>CBDDBN010000030.1:362500-1370389 GCA_965225735.1 Denitrobaculum sp. | reverse complement strand
AACTTTGTCGCAGTTAGGTCGTAACATACTACTCCAACTGATCGTGAGTTTCAAGTGGGACATGAAGTTAGGGGATATCAAGGGCGCCTTCTTAGAGGCAGATGTCAAGGCTCAATGTGCAGCAAATCCAGTGTATGCAGAACTTCCTCCAGGAGGTGTTCCGGGAATTCCTCATGGAAGTCTGGTACAGGTTCTGGGAAACATCTACAGTGCAAATGATGCCCCTCACAACTGGTACAAGGAATTTGACACTGTTGCTCAAAGTGTAGGTTTTACCAAGTCTCGTTTTGACAGCTGTTTGTACTTTTGTTTTGGACCAGGTGGTAAACTTGAGGGAGTCATGGGAGCTCACGTTGATGACACCATCACTGGAGGCATGGGTAGCCACTATGATGCGGCTATCCAAAAGCTCCGGGATCGCTTTCCTTTCAGGAAGTGGAGATCTGGTGAAGGAGAATTTCTGGGAGTCATCTATTCTCAGTGTCCCAAAACCAAAGTCATAAAATACAATCAGAAAGATTACGCAAACAACATTCAACCAATCAAGCTTTCCAAAGAGAGATCCCGGGAGCATTGGAAACTCGCTACCGATCGTGAGATGGCCGCCCTTCGTGCCGTGAATGGAGCACTCGGTTGGTTGTCAGGACAGTCACGTCCCGATTTAGCTGTGCAAACATCGATTTCACAACAATCATTTCCCAATCCCACAGTTGAACATTTGCTTTTAGCCAATCAAGCAGTGAGACGAGCCAGACAACATGCAGACCTCGAGATCACTGTTCCATTCATTCCGCCGAAAGAACTCACTGTTTGCTTTTGGTCAGATGCTGCCTTTGCAAACGCAGTCAATCACCGTACCCAAGGAGGTTGGATTGTAGGTCTGACAAGTGATCAGTTGAGAAATGGTGTTGATTCTCCTGTTATAGTTGTCGGTTGGAAATCGTACAAACTCCCAAGGGTAGTATCGTCCACATTAGCGGGTGAGGCCCAATGTTTTGCATCAACCTCTGGAATCGCAGAGTGGTGTTCCTTAATCCTTGCGGAGGCCTTGGAGGGGCCCTTCTCATTGGATAGAGTCGATCACATGCTTAGTTTGCGGTCCCCCATAGGAATGACTGATTGTAGGTCACTATACGATCATCTCATCACTTTAGGAACGGGTGGTACCTTGGATGACAAGCGTGTTGCCATTGATATCGCAGTGATTCGACAATCCATTGCGAGAACCAAGTTGGAACCACGGTGGATTCCCACAGATCGTATGGTTGCAGACGGTTTGACAAAAGACAAGGGAGAACCGTTGGATCTTCTTCGATCAGTTTTGCGCACAGCCCAGTACCAATTAGCTGATGAACAGTTAGTGTTAGATCGAAAGAAGGAAGAACGGGAACGGAGAAAGTTGGTAGGAAAGAATCGTCAAAATCAGAAAGTGTCTCCTGGCTCATCACCTGTTTGCAGTGAAGATCACATCCCTGATGAGCACACTGTGCATGAGTTGTTAGCGTGAGATCGTCATATCTTAGTTGGTGTGACTTAGTGCAGTTTGTGTCATTCTGAGGAATGTGGGTAAAACTGTGTCGCATCTCAGAGATGAGGTTTCTCAGCTGTTTGAATTCGTTTGTTGTCCTTCAATTCGTTTTCACCATGTCTAGCACGTTTTTGATGTCCAGAAAGATTTCCTTCAAGTATTTTTGCCACAGCCGTTTGTTGTCACCAGTGACAAGCCTTCACACAGAAATCTCAAAAATCGTGGTTTCTCATCCCGTGCTGTGATGATGTCGAAGCTTTCTTCTCAGGTCAGAACGAAAAAGAATCCGGCCTTCGGTGGGCTTTGAAGGCTCATCGGCAGCGTTGCGACGCTTGCCCGATGCGCTGCATCGCGCCGCGCCCCGCGCCTTGCCGAATGAAACTTCAAAGCCCATCAAATTGATCCCGTGTGGTCGGAATATGCTCTAGAAAAAGCTTAATCCCGAAGCTGGGCAATAGGCTCCGGGATTAAGCCGCTCGGTTCCACTGGCTGGGGGGTTAAAGCCTTTTGCTCTCTGGATCTCGATCTGCGTGTGTTCGGGGAACAAGACGCTACAGTCGCTCGGAGCGGGAACCTTCCTTTGCAGGTGTAAGGACTAGTGGGTCGTCGGTTTGCGCGCGTCGCTGAGACAGGGATGATCGTCGTAGTAAGCATCGTCCAAAGGCGCGTAGCTCATACCCTTCGACGTGGCAAGAAAAGCACGATCCTGTTCCTGGAAGTAAATGGCGTGAAACTCTTCACGCAGGCCCTCGATCAGTCGGTCGGTTCCTTCGATCAGGCGGCCGGTCCAGGCAAAAAAAGCGGTGGAAGAAGTTATCGTGCCTCTGAGCTGCATATTCCGTCGATCCTCTAGCGCGGGGTTTGGTGTCGCTTCCGACGCCATCAACTAAACGCCTGAGACCTTAACGTGAGCTTAACAAACCCGCCTCGCAGCCGAGAGTTTTTACTATATCACAACGATGTCACGGATGCATGGTAATGCAGATAAAATTTCGTACAAAAAAGGCGCTTCTCATGCCGCACGCCCAACGGCAGCTCGTTGGTTTATAAAAAGAAAACGGCCTCCGCTTTGCGGAGGCCGTTCAGCTAACTCAAATCTCGCAAGAAGAGCCGAGGCGGCGCTGGCAGATCAGGCCGCCTCGTGGATACCGGCCGCCTTGATGTCCTCATCCACATAGGCCTCGAACTGTTTGAAGTTCGTGGCGAAGCGGCGCGTGAGTTCCCGTGCCGTCTGATCGTAGGAGGACTTGTCCGCCCAAGTCAGGCGAGGATCCAGGACATCTGACGGAACGTCAGGGCAGTTCTGGGGAATCAGTAGGCCGAAGTCCGGATGGCGCGCGGTATTCACGCCAGCCAGCTTGCCGTCTAGGGCGGCACGCACCATCGCCCGGGTATGGGCAATGCTCATGCGCTGCCCGGTCCCGTAGGCACCGCCGGTCCAGCCGGTGTTGACCAGCCAGCACTTGGCGCCACTGCTCTTGATCTTTTCGCCGAGCATCCGGGCATAGACCGATGGGTGCCGCGGCATAAAGGGCGCACCGAAACAGGTAGAGAAGGTGGCCTTGGGTTCCGTCACCCCTTTTTCCGTACCGGCGACGCGGGCGGTGTAGCCGGACAAGAAGTGGTACATGGCCTGTTCCGCCGTGAGCTCGCTGATCGGCGGTAGCACGCCAAAAGCGTCCGCCGTGAGCATGACGATGTTCTGAGGCTGTCCGCCGCAACCATCCGCCGAAACATTTGGAATGAAATCGATGGGATAGCTGGCACGGGTGTTTTCCGTCAGGCTGCCATCGTTGAAGTCCAGTTGCCGGCTGTCAGGATGCATCACGACATTCTCGAGCACCGTGCCAAAACGCTGGGTTGTAGCATAGATCTCAGGTTCAGCCTCAGGCGAAAGATTGATCACTTTCGCGTAGCAACCACCTTCGAAATTGAAGACACCGCTGCCAGACCAGCCATGCTCATCATCGCCGATCAGTGTGCGGCTGCCATCTGCCGAAATCGTTGTTTTTCCCGTGCCTGAAAGACCGAAGAAGATCGCCGCATCACCATCCGGACCGATATTGGCGGAACAGTGCATGGGCAGCACGTCCCGATCAGGTAAGAGGTAATTCAGGATCGAAAAGATCGACTTCTTGATTTCACCGGCATAGATCGTGCCGCCGATCAGCACGACACGCTCCGCGAAGTTCACAACCACAAAGCATTCGGAGTTGGTACCGTCGGTTTCAGGATCCGCGTGGAGATAGGGTGCATGAAGGACCGTGAAGTCAGGTGCGAAATCCGCGAGTTCTTCCAGCGGCGGCTGAATGAACATATTGCGCGCGAAAAGGCTGTGCCAGGGGCTTTCGCTGACGACACGAGCCCGCAGACGGTAGTCTGCGTCGGCGCCAGCATAGACATCCTGAACAAAGAGATCCCGCCTTTGAAAGTGCGCCTGCACCTTGCTGTAGAGGCGCGCGTAGTTTTCCGGGCTGATCGCGACATTGACATCGCCCCACCAGATAGAACCACTCGTTGAAGGCTCCTCGACAATGAACTTGTCTTTGGGAGAGCGCCCTGTGTGGTGCCCGGTCTGCACCACGAGTGCCCCTCCTGGCGCAATAACGCCGTCGCCACGCCGAACCGACATCTCGTAAAGAGCCGGAGCATCCAGATTCCAGTATGCAGTGTTGAAATTGCGGACAGCATGCCTGTCCAAGCCGTAACTGCTCACGGCCGGGCCTAAATTGGTCACGTCGTATCTCCCTTTGCGTGGCCATATTATCGACATTCTTGGTTTCGACAGGCTTAAACGATCGCCTCTGCCCGCGAAATGAATGCGCTGCTTTTGTATGTACAGAGTTATCTCAGTTTGAAAGCGGACGCGAGTCCGGATCGTAGTTAATCAAATAATTTCCACAAAGCGGAAGCGATCATTACCTGTCGCGACTGCCGAATTTATTAAAACGCTAGCATTTTAGTGAAAAACCCGAAGTGTTTAAGCGCGAAGTCTCAAAACGCAGGGGCTTCTGGAGGCGAAAAAATGCGGATTTGCGGCAATTTACTTCTCTTAGAGATGTGTGATCTAATATCGCTTGCGAGATAAAAGGAGCACTTGAGATCGATAGCTTCGGAGACTGGCGACTCCCAGGCCGCGGCGCTGTGGCCTACACGCAAACCCATTCCTGGCGGAAAGCCGCAATCAGAGCCGCCCAATACATCACCTGTGACGAAACGCGTGTCCTTCTGAATCACTGGCGCAGCCTTGGGCAATTGTCTCATCCTCCCGGTCGCCGCCATCTGGATCCGGATCAGTTGGGCGCGGCACGCACCCACGTCTGGCTGATGGACTTCGTTCCTGAGGAGCGGCAGCTCTATTACCGCGAAATCGGCGCCGAAGCAGCAAGCCGCTATTCAGAAAACCTGATTGGCAAATACCTTCAGGAAATTGTCGAACCCGAAGCCTATCCGCGCGTTGCCTCCTACTTTCTGGCCTGCGTGGAAATGCCGGCGATCTCTATCGTTTCGGGTCGCCTATTCCACGAATGGCCGCGCCCCTGGTTCGGTGAACGCTTGCTCTTGCCGCTGTTTGACGAGCGGGGTCACGCCGAGGGACTGGTGGGCATCGTAAACTGCCGTAAGACAAGCCTCGACAAAGCCGAGGCCGAAAGAACGAAGGAACGCCACATCCGAATCATCCCGCTCGAAGGCGGCGAGATGATCGAAAAAATCAATTAAAACTAATAGTTACTGAAGATCCGTTTCATGGGCTTCTCGAGCTCTGTCGTTCGAGTGCCTTCGTTATCGCGCTAATACTCACCCGTCGCCTGTCGTCGGATCGCTTTCGCAGTCCCTGCCAGTGCGAGCGCCACTTCATCTCACAGCGTGTGCCGTTCGGTCGGTTTTCTTAAATGACTGAGCGCTCCGATATCTGTCGCATCATTGGATGTTTGCCCCGCCTATCAGCCTAAGGGCCTGGTTTGGCAGGTTAAAAGCGGTTTTTCAGGCTTTGAAAATCGCTATGTATTTTCCTTTTTTCGCTTATTTTTTATTGTTTATCGATAATTTTATATTGAATTTCGAATTTTCATTGGTTACCTAGGCAGCAGTCACACAACGCACGGGGAAGAAGATGGACGGCCTGGACGATCAAATCAGTCGCTTCAGTCAACGCATTCGAATGGGGCTTTTTGCTCTGCTCGGAGTGATCACAATCGCAACTCTCGCCACTCTGATTCTGGACAAGGGGACGGTTTGGCTCGGAATCGATGGCATCAATCTCGGAGTCATCTCGGGCGAAGACGAGATCCCTCTTGAAGACGAAGCGAGCCAGGGTGAGACCACAGCAGAGGAAGAGGAGGAGACTGAGCAAGAGCTCCTGCTCGACGAGTTGGAAGAACGTTTCGAGTGGGTCGGGCTCCTGCTGTTCCTAATGACCGTGACATTTTACGGCTTGCTGGTCTTTCAAATCGAAAGGCTTTTCGCCGCCTATCAGCGCGGAGAGATCTTTTCGCCGGAAAACGCCCGGCGCATTCGGAACATCGGTTTGCTCTTCTGCATGGCCGCGGCGGTCGCCGTTCTCGACAGCCTAACAGAACTCTACATCATGCAGGAGTTCGTCGCGGTTACCACCGATATAGAACCGGGAGACGATTGGGAACTGGTGCGCGAGATCCGTCTGCCCCTGCCTTTCCTGCTCTGCGGTATAGCCATCGTGCTGATCGCCCGCGTGATGGAAAAGGGCGCGCGACTGCAGGACGAAATGGACCACCTGATCTAGCGAGGCCAAAAGGAAAGACCATGATCATCGTCAATCTCGATGTCGTTCTGGCCCAACGCAAGATGCAGTTGAGTCAACTGGCAGAACAGATCGGCATCACTGTGCCGAACCTCTCAATACTGAAATCCGGCCGCGCCCGCGCTGTTCGTTTCTCCACCCTGGACGCCATCTGCGACGCACTGGACTGCCAGCCCGGAGACATTCTCGCCTTCGAACCAAACGCGGAGGAAAAACCCGATGCCAGTGCTTAACGAACAACAGAAGGAGGTCTGCAAATTGCAGCCGAGCCTTAAAGAGCTATTGCCACGATGGGAAACCGGTTTTCTCATCTCCGTCTTCGCAATCGGCTTCTTCGTTACACTCCTCTCCATCGCCATGATGGTCTCCGATGCTAAAGCCAGCGAAGTTTACTGCCGTGAATATCGAACGGAGATTACGATCGCGGGACAGCAGCAGGACGCCTATGGCACGGCCTGCCGCCGACCGGACGGTACCTGGCAAATTCAGACAGACAGGGATGAAGAAACGCGCCTCGCGCTGATCCCGATCGAGGATACAGCCGCGTTGCCAACCGTTATTGTTGCGCGGGTACCGACTGACGAAGCAGAATTCTTCGACGGCGAGGTAGTCGTGGTCGAAGACTGGCCAGACAAGCCGGAATTCCTCTTTTATGAGGGCTCCGCGACCCACGTCATCATCGACGAGGGTGAAGAGGACGGTATCTTCATCATCGAAGAACAGGAAAGTGTTGTCATCCTGGAAAACGAGGACGATGAAGAGATCATCATTCTTGATTGATGCGCTGTCGCGCGCGCTTCGTGAGCCTCACCAGTTCGACCCGCGCGGTTTCGGCATCCCTTACAGTCTTATCGAAGGTCACTCGGGTGAGATCCGCACCGCAGCGCAGATCACAGCCTTCAGGATCCACGCCGGACATAATCCAAGGCGTTTCTTCGCTGGCTGCGGGTCGCATAGCAATCCGGGTCGCGATCAGGTCCACGGCATCGGCGTGGTCCTGGTTCATGTGGCTTACGATGTCCTCTTCGGCCGTTGACAAAGCGGCGGTGCCGGTCACATCGAACAGAACCTCGGCCGCACCGACCCAGTGAATCTGGCCGAAACCAGCAACGAGGTGGGCGCTTTCCACTTCCATGCGATAGAGATTGAAGTCCTTGAAACCGGCGTAGAGCTCCGAACCCGGGTGACGACGCAGAAAACGCTTCAGCAAACGCTGGTCCTCGACCACTTCCATACGTCCAAGCACAGATGCGCGCGGTCCGGCCAAGGGATCCCGATAGCCGCTGGTGCCATCGAACAGCAGGGCAATCTCGGGATTGGCTTTCAGGTTGGCAGTGTGGTCCGCCAGATCCGAAAGCAACAACAAAGGACTCACGTCCTGATCGAGCGCGACAAGTGCCAGCGAAATGTAAGGTCTCCCGGATCCATCGCGGGCCAGGGACGTGGAAAGGCTGACCTGCCCAGCCGATCGCATGAGCCCACGGATGATCGTGCCCGGTGTCGTTTCCGTTTCAGCTGCGTCTTTCTCTGCCATGCTGCGGGCGGCTCCTGTTGCCGGCTTTGTTTGAGACTTCCAGTGTGCCGATCAGGATTATCCGATCGGCACGCCCTTGGAAGTCGAATACTCGAAATGCAGCTCCTGCTCAGGGTAAACAAGCCGGTGAATGGCATGGGCCGCCATGGCCGCCTCGGAAAACCCGGTCAAGATCAGTTTCAGCTTGCCTGTATAGGTCGAGATGTCCCCGATCGCGAAAATTCCCTGCTGATTGGTCTCACTCGTCGCTGGATTGACGACGATATGCTGCCGTTCATCCGCATCCAGGCCCCAACCCGCGATTGGCCCCAGCGAGGTCGCCAGACCATAGAATGGCAACAGGACATCGGCCTCCAGCGCCTTTTCCTCACCATCCAGGGTCGCGACCTTAACAGCTGAAAGCTGTCCGCCGTTGCCTTCCAAGCCGGAGAGCTGATAGGGGACAATGAGGTCGAGTTTTGGGGTCTCCGAAAGCGCGCGCATGCGCTCCACACTGTCAGGCGCCGCGCGGAAACGGTCCCGGCGGTGGACCACGTAGACCTTCTCGGCAACTTCTGAAAGGGACAGCGCCCAGTCGACTGCGGAGTCGCCGCCGCCAGCGATCACGACGCGTTTGCCGCGTAGGTCTTCGCGGCGCCGGACCATGTAAAACACCGATTTGCCCTCGTAGTCTTCAAGCCCCTCCAATGGCGGCCGGTTCGGTCCGAAGGCGCCGGCGCCGGCAGCGATGATCACTGCGCGGGCATGGATTTGCGTGCCTTTGCCGGTGCCCAGCAACCAACCTCCATCGTCATGCTGCTTCAAGCTTTCGACCTGCTGATCCAGATGGAAGACGGGATCAAAAGGAGCAGCCTGGATTTCAAGCTGATCGATCAATTCGGCAGCATGGACACAAGGATAGCCTGGGATGTCGTAGATCGGCTTTTCCGGATAGAGGGCCGTGCACTGTCCTCCGATGCCTTCCAGAGCATCGATGACATGACAGCGCATCTTCAGCATGCCGCATTCGAAGACGGCGAAGAGCCCGACAGGGCCCGCGCCGATCACCGCAACATCGGTGGTTTGGATCTCGTTGGTCATGACGCCATCTTTAGCGCCGCGGGCCAGCGATGACCATAGGGGATAGGCACTGGAAGCCAGTTATCTGTTTATCGCCTTTCTTCCGCCAACTGCCGAGATGGTTCCTTGATAAAGGCGAAGGCGAGCGGCAGGCCCTGATGTTCGAGAATTCTTCGGCCAAGACGCCAGGAAGCCGCCATGGTCAGGTGAGAAAAGTCTCGATAGACCTGTAGGCCCGTCCGGTCGAAGGCAGCACAATTTCCTTTCGGGCAAAGATAGGGTGCGGCGTCGAAATAGGCGATGTTGTCGTGACGCGCGGCAAAGGCCCGCAGGCCGATATTCACCGCCTTGATGTCGGAAGCCACCGGATTCTGGGGGTTCGGACAGTCGAGGAAGGGAATGCTGAGTGCTTTTTCCTGGCAGCGATGATCAAAACCCGAAATCGTCGGAACCTTGCCCAGGAGAATGACGGTCTTCCCGGATTGTTCGAGACGCTCCGCCGTCGCCATGACCCGCCGCATGAGTCCAGCGCGCGAACCTTCGTAACTCGTCCAGGAGGATGACAGAATGACAACGTCGAAGTCCTCAAGCCCTGGACGCGCGATGGAAAGTGAGGCCCGGCAATCGGACAGGCGTTCGGCAGTCACAAAAGGCGCCGGATCACCGTCGATGCCGGGACAGGCGCCAACGGCGAGATTACGGAATTTAAAGCCGGCATCGCGGGCAAAACTGGCAATCATCCCCACATAATGACTGGCGTTGGAGTCGCCCCAGAGAATGACCCTTGGCGCGCGGGCATTGTCTGCACCCAGGACGCAGTCTTCCTTTTTCAGATCAGCTTCGGAGAGGCGTTTTTCCTGGCAGACATAGCTGAAGCGATAACTTCGCGCCTTGATCGCCCGGAGATCTCGTAGTTCCGCCCGATAGGCATCGGAGAAAAAACGACTGCCATAACCGTCGACGTACATGGCACCCAGGCTGATGCACGCCAAAAGGCTGGCAGGCACAAGATATTGAGAAAGAATGATTTTCCCCGCGGGCGCCTTGGAATGTCTGGCCGGTTGCTCCACGAAACGGTAGGTCAGCCATGCGAGTGAAAGCGTCGCCACAAAGACGGCGACGCCCATGACGGCCGAAATCTCGCCGTAGCCATAACGCAGAAAAGCAAGAAGCGGCCAGTGCCAGAGATAGGCGGAATAGGAAATCAGACCGACCCAAACCAAAGGCTTGAATGCGAGAAGCCGCGCGCATCCGCCGGAGTGATACTGTCCCGCCAGGATAACAAGCGCAGCTCCGAGGGCCGGCGGGATGGCGTAAAGGCCTGGAAAAACGAGGCTTTCCGAGAGCAGCACCAGACTTGAGACCAAGAGTGCCGCGCCCAACCAGCTCAGCGGTGCCATCGCGGCGGCAGGAACAACGCGCCCTGCGTCTCGCATCACGGCCACAGCGACCAGCGCGCCAAGGAGCAGCTCACCCGCCCGCGTTGGCAGCATGTAGTAGGCGAAGGCTGGGTCCTGATGAAATGCGACCTCGGCGTACAGAAATGACGCCAGAGCCATAATAATCATTAAAATCATCAAGTTAGAGGTTCGTCCGGCGCGATAGAGCAGAAGCAAAAGCAACGGCCAGATCAGATAAAATTGCTCCTCTACGGCCAACGACCAGAGATGCAGCAGGGGCAACTCGTTGCTGGCCTCGGCGAAATAGCTGCTATCGAGGTTGAGCCAGAAATAGAAATTCGACAGCGAAAACAAGGACCAAAGTGCCGAATCCGCTGCGCGCTCCGCATCCTCGGGCAGCAGCCAAAACTGCGCGAAGACCAACGTCGCGGCAATGACGACCAAAAGCGCCGGCGCGATGCGCTTTACCCGTCGGCGGTAGAAGTCCAGAAGCGAAAAACGTTCTTCCGAAATCTCAGTTAAGATATTGCGGGATATAAGAAAACCGGAGATGACGAAAAAGATATCGACACCGGCGAACCCGCCTGGGAGCAGACTTTCATCGATGTGAAACGCGATTACAGCCAGTACGGCAATGCCGCGCAGTCCGTCGATGTCGGCTCTGTAATCCTTCATGAAGTCCGTCCGGTTTTCGCGCGCAGTGATTTGTCCGGCAGCAGAGCATTCTCCGCCGACAGTCACGAGCGTTTCAAAAATATGACAAGCAAAAACAATATCTTAAGACAGAGATAACAGACCTAGCCGCCACCTGTTTGTATCAAATCTGTGGTCGCGCGGAGGGGACCGTCCCCATTTCCCCGTGGCGCGCCTTAACCAGGAAAGCCCTCAGATTCTCGAGAATCGAGGGCTTTTGTCCGATCGCGGCTTTACCAATGATCCAGGTTGCGCCTTCAGCTTGCCCCAAAAACGCCACAGAATGGCGATTACTGGAGCGCGAAAAGCCACAGAATTGCCCCGGAAAAGCGCAAGTTGTTCCCCGGGGGTCAAAAACACTATAAAGAAAGACGATGATGCAGCCGACAATTGCCCTGGTCGATGACGACCGTAACATTCTGACCTCTGTCTCCATCGCGCTGGAGGCGGAAGGCTTCAAGGTGCGCACCTATAACGACGGCACCGAGGCGATGCGGGGCCTGAATGCAAATCCCGTGGATCTGGCGGTCCTGGATATCAAGATGCCGCGCATGGACGGCATGGAACTGTTGGGCCGGCTGCGCCAGACGTCCAATGTGCCGGTCATTTTCCTGACCTCGAAGGACGATGAGATCGACGAGGTGCTCGGCCTGCGCATGGGCGCGGACGACTACATCACGAAACCCTTTTCCCAGCGTCTCTTGATCGAACGGATCCGGGCGTTGCTAAGGCGCGAGCGCGCGGCGCAGAACGAAACGGAGCAGGAAGGGGTCGAACCGCCCTTGGTGCGCGGCGATCTGATGCTGGATCCGGCACGTCACCTCTGCACCTGGAAGAGCGAGCCGATCAACCTGACGGTTACCGAGTTCCTGATCCTCAAGGCCCTGGCCCAGCGCCCCGGCCACGTTAAGAATCGCGACCAACTGATGGATTCGGCCTACGGCGATTCGATCTACGTCGACGACCGGACGATTGACAGCCATATCAAGCGGTTACGCAAAAAATTCAAGGATGCCGACGACGACTTCGCGCAGATCGAGACGCTCTATGGCGTGGGGTACCGGTACCGCGAGCAGTGACGGAGCGGCGGGCCGGCGTCGGTGACCGGCGCATCACCATTGACAGTGATCGGCGCGCCAAAGCGACGCGTCTGGTGGTTCCGGCTCGCGCCCTCAGAAATTTCGCCAGAGCCAAGCTCAAGGAAGTCCCGGCCCAGCCAAAAGCGGTAGAAAGCGGTCCGACACCGCTCTCCGCAGAACCGGAAGCCGCCGCCCCTGTTGCAAAGCGGCGCTGGCGCCGTTCCTGGCGCTCCCCGCTGACCCGCCGGATCCTGGCGCTCAATACGCTGGTGCTGCTGATCCCTGTCTTCGGGCTCCTCCATCTCACGCAGTATCAGCGATCGCTGATCGGCTCGGAACTCGACTCCCTTCGGATCCAGGCGCGCGCCTTCTCGCTCAGTCTCGCCAACAGCGCCGTGGAGACCGCCCAGATTGGCGAAGAAAAACTGGTGCCCGATCAAGCCCGCAGCCTGATGCGGGTGCTGCTGCCGGAAACCGGGGTCCGCGCGCGCCTCTTCGAGGAAAACAAGGAAATCATCGCAGACAGCTATGTGCTGATCGGACCGGGCGGTCAGGTGCAGATCATCGAGTTGCCGCCGCCGGAAGGCGGCCTCCCCATGGGCTGGATGGCACGTCAGATAGACCGGCTCGTCAACTGGCTGCCCGGCCAGGAAAACTTCGAGCTCTACCGTGAGGCTTCGATACAAAAGGCCAACGACTACGAAGAAGTGCTCGGGGCTCTGCGCGGCGACAGCCCAGGGATGGTGCGCCAGGACCGTTCTGCGCATCTGGTCCTGTCGGTTGCCGTGCCCGTGCAGCGCTACCGTCGCATCCTGGGCGCCCTCATGCTTTCGACCGGGGGCAGCCATATCGAAGCCGCCGTACGTGATCGGCGGATCGACATCCTGATGGTCTGCGGCGTCGCGCTGGGCATGACGATCCTGATCTCGCTCTATCTGGCAGGCATCATCGCGCGGCCGCTGGTGCGTCTCGCCGAAGCCGCCGACCGGGTCCGCTATGGTAAGGGGCGCCAGTATGAGATCCCGGACTTCACCTATCGGCGCGACGAAATCGGCGAGTTGTCAGGTGCCCTGCGCGATATGACAGAGGCCCTCTGGAACCGGCTCGATGCCATCGAAGGTTTCGCCGCCGATGTCGCGCATGAAATCAAGAATCCTCTGACCTCTCTACGCAGCGCGGTGGAAACTGTGGCGCGAATTGAGGATCCCAAGCAACAGAAGCGCCTGATGGCAATCATTCTGGACGACGTTCAGCGCCTGGACCGCCTGATCTCCGACATTTCGGACGCCTCCCGCCTGGATGCCGAGCTATCGCGAGCGCAAACCGAATCGGTCGATGTCGGTCGCCTGCTCGACGCGCTGGTCGAGGTTCACCGGGCCACGACAGCTGAGGACGGACCGCGCTTCCAGGTCGAGGTTTCCGACAATCGGCCGTTGATCGTCCAGGGCATCGAAGGGCGGCTAGGTCAGGTCTTGCGCAATCTGATCAGCAACGCCGTCACCTTCAGTCCACCCGGCGGTCTGATCCGGCTGCATGCCGAGCGTCAGGACAATGAGATCATCTTGACCATTTCCGACGAAGGCCCAGGCATTCCGGAAGGAAAGCTGGAAGCGATCTTCGACCGTTTCTACACCGAGCGCCCCAAGTCAGAGAAATTCGGCACTCATTCCGGTCTGGGACTCAGTATCTCCAAGCAGATCGTCGAGGCGCACGGCGGGCAGATATCAGCACAAAATCGCTTCACCGGTTCCGGAGACGTGGCCGGTACGCGTTTCAAAATCACCCTACCGGCCGAGGAGACCTGAAGTGAGCGAGGGGCTACTGCTTCACGCCACCTGCGTCGCCCTGCCGCAAGAGGCGGAAGACACCGCGGCTGTCCTCTTGTTCGGTCCCTCCGGCGCTGGCAAATCCGATCTGGCGCTCCGACTGATCGATCAGGGCGCGGTGCTTGTCTCGGACGATCAAACCCTTCTCTCGCGGCACAATGACAGGCTCTGGGCATCGCCGCCGGAGGCCATTGCCGGCCGCATGGAGGTCCGCGGACTCGGGATCGTTCCCCTACCCCATCTCGAATCTGCACCGCTATCGCTCTGTGTAAACCTGACAGCACCAGATAAGATCGAACGCTTACCCAAGCCCGAAACCCGCAGGTTCCTGGGCCTTTCCCTGCCCAGTCTCGATTTGTTCCCTTTCGAAGCCTCGGCGACCGCGAAGCTGCGGCTTGCCGTGCGGGATATGAGCAGGTTTATTATGGACCGCGATTAGGAGACTCGGTGGGTTCGGTCCAGTTTCGGGTCGATGGCCAGTCTTGGGTTGATGGAATATGCGGCGATGTCTGAAGAGACGCCTCCTTTAAAAGTTGTTTTGGTGACCGGTCTTTCCGGAGCGGGCCGCTCCTCAGCGCTCAGCGTCCTGGAAGACGTCGGTTTCGAGGCAATCGACAATCTGCCGCTAAACCTGCTGGAGACCATGATCGACGAGGGGGGCGCTGAACGCTCGGTGGCCGTCGGTGTCGATATCCGTACGCGCAACTTCGCGGTTGAGCCCTTTCTGCAACAGTTGGACGCGCTGGATTGCCGACAGAACCTCGATCTCAAACTGCTGTTTCTCGACTGCGACGACGAGGTGCTCAGCCGCCGCTTCACCGAAACCCGCCGGCGTCACCCGCTCTCGCAAGACCGGCCGCTGCACGATGGGATTACCGCCGAGCGGCGCCTGGTTTTCCCTCTGCGCAGCCGTGCCGATTGTGTCATCGACACCTCGAACCTCACGCTTGGTGCACTTCGCCAGCAGATCGTGGGCCGGCTCGGCCTCTCCGAAGCTTCGGGCATGGCGATCTTCGTCACCTCCTTTTCCTATCGTTTCGGGCTCCCGCGCGAAGCGGATCTGGTATTCGATGTCCGTTTCCTGACCAATCCACACTATGTGCAGGATCTGCGGCCGCTTTCGGGACAGGATCAAGCGGTCGTCGACTATATTTCCGAAGATACGGCTTTCGTGCCGTTCTTTTCGGGGCTGACCGCGATGTTGAAGCCACTGCTGCCGCGCTACGAAAGCGAGGGTAAGAGTTATCTGACCATCGCCTTCGGCTGTACCGGCGGACGGCATCGTTCGGTTGCGCTGGCGGAACAGCTTGCCGAATGGCTGACGGTCCATTGGGGCAAGGTCAGTCTGACTCACAGGGACATCAAAAGAGAATCTCAGCGCGAACGCGCGGTGAATCCGTCATCGGGCGAAGGCAAAGTCGCAACAGATGCGCCCGCAGAAGCATAGAAGCCTAAAGGACGAGCAATGATCGGAATGGTTTTGGTCACACACGGGAGACTCGCTGAAGAGTTCGCCGATGCGCTCGAGCACGTGGTCGGGCCACAACCGAACATCGCCTGTATCTGTATCGGCGCCGAAGACGATATGGAACAGCGCCGCCAAGACATTATCGAGAGCGTAAAGAAAGTCGATCAGGGCAAAGGTGTGGTCCTTTTGACGGATATGTTCGGCGGCACGCCCTCGAATTTGGCAATATCGGTCCTGGACTACGGCGAGGTCGAGGTCATTGCAGGCATCAATCTGCCCATGCTGATCAAACTGGCAAGCCTGCGGGAGACCCACGACATGAACGCCGCGGTCAAGGAAGCGCAGGACGCCGGACGCAAATACATCAACGTTGCTTCCCAGCTTCTGACCAACGAGCAGTCGTGAGCGAAGCCATGGTCAGTCGTGTGGTTACGATACAGAATCAGCGCGGCCTGCATGCCCGCGCATCCGCCAAATTCGTTAAGGTCGCCGGCGCATACGATGCGGAAGTCCTGGTGCGCAAAAACGATACAGAGGTCTCAGGCTGCTCGATCATGGGCCTCATGATGCTGGCTGCTTCGCCCGGCACGCAGATCGAGCTCCGCGCCAGCGGCCCGGCAGCCGAAGACGTTGTGGACGCGCTTACGACTTTAATCGCCAACAAGTTCGATGAAGACTGAAACGACCATACCGCAAAACGACAACGAATCGGGGACCGCCGGCGAACGGGTCTTCGAGGGCCTCGGCGTTTCGCCTGGGATTATTGTCGGCCCGGCCCATCTGCGCGACAGTGGCGAGATCCAGGTTCTGGAGTACCGCGTGCCGCAGTCCGGGCTGGAGGAAGAAGTAGAACGCTTCCGGGAGGCGGTAGAGAAGGCGAGACGCCAGGTCGGTAAGCTCAAATCCAAAGCGGAGACCTATCACGGCGCCGCAGCAGAGGAGCTGGGCTACCTGCTGGACGCGCATCTCCACATGCTTCAGAGCAACAGCCTGCTGGGCGCGGTGGAGCGGCGCATGCGCGGTGAGCTGCTCAACGCAGAAGCCGCGGTCATGGCCGAGATCGGCGAGATTTCCAAGAATTTTGCCGAGATGGACGATTCCTATCTGCGGGCGCGCGCACAGGAAGTTCGGGAAGTGGGCTTGCGCATTGTCCGCAACCTGACCAAGACCGAGTACGGCGGTTTCGAGCATTTGGCACCCGGCAGCATCGTGATTGCCGAGGAAATCACGCCAGCCGACACCGCATTGATGGACCCGAAGCGCATCGGCGGTTTCGCGACGGACCTGGGCGGCGCCGAAGGTCACACCGCCATCATGGCGCGTTCGCTCGGCTTACCGGCCGTTCTCGGCGTCAACGGCCTCTTCGCGGGCATCAAAACCGGCGACCGGGTGCTGGTCGACGGCAGCAACGGCCTGGTCATCGTCAATCCGACCGAAAAACGGCTATCCGACTACAAGCTGCGGCGCGAGGCCATCGAGCGGGAGTATCGTTCTCTTGCATTGCTGAAAGACGTCGAGGCCAAAACCCGCGACGGTCAGATCGTCAGTCTGCAGGCCAATCTCGAGCTGCCCAGAGACCTGGTCCAGGCGGTGGCCGCAGGCGCTCAGGGAGTGGGGCTCCTGCGCACCGAGTTCATGTATATGAACCGCGAAGACCTGCCCGGCGAAGATGAACAGTACGAGAGCCTGCGAACCATCGTCGAAGGCATGGAAGGACACAGCGTCACCATCCGTACGCTCGATGTGGGCGGTGAGAAGCTGACCTCCTCGCTCGGCGGGCATATGGGCAACGCCCTCAATCCCGCTCTCGGGCTGAGGGCAATCCGGCTGTCCCTGAAAGAACCCTCACTGCTGGAGACCCAGCTTTCGGCCATCTTGCGCGCCGGCGCCCATGGACCGGTTCGGATTCTCCTGCCGATGATTTCCAGCGTGACCGAGGTCAAGGAGGTCAAGAAGGTTCTGGCATCCGTAGCCGCGGCATTGAAGGCCCAGGGCGTCGCCATCGCCGATCCGCTTCCGCCGCTCGGGGCCATGATCGAAATTCCCGGTGCAGCATTAGCCGCCGACGCCCTGGCGCAGGTGGTGGATTTCTTCGCCATCGGCACCAACGATCTGACCATGTACACCCTGGCCATCGACCGCAGCGAAGAACAGGTCGCGCATCTCTACAACCCGCTGCATCCGGCGGTCCTGCGACTTATTCAGTTCTCGGTGGAAGCGGCACTGCGCGCCCGCATCCCGGTATCGGTTTGTGGCGAAATGGCGGGCGAGCCCCGTTTTACCGCTCTGCTGGTCGGTCTCGGCGTGCGCGATCTTTCCATGTCGGCCACCGGTTTGCCCCGTGTTAAAAAACGGGTCCTCAAGATCGACCTCCGGGCCGCAAGCCACCGGGCTATGGCAATCATGGACCAGCATGATTCAGGGCGGATCGCCGCGCTGCTCGACGACTTCAATGAGAGCCATTAGACATCGACCATGCGCGATTGAGGCCGCCACGACCTGAAATCCAGGCCAAGTGTATTGGATGCGAAGCCAATCGTGACCCTCAAAGCCGTTTGCGGTCTTGAAGCCGCAGGTTTTCGCTGTTACATCAGCGCTTCCATGCACTAATCCTTATTCGCCCAGGCGCCCCCAGAGCCGGCGTAGCGTTCGGAGAAGAAATTCAATGGTCGAATTCACAGACTATAAAGTCGCCGATATTTCTCTAGCCGATTGGGGCCGGAAGGAAATCGAAATCGCCGAAACCGAGATGCCTGGCCTCATGGCCCTGCGCGAGGAGTACGGCAACAGCCAGCCTCTGAAAGACGCCCGCATCGTCGGCTGCCTGCACATGACGATTCAGACCGCGGTCTTGATCGAAACCCTGACAGCCCTAGGCGCTTCCGTGCGCTGGTCGTCCTGCAACATCTTCTCGACCCAGGACCAGGCCGCCGCCGCCATCGCCGCTGCCGAGATCCCGGTCTTTGCCTGGAAGGGCGAAACCGAAGAAGAGTTCTGGTGGTGCATCGAGCAGACCCTGACCGGTCCGGACGGCTGGAAGCCCAACATGATCCTCGACGACGGCGGCGACGCCACCGCAATCATGCACGAAAAATATCCAGAGCTGCTGGACGATGTCCGCGGCCTTTCGGAAGAGACCACGACCGGTGTGTTGCGGCTGTATGAGATGGCCAAGAAAGGCACGCTCAAGGTCCCGGCCATCAACGTCAATGACTCTGTCACCAAATCCAAGTTCGACAACGTCTACGGCTGCCGCGAAAGCCTTGTGGACGGCATCCGCCGCGCCACCGACGTGATGATGGCAGGCAAGGTCGCCGTGGTCGCAGGCTTCGGCGACGTGGGTAAGGGCTCTGCCGCTTCCCTCCGCAACGCCGGCTGCCGCGTGGCCGTCACTGAGATCGATCCGATCTGCGCCCTGCAGGCCGCCATGGAAGGCTACGAAGTGGTGACCATGGACGATGCCTGCAAGTACGGCGATGTTTTCGTCACCGCCACCGGCAACGTCGACGTCATCACGACCGAACACATGGCCGCCATGAAAGACCGAGCCATTGTCTGCAACATCGGGCACTTCGACTCGGAGATCCAGATCGAGGCCCTTCGGAACTACAAGTGGGACAACATCAAGCCGCAGGTCGACCAGATCGAGTTCCCGGACGGCAAAAAGATCATCGTCCTGGCCGAAGGCCGGCTGGTTAACCTGGGTTGTGCGACCGGCCACCCGAGCTTTGTCATGAGCGCGAGCTTCTCAAACCAGGTTCTGGCTCAGATCGAGCTCTGGCAGAACTACGCGAACTACAAGAACGAAGTCTACGTGCTGCCTAAGAAACTTGATGAAAAGGTCGCCGAACTACATCTCGCCAAGGTCGGTGCGACACTCACCAAGCTGTCCGGTAAGCAGGCCGATTACATCGGCGTCGGTGCGGAAGGTCCCTTTAAACCGGAAGCTTACCGTTACTAATTTTGTTCCTCCTTGCCGTCTGAGACGATCCGGCAAACCTGGATCGCACCGCAAGAGCGGCCACTCACGGTGGTAGGGAAGACCAAGAGATGAATCGGGGAGGTCGAATACGGCCTCCCCTTTTTTATTTCCGATCAGGCTCTTTACGGCCTGTTGGGTATCAGAATGTTGTCGTGGCGCGCGTAAACCCTTAGACTCTCGATGTGAATCCGAACGCGGATTGTTTTTCTTCAAGAAGGACGGCGTTCGACCTCTGATGTTTTCCTTCCAAAACCGGTAGGAAAGTCATGTCAGGGGTGAGTTGTAAGAGGCTGGAAGACGCGCAGAGGCGGGCTGTTATCTGGTCGGATCCGGGAGGCGGCGGATTCGATCTGATTGGCTGGGGGGAAGACAACTTGGCCGGACTACCGGTATATCTGCCGGGACTGTTGTTAGCGGCAATCGGCGTTACCGGCGCCGTCCTGTTGGCGCTTGCCTATCGCAAACGTTGGCTCGATGCGGAAGCCGCCGTCGTAAACGGGACGCAGCAAGCGAGAATCTTGAGTCGCGTTCTTTCGTCCTCGCCTTTCGCCTGTATATCCTACGACCATGGCAGCAACCGGCAAAACCGCAGCGGCAATCTAGCAGCCGTGCTCGGCGTGGACGCAGAGAAGACCGAAAGCCTGCAAGAACTCAGCGTTGCATTCTTCGAGCAGGACGCCCGGCAGCTGTCCGACGCGGAACGGGCCCTTCGGACCTCCGGAGAGACCTTTATACTGAGCCTGCGACACCGAGACGGCGCTCGTGTCTATGAAGCTTTGGGCGTCCGGTCGAGCGGGGAAGACGGGCAGCCTGCGGTCGACAGCATCTGGTTCCGTGACGTCACGGCGCAGCAGAGCGTTCTAAACAGCGCCATGCGCGAGACCGAAGATCTCAACACAATCCTGGACGCCCTACAGATTCCCATCTGGCGGCGCGATGCCAATCTCAATCTGACCTATTGTAACACGACCTATGCCGCTGCCCTCGATACCACGAGGGAAGGCGTTTTGTCTGAGGGCCTGGAGCTGCTCGGCCAATCGCAGGGACGCATCGGTCAGGCTATCGCACAGCGCGCCAAGGAAAGCGGCAAACTGGAGACCGAAAGCCATCACATCGTGGTCGGCGGCGCACGGCGGCTCTATCAGGTCAAGGAACGTCCTCTAAAAGATGGGCGTCTGATTGGCTATGCTTTCGACGACACCACCCGCGAAGATCTTCAGGTCGAACTGACCCGGCACATCGATGCACAGGCGACGGTTCTGGAGAACCTGGGCACCGCGATCGCGATCCTTGGCCCGGACATGCGCCTTAAGTTCTTTAACTCGGCCTATGCAGCCCTGTGGCGCATGGACGAAAGCTTCCTGAACAGCGGCCCTGACATGAGCGACATTCTAGACGCAGCCAGGGATGAACGGCGCTTGCCGGAATACGCGAACTATCCGGAATTCAAGCAACAGCGTCTGCGCGAGTTCCGCACCATGATCGAACCCATGGAAGAGTTACAGCACCTGCCCGACGGCAACACCTTGCGGATGGTCGCGACGCCGCATCCCTTCGGTGGCGTGTTGATGACCTTCGAAGACGTCACGGATCGCCTCACGCTCGAACGCTCCTACAACACCTTGATCGAGGTGCAACGCGAAACCCTGGACAATCTTTATGAAGGTGTCGCGGTCTATGGCGCAGACGGACGTTTGAAGCTGTTCAATCCCGCCTTCGCACGAATTTGGAACCTGCCGCTGGAGTTACTGTCCAGCGAGCCACACGCGCGGCAAGTCATCGACCGCCAGCGCGACTTCTTCGACGTTTCCGCCGAAGAGTGGCCGGAAATTCTCGAGACCATGGTCGCGCAGGCAACTGAGGCGGAGTCCATGAGCGGCCGTTTCGAGCGCGCCGATGGCTCGATCGTCGATTGGGCGCAGGTCCCCCTGCCTGACGGCGCCTCGCTCTTTACCTTCCTCGATGTGACGGATTCGATCCGTGTAGAGCGCGCCCTCCTCGAGCGCAACGAAGCGCTGGAGACCGCAGACAGGCTCAAATCGGAGTTCATCGCCAACATCTCTTATGAGCTGCGCACCCCACTGAATGCCATCGTGGGCTTCGCCGAAATCCTGGAAAATCAGTTCTTCGGCGAGCTCAACGATCGGCAACTGGAATACAGCCATGCGATCGTCGAGTCTTCACAGCGGCTGATGACCCTGATCAACGACATTCTGGACCTGGCCTCCATCGAAGCGGGATATCTGCATCTGGACCGGACAGAGATCGAGGTCCGCAGCCTGCTGGAAACCATCGAAACCCTGGGGCACGAACGGGCGCTTAACCGTAACATCCGCCTCAAGCTGGACTGCCCGGAGGATGCCGGCACCGCCTTCGTCGACGAACGGCGTCTAAAGCAGGCGCTCTTTAACCTACTGTCCAACGCCATCAAATTCACGCCCCAAGGCGGCGCCGTCACTCTGGGCGCGGAACGGGACGGCAATATGGTCCGCCTGCGGGTTACGGATACGGGCATCGGCATCCCGGGCGAAGACCAGGCCCGCGTTTTCGGCAAGTTCGAGGTCAGCGGCGGTCAGGCCAGGCAATCGGGAGCAGGACTGGGGCTCTCGCTGGTCAAGAGCCTCGTCGAAATGCACGGTGGCTGGGTCGAACTGGAGTCGGTCGAAGGCAAGGGAACTTCGGTCACCTGTCACATTCCTTCCGACCCGCCCGGCGCGTGACGAAAGCGCAACAAAGGACCCGTTGAAAGCCACCACTCCTTTGTTGCCGGTCAAAGTTCCGCCGGTTAAAACCTCATCTGATATGAAACCGCTCGACGCTTCCGGATCCCGCATGACCGTAACCCTGGCCGACGAAGCCGCGACAGCCGCATTGGCGCAGGCCTTAAGCCGGTTGGCAAAGGCCGGCGATGTGATCGCGCTGTCCGGGGATCTGGGGGCAGGCAAGACCAGCTTCGCGCGTGCTTTCATCAATGCCTTGCCGCGCGAAGAAGGCAACTCGGCCCCCGGTTCTCCCGAAGAGGTGCCGAGCCCGACCTTTACACTGGTTCAGCTCTATGAGCGCGCGGCAGCGCAGGTTTGGCATTTCGATCTCTACCGATTGGAGCAGCCCGACGAAGTTTACGAACTGGGGATCGAAGAAGCCTTTGCAGAAGGCATTTCCCTGATCGAGTGGCCGGAACGCCTGGGGCGGCTTTTGCCGGCCAATCGCCTGGATCTCCAGCTCGGGTTCGGGACGGACCCTGCCACCCGCACAGCCGAGCTGCACGGCCATGGAAACTGGCAGGCGCGGCTTGAGATGCTGGAGCTGGACCAAGAAAAGCTTGGGACGAAGGCGCAGAGAACATGACCCTGCGGGACGATGCGATAGAGGCTTTTCTGACAAAAGCCGGTTGGCAGGATGCGGAACGTTGTCCCTTGCAGGGCGATGCGTCGGCACGCCGTTACATCCGGCTCCGCCGTGGTGACGATCTGGCTATGCTGATGGATGCCCCGCCGCCTGAGAAGGTCCGCACTTTCTATGACATCGGACGGCTTCTGAGCGACCTTTCCTTCAGCACACCGGCTTTCCTGGCAGAGGATCTCGCGCAAGGCTTTCTGCTGTTAGAAGACTTCGGCGACGCAACCTTTACCAACCTCCTGGCGGAGGGCGAAGACGAAGCCGCGCTTTACCGGCTGGCGGTCGATACGCTCATTGAACTGCACCGGCGTTGGCCGGGACGGAACGAGCCCGAACGCCAAAGCGAAGTTCCCGTCTATTCGGACGAGATCCTGATGGAAGAGGTCGGGCGCTTTGCCGAGTGGTATCTGCCGGAAGCCGTTGGCACGGAGAAGGCGGCGGCACTCAACGACGAGTTCCTGGCGCTCTGGCAATCCGTTCTGCCGGGCGCGCGCCGGGTCCCAGACAGCCTGGTGCTGCGCGACTATCACGTGGACAACCTCATGGTTCTGTCCGGCCGGGAAGGGATTCAGGCCTGTGGCCTCTTGGACTTTCAGGACGCGGTGATCGGCCCGCTCACCTACGATCTCATGTCCCTCGTCCACGATGTACGGCGCGAGGTCTCGCCCGAGATCGCAGAGATGACCGTGGCGCGCTACCTCGCCGCCTTTCCAGAGTTGCCCGAAGCGGATTTCAAGCAGTCTTTCGCGGTGATGTCGGCGCAGCGCAACGTAAAGATTCTCGGTAACTTCGCGCGCCTTCTCCGGCGAGATGGCAAGCCGAACTATCTGAAATTCATACCGCGGACCTGGCAGCTCATCGAGGTGGCCTTGGAACACCCCGCGCTCTCAACGCTGCGGGAATGGTTCGAGGAACAGCTTCCGCAAGAAAAACGCATTGTGCCCGAGGCCAGTGGCGGCCCCGGCGATGGAGGATGTAAATGACCGGCGAGATCCCAAAACGGGCCATGGTCCTGGCGGCAGGCCTGGGGACGCGCATGAAAACGCTGACCGAAGACCGGCCCAAACCCCTGGTGGAGGTCTCGGGGCGAACGATGCTGGACACAATTCTGGACCGCATCGCCGCGGCCGGGATCGGCGAGGTGGTGATCAACCTCTACTATATGGGCGACAAGATCGTCGAGCATCTCGCGGAGCGCCAGGAACCGGCCATCGTCTATTCCCGGGAGGACGACCTGCTGGAGACCGGCGGCGGTGTCAAGAAAGCCCTGCCCCTGTTGGGTGACGATCCCTTCTTTGTCACCAATGGCGATGTCTGCTGGCTCGATGGCTACTCTTCGGCGCTGGAGCGTCTCGCTGCCCATTGGAACGAAGAGGAGATGGACGGCCTGCTGTTGCTGCATCCCACCGTCAATGCCTTCGGTTACGACGGCTTCGGAGACTTCATGATGTCCCCCGACGGCCGCATCACGCGACGGGAAGAGCGGGAAATCGCACCCTTCATCTACGCCGGCATCCAGATCCTGCATCCGCGCTTTTTCGAGGGGGCGCCGGAGGGGGCCTTCTCCCTCAACCTGCTCTATGACCGCGCCATCGAAAACGAACGGCTGTTCGGCATCCGGCACGACGGCGAGTGGTTCCACATCGGGACTCCAGAGGAACTTCGAGATGCTGAGACAGCACTGGAGGAGCTTTCCTTCATTTCTGTGCTAACCTGACGCCCATGAGGATCCGGCGATGAGGCGGAGCATAACAACCTGGACGCGCCAGCTAAGGCAATGAGCGAGGAGGACAAGCCAAAGGTCCTCAACATTCCCGCGGGCAGCGCCTTTGCCGACGCCCTGGCCGCCGGTGTGATCGAGCGCTGGGGCCACGAGCCTCTCACCCTCGCCAAGGTGCGGATCCTGCTCCCCAACCGCCGGGCCTGCCGGGTCCTGCAGGAGGCCTTCCTCCGTGTATCCGACGCGCGCGCGCTCCTTTTACCACGCCTTTTACCACTGGGCGATCTGGATGCCGACGAGCTGGAACTGACCAGCGGTGAGGTGATTGCCGACCCCACCGCGGACACCGAAATTCCCCCAGCAATCCCACCGCTGCGCCGGCAACTGCTGCTGGCGCGCCTGATTATGAAGTGGGGTGAAGCGACCGCGACAGACGACGGCGTGGAAGCCCCCAGCGAGGATCAGGCGGTTCGCCTGGCGGCTGAGCTCGCCAGACTGCTGGACCAGGTTGAGACCGAGGGTCTGGATCTGAAAGACCTGAAAGAGCTGGTGCCGGAAAAGTATGCCGAGCACTGGAAGATCACGCTCACCTTTCTGGAAATCCTCTCGCTGCAGTGGCCTGCCATTCAGGCGGAACAGGGCTGTGTCGGCCTCGCCGAACGTCGCCGGCTTCTGCTCGAAGCCCAGGCGGAAGCCTGGCAGCAAACACCGCCCGAAGATCCAATTATCGTTGCGGGCTCCACCGGCTCGATCCCGGCCACGGCCGCGCTGATTAAAGTGGTCTCAAGACTGCCGGAGGGCTACGTCGTCTTGCCCGGCACGGACCTGACGGCGTCGGAAACCGTCTGGACCGCAATCGGTGAAGATCCGAGCCACCCGCAGTTCGGTCTGAACAATCTGCTCTCGCAGCTCGAGGTGGATCGCAACGAGGTTGGCATCTGGCACCGCCAGAAGGACGGAGACGAAGAGGACCCGAAGACCCAAAAGCGTGCCGAGATCCTGGCCACCGCCCTGCTGCCGGCGGCGGCCACCCCACAATGGCGAGAAACGCTCGCGGGCCTCGACGCGGCTGAGGTTCGCGCCGCTCTCGAACCGCTACAGCGCATTGACTGTCCGGGCGCCTCGGAGGAAGCCTTGGTCATTGCTCTTTTGATGCGTGAAACCCTCGAAGAAGACGGTCAGCGGGCAGCCTTGGTCACACCGGACCGGGCCTTGGCCCGAAGGGTCGCGTCTGAGCTGGGCCGTTGGGGTCTGAGTGTCGACGATTCCGCGGGACAGCCGCTGGCAAGCACGGCGCCTGGCAGTTTTTTCTGCCTGACGGCTGAGATGATCGCCGGCAGCCTTGAACCGCTCGCCGCCCTCGCGGCGCTGAAACATCCGCTCGCTTCCGGCGCGCGCCCTCGGCCAGACTACCTGGCTCTGCTGCACAAGATGGAACGGCTGGTGTGGCGCGGCGTCCGCCCCGCGGCAGGCTTTGAAGGCTTGCTTGCCAGTCTCGCCGAAGGCGACGAGGTTCCCGCAATTGAAGAAGCCAAGGCAGAGGGTCGCGGGTTCGCAGAGTGGCTCGCCGAGACCGCTGCCGCCTTCGCACAAAACCTGGAAGATCCGCAAAGCAGCTTTGCCGAGATCATCGATAGTCATATCGCCTTTATGGAGGCGCTGGCCGCAAGCGACCGCGAAAGCGGCGCGGAGCGCATCTGGCTGGGCGATGCCGGAACCGCGCTCGCCAGCTTCGTCGATGAATTGCGCGACGCCTCTTCCAGTCTGAGCGGTTTATCGGGCCGGCGTTATCCGGCGCTGCTGAACAGCCTTCTGGAAGGGCGTGTGGTCCGGCAGTCCTTCAACAATCATCCGCGCCTTTCAATCCTGGGGCCGCTGGAAGCGAGGTTGCAGCATCCGGACGTCATGATTCTGGGTGGACTCAATGAAGGCACCTGGCCCATCGAAGTGGATTCCGGGCCCTGGCTCAGCCGCCCCATGCGCGCCGACTTCGATCTGCCATCGCCGGAGCGCCGGATCGGTCTTTCGGCGCACGACTTCGCCCAAGCCGTGGCCGCGCCGCGGGTCTATATCACCCGCGCCACCAGAGTTGAGGGAACACCCACCGTGCCGTCCCGCTGGCTGCTGCGACTGGATGCCTTGCTGCAGGGTCTTGATTTGAGCGACGCCTTGATAAGCGAGGCACCGGACTGGCTCGCTTGGGCGCAAATGCTGGACAAGCCGGGACGCTCACTGCGCGGCAAACCACCAGCACCGAAACCGCCGGTTAAGGCGCGTCCGCGCCGCCTGTCCGTGACCCGCATCGAGACCTGGCGGCGCGATCCCTACGCACTCTATGCGCGCGAGATCCTGAGGCTGCGGCCGTTAGATCCGATCGATGCCGATCCCGGCGGCGCGGAAAAGGGCACCTTAATCCACGAAATCCTGGAACGCTTTCTCAAAGCCCACCCAGGCGGACTGCCCGCCGACCCTGAGGCAAAACTTCTGGAGATCGGGCATGAGATATTCGACCAGGCCGCCGTGCGGCCCGGGCTGCGCGCCTTTTGGTGGCCCCGTTTTCAGCGGATCGCCGCCTGGTTCGCGACCGCCGAACAAAGCTGGCGGGAAGAAACGCGCCAGTCCCATGCGGAACAAGGTGGCCGGCTGGTTTTGAACGCACCGGCAGGTCCATTCGAGCTGACGGCCAAGGCCGATCGAATCGATGAACTGCGCGACGGCAGCTTCGCAATTCTCGACTATAAGACGGGCCGCATTCCGACCGACCCGGAAGTCGAGATGGGTTACGCGCCCCAGCTTCCTCTCGAAGCGGCGATGTTCAATGCCGGTGCCTTCGACGACTGGCGCGGCGAGGTGAGTCACCTGGGCTATTGGCGACTGACCGGCGGGACCACCGCTGGCGAACGGAAGCCCTTGAAACAGTCCGCCAGAAAACTGGCCGACGACGCGCTTGCCGGCCTTCAAGCCCTCATTGACCGTTACGATCAGCCCGACACGCCTTACCCCGCGCAACCGCGCCACGACCGCCGCCTGCGCTTTAACGACTACGCCCACCTGGCCCGCATCAAGGAATGGTCGGCGGGTGAAGGCGGTGGCGAATGACGACAGTCGTCGATGACGTCACACGTCATAGCGAAGCCATCAAGCGGGAAGCGTCCCAGGCGCAGCGCCGAGCGGCCTCCCCCGAGGCTTCGGTATGGGTCGCCGCTTCTGCAGGAACCGGCAAGACGAAGGTCTTGACCGACCGGGTCTTGAGCCTGCTGCTCGAGGGAACAGCGCCGCCACGTATTCTCTGTTTGACCTTCACCAAGGCCGCCGCCGCCGAGATGTCGAACCGCCTGGCGCAGCGTCTGGCCCGCTGGGCGACTTTGGAAGATGGGTCCCTTGTCGCCGAACTGGAGTCGCTGACAGGGAAAACCCCCGACACTGTATTGATCGAGATGGCGCGGCAGCTCTTTGCCAGTGTGCTCGACGCACCCGGCGGGATGAAGATCCTGACCATCCACTCTTTCTGCCAGTCGCTGCTCGGCCGCTTTCCGCTGGAAGCGGGAGTTGCCCCGCACTTCCAAGTGCTCGACGACCGCTCCGCGGAAGAGTTGCTGCTGCAAGCGCGCGAGAGCATTCTCGCGAAGGCCGGGCGGGATCCCGAGAGTGCGCTCGGACAGGCCTTGATCGAAGTCGCCACCCACGCCCAGGAACAGGGCTTCAGCGATCTGATCGCCGAATTGATCATCGCGCGCGGCCGGCTTCGCCAATCGCTGCAGCGTCATGGCGGGCTCGAGGGTCTCGTCAGTGCGATCTATGCTAGTCTTGAAGTGACCCGGGATGAAAGCGCGGAAGAGCTCCTGGAAAGAGGTTTAAGCGATCCGGCTTTGGATCTCATCGGCCTGCGCCTGGCCTGCGACGCCTTTTCCGCAGGCTCCAAGACGGACGTCGCCAAGGGTGAGGTCCTGGCAACCTGGCTGGCGAGCGACCTAGCGGATCGGATGGCTGGCTTCGACGGCTATGCTTCGATCTTTACGACCAAGAAGCGGGAAATCTCGAAGCGTCTGCTCACCAAGTCGGCCGCTGAGGCGGTTCCCAGCGCCCTGCCGGTTCTTGAAGTCGAGGCTGGACGCGTTCTTGAACTGCAAAAGCGCCTGGATGCGATCGCAATCGCCCGTAAGTCCGTAGCCTTGTTGCGCTTGGGCGCCGAGATACTCGGGCGTTACGAAAGCCTCAAGGCCAACCGGGCACTTTTGGATTACGACGATCTGATCTTCCGGACCCGAGACCTCCTGCAACGCCCAGATATCGCGCCTTGGGTCCTATTCAAGCTGGACGGCGGCCTCGACCATATTCTGGTGGATGAGGCTCAGGACACGAACCCGGATCAATGGTCGGTCATCCAATCCCTCGCCGACGAGTTCTTCGCCGGCGAAAGCGCCCGGGAAGACCGCCGGACCCTCTTTGTTGTCGGCGATGCCAAACAGTCTATCTACAGCTTTCAGCGTGCCGACCCGGCAGCCTTTGAGGCTATGCGCGGCTACTTCGCCGAACGGGTGCGCGCCGCAGAACAGACCTGGGAGGAGATCGATATGGCGGTCTCTTTCCGCTCCACCTCCGCCGTGCTCGCCTCGGTGGATGAGGTCTTCGCGCAGCCGGAAGCCGCCGACGGTGTGCGGTTCGGCGAGGATCTCATCGAACATCTGCCGGCCCGGCTCGGCCAAGGCGGTGTTGTTGAGGTCTGGCCGCCCGTCGATCCCCAGGACGAGGAAGCGCCCGAACCCTGGGAACTGCCCGTCACCGCGCGCCGGATCGACTCACCGCGAGCAAGGCTCGCACGTCTAATCGCGAAGAAGATCCACCACTGGACTCTGTCGAAAAAGGGAAGCAGCGACCCGGAAGCCTGGCTTGCCTCCAAGAACCGGCGCATGACGCCGGGCGATCTGTTGGTTCTGGTGCGCCGGCGCAACGACTTCGTCGAGGAATTGGTCCGCGAACTCAAGACACTTCAGGTGCCGGTGGCCGGCGTCGACCGCATGGTTCTCACCGACCAGCTTGCCGTCATGGATCTGGTCGCGCTGGGCCGGGCACTTCTTCTGCCGGACGATGACCTGACCTTCGCCACAGTTCTCAAAGGCCCATTGATCGGCCTGACGGAGGATCAACTCTTCGATCTGGCGCAAGAGCGTTCAGAGTCGCTCTGGCGCGAGCTGCAGCGGCGCGCGGATGAGCAGCTCGCGTTTCGCGCCGCCTGGGAGACCTTCGCCACACTGCTGAGCTTCGCCGAAAGCGTGCGCCCCTTCGAGCTCTTCGCCGAGATTCTGGGACCCAGAGGCGGACGTGAAGCGCTCGTCGCCAGGCTGGGGCCTGACGCTAACGATCCAATCGACGAGTTTCTCAACCTGGCACTCGGCTACGAACGGGAGCAAACGCCGACACTGGAAGGCTTTCTGCACTGGCTGGAGCGGGGCGAACAGGAAATCAAGCGCGACATGGAGCATGGCGGCGGCGCCGTGCGCGTCATGACGGTCCACGGATCCAAGGGTCTGCAGGCGCCCGTGGTGTTTCTGCCCGACACACTGCAAGGGCCGCTTCCTCACCGAGGTCTGATCTGGCTGAAAACGGCAGGAGACCTGCCGATCTGGTCGCTGGGTCAAGACTATGCCGGCCTGGCCGAATCGGCTGCCCGCCGTGCTATCGCGCAGGCCAACATACGGGAGTACAAACGGCTGCTCTATGTCGCTATGACCCGCGCCGAAGACCGGCTGCTGCTCTGCGGTTGGAACGACAAACGGCGAACGCCACCCGACGACTGCTGGTACAATCTGGTCCAAGCAGGAATTGCACCTATGGCCGAGGAGATCGAATACGATTTCTCCGAGGTCATCGCTGACGGCTGGGCCGGGACAGGCTGGCGCATGACCAGTCCGCAGACGGCGGTCCCCGAAGCGAAAGAGAGACTGCCAGAACTGCAACGCGACCTCGCCCGCCTGCCGGTCTGGGCCAGGGCGAAACCGCCAGCAGAACCCTCGCCGCCGAGGCCTCTGGCGCCCTCGCGGCCTTCCAGCCCCGAGCCGGCCGTGCGCTCCCCTCTCGGCGGCGATCAGGGTCAGCGTTTTCGGCGCGGACGCCTGATTCACCGCCTGCTTCAGACCCTGCCGGAACTGGCGGCGGAGCAACGCGCAGACGCCGGGCAGCGCTTTCTCTCCCGGCCCCTACACGGCCTTACCGCCGAACAGCAAGCAGAGATCCTCGGCGAAACCCTTGCGGTCATTGAAGATTCCCGTTTTGGAGCCCTCTTCGGCCCCGGCAGCCAGGCCGAAGTGCCGATTGTCGGCGTTATTCCGAAAGGCCAAGAAACGGACCGTATGCGCGATGCAGAGGTGATTTCAGGCCAGGTTGACCGTCTTTTGGTCGGTGAAGATAAAATCTGGATCATCGACTACAAAACCAACCGGCCGGCCCCGCGCGATCCGGCGGCAGTGCCCGTTATCTATTTGAAACAAATGGCATCTTATCGCGCTGTGCTTCGACAGGTCTATCCAGGACGGCAAATCGAGACGCTTCTGCTCTGGACCGACGGTCCGCGTTTGATGCATCTCAGCGATGCTCTGCTTGCGGATCACGCGCCTTGACGACGCGCCCCCACGCTCCCTACATTCCTTTCATGTAAGCGCCGCGGATCCTTTTTGGGTCTGCAGCCCCACAACAGGCCATAGAGGTTACAATGAGCACCAGTTCCGTCAGTGACTCCTCCTTCGAAAACGACGTTATCAAGGCGGACGGACCCGTTCTGGTCGATTTCTGGGCCGAATGGTGCGGCCCCTGCAAGATGATCGCGCCGTCGCTCGAAGAGATCGCTCAGGAAATGGACGGTCGGCTGACTGTCGCCAAGATGAACATCGACGACAACCCGATGACGCCGCAGAAATACGGCGTACGCGGCATTCCGACGCTGATGCTGTTCAAAGACGGTCAGGTTTCCGCCACCAAGATCGGCATGGTCGCGAAGAACCAGCTCATCGAATGGGTTGAAGAGGTCATCTAAGCCTCACCTCACCCGGTTCCGAGATAGAAAGCACCTCCGCCCAGCAGGGCAGAGGTGCTTTTCGTGTTTGAAGACAGGCATTATCAGCTTGGCGGCCTCTCCAGGACGGGGTTCTGAAAGGGAGAGGCATATTGCGCACCAAAAGACCTAGCCCGGTTGCGGCCGTTTCTTGTCGCGCTCTTTCGTCGCCAGATATGCCCCTCCGACGACAAGAACAGCGCCTGCAATCGTGCCGGCAAGAATGGGCTCTTCCCACAACAGGTATCCGATAATCGATGCAAACACGAGTGACATGTAAATCCAGGTGTTCACCTTGTCGCCCGGCGCCACGGCGAATGCCTTTGCGTAGAAGAACTGCCCGACAAGAGTGAAAAGGGCGATGGAAATGATCTGTATCTGCTGATTGAGCGAGGGCCATTGCCATGCCCAAGGGAGCGTAAGGCTGGACAGCAAAAGCGCGAAGAATGAGAAGTAAAACATTTGTCGATCGGGTGGCTCCGTCGTTCCGAGAGACCAGATAACAAGCGCAGCCGCCGCTCCGCCGAGAGCCGCAAGCAAAGCGGATATCTCGCCGATGGAAATGCCCACATGGTCGGGCCGCACGATCAGCAACACGCCAACGAAGCTGGTGAAAACACCCAACCAAACAAACCGGTCCGAGAGTCTGCGGAAAACAAGCAGGGCAAGAATTGGGACGAACAGAGGCCCCATGGATTGCAAGATCACAGCATTCGCAAAAGGGATATGTACCACCGCAAAAAAGTAGGCGACGATCGCACCATAGGTGAAGATCGATCTGAGAAAGTGCTTCGCCAGCTTGCCGGTGCGGAGACCGCCGGCCGGAAGACGAAACGCGGCCCATCCGCACATAAGGACGAACATCCAGAGGTTTGTCCAAAACACCAGTATCAATACATTTAACTCGTCGGCCGCAAACCTCGCGACGGCGGGCGCTAAGGCAAAAAGCAGCGCTGCGATGATCACATATGCTGTTCCCCGCCCGATTTGGTTTCCTGTGACCGGAGCTGCCATCGATTCTTTCCAACCCCACCCTTGATGCTTGCGTTCAGGCAACACTAGCGGATCACTACTGACACATAGATGGCAGTAGTGATTTGATATATGCCCAAACAAGAACGGAGGCCGGCCATGTCCAAAGCAGCGCGACTCTTTGAGGTGATACAGCTGCTTCGCTCGGCAAAGGGACCGGTATTAGCCCGCGACATCGCCAGCACGCTCGAGGTCTCGATACGGACTGTCTATCGCGATATCGCCAGCCTTCAAGCGATGCAAACCCCCATTCTGGGCGAGCCTGGCGTGGGCTATGTCATGCGCAAGGGATACGATCTGCCTCCGATCAATTTCGACGTCGAAGAAGCAGAGGCAATTTCAGTGGGCCTCAGCTTGGTCGCGCGAACGGGTGATCTGGGTTTGTGGCGGGCAGCCAAACGTGCCTCACGGAAACTGCATGACACGGCGCCGGGAACCCGCAAGCTCGTCACGTCGCCTTGGGGCATGGAATCTGTACCCAACGTGGAGCTCTCAGATCTGCGCAAAGCGATCCGAAACGAGACGAAGCTGTGGATCATCTACCTCGATGTCGAACAACGCGAAACCGAGCGAGTGATCTGGCCGCTCGTCCTCATCTACTATCTCGACGCCGCGATGATCGTAGCCTGGTGCGAGCTACGTCAGGATCTTCGACACTTCAGGTTAGATCGTGTGATGAGCTACAAGCTGTTGTCTGAGGACTTTCGAGGCCGTGGTGATGACCTGATCGAGGATTGGGAAAAACACCAGAAAGACAAAACCGTTCCGGCGCTGGATATGTAGTTGGAACGCCATAGCCTCCCCCCCTCTTGGCCATGGATCGGCGCGCGCCCAACGCCGCCCTGACCGCAGCGACATCTGTCGCTTAAGTCATGCTTTTAGTCAGACCAGATTCATCGCACTGGCCGCGCGCGGCGTAATCGATAGATCGGCAAAGGTCGCAACGTCATCGCCAAGGATATTATCCCTCTCCATCAAGGCAATCTGCGCAGGGGTCAGAGGTGGCTTGGGGAGTAGACTTGCCAGAACAGCGAGAACGCGCCAGGCCGGGAATGGCAGCGGCAGAAACAGCCGGCGCCGGCCCGCGCGCGCAGCAAGCCTCGTCAGAATCTCACGGTATGTGAATACCTCCGGTCCGCCGAGCTCGAAGACTGCGCCGGTTGCAGCATCCTGTTCGAGGACACGGCACACAGCGTCCGCGACGTCGCCAACGTAGACGGGCTGAAGCCGCGTGCCACCGTCGCCGAAAAGCGGCACGACGGGAAGCCGGCCGAGGATCGCATCGAGATCGCCGAAAAAAGCTCCGTCCCGGCTGAACATGACACTCGGACGCAGGATGGTTGCGTCCGGAAAGATACTCCACAGCGCCTCCTCGCCCTCGGCCCGGGCGCGGACATAGGCTGAAGGGGATACCCGGGAAACCCCGATCCCGGACATGTGGATCAAACGACAATCCCCATTCGCCTTCACGAACTCCGCAATGCTGCGCACCGCCTCCACGTGCACCTGCTGGAAGCTGTCTCTGGATGTTTCGACATAAAGGCCGATGCAATTGATCACCGCCCCGGCGCCGCGGAGGGCCCGGCCCAAAGCCTCATGATCCGAAAGCTCGACTTGAAACGGGCGGACCACAGGCTGCCAATTCTGAGAAAGCTGAGCGATCTTTTCAGGAAACCGCGTTCCAACCGCAACGCGATGTCCATGCGCCTGCAACTTGCTGACCACCCGCCGTCCGAGAAATCCGGTTCCGCCGAGTACGATTATCTCGCGTTCAGCCATCGACGTGATCCATCCTCTGTGTGATCAACACGCGGCAGCTTCACCTTCGCACAGCGTAACACGAGCCAACAGCATTTCGCGCCCAACCCGCCGCAGAGTGCAACAGGCTTTTACGCGTTCTCCGCCAGGATGTGGCCCGCCAGATAGAGTGATCCGCAGACCAGGATCCGACCGCCAGGAAAGCGCGCCGCGATATCGGCGATGGCGGATTCGACGGAGTCGCTCGCCGTGGCCTTGAAGCCCTGCGCCACCGCGTGGGCTTTCGCCTCGCCGGCGGTCAGCGAAGCCGCGGCTTCCGGGATCGCGACCGCATGCAGGCTAGAGGCCCTTTCGGCAATCGGCCGCACGAAGTCTTCAGCTACTTTTGTGTTGAGCATGCCGTAAATCAGATGCACAGGCCGGTCGTCCCAATCGGCCAGCACTTCCGCCAAGGCCTCGCCCGCCGCCGCATTGTGACCGCCGTCGATCCAGAGTTCCCAGCTGCGCTCTTCCGTGGCACCGCCGCCGCTCTTTACGCCCAAGGCTTCCAGTAAAGGGCCCCGCGTCAGTCTTTGCAGGCGAGCAGGCCACTTCGCGGATGCGATACCTTCGGCAATCTTCGGCCGGAAACTCTCAAGCTGCTCGGCGCAGGCCACCGCCAAGGCCGCATTGACGACCTGGTGGGCACCGCGTAACGCAGGCTTTGGATAATGGGTCTCACCCTTCGCGCCCTTAAAGACGAAGCCCTCGTCCAGGACCTCGAAATCCCAGTCGATGCCGCCGCGATAGAGCGGCGCGTTCAATTCGGCGGCCCGCGCCTCGAAGACGGCCATCACCGAAGGCTCCTGCGGCGCGATCACGCAGGGCACACCCGCTTTCAGAATACCGGCCTTCTCCGCCGCGATGCCTTCTTTTTTGTCACCGAGGAATTGCACATGGTCGATGGAGATCGGCGTGATGGCCGTGAGCAACGGCCGCTCCAGCACATTGGTGGCATCCAGCCGGCCGCCCAGACCGGTTTCCAGCAGCAGCACATCCGCCGGAGTCCGCGCGAAGGCCAGAAAGGCCGCGCAGGTGGTTATCTCGAAGTAGGTGATCGCTTCGCCCAGATTGGCGGTTTCGCATTCCTCGAGCAAAGCAACCAGCAGATCCTCGTCGATCAGCTTGCCGGCCAGCTCGATCCGCTCATGAAAACGCACCAGATGCGGCGAAGTATAAGCATGGACGCGATTATTCGAATCTGACTCGCCGCCAAGGGCCAGTATAGCCCGCAGGTTGGCGATCAAGGAGCCTTTGCCGTTGGTTCCCGCCACATGGATCGTTGGCGGCAGGCGCCGCTCTGGATGGTCCAGACGCTCGAGCAGGGTTTCTACCCGTCCGAGCGAGAGATCGATGATCTTGGGATGAAGACGGGTAAGGCGCTCTAGGACCGCGTCACTCCGTCTTGCCATCGGCGGGCTCTCCCTTGCCGTCTTCGGCCTCCGCCTCGGCAGGCGCTGCTTCGCCTTCGGCTTCAACTTCGACCGCAATGTCCTCGGTTCCCGGCAACGGCACGATCTCGGCCGAAGGCGTCTTAACACTGAGGAGACTCAGAATGCGTCCCAACGTAACCTTCAGCTCCTGCCGCGGCACGACCATGTCGACCATGCCATGATCCAGCAGGTATTCGGAGCGCTGGAAACCTTCTGGCAGCGTCTCGCGAATGGTCTCTTCAATCACCCGTTTGCCGGCAAAGCCGATGGTCGCGCCCGGCTCCGCAATAGCGATGTCGCCGAGCATGGCAAAGGACGCGGATACGCCGCCTGTCGTGGGATCACTCAGGAGGACGATGTACGGCAGACCGGCTTCCTTGACCAAGTCCACCGCGATCACGGAGCGGGGCATCTGCATCAAGGACAGGATGCCCTCCTGCATGCGCGCGCCGCCCGAGGCCGGCACCACGATCAGGGCCGCAGCCTGCAGCACCGCCAACCGCGCCGCGGCCAGAAGGCCTTCGCCGACCGCCATACCCATGGAGCCGCCCATGAAATTGAAGTTGAAGGCCGCAACGACCACGGCCGAGCCGCCGATTTCACCGTGGGCGACGACAATGGCTTCTTTGTCTTCGTTCTTGGCCTGGGCTTCCTTGATGCGATCCGTGTAACGCTTGCGGTCGCGGAACTTCAAGGGATCGACCAGGGTCTCCGGCAGTTCGATAACATTGAACTCGCCGTCATCGAACAGCCACTCCAGGCGCTGCCGCGCGGAGATACGCATGTGATGGCCGCAATGCGGGCAAACCCGTAGATTGGCATCCAACTCGCGATGGAACACCATCTGTTCGCAGCTCGGACACTTTTCCCAGAGGTTGTCCGGAACGTCCGGCTTGTTGACCAGCGCCCGAATCTTAGGGCGGACGAAGTTGGCAATCCAGTTCATGGCGTTTGATTCTCTATGCTCGAATGGCCCTGGTTAATCTATTTCTTACGACGGAACCAACGAATTCGACTCAATGGGCCGCGCTTGAAGGGCGCGGCCCACGCGATACTGGCGGTTAAGCCTGGCGGGCGGAACGCACCCCGGCAGACAGGGAAGCGACATAACCGACAACCCCGTCGACCAGCTCAGGGCCGGCAAGTCCGTCCGCGCCGAGGCCAGCCTTGACCCGTTCGACAATGGCGGTCCCGACCACGGCCGCATCGGCAACCGCCGCCACCTCCGCAGCCTGCTCTGGTGTCCGAATGCCAAAACCGACCGCAACCGGCAGATCGGTGTGGCCTTTCAGCCTTGTGACCGCCGCCCGCACGGCATCGCCGGACGCCGCCTTGGTGCCGGTGATCCCCATGATCGAGACGTAGTAGATAAAGCCGCTGGTGTTGGTCAGCACCTTGGGCAGACGCGCATCGTCCGTCGTCGGTGTGGCGAGACGGATGAAATGCAGACCGGCTGCGTTTGCTGGTTCGCATAGCTCGTCGTCTTCTTCCGGCGGCAGATCGACGATGATCAAGCCGTCGACGCCGGCACCCAGCGCATCCTTGATGAAGGCATCGACCCCGTAAGAGTAGATCGGGTTGTAGTAGCCCATCAGCACGATCGGCGTAACATCGTCGTTCGCCCTGAAGTCCCGCACCATCTGCAAGGTCTTCGGCAGGGTCATGCCCGCATTCAGGGCACGCAGACCCGCAGCCTGGATCGAAGGACCGTCGGCCATGGGATCGGAGAAGGGCATGCCCAGTTCGATCACATCGGCCCCTGCCTCCGGCAAGCGCTTCAAGATCTCGAAGGCGGTGTCGTAGTCGGGGTCGCCGGCTGTGGTGAAGGTCACCAGACCGCCGCGGCCTTCAGCTTTCAGCGCCGCGAAACGGCGCTCCAAACGGCTGTCGCTCATATCTCCACCCCCAGCGCTTCGGCAACGGTGAAGATGTCTTTATCGCCCCGTCCACACATATTCATGACCAGCAGATGGTCCCGCGGCAGGTCTGGTGCAACCTTACTCACATGCGCCAGGGCGTGCGACGGCTCAAGTGCAGGAATGATGCCTTCCAACTTAGAACAAAGCTGGAAAGCTTCCAGGGCTTCGTTGTCGGTCGCGGAGACATACTGCACGCGGCCGATGTCATTCAGCCAGGAGTGCTCGGGCCCAATGCCCGGATAGTCCAAACCCGCGGAGATCGAATGGGCATCCTTGATCTGGCCATCGTCAGTCTGCAGCAGATAGGTCCGGTTTCCGTGCAGCACACCAGGACGGCCACCGGTCAGAGAGGCCGCATGCTCGCCGCTGGGAATGCCGTGTCCCGCCGCCTCGACGCCGGTGATCTGCACGTCGGTATCGTTCAGGAAGGGATGGAACAGCCCCATGGCGTTGGAACCGCCGCCAATGCAGGCGACCAGGCTGTCCGGAAGGCGGCCTTCCGCCTCCATCATCTGCTCCCGCACCTCACGGCCGATCACCGACTGAAAATCCCGGACCATCGCTGGATAGGGGTGCGGCCCGGCCACAGTACCGATGATGTAGAAGGTGGATTCCACATTCGCCACCCAGTCGCGCAAGGCGTCATTCATGGCGTCCTTAAGGGTCCCGGTACCACTGGTGACCGGCACAACCTCTGCTCCCAGCAGCTTCATCCGGAAGACATTGGGTGCCTGGCGGGCGATATCGGTTGCGCCCATGTAGACCACGCAAGGCAAATCGAACAGCGCGCAGACCGTGGCCGTGGCAACGCCGTGCTGCCCAGCGCCGGTCTCGGCGATAATCCGGGTTTTGCCCATGCGCTTGGCCAATAGAACCTGGCCCAGGCAGTTGTTGATCTTGTGGGAACCGGTGTGGTTCAGCTCATCGCGCTTGAAGTAGATCTTCGCGCCACCGAACTCTTTCGTCAGACGCTCAGCGAGGTAAAGCGGGCTGGGCCGGCCGGTGTAGTGCTTGAAGTAATGCTCGAGGTCCGCTTTGTAGCTCGGATCGCTCTTGGCGGCATTGTAAGCCTGCTCGACCTCGAGGATCAGCGGCATGAGGGTTTCGGCCACGAAACGGCCACCGAAATTACCGAAATGGCCACGCTCGTCGGGCCCGGTGGTATAGGAATTAGGCGTCGTCATTTTACTAGTTTTGCCTCTTCTTGAACGCGGCGGACTTTGCCGGAAATTCGCCGCTATCGCAAGAAGACCTAAAGGCTTTTGGCAGCGGCGATAAAGTCGCGGATTTTGTCCGGGTTCTTGACCCCAGGGCGGTCTTCCACCCCAGAGGAAACGTCCAGCGCTTCGGCGCCGGACAGCGCAACGGCCTGAGAGAGATTAACGGCCGTCAGACCACCGGCCAACATCCAGGGCTTGGGCCATCGGCGCCCCTTCAGATAGGTCCAGTCGAAAGAGACGGCGTTACCGCCGGGAAGAGGGTTTTCCATATCCGCCGGAGGGGCGGCATCGAAGAGAATGCGATCGGAAACTTCAATGAAATCGTCGACCTGAGCCACGTCTTCCGGACCGCGAATCTTGATCACTTTCATCACGGGAACACCGAAACGCCTGCGGATCTCTGTAACGCGTTCGACGCTCTCGGCACCGTGGAGCTGCAGGAGATCAAGCCGCGCCGACTTCACAGCGTCCTCGATAAAGGCGTCCTCGGCATTAAAGAACACGCCGACCTTGCCCGCCTTGTCCCCGACCGGCGCCATGAGCGCAGCCGCCTGCTCCACCGTAACCGCGCGGGGACTGGGCGGGTAGAAGAGGGCGCCGACAAAATCGGCCCCGGCCTCAATCGCCACCGCCATGGTTTCCGGCGTGGATAGGCCACAGATCTTCACTTGAGCGCTCATAAGCCGGTTTTAGAGGCTTGCGGACGCAGATGCACCGGTTTTTTTGCGGGAACTGCATTGCACCAGCCGCATCGCGGCAATGAAATTTTATCACGCGCAGTCTGTGTAATCGGTTAGAGTTACCGAAACTAAGTGGTGTTATTATTTTATACCTATAGTTAAGCGTTGACTCGTCGGCCCATTCCACCCTTTCGGACTCATTTGCAGCCTTTCCCAATATGAATAAGCTCTGGCTAGGATTCGCAGCGATCGCTGCCTACGGATCGATTTACCCTTTCGACTTTCAGTTTCACCAACTCGATCCGGCGGCCTGGCAGGCTTTTCTCGACACCTGCTGCGTGGAAACCAGCCGCGGCGACATCCTGGGCAACGTTGTCCTGTTCCTGCCCTTCGGTTACTTGGGCATCCTAGCCGCCACGCCGGAAACCCGTCAGGTCCGGCAATTTCTCTTCGTTTGCGTGATCGGGGTGGTCTTTGCTTTCCTGCTGCAGGTTGCGCAGCTCTATCTGCCGTCGCGCGACGAAAACCTGCAGGATGTGATCTGGAACCTGCTGGGCATTGCCATCGGGGCGCTCCTCGGGATTCCGTCGCGACAGTTCATCCTCAAGGCTGCAGGCCAAGGCGCGCAACTACATCTGGTGCCCTGGATCCTGATCGGGAGCTGGCTGACCTACCGCCTGATACCCTTCGTCCCATCGATCGATTTCCAGTCGATCAAGGATTCCATCAAACCTCTGCAGGACCTCCAGGAACTCAGCCTCGCAGGCGTCGCCTATCACGCCGTCGCCTGGCTGATCGTCGGCTACCTGATGGATCTGGGGTTGGAGGGAAAACGGCTTGGACGCCTGCTTCCGCTTGCCGTTCTGGGCACCTTCGCCGCCGAAGTCATCATCGTCTACAACATCGTGACGCCGACCGTCATTGCGGGCGGGCTGCTTGCCATAGTGCTTTACTGGGCCTTCATCAGCCGCATAAGCCGGGTCGAGCTACCCTTGCTGATCGGCCTTCTACTAGCGATCGCCTGGAACGACCTGCAGCCCTTTATTATCCGGGAGGAGCCAATCGCCTTCAACTGGCTGCCTTTCCAGGGCTTCTTGGGCGGCTCGATGTTCGTCAATGCCCAGTCGGCCAGCGAAAAGGTCTTTGCCTACGGCAGCATCGTCTACCTGCTCATGCGCCTTGGAGCCGCCAGCTGGATCTCGCTCCTGGCAGCCACGGCGTGGATCGCAGGGATCGAGTTCGCCCAAACTTACGTCATCCGCCACACCCCCGAGATCACCGACCCTCTCCTTGTGATCTTTGCCGCCATCGCGATCTTCGCGGTCGAGGAGATGGACAGGACACCGGCGCGATCGAAAGGCACCCGTCGGCGGCAAGGCTATTCAAACCCACGGCGCAGCGAAGCGCGCCAGCCAGCGGAGATGCAACTGCCGGACCCGCAAGAGAACAGCCCGTCGGTCCGTCCGGAATGGGTGGTGCGGAGAGTCAATCTCAATTCAACCCAGGCACAGCTTCTGGAATCGCTTGCTCGAGAAATGGGGGTTTCCATTTCTGAGGCCAGCCGCAAAATCATCAACGATTTGCTTACGGAAGTCGGCCAGTTTTCGCCGGACCCCTTCGAACAACGGCGGCGCTTGCGCGCACTGACCTTAAAGGGATCGGCCGGCCTCATTAACCGCGAAAACGAGACCGCCCGCTGGGTGTCATGGGATATCTCGCTCCATCCCGATCAATTCGACTTCATCCAGATGGTTTCAAACGAAAGCGGCAGCAGCGTTTCACGCGTGACGCGGCGAATCATCGACAGGTTCTTCTCTCAGCTCTCCGCTGGTACGAACTGACCGCTCGTGACCAGGATCAAACCGGAAGCTTGACGCGTATCAGCTCTCCCAAGGTCCGAGCGCGCGGCTTTCAGGAGCCTCAGGCACCCAACCCGTGCAGGTCTTAAAGGCTATTGAGAGATAAGAGATCACCGCCAGGCCGTTCAAAATACCGAACAGGGTCAAAAAAGCGTCGACCCAAAACGGCGCAGGTGAGGCCTGAACAGGTTGATCGGCCATAAGCTGGCTGAACACGTCCCAATTCACCATGAGCGAAAGTAACAATGCCGGCAAAAGGCAGAGGAAAAAGCCGGCAACAAGCCGGTGCTCCTGACCGGTCGACTGCTGCCAGGCATTGCGTAAGCCATAGGTCTCATCAACAGCGATAGCGGGAAAGATGAAGGAAAACTTCACAAGCAGCACTAAGTAGGCGATCACGACAATGGCCATGGCAATGCTTTGCGGCAAGAGAAGACCGGCAACGAAGCCGATCAATAAAACGGAGGAAAAGACAATGGCGACGACGAGAAGCGCCGTGCCGAAGAACCTGACATGCCGCCGGTCAACCGGATAGAAAAACCGGGGCCATCCACCCGCGGGCCCAAGCAGCGCCAATCGAAGCCAAACGACATAGAGCAAACTTGTCGTAAAGACCTGCACCAGAAATCCGATGACCAACAGCAACCAAACCTTTGCGCCCGGCATCTGGGTTGCTTGATCAGGACTGGCGATCGGCGCACCTGAGTCAACAAAACGAACAATCGCATACCAGAGCAGGTATATCAGCACGGGCATGCAGATAGCGGCAGGCACAGCGCGAAGGTTGGAAAAGAGATGTCCGTAGGCAGTGATCACGCTCGGGATAACCGCCAGCGTCTGGACGGCTTTTTCCGGCGGAGTCTGGGAGGCGCTCATGAAAACCTATGCTGCTCGATGAAACAAAGTCCCGGCATCCTCGCGGGGCGCGCGTGGGAAAATGCCACGACGCCTGCGCAGGATCAATGACGCTCCTAATTGGATTGGCCTTACGACAAGCCCTTACAAGGCTTTAGGCAATTCAATTTCACTATCGGGATACTCCGGTACCCAGCCTGTCGAAGCTTTAAAAGCAAGCGCTATGAAGGACGCTATGACCAGGCTGTTGAAGGCACCCACCAAATAGGACAGGACCTCGGCAAAAAGCGGCGAGAGCACCGGAGTCACGGTCGTGTCCGCGCCCAGAGACACAGAAAATCCCATCGAGCTATCCACTCCTAACAGCCCTGCCAAGGTGGTTGCCGGCAACAGGCACAGAATGGCGCCACCGATGAGTTTCAGCGTCTGCTTTCTGGTATGCCGCCAGGAATCCGACAAACGATATTGCTCATCGACGGCGACGGCCGGAAAGAGGAAGGAAAAACGCAGTGGAAGCACAAAAAAGAGGTACACAACGACAGGAACCAGAAGCAAATGCGAAAGTGCAAAGCCAGTTCCCACTCCAAGCGCAAAGACTCCGATCAAGGCAGCAACGGCAGTGAACGAGAGAACAATGACAGCCACGAGCAAGCTATAGCCGAATAGTCGGATGTGCCTTCGCTCGACCGGGTAAAAATAGCTGGGATACGCCCGCTCCGCACCGAGCAAGACAAGCCGGTACCAGGCCACATACAAAAGGACGATCGAGAAAATCTGGACGATCGCAACGGCTAGAACTGCGAGCAGTTTGAGCAGGAACTCTCCCGACGGCGGCCACTGCGCAGCAATCTCTTGATTTGCGATAAGCGCACCCACTGGCGTGAATTCTGTCACCAGCTTGATCAAGATATCGAGCAGCAGCGGCAGGCAGATGATCGCAGGAAGCAACCGGATGTTCTTAAAGACGGACTGGTAGGCTTCGCCGACGGTCTCGATCAGTTCGAAAGACCTGTTCGCCTGCTCCGGAGGCGTCGATACGGTACTCAAGAGATCACCATCTTCCTGATTGCTCCTGTTCTCTCAACGCTACAGGCATAGGCCATCCAATCAAACGAACAAACGAAGGTTGAGCGAGAATCCCCCTCATCGATCATCGGGTACAGCGGGAATCCAACCGGTTTTATACTGAAAAACAAAGGTTATGAATGTTGCGGCGACCAGACCGAAGTAGCTAAGCAGAAACAGGTTAGCTGCTTCCAGCCAGAAAGGCACATGCCCGAACTCCCTTACAATGTCGAAGAGCCCGAAACTCATAGCGATCACCAATATGCATCCCGGCAAAAAACACATCAGGAAGCCAGCCGATAGCGGCCAGAGGACGCCATCAGTTTGACGCCATGCATCGGCAATTCGATATCGCTCGTCGACTGCGATGGCTGGGAACAGAAAGGAGAGCTTTGCGAACAGGCCTATGTAGATCGCCGGTAAGCCGAAGAAAAAAAACAAAATGGAGATCTTGCCGAAAACACTGCTGATGCTTGTGAGAAAGGCCGTTACGAAGACAAAGGCAAAGGCATTGAAAATCGTCGACAAAAATCCCGCGGCGGCGGCGGCCAACATGAAGGCAGCGTACTTCCAGTGCCGGCTGCGCAGGGGATAGAACCACGCCGGCTGACCGCCGTCATTTCCCAAAAGGATGAGACGGTGCCATGTCACAAACAGCAGCGCAGCGGGGCAGAGCAACACGACCCCAAAGACATCCAACGCAAACACACGCTCATGAGGTGCGCTTGCTTCTTGGGACCCACTGACAAAACCCGCCACCGCCGAAAGAGCGTAGTAGAGAACTGCCGGCTGGAGCAAAACAGCGGGTAGCAAGGCTTTCTGCGCGAAAACATAGCTGTAGGAGGCCCGGACAATCGCTACAAGCGGGATCTTCCGGGCTTCGGCAGCAGAAGAGTCGTAGCTCTCGCTCACGGCTTATCCCCAGCACTCGGGTGCGCTTGAGGAGGCCAATTCCAGCCATCAACCGGAATCTGCGTGTGACCGCCTGACAACATCCTGTCGTTCATAGCGTCAAAACTCCCGCCTTCTTTGTAACCGCCGTCCCCTTCAACCTAAACCTGACACAAAGGCAGGATCTGATCAATCATAGGCAGATGGCGGGTAGGGCGGCGGAAACCGACCAACCGCAGGCTATGCGCCCTTCGAGCGCCACCGCATAGCCGCCCCCTTGATTGCCGGTATCTGGCTGATAATCAGCACAATATTCAAGGCTAAGAGGATCGCCGCGCCGGGACGGGAGACAAAGACGGAAAGATCGCCGTCCGAGATCAAAAGCGAGCGGCGGAAGGTTTCGTCGAAGAGGCCGCCCAGAATGACGCCGATCACAAGAGGCGCGATGGGATAGTGCATGATGTTCATGGCATAGGCGACAAAACCCACGCCAATCATCAGGAACAGGTCGTTGATCCCCCCGCCTACGGAAAAGGATCCTATGGTGGTCAGCACCATCACGACCGGCAGAAAGACGGTTTGCGGAATGCGCAGGATCATGATGAAAACGCGCGCCGTGAAGAGGCCCATCAGAAGCATGGTGAGCGACGCCATCGCCAGGATCGCGACGATATGCAGAATGAGCGCCGGGTCGATCGTCGGGCCGGGAATCACGTTGTTGATCTTCAGCGCACCCAAAAGTGCCGCGGCGGGCGGGGAACCCGGGATGCCCAAAACGAGCAGCGGGATAAGCGCGCCACCGATCGCGGCGTTGTTTGCCGCCTCCGCACTGATCAGGCCGTCTTTGGATCCTTTCCCGAAGTTATGCCCTTCCTTGGAAGAGGCCTTGCCCACGCCGTAAGACACCCAGCCAGCCACGTCTTCACCGACACCAGGCAAAGCCCCGACCCCGGTGCCGATTCCCCCAGATCGCAGAATCGTCGGCATGCGCCGCAAGACCTCGGCAATTTCCGGTCTGATGCGCCCGACTGCGGGTGACCGCGCAATCGAGATAGCCTGCCGGGCGCCGTCCATGATCTGCGGAATTGCGAAGGCACCCATCAGAACGGGCACGACCTGAAAGCCTGACAGCAAATAGGACCAGTCGAAGACGTAACGCTCTTCGGACAGGAGAGGATCCAGCCCCACCATAGCCATGGCGAGCCCAATGAGCCCCGAGATCCAGCCTTTGATGACCAGGTCCCTCGACATGAGCGTTCCCGACAACAAGATGCCGAACAGCGCAAGCAGCGCCTTTTCGGGCGACGCAATGTTTTTTGAAATCGCCAGCAGGACCCAGACGAAAACCAGAAGGCAGAGCGTCCCGAACAGAGTCCCGATAAAGGACGCCGTGGTTGTCAATCCGAGCGCCTGGCCGCCCTGCCCGCGCTTGGTCAGCGGATAACCGTCCATCGCCGTGGCGGCGGACGCAGCCGTGCCCGGAATATTCAGAAGAATCGATGGATAAGATCCGCCGTAGATCGCGCCAACATAGGCCCCTATCAGGGCAATGAGCGCCTGGTCGAGCGGAAACTTGTTGCCGAAAAACCCGGTAAGAATCGTCACAGCGAGGGTCGCCGTGAGCCCCGGCAAAGCGCCGAAGACGATCCCAAGGAAAACCGACGGTATGAGATAGAAATAGGTGACAGGGTCCTGTACCAGCGCGATGAGCGATGCCGAGAAGCCCGAGAGCTGTGTGATGACGAATTCCATTGCGGTCAGTTCCCGAACAACGGCTTCACTGTCACGTAATAGTGGTACTCGATCTTGGAAAAGATCAGACCGGTACGGTTCGGCACGTTCTGCCGAAAACCAAAAGCCATCGCCAGCACCAGGAGCAGCGGACAGAGAATTGCCACCAGCGGCGTGATGCGAACAACCCGCGTCACCGCGCCATGTATCCGCGCATGCCAGAACATCACCAGGGTCAGCGCGACAAAGGCGGCCAGCGTGAACCAGTCATCATCGTGCGGTTTCGTCCACTGATCCCGGCTGAAATTAAAGACGGCCGCATAGATAGCCGGAAGCGCGATGGCCATGGTGCTGATCAGCATGGCGGTTCGAGATCCGCCGTGAAATCCCCAAATAAGGCAGGTCACCATCAGCGCCGAGCAGATCACGAAGTCGACACGTGGCACGAGGCCGAAAATATAGCTAAAGAGAATGATCGCGATGGCGGCCAGACGTTGAAATTCCGCCTGATCGAAGCCAATACCAGAGGCCTTGAGAGCGTGCTGAGCTCCCCCGTCTTTAATCGAAACGCCCAGCAAGACCAAAGAAAGCAGCAAGAGCGAGCCAAAAATGCCGAAGGGAACCAAGGCCGCCGAGTTATACCACTCAGCCGAATCGACCCCGGCCGCTTTAGCATCAAGAAAAGGGATCTCCGCCGTTTGGACGAGAAAGAAAACACTCACCGCCAACAACAGCAGCGCGGTCCAGAAATCTCGCGCTCGCAGAATGATTTTGTCGTCCATCAACGCCGCTTTCAACGCCATCGGCAGGCCAGCCGCAGTTAACGGCCAGCCTGCCTAGGCACTTTTATCAAACAACCAGCCGCAAAACTTACGGCTTAGCGATACCAAGCGAGGCCGGATCGACCTTCGCCGCCTTCAGCTCCCAAAGGGTCCAGGCGAAGTTGCTCTCCAGCTTGGAGAAGGTTGCCGAAGCTTCAGCACCGGACTGTCCCGATACGTCGTAGTTGTTGGCTTTAGCCCACTCTGCGACCACGTCAGACGCAATTGCTTTGTTGAAGGCTTCGGTCAGCTTGGCCTTTGCGGCATCCGGCGCAGAAGCGTGGATCGCAAAACCGATCGCCTGCTTCAGCGGCAGGTATTTATCCAGGCCATCGTACATGGAAAAGGCCGACGGGATTTCCTTGCCTTCGAAGGTCACGGCGTCCGGAGTCAGCATGGCCAGCGGCTTGAGCTGCCCACCCTTGATCAGCGGCGCCTGCTCTGCCAGCGAGGTCACAACCAGCGCCACTTCACCGGCGATGGCGGCTTCCTGACCGGGTGCAGAGCCCTTGTAGGGAACGAACTTAAATTTCGCACCCGAACCGTTTTCGATTGCCAGAAGATTGAGGTGATGGATCGAACCAGAACCCGAAGCCGCAGCCGGAATAGTTCCTGGTGCGCCTTTCGCAGCGTCGACCAGTTCCTGCAAAGTGTTGTAGGGCGAATTGGCCGGCACGGAAATCAGGTCCGGCGAACCGCCAACGATAAAGGGATGCCAAAATTCGAATTTCTTGTCCCAGCCGCCCTGGACAGCTGCCGTGACATTGGATTCAGACAGGCCGACAAGCGTATAGCCGTCATCGGGCTGGTTCATCACATAGACCATCCCGTTGGAGCCTGCTACGCCGCCCGTCTGGTTGATGACATTGATGCTCACCGGGAGATGCTTTTCCATCTCCGCCATGATCATGCGATTGATCGAGTCCGTACCGCCACCGGCGCCCCATACGACTGCGGTCGTAATATCACGGAACGGATACTCCTGGGCTTCGGCCGTTGCACCGACCCCCAGCAGCACGGCAAAGGCCGTACCGATACTCAAAAGGCTGCGTCTCATAACTTCCTCCGCGTTCATAGTTTTTGTTGCATAATTTAACGTATGCATTAATTTATGCGTTGTCAAATCCATTGATTTTTCATATTTTGCAAAGGGTTAAAGGGGGTTCGAGAAGCTGAATTGGTTAAGAAATTCAGAAAAAAGTAAAAGGAAAGACCGTGGGACCGGTCAGGAACTCGCGATGGATCCACAAGAATCTTGGGATGGCCGGACGAACAGTATCGGTGACTTTCGGTTCAATACGCAGAGGATCGGAGACTGCGGTAAACTGCGGCGAAGGCAGGCCCTTTCAAACGACGACATGAGTTTCGGTAAAGGTTATGCTTTGCGATCCGATACATTCGGGCGCATCGTTTGAGAAGGGGCGAAAGCTTACTGCGAGGCACAAGAACCATAATCGATGTAGGGGAGACGCAGATTTGAGGTTTGAATGGCTTTCGAAACAGAATTGACAACGAAGGTGGATCACGATCCCAGGAGCAAATCCAGCACCCAGGTCGCCATCGAAGTCATCAAAAAACTCATTCTGGAAAACCAGTTAGCGCCTGGCTCGAGTCATCTTGAAAGCGAGCTTGCCAAACGACTAGGCATGTCACGCACGCCAATCCGTGAGGCGATTCTTATTTTGGAAACCCAGGGTCTGCTGCAGGTCACACCCCGCCGCGGCGTGAAAATAAACGCGCTCTCGACGGAGGATATGAATGAGATCTACCAGATCCTGACCGCTCTGGAGGGACTTTCGGCGGAGCTGGCCGCGCGGAATAATCACAGCAGCGAGGCCTTCGCCGAAGCCGAGCAAGCTATCGCCAACATGGAAGAAGCCCTTGAGCGGGACGACCGGGAGGCCTGGGCGCTGGCTGACGAGGTCTTTCACAACGAACTAATCCGGCTAGGCGGCAATACGCGCATCGCCAGCATTGTCGAAATCTATAACGATCAGGTGCGCCGTGTACGGTCGCTGACCCTCTACCTTCGGCCCAGCCCGACCAAGTCCAACGAAGACCATCGCCGGGTGTTGCAGGCAATTCGCGCTGGTGATCCCGCCGCAGCAAGATCGTTACACACAGCGCATCGGATTCAGGCGGGAGAAATCCTTACGGGACTGCTGAAAAAGTTCGGTTTTCATCAGGTTTGAAGCAGAGCCCCCAACGGCCGGCAGCCACGAAAAAGCCTGATCAGAGTCCCGCCAACTCCGCCGCTATTCTATCCGCAGCCTCGGCGGGATCAGGTGCGGCGGCGATGGGACGCCCAATCACAATATAGTCTGCGCCGGCCGAAACGGCATCAGCGGGCGTCATAATGCGCTTTTGATCGCCTGCTGCGGCCCACGAAGGACGAATTCCCGGAACCACCAGCTTAAAGTCCGGACCGCAAAGCCTCCGTAAAGCAGTAATTTCGCGCGGCGAACAGACCACGCCGTCCAAGCCACAGTCCTGAGCGAGGGCCGCGAGGCGTTCGACCTGAGCCGCAGCCGGCCCCTGCTGCCCGACCGACTCGAGATCCGCATCGTCCAGACTTGTGAGCACCGTAACGGCAATCACCAACGGCTTCGGGACTCCCAGCGCCTCAGCCTCTTCCTTCGCGGCTTCGGCAGCCGCGGTCATCATGGCGCGACCGCCCGCGGCATGCACGTTGACGATCAGCGGCTTAAGTTTCACGGAAGCGCGGACGGCGCCCGCGACGGTGTTCGGAATATCGTGGAACTTCAGATCGAGGAACAGGGGCTCATCCCCGATCACTTCCCGGACGACCTGGGGTCCCTGCGACGTGAAAAACTCCTTACCGATCTTAATACCGCCGACCTTGCCGCGCAGGTTTTGGACCAGGGTTTCGGCACGTGCGCGCTCAGGCGTATCCACGCCCACAAGGATGCGGTCTTTCGGGTTCATGCGGTGGAATCCTCTCAGAATGCTGGACAGATCCGGAAGCGACAACCTTTGGAATCAACGGGCTGGCGATCCATCCTTCTGAGAGAGCCTTCTTACCAGTTTTTCGCAGTAAGACAACCGGCTGCCGTGCAAAGTCTTAACAGCGCTCGACAGTAAGCTGCGCGGCCGCGAGATCTTCGATTGCGGTACCGACCGACTTAAAAAGCGTGATCTGGTCGTAATAACGACGGCCTGCCCGGTCCCCCCGGGTCATATCGAAGAAATCTCCGGCGATATCGGTCGGGTCGAAGACGCCGTCGTTAATCGGTTGAACCAGATCCCCAGCATCGCTCAGCGCACCCGCGCGCGTATCGACAAAGATGCGCGATTTCTGGATCACTTCGTCATCGCTTTCGCGCATGTCGGCGCGGAAAGCCCCAACCAGATCCAGATGTTGCCCGGGCTGCAGCCAAGCCCCCCGAATCAAGGCATCCCGGCTGAGCGTGGCACAGGAGATGATATCCGCACCCTTGGCAGCCGCCTCAAGGTCTGTCGTAAAGTCGACCCGGAAATCGCGCCGGTTCAAGCGCTTCGCAAGACGCTCCGCCTTTTCCGGGTGGCGCCCCCAGATCAAGACATTGCAGACCGGGCGGACCGAGGCGTGCGCGGTGATGAGATAAGGCGCCAGACTGCCTGTTCCAACCATCAGTAAACGCTCGCAGTCCGGACGCGAGAGGTAGCGCGAGGCGAGCGCCGAAGCAGCCGCAGTGCGTTTGAGGGTCAGGGTCGGCCCGTCGATCAGAGCGCGGGGCGAACCGGTTTTACCGTCGAGCAGAAGATAAGCCCCCATGACCGTGGGCAGCCCCTGCTCGCCGTTGTTTGGGAAAATCGTGGCCAACCTGATGCCGATGCTGTAGGCCGACTGCCAGGCGGGCATCAGCATGAGAGCCGCTTCATCGCCCTTGCCATCCTGCAGCCTGTAGTGTTGACGTTCCGGAACGACGGTTTCGCGCCTGAAACTCTGGCGCAACCGCTCGACCAGACTGGTAAAATCCAGTGCAGCTTCGACTTCGGCGGCTGAAATTATCCGCATCGAGCTGGGCTCACTGTCGCCGGAATATCAGACGCCGTAAGTTCACGAGGTTCCGGCGAGGCGGGCGGGCGGCGCCCCGTTGCCAGATGAGGCAGCCAACGGCGCCTGGTTTGGCTGCGAAGCTTTACCGCCGATCTGTAGCGGCGCCGTTCCTCCGGTCGCGGAAGCGCCCCCTTTGTGCGCACGCTCTGCGGCTTCGCGAGAGATCTGATGTTTCAGGTTCGCGTTCTCCTGCTTGAGACCAGCAGCTTCGGACTCCGCTCTGCGCGCCCGCCGGCGGACCTTGCCGTCGGAGAACCACAAAACGGTACCGCCGCAAATAAACCCGAGAACAAATGTCACCAGCACAGCGATAAAGAGTTCTAACGTGAAGGTGTCGTCAAACGGCCAGAGACCGAAAGTGACCTCATGCATATTGCTCAAGGCAAAGACCACGACAAACAGCATCAAGGGCAGCGTAATGATCCAGGAAAAGTACTTCACATTCAGCTCGCTGAGTTTGCTCGGAACCTGCGCGTCATAACTATCGCGAACAGCTTGCTACGCAGATTCCTGTTAAGTTCGCGTCCGTCAGCTACCAGGCGGCATCTGTCCAGGACCTTCACAGTTCTAACACAGCTTAGCGCGCGCAGGGAAGCAAGCGCCAGCCCCTGTAACACCACGAACAGTCAGTACTGAAGCAGCGACTACGATCGACTTCTTCGTTCAACAACAACGCTCATCCGCTTCGCCAAAGCGGACTCAAGACAAGCAGGTAACATTCCAGGAGCCGCTTATTAGCGGCGTCCAGAAGCAATAGGTTTAATTTGCTTTTGCTAAAGCGAGAGCCTGCGTCAGGACTCGCCGTTCAAGCGTTCGCGAAGCTGCTTACCGGTTTTGAAGAAGGGAATGTGTTTTTCCGAAACACTCACCGCGTCGCCGGTGCGTGGATTGCGACCCACGCGGGCTTCTCTGTGTTTGACTGAGAACGCGCCGAATCCGCGGAGTTCCACCCGGTCGCCACGCGCCAAAGCTTCTGAAATCTCATCGAATATGGTCGTGACGATCCGTTCGACGTCACGATGGTAAAGGTGCGGATTCAGCTCCGCGATATGCTGAATGAGCTCCGACTTGGTCATAATGCCCCTTCCCCCTGGCAGGCCATGCGGTCTAAGACCCCCGCGTTGATCAAAGCCTCAACGCCCCATTTGTCTGTTCAACCGCCAAAGTCTTAATTTTCCGGCACCGTTTTCGTTTTTTACGGCATATTCAACCCAGGAAAACCGCTTCGGCTCAAGTTCATTACCTCAAAGGTTGCCAGAGGGGACCGAAGGCGTCAAGTGTAACCCACTAAGATCAAAGGTTTTTTCTCCAACTCAATTAACTATAAACATGAATAAGACAAAAGCGGCCCGGTACACCTACCGAGCCGCTTTGTTATAACTGAGACGCGCAAGCGCCCGATCTGTTCGATCAGGCCTTGTCGCCGCCCTCAGCTTCTTCACCCGCATCCGCTGCGGTATCTTCTGCCGGTGCCTCTTCGGCGTCAGCAGCCTTGGACTTCGCAGCGGCTTTCTTCGCCGGTTTAGCGTCTTCTGCTTCACGGCCTTCGGCAGCCTTGGAAAGAGCCGCACCGAGGATGTCGCCCAGGCTGGCACCGGATTCGGTCGAACCGTAGTCCGCCATTGCCTGTTTCTCTTCCTCGGCCTCACGCTGCTTGATCGAAAGCGAGATCTTGCGGGTCTTGCTGTCGATCGTGGTGATCTTGGCATCGACCTTTTCGCCGACCGCGAAGCGGTCCGGACGCTGCTCGCTGCGATCGCGCGACAGCTCGGCCTTGCGGATAAAGCCCAGTGCGCCGTCGGCCAGCTGAACTTCGATACCGCCATCGGTGATCTGATGAACGGTCACCGTCACCACATCGCCCTTCTTGATGTTCTGGGTCGAACCAGCGAAGGGATCTTCGCCAAGCTGCTTGATACCAAGGCTGATGCGCTCTTTGTCGACATCGACATCCAGCACCTTGACCTTGACCATCGCGCCCTTTTCGTACTCCTTGACGGCTTCTTCGCCGGAGAGGTTCCAGTCCAGATCGGAGAGGTGAACCATGCCGTCGATCTCGCCAGGCAGGCCGACGAAGAGACCGAACTCGGTGATGTTCTTGATCTCGCCCTCGATCTCGCTGCCCGCCGGATAGTTCTCGACGAAGGCATCCCAGGGGTTGGAACCGCACTGCTTCAGACCCAGGCTGATGCGGCGCTTCTGTTCGTCCACGTCGAGGACCATGACCTCGACTTCCTGGCTGGTCGAAACGATCTTGCCCGGGTGGATGTTTTTCTTGGTCCAGCTCATCTCGGAAACGTGGACCAGGCCTTCGATGCCGGGTTCCAGCTCGACGAAGGCACCGTAGTCGGTGATGTTGGTCACGCGGCCAACGAACTTGGCGCCCATCGGGTACTTGGCGGAAACGCCTTCCCAGGGATCGGCTTCAAGCTGCTTCATGCCCAGGCTAATACGCTGAGTTTCGGCATTGAAGCGGATGACCTGGACATCAACCTGCTGACCGATGGTCAGAGCCTCGGTCGGGTGGTTGATGCGCTTCCAGGAGATATCGGTCACGTGCAGCAGGCCGTCGACACCGCCGAGGTCGACGAAGGCGCCGTAATCGGTGATGTTCTTGACCACACCCTGCAGAACCTGGCCTTCCTTGAGGTTCGCGACCAGCTCCGAACGCTGTTCGGCGCGGGTTTCCTCGAGAACGGCGCGGCGCGAAACAACGATGTTGCCGCGGGCGCGGTCCATTTTCAGGATCTGGAAGGGCTGCGGGGTGCCCATCAGGGGCGAAACGTCGCGGACCGGGCGGATGTCAACCTGACTGCCGGGCAGGAAGGCCACGGCACCAGAGAGATCGACGGTGAAGCCGCCTTTGACGCGGCCAAAGATCACGCCATTCACGCGCTCATTGTCGTTAAAGGCCTTCTCGAGCTGAGTCCAGGCTTCTTCGCGCTTGGCTTTTTCGCGCGAGATCATGGCCTCGCCGTTCTTGTTCTCCATGCGCTCGAGGTAAACCTCGACATCGTCGCCGACTTTGAGTTCGGGGATCTTTCCGGCTTCGGAGAACTCTTTCAGGGCTACGCGACCTTCCGACTTAAGGCCGACGTCGACCATGACGGAATCGCTGTCCATCGAAACGATGGTGCCTTTGAGAACGGTACCCTCAAGGCTGGGGATGGTGCCGAGGGATTCTTCGAGAAGTGCGGCGAAGCTTTCCTTCGCGGGGGTCGGGGTTTCAGTGGCTGCTTCAGCCATGTGTTAAAGTCCTTTCAATTCGCACTATGCGGGCCGGCCGGTTGACTCCGACGGTCTTCCCGGGACCATCCCGGGCCACAGTTAACTTATTTGCCCTTCGCAACGACAGAAGCTTGGCCGGAAAGGCCGCTCACCTGTCGCAACGACAACAAGGCGGCAAGGCATAAGCCATATTGCCACCGATAAATCTGACTATGCTTTCCAGAGCCGGCCTTGGACTTAAGTGTCCGCGGCTAGCCGCCACAGTCCTCAAAATCAGCCCGCGCTAAAGTTTGCGCTTACGGACGTGACCCAAGGCTGCTTCCAGGACCTCTCCGGCCTGCATATCGCTGGTATCGAGATACACAGCATCGTCGGCCGGCTTCAGAGGCGCCGTAACTCGCTGGGAGTCCCGGGCATCTCGATCCATGAGATCCTGAAGAACGCGCGCGTATATAGACTCATCGCCGCGTTCAATCAACTCTTTATGACGCCGCTGTGCCCGCGCTTCGGGTGTCGCAGTGACGAAGAACTTCAAATCGGCGTCCGGACAGACGACTGTCCCAATATCCCGGCCATCGAGAACCGCCCCAGAAGCAGGCCCATCGGTTAAATCTGGCGGATTTGCGGCGAATTCTCGCTGAAATGCCAAAAGCACGGCCCGGACCTGGGTATTAACCGCGACCGTGGACGCCGCGAGCCCGACACGCTCCTGGCGCAGGTCGGAGCGCCCCAGATCGCCCGGCGCAAGATCCTCAGCAGCCCGAAGGGCGGCGACGGGATCGCCGGGATCCTCACCCCGATCAAGAATTTTCGCACCAACCGCGCGGTAAATGGACCCTGTGTCCAGATAGGCAAGATCGAGTTCAGCGGCCAGATTCCTGGCCAGTGTGCCCTTGCCTGCTGCAACTGGGCCATCGACGGCAATAATCACGCGGCCGATGCTCCCGGACCTTCTCCGGCCATGATCTGAGCGCCCAGGCCGCCCATGAGGGACTGAAATCCTGGGAAAGAGGTATCAATTGCTGTTGCATCATCGACACAGACCGGTGCCTTCGATGCTAGCCCAAGGACCAGAAAGCTCATGGCGATGCGGTGGTCGAAGTGCGTCGCCACGTTACCGCCCCCGGCTGGCAGCTCGCCGGTCCCGTGAACGATCAGGCTGTCTTCGCCTTCTTCGACCTCTACGCCGCAGGCCTCGAGGCCGCGTGCAGTCGCTGCCAGACGGTCACATTCCTTAACGCGAAGCTCCGACAGGCCGCGCATGACCGTGGTGCCTTTGGCGCAGGCAGCCGCGACCGCCAGGACGGGATATTCGTCAATCATCGAGGGCGCCCGTTCAGGCGGCACTTCAACAGCCCGAAGCGGACCGGCCTTGACGATCAGATCCGCAACCGGTTCCCCGCCTTCTTCGCGTGCGTTAGCGAAGTCGATCGCGGCCCCCATTTCCTTAAGCGTGGTGAAAAGGCCTGTGCGGTGCTTATTCATGCCAACCGAGGGCAAGGTGATCTCGGAACCCGGCACCAGCAAAGCGGCCACCAGCGGAAAGGCCGCGGAAGAAGGATCGGCGGGGACCATGATATCGCGGGCCGTCAACTCGGGCTGACCGACCAATGTCGTCGCGCGCCCTTCTTCGGTCTCCTGAACAGTCAACGCAGCGCCAAAGTGTCTCAGCATCAGCTCGCTGTGATCTCGGGTATGGGCAGGTTCGATTACGGTTGTCTCGCCCGGTGTATTCAAGCCAGCCAGCAAAACCGCAGACTTCACCTGAGCCGAAGCGACCGGCAAGCGATAGGTGATCGGCAGAGGATTAGACGTGCCACTGACAGTAAGCGGCAGAAGCTCGCCTCCGGCGCCTGATTCTCCTGACTCCCTGGCGCGTCCCGTAAACTGTGCGCCAAATTCGCTGAGCGGGCGGGTAACCCGCCCCATCGGCCGGCCGCGTAAAGACTCATCGCCGGTCATGGTGGCCGTCAAGGGATGGGTGGCGAGCAGGCCGAGTAAAAGACGCGCCGCGGTTCCCGAGTTTCCCATATCCAGCACACAATCGGGTTCGCGCAGGCCGCCAACGCCGCGTCCCCAGATCCGCCAGATTCCGTCATCACCCCGTTCGATCTCTGCACCGAGCGCCCGCATGGCAGCGGCCGTGCAAAGCACATCCTCACCCTCGAGCAGACCTTCGACCCGGCTTTCGCCAACCGCAATGGCCGCGAGCATGAGAGCGCGGTGTGAAATGGATTTGTCGCCCGGCACGCGGACGATTCCGCTCAGGGTCGTTGAAGGCTTAGCAGTTAAGGGCTTCACGATATTTCTACCGGCACACTTTTTTTTCAGGCCGGCTCCTTCGGATCTGCGTTTTAAGACGATGCGCCCCGTCTCTAGCATACCGCAGCAGGATGACAAGTCTTTCAAACCGAAGTCATTCCAGGCCTCCGTGGCTGCCCGGTCGAAGCAGTAGGCATTGTGCGAAAATCGGACCGGAAATGCTCCCAAGAACTCATCTGGCCCGAATTCCTCGAATTACCTTTTGACAGGCGCAGTCGAACATGGCAAACGCCTCGCCCGTAGCCGATTTGCAGTCTATTGGAGGATTGGCCGTGGCCAAGCCGGAATGGGGTCTCAAACGCGTCTGCCAGAGCTGCAGCGCGAAATTTTACGATATGCAGCGCAATCCGATCGTCTGCCCTAAGTGCGGCGCCACCTTCGACCCGGATGCGCTCCTTAAATCCAGGCGGCCCAGGCCGACGCCCGTCAAGGCCGCGGTGAAAGAAACCGCGAAAGCAAAGGTCGAAGTTGAGGATGATGCCGTTCTGCTGGACGACAACGACGATGATGACGTCGATGTTTCCGAGGACGACGATGCGGTCCTGGCAAACACCGACGACCTGGATGGTGACTCGGATCTCGGCGACGTTGTCATAGAAGGCGACGAAGAGGAGCGCTAAGCGCTCCGTCCGCCTTTCGCAGCACGGCGAAGCGGCGGGGTCGAGAACCCTGGTTGGCGACCCGCCTTCGGTACGAATTCGGCGGGAACAGGGGGCAAGGCGCGGGGATCCGAACAGGTGATTTTTCCCTTGCCTTGATCCGGAGGGACACATATCTTCCCGCCGTTCGCGCACGCCGCTCTGGCGGCTAAGCTAAGATTTTCCCAAGCGCGACAAGAGATGGGGCCGTAGCTCAGTTGGGAGAGCGCTACAATGGCATTGTAGAGGTCAGGGGTTCGATTCCCCTCGGCTCCACCAAATTTCGATAAAATCTGGTGTCTCCTCGGAGTGTTTGGCCCGAACTTAGTTCGCTCGGCTCAACCATCTTTCCATAAAATTTAGCTTCGCCTCGGCCTGTTTGTCTCTTATGAGACGTCAGCCGCCTACTCCGCTGCCGCGCCGAAGGTTGTGCTGCGTCCAGGTGCGGCGGCCAGCAGCGACTGGGTATAGGGGTGCTGCGGTGAGGCGTAGACCTCGGCCGTTTGGCCCTGTTCAACTACCTTGCCGTGTTGCATCACCATGATGCGGTCGCAAACCTGCGCCGCAACCCGTAGATCGTGCGTGATGAAAAGCATTGCCAGGTCGAAACGCTCGCGCACGTCGTCCAGGAGCTCGAGCACCTGGGCCTGAACTGAAACATCGAGTGCCGACACCGCTTCATCGGCGATCAGCACTTTAGGTTCCATGGCGAGCGCCCGGGCGATGCAAATACGCTGACGCTGGCCGCCCGAGAATTGATGCGGGAAGCGATCGAGCGCGTCCGGCGAGAGGCCAACGACCTGCATTAGTTCCCGCGCCCGAGCCACGGCCTCGTCCTTGGAAAGACCGAAGTTCATCGGTCCTTCAACGATCGACTGCCCCACCGTCCGGCGCGGATTCAGGGATCGGTAAGGGTCCTGAAACACGATCTGCACGTCCCGGCGATAGGGGCGCAGTGCCTTTTCGCCCAGTCCCGCGATATTGTTGCCGGAGATCATAATCTCGCCCGCCGTAGGATCGATCAGCCGCACGATACAGCGTGCCACGGTCGATTTCCCGGAACCGGATTCGCCGACAACACCAAGAGTCTCACCGCGATGAACCACCAGTTCAACGTCCTGCGCTGCATGAACCTCGCGCCCGCGGCCGAACCAACCACGCGCGCCATAGGTTTTGTTGAGCTTACGTGCAGTCAGAGCCGGTTGCTCTTTGTCGACAGCCTCACGTTCCGGCGGTGTCAGGCTTGGAACAGAGGCCATCAGCATCTTGGTGTAGGGATGCTGAGGATTGCCGATCACCTCTTGAGCATTGCCTTGCTCGACCACCTTGCCGTGCTGCATCACCACAACGCGGTCGGCGATCTCCGCGACCACACCGAAGTCATGGGTGATGAACATCACGCCGGTGCCGTGACGCTGCTGAATGTCCTTGATGAGATCCAGGATCTGCGCCTGGGTCGTGACATCGAGTGCCGTCGTCGGTTCATCCGCGATCAAAAGCCCGGGTTCCAGGGCCAGTGCCATGGCGATCATGATCCGTTGCCGCTGGCCACCGGAAAGCTGGTGTGGATAGGAATGGAACAGCTGTTCCGGATCCGGCAGGTTCACATCGCGCATGACTTCGACGACCCGCGCGCTGCGTTCCTGGGCCGACATACTGCTATGGATCTCGAGCATCTCGGCGATTTGATCGCCGACTTTCATGACCGGATTAAGCGCGGTCATGGGCTCTTGAAAGATCATCGCCATGCGTTCGCCGCGCAGCGCGCGCAGTTGAGTCTCACTCTTAGTCAGGAGTTCTTCATCCTGTAGCAAGATCTCACCCGCGACCGGCGTCAATTCCTTGCGCGGGGTTAAGCCCATGACACTGTGCGCGGTGACCGACTTGCCCGACCCGGACTCGCCGACCACGCAGACAATCTCGCCTCGTCCCACCTCGAAAGAAACATCCTCGATGGCGTACTCGCGATCTGCATCCGCGGGCAAACGAACGGTCAGGCCCCTGATGGTCAAGACGGGCCCTTCGGCCGCGGAGAGTTTGCGGCTGCTCATCACATTTTCCTCGCGATACGCGGATCCAGGGTGTCACGCAGACCGTCGCCGACGACGTTGACCGCCAGCACCGTAACCGCGAGCGCTATACCCGGATAAAAGATGATCCAGGGTGAGAGCTGAAAGTAGGTCCGGCCCTCGGCCATGATGTTGCCCCAGCTCGGAATCTCCGGCGGGATGCCCGCGCCGATAAAGCCCAGGATCGATTCGGTGATCATGGCCGAGCCGCAGATGTAGGTCGCCAGTACGATCAAAGGCGCGATGGTGTTGGGCAGGATGTGCCTGACCAGGAGCAGATGCACCCGCGTGCCCGACGCGATCGCGGCTTCGACATAAGGTTCTTCGCGGACCGACAGGACGACCGAGCGCACAAGCCGGACCACCCGGGGGATTTCGGGAATCATGATCGCGACTACCACCGTGGTCATGGTCGCCCCGGAAAGAGAGATCAATGCGATGGCGAGCAGAATGCCGGGGATCGACATCAGGCCATCCATAACCCGCATAATGATGGCGTCCAGGACCCGTATGTAGCCGGAGACCATGCCGATCACCAATCCCAGGGAAACCGCCAGAAGCGATACCGCAAGACCGACGACCAGTGAAACACGGGCGCCGTATATCACGCGCGCGAAGGTGTCACGGCCCAGAAAATCGGTGCCGAACCAGCTTTCGCCGGAGGGGGGCTTCAAGCGTTTGATGGGGTTGAGCGCGGTGGGATCGCCGGTAAAGAAGGGGCCAAAGACTGCGATCAGCACCATGATGGCGAGCAAGCCGCCGCCCCAGACGATAGAAGGATGCCGCCACAGCAGCAGCGCCAGGCTCGGATTTGAGCCGCCGCCGGCGGGCGCCGCGAGCATTTCACCCGCCTTGTCGGTATTGCTGGGTGTGTCGGTCAATATCTGATCCTCGGGTCGAAGAAGCAGTAAGACAGATCGATCAGAAGATTGATCAGGATGTAGACGAAGCTGAACAGCAGGATCAGGCCCTGAATGATCGGGTAATCCCGCTTGAGAACCGCATCCAATACCAGACGACCCAGCCCAGGAATGTTGTAGACGCTTTCGGTCACCACCACGCCGCCGATCAGCAGCGCGATACCGAGCCCGATCACCGTCACGATCGGCACCGCGGCATTGCGGAGAGCATGGCGTAACAGCACCTTGGTCTCGCTCTGACCTTTGGCGCGGGCGGTGCGGACATAGTCTTCCTGCAAAACCTCCATCACCGATGCGCGGGTCATGCGCGACACCAGCGCGATGAAGATCACGGAAAGAGTGAGTGTCGGCAGGATCATATGGCGCATGAACGGCCAGAGACCCTCGCTGATGCTTTTGTACCCCTGCACTGGCAACCAGCGCAGCTCCATCGAGATCACATAAATCAGAATGTAGCCGAGAACGAAAACCGGCACCGAGAAGCCGCCGACGGAAAACAGCATGACGAAGCGGTCGACCAGGCTGCCGGACTTCCAGGCTGCCAGCGTGCCGAGCGGCACAGCCACGATGACCGTGAAAATGATGGTCGTGAGCGTGAGCGAAATCGTTGGTTCCAAGCGCTGCGCGATCAGGGTGGAAACCGGCAGGTTGGTGAAGATCGAGATTCCCAGATCGCCCTGCAGAAGGCTGCCGATCCAGGTTACGAACTGAACGAAGATAGGCTCGTTCAGGCCGAGCTGTTCGCGGATCCGTACGATGTCTTCCGCAGTCGCATAGTCGCCCGCGATGACGGCCGCCGGATCGCCAGGCGAAAGCCGCAGCATAAGAAAGACAAAAAGCGCAACCACGCCCATGACGGGAACGGTCGCCAGAATGCGTCTGAAGATATAGCCGAACATGATGCCTCCGGCATTTCCGCCGCCCCGACGACCGTCTGTCTATAGGACTTGGCCGCACGGAGCAGCGGAAAGAGGTGTGATTACCCGATTGCCGGAAGGCTTATTCGACGGACATGTTCCAGAAGAACTGCACCGGCGATTTGATCAGGCCCTTGACGTTGTCGCGATAGGCCACCGGAACGAAGAATTGTCCCAGCTGTCCCGAAGCGCCGATCGCCCAGAGACGGTCCTGCACCTTCGCAGCAATCTCTTTTTGCTCGTCGACGCTGCCAGCCTTGGCGAAAGCAGCGCGTTGGGCTTCAAGCTCCTGATCGGTTGGCCAACCGAACCAGCCCTTATCCGGATTACCAGAGAAGGCAATGGCCATCGGGTTGATCACGTCGGCGCCGATCCACCAGGTGTGGAACATATTCCAGCCGCCGTCGGCAACCGGATCGCGCTTCGCCCGACGCGAGGTCAGAGTCGACCAGTCCATGGCCTGTAGATCTACCGTCATACCGATCTTACGCAGCTTTTCCGCGGTGATCAGGGAGAAGGCAGAAAGCACCGGAATGTCGGTCGGCTGCATGATGACCACCGGCGTACCATCGTAACCCGCCGCCTTGAGAGCCGCGGCCGCCTTTTCAATATCGCCGGCAGCCATGACATCGCTACCCATGTCGTTTTCCAGCGGTGTGGCACAGGGATAAACGCTGTAACAGGTCTTCCAGAACTTCTGATCACCGACGGCGCCGGCCATGTAGTCTTCCTGCTTCATAGCCATGATCGCTGCGCGCCGGACATCCGCATTATCGAAAGGCGGCAGCAGATGGTTGAAACGGGCGAAACCGATGTTGCCAAGCGGATCATTGACCTCGACCGTGATGTCGCCTTGCGCTTCGAGGATCTGCGCCAGATCGTTGGCAGGCTGCTCGAAGAAATCGACCTCGCCGCTGATCAGGGCATTCATCGCCGTGGTCTGGTCCGGGAAGTAGGTCCACTCTACACGGTCGACCTTTGCGATCTTACCGCCGGCAGCCGCGGAAGGCGGCTCGGAGCGCGGCACGTAATCCGGATTCTTCAGATAGACAACTTTCGAGCCCGGTACCCATTCATCTTTGCTGAACATGAAGGGGCCGGAACCGATGTATTCCGAGATCTGCTCAAAGGGATCGGTCTCGGCGATGCGCTTCGGCATCATGAAGGCGACGTTCGAAGAGATCTTGCCGATCGACTCCAACACCAGCCCGTAAGGCTCGCTGAGTTTCATGACGATCGTATTGGAGTCGCTCGCGCTCAGACTCTCGATCACACCGAAGAGCTGCTGGCCCATACCATCACGCTTGCCCCAGCGTTCCAGCGAGGCGATGCAGTCCTCCGCTGTCACGTCCGCGCCGTCGTGCCACTTAAGGCCGTCGCGCAGTTTGAAGGTCCAGGTAAGCTTGTCGTCCGACACCTCCCAGGTGTCGACCATTTGCGGCTGCGGCGTGAAGGACTCGTCCATCGCAAACAGCGTATCGTAGATCAGATAGCCATGGTTGCGAGAGATGTAGGCGGTTGTCCAGATCGGATCCAGGTTCTTCAGGTCCGCGTGAGGAATCACGCGAAGCACCGTTTCGGCAGCCGCAGATGTGACCGTCTGCGCTGCCCCCAGGGAAAGGGGAAGCACAACGGCCGCGGCCGCCAAAAACTGTCTTTTCGTCCAACGTAACATTTCCTGTTCTCCTGCTTTTGTGCGGACCTCAGAAGCCCGTCGATTTAATTTTTAATTACGGAAAGAGACATGGTTACTGCATGCGATTGTACGGAGCGATGCCCTTGCAGAGTCAATGCCGTTTTTTAGGCTTGACCCAAACTGTCTTCGCCAACACCCTCATAAGCCCCGTAAAAACCCACCGAAAATGAGGGCGTCGATGCGAATTCTGACCGCAATGATGAAGCATGAAACAAACTCCTTCTCACCGGTAAAAACAGATCTCGCGCGTTTCGAAGCCTGGGGACTGCATCGAAACGAGGCAGTGCTTGCCGCTTATCGCGGCACTAACATGCCCATTGCCGCTTACATCGAGCTGGCGGAAGAACGCGGCGCCGAAATCATCGCGCCGGTTGCCGCCGAGGCCATGCCCAGCGGGCTGGTGGAACGCGAGACTTACGAGACCCTCACCGAGTGGATTCTGGAGCCTTTGCGCGAGGAGCGAATCGACGCCGTCTTCCTCGATCTGCACGGCGCGATGACCGCCGAACACCTACCGGACGGCGAAGGCGAACTGTTACGCCGCATTCGCGAAATCGCGCCCGACATGCCCATAGCGGTCACTCTCGATCTGCATACCAACCTGACAGAAACCATGGTCGCGAACTGCGACGCCATGATCGGCTACAAGTCCTATCCACACACCGATATGTACGCGGTCGGAAAACAGATCGCCCAGGTTCTATGGGACAAGCTCGACGGCCGCGCGAATCCGGTCATGGCCTGGGGGCCGGCACCGGTCCTTGCCCAGACTCTCGCCATGGGCAGCGACGACGAGCCGATGAAATCACTGCAGGATGCGACCCGGACGGAAGAGAGCCAGGCGCCGATTCTCGCCGCCACGGTCTTTGGTGGATTCCCGATGGTGGATGTCGAGCATGCCGGGGTGTCCGTGGTGACGGTCGCGGATGCGGACGCCGAAGCGGCGGAAGCCTGCCGGGATCGCCTGTTAGATCAGATCTGGTCGGTGCACGAAGACCTGATTTACAAGCATCGCCCCATTTCCGGTGCGATTTCAGAAGCGAAGGACCGCAATGTGGCCCCCATTATCCTGTTGGATCATGCGGACAATGTGGGTTCGGGTGGAACCTCGGATGTCATGACGGTGGTTGGAAGCGTTTTGCAGGCGGGACTGCAAGGGGTGGCAGTGGCAACCGTCTTCGACCCAGAAGCCGCCGCGCAAATGCATGCTGCCGGCGAAGGCTCAGAGATCACGCTGGATCTCGGCGGCAAGATGGATATGCCTTCCATCAGTCTCGACGGCAAGCCGCTGCGGCTGAGCGGGAAGGTCTTTAAGGTGACCGACGGACGCTGGATCGTCCGGGGCCCGATGTACACCGGTGTCGAGGTGGATACCGGTCCGACCGCTGTTTTCGAGACCGGCGGCGTCAAGATCGTTGTCACCTCCAAGCATCACGAGCCCTGGGACAGCGGCATCCTGTCGGAGAATGGGATCGATCCGGAATCCTGCCGCTATATCCTGCTGAAGTCCCGTATCCACTACCGCGCGGGTTTCGCGCCACTGGCCAAAGCCACCTACACTCTGGATGGCGAAGGCGTGACGACCTCAGACAATTCCATTCTGACTTACGAAAACATTCGGCGGCCGATCTATCCCCTGGACCCGGCCGCCGCCGTTGAAGCAAACATTGCCGAGGCAAGCCAATGAGCCGCCCGAGAATTGCCGTTGCCGGCTTTCAGCACGAGACCAACACCTTCGCACCGCTAAAAACCCGTTTCGAAGATTTCGAGGCGAGCGGCGCCTGGCCTGCCCTAACGGAAACATCAGAAATCTTCTCGGTCTTTCATGGCCTGAATATCCCTCTCGCAGGCTTCATCGATGCCGCCCGCGATAGCTGGGAGCTCGTGCCGACCCTCTGGAGCTATGCAGAGCCCGGCGGCTATGTGAGCCAGGACGCCTTCGACCGCATTGCAGCGATGATTTGCGAAGGCATCGCCGCAGCCGGGCCGCTCGACGGCATTTATCTGGACCTGCACGGCGCTATGGTCACGGAAGACTTCGAGGACGGCGAAGGTGAGCTTCTGCGCAGACTGCGCGCCGTCGTCGGCCCGGATCTGCCGATTGCGGTCAGCCTGGACCTGCACGGCAATCTGACCAGGGAGTTTATCGACCTGGCCTCGGTGGTCGCGATCTACCGCACCTATCCCCATGTCGATATGGCGGTGACCGGCGCGCGCGCGCAAAAGCTCCTGGCGCAAATCCTGGAGAGCGGTCAGCCTTTCGCAAAAGCCTTCCGGCAGCTCGACTACCTCATCCCTTTGCAGGCGCAGTCGACCATGCGGGAGCCAGGACGGCGGCTCTACGGCCTTCTCCCGGGCTTGAAAAATGCGGGCGTGTCTTCAGTCGATCTCGCCTTCGGTTTTCCACCAGCCGACATTCATCACTGCGGTCCTACAATCGTGGCGTACGGGACAGATCAGAGCGATGTGGATCGAGCCGCCGACGAGATGCTGTCGACCCTTCAAGCCAGCGAAAAGGATTTCCACAATCCGCTGGTTCCCTCAAACGCGGCCGCACGCCAGGCCATGGAGATCTCCAATTCCGCCGGCAAGCCAGTGGTCCTTGCGGACCCGCAGGACAATCCAGGCGCCGGTGCCGTCGGTGATACCACAGGATTACTCAAAGCCCTGGTGGCTGAGGGCGCCCAAAAGGCCTGCCTGGGCATGCTGTGGGATCCCGATACAGCCGCCAAGGCGCACGAAGCGGGGATCGGTGGCGAATTCGACGCGGCCATCGGCGCCTGCATAGAGCAACCGGATTGCAGTCCCCTGGAAGCGCGTGTGCGCGTCGAGGCCCTCTCGGACGGACGCTTTCTGTTCACCGGCCCGATGTATGGCGGCACCCACGCAGACCTCGGCCTGATGGCCGTGCTGTCGATCCAGGACGCGACCAGCGATGTCCGCGTCGTTGTTGGCTCGCACCGCGCCCAGAATGCCGATCAAGCGATCTTCCAGCACATTGGGATCGATCCGAGCGACCAGAAGATCGTCGCGGTCAAAAGCGCAGTGCACTTCCTGGCGGACTATCAGCCCATCGCCCAGGACGTGATCTTCGCCGAGGCGCCTGGCGCAAACCCCTGCCAGCTCGATCTGATTCCCTTCAAGCGCCTCCGGCCCGGCGTTCGCCTGGGCCCGAACGGGCCTGCCTACCGCAGCGCCGCCGAATAGCGGCGAAGGCCGCTAATCCTCGAAGCGGGCCAACGCTTGCCGGCTCCGGTTAACAACCAGGTTTGTGACATCGGGCCGTGAGTAGTGACCGGTGGGATCGAAGTTCTGGCGCTCTTCGCGCACCTTGCAATGGTCAAGCTCCGCCACCAGCAAGGCTTCGCAGCCGGTGACAGGCGGAATGAGCCATTCTCCGTCCGGCGCCGAGATACAGGACCCTCCATTGGCGAGGAGCGGCTCTCCATCGGAGAGAATCTCCTCAAGGCTTGGTGTGTCCGCCGGAAAATCTTCCGGCCGCATCAAACCGGAAATCGAAAGAACATAGGAGCGGCTCTCCTTGGCCACGAAGCGGGTGATGTCACGGGTGAGGTCGTCACCGCCCGGCCAAACCGCGATGTGGAGGTCTTCCCCCTGAGCATAGAGCGCAGTGCGGGAGAGCGGCATCCAGTTTTCATAACAGTTCAGGCCACCGACCTTGAAGGGTGGCAGATCGTGCACCCGCAAACCATGGCCATCACCCGGTGCCCAGGCCAGGCGTTCCTCGTAGGTTGGCTGCAGTTTGCGATGAACGGAGCGGATCTCTCCGGTCGCGTCGATGTAAACTAGGCTACAATAGAGGCTATGACCGCTGCGGTCGGCGGCGCGTTCCATACAGCCGACGTAGACGGCAATGTTTCCCTCCTTGGCGGCGGCACAAACCGCATCCAGGTCGCCCCGTTCGATCACTACTCCCTGATCGAGGTAGCGTGCGTAAAGCGTCTTCTGTTTTGCGTCGTTGAACCGTGCTCCATCGGTCCGCTCGATCCAAAAGGGATAACCCGGCACCAGCGCCTCGCTGAAAGCAACCAAGCCGCAGCCTTCCGCCGCCGCTGCCCGGATTTGCGCCACGACCTTCCGTAATGTCGCCTCCCGGTCGAGCCAGACCGGAGCAATCTGCGCCAATGCCACTTTGAGGCTATCCTGCGCGCGCGCGGGTGTCTGGGGATTGTCGGGTGTAACGATGTTCATGCGATGGCTTCCGTCTGAAGAAAAGGCCGCAAAGACCAGCGCATGACAGAGCCACCGTCAATGGTAATTTTCAGCGTTGGGTCTCAGCGTTTGGCATCCTCGAACCAGGCCGTGATCAACGCGCGTTCCTCGCGGCTGATCTCTGTGATGTTGCCAGGCGGCATGGCATTGGAACGTCCGGCCTGGAGATAGATCTCATGCGCATGACGAAGAATTTGCTCGTCCGTCTCCAGCACCACGCCTTTGGGCGCAACGCCGATCCCCTCCCAGTAGGGCTCCTGTGCGTGGCACATGCTGCAGCGCCCGAGCACGGTATCCCTGACGTCTTCGAAAGAAGCGGAGGTATAGAGCGGATTCTTCGTCTCGCTGATGTCGTATTCTTCGGAGGTTTCCCCTGGAAAAGTGGAGAGCCAGATGATCGCTGCGAAGCAGATGGCGGCAGCACCCCAGGTCCACCAGGGCTTGCCCTTGCTGGCGTGCATGGAGTTGAAGTAGTGCCGAATCACAGCGCCCATCACCAGCACGAGGGAGACGATCACCCAGTTCCACTCGGTTCCGAAAGCCAGGGGATAGTGGTTGGACAGCATCAGGAAGATGACCGGCAGGGTCAGATAGTTGTTGTGCGTCGAACGCTGCTTCGCTTGTAGTCCAAGGCGCGCCTCAGGCGTTTCACCCGCCCGCAGAGCGGCCACCACCTTCTTCTGATTTGGAATGATGATCATGAAGACATTTGCCGACATGATCGTGGCGATCACTGCGCCGGTATGGAGAAACGCGGCCCGGCCGGTGAAGACCTGGGTAAAGCCCCAGGAAAGGACCACCATGAAACCGAAGAGCACGGCGTAAAGCAGCCAGTCGTTCTTGCCGAGCGGAGAACGGCAGAGAAGATCGTAGATAATCCAACCCAGTGCCAGTCCGGCGAGACTGATCAGGATCGCCCCCCAGGCGGGAACGTCCAAAACGGAGCGGTCGATCAGATAGAGTTCAGCGCCTGCGTAGTAGACCACAACCATCATAAAGAATCCGGTGAGCCAGGTGCTGTAGGATTCCCATTTAAACCAGGTCAGATGCTCCGGCATGGCCTCGGGAGCAATCATGTACTTCTGTATGTGATAGAAGCCGCCGCCATGGACCTGCCACTCCTCACCCGCGACACCGGTGGGAAGAGTCTCACGTTTGCGCAGGCCAAGATCCAGTGCGATGAAATAGAAGGACGAGCCGATCCAGGCGATCGCGGTCACGACATGCAACCAGCGCACCGCGAAACTCAGCCAGTCCCAATACAAAGGATCCATCGAGAAAACTCCCCCGTGCCGCCGCGTTCGCCGACGGCCGAAATCAACCAAGCAAGCAGGATAATCCGCTTCGACCTTTTAAAGAAGACCGAAGCAGTCACGATTACTTTCAAAAAAAACCGAAAGGCGCTAGCGTTGTTTCGAAGGAAGTAACACCGTGTCTTTGCTGGAAAATATCAAGGTTTTCGTGCGTGTTGTGGAGCTCGGGTCGCTGTCGGCGGCCGGGCGGCACATGCGAATCTCGCCCGCGGTCGCGAGCCATAGGATGAAGGAGCTGGAAAAGCATGTCGGCGTCCGGCTCTTCAACCGAACGACCCGGCAGCTCTCTCCAACGGAGCAGGGCAAACTGTTCTACGAAGGCTGTCTGGAAGTCTTACACGCGCTTGAGCAGGCCGAAGCGACTGTCGCGGCCGTAGGCGGACGTCCGCGAGGCGCGATCAGGGTCACCGTGCCGCTTGGGCTCGGACGCCGGGTGATCGCGCCGGCAGTGCCCGACTTTCATGCGCTTTATCCCGAGATCGAGGTGCGTCTGCGCCTCTCCGACTACATGATCGACCTGGCGGGCGAAGGCGTCGAGGTTGCGGTCCGTCTCGCAGTCCTGGACGATTCCAGCCTGAAGATGCGAAAAATCTGCGAATGCGAGCGGGTGCTTTGCGCCGCCCCGTCTTATCTGGAAGAACGAGGTACACCTGGGACAGCAGACGACTTGGCCGCGCACAATTGCCTGCAACTGCGTTATCCCGGCTCAAGTCAGTTCCGTTGGCCGCTGCAAACGAGCGATGGCATCAACAAACTCGCAGTCAGTGCCCCTTTCGAATCCGACGACGGCGACATCCTGACGGACTGGGCTCTGTCCGGTCAGGGTATCGTCATGAAACCCCTCTTCGAGGTCGCCAGTCACCTGCGTAGCGGCGCGCTTCGCCCAATCTTGCTCGATACGCCGCCGGCACCTGTATCCCTGGCGATTCTCTACCCGCATCGGCGCCTGCTAGCACCCAAGATCAAGGCCTTCGCAGACTTCATGCAGGAGCGTTGTCAGCAGGAACTCGAGACCATGCTGGGAGGTCTGACCCTTGAGGCTTTGCGTGCCAATCGACCAAGATAGAAAGACTTTCAAAAATTTTAGGTAAGCCGAACTGGGTCTAGCGATCTAATCTGTCAGTATAAAGGGTCTCTCATCTGAAAGCCTGTGGAACAAAGCAGAAATGACTCCGCCCTACCCGCGTGACATGGCCGGTTATGGCCGTTCGACGCCCGATCCGTGTTGGCCCGGAAATGCCGCCATCGCCGTGCAGTTCGTGGTGAACTACGAGGAAGGCGGCGAGAACAACATCCTGCACGGCGATCCGGCCTCTGAAGCCTTTCTCTCCGAGATTGTCGGCGCGGCGGCCTGGCCCGGACAGCGCCACATGAACATGGAGTCGATCTACGAATACGGGGCTCGTTCCGGCTTTTGGCGTCTTTGGCGTCTGTTCACCGAGCGGAAGATTCCCGTCACGGTCTTCGGTGTCGCCACAGCACTGGAGCGGGCGCCGGATCAGGTGGCCGCCATGCTGGAAGCGGATTGGGAGATCGCTTCGCATGGGCTAAAATGGATCGAGTACAAGGATTTCACCCGCGAAGAAGAACGCGCCCACATGGCGCAGGCGATCGACATTCACACGCGGGTGACCGGCTCCCGGCCGCGGGGCTGGTACACGGGCCGCTGCTCCGAACATACGAACGAACTGGTCGCCGAGGACGGCGGTTTTCTCTACGGCGCAGACAGCTATGCCGACGAACTGCCCTATTGGGTAGATGGCGCAAAGGGGCCGCAGTTGATGGTGCCCTACACGCTGGACGCCAACGATATGCGTTTCGCGACGCCGCAGGGTTTCAACTCGGGGGATCAGTTTTTCGCTTACCTGAAAGACTCCTTCGACAGTCTCTATGCCGAAGGCCTTGCAGGTGCGCCGAAGATGATGTCGGTCGGACTCCATTGCCGCCTGGTCGGCCGCCCGGGACGTGCTGCAGCGCTTGCCCGCTTTCTGGATTATATCCAGGGTTTCGAGCGGGTCTGGACACCACGGCGGATCGACATTGCAGAGCATTGGCATGAGATGCATCCCTACAGGCAAAGCGACGGCGGTGCCGCCGCCGGCCCCGCGCAAATGCGCGGAGAAGACTTCGTGGCCAGGTTCGGCGGCATCTTTGAACACTCTCCCTGGATCGCGGTCCGCGCACTGAAGCGGCGAAAGGATGAAGACTGCGAAAGCGCAGAGGCGCTTCATGCTCTCCTTTGCAGTATCTTCCGGGCGGCCAGTGACGAGGAACGTCTGGCTGTGCTGACCGCGCACCCGGATCTCGCGGGGCGACTGGCACTGGCCGGCGGACTGACCAGCGATTCAACGCGGGAGCAAGCCTCCGCCGGATTGGACAGCCTCAGCGAAGACGAGCTGACCCGCTTTACCGAACTCAACACGCGCTATACGGAAAAGTTTCGCTTCCCCTTCATCATGGCGGTCAAGGGCCGCAACAAGGACGAAATCCTGGAAGCCTTCGAACGCCGGGTCGAGAACGACCTCGAAACCGAATTCACAACCGCCTGCAGCCAAGTCGAGCGCATCGCTCTGTTGCGTTTGAAAGACCTGCTGCCTTAGAAACTGCACTTCATCGGAAGTTTTATGACCACCGAACACATTACATCCGCCCCACCATCTCCTGAGGCCGAAGCTTTCGCGGCAGGGCGGGTCAATCTGCTCGATCCTCGTTTCGGTGCGCGCGCGGTTTCCTGCAGCGACGATTTCTTCGCCTCGATGCACAGAATGCTTGCCGCCGCCACACCGATTTTCGTCGCAGATAAGTACGACGAGAACGGCAAATGGATGGATGGCTGGGAAAGCCGGCGTCGGCGGACAGGAGGCAACGACCACTGCATCCTTCGGCTCGGACAGCCGGGGCGGCCTCAGCGGGTCGACATAGATACCTCCTTCTTCACCGGAAATTATGCGCCATCCGCCAGTATCGAGGCCTGCATAAGCGATGCCGAAATCCCCGGCGAGGATGCCGGCTGGGTCGCGATTCTGCCGGCCGTCACCCTGCAGGGCAACGGGCACAATCTCTTCGAAATTCCGGCTTTCGAACTGCAAGGCGATAGCGCGGTCACCCATCTGCGCCTGCAGATCTATCCCGACGGCGGGGTCGCCCGTTTACGAGTCTATGGCGAAGTCGCCTATGACTGGTCGCAGGCTGGCGATGACACAATCGACCTCGCAGCCCTGTTGCGTGGGGGACGCCCGGTCGCCTGGAACGACAGCCACTACGGTCCGCCCCATGTCCTGCTCGCGCCAGGGCGCGGCGAGAACATGGGCGATGGCTGGGAAACGCGCCGCCGCCGCGAACCGGGTAACGACTGGATCATCGTCGCCCTCGGCCATCCCGGCATCATCGAAAGCGCCCTTGTCGATACGGCTCATTTCAAAGGCAACTTCCCGGAGAGCTGCTCGATCCAGGCGGCGATGGTACCCGATATGGGTGAGGCCGCTTTGATCGCCTCCTCCCAGTTCTGGCCGGAACTGATGGACCGGCGCAAACTGACCGCCGATGCCGAACATCCCTTTGACGGACTGGCGGACGTCGGTCCGGTCAACTACGTGCGTTTCAACATCTTTCCGGATGGCGGGGTCAGCCGTCTGCGCCTCTACGGCAAGCCCGTCAGATGACCCGGCGCCTCAAACCCCGCCCTCTGACACGCGAGGCCTTTGCGCCCTTCGGCGATGTCATCCAGACGGAGGGCGCCGAGCACTTTCAGATCAATGAAGGAACCACGACCCGCTTCCATGATCTGGCCAAGGTCGATACGGCGGAGCAGAACGGCCGGCCGATCATATCCGTCTTTCGCGGAGAGCCTCGGCCAATGCCTTTTCCGGTTCGTATAATGGAAAAGCACCCTCTGGCATCCCAGGCCTTTGTTCCTCTTTCAGGGCGGTCCTATCTCGTAGTCGTCGCCAGTCCGGAAATTGAAGACGGCGCAAGCCTGACGGCCGACGACCTACAAGTCTTCCTCGCCGAATCCGGACAGGGTGTGAATTATGCCCGCAATGTCTGGCACCACCCTCTGATCGCTCTCGAATCTCAATCGGACTTCCTGATCGTCGACCGGGGCGGCGTCGGCGATAATCTGGTCGAGGTCTCTTTCGATGACCCGATTGCCATCCTCGAGTTTTAGATTCATCCGCGGCTTAGTCCTGCGACATAGTTTTCGATAAGTGACTCGGTCAGATCCTCAACGGTCTCGACACCGACCAGCCGCAGCTTGTGGGTCAGGGTCAAAGCACAGATTCCGTGAATGCTGGCCCAAAGCACACGCGCAGTCTGACGGGCGTCATCGATATCAGCGCCGATCACTGTTCTCAGCCGCCCCTCGATAAAAAGGAAGAGCGCCTCGATCCGCTCGCCGTACCATTCGGGCAGCGCCACGTCCGGCGGCAGATTATGTTCGAAGAGCGCGCTCCAGCAATTGTAGTTCTCGCGGGCATAGTCGATATAGCAACCGGCCAGAGCCTTTAAGACGCTCAAATCATCGGCCGCTTCACCTGAAGATCCCTCCGCGCCAAGGCGAGCCTCCATGAAAACCAGCATGTCCTCGAGCGTCACGGCGTTGATATGCAAAACGATATCGTCGTGATTTTCGAAGACGTTATAGAGCGTGCCGACCGTATAGCCGATTGCCGCGGCCACCTTGCGGGCGCTGAAACCGGCCAGCCCCTTTTCACGGATAAGCTCTCTTCCAGCGGCGGTCGCCATCGCCTTGATCTCTTCGCGCGTATGGTCGCTGCGGCGCGCCATAAATCCCCCGGTTTTCCTCGTCTCTGAGAAATTAAACACTGTTCATTATTTTATTGAACAGTGTTTAATTATGCCCTATGTTACCCTCGTCCGCAAGGGACCGATCCGCTGGAATCGAGGAAATTCGTAATGTTTCTGCCGTCTGAACTGGTTCTCGGCCTGCTTTTCATAGGTTTTATCCTGGTCTCCTCGGTTGCGACCTGGGTGGCGCTCAGCCGAACGGGGCACCTCCGCCGGCAGCTTGCTGACCTGGAACAGCAGCTTACCGCCATGACGCGTGCTTTGGCCGATGCCGGCATTGCGATCCCGAAAGCGGTTCAGCGCCCCACGCCAACCGCACCTCCTCCGGTTCAGCCCGATTTGCAGAGAGCCAGGAAGACCGCAGAGGAAACGCCAGCGGAAATCATGAAGGGCGTGTGGACCAACCAGCCTGCCAAGATCGCTGATGAGGGTCCTGCAACGGACACAGAAAGCAAAACAAGCACCGCACAGCCGGAGGCGCAAAAGGCGGATGCTGCTTCTGTTTCGACAGAAGAGCCAAGTCCAAAGAGCGAAGAAACGGACACTGAAGTTACCGAACCGCCGGTCTTGGATCCCGAAGAAGACAGCGAAAAAGAGGAACCGAAAGTCGCCGCACGCGGCATGGCGGCCAACTTCAACATCAGCCGCTCATTGGAACACAATTTCGGCGCCCGCCTGCCGGTGTGGATCGGTGGGGTCGCCTTCGCCCTGGGCGGCCTGTTTTTGGTTAAGTATTCGATCGACAATAACCTTCTTAGCCCCCTCGTCAGGGTGCTGTTGGGTGGCCTGCTCGGTCTCGGCCTGCTCGCGGGCGGCGACGTGGTTAGAAAGCGGCCGAACTTCGCCAACGGCCGGCGCATCGCCCAGGCCCTGTCGGGCGCCGGTGTTGCCGTGCTCTATCTGGCGGTCTACGCCGCCACCAGCCTTTATGAGCTGATCTCACCTCCGCTCGGCTTCATCGGACTATCGGCTGTAACGGCGACTGCGATCGCCCTGTCGCTCCGTTACGGCAAACCCATCGCCCTGTTAGGTTTGATCTTCGGCTTTGCCACACCGGCCCTGGTCCCCTCCAGCGAACCTTCCGCGGCGATCCTCTTCACCTATCTCGTTGTCCTTTTCGGCGGCGCCATGCTCCTGATCCGCCAGCAGAACTGGTGGGACCTGGCACTGCCGGCGCTCGGCGCGAGCCTGGGTTGGGCCGTGATCTGGATCGTGAGCGCGCGTCAAGGCGACGATCTACTCGTTGTGAGTCTCTTCCTGCTCGCCGTGTCTGGTCTGACAGCCTTCTTCAATCAGGGACATCGGCCGAAGATCAAATCCGCGCTCCTGCCCGAATTCGACCAGCGCACGGCCTTTGGGTATATCGGTCTGTGCGGATCCACTCTCATCCTCGCGCTGGCTTTGAAAGTGTCTGACTACGGCCTGGGTGAATGGGGTGCTTTTGCAGCCCTCGCGCTTGGCAGTATTGCACTGGCTTATGTCGATGACCGGCTTTATCGCTTCGCGCCGTGGGTCTCGATGTTCACGACGGCAGGCTTGCTCTTCAGTTGGCAGCCAAGCGATCTGGCTGCTTTCAGCATCATCCTTGTCGGGTTCGCTGCACTCTATGCCGGCAGCGGATACCGCCTCTTCTGGCGCGCCGACAAGGCTGTGATCTGGGGCGGGCTCTCCGCTACAGCGGCGTTCGGCTTCTATCTTCTGGCCTATTACAAACTGCATCTTGCGCCGGTGACGGAACCAATCGCCGTCCATAGCACCTTCGTTTGGGGCGGTATTGCACTTGCTCTATCGGCCATTGCCATCGCATCGGTCCGGACGATTCAGGTGCATTTCAGCGCCGAGGCGCAGAAGGAACACCTGGTCGCGATCTTCGCGGTGGCGGCAACGGCCTTCGTTTCGCTCACGCTAGTCGTCGTGCTGGACGAAAAGAACCTGCCGCTGGCCTTCGCCGCCGAGATCCTCGCAGTCGCCTGGATCTATGCCAAGACGGATATCAAGGTCCTGCGGCCGGTGACCGGTATCGTGGCTCTGGTGTTCGCCGGTCTTCTCGCCCCGCAGATCCTGCTTCTGGTCCAGCTGACCGCCTTCAGCCTTGTGGAGCTGCAGCTCCCGCTCCAGCAGACCGTGCCGATTGTGGAAGAACCCCTGATCCGACTGGGTCTGCCCGCACTGTTCTTCGCAGGCGCTGCGATCTTCCTGCGACGCAAGTCCGACGACCGTCTGGTCCAGGCCCTGGAGGTTGCCGCGATCGCCCTGGGAGCCATCATGGGCTACTACGTTACACGCCAGCTCATGAACCTCGACGAGAACGTCCTCTACGTCAAAGCGGGCTTCCTGGAGCGCGGCGTCATCACCAACATCCTGTTCCTCTATGGGCTCTTCTGCTTCTGGGTTGGACGGCGTTATCTGCGACGGGCGGTCTTCTGGAGCGGCGCGGTGCTCTGCGGTTCTGCGCTCTTCCGGATCGGCTACTTCGATCTTTTTCTCTACAATCCGATCTGGTCGCATCAGGAGATTACCGGCTGGCCGGTTCTAAACACGCTGATCCTGCCTTTCGGATTGCCCATTCTCTGGAACCTGCGGGCAGCACAGGAACTGGAATGGCTCGATAAGAGTGAACCAGCCCCTTACTGGGCGCAGTTCCTGAAGCCCATCTCCCTGCTCCTGGCCTTTGTTTGGATCACATTGATGGTCCGCCAGGCCTTCCAGGGCAGCTTCCTGGACTCCGGCACCTGGGAAAATGCAGAGTTCTACAGCTATTCGGTGGCCTGGATCTTGCTCGGCATCGGCCTGCTGTTCTCGGGTATTATCAAGCGCGATCAGACACTGCGCTACGCTTCCCTGGGCGTGATGCTGCTGGCGATCTGCAAGGTGTTCCTGATCGACGCCGCCGCATTGGAAGGGCTTTACCGAGTCTTCTCCTTCTTCGGCCTGGGCTTGTCGCTGCTGGGCCTCAGCTACGTCTACACACGCTTCGTCTTCGGCGGCAAAGCCGAAAGCCCGGATGAGGAAGAGGCACTCGCAGCCCCAAGCGACGAGTCGCGGTAAACGGCAAGAATGAAAGACTGTCTCAAGCGTTAGCGCTGGAGCGGAACCGAGAGGTAGCAGCCGAACTCGGCCCCGAAGTCGGCGCTAACGCGGGCATGGACCTTTCCCTGCCGGTCGAAGAAACGCTGCCGGTCGTGAACGGGGAAGATGCCTTCGTGCCAGATATTGGGATGGATATAGAGTCCCTTGCGGCCATCGCACCAAAAGGCAACCACGTTCTCGGGTTTCAAATCGTCGCCAGGCAGGGCTAACGGCACCACAAAGGGCTTGGGCTCCAACGGAAAGAAGAGCTGGCCGCCATCGGGGTGATAATTGAAATGCCAGAGCAGCACCCGGGTACGTGCGACGGTTTGCGTCGTCTCCGAGGCCTGCTGCGGATCGCAGCTCCAGCCGAGCACATAATCTCCGCCGACGGCTTCGTTGCGGCCGGTTAGGATATCGCCTTTCCAAAGGCCCTCGAAGATACCTTCGGTGGTTCCGCCTTCGTCCCCGGTTCCTTCATCGACCGGGCGCCAGCCCTGCGCCGGCCAGCGCGTGATCTCGATCTCACAATCGTCCACATCGTCGACGAGAAAGCCATACCCCTTAAGCGACTCGTCGCTCGCTTCAACCAACGGGACTTCGACCAATGGCAGCGAGGGCTTTTCAGTGGCTTCGAAGATATAAGTCGGGGCGTTGAATTGCTTTGGTTCTGGCAGGGCGGTCATGCTTCAGACACTCCCGGAAACAAGGTTGTTCCCAAAGCATCCTATGGATCCGGGTCAGGGATCAAGCCCATCTGCGGAACAATGACCGCACCGCTATGGGATGCCTAAAGGCGCCGATATACGCCTAAGCCGCCACAAGAACGCGCCGTTCGGCGAGGCGTCCGCTGTCCGTCATGACCTCGAAGCAAGCAAAATTATGCTCGCGGGAGGTCGCAACCATCTCTTCGATATTCGCTGCGCAGGGCTGACGCACACCATGGTGTTCAATCAGATCGCCAATCGGTGCGTAGTGAATTCCGACCCGTTGCAGCAGACGGAGCAGCGCCGGCTCCATCACCGCGACCCATTCAGTAATGTCGTGCGTCCGACTGATCTCCATGATCGCACGCATGAGCCCGAGCGTAATATGTTGCATCACAACTGGCCGGCCGGGGCATTCGTCGCCGTAAACCGTATCGGAAAAGCGGCGCCGGAAATCCCGTGAGATCGCGAAACGGGAAACCTCCGCAGTATGGGCGAGGGGAAAGCGGCGGCGATCACAAAATGCAGGATCGTCACTGAACTCCTGCAACGGAAAACTTCGTTGAGAATCGCCGGAGCGCGGCCGGACAAGGCGCACGCCGCCTGCAACATTGCCAGTAGCGCGGTGAATGAGCAGACCGTGCAGCGAATGTCCGTCATAGACGTCGCGCTCCAAGCCTTCCGCGTTCTTCGGCTCATAGGCGTTTTCTACGCAGTAGACCTGATAGCGCAGTTGAAAAGCCTTCAACTTCAACTCGTCGGTCGTTGCTTCGACAACTTCAAAATGATGATGGAACAGATCGACGAGTCGTACATCCGCCATAAATAAAGAAAACCCCTAAAGACGACCTGAACTAAGGTTCCGGTCAGGTCCGCGCCGATTTGATGAACAAAGTGCCGAAGCGAAACGCGACACTCCATTGAGACAGAACAGAAGCGACAGGAAACACGAAAACTACGGCCGCCGAGACCAAAGCATCACTGGGTAGACTGTGCTCAATTCAATCGCTCCTGCAGAATCAGGAGACGATTCCCGCCCAAATTTTTGCACCCCATAGTAGATATTACTTTCTTGTTCTTTTTCTGATTATAAAACTACCAGAGCTAAGAAATATCAAGATGTGTTATTTTTGTGGTATGGCTTTAAATTTCTAATTATGACATGTTTTTTACTTTTAAATCACGCCTTGATTTTCCGTATAGACTTAGAATACGCACAGTAAACTTATTTTATTCAATCCTATATCAACCTTTATTGGCCTCCAAAATCTTAACCACTCTCTTGAGGTTAGCGCCTTGAATTTCGCTAATTATTATGGTTACCGCACGGCTGTTCTCCCAATTTGGGATAAAAAGCACCCAGCAGCGGGGAAACCAATTAACGAAATTACGATAAGACTTAATTCCCTTCCTGCGATACTTGCGCGATAGCCCGGACCCCGAGCTGTCCAAAATAGCTACGAGCAGGGCTTTGGAAGGGATTTTCGAAGGTTTTATGTCAGGTTTATGCAGGGGTAACCGCGCGCCAATGCACTAAGAGAGCTGGCGTCGTCCAGCGCTCTCTATCCCTACGCGACTTTACGAAAACCCGTTTGAAAAAACAGCCGCGGACAAAAACCCGCTCTTCAGGCCGCCGCCGAGGACGCGCGCTTACGCTCCCAGTCAAGAGCTGTTCGGACAATAAAATCCAGATCGTCGTGACGCGGCACCCAACCGAGCACTTCGCGGATCAGCTTGCTCTCTGCAATCAGAGCCGGCGGATCGCCTGGCCGTCGTTCGTCCATCTGAACTGGAAAATCGACGCCCGAAACCCGCTTCACCGCGTCGATAACATTCAGGACACTGCTGCCATGGCCATAACCACAGTTCATCACCCGAGAAGCACCGTCCTGGGACAGGTAAGTCAGGGCATCAATGTGAGCGCGGGCCAAGTCTGCAACATGGATGTAGTCGCGAACACAGGTTCCGTCCTCGGTGGGATAGTCGCTTCCAAAAACCGTCAGGCCCTGCCGCAATCCAACGGCCGCTTCCGACGCCACCTTGATCAGGTGGGTGGCTTTCGGGGTCGACTGTCCGATGCGTCCCTGCGGGTCCGCCCCGGCGACATTGAAATAGCGTAAGGCGACGTAGCGCAGCGATGAAGCGGCCGCGAGGTCCGCGAGCATACGCTCGCTCATCATCTTGGATGCGCCGTAGGGATTGATCGGCGCCAGAGGCGCGGTTTCATCAACCAAGCTCTCGTCTGGAATGCCATAAACGGCCGCGGTCGATGAGAATACCAACTTGCTAACATCAAACTGCGCAGCGGTTTCTAAGAGCCCCAAGGTATTGCGGGTGTTGTTTCCATAGTACTTGAGCGGGTCGGCAACAGATTCCGGCACGACGATATTCGCCGCGAAATGCATGACAGCATCAAAGCTGTGCGCTTCAAATACAGCAGACAAGCGCTCTGGATCGGCGAGGTCGCCTTCGACCAAGGTCCCCGCCAGCACTGCATCGCGGCTTCCGGTCGACAGATTGTCATAGACAACAACATCGTGTCCGGCTTCGCCAAGCTGCAGAACCACATGGCTGCCGATGTAACCAGCGCCCCCGGTGACTAATACACGCATCTTTTTGCTCGCTCCCAATTCTTTAGCGTTAGGCCGGTCTCTTCAGGCCGCTCTAGAGAAGAGAAACCAGCCTGAGTGCCATAGCTTAGCGGCTGATAGAAACATCGAGACCTGGTCCCGACAACGCCACTGCGCAGACAATAACGTAAAGTGACAGAAGAATCTTGTGGCCCGGTTACAGATATACGGACAATTCAGCGACGGGCATTTCCGCGCTTTGGAGACGCATCGATTGTCACTGGATTTGGTAGGCGGGGGTAGGAATCGAACCTCCGACTTCTCTCGTGTTGCAAGAGCGCTCTGCCACTGAGCTACCCGCCTATTGAATCGAGGCTTCGACCCCGTCTTCCGAACCAGATTTAGGACAAAAAAACGAATCTTGTCTTAAACAGCAAGGACATTTTTTTGCGAAGTTGGATGCAGGGTCGTCTTTGGTGAATACCAATGCCCTCTACACCTTAAAGTCAATTCATAACAAGCATTTGTCCGAAATAGATCATGGCCCCGTAACCGGCAAGAGTCACTGCGAGCAGGAGAAAAAGCGCGCATCGCCCGCGGAATGCTCGCTTCTTTTGGCCCTTAGACGCAGTTTGCTCGCCTGCATCCGGACTTTCTTGCGGTGCAACCAACCCTTCGGCGTGACCCATTTTCTTCGTCCCAGCTGCTTTGCCGGCGCCTTGTTAACCAAATGAACCACGAAATGTCAATGACATAGCCTATTGAGACCAACCCTGAAGCGAATCCGGCGAAAGCCCGATTCGCCGTTCTTCAATTCCGACCGTAGGTATCTTCAATCCGAATGATGTCGTCCTCACCCACATAGTCACCGACCTGGACTTCAATCAGGTGCAGCGGCTCCGCCTCCTTGTTGGCCAGCCGATGGACCACGCCCTTGGGAATGTAAACGGATTGGTTCTCTCGCAGGGCCGTTTCTTCTTCACCGCAGGTGACCGTGGCAACACCTTTGACAACGACCCAATGTTCCGACCGGTGCTTATGCTTTTGCAAAGACAGAATACCGCCCGGCTTTACAATGATCCGCTTGACGCGAAAACGCTCTTCCTCGTCGATATCCTTGTAGTTTCCCCAAGGCCGGTAGACCCGGCGATTGTGGATGGCCTCGCTCCGATCGGCGGATTTTAAGCTGTCGACCAGATTTTTGACCTCGCCGGCACGGTTCTTCGGTGAAATCATGACAGCGTCGTCGGTGGAGACGACAATAATATCTTCCAGTCCGATAGCAGCAATCAGGCGGTCGTCTTCCGCACGGATGTAGCTGTCAGAGACCGACCGCAACAGGGTATCGCCGGCACAAACGTTTCCGTCATCATCTTTCTCGGCAATATCCCAAAGCGCCGGCCAAGCCCCAACATCGTTCCATCCCATGTCGGCAGGCACGACGGCCGCCTTGTCGGTATGTTCCATGACCGCATAATCAATCGAATCACTTGGACAATCCGCGAAAGCTGGCTCGTCCAGGCGCACGAAGTCCAAGTCCCTTTTGCTGTTCTCCAGGGCGAGGCTGCATTGCGTCAGTATTTTTGGTGCGAGACGGCCGATTTCCTCCAGGTAAGCCTTAACGGGCAGGACAAACATCCCGCTGTTCCAAAGGTAGTCGCCCGACGCCAAATAGGCCTCTGCGGTTGCTAAATCAGGCTTCTCGGCAAAGGCCGAAACCGTAAAGGCGCCATCACAAACCTCAAGAGGCACTCCCTGCTTGATATAACCGTAACCGGTTTCCGCGTGTCCGGGTGTGATACCAAAAGTCACAAGCTGCCCGTTCGCCGCGGCAAGAGCTGCCTTCTCCACCGCGACGGCAAAGGCTTCGCGATTGCTGACCACATGATCGGAAGGAAGCAACACCATGATTGCATCGGGGTCGAAACGCTGGAGCATCAAGGCGGCAACAGTGACGGCGGGCGCGGTATTGCGCCCCAGAGGTTCCAAGATAATTGTCTGCGGCGAGACACCTGCTTGTTGCAGCTGTTCGGCGACGATAAAGCGGTGTTCATTGTTCGCGATAATGAGCGGCGCATTGTACCGGGCCGAGTCGGAGACACGTAACGCTGTCTCTTGCAGCATCGTGTGTTCACTCGACAGGGCAAGCAACTGCTTGGGGTAGTGCGCCCGAGACAAAGGCCACAACCGCGAACCCGAGCCGCCTGAGAGGATCACGGGATAGAGTTTCGATTCCTTTGTCATTCAGCGCATCTTCCTCAATTACGTGCCGCAGCGGTTATCAAACCCAATTTCCCGCCATCCGTACCACAGAATGTCACCGTCACGGCAACGATCCCTTACCACCGACACCACCAGCGATTCTGTCAAACATCTTTCCGGTCGCGCAGATGCTCAACAAGTGGATGTGTCGCTCTGCGCGCCTGACGACGAGGCGCAAGAGATTACCTTGATGTGACTTTGAAACAGTTACCCAAACTTGTCCAAAGTGGGAATTTTTCGTTTAGGTCTGGCTCATTCTCCAAAAATGAACGAAACGAGCTAGCGTTCGGGCTTTGAGTCGGAAAGTCTTACAAACGCAATCGCAATCCGGAAATACCACAGTTTTACCACAGAAACCCAGGACTCTAGCTCGCGTTGGTTGGGCCTGAAAAACGACCCGATCTGCACTGCCACAGGTGCTGCCAAGCTACATTGCGCATAAAGTGTTGAGAATTCTTACAGTCACAAGGAATCTGCATAGACACTTGTTTTTGTTAATAAATTCTTCATTTTTCGCGGAGGTCTGCTCGCGTTTGGCTTTGAAGGCAGATTGAGCGCGCAAATTTTATGTCGATACTCTTTACAGTCGCATACAAACAATTTTCCCTCTCGCAATCAAGTAACTGATTTTATTGAAAAACTCGAATTGGCACGCGGATTGCTACGAAGAGGGCGAAGTTCATTAGCGAGGGTAGTGAAATCAATGTTTAAGTTTAGCAAGATTATGGGCGGAACCGCAGTCGCGCTGACGCTCCTTGCTGGCGCCTCCCAGGCGTCGGCAGCTTTAGTAACCGAGTGGGGTTACGTGGTGCAGAGCGGCTTCTCCGCCTTTGCTCCTCAAGCCCCTGATCAGACTTCTGCGCCGAACGACTCCACCAACAACGGTGTTGTCGGCTCTGTGCCGAACCCGGGTCTCGGCGGTCTTCCAACGACCCTGTCTTGGGGTGAAGGCTCAAACGGTGGCCCCCCCAGCAGCCTGGTGGTGACCCCGACGGTCAGCAGTCCGCCGAACCTCTTCACCAACGCGGGTCCGGTTGCTGGTGCATCGATCACGCATAACAACAACATCATCACCGGTGACAGCATTGCCTTGGATTCCGCCACCCTGGCATCCACTCTGCTGCTGACTCCGATCTCGCCGGCTCCTGGCGCACCGATCGGTCCGCTCCCGATTCTCTTCAACATCCTCTTCGAAGAGACCGAGAACGCCGGTGTCGGCGGCGGCGACTGTACCCCGGGTACGGGCGGCGAGCCTTGCGCAGACATTTTCGTTCTGCAGGATCCGGGCGCTCTGTCGTTCGATTTCATCCTGGACGAATTCGTCTACACGGTTGAGCTTCTGGTCGCTGGCCTCGGCCCGCTGTCTGACGAAGCCTGCGCCGCTGCTGGCGAAGCCGCTGGTTGTATCGGCTTCATCACGCCGGAAGAGCAGTCGTCCACTCTGGACACGGCCTTCACGATTTCGGCCCGTCCGGTTTCTGAGCCTGGCACCCTGGCCCTTCTCGGCCTCGGCCTGCTTGGCCTCGGTATCGCACGCCGCCGCAAGGCTGCCTAAGTCCTCACCGACTTAGAGTTACCGAAAGAAGACCTCCCGCCTTCGTGGCGGGAGGTTTTTTTATGTCCGCCACACGATAGACGCTCGTCCCTCGATAAGGGGTTCAAACGCCGAAAAGCGGGCGAAAAACCCGCAGAGTGAGAATTTGTTGGTAGATTTTACAGATCCGATTTTTTGCGTAAGAAATTGTTTTTTATGTATTTTTTGCGAGAAACCTCACCGAAGACCTTCAGATTACACAAGCTGTGATAAATTTGAGACCCATCGACTGTCGGACTGGTTTACAAACGCCTAAGGCCATAACAACTGATTTTATTTATCGTATTGATAAAAAAGGGAAAAATTTTTTGGCACGCCATTTGCTTATAAGGGCGAGAAATTCACACTGACTGGGATTCAAGTTTCTTATGTCCAAGTTTTCTAAAGTTTTGAGCGGTGCGGCAGTTGCCCTAACCCTCATCGCAGGTGCCGGTCAGGCATCCGCTGCGCTGGTTACTGAGTGGGGCTATGTCGTGCAGAGCGGTTTCTCCGATTTCGCTCCTGCTGCTCCTGATCAGAACGCTGCGCCGAACGACAGCACCAACAACGGTGTAGTCGGTTCAGCTCCGAACGCAGGAATCGGCGGTCTTCCGACGGTCCTTTCCTGGGGTCTGGGAAGCGGTGGCCCCAGCCAGCTCTTCGTGACCCCCACAGTCAACAACCCGCCGAACCTCTTCACCAACGGCGCTGCCGTTGACGGCGCGATGCTGACGCACGCCAACAACACCATTTCGGGCGCCAGCCTGACGCTGACCAATGCTCAGCTGACTTCGACGCTGCTGCTGACCCCGCTTGCGCCGGCTCCCGGCGCGCCGATCGGTCCGCTGCCGGTCGTCTTCGACATTCTGTTCGAAGAAACCGCAAACGCCGGTATCGGCGGCGGCCAGTGTACTCCGGGCACCGGCGGCACGCCTTGTGCTGACATCTTCGTGCTGCAGGATCCGGGCGCACTGTCGTTCGACTTCATCCTGGACGAGTTCGTTTACACGGTTGCTCTGACGGCTGCCGGCCTTGGCCCGCTGTCTGACGAAGCCTGTGCTGCTGCTGGCGAAGCTGCTGGTTGTATCGGCTTCATCACGGAAGAAGGTCAGAACAACGAACTGCAGACCTCCTTCACGATCACGGCCCGCCCGGTCGCTGAGCCCGGCACGCTGGCCCTTCTGGGTCTCGGCCTGCTCGGCCTGGGCATCGCTCGCCGCCGCAAGGCTGCCTAAGCCCTACCGGCTTAGAGAGTAAAAAAGGCCTCCCGCCCTTGTGGCGGGAGGTTTTTTTATGTTCGAAATTAGTTCGCCAAGCGATGAAGATATCGCACCGAGGTAACATCATCACCAGAACCAGACGCCAGAGACTGCAGCGTCACGTATCATCCAGGGTGCTGTCCTGCAGGCGGCTAGCACGTCCAACGACTCTGTCTTCCCGCTCAAATTGAGAACCGCTCCACCTCTGCGGTGAAGCGCGGAACCATCTCTAGACGCCAAGCGAGCGACAGGAATCCTTATGTTGAGGTGGTTTTGGCGGCTTGCCTCTGGCTGAAGCTTCCGCTAGCCGCCTCGCGCCAAACCTGGGCGAGGCCTGCCCAGACCGATGTCAGGACGGTATCGCGGTAGGAGGCATCCGCAGGGAGCTGTGCCATCAGCCGGGCGTGCGCGGTTCCAAGGGCATGGTAAGGCAGGCCCGGGAAGAGATGATGCAGGGCGTGAAAGCGCAAGCCGACCGGACAGAGGAGCAGGTTAATCGGGCTACCTGAGGGCACATTCACCGAGTCTTCGATCTGCATCGCAAAACCCATGGGCGCCTCATCACTGCGGTAGCGATGCGTGGCGCCAACAGCGCGCAGGGAATTCAGACTGGCCACGAGAACCAGTACGCAATACCACACCAGCGCGATTTCAATAGGCAAATAACCGAAGAGCAAGCCCAAAACGACCGCCATGGCGAAGACGCTTCCAATGCTTTCTTCGATCATCCAGCGCTGCCTTTCCTGCCCCCGCGTCGGTACGTCCCGGCTGAAATCCATGCGCAGAGCCATGGCAGACGCGCGTGTTGTGACAAAGCGCCGCAACGGCTGAGACAAGAGGGACAAGGGTGCAAGAACCGCAAAACGTAGGATTGAGAGCGGCGGTAAAAGGAAATTCACCAGGAAATGTGCCGGAATATGCCAGGGCGATTGCGAAGCAAAGGGCAGATATTCGCCGTCTTCCTTGGTCCCGTATCGGTTTTTGTTGTGATGTGCCTTGTGGATTCCGTGATAGAGGAAATCCGGAACCAGCAGGGGAATGCCGCAGAGGGCATTCCAGAGAACTCGAAATCCGGGAACAGCTGCCTTCTGCAGATGAGCCAGTTCATGCGTGAAGCATACGGCGCGATAGAGCGACAGGGCAGCGAGCAGAACGTATAGAAACTGCAGCGACGAGAAATTCTCCGAGGCCACGGCCAACGCAAAAGCCGCCCAACCGATCGTCGCGCTCGCCAGAAAGTCCACCCAATAAAGCCAAGGCTTTGGATCGTAAAGATCCGCCACGATGTCGCGCATTTCCTTAACTGTCGGTTCGCCGGAGCGCGGGACACCCGTCAAGGCTGCGCTACCACTGGTTCCAGGTGCAGATGTTCGAGCTTTTAACGAGGTCGCGTTGTTGGACATAATCTGAACTCTGGACGGCGCTGGTTTGACTGGGGCGAGATGCGTTAGCGGCTGCGATTTTGGGGTGGACGATGCACCAGAAGCTAGGCCTAACGGAAGAAATTTAATCTTCCATAAAGATTTCCTTGGATGCTGGCTAATGCTTGTTGAATTTCTGTGACTTCTAACAAACTGCAACAAAACTTGCCTATGTTATCCGGCAGGAGTCATAGCAAGGATTTGAATTTAGCGTGTTCACCGCACAACCTGCCGCCATATCGAAAAACTTAGTCCTGGCCACCGCATTTCTTGCGGCTGTGTCGGCGTTGGACGGTCACCATAAACCGCTAGCCGCTGCGGGAGTTGTCACCCTTTGCCCCGCTGAAAGCCAGCAAGAGCCAAACCCTGCACAGGATTGTCAGTATCGTTCCTTGAGTGAGGCAGTTGCGTCTTTACGGGACGGCGACCGACTGAAGATTGCGGCGGGTGAGTACCGCGAGGCCGCTCTTTTGACGGCAAATGGTATCACAATCGTGGCCGAGCCGGGAGCTGTACTGAAAGACACGGCATACAACGGTAAAGCCGCTCTCGTGATCCGGGGAAATGATACCGTCATTGAAGGTCTTGAATGCTCGGGCATTCAGGTCCCGGCTCAAAACGGTGCCTGCATTCGCCTGCGCGGTCGTAACCTCACCCTGCGAAACGTTTACTTTCGTGACAGCCAGCAAGGCCTACTGTCCGGTGGCGAAGTTGGTGAAGTCATCGTTGAGGATAGTAAGTTCGAACGTCTGGGTGCTATCGGGCGGGCACATGCCATCTACATGAGTGGCGGAGACCATCTGATCGTGCGTAGAAGCCAGATCCTTTCTTCCAAGGACGAAGGGCACGAGATTAAAAGCCGGGCGCGCAAAACCACCATTGAGGATAACGAAATCGGCTCGCTCCTGGGACGCGACAGCCGTGCCATCGATCTACCGAATGGCGGTGACATTACGATTAAAAACAACATCATCCAAAAAGGACCGAACAGCCTCAATCCAGACCTGATCGGTATCGCTTTGGAGAAGTCGCTGGAACCGCACCCCAATAGCCGAGTGGTTGTGACCGGGAACACACTGATATTGGATCGTCCGGGACGTCTGATGCACTCGCTGATTCCAGTTGATATGACTGGGAACGACATTGTATCCGGCACACCGCGTGGAGGCAACAACTGGCACCCGGATCGCATTGCCGCAGGGCTCCCGCCAATGCCGACGCTCCAGCGGGTGGTTTTTAGCAGTAATGCGCAAAGCCAAGGAGCTGGGGCGGCATCCGGCGAAGCGCTCGACAGTGACGGCCTCGACGCTGAGAACAACGGCTTTACCGACCTAGCAAGCAAAGGCGATGTGTTGACGTGGCGTGGGCAGCCACTAGTACTCACATCTCCCGAAAGCTCGATCGTGAGTTTGTTGTCATCGCAGCCCGGGGAGACCGCGTCCTTTGCGGATCTCTACAAGCTGATCGAGCCGGAGAAAGCGTCTTCGGCGAAGGAACGGCAAACAGTGGTTCTTGGCACAATCAAGACGTTGCGACGCAAGTTCCGCGAGGTCGACCAATCCTTCTCGGCTGTGGCCTATAAGCCAGGCAAGGGCTTCGTCTGGGATGAAAAACGTTAGCGTTAAAGAGGTCTTCTCTTTTTGGTGGGCAGCACAAGTTCAGTTTCGAATTAGAAACGGCGACTGTCATGCCTGTGTCGGCCAAGTAGTATAAGGCCGAGATACCAAACGAACGCCGTCACCTCATAGACCGGGTATTGCCACCATTTTCGAAAAGGACTCTTGCGCCAAGCACCGCTTACGCCCTTTGCATGTGCTTTGACGCCAGCGGCTCGGAACGCAAGAATCGCCCTTGGCAAGTGCAGCCGGTCCGATACCAGAAGTGCCGAACGCCAACCTCGATCCGCCATTATCTTCGCCGAATTCGTGGCATTTTCCAGGGTACTGTGTGAGGCGGTCTCAACGGCAATCCTGTCAGGAGCCACACCCGCCGCTAAGGCCAGCTGGCGCATGAGCTCTGCCTCTGCGGGCGGGTGCCGCCCCAAGCCACCGGTGAAAAGCAGGTAATCTGCTTTACCCTGACGAAATAGCTCCAAACCGCGGCGCAGCCGGCGCTCAAGAGTCGGGCTTGGACGCCCGCGAGACCAAACCGCCGCGCCCAATACAACGATTACGTCATATTGCTGCACGCGGTCACTCAAAGACTGCTTGGCGGCATTCATGTCAACAGAAGGCGGCATTAGCCGTTCCAAGTGGCCGGATTGCTAGAAGCTGACGCACCAGGCTCAAGTCGTGCGAATGACCGAAGTCGCCATAGCGTCCGTCTGGCCAAGCGTGTGCAAACGCTTCTTGAATCAGCCTCCTAGCTCATTCAGGAGCGCACGCGCATCCGCTTCGGAAGCGAAACCGCTGTGCGCCTGTAAAAGCTGGCTCAACTTGTTTTTCGCATCCTCCAGGCGGCCTGTCTCCTTAAGCGCAAAGGCATAGTGGAACTGGACTTCAGGATCATTCGGCAACTTGGAACTGGCGTCGGCCAGCATTTCCAAACCACGCGCCGCATCACCACGTTGAACAAGAATCCAGCCGACCGTGTCCTTGATCGCCGGAATGCCGGGAGCAGCCTTGAGAGCCTGCTCGCCATACTCCAGGCTCTTAGGGTCGTTACGCTCCTGATACAGCCAAGCAAGGTTGTTGAGAACAATCGGATTGCCGGGGCTGCTCTTGTTCAGAATTTCGTAGTTTTCCAACGCATTGTCGTATTGGTTCATTTCCAACTGAACACCCGCTAGGACCAGGCGTGCAGCCCGATCATTGCTGTTTTCGTCGACCCAGGTCTTAAGCGCGGGCGCCGCTTCCGACTTGTCCATCACCTGGGTTCGCGCCCGGAACAGAGCGATTGCCAAGGGACCGCTCGGTCGTCTCTCCCAAGCCGCCTCATATGCGGTTACCGCTTCTGGGAACTTGCCAGACTGTATGTACACATCGGCCAGCAACTGGTGACCGTCCGCGGCTTCGGGAAGCTTCGCTTGCAGCGCCTGGGCCGTTTTGGTTGCGGTTTCCAGATCTCCCTTACCGATGTCGATCTCTACGAGAGCCCGATGCGCATCCGCGTTGTCTGGTGCAATTCGCAGGAGGTCTTCGTAAGACTGCCGAGACTTATCGATCTCGCCAGCGGATGCTTGCGCCCGGGCAAGAAGAAAGCGACCGTTGACGTAGTTCGGCGCCAAGTCTACCAGGCGTTCGAACTTCTGTGTGGCAGTCGTAAAATCCTCTTGGCCTACATAGACCTGACCAATCGCCTGTAAGACACGCGGATTTTCGCTGTGCTCGCTTTCGAGCTTTTTCAGCACGGGGACGGCAAGATCGAACTTGTCCTGACTGGCGTGTAAATTGGCGAGTCGCAGCTGCGGCGCGACGGCGTTGGGATTGCCGTCGATGGCCTTTTGGAGCCATTCGGCGGCGCCATCGAAATTATCCGCATTTGCATCCAATTCGGCCAGCGCAATCATAGCGTTGACGTATCCTGGCTCCAGCTCGAGGATCTCTTCGTACCTCTTGCGCGCCGCGTCAGGATTGTTTTCAACCATATCCAAACGGGCAACGTTCATCCGCGCCGGCAGATAATCGTTGTGGGCCGCAATGGCCTCTTCGAAGACCTTCCGGGCCTCTGCCGTTTCACCCTTTACGCTGAGGGCGCTGCCGAGCAGGTTGAAGGGAATGGGGCTATCAGGCAGATCCTTGCGGAGCTGAGTCGCAACCTCCAGGGCTTCGTTATAGCGACCGGTGCGGATCTGCATCTGGGCGAGAATAATCTTCGAAGCCGACGCATCTGGTCCACCGACATCCGGAGACGATTCCAGGACTTCGATCGCCTCTTCAGTCTGACCTGAACGCAGATGGCTGACCGCAAGACCACGCGCGATTTTCACGTCTTCGGGCGCCAGCTCGGTTGCCCGGTCCAGATAGGTGGTGGCTTCCGAATAGCGTTGCGCCCGCAAATAGGCTTCGCCAAGCATGGCAAGCGCCTGCGCATCTTGCGGACTGCTCTCGGCGAGCGGTTCCAGAATTCCCAGCGCGCGATCGACTTCGCCTTTCCGCAGATAGGTGGCCGATAGAATCTTCTGCGCTGGAACGTAATCAGGAAAACGTGCGAGGTAGCCGGTCAGATAGCTCTGCGCTCGTTCCAATTCGTTGGTCGCGTAGCTGATGGCACCGGCCAGATAGAGCGCGGGCGCAAAGCTATCGAGATAGGGCCCGATCTCTTGAATAGCATCCCGTGCACTTTCGAAGTTGCGGGCTTTGGTCAGAACGAGAGCCGTCAGATAATGCGCTGTTGGGTGACGCGGCGCGAATTCCTTGACGGCATCCAGATCCGCCTGCGCCTCGGAGTCTTTATTCTGAGCGATCAAGGAGGTTGCCCGGCCGAGCAGGGCCGGCACATTGCTTGCGCTGAGTTGCAGGACCTTATCGAAGTTGGCGATGGCACCGTCAAAATCGCTGGCGAAACGCCTCAATTCAGCCTTAACCAACAGAGCATCAATGGAATCCGGTGTCAGGGCGAGCGCGGAATCGATTTTCGCTTCGGCTTCGGGATAGTTCTGCTGCGCCCCGTAAATCCGGCCCTGAAGGATCTTGGCGCGGGCATCCTGAGGACTGAGTTCGGCTGCTGCATTTGCCTCTGTCAATGCGTCTTCGAACTGCGACAGGCCAAGGTGACCTCGACCTCGAATCAGACGGATATCAGTCTCAAAGGCGTTATCGCGGTTGCCGGGTTCAACTTCCCGCAGCGCGTCAGCGAATTTCCGTTGTTGCAGGTACGCCTGACCCAGAGGAATGAGGATCGTGTCTCGGGCTACGCCACGGGATTCGGCGGCTTTCAACTCTTTTTCCGCAGAGGCGCCGTCACCAATCTGAACATAGATACGGCCCAGCAGCATGCGTGCTTCAACATTGTCGCGATCCTGTTGGAGCGCATTCTTGAGCTGAATGATCGCCGGGTTGAGCTGGCCTTGTTGGTAATAGACCAGCGCTTCCTCATAGTAGGCGACAGATTTGCTACTGTCCGTCGCCGCCTGGACCGAGACGGGCGCAAGCAATGCCAATGTCATGGCGACGGTCGCCAACAGCCGGGTACGCTTGGTCCTGGGTTCAGATTGCTTTGACATCGTTCTATCCCTGCTCATTCGCTATTTGGGGCGTGTCTCGCAACCTGATATGGCTGCAACGCCTAATAGGCCCCACAATAGCTGATGCTAAATCATTTTAGGCTCGACTGTCCTCGCTCGACGCATCAACGATGCGTCTCTGGTATTCAAAAGGACGCGAGCCGACAAATCACGCCAAGTGTGATGTAAGTGCGCCATGTTACGAAAACAACTTAATATCCTAGTATCTTAACACAATTTCGATCAATGGGCTTCCCTGTTAACTAGGGCCGGCTCCCCTCGTCTTTTCGACAATCGGTTCAGATTCCATATCGCGCGACGGAGCCATGGGATGGTACCTGCCAGGCGCCATCATGCCTTTCGGGTCAAGCGCGCTTTTGATTTTGCTAACAGTCTCCCAGTAAACCGAATCTTCGCGGTCGGCGTAAAAGCCCATGGATTGCAGGTTCATGCGATAGGGAAAGAATCCTCTTTTTTGTCCTTCTTCGAACAGGGCGCGGTAGCAAGCGTGGGCGCGGTCGGCATCTGTGTTGGGGTCGAAGAGGATCGGTACCGTACTATCGAAACAGCGTTCCGAAATGGTCGTCAGTGTGATGAGAGGGTCGATGCCGAAACGCGGGCAGACCTCGTTAACCATATTGACGTAGCGCCGCGCGGCTTCGGCGGTCATGGGCACCAAGGGTGCATACCACATAAGGCCGCAACCATCGCGCGCCGGATCGAGCGCCTGATCGGGGCCGGGCAGGCGCCCGGACTTCCAATAGGCCAGCTTCAACGCCGTCTCTCTTGGGCGGCCCATCAGAATGTCGAGGGTTTCGTCGAGCGTGCCCAGCCTTTCCTGCAAGACACGGCCCGGAGCACCAGGCAGGGCCGAGACCAGGTTCCGTAGAAAGGCAAGCTTGGGTTTGGAGAAGAACACCAGACGTCTGGCATGCGGCCCCAGAACGCGTTTTACCCGCCGCCGCATGGCTGGAACCGTTTCTTTGGTGCCGTAGAGCGCGCCCACGCCGAACCATTGAGGCAGGCGGCGGCGCTTTGCCATGCTTTCCACCACCGATTCCGGGATCGCGTTACCGCCCTCGACCTGATCTTTTGGATAAGGTTCGATCATTGAAAGAACGCGCAGCCGGTTCAGGATGTTGATAGCGCTCAGCCCATCTCCAAGTGATTGGCGAAGCGCGCGCGCGGCTTCGACGCCAGCTTCGAGATCCGATTCCTTCGGCAGTTCGAAGACGAAGAGTTCAACCCGTTCGGGTATAGGCGCGAGCGCTATGGTCATGCGGGTGACGATCCCGAGGCTCGATTGCGTAAAAAGCCCGTCGAGATAGGGGCCAACACCCCACTTGTAGGCCTTATCCACACCTTCGCCGCCCGATTCCGCCATGGCGGACTGGTAGACTTCACCATTCGGCAGAACTGCGCGAATTGCGCTGACCGCAGCGAAATGATCGCTGTGAGGTGTGATGCCGTAACCGCGCTCCAGTGCATTACCCAAGAGACTGCAGGTTGGCCCAGCCCCAGTCACCGGCACTAGAAACGGCAGCTTTCTCTCGTCCAGATAATCTCGCAACTGCTGTTGGGTCACGCCCGGCTCCAGCGTCACCAGACCCAAAAGCGGATCGACCTCCAGGATACTGTTCATGCCGCTCATATCGACGACGACACTGCCTTCAGAAACTGGAGCGGCGCTGCCGTAGCCCCAATTGTGTCCCGTGCTGACGGGATAGAGTGGCAGGTTTTGAACATTGGCGGTCTCAATCACCGCCTGGACCTCGGCCTCACTGCGCGGACGAACGACAGCCGGCACCTTGCGGGGCGCGGCTATGCAGTTTTGCTCATAGCGATCGCATTCCTCACCCGTCAGGACAGCATCCGCTCCCAGCGTCTGCCGCCAGCTTTTGACCGCAAGATCAAATCGAATGGAATCGGCCATCAGGCAGCTCCGCCGAGAGGAAGGGGTGAAGACGGGTGCGGCACAAGTATAATCAGTAATTTCTCAGGGTAGGGCATTTAACCGCAACAACTGCGCCATGAATAAGACTCAAAGGGAGAATATCAAACGGGGCTCTGGTATGAATCGCCAAAATACAACCTTAACGAATTTTAAGCAGATTAAAACATAACTGAGAGGTGTTGATATTTCTTTGACTCACAACGGTAATTCGGAAAGACATAAAATAGATTAAGTGACGTGTGGCAGCCTAGGAACTTTCCGCTGGCGTTCAACGTGCCAAGGCAGAGTGGCAAATCCGATACCGGTGCCATTGCCGGCGGTGGGTGATATAAGGAGTTATGATCGTAGAAACCGCTATTATCGGGACCATCAGCTACGCCGTCGGCGCATTGGCTTTCCTGGTTCTCGCACTGCTGCTGGCTGTTAACTACGAGCGGCGGCTGCAGGGCAGCCTGCTGATTCTTTCCTGCTTTGTCACTTTCCTGTGGCTTGCGATCGCCGCCTATGAGCACTGGAGCGGCGCGCAGCTGATGGCCATCGTGGAGGCCTTCGAAAACCTGCGCTCGGTGTGCTGGCTGGCTTTTCTCTGGAGCGTTCTGCAAAGCGGCACCTCGGACAAGCAACAAGGCCTAGGGCGCTATATCGTCTCGATCTTCGTTGCTTTTTCGATCGTGCTGCTGGGCTATGAGCTGTACCAGCCCTTGAGCTGGCAGGCCGGCTTCACCGTTCGTTGCCTCCTGCGTTTGATCCTGGTGATCGCGGGCCTGATGCTCATCGAGACCCTGTTTCGCAATACCAGCGAGGACGACCGCTGGAAGATCAAGTTTCTATGTATCGGTATCGGCGGTCTGTTCGCCTATGACCTCTTTTTCTACGCCGATGCTCTGCTGTTCGGGGAAGTGAATTCGGATTTCCAGCAGGCCCGTGGCGTGGTCCAGGCTATGGTGGTGCCGCTGCTGGCCGTCTCGTCACGCAGGAACGAGATGTGGCGAACCAATATCACGGTTTCGCGCAAGATCGCTTTCTACTCGACGACGCTGACCACCAGCGGAATCTACATCATCGTCATGGCCGGCGTCGGCTTCCTGCTGCAGCAGTTCGAAGGTTCCTGGAGCACTATCATTCAGGCGACCTTCTTTTTCGGTGCCATCATCGTCCTGGCTGTTCTGCTCATTTCCGGAACCGTCCGAGCTCACATTAAGGTGTTGATCGGTAAGCATTTTTACGCTTACCGCTACGACTATCGGGAAGAATGGCTGCGTTTCACCCGCACTGTTTCCGAATCTCAGGAGACCGAAGAGCTTGGTGTCCGTGTGATTCAGGCCATTGCGGATATTGTCGAAAGCCCGGGCGGTGCGCTCTGGCTGCGCCAGGATGACCGATACGTGGTTTATGCGGCCTGGAATATGGCAGTTTCGAGCCTGCGCGCAGAAGAGTCGGCCTCCATGGTCCGGTTTCTGGAAGATCGTCAGTGGCTGATCGACATCGTCGAAGCCAAGAAAGACCCTGAGAAGTACGGTAACCTCGTGTTGCCTGACGCCGTCAGCGACCTGAAAAACGCCTGGATCATCGTTCCTCTGACCCACCATGCAGCCTTTATCGGGTTTCTGCTGCTGGCACGGCCGCGGGCGGTGCGCTCACTCGGCTGGGAGGACTACGATCTGCTGAAAACCACGGGACGCCAAGCGGCCAGCTATCTTGCCGAGCAGAAGAACGCGGTGGCCCTGGCGGAGTCACGTGAGTTCGCCAAGTTCAACCGCCGCTTTGCCTTCGTGATCCATGACATCAAAAACCTCGTCAGCCAGCTCGAGCTTCTCTCCAAGAACATGGAAAAGCATGGCCACAACGAGCAGTTCCGCGAAGACATGACCGATACGCTCAACGATGCAGTCTCGAAAATGCGCCGGCTCATGGACAGATTGGGTAACGATCAGCAGGCGACCGAAAGCAAAAACGTCGTGCAAATGCGGCCTTTGTTAGAGAAATTAACTCGAATTAAACAAAGCGATTCCATAGATTTATCTATCGATTGGGGAGACGTCGACGTCACTGTCGTCGCTGACCAGGAACGTCTGAGCGCCATCATCAACCACCTTTTACAGAATGCAATCGACGCGGTTGGGTCGGGTGGCTGGGTGAAAATCAGTCTGAACAGAAAAGGCGATACAGCCTTGATTGAAGTTGCAGACAACGGACCGGGCATGGACAGAGAGTTTGTTCGAAATGAGCTCTTCACGCCGTTCCGGTCGACGAAATCCCGCGGTATGGGAATCGGCGCCTATCAGTGCCGCGAGTATGCCAGGGAGCTGGGAGGAGATCTTGAAGTCGTCAGCAACCCCGGTTCCGGAACGACCATGAGAATCGTTCTTCCGATTGTCGATCCAACATCAACGCAGGGTGCCGCCGCATTGGGTGGCGCCGCCGTCGCCAAGCCGGCATCCAACTGACCGCCCGAAGTAAACCCGTTGAAATAGTGGTATAGAGAACAAAAATGAGCGAACCGACCCAGAAACTTTTGGTTGTTGAAGACGACGACGGGTTGCGGCGCCAGCTTCGCTGGGCTTTCGACAACTGCGAAGTGGTTCTTGCCGGCGATCGCGCGGCGGCCGCGGCGGCCGTGAAAGAGCATCGCCCGCCGGTTGCTCTCGTGGATCTCGGCCTTCCGCCGGATCCGGACGGTCCGACCGAAGGTCTCGCTACGCTTCAGGAAATCCTCTCGATCGCGCCGGAAACCAAGGTTGTGATGATGTCCGGCCAGACCGAACGCGAGTATGCGGTCCAGGCTGTCGCGCTTGGCGCCTACGACTTTTATCAAAAGCCGATTGAGGTCGACGTGGTCAATCTGACCATTCAGCGGGCTTACAATCTGCATGCTCTGGAAAGCGAAAACCGCCGTCTTTCTCAGTCCAAGGCAGGTGCTGTGCTGCCGGGCGTAACGACGACCAATGCGGAAATGCTCAGGATCTGCGGCGAGGTCAAACGCTTTGCCAGCGCCAATGTTGCCGTTGTGCTGATCGGTGAGAGCGGAACCGGTAAGGAGCTGCTGGCGCGGGCCACGCATGAGCTGAGCGAAAAGGCCAAGGGGCCTTATGTCGCCATCAACTGTGCCGCCATACCGGAACACCTGCTGGAGAGCGAACTCTTCGGCCACGAAAAGGGCGCCTTTACCGGCGCCGTCAAGACAACGGTCGGCAAGGTCGAACTGGCCAACGGCGGAACATTGTTTCTGGATGAAATCGGCGACCTGCCCATGTCACTGCAGGCCAAGCTCTTGAGATTCCTGCAGGAACGTGTGATCGAGCGGATCGGTGGCCATAAGCAGATTCCCGTCGATATCCGGCTGGTATCGGCCACCAACAAGGATCTCCTCAAGCTGACTGAAACGAACGAGTTTCGTGAAGATCTCTACTACCGGCTCAGTGAGGCGGTTATCAAGATTCCGCCGCTTCGCGAGCGGCCGGACGACGCCGTGGTCATCGCGCATCAATTGCTGAACACCTTCGCGGAGGAGCAGGGCCGGAACGTGACCGCCTTTACGGCCGACGCATTAGCCTCGATCTCCAGCTACGAATGGCCCGGCAACGTCCGCGAGCTGCAAAACCGGGTCAAGCGCGCCGTAGCCGCGGCGACCGGATCCAAAATCACGGTGACGGACCTGGACCTGCCCAACTATGAACAGCCGGCCCCGAGTGGCACCCTGCGTGAATATCGGGAACAGGCGGAGCGGACCGCACTGACCCGCGCGATGGTCGAAGCCCAGGGCAACATCTCAAAGGTGGCCAAACTGCTCGATGTGAGCCGTCCGACCGTTTACGACCTGATGCGTCAGCACAATATGAAGGTCTGACTTTGGGCGACATCCCGCTCGAACGACATTCCGGTTGCCCGCAGGCTTAATCAAGGGCCGAAAGACTGCTTGCCAAAGCACTCAAATCGCCGTGATTTCAACGCTTTCCTAACCTTCTTGTGGTGATCTTTCCTCCTGTTAAAGCGTTTTGGATTTAACCCGGCTCAAAACCCACTGCCTCTCGATCAGCATACTGCTGATCTCGAACGCAGATTTTGAGACTCCGTTACTCCGGAAAAACCCGAAACGCCATAGAAGCGGACGGATTGATCAGCACGATGGGGAAAACACGGACCTGGCGGTTCTTTGAAGCGGTCACGGCTTTTCCGAAGACCGTTCTCCTGGTTGTGGCGATCGTTACGATTGCCATGGCGAGCTTTCTGCCGCGCCTCACCAAGGACACCAGCGCCGACGCCTTCATGCCTGCCGGGCATCCGGCCGTGGTCTTCCGCGACAAGGTGAAAGACACCTTTGGCCTCAAAGATCCGCTGGTGGTCGCGGTCGTCAACAACGGCCCGCAGGGCGTATTTAATCCGGAAAGCCTGTCGCTCATCAAGTGGCTGACGGATCAGATCGCAGAGTTACCCGGCATCGACGCCGATCGCGTCACCAGCCTGGCCAGCGAAAAGAACATCATCGGCGTGCCGGAAGGATTGCAGGTCGAGCCCTTCTTCACGGATCCTCCCGAAAGCCAGGAAGAGGCTGACGCCATCCGCGAGGCGGTCACCGCCTTTCCGCTCTACAATGGCAATCTCATTGGCCAGGACGGTCGAGCAACTCTGATTGCCGCCGAGCTGTTGGACGAAGAACAGTCTCAGGAAGCCTATCGCCTGCTGCGCGCACTTGTGGATACGGCGCCTGTCAGCAACGGCGAAGAAATCCACGTGGCCGGGCAGGGCGGCGTGATGGGCTATCTCGGGCAGTATGTCGATACGGACGCCCAGCGCCTCAGCCCACTGGCAGCCGTGATCGTGGTCTTCGTTCTTTTCCTTTGCTACCGGAACCTGCGCGGCGTCCTTCTGCCCCTCTTGGTCATCGGCGGCACCTTGGCCGTTGCGATGGGCGCCATGGCCGCGGTGGGCAAGCCGATCTACACCATCACAAATGCGCTTCCGGTCGTCCTCATCGGCATCGCGGTCGCCGACTCCATTCACATCCTGGGTCAGTATTACGACGAGCTTTCACTGCGCCCCAAGGCCTCGGCACGGGAATTGGCGGTCCGCACCATGATGGCCATGTGGCGTCCGGTGACCATCACCTCCTTCACGACCATCGCCGGCTTCATGGGGATCTACGCCTCTTCGACCATGCCGCCGATGGAAGACTTCGGTCTCTTCGCCACACTGGGCATCGCAACGGCTTTGATCATCTCCATGGTGGCAGTCCCTGCTGGCCTGACCTTGTTGAAACCGCAGATGTCGCCGGCTTTACGGGCCGCGCGCCGGATCAGCGGTAAAGCCAGCGCCGATGGCAATAGCGAAGCGGTAGAGAGCCGAGGCGCGCAGTTGGGCCGTCGGATCGGCCGTGCAGTGGCACAGAATCCGAAGATCGTGCTCACCATGGGCTTCCTGGTCATCGCCGCTGGAGTTATCGGTCTCTCGCAGCTGCGCGCAGACGAAGCTCCGATCGACAATTTCCAGATCGACGAGCCAATCGCGGTCGCCGACCGGGTCATCAACGATTTGATGAACGGCACAACCACATTGGACATTGTGATCGAGACCCAGGAAGAAGAAGGCCTCTTCGATCCTGATCGCCTGCGCCGTATCGAGGCCCTGCAGCGCTATGTCGAGAGCCTGCCGAACGTGCGTTCCAGTGTCTCCATCGTCGATTACCTGAAGCAGATGAACCAGGCTCTGTTCGATAATCAGGCCGACGCTTACCAGTTGCCCGAGACTGCCGATCAGGTCGCGCAGTACTTCTTGCTTTATTCCATGAGCGGCGATCCGACCGACTTCGAAGAAGAGGTCGACTACGACTATCGCCTCGCCAATCTGCGCGTAACGATGAACAGCGGCCTCTACAGCGCCGAAACGGAAGTGATCACCGCGCTGGATGACTACCTTGCCAAGGAGTTCAACAGCGCAGATATGACGGCGCGCCTCTCGGGCCACGTGACCGTGCATTACAACTGGATGAACCAGCTGCTGAGCGGTCATCTGACCAGCGTCCTGATATCGCTGCTCGCGGTCTGGGTGATGTCCTCGCTGACCTTCCGCTCGATCATCGCAGGCAGCCTGACCCTCATGCCGGTCGCGATCTCCGTCTTTCTGGTCTATGCACTGATGGGCGCCGCTGGTATTCGCCTGGCGATCGGAACCTCGATGTCGGCAGCCATCGCCATCGGTATCGGGGTCGACTTCGCCGTCCATGCCCTCGACCGCCTGATCCTGCTGGCGGGGGACCGGGCCCGCAGCCTGGACGAAGCAATCGAAGATCTTTTCCCGACCACCGGCCGGGCGCTGCTGTTCAATTTCCTGACCGTTTTCTTCGGCTTCGGTGTGCTGATCTCCAGTCAGGTTCCCGGATTGATCCGCTTCGGAAGCCTGGTAGCGGTTGCCGTATCCGCGGCCTTCATCGCCAGCATGACCGTCTTGCCGGCTCTGGTGAAGCTATTGCCGCCCGCTTTCCTGACCGAACAATTCCGTCTTGCCCAAGCCTCCCGCGAGATTTCCGGCCGCTGGGAGCGGCTCGGGATCAGTGGTGCTCCCGATCGTGCTTGAGATAAGGAACGCTCTAAGATGAATCCCTCCGCTCTCCGTCCCTTGACCACCTGCCTCACCGCAGTGTTTCTCGCCGCTGGCCTAGCGTTCTCCGCCGAGGCTGCGAACAATAGCGGACAGCAGCGCTTGGCAGCGGTTCCCGAAGCTGCGCAGGATCAGGAGTTGCTTAGCGGTGACGAGATCGCCAGGCGCATCAATGCGCGCGATGACGGTGTCTCCGTGGTTCGCGACATGACCATGGAACTGCTCGACAAGCGCGGCAAGAAGCGTACCCGCAAGACCCGCTCGTTCCGCAAATACTTCGAGACCGAAAAGCGCATCGCCATCTTTTTCCAGAAGCCGCGGAATGTTCGCGATACGGCTTTCCTGACCTTCGACTATCTGGACGATGGTGAGGAAGATGCACAGTGGCTCTATCTGCCAGCACTGCGCAGGGTCCGGCGCATCTCAGGCTCCGACCGGGGCGATTACTTCATGGGGACGGACTTCACCTACGACGACATTCGTCAGGATACCAAGGTTTCCGAGAGTGACTACCAGCGCACGACCCTGGGTCTTGGGGAAGTCGACGGCCGGCCCTGCTACATCGTCGAAGGCATCCCCTCCAACGAGGATGTCGCGGAGCAGCTGGGTTACAGCCGCACCCTAAGCTGCGTGGACACTGAGATCTTCATGGTGCTGAAGTCCGAGATCTGGGACCTGCAGGGCAAGGCGCTCAAGACCATTTACACCCGTGACATCCGTCAGGTGCAGGGTATCTGGACCGCGCACCTCCTGGAGGCCGAGAATCACAAGACGGGTCACAGAACCACCTTCGTAATCAGCGAAGTCGACTATCAGGCAGACCTAAGCGACGACATCTTTACGCGCAGCGCGCTTAAGCGCGGTTTGTAAGGCAGGCTCAACTGATGACCTACGCCAGTTTCCGCCATAAGCTTCTAGGATCGGTCAGCCGATGCGCTGCTGTTGGTGTTTTCCTATCGGCGCTATCGAGTCCTGTTCTTGCCGAAGACGATGGGTTAGGCGGATATCTTGCGGACACGATTGACGAAGCGGTTTCCTTCACAGCAAAGCTGCGCCATGAGTCGGCACTCGACATCGACGACGGCAATGGACAGAAAGTCGAGACGACCTTTCAGCCGGAGTTAGAGATCGAATTGCCGGAAGGTTTCAATCTGACAGCGGTAGGGCGCGTCCGCTGGGATACCCGCGATCGTTTGGAACCAGGCAGTCCGAGCCAGGATAGCACCGCAAGCATTTCTCGCCGCTGGCTGGCCAGCGACGATCTCGACTTCGAGCTTCGGGAGTTCTATCTCGACGCGCCTACGGACTTTGCTCACTTCCGGATCGGCAAGCAGCAAACGGTTTGGGGTCAGTCAGACGGTCTGAAGGTGCTCGATGTGGTCAACCCGCAGGATTTCAGAGAGTTCATCTTAGACGACTTCGAGGATTCGCGGATCCCGCTTTGGACTGTTGCGGCCGAAGTACCGATCGAAGACTTCACGGCTGAGTTTCTGTGGATTCCGGATCAGACCTACAACGACCTGCCGGAGCCCGGTGCGCTCTATGCGCTGACCGCACCACGTTTCGTGCCTGAGGCGGTTCCCGGTTTTACAGTTGTGCAGCGGGAGCCGGACCGGCCGGACGGCATTCTCACGGACTCCGACGCAGGTCTCAGGATCCTCGGTATGGTCGACGGCTGGGACCTCAGCCTGAACTATCTTTACCACTACGATGACAATCCTGTGCTGCGCCGGCAGATCAACGGTACAACCGTCACCATCACGCCCGAGTACGAGCGTACCCACCTGATTGGCGGTACCTTCAGCAACTCTTTCGGAGACTTCGTGCTGCGCGGCGAACTTGGTTATTCCTTCGACCGGTTTTTCCTAACGAGCGATTTGACGGACAGTGACGGTGTAGGGGAGAGCGATAACTTCGCGTCAGTGGTGGGACTGGACTGGTACGGTCTCGACGACACGCTGGTCAGCGCCCAGCTCTTTGGCGACTACCTCACCGATGATATCGACGGCCTGGAGCGGGACCAATTCGAGGCAACCGCAAGCCTGCTTGTGCGTCGCAGTTTCCTGGACGAAGATCTCGAAGCGGAAGTCATCTGGCTGCAGTCGTTGAATAGCGGTGACGGCTTGGTGCGTCCAAAGATCACCTATCAAGTTGACGACAACTTCAAGGTTTGGGCGGGCGCTGACATCTTCTTTGGCACATCAGACGGTGTGTTCGGACAGTTCGACAATAACGACCGCGTCCTGGTCGGTGTCCAGTTCACCTTTTAATGAGCGTAGAAGCTTTAATGAGCCGACAGTTCGAAACCCGAAAACGAAAAACACCCGCATAAGATATGCGGGTGCAAAACTGCATCTATTAGACTGAATGTGAATACCTGCCGACTGAAAGGTAGGTGATGTGTTAATTTTCGCCAGTCACCGCCTTGGGCAAAAGCTGTCCGTCGTCGGTCCCCACTTCCCAAAATTCTTTGCGAGCTTCGCGTGATGTTTTCAGGAGTGTCTCCAGCGAGGCATAGCAGGGTTGCCGGCGTCCATGATAGTTCACGACAGGACCAATCGGCTCGAACACCAAGCCAAAACGATAGAGCAGGCGAATCAGGGCAGGTTCCATCACAGCACAGACATGGGTGATGTTGTGCTCGATGCACATTCTCAAAACTGACTTCATGAGACCCAGGGTGATGTGCGGTAGCACGCGGCGCTCTAGCTTCTTTTGTGCTGCGGGATTGTCTTCGTTCTGTGCCCAGTTCACGTCTGCATAGCGCTCTTCGCCTGCACGACGCCTGAACTCACGCGAAATCGCGTAGCGCGATATCTCCGCTGTCGTCGCTTCAGGGAAGGGGATGTGATCCGTCTCCCAGACATCCTGAATCGGCAGGTGATAGCTTTCGTCACCTGAGGGCAGGATCAGACGAACCGCCCCCATCGTGGTTGCAGTTGGGCGATGGATCAGCAGGCTGTGGACCGAGTGCGGATCGAACTCGTCCATCTCCATCTCATTCGGGTTTTCCGCCGGGTCCTCGAAGGGATTTTCTACGCAGTAAACCTGATAACGCAGACGATGCGCCTGCTCGATCTCTTCCGCGGTGACCGCGGGTTTCGTCTCGAACCAGTGTTTGAAGAGTTCCGCGAGCCGGGCGCTCTCGGAGGGCGCCTTCGACAGACCGGACACAGACAACTGACTCGGTGCCGATATTGTCTGTGATTGAACAACGGCCATTGAGCACTCCTGAACGGAACCTTAATCGAGTGAAGCACTCTAGACTTTACGTCTTAAATTATCGTAAATGAGAAAACCTGCTATTGGTCTAAACGCCTAATTTATTTGCAATTTTAGTGAAAACACGAAATATCGATTAGCACTCTATTGAGGATTTTACTTATTGATCCAGCACAATTTCTCGTGATCAAGATTTACTTCAAGTAGTTTCACCACACCGACCAACTGGTTACTTTTTAGTGTGCGCTTGATCTACCAGAGTTTCTATGCGTCTGGCATTATTTTCCCAGGTCAGCTCTTTGTCAGTGATCGCCGCACGTGCCGCCTCGCCAATGCGCTTGCGCAATTGATGGTCGCTGCAAATGCGCTCTATGGCCGACTTGAAGGCGCCTTCGACTTCCGGGTCGAACAGAAGGGAGTCCTCTTCGTCGGTTAGAATTTCCTTGATGTTGCGCATATCCGGCGCAACGACCGCGCGGCCCAGCGCCATGTATTCAAAGAGCTTCAGAGGGGAGGCATAGCGCGTGACCGCGGGCTGAAGAGCGACATCGAAGGCTGCGATATACTGTGCAACTTCGTCGCGGCCTATGACGCCAGTGAAGGTCACCCGATCGGACACACCCAAATCCCGGGCCTGGGCTTCGAGACTTTCCCGCGCTGGACCATCGCCAACCACCAGCAGATGCAATCGATCGCCCTCGCGCTTTTCCGCCAGTAAATCGACAACATGGTTCAGGCCATGCCAGTCCCGTACGAAGCCGGTGAAGCCGAGTACAAGGCTACCCTCAAGCGCCAAGCGTTCACGCACCACCTTGGTGTCGATGTCCTTAAGAAAGCGGTCCTGGTTGATGCCGTTTGGAATCACCCTGATCCGCTCATCCGGAACGCCCGCTTCACGGAGGTAATCAGCCAGGACATCGGTTACCGGCAGAGCATAGTCGGCTTCTCGCCAGGCCGTCTCCTCCGTCCAGCGGGCCAGGCCCTTCAGGGTGACATTGCCGAAACGGCTGCGCTCCTCGAACAACGGCGCGTTAACCTCCAACAGCATGGGAAGCTTATAGCGGCGCTTCAACCAGACTCCTGACAGGAGGAACAGATTGCTGCGCTCGTAGAGAACGTCCGGTTTATGCTCCAGGTAGGCCTTCTTGAGCCTGCGATAGGCGACCAGAGAATAGGAAAACTCCATCAGTTCATAGACGGCTTGCGGCAGGTGCCGCTTTAGAGCCGCAACCAGGCCGTTTTCTTCGCCGAATTCCTGCTTCTCGGTACCACCGGGCGCGACCTTGACGATCTCGTGCCCCAAGGCCTTGAGTGCGGTCATCAGTTCTTCGATATGGACCGCCTGGCCGTCCGTCGAACCGGTTCGGTGGTGATAGAGTATCTTCATGGTCAACGCCGATCGAGAATGGAACGAAACAGATCGTACTGCCCCTGGGAAGTCGCCTCCCAACTGAAGAGCTCCGCGTGCGCGCGCGTCGCTTCACGTTTTGGCGGATTTTCGAGGAGCGAAAGGATCGTCTCAGCGATGGAGTCGGAGGTCCTCTCGGGAATCAACGCCCCGGCAGCCGGGTCGGTAATCACTTCGGGCGCACCCCAGACGTTTGTTGCGGCCGCCGGTGTGCCGCTAGCCATGGTTTCCAACAGGACGTTGGCCCAGCCTTCGCGGCTGGAAGCCAGCACGAGAACATCGGCGGCGCTGTAGAGATGCGACATCTCGTGATGTGGGATAGCGCCCAGAAAGCGTACACGATCCTCGAGACCCAACGATTTGACCTGAGCGCGAAGCGATGCGTCCTCCGGCCCCGTTCCGGCAATCAAGAGCGTGGCATCCGGGATACGCGGCATGCCCTCGATAATCAGGTGGTGTCCCTTGCGCTCGATAAGATGACCGACCGACAGCAGCACCGTGCCGCTCACGCCGAACTTCGTCTTTGCCGCTTCGCGGTCTTGCGGCTGGAAGAGTTCAAGATCGACGCCGTTGCGCAACACCTCGACCTTCTGCTCGGAAATACCCAGTTTCACCAGTTCGTCTTTCAACGCCTGACAAACGGTAATCAAGCCATTGGCCTGTTGCGCCGCTTCGGTAATCAGACGGCGAGGCGTGGGGTAGTTCGGGATTAAATTGAGATCGGTCCCGCGGGCCGTCACGGTGAAGGGTTTTCCAACCGCGCGGGCGAGATAGGCGGCGGCGACCCCATCCGGATAGAAGTAGTGCGAATCGATAAGGTCGAAGTCAAAACCGTCGCGCAGCAGGCGCGTCACCAGCGGTTTTACCGCGCGATACATCAGCGCCGGCGTCAGGTTCATGCCGACTTTCGGGATCAGCGGATAACGCGGATAGGTAATCTCCAATCCGGAACGCCGGTCGCTCTTAGGAACCTTGGCGAAGGTGGCGTAGTCCCCAAAGACATCTGAGGTAAAGGGAAACCAAGGGACAGGCGCGACGACCTTAGCCGTCACCTTGTTATGGTCGATCAGGTGCCTCAGGCGGTTTTCGACGAAGACGCCATGGTGCGGCTGCGCCTGGTTGGGAAACAGGGTCGAAAAGGTCAGAATCTTGATCTCATCGGTCATGCGTTGAAGACCTTCTCATAGGCGGCAAACATGCGCTCGGCGGCATAGACATTGCGTGCATGGGCCTGATTTGCGGCACCTGTTCGCACCCGCAGATCTTGGTCGCGAACAAGGCGTTCAAGGGAGGCCTGAAAAGCCTTTTCGTCCGGCTTTGGCGTGACGAAGGACTGACTTTCTTCAGGCAGCATCGCTTTAACATCACCAACGTCGACGGAGGCGATGGCTCGTCCCGCTGCCATGGCTTGCAGAATCGAGTTTGGCATCTGTTCGGTGTCTGATGTCATGGCAAAGACATCGATCCAGCCGAGCAGCTTGCCAACCTCCTCGCAATGACCCGCGAAGAAGACGCGGTCTTTTACGCCCAGGTCGACAGCCAGTTGCTCAAGTTTCGGTCGCTCGCTTCCATCGCCCACAAGCAACAAACGCACAGGTTCACCGTCCTGTGGGGCATTCTCTAAAAGCCTAGCAAAAGCCCGAATCAATCGGGCAACGTTCTTTTCCGCCCGCAGCGGCGCAACGGTCCCGATGACAATCTCTGCGGGGTTCTTAACGAAGCCTTGGGGGACGTCTGCAACCGGCGCTTCCGCAAAGGCGGCGCAATCGACGCCATTCGGAATGTGTCGGACTTTACGCTTAGGTAGCTTCCAGATCTCGGTTGCAATGCGCACGAGATTAAAAGACGGAACGATAATCTGGGAACTCCGGGCCAATGCGAGACGCCGGAAGTAGACACGTCTTGGAATCTGACGCTCGGCCTCCTCAACGCCAAAGCCGCTTTCCAGATGGACGTGACGACACAGAGGTGAAAGCGTGTTGGCCAATGCCCATTCCGTCGCCCCCCAGTTAAAGGTAAGCAGCAGGTCCGGCGATTGGGACTTGATATGGCGTCGGATTGCGCGCAGCCGTCCGGGCAGACCCACCGACGGACCATCGAAGGCCAGAACCTCCGCCGCCAGATCCGGATCGAGGCGCGACCGGCAGTCCGTCGGGCCGTCCAGCGACAGGACGGTGTGGCGGTAGCTTTGGCCGAAGTGATTGATGATGCTGCTAATGCGGATCGGTACTCCGCCATGAGCGAAGGTCGGAAAAACATGCAGCAGATGAGGTTGCGCCGTCATCGTCCCGCAACCTAACTACAATGCGACCGCAGGGCCGTCCTGCAGCTGCGGACTTGATTAGAATTAGCCGAGTTCATTAAGCCAGAGCTCCAGCTGATCGACGCGCCCGTCCCAGGAATTCTCGGCGGCGACACGCTGGCGTTCGACGGGCGTGCTAACGCCACCCTCTTCGACGGCGTGTTTCAGCGCCGCCAGCCATTCCGCCTCGTTGCTGGCGACCGCTACGACTTCACTGAACAGCTTGATGACCCGGATATCCGCGCCGACGACGGGCTGACCCGTCGCGAGGTACTCATGTAGCTTCAGAGGATAGAGATCTGTCCACCAGCCGCCCTTTTCGGAGCGATAACACATGACGTTGACGTCCATATGCGTGTTATAGGCCGGCAGGCCGTGATAGGGCTTGAAGCCAAGGAAATGAACGTTGGGCAGTGCCTTCAGGGCACGATAAACCTCGCCGGTCTCGGGCGTCAGATGCTCCTCATGCACCAAACCGATGAAGACCCAGTGCCAGTCAGGCTGCTGCCGCGCGATGGAAAGCGCGAGCGCCAAATTGACCTTTTCGTTGATCTTTCCCACGTAGCCGATGCGCGGACGGGGAATGGCAGCGAGGTCTTCCGGGCAATCACAGCCGTTGGCATCGATGAAGGCCTGCGTATCGGCACCATTGGGCAGCTGCTTGGCGCGGGCCGGGCCATCGTCCGGCAAAGCTTCGGCCATACCGGGCGAACTGGCGACGATCAGATCGGCGCGGGCCACCAGCTTTTCCTGCATACGGGCCTGTTCCTCGGTCCAGTTCGGCATGGAGGAAAAGGTGTCGTCGGCGTGATAGACCACCGAGCACTCGCCCAGGGCTTCGACGTAAGGCCAGAAGACCGGGTGAAACACGTAAACGAGGGGGCGCTTGGTGCTCGACCATCCGATGCGTTTCTTCAGGCTGTCGAGATAGGACCGCATGACGAAACGATCCCACACGGGCATTTTGGGCCAACGCAATTGCCAGCGGCCCGGCATATGGATCTCAACGTCGTAAAGACGCTTTGCCGATTCGAACCATTCGGATTCACGCCAGTCGTCGGTGAAGCGGTCCCAGACGTAGAGCGTGCCCGTGGAATAGGCCACCGGCCAGCCGCGTTCGCCAAGCCGGGAGGTGATCTGCTGGCGCGTCTGCCAGTCGTCCCCCCAACGGTTCGTCCCCATGACGATGATCGGTCGATTGCGCTCGATATCTGCCATAGTTCCTAACTCACCGTCTCCCGTGACCGCGTGCGGCGGAATGCGTTGTTCATACGGATTGTGTTTGATCGTCAGATGCCGGATCGGCAGCGAACCCTCAACGTGCGCCGTGCGGCCAGAGAACCACCCGCACCGTCTGCGCGATAATACTCAGATCAAGCAAAAGACTATAATATTTGATGTAGTAGAGATCGTACTGAAGCTTCTGCCGCGCATCCTCGATCGAGGCGCCGTAAGGATAGTTCAACTGCGCCCAGCCGGTGACCCCGGGCTTCACCCGATGACGCTCGGCGTAGTAGGGGATGACGTCGGCAAGCTGCTCGACAAAGAACGGCCGCTCCGGGCGTGGGCCGACGAAACTCATATCGCCCTTCAGGACATTGATGATCTGCGGGATCTCGTCGATTCGCGTCTTGCGGACGAAAGCACCGACGGCCGTTACGCGTGTATCGTTGGCAGCTGCCCATTGAGGGCCATCTCGCTCGGCGTCGACGCGCATACTGCGGAACTTCGTCAGAACGAAGGGCTTACCACGGAAGCCCATACGCTCCTGCCGGTAAAAGATCGGCCCTGGGCTCTCGAGGCGCACGGCGATGGCGGTGGCGACAATAATGGGAAGCAGAAAGATCAGCAGCGCGAGACTGACGACAATGTCGAGACAGCGCTTGAATGCCTGCTGCAGGCGTCCGCCTGGGAAGCCTTCGGAGAAGAGGAACCAACTTGGGTTCAGGGCATTCAGATCGATACAGAGGCTCTCGCGTTCCCGGAAGCTCATATAGTCGGTGATTGCCGTGCCATTGAGGCGGCAGTCGACCAGCGATGGCAGAGGAAGGGCTCCGCGGCGATCCTGGACGGCCACAACAATCTCGTCGATGCCGTTCTCCTCGACATATTCCGCGAGCTGAATGTCGTCTGGCAGAATCCGCTCTGCCGTCACTTTCACCTGCTCCCCGGGTATCTGCACAAAACCGGCGCAGACAAAGCGGCAAGAGCGCCCATCGTGTTCCCGGTCTTCGAGCAAAGCCGCGCGTTCGCCGACGCCGACAATGATGATCTTATGTTTGAGCTCGTTGTTGTCGACAATCTGCAGGAACACGAGCCGCAAGATAATCAGCGCCGGAAAGGCGACCAGCATGGCAATGGCCAGGGCTGAACGCCAGATGGTCAGATCGGGCAAAGTGTAGAAGATAACCGACAGCGCGAAGGTACTGATCAGAAAAGAGACAAAAAGACGCGTGAAGATATCCGAAAACTTCGACGAGAACTGCCAATTGTAGAGGCCCAGCGAGAACATTGCGGCCATGACGACCGCCGTGAAGAGAATCATCTCCGGAATAAAGGCGATGAGTCGAGCCGTGGCGTCTACGCCCGGTTCCGCCGATACGCGCAGGTAAATGCCAAGCGCAACGGACAGAGCGAGCGTCAAACTCTCAAGTGCCGCAAGTATGGCAAGGGGGCGGGAAAAATGCATGGGGCAGACTTATACTTATGAATCCAAGACGGCAACTGACGATTCAGCTATTGAACAGAACTTGATCGGGCAATTTATCTTCGAAACATCCTTTGACACTTTGGTTCAGCAGCAAGGTTTTAGTCGATGTCTAAATCCCCGAGACTATTACACAAACTACTTAACGGAATAACTACATAGCAAGTCCGATAGAAGCGTCGCCAGTGTCAAGAAACAGGTTATCAACTCCTACCAGAAAAGAACTTACTACCCTTTATGCACGGATGCGGGCGGGTTCCGATGGCGGCGCAGAAACGGGCGCATGCCCGCTGCTGTGCACTTTACGCAGGAACGACTCGAACATCACGAGCGACCAGATGGCCGCAGAGTGTTCCCGCACGCCGGACTGATGTTGATCTACGAGCGTCTCGATGAACTTCATGTCGAAAAGCCCGGTATCCGCCAGAATCTCACTCGAAAGCGCCTCGCGTACCCGTTCGCGCAGAGGCCCGCGGAACCATTGGGCGACAGGTACGGCAAAACCCATCTTGTCGCGATATAGGATGTCGTTCGAGAGATGAGGCTCCAGAGCCTTCTTGAATACGTACTTGCCTTCACGCGCCTTAAGCTTGAGCTGTGGCGCGATCCTGGCCGACCATTCGACGAACTTATGATCGAGAATCGGCACCCGGACCTCGAGGGAATTCGCCATGCTGGCACGGTCCACTTTGGTCAGGATATCGCCAGGCAGATAGGTTTTTATATCCGCGTACTGAACCCGGCTCAGATAGTGGTCGGTGGGCGCTTCGCGCATGAATTTGCCTACGACCTCTGAAGCATGATAGCCCGCGAGTTCGCGGCGCATGCCGTCGGAGTACAGCCCATGCCGCAGATCGTCGTTTAGGATCGAAACGGAGTCGAAATAGCCGCCAACTGTCCCGCGGGCCAGGGCCTGAAAGGTCGTCTTCGCCCGCAGCGGTTTCGGCGCCCAGTCGAGCTTGGGATAATAGCGCCCCAGAACCGAGAAGAGCGGCGCACGCAAGCCTGCCGGCACCCGGCTGCGTACCTGCTCTTCGTAGTGGTGCCAGCGGTAACGCCGGTACCCGGCGAAGAGTTCGTCGCCGCCGTCGCCGGATAGGGCAACGGTGACCTTCTCTCGGGCCAGTTTACAGACCTGATAGGTCGGCATGGCCGAACTGTCCGCAAAGGGTTCGTCGTAGAACGACATGAGGTCGTCAACCAAGTCGAAGGAGTCGGGATCCACCTGCCGCACGTGATGTCGTGTCCCGAACTGCTCGGAAACCTGTCCCGCGTATTTCGATTCGTCGTAATCCGGTTGCCCGAATCCGATGGAACAGGTGTCCACCGGTTCATCCGACAGACCCGCCATAAGCGCCACCACGGCACTGGAGTCGACACCACCCGAGAGAAAAGCGCCCAACGGCACTTCCGCAATCATTCGGATCCGGACAGCTTCGCGCAATTCTTCGATCAAGGACTCGCAGATCTCGCCTTCACTGAGGTTTTCCACCTCGTCGAAGCGGACATCCCAGTACTGACGTGGACTTGCCGGCAGGTCGTCTCGACGCTGCACAAGAATATGGCCCGGCGCCAGCTTGTGAACGTTTTTGTAGATCGTTTTCGGGTCCGGCACGTAGCCGTAGCCGAAGTACTCTTCCACGGCCAGCGGATCGAGCTCGCGCTTCAACTCCGGGTGCAGCAGCAGGGATTTTAGCTCAGAACCGAAAACCAGAGTGCCGCTTGGGAGCAAGGCGTAATAAAGAGGCTTGATACCGAGACGATCGCGTCCCAGGAAGAGCGTCTGTTTATTGCTGTCCCAGAGCGCGAAGACAAACATCCCGCGGAAGCGCTCGACACAGGACTCGCCCCACTCCGCCCAGGCGTGAATGATCACTTCGGTGTCCGAGTTGGTGCTGAAGCGATGACCGGCCGCCTTCAGCTCCTTTGTCAGTTCTTTGAAATTGTAGATCTCGCCGTTGTAGATCAGCACCACGGAGCGATCTTCGTTGAACATCGGCTGCTGGCCCTCGGCCAGATCGATAATCGCCAGCCGGCGATGGCCGAACCCAAGACCTGGCGCCGTGTAGAGACCATCCTCGTCCGGGCCGCGATGGGTTATGGAATCGTTCATCCGGGCAAGCAGATCACGATCTATGGTGTTTTGACTCCGGGTTTCAAAGAGTCCGACGATGCCACACACTTACCGATCTCCATCCAGATTGACTGTGCCCTGGACATTTCCTGCGCTTTGCGGTCCGACATCGCCGTTTTTCGCACGGGTCTTGTCAGCCTGCAATAATTCCAGGTCCGTCTGCTGTAACACTGCGCTTACCGATTCCATCTCTGCCGTAAAGTTCTGCAGCAACTCATGGGCCTCGATTGGCGCATCGAAGTAGTCTGTCGCGACGGCAATCGCCGCTGCCGAGCGGACGCCGCCGAACAGACGCGCCTTCACCTGCAGTAGCTTCGCGACGTAGGGACTGGCCGTAAAACGGCCGTCAACCCAATACCAGTACCAAACCACGCGACCACGTCGTTGTGCGAGCATACGCACGTAGTTCACACGTCGCTGCTCGCCTTCGATAACGGCGTCGTATTTTCCGCTGCCTGCGCGATCCCAAAACTTACCGTCTTCAAAACGGTTGCTGGAGTTGATGACTTCGGCATCCTGCCGCTGCGAGGCATAAAAGGCGACGTAAACATCGACCCGTTGCTCGTCCCGCCGATAACTGTTGACCAACTCCATGTCCGCACCAACGAAACTCGGCCGCCAGTTGGGAGCAGGCTCTTTCATTCGTTCCCAAGGGGCCTGCACCGCCAGGGGGCGCAGAGGAACGACCGTATTTTCCGCAATCTGATACTCCGTCAACTGGCGGCCGGCATCGGCGCCTCCGGCAATAACCAGGATTACGGCCGCAGTGAAGATCGGCGCCAACGCACGCTGCGGAGCCGGACGGGCCAGAGGCTGCCCATTTGCCCGTCGCCGGTCGGCCGGGGCCGCTTCCCGGAATGAGAAGCCGATGGCAAGCAGCAGCACCGTCACGAAGCTCAGGAAGATGAAGCCATAAGTCAGGTGATCCGCGCCCACCGCGACGGTGAAGTCGCTCAGGTGAGCAAGCATAACGATCCCGAATGCCCGGAAGCCGTTCGCTATCACCGGAATGATGAAAGACAGAGCGATAAACGCCAGCCGCCGTTTGATGTTGCGGTAAAGCTGGTTGGCGCCGATGAAGCCAAGCGCAATGGTGCTGATCAAAAAGCGCACGCCGGCGCAAGCTTCCGCGACTTCGAAACTGCCGGACGGAATATGAATGAACAGACCGTCCAGATAAACCGGAATCCCCACCAGCTGCAGCATGTAGACGACGAACACAGCCGTGACGTCCTGTAGCGGTGCGATCAGAAATTCGCCGAAGGGAATGGTGAAGAAAAGAAAAAACAGAGGGAAGGCGATGCGCCAGGCAATCCGCCATCCTAGGATAGTGATCACCGACACAACCAGCATGCTGACGAACGCAAACTGTTGTACCGCCTGCGTCCCAGATACGTTGCCCACCAGCCATCCGAAGGCAAGCAGTGCAAGAAGCGGAAAGCCCAACATAGCAACGCGCGGGGTCAGACCGGACAAGCGTTCCCGGCGTATCCACACCAAGTAAGCGGAAACCGGGGGAATCAGGAAACAGTGCCCAAAGAGGGTGGACGACATCCAGGTGTCCACCATCGAGCGGCCGGTCTCAAAGAACAGCAGGATCAGGCCGGCCCATACGAGAAAGATCGCGCCAAGACTGATATGCCACTGCCGCAGCAAGGCGGGCTCCACCCCAGGTCCGGGGGTGGACGCCTCAACCGGCGCTATATCGCTCTTGCTCTCAGGCATAGTCTCTATCTCAACGACTCCGGAGCGGCCGACACGGCGCCTTTCAGCATCGCGGTCAGTCGGTCAATGTTGGCACTCCAGGCATAATCACGCATGACCCTTGCACGGGCATTCTTTCCTAACAGGCAATCCTTGCCCGAGTCTAAAACCTTTAAAATTTTTTCAATAAATTCATCGGGATCGTCGGCTTTCAGGACCTCTTCACCACTATGAGCGTCGATGCCTTCCAGGGCCTGAGACGTCGCAATGACTGCTTTGCCCATCGACATGCCTTCCAGCACTTTGTTCTGGATCCCACGGCTGATACGTAGCGGTGCAACCACGGCTGCCGCATGGGCAAGATATGGCCTTACGTCTTCGACGCGACCGGTTACGATCACACCATCGCGTGAGGCCAAGGCCTTAACTTCTTTCCCGGGCTTAGAGCCAACGATGTAAAAGCGGACATCGCGCCGCTTTTCGCGCAAGGCGGGCAGAATCTCTTCCACGAACCAGATGACAGCGTCTGCATTGGGCCAGTAGTCCATCGCACCCGTGAAGACGAGCGGAACATCATCTCCGCTGAAGGGCGATTCGAACTCCTGCGCCGCGTCGAAGTACTCGAAGTCCACGCCGTTGTTGATATGAAAGGTTTTGCCGCCACTTTCCGGTGCCAGACTGCGAAAAAAGTCCGCTTCCGCCGGCGAAACAAATAGGCTGGCATCGCACTGCGCAGCCATTTTGCGCTCAAATTCCAGCAACTTTCGCCCTTCGCGGTCATAGATCCAACTGGCGGGCCAGGGTTTCGACACCGCGTACTGCCGCCACTTGTCTGAATCCACGTCAACAAAGTCGACGATACGCCGAACTTTGCTGCTCAGCGCCTCGGGAATGAACTGCGCCACCGCCCCGGAGAAAACAAAGACGGACTCGAGGTCTCGCTCCCGGGCCAGCTTGTCCACCCAATTCCGCAAACCCTGGTTCCGGTAGTAACTCAAGGTCAGCGGATCGCCGTTCAGCAAGGCCGTCGACGACCATAACCTTGCAGCCAAAGGCCGCAGCTGGGCGAAGTAGCACTGATCGCAGACGCTCCGAAGATACTCGGTGTGCTGCAGGTCCTCCTGGGAATCGACAAAGCAGCCCAGGTGCACACGATAGTGTTCGGCCAATCCCTTCAGAATATTCCAGGAGCGAATCTTATCGCCTTTGTCCGGCGGGTAGGGAATCCTGTGCGCCAGAAACAGAAGTTCCGGTTCGCCGCTCATCCCAGGCTTCTCGATATGAAGGGGCCGATGGTATTGGCGACCGGCAAGGGCAACTTGCGCCAAGCCGAGATAAAGAGGCTATACTTGGGATTGGTCGGATTGACCTCGGGCAGCGCTTCGACCCCCAAAAGCTTGAATTCGTGGATCAGCGGTTCGGGTTCAAAGCCCCAGTGTTTCTTGAAGTCGAAAGCACCTGTCCCGCGCTTGCTTCGGCCGAAATCGAATACCCGGTAGCCGGCTTCGCAGGAGCGGCGCATAAGATCCCAATACATGAAATCGTTGATCGCGAGCTTCCGATCGGTCGAGGTGCCTCCCCCATAGTAGGGGACAACTTCGTCGCGGAAGTAAAAGGACATAACGCCTGCGACCGGCCGCCCTTCGTGCGTGACCGTCAGGATCTCGCAGTCGTCGCCGAAAACCTCCTTCAGCATGCGGAAGTACTTGCGGGAAAAGACCGGTGTCCCAAGATTCCGCACACTCTCGGAGTAAATCCGGTGCAGCCGTTCGGTCCCGTCGTCAAGTTCCCCAACAAGCCCCGATTTCAAGCCCTTGCGCACCATTGCGCGCTGCTTTCGGGGAATTGCGGCGAGGTTCTTGTCCGGATCCGGGTCCATGGTCTTGCGGAAAGTGACATAGAGATCATCTTTCCGCGCCCAGTCCGGATGCACGGCGGCTCTTAGCCGCAGCTCGAGATAATCCACGCCCAGCGATGCCGCCAGTTCTTCAGCCTCGGTATAGAGAGCCGCCTCTGTTTCGGGGTCTGATGCCGCGGCACCGCCATACACGCAAAAAGCGCTGGAGATCAGTGCATTGCCAAAGAGGCGGCTTCGAACATGCACGAGCGGCAGTACACCGCGGATCTCGCCATCGGCCTCGCCATAGAGGAAATAGCAGTCATGGCCGAAGCTTTCCTCCAAAACCTTTTTCCAACCCGCACGGTGAAAAAAGGTCGCTGCCGCGCAGCTTTCGACAAAGCTGTCCCACTTGGCGACAGACGACTCCTCGAGACGCTTGATACCTGTTCCCCCTACCACAAGCCCCTCACGCCGCCATTCCGTAGCGATTCACGAACACCCGATCGACACGATCCCAGGAGAAATCTGTTAAGAGCACCCGCAAGCGCGCTTCCATACGTCCCAGATTGGTGTAGTGGCGGAGTCTCGACTTGGCCGAGGCGCCTGCTACTCTGGGCTGCCCGGGATCGATTTCCCAGGGGTGAAAATAGAACATGCAAGCCTTGCCATCCTGTCGATTGACGCGCTGCATCGCCCAGCGGGAATAGAAGTAAGGCAGTAAACGGAAGTAGCCGCCGCCGCCGCAAGGAAGCTTTTTGCCGCCTAACGTCACTGTGGTGGCCGGGATTTCTATCAGATCGTGGTTCTCGGACGGCTTGAAGGTGAAGCGTGGGGCTTCCGGCATGCCGTAGAGGTCGTGGTTGATAGGATAAACGCTGGAGCTGTAGACATGACCGGCAGCAGCTAGAACGTCGAACGCCCAGGGCGTGCGCTTATCGATCGAGAAGCTGGCGGCGCGGTAGCCGTTAACGGCGCAGCCGCCCTTATCTTCGAGAATAGCCTTGGTCCGGTGGACATCCTCCCGGAATTCAGCCTCGGTCTGGTGATGCACACGGATATGCTCATAACCGTGGCTGGCCAGTTCGTGTCCCGCGTCCACGATGCGCCGAATCAGTTGCGGATAGCATTCAGCGACCCATCCGAGTGTGAAGAAAGTTGCCTGTGTGTTGTGATCTGCGAACATCTGGAGGATGCGATCGGTGTTGCGTTCGACCCTGCAGTCGTACGCGCTCCAGTCCTCCCGGGTAATCTGATCGGCGAAGGCGGAAACCTGGAAATAGTCCTCGACGTCCACCGACATGGCATTGACCCGAGACCCGGCCACAGCCGCCGTATGGTCCGATTGCAGGCCCGAGGTTGCAGCTTGCGCCATCGGATCGTCAGATATTTCCCTGTACCGTTGCATTTACCGCCTCCATGGCGCGCCGTACCTGGTCGTTGTTCTGCGCCTGTTTTCGGCGAAGGCAAGAGACCGAGACACGTTTTAAAACGTAAGAGGGCGGATTTCGTTCCCGATCCTTCCATCAGAAACGCTCACCCTCGCATCATAACCCATTCACACAATCGGCAGCGTCAGCGGGTTTCTTGAAAACCGCATCCGCTGCCGGAACCAATCGACCTGACTAGTTCTTGCCGCGCCCGCCTTCCAGAGCGGAGACACGTTGGAACAGTCTGTCCAGATCAGGGTTGGCGCTGGAAGCACCGCCCGAGAGTCCGTTGCTGCTGCCAGACTGCAGCTGCGGGTCCTGCACAACGTCGGCTTCATTTCGCGCAATCGTCATAGGCGGCAGGGCCGCTCCTTCTTTGCGCATATCCATAACAACGTCTTCCACGTCGGATGCTTCGATCAGATGCCGGTCTTCAAGATAGCTTGCGAGCAAAAGACGGTCGCAAAGTAGGTTGATACGCCGCGGAACTCCGGCCGTCTCCGAGTAAATGACCGGGAAGGCATCTTCGTTGATCTGTGGATCTTCCTGCCAGCCGACCAGTTTCAGGCGATGCTCGATGTAGAACTTCGTCTCATCGAGATCCAGCGGTTGAAGATGATAGGTTGCGATGACGCGTTGCCGAAGCTGCTCGAGGCTCGCGCTTGCCAGCGTCCTGCGGAACTCCGGCTGCCCAATCAAATAGATCTGCAACAGGGATTTATGCTCGCACTGAAAATTCGACAGCATTCGCAGCTCTTCAAGCGAAGAGTGCTTGAGGCTCTGAACTTCGTCGATGATCAGAAGCGGGCGGCTTCCGTCGCGATGGCATTCCAGGAGGAAGGCCTCGATCCGTTTGAGGATGGTGGCTTTGTCAGCGCCTTCCTGTGAGAGGCCGAAGGAGGCGGCAACAAGACGTAGCAGATTGTCAGCCTCGATCTGTGTTGTGACAACACGGGCCGTGATCAAACGCTGTCCCTGGAGGGATGAGAGGAAGTAATCCATCAGCGTTGTCTTACCTGCGCCGACCTCGCCGGTAATGACAATAAAACCCTCACCCTTGCTGAGACCATAGGTCACGTAGGCGACCGCTTTTTTGTGCGGCTGACTGGTATAGAAAAACCGATAGTCCGGCGTAAGCTGGAACGGCAGTCCCGTCAGATTGTAATAATCTGTGTACATATCCTTAGGTCGGACCCTTTTGAAACGCTAAAGGCTGAATGAACGCCCGTACGCTACTGCTTATTTGTGAAGATTATGCGTTGTTGTTTTCGATATCACCGTAGGCATAGTAGCCGCCGTAGTAGGATCCAAACTGCGTCGCGCCGAACTGTGGCCGCGCCTTATTGAGAACCATGCCGATGTTGGGGCAGGTGCTGATCAGATCCAGCGCCGATTTGACTGCCGAGCGCCGGGTGCCCTCGGCCTCAACGACGAAGATGATCTGGTCGGCGTGACGGGCCAGAATTGAAGATTCGGTGGTTGCCAGGACTGGCGGTGCATCAAAGACGATGATGCGGTCCGGATAACGCTTTGAAATCTCTTCGACCAGCCGCTTCATCCGCGTACTGGCCAAGAGTTCGGTCGACATGTGGTTCGGCTTTCCGGCCGGGATTACCGACAGGCTTTCCACATTCGTGCGCAGAATAACGTCGCCAACGTCCAGCGAGGGGTCCTCCAAGAGATCCAATAGTCCCCTATCGGCATCGATCCCGAGGCGTTTGACGATACTTGGCCGCGAAAGATCGCCGTCGATCAGCAGAACCGTCAGATCTTTCTCTGAAGAGATGCTCATCGCAAGATTGATCGCGGTAAAGGTCTTACCTTCGCCGGGCACGGCTGAGGTCACCATGATGAGGTTGTGCAGATTGCTGTTTTCCTGCCAGCGATTCCGCAGCACCGTATTCTTGATAATCCGAAATTCTTCGGTCGTCAGCGAGCGGCCTCGGTCGGGCGTCAGAATGCCCTCGTGGCGTAGCTTGTCAAAATTGATCAATACCTGACGGCTGCCGCGCGCAGGCAGATTGTTGCCGCTGGGTGCCTGGGCAGGCCGTTGCGCGGGCGCGGCCTGAGCTGCTGCCGGGTGCGGCGAAGTCATACCAGGCTGACTTACATTCTGCTCACTGGGCGCCGGCTGGGCGGGAGCCGGCTGAACGGCGGCAGGTTGAGCTGCCTGAGCCACCGGTGCCGGGTGCAGAGGCGTCGGCTGTGCCGATGGTTGCGCACTTGCCACAGGCTGCGCCGGCGCTGGTTGAGCCTGAGCAGCCTCAACGGAAGAGAGCACGGTTTCGACCGGCGGAAAATTCTGGTGAACCGCTGCTGAGCTTAACTTTGCCGCAGCCTTTTCAACCAGTGAAGGGCCGCTCGGCTTTGCTTTGGGCGCGCTGCCGTCTGGACGGTCCATAACTCAGTATCCCCTCATCTCGAAACCTTAACTACCACCGAACACGCCGGAGATCAGCGGCATGAGTTTGTTGGAAATTGTCTCATTAACAGCGGCCGGAATGTTTGCGCTATCCTGCACGATACTCAGATTGCTCAATCCAACCTGAGATTCGAGGCGCAAAAGTGATCCGTAGGTTCCGACCATCGCAAGGAGCACCACCGCGGTACCCGCGACTTTGGAGAAGCGCCAGCCACGCTTTGTCAGATCCTGAACCGCGGTCACCGTCCCGAGCACCGGCAAGGCGAAGGCCGCGCCGAGGTTCGAAGCATCGTGGAAGGTGTCCTGGATAAAGATCATGACCCAAGCCACACCGACACCCGCACCCAGCCCTGCGATGAGAACGACCGTCAGGAAGAGCGCGCGGTTAGGCCCGTCAGGCCGTGCCGGAATTTCGGGCGGGTCGACGATGCGGAACTGAACCGGTTCAGCACTAGCTTCGCGATCCTGCGCAATCCGGGCCGACTCCCGGCGCTTTAGAAGCTGTTCGTAGTTCGTCTTGATGATGTTGTAATCGCGATTGAGCTTTTTCAGCTCCGCTTCGACAGCCGGAACGTTGGCGCGAAGCCGTTCGAGTTCTGCAATCTGCCCTTTGATCTGATCGACCCGGCTTTGGCTGATCTGGATTCGGGACTGCTGCTCGATCATGCGAAGCTGCATCTGTGCGTAGAGTGGATTCGGCACCCCGCCATCCGTAACCTGCGTGTCTCCAGCGCTAAGCTCGGCCTCAAGAGCCGCCTCCAGCTCGCGCTCGTTCTTGGCCTCGAGGGCCGCGAGCCGGCGCTTCGCGATCACGACGTCAGGATGTTTGTCGGTAAATCGGGTCAGAAGCTCCTGAATCTGCGCTTCGATTTCGATAATCCGCAAAGTGGTATCCGACGGCGGTCCTGAACCAACGCCGATATCCGTGGTACCGCCGATCAGCTCGGGTGTCGATGACAGCTCCCGCTGAAGCACGGCACGCTGTGTGATTGCGGTATTGAGGTCGTTTTCCGCCGCTAGAAGCGCCTGTTCCGCGCGTTCTACCCGACCGTGGTATCCGGCCGCGCCCGGTAGAGCGTCAAAATTCTGCTGTTTAAAGGAGGCGAGGCGCTCCTCGGCCTGCTCGAGCTGCCGTTCGTAGTCCTTGATCTGATCTTCGATAAAGCGCTGCGCCTGATCCATATCGTTACGGCTCTGGCCCAGATTGCCTTCGACAAAAATAGTCAGCAGGGCGTCCACAACCTCTTTCGCCCGGACCGGATTGCCGTCTTCAAAGCTTACCTTGAAGAGATTGCCGCCGTTCGACTGGACATTGGTCTTATCGTTCAGCCGCTCGATCAGGCGTTCCATCTGGTCAGGGGTCGTCGCCGTGATGTCGAGGTCCGTCATCCGCGCGACCTTTTGCAGATTCGGCCGGCTCAGCAGAGTCTGCTGCATGAGCCGGATCTCAGAGCGGATATTGGTATCCACCGCGAGGCCCTCGAGCAGAGGCCGCAACATGGAAGCTGTGTCCACATAAATGCGACCGGAAGCGACAAAGACGTCAGGTATGGTCGCGACATAGAACCAGCCCGCGATACACACGATCCACGAGGTGATCATGGCATACCAGCGCCGCTGCCACACGGCGTTACAATAGAATACAAACTGTGCGTAGATGTCGTTCATCTTGACGCTCAACCGCCCTTCAAATAGGTCCCAAGCTCTTGCAGCACTGGATAAAATTGCAATCGCTAGCTTTGCTCTGCGCGCACTTTCTATCCGATTTGTTTAAAGATTCAATCTTAACATTTCCTGACAAGGAGGTGATTTTTGTCCACGCACGACCTGAAGGCCGCTCGTCATCACCCACATACCGACCGCCTCTTAACAAAGAGCCTCTTCGCCAGAGCGCGAAGTCTACATGAAAAAGGCGTCGAACGAATGACAGAGCAGCATATTATCCTACCTGCTTTTAAGGTCAGTTAAGTCCCAAATGTGGCAGGACAATGACAACAATTGGTTCACACGGCCAATTGAATGATCTGTGAAGCCAGTGATCGGACCTGTTACTGAACACCGGCTCAACGCATTCATCTGCAAGACAACCTTCCTGTTATCCACAATGTTTGTATACGTGTTTTAACCCTTTGGTGTGCAGGAAATCGAGAAAATTCTTTATGTGACGCTTTTCGTCGCAGTCAGATATCTCTAGCAGCGACCTAAAAATCGTCCACATGCTCCCTAGACTACCAGCGTTGTCACAGCAGTAAGTGAGCATTCTAACAAATGTCTAAACAAAAAATCTGAGGGGCACCAAGCTGGCACCCCTCACGTTAACCGGTCTTCGTGAGATAAAACTCAGAAGAGGCTTTCCGGAACGATCAAAACATCGCCAGGCAGAATGGCGACATTGGCCGTAATATCGCCGTCTTTGATCAAGTCATCGAGGCGAACCCGGAATTCTTTCTGCTCATCGTCGACCAGACGTACGATGGTTGCGTCGTTTCCATCCGCAAACTGCGTCAATCCCCCGACAGAGATCATCACATCGAGTGCCGTCATGTTCGCGCGGTAGGGAATAGCCTGCGGCTGGGCTGCTTCACCGAGGACGCGAACCTGCTGCGTGAAGGGGCCGACGAAGCCGCTGACGATAATGGTAACAATTGGATCCTGAACGAAAACCGCGAGTTTTTCTTCGATTTCGCGTGCGAGTTCGCTGGGCGTCTTATTGGCGGCCTCGAGATCCTCCATGAGGGGCACCGAGATTCTGCCATCGGGTCGCACCGGAACCGAGATTGTCAGTTCGGCGTTGCGCCAAACAAAGATCTGCAGGTTATCACCGGCACCGATTCGATACATCGGAGCAACCGATTCTTCCCCCAATTTCGCGGCGGGCAGATCCGCCTTGTCGCCGGAGCAACCTACGAGGAACATTGCTGCCCCCACCACCAAGGCGGTGAAAGCCTTTTTCGCAGCCAACGGACTTAGAACCATCTGGACCCCCTCAAGCTAATACAGTGGGTTTTACACCCAACCTCTTCGCTGGTAAAGACGCGGTGAGCCGAAAGTCCTTGAAAAATAGGGTCGTTCACCGTGCGAACCCTGCTTATAGCGCCAAATCGGTTAAGATTTAACCATGTATTTGACCAATGCCGACTGTCTAGCACAGGTCGATTCGACAGTAACTTGGACGTTGTCATTCAGCGGCGGGACTCGGCGGCAGCCGGTAAAGCTTGACGCCCGGATGCCCCTCGGACAGCGCATTCTGCAGTTTGTAGGGTAGAAAGCGCTCCAGTCCGACGGCTCTAAGTAGAAGACCCGCCAGTTTCGATCCGGGCGAAAGGTTTTCGACCAGTTCCCAGTCATCCTTTGGCTGATAGAGGCCGATCCTATCTTCCGGCACCCAGTTCGCCAGGTCGCTCGCCCGCGGCGCGTTATAAAGATAGAGGCTTCCGGCTGGCGGCACATCCTTCAAGACACGCTCTCCAGCGGGATTCCACTTCAGGAGCAGTTCTGCCCGCCGATGGGTCAGAGGATCCGTGTAAAGGGATTCGTCGTGGCTTTCCGCGGCGGTCAGAAGAGCGCGCTCGCCGAACATGTGGTTTCTGTTTTCAACGTAAATACCGGCAAGATTTCCACTGACCACCAGCAGCAGCGCGATCCCGGCGCCCCGATAACTCCGCAAGCGGAAGGCCTCTGAAACAGCCAGCGCCGTTATGACCGATGCGCAGATCGCCGAGATCAGAAAATATCTCGGATTGAGCGGCAGCAGCGACTGCGCAGCGCCGACGCAAAGCAGCCAAATCAGGCCGACAGCAGAGAAGAAAAGCGCCATCTTTCGCACGGCAGGATCGATCCGGCGGCTCAGCAGCAGCCAAAGCGCCGCGGGTACGACGACCCAAAAGAGAATGGCAAACTCCTGGTTCGCTAAAATCACCAGCAGCGGATCGATGATCGGATGCGCGATGACATTGCCGGCCACGTCTATGTTGCGATCAATCGTACTGTCGTGGTTCAGCGAGATGTTGATCCGGTAGAGCGGATCACCTGTCATGACAAAGAAATAGGCGACCTCAGCCAGCCAGACGGCGAAAAAGCCGGCCGCCATGACGAAATGCTCCAGCCGCTTGATGCCGTAGCCCAATAGAAAGGCAAAGCCGTAAAAGACCAGGAAGAAGACCGTTGTCTCCCGGGTCAGGAAGCCCAAACCCGCGAGCGCGCCCGCGGCCAGAAGAAGACGCCAGCGGCCTTCTTGCTGCGAGGCAGCGTGGAACAGAAACAAGGAGCCGAAGATAAAGAAGGCCTCGATGATATCGACCGAGGCGATCGTCGCCCAGGTCACCAGCAAAGGGCTTGTGATGAGCAAGAGCGCGACGCAGCAGGCCGGCATCGCTCCCAGCGTCCGATGCAGCATCAGGACCAGCAAAGCGATCAACCCCAACCCGTAGAGAAGGGTGGGCAGGGTCATGGAAAACTCGCTCTCGCCAAGTGCGATGAAGGAGAGCGCCATGGGCACTGTGATGGTGTAGCGGACCGTCCCGTGCCCACCGACATAGGGAAAGGACTCTATCCAGCCGTAAGCGCCATCGGCGTAGGTCACATCGTCGGAGCCCAGATAACCTACCCAGGCATAAGCGGTCAGCGCCAGGAATGCGATAAGCGAGAGCCCGATCACCTTCCGGGGCGAATCCGTCAGTGTGGCGAACGTCATTGCGCGACCTCTTCAGATCCTGATTGTGCTTTGTTTTTTCTGAACACCAGATGGCGGCTTACAAAGAAGCTGCAGATAATCACCAAGACGTCGACACCGACCTTTGCCGGCAAGGTCGGCAGCCCCAGAAGGTCAATGAAGAGGTAAAGCAGGAGGTTCGCGCCCGCGATGTTGGCGGCAAGAAGCGTGAAGTAGCGGACCGCCTGCTTATGAACCGGATCGCTTTGGTCCCCGGCAAAAGTCAAATACTTGTGCAGAACGAACCCGGTAAGGGCTCCGGCTATCTTCGCCAGTGTGTTGCCGGCAAGGTGCTGTTCCGGCCAGGTGAGAACCACAGCGGTGAAGCTGCCGAGATCGACGAGATAAACGATACCGCCGACAGCGACATACAGCACCGTCTGCTTGAGAAAGTCTCGATCGAACATTTTAGCCGGTCCGTTCCCTCGCACCGGCGGCATCCCGTTGCTCGGTTGCAGGCGGCAGGTCAACGGGCGGCATGCCGTCAGGCTTGCCAAGCGCCATGGAGATCCTGGGCTTATTGTATTTCATGCGGATCAAGGGATAGGTCGGTTCGTTTCCGATATCGTGCGAAAGAAAGGCGATAAAAAACTGAACGCTGAGAATGATCGGCAGCACAGCAATCATGACAGTCCCGGTCGAAGCAGGAATGCCGGTTTGGATCGAATGCTGCCATTCGATCGCCCCGAAAATCGCGCCAAACAGCCCAAACAAGATACCGGCGAAGAGATTCACCGACGCGACCGAAAAGTCGCGCAGAAAGTAGGTGTAAAAGATACGGCGCAGAGATGCCCTGACGTGTTTGCCGAGAAAGCTGAAGGCGACATCTCTGATTTTGAGGTTGCTTTCCTCATCGGCGTAAACCGCCTGCATGGGGAAATCGTGCACGACGGCGCGGATCCCTCCCAGATTGATCAGCATGTCAGTCTCGAAGAAATAGCGCTCGGCGATGTTCTCGAAGTTCAGGCGCTTGGCCGCGGAGGCGCTGATGGCCGTAAAGCCGTTGGTCGGATCGAAAATGCGCCAGTATCCGCTGGAAATCTTCGTCATGAAGCTGAGGACCGCATTGCCGAACAGCCGGACCGGCGGCATGGAATGCACGTCGTAGAGCGAATAAAAGCGGTTTCCCTTCACGTAGTCCGCATCGAGATTGACGATCGGCCGGATGAGTTCGGGTATCAGGTTCGGGTCCATCTGGCCATCGCCATCGACCTTGACCATGATGTCCATGCCGTCTTCCAGCGCGCGGCTGTATCCGGTCATGATCGCCCCGCCGACGCCTTTGTTTTGCTCGTGCCGGCAAACTTTCAAACGGGGGTCTTGGCAATTTGCTTCGATGAAGTCGCCCGAGCCCTCCGGACAGCAATCGTCGACCGCATAGATAGCGTCCACTTCGTTGCCGATTGCTTCCAATACCGGCAGAACGAAACTCTTCACCTTATAACAGGGAATGACTACAGCGATGCGCATCGTTTGCCATTTCGTTTCAGGAGGGGCTTATCTGCGGAACCAGACGAAAGCCAGTTTCCTCGTTCGTTTCTCGAACGTTTAATGGATAAAGCTTAATTTCTGAAATCCTGGTCCTGCATCCGGCTCTGCATCGTTTGCAGCTTGTTTTCCGTCTTCGCCTGCTGTTCGGCCTCGAAGTCGCGCATCTTGAACCAGCCCTTCTGTTCCTTGATCGAATCGCTGTTGTCGTTCTTGATGGTCCAGTGAATCAGCATGCCGACCAGCCCGAATGTCGAGAGCAGCAGTCCCGCGTTCAATAGGCTGGATAAGAAGTCAATCATCCCTCGTCCTCGGCCTTCACTGCCGGAAACGCCCGGTTTCCGGTCTTCGGTTCCGACAGGTCGGGTTATCCGGACCCGATCCCGCAAAGCCACCCGCGAAGGTGATGCTTTCTAGCCCTCATACACCTTACGGTGGATGCATGCGGCTCGTTGCGGCTTGAATAGCACATTCCGCGCTCACACGAACACTGATAAATGGCTAAACTCGCCCTCGCAAAAAATTGTTTGTATACTTCTGTTGACCCTTCAACTCCAAGGCGGATATTTATAGTCCGTCAAGCAGTTATGCCTTATTGTCGCCCGCAAGTTTTGTAATTTGAGTTAAAATCCTGACGTTCAGAAGGTAGTTCACGCCGCAATGCGGGATCTGTTCATCACACTCAACATTCTGCTGACCTTCCCGGTCATCCTCATGAGACCCTATATCGGGATCACCATGTGGTGCTGGCTGTCCTACATGAATCCCCACCGCTTGAGCTGGGGATTTGCCTACTACCTGCCGTTCGCACTGGGGATCGCGGCCATGACCTTGGCCGGCTTCGTGATGTCGCGCGAACCGAAACGCCTGCCCCTGAACGCCATGTCCGTCCTGATCATCATGATCACCATCTGGGTGAGCATCACCACCCTCTTTGCGATCGTTCCGGATCAGGCCTGGGTCAAGTGGGACCGAACGATCAAGATTCTCGCCATGACCTTTATGACGATGGTCCTGGTCACGAACCGGGAACGTCTGCAGGCCCTCATCTGGGTTATTGTGATTTCGCTCGGCTTTTACGGCGTCAAAGGCGGGATCTTCGCGGTGCTGACCGGTGGTAACTACCGGGTCTGGGGTCCTGCAGACACCTTTATTGGCGACAACAACCAGCTGGCCTTCTCCCTCCTGGTCGTGATGCCGCTGATCCGTTATCTGCAGGTTACGACAGAAAATATTTGGATGCGCCGCGGTTTGGGCATTGCGCTGCTTTTAACCGGCTTGTCTGTCTTCGCATCTTATTCCCGCGGCGCGCTGCTGGCGGCGACCATTATGGCTCTTATGCTGTTGCTTCGTGCGCAGCGTAAGTTTTTGATTAGCCTTGGTCTTGTTGCCGTCGTGGGGCTCGGTGTCGCATTCGCGCCTCCGCAATGGGTCGAGCGCATGCAGACGCTGGAGACCTATGAGGAAGACGGCTCCGCGATGGGTCGATTCGACGCCTGGAAGTTCGCTTACGAGGTGGCGAAGCGCAATCCGATCTTCGGCGGCGGCTTCCTGGTTCAGTTCGAGCACGACCTCTTCATGGAATACGTTCCCGAGGCGGTTAAGCCCCGCGCCTTCCACAGCATCTATTTTGAGGTGCTAGGTGAGCATGGATTTATAGGGCTGGGTCTTTTCATCATTCTGGCGCTCGTCACCGCTTACAACTGTAGGTGGATAAGACTGCGAACAAAATATCGCGCTGAATTGCGATGGGCGCATGAATTGTCAAGAATGCTGTTTCTCAGCCTGGTCGGCTACGCAGTCGGTGGTGCCTTCCTGAACATGGCATTCTACGATCTTTTCTATCACCTCCTGACCATCGTGATGGTGGCCAAGATCCTGGTTCATCAGAATCTGACAGAAACCATAAAAGCCAAGAGCCATGCAGCCGCTCAAGGTCCTGCTCAGGGAAGCGGTACGACACCTTTGCCGGCTTACCAGACACGAAATGATTTCTTAGTATCCAACCGATAGAACCTTTTCGAGAGTTTTAGACTTCAGGTACGGCTGCAATGCCGTTAAACCCTGTCGGGCGTCGTGATTCTAACGACGCGCCAAAGACGACGATGACGTTCGCCCTTTCGGGTGGATTCTTGGGAGCGGACGAAAAGTGTTCACTGTGGCGAAAGACAGCAGACCGTGACGGCCCATCTTCTTTCCAATCTTGAAATCTCGAAACCAACGGCGATCCGGAGCGGCTTGTGAAAATCCTGATGGTGTCCTGGTTTTTTCCGCCGGCCAATACTATTGGCGCCGTGCGCATGGGCCGCATGGCACGCTTTCTTTCTCAGCAAGGACATGACCTGAAAGTCCTGGCCGCATCTGATCTTCCGTTCCCTTCCACGCTGCCATTGGAGATCGCGGACGACCAGGTTTTCTACGCCCCCTGGGCGGACGTCAACGCGCTGCCGGACAGGCTGACAGATGCGGCAAAAGTCGTACTGCGTCCTTTCCTCTCACGTGGTTCTTCGCAGTCGTCGGACCAAACAGAACAAACAGCAGCCGCTCCCGCGGCAAATACCACGCCGCAACCGCCGGGCGCGCTCAAAAAGCTCCGGTCATCGCTGGGGAGCCTTTACAGCAACGCCGTCAATCTGCCTGACGCGCGGATCGGTTGGATGCCTTACGCCATGTCCAGAGGCCGGAAGCTGCTCAAGCAGTGGACGCCTGATGTGATCTATGCCACCGGGCCGCCCTTCACCGGCCTGCTGATCGGATACCGCCTGAGCAAAGCCTTCGGGGTTCCGCTGATCACGGAATTGCGGGACCGCTGGGTCGACGACCCCTATTATCCACCACCTGACTGGCGTCTGAAAATTGACGGCTCGCTCGAGCGACGCGTGATCGAACGGTCTTCCGCGCTGGTGACCGTCTCAGAACCCTGGGCAGAGGATTATCGCGCCAAGTACGGTAAGCCGGTCGAGGTGATCTATAACGGCTACGACCCGGAAGCCCTCGAAGGCGCTGCGAGCCTTGGGGCCGCCGACGATGTCGCGCTCAGGATTGTCTATACCGGCGGTATTTATCCGGGTCGGCGTGATCCGGCGCCCCTCTTTGCCGCCATGCAAAGCCTGAATCTAACACCTGACCGGATTCGGATGGATTTCTACGGTACCAATCCTGATCATGTCTGGCCAATCGCGCATCGCTATTCCGTGGAGTCCCTTGTGGCGGTAAATCCGCCTGTCACCCATCGCGAAGCCGTCGAACTGCAACAGAGCGCGGATATATTGCTGCTGATGCAGTGGAACGATCCGCGGGAGCAAGGCAATGTACCCGGTAAGCTCTTCGAATACATGGGCGCGCGCCGGCCGATTCTGCTGTTAGGGCTGGAAAATGGCGTGCCGGCGGCCTTTCTGCGGGAACGGGAAGCGGGGTTCTACGGAGCCAACCCGGACACAATCGCCGGACAGCTGAAGGTTTGGCTCGATATGAAGCGCAAAGGTGGCATCCCGCCCTTGCCGGAGGCTTCCCGCAGCGGCCTGACACGCGACGATCAGTACAGCAAACTGAACAACTTTCTGCGGGAAACGATCTTCCCCCACGACGCACAAGGATAAACTCCGCCGATGTCCGAGCAAACTCCCAGCGAGATCCACATCATCGCCGGCGCGCGCCCGAATTTTATGAAGGTCGCGCCGCTGTTTCATGCTCTTAAGCAGGAAAGCTGGTGCCGGCCTGTACTGATCCATACAGGTCAGCACTACGACGTCAACATGTCGGACGCATTCTTCCGTGATCTGCAGTTGCCAGAACCGGACCATCATCTGGAGGTTGGCAGCGGTACGCACGCGGAACAGACGGGCCGCGTCATGATGGCCTATGAAAAGATCTGTTTTGAGCACCGGCCGGATTGGGTCGTGGTCGTGGGGGATATCAATTCGACGCTCGCCTGCGCGCTGGTTGCCGCGAAGCTCTGCATCCCCGTGGCTCACCTGGAAGCCGGACTGCGCAGTGGCGACCTTACAATGCCCGAGGAAGTCAACAGAATCGTCACTGACTCGATCGCCGATTTGCTATGGACGCCCCTCACCGGACGGGGACGAGCATCTGAAAGCAGCCGGCGTTGCCGACAGCCGTATCGACCGGGTCGGCAACATTATGCTGGATGCCTATGAGATGCTCCGGGAAAAGATCGAAGCCGCAGCGACCTATGAGAAACTGGGGTTACAGCCTGGAACCTACGGCGTTGTGACTTTGCATCGGCCCTCGAACGTGGATGACCCCGAAAAATTGGCAATTCTCGTCGAGCGCATTGTCAGCGCCGCGCAACGCTGCGAACTGGTGTTCGCAGCCCACCCGCGAACACGCCAGAAGCTGAACGACTTTGGGCTCATGTCTCGGTTGAGCGATGCCAAGGGCATTCGGCTGGTGGACCCGATGGGTTATGTCGAGTTTATGGGATTGGTCCGGCAGGCGAAGCTTGTCATCACCGATTCAGGCGGAATTCAGGAGGAAACCACCTATCTGAACATCCCCTGTATCACGGTGCGCGACAACACCGAGCGCCCGATCACCATCTCGGACGGCACGAACAGGCTCACAGCGCCGGGGGCGGTCGAAGCCGCAGTCGATCAAGTGCTGGCCGGTGATTGGCCGAAAGCCAAGACGATCGATATGTGGGATGGCAGGACCGCCGGTCGGGTTGTGGCGAGCCTGAAGGCCCGTCTTTAAAGTCCCTCCCGCCTGTCACGCACCGCTGTGAAGGGCCGCTTCTGAAGTGGATAGCTCCGGTGGCGCGGTCTGTCCGGCCCGTTGCAGCAGCTGTTCCCGGAAGCGGGTAGGCGTGGTCGGCTGGCCGTTCACTTCGCTCATAAAGAAGTCGAAATAGCGATCCATAGTGTCGAGAAAACTCTGCAGTTCGCTGTTACTCCGGACGTAGGGCGTGTGGCCCGCTTCCAGGGAAGGGCTGTGATAGGTAAAGGAAAAGATGCGGCAGCCCTGTTTGATCAGGCTCGTGGTCAGGCGGCGGTGCTCGGCATGATCGGCCCCTTCGGGTGACAGACGAATCCGCTCGAGCATATGGCTTCTTGAGAGAATGCCTGGCAGACGTACGGAGAGTCCCAGCGCCCCCGATACCAGCGGGAAAACCTGCTGCCCGAGCGGCGAAAATGCCCCATAGAAACCGCAGGAAAGCGGCAGTTCCAGGAGAGGGTCGTCTTCTGAGCCGAACCAGTAGGGCTGAAATGGGAAGTCTCGGAAATCCGGTCCGCCGTCATCGGTAAAGGCCGTGTAGGGTACGACGCTGACGTCGACCTTGTAGCCAAGCTCCGCCAGAATCGACGCGCTATTGGTGCCCACGCCGTAACGGCCGGCTTTGTAGACAGTCGGTCGTTGCCCAAAGTTCCGTTCGATCGTATCGGTCAATTGCTGCAGTTTGCGGCGCTCCAGATCCGGCGGCAGGTTGCCCGGATAGGAATTGAGGGCACAGACCTCCTCTTCATAAGGCGGGCTGACCCAGGGGTGAAGATGCGCGCCGATTTCGCAGGCACCGGCCTCCATAAGCGGCTTGAGGCATGCGACCGAGGATTCGGTTGCCGCGACGGGATAATCGATCACGTAGGTTGGCACGATGCCATAGCGGGCAAATATTTCCTGCGCCTTGGGTTGGGCCGCAATGCTCTCAACAGCCACATTGTCGCGCGAAAAGGGCTTGTCCCAGTCGAATTCTTCTTCCGTGTCGATGATCACGGTCAGAAGAGGCGCCGCATCCGCGGGCAGATCGATTCGCCTGTTTGCTGTCTGTTCCAGCATAGTCTGCCCATTTCTCCGTAATTCGTTTCGCGCTGTGGCTCGCCATCTACCGACTGGCGGTCGGCAGTTAACGATAATTTCAATCTACTGCAAACTTGTGAGTAGGTGTGATCGCTACAATATAGAAGCTGCTGTTTAATATATGGATTCATTTAAGCTTCTATAACCGCATGTGGCCGTTATCTCACCGAGTCGTTATGCTGGCCGGCCGGAACGTAGAAGGAATTTACGGCTATGGCGTTGCGGGCCGATAAAAAAGGGAAATGGAACGGAATGCGACCATTTGGGCCCAAAGCCGTAGCGATTGTCTCAAGTGTTCTTGCGCTAGGCTTTTCCGGCGCGCTCAGCGCCTGCGCGGCGGACCAGCGAGCTGACGAGAGCGTTCTGGCCGAATTGCCGGCCGGTCCCAGCTGGAAAGACGGCACGATTCGCCGCGGGAGCGATGGGACGCCTACCATTGAGCCTGCACCGGCCAAACCGAAGGCGGCCGTTGCGCCGAAGCCCAAAACGGCGCCTGCCGTTCCAGCAAAAAAGATTGAGCCTCTCGGCGCGACTCAGCCGGCGGAAAGGGTTGGCGAGCGCAAGGTGAAGGAGAAACCCAAGCCGGCCGCCGCACAAGCGCCGGCAAAGGTGAAGTCTCCCAAACCAGTCGAAAAGATAGCAAAATCCGTATCGGTCGCAGACCCGGCGGCCTATGCCGTGAAGGACCAGGAATTGCCAGGCTTGGCGCAAGTCGTCGCTGAGCTGGAGCCCGGCAAGTGGTTCGAGCTGCCTAATAGCGCAATACAGCAGATCCTGATCGAGCGGGCGTTGGCCCCGGAGAACGGCGGTGTCAGTGGCCCTCGCTCAGTCGTCAGCAGTTGGAACGGGGCGGCCTTCGACGGGCGCTTCTGGTACTTCCATGGCGGCGGTCACAAAGACTACAGCGGCAACGAAGTCTACGCTTTCGACTTTGCGGATCTGAGCTGGTCTCGCCTGACAGACCCCAGTCCCTTTGTCTACAAAAACCCGGAAACCGGAAAATGGGATGCGCAGAAGAACCGACAGCATCCTTGTCCGCGGGTCCCGGATCTGGATGGGGACGGCAAATTCGACGCGCCTGTGCCGGGCCACACCTATGACAGCATCGTCTACAGCCCTAAGACAGAGACGGTCTTTCTCTGGTCGCAGGTGCCGTTTTGTATCGGTGGTAATGGCTGGTCAGGCGCTCCAGTCTGGGAGTTCGATCCCAAGACGAAATCGTGGAGCGGATATTCCCCGGACAACAGCAAAGATATCGAAGGCTATAAATCCGCAGAACTCGACCCTGCTACCGGCAACATCGTTCTCGTCTCGCGTTACCGCATCTCCGTCTTCGATGTGGAAACCAAGCAGTACAGCTCAATGCGAAAGGTGAGCAACACAGGATCTGACGGCACTGTGGCGATCGATCCAGCCCGGCGCCTGATGGTGCTCAGCGATCGAGCTGGCTTGCGTTCCGCAAGCTTAGGTGACGGCCGCAACGCTGGCGGACTCGAAAACCAGACCAAGCGCCCGGCCTTTAACCAGACCGCCGGGGTGGCCTACAACGACCGAGATAAAAATCTTGTCTATTGGTCAGGTGACAGAAGAATCTTCACCTTCGATCCAGACTCCAGAGACTGGACCCTTTTTGAGAACCATGGCGGCCGGGCGCCGACCCGCAGCCGCCCTTATTCGAAGTTTATCTATCTGAAAGACCTGGATGTTTTCGCCGCCTATGGGCGTCCCAACAAAGGCATCTGGCTGTATCGTCTGCCCAAGGAAAAGCCGCCCATCGATCCCAACCGGGTGGTCACGCTCTGCAACGGGTCCGACTGCCAGGAGTTCCGCCAAGTCTCTCAGGCTTTCCGGGCCGCCAAGGACGGCGCGACGATTACGATCGGCGGCGCAACCTTTTATGAAGCCGCCGTCCTGAAAGCCAACAACGTCACAATTCGCGGCACCGAAGGAACACACCTGCTCGAAACGGCGGCCGAAGGTAAAGCGACCTTTGTTATCAAAGGGAGTAACACCACGATCGAGAACATTCAGTGCTCCGGCATTGCCGTCAGCGATGGTAACGGCGCCTGCATCCGCCTGGAAGGCGAGAACCTGACCCTTCGCAATGTCTACTTCCATGACAGCCAGCAAGGCCTGCTGACTCGATCCAAGGGGGGCGGCACGATACTGATCGAGGACAGCCGGTTCGAGCGCCTCGGCGGTGCCTGCGGCATCAAGTGCGGGCGCGCGCATGGTGTCTATATCGGCCGGGCGACCGAGTTAACAGTTCGGAACAGTGTGTTCCTATCACCTAAGGACGAGGGACATGCCATCAAGAGCCGGGCGGCGAAGACCACGATCGAGAACAACGTCATCGCCTCGCTTGAGGGGAAGGACAGCCGCCTTATTGACCTCCCCAACGGCGGTACGGTGATCATCCGAAACAATGTTCTGCAGGAAGGCAGCAACAGCTCCAATCCGGATATCATCGGCATCGGTCTGGAGTTGGCTTACAAAGGCATCGAGGGGCATTCGGTCAACTCCAGCCTGATCAAGGGCAATACCGTGGTGATCGAGCCAGCAAGACGGCCGAGCAGCTTCGTGCACAGCCGGGATGTGCCGGATCCTCAAGTCACCGGCAATACCATCATTGGCGGCAGAAAGCCCGGTTCTCAAAACACGTGGTTTGAAAACCGGGAAGCTGCGGGCCTAGGGCCCTATCCCGAACTTCCCCAGCTCAATTAAAGAGCCTGTCGCGGTACAAGGCCGATGTGCAGCAAGATATAAGCAGGACGCGTCAGCCTAGAGCGTAACGACCTGTTCAGGACTCTATCTGCTTGTCCGAACAGAGCCGACGTCACCACCCGTCGGGATGTCTCATTGGGGGCTTAGCGCGATAGCGCCATGGCAGCAGGAAAGCGGAATCCACCGGAGCCTTACTTCCAGTATTGATCCCGAGCCGGGTACTCCACGAACATGATCTTCCAGTGGACGTTTCTGGCATTCGCATTCCAGGTAAAGCCCGATTTTGTCGACCAGTAGTGGACGGCATAGAAATAGTTAAAGTTACTGCAGCTATCGCTTCGATTCGGGTTACTTGGCTGCTTGCCCTGCACATTCCAGACCCGGCCCCACCTGTGGAAACCGTTCTTTTCATGCAAGCGCCCGTTGGCCCAGATTAGCCTGTTGTATTTGCAAAGATACTGCAGTCCGAACCAGGATGGCTTATCAGGCTTGAAGGTATCGCGCAGAAACTCGTGGGTGGCCTTGTCGCGGACAACGGCGAGACGGCCGCGGCGTCCCTTATAGCTGCGCTTTGCCGCCAGACCCTTAACCTCAATCCAGCCGCTCTCGTCACGCACGAAGCGACCTGGATACTGGTTCTTCAAGTTGACCAGCTCAAAGTAGCTATCGCTTGCCTCGTAATACACAGGCGTGTCGTACAAGGGTTTTGCTGAGGCAAACGTCGCACTACCGACCATGATCAATAGAGCTAATACTACTTTTCGCATCATTTCGAAGCCCGGTGTTTGTCGTTCTGCGAACAATATAATCTACGATTCCGGCGTCCTAAGTCAACTCTCAGGTCATCATGATTCTGTGTTGTCTTGGTTAATAAAACGGCAGGAATTCGCGGTTTTTCGTGGAGATTCAGAGTTTGTGGCAAAGTTGAACACAATCATAGATGGTTTTCCTTTAGCTCTTTATCATCTTCTTCAGCTTGGAGCCGCCCACATGCCGCATGGCGCCGATCGCACCCTGTAGGGTGCGCGGGTTAAAGGCCAGTATTCCACGCCGTTCACGGCGCTCGCTGAGCCATTGTTTCTTGTAGGCATCGTCGCCGCGCCCATAGTCCACCTCCACGACCTGATCGTGGGTCAAGACGTGCTCGAGAATTTTCACCGTCAGTACCGATCCGGCGGAGAGTTTCTTGAATTCCTCGTCATAGGCCAGTTTGAAAATGGTGGCCCGGCCGCCTGCGATGATCCAGATTTGCGAGGCGGCGGGTCTCTCGCCCAGGTAGACGGTGCCGAGACAAAGGCAGCCGGCGGCCGCTGCCTCATGGACCAGCCGGCGGGTGAAGTCGGGAAAGGGTTCCGGCTCCTTCCAGCTGTTGGCATAGATGGCATCGTAAGCATCCATAGCCTGATCCAGGCTATCGCCGCCGGTCAGAATCTCAAACCGTACATCCTCCATCTTCTCGAGCTTCCGGCCCTTGCGTTTGACCGTGTTGCGCAAGGCCGAGGGTCGGCGCGCCATGAAGGACTCTAGGTTGTCGCCTTCGGTTCCTTCAAACCAATTGCCGAAATGGGCGTAGGTCTGAACGATAAAGCCCGCCCGGCGCAATGCCGCTTCAAAGGCCTGGAAAAAAGGCTCAGCAGGGTCCAGGGACTCAAAATTGAGACTTCGCCAGGCAGGCCGTTCGGCGGCCAGGGCCTGAGCGAATCCCTCCGCGGCGCGTTCCGGTGTGATCGCCGTGGGGTGGATGACCGGCAGGAAATGCGTTGTGTACATGGTGCTGAAGCCAGCCAGGGTTCGCGAATCGCCGGCGGGAAGACCCGCCGCTGCCGCCGCGCCACTCCGCGCAACCAAAAGCGCCAGTGCGGGGTCTTCAGCCGAATCCTGCTCGAGCCCATAGAGATAAAGGGCGTCGCCCGGCTCCCGCGTGGTTTCAGCCAGGGTTTGGAACCAAGGACGGCCAGCATAAAAACTGCCCCCTGCCGCTGCTTCGAACAGCGCCGCATAGCCGGCCGGCAGGGCATTAAGATCTTTATAGAGTTTCGACTGCATAATAGGAAACCGGCGAAGTGATTGGCTGCAAATGGGAAAAAAGGGACGGACATCATGCCGTCCAGAAAAATCCGTCAGGCGGTTCTGAGCACCAGCGGTAAGAAACTATTCACAGATCCACATAGCATTTCGTTAACGGCCTATGCTACGAACTTTCGCAAATCCTCGAAGGGCACAACCGTAACAGTTCGATGACACCTTTCGACCAGCATCCCACCTGCAGTGAAGCAAAGCCCAAGGCAATGACCCACTCCTATCAGGTTTCCTGCGACGAACCTGCCGGCCTGACCGAGTTGGGCGAGAGCTGGCGGGCTTTGGAAAAGAGGTGCGATGCCTCTTTTTTCCAGTCCTGGCATTGGATCGGAACCTGGCTGAAAACGCTCCCGTCGCATTTCAGACCCCGCGTGTTACGCGTGACCGAGGGTGGGCGCCTCGCAGGTTTGGGGATTCTCATGTTTCACGCGGATCGCCGTCACCGGGTCATGCCGGTTGGCCGTCTGCTGTTGAACGAGACCGGCGATGCCTATCACGACCGGCTCACCCTGGAATACAGCGGCATTCTCTGTAACAGCAGCGTTCGCGCCGGAATCACGGAAGCAGCCTTGGCGTGGCTCGTCGCCCATGAAAAGCGTTGGAGTGAGCTTTGTCTGAGCGGTCTTCTTCCAGAGGGTCTGACCGAGGTCTCTGCCGCCGCTGCGCGACTTGGCTTGCTGCCCTGGACACCGGATCTCAAACCCTGCGACTACGTCGATCTCGAAGTGGTCCGTCAGGCTGACGGGGAATATCTTTCGCAACTCAGCCGCAATACGCGCCAGCAATTGCGCCGCGCTCTGCGTCTTTACGAGGCTGAGGGGCCGCTTTCGCTTGCCGCGCCGGGCAGTCTTGAAGAGGCGCACAAATTCCTGGACGAGTTGGCGGAGCTTCATCAAATCTACTGGACGGCGCGCGGCGAATCCGGCTCCTTCTCCAATGCCTATTTCAGTCAATTTCACCGGGCCCTGATCGATGCCGGTTTCGCCGACGGCAAAATACAGCTTTTACGGGCGAGTGCTGGCGAGCAGCCGATCGGCTACCTCTACAACTTCGTCCACGAGGGCTACGTCTACGGTTATCAAAGTGGTTTCCGCTATGACGAAGACCCGAAGCGCAAGCCGGGTCTGGTGACACATTATCTTGCAATCGAAGAGAATTTGAGTCACGGAGCCAGGATCTATGATTTCATGGCCGGGCATGGGCAGCACAAGCGCAGTCTGAGCAACGCCACTCGGGATATGACGTGGCTTGTTCTGCAGCGTAATGTCCTGAAGAATCGACTTGAACAGTGGTTACGCCGGCTCAAGCAGCAGGCAGCGGAGCGCAGGAAAGCTGCAGCCGAAGGTAACTGAAGATAGTGAAAACGGACCGGCGTTAAGACTCCGGAAGGGACGCCGCTGTAGGTGAATAGGGCCATTCGGAGCGGATGACGTTGCGAGGCGCGAAATTGAGGGATAGGCGCGAACGATGAGCGGGCTTTGCGGTTGGTTGGGCGGTGCGACGACGGCGGCTGATGCGCCGAGCGTCCTTTCGGCAATGGCCGAGGGTCTTTTCGGTTTTCCAGGATCGCAATCGCAGTCTCATTGCGGCAATGGTCATGCGGCGGCCATCAAAGGACATGCCAAGCACATCAGCCTTTTCGCCGAAGGTTCGCTGCTGGCGGTGATCGAAGGTTATCCTCGCTGGCTCGATGACGAACTCGAGCGTACGGCGTACCGGGACGGCCAGGCGGCGGCTCTGGCTGCTGCTTACCGGCGGCATGGCCGCGATGCGCTGCAGCATGTCATGGGGGCCTGGGCGCTCGCGGTTCTTGACGGTGAAAAGCAACGGGCTCTGCTGGCGATCGACCGGCTCGGCATCCGGCCTCTGTGCTATGCGCGGCCTGCCTCGAAAGAAGGGCTGGTTTTCGGCACCACGACGGATTGTATCGTCCAGCACCATGAGATCGCTGGCGAAATCAGTCACCAGGCGATCTTTGACTACATGTTCTTCACCCGCTCGCCGGCGCCTGGAAGCATCTATCGGGACGTTACCAAGCTGCTGCCCGGGCAGTGTCTCTGGTACGACAACGGCAGCCTCGACGTCGGCGCCTACTGGCGCGTCGATTACAGCGACGACACGCGCGGCCGGGACGAACTGGCGGAAGAGTTGATGGCGGTCCTTCGCCGCGCCATGAAACGGGCGACGGGTGGCAAGGATTTTGCGACAACCGGCTCCTTTCTGAGTGGCGGTATCGACAGCTCTACGGTGACCGGCCTACTCGCTGAGCAAAGCCAGCGGGTGAGCAAGTCCTTCGGCGTCGGCTTTGACTCGGTCGAGCATAATGAGATGGGCTATGCCCGGATTACGGCCGAGCACTATGGGGTAGAGCTTCAGGAGTACTACGTCACGCCGGCCGATATCGTCGATTTCATTCCAAGGATCGCCGATATCTATGACGAGCCCTACGGCAACAGCTCCGCCGTTGCTGCTTACTACTGTGCAAAGATGGCGCGTGAGCAGGGCATCGATCTGCTGTTGGCCGGCGATGGCGGCGACGAACTCTTCGCAGGTAACGAACGCTACGCGGATCAAAAGATCTTCGAAGCCTATAACTACATTCCGCGCTGGCTGCGGGGCGGTCTGCTTGAGCCGCTCGTCATGAACGTTCCGGCCGGTGACCGGGTTATGCCCCTCCGCAAGGCGCGAAGTTACATTCGGCGCGCCAAGGTGCCTTTGCCGGACCGCCTGGAAAGCTACAACTATTACAATGACATAGATTTGAGCGATTGCTTCATGCCGGCGGTCGCTGAGACTATAGACCGCCAGAATCCCTATCAGCTGCTACGCATGCACTACAACGACTCCGGCGCAGAATCGTCGCTGGATTCAATGCTCTACCTGGATGTACGTACGACCCTGGCTGACGACGATCTGCGCAAAGTGGAGCAGACGACGGCGCTTGCAGGGCTGGCGGTGCGCTATCCGCTCCTGGACGAAGAAGTACTTTCCTTCTCCGCGAAGATCCCACCCGCGTTGAAATTGGAAGGCCGCAAGCTGCGTTCCTTCTTTAAGTACGCGGTGCGCGATTTCCTGCCGCCAGCAACCCTGACCAAGTCAAAACACGGCTTCGGCTTACCGTTCGGTCTTTGGCTTAAGACCGACTCCGGCATGCAATCTCTGGCGTATGACAGCCTCGCCAGCCTCAAAGGCCGCAATATTTTCCAGCCGGCTTTCCTGGATTCAGCCATCGAAACCCACCGGACAGGTCATTCTTCCTTCCACGGCGAGTTGATCTGGGTGCTGATGCTGCTCGAACTCTGGTTCCAGAAACATCGCGACCACGGCCGCGTGGCCTCCGCCGCATAATCGACTTACGTATAAGCGAGCAGATACCAGAGTTGCCCAAGCCACTCGTGCAGGGCGTAGTAGCTGGTGAAGAGCGCGCCCGCGCTGGGGATGAAGTCCGTTGGGCGGACTTCAAGCGGTCCAGACAAACGGGTCGGGGCTGGGATAACCTCGACACCAGCGCTCTCGAAGGCGAGAACTGCGCGTTGCATGTGCCAGGAATGGGTCACCAGATAAATTGAATCGACGCCCCGCGCGCGCAGAAGTGCTTCTGTGTGAGTAGCGTTTTCCTGCGTCGTCCGTGAAGCGGGCTCCGTCCAGACAGTATCGACCGAAAACTCTTCAGCCAGCACCTTGGCCATGGCCTCAGACAGCGGGGTTTCGATATTGCCAACGATCCCGCCTGTCGCCAGGACCGGCAAGCCGAGGTCCCGGTGCAGTTTCGCCGCATATCGCAGGCGTTCGAGTGTCAAACCGCCGGCGGTATCGCCACCGTATTCCGGCGCATCGCGATAAAGGCCTGCCGCCAGCACGACGATCGCGGCTTTTCCGGCGACCGGCCGCGAGGTATCGAGGGCGCGGTGTGTTTGAAGGCTGCCGATCAGCAAGGCGGAAACGACGGGCAACGATAGGACAAGCAGGCCTACCACTGAAATGGAGATAAGGGCACGCCCCAACCTTGGCCATCGCCTGGCGCAGACCCAGCCGAACGCCGCCAGGAGGATGAAATTCATGGGCGGCAGAAAGAACGGTTTTATGTAGTAGATGAGAGAGGTCATAACCGGTTTTCCACAGGCGGACGCCACAGTTTTCGAAGGCGTATGCCGCCCAACTTCAAGGCTCGGGCCAGCGTTGCGGCCGAGCGTCACTGTCTCTATCCCGCCTCACCGCGTCAAACCCTTCTTTAAGGGGCTGGCGTTAGGATCTATTCGGCTATGGACTATGAGTGACTCTTGCCGTTTTAACCCCACCTGATACAACTGTTCCCCGGAAAAGATAGAGGGATTCGAGGACGATGGCCTTCGTGGACACGCGCAGCCTGGCTGACGGCGAGGTGATTGAGGCGGATATCTGCGTGATCGGTGCGGGCCCTGCAGGCCTTGCGATTGCGACTGCCTTCGACGGCGACGGCACACGAATCGCACTGCTGGAAAGTGGCGATATCGGCCTGGACGACGATACCCAGGCCCTGGCGGCTGGAGAGGTTGTCGGCATTCCCTATCCCGACCTGGATGTGGTGCGGCTTCGCATGTTGGGCGGCAGCACCAATCACTGGGGCGGCAATATCCGGCCTTTGGACGCCATCGATTTTGAAGTCCGTGACTGGATCCCCCACAGCGGTTGGCCCTTTGGCTTGGATGAGCTGCGTCCCTACTATGTCAGGGCCGCTGAATTCTGTGGTGTCCCCAGCGAGGCCTTTGAAATTGAAAGCCAGCGAACCGCTGTTGGGTCTGATCCCTGGCCCTTCGTCGATGACGCCATCGCGAACCAGGTTTTTCAGACTGTCGGCGGCGAAGCGCGGGCGCTCGGCCTTTATCACGAAGAAACGTTGGAGCAGTCGGCCAACGTCACGACCTATCTTTTTGCCAATGTCGTCGACGTGGTTACCGACGACCTTGCCACCCGCGTGACCGAATTGACGATCAAGACGCTGAACGACAAGACGCTGAAGGCGCGCGCAAAGCATTATGTTCTGGCTGCCGGGGGCATCGAGAATCCTCGGATTCTCTTGCTGGCAAACAAAACCAAAGCTGCGGGACTGGGCAATACGAACGATCTGGTGGGCCGCTATTTCATGGAGCATCTGACCAGCCCAGACTTTGCGGCGTTCTTTCCATCCGATCCTCAGCTCGACTTTCGTTTCTACAAGGACTTTGAGGCGGATTGGGGTGAAACCTGGGGGATTTTGACGCTTTCCGAGGACACCCAGCGGCAGGCGGAACTGGTCAATGCGCGTTTTCAGGCCGCAAAGATCGTCAATGAGTTCAATAAGAACATTGACGATCCCTCGATGCAGTCTCTCACGAAGCTCGTGCGCGCCGGGTCTCAGGGACGGGTTCCCGATGAGTTTGGACAGCATCTGGCCAATGTCATTGCCGACATCGATGATGTCGCCGAAAGCGGCTACTACCGGCTGTTTCACCATCCCGACTACCCTCTGGTCTCGATCGACCTGGTGGTGATCTCTGAGCAGATTCCAAATCCGGACAGCCGGGTTTATCTGAGCGACTCCCTTGACCGGTTTGGACAGCGCCGTTGTATCCTAGACTGGCGCCTTACGGAGCAGGACAGTGCGATCCTTGGCCGGATTTCGGAGCAGGTGCAGCGGCAGTTCGGCCGCAGCGGCCTCGGCAGAGTGCGTGTCCGCCTGCCTGAGGGTGGCTATGCATCGGTTGACCCGCATCCTCACTATCATCATATGGGCACCACCCGGATGGACAGTGACCCCAAACTGGGGGTCGTAGATGCCAATTGCCGTCTGCACGAACTGCCCAATCTCTTCGTGGCGGGCAGCTCGGTCTTTCCGACCGTCGGCAACGTCAATCCGACATTGACCATCATCGCACTTGCCTATCGACTGTCGGATCATTTGAAGGCTCTGGGATCATGACTGTGACTGCCGCACCACATCGCCGCGCTCTGCTCAATGCGCTCCTCGCGCTGCCGGTCCTGGGAACCGCAGCCGGCGCAACCTCCGCCTTACAGGCAGGCAAAGCAGCCGGTTCGGCTGCTGCCAGCCTGCCGGACGCCGTCTTTTCCAATCGCCGCAGCGCCGCCATTCTCGGCCACGCTTATCTGCTCCAGCGTCCGGACGAGGCGGATGCCGACCGGCTGGAAAAGCTGCTTCTCTCACCCGCGAACCTCGCGGCTTTCTCAGAGGCCGGATTCGGCGAAGGCGATGTTACGGCCATGCCGTCTGTCGCTTTGAAAAAGGTCTTCCAGGCTCTGCGGCGACGTGATTTCGAAGAGGGCGACGTCGTCCAAATAGATGGCTGCATGCTCTCAGTGACAGAGTTGCGTCTCTGCGCCCTGTCCGCCCTGACGTGAGCGGTGTCGCACCACGAAGATAGATAACAGAGAGTGAGACCGCTGTTGCCATGATCCAAAAGAACCAATCGCTCTGGCGTCTTTTTATACTCGCTGTTGCGGCCCTGTCGCTTCTTTGGGTGGCTGGAATGCTCTATCTCGACTTCGCGTACGAGATGTTCCCGCGGGTTCTCCTGGGCGGCCTGAAAATTCTTGCTGCTGGATACCTCGTGCTGGCAGTGCTGATACTGCCCATCTATGGGCTCCTCAGACTTTTGAGGTCCAGACAGCAGGTTTGACAGGCTGCCCCTGCGCAGTAAGACCCGTCAGGAAAAAACCGTCCAGCGCTTGAGATCGTAGAGATCTTCATCGACCCGGCCAATCGCCTTCTTCACACCCTGCTTCAACTGGTACATCAGCTTCGGTTGATCGCCAAAGCGCGAGCGCGGCGGCTGTGTGCGGTTGTTGAGCAGCGGCAGCATCTCCCGATGCAGATTCTGCTCGGCCTTTTCGCGCGTGGTGTATTCGAAGATACAGCCGGATCCGACAAAAAGCGTCTCATGCCCGAAGTCGCTCGCCAAAGTCCGGCGCAGATAAGATGACTGCGTGGTCAGAATCACGTCATAGCTCTTCCGATCCAGGCCTGCCAGATCGCGGGTGGAAAGTGTAATGTCGTTCCCTGTCTTCGCGATTTCGATGGCGTGCTCCGCCCCGCGGATAACAACGAGAAAACGATAGTTTCCGCTGTATTCCTGGAGGTAGGCGCGGCAGAGATCGACGCGCTCGTTCAACTGCTCACGCAGATAGTCGACAAAGTCGGCGTCCACCGCCTGGTGTTTGTTGACCTTTTCGATCTCGCGTTCGAAAAGCGCGCGCAAATCGCTCTCCTGGACATTGCGAAAACTGCTGTCGTCGGTGATCTTACCGTCTTCGATGGTAAAGCCGGGACCGATATCGAAGACTTCGGTCTTGGAACCGGGATACAGCTCCCCATAGATATTGGTCGGCCGTTCGCCGTTGTGGGTCGGTTCGTTGGCCCAGAAGAGATCCTGCTCCAGGAAAGCCACATCCGCCGCGAAGGGAAAGCCGAACTTTGGTTCCAAGTCGTTGACGATGCGTGCCCACTGCCTATTGAAATGCTTCTGACGCGCGATTGCAGTCTGCGCATTGTCCTTGCCTGGAATCACATAGCAGTTGGGGAAATGCGAAGCGATGCCGTAACCGCAGAAAACGTAGTCGACCGTCGGATAGAGCTGCTTCAGGCGCGCGATAATGTTGTCCTGGATGTAGCCAGGCGAGGCATGCAGCGCATCGTTCAGGTTCATCGAGACTTCTTCGCCATCCGACAGAACCATCAGAGTGTCATCCGCATAGGTCGGGATGATGCGGCACTTGACGCCATTTCCGAGGTCGATTTCCTCGTCCTGCCCAACCTCGATCACTTCGAAACCGGCCCGCTCAAGCGAGGGCGTCAGATCCAGCGTATCCGAAACCAACACCTTGGTGGTGTTAGGGAAGCGGCGCAGCGTCCCGAGGTGCAGGTGGTCAGCATGCCCGTGTGAGACGTAGATATAGTCAATCGGGCCTGAATCGACCGCTTCCAAAGAGGGTTTCGGATAGATCCACCACTGGGCGCCGAAACAGGGACCCTGCCACCAGGGATCCGAAAGAATCCGCAAGCCTTTGGTCTCGACAAGGATTGCCGCATGTCCAACGAACGTCGTTTTCATGAAGAGGGCCTTTTTTAAGCTCTAGGTATGAGAGAAAGTCGAAGATGGCGCGGAGCTGAATATCTCGTCTCTGAAAGGGGTCATCAAGGCGACTATATTTAGGAAACAATCATTATTTTTTGATGTAAGTCATTCTCACAGCAACTATGCGAGAGAGATTTGACAGATTCTGGCGAAAAAGGCCTCATGGGCAAGTGACCGATCCATTTCGAAAAACGTGAAAGCAGTTGATTTTTATCATAAAACGCAAATGCCAGCATAGTACACGAACGAATGTCGTCTAACGTAACCGTCATCGTGCCGACGTTCAACCGAGCCAGATACATCGGCGCTTGCTTGGACAGCCTGGTGAATCTCTCCGTTAAGGCGGATCGAATCATCGTGTTGGACGACGGTTCGACCGATGAAACTCCTGCTCTGCTGGAAGCCTATGGGCCGGCCATCGAAACGGTCCGCAAGGAAAACGGCGGCAAGTCTTCCGCACTCAATCTGGCTTTGCCCATGGTTCAGAGCGAGTACGTTTGGATTTTCGACGACGACGATGTGGCCTGTCCCGACGCGCTCCAGCATCATCTGGACGCCCTGGAGGGCCATAAGGAGTGCGGTTTCAGCTACTCCTCCTACAGGCGGGCAGACAGCGATGCCGATGGGGGAATTCTGCCCGGTCCGACCCGCCATGTCGGCCGATACGAAGCCCAAGGCCTCTTCGCCCGCCTCCTGGAGGAGAACTTCCTGCCTCAACCCTCAATTCTGGTCAGAACAGACTGTTACCGGGCGCTAGGGCCTTTCGATGAGAAACTGGTCCGCTCTCAAGATTACGATATGCTGCTACGCTTGAGCAGGCGTTACACGGCGGCGCCGGTCGATGCTGTCACTTACTATTACCGCCGGCACGACGGCACACGCGGCAGCAATAGCGATTCCTTCGCGATCGATGCGATCAGCGACAGATGGATCAAATACGACCGCATCATATTCGAAAGACTGCATCGAGACCTCGAACTCTGGGAGTATCTGCCGAATCTTCAGGCAAAAGGTGTGCTGACACCGCCGGAGCGCCGCCATGCACTGATTCGGCGTTTCGTCATCATGATGCGCTATTGCCTCTGGGATCTGGCATTGGCCGATCTCACGGATATCCTAGGACACAGCGCGGAAAATCCGGCCCTTAGCGCCGCCGAGCGCGATAGCCTAGGCAGGATCTTCGACAACAGGTCGTCGGTCATGTTCCGCTGGGGTTACGACAGTAGAGACCTGTGCCGCAGCTTCGCGCGGGGCAACTCAAAATTGTCGGAACCGATGCGCATTGAGATGTCGAAAACACTCTACTATGAGCTTCGCCGGGATTTGAGCGATGGCAACTACCGTCAGGCTTTGATCGCTCTGAAACAGCTAGTGACGCTGCTTGGCCTGCGCGGAATGGCAAACCAGCTCGGCTTAACAGCCAGCGCAGGTGCGTGATAGCTCTGTGGCAACACCCTTAACCCTTCACGGACGGTGAGTTGATCCTTTAAAAGAACGCGATCAGACTCTCTCAACTTTGGCCGCAGCGGCGATTCGCGCGAGGCGCGGCAGAAGTTTTGGCCTTTTTCGGGAAGATCCCGGTCCAGACACGCAGGTTTTCCTCTATGCGCATACTCTTCGGAACCGGGCACAGCTATCTACCGCAACGCGCCGGCGGATCGGAATCAAGCACGCACGATCTCTGCAAGGAACTGCAAAAGCAGGGCATCGAGCCGGCGGTCTTGGCCTCGGTCGAGCCGGAGGGCTGGATCGGGCTGCGCAACCGGCTGGAGCGGAAGATTCTGCGCAACCGGAGCTTTCCCATGGACCGCATCATGGGTTATCCGGTTTTTCGCGGCTGGCATCCTGAACAAGGCGTCGCCGAGGCGGTTGCAGACTTCAAGCCGGATGTTGCGATCCTCCAGGCAGGTAAACCACTGGTCCTGGCGAAACCGCTGCTCGATCAAAAGGTTCCCACGATCGTCTATCTGAGAGATACACTCTTTCGCGAACTCGGCGGTGAGGTGGCCGATTTACCTCGGCTTCAATACATCGCGAACTCAAACTACACGGCGTCCCGCTTCAAAGCCGATTTCGGTCTCTCCGCGCCCTCAATCCCGCCCCTGGTGCGCCCGGAGGCCTATAAGACCGAAAGCCGGCGCGAGAGCGTGGTCTTTATCAATCCACACCCCTACAAGGGCGCTGAAATGGCTTTCGCGCTCGCCTCCGCGCGCCACGATATCCCTTTCACCTTCGTTGAGGGCTGGCCGCTGTCCGACGAGGTCATGGCGGACTATCAGGCGCGCGTAAAGGCCTTGGAGAACGTGACGTGGCTGCCGCGCCAGGGCGATATGCGGCAGGTTTATACGAAAGCCCGGATCGTCATCGCACCGAGCCCGAAGGAGCGAGGCGAAGCCTGGGGCCGCGTAGTGACCGAGGCGCAGTTCAGCGGCGTTCCGGTTATTGCAAGCAACAGCGGGGGGTTACCGGAATCGGTTGGACCCGGCGGTTTGCTGGTGGAACCCAGCGATTCTCTAGAAGCCTGGAAAGAGGCGCTCGCCAAGCTTTGGGACGATCAGGCGCAGTATCAGGCTTTTGCCGAAGCGGCCCTACAGCACGGCCAACGGGCCGAGATCAAACCCGAGGTGCTAATCGGTAAGTTCATCGAGATCTGCCGGGACTGTCAGGCGAATTTCTGACCGAGCCTTGGTAACAAGACCGCGCTTTTAGGGCTTCGCCCGCCCGAAGCGGCTCAAAGCCGAGTGGTAAGCATTGGCGATTTCCTCACCGAAGCTGTGTTTGAAGAGGTAGATCCCGGCCAGCCAGCCGGTACCCATGCCGAAGCCCGCCACAATCAGCGGAATCCAAAGATTTTCCGGACCCGGGTTCATGTAAAAGAGCGCAAACGCGGGCACCAGTGAGCTGGTGATGGTCACCATCAGGCTCTTCCAGGTCGCATGCAGGACATCGACGTGCCTGATCTGGACCAGGCACTTCAAACTGCGGTGAAAAACAAAGTAGGTAAGAACGTAGAAGACAACCTGCCCGGCAGCCACATGCGTGATGCTGTAGCTCGCCGCTGTGAAAACAATAACAATCCGGATTGTCTGCAGTACGATCTGGGCTTTTAGCAGATCATCGATGCGGCCCGTTCCGAGGAGGATCTGACCGCAGAGTGACCAGAGGGCGGAGGCCATACCGCCAACTGCGAGAATACGCACCAACGGGACGGCGGCATCCCACTGATCACCGAACATGATCCGGATGATGGGATAGGCCATAAAGGCAAGAAAAGCGTAGAAGGGCCAAGCGAAGAGGGTCAGGGTCCCGATCGCCTTCAGATAAGGCTCTTTCAGGTCGATGCCCGCGCGATGGCCGGAGGCAAAGGCCGGGAGAGCCACCTGTAACACGGCATTGGTGAACTCGCGGGAGAACATCGAGATCAGGCCCTGCGCGCGGCTAAAGATACCAACGGCGGTAAATCCGAGCATCCGTCCGGCGATCAAATCGATCGAGTTCATACCGATCTGCGTGATCAGAGCGTCCACGCTCGATTTTCCGCCAAAAGAGGCGACCCGGCGCCATTCGACAAAGTTCGGCCAGATGATCCGTTTCTCGGGCCGGTGAAAAGCGGCAATGATGGCCGTGGTGGTAACCCCAGCCAGCGACGCCCAAGCGAGACTGGCAAAGCTGTAACCCTGCCAGGCCAGGACAACGGCAACTGTGGCAAGAACGATCGCACTGACAATCCGGATTTGAAAGAGCGCCTTAAAGGACATATTGCGCCGGAGCAGGGCCAGTGTGGGCGAGCTGAAGGGAATGATGACGAAGCTCAGGCTGAGGATCAGCATGACCGAACGCATTTCCGGCTTATCGTAGAGTGCGGCAATCCAGCCGCTGCCAAGCGCCAGAAGCAGGGCCAACGACCAGGCCAACAGCAGAGTAATACCCGCCGCTGTTCGAATCCGGTCCTCGGTCAGCTCCTTTTCCTGAATCAGATAGTTGCCGACACCGAAGTCGCGCAGAGTGTGGGCGATGGCAACGAAGGCAAGACCGACGGAATAGACGCCGATCTCTTCCGGAGACAGCAGCCGCGCGATGATGAGGGTCGAGCCGATGTTAATGACCGTGACGGAGTACTTCTCCGCCAGGGAAATCAGCAATGACATCCGGACACTGGTCATAAATCTTGGCGGCGTGTCGAAGACGCCATCACCCTGGTTTTCAATAGGTTTCAGAAACCGCCTGGCTTCCCAAACAGGCGGGTAACCCAACGAAGCTGCAAAATAGGACCAAAGGCGCCCGCAAATCCAGCTTCCAATTGAAGCGCCAAGACGAAAAGCGCTGATGCCCGGCCTAATTCATTTAAAGTTCAATGCCGGGGTAAAACTCGGAGCACACGCCTCTCTCAACACCAGCAAGCATAGCACCTAAGGCTGAAGAGAACGTTTTCCTGGTAATAAAATTGTGTCTGCCTAGACGACAACAACCATATCGCTATCTGTGGCCACGGCTCTTTGCAGCCTTCGCAAACCAAGACCTGGCTTCAGCGAGGTTCAGTTTGACTCCTCGCCCTGTCATGTAAGCTTCCCCAATGGCAACATGCGCTTCGGCAAGACCACGCGAAGCCGCAAGATGATACAGGCGAAGCGCTTCGGCCATGTCTGCTTTGACACCAAACCCGTTTTCATACAGCCGGCCCAAACCATAGTGACCTTCGGGAAAACCCTGGTTCGACAGTTCTTGATAGAGAGAGAGCGCTTTGGCGTAATCTCGCGAAAGTCCTTTTCCTTCCACATAAAGTTGCGCCAACATTACGCGTGCTCGCAGATAGCCTGAATCGGCGGCAAGCTGAACCAAACGCGCGGCTTCTGCATTGTCCTTCGCCACGCCCTCGCCTTTTTGGTAGAGTATCGCGAGGTTCGTTTGTGCATAAGCGCTCTCTTTGTCTGCCGCCAATCTGTAAAGGCGAGCTGCTTCGGCATAATTCTGCGCGACACCACGGCCTTGTTCGTAGAGAAGAGCAAGAAAGCTCTGGGCCCGCGTCTCACCCTGTGCGGCCGCCAAAAGAAAGAGCCGGGCCGCCTCAGAATCATTCTGTTCAACTCCCGAGCCATTGTAGTAGAGATCGCCCAGCCTCGACTGCGCCGCCGCCATTCCCTGATCGGCCGCCAACCGAAAGAAATGGGCGGCCCGCTTATCGTCCCGCGATACACCGAGGCCCCGACTGTAGAGCTCGCCTAGGCTGTACTGGGCCCTCCTGTGCCCTTGCGCGGCAGCTAAATCATACAGACGAAAGGCCTCGGCGTAATCCCGGCGCCTGGCCCGGTCTGAAGAGTAGAGATTGCCAAGCATGTATAAGGAATACGCATCTTCTTCTTCCCCGGCCAATCGATAGAACCTTTCGGCCTCATCGTAGCTCTGAGCTACCCCGTATCCGTGTTCATAGAGATAGCCAAGCGCCGCCAGAGCAGGGACGTCGCCCTGATCTGCCGCCATGCCATAGAACTCCGCTGCCTTTTCGTAACTCTGTTGGACCCCAAGTCCTCGCAAATACATCTTGCCGAGACTGCTCTGCGCACGTGCAAAGCCCTGGCGGGCGGCGCGTTCGAAAAGATCCGCCGCTTTAAGGAAATCCTGTTCCACACCTTTGCCATGGTAGTAAAGGTTAGCGAGGCTGTTGCGGGCCTGTTTACTGCCCTGTTCTGCGGATAAGCGATAAAACCGTGCCGCCTCGGCGAAGTCCTGTGGTACGCCATGCCCAACTTCGTACAGGTAGGCGAGCGAGTTCTGGGCCTCAGACAGACCCTGATCCGCTGCCTTGCGCAACAAACGCGCGGCCTCGTTAAAATCTTTTTCGACGCCGATTCCGTGATAGAAGAAATATCCCAGCCTGCTGCGAGCAATGGCTTCGCCTTGGTCCGCCGCCAGACGGTAAAAGCGGGCTGCTGTTACTTTGTCCTGTTCGACCCCAATCCCCTTCTCATAGAGGCGCGCCAGTGCACGTTGAGCTTCCGGCGCGCCCTTCTCGACCGCCCTCGTCAAAAGCCGAAATACTTCCCTATCGTTTTTCGATACGCCCTGACCCAACTCATGCATATAGGCAAGATTTACGAGCGCATATGAGCTGCCAAGATCGGCTGCCTTTCGGTATAACTCGATGGCTTTTCCATAGTCTTTCGGGACTCCCTTGCCGAGGTGGTAAAGCATTCCCAGTGAGGCGATCGCCGAAACGGAACCTTGCTGGGCAGCGAGCCGGAACAAGCGGGCCGACTCCCTGTAGTCTTGCGGTACGCCCTGTCCGTTGAAGTAAAGATCAGCTAGGTCGTTTTGGCCGTCGGGACTATTCTTCGCTGCAGCTTTTTCATAGAGTCGCGCAGCTTCGTCGAAGTTTTGAGGGACCCCTTTGCCGTCTTCTAAGAGTCGCCCGAGAGCCACAAGGGCAGTGACGTCGTCCTTTTGAATCGCGTTTTCGAACAGACGCGCGGCTTCCTCATAGTCCTGGGCAACACCCTGGCCCTCCTGATACATCAAGCCCAACCTTACTTCAGCCTCGACAAGCCCTTCATCCGCCGCAAACCTGATGAGGCGAGCGGCTTCGTCATAGTCCTGCGCGACTCCCCGGCCTTCGTAGTAAAGAGTTCCGAGATTGAACTTCGCGAAGCTATTCCCCTGCTCGGCGGCCAAGGCGAAAAACCTCGCCGCCGCTTCATAGTCCCGATCGACGCCGAGACCTTGCTGGTACAGCGCACCCAGATTGGTCTGGGCATCCGCAACACCTTGCTCTGCAGCTCGACGGTACCATTGGGCCGCCGCTTCGTAATCGAGATCCGTACCACGTCCGAAGTGGTAGGCTTCCGCCAAATGGTACTCCGCCTCTGCGTTTCCCTGGTTCGCTGCGCTTTGAAGAAGCGCAAAGGCCTCACTACGATGTCGATCAGCGTCGGCATATCGTCTAAGCAGCAAGGAGAGGTTCAACTGCGCTGAAGCATCACCTCGCGAAGCGGCGCGCCTGAACCAAAACTCCGCCTGCTTTTCATCTTTCTCGACGCCATGGCCTATCTCCAACAAATGCGCGAGGCTGTCCTGCGCGTCGAGATTGTCTTGCTCGGCAGCCAATCGGTAGAGCCTGACGGCCTCGGCAGGGTCTTTCTCGACGCCATCGCCACGAATGTACATGTTGGCGAGGTTGGTTTGCGCGACATCGTCGCCTTGCGCAGCAGCGGCGCGATACCAATGAAGCGCCCGTTCGTAGCTTTGCCCGATTCCTTCACCGACCTCATAGTGATAACCCAGTGCAACTTGCGCCCTGGCCAATCCCTGCTCAGCGGCCAGACGGTAGAACCGGACCGCCTTGGCATCGTCCTCTGCGACGCCCTTGCCGTCTGAGAGCAGATCCGCCAGGTTTGACTGCGCGGCAGCATCCCCCTGGTCAGCGGCCAACCGGTAGAGGCGCGCGGCCTCCTCGTAGCTTTGCGCGACACCTTCACCGGTCTCATAGAGATAGCCAAGGGAGCTGAGACCGAAGCTATTTCCCTGATCCGCGGCTAGCCGGTAGTAGCGCAAAGCCTCGACGTAGTCCTGCTCGAGCCCTTCTCCAAGATGATAGAATCTGCCCAGAATGGCTTGCGCGTCGGCGTATCCTTGTTCGGCCGAAAGCTTTAGATAATGAAGCGTCGCGGAAAGATCATGTTCGACCTCCCACGCAAAATAGTAGTGCCGCGCCAAACCGAACTGCGCCTCAGGGTCGCCCAACGCGGCGCCTCTTTGATACGCTTCGAAAGAACCTTTCGGTTTGGCATTTCTGAAATCGGTCTCGAAATCCAGCGGCAATCCAACGGCATGTAGACGATATTGTGCTGCAGAGTTCTGCGGCAAATCAAGAATCAGGACCGCAGCAGAAAGCTCCATACAAAAGACAGCCGACAACGTCAGGCCACCCGCAAAGGCTCGCCACAGCATTGAAACCACTCCCACTTTCATCGTAACGCCGATCGGAAACGCCAAGCGCCGGTTGCTCAGCTTTACATTCCATTACAACTATGCCGCTTATAGCGCAGCTTTTCCACCCTGTAGATCATCGCGCCTCAGGTACTAGTGATGTGAATTTGGAACTCCGCAGGTTGGGAGCATGCAGGCCGAAACGGGATATTCCGGGACCGGCTCAGCGAAGATTATTGCTTCGAGTACCGTCTTCTCGCTTATCGCAACCGGCCGCCATCTCAACCTTTGCTTTCACCGCTACCACGTCGATACCGCCGGCCTGCATCTTGCGCTCCGCCTGCTGCTTGATTGCGCTGCCCATTGCCGAGAGAAAAGTATCGTGGGCGCAGTGTTTATCCATTTTACTGTAGACCAATCCGTACTCGACCTCTTCCCAGGTCGAAAGGTCAGCGAAGTTATGCTGTAGCTGAACTTCCAGGTTATCCAGCGCACCGGCGAACTTGGCCTCTGGCGTTTCCCTGGCCTCAAACTCATACCAAAAGGCGGCCAATTCATCGCCGCTCTCGCCACCGATCATCTGGCGGATGTTCTCCATGGCGGCCGCCTCCCGCGCGGCTTTGGACTGCTTGCGTTCGCTCTTCTCAAAGAAAGGAACGTCTCCGGCCTCCGCCTCCACCAGATCGTGCACGATAATCATCTGCAGGGACCGGCTGAGATCGACCGGCTGTTCCAGGTGCCGATGCATGAGCATGGCCATGAGCGCCATTTGCCAGGAATGTTCGGCCACGGATTCGCGGCGTCCATCCGATAGCCAGCTATGCCGCAGTTCCCGTTTCAGACCTTCGGCGAGTTTCAAAAGCTCCAGGATGCGTGCGATGGATTCCATGGGATCTAAGTTCCTGATTCTTAGGCTAAGTCACCCCGCATAAGCCCACTAAAAGGCCAGATGGGATGATGAGGCAGCGCGCTCAGCATAACAAAAAGGCCGGCAACATGCCGGCCTTTTCATTCGGATCAATGTCACTCGATTACTTGGGAAGGACAACCGTATCGATGACGTGAATGACACCGTTGGAGGTTTCGATATCGGCCTTGATAACCTCGGCTGAATCGACCTTTACGCCGTCCATCGCGTCGACGGCAAGCTTGCCGCCCTGAACGGTTGCGACCTCTGCAGTCTTGCCGGCAACATCGCCCGACATGATTTTCCCAGGAACCACATGGTAGGTCAGGATCGCGACCAGCTTGTCTTTGTTTTCCGGCTTCAACAGATCCTCGAGCGTTCCTTCAGGCAGCTTGGCGAAGGCTTCATCAGTCGGAGCAAAGACGGTAAAGGGCCCATCGCCTTTGAGGGTTTCGACCAAATCCGCAGCCTCGACCGCAGCCACCAGTGTGTTGAACTGACCGGCCTCAACCGCGGTATCGACGATGTCGGCGGCTTTTGCTGCAAACGCGCCGAAAACCAAAGGCAAAGCAGCAAAGACTGCGATGAGAGAAAGGCGTAGCTGTTTCATGTTCATCCTCCAGATAAAATATCTATAGTTACCTGGAGATACGGGGCAGTTTGGCCAGGAGATCAATCTGCCCCAAAGAGGTCACAGCGAACATCGAAACAGCGGAAATCAACACGCTCGACGTCGACCATGGCTGCGCTCAAGCTGCTGGCAATGCGGCAGCTTCAAATCTGCCGCAAGCCGTTCAATGCCCCGCGGAGGCAGCACCTTCGGCGAGAACATAGCGCCGGCCACAGTAGGGACAATCGATCTGGCCCTTGCCTTCCATATTGAGATAGACCCGGGGATGCCCTAGCGGACCGTTGCCGCCGTCACAGGCGACGATTTCCGACTCCACAATTAAGGTTTCGGCCGGTTCCATTGTCATTCCCCCGTTCACAAGACCCCACGAGAGGGCCGCAGCACAGCGTCCGCAGATTCTCACTCAAGTTAGTGCGGCTTTCAAGCCGATCGAACATCAAACCGAAACACTCATTATCCCACTTCGATAGGCCCGGTCCCGCCTTCGCGCGGCAAGCCGAAGCGATCAACAATCCGGGAGAGGGCTTTAAGGAGCGCAGTTTGACCCTTATCTCCGCGGATGATACCCATTGGTGCGGCTTGATCAACGGCATTTGCTGCCGGACAGCCGAAACGCAAACCACTGCCCGACTAACAAGCACCTGTGCTCGCGACACCGGGTATCGACCCGAGAATCGCAGCTGGTCTCTGCACCGTTGATTAACGGTCATGCACTAACATAAGTGAGAAATGCAAGCAGCCATGCCCGACAGCCTCACAGCCCGCCAACTGGACGAAGTCTCTTTGAACGCCAGCGTCAAAACCCTGCCCAAATACGCAGTGGAGCTGAAAGGTCTGACCAAGACCTATAAAGCGAGTGGCAAGAGCGAGGCCAAGAAAGCACTGATCGATGTGGATCTGGCCATTCCGCGCGGCTCCGTCTTCGGTCTGCTGGGGCCGAACGGTGCAGGCAAGTCGACCATGATCAATATCCTGGCCGGCCTCGTGAACAAGACCAGCGGCAGCGCCCGCGTCTGGGACCTGGATATCATCACCGATACCCGTCAAGCGCGCGCAGCCATCGGCGTGGTACCGCAGGAGCTTAACGTCGATCCCTTTTTTACGCCGCGCGAGCTGCTTGAGCTTCAGGCCGGCCTTTACGGCGTCCCGCCGCGGGAACGGCAATCTGACGAGATCCTCGCGGCATTGGGCCTCTCCGACAAAGCCAATGCCTATGCCCGGACGCTCTCTGGCGGCATGCGGCGCCGTCTCATGGTGGCCAAGGCGATGGTTCATAACCCTCCGGTCCTGGTGCTGGATGAGCCCACAGCGGGCGTCGACATCGAACTGCGCCAACAGCTCTGGTCCCATGTTCGCGAACTGAATGAAAACGGCACGACGATCTTGCTGACGACGCACTATCTGGAGGAAGCGGAAGAACTCTGCGACCAGATCGCAATCATCAATCACGGACGAGTCATCGCCTGTGACACTACGCCGGCCCTGTTGGCACGGTTGGACAATAAGGAATTGGCCATCGTTCTGGCGGAAGACCTCGCAACGCTTCCCGAAGCCCTCTCGGCCTTCAACGTCGATCACCCTGAAGCCCGCAAATTGGTGTTCCATTATCGCGCGAGTGAAAACGCCGTTTCGGGCATTCTCGACGCGGTCTCCAGCGCCGGCCTCAAGATCGCTGATGTAACGACGGATCAGTCGGACCTGGAAGACATCTTCCTGCAGCTGACCCGCGGCGCACATGACGAGGCGGCACATTGACAAAAGCGGCAATTCGGCGGCCTGCCGCGGCACGAGCTCTTTGGGCGACCACGGTCGTCATTACGCTGGCGATCACATTGCTAACCGCCTGCGCCCCAAACCTGGCGCCACGCGGCCCGGGCGCCGAAGCGCCAATGCTCACGGAGAGCCATTTCGCGACCTCCGACGGGCTTTCCCTGCCGCTGCGCAGCTGGCTGCCACCCGCTCAGGAAAAGTCCGAAGCAAGCGAACAGGAACCGGAGATCAAAGGCGTCATCCTCGCCTTGCACGGCTTCAACGATTACTCCAACGCCTTCGAGAACCCCGGGCAGATCTTCGCGTCCATGGGCCTGGCCGTCTATGCCTACGATCAGCGCGGCTTCGGCGAATCGCCGCACCGCGGCCTTTGGGCCGGCAGCGACGTCCTGACTGGCGATCTGGCCGATGCCAGCCACGCGCTACGCCAACGCCACCCGGGTAAACCGCTTTATCTGCTGGGTGAATCCATGGGCGGCGCAGTCATTCTAGCCGCCTACAATTCGCCGAACCGGCCAGATGCAGACGGCGTGATCCTGTCGGCGCCAGCGGTCTGGGCGCGCGACACCATGCCTTGGTATCAACGCACCGCGCTCTGGATCAGCGCAAGGGCCATTCCCTGGGCACGCTTTAGCGGTTCCGGCCTTAAGATCCAGGCCTCGGACAACATCGAGATGCTGCGTGGGCTGGGACGCGACCCCTTGGTCATCAAGGGAACGCGGGTCGATGCGATCCACGGCCTTGTGGATCTCATGGATCAGGCGCTTGCGGCAGCGCCAGCCTTGGATCAGCCGGCGCTCCTGCTCTACGGAGACAAGGACGAAATCGTCCCGCGCGAACCGACTCTGCAGCTGTGGGCAAATCTGCCGCCTGCCCGGCGCGCGCGACAGCGCCTCGCCCTCTATAGCAACGGCTGGCACATGTTGCTGCGCGACCTGGATGCCGCTGTGGTGCTGGCCGATATCGTGCAATGGACCGAAGATCAGGCGCAAAGTACGGACAAGAAAAAACCCCTGCCTTCCGGCGCCGAAAGGCTGGCACAAGACGCTCTGGACGATTTCCGGACGCCCGCCGAAGCCTCGATCACCGCGTCCGATTCACTAGGTGCCGCGGGCTCCTGACTTTCCGATTGGAAAGCTATCGCAAGCGGCTTAATTCTCGCCGCTTTCCTCGGCCTGTTCCGGCAGGGCGTGACGGTTCATCAGCGGGAGTTGGGTCAGCACAAAGACGAAGGTCAAACCCATAAGGCCGAAGACCTTAAAGTTAACCCAAAACTCTTCGCTCTGAGTCCGCCAGACAACTTCGTTCAAGACCGCCATGGCCGCGAAGAAAAGACCAAAATGGAGGGTCAGTCGCCGCCAGCCGGTCTCGTCCATCGGCCAAGCCGATCCCATAACCGGTTTCAGCAAGGGCTTACCGAAGGCAAGGCCACCCAGCAGGATCGCGGCAAAAAGCGCCTGCACGATCGTCGGCTTGAGCTTGATGAAAGTCTCATCGTTGAGCAAAAGGGTCAGTCCGCCGAAGACACCGACGATCACCGCCGTGATCAGGGGCATCAAAGGCACTTTGCGGATCATTATGAGCGACAGCACAAGCGAAACCGCCGTGGCGATCATCAGTCCCGCCGTGGCAACGAAGAGATCTTTCTGGACATAGTAGGCCACGAAGAAAACCACCAGCGGACCGTATTCGGTCAGGGGCTTGAGCCATTTGGGCGCGTTGTCGTTCATGTCGATCCGATTAAGGTGGAAAAGCGCAGTAACAAAACAGTATCGCGGAGGAAACTGCAAGATGCCTTAATGTCGGTTCAAAGATGCGAGTTTCCAGTCCGAAACATGTTACTCAACACATTGACGGACCCGGACGCGGCGCTTAACTACAAGTTTCTGATGATCAAAAAAGCCCGAACCGCAGGGACTCTACACCTTTGACCTCTTCTCAGCAGTCAGCTCCGAACCTGCCAAGCTTCATGGAGCGCCCGGCACTGGCGCCGGGAGACCGGCTCGGGAATTTCGTGCTGCCGGGCAGCGATGGTTATCTCTGGGTCTTTTATGAGAAAACCCGAGGTTTTCGCAATCTGCTGTTCATTTTCCCGGAAGAGACAGCGGAAACCGTCGCCAAGCTGGCAGAACTGGCAGACAGCTATCAGGCGCTACAGGATGCCCGCATAGACGTCTTCGCGATTGGGAAACAGCAGGTCGAGGCTGCAGCAACGCTGGCGCAAGCCTCGAAGCTTCCCTTTCTGCTTTATGCCGATCCGCAAGGAAAGGTCGCCGCGGAAGTGGCCCAGAAATGCGGTTTCGCGCCGAACCAGGCCTTTTGCCTCTTGCTGGACGAAAATCAGCGGCTGCTCAAAGCTATCGCGGTTTCGGACAGTGATCAGGGGGCGTTAGCCTCTGACGTTCTGGCATTCTATCAGACGCGCAATCCAGAAGCCCTGGCGCCAGAACCTCAACGTACGGCGCCCGTCCTGATCGTCCCTAAAGTACTGGACCGGTCCGACTGCGATGCCTTGATAGCTCGGTGGCAGCATCACAATGAGGAAGGGTTAGTCACAACTCGGATCGACGGCAAGGATACCCGGCGCATTGATCCAAGCATGAAGAAACGGCGCGACCACCAGGTCCACGATCCGGCACTGGACAGCTGGCTGACCAGTATTGTCGGCCGTCGGATCGCCCCGGAGCTGGCCAAGGCCTTTTATTTCCAGCGCTTCCGCTTCGATCGCTTCGTCATCACCTGCTACGATGCCGGACGCGGCGACTATTTTCGGCCCCACAGGGATAATACGACGCCGGACACCCAGGCGCGAATGTTCGCCTTGACCCTCAATCTCAACACTGAAGACTATGAAGGGGGCGGCCTACGCTTCCCCGAGTACGGCCCCGAGGCCTACCGGCCGCGCAGCGGCGACGCCATCCTCTTTTCCTGCTCACTCATCCACGAGGCGCTTCCTGTAACTCTGGGCAGGCGCTTCACCCTCTTAAGCTTTTTGCGCGATCCTGTCCTGCAAGAGCAGATCGATCGTCAAAAGAAAGGGGCCAAGAGGTAATCCGGACGTCCGGTGCCATGCTCACATCTTTGTTCGCACCCTTGTGACTGGTCATTTCCAGCCGTCGAACCATAATCTTGAGACAGTTCATCACAGTCGAAAGGCCCGGACGCGGGATTTCCATGAGGTATAGCGTGCGAAGCGAAATGAACCCTGTAAGCAAAGCGTCCGTCGCACGGCGCCAGATTCTGTTCGGCCTGCTGGCCAGCGCGGCATTTGGAAAAGTCGCCTTTTCCGTTGCAGGTTCGGCACGAGCCGACTCGGCAAAAAGCGACAATATTTCCAGCTCGGAAGCCTTGGCCCGCGCCAGGCGGGGCGAGGTCACGATTATCGACGTGCGATCGCCACAAGAATGGCGGCAGACCGGACTACCTGCCGGTGCGAAAGCCGTCTCCATTCACGACCCGGACGGCATCGAAGGTTTCGTTGCGGCCCTTAGGCGATCCGTCGGCAACGATCTGGATCGCCCTGTCGCATTGATCTGCGCGCGGGGCAATCGCTCGACTCGAGCACAGAATGCCCTGCAGGCTGCCGGATTTACACAGGTCCTCAATATCAAGGAAGGCATGCTCGGCAGCGCAAGCGGCCCTGGCTGGCTAGCACGGGAACTGCCGCTCGAATCTTGTCACTGCTGATAACAAAGCTTCATCGGCAACCGCGCAACAGGCGCCGATCTGATTGGCGGGTGCAGTCCGACGAAGCGTGGCAGCTTTGCAACACCTCAGGTGGTAAGGGATTTTCCTGGCTTTACGCCACCGGGTGCCACGGGATAAAACCGGCATTAACCATCTGACTGTTAAACTAAGCCAGTCGGCCTCATTGGCCGCGGTCAAGTGTTGGGTGGGGAGATCCGCAGACCACAAAGGGTCTGTGCTTTTTAGAAAAGGAAGCCATGGAGTCCTCGACCGCAAAATTCGGTATTGGTGAGATCGTCCGCCACAGGATCTATCCTTTCCGCGGCGTGATCTTTGACGTGGACCCGGTTTTCAGCAACAGCGAAGAATGGTACCAGGCGATCCCCGAGCATTTGCGTCCGTCCAAGGACCAACCCTTTTACCACCTCTTTGCCGAGAACGCCGAGGGGCCTTACGTCGCCTACGTTTCCGAACAGAACCTGCTACAGGATCAGGACGGCGGCCCAGTGCGCCATCCAAGCGTCGAGGATGTCTTCGAGGGCCTGAAGGACGGTCGCTACCACCTGCGCGCAGGTCAGGCGAACTGAGCGTCAAAGCCACCGCACCAGATTGCCAAGCCTGCTTGACGCCAGGACCAATCGTCGCGCAAAGATAAAGCACTGGTCCGATACGAGCGCTCTTTACCAAGCCAGCCGCTTGCAGTATGTTCCGCCGCACTTCTCTCGGGACCCGTAGCTCAGCTGGATAGAGCGCTGCCCTCCGAAGGCAGAGGTCACAGGTTCGAATCCTGTCGGGTCCGCCAAATTTCAGATAACGATCAGTTCAATCAAGCCGCCGGCTGCGCTGTCGGCTGTTCACCGTGAGGTCGCGTTTCCTTCAGGATCTTGCGAACGATGGGCATGGCCTCCGCGCGACTCATACCGTTCTTGATCCGATCGTCATAAAGGATCCGCAGCATCATCCAATCGAGTTCGGTCGGGAAGAGATACTCTTTGTAAGAATCGGTGAACATCGTGTTGAAGAGGGAATCGTCGTCATTGAAGAGACCCATGGACTGTATGGTTTCTTCATAAGCGCAAGATTCAAGCGTATCGCTCGCGATGTTCAGGAAAAAGATGACCAGCGTGCTGCCACGCTCACCCTCGTCAGAAAAGGTTGGAAAGGCCAGACAGGATTCCAGGTCTTCCCTGACGATCGTATCGAAGGCGCTAGCCAGATTTTCGAAAAAGTAGCGTCCGTCAGTCTTCGGCTCGTATTCGCTGCCCAAATTCCGCATATCCTTCGCGAGGCTCCGCATATCCGCCAAATCCTGAACGAAGATGTAGGAGAGAGACTCACGGGATCCGTGCCGTGGTAACATCGGAATCTGAAGCTGCGTATTCTCGGCGATCTGTTTCACCGCGTCGTCCAGGGCCAGATAGAGATCGCCGGTGATGACCCCGCCTCGATAGAAGATCGTTTGCCCGATATCCTGCTCGTACTTCCAAAGCTTTCCCTTGCGCTCGTCCTTTGGATCGATCACTTCCGGATGGGCGTAATCCACTTCGAATTCCTCGCCACCCGTCAGCGCGACCTTCGCGAAGCTTTCAGCTATCTGGGCATTGGTCATGAGCAGGGTGTGATCGACCGGTTCGCCTGGGCGCGATCTGGGGCCATCGGTGATATAACCTTGGGCGTCGACCGTGAAGCGAGCCAGAAGCTCCGCAGGCGGATCCTGGATCAGTCGAGGATCTGACAGGCGAATGGGATCGGGAACCACAGTTGGCGGGATCGCCACATAACGGCCACTGGCGCAGCCCGCGATCAACATGAAAAGGCTTAAGCTCAATAAAGCAGGCTTGAAGCCCTGAGACAGCGCACCGCAAATCGCATTGCGGCCTCGCTCGCAACCAGTTTCCCCTTGTCCGCCGCTCACCGAGAGAGTCCCCTTTAAATGTTCACCCCTTAAAAAGCAGCGCCACACCACTGATGAAGACAACAAAGCTTATCATGCGTACGTAAGCCTGCTGCGAAAGCTCCGTATGGATGCGTCCGCCGACCCATAAGCCCAAGCCGACAATCGGCAATGCGGCGATCGATCCCATCAGAACCCCACCACTGAAAAAACCGAAGAGACCAAAAGCGCCCAGACGGATCGCACCGTCGATCAGAAAGTTTATGGCGAAGGTCGCCCGGAAGGCCGACTTCTCGAGTGCGCGCAGACCCAGGTAGATAACGTAAAACGGCCCGCCGGTGCCAAAGATCGTGCCGACGAAACCGCCCATGAAACCAAGCGGTAGAGCGAAGACGCGGGAGCCGCGTAAGGTCGGTAACGGCAAAAGCTGATAGATCGCATAGAGGATCACGAAGCCGCCAAGGGCCTGCGCAAGTATTGCTTCCTGCGCGAGAGTCAGGAGCGTGAGGCCGGCCGCGACCCCCAGCAGGCTGAAGGGGATTAGGGGCAGTTGCTCGCCCCAGGCAATGGAATCGCGATTACGCAGCCCCTGACTTGCCGAACCGACATAGTCAAGAAAGACCACGACAGGAACCACTGCCTGCACAGGAAAGACCTGCGCCAGAAGAGGGACCGCGATCAGACCGGACCCGAAGCCGGCGATGCCGCGCACCATGTAGGCCATGAAGAGAACGACGCTTGCATAGAACAGCGGCGCAAACTCGAGATTATCCAGCTGCCACACCTAGCAGCCCGATCCATCACCAGGTGTGACATTCGGTGAGGGCGTCCCACCAGTTTCGGGCTCTAGAGCAATACCGCCTTCGCGCCGGCTCCAGAGCCGCAAGAGGCAGCGGCCGCCCTGGCTATCGTCATCCTCGAAAGCCGTGCGGGCATGGGCAAGCAGATGGTTATTCACATACTCTATCTGCCCCGCCTCGAGCCGGAATTCGATACCGTTTTCGGGCGCATCGACGATGGCCTTCATTGCAGCAAGAGCCGCATCGCCTTCCTCGTCCAACTGTCGGCCGAGGAGAACGTATCCCTTGCGCACATAATCGTCGTAGTGCCGCACCGTTAGTTTCTCGCCGTTCCAGGCGAAGACCGGATGCAGGCTGCTTTTGGTCTCTTCAGGTGCGTGCTCGGCCTGACGGTCCCACAAGAAATTCTGATAGAGCCTGGCAAGAAATTGCGGGTGCCGGGCAAGCAGCTCGTTGTGGGCCTGTGCGAGGCTGGCAACCCGGCTGTAGCCGCCAGAGCGCGCCGGTCGCAAACAAACCAGAGTGGTGACTTCCGGCGCCTCGGAAAGCCAGCCACCGTCCGTGTGAAAATCCTGATCCAGATTGGTTATGGAACGGCGCACACCATAGCCAAGCTTCGCGCCTGAGTCCTTGACCTCGTAGAGGCGCGTACCATCGATCTTTTGCATGACGACCGGCCCCAGCAGAGAGGTGAGGAGCCAAGCAACCCCTTTTGAAGCCTTGTCGCCCCAGCGTTCAACCGGCAGCCTTTCAAGCAGCGTGAAGCCCAGTCCGCTGTCCAGCCGCTCGCGCACCTCAATCATCATGCCGCGCACGGCTTGAAGACCGAAGTCATCGGGGTTCAGTGTCTCTATGGCGCCCTCGAAGCCGGCGAGACCAGCCGCAACGAGGTCCAACTCCGTCATAGCCGCTTCGGGAATTTGCAGGGCCCAATCCGCCCGGGTTACATCGGCAGCGCGCCAGGCGTAGCGCTTTGTGATCGGCGTCTCCAGCATAACCGGACGCCTCCCGCCTCGCTCAGGAAGAGGATGCATCCCGGCGGTCATTCTTGTCTCTCCTCGGTCACCGTGCCGGTCAAAGACATGTAGGCACACCTATAATTATGGTAGAAGATCTCCAGAATGATCAATTATCCAGGGAATGACAACAGCGTGTTTGAACGTTAATGGTTAACGGCCTTCCCTCGGTTTCACCCCTGTAGGAAGGTCACGCCAAAACGCGCCGGGACCCAGGCCGGACTGTGCACCCTCGGCGACGCCTTCTGCTTTCGACAAAGCCTGTACCTCCGGTCTCACTCAAAGGAAGAAAGCAGGTTACGGTTACCACAATTCGTTTATGGCGATTCCGTCGCAACGCAATCTGTTCTAGGCGGATCGCGCCGCGACCTTATCAAGCTGAGGCGGGGTCGAGCTCTGCGTTACGATACGCTCGACGGGGAAGGTAACGGTCGCGACCGTACCCTGTTCCAGGACACTATGAAGTGTGAGTGAGCCGCCATGCTGTTCGGCGAAGGCCTTCGCCAGCGGCAGACCGAGGCCGGTGCCCTCGTATTTTCGGTTCAGCTCGCTGTCAATTTGCTGAAAGGCGGCAAGCGCCTTAGGAATGTCCTCGGGCGCGATACCGATACCGGTGTCTTCGACTTGAAAAACGTAACCCTGCTCCAGATCGCAGGAAACCCTCAGAGCGACCTGGCCTGAGGGTGGTGTGAACTTCACGGCGTTCGACAACAAATTGACAAGAACCTGTTTCAGCTTGCGCGCATCCGCCCATAGCAGTGGCAAGTCCACACCGCTATCCGGGCGCGGTTCAATCTCGAGCTCGACCTGATTTTCCTGCGCACGTTCGATAATCAGAGAGCGCACAGATTGAACGACAGAAGCGATGTCGATGCTGTCTTCGTTGAGCGGCGAGTTACCGGCCTCGACCTTCGCCAGATCGAGGATCTCATTGATGATCGAAAGGAGGTGTTCGCCGGCGCCGTAAATATCGCGCACATACTCCTGATGCCGCTCGTTCTCGATCTCACCCGACACGCCCCGGTTCATCAGATCAGAAAATCCGATAATCGCATTGAGCGGTGTGCGGAGTTCGTGGCTCATATTGGCGAGGAACGTCGACTTGCTCCGGCTGGCGATTTCGGCTTCTTCCTTTGCCTGCCGCAGTTCCGTCTGCGCCTCGACTTCAGCAGTGATATTGGTGCCGGTCCCCCGGTAACCAAGGAATTCCCCGTCTTCATCGAAGATGGGCTTGCCGCTGATCGAAAGCCACCGGGAATGGCCCGCGTCGTTGATGTACTCGTAGCGGAAATCACGAAAGGGTCGATGATTTGCAAGATCGGTCAGATGTTGTTGCCATTTCACGTCTTCGGCGTTGTTCCTAGCCAGTTCCAACCGCGTTTTGCCGATGACGTCTTCTGGTTGCATCCCGATTGCGGCCGTTAACTGGTTCGACAGATAGGAAAAGCGAAAGTCCTGATCCGTTGCCCAAAACCAGTCCGAAGCGATTTCAGCGAAATCGCGGAAGCGCTCTTCGTTTTCCCGCAGCTTTTTCTCGTCTGCCCGCGCCTGCCTCTGCCGCCGCCGGTGATTGGCCAGAGCCAGGATCAGAAAGGTCCCAGCGATGGCTGGCAGCAGAACAAAGATGCCAACCAACCAGCCGCGAACCACATCCAGTCCAGGCCGCGCCGAAACCTCCAGAACGAAGTTACGCCCCTGGGAAGAAAGCGGCAGTTCGAGGCGGAAGGGTTCAAAGAACACAGGCCCGACTATGTCGGGTGTGCGCTCCTGATGGTAAAGGAGGGAATCATTGTCCCGCCGATAGTCACGCTCAGCATAGCTATGAACGATGAAGCGATCGAACTGATCGCTGGTATCGTTGAAGAATCGGTTGGCGTCCAAAAACAGAGCGACCATGCCACTAAGCTGCGCACGCCTGGATTCCACTGAGTCCGGCGAATCGTAGCCGAAATAGACCGCCTTAAACGCAAAGAAACCGCGCCCTACATGCGGTATATCCAAGACATCGGAAGCGATCACTGCACCGCTGTCAATCGCGCGGCGGATGGCCAGAGTCATAGCCGGATCCGAGACAGTATCGAAGCCGACCAGCTGTGCGAACTCCGGATTAAAGGGCTCCAGTGAAGTCACCGGCATAGCCAGAGTGCGGTCCCGCGCCCGGACGATCTCTCCCAGGGCGTTGCGTTCGGTGAGCTGAAATTGGGGAAAGCCGCTCGCGCGCATCCTGTCTTCAAGGTCAGCTCTTTCGCCTTCGTACAAAGCCGTCAGTTTGGCAATCGTTCGAATGTGCGGATAGGCCTCGAGCAACTCTCTCGACAAGGTCGCAAATTCATAAGCCTCCACCTCGTCGCTCGCGTGATGCAACTCGACCAGCGTCGTCAACACCGCGTCGGCGCTGGCGAAGCGGTGTGCGACCTCGCGTTCGAAGGTGTAGGCCTGCTGGGTGAAAATCTCCTTCGCGTCACCCAGGTCGGCCTTAATCGCCAGGCTGCTCAGGCCAGCACAGATCGCGCCGACCAGGCAAACCAGGGCGGAGACTTCCCAAGTCTTAAAGAGGCGTTCGTTATGAGTTTGAGGCAAACCCAGTCACTCGCTTGGCTTTTCGCATCAGGCCACGCGGCAAGCGGATGTCAGCAGCGGATAAGACCTCGGTATTGATCCAGATATCGCGTCGATTGTTGGCGACAATCGGAATATCGCCAGGCTGCATGCCACCCAGGATTCGCAGCGCCGTCTTTCCAGCCCACTCACCCTGTTCCTCCGCCACTTTGGTAATACCGACCATGGTGTAGGGCATCATCCAAAAGTGGTTGGTCATGCTGAGGCGCTGCGCGGCACCCTGAACGAACTCCCGCGCCCGTTCGGCATCCCAATCGTTGATGCCCGCGTTACTGCCCATGATGATCAGATCGTGCGACTGAGCCTGGCGATACCCGGCCATCCAATCTTCCAGGCTGCCCGCCAAGGCGAAATCGAGCTCGATCCCGAGACGGGCCGAAGCCTCCTGAAAACGCTTCAGGTTCTTCTTTTCGGTAAGCGTGTCGGCTCCGAGATAAAAAGCGCGTCTGACACCGGGCGAGACTTCTTCGGCGCGCTTGAACATAGGTTCGATCGGCGCGACCTCGATCATTCCGGTGACGTTGCTGTAAGGAAAACCGTAAGCCTCGACTGTCCAGTTCACGCCGCTGAAGACAAAAGGCACTTCCGCATCGCGGTAGTACTGCTGAATGAGATACTTGGCAGCGTTGTCGTCGGCCGTGATCACAATATCGGGAGCCCAGGATTCGATGACGCCCTTGGCTTCGAGAGCCTGCTTTTGTTTGTCGTCCTCCGACTTCTTGCGCTTGGTGTCCATATCGAACTGGCGCAGTTCGCAACGGTCTTTCAATGCTGCACGAAGGCCCCGCTCGACACCGTCGGACCAGGCATATCCCTTATGGTAAGACGATACGAAAAGGCACTTCTGGAGCGCCCCATCAACCGTATTCGCGATGGCTTTTTCCATACTCGCGGCCAGCGTGACAGCTGCAGACACGGCGAGGCCAACACTCAGGAACTTTCCGAACTGATTCATAGATCTAGATCCCCATGTGACGTTATCCACAAAAAGTCGCGACGCCGATGGATTGTCGCCACCTACCGAGTACCTCGTTCGGCGCGATGACCGCACCTTGAAATATCCCAGAGTTATTGAAGCCGATGTCAGTGAAAGATTGCTTAACGGAACAATTTCTTAACGGGTTCTTAATATATTTTGTTCGCGTAAAAATTGTTTTCCGCTAACTTGGTCACACTCAAAGGGACGGCCGTGATCTGCAGTTCCAATAACCGGCAGAGGCCACTCCCGATCATCCAGCAGGCCTACGCAAACGGCACCTCTGCCCGGTGTTCGGCGCCAGCTATCTCGCGTCCCGGTCGAGGAGATTTCCCGCACAATCTAGTTAAAATATTGATATAAAAAGTATTTTTTCACGTATAACAGATGTCGGATACCCGAAAAGCGGCGAGTTCTCCATAACGGCGGCAGAAAGTCCGATGACCGCCGAGGAGAAAGCCCGTGATCGACAAGCGGACCGGTAGAGGTAACGGCATCGATCAGTGCACGGCCTCCGCTTGGCGAGTTGCCGAGACAGCGACACACAAAGCCATTACTCCACGGCAGAAGTCGGAAATTCCTGTGTCACACCGCTTTAGCCGGGCAAAGACGATTGTCGTCTTAGCTGCAGCGGCGCTTTTTCTATTGGAAGCCGCTGCAATTTGGAGCGAAACAGTCGGAACTGAACCGGCAGCTCCTGGCCGCCAGATCCCGGTTGAAACCCAGGAAAACCTGACGGTCGCTTTTCTCGGAGACCACGGGACCAGTAGCGACGCTCGCCGTGTCCTGGAATTATTGAAGACAGAGGGCGTGGATCTTATCCTGTCTCAGGGCGACCTTGGCTATGACGCCTCACCAGAAGCCTTTGAGCGCCTGCTGCATGAGACTCTGGGCCCAGACTTCCCGTTTTTTGCATCGCTCGGCAATCACGACCGTCGAGACTGGCGACGATACCGCGATCTCATGAAAGTCCGCGCAGAGCGGATCCCGGAGCTGATGTGCGAAGGCGAGATCGGAATCAAAGCTGCCTGCACCTACCGAGGCCTGTTCTTCATCACATCGGCGGTGAAGATTTTCTTTTTTGATGCAGCGAGCTTTCACGCGGACTTCATGCAGGACCAGCTTTCCCAAACCGCATCCAGATGGCGCATCTGTTCCTGGCATATGAATCAGTCAGCTATGCAGGTCGGCGCAAAGGAGGACCAGGTCGGTTGGTCGGTATACGAAGCCTGCAGAAAAGGCGGCGCCGTCATTGTGACAGCCCATGAGCACTCCTATTCCCGGACTCACCTGATCAGCGAGTTCTCGGATCAACCTGTTGTCGCATCCTTTGATGCTGCTGAAGTCGACATATCCCCTGGACAAAGCCTCGCAATCGTTTCCGGACTCGCAGGACGCAGCGCGCGTCCCCAGCACCGATATGATGACTGGTGGGCCGCGACCTACACGGCCACACAAAACGCCAAACCCGGCGCTCTGATCTGCCGTTTCAACGTGGAGGGTCAAGCGGATCGAGCAGACTGCGCCTTCAAAGCTATCAATGGCGACCAACCTGACCGTTTCACGCTGCGGGCCAGGTGAAAGCTCTAAACCAGCGGCAATTCCTGTCCGAAGACGCTCGGTCGCGAGAGCTCCGCCAACGCTCTTGCTGCGCTTCACAGTCAGTCAGAAGTTTTTAGTCATGCTATGGTGATCGCTACCAAGCGACTGCCAATCCACATCCACGCACAGGCCAAGAAGCCAGCAATCGACGCGCTATGGCAAGGGCAACTAGCGATACGAGGGAGCTCCGCGACATGAAGCGTTTGACCGAGCAGCAAATCAGATGGCTGTTGGGCGGCCTGGGGCTCGCCTGTTTCATCCTTCTGGTTACGCTGGAAATCGTAACCGAAGACGACGAAATCGAAGTCGTCGACGTCCTGGTTGATGCGGTGGCAATTTTCCTGACCATTGGGGCCGCGACGGGTGCCGCGCTGCTAGCGCAGCGCATGCAAACGCAACACGAAGAAAAGCTGGCTCTGCTTCGCGATCTGGACATCGCGCGGGCCGAGGGCAGCGAGTGGCGCGGCAAGGTCCAGACTCATCTTTCGGGACTGAAAGCCGGCATGGATGTGCAGTTCCGCGAGTGGGGACTGACCGGAGCTGAGTCCGAGATCGGTCTGTTAATCCTCAAGGGCTTAAGCCACAAAGAGATTGCCGCTTTACGGGCGACTACGGAGGCAACCGTCCGCCAACAAGCTCAGTCGATCTACCGAAAAGCGAAGCTGCCAGGGAAAACAGCCTTTTCCGCCTATTTTCTGGAAGACCTCTTCGACGCGGAACTCGTAAAGAATGGGCCGTCCTTGCATGAGGTAGATCCGTCGATAGTTGCTCCTTCTGCAAGCAAAACAGAGGAAATGAGAGCGCAACGTCCCTAGTTCTGTAGCCTAGCCACATTGACCGACCGACTGGGCCAACCCAGCCGAAAAATCCAGTTAATCAATTGTTTTAAAACGATAAATTTTCATCTACGCTGATATCCGTCAAACGCAGGATTTACGCCAAAGCCCTATCGAATGCTCACTCTCTGCGAAAGCGGCGCTACGGAAGCGCCGCCCCCGAACCGATGCAGGGATCAAGCAACATGGCACCCACAGATCAAGTTCTCCCCTACTGTTCGTCGCGCCGGCACAAACGCCCACAACAGCAAGGATCGGCAACGACTCCCCCAAAGAAAACCCGAAGTGGGCCTGGAACGCGAGCCAGCCTGGCGTTCTGCCTCACAGCCTGTCTGACGCTACTGCCCGCAACGGTTTGGGGCATGCCGGTTTTACCCGATTTCGATGCTGCAACCTTTTTGCCAGGAACCGCAGTCGACAACAGTTACTTTCCTATCGTCGGAAAGGAGACGCGATTTTACCGTGGCGAGAAAGAAGAGGACGGCGAGACCGTAGTCGAACGTTTCGAGCTCACCCCGCTTGGAAAAGGCCCAACCATTCTTGGTGTTGAAACCACAATCCTTAGGGATCGAGCCTTTGAGGACGGATTGCTTGTCGAAGAGACCTTCGACTTTTTTGCACAGGATACCCTCGGCAACGTCTGGTACTTCGGCGAAGACGTTACCAACTTTGTCTACGACCAGGATGGCAACCTGATCAGCACGAACGACGAAAGCGCTTGGCGTGCAGGAGTAAACGGCGCTCTTCCCGGCTTTATCATGCCCTCGGACCTGACCATCGGGTTCAACTACTATCAAGAGTTCGCCGCAGCAGACGCGGCACTCGACCAAGCCACCACCTTTTCCTTGGGTAGTCTGGTCGAGCTGGACATCGGCAGCTTCGAAAATGTCTTACAGGTTTTAGAAACCTCTGAGCTCACTCCGGATGCACGGGAATTCAAATACTACGCGCCTGGTTTAGGCCTGCTTCTTGTCGAAGAGGGCCTGGACACAAGTTTTGAAAATCCCGAAATCGCGGTCGCCCTTGTGGGTGTCAAAAAGGTGCCCGAGCCCTCGTCCCTCCTACTCTTTGGCGTGGGGATGGCCGGCTTGGTTTTGGTCGGCAGAGCACCAGCAATGTCTCGCCGAAACGCGACCGGCAGCCAGCTCTGCCCCAGCGGTAGTCGTCAAGAGCTGTAAAGACCCCGAACAGACTTCGCGACGTTCCGCCACCCCTCGGAACGTCGTGCATTTTCCCGTATCGGTCTCGTCCAAATCAGGCATTCTCGGCGGCTTCGCCGGTTGTCGCCGGATGGGTTACGATACGACCCGCCGCACCTGCCGCCGTCTGGGTTACCTTACGGGCCGGATCAGGAACCTCGTCGTCATCCGTCTCGTCCTCAACGGTCACCTTGATCTCCGGCCGCGCGAACTCGATGCCGTGCTCTTGGAACGCTTCCTGAACCGCAATATAGGCCTCTTTGCGGATCATAAACTGGCGTCCCGGTTTCGCCATGAATTTGGCCCTGATAACTAGGCCATAGTCGTCCACCTCGAACACGCCCTGGGATTTGAATGGCTGGATGAAATCCTCGCCGATTTCCGGATGTTCGAGCAGGTCCGCGCCGATTTTCTTGAACATCTTCTTCACCGCCCGCACATCGGTATCGAAAGGCACCCGGAACTTCAGCTTCATGATGACCCAGTCGCGGGAGTAGTTGGTCAGGGTGTCGATGGTGCCGAAAGGCACGGTGTGAATTGCACCCCGGTGGTGCCGCAGGCGGAAAGAGCGCAGCGAGATCTTCTCGACCGTTCCCTGCACAGAGCCGACGTCGATGTACTCACCGAGCCGGAAGGCGTCATCGATGAGAAAAAAAGCGCCGGAGACGATATCGCGCACCAGGGTTTGAGAGCCGAAGCCGATCGCCAGACCGACAACGCCAGCGCCAGCCAGGATCGGGGCAATATCGACCCCCAGGGCCGAGAGCACGATCATGGTAACAATCACGCCCAGGACCATCTGGACCGAGCGCTTGAAGAGGGGAAAGAGGGTGCGCATACGCGACATACCGGTCCCGCCGATTTCAGCCTCGGCCGGATCATGCCCCTGGGCCGCAAACTCGGCGTCTTCCTCCGCAATCTTGCGGTCGATGTAGATCCGCACGCCTTGCCAGATTGCGTAAGCGACCAGCAGAGTCACCACCACCTGCATCGCCGCTTCCGCCAGCGCGGTCGCAATGCCACCATCGCTCATAGTCAGAGGATTGATCCGCCAGACCGAAGCGAGCGAGATCACCACCACGACCAGCAGCGTCAAACGTCCCGCTTTGGCGAGCGCTGTGCGGATATCGTCAGCAGCCGCCTCAAAGCGCGCGGCATCCCGATAGCACAAAGCATCCAGGCTGGGGATGACGGCAAAGAGTGCGATGGTAAAAAGCGCGGCACCATAGGGCACAAAATCATACAGCAGTTCACGCACCACGATGCCGACCCAGAGAAAAGCAGTGAAAACCGCAAAGATCCAGGGCCAGGCACGGGCAAAACGGGCGCGCGAAGACTCTGATGGCGCGCCGCTTCGAATATCATTGGTGATTAAGTTACGCCCCGAAACGATGGTGTAGATCAACAGCGTTATCGTGGTGGTACCCACCAGGATCAAAAAGAGTTCGTGCACATATCCGACCACGCCGAGCGTCCCGAAGAGCGCACAGGTGAAAAAGGCGAAGGCGCCAAATCCAACCGTGATCAGAAAGGTCCTGTGCAGGTAGGCCGCTTCCTGGTCATCGTAAAGCGGCAAACGCAGTTGTGGCCGCTTGGGCGCATGAAAAGCCTGCGATAGGGCGATGCTGGCACGAAACACCCCGGTAGCGGTCAGGTAAAAGAAAAAGGCAATTCGGTCTTTCTGTGTCGCATCGAAGAAGAGCACGAAAACGGTCGTTGCGACCGCGAGAAAAATGCCAAGCAGCAACAAACGTTTCAGCAGGACAGCGCCCAGCATCATGATCTTGCGGCGGGTGCTTTCCAGCGCTTGAGAGTGTACTTCGCCGGATCGCGCCATCAGTATCGGCCGCAGACCTGCCTCAGCCAAGGCGCCCAACCCAAAGGCAATTGCGAGAGAGGTAAAGAACCAGATCAGCCCGCCGTCCTCCCGGTCCGCGCTGAATCGTGACCAGGCCGCTGGAAAGATGGCCGGCAAGTTGCCGACAGCCGCGTAGATATGCTGGAATTCTTCAGTAATCAGCCCGAGGTCGCGCTGAAGCCGGTAAATGATCACAGCGGGATTGAATTCTTCCCGCGTATCCCGATTGCGTGCCTCTGCCTCCGCAAGGCGACCAACCAACAACTCGCGGACTTCTTTGTCGGAGAGGCGAGAGATCAAGGCCTCGGCTTCCGCCTGTCGCTCGGCGGCGGTCTTACTATCGCTTTGCGCTTGCGCGTCACTCGGTACCGCAAAGGACAAAAAAGCGAATAACCCGAGCAGCAGCGCAAATGCCGCCGTCAAGCGGCCCAAATCAAACTCCCGGGTGCGCATGAAAAAGCCAACCATTCTAACGAAAACTCTCCGAGAGACTATTTCTGCCGCGCTAAAGATTAACAGATCGTGGAATCTTATACATAAATTTGCAGCAAATCAGGCGCAGGCTCGCAACAAATTGTAGGCAATCAGTGCGTCGTGGGAGGAACATTTTCGCGATTGAGAATCACTCGCATATATGTCATAGATCGCTCCATGAAACCGCGACCGCAATCGACTACGCATAGCTTCAGCGCCCAATGGGCCGAGATTCTGGCGCTGGCTGGTGCCTGCGTCCTTTCCATGTGCATCACGCTTGGGATGCTGCTGGGCTTAGGCTTAATCCCCGGCGCTCATGCAGAAGAAGCTTCGACTGCCAGTCAAGGCGTGAAGATCGAACTAAATAAACTGGAAGCCGGCAACAATGCCTGTCGCGCCTACCTGCTGCTGGAGAATCGGAGCCCTTCATCCTTTGAGAGTCTCAAACTCGATCTGGTTCTGTTCGACGCCGACGGCATTGTCGCCAAACGTCTTGCCGTCGAGGGCGCGCCTCTACCGAAAGAAAAAACCAGCCTGAAAGTTTTCGATATCGCCGGGCTGCCCTGTGACAGTATCGGACGGATTCTGTTGAACAAACTCACCGCCTGCAGCGACGCCCAAGGTAAACGCAACGACTGTCTGACGCAGATTTCGACGACGGCGCGCGGTTCGGTCCCTTTCATAAAATGAATAGCCTCAATCGCGTGCGGACTTCATTTAGATCCTGTGCAGATAGCAAAGAGAACCTGGCTGGACGATGAGCGAACAAATCGACGGAGCGCTGGAAGCACAGGGCGAAAGCCCGGCGAACGAAACTGCAGTCGGACCGACGGACTCGCCTGAGGTCGCAAGCCAGAGCAGCGCGCTCTTCGATCAAGAAGCGTTGGGCCAAATCGCCGAGTTCATTCACGCGGGCGGCCCAGTGGTCATGATACTGATCGCTATGTCTATCTTTGCCCTAGCTCTGATTCTCCTCAAGCTTTGGCAATTCCAGATGTCCGGTATGGGCGAACGCCGACGCAGCCGCGAGGCAATCGCTCTTTACCGCGCCGGTCAGGCGCAAGAGGCTTTGCGCTTAGTCGCAGCCGTGAAGGGACCCTTACCGCAGGTCGTCGCCCTGGCCATTCGCGGCCGGCTGCGCGGCAATCTCAGTAATCAGACCGTGCGTGAGGAGGTGCTTCGCCAAGGGACTCGACTGTTGGAAAACCTCCGCAGTTGGTTCCGTCCGCTGGAAGTCATTGCCAGTTTGGCCCCGTTGCTCGGTCTCTTCGGAACGGTACTAGGCATGATTGACGCCTTTCGGCAACTCGAAGCCGCAGGAAATCAAGTCAACCCGGCTATCCTCTCAGGCGGCATTTGGGCGGCCCTTCTGACCACCGCGGCCGGCCTTGCCCTGGCTATCCCAGTGGTTGCCATATTGAATTGGCTGGAGCGGCGAGTTGAGCGCTTGGCGCACGAGATGGAAGACGCCGTCACTGGGATCTTCACCGAAGACCTGACCACCGAAGTCGAAACAGGTCCCGGAAAATGGCAGCCCAATGGGAGTGAAAAGAATGCACGAGCCGGCTTCCGTGCAGATGCAATTGCCGTTGGCCAATGACAGCTTCCGGTCGGCAGGTAGACGACGTCAATTAATCAGTTTGACGCCTCTAATCGACGTCGTATTTATTCTGCTGGTATTCTTTATGTTGGCGTCGTCCTTTCTGGATTGGCGTTCGATCGAGCTCAGCGCCCCTGGTGCAAGCAGCAGCGGTCAATCTCTAGAGGGTGCGGTGTTGATCGAGGTTCGAAACGACGGCATCAGGCTCTCAGGCGAACCCTTGCAGCACAATGCGCTGGTGAAGCGGATACAGGACCTGCTGGCAAGAGATACGAACCACCGGTTTCTGGTCAAAGTCGCGGAAGGCGTCGCGATGCAGGAGGCTATTGCCGTACTCGACAGTCTCACGGCTGCCGGCGTGACGGATCTCTCGTTAATCGCCGACTCCGCACGCGAGTAGGACAGCAGCGGAGTAGAACGATGCGTTTTCGGATGAACCCTCGACGTGTAACCAGCGACGACGATCGCATTCTGCCCTTGATCAATATCGTGTTCCTACTGCTGATCTTTTTCATGCTGGCCGGCCAGCTTGCCGCGAGCGATCCCTTTGTCATTGAACCTCCGAAATCGCAGAGTAACGGCCAGAACAGCCCGCAGGATATGTTGATCCTGGTCTCTGCCGACGGCCGCTTCGCCCTCGACGGATTTGAGATGTCCGAAGAGGCGGTAGTCGCAGCAGCTACGCAACGCCTGGAACAAGTAAAAGACGGAACTGTCATGCTGCGCCTGAAAGTCGACGGCAATAAAGCCGCAAAGGAGGTTGTTTACCTGATGCAGCGCCTGCGGGAAGCCGGATTCCATAGGCTCAAGCTTCTGACCATCCCGAAACCGGCTTGACGCGTTGGCAACTTGCCCTCAAGTCTAGACAAGAGATCGACCGTGGCCAGGCGACGGCGATCCAGGGTGCCGACACAAGCTGCTATCCTTTTTGAATTAGGATAACGAGGATGTTTGCGCAAACCACACTTCAATCCATCGCGAAAGCGATAAAACTGTTTACTGCCTTCAGCCTATCGCTGTTTGTCCTAGGTTGCAGTACGCCCACAACCTACGGGCCGGCGGAAGACGGAAAGGGCTACAGCGAACGGCAAACCGAGAGCGATCGTTACCGAGTTTCCTTTGCGGGCAATTCACTGACATCGCGCGAAACCGTCGAAAGCTATCTGCTTTACAGGGCAGCCGAAGTCACCCTGCAATCAGGAAACAACCACTTCCGGATCGTGACGCAGGACCTGGAAACCACAACCACCTATTTCGACACGGTGACAGCCTCCCCGGCGTATGGCGGATTCGGCTACTCCCGCTATCACAAACGGCGTGGCTTTCACGGCTCGGCCTTTGGCGGCTTCAGCACCGTCAGAAGCCACCCCATCACCAGCTACGAGGCGGTTGCCAACATCATCGTGTTTTCCGCAAAGGTAAGCGCAGGCGAAGAACGCCTGTATAGTGATCACACCTATAACGCCAACGATGTCATCAAGCGGCTGGAACCAATGATCGTGCGGCGGGAAGACGAGACCGGCTGAACCCCGCTTGCAAAGGCGAGATCGGGCTTAACAAAAGATCGGGACTGTGGCACTTGGAGAACGGCGCGCAGAGTTAAGGAGGCCGCTGTGCTCTTCATGGTTATCGAAAACTTTCGCGGTCAGAATGCCAAGTCGGTTTACCGTCGCCTTCAGGAGCAGGGCCGCTTGATACCCGGGGGCGTGAAGTTCGTGGACAGCTGGGTGGCTGCGGATCTTGGTCGCTGTTTCCAGATTATGGAAGCCGAAGATGTCACTTTGTTGCAGCGCTGGGTGGCCGAGTGGTCCGATCTGGTCGAATTTGAAATCGTTCCTGTCTGCTCAGGCCGCGACACAGCTGCTGCTCTCAGCACAGATCATTCAGCGCAGGATCAAAACCCCGAAAGCGCCACATCACGTGAGCCTTAATACGGTCCTCTTTGACCTTGACGGAACCTTGCTCGATCGGGAGCGCTCGCTGAGAGCCTTCGCGGAGGTCCAGTACGACCGCTTCAGCCAACAGATCGCTCCTAGGCTCTCCAAGAAAGCATTTATGTCTCGTCTGATCGCTCTGGACGAAAACGGCCAGGTCTGGAAGGACGAGGCTTGCCGCCGCATCCTGCGGGAATCTGGCATCACAAACCCCAGCTATCTGGATGCGCAACCGTCACTGGCCGCAGGGTGGACCGGCCGACGCGGTCTGCGGTCGGCTTCGTGATCTTCCGGCAATCGTTAAAAAACTCGCCTAGCGAGAAGGCCACAAGCGGCTCGCGTGTGGTCTCGCTCTGATTTTATCTACTATCGACGGAATAAGCAGCCCGCCAGACACCAGATTAGCGAATTCGACCGAGGAATCCGAGGATTTAGACCTCTGTTAATCATATTTCCCCGTAATCAGCGTACTTACACTGGGTAAAGTCTGCCAGGACCACGGGGAACATGACGAAGCTGATCACGCGCGAATACATGCGCACACGCTACTGGATGGCAACAGCAGCGATCATTACTGTCCTAGTACTGTGTGTGACTGTCAGTTGGTCAATCGTCAATTCCTTCGAGACCAATGCGCAGTTCGCACGTGCTTTCAGCAAATTGATCGAGTCCACGCATTATGTGCGTTCGGCGATCGCCCATTCCATGATCAAGGCCGAAGTCCCTGAAGCAAATGGCTCCTTGGAGGCCGACGGGCCCCTAGCCGAAGAAAACGGAGGCCCCGTTGCGGCACCCGCTCTGGAGAAGGCTTTCGAGGAACTGGTCGTCACCTTTTCCGCCATTCGCGCTTCGGACCCGGATGGCCTGGGTGAGGAGGACGAGGCAGAGGGTCCAATCGACGACGACGACGACCAGGAGCGCTACTGGGATACCATCGCCCACGGCCTCTTCGTCAACCTGGATGCCGAAATCGCGGACTATGGCCTCGCAGCCGGCGAGATGCCCGAAAGCCTTGCAGCCATCTGGGAGGCCGAGGACGACGAGGTTGCGGAGAACCAGGACGCGGCTGGCGAAAACGGCGGTTCCGATGGCGAGATCGAGCTCGAGTCGCTGATCGGCGAGGTCCTCGATCTCTCGGCACGGATCTTTGCGGCGGAGGACAAGACCAGCCCGGAGACCCACGCGATGGTCGCCGAGCTGGAGAAGCTCATTCAGGGCCGTGTGATTCCGGTCTTTCACAGCGTAGCGCCGATCATCGATGAGGAACTGTCTTCCGGCGCTTCCTTCATTCTGGTGATCGTGTTGGCGTCTGCTCTTGCAATTGTCGGCGCGCTGATCTTCAACGAACTCGTCATCTTCCGGCCGCTCGCCAGGGCCGTCGTCGAGAGCCAGACGGAAATCACGCTCGAGCGCGACCGCGCCGTCGCTGCCGAAAAGGCCAAGCGCAGTTTCCTGGCCGTCATGAGCCACGAATTGCGGACGCCCATGAACGGCATCATGGGTTTCGCCAATCTTCTGTTGCGTTCCGGCCTGAACGACACACAGAAAGACTATGCGCAAACCATCTACAGTTCTGGCGATACACTCCTCGGGTTGCTCAACGATATCCTGGATATCTCGAAGATCGAGTCCGGTTCCCTAGAGCTGGAGAAGACGGATTTCGAGCTGAACGACGTGGTTAAGAGCGTGGTCACGCTGCTCAGCCCGCGGGCCTATCAGAACCGACTGGAATTGAGCACCTATATCGATCCAAGTCTGCCGCAACACCTCAACGGCGATGCCGGTCGTGTCCGCCAGATTCTGCTCAACCTGGTCGGCAATGCGATCAAGTTTACGCCCTATGGCGCCATCGCCATCGAAGTGGCGGCGGATGGTCGTAGCGAAAACGGCGACTACCGCATCCGGATCGCTGTCACCGATACGGGCGTTGGCATTCCCGCCGATAAGCTCGGCGGCATATTCGAACGCTTCGTGCAGGTAGACGACGGATCGAGCCGCAAGTACGAAGGTTCAGGCCTCGGCCTGTCGATCTGCAAGCAGCTTGCCGCCTTGATGGGTGGCGAGATCGGCGTGGAAAGCACGGTCGATCAAGGCAGCACCTTCTGGGTGACGCTCTGTCTTACCGATATCGAACCGCCAGCCGAACAGATTGCCAAGACGGTCGCGGCCGATCTCTCCGGCCGCCGTATCCTGGTGGTCGATGATAACGCCCTGAACCGGCGTATTTTCAAGCTGCAGCTTGAGGGCCACGGCATTGACGCCACCCTGGTGCCGGACGCCCGGAGCGCCTTGCGGGAGCTGCGCGAAGCCAGTACCCGGGGACAGCCTTTCGAACTCGCGATTCTGGATCATATGATGCCGGAAACCGATGGCTTGACCCTGGCCAAGATGATCCGCGCGGAGCCGAGTGTGAAGAACACAAAGCTGGTCCTCTCTTCCTCCTCGGGCCTGACAGCGGAGCAGCAGGCGCGCGTTCTGGGCTTCGATGCGACCTGTCCGAAGCCGGTGCATCAGGACAGGGTCCTGGCGATCATCCAGGAGTTGCTTTCAGGCACGTCTCCAAAGATCGAATCCCAGCAGATCGAGTCCGCTGAATTCAATCCGTCAGGCGAAGCTGTAGTAAACATGCCTGCAAGCCCCAACAAGGTTGCGAAGATCGACAAGACCACCGACAGCGCGCCTCGAATCCTTATCGCCGAGGACAATACGATCAACCTGCGCCTCGCCATGACGGTCTTGACCACCGCCGGCTACACGGTCGACGCGGTCGCCGATGGAGCGGAAGCCGTCCACGCGGTCCAGACCCTGCCCTATGATCTCATCTTGATGGACATCCGCATGCCGGTGATGGGCGGTATCGAAGCAACCAAGCGGATACGCGCCCTCGATCTGCCGGTGGCTAACTGTCCGATCATCGCCATGACCGCCAATGCGATCCGCGGCGACCGCGAAGAGTATCTTGCCGCGGGAATGAACGACTATATCTCCAAGCCCATCGACATCCGGGGATTGATCGAGAAAATCGAAGAGTGCATCGGGCCGGCGCAGAAGGTCGAAAACAAAACCGGTGAACACGACTCGTCCTCCGTTTCCGCTTCGCAGGCTTAACCCCGCAAACCGAACTCGAAAGCTTCAACGGGGCCCGGAGTCATTCCCGGCGGCGGCCCGTCCCGGGCGCAGACTTTCTTTGATGCGCGCCAGCCGGTCCTGAAACTCCGGTCCACGGCCCAAAATCACACCTGTGGAGAGCACGTCTAAAATCACCAGGTGAACAATGCGCGATGCCATGGGAATGTAGATGTCCGCATCTTCGGCAGGCTCGATCGCAATCACGATGTCGCAAACCTGGGCCAAAGGACTCTCTGCGGCGGTGAGAGCGATCAGGGTGGCACCACGGCTGGCGGCGAGGCGCGCATTCTCGACCATGGGAATCGTGCAGCCGGTGTTGGAGATCAGCACCACCACATCCGTAGCATCCATGCCCGCCGCCTGCATACGCTGCATCACCACGTCCGACTGCGCGACAGACGGCACATCCAAGCGCACGAACTTATGTTGTGCATCCACGGCCACGGCACCGGAACCCCCGATCCCAAAAAAGGAAATCCGCGCCGCTTTCGCCAAAGCATCCACAGCGCGGCCGACCTCCGCCATATCGATCCGGTCCTGGGCTCTGGTCAGAGCCGCTGTTGTGGCATCAAAGATCTTGCCGGCGTAGGTTTCAGGCGGATCGTCCGCGGCGACATGGCGGTTCACAAAAGGCACGCCGCGCGCCAGGGACTGGGCCAGGCGAAGTTTCAGTTCAGGAAAACCAGCACAGCCGATCGAAAGGCAAAACCGATTGACCGTGGGGTCGCTGACACCTGCCTTTCGCGCGAGGACAGCAGTACTGGATTTCATCGCCGCTGCGGGATCCTCCAGAACAGCCGTCGCAACCTTGCGTTCGGCGGGGCTCAAACCATCGGCGCGCGCGGCGATCACCTCGACGATATTCGCCGCTTCATCGATTTCAGGTCTGCGCCCGTCCGGCTTGTCAGTCGTGCCATCCATATTGCGCTGTGGTCCTGTTCAGCCTTTCCCCAGTTTCGCCGCTTCGGCGGCAAGAGACTCAATCCGGTCCCAATCGCCCTCCTTGACCGCCTGCGCGGGAGTCACCCAGGAACCACCGACGCACAGCACATTGGGCAGGGCAAGATAGGCCTTCGCCAGTTCGGCATCGATGCCACCAGTCGGACAGAACTTCACCTCGGCCAGAGGCGAGGCGAAGGCCTTGAGCGCCGGGACACCGCCGGAGGCTTCGGCCGGGAAGAATTTCTGGTGCGAGATACCCTCTTCGATCAGGGCCAGCATCTCGCTGGCCGTCGCGGCACCGGGAAGATAAGGCACAGCTGCGCTGCGGGCAGCGTAGACAAGAGAGGGCGTCGCGCCGGGACTGACGATGAACTTGGCACCGGCTTCCAGGGAATCGACCAATTGCTCGGATCGATTGACGGTACCGGCCCCGACCACCGCGCCTGGAACGGATTCAGCAATCGCCTTGATCGCATGGATCCCGGCCGCGGTTCGCAGCGTCACTTCAATGACCGGCAGGCCGCCGCGAACCAGTGCTTCGGCCAAAGGCACGGCCGTGGCCACGTCGTCCAGCACCACCACTGGCACGACCGGCGCCATGGCCATGATCTCCGCCATCCTATCGCTCGGGCCCGCCATCATCTTCTCCCTTTTACGTTCAACTATTTCATCTACCGGCCAGAAGGTTGTCAAGCCGCTGCCGCAGTATCTGTCTCGGCCTGACCAACAATCGTGGCGCCTTGTTCGGCGCCGTTCACACGCTGACGGAAGAGGGAAAAGAGTTCCCGTCCCATACCGAACTGGTGGCTGTCGCCTTCTCTCTGCGCGACGGTGCGAGATGCCCAGTCCTCTGCCGGCACCTTGGCATCTAGTGTCCCGGCCTCGGCATCGAGCCGGATCACATCGCCATCCCGCAGCTTTGCAACGGGCCCGCCGTCCAGGCATTCCGGCGTTACATGGATGGCCGCAGGAACCTTGCCGGAGGCGCCGGACATTCTGCCGTCGGTGACCAACGCGACCTTGTAGCCCAAGTCCTGGAGCACACCCAGCGAGGGCGTCAGCTTGTGTAGCTCCGGCATGCCATTGGCTTTCGGTCCCTGGAACCGGAGCACCGCCACGACGTCCCGGTGCAATTCACCTTTCTTGAAGGCTTCCAGGAAATCGCCCTGGTCCGTGAAGATCATGGCCGGCGCTTCGACCAGCCGGTGCTCGGGCTTGACCGCGGAGACCTTGATCACCGAACGCCCGAGATTGCCGGTCAGCAACTTGACGCCGCCGTTGGCGCTGAAGGGCTTGTCTGCCGTCGTCAGGATCGCGGGATCCAGACTTTCGGACGCACCGTCGCGCCAGCGCAGACCGCCACCCTCGAGCACAGGCTCGGACCGGTAGCGTTCCAACCCGCCCTCGCCGGTGATCGTACGGACCTCGTTGTGCAACAAACCGGCGTCCAAGAGCTGGCCGATCAAAAAAGCCATACCGCCTGCCGCGTGGAAGTGGTTCACGTCGGCCTTGCCATTCGGGTAGATGCGGGTAAGCAAGGGCACGATCTCTGAGAGTTCGGCGAAATCGTCCCAGGTCAACTCTATGCCGGCGCAGCGCGCCATGGCGATCAGGTGAATGGTGTGGTTGGTCGATCCACCAGTCGCCATTAGGCCCACGATACCGTTGACGATGGCGCGCTCGTCGATCACCTCACCGATCGGCGTGTAGTCATTGCCGAGCGCCGTGATCTCGGTGGATCGCTTGGCAGCGGCGCGGGTCAAGGCATCACGCAGCGATGTGTCGGGATTCACGAAGGAAGCGCCGGGCAGATGCAGGCCCATGATCTCCATCAGCATCTGGTTGCTGTTGGCCGTGCCATAGAAAGTACAGGTGCCGCGCCCATGATAGGACTGCGACTCGGCTTCCATCAAAGCGTCCCGCCCGACCTTACCCTCGGCGTAAAGCTGGCGCACCCGGGCCTTTTCCTCATTGGGTAGGCCAGAGGTCATGGGTCCGGCTGGTACGAAAACGCTCGGCAGATGACCGAAACTCAAGGCCGCCATCATTAGGCCGGGGACGATCTTGTCGCAGACGCCAAGATAAAGGGCGGCGTCGAACATATTGTGGGACAGGGCGACGGCGGTCGAGAGCGCGATCGTGTCCCGGCTGAAAAGCGACAGCTCCATGCCGGGCTGCCCCTGGGTCACACCGTCGCACATGGCCGGCACGCCGCCGGCGAACTGCGCGACGCCTCCGGCCTCGCGGACCGCTTCCCGGATAACATCGGGAAACCGCTCGAAAGGCTGGTGCGCCGAGAGCATGTCGTTGTAAGAGGAAACGATTGCGACATTGGCTTTCTCGTCGCCCTTGAGATCACTCTTGTCCGCGTCGCCGCAGGCGGCAAAACCGTGGGCAAGGTTTCCGCAGGAAAGAACGCCGCGATGCGGGCCGCTCGCGCCCGCCGCCCGCAGGCGCGAGAGATAGGCTTCCCGGCCCGCACGGCTGCGCAAAGCGATCCGTTCCGTCACTTCACCCAGTTTCGCTTTCATCACTCAACTCCTTCGAAAGGCCGGCCGGCAACCGCCGTTCAACGGCCAGGCGCTGGACTATCGGGGTTCGTCAGTCCGTTCCGGCCTCAACAGGCCGGAGCAAAAGCGCACTTTATGGCGCCCAGAAAACATCGACAGGCACCGCGTTTTGACGCAGCAGCGACCGCACCGGCATCTCTTCCGTCGGCCCATCGGACAAGGCTTTCTCCAAAACCTCGCGCTTGGCATCGCCCGAGATAAGAAGAATTAAACGGCGACAGTTGAGCAGGCTCGCCAAGGTCAGCGACATGCGCGCCTGGGGCGCGCCTGGCGGCCGTGCGGCAATACAAACCTGCGAATTGCCGACATCCAGCGCAGAGGCCAGATTGGCATCGCCGGGAAAGAGCGATGCCGTGTGTCCGTCGGTTCCCATGCCGAGCACGACCAGGTCATAGGGCGCCGGCATAGCAGCGAGCCGCTGCGCGCAGGCGATCTCGGCCGCCTCGGGTGTCTCGTGTTCCGTCTTGAGGGGGATAAAGTCCGCCGCTGCGGCTTCGCCCCACAGCAACTCCCGGCGCAGCATCGCCGCATTACTGTCATCCGAATCTTCCTCGACCCAACGTTCGTCACTCAGAGTCACAGTGACGTCGCCCCAGGCCAATGGCCGTTCCGCCAAGTGCCGGAACAGACGCTTGGGCGTGGAACCGCCGGAGAGAACCAGGCTGGCGCGTCCCCGCTCTGCGATCCCGGCGCTGATCGCGTCGCTGACGTAGTTCGCAAGCGTGTCCGCCATCTGAGCGCCGTTTTCGAAGACGTATCTCTGAATCTCAGCCATGGTTTCGCGGGCCTCGTTCTCAGCCCCCGCCTCATTCTCCGCCAGGGTCTGCATTGCTTCACTCATTGTCGTCGTGCCAAGTGCGGCCATCCCGCTCGATCAGCGCGATGGCAGCGGAGGGGCCCCAGGTACCGGCGGTGTAGGCCTTGGGCTTTTCAGAGCTGTTTTCCCAACCCGCCAGGATTGGCTCGACCCAGGACCAGGCCGCCTCGACCTCGTCGCGCCGCATAAAGAGGGTGGGATTGCCGCGCACAACGTCCATCAGCAGCCGCTCATAGGCATCGGGATAGCGCACCTTGAAGGTCTCGGCGAAGCTCAGGTTGAGCGGTGCCGTGCGCAGACGAAGGCCGCCGGGCCCGGGATCCTTGGTCATGAGATTGAGGGTCACGCCCTCGTCGGGCTGCAGCCGGATCACGAGACGATTCGCCACCACGTCACCTGCGCCGGCCTCAAAGATCGAATGCGGCACCGGACGGAACTGAATGATGATCTCAGAGCTTCGCTTGGGCATACGCTTGCCGGTGCGCAGATAAAAGGGCACGCCGGCCCAGCGCCAGTTTTCGATTTCCGCCTTGATGACCACAAAGGTCTCGGTCCGGCTTTCCTCTTCACTGTCCAGTTCTTCCTGATAGGCCGGAACCGGATGTCCATCGACCGCGCCGGAGCGGTACTGCCCGCTGACCGTCTTGACCGCGACGTCGCCGTCGACGATCGGACGCAGAGCCTGCAGCACCTTTAGCTTTTCATCGCGCACCGAATCCTTGTCCAGGCGGACCGGCGGTTCCATGGCAACCAGGCAGAGCAGCTGGAGCAGGTGATTCTGCACCATATCGCGCAGGGCGCCGGAGCGGTCGTAATAACCGCCACGCCCCTCGACGCCGATCTTCTCGGCGACAGTGATCTGAATATGATCGATCGAAGCACTGGTCCATAGCGGCTCGAAGAGCGAATTGGCGAAACGCAGCGCCATGAGGTTCTGGACCGTCTCCTTCCCCAGATAGTGATCGATCCGGAAGATCTGATCCTCGTTGAAGACCGTTCCGACCTCGTCGTTGATCCGGCAGGCGGAGTCCAGATCGCGGCCGATTGGTTTTTCCAGCACCACCCGTGCCTGGGGCGTCACCACGCCGGCAGCTTTGAGATTGTGGCAGATCGGCCCGAAGAGGTCGGGCGAGGTCGCCAGGTAAAAGACCCGGGCGCGGTCTTCGCCGCCTTGAAGTCCGTCCACCAGGCCATCCCAGCCATCGGGTTTGGTCGCATCCAGCTTGACGTGAGCGATGCGCGCAGAGAAGCGCTGCCAGACTTCCTCGTCGAGATCGGCAGGATCGAGGTGGCGCTCCAGCCCTTCACGCAGGCGGGCGACATAGTCAGCCGAGGTCAGGTCACTGCGCGAGACGCCGAAGATCCGGCTTTCCGCAGGGATCTGGGCGTCACGGTCGCGCAGGAAAAGCGACGGCATGAGTTTGCGCAGCGCCAGGTCGCCGGTGCCCCCGAACACCACGATGTCGAACAGGTCGACAGGAATAATTTGAGCCATGCCCTCTCCAAGGGTCCGAATTCAGCGCCAGCCTCGCCCTCGCATTTTCCACCGAACACCTAAGGCGGGTTTCACAGCACGCAGGAAGAGAAAACTGAGCGTCCAAGATGACCAGATTCGGTAACAGATCTGTAATTTTATCACATTGTTATGGCACGATAGCCCAAATTTGTGGTTAAATGCAAGTCTTTCTGTAATTAAATTACAGACCGTAAAGCGAATTGAAGCGCGCGGGCAGGCCAGTCGTATCGGGACATCGCAGCGCAGGCCACAGCGTGTTAGACCATGCAGATAAGTTCGGGAATCCAAAACGTCGCAGCATTGAAATCGCCCCACATCGGGACCGATTTGAGATCACAAGCGGTAACAGCCTGACCCCGCGCCGGCGGTTGGATCCGCCCTTGGAGAAAGCCTTTTATGCCAGCCTCCTCATCCCCATCTTCGCTCAGCCAATCACCGGCCTGGTCGGCACTGCAGGCCCACGCGGCAGCGCAGCAGAACATCCATCTCCGCGATCTGTTTAAGAATGATGCGCGACGCTTCGAACGCTTTTCCCTAAGCATCGATGATCTGCTGATCGATTTTTCGAAACAGCGCATAACGGAAGAAACTCTCGACCTTCTGATTGCACTGGCGCAGCAGGCCGGACTGGAAGAAGCGCGCCAGGCGATGTTCGAAGGACAGAGAATAAACAGCACCGAGGGACGTGCCGTTCTGCACACCGCCCTGCGTAACCGCAGCGGCTACGAAGTGGCCGTCGACGGCCAGGACGTGATGCCTGAGGTTCAGGCAGTTCTGGCGCAGATGGAGCGTTTCAGCAGCGCCGTGCGCAGCGGTGCCTGGCGCGGATACAGCGGCCAGACGATCACGGACATAGTCAATATCGGCATCGGCGGCTCCGATCTGGGTCCGCAGATGGTGACCCAGGCCCTGACGCCTTATGCCCGCTCCGGGCCGCGGCTGCATTTCGTGTCCAACGTGGACGCCAGCCACCTGATGGAGACGCTGAGGCCCCTGGAGCCAGGGTCGACGCTCTTCATTGTCGCCTCCAAGACCTTCACCACTCAGGAGACCATGACCAATGCCGCCTCGGCCCGGCAATGGTTCCTGAGTTCCGGCGCGGGCGAGGAGGATATCGCTAAACACTTCGTGGCCGCCTCAACCAATCGCGACGCCGTGCAGAGCTTCGGAATCGATCCCGAAAACATGTTCGTCTTCTGGGACTGGGTTGGCGGCCGTTACTCGCTCTGGTCGGCCATCGGTCTGCCCATTGCGCTGGCGATCGGCATGGATGCCTTCGAGGATCTCTTGGCGGGCGCTCACGATATGGACCGGCATTTCCTCGAGGCGCCCCTGGCGCAAAACATCCCGGCCCTCCTCGGACTGATCGGGATTTGGAACGGCAACTTCCTAGGCGCCGCGAGCCACGCCGTTCTGCCTTACGATCAGTACCTCGGACGCCTGCCGGCCTATCTGCAGCAGGCGGATATGGAGAGCAACGGCAAGTCGGTGACCCGAGACGGCCTCGCCGTCGACTACACCACCGGACCGATCGTCTGGGGCGAACCGGGCACGAATGGGCAGCACGCCTTCTATCAGTTGATCCATCAGGGCCGGCACCTGATCCCCGCGGATTTCATCGCCCCCCTTGAGAGCCACAACGATCTGGCCGCGCATCACAGGATTCTGCTATCCAACGTCTTCGCACAGACGGAGGCTCTGATGAAGGGGCGGTCGGCAGAAGAGGTCCGGGCCGAAATGCAGGCGCAAGGCCTGGAGGCTTCGGAAATCGAGCGTCTCGTGCCACACCGGGTCTTCGAGGGCAACAGACCAAGCACAACCATCCTGTTCCGTAAGGTCACGCCCTACAGTCTTGGACGGCTGATCGCCCTCTATGAGCATAAGATCTTCACGCAAGGCGTGATCTGGGACGTCAATTCCTTCGATCAGTGGGGTGTCGAACTCGGCAAGCAATTGGCAAACCGGATTCTGCCGGAACTCTCTGGCGGCGAAGAAGTGCCACATGACAGCTCGACCAAAGGTCTGATCCAGTATTATCTAGGGCACAGGTCAGGTGACAGCGGATAGAGCTGAAGGCTCTTTTTCAGGAATAGGGGGAAGGAAGCGATGGCCAACCGGCAGAACCGCCGTGAAGTCACCAAGGCCCAGATGGACAAGGGCGCCATTGCACTGGGACGTGGCGATCCACAGGAAGCCGCGGTCTGGTTCGGCAAGGCTGTGGCCAGCGAACCCAAGAATGCGTCCGCCCATTACAATCTCTGCTGCGCACTGGCGGAGGCCGGGGCAACGGATCTTGCGATCGTTTCCGCTTGCCGGGCCCTGGAACTCAACCCCAAACATAGCAATGCGGTTCTGCGGCTGGTTGCCTGCCTGAAGACTCCCGGGCTTACTTTCAACCGATTGCCAGCGGCCAAAGGCCTTCTCGTGGCGTTCTCTGCGCCGGACATTGCCCACAACAGCCTGGGCCAACTCGCAGCACTGATCATCCGGATGCAGTCACCCCTGACACCGGCTTTCGAAACAATTCAGACCGAAGGTCCGGATGCCGCGGTGGACTGGCTGCTCAGCAAACCCGGCCTCAAGGTGATCGCCGAGCCTCTACTTCTTGCGCTGCTGACCAAAAGCATCAATCAGGACCTGGTGCTCGAGGAACTGCTGACCGCCCTCAGACGCAATTGCCTGCTGACCTTGTCGCGGACCGAGGCCTGGGCCCCAGGGTTGCAGCGCCTGCTGTCAGCGCTGGCAACTCAGGGCGCCATTAACGAGTTTGTCTTCTTCACCACCGAGGAAGAAGAGGCCGCTCTCGATGAAGTCGAGACAACCATCGGATCGCAACTCAGCGAAGGTGGCCGGGTTGGCAACGAGGCGCTGCTCTATGCACTTTATCGGCCGCTCGCAGATCTTCCTAACGCCGAGAGACTGCTGGAGATCAATCCCAAGAAGCTGCCTGAACCCCTGCGCCGGGTTATCGACTTTACCCTGCGGCAAGCGGAGGAAGAGGCGGCTTTGAAGGCAGAGCTCAAGCGCTTGCGGCCAATCGATGCGGCAGGCTCGACCGAGGTCGCCGGTATGTACGAAGAAAACCCCTATCCCCGCTGGCTCAGCATGGACGTTCCCAAAGCCGGCAGCTGGATGGAGCGTCTGCGTACGGCGCTGGGGCCGCAGGCCGCGGGCCTGGCGGAACAACCGGAGAAGCTTTTGGTTGCCGGCTGCGGCACCGGTCGCCACGCTCTTTACTGTGCGCTCGGATACGGTCCGGAAGTTGACGTTCTGGCGATCGATCTGAGCACAGCATCGCTCGGCTATGCCCTGCGCAAATCAAAAAAGATCGCCGCCTCCAACCTGACGTTCCTGCAAGCCGACATCCTCGATCTGGATCTGCTGGAGGGTGATTTCGACATCATCGAATCCGTCGGCGTGCTGCATCACATGGCCGATCCAATGGCCGGCTGGCGCAAGCTCTGCGACCGCTTGAAACCTGGCGGCGTCATGCGCATCGGGCTGTATCGCGACCTGGGCCGGCAGGACATCATGTCCGGACGCGCCTACGTCGCCGAGCGGGGCCTGGAGGGCGACGCCGCAGGCATCCGCGCCTTCCGCCGCGCAGTGATGGGCGCTGACGCGGCGCTGGCCAACGCCGACTGGTGCCGCAGCTTGCTGGCCACCCCGGATTTCTACAGTGCCAGCGAGGTTCGCGATCTGGTGTTTCACGTGCAGGAGCGAAACTACCGCCTGCCGGAAGTCGTGACGGCCCTGGAGGAGCTGGGACTGGAGTTCGCCGGATTTGACGCTCCCAATTCCCTGACCGACGCTTTCAGGCAGAAGTATCCCGATCCGACGGCGCTGAAAGATCCCGTCGCCTGGTGGGACTTCGAGCAGGAGCATCCGCAAGCCTTTCGGCGCATGTACGAATTCTGGTGCGTGAAACCCCAAGACTAAGCGCGACATTGCCTGACAGAGATTTGTCCGTTAGTTAGGCGCGTCAAATTTCAAGCTGATGGGCTCCCGCCGCGCACGCCGTCACAATCGGCCCGCGACTTTCACCGTCCGTCGGCTGATAAACTGGACGGGCCGGCGCGCCGGTCCAACGCCAAGTACAAGTCCCGCTTTGAATTGAGAGTCACCGATGGAACAATTCGGCAGTATCTGGAACACCGTGGTCGAAGTCTGGACCCAGGGTTACCTCGGCATCGACATCGGCCGGATCCTGACGGCAATCGCCATCGTGGGAGCCTCCTTGCTCCTGCGCGGGGTTTTTACCCGCTTTGTCATCCGCCGACTGCGGGCGCTGGTCCGTCGGTCCGAAACCACTCTCGACGACGAAGCGCTGGACGCGCTGGAAGGTCCGATGCGGCTGGTGCCTGTCGTGGTGGGTCTGTTCTTTGCGCTGGAGTACCTGAAACTCGACGGACTCGCCCAGACGGTCGGAATCAACTTCGAACGTTCGCTGGTCGCCTTCATCATCTTCTGGGGACTGTACCGGCTTGTCGATCCTTTGAGCTTCCTGCTGCATCGGATGGACCGGATTTTCACGGCCATCATGGTCGAATGGCTGGTCAAGCTGATCAAGGGTGCGTTCATTTTCCTCGGCGCGGCGACGATCCTGGAGATCTGGGGCATCCAGGTCGCGCCCATCATCGCGGGCCTTGGACTCTTCGGCGTCGCCGTCGCCCTCGGCGCGCAGGACATGTTCAAGAACATGATCTCAGGCATTCTGATCATCGCGGAGAAGCGCTTCGGACGTTCGGACTGGATCAAGGTCGACGGGGTTGTCGAGGGTACGGTTGAATCGATCGGCTTCCGCTCGACCCGGATCCGCCGCTTTGACAAAGCGCCGGTTCACGTCCCCAATTCCTATCTCTCCGACAACGCGGTCACGAACTTCTCCAAGATGACCAACCGGCGGATCTACTGGAAGATCGGCGTGGAGTATCACACCACCGCGGAGCAACTGCGCCAGATCGTCAGTGAGATCCGCGACTATCTGGTGGAGAATCCCGACTTCGAGACCGACCCGAGGCGCGCAACCACTCTAGTCAATGTCGACAGCTTCAACGATTCCAGCATCGACATCATGCTTTACTGCTTTACCAAGACCACAAACTGGGGCGACTGGATGGTGATCAAGGAAAACCTGGCGCTGAAGGTCAAGGACATCGTCGAAGGGGCAGGCAGCGGTTTCGCCTTCCCGACCACCACCATTCATCTGGAGGGATTCCCCAGCCAGGGCATCAAGCCCGATACCTTCGAGCTTAAGGAAGACACGCCCACCCGCGACCCAAGCCAGACATGATTTTGCCGTGTGGTTCTAGAGAAATGCCACAACTGCGGAATCGGCACCGGTGAATTGCGGCACGAAGATGGCAAATGATTGACGAAACATTAACGCAACCATGTCGAATCGTGCAGGTTTTCGGACAGTATTGCCGTTCTATGCCACAGAAGCCTTAAAGTCACAGCGAAGATCTAAAGGCTATGTGATAATTCGGTGGCATCAAAATTGACAAATTGATTGATGGGAAATTCTTGCCAATTATCGTTTCGTCACAGCGCGAACAAATGGAATGAACGGCGCGTTCCAGATCGTTGCAGCGCAGAGTCCGATCAGGCTTCCGGGGGTATGAAACCACAAGGCGCCACAGATCGGAGAATAGAAGCGAAACGTTACGAGGATGACATGGCTGCAGAGATTGAATGGGTAACAGGGGTTCTTAGGGTTGGCCGGAATTTCGAAGAGCACGGAGATCCCTACGATTTTTCCTGCACGATCAACCGCCGTGGCGATTACGCCGAACTGATCGGGGGCAACGGAACCATCACTCCCCAGATCTGGCGCGACGTCAAAGAAGCCCTCACGGCCCAGGGTGTGACCCACGCCCATTGGGACCGCCTCAACAATGCGCCTCGCTCGATCGTCGCAAACAGCGCCAATCAGCTGTCTATCCAGCAAAGCGACGTTGCACAGCACTACACACTGAACAGCTAACGCTGTTTAGAGGATCTGAGCTGAAAAACCGCCTGCTCCGAAGAAAGGAGCGGGCGGTTTTCATTTGCGATCGCGACGGTCACGAATGCTATGAATCGCACGCGACCACACTCACAGCAGCATTCTATCCGGCCTGCAGCGGCTCTTCATAGCGGAAGCAGTCGACCGTGTGGTCATTGACCATACCGACGGCCTGCATAAAGGCGTAGCAAATGGTCGGCCCGACGAAACGAAAGCCCTTTTTCTTGAGGGCCTTCGAAAGCGCCTTCGATTCATCCGTTTCGGCCGGCACCTCGGCGAGACTGCGCCAAGCGTTGACGATGGGCTTGCCGTCGACAAAGGACCAGAGGAAATTCGAAAAGGGTCCACCCGCTATAATCTTAGGCGGTGCCTCGCTAGACCCTTCCGTCGCCATGATTTCTAGCCAGGCCTTGGCGTTGCCGATGGTCGCCGCAATCTTTGCGCGGTTGCGCACAATACCGGGGTCATCCATGAGCGCCGCGAACTTTGCTTCGTCGTAGCCGGCAATGATCTTGGGATCGAAGCCGTCAAAGGCGGCGCGATAGCTTTCGCGCTTGCGCAAGATCGTAATCCAGGACAGCCCGGCCTGCGCGCCTTCCAGAATGAGCATCTCAAACAAGTGACGGTCGTCATAGACAGGCACGCCCCATTCCCGGTCGTGGTATTCGATATAGAGATCTTCCGCGCCAACCCAGTCACAACGGCGCCGCCCTGTCTCGATCATGCTTTGTTTCCTATTTGTTTGTCTTTTGTACGCAAACGTGAACATACACCAGAGGTTGGCGGAATACCAGCCGGTCCTTCTGGTATCCCGAACTTTGCTCGGTCGCAGCACGATCGCGTAATGTACTGGTGTAAAATGCCTTTACCATTTCGAAAGCTTACTGTGGGAAGCTTTTTGCGAGGTAGAATATCCACGCACGAAGCCAGGGAGGCAAAGTTGCAAGCGACACAGGCGGCCGAAGCGGTACACAAGGCACGCGATTTCAAGCGTCAGGCCGACTCAAACGCGAACAACGACAACGCCGATCCCTTTCTGTCTCATTACTTTCGCCGCATAGATCCGAAAATCGCCAACAGCTTTGACGAAGAGCAGCGGGCGGCGATCAGAACCATGTTTGCCAACCGGGACATCGCCAAGCACGCTTTGGAGATCCGCCGGACCATCTCATTCGGGCGCAAGCGATTTTATCTGATTTTCCTCTTGGGGCGTGAACGCCGTGCCTACGAACGGGACGGCCGTTCGGGGCGCCGGACGCAAGGCTTTAACCTCTTCTTCTATCTCGCCGTAACGGCGGCCTGGCTGGTCCCCGGCTTCCTGCTCGCCAAGTTGATCGGCTAAAGCGAACCCCACGCCCTGAAAGCACCAGGCGGTCTCAACCTGGATCGTGTGCGATCAGCGCCGCTAGGTCCGGCGCGGGCAGGGCGGGGCTGAAGAAGTAACCCTGGTAGCTATCGCAGCCGAGCGCCTTCAGAGCATCGTACTGTTCCACCCGTTCAACACCTTCCGCCAGCACCGTCAAGCCGAGCCCCTGGCCCAGTTCGACAATCGCGCGCAATTCCTCCATACCGCCACTGGTATCGTCCAGGCCGGCCAAAAAGGAACGATCGATCTTGACCTTGTCGAAGGGCAGACGCCGCAAGAGTGACAGGGTCGCATAACCTGTTCCAAGATCGTCGAGCGCCAGATGCATCCCGAGATCCCGGAGCGGCTGAAGACGTTTGCTCACTTCATCCGGGTCGCTCGGATCGGCGGTTTCCGTCAGTTCGATCTCGATCTGGCGAGGCTGAACCCCAGACTCCATAACGATTTCAACGATCCGCTCGACCTGTGCTTCCTCCTGCACCTGAGCCAAAGATAGATTGACGGCACAACTGACCGGCGGCAGACCCTGGTTTACCCAGTCCGCTGTTTGAGCACAGGCGGTTTCCAGCACCCATTCGCCGATGCGTGTGATCGTACCCGTCGCTTCAGCGGCCGGAATGATGCTGCCAGGCAATTCGAGGGTGCCGCTCTCACCGTAGAGACGCACCAAAGCTTCGGCCCCGATGACCCGACCGCTGGAAACTTCGATTTGAGGCTGATAGTGAAGGCGCAGTTGCCCGCGTTGCAGAGCCCCTTCGAGATCATCGAGCTCCATCAGTGGATGATTGGCCGCTGTGCCGGCCGCCGCGGCCACGATGTCGACACTGCCCACACCGCAGGGACGCGCCTGTTGTTCCGACCCCTGAGGGCCGATTTTTCCTGACTGCTCGGCGGCCATGGCAGCCGCAGAGAGCAGTCCGTCGGGATCTTGCGCCGTCTCCGGATAGACCGCGACGCCGGCGCCGGAAAGCTTCAAGCTGGCGCTGACTTCGGCAAGTAGCTCCGCAGCGAAGTCCAGCGCATCATCCGCAACAAAACAGTGATCGGCAATGGCCGCAACAGCGCTCTGATCGATTCGACAGGCGGCACGAAGGTCGGCGAATTGGCCGGCAATCCTGGCGGCAATGTCTTGAATTTCCTGTGCCGAATGGCCTTCGGCGGCAAAGTAAAACACTGCAAGACCTGCATCACCACGCTGCGCAGCCTGAAGAGAAGCCACAAGATGATCGTGGAACAGCAGGCTGCTAGGCAGAGGACGCCTTGGTCTCTTGCGGCGCTCGATCATATCATGTCGTTTAAGTTCTTGTACGCCACGGAAGAGACCGAGACGCGGTCAGACTCTGACCATTCGCGGATAATCAACAGAATTCCACTTCGACGCCGTTATTCATAGTTCGCAGTGGGGTGGCCGGGCTGGAGCTGTTCCGGCAAACGCTACCACGCAGTGTAATATCCTTAGACTAGCATATTTTTGAGAAAAACAAGCCTCCCGTAAAGAGAGTGCTCGAATCAACCTTCGGCTGGTTATCATGGAAGACGTCGTGTCTGCGAGGAAGTGTTCAATTGCCACCTAAGTGGGCGGGTTGTCACTTCCCGTTGGCAAGCCGTGTGATGGTTGCGGTCGTCGAGTGTCCGGGTTCCAGGTTCGCCAGAACGACCTCTCCGCCGTAAGCCTGCACCTCCGGTGCACCGACCACCTCTTCTACCCGATAGTCGGCCCCCTTGACCAAAACATCGGGCCGTAAGGTCTCAATCAATTCCAGAGGTGTGTCTTCGCCGAAAATGACGACCCGGTCGACATCTTCCAATGAAGCCAAAACCACTGCCCGCGCGGTTTCGGGCTGTACCGGACGCGCCGGTCCCTTCAGGCGCGCGACCGAAGCGTCGCTGTTCAAACCCACGACCAGACGGTCGCAACTAGCCTTTGCCTGACGCAACAGCGAGATGTGCCCCGGATGCAGGAGATCGAAGCAGCCGTTCGTGAAGCCGACCTTGAAGCCCGCCTGACGCCAGCGGGCGATCTGTTCGAGAAGGATCTCCTGGCTGACGAACTTCGCCTCGGCCTGCGACAGGCGCGAAGCGTGGACCGCCTGCCGGATCTCAATGGACTCGGCGACTGCGGTGCCCGCTTTACCGACCACGATTCCGGCGGCGACGTTGGCCAGGGCCGCAGCGTTCTCCAGTTCGATTCCCGCTGCGAGCGCCGCGCCCAAAATCGCCACGACGGTATCGCCCGCGCCGGAAACGTCGAAAACCTCGCGCGCCTCTGCAGGCAGATGCGAGACCTCTCCGCTCTCAAGCACCAGCGACATGCCCTCTTCGCTCCGAGTCGCAAGGATTCCGCCAAGCTCCGCGGCCTCAATCAGGCTGCGGCAAGCGGTGACAATCGCTTCATCACCCTGGACCGGAAGCGCCGAGGCCTGGGCGAGCTCCTTTCTGTTCGGAGTAACCAGCGTTGCGCCCCGGTAATAGCGGTAGTCGACCGCCTTGGGGTCGACCACGACGGGGCATCCGCGTTCTTTCGCCCGCGCAATCAGCTGCGTGACAACATCGTCGGAAAGCACACCCTTGCCGTAATCGGACAGGATCAGCGCACCAGCCTGCGCCAGTGCGGATTCCGCTGCTGCGAGCAGCTCTTCGCGAATGACCGGCGCGATTTCATAGGCCGCCTCGCGATCGGCCCGCAGCAGCTGCTGACCTGTGGCGACGTAGCGCTCCTTGATCGTGCTGGCCCGGCTGCCATCGCTCAGCAGCTGGATCCGACCGGCATCCTGCACCTCCCGCTCGACGAGCTGACGAATCTCCCGCCCCGTGGCGTCGTCGCCGACAACGGAAATGAAGGCCGCCTTTGCGCCCACCGCCGCCAAGTTGCGCAGTACATTGCCGGCGCCGCCGAGCATCGTCACTTCACGCTCAATCCGCAGCACCGGAATTGGGGCTTCGGGCGAGACCCGATCGACCGCGCCGTAAAGAAAGCGGTCAAGCATGACATCGCCGACGACCAGAACTTCAGCTCCGTCCAGGCGATCGACGAGCGCAAGCAGATCAGTCGTTTCGGTCATCCTGCAACTCCGCCCATCGCCGCTACACAAGCCCCAGCGACTGCTCAAGCGCGCCGCAGAGCATCTGTCCGAGCGTAATGTGCATTTCTTGGATACGCGCCGTCGTCTTGGAGGGCACGATCAGTAGAGGATCAGCCAAACCCACCATATCTCCACCGTCTCCGCCCGAGAAACCGGCGGCGATGAGGCCCTGTCCGCGGGCAGCTTCGAGGCCGCGAATGACGTTGGGACTGCGGCCGGAGGTCGAGATGCCGATCGCGACGTCACCCGGTTTGCCCAGGGCTGCGACCTGGCGCGCGAAGAGCTCCTCAAAACCCATGTCGTTTCCGATGGCGGTCAGAGCCGAAGTGTCGGTGGTCAGCGCGATCGCCGCGATCGGCGCGCGATCCTTGACGTAACGCACCGCAAGTTCGGTCGCGAGGTGCTGCGCGTCGGACGCCGAGCCGCCATTGCCGAAAAACAGGATTTTGCCCCCACTTTCGACCGCCTTGACCGAGACGTCGACCAGTTGCGCGAAGGGTGTGGAAAGCGCAGCCGCCGTGGCCGAGGCGACCGCCTGATGTTCCTCGAACTCCTCGGCGTAAAAACGGCCCAGATCCAGATTCTCACTCACCAACGACATAGAGGTCCTTGTTGTTTTCATTACTTCCGCGCAACGCCATTGGGTCGAACGACCTCGCAGGCAGGCTTTGCGGGCGCACTTTAGTGCGTAAGCACGGCCTCTGCGAGGGCAAAGTGGCGCCTGAAGCGTTGGATGGTTAACGCTTTCTCAAGAGCCCACGCCCTAGTCTGTGGAAGACCGTTGAGCAAGGTAACGCCGGTCAGAACGGACAAGACTGTCGATGCGAAGTTCCGCCACAAGCCTGCTTCCCAACCAGGAAGCCATTTTCTATGACTATGCGAAACGCCTGCAGCGCAACCTCGCGGGCCGGCGGGCACTGCATGCACGCCTCTCCCGGCTGCGGCCGGATAACCGGCGCGAACATCACCTACGGATTGCTCAGGCAACCCTCGACCAGGTCGTAAGGCTTGACGATGGCGCATTGTTCCGGCTCGGCAACGACGATCTGGTGGTGGTCTGCGGCGGCGACCTCGCCGTGGAATTGGACGACGCCATCAAACGGCTGGCGTACTTCTTCAGCGACGACCCGCTTCTGAACGGCCCACTGGCTGGAGATCTTTTCAGCGATGAGGCCTTCTGTCGGCTCTATCTTCTCGAGCAGGATTATGGAGACTTCCTCGCTCTGGCGCGCGGCTTTTCGGACGCTCACAACGCCCAGCTCGCCGAAGAGCACGACGCTGCAGCCGAAGCCCGCGCCCGGATGATGCCGCTGCAACCCAACCAGCTCGGTGAAATCGCCGCGGCCATCGCGCAGGCCGACCTCTCCAGCATGATGCAGCGCCAGTCGACCTTCCTGCTAGAGGCCGACGGGCGGCCCGAGCCTGTGTTCCGGGAGATCTATTTCTCCATCGACCATCTTCAACAGGTGCTGATTCCAGGTCACGATATTCTGGCGAACCGATGGCTTTTTCAGGACCTCACCCGGCACCTCGACCGTCGGATGATTTCCTTGCTGGTGCATAACGATGATGAGAGCCTACGCCAGTCCTATAGCCTGAACCTCAATGTTTCGACCCTGCTTTCGCCCGACTTCCTGGCGCTGGACGAGACGCTGAGCGCCGATATCCGGCGCAGCATTGTGATCGAGTTTCAGTTGATCGACGTCTTTGCGGATGTCGCTAACTTTCTCTTCGCCCGCGATTTTCTGCGCGAGCGCGGCTATAACATCTGTCTCGACGGCACCACGCACCTTTCCTTGCCTTTCGTCGACCGCAAGCGGCTGGGCTTCGATATGGTGAAGCTGCTGTGGGACCAGGACTTCAACAGCACTTTGAAGTCGCCGCGCGGCCCGGAATTGCAAGCGGCCATCAGCGAGATCGGGCCCGAGCGAGTCATCCTGAGCCATTGCGGTGATGAAACTGCGCTGCGGACGGGCAAGGGCTTGGGTCTCAGCCTTTACCAGGGCTTTCACATCGACCGGCTGAGGGACTCACTGCGCACGCCCGATGAGTCCGCCGCGATTCTTAGCGACGCCATGGCCCGGCACCGGGCTTCGGAACGCGGCCGCTAACGGCCGGCTTTCTGCCTTCAAGATTCAGTCTGCACTCCAGGATCAGTTCCGGGGTGCGTACTTGGCCAGTATCCTCTGGAGCGTCCGGCGGTGCATGCGCAGGCGACGGGCAGTTTCCGAAACATTACGATCGCATTGCTCGTAGACCCGCTGAATATGCTCCCAGCGCACACGATCGGCGCTCATTGGAAGGTCAGGCGGCGGTGGCAGGGCTTCACCACTCTCCAGCAGCGCGGCTTCGACCTGATCGGCATCCGCCGGCTTCGGTAGATAGTCGGTCGCGCCGACCTTCACCGCCGCAACAGCTGTGGCAATGTTTCCGTAGCCGGTCAGCACGATGATCCGCGCGTCTTCCCGCACTTCACGCAACGCCTGGACGACTTCCAAGCCACTTCCATCCTGAAGGCGCAGATCGACCACCGCATAGGCCGGACGCAGGCTGCGCGCCTGATCCGCACCCTGGGCAACCGACGTCGCCAGCGTAACCTGAAAGCCGCGGCGTTCCATCGCGCGTCCAAGACGCTCGCAGAAGCGTTCGTCATCGTCGACTATCAGCAGGGGGCGGGCCGGATCACTGTCTTGCGCGCTGCTTGCGGCGCCGCCGTTTTCTTCACTCTCACCTTGGTTCATATCGATCCTTTCCCGGGAAGTTCGGTCTCTAAAGATTCGCGAGACCACGTCACCTCCACCTCGGCACCACCCCACTGCCCGTTATCGAAACTCACGCTTGCGCCAGTGCGTCCCAGCAGTGTCTTCGCAATAAAAACGCCCAATCCCATGTGACCGCCACCGCCGTTCCGACGATCGCCGTTTCTGGCCGCAGTGCGCTTTCGACCCGTATTCGATTTCAGCCTGCCCTTGTCATCATCTATCCGCCGACGCCCGGGAGTGGGTTGTTTGGCCCGTGGCTCCTTGGCGTAGAGATAGGGTTCGCCCAACCTGCCAAAGATCGCGGGATCGAAGCCGGGACCGTCGTCGATCAGCGTAATCGTAACCGTCTCCTGATCCCATCCCAATCGAGCTTCTACCTTCGAGTCAGCGAATTGCATAGCATTCTGAATCAAGAGACCCAGGCCGTGGAGGACCTCGGGGCTTCGGTGAACGATAGGCTGCGTCTCTTCTTCATCGAAGAGGCAAGTCATCATGATGTCGAACTCCACGCCTGCCTGTTCGTAAGGTGAAGCCGCCGCCTCGACCAGCACTTCCAAAGGCAGGCGATTGAAGAAGTCGTCACCCTCCTCTTCGGACCAGGCCGCCAGATTGGCCAGGATTTCCCCACAACGGTTACTCTCACTCAAGAGAAGTTCGACATCATCGCGTCCAGGACTGTCAGCCGGCAGATCCCTGTTAAGTTCGCGGGCCACAACCGCGATCGTCGCCAAAGGGCTGCCGAGTTCATGGGCCGCTGCAGCGGCCAACCCGCCGAGCGCCGAAAGACGTTGCTCGCGAGCCAGCGCCATCTGGGTGGCTGTCAAAGCATCGTCCATGTCGCGCGCCTCAGCGGCAATACTGGAAACGTAGGCCGCAATGAACAATGCAGCCACCACCAATGCGGCCCAAGCGCCGCCGACGTAAAGCGGCGGAAGTGCGAAACCCTCTGCGGTCCAGGGCAGGGGAAAATGCCAGAACGCCAGGGTCGAGACTGCCGCGACCGCTATGATCGAAAGCAAGACGGTGCTCCGCCTGGAAAGGTTGGATGCCGAGACCGTGACCGGCGCCAAGATCAGAATTGCGAAGGGATTGCTAAGTCCGCCTGTCAGACCCAGCAGCACCGCCAGCTGCAGCAGATCGAAGCAAAGGGTCAGGGCGGCGTCCCGATCGCTGAGCCAGGGGTCCGCCCTGCGGGTCGCCGATTGCACGACATTGAGCAGTCCGGACAGCGCCACAACGATCAGAGCCGCAACCACCGGCAATTCAAAGTCGAAGCCAAAGTAGATGATCGCCAGCGCGCCAAGCTGCCCCACCAGTGCAATCCAGCGGATCACCACGAGCGTGCGAAGTCTGACTTTACCGCTCAGCCCGCTTTCAGCAGAGGGAAACAGGGAGACGAGAAGCCTTCTCATGGCGATATATGACGTCTGGAAACCAGCCTTGGCAAGATCGCTGTCCTCAGGCCGGGCCACTGACCCCAGCTTCGGAGAATGTCGCCATCCCACTATGGCAGGCACAGGCTGCCTTTAGGGTCAGAACCGCCAACGCCGCACCGGATGCTTCGCCCAGGCGCATACCGAAATCGAACAGCGCAGTTTTGCCGATGACGTCGAGCAAGCGCTGATGACCTGGCTCAACCGAGCGATGCGCCACCATGCAGTGGTCCAGAGCCCGGGGATCGATGGCGTATAGCACAGCGGCAGCAGCCGTACAGGCAAAGCCGTCCAAAAGAACCGGCGTCCGCGCCATACGCGCTGCCAGGACCGCGCCAGCGATGGCCGACAGCTCCAGCCCACCGACGCAACGCAGAGCTTCAAGAGGGTTTTCGGACATGGTCTGTCCGTGGCGCGCCATTGCCTGATCGATCAGCTCGATCTTGCGGCTTAAGGTCGAGTCATCGATGCCAGTGCCGCGACCGGTCCAATCGGAGGCTGTGCCGCCGAAGAGGGCAGTGCAGAGTGCCGCCGCCGAAGTCGTATTGCCGATGCCCATTTCGCCCAAGGCCAGCACATCGATACTGTCTTCCACAGCCATCATGCCGTAGGCCATGGCGCGCACGCAGTCCTCTTCGGACATGGCAGGCGCTTCGCTGAAGTCGGCGGTGGGCTCATCCAGGGCCATTTCGTAAACCCGCAGGTCGGCGTCGCCGAGCGCACAGAGCTGATTGACCGCCGCGCCGCCGTGGATGAAGTTGGCCACCATCTGCTTGGTCACTTCCGCGGGATAGGCGGATACGCCGCGTGCCGCGATGCCATGGTTGGCGGCAAAGACAGCCGTGTAGGGGCGCTCTACAGCAGCGGGATGACGCCCCTGCCAGGTTGCCAGCCACTCTGCGATCTCTTCCAAGCGTCCAAGAGAACCGGCCGGTTTGGTCAACTCCGCCTGGCGCGCGCGGGCTTCGTCCGCCGCCGAGGTATCGGGGCCCGGCAATTCCTGCATCAGGCTGCGGATCTCATCGAAGCTGGCAACTACCGCTTTCTCGCTCATGGGATATTCCTCATGAAAAGACCTGGCACATCGACAATGTCTGGCAAGGGCTTATAGACACTATGCCCCTCGAAGCAACCGTCTTATAACGGCAAAGAGCCCTTCCATGTTATGTACTGGCCGGCAAACGTGCCAGTTATCGCCGAAACCCCGCGTTCTAGAGTAGACGGTTGCTGAACGATCTCAAACTCTGTCTGGTCTTCATGACTCGTATCCCCGTGAAACTGGGCAATACGGAACGGCGCCTCGCCCAGGCCGCCGCCATGATGCCGATCGTCGGCGTAGTCGTCGGTCTCGCAAGCGCAGTCGTCCTTTTGGCTGTGCTGGCGGTTGGACTAGCGCCCTTGGCCGCCGCCGCAGCGGCTTTGATGACAAGCATTCTGCTGACCGGCGCTCTGCACGAAGACGGTCTCGCCGATGTCGCCGATGGTTTCGGCGGCGGTCTTACCAAGGCCCGGAAGCTGGAGATCATGCGCGACAGCCGGATCGGCAGCTATGGCGTCATCGCCATCGGATTTTCGCTCATTCTACGGGTCGTGCTCATTGCCGAATTAGTCGAAAGCGCGCCAAGTTCCTGGGAAATCATAGCTGCGTTGATCGCCGCCAATACGCTCGGCCGGGGCTTACTGCCATCGGTGATGGCAGCGCTACCGCTGGCCCGGGGCGACGGACTCGCGGCGCGCGCGGACCGGGCCGACGGCAAGACTGCCGGTCTGGCTTTGCTTCTCAGTCTTGTCCTGACGCTGCTTTGCTTGGGTCCGGCTGCAGGCATTACGACAGCGATCGCAGCAGGCATCGGAATCATCGTGATAGCTTGGCTTGCGCGCCGGCAGATCGGCGGCTATACGGGCGATGTCCTTGGCGCCGCCGAGCAGGTGGGAGAGATCGCCGCCCTCGCGGCCATCACTGCATTACTATGAGCAGACTTCAATGAGCAAAACGACACGCTGGTGGTGGGTCCGCCACGCTCCGGTGACCGAAAACAATGGCAGAATCTACGGTCAGGACGATTTCAATTGCGATTGTTCCGACACCGAAACCTTTGCCCGGCTCGGCAAACTGATGCCGCGAGACGCGGTCTGGGTGACAAGCCACTTGAAGCGCACGCACCAGACCGCCGCAGCGATCGTGGAGCAGATCGAAGATCACAAGGTTCCAGATCCTCTGATCGAACAGGACTTTGCCGAGCAGCATTTCGGCGAATGGCAAGGTATGACCAACGTGGAGCTGGCCGCACAAAAGGCGGGCGATTGGCACCGCTTCTGGCTCGCCCCGGCCTCGGAAGCGCCCCCGGGCGGCGAGAGCTTCATCGACCTCTATCAGCGCACAAGCCGGGTGATCCAACGCCTTTCAGCGGAGCATGCCGGGCGCGACATCGTTGCGGTCACCCACGGCGGGACAATCCGTGCAGCCATCGCGCTGGCACTGAGTCTGGAGCCGGAACGCGCACTGAGCTTTTCCATCGACAACTGCGCGCTGACCCGCCTCGACCACATTACCGGCACTGCCGGCACACACGCGCCCGAACCGGACGTGGTCTGGCGCATCGGGCACATCAATCTGGTGCCGAAAGCCGCACTTTAGGGGTTTGGGTCTCCGACGGTTCCGGCCCACACCCCCACCGGACCTCCCACGGAAGTATCATATGAGCGGCCGGGTGGGGGTGTGGACTAGGACCGTTTCGACAACGGTCCAAGCTGCCTAATCAGTCATCCTGGGATAACGCGCGTGCGCCTCGAGCACGTTGAGATCCATGTGATTCCGCATATAGCGCTCCGACGCCTTCTGGACTGGCTGGAAATCCCAAGGGAAGTAATCCCCCGCCCGTAGAGACTCATAGACGGTCAGGCGGCGCTTCTGACTGCGCCGTACATCTTCGCGGAAGCGCGCGATATCCCAGCGCGCATGAACCCGTGCGGTAAGGTCGGCGACAAGACCGGCATGAACCGGATCCGCGGCCAGATTGGTCAGTTCCAGGGGATCCGCTTCTAGGTCGAAGAGCTGTGGTGGGTCGACTTCGCAGTAGTTGAACTTCCATTGGTCCTGCCGGATCATCACCATGGGATCGATCGAGGACTCAGCTGCGTATTCGGAATAGACCGGCGGGGCAGGCGCCGTCTCGCCACGGGCCAGGCCCAGCAGGCTGCGGCCATCGCCAGCAGTCTCGGCATCCACCTCCAGTCCGGCCAAGTCGGCCAATGTTGCCAAGACATCCAACGTCGAGGTCGGCTCCGTGATATTGCGCGCCGGAAAGCGGCCCGGCGCATAGAGGAACATCGGCACCCGGTTCGCACCCTCGAAGAAGCTCATCTTGAACCAGAGACCCCGCTCACCCAGCATATCCCCATGGTCGGCACAGAATAGCACGATCGTGTCATCGGCCAGGCCGCAGGCTTCCAGAGTCTCCATCAGTTCGCCGATCTTTTCATCCAGATAACTGACGTTGGCGAAGTAGGCGCGGCGGGCGTCCGTAACGTTCTGCGCCGTGATCTCGAAATTCCGGTAGTCGTTGGCGTCGAAGATACGTCGGCTGTGCGAGTCCTGCTCCTCATAGGGAATGGCGGGAACGGCAAGTGGTGGCAGGCTGTCTTCAGGATAGAGATCCCAGTACTTTTTCCGGGCGACATAGGGGTCGTGCGGGTGTGTGAAGCTGACGGTCAGACAAAAGGGCTGGCTACGGTCGGTCCGTGCAAACTGCCTGAGCCGAAGCCGGGCGTGATAGGCAACCTCATCGTCGAATTCGAGCTGATTCGAGGTCTCGGCGACGCCGGCATCCGTGACCGAGCTCATATTGTGATACCACCAGTCGATGCGCTGCTCGGGCTTGCTCCAGTCCGGCGTCCAGCCGAAGTCGGAAGGGTAGATATCCGTGGTCAGGCGCTCTTCGAAGCCGTGAAGCTGGTCCGCGCCCACAAAGTGCATCTTACCGGACAGGACCGTCTTGTAGCCGGCGTTGCGCAGATGATGAGCAAAAGTCGGCAAGGTCGAGGGCAGCTCCGCCGCGTTGTCGTAGACACCGGTCCGGGACGGCAGTAACCCTGTCATAAAGGAGGCCCGCGACGGCGAACAAAGAGGGCTGGGGCAATAGGTCCGCGAGAAATTCACCGCGCCGGCGGAAAGTTTCCGCAAGTTAGGAACCTTTAGGAATGCGGCCGGCCCCTCTGAAAAGAAGCTCCCGCTGAGCTGATCGACCATGATAATCAAGATGTTGGGCCGGGCGTTCATGGCGCAGTCCTCTCCCACGAGACCGCCAACCAACGACATGCTTTACCATGGCAATCGGATGGCTCGTTTATCTATAAGATTTTTAATGTTTGTGATCGTGTAGTTCGCATAGAACTATGTAAAGATGGTTATTCTCGATAAGTAACTTCGATTAAATTTATATCATGCTCCACGGGCACATTACTGAGCTTCATGCCTTTCACGTCGCCGCAAAGCATGAGAGCTTTACGCGGGCCGCCGGTGAACTGGCGCTGACTCAACCAGCCTTAAGCCAGAAGATCCGTCGTCTGGAGGATGTGGTCGGCGCCCCGCTGTTTGTGCGCAGGTACCGGGGCATCACCTTGACCGAAGCCGGTCGGCAACTGGAGGAGGCCACACGCGGTGCCTTCGATCAGCTTGATCGGAACTTCCGGCGGATCCTGGCGCGTGGGGAACGCAAGAGGGTCCGAATCTCGACCGACTTCGCCTTCGCGTCCCACTGGTTGATGACTCATCTGCCGCGGCTCAGGAGTGCTTTCGAAGACATCGACCTGCAGGTTCTCACATCGCAGCAGACCGAGACGAGTGACGGCCTGGCTATCGACCTATCGATCACACTGACCGACAACCCGGAACCGTCACCTGCACGTAAAATTCTTTTCCAAGAGGAAGTTATAGCGGTTTGCAGCCCAGCGTTCGCGGCACGTTACGGGCCCTTCAATCGTCCGCATCAGCTGTTGGAAGCGCCCCTCTTGAGTCTTTCGGCCCCGCCTAACGCTCCCTGGCATAACTGGCGGAGCTGGTTCACCGCCCTCGGGGTTACGGATAACATGCGTGACCAAACAGAGATTAGTTTTAGTAACTACACTCTGGTCCTACAGGGGGCGATAGAAGGACAAGGTATTGCGCTAGGTTGGCGGGGCCTGGTTGACAGTTTTCTGGACAGCGGCCAGCTGCAGGCGGCCTGTCACCGGGCTGTTGTAAGTGACCGCGCCTACGTCTTAGCACGCGCAAAGGAGGCTCCGTCCCACATACGCAGCGTTTTTGACTGGATCGGGTCGCGCTGCCCAGATGGCTCTCAGCCATAGACACAAACAGAGCCGGTCACCGCCCCACAGATAAGACACAGCCCGGCATCTTGAATCTCGTCTTCCGTTTCCCAGATGCAAGGGGAGAGATTATGCCCGCTCAGACTGGTGTTCTATGAAGGAATCCCCGAGAGATTGAGGACTTGGATTTCACCGACATAATAACGGCACCCTCCCCACGAAACGCCATTCCGGCCGAGTCCTGCTCCATGCTAGACTCTCTTCCGCACGGCTCGATTCGGACAATTCCGAAACACCGAGCCCTCTCATTTCGAAGCGGCCAAAGATCAAATTCTACGGAGATCAATCGATGAACGCCTTTGCTGTTTCCAAGCTGCGGGCTCGGTCCCTGTTTCGCAGCGTTGCCCGGCAACTCCTTTCAGCGATGGTCCTCTGCGCCGTGGGCCTTGTCATGGCGAACGGCAGAATTGCCCAGGCCGCCAGTCCGGCCGAAGAACTGGTCGCCGAATCTCGCTTCACCATCGAGCGGCTGTTGTCGGACCCCGACTTCTTCAAGCTGAAACCCTTTATCGAGCAGTCCCACGGTGTTCTGATCATTCCTGAACTGGTCAAAGGCGGGTTTATCATTGGAGGCGAAGGAGGATCGGGCGTTTTGCTAGTCCGTGGCAGCGACGGAACCTGGAGCTCTCCAGCCTTCTACACTCTCGCGGCCGGCAGTATCGGCCTGCAGATCGGCGGCCAGGTTTCGGAGGTGGTCTTTACTCTGATGAACGACGGCGCCGTCAACTCGCTGCTCGGCAGCGAATTCAAACTAGGTGCTGACGCCAGTGTCGCGGTCGGACCGATTGGCGCGGGCCTGGAAGCTTCGACAACAACCAATTTCGACCAGGATATCTATGCTTTTTCCAAGGCAGTGGGTCTCTTTGGCGGTGGCGCTCTTGAAGGTGCGAAGATCTTCGACAGGACGGAATGGAATGAGGCCTACTACGGTAAAGGCGCCACGCCGAAAGCTATCGTAATCGAACGGCGCTTCGCCAATCCTGACGCCGATAAGCTGCGCATGAGCCTGCCGAGCGCCGCCACGGCGACGCAGCAATAGTTCTCAAGCAGCGAGAACACGCACCCACACCAGGATCGCGACCAGGCCGGCGTTGAGAAGACAGCCAACGGCGAAAACGGCAACAGCCCGCTCGATTTGGGAGCGCTCCATGTTGCTTTTCCCGGGTCCGGCTTCGGTTGTTGCCTCTAAGCCGAGCAGCCCTCCCATGACCGCGGCAATGCTACCCCGCTGCGTCCAGGCACGCCGTAGGCCCAGACGCGGGCTGCAGCCAGGAATGAAAGCCGCCGCTAAAGTCAGCAGAGTTGCCGCCACTAGCATGGGAAGAAGGGAAAGCGCCATATCGAGGCGCAGGAGAGTGCTGGCAAAATCTCCGCGCACAAGGCCGCTTTTGGTCGCCAGGGCGTCCGATCCAGCAGCCCGGTTCCGCAACTGCCGGGCCGAGAGATAGCTGGCCGCTACTCTGACGGTCTGTTGCCAGAAGACACCTGGCAGGCCAAGAAGCACGAACCAAAAGACAGGCGCGATCACCTGGAATACAAAGGCCCGCGCCACACCGTCCAAAGCGGCCGCAACGATCCCCGGTCCCGCCAATCTGCCCAGCAATGCCTCGGGCACGCGGCCGGTCACCAGAGGTCGCAAGGCTTCCTGGGCCCGAACAGCGCTGCCGTCGGCAAGGGCGGAAGAGACAGCGGAGGCGTGCTGACAGGTCGTGCGTTGCCCAAGGATCAAGGCAAGGAAGATCATTTCGAACACCCAGGCAAAGGGATAGTTCAGAAGAAGCCATTCGACCAACCAACCTGACAAGAGGGCCGCGAGAGACAGAAACACGGCGACCACTGCGCCGCGCAGGAGCAGGTCCAGGCCGCCGCGATCCGACCGGTTCAATCGTCGCTCCAGCGCGATCACCAACTTGTTCACCGGCCGCCGTGGTTGCAGATAGCGACGCTCGGCGATCCAAGGACCGCCGAGATAAGCTTCCAGAGCCAAAGCGGCGAGCAGCAAAAACAAGGGATCGGCGGCGCCGTAGGCGCCCGGGTTCGCGGACCAGGACATAACGCGATCCTGCGGTCTGGCGTGGAATCCGTCAATTCTCCACGCTCTCCGGTCACATGAAAGATCGCTCTAAAGCCCCTGCTGCGGCGTTGCGACACATTTTCAGTTGAAGAATTTCACCATAGAACGCACATAGTCGGCAGGAGCCAATCCTGCCGATTTGGACACAGCTTGTGCTTTAGAAAACCAGGTCACGCTCGTTCTCTGATTCGGCATGGTCAAGGCCGGGTAACTGGTGTTTCGTCCGTTAGGCCGGATTCAAGACCAAGGGAACTGACGGCAAGTTTGTTGTGACTGTTTTAGAACTATGTGGCCGCGCCGGATCGAGCGGTACCAGGAAAGGGCCTTTTTATGCCTCAAAGCTCAATCGCTCGCGCGATCATGATTTTCGGCTTCGGCCTTATTCTGATGCTTGGAGGTGCCGCAGCCTGGGTCGTTTTAAATCCACAGAGTCAAAGCGGCCAAACCCGCAGCAGTGGCGAAGCGTTGATCGGCGGCCCCTTCGAATTGGTGGATCAGTTCGGCCAGGCGCGCAGCGACGCCGACTTCCTTGGGGATTATATGCTGATCTATTTCGGCTATACCTACTGCCCGGATATCTGCCCCGCCTCACTCGGTATCATGACTCAGGCCATCGACCAGTTGGAGGAGAGCGACAAGGCCAGGGCCGATCGGATTACGCCGGTCTTTATCACGGTCGATCCAGAGCGCGATAAGGTCGAAAATATGAAGCAGTACGCGGAGCACTTCCGGCCGGATATGGTGGCCATGACCGGCACGCCCGAGCAGATTGCCGCAGCGGCCAAGGCGTACCGCGTCTACTATGCCAAGGCCGAAGACGATTCATCGTCGGATTATCTGATGGACCATTCCTCAATCTTTTACCTGATGGGTCCAGACGGAAAGTACGTCAAGCACTTCACCCACAACGACGACTCGAAGACCATAGCCACCGCACTAGCCGAATTGGTTGAGCCGAAGTAGGAACCTGCGATCCCGTCAGAGGCGGGGCCAGTTGGGTAACTCTAGATAAGACGCTCGCCAGTATCCTGGCGGAAGACCATGGCGCGGCCGGGTGCGAAACCCAATTTGATCTTCTCGCCTGGCGCACGCTGTGCGGCTTCTCCAGCCCGCACACAGATCTCGTGTGTCTCACCATCATTGAAACCACTGACCGCACCGTAGATCAGACTGTCCGCCCCCAGTTGCTCCACCAGATCGACCGTGATCTCAAAGTTACCGTCTTCCTGTGGGCTAATGTGCTCTGGTCGGATACCGAGCATCAGTGGCACATCCTGCGGCAAATCCTGGAAGCCGGACACCGCGGTCTCACCGACTTGCAATGCGCCGTTCTGATATCGAGCGGGCAGAAGATTGATGTGTGGCGAACCAATGAAGGACGCCACAAACAAGGTTTTGGGATTGCTGTAGAGCTCCATCGGGGAACCCATCTGTTCGACCAGTCCCTCGTTGATGACCGCAAGACGGTCGGCGAGTGTCATGGCTTCGGTTTGGTCGTGAGTCACATAAATCGACGTCACGCCGAGTTCACGCTGCAGCCTCTTGATTTCGATGCGCATCTGGACGCGTAGCTTGGCATCGAGGTTGCTGAGCGGTTCATCGAAGAGAAACAGCTTCGGGCTGCGCACGATAGCCCGCCCCATGGCGACACGTTGCCGCTGACCGCCGGAAAGCTGCGCGGGCTTGCGCTCCAGGAAGTCCTCGATCCGCAGCATCTTAGAAGTCTCGCGCACCTTACGCTCGATTTCCTCTTTCGCGATGCCACGGTTGGAAAGCCCATAGGCCATATTGCGAAACACAGTCATATGCGGGTAGAGCGCATAGTTCTGGAACACCATGGCTACGTCGCGATCCGCCGGCGAGGTCTCATTGATGCGCTTGCCATCGATGGTCATCTCGCCTTCGGTGATGGTCTCCAGACCGGCGACCATCCGCAGCAGGGTAGATTTACCACAGCCGCTGGGCCCCACGAAGACGATCAGCTCCCCATCGCTGATCTCCATATCCACGCCGCGGACGGCGTGCGCGCCATTGTCGTAACGCTTGTTTACGCCCGAGAGAGTCAAAGTCGACATAGCTTATTTCTCGCTTTCCACCAGGCCCTTAACGAACCAGTTCTGAAAGACCAGCACCACAAGAACCGGCGGCAATGTCGCCAGGATGGTCAGGGCAAAGGCCTTTTGGAATTGCGGCAGTTCGCCGCCTTCAGACAGAACCTGATAGATCTGTTTGATACCGATGACGATTGTGTAGCTGGTTTCTTCCGTCGTCATGATCAGCGGCCAGAGATACTGATTCCAGCCCACGACGAACATGATGATCAGGATGGCAGCGATCATGGTCTTCGACAGCGGCACCAGGATATCGATGAGGAAGCGCATGGGCCCGGCATTGTCGAGCCGCGCGGCCTCCAGCAACTCTTCCGGCACCGACTTGAAAAACTGCCGGAAGAAAAAGGTCCCGGTCGCCGAGGCGATCAGAGGCACGATCAGACCCGTATGGGTGTTCAGCAATCCGAGACCGGCAACCACCTCGTACGAAGGCACGATGCGAACCTCGAGCGGTAGCAACAGGGTCAGGAAGATGACCCAGAAAAGCGGCACCGCGAGGCGAAAGCGGAAATAGACGATCGCGTAGGCCGCGGTCATGGAGATCACGACCTTACCGATGGCAAAGCCCAGCCCGAGAATCATCGAATTGATCAGCATCCGGGAGGCCGTGACCTTTTTCATCACGCCGCCTTCGACGAAAAGCACCTCGTAATAGGTTTCGAAGAAGTTCCCGCCGAACCAATACTGCAGGCCATCGTTGAAGAGCGTTTCAGCCGAATGCGTGGAAGACATGAAGGCGATGTAGACCGGCGCCGACATGAAGATCATCCCAAAGATCAGGATGAGGTGTGTCGAAAAACTACGCCACGGTGAATTTTTCATGCTGTGTTCCCCCCGGCGCCTAGTAGTGAACTTTTCGTTCGATAAAGCGGAACTGAATCACCGTCAGCGCCAGCACCATCAACATCAGGATCACCGACTGGGCGGAGCTGCCGCCAAGATCAGCGCCCAGGAAGCCATCTGTGTAAACCTTATAGACCAAGGTGTTAGTGGCACCGCCAGGCGCGCCGCGCGTTGTGGTGTCGATGATCCCAAAGGTCTCAAAGAAGGCGTAAGTGATGTTGATGACCATCAAGAAGAAAGTCGTCGGCGCAAGCAGCGGGAAGGTGATGGTCCAAAAGCGTTTCTCGGGCGAGCGGCAATCCAGCGTCGCCGCCTCCATCACACCCTTGGGAATGCCCTGTAGGCCGGAGAGGAAGAAGATGAAATTGACGCTGACCTGTTTCCAAACAGAGATCAGAATGACCACGAAGCTGGCGTCGAAGGCATCCAGTTTCTGATTGAAGTCCCACCCCATGACATTCAGTGCGGCATAGAGGTCGCCGACGAAGGGGTTGAACATGAGGTTGCCCATCAAACCGGCCACGGGCGGCGCCACCGCATAGGCCCACATCAGCATGGTTTTGTAACTGCTCGAGCCATGCAGCACCTCGTTGGCGCGCACCGCGAGCAACAACGCTATCGCGAGGGAAAAAAAGGTCACTAACGTGGAAAAGATAACCGTGAAGCCAGCCGACTGCAGCCAGGCGGCATTGAGAATCGTATCTTCGTAGTTCCGGAACCAGACAAACTGCTTGGAAATTCCGAAGGCGTCCTCAAGCAAGAAGGACTGGTAAATGGCCTGAGCCGCAGGCCAAAGAAAAAATACGGCAATAATCAGAATCTGAGGTGCAATGAAAAAATACGGCACCGTGCTGCGTTCGAATTGCACCCGTTTCATAGCAACGACCTTAAGGAGAAAACGCGGACAGGCAAACAGGCGGCAGGCAGAACCCGCCGCCTGTACGACAGCCTAGATCAGTTATAGGTGTCGTGGAAACGCTCAAGCAGAGCGTTGCTTTCCTTTTCCATCTCGGCAAAGGCGTCCTCGACGGAGCTATTGCCGGTCAGGATGTTTTCGTAGGCTTTGTACATCGCTTCGCGGATCTGCACGTAGTATCCGAGGCGATAACCTTTGGTCCATTCGCCGCCAGGCTGGCTGAGCTGCAGAATACCTACTTCGGCATCCGGGGTATCTTTGTAGTAACCGGATTCCTTGGCCAGGTCGTAAGCCGCGGTCGTGATCGGAACGTAACCGGTTTCCTTATGCCAGGAGAACTGGGACTTCGGGCTGGTCAGATACTCGAAGAAGTTTGCAACGCCCTTGTATTCCTCGTCCGAGTGGCCGGCAAAGGAGAAGAGAGCCGCACCACCGATGAAGGTGCCTTTGGGCTCGGCGATGATGCTCTTCCAGTACGGCAGGTAGGTGGTGCCGAACTCAAACTGCGCGCTCTTTTTCAGGCCACCGAAAGAGCCGGAAGAACCGAGCCACATGGCAGCTTTTCCCTGCACGAAGGCGTCCTGATTGTCGCCCCAGGCCTTGCCGTAGTAGCCATACCAGCCTTTATCGAGCCAATCCTTAACCTTGGTCCAATGCATAATCATGTGTTCGTTGTTGTACATGATCTTGGCATCGGTGCTGTCGTAACCGTTGTTGGCGGAAGCCAACTGAATGTTGTGACGGCTGTGGAAATTCTCGGAGAAGATCCAGGGGCTGTGGCTCTGCGCCAGAGCGACGTAGCCGGCTTCTTTCAGCTTCGGCGCGATCGCTTCGAACTCTTCCCAGGTCTTGGGGGCATCAACACCAGCTTTCTCAAGCGCAGCTTTGTTGTAGTAGAGGAGCGGGGTGGAGCTGTTGAAGGGAAGGCCGATCATCTTGTCGTCTGAGTCGGCGTAGAAGTAACGCACGCCAGAGATATAGTCGGCGCTGTTGAAACCGACACCATGCTCTTTCAGGAGGTCGGCAACAGGGTAGACCGCGCCTTTAGCGTTGATGATGGTCGCCGCGCCAGCATCGAACACCTGAATGATGTGCGGTGCGTTTTTCGCGCGGAAGGCTGCGATACCTGCCGTCATGGTGTCTTCGTAGCCGCCTTTGTAGGTGGCGACCAGCTTGTACTCGGACTGGCTGGCATTGTAGTCCGCGGCGATTTCGTTCACGACTTCGCCCAGGCGACCGCCCATGGCGTGCCACCACTGAATTTCGGTCGCTGCGAAGCTTGCGCTTGCGGACCCGCCGATCGCGGCCGCGGCGGCGAGCGCGATGATGTGCTGTTTCAATTTCATGTAATGTCTCCCTAGAGAATGCGCCGTGACTCCCGCCCCTCGGCGGTGTTTCGGACCGCGCGACCCTAACGGTGGGTCATGTTTATTTTGTTACGCGATTGTTAACGTTTTCATTTCCGAATATTAACGCTTTCGTTACGAAATTATTACACTTTTTTTGCAAGTCCCGCGAATCCAGCCTGAGCCCAGGTTTTACGCCGCTTTTCCATCTCCGGTATCGCCGACCGCGCCCCATTTTTCTGAGAGACCGATCGCAGGCCGCACATGCGGATCGGCTTGAGGCGCAAGCTTCGGATAGAAGCAGACGCGCGCAATGAGATAGATCGCGCTAATATGCTCGTGACGAAATAAGGAAACTGAATGTCCCCTTCTCCCAGCAGCGCCCAGGTCGCCCTGGTTCGTGAGGCTTGCGCCTATATCGCAGCTCGCGAAGGGGAGCGCATCACGCTGGACGAACTCGCGCGGCAGGTCGGTCTCAGCCCCTGGCACCTGCAGCGTGTTTTCAAGAGGATCACGGGCGTAAGCCCGCGTGACTATGCCGCCGCCCGGCGCAGCAAGCGATTCCGCGACGAACTTAAGAACGGCGAGTCCGTCGCTGGTGCCACTTACGGCGCGGGCTATGGCTCTTCCAGCCGGGTGTATGAATCCGCACAGCGGCAACTTGGCATGACGCCGGCCTCTTACGCCAAAGGCGGCGCAGGCGCGCGGATTGCCTATAGCATTGTAGACTCTGCACGGGGCTGGCTCCTGGTTGCGGCGACCAAAAAGGGCGTCTGCTTCGTCTGTCTAGGGGAGACCGAGCAAGAGCTGGAAGAGCAGCTGCGCCAAGAATTTCCGCGTGCCGAAGAGATCTTTCGCGACGAAGAAACCATAGGGCCCGCAGTAGAGAGCGTCGCCGGATATCTCGCGGGAGAGTTACCTCAGATCGATCTGCCGCTAGATGTACACGCCACAGCCTTCCAACGCCGCGTGTGGCAGGAATTACTGGCGATTCCGCTAGGTGAGACCCGCAGTTATTCGGAAGTTGCCGAGGCCCTGGGTTTGAGCCGAAGCCAGCGGGCGGTCGCCAATGCCTGTGCCCGAAACCCTGTCGCCTTGCTGGTGCCTTGCCATCGGGTGATTCGGGAGGACGGCACGCTCGGCGGATACCGCTGGGGCAGGGATCGAAAAACGGCCATTTTGGCGCAAGAGGCGGCGATGACCGAGGTCACGCCCGCGGTTAGAGCTTAAGAACCGCTAGGGATCGGCACAGTGCCTGATTTTAGTGGTCGCTTGGTGCGCTCACAACGCTGCTGAAAGATAAGGGTCACTTGCCCTGCGCAGCTAAGAGATATACAAAATCGATGATGCAAAACGTCATCGACCCCCATATCTTGCGGTTTGATGACCGGCAAATTCCTTTGGAGGTTCGCCGGCATGCGCGAGCGCGGCGAATCACTCTGCGCATCTCGGCTGACGGTACGGGCGTTAAATTGGTCCTACCGGAACGGGTTGCGTTACAGGAAGGACTGGCCTTCGCCGAGCGAAACCGCGGTTGGATTCTTCAGCGGCTATCGGTTCAGCCGCCGAGAGTCGCCTTCGGGGACGGTACTGAAATTCCTCTCTTGGATGAGACCCTAACGATTCGGCATGCCCCAGAGGCGCGGCGCGGCGTCTGGCGCGAAGAAGAGGTCATCTGGGTTTCCGGCTTTGCCGAACATCTGCCAAGACGCGTCACCGACTTTTTAAAGTCGGAAGCGCGCCGGGAAATCACGACCCGTGCACGGGCCAAAGCAGAATCTCAAGGCTTGCGGATCGCGCGCATTTCGCTCCGCGATACCAAAAGCCGCTGGGGAAGCTGCAGTTCCAGCGGCAACCTGAACTTCTCCTGGCGCCTGATATTCGCGCCAGAGCTGGTTTTAGACTATGTGGTGGCCCACGAAGTCGCTCATTTACGCGAGATGAACCACGGACCGGCCTTCTGGAAGTTGACCCGGCAAATGACGGAAGATGTCGGCTGGGCCAAGGCCTGGCTCAGCCGGAACGGCAATTCTCTGTTACGATACGGATGAAAACGTTTTCACGCCGAGGCTTCACGGGCATCCATGACAGAGATGTCCAGATAGCGGTCTCGATCGGAATCGAGTTAGGTGGCAATTCCGGGCACCCAAATATAGCCCGCCGGGTCGGCCAGGTAACACTCGCGCAGCCCATGCGGTTTGTCGCGGGTTTCTGCCATCACCACGTAGCCCCGCTCCCTGGCGCGCCCCTCCGCCAAATCAGGATCGACACCGTAAACCCGCAACTCAAGCCCAACGCCGCGCAGAGCCCCATCACCGGTCAGGGCAAGCAAAGGGTGCGCGTGATAGGTGTGGTCGGCATGAAGCATCCAACTGTGATCGCCATGACGCAGAACAGCGAAATCGTCATCGCTATAAACAGCCTCAAGGCTCAAAACCTCGGTGGCGAATTCCAACACCGGCATAATCTTGGGCACCAGGAGATTAACCCCCAGTCCTCTCAAAGACCGGCCAAAGGCGTCGGCGGACATCCAGCTTTCGGACACAGCGCTTCCCTGCTCATTAAGAAGTGACCGCCCGCAGGCGTTGCAAAAAGAGTTTTCTTTCCCGCTAGACTTTCGCTGGCACGCGTTAACGACTATAACCTTCGGGATAGCAAGTCCGTAAAGGTCCACTTCTTCCGAGATTCGAGGTCCATGTCCGTCGCTTCGCAGCGCCATCGCGCGGAACAGTTGTCTGTCGTCGCCTTTCTCACGATGGTGGTCGCTCTCGGGCCGATCTCGACCGACCTCTATCTGCCCTCTCTGCCAGCCATCGGCGTTGCGCTCGGCGCGGGAACCTCGGACGTTCAGTTGACGCTGTCGGTCTTCCTGGTCGGTTTTGCCGTCAGTCAGTTGATCTATGGTCCATTGTCCGATCGTTACGGCCGGCGACCGGTCCTGTTGATTGCTATGCTGATCTATCTCGCAGCGACCGTGGCCTGCGGCCTGGCAGGAACGATCGAAGAGCTGATTGTGGCGCGCTTCTTTCAGGCACTCGGCGCCTGCGCCGGACCGGTGGTGGGGCGTGCAGTGGTCCGGGATGTCTTCGGCCGTGACCGCTCAGCAAGGGTTCTATCCTACATGGCGACCGCCGTATCAGTCGCCCCGGCAATTGGCCCGATTATCGGCGGTTACCTAGAGATCGGCTTTGGCTGGCGGGCTGGCTTTGTGGCGCTGGGTGTTTTCGGCGTCATAGCATTTGCGGGAATCTTCGCACTTCTGCCGGAGACCAACAATCATCGCAACCCGACGGCAACGCAGCCGCGGAAGCTGATCTCAAATTATCTCGTGCTGGTCCGGAATCGCCATTTCATCGCTTGCGTTTTGATCTGCACCTTTTCCTATTCGGGGATCTTCTCGTTCATTTCGGGCTCGTCTTTCGTATTGATCGAAACGCTCGGCCTGTCGCCAAGCAGTTATGGCCTCTGTTTTACCGCGGTTGTTATCGGTTATATGGTGGGCGCCTTCGCCTCGGGACGGTTCACTCAAGCAGCAGGCGCACGGCGCTTGATTTCGATCGGCACGTCTTTCCAGTGCATTGGCGGTGCAATCGGAATCGCACTCGCGCTCTCAGGACAACTCAACGTCCTCTCCATTATCGTGCCGACCTTTGTATTCCTTATCGGAACAGGCCTCGCCATGCCGAATGCCATGGCGTCGGCCATCGGCCCCTTTCCGCAGATGGCTGGTGCCGCTTCCGCGCTATTGGGCTTCACTCAGATGACCGTTGCGGCCGGCGTCGGCATCGCGGTTGGCCATAGCGGCGATGGAACCGCACTCGGCATGATGTTTGCTATCGCTTCAGTGTCAGTCGGGGGGCTTTTGAGTTTTCTATTCCTGTTCGGCGAGGAACTCGCCGGTGCTCAGGGTGATGACAATGCGGCGTCCGCTGTCGTTAGCGATCATCCCGGTCGTTCTTGAAGGGCTCCCAATTCGGCTGCTCCTTCGGCTTGTCGGAGGACGCTGGAACGCCGAGGTTGCGAAGGATGCGGCCAATAAAGCCGCCATCGCTTTTCTCGACGGCTTCGGCGCCGTCCTCAAGTTTGTTTTCCACCGCGGCGATGGCGTCGTCCGGCGCGGTAAGAGGCCCTGCTCCGGGCAGGCCTTGCGGCGTCACACCTTCAAGCGCTTGGGTCATGACCCGTTGCCATAGTTTCGCGGGCAGACTGCCGCCGGTCACCTTGTTCATCGGTGCCCCGTTATCGTTGCCCATCCAGACGCCAGCGACAAGATCGCCTGTGTATCCGACGAACCAAGCGTCGCGGAAATCCTGGCTGGTACCGGTTTTGCCAGCAACGCGCCGGTCAATTTGCGCCCCTTTGCCGGTTCCCCAGGCGACCACAGACGAGAGCATATCGTTCATCATCAAAAGCCGTTCCCTGGCGATGACCCGCCCGGTCCCGCCGCCATCCCGCCTGAACAGAAGCTTGCCACCGCGCCCGCGGACCTCCTCGATACCGAATGGCCAGACACCACGGCCGCCGTTGGCGAGGGCCGCGTAGGCGCCAGTCAAATCCAGCAGGGTCACTTCAGACGTACCAAGTGCAATGCTTGCCGAGGTATCGAGTTTGGAGGAGATGCCCAAACGCCGCGCGACTTCAGCAACATTTTCGCGGCCACTTCGCTCGGAGATCTGCACCGCAACTGAATTCATCGACCGCGCCATTGCTTCGCGCAGAGTGACATCGCCGTAATAACGGCCGTCGTAGTTACGCGGCGCCCAACCCTCTACACGAAGCGGAGCATCGTTCATGCGGCTGTCGGGAGTGAGACCATGTTCCAGACCAGCCAGGAAAACGAAAGGTTTAAAAGCAGAGCCTGGTTGCCGGAGCGCCTGGGTCGAGCGATTGAACTGACTCGAAACATAGTCGCGGCCTCCCACCATCGCGCGGATGGCGCCGTTGGGCGACAAGACCATGATTGCCCCCTGGGTGACGGATCCCGCTTCACCATCCTCGTCGAGCAGCCTCCGCAACTCTTTTTCCGCCGCCTTTTGTGTATGCATATTGAGCGTTGTAATGATCGTCAGATCATCGTCGACAGCTCCCACGTATCCCGTAACCTGGCGCATGATCCAGTCTGCGAAGTAACGGGCCTGACGCCCGGCGCGCGGGCGCCCCCGCGCCTTAGCTTGCAGGGCTTCCTTGGCCCGCGCATCGGTGATGAAACCGGCTTCGACCATGGCCCGAAGCACCAGAGCCGTCCGGCTGTCGGCCCGGGCAGTATCACGCGCCGGGTTATAGCGCGATGGCGCTTTCAGAAGCCCGGCCAAAAGTGCCGCTTCGTAAAGCGTGACTTTGCTCGCCGGTTTGCCGAAATACTGCCGCGCAGCCGCATCGAAGCCGTAGCTGCCCGTACCGAGAAAAACACGGTTCATATAGAGCGAGAGGATCTGGTCCTTGGTGAAACGCTGTTCGAGCCGGATGGCCAGCAGCGCCTCCTGAATCTTGCGCTTCAGAGTCCGCTCCGGCGACAAAAAGAGGTTCTTCGCCAACTGCTGAGTCACGGTCGAACCGCCCTGGACGAAACGACCGCGGCGAATATTGGTGACCATGGCCCGCGCGATACCCCAAACATCCAGACCAAAGTGGTCATAGAAGCGCCGGTCTTCGATCGCGAGGATGGCCTGAGGCAGGTGCGGCGGCAAATCGGCAACCGTGATCGGTTCGCCATAGAAATCGCCATAAGATGCCAATTGAACCCCGTCCGCCGAAACCAGGCGGATCGAGGGGCGGCGGGTCATTTGCTCTATGGAATCCACATCGGGCAGGTCATAGGCATACCAACCGACCACAGCGGTCAAAGCAACCCCCGCCCAGATCGCAAGAATCAGACTCCAGGAGACCAATCGCAAGCCCCAGTGCCGGGACGTCTTGCGCCTTGGCGCTGCCTTGCGACTGACCTTTCCTTTACCAGCAGGCTTCGTGGCACCAGTACGGCTCTTCGTGCCGCTCTTTGGTTTTGTCACGCTTTTTTTGCTTCCTCGCGCCATATCGCCGCTTTTATAGCATCGCCGCCGTCACCGCCAGCGATCCCGAGCCCCGCACGCCCATTTTCGGTGCCGGCATCCTGCGCCAACCGGAAATCGGGCTCCCGCAGGGTCCTTGAAGCCGGAAACTATGGCCGTTTTATGGCTGACACCACCCCAATACGTAAGACTGCAAACGATTGGCCGTCCGTCCGCGCACCGCCACGCAAGGACCCCGCGCAATTACTTACTCATTCGTTAAAGGAATGTTTGCCCAAATGGGTAAGTCTATACCACCGGAACGGAATTATAAATGCATCTAAAATCCTATCTAAAGTTGAGGAGGAGAAAACATGTCAATACATCAGATCGACTATCTACAGGTATCGCGCTACATCACCGATATCGATGCCTTCGCGAGATCGCAGGGCATTTCTTTAGCGATTAAGAGCGATTTCGATGAACTCTGTTACTTAAGCAAGCGTCTGCCCGGTAAGCCTGTTCCTTTCGCGCCATTTCATCCGGAATATACAGACGTGGGCGCGCAGAACGCCTTTTGGATAGAAGGCAGGAATGGAGGCGGTGAGGTTGTGCATGTTCAAGCCGTAAGATGCGACGACCTTTCCGACACAACCCTTGCTCATCGGATACACGCCTTATTGGAGCCCTACGCCACCGAAGAGGTGCTGGAAACGACGAATGACTTGGATTTCTGCCAGTCGCCAATGGCCAGAAGAATAAGCGGCAAGGTCTGTTACCATGGAGAGATCTGGCTTCGAGGCGGCTCAAACGGCTACCGGGGCAAAGGGCTTTCAAGCATCTTGCCCAGGATGATACTCGCGCTCGCGCTTGCAAAATGGGCGCCTGACTTCATTTGGGGTTTCGGCCACGCCTGGCTGGTGGAGCGGGGTATTCCGCAAAAGTACGGCTACCACAATGTGGAAGCGCGCGGTGCGTATATGGAAACCAGCAAACTGAGCAGACCCATCAACTCATGGATCATGTGGCTGGCGCAGCAAGATCTTATAGACTTGACCCATGAATCGAGCCAGGCCGATTTGGCTGTAGGAATGGGATATTAACGTCCTCGGTTATATCGGACAGGCAAATGAAAACCGGCGTGCCATCTGAGAGCTCACTGGGATAGAGCAGTCTCTGGTAGGGCACCCAGAATGGCTCGCTGTTTTCGCGCCTAAACAGGGCGCGGACGTGATGCAACCGGGGTTCTCGCTTTTGCAGAACCCCGTTGTATGCGGCCGAAACCATCTTCCCATAGCGTCCGCTCGGCCTTGAAACGACGCCCGAAGACACAGCATGGGAATAGGGCAGGCTTGACTGCGTCACGCGCGCAATGGCGGCGTTCTGGCCAACGTGAAGGCGAAGGAAAAGCTCTTCCGTTTCGCCTTCAGCGTAAACAAGTGTCTTTGAATACAAAGATTTAAACGCATGTTCGTCGCTAACGTCGAACAGATGTTCCGTCTTTTCAAAGTACTCGTAACCGCGCTTAATAACGTCGCTACTATGATCGATGGCTTCGAACTTCTGCTCCTGCACGAAGATCGTATCGATCAACTCGACCAAGCGGAAAGACGTGGTTTGCTGGATGCGTGAGATGGCGGCAGAAGGTACGTAAAAGGTTTCAGTGACCCAGCCGCCATAGAAGAAGTCGAGCACGATCCGCCGTGGCTGTTTGTCCACCTCCAGAAATTCGATCATGGAATCGATCGCTTCCGGTGCGGCGTACCAGATATCCCAGCGGAAGGTAATGGTGGTCGGAGTCAAGGAGGCCTTAACCAGTCCGAGCTGCCGATAAGCGGTTTGCTGTTCACGGAGTTCAGGGCCGATGGGAACGGCAGACTCAGCCTCTGCGCCGGGCAGCTCAGCCGCCCGCCACTTTCCCATATCGTCTATCCACCAGTCTCCAAACATAACGCTATCCCATGCCCGCCAGCCAAAAGCGGCAGCAGGGCAATAAAGAGCGAAGACTGCGTCACACTTTGCCGCTGGTTGCCTTCAGCAATCGCAAGAATGAGGACTTAACGTTGCTGTCTTCGATGGCGCCGAACGCCCGCGCTACTTCGACCATGCTGTGCGTCACTCTGGTATCCGCCAGCTCGGAAGCCGAAGTTGCTGTTTTACCCTTATCTGCGAGCCCTTCGAAAAAATACACGATTGGAACGTTCAGCGCTACGCTGAGATCCCAGAGCCGGCCACTGCCGATTCTGTTCAGTCCCTTTTCGTACTTCTGAATCTGCTGAAAGCTCACCCCCACCATGGAACCGAGGTCATCCTGACTCAAGCCTTGCGAAACGCGGGCCTGCAAGAGTCGTCTGCCGATATGTGCATCCTTTTCACTTGCCATCGTCTTTCGCCGTTCCCTTTGCTTTCCGTAACATCCAATCCCAAACACCACCCAACACCATAGTGCCTGGCTTTGGCCTACGATAAGTTGAACCAAGTGGCAAAAACAATCTGTTTGTGATTACTCCTGTTCACTACCTGAACGGAGTTTCCTCAAATCAGCCCCTAACTCGACGTCCCGTCTCCCGAACATTAGACATCGAGATTTGCCACCTCTAGAGCATGAGACTGAATGAAATCGCGCCGCGGTTCAACAATATCTCCCATTAAAGTGGAAAAAATATCCGATGCATCGTCGCTATGAGCGATTTTGACCTGCAGCAGCGCTCTCACGTTGGGGTCGAGGGTTGTTTCCCACAGCTGTTCGGGGTTCATCTCGCCCAGCCCCTTGTAGCGGGAGAATTTCACGCCCTTTCGTCCGATTTCGAAAACCGCGTCGGCCAGGCTCAAGGGTCCTGAAATCGGATACTCACGGTCCTTACTTTTGAGCACACCGGTCGTCTGGTAGACATCACGCAGGTCGCCGGCCATCTCGTCCAGATGCCGAGCCTCTACAGACCGCAACACCGCCGCGTCGATGATGCGGCGTTCCGTGAGGCCACGGAGCAGACGGGTGAAAACAAGTCCGCCGCCTTCGCTTGCATGACCCTGCCAACCGCGTTCGAGGTCGAGCGCAAGCTCATCCAAACGAGCCGCGACGGCTGCTGCCGCGGCCTCCGCAGCATCAGAATCGTCAGCCATTTGAAGGCCAAGCGCCCCGGCGATCGCAGCCTGCTCGACGATCAGGCTGTTACCGACCTTGCGGATCAGTGGCTCCATGAGGTTCTTAGCCTGGACCGCACGACGGACCAGTTCCTCCAAGTCCGCGCCTGCGATCTGCGCGCCGCCGCCGGTAACCAGCGTGCCGCCACGCGAACCGCTTTCGATCAGGTGCGCCTCCATCTCCCGGTCGTCCTTCAGGTAGCGCAGGGAATCGCCCTTTTTGGCACTATAGAGGGGAGGTTGCGCAATATATAGATGCCCGCGCTCAATAATTTCGCTCATTTGGCGGTAGAAGAAGGTCAACAGCAGGGTCCGGATGTGGCTTCCGTCGACATCCGCGTCGGTCATGATGATGATCTTGTGGTAACGCAGTTTGTCGATATTGAACTCATCGCGCCCGATACCGGTTCCCAAAGCCGTAATCAGAGTGCCGATTTCCTGCGACGAGAGCATCTTGTCGAACCGGGCCCGCTCGACGTTCAGGATCTTGCCGCGCAGAGGCAAGATGGCCTGGAACTTCCGATCGCGGCCCTGCTTGGCTGAGCCGCCGGCCGAATCGCCCTCGACGATAAAGAGTTCGGAAAGTGCCGGATCGCGTTCCTGGCAGTCCGCAAGTTTGCCAGGCAAAGAAGCAACGTCCAGCGCGCCCTTCCGCCGGGTCAGCTCGCGCGCTTTGCGCGCCGCCTCGCGTGCAGCGGCGGCCTCAACCACCTTGGAGACCACGCGCTTGGCCTCCGCCGGGTGCTCCTCGAAATACTGACTCAGCCGGTCGTTAACCACGCCTTCAACAATAGGCCGCACCTCTGAGGACACCAACTTGTCCTTGGTCTGACTCGAAAACTTCGGATCCGGCACCTTGACCGAAAGGACGCAGGTCAGACCCTCGCGGGAATCATCCCCGGTCAGGTTCACTTTTTCCTTTTTGGCGATTCCGGACGAGGTCGCGTAGGCGTTGATCTGCCGGGTCAGAGCAGCTCGGAAACCGGCCAGATGAGTCCCGCCGTCGCGCTGCGGAATGTTATTGGTAAAACAGAGAACGGTCTCGTGATAGCTATCCGTCCACTGCAGGGCGACCTCCACCGTCACGCCGTCGCGTTCCGCTGACATCACGACCGGCGGCTCGAACAGCGGCGATTTGGTCCGGTCCAGATAGTTCACGAAGGCCTCGAGACCGCCTTCGTAATGCAGATCATGCTCGACCGGCTCCGCGTGTCGGTTGTCCGTCAGCTTCAGACGCACGCCGGAATTCAGGAATGCCAGCTCACGCAGACGATGTTCCAGGGTCGGAAGATCGAACTCCGTCATGGTGAAGGTTTGCTTGGAGGGGAAGAAGGTGATCCGCGTGCCGCTGCGCTCGACGTTTTCAGCCACGACCTCAAGCGGTGCTTCCGCTTCGCCGTCGAGGAACCGCATCTTGTGTTCTTTGCCCTCGCGCCAGATGGTCAGCTCGAGCCATTCGGACAGTGCATTGACCACGGAAACGCCGACCCCGTGCAGCCCGCCGGAGACCTTGTAGGAGTTCTGGTCGAACTTCCCGCCGGCATGAAGCTGGGTCATGATGACCTCTGCCGCGGAAACGCCTTCCTCCGGATGGATGTCGACCGGAATGCCGCGGCCGTTATCCTGTACCGAGACGGACCCGTCGCCATTCAGGATCACATCGACCGTGTCGCAGTGTCCGGCGAGGGCCTCGTCGATGGAATTGTCGACCACCTCATAGACCATATGGTGAAGGCCCGAGCCGTCGTCGGTGTCGCCGATATACATGCCCGGTCGCTTGCGCACCGCTTCCAGGCCGCGAAGCACCTTGATGGAGTCCGCACCATACTCGGCGTTACCACCGGCGATTTCGTTGTCACCGTTATCCGTCATATCTCTCAACTTCCACTGATTTGCCCAGCTTGATCCTGATGCCGGGGCGCGTCGCAAAGTGCGATCTCACCATCCTGCACAGAGAAAAACTGCGCCTGTTCCGCCAGCTCCAGGAACACCGAGCTTTCGGTTCCCGTCAGCCAGGCCTGCGCTCCCAGCGCCAAGATTTCGTCGTAAAGAGCCGCGCGCCGCGTGACATCCAGATGGGCCGCCACTTCATCCAGCAATAACAACGGTGGCGCACCGCGATCTAAAGTAACCAGTCGCGCATGAGCCAGCACCATGGAGATGAGCAGCGCTTTCTGCTCGCCCGTTGAGCAAAGAGCCGCCGGCATATCTTTAGCCACATGATGCACAACAAGATCACTGCGATGGGGTCCGACTGACGCTCCACCCGTTTCCGCGTCGCGTCCCCGCCCAGCCGCCAGCAGATCGCGCAGAGAGTCTTCCACAGCCAAGGCTGGTTGACCTTCAAGCTGAGCCTCCAGGTCGCCGGCAAGTGCCAGCCGCGCCTGAGGAAAAGCACTGACCGCCGCCGCGCCTGAACGGGCGAGCCGCTCCAGAAAGGCCCGCCGCGCGGCGGCAATTGCGACGCCGTAACGCGCCATCGTATCTTCCAACGAAGCCAGCCAGGCATTGTCGGCGCGACCGCTTTTCAGAAGCCGCGATCGCTCGCGCATCGCATGCTCATAAGCGGAGATCCGGCCCGCATGTTCCGGATCAAAGCCATAGGTCAGCCGGTCAAGAAAACGCCGCCTGCCAGAGGCAGACTCCCGAAACAGGCCGTCCATCTGTGGCGTGAGCCAAACAACAGACAGGATCTCGCTCAGCGCCTGCTGTCCGCGCACGAATTCACCGTCAATCTTCACCAGCCGCCGTTCGCGGAGAGATCCACCGTTACCAGCGGATACATCGCGGCCAGTTCCAACGGCGCGCGAACCATCGGGAGTCTCGATTTCGGCGGCGACAGCCCAGTTCGTCTGGCCCGGATCCCGCCCATCGGACTCATTCGCACCGGGTTTTCTCTGGGCGATCTCCGACAGTTTAGCAGACCGCAAACCCCGGCCTGGCGACAGAAAGGAGATCGCTTCGAGCAGATTGGTCTTTCCGGCACCATTCGCCCCGGTCAAAATCACCGGTCCGGGCGTCACGACAAGACTCGCCGCCTGATAGCTGCGGAATCCTGTCAACGTCAGACGGGAAAGCCACAGACTGTTGCCGATCATCGAATCCACCGCGCGGCGACCATTGGGAGCCAGCGCTGCATCCCAGGCACACACCGGTCCCTGTCGAACCGAATCCTGCAAAATGTCAGAGGCCAAGTCAGGGGCCATGTGATCCTTCTGATTAGCGATCGCCATGCTAAGAGTGCGCGGCTTCTTCGAACTCACGCAGGGAACGGCCCGAATCCGGGTAATCCCGATCCGGGCCTTTTAAAGTGGACCGAGACGTTTGTTAGACACGCATCGGCATCAGGACGTAGAGCGCGCTCGCGTCCTTGACATCCTGTACGATCGTTGGCGAAGCAGCATCCGCCATGGCAAAAACGGCACTGTCTCCCTCGATCTGCATCGCAATATCCAGGAGATAACGGGAATTGAAGCCGATCTCGATGGCGTCGCCACCATAATCGACCTCGATCTCCTCCACCGCGCTACCGTTTTCCGGGCTGGTCGCCGATAGGGTCATAGCACTGCCATTCAGCGCCATTTTCACCGCTCGTGACTTTTCGGTCGAGATGGTGGAGACACGATCCACAGCCTGGGCAAAAGCTTTACAGTCGACCTGCAGCATCTTGTCGTTCGAAGAGGGAATTACCCGCTCATAGTCCGGGAAAGTGCCGTCGATCAGTTTCGAGGTCAGCACAGTCGGACCGAAAGCGAAGCGCACCTTGGTCTCCGACAAAGCCACCTCGATAGCCTCGTCACGTTCGTCGATCAGCTTACGCAGCTCGCCCACGGTTTTCCGTGGCACGATGACGCCCGGCATATTGGCCGCGCCAGCCGGTAGCGGCATCTCGAAGCGGGCCAGCCGGTGACCGTCTGTCGCCACCGCGCGCAACACGTCGACACCTTCGGATTCCGTGGCATGCACGTAGATCCCGTTAAGGTAATAACGCGTTTCCTCGGTTGAAATCGCGAAACGGGTCCGGTCGATCAGATTGCGCAGTTCGCCTGCCTGCAGCGCAAAACCCTGCGGCAGTTCGGCGTCACCACCGGCCGGAAAGTCTTCCTTGGGCAGGGTGGCCAACGTGAAGGTCGAGCGACCGGCTTTCAAGGTCATCTGCGACGCATCGCCCCCTGCGGTCACCTCGACCTGCGCACCGTCTGGCAGCTTACGCACAATGTCGTAAAAGGTATGGGCCGGCGCTGTTGTCGCGCCAGGCTCGCCGACGGCGGCCTCAACCTCGTCTACGATGGTCAGATCCATGTCGGTCGCCGTCAAAGACAACTTGCCGTCACCGGCTTCCAACAGAACATTTGACAGGATCGGGATGGTATTGCGGCGTTCAACGACGCTCTGTACATGTGCCAGCGATTTCAGCAGGGCGGCGCGTTCAATGGTCAGCTTCATATTGGTACGAAACGTCTTTCCCGGCGAGAGTTGTCCGTCTAATTTGCCCCCCGGCAAAGAGCCGAAAATACGGCCACCGCAAGGCTGTTGTCCTTTGTCCGAATCCCCTGCTGACTCTTGCCGAAAGTCCGCAGCGACTCGGGGGCGGCAGTATAGACTGCGCTGCTGCATCAGGTAAATGTTTAGAGCGGCGAAATGCGCCGATTCTGAACAAAAATCAGCCGGTTAAGACACTCATCCGCAGGCTCAATTCAGAGCGCGACGTAGCCATAAAACCAGGGCATGCCTCTCGGCAAAGAAAACGGCTGTGCGCCACCAAGGATGCACAGCCGTTAACTAGTTGAAAAAACGAAAAATATGATCAACCCTCAAGCATACGCCGCAGCAGCTCAACGTCTTCGGCGAAGTTCGAGTCCGTGGATTTCAGCTCATCGATCTTGCGGACTGCATGCATCACCGTCGTATGGTCCCTGCCGCCAAACTTGCGTCCGATCTCCGGCAAAGAACGGGAGGTCAGATGCTTGGAGAGGTACATGGCGACCTGACGCGGCCGGGCGATGGCGCGCGCGCGACGCGCAGAGTGCATATCGGCAATGCGAACATTGTAGTGTTCGGCAACCCGCTTTTGGATTTCCTCGATCGTCACGCGGCGGTCGTTCGCGCGCAGCAGGTCGTGCAACACGTCCTGGGTGGTTTCCAGCGTTACCGACCGACCGACCAGCGTGGCGTGCGCCACGATCCGGTTCAACGCCCCCTCCAGCTCGCGGACGTTCGAGGTAATCTTGTGGGCCAGGAACTCAAGGACCTTGGACGGAATCTCGACGTCGAGCTGCTCAGACTTAGACTGCAGGATCCCAAGGCGCAGCTCATAGGTCGTCGGATGAATATCCGCCACCAGTCCCCAGCCAAGACGCGAGCGCATCCGCTCTTCGACGCCTTCCAGATCCGACGGCGACTTGTCCGCCGAGATCACGACCTGCCTGTTCTGATCCACCAGGGCGTTGAAGGTATGGAAAAACTCTTCCTGTGTTGCCTCACGGCCGCCGATAAACTGGACATCGTCGATCATCAGAATATCGACCGAACGGAACTGCTCCTTGAAGGACATGGTGTCCTTGGTGCGCAGCGCCCGGACAAACTGATACATGAACTTCTCGGCCGAGAGGTAGATGATCTTACGTTCTGGCGTCTTGGTTTTGATCTGCCAGGCGATGGCGTGCATCAAATGGGTCTTACCGAGACCGACCCCGCCGTAGAGAAATAGAGGATTGAAGGGGGCATTGCCCGCCTCCGCAACACGGCGGGCGGCCGCGTAGGCCAACTCATTCGGCTTGCCAACAACGAAGTTATCGAAGGTAAAACGCGGATCTAGAGGCGCAGAGATATCCCGATCGGAAGCCCGGCCCGCTTCCACATAAAGTCCGGAGTCCCCAATCTCCAACTCATCCTTCGCCAGCTTTTCCATTTTGGCGCCGCCCCGATTTCGATCAGACTTACCTGTGGCGCGTTCCTCGGACGCTGCATCTCCAGCCATTCTCGCACCGGATATCAGGGGCGATTTGCTGCGCTGGGCGCCAACCGAGGACACGCCGCATTCTTCGCTGGCCCCAACGTTGACGTCAGGCTTGGGATTGGGGCGGCTCGGAGGCTGCACGACGATCTCGACCGACCGCACGGAATCGTTCTCGTCATTCCAGAGCGCATGGATCCGCTCCGCATAGTTGTCGGCAACCCAGTCGCGCATAAAACGGGTCGGTACGGACATCCTGACGACGTTCCGCGTCTCACTGACCAGAGTCAGCGGTTTAAGCCAGCTACGAAATGCGGCCTCGCCGACTTCAGCCCGCAGCCTCCCTCTCACTCGCGCCCACTGTTCCGTTACTCGCGCAGTTGCCTGCTCGCGACCCATGCGATCCCCCGCTTTGCCCACTATTGCGCCGATCGAACATTTTTGATTTCGGACCCGAATTCCTCGCCCGCGAACAGCCCCCGCCTACGCGAAGAGAAAAGTAAATCTGTCCATGAAAATCCCGGCAAAATCCAAGCACCCTGTAGTCAATAGATTTCGAGATGCGTTGGGCGCACCTCAGTATTCAGTTATTTTGAGCCGATTTGCCCGCCCCAGAGTTCCTCATTTTCGGACAAATAGAAGTATTCCCCAAACTAACCGAGAATTCTCGCTAACTCCGACATCAATCTTCCCTTGAGTAATTCTAATAAACAGAATTACCGCTGGTTTTTTTTATTTAAAATTTGCCGAATTTTATTGACACGCCAGAACCCGGCTGAGGTCGAGTAGTGTACTCGGGAGGGGCCTTCCTGGCAACAAGATCGAATCAGGAACGGCAACTTTTTTTGCCCGAAAGACACAGTCTGTGTCTCAAAAAACACACCGCCCTACAAAGCACCTTTTCCCGGCCGGCAAGCAATTCAAGCCGTAAATCAGACGCTTAGAAAAGAGTCTCAATTTCTCTTCACATCAGCGGCTGATAAGTCAGCGAAGGCCGCGACGATTATCACACAGTCTTCGACCATTGTACGAGAGAAGGGCGCCGTCCGTCGGCCACGAAAAACCGCGCCCCTAATTTGCAGGAGCGCGGTGGCTTTTCTGTCTTACCTGGCCCGCCGGACAGGCCGCGGGCGGTCGATCAGATCAAACCGGTTTCGTTCAGGCCATCGCCTTGATACGGGCATTCAGGCGCGACAGCTTCCGGCCAACGGTGTTGCTGTGCATAACGCCGGCCTGCGCGCCGCGATGAAGCTCCGGCTGAGCAGCATTGAATGCGCTCTGCGCGGCAGCTTTGTCGCCGCCAGCGATCGCCAGCTCAACGTTCTTGACGTAGGTCCGGATGCGGCCGACGCGGGCGCGGTTGACTTCGGTGCGCCGCGCGGTCTGGCGGATCCGTTTTTTGGCAGACTTATGATGGGCCATTTGGAAGACCTGTAATTCTATGCATGTTGGATGAGGCGGGCGTTATAACCGCCGCCTAAGGCGCCGTCAAGCAATGAAAACCCGCAAAAATATGCAATTTTCAGCGCTTCCGAAGCGACCGCAAACTGCCCTGATGGGCATCCCGTGAGCTTAGCGGTGTTTCCACTGTGCCGGGCGCTTGTCGACAAATGCCGACATGCCTTCAGTCTGGTCCTCGGTCGCGAAGCTGGCATGGAATAGCCGGCGCTCGAACTTCACACCTTCGCTCAGGGTGGTTTCGTAGGCCCGATTGACGGCTTCCTTCGCCATCATCACCGCGAACTGAGAGAAACCGGCGATTTTTTCCGCTGTTTTGAGCGCATCGTCCATAAGCTCTTCCGCCGGCACCACCCGGCTGACCAAACCCGAACGCTCGGCTTCGGCGGCATCCATCATGCGGCCGGTCAAGCACATCTCCATGGCCTTGGACTTGCCGACGAAGCGGGTCAGGCGCTGTGAGCCACCGGCGCCCGGGATCGTGCCGATCGTGATCTCTGGCTGGCCGAACTGTGCATTCTCGGCCGCGATGATGAAGTCGCACATCATCGCCAATTCGCAACCGCCTCCCAAAGCATAGCCGGCGACTGCGGCGATGACTGGTTTGCGGGTCCAGGTCACCCGCTCCCAGTCGTGGGTAATGAAGTCCTCGGCGAAAACATCTTTGAAGTTCTTGTCCTTCATCTCCTTGATGTCGGCGCCAGCGGCAAAAGCCCTTTCGGATCCGGTTAGAACGATGCAGCGAATCTCTGGGTCCTTTTCGAAGTCATCCAACGCCTGCGCCAGCTCATCAATCAAAGCCGCGCAAAGAGCGTTCAGCGCCTTGGGCCGGTTCAGGGTGATCAGGCCCACATTGCCGCGCGTCTCCACGAGGATGTTTTCGTAGGTCATAACGTCACAGTCTCCAGATTTCCTTCAGTGCCGGGGGCACATTTGATTACTTCGGGGAGAGGACAAAGCGCACGGTGCGCCGCGGCTGCCCTTCCAAGACATGGATTTCGAGGCGTTCGCTTTCGCGAAAGAAGACGCCGGTCTCGCCGCGTTCCGCTGCCGCGATCCAGCCCAGCTGCGGCAGGGTCTCGCGATAGAACGCCAAAACCGCGGCGGGTGCCACATTGCCTTCGGCATAGGCTTCGACCAGCCGCCCGGAGGGTTTGTCGAAGATCACCGCGGCATCAGGCAGATCCCGCAGCTCCGGCATCAGCGGCACGTCTTCCAGACCGGTCACGAACGCAGTTGGGCTCTGAGCCAGGCTGAGTGTTGCTGTGGGGCCGATCGAGCCTGCGAGGAGAAACAGACCGCAAAGTAAGAAAGAGACTTGCCGGAGAAGGCGGGCGAAGATCTCATGTGGCGGCAGTCGTCCCATAGCTCTTTGTCTACCTTACCGCTGACAGCCCGTACAATAGAAAGTCGAACGATTCGACTGCACGATCCGGCGGATCAGAACCGGCGGGTCGCTCTCCGTCTCTCCACAACGCCGGCAGGCTTCGCCTTCGCGGCCATAGACCGCCCAGTCGTGTTGAAAATATCCCAGTTCGCCATCGGCCTGCACATAGTCGCGCAGGCTGGAGCCACCGGCCTCGATGGCCCGGCCCAGCACATCGCGCACCGCGGCGACCAACTTTTCAGCGCGCTGGCCCTGGACCGTATAGGCCTGACGTTTCGGCGATAGGCCTGCGATGTAGAGCGCCTCGCAGACATAGATATTTCCGAGGCCCGCCACGACCTTCTGATCGAGCAGCGCCGCCTTGATCGGCGAGCGCTTACCCTCCAGCCGCCGCGCAAGTTCCGGCCCATTGAACGCATTGCCGAGAGGTTCCGGCCCAAGGCCGGCGAGCAGCTTGTGTTCCTCGAGCTTGTCACCATCGATCAGGTCCATCACGCCGAAGCGGCGCGCATCGTTGAAGCGAACCTCATCGCCCTGATCGGTTTCGAAGATCACGTGGTCATGCGCCGCCAAAGGCGTCGCGTCCTTTTTCAGCTCCTCCGCGTGCAGGATGATCATGCGCCCTGACATGCCCAGATGGCAGAGCAGCACTTGCCCGTCGTCAAGCTGCATCAGGATATACTTGGCGCGGCGCGAAAGGGACTCGACGCGACGGCCGGTCAAGCGATCGGCGAAATTGTCAGGAAAAGGGAAGCGCAGGTTCGGGCGCCGCTGCGTCACTTTGACCAACCGGCGACCCTCAAGGCGGACGCGCAGGCCGCGCATAACCGTCTCAACCTCAGGCAATTCAGGCATTTAGGCTAACAGGACCTCTTTTTGAACAGACGCCCGACGCTGACGAGCCGGACGCGAAGACAAGATTGCTTACCGATAGAGTAGCGCGGCAGGTGAACGCGCGCTATGGTCCGCGCCATGTCAGCAAAATCTTCATCATCCAGCTCCAGAGATACGGCGGATCCCGGCGGCGCGGAAGGCTTGACGCACTTCGGATATCAGGAAGTTCCGGTGGGCGAAAAACGCGGCCGCGTCCAAGGCGTCTTCGAAAGCGTCGCCTCCAACTACGACCTGATGAATGACTTGATGTCGGGTGGCATTCACCGCCTATGGAAAGGGGCTATGATCGACTGGCTGGACCCGCGGCCAGGCCAATACTTTCTCGATGTGGCAGGCGGTACGGGCGATATTGCCTTTCGCATCGACGAACGCCTGACGGCCGGACAAGGAGATCTCCCGGCGTCCGCCGACGAAGAAGCTCCCGAGATGCGTGAAGGTGAGCAGGGCGCCCCAATCACGGTCTGCGACCTGACGTTTGGCATGCTCCAGGTGGGTCGCGATAGGGGCCTCGACCGCGGCATTCTGCATGGCATGGACTGGGTCTGCGGCAACGCAGAGGCACTGCCTTTTCCCGACCGCAGTTTCGATGCCTACAGCATCGCCTTCGGCCTGCGCAACGTCACCCATATAGATGCAGCCCTGGCAGAAGCACGGCGCGTACTCAAGCCGGGCGGACGTTTCCTCTGCTTGGAATTCAGCCAAGTCGTGATCCCGCTCTTCGCGTCGCTCTACGACCTCTATTCCTTCAAGGTGCTGCCCGCCATGGGAGAGATGGTCGCCAAAGACCGCGAGTCCTATCAGTACCTGGCGGAAAGCATTCGAAAGTTCCCGCCCCAGGAAGAGCTAATCGAACGGATGCGGGGCGCGGGCCTCGAAATGGCGAGCTACCGCAACCTCAGCGGCGGCATCGCGGCGCTGCATTCCGGCTGGCGAATCTGAAGAGCGGCCCCGCTTTATGTTCCGCCCGATCCTTATTCCGCTCCGCCTGATCACGATCGCCCGCACATTGGCGAAGCACGATGCGCTTGCCGCATTGGAAGCCATGGGCATTGCGCGCAGCGTCGTCTGGATCGCGCGTTTGGTTTCCCGCAAGAAGGCCGCTGGTCGGCCAGGACAGAAACTTGCGCGCGCGCTGACCGAATTGGGGCCGAGCTTCATCAAACTCGGTCAATTCCTCTCCACCCGCGCCGACCTGCTCGGCGAAGAGATTGCCGGCGACCTGGCACAGCTGCAGGACAACCTGCCGCCTTTCTCCAGTGCCGAGGCCCGCGCGACGATCGAGCGCGAATTGGAACAGCCGGTCAGCGCGCTCTTCGAATCCTTCGATCAGAAACCGGTTTCCGCCGCCTCCATCGCCCAAGTCCATCTGGCGGTGACCAGCGAGGGCGAAGCGGTCGCGGTCAAGATCCTGCGCCCGGGAATCGAACAGGCCTTCGAACAGGATCTCGCCCTCTTCTATGGTCTGGCCGAACTTGTGGAACGGACCCAGCCCGCCTTACGGCGCCTCAAGCCGATCGAGGTGGTCGGCACCTTTGAGGAAACCGTCAGGCTGGAGATGGATCTGCGCATGGAGGCTGCCGGTGCCGCCGAACTGGGAGAGAACTTTCAGGAAGATCCTACCTACCGTGTCCCGGCGATCGATTGGCAGCGCACCTCGCGCCGCGTCCTTACCATGGAGCGGGTCGGCGGTATCGCCATGGACGACAAGGACGCCCTGGTCGCCGCCGGTCACGATCTCGAAGAGGTGCTCTACAAGGCCGCGGCGATCTTCTTCAATCAGGTCTTCCGGGACGGCTTCTTCCACGGCGACCAGCACCCGGGCAATATGGGTGTCGATACGGACGGCAACATCTTTGCCGTCGATTTCGGCATCATGGGCCGTCTGGATTACCGCACGCGCTGCTTCCTCGCCGACATGCTGATGGCCACCATCGCGCGGGACTACTACCGCCTGGCGGAGGTTCAGGTCGAGGCCGGTTATCTGCCGCCGGGCAAGTCGCTCGACATCTACGCCCAGGCCCTGCGTTCGGTCTGCGAACCGATTGCCGGCAAACCGCTGCAGCAGATCTCCTTCGCGCGCTTGCTGGCACAGTTGCTACAGCTGACCGAATCCTTCGATATGCCGGTCCAGCCGCAGCTCCTCCTGCTACAGAAGAACATGCTGATGGCAGAGGGCGTGAGTCGCCGGCTAGACCCGGAACTGAATATCTGGGTCCTGGCCCAGCCCCTGATCGAAGCCTGGATGCGCGAGCACCGCGGGCCGGAAGCCCGATTGCGCGACGGTGCCTGGCAACTGCTGCAGTCCGCCGAGAGACTGCCGCAACTGATCTCCAATCTCGAGAAGGTGGCCCACGATGTTGCGAACGGCGGCCTGGGCCTGCATCCCAAAACTTTCGAGGCGTTACAGGGGCGGGCTCGCACACAAAAGCTCAGCCTGATCCTTGGCGGAGCGGCGCTGGCGCTGGGGCTGGTTCTGGCGGCCAGCGTCTGGTTTTAGGACAGTAAAGCCTCACCCCTGACTGGCGAGATAGTCCTCAACTTCCGCTAACAGAGCGGAGCAGTCTTTATCCACAACGCCAAGGGCATCGAACTGCCGGACGATGTTGCTGAGGTATTCCTTACTGGTCCCGAGAAACCCCCTGCCGTTTGCGACGAACCGAACTTGTTCTTCACGGGTCAGGTCCGGACAAATGACCTTCGACTCGTGATTGGCCACGAAGGTCAAGGCGACCACCGGCTGGTCGTCGATCATTGCCGTGACAAAACTCGGTTTATAGGCGTGCGCGATCATCTCACGCCGCCAGAGGATTTCGGTTTCGGCCTCGACCTGGTTCGCAGCGATCCGGAAAACCAAACCTTCACAGCAGTCACCACGATCGAGGGCCGCCATCAGCCCCGGCTGCTCCGGCGTGCCACGCGCACCATAGGTATGCTTTAAGACGAAACGCCGTTCGTAGCCTGTAACAGTCGCGCGGCGCACCTCGGCGAAATGAAAGGCTGGGTCCCACATCAGAGACCCGTATGCGAAAACCCAAAGATCGCGGCCTCGATGATCGGCCAGAGTCATCGCGCGAGACTCTTCGCGATCCCGATCGCTCCGCAACTCCTTCAGGACCCATTTCAGTTCCGGCTTCTCCGCGAAGACCGTCGCAATGTTGAAGTTGCGAAAGAACGAGCGACGGGGATCGGTGATCTGATCCTCAAGTTCTGGGTGGTGGAAAAAGGCACTGGACGAAGGCGACACTCAAGTACTCCGGCATTTGCGGGAGCATGTTGCCGTCGCCAGCCGCAGGAATGCAAACCGAATTGTGTCGGTTGCGCGTGAATCTTTCCGCCAAGGAAGCGCCGATTCCAGCAGGAGTACGTCCCTGGAATCAAAGGTCAGAAGTCAGGTCAGAAAGACTGCTCTACCGCACGGGCTGGATCCTGCTTCCACTCAGCCATAGAACCGTCATAGAGGCTGGATGAAACGCCCAGATGGGCCATGGCCAGCATCGGAACGGTTCCCGCATAACCCGATCCGCAGGATGAGATCACCCGCGTCCTGCGCCAGTCTGGGGCGGCAACGTCCAATGCGTTGACCAGATCGTCGTCGCTTAGAAACAGGCCCGTTGTTTCGTTCAGCATTGCGCTGTAGGGCAGATTGATCGCGCCGGGAATATGACCGCTGCGCGGGTCGTCCGGATGACCGGCATAACCCACGGGGCCGCGACCATCCAAAAGACAGCAGGCATCCTTTTCGGTAATCAGCGTCTCTACATCGACACGAAGGTCATTCTTGAGGATAGGCTTAAAGTTTCCTTTGTCCGCTTCTGGCATCTCGGTTGCCGTCGGCAGGCCCTGGCTCGCCCAGTGAGTCCAGCCGCCGTTCAGGACCTGGACCTTCTCAAAACCAAGATACCGCATGGCCCACCAAACCCGGCCCGCAAGCATGTGATGATAGTCATCGTAGAGGACGACATGATCGCCTTCCGATATGCCCAAGCGTTCAAAGGAGGCCACGGCTTCTTCGGCCGTGGCGACCGGCGCGAGATTGATCGCCACATCCTGCTGCAGGAATTCGCGCGTCCAATCCAGAAAGACGGCACCAGGAATGTGCCCATCCAGGTAATCGTCACGCAAGGCCGCCGGCGGACTGCCCCAGCGCCCGCGGATATCGAACAGGCGAAGTTCGGGGCGTCCCAGCAGGGCCATCAGATCCTGCGACGAGATAAGGGGCGATCCGCCGGCGATCCTGTTGCTTTCTGGTGCTTCGGTCATCTCTCTACCTTCCTATGCGTCAAGACTTCCGCCTTACGCCGCGGCACGGGCTTTCCGCCGGTCCTGGATCGTCAGCCACAGCAGCGCACCGCCGGCCAACAGGAGGAAGGGGATCATCGCAACGTTCACGGCGTTCCAGCCGTCCACGGCCGTCCCGCCGGAACAGTTCATCAGACCGCCCGAAGCGAGGCTGGCCAGCGTGACGCACCCAAAGACCATCATGTCGTTCAGTCCCTGCGTCTGACCGCGCTCATTCGGCGCATGCGCGCTGGACAGAAGCGTGGTCGCCCCAACGAAACCGAAGTTCCAGCCCAGGCCCAAAAGTATCAGCGCGATGAAGAAGTTCGTCAGCGTCACCCCAGACAGGGCCACAACACCCGCTAGAGCGAGGATCACGAGTCCCGCGACGATGATGCGGTTGACGCCAAAGCGCACGATAAGATGGCCGGTGAAGAAGGACGGAATGAACATCGCCAAAACGTGCGCGGAGACAATGTCATTCGCATTGTCGTTGGTCAGACCGCAACCGACGACAGCCAGCGGCGTCGAGGTCATGACCAGGTTCATCAGCGAATAGGACACCATCCCACAGATGATCGCGACAAGAATGGTCGGGCTTCGCAACAGCTCCAACCGCGACCGCCCGGCGGACGCCGCGGTGGATCCGGCTTTCTTCGGTTCTCCGTCCGGCAGATCGAGAAGCAGGAAGAGGAACATGCCCAGGAGGTTGATCGCGATGATGGTCAGATAGGTTCCGATAAAGGGAACCGGCAGCAGCAGATCTCCGATGAAAGGCAGGACAGAGGCGTCGGAAACCACCTTGTTCAACTGTGGTCCGAAGATCGCGGACAAGAGACCGCCTGCCATAACATAGGAAATCGCCTTGGGTCGAAAGCTGTCACTTGCCGTGTCGGTGGCGGCAAACCTGTAAAAGCCCTGCGCCGACATATAGATCCCGGTGAAGTAAGACCCCAGAAGCAGCAGTGGAAAAGAGTCGATATAGAGCCCATAGGCGGAAATGGCTGCGCCGACTGCGCCTCCGAGTGCGCCTATGAAAAAACCGACTTTGCGGCCGGCGCGCTGCATCAAAGGTGACAGCCAGGGCGCGGTCGTCATCGAGCCGAAAACAATGACGGAGATGGGCAGAGTCGCGAAGCAGGGGTTACTAGCCAACATTCCACCGGCAAGTCCGCCGACGACGAAGATCATCGGCATCTGAGCGCCCAGGATAGCCTGTGCAGCAACCAAAACGGCGACGTTCCGCTTTGCCCGCGTGTCATCTGTCATTGTCATAAACGAAGTACCTTTGCGAGAGCAGCCGTGGTTTGGCATAGGGTGGCCAAAGCTGCAAATCGAATTGTGAAGACCATCAAGCCTCAAGCTTTTTTTCGGTGGTCGCCATCAACACGCCAGCACCGGCAACCAGCATGCCGAACCAGGCAATTGGCGGCATCACCTCATCGAGAACCAACCAGGCAAAGGTCGCGGCCAGCGGCGGCACCAAAAAGAACAATGCGGACACGCGCGAGACGTCGCCCGCGCGAATCATGGCGAGCAGCAAGCCGACACCAATCAGCGAGCTACCGATGATGAGGTAGGTTAGAGATACAGCCAATTGCCAGGACCATTCCACTGTCATGCTCTCAAAGACAATCACAAAGGGCATGACACCTAACAGTCCGACGGCAAACCCAACCAGATTTGCAGTGACCGGGTGATGAGATACACCGAAGCGCTTTTCCCATAGCGACCCGCCGGTAATACCGAAGAGTGCGAGGCAAGCGAAGAACAAACCGAGAGCCGAGGGCACGGCGATTTCGGATCTCGCCAGGATAACGATCACAGCACCCGCGAGACCAAGCAACAGGCCATTCCAACGGCGCCAGCCAACCGACTCGCCGTTCCATCTCGGGGCGACGAGGCCGACGATAATCGGCTGCAGAGACAGGATCAGAGCAAGCGTTCCAACGGCCAACCCCGCTTTGAACGACATATAGCACATGCCGAAGTACATCGATTGCAGCAGGAAGCCAACGATCGACAGGTGCATCCATTCCGCCCGGGTCTTGGGCAACGGCGGACGCAGCACCAGGAACAGCGCAGCCATGATCGCCACGACGCAGGCAAAACGAAGCGCCAGGAAGGTCAGGGGTTCGATGAAACCCAGACCGAACTTGGCCGCAACGTAACCTGTCGACCACATCACCAGGAATATACCTGGTGCAAAGACAAGCCATTTGGGGGAACTGCTGTTCAAAGAACTGATTTCGCTCGCAGTGACGGCGCAGCCTTGTAGGCAGCGCCATTGAGTGTTGAAACTGGTTGGCCGGCGTGGATCGATAATCGAGGAGGAGACTAGACAAGATTTTGTCATTGAAAAAATGAAATGATATGATCGAGTCCATGCACAAAACCGAACGAACTTTGCCCGACAGCAATCTCCTGAAAACCTTTTTGGAGATCGCCGATTGCGGAAATCTGACTCTCGCCGCTTCGCGCCTGAACCGCAGTCAATCGGCCATCAGCGTCCAGCTGCGAAAGCTTGAAACTGAGTTAAACGTCTCGCTATTCGAGCGCGACGCCAAGGGAATGGCGCTGTCCGCCAATGGTGAGCGCCTGCTGCCTGTGGCGCGGCGTGTCCTCTCCGACTTAGGCCAGGTCCATGCACTCTTTCAGCCTGCTCTAAAGGGCAGGATACGGGTCGGTATCCCGGATGATTTTGAAGAAAACGTGCTGGAGCGCACCCTGGCCGATTTCGCCCGAAGCAACCCCGGCGTAGACGTCGTGGCCTCGTCCGGTTGCACGGTCGGCTTTCCCGAAGCCGTTCAAAAGGGCAACTTGGATATCGCCGTCTACTCAGGCCTCGGAGATATCGTAGGAGAAGTCTTTTTAACGCAAAAGCCAGTCTGGGTCGCGAGCCAAGACATGTGTCTCGAGAAGTCGGATCCGGTGCCACTCGCGATCATGGATCGGGGCTGCTGGTGGCAGGCTTTGCCGACCGAAACTCTGGAAAAACAGGGGCGCCCCTACAGCATCGCCTTCGAATGCTCTGGCCTTTCGAGCCAGAAAGCTGCGATTCGTGCCGGCTTTGCCATCGGAATTCTCTATGAGAACAGCGTGGAATCGGGCATGAAGGTACTGTCTACGCGGGATGGCTTTCCCACGCTACCGCTATCGAAACGCTCCATCATTACAAACCCCGATGCACCATCGAAGCTGACGCTGGCTATGGCAAGAGCGATCAGGAACGCCGTTTGATCTCTACGCACGCGGATCCGCCTAGTCGCGCGGCGAAAGCCAAAGAGGACTTCGGACGCAGACTTGAAAGCCATTCGTGATGGATTTTGCTTCTGATCGGCCGGCCCGACACGGGTTTGCCCGCAGTCTTGCAAAAGGTTGATCTGCTCTCTAGGTTAATAACGCTTAGCTACCGTGAAATAACGGAAGAACTCATGATCGGCGAAACCCGAGTGCTGTTGATCGTCGCTGGAGGAATTGCGGCTTACAAGGCCTTAGAGCTGATTCGCCGGCTGCGGGAACGTGGCATCAAAGTTCGCTGCATACTCACAAAATCTGGTGCAGAATTCGTTACGCCCCTGTCGCTTTCCGCGCTGACGGAGGACAAGGTTTACGGCGAACTCTTCTCCCTGACCGACGAAGCGGAAATGGGCCACATACAGCTTTCCCGCGACGCGGATCTGCTGGTCGTGGCGCCCGCGACGGCCGATCTGATCGCGAAAATGGCGAACGGTCACGCCGACGATCTAGCCTCAACGGCCCTTCTTGCAACCGACAAAAACGTCCTGATCGCGCCGGCCATGAACGTACGTATGTGGGAACATCCCGCAACCCAGGCCAACATGGCGACCCTGGCATCGCGCGGCGTAACTGCGATCGGTCCGAACGAAGGCGACATGGCCTGCGGTGAATTCGGGTTCGGACGCATGGCCGAACCACACGAGATTGTCGACGCGATCCTGGAGGCGCTCGGCAAGGCGAAACCGACAGACAACGCCGGCCCACTCTCAGGACGCAGCGCGCTGGTCACCAGCGGACCCACGCACGAGGCCATCGACCCCGTACGCTACATCGCCAATCGCTCGTCCGGAAAACAAGGACACGCCATCGCACAGGCGCTGGCGAGCCTCGGCGCCCAAACCACTCTGGTCACGGGTCCAACCCGCCTGCCGGACCCCGCGGGCATGGATGTCGTTCATATCGAATCGGCACGCGAGATGCTGGCGGCCTGCGAAGCGGCACTGCCGGCGGATATCGCCGTCTGCGCCGCTGCGGTCGCCGACTGGCGGATTGCGACGGAGAGCGACCGCAAGATCAAGAAAACCGGCGGCAACGGTACCGCAACTGGTACCCCTAAGCTCGAACTCACGCCAAACCCAGACATCCTGGCCGCACTTTCGCAACGCGGAAACGACCGGCCTTACCTGGTAGTCGGGTTCGCCGCAGAGACGGAAGAGGTCGTCCAGCAAGCGAGTGAGAAACGCCTGCGCAAGGCCTGCGATTGGATCGTGGCCAATGACGTGTCCCAGGGCAGCGGAACCTTCGGCGGTGCGGACAATTCTGTCCATGTGATCGATGAAGAGGGTGTGGACAGCTGGGAGCGAATGAACAAAAGCGCGGTCGCGCAGCGCCTCGCGGAGCGGATTGCCGGACACTTTGACAAAATGGCGGCACCATAATGCCGGCGGTTACGAAAACTCGACAGGAGAGACCATGGAGCCCGTAAACATTGCCGTCAAACGCCTGCCGCACGGCGCGGATCTGGAGTTGCCGGCCTATGCCACGGCGCAAAGCGCCGGCATGGATCTGGTCGCAGCAGTTGATGGCGATGTCACCCTGGCGCCAGGCGAACGCAAGCTGATCCCCAGTGGCCTCGCCATCGCCTTGCCGGCCGGCTATGAGGCACAGGTGCGCCCGCGCTCTGGCTTGGCGCTCAAGAACGGCGTGACGGTCCTCAATTCCCCCGGCACCATCGACGCGGACTATCGCGGGGAAGTCGGTGTCATTCTCATCAACCTGGGGCAGGAGCCCTTTGTGGTCACCCGCGGCAGCCGCATCGCGCAGATGGTAATCGCGCCCTGCCTGCAGGGGGTTTGGCAGGTCAGCGAGGATCTGGCAGCGTCGGCACGCGGGGCCGGCGGATTCGGCTCGACGGGCATCGGGCCGACAGGGGGTACAGAAGCCCAAACCGCTCACGTTAATGGAGGATAGAGGACATGCTGCGGCTGTCCAAAAAATTGCTGTTCGCCATTGAGGCTGTGGTCGACATCGCCTACCACGCGGGCAGCGGAACGGTACGCTCTAGCGACATCTCTCGGCGTCAGGGCATCCCACGGCGTTACCTTGAGCAAGTTCTGCAACAGTTAGTGCATCACGGCATTCTCGCCGGACAACGGGGACCACGCGGCGGCTATCGGCTGGCGCGGGAACGAAGACGAATATCCGTGGGCGAGATCATCCGCATCGTGCGCAAGCTCGAAGGCACAATCGATCCGGCCAGCGAGCCTGACGGGTCCGAGATCGGCGTCAAGGTTGTCCGGCCTCTCTGGATCGACATGCAGCGGGAGATTATGGAGCGCTTCGACAACACCACCATCGAACAGCTCTGCGATACGGCCCGGGAAAAGAGCATCCCCAGAGAAAGCGGCACCAGCATACCCGACTTCAGCATCTAGCGCGGTGGGTTTGAAGTGCCTATTGTTAGGTTGGTAGCCACTTCAATCGGGCTTTAGCATCAGGGCGCCAAGGAGACGGCGTAACGGCGTAAACAGGTATGACAGCGAATAAGCTATCCGGGCAAAGCGAGCCGCAAAACACGCCGGAATGTGAGTCTCAAGAAGTCGAGGCACCTGAGTTTAGGGGCCGCATCTACAACAACGTCTTGGAAACCATCGGCGCGACCCCTCTGGTCCGCCTTAGCCGTTTGAAGGCCGCGCACAACTGTGTCGCCGAGATCGCCGGAAAATGCGAGTTCTTCAACCCGCTGACGTCGGTCAAAGACCGCATCGGTCTTTCCATGGTCGAAGCGCTGGAGCAGGCCGGGAAGATCGGCCCCCAAACCACCATCATCGAACCCACCAGCGGTAACACCGGGATCGCGCTCGCCTTTGTCTGTGCCGCAAAAGGCTACCGACTGATCCTCACGATGCCCGAAACCATGTCGGTCGAGCGGCGCAAGATGCTGCGATTCCTGGGCGCCGAGCTTATCCTGACCGACGGCGCGCTGGGCATGCGCGGGGCAGTCAGCAAGGCGGAGCAACTGCTCGAAGAACTCGAGGATGCGGTGATCCCGCAGCAGTTCAAGAATCCGGCGAATCCGGCAGTGCATCTAGCGGCAACCGCTGAAGAGATCTGGCGCGATTCCCACGGCGAAGTCGAGGCGGTGGTCATGGGCGTGGGCACCGGCGGCACGCTGAGCGGCGTCGGCAAAGCGCTCAAAAAACGCAACCCCGACATCAGGATCATCGCGGTCGAGCCGGAGGACAGCGCCGTTCTTTCCGGCGGTCAACCCGGGCCGCACAAGATCCAGGGCATCGGCGCCGGCTTCGTGCCGGATATTCTGGATACCTCCCTGATCGACGAAGTCCTGCGGATCGGCAGTGACACCGCCTTTCGCACGGCGCGCGAGGCCGCCGCCATCGAAGGCATGCCCGTGGGCATTTCCTCCGGGGCAGCCCTGGCGGCCGCCCTGGAAGTCGGCAGCCGGCCGGATATGGAAGGCAAACTGATCGTGGTGGTGCTGCCGTCCTTCGCGGAGCGCTACCTCAGCACCGATCTTTTCGACGGATTCTGACCGCCAGCTCAGACACAAAAGACGAGTGGCACAGCTAGCGCGGGAACCTCCGCATCCGACGGTTGTTTTGTAACGAATTAGAGAGGATCTCCGCCTATAGCGGACATCCTTCTTGCGGTTTTCCGGTCATCGGTCTCTGATATCGGACCGGAAAGAACCCCCTTTGTCCGATTGAGGTGCCCGTGGAGTTTTCAGACGATCAGATCGACCGCTATGCCCGCCATCTGGTGCTGCCGGAGATCGGCGAAGAAGGTCAGCAGAAGCTCCTCGACGCCAAGGTCCTGGTGATCGGTGCCGGCGGCCTCGGCTCGCCGCTCTTGAGCTATCTCGCCGCTGCGGGCGTCGGGACGCTGGGTGTGATCGACGATGACGACGTAGATCTCTCGAACCTGCAACGCCAGATCCTCCACGACACCTCCGCCATCGGCCAGCCGAAAGTCCGCAGTGCGCGCCGCCGGCTCGCCGAAATCAATCCCGAAGTCGAGGTGATCGAGCATCCGGAGCGCCTGACGACGGAAAACGCCATCGGCCTCATCGAGAACTACGATCTGGTGGCCGACGGTTCCGACAACTTCGCGACCCGCTATCTAGTGAACGACGCCTGTTTCTTGGCCGAGAAGACCCTGGTGTCTGCCGCGATCATGCGCTTCGACGGACAGATTGCCACCTTCAAAGCACATGAGACGGGCGAGCACCCCTGCTATCGCTGTCTCTTCGGCGCCCAGCAGCAGGATATCAAGAACGGCTGCGCCGACGTGGGCGTTCTGGGCGCGCTGGCGGGAACCATGGGATCCCTGCAGGCAGTCGAAGTGATCAAGGAGCTTCTGGGGATCGGCGAAAGCCTCTCGGGCTCATTGCTGCTCTACGATTCCCTGGCCACCACCTTCCGCAAGATCAAGACCCGGCGCGACCCGGCCTGCGAACTCTGCGGTCCCCAGGCAACGCACTTTGCGCAAAAAGCCAAGCTGTCGCGCGGCATTCTCCGCACCTTGAGCTCGGAGCGTGAGGCGTAGCTTTTTGTGGGAGTAGCTGCACCAGCCCTCACCCGGCCACCCGACAGCAGCATCATGTGGGTGACCGGGTGGGGGAGAGGGCTGGCACCGGGCCAGAAGAGCTAGCTTAACAACACCAAATTCTTAAAACATCGCCTCGAGCACACGGTCGGGCGGCGTGTGGCCGTCGGCATAGGTCTTGATGTTGATGATGACCTTTTCGCCCATGGCGATACGGCCTTCGATGGTGGCCGAGCCCATGTGCGGCAGCAGCACCACATTGTCTAGCTTCAACAGCTTGGGATTGACGGCCGGTTCGTGCTCGAAGACGTCGAGCGCAGCACCGGCGATTTCCTTTGCCGTCAACATGCGGGTCAGGGCGTTTTCGTCGATGACTTCGCCGCGGCTGGTATTCACGATGAAAGCCGTCTCGTGCAGCAACCGCAAACGGCGGGCGGACAGCAGATGGAAAGTCGCCGGCGTGTGCGGACAGTTGACCGAGATAATGTCCATGCGCGAGAGCATCTGATCGAGGCTTTCCCAGTAGGTCGCCTCCAACTCCGCCTCCACGTCGGGATGCACCCGGCGCCGGTTGTGATAATGGATCGAGAGGCCGAAGCCCTTGGCGCGGCGCGCAACGGCCTGACCGATGCGGCCCATGCCGATAATGCCCAGGCGCTTGCCCCAGATCCGATGGCCCAGCATGCCGGTCGGGCTCCAGCCGGTCCAGTCGCCGGCCCGCACCAGCCGCTCTCCCTCAGCCAGACGACGCGGGAGAGCCAGCATCAGGGCCATGGTCATGTCGGCAGTGTCTTCAGTCAGAACACCGGGCGTATTGGTCACGCTGATGCCACGCTGACGCGCCGTTTTAAGATCGATGTGATCGACGCCTGTGCCGAAGGAAGCGATCAGCCGCAGGTTCGGTCCGGCCTGTGACAGGGTGCCCGCATCGATGCGGTCAGTGACCGTCGGCACGAGGACATCGGCCTCTTTCATAGCGGCAATCAGGTCAGCCTGAGCCATGGGCCGGTCATCGAGATTGAGGCGGCAGTCGAACAGTTCCATCATACGTGTCTCGATCACGTCGGGAAGTCGCCGTGTCACGATGACAAGGGGTTTTTTCTGCGCCATGAGCCCTGATCCGTAAGGAGGAAAAACGAACCCTGCCATAGCAGGCGCGGCCCCGTGTTGTCCAGCGCGACAGCGCGCTTCTTCGGCTCTGCACAAACATGTCGCAACAAAGACGCCGCGACTGGGCGATGCCCGTCTTCCCCATCGACAGACTGGGCGTCGTCCGGCATGATCCTGCCACGGGAACAACCGCTCCCGACAATGCCACAAAATCCCAACGGGGTCAGTGAAGAGCCCAAGCAAAGCTGCCAAGACCAATCATGACCCTGTTGAACAAAAAGACCTCTCATAAGACCCTGATTCTGTTTTTCTTCGCTTTTCTCGCCAGCGTCGCGCTTATCGCGGTAAGCATCGCGGAGACAAGGGCCGAGGGCGCGGCCTTGGGGAAGAGCGGCCTGCCGCTGCCACGTTATGTTTCCCTGGCCAAGTCGGAGGTCAATCTGCGCAAGGGCCCGGGCCTGCGTTATCCGATTGCCTGGATTTATAAGCGCAGTGGCCTGCCGGTCGAGATCATCAACGAGTTCGATAACTGGCGGCAGATCCGGGACTGGGAAGGCACGATCGGCTGGGTCCATCGCAGCATGCTGAAGGGCAAACGTTCGATTATTATCAAGGACGAAGTCCGAACCCTGCGTCAGGACCCGGGCGAAGGCGCCCCGGCGTTGCTGCGCGCCGAAGCCGGGGTGATCGGCCGCCTGCTCGAATGCGCCGAGGCCTGGTGCCGGATTGAGGTTGCCGGCCGGCGCGGCTGGCTGAAGACGGGCGAGATCTTCGGCGTCTATCCCGATGAAGTGGTGAAGTAACGACAAGAGGAGAGAGGCCGCCATGGATGCCGCCGCTATCTACCGCGAAAGCCTGGTCTGGGACGATCACTGCGGTTTCGAGATGCTGCCCGACGCACCCTTGGCCCCGCCATTGACGCCCTGGCGCGAAGCCGGGGTCGATTACCTCTCTATCAACGTCGGCTACGACGTGAAGCCCTGGACCCGCACAATCGAAAACATCGCCGCGCTGCGCCGCCGCCTACCGGTGGAGGCACCCTTTTGCAAGCTGGTATCCTCGGTTGCCGAGATCGATCAGGCGCGCGCCGAGAGCAAGATGGCTGTGACCTTCGACATTGAGGGCATGGACGCGCTGGCGGGCCGCGCCGATATGGTACAGCTTTATTACGACCTGGGCGTCCGGCATATGCTCTTCGCCTACAACCGCAACAATCTGGCAGGTTCCGGCTGCCACGACGAAGATACCGGCCTGAGCGCGTTCGGTCGTGAGGTCATTGCCGAAATGAACCGCGTCGGCATGGTGGTCGATTGCTCACACAGCGGCTTTAAAACCACCATGGCGGCGATGGAACATTCGAGTGACCCGGTGGTCTTTTCTCATTCTAACGCCAAGGCTCTGGTCGATCACGGCCGCAATATCAAAGACGAGCAGATCAAGGCCTGCGCCGAGACCGGCGGTGTCATTGGGATTAACGGCGTCAGCCTCTTCCTGGGCGAGAGCGAGCCGACGCCGGCAGCTGTGGCCCGGCATGCGGCCTACGTGGCCGAACTGACCGCACCTCAACATGTCGGTCTGGCGCTGGACTTTGCCCCCAAGAGTGAGCCTGCGGAAGAGGGAAGCGAGACCAGTGATATCGCCGAGACCATCGCCCGGGATCCGCATTACTGGCCGCCCGGCACGGGCTATGAGGCAGGCGTCAGCTACCTCGACATCCGGCGCCTGCCGGAGGTGACCGAACAGCTGGCGCGCGTCGGTTTTACCGACAGCGATATCGCGGGCATTCTGGGCGGCAACTTCCGCAGGATCGCCGAGCGTGTATGGAAATAGCGCGCGAAGGTTCCAGACCTTCGCGCGCTTTCACTTCGACAGACTGCTGGAACAGTCTCCAGCAAGAGTCTTCTCTTTATTTGGACGCCGCACGCTTCCGGCGATTGGCAAAACCTAGCCCGACGAGCCCGAGGCTCATAAGCGCCAGGGTTCCGGGCTCGGGAACTTCCGTAACCTCATCGTAACTGATACCGCGGAAGCCGCAGTTCGAGAGATGGATCTCACTCGAAAGATTGATCTTATCGCCCAAGAGCTGCGTACAGCCGGTGACATTGTTCCAAACGTGCTCGCTGGGGTCGGAGGTGTCGCCAACGGCGCGTGCCAGATCCCAGAAGGCAACGCCGTTCAGGATGGTGTTGCTGAAATTGAAGTGCGAGGCATTGTCTTCCCGGAAGGAGACGAAGACCACATCCATCAGACCAAGGTTTTCGCCCACCAGGATGTTACCGTTGCTGGTCAGCAGGTTGGCGCTGTCCGGAAGGAAAACGACAGCCTGACGGTCGCCTGGCGTAGCACCATCTGGTGCATCGAAAACCAGACTGGAGTTTTCGATCAAAATGTCGCCGCCAACATCGTCAAAGACGATGAGGTTCAGCCCGACGTTGGTCAAAGTGATGGTGGTATTGCTGGAGATCTTGCCGCCCGAACCCGAGAGATCGATATTCTGATCCGGCGTTTGCATCCGGAGGGTTTGAAGCGCAGCCCGAGCCGCATTCACTTCGTTGGTGAAGTTAGCCAGATCCGGCGCACTGAACTGTTCAATTCCGCGCCCGGCAACGATGGGCTGCAAGCCATTACCATCGCCATTGTCGAAATTGGAGTTCGAGATGTTGCTGCCGTTGTTGGAACAGGCCGCAGTGGTGTTTGCGCAAACCACGCCTTGATTGACATCGCCAAAGACGTTGAGGTCCTGGTAATTGAAATTGGCGTTATTGTTGGTCAGGATCGCAGTGTCGCCATCGAAGGTCGGATCTGCAGTCACCGGGGAAGGTACGCCGGCCGGCAAGGGCGCCGCAGAGGGCGCCAGATTGACAACGTGACCGAGAGTGTTGCCTGTCGTCGTAACCGATACAGCCGTGCTCAGACCCTGATTGCTTTTGCTGATAATCAGATAGTCTTTGATGTAGTCCGTCGAGAATTGCGCGACCTCGTCGAAAGGCCCCGCAAATGCAGGAGCAGCGGTCCCCAGGCCTATAGCGGCAAACGCAGCTATGGCCACCACTGCAGAAGAATTTTTACGCCGCACGATGATACTCCTAATACATTTACGTCCGAGAGAAATTCCCCAATTTCCTCCTTAGACAATAATAACAGCAACAATTGTGCCAATTATGATTTTTGTTTAATATCAATAGACTAATGGATCGCCGCTCGGATCAGCCTGTGCGATTGTAAAGACCTTCGACGCCTTTTCGCTGTTTTTCACTAGAATCATTCAAAAACGTAAAAATTCCCGACAATATCGCACGCCACTCGTCGTCAATGCGTCGAAGGTCGCCGCGATATGGCGATTGCTTCGGCCTTACTGACAAAGAAACCTTCTCTTGGAACCAAAGGCTGCGGGTTTCGGAAAACGATGTGAGTTTGCCTATTGGATTCAGCAGCATAAAAACCTGCGGCGGCTCCCGGTACAGGAACCGCCGCAATGAACGTTCGACCGAGAGAGTTCGGCGATTTAGTCGAAATCTTCCGCCAGGGCCCCACGGACCGGTTCCTGGAGAACTGCCATGTGGCTGTAGGCTTCATGCTTGAAGCCTATGATCACCTGGGTGCCCGCAGCGCGGAACTTCGCGATCTGCTCCGGCGTGAAGGCAAAGTGGATGAACTGAACGGCCGAGGCTTTGCCGTCCGCGGTCGTGCGGTCGACGTCTTCCTCGGGTTTGCCGACAACGGTCTCATCGCCGAACTGAAAGAAGGCCGTCTCCTCGACGCCGCCCAGCTTGGCCAGGAAAGTCGCCCGGCGGACCGGCTCGTCGATTTCGAACATCACCGTCGCGACAAGTTCGCTGCCCTGCGGGATCAGTGGGTTGTAGGCCTCCAGCTCATCCGCAAGCTGTTCCGCACCGCCCTTTTCGATGTAGAGCATCTCCTGCACCTGAGACCACATGGTCTCGTAGTTCTCGAAATAGAAGGTACAGACCGGCCCGACCTCAACCCGGCGGTTGCGCTTCACCGCGACCAGAGCCTTGCGCCGCGTCTTGCGGTCAGCCGCATAGACCTCGAGCGGCAGAATATCGTCGGGGGTAATGACGCGCTTTGCCGCCATGGTGGTTTCTCCTGAAACTGACATCTGTCTTCCCGTCTTCTCATAAGTGTTCGGCGTCGCTCCGTTAATCAGCACGGCGCCGGCAGGTGTTACAGACCGTAGGCCTTGGCCATCAGTTCGATCGGATGCTGGCTCTGCTCGATCTGCGGCTTGTTTTCCATCTTCAGGCGTTCGATGCCCTGAAGAATGTGCGTTCCTGCCAGGGGACATTCCGAGGCGATGTAGGTCTTTCCGCTGCTGGCCGTCTGGCGGGCCGCGGTCCGGCCGACCTTGATGGCTTTTTCGAAGTTGTCCTTCATACAGCCCCAGCTGCCGCCGTGGCCCGAACAGCGCTCGATCACCTTAATGTCGGCCTCGGGCACGAAGCGCAGCATCTCCGCCGCCTTGGCGCCCATATTCTGGGCGCGGGCATGGCAGGCCATGTGCAGCGCGACGCCACCTTCCAGCGGCGTGAGGCCATCGGCCAGCCCCTCTTTCTTGGCAATGTCGACCACGTACTCGGTGATGTCGAAGGTCGCGGCTGACAGCCGTTTGACGTTTTCGTCGTCCGGCAGGATGAGCGGCCACTCGAACTTCAGCATCAACGCGCAGGAAGGCGTGAGGGCGATAATGTCATAACCCTGGTCGATCCAGGCCATCATCTCTTCGGAAACCCGCTTCGCGTTTTCGGCCACCTTGGCAATGTCACCCTGTTCGAACTGCGGCATGCCACAACATGAGGGATACACCACCTGGGTATCGACACCGTTTTTTGCCAGCACCCCGCGCGCGGCCTCACCGATACCTGGATTGTTGTAGTTCACGAAACAGGTGGCATAGAGCGCCGCCTTGCGCCCGAAGGCGGGCGCATCGGGGTTTGGCGTTACGCCGTCGCCGCGGGCGCGCAGTTCGAAGGTCGTGCCGTGAAATTTCGGCAACGCGGCATCTTTGTTCACGCCGGCCGTTTTCTCCAGCAGCGAACGCGTCATGTTGTTCCCGGTATCGCTCGCCCAGTTCGCCACGCCGGACATCAAGCCCGCCAGCCTGCCGTTGCGATCCGTTTTGGTCAGCTCCATGGCCATCTTATCGGCCTTGCCCGCCTTTAACTCGGCGGCCCGATAGCGGAGCATCAAATGCGGAAAATCGAGATTGAATTCATGCGGCGGCACGTAAGGGCAGGTCACCATGAAGCACATGTCGCAGAGCGTGCAGGCATCCACGACCGGCTTGTAATCGGCCTTGTCGACCGTATCCAGCTCGCCGCTTTCCGACTCGTCGATTAGATCGAAAAGGATCGGAAAGGATTCACAGAGATTGAAGCAGCGCCGGCAGCCGTGGCAGATGTCGAAAACACGCTCCAGCTCGGCGTTGATTTTGTCAAAATCGTAAAAATCGGGATCGTTCCAGTCGATCGCATAACGGACCGGTGCGTCCAAACTGCCTTCGCTCATGGATATAGCCCTCTCAGCACTCAAAACCGTGACCCTGGATCAGGTGCAACGGTAAAAGGGCGCGCTCGCAACGTTGCTGCGATCACCAGACTCCGCAAGCCGGCTGGCTGCGCGCGTCATCTCCGGCAGAAAACCGGCGATGTTCTCAAATTGAAAACACGGCGGACCCGCTGGCGGAGCGAGATCACGCCAGGTCAAGATGCGGCGTAGGCGCACACGTTGCCGCCCACGCACCGGGGAAGCCATGCTCCCCGATGCGCGGCGAACAAGCGCAGCGCAAAGCGCCTTACATCGTGTCGAGTGCTTTCTGGAAGCGGCCGGCGTGGCTCTTTTCAGCCTTCGCCAGGGTCTCGAACCAGTCAGCGATCTCGTCGAAACCTTCTTCACGAGCCGTACGGGCCATACCCGGATACATATCCGTGTATTCGTGGGTTTCGCCGGCGATCGCGGCCTTCAGGTTGAGGGAGGTATCACCGATCGGCTCACCGGTCGCCGGATCACCGACTTCCTCGAGGAACTGGAGGTGGCCGTGGGCATGGCCCGTTTCACCTTCAGCGGTCGAACGGAATACAGCGGCGACGTCGTTGTAACCTTCGACGTCGGCTTTTTGTGCGAAATAGAGATAACGACGGTTTGCCTGGCTTTCACCGGCAAAGGCGTCTTTCAGATTAGCTTCAGTCTTTGAACCCTTAAGCGACATACTATTCTCCCTCCAGAATGCGGGTTACGGGCAAGGCCACCTCGACCGGCGACCCGTAACGCAGCCACCTCACGACCGCGGTCCCGAGAAAACTGCCGTTTCCGACCAAACCGATCGAACGCATAAACCTTCCCGTCGCCGACAGGAGTCGGTTCGCGATTCCACAAGATTCGGGATAAAACGATCAGCCTCTGAAAGAGGTAATACGATCTTCGCGCAGCCGTGTCAAACTCTCTAGAATTGTTCTAGAAAGAATTCTACAGGCTGGTTTTTTAGATGCTAATCGTTCGCAGATGCGAGGCGAATCACCACGTCAACGCGCGAAACCTTCATGCCATCGGGAGCTTCGGGCAGCGTGCTCAGGACTACCTTTTCGCGATCCACATCCTGCAGCTCGCCGGAATCCTCGATATAGAAGTGATGATGGTCATCCATGTTGGTGTCGAAATAAGACCTGCCGGCCTCGACCACCACTTCGCGCAGCAACCCGGCATCGTTGAATTGATGCAGGGTGTTATAGACTGTCGCCAGGGAAACCCGGACTTCTGCGCCCATAGCTTCAGCATGGAGCTGTTCAGCGGTCAGGTGCCGATGACCGCCGTCAAACAAGAGTTTGGCCAGCGCAAGACGCTGCCGCGTCGGGCGCAAACCGGCGTCCTTGAGCTGGTCGATCAGGGCGCTATATGGGCGTTTCGATGTCATGATTTTCAATATACGCAGTATTTTCCAGAATAAAAGGCTTTATAACAGCCAGCTGTTCTTTTCTTTGGAATGACTATAAGCTGCAACATCGAATTTTAGCGAAACCGCACCCATAACGGGCACCGCGAACAGACCCATCGGACTTTTTGCGTTTTTTACTGGGTCCTTGAGTTTGTTATGGTTTTCCTGCTAAGGCGCTGTGGTATAGTCCGCGCCTTGACTTGGGGGAAACGTCAGGAATGGGTTCTCGGTCTCCGGCCATGGATGGAGTTCGGGATCACTTCTAGAAGCGTTCTGAAACGAAACGTGATCCTGAAAGTCTGCGTGAAGAGCTCTAGTTTGGATTGAGGCCTTTGACCGAACGACCGAATCACTTCTCATACGAAGAACTCATCAAGTGCGCCCAGGGAGAACTCTTTGGGCCAGGCAACGCTCAGTTGCCCATGCCCCCGATGCTGATGATCGACCGCATCACCAAAATCACCGATGAGGGCGGAGAGTTCGACAAAGGCGAAATCACCGCCGAATTCGATATCAAACCCGACCTCTGGTTTTTCGGATGCCACTTCGAAGGCGACCCCGTCATGCCAGGTTGCCTGGGCCTGGACGCTCTTTGGCAATTGGTAGGTTTCTTCCTCGGCTGGAAAGGCGCACCCGGCAAGGGCCGTGCGCTCGGTGTCGGCGAAGTTAAGATGCGTAACATGATTTTGCCTACCGCGAAGAAGGTCACGTACCATATTAACTTCAAGCGCGTCATAATGCGGCGCCTGGTGATGGGCATCGCGGACGGCGTCGTGAAAGTCGATGGCGAAAACGCCTGCGAGGTCAAAGACCTGCGCGTTGGCCTTTTCACCAGCGAAGCACCAGCGTAAAAGCGGCGCTGATTTACAGATATCCGCTTCGGAGAGGCAGATTATGCGACGAGTCGTCGTCACCGGCCTGGGCATCGTTTCCAGCATCGGTAACAATAAGCAGGAAGTCACCCAGTCCCTACGCGAAGGCCGGTCCGGTATCGAGTATTGCGATACCTATGCCGAAATGGGTTTCCGCTCTCACATCCACGGCTCGATCAATATCGATCTGGATGCGATGATCGACCGCAAGCTGCGGCGCTTCATGGGAGACGGCTCGGCCTACAACTATGTCGCCATGCAAGAGGCGATCGCCGATGCGGGTTTGACTGAGGCCGAGATTTCCCACGAACGCACCGGTCTGGTCATGGGTTCGGGCGGGCCTTCGACTTCGAACCAGGTTGCCGCCGCGGATATCGCGCGTGAGAAGAGTCCGAAACGGATCGGCCCCTACATGGTACCGCGTTGTATGTCGAGCACCAACTCGGCGAACCTCGGTACGGCTTTTAAAATCAAAGGCCTGTCTTATTCGATCTCTTCTGCCTGTTCGACTTCGGCTCACTGCGTCGGGAATGGCGCCGAGCTGATCCAACTGGGCAAACAGGACATCATCTTTGCCGGCGGCGGCGAGGAGCTGCACTGGAGTCTGACGGTGCTCTTCGATGCCATGGGCGCTCTTTCGAGCAAGTACAACGATACACCCGAGCGTGCATCGCGCGCTTACGACGCAGACCGGGACGGCTTCGTGATCTCAGGTGGCGGCGGTGTGGTCGTTCTGGAAGAGTTGGAGCACGCCAAGGCGCGCGGCGCAAAGATTTACGCCGAAGTGGTCGGTTATGGTGCCACCTCGGACGGTGCCGACATGGTCGCCCCCTCGGGCGAGGGCGCGGTACGCTGTATGCGCCTGGCCATGGCCAATCTCGGCAACACACCGGTCGATTATGTCAATGCCCACGGTACCTCGACACCGGTCGGCGACATCATCGAGCTGGACGCCATGCGCGAAGTCTTCGGTGCCGATATGCCGATGGTCTCCTCGACCAAGTCTCTGACCGGACACTCGCAGGGCGCGACCGGCGTCCATGAGATCATCTACTCGCTCCTCATGATGGATAATAACTTCCTCTGCGCGTCGGCAAATATCGAGAATCTCGATCCCGGCGCCGAGGGTTTTCCGATCGTGCGGGAGCTGGACGAAAGCAGACAAATCAACTGCGTTATGTCCAACAGCTTCGGGTTTGGCGGCACCAACGCCGCCACGGCGTTCCGACGCTACAACGGCTGACTTCCGGCAACAGGAAGCAGTTTTTCGGGCAGCAAGAACCGTGTCGCGCAATTGACGTCTCAGGACAAAGAGAGCGTAGACGCGAAGGAATTTGAGGAAGATAGTCAGTGACGGCCAAGTCATCACTCATGACGGGCAAACGCGGCCTTATCATGGGGGTCGCGAACGATCATTCGATCGCCTGGGGTATTGCAAAATCTCTTCATCAGCAGGGCGCCAGCCTGGCATTTACCTATCAGGGTGAGGCCTTTCAACGGCGTGTGGGTCCTTTGGCGGAGTCGGTCGGCTCGAACCTCCTGCTGCCCTGCGACGTGGAGAACGAAGAGGATATCGCCCAGGTTTTCGGCGCGCTGAACGAGAGCTGGGACAGTTTGGATTTCGTGGTGCACGCCATCGCCTATTCCGACAAGGAAGAGCTAAAAGGCCGTTATCTCGATACGACGCGCGAGAATTTCCGGCGCACCATGGCAATTTCCTGTCACTCCTTCACCGCCATCGCACAGCACGCGGCTCCTATGATGAAAAGTGGCGGTAGCCTGCTGACCCTTTCCTATCTTGGTGCCGAGCGCGTGACGCCGAACTACAACGTGATGGGCGTCGCCAAGGCAGCTCTGGAAGCGAGCGTGCGGTATTTGGCGGCTGATCTCGGCCCACAAGCGATCCGGGTCAACGCCATATCTGCCGGTCCCATGCGCACCCTGGCTGGCTCGGCGATCGCCGACGCCCGCCATACCTTCCGCTTCAACCGTGACAATGCGCCCCTGCGCCGTAACGTCCTGCTGGATGAAGTAGGCTCCGCCGGGCTCTATCTGCTTTCGGATCTTTCCTCCGGCGTGACCGGCGAGATCCACCATGTGGACGCAGGCTATAACGTGATCGGCATCCCCCTGCCGCAACGGGATTAGCGCAACTCACATTTTTCTAAAGGCAGTCGCTACCGTCAGCGTTCGTGACCGCGGCGGGCGGCGCCCACGGCTTCGCCTTCGATCTCGACCAGGAAATCCGGACCAGCCAGGCCGGACACCACCACATAGGTCGCTGCCGGGGCATGCCCTTCCAGCATGCGGTCGCGAATTTCGCGATAGAGCGCCGTGGCATCGTTCCGGGTGACGTAAACAACGATCTTGACCAGATCCCGCTTGGTCATGCCTTCGGATTCCAGGATCGCGAAGATGTTGAGCCAGCAGCGCTCCATCTGCGCCGCCATGTCTCCCGGCGTACCGCCGGCAAGTGAGCCATCCGGATTTAGACCCACCTGACCGGCGATCACCAGCCGACGGTCCGCCTCGGAAACCAAGGCGGCGTGACTGTAATTCGACGCAGGCGGCGCGATGCCCGAAGGCACGATGAATTTGGGGGAAGCTTGGCTCATATCCACTCTCCGTCCTTTGCCGGCTCCGAGGATCGTTTGCTGTGGCAAACAACGCGTTTTGAATTCAACCTGACTCAAAACCCGCTGTTTCTCAATCAGCATAAAGCTGATCTCGAACGCAAATTTTGAGAACTTTCAACTGGGGAAACCCAAAACGTCATAGTACGATATTTCGATCAGGAAACGGCCCTTTTGATCTCCGCCGGTGCATCGGTGATCAGACAGTCGATACCCCAGTCCAGCAGCTCGCGCGCCTGTTCCGGGTCGTTCACCGTATAGACTGCCAAGCCGTATCCAGCGGCCTTGGTTTCCGCCACCTGCGCCGCCGTGACCGCCTTCGCATAGTGGTGGATCGTCACGCAGCCCAATTCCCGGGCAGTCGTTTCCCAGTGATCGGGCAGCTCTTCCACCAGATAGCCGCGTGGAAGATCAGGGGCCTGATCTCTCAGAGTTTCCAAGCTCTTATAGGAAAAGCTGCTCATCAACGGCGCCGGCTTCGAGGCCGGCCAGACACGCGCGAGCACCTCAAGGGTCGCCAAGACCGTCTCAGCATCCTCATCAGGAGAGGGCTTGATTTCGATGTTGGGCAGCATCTCAAGCTCGAGCATCAGCTTCAGGGTTTCTTCGAGAGACGGCACTCTTTCGTCGGCGAATTCCGGCGCGAACCAGCTGCCGGCGTCGAGGGTCTGGATCTCGGCGAAGCTGACATCGGAAGCCAGCAGATCCCGCCCCGTCGTGCGCTTCAAAGAATCGTCGTGCATCAAAACCGGAATCTTATCCGCCGTCAGCTTGACGTCGAACTCGACCCAGGAGACACCACATTCCGCAGCCCGGCGGATACCGGCCAAGGTGTTCTCGGGCACCGAAGCCGCCGCACCACGATGTCCCATCACACGCGGCAGAGACACTGGATTGATTTGCGTTCTCTTCGACACACAAAGCCTCAAAGTTTGCGTTCTAGACCAGCAGTTTGCCCATCAGGAGGCGGCGGATCTGGGGAATCGGTAACTCAGGAAAAACGCCAAATGCTGTACGCGGATCAGAGCCCTACGTTTTAATGATTCGCCTGCGAGGGGCATAGCTAAAAGTCACAAAAAATGAGGGCGGATGCATCTGCACCCGCCCTTTTCTTTTCCGTCAGCTCTCAAACAAGCCAGGAATATCACCGCTTACTCGGCTGCTTCCAGATCGGCGCCGGTTTCCTGATCGACCCGCTTCATGGAGAGCTTGACCTTGCCACGCTCCAGGCCGATGCACTTGACCTTGACCTGGTCGCCTTCCTTGACCACGTCGCCCACGGTCGCGACCCGCTCCTTAGCCAGCTCGCTGATGTGCACCAGACCGTCGCGCGGACCCATGAAGTTCACGAAGGCGCCGAAGTCCATGATCTTGACGACCTTGCCGTCGTAGATCACACCGACTTCCGGCTCGGCCGTGATGGACTTGATCCAGTTGATGGCCGCGTCGCCCTGCTCCTGGTCGACCGCAGCCACCTTGATGGTGCCGTCGTCTTCGATGTCGACCTTGGCGCCTGTGGTCTCGCAGATCTCTCGGATCACCTTACCGCCGGTGCCGATCACTTCGCGGATCTTGTCCTTCGGAATGGTGAAGGTGGTGATGCGCGGTGCATTATCGGAAACACCCTCACGGGCAGCAGTCAAGGCTTTGGCCATCTCACCGAGGATATGCAGGCGGCCTTCGCGCGCCTGACCCAGGGCGATCTCCATGATCTCCTTGGTGATCGAGGTGATCTTGATGTCCATCTGCAGGGCGGTGATACCGTTGTCGGTGCCCGCCACCTTGAAGTCCATATCGCCGAGATGATCTTCGTCACCCAGGATATCGGAGATGACCGCGAAGTCATCGCCTTCCTTGATCAGACCCATGGCAATACCCGCAACCGGGCTCTTGAGCGGCACGCCCGCATCCATCATGGAAAGCGAAGCGCCGCAGACCGAGGCCATAGAGGAAGAGCCGTTGGATTCGGTTATCTCAGAGACCACGCGGACGGTGTAGGGGAAGTCTTCCTTGCTCGGCAGCAGGGGACGGGTCGCGCGCCAGGCCAGCTTGCCGTGACCGATTTCGCGGCGGCCTGGAGACTTCAGGAAGCTTGCTTCGCCGACCGAATAGGGCGGGAAGTTGTAGTGCAGCATGAAGTGCTCACGATAGCTGCCTTCGAGCTGATCGATGATCTGCTCATCCTGACCGGTGCCGAGCGTCGTCGTTACAAGAGCCTGGGTTTCACCGCGGGTGAAGAGCGCCGAGCCGTGGGTCAAGGGCAGAACGCCGACCTGACAGTCAATGGCGCGAACGTCCTTCGTCGTGCGGCCGTCGATACGCGGCTGACCTTTTAGGATGTTCCCGCGCACCACGTCGCTCTCCAAGGACTTGAAGAGCCCGCCGGCAAGGGACAACTCGTCTTCGTCGAGGTCAGCAGCCGCCTCTTCCTTGACGGCCGCAATCTTGTCCTGACGCTGCATCTTGTCGGCTTCGCCGTAAGCTTCAGCCAGCTTTGCGCTGATACCACCAGCCAACAGCTTCTCTTTCAGGGCCTCGACTTCAGGCGGCGGCGGCGCGACTTCGCGCGGCTCGCGCGCACAGCGCTCGGCGAGCTCGATGATCGCCTTCATCACCGGCATCATGGCTTCATGACCGAAGTTCACCGCACCGAGCATGATCTCTTCGGAAAGCTCATTGGCTTCGGATTCGACCATCAGCACACCTTCGCTGGTGCCGGCGACGACGAGATCGAGTTCAGACTCCTCCATCTCCTCCATGCGGGGATTGAGGATGTACTGGCCGTCCTTGTAGCCGACACGGGCGCCGCCGATCGGGCCCAGGAAGGGCAGCCCGGAAATGGTCAGAGCGGCCGAAGCGCCAACCATGGAGACGATGTCGGGATCGTTCTCCATGTCATGACTGATCACCGTACAGATCACCTGCGTCTCGTTCTTATAGCCTTTGGCGAAGAGCGGGCGCAGGGGGCGGTCGATCAGACGTGAGGTCAGAGTTTCCTTTTCACTCGGGCGGCCTTCACGCTTGAAGAAACCACCCGGGATCTTGCCCGCGGCAAAGGTCTTTTCCTGGTAGTTCACGGTGAGCGGAAAAAAGTCCACCCCGGGTTTGGGCGATTTCTGACCAACCGCCGTGCAGAGCACGACCGTATCGCCATAGGTTGCAATCACGGCGCCGTCGGCTTGGCGCGCGACGCGTCCGGTTTCGAGCTTCAGCGTGCGTCCGCCCCACTCGATTTCTTTGGTATAAATGTCAAACATCTTGTTTTGGATCCTTACAGATTCGCGCCGGAATCAAAAAAAACACCGGACCCACGTAAGGAACGAAACGGAGGCTTTGTCAGCCTTTTCCGCAGCGTCCCTTACGTTGGCCCGGCTCACTTCGCATATCGCGCCGGCGTAACCGCAATAGCTTTACTTTCATTCGATAACCCGCCATTGGCCCGCCCCGAACCCGACCCGCTTTTCGGATAGAACCGGAAGCGGGTGAGAGCGGTATCGCGGGCGGAGCCTCATGGCGAGTGCCCTATGCCTAACGGCGCAGGCCTAGGCGCTGGATCAGGCTGTCGTAACGGCCTTGCTCCTTGCGCTTCAGATAATCCAGCAGGCGCCGGCGCTGACCAACCATGATCAGGAGGCCACGACGCGAGTGGAAATCTTTTTTGTGCGACTTGAGATGTTCCGTCAGGTTGACGATCCGTTCTGTCAGGATCGCGACCTGCACCTCGGGTGAACCCGTATCGCCCTCATGCGTGGCGTATTCTTTTACCAGTTCGTTTTTACGCTCAGTCGTAATCGACATCGCAATATCCTCGTCAGGTTAGAGGTTAAGTACGCGGACCGGGTGGATATCGCCGGCTTCATAGCGTGCCAAGGCCACCGGTGTGTTGCCGGTCTTGGCAAATACAATGCTTCCGCTATTAAGCATGCGAACCTGACTGCTTCGGCTGCGGGCCATAACGGACACCGACTGACCGGATCGCAATCTTGCCGCCTCGGTCTCGGATAAGGCCAGCGCCGGGATGTCGTCCAGCGCGGTCTCAACCGGGAGCAATAGCTCCAAGGCGGCGGGACTATGCCCTAACGCCTCAAGAGATTCCAGCGAAATCGCGTCACTTTCATGGAAAGGCCCGACGGAAGTCCGCCGCAAGCGGCTGACATGCCCGACGGTCCCCAGTTTCCTAGCCAAATCGCGGGCGAGGGACCGGACATAGGTGCCCTTTCCACAGTCGACTTCGAAGCTCATGTGATCGGCATCGTCTCCTTCGGGCACTGGATCGCAGACCTGGAAACGATGTATGTCGACATTGCGCGCCGCCAGTTCAAAGTCCTGATTGTCGCGTGCCAGATCATAGGCTCGCTCACCTTGCAGCTTAATAGCCGAAAAGCGGGGTGGAACCTGCTCAATTCTGCCCAAAAAAGCCGGCAGCGCCGCCTCAATCTCCGCCCTGCCAGGACGGTGGTTCGACGTTTCGATGATCTCGCCTTCCCGATCATCGGTCGAGGTGGCTTCGCCCCAACGCACCTGGAAGCGGTAGGTCTTCCGGCCGTCCATTGCGTAAGACACGGTCTTGGTCGCCTCTCCCAGAGCAAGAGGCAGGACACCCGTGGCAAGCGGATCCAAAGTGCCGCCGTGCCCTATTTTCTGGGCATCCAAAGCACGGCGCACCCGTCCGACGATCTGGGTCGAAGTCACACCGAGAGGCTTGTCGATCGCCAGCCAGCCGTGGATGGGGCGGCCTTTGCGCTTACGCGCCATGATCCTCTTCACCCCGGGTTTCGCTGTCCTCACGACCTTCACCGTGATCCATGGCAGCGTCTTCGAAGTCGATCGGTCCTGCAAGGTCGCGACGCACACCCGGCTGGTTGAGGATGGAGTCGATCTTGTTGGCCTCGTCGAAGGAATGATCACCGGCAAAGGTCAGGCGCGGATTGTTTCTCAGATTAACCATGCGCGCGACCTGACCGCGGAAATAGCTGGCCGCCCGGTTCAGAGCCGCCACCTTGGTTTCCAACTCAGCGCCACCCAGGGGGATTACAAAGACGGTCGCATTTCGAAGATCGGGGCTCAAACGAACCTCGGTGACCGTCAGATTGGCATCCGCGAGGGCAGGGTCGGAGAGACCGCCGCGGGAAATGATTTCCGACAGAACATGCCGCAACTCTTCGCCAACGCGAAGTTGCCGCTGGCTCGGAGCCCGGCTCCGGCTTCGATTCATGATCTTTCCTTAACATCTCGATCCTGGCAGCCGCCTATGGCTATCAAGGCCTGGGCAAACCGCCGGATCCCGGAAGGTCGCGAAAGATGCAAGCGCTCCCTCTGGCCCGAACCTTATAATCCGGAGCAGAGACCTGTAACCAGGTCAGAGCTCGCGCGCGACCTCCTCGATCTCGTAACACTCAATCTGGTCGCCGATCTGGATGTCCGTATAGTTCTCGAACGCCATACCGCATTCGTAACCATCCTTGACCTCTCGGACCTCGTCCTTAAAACGGCGCAGGGTCTTCAGGGTGCCGTCGTGGATCACCACAGAGTCGCGCAGCAGGCGAACTTTCGCCCCGCGCTTCACCAGACCCTCGGTGATCATGCAGCCTGCAACCTTGCCAACCTTGGAGTTGCTGAAGACTTCGCGGATCTCTGCGTAACCCAGGAAGTTCTCCCTCTGGGTCGGCGACAGCATACCGCTCATGGCCGCTTTGATATCATCGACCACGTTGTAGATGATCGAATAGTAGCGGATATCGACCCCATCCCGGCGCGCCATGTCGCGAGCCTGCGGATTGGCGCGGACGTTAAAGGCAATGATCATCGCACCGGTCGAGCGGGCGAGAGTGGTATCGGATTCGTTGATACCGCCGACACCGGCATGCAAAATCCGGGTCTTGACTTCGTCCGTGCTCAACTTCTCGAGACTGGAAACAATAGCCTCCAGCGAACCTTGAACGTCGGACTTGATGACGACCGGCAGTTCCGCCGCTTCGCCTTCCTTGATCTTGCTGAGCATCTGCTCAAGCGTACCACGGCCCGACGCCGCCATTTCCTTCTCGCGCTTGGTCTGGCCGCGGAATTCAGCGATTTCACGGGCGCGTGCTTCATGCTCGACCACAATAAAGTCGTCACCTGCAAGCGGCGCACCGTTCAGACCCAGCACTTCAACCGGAACAGCCGGCCCGGCTTCAGTGATCTGTTCGCCATGCTCATTGATCATGGCGCGGACACGGCCCCACTCCGAGCCGGAGACGAATATGTCACCGACATTCAGGGTTCCACGCTGCACGAGAACCGTTGCCACCGGGCCGCGGCCACGCTCCAGCTTGGCCTCGATCACAACGCCCTGGGCCGAACGTTCCGGATTGGCACCGAGTTCCAATAGCTCAGCCTGCAGCAGGATCGCCTCGATTAGCTTGTCGAGGTTCATCCGCTCCTTTGCCGAAACCTCGATGGCGAGGATTTCGCCACCCATGTCTTCGACAACCAGCTCGTGCTGGAGAAGCTCGGTCTTGACCCGGTTGGGATCCGCGTCCGGACGATCGATCTTGTTAATCGCAACGATAATGGGAACTTCCGCAGCCTTGGCGTGGTTAATCGCCTCAACGGTCTGCTCCATGATGCCGTCATCTGCCGCCACCACCAGAATGACGATATCGGTGACATTGGCGCCGCGTGATCGCATTTCGGTAAAGGCTGCGTGGCCCGGAGTATCGATGAAAGTCACCTTGTCCCCGGAGTCGACCGTTACCTGATAAGCACCAATGTGCTGGGTAATACCACCGGCCTCTCTCGCCGCAACGTCAGTTGAGCGCAGAGCATCGAGCAGCGACGTCTTACCGTGATCGACGTGACCCATAATGGTAACGACGGGCGGCCGCGGTTTGAGGCTACCTTCCTCATCGTCGTCGCCGTGCATGCCGATTTCGACATCGGCGGCAGTGACACGCTTGATCTTGTGGCCGAACTCCTCGATCACCAGCTCGGCGGTATCCGCATCGATGGTCTGGTTGATGGTCGCCATGACGCCAAGCTTCATCAGAGTCTTCACGACCTCGACGCCACGCTCGGCCATGCGGTTGGCCAACTCTTGAACCGTGATGGTCTCAGGAACCACGACGTCACGAATAACCTTTTTCGGTGCCTGGCTGCTGCCGCCACGCTCCAGCGCCTTCATCTTTTCGCGTTGGCGCTTCACGGAGGCGAGCGACCGCTGGCGGCCTTCCCGGCCTTCCAAGGCCTGACTGATCGTCAGCTTGCCGTGACGCCGGCGCTGATCCTCGTTCTTCCGGCTCGGCGTCTTAGGCGCGGGGGCCGTAGTCTTGCGTTTGATCCGGCCACCGAGGTCTTCTTCCAGGCTGATACCGCCCTTGCGCGCAGGAGCTGGCGCAGCCTCGTTGCTCTTCGCGCGGTCTTTGGCCGGAGCCGGAGTTGCCTCTTTCTTGGCTGGCGCCGCCTCTTCGACAGGTGCGGGTTTCTGAGCTTCAGTAGTGGTGGCCTCCGCCTGTGCGGCGGCTTCAGCGGCGGCGCGCTGGGCCTCTTCTTCCGCCTGACGTTTAGCTTCCTCTTCAGCGCGTTGGCGGGCCTCTTCTTCCTCTGCCGCGCGGCGCGCCTCTTCTTCGGCGCGCTGGCGGGCTTCCTCGGCCTCACGAACCTTGCGCTCTTCTTCCTGCTGCTTCGCCGCTTCGAGCACCTTGATCCGTTTGGCGCGCTCGTCCTGCGTCAGGTGCGAAAGATCTTTGGCTGCAGCAGCCTGATCTTCCACGGCCTCGACAGGCGCAGCCTCGCTTGAGGGCACGAAAGCCTTCTCGGCAACTTCCCGGGTCTGGGTCACCTCGGTCATCCGGCCGCCTTTGCCAGGCGCAAAGGTCCGGCTCCGCTTGACCTCAACAGTCACGGATTTGGAGCGTCCGTGGCTAAAGCTCTGCCTGACCTGACCCGTCTCAATCGTCTTTTTAAGCTCGAGAGTGCCCGGCCGACTCAGCTTGAGCGGCTTTTTCGTCTCTTTTTCGTTGCTCGTCGTCATCTCTTACCGGCACTCACTTTCCAGGTCGTCGTCCGCTTGGGATTATCCCGCCCGGTCTCTCTTCTTCTGCACCTCGTACGCCCGCCAAACGCGCCGCTTCTGCAGCAATACGCTCCGCGAAACCACCCGGCGCGACCGCAATATGGACCGACGTCGGACGACCAAGTGTGCGGCCCAGTTGCGCGGCATCAAAAAGCTCCAACACCGGCAATCCAGGCCTTACTGCTTGGCCCAACGCACGCAATTTACCGCGCCCGTCCTCGGCTGCATCCACAGCCTGGATCAAAAGACCCGCCTTACCCGCCGCAAGCCACGACTTAACTTTGTCGTGGCCGGCAACCAACTGTCCGGCACGCTTTGCAAGACTGATAAGCTCTAGACACCGACTGTCGAGCAACCGTTCGACCAGCGCCGCCAAATCTTCAGGTACGTGCACAGCCGATTTCGCCGCTCTGGCGAAAAGATTGCGGGTACGGGCCTTGTCTATCATATCTCGGCGCGGAGACAACCACAATCCACGTCCCGGCAGCTTGCCTGCGAGATCGGGGACTAAGGTTCCGTCCGGCCCGACAACAAAGCGCAGCATATCTTGGGGCGCTTTACACTCCCCACTGACGATGCAGCGCCGCAGACTTTCCTTGGCAGAACGCCGTGATCCCGCTTCACGCGACTCATTAGAGTCCGTGCTAGCCGAATAGGTCGCTTCCACCTCCGACATCATCTGCGGCCCTCAGCACCGGTCTGGCTCAGACTTCAGGCCGAGGCTCGGACGGAGCCTCAGTCTGCGCTTCGGTAGGAGCGGGCACGTCCGATGAGGCCTCAGCGGCAGGCGCGCCATCCTCATCGTCGAACCAATGAGCACGAGCGGCCATGATGATGTCGTTGGCTTCCTCGAGGCTCGGCGCAAGCTCTTCGCCCAGCATCTCGACAAGTTCGTCACTTGCAAGATCGCCCAGGTCGTCGAGAGTCTTGATCTCGGCCTCACCCAGTTTAACCAACATAGCCGGAGAAATGCCCGGGATAGCCGCAATGGCGTCATCGACACCCAGCTCTCGCCGGCCTTCTTCGAACTGACGGTTCTGCTCCTCCAGGAAGCCGCGGGCACGGGCACGCAGCTCTTCGGCAACATCCTCGTCAAAGCCTTCGATGGAAGCCAATTCAGCGATCGGAACGAAACCAACCTGCTCGATGGCGGTGAAACCTTCAGCCACGAGAAGGTGAGCAATCACATCGTCGACATCAAGAGCATCCATAAACATCTGCGAACGCTGCTTGATCTCTTCCTGCCGGCGCCGGGATTCTTCTTCCTCGGTCATGATGTCGATGTCCCAGCCGCTCAGGATCGACGCCAGGCGGACATTCTGTCCTCGTCGGCCGATGGCAAGAGAGAGCTGTTCGTCAGGAACCACGACTTCGATCCGGCCTTGCTCCTCGTCCAGCACGACCTTGGAAACCTCGGCCGGCGCCAAAGCGTTAACCACGAAGGTCGCCGTGTCGGGCGACCAGGGGATAATATCGATCTTCTCGCCCTGCAGTTCGCTGACCACCGCCTGCACGCGGCTGCCGCGCATACCGACGCAGGCACCGACGGGATCGATCGAGGAATCATTCGAAATGACGGCAATCTTCGCCCGACTGCCCGGATCTCGCGCCACCGCTTTGATCTCGATGATGCCGTCATAGATCTCGGGCACTTCCTGCGAGAAGAGCTTGGCCATGAACTGAGGGTGGCTGCGCGAGACAAAAATCTGCGGACCGCGCTGTTCTTCGCGCACATCGTAGATATAGGCGCGTACCCGGTCGCCGGTGCGGAAAGATTCCCGCGGCAGGGTTTCATCGCGCCGCATCATAGCCTCGGCGCGGCCCAGGTCCACGGTGACATTGCCGAACTCGTTCCGCTTGACGATGCCGTTGATCACCTCGCCAACGCGGTCCTGGTATTCCTTGAACTGCCGCGAGCGTTCGGCTTCACGCACCTTCTGAACGATCACCTGCTTCGCGGTCTGCGCGGCGATCCGCCCAAGATCGATCGGCGGCAGATCTTCGACGATGAACTCGCCCAGCTCGATCCCCGGCTGGCGCATTTGCGCATCCTTCAGAGTGAGTTGGGTCTGCTCGTTCTCGATTTCCTCGACAGCTTCGACATAGCGGCGCAAATGTACTTCGCCGGATTTGCGGTCGATTTCGGCCCGGATGTCATGCTCATGACCGTACTTGGCCCGGCCCGCCTTCGAGATCGCCTGCTCCATCGCTTCCAGGACTTCGTCCCGCTCGATGGACTTCTCCCGGGCCACCGCGTCGGCAACTTGCAAAAGCTCGGTTTTATACAGAACGCTCGTTTCCATGATCACTCGTTTCCTGATTTCCTCGTTACCGCGTCGTCTAGACCCATCGCTGTCAAGGCTGCCGGCAACCCCGCCGGAACCCTAGACCTATTGGGCGTTCTGATGCGCGGCAATCAGTTCGTCGGTCAACACCAGTTTCGCCTTGGCGATATCCTCGAACGGCAGAACGACCTCATCGCCGTCCACATTCAGCTTTACAGACTCTCCGTCGACACCGAGCAAACGCCCTGAAAAGCGCCGCCGGCCATCGCGCGGCATCGAAGTTTCGACCTTCGCCTCAAATCCAGCGAAACGGTCGTAGTCCACCAGACGTGTCAGCGGCCGGTCCAGTCCAGGCGAGCTCACCTCTAGCTCATAGGACCCCGAAATCGGATCTTCGACATCGAGGATTGCCGCAGCCGCCCGGCTGATATCGGCGCAATCATCGACTGTCATCGCGGCGCCGTCGACACGCTCGGCCATGATCTGAAGCACGACACGCCGGTCGCCACCCAGGCGAACGCGGACGATCTCATAGTCCATCGCCTCGATCATCGGCGCGATCAATTCCTCGACCTGCGCCGCCAGGCCCTCACTGGTCTTGGCAAGTTTGATTTCTGCCTTTTCAGAGGCGTCGCTCAACCACCGAACTCCATTGCGAAAGGTCTAATAAAAAAGTGGGCCGGAGGCCCACCTTGTTCGGTAGCCCGATACAGTCAAACTCAACAGACCGTATCAAACCCATATAACGGCGGCAATCTAACGCCGGAACCGGCGGTTCTGCAAGGGTTTTCTGAAGATGCGAACAGCCGTTATATCATTGAGTTTTTAAGTGGCAGCGCCGAGGTCCGGATAGAGCGGCAAGCAACCAGCTTCTTATGCAGCGGCAAGCTCTCTGACAGGCAAGCGCGCTCGTCGCTTACAAGGCTCACGCGGTTCCGAAATTTCCTGGCGCTTCAGGACTTTCGCGGCTGACGCCGGAACCGAAGATAGGAGGGTGTCCGGCCGGCCTTGATAGCCTTACCCTCGTATCGCGTCCCAGGCCAGTCGTCCGGCCTTTGCCGCCAATCGATTGCAGTTCGCGCGGTCCAACGAAAGTCTGTTCGGCGTGCCAGGTGCTCCAACATCCAGCGCAGATAGTCAGGATCGTCGGTCGCCAATCGCAGTTCGGCATCGTCTGCCATCACGCGGGCGAGTTCGTCGAGCGCATCGTCCTGTATTAGCCTGCGTTTATTATGGCGGGTCTTCGGCCAGGGATCAGGAAAGAGAATGAACACCCGACCGAGTGATGCGTCCGGCAGACGCGGCAGCAGATCGCGGACGTCACCATCGTAGATCCGAAGATTGGTGAGACCGCGATCGTCGATATGCCGCAGCAGGCTGGCGATTCCATTGAAAAAGTACTCAGCGCCGATGAAGTCGACACCTGGATACTGCTCGGCCTGCCAGGCGAGATGCTCCCCGCCGCCGAAACCGATCTCCAGCCAAAGCTCTCTTGGCTCCGCGCCTGTATCTTGCCTGGCATCGGAAAGGAATGCGGCAGGATCAAGCCTTTCGTGCGAGTCCTCTGCCAGATCGATCCTGATCTTCGGCAGGAGAGTCTCAACTAAGGCCTGCAGCTTAGCGCGCAAGGGACGGCCATGGCGGCGGCCATAGAACTGACGAGCGGTTGGGTGCGACGATCCGGACATGATCTCGGTTCCAGACGGCCGAAGCTTCCTTTGCTGGTGCCGCGCCACACGAATGCCTTAACGCAGACTATCCTCTCGGGGCAAGCCTTAGGCGCCGAATGCTGCCTTGAGGCTTGGAACCAGATCCGTGCGCTCCCACGAGAAGCCACCGTCCGGATCCGGTGATCGTCCGAAATGACCGTAAGCCGCGGTACGCGCGTAGATCGGCTTGTTTAAACCAAGGTGCTCGCGAATGCCGCGCGGCGAGAGGTCCATGTTCTGACTGAGCAGGGCAGGCAGGCGCGTTTCGTCTACTTTTCCCGTCCCATGCGTGTTCACATAGACAGACAGTGGTTTGGCAACACCGATGGCGTAAGACAGCTGGATGGTGCATTTGTCCGCCAGTTCGGCCGCCACGACGTTTTTCGCGAGATAACGCGCGGCATAGGCAGCGGAACGATCGACCTTAGTGGGATCCTTGCCCGAGAAGGCTCCGCCGCCATGGGGCGCTGCACCACCATAGGTATCAACAATGATCTTGCGGCCTGTCAGGCCGGCATCACCGTCAGGACCACCAATGACGAAGCGACCGGTCGGGTTGACGTAGAACTCATGCTCGTCACACATCCAGCCTTCCGGCAGAACGTTCACCACGTGCGGACGGACGATTTCGCGGACGGAATCCTGATCGAGATCTTCGGCATGTTGGGTCGATACGACAATCGAGGTCGCGCGCACCGGGGCACCTTCCCGGTATTCCAGCGTAACCTGGCTCTTCGCATCGGGCCCAAGACCCGGCTCCGCACCAGAATGCCGGGCCTCGGCCAGCGACTGCAGAATGCTGTGCGCGAAAAAGATCGGCGCCGGCATCAGGCTCTCGGTCTCGCGGCAGGCATAACCGAACATAATACCCTGATCGCCCGCGCCTTCGTCCTTGTTCCCGGCGGCATCGACACCGACGGCAATATCTACGGACTGCTCATGGACGTAGTTGCTGACGTCCATGGTCTTCCAATGAAAGCCGTCCTGCTCGTAGCCAATATCTTTGACGGCGTGGCGAGCAACCTGCTCCAAGAGTTCGGCATTGACCTCCGCCGGGCCACGAACTTCGCCCGCAAGAACAATCCGATTGGTTGTCGAAAGAGTCTCAACCGCTACGCGCGCCTCAGGATCGTGCGTCAAAAAAGTATCGACCACAGCATCGGAAATACGGTCGCAGACTTTGTCAGGATGACCTTCGGACACCGATTCGCTGGTAAACAGAAAGCTCTCGTCGCGCACTCTTGGGTCCCCCATCATCAGTGATTGCAATCCGATCCAGGCCCATTTGCCAAGTCGGTCGGATTGTCTTTGAAAGTCCGGCCACCAGTCTGTCTCTCGACACGGCGTTCAGCGTGGAGCTTCTAGAAACAAAATGTACGGGAAAGGTCAAGAACAAACGAGGCCGGCGAAGCGAGAGCCGCCGATTTCACCCCTATGCCCGAAAAAAACACAGCTCCCGGCCTTGCCGCAACAAAACCGGAAGCCGAATTGTGGGCGATGGACTATTCGCTTTCGGACGCGGCGCCGAGAGCCTTGGTCATTTCGAACAGACGCTTGCGCACCTGCGGATCTGAAATCTTGTAGTAGGCGCGCACCAACTCGAGCGTCTCGCGCTTCGCCATGGGATCAGGCTCGTGGGTGTACATCTCTTCGTCCGTGACGCCCATATCCCGAATTTGGACGGGAGATTGAGCCGCAACCGTGTCCGGCATCTCGGCAAAGAAGTATCCGATTGATACATCGAGCACGCGAGATAGATCATACAGCCGGCTTGCACCGACGCGGTTCGCGCCACGCTCGTACTTCTGAACTTGTTGAAACGTCAGGCCGATCGCTTCCCCCAGCTTTTCCTGACTCATACCGAGAAGGGTACGGCGAAGCCGAATGCGGCTCCCAACATGGACGTCGATAGGGTTTGGTTTGCCCTTACCGCGTACCGGCTGCATTTCCTGAACGCCACTCATCGTCGTATTATCCTTAAGCTTATCCACCATTACTAAGTTACTTATAAGCATACTACTGTATGCGGTCAATGCCTTTTTCGCGACTTTATGTCCGGTTAGTAGTCGACCTATTCAAGTTTTAGCTGAATCGTCTTAGCCCGAATCCCAATACAAATAACAGGAACAACTCTGTGATCAATTTCCAATTGCTTGAAATTGAAGCAATTTTCGGACTATCGGTGGGTTGAGGAAGCGCAACATCCAAAATAGCTTGCGTCCCTAAGTCGATCTGCCCCAAAACGCGGCCATAACCATCGATCACCCCAGAGATACCCGTGTTCGCCACTCGAATGACGGGAACCCCCTCCTCGACTGCACGCATGCGCGCCGAAACGAAATGCTGCCGGGGACCCGACGAATCGCCGAACCAGGCATCGTTCGTGACATTGAGAATCCATCCCGGACGGTTTGCAGCGTTCACAACCTCGCCCGGAAAAATGATTTCATAGCAGATCAGCGGACTAACAGCGGGTAGACCCGGAAGCGTCAATGTCGATACACCCGGTCCGGAAGAAAAGTCTCCGCGACCGGCCGTCAGCTTGGAAAAGGAAAGCAGCCAACGCAAGGGCACGTATTCTCCGAACGGCACCAAGTGAAACTTGTCATAGGTCGCCGCCACCTCGCCTGTAGGGTCCAGGACAAAGAGGCTATTCCAGGTTAGAAGACCGTTGCCGGTGTCCCGTTCCGTGGCGCCGCTCTGGCCAGGACCGCGGCGCGGCGCGCCCGAAATCAGAAAACCATTTTCGGGCGCAGCAGCGGCAACAAGGCTGCGCAGCTGTGCGTCTTCAGGACTGTTCGAAAGCAGATAGGGAATAGCCGTTTCCGGCCAGATGACGTGAGTCGCTTTCTCGAAACCGGCCGAACGGCTCAAGCGGATCAATGTCTCCAGATGCCCGCGCCGTAAATTCGGCTGCCATTTCAAGGACTGCTGAATATTCGGCTGCACCAGCCGCAGCGTCACGCCTTCAACCACATGATCGCTCGGATCCGGCGCAGAAGCCAGCCGGACTGACCCACCGACCCAGACCGCAATCGGAAGCAGTAGAAAGGCTACAACGGCAAACTTGGTTACCTTCGTCGCCTTCTCAGAGTTGGTTTTATGTCCGATCAGAGCAGCCGGGGCGGCTGCCGCCAGGAGTGTCACAAACGATAGACCCCAAGCCCCGGTTAGAGCCGCCAGCTGCAGCATTTCAGATGAAAAAGCCCAAACCGAACCGATGAGATTCCAAGGAAATCCCGTGAAGATCCAAGACCGCAGCCACTCCGACAGAACCCAGAAAATCGCCAGAGCCACAACGCGGGCGGCACCCTGCCATCCAAGATGAGCGAGGCCGTAAAGGGCTAAAGCCGGGAAAAACGCGAGCAAAGCGGCCAATCCGGCCACCGCAACGGGCATCAGGAACCCGAACTGCGCCGCGTCGACCAGAAAGGCGTAGCCAACCCAGTAAAGCCCCACCAAGCCATGCCCGAACCCGAAACTCCAGCCAAGCAATGCCGCCTGGCGCGGCCGTTCAATTCCGTTCAGGAGCCAAATCAGGCCGCAAAAAGCAGGAATGAGCAGCGGAAAGACATAGATCGGCGGCAGAGCGGTCGCTGCCAGGGCTCCGCACAAAGCCGACAGCGTTTGACGGCGCCAACCCGTAGCCTCAAAAAAGACTCCGGCGCAGCGGTTCAGCCAAACCTCAATCATCCTTGCTTTCAGACAGCAGCCGTTCCGGAAGCTCTCGAATGCGCAGGCGCTTTACGCGTCTGGGATCTGCCTCCAAGATTTCAAAACAGACACCGCTGGAAGGATGCACGATCAATTCGCCACGCGTCGGAACCCGGCCAGCTAAGAAGAAAACCAGACCGCCCAGAGTGTCGATATCTTCTTCCCGCTCTTCTTGAGAGAGAATAGGGCCCACAAGGTCTTCAAACTCCTCGACAGTCGCGCGGGCATCCGCAGCGAGCAGGCCGTCGGGGCGCTCAACCAGCTTGGGCCCCTCCTCGACATCGTGCTCGTCTTCGATCTCGCCGACGATCTCCTCCAAGAGATCCTCGGTGGTCAAGAGGCCGTCGATACCACCGAACTCGTCCACCACCAAAGCCAGGTGCACGCGAGAGAGCCGCATTTCGAGCAACAGGTCCAAAACGCGCATAGAGGGGGCTACGATAAGAACTTTACGAACGATATCGGCCAGATCGAAAGGCTTCTGCTCCTTCACATGCTCCAGAAGATCCTTGATGTGTACGATCCCAACCACATCGTCCAAGGTCTCGCGAAACACCGGCAATCTCGAGTGTCCAGCACGACTCATGACCTCGATCAGCTCTTCGATCGGCGTCGTAATATCGACGGCGACGATATCGGCCCGGGGCACCATGATGTCATAGGTTGTCAGGTGTCTGAGCTTCAGGATGTTACCGAGCATCATCCGTTCATCGGTGCTGATCGGTGTCGCCGCTTCGCCCTCGTCCTCGTTTTCCTGAATTTCGACGATGATCTCTTCGATTGTTTCGCGCAGATGAGAATCGCCGTTGCGGGATTTGAAGAGGCCCGTGATCCATTGCCTGAACGCGCCGAGTGGCGAGGTTTCGCCGCTTCTCGCCGACTTTTCGCCGCCAGCCGCTTCACTCATTGCGAGCCCGCCCTTTGTTCGATCTCAGTTGCAGCGGCACCCTCGAAGGTGTCGCTGTCTGGCCCATTGCGATAGGGGTTTTGAATTCCCAACTCTGCAAGAATTGCGATCTCAAGCCCCTCCATTTCGTCGGCTTCTTCATCCGTCTCGTGATCGAAGCCGAGGAGGTGCAGCACGCCATGTACGACGAGGTGATGCACGTGAGCCAAGGTCACCTTGCCCTGCGCTGCGGCCTCTCGGTTGACGGTTTCCCGCGCGAGCACAACATCACCGAGCAGAACAGGATGATCGCCAGGCAGAGGCGCCAGGTCATCAAGGGCAGCAAACGACAGGACATTGGTCGGTTTATCGATGCCGCGATAGTCTCGGTTCAGACCTTGGATATGCGCGTCATCGCAAAAGGCAAGACTGATCTCGACGGGACGACCAAGAAGAGATTCTGGCGCCACCACGTCGAAAGCTGCGGACACAGCGCGCACAACGGCGCGACCCGTATCCGTCACAGCTGCTTCCTGATCTTCGGCCAAAGGCAAACCCGGCAGAAGATCATGCCAGGCGGGATCGATAACCGAGATCTCAATATGTAAGCTGGTACTGTCGGGATCGTCGTTCATCGTCTCAGGCGAACGGCCACCCCGCAAAGGTCTCAATCACAAAAAGCTTGAGAGTACTTTGATTCATTGAATTCGTAATCCGTTTCTGATCTCGAAAAAATCAACGCACCACTTTACAAAAAACTGCTCGTTGGAGACAGCCGATGACCTGCAAGTCGGCGCAGCTCTTCTCCATTTCGTTTGATCTTGTCAAGCACCCGAAGTTTTGTCACGCGCTTCATAGGCCTTTACGATCTTCGTGACCAGGTCATGGCGCACGATATCGGCATTGGTGAACTCAACGAATGACACTTCCTGCATGAGCCGGAGCGTGTCGAAGGCATCCTGCAATCCGGACAGCTGACCGCGCGGCAAGTCGATCTGCGAGAGGTCGCCCGTAATCGCCATGCGCCCGTTCTCACCAAGACGGGTCAGAAACATCTTCATCTGAACGGGCGTTGTATTCTGCGCCTCGTCTAGAATGACGAAGGCATTGCTCAGTGTTCGGCCACGCATGAAAGCAAGCGGCGCGATTTCGATTTCTCCGCTATCCAATCGGCTGGCGATCTGCTCGGCTGGCAGCATGTCATGCAAAGCGTCGTAGAGCGGCCGCAGATAGGGGTCGACCTTGTCGCGCATATCCCCCGGCAGGAAGCCAAGGCGCTCGCCCGCTTCAACAGCCGGCCTAGAAAGAATGATCCGCTCCACACGGCCAGTGATCAGCATTGAGGTGGCAACTGCGACGGCCAGATAAGTCTTGCCCGTCCCCGCCGGTCCCAAGCCGAATACCATTTCGTGCCTGTGTAGCGCCTCAATGTAACGCGCCTGACCAGGCGAGCGGGGCGTCAGCTTTCGGCGCCGGGTAACGATGGTCAGGTCATCGCCGTGCATGCTCTCAACGGCATCTTTTTTGCCGCTTGCCTGGGCTTCGCCTTGCACCAGCCGCGCTGCTGCGTCGACCTCCGCCTCACCAACATCCATGCCCTTCCGCAGACGTTCATACAGCGCCTTGACCGCCTCGCTGGCACCCTTCACCTGCTCCGACGGCCCTGAAATCGACAGACGGTTTCCGCGCGAGGCAACGCGCACGCCCAAACGTTGCTCCAAACGGACGAGATTCTGATCGTGCTCGCCATAGAGCAACGGCAGGAGAGCATTGTCGTCGAACTGAATGACGATCGGCCCGTCGGTTTTGATCACTTCGGAACCGTTTCCGGATGACGACGTCAAGAGGCCGCCTCCATCGACTGGGCTTCCACGGTGCAATCCGACTTTGAAGCCACAGTGTTGTGAACACCAGTGACGACAGGGCCTTCCAAGCTCCGTGCGTGGGCTTTCTCAATCCGCACCTGGACGACCTCGCCCAACAGACGACGGTCCGCTTCGACAAACACCGACTGCATGAAAGGGCTGCGACCGGAAAGCTGACGCTCGTGGCGACCCGTTTTCTCAAGCAGGATAGGCATGGACTTGCCAACAGCGGACTGATTGAAAGCCAGCTGCTGTGCCGCCAGGAGGTTCTGCAGCGTTTCCAGACGTTCGGCCTTAACCGTCTCGTTCACCTGTTGTTCGATAGCTTCGGCGGGCGTTCCCGGCCGCGGGCTGTATTTGAAGGAGTAAGCCTGGGCGTAACCGATGTCCGTGATTAAACGCAGCGTCTCGGCAAAATCCTCGTCCCGTTCGCCAGGGAACCCGACAATGAAGTCGGAAGACAGGGCGATATCAGGCGCAGCCGCGCGCAAGCGCTCTACGATGCGCCGATAATCGTCGGCCGTATGGCGGCGGTTCATGGCGTCCAGGATCCGGTCGGACCCAGACTGTACCGGCAGATGCAGATACGGCATGACCTTCGGTTCATCGCCGTGCACCGCGATCAATTCGTCATCCATGTCGCGCGGATGGGACGTCGTGTAGCGCAGGCGCTCGAGTCCCTCGATTTCTGAGAGGTGACGCAGCAATCGCCCCAGCCCCCAGGTATTGTCCGCTATCGTGGCACTGGAAGAACCGCCAAAGACTTGGGCTGGTGCGTCGCCGTGATAAGCGTTCACGTTCTGCCCGAGCAGGGTGATTTCGCGCGCGCCCGCAGCAACCAGTCGTTCCGCTTCCGAAAAGATATCGGCAACAGGGCGGGAGAATTCCGCGCCCCGGGTGTAAGGCACGACGCAGAACGTGCAGAACTTGTCACAGCCTTCCTGAATCGAAAGAAATGCCGATGCCCCCTCAACCACAGAATCCTCGGGCAAGGCATCGAATTTGGATTCGGCAGGAAAGTCGATATCCAGAACCCCCTTCGCGCCTTCGTCTCGAAGGGTTCGTGTCACCAGTTCCGGCAGACGGTGATAGGTTTGCGGACCGAACACCAGATCCACCTGGGGAGAACGCCTCAGGATTTCTTCGCCTTCCGCCTGAGCGACACAGCCGGCCACCGCCAGGATCATCCGGCCGCCATCTTCAGCCCTGTCCTGTTGCAGCTGTTTCAAACGGCCAAGCTCGGAAAAGACCTTTTCCGACGCCTTCTCGCGAATGTGGCAGGTATTGAGAATAACCATATCAGCACCGCCAGGCTGATCGGTCGTTTCGTATCCCAGAGGCGCCAGAACGTCCGACATACGCGTCGAATCGTAAACATTCATCTGGCAGCCGTAGGTCTTTATGAACAGCTTCTTCGCCACGTTTCCATACACCCAAATGTCCGGGTCCACTGTCGCATCGACTGTGTTTTCGCACACATCGATCCTGGAACCGGAGAGAGTCGTTTCATTCCTTTGCCGGATCTTCAGCCGGTTCCGCCACCTCAAGAGCAGCGACCTGCAAGCGCGACGCTTCCCGCTCCTCTTTCGGCCTTGCATCCACAAGGCGGGCTCTTTCACGCGCTGCGGTCAACTGCTCGATCCGCCGACGCGGCCGGCCCGAAAGCGCGGCCGCGACACCGATCGCCACCTGCCGGTGACAGTGATCGCTCATAGCCTTGCGGGAGCTGAACTCGGCAAGGGTAACCGGCGGATGAAAGTCCACCACAACCGTCACCCAGCCCAAACCCACCGCCCGCCAAATATGGCTCGGCAGGGTCATATCGCCGTACCAGGCAAAGAATGGCCTTAGATAGCGCCCCATCGGCACGCCGTCGAGTCTTGTATAGGCAATCGACACGGGCTGCACCGTGATCGGCTGACCGTCATACTCCGTATTGGCGGCGGCAAAGAGGGCCGATTTAAAGGGTAAAACCCAGTTGCCGTCGTTCGAGGTGCCCTCCGGGAAGAGCACCAGATCGTCGCCGGCCTCGAGGCGCGCGGTCATCTCGTCCCGGCCTTCTCCCGATTTGTGGCGACGGCGCTCTACGAAAACAGAACGCTGCAACTTGGCCAGCCACCCGAAAAACGGCCAACTCGCCACTTCCGACTTGGCGATGAAGGAAACATGCAGCAGCGAGCCAAGAACCATAATGTCCAGGTAGGACACATGATTAGCAACATAAAGAGTGGGATGAACCCGCGATTGCCGGCCCCTGCGCTCTACGCGAAAGCCCAAGATTCGGCAGCACTGTCTATGATACCAGCGCGGCAGGCTCCGCTGCAGCGACGATCCCGATACAAGCGCAATATACTGCACCGGTATGACCGCGAGCGTGAAGGTCGCATAAAGGAGAATGCGGCCAAGCGAACGGAGAAATGAGCCAGGGTTGGGATCCGTCGACTCTCGCCGAGGATCCATGACATCGACGGCATCCATTCTAACCGTCGCTTTGCTCACCAGTTTTAGCGTCCGCGGACCCGCCATGAGCCTGAGGCTGCGCAGCGCCGGAAGCTTGCGGATCAAGCGCGGAACCGGACTTGGTTTTAACAGCACCTTTCGAGGCTGCCTCGACGGCACGCTCCGCACGTTTAACCTCGTCACCAACGTAGTGACGGTAGTATTTGCCAGTCACCGACGCCATCTGAACCACCACACAGACATCGGTGGTGCCAAATTCGTAGTCAACAACGGCGCCGTCACCCACATAGCCGCCAAGACGCAGGTACCCCTTCAACAGGGGCGGCATTTCCCGCAGAGCCTGTTTGGGCGGAATTTCATCTTCAGATGCAATGTCCATAGCGATATAGCGGCTTGGAATAGCGCGCGGTCGGAACTCCGCCGGTGCAAGGTGATGGCGATAAAGATAGGACAACGGTAGCGCCAATTCCTGAGGATCTGTACCTGGCAGGCTCGCGCAGCCGAACATCAACTGCACATCGTAGGCCATTACATAGCCGACGATCCCCTTCCATAGGAGCTGCATAGCCCCGCCCTTGCGGTAGTTGGGATCAATGCAGGAGCGCCCAAGCTCCAGAACCTCACCCGGCTGCTCAAGCAGTTTCGAGATATCGTATTCGTCGGATGTGTAAAACTGACCGCAACGTGCCGCGGCCGCTCGGCGCATGAGACGATAGGTTCCGATCACCGACTCAGGGCCGCCGCCGCGCGACAGATCAAACATAAGAAGGTGGTCGCAGTACTCGTCGAAACAGTCGAAATCGCGTTCCAGCGCGGCAACCTCGGCCGAAGGCTTCGCTGACATGTCCTGATAAAAGACACGGTATCGCAAAGCTTGCGCAGCGCGCACTTCTGCAACGGATTCAGCGAGCCGAATCTGAATGTTATTCGATCGTTCCTCGACCGGACGACCTTCAGTCGTATCCAGCAGTACCATCAAGGCAGTCCCCTCGCGATCGTGACACTGGCTTCACGTGATGAAAATTCCTTGATCGAGCGCTCCAAGCGGCCGGAACGATGCGGCGTTCGATGGCGTTTCTCAACACCATGTCACCGCGTTAACGGGTCTCTTCACCCTGTCGAACCGCATAGAGTTCCAGCCGATGGCCAACAAGCTTGTAACCCAGAGAGTCCGCAATCTGCTTCTGGATCTTTTCGATAGTCTCGTTACTGAACTCAATGACGTCGCCGCTGTTCACATCGATGAGATGGTCATGGTGTTCGGTCGGAACCTCTTCATAGCGAGCCCGGCCATCTCCAAAATCGTGGCGATCGAGGATATTGGCCTCTTCAAACAGCTTGACCGTACGATACACCGTAGCGATGGAAATCCGTTGATCGTGTTTTGACGCGCGCTGATACACCTGCTCGACGTCTGGATGATCCTTGGAATCCGATAGCACCTGCGCGATGACACGACGCTGCTCGGTCATCTTCAGACCCTTATCAATACACAACTGTTCAAGGCGTGACGTCATGATTCTGCCGTAAAATGTAACCTATCTTCGGGACTATAACGCAAAAAACACCGCCCGGCCAATGCAGAGCGGCGCTTTTTAAATGCATTCGCGACAATGACATTTTCATGACTGCCGCTAGGCTTGGCAACTGCGTTGAGTGATTTTCGCACCAGTCCCCATCGCAGATCTAAGCTTTTACCATCGTCAAACGGCCCCGGCGCAGAGAGAAAAAACTGTGCACAGCCCGACAAACCTCTCTGGCCTCTGCTTCTCTTCTGTGTAGGGAACCGCTATCGCACCCAAGTCAGGCTTTCAGGCATCCTGACTGCTGAGCTCAGGCACGGCGAGACTTGGTGCCCAAGCCGATCTGCTTGGCCAGTTTGCTGCGTTGTTTCGCATAGTTGGGCGCAACCATAGGGTAGTCTTGAGGCAGATTCCAACGCTCTCGGTAGTCTTCAGGTGACATGTCGTAAGCCGTCTTCAGGTGGCGCTTAAGCATCTTGAGCTTTTTGCCGTCTTCTAGGCACACAATGTAGTCCGGAGTCACCGACTTCTTGATCGATACGGCAGGATTCGGGCGCTCTACCGTTTGGCTTTGAGCAGAGCCCACATTGGCCAGAGTTTGGTGTATTTCCCTAATAAGTTGCGGAAGATCGTTGACAGGAACCGAGTTATTTGAGACGTGAGCTGCGACTACACGGGCCGTCAACTCCAAAAGCTCATCCGTTTTGGTTTCTTCAGGCATTATTTTTTCTTACTCATTTGTGGACACTTGAACACTACGGAATTGACTTCATATAAAGCAACAGTGTTTGCTTTGTCCATATGTATTATTTGTCGCAAGAACCGCATTTTTAGTTTCGGTCCATTTAGTCAAATGGCTCTATGTCAGAAAGAGTCAAGTTAAAGTGTCTAACGCTCAACCGCGAGCCGACTCGCGTAACACGAGTTAGATTCTTCACTTCCCCCAAGCATCTGATCAGCTGTTCTTCAGTCGCGCCAAGTTCGTTTCCCGCAAGGCCGGACGGACCTCTGCACCGGGTTTCAACGTCGGAAGTCCCCGTGGAGAGGACGCGACATGACCAGCGCATCTACTTGCCGAGGGGGCTCCGTACGCCGGTAGTAATCTGGTCTGACCGCCACCTGCGCGAAACCCATCCCCCGATACAGATCAACAGCAGGCTTATTGTCGACCGCGACTTCTAGAAACAGAGTTTGAGCCCGGTGTTCCGCTGCCCTCCGGAAACCTGCCTGAAGCAGGTCGCGCGCGACACCATGACGGCGCCAAGGCGGAGCGACCGCTAGAGTCAGGATTTCGCACTCCTCCGCCACCGCCCGGCATAGCAGGAAGCCATAGGGTTCTTGTTCGCCATGGGCCAGTAACCCAAAGGTTCCGGGAGTTGCCAACAGATCGGCAAAGGTGTCCGCCTTCCATGGCCGATCTTCAAAGCATAGGACATGAAGCGCGGCTGCCAGCTCGACGTCCGTTAAGACGAGGTTGCGGATTTGAATGCGGTCGGAAGCTCGCTGCGATGAAGTCGATCGGTCCCGTGGCGGTTCAGACATCGAACATTTCCTGCGCGCGCCAATACCGCGTTAAGGCTGGACTTTAGAGGGGCGGGCGCCAAATTGCCGCCTGGCCGGAAGAGTCACATCCGGGGCACGCAAGTAAAGCGGCGCTGGCGACGATATCTGGGCCTTGTCACAAGGGCGTTCCGCCGCAAGCGCGGCCACAACAGCTGCATCTGCAAGACCCGAGGATTCAACGCATTCTATCGACCGTCCCGTATCCTTGAGCGCATCAGCGGCCAACCCGGCAGCATCTCCAACGATCAGCAGCGGCCCATCAGGCAAGTAGCTATCGAGTTCTTCAGGCAAAAGCGCTGCCGGCGCTACCACCGGCTCGTATTGCGCCAATGTATGGTCTTCGGAAGAAACCGCATCACGAAGAGCAAAGGCCTGCACATAGAAATCGGCCCGTTTCGCATCGAGCGCGACAGCAAGCGTTCGTCCTGCGCAGACCGTCCCAGACACGGAACCGGCGACGGCTTCGAAATTGGTAACGCCGATGATTGGCCGTGACAGTGCGAGCGCAAAGGCGCGCGCCGTCGCAAGACCGATCCGAACACCCGTGAAACCGCCTGGGCCCAGCGTCACTGCCACCGCATCGAGTTCGGCGTAGTCCAGCGCCGCCTCTTGCATGACCTCGTCGGCCATCGGCACCAGCCGTTCCGACTGCCCCCGCGACATCGCCTCAAAACAATGGGCGACAACACGTCCATCGCGCCAGACAGCGGCCGAACAGGCGGCGCCTGCGGCATCAAGCGCCAGTATATTCTTTGGAAACTCCATGCGTGGTCGTGACGGCCAAATCTTGCTGTGACGCGGGCCTCTCATAAAGGACAGCGGCGCCTGTCACGCAAGGAGAATTCGAAACCGGCCCGCCCTTTCAATGCGTCAGAAAAAGAACTCCGAGACCGACGCCTCGCTGCCACCAGCCAGGAATCGCCCCGTCAAAGGAACTGGCTCAAAGGATTTGGCAGGCCTCATCGAAATCCAGCCTCGGCGACCGTGGACGCAGTTTTGACGCGTCGCCGTAGCCCAGATTGCAGAGGAAATTGGATTTTATCCGTCCATCGGGAAAGAATTCCGCGTCCACCGCCGCATTGTCGAAGCCGGACATGGGGCCGCAATCGAGACCCACAGCCCGTGCCGCCACGATAAAGTAGGCGCCCTGAAGCGTGGCGTTCCGAAACGCGGTTGTTGCGCTGTGTTCAGGTTTGCCCTCGAACATCTTTCGCGCATCGGTGTGAGGATAAAGCTTGGGCAGATTCTCGTAGAAGCGGGTATCCTGGCCGATAACTGCCGTCGCCGGCGCCGCCATCGTTTTCTCGAGGTTTCCGGGGGAGAGGGCGGGTTGCAAGCGTTTCTTAGCCTCCGAAGTCGTGAGGAAAAGGATCCGCATAGGGCTGCAATTGACGCTGGTCGGGCCCATCTTGGCCAGATCGTAAACGGCCTCCAGCAGGATCGGGCTAACCTCTTTCTCCTGCCAGGCCGAATGCGTTCTGGCATCCCGAAACAAGATAGCCAAGTCCGTGTCGCTTAGGATATTGCTCAAGCTTCGTTCCCTTCCTGCTCAACCCGGCATTTGCCGGCCTCTCAGCGTTCATAGATCACCGAACGGGGCCGCAAAGACGGGCGAAGAATAGACCTCTCAACGCTGGGGCGAAACCCACACAAGAAGTCCAGCTTCAGAATGCGATAACAATTGCTGTGTTATCAAGTTGTGTCGAATTGAATCTATTTGCCTGAGACTAACGGCAAAAGTGGAAAGAAATCGTTTCGCATCAAAAGGATGAGCTGGCGTGACATCCCCAATTAAGTACCTCGTATCGAACCTCTCGGCCTACAGCGGCCTCGTAGCCGCGATCGGTTTGACAGCCGGACTGGTGGCGCTTTCAGCGCATGGGACGGCACAGGCAGCCAAGTCGCCATCGAACGATGCAGTCGAAGCCATTCGTCCGGCCGCCGACAACGGCGCTGTGGCTGTTATGTACCAACGCTTTGGCGAAAGCGGCTTCCCGGCCACGAACATCACCCTCGAACAGTTCGACGCGCATATTGCCGAATTAACATCCGGCGCCTATCACGTTCTTCCGCTTTCAGAGGTCGTTTCAGCCCTCCGTGAAGGCCAGTCATTGCCAGACCGCAGCGTGGTTTTGACCGTCGATGATGCCTATCTTTCGGTCTTTCACGAAGCCTGGCCGCGTCTGAAGGCCGCAAACTTGCCCTTCACACTCTTTGTTTCGACTGACGCCGTAGATCGGAAGTACCCGGACTTCATGACCTGGGACCAGCTTCGCCAGCTTGCGGCGGATCCGAACGTTACCATCGGGCTGCACGGCACGAAGCATGGCCATATGATCGAAGCCGAGCCAGAGGCCAATCGCGCGAAAATCAAAAAATCCGCCGCCCGTCTGCAAGCCGAGTTGGGCTTCACAGCTACGCTTTTTGCCTATCCCTACGGTGAATACAGCGCGGAATTGGTGGAAGTGGCGCGCGATGCTGGCTTCGAAGCGGCTGTCGGACAGCAATCCGGCGCCATCGGCCGTACGGAAGACCTCTTTACCCTGCCGCGGTTTCCTTTGAGCGAAGTTTACGGAGGACTTGACCGTTTCCGCCTGACCGTGAACTCCCTGCCGCTGCCGGTCACCGAAGTAACGCCAGGAGACCTGCTGTTGTCCCCTGAAACAAACCCACCTGCCTATGGCTTTACCGTGTCATCGGAAGTGCAGTCTTTGAACGGCCTACAGTGTTATACTGGGAACCACAACGTCGTGGTCGAACAATTGGGGATCGACAGGGTCGAGGTGCGCATAGACGGCCCGCTTCAGCCGGGACGCAGGCGGATCAACTGCACACTGCCCGGGCCTGACCGGCGTTGGCGCTGGCTTGGCAAGCAGTTCTATATCCCGCGGTCCTAAAGAGCGCGGTCTCCGCCTAGAGCGAAAGCCATGTCATTAGGAATCTCCGTCGCTTCGCGACGCCATCAGGTTCGGCGATGAACCAAGCCGGGCCGGATTGAGCGAGGTCAGATCGTTGTCGCGAATCAATGCCTTGAGCGCCTTGACGTAGCCACCGCTTTCTTCCGAATAACGGGTCAGACTGGTCGCCAAGGTTCGGCCTGGGTCGCCCGCGGACGCTGTTTGGCGCAGCTCCGCCCGGCGCGCACGCAGCTCCCCATAGGCTTTATGGGTATTGAGATTCAGCATGTAAGACCGAACGGCCGCCATCAGATCGGGAAAGCTCTTCACGCGATAACTCTCACCCTCTGCGCGCAGATCGGGCACAATTCCCGCATCCTCTGGATCCCAGGTTCTTTGCCCGAACAGCGCATTGCCCTCACGGGCAAAACGCGAGGTGCCCCAGCCACTTTCCTGAATGGCCTGCGCCATGATCAGGCTGACGGGGATCTCATCGAGCCGCAGAAGCAGGCCGTCCCAGTCGCCGAAATCGACACCATAACGGGTAAAAACAGCCTGCAGCCACCAGCGGTCGGTCCCGGTGAAGTCGCCGGGTCCGCTGGCCGTCGTATAGCGGCTGCGCAAAGCATCTACTTGTGCGCGATCGGCTCTCAACTCCTCATTCGCCATGAGAATCAGGGGCAACAGCGCGCCGAAAAAGAGATTCTTGCGCCGCGCGGTGTCCTTGACCTCGACCAAATCCTTAGGCAACTGCCGCACATAGAGTCTGGGAACCGACGCTGTTTTGGCGCGCACGGCTTTTAAGTCGAAGTCGGCCTGCTTAAGAAGTGTCTCGAGATGCCCTGCCGTGACGGGACGCACCACCTCGGGCCGTGAAGTGTCATCGGCCGGCCGCGAAAGGCTACTTTGATCTGCGGGATCGGGACCAAACGATAGGCCAGTAAGCAAGCCCCCTGTCTGCAAGCCAACGGCTGAGATCAGAAGCAGGGCAGCGGCGCCCAGGGCGTTCCGGCGCGTCGCAGAGGTGCCGACCAGGCGCCCCATACAGGTCCGTACGGTCATGCGAAGATCCTGACAGCTGCCAAAAAAACAAAGACCGCGTCAGACCAAGCGCCTGATTACGCGATTGCCCGAACTTCCTGAACTTCGGGGATGTAGTGCCGGAGCATGTTTTCGATGCCCATTTTCAGGGTCGCGGTCGAGCTCGGGCAGCCGGCGCAAGCGCCCTGCATATGCAGATAAACCACGCCGCCGTCGAAGCCGTGAAACACGATATCGCCGCCATCCTGGGCCACTGCGGGGCGAACCCGAGTGTCCAGCAGCTCCTTGATCTGCGCTACGACTTCGTCTGGTTCTTCTTCGTCGTCCGAAGCGGCATCGGGTACATCATCGGGCAGCAGAACCGGGCGGCCGGCCGTAAAGTGTTCCATGATCACCCCGAGGATCGCGGGTTTGAGCAGATACCACTCGCGGTCCTCTTCCTTGGTGATGGTGATGAAATCACTGCCGAGGAAAACGCCGCTGACGCCCACCACATCGAACAGTCTCTGGGCAAGCGGGGAGCGCGATGCCGAAGACGCTTCCGGGAAATTGGCTGTGCCGTTTTCGACAACAGGCCGGCCGGGCAGGAACTTCAAGGTCGCGGGATTTGGCGTCTGTTCGGTCTGGATAAACACGGTATTTGCTCCAAGCAGCAGTGCGTCGTGGCTTGCACCACAACGAATGACAGAGTGAATGTGGGCGATCGGCGCCAAAAGTTCAAGCCGCGAACAAGCCCCGCGGAGAGCAGAAAGCGCCGCGCTTCGCCGTCAAAACCACCAGCAGTCAGCTTATGCTGTCGATCGTTTCGTCATCGAGATTATCGGGAACCAAAGTGATCGGAACCCGAAGTTTACCAAGAAACTTACCGGTCAGAGCCGATACCAGCGGTCCCGGACCGCCCGATCCGGTCTTCGCGCCCAGGACAAGGATGGAGACCTGTGGCTCTTCTTCCAGCAGTTCAAAGAGCTGATCCCTGCAATTTCCTTCACGAACATAGAGCACCGGCATGCTGCCGGACATCTCAAACACGCCGGTTGCCAGCTTCTGAAGCAGCTGCTCAGCCTCCGCGCGCGCCTCTTCGCGCATCAGATCGCCAACGGCCATCCAATGCTGGAAATCGGAAGGCTCGATCACATGCAACAAGGCAACCCGCCCGCCGGTATGCTTGGCGCGGCGCGCGGCAAAGCGAAGTGCGTGCTGCATCTCCTCGCTTTCATCGACCACGACCAGGAATATGCGATTGGTTTTTTCCACGGCCGGTCCCGGTTGTTCGCCGCTTTCGGAGTTCACCCCGTCGCTCATTGGCTGCCATCAACCCTTTCGGAACGCCACATGACCCAGCCATCCTGCCACTAGAGCAACGATGATCGCAATCACTCCGTAGAGGGCGCCGTGCTTGTGAGCGAAATCAAAGACTTCAGCTTCTATCCCGATCTTGCTGACGGAAAGCGGCGTGGTTTGCGCGCTCACAACGCGCCCCTCCTGCAAATGGAAAACCTCGACCAGATAGGTGCCGGTCGGAACGTTGGCCGGCAATTCAAGCCGGGTACGGAACAGTCTGCCACCCAGGAAACTGACCTGGCCGACCTCTTCCGGAAACAGGCCGTTGCGCTGCTGGCTGCGGATCAGCCCGCCTTTCCACTGCTCTGCGATGTTGGGGGATGCCTTGGTCGGTGGTGGCGCAATCGGCAGATACTCCACGCCCATGCGATGACGACGCCGAACCGGCTCCCCAGTGATATCTTCCAGCGGCCGCGAAGCGGCAACCGCGTAAAAGCCTGGGACGTCATCGATAGTCATGGAGGCCGTGTTGATCCAGATGCCCGCAACGCGGCTTTTTCGATGCATCAGCACCGACTGACTTGGCCCGCGCACGATCACGACGATATCGCCTGGCGTTTCGGTGGCGCCGAACAGCAGCACACTCGCACCTGAAAAACCGGTCGTGATGGCGATAAGATGGTCGGAGAGATCGGCCACCAGTGACGCGCGGGCAGGGGCCAAGCGATGAAGAGAACCGGCAAACACGGCTGCAATCAGGAGCAAAACCCCGAAGACAGCTGCGGTCCCGCTGAAGAGACTCATGCCGCGCCGCCAGCTCATAGTGCGACCCCCAGCGAATAGATGTCGACCGGCGGGGTAAAGAGGTCGACGAAGAGCTTGGCGCAGACAGTCATCACCAGCATGCCCAGCAACAAACGCAGCCAGTCGCCCTGCAGCCGGCTGCCGATCTTGGTTCCGAACTGAGCGCCGACCACACTGCCGACCAGCAGGAGCATGGCAAGGACCACATCAACGGTCTGGTTCTGCGCCGCCTGCAAAAAGGTCACATTCGCGGCCACGAAAATAATCTGAAACAGCGACGTGCCGATCACCATCGCCGTGGGCATGCCGAGCAGATAGATCATGGCCGGCACCAGGATAAAGCCGCCGCCAACGCCCATGATCGCCGAGAGCACGCCGACACCGAAACCGATACCAAGCGGCACCAGTGAGGAGATATAGAGCCGTGATTTGCGAAAGCGGGTCTTGAGCGGCAGACCGTGAATCCAGGAATGTTGATGCAGCTTTCGCGGCGCGGCCTTACGCCGGCGGCGCATCATGGCACGGGTGCCTTCGACCATCATCAAAGCGCCGATGGTCCCCAGGAAAATGACGTAGCAGAGATTGATGACCAGATCGATCTGGCCGAGGCTGCGCAGCAGGGAAAAGAGACCGACGCCAACGGTAGAGCCTGCGAAACCGCCCGCAAGCAGCACCCAACCCATCTTGAAATCGACGTTGCCCCGGCGCCAATGCGCAAAAACGCCGGACACGGAAGACGCAATGACGTTATTCGCCTGGGTCGCAACGGCGACGACCGGCGGCACACCGATAAAAATCAGCATCGGAGTCATAAGGAAGCCGCCACCAACGCCAAAAAGACCGGAGAGAAATCCGATGATGCCACCAAGGCCGAGCAGAAGGAGAGCGTCGACAGAAAGCTCAGCGATGGGAAGATATACCTGCATCGCGTTACTGGACGAAAATAAGGCGGCGCGGTCGCGGCATTGCGGCGCTTTGAATTGCTAGAAAAAGTCCTGAATCAGCGCGGCCGCAGAGCCGCTCTTGATCGCCCTGAACTTACTGTGTTTTTTGTCTGAATGCCAACGGTTTAGAGGGGGTTCATTTGCCAAACCGGAAAATAAACCCGTGAAGCCTCTCATTCAGCACGGAGATTCGAATTCAGTCTTTAGCCACGGCGGTCAAGCGAATGGCTAAGGCCGCAGAAAGCCAACGACATCGTAGACTTCGCGCAAAACCGGTTCGGCAACAGCACGGGCCCGTTCCGCGCCGTCGCGCAGCACAGCGTCCACATGATCCGGCGCTTCGGTCAGGCGCTTCATCTCGGAACCAATCGGGCCGAGCCTTTCGACAGCAACCTCGGTCAAGGCCGATTTGAAGTCGGCGAAACCCTTACCTTCGAAAGCCCCCAGGACCTCCGCGAGCTCCTGCTCGGCCAGGGCCGCATAGATTGTTAGAAGATTAGAGGCTTCCGGCCGTGACTTCCGCAGCTCCTCATCCAGCAGGCCATCTTCGCCCAGCACATCGGGGCCCGGAATCAATTCCGGATCGCTGGTCGCCTTGCGGATCTTTTTCGCGATGGCATCGGCATCGTCGGTCATGGTGATCCGGCTGTAATCCGAAGGATCGGATTTGCTCATCTTCTTGCTGCCGTCGCGCAGGCTCATGACCCGTGTCGCCGTACCGAAGATGAGAGGCTCGGTGACCGGGAAGACCTCCTTGCCGAAGTCGCCGTTGAACTTGATGGCGATATCGCGAGTCAGCTCGAGATGCTGCTTCTGATCTTCGCCGACAGGCACATGAGTGGCCTTGTAAGCCAAAATATCGGCCGCCATCAGCGTCGGGTAGGCATAGAGGCCGACACTGGCGTTTTCCCGATGTTTGCCAGCCTTTTCTTTGAACTGGGTCATGCGGTTCATCCAACCGAGACGCGCGACGCAGTTAAAGATCCAGGCCAGCTCGGCGTGCGACGAAACCTGGCTCTGGTTAAAGATGATGCTCTCCTTGGGGTCGATGCCGGCAGCCAGATAGGCGGCGGTGACTTCCCGGGTGTTGGCAATCAGCTCCTGCGGATCCTGCCAGACCGTGATCGCATGCATATCCACGACGCAGTAGATGCAGTCGTAATCGGACTGCAAGCTGACGAAGTTTCTAATGGCGCCCAGGTAGTTACCCAGGTGCAGGTTGCCGGTCGGCTGCACGCCGGAAAAGATGCGCTTCATGTCATTGGATCCAGATACGAGAACTGCTTAACTGCGCCGGGGTTATCGCCGCTGCGGGGTATCGCGGTCAAGCCCCGCCCGCCAGAACCTCGTGATGCTAAGAGTTTGTCCGCCGACGCAGCATCGCCCGCAGAGCCGCACGATCCGCGGCCCCCGTCACAAGCGCCAGACCGCCATAAAGGATCAGGCCGCCCACGACCAGCAAAGCCAATGCCGCGATTCGCAGCTCCTGGGCATCCTCGAACCAAAGAACCAACTCATTCGCTGCAAACCAAAGACAGAGACCCATGGCAACAGCAGCCAACGCTATGCGGGGCAGGCGCCGCCTCAAGGTCGCATCCAACTTCAAAAATCCAAGGCTGCGCAATCGGCCACCCAGCAGTGCCGCGTGAAGCCAGGCCGAAGCCGAAGTCGCCAGTGCAATGCCGATATGTCCCAGCGGCCAAAAGAGGATCAAACTGAGCACGATATTCAGCACGATGGAAATCAGCGCCATCTTCAAGGGCGTGACGGTGTCTTCCCGAGCATAGAAGGCCGGCTGAAAGATCTTGATCAGCACGAAGGCCGGAAGCCCGACCGCAAAGGCGGCCAGCGCCAGAGAAGTGGCGTCGGTCGCAACCCGATCGAAGGCACCACGCTCGAAGAGAACGATGGTGATAGGCTTGGGAATGACCGCCAGAGCGACCGCAGCCGGCAGAGTGAGGAGCATCGCCAACTCCAATCCCCGATTCAGGCTATTCATTGCGGCCTCATCTGCGCCGGCCCGCAACTTACGGCTCAAATCGGGCAGCAGAACCACACCGAAGGCAATGCCGATCAGCCCGAGAGGCAGCTGGTAGACCCGGTCCGCATAGTAAAGGTAAGAGACAGCACCTGCCTGAAGAGTTGCGATGATGGTGCCGATCAGCAGATTTATCTGGATTGCGCCGGCAGATAGCATTCCTGGCAGCATCAGAGCGATCAGCCGCCGCACGCCTTCAGTGAGGCGTGGTCTTGGCAGACGGAGGCTCATACCCGCGCGCGAAGCCGCGATCATCAGCATCAGGAACTGGCCAACGCCCGCTACGGCAACGGTCCAGGCCAAGAGATGCCCGGGCATACCAGTGAAGGGCAGGATGACAACCAGCGAGACAATGAAGCAGATGTTCAGCAGAACCGGCGCGGCCGCCGCGGCCGCAAATCGATAGAGCGAATTCAAAACACCCGACAGCAAGGCGACCAGCGACATGAAGAGCAGATAAGGAAAGGTGATCCGGCTGAGTTCGACCGTAAGCGAGAACTTCTCGGGATCATCTTCGAAACCTGGCGCCAGACCATACATCAGCCAGGGCATCGCAAGCATGGCCAACAAGGAGACCACCGCCACGACGGTAATCAAGACCGCCAGCGTGTGCTCCGCGAAAGCCTTGGCCGCGGCTTCACCCTCCTGTTCCAGGCGTTTCGCGAAGAGAGGAACGAATGCGGCATTGAAGGCGCCTTCGGCGAAGAGGCGCCGGAAGAGGTTCGGCAGTTTGAAAGCCACAAAGAAGGCATCGGCCACTGGCCCGGTCCCCAGCACGGCCGCAATCAGGATATCGCGAACGAAGCCGAGAACCCGGCTGATGCCGGTGTAACCACCTACCGTGGCCAAGGAACGAATCAATGCCATACAGCCGCGTTTCTAGAGCGGATCCTGTCGCGTTGGAAGCCCTTCCTGGGATCTATCCTTCAGGATCTGCTCTATTTTTGGGAATTGCCTTCCGATTGGGGCGTTTCACGGCTCAAAGCCTACTCCGCCGCAGCTTCCGGCTTTCGCTGGGGTAGCTTCGCCGACTTTCTCTCCGGGCTCTTACTGCCCGTCGTTTTTTTCGAAGCAGGCGTACAATCACCGTTTTCCAGAACTTCCAGAAGCTTTTTGTGAATCCGGTTCAGCTTGGCTTTGTTGTCGATCTTAGAACCCAGCGCGTCCTTCACATAGAAAACGTCCACAGCATGTGCGCCGTAGGTGGCAATCCGGGCCGAGGAGATCATGAGGTTCAAACGGGTGATGGCCGTTGTCAGCTCGTAGAGCAATGCCGGGCGGTCGCGGCCATTGACCTCGATCACGGTGTGAGAGGCACTGGCCTTGTTGTCGATCAGCACGCGTGGCGCAACCTTAAAAACCCGATAGCGGCTGGGAATGGCGGAACGCTGTTTGACCAGTTCCTGCACTGGCCGCATACCGCCGGACAGAACCTTTTCGATATTGGCCGACAAACGCTCAAGGCGTTCCCCGCTTTCGAAAGCGCCGCCCTCCACAGCGTCGTGGACGTAAAAGCTGTCGAGCGCCATGCCGTTGGCGAGGGTGATAATATTGGCCCCCTCGATGGAGGCGCCGCTGACCGCCATGGCGCCCGCTATCCGGCTAAAAAGGCCCGGATGATCGGCGGTGTAGATGGTGATTTCCGTCACCTCGCGGTAGCCGTCCACATGGGCATCGATCTTCAGCGACAGCTTCAAACGTTCCGCCTCTCGTACCAGCAGCGCGTGACGCAGATGGGTGTCTGTGTCCGCCGAGAGCCAGTAAGAGGGATAGCCGCGCTTGATATGCTCTTCGATTTCCTTTTTCGGCCAGTCGGAGATGGCAGCCCGCAGGGCTTCCTTGGCATGCTCCACGCGCTGCGCGCGGCCTTCGGAGGAAATACCGCCCGACAGGACCTCTTCCGTCCGCCAAAATAGATCCCTCAGCAACGCAGCCTTCCAGGCGTTCCAGACGTTCGGCCCGACAGCACGAATATCGGCGACCGTCAAAACCAGAAGCAGTCTCAAACGCTCGGGCGATTGGACCAGGGCGGCAAAGTCTTGAATCGTTTTCGGGTCATCGATGTCCCGCTTGAAGGCGGTATCACTCATAGCGAGGTGATGCAGCACAAGCCAGGCGACAGTCTCGGTCTCTTCGGCATTCAATCCCAGCCGCGGACAGAGCCGCCGAGCCACCTTGGCGCCTTCTTCGGAATGGTCTCCGGGCCGGCCCTTAGCAATGTCATGCAGGAACACCGCAACATAGAGCACGCGCCGCGACAAAACCTTGTGAACCACCTCCGTAGCAATCGGCGCTTCCTCCGCCAGACGGCCCCGTTCGATGTCATGCAGAATACCGATGGCGAAGATCGTGTGCTCGTCCACCGTATAGTGGTGGTACATGTTGTACTGCATCTGGGCGACAACCCGCCCGAAATCCGGGATAAAACGGCCGAAAACGCCGGCTTCATTCATGCGGCGCAGCGTCGTTGCAGGATCGTCGTCTGCGCAGAGGATATCCATGAAAACCTTGTTGGCTTGAGGATCTTCCCGCAGCGGCTTCTTGATGAGCTTGAGACTCTGCGTGATCCAGCGCAGGGCCTGTGGATGAATATCGAGATCGTGCTTCTGAGAGACCGCAAAAATACGCAGCATCTCGATCGGTGACTTTTCGAAGACTGCCGCTTCCTTCACCGTCAAACGGTCGCCTTCCAGTCGAAAACCGCCGACCGAGCGGCGCCGGGAGAGGGACGGCAGGCGAAAGCGGGAGCGCCGATTGTGCTCGGCTTCCAGTGTCGCGCAGAAAATCCGGGTGAGGTCGCCCACGTCCTTCGCGATCAGGAAGTAATGCTTCATAAAGCGCTCGACGCCCTGGGTGCCGGCGTGATCAGTGTAGCCCATCCAGTCGGCAAGAGATTTCTGAACGTCGAAGGTCAGGCGTTCCTCGGGCCTTCGGGTCAGGTAATGCAGAGCGCAGCGCAGGGTCCAGAGAAAGGCCTGGGCCTTTTCGAAACGTCGGACCTCCTGGCGCGTGAAGACCTTCTTGTCGATCAGGCGGGAAATGTCGTCGACGTGATAGAGAAACTTGGCGATCCAGAAGAGCGTGTGAAGATCGCGTAGGCCGCCTTTGCTCTCCTTGATGTTGGGTTCCAGGGAATAGCGGCTGCCGCCGTTGCGTTTGTGCCGCAGATCCCGCTCGCTCAGCTTGGCCTCGATGAACTTGGCGCCGCCCCCAGCCTGTAGCTCAGACTGGAAGCGCTTGCGCAGCTCAATGTAAAGACCTTGATCCCCCCAAAGCCAGCGGGCCTCGAGAAGGTTGGTACAGATCGTCACATCCGCCTTGGCCTGCCGAATACAGTCGGAGACCTTTCGGGTTGCGTGCCCGACCTTAAAGTTCAGATCCCAGAGGAAGTAGAGCATGGCCTCGACGACCTGCTCACTGCGCGGAGTCATCTTGTACGGCAGAAGGAACAGCAGATCGACGTCGGATTGCGGCGCCAGTTCGCCCCGGCCATAGCCGCCAACGGCCACCAGAGACAGGACTTCGCCGGTCGAGGGATTGGCGAGCGGAAAGAGATGATTGGTAACGTGGTCGTAGACGACCCTGATCAGCTGATCGACCAGGTAGCAGTTCGAGCGCACCACAACGGTGCCGGATGCCCGTTCGTCGAAGCGCCGGCGCACCTCGGCGCGGCCGTCTTCCAGAGCCGCACGCAGAGCCGCCAGAACCTGCATACGGACTTCCTGCTCGCTACCGCCGGCCTTGACGATATCCTCGATCTGGATTTGGAGAGACCGCCGGTCGATGATGGCGCGTTTGTTGCGCACCTCAGTCTCAAAGGACTCTTCCGGCAAAAGGTCTTGCATTTCCAAAAATCCACAGCTCTCCAGGATCTACAAGAGACCGTAAAACGCCCCCCAAGGCAAGCAGGCAAAAGGGCGGCCTATGCCGCCCTTACATGCTTGGCAAAATTCATAACTTCGCCTTTGAGCTGATCGATCTGAGCCAGCAGTTCCTTGGCTGCGCCGGCGGTCTGCTGCGAGGTCGCATCCGCTTTATCGGCCGCACCGCTCAGTTCCACGATCTCGCTGGTAACAAGCTGCGTGCCGTCCGCAATGCGGTTGGTGTTGCTGCTGATCTCTCCAACCGCAGCGCTCTGCTCATCGATCGCAGAGGACACGCTTGAAGCGACCTCGTTGATCTCTGAGATGGTCTCGCGGATTTTCTGAATAGCGTCGACCGCATCTTTGGTCACATCTTGCATCCCGGAAATCTGGCCGGTGATCTCTTCAGTGGCTTTTGCCGTCTGGCTGGCAAGATTCTTTACCTCGCTGGCCACAACCGCAAAGCCTTTACCTGCATCGCCGGCGCGGGCCGCCTCGATCGTCGCATTGAGTGCCAAAAGGTTGGTCTGCTCGGCGATATCCGAAATCAGGCTGGTTACTTCGCCGATTTTATCGGCGGCCTGCGCCAGCCCCTGCATGGTCTTGTCAGTCTGTTCGACGCGCGTGACCGCATCACCGGTGATGCGGCTCGAGTGCGCGACCTGATCCACAATGCCCGCGATCGAAGCGCTCATTTCTTCGGTTGCGGATGCCACCGTCTGCGTGTTGCTCGTCACTTCCTCGGCACTTTGCGTGGTGCTGTCAGAGCGCGAGCGCGCCTCCATGGCCACCTGGTTCATGGTTTCGGCATGGCCATTCATGTCGCAGGCCCGGGACCGGACCGCATCGACCAGATTACCGACATCCTTCTCGAAGACGGCCGCGAGATCGGTCAGTGTCTTCTGCCGTTCTTCGTTGGCGCGCCGTTCCGTCTCGCGTTGTTGCTCACCGAGTTCCTGCGCCTCCGCCTCGGCAATCTGCGCCCGATCGATGGCGGCTGAGGCCTCCGAAAACGCGTTGGTGAGCTTAGCCGTAATCCACATCAGAGTTGCGGTCTCAAGTATCACGATACCGGCGTGCAGGATGACCCGCGCCAGATCGGTCCCATTCGGGAACACGGCCAGCGGTAGCAGATAGTTCAAGACCAGATGGTGCAGCGCCACTGTGGCCGCGCCAGCCAGGATCGTGCGCCAGTCGCAAAAGGCCGCCAACATGGCCAAGGCGGCAAAGAAGTACATATGGGTATCGATCTGCCATGCATCGCCCATGAGCTGGTAGACGACCAGCGCCACCATACCCATTTGCGCCACCGCGATGAGATAACGGGTCGCCGCGACACTGCCGCTGATCTTCCAACTGAGGGTCGCCGCACCGGCCAGCAAAGCGGCACCGACACTAGGCCAGAGCCAGTCGCCCATGAGGGCGCCGAGACCGGCAATGACCGGCAGATGCAGCCAAAGAAACGCCACGAAATAGGGCGTTACGCGTTGTCTGAGTTCATCAATGGGGTTCATGGCGTAAATCCATTGCTTAAGTGAAGACTTTAAGAGATGCGAGATCGCAATGCGGTGCCCTGCGGATCGCAACCACCGAAAAACACAGGGTCGAGTCCTATCCAGGCACCATGCCGCCAAAGCTGTGTGACGGGGATATCCTGGTCGAAGACCGCCACCACGACGTTGCTCCATCCGCCGACGCGGACGATCCGTCCATCTAGAGCTGCAATTTGGTGCAAAGCCGCGTCGCTTCCCACATTCGGGCCGAAAAAGATGGCAACAGGTTCCTGGGCAGCGGGCGCCCTCAAGCCGAGCGCCGCGAGAAACAGACTCGTGCCGACCGCAAGGGCAAGCGCTGGCGCAAAAGAACGCCAGGATTCCTGTGGTTTGCGGTTGGTTTCAATCTCGCGCATAGCCTGAATAGCCCGTCTAACTGCGGCTACTATCCAGCAGCTGTCTTAACAAAAGGTTCTATAAAAACAGCAAGCACGTGAGGCGCGAGGACTCGCACTACTTCCGGGGGTTAAGACTGTTCAGAGAGAGTCTTTAGAGCATAGAGTAATTCGAGCGCCTGTCGCGGCGTGAGGTCATCTGGATTGATCTCTGAAAGACGTTCTTCCACCGGCGAGGGCGGGGCGGGCTCCTCCGAAAAACCTGCCTTCTGACCGTCCAACGTGCGCTCCTGCGCCAAGGCCGCTGCGAACAATGGCAGATCGTCCGCGAGCCGGGTCAAAACGCCGGCCTGTTCGCCCTGTTCCAGGGTCGACAAGACCTCTTCCGCGCGTGAGACAACAGCCGAGGGCAGCCCCGCAAGCTTAGCCACATGGATACCGTAGGAGCGATCTGCCGCTCCGGCGGCCACTTCATGCAGAAAGATCACTTCGCCCTGCCACTCCTTAACCCGCATGGCATGGCAGGCGAGCGCCGCGAGCTTGGCGGAAAGCGTGGTCAACTCGTGATAATGCGTCGCGAAAAGAGCGCGGCTGCGATTGACCTCATGCAGGTGTTCGACGCAGGCCCAGGCAATCGACAAACCGTCGAAGGTCGCGGTCCCCCGGCCAATTTCGTCCAAAATCACGAGTGACCTGGGCGTGGCCTGATTGAGGATCACAGCGGTTTCCACCATCTCGACCATAAAGGTCGAGCGTCCGCGCGCCAAGTCGTCTGCAGCGCCGACCCGGCTGAAGAGCCGGTCAATGACGCCGATATGGGCGGCCTCGGCGGGAACGAAAGAACCCATCTGCGCCAGGATGGCGATCAGGGCGTTTTGGCGCAAAAAGGTACTCTTACCCGCCATGTTTGGACCGGTAATGAGCCAAAGCCGCTGCTCGTCCGCAAGATTGCAGTTGTTGGCGACAAAGCTGCCTTCCTGGCTTTTCGCCAGAGCAGCCTCGACAACCGGATGGCGCCCCGCCGTGATCTCAAAAGCCGTGCTTTCGTCGACTTTCGGCCGGCACCAACGGCCCTGAAGCGCCAGCTCGGCCAGAGCCGTCGCCACATCCAGGGCTGCCAAAGCCGAGGCAGTCAGAGCGACCACGGCACTACGACCGCCGATTTCTGCGACGAGATCCTCGAAGAGCTTCAGTTCGATAGCCTGCGCCTTGTCAGCGGCGGAGGCGATCTCCTGCTGCAAGTCCGAAAGCTCGACGGTCGAGTAACGCACCGCGCTGGCCAAAGTTTGGCGGTGAATAAAGGGTGCCTCCGGGCCGCTTGGCATCTTGGCGGCATGGGTCGGCGTGACTTCGATATAGTAACCGAGCACGTTGTTGTGCCGGATCTTAAGCGTCGCAATCCCGGTTTCTTCGGCGTAACGGCTTTGCAGGGCCGCGATCAGCCGCCGGCTTTCGTCCCGCAGGCTGCGGTACTCATCAAGTTTCTCGTCGTAACCCGCCGCAATGAAACCGCCATCGCGTGCCAGCAGTGGAAGATCAAGCGCCAGTGCCCGCTTGAGGCGATCGACCAGTTGCTCGTGGAAACCAAGATCCTGCAGCACGGCTGAAAGATCGTGCGGAAGTGGATCACGCCCTTCCTCTGCCAGCAGCGCCCGCATGCCAGCCGCTTCGGACAACCCGTCCCGCACCGCCGCGAGATCTCGCGGGCCACCGCGACCCAGGGACAGGCGCGACAGGGCGCGTTCAATATCCGGACAGAGCCGCAAGCGTCGCCGCAGATCCTCGCGCAGGGGATCATTGTCAATCAAATAGGCCAGGACATCCTGGCGATCTGAGATTGAAGCGGCATCGGTCGATGGAGCCGCAAGCCGCGAAGCCAAAAGACGTGCGCCCGCGCCGGTCACGGTGCGATCAATCGTCGCAAGCAGACTGCCAGCGCGGCCACCCGTCAGCGCCTGACTCAGTTCCAGGTTCCTGCGGGTCGCCGCGTCTATTTCCATGACGCTGCCCTGGCGAACCCGCCGCGGGGGTGCAAGACGCGGTAAGCGACCTTTCTGGGTTAATTCGACATAATCGAGCAGGGCGCCTACGGCGGCCAATTCCGCCCGCTCGAACTCGCCATAAGCATCCAAAGCCTTCACTTCGAAAAGCGTCTCGACCCGGCGCTTGGCATTCTCACTATCGAAACGCGCAGAGGGCAAAGTCGTCAGACGCTCTTTCCACTCGGCAAAAACCTCAAAAAGCTCCGGTCTCTGGGTGAGACGATCCGAAGCCAGCAGTTCGCCGGGCGCCAACCTCGCCAGCACCGCGCCGAGGTCCAGATAGCTCAAAGGCTGAACTTGAAAATCCCCAGTCGACATATCCAGCCAGGCAAGTCCCAGCTTACCCGCCGATGCGCCGCCGGTCTCCGCCAGCGCAGCGAGATAGTTGTGGTTCCTGGCGTCGAGCAGTTCATCTTCGGTCAGGGTGCCAGGCGTCACCAGACGAACCACGTCCCGGCGGACAACGGACTTCGAGCCGCGCTTTTTTGCCTCGGCCGGATCCTCCACCTGCTCGCAGACAGCGACCTTGAAACCCTTGCGAATCAGCCTTGCGAGATAGCCGTCCGCGGAATGGACCGGAACACCGCACATGGCTATGTCAGCGCCGTCATGCTTGCCGCGCTTTGTCAGTGTGATGTCCAGCGCAGCCGAAGCAACCACCGCATCCTCGTGAAACAACTCGTAGAAGTCGCCCATCCGATAAAACAAGAGCGCGTGCGGATAGCCGGCCTTGATTTCCAGGTACTGCGCCATCATCGGCGTCACGCCGCGAGCGGCGGACGCGGTGTCCTTTTGGGATTTTTCCTTCGGCGAAGTGGCGGTGCTGGAATCGGGCATTGAAAGCTGGCTGAGAATGGTCCAGAGATGTTGCGATTTTTGTGTGGAGCCATCGCACTTACTCCATCCCGTGCCCCCTTTGCAAGCACGGGTAGGAAAAGGCAATATAACTTAAGGATCAGGCGTGGCGGCAAGAAAGCACATCGGCAGTCGGGGCCCGTAGAAGCCTCGACGCTGCCTGCGCGCTTGACGCAGTTTTGGGAGTAGAGACGCCATGCAAGGCGGCAGCGCCAGAGCGACAACGGAAATCGTCGGACGCTTTGCCGAACGCGCGCATTTCAAGGATGCCGTCGAGACACTTTTGGCGGCTGGATTCCAGACCAGCGACCTTTCCGTGCTGGACACGCATGAGGCCTTGAGCGCGAGTGAATCGACGGGTGCCGCCTGGCAGGAAGCCATGATCGGACTTGTCGGAGAAATCAAATATGTCGGCCCGATCACAGCGGCGGGGCTGATCGCTGTCGCCACGGGCCCGGTCGGCGCCGCGATCGCCGGGGTTGTTGCGGCGGGATTGACCTCAGTCGCCCTTACAGAGCTGCTTACGACCCTACGCGCAACGCCCCATACGGAACAGTTCGCACGTGCACTGGAATCTGGAACCGTCCTGCTCTGGGTTTCGGTCGAGAGCGAGCAACAAAGCAAGGTCGCCGAGGATATTTTGATCCGTCACGGTGCGGAAGATGTCCACCGTCACCAGCGAAATCCACAGAGCTGATCGCCACAATGCGGAAAGGGGACTGTAACCAAGGGCACAGTCCTGTACCAATAGCGGTTGCGCACCAAGAACAACGATAGCAAACACCAACAATGAAAAAGCCCGCCCGTGCGGATTTAGATCGGAGAACAACAACAAATGCCCAATGACAGCTCGCGCACAACCGATCAGGAAGCTCTGGACCTGCATTCCAGCGGGCGGCCCGGCAAGCTTGAGATCCGGGCGACGAAGCCCCTGACCACCCAACGGGATCTTTCGCTCGCCTATTCGCCGGGCGTTGCCGTGCCCTGCCTGAAGATCAGCGAAGATCCGGCAAAGGCCTATGACTACACGGCAAAGGGCAACACGGTGGCCGTGGTTTCCAACGGCACCGCTGTCCTCGGGCTCGGCGATCTCGGCGCATTGGCATCGAAGCCAGTCATGGAGGGCAAGGCGGTGCTCTTCAAACGCTTCGCCGACGTGGACGGGATCGATCTGGAAGTTGAAACCCGCGATGTAGACGAATTCGTCAATTGCGTGCGGTTCCTCGGCTCAAGCTTTGGCGGCATCAATCTCGAGGACATCAAAGCGCCGGAGTGTTTCATCATCGAACAGCGCCTGCGCGAGCTTCTGGATATCCCTGTCTTCCACGACGATCAGCACGGCACAGCGATCATTGCCGCAGCGGGTCTGATCAACGCCGTACACCTGACTGGCCGGGAACTGAGCTCCGTCAAGATGGTGATCAACGGGGCAGGTTCAGCCGGTATCGCCTGCGCGGAGCTGATCAAAGCCATGGGCGTCCCCCACAACAATATCCTGCTCTGCGATACCCGCGGTGTGATCTACCAGGGCCGTGAAGCCGGCATGAACCAATGGAAGTCGGCCCATGCGGTCCCGACGGAAGACCGGAGCCTGGAGGATGCTGTCAGGAACGCAGACGTCTTCTTCGGCCTTTCGGTCAAGGGCGCACTGACAACCGAGATGGTCAAGTCCATGGCGGATCAGCCGATCATCTTCGCCATGGCCAATCCGGATCCGGAGATCACGCCGGAAGAGGTCAAAGCGGTCCGGGACGACGCCATCATTGCGACAGGACGTTCGGATTATCCCAACCAGGTCAACAATGTGCTGGGCTTTCCCTACATCTTTCGCGGCGCGCTCGATGTCCGTGCCTCCACGATCAACATGGAGATGAAGATCGCCGCTGCGGAATCCCTCGCGGCACTGGCCCGGGAGGATGTGCCGGACGAGGTGGACAGGGCCTATGCCGGACGCCGACTGCGCTACGGCAAGGACTACATCATCCCGGCTCCGTTCGATCCGCGCCTGATCGTCGCGGTCCCGAAAGCCGTCGCGGAAGCGGCCATGACCACCGGTGTGGCGCAGAAACCCATCACCGATATGGCTCTCTACGAGCAGGAACTCTCCGCCCGGCTCGATCCGGCGGCCGCAAGCCTGCAAGGCATCTTCGAAAAGGTCCGGGCGGCGCCAGCTCAAAAACGCATTGTCTTCGCCGAAGGCGAGGAGGAGCCGACCATTCGCGCCGCTGTCGCCTTTCACAACGCCGGTTTCGGTACCCCCGTTTTGGTGGGGCGCGAAGACCGGGTCCGCGCAACGATGAAAACCATGGGCCTCAGCGGCGGCTTTCTCGAGATCCACAATGCACGGCTTTCCGAGCACAACAGGCATTATGCGGAATACCTGTACAATCGCCTGCAACGCAGTGGGGCGCTGTTTCGCGATTGCCAGCGCATGGTCAATCAGAACCGCAATGTCTTTGCCGCCTGTATGGTCGCCAACGGTCACGCGGATGGCATGGTCTCGGGCCTGACCCGAAGCTTTCGCGTGACCTACGAAGACATCACCCGTGCCATCGACCCCAAGCCGGGTCATCGGGTCTTCGGCATGTCGATGATGATGCTCGACGGCCGTTCGGTCTTTATTGCCGACACCTCGGTCCACGAACTGCCGACCCCAGAGCAAATGGCGGATATCGCTATCCAAAGTGCCGAACAGGCCCGCGCCATGGGGTATGAACCACGGGTCGCCTTCCTCAGCTTTTCCAACTTCGGCAACCCCATGCGGGCCAAAGCTCTGCGGATCCGCGAAGCGGTCGAGGTCTTGGATGGCATGGACGTCGATTTCGAATACGATGGCGAAATGCAGGCCAATGTCGCTCTCGACTACGACCTGATGCGTCAGCTTTATCCCTTCTGCCGTCTCGGCGGTCCGGCAAACATTCTCATCATGCCCGCGCTGCACAGTGCAAATATCGTCTCCAAGCTGATCCAGAAGATCGGCAGCGGCACCGTGATCGGTCCTATGCTGCTCGGCTTGAGACATCCGGCGCAAATCGTCACACTGGGGGCCACGGTGAACGATCTGGTGACCGCGGCAGGTCTCGCGGCCCATGAAGCGATCACAAGACAGCGCCGCTAAAGCCTGTCGTAAGTCTCGGCTCAACGCGTTCAGAACAAACAAACGTGATGGCTAAAGCGAGAAAGACTTGGAATTAGTGCGCAATATCAGCAGATAATCGGGGCTCTTTGAATCAATCTGTAATATTAGGGTGCTAGAGTAAGGCAAAGAAACTTGGCGATATCACCTCTTACAGTAAAGGTTCGGGCTATGGCAGAAGCCGCCGCCCCCGTTAAGCGCATGCTGCCCGCAACGACGCTCTTTGCCTTGCCGGGTGTCATTGTCCTGCTCGCTGCGGGCTTCTTGGGCTTTGCGCCCTGGGGCTTCGTGGCGGCTGGCTGCGGCATTGTGATCTTCGGGGCCGCGGCACTTCTAGCACACCATTTTCGCCACGTTTCCACTCTTCGGCGCTATTTCGAACAGCTGCGGTCTTCCGACCTCTCCGCGCCTCTGGTCGCGCCACCGGAAGGCGGAGGCCTGCTCTACCCGGGGCTGAACGACGCGATCAGGGATACGCTGCGAGACCGGCAGCTGCGCCGGCAGGAGCTGGTGCGAACCGTTTCGAACCACGAAGCGGTCCTGACGGCCCTGCCGGATTCCCTGCTGCTCATCGACCGGCAACGCCGGGTGCTGCGGGGCAATCCGGCCGCCGAGGAACTCTTCGGAAAAGATATCGCCGGCCGCGACCTGACGTTGGTGCTTCGGAACCCGGAGCTGATCGAAGCGACGGAAGAGGTTCTCTCCGGCGCCACCGGGCGCGTCGTGGAGTTTACGGTTCCAGGTCAATTCGAAAGACATCTTTCCTGCCGCATTGCCAAGCTTGCAACAGCTGCATCGGATGGGACCGCCGCGATCATCGCGCTGCATGATCTCACCGCCGTCCGCCGGGCCGAACAGATGCGCGCGGATTTCGTCGCCAACGCAAGCCACGAACTGCGCACGCCTCTGGCCAGTCTTCTCGGCTTCATCGAGACATTGCTGGGGCCCGCTAGAAATGACGACGATGCGCGGGTGCGGTTCCTCGGCGTGATGCACGAACAGGCGCGGCGCATGTCGCGCCTGATCGAAGACCTGCTTTCGCTGTCCCGGATCGAGCTGCATGAATACACACCACCGAGCAGCACGGTGGATGTCGAAGAGATCCTGAAGAGCGTCGCCAGCGCCCTGGAACCTCAGGCAAGTGAAAAAGCCATGACCTTAAAGCTGGAGTTCGCAGGCGTCGGCCTCATTTTGGGCGAAGCGGACGAGCTTACACAGGTGTTTCAGAACCTGACCGAAAATGCCATCAAGTACGGCCGGTCGGGCAGCGATGTCCGGCTTGTGACAAACCGCATCGAACCAGGCAGCGGTCCCGCACGCCGGCTCGGGAAGCCGGGCGTCGCCATCACTGTGATCGATCAGGGTGAAGGCATCGCCCGCGAACATCTCTCGCGGCTGACCGAGCGCTTTTACCGCGTCGACACCGCCCGCTCACGGGAACTGGGCGGCACAGGGTTAGGTCTCGCGATCGTCAAGCATATCGTTAACCGTCATCGGGCGGTTCTGGATATCGACAGCACCATCGGGGAGGGGTCCCGATTTAAGGTCCTGCTGCCCCTCGCAGGCGATGCCTCGCTCGAATCCACCCCAGCAGCGCCAGCCGCCGCCGGCACGCGGGAGCTTTCCGAGATCTCCTCGAGCGGGGATGATGCTGCCGCGTAACAAGCGGTCTTAACAGACTGCGGAAAATGCGACGCAAAACAGCCGGCCCACGCGCGATTCAGGCTTAAATTTTATTGTAAATCAAAGCTTAAGCGAACGTCATAAAAGTGTCATCGATTTGTAGTAAATCTTGCGCCGAACGCACATAAGTTCGCCCCGTCGGCATCCGGTCGACACCGTACGACGTCGTTCGTGCGACTGCAGATTTCTCAGCCATGATGCTGGAGACATAACGTGATCAAGCATTCCATTGCCGTTGCCGCTATTGCTGGCCTGGCTCTTACCGCCAATGCCGCCAACGCGCGCGACCAAATCCGCATTGTCGGATCTTCCACCGTATTTCCTTTCTCGACCGCCGTTGCCGAGCAATTCGGTAAAACCACCGACTTCAAGACGCCTGTCGTCGAGAGCACGGGTTCCGGCGGCGGCATGAAGCTGTTCTGTGGCGGTGTTGGCGTCGGCCACCCCGACATCACCAACGCTTCGCGCCGCATCAAGGCCTCCGAGTTCGAAAAATGCAGCAAGGCCGGGATCACGATCACCGAGGTCAAGATCGGCTTCGACGGCATCGTGCTCGCCAACTCCAAGGCCTCTGATCCGCTCACGCTGACCAAGAAGCAGATCTTCCAGGCTCTGGCCAAGAAGGTTCCGGTCAACGGCGAACTGGTCGACAACCCCTACAAGATGTGGAACGAGATCGACCCGTCTCTGCCTGCCAAGAAGATCGAAGTTCTCGGCCCGCCGCCGACCAGCGGCACCCGTGACGCTTTCGTCGAACTGGCCATGGAAGGCGGCGCGAAGAAGTTCGAATCGCTTGCCGCCATGCGTAAGTCCGACAAGAAAGCCTTCAAGGCTGTCGCTCACGGTATCCGTGAAGATGGCGCTTACGTCGAAGCTGGTGAAAACGACAACCTGATCATTCAGAAACTGGAAGCCAACCCGAATGCCCTCGGCATCTTCGGCTTCAGCTTCCTCGATCAGAACGCTGACAAGATCCAGGGCTCGACCGTCGACGGCGCAGTCCCGACCTTCGAAAACATCGCCTCCGGTGAATACGGCGTGTCCCGTTCGCTCTTCTTCTACGTCAAGAAAGAGCACGTGGGCGTGGTCCCGGGTATCGAAGAATTCGTCAACGAATTCACCAGCGAAGGCACCTGGGGCGACGACGGTTACCTCCTCGACAAGGGCCTGATCCCGCTTCCCGCCGATGACCGTAAGGCAATGCGCGCTTCTTCGACAGGCATGGCACCTCTGTCCATGTAAGCTCGACCCGATATCCGCTGGCGATCCTTACTCAGGGTCGCCAGCGTTTATTTTTTGAACATCTATTTTTTATTTTTTCGTTTTTCGCTTTTCCCATTCGTCCCTGAAATTCGCTGGTGTTCGACATGTCGTTGCTGATCCTTGCCGCCACACTACTTTTGTTGACACTTGCAGGTTACTACATGGGGCGTGGACGCTCAGTCGCCGTATCGGGTGGCTCGACCCACAGCCTTCATTCCCGTCCGCAGTATTACGGGCTCTATGTCGCGCTCTGGTGCGGTTTGCCAAGTTTTCTTCTGCTGGCCCTGTGGCTCGCCCTCGAACCTCAGATTGTTGAGATGATTTTGGTGGCCAACCTGCCAGCCAGCATCACCGAACTGAGCGATGACCAAAAAGCCCTGATTATCAATCAGATCACCAGCCTCGCGCTGGGCGGAATCGTCGGTGGCAATATTACGCCTGAAATCGAAGCCGCAGCGGCCGACTACGCAGGGATGCGTCAGACCGGCTTCGCCGCTATGGTCGTGGTCGCGCTTTGCGTCGCGGTTGCAGGCCTCGGCTACAGCCGGAACCAGATTGCAGCGAACCTTCGGGCGCGCAACCGGGTCGAGACGATTATTTCGACCATAATGATCATTGCCTCGACCATCGCGATCGCGACGACGGTCGGTATCGTGCTCTCACTGCTGTTCGAAGCCTCGCGCTTCTTCACCAAAATTCCTGTGACCGACTTCCTCTTCGGGCTGCAGTGGAGCCCACAGACGGCTCTTCGTGAAGGCCAGGTCGGTGGTTCGGGTGCGTTCGGCTTCATTCCGCTCTTCGTGGGCACACTTCTGGTCACCTTTATCGCAATGTGTGTTGCGGTTCCGGTCGGTCTTTACTCCGCAGTTTATATGTCGGAATACGCCGGACCGAAGATGCGCGCAGTGGCCAAGCCGGTTCTGGAGGTTTTGGCCGGTATCCCCACGGTGGTTTACGGCTTCTTCGCCGCCTTGACCGTCGCGCCCTTCTTCCGCAACACCGGTGAGTCCCTGTCGCTGGACGTCTCGTCGGAATCGGCGCTCGCTGCCGGGGTTGTGATCGGCATCATGAGCATTCCCTTCGTCTCGTCTTTGTCGGACGACGTAATGAACTCGGTACCGCAGACGCTCCGCGACGGCGCCTATGCGCTGGGCGCGACCAAGTCAGAGACCATCAAGCAGGTCGTGCTGCCCGCAGCCCTCCCCGGGATCGTCGGTAGTGTCCTTCTCGCCGTCAGCCGGGCAATCGGCGAAACCATGATTGTGGTGATGGCCGCAGGGCTGGCCGCGAACTTAACGGTCAATCCGCTCGAGGCCGTGACCACGGTGACGGTACAGATTGTCACGCTTCTTGTCGGCGACCAGGAATTCGACAGCGCGAAAACACTTTCCGCCTTCGCGCTGGGCCTGATGCTCTTCCTCGTAACGCTTACGCTGAACGTGATTGCCCTGCGCGTAGTCCGTAAATACAGAGAGAAATATGACTGAGATGTCCGCTTCCGCCACCCCGATTCAGCGGCCTGACCTCTCCGGGACGCGCCTGAAACGTCGCTACGCGGCTGAAGCCAGGTTCCGCCTTTACGGTTTGATCGCAGTTTTCGCCGCGATCGGTATGCTGGTCCTGCTACTTACCAGCATCATCGCCAACGGTTATACGGCTTTCTCTCAGCATCACATCGCGCTTGAGGTTACTTTCGACGAGGCCGAAATCGATCCGACCGGTGAGCGAGATCCGAACGTTATGCGGCGCGCCAATTACCAGGGTATGGCACGCGCTGCTTTGCGGAACGCTTTCCCAGAGGTGACCGGCCGCCGCGATAAACGCGCCCTGACAGCCCTGATGAGCGGAAGCGCCGACCAGACACTGCGCGAGATGGTACTGGCGGACCCCGACGTTATCGGAACGACTCAACGGGTCTGGGTTAAAGCGTCGGACGATACCGATTCCTTTATGAAAGGCCATATCTCGCGCGACGTTCCGGAAGCGGATCGACGGGTCAAGGACCGCGATATTGCCTGGATCGACCAGTTGATCGCACAGGGTAATATCGAGTCCCAGTTCAATACGACCTTCTTCACCGCGGGTGATTCGCGTGAACCGGAACAGGCCGGCATCTGGGGCGCCACCGTCGGCTCTTTCCTGATGCTCGTGGTCACGCTGGCCCTGAGCTTTCCGATCGGAGTTCTCTCAGCCATCTATCTGGAAGAATTCGCACCGAAGAACCGCTGGACCGACCTGATCGAGGTTAACATTAACAACCTGGCTGCCGTCCCCTCGATCGTCTTCGGTCTTTTGGGTCTGGCCGTGTTCCTGAATTTCTTCGGCCTGCCGCGCTCCGCGCCTCTGGTCGGCGGTATGGTCCTGGCCCTCATGACCCTGCCGACGATCATTATCGCAGCACGCGCCGCCCTAAAGGCCGTGCCGCCTTCGATCCGGGAAGCCGCACTTGGCATCGGCGCGTCCAGGCTGCAGGCCGTCACCCATCACGTTCTGCCGCTGGCGATGCCAGGCATTCTGACCGGCACGATCCTGGGCGCCGCACAGGCTCTGGGCGAAACCGCCCCGCTGCTGATGATCGGCATGGTCGCCTTTATCGTGGATATCCCGGGTGGTTTTACTGACTCGGCCACGGCCTTGCCGGTGCAGATCTATCTCTGGGCCGACAGCCCGGAACGTGCCTTTGTTGAAAAAACCAGTGCCGCGATCATGGTCCTTCTGGGCTTCCTGGTCGCCATGAACGCCCTCGCGGTGCTGTTACGTAAACGCTTCGAACGCCGCTGGTAGGGAGTTCAGGACATGGCTATGGCCGCAGAAAATATGCCGGTGCAGGATCAAGACACCGCGAACCATAAAATTATTGCGCGTGAGGTTTCCGTCTACTATGGCGAGGCACATGCGCTGAAGAGTGTCGATCTGGACATCGGTCGCAACCAGGTTACCTCGCTGATCGGCCCCTCGGGTTGCGGCAAGTCGACTTTCCTGCGCTGCCTCAACCGGATGAACGACGTGATCGACGGCTGCCGGGTGGTAGGCAAGATCACGCTCGATGGCGAAGACATCTATAACCCCAAGCTCGATGTGGTGCAGCTGCGCGCCCGGGTCGGCATGGTGTTTCAGAAGCCAAACCCCTTCCCGAAGTCGATCTACGACAACATCGCCTACGGGCCGCGCATTCACGGTCTGGGCGAAGCTAAGGCCGACACCGACGAGATCGTCGAACGCAGCCTGACCCGCGCCGGTCTGTGGAACGAAGTTAAAGATCGCCTCGATAAGCCCGGCACAGGCCTGTCCGGCGGTCAGCAACAACGTCTCTGCATTGCGCGCGCCATCGCGGTGAACCCGGAAGTTATTTTGATGGACGAGCCCTGCTCGGCGCTCGACCCAATTGCGACGGCACGCATCGAAGAGCTGATCGACGAACTGCGCGAGAATTTCACGATCGTGATCGTGACCCACTCGATGCAACAGGCTGCACGTGTTTCGCAAAAAACCGCCTTCTTCCACCTCGGCGATCTGGTTGAGTGCGGCGATACACAGCAGCTCTTCACCAATCCGCGGGACGAGCGCACGCAAGGCTATATTACGGGCCGCTTCGGTTAAGGCCCAGGTACGACGCACCGACAGAACGGACACATTGCGCAGGAAAAGCATCCAGCGCAGCAAGCGGGACATAGATCATGCCTACCGGATCGGAACATATCGTCAGCTCGTTCGATACAGAGTTGCAAGAACTCAATCAGATTATCGTCCGGATGGGCGGCATGGCGGAGAGCATGCTCGCGAGCGCCATCGATGCCCTGGTCAAACGCGACAGCGACTTGGCCGACAAGGTGATCGCCAGCGATAAAGAAGTCGACGCTCTTGAAAGTGCAGCCGACGAAGCGGCAGTGAAGCTGATTGCCTTGCGCCAGCCAATGGCCAATGACCTGCGCGAGGTGGTTGCCGCGCTGAAGATCGCAAGTGATATCGAACGGATCGGCGATCTGGCGAAGAACGTGGCCAAGCGGACGGTGGCTTTGAACAAGACTCCGCCCACACGGCCAGCCTACGCCATTCCGCGTATGGCCAATCTGGTGCAAAGCATTATGAAGGACACGCTCGATGCCTACGTCGAGCGTGACGCCGACCGGGCCGTCGACGTCTGGCATCGCGACGAAGAAGTCGATGAAATGTACACGGGTCTGTTTCGGGAACTTCTGACCTACATGATGGAAGACCCCCGCAACATCACGCCGAGCACGCATCTGCTCTTCATCGCCAAGAATATCGAGCGCATGGGAGACCATGCCACCAATATCGCTGAAAACATCTATTACCTCGCCACCGGCGAGCAGTTGGAAGGCCGTCGCCCCAAGGGGGACACGACTTCGTTTCAGGTCGTGGCACCCCCGGTCGAGGAAGGGGCACCGGCAGAGGATCCTCAGGAGAAGAGTGAATGAAACCCCTTGTTCTGATTGTCGAAGACGAAGCAGCGCTTGTAACGCTGCTGCGATACAATCTGGAAGGCGAAGGATTTCGGGTCGCTGAAGCGAACGATGGCGAACAGGCCCTCGTCCTGGCAAAAGAAGAAACACCGGATATCGTCCTGCTGGACTGGATGCTGCCCCTGATGTCGGGCATCGAAGTCTGCCGCCAAATGCGTCGGATCCCGGCGACGCGGGATGTGCCGATCATTCTTCTGACCGCCCGCGGTGAGGAGACCGACAAGGTTCGCGGTCTCGATAGCGGGGCCGACGATTACATCACCAAGCCCTTTTCCCCGGCGGAACTGATTGCGCGGATCCGCGCCGTCCTCCGGCGCAGCCACCCGGAGCTGGAAGCCGACTCTTTGGCCTTCGAAGACCTCGCCATGGATCTGGTTGCGCATCGTGTCCGTAGAGGAAGCCGTGAGGTCCACCTCGGTCCCACCGAATTCCGCCTGCTGCGGCACCTGCTGCAGAACCCCGGGCGAGTCTTCAGCCGCGAGCAGCTCCTGGATGCCGTCTGGGGACGAGATGTTTATGTCGAGCCACGGACCGTGGACGTGCACATCCGCCGTTTGCGTAAGGCGCTTAACGACGGTGACGAGTCCGACCTGATCCGCACGGTGCGTTCGGCGGGCTATGCCCTGGATCGCTCCATTGCAGCTTAAATCATCGGACTGTCGTCGCTGAGCCGGGGGCCGGCTTCGGCCTCCTGGCACCCGAAATCTGCAGGTTAGTCTTCAAGCAGGCTTTTGGTGACCCGGACGATGCCAGGTTCGTCATGCATGTGCCGAACGCTGAAACCCAGTTCCCGGGCCAGCTCAAGCATGCGCCTGTTGTGGTCGAGCACATCACCCCAGATTTCTTTCAGCCCCCGGTTACGCGCATAGTCCAGGATCCGGTTCATTAACTCGGCGCCGAGACCGCGTCCCTTTACATCGGAACGCACAAGGACGGCGTATTCGGCACGTTCGTTATCCGGATCGGCCGAAATACGAACGACACCCCAGATTTCCGACCCGTTCTCTTCCGATTGCCGTAAGGCGACAAAAGCCATTTCGCGATGGTAGTCAATCTGGGTCAGGCGCGCGGCAAAGCTATGGCTCAATTCCGTTAGCGATGCAAAGAAGCGCAGACGAACGTCCTGGGGCGACAGCCGATCGAACATCTGCTGAAGCAAAGGTTCGTCTTCCGGACGAATCGGCCGCAGAAAGATTTCGTCACCATCCGGCAAGACAAAGCGGCGCTCAAGTTCTCTGGGGTAGGGACGAATTGCCAAGCGCTCACTGGACGACAGCTTTGGCGAACTTAGTCTGACGCGCGCATCCAAGGCAACCACGCCCTCGGCGTCGGCCAACAACGGATTGATATCGATCTCCGCGATTTCGCCGAAGTCCACCACCAGGTCCGACAAGCGAACCAGTGCTGCAACGATTGCCTCCCTATCGGCAGGTTGTCGATCTCGATAACCATCAAGCAGGCGCGACACGCGCGTTTCGGCGATGAGTGCTTTTGCCAGTGTCGAGTTTAACGGCGGCAGACCGATTGCCTTGTCGCCAAGAACCTCCACGGCCGTGCCGCCGGCACCGAACAGCATCACCGGGCCGAACTGCTCATCCGTAGCTGCGCCGAGAATGAGTTCCTGAGCGTGCGGCCGCTGACAAAAAGACTGAACCGTGAAGCCTTGAAGTTGAGCCCTTGGCGCCAGTCGGCGAATACGGGAGAGCATTGTTTGTGCCGCTTCCAAAACCTCGTCTTCCGTTTCAAGGCCGAGGGCGACGCCACCGATATCGCTCTTGTGAGTCAAATCCGGAGAGAGGATCTTCAGCACCACCGGCCCGGTGATGTAAGACGCAGCCTTTGCCGCAGCTTCCGGCGTGTCGATCTGCAACGTCTCTACGATCGGTATCCCGTAAGCCGCAATAACGGATTTGGCTTCGTGTTCGCTCAACCACTCGCGCTTTTCTTCAAGCGCAGAAGTTACAATCTTTCTTACCAACCTTCTATCAGGTAGAGGTGAGCCGTTGCCATTTTCATCGACAATGGAACTAGGGGTTTCGGCGAGCAGAGTCTGATTTCGTCTGTAGCGCACCAAATGCATAAAGCCGCGTACAGCCTGTTCGGGCGTGTTGTAAGACGGCAGGTGGTTTTCATCGAAGACTGCGCGGGCTTCGCGCGCCGCGGACTCGCCGACCCAGGCTGTGAAGACCGGTTTGCTCTTGAGCGCCGAACGTCCTTTGCTTTTGTCGAATAGAGTAGAGACCGTGCTTTGCGCGGCTTCATGGGATGAGGCCACGGCGGTTGGACAGTTCATGACCAGAATCGCGTCTGCGGATTTCTCTTCCAACAAAAGATCCAGGGCGGCCGCGTAGCGCGCCCCGGAGGCATCGCCAATGATGTCAACCGGATTGCCGCGACTCCAGGTCGCCGGCAAAACATCATTCAGGCCCGCTATGGTCTCAGGTGACAATTCCGCAAGTCTGCCGCCGTTCTCGACAAGGGCATCGGTGGCCAAGACACCGAGACCGCCACCATTGGTCAAGATCGCCAACCGCTCTCCGCGCACCGGGCGCGCCGTGGCAAGGGTCTCCGCCGCATCGAACAGCTCCTCCAGGCTGAAGACCCTGAGAAGTCCGGCACGAGCAAAGACCGCATCGTAAACCGCGTCACTGCCGGCCATGGCGCCAGTGTGCGAGGCAGCAGCCTTCGCGCCTTCCGCGTAGCGGCCGCCCTTAATGACAATGACCGGCTTGGCGCGCGCGGCAGCGCGCGCAGCTGACATGAACTTACGTGCATGCGCGATGGATTCGACATATAGAAGGATTGCACGCGTGCCACCATCCAATGCCAGATAGTCCAGCATGTCGCCGAAATCGACGTCGGATTTATCGCCAAGCGATACCACATGCGAGAAACCGATGCCCCGGGGTGTCGCCCAATCGAGCATCGCGGTCACCATGGCGCCGGATTGTGTAACGAAGGCAAGATCGCCACGCGACGCGGCAATGTGACTAAAGCTGGCGTTCAGTCCGGAGCCGGGAACGATTACGCCAAGACAGTTCGGGCCGATGATACGTAAGGTATTGGTCCGGGCCGCATCCAGCATCTCCTGCTGGCGCCGTTGGCCTTCCTGGTCCCCGCCTTCGCCAAACCCGGCGGTGATGACCACAGCGCCACGCGTCCCACGCGCCGCGAGCTCGCCAATCAAGCCAGGTACCGTTCCGGGGGGCGTTGCGATGACGGCAAGATCTGGGGGCTCGGGTAGCTCGGAAACAGAGGGAAAGGCGCGCACCCCGCCGATCGCGCTGGCGTTGGGATGGACCGGATAGACCGGACCCCGGAAATCAGCCGAGAGAAGATTGTTTGCCAACACGGCGCCCAGCGATCCCTCGCGCTGGCTGGCACCTATGACGGTGAGAGACCTGGGTTTGAACAGACTGTCCAGATGCCGAATGCTCACGCGCAAAACCCTCTTCTCAGGAGTCTGATCGCTCGAACAAGCTTACGGTGACAGTGTAATCGATCGCATGTTGCAGTGCAAAATCTCAATGCTGCACTGCGACAATTTGACGAGTAAGATTGGCCTCAGCCGGCGAGCGCAGTCTTCCGGCGCTCGTGGTACATCAGATAGAGCACCAACAGGATGGCCGGGATCCCGAGCGCGGAAGCATAGAAGAAGAAGTTAACATAACCAGCGGCCTCCACCACATAGCCTGACCCTCCCGCAACGATCTTGCCCGGCAGGGTAAAGAGTGAGGAGAACAGGGCATACTGGGTTGCCGTGTAGGCTGTGTTGGTCAAACTTGAGAGATAGGCGATGAAGACCGAACCGGCCAAGCCGCCGGAGATATTGTCGGCGCTGATTGCGATTGTCAGCATGTGCAGGTCCGGCCCGACAACTGCGAGCAAGGCAAAAACCATATTGGTCGATGCCACCATGAGTGCGCCGATCAACAGCGACTTCAAGAGACCAATGCGCACGACCAAAATGCCACCAACGAGAGCACCAACTAGGGTAGCGATAACCCCGTAGACTTTCGCAATATTCGCTATGTCGACTTTTGAAAAGCCCAGTTCGTTGTAGAAGGGGTTCGCCATAACCCCGAGGGTGATATCAGAAAGCCGATAGAGCCCGATAAACGCCAGAATGATCAGCGCAAACTTCCCATTTCGTGCAAAGAAATCGACCAATGGGCTGACCACTGCCCCTGAGAACCAGGCGATGATTCGGTGAAATACGCCCTTCCTCAGACCAAGACTTTCAATCGGATCAAGCAATGCCGCCTCGCGGCTCAGCGTCGCCTGATCACGCGAAACCTCTGGCTCGCGGATAATCAAAACGGTTATCACGCCGACCCCGACTAGCACGGCCATGGTGATGTAGGCGATGGACCAGGAGGCGAAAGCGGCAATGTAAAGTGCGCCTGCACCGGCAACCAAGAGCCCTACCCGATATCCCACCTGGTAGGTGCCTGACATCGCGCCTTGAAGCGGCTGTTCAACCGCCTCGATGCGATAGGCATCGATGGCAATGTCCTGTGTGGCCGAGGCAAAGGCCACCAACAGAGCAAAGTAGACGATGGCTTCAAGATCTTGAAGTGGGTCGCTGTAGGCAATCCCCAGCAGGCCCGCGGCAATGCCAATCTGCGCTATGAGCATCCAGCCACGCCGTTTACCAAGTAAAGTTGTAAAGGGCGGCAAGGGGATCCTATCAACAACGGGCGCCCAGAAGACCTTGATCGAAAAAGTGATACCGACCCAACTGAAGAGGCCGATGGTCTTTACACTGACCCCAACCTCGCTCATCCAAAGCGAGAGGGTCGAAAATAGCAGCAGAAAGGGCAGGCCCGCCGAAAAGCCCAGGAACAACATTCCGATGACGCGCGGATGCCGATAGACCGCGAGCGCCTCCAGCCAGTTACGCCAGGCGGGGACTTTCTCGGAAGAGGTGCTGGTTTCAGCCGGCATCCTTCAGCCGGCTCTGTTTCTTGCGTTCATGCGGACACAGCAGTTGTTTACGCAGGCGGATCGACTTCGGCGTCACCTCGACCAGTTCGTCGTCCGAAATATAAGACAGCGCCTGCTCCAGGCTGCGCACACGCGGCGGGGTGAGACGCACGGCCTCGTCCTTGCCGGCGGCGCGGATGTTGGTCAGCTGCTTGGCCTTCATCGGATTGACCTCGAGGTCATTATTCCGCGAATGCTCGCCGATAATCATGCCTTCGTAAACAGGCGATCCCGGATGGATGAAGATTTCGCCGCGTTCTTCCAGGTTCCAGAGAGCGAACGGTACGGCGGTGCCGTTGCCATTGGAGATCAGCACGCCCGTGCGCCGGCCCTGGATCGGGCCCTTGTAAGGTCCGAAATCATGGAACAGCCGGTTCATGATGCCTGTGCCGCGGGTATCGGTCAGAAACTCGCCGTGATAGCCGATCAGGCCGCGCGACGGCGCAATGAAGGCAACACGCGTCTTCCCGCCGCCCGAGGGCCGCATGTCGGTCAGTTCGGCCTTCCGCTCACTCATCTTCTCGACCACGACGCCGGAGTAATCCTCGTCGACGTCGATCACCACCTCTTCCATAGGCTCAAGCCGCTGGCCGCTCTCAGGATCCGTCTGGAACAGCACGCGCGGACGGCTGATAGACAGCTCGTAGCCTTCCCGGCGCATGGTCTCGATCAAAACGCCCAGCTGCAGCTCGCCGCGGCCGGCGACCTCGAAGGCGTCCTTATCCTCGGTTTCGGTGATGCGGATTGCCACGTTGCCCTCTGCTTCGCGCAGCAGGCGGTCCCGGATCATGCGGCTGGTAACCTTATCGCCTTCGCGACCGGCGAGGGGCGAGTCGTTGACCGCAAAGGTCATGGCCAGGGTCGGCGGATCGATCGGCTGTGCTTCGATAGCGTCGGTCACATTGGTCGCGGCAATGGTGTGAGCCACGGTTGCTTCCGTCAGGCCCGCAATCGCGACGATATCACCGGCGCTCGCGCTATCGACAGGCACACGCTTCAGCCCCCGGAAAGAGAGCAGCTTGCTGAGGCGGCCGTCCTGCAACAGCTTGCCGTCCCGGTCCAGAACACGCACCGGCATGTTAACCTTGGCCACGCCGCTGTGGATGCGGCCGGTCAGGATGCGTCCTAGATAGGGATCCGCCTCCAAAGTGGTCGCCAGCATAGCGAAGGAGGTGTCCGAATTGCCCTCTGGCGCCGGCACCGACTCCAACACCAGATCGAACAGAGCCTTCATACTCTCCCGCGGCTCTTCCAGATCGGCAACGGCCCAGCCTTCCTTGGCCGAGGCAAACAGGGTCGGGAAATCGAGCTGCTCGTCGTTGGCGCCCAGGGCGGCGAAAAGATCGAAAACCTGATCCTGCACCCAGAAGGGGCGGGCATCCGGCTTGTCGGCCTTGTTGATAACCACGATGGGGTTCAGGCCGCGGGCCAAAGCTTTCTGGGTCACGAATTTCGTCTGCGGCATAGGGCCTTCGGCGGCATCCACCAGCAGGACGACCCCATCGACCATGGAGAGGATACGCTCAACCTCGCCGCCGAAGTCGGCGTGTCCCGGCGTGTCGACGATGTTGATGCGCACATCCTGCCACTCGACGGCCGTGCACTTGGCCAGGATCGTGATGCCGCGTTCGCGCTCCAGGTCATTGCTGTCCATAGCGCGTTCAGTGACCTGCTGATTATCCCGGTAAACACCGGACTGTTTCAGCAGTTCGTCGACCAGGGTCGTCTTGCCATGGTCGACGTGCGCAATGATCGCAACGTTGCGAAGCGCAGTGTTTACCGAAGTCTGACCGCTGCCGGCCTGGGAGCTCTCACTCATCACCTTAACCTTGAGTTCTCTCGGACAGCAGCACAGCCCTATCCAAGTCGTTGGTTCACGTATGCGGCGAGCGGCGTCGCCGGTCTGGCACCAAAATGCGAAATGACCTCTGCTGCGGCGATCGAAGCGATCCGGCCACAGTCGTAAAGGCTCTTGCCTTGTGTATAGCCATAGAGGAATCCTGCGGCATATAGGTCGCCTGCCCCCGTCGTGTCAACCAGTTGCTCGACCGGTTCAGCCTCGACTTCGACAGTTTCCTCGCCGGAAACGATCACGGAACCCTTTTCACCGCGAGTGAGCGCAGCGATTTCACAGTGACCGCGGACCTTCGCCATGGCCTCCTCGAAGCTTTCGACCTGGAAGAGGGCACAAATCTCATCGTTGTTCGCGAAGAGAATGTCCACGTGGCCGCTGATCAGCTCCAGGAAGGATTCCCGGTGCCGCTCAACGCAAAAGCTGTCGGAAAGGGTCAGTGAAACCTTGCGGCCCGCAGCATGGGCCGCTGCGGCAGCCTCCAGATAGGCAGCCTTAGCGGGCGGCATATCCCAAAGATAGCCTTCCATATAGGTGACCTTGGCGCGTCGGATCATATCCAGATCGAGATCCTGCGGGCCGAGATCGACCGCGGCTCCGAGGAAGGTGTTCATGGTGCGCTGGGCATCTGAGGTAACCATAATCAAGCAGCGCGCGGTCGGCGGCCCATCGACCGCCGGAGGCGTCTCGAACTCGATGCCGACGGCGCGGATATCATGCTGGAAAATTCCACCGAGCTGATCGTTGCGCACCTTGCCGATATAGCCGCCGCGACCACCCAGAGCCGCAATGCCCGCCATGGTGTTGCCGGCGGAGCCGCCGGAAGCCTCGACGCCAGGCCCCATGGCCGCATAGAGCGCCGCCGCCCGTTCCGCGTCGATCAGGGTCATCGCCCCTTTCACCAGGTCATGCTCCGTTAGAAAGGCATCGTCGGCCTGAGCCAAAACGTCGACGATGGCGTTGCCGATGCCGACAACGTCCAGAAGCTTGTCTTCCATTACCGCTGTTCCGCTAGATATCCCAGAAAATGGCGCGCAGAGTATAGTCGCGGACAATCAACGGCAAGCACGCTGTCTGCTCCGGATCGGCGGAGCTAACCACGCAAAGAGTTACAACTTTACTATTGTTCATCACAAAGGCTTGGAATTAGCCCAAACAGCCATTAACTGGCGCCTTGTCCCGCTTCGCGGCACATATTAAAAGGCAGTCTATGTTTAATGCGCTTTCCAAGGCCTTCGGCCAGTCCGCGGATCCTGCGTTCCGCCGGGTTTTCGTCTTTTCTTTCCTGATTTCACTGGCGATCTTCATCGTTCTTTGGGTCGTTGCTGGTTTTGCCCTGTCATGGGTCGGCGAGGGGCTGGGCGCCTGGGTTATCGAAAATATCCCCTTCGAATGGGTCCAAAACGGGGCAGAATGGCTCTTCGGCACTCTGTCGGTGGCGACCGTGCTGGTCGTCAGCTTCTTTCTTTTTCCTTCGGTCATGCTGATCGGCATGTCCTTCCTGCTCGATCCCATCGCCGAAGCTGTCGAGCGGCGGCACTATCCGGATCTGCCCACGGCACGGCATCAGCCCACGGGTGAAGCCATTCGGGGCGCGCTGGTCTTTACCCTGGTCACCTTGATCATCAACATCGTTGCGCTGCCGCTCTATCTCGCCCTGCTGTTCCTGCCGCCGATGAACCTGGTTCTGTTCTATCTGATCAACGGCTATCTGCTGGGGCGCGAGTATTTCGAGCTGGTGGCCGTCCGGCGGCTCGCGATCCAAGGCGCAACTAAGCTGCGTAAACATTTCCGCCTGAGGGTGATCCTGGCTGGCGCCGTGATCGCTTTCCTGTTGACGATTCCCATCCTGAATCTCTTCACACCGATCCTGGCCACAGCCTTCATGCTACATATCTTTGAAGATCTGCGGCGCCGGACGGGAGGGGCGACGCAATGACAGACAGCCTGCAAACCGCATTCTGGAACCGGAGGCGGCTACGCGCCGCGGCCGCTGTACTTCTGGCAAGCGCCGTTTTGAGTGGCTGCGCCAGATCACACAAGGTGCCCTCAGCAGGAACGGCCCCAGAGACCGCCAACGGGCAGGTCTCGGGGTCAGAAACCGCTGAGAATGCCACCATCGCGGAAGGAGCAGAGAAGCCCGTTCAGGAAACCGCGGTTCCCAAACCGGATTTCCCCGACCTGGACGACGATCCCGCGCAGCTGATCAAGATGACCCGGGACGATCTTAATGGTCTGCTTGGGCAGCCGGATCTGGTCCGACGTGAAAATCCGGCCGAGATCTGGCAATACCGGGGAAAGAACTGCATTCTCGACCTCTTCCTCTACAATGATGAGGACGATGCGAGCAGCCCCTATCGGGTCGTTTATTCCGAGGCACGCGATCGGGTGGCGGGGAAAGCTGACCAGCGGGCCTGTCTGAATGAGTTGTTGCGCGCACAACTCACCTCTTAAATCACTGTCGGCTCGCCAGCTAACGCGAAGCGGTCTTTTTCTTGGCAGCGGCTTTGGGCGCCGGCGCTTCTGCTAGGGTTTTCGCCTTGTAACCGCAAAGGTCGACCAGGATGCAGGAGGGACAGTCCGGCTTGCGGGCTTTGCAGACGTAGCGTCCATGCAGAATCAGCCAGTGATGGGCGTGCAGTTTTTTGTCCTTCGGGACCGCTTTTTCCAGCTTCCGTTCGATCTCCAGCGGCGTCTTGCCCAAAGCCAGCCCTGTGCGGTTGGCAACCCGGAAGATATGTGTGTCGACAGCGATGGTCGGTTGCCCGAAGGCGATGTTGACCACCACGTTGGCCGTCTTGCGGCCGACGCCAGGCAGCTTTTCCAGCTCATCCCGGTCCTGAGGCACTTCCCCCCCATGGTTCTCAATCAGCAGCCTCGACAGCGCCATAACGTTCTTCGCCTTGGAGTTAAAGAGACCAATCGTCTTGATATGCGATTTCAGCTTGGCCTCGCCTAACTTCAGCATCTTTTCCGGCGTGTCCGCGACCTTGAACAGCGCTTCTGTGGCCTTATTGACGCCGACATCCGTTGCCTGCGCAGACAGAACGACCGCTACCAGAAGCGTATAATCGTTCACGTAGTTCAGCTCGCCTTTTGGCTCGGGCATCTGTGCTTCGAGGCGCTCGAAGAAGGCAATTCGGTCGGCTTTTTTCATTCTGCTGGTCAACTTTCGGGGAGAAGGCTGGAATCTTTCAAAGATCGGCGGATTTCGTATTATGCTTTCCCTATGAAGTCTGTCGAGACCCAAGCACACACCGCTACAGGCGAAGAAGCGCCACTGCTGTTGGATGCCTGCCTAAGACCCAACCGCAGCCTCAGTCCGCGCGGCTTTGTCATTCTGATGTCCATCGTCTGCGCGATCAGCTTTGTCGGCGGCCTGGTTTTTTTCATCGCCGGGGCCTGGCCTGTGGTCGGTTTCCTTGGGTTCGATGTTCTGCTGATCTACCTGGCTTTCCGGTTTAACTACAGGGACGGCCGCATATACGAAACGCTCTGCATGACCCGGAAAGAGCTTCAGGTTACGAAGGTCAACTATCACGGCAGAGCCAGGCAGTGGAGCTTTCAACCGGCATGGCTGCAGGTTCACATCGACAATCCTGTCCAGCACGATTCCGCGCTGACGCTGAGATCTCACGGACGCAGTCTGATTGTCGGCAGCTTCCTGACGCCCGAAGAGCGCGCCGAAGTGGCGAATGCTCTCTCAGATGCGCTGATGGAGGCACGACGGGCCGGGGCTTAGAGCGAATTACTTTAGTGCGCTGATCAGGTGAAAGCGGGCTCAGTCAGAGACCCAGAACGTCTTTCATTGAGTAGAAGCCAGCCGGTCGGCCCCTCAACCACATCGCCGTCGTGATGGCGCCGCGCGAGAAGACTTCGCGGCTGGAGGCCTTGTGGCTCAACATGATCCGCTCGCCATCCGCGGCGAAGATCACCGAGTGCTCGCCGGCTACATCGCCGCCGCGCAGGGTCGCGAAACCGATATCGCCACGCTTCCGCGCCCCGACAATGCCATCACGAACCTTATCGGCCACGGCATCCAGATCGACGCTACGCCCCTCCGCAGCAGCCTTGCCCAGGGCGAGGGCCGTGCCAGAGGGCGAATCCACCTTATGGCGGTGATGCATCTCCAGCACTTCGATGTCGTAGTCTTCGTCGAGCGCGCCAGCGACCTGCTTAACGACCTCGAGCAACAGGTTTACGCCCAGGCTCATGTTGGCAGCCAGCAGGACTGGTGCTTTCGCGCCGGCCGCTTCAATAGAGGCGATCTGTTCGGGGGTCAGGCCTGTGGTTCCCACCAGCAGCGCGGTGCCGCTTTCCGCCGCCAGAGCGGCATGGGCAACCGAGGCCGCCGGCGCCGTGAAGTCGATGACAACGTCGGAAGCCGCGAAAAGAGCAGCGGTATCCTCACCGGCGGAAAGTCCCAAGGGTCCCACAGACGCCAATTCACCGAGATCTTTGCCGAGCGAGGGGCTGCCCTGGGGCTCAGTTCCGCCAGCCACCACGCAGCCGTCGCGTTCCGTGGCCGCTTTCACCAGCATCCGGCCCATGCGTCCGGCACAGCCAAGGATTCCGATCCTGCAGTCGCTCATCTTTACCCGCTCCCTTTCCAGCCTCTTAGACAAAGGCCGCACATCGACGCCCGCGGGTTTAGCACGCAGACATTGGCTTGCCCAGAGAGGGATGCGGAAGCGTTAAGAGATGGGGCGGGGCAGGTGGCTATTCTGTCAGATCTTCCCAGAAGTCCTTCACTCGGCTGAAAAAGCCGTGGGATTCCGGGTTGGTCTTGTGGGTCTCGCCTTCTTCCTCGAACTCGCGCAACAGTTCCTGCTGGCGTTTCGTAAGGTTGACTGGCGTCTCGACGGAGACCTCCACATACATGTCGCCTGTCGCGTTCGAGCGTAGAACCGACATGCCCTTACCCTTGAGGCGGAAACGCTGGTTCGACTGGGTTCCAGAAGGCACCGAAACCTTGGCGCGGCCGCCATCGATGACCGGAACCTCGACAGAACCGCCCAGCGCCGCCGTGGTCATGGGAATGGGAACACGACAATAGATATTGGCACCGTCCCGCTGGAAGATGCGGTGCGGCATGATCGAGAGGAAGATGTAGAGATCGCCTGGCGACGCGCCCCGCATGCCAGCTTCGCCTTCGCCGGCGAGACGAATCCGAGTGCCATCCTCGACGCCCGGCGGCACATTGACCTGCAGGGTCTTTTCCTTGTCGACCCGTCCAAGGCCGCCGCAGGGACGGCAGGGTTTTTCGATCACCTGACCCACACCCTGGCAGCTCGGACAGGTTCGCTCGATGGTAAAGAAGCCCTGCTGGGCGCGAACACGGCCGCGGCCGTGACAAGTGGTACAGGTGGTGGGGGTCGAACCGGGCTCGGCGCCGCTGCCGTCGCAGACGTCGCAGGCGACGCTGGTTGGAACCTGGATCTGCGCGGTCTTACCGCTGTAGGCCTCCTCGAGGGAGATTTCCATGTTGTAGCGCAGGTCGGAACCGCGCGCCGCATCGCCGCCGCGCCGGCCGCCCATGGCGCCAAACATTTCATCGAAGATATCGGCAAAACCGCTACCGAAATTAAAGTCGAAACCACCAGCGCCTCGGCCGCCGCCACCGCCGTTCTCGAAGGCCGCATGGCCATAGCGGTCGTAAGCGGCCCGGCTGTCCTCGTCCTTCAGAACGCCGTAAGCTTCATTGATGGTCTTAAACTGCTGTTCGGCCTCGGCATCGCCCGGATTACGGTCCGGGTGATACTTCATCGCGAGCTTTCGATACGCCGATTTCAGATCCGCGGCGCTGGCACCGCGCGAAACACCCAGCGTTTCATAGTAATCCTGTTTAGACATCGATATCCCAGACCCGCTTCCTCAGCGCTTCCCCCTAGACCGGATCGCCTGCGGCGATGCCGTCTAACCTTGATCCGATCTGGCCGCTGAAGAAGCCGCTGAAGACAACCTATCAAGTCTCTCCTGCGGCTTCCTTAATCCGCGAACGCACGTTAGGCGGTTTTATCCTTCTTGTCGTCGTCGACTTCCTCGAAGTCGGCATCGACAACCTGGTCATCGTTACCAGCGTCTCCGCCAGCAGTCGCGCCATCACCGGCATCACCGCCGGCCTCAGGAGCGCCTTCTTCGTTGCCCTGATAGAGCGCCTCACCAAGCTTCATCGAAGCCTGGGCCAAAGCTTCCGTCTTGGCCTTGATGTCGTCCAGATCGTCGCCTTCGAGTGCGGTCTTGAGAGCGGCAACCGCCTCGTTGATCGCGTTCTTGTCGGCATCGCCGATCTTGTCGCCAGCCTCGCCGAGGGTCTTCTCGGTGGTGTGGATCAGCGATTCGCCCTGGTTCTTGGCTTCGACCAGCTCACGGCGCTGACGGTCGCTTTCGGCATTTGCCTCTGCATCCTTCACCATCCGTTCGATGTCGTCGTCGCTCAGACCGCCCGAAGCTTCGATGCGGATCTGCTGCTCCTTGCCTGTCGCCTTGTCCTTGGCGCTGACGTTGACGATACCGTTGGCGTCGATGTCGAAGGTGACCTCGATCTGCGGCACGCCGCGCGGCGCGTTGGGAATGCCTACCAGGTCGAACTGGCCCAACACCTTGTTGTCGGCCGCCATTTCACGCTCGCCCTGGAAGACGCGGATGGTCACCGCGGTCTGGTTATCCTCGGCGGTCGAGAAGGTTTGGCTCTTCTTGGTCGGGATCGTCGTGTTGCGGTCGATCAGCTTCGTCATAACGCCGCCCAGGGTCTCGATACCCAGGGACAGCGGCGTGACGTCGAGCAGCAGGACGTCCTTCACGTCACCCTGCAGCACACCGGCCTGAATAGCGGCGCCGGAGGCGACGACCTCGTCCGGGTTCACACCACGGTGCGGGTCCTTGCCGAAGAAGCTTTTGACCGTCTCGTAAACCTTGGGCATGCGGGTCATACCGCCGACCATGATCACGTCATCGATCTCGCCCGGGGTCACACCAGCATCCTTCAGCGCGGCCTTGACCGGGCCCATCGTGCGCTGCACCAGGTCATCCACCAAAGCTTCCAGCTTGGCGCGGGTCAGCTTGATGTTGAGGTGCTTCGGACCGCTGGCGTCTGCCGTGATGAAGGGCAGGTTGACTTCGGTCTGGTTCGAGGAAGACAGCTCGATCTTGGCCTTCTCAGCACCTTCTTTCAGGCGCTGCAGAGCAAGCTTGTCTTCGCGCAGATCGATGCCCTGTTCTTTTTTGAACTCTTCAGCGAGATATTCGATGATCTTCGCATCGAAGTCTTCACCGCCCAGGAAGGTATCGCCGTTGGTCGACTTCACTTCGAAGACGCCATCGCCGATTTCCAGGATCGAGATATCGAAGGTACCGCCGCCCAGGTCGTAGACTGCGATGGTGCCGGCGCCGCGCTTTTCCAGGCCGTAAGCCAGGGCCGCCGCCGTCGGCTCGTTGATGATGCGCAGGACCTCGAGACCGGCGATCTTACCGGCATCCTTGGTTGCCTGACGCTGGGAGTCGTTGAAGTAGGCCGGAACCGTAATCACAGCCTGGGACACCGTCTCGCCCAGGAAGGTCTCGGCGGTTTCCTTCATCTTCTGCAGAATAAAGGCGGAAACCTGCGAAGGGCTGTAGTTCTCGCCCTGAGCCTCAACCCAGGCATCGCCACCGTCGGACTTGACGATCTTGTAGGGAACCAGATCGATGTCCTTCTTGGTGGTCGGATCATCGAAACGCCGTCCGATCAGGCGCTTGATGGCGAAAAGGGTGTTTTCCGGATTGGTGACTGACTGGCGCTTAGCCGGCAGTCCGACGAGCCGTTCGCCGGATTCAGCGAAGGCGACCATGGAAGGGGTGGTCCGACCGCCTTCAGAATTTTCAATGACCTTCGCGTCCTTACCGTCCATGACGGCGACGCAGGAATTGGTCGTCCCGAGATCGATTCCAATAACTTTGCTCATGTGCTCCTCACGCGTAGCAAACTCTTGGGCGGCCTTGTTAACAAGCACCACCACTTGGTCCCGTTGGGTGAAGTTAAATAACCGTAATGCTTAGCGGGTTATATAAGCAGAGACTCACGGCCTGCAAGGCGCGAGGCGCTTTTTCGTCCCAAGGTCCCCTCGAACAACGGCGCTAATTTGGCTAGTCTTACGGCCATGTCAAGCGCGGCTGCGTATAAGCCCTCATATCAGCCGACAGAGAAGTGGTTTTTCATGCAGGATTCCTCACCCAAAGAACCTTTGAACCGGCAGGCCTCAAGCGGGTCGCTACAACCGCCATCTCCGCCGAAGGACGCCATTTTCACCAACATCATGTGGCTGATGATCGCCAATGTGATGGTAGGGGCGGTCCTGGTCATCATCGGCGAGACCATGAAGTTGCCCCCAGCGGTCGCACATGTCGGTCTTGGCCTGGCCCTCATCAGCGGGGGCGTGTACTTCTTCTTCCGCTGGTTCCAACGCAAAGAGGCGCGCCGCCGGGAACAGCAATGGGAGGCGGCGCAAACAGACGCCGATTCAAATCGTAACGACAGGCACTAACGCCCCGCCGGTTTTGCTATGACAGCACCACAAGGCTTCAAGATCTTCCCGGATTATCTATCACCGGCCACACAGAAGGAACTGATCGCCGAATTGCGGGAGGTCGTTGCGCAGGCGCCCTTTTTCCGGCCGGTTATGCCCCGAAGCGGCCAGCCCTTCTCTGTCGAGATGACCAACGCAGGGCCACTGGGATGGGTGTCCGACAAATCCGGCTATCGATATCAGCCGCAGCATCCGGCAAGCGGCAACGCCTGGCCGGCCATCCCAGGCAAAATTCTCGCCGCATGGCACGACCTAACCGGCTATCCGGCACCGCCGGAATGCTGCCTGATCAATCTCTATCGGGGAGAAAAAGCCCGCATGGGGCTACACCGGGACGCAGACGAAGAAGACTTCGGCGCACCGGTTCTTTCACTTTCGCTGGGAGACAGCGCGGTTTTCCGCCTCGGCGGGCCAACGAGACGCGGCCCCACCAAGAGCATCACGCTGCACTCCGGCACGGCCCTGATCCTGGCTGGGGACGCCCGGTTGGCCTACCACGGCATCTCGAAGGTGATGGCGGGAACGAGCCGGCTGTTGACCGGCGGCGGGCGCTTGAACTTGACCCTCCGCCGGGTCACCAAACCAAAGCTTTGAGGCCGCTATTCAGGCCGTCGTATCGACGTTCTCACCGGGGGCCGGCGTCTCGGCTTCCGCCGCTGCGGCTGGGCCGCCAACGGCCACACCTACGCGAGCGGGCCGGACAAGGCGGTCATGCAGGCGATAGCCGGGCTGCATAACCTGGACCACGGTTCCCGCCGGTGAGTTGGGATCCGGCACCTCGAACAGAGCCTCGTGGGAATGCGGATCGAGTTTTTCGCCCAGCGCCGCTACCTGCTTGATATTGTGGCGTTCGAAAACCGTCAGGATCTGCTTCTCGGTCATCTCGACGCCGGTCAGCAGGTTCTTGAGCTGTTCGTCTTGTTCCACTGCCTCGGCAGGTACGGAATCGACAGCACGCTTCAGGTTGTCGGTGACCTCGACCAGGTCCTTGACCAAACCCATGGCGGCATACTTGACGGTGTCCTCTCGTTCGCGCCGGGTGCGCTGACGCAGGTTCTCGGTTTCCGCCATCGCCCGCAGCAACTGGTCTTTCAAGCTTGAGACCTCCGCCTCAAGCTCCGCGATGCGCGCCGAAGCACCGTCAGCTTCCTCGGGCTCGACAGACGGCTCATCCTTGGCGGCTTCGGCTTCAGCCGCCGCCTGTACGGCCGCAGCTTCCGCGGCAGCCTCCTGCGTGACGCCGTCCGAAGTTGCTTCAGCCTTGGGCGCCGCCTGTTCTTCAGCAGCGGCATTCTGCTTTTCTTGATCTGACATCCCTGCCAGTCGCTCCTTTCCAAACTAACGCTTGGCCGACGTTACCCGACTTACCGGCTAACCGACCAATCGACCGATGACCTTGGCCGTGTAGTCGACCATAGGAATAATGCGGGCGTAATTGATCCTGGTCGGGCCGATCACGCCGATTGCGCCGACAATCTTGTTCTGGCTGTTGCCGTAGGGGGCGATCACCACCGAACAGCCAGCCAGCCCGAAAAGATCGTTCTCGGCGCCAATGAAGATCTGCACGCCCTCCGCGCTGTCAGTCAGCTCGAGAAGCCGCGCCAGCGCCTCCTTGGTCTCCAAGGCGGTGAAGAGCCTGCGAATGCGTTCGAGATCCTCGAGCGCGGTAATATCCTCCAAGAGCTGGGCTTGTCCACGGACAATCAACGCGCCGTCGCCGCCGTCCTTGGCCCAGGTGGCCAGTCCGGACTCGACAACACTGGCCGTAAGTTCGTCCAGAACCGCCCGCTGCGCGGCCAGCTCCTCGACCACATCAGCCCGAGCTTCCGCCAGAGTCCGGCCCACCAGCCGGGCGGAAAGATAGTTCGTTGCCTCGACCAGCGAGGCCGGCGGCAAACCCATCGGCACGTCGATGACACGGTTTTCCACCTGTCCGGAGGCCGTGACGAGCACCACGAGGGCCCGCCCCGGACCCAGCGATACGAATTCAATGTGCTTGAGAGCTTCGCTGGCCTTAGGCGCCACGACCAGGCCGGCGCAACGCGACAGACCGGAAATCATCCCGGTCGCCTCTTCCAGCAATTCGGGCACGGAGCGCCCCACCGCTGCACACTGGCTTTCAATAGTGCCGCGCTCATCCTCGTTCAGGTTGCCATGCTCAAGCAAACCATCGACAAAAAGTCGAAGCCCTACGTCAGTCGGCAAACGTCCAGCGGAGGTGTGCGGCGCATAGAGCAGCCCGAGGTCCTCGAGGTCGGCCATGACGTTGCGGATGGTCGCCGGTGAGAGATCCAACCCCAGTTCGCGCGAGATCGTACGCGAGCCGATAGGGGCGCCGGTAGAAACATAGGCGTCGACGATATGACGGAAAACCTCGCGCGAACGATCGCTGAGGTCCGATATCTTAGGCGCGTCCTTGATCTGTCCCGGTTTCATCTTTCTTTCCTGCGCGGCGGGTCCACAAGCGCCCTAGAGCGGGTCAGTTTTATGGAAACACTTCGTGTTTTCGATAAAACATGTGAATCCGCTCTACTTCAAAAGGTTAGATCAGATTCACCGGGTGAATGGATCGCTATAAGCGATTCCATGTACCCGGATCTGATCTAGTGTCCCGAATCTGAAGTTCGTATCACTAGCACCCAGCTTGTTTCGAACTTCAAATCCACCACACTAGCTCTTTGGCGCATGCGTCACGCACTTGCAATGTAGTAACGGCCTGCAACAGCGTCAACGAAGGCCATAACCGGGTTTACATGCATTGCAAGGCGGTCTGGGGAGTGGACGACAGCGCAGGCTTGGGCTAGCTTCCGGCCGCAATCGACCGCGGGAAGCAAAAAACGTCTCGCATCCGAAATGAAATGCCCGCATTCTCTGGGAATTCGGGCAACAGCAACTCCACGAACGAACAGAGGCAAAGCCATGAGACCTTCCGGCCGGACGCCCGACCAGCTCCGCGACGTCACCCTGGATATCGACGTCAACAAACACGCCGAGGGTTCCTGCCTCGTGAAGTTCGGAGACACCCATGTGCTCTGCACCGCCTCAGTGGAAGACTCTGTGCCGCCGTGGCTTCGGAACAGCGGAAAAGGCTGGGTGACGGCGGAATACGGCATGCTGCCCCGCTCGACCGGATCGCGTACGGCGCGCGAGGCGGCTCGGGGCAAACAGTCCGGCCGCACACAGGAGATTCAGCGCCTGATCGGCCGCAGCCTGCGGGCGGTGACCGACCTTAAGGGGTTCGGCGAACGTCAGATCAAGGTCGATTGCGACGTCATCCAAGCGGACGGCGGAACTCGCACCGCTTCCATCACCGGCGCTTATGTCGCGCTCTACCGGGCCTTCGCCCATATGAAAGATCTCGGCGCAATTTCCGAAATTCCCTTTTCGGACCAGGTCGCGGCCATTTCCTGTGGACTCTACAAAGGCACGCCGGTGCTTGATCTGGATTACGATGAAGATTCGACGGCGGAAGCCGATGCGAATTTCGTGCTGACCGGCCGGGGCGGGATTGTCGAGATCCAGGGAACGGCGGAAGAGACGGCTTTCAGCCGGGAGCAATTCAATGCGCTCCTGGATTTGGCCGAGGCCGGCATTCAATCGCTCGCCGCAGCACAGCGCAAGGCGCTAGGCCTCGTCGAGTAGGGAAAGAGGCCGAATAAGGAAAGAGAGTCTCGTCATGACAGGCCGCCTCGAAGGTGAAAAGCTGGTTCTGGCAAGCCACAACGCCGGTAAGCTGCGCGAAATCGCCGATCTGCTGCGCCCCTACGGCGTTTCTGTCATTTCTGCGGGAGACCTGAATCTGCCCGAGCCTGAGGAAACCGAAGACAGCTTTTCCGGAAACGCGGTCCTAAAGGCGCGGGCTGCCGCCAATGCGAGCGGACTGCCGGCTTTGGCGGATGACTCCGGACTGGCCGTAACCGCGTTGAACGGCGAACCGGGCATCTACTCGGCCCGCTGGGCGGAAACTGACGGCAGCGGCGCCGCCGGCGGCAAGCGGGACTTCGGCAAGGCTATGGAACGCGTGCAGCGCGAACTCACGGCTCAAGCTGAGCAGGGTAACGCTGATCGCTCCGCGCGTTTTGTCTGCGCTTTGTGTCTGGCCTGGCCCAACGGCCGGCAACTTGTGTTCGAAGGGGAAGTCAAAGGCGCTATGGTCTGGCCGCCGCGCGGAACGCGAGGTTTCGGCTACGATCCCATGTTCGTGCCGGAGGGTTACGATATCACCTTCGGTGAAATGGATCCCGACAGCAAACACGCGATCAGCCACCGCGCCGATGCCTTTCGCAAGCTGGTCGCCGAGGTCTTCGAAGAGGCATGACCGCCAGCCGCTCCATAAGCGCGGATCCGGCAGAAACAGGTAGCACTCAAACGGATCGAGATCCCGGTTTCGCGATCTATGTGCATTGGCCCTTTTGCCTGTCGAAATGCCCCTATTGCGACTTCAACAGTCACGTCCGGGAGTCGGTCGATCATAATCGCTGGCGCCGTGCGCTGCTCAGCGAACTCGATCACTTCGCAGCCAGAACGCCAGACCGCCAGGTTTCCAGCATCTTCTTCGGCGGCGGTACGCCCTCGTTGATGGCCCCCGAGACGGTGGCAGCGGTGGTCGAGCGTGTCAGGGAAAACTGGCGACTGATCTCCAATGCCGAAATCACGCTGGAAGCCAACCCCACCTCCGTGGAGGCCGATAAGTTCGCGGCCTTCGCAGCCGCCGGTGTCAGGCGTCTCTCACTCGGCGTGCAATCATTGGACGACGAATCGCTCCGGTTTCTTGGCCGGCAGCATTCCGCCAAGGAAGCCCTGGCAGCCATCGATCTTGCCCGGCAGCATTTTCCAAGATTTTCTTTCGATCTGATTTACGCCAGACCGGGTCAAAGCCTTAAAGCCTGGACCACGGAGCTGAAACAGGCCCTCGAAGAGGGCGTCAGTCACCTCTCGCTCTATCAGCTGACGATCGAGGAAAACACGGTCTTCCATGGCGCTTGGCGGCGCGGCGAACTCCAGGTTCCCGAGGAGGACATAGCCGGCGCTCTCTTTGATAAGACGCAGGAAATCATGACGGCGGCTGGGCTGCCCGACTATGAGATTTCCAATCATGCGCGGCCCGGACAGGAAAGTCGTCACAATCTGACCTATTGGCGCTACGGCGATTATGTCGGGGTCGGCCCAGGAGCGCATGGACGCCTCACACTGGACGGAGGCGACTCTGCAACGGGCCGAAAGGTTGCGACGCGCCAACACCGCGCCCCCGAGGCGTGGCTTGCTGACGTCGAGCGCGAAGGTCACGCCAGCCGCGGTGAGAGTGAGATCCGCGCTGACCAGCGCTTGGAAGAGCTGGTGATGATGGGTTTACGCCTGCGCGAAGGCATCTCCCGGGAGGCCTTCTTGCGGGAATGCGGACAGGAACCGGAGCAGCTCCTGGACAAAGCAAAGCTCCAAAGTCTCTCTGAGAATGGTTTTCTGGAGTTAACTGAGCGCGGTCTTTCTGCCAGCCATGCGGGCCGAACACGCCTTAACGCCGTCCTGGCGCATCTTCTGGCCTAATTCAGTTAATCAGATTTTCGAAGCTGCCCGGCGCCGGGTCGATGACCTGCGGCGCCTCGCGTTCGATGGTAAGCACCGCCAGCCCGCGCTCGCTTTCCCCCGAAGCATAAAAACGGAAAATGCCATCGATACCCGCAAAGCCGCTGGCCTGGGTGAAAGTCACGTCGTCAAAAACCGGATCGATACCCTGTTCGGCAGCCTGAGCCGTCAGGACGGCCGCAAGTGCGGTTGCGTCGTAGGCCAGGCTGGCAACCCGCGGCGGCGATGAACCGAAGGTTTCGCTATATCGGGTTTTAAAAGCCGTCCAGAACTCCGGTGCAGGCGCGGCATACCAGCTGCCCTTAAGCGAAGGTTCAGCGCCGAGATTCGCGCCATCCCAAAGCGCCGTACCCAGAAAGCGCACAACGTTGGGATCTACGTCGTAGTAGGCGAGCAGCGGCGCCAGCGACAAAGCCTGCTGCGCCGTGCCGGCCAAGAGAATGGCATCGAATTCGAGGTTTCCAAGCGTTTCTGCACCCTGCAACCGGGCCAGAGCACGGCGCGATGCGGCATCGCCTGCTGCAGCCAGAGCCTGTTTTCGGGCGTCGAGCGAAGATTTCCGGGCTTCGTAGTTCGCGAGCGAACGCACTTCAGGCGAGAGATCGGGTGAGGCCGGGTCGTAAAACACGACGCGGCTTAAAAAGCCGGTGTTTCGTTCGACCGCGTTGCGCATCGCCTGCGCGACAGCCTGACCGTAAGGGGTTTCAGGGGCAAGCACCCCGTAGTGGCGCAGTCCCTGGGACGACGCGTAAGCAACAATTCGTTCGACCTGAAGCTGCGGCGCCAGTCCCATGACATAGACGCCATCGCCACCGACATTGCGGTTGCTGGAAAAGGCCAGAACCTTGATATCAGCGGCCTGTGCGACCGGTTTGACCGCCTCGACGGAGGTCGCGAACAATGGCCCGATGATCAGCTTAACCCCGTCCGCCACGGCTGCTTGAGCCGCCGCTGTGGCGCCTTCTGGTGTCCCCGCCGTGTCCTGCACCACCAGTTTGAAGTTCTCGCCCGCCAAGTCGAACAGCGCGACCTGTGCGGCGTTCAGCAGCGACTGGCCAATCTGCTTATGCTGGCCACTGAGCGGCAGAAGCATAGCCACCTTGACGAAGCCGTCGTCCTGCTGGGCCGCCTCGCCCTGAATCGAGCCATTGTCGAACTGCGACAGTGTCTCGTCGTAGTTTTGCGCCGTTCCCTCGCGCGATTCTGCCGACGGCCCCGCATCGGGCTGCGCTTGCGGATCCTGGGATTGATTGGCTACTTTGGTCGGGGCGCAGGCTGACAGCAGTAACAGCGACAGCAAAAACGCCATACCCAAGCCGAGCGAAGAGCGCTCGACCCCCAGGCTGGCGCAGCAGCGCGGTGAGAATGTCAAAAATTTCACGCTCAAATCCATCTTCCTCGGGGCGCAAAGAGCCTAGCCGTGCGGCTGCGCGAAGTACACCCCGGAATACGGCCAAAAAGGCCCAAACAACCCTCGATGGCGCTCTCGACACTGACGGTCCGTCTTCAGCTGAAGAACCTTCGTCCAATATTCAGTTTCAAGCGCGTCCAAAGGCAGCAAAACTGAAGGCCGGCCTCTACCTTGTTGCGACACCGATCGGGAACCTTGGCGATCTGACCTTTCGCGCTCGCGACGTGTTGGCCGCCGCCAATGCCATCGCCTGCGAAGACTCCCGGATAACGCGGCGCCTGACGCAAGCTTACGGTATCGATACGCCCCTCATCAGCTATCACGAGCACAATGCGGAGCGGATCCGTCCTAAGATCATCGAACGGCTGAAATGTGGCGAGGCTGTGGCGTTGGTGTCGGACGCCGGAACACCGCTCATCTCCGACCCTGGCTACAAGCTGGTACAGGCCGTCGTCGAGGCCGAACTCGAAGTCACCACGCTCCCAGGGGCTTCGGCGGCGCTCAGCGCGCTTGTTCTGTCCGGATTGCCGAGCGACCGCTTCTACTTTCACGGCTTTCTGCCGCCGAAGTCATCCGGCCGCCGAAAGGCTTTGAATGCGCTGACCGCGATCCCAGCCAGCCTGATCTTCTACGAATCGCCCCGCCGCCTGAGCGATATGCTGGCCGACGCCGAGGCAGTCCTGGGCGACCGGAACAGCGCTGTCGCCCGGGAACTGACGAAAAAATTCGAGGAGCTGCGGCGCGGCAACCTCAGTGAACTGGCGCAATACTATAAGCAGGTGGGTGCGCCAAAAGGCGAGGTCGTCGTGGTGATCGGCGGCCCGGCGGATACAGCAGAAACCGCCGAGGCGGATTTGGATCAAATCCTTCTGGAAGCATTGGACAAAACGCAAAGCCTGAGAGATGCCGTGGCGGCAACGGTTCAAATCACTGGCCTGCCGAAACGCCAGGTTTACAGCCGCGCGCTCGCGCTAAGCGCCGACAGTGGCAAACCAACATGACGTTTTCCAAGATAGCTGGAAGGCACGGGTCGCCATGTCGGGCAACGCGCGTTTAAAGGCTTACCGCAAGGGCCGCTGGGCCGAGACGGCAGCAGCGATTCTCTTGCTGCTCAAAGGCTATCGCGTTTTGAGCCGCGGCTACCGGACGCGGGTGGGGGAGGTGGATCTGATCGCGCGCAAGAGCAATCTCCTGATCTTTGTCGAAGTCAAGGCAAGACAAAGCTTGGAGACCGCTCACGAAGCCATCGGAACCAAACAAAAACAGCGTATCCGGCAGGCAGCGGAGGTGTTTCGACAGAGGAACACCAAACTTTCGTCATGCGATTGCCGTTTTGATGTCATCTTAATCGCGCCGTTACGTTGGCCTAAACACATTCCGGATGCATGGCGCGAATCCGGAAACTAAGTTAAAGCCTCGGTGTCCGCTAATTGGGAGTTCAGCCTCGGCGATGGTAAGGATGATTCGTAAGATTAAGAACCCTACGCAGAATGCCGTCTCAGCGACGGCTTTTTCACGACAGCCGCATGCCAAGCGACGGCTTTCGGAGGTCAAACGCCTGAGCTTTCTCTGCGGCGCTCTTGGTCTGGGTCTGATCGGGCTCAGCGCTTGCACGCCTGCGGGGGTCGCCGTTGGGGTCGGGGCCACTGCCGCAACCGCCGCAGCCCAGGAACGCGGGTTTCAAGGCACTCTTCAAGACACCGAGACACGGCTGGACATCAATCATCTGTTTCTGCAAGAGAGCGAGACCCTCTTCACCGACGTCAATCTTCAGGTCCAGGAAGGGCGGGTTCTTCTGACCGGTGCCGTCGAAAAGCCGGAGACGGAACTTATGGCCGTCCGCCTGGCATGGCAGGCCAAGGGCGTTCGCGAAGTGATCAACGAGATCGAAGTCACCGACCAGTCATCCGTCGGGGACGTGGCCCGGGATCTTTGGATCGAAACCCAGCTGGAAGGCAAGCTGCTGATCGATAGCGGCGTTACCTCGATCAATTACTCGGTCGAGGCCGTGAACAATACGGTCTATGTTATGGGCATCGCGCAGGATCAGGCGGAACTGACCCGCGTGATCGGCCACGCCAAGGATATCGCCTACGTGCGCCGGGTCGTGAACTATGTTCAGTTAAAGGACGATCCCGCCCGTCGGTCTTAGGGGCGATCCCAAGACCGATCTGCTCAGGGTTCCGAGCAACCCGAAACAACGAGGCGCCGCAGGCGACAGATAAGAGCCATGAACTGGTCAAGCGCGAGTGGCCGCAAGGGAATAGAAGCGAAGCTGCGCCACATCGGCGGACAAGCGGATGCGGAAATCGACTTGGCTGAAGCCGCATTGTTCCTTGCCGCGCTCGACCGGCCACAGGTGTCGCTTGACCGCTATCGCCACCATCTGGACGTTCTGGCCTGCGACACGGCCAAAGCCTTTGAAGAAAAGCTGGAAACATCGTCTGACACTGTCGCGGTGCGGACCGCGGCGATTAACACGGCAATCTTCGAACGCCATTCCTACCAGGGCGACAGCCTGAACTACGACGACCTCCAAAATGCCAATCTGATGCGGGTGATCGACCGGCAAAAGGGCTTGCCGATTGCCCTTGGCATCCTCTACATGCACTGTGCCCGCGCGCAGGGATGGACGATCGAGGGCCTGAACTTTCCCGGTCATTTTCTTCTGCGGATGGCGAAAGGCGACAGCCGCTGCATTATCGATCCCTTTTACGGTGGCGTACAACGCGAGACGGCAGATCTGCGCAGCATGTTGAAGGCCGTGGGTGGACCTGAAGCCGAACTGCATCCCGAACACTATCGTCCAGCGTCAAACCGGATGATTCTCAGGCGCTTGCAGGACAACATCAAAGTCCGCCTGCTGCGCCAGAATCAGATCAAGGATGCGCTGGAGGTGATCGAAACCATGCTGATGTTCGCTCCTGCCGAGGCGGGGCTATGGCGGGAAGCTGGTATCCTCCACGCCAATCAGGACAATCTTCGGGCCGCAATTCTGGCCCTCGAGCAGTGCCTCTCGCTCTCCGATACACCAAACGCGCGGCATGAGGCGGCAACCCTGTTGCAACAGATCAAGAGCAACCTCAATTAGGGTTTACCGCAAGTCGACGCTTGAGCCTGTACCGGCCCTAGGCTATTTCGCTGGAGTCAGCCCCGGCAAAAGACCCGGGATTTGCGGCAAAATCATTCCGGACGCGCCGTTCGGGACACAATCTAGATAACATAGTAAGCGTGGAAGCGGAGCGATAACATGAGCTTAGGGGTCGCCATCCAAATGGATCCGGTCGAAACCATCGACATCGATGGGGACAGCAGTTTTGTGCTGGGTCTCGAATCTCAACGCCGCGGTCACAGCCTCTTTCACTACCAGCCGCAGGATCTCTCCCTCAAAGACGGCCGGGTCTACGCCCGCTGCCGCCCGCTGCGCCTGGCGCGGGAACGCGGGGCCCATGCCCAACTGGGGGAGCCGGAACTGATCGACCTGACCCAACTCGACGTGGTCCTGATGCGGCAGGACCCGCCCTTCGATATGTCCTACATTACCGCGACCCACCTGCTGGAGCATGTCCATCCCAAGACCCTGGTGGTGAACGACCCGATGGAGGTGCGCAACGCCCCGGAAAAGCTCTTCGTCACACACTTTCCAGAGCTGATGCCGCCGACTCTGATCACCTGCGACCGGGACGAGATCACGGCATTCCGAGACGAATACAAAGACATCATCGTGAAACCGCTCTTCGGCAACGGCGGGGCGGGTGTCTTTCACATCAAGCCCGGCGACGAGAACCTCAATTCCCTGCTTGAGCTTTTCACAGAGCTCTACCGCGAACCCATCATCATTCAGCAGTATCTGCCCGCGGTCCGGGAAGGCGATAAACGCATTATCCTGATCGACGGCCGCCCCGCCGGCGCTCTGAACCGGGTACCGGCCGAGGGTGAAGCCCGCTCCAACATGCATGTCGGCGGCCGGCCGGATAAATCGATCCTGACCCCCCGGGACCTAGAGATCTGCGAGGCAATCGGCCCCACGCTGAAGGCCAAGGGCATGATTTTCGTCGGCATCGACGTCATCGGCGACGTCATGACGGAAATCAATGTCACTTCGCCAACGGGACTGCAGGAAATCGACCGCTACGATGACGTCTGCCTGGAGGCGGAAATCTGGGACGCCATCGAAGCGCGCTATGGCGAAGTTCACGGAAAGTGAAGATCGGGCCGAGAACGTCCCCTTACAGTCACTTGCCTATTTTTGCGGCGCAAAATAGATGAATTGACCGCAAAACAAGCATAGCCATGAAGAATTCCTTAAGAGATTTGCATAAATTGCATGGGGTTATGCGAATAAACCACGAATAAGCGGTTTCATCGCTTCGCAGGCTCTGTTAAAGTATTTGTGCGCTGCAGCATATCGTTGCGGCGCATTTCTTTTGCCAGACCGCAGGATGCCGCCTTGTTCGCCTCGCTTCAAAAGTTTCTGCCCGCCTCCCCGAAAACCGAGATTCTCTCCGGCCTGACGGTCGCTCTGGCGCTAGTCCCGGAAGCGGTGGCCTTCGCCTTTGTCGCCGGTGTACATCCGCTTGCAGGGCTTTACGCGGCGTTTCTGGTAGGGCTCATCACCGCGGTGATTGGTGGTCGGCCCGGCATGATCTCGGGTGCGACCGGTGCCCTGGCGGTCGTGATGGTTTCTCTCGTTGCCCAACATGGCGTCGAGTATCTCTTCGCGACTGTCGTGCTCATGGGGCTTTTACAGGTCACCGCCGGCGTTCTGAAGTTGGGTAAGTTCATCCGCATGGTGCCGCATCCGGTCATGCTGGGTTTCGTCAACGGCCTGGCCATCGTGATCTTCCTGGCGCAGCTTTCCCAATTCAAGGTCGAAGACGCCAACGGAGTGCTGCAGTGGATGCAGGGCGAGGCGCTGATGGTGATGCTCGGGCTGGTGGCCCTGGCGATGGCGATCATTCACTTCCTGCCACGTATCACGCAGGCCGTGCCTGCGCCACTGGCCGCCATTCTCGGCGTCACCGGCATCGCGCTCTTCCTGGGTTTCGACACCCGTTCGGTTGGGGATCTCACCTCGATCTCGGGCAATCTGCCCAGCTTCCATATCCCGATGGTGCCGCTGAACCTGGAAACGCTGCAGATCATCCTGCCCTACGCGGTCATTCTGGCGGCCATCGGCCTGATCGAATCGCTGCTGACCCTCACCCTCATCGATGAAATCACCGAGACCCGCGGCCGCGCCAGCCAGGAGTGCATCGGCCAGGGCGTCGCCAACACGGTCACCGGCCTGTTCGGCGGCATGGGTGGCTGCGCGATGATCGGTCAGAGCATGATCAACATCAAATCAGGCGGCCGCAGCCGGCTGTCGGGCATCGCGGCCGCCAGCTTCCTGCTGTTTTTCATTCTCTACGGCTCCTCGCTCATCGAAATGATCCCGCTGGCCGCGCTCGTCGGGGTGATGTTCATGGTCGTCATCGGCACCTTCGAATGGTCGAGCTTCCGGATTATCCGCAAGATTCCCCGTTCCGACGCCTTCGTTCTGATCCTGGTCTCGGGCGTCACGGTCTTCACCGACCTAGCCATTGCCGTGGTCGTCGGTGTCATCGTCTCAGCCCTGGTTTTCTCCTGGAAAAGCGCGAAGCGGGTCACCGCTCGAAGCTATCAGGCCGACGAGAAAACAACGGTTTACGAACTCTCCGGTCCGTTGTTCTTCGGCTCCATCACAAGCTTCCGCGATCTCTTCGATCCCCGGAACGACAGCGATGACGTGGTAGTCGACTTCCAAGGCTCCCGGGTTTGGGACCATTCCGGGCTTCAGGCCATCGACAGTCTGGCCGAACGCTATGCCAACTACGGCAAGCGGCTGCACCTCAAGCATCTCAGCGCCGACTGTTCGCACCTCTTGCAAAAAGCCGGCAACCTGGTCGAAGTGAACGTGATCGAAGATCCGCACTATGGAGTGGCGGTCGACTACGCCGAGCTTTACAGGGACGAAACCACGCCAGCCCCAGGTGCCGCGCGCGCGAACGCTTCTCCAGAAGCGATCAAGGCCGAAGCCGCTAAGTCATAAGTTCCGCTACAGCTTGAGAGCCCAGACTTCCGGATAGGCCCGCAAGTCTTCTCGCGTACCCGTCGGCATCGCCGTGACGAGAAGCAATACCTCTCGTTTGGGATCGTAGTGCAGGTGATAGTTCATACCCAGGGCGAAGGGAAGGTCTGCTGATTCGATCCGGCGCCAACGGTCTCGCCCCAGATCGTAGGCCCAGGTTTCAGCGCGCCCCTTTTCCCGTGATCGCCGGGGTGTTCCGGGTTCGAAACGATCCACTAAAACCAAGGTTTCCCGGAGCCCTGGATGATAGGCCATAGGCGCATGCTCATCCCTGGGCGGGCGCGTCCCAGGGGTCGGCATCGCCTGAATTTCGGCCTCATCGGTGCGGTAAATTAGGACATCATCGCCGAGCCCATTCCGCCCGAAGAGCACCACGGCTTTGTGGTCCGGATCATAGGCGCCATTGTTATGGTACCCCGTCGTGGAGCCCTCGGCCGTGTGGTACCAGCCACCGATATCCGGCCGGAGTTCGAAGACACCGTGATAGGCCGTTCCGATCATCACTCCGCGATCGCTGTCATAAGTAGTGGCATAGGCAAAGAACGAGATGTCGGGCGGCGTGAGAGGCCGCCAGCGTTCCTCTTGCAGATCGAAAAGCCAGGTTGGGTGACGCCGGACCTTCGACCAAACATCCGCCAGGGCGTCGCTGAAGCGGCCCGGAACCATATGGGCTGGATGACTGCTCACGATGACGGCATCACGCCTCGGGTCATAATCGACGGCCCCAAAACTGTGCATCGCCCAGGGACGATCGCCCGCCGGACCCGCAACCGGCAGGCCTTCTTCAGTCACCCGATAGCTCTCGGGCGGATCATTGAGGTAGAGGCGGCGCCAGGACAAAGTGGCCAAGTCGAAGATGAAAGGCGAGTTGGTCCAGTCCACCCCGTGAGTGTCGCTGCCAAAGAGAAAAATCTGGCTTCTTTTGGTATCGAACGCAGAGCCGCCGTGAGGCTGAAACCTAAAGGTGACGGCGTCCTCGCTCCCCATCGCATGGATTTGTGTCCAGACGCCCTGTGGCAGCTCCATCTCCCAGTCTTGCGCCCAGGTCGTACCGATAAAGCTGCCACTTAGGCAAAAGACAGTGACGGCACCCAGGAGGATGGAGCGTGCAGAGCGCCTGATGGCGCGCTTGAAAGAACTCGGCGGTGGGCTTCGCATAGCTGTATGCTACGACGCGGTCGGCACAACAGCGAGGCAAAAGACCGAAGTCGACAGTTCGTTGTTTTTCCTCGCGTTTTCAATTTTTCGATGAAGACTGTCGGTATCGTTAACAACTTCGCTTTCGGTGATTTTTCGCCTAGCATATTGTTATCTCTAACAATTTATCCCACCAACCAGGTCTTTAAGACGCAATCCAGGCTGATTGAGCGCAGAAACCTGTCGGTACCGCTTACAATCTGAAGGCGATTTGAGCACAAGAGGACGATAAACCTCTGGAATAACGGCGTTACAATCTCTGGCTTAATTCTTGCTTAACCATTGCGGGAGTTCGAGGCAGCCATTTGGCGTACCGGCTTTTCGGACGGCGGGCGGCATCTCGTTGAGGCCTGAGACATCAGGCCAGTCTTCTTGGGGGATAAATACATGCAGAGTGCTTCTGACGTCGCCGGTTTCGGCCGGCGGACATTTAAATCCATCGTCGCGGCGGCCGTATTTACCGCTTCTCTCGCCAGTGCCGAGCAAGCCATGGCTGTTACGATCGTTGAAGATTCGATTGATTCGACCTTCACCGCGTTCGGGCAATGGTTCGAGAATGACGTTCGGCCAGGTGGTTCCGCTGCGATCGTCAGCCTGAACGGTGCAGGCGGAAATCTTGAGAACAACGCGCCACTGCCGCAGGGCGCGGCTCGGCTTCAGACCGGGTTCGACAACGATCACAAAGCCGAGATCGGCGTTGCAGACGCCTACGGCACGGCCGGCGGTGTGCTCAATAACAGTTTTCAACTGGGCTATTCCTTTTACAAAGAGAACGTCCCGGGCGGGAACACCTTCGCGTCGCCATCGATCAAGCTCACCTTCTCCAATCCGCTGACGACCCAAAACGGCGGTGACGGCTTCGTTACCCTGGTGTACGAACCCTATCTGAACGGTAATTCGCCGGTCGCAACAGGTGTCTGGACGGATGTTCAGATCGATCTGGACAACGGTCTCTTCTGGCAGACCGGAGGTTTCGGGCAAGCTTTCGACCAAACAAAACTGCTCACCCTGGGCGACTGGCTGACCGAGTTCGATGCCGATTTTCTCGCCGCGCAAATGCTGCTTTTGTCCGTTGGCGTCGGCAGCTTTAACCAGGGTCAGGATGGTTACTTCGACAATGTGAGCCTGTCCTACGACACGATCGGCGCAACAACCTTTGATAAGACCTACGATTTCGAAGTGAGAGCAACAGCCGTACCCGAACCCAGTTCTCTCGGGCTGCTTGGACTTGGTTTGCTGGCTCTGGGCTTTGCGCGCGCGCGTCTCTTCGGCTAGCTGCGGTTGGGGGTTTTTCCCGACATCTAGTGCAGAGAATAGAAATGCTTCTGATCGAACCGCGCGCCCACTGTCTTGGCATATGAGCGGTTTGATCAGGGGTGTTTTTCATCCATAACAAGAAGCTCGTAAAAGTCGATTTTATATATAAAAATTTCTTTTATTAGATGTGGCTTAAGAAAATAACCAACCGGTTTGTTTTTAAGATATCTGCAAATAGTCTTAAATGCTTTGGATACTGACTAGTCTCTTCGCACTAGCCCCGCAGAACCAGCTTTGCGGTATCGAGGCTTTCCAGAATCGCATCGGGCCGGTTCTCAGATTTTGCTGAGACCAGGGCACCGTTCATGATCGTCACCAAGGCGGAGGCAACAACCTCGCCATCAAGGTCCCGGTTGGCGTAGCCGATCACCTTGGCATCGCGCGCGAGCAGGCGATAGTAGCCGCGGATCTCCTGGAACACGCCCTCGACCGCATCGCGGATCGGCGGCGACGAAGACGCCATCTCACTGGAAATATTGACGAAAGGACAACCTACGCAACTTTCGCCGCGGTCATAACGGGTGAGGTGTTGCTGGTAAATCCGCTGATAGATGCCGCTGAGACGATCGATCGGGTTCGGCACGGCAGCCAGAGCCGCTTCGTAGACATCGTTCTTCTGGAGCTCGAAATGGTAGGCTATCGAAGCCAACGCGAGTTTCTCTTTTGAGCCGAAATGCTCGTAGAGAGTCGCTTTATTGACTTTAGCCTCTGCGCAAATTCGGTTCACATTGACCGCGTGATAGCTTTGCAGCCAGAAGGCTTCGGCGGCTGATTCCAGGATTCGACGCCGTGTCCTATCTTTCCGGGATTCCATAATTTCTCTCATAACCGTCCGGTTGGTTTTTTACAAGTGTTACGAAGCTTTTGTAGAATAAACACTGTGGTCACGCTTCACCAAATGAGCGATTTTTTTTCAAAGTTATACTAGCATTAAAGCTATTTTACCCCTCCGCGCTGCCTATGGATTCAACCGTGTTTCGAGCCTCTTTTGACTCAGTGAGAGAGCTGGTACACCCCTTCAATTCGATCCAAACGTGGTAGACGCCAAAGATCGAAAGCGCCGAGCGAGTGGTGAGAGAGCGTCCGGTTTAGGGGTCATCATCCCAAGCAGACTGTTTGACAATTCCCAAATGGCCTGCGATACCCGACAACCACCTTCACGTGTGAATCGGCGTTTTATGGTCGCGAGAGTGAACACCGTCGCCTTTGCCGGCGTCGAGGTCGTCAAGGTCGATGTCCAGGTCCAGATGGCATCCGGACTGCCGGCCTTTTCCATCGTTGGCCTGCCCGACAAAGCCGTGGCGGAAAGCCGCGACCGTGTCCGAGCGGCCCTCACGGCGCTCGGTTTGTCGCTGCCGCCCAAGCGCATTGTCGTCAATCTGGCGCCGGCGGATCTGACGAAAGAAGGCAGCCACTTCGACCTTCCAATCGCCCTCGGTCTGCTGGTCGCGATGAACGTGCTGCCGAGCGATGAAATCCTTGGCTATTCGGTCTTGGGCGAACTGGCTTTGGATGGGCGCGTCATGCCCGTGAGCGGCGTGCTCGCAGCCGCCCTCGATGCATCGGCCCGCGATCTCGGATTGATCTGTCCGGAGGAGCAGGGGGGCGAAGCGGCCTGGGCCGAAGCCATAGAGATTCTTGCGCCTGCCACCCTTCTCAGCCTGATCAATCATTTCAAGGGCAGTCAGGTTCTCAGCCCGCCAAGCCCGGCTTTAAGCCAAAAGGAGGACGAAGGCCTCGATCTTCTGGATATCAAGGGCCAGGACAGCGCCAAGCGCGCCTTGGAAATCGCCGCAGCCGGTGGACACAATCTACTGATGATCGGCCCACCCGGTGCCGGGAAGTCCATGCTTGCCCAACGGCTTCCAGGCATCCTGCCGCCGCTCGAAGCTTCGGAAGCACTGGAAGTCAGCCTCATCCATTCGGTCGCGGGTACGTTAGAGGGCGGACGACTGCTCAGACGGCGGCCCTTTCGTGATCCGCATCATTCCGCTTCGCTGCCAGCGCTCGCTGGAGGCGGTTTGCGGGCGAAGCCTGGGGAGATTTCCCTGGCGCACCTGGGCGTGCTCTTTCTGGATGAACTGCCGGAGTTCAGCCGGGCCACCTTGGAAGCCTTGCGCCAGCCGCTGGAGACCGGACGCGTATCCATCGCCCGAGCCAATGCTCATGTCACCTATCCAGCGCGCGTGCAGCTCGTCGCCGCCATGAATCCTTGCCGCTGCGGCTATTTCGGTGACCCGGCGGCCGCCTGCAGCCGCGTTCCGCGCTGCGCCGCAGACTATCAGGCCAAGATATCCGGCCCCCTCTACGACCGGATGGACCTTCACCTCGACGTCCCAGCAGTCAAGATCCAGGACCTTTCACTACCGCCCCCGAGTGAAGGGTCCGCCGCAGTTGCCGCAAGGGTCGCGGCTGCCCGGCAGGTGCAAAGAGACCGCTATGCCCAAATCCCTGAGGAAGCGCGGCCACGTTGCAATGCTGAGGTCGACGGCAAGCTGCTGGAAGAGGTCGCAACACCCGACGCCGAAGGCCAGGCACTTCTGCTGCAGGCCGCAGAACGCTTGCGTCTGACCGGCAGGGGTTATCACCGGGTCTTACGGGTCGCCCGTACCTTAGCGGATCTGACAGGCAGCGCGCAGGTTTCTCGGCCGCATATTGCCGAGGCACTCTCTTACCGACGCTTACCGCCCGGTCGAGAAATCTAGGCCGGATCGCGCTTTATCGGGAACACGCCGTCTTTCGATCAAAGGCGTGAGGCCGTTCTAGAACAGGTAGCGAGATCAAACCGCGCGATAAGAGCGATAAGCGTCAGAAATCCCAAGAGCCCGCATATCGAATTCACGGGGGCTACGGCCACGTTTGATGTCGTTTGAGACCCGTGTCGCCGCGCCGACATTCTCGAAAAACGTCAGGATGGCCGCAAACTGCTGCGCGATTGCATAAGACAGCTTGATCATGGCTAAAACCTCCAAATTTCGCACCGCAACCAAAATGTTGCGATGCACAAAATATAGAGGTTCTATTGCCAGTGGTGAATGAATGATCCTGCAGGGAAGCTATGTGCCATCTGCAACCCAAGCCATTGAAGTCAAAAGACCAACATCGAGGTCATACTAGGAACGTCTGTACTTTGCTCATACGCGCTCTTAGCGTCAGTAGGATGCTGCGCCGCCGAATTGCCGAGTTTAAGCTGAATCGCCAGCCATAGCCTCGTCCGGTTATCGCAGGCTGGAAAGATTGGCAATTAAGGCATCGTTCTTTTGCCGGATCGCAGTTGCGATCTTGTGGGCAACATCCTGGTCTGCCTCGGGTGCATGTAAAGCGGCGTCGACGGCGCGGTGCTGGCCTTCAAGCAGTGCCTTGATCACTGCCCGTTCTATGATTCTTTCGACTTTATGAGTCTGGTCTTCGGTGAGATGTGTGACCAGCAGTTCGTCGATACCCTTGGTCGCTTCCTCCGCGATTTCGCGCAGCCTGTCCATGAAACCCCCTCCAAATTCTCCCTGTTCCGTGTAGGTTAGCACAGGCCATCGTTTTGACGATAGCTGGGCGAATTCTTCCGCAAAGGAGAAAAGGTCGCTCTATTTGTCCGCCGGTTTGATCATGCGCCCCAGGTCTTTGCCGCCGAAGAGATGCAGGTGAAAGTGAGGGACTTCCTGGTGTGCGTCGGCGCCATGGTTGGCAAGAACCCGGTACCCCGGTTCGACCAGTCCGAGGTCCCTTGCGACCTTGCCCGCCGCTCGCACGAAACCGGCGATCTCCTCGGGAGACGCCTGAGCGGAAAAGTCATCGAAAGAGACATAGGCCCCTTTCGGAATCACCAGCACGTGGGTCGGCGTTTGCGGATTGATGTCCCGGAAAGCGAGAGCGTGATCGTCCTCATAGACCTTGTCGCAAGGGATCTCGCCTCGCAGGATTTTGGCAAAAATATTGCTGTCGTCGTAGGCCATGACTCTGCCGTTCCCGTCCTGTTGTGAGTTTGGCAGCCGGCTTCGGGTGCCTAAGCGGGACGCTACGACAGAAGGGACCGGGCCTCAACCCTGGACCACTTCCTTGGCCGGCACTTCATCGGAACTTTCGCGTGTCGCCTCGGCTCCGTCATCAGCCGGAAGGCCGCGCGAGGCTTTCTCCGCAATCCCAGAGATCCCTTTGCGCCCCTCGAGCTGCCGCCAGATATCGCAGGGCTTCAGGCCGCGCGACGCCCAGAGAACCAGCAGATGGTACAGCAGATCGGCGGATTCATCGGCTAGCTTGTCGCGACCGCCGGCCACGCCTTCGATCACGGTCTCGGTCGCTTCTTCGCCGACCTTCTGTGCGATTTTCAGAACACCCTTCTTGAACAGCTTGGCCGTGTGCGAGGTCTCCGGATCATCGTCCCGGCGGCTTTCGATCACCTCGAACAGGTGATCCAAAACGCGTCCGTCGAGGTCAAGTTCCGCCAGCTTCTGTTCTTCAGTTTCCATCTTCGGACAGCCCAGAAAGATTTGTTATCGATTGACCAAACGGCCCGGCACGCGGAAGTCCGCGGAACTCCATCCTACAGGATTGCAATCGTTTTCAAAAACGACAATCGCGCAACTTTAAGGTTGTGTCACTCTATCAAGCCGCACCCGTGATACGAACAGGGATGCCGTCTTTTGCCATAAAGGCCTTGGCTTCGGCGATAGAGAATTCGCCGAAATGGAAAATTGACGCCGCCAGGACGGCACTCGCGTGGCCCTCGGTAATGCCGGCACTGAGGTGCGCAAGCGTTCCGACACCGCCAGAAGCAATGACCGGCACCGACACGGCGTCCGCCACCGCCCGGGTCAGCGCGAGGTTGTATCCCTGTTTCGTCCCATCCCGGTCCATGGAGGTCAAGAGAATCTCGCCGGCCCCGTATTCAGCCATGCGTTGGGACCAAGCCACCGCATCGATGCCCGTTGGCTCCCGGCCGCCATGGGTGAAAATCTCGAAACGATCTTCCGCGACCTGCTTGGCGTCTACAGCGACGACAATGCACTGCGCCCCGAACTTTTCAGCCGCTTCACGCACGAACTCAGGGTTGCGAACGGCCGCCGTGTTGATGGAAACCTTGTCGGCGCCAGCGAGAAGCAGACGCCGGATGTCTTCAACCTCCCGCACGCCACCGCCGACCGTCAGAGGCATAAAGCAGGCTTCCGCGGTGCGTGAGACCACGTCCAACATGGTGTCCCGCTTCTCGTGGCTGGCGGTGATATCGAGGAAGCAAAGCTCATCCGCGCCGGCAGCGTCGTAGATGCGCGCCTGCTCTACCGGATCTCCTGCATCACGGAGACCGACGAAATTGACCCCCTTTACAACCCGGCCGTCTTTCACATCGAGGCAGGGAATAATGCGTGCTTTCAGCATTTTAACTCAACCCGCCGACGCGCGGTTGCGCGGTGAGGTCATGGCCAGCGCAGCCGCCGGTTTGATCCGCCCATCGTACAAGGCCCGGCCGCAAATCACGCCCTCAATGCCCTTGTGCGCAACCGCCTGGAGGGCTGCGATGTCATCGAGCGACGCCACACCGCCCGACGCTATCACCGGAATAGAAATCGCCTCGGCCAGGGCCACCGTCGCTGGCACGTTCGCCCCTTGTAAGAGGCCATCTCGGTCGATATCGGTGTAAACGATTGCAGCAACTCCCGCATCCTCGAAGCTGCGGGCGAGATCGCTCACCAGCATCTCGCTGACTTCGGCCCAGCCCTCAACGGCGACACGTCCACCCTTCGCATCTATACCCACGACCACCCGGCCTGGAAATTCACGGCAGGCCTCCTTGACCAAGGCTGGATCTTTCAGTGCGATCGTCCCCAAGATGACCCGTTCGATCCCCGCGGACAGCCAGCTTTCGATGGTAACTAGGTCACGGATTCCGCCGCCCAATTGGATCCGCAGGTCGACGGCCTCGACAATATCCGCAACCGTATCCCGATTGACCGGATAACCCTCAAAAGCGCCGTTGAGATCAACGACATGCAGCCATTCGAAACCCGAAGCACGGAACTTGCGCGCCTGATCCGCAGGGTCGCTGTTGAAAACGGTGGCGCTGTCCATCTCTCCCTGGCGAAGACGTACGGCGGCGCCGTCTTTCAGGTCGATAGCGGGAAATATGATCATCTGAATAACGGCCTAAAAGTTGCTCTCGAGGTCTTTGGTATAGAAATAGCCGGTGACCCACTTGCCATCGACCCGCGCGTACTGCGGATGTTCGCCCCAGCGGCGAAACTTGAGCTGATCGTAAATCTGGATTGCGCGGGTCTGCGTTTCGCGCACATCCAGGTTCAAGACCTTCAGCCCCGCCTCGCGCGCCGCCCTCTCGGTCCGTTCGACCATCATGCGCGCCAGGCCGTGGCCGCGCGCCCAGGGGGCGAGAAAGAAGGTGGTGAGCTGACCGCTGTGGCCCTGTGCCTCGTTGTTGCGCGGCGGACGCATAAGCTGCGCGGACCCCGCGATCGTGCCGTCCAGACGCGCGACAAAGAGTTCGCGCTCCGGCACCAAAAGAACGCCGCGCCAATAGGTCTCCATCACATGGCGGGGTGGGGGTGTAAGCCAGCCGAAACCGCCACCGTCAAGGATCGCCGCCTCTGCTGCATCGCACAGATCGTGCATATCCGGACCCTCGAAGGCCTCGAGACGATCGACCACAACAGAGGGCGGCCGGTTTTCTGTTTCTTGTGGGTTTGCACCGGACATTGACATCAAGGCGTCCATTTCAAGAAGTTTTCCAGCAGCTTCAGGCCGGCAACCTGGCTTTTCTCAGGATGAAACTGGGTACCGACCAGATTGTCGCGACCGACAACGGCGGTCACGCTGCCACCATAGTCAACCCGCGCGAGGACCCGTTCGGGTTCACGTGGCTGCAGATGATAACTGTGAACGAAGTATACATGGGGATCCTGGCCCATGCCCGCCAGCACGGGATGACTGTCGGCGGCGATTTCCAACTGGTTCCAGCCCATATGGGGAACTTTTAGGCCGGGATCGTTCGGCTGCAGCGCGACCACCTCGCCCGAAATCCAGCCCAGGCCGTCACAGTCTTCATGCTCCCGTCCGACGGTCGCCATGAGCTGCATGCCGACGCAGATACCGAGAAAGGGCCGGGCAGCGCGGATCACTCGCTCCTCTAAAGTCTCGATCATCCCCGGCAGAGCCCCCAGACCCTGGCGGCAGTCGGCAAAGGCCCCAACACCGGGGAGCACGATCCTATCGGCCAGACGCACAGCTTCCGGATCCGAGGTCACCAGGATCCGGGTCGAAAGTCCCGCTTCACTGGCCGCCCGCTCCAGAGACTTTGCGGCAGAACGGAGGTTGCCCGAGCCGTAATCGATAAGGGCAAGGGTCATGATCGGATAATGCTCCTAACACATTCTGCTAATCGCGCAGCCGCCAGACTGCGCCCGAAGCTCCACCCAAAAAGTGGATTAGATTCAGAGACTTCCCTTGGTCGAGGGAACGGCGTCCGCCTTACGTGGATCGATGGCAATGGCCTCTCGCAGGGCCCGTGCCAGCGCTTTATAGCTGGATTCCACGATATGGTGGTTATTCTCGCCGTAAAGGTTCTCCACATGGAGCGTCAGCCCTGCATTCTGCGCAAAGGCCTGGAACCACTCCTTGAAGAGCTCCGTGTCCATCTCGCCCAGCTTGTCCCGGCTGAAATCCACCTTCCAGATCAGGTAGGGCCGGTTCGAGGCATCGAGGGCGACACGCGTCAGGGTTTCGTCCATGGGAATCAGGGCTGCGCCATAACGCCAAATCCCCTTGCGATCGCCCAAAGCCTTGGAAACCGCCTGTCCCAGCGCGATGCCGGTATCTTCAGTGGTATGGTGAAAGTCGATATGAAGGTCGCCTTTGGCCCGCAGGGTGATGTCGATCAGGCTATGGCGCGAAAGCTGCTCGAGCATATGGTCGAGAAAGCCGATCCCGGTTTCGACGTCATAGATCCCGCTGCCGTCCAGGTTGACGGTCGCGGAAATCTGGGTTTCCTGAGTGTTGCGCTCGACGCTCGCTTGCCGCATCGGCTGGTCCTTCCATCGGGTATTCTGGCCGCGAAGCCGCGCTCTTTTATCAGGTCGTCACCGCCCTGGCCAATAAAGAAGCACCCGAAATGTCACGAAATTCAGCCGAAATGACCGACATTTGCCACAGAAAACCGATCGAAACCGGTCCGAAGGGGCGTAATGCTCTCTGGGCGCTCCCGCCGCGCGCGATTCTTGCAGCTTCTTCTTGAACGCGCGGCGAAGTTGGACCATTTCTCTTGCCATGTCACAGAGTCAGATTCCGCAATGGCGAGGCACCACGATCCTGTCGGTCCGCAAGGGCGACAAAGTGGTTATCGCGGGTGATGGTCAGGTCAGCCTGGGCAACACCGTCATCAAATCCAACGCCCGCAAACTGCGGCGCCTGGGCAAGGACCAGGTGCTGGCCGGTTTCGCCGGTGCTACGGCCGACGCCTTCACCCTCTTCGAGCGCCTGGAGGCCAAACTGGAGACCTACCCGGGCCAGTTGACCCGCGCCTGTGTCGAGCTGGCGAAGGACTGGCGCACCGACCGTTACCTGCGCCGGCTGGAAGCCATGATGGCGGTTGCCGACAGCGAAACTTCGCTGGTGCTGACCGGCACGGGCGACGTGTTGGAACCGGAAGACGGCCTGATCGGTATCGGCTCCGGCGGTAACTTCGCGCTTTCCGCCGCCCGCGCCCTGATCGATATCGAAGGGCTGGACGCAGAAGCCATCGCCCGGAAATCCATGGCCGTGGCCGCGGATATCTGCATCTATACCAACGAGAACATTCTGCTTGAGAGCCTGCCCGCTAAGACATAGAGCGGGCAGTCGAACTGCGCCCCAGTCGCGCAAAACCGAATACAAAGCTTCCTAGATCCAAGGCTTAGCCAAAAATGAGTAGCACGACCTCTTCGTCTTCCCACGCCAGCGCCTTTTCGCCGCGCGAAATCGTCTCGGAACTCGACCGCCACATCGTGGGCCAGAAAGACGCCAAGCGCGCGGTCGCTATCGCCCTGCGCAACCGCTGGCGGCGACAGCAGCTGCCCGAAGAGCTGCGCGAAGAGGTCCTGCCCAAGAACATCCTGATGATCGGCCCGACCGGCGTCGGTAAAACCGAGATCGCACGCCGCCTTGCGAGACTGGCGCAGGCACCCTTCCTAAAGGTGGAAGCCACCAAGTTCACAGAAGTGGGCTATGTGGGCCGCGACGTAGAGCAGATCATCCGCGACCTAGTGGAGGTTTCGATCCACACCACGCGGGAAAAGCTACGCGCCGAAGTGAAGGCGCAGGCCGAACTACACGCGGAAGAGCGGGTGCTAAACGCCCTGGTCGGCGACAATGCCAGCCCCGATACCCGCGCCAAGTTTCGCAAGATGTTGCGGGAAGGACAGCTCGACGACCGAGATGTTGAGATCGACGTCGCAGATACCGGCGGACTTCAGTTGCCGACTATGGACATTCCGGGCATGCCCGGCGCCAGCATGGGCATGCTGAATCTCAATGATATCTTCGGCAAGGCCATGGGCGGGCGCACCAAAAAGCGCCGCATGAAAGTGGGCGAAAGCTACGACATTCTGATCGCCGAGGAGAGCGATAAGCTGTTGGACGAAGAGTCGGTCGTTGCCGATGCGGTCAACAATGTCGAGCAGCACGGGATCGTCTTCCTGGACGAAATCGACAAGATCACGGCCCGTTCCGAACGCGCCGGCGCTGATGTCAGCCGCGAAGGCGTACAGCGTGACCTGCTGCCCCTGATCGAGGGCACCACCGTCGCCACCAAGCACGGCGCGGTCAAAACAGACCATATCCTCTTCATCGCCTCGGGCGCGTTCCATCTCTCCAAGCCGGCGGACATGCTGCCGGAACTGCAGGGCCGCCTGCCGATCCGCGTGGAGCTTAACCCGCTGACCCGGGACGATTTCAAGCTGATCCTGACCGAGCCGGAAAACAGCCTGATCATTCAGTACAAAGCGCTGATCGGAACGGAAGAGGTGACGCTGGAATTCGACGAAGCCGCCATCGATGTGCTGGCCGATTTGGCTGCCGAAATCAACTCGACGGTCGAGAACATCGGCGCGCGACGCCTGCATACGGTGATGGAGAAGCTGCTGGACGAGATCTCCTTCACCGCCACGGATCGCGGCGGCGAGACTATCGTCATCACCGATGATTACGTACGCGAAAAGGTCTCGGATCTGGCCAAGAACACCGATCTTTCGAAGTTTATCCTTTAGAGACTCTACGTACCGGCACACCCGTGGGGACGGAACAAGCAAAGAAAATTGCGCGAAACGAGGAATCGTTTTCGTGACGACACGCGCACAAACGCTTGGATTCAATGAAATTAAGAGCCTGGAGGAGCGGCGAGCAGCTCGCCGGTCATTGGGTGTAGTTGAAGCCAAGTCTGTACTTGGCGGCGAGGATGAATGGCGCTTCTTTTACACGATCAAGGAAGCCGTCGAGCATAGCGAAGTCTGGTTCGCCAATGAACCTGGCGGGCCACTGATTGGTCGACAACATGAGGGACGTTGGGTCGTGCCATTTTGGCCGCATGAAGATGTCGCAAAGCTGGATTGCAAGCCGGTACCGTTTGAGTTTGAGATAAACCCGATGCCGCTAGATCACTGGATCAATCAGGAATTGGATGTCGAGTGTCGCGACGACGATTGCCTCATCGCCCTTTGTCCGTCGGATGGATATGCAGCACTTAAGACGGTGGATGAAGTTTTTTCCGCATTGTCCAACTATGCAAAGGACCCCGAAGCCTTTTGGGATGAGCATTTCTCCAGCGACAAATTCTTTATCACACAAAATCTCAAATTAGGTCCAAAGGGGCGCCTACCTTAACGATGATTCCGTACGCGGAATGATCTCGAAACTGGCTGTAACCTCTATCTTTTAGGCTTAACGTACAGATAGGCCGTACGCCTGTGCCTCTTAGGCCGAACGTACGTCATCCATTACGGACAGCAAACGCTCGATCGTTTCGTCATCGTAACGAGTAATTTCCTCTGAAAGACGATTGGCCAATTCGGTCGCGCGGGGGGAAAGGCCTGCCGTATCCACGGTGACGCGGGGATGGGAGTGGTCGGCGAGGGCCTGCAGTTCCTCGGCGTCGTCCCAGATGATGTTGAGGTATTGGCAGACCCTGTGCACGAAGCGGCGGTTCGGGCGGCTGCGGTGTCCATGCTCGACGGCCGAAAGATAAGCCGAAGATACGCCCAGGCCTTCTGCCATCTGCTTGAGCGTCACGCCGCGTTCAGCCCGCAGCGCCCGAAGCTTTTCGCCGAAAGGGGTCATATCCGCCTGTCTCCCTTAACTCGATTCGAGTTTATAGACGAAGGAGCAGCGGATACTCAAATTGTTATGGCCGGGGCTTCTTTCCGTCCCGTTCCCGACGGCGCTTTAGCAGGACGTAGAGCGCACCGGTACCGCCGTGGCCCTGTTGCGCATAGTTGAAAGCGATGATGCGTTCGCGGTTGCCAGGTTCGTTGAGCCAGTTGGGCACCTGATTGCGCAGCACGCCGCCGGATTCCTTGGCAATACCCTTGCCGGTAATCACAAGAACGCAGCGCCGGCCAGCCGCCTCGGAGCGCTGGATAAAGCGGTTGAGCGCGCCATGCGCTTGGGCTTGGTTCATGCCGTGGAGGTCGAGCGTTGCCTCTATGATCATCTTACCGCGCCTAAGACGTTCGGCATTGCGGCGGTCGAGGCCCGCCGAGGAACCGTGGGACAGTAACTCATCGCGGGCGCGGGAAGGGGGTGCAGGCTTGACGTTGTTGAGCGGGAGACGCGGAGCAGGCGGGGATTTCTTTGGTTTTCCAGGCGATTGCGGAGGCGCGGTGGCTTCGCTGGCGCGCATCAGATCGGCGAAACCGCCAGTCAGAGACTCGCGGCCCTTCAAGGGCACCGTATCCCGATTGACGTGTTGCCAGAGCTTGCGATCTTCGTCCGAAAGATTGCCGGACGGCTTCGCCTTGGGTTTGCGCCGATCGTTCATGTCGCTCTGGAGCTATAGGGTCCGGATCCGTTATGGCCGGAAAGCCCTCACATAACGGCTTCAGGTTCCGCTGTCACCCTCTTCGACGAGAATGACGTGCAGACGGCGCGGGCCATGGGCGCCAAGCTCAATCTTTTGTTCGATATCGCCGGTCCGCGAAGGGCCGGAGATCATGTTAAGCGTACGGGGCATGGCGCCCTTGCCGAATTTCTCCCGCAGCCGGGCCCAGCCCTCTTCATAAGCGCCCACCACCTGTGAAGACTTCAAAACGACGATATGGTTCTCGGGCAGGAAATTGAGGGTGGTCGGGCCTTCTGGGCCGGAATGCAGCATCAAAGTCCCGGTCTCGGCCACGCCGGCAAAAGCGCCGGTCACCGAGACCTGGTCCGGTTCGCGGGCCGGGCCACTGGAGATTTTCAACAGGCTTTGACCGCCCCAGGGCATCGCCTCGAGCTCTGGCGCGGGTGCCAAGCGGATTTCCTGCGGCAGGTTGCGGGTTTTGAGATAGTCGACCACCGCGTCAGGGACCTGATCGCGCGAAGAAACACGTTGTACAGTGGCGGAGAGCTCGAGCAGCATGGATTCCATAAGATCGACCTGCTCCGCATGGGGCAGTTGGCCGCGCTTTGGAATCAGTCCAGGCTTGGGGTCTGACAGCCGCGCCGACCGTTTTTCGGGATTGGTTTCATCTGAAACATTTTTCTGCAGGGAGCGCCGGACCGCGCCGAGTATCTGATCGCGCGCCGCACTCATTGGCTTGCTCCCCCGTTTTTACGTTTCGCGGCCCAGAGCTGCTGGAAGGTCTTGCCCTGTGGTGCAGGCATATTGCGGTATTTGGTCCAGCCGCCGGCCAGCGGCAGGGATTTGAAATGCCCCTGCTTGCGTCCCAAGGCCCCCAGTACGGAGATACCCAGCCCGCTGAGACGCCGATAGAGCGCCGGGCGCTTGGCGAAAAACGCCCAAAAGCCGAGCCCGGTACGTACCGATCCAGGAGTCAGGTGGCGTTCGAACTCCCGCTCCCGCCAGTGACGCATCATTTTTGGCAGGGGAATACGCATCGGGCAGACGCTCTCGCAGCGACCGCAGAAGGTGGAAGCATTGGGCAGGTGCCCGGCCTCTTCCACACCGATCAGGTTGGGCGTCAAAACCGCCCCCATGGGACCGGGGTAGACCCAGCCGTAGGAATGGCCGCCGACGGAATGGTAAACCGGGCAGTGGTTCATGCAAGCGCCGCAACGGATACAGCGCAACATCTCCTGGAACTCGGTGCCCAGCATGCCTGAACGGCCGTTATCCAGCAAAATGACATGGTATTCCTCCGGCCCGTCCGGATCCTCCGCCCGGCGCGGACCGGTCGAAAGGGTGGTATAGGCCGAGAATTCCTGGCCGGTGGCTGAACGCGCCAATACCCGCAGGATCGTCGAGGCATCCTCAAGGTTCGGAACGACCTTCTCGATGCTGGCGATGACGATATGGACCCGGGGCAGGGACTGGGTCAGATCGCCGTTGCCTTCGTTGGTAACGATGATCGAGGTACCGGTCTCAGCGATCAGAAAGTTCGCGCCGGTGATGCCGACATCCGCATCCAGATAGCGCTGCCGCAGGATCTGCCGAGCCTCGTTGACCAGGTCGGTCGCTTCACTGAGGGAACGGTCCGGCGGCAAATGCTGATGGTTCTCGCGGAAATCGGCTTCGACCTGCGCCTTACTCACATGCACAGCTGGCGCGATGATGTGGCTCGGCGGCTCCTTGCGGAGTTGGATGATGTACTCGCCCAGATCGGTCTCGACCACGGTCATGCCAGCCTGTTCGAGGTGGTCGTTGAGGGCGATTTCCTCGGAAATCATGGACTTGCCCTTGGTGACCGTCTTGGCGTCTACCCGCCGGCAAATGTCGAGGATGGCCTTGCGGGCGTCTTCCGCAGTGGGCGCCCAATGCACCTGTCCACCCGTCTCCGTAACCTTCTCCTCGTAGCGCTCCAGATAGAAATCCAGGTTCGCCAGCGTATGGTTTTTGATGTCCCGCGCGGCGTCGCGCAGATCTTCGAACTCGGGCAGGCGGGCTGCGGCGGCGAGACGTTTATCCGTGAAACCCACCTTCATCCTGGCCATAGCCGCCTGGATGTTGGGGTCGGCAATGGCCTGGCGGGCGTTTTCCTTGAAATTATGGGACGTGGACTGCACCGCGCTCAGCCTCCGTTTCTTTCACTGCCGCTATCCCCGGCTCGACCGATCGCCGGTTCGTCGGTCATTCCGGCGAGGACCTCGGCGACATGGCGGACCTCGATGGCGGAACCTTCGCGCTGAAGCTTGCCAGCCATGTTCATGAGGCAACCGAGATCGCCAGCGAGAAGCGTTTGCGCACCTGTGGCCTCGATATTGCCGGTTTTGCTCGTGACCATCGTGTTGGAGATATCCGGATACTTAACACAAAAGGTGCCACCGAAACCGCAACAGATATCGGCATCGGAGAGCTCTACAAGAGATAGATCCTCGACCGACGAGAGCAACTTGCGCGGCTGCTCCCGCACGCCCAGTTCCCGCAGACCGGAACAGGAATCGTGATAAGTGACCTTCTTGGAAAAGCCCGCATCCACCTCAGACAGCTTCATGACATCGCTCAGGAATGAGACCAACTCGTAAGTGCGGGACGCAAGCTCCTCGGCTTTGGCGAGCAATCCGGGCTCCTTCTCAAAGAGTTCCGGATAGTGTTTCTTGATCATGGCTGCACAGGAGCCGGAGGGCGCCACCACGTAGTCGAAATCCCGGAAGGCCTCGATGACCTGAAGCGCAATGGCACGGGTGTCAGCGCGGTCACCCGAATTGTAGGCCGGCTGCCCGCAGCAGGTCTGCGTTTCCGGCACCTCAACCTGGCAGCCTGTTGATTCCAGGAGCTTTACAGCCGCGAAGCCGACACTCGGCCGGAAAAGATCGACCAGACAGGTCACAAACAAACCGACACGCGGCCTGGACTTCGACATGCGCTTTCCATCCTCCCTTAACACGGATGCTTCGCCGGCGATGATCCCATCGTTACGAAGATAACACGAGCTAATTTCTATCCCGAGAAAATTGGTATTACCACTTTGACCGAGGCAGAGTCACGCTGTTTTCGCGCCTCTACTGGCCAACGAAGCGTTGTCCAAAACCGTGTGGCTGCCTCGAGGGTTCAGCTGCCTGCCGCGCGCCGTTCCGCGACCGCCTTGGGCAGAAGCAGATAGTAGCTGCCGGGCTGTTTCATGCGGCCGGCCTCGGCCAGGGCCGGGTCGCCGGCGCCCCAGAAGAAGTCGCCCCGGATCGCGCCCTTGATGGCGTTGCCGGTGTCCTGAGCGACCATCAGGCGGCGTAGCGGCCGGGGATTTTCGCTGCGGCTGCCTGGCCAGGTGGTATCCAGATAAATCGGTGCGCCAAGCGGAATGAAGGCCGGATCCACGGCCAGACTGCGACGCGGGGTCAGGGCCACACCCTGCGCGCCGATTGGGCCTTCGCCCTCGATCTTGCGGAAAAAGATGTAGCGCGGATTACGCTGCATCAGCTCGCTGGCTTTGTCCGGGTTGGCGCGCAGCCAGTCGCGGATCGACTGCATGGAGGCCTTGTCGCGCGAAATATAGCCCTCATCGAGCAGAAGGCGTCCGATGGCCACAAAAGGCCGGCCATTGGAGGCCGCGAAGCCAACGCGCATGGAGGAACCGTCGGGTAACTGAACCTTGCCTGAGCCCTGGACATGCAGGAAGAAGACATCGATAGGGTCCTCGGCCCACAGGAGCTCCAGGTTCGCGCCGTCGATCACGCCGTTATCGATGTCGGTCCGGTCGTGATAGGGAACCAGTTTGCCGTCCACCACCCGGCCGGCGATCCTGCGGCCGGTCATTCCTTCGTCGAACTGGCGCAGGTCGACGGTCACCAGGTCGGTCGGGCGCTTGTAAAGGGGTGTATCGTAGCCACCGCCGGGGAAGAGCGCACCCTTGAGCTCAGCCTCGTAGTATCCGGTAAAAAGCCCCTGGTCCTTCTCACCGAAGGTCACCTTGAAGGGGACGAAAAGCTTTTCAATTTCGGCCCGCACGAGGGCATCGGCAGATGCGCCAGCGCCTTTCTCCAACGCCGTCAAGGCGTCACAGGGCGCGCGCCAATCCGCGACGCGGCCGCCAACGCCATGGCGTCCGACATTGCGGTCTTCCGGACGGCGTAGCAGGCGTTTACAGGAGCGGTGCAAAGCCGGCAGGGCTTCAGCAATCTGGTCCTCTTGCCAACCGGGAAGCTGTTCGTAGCCGACAGGCTCCAACAGCATCTCGGCGGCCGCCTCCGGCTGAGGTTCAGGTGACTTTTCGGCTGATTTCTCCGGCACGCGCGGTTCGCAGGCAGCGAGTGCCAGAGTTAAAATTCCAAGGCTAGCAAATGAAATCCCGGCGCGTCGGACTTTGCGACGATCGGGTGAAAAGCCAAAAAATCCGGCTTCAGAAGGCCCAAGCAGCAAAAGGCCGGCCCTTTCTCAGGTCAGTTGGGGCTGCGGGTGGCCACCAGGGCCCAGTTCGGATCGCGGCTGCCGGTGTTGCGGGCAAAGGTCCAGATATCGGTGATCTTGGTCACATGGTTGGGATCGCCCTCAACCGTCTCACCCTCGGCATCACGGGTTACGTTCACCTGATCAGAGACGAACTTGACCGTCACGAAAGCCGTCCGGCCCTGCAGCTCGGCCTCGATGATTTCAGAGGTTTCGATGCCGATCAGGGTGGTTTCCAGTGTGTGTTTTTGATCCTCGCGGGCTTCGATGGCGCCGGCGAAGTCGCTGTAGACGTCATTCGCAAGCAATGGCCGGAGGGCCTGCGTATCGCCTGCAGCAAAGGCGCCGACGATCATCTCGAAGGCCGCAGCCGCGCCGCCGGCAAATTCCTTTTCGTCGAAGTTCGGATCGGCCCGTTTGATGGCGCGAATGCCCGGGCGAATAGATCCGGCCTCCTCGGCAGAATCTTGTTCGACAGTATCGAGGGGTTCCATATCGGAAACCACATCCTCGATATCAGGCGCACCCTGATCGCCGCGGGAACGATTGGGCAGATGCACGACCTTGTCGTCGCCCTGATCCTGATTGAAGGGATCGTACTTGGGCGGCTCGTCGTGCCCAGTCCGTTTCCCCAGGGCACTACGCAGACGCAACACACAGAACACCGCGATCGCAGCGAGTATAATGATATCGAATCCGAAACCGTCGCCCATAAATTCCAACCAAAAGTTCGGCGGAGAGTCTTAAGTAATGACGAACCGCGCCGGAACAAATCACACCGGAGTCAACCCAACCGAAAAGCCACTTCGCGGTCGAGCAATCCACATCGAACGACGGGAAACACCTCTTGAAAGTCTGAGATTCTTCAGCAAGTCCAAAACATGCGGTCGACGACGAACTCCAATGCATTGTAAATAGGGAATAGTTAAGGAAAGAGCAAGTATGGCTATCCTGTTGCTCGCCGCATTTATCGGCGTGCCACTGCTGGAAATAGCAGTTTTCATTCAAGTCGGAGACCAGCTGGGCCTGTGGAACACGCTGGCGGTGGTGATTCTGACCGCCTTCATCGGGACTTGGCTCCTAAGAATTCAAGGACTTGCGACCCTCGCGCGGGTGCGCGGCCAGATCGACCAGGGCGTTTTGCCAACCCGTGAACTTTTCGACGGTCTTTGCCTGCTGTTCGCCGGCGCCTTGCTGCTAACGCCCGGATTTGTCACAGACAGCATCGGCTTTGCGCTCTTCGTGCCACAGGTTCGCGGTCTTTTGCGTCAGTGGCTGGGGAAACGGCTGGAGAGCTCCATGACAGGCGCGTCCTTCCAGACCTATGGCCCCGGCGGTATGCAGCGGCCAAACGACGGCAGAAATGACAACCGGCGCGGACCCGGCGGAAGCGGTGGCGTCATTGACGGTGAATTCGAGGATCTGACCGAAAACACCGAAGCGCCAAATGATGAGCCCGGTAAACGCCGCCCGTCGCCCTGGGGAGGCTCCCGTCGAGAACCCGATAGCGGGCCGGGCAACGGATCAGGCAACGGTTCCGGTGGAGGATTGCCGCGATGATGCTCGTGCGCCACGGCCAGTCCGAATTCAATGTGATCTTCGGCGCCACCCGAAAGGATCCGGGCATTATCGATCCCAAGCTGACCGATGAAGGCCATCGGCAGGCACAAACAGCCGGAGAGAGCCTCCGCGGACAGGGCCTGAAACGCATTGTTGCCAGCCCCTATACGCGGACCCTGCAGACGGCGGATATCATTGCGCGCATCCTGGAATTGCCCGTTACCATCGAAAGCCTGATCCGGGAGCACGCCTTCTTTTCCTGCGATATCGGCACGCCGCGGTCGGTCTTGTCGCAGGACTGGCCGCATCTGGATTTTTCCCATCTGCCAGAGTCCTGGTGGCCATCAGACCCGGAAACGGAAGAAGACGTGCGCGCCCGTGCCCGCGATTTTCACGGTCAGATGGCCGCAACAGAGGACTGGCATGAGGTCCTCGTCGTCAGCCATTGGGGTTTCATCCGCGGCCTGACCGGCCACGAGGCGAAAAACGGTGAAATCCTGAAGTTCGACCCCATCACCTCGCGGATGGCGCCACACGGCCAGTAGTCAGCCTCGAGAGACCTGACCGATCACCCTCCGGTGAACCGCTTGTTTGTATCCCCTTTACATGCTAGCGAAGCGCCGAAGTTTTTGGGCGAGATCTTTTGTGACCCAACGGTCAATAGGGTCGTGAGTCCGCGAAACAACAGAACAACACAACTGATTCGGATTTTTCACCGCAGCGGTGGAAGGGGATCAGGCGCCAGGAGATGACGGCATGGCCGAAGAAGAAAACGAACAACCCCCTCTCACCATCTCGATGCAGTACACCAAGGATCTGTCCTTCGAGAACCCCAATGCACCCATGGTCTACAGCGAGATCGCCAAGGGAGCGCCGGACCTGACCATCGATATCGATGTGCAGCCCGCCAAGGTGCAGGACCGGACGTTCGAAGTGACGCTGAACCTGCAGGCCAAGGCTATGACCGGCGATAAAGTCGCATTTCTGGTCGAATTGGATTATGCGGGTATCGTTGCCATCGGGGAGCATGTGACCAAGCCGGAAGAGATCCAGTTCCTGGTGATGGTCGAAGCGCCACGCCATCTCTTCCCCTTCGCCCGGCAGATCCTGGCGGAAGCCACGCGCAACGGCGGTTTCCCGCCTCTGGTGCTGAACCCAGTCGACTTCATCGCCCTCTACAAGCAGCGCATGGCCGCCTACGCGGAAAGCCAGCAGCAAGCGGGAACGGAAGGCGCGGAGGCGGCTTCAGACGAAACGAAGACCGCGGAAGCCTGAAGACGATAACGCGCTAACGCGCCCTATTGCCGCCAGATTGGCTCTTTCAGCTTGTCCAGCATCGCCTCATGCGCCGCCATTTCTTCTGCAGACGGTGCATGGGGCCTGGCAGGCCGCTGATGGCGTGTAGCGGAGACCTGTGCCACCGCCTGCTGCTTTGCCGCCATGTCGAGCTCAAAGCCAGGCTGGCGGCCGCCGCTGAGTTCCAGATAGACATCCGCCAAGAGCTCGCAGTCGAGTAACGCGCCGTGGAAGGTGCGCGAGGAGTTGTCGATCTCGAAGCGGCGGCAGAGGGCGTCGAGGTTGACCTGCGCGCCGGGAAAGCGCTGACGGGCGATGGCGACCGTATCGATGCCGCGAGAGATCTCGATTTGCGGTTTCCCGCAGGCATCCAGCTCTGCGTTGAGGAACTTCAGGTCGAACTGGGCGTTGTGGATCACCAGTGGGTCGTCGCCGATAAAATCCAGAAAGTCCTGGGCAATCTCCGAAAAGACCGGATGACCGGCCAGAAACTCAGCCGAGAGGCCGTGGACCCGCTCAGCCTCTTCGGGCATGTCGCGCTCGGGATTGATGTAGCGGCGGAAGGTCTCGCCGGTCGGCACGTGACTATGCAGCTCCAGGCAGGCGATTTCGACGATGCGGTGTCCGGCGAAGGGATCGAGGCCAGTGGTTTCGGTGTCGAGTACGATTTCGCGCATAGGATTCCTGCTTCCTTGGGTTCGCGCGATTCTAGTCTAAACGGCCGAGAGCAGACAACATCCTGCGAAGCTGCCGCAAGCTATCGGCCTTTCCGAGCCCAGTGCGGATAACGAAATCGGCGCGGCGGCGTTTTTCACCATCCGGCATCTGCTGGGCGCGGATCTTAGCCAGGCGCTCGGCCGTCATGCCCGGACGGGAGAGAACCCTCAGTGTCTGAAGAAAGCTTGGCGCGGAGACCACGGCCACCGCATCGCAGAGCGTCTCGCCGCCGGTTTCGAACAGCAGCGGAATATCCAATACCACGAGCGCGGTCCGGCGGCGGGCCTGCTGTTGCAGAAACGCGAGCGTGGCCTGCCGAACCATGGGATGAAGGATCGCCTCCAGTTGGCGCAAGGCGGCCGGATCGCCGAACACCCGCGCGCCCAGCTTGCCGCGATCCACGGCGCCATCCACGACAACCCCGGGGAAGGCCTGCTCAATCTTCGCTACAGCCGCGCCCTTCGGTCCCATCAGGCGGTGCACAGCAGCGTCGGCGTCATGCAAGGGACAGCCCAGCCGCTGCAGCATGCGTCCAGCGGTCGACTTGCCCATGCCGACCGAGCCGGTCAGACCGAGAATGAACATTCCCGGAAAACGTTTCGACCAGTTGATTTTGGATAAGCTTTTCAAGGCTTGAGCATCATGGCGCGCAGCTCTTCCGTAACCTCCGGATTGACACCGAACCAGGCCGAGAAGCCAGGCCGGGCCTGATGCAGCAGCATACCCAAACCGTCCACCATCGGATTACCGCGGGCGCGGGCGGTGGCGAGGAGGGGGGTTTCCAAGGGTGCGTATACGATATCGTTCACCAGAGCCGTCGGCGCCAGCTTTTCGAGGTCGAGATCCAGCGGCGGCTGGCCCTGCATACCCAGACTGGTGCTATTGACCAGCAGCGCGATATCGCCAAGCGCCTCGGTTCGTTCCGCCCAGGGAACGATCTCGATTTTCCCTTCAAACCGCCCGGAAAGTTCGTCTGCGACCTGTTCGGCGCGGCTGGCAGTGCGGTTGGTCAGGCGGACTTCCGTCGCACCGTCGTTCAGCAGGGCGGCGACAATGCCACGGCCAGCTCCCCCGGCGCCCACCACCAAAGTAGGTCCCCGATCGGAACGATAGCCTTCCGCACCACTGCGCAGGTTTTCCAGAAACCCGAAAGCATCGGTGTTCGATCCTGAGATGCCATCCTCACCGAACACCAGGGTATTGACCGCGCCGATTTTGGCGGCGAAGGGATCCACGTGATCGCAGAGGCGCAGGGCGGCCTCCTTATGAGGCACCGTGACATTCGCACCCCGAAAGCCGGCGGCGGCCAAACCTCGGACTGCGGTCTCGAAGTCCTCCGGGCGGGCCGGCAAGGGCAGGTAGGCACCATCGATGCCGTAGTGTTTGAGCCAGAAGCCATGCAGGCGGGGCGAACGGCTGTGACTGATCGGCCAGCCGAAGACACCCGCGGTGAGGGTTTTGCCCGTGTGACTCATTCCGGCACCACTCCGTGACCGCGCAAAAAACCGAGCAAAGGCAGCAAGGGCAGCCCAAGGATCGAAAAGTAATCGCCCTTGATGGAAGCGAAGAGCTGCGCGCCCCGGCCTTCCAATTGATAAGCGCCCACCGACGTCAGAGCCTGTTCGCCCACAGCCGTCAGATAGTTGCGGATAAAATCAGCGCCGAGACTTCTCATCGTCAGCCGCGAAATCTCGTTATGGTGCCACAAACGCTCTCCGTCCCGGACCACACAGACCGCGGAAAGCAGATGATGCTCCTTACCGCCCAGCGCCGCGAGATGGGCGGCGGCATGGTCCAGATCTTCCGGTTTGTCGAACCAGACGCCATTGCAGTCAAGCATCTGATCGGCCCCGATGACCAGCGCGCCCGCACGCCGGCGTGAGACACGCTGCGCCTTGAGTTCAGCAAGCGTTTCCGCGCATTGGGCAGCGCTGGCGCCCTCCGCCTTCAAAGCCAGCTTGACCTCGTCCTCGTCGACGTTCGCAACCTCGACCTCGAAATCAACACCGGCATTGGTCAGAAGACTTCGGCGTGAAGAGCTACCCGAGGCCAAAATGAGAGATTGAGCCGTCATTCCGCCAGTTCACAATGCCGGGCATAGTGGCTCATGATCTGCGCTGCGGTTTCCTCGATCGAGCGGCGGGTGACATCGATGACGGGCCAGCCGTGGCGGCTGCAAAGCCGGCGCGCTTCCGTCACTTCCGCGCGCACGGATTCAATATCCACATAATCTGTTTCATCCTCACCTTCCGCAATCATGCGCAGGCGATTGCGCCGAACCTGAACCAGGCTTTCCGGATCCTTGGTCAGCCCAACGATCAAAGGCTTCTTGGCACTCAGCAAATTGTCAGGCATCGCGCAGCCGGGGACCACCGGCACGTTGGCCGCCTTGATCCCCCGGTTGGCCAGGTAGATGCAGGTTGGCGTCTTGGAGGTGCGCGATACACCGACCAGTACGATATCCGCCCCTTCCAGGTCGCTGTAGAGCTGCCCGTCATCATGGGCAAGGGCGAAATCCATGGCCGCAATGCGGTCGAAGTACTCGGCATCGAGCGCGTGCTGCAAACCCGGCCGCCCGGACATCTCGACCCCGAAATAGGCCGCAAGAGAATGGATCACCGGATCCAGCACCGGAATACAGGGCACGCCGATCCGCCGCGCCGCTTCCACCAGAGGCTGACGCATCTTTTCATTGACCATGGTGAAGAGCACGGGGCCGGGATTGGCTTCAATGCCCTGAATTACGCGGTCCAATTGACCCTGAGTCCGGATCAGACTCCAGACATGCTCAATGGGTTCGGCAACGTCGAACTGAACCAGACAGGCCCGGGCAACCGAGTTGATGGTCTCACCGGTCGCATCGGAGACCAGGTGCAAATGGATGATGGTCATAAAATCCGCGGTCCCATACAGGCTGTTTCCGCCCTCTCATACAATAGCTTCAACGCCGCCGCCAGTTTTGAGGCGTGGCGCCGGCTAGCAGTTCTGCGGTGGTCTTCCTCGATATGGGAAACGACCTTTGGGACAGAAATGTGAATCAAATGGCATGAAGATGTGGATAACAGGGGCAAATCGGGATCTGTAAAGATTCCGTTACCGAAGACCAGCAAGTCCTCCCTGCAGCTATCCGCTTGAGGATGAGAATTTCCACAGATGGGAAAAGCTGCCGATCACAGCTGCGTGTCCGAGACTTATCCACCTTATCCACGTTTTCCGGTGATATGCCAAAGCGGCGCAAAGCCAACGAGTCGCAAAAGTTATCAGGTAAATCAGTCACATCTGGGGAGATGAATCGCCATCTTTACAGTCAGACGTGGACAAGTTCCGGATAACCAAACAATCCCCAGAATTCATGCCACCAACAAACAACCACAAAATTTTATTTAAATAAGATTCTTTGTAAGTAGGGTGGGGAAACCGATAGCCGATCCGAATGGCAAGCAGCGTGAAATCCGAAGACAAGCTTTTTATCCGCGCCCTCAGAGGCGAGACCCTTTCCCACCCTCCGATCTGGCTCATGCGTCAAGCAGGACGCTATCTGCCAGAGTACCTAAAGACCCGTTCTGAAGCGAACGGCTTCCTGGATCTGTGTTACACCCCGGATCTGGCCGTAGAGGTCACTTTGCAGCCGATCCGGCGCTACGGCTTCGATGCTTCGATCCTTTTCTCCGATATTTTGGTTGTGCCCCATGCCCTTGGACAGAAGGTCTGGTTCGAGGAAGGTGCAGGACCGAAACTGGAGGCGCTGACCTCAGCCCAGGATGTCGAAAAGCTCGGACTGGAAGGCTTTCACGACCATCTGGCACCGGTCTATGAGACCGTCAGCCGCCTGAGCCAGGAATTGCCAGCGGAAACGACGCTGATCGGTTTCTCGGGCGCACCCTGGACGGTTGCCAGCTATATGCTCGAGGGTGGATCCAGTAAGGATTTCGGTACTGCTAAGAGCTGGGCCTACGGACGGCCTGACGATTTCCAGCGGGTCATAGATCTGTTGGTTGACGCAACTTCGGAGTATCTGATTCGACAGGTGGAAGCAGGCGCGGAAGTGCTTCAGATTTTCGATTCCTGGGCTGGTGTCTGGCCGGAAGCGGATCTGCGGCGTTGGTGCCTTGCGCCCTGCAAAGAGATCATCGCGAGAGTAAAGACCGCCCAGCCTGACGTCCCCATTATTCTGTTTCCAAGGGGTGTTGGCCTGGCCTATCGGGACTTTGCGTTACAGAGCGGTGCCCAGGGGCTGGGACTGGACACGACGGTGCCTCTAGCTTGGGCGCGCGATCAACTGCAGTCCCAGGTAACGGTTCAGGGCAATCTGGATCCCATCATGCTGGTCGCCGGCGGGCAGACCCTGGAGCGAGGTGTCGCCCATATCCTGGAAAATCTGGCGGATGGCCCCTTCATCTTCAATCTTGGGCACGGCATCGTTCCTCAAACGCCACCAGAGCACGTTGAGCAATTGATGAAGCTGGTCAAAGGTTAAGCAAACGCGCTGCCGTCGCCGGTGTTGATGCAAATCGCCGCAGGCCTCCTGGAAAGGCAGATAATCAAGCCGGTAGGGATGGACAAAAGACCAAGCAATCGCCAGCTTGTGTCCCATGACTAAGACCGCAATCGTTCTGTTCAATCTTGGAGGGCCCGATACACCGGCCGCGGTGCAGCCCTTTTTGTTTAATCTTTTCAATGATCCGGCCATCATCCGGATCCCGAACCCCTTTCGCTGGGGATTGGCGAAGGTCATTTCCAAGCGCCGGGCGCCGATTGCGCGAGAAATCTACGAAAATCTAGGTGGCGGCTCGCCGCTGCTGCCCAACACGCAAGCACAGGCCAAGGCTCTTGAAGCGGCTTTGACCACTGAGGATGGCGATGGTTTCAAGGTTTTCATTGCCATGCGTTATTGGCATCCCTTTGCCGACGAGACGGTCCAGGAGGTGAAGGCCTACGAACCGGATCAGATCTTGCTTGTTCCGCTCTACCCGCAGTTTTCCACAACGACGACGGGATCCTCGGTCACTGACTGGAACCGGGCGGCGGCAAAGGTCGGATTGGATCTGCCCACCAAAACCCTGTGCTGTTATCCCGCGGATCCGGGTTTTGTATCTGAGGTTGTGACCCGCCTACAAAAGGCGCTGGACCAGTTTTCCGAAGATGAACCAAAGCCAAGGGTTCTGTTTTCGGCGCATGGATTGCCGAAGAAGATCGTGGAAGCAGGCGATCCTTATCAGGAGCAGGTAGAGGAATCGACGGCTGCCGTTGTGGATGCGCTTGGCATGCCTGATCTGGATTGGATTGTTTGCTACCAAAGCCGGGTAGGGCCGTTGGAATGGATCGGACCTTCCACGGAAGATGAGATCGAACGGGCTGGCAAGGACAAGGTTCCTCTGATCGTGGTGCCCATTGCCTTCGTCTCCGAACACTCCGAAACCCTCGTCGAATTGGATATCGAGTATCGGGAACTGGCTGAAAAAGAAGGCGTTCCCAAGTATGTGAGGGTGCCGACGGTGGATGACGGCCCCGCCTTTATCGAGGGGTTGGCCGCACGTGTTCGCGGTGCGCTCGATGGATCCGCGTCGCTTTGTCCCGGTCGCGAAGACGACCCTTGTCCGACGAGCTGGAACAGGGTTTAACAGATCGCGGTGAGGCTTTGAGCGATTCGGCCTCTCAAACAGGGCCGGCATGCGGTAAGCGGGGACGGATAGATGGCTGGATTTCTGGGCGATGGCTATCTTTGGGTCAAGGCGCTGCATATTATCAGCGTAATCGCCTGGATGGCCGGTATGCTCTATCTGCCGCGTCTCTACGTCTATCACTGCAACGCGGAAGTCGGTTCCAAACAGTCCGAGACTTTCAAGGTTATGGAACGGCGCTTGCTACGCGCCATTACAAACCCAGCCATGATTGCAAGCTGGCTGTTCGGTCTGCTGTTGATGCTGCATCTGGAAGCCTGGCAGGAACCTTGGTTTCATGCAAAGTTGACCCTGTTGATCGGCATGCAGATTATCCACGCTGCCTTTTCCCGCTGGCGTAAGGCCTTTGAAAAAGACGAGAATAGCAACAGCGAGACCTACTATCGCTGGATGAATGAAGTGCCGACGGTCCTCATGATCGGCATTGTAATTTTCGTGGTGGTGAAACCCTTCTAAGAGCGGCACCTTTCGACATCTTCGTCGGGAGTGGTCACAAATTACGCTCGCGAGCGTGGCAGCACGGATTCACAAGTGCGATAGATCGCCTGCGGCGATTCCGTTCGAACTTGATCCGATCTAGACGCATAGCTTCGCAGGCGGCAGGCATTTGGGAGATAGAGATGGAAAAAGCGCGTTGGGGTGTTGTCAGCACCGCGAAAATTGGTGTGGAAAAGGTCATCCCTGGCATCCAACGATCCCGCCTGGGCCGGGTCGCCGCCATCGCGTCGAGAGACCTCGGAAAGGCCAAGGCCGCAGCGATCGATCTGAAAATCGACAAAGCCTATGGGTCCTATGAGGAACTCTTGGCCGATCCCGACATTGAATTTATCTACAATCCCCTGCCAAACGATCAGCATGTCGATGTCACTCTCGCTGCTGCCAGGGCGGGCAAACATGTGCTCTGTGAAAAGCCGATCGGCCTCAATGCCGAGGATGCCGCGCGCTTGGCCGATTTGCCGGCAGATGCTCGGATGATGGAGGCCTTCATGGTGCGCTTCCATCCTCAGTGGCTGCGCTGCCGCGAGATCCTGCGCTCGGGAAAAATTGGGAAAATCAATGCGATACAGGTTGCTTTTTCTTACTTTAACAAGGATCCGCAGAATATCAGGAACCGACCGGAGAACGGCGGTGGCGCCTTACTCGATATCGGATGTTACGCAATTGTCGCTGGCCGTTTCTTCTTTGAAGCGGAACCGCAGCGGGTGATCGGTCTGATCGATCGGGATCCAGACTTCGATACCGATCGATTGACGTCGGGCATGCTGGACTTCGGGGAGGGGCGGCAACTGGTCTTCTCAGTGTCCACGCAGTCGGTGCTCTATCAACGAGTCCAGATTATCGGAACGGAAGGCCGCTTGGAGATCGAAATCCCCTTCAATGCCCCTCAGGGCGCCGCCAGCAGGCTCTTCCTGTTCGATGGTTCAGCCCTGGACGGCAGCGATAGGAGAATCGAGGTCGTTCCGGAGGCGGATCAATATGCCGAGCAGGCGGACGCCTTCGTTGAAGCCGTACGGGCGGGTGGAAAAGCCCCTTATGGTCTGGAAGATGCCCTGACCAATATGCGGATTATTGATGCGCTATTCCGGTCGGTTGAAAGTGAGCGCTGGGAAAAACTCTAAAAAAGCGTATTGCGGACGCATTTAATCTTTGTGTTTTTCCAGTGATCAGCGCTTCAAGCGTAAAAATTATTGGCGCTTCGCTTGACTTCATAGAAGGCATCCAGTATCGAAGGCAGAAGTTAGGCCCTGGACATTCGTTCGGGTCGTCCCCAATTCATGAATTAGTAATCGCCCCGCATTAGGCTGACTCTGTTCACGACGACGAACTGCAGCGGCAGCGAGAGACGACCGAGAGTCTGCTCCCGCCGCGCATCGCGCGTATCCCTCCAAATCTCTATCTTTGACCAGGCGTAAAGCCCATGAACCTCCAAGACTTAAAAGCCAAAAGTCCGGCAGACCTGCTGGCTTTTGCCGAAGAACTCGAAATCGAGAACGCCAGTAACCTGCGTAAGCAGGATATGATGTTCGCAATCCTCAAACAGATGGCCGACAACGATGTGCCGATCTACGGATCCGGTGTGTTGGAGGTCCTGCAGGATGGTTTCGGTTTCCTTCGTGCACCGGAATCCAACTATCTCCCCGGTCCCGACGATATCTACGTTAGTCCCAGCCAGGTGCGCCGCTTCGGTCTGCGCACCGGTGACACGGTGGAAGGACAAATCCGGGCGCCGAAGGAAGGCGAGCGCTATTTCGCGCTGCTCAAGGTCAATCAGATCAATTTCGATCCGCCGGAAAACTCCCGCCACCGGATCAACTTCGACAATCTGACGCCGCTCTATCCGGACGAGAAGATTACGCTGGAGCTGTCGGATCCGACCAAAAAGGACATGACGACCCGGATCATCGATCTGGTCACGCCGCTGGGTAAGGGCCAGCGTGCCCTGATTGTGGCGCCGCCGCGAACCGGTAAGACCATGATCCTGCAGAATATCGCCCATGCGATTGCCTCGAATCATCCAGAGGTCTACCTGATCGTTCTCCTGATCGACGAGCGTCCCGAGGAAGTCACCGATATGGCCCGCTCGGTCAACGGCGAGGTTGTCAGCTCGACCTTCGATGAGCCGGCCAACCGTCACGTGCAGGTGACGGAGATGGTCATCGAAAAGGCTAAACGTCTGGTCGAGCACAAAAAGGACGTGGTGATCCTGCTGGACTCCATCACCCGACTGGCCCGTGCCTATAACACCGTGGTTCCCAGTTCCGGCAAGGTGCTGACCGGTGGTGTCGATGCCAATGCCCTGCAGCGGCCGAAGCGTTTCTTCGGTGCTGCCCGGAACATCGAAGAAGGTGGCAGCCTGACCATCATCTCCACGGCGCTGATCGACACCGGCAGCCGAATGGACGAGGTGATCTTCGAAGAGTTCAAGGGCACCGGTAACTCCGAAATCGTCCTGGATCGGAAACTGGCCGATAAGCGGACCTTCCCGGCGATCGATATCGGCAAGTCGGGTACCCGTAAGGAAGAGCTGCTGGTCGATAAGGGCACACTCTCCAAGATGTGGGTGCTGCGCCGGATCCTGATGCCGATGGGTGTGACGGACTCTATCGACTTCCTGATCGACAAACTCAAACAGACCAAGTCGAATTCTGACTTCTTCGACTCGATGAACCAGTAGACCTTCGGGAATCAATAAAAGCCTGAGCTTTCAAAGCATTGCGAAATCGTTCCGCGTTCGGAACGTACAGCTGCCTGTGGAAAGGCGTTCGTTGAGAGACAACCTCTGTACGTACACTGCATCGCAAAGAAAGGTACAGTTAATAAGATCTTAATCTAACAGGATAATTTCTGTTTAGGCTCTTATTTCAGCTGTACGTCGTTCAGCTAAAAAGTTGTATAGACAAGTAAAAATGGGACGCTCCCTTGCTTTGGAGGCGTCCCATTTTTTGTGCAGGTAAGCTCAGAGATTACGGCAGAAGAATCGTTGAACCCGTTGTTTTGCGCGCCTCCAGATCGCGATGCGCCTGGGCAGCTTCGGCCAGAGGGTAGCGCTGATTGATGGCGATTTTGACGGCGCCGGACTGCACCACCTCGAAAAGATCCTCCGCCGACTTCACCATGTCCTCGCGCTTGGCGGTGTAGGTCATCAGTGTTGGGCGAGTCATGAACAGCGAGCCTTTGCCTGCCAGCATACCGGGATCGACCGGCGGAACCGGTCCGGAGGCATTGCCGAAGGTCACGAAGAGCCCGAGTGGCGCGAGGGAATTGATCGAAGCGTCGAAGGTGTCTTTGCCGACGGAATCGAAAACCACCGGAACGCCGGCACCATCAGTGATCTCGCGCACGCGGGCGGCAATATCATCTTTGTTGTAGAGGATCGTGTGGTGACAACCGTTTGCCTTGGCGAGTTCGGCCTTTTCCTCCGATCCCACCGTGCCGATAACTGTCGCGCCCAGATGGTTGAGCCACTGGCAGGCCATCAGGCCGACGCCGCCGGCCGCGGCATGGAACAGAACCGTTTCACCGGCTTTGACGTTGTAGGTCCGGCGGATCAGATATTCGACGGTCATGCCCTGCAACATGATGGCTGCGGCCTGTTCGTCGGAAATACCGTCCGGAATCTTGATCAGACGCTCGGCCGGCATGTTGCGGGCTTCCGCGTAGGCGCCAAGGGGCGGGTTGGCGTAGGCGACCCGGTCGCCGACAGCCAGATCAGCGACGCCAGGTCCGACGGACTCCACGACGCCAGCAGCCTCTAGCCCGATCACCGCTGGCAGGGCAGGGACGGGATAAAGACCCGTGCGGTGGTAAACATCGATATAATTCAAACCGATAGCGGTTTGGCGAAGTTGAACCTCACCCTCGCCGGGAGCGGTCAGCTCAATGTCGTCGAACGACAACGCCTCCGGTCCGCCGGGCGCATGGATGCGAATTGCTTTGGTCATCAGCTGAGATTCTCCTTCAGGAATTGGATCGAGCGATCGTTGGCCAGTGTGGCTGCGGCCTCGTCATAGTGTTCACCGCCGATCCGAGCGAAAGCATGATCGCAGTTTTCGTAAACATGCAGGCTGACCTGGTCATGATCAGCCAGCCCGGCTTTGATCTTTTCCTGGGCTTCCGGCGGTACGAACTTATCGAGCGAGGCCATATGCATGAGTAAAGGCTTTGAAATTGCGCCGGACTCTCCAAGAAGCTCGTCGAGCCCCACGCCATAGTAACTGACATTACAGTCGCTATCGGTGCGCGAGGCCATCATGTAGGCCAGCTTGCCGCCCAGGCAGTAGCCGATGGAGCCGACCTTGCCATTGCTGTCGCTGTGGCTGCGCATTTGGCTGATCGTGGCCTTCAAATCCTCGATCCCTTTGTCCGGGTCGAAGAGACCGAAGAGCTCGAAGGCGCGTTTCCACTCTGCTTCGGTTTTGTCGGTGATCTGAATGCCGGGCTCGATCCGCCAGAAGATGTCGGGACAGCAGGCGAGGTATCCCAGTCCAGCCAGCCAGTCGCAGATATCCCGCATCACCTGATTGACGCCGAAAATTTCCTGCGCCACGACAATCGCCGGTGCAGGCAATGTCGCTGGTACCGCTAAATAAGCGCTAAAAGTACCATCTGGACCCTCTATATTGATATCAGGCACGGTTGATTTCCTCCCAATTTCTTGAAATTTCGTGTCAGAGCAGCGTGGCTGCGCCACTGTATGAGCCGTGAGCCGCGTGATTTACAAGCCCAGACCGGGCGTCAGGACACCTTCGTGTTCTAGGAGAGCGCGTTTGCTGTCGGGACCCGATCCGCCGGAAAATCCGCCCAGTTTTCCGCCGCCTCCGAGCACACGGTGGCAAGGGATGATGATGGGAATGGGGTTAGCGCCGCAGGCGCCGCCGACAGCCCGGGCGACGGACTCAGACTTCTCTGCTAACTGTCCGTAGGTCATGGTCTCGCCGAAGGGAATCTTCGCCATTTCCTGCCAGACGCGCCTTTGAAAGACAGTTCCCGCCGGCGACAAGGGAAGATCGAAATCCTTGCGGCGGCCATCGAAGTAGTCTTCCAACTGGCGAACGGCTTCCTCGAGAAGTTGTCGGGCAGGGCGGTTGCTGCCCTGTCGTTCGTCGGAAGACGCGCTTTTTTCAGGGGCTGTCTCGTCCATCAGCCAAGTCAGACGGATAATCGCATCGTCGTTGGCGCGCAACAGGAGCTTGCCGAAAGGGGAATCGACCTTTGTCTCCAGTGTGTTAGACAACTGGGAATCCTTCTCTTCCAGAGGGGTCATAGTCAGGTTCCCTGCAAGGCGGTGAGCAGCTCTTCGGCCGTGGTGATGGGCAGCGAGCAGGTTTGGTGCTGACAAACATAGACCGCCGGAGCGTCGCCAACCAAGCCCTTGCCGCGCGCAGGGTGTCCCTCGGGCAATTCACTTTCCGAATCAATCACCTGCAGAATGGCATTGGGTAAGGAAAGACGGTGCAGGCACTCCAGGAAAGGAGCAGCGTCACTCGCTGCCAGCGCGCCAGGACGAGTCACGATGACAATTTGCTGCGCGGATTGGAAAAACTCTGCACCGTTCAACAGAGTGGAGAGAGGGAAAAAGTTGCGATTGATCTCTCCAGTGAAAGAGGTGATGAGTTTTTCTGCCCGCTCCCGGTAGCTGTCGTCGCCCGTAAGATGAAACAACCGGGTCAGAACTGCGACCATGGTGCCATTGCCTGAAGGTACCGCATTGTCGTGCGCCGACTTGCTGCGGACGATCAGATCTCGCGCGTCATCCGCAGTGAAGAAGTAGCCGCCACCGGCGTCGTCCCAGTAGTGACGGTCGAGCGTCGCGCAGAATGCCTTTGCTTGTGAGAGGTAGTACTCGTCGCCTGTGGTCTGATAAAGCGCCAGTGCTGCGTCGCCGAGGTTTGCATAGTCGTCCAGGGTAGCAGCGTGTTTGAGATGACCCCGGCGCCAGCTGTGATGCAGCCGACCCTCTGGCATCATGTTCTCGCAGATGAAGCCAAAAGCACCTGCCGCGGCCTCAATCCAGGCAGCTTCGCGGAACACGGCCCCAGTTTTGGCGAGGGCGGCAATCATCAAACCGTTCCAGTCCGCCAGGACCTTGTCGTCCCAGCCCGGGTGAATGCGGTCTTTACGGCGCTGAAACAGCTGAGCCTTCGCCTGTTCAAGCGCGGTTTCTTCTTCGTCAGACAAAAGTTCCGTATTGTGAAGGCGGTTGAGGATGTTCTTGCCTTCCCAGTTTCCACCTTGGGAAACGTCATATGCCGTCTTGAAGGCAGGCGCATTTTCCTCAAGGATTTCATCCACTTCGGCTTCGCTCCAGACGTAGAACTTGCCTTCTTCTCCTTCGCTGTCCGCATCGAGGGTTGAGGCGAAAGCCGCAACCGTCTCGGAACTCTCTTCGGATTTTTGGGCGCGCATTTCGCGCAGGAGCCAGCCGACTGTTTCCCGGATGCGCTGCTCGAAGAGCGGATTTGCCGACTCCTGCCAGGCCCAGGTCAGGAGATCGAGCAGTTGCGCATTGTCGTAGAGCATTTTCTCGAAATGCGGGACCAGCCAGCGTTCGTCGACTGTGTAGCGGGCGAAGCCGCCGCCAAGGTGATCGTAGATACCTCCCTGGCACATACGGGTCAGTGCGAGTTCCACTGCGTCGCGGAAGGTTTGCTGTCCGCTGCGCTTCCAGGCTCGCCAGAAGAGCTTGTGGATAGAAGGTTGCGGAAACTTCGGGGCCTGACCGATGCCGCCGTTAAAGGGATCGGATTCCTTTAGAAGACGTTCTGCGATCTGGGTGATCTGCGCCGGTGTGACCTGCTGCCCGGTAAGATTCTCCGAGAGTTTCTCTAAAGCCTTACCTAAGCCGGATACGTTCTTTTTGACCTTTTCGGGCTCCTGTTTGTAGACCTCTGAGATCCCCAGAAGGACTTGGGGAAAACCAGGGCGGCCATAGCGTGGTTCGGGCGGAAAGTAGGTACCGCCCCAAAAGGGTTCTCCCTTTGGGGTCAAAAACATCGTCAGCGGCCAGCCGCCGTGTTCTCCGAGAAGTGCGAGTGCGGATTGGTAGATACTGTCGAGGTCAGGACGTTCCTCTCGATCCACCTTGATGTTGACGAAGTGCTCGTTCATCACGGCCGCGATGTCGGGGTTTTCGAAGGATTCGTGGGCCATCACATGGCACCAGTGGCAGGCGGCATAGCCGATCGAGAGCAGGATCGGCTTGTCTTCTTTCTGAGCGGCCTGCAATGCAGCGTCGTCCCAGGGCTGCCAATGCACAGGATTGTCATGATGCTGCAAGAGATAAGGGCTTGTTTCCTGGGCAAGTCGGTTTTGCGTCATTTTAGCGTTTGAATCCTGCTGACATTCGCCAATGAGAGGGCTGCTGCGATTTTGGGTTTTGTTTGCGAGCGCGCTTTTTTTAGGCCCAGTTCACTCTTAAGAGCCTGTAATCAAGATGGCGATGAAACTGTGGAAAAGCCACCCGAGAATGCAGCGCCGGTCGGGATAAGGTCCGAGATCTTCCACAAGTAGCAGCGCGCTGAGGCGTTTAGATCTGTCTGACGTCATGACGGCAGCGCGCCGTTGCTTTTCTTTGCTGACAGCATGGCTAAAATGTCCTCGAGATGGCCGGGAAGAGATTTGCCGGCCTGTGAAGTCAAAGCCCGGTTCCAGGGATAGGGCAGGACAGTCCGGAAAGGTGACGCAGAATGAAAATCTCGGTTGATGTAGATTGTACACCGGAAGAGGCGCGGGCCTTTCTCGGATTGCCGGATGTGGCGCCTCTGCAAAAAGCAGTGATGGAGGATGTCCAAAAACGCGTGATGGACAATCTCTCGGCGATGGATCCGGAAACGCTGTTGTCCACCTGGATCCCCGCCGGCATGCAGGGTTTCGAGCAGATGCAGAAGATGTTCTGGTCGCAGATGACGGCTGGAATGAAGGGCAAGGAATAGCGCCCGACGCGGTTTTTAGAGCCACTAAGTAAAACTGTGCATGCAAAGGCTCGATGACATCTACGGTCGTCGGAGCCTTTGTTTGATTTTAGATGTTTGCCTCTTGAGGTGGTGCGCGCCCTCTCGCGACGCTGCTGGTGGCCAGACACAACCGAATCCTAAGGGATTTCAAGGCAAAGATAAGACCCGTAAGAAACATGACTGATACCATTTTCGCTCTCTCGACAGCGACCGGTGTTGCCGGCGTTGCGGTCTTTCGCATTTCCGGACCGCGGGCGGGAGACGCGATAGAGGCTCTGGCGGGACAGAAGCCACAGCCGCGGAAGGCCAGCTTGCTTTCGCTTCGGGATCCCAGGGACCAGGTGCAGATCGACCGGGCGCTGGTGCTTTGGTTTCCGGCGCCGCAGAGCTTTACCGGAGAGGACGTGGCCGAGCTGCATGTGCACGGGGGCCGCTCGGTTCTGGCTGGTGTGGTCAAGGCACTATCCGGTCTCGAGGCGTTGCGGCCGGCCGAGGCGGGAGAGTTTACCAGACGGGCCTTTGACAACGGAAAGCTGGATCTTTCGGAGGTTGAGGGGTTATCGGATCTGATCGCCGCGGAAACCGAGGCGCAACGCCGGCAGGCTTTGCGGCAGATGGACGGGGCTTTGTCCCGTTTGAGCGAGAACTGGAAAGATCAGCTGCTTCGGATACTGGCGCATCTCGAGGCGACCATCGACTTCCCCGAGGAAGAACTGCCAGAGAGCGTTGAGCGGGAAATCGCGGACAAACTTGCGTCTTTGGAAAGCGAAATCGCGGTCTATCTGGATGACAATGCGGCGGGAGAACGTCTCAGGGATGGCTTGAACGTTGCCATCCTCGGTGCGCCAAACGCCGGAAAGTCAAGTCTTTTGAATGCGTTAGCGAAGCGCGATGCGGCTATCGTGTCGGAGTTTGCCGGGACGACGCGGGATGTGGTCGAGGTGCACCTGGATCTTGATGGTTACCCCATGACTGTCGCGGACACGGCCGGTCTTCGGGAGCTGGATGGGACAGCGGAGGCTCAGATAGAGCTGGAAGGGATCCGTCGTGCTCGTGCCCGGGCCCAGGCGGCGGATCTTAAGATTGCGGTCTTTGATCTGGGCGAATGGCCCGAACTGGATGTGGAAACCCTGAAGCTTGTGGATGAAAACACCATCGTGGTGTTGAACAAATGCGATATCGCGCGTCCCGATCAGGCTGAGCTGGTGACGCATGGAACTCTCGGTTCTACGGAAAGTCTTGTGTTGTCGGCGCGAGATTCAACAGGCGTGCAGGATCTCATCCGCAGCCTTGGTTCTAAAGCGAAAGCGGCTTTGGAACAGGTGGGGGAGGCGCCGGTGATTACCAGAAGCCGTCACCGCGCGGCTTTCATCGATTGCCTCGAGGGATTGCGGCGCGCACGAGCGACTGCCATTTCCGACAGCGAATTGCTTGCAGAGGATCTTCGTCTCGCCATTCGTGCGCTCGGTCGTATCGCTGGCCGTGTTGATGTGGAAGACCTGCTCGACGTTATTTTCCGTGACTTCTGCATTGGAAAGTAGGCGCACGCGTGAGGCTCAGCAGAGTTACGCGGTCGAAAAGTTTTCCCGGTGGATCATCATAAGGGCCAGCAGGCGTTCTCCGCGTGGTGCGGGATCTGGGACTGGCGGCGACTCCCGATTTGCGATGAAGTGGGGCCAGTGCTCGAGCGGAAGAGCGGGCTCATAAGGCTCTTCCTGGTCTGCTTGAGGCTTATGTTGCCGCGATTGATCGCTTTGGTCCGCTCCCGTGGGTAGGGAGGCGAGATCGAATGACCAATGCTGATCCGCAGGCGGTGTAGAATCACCTGCCGAACCGGTTGGGGCCTGATCATCGAGGCCGGCGTCATCGCCTTGATGTCGCCTGACGAGAACGGGCGTTGATGGGAGCGATGAGCCTTCCAAACCTTCATCGGCGTTCGGCAATGGTCCTGGAATATTAGATTCCGCAACATCCGAAAATACGCTTTGGGCGTTGGAGCCACTTTCCTCTGCAGAGGACTGAGGTTGTTCAACGGACGTCAGTTCTGCGCGTAGCTCATCACCAGGCAGAGCACTTTTGCCGCTCCATGGTGACGCGGGCGATGTCACCCTTTCAAGTTTGGCGACCTGACTGCTCGAAATCTGACTCTCAGCCCGTCGATCTTGCTCGCCTTGTGGATTCCTATCGACGGCGGAACCACTGGGTTCTACATTCGGTTCGGTGGGGAGATGAAGGATGTCCGCGGTAAGAACCTCTTCGTGAGATTCTTCAGTCGTCTCACTCACGACAGACGGGGTCGGCTGATCCAAGGTGTGAGCCTTTGCCGCTGCGAGCGCGAGAGGCTTGCGATGCGGGATGATCTTGGCGAGATCAACGGATACGGTCGCTGCCGCTGGGACCGCTGCGTGGGTCAGGTCAGGAAGTTCTTCCGCGAGGATCGTCACCTGTTGGACTACGACAGGTTTAACCTGCTCTTTTTCCTCAGCTTTTTGTGGTAAAGGAGGCAGCGTCTGAAAATCCACAACTTGGACCGGCGCCGGCGTGATGACCGGATGGAGATCTAGATTGCTGGCGTTTTGGAGTGAATCCAAGACAACGGCGGATGAAGATGGAGCTTCTTTCGCGTTACTGGAGCCGGCGGTGACAATCGACGCCATGGTCGACAGCCTTGGTGGTGCGGACGGACGGGCTTTGACGCGCGAGACAGGTTTGTTGGGCTTTACGGTCGACGCACTCCGCAGTTCAGCATAAATCTGGTTGTTGCTCTGAACGGAATTTGGAGCGGAAACAGTCCGCACATTCTGCAGTGCCGAGTTGGCCGTTTCCGGCATGGCTTCGGGCTCGAATGAACTAAGAGACTGGGAAGAATCAAATGCGGCAATGGCCTCGAGAGCCGTGGCGAGGTTCTGACGGCGGATTTCATTCGGTCGCGTTTGTGCGTCGACGCTACCAAGAACGGTCATGCCTTCGCTCAGTTTCTCGCTCAGGAGAAGCGAAACACCCAGGTTGTTGGAGAGCGCCGTGTTTTCAGGGTCAATTTCCAAGCCGGAGCGATAGAGGCTCTGCGCCGTGTTATGATCGCCGAGTTGATCTTTCAAGACTCCGAGTGCGTTGTAGATCGCAGGATCCGTTGGTTTCGATGACAGCGCGGCTTCAAGGTGGACACCAGCGTCGGACAGTTCAGATTTCCGGAGATGCAGTTTACCCAAACCATAGTGAGCGTCGCTGTTTGTTGGATCGATCGTCAACGCAAAGCGGAAGGCTTCGGCGGCTTCGTTGTCCTGCTGGGCCGAAAGGTATGCGCCCGCTAGCGCAAGGACGGGGGCAGGGTTGTCTGGCGCAGTCTCCAGCGCGCGCTTACAGACACCGACAGCAATCCGAATGTTGTTGGTATCCGCCATACGGCGACAGTAACGCAACAGGCGCTCGGGTCCAGGTTCAGCCTGCGCGAGCGCTGCGGCTTTCGATGTCGCGCCGGGAGAATGAGAGACTGTCGTGCATCCGCTCACCAGAAGAATGGGAGCCAGGAGAAAAAGAAATTTCGTCGCAGTGTTGAACTTGCGCAAACTAATCATCGTCAAACGTCCTGTCCGCCGTTGATTTTCGCCGACCCACAAGAACTGACTTGTTCTTTTCGATTTGGACGGCGCGGGAGATCTCATGAATATCTTAACGCTGAGCGCTTAAGAAGTGATTGATATCGGGGTCGAAATTGGCGGTGAATTGCGGTTTTCCTGATGGAAGACCAGTAGCTTAGTCGGGTCTTTCGGCCCGCGCTGGATACCTTTCCTGAAACAGCCTGTTTCACGTGAAACATCTCCACGCCGTATGTGTTTGGCGCAATAGGAGTGAGGATTCGGTAGGAGAACCGTGGCTGAGGCTAATTTTTGTTCCAGCTACGAAATGAATCTGTTGGACTGTGATTTGGTCTGAGAAAGCGGTCAATCAGAGGAGAGGGGTCTTGCTGATTCTCTCCTCATTGTGTATCTCCTCCACGTAGACTTTGTCTGCTTGGCAGCGTTCAGCTGCCTTAGAAAAGCGGCATGTGTATCGAAAGATGATGAGAGACCCCGGAAGGCTTCAGAAGCCTCTGGCAGTGTCTGCTAAAGTGCTCAGGTCAGAAGTCTGCTTCACGCCAAGCGGCGGCATTCAATGGGCTCGCAAGATAATGCGGCTTGATATCGCGAAGCTGAAATTTGTGATCACAGGAACAAACTGATGCCGAGATACGACGTCATTGTTGTGGGGGGAGGGCATGCCGGTTGCGAGGCCGCTGCGGCTGCAGCTCGCCTTGGCGCGCACACGCTTCTTATTACGCACAAGCGTGAAACTGTCGGCGTCATGTCTTGCAACCCAGCTATCGGCGGTCTTGGAAAAGGTCATCTGGTGCGTGAAATTGATGCGCTGGATGGGATTATGGCGCGCGCTATCGATCGCGCTGGTCTTCAATTCCGCGTTCTCAATCGCAGCAAGGGACCTGCAGTACGCGGCCCGCGCGCTCAGGCGGACCGGCGTCTTTATAAGGAAGCTATTCAGAGTTTGCTGGCAGAGCAATCCAACCTGACTTTGCTTGAGTCGTCCGTTGAGGATCTTGTCATTGGAGACAACGGCCGCTGCGAGGGAGTTGTTACGGATAGCGGGGAGCGCTTTTCTGCAGGGGCTGTGGTTTTGACGACCGGGACGTTTCTGCGTGGTCTGATTCATCGCGGTGAAACAAAGATTCCAGCAGGTCGCGTTGGGGATGCGCCGTCGATTGGCCTATCCAAGACCCTGGATCGCGCTGGCTTTGGTCTCGGCCGACTAAAGACCGGGACTCCACCCCGGCTCGATAGCCGCACCATTGATTACAGTGGGCTTGAGCGTCAGCCAGGCGATGAACCTCCTGAGGCCTTCTCGACTCTGACTGATCAGATTACGCAGCAGCAGATCGATTGCCATATCACCTATACCTCTCCTGCCGGCCATGCTTTGATTCGTGAGAATCTTCATCGTGCACCTATCTATTCCGGACAGATCGAATCTACAGGGCCGCGGTATTGTCCGTCTATTGAAGACAAGGTCGTGCGCTTCGCGGATCGTGATCGTCACCAGATCTTCCTAGAGCCCGAGGGTTACGACGATCCAACCGTCTACCCAAACGGTATCTCGACTTCCTTGCCAACAGAAGTGCAGGAGGCCTTGCTTAAGACCATACCTGGTCTAGAGGCAGCTAAAATCCTGCAACCTGGCTATGCCATTGAATATGACTACATCGATCCGCGTGAACTTCGTCCAACTTTGGAAACCAGACGGCTGCCCGGTCTTTTCCTTGCAGGCCAGATCAACGGAACGACGGGCTATGAGGAGGCTGCCGCTCAAGGCTTGATGGCTGGTCTGAACGCGGCTTCAGCGGCTGGTGCCGGCGCCGACTTGTCCAATGGCGAAGAGGGGAGTGGCTTCATACTCGACCGAGCGGACGCTTACATTGGTGTACTCATCGATGATCTCGTGACACGCGGTGTTACCGAACCCTATCGGATGTTTACCTCCCGGGCCGAGTATCGCTTGCTGTTGCGCGCAGACAATGCGGATCAACGCTTGACTGGAAAAGGTATTGATTTCGGTTGTGTTGGCAGCGCGCGTACAGCTTCGTATCTCGCCAAAATGGCTGAGCTGGATGAGGCTCGAGAAGCCTTACAGGATTTTGCTGCGACCCCGAATGAGCTTGCGAAGAAAGGCATCAAGATCAATCAGGATGGCGTACGACGCAACGCTTTCGACTTGTTGCGCTATCCCGATATAGATTTTGATACACTTGTCGGCCTATGGCCGGAGATATCGGCACGGATATCTCCGAAAATCGCAAAGCAGATCGAAATCGAGGCGCGCTATTCAGGCTACATCGATCGTCAGCGTGGTGACGTCCAGGCATTCCGTCGGGATGAGGCCTTTCTGTTGCCAGATACTCTCGATTATTCTGCCGTTCCGAGCTTGTCTAGGGAGGCGCAGCAAATTCTTGCGAAGTCTCAGCCGGCAACACTCGGCGCTGCGAGCCGCCTGCCTGGGATTACGCCTGCGGCGTTGGTCGCGTTGCTGCGTTATGTTAAGCGAGATAGCAAGTCAGATGTCTCTGACGAGAGCCCACTTGATTCTGATTCTACAAGAGTGACGCGACCTGGTTCTTCTGAAGATGCGGCCTGAGAAACAGGTGTATGAAGCGGATGATTTCGCGCGAGATGTTGGCGCTGTTTCACGTGAAACACTCGAACGTCTTCAGTGCTATGCGGATTTGCTGGTCAAGTGGAACAAGTCGATCAACCTGGTCAGCCGAGATAGTCTCGAAGATCTGTGGCGACGACATTTCTTGGATTCAGCGCAGCTGCTCGAACATATTGACCAGAAGCCCGGAAAGAGTGACCTCACTCTTGTAGATCTCGGCAGTGGTGCTGGGTTTCCGGCGATGGTTCTGGCGCTTCTTGGGGTCAAAAACGTCCACCTCATAGAGTCCGATCAGAGAAAGTGTATCTTTCTGCGCGAAGTTGCGCGCGCAACGAACTGCGAAGTGAAGATTCACAACGCAAGAATTGAGACTGTAGAAGCCTTCCCTGCGGACGTTGTAACAGCGCGCGCCTTTGCGCCCCTTCCAGATCTTTTGAGCTATGCCTGGCCGTTTCTCGCTCCAGAGGAAGATAGCGCCACCGAAGTGGCGGATGATCAAGAGCGAGAAGGTGGATATCTTCTTCTTCTGAAGGGCAAAAGTGTCGATCAAGAATTGACCGAAGCCCGTAAAAGGTGGAGTATGCGGGTCGAGAGGTTTTCCAGCCGCTCAAGCGTCGAAGGTCAGATTTTGCGGTTGGATGCCCTACAAATAGGGGATTAGACAGGTGAAGCCACAACATTTTGACAGTTCGCGCGGCGGAAAATCCAGTGAAGCGGTGCTTCAGGGCCCACGCGTTCTTGCCATAGCGAACCAAAAGGGTGGTGTTGGCAAGACCACGACTGCTGTAAATCTGGCCACCGCACTTGCCGCTTGTAAGAAGCGCGTTCTCATTCTCGACATGGACCCTCAGGGTAACGCCTCGACAGGATTAGGTGTTGCGCCCGATCGGCGTGCACGCAGTATCTATCACGTTCTCATGGACCGAGCGCCGATCAAAGAGGTGCTGATCGAAACAGCTGTTCCGGGAATGGCCGTGGTGCCTTCAGGCGTTGATCTTTCCGGTGCGGAGTTAGAGCTCGTTAATGCGGACCGCAGGGAATATCGTTTGAGGGACGGCCTTGAAACGCTCTATGGCGATTACGATTACGTCCTGATCGATTGTCCGCCAGCCCTTGGCCTTCTGACGCTCAATGCGTTCGTGGCTTCCGACGCCGTATTGGTGCCGTTGCAGGCTGAGTTCTACGCACTGGAAGGTCTCTCGCATCTGCTGCGGACTGTCGAGCGTGTAAAGAGGGGCTTGAATCCTAAGCTCGAGATACAAGGGATTGTGCTCACCATGTTCGACCGTCGCAATAACTTGTGCGACATGGTTGCGGCCGATGTGCGTAAGCATCTTGGCGACGTCGTGTATGAAACGATGATCCCTCGTAACGTAAGGGTTTCCGAAGCACCCTCTCACGGTAAACCGGTTCTGCTCTACGATATGAATTGCGCCGGCTCTCAATCTTACATTCGCCTGGCGGGTGAAATCCTCCGGCGGGAAAAGACGAGCGCTGGCTCTGGCGGCGATCTTCCGCATTCATCCGCGCTTGCAGGACATCGATCGCAGCAGGGTGCTGCTCTTTCAGGCGGGACCATGGCTGCGCCAAAGGCGCCAAGGTTGAACGTGCCTAAGGCACGGTCAGATAAGGAACAGAGCGATCCTGTCGCTGCTGCAATCGCGACCAGTAAAGCCTTTTCGGCGGCGCGGAACGCCGGTCTTGGGCCCAATTCGTCGGACAATCAGCTGCGCTGAGGGGGCGTCGCGAAATTTTCGGCAGGGGCTGCCGCTATTGAAGCTTATCTTGGCGGAGATTCACGCCAAGAGGGGAAGAGCATGCCACTGAAACCCGCGCAATCAGCGAACACTGATCGCGTTTTACATGTCAACACATAGGTCGGCCCGTCATGAGCAATCAAGATCCATCAGAGATCGAATCCACAGAGGAAAACGCGCAGGAAGGCGAGAAACGCACCAATCTGGGCCGCGGTTTGGCGGCTCTGTTTGGCGACGAAAACGAAGACTATGCGTCGCTGGATAAGGTGCGCTCCACGAAAGAGGTGCCGATCGAGCACCTGCACCCCAATCGCTTTCAGCCGCGGCAGTACTTTGACGACGAGGCGCTACAGTCTTTAACGGATTCTATCCGCGAAAACGGTGTGCTTCAGCCCATTGTCGTGCGTCGCCATCCCGAGCGTGCAAGTGAGTATGAGATCATCGCAGGCGAGCGCCGCTGGCGCGCGTCGCAAAAGGCGCTACTGCATGAAGTTCCCGTCGTCATCCGGGAGTTTACCGACTCGCAGGCGTTGGAAGTCGCCATCGTCGAGAACGTTCAACGTCAGGATCTTTCGCCTCTGGAAGAAGCCGAGGGCTATCGGCGCCTGATGGACGAGTTTAATCACACGCAAGAGGATCTGGGCCGCGTTGTTGGAAAGAGCCGTAGCCATATCGCCAATACTCTGCGGCTTTTGACCTTGCCCGATGCTGTTAAGTCTTTCTTGGAAAAGGGCGATTTGAGCGCGGGGCATGCCAGAGCTCTTATTGGATCCGAAAATCCGGAGCTGCTCGCGAAACGGATTGTGGAGGAGGGGCTTAGTGTCCGCGCCACCGAACAGGTCGCCAAGCGTGCAAAGAGCGGTGGGTCCGGCGCTGTTTCGCAGCCTGAGTCCAAACCCTCTGCCAAATCGTCGGGGGCAGGGAGTGCCGAAGCTCAACCGGTTCCCTTCGAAAAGGATGCCGATACGATCGCTTTGGAGCGCGATCTGTCGAATATGCTCGGTTTGGAGGTCGCGATCGAGTTCTACGGCAAAGGCGGCTCGCTTATGATTCGCTACGAAACGCTCGAGCAGCTTGACGATGTTCTGCACCGGCTAAATCAATCGCCTCCCAACTGATGTACAAAGCTGTTGAAATTCCAGCGCGATATCAGATGGGTTTGATGCGATCCTGATCTTTTAGGCAAACGCAAAAAAACGCCTTCAGATCAGATGTTTAAGGTTTGCGTTAGCGGCGATTGCGGCGGCGTAGAGGCGATGCGGCTGCGATTTCGAACAGAACCCGTGAGCAAAGGACCTGAGCCGGCGAACCGGTCTTTTTGCAGTCCCGCTCGGCTTCCAGTAGTCGGGCGTTTGCGCGCGTCAGTTTGCTCTGCGGCCAGGCATTGGCCTGAGCTTTGAACTGTGCAGCGGTTTTCCAAAACAAAGGCGGTCTGAGCTTCTTGGCCGCATCTTCAATCGAGAGCCCTTGCGTCATAAGGCCCGAAACGAACTGAAGCTTGTGAAAGTGCCGGGCAACCGCGCGCAGAATGGTCACGGCATGGCTGCCTTCGAGAAATGACCGTTTCATGGTGCGTTCGACCATGGTCAGATCGCCTGAGGCGACGCTGAAGGCCAGATCGTCCAGCGTGAGATCGGCGCTGTCACCGACGCAGGCGACCGCATCATCAAGTTCAATGCGCCCAGGCTCTAGGCCTTTGTAGAGCGCCAGCTTGTCCACCTCCCTGCGTGTAACCTGGCGGTCTCCGCCGAGGTTTTCCGTCAGGTAGGCGAGGGCATCTGGCGAGATGCTATGACCGTAATCCTGAAGGCTCGCCTGAATCACGGAGGGAAGAGACCGTCTGTCGTCTCGGTAGCAGGCTATGGCGGCACCGGCTTTCTCAGCCTCGAACAGTTTCCGCAGGCTCGACCGCGCTGGCAGATCGCCAGCCTCTGCGACGATCAGTGCATCCCCTGGCAGGGTTGCAAAAAAGTCCTTGGCGACTGAGGTTACGCTGTCGGAGGCATCACGGAGTCGAACGACGCGCTGCCCCCCCATCATCGAAATGGCAGCGGCCTCGTCGCTCAAACGGGCCGGATCCTCTTTCAACTCACTGGGCGTTAACTCGGTGACCCGAAAGGGGTCTTTCAGATCATCAACGACCGTCTTCGCCAAGGTTTCCGCCCGTTCACGCACCATGCCGCCATCCTGCCCGAACACCAGGACCGCGCGGACGGCGGGATCCGGTTTGGAAATGAAGCGATCGGCCTGCGCGGGAGAGATCTTGACCAAAGGATTATCACCGTTAGATCGAGCGTTGCGTTGCAGGAGCGACTCTCGATGCTTTCTCGCGATTTTTTGCGGTTTCGCGCCTTTCTAAGAGGCTTGAGCCGCACTGAAATGGCTTGCCAAACGTATTCTGATGTCGTCGGCAATATCGCGCAACGTGCGGCTTCGCGCATCGGCTTCCGAAATTGTCGAAGCGAACTGCTTTTCCAGGATGTTATAGCTGCTGACCGAGCGTGAGCGGCCTCTGGAAACAATCTTTTGATTGTCGAAACGCCGTAGACTGTAGATCGCGATGATCGACAGGTCAGCTCGGGTGGCTGTTTCGTCGCTTTCCAGGGCTACTTCACGGATCGATTCGTTCAACTGAACAATCAGCTCGTATTTGGGCGCTGTGGGCTGTCCCGAAGGGTTGAGCCGATCACGCAGCAGATTGTGCATCTCCTGGCCTGCCCGATCTGACAAGGGTGCGATCCGGATCGCCGCCAGTTCGTTGAGACTACCCTGTTCAACGACGCCGCTGCTTGCCGATGTTGTCCGGCTGTTGAGCGGCTGAAAGCCGCAGCCCGCGAGGCTTGTCGCCATAAGACCTGCCACGAGGCATCTGCCGAGCCGTCGCCGCGTTAAGGTCAGGTCCCGCGAAGTAGGAATCTTCCGCGATTCCGTGATTTTAGACGACAATATTCACCACCCGATTCTTCACAACGATGAACTTTCGAACCTGCTTCTCACCAATGGCTCGCTGAACGGCGGCCTGTTCCAGCGCTGCTTCCCGGACGGCGTCTTCCGCCTCGTCCACGATGACTTCAATGGTTGCTCTCAACTTGCCATTGACTTGAACCGGCAGGGTCACGCGATCTTGCGCCGTCAGCGACTCCTCTGCAAGAGGCCAGGACTGGTCGACCAGCAATCCGTCATGACCTAAGCGTTGCCAAAGTTCTTCGCCCAAATGCGGCATCATGGGGCCGAACAGGCGCACCAGGACCTCAAAAGCTTCCCGCCGGGCCCATAGTACGTCGTCAGCGTTGCCCTTCGCGGCTGTCAGGCTGTTGGTCAGCTCATAGAGTTTGGCGACGGCGCGATTGAAACGAAACTGCTCGATGGCATCGGTAACGTCCAGGATCGTTTTGTGAGTTACACGGCGCACATCGAGCGCTTTTTCGCTGAATTCAGCAGGGGCGGGGGTGTCAGCAGAGGGCAGAGCATCTGTTTCCTCGCTGATCAGCCGCCAGAGTCGCTGAACAAAACGCCAGGCGCCTTCGACACCGGCCTCCGTCCATTCCATATCGCGTTCGGGCGGGCTGTCTGAGAGCATGAACCAGCGCGCCGTGTCGGCGCCGTAGGTCCCGATGATTTCCGCCGGATCAATGGTGTTCTTCTTCGACTTGCTCATTTTAATGGAGCGGCCGACGGTTACGGCAGCACCCGAAGGAGTCAGGGGCTTCCCGGCGTTGTCTCGTTGCAGATCGGCCGGTGCCAGCCATTCGCCGGCTTCGTCCTGGTAGGTCTCGTGACAGACCATGCCCTGGGTGAAGAGTCCGGCGAACGGTTCCTCGAGATCCAGATAACCGCAGCGTTTCAGCGCACGTGTGAAGAAACGCGAGTAGAGAAGATGCAGAACGGCATGCTCCACGCCGCCAATATATTGATCCACCGGCAGCCAGTAGTCGACGGCATCCCGGTCCATCGCGGTATCGGCCCGGGGTGAGCAGAAGCGGGCGAAATACCACGAGGATTCGGTGAAGGTGTCGAAGGTGTCGGTTTCGCGAAAGGCGTCTTTGCCGCAGATCGGGCAGGAGGTGTGTTTCCAGCTCGGATGATGATCCAGCGGATTGCCGGGTTTATCGAAGGAAACATCCTCCGGCAATTCGACGGGCAAATTTTCTTCCGGTACCGGAACGATCCCACAGTCGTCGCAGTGAATGACGGGAATTGGGCAGCCCCAGTAGCGTTGCCGCGAAACGCCCCAGTCGCGCAGACGGAACTGGATGGTGCCGCTTCCCACTTCAAGGGTTTCCAGCTCTTCGATGACGCGGCGCTTGGCGTCTTCGACGCCCAGGCCATCCAGGAAGCGCGAGTTGAAGATCTTGCCGTCGCCCGTGTAGGCCTCATCACCAATAGTGAAACTCTCGGCATCGGCGTCTGCGGGCAGAACCACCGGCGTGACAGTCAGTCCGTATTTGCGGGCGAAATCCAGGTCGCGCTGGTCGTGTCCAGGGCAGCCGAAGATGGCGCCGGTCCCGTACTCCATAAGCACGAAGTTGGCGATAAAGACCGGCAGTTCGATCTGCGGATCCAGCGGATGCTTGACCTTGAGACCCGTGTCATAACCCAGCTTTTCCGCTTTCTCGATGGCTTCCTCGCTGGTGCCCATGCGATTGCACTCAGCGACAAAGGCTGCCGCCGCTTCGTCGCGCTCCGCCAGCTCTCCCACGAATGGATGATTGGGGGAAAGCGCGCAGAAAGAGGCACCGAACAGGGTGTCGGGGCGGGTCGTGAAGACCTCAATGTTCTCGGCGCCGGCCGACAATGCGGTGTCCGTGAAGGCAAAGCGGACATGAGCGCCCTCGGAGCGGCCAATCCAGTTGTGCTGCATCACGCGGACCTTCTCGGGCCAACGGTCCAGCGTGGCAAGATCATCCAGCAGTTCATCGGCGAAGGCCGTGATCTTGAAGACCCACTGCGGCAGCTTGCGCTTTTCCACCAGAGCACCAGAGCGCCAGCCCCGGCCGTCGATGACCTGTTCGTTGGCCAGCACCGTATGATCCACAGGGTCCCAGTTGACCCAGGATTCCTTGCGGTAAACCAATCCGGCTTTCAGGAAGTCCAGGAACATCTTCTGCTCATGCCGGTAGTACTCGGGATGGCAGGTCGCAATTTCCCGCGACCAGTCCAGGGACAGGCCCATGGTCTTGAGCTGGTCGCGCATAATGGCGATGTTTTCGTAGGTCCAGCTTCCCGGTGGGACCTTCTTCTCGATGGCCGCATTCTCTGCCGGCAGGCCGAAAGCATCCCAACCCATGGGGTGCAGCACATTGAAACCGCGGGCGCGCTTGTAGCGGGCGATCACGTCGCCGATGGTGTAGTTGCGGACATGGCCCATGTGGATGCGTCCCGAGGGATAGGGAAACATTTCCAGCACGTAGTACTTCGGTTTCGTGCGGTCCTCGGTGACGGCGAAACAGTCTGCGTCATCCCAGACGCGCTGCCATTTCGTCTCTGTTTCCTTAGCGTTGTAGCGGCTCATTGATCAATCTGTCGGTTATCTTTTCGAATCTTGTTTCAATACAATGGTCTGGGCGCGAAACGACACGGCACCTAAGCGGGAACCGTTACCGATGAGCCCGGACGCAGAGTGCTGGGCAGAGCTGGCGACCTTGGGAGAACCAAGCTTGCTGCTGCATATACACAAGTGAGCCGCTTTTCGCGACCCGTCATTTCTTGTGAAGCCGAATTGCCGCCGCTACTGGATAGAGGCGATGCGTAGCTGGCGCGCCCGGGTAAGGATAGCGTTTTCGAGATCGGCGGAGGTTTCGGTACGAACATCTGCGTCGACCCAGGCACCGCTGCGGTTTTGAACCTGACGGAACACGGCTGCCCGAATTCCGTCTGCACGCAGATCGCGGCCAAGAATATAGACGTTCACCTTCATACGCTCAGAGCGCGTCTCCGGCGGTGAGTACCAGTCCGTAATAATCACGCCGCCAAAAGGATCGGCGGATGAAAGAGGCATGAAGGAAATCGTGTCCAGCGACGCGCGCCACAAGAAGCTGTTGACGCCGATACCGCCGCCGCCTTGAGCCGGATTTTGATCTGAGTTGCCAAACAATTCCAGACCATCACCGCCAAAGACGCTCTCACGTGGTTCGTACGTGCCGCCGCCACCGCCCGGCTTGGTCCGCGGATAGGTCGTGTCCGGGTCGGCGTATTGGCAGGCTGCCGTGGAGAGAAGAAAAAGACCTGCCGCAACTGATGCAAGTATCCGGGAACCGGAGAAGGCTTGAGTTGCCTTGGGCATTACTTTTTCCTTGGATCCGTAGTGGTTGCCAATTGATGAAGAATTGAATTCGTTTAAACCATGGTGTCCGGAGAAGGTCAAGAAAGCTCACAAGTATCCGACTCCGTCGATTTCCTGCCGAAATGACGCCTGTTCAAGAACAATGAAAGCTTGAAGGGGCCTGACTTCAGCGAAACCGCTGTGAATCTGCAGCCTTTAAGTGCGAACTCCTCCTTCGGTTCAGAAAGAAAAACCCTGAAAAGTTGCAATGAAAAGTCGGCGGCTCACAGCCAAGTGATTGACATCACACCGAGTTGATTGAGTTTTGTGAAAACGAAGCACTACCGTTTTTACGAGGGCGGTTGTGGCCTCGTTCACAGCCGGGCAATTCGCATTGTTCCAATCCGCGTCCCGCAAGTCATTTGAGTTTGCGGTCACGGCGTCAACGGGAATTGCAAATCTACAGAGTGCGAATGCGCAATACTGCGCTAACTCGATCTAGGGGTAATCATTTATGAGAAACAGGCTTCTTGGCGGTACTGCGCTCGTCGCGGCCGGCATGCTGGTCGCGCCTGCGGTTCAGGCCGAAGATCCCATACAGCTGGGGGTCGGTGGCTTTATGGAGCAGTACTTCGGTTATGGCTCGTCCGACATCGACGACCGGGATCACTTCGACCAAAAGTCGGACTCGGAAATCATCTTCTCCGGTTCGACCACATTGGACAACGGTATCCAGTTCGGTGTGAATGTTCAGCTCGAAGGTAATACGTCAGGTGACACTATCGACGAATCCTATGCCTTCATTGAGGGTGACTTCGGCCGTCTTTTGCTGGGTTCTGAGAACTCCGCGGGGTATCTGATGTCCGTTGCCGCGCCGAATGTGGGAATTGGGATTAACACTGGCGACCAGACCGACTGGGTGCCGATCGACAATGAGGCTGGCTTTTTCCGCGGCACACTGGGTTCGACCTTTGTCGAAAACAACGCTGTCAACGATGTTAACCGCTTAACCTACTTCACGCCGCGGTTCTCCGGTCTGCAGGGCGGTATCTCCTATACGCCCGACGCCGAGGAAGACGACAATACGCAACCCAGCGAAAATGCCGCGTTCCACGACGGTGTCGATGTCGGCTTGAACTATACCAACAACTTCAGTGGGTTCGACATTGCGGCCTACGGCCGTTACGGCATCGCGTCTAACGATGCCGGTGGAGATGACCCCGAAGTCTTCAGCACAGGTTTGTCGATCGGCTACGCCGGCTTCACCATCGGTGGCTCCTACGCGCAGCAGGAAGATGCTGGCGCCAACGAGGGTCAATCCTTCGATGTGGGTGCGTCTTATGGCACCGGGCCTTGGGCCTTCTCCGTTACCTATTTCCAGGGTGAAGCCGAAGGCGACACGACGGCGAGCGGTGACGAGGAGATCTCAACAGTGGAGGTCGCCGCGAGCTATGCGCTGGGACCAGGCATCAAAGTCATCGGTTCGGTCGGCTATAACGACTTCGATGATGATAACGATGGAACTGATGCCAGCAACGATGGCTATTGGGTGGTCTCGGGCATCCAGTTGTCGTTCTAAGGCTTTGTGCCGCGGCAGGGTGGCAAAGTCCGTCGTTCGATGACTTAAGCTAAACTCTGCCTGCCGCGCAGATGCAAATCGCCTAAAAAGGGGAGCCGTTCAGCGGCTCCCCTTTTCCTTTTTGAGCTGTAAAGCCGGGGCGTGCCTTTTTTGTGACACCTTCCGCGCCGCCGAACCGGGAGCAGGTTAAAGTATTGTAAAATATAATACTTCTCTCGATCCGATGCAGTTTCCCCGAGACTTCAAGCAGAAAGTATCTGTTGCAAATTCATCACAGCATTGCGAAAATGTCACTCCACACAGCGGGTTCGCGTTGACCAATTAACCGTTTCGATTAATCTGCGCCTCGTCTTCCGCAGTTGGTGGGGGTCACTGTCGTTCGTTTGGTCCTTAGTTTCATCGACTTGTCGCCAAAACTTCGAGTCGGGCATAGAGATAAAGGCCCTAACCTGGACAGGACAAAAAAACACGTACGTGTAACAATTGGTAACTCAAATTAGGGGTTAACTTTTATGAAAAAGATCCTTCTTGGAAGCACTGCGCTTGTCGCCGCCGGTATGATGGCTGCGCCCGCTGTGCAGGCCGAAGATCCCATCCAGTTGGGTGTCGGCGGCTACATGGAGCAGTGGTTCGGTTACGGTTCTTCCGACATCGATGATCGCGATCACTTCGACCAGAAGTCCGACTCGGAAGTTATCTTCTCCGGTTCGACCACTCTGGACAACGGCATTCAGTTCGGTGTGAACGTTCAGCTGGAAGGTAACACTTCGGGCGACACCATCGACGAATCCTACGCCTTCATCGAAGGTGACTTCGGTCGTATCCTGCTCGGTTCCGAAAACTCCGCTGGCTACATCATGGGCGTTTCTGCTCCGAACGTAGGTATCGGCATCAACTCCGGTGACCAGGGCGACTGGGTACCGGTCGACTCCGACGCCGGTCAGTTCCGTGCGGCTCTTGGTGCAACGTCGCTCGAAAACGACGCTGTCAACGACGCCAACCGCGTGACCTACTTCACGCCGCGTTTCTCCGGCCTGCAGGGCGGTATCTCTTACACGCCTGACGCTGGTGAAGACAGCAACGCACAGCCGGACGAGAATTCCTCGTACCACGACGGCATCGATCTCGGTGTGAACTTCACCGAGAGCTTCAGCGGCTTCGACGTTGCTGCTTATGGCCGTTACGGCATTGCCTCGAACGACGCTCCGGGCGGTGATGATCCCGAAGTCTTCGGTGTTGGTATCAACCTCGGTTACGCTGGCTTCACTGTTGGTGGTTCTTACTCCCAGCAGGAAGAAGGCGGTGCTAACGAAGGTCAGTCTTGGGACCTCGGTGCTTCTTACTCCACCGGTCCTTGGGGCGTTTCGCTCACCTACTTCAACGGTGAAGCCGAAGGCGGCGCCGCAAGCGGTGACGAAGAACTGCAGACCATCGAAGGTGCTGTCAGCTACGCGCTCGGCCCGGGAATCAAAGTTGTCGGTTCTGTTGGTTACAACGACTTCGACGACGACGACACCGGTGCTGCCGACGACAGCAACGACGGTTACTGGATCGTTACCGGTATCAAGCTCTCCTTCTAAGAGCTTTTACCGTATCGGATTTAGGGGAGCGGTTTACCGCTCCCCTTTTTCTTGGGCTCGTCTATGAAAGGGCGGGCTTTTTTGATTCTTGCGGCTTAGAGACCTGCGATTGCTGTCGCTCAAGCCATTGTTTTCAGCCTGTCTCATCGATAAAACAGCTACCTAGCAACGATGTTGACTTGGTTGCTGTCATATCTGGAGTGAGCGGGGCTACAGATCGGCTCAGCGTGGCGGCTGTGTCGGATGTGGATGTCTTTTAGGTCTGATCGCTGTCGTCGTACATCTGCGCAAAAGCCGGAAACCAGGGAAAGTTAGTAAGGGGATAGGGTCAGATACCATGGGAAATCTTGTCTGGCTGGCATCCTTTCCGAAGTCAGGTAACACCTGGCTCCGGCTGTTTATCGCCAACTATCTGATGAACGCGAAAGAGCCTTTTCCAATCAACAAGGCACACCTCCTGACCTTTGGCGATATGATGGGGTCGCCCTACGAGAAGCTGGCGGGTAAGCCGCTTGCACAATTGGATGACGCAGCGATCGACGCGCTCCGACCCCGAGTCCACCGTGCCTTGGCGGGCCAAAAGGCCGACATCATGCTGGTCAAAACTCATCAGGCTGTCGTTCAGCGCGATAGAGCCTGGACCGTCACACACGATGTGACCAAGGCTTCCATCTACGTTATCAGGAATCCGCTCGACGTCGCGGTTTCCTATGCGCACCACTATGGGCGCGAACCATCTGAAATTATTGAAGCTTTGGATAGCCCCTGGCACAAACTGCCCGGCGACAAGAAGGCGATGGTAACGCAGTATCTCGGCCGTTGGAGCGATCATGTGCTCAGCTGGGTGGATGATCGAATCTTGAAGCCCCTCGTCCTGCGGTACGAAGATATGAAGCGGGATCCGCACGCGGAGTTTTCGAAAGCTATCACGCACCTGGGACTCGATATCGATCCGGAACGCCTGGACCGCGCTATTCGTTTCAGTTCCTTTGAGGAATTGTCGCGGCAAGAAAACGACGCGGGCTTTATCGAACGTTCGAAAAATGCCGACCGCTTTTTCCGAGGTGGACGGATTGGCGATGGCCTGACCTCCTTTTCAGAAGCGGAGGTCGCGCGGGTGATCGATAATCACAAAGCCGTTCTGGAGCGCTTCGGTTATCTAGATGATTCAGGAAAACTCAAGCTGTAAGCCCCTCAATCGGCGGAATTTTTAAAGACAAGACAATGCCAGACACCATTGCAAGCAAGCTATCTGACGTACAGCGACGTATAGCCCTTGCGTCCTCGGAATCCGGGTATGATGCGCCAATGCTGGTCGCGGTCAGCAAAACCCATGCTACCGACAAGATTGAGGCCGCACTTAGGGCTGGGCAGCGAGTTTTCGGCGAAAACCGCGTGCAGGAAGCGCAGTCCAAGTTTCCAGAATTGAAAGCTGAATGGCCGGAGCTGCGACTTCACCTGATTGGCCCGCTTCAAACAAATAAGGCGCGAGACGCGGTCGAACTGTTCGATGTTATTCAGACTCTCGATCGGCCGAAACTCGCACATGCTCTTGCGCGCGAGATGCAGCGCGTTGAACGTCGCCCCGATTGCTTCATCCAGGTCAACACGGGTGATGAACCGCAAAAGGCTGGGATTTCGCCAGATGAGCTGGAGGCTTTCGTTACTTTGACACGGGACGAGCTTTCGCTGCCAGTGGTCGGCCTGATGTGCATCCCGCCCGTCGAAGAAAACCCAGCTTTGCACTTCGCCTTTCTGAACGAACTCGGCCGGCGTTGTGGTTTGACTCAGCTTTCAATGGGTATGAGTTCGGACTATGAGGAGGCTATTCGCCTGGGAGCGACAGCGGTGCGTGTGGGTTCGGCGATATTCGGCGCGCGTCCAAAGCTGGAGGCTTGATCTCGAAGCTCCTCAGGTCACGATCCCACGACCTTCACTGCTGTTTCCAAGGTCGCCTTACGTAAGACTTTCAGTAGATCAGGCCGTGCCAGGGCCACGCAGCCTTCGGTCGGTTCGTATTGTGCCCGCGCCAGGTGAAGGAAGATTGCGCTTCCGAGGCAAGGTACGACCGGCGCGCTGTTATGATCCAGCACAACGATGACGTCATAGACATGATCGTCTCTCCACAATATTTCGTGGCTTGCCGGATAAGGAATCGCAATTTGTTGATTGTAACGCGCATCAGAGGGGGCGTCGCACCAGCCATCCTGTGGCGTGATTGCGCTTTGAGGAAGCTGCGTTTCTATCTCATCGATGCGATCAGGTCGAAATAGGACCCGGCAGAAGCGCCAACTGCCAATGGGCGTCGCGCCGTCGCCTTCGCGCTTGCGGTCGGCCGGGATCAGATTGCTTCGGCCGATGGCGCAGCGGAATGTCTCTTCGCCAAATCTGGCGCGCCAGCCCTGTTCCGACTTTTCGACGATAAGATCCATAAAACAAGCTTATATCCGACGCTGTCGAAACGCATCAATAGACCTTGTAAGCGCTGTCGAGGAAGCTGATAGCGATTAAATCGCTCCTGGCCTTAGGGTGGGTTGACCGGCTGCGTTTACGTCCGGCAAGGAGGTTTTTTGCTTGTTCATCGCCTGATAGCGATCAAGGGCCTGGAGCATTCTATCTGCAAAACTCGCCTGGAGATCGGCTTTGTCTGATGCGGTGCCTAAGGCAGGCTCTGCGGAACTCGCGACTGTTGGCTTTGTCGCGACCTCAACCTGACGACTGTTTGCAGCCGTCTCGGTCTGTACGGTGCTAGGTTTCGGCGCCGTGGGAGCTTTTGGGTTGATATAGCGGCTGGTGTCTATGGGTATGCTGCGTCTTGGAACCGCCACCTGTGCGTCGGTACCAAGCGGCTTCCGCGGATCACCGGAAACAGCGTTGGATCGGGACGCAGTTTGCAAGCTGGACACCTCGGGAGACACCGCTTGAGTGGCGGCTGGTACTGGTCGCACAGTCTTTGCCGGCACCGTCTCATTTGCAAGCATAGCGGCGGGAGTTGCTCCAGGAGCACGCGCTGTAAGACCCATTTCCTTGAGAAGATCCTGAAGCGCCGCATTTCCGGACATTTCCTGCAAGACCGCAGTTTGGCCGGCATTGGTTGGCAGTTCCGGCGGTCTCCCCGCCTGAGTGGCTGAAATCTCCAGCTGGCGCGCCTCTGGTACCGCGCCTTCGTTCGATTGTGCCGGAGCGGCCGTCTGGCCTCGGGCATCTGCAAGTACAGGTCCTGCATCGCCAGCTTCGTCTTCGAAGACCATAGCCATGGCGATCTCGCCGGCATCCTGACCGGTGACTTCCTCCACGATCGCGTTTCCGATCGATGCCGCGAAACCCAGAGGTCCGCCATAGAGGGCACCACCCATGATCCGAGCCGGTGCCGAGATCTCGTCGCCGGTCAACTCCCGATAGATGGTGGAGACCACAGGGATGTGCTGCAGCGGATTGATAATGTCGACAAAATCCCAGAAGCCGAAGTCTTCGTTCTCGGGATCCCGCGCCGTTGGGCCAGATCCGGTTGCAGCCGCCTGGCTACGCCAGGTTACGTCATAGTCGCGCTCGTGGTTGTCGCTAAAGGCCAGCGCGGATTTGAAACTCTGCGCGGCTTCAGACGACGACTGCGCTGGAGAGGCGTCCGCCGGTCTCTCGACCCGGGCCTGGGCCTGACCAGCGGCTTGGACGGTCTGTCTGGACTTGGCGACAATTGCCTTGTCCCAGGCTGCATATGACGCGTCGGCGCGTTCTAGGTTCATGTTTTTCTCGGCGCTGAAGGCTGCTTTGTTTATCTCCGCATCTCATTTGCAAAAACGAGACCAGATTAAATCTCTTGATTTTCGGGCGTTTCAGGTTGGGAATTGGGTGCGCCGGCAGAAGCGGCCGGGCAGTTTTTGCCGTTCGGTATGATTGGAGCTGTCCTTGCCCAACTCTTCAGACAGAGAGATCGAAGCCTGGATTCTGCATGAAGGGCTGCGGGGGAGCGCGCCGGATGAAATCATCGCCGGATTCTGTTGCAAGCTGAGGGATGTTGGGCATCCTTTGCGAAGGGTGAGCGTTAGCCTGGCGACCCTTCATCCGCAGTATGGCGCACATACAATTCTCTGGGATGCCGAAGAAGGTCACTCCTCCAGGGAGCTACACCTTCACCAAGAAACCGAGTCCGCAGAATTTCTCGCGAGCCCGATCTATTACCTCGTCCATGAAGGGGCTCATTATCTCCGCTGTCAGCTCGATGGGCGCCCGCTTGAGAGGCGGTTCCCAATCATCGAAGAGTTGCGAGCCGCAGGTTACACGGATTATGCGGCAACTGTCGTGCGTTTCGCCGAACAACAGGATTTCCAGACGATGGAGGGGATCTTCTTTTCCTGCGCGACTGATCGGCCCGGCGGTTTCAGTGAATCTGATTTGAATAGGCTCCTTGGGTTCCTGCCTGCACTTGCTCTGTCCGTGAAGTCTGTTTCGGTTCAAGAGGTTGCGGTGAACATTGTCGAAGCGTACTTGGGCAAGGATGCGGGCCATCAGGTTCTGCACGGCCGGATAAACCGCGGTTCGCTGGAATCGATCGACGCGGTTGTCCTCTTTGCAGATCTGCGCGACTTCACGAAGACGGCGGACCGCCTGTCGACGCAAGCAGTTGTCGAACGCTTGAATTCTTACTTCGACTGTATCGTCCTGCCGCTGGAAGCGCATGGTGGTCAGGTCCTTAAGTTTCTCGGCGATGGCCTCTTAGCGACCTTTGCTTTGGATCCCGAGGCAGGCCGTACGCTTGAAGTGGTTTGTTCTGATGCCCTGCGTGCGGCTTGCGAGGCGCTGCGTCAGGTCCGGAGTCTGAATAGGGCATTGGAAGCTGCGGGGGACCACCCGATGGCGCTGGATATCGCGCTTCATCAGGGAAAAGTCATGTACGGAAACGTCGGCGCCGCCGCTCGCCTCGATTTCACGGTGATCGGTGCCGCCGTGAACGAGGCCAGCCGAATTGAGGAGCTTTGCGGTCAAATTGGACGTAACCTATTGATATCGAGCAGTGTTGCTGAGCCTTTGGATAGCCAGACCCATGCATTGACATCCCTGGGACATCACCAGTTGCGAGGTGTTTCCGGCCGGCGTGAGATCTTCGGCTTGAAGGACGACATCTCGACCTGAGTGATGGGTCAGTATGTCAAATCGCTTTATTGCGCAAGCGAAACGATCGCGTGCGCAATGCGGATGTTGCGTAAGTCAATACGTACGTACAGTCGCGCGTTCGTACGCTATGAACCGGGGAATTTAAAGGTAATGGCCGAACCGCGCGGCTTTCGTTTCGAGATAGAAACGATTGTGACCGTTCGATGGAAAGTGGTGCGCAACCCGATCTTCGACGGTGATCCCGCAACGGGCGAGGGCGGTGACCTTCTGAGGGTTGTTGGTCAGCAGACGGACCCGTTTGAATCCAAGCTGGCGCAGCATCTCAGCAGCGGGAAGATAGATCCGCTCGTCAGCATCGAAGCCCAGCTGTTCGTTGGCTTCGGCGGTGTCAGCGCCGCGATCCTGCAGTTCGTAGGCACGTAGCTTGTTGATCAAGCCTATGCCGCGTCCTTCTTGGGAGAGATAGAGCAGGATGCCGGATCCCGCTTCGCCCATGGTGCGAATGGCCCCGCGCAGCTGATCGCCGCAATCGCAACGCAGGCTGCCCAGCAGATCGCCGGTGAAACACTCCGAATGCATGCGCGCCAAAACGGGGGCGGCGGGGTCCGGGTCTCCGATGACAATCGCCAGGTGTTCGATGCCGCCGTCATTGGGCCGGAAGGCGACGACGCGCGTGTTCTCTGCGTGATCCAGCGGAATGCGCGCCCCCGCCACTTTTGTGAGGGCCTGGGCCGCTTCAAGCCGGTAATCCGCGATATCCGACACCGAGACTGTCAGAAGGTCGTGGCTGGCGGACCAGTCTTTGATGACCTGGATGGGCAGGCCCTGGCTGTTCGCTGCCGAGCCGCCATCGAGCGTGACGCGGGCAAGGATCGCTGCCGGTAAAAGCCGCGCCAGTTTTGCCAGGTCGATAGCACTTTCACTCAAGGCCGCCGGTGCTTTGGTTGTGCGCGGCCGCAGAACCTCGACGTCATACCCGGGCTCATCCGTCGGATCCGCGAGAGACTGGATCGTACTGGCTTCTATGGCCGCGTCATCCAGGGACAGGGCGAACACGCCGTTGACCGGGATCAAGGCCCTGGCCTCGTCGAAACCGATTGCTGCCGCCCGCCGGGCCGTCAGAAGAAGCTGTGGCGATGCGTGCGCGCCGACGCCAGTCCCGGCCGCGAGCGCGCGCAGCTGCGCCAGGGTCGCATCGCAGAGGGTCTCGGCGGACTGGACCAGCGCCGCGAAACCGTCGTCCGTATAGACGACGACGCAGGCACCCCGGCGCAGGTCGGCGACGGCGCGTTCGACGGACTGCAGCGCGTTGGCGGCGAGACTGGTTTGCGGTGCGGCCAATTCCGACATCTTCATTCGTCAGGTTATAGAGTTACAGACACTTTACGGAGTCACCGGCGTCATGTCACCGTCTGCGGCTCAGGTCAAGAGGCAGTTGCTGCCAGGGAATGGTTTGCGGTTCCGTAGCTTACGCTTTTAACATGGTTCGCCACAGGCTTAAGAACAAGCCGGTCTCGGGCGGGGAGGAGCATCGATGAAGGGCTTTCGAAGGATCGTATGACGAAAAAGGTTTTCCTGGATTACGACCAGGCAGCGTTAGACTACGAAATGAACCTCCGGGGCCGGTGGCCGGATCATCAGCACTACTTCGATCGCTGGGCCAGAGAGTCCCTGGCTGTCAGAAAGACCCATAATTGTTACATCGATCTCGTTTTCGGTGAGACTGAAGGGCAGAAGCTGGATCTCTTCCTTCCAGAGCGGATCGATACTGCAAAGCCGCCTGCGAGTATGCCTTTGCTGGCTTTCATCCACGGTGGTTACTGGAAGTCTCTCGACAAGGGTGACTTCAGCTATCTGGCGCCGGCTTATCTCGAGCGCGGTATTTCTTTCGCGTCACTCAACTACGACCTCGCCCCGGGCGCCGATATTGCCGAGATGGTGGCGCAGGTCCGGCGCGGGCTTGCTTGGTTATGGCGAAACGCCGGCGACTATAGCCTCGATCCCGCACGTTTTTACGTGGCTGGGCACTCGGCCGGCGGGCATTTGGCGGCGATGGCGATGAATCCTGATTGGACGGCGGACCAGGGCTTGCCTGAGGACGCTATCAAGGGCGGCTGTTCAGTGTCCGGCGTTTACGATCTGGCCGCGGTTGCGGCGAGTTTTCAGCAGGATGAGCTGAAAATAGCGCCTGAGGTCGTGGCGCAGCAGAGTCCGCTTCGCAGCTTGCCGTCTCGGGCGGCGCCCCTGATCTGCGCCGTGGGTTCAGGTGAAACCAAAGAATTCATCCGTCAACAGGCCGAATATGTGGCGGCATGGCGGCAGAAGGGTTTGCCCTGCCGGACGGTAGATCTGGTCGGTGACGATCATTTTTCGGCGGCAGATCGGCTCGCGGACCGGCATCATCCCTTGTTTCAAGCAGTCTGCGATATGATTTCTTCTGGTACGACCACTTGAGTTAAGGCAGGGGTGACCTCATTTAACCCAAATCCGTGCGTCCGAAAGGCGCTATAGTTGATTATCAGGTAGCAAATCAGTTCTGAAATCCTATGCATTAAATTTCCTGTCCTGATACCGAGAGCTGAATCACCGTAAGCCCAAGACGTCGCTTGCTTGAACAGGGCTCCGTGCAATGGTATCTCAGGAAAAAGAACACAGAGGGGCGTCATCCATGGTGGCTGCGGTCGGTAAAAAAATTCTTCTGGTGGATGACGATGATCCGCTCCGCCAGTCGTTGGGCGAACAACTGCGCTTGCACGAAGAGTTTGAGACCATTGAGGTCGATAACGGCGCCGCGGCAATCGATATCACCAAAAACGATCATTTCGATGCGATCCTCTTGGATGTTGGACTGCCCGACATGGACGGCCGGGAGGTCTGCCGCTTGCTGAGACGCAACGGCGTCAAATCGCCAGTCATCATGCTGACCGCTGCTGAGTCCGATGCCGATACCATTCTCGGTCTGGATGCCGGCGCGAACGACTACGTGACCAAGCCTTTCCGTCTTGGTGTGCTGTTGGCCCGACTGCGGGCACAGCTACGGCAACATGAGCAGAGCGAAGACGCGGTCTTCACCATCGGCCCCTACACCTTCCGGCCCAGCGCCAAGGTTCTGATCCACGGTGAAACTCAGCGCAAGGTTCGCCTGACGGAAAAGGAAACTTCGATCCTCAAGTACCTCTATCGCAACGGCAGCAAGGTTGTCGGCCGCGATATCCTCTTGAACGAGGTCTGGGGTTATAATGCCGGGGTGACTACCCACACCCTGGAGACCCATGTTTACCGCCTGCGCCAGAAGATCGAAGCCGATCCCTCGAACGCTGAGATTCTGGTAACAGAGCCGGGTGGCTACCGCTTGGTACCCTGACCTCAGAAGGCTCTCGGGGCCTCACTATCCAAAGCGCTTAAGACCATGCGACACCCTTCGGAACCGGCTCTTTCCTGCGACAACGGGGCAGCCGCGAGTCCGAGGTGCCCCCTGCCGCCCGAAGCATCTCTTGCCACAATTTTGCCAAATTTGTCTTGGGATGCATCTTCCGGTCGCCTAAATAACACTAAGGGCTGAAAGGAAGACTGTCGAATTGGCCGAAAACTCCGATTTTTACGTCCGCTTCTGGGGAGTGCGCGGCTCGATCTCCTGTCCCGGCGACAGCCACAGGCGTTACGGCGGCAATACCTCTTGCCTTGAGGTTCGTTGCGGAGACCATGTGCTGATCTTCGATGCGGGCACGGGCTTGCGGCCGTTTGGCGAAAACCTCTGCTGCATGGCCCAGGTCGAGGCCGATATCTTTCTGACCCATACGCATCACGATCACATCGTTGGGCTGCCGTTTTTCAAGCCGAACTTCAACAAACGGAATCGGATCCGCTATTGGGCGGGCCACTTGCAGCCCGAGCACAGTCTTCACGACGTCCTCTGTCAATTCATGACGGCGCCGCTGTTCCCGGTACCTCCTAAGATCTTTGCGGCCAACGTTACCTTCCACGATTTTTATTCCGGTGATGTTCTGGAGCCCCGGCCCGGGGTGCAGATCAAGACCGCACCTCTCAATCACCCCAATGGCGCGACGGGCTACCGGGTCGAGTACGAAGGCAAATCGATCTGCTATGTCACGGATACCGAGCATGTCGAGGACCAGCCGGACCGCAATGTGCTGGAGCTGATCGAAGGTGCGGACATCATGATCTACGACTGCACCTACACGGATGAAGAGTTCCCGCGCTTTAAGAGCTGGGGGCATTCGACCTGGCAGGAAGGTGTGCGCTTGTGCGACCGCGCCGGTGTCGGACAGCTGGTGGTGTTCCATCATGATCCGGCGCACGACGATGAATTTATGGATCAGGTCGCCAAGGACGCCGAAACCACCCGGCCCGGAACCGTGGTGGCGCAGGAAGGCATGGTTCTGCGCCCGTGACCGCGCGCCAAGCTTCATCCAATAGCATGAAAATTAAACTCTCGGGGCGCGTGCGCCGCCGCCGTCTTTGGTTGGGGCTGCTGACTCTGTTGAACGTGGCGCGCCGCGGGTTCTTCATTCCCTACCGCTATGCGGAATCTTTGCCGGGTCCGGGCGAACGGCCCAGTTATGCGCCGATCGAGACCCTGCTGGAGCGGCGGCGGGAGGTCTTCGCGGAGCTCTTGGCCGCCATGGAGGCTTATACCGAGGAATTTGGCAGCATTGGTGGGGCGCCGCCACCCCAGCCGCGCTGGGGACAGTCCTGGTTCCCGCGTCTCGATGCCGCCGCGGCTTACAGTCTGATCCGGCGTCATGCGCCCAAGCGGATCGTCGAGGTGGGATCTGGCCACTCCACGCGCTTTGTTGCTCGTGCCATTGCCGATGGCGGCCTGCAGACCCAGGTGACCGCGATCGATCCGGCCCCACGGGCGGATTTGGGATCGCTGCCCATCACGCTGATCCGTAAAACTCTGCATGAAGCGGGCACGGAGGCTTTTGCCGCCTTGGAAGCTGGCGATTTCCTGATGATCGACTCCAGCCATATCCTGATGCCCGGCAGCGACGTGGATCTTCTTTTCGGTCAGATCCTGCCGGCCTTACCGGCTGGCGTGCTCGTTCAGGTTCACGACGTCTTTCTGCCGGATGACTATCCGGCGGCCTGGGATTGGCGTGGCTATAACGAGCAACAAGGGGTCATTCCGATGCTTGGGTCCGGCGGTTGGGAGGTTGTTTTCGCAAGCCATTTCGCGGTTACCCGTATGCCTGAGGCGGTTGCGTCCTCGGCGGTAGGTGGACTGGAGAAGCCTGATGAAGCGATCGAATCCGCGTTTTGGTTGCGCAAGATCTGTGATGCCGTGGCGTAATGCGGCCGTCTCCTGGCTCGCGCCTGGTCTTCGATGCGGTCGGTGTGAAACGGCGCGGTGAGTTCGGTCACGAAGAGTCACGACAAACTGACGGCAAGTGATCAAGTAGTCGTTTATATTTGATACTACATAATAGGGATGACGGCCTCTCGGGAACAACCAGGGGCGAAGGATGCGGGGACAGCAGGACAGCTGTATCGCGTTTCAAATAGGGCCATCCCACATTAGATAATGAGCGCAAGTAGCGAGACGGGCGAGAAACTTGGGCATTTTAGATTGGTTTCGCAAATCCAGTGAGCCTGTCCTGCCGGAGCGCGTGAGTCAGGCGATCCGCGACCAGGAGGACGCGACGGAGCGCCTCATCAGTTGGATCCAGCTGGTGGTGGTGCTGACTTTCGGAGCGCTGTACTTCGCCGCGCCAAAGGTCTTTTCCGACGATGCCGCTTTCGCGCCGGTGCCCTGGGCGCTCGCTATCTACCTGCTGCTGACGGTGATCCGTATCATCTGGTCGCACCGGACACGGCTGCCCGCCTGGTCTCTCGCCGTCTCGGTCTTTTTTGACATGACCTTGCTGATGGTGCTGATCTGGAGCTTCCATCTGCAATACGAGCAACCGGCTTCCTTTTATCTGAAAGCGCCGACGCTGCTCTATGTCTTCATCTTCATTGCACTGCGTGCCCTGCGCTTTGAGGCGCGCTTCGTGCTGCTCGCGGGCTTTGCTGCCGCCGCGGGCTGGGGGCTCTTACTGGTTTACGTGATCACCGTCGATCCCGTCGATACCATGATTACCCGCGATTACGTGCAGTATATGACCTCCAATTCGGTGCTGCTGGGAGCGGAATTCGACAAGATCATCTCGATCCTCGTGGTGGCCATCATTCTGGCGGTCGCACTGCGCAGGGGCCGCGGGCTTCTGGTTCGTTCCGTCAGCGAAGGTCTTGCGGCCAAGGAGCTGTCGCGCTTCTTCTCGCCGGAGATTGCTGCGAAGATCACAGCGGCCGATCACGGGATCGCTGCGGGCAGCGGCGAGATGCGCCAGGCAGCTATCGTCAATCTGGACATGCGCGGTTTTACCCGATTGGCCAGTCAGGCCGAACCCTCGGTCGTTATGGGCGTACTGGCCGAGTATCAGCAACGCATGGTGCCTCTGATCCAAAAGCACGGTGGCAGCATCGACAAGTTCATGGGCGACGGCATCATGGCAACCTTCGGCGCCTCGAGCCCGTCTGAGACTTTTGCGGCGGATGCCATGCGCGCGCTTGAGGATGTCGGCGCTGCTGCACAGCGTTGGTGCTCGGAACGTCAGGCGGCAGATGAGTACTGTCCGGAAGTTAACGGTTCCGTTGCAACCGGTCAGATTCTCTTTGGGGCAGTCGGCGATGAAACCCGCTTGGAATACACGGTTATCGGCGATGCCGTAAACCTTTCGGCCAAGTTGGAAAAGTACAACAAAACGGCCGGTACCCGCCTGATCGCCGATGCTGAGACCTACCGTCTGGCTCTTGAGCAGGGCTATGTTCCGGCTGAGGAGAAGCGTCAGCTTCCCTCCGCAGATGTCGATGGCGTCGCGCAGCCCTTGGATCTGGTGGTCGTTTCAGATTAAGGCCTTTGGCTGTCACAGCCGAATCTCTTCGATTCATAACTGATCTCTTTCCTTTCTTGGCCAGCGATATCCGTGCGGACGAGGGGCCGTACTCTCTGCCAAGCACCGTTCTTTTGCGCACCGGCTTCCGGCATCGCTGCGGGTGTTTGCGAATGGCGCTTGTCACGGAGCGGTCACAACCACTAATGCGGGTGTGAAATACAATTCTGGCGTTTACTGCATGTCTTTTGGGGGTAACGAGATCATGCCGGAAGAACCCGAAATCAGCGCGATTATCGAAGATTTGGTCGTCACCGCCGAAGTCGAAGATGAAGACGAGGACGACGACGATCAATCCGAACGCAGAGGAAGTTGGCATCAGATTCAGCAGGTCGCGCCAAGAGTTAAACCTAAGGCAAGCTCGACGCTCGGCACCAACCCAAAGAGAAGGGCTGCGATGCAGATCGCCAAGGGGACGGCTCGGGTCGGTGTGACCGGTGCAGCTATCGGCACGAGCGTTGCCACCGGCGCGTCTGTGGGTTGGGTGGCCGTCGCCTCCGGCGCGACGCTTGCGGCGGGTCCGATTGGCATCCTGGTCGCCAGCACCGCGCTAACACTCACCAATTCGGCTTTGAACGCCAGATCTGCTTACAAAACTCAGAAGCACATCAAGGCGTTGGAGCAGATTCAGGCGAACGCGGGCTCCTATGCCTGCAACGCAGGCGGCAGCGCGAAACACTCGGCTATTGCGAACACGATCCTGCCTTTCGTGATTGCGAAAAAGAAGAAAAAGATGGTGCGCAAAAGCGCCAAGGTGATCCCGATCATCGGCAGTGCGATTGAAGGCACGCGCGCCGGTATCAAGAGCATTCACAAGAGAAGAATGGGAACCCGCGGTGTGGACCGGGAACTCCATGCGGAGACCCTGGCCAACCACCACTGCAACTCCGACTGTGGTTTGACCGCGGCTATCATCGCCGAGTTATTTTCCGTGGATCTTGCAGACGCAGAAGCCGCGCGCGACTGCTCAATCCCTCAACTGGCTGCGCTGATCGCCATCAAGTTCAAGTCGGTATGATCCCTGTCCATCACGCGGAGCCGGCCTCCGAAGACGCGCGCCGGCGCAGTTGAAGGATCAGCACCGGCAGCATCAGAGCCAGTCCGACCGCCATGGTGACGAGACCGGGTGCGATGAAGAGGAAGGAGACCAGTCCGACCCACCAGCGCTCCCATCGGGTCAGCGGCGCCAAAAGGAAGCCTGAGAAGGCGACACCGAGAGATGCGATACCGAGCATTGCCCCGGCCAAGGTGACCGTGAAAGCGGCCCAGGTGAAACCATCCGCGACCAACAGCAGGGCTGGCGAGTAGACAAACACAAAGGGCACCAGGGCCTTTGCGATACCCAGGCGGAAGGCCGTATTGCCGGTTTTGAAGGGGTTAGACCCCGCAATACCCGCCGCCGCGTAGGCCGCCAGCGCCACCGGCGGCGTTATGTCGGCGAGAACCCCGTAGTAAAAGACGAAGAAGTGCGCGACCAGCGGCTCGACCTGAAGCTGGGCGAGGGCCGGGGCGGCCACGGCGACCAGGATGATGTAGGTCGCGGTCGTCGGAATGCCGGCGCCCATGATGATGCAGGCAATCGCAATCAAAATCAGCGAGAAGAACAGCGCCCATTGGGTGATCGTGAAATACGACAGAGGCCAGATCTGACTGATGGTCGCGCCTAGATCGTTGGCGGTCTGGACCACCACGAAGCCGAGGCGGAAGCCGACACCCGTGAGCGTGACGACGCCGACCACGATGCCGACCGTCGCCGCGGCAGCGCCTACGGCCAGCGTACTCTTCGCGCCGGCGGCCAGGGCATTCCAGAGATCGGGGATCGTCAGGCGGTTGACCGGGTTAAGAAAGCCAACCACCACGCAGGCGATGATGCCGTAAACGGCGGCGAAATCAGGCGTGCGCCCTGAGAGAATCAGATAAACCAGGATGGCCAGCGGAATGATCGAAAGCCAGTGCTGACGCAGGACGATCGCCGCCTTCGGCAGCTCATCGGAGGCGAGGCCGCGCAGCCCAAGCTTCCGCGCCTCCAGATGCACCATCACGAAGATTCCGAAATAGTGCAGCAGGGCAGGGAAGAGAGCGGCCGCCAAAACATCGCGCAACGGAATTTCGAGATATTCCACCATGATAAAGGCGGCCGCGCCCAGAATCGGCGGTGTGATCTGGCCACCCGTCGAAGCCGTCGCCTCCACGGCGCCTGAAAAGTGCGGCGGGTAGCCGATGCGCTTCATGGCGGGAATGGTCAGGGCGCCGGTGGTGACGGTGTTGGCGATGGAGGATCCGGAAATCGTGCCCATAAAGGCGGAGGAAAAGATCGCCACCTTTGCCGGGCCGCCGGAATAGCGTCCGGCGATAACCATAGCCAGATCGATGAAAAGCTGACCCAGGCCGATGCGCGTGGCCAGGACCCCAAAGAGGATGAAAAGGAACACATATTGCGCCATCACGCCGATGGCGACGCCATATATGCCCTGGTTGGTCATGTAGAGATGGTTGATCAGACCGAGCCAGCTGGTGCCGCCGTGTTTCAGCGCGCCGGGGGCATAGGGTCCGAATAAGGCAAAGAGGATGAAGATGATGCCGATGATGGGCAGGGTCGGTCCCACAGAGCGACGCGCGGCCTCTAACGTCAGGAGCAGCAGGCCGCTGCCCATGAAGACGTCGAATTCCGAGGGATTACCGACCCGAGCCGCCACGACTTCGGGAGGGAGCAAGGGCAGATACAGCGCCGCAACGACGGCGAGCGCGGCAAAGATCAGATCTGGAACGGCCACGCCGTCAAAACGGTACCAGGCCTTGGGCGCAGGGTCCGTGGAAGCGGTTCTGCGGATCCCGAAGAGCAGAAATACCAGGCTCAGGACAAAGGCCAGGTGGATGCCACGATGGAGGAGTTCCCGGATCAGACCGAAACCGGAGGCGTAAAAGTGATAAGCCGACATGGCCACCAGCGCGATCGAGACGGCAATGGCCAGGTTTTTGCCGGTCGCGCGAAAGGCAGTCTCGGGGTCGTAGCGCCGCTCGAGTTCCTGCAGCTGCTCTTCTGTCAGCCGTTCGTCAGCCATCTTTTCCCCCGCTTCCCCTCAAATATAAAAAAGGACCCGGGCGCGTTCTGTTCTGCTGCGCCCGGGTCCCGAAAACCAAGTAAATTACTTGATCAGCCCGGCTTCCTTGTAGAAGCGCTCGGCACCCGGATGAAGGGGCACACCGACGCCGGAAAGGGCGGTTTCAGCCGTGATGGTCTTGCCCTTGGCGTGACCGACATCCAGCAGCTTGCGGCTTTCCTTGTTCCACAAAGCTTTGGTGATGTTGTAGATCAGGTCATCGTCCTCTTTTGCGGAAGTGAACCACTGAGCGCCGACCGCCACAGTCGCGGTCTGGTCAACGCCCTGGTAGGTGCCTGCGGGAATGTCGCTGGAGGAGAAGAAACCGTACTTCTCGGTCAGCGCTTTGGCGCCGTCGCCGTCGATCGGCACCAGCTTGATATCGGCCGCAGAGGCCAGCTCAACCAGAGAACCGGTCGGATAGCCCGCGACAACGAAAAAGGCGTCGATCTTGCCGTTGCGCAGAGCCTCCGAGGCTGCATTGCCTTTCAGGGCCTCGGCCGTGACGTCATCGACCGACAGGCCGTTAGCGTCGAGGATCAGGTTGGCGTCCACGTAGGTGCCCGATCCGGGCTCGTCCAGCGACACGCGCTTGCCCTTCAGGTCAGCCACGGAATTAATCCCGCTGTCGGCCAGCGCCACGAGGTGGATGTGCTCTTCGAAGAGGGCTGCGATGGTCCGCAGATCCTTTGCGGGCTCCTTGCCTTCCATGGTGCCTGTGCCGGTGTAAGCCCAGTAAGCCACGTCCGACTGCGCGAAACCGGAGTTGCGCAGACCTGAGATGATGGCGTTCACGTTATCCACGGAGCCGCGGGAGGAAACCGCCGACGCGATCAGGTTGTCGACGCCGCAGCTGCCGCCCTTGCCGCATTCGCGTGATCCCGGGGGTTTGGAGATCGCGTTGGCGATCACACCGCCGACGGGATAGTAGGTGTAGGCTGTACCGCCAGTTCCGATGGTGAAAAACTTTAAGTCTTGTGCGAGCGAAACGCCGCCCGCGCCCGCGGCGAGCATCAGCCCCAGGGCTGCCGACTTAAACAACTGTTTCATAGTCCTCTCCTGTATAGGTCTTGGTATTCGTTGTCAGGAAGCATGGTTATCGAAACGCACTGCGAATCTAGTGTTCTGTTAATTGCACGTTTCCATCGGGATTAACACAGCGGAAACATCTGCCGCTGCCTTGTTGATGTGGGTTTTGAGAATTTGAATGCCCCGTGCGATGTCGCCTGCGAGCGCGGCGTCTTTCAACTGAAGATGTTCGGCGGAACTCTTGTCGATCCACTCTGCCCGGTCCATTGCCCGCAGACGATTTGAGTGAGCCCGCAGACGGTAGCGGCGGCTGAGATCGTATTGCGCGGCGATGATTTCTATAAGTTTGGGAGACCCGCAATTCGCCAAGATCGTGAAATGAAAGTTCCGGTTCCGCTCATCCCATTCCAGTGCGTAGGCCACTGGGTCTTTCGCCAGCTCGGTCTCGACCTCGGTCAGGGCGTGGTGCGCGGCGACCACGGATGCGCGCCAGTCCGTGGTGGCATTGGCCAGCGACCAGCCGAATGCCAGGCATTCCAACTCGGCGCGGACACGCGTGACATCCCGTTGTTCTTCGACGGAGCTTTCCAGGACGCGGAAGCCCTTTTGATCTTCGGAGGCGACATAACCTTCGCCGACGAGAAGCGACAAGGCCTCTCTGACTGAAGGATGAGAGACTTTGTGTTCCCGCTTGAGCGCTTCGATATTCAGCTTTTCACCCGGGCGGATGAGACCCAGCGAAATATCCCGGCGCAGGCGATTGGAAAGGCCGGCAATGACTGAAGACTGTTTCGGTGACACCTGCGCGCTTTCCCTGATGCGTGATCAAAAATATATTATGATTCTGTAAAATGTCTGTCAATATGGTCGAAAATCCTGGAAATGAGGCCTGTACGATAATACAAAAAGCAAATCATAATATGATTTTAGCATCTTAGATTCCTTCTTCGAAAGTTCAGGAAACACCCGATCATGATTTTTCCCTTCAGATTTTTGCCGCCGGCCGGGGTCTAGAATGGAACGCGGTGCGGTAAGATCGATAGTTGTCGGCGGTGCCGGGCATCTCGGCGCGGAGATCCTGCGTTTGCTGCGAAAGCGTGGTGACAGGGTTCTGTGCCTCGACCGTGTTGCGCCAGACACGGCGCCATCGGACTTTATCCCGCTGGATGTGACCGACGCCGAATCCACCCGAGCCGCGATCGCAACGGCAGAGGCGCGGCTCGGTAGGCTCGATGTCTTGATTCACACGGTCGGTCTTCTGCGCACAAACGCCTTTTTGGAGATTTCTGCGGATGAAATGCGGGAGCATTTGAACGTCAATCTTATGGGTGCGTTCCACGTTGCACAGGCTGTTGCCGAAAAAATGAAGGATCGTGGCGGCAGGATTGTGCTTGTCACCTCCATTCACGGACAGGTGGGCGTTCCCAATCGCGGCGCCTACGCGGCTTCGAAGGGTGGTGTTGCGGCGTTGGCGCGGGTGATGGCGGCCGAGCTTGCCAAGTATCGCATTCGGGTGAACGTCCTGGCGCCAGGTGCGCTTGAGGGTGGAATGACCCCGGATCCCTGTACCAGAAGCGGTTGGACAGCGGCGACACCCAGCCGCCGTGTGGCCCAGGTCGAAGAGGCGGCGCGGGCAGCCGCCATGCTCTCTTCCGACGAGGCGAGTTTTATAAACGGCCAGATTGTCGCCGTGGATGGCGGCGCAAGTACGCTCCGGCTGATCCCCGCGTAGGTCTCAAGCTGGTTTGTTGCAAGAGAAGCTCAAGTCCTGCTGCGACTTCGGAGCGGAGGCGATACACTTGGTGTAAGCCACCGCCTGAACGCCAGATAACGTTGGGATTTCGCAGGGAGAAACGCCGTTGATCGACCAGACGACACTTATCACCTATCTCATCGTCCTTTTGGGCTTCGTGTTTATTCCCGGTCCCGCCGTGATCCTGACGCTTGCCCGAGCCACGGCCTCGGGCACGAGGATCGGGCTGGCAACCGGCGCCGGTATCGCGATCGGGGATCTGATCCATACCGCGATGGCGGTGCTCGGGCTCTCGGCGATCATTTTGACCTCGGCCTTCCTCTTTAACCTGATCAAGTATCTCGGGGCGGCCTATCTGGTGTATCTCGGGATCCGGGCGATTTTGGAGAAACCTCAGACCAGTCTGGCTGTGGGATCGAATGACCTGTCGTCCGCGCAAGCCCTGCGGCAGGCCGTTTTGGCCGAGGTTCTCAATCCGAAGTCGGCGCTTTTCTTCCTGGCCTTTCTGCCCCAGTTCGTTCGGCCGGAAAACGGGGAAGTTGCCCTGCAGCTTGCGATCCTGGGTGTGCTCTTTGTTTTGATGGGATTGTTGAGCACCGTGGTTGTGGCTTTCGGCGCCGGTTGGCTGGGGAGCTTCCTGCGGCGCAATCCGGTGGTCTTGCGTTGGCAGGGCAAGGTCGTTGGCGGCATCTACCTGGGGCTGGGCGCTAGGCTGGCGCTCCAGGAAAAGTGACGCGTTCGCCAGAGCTATGACACGCATCCTGCACCTAACGGATCTGCACCTGCGGCATCACCAACCGGGTTCGGCGGGACTGCCTGTTCGGTTGTCGCGCGAGATGCCGGCGGTGCTAAAAGCTCTTGCCCGCCGCCTGCCGGAACTGAAGCCCGAGGTTATGGTGATTTCCGGCGATTTACTGGATGTTCCGGACGAGGTGATCGCCGGAGGCAGTCCGGATGACCGGAGTTGCGATGACTGGCTGCTCAAAGTCGAGCGGGACTACCTTCTAGTCCGCGAATGGTTGAGGGGAACCGGTGTTCCCTTCGTGCTTTGTCCCGGCAATCACGATCACGAGCCCTTGTTTGGCAAGGTCTTTCCGGAGGCGGGCGAGATCGCCGAGGCTGGCGGTCTGAGGTTTTTCTGCTTCTGGGATGAGCTTGGCTCGGACCGGCAGCCGCGGCGAACCGGGGCCCGACGTGCGCTTTTCAATGCGGCGGTCACTCAGTCAGAGCCGGATTTGCCCCAAATCCATGTTCAACATTACATCACCGATCCGCCGACGACCTACAAAGGCTGGCGTTATGAATACGAGAACGCGGGCGAGATGAAGGCGCAGCTCGAAGCCTCCGGGCATGTCCGGGCCGTCCTGTCGGGGCACTATCATCCGGGGATTTTGAAGAGAGAAGGTGGGGTTCTCTACTCAGGACCGCCGGCCTTTTGCGAGGCACCGCATCCCTTTCGGGTCTACGACTTCGGGCGGGAGGAAATCGCCGTCGAAGATTACATGGTCGAGCCTAAGGGTTGATGCGTGGCATCGGTCGCGTCAGGCGCCGGTGCTATTCTCCGCCCCTAAGCTGGGCCTGACTCAAGGTGATCAAGCCAACCGTAAATCCGGCGGAGTTTACCTCGACAGCTTCCTTGTCTTCAGACGAGCTAATCAGGGAAATCGTTGCATAGTCGGTGTAGATCACGCTGGATTTGGTGAAGAGTTGCCGCCCATCTGCCGATCTGGCTTCCCGAAAGCTCGAAAAGATGGTGAAAATCTCATCCTGACTCATTTCAGGCTCCGACATGATAATTGCCATGTCTTTTGGTGCCCGATTTTTCAAAAGAGAGAGAACCTGCTTTTGAGACTGCTTGTACTCGTCGAAGTCGGGGTCTTTTTCTGGTGGGTAGAGGATGTAGCTGACCTTCGAACCGGGGACACATTCCTCAGCCTGGCAGACGTTCATGTGAACGTGATTCTCTGAATGGTATTGGTAATGAAAGCCGCCAATTCCGACAGGCGGCGAATCCTGGCTCAGGACTGGCTGGGCATACAGAGAGCAAACCAGGATCGCGGAAACTACGACATTGAATTTGCAAATAAATTGTCGAACGTTTCTAAACCGAAACAATAGCGCTTCGCTCCTGAATTCGACATCTGCCAAACTGGACATTGTCGTCACTTGTAAGGATCCGCGGCGTCGCGCAGGCCGTCACCCAGGAAGTTGAAGGCCAAGATCACCAAGATCACCGGTTGGACCGGTAGCATCAGCCAGGGATAGAGCGCGACGACGTTGATATTCTGCGCTTCGTTCAGCAGCACACCCCAGGAAGTGATGGGTGGGCGTAGGCCGAGACCTAAGAAGGAAAGTGCGGTCTCGCCCAGGATCATGGTTGGGATCGCCAGAGTTGCCGAAGCGATGAGATGGCTGGCGAAGCTGGGCAACAGGTGCCGGCCGATAATGCGTTTGGGCGATGCGCCCATGAGCTGGGCTGCGGTGCAGAAATCTTCTTCACGCAGGCTGAGCAGCTTAGAGCGCACAGCGCGAGCCAGGCCGGGCCAGTCGAGCAGGCCCAGGATCACTGAGATTCCGAAGAAAACCCCGATCGGGCTCCAGCTGACTGGCAGCAGCGCCGAGAGGGTCATGAAAAGCGGCAGTTCGGGGAAAGATTTGAAGATCTCGATGGTGCGCTGGACCACGTTGTCGACCCAGCCGCCATAGTACCCCGCGATGCCGCCGATGATGGTGCCGAGGACAAAGCTGATCGCCACACCGATCAGGCCGATGGTCAGGGAAATGCGCGACCCGTAGAAAATCCGGCTGAGCAGATCGCGGCCCAAACGGTCCGTGCCCCAGAAAAAGGCTGTGCCGTTCTCGGCGGGACAAACCAAGTGGAAGTCCGCCTCAATCAGACCCCAGAACTTGTAGCTTTCCCCGCTGCAGAAAAAGCGCAGCCTGTCGATTTTTTCGGGGTTTGGCGTGTACTCGCGCCGCAGATTCTCCATGTTGAGGTTGTAATCGAAGCCGTAAACGAAGGGCCCGATAAACTCACCCTCGTGGAAAAGGTGGACGGCTTGCGGCGGGGCGTGGATGAAGTCGATGTGGCGGCTGTGCAGGCTGTAGGGCGCGACGATTTCGCAGATCGCCGCGACGAAATACATGCAAATCAGAACGATCCCCGAATAGTAGGCCAGGCGGTGGCGCTTGAACTTCCACCACATGATCTGCCACTGCGACGCCAGGTAGTAGCGTTCCTGCTCGGGCGTGAGGGCCGCGACCGAATGGGGATCGAAGGGCGCCGGATTGACGAAATGCCCGGTGACCTGCTCGGCTGGGTTTCTGTCCTGGCCTGGTCCGGAATTTTGCGGTGGCAGAGTCTGGTCGGTCATTTCGTGGCCCCTCCGCCGAGCCGGATACGCGGATCGAGAACGGCCAGCGCCAGATCGGACAAAAACACGCCGATCACCACCAGGCTGGCTTCAAACATCAGAAAGGACCCGGCAAGGAACATATCTTGGCTTTGCAGCGCCCGAACCAGCATAGGGCCCGTGGTCTCCAGGCTGAGCACCACCGAGACCAGGACCGCACCGGAGATGAGCTGGGGCAGAACATTGCCGATATCGGCGATGAAGGGATTTACGGCCATGCGCAGAGGGTACTTCAGCAGCACCTTGAGCGGCGAAAGACCTTTGGCTCGGGCGGTCACAACATACTGTTTCTGCAACTCGTCCAGCAGGTTTGCGCGCAGGCGACGGATCATGGCGGCGGTCCCGGAGGTGCCGATGACGATAACCGGGATCCAGAGGTGCTCCAGGATCGAGCTGACCTTACCCCAGGTCCAGGGGTGGTCGATGTATTTGGGGTCCATCAGGCCGCCAATCGAGGTGCCGAACCAGAGATTGGCGAAGTAAAGCAGCACCAACGCCAGCAAGAAGTTAGGCGTAGCCAGCCCCAGGAAGCCGACGAAGGTCAGGACATAGTCGCCGACGCTGTATTGGCGGACCGCGGAATAGATCCCGATCGGAAAGGCGACGGCATAGGTGAAGAGGATGGTCGAGAGCGCCACAAGGAAGGTCAACCAAAGCCGATCACCGATCACCTCGTTGACCGGCAGCTGGTGTTCGAAGGAAAAGCCCAGATCGCCCTGCAGCAGGCCGAAAACCCAGACCGCGTACTGTTCTATGAAAGGCTTATCCAGGCCGTACTCGCGGCGCAGATATTCGATCTTTTCCTGATCGACGGCCTCGCCCTGGGCCTGCATTTCCGCGATCTCAGTCTCCAGATAGTCGCCGGGCGGCAGCTGGATGATGACGAAAATGATGAAGCTGATCGCCAGCAGAGTGGGGATCATCGTGAGGATGCGGCGGACGGTGTAACCCAGCATGTGTCAGGCCCCCGCCGCTGCGCGCAGATCGCTGTCGGCCGCCGGTTGTGCCCGTACGAAGTGGCCGCCGCCCAGATCGATCATGTCCATTTCGCTGTGGCCGTCGATGGTAAAGGGATAGGGCCAGGTTTCCGGGTTCGAGGCGCGCCCCTCCATCAGGGCGGTGAGATCCAGGCGCTGGGCCGGATCGGGCTCTGGAACAGCCGATAACAATGCCTGCGTATAGGGGTGGGTCGGATTGCGAAACAGCAATTCCCGAGGCGCCAGCTCAACCAGGCGCCCGCGGCACATCACCGCGATGCGGTCGGCGATATAATCGACCACGGCCAGGTTATGGCTAATGAAGATATAGGTCAGACCCAGCGATTCCTGCAGGTCCTTCAAGAGGTTGAGAACCTGAGCCTGGATCGAGACGTCCAGTGCCGAGACTGGCTCGTCGCAGATCAGCAGATCGGGTTTGAGCGCGAGCGCGCGGGCGATACCGATACGCTGACGCTGACCGCCGGAGAAACTGTGGGGATAGCGCTGAAGGTAACGGACATCCAGACCGACCACCCGCATCAGTTCCTTGACCAACTCGGCGCGCTCGGCCGGATTGCTCATGCCATGGATGACCAGGGGTTCGCTGATCAGCTCGAAAACCGTCATGCGGGGATTTAGGGAAGAGAAGGGGTCCTGGAAAACGAATTGTATCCGTTTCCGGAAATCGACCAGTTCCTTGCCTTCCAGCGCCAAAACGTCGACGGATTTGCCCCGATCGTTGAATGTCACCTCTCCGCCGTCCGGCGATGCCGCCCGCATGATGATCTTGGAAAGCGTTGTCTTGCCGCAGCCGCTCTCACCCACCAGGCCCAGACATTCTCCGCGTTTGACCGCGAAGCTGACATCGTCGACCGCCAGAACCTTGGTTTCTTCGCTTGGCTTGAAGAAACCGCCTTTGCGGGTGTTATAGGTCTTGGAAATATGTTCGATCTGCAGCAGGGGCGGCTCATCGGGGTCCTCGGGCCAAGGCTTCATGCCTTCGCCCAGATTGACGCCGCTGTCGTGCTTGATTTCCCGGATCGGCTGCAGGCGTTCGCCGGGCTCCATATCGAAGCGTGGCACGGCATGTAGCAACGCTTTGAGATAAGGATGGCGGGGATCGCCGTAGATTTCGCTCAGATTGCCCCGTTCCATGACCTCGCCGTGGTACATCACGACCACTTCGTCCGCCACGTTGGCGACAACCCCCAGATCGTGCGTGATCATGAGGACAGACATGTTCAGTTCGCTTTGCAGATCCTTGATCAGCTTCAGGATCTGCGCCTGGATGGTCACATCCAACGCCGTGGTGGGTTCGTCGGCGATCAGCAGGGCGGGGCGGCAGACCAGCGCCATGGCAATGACGGCGCGCTGGCGCAGCCCGCCGGAAAGCTCGAAGGGGTAGGTGTCGTAGGCACGCGCTGGATTGGGGAAGCCGACCAGACGCAGGATATCGATGACCATCTCGCGTCCCTGCACGCCGCTTACATTCTGGTGCAGGTGCAAGGCTTCGCCGATCTGGTTCCCGACGGTATAGACCGCCGAAAGCGAGGTCATGGGCTCTTGAAAAACGATGGAGATGCGACTGCCGCGGATATCGCGCATAGCGCCTGAATCAGGTGGCAGGGCAGCGATATCCGTAACGGCGCCGCCTTTGTTAGGATCCGCAAAGAGGATCTGCCCGCCTTCGATGCCGGCCGACTTGGGCAAAATGCCCATAATCGCCTGACTGACGACGGACTTGCCTGACCCGGACTCGCCAACCAGGGCCACTGTGGAGCCGCGGGCGATGCGGAAAGAGACCCCGCGCACCGCTTCCAGCTTGCCTTCAGGCAGGGAAAAGGCGATCCGCAGGTTCTGAACCCGCAGAAGATCGTCTTGCAATCCCTGGTCTCGGTCACTCAAGGCCAAACCCCCTCAATACCCCTTGTTTTTCACCAGACCTAAGCGTCGCTGAGGCCTCTACGCTCGAATCCGGCCGCAGACTATCCGAAGTCGATGGCGGCGTCACTTCAAGGTGTAATTGTCGCGAAAGCTTCACGGCTCTGACTCACCAAGGCCTTCGGCGTCAATATTGATTCCAAGTGTCAACAGATTGCCTGCTGTTGCCGGATCGACACCGAGATTGATGCTGCGGGCCGCTTGCGCTGCCCGTTCGGTAATAGCTGAAAAGCCCTCCAAAGAAGATTCGAATGACATTGAGGTCTTTGAGTTGCCGTTGCTTGACAAAGTGAGCTGCATGAAGCCGCTGCCGCCCTCGCCCTTCTGAAGTTTTCGCCGGGCACCGAAGTAGCGCAGTTTGATTTCGCTCAACTCTTCCCAGGCAAGGCGGCGGGGAAAATAGCCTTCTGAGCCTGACCCTTTCGTCGGCCGGACCTGAGTCGCGATCCCGCGCTCATCCAGCCAAACCTCGAGGAATTGCCGCTGCAGTGTGCGCAGACCGAAGACCAGAAACAGCAAGGTCAATGCCGCGAAAATCAAGGTGACGAACCAGGGCAGGGGACCAGACAGCAATACGCCAAGCGCCAGGATCAATCCTGCCGCGGCGCGCAGATAGTCGCCAATAACTGATTTGACGGGGTAACGATAGACGGTCACACCCTGCCTTTCCGCGTCGGCTGCTCTGGTTTTACCCCGTTTGCACGGGTGCTGTCGCATCCCGCGCGCCTTATGTCCTGTTCCCAGCGGGCTCTCACGTCCCGTCCTTGGCCTCAGCATGGAAAAATGCTTCGGAAGGTGCAAGCAACTTAGTTGCCGGATGCCGCCTCAAGGTGTCGAGCAGATTGTCGAGAAAGCGCCAGGTCTCCTCGTCGTGGACAAGATGATGGGTGAGAATTCCGGTCGGCTCATCGCTTACGCTTGGGGGATAGTGGGGATCGACTAGAGCTTTTCGCCTTGTGACAAGATGCGTCTTCAGGAGTGTCAGAACCTCGCTCTCGCCCATGAAACCGCGCTCCGGGCGCCAGCGCATGAGATCCGCATGGGTGTTGATCTGCAGAAGGCCTGATGCGGGGTGCCGCTCACTTCTGATCTTGTATGTCGATAACCCGATAAAACCAAAGCTTGGTAGCCGGGGGATGAGTTCCGGCGCGATCCGGTTCCAGGGCGGCACAAGAACCGGCACAAAGAGCGGTCCGAAGAGGCTGGCAAGCCTCTCGCGGCCGGCGCGCAAGCGGGCCATCGTGTCATCCAAAGAAGCGGTAGCTGTGAGTTCCGTCTTTTTTTCACCCTCCGCCGCGAGGTTCTGGTGGGCGATGCCGTGCTGGATGACTTCGATCCGTGTTCTCGAAGTCTCCGCATAGCCTTCCAATGTTGGCGCGAGGGCTTCCTCGCAGGATTCTGGAATGACCGCGAGCGCCAGATTGGCACTGTGGCGTTTAGATAGATCCGCCAGCCGTTCCAGGGATTCGCTCGGCGCCACCGCGTCGTCATCGCGCCACCAAAAGCTGGCGACCCGGCCCGCCACCCGCCAGAGATCCAGCTCCTCGGTCAGATCGTCCCAGCCGGTCATGACGCCAGACTGCCTTTCGCAGATTCCACCGCTGTCCGTACCACTTCCGCCGTCCTCGCTGCGCCGTCGACGCTCAATTGCTCCAGCATGTCGCTTGGCGGAGGTTTGTCCAGAGCTGTTTCGATGGCGGCAGCCAGGTTTTCCGGGTTCAGCCGGTCTTCCGAAAGGACGGTCGCTGCGCCCCGCTCGGCCAGGAATTGCGCGCGCAGCGCCTGCTCGGTTTGCTGCGTTGCTGCAAAGGGAACCAGAATTGAGGGAACACCGGCCGCCAAGATGTCCATCACCGTGTTATAGCCGGCCTGACTGATCGACAGGGGCGCGCGGGCGAGCAGCTCGGTGAAATCGGGCCGTACGCGTTCCAGGGTCACACCTTCGCGACAGGATTGTTGCAGGTTTCGAAAACGTTCTTCGGTCAGGTTGGGGCCTGCGAGGAGCCGCCAAGGAACGGCTGACAGGGAACTTTGCGCCCGGGCAGCCAGGGCAGCTTCGATCAGGGGCGCCGCGACCGCTCCACCCCCAGCAGATACGATGACTTCGCCATCCCGACGACTTGCGTCGGTCATCGACGTTCCCTGCTTCTCCAGCACATAACCAGTGTAGCGAATTTTGTCCTGAAAACCGGCAGTCGCAGGAAAAGATCGTTCCAACGGGATGAAATCCGGATCTCCATGAACCAGCACCAGGTCGAAGTAGCGCTCGACCGCATCGAGGATCCATTCAGTCTTACCGGGTTTCTTGTGGGTGGTCAGCACGTCACGCAGAGAGCAGATGACCTGTGGCGGCGCAGTCATCTCCTTGGCGGCTTCCAGCAACGGCAGCAGCTCAAAACGCATCTGTCTGCGACCGAAAGGGAACATTTCGAAGAGCAGAACCTTTGGCTTATGCCGTTTCAAAAGGTCTAACAGCAGATCGCGTCTAACGTCTTTGTCTTGTTCGGTCAGTTCCCGGCCTGATTCATCAACCAGTGTGCTGAAGCTTTCATCCAGGGTGCGAATCGGTGGCAGCTGCTGGAATTCGCAACCGCCGACATCCGTATCCGGCACTGGCAGGCCGCCCGATACGAAGACCACGCGCAGACCTGCCCGATCCAGCGCTCTTGCCAGAACAGAGGCGCGTCGCAGATGGCCGATACCCAAAAGATGCTGCACATAGAAGAGGACGTCGGCGCTTTTTTCCTGCGGCATCGGCTTATCCGCCACTCAAAGGAATGTTAAGGCACTCCACCCCGGGGCTGCCGTCCGCAGACAAGCGAAAAGCATGACAGCAGTTGTTGCGAAGCTTGGTCGGTGGCTTTCCGGTCATGTCCCAATTGCTGGCAAGGGCATAGAGCGCCCGCATCACGCCCTTATGGCTTACGGCGATGACCGTCCTCTTGTTCCCGGCCAAATCGGCAAGCAAGGGTTTAAGCCGGTCCTGCACCTCGCGCGGGCTTTCGCCCCCCGGCGGCTGCAGATCCAGCCCCTTTGCCTCGTGCTTGACCATGATGTCTCCCAGTTTTTGGCGCAGGTCCGCCAGACGCCAGCCTTCCCATTGCCCCCAGTGCATCTCTCGGAGCCGGTCTTCGATCTGGGCATCCGGGTAGCCCAAAAGCGCCGCAGTTTCCCGGGCACGCAGCAAAGGGGAGGTCAACCAGAGCCCATTGCGCGCTTCTTCAGGTAGCTGCCAGGTCGGGATTTCCTGGCGGGCTTCCTCCGATAAGCCGATGTCGCTGTGTCCCTGAATCCGACCCTCGGTGTTCCAGGAAGTGACGCCGTGCCGGAGAATGAACAGCAGAGTCACTGCTTTTCTCCGCCGGCTTGTCCGCTTTCGTGGGCGGTGAGCAACATGCTGATCCGTTCTGCCGTATTTGCGGCGCCATCGGTATTGAGCTCCAGGTTTTGGCTATCACTGCGGCCAAGTTCCGCTGCGATAGCCTGAAGCAGGCTGTCCGCCGTCAGGTTTTGCTCCTCGACCAGGGTCAGGGCGCCGCGTGCCGCCAGCAGCCGTGCCCGCAGGGTTTGCTCGGTCTCCAACCCGCCGGAATAAGGCACGATGACCCTGGGGCAGCCGGCCCGCAGGACCTCCATGACCGTATTGTAGCCGCCCTGGCTGATGGAAAGACGGCAGTTTGGCAGCAGCGAGGTAAAGTCCGGACGTGAACGCTGTACGATGACGTTATCGGGAGCCTGCGCCTGGAAGGCCTGAAATTCAGTCTCTGGCAGGCTGTGACCGATCAGGATACGCCAGCGATAATCCCTGAGCTGCGCCAGGTTTTCGGGCAGTCTCTGGCTTGCGTTAAGCGCTGCGGTCACCAGGGCTTCACTGACCGCGCCGCCGCCGGTTGAGACCAGTATCTCGTCGATTCCGTCATTTGGATGAGGGGGCCGATCGACAGATTCGTCGACAACGTAACCTGTATAGACAACTTGGTCGGAGATCTCTTCCATCGGCGGAAAGGTCTCGTCGAAGGGAATCAGCTTTGGATCGCCGTGCACAAGGGCGAAATCGAAGACCCGCTTCATCCAGTCGATCATCTCGGCAATGCGTTCTTGTTTCGGCGGCTCCACCAGGATATCGCGCACTGAAGAGAGGATCAGGGGGCGAGGCTCGGTCGCCTGCGCAGCTTCCAAAAGCGGTCGTAGTTCGAAGCGCATCTGGCGGCGGCCGAAGGGAAACATCTCGATCAAAAGGGCGCGCGGGCGTTCCGCCTCGAACAACGCTATCAGCCGGTCTCTCCGGGCCGATTTGAACGCCTCGTCGGCCTCGTTTCCGTTTTCATCAACCAGACGGCGGAAATAAATGTCCTCGGCGCGGAGGGGCGGAAGCTGGACGAAGTTTGCATCGCCTGTATCAAGCCCCGGAACGGCCATCCCGCCAGACACGAAGGTCACCTTCAACCCCTGGCGCTCCAGGGCGCGGGCCAGCGTTGCAGCGCGTTTCTGGTGGCCAATTCCCAGAAGATGTTGAACGTAAAACAGCACGTCGGTCCGGCGGTCCGTACTCATGACGCCGCTTCCTTCGCAGTGTTCGCAGCCAACGCCCATTGCAGGATCGCATCGAGGTCTTCTGACGCCTTGGCGAGGTCGTGACGTTTTATGGCTTTCTGGGCAGCGGCATCGGCGAAAGCGCGTCGCCGCTTCGGATCTTGCAACAAAATCTCAACTGCGTCTGCGAAGGCCGCAGGGTCTTCCGGCGGAACCAGCAGTCCTGTCACATCGTGCTCGACCACCGAAGGCACGCCGCCGGTTCTGGCTGCAACAACCGGCAACCCCGCAGCTTGCGCTTCCAGCAGCGCCATACCGTAAGCCTCGTTGACGGCTGGCCAGACCAGAAGATCCCCGGCGGTGTAGAAATCGCGCAAAGCCGAAGGAGACTGCTCGCCGAGATAATGCAGGCGTGTTCGGTCGGTCGAAGCAAAAGCCGCCTCGACCTCTTGTCTTGCCGGTCCGTCGCCTACGATCAGAAGTTGCCAGGGGTGCTTGGGCAAACGGGCCATGGCTTCCGCCAAAACCCGGTAGGAGGCCAATTTGTCTCCACGGCGCATCATGGCGACGCAGAGCAGCCAGGGTTGATCGCCGTCGATGCCGTAGCGATCGATCAGCGCCGCGCGCGCTGCCTCGCGGCCCGGCATGCCGTTACGCAATTGGGCGACGTCCAGAAACGGCAGCAGCGTTTCCAGTTTGATGCCGTCTGGGAGGCAGGCGGCGTCGTGTGGATTGACCGTAACCACGGCCGCGCTCTGCGCCAGGGCATCAAGCGTGGCCCGGTGTCCCAGATCCCAGGGCCCCCCGGCGCGTTTGTAGGCCACGGAGGCTTCGGCGACCAGGTAGGGAATTTCAAGCTGCCGGCAGACCCGGGGGCCGACCCAGTCAGGCGCTTTGTAGTAGAGATGGTAGGTGAACCAGGCTTTGGGCCGCTCGGCACGGGGTAAAGCTTGGTAACGGCGAAGAAGCCGGTTCGCGAGCCGCTCGCCGATGTCTTTGAGACGAAGTTGACGCGCCGGATCGCCCTTCGGTTCCCGGCTGCGCAGGCGGCAGGCCAGTTCAACCTGATGCCCCGCGCGCTTGAAGGCCTGCAGAAACAGCCTTGCCATATGCCGGTCTCCCGAGGGGACGGGATGATCGGGCGGCTTCATGGGGGCGTAGAAAGCGACCCGCATTATCCTGGCCCGGCGGACTGCTGCCGAGAAGGCTGCTCATCAGAGGACTGGTGACCGAAACGCGACAGCAGATCGTCGATGCCTTTGTCCATGGTGAATTCGCTTCTGACCCGCAGGCAGCCGGCATCGGCAAGCCGCTGGCGTTTCTGCGGGTCGGTGATCAGATCCCTCAGGGCATCCGCGAGGGCTGCCGGCTCTTCAGGCGGGACAAGAAGCCCGGTTTCACCATCGCGAATTAACTCGGGAATCGCTGAAACCGCCGTGGAAATGCAGGCGATCGCCTGGCTCTGCGCCTCCATCAGGACGTTCGGCAACCCATCCCGGTCACCGTCCCTGCCGATCCGGCTGGCCAGTACGAAAAGATCGGCACGGCGGTAGTTTTCCAGAACGACCTCCTGGGGCTGCGCTCCAAGCCATTCGATACGGTCGCCAATCCCGAGGGTCTCGCCTAAAGCCCGCAGCTTGTCCTTCAGCTTGCCGCCGCCTATGTGGACCAGCCGCCACTTCAGATCTTTTGGTAGCTGCGCGAGCGCGTTGAGCAGATCGTCGTAACCTTTCTTTTCTACTGCGCGCCCCACTGACAGCAGGACGACTGGCGTTTCGGGGTGGCTGCCATCGCGCCGTATGAGATCGCCGCTGCTGTCCTGCCCATCTGTCTGTTCACAGCCGCAGCCGGGGCTTGGTTGCGCCTTATGGCTGAAGCGGCTGAAATCCAGGCCATGATAGACCAGCCCGACCTTTTCAGGCGTGGGCGCAAGCGCGGCGAGATGATCGCGTCCAACTTCCGTACAGGTCACCAGCCACTCGAGTTCAGCCAGCTTTTCGCGTTTCTCCCATTCAGGCGTGGTCCAGATATCTTTTGCGTGCGCCGATGCCGACCAGGGCAAACCGGTCATCAGAGCGGCGTAGCGGGTGACAGAGGACGGTGTGTGCAGGAAGTGGGCATAGAGCATCTCGATGCTGGCTGGCAGCTCGCACGCCAGAACGCAGGCCTGCCCGAACCGGCGAATGCGGTTCGGTGTGCGGTCCCGCGCGAGATCTCGAAGGAAGGCGGCCTTTGCGCGCCGATATCCTGGCATTTTGGCCGCTGCGCGCCAGCTGCGCCAGACCCGCCGTGGCTCGTCGTGCAGGTATTCCGGCAAATAGGTAACGCCGGCTTTGATTTCCCGATGGACCGGATGAATGGAGGTGTCCGTCGGATGGCGCAGCGAATAGAACTGCAGGTTCATGCCGCGCTGCTCCAGGGCCCGTAGTTCCTGGGCGATGAATGTTTCCGACAGGCGCGGATAGCCTTTCAGAATGACGGCGACGCTTGGTTTCATCGAAGTCTGCGGCTCATTGCGGAGGGAAAGGCCAGGCTGTGCGGGTTGAGATTACGATCCACCCGGCACTGCGGCTTCTTCGCCGGCTTCCTGGAGGGTCGTCAGTCCGCTGCGGCGCCGGGCAATCCACTGACGGGTCAGCTTGACCACATTGCGGCGGCCATCCAGCAGACCCGGCACGACTGTTTCCGATGGCAAGCTTTGCTGAGGCAGGTTACGCAGAGCGGTCGCCATGGTCGTTGCGTTACGCTCTCCATCATCGCTCAGCATGGTCAGCAGACCGAGATCCTGAGCCCGTGACGCGCGAATGAACTGCTCCAGGCGCGGCTCGGTGCGCGGAACGATCAGAGCCCGTTTGTCGAAGGACAGGATCTCACAAAAGGTATTGTAACCGCCCATGCCCACCACGGCGATTGCGCGTTTCACGAAGCTTTCCAGCTGAGCATCGAAGGTGATGGCTTCGACATTCGGCAGTCTGTTCACGCGCTCGATGAAATCGTTCTGAAGTTCGGATCCCATGAACGGCCCGAGCACGATCAGTGCTGGGTGTGGCAGATCGGAGTCGCTTTCATAGGCGCGCAGGACCCAATCGATGATCGCTTCACCGTCGCCACCGCCACCCACGGTCACCAGAAGAAAAGGCTCCTGTATCTTTTCCAGCTTCGGCTGCGGCGCGTCCTCGGTGACGCTGCGGCGCAGATAGCCGGTGTAGGTCACCTTGCGGTGCACGGAAGGCGGCAGATCGATACCCTCGAGAGGATCGCAGATCTGCGGCAGGCCGTAGATCCAGATGTCGTCGTAGAAGTTGCGCAAGGCCGGCTCGACGCCCTTGCGCTCCCATTCAGGTGCCAGCAGGTCGGGCTCGTCCATAACGTCGCGCAGTCCCAAAACACAGGGTGTCCCTCGGGATTTCAGCAGCTCCAGCGTCGATTTGACCTCGCCGCGCAGGCCGAGCGGCTCCTTGTCGACGATGAAGATGTCCGGATCGTAGACCTTGGCTGTGTGCTCTATGATCGATGAACGGATCGCCAGAGTGTCGCTGATGTCGATGCGCAGGCTCAGGGAGGTGTAGTCGCCGTCCCGCAGTTTGATGACGCCGGGGATCCGCACAAAGTCGACGCGCGAGGAAAAGCCGTAGTTCCCGATGATCGGCGAGCCGGATAGGATCAGGACTGAAAGATTGTCTTCCGCGTTGGCCAGAGTATGGGCGATTTCACGGCATCTTCTCAGATGTCCAAGCCCAAAGCTGTCATGGCTATAGATCAGAACGCGCGTGTCACGCTGGCTTGGGGCCATTAACCATACTCTCGTTTTCCTGCCGGCCTTTGGCGCCAGCCCGTCTCACTCGGGGCGCGATGATGGCACAGTCTCGCCGGTTCAACCAGTGCGCATCCGCAAATTCTACCGAATCGCGGCCTTGCCTAGCCGTAAGTTGATCGCCGACTGACTGTGCTTCGGCGGTGTTTACCCCCAAAGGGTCATCGTTTAAGGTCCACAACTTCGAAACTTGAGACAGCACTGAAGCCTCGCTACTCAACTCTATGGAACGCAATCTTTTCAAATACGTCTGGCGTCACAGCCGTCGCGAGCAGATTGGCATCCTCTTGCTGGTGACGATCTCGCTACCCTTCTACTTTCTGTCGCTCAATCTTCCCAAGCAGATCGTCAATGAAGGCATCATCGACGGATACGATCTGATAGGTGCCTCGACGACGGAGCAGGAAAGGTCGCTGTTCTCAATCGGTTCGCTGTTTGGCGAGGGAACGGGACCGCTCTTCCAGGGGATGTCGCTCGGGCCCTACAGCTATCTTCTTGCGCTTTGCGTCGCCTTTCTGGCGCTGGTCATGATCAACGGCGGATTTAAGTATTTCGTCAATACTTTCAAGGGTCAGCTGGGCGAGAGGATGCTGCGTCGCCTGCGTTTCGAGCTGGCCGACCGGGTTCTGCGCTTTCCCATTCCCTATGTGCGGCGGGTCAAGCAGGCCGAAGTCGCAACCATGATCAAGGACGAGGTGGAGCCGCTGGGCGGTTTCATCGGCGATGCCTTCGTGACGCCGGCGTTTCTGGGTGGCCAGGCCATCACCGCCATGCTGTTCATCATGGTGCAGAATGTCTGGCTGGGTCTGGTTGCAGCCGGGATCGTGCTGTTCCAGGCGGTTTTGATCCCCAAGCTGCGGCGGCGTATTTTGGATCTAGGGCGTCAGCGGCAGATAACGGCTCGGAAGCTCGCGGGCCGAGTCGCCGAGATCGTCGACGGCGCGGTGGAGATCCAGACCCACGATACGACCAACTATGAACGCGCGGATATGACTTCGCGCCTTGGCGAGATCTATCGAATCCGTTTCGAGATCTTTCAGCGCAAGTTTTTCGTGAAGTTCCTGAACAATCTGCTCTCGCAGTTTACGCCCTTCATCTTCTATTCCGCGGGTGGCGTTCTGGTTATCAGCGGCCGTCTGGATGTTGGGGCGCTCGTGGCGGTCATTGCGGCATACAAGGATTTGCCGGGGCCGATCAAAGAGCTGATCGACTGGGATCAGCGGCGCAACGACGTGCAAATCAAGTACGATCAGGTTATCGAGCAGTTCCAGCCGCCGGCGATCATCGATCCGGAGCTTCAGGATCCGGGGCAGGACAGCGGGCCGACTCTCACCGGCAAGGTTGAGGCCAATTCCCTCACCCTGGAGGATGACAACGATACCAAGCTGGTCGAAGGCGCCAGTTTCTCCTTCGATGTTAAGAATCACATCGCGGTGGTGGGTTCCAGCGGCAGCGGTAAGGACCACCTGAGCATGATGCTCTCGGGCCTGTTGGCGCCCAGCGGCGGCACGATCAAGATCGGTGGACGGAATCTGCAGGAACTGCCTTCAGCGGTCACCGGCCGGCGTCTCTCTTACGTCGGGCCCAATACCTATCTATTCCCCGTATCGGTGCGTGATAATCTCCTCTATGGCCTGAAACACCGTCCCTTGCGAGAGCCGGAGTACGATGCGGCCGGTCAGTCGGGCTGGGTCGCCGAAAAGGCCGAGGCGCAGCGTGCGGGCAATTCACCTTTGAATTTCGCGGCAGACTGGGTGGAGTATGCGGCGGCGGGCGCGTCAGGCCCGGAAGAAATCAATATCCGAATCATACAGATCCTGACCGACGTGGGCCTGGAAGAAGACGTCTATCGTCTTGGACTCAGTGGCACGATCGACGCTGATGCGCACCCGGAGGTGGCTGAGGGGATCCTGACAGCCCGCTCCGCCTTGTCGGATCGTCTGGCTTCAGAGGATGCCGAGGACCTGGTGGTGCGCTTTGACCCGGATGCCTACAACAGGAATGCCACTTTGGCTGAAAACCTGTTGTTTGGGACGCCGACCGATCCGATCTATGCCGCTGACGCCTTGGCGCAGAACCCTCTGATGCTTCAAGTTCTGGCCGAGAAGGGCTTGAAGCAACTGCTTCTCGACATGGGCTACAGCATCGCCAAGACCATGGTGGAGATCTTCGCGGATCTGCCGTCCGGCCACCCCTTCTTTGAGCAGTTCAGCTTCATCGAAGCCGACGATCTGCCTGAGTTCAGTGCTCTGATGACCCGGGCCGAGAAGTCCGGGCGTGATGCCTTGAATGAAACGGAGCAGGGTTTGCTGTTGAGTCTGCCGTTCAAGTACATCGAGGAACGGCACCGTCTAGGCCTGATTGATGGCGAGGCGGAACAGCGGCTGATCGAGGGTCGCCGGCGTTTCTCTGAACTGCTGCTTGAAAGGGACCCCGGCGCCGTCGCCTTTTACCGGCCGGAATCTTACAATGCGGCGGCGTCTCTGCAGGATAACATCCTGTTCGGCCGGCTGGCCTATGGGCAGGCAAAGGCCGCAGAGACGATTGGCCGGGTGATGTCCGAGCTGCTGGACGAACTGGGCCTGCGCCAGCGTGTTATTGAGGCGGGACTTGACTACAACGTCGGTGTCGGCGGCTCTCGGCTTTCTATCGTTCAGCGGCAGAAGCTCGGTTTTGCCCGTTGTTTGCTGAAACAGCCGGACATTCTGATCGTCAATGAGGCTGCGGCGGGCATGGACAGCATTACCCAAAGCAAGCTGTTGGAGACCGTCTTGCAGCAGCGGCGAGGGAAAGGCGTGGTCTGGACTCTGCAACAGCCCAAGGCGGCAGAACACTTCGATCATGTGCTCGTCATGCGCGGCGGAAGAATCGCGGAACAAGGTAGTTTTGCTGAGCTGACGCAGCCTGGGTCGGCGCTGAGCGAATTGCTCGCGGCGGAGTAAGTAGCGAGATCTTCGTGTCAGCTTTGATCGGCTGGGACGGTGCGCAGATGGAGAGCGCGAAGACGTGATTGGTGGTGTAAACAAGGGATAACCACCTGAAAAAGGTGGGTACAATGGAGAGAGATCGCTCCTGAAATTCTCCGCGAGGATGCGATCAGGCTCCTGAACGTACGCTAAGAGGCTACGGCAGCCCGCGTTAGGATAGGGACAGAAAAATGAGCATCGAGCAGGAAGTCGAAATTCTTCGAAACATTCCGCTTTTCGCCAATGTCGAACCGGCGAAACTGAAACTCATGGCTTTTGCCAGCGAACGAATGATGTTCAAGCCTGGGCAGGTCATCTGCAGTCAGGGTGATCCGGGCGATGCCGCCTATATTCTTATTGATGGAAAGGCGAACGTCGAGGTTGACACACCGGACGGGCCGCTGACAGTTGCGACGATGCAACGTAATGATATTATTGGCGAAATCGCAATTCTTTGCGATGTTCCCCGGACGGCAACGGTTATCGCAGAGAGTGATCTGACCACCTTGAAGGTAACTAAGGACCTGTTCTTCCGCATGGTGACGGATTTCCCTGAGATGGGTGTCGAGGTCATGCGGGTGCTCGCCCATCGCCTGGAAGCCACCACCGCACAATTGATGGCCGCACGGGCCGGAAATGCCTGAACGGAAAGCTGAATGAGTCGTCTTGATAGTGTTATCCGCCGGCTGCAGGCGCAGCGCGCCTGCCTGCAACAGGGCGTTGATTTTGTACGTGAGTTAGACGGACCAATTTTGGAGCTGGGTCTTGGAAACGGGCGTACGTACGATCATCTCAGAGAGATTTGTTCCGGATGCGAAATATTTGTTTTTGAACGCAAGGTGGCGGCGCATCCTGATTGTATTCCGGATGACGACCATCTGTTTCTCGGCGATCTCTCTGAAACGCTCCCGCGCGCGGTCGAACGTTTCCAGGGGCAGATCCGTTTGATTCATTCGGACATTGGGACGGGCGATCAGGCACGCAATGCTGAAATCGCCCGCTTTATTGCGGGCTTTTTGCCAGATCTCCTCTGTCCAGGCGGTATCATTATATCAGACCAAGACACCCTTTTCGCCGGTGCCGAAGCGGTCGCATTGCCCGATGGCGTAAAGCCGGGACGATACTTTATGTATCGCGCAGGCGGGGCAGGTTGACCGTACGTACAGCGGTTTGTCAGAGGCGTTAGTCGATATCCACCATCAGTGGGACATGATCCGAAGGTTTCTCCCAGGACCGGGTATCGCGCAATGTCGCCATGGCGGTGATCGAGGATTTAAGCGCTGGAGAAGCCAGGGCATGATCCAAGCGCCAGCCATAGTCCCGTGCGAAGGCTTCTTTGAAGCGGTAACCCCACCAGCTGTACAAAGGTTCCGGAAGCGGAATGAAATGCCGGCCCACGTCGATCAGGTCGCCGGCTTCGTGCAGCCGCAACATGTGCTCGGTCTCAACGGGCGTGTGGCCGACGGATTTCAGTAAGCGCTTGTGATTCCAAACATCCTGCTCGAAGGGCGCGACGTTCATATCACCGACCAGGATTGCGTTTCGCTTGGCGACGCCGTCGCTCTTCACCCATTCGGCCATCTCTGTCAGAAACTGGAGTTTGTGGGCGAATTTGTCATTTTGTTCCGGATCCGGAACATTGCCACCTGAAGGCACATAAAAATTGTGGATCTCAAGGCCGCCGGCCACTGTCACGCTCACATGGCGGCAATCGTCCTTCTCGCACCAGACCCGACGCTCTTCGGCCTCGAAGGGCAGGCGCGACAGGATCGCAACACCGTTATAGCTTTTTTGCCCATGCACCGAGAGATGTTCATAACCCATTGATTTAATGGCTTCGTAGGGAAAATCGTCGTTCTGAACCTTGGTTTCCTGCAGGCAGACAACCTGAGGCGCTTGTTCTTCTGAAAGACGCGCAAGGTGATCGAGCCGCTGGCGTAGAGAATTGACGTTCCAGGTGATCAGACGGACGGACATGAGGACTCCCGGATTTTCACGGATCTTGACGTGTGTGCGATATCTCGTTCCGGTTTCAAAACGATCTAAATCAGTGTCGGCGATGCGCCAACGGAGATTGTTCCTGTACCGAAATGAAAGAGATCTCTGCGAGGGTTTCTCACGGAAGGCTACAGCATTTTTCCTCGAGGTCGACTCAAATTTCGCCGTTCGTTTGAGGGCAGCACGCTGATATCGAACGCGAAGTTCTGGATTGAGAGCTTAGGGAAAATACATTCCGGTACCGGAATGAGCTATGGGTCCGAGAAAGCGTTCCATCGGGGAAACCGATCACAGGCCAGGCCTCTTAAGGCCGCTAATCTCTACTCGTGCTTAAGCGATATCCCCGAGCTCAATCTTTGTGAGACGAGACAGGCCGAAAGCCGACGCCTTGCGATACGAGCTCTTTAATCGCCAAGTACCGCCGAAATCTGCGCAGGTTCCCCAGGGCGCGAAAAGGCTTCGGCCAAGTAATGCTCACGTATAAGGGCTTGATAAAATAAAGGAACGCCCGGTCGGGGGGAGAGCCGGGCGTTCCAGTTCTTCGCAGAGATTGGAAAGACCATAGGGGGGAGCTACGTCTTTCCATTCTGGCCGCCTGCCATACTGGCTGCGGTCTTAGACTCTTACATAGGTCGATTTTCGGAACTTACAATCGTCTTTCGTTATGCAGTCACTGCAAAACCGCCCCGCAACAGACGCAAAGCAGATTCAGGTTGCCGATAGCGGCAGAAACTCGGTTTCGCGCGCCAGGTTTACGCTAAGCTGACAGTGCTTGGAGAGAACCCGCAGCGCGTGCCAGGGCGCGAGCCTGAGCTGCCGCGCCAAAGGCACTGAACAGCTTCACGGAGATCTCGTTTTCCATCACTTTGTATTCCGGGTGCCACTGCACGCCGAGCGCAAAGTCCTTCGCGCCGTCGACTTTGATGGCTTCGACAGTGTCGTCGTGCGCGCGGGCCTCGATAGATAATCCCTCGCCGAGGCGGTCCACAGCCTGCCAGTGCAGGGAATTGATTGTGATCTCCGTCTCTCCGAGCAGACGGTGCAACTGCCCGCCCTCCACCAGGTGGGCCGGGTGCCGTGGTCCATACTGCACATCGGGGTCGTCGTGCCGTGGCTGACGGTGATCGAACTTACCAGGCATCTCGTGAACGCGGACATGAAGGCTTCCGCCAAAGGCGACATTGAGTTCCTGCATGCCGCGGCAAATGGCAAAGAGCGGCAGGCCCTGGCGGATCGCCTCACGAATGAGCGGCAGTGTCGTGGCGTCGCGCTCGTGATCGTGGGGCTCAGCCTCGGGTGAGGCTTCCTTGCCGTAATGCGTCGGATAGACATTGGAGGGACTGCCGGTGACCAGCAGGCCGTCAAGACGGGCCACGATCGTCGGAATGTCGATCAGCTCGCCGAGGGATGGCAGCATGAGCGGAATGCCGCCGGTGGCGAGGGAAATCGCGCGGACATACTTATCGCCGACGGTATGAAAGCCCTTGCCGTCGATGTCACGAACACAGGCGGGAACCCCGATCAGGGGTGTATAGGAAGACTGATTCATGGCCGCTAGCTTAACGTTTCGGACGTTGATATCAAGCCGGCCGGTAACGCTTCAGATTCGGGCGGGCTTCAAACAAGCGTGAAGGCTGATTGCCCTACCATCCCTTGCGGGTTGCCGTCTGGAGAGATACCTAAGGGGCATGGAATTCCTCGAGTCCTCCATACTCACCTGGAAAGGCGCCGTGGTTCTTGCCTGGTTCGCGGCTCTGTTTCTGGCGGAACGCTGGCGGCCCCTGGCTAAGGAACCCGAAGGAAAGCTGGCGGACGGCGATTTACCGCGCTTTGGCGTCTGGTCGCGGGTTGTGCGCAACCTCGGTCTATGGCTTGCGAATGTCGGTTTGTCTCCGCTGATCGTTATTCCGGTGACGCTTTGGGCTTCCAGCCACGCCCTCGACTGGCGTCCGGCCTGGTGGTCGGGATTGCCCGGCCTGGCGATCGACCTGCTGATTCTGGACTTTCTGATCTACTGGTGGCACCGGGTTAATCATGAAAGCCAGTTTCTATGGCGTTTTCATGAGATCCATCATCTGGATGGCTTTCTGGATACGACAACCGCCCTGCGCTTCCATTTTGTCGAGGTGCTGCTTTCCGCCTCTGCGCGCGCCGTTGTAATCATCCTGCTGGGTATGCCCTTTTTCTCGGTGATCGTATTCGAGATTCTGGTGCTTCTGAGCGCCCTGTTTCATCACTCGAATCTGCGGCTTGGACCTCGGACAGAGCGCCTTCTGGGGCGATTGATCATCACGCCGGCGATCCATTGGGTGCATCATCATGCGGTCCGACGGGATACCGACTCGAACTATGGGACGATTTTCAGCTTCTGGGACCCGCTGTTCGGTTCCCGTTCCGCGACCGATCGCTGGCCCGATATGCCCATCGGTGTGGAACGGACCGCCGAACGCGGTTTTCTGAGCCTTCTGGTTCGTCCCTTTAGGGCGCGCAAAAGCCTTCCAGCGGCGGAGAAACACCTCTAACTCTGTCCCGGCAGGGCGTCCGGGTCAGGTTTGGGTTGTCTTTAGCGGCCTCTGTGATCGGCATTGTTCGGGGAGTCGATTTCCAGATCGTCATAGTTGAAGACCGAGCGCTCGATGGGCACGTCGTATTCCGCATTAAAGAGCGAAACCTGGGTTGCGATGCCCTGGCCGTCGATCACTTCCCATTTGTGGAGTTGAAGCGGCTTTTCGCTAAAGGACAGGGTTATGCGGCCCACATCACCGTTTGAGCTGTCCTCCATGACGACGGCCAGAGTTCCTGCCTCCTGAACCACGTCGACAATCTCGATATCGTCGCTCAACTCGACCTTTTCCCGGATCAGAAACCAGAGGGGCGTTTCCCAAAGCGGCAGGAACGTCGCCTGCTTCAATTCCCGATCGTAGTAGAGCAGAGTCAGACCGTCGGCAATCAGCAGAACCGGGTGCGGATCGTCGTACTGGAATCGCATTTTGCCCGGCCGCTGGATATGCACCTCGCCCTCCGCGAAGGATCCATTGGTCGAAACCTGAATGAAACGCGCCCGGACGGACTTCAAACTGTTGAGGTAACGCTCGATCCGGGCCACGGCAGCGCTGTCGTCGGGGGAGAGCGCTGCGGTTTGTGTCTCACCATCTGCGGAAACGCGCGCCGGACCGCTGTCAGGCGTGTACTTCCGCGGCCCATTCCAGTCGATCGAGGGTGCCAAGCCCGGCGGTTGTGTCAGATCCTCTGCCGCCTTTGCTGGAGCCTCCTGAGCCGCCGCGGGGGTTGCCCAGGCAGCGCTTCCGGCGATGGCCGAAACCGCCGTTACCGAGACCAATGCGGCCTGAAGCCATGTCTTCATTCTTTAATCGTCATGTCCGCCCGGGGCGAGAACCTCTCGCTTACCAACATGATTGGCCGAGCTAACAACGCCTTCCGCTTCCATCTTCTCAATAATCCGCGCCGCCCGGTTGTAGCCGATTTGCAGCTGACGCTGGATAAAGCTCGTCGAGGCCTTTTTGTGCTGGCAGACGATGGCCACGGCCCGATCGTAGAGCTCGTCACCGCTGCTGCCGCCACTGGGGCCTTCCATGCCGTCGAACTCGGGTTCCTCGTCCTCGGTCACAGACTCGATGTAGGAAGGCTGCCCCTGCTGTTTCAAGCAGGCAACCACATCTTCCACCTCCTGATCGGTCACAAGAGGACCATGAACGCGCGCGATTCGGCCGCCTTGACCCATGTAGAGCATGTCGCCCTGGCCGAGCAGCTGTTCGGCGCCCTGTTCGCCCAGAATGGTGCGGCTGTCGATCTTCGAGGTGACGTGAAAGGAGATGCGGGTCGGGAAGTTCGCCTTGATGGTGCCGGTGATGACGTCCACCGAAGGGCGCTGGGTCGCCATGATCAGGTGGATGCCTGCCGCGCGGGCCATTTGCGCCAGTCGCTGAACGGCGGCCTCGATGTCCTTACCGGCGACCAGCATCAGGTCGGCCATCTCGTCGACCACCACGACGATGTAGGGCAGGGGCTCCGTATCGAAGGGCTGTTCTTCGTGAATCGGCTGCCCTGTATCCGGATCGAAGCCGGTCTGGACCTTCCGGGTGAGGATTTCGCCCTTCTTCTTGGCTTCCTCCATGCGGCTGTTGTAGCCGTCGATGTTACGGACGCCGAGCCGGGACATGTTCCGATAGCGTTCTTCCATCTCCCGGACCGTCCACTTCAGCGCCACCACGGCCTTTTTCGGTTCGGTGACAACCGGCGCCAGCAAGTGCGGGATATCGTCGTAGACCGAGAGTTCCAGCATCTTGGGGTCGATCATGATGAACTTGCACTTGTCCGGTGGGAAACGGAACAGCAGAGAGAGGATCATGGAATTAACCGCCACCGATTTACCGGAACCCGTGGTGCCGGCGACGAGAAGGTGCGGCATACGGGCCAGATCGGCGATGGTCGGATGGCCGCCGATGTCCTTGCCCAGGATCATCGGCAATTTGCCTCCGGCGCGGTCGTAGACGTCGGAGCCCAGTAGCTCCCGCAGATACACGGTTTCACGTATGGCGTTCGGGAGCTCGATGCCGATGACGCTGGAGCCTGGTACCACGGCAACGCGTACTGAAATCGCGCTCATGGAACGGGCGATGTCGTCGGCCAGGCCCACGACGCGGCTGGTCTTGGTGCCGGGCGCGGGTTCCAGTTCGTAGCGGGTGACGACCGGTCCGGGCCGAACCTTTACGATTTCGCCGCGGACGCCGAAGTCCTGCAAGACGGTCTCCAGCATCGCGGCGTTCTTTTTCAGCGCGTCGCGGGTCATGGCCGCGTCCTGGCCAGTGTCGGGCGGCGGAGACAGCAGGCTCAGCGGCGGGAGCTCATAGTCGTCATTCGAGGAAAACAGCTTGGGTTGCTGAGCTTCCTGAGCGCGTTTACCCGGCTTAGGCCGGGCCTTGCGGGGGGCGACGAAATTCAGGTCGTCTTCAGTTTCGACCTTGACCTTGGACAGCGGCCGGGTGTCTTCGTCCAGGCTAGGTTCGATCCGTTCTTTGCGCTGGGCCTTGCGGCGTGGCGTTTTCGGGCGGCCGACGGCGGTTTCAAGTGAATCCTGCGGCTCGTCCGCGCCGTCATTGCGGCCCAAATTCTCTGCCAGGCCCGACAGACTCCGGCGTGCCGCTGCCCACTCGTGTCGCTTCATGCCCAGGGCGTAGACAAGGGCGGCTCCGCCCAAAAGCAGGGCGGGAATGGCCAGGATCCAATCCGAAACGGTGATCATCTGCGCCAGCGTGGTGAGAATGATACCACCCAAAATCCCGCCCAAGCCGGCGTTCTCGACCAACCAGCCGTCGGGCTGCGGCAGGGCAGCCAGGCCGGCGGCGAAGAGAATGATGCCTGCAACAAGCGCGCCAAGCCTAAGCCACCAGTGGGAGAGCTGGTGGTCGCGGAACAAGCGCCAGGCCCAGCCGGCGAGGATGGGTGTTACCAGAAAACAGCTCAAGCCCAGTATCGGCAGGAGAAAGCCCACGATGTTCGCTCCCGGCCGGCCCAACAGGTTCGTGACGGGCCCATCGGTGGCGTGATTGGGCGAGGGATCCAGTGGATTGAAGGTCAAGAGAGCGATAAGGGCCGCAAGAGCGAAGGCGAGAAGAATCAGGCCGATCCCTTCGATCAGACGCCGGCGCATAAAGTCTCCACTGCCCTCGGGCAGGAAGCGGGGCCTTTCGTCACGGCCGGACCGGCTGAGTGTGCTCTCTCTTGCCGCCATCTTCAGTCTCGACTCCTTCTAAGGATTCTGCCGCTTTGCTTTTACAGCCCGGCAATATCTACGCCGGATAGGTTTATTCGCGATGCGTATAGCCAGTCAGGGCATGAAAAACCAAGATCTGGCCAACCTTTCGCAAGGCCTCGTCCGTAGGGTCTACAAGATCTCGGCAATTCGGCCAAGGGCGGCTTTTGTGACCTGGGCATCGAATACCAGTGCGATTCTAATATAATTCGTCCCTGGATTATAACCCTGAGCATCAGGCACGGACATATAGGCGCCAGGCAGAACCTTTATTCCGGCTTCCCGCCAGAGTTTCTTTGCTGCCGCCTCGCCATCGCCAACATCCAGCCAGAGGAAAAAGCCGCCATCGGGCACGTTGAACCCGAAACGGTTGCCCAGTGTTTGCTGCGCGATATCGAAATTGCCGCGATAGAATTCGCGCACGGCCTCGACGTGGGCCTCGTCCTGCCACAGCCGGGTCCCTGCCGCAAGGACCGGCAATGGGACGCCGGCGCCGCCGACGCGAAGAATGGCGTCCAAGGCGTCGATGACCTTGGCATCGCCCGCGGCGAAACCGCAGCGCAGGCCAGCCGCATTGGAGCGCTTAGAAAGAGAATGAAAGATCAGTAGGTTATCGAGTTTTCCGTCGAGCTCGCCGACGATATCGAGAGCACCGGCTGGCGGTTCTCGGGTGTAGATCTCGGCATAGCATTCGTCGAATGCCACCACGAAGTCGTGTTTTCGCGCCAGGGTGAGGAGTGCTTTGAGCTGCCGCCTGTTGGCGGCTGCGCCCTGCGGGTTGGACGGCGAGCAGAGAATACAGAGCGCTGTCCGCTGTAGGATTTCTTCAGGCACCGCCTGATAATCGGGCAAGAACCCGGTCTCGCTGGTGGTTGGCAGGAACACCGGTTCAGCGCCAGCGGCGACCGCGGCCCCCGCATAGACGTGATAGAAAGGGTTCGGGATCAGAACCACTGGCTTCGCAGCGCCCTCGCGAGCAGGCATTTGGGGGACCGTCGCCATGGTGGCGAAAAATAGGCCTTCGCGGGAGCCGGGCAGGGGCAGGATGTTGCGCTGAGGATCGAGGACGCCAGCGGCAATATCGTAGCGGCGCTCCAGCCAGTCGACACAGGCCTCAAGATAGGCCCGTGTGCCGCGCGGCGGCGGATAGCGTGACCAGTCAGCGGCGTGTGCGGCGATTTCTTCCGCAACGAAGGCCGGCGGTTGACCCTTGGGTTCGCCGACGGAGAGCGCCAGCGGTGCATCCGCACCCAGGGGCGCCGCACCCGGTGGGATGTCTTCCAGTAGCCGGGTAAGACGGGAAAAGGGATGAAAAGCCTGAAGATTTTGGCGATCAATCACGAAGCGGATGTCCAGAATTTGCTGACCGGTCTCTGCGCGCGTGCAGGGCACGAGTCTAACGGTTGAGGATTCCGCCTGGCAAGGAGAGGCTCGGTCTAAGGGGCATGATCCATGGGCGAAGCTCTTGCGCCGCCCGTTATGCGGGTTCGAACAACTCAACCAGGTTGCCGGAAGGATCCTCGCAGAGGACTTGCCGTCCGCCCGGGCCGCTCAGGATGTCGTTTCGAAAGGTGATGCCATGTGCCCGCAGATTGCGGGTCGTCCCGTCGAGATCAGGCGTCGAAATCACGATCCGGCTCCAGCCGCCGGGGCGGGGTTTTTCGCCGCTGGGCATGGGTTTGCTTGCCGAAGCCTGTGGGCCGGCCAGCCAAAGCTGAAGATCGTCGCGTTCTATAATGGCCATTGCCGGACCGAACTGCTGCACGCGTTCGAACCCCAGATGCCGGGTGTAGAAGGCAACGGCTTGATCGACGTTTTCGACGATGTAGCGTACCTGAGCCATGGTTTCCCTCCCGCATCGGACTCAAGAGCTTAAGCGTTCTTGTCATCTCGAGGCTGCAGCTTTTGCGTGACATTTTTGCAGTGCGACACGTGAGGCGAATAAAAAAGGCCCGGTGGTTGGTGCCACCGGGCCAGGCTGTTGACGGGGGAATCGCCGTCAACGCACAAGATGTTTCAGCAACTTATTGCAACGGTCTCCATCCTTAGTAGGACTGAGAACCGTGACCGAACTCCGGATAGGCTTCCAAGCCCAGCTCGGCCTTGTCGAGACCCAGCTCCTCTTCTTCTTCGGTAACCCGGATGCCCATGGCCGTCTTAAGAGCGAACCATACGATCAGGCTGGCACCGAAGGTGAAGGCGCCGATAGCGACGATGCCCGTGATCTGGGTGACGAAGCTGGCACCGCCGAAGATGGCGACACAGAGCGTGCCCCAGATGCCGGCACAAAGGTGGACGGGAATGGCGCCAACCACGTCATCGATCTTCAGCTTGTCGAGCAGCGGTACGGCGAAGACCACGATGGCACCGCCAACGCCGCCGATCAGCAGAGCCAGACCGTGATGCTGTACATCCGGACCCGCCGTGATCGAGACCAGACCGGCAAGGGCGCCGTTCAGAGTCATGGTCAGATCCATTTTCTTGTAGAGGATCTGAGTCATCAGCATGGCCACTACGACACCGGCTGCTGCTGCAAGCGTGGTGTTGACGTAGACGATCGCCGTTGCCGCCGCATCAAGGGCAGAGCCCATGGCAAGCTGAGAACCGCCGTTAAAGCCGAACCAGCCGAGCCAGAGGATGAAGGTGCCCAGGGTTGCCAACGGAAGATTGGCGCCAGGCAGCGGATTGACCCGACCGTCGGGACCGTATTTGCCTTTGCGCGCGCCCAGCACGATTGCGCCGGCCAGTGCGGCCCAACCGCCCACGGAGTGCACGATGGTGGAGCCTGCGAAGTCGGAGAAGCCTGATGCGCTCAGCCAGCCGCCACCCCAGGTCCAGGAAGCCTGGATCGGATAGATGAAGGCCGCCAGGATGATCGTGAAGATCATGAAGGGCCATACCTTGATGCGTTCGGCCAGGGTGCCCGAGACGATCGAAGCCGTGGTGGCGACGAAGACCATCTGGAAGAACCAGTCGGACATCACCGAATATCCGTTGCTGGTGACTGCCGAGACCAGCTCTTCGGTTGCTTCGTCAGCGTTGATCAGCGCGGTTTCCGCGTCGCCCGCGTTATAGAAGATGCTGAAGGAGCCGATAAAGCCGCCTTCCGGCACATCCACGTACATCAGGTTATAGCCGATGATGTAGTAGGCGATTCCGGCAAAGGAATAGAGGGCGATGTTCTTGAGACAGATCGCCGCCGTGTTTTTGGTCCGGACGAGGCCAGACTCCAGCATCGCGAAGCCGGCGGCCATCCACATGACCAGGGCGCCGTGAACCAGGAAGCCGAAGGTGTTGAATGCGAACGCGGTCTCTTCGCTCACGGCCGCCTGGGCCGCATTGTTCAAGACCAGCGTGGTTGCGGCGGCGAGACCGCCCAGTATCAGGAGCTTCCGCCCCCTTGAAGATTGACTAAATAGCTTCATCTGAAAAGGCCTCCTACAACGCCTCTGCATTGGTTTCGCCGGTTCTGATCCGGACTGTTTGAAAGACGTCGAGTACGAAAATCTTTCCGTCGCCGATACGTCCCGTGTTTGCGGATTGCTGAATGGTCTCCACGACCTGTTCGACCATCTCGTCCTTGACGGCCACGTCGATCTTGACCTTCGGCAGAAAATTGACGGCGTATTCCGCGCCCCGGTAGATCTCCGTCTGGCCTTTCTGCCGGCCGTAACCCTTTACTTCGCTGACTGTCAGACCCTCGATCCCGATCCCGGTAAGGGCTTGGCGTACATCGTCAAGCTTGAAGGGTTTGATGATGGCTGAGACCATCTTCATATCACTTGTCTCCCGGTGGTTTTCCCTGTCTCTCGCGTTACTTCGGTGCCGCTTGCGGAGAACCCACGGACGGCACGCGGTTGATAGCTTCTCAAAAAGCGTGCCAATTTGGGTGCGCTGCACAAAAACTGTAAGAATCTAATCACTTCCGCCGAATCGGCTAGCTGGAGTCCCGCACGGATGCCGAAAGAACGAGAGATCAAATTTTAGGCAAAAAAGATAAAATGCATAAAAAATATGCAAAACAGATGTTCGGAAATGACTACAAATTAGCCGTAACCCTGGTGCCTGACCCTTCGCGGCGCTGAGAAGAGCTGCGGCCTTTCGTCCGTCGAAACAGGTCCGGCGCGCTGTTAAGCTGGTCGTTACCCCGCGAATATGACAAAGATTGCAGGTGGCGATGGCGGAGACAGACGTGAAAACGGCGAATTCACAGGCGTGCGGTTCAACGGCGCGGCATTTCGAGGTTCTGGTTGTCGGCGGCGGTTTGGCTGGCCTCTCGATGAGCGCAGCCCTGGCCAGCGCCGGTCTATCGGTAGCGGTGGTCGATCGCGAGGATCCGGCCAATGTGGTGTCTGCGCCCTATGACGGTCGTTCCTCCGCGCTGGCGCGGGGGTCTCAACAGATGCTGAGCGCTATCGGGATCTGGCAGCATATGGAGGCCGCGGCGCAACCGATCCTAGATATCAGGGTCTCTGACGGCAAGGTGGGGCGGCCCGCCTCCCAGCTGTTCCTGCACTACGACCACGAAGACGTTTCCGGCGAGCCGCTGGGCTATATCATCGAGAATCGCGAAACCCGCCGCGCATTCCAGAAGCATTTGCCGTCGCTTGAGACGCTTGCTTACTTTGCCCCCGATGAGCTTACGGATCTCAAGCGGTCGGCCGGCGGCTCGCAGAGGGTGACGGCGAAGCTCAAGAGCGGGCAAACCTTGTCGGCCGAGCTTGTGGTGGCGGCCGACGGACGTAATTCCAAGCTGCGGCAACAAGTTGGCATCCGGGCGACCACCTGGGACTATCCTCAGTGCGGCATTGTCGGCACCGTTGTTCATAAGCTCCCGCATGAGGGTGTGGCGCATGAGCACTTTTTACCTGCGGGCCCCTTTGCGCTGCTCCCTATGACGGACGATGCGCAGGGACGGCACCGGTCTTCACTGGTTTGGACAGAGAGCCGAGACCTGACTCCGCATATGTTGGCGCTGAGCGAAGCGGATTTCTGTGCGGAGATGCGCCGGCGCTTCGGGGACAGCCTCGGCGCCCTGAGCCTGCCCGGCAAGCGCTGGTCCTACCCGCTTTCGCTGATGCATGCTGATCGCTATAGCGATCACCGGCTGGCGCTGATCGGAGATGCCGCCCACGCCATTCACCCGATTTCAGGTCAGGGGTTCAATCTCGGACTCAAAGATGTGGCGGCCCTATCCGAATGTATCGTCGATACCCGCCGGCTCGGGCTGGACATCGGCTCGCCGCAGGTGTTGGCGCGCTACGAGCGTTGGCGGCGTTTCGACAACATGGCGCTGATTGCGACCACTGACGGCTTGAACCGGTTGTTTTCCAATGATCTGCCGCCCGTTCGTCTGGCCCGCGATCTGGGCATGGCGGCGGTCAATCGCATGCCCGGCCTGAAACGCTTTTTCATGAGCCACGCCATGGGACTGGTCGGAGATCTGCCGCGTTTGATCCAGGGACGGCCTCTGTGATCTTCGCGATTCGGTTCTTTGCAGCGGCTTTGCTTCTTTTCCTGACTGCGGCCCCAGACATGGCAGCCGCGCAGGAACAGGGAGATTCGGTGGTTCTGCAGGGCGGGGGCGGCGAAGTTTATATTGCTGGACTGCCGCCGGGCTGGGCCGCGGCCGCTCGAGTCGAAGGCATGCCGGTGGACTTCGCGGCTTGGACACCCAGGGGCCAGACGAGCAGTAACTGGCAGCAGATGATCGCAGCGCAGCTCTTTTCCGATTTGGGCGGTCAGGATCCGGCGGCCTTTCTGGATCGGGTGGCGGCAGGATACGAACGGGCCTGCCGCTCGATTTCCACCACCTCGATCAAACCGGAGACTATCAACGGCCTGCCATCCGCCTTTCGCGCAGTGGCTTGCGGCCGCAATTCGGTCAGCGGCTTTGGCGAGGTGGTGCTGCTGCGCGTGGTTGTGGGCAAAAACGCGCTCTACCTTATGGAGCGGATCTACCGCACTGAACCCTTCGCCGCCGGCACCATCCCTTTCGAAAACGACGTCCTGGCCAAGGGTAAGGAAAGTCTGGAGCTCGGACTGGCGTGTCAGCAGGCGACGAATGGCAGAAGTAACGGATCACCCTGTCCCGAGGGCTGGTTGCCCGCTCTCGAAAGCCTGGCCGAAGGTCAAGCGGTCACGGTTTTTCCGAGTGGCGGATAGGGCCGCGTTATCTTAAGGCTGGCCCTGATTGTCCGGTAATCTTAACGCGAAAAACCGTGAGACCCAATTGATGTAAGACGATCAATTGGAAAGCCGCACTTCTTTATGGTCTCTGCAACCCAAGCGTCTTAACTCACGCAGCAACACTCCTGGTTGCTGAGCAATTACTTCTTGTCGTCAAGGTGTCAATATTCCAAAAATATTTGGTTAATCAGTTGCATGTAGAGAAATTTCCATTCTATGTTTTTGCAAGCATGCGAGGAATGGGGATTTAAATGACAACTTCGGGTATTAGTGCCGCAGGCAGCGGCCCTGCGATTTCTGTGTCTTCCGTCTGGCGGTTTCTGGTCTTAGCTTTTGCGGCTTTGATTATCTCCGGCTGTGCAGCGCCGACCGGGATTTCCTCAACAATCGATCCGCCGAAAGCAGGGACCTCGCCGACGGTCCTTGTAATGACTCCGGATATCGAAATTTCGGTCCTGACGGCAGGTGGTTTACTCGAGGCTAATGCTGAGTGGACAGAGCAGGCTAAGGGGCATTTCAGGGCTTCGCTCGCAGAGGTACTTGAGGAAAAGTCAGTAACCATCGTCGATTATGAGCAAATCGATTCCATCGGTCCTGACAGCCTTGCTGAAGGCCAAGTCTTGAAGCTGCACGAAGCCGTAGGCGCTGCCATACGTTTCCACGGGCTACCAGCTCTCAACTTGCCCACTAAGAAGGACAAGTTCGAATGGACTCTGGGTGACTCCATTGAACCGCTTCGCGAGCGATACGACGCTGATTACATCGTTTTCATTCACCTCCGAGACAGCTTTTCGAGCGCTGGCCGTGTTGCCGCAAATGTCGTGTTTGCCCTCTTGGGTGCTGGTGTACACGGCGGTCAGCAGACCGGATATATCTCATTGGTGAATATGGAAACCGGACATATTTCCTGGTTCAACAGCCTGTTCAGCAAAGAGGGCGACCTTCGAACAAAAGAAGGGTCTCTACAGGCAATGAAGAAGCTGCTCGGCCCGGCTCCGCTTTAACAATGCCTAACTTAAAATCTATCGGCTTTATGCTGGTTGTCGCGCTTGGCCTTAGCGCCTGCGCAAACAACAGCGATGTGAAACCAATTGAGCCAGGAGAGAGACCGGCTCTCGACACGGACGAAGCTGGCCTGTGGATGCAGGTCGAGCGCGCGGAGGAAAAGCTCCGCACTTCGGGAAAGGTCGTTATTGATCCAGATCTCAACACCTATGTTTCGGGTATTGTGTGCAAGCTTGAGCCCCAGTATTGCCAGGACATCCGCGTCTATGTGGTCAACGCGGCGGGATTCAACGCAAGCATGGCACCAAATGGCGCTATGCATGTTTGGACCGGTCTGCTTCTGCGGGTTGAAAACGAGGCTCAGTTGGCAAATGTACTGGCGCATGAGCTGGCCCACTATCGCCTGCGTCATTCTGTACAGAGATGGCGTGATCTGCGGGCAAAGACCGATGGGCTGGTGTTTTTTCAGCTCGCGACGGCGATGGTTGGCGCGGCGCCAATAGGTGCCTTGGCTGGGTTGGCGACAGTTGACAGCGTTCTAGGCTTTTCACGCGACCAAGAACGAGAAGCCGATAAGGTCGGCTTCGACAGTATGACGGCCGCGGGCTACGATCCTCGCGAGGCACCTCGCATTTGGGAGTATTTAGTCGAGGAAAAGGCGGCTTCCAATGGTCCCAAACGAAGCTTTTTCAACGCGACCCACCCTCTGAGCGAAGAACGAAAAAAGACACTTGCAGCAAGTGTCGAGAAGTTGGGTGAGTTATCCAATGAGCTCGAACTAGGGCAGGACAGGTATCAAGAGGAAACCGAGCGATTCCGTCTCGAATGGCTTAGGCAGGAGTTAAAAGTTGCTGACTTCGGTCGTAGCCTCGTTTTGATCGACCGTCTGTTGGAGCGACACCCTTCCAGTGGCGATCTCTTGTTTGCCAAAGGCGAAGTTCTGCGACGCCGAAACACGGACGGTGATTTGGATGCTGCGTTGTTAGCTTATCTCGAAGCCCAGCAGACAAAGAGCTATCCGCCTGACTTACACAGGTCTGTCGCTCTCGTGAAATGGACGCAGGGCAACAGGTCGGAAGCCGCCGATGCGTTCGAACAGTACCTTCTCATGAGTCCGGATGCCGATGACCGGCTGATCATCCGTGACTACATAAGCCAATTAAGATGAGGCAAGAACAGCTATGAAAGCTAGACTTCTTTTTATTCCTCTGTTGCTGATCGTCGCTAGCTGTACGCATATCAAAGCCGTGCCGCCCGAGGTGCAGAAATTTGGCACCGCATATAGCGTTCAGCCTACGGAAACGTGGAACGGACTTAACAAAAACTTTTTTTCATCGGTCTCGGAACAGTGGACGGCGGATGGGGTTGGCTTAAACGTCATCGAGTTTTGGCACGATATTGGGAACGATCAGCCTCTTTATGAGCGGCGCACGATTGAGTTCCCCAAGTTTCGCGCGGATATGAGGGCGACCGATGTGCAAGAGCTCTTTGTCAGCTCAACCACGAAGGTCGGCGCGGAAAACGTGGAAGCGAAGAACCTCCGTCCAGCAAAGTTTGGGCAGGCTGACGGTTTCCGATTTGAGCTAACCTTTACCACGCAAAGTGGTCTTCGTATGCGTCAGGTCGTTTTGGCTGCGATTGTTGAGGAGAAGCTGCAGGCGATCGCCTATTGGGGGGCGGAAGCGCACTATTTCGGCGCCCATACCGAAGAGGTCGAACAGATCATGGCCTCCATCCAACTGCTCTGACGGCGCCTTGCCGCTGCGACGGCATGATTCTGACAGGTCTGGTCGACTTGGTGGCGAGGCACTGCTCGCGAAGATGAGGATCAGATAACCATAATGGTCTTTTGTAGATCGGCTCCTCAAGTGAAGACCTTCGCACGTTTCTCCGCCATCTTGTTGGGCGCGTTGCTGCTTGCTGCCTGTACACCCACGCAACGACCGGTCAAGGTCGCTGAGACAAAGCTGCACTTTCAGAACACACCCAAATATGAACGCAGTGCAGATGGCGGAAGCCAGCAGATTTGGAACCAGGAAGACGATGTCGTCGATCTGACCAAAAAAGCGATTGTCGTAATGCGGGGAGCGCTCGTTGCGCCAGACGACTACAGATATAAGGCGGTGAGCATCCTCTATAGAACACAGAGTGTTGAGGATCTCGGTAGTGGCAGAGACTCTTCAAGCAACGACATCAGCTACTTCTCGGATTCCAACCACTTCCATGCCGTCCTGGTCGAGCCTGGCACCTATCGCTATGCCCGCAATGCGCTGGGCAATCCCGCCTGGCTCGTTTCACGCTACTCCCCGAGCCGTCTCATAGAATTCACGGTTGCGGCTGGGGAAGCGGTCTACGTCGGCGATCTGAAGGTCATCGTTCCGGGCACCACATTCCAAAGCGGCGGCAAAACGGTTGTCGGCCAGTTTCTAAATCTCGGCGGTAGCTTCTACGACTACGATTTCCTGGTTGAGCGCGACGATGATGCGGCACAGCGTTTCTATGCGTCTCTGCCGCTTGACGAGCGTCCATCGCTGCAAAGCCGGATTATGACGAATAACCCCATGCCCAATATCAAACGCTACCCGAACAGCAGTTGCGACGGCACTTGGGCCATTGCCTATACGAGCCGCGGTATCTGTTAGAGGGATCTGTGTCCGGATACAGGAACTGAGAATTGAACCGCCCGGCCCTTACGGATCGCGTGACAGGCCCTTTTTCTCCAGCTCGCTGAGGTAGTTCGCCCAGATCTCTTCCTGTTCTTCGCCCAGCTTATAGAGGTATTGCCAGGAGAAGATGCCCGTATCGTGCAGGTCGTCGAACTTGATTTTGACCGCGTAGTTGCCGACAGGCTCGATTGCCATGATGCCGACATGGCGCCGGCCAGGCAGGGTCTGCTTCTGGCCAGGTCCATGCCCCTGGACCTCCGCCGAGGGACTTTCCACGCGAAGCAGCTCGGCTGAATAGGAGAAGGCTTCCCCATTGTCGAAGTCGATTTCCAGGCGCTTTTCTTCCGAGATATAGCGAATCTCGCTCGGCCAGTGTTTGGTTTCGAGTTCCTGGGATGACTGTTCGTCGACCATAGTCCTGCAATCGCTGTTTGGAACGACGCCGGGTTCAGGAGTCCGGCGACTTGGGAAATTGTTTTATCGCGACAACTAACCTGTTGCCACGCCTCAGTCGTCCAACGGACGTGCCTCATCGGAAAGCATGATGGGAATGCCATCCCGGATCGGATAGGCCAGCTGTGCCTGTCGGCTGATCAACTCCTGGGCTTCGGCATCGTATTCCAGGGGGCTCTTGGTGACTGGGCACACCAGGATTTCCAACAATTTCGGATCCAGTCTGGCGGCTGATTCGCTCATGCTTGCTGCCTTCTGATTTTGAGTGCTTGGCACCTAGGTTCTATCCAGGCTGCGTCCAGCGAACAAGCCTCATCCGCGCTGAAACAAACGCGCGGCCTCAATGTCTGGAGAAGCCGGTACTCGACGTATCGCTGCCAGGCTGATGCATGGCCATCTCCATGATCTTTGTCATGGTCTCTGCGCGATCCTGAAGGGTCATGGCCTCCAGCAGAAGCTGTTTTTCCGACGCGGCAAAGGGGCAGATCATGGCCAGGGAGGTGACCAGGTGCTCGTTCTCTGTCTGACCGATGGTCTCCCAATCGCCGCGAATGCCTTGAGAGGAAAAGTATCCACGCAGGGTTTCGAGCAGCTGTTCCCGGTCGATTTCCGACTCGCCGGACGAAAGATCGCTGGCGAAGCGCTGATAATTCGCCGCGACTCGCCGGAATCCGTTCTTTATCTCGAGTTCCGAGGCGACCTCGAAGCGGATGAGACCGGTCAGGGTTATGAGGTAGCGGCCGTCGTCGGTCTCGCTGAATGCGTTAATGCGGCCGGCGCAACCGGTGCCATAGATAGCCGGCCGATCGGCGGCGTTGGGAGCCACCGAGCCGGGTTTTCGCGCATCGAGCTGGTAAGGCGTATTAGAGTTGTCCTCCTCGGCGGGCTGAATCATGCCGATGATGCGATCACCGGCTAGCGCTTCGTCCACCATGGCAAGATAGCGCGGTTCGAAGATATTCAGCGGCAAATGCCCGCCGGGCAGTAGCAAGACGCCTGATAGGGGGAAGACAGGAATCTCGCCTGGCAGATCTTCGAAAGCGGGATTGAATACGCAGCCGGTCATCCTGACTCCTTCACAGATCGACCGTCGCCAGCCACACAGCCCGATGCGGGGCCAAGCTTTGTGCCGCTCTTGTCGCTGACGTACTCGATCTTCTCCAAATGCACCCTGCGCTATCCCTCAAAGTCTCTATCCCTGGCCACCGCCGGACCCGTCAACGATTGGTTATGAGAACAGGATCGACGAAAGGCGGCTCCGCACATCCTGGGTTAGTGGGTCGGTCTGACCCCAGGCATCGAACAGCTTGACCAACTGTTTGCGCGCGGCCTCATCGTTCCATGCGCGGTTTCGGCGCACGATCTCCAGCAGTTCGTCTGCGGCGGCTTCGGGCTTGCCGGCACCCTGTAGGGCCAGCGCCAGGTCGAAGCGGCTCTGATGGTCGTTGCCGTCGAGTTCGACCTTGCGCAGGAGTTCGGTGATTTCACCCGCATCGAGGGACTGTTCCGCTAACTCCACCGCTGCGGCCGCGGAGGCGATTTCCGGCGTCGCGGCGAGTTCCGGCGTTAAGGCATCCAGCAATTCGCGCGCGCCTTCGACATCGTCGGCGCCGAGACGGCAGCGGATGCTGCCTGATAAGGCCCGGGCATTGTCAGGCTCATGCTGGAGGATCTGACCGAAAATGGCGGAAGCGGGGCCATGCTGACCGTCTTCCAGTGCGGCTTCGGCTTGGGCCAGGGCTTGCTCGATCGGGTTGTCGCCCTGATTGCCACCACCTTCTTGGGCTAGACGCTGTACGAAAGCTTTGATCTGGCTTTCCGGCTGAGCGCCCACAAAGCCATCCACGGGCTGTCCTTGGAAGAAGGCATAAACCGCCGGGATGGACTGCACGCGAAGCTGCTGGGCGATCGCCTGGTTTTCATCGACATTGACTTTAACCATGCGCACCGCGCCGCGCGTCGCCCGGACAGCCTGTTCCAGCATCGGTCCGAGCTGTTTGCAAGGGCCGCACCAGGGTGCCCAGAAATCGACAATGACGGGGGTTTTCATCGAAGCTTCGATGACGTCTTTCGCGAAGGTCTCCTGCGTACCGTCCTTAACGGCGTCAGCGTCTGGCGCGCCGCCGCCCAATCCATCGCTTCCGATGATGGTTTCCATAGATTGCATTCCCGTCTTGATCGTCTGTTAGGCCAGGGCTTTTCTACCGGATGAGGTGTGATGCCTGTCGTTGACTTACATTCTTTTTCATTGGCTTGGCGTACGCATCACTGCTTTGACCCTATTGATCAAGGGTGACCGCACGCCACAGGCTATCAGCCACTGTTTCTCGGTTTGCCGCCCCGGAAAAAGGCCCGAATGACCGATTTCCTGTGCAATCGCAATTTACATGGCTGCTGACGCCATGGAAAGCAAGCCGTCAACTCAGCTATCTGTTGCCTGCGCGGTCAGTTCGTCGAGGTCGATGAAAGCCGGCGCATGCTTCTGGTCCTCGAGGAACCTGATCAGGTCTTGCGGTGCGATTGCGGTGGTCATGGAGTTGACCAGTGGATGGAAGTTCAAGGGATCGACCTCGAGCATGGCTTTGTCGAGCACAAACTTTACCTTTCCTTCCCGGTCATTCATGACGGCAAAGGGCGTCACGGCGCCCGGCTCCACGCCCAGATGAGTCCTCAGACGATCAGGTGACCCAAAGGAAATGCGTCCAGCCTCCAGCGCTTTGCCTAGTGCCTTGAGATCGATCTTGCGATCCTCAAAGCAGGTAACCAGCCACATCTCGCCTTTTTTGTTGCGGAGAAAGAGGTTCTTGCTATGTCCGCCCGGCAGGTCGTCTCGTACTGTTTTGGCTTCTTCGACCGTAAAAACCGGCGCATGCTCGACTGTGCGGGTTTCGATCTTCAGGGCCTCGAGGCAGTGGAAGAGCTGCTGAGGTGTGGCAGCTTGTGTCAGATGATCAGAATCGCTTTCGGACATGGCGTGGCTTTCTGCTTTAAATGGCCTTTGGCGCAGTCTTGTTTTTCAGAAGAGCCTGATAACGCTCCTGGCGCCCGGCCGGCAAGTCCGAACTGCAGAGAGACTCTAGGGAGTCAGGCTTGGTCACCGCTATGTCATTGAAGGCGCGGGGAGGCCGATGCGGAAGAAAAATGAAAAAATCGCCGATGCGGGGCTTGCAATGACCGCGGAAAGGGGGTATCTCCGCCGCCGAACATGACGATGCGGGCGTAGCTCAGGGGTAGAGCATAACCTTGCCAAGGTTAGGGTCGTGAGTTCGAATCTCATCGCCCGCTCCATGTTTCCTTCTCCCCAACAAAATTCAAATGGCTTTGATCGCGACGGTTCGCTGTAGGCGCGGCTTGTTGGCCTTTTCAGATCTTAAAAAGCTTGCCTCGATCTGGCAGCGCGTCGGAAACCCCTGCCAGCCGCAGCATATGCCAGGCGAGAGCCAGGTTGCTGGACACGACGGCCTTGCCCAGCTCTGCTTCACAGGCCTCGATCACGCTTGCAACCCGCAGGTTGGTGCAGGAAACGAAAATCGCGTCGCAATCCACTGCATGACCGATTTTCAGGATGGCCGCACGAATGGAGTCGGGCGTTATGCGCGCAACGACGTCTTCTTCGCTCTGGTTGAAGGAGGCGACCATCGGGATCTCAAAGCCGTTTTCCTCGAGATGCGCACGCATGGCGCCCGTGACCTCGGGCAGGTAAGGCGTGACGAAGCCGATTCTGCGGGCCTTAAGGGCGTGAAAGGCTGCCTTGACCGCCGTAAGGGGATTGGTGACAGGTAGCTGCGCGTAGCCCTCTCCCACGCCCTTTCTGACCGCTGCAGCGACGTTTTCTTCGCCAATGATGGTCGAACCGGAGGTACAGCCGTATCCCACGACATCGAGCCTAACCGCCGCCGGAAGCAGACTCGCCGCCGCCGGCAGTTCGGCTTCCATCCGCGCCAGGGTCTCGCTGGTAACCTCAGGAGCGCTGGGCACGCGCGTGTGATAGAGCGCCAAACCTTCGATATCTAACAGGCGGCTCAGCTCAGGCTCTATGCTTTGGTCGGTTTCCAGAACGATCAGGCCCAGTTTCGCGCGCTGGCCTATGCCGCGGTCGGTTTCAAAGGAAAGCGCAGTGCAGGTTTCGTCAAGTTCTGCCGTGCTCATCGCAAACCTCTTTTCGAACGCTCGTCCGTCACAGGATAATTGGCAGCTCTTCAGCCGCGCGGCGTGTCAGCCACTCGGCGCCGCCGTCCCGGATGACGATATTCTCTTCATGCACCATCAGCTTGCCCGGCGCGAATTCCATACCCGGTTCCAGCGTGAGGACCATGTTGGGCACCAGCAGCGTGCCGTCTGTGGCCGTATTGGACGGCCATTCGGTGAGCTGCATACCCAGGCCATGACCCAAACGCCCCACATCGTTGCCCAGGGCGCCGCCGTCCTCAAGGACCCGCCACATGGCGTGGAACAGATCGCTGGTGGTCGCGCCAGGTCTTGCCGCCTGAAATCCGGCCTGGGTTGCCGCAAAGACCGTGTCATAAGCCCGTCGCACCTGGTCCGAAGCCCGTCCAAAGGCAAAGTTGCGATCGAAATCGCAAAAGTAGCCATCGTAAGTCGAACCGGTATCGAGAATCAGCAGATCGCCATCCTGGATGCGCCGGTTCGAGGGCGGTGAGATGATATCGTCGTAGCCGTCGGAACCGGCACCACCGACCAGATAGGGGACATCGTCTGCGCCGCGTCGCAGGATCTCCGTCTTGAAGGTTCGGAAGGCTTCGATTTCGGTCCGATCCGTCGAAAGCAGCTCGGGCAAGGCCTCGAAGGCACTGGAAACGATACCGCAGACGTGGCGGATTTTATCGATCTCCGCATTGGATTTGACCATGCGAAGGCTGCGGACAATACCAGTGGCATCGATGAAGTCGTTCCCATGCAAGTCTTCGCGGATCTTATCGAAATCCCGCAACGGCATGCGGACGTGTGTTTCCGGACCCATGGGCACGCCAATCCGGCCGCTCGGGCCCGCCGCATCACGCAGGGCGGCGGTGAGCAGCGTAATGCCGTCATCTTCCGGTCGTGGCGCCGACCAGGTCCTGATGTCCTCGATCCAGGTGCGCCCCATGACGTCTGCGCCGATCGCTGGGATGACCGCGATGGGCTTGCCCCTGGCCGGAACCACCAGAAACCAGGGCCGCGTCGGACTTTGCCAGAACTGCGTAAGAAATCCGGAGAAATAGCGAACTTCGGGCTCGGTTGAGAGTAAGAGAGCGCCGATGCGCTGCGCCGCCATCAGCCGCTGGGCGGCTTCCAGTCTGGCTTCGAACTCCGACTGCGGAAAGCCTCGCTCGGGGGCAGGACGCAGGTCAAACAAAACATTCGATCCGCTCATAAGGCAAAAAAGACCTGTGCAGTGGGGCACTCGTACCGGCCACCATTGTGCGGATAAAATTTGTTTGATTGCAAGTGGTTAGTCTAAAGGCCCTACAGCTTAAAGGGGATGTAGAGCACAAGGTCCGGGACCAGATAGCAGAGGAAGACCGTCAACAGCATCAGCAGCAGGAAAGGCCAGACACCGGCCGCCACCTCGCCGATCCGGGCCTTTCCGACCGCCTGTATGACGTAGAGATTGAGGCCGACCGGCGGCGTGATCAGGGCAACCTCGATCAGGATCACGAAAAAGATCCCGAACCAGATGGGATCGATGCCCAGGGGCAGGAGCGACGGCGCGAGAACCGGTACCATGATCAGCATCATGGAGAGGGCTTCTAAGAAAAAGCCCATGACCACCAGAAGGGCCGATACGGCCAGGATGAAGAGCCAGGCCTCGTTGAAATTCCCGGCGATGAACATCGAGATGTCCTGGGGAATCCGGTACAGGGTGATGGCCTTGCCGAAGATCTTCGCGCCCGCCACGATCAGCAAGATCGTCACGCTGGTCACCATGCTGTCAATGACGGCGGCTTTGAAACCGGCCCAGTCCAGAGTTCGCAAAACCAAGCCCGTTATCAACAAGGAGAAGGCGAAACCCACGGCTGCGGCCTCGGTCGGCGTGAAGATGCCCCAGTAAATGCCCCAGACGATGAGCGCCGCGAGCGCTAGGGAGGGCAGGGCGCGTTTGCTGGCCGCGAGACGCACCGCCCGGCTTGCCTTTTCGCTGCGCTGATACTGCGAGGAGAAACCGGCATATACCATGGAGAACAGAACGAAGAGCCCGACGAGGATCAAACCCGGCCCGATGCCCGCCAGGAAGAGTTTGATGACCGATTCTTCGGTGATAAAGCCGAAGATGATCAGCGGGATCGAGGGTGGGATCAGGATCCCCAGTGTCCCGCCGGCGGCCAAGAGTCCCAGTACGAACTTCCGGGGATAACCGCGGGACTCCATCTCCGGTATCGCCACGGTCGCGATGGTGGCTGCCGTGGCCACCGAACTGCCCGAGATTGCGGCGAAGAGACCGCAGGACAGAACCGTCGCGACTGCCAGCCCGCCGGGCCAGTGGCCGACCCAGGCCTGAACCGCGGCAAAGAGATCACGCCCGACGCCGCCCTTCAGCAGCACGTTGGACATCAGCAGAAACAGCGGTACAGACAGTAGGATGAAGTTGTCGAGGCCGCCCAGCAGAGACTGCGGCACCATCAGCGGCGAGAAACCACCGAGTGCCAGGAGGATCAGTCCGAGGCCGCCCAGGACAAAGGCGACGGGGACACCTGCGAGCAGGAGCGCGAAGAGCGCTGCGAGGATCAGAACTGTGGTCACGGCCGATCCCCGCGGTTTTCCGGTTCATCTGTCTCGACCCCGCCCTCGTGGCTGCCCGATTTCCGCCAACCCTGACCGGACCAGACGCGGCAGAATTCAACGCAGCACTGCAGAAAGAGGATGGCCAGGCCGAAAGGGACAAGCGCTTCGGTCCACCAGTTCGGAATGTTGAGCATGGTGCCGCTGGATCGGCCCTTCAGGAAGGAGTCCAGGGCGATATCGAAGCCCCAGTAACCGACGATGGCGGCAAAGGCGGCGACAAAGACGAGCGTCAGGCTGTCGGACAGCTTTTTCCCCAAGGGGCCGAAGCGGACATAGAGCGCCTCGATTGAGATGTGCTGACGGCGGTGCAACGTGGCGCCCAGGGCGAAGAAGACCCCCGCAATCATGAGGACCTGCGACAGCTCTGCGGCCCAGATCGTCGGCGCATTGAGGGCGTAACGGGCGACCACTTCGTAGGTTAGCATCAGGCCGGTGACGACGAAGAGCCAGGCGGCGAGGTTGCCCAGAAAGATGCTGATCGAATCGATCGCGCGCACAGAAACGCCCTTCTGTTGGATGTTAAATAGAGGAAAAGTGCCCCGCGGAAGCTGCGAAGCATCAAGGGATAACGAAGGATAAGAACCCGGCTGCCGACCGTGCGACGGCCGGGTTCTCCGCTAAGGTCTACTTCTGGAGCTTCATGGCGGCATCCATGACCTGCTTGCCCAAGTCGCCCGCATCGGTCGCGTACTGGTCATAGACCGGCTTGGAGCAGTCCCGCCAGGCGGCGATCTGCTCGGCGGTGGGCTCGACGATCTTCATGCCGTTCTTGAGCGATTCATCGTAGGCGGCGTTCTCGATTTCCGAGATCTTATCCCGAACGGCCGCATCGGCCATGGCGGCGGCTTCGGTGATGATCTTCTGGTGCGCTTCCGGCAGGTCAGACCAGAACTTGTCGTTCACCACCACCACGAATTCGATATCCGCATGCTGGGTCTTGGTGATGGTGTCCATCACGTCCCAGAGTTTGCGCGATTTCACGCCGGAGACGCCGGTCATGCCGACATCCACGGTGCCGCGCTGATAAGCAAGATACTGCTCGGAGCCCGAAATCAGGGTCGGCGCACCGCCACAGGACTTGATGAACTCGCCCAGGGTTTTGCCGAAGACACGGACTTTCTTCTCGTTCACGGCATCGGGGGTGGAGACAGCATCGCCCTTGGACAGCATCACGGCGCTGCCATAGGCCTGCCACCAGAGAACGCGCGCTCCCGTCTGTTCGAGAATCGCATTGTCCAAAGGATCGCGGACCGGGCTGCCCTTCGCGGTTGCCTTGCGGATCAGGTCGTCCGAATTGAACATAAAGGGCTGATAGAAGATATCGACGGCCGGCACGTCGCCGACAAAGCGGGTGAGGGAGGCCACGCCCATTTCGATGGCGCCGGACCCGACCGCCTGCGGCACCTGCTTATCCTTGTAGAGCTGGGCCGAATCGTAGATCTGCACTTCGATATCGCCGCCCGACTTCTTTTCGACCTCTTCCTTGAACAGCACCAGGTTCTGGCCGAGGTGACTCTTGAGCGGAAGCTGCAGGGTAATGCGCAGAGTGGTTTCGGCGGCTTGCGCGAAAGATACGGTGCCGGCCAGCAGAGCGGCGGCAGCGGTCATGGAAAGCAGTTTTCTCATAGCGTTTCTCCCATTTGGGCCGCAGACGGCCTCATTATTTTTTTCGAGATATAAGACAGTAAGATTGACATAGCTTGCCAAGGCTTGTTCGGACTGTCATCAAAAGAAATGCTTGGCGCGGCCTACACGCGCGTCAGGCCGTTTGAAAAGAGATCCCAAGAGGACGAGAAATGCAGGCTTCCCCGGCGGACCGACTTCGTGAGCTTCTGGCCAAACCTGAGTTGCATGTGATGCCCTGTTGCTTCGACGCTCTGAGCGCGCGCCTGATCGAAGAAGCGGGCTTTCCCCTCAGCTTCATGTCCGGATTCGCGGTCTCGGCCGCCAAGATCGGCGCACCCGATACGGGGCTGATCTCCTATGGCGAAATGGCCGATCAGGGCCGGGATATCTGCAGCGCGGTTTCGATTCCGGTGATCGGCGACGGCGATACCGGCTATGGCAACGCGCTGAACGTCAAGCGGACAGTCCAGGGTTACGCGCGCGCAGGCTTCGCGGCCGTGATGATCGAAGACCAACTGGCGCCCAAGCGCTGCGGGCACACCAAGGGCAAACTGGTGGTGGATCGGGAGACTGCCTTCAGCCGGATCGAAGCCGCGGTGGACGCCCGCAACGAAGGGGCGGATATCCTCATCCTGGCGCGGACCGATGCCCGCCATACCGAAGGCCTGGACGAAGCGTTACAACGCGCTCGGCAGTTTGGGCAGATCGGCGCCGATATTCTCTTCGTCGAAGCGCCGCGTAACGAAGAGGAGATGCGGCGGGTTTGCGGTGAGGTTCCTGGCATCCACATGGCGAACCTGGTCGAAGGCGGCACAACGCCCCTGTTGCCGCCTGCGGTGCTCGCCGATATCGGCTATCGCATCGCTGCCTATCCTCTGACGCTCCTTTCTGCGGCTATGAAGGCTATGACCGCTGCACTGGCGGAGATGAAGGAAGGGCGGCACCCCGACTCGCAGCTTCTGGACTTTGCCGATCTGCGCAGGCTGGTGGGTTTCGATGCCTACTACGAAGCCGAATCCCGCTACGCCGGTGCTCGAAGCGATAACCCTCAGGCTTGAAGCTTCGTCCGCTGTTCGGTCTTCTGCGACTCGTCCACCCAGTCCAGGCCGCTTGAAAAGTAGGCAGCCAGATAATCCACGAAGCTGCGGACCTTGGGCGATAGATGCCGGCCTGGCGGATAGACCGCGTAAACGGCGCTATCCGGCACGTGATACTGAGGTAACACCTCAATCATGCGTCCGGCCTTGAGATCGGCACCGATCAGCCACATGGGAAGCAGGCCGATTCCAAGGCCGGAAAGAACGGCCGATTGCAGGGCTTCCGCCGAATTGGCCTCAAGATTCCCAGATACATGGACGGTTTCTTCGCCCTCCGGTCCGTCGAAACGCCAATCGTTGCGCGAGGCGCGGTAGGTGTAGACGAGACAGTTGTGGTCAACCAGGTCTCGCGGGTATTGCGGCACCGGTTTCTGTGTGAAGTAGGCCGGCGACGCGCAGACAACCCGGCGATTGGGCGCCAGGCGCCGCGCGATCAGGCTGGAATCCGAGAGATCGCCGATCCGAATCGCCAGATCCACGCCCTCGGCCACGATGTCGATAAGCCTGTCATTCTGGTTCAGATCGATGCGCATATCAGGAAAGTTCTGCAGATATCCCGGCAGCATCGGAATCACATGTAGCCGACCGAACGCAGCCGGAAGGGCCAGCTTCAACGTACCGCGCGGCGTCGAGCGCAGATCGGCGACGGCCTGCTCCGCTTCGTCTATGTCCGAGAGAATCTGACGGCAGCGCTCGTAGAAGCCGGTTCCAACCTCGGTCAGGTTCAGGCGGCGCGTCGTGCGGTTAAAGAGGCGGGCGCCAAGCCGGTCTTCGAGCCGGCCGATCTGTTTGCTGATGGCCGATGGCGTCAGATCGAGAGACCGGGCCGCGGCCGAAAAACTGCCGGATTGCACGACCCGGACGAACACACCCATTTCGCTGACAGCATCCATGCCGCGTTTCCTATTTATGAACTATAGGAACATATTATATTCATGTTTGAGTTATTATCAACTGACAGGATCGGCGCTATCTTCCAATCACTGAAAGACATCACCAGCTTCTGTCATGAGGCAGAGCGTACCAAGGAGATTTCCGCCATGAAGTCCGCTTACCAGACGCTAAGAAGCAGCCAACCAGCCCTTGGCCCCAACGAACGCGACGGCTCAACGCAAGATAGCCTGGCTTCAATCCCTGTATTCGAAGACAACACTTCGATCTATTACCAGCGCGCTCATGAAGCGCGGAGTGAAGCCTTTCGCGATTTCCTGGCCCATTTGCCACGGCTTGCAGCGCAGATTTCCGCCAAATTGGAGCAAATCGGGAATCGTATTCACAGCTGGCTCTTCACACCCTTCTACAGCGGGAACCAGAAGCTGTAGGAAAGACAGCGACATTGCCGAAGAGAAAGCGGTAAACGATAAGGGCAGGGCGGATTCCAACGGATCCGCCCTAACTGTTTCCGACGGGTTTTTGTCCTCTTACTGATCCAGCGCGGGTTCTTTCAAAGGCCAAAGAACCAGCAGTCCGACAACGAAAAACACAAGAATTACCGCCATGCCGGCGGGTTGGCTGCCGGTCCACAGGGTGATCCATCCGACCAGGGCCGGTCCGACGAACGCTGTTGCCTTACCCGAAAAGGCAAAGAGGCCGAACATTTCGGTTCTCAGTTCCGGCGGTGCGAGACGCGCCATCATCGAGCGGCTGGCGGACTGGGTGGGGCCCATGAAGACCCCGACAATGCAGCCGAGGATATAGAACCAGAGCTTGCTCTCGACCAGCAGAAGCCAGCTGCACAGAATGGTTAGGCAGACGACAGAGATCGTGATGGTGCGCTTGGCGCCGATCCAATCGTCGATCCAGCCAAAGGCTGCCGCGCCTAGACCGGCGGTGACGTTCAGCAGAATCGCGAAGATCAGGATCTCTTCCGTATCCATCCCGAACTGGCTGGCAGCATAGATGCCGCCAAAAACGAAGAGGGTGTTGAGCCCGTCGATGTAGATCATGCGCGCCAGAAGAAAGCGGCCGATCTGGCCATGACTCGGCAGCTCGCGGAGTGTTTTCACAAGGAGTGAGAGACCGCGCCGCACTGCCTCGCCGGACGACAGCCGGCGTGACTTCCGGTCAGGCGTAAAGAGGAACAGCGGCAGGGCAAAGACCGCGAACCAGATTGCGACCAGCGGACCCGTCGCCCGCACGTGTTCGGCGGCGGATTTGTCCAGACCGAACAGCGGCTGTTCCGGCCAGATCAGCAAGACGAGGCAAAGCACGAGGCAGACCAGTCCGCCGCCGTACCCCAGCCCCCAAGCCCAACCGGATAGCCGCCCAAGCTTTTGTACGGGCGCAAGTTCCGGCAGCATGGCGTTGTAGAAGACCTGTCCCAGTTCGAAGGCGGCGTTCGCAATCGCGACGAGGATCAGAGCCCGGGCGGCAAGCGACAATTCCGGCGCAATGGTCCAGAGGCCGAAGCCGCAGACCACACAAATCAGGGTAAAAACGAAGAGCCAGGGCTTACGCGGTCCGCCCTGGTCGGCCAGCGCGCCGAATATCGGCGCCAAGACCGCGATAGCCAGACCGGACAGGCTGATTGCCATGCCCCACTCGCCGGTTGCCTGCTCCGGCGTGGCAGAGAGCGCAGAGGCGTAGTAGTTGGCGAAGACAAAGGTGACGATCACCGTGGGAAAGGCGGAGTTTGCCCAATCGTAGAAGCACCAGGCGATCAGTGCGCCAGGGCCGGCTTTCCAGCCTGATGCCGATGTCCCTTCGTCCGACCGCGGTTTGTCTTCGTTCATCGGGTTCTCTCTGATCGCGTTGCTGCGGAGCCTTGGGCGGGATAGGTTAATTGGGTATTCGCTGATTTCTTAAAAAACGATTCGCTCCACGCAGGACAGTGCCATTTCCATGTCAGCGCCGACAAGTATGACGAGAACGCTATGACTGTGACTTCAAAAGACCAGCCCCGAGGAACTGAAACGCAGGCGACCATTGCCGGCTGGGGAGAAGCAACCTTCGGCCCGGCGCAAAACCCGGTCGATCTGGTTATGCGTGCTCAGCAGGAACTGAAGGAGCTGGCTGAGGCTGTGGAAGGGAAGCAGACTGACGAGGCGGCCATGGAGACGGCGGATGTCATGATTCTACTCTATCGTCTGGCGCAAGACTTGGGCTATGACCTGGAGGATGCCGTTGCACGGAAAATGGCTGTAAACCGTGCACGAAAATGGATTCGCGCCGGCGACGGCACGGGCAGTCATATCAAAACGGCATAACCGACGCTGTTCACAAACTTCAAACTCTGCATCTCGCTGTCTGGAAAGGAACCTGCCATGCAAATCGTCACTACGGACTCAATCGAGGGCAAGCGCATCGTCGGCTATATGGGCATCGTCAGTGGCGACGCCATCGTCGGCGCGAACATGTTCCGAGACTTTTTCGCCCGTATTCGTGATGTGGTTGGCGGCCGCGCCGGCGGCTACGAAAAGGCTCTTCGCGGTGCCAAGGAGCACGCTATCGAAGACATGATCGCCCAGGCAGAGGAACTCGGCGCCAACGCGGTGATCGGTGTCGATCTTGACTACGAGACCGTCGGCGACTCCATGCTGATGGTCAGCGCCAACGGCACCGCCGTACGCGTAGAATAGCGCACAAAAAACGAGAGCCGGTGATATTTAACCGGCCCTCGCTTCTTTTTCCTAACCGGATACCAGCGATTTTAACTGCCGGTTCGCAACCGCCAGCATGGCGAGGTCTGGGTTGCCGGCGGCATTCAGCTCCGCCAGAAGCTGCTCGGTGCGTGCGACGACCGAAGAGCGGGACGCTGCCCAGGAGTCGATGACTTCCGCCGCCTCTGCCGCGCCATTGACCGAGTCTAGGACGTGGGTGGTCAGCGCCGATTGATGGCCGTAGAGGTCGTCGACGATGGCGGTCACGGCCAGCTTGTCCCAGGCAGAATCGCTCGGCAGACGACGGGCTGCGCGGCGCAGCCAGTCGAAGCCGAAGCGGTCGCCGATCGCGAAGTAGGTCTTCCCTGCCTGCTCGACTGGCAGCTTTGTTTGCTTCGCAGCCGACACGATGTCGCCGGCCGGTACAAGCAGCGAGAGGCTCGCCACGCGTCCCGCAAGATCCTCAGGCACGCCCCGGCTGCGGTATTCCTTGGTACGCACGCTTAGCAAACGCCGCACCTCCAGGGAAAGCATGACCTTCAGGTCTTCGATCAGTTGACCGAGAGACTTCGCGTAAGACTTAATGTTCTTTTCGATGTCGAGCGGGTGCTCGCCATTGCGCAGGAACCAGACAGTGCCCTGTTCGATCAGGCGGCCGACCTCGACGAGCATCTCGGCCTGAAGTTCGGCGGGAACCTGATTGTCGAGCCCTTCGATTTGCAGGAAGAGATCGCGCAGTCCGAAAACTTCGCAGGCGATGCTGTAAGCGCGGGCAATGTCCGCCGCCGGCATGCCGGTTTTCTCCTTCACCTCGTGGATAAAGGTGATGCCCACCCGGTTGACCATGTCGTTGGTAATGGCTGTCGCGATGATCTCCCGACGCAGGCGATGCCGGGCGATGGCTTCCGGATAATCCTTGCCCAGAACTTTCGGGAAGTAATTGATCAGCTCGCCACTCATATAAGGATCATCGGGCAGATCCGACGCGAGGAGCTCTTCGTAGAGCGTAATCTTCGCGTAGGACAGCAGCACGGAGAGCTCTGGGCGGGTCAGACCCGCGCCCTGTTTCAGGCGCTCGCTGATGGTCTCGTCATCAGGTAGGAATTCGATCGCGCGATTGAGATCGCCCTGTTTCTCCAGAACCCGCATGTAGCGCGCGAAGCGGTCCAGCAGATGCGCGCCGAGACCTTCGGTCACTGTAATGGCCTGGGTCTGCAGATAGTTGTCCCGGAGCACCAGTTCCGCGACCTCATCGGTCATCTTCTCAAGCAGTTTGTCACGCTGCTTTCGGGTCATGTCGCCTGACTGTTCGATATCGCCAAGCAGGATCTTGATATTGACCTCGTGGTCGGAACAGTCGACGCCGGCCGAGTTGTCGATGGAGTCCGTATTGCTGCGGCCGCCATGCTGGGCGTATTCGATGCGCGCGCGCTGCGTCATACCCAGGTTCGCGCCTTCGCCTACAACCTTGCAGTTCAGTTCCTTGGCGTCGATGCGCAAGGCGTCATTTGCGCGGTCCCCGGCGTCCGAGTTGGTTTCGGAACTTGCCTTGATGTAGGTGCCGATGCCGCCGAACCAGAGCAGTTCGACGTCAGACTTCAGAATCGCCCGCAGTAGCTCGTTCGGCGTCAGGCTGTCTTCCTCGATCGCGAAGAGTGCTTTCATCTCCTTCGAGATCTTCAGGGACTTGGCCTTGCGGTCGAAGATGCCGCCACCCTTCGAGATGAGCTTTTCGTCGTAGTCGGTCCAGGCCGAACGCGGCAGCTCGAACATCCGCTTGCGCTCCGCAAAGGACTTTGCGGGATCGGGGTCAGGATCGACAAAGATGTGCATGTGATTGAACGCGGCGACCAGCTTGATCTGTTCGGAGAGCAGCATGCCATTGCCGAAGACGTCGCCGGACATGTCGCCAACGCCGATGCAGGTGAAGGGTTCGGTCTGAGTGTCCTTTCCGATCTCGCGGAAATGACGCTTGACCGATTCCCAGGCGCCGCGCGCCGTGATGCCCATCTTCTTGTGGTCATACCCCGCTGAACCGCCGGACGCGAAAGCATCATCCAGCCAGAAGCCGTAGTCGATCGAAACGCTGTTTGCGATGTCGGAAAAAGTGGCTGTGCCTTTGTCTGCGGCGACCACGAGATAAGGATCGTCTCCATCCCGCCGGACAACGGCTTTTGGAGGTACGAGACTACCTGCCTGTAGGTTGTCTGTGACATCCAGGAGACCGCGGATAAAGATCTTGTAGCACTCAATACCTGCCGACAGGAAGGCTTCGCGACCTTCCTCCGGCGCTGGCGGCTGTTTGACGACGAACCCGCCTTTGGAGCCGACAGGAACGATGACCGCATTCTTGACTTGCTGCGCCTTCACCAGGCCGAGGATCTCGGTGCGGAAATCTTCCCGCCGATCCGACCAGCGCAGGCCGCCGCGTGCTACCATGCCGAAGCGCAGATGCACACCCTCGATCTGCGGGCTGTAAACAAAGATCTCGCGGAAGGGCCGCGGCAGCGGCAACTCGTCGATGTTACGGGAATCGAATTTGAAGGAAAGGTAGCTTTTGGGTGCGCCGTCTTCCGCAGACTGCGAGAAGTTCGTGCGTAGCGTACACTCGATACAGTTTAGGAAGCGCCGGATGATCCGGTCCTCGTCCAGGTTGCTGACCTCATCGAGCAGACCGCGGATCTCTTCCACAATGGCTTCGGCGTCGGCGTCGCGGCCTTCGTTGCCACTGTCTTCCTCATCGCAGGCAAAGCGGGTCTGGAAGAGATCGACCAGCAAGCGCGTGATCCTCGGATTACCGGCCAGGGTTTCTTCCATGTAACTCTGACTGAAGGGGATCTGTGCCTGCCGTAGATATTTGCAATAGGCACGCAGGATCGTCAGTTCGCGTGCAGTCAGACCGGCTTTCAAAACCAGGCGATTGAAGCCGTCGTTTTCCATATCGCCATGCCAGACCTTGGCAAAGGCTTCGTGGAATGCCTGTTTGATCGCGGGAATATCGATCTCGTCCCCGTCCTGCGTGACCATCTGGAAATCGTGCAGCCAGACCGGTCCGTCCGCCTTCGCGGGGCTGATGCTATAGGGGTTCTCGCTGATGACTTTGAGGCCCATGTTTTCCAGCATCGGCAGGACATCGGACAGCGGAACCGGCTGGCCGGAGATGTAGAGTTTGAAATGCAGCCGATGTGCTTCAGCCTCCAGCGGACGGTAAAGATTCATGGAGAGGCCGCCGCCGTCGGAGGCCTCGTCAATCCGCTTCACGTCGAAGGCGGCATCGTGTTCGTTGAAGTGATCCTGATAGCTGGCCGGAAAGGCCTTGGAAAAGAGCCGCAGACTGCGAATACCGCCTTCTTCGCCCCGATCCTCGATCAGGGCCTCTTCCAGCCGGTCGACCCAGGAGCGTCCGGCCTCCGCGAGTTTACGCTCCAGCGCCCCGTGATCGACATCCGGGATCTCGCCCCGGGTCGTCTTCACGATGATATGCAGGCGCGCAAGAGCTTCGTCGGTCAGATGCGTGTAGAAAGCCGTGACCGAGCCGCCGAAGGCATCGGCGCAGATAGTCTGCATGCGTAGACGCAGCGCGCTGTCGTAGCGGTCGCGGGGGACGTAAACCAGGCAGGAGACGAAGCGCTCGAAGGGATCGCGGCGCAGAAACAGGGCGATGCGCTGACGTTCTTGCAGATGCAATACGCCCATTGCCGTGTCGAACAACTCATCTTCGGTGATCTGGAATAGCTCGTCGCGAGGATAGCTTTCCAGAATATGTGTCAGGGCCTTGCCGTCATGACTGCCAGGCGCAAAGCCCGACCGTTCGATAAGGTGATCGACCTTAGTCCGAAGCAGCGGAATATCCCGCGGCGAGCGGGAATAGGCGACGGAGGTAAAAAGCCCAAGGAACAGGCGTTCACCGACAACCTTGCCCTTTGAATCGAAGATCTTGATGGCCGCAGTGTCCATGTGCACGGCTCTGTGTACGCTGGATCTGCTATTCGCTTTTGTGACACGCAGCAGATCGGATTTCTTCACGAAATCCTGGATGTCTGCCGGCAAGCTGCCCAGATTGCGTAAGCCGTCGAAGACCTGAAAAGCCGTATTGCGCAAAACGCCGAGGCCCACGTCTTCGTTCACTTTCGAAACCGCTTTCTTGCCTCGGCCTTCGAAGTGGTACTCGCGGTACCCCAGATAGGTGAAATGGTCGTCGTTCAGCCATTTCAGAAAGGCGATGCCCTCCTCGATCTCCGCTTTCGGGATCGGCGGCGGACTTTTCTCCAGATCGGCGATGACCTCTTCCATCTGTCCGCGCATCGTCTGCCAGTCATCCACGGCGACCCGTACATCACCGAGAACCTGCTCCAGGCGTTCGCGGAACTCGGCTTGCTGTTCGCTCGGCTGCTCGCTGATCTGCAGCTGCATGACGGATTCCCGAGCGTCGCCGCTTGCTTCATCGAGGAGCTGCTTCAGTTTGCCTTTGCCGTCGCGTTCGAGCCCCATGATGGGATGAATCACCAGAAAGACTTCTGCCTCTAGCTGGCCGATCGCGGCGGTGACGGAGTCCACCAGGAAAGGCATATCGTCATTGATAATTTCGACGACCGTGTGAGAGGATTTCCAGCCATATTCCTCCGGGCGCGGATTATAGACCCGGACCTTGGCTTCGCCCTTTTTGCGCTGCTGCGCATGACCCCAGATCGACAGAGCGGCGCCATAAAGATTGTCGATCGATTCGCCGAGAATATCGTCGGGCGCCACATTGCAATAGAACTGCTGCAGGAAACGGACCGCGTCGTCCGACCGTTTCGCGTCCAGGCGCTTGCGGGCCCGTTCGCAGAGTGTTTCGATCAGTTCCGATTTGTGCTCTTCGGCTTGGCTGGCCATATGCGCGATCCCCCCGGAAGTCTGGCCGCTTGGTTCTTGTGCGACCGATTGTTCGTGTCAACTCATTCGAGGCTATAGCATTCTTTGGTTAATGGGGAGTAGCTATCAAAGGGAAATGGATTTTCTGTGAAATTTCTTGAGCAGATATCCAGGACGCCCGGAGGCCCGAAGCGACCTCCATCGCTAGCAGGCCTAAACCAGATCTTAAGCCAATTACGCTTCTCTGGTCGCGCGTCTCTGCTTCAGGGCCTGACGCCATCTTGAGCCAGAGACCTCTTCACGCCGTTTGGGCGCAAGAAACCTGCGGATACGCGGGCAGGGTGCGGAAGCAGGCCGGACTGCTTCGCCTTCTGGACAATCGACCAGTGAGAACATGCGGGAATTGCATCGGATAACCGAGAAGACCGTGGTCACCGATGATCGCACGATCGATCTTCGCCCGCCTGACCGGCAAGTGTCCAGCTACCAGGCGCCCAATCAGCGGGCAGAATGGAGCCCGGCTCAGCGGGTCATCGAGCAAACCTGGCGGCGTGTTTTGTCGGGCTTTGTCACCCTTACTACCCTGACGGTGGCCATCGCGTTGGGCGTTCTCTACTTGCTGGTTTCCAAGGGGGTCTGAGGACACGATGACCTCTCATGAGATTGGCGATAAGCGGGGGTTAAGTGCAGCCTATAGGTGTTAGCTTTATGCCCATTCCAAAAAATGTGGTAATCTGTTCAGGTGGATAGTACGCGACAGGATTTAGGCGATCTGCGCTTTTCTGGTCGACGGCTTAGCCAGAAAAGAACGCTGCAGGTGATTGACGATGACGGATGCCTGCCGGAAATCGCCGACAAAAAGCTCATTCGAATGCTGACCTATTGGCAGTCGCTTCGAACAGCCGATGGATTTCCCGGGCGCAACGCCATCGATCCGCTCGCCATACCCGACCTGCTGCCCTACATACTGCTGCTGGACGTGGAGAAGGAAGATTTTCGCTTCCGCCTGGTCGGTGAAACCGTGAACCGCCGTTACGGCGGGCAGATCAAAGGCCGCAGCCTGACCGAGTTGCTGGAGGGCGAGATTCTTACGGAAACCCTGGATGAGCATGTCCGCTGCATCCGCGCTCGTGCCCCGGTGTTCACACGCAATACCGTTCATACGATCGATACGGACGACATGAAACTCTATCAACGCTTGCTTTTACCTCTTTCCGACAAAAGTTTAGAGGTGCTGTCCATTGCCGGTGTCATGCATTTCGAGAAGTGACGCCCCTGTGGTGCGCTGGTCTCAATTGACTCTAGCTTTACGCCAACCATCGAATTAGGCTGAAACATACACGCCCACGCTGTTGAAAGGCGGATTCTTTATTTGGCAACCGACACTTAGCCAATGTCATACTCATCAGACAAAGTTGGTTGTCAGCGCACGCAGATGAAGAGGAATTCAGCGAAAGCGGCTTTGCCAGGCCATGTGATCGGAAAACGTCGAGAATAGAAAAACAAGGAAAGAGGCGATGTGTTCCGTCACTGTAACAAGTGATACGGCGGAAAATCAGGTTTCGGAAGAGCTGCCGAAACATGCCAATGAGTCACTGCAGTGGGCCCTCCAGTATTGGGATCAACACCGCGGTCGCAAAGCGATGCCGCCGCGGGCCTCTATTGATCCTATGGATTTTCCGCGACTGCTTCCGACGACTTATCTACTGGAACGCCTGCCCAACCACGATTTCATCGTCCGGGTTGCGGGAACTCGGTTCCGTGAGGTCTATGGACGGGAAGTCACCGGCCAGAAGGTCAGTGAGTTCATTCCCCAGGACTCGGGGCGAGACTTTCACCACGACGTGGAACTCTGTTGTCATGACCGCCATCCGGTCTTCCGCGAGGGGCGGGCGAACTGGCGTCCTTCCGGCGTGGCGACGCGCTTTCAGCGTATTCTTCTACCCCTGGGCACCTACGACGGATTCGTGGACCATCTGTTGGGCTTTGCAGTCTTCTTTGACGAAGACGGCAATCCCGAAATTTAGATAAAAACAATAATTTCAAAGAGTTAAATTGGATCTGCGAGCGCGATAGAGCGCCCGCGACGATTCCACCAAACTGAACTCGTTTGGTCGCAATATGCTCTAGTGCCGGAAGTGCCGCATGCCGGTAAAGACCATGGCAAGGCCTGCCTCATCGGCGGCGGCGATAACCTCATCATCGCGCATGGAGCCGCCCGGCTGAATGACTGCCCGCGCGCCAGCTTCGACGGCCGCCATCAGACCGTCCGCAAAGGGGAAGAAAGCGTCGGAGGCGACCACCGAGCCCAGGGTCGCAGGCTCCGGCAAACCGGCTGCTTCTGCGGCTTCCCGTGCTTTCCAGGCGGCGATGCGCGAAGAGTCGACGCGGCTCATCTGACCGGCGCCGATTCCCACGGTCGCGCCGTCCTTGACATAGACGATGGCGTTGGACTTCACATGTTTGGCCACGCGAAAGGCGAAAAGCATGTCTGCCAGTTCCGCCTCGCTCGGCGCCCGCTTCGTCACGACTTTCAGGTCCTGGGCGGTGACGCAGCCATTGTCTCGGCTTTGCAACAGGAAACCACCGGAAAGCGTCTTCATGGTCATGCCCGGAGCGGTTGGATCGGGCAGCGTACCCGTGGTCAGAATACGCAGGTTCTTTTTGCCGGCGAGCAGGTCGCGCGCGCCCGCGTCAATGTCTGGCGCAATCACCACTTCCGCGAAGAGTTCGGCGATCTTTCCGGCCGTCGCGGCGTCCAGGGTCCGGTTCACGGCGATGATGCCGCCAAAAGCGCTGACTGGATCGCAGGCCAGGGCTTTGCCGTAAGCGCCGCTGAGATCCGACCCCATGGCGACGCCGCAGGGATTTGCGTGTTTGATGATCGCGACGGCGGGGCGATCGAATTCGGCGACCAGCTCGAAGGCGGCGTCCGTGTCGTTTAGATTGTTGTAGCTGAGCTCCTTGCCCTGCAGCTGCTGCGCTGTAGCGACGCCTGGCCGTGGCTTACCACCCGACTCTTGGCCGCCGATGTAGAGAGCGGCGGCTTGATGCGGGTTTTCGCCGTACCGCAGGGTCTGCCCGAGACGGCCGCCTTGGGTGCGTTGGACGGGAAAGGTTTCCTCGCATTCGCCATTGAGCCAATTGGCGATCATGGCGTCGTAGGCGGCGGTATGCCCAAAGGCTTTCGCGGCCAGATCACGGCGCACCCGATCCGAGGTTGCGCCGTCATTGGCCTCGATATCCGACATAACGGCTTCGTAATCCTGTGGGTCGGTAACGATGGTGACGTGCGCGTGGTTCTTTGCCGAAGCCCGAACCATGGCGGGTCCGCCGATATCGATATTCTCGACACAGGTCTCGAAATCAGCGCCCGAAGTGAGTGTCGCTTCGAAGGGATAGAGATTGACCACGACGAGATCGATCGGGCCGATGTCCTGTTCCGTCATGGCCTGGCGGTGGCTCTCCAGGTCCCTGCGCGCCAGGATGCCGCCGTGGATCTTTGGATGCAGAGTCTTGACCCGGCCGTCCATGATCTCTGGAAAGCCGGTATGGCTGGAGACATCGGTGACGGCCACACCGGCCTCTCGCAACGCCCGGGCCGAGCCGCCTGTAGAAAGAACCTCGATTCCCTTTGCCGTCAGAAAGGCCCCCAGCTCGGTCAAACCGGACTTGTCGGAAACCGAGAGAAGGGCGCGGGTAATCTTGTCGGGCATAGGATTGGCTCCAGCGGGATACGACCGAGGACGGCTGCCGGTCACGAAAGCCTTGCGGCCTAACTGGATATCCGCCGGTAAGGGCCGCAGAGCCTGCGCCGAAGCGCCAGCCACGTTGCAAGAGGGGGTTTAGGCGGCGGCTGCCGTTACGTCAAGGCACGATGTTGCGCTGCGACATTACAGGCTTGGCATGAGCGGCGTGGCCGGTCTTAAAGGGCGACAACGACCTGATCATCTGCCTTTTCGCTGTTCCTGCGGTATTCGGGAACCAGCCGCTGAAGGTGCTGCGAAACCGCGTCCCGGTCGCGGGCTGTGGCGGCTGCTTCCAGATCGTCGAGGCTGCGTGCCAGCAGCTCGAGATTGGTTGTACGAGGTGATGCCAGATGCAAAGAAGGATGGCTAGTCTCGATCAGAGGTTCATGCTCGTGAAAAAGCTCTTCATAGAGCTTTTCGCCCGGACGCAGTCCAGTATAGACGATCTTGACGTCTTTTTCCGGACGCAGGCCGCCAAGCCGGATCATCTGTCGTGCGAGATCCGCGATTTTGATCGGATCGCCCATATCCAGCACATAGATCTTTCCGGCTTCCTGACTGGGTGCCTTGGCGCCTAGGGCCGAAGCCTGCAACACCAGTTCCACGGCCTCGCGGATGGTCATGAAGTAGCGGGTCATGTCCGGGTGCGTGACGGTGAGTGGGCCGCCGTTCTCCAACTGGCGGGTAAAGAGCGGGACCACGGATCCTGTCGAGCCTAGGACGTTACCGAAGCGCACAGTGACAAAGCGCGTGCCCGTCGCATCCCGATCTGCAATGTCGAGCGCCTGACAATAGCTCTCGGCGAGACGCTTCGTTGCCCCCATGACATTCGGTGGGTTGATCGCCTTGTCAGTGGAGATCAGCACCATCGCATTGACGCCGTTTTTTCTACAGGCGTCTGCTGTGTTGCGTGTGCCCAGAACGTTGGTCAGAACGCCTTCTAAGGGGTTTGCTTCGACCATTGGGACGTGTTTCAAGGCCGCGGCGTGGAACACCAGTTCGGGCCGTTCTTCCGCCATCACCTGGTTCAGGCGCACGGCATCGCGCACATCGCCCAATATCGCGCTCTGAGCGATCTCCGGGTAACGCTCGGAGATCTCCATATCGATCCCGTAAAGCAGGTACTCGGCGTTATCGAAGAGAATAAGCCGGCTGGGACCGAAAGCGGCGATTTGCCGAACCAGTTCGGCGCCGATCGAACCCCCGGCCCCGGTGATCATGATGCGGCGCTCCGAAATCAACTGGCGCATGGCATCTCGATCGAGCTTTGCCTGACTCCGGCCCAGGAGGTCTTCGATGGCAATCGGCCTGACCTCGATGCCGCCTCCGGTCGATCCGTCGGCGCGCGACTTAAAATCGGTCAGGCGCGGCATCCTATCGATATCCAGCTCCAACTCTTCGGCGCGACTTAGCAGGTCCTGCATGGCCTCACGCTCAAGCGATTTGGCAAGAATGAGGCGTCGCGGCTTTCTGCCGCCCTTCTCCGACGCGTGGTCGACGATTCTTTCCAATTCGTTCAAATGGCCGAGAACCGCAACGTCATGGATGTTGCGGCCCACACGCGTTCCCCTGTCGTCAACAACGCCCATCACTTCGTATGCGCCATCGCGGTCGCGCGCCATCTCGCGGATGAAAACCTCCGCCGCGTCGCCTGTACCCACGACCAGCACCGGGACGCGGAGATGGCGGCTGCGCTCAAGCAGATGACGCATGCCCCGGTCCTTGAAGACGCGATAGGCCATTCTCGGCGCCCCCAACAGGAATATCAGGACGAACCAATTGATGATCATCGAAGAGCGCGGAATGTCCGCGACACGGGTCGTCAGAAAGGCAACGGGCAAGTAGATCAGCAGCGCAATGGTGACGGCTTTCACGATGGCCGCCAGATCGTTCATGGAGGCGTAGCGCCAGATCCCCCGGTAGAGGCCCGTCACCCAGAACACGATGCCGCAGACCAAGACGAAAAGAATCCATGCGGAGATCAGCCGTTCGGTCAAATGCGAAAAAGCCTGTTCGCCCAGCCTTAATCCTAAGGCCAGAACGAAGGACAGCGCCGCCATAAAGACGTCGTGTACGAGTGCCGACAAAGCACGTGGAAGCTTGTGAGATTTGACTTTCATCCGGATGTCATCTGTTGCCAGCCACGCGGAGAAGCGTTCCTCGCTTCAAGGCCGTGAAAAACAATAATAGCGCCAAGATTAACACGAAGAGGTCGGCTGTACGCAAGGTTCGGCTGTAACGGTCTGTCGGTTCACTCGGTCGCGGGCTTGGTGCCATCCTCCGGCCCCAGAGGGTAGTTGGCGTAGCGGAACAGCAAAGCAAGCACCACCAAAGCACCTGCTGCCAGCGGTAACCAAACGGCGAAAGACAGCGAGGCGAGCACAAGCAGTAGCAGCACGCCGTTGTGGAGCAAAAGGTTGAAGGAGATCCAAGCGTGGCCTGCGCCCCGTAAAAGTGCCTTTTGATAAAAATGCTCCCGGTGACCGCGCCAAATTTTTTCCCTGCGCAGAGCTCTGCGCACAAGCGTCAGAGTTGCATCGACAAGATAATAAAGCGGCAGCAACAGAGCGGCCGCCCATTGCCCTTGAGCGGCGGTTACCAGCAAAAGCCAGCCCAGTAGGTATCCAAGCGTTACGCTCCCGACATCGCCCAGGAAGATCTTGGAAGGTGCCCAGTTCCAGAACAGGAAACCGCCAGCAACGGCGGCCAGCAGCAGAGGGTAGGCTGCGGCCGTGGTTTCCTGAGACATAACGGCCACGAGCGACAGCCCCAGCCCAATGGAAAGCGTTTCGACTCCCGTGATGCCGTCCGCGCCGTCCATGAAGTTGAAAAGATTGATAAACCAGACCCAAGCCAAAGCCTTAAGCAGATGGTCCAGCCACGCTGGCAATAGGCCCTGAAAAAGAAGAAAGCCGCCGCTCTCCATTTGGGTTGCCACAATTCCTAACCCAACGGCGCCGAACTGCACGATCAGCCGCAGCAGAACTGGTTGGCCTTTCACGTCGTCGAGCCAGGAGATACCGCCCAGAACCAAAGTTGCGACCAGAATGGCGACGAAGCCTGGCGGCGTTGCACCAAAGATTGCCGACGTTAGAGCCCACGCTGGAAGAAGTGCCGCGAGCACGGCAAGCCCGCCGCCGCGCGGTTTTGGAATTGCGTGGCTACTGCGTTCGTTAGGCCGGTCATAGATATCGTGTCTGATCAGGAGCTTCAGCACCAACCATGTCGCAGCCCAACTCGCGAGCGCCGCCAAAGCGGCCGCCAAAATGAGATCGAAGAGGGTCATCGTCGTGTTAGTGGCTCACTGCGCTGTCTGGATCCGGCACCCTGCTTATCCGCTTTGATCGGCGACGGCCAGTTCAATCCATCTCGATCACTGGCTTCGGGGATCCCGAGAAGATCAACTGCCTTTGCTGGAAGAAACGCGTTTGATCGCCCACTTTATGACGCGGCCCTCAGGGGCGGTCTGACTTACAGGCGCCTGCTTTTCAGAAGCGGACTCGTCGTCGGCGTCCGCTGCAAGTTCCGCAGCCAAACAGCTCACCACGATCTGTTCGCTGCGTCGGATTTCACCGCTGCGGCCCAAATAAACGCTTTGTTCCAGTGTGACGTCTCCGCCTTTGGCGCGGAACTGCCAGCCGGCGCCCTTTGCAGGGCGTATCAGCACATTGTCTCCACTGGCGGCGAGGCTTGCGGTGACATCGGGGTGCAGGTGAAAGCGCAGTACGATATTCGCGGCTTCGCTTCCCTCGAAACGGTCTTCGCCGCGCAAATCGTCGCCACCCGAGGATAAGAACAGCCGACGGTGATGCGAGACGCCAAAGGCCGCCTCATAGCCGTCGTGACTCATGTCGAGCCAGGTATTTCCGTCGACTTCCTCGCGCCGGCAAGACACCTGGTGCGGCGTTTTACGCAGTCCGCGGCGGCTACCGAGTTGTGAGGAGTTGGTGTCCCCAAGGACAGCGGTGGAGTGGGCCGCAGTGGATCGTTGCACCCATTGCCAGTTCGGGTGATTGCTCTGTGCACCGCAGTTGACGATCAGGCGCTCGCGGCCGGCGCTCATTTCGAAAGCCAGTGTGCCGGCATGGGCGTCACGGTCGTAACCGGGCTGCGGCGGGGCACCGGCGTCAACGATCACGACGCTGCGTCCGGCCTGCAAACGCTGAAATCCCGAATGAGGTGCATTCAGCAGGCTGCGTGCGGCGCCGTCCGCGCGCTGTAAGACCATGTCGATCTGCCAGCCTGTATCTTCGTTGCTGCCGTTAAAAAGAGCCAAGCCGCCGTCACCGTGACGTAGCAGACGCAGGATCGGCGCCATGTTCTCGATTGTCGTGGCCAGGCTCGGCGGGACCGGTTTGCCCGAAGCGTGCAAAAGCGCGCGGATGTCGATCAGGGCCCGCAGAACCTTGAGATGCTGTGAAGGACTGCGTTCGATGTGTCCGCCATCGGCGAGAATCTGCTTGCCGAGTTCGCGCTCGAGCAACTGCAAGCCGCGTTCCAGCCAAGACTCACAGCCGGGTATGCAGGCCCCGACGTAAATCAGCCCCTGCAAGGCCATGATCAGATCGCAGCCGGCTAGGCCACCTGGCAGGATTCGCGAGAGATGACGCGCCTGATGCACCAGACCCTCAAGCAGGCGATGCCGGAAAGCAATGTCGGCACTGGCGGCAAAGAACTCATACTGGCCAAGCCAGTTGGTCAGGCGTTGGCCCAGCACCACCGGTTGCCAGGCTGGAACACTCCAGCTTTCGTTGGCCGCTAACCAGGACCCAACCAGATCACGGGCCCGCCGCCGGGCTGCATCGCCACCGACAGCGCGCAGATCCCGCAGCCAGAAAAAACTATGGAGGCTCGTGAGCCAGCCTTCGGTTGCTCCCGGCGGCCGCCAAAGGGGGGCCGGATTGCGCAGGGTGCTTCCAGCAAAGTGAAAACTGCCCGCGAGAATCTCTGCGCCCTCGTCGGCGTTGCCCGGCCAGGGATCGGTTGGGCTGAGTCGCACGGCGGTTGGGTTCGGCCCGAACAGGGAAAGCCGGTAGGGGCCGAAGGCGAAAAGCGGCCGTTTCAGGTGGTACCAGAGCGACGCGGCAATCTGGTCGGCCGGACGGCGGAGGAAATGGCCGAACTCACCCGCACCTTCGACAAGGTTCTGCCGAAGGGTCTCGAGGGTGGTGCCGTTGCTCTCGCCGTCCTGGGACGCCACCGCGAGACGGCCGACCTGTCCCTTGCTCATCATCCTCCTGTGCCGCGCATCCGTGCAATGTTTGCGGCGTAGTTTTCGGGGCCGCCCGTAAAGGTCGCAGTGCCCGCCACCAGAACGTCGGCGCCGGCAGAAATGGCCTGCGGCGCGGTTTCGAAATTGATTCCGCCGTCGACCTCTAAATCGATTGTTCGGCCACTGGCTTCGATCTTCCGGCGCAGGGCCTCGATCTTCCCGAGTGCGCCGGGAATAAAGGCCTGTCCGCCGAAACCCGGGTTGACGCTCATGACCAGGATCAGATCCAGATCGTCGATGAGGTGGTCCACCACATCCACCGGCGTTGCGGGATTAAGCGAAACGCCCGCCTTTTTCCCCAGTGATTTGATCAGCTGGATGGTGCGATGCGTGTGCGGTCCAGCTTCCGGGTGCACCGTAATGATATCGGCGCCGGCCTCGGCGAAGGCCGGAACGAAAGCATCGACCGGCGAGATCATGAGATGAACGTCGAAGGTCTTTTGGCTGTGCGGGCGCAGAGCCTTGACCACGCCCGGGCCGATTGTCAGGTTCGGGACGAAATGGCCATCCATAACGTCGATATGGATATAGTCCGCGCCTGACTCGTCGACGGCGCGCACTTCCTCACCCAGTCTCGCGAAGTCTGCGGACAGGATCGAGGGTGCTATACGGGTGCTTTGCTGCATAGGCACTTGGTATCAGCATGACTCTTCGCCCGCAAGCGCGTCCGTGTGTAAAAGATGGCGCTTTCGCGCGCTTTACACGCACACGCTGCGCGACCGCAGGGGCAATGACGACTCGCGGTGAAATCTGCTGCCGAATTGTGGCGGTACGAAGGCGAGTCTCTTAAGGAATCTGCGAACTTACCTGCATCGCTTAAAGCCGCCGCAGCCGGCAGGCGTAAAAGCCGTCCATACCGCCCAGATCCGACAGGTGGCAAGGCAGGGTTCGAAGATCGCCATCCTCGGTTATGCAGAGATTTAAAGCCTCATCCAGTTCCTCCGCACGGAGAGGGAGGCGTTCGAGGTCACCGCGTTCCTTCAGGAGCTTGGCGATGCGGTCCGGGCCTTCTTCCGGCTGTAGCGAACAGGTCGCGTAGAGTAGCAGGCCGCCGGGTTTGACCATTTCCGTCGCGGCCACCAGCAGACTGTCCTGCAGCTCAGTGACTTCGGCTATGTCTTCGGCCTTACGCAAACGCGCGATATCGGGGTGCCGCCGCAAAGTCCCGGTCGCACTGCAGGGGGCATCCAGCAGGACGGCGTCCACGGGCTTTTTGGGCTGCCATTTGGTCGCGTTTGCGGCGACCACCTCCACGGAAAGATTCAGCCGGTCGAGATTTTCGGAAAGGCGGCGCAGCCGGCCCGCCGAACGGTCGACGGCCGTGACCTTTGCGCCCGCGGCCGCCAGTTGCGCAGTCTTTCCGCCCGGCGCGGCGCAGAGATCGATGACTTTCAGGCCTTCGACATCGCCCAGTAAACGGGCTGGTAAGGCTGCCGCGGCGTCCTGGACCCACCATTTGCCTCGCTCGTAACCTGGCAAGCGGCGGACGTCACCCGCCTGCTCCAATCGTAAAGAGCCACCGGGTAGGAGCTGTGCCTTCAGCTCCGCCTCTTTCATACGTTCGAGCCAGTCCTTGCGCTTGGACTTGACGGTCAGATCAAGGGGCGGTTCGGTCAGATTCGCTTCGGCGATTTTGCGGGCCGACTTTTTTCCGTAAGCATCGCTCCATGACTGCCAAAGCCAATCCGGCGTGTTGAGCCGCGGCGCGTCCTGTTCGGCAACCAGATTCCGCCCTTCGCGGTCGAGTCGGCGCAGTATTGCGTTGATCAGGCCTTTTTGACCGGCGGTGCGCGGGGTCGTCGCGAGTGCCAGCGTGGTGCTCAGTGCGGCGTGAGGCGGGGTCTCAAGGAACAGCAGTTGGGCGATGCCAAGCCGCAGCAGGTCCTCGGCCTCGGCGAACTTGGCTTTCAGCGGGCGATCCAGGCAATGCTGAATGAGCGCATCGATCTGGCCGAGGCGCCGGAGAACCGTGGCGGTCAGAAGGCGCACGAAGGCCCGGTCGCGGGCGGCGAGCCGGGCGATCTCCGGATGAGAGTTCAGCGCATCGTCCAGCGGTGTGCCCTGGCGCAGGACGGCATTCAGGATAGTGACGGCGATCCGGCGCGGATTTGGGCCGCGACCGGGCTTAGAACCCGAAGCCTTCTGTTTCACATCGTGAGGTCTGTCGGCGCCGTTCTCGCGACCGTCTTTGGATTTGTTTCGTTTGCTTCGCATTGCCGTGGCTAATACCAAGGGTGCCCAATACTGCCCTATTGAGCGTCCCTGGGTTTAACATTTCGGCGACGCAATGAAAGCGGTATTTTCGCGATCCCGTCCGTTTTATGCGGACATCGGGTCGCCGTGGTCAGCTCCAGGGGCTCCGACGGGCCGGTTCTGCCGCCTGACCTTGAGCCGCCGCCATCTCCCGCAGGCGCGCGACACGGTTGGCAGTGCTGGGGTGGGTCGAAAAGAGGTTGTCGACCTTGTGCGCATGCAGCGGGTTGATGATGAACATGTGCGCGGTCGCCGGATTGCGCTCAGCAGCGACGTTATCGATGCTCTGCGCGGAGCGGTCGATTTTTTCCAGGGCGGAGGCCAGCCAGAGGGGATTGCCGCAGAGTTCTGCGCCAAGCCGGTCAGCCTCGTATTCCCGCGAACGCGAAATCGCCATCTGAACCAGCCCGGCGGCCATTGGCGCCAGGAACATCATGGCCAGTGTACCGATCAGACCCAGCGGGTTGTTGCGGTTGCCGCCGAAGAAGATCGCGAAGTTGGCCAGCATGGAGATCGCGCCGGCCAGGGTGGCGGTGATGGTCATGGTCAGGGTGTCGCGGTTCTGGACATGCGCCAGCTCATGCGCCATGACGCCGGCCACTTCTTGGCCGTTCAGCCGACGCAACAGGCCGCTGGTCGCAGCGACGGCGGCGTTTTCCGGATTCCGGCCGGTGGCGAAGGCATTCGGCTGATCGTTGTCGATCAGATAGACCTTGGGCATTGGCATATTAGCGTTTCGCGCCAGGCTCTCGACCATGCGGTAAAAGTTCGGCGAGTCCTGGGGCCCGATCTCGCGCGCACCGTACATCCGCAGGACCATCTTGTCCGCGTTCCAGTAGGCAAAGGCGTTCATCGCGACCGCGATGGCCAAGGCTATCGCCATGCCGGCTTCGCCGCCGAGCATAAAGCCGACGCCGAGAAAGAGGGCCGTCATGGCGGCCAGCAGGATCGCGGTCTTTGTGTAGTTCATGCCACTGCCGGGTCCTTCCTTCTTCTCTTTCACTCCCGGCTGCCTGTCAGGTAAGGACCCGGCCCGAAGCCTTCAAGACTTGGCGGGGCAGCTGTTCGATGCCATATACAGGGAATGGCGAAGCTCTTTACCTCCCATAAGCCCGCGCCCGCGAAAACCGCGCCGGCCGCGCCACCCAAGCCGCAGGCCCGCAAGGTGACTCCTGAGCAGATGGAAAAGGCCGCGGCTTTGCGTGCCCGTTCCGGCGAGGTCAATCTGCCGAAGGAAATCGGCGGTCCGGAGGGGCCAGAACCCACACGCTACGGCGATTGGGAGCGAAACGGCATCTGCTCGGACTTTTAGTCGCATTTCGTCTTCGCCGGTCCGCGGATAGCTTGTGCTTTATCGACTTTATGAACTGAAAAGTGGGCCCAGGAATCATGCAGATTCTTAAGCACCATCGGCAGCGTATCGATGCGCTCGACGATCAGATCGTGCGCCTGCTTGCCGAGCGTTACGCGATCATCGAGGAGGTGGCTGCGATCAAGGCCGAGCACGGCATTCCCAGTGTGCTGGAAGACCGTGTGCAAGAGGTCATCGAACGCAACGCTGCGACGGCGGCGACTCTGGGCCTCGACCCTGATCTTGCCCGGCGCCTCTACAGGGTCATGATCGATGAAGCCTGCGCCCTGGAAGACCGGCTTTGCGGACGGGCGCCGGCAGCCTAAAAGCTGCCAATCACTGGGTTTTGGGCCGCAGATTGACCAGCGCCACACCGACCATGGCCAGTCCCATGCCCGCCAAGGCGGCGATCTCCAGAGTCTCGTCGAACAGAAACCAGGCGATGACCGCCGTGCTGGGCGGCACCAGGAAGAAGAGGCTGGAGACTTTCGCCGCCTCGCCACGCTTGATCAGAATATAAAGCAGGGTGATCGCGCCAAAGGAGAGGACAAAGATCAACCACCCCAACGCGATCAGGAAATCGATGTGCCAGACGATCTCGCGGGTCTCCAGCAATAGTGCGACGCCGCCGACGGCAAGGGTCGCGGCCGCGAACTGGATCACACTGCCGGAGCGCAGGTCCATGTTCCCGCAGAAGCGTTTCTGGTAGATCGTCCCTGCCGACATACCGATCAGCGCGAAGACGGAAAGCGCCATTCCGAAGGGTGTTCCGATCCCCAGGCCTAGCTTGTTCCAGACCACGACCACCACGCCGAACAGGCCCAGCAGCAGGCCGAGCCACTGGCGGCCGGTGACCCGGTCGCCGAGCACGGGGCCAGCGGCGATGGCCACGAGGATCGGCTGAAGGCCGACGATCAGGGCCGCGACGCCTGCCTCCACGCCAAGGTGAATGGAGGCGAAGACACCGCCGAGATAGACGCCGTGCAGAAGAAAGCCCGCGAAGGCGATATGGGCTGCTTCCCGCCAGCTCTTCGGCCAGGGAACGCGCAGAAAAAGAGCGACGGGCAGCATCAGAACGACAACGAGGCCGAAGCGTAACGCCAGGAACGTCATGGGTTCTGCATAAGGCAGGCCTAGCTTGGCCCCGATGAATCCGGTGCTCCAAAGGAAGACAAAGACCCCCGGCATGAGCAGGGGTGTCAGGTTTCCTGAAGCGGCGGCGGGGGTGGTGCTGGACATGGCGACATCGCTTCTAACAGTTCGAGCCGGGCTTGGCCCGGCCTAAATTGTCGGGTGACAAAAGATGAGCCCGTTCGCCCCGGGCCCGCTTTGGGGGATGGGTCTGCGGGCAGGTAATGGCTAGGCAGGAAGTATATTTTTCTGCTAACCAATAGGGCCAATTCTCATTGGACCTGCAGCTATGGCGGACCGCCGACTTTCGACGCCGCTGCTGGCGCTGGATCTGGACCGCAAGTCCAAGGTTTCCCTGCATCGGCAGCTCTATGACCAGATCCGCGAAGCGGTCCTGACCGGCCGGCTCGCGCCTGGGATGCGTCTGCCTTCGTCGCGCACCCTGGCGAGCGAACTCGGCTGTTCACGCAACACCGCCGTGACCGCCTTCGATCAGTTGCTTTCGGAAGGGTATCTGGCCGGGCAGGTGGGGTCGGGGACCTATGTTTCCCACGTGCTACCCGAAGAACTGCTGACCCTGTCGTCGAGCAGCCCGGTCCGATCCGGGCGCGAAACACCGGAAAAGCCGCCGCCACGCCGCCGCGGACTGTCTAAACGTGGCGAAGTTCTCGCAGCCTTTCGCCGTGGGCGGCGCGTCGCCGCCCGGGCCTTCACTCCTGGTGTTCCGGAGCTGGAGCTTTTCCCCTTCGATGTTTGGGCGCGCCTTTTAGGCCGGGTCTGGCGACGGCCGCCGGAAGCGCTTCGGCGGCACGGCGATCACGCCGGCTACGAGCCGCTGCGGCGGGCCATCGCCGACTATCTGCGGACCGCACGCGGCCTGGACTGTGATTGGGAACAGGTCCTGATCACCTCGGGCGCACAGCAGGGCTTGGATCTGGTAGCCCGGACGCTGCTGGACCCTGGGGATCGCGTCTGGGTCGAAAATCCCGGCTATCGGGGCCTTCGGGGCCCGCTTTTCGCGGCGGGGGCTGACGCGGTGCCGCTGCCGGTGGACGAAGAGGGTATATCGGTGGTCGCGGGCCTGGAGTGCGCGGCCGCGGCGCGCATGGCGATTGTCGCGCCGTCGCATCAGTATCCGCTGGGCGTCACTATGAGCCTGGCACGGCGTCTCGAGCTGCTGGCTTGGGCGCGGGAGGCGGATGCCTGGATCGTTGAGGACGACTACGACAGCGAATACCGCTATGAAGGCCGGCCTTTGTCGGCCCTGCAGAGCCTGGACGATGCGGATAATGGGCGTGTCGTCTATCTGGGCAGTTTCTCCAAGGTGATGTTTCCCAGTCTGCGGCTCGGTTATCTCGTGGTTCCCGAGGACCTGATCCAACCCATGGCGCGGGCGCGCGGCACCTTGGACGATCATCCCACAGCGATCTCGCAACCCGCATTAGCCGCCTTTATCTCCGAAGGCCATTTCGCCGCTCATGTGCGCCGCATGCGCGTGCTCTACGCAGCTCGACAGGCGGTTTTGTTGGAGGAGATCGCGCGGCACCTAGGTGGTCAGCTCGAAGTGCAGCCGGACGAGGCCGGCCTGCATCTGGTGGCCCATCTTTCCAGTGATCTCGCGGCGCGCATGAGCGACCAGGAGGCTGCTGCGCGCGCGGAAGCGGAAGGCTTGTCTGTTTCCCCGCTCTCCGACTACTACGACGGTGACGCGGACCGCCAGGGTTTGATGCTGGGCTACGCGGCGGTGCCGGAAGAGGAGATTCGTTTGGCGGTCAGGAAGCTGGCACAGGCTCTATCGAGCTAACAACGTCAGCTTCAAGATTTCTAACTGTTTGAGAAAAAGCCAATTTTTGGAACCTGGGCAGGTTCCGCGAGAGGCTCTGTCGGGTTTCTTTCCACTTATTTATGAGCAAAAAGCAGGGTTGGTTTCTTAAGTTATTGATATGGTTAACAGTTTAAGAATGCACAACCTATCAGAATAGTCGACAAATTTTACAGTCGCTATAATAGTAAGCACGCATACAATTATAAGTAGATAGAAATATTCGATTTTTCTATTTAGGCATGATTCTTGCTAACCATTCTTAACCAATAAAAGCAAAAACGAATCAACCCCAATGACAAGTAGGAATTCCATGACTTTCGAGCAAATCATGTCTGCCACCAGGAAGGTGGCCTCTAAACTTCTCGGTGCGTTGGTTTTGGCCGCGATGGTCGCGCCAAGCTCCGCGAACGCTGTGTTGATGGACGCCGAAGTTTCCTTCACGGCGAGCGGATTTATTTCAGGTCCAGATGTCGTAACGCCTCCGAGCGACCCTGTTTCCGGATCGTTTTCGTTCCAGTTTGACGACAGCAGCTTGACAGGAAGCGGTCTTGAGGAGATCACAAACATTCCGTTGTCGACGATATCTCTCTCATTCGGTGGCGTGAACTTTCCGCTCAATGATGCAGCGGCAAAGGTGAATTATTTTAACGGTACGGCTTTCTCCTTTGTCATCCATGGCTTGCTGGATGAAAGTTCGCTTTCATCGCTAAGCTCCCGCCCTGATTTTCTCTTCATCGCCAACATTGAGTTTCCGCCATTCGATGGTTTCTTCATCTATGTCCTGCCGGGCCAGAACGCCAGTTTTGACGCGGAATCTGTTGTGATTTCGGATGTGAGACTTGAGGAGGCGCCGGTTACCGTAGCCGTGCCGGAGCCTGCATCCCTCGCGCTGCTGTCGCTGGGTCTGCTGGGCCTCGGCGCGATGAAGCGCCGTTCAAGGGCAGCTTCGCGCAGCTAAGCGAATGCCTCTACAATGAAGAAGGCCCGCGTTCAGACGGACGCGGGCCTTTTCGTTACGAGAATGCTTCGGGTCTTAACCCGCCTTGTTCATCCGGTTGTCGATCAGGTCGTCGACCACGGCCGGGTCGGCGAGGGTAGAGGTGTCGCCCAGGTTGGAGAAGTCGTCCTCCGCGATCTTGCGGAGGATGCGACGCATGATCTTACCAGAGCGGGTCTTGGGCAGACCGGGCGCCCACTGGATGAGGTCCGGGCTGGCGATGGGGCCGATTTCTTTCCGCACCCAGGTCACCAGTTCCTTGCGCAGCTCTTCGCTGGGCTCCTCGCCGGCGATCAGGGTGACGTAGGCGTAGATTCCCTGGCCCTTGATGTCGTGGGGATAACCGACCACGGCGGATTCCGCGACCTTTTCATGGGCGACCAGCGCGGATTCCACCTCCGCCGTGCCCATGCGATGGCCGGAGACGTTGATGACATCGTCGACACGCCCGGTGATCCAGTAGTAACCGTCGCCGTCCCTGCGGCAGCCGTCGCCGGTGAAGTATTTGCCCGGATAGCTGGAGAAGTAGGTCTGCACGAAGCGCTCGTGGTCGCCGTAGACCGTGCGCATCTGGCCAGGCCAGGAGTCGGCGATGCAGAGGTTGCCTTCGGCCGCGCCTTCCAGCAGGCCGCCGTCCGCATCGACCAGCACGGGGCGGATCCCGAAGAAAGGCCGGGTGGCCGATCCGGGCTTAAGCGGGGTCGCGCCGGGTAGGGGCGTGATCAGGATGCCGCCGGTTTCCGTCTGCCACCAGGTGTCCACGATTGGGCAGCGTTCGTCGCCGACCACCTTGTGATACCACTCCCAGGCTTCCGGATTGATCGGCTCGCCCACCGTACCCAGCAGTCGGAGGGAGCCGCGGTCCGTGGCTTTCACCGGACCCTCGCCCTCGCGCATCAACGCACGGATGGCGGTCGGCGCGGTGTAGAAGATGTCCACCTTGTGTTTGTCGCAGACCTGCCAGAAGCGCGAAGCGTCCGGATAGTTCGGCACGCCCTCGAACATCAGGGTGGTGGCGCCATTGGCCAGCGGGCCGTAGACGATATAGCTGTGGCCGGTCACCCAGCCCACGTCCGCCGTGCACCAGTAGATCTCGCCCGGGTGATAGTCGAAGATGTAGTGGTGTGTCATGGAGGCGTAGACCAGATAGCCGCCGGTGGTGTGTAGCACACCCTTGGGCTTTCCGGTCGAACCGGAGGTATAGAGGATGAAGAGCGGGTCTTCCGCGTTCATCTCCTCCGCCGGACAGTCCGCGGAAACCTCGGCGCAGGCCTCGTGGTACCAGACGTCCCGTCCGTCTTTCCAGCCGATCTCGCCGCCGGTGCGCTTGACCACCACCACAGTGTTCACATCCGGGCAGCTTTCCAGCGCCTTGTCGGTGTTGGCCTTCAGGGGAATCGGTCGGCCGCCGCGGATGCCCTCGTCCGAGGTGATGACACAGGTGCTGTCACAGTCCTGAATGCGGCCAGCCAGCGCATCTGGAGAGAAACCGCCGAAGACCACCGAGTGGATGGCGCCGATGCGTGCGCAGGCCAGCATGGCGTAGGCGGCCTCGGGAATCATCGGCATATAGATGGTGACCCGGTCGCCTTTCTTGACCCCGCGGGCCTTAAGCGCGTTGCCTAGGCGGCAGACCTGTTCATGCAGCTCGCCATAGGTGATGTGCTTACTGTCGGCGGGATCGTCGCCTTCCCAGATGATCGCGGTGGTGTCGTGCTTGTCCGCGAGATGACGGTCGATACAGTTGTGCGCCACGTTGGTGGTGCCGTCTGCATACCAGCGGATATGCAGGTCGTTCTGGTCGTACGAGACGTCCTTCACCTGGCTGTAAGGCTTGAACCATTCGATCCGCTTGCCGTGTTCGCCCCAGAAGGCTTCCGGATCCGAAACCGAGGCCTCATACATGGAAAAGTACCCGGACTCATCGATCCAGGCTGCCGATGAGACAGATTCGGGTACCTGATAAACCGCGCCTTCAGACATAGCCTGCGCTCCCTCTCTTTTTCGCCGGTCCTGATCCCGGCTCGTTCTTATCTTTCTGAACCGGGGAAGCAAAAGCGTCGCGCTCAATGCATCCGGGTTCGCTGTAAATCTATTATCGCCTTAGCGCCCCGCCGCACAAGGCCGGGAAGGCGCTCCTTTCCTTAAGGGTCCGTATCGCCCATCGCGCAGATGACTTTCCACTCCGCCGGGCTGACCGGCAGCACGGAAAGACGCGACTGCCGGACCAACGCGAGTTCGGACAATTTGGGTTCTGCCTTGATGTCGGCAAGCGTCACCGGCTTGACCATGGGGCGAATAGCCTTGATGTCGACCATGCCGAAGCGGCCAGAGGCGTCGGTCGGATCCGGATAGTATTCCTTCACCACCTCGGCGATGCCCACGACCTGCTTTTCATTGACCGAGTGGTAGAAGAAGACCAGATCGCCAATCTTCATCGCCTTCATGTTGTTGGCGGCTTGGTAGTTGCGCACGCCATCCCATTCCGCAGCCCCGGCCTTGACCTGATCCGCCCAGGACCAGGTGCCGGGTTCCGATTTCATCAGCCAGTGGGCCATCTTCGTCCTCTTTACCGATCAGAAGTTCGGCGCTCAGCTTGCCGTAAGTTTTCGGCTTAGTCACCATCTGCCGCCGCCCTTATACAGGAAATGGATGTGAAGTCTTGCGGGACCTTGGTCCTAGGGCCTTGTCTTCTCGTCGTTCTCTCCACAGGACAAAAGAACGCGAGCGGGCAGCAGGGTCTCTTGACCCTGGCCAGAGGGCCATGCTCCCCTTGCGCATCGGCTGGTTCAATTGTGCGGGCGGGGGTCCTTCTCACATTTTTTCTTCTTCAAAGTGGGCTTCGCTCAGCATTCTGGCGGTCTGCGAAGTCGCCGCCATGTCCCTATGGTTTTCGGCCTCCGCGATTGTCCCGTCGCTCGCCGCGGAGCATGAACTTAGCAGCTTCACCCAATCGCTCTTTACTTCGGCCGTTCAGATCGGATTCGTCGTCGGCAGCGTCACTTCCGCCGTCTTAGGTCTCGCCGACCGGCTGGATTCCCGCCGCTTTTTCATGATTTCCGCTCTCGTGGCGGCTGTAGCCAACGCTCTGATTCTGGTGGCCCCCATCGAGGGTCCGACGGTGCCCTTGCTGCGCTTTGTGACGGGGGTCTGCATGGCCGGGCTCTATCCGGTCGGCATGCGCCTGGCCTCGACCTGGGCCTCGGGCGATATGGGACTTGTGGTCGGACTGCTGGTGGGCGCGCTGACGCTCGGTTCCGCGGCACCGCACCTCTTCAACGCGCTCGGGGGTGTCGACTGGCAAGTGACCATCGTGGCTTCCTCCGCGGCGGCGCTCTTTTCGGCTCTGGCCATCAACCTGGCGGGCGTCGGTCCCAACAGCCGTCCGGCGCCGAAGTTCCGCCCGGGCGATATTCTCTGGGCCTGGACCGACAAGCCTCTGCGTTTCGCGAACCTCGGCTATCTGGGCCACATGTGGGAGCTCTACGCCATGTGGGCCTGGATCGGCGCTTTTCTGACGGCCAGCTTCGCCGTGCAGTTGGAATCCGAGACAGCGGTCACGGCCGCGCGCTTCGCAACCTTTGCGACGGTGGGCATCGGCGCGCTGGGCTGTCTGGCCGGTGGGATCTTCGCCGATCGTCTCGGCCGGACCACGCTCACCATGCTGGCGATGGCGGTTTCCGGCCTCTGCGCCGCAGTGATCGGCTTTTTCTTCGGCGCTAACCCCTGGCTCGTCACCCTTATTTGCATGATCTGGGGAATCGCCGTGATTGCCGACTCGGCGCAGTTTTCAGCTTCCGTCGCAGAACTGAGCGATCCCGGGCGTGTCGGCACCATGCTGACCCTGCAGACCGCCCTGGGTTTTACGCTGACCCTGATCACCATTCACCTGATGCCTTACGCCGTAGAGGCCCTGGGTTGGCGCTATGCCTTCCTGCCTCTGGCCATCGGCCCCTTCCTCGGCGTCTGGGCTATGGCGCGCTTGCGGGCACATCCCTCCGCGGCCAAGCTGGCGGGCGGTAGAGGTTAGGTGCTGGCTTAAGGTTGCTGCGCCGGCCCTCTCCCCCACCCGGCCACCCATACGATACTGCCGTGGGGTGGCCGGGTGGGGGAGAGGGCTGGAGCCGGCCTCTAAAACCTAAAGCAAAAACTAACTCGGCAGCACCTTTTTCCAGGGCCGGATGGTGACGCTTTCGAAGAGATCGGCGGCTTTATAGGGGTCACCGTCGGCGAAGGCCTGCGCATCGGCCAAGCTGTCGTACTCCATAATCAGGACCGAACCGGTCATGGCCTCGCCGTCCTCGCTCAAAGTGGGGCCCGCCATCACGATGTGGTCGATGTTGGCTTTCAGATAGTCGACATGCGCCGGGCGATTCTCGGCGCGCACATGGCCGTGGTCCGGTTTATCGACGCAGCTGATAACGTAATACATGGAAGCTCCCCCAAATTCTGGAATGGTCGTTCTTGAAGGCTGTCGTTTTAGACCGCATGAGGCTCGACGCAAATCACTCTGTGGTGAAAGGGCGGGCCAGCAGGCTGCCGATGACGGCGTCGATGTCCGCACCCTGGTGCAGGATGGCGTTGACTGCTTTGCTGATCGGCATCTCGATTCCCAGCTCCTTGGCGAGCCCGGTAACCGCAGCTGCAGACTCCACACCTTCCGCGACGGTCAAACGCACCGACATAAGATCCTGAAAGTCCGCGCCTTCGCCCAGCGCCAGGCCCAGGGCATAGTTGCGCGATTGAACAGCGGTGCAGGTCAGGGTCAGGTCGCCGAAGCCAGAAAGTCCCATCAGGGTTTCCCGCTGTCCGCCTTTGGCAAGGCCCAGCCGCACGATCTCTGCAAGGCCGCGGGTGATCAAGGCCGCACGGGCGTTTTCCCCCAGTCCGCGCCCTTGAACGATGCCGCAGGCGATGGCGATGACGTTTTTGACCGCGCCGCCCACCTCCGCGCCAATCGGATCGTTGGAGAGGTAAGGGCGAAGGCTTCGGTTGCCGAGCGATTGGGCGAGCGCCGATGCCAGATCTTCGTTGTCGCTGGCCAGGGTTACGGCGGTCGGCAGGCCGGCGGCCACTTCGGCGGCAAAGGTCGGACCGGAGAGCACAGCCTGGGGCCGGTTTGGCAGCACGTCCGCGACCACTTCGGTCATCAGCTTGCCGCTGCTGCGTTCGATACCTTTGCAGCAGAGAACCAGTGGCAGGTCGTTGGGCAAGATTCCATCCAATCCGCTCGCGATGCCCCGCAGGTGCTGGGCCGGGACGACCAGCAGCAGTGCGTCGATGTCTCCCAACTGTTGGACATCCGCGGTCGCGCGGATCGAGGAATCCAGCTCTATGCGCGGCAAATAGACGGAATTTTGGTGTTCCTTATTGATTTCCTCCGCCAAAGCCGGGTTGCGCGCCCAGAGCAGCGCTTCCCGGCCTGCTTTCGTAACGGCGGCGGCGAGCGCCGTGCCCCAGGCGCCGGCGCCGAGTATTCCGATCCGCTCAATCATGCCTCAGATCCTCAAATTGAAGGCGATCGAAATACGCTCCCGGTCCCCCTTGTAGGGTCGAACGCCGTGCTGCAGCCAGCTTGGGAAAAGGATCAGCAGTCCTGAGCGCGGCGAAAGGGTCTCGGCTGCACCCATTGAGGCGCCTGCGGGTCCGCCGATGCTCAGCTCTGGCGCATACATGATCGGCGCCGCGCCGCGCGGATCTTGTATCTCGAACTCGCCACCAAGCGCCGGGTTCTGTCCAATCCCGCCGTCTTCCACATAATAGCTGCCGGACCAGAAGGCGCCGGGATGGGTATGGAACTCATTGCCCTGGCCGGAGCGATTGATATTGGCCCAGCAGGTGACCTTCCAATCGATCTTGACCGGCTTGCCGTCGCGGCGGGTCGTGGCGCGGTCGGCGAGCTTCTTGGCCGATCCGATCATATAGTCGAAGGCGTCACCGCCCCAGTCGGGCAGATCCCAGGTCGATTGCCAGCCGCCGAGATTGCTGTGCTGGGTCGAAGCGCTGCTGCGCTCCTTTTCCAAAATGGTCTGCTTAAGGGCTCTGTTGACCTCGTCGGCGCCGGGAAGCAACCCGGTCAAAATCGGCGTGGGAAAGAGGCCGGTGAGTTCCGCCTTGATGTCGGTGGCGGCGCGCATTTCAAAGTCTTGGCCCGACACTAGGCTGCCCCCTTCAACTGATCGAGTGGCCAGCGCGGGCGCGGCGCGAAATCGAGCGGATCGGTGAGCCCGAGCTTCAGGCGCTCCAGGCCGGCCCAGGCAATCATGGCGGCGTTGTCGGTGCAGAGGCCCACGGGCGGCGCCAGCAGTTCCGTGCCTTGTTCATCGGTCAGTTCGGTCAGACGTGCCCGTAGGGCCTGGTTGGCCGCCACGCCACCGGCCACGACCAGCGGGCCGGGACGGCCATAGGTTTGGGCGAAACTGGCCATGGCATGGGCACAGCGGTCTGCCAATACATCACCCACCGCCCGCTGAAAGCTGGCCGCCAGGTCGGCCACCTGGGCCTCGGTCAGGTCTTCGGACTCTCCGAGTTGCTCCTCAATACGATGGCGTACGGCGGTTTTGAGGCCGGAGAAGGAAAAGTCACAGCCGGGCCGGCCCCGCATCGGGCGCGGCAGATCGTAGGCTCTGGAGTCGCCGGTCTTGGCCGCGCGTTCGAGAGCCGGTCCTCCGGGGTAGGGCAGGCCAAGCATCTTTGCGGTCTTGTCGAAGGCTTCGCCGACGGCATCGTCGATCGTCCCGCCCAGCCGGATGTAGCGCCCGATTCCCTCGACCGCCAGCAACTGACAGTGGCCGCCGGAGACCAGCAGCAAAAGATAGGGGAAGGCCGCTGCCTCGCCTTCGCTCAATCGGGCGGTCAAGGCGTGGCCTTCCAGATGGTTTACCGCCAGGAAGGGGAGCTTGTGCGCGGCAGCGATGGCCTTCGCGGTCATGACGCCGACGAAGACGCCGCCAATGAGCCCCGGTCCGCCGGTCGCGGCCACGGCATCCAGGTCTGCAAAGCCGAGATCCGCCTCGGCCATCGCCTGTTCGATCAGATCCCCGATGTGATCCAGGTGGCTGCGCGCGGCGATTTCCGGCACTACGCCGCCAAAGGGCCGGTGCTCGTCGAGCTGCGACAATACCTTGTTCGAAAGGATACGCCGGTCGCCGGTCACGACGGCGGCCGCGGTCTCATCGCAGCTGGTTTCAAGTCCGAGTACGATCATGCTGCCGAAGTCTATCCTTTCACCGTGATCGACACCACCGCGCGTCGATCATGTCTAAGCTGCTACCTGCCCCAAATCGTCGGCTTTTTCCAGGTTTCAATGATCGAATCCGTCAGGAATGCGCGAGGCTGCGCTTAAGAATCTGGCGCCGGACGGTCCTGGGCGCTAGGTTCGAGCTGAAATCAGGTTTTGTTGCTTGCATCAGGTTTTCATGACTCACTCCGCCAAACTCCGTCTCGGTACCCGGGGCAGTCCTCTCGCTCTGGCTCAAGCTCACGAAGTCAAACGCCGCCTAGCCGAAGCCCACAGCGATCTCGCGGAGGACTCAGCGGTCGAAATCGTTGTGATTAAGACCACCGGCGATAAAGTCCAGGACCGGGCCCTGTCCGAGATCGGCGGCAAGGGCCTCTTTACCAAGGAGATCGAGGAAGGCCTGCTCGATGGTTCGATCGATGCGGCGGTGCACTCCATGAAGGACGTGCCGACCTGGTTGCCGGACGGACTCGAGATTTCCACCATTCTGCCGCGCGAAGATCCGCGCGACGCCTTTTTTTCCTCTCACGGGGGCAGCCTTGCGGAATTGCCGCAAGGCGCGGTGGTCGGCTCAGCCAGCCTTAGACGCCAGGCACAGGTCCTGTTGGCACGGCCTGATCTCAAGGTCGTGACCCTGCGCGGCAATGTTCAGACACGGTTGCGCAAGTTGGCCGAGGGCGAGGTCGATGCCACGCTTCTGGCGGTGGCCGGTCTGCGCCGTTTGGGCGAAGACGCGCGTATCACGGCCGTTCTGGAGCCTGAAGAGATGCTGCCTGCGGTGGCGCAGGGCGCCATCGGCCTGGAGGCGCGTTCCGACGATACAGTGACACGCGGCTACCTCTCCGCCATTGACGATGCGGCCTCCGCCGTGCGGGTCACGGCAGAGCGCGCCTGCCTGGAGGTGCTGGATGGATCTTGCCGGACGCCGATCGCGGCTTTGGCCGAGCTCGATGCCCAACCCGGGCAACTGAAACTGCGCGCGCTCGTGGCTATGCCGGACGGCAGCCAGGTCTGGCGCGGCGCGCGGCAGGGCTCGGCAGGCGATGCCGCGGAATTGGGCCGGGATCTCGGTGAGGAATTGCGGGCGGAGATGGGGCCGGAGGTCATCCGGTCGCTGACCGCCCACTGACCGGGACCGGCGGGAGGCTTTCGTGCGCGTGCTGGTGACCAGGCCGAGGCCCGATGCGGAACGCTTCGCGGCGGTCCTGGAATCCCTTGGACACCAGGCGGAGATCGAGCCGCTTTTCGAGGTGGTACCGCGTGCCGATGCTGCGATCGATCTTGAGGCAATTCAGGCGATCCTCTTCACCAGTGCGAACGGCGTTAGGGCCTTTTGCTCCGCGCTAGGAGATCGATCTCCAGCCGAACTCGCGCTTCGGGTCTTCGCCGTCGGCGATGCTTCAGCCCGCACGGCGGCGGAGTGCGGCTTCGGGCAGATCGAAAGCGCTGGGGGAGACGTCACCGACCTTATCGGGCTCGTAACTGCGCGGCTGGATCCGGCCGCCGGCGGCCTGTTTCATGCAGCGGGCAGCAAAGTTGCGGGCGATCTCAAGGGCGGGATGGAGGCCGCGGGCTTCACCTTTCGCCGCGCCGTTCTTTACGAAACAAGAGAGGCGAGCAGCCTTTCGCCGGAAGTCGCGCGCCGGCTGTGCGAAGGCGAAATCGACGCAGTGACGTTTTTCTCTCCCCGAACGGCAAGCAGCTTTGTTAGGCTGGCCTGCGCGGCGGGCCTGGAAGAAAAGCTGGAGGCATCCATCGCGGTCTGCCTGTCCCGGGCCGTCCGTGACAAGCTGAAACCGCTGCGCTGGAAATCGGTTTTGGTGGCTGCCCGCCCGACACAGGCGGCGTTGCTGGCGCTTCTCGATGAATAAAGTGTATACACATGAAAAACTTCGCCTCATCTTATTGAGCGCAGTCTTCGGGAAGAGGAATGGCAGAAGATAAAAAACCGGCGGATCGCGAAGCACCGAACCCGGGTGGAGAGGCGGAGAGCACTCCACTAACCGAACATGCGGTCGCGAAGATTATCGAAGCCTTTGGCGGGCTGCGTCCCATGGCCGGCAAGCTCAAGGTGGCGGTCAGTACGGTGCAGGGCTGGAAAGAGCGCGACTCGATTCCGACGGCCCGGCACGCAGAAATCCTCGAGGCCGCAAAGGCAAACAATATCGCGCTGGATCCGGCCGTGCTTGCGGCAAGCGACCATATGGCGCGCGATCAGAGCGCAAAGTCAGCGCCGACAAACAACGGATCCAAGGATCAGACTGTGAAGAAAGACAAGACCGCACCTGCTTCGGCAGCTGACGACAGTAAGAAGCCCGAGGCCGAGAAGGATACGGCTGCGAAGCCGGGCACAGCGGCTGCTAAGACCGGCATTCCCTCGAGTGGAGGCTCCAAATCCTCCGAGACGGAGAAGGCGGCGGCCAACAAAACGGCGGATACAAAGTCAGCTGATAGCAAAGCCCCTTCCTCCAAGGCCCCAGCACCTAAAGCTGCGGATCCGAAACCTGCCCCGGCCAAGGGAGCTGCCGGTAAGTCCGGGGGCTTGCTTCCTGGCTTCGTTGTCGGGGTTGTCGTTCTGGCATTGGTCTTGGCGGGCGTTGTTTACAGCCGCAGCGCTTGGCTGCCTCTGGTTGATGGCCTGCCGGTTATGGCGGGTGGCGAAAGCGGCGCGACGGAAGGCAGCGAGGGTTCAGCGCAGCAGATCGCTGCGCTTGAAGCAAAGCTGCAGGCTTTGGAGGCTCAGCTTCAAGCCGCGCCAACATCAGAGGGCGTCGATCTGACGGCGGTCGATGAGGCCATCGCTGCGGCGAACAAGCGGATCGATGTGCTGGATGAGACGCTGGAACAGCTGCTCGCCGGCGGCGTGATCATCGCATCCGACGGCCAAAGCGCGCCGGCTGGAAACGATACCTCCAGCGCGGCGGCACCAGGCTCGGTCTTAGACTCACAGGATCTGGCTGCTCTGAAGGCCCAGGTCGAAGAGCTGGCCGGTCGCGTGGGAGCGGGCCAGACAGGCTCTGGCAACGCCGGTTCTGCGCCCCAGAGCGGCGGCGGAGACACTGACGGCTTGAATGCCCGCCTGGACGATCTGGAAGCCAAACTGGCGGCTTTGCCGAATCCGGCGGCACGACTCGATGCACTCGATAGCCGTGTGAGCGCGACGGAGCAGGGTGTGGCTGGCCTGCCAGCCCTGGAAACCCGATTGAACGATGAGCTGGCGGCCCTGAACGCGGCTTTGCCGAAAGGGCCTTCGCAGGAGGCGGGTGACGCCGCGATGTTCCTGGCCTTACTGCAACTTCGTCAGGCTTTGAGCGGATCTGGATCCTTTGAGTCCGAGCTGGCTTTGGTCGAAGGACTTGCAGGTGGTGATGCCGAGCTGACGTCGGCGCTCGCCCCACTGACTGCGCATGCCGGAACAGGTATCTCGGCGCTGCCGGGATTGCAGGAAACTTTCGGTGAGATGGCCTCGAAGGTCGTGGCTGCCAGCCGCGGCGGCGAAGAAGGCGACTGGGTCGGCAAGACCCTGCAGAAAGTCTCGGAGATCGTGACCGTCCGGCCCGTCGGCCTGGTGGAGGGCGATGACCCCGGCGCCGTGCTGGCGCGGGCCGAGGTGAAGCTCGAGGCTGGCGATCTCGACGCGGCGGTTGCCGAACTGGACGCGCTGACCGGGGCCGCCGCTGAGGGCGCGGCCGGATGGCGACAGCAAGCCACGGCGCGGCTGGAGGCGGAGAAAGCCCTGGGCTTGCTTGCGGCGCGGGCGGCCACGCTGGTCGGACTGGGTGGCTAAACCATGATCAGATCGCTCCTTTTCTTCATCAAAATCGCCATCGTCGTTGCGATCGTCGTCTGGTTCGCCCGGAACCCGGGCCAATTCGAACTGCAGTGGCTGGGCTACCAGATTGCCTTTGACAACATCGGCTTCCTGGTCGCTCTGGTCCTGGTCATCACCGTTATTTCGGTGATCACCTATCTGATCTGGCGTTTCATTTTGAATGCCCCCGGCGGCTTCGGCGCTTCCCGCCGGGAGCGTCGCCGCCGCAGGGGCTATCAGGCCCTGACACAGGGCATGGTGGCCGTGGCCGCCGGCGAGTCCGAACTGGCGGACCGGCTGGCGCGCAAGGCGGATAACCTGCTGGAGGAGCCTCCGCTGACCATGCTGTTGTCGGCTCAGGCAGCTCAGCTCAAGGGCGACGATACGGCGGCCCGGCGCTACTTCGAGGCCATGCTGGAAAATCCCGAGACCCGCTTTTTCGGCCTGCGCGGTCTCTTGATGCAGGCCCAGCGCGCGGGGGATGAGCCGGCGGCGCTGGAGTACACCCGCAAGGCGCACGCCATGAAGCCGAAGTCCGAATGGGTCCTGACCAATCTCTTCGAGCTGAGCGAACGTGCCGGCGACTACGAAGGCGCCGAGCAGGCCCTGCGCCAGGCGGCAAAGTATAAGGTGATGCCGCAAGACGAGGCGACCCGGAAACGGGCCGTTGTCCAATTGACCCGTGCCATCCAGGCGCAGCAATCCGGCGATCTGCAGAAAGCTCTGACCTGGTCGCGGGAAGCCCACAGCCTGGCGCCGGATCTGGTACCCGCCACTCTGGTGCTGAGCAAAGCGGCCCTGGAGGCCAATCGCCGCCGCGAAGCGCTGAAGGTGCTGGAGAAGGCGTGGCCAGTTGCGCCCCATCCGGATCTGGCGCGCGCCTACCTGGATCTCTGGCCGGACGACAGCGAAGTCGAACGGGTCTCGCGCCTCGAGAAATTCGTGGCCTCGCGCGCGGATCACATCGAAAGCCGTCTGATTGTGGCGGAGATTGCCCTGGATGCCCGGCTTTGGGGTGAGGCGCGCAGCAAGCTGACCCAAGCTATCGAGGCGGCTTCGGCCGCCATGGAAGGGGAAGGGGAAAACATGGGCGCTGACGACCTACCCAGTCGCCGGCTTTGCCGCCTGATGGCCCGATTGGAGCAGGAGGAGCATGATGACGGCGACGCTGCCCGCCAGTGGCTCCAGAAAGCCAGCGAGGCCGAGCCGGATACCGCCTGGGTCTGCAGTTCCTGCGGTGCGGTCGCCGGCGCGTGGGATCCCCACTGCGGCGCCTGCCACAGTTTCGATAGCCTGCGCTGGCAGAACCCGCCGCGCGTGGCGCCAGCGCTGGCGATGCTGGAGCACGACGCACCCGAAGCGGCTGAAGCCGGTGGCGATGCGGTTCTGCTGCCGCCTGCCCATCCCGCCGATGGACACGGCGGTATCCAGGGCAGTGGTATTGTCGGGAGCGGCGGCGCGCCGGCCGAAGAAAACGCCGCCAAGGTCACGACGCCTGTTGTTGCCGGATCGGCAAACAGCGGTGAGGGCGTCCGGGAGACTGCCGCTCGGTAAAAGGAGCGCTATTTCTGCAGTTGGCTATTGCAAAGCCACCGCTTGCGTGCCGCCGTAAACTTTGCTATGCCCGCCTCCACAGCGCGCGTGCCCCAATAGCTCAGCTGGTAGAGCACCTCATTCGTAATGAGGGGGTCGGCAGTTCAAGTCTGTCTTGGGGCACCATTCTTTTCAAAGACTTAGCAAAAATCGAAAATCGGTCTAGCCGTCTGGGGGCACACCGGGGGCACAATAGCGGCTTGCTTGGCGACCAGCTATGCATTTGACGCTTGACTTCAGGAGTCACCCTGGAGTCAACTACGTGCACAAAAAACAAGAGCGGTGATCGCACCGCCTGTCGTCAGGGACGTGGATTAAAACCCAAACGACATTTGCATCGGATAACGACGGGTGTGGGCTCTTACCAGCTCACGCCTGCCGTATCGAATGCGACGATATGAGCGTACATATACACGCATCACATCCTCCTTTTTTCGCCGAAGTTCAAGCTTCGGGCTCCGAGTTCGCCCTATGCGCCCCGCGCCCAATCAGGGCGACAGGAGCAATCGGAAAAGGAGGCGGTACGATCACCAAACCGAATCCCATCACGCATGCTCTGGCCGCGTCAAGTGGCCTCGCTGTGTGGATCCGTAAATATCGGCTATATCAGCGTCAAAACAATGAGATAGTTGTTACCCACAAGCGAGCACCAATTCCTTCGAATCGAGAGCGACTCGAGTCGCGAGCCGGCAGGTTTGGGAAGTTTCCGAACCAAGGATCGGGAAGCTTTTGCTCGCATGTTTCCGCCGGCAACGCCGCCGCCCTCGCGCGGGCGCGCGTACCTCTGCTGAAATTGTCCTTCTCATGTAAAGTCAGACTTGCTGCCACAAATGTCCGTGTAACAGGCGCCAGGGGATCGAAGAGATGAGTAACAAAAGGCTTATCGTGATCACGCCAAACCAGGTTCGGATTGGCCCAGGCCCCGACGGAGATGTAATGGCTGAAATTCTTGCGCCTGAACAAGAGACCGGCCTAATCGATACAGGTTTAATTCTCCGCATGACGCCGTCCGAAGCCCGAAAGGTTGCAGCGCTCCTAACTGAGAAGGCTGCCCAGGCTGAAGCTTCGCAAAGACCCAATTAGTTTCGCAACTCTGCGTTAACCTTCCCAATCGCCCAGAAACGCTCGCCACAACAGCGGACGCAATTTCTCACGCGTGCGCGTATTGGTCGGAAAATTCAAGATTGAGCCTGTTTACCGCCGTCCCCAAGGCCCTCGTTCCACGATAATGCGCTTCGGCCGCAGGTTCTTAACCTTGTGCAGCGCCTTGTTGAACCGTCGCCGGCTCGCCCGCGAATATGGATCTGTGCTGTGCATGAGGCTGTCGGTCAAACACATCTCCCGGACCTCACACATGTGGATGTAGGATTTCCAGAAATCTCGGTGTTGCTTAAACCAGCGGTAAACAGTTCGCCGACCTGGCGTGCCCGGTAACTGGCAAGCTTGGTTCACGCTCAGCTTCTTCTTGAACATGAGATCTATAAGTCGGTCGCCTTTGGCTTTGGTATAGGTGCTTCGGCTGGCGCGCTTCTCCCATGTGATCGCGCGCGTAGTTGCGCCACTTTTTGAGGTTTTGTCTTCAGTCCGAAAACTCATGACCTGGTCGCCTCATCATCGGCCATTTTCGCGCCAAAGCTCGGATTATCTGTTTTACGATAGCCGTTTAACCTTTAGGGGTTCCCCTCATCCGCGACGAGTTCTGTCTTGGTCTTGAGCGAGGCAAGCTTTCCCTGAAGTTCCTCGATCATTTTCGAGAGCCTCTGCTGGCCGGCGCGCACTTTTTCATAGTCCGATAAGTCCGAGTGGTCGGCATCTTCACGCACATCTGCAGCGCTGGATTGCGGATCTTCGGCCAGCGCTGCATCCTCCCCTTTTAAGGCCCCCCGAAATTCCGGGAAGTCCTTTTTCCACTTGAACCAGGTCGAGCGCGTTATTCCGAAATGCTCGTGCATCGCTTTATCGGACCAGCCAGCCACGGCGCATCTTCGGACCTCATCGAGATCAATCGTATCGAACTTACTCGGACGGCCTCGTCTCATCGTCATATCCTTTCGCAGGCGTGCGCGAAAAATCGGAATAATGCTTAGGGCACAAATAGATAGTGTGATTCAGGGGTGTGCTAATCATCGGCATCAATGTGGCAGAGCTCCGGCCTTCAGCGCATCATAGACGACATAGGCACCCCAGCCGAAAGCGCAGTAAGCCCCAACGACTAGAGCGATTGCGGCCACCTGGAAGATGTGAGCCGTTTTCACCCATTCTTGACTTCCTAAGAACTGCATGACGTATGCGCATCCATGTGAGATCGCGCTCAGCAGAACGCCAATCGTGAACGAGAACAGTGCGGCAATCAGGGCGGCAAAAACATCCGGATCTGTTTTGCTACCCCAAATATTGCCGACAAATGCCAGCAAGGCTATCGTTCCGCCTCCATTGATTAGGATTGAGCTACGAAGAGCGGATTGGCCAAAGACGATTGTGGACTTGAACATCTCCCGATTCGCCTCGAAATCCAGGTGATATTCGGCGAGATCGGATTGATGTTGAAGCTCAGCCAATGTCGCGTGACTGGGCCGGGTGTCACTGGTTGATGCCTCCGGCCTATCGATCTCGGTGGAGAGATCTGCCAGATAGCGCTCAAGATTCGAAATCTTGATTTCAGCATTACCCCGGTTTTTAGCTTCAGCGACATCGCTTTTGATCTCGTCCAGAAGCTGTTTTGCTGACGTGATCATGCCTCGTTCCTTTTCTTTAACCGAACCCCTGCCCCGTTCTCATCGGCAGCCAGGAACACGGCGCCGGCTTCCTGCAAGGCCGTCTCGATCGCCGCGACAGTCTGGGCACTGGAGCGGGGCACACCATCGGCTTTGGCGATTTTCTGGACTGTGCGCCATGAGATGCCGGAAGCGTCCGATAAGTCCTGGAGGTTCCAGCCCAGTCCGGCTGTTGCCATGCGGATTTGCTGCCCTGTGATCATGACGGCAATATAACAGGTTTTAGAGCGTTTGATTCATAAAATATGAAGAGTGGAAAGGAATATATGTACTTTTGTCGTCTGGCGTCGACAGGTGGTACGGCCCCTAGACCTTTTAACGTCAGGGCGGCCTCGCAATGCGCGCACGGCCACCCTGATTTTCAGGCTCAGTGCATCAAATGTTCAAAGAACAAAACGAGATAACACATTGATATAATGAAATAAATAAATGTGATCATTGCTCAATCCTCCTTTCTCTGCAGATTAGACCCTACCGGGCCTATTGCTATTTACCTGCGAGAGGGTTGGGATTTTGAAGAAACTATGCCTGTGAGGCAGCCGTCAGTGCGTTCCCTCGCCTGCGCCCGGCGTGGTCCGCAGCAGTTCCTGCACCGCCGCCATGATCCGTTTCCAAACCGCTTGGCCGTCGAGGTCACCTTTTTCGAACATTGCGTCGGCGCGCATCGCAGCCTCGAGCGGCGCATCGTCGCCGAACTGCTTGACGATCTGGTTTGCGCACTGCCAAATCTCACGCTGGTCAATCACGGTGACGCCTATGTGTGGTTCGTTTTCGACGGCGCGGCTGAGCTGGGAAGAGATTACAGAGCTCTCCCGCCTCACCTCGAACCTACCCTATCCAGCTTTCCCGGATAAAGACCGCTTTCCGATGGGCAAGAAGTCGGCGCCGGTTGAGTGGAACAGGACAGCGATCATACGGGACCGCAGCAGCGCCAGGGAGGCCGTAGAGGCGGGCAGGGGGCTCTGGGGGAGCTAATTCAAGATGCCCTCGGGAGTCGCGAAAGCGGACATAAATGGTGTTACCGTAACACCATAGATAGTGCGACGTCACACTACTCAGGCGAAGCGTTTCACCAGTCAATAGTGTTACGTAACGCTATTCAGGTAAGACGTCTTACCAGCGAAGATTACGCGGCGCGTTTCTCAGACCAGTGATCCAGCAGCTCGAACTGTGCAGGATCAGGGATAACCTGATCTAGTTCATCCAGTTTCTTCAGCAAGAAGTCCCGGAATTCTGCCAGCTCGCTGTCAGTCATGAAGGCGGCATGGAACAGGATACGAAGAAGTTTCTCGGGAGCACCTGGAATTGCGGTGCTACCTTTTTCCCATCGCGCAACAGTTTGAGCAGATACTTCCAATTTTCCTGCTAGTTCTTCTTGAGTAAGATCCATTGTTTTCCGAAGGAATCTCACCTCATTGGGGGCTAAAGACTTCCTATGATTAATTAAATGCCGTCCAATAGTTTGATGTAGTCCTTCGAGGTCCTGGATAAAAACGAAGCTTTCTCCGTCATACTCTTCAACGGTGTACCCGTTCAGCAAGTATATGCCCTCCAGTCCGCATCCGCGGTAATGATAGGGTTCTGTAGCGCCGACCTCTTCTCCAACATGGAAAAAATCACTGTTCATCGTAAGTCTTCCCATTCGACTGTTTTAATGAAAAGGCGGCGGTCGCTAAAAACGATAGTCACCACACCCACGTCTCGGTTTTCTGTCATGCGTGCGACAACTTTGCATTTCCACTCACCCGCCGATCTGCCAGCTTCGATGTCTCCTTCAATTTGGCCTCTCCGGAGCACTCTGAGTGCATCTAAGTCACTGATTCCCCGTTCTTCCATTCGGTCTCGGGCGTGATCTCCAAAACCGACATGCTTCGAATCTTGAGCCAACCTTTGAATGGTTTTAATCAGTTCGCTAGCACGGGGCTTCCTCAAGAGTAGCGTTCCATATCTCAACGAATCCTTACTCGCTACCTATCATAATGATAGGTCCGTTGGGCCTGTCAAGGGGCAGGGATTAATGTTTTGTTAACCTTTGACCACACATCACAGGTATGATTCAGCTGTGGCTAGCAGCCTGACGAGCGGGATCCGCGTCGCCAATCCCAGGGCATAGTGAAGCGGCCCTGCCACATGCCGTCCTGTCCAGCCTTGGCCTGGTCTTCAGCGCCTTCGTAGAGCGCCCGCTTGCCTGGGACATCATCCAGATAGCGCCGGTACGCAACGGCCCAGCCTGCTTTCAGCATCTCGTGAGCGAGATCCGTATCGCCGACTGAGCAGACTGCGACCTTGCGGTCATAGGTGGTCGCACCCGTGGGCTCGCAGGACACGTCGTTATCGCCGACCAGTTCCGCCACGTAATCCGTAGCCGCGGCACCACAGGCATAGCAGGCGTTATCAGCGGTGCGGCATTCTTGCTCAGTCTCGGGCGTGTCGATGCCGAAGATGCGGATCTTGGTGCCGCTCACTCTGAAGGTGTCGCCATCGCCGAATTGAGGCTTGCCGGTGATGGTCTCGGCCGCAGCGGGCGCTGTAAGAAGCGCGAGAAGGGCAGGGACCAGTAGCAGCCTCATTTCCTCACTCCTCCTTAATGCTGAAGCCGGTGTCGCAATCTTTTTGTGAAAGCGAAAAGTCGAATACCTTTCTGCCCTCTACATCTTCGTATCTATAGATGAACATCCCGCCGCGGCTCAAAACCTCTATGTAAGCTTTATCCTGACAGCTGTTTTCGAGGGCAGCTTGTCTTAGAGTGGCTTTTGCATCCTCTATATCTATTTCTTCAACGCGGTCGGTAACGCCTACATCGAAAATCAAAGCGCTGCTAGAGTTTGAGACACCCACAATCGTCGTAGATTCATCGACCGCCACAGGAAGCCTCGGCGTAAATTGCTCAACTGCACAATCCAAAATGTAAGCAAGCGCTCTTTCTTGGCCGCCAGGAAGCCAATCGAAAAAGACCTGTTTAAAGAGACCTAGCGCTACGAAGCCCCCAAGTATGATGCTGGATCCGATCCATTGGATTGCTTTGGATTCAACCTTCGATAGGAAATAGCACCCACAGAATAAAAAGAGCACGATAGCCCCGAAGGCTGGCCAGCCCAAAACTGCAATTGCACCCATAAACTGACTTCAACCATCCGCTGCTAGGCTTCCAACTACCCCAAGGCGGATAGCGAGCTCTGCTGCCGGCTTCCTGCCTCCGCCGCGAGAAACACTGGCATGGAATTCAATCTTGGGCAATTGTGTTGGAGGGTGGCATACGATGGTGTGCGCCCCCATCGACAGCGTAGCATCAATGCGCTGAATACAATCGTATGTCGCAGGCGCAAACACCTTGAGTGGTGGCGAGAAACCTTAGAACAGCACGACCTTGGCGAGTGAAAATTGATTGCAATGTATTCAAATTAATCCGCTGATAGAAGCCCACCATTGTTTAAGGAAAGGGTATCGGCGTGAACATCAAATCTATTATTGGCTGCTCGATCAAAGTTACTGCTGCTTGCATAGTTGTGGCCGGCATAGTCGCACAAGACGCTCAGGCAATGCCGCTTAGCTGGGACTTTCAAGTCAATACGCCCGCCTGGGTCGAGCAGATTCAGGTGACAAACGGTGAAGGTGCAACAGCCACTGTTACGGGATACACAACAAGCGGGCCGAACTTTTCTATCGAGCGCGCTCGGGTTACAGGCTTCGGTCCTCAAGCAGGCATTGGCGTTTGTGGAACTAACGAAATCAGGTCAAATTCGATATGCGAAGGAAGTTTTTTCATAAACCGCGAACTCCTTGTTGATCGGTCACTATACGATTTGGTTTTGATAGAATTTGAGCGGCGGATGACAGGCCAGTTGAGCCTTTTAATCGGAAGTCCCGGATCTATTGTCAGCCGCAACAACTACTGGTTTGGGCAAGGAGACTCGGCTGACCTACTTGGTTTGACATTTGACGACCTGAACCAGCAGTTCGACCATATTTCAACCGGGTTCAGTTTTTCCAATGGCTTCGGTTTCAATCACCCGTTGCCTGAATCTGGGGACGACTACGATTGGATACTTATGAGCCCAGGAGGATTGAATCAAAGGTTTCTACTAAGCGCAATCAATGGAACGGAGGCCTCCCCTTCTAACCCCAGTGATCCAGTCAATGTATCCAGCCCAGCGACATACTCTCTGTTCGCGTTTGGGGCAGTTCTATTGCTACTCGGCACCCAATTGCGACGGTCAAAAGGACTCAACGCTTTTGACGGTGAGGACACAATCCGAACTTAAGGCTTTCTTTGTTTTTGGGCGGCGTGGCGTGTCGAACAAGTCTCGCTGCACCGCCCCTTCCAAACCCCGCTTCGACCATCCAACTGCAGCTCGACTGCCTTCAGATCGTAGCCGCAGAGAAGCTTAGATATCAGTAGTCGCCATAACTGTATCGTTTGCTAGGCATGAATGCCTGCACCAACTCAACTGCAGTTCGTTGCGCTGGATCTTCCTTTGCCAACTTCTCCTCCGCCCAGACAATCCATTCAGCGACTGTGCGGCCGTCAACAGTAACGCCGCTGTCAGATCCGACCTTGCCACGCAGAGCCACTAAGAAGGCCTCGAGCCTTCGACATTCCTCCCAGCTTGAGGCGAGCTTTTGCAGCTTTGCCCAGCGCTCAAGATTCTGCTCTCTCAGCCTCATGCGCCTTTCATTTTCTGCTTGTTTTCGCAGATACTCCCTATGCTGCTCCTCCATCTCTCGTTTGCGTTCGACAAGTGCCGGCGCCATGGCAATGATCTCCCCGACAGCCATAGGCAACATGTCGACAAAACTTCGGTTTTGCGTTTCAACCCATCTTCGTTGACGGCCGTCAGTAAGGTAGTTTGAGATATCAACGCGCAAAAGACCCGAGGATGTTAGGTCACTTTGATGGTGTTCTGGAAATGCCGTCCACCGTTCCTCGTCATCTTTTCGATGAGAGGTACGCCGCACTAACTTCTCTACTAATGCGCAATGCACATCTTCACCATCGACCTCAAACACAAGTCTCCCAGTTACTGGTGTTTCAAGGATTCTCCCGCCTGCAGCTTCGACTGCATACAACAGGCGGCTCGTGCATCGAAAACGATACTCGTCCCTTTTTGTCAGGTCGGGAATCAGTGGTGGCGACCAACTAGACCAGCTGCGCACACCCCGTTTGTTTCTTATAGGCTTTTTGTACTCACGCTTTCTTTCGCGCTGAAGCTTTTTGTGATCGTCGATCCATCTCCGGACTTTCGGATGTAATTCAGAGCCTTCGTTTGTCTCAATTGATTTCGTTACGACCGATCTCGCATTTTCAGCCACCCGTTGGATTTCGATCTGAGCCTGTGTTGGAGGCCCGCTCGGAGCGGTCGACCAGATCTCCGTGCTTTCAGGCACTTTAGCCTTTCGCTTCGGAAGATTTGGAACAGGGCCCGCATTTCCAGCGGCCTTCTTGGCCCAGTATCCACGAGCTGGAACTGGGATATCAAGCCGGTCACATATTTTCGCTAAACCTCTACCCGACACACCATATTCCACCGCCAGGTGCGACATCGGCTTCTGCCAGACCAATGCATAGAGTTCTTCTCTTGAGACACGGCGCTTTGGGCTCAATTGACCGTTTCCTTTTAGTTGGGGTTGCAGGACAGCCCGCAGCCTACTCGGTCAGCACCGCATAAATCTCACAACACGGTCTTGCTCGGATGTGGACGACTCAGTTTCGGCGAATCGAAGCGCGAGGAGAGCCATGGACGACGAGGTCGAATACACCATTGATGAGGTTGCCGCGAAGCTCAAAAAGTCCCGGCGCTGGCTGGAGCGGCAGATAGCCGAGGACCTTCGTAAGATGCCGGCTGATCGCAAACTCCAGCATCACTATCGCATCGGGGCGTCGAAGCGATGGGATGAAGAAAGATACCGAGCGCTAAAGGCCGGAATCATTGAACAGTGTGGCGACGCGAGGAAGAGAAACCCTCGAGTAATTCACACCTACCAAGGATCGCTGTCATTGGCTCTAGGGCAATCCTCTTCAGAACAAACGCTGGCTGCTTTGGAGCGGATTATAGACAAGGGTCGGTCGCCAAAAAGGTCGGCATCGGGAAGGAAAGCACGTCGCAAAACCAAATGACTTCACACCAAACATCAGTGCAACCTCAGCCGCTCCAATTCTTGTAATCAAACCCCTCGACGGCCGGCACGTGGGTAAAGCCCGCGGCGATTGATAGGTAGAAGCGGTGCGCGCCGTCCTTCAGCCGGTATCGGTGCTCACTGCCCTCTAGAGCCGGCAATATCTCCACGGGCGGAATAGCTTCGCCGCGAACGAAGCCCTGTAGGATCTGAACAACCCGCTGTCGGACTGGTGGGCCACCATCCTTATCTCCAAAGAGACCGTGGCTAAGAGTACGACGCAGCGGTGCAACGTCATTGACGTCGACCAGGAAGACCGCGCCCCCTTTGGCTTCATTAACGCGGTAAGAACACGCGGAAGGTTTGAATCCTTGCATGCCTGCTTCGATCCACCACTCTTCAGGCAAACATTGTCTCAGGTCGTGGTGTTTGATTTCGCGGCTCAATGGCGCCCGTCCAGGTTCTCGCTCTTCCCCACCGCCGTTTGACTCCGTTCCACCTCATGTTCCAGCCTTTGTTCCACCGTTTTCGCGCTCAAACCCGCAGAAAACAGCCATTTCTCTCCCCGTGTTCCATTGTTCCATTTTCTAAGGGGTGGAACAGTGGAACAAAAAAATGGCGACCATATTCGCAGGCGCCCAGACAGCAACCACTTCTCGAAGGCAATCACGCGCAAAGGAAATCGAAATCCGCTCTGTCGCTTGAGAGTATATCTTCGCCCGTTAAGTCTGCGGCAGAGGCCAAGTAAAATGTAGGCGTGGCCCACACATATCCGTTCGGCAGCTGAATTTTCCCAATAGCACCCTCGAGCTCGCGTTGAATTACATCGCGATTGGCTTCTCGCAAGCCTTCTGGTTGCAAAATGGCCAGAACGGTGATTTCACGCTGATCAGCATCCCAACTCGGGTTGGCCTTAAAACGTATCTCAGCAAGAGAACGATAAACCTGACCTACTTCGGACTGGGCTTTGTCGTGTCGTCTCCACACACGGTCGCGAAAGGATTTTATCGCGGCATCAAATTCATCAGGGAACGCAAATCTTCCGAATTTCCTTTCTAGCGCTGCCGCGAAACGAGATCGAGTCTGATCGGAGTCAAATCCACTTACTCGATCCCACGTCGCTAGCAGTGATTTTGATATCGACATGATGCGTGCCAAATCTGCGAAAACATCAGATGGCGCGTTTTCTACCTGTACAAGATTCGGTCGTTTCCCCTTACGGATTTCACTCAATTCTGCAGCTGGCCGTTTTATGAGCGGACATACCGCAACGTGATCCCGTCCGCTAGTTGCCCGGACGATATCGCAGGTTTGCGAAACTACAATTAAGCCCCAACTATCGTCAGGTTCTTCCGCTGCAGAAAAGGCGAATTCATCATCGGAGGGTTCGGCGAACAAAAATCCGCCGACATCAATCGCGAAGTCACCTTGCCTCCAATGTCGTAAGGGTTCTTCATCAGAGGAAACTATCAGAGCATCGTTCGCCAATACAGCTCTCTCACCCTCGTCGAATGGTACGCCTGCGCTTTGTTCGCGGCGGCTCTGCATCTATTTGCTCAGATACATCCGCGGAAGAAGCATCTGGATGGACAAAAAATTCCAAGAGGCCTTTGGGCAATTGATTATCGGATGCCGCGCTTACTTGTGGCCGGCCGCTAGGAGTGCCTGGACCGACTAGTTTCCGAGCATTCTCAATTGAGCCTTCTCTTAGAAGCTCTAGACCATCCAATCCGTCTGAACCTTTTTGTGTTAACGCGACAACGTTCAATTCGACGCTTCCGCGATCGATAAAGCGGAGTGTAGATAGAATTTCAGCAATGCGCTTAGCATTCTTTTCACGAATTTCCGCGCCCTTTACCCAATTGTGCACTGATCTACGGTCAACCCCCAGAAGGCCCGCGATTTTTTCCCAACTGAAACCAGTCAACCGGCGAACTTCGAACAGATTCTCAACTGAGCTGCCCACCTGGACAGATATTGCGCGTTCTTCTGCGTTAACCATTTGAGCGAGAGCTTCAATGGCATTTGATTGCGCCGATGTTGCGCGAGGCATAATTGCACTGTTCTTAATAAACTCCACCGACACACTATTTGAAGATGAAGATGACCGGATATCACGCATGCTCAATTCGGCAACGGAGGCCTCAAAATGAACCTCAGAGGTATCCCATGCATTCTTCGCAACAATGGGTGGATCAATATCAAAACGGCTGGGCGGTAATGCGGGTGTAGGTAACACCGCAAACAAGATCGAATCTAGCATTATCAACCTCCATGCAGTCGAAGAAATTCATCATCGACGGCCCAACGGAAAAATGCGTAGGCTCTTGTGGCAAGAGACATGGTCTGCTCCTTAATCACCTCAGGCGATAAGGTTTCTGGACGATGATATTCCGTAAACACGTCTGTATCGAGAAACCAAGACGGTTGATTTATTGCTGGCATCATATTGGGGTCATGAGTTTGATTTTCAGGTAAAAGTCCCCAACGAGCGGACATCCTCCCTTCTTTGGCTCGACACACTACATGGCTTAAAGCGGTTTCGAAGTGCGAACGGTAATTTTGGGTTCCAACTCCCAAGACTTCTTCTCGAATAATATTATCGATATTCTGATAAGCTTCTCCATAGACTTGATTGATGTAGCGAACGCCAATGCGAGTTACCAAGTTTGGCGCGATTGTATCATTTAATGCCGCAGCGATTTTATAAACACGCTCTACGAAATCAGGCCGAGACGTGTATTTGCGTGATTCGAGGCTGAAGAAGTTCGTGGTTAGCGTCACCCTCCAATGTTTCTCAGCATCGATAAATCGCCAGTTTGGGACCGCCGTTGGTTGGGGGCCCGTCTGCGTCATCTGCAAAGTGATGCCCTGGTCTTGTTGGCTGATGGGATAATCGGAGCGGATACGATCTTGAAAATTGGCAATATATGCTTGGTTCGCAATATTAAAAACTTCGGTGAAATTCACCTGAACGAGCACGCTCGCGAGTGGCGCGGACTTTAATGGAAGCGTGTCAGGTGCGGGTCCGAAAAACGGGTCATCGGCGAGGTTGGGCATTGTTGAGGGCCTTTGAAGCATCTATCGGGTCACAGTATGGGAAATAAGATGGGAAATAAAGAATTCCATAAAAATAGCTACCCCCAATCTGTCAGGACTCATTCTCGCGCAGCCTTAATGGCGCGCCGGTATACAGCCTGAGTTACACCGGCTGGCTTCACTCCCCCGACCTCTCCTTAAAGCGCACACCGGCACCCCCGCCATTCTCGGAGATAAATTCGATTCCAGCATTTTCGAGAGCTCTTGTGACCGCCTCAACGTTGTTCACCGCGCTTACGCCGGTACCCCGGCTTTCCATTCGTTGAATCGTTGGAACGCTGACGCCCGTTTTATTCGATAACTCGGCAATCGACCACTTGAGCAACGCTCTAGCGGCTCGCATCTGTGCAGCATCTATCATGATATTTTTTATATCCTCTACGATATTTTTATTGATTAATCATCTCTCATGTGAGATATTTATATCACCAAAGATTAAATATCAACCCCGGACGATATCATGCCTTTCGATGCTCAAGCCACCATCGACCCGATTGAAGCTGCCATGCAACGCGCTTTCCGCCAGATCGAAGCCAGGGCGCGTGAAGTGGCTCAGGAAGCCAGCCAGGACAAGGCGGCCGCACACTGCCCGCTTGCTGAGAAGATAGTTGCGGCCAATCAGGCCCCGGAACTGGACGGCGGGATGATGGGTGGCATGGGTGTGGTTCTGTCCAGCCGTGACCCCAGGACGGCCAAGCGCAAGGCTGCAGAAACGATCATGCGCCTGCGTCTGAATCGGCTGGAGTGCAAGCGCTTCGGCCGGAACCACCATAAGGCAGATGCTGAGTTGCTGCGCCGCGCGCGCCTGTTCCGCGAGGCCGCTATCGACTTTGCCGAAGAGATGAAACAAGCGGGCCTAGACCCGCGCTGCTGAGATCCAGCAGCATCGGGCCGCAGGAGGCGGCTCGCAGACCTTGGCAGGTAAGCCCAACGACAGCCAAGGAGTTATCTTACATGAAGCACCTCGAACCATCCGACGCGATGCGCCATATCGAAGGCCGCTTTGCTCTGATCTCCGTTGCCGCCGAAGCGCTGACACCCCAAGGCCAGAGCTTTGACAAGGGTTTCGACCTTGCCAGGGCAATTTCGGATCTGGCGAACGATTCAGCCAACGACTGCCTCGATCTCGCGAAAGAGTACGCGGAAATCGAACGGCGCATGAGCGAAGAACGAAAAGCGGGCTGACCGGCGTTGCACCGCCAAGCCAGCCCTATCTCACGACCCAATCTCTTGGAGAGACAAATGTCACAAGACACGGGAAAGACTACCAAGAAAACCCGCCCCGAAAACAGCGCTAAGACGTGCGATACCTGCCGGCGCGAAATCCGAACCAAAGAGCAGAAGCCCATGAGCGTTGACGAGGCGCTGGAGCTTTGGGAGCGGTTCGCCGTTCTGGATCTGGCAATCCGGGGTATCGAAAGCATCGCCGACAGCGGCTTTTGCCTGGGGCTCGATCAGGCACGCGCTCTCAAGTACTTCTCGTACGATGCAATGCGCGATATGGCCGAGTTTTTGAGCCGCATGGACGATAATGGCCTGTACTTCCGAGACTTCCGCAAAGACGGCCTGGGCACCTATGACGCCGAGCAGCCGGAAGATAACAAGGAGGCCGCGGCATGATCTCCAGCGACCGTACAGCCGCCCAGAAGGCGTGCGAGGCTGCCTACAGCGCCGTCTCTGCCATAGAGGATCCAGTTGCGAAACTGGAAGGCCTGATGATCGTGTTCGGGGTTGTGATCGATTCCATGCTCGACAACAAGAAAACCGAAATCGAGGGCGCCGGCCTATCAGCCCTTCAGGGCGCAATGTACAGCTGCATCGCAGAGATCAACGCTACATGGAACAAGGCGTTCGACTTGACGGTAGCCCTCAGAGAGGGTGCGCGGAATGCGGAAGGGACGAGCCATGACTGATCCGCAAATCACGCTCTCTAAGATCGAAGAGGAACTCTATCTCTGCGAAAAGATGGCGCTCCTCATGTCAGAAACCGGTTCGTCGAATGGCGAGTATCAAGACGATGCTGTCGCCCAGCACTTTCGCGCCATCGAAGTCGTCAGCCGCCATTTGGCCGACAAGATCGTGGCTCTCAGGATGGGAATTGACGAGATAGAGACCGCTCAACGCGCCGCGAAGGGAGAAAACCATGCCTGAGAAGCCCGAAGACACCGGTAGCGTGCTCCTGTCATTCGAGCCTGAAATTCACGACCTGCCCGGCCTCGCCACGTCCATGTACATGGCAGTCCAGGGCTTCAGCGGCGGCGATCAGCGACAGAAAGACGGCCTCGCCCGGCTTGCGATGGTGCTCGAAGAGAGGACCAAGGCGCTTTACCAGCACTGGAACAGCCAAGTGGATGAAGTGAGGAAGCGAAGCGGCGCACCATCCAAGAAGTAAACCCCTGCCTGTCGACCGACTTGGGGCGGGAGCAGTCCCGCCCTTTCTCTTTGCGGCTCCTGAGATCCAGGGACCGTTTTTCCTGGCTTTCGCTGTGGTGGAAAACGGCATCGCTGGCCTAAACTGGCACCTTTGCTTGTGGGGGGCACGTAATCGACGACAGGGAGATTTATCAATGTGCAAACATCATGTGTAAGCAGCACTCGAGTTACGAAAATCAAAGTAGTTCAACATCTCAGGATACTGTTGATCGAATTGAGATGGCGATGAAAACAATAATTGAAGTAGTTGAAATTCCGTATCTTATTATTGGGAACGTTTCTTTTTCAACATAAGACTCTAAGTTCAAGAAAAATATTTTAAAAAAATTCAGAGCCATCAAGTTAATTGATAAAAAAATAAAAGTTCCAGCTATATTTCTTAACCCTGATCCGCCAACATTTATGGACTGAAAACCAAAAAAGGCATGATAAACTGCCATAAAACACGTTAACGAGCAAAAAGATAACTGCGTTATGGTGTGACTTCGGATGAAGTACTCCCACAGATTTGCATTTCTTTTTAGTAAAATCGGAAAATATATTATAAACCAATATATGCTATAAAAAAGACCAAATGCCAGACCGACAGTCATATATATAATAAAAAGTAATTCCGTTTTACTTGATTCGCAAATATTTCTTATCCCTCCTTCAAGATTTTCACAGAACTCCAACTTTCTTGTCGATGAATCATAAATAAAATTTGCTAAAATAAACGATGCAACAGAATATAAAGTAGCAATTTGTATAAATATTTCTTTTGTTTTTACATCCCCATTTTTGTATTTTTTATAAAAATATGACGGCCTAAAAATAGGTACTGCTGTCCATCTAAAAGAAGAGGCGACATCTTTTAAAAAACTTATCATGTCAAACCGATCCCCTAGTCTTATAAATAACAATTATATCAATTCATTACGCTCCCAAGCGCGTGTATTTTCTACCTTTTACCGCCAAAAATTTTTACAGAAAGCGATGAATATTGCAACTGTTGGCATAGCGATTTTTGTCATCTTCAATCGAAAGTCCTTCGCCTCTCTTTGATGAAGGTTCAATAGAAATTTGGCCCGCGATGTTAGCGGCTAAGACTGTGTTTGGTCTCGTCTCTGGACAAAAAAGGTGTGATCGAACAGGCGGCGCTATACGAGTTCTTCAAAACACCGCAACAGCGAGAGCTTGAGGTCGATCACCTCGGGGAGGGGCAACTACCGTCCCTTCACCTTCGTAAACTAAGCGGCACGAATTCGGCCCAACGCTATTTCAAATTTACATCTCCTCATAGATAAACTACTCTTTTTGCGATAGTGAAAATCTTAGTTTTTAACGCCTTGTTTGTTTAGCGAAAAAGGGAACTCGAACTCCGAATAAATTGGGAGGCATTTACATGTTTAGAAAATTTCTCCTAGGCATCTTTGCATTTGTGACGGTAGCTCACTTTCCCTCTGATTCCATTTCCGCCCCTCTTTACGGCATTACCCTCCGTTCGGCTGCACTCGATCAAACTGGCCTTATTGATAAGAATTTCAGTGGTCAGTCCGCTTTTAGTGAATTGTTGTCAGAAGGCACCGTTACAAGAGTGATCCAAGGGCAAACCGTTGTGAATAGCCTCGAGGCTTTCTCATCGGCGAACTTGGCTACTGGTCAAGTAAGAGCTCGGGCCACCTGTCCTGAATTAGAAGATCAGTGTGTCGCGAGGGCCGAATGGTTCGATACACTGTTCTTCGATTTGACTGACTTGAGTGGAACAGATTTTGTTACAGTTGGCATCTCTATAAAAATTGACGGTACGTTCGGTCCTGATGGCGATCCGGGGTTTAGTTTTCTCGCCGGCGCACAGTTCGATGCACTTCGTGCTTCAGGTGGGTATCGTACGACCCTGGCTGAAGACACAACAGATGATCCAGAAACATTCATCACCAATAATCGAGCCGGTGATTTCAGTATCTTTGGCCCTGATCTTTTTGTCGGATCAGTCACACTTCAAGGGGGCGACATCAGAGAACTTTTTGTTGCGCTAAATATTTTTGGTGGAACAGAAATTGATTTTTCGAACACAGCAAGCTTTGAACTTGATTCACCCGTTTCGTTCACATCAGCATCAGGTGTCTTCCTGAGCGAGCAACAAGCAGCGTCTATCCCGGAACCGACATCTCTTGCTTTGATGCTATTGGGGTTAATGGGAATGGGCGTCGGACTGCGCAGAGTGAAAATGGAGCGCCAGCTATGATCTGCCTGTCAGCCTCTGACAGCGATCTGCGCACTTAACCTCATTAAAGGGAGTTGTTCATATGTGTACAGGACATGCGCTTGTAGAAACGGTGTTAGCGACTGCCTTATATGACGAGGCGTTCAAGAGTGATCTTCTCGACAAGCCCAGCGCAGTCCTTAAAAAGATGGGCATGTATATACCTGACGGGAAGGAAAAAGACTTTGATCGGTTTTTCAAACAGCAAACAGAGTATTTATTCAAACCAAAAAAGTCACTTCTGACATCAAAAAAAATAAAAAAGACGAAGCCAAAGAAATTTACATGTACTGCCTGTAAGATTGCTGCATGGACAGTTGCTATTGCAATAGTAACTGTCGGGGCTGCACATATAGGGGCGCTTACAGTGAGTTCATATGTGGTAATTCAACTGGCGGCATTTGCAACTCTTTCAACAGCCCAAGCACTTCTTTGCATTCAATCGCTTGTTAATTTAGCTACTTTTACGGCGCCGATAATAGCCCAAGAGATCTGCATATGGATGAACGTATGCCCCTAAGTTGAAAGATGCCCTTGCTCACGAATTGATAAGGCATGCACAGCAACACGCCTCTCTCTTGGCTATGCAAATCCTCTATCTGCAGGGTGGATCAACAAGTTCGCAATCGGTTGATCCCAACTGGTCACAGATCCCCCGCCCGGCGGTTTAGGATGGCGTGTAGCAAGTCCTGATATTGCTGTGACTGCGCCGCCTCTCCGGCTCTTTGCTGGCGCGCGCGAGACAAAGCCTTTGCAAGCTGCTGGTCTGGGGTTGGCTCGGTCTGGAACGGGTCTCCCGCAAAGATTGGTCCTGTAAGGGCAACTGCCGCATCACCAGCCGCCGCAGGTGCGTTTCTGGCGACATGACGAGTTAGACCTGGCTGAAGCGACGGCTGCTCAAGAGCGCGCAGAGTGGCCTCGTTTGCCGCAGCATCTCGATTGAACAGTCTTGGTCCCAGCTCCCTGCCTGTCGCGGCCCGCAGTTCCTCCTGTGCCTTCGCCCGGCCAGTAGCACCAGGAATGAGGCTCTTGGCCGTCCTGGCCGCAAGGCGCGCGCCTGGAACCACGCCGGACCCGCCCGTGGCCACCTCTCCGGCCGCATCGATGGCGGCACTGGCCATGCTTTCGCCTACACGGGACGCGTCCGCCGCCTCCGCCAGACGCGGCGCAGTCTGTGAACCGCCAAGCACCCTATTGCGGGTGTTTTGAAAGTGGCTCTCCTGGACCAACAGGCGGGTAAAATCTCTGAAATCCTGCGAATCAGGAATGAGCGCGCGCATCTTCTCTCGCATCTCGCGGTTGCCGCCGAGTTTCTGCGCTACAGATCTCCTGTCACCTGTCTTGCTGATATCCCTTATCAGTTCTGTGACGGCGCCGTTTCGAAAGGCTTGGCGCTCCGCTTCGGTCATGTTGGAAAGCGCCCGCTTCACCTCCTGGGCTGACATACGTTTAATGGTGGAGCCCAACTCCAGGGCATTGAGCATTTCAGCGTCGCCTCGGTAGGCCTGCCGGGCCTGACGGTACGCCGGATTCAGCCGGTCGGCTTCGGCCAAGATCTCGTTCTTCAGATTGTTGAGCGCAGTGCCCTTCTTGTTCATTCCGCCGAATTGCCCGCGATAGGCCGGGCTGTCGAGCAAGCTGTCGAATCCGCGCTTCAGATCATCCAACGTTTCCGTCGAAATGCCCTGGGGCGGCACCACAACCTGACGGCCATCTATTGCCGCCAGATCCTGGGCTTCTTTCAGGGCCGCCTTGCTCACATCGCGTGACAACAGCTCGGTCAGTTTATCCGATTGAAGGCTGGGGCCGGCTTCATAGGCGGTCTGATACTTCTGCCCGGCACGGCCTCTCAGGGTGCTCAGCAGCTCATCGCGAGAAGAGAAGTAATCCTGCGCATTCGTCGTTTCCTGCAAAGCCCTTTTAACCCGGCTGCCCTCGCCGAAGGCGCGGGTGTTGAAGATCGATCGCGCGCGTTCTTTTGATGGCCCCGGCGTGCCGGCTGTCGCACGTGCCAGGCCTCGCATGTTCTCGCCGCCCGCATCGGCGATAGTACCTTGCGGCCCAAGGCGCTCAGCCCTTGCTCGGATCTGCTCTGGCGTCATCTGGTCTCGCTGCATGGCCTCAACCATCTGGCGGCGGGCCAGCTCCGCAGGGTCTTTCATGTTCGGACGGGCTACGGTGGTGCCAGGCCTACCCTTTCCTGTTGCCGGCGTGAGAATATCGAGAGCAAAGCGCGTTGCATCTTCCGATGTGTAGCTGCCGCCCTCAAGGACATGGCCAGGCAACGCAGAGGACTCCAATGGACCCGCGATAATTCCAGGTAAAGCGAACTCAAGTTCGCCCTCATGGGTTTGCGCCATCGGCAGGAACATAGACCGATGTTCGTAATCCTTAAGGCCGTATGCGTTCCGCGCCCGCTGCTGGTGTGATGGCGCAGCCTGCGGACTGGCTCCATTTTTCGGACTGCGGGGCCTTGGTGCTGACGGACCTACATCCGGCTTAAACCCACGACCGCCGGTCAAGGTGGCCCTCGAAGTGCCTGGGGCCTCAAGTTTGCTCGCACCATCGTAGAGGTTCTGAGCGCCTTGAACGCTGCCACCGGCCTGCTTGCTGGCGCCCTCGTAAAGATTAAGCGTATCAGTCATTTACACCCCCAGGCCGCAAAAGCCGTTGAATTTGATACTGCGCATCGCCATGCTTGAGTTATGAAACTCTGGCTTGCAGCCCTCGTTTTGACCCTGCCTGCCCTGGCTGTATCGGCCGGCGAAACCACGAATCCCGATCATGGCGCGCAGCAGGAGCATGGGGAGTACGGGCCGGTGCCGCACCCCGTCCCCATTGGCTACAAGCATTGCATCGTTGCCATAAAAAAGCCGGAACACCGGGAAAAGTGGGGTGTCGTATCGCGATACATGCCGCCGCAGGACAGGGGAGCGGCTCAGTCGCTCAACTACCTTCGGACCAGGGGGATTGCGGATCTCAAGCATTGTAATGAAGAACCCACCTAACGCCGGAAATCGCGTGGCTGCTCATTCCGCTCAGCATTCATCCTGAGCAAGTTCTCAAGAATGACCGGCACCGGATCGCCGGTTTGCCGCTCGGTCTCTAACAGCATCTCCAGATCAAAGACCTGATTCCCGATAACCAGGTCCTCGCCGATCATGTCCAGGCCGAACTGACCGGCCAGCATCTCGGTTGCGATCTGCTCGACCGGGACATTCTGCGCCTGCGCCTGTTGCCGCAATAGACCGGAAGGCACGAGCTGCCCCCCTACGCTGATGCCCAGGGACTCCAGGCCCGCATCATCAAGTTGGAAAGGACCGCTTACGGTAAGCTCGCCTTCGCCCTGCCAGTTGCCGGGGCCGTGGATGATGTCGCGGTAGGTGTCCTTGACGCGCTGCAGGTTCTTCCTGAACTCATCCGCAGTGAGCGACTGTGCCACGCTGCCAAGGCGCGACTTCAGCAGGCTCAATTCCTTTTCGGTCACGTTGCCAAGCGCGCCGCCGGTTGGTGAAGCGTCCCGCATAGCTTGAAGCGAATCGAATGCCAGATTGGCCTCAATACTTTCCAAGAGCTTCGAAACGTTGTGCGCTGCGGTCCCCGGCACGAAGGAAGCTACAGCGCCGCCGAAGCCGGTTGTCGGGAACCATGAGTCGTCCGTCATTTCCAGAATGCGGTCGATGTCGGTCACGACAACATTCGCCGTCTGTACTTTTGCGGCCTGTCCAAGGTCCGCTTTCTCGGCCTGTGCCTCAATTTCGCGGGCCTGCGGACTGCCCGGAACGAGTTGCATTGAATACCCGCCGGTTTCGGGATTCTCGTGAAGCACATAGCCCGGAGGGATTGACCCAACTGAAAGATTCTTTACGCCTTCCGCAGCCGTCTTGATAGCCTCGTCATAGGTTGCGCGCATCGGGTGGCCTTCCGGCAACCGGTCGCGTTCGGTGATCAGTTTTGCAAGCTGCGTCGGAGCGGGCGGTGTTGCTGTCTTCGCCGGGCCTTGAGCAACCACGTTGCCGGCGTTGTCAAAGCGGAACTGCCCGGTTCCGAGTGTGTAACCATCGTCAGGCTTGATATAGGCTAGCTTCGCAAGCTGCGCATTGGCCTGCTCTTGGGTGATCAAACCGGCCTGCACATCAGCCATGATCTGGCCAATATCGGACTGCGCGGCGCCAGGTCCTGCCAACATGCGGTTGACGTGCGCGCCAATGGCCTGCTGGTAGATCGGGAGCGCCAACGACGGGTCAACACCCTGTAGCGCGCTCAGTAGCCCCGCATAGGGGTTGCCGCCTGCCGCCTGTTGCCACGGCGCTGCAGGCGGTGTCTGGCCGGTCTGCTGCTGCCGAGCACCTAGCATGGCGTCAACAAGCGCCTGGTCGCCGCCAGGAGCGCCAGGGATGCCCGAAAGAGGGTTTGACCCTGCCCCGGGCTGTCCAGGGGCTCCGGCAGGCACCACGGGCGCCTGAGCGGGCCGAGAGGCAAGGCTGGCAGGCTGATAGAGCGATTTCTGGCTCAGATCTGCCCCCAGGCTATCCGAACGGGCCTGTGCAGCCGCAACAGCCTCTTCGATCGAAGCAAAGGCCGGTAACTCGCGTCCGGTTTCCGGGTCTACGCCCCCAGCCTCGACAATGCGCCGGATGGCCTCCGCCTGGGGCAATTCCTGTCCGCCAAAGACTGACGGAATGTTCGTCGGCTGGCCGTTGTTGATCGCCGGGTCGGTCACGGTGATGGATTTTTCGGAGTATGGCGTCCCGTCCGCGTCCTGATAGAGCTTGCGCCCCGCCGATGTCGTTTCGGGCGCGGTCGCGTCTTCGTAAGCATCCTCGATAATTCCGCGCAGGCTGCGCTTCTCTGGATTCTTTCTGTCCGACGGCGACACCACCGGGCTGTCATCATCTCCAAGCATGACGGGCTGCCCGGTTTCGCCGGGGTCTTTCGCTCCGACCGTGCCGGCGTTCGTGTCGGCGTTACCCTTGAAGCCTCCCAAGAGAGATGTTGGCGCGGTAGCTGCCTGGACAGCCGATTGTGGCAAGCTTGGGGCACCGCCGCCTAGGCTTTGCAAGATATCACCCATCTGTTGCGCATGCTGGCTAAGGAATTCCTTGTCTTCCGCGCGCTGTTGCTTGGTCAAATATGCCGCCGCGATGCTGCGTCCGGCATCGGCAATACCATCAGAAAAATGACCGGTGCGAGGCTGTGGCCGCATAAGCAGTTTTGCCAGCTCCATCTTCGAGTTGTCCCGGCTCGGGCCGATCATGATTGGTTGCTGCATGGTTCAGTAATCCGTAGCTTGGCTGGTGATGTCCGCAGATCGCTCTGTGGCCGCAGGCTGGTCATGGGCGTTCAGGTGGGTTGCCAACCGGGCGAACACCCGGCCTCGAACATGGACGACAAGTGACTTTCCAGGCGCCGGCTGATCGTATCCATGTGGCGGCCATTGACCGGAACTGATCAAGTCTTCGCTATCGTCATGACCTAGGAAGATTGCGCGGCCGACCATGGCGCCACCGCAGAAACTCGCTCGCAGCGGAAAGTCGTAAGTGGCCGTGTGGTTGCCAAAGTTGATCGTTAAGCCGAAGGGCCGCTTCTCACTGCCTGGCCCTTGGAATACGCCGCATCGGTATTCGTCGACTGTGAAGGCTAGAAAGTCGGTAAGGCCTGCGAACATTGCGGGACATGACTCCTTCAACGTGGCCAGACCATCGGCGTCAACATCCTGAATGAACTCGCTGTCCTCAAACACTTGTCGCGTGACCAGTCGCGCCAAGCGGGCTTTCAGCATCCGTTGTGTGGATTTGAGCCCAAGCTCGCCACGGGCCTCAGCCATGCACGTGAGCAAGACTACAACGGCGTCGCTGCTGCTGCGGGGTCCAGTGGTCGGCACGATCCCGTCCGACACAAAGCCATTCAGAATCGCGCCTATGCGCTCTGAGGTCACGCCCAGCTCATCGGATAGAATGTTCTGCAGATCGTGCATGTCTTCAAGAACCCTTCGTTTCGTCGATTCTATCAGGGCCAAAAAGGCTCGTGCGTAACGTCGTAACGCTATTTTGCGAAGAAACGACTGGTGGTGATTTCTGCCACGAAGTCAGAAGAGCGCGACCAAGCAACAACGGGTTTAAGGCGGCTTCTTCGGAGACCCAGCCGCAGTCGAGTAGGCGTGCGATATCGGCCGGCAGCAGTTCTACGCGCACAACAACGGCACCGGAGCGCTGACGTTCTCGGTATCTCCGCTGTCGTTGGGCATTGGACGGTGTCACTCCGCTGCCTCCCGATCTTCGCCGACGCTGCCCAGATAACAAATTCTGTGATGCTCTGGGCAAAACGCGCTGCCGTGCTGCTGCGGTTGCTGGCAATACCTCCAGGCGCTGTCGCGGGGATGGCCATAAACCCACCTACAGCCAGTCGCCTCTTGCGGATCGGTCGGCTTATCCATCTGACGGTTCCGCCGCCTGAAGGTTTTCGATCACCTCGTTAACGGCCATCACCGCAGCTCGGGTGTCCGCGAGCATCGCCGTTTCGGCGGGGCTGACAAGATCCTCGTCCGCAAGGTTCGAGAGCCGCAGAACTTGGCTTGCCACTGATTCCGATAGTCGGGTGCGGAGTTTGAGAAGGCGCTCCTGGGTACTGGTGTTGCTCATGCCTCTACTGCGCCTCCTGCTGCTGTTGCTTCACGACGTAACCCAGGGACCACAGCGGAATCTGGCCGTGTCGGGATTTGTTTGGGAAGCTTTGGCGAACGCCGTTTCGAAGCTCGATGATTGCGGCGTCTTCGGTAAGGACCACCACCTTGTCGCCTCGCAGCAGCCAGCAAAGGCCAGCTTGATCAACGCGCGCTTCAGGCGCGGTAGGCGACACACCGAACAGAGCCAGGACATCCCAGCCAAGCGCATATGCCTGTTCGCCCCAGATATGCAGGAAGTCCGCCGAGTCCTCTTGTGCCTGTGTCCAGCGACCTTCAGACAGAAGAAGCGGCTCAGGCTGGCTCAGGAGGCGTCCAACGCCCCAGCTCCATTCTCGAGGCACCTGGAGAGCTTTGACGGCGGCGGCGCTCATGCTGCACCACCCCGCCGACCTGCGGCGAGATATTGATCGTAGCAATCGCCATCAGCGTGCAGCCAGTTGCCGCCCGATGCCGGAATTGGCTCGGCGTCGGCTGGGATTGTACCGCCGCATTGGACACAGGTTTTCGGGTCTTCAGAGGCAGAAATACCATGCTGTTCCCCGTCACCCCCGGATTCAAGCCGACACACGTCACAACCCGCAGAAATGCTGGGGTTTTCGGGGTTTTCTTGCCGTAACACTTCTGTTTCTGTGACGGCAGCAAAATCGCTGTAACCCGCAGTATCCCTAGCTTGTGACGTGTGACGGCTGGAAATGGGGGGTAGGTAGCGTTCGAAGGTATCTTGGAACTTGGAACGCTTGTAACCCTTGAAGGTCGACATGCCAGATCGCACGGTGCTGGGGGCGATGGCGAAGCCACTCAACTGTCGCGCCAACTGTGCCGGCGTTATTGGTCTGCCCTTTTTCCACTCGCACCATGGTCTTGCTTCGAGGCTTGTCAGCTCGTCGCAAATCTCTGCCGACGAAAGGGTGTCGAGGTTGCGGCGTGCGAAGATATCGCGAATGTCAGACAGCAACTGCACTCGGATTGAGCTGTCCTCACCAGCGCCAGCGAAGTGCGCCGCCGCAAGTCTCGCTTTCTGCGGCCACTCGCCGCCGATGGCATCCGCAATTGCGAGAAGCGGGCGCCAAACATCTGCTCGCCGGTTTACGACACCATCAGGCATCTTCGGGTCATGATCCTGGAGCGAAGCCTCGTTATCCATGACCCACCGCTGAGCTTCACAGGCCAGTTCATGAAGATGGCCAACTCGGTCAGACCGGAAGTTGCTCGTCACCTCACCATCAAGCTTACGCTTCAACTTGATGGAAATGCTTCTGTCTTGAATCGTATCCGGCAATCCACCAATTCCGGCAAGCACCACTGGGCCGAAGGTTTTGAAAGCCTTGACCTGGTGGTCGTCACCTTCGCACCGAAGGTGCTTGGCGTTTCGACTGAATCCGGCGTTGATGCAACCCCTAAGCTCTTCATTTTCCTTAAGAAAACTGTCTGCCTCATCGATCAAGAGCGTTGGCTTGCGACTATCGATCAGCCGAAACATGACCGCCGTCGAGAGGGATTCGCACTTGATGGCGCGAGGCGTTAACGGCTCAAGAAGGTCCAAAAGCGTCGACTTTCCGGAGCCTTTTTCGGCCGAACTCACAGACAATCTCGGGGAGTGCTGGCCACATGCAGGCGCGTGGCTGTGTAGAATCCAAAGCGCAATGGACTCGGCTGCGTAGGCGGGCAAAACCACATATGCCTGAAGCTGCTGGACGATCCGCTGAAGGAGATCGCCCCCATCAACGGGCTGGTCGCTGGGATGCGGGTCAAACATCCCGAGATCGTCAACCATGCTGTCGTCAGTGGTATGGTTCTGAGGCCGAGCCTTCCTCACTTCATCATCAAGCACCTGCGCTCGCACACCCAGCGACTTAGCTTCCGTGTTGCGGACCTGCTCGTATTCCATGACAGGAAGCCGCGCCAAGCGCTCGACGGCTTCGGCGTTGCTCTCTTTCACCTCTTGGGCTCCTGCGATGGCGTCCTTGACGGCGTTGCCGCTGTTAGTGGTGATGTTATCCATGGGCCTGCCCTCCCATCTGCGAGACGGCTATTCGGCTCATCAACAACTCGTTGAAGTCCTTCGCACCTTCTGGCGTCGCGATACGGACTTGGCGCCCCTCCTTCCGGAATCTGGCTGCTGCGCGTGCGGCGACCTTCTGGCCTGGCTCGTCGTTGTCCGCAGCGATCAACACTGACTTTACGGCATCGGGCAGCACGAGGCTTATAAGTCCAGAGGTGCCGCAACAGGCTGCAGTAGGTAGTCCGGCTTGTTGCTGGACGGTTAAGCCGTCTTCGATGCCTTCAGAGATTGCGATCTCTTCCTCGCCCCAGGGCGCAAGCCACACCGCCCCGCCGTTGCACTTACCCAACGACATCTTGTTGTTGCTCACCGGCGCTTTCTGCATGCCATCAGCCCGCAAAAAGATCCTCTGAAGACCGACGATCTGAGGGCTAGGCCAAGCCCGGAAGCACCCGAGCAATGACGGCAGTAGCAAGCCGGTGGCCGAGTGCCGCAAGCCGCTGTGATACCGCAACGATGCCGGCCAAGGCGGTCGCAGGCCGCGCTCCCGCAAGTAAATTTCGCCAACCGTATTGGCGAGCGGAACAGACGCCTTGAGGATCTCTTGGATATACTCAGCTTTGCGCTGCTCCTCAGCCTCACGCAGGGCGGCGTCCTTCTGCATCTGAGCCAGTCGGCACTCTCGGTCAGCATCGGACTCGGCTGGTCCATCTCGCTCCGGCAGGAAGCCGCGAGCGCGCGCAGCATCCTTGAGATCGCGCCAATCGCAGCCCGAGTAGCACTCGAATCGTGGGCCGTCCTCGGCGTCCCAAACCTTGGCCGATGGCCGCTTGTCGTCATGGCCTGGAGCAAGGCAACGAATGCTGCCGTAACCGGACAGCCAGCGACCCCGAAGGGTCGCCGTTATTTGCCGCGCGGTCATCATGAGCGCACCTCCCGGCCGGAGATGGCGTAGATTGGCGACGACGAGAAGCGATTGCCTCCTGTGATATGCAGCGCGTCATGGTCGAGCCTGGCATAGGCCGCAAGACACTCGGTAATCTCGTCTTCGAGGTCATGCCGAACCGCAAGCTGGGCCAACATCTCAACAATCGGACGCTCACCCGATGCGATCACCTTCTTGATCATGTGCCGGAAGTGAGGCCGCTGAGCCAGCGCTACCGTATCTCGTGTGTCCTGATCCTTCATGGACGCAGGTGCGGAGCCGATCACGGCGGTTGAAGTTCTTAGGGATTCTCTATACATTTGAGGGGTTCCTTGTTGGGGGACACGCTTCGCCAAAAGCACACGACGTAGAGCCCGAGCCGTCTCACCCGGCTCGGGTTTTCGTATGCGGTCATGCTGCTTGGTCGGTGTCGCGGTTGGCTGCCAGTTGGTCCATCCAGGCGCGGATTTCGCTGGCCAACCAGCCGCTGGCGTTAGAGCTGAGCTTCACTCTCTTGGGAAATTCGCCGTCCCGCTCTTTCCGCCAGATGGTGGCGCGGGATAGCCCCGTGATGCGGACGACCTCGGGCTCGCGGATAAAACGGTCCAGCCCGTACTTCAGATCTTCTTTCATGCCTGTCTCGCTTTAGACAGTTCCGACGCAGTTCAGCGCCGCTCATGAAAGGACCATAAGACAGATAAGTTATTGAAAAAACTGGGGGTTTTATTGTAATTTTTCCCCCACCCCTAGGATTCCTGTTTTGCCTTCTATAAGGGCTTCGGTGGCGGACGCTGTTCGATCCATTCATCCAAAACAGCGCGACAATAGTCGTCCTGTTGCCGCCACTCGCGGATAGTTTTTCTATCCGCACCAGATTCGACGGCGACTCGTTTTATCGGCCGGCGATATGCGAGGCGCAAGTCGTTGCCTATGCCAAGCATGAGTGCTTCCGCCTTAATGGCCTTCTTCCTCTTTTCCGAGCGCAGAGAGGTGACACGCTGATTCTGATTTGCCTTGACTTCCCACGACTCTCCGAGCGCTTCAACAAGCGTGGCAGGCGGCGGAACCATTGCAGCGTTGCATTCTTTCAGGAGGTTAATGATTTCATCTCGAACTTGAGAAACGATAGGGCGGTCTTTGCTTGGCCTTCCCGGATTTTTATTCTCGGACTGCACCTCTAAAAGGCTCTTCAATAGTGCCTCCGCTCTTCGAGCTATGCGCAGGTATGTGTCGCCGTCGTGGTCTCCGCAAATCTGGCGAACCCGCTTTGCGTATTCGTCCGGATCGCTAGTCAACTTCAGGTGCCTTTTCTCAGGGCAACAACGTTATCCGTCGCCGGCGAATCCGAAACCAGGCGCTCTACATGACGCCCCCAAGCCTCCAGCGCCTCTCTTTTCTCGGGCCTGTACTCCGCTCGGTTATAGGTGCCCGCGATGCCGCTAATCTCGCCGGTCTTGTGGTTCAAAATCTTTTCGATGATGTGCGGCAGTATCCCCAAGTCGGCCATGCCGGAAGCGGCGCTGCGGCGAAGGTCGTGCAGTCTCCATGCGGGGATGTCTTCGGCGTTTGCCGCCCGCGCAGCTTCGGCTGCCCGCGTGTCGCAGTCCCGCTTTGCCGCGCTGAAACCGGAAATCGGCCGATCTCGCCTTGTGGAAAAAACATGCTGCCCTTGTTTCGGAATCTCCCGAAGGATTGCCAGCACCTGCGGCGAAAGCGGAATTTCGTGGTTTCGCTTGTTCTTGGTCTGCGTCGACGACAACGACCACAAGGCTCCGTCAAGATCGATGTCATCCCAGAGCATGCGGGCCACCTCGTTACGGCGCGCGGCGGTCAGGAGCAGCACCTTGTACAGAGTTCCGAAGGGGTAGCCCATGCCTTCCCAGATCGGCCAGAGGCTCTTGATCTCGTCATCAGACAACACCCTGTCGCGCGGGTCTTCTGGCGCCGGCTGCGTGAGGCCTTCCATCGGATGGATCGCAAGCAGGCCCTGGCCCTGTGCCCAGCCGAAGAACTTTCGCATGAAGCGATAGACCTTATTGGCGGAGTGGGGGCGGGTGGCCGCGATCTTGTCGAGGTGATCACCTATCGACTTCTTCGAGATATCCGCCAGCGGCTTCCTGCCGAACCTCTTTTGGACGTGAAGCCGTATCATGTCCTCTACCTGCCGCCACGACCGGTTTTTCCGCTTCTGATAGCGCTCTATGTAGGATTCGAAGGCCTCCGAGAAGGTGAGGGGCTTCTCTGCCTCCCGAGCGGCCTCACGTGCTGTCTGCGGATCGATGCCCTTGCGAACCAGCGCGAAAGCGTCTCCAGCTTCGGCCCTGGCGGCCTTGAGCGTCATCTGAGGGAAATCGCCCAACTTGAAGCGCCGCTGCGCCCCTGAGAGCCGGTATCGGATAGACCAGGATCGGGGGACATCACCGGGCGAGCCGTCGGCTTTGGCCGGCTTCCGCGGCATCACCCGCAGGCACAGGCCGGCGGTTTGCGTATCCCACAGCTCTATCCTGCCGGTCTCCGGCGGCTCCGCCTTCTCTATTGCGAGGTGGGTCAGCTTGACCTTCGGCACCTTACCCTCTCATTTGAATCTGTGCCCCGGCGATCTGGGGGCACGTCAGGGGCACAAGATACCTCGACACGAGATGAAACACAATGAACGGCAGTGAATGACGGAAAGTGTTTATTTTACGCGGATTCTTAGGGTTCTCCCTATCCCGTGATATCCCTTGAAATCCCGCGATATCTCGCACCCCATAATTCGTAATGAGGGGGTCGGCAGTTCAAGTCTGTCTTGGGGCACCATTCTTTTCAAAAAAGTAGCGAAAATCGAAACCCGCTAAGGCATCTGCGGGCTGATTGACGGTGGCCCAGCGGCCGTCGAGCAATTGGCTGCTCAGAAAATCTGCCGAGATAGTGACCGGTTGGAATTGCTTCTAAAGCTGGGTCAAAACAAAGCTCATGCTTGTTCCACAGGAATCCGCCACCCCGGCGGAGCCGAGGTGGCGGAAAGACCCATTGGCGTATGGTTCACGACCGCCCCGATTGCCGGGGTAAGTTTGCAATCGGGGCGGGCGGCCTCATATCCCTCGCCGCCGGATCAGTAGGGAGCGATCCGGACCCAGTTGTCGTCGCCCTGGGAAATGTGATTGGGGATGTCCTCGCGCCATTTCTTCTGGGCGCCTTCGTGGACCTTGATGTAGAGCTTGTTGTCGACAATCTGCCAGACCTGAGGATCGCCGGGCCTCTTGTAATTCTGCGAGGCCGCCCAGGCACAATAGCCGTCATACTGCGGCGCATAAGCCGTCGGATTCGCCTTGAACTTGTCGCGATTTTCTTCCGATGCGAAATACCAGACAGCGCCATTCCAGAAGTGATGGAACTTGGCACGTCCCTGGGTCGGTTCACCCGCGGTGAAATAGGCGACCGTGTCGTAGCCGCCGATCGCCGTTGCCAGCTGGTTCGTGGCATGGGCGACAGAAGACACTGCGCCCGCGAGCAGGAACGCCGTGGCCATTACGAGTTTCTTCATGACTTGTTTCCTCATCTGCAGAACGGACCCTCTTGTCAGAAGACGCAAACACGTAAAGCCCGTTCAATGTTCTGGTTGCTTGGATGTCAGTCTTGACGGAAAGAGCTTGATGGGAAATTTTCCCATTGTAAAATAACCTCGTTATCACAAAATGTTGTGCTGGGTTTTACAACGGCCGCGCCGGATTTAAATGTACCGCTAGGACCATGGCGAATGACGATAAAATATCAGCAGAACAGTCGCTTGCAGCGATCATGACACCCATTGCCCGGCTCATGATTGAAAACGACATCATGCTGAATGACGCGGTGAAGCTCTTGAAGGCGGCGCTGGTCGAAACCGCCTTTGCCAAGGTTCCCGATGCATCTGCGAGCCACGTCAGCCTGATGACCGGTGTGCACCGCAAGGACACCAAGCGGCTGGAGCGCAAGGATCCGCTGCCCGAACGCAGTTCTGCGGCAGCCCGTGTCTTGACGATCTGGCAGAACGACCCGTTGTTTCAGGGGGCTGACGGTCCGCGCGATCTGCCGCGTGATGGCGAAGACGGCTTTGATGCGCTGGTCCGCTGCGCCAAGGTTGATGCCGCGCCGGCAACCGTCCTGTCGCTGTTACGCAGCACCGGAAATGTCGAGGAGCAGGATGGCAATATCCGCCTTGTCTCCACCGTGCTTGTGCCCGTCGATAGCTCAGAGAAATTGAAGGCCGCTGTGGCGACCCTGCTGCCGCACCTGGAGACAACCATCGGCAATGTCGTCGGCGACAAGCCGCAGTGGGATCGGGCGTTGCGCTATTCGCATCTGTCGGAAGCCGCTGCCAAGTCGCTCGAGGATAAAGGCGCGAAACTGGCCCTGGAGATGCTCCAGACGCTCAATGCAGAGGCCAAGAAACTGCAACAGGAAGAAGAAGGATCGACCCTCTTCGTTGCGGGGACCTTCATGCATACGAAGGGAAAAGAGGCATGAAGCGGATACTTCTGGTTTTGAGCCTTCTGATGTTTGCGACGCCGCTTTTCGGTGATGAAAAGGAAGGTGGGATCGTCGGCACCGGAGTTGTCGGCAGTGTCACCGCAGTCGACCAGTTTGAAGTCAGCGGCATGCGCTTTGGCTTTGCCTCCGGCCTCGAACTGAAAGGCTTGGAAAGCCTGGACGATCTGCGCATGGGCATGACACTGGTGCTGAGCACGGCACCGGACGGCAATGCTTGGCAGGCCACACAATTGCGTCACGTACCGGTTCTTTCCGGTCCGGTAACTGGGCCCAATGAAGTGATGGGGGTGCCGGTGGCCGGCGATCTAGAGGATGCAGCATCGGTAACGGTTGATGGCTTCTGGTCTAAGACAGGCGTCGTTGCATCGCGCATATCGCCGGCTCCGGCCGGGATTCAGCAGGTCACCGGGGTCTACGATGCGGATCAGGTAACGGTTGGAACGGTCAAACTGCAGGCTGAACCGTCGCTTGCCCTTGCTGACGGTAAGATCATCACGGTCACCGGGCGTTTTGAAAACGGTGTTCTGGTCGCCGAAACCGTCGATACCGAACTCTTCATGGGCAAGGCGCCGGAGTTGATCCTGGTTGAAGGTTTCTTCTCCGAGCCCAACGAAAGAGACGAAGTCAGCTTAAATGGCGTCGCCGTTGCTGCGGTCGCTGAGGACAGCACCATCGATCCGGCCACTCAGGTCAGGCGCTGCGCTCTGCGCGGCCGTCTGGATTTCGCCCTGAACGACCTGCCCGCCAAGGAGCTCGCAACAATCGAGTCCTTCTGCGCCACCGTCCTGCCACGCGAATGAGGCGCTGTCGGTCGAGTTTCTCGCAATCAACTAGTTCGGTCGCGGTTCCGGCGCTCTTCCCCGTAGTTCAGCGACCTCAGCACGCAGAGCCTTGACCTCGGCCAGGATCATCTCGGTTTCGCTCATCATGGCGTCGCGTTCGGCGCGGGCCTCGGCCTCGTGTTCCGACTGCATGGCATCCACGATCACGCCGATGAAGAGGTTCAGCACTGTGAAGGCGGTGGCGACGATAAAGGGCACGAAGAGCGCCCAGGCATAGGGATGAACCTCCATCACCGGCCGTACGATCCCCATGGACCAGCTTTCCAGGGTCATGATCTGAAACAGGGTATAGGCGGAGTCGCCGATGCTGCCGAACCACTCGGGAAAATCCTTGGCGAAGAGCTTGGTGGAGATCACCGCGAAAACGTAGAAGATCAGCGTGAGCAGCAGCATGATCGAGCCAATGCCCGAGAGGGCGGACAGCAGGCCACTGACCACGCGCCGCATGGCCTCGACCTTAGAGATCAACCGCAGCACCCGCAGGATCCGGAAGGCGCGGAGGACGGAGAAAGATCCGGCCGCCGGGACCAGCGCGACCCCCACCACGATAAAGTCGAAAATCCGCCAGGGATCGCGCCAAAATCCGCGGAAATCGACAATGAGGCGGGCGGCGATCTCAACCACGAAGACGGCGAGAATAGCGCGGTCCGCGAGGGTCAGGACCGACCCGAATTCGGCCATGACGGAGGGGCTGGTCTCGAGGCCGAGCGTAATGGCGTTGATCGCAATCAAAACCAGGATGCTTCGCTCAAACGCGGGGGCGTTCAGCAGAAGCTGCAGACGTTCGCGGATCATGTGGGGAGTTCCAGTTATGCGGCGGGCCGGTCAAAAGCTGTATCTGGTTGCGGCAATCTAATAGGTCAATGCCAGCCGGACCAGAGCTTCCTAAAGCTTCAACAGCGCAAATTTCTCGCGATTTCGGCGAGTGTTCGCCTGCTCGGAAGGACCAGAGGTGGGTGTCGACTGGTTGTCGTGGAGCCCGCTTGCTAGCCTTAGCGTCATCTTTACCTCTCGCAGGCCAGTCTTTGACGGAATTTTGCGACAAGTACATAGCGAATGAATGCGGTTAATAACCCGGTTTTAAAGGACGAAAATCTTCGGCTGTTGGTGGATCACTGGCGATCGCTCCAGGGCGGCAAAGCCGTGCCACTGCGTGAGGATTTCGATCCCATGGCGATTCCCGAGCTTTTGCCTGATGTCTATCTGGTTGAATTGATCCGTCCGGAACGCCGTTTTCGCTATCGGCTGGTGGGCAGCCGGGTGGTGGAGAAAGCCGGCTTCGATGCCACCGGCTGCTATCTCGATGAACTCGGCTGTGGCACGACCATGACCTTTGTCATCCGGCTTTTGCAGCGCTGTGTGGATCTGTCCTGTCCGGTGGCGTCGCTAAGCACCTTCGGGGACGGCGGCGGAAGGGCGCATCTTCTGGTGCGCCGGGTGTTCCTCCCCTTGACCCTCTCTAGAGGATCCGTGGATCAGATACTTTGCGGTCAGACCTTTATACAAACCCTGCAGCCTATGCCTGTAAGCCGGGAAATCGACCGTAGCAGTCCAATGTATAAGGATCTGGCTGCCTCGACGCCCGATGCTGAGCACGCCTATTACGATATGTAGCGAGATCGCGAAGAACGACACTTGTATCCTTCGTCCAGCGCGCCTCCAAAAGACCGATAAACCGAAAAGACTCCGGCTGCCGAGGCGGCGGTGCTATCCTGAAGTCAAGCGGGGCCAGGTCCTTCGCGCTGGAATGGGAGCCGTTCCTGCTTTTGCGCTTTGGTGCCTTGAAGCCAATCCGCGGCGTGGGGGAAGGCATGAATCTCGAAAAGGTCATTTTCGGATTTTTTATCGTTCTGGCTTTGACGCTGAACTTCGGCTTTTTCCTGGGTGAAATCGACAACCCCGACCATCACGGGATCGTCGAGCTCTTTCTGGTCATCATCGTCAATCTAATCGCGACGGGACTGAAGCTCGGTGACCGGTCGCAGATGGGAGCGGTTTTGCTGGCGACCTCTCTCTGCGCGGATTTGCAGCTGATCGGCGCTGCCGTTGTCTGGGCCATCGCAGCACATGTTTCCAGCGATGGCATGACACCTCAGGTTATGGCCAGCATAGTCTCTCTCTCAGGCGGCGCATTGCTCGCGAACGTGGTTTCCGTGACCATGCTGGTGGGCGAGACCTTGATGCTGCGCCGCTGAGCAGTCACCCATGGAGGGGCGGAACGTGGCCAAGCCACCGAAGTCGAGCCGGGTCAATTTCATTATCCTGCGCTACATGCGCCGGCCGATCCTGGTGCTGATTGCCGTTTACGCGACCTCCATGGCCGGCTGGATCCTAATTCCCGGTGTCGATGAAGACGGCAATACCGTTCATCAGAGCTTTTTTCACGCCTTCTATTTTCTCACCTACACCGTCACCACGACCGGTTTCGGCGAGTTGCCTCATCCCTTCACCGAAGCACAGCGCATGTGGGGCATCGTCTCGCTCTACATCGGCGTGATCGCGTGGTTCTACGCGCTTGGTTCCATCGTCGGTCTGGTGCAGAACGCGGATTTCAAGCGCTCGATCGCCGAGCGGCAGTTCGCCAAGCGTGTCACGCGCATCTCCGGGCCTTTCTGCATCGTCTGCGGTTTTGGAAACACGGGGGCGCTGCTGACCCGAGGGCTGAGCGACGCTGGCATGACCGTGACCGTGGTCGACTGGAATGACGAGCGGATCAAGACCGTTCACCTGCGTGACTATCGGTCCGAGGTTTCCGGCCTCTGCGCGGATGCCCGGGTCCCGGAGCATCTGATCGAGGCCGGACTGCTGAAACCCAACTGCAAGGCGGTCGTAGCGCTGACCCAGAACGAAGAGATCAATCTCAAGATCTCCGTCACGGCGCGCCTGCTCAATCCTGAGGTTTGGGTGGCAACGCAATCGACCTCGAGTGTCCATGAAGACACCCTGGCGACGCTCGGGGACAAGCTTCACATCATCGATCCCTTCCAGACCTACGCGAAGTATCTGGGGGCGGTCATCGCCAATCCGGCCATCCACAGCTTGAACCAATGGCTTGCGGGTACGCCGGATGCGACCCTCGACAAGGTTCTTCGGCCGCCCAAAGGCAACTGGGTGCTCTGCGGTTTCGGGCGCATGGGCCATTGGCTGCGCGATGCACTGGAGCGCGAAGGCATCACCACTTCGGTTGTCGAGCCAGATCCCGCGCCTGACGACGAAGAACTCCCGAACCTGATCGTCGGCCGGGCCAGCCAGGACAATCTTATCAAGGCGGGCGTCAGGGAAGCCGCGGGGATCGTTGCCGGCACCAACAACGATTCTGACAATCTGGGCATCCTGTTGAATGCGCGCGCGCTCAATCCGGACATCTTTTTTGTCGTCAGGGAAAACCGCTATCGGAATCTCGTGGTCTTTGAAGCCGCCAAGGTCGATTTGATCATGATGCCAGGCCTGGTCAGCGCGCGCCGCATCCTGTTCCTGCTGATCGCACCCATGATGAAAAACTTCTTCGAGACGTTGCGAAAACGTGATGCCGAGAACGGTGACAACTACATCGCGGATGTGGTTGCGCACTTGAGCGATGTCGTCGGTGGTACCCAGCCGAGAATTTGGACGCTCGACACCCTGGATGCGGATCTCAGCAGTCACGATCGCTCGGCGCGCTGGGCGGCGAGACGCGGCAATGCGCTTCAGCGCGTAACCGAAGCCGGTCGCAAGGTCACACTGGAGAATCTCATCGGTGATCCGGACAATCGTTCGCTGCAGCTCGCTTGCGTGCCTCTGGTCATCGAGTCGGCGGGAGAAACGACGGTCCTCCCCGAGCTCTCGACGCCGGTGCAGCCGGGTGACCGCATTCTCTTTTGCGGCGACAACCGCGCCTACCATCTGATCGACGCCACCATGCACAACGAATACACGCTCACATACCTGATGACAGGTAAGGATCTTCCCAGAGGTTGGTTTATGCGCTGGCTCTTTGCCAAACGCATTTTCGCGAAGGCGGCTGAGCAGGAATAACGGCGACCACTGGCGCTAAACGACGAAAGACCCCGCCATTGCTGGCGGGGCCTAACGAAGCGGTATCACGTACCCGGGATCCGGGGGAGAACCCGAGCACGAAAACGAGCCTGAACGCAAAATGTTACCAAGACCTTAAGGCCTGATTTCGTTGGTTTTTTGTCTAAAATACAAGATAATTCAGGGGCTTGGATAAATCCCTGATCTGTGACTGAACTGCGGATGCTTCAGGAGGCCTTGTTCTTGCTTTTGCGGGGTTTTTCGCCCTTGCCACTGTTTGGCTCGCCATCCGAAGCTGGTTCACTGTTGTTGGCTTCCTCGCGAATCAGCTGCAAAAACTTTTTTGTGATCCGGCCGTCGGCGCGCAGTCCGAGCTCTTTCTGGAAGGACTGAACGGCTTTTTCCGTGTTGGGACCCCAGAGGCCATCTGGCCGTCCGAGTTTGTAACCCTTGGCGATCAGGAACGTTTGTACTTCCTTGATTACCTCCGGCGGCGCCGTGACCCTTGAAAGATAGTTCGCAACTCTGTGGTGCTCGAACTGCTCCGCCATATAGAGAGCGGTTTCGCCGGCATTGTCTTCCACATCTATATCGGCACCTGACTTTATCAGACGCTTGGTAACAGAAAGCCAGCCTGAGCTGGCGGCTGCCATCAGCGCCGTGGTGCCATTGATATCCTGCGCTTCGATGTCGGCGCCTTCTTCCAATAGCAAGGCGACAATTTTGTCATGCCCCTGCAGAGCTGCCAGCATCAGCGGCGTCCAGAGGTCCCGATCCCGGACATCGACGGGCAGGCCTTTTTTCAGCATGGCCTCAACGACATTTTTGTTGCCGCTGTCCGCCGCGGCGAGCAGGCGAGACCGATCGTCGCCGGCAGGTATCGTGGTGGTTTCCGCGGCGAGGTCTTCATCGGTCACTGGCGACCAATTGGCTGCGCGTTCGCGCGCCTCGGCCCGGTCCGCTCGCGGGAGTTCCTCGCTCAGCCGCTCGACAGCTGCTTCGGCCTTCTTGTGGTCCAGTTCCGCCGCCAGGATGTAGTACTGGAGCGCGGTGATGAGATTGGGTTCGACTTTCTCGCCCAGCTCATAGCGTTGGGCGACCAGGAAAAAGGACTCGGCCTCATCCTGCCCGGCCAGCGAGCGCCAGACCTTGAACGCCGGATCGAGAGTAGGATCGTAGCTTTCTTCTTCGCTGTTTGGGGCTTTCTGGGCGGCCAGCGGAAGAGGGCTGAAGAGGATGGCCGCTGCGGCGAGGATCGATACAAGGTTACGGACTGTCATTGCGGCGCGATCCTAAAGCAAGATCTTTCCAATTGAAAATGCGCGATCAGATGGGCCCGACGCCGGATCATGCCAAGGTGCCGAACAATGACCCTTGGTATCATGCAATAGCCCTTGTGAAGCTAAATTCATTAACCTTAAAATTGCGTAAAAGCCGTCGTTCCTTCTCGGTTTTTCAGGCCTTTGTCGGAGGGGTGGCCTCGCCAACCTCATCGGGCATTCCTATATCCCTTTCTCAGACTTCAGGTTTGGATCACGATGTCAGACTCTCGCGCGCAATCCTCAGACGAAAAGATCTTTCGGGACTACGGCCAGGCGGCGCTTGACGCGCAGTACAACAATCGTGCCGCGGTGCCGGATTTCGCGGATGTGGTCGCGGCCTGGCAGCGGGATTCCGAGACGGCCCGAACACAACCTGATTGCCACCTCGATCTGGCTTATGGCGAGGGGGAGCGAGCGAAGCTGGATATCTTTCCGGCGGAGCGCGCGAACGCGCCGGTCCTGGTTTTCATCCACGGCGGATACTGGCAGGCCCTGGATAAAAGTGTCTTTTCCTGTGTGGCTCCGCTCTACGTGAAGGCGGGCATCACTGTCGTGACGATCGGCTATCCGCTATGCCCTCAAGTAAAGATGGGGGACATCGTTACGCATTGTCGCGACGCGCTGCTTTGGCTGTCGCGCAATATCGGTGATCACGGCGGCGACCCGGCCCGGCTCTTTCTCGCCGGCCACTCCGCTGGCGGGCATCTCACGGCTCTGCTCGCCGCTACGGACTGGGCCGCGTTGGGCGCGCCGGCCAATCTTTTGAAAGGCGGGGTCCCTCTCAGCGGACTCTACGAGCTTGAGCCGATCCGTCTCAGTTATCTCAATGAAGCCCTGCACTTGACGCCGGAGGAGGTGGCGGCCCATTCGCCCGCCGAACAGGTCAATGCGCCGTCCTGTCCGCTGCTGTTGGCTGTCGGCGGTTCGGAGACTGACGAATTCCGGCGGCAGCAGCGTGACTACGTCGCGAAGTTGAAGGCGCAAGATGTTGTGCTGGAAAGCATGGAGCCGGAAGGCCTCAACCACTTCACCATCGTCGAGGCGTTTCGTACGCCCGGAACGGCGCTATCCGATGCTGTTCTAAAACTCATCAATCCGTAGGAGCTCCGCAGCATGGACGCCGCAGCCCCCCAGGCAATCCATCTCCAAGACTACCGCGCGCCGGACTATCGGATCGCCAAGGTGACGCTGGAATTCGATCTACAGCCGGAAGCGACGCGCGTGAAGAGCCGGCTCGAGGTGGAGTGTGCGGACGGCGTAAAGGCTGACGGCAGCTATCCGCCGCTGCGGCTCGACGGTGACGAGTTGAGCTTGATCTCGATCGCTCAGGACGGCTCACCGCTGGCGCCGGAACGTTACAGCCTGGACGAAAAAGCTCTCACGCTCGAAGTCACATCGCCAAGCTTTGCGTTGGAGATCGAAACCGAAATCAACCCCAAGACCAACACCCGGCTCGAGGGGCTTTACATTTCCAGCGGCACTTTTTGTACGCAGTGCGAGGCCGAGGGTTTTCGCCGTATTACGTTCTTCCCAGACAGGCCGGACGTGATGAGCGTCTACGAGGTCACGCTGCGCGCGGACAAGGCGCTCTATCCGGTGCTGCTCTCCAACGGCAATCTGGCGGAAAGCGGTGATCTGCCGGATGGCCGGCATTGGACCCGCTGGGAGGATCCTTTTCCAAAGCCCTCCTATCTCTTCGCTGTGGTGGCGGGCGATCTGGCCTGCGTCGAAGACAGCTTTACCACCGCCTCGGGCCGCGAGGTCGCGCTGCGTATCTTTGTCGAGCATGGCAACGAGAGTCGTTGCGGTTACGGAATGGATTCCCTCAAGCGCGCCATGCGCTGGGACGAGGAGCGGTTTGGGCTGGAGTACGACCTGGATCTCTTCAACATCGTCGCGGTTAGCGACTTCAACATGGGGGCCATGGAGAACAAGAGCCTCAACGTCTTCAATTCCAAATGCGTTCTGGCCGACCCCGACACCGCGACCGACGCCGACTATGCCTCGATCGAAGGTATCGTGGCCCACGAGTACTTTCATAACTGGACCGGCAACCGGGTGACCTGCCGCGACTGGTTTCAGCTCAGCCTTAAGGAAGGGCTGACGGTTTTTCGGGACCAGGAGTTCTCCGCGGATATGCGTTCAGAGCCGGTCAAGCGCATTCAGGATGTGCGTCTGCTGCGCGCCCGGCAATTCCCCGAGGACGGCGGGCCGACCGCGCATCCCGTGCGCCCGGCCTCTTACATAGAGATCAACAACTTCTACACCGCGACGGTCTACGACAAAGGCGCCGAGGTGATCCGCATGATGCAGGGCCTGCTGGGACGCGACGGCTTCAGGAAGGGCATGGATCTCTATTTCGAGCGTCATGATGGCCAGGCTGTAACCTGCGACGACTTCGCGGCTGCTATGTCCGATGCCACCGGCGTCGATCTCAGCCAGTTCAAGCTCTGGTACTCGCAGGCCGGGACACCCAAGGTAACGGTGCAGGGCGATTACGATGCAGAGGGTCGGGTTTTCACTCTGAACCTCACCCAGGAGGTGCCGGAAACACCCGGTCAGAGCAACAAGCAGCCTATGCATATCCCGCTCGACCTGGCGCTGCTGGATACCGAGGGCAAAGCCATGCCGCTCAAGCTGGCCGGTGAAGAGTCTGCGCCGGACAGCCGGGTCCTCGATCTGCGTGAAGCCCGTCAGACCTATCGTTTCGAGGGAATCGCCGAGGAGCCAGCGATCTCGATCAACCGCGGTTTCTCGGCACCGGTGTCGCTTGCTATCGATCATAGCCCCGCCGCGCGCGCCACCCTCATGGCGAATGACAGCGACAGCTTCAACCGCTGGGAGACCGGGCAGCAGTATGCGACTGAACTGCTTCTGGACGCCGTCAACGGTACGGGAGAGGTCGCGGGCGACGACCTGATCGCCGCCTTGCGCGCAACGCTGAAAGACGAAACCCAGGACGCCGCCTTCCGTGCTCTGGCGCTGACCTTGCCAACGGAATCCTATCTGGCCGATCAAATGACAGTCGTTGACGTGGAAGCGATCCACGCCGCACGCGAGGTATTGCGAAAGAGCATCGCCGAGGCGCTGAACGACGAGCTTCTGGCGACCTATCGCGCCATGCAGACCAATGCGCCATTCGAGCCGACGGCCGAAGCGGCCGGCCGGCGCGCGCTAAAGAATGTCGCGTTGTCCTATCTGACCGCCACCGACGCGCCCGCTATGCTCGAGCTGGCGGTGACGCAAAGCCGTGACGCCGATAACATGACCGACCGGATGGCGGCCCTTGCTCTGCTGACCGACAAGGACATCCCCGACCGTGCCTCCGCCCTGGAGGGCTTTTATCAGCGCTACCGGGATGACGCTCTTGTGGTCGACAAGTGGTTGTCGTTGGAGGCCATGTCAGTTTTGCCAAGCACGCTGCACCGCGTGTCGGAGCTTCTGCGGCACGAGGCCTTCAGCATGACCAATCCGAACAAGGTGCGTGCCCTGATCGGCGTCTTCGCAGCCGGCAATCCTCTACGCTTTCATGAGTCAGACGGCAGCGGATATCGCTTCCTTGCTGAGCGCATTGTCGAGCTGGACCGCATCAATCCTCAGATCGCCGCGCGGTTGGTGGCGCCGCTCGGGCGCTGGTCCCGGTTTGACAGCAAGCGGCAGGACGGTATGCGCGCCGCTTTGCAGAGCATTCTGGATGCCGGCGACCTTTCGCCGGATGTCTATGAATTGACCTCCAAATCCTTGACATGATGCGGATCGCGGGTGTCTTTAGGGTTTCGGATATGCGGTCCTGCAGGCCACTGTGGTCAGGCGGCTGCATCGCCAAATCGAAAGTGAGAGCAGCGCCCGGCGGGCGTCGCAACAGGCAGAAGACAACGTGAAGAAGTATAACCTGATCATCGAACCCTGGCGGGACCTTCCGGGCAGCGTGCGACGCGGCCAGAGCGGGTTTCGCTGGAAGGTGTCCTGGGAGTTGGATGGTCTCTATTATGCCGAAGGTTTCGCCGATACCCACGCGGAGGCGCGCGAGGCTGCGGAAGCCTATCTCATCGACAAGGGCGTCAAGCTCGGTTGGGACCTGCCCGGACGTCCCGAGCCCTAAGCGTGGCGCTTGCCAGGGCTGACCGGGGTCAGCCTCTTTAACCCAACGAATCAAAAGATAAACTCCACTCAAGCGCTTCAGGCTGAGTGGAGTTTGTGCGTGGCGGAATCCGATTCACAAAGCGTGAGGCCCGCCCGCGGCGCCGCTGTCAGCGGCGGGGCCTTTACTGGCCCGTGCCGACGATCTGAAGGCCCTGCCGCGCAAAGTGATCGATCATGTCTTCGAACTTGCGCGTGTAGCGGTTCTGGAACTTTGCGAAGTCGGCGGCGATCAGTGCGTCCGGATTGGCCGATTTCTCGAATTCACTGATCCGGTAGGACATTTCCGACCGGTATAGGGCAAAAGCACCGTTGGATACTAAGTCATCGCGGCTCATCTCAGTCTCCCTGACAGACGGTGCGTGAAAAGGATTTTCGCACCAGGCTACATCTCAAGCGGGCGGGACTATAACAAGGCTGGCCGAAGAGCGAAACAAAATTGTTGCGCTGCAATAAAAACGTACAAAATCCACTGAAAAACTGGGATTTGTGACAATTTTTAGACGTTTTTATAATGAGTTGGAGGTTGGCCGCTTTGTAGTTCCCATAAGCCATGCAGCGTGCAGCGCAATAATTTCAGGTTGCACCACTGGGGTCTGAACGCCGCTGGGCGCGGCTGTAACGGCCCACTGTTAGGCCCTCATGCGCATCGGATTGCCCTTCAGATGGCGGATCGGCCTGCCTGCGAATTCTTTCTTTCCTGGAATGCGCCCGGCGCCGACAGCGCCAGGGACTCTTTCGACTTCCGGTCGGAAGAGAACTCCAGGTACAATTGCGATCATTTGATGCCTATTGTGTCGAAAGCCATATTGAAAACAATTCTGCAAAGACGCAGCCAAGACAAAAGCGGAGACTTGGCGTTCGGGAACATTGAATTGCGCCGCGGACTGCCAGTATAAGCGATTATGGAAAGTCGAGAATTACCGCCCCCGGCCCCGGACTTCGTCGAGGTTTACCGCGACGTCATCGATCAGGCGACCTGCCGCGATATCATCGAGCGTTTCGAGAGAGACGATCGTAAACGCCCAAGCTGGGCGCAGTTTACCGATAAGCCGGCCAACCGCAGCGGTATGATGCTCTGCCTGCCCGATCACGAGGACTGGATGGATGTGGTCCACAAGGTCGGTCATGAAGTCATGCTGCGTGTTCAGGACTACGCCAAGCGTTATCCCTCCTTTGCTACGGTCCTCAACAGCGGTAAGTGCAAACTGACCCACCCCTTGTTGGAACGCATCGAGCCGGGTCAGGGGTTCGACTGGCACATCGACGGGAGCAAGCCGGGCATCGAAAACCGTATGCTCTCGACCATCCTTTATCTGGCCACGATCGACGATGGCGGAGAAACGCAGTTCGCCTATCAGGGGAAAGCGATCCGCCCGGCCGCCGGCATGCTGGTGGTTTTCCCACCCTTTTGGACCCATTTGCACCGGGGTGCGACACCGGCCCAGGGCCTGAAGTACAATCTGACCAGCTTCGTGATTCTGCCAAAAGAACAGGCCTGAAACGGCTCCTGCATTTTTCTATCTCGAGCGGATCATTATTCTGTAGCGCGGCGAAAAAAACTGCTGCATAAGCGGATTCTCGTTGAGCTGTAGCGGCGGAGGGGTCTGTGCTTGCTGCGATAAACACGGCCTGGCCGTTACTGCTGGGAATCGGACTCCTGATGCTCGGCAATGGGCTGCAAGGCACGCTGCTTGGTGTCCGGGCGACGATCGAGGGTTTTCCCACCGCCATCACCGGCATCATCATGTCCTGCTACTATGCCGGCTTCCTTGCGGGCTCGGTGATCACGCCGCGCGTGGTCGGCCGCGTGGGTCATGTGCGGGTCTTTGCGGCCCTGGCATCCTTGGCTTCGGCCTCGGCCATCGTGCATTCGATTTTTCTCGACCCCTACAGCTGGGGCGCCATGCGGCTGGTGACCGGCTTCTGCTTTGCCGGGCTCTATGTGGTGGCGGAAAGCTGGCTCAACGATATCGCGACCAACGACACGCGCGGACAGCTGCTGTCGGTCTATATGGTCATCACGCTCGGGGGAATGGCGGGCGGGCAGTTGCTACTGAACTTCGCCGACCCTGAGAGCTTCAAGCTCTTTGCCATGATTTCAGTGCTGATTTCCGTGGCCCTGGTGCCGACCTGTCTGACTGCGTCGCGCACGCCCAGTTTCGACGCGCCGACGCCCGTCGGCCTCGCAAAGCTCTACAAAATCTCGCCGCTTGGCGTGACCGGTTCGCTGATCACCGGAACTGCCAACGGCGCCTTCTTCGGCATGGGCGCTGTCTACGCCGGCAACGCCGGGCTTTCCTTCGCGCAGATTTCGCTCTTCATGGGCGCCGGCGCCATCGGCGGCATGTTGCTGCAATGGCCCATCGGCCGCATCTCCGACCGCTTCGACCGCCGGACCGTTATTACGGTCACAACCTTTCTGGCGGCCGTGGTTGCCGCAGCGATGATCTGGCTGCCAGTCGAGAACTTTAAGCTGTTGCTGGTTGCTATCGCCGTTTTTGGCGGCCTGAACTATCCGCTCTATTCGCTCTTTATCGCCCATACCAACGACTTCCTGGAGCCGGATCAGCGGGTGGCGGCCGCCAGCAGCTTGATGCTGGTGATTGGAATCGGCGCCATCGTCGGCCCCTTTGCCGCCGCCAGCTCGATGGATCTGTTCGGCGCGAGCGGTTACTTCATCTGTCTCTGCGCGATCCACGCCGTCATCGGCTTTTTCGCCCTCTACCGCATGAGTCGTCGCGACGCGGTACCCCTGGAAGAACAGGGGACTTACGTTGCCATGCCGCTGCGCGCTACGCCCGCTGTGGCGGCCCTCAGCCCGGAGGCTGAATGGACGGAAGAGGATGAAGACGGCAACGGCGAGACCGACGCTGACGGCGGTGAACCAGACGCCTCTAAAGAGGTATGAGAGTGGTTTTATGCCGCCGAACGCGGATGGCGTTTCTGCTTTGAGGTTTTGCCAATTCCGGGGTTGAAGGAATTGGTCGGGTCGAGCTTCTCGTAAAAGGCCGCAAGCTCCGGCTTGGCCTCATAGATATGCCCGACATTGTGTTCCGCCGGGTACTCGGCGCCGCGCTGGTCGAGCAGGGCCAGCATCTTCTGCTTGATCAGCTTGGGGTTCGCACCCTTGCGGACGATGTAGTCCTGGTGGAAGACATGGCAGAAGAAGTGACCGTAGTAGAGCTTCGCCACCAGGTCTTTCTCGATGTCTTCAGGCAGGGTTTCGAGCCAGTCCTTGTCGTTGCGCCGAAGCGCGATGTCGAGGGCGAGGATGTCTTCGACCTCATCTGCGTGGACCGCCTGGTAGCGGACCGCGGCGCCGGCCGCCGCGAAGCGATGCAGCATGGCCTTGTTGGCTTCCTTTTCGTCACAGAGGAACCAGCTTTCCGCGCCCAAGACCTCGGTCAATATGACTTCGGTCTGGGCGGCGATCTTGGGGCCGACCTTCAGGATCAGGTGATGATCGAAATCTTCGCGGAACACCAGGATTCGCTGCGGCAAAGCCTCCGGTAACAGGCCAGCGAGAAACTGCATGCTCTTGTCGACCAGGTTTTTCGGCAGAAAACTGACTTTGTTGAGCCAGGCGTCGATCCGCCCCTTGAGCGTAAAGAAAAAGGGCAGGAACGAGGTGCCGAGTAGTTGGATCATCAGCAAGGTATCTTTGCCGTAAACCCTGCCGATATCGAAGATATCCTTATGAAGATATTCGCCGCTGACCGGCAGCTCCGGCAGCTCCGCGAGCATCCGGCGGCGTAGCCGAGTGAAGCGGTCCGGGTTATCGGTGCCCAGGTAATAGACCTTCTCGCCCGTCGCGGCCGGATAGGTATCGAGCCGCACAGCGAAGACCGCCAGCTTTCCGGCGCAGCCGGAGGCTTCATGAAGACGCGAAGGATCGGCATTGAAACGCGCCGGGCGGTCGCTGTCGATCTGCCGGACCCTTTCTTCGTAGTCCTGGTCTGAGGCCTGGCCCGCGTCGTCCGCGATGTCACTTTCGTCGAAAGCCCCCTGATCGAGACGTGTCAGGATCTCTTCCGGCGTATCGCCGAGCCGGATGCCCAGATGGTTGACCAGCTCCAGGGTCCCATCCGCATGAAGCTGCGCATAGAGGGAGAGCTCGGTATAGGCAGGTCCGCGCTGTACCAGCGCACCGCCGGAGTTGTTGCAGACACCGCCGATCACCGAAGCGCCGATGCAAGAGGAGCCGATGACCGAATGTGGTTGTCTGCCTAGGGGCTTGAGCAGTTTTTCGAGCTTGTACAGCGTGCCGCCCGGATGGCTGAGGATCTGCCGGCCGCCCCGGATCACGTGGATCCGGTCGAGCCGCAGCGTGTTGATGACGACCACCTTCCGGTCATAGCTGCCGTTCGGTGTCGAGCCTTCGGTGAGACCCGTATTGGCGGCCTGCATGATGACGATCCGGTCCGCCGCCACGCAGGCTTTCAGAATCTGCCAGAGCTGAAGCAAATTCGAGGGAAAGACCACGGCTTCGGCTTCACCGGATCCCGAGCGGAAACCTTTACGGTAACGCTCGGACTTTTTCGGGTCGCTGTAGACGTTTCGGCGGCCGACGATCGCGGCCAGTTGCTCAAGGAAATCTGCGCTCATGTTTCTGGCTCAGTTGAAGGCGACCGAGGGCAGCCAAGTTGCGAGTTCAGGAAAACCGAAGACCAGCGCCAGACCGGTCAGCTGCAGCAGGACGAAGGGGACCACGCCCTTATAGATATCGGTGAGTTTGACTTCTGGCGGGCAAACGCCCTTGAGGTAAAAGAGGGCGAAACCGACCGGCGGGGTCAGGAAGGAGGTCTGAAGCGTCACCGCGACCAGGATCACGAACCAGACGAGGGCCGGCTCGTCGATGGCGTCGAAACCCGGGATGTCCAGGCCGAGGGCATTCACGATCGGGCGCATGAGCGGCAGGACGATGAGCGTGATCTCGATCCAGTCGAGCACGAAGCCCAGCAGGAAGACGATGAGGAGAATGAAGATCACCGTGCCTTCCGCACCGAAGCCGGTGGCATGGATCATGCTCTCGATCAGCTCGTCGCCGCCCAGTTCGCGCAGCACATAGGAAAAGACCGTGGCGCCGATAAAGATTGCGAAGATGTAAGCCGTGGTGTTGAAGGTCGAAATACAGACGTTGGCCAGCTTTTTCAGGGTCAGTTTGCGATAGGCGACGGCGAGAATGGTTGCGCCGATGGCGCCCACACCCGAAGCTTCCGTCGGCGTGGTGATGCCGGCAAAGATCGAACCCAGAACTGCCAGGATCAGAAGGACCGGCGGCAGAACGGCAATCATGACCTCTTTCAGGGCCTGCCAGTCCGGCGCTTTGGCATCGGCGGGCACCGGCGCGGAAGAGGGGCTGACAAAGCCCACGACCAGAATATAGAGCAGATAGAGGCCGCCGATGATCAGGCCTGGAAAGAGGGCGGCCATGAAGAGGTCGCCGACCGAAAGGGCCATCTGATCCGCCATGATCACCAGCATGATCGAAGGCGGGATCAGGATGCCCAAGGTGCCGGAGGCCGCGATGGTGCCCGTGGCGAGCGGTTTGGAATAACCCTGATTGACCATGGCGGGCAGGGAGAGGACACCCAACAGCACGACCGAGGCGCCGATGATTCCGGTCGAGGCCGCCAGGATGATGCCGATGGCCGTGACAGTGATGGCGAGACCGCCCCGGACCGTTCCGAACAGCCGTTGCATGGACGTCATGAGGCGTTCCGCCACCCCACTTTCATCCAGCATCAATCCCATGAAGATAAACATGGGCAGGGCGACCAGCACGGCATTCGACATGGTCGCGTAAACACGGTTCACCGTCGCGCCCAGGGTCAGGTAGTCCAGGCCGGTGAGGGTTTCCTCCAGACCGGTCCAGTTCATCAGGCTGTTGTCGAAGAGGTAGGCGACGCCGCAATAAAGCACGCCGACACCCGCCAGGACCCAGGCCACCGGAAAGCCCGTGAAGAGCAGACCGATGAAGGTCATGAACATGGCGACGACCAGCTTTTCCTCGGTCGTCTCGACCAGCAGTCCCAGCGCAAAGGTGACGGCGGTAAAGCTGATCAGCACAAAGAGAATCCGGCCCCAGCCCGCGCCGCTTTGTGGACCGCGCGCCGTCAGGATCGCATGTCCGTCATGGATCAGGCGCGCGACGGCCGCCAGGGCAAGCAGTCCGAAGCTGATCGGGATGATGGCCTTGAAGGCCCAGCGTGCGGGCAGGCCAGTGGGGCTGTCGGAGCGTTCGTTGACCCGGAAGGACTCGTAGAAGTAGTCGTAGCCCTGATCGATCATCAGATAGAGGAAGGGCGCCAGCAACAGCACGATGCCCAGAATCTCGATGCTGCGTTTGATGTTGTCCCGCAGACCCATGTGCAGGATATCGACGCGCACATGGCTGTCCTTGACCATGGCGTAGCTCAGGCCAACCATGGTGCCCAGCCCGTAAAGGTGCCACTGGAGTTCGTCCAGCTTGGGATAGTTTTCGTTGAAGAGATAGCGCAGGGAAACCTGGGCGATGATTGCCACCACCAGGGCGACGTTCGCCCACATCACCACATGGCCGATCACGGTGACGAAGCGGTCAAGAGCGAGCGCAAAGGGCTGCCGGTCCTGATCCTCGTGTTCCAGGATCCCTTCGAACACCTCGACGGGATCGAGCTGAGTCTGCTGCGTTTCGCTGGCCATGTCAGGCGCCTCTTCCCATAAAACGCCCGACGGTCGGCGAGGAGCGTTCTTTGCGGTGACAGCGCCTTATGGCGCTTTTTGCGATCCACCCTTTGTCGGTGGTTAGGAAAAAGCAGGCGGTCGGGTGACCGCCTGCTTGTCAGAACGGGTGCTTAGCTGCGCGGCAGGAAGGCGTTCTTTTTCCAGAGCGCATAGCCCTCGCGGAAGCCGTTCATGTCGTCGAGAACCTTCTTGAAGAAGGCGTCGTTGGCGGCTTCTTCCGCTGCGACCTCGTTCCAGGTCTTGCGGTACAGCGAGAGCATCTCATCCGACCACTGCTTCATCTCGACGCCGTGCTTCTCGACGTTTTCGATCAGGGCCGCGTGCTGGATGGCTTCGCCTTCGGCGAAGCTGTCGGCCATCGAGGCCTTGCAGGCGTTTTCGATGATCGCCTTGTGCTGGTCTGACAGGCCGTTCCAAACGTCCTTGTTCAGCAGCAGTTCGAAGACCGTGGCCTGCTGATGCCAACCGGGGAAGTAATTAAACTTTACCAGTTTGTGGAAGCCGAGGCGGGCATCGATGGCGGGCATGGAAAACTCGGTCGCATCGATCGCGCCCTTTTCCAGCGCCGGGAAAATTTCACCGCCGGGCAGCAGCGAAGTCGCGACGCCCAGCTTCTGCATGACTTTGCCGCCCAGGCCGAAGAAGCGCATCTTCAGACCGTCGAGATCTTCGGCGGAGGAGATTTCCTTTGCAAACCAGCCGGAGGTCTCCGGAGCAATGATGGCGCAAGGCAGGACCTTCACGTTAAAGCCCGCCTGATCGTACATCTCCTGATACAGCTTCAGGCCGTTGCCATAGTAGATCCAGGCCATGTATTCGCCGGCCTCCGGTCCGAAGGGGACGGCGGAAAACAGCGGAGATGCGGGAATTTTACCAGCCCAATAACCGGCCGTGGCATAGCCGGAATTGATCTTGCCGGAGGAGACGGATTCCAGAATTTCGAAGGGCGGCACCAGCTTGTGCGGCTCGTAGATCTTCATTTTGATGCTGCCGCCGGACATCAGTTTTAGCTGTTCGGCCACGCGCGGGATGGGCGAGCCCAGTCCGGGAAGCGACGTCGAGAAGGCGATGGGGGTTTTGAGCAGCAGTTTGTCGGCGGCCTGGGACGCGGGTGCGGCGGCGGTAACCGCGGCAGCGACCGCGAGGCTGATTAGAGCTTTTTTCACGTGATCCTCCACTTGGATTTGGCTGGCCTTCGGCGCACTGCCGATGCAGCCGGGCAGAGCAACTTTTCCAAATTGCTTGAGGTGGTAAATATAATTGACCAATTTTAGAGTCAATAAGATTCTTTACCACTTCAAAGGATTCGTCCTTCGAAATCGAAAGCTTGTTGCGAAATCTGGCTGAAATTCTTAAGGATTGATGCGCTCGATGAGGTCGAAAAAGAGACTTGATTACAGCGCGTTAAGCGTTGGCGCTTTTGTTCTTGCAACCTCGGTTGCTTGCTGAGGGGGATTGGATAAAATAAATTACCTCTACTGGGCCGATTCCTGGCCTAGCTCTTGGAAAGGTACGCAAAGCTCCATGCAGGAAGCGGCAAAATTTCTCTTCGAACCGATCGATCATGGCTCCGTGGCAGATGCCGTGGTCGAACAGATCGAAACTCTGATCGTGGCCGGTGTCTTGAAGGAAGGCAGCAAGCTGCCGTCAGAGCGGGAAATGGCGGAGCTCTTCGACGTTTCGCGGCCGAAACTGCGCGAGGCTCTCAAACGCCTTGAGGATGACAATCTGCTTCAAGTCCGCCACGGCGAGGGGTCCGTGATCGCACCCCTGATCGGCAAGGCGTTGAGCCCGGCCCTGATGGATCTCTACGCCCGTCATCCAGTGGCTTTTTTCGATTATCTCGAATACCGGCGGGAGCAGGAGAGCTTTGCCGCGCGTCTTGCGGCAGAACGGGCAACGCCGGCCGACCGGGATATCATCTCACGCATTATGGCCGATATGGTGGCGGCCCATGAAGCCAACGACAGCAAGGCGGCGCAGAAGGCTGACATCGACCTGCATTCCGCCATCGTGGATGCCAGTCACAACTCGACCCTGATCCACATGATGGGCTCGGTCTACGACCTGACGAAGCGTGGCGTTTTCTATAATCGCGATTTTCTGCGGTCGGTCGACGACACGGGCAACATGCTGCTGGAGCAGCACTTGGCGATCGGCGAGGCGATCGTGAAGGGCGATCCTGCCGCCGCAGAGAAAGCGGCCCGCGCCCATATCGACTTCGTCGAGGAATCCTTCCGCGTCGGCCAGGAAAAAAACAAACGCGAAGCCATCGCCAAGAAAAGACGGATCCTTTCGGAGCCGAAGAGCCGACGATAGACGCGGTTTAAAATCCGCGTATAGCCCACAAACGATTTCTTTGTATTCCCAGCTGCCCTGGAACGGAGTTTAGTTGCGGTCCGGACCAGTCGCTGGCCTACCGAATTCTTGGGCCTTCGGATCAGACAACGGCCATCGAGGACCGCGACATTTGCGCGGGACGGGTCGCCTTCATTCTTCGAGGGATGTCTTGATTCCATCTTCAAAAAATGAGCTGCGACGGCCGGTGTTGGTGAAACAGCAGCAGGCGTTTCGGAACATACGGAGGATTTTTTCATGGCATTACAGCAATGGGTGGCCTGGGTACATTCGGGTGCGGGAACCCACGAGGAGAAAGCGCAAATCGCGCTTCCCGACAACCTCTATGTGGCGTTCTACGTTCCCCCCGGACGGCAATTGGGGAAAGACTTGGCCCGGCATGTCTTCAAGGAACTCTATCCCCAGCTCAAAATGAAGACGCTGGATGAGATCGATAAATTTCACAAGACGCTCAGAGGGCAGATTCGGTCAATAAAGCGCACCGGAATCACGCCCGCCTCCGCGCTCGAATTACACACTGCGCTGAACTTTACCGACTGGCCCCGAATACTCGGCAAAGGCTATGTCGAAGACACCCGCTATCTCCTGAATTATCAGATCGCCGGTCCGACGGCGGACGATACCAAGGCGGACGCGAAGGAAATGGCTTTACGCCATCTGGGGAGCGGTAACGTCATGCGGTTCGGCAACGAGAAGGATAGGGCCTGCATGCGTGATGTTCTGGATATGATCAGGAAATGCAGCGGCAGCGAAAAGGCGATCCTTCACTTCCTCGGTTGTCGGGAAGAGGCGGCGCATGCGAGTCAGTTCGGCGGACTCTTTGCCGAGAAGCCGGCGTCCGGTTCGAGGCAGCAAATCAGGCTCAATTAGCTTAACGCCGACTGTGACCTCTTCCGCCTTACGACCTGAGAGGCCGAGTGCCTGGGTTCAGGTCCTCGAGATGATGACCTCGAGGAAAGCCTCACCGTAGCGCTCCAACTTGGCCTGGCCGACACCCGAAAGCCCGGCGAATTCGGAGAGGTTCGCGGGTTTCTGCAGGACCATGGCGACCAACTGCTTGTCCTGGAAGATGACATAGGGTGGCACACCCTGCGCCTTGGCGAGCTCCATGCGCTTGGCCCGCAGGGCCTGGAACAGGGCGTCCTGCTCAGCGTCGCCGAAGTCGATCGGGCTGCGGCTTTTCCCGCTGCGCCGGTCGCCGCCCGATCCGCGCTTGCCGGCCGGGTCGCGGCGCAGGTCGATGCGTCTGTCGCCACGCAGGACGTCGCGGCAGTCGTTGCCCAGGCGCAGTCCGCCGTAGCCTTCCATGTCGACCACGAGCAGGCCGAGGGAGACCAGCTGGCGGATCACCGAGCGCCATTCGTCCCGCGAGATATCCTTGCCGATGCCATAGGTGCTCAGTTCGTCGTGACGGAACTTGCGGATCCGTTCGGTGTCGCCGCCCAGGAGAACATCGATGATATGGGCGGCTCCGAACATCTGGCCCGTGCGGTAGACGCAGGACAAGGCCTTCTGCGCGGCCTCGGTGCCGTCGTAGGAGCTGACCGGTTCCAGGCAGGTATCGCAGTTGCCGCAGGCAGGTATGTCGCTTTCGCCGAAATACTCGAGCAGCACTTGCCGGCGGCAGCGGGTGGTTTCGGCAAAGCCCAGTAGCGCATCGAGCTTGCGGCTTTCGATGCGTTTTTGAGCTTCCGAGGCCTCGGAGCCTTCGGCCATCTGACGCAGCTTCGCGACATCCTGCAGACCGTAGACCATCCAGGCCTCGGAGGGCAGGCCGTCGCGTCCGGCGCGCCCGGTCTCCTGATAGTAGGCCTCCAGGCTTTTCGGCAGGTCCAGATGGGCGACGAAGCGCACGTCCGGTTTATCGATGCCCATGCCGAAGGCGATGGTCGCGACCATCACGATGCCTTCTTCCTTGATGAAGCGATCCTGGTTGGCCGCACGAACCTCCGGCTCGAGACCCGCATGATAGGGCAGGGCGCGGTAGCCCTCGTCGCAGAGCTTCGCGGCGGTCTCGTCCACTTTGTTGCGCGAGAGGCAGTAGACGATACCGGCCTGTCCCTTGCGTTCGGCGAGGAAGCGCAGCAGCTGACTGCGCGGCGCGGTCTTGGGCTGGACCGAATAGCGAATATTGGGCCGGTCGAAACCGGCGACGAAGGCCCGGCCTTCGCCCAGTTCCAGACGCTCCAGAATGTCGCGGCGGGTCGGGCCGTCCGCGGTCGCCGTCAGGGCGATGCGCGGCACCCAGGGATAGCGGTTGTGCAGGACCGTGAGCTGAAGATACTCCGGCCGGAAATCATGTCCCCATTGGGAGACGCAGTGCGCTTCGTCGATGGCGAAGAGCGCGAGCTCGCAGTCGTCGAGCAGGGCCAGGAAGGGATCGGTCAGCAGGCGTTCCGGCGCGACATAAAGCAGATCCAGTTCACCGTTGCGCAGTTTGCGCTCGACCGCGACCACATCGCGGAAGGCGAGCGAGGAGTTAAGCGCCGCGGCGCGCACCCCAAGCTGTTTGAGGCTTTCCACCTGGTCCTGCATCAGGGCGATCAGCGGCGAAACCACGATCGCGACGCCCGGGCGCACGATGGCCGGGATCTGATAGCAGAGCGACTTGCCGCCGCCGGTCGGCATCAGCACCAGGGCATCGCCGCCATCGATCACATGGCGAATGATCTCCGCCTGTTCGCCGCGATAGCTCTCGAAGCCGAAGATGGTTTTGAGGATTTCCCTGTCTTTGGAGACGGGAAGGTCGACGATCTCTGCGCTGGCTGCCGCCGGATCCTGTGGCAGGGAGCCGAGCAGATCGAGTGTTTCAGGCCCTGCGACCGCGGTTTGGGCGTTCGGTTCGACGTTGGACGCGGCGGGTTGATCCATTGGACCTGACATAGAAGCAGACAGACGTGCAAGAGGCGCTGGGATGCCCCGATACCGAAAGGGCGATGGACCGTTGAGATTAGGCTGATCCAGACTAATCCCATGGCCCGACCTCAATCAACCGAAGCTTTGCGCATTTGGCCTGTGCCAGGGGAGGGAGGTCGTGTCCACCTCAAGGTGGCATGGCTGCGCGATGGCCGCAGCCTGCCGATATGTATTTGTTAACGCTCTTATGGTAAAGATTTAGCCTCCATTGGACTTTGCAGCAGACCATTCTCTCGCTATGCCGATGATACGCAGTGGTCTTTTTAATTTGGTGGGACGTGACGGACAGCTGTAGATGACGAGTATCGACGTTAACGCCATTCCCACTGCCGAAGAGTTGCAGGACCTGTTCGTCGAGGGCGCACGGGAAGGGATCGCGGAGCTACAGCGCCTCTACGCAGCGGCCCGCAGCGGCAATGTGACCTGGATTGATGCTGTTCGCGATATGCGCGGCATCGCACATGACATCAAGGGTCAGGGTGGGAGCTTCGGCTATCCCATGATCACCCAGATCGGCAACTCCCTCTCCACTCTCTTGAAGCACGAGCAACTGCTCAGCGAGCCGGGTCTCGAACTGCTCGGCGAGCATGTGAATGCCTTGGATACGATCCTCGATAAAGCGATCGAGGGCGACGGCGGCAATCTTGGCGCTCGCTATGTCGAGCGGCTCTGCGTTATGGTCGACGAACTCTAAGCTTCCTCTCCTTTTCTCGGCCTCATCCGAAATCTGCGATGCCGGTTCTCTCGGATCCGGCGCGCATTGGCTCGCTGGTGAAAAGCCGCTACCGTCAGCGCAATGACGATCCAGGATTCGAACATTCGGGAGGAGGAGACATGCGTCTTGCGAACAAGGTCGCGATCGTGACCGGGGGTGGTTCGGGCTTCGGCAAAGGCATCGCCGAGCTCTTTGCCGCCGAAGGTGCCGCCGTGGTGGTTGCCGATATTAATGGCCAGGCGGCAGGCACGGTTGCCGAGGGAATTGTCGCGTCCGGCGGCCGGGCGCAGGCGGCGCAGGCGGACGTTACCAAGCGGGCCGATGCAGCGGCGATGGTAGCGGCCGCGACTGAGGCTTTCGGCCGGCTCGACGTGCTGGTGAACAACGCCGGCGCGGCCCATCGCAATAAGTCTATCCTCGAAGTCACGGAAGAGGAATTCGACCTTATCTACGACGTCAACGTGAAGGCAATCTACCTTGCGGCGCTCGAGGCCGTGCCTATTTTCCGCAGCCAAGGCGGCGGCTGTATCATCAACACCTCCTCGACGGCGGCGCTGCGTCCCCGGCCCGGACTGACGGTCTACAACGGCTCCAAGGGGGCGGCCAATGTCATGACCAAGTCCCTGGCGGTGGAATTGGCGCCGGACAAGATCCGGGTTAACGCGATCTGCCCGGTGATCGGTGAGACGGGTCTCCTTGAGACCTTCATGGGCGTACCCGACACGCCGGAGAACCGGAAGAAGTTCGAAGCCACTATTCCGCTCGGGCGTTTCTCGACCCCGGCCGACATCGCCCAGGCGGCGCTCTACTTCGCCGCCGACGAAGCGGCCTTCATCACCGGAGTCTGCATGGAAGTCGACGGCGGGCGCTGCATCTAGCGCGGCGCGTTTAGAAGTTGGCTGTCTAGGGGCTCTCTGCCCAAAAGAAAAAGGCCCGGGTTTTCCCGGGCCTTTCGTTTTGATCTTTCGATCTCGGCTGATGCTATTCGCGGTTGCCGAAAAGCTGCAGCAGCAGGAGGAACATGTTGAGGAAGTCGAGATAGAGCCGCAGAGCGCCCATGATCGCCTTCTTCTCGGAGACCTCGGTGCCGTCGGACTCGAGGTACATGTTTTTGATCTGCTGGGTGTCGTAGGCGGTCAGACCCGCGAAGATCAGCACACCCGCGACAGAAACCACGAACTGGATCATCGAAGAGCCGATGAAGATGTTCACGATCGAAGCCACGATGATACCGATCAGGCCCATGATCAGGAACGAGCCCATACCGGTGAGGTCTTTTTTCGTCGTGTAACCGACCAGGCTCAGACCTGCGAAGGCCGTCGCCGTGATAAAGAAGACCCGGGTGATGGAGGCGCCTGTGTAGACCAGGAAGATATAGGATATCGACAGTCCCATCAGGGCCGAGAAGACCCAGAAGAGCGTCTGCGCCGTCATCGCCTTCAGTGCATGAATGCGTGCCGACAGGAAGAACACCATGCCAAGCGGGGCAAGCATTACCACCCACTGCAGCGGCGAACCGTAGATGGCAGCCATAACGGTTTGGCTTTGCGAAGCGCCGTAGGCAACGACGCCGGTCACCAACATTGCAACAGCCATGTAGTTGTACACGTGGAGCATGTAGCTCCGCAGACCGACGTCAATTTGGGCGGCGTCAGCCTGGCTGGAAGTCATAAAGCGGCGGTCAGGGCCGTTAACCATAGTGATAGTCCTCGATGGTCCTCACGTAAAATCTGAGCCTAATATTGGAGGTTCCGGGACATGAATCAACATATTTCCGCACAGGCTGTGCGACAATTTCGATTAACAGGGGATTAATGAAATTTTGGCAACTATTCGTTGCGTAGCAACGGCGCGGCTTTCTGACCCAAAGCGCGCCAGGTTCCGGCGAATCCGAACAGCAGGGTGATGGCCGTCGCGATAATCGCTGTGGAAACCACTGCCCAGGGTTGAAACACGAAATCGAGTTTCATGATCTCGGTGATCACCAGAAAGGCGGCCGTGCTGCCCAGGACCGCGGCAATCGCGGCGGTCAGGCAGCCCAGCAGGCCGTATTCCAGCAGGAAGGCGCGGCCGATGGTGGCCCGGGTCGCGCCCAGGACCTTCAGGATCACCGCGTCGTAGACCCGGCGCTGGTGTCCGGCCGCGACCGCGCCGGCCAGAACCAGGACACCCGCGAAGAGGGCGATGGAGGCGGTTGCCCGCACGGCGGTGGCGACCTGTTCGAGCAACTCGGAGACTGCTTCCAGGGCTTCCTTCACCCGAATGGACGAGATGTTCACGAACCGGTCGGTCACCGCCCGCTCGATCTGGTCTTCGACCTCCGGCTCCGCCCGCACGGTGGCGATCTGGGTCTGGGGCGCCGAAGACAGCAGGCCCGGCGAAAAGACCATGACGAAGTTGATGGAGAGCTGCGACCAGTCGATGGCGCGCAGATTGGCGATCTCGACCTTCACATCCCGCCCCAAGATGTTGATGGTCAGGCTGTCGCCGAGTTTGAGGTTGAGGTGTTTCGCGACCTCTTCATCCAGGGAGACCAGCGGCTTCCCGTTATAGTCTGGCGACCACCATTCGCCGAGGGTCAGGTTGGTGTTAGGCGGCGGGGTGCGTGACCAGGTCAGTCCGCGGTCGCCCCGGAAGATCCAGCCGATCTCGGTCGGTACCTTGAGTTCGTCCGGGCGCTTCCCGTTCACCGCCGAGATCCGGCCGCGCAGCATGGGCACCCGCTGCAGGTCGGAGGTGCCGGGAATGCTCTCGACCAGTTCGTCGAAGGCCTCGATCTGGTCCGGCTGGATATCGATGAAGTAGAAGCCCGGCGCTTCCTCCGGCAGGTTCTGTTCGACCTGCTGGGTCAGGTTGCCCTCGATCTGAGCGATAGTGACCAGCACGGTCAGGCCGAGACCGAGCGAAAGCACGACGCTCGGCGTGGGTGCGCCCGGCCGATAGAGATTGGCCACGGCCAACCTGAGGCTGGGGAGTTTGAAGCGGGGCATCCGCCGGGCCAGGGCCATGATTCCCAGAGCGGTGACATAGAAGATCGCAAAGGCGATCAGCGCACCGATCACGAAGAAGAGGGCGATCTTTTGATCGACCGCGGTCAGAATGACCAAGCTCGCGAGCAGCAGTCCGCTGGCCAGAACCGCCAGGGCCATGCCAGATCCGAACCTGCCCTTTGCCGGCGTGATCACGCTTCGGAACAGGCTGGCGGGCGCTACCTCCCGCGCCCGGCCGAGGGACCAGAGCGAAAAGGTGAGCGCGGTCAGCAGGCCGAAAACGGCGGCGGTGATCAATGGAAGCGGATAGAGGCCGACGACGGCATTCCAGCCCAGCGCATCGCCGATCAGGGTGGCAACCAGCATCGGCGCGACCGCCCCGATGACAAGGCCCACGGCCGTGCCCAAGGCTGCCAACAGCAAGATCTGGATCAGGTAGACCTTGAAGATCAGCGCACCTGACGCTCCCAGGCACTTCAGGGTGGCGATGGTGGCGGTCTTGCCCTCCAGGTAGCTGCGCGTCGCATTGCCGACGCCCACGCCGCCCACCAGCAGAGCGGTCAGGCCGACGAGGGTCAGAAAGAGAGTCAGGCGGTCGAGGAAGCGCGTGACGCGCGGCGCGGCAGCTGTGGCGTCGCGGATCCGCCAACCGGCTTCGGGAAAGCTCTCCTTGAGGTCGCTTTGAAACGCCGCGACGTCCAGCTCTGCCGGCAAGGCGAGCCGATAGTCGTAGCGGGTCATGCTGCCAGGCTGGATCAAGCCAGTGGAATCCAGGCTTTCGCCGGCGATCATGAAGGTCGGACCCAACGTGAAGGCGCGGGTGGTGTGATCCGGTTCCTTCAGCAGGGTCGCGCGGATTACGAAAGTGGTCTCTCCGACGGTGACTTTGTCGCCGATCTGGAGACCCAGGCGGCGCAGTGCGCGTGGGTCGATGACCGCGCCCCAGTTGCCGTCCGAGAGGCTCAGAGCCCGCTCCAGGTCCGGCGCGTTGTCCGCGCCGCTGCCGCTGTCGAGTTTTACTTCGCCATACAGCGGATAGAGATCGTCGACGGCGCGCAACTCGATCAGGACGCGTTTCGATTCTTCGCTCAGGCCCCGGGCCATGGCGCGCATCTCCACGACCTCGGACACGGTGGCCCGTTCGGCGAGCCAGGCCCGCTGGGCCTCTTCCGCTGGGCGGTGGATCAGGTTCAGCGCCATGTCGCCTCCCAGGAGCGCGCGGCCGTCGTTGCGCAGACCCTCGACCATGGACTGGGACACGGACCCGACGCCCGCGATGGCGGCCACGCCGAGAATCAGGCAGGCCAGAAAGATGCGGAAACCGTTGAGACCGGCGCGCAGTTCCCGGCGCGCGAAGCCGAACGCGACCTGTGTCGAGTTGCTCATCGGGGCGCTGCCGCAGTTGCGCGTCGGCACGCTTTCCCGGCCGCTGTTCTCCAAAACTGTCACGCCGATGCGTCCTGTTGCAGACCGTGGTCTACGATCAGGCCGTCGAGCAGCCGGACGGTGCGGCCACAACGGGCGGCAAGCTGCGGATCATGGGTGATCAGGACCAGGGTCGTGCCATGCTGCGCCTGAAGGTTGAACAGCAGTTCAATGACGGCTTCGCCTGTCGCGCCGTCCAGGTTGCCGGTCGGCTCATCGGCCAACAGCAGATCCGGTTCGGGTGCGAAAGCCCGGGCCAGGGCCGTGCGCTGCTGCTCGCCGCCGGAAAGCTGTCCGGGGTAGTGGGTGAGGCGATGACCCAGGCCAACGGCTTCCAGACTGACTGCGGCCCGGTCGAAGGCATCGCTGCGGCCGGCCAGTTCCAGCGGTATGGCGACGTTCTCCAGCGCCGTCATGGTCGGGACCAGATGAAAGTCCTGAAAGACGATGCCGACCGCGTCGCGCCGGAAGCGGGCGAGGCCATCTTCGTCGAGACTGGTGAAGTCCGTGCCGCCGATCGTCACCTTGCCACGGCTGGCGCGTTCGAGCCCGGCCATAATCATCATCATCGAGGATTTGCCGGAGCCGGAAGGTCCGACCACGCTGACGGTCTCTCCGCGCGCGATATCGAGATCGAGGCCGCGCAGAATATGCACCGGACCCGCTTCGGACGGCAGGGTCAGCTCGACATTCTGTAAGCCGATGATGGAGTTGTTCTGAGCTCTTTGGGAAACCTCGGAACCGGTTTGTAAGATCTTGTCAGCGTCGGGCAAGGTCCGAAATTCCTGATAAAATGCATGGGTATTGCAAAATAGCCCTTCCGATATGGTCCGGCAGCGGGCTTTTTCAACGCTTCCGTGGTTCTCGCCTCGTCCAGGCGAGTTGATCGCACTTCCACGTCGTCCTATATTTTTTGCGAATTGTACAGAAGCCTTGGCCGTGATCTCTTTTTTAAGCTCCCTTTTCGTTTCTTTTACCGCGGTGCAGGTCTCTCGTTATCTCACCGCTTTCCGGCGCTGGGTCCCGCTCCTGGCGCTGCTTCTTATCTCTCTGTCGCCGCTTCGGGCCGATGCTCAGGAACCCCTGCGCCTCATGGCTTTCGGCGACAGCCTGACACACGGCTACGGCCTGGTTGACGGGGAAACCTTCCCGGAACAGCTCGAGGCCGCGCTGCGCGCGAAAGACTATGACGTTACCGTCATCAACAGCGGAAACTCCGGCGATACCACGGCTTCCGGCCGCGCGCGTCTCGACTGGGCACTGGCAGACAACCCGGACGCGGTGATCGTGGAACTGGGCGCGAACGACAGTCTGCGTGGCCTCGATCCAGCCCAGACCTACGAAAACCTCGATGCGATCCTGACCCGTCTGAAAGCGGATTCGATTCCGGTGCTTCTGGCCGGCATGCTGGCGCCCCGTAATCTGGGGCAGGACTACGCGGCGGAGTTCGACTCGGTCTTTCCGCGCCTTGCCGAAAAGCACGGCGTGGATCTTTACGCCTTTTTTCTGGAAGGAGTCGCCCTGGAGGCAGACCTGAACCAGCGGGACGGCATTCATCCCAACGAGGAAGGGGTGGCGGTCATCGTTTCCGGAATTCTGCCACAGGTCGAAACCCTGCTTGCGCGCGTCAAGGAGGCCGGCCATGGCCAATGACGAACTGGAACAGTTCGCCGGACTGCCTGAATCCGGAGCGCTCGCGTCTGACATCTTCAAGTCCGCCTGGGCGAGCGGCCCGGACTGGGCCACGGCGGTTAAGGCCTGCAGCGATGCGCTCGGCGAGGTTCCGGCGGGTGCAAACCTCGGTTTTCTCTATCTGACCGACGCCTTTACCAAGGATACCTCCAGCCTGTTGACCTTTCTCCGGGAAAAGACGGGCATCCAGCATTGGGTCGGCACCGTCGGGCTCGGGGTTTTGGGCAGCGGGGTCGAGTATCACGATCGCGGTGCTCTCTCGGTGATGATAATGGCCTTGCCGGATGATGCTTTTCGGATTTTTTCGTCGATTACCGATCTGGCGCCGGAAAGCGGCCTGGACGAACTGCTTTCAACCCAGCAGAGCTGGCTTGGCGACGAGCGGCCCGGGCTCGCGATCGTTCACGGCGATCCGCGCAACGTCAGTCTGACCGAAGTCGTTGAAACCCTGGCCGACAAAACGGCGCCCTTCCTGGTCGGTGGACTCGCGGCCAGCCGCATCGGCGAGTTTCCGCAGATTGCGGACCGTGTGATCGACGGCGGCGTCTCCGGGGTCCTCTTGAAGCCCGAAATCGAGGTGATCACCGGTCTCACGCAGGGCTGTTCGCCGATCGGCCCCCTGCGGGAAATCACCCAAGCGGAAGACAATGTGATTCGCGAGATCGACGGTCGTCCTGCGTTTGAAGTCTTCAAAGAGGATATCGGCGAGCTTCTGGCGCGCGATCTGCGCAGGATTGCCGGCTATATCTTTGCGGCTTTTCCCATGAGCAACAGCGACACCGGCGATTATCTGGTCCGCAATCTCATGGCGCTGGATACCGAGCGTGGCTGGGTGACGGTGGGCGAAGCTGTCGAGCCGGGCCGCAAGCTGCTGTTCTGCAGGCGGGATCATGCCGCGGCGGAGCAGGATATGCGCCGCATGCTCAAGGACATCAAGGAACGCGGCGGCGGAGAGGCTCGGGCGGGCCTTTACTACAGCTGCGTCGGGCGGGGTCAGAACCTTTTCGGATCCAATTCCGAAGAAATGAAAATGATTCAGGAAGAGTTCGGGGATATTCCGATCGCGGGATTTTTCGCCAATGGCGAGATCTCGCGGGATCGGGTATACGGCTACACAGGTGTGCTCACACTGTTCCGCTGATTTCTCTCGGTAAAAGTATAGGGAAGAAGAATGGATTATCGCCGTCTTGGGCGCAGCGACTTGAAAGTCAGTGCCATTTGCCTTGGAACCATGACCTGGGGGTCGCAGAACAGCCAGGACGAGGCCTTCGAGCAGATGGACTATGCGCTGGGCGAAGGCGTTAACTTCTTCGATACCGCTGAAATGTATCCTGCGCCGCCGCGCGCCGAGAGTTACTCCCGCACGGAGGAGATAATCGGCAACTGGCTGACCAGCCGAGGGTGCCGCGACAAGGTGGTGATCGCCACCAAGGTGGTCGGACCCGGAACTCGCTTTCCCTATATCCGCGACGGCAATCCGCGTTTGACTCGCGAGCACATCGTCCCCGCGGTCGATGACAGTCTTAAGCGACTCAAGTGCGACTACATCGATCTCTATCAGACCCATTGGCCGGATCGCGGGACCAACTACTTCGGTCGGCTCGGTTTCACCTATGACGCCGAGGAGCAGGCGACCCCGCTCGAGGAAACATTGGATGTCCTGGACGAACTGGTGAAAGCGGGCAAGATCCGCCACTTCGGCGTCTCCAATGAGACACCCTGGGGCGTGATGTCGCTCCTGCAGTTAGCGGAGCAGGGGCGCGGGCCGCGTGTCGCTTCGATTCAGAATCCCTACAGTCTCTTAAACCGCAGTTTCGAAGCCGGGCTGGCCGAGGTGGCCATCCGCGAGGACTGCGGGCTCCTGGCCTACGCGCCTTTGGGCGCCGGCACGCTTACCGGCAAGTATCTGGACGGTCAGAGCCCCGAAGGTGCGCGCTTTACGCTCTTTCCGGAAAACCGGCGCTACCGCGGTGACCATGCCGACGCCGCCGTGCGCGCCTATCTTGAGATCGCGCGGGCGCATAATCTGGATCCTGCCCAGATGGCTTTGGCCTACGTGATTTCGCGCCAGTTCGTGACTTCGGCCATTATGGGGTCCACCAATCTGGAGCAAATGAAGCTGGATATCGCGGCGAGCCGGGTTGAACTTTCGGCCGAAGTACTGGACGCCATCGAGCAGACACACAAGTTCTATACTTACCCCTGCCCGTAGTTTTGGGCTGTTTGTTCTAAAGTCTTAAAGAGCCGGGGTCTTGAGGGGGAACAATACACAAAGCGGCGGCTATATTGTTCAGCCGGATTCGCGATAGCCAAGGAATTGTGCGGCGATTGATTTTTTGAAGGGCGTTATTTTATGCGACTTTTTGTTGCATTGGCTTTACCCGTCGATCTGACCGACAGGCTGGCACGCATGTGTTCTGGCCTTCCGGGAGCGGCTTGGGTGCGCCCGGAGAATTTTCACCTGACGCTGCGCTTCATCGGCGAGGTCGACGGCCTCCAGGCCGCGGACATCGATGCGGCGCTCTCCAATCTATCCGGCCCGCCCTTCGAACTGGTCTTGACTGGTTTGGGGCAATTCGGCGAAGGCCGCAAGACACGGGCTGTCTGGGTGGGTGTTCAGGCCTCCCCGGAGCTTTCGGCCCTACAGAGCCGGATCGAGCGGGCGCTGAACAGCAACGGGCTGGAGCCTGAATCCCGCAAATTCCATCCCCACGTGACCTTGGCGCGTTTCTCCAACAGTCCTGGCAACAAACTGCGGACCTTCTTCGCGCAGCACGCCCTCTTCCGCACGGAACCTTTCCAGGTCACGCATTTCGACCTCTATTCCAGCGAGCTGGGCAAGGGCGGTCCTGTCTACACCAGCGAAGCCAGGTATGAGTTGAGCGATACGAAGGATCAGGGGTAGGCCCGCACCCGTTCGATAGGGGCATCGTCTGGGGCGCAACGCATGTCGTCTTATAGACGTGGTGCTTTCGACAAGGGTGTCAAAGATTGTCACCCTATGTTATACTCCCGGTTGGAGAGATTTAGAGGCTTTATCGAAATGCCCTCAGCGCATGCCCGGAACGTCGCACTAACACCCCAGCTCGCCAAATTTGTCGATGAGTTGGTCCAGGCGGGCACCTACAACAATGCCAGTGAAGTGGTGCGAGACGGATTGAGAGAGCTGCAACGCCGGCAACACGCGGACCGGCTTGTTGAGATTCAGTCCCGGATTGGCGTTGGACTTGATCAGCTCGATCAGGGTGAAGGGGTCGGTGGCCCGCCTGCCGAGGTGTTGGGCAGTGTCCTAAAAAAGGTCAAGCAACGGCGAAGTGATAGGTGAAGACGGTTGTCTATTCTCCGGCTGCTTTGGCCAGCTTCTCCGATATCCTTGAATATACATTAGACAATTTCGGTGAAGCCCAAGCTGATGCCTATACGGCGCAATTGGTGGCGAGGATAGAGGCTCTTGCCTCTGGGCGCGGGCCTAGAGCACGGTCCTGCGAGCTTCTGATGCGGGGCATCAGACCAGCCGACGGACTTACCTATTACCGCGAGGGAGCGCATTTTCTGATTTTGCGCGAAAGGCCGGACAGACTCGAAGTCGTTGAGATTTTTCACGGCCGAATGGATATAGAAAGCCGCTTGCAAGAACTCTGAGCATCTAGCCGGGTGTAAACTGCGCCGATCATTGTGGCTTAAAGAAATTCCCGCCTGATCTTTGACAGGTCTTGTTTTTAATTTCAGGTGCTAACCCGCCGTTCGCGTTTCGCGCCGGATGATGTAAATGCCACTGGCGACCACGATGGCGGCGCCGACCCAGACGTAGGCGTCGGGAAGTTCGTTCCACAACAGCCAGCCGAACAGGACGCCCCAGAGCAGGATCGAATAGTCGAAGGGCGCGATCACGGCGGCCGGCGCGTAGCGGTAACCCTGTCCGATCATGAACATGCCCGCGCTCCCGATCAGGCCCATGAGAGCGAACAGGCCAAAGTCCATCGGGCTTGGCGTGACCCATTCGAAAGGTGCGATTGCACCCGATACCACCAGGGAAATGCTGGCCGTCCAGATCATCATAGACAGCGTCGTATTCTGCGGCGCCAGCCGGCGGGTGAGGATCATAATCATCGCGTAGCAAAGGGCCGCGCCGATCACCAGCAGCGCCGCGGGATCGAAACCCTGTCCGGTCGGACGAAGAATAACCAGAGTGCCAACAAAGCCGACAATCACTGCGACCAGCGGTGGATACCCACCTTTTCCTGAAGGAGCGGCACGGACAAAGCGGTGATGAAGAGGGGGCCGGTGAAGGCGAGCGCGAAGGCGTCTGCCAGGGGAATGGTCCGCAGCGCCGCGAAGAACATGAAGCCCGCGCCCAGCGCAAAGAGGGCGCGCAGGATCTGCAGGAGCGGTTGCGGGCTCCGCAGGCTCCGATAGTCTCGCGAGATTGCCAAGGCGACCAAGAGCGGCAGCAGGCCGAAGGCATTCCGGAACACCATGATCTCGCTCACGGGGTAGCCGGTGCTGAGCCACTTCACGATGGTGTCCATGATGGACATCATCAGCATGCCGGCGATCGCATAGGCGATGCCGAGCCCGACGCGATCGTTTCCTGCTTGTGTAAGCGTCACAGCCTGCTGCGCAGGTGATCCATCAATCCCGTCATGCCTTCCTCGATCAGATCCAGCATATGTTCGTAATCCTCGGGGCCGCCATAGTAGGGGTCGGGCACATCCTGTCCCTTCAGCGGTGGCGAGGCGTGTTCCAGGAACAACATCAAACGATGTTCTTCGCCGTCCGGGCAAAGCCGCCTCAGGATGTCCATATGGCCAGAATCCATGACGGAAATCACGTCGAAGTTTTGAAAATCATTCTGTGTCAGCCGTCTGGCCCGCAGGTCGGAGAGGTCATAGCCGCGCTTTGCACAGCAACGTACCGCGCGGGGGTTCGGGGCTTCACCGGTATGGTAATCGTGTGTGGCGGCTGAATCGACCGATACCTGGCCGCTAAGTCCCGCTTCTGCCAGCCGCGTCCGCAACACCCCTTCCGCGGACGGCGAACGACAGATATTTCCGGTGCAAACGAAGAGAACCTGGAGCGCGGTCATACGAAACCTCATACTTGATGCTGGCAGGGCTGTGGTCTTCGATGACGCAGGGAAGAATTGACGTCGCCGCCGAAAAGATGCCCCGTACCGTCGACACCCTTCCTGGAGGTCGTTGTTTGTCGCGGCACGGCCGAAGGCGGCAACTTTGTAGGAAAACTGTAACATGAGCAAGTCACTGGTTATCCTTACCGGCGCCGGTATCTCCAAGGAATCCGGACTGGATACCTTTCGCGATGCCGACGGCATCTGGGCCAAGGTCCGCCTCGAGGATGTGGCGACGCCCGAAGCCTTTCAGCGGGATCCAGGGCGCGTGCATGATTTCTACAATCACCGCCGCGCCGGATTGCTCTCATCTGCCGTACAGCCCAACGCCGCGCACCTGGCGTTGGCGCGGCTGGAGGCGGAATGGCCGGGGGACTATCTCCTGGTGACCCAGAATATCGATGACCTGCACGAACGCGCGGGATCTGAGAAGCTGCTGCATATGCACGGCGAGCTTCTGAAAGCGCGATGTCTGTCCTGTAACGGCGTTTCGGAGTGGTGGAACGATATGTCGGCGGAGAGTGACTGTCCGCACTGCGGCGCGGTGGGAAGCTTGCGCGTCGATGTGGTCTGGTTCGGTGAGATGCCCTACCACATGGAGCGGATCTATGCCGCGCTGGGCCAGTGCGATCTGTTCCTTTCCATCGGCACCTCGGGCAATGTCTATCCCGCCGCCGGCTTCGTCGAGGAGGTTCGCCGCTATGGCCGCTCAAACGCACAGACGGTCGAATTGAACCTGGAACCCTCCGAGGGCGCCAGCTTGTTCCACGACTGTATCCACGGACCGGCGGGCGAGGTGGTTCCGGCTTATGTCGAGCGTTTGCTGGCGACGCGGTAGGCGCAGCGCCGGGCACCAGTCAGCAGGTGCTCGGTCCGCTCCAGTGTGACGTCCGTGCCGAGGGCTGTTTGAAAGACCGAGAGTTCTGCGGCGCAGATTCCCGTACAGCTCGTCGCCGCGGCGCAGATCGGGCAGTGGTTCTCGACGAAAAGATAACTCCCATCGTCTTGGACCAGCACTTCGGCCATATAGCCCTCGTCGCTGCGCGCGCCCGCCAGCGCCGCGAGCTTTTCGCCCAGATCCTGCGTTCCCTCGAGCGCCGCGCGATAGTGAGTGATCTGTTGTTCCGAGCGCCCCGCGATCAGGCGCTCCATGGCGTCTTCGCCGAAGGTGCTGCGGATCGAGGCGATCAGCTCCACCGCCAGGTCAGCATGCCGGTCCGGGAAAAGGCTGTCGGCCTGCGCTGTCAGCCGCCAACGCTTCACGGGTCGCCCCGCCGACGATCGCTTGTCTATACAACTTTCTGCATCATCAGGCTCGCTGCCCTGAGCCACCAGCTTCTGGTCGAAGAGGTCATAGAGGTGCTGCCGGACTGCCATGGGGGTGATGGCAAGTTCCTTCGCCAGAGTCTGGGCGCTTTGCGGCCCTTGCCGCTTCAGCAGCTCCAGAATCGCCTGCCTGGTTTTGATGGTCTTGGTCGATTTTTCTGCCATAGACTTCAGGTATAGATTTCCGAATTGATTTTCTAAAGAAAAATCTTGCAAAAACTCATGAGCAGGCTCAGATTGAATTTATAAAGATTTTTCTTTCTAAATATGGAAGAGGATGGAGCTATGAGCTTCGTACGGGCGGCGAGTTACAGCGAACTGTCGGAAAAGGGATCGATGCTCTTGCGGTTGGAGGGCCGGCAGATCGCGCTCTTCGACGGGCCTAAGGGTGTCTTTGCCTGCAACAATCGCTGTCCGCACGAGGGTTATCCCCTGACGGAGGGGAAATTGACCGACGGATGCATCCTGACCTGCAACTGGCACAACTGGAAATTCGACCTGGAATCTGGCGATACCCTGGTCGGCGGCGACAAACTGCGGCGCTATCCGGTACAGATCGAGGGCGATGAGATCTGGCTCGACCTGACCGAACCGCCGCAGCAGGAGAAAGTGGCCGAAGCCGAGGCCAACCTGCGCGAGGCTGTCGATAAGCACGAATACGATCGGATCGCCCGGGAACTCTCCCGATTGCAGCTCGCCGGCGCCGATCCGCTGGAAGCTTTGCGTAAGGTCATCTCCTGGCAGCATGACCGTTTCGAGTTCGGCACCACCCACGCCATTGCGGCCGCGCCGGACTGGCTGGCGATCCGTCGGGAATTGATCGAAGACGCCGAGGAAGACGAAGGCGATCCCGCTGCGGCCTTGGTGCCGCTGGTTGAGGCGATCGGACATTTCTCTTGGGATGCCCTGCGCGAGCCGCGGTTTCCCTTTGCCGAGGGCGAAAGCGCCTACGATGCTGAGAGCTTCGTCGCCGCGATCGAGGCGGAGGATGAAGCTGCCGCCGTGCGCATGTTGCGCGGCGCGCTGGCTTCGGGCCTGACTTATGAAGATCTGGAGCCCGTGTTTGCCCGGGCGGCGCTGGCCCACTACGCAGACTTCGGCCACTCGGCCATCTACGTGCTCAAGACCGGTCAATTGATCGCGGCTCTGGGGCCGGAAGTCACCGAATCTCTGCTGCTGGCCCTGATCCGCTCGATCATCTACTCCAGCCGCGAGGATCTGCTGCCGGAATTCCGCGGCTACGCGAAGGTTTTGGCGCGCTGGGACGAAGCCGGAAGTGTGCCAGTCGACCCCGGGGATTTCTTCGGTCTCACTGTCGACCAGGCGCTCGAACGCACCCTGGAATCGGGCTTGGATCCGGAAAAGGCCTACCGGGCGCTGCTCGGGGTCAACGCATTGAACCTGCTCAACTTCGATCTGCCGCGGCAGGGTCGCACCAAGGGGGCGATCTCGAACAACGTCAGCTGGCTCGACTTCACCCACGGCGTCACCTTCGCGAACGCCGTGCGCCATCTCTGTGGCCGCTATCCGGAGCTCTGGCCGCAGGGACTTCTCCAGATGGCCTGCTTCGCCGGTCGCAACGCCCGCTTCATCGACCGCGATTTGGAGACGGAAAGCTGGCGGGTAACGGACCCTGTGACATTTGTAGGTCAAATTCGAGAGAATCTGCTCGATCACGGCCAGTTCGAGTACATCGTTGCCTGCCACCAGGTGAAGCTGACCCTGGCCGTCGAGGATGAACTTTCGGCGCTGCCGGAGGGCGAGGTTACAGCCACTCTGGCGGCGGGCTTGAACCGTTTTCTGAACTCACCGCTGAAGCGCCGCCACAGCCTGCGCACCGCCCGTCAGGCCATGGCCTTCGTATCCATAGAATAGAGTTAGAACAATGGCTTACGAGAAGCCAGCCGCATGGCGACCCGTGGTCCAAAGAGCGCTGGCGGTAAGCGGTTGGTTTCTTCGGCAAGGCAGCCGGAAAGCTCCGGGCCCAGATCTTCTTGGGTAAGGACCTGGAATCCCAGGCTGCGGTAGTAGGGCGCGTTCCAAGGCACATCCCGAAAGGTGGTGAGGGTCAGGCAGGTGTTTTTACCTTTATCTTCAATGTCTTGACGAAAGGCGTCGATCAGTTGCGCGCCAATTCGCGAGCCCGCGGCCGCCGGTAGGACGTTCAGTTCCTCGATATGCGGGCTGCCGTCTTTGCTGCCGTGACGCAAGAAGCCGATCAGGCTCTCAGGCGATTGTCCTTGATTCGCAAGTTCTGCGACGAGCAGTCGCTCTTCTTCAATCGCTTGGGCGAAGACGCTCACCTCGTCAGGGTCGTGCTCGCTGATCTGCGCCATGCCAATCGCACGAAAGCGCTCGCCGGCTTCACGCTGAACCGCTTGTAATCGTTGAACTTCTTCCAGTCGTCCGGGACGAATGAAAACTGCTTTCTTGCTCCCAGTCATCGAGGTCAGGTTATCACGATCCCGCGAATCGCCGATAGTGGTCTGTCGGACGACAGGGTCTTGGCGCTAAAGTGAGGAAGACGAACCGAAAAGAGATGTCAGCCTATCGTGACCGAAGAACCTACCGAAAAGGCCGGCGTGCCACCCGAACTCTCGGAAGTCCTTCAACAAGCCCGCGCCTGCCAGGTCTGTAAAGAACACTTGCCGCTCGGTCCGCGGCCGGTTGTCCGCGCGCAGGAAACTGCCCGTATCATGATCGTCGGGCAGGCGCCGGGCACCAAGGTGCACGAGAGCGGCATTCCCTGGAACGACGCTTCCGGTAACCGCTTGAGGGAATGGCTGAATCTGGACCCAGAGGTTTTCTACGACGATAGCCGCATCGCCATCGTTCCAATGGGTTTCTGCTATCCCGGACGTAATCCCAAAGGGGGCGATAACCCGCCAAGACCGGAGTGCGCGCCGCTCTGGCATCCGCCTTTACGTGCATCCTTGCCGAAGGTGGAGCTGATTTTGCTGGTCGGCCAGTATGCCCAGGCTTTCTATCTCGGGAAGACCAAGAAAAAGACCCTGACGGAGACCGTCAAGAACTGGCGCGAATATGCGCCGGAGTTTCTGCCGACCCCGCATCCCAGCTGGCGCTCCACCATGTGGTTGAAGAAAAATCCCTGGTTCGAAGAGGAAATCGTGCCTGAGCTTCGCGCCCGGGTTAAAGCGTTGCTTTAGAAACGAATTTTGAAGCCGGTGACGACCCAGAAATCGTCGTTGTCAGCGTCGTTCGCCCGGTTGTTCTCTTCGGCGGCATTGGTTCGGTCCGCCGCACCGAGGATACCTGTGAAGCTGATGCCAGGGCCCAGCGAATAGCCAGCGGAAAGCGCTAGAGATTCAATCTCCTCGTTTTCACTCTCACCTTCGCCGCTGCCGTAGGTAAGCTGAAGCTCCCAGGGGCCTTGCGCATAACTGGCGCCAATGCCGAAATCGCCGCTGTCGACCGCGAAGCTGCTGGCGGCTGTGATTCTCGTTGCCGGTGAGAGGTCGAGCGTCCAATTAACGCCGAGTTCGGCTGTTTCCTCGCGGCCAAGCGCATCCGGCCGATAGCCGACGCTGCCTTGAAGGCCCGAGAAGCGCGGTGTAAAGACCGCGATGCCCGAAACGCTGTCTTCACCGTAGGCCGAGATGCTGTAGCTCTCGCTGTCCAGCGGTTGTCGGGCGGTCCTGAGATCCAGTGGCGGCTCGTCAGAAAAGCTGATGAGAGGCGCGCTAGACGCTGACCACTGCGCCGCGTTTTCGCTCGTCGAGGCTGCTTGCGATGAATTGTTTTCGGCGAAATAGCTTCCGGGGACCAGCGGTTCAAGGCCCATGGCCGGGCCAGCACCGGAAACCAGTGTAATAACGCTGGTCAGTAACACTATTTCCGGAATCCGCAAGGTCATTGCTGGTGTCACCTCAGTTGAGGACAATCAAGCCTAACCACTCTAGCAAGGATTCTTTAATAAAAACTTTAATGGCGAGTCAAATAGTGCCCAGAATCAACCAATAGCTGCCTAATCTATTTAGGGATAAGCCTCATTCTGTTCAATCCGTTCCATGTCATCGTCCGACAAACCGAAATGATGGCCGATTTCGTGGATCAGAACGTGACGAACGATGTGGACCAGGTCTTCTCCGGTCTCGCACCAATAGTCCAGAATGGGCCGACGATAGAGGAAGATCATATCCAGGTCTTCAGGGCTATCCATCAGGCTTTTCTGGGCCAGACTCACACCTTTATAGAGCCCCAGCAGGTCGAAGGGAGACTCGCACTCCATCATCTCGAGGGTTTCGTCGTCGGGAAAGTCGGTAACCTGAATGACGACATTGCCAACGTATTGCCGCAGTTCCGTGGGGATTGTTGCATAGGCCTCGCGGGCCTGTGCTTCCAGATCCGACAATTCGGGCGGCGTGGTGAAACGCCCAATGTTATGCAGATGTGCCATACTTTCCTTGACCCTAGCGTAGCCTAGAGTGAGCGCCAAGCCCAGTTTCTCGAATTGAGTGGTAGGCTTTACGGATACAAGAAGGAATGTTCGAAGCTGAGCTGAGGTGCGAAAACGCAGCAACCGATCCGACGTTGTTCCGAGAAGCGCCTCCAGATACCCTAAGATCCCTGGACTCTAAAGAGGAAATGCCATGGCCGATAAGTTGACGGCGGAGGCGCGTGCTGCAGCCCTTACGGAACTGGATGGCTGGCGTGAGGTCGATGGCCGAGATGCTATCGAAAAGACGTTCGTTTTCAAAAGCTTCAATCAGGCCTGGGGTTTTATGAACCGTGTGGCGTTGGTTGCCGAGAAGATGGATCACCATCCGGAGTGGTTCAACGTCTATAACCGTGTCGAAGTGGTTCTGACCACACATGACTGCGATGGCCTCTCGCAGTTAGATGTTACGATGGCGAAACGAATGGACGGCTTTGCCAGTCAGACCTAATCTGGCCGGCAACGGCGTGTTCAGAACTGTGCAAAGAAAAAGGGGCAGGTGAAACCGGCCCCTTTCTTCGATCTTGGGATCGAGTTGTTCTTCACTGCATGCGCATGGCGCCATCCAGGCGGAAGGATGCCGCGTTGAGCATGACATTCTCGCAGATGTGCAGAACAAGACGGGCATATTCGTCCGGCCGCCCGAAGCGATGCGGGAAGGGGACCTGAGCCGCGAGATTATCCTGGACTTCCTGTGGCATGTTCAGCAGCAGAGGCGTTCCGATCAGGCCCGGCGCGATGGTCAGGACGCGGATCCCGTTCTTGGCGAATTCGCGCGCCGCCGGCAGCATCATGCCAGTGATACCGGCCTTGGAGGCGGCATAGGCGACCTGGCCGAGCTGGCCCTCTTCTCCGGCAATCGAGGAGGTCGAGATGATCACGCCGCGTTCGCCGTCATCCAAAGGCTCTTCGGCCAACATTTCGGCGGCTGCCAGACGCATGAGATTGAAGCTGCCGATCAGATTGACCTTGATGACCTTCTCGAAGTCTTCAAGAGGCATGGCGCCGCCGCGTCCGACGATGCGTTTCGCCGGTGCGATTCCCGCGCAGTTGACGGCGATACGGCAGGGGCCGTGTGCTTCCCGGGCTTTGGCGACCGCGGCCTCTAGCTCCTCGCTCGAACCCACGTCACAGGCGATTCCCAGGCCGCCGGTTTCAGAAGCGATCGTCTCTACGGTCTCGGGATTCAGATCGAGAACCGTGACTTTGGCGCCAGCCTTGGCCAGATGGCGCGCCGTTTCCGCGCCGAGACCCGAGCCGCCGCCGGTAATAATCGCCGCTAATCCCTGAACGTCCATTCCTCTTGCTCCTTTTTGGGCAGATGTGCCGATTTGTTGTCGTTCTGGGCCGGGTCTATAGCAGAAGCCGCGCAGCAAGGCGATAGCCGCAGCGAGACTGAAGAGCCTCGAGGCCTCAGCTTCGCCAGCGCAGGGTCTTGGGCTTGATGGGATTTTCGAAAGGCCGCTGTTCTTCCGCCGCGCGCTGCCACTCGCGCTTCAGGCGGTAATACCATTTCGCCTGGGTGTCGGCGTCGTCGATCAGCATGAGCGTGGGGTTGTAGGCAAGGCCTTCCTGCTGTTTGACCACCACGTCACGGTCCTGGCCCAGGAAGACGCGGGCCAATCGCCGGGCCAGGGGTTTCACGGGCGACAGCCATTCGATAGTCCAATAGAGGCACTGATGAACCTCTGTCTCGTTTTCATTGAGCGGCGTGATTGCCGTCAGGCCGACGGCGCTGTGTTTATCGCCCTGGATATGCTCGACGCGCAGGCCCGGTAAGGCGTAGGCGATCTCGGTGGTGACGTTGTTTCCGAGGACCTTGTAGACCCTGTGTTCGGCCGGCAGTTTGTGCCGGATCATACGCCAGCCGAGCGGTGAAGGCTCGAAGTGCTTTTCCTTGGGCCGGAGCTTCGATGCCTGCTTTTTCCACCACCAGGAGGTATGCACAAAGGCGGCGTGGGTCGGGTCCATCAGGCCGAACGCCGCCTGGTCGGCGTCGCAGGGGAAGTCCATGGAAATCGCCACCTGGGGGGCGCGATCGCCCATATCGGGCATGCGGGGCACCTCGGGCAGCGCCTCAAGATCAGCGGCACCGTCGGCAAAGTAGACCCAGATGTTGCCCTGGACCTCCCGGCAGGGATAGGTCTTGGCTTTGATACGGTCGCAGGAAAAATCCTGACCGGGGGCGATCGAGGGGATTTCGGTGCAGCGGCCATCGGGGGCGAACTTCCATCCGTGATAACAGCAAGCCACCTCTTTCCCGTCGAAGGTCCCGTGCCGCAGGGGAATGCCGCGGTGTGGGCAGATGTCCCGCAGGGCGAAGACTTCGCCGTCATTGGTACGGCCCAGCAGAACAGGCTCGCCCATCAGCTGCTTTGCCAGGGTTTTGCCGCGCGCCAGTCGCTCGCCGGGGACGGCGAGATACCAGAAATTCTTCATCATGACGGAGCCCGTTTCGAGCATTTTCACCACTTTCTTGAGCTTTCGCGGCAGCTGACGCCGCACATAGCATATCGACCCGGCCATTGCACCTCTTCGGCAAGTCCCCATATCTGCGTTATGTCGACGCAGACGCCGAATACCGAAACCGATAGCGACACCAGTTCTCTCTACGAGGATGCGCTCAAGGGAAAAGCGCTGGTTCCGGTCTCGCCGGAACGCCAGGAACGCGACCGCAAAAAGGTCAGCAACGGCTTCTGGCCCAAGGTTCGCAAAACCGTTGGCAAGGTCCCCTTCGTGGAAGATGCGGTTGCTGCCTACTACTGCGCCATGGACAGCAAGACTCCCACTTGGGTCAGGGCAACCTTGATGGGTTCTCTGGCGTACTTTGTCGTTCCCACCGACATGATTCCCGACTTCGTGGCCGGTCTCGGCTTCACGGACGACGCCACGGTCATTTTGGCGGCGCTCAGAACCATCTCCGGCCACATGAACGAAGAACACCGTGAGAAGGCACAGCAGGCGCTTTCGGATGACAGCGAATCTGAGCCGTTCGATCCGGTGACCTGACGGCTTCCCTTAAAGTTTCGATTGCGGCGGTGTACTCCGGTCGCTGCCGCGCGCCGATTCCCGCTGCAGGATGTAGAGAGTCGCGCCAACAATGATTGCCGCACCTGCAAAGGTCCATTGATCCGGGATCTCTCCGAAGAGGAAGTAGCCGATTAGTCCGGCGAACAGCAGTTTCGAGTAGTCGAAGGGGGCGATGAAGGAGGCTTCCCCGTTCTGGTAGGCGCGAATGATCATAGACTGTGAGGCGACGCCAATGAAACCGACGCCGATGAGCAGGGCGAGTTCCGGCAATGTGGGCGTGCGCCAGGTATAGAAGGCCAAAGGTGCCGAGAGCAGGATCGACGTCAGGCAAAAGGTCAGCAGCATGGTGACCCGGCTCTCGTTCGCCGGAAAGCGCTTGACGAGCGTCACGGCTAGCGCGATTCCAAACGCCATGGCCAGGGCCGCCAGCGCGGTTGGCTCAAAGGTTTCGGCGCCGGGCCGCACGATGACCAGCACGCCAAGAAATCCGACCAGGGTGGCCGTCCAACGACGCCAGCGCACGACCTCGCTCAAAAGAAAAAAAGCCAATAAGGTCGTGAAGAGTGGCTGGGTGAAGCCCAAGGCCGTGACATCGGCCAATGGCATCTTGGAGACCGCATAGAAGCCGCAGAGCATGGCGATAGCACCAGCCAGGGCGCGCAGAATGTGGGTCCCCCAGTATCTGGTCTTGAGCACCGTGCGACGCTCGTGCCAGACGAAGGGCAGGATAGCGAGCAAGGCGAAGAATGCGCGGGCAAAGCTGATCTGGAAGGCATCCATACCCAGCTGTGCGAGCGCCTTGACCATTGCGCCGTTGAGCGTGAAGCCAATGGTCGCGCCCATCATCCAAATCGCACCGCGCTGATTGGGCGAGAGTTTGTCCAAAGCACCGCGCTGTGTTGGAGCGGGCTCCGCCGTCATGAGCGCCGTGCCATCATCAGGTCTGCGCCCGTGCCGCCTCGGCTGCCGTGCGCTCGCGGGCGAGTTTGGCTTCGCGCTGGGCGATATAGATCGCCGAGGCCGCAATGATGCCAGCGCCGATCCAGGTCCAAAGGTCCGGCAGTTCTCCGAAGGCGAAGTAGGCCAGAAAGGCCACGAAGGGCAGACGGGCATAATCGAAGGGGATCACGGCAGAGGCATCCGCGAGTGTATAGGATCTTGTCATTGCAAGATGCGCGATGGTTGCGGCCAGACCTATCAATAGGAGATAGCCGATCACCGTCCAGCTCGGCCATTCCCAGACAAACAACGCGGGGATGAGCGACAGTGGCGTCATGATCAGGTTCATGTACAGCACCATCGCGACGGTGTCCTCGGTCCGCGCCAGGGTTTTCACCAGCAGGACCGAACCGGCCATAAAGACGGCGGCGATTACCGGCATGGCCATGGCTGGTGTGACCTCGACAAAGCCAGGCCGCAGGATTACCAGCACGCCCACAAAGCCGGCAAAAGTTGCGGACCAGCGCCTGACCCCGACGATTTCGCGCAGGATGAAAAAGGCGCCGGCAGTGGCGAAGAGCGGAACGGTGAAGTTCAAGGCAACGGCTTCGGCGAGCGGCAGGATCGTGATCGAGGTGAACCAGCAGAACATGGCCGACAAGCCGACCACCGAACGCCAGAGATGCAGGCCAAGCCTCTTTGTTCGGAGTCCCTTGGTGCCGTGTCTCAGGAACAGCGGCAGCACGAACATCAGCGCAAAGAAATTGCGGAAGAAGGCGATTTGAATGGGGTGCAGCTCGACCGCGGCATAGCGAATCAGGATGTTCATGATTGAAAACCCGAGCGCGGCAAGGGTCATCAAAAGAGCACCTTGCACCGGAGCGGAGATCGCTGCGGCGCGGCTAAAAGATAAGCTTGGTGGAGACATACCGCGCTTTAACTACAACTTTGCGGCGGTATCGACTAGCCCAGGCAGACGCAGCCCTGCCCTGCGTCAGGTGGGCGGCTCACGAAAAAGGCCGCAACGGGCGATGTCGTTGCGGCCTCTGGTTTTCGATCTGAAACCGGCTTTACGATAGCCCGGGCGCAACCTCGAAGCTGGCTTGCGTGCGCTCGCGAATTTCCTCGACGCTCACACCCGGTGCCAATTCCGACAAGGTGACGCCGCCATTCTTCTTGTCGATATTGAAGACGCCCAGATCGGTAATCAGCAGATCGACGACGCGCGTCCCGGTCAAAGGCAGGTCGCAAGCCTTTAGGAACTTGGCGTCGCCGGCTTTTGAGTTGTGATCCATAACCACGACCACGCGCTGCACGCCGGCGACCAGATCCATGGCGCCGCCCATACCTTTGACCAGCTTGCCCGGAATCATCCAGTTGGCGAGATCGCCGTTCTCGGCAACCTGCATGGCACCCAGGATGGCCAAGTTGATGTGGCCGCCGCGGATCATGCCGAAGCTTGCCGCGCTGTCGAAGTAGGAGCTGTGGGGCAGAGCCGTTACGGTCTGTTTGCCCGCGTTGATCAGGTCGGGATCTTCCTCGCCCTCATAGGGGAAGGGGCCGATGCCCAGCATGCCGTTCTCGCTGTGCAGGGTGACCTGCATACCGTCGGGAATATAGTTGGCCACCAGCGTCGGGATGCCGATGCCCAGGTTCACATAGAAGCCGTCGCTGAGCTCCTTCGCGGCGCGTGCCGCCATCTCGTCTCGCGTCCAAGCCATAGCGTTGTTTCCTATCTGATAGCTGCGTTTGAGTGTCTGATGCTGTGCGCGGATGTTACGGCCGGGGGCGTGTCGTGCGCTTTTCGATGACTTTGCGGTAGCTGCCGCCATCGATGATGCGCTGTACAAAGATGCCCGGGCAGTGAATGCCATCGGCCTCGAGCGTTCCAGGCTCGACCAGTTCCTCGACCTCCACGACCGTCATCTTACCGGCCGTTGCCATGGGCGCGTTGAAGTTGCGCGCGGTCTTACGGAAAATCAGATTGCCTTCGGTGTCGCCCTTCCAGGCTTTTACGATCGAAAGATCGGCACGCAGCCAGCTCTCCATGACATAGTCTTCACCGTCGAAGTCGCGGATCTCTTTACCTTCCGCCACCAGAGTGCCGACACCGGTCTTGGTGAAAAACGCCGGAATGCCCGCGCCGCCAGCGCGGATGCGTTCCGCCAGGGTGCCTTGCGGATTGAATTCCAATTCCAGGTCGCCATCCAGGTACTGCTTCTCGAAGAGTTTGTTCTCACCGACATAGGAGGAGACCATCTTGGCAATCTGCCGGGTCTCCAGCAGGACACCCAGGCCGTCGCCGTCTACGCCGGCGTTGTTTGAGATGATCGTTAGGTCTTTTGTACCTGCAGCCTTGAGTGCCTCGATCAAATGCTCCGGGATCCCACAAAGGCCGAAGCCGCCAGCCATGATCGTCATGCCGTCGAACAGCAGGCCCTCGAGGGCGGAAGTCGCGTCGGGAAATACCTTGTTCATGCCGTATTTTACCTTGTCGCCATGGTTTCGCCGCGGCGCGAAGCCGCCGTTGGAAAAGAAGGATTGCGACAGCGGGCGGGGAAGCGTCGCCGCAGTGCAAAAAACGCGGCATCATACTCAAGGGCTTCGGGTGGCTCAAGCCAGAGTCTTTGCCGATTCAGCGAGGATCCTTGCCATCGGCTTCCTAGCATGTCACCTCTTGAAGGATTTCAACGCGATGATGGTTTTCCAATGCCTTTTGCCGGTCCCAAAGAAGTTTTTTTGCCTCGCCGTTTTTACTCTGCGGACGGTGGTGCCGGCGCAGCGGTGGCGGGCCTGCCTGCAGCTATACGGGCCGACGTGGCCGAGCTTGAAAGTTCCAAGATTATCGAGCTCTGGCGGATGGGTTTTGAGGTCGACAACCTCATTCCGCTGTGGGTCGGCGAAGGAAACGAACCAACACCGGATTTCATCTCGGACGCGGCCCATGCCGCTCTGAAAAGCGGCGCCTGTTTCTACAGTCAGAAACGCGGCCTGCCGGAGTTGCGGCAAGAGTTGGCCAGCTACATGCAGCGCAACTTTTCCGTTCCGATCGATATGGAACGGGTGAGTGTCACCTCGGCCGGCATGAACGGTATCATGCTGGTGATTCAGGCCATCGCAGGCGCAGGTGATAACGTGGTTTGCGTGACGCCGGGTTGGCCGAACGTGTTCGGGGCTATCGAGATCATGGGCGCTGAGGCCCGGCAGGTCAGCCTGGAGCAGAGCGAAGACGGCGGCTTTACGCTCGACCTCGAACAGCTCTTTGCGCGTTGCGATGCACGCACGCGGGCAATCTTCGTTGTCTCGCCCAGCAACCCGACCGGCTGGATGATCACGCCGGAGGAACAGAAAACCGTTCTGGAGTTCTGCCGAGCGCGCGGCATCTGGCTGGTCGCCGATGAGGTCTATCATCGATTCGTCTATGAACAGCCGGTCGCGAACTCTTTCCTGCAGATCGCGGAGCCTGACGATGCGCTTGTAGTGGTCAACAGCTTCTCCAAGGCCTGGGCTATGACCGGCTGGCGTCTGGGCTGGTTGATCCATCCAGTTGGTTTGGGCCCTGTTCTCGATAATCTGATTGAGTTCAATACTTCCGGTGCGCAGGCCTTTCTACAGCACGGTTGTATCGCTGCGCTGCGCGACGGCGAGGACTTCGTGAAGCAGACAGTGGAACGCTGTCACCAGGGGCGTGATCTGGTCTTCCAGCGTCTTTCTGCCCTGCCGCGTGTCCGGGCGACCTGTCCGAAGGGGGCGTTCTACTTCTTTTTCGCTGTCGAGGGCATGACCGACAGTCTGAGCGCGGCCAAGAAAATCCTCCATGAAACCGGTGTCGGCCTGGCTCCCGGGTCGGCCTTCGGTCCCGGCGGCGAAGGGAACTTTCGTCTCTGCTATGCCGGGACGCTGGATCGTTTGTCAGAGGGTTTGGACCGCTTAGAACCGGTGTTGAACAAGCCGTTGTAACAACTCCTATAAATCGCCTGCCATTTCTTCGAAAAACCACGGGTTGTTTGTTAATTTTCCGTGCATTTCGGCTATGCGAAAAGGGCATAACGCGCTTGACGATTCGGCATTGGTGCGGGGCTCTCAACAGGCCTAATTGGGGATCAACAACAGTTTCAACCCGTGGCTCGCAAGTATTCGCCAATAACCGGTGAACGAGCCCTTTAGAAGGACCAGTACAATGGCGGAGTTCAACTTCGTTGTCGACAGCACCATCCCCGGCTTGTGTGCAAGCGATCTGACCCGGCGCAGCGGTCAGGCCCTGGAAGCCTCCTATTCTGCGGCGGCGCCCGCCGCGCGGAAGTCCCGCTGGTCCAAGATTTCCGACCTCCGGATCCTGAAGGATCTCGGCCTGGACCGCAGCGCCTGCTGAAGACAGCTAAATAGTCATCCGACAAAGGGCGGCCTAACTGGGCCGCCCTTTTTCGTTTCAGTGATGAATAGAGGGTTCGTTACACGAAGTTTCGTTAGATAGAGTCCCGATGCCGGTTGATCTCCAGGACGAACCTACTGAGCTTCGTGCCGAAATGACCTTTCCGCATGTCCAACTCGGCAACTTTGCTTTCATCGTCCAAACGGTTTTGTGGTTGCGTTTTATGGACGACAATCTCGGAAATCGCTGAACTCTTGTCGCGACCTTCATACGTAGGGTCGACCAGGTAACTAATTATGAGACTGGATCCGAAGGCTTGAGCGGTCGAGCTGATGGTCCAGTGTTCATCGGCCCACCAGTCAGTTTCGTTATCAATTCGGGTTATCTCCCAGCCAGATTGGGAAAGTGCATCGCGAATTTGATTCCGATAAGTATTTCTGGCTGAGCTAAGCATTCGCGTAGTCTATCAGATCTACACAGCAGGCTCACAAGTCCTGTTCTGAGGCCAGAAAGAATGTCTGCAGTGCCTCGGCGCAGCCCGCTGGCCGTTCTTCCGCGACAAAATGGCCGCAATTCAGAGCCGTCTCCGAAACCTCGTCGGCCCAATCCTGCCAAATGAGGGCTGGTGAATGCGCATCCGTCAAAAAGTAGCCGCGCCCCCAGATTAGATGGACCGGGCAGGCGATACGCTTGCCCGCTGACTTATCGGCCTGGTCATGGTCTCTGTCCTGGCTGGCGCCCGCCCGGTAGTCGGCGCAGGTGGCGGCGATCACTGTGGGCTTCTGGAACTGACTGATGTAGGCGGCTTCGGCTTCGGGATCCAGACGATGGCCATTCTGGATCCAACGGTCTAGCAGGTGCTTGATGTAGAACGCCGGGTCCTGTCCGATCATATGCTCCGGCAGCGGAGCCGGCTGGGCGAGAAAGGGCCAGTGGTAACCGTCCAAAGCCTGCTTCCACTCCATGGCCTCCCAGACCTCGAGGGTCGGGATGATATCCAGAACGGCCAGGCGCTGGATGTGTTCTGGATGATCCAGCGCCATGCGGTAGGCCACCCGTCCGCCGCGATCATGACCCGCGGCAAAGAACTGCTCGTGGCCAAGTGCCGCCATGAGCGCCACCATTACCTGAGCCGTGGTCCGCTTGGCGTAATTTACATGCTCAGGATCGGGTTCGGGGCCGAGACTCTCTCCGTAGCCGGGCAGATCTGGAATGATCAGCCGGAAGTCCTCTGCCAGAAGCGGCGCCACCGCGTGCCAGGCGATGTGAGTCTGCGGATAGCCGTGGAGCAGAAGAAGCGGCGGGCCTTCGCCGCCCATCTTTAGATTTAGTCTGCAGTCACCAACGGAAATCTGACGTGTTTCGAAGCCATCGAACATGGGGAAACCTCGCTGACGCAATGGAACCGGTTATAATGGTTCCATTGCGTAACACGAAGGAACCAGTTAAACAAGTTCCATGATCAAAGATACAGTTTCCCAGCCGGCCGATCCGGCTGATCTTCCCTTTCACTTCACCTCGGGACGACTCTGCCTGGATGCGGTGGCCAGCCTCGGCGCGCGATTGCAAGAGCGTCTCGAGCGCTGGCCGGAACAGAAAGATCTGGGTCGCTGGTGCGTCGAAGCGGGATTGCTGAAAACGGCGCCGGACGTGACTGCCGCGGAGCTTGAAACGGCTCGATTGCTCAGAGAGGCGATCTACCGCCTGGTGCAGGCCGCGCGCGCTGACCATCCGATGTCCGATACGGATGTGGAGCTGGTGAACGGCTGGGCCGCGCGGCCGGATCTTGCGCCGCAACTGCAGCCTGGCGGGCGGAATCGGATCTGGTGCGCTGAGTCTCCAGTGAAAGCGGTGATGGCCTCAATTGCGAGGGATGCGATTGACCTGCTGTCTGGTGATCAACTTGGCCGGATCCGGGAGTGTGCGGAAGAGAGCTGTACAGTGCTCTTCATAGATGCTTCGCGGCCTGGCAAAAGGCGCTGGTGCTCCATGCAACGCTGCGGCAACCGGGTCAAGAAGCAGGCCTTCCGTCAGAGGCAAAGGGTCGCAGAGCGTTAAGTCCGCGGCAAAAAACTGGGCATACGTCGCAGAAATCCTGGCATACCGTCGTAGATGTAATCGATCACCGAGCAGCCGTAAGCCGCGGCCTCGGTCTCATTGTTTTGCCAGTCGGGTACCACCTCCCAGACATCGCGCAGGGGTTCTTCGGTTCCGTAGGCAAGCTCGCTGAAAAGAGGAAGACGTCGTCCGAAATCCCGCTCTATCGCGTCGCGGTGCTCGAAGCCCATCGCGACTGGTAGCGTTGCGGTGTCCAGCATCGATCGCGTCAGTCGGGTCGGCTGATGCGGTGTGATGTCGATGTCCTTGCTTTCAAGATGATCTCGGACGAAGTCGACTATGCCGTGTGGCGCGTCGTACAGGCCGGCTGAACTTACGCCAACGGCCTCCTCCGCTCCGAGATGTGCCCGTAAGGCGTATTCGGCGCTCATGCTGCGAAAGATGTTGCCGCTGCAAATAAAGAGAACCGTGGGCGCGGTGATCATGCGGGTCTCCATTGATCGCATCGGGTGTCAGCCCGATTGGAACCTGAGCAGAAGATGGTTGAAGCCGTTGAGGATGTCGTAAGTCTGGACGAACTGTTGATCGAACCGCTTCTGATCGAGGCGAGGATCGAGAGACTGAAGGCTTTCCCGGATCTGGGCCACCGACGTTTTTCCATCGATGCGTTCGACGATGGCGGCGGTCAGGCGCGGCAGCTTGAGCTTCAAGGGAAGACCGTCCAAGGAGAGGCTCAGGATCGGGTTCTTGCGTAGCGAGGCGGCAAGCTCCCCGGCGTTCAGCTGAGTTAAGAGGGGCGTTGCCGCTCCCTCTGGATCCAGGCGGGCGATACAGTCGAGTGCGTCACTCACATAGAAGACGTGGGTTTTCATATTGCCGGTAAGTTTTTCGGCAAAGCTCGCGCGCGCGATATCGCCCTTATCTGCAAGCGAAGTCAGGAGCTTGGGATCCTGGAGATAGCTTTCCGGCCGGTAGCGCGCAGGCTCTATGAAGCTGACCAGGTTAAGGCCGGCCGAAGACACAAGTGCGGCGACCTCGTCGACACTGTAAGCGCGATCCTGACTGTGCAGCAGCAGATCGACCAACTCGGCATCGCTGCGTCTATGGTCGCCGAGGAAGGGATTCCGCCGCAGCCAGTTCGTCGGCGGAAGGGCCTCGAGCAAACGCCGCGCCTGTCCGACGCGCGTCTTTAAGGGAAGGTCCTTACCCAAGGTCTTCAACATATCCTGCGCCGGATAGAGACCGCTGCGGCCATAGGTGGCATAGACCATCAGGCCCATACCGCCACCTGGCTTAAGGACTTTGGCGAGGCTGGAAAGCCCTGCGTCGGGTTCCTTCAGATGGTGCAGCACACCGCAGCAATCGATGTAGTCGAAGGGTTCCAGGCCCATATCTGGCAGATCGAGCAGGGAGCCGCTGAGAAAGGTGATGTTGGTCAGGCCACGTTCGGCTGCCCGGGATTCGGCGATGGATCGCGAAGCGCTGGAAAGATCCAGGTAGACGACCTTGCCGTCAGGGCCATAGTCCGCGAGCTGTTGGGCGAGCATGATGGTGGCGTCACCTGTGCCGCCGCCCGCGACGAGAGCGCGAAAGGGCTTGGTGAAGTCCCGCCGTCCACCGAAGAGGTAGTGGTTGACCTCATCCAGATTGCTCGGCGAGCCGGTGATCAGCCGTTTTCTTTCATCCCGCGGATCCCGGCTCGGGTAGGGATAGGCTTCGTATTGACCCTGAACCTCATCGGACATGGCCGCCACACCTTCGCTTCTTCAACTGCGGCCCGTTGTCAGGACAACTTTGCCTGTCGATTTGCGGGTCGTGAGCAGTTCCAACGCCTTTGCGGTCTCAGCCAGGTCGTATTGGTGCGACACATGGGGCGAGAGCTTGCCTTCCTCAAACCACCGCATCAAATCGGCGAACTGGTCGCGCAGCATGTCTGGCGCATGTTTGCGGTAGGAGCCCCAATAGAACCCCAGGGCCGCGATATTCTTCACCATCAGGTGGTTCGCGGGGATCTGTGGGACCCGGCCACCGGCAAAACCGATGATCACGATGCGGCCCGACCAGGCTGTGCAGCGCAGTGTGGCGTCAAAGACGTCACCCCCTACGGGATCGAAGACCACGTCGGCACCGCGTCCGTCGGTCAGTTCCTTGACTCGTGTCCGGATATCTTCTTCGCGATAGTCGATCAGATGATCGGCGCCGTGTTTCTTTGCGATGGCCAGCTTTTCCGCGCCGCCTGCGGTCGCGATCACCGTCGCGCCGAGGGCCTTGCCGACCTCGACCGTAGCCAGCCCAACGCCGCCGGCGGCACCATGCACCAGGAGGGTTTCGCCAGGTTGCATGTTAGCCTGCCAGATCAGTGCGCCGTGGGCGGTGCCATAGGTAATGGGAAGGCCCGCCGCGGTCACGAAATCCATAGAATCCGGGATGGGGTGCACGTCGGTGAACTTTGCGATGGCGGTATCGGCGAAAGCACCATGGTCAGGTAGGCAGAGAACACGTTGACCGACCGCGACGCCGCCGGCATCAGGACCCGGTACGTCCGCGCCGACAGCCTCTACCACGCCGGCACCTTCCAAGCCTGGGCTGAAGGGAAAGGGCGGTTTCTCCTGATACTTCCCGGCAATCATCAAGGTGTCGGCGAAATTCACCCCGGCTGCATGGAGGGCAACGCGTACCTGGTCGGGTGCGAGCTCTGGGAGTGACGACTCGCCAACAACAAGATCGTCTGCGGAACAAAATTGATGGCAGAGGACGGCGCGCATGCCTGAAAGTCTCCGTAGATCAGCAGGTTATAAAAGGCGGCGGGATCGGGTCAGAACGGAAGTTTCTCCGCCGGGCGCACCTGACCGATGTTCGTGCCGGCCCGGTTGAAGAGCGGCGGTTCGATCAGGTCTGCAAAGCGCTCGGCATCGGCGGGACTTAGGATCCCAAGCTTACGTAAAATGCGCCCAGTCACGACTTCGGCGGCACGGGTGGCACCATCATCGATCTTCAGCGCAAAGCCCAGCCCCAATTCAGGGATGGCGCCGCAATAGACGCCCTCAGCGCCGGTCTTGACCAGTGCGCGGCCGTTGGTCGCTTCCATGATTCGGGTGCAGAAGCGGGTGCTGCCCGCCACCATGAAAGGCTCCGCCGCCATGGCGTCCAGGATCGTTTTGCAGGCCGATTGGCGGGCTGCGGGTTGGCTCGAGGGGTCGGCCATCCGCGCCATGCCCATTGCGATATTGCCGAGAGGAATACCGATGACCGGGATCCCGCAGCCGTCGACGCCGCGGGGCGCATCGCTCAGATCCAGGCCGCACATACTCTCAAGCACGCCCAGGATACGCTGCTGAACCGGGTGTTCGTATTTGATGTAGCCCTTGGTATCGACGCCCATGTGCTTGGCCAGAGTGAGAAAGCCCGAATGTTTGCCGGAGCAGTTGTTGTGGGCGGCTGTCGGTTCTCCGCCACTGCGCAGCAGCTCGATCATCGAGGCCTGGTGATATGGCAGATGCGCGCCGCACTCCAGGTCCGAGACATCGCAGCCGATCCGGGGCAGCCAGGCCAAGACCGTTTCCAGGTGACGGGCTTCGCCATCGTGACTTGCGCAAGCGATTGAGATCTCGCTCGCGCTCAGTTCATAGGCTTTGGCGGCGCCTGATTCGACCAGCGGGATTGCCTGCAGAGGTTTGATGGCCGAGCGTCCGTAGACCACGCGCTCGAAGGCGCCGGAAGAGAAAACCACACCACCTTCAGGATCTACCACTGCAACAGAGGCCCGGTGCCGGCTTTCGACCATCGACCCGCGCGTCACCTCTACCGAAATGGGACTGTCGATGTCCTGCGCCGTCTTAGTTGGCTCCCCGGCAGGCGTCGAAAGCGTCAGTCTTTGAGCTGCAGTCATAGGATCGGTCTTCGCTCACTCGTCGTTACGTAAATACAAGCGGATGGAGGTGAGCCTGCCACTTTCGAAAGCGAGGCTATTCGACATGAGGCTCAGGCAAAGCAACTTGCCTTGCGACCGCCCGGCATGCAAGTTTTCGCATCATGCGTGGATACTTTGGAATCGGGGTCGAAGGAATCAGCAAGCCGATGAATCTCGGCAATCTGATCCGTTCGACACACTCATTTGGCGGCAGCTTCTTCTTCACCATCGCGCCGGTCTTCAACGCCCGGCAGGTGAAGAACGCCGATACCTCGGATGCGGCGAAGACAATGCCGCTTTACACTTACGACAGCGTGGAAGAGCTGATGTTGCCGCGCGGTTGTTCATTGGTGGGCGTTGAGCTGACCGACGATGCGATCGCCCTGCCGAGCTTCCGCCACCCGGCCGCGGCTGCCTATGTCTTGGGCCCCGAGCGAGGCAGTCTTTCGAGTGAACTTCAGGAACGCTGCGATCACATCGTGAAAATCCCGATGAAGTTTTGCGTCAATGTGGGAACGGCAGGCGCCATCCTGATGTATGACCGCCTGATCAGCTATGGCCGCTTTCCGGCGCGCCCTGTTCACTCGCGCGCCGCTCCCGAGCCGCTGCCGGAGCATGTTCAGGGCGGGCAAGTGCTGCGGAAAAAGAGACGGCAGGAAAAGGCCGAAGAGGCGCAGGCACCCGAAAAAGGTGCCTGACCGCCATTTGCTGCAAACTGCCTGAGAATTCGAGGCAGATCAGTACTTGATAAATGGATTCAGCAAGCGCCCCAGCCGACCGGTCAGTTTGATCGGTGCATCCGTGACAATCAGGCAGACGCAGGGTTCGCCGTCTTCAGCAATTGGTTGATGGTCGATCTCGCCATCGGCTACCTGCACGTCGCCACGGGCGAAGCGGCCCGATCCATCCTGGTAAGCGCCGGTGAGTACCAATGTAAGTTCCTCGCCGGTATGACTGTGTTGCGGCATCGCCGCACCGGGGGCCACACGAATCAGGCGCACATTGAATTCCGGACCGGATACTGCCAGCTCCGCTTCCTCGAGACCACGAATCACCGGACGCCAAGTCACATCCTGCAGATCCATCCCAACGTAGCTGCGCAGAGGCTGCGGCAACGCGATATCTCTGTTCTTCGAAGCTGCCGAAGGATAGGCACTCGGGTGTGGAACCACCTTTTCCGGCAAAGTTTCCTCGTCATCGAGACGCGCAAGCAGTGCATCGAATGAATCGACATCCATGGAAACAGGCGTCAAATCTTCCAAGAGCGAGGCGCCCACGGCTTCGAATTCGCTGATCGCGGCACGGCATATGGGGCACAGCGCCGCGTGGGTCGCAACGAGTAACGATTGAGCTTCCGATAGGGTTCCGGCTGCATAGGCTGCCAGAAGATCATCGGTAACGTGATTGTGAGGCAAGGCCGAAAACGAGCCGCCATGCCCATGAACTGAAGGCGAAGTCATAGTGCGCCCTCCTTCAACTCCTTGCGGAGATGGCCGAGGGCCAGGCGAAGGCGTGACTTAACGGTGCCCAGGGGCAGACCGGTCTCCTCCGCAATGGCGCCGTGCGCCTTGTCTCCGAAATATGCCATTTTAACTAACTTCGCTTGCTCCGTTGAGAGACGACCGATTGCTTCTTTGAGCCGTCTCGCATCCTGTTGTTCCTCAATGATGTCGTCAGCCAGAGTTTCTGCCTGCGGCACCAGGGCCGGATCCTCCAAATCGATTTCCGGCCGTTTTTCCCGCCTAATTGCGTCGATCCGCTTGTTCCGCGCGATGGTAAAGACCCATGTGCTCACGGCGGCCTGCGCCGGGTCGAAACTCGCGGCTTTCCGCCAGACCATGATCATCGCTTCCTGCACCAACTCCTCGGCCTGGTCAGGGTCCGACCCTAGCCGCATCAAATAGGCCTTCAGGCGGGGCGCGAAATAGCCGAAGAGAGCTTTAAACGCGACTTTACAGCGACGCTCAGCAATTTCCCCGATCAACCCCACCAATTCTGGGGCAGTCAAAGGGTGCTGCGATTGCTCGTCCCTGGCGTTTTGCTCCTGTGTCATCGCGCCATCAGACGCGATAATCGCGATTGCGGCAAGCGATCTTGCCGCCTCCATCTGAGCAACCGGTCTTACAACGGCATTTTTCACGCGAATTCCATTCTGCGCATTCGTTAACAATGTATACGCAGTGTTCCAGCGATTGGATCAGGGGACGCCGTGCACGGAGATCCTTTTTCTTGCCAAATTTTTAAGTTATTGCCTTCGGGGTGGGAAATTCCCGCGATCAAAGGGTAGCGAACGGCATAGGGCAGTCTATAATAAAGCTATGACTTCAAACGCGATGATGCGAGCGACAAAGGCCGGATTGCTGGCTTTGCCGCTCTTTTTTACAGCCAGTGTCACAGCATCGGCACAGGGTATCGAACGGCTCGGCGACTTTGACGCCTGGAGTGCCTATCGTTTTGTAGAAGATGGGAAACCCGCCTGCTACATGGCAAGCGTTCCGAGCAAGTCCGAGGGCGACTACACCAAACGCGGCGATATCTATGCGCTGGTGACGCACCGGCCAGCCGAATCGCGCCGGGATGAGGTGAGTTTCGTTGCTGGCTACCAGTTTAAGAACGGCAGTTCAGCTAGCGTTACCATCGGCGATCGGACCGAGGAGTTCTTTACACAGAACGATGGCGCCTGGGCACCTGATCACAAGATGGACAAGGCGATGGTTCAGGCCATGATCCGTGGTTCTGCGATGCTGGTCAAAGGCACATCCTCTCGCGGAACCCTGACGACGGATACCTATTCCCTCAAGGGCTTCACGGCCGCTTATCGCGCCATTTCCAAGAGCTGCGGTGTAAACTGATCACTCTGTTGGCCGGCCTCGCCGCGCCTTGAGATGACGGTGTGCTTGCGTTTAACCGGCTGTGCGCGTATCTAACGCCAATGTCCGGAACCGCACATGCCGAAGTATTTGCACCGCCGCAAGATACGGCGGAGAAGAAGAACCTCGTGGGTCTTTCCCGCGAGGCGCTTGAGGCTGAAATCGTCGCCTGTGGCGAGCCGGCTTTCCGCGCACGACAGCTTTGGCAGTGGATCTACAGCAAGGGTGTCACCGATTTCGATCAGATGACCTCGCTCAGCAAGGCTTTCCGGGCTCGCCTCGCGGAGAGTTTTGTCGTCCGCCGGCCAGAGGTGGTTCAAGACCTGGAGTCCAGCGACGGCACACGGAAATGGCTGTTGCGCTTTACGGACGGCCAGGAAGTCGAGACCGTCTATATTCCCGAGGAAGACCGCGGCACGCTCTGTGTTTCAAGCCAGGTGGGATGCACCTTGACCTGCCGGTTCTGTCATACGGGCACCCAGCGGCTGGTTCGGAATCTCGCACCAGCGGAAATCATCAGTCAGATCATGCTGGCCCGCGATGCTTTGGGCGAATGGCCCAGCACGCGACTGGACCGCAAGATCACCAACATCGTGATGATGGGGATGGGTGAGCCGCTCTATAACTATGACAATGTGGCGACGGCTCTAAAGATCGCGATGGATGGGGAAGGTGTCGCGATTTCCAAGCGCAAAATCACGCTCTCGACCTCCGGTGTCGTGCCCGAGATGGAACGCTGCGGCCGAGAGCTTGGCGTCAACCTCGCGGTCTCGCTTCACGCGGTGGATGACGAGACGCGCGATAAGATCATGCCGATCAACAAAAAGTATCCGCTCGCGCAGCTCCTTCAGACTTGCCGCGAATACCCCGGCACCAACAACGCGCGTCGCATCACCTTCGAATATGTGATGCTCAAGGGGGTGAACGATTCGCCTGAGGACGCGCGTGCGCTGATCAAGCTGCTAAAGGACATTCCGGCGAAGGTGAACCTTATTCCCTTCAATCCCTGGCCTGGATCCTTTTTCGAATGTTCTTCCAACAATGCGATCCGGCGGTTTGCCCAAATCCTGAATGACGGGCAGCTTTCAGCGCCGGTGCGCGCGACCCGTGGCGAGGACATTCTAGCGGCTTGCGGTCAGCTCAAGTCGGAGTCCGAACGCAAGCGTAAGAGTGAGCGCATCTGACGTCGTTGGATCTATTGAGCGTCTTCTTTCTCCCTTAAAAAACATCGATCAGGAACGGCATGCGGAAGGTCACAAGCGCGTCCGGTGCGTCCGCGGTCACGCCCAGTTCCAGGTTAAGGTTGGCGGCCAGGTTTTCGTCGAACTGAAAGCTGTAACCCAAGAGCAGGGACCCGACATCCAGCGAGTTAGTTGAGAGATTGACGCCATTCACCTCGGTATCGGTCTCGCCGATGAAGTCGTGCTTATAGCCCAACGTGAAGGAAGAGCGTTCGTTGATGGAATAGGCCATCCCGAAGCTGACGCGATAGGCGTCTCCAGGGTCGACCTCGCCGATGGTCTGGTCGTTAAAGGTTTCGTTGACATCGTCCTTAATGGTGTAGAGGTAGCCGAGGTTGGCGAAAAATACTGCGGGATCAGATGGATAAAGGATGGTGACGCTCGGCTCGACAGAGTGAAAACCGGAGCCGGTCGGCAGCTCTGTCTCCAATCCGTTCGAATCCCGGCCCACATCGAAGGGGCCGGTGCCCGTTGTCGATTTATAGCGCAGATTGCCGATGAAGATCGGCCAGTCGTTCAGGCCGCTGTTGATCTGGTAGTGCGCGGCGACCTCGACATCACCCAGCCCGTTGCCATCAATTTCTTCGGTCAAGGTCTGGTTTGGATCGACCTGCGGAATCACGAAGCTGACCCGGTCGTTGCGGATGACATAGGGGACTTTCAGTTCGAGTTCGAGACGATCTGTAACGCCGAGGCGTCCGGTCAAAGCGGGAGTGAAGAGGTCACGGTCGGTATCTTCCGCTTCCAGCAATCCGATCAGGAAAGTGTCCAGAATTTCGATACCGAGGAAGGTAAAGCGATTGACCTGCGAATGGGAGTACTGCAACGAGGGTTCGACGACCAGTTTGCCCGCTGGAGTCAGGACGCCTCCAAGCTCCGGGATCGCCTGAACTTCAGGGGTTTTCCGTTGAGGTTCGCTCGGTGGTTTCCCGACTGGTTGCTGGCCGTCTTGCCCCCCTTCTTGTCCGCTATCTTGCGCTTGCGCGTTGGTTTGCTGGGCGCTTTGAACAGGGGGCGAAGATCGCGGATTGAGACCGTCTGAGAAGGCGTAGTCGGAAAGACCTGTCGTGCCATAGGTGAGCTTGAAGTCCGAACCTCCGCTGCCGGTGCCGCGGCTTTTCGATAAGAGTTGTTCTTTTAAATAGTTGATTTCCTGGCGCTGGAGTTCCAGTGCTCTCTCGAGCTGAAGCAGTTTGTCTTCGAGAGAAGCGCGCCCTACGCCTGTTTCTGCTGTTGCGGCGGCAGTCAGGTTTTGGCCGTTCTGTTCAGTCGCTGGAGGCAGGGTCTGGGCCGTTAATTGGCCGCTCGAAGTCCAGATTATGGAAATCGTAATTGCTGTGGCGGTTTGCCATTTCATTTGCGTCCCCCTTTTCGTCAAAGGTGAAGGTTTCGAAATCTCCCGCCGATTTTGTTTGGCCTCGGTAGCTTATGGTTTCCCGAAACCACCCCTAAAAGGTGAATATCTATCTAAAATAGCTAGGCTTCCTGGTTCGCTCTGTATCCAATAAAAAGTACTTTGATCCCGTCCGGTTATAGCCGTTAAGCGCAATCCGCAGGCCGTGCCGACCTGCCTCGCGGAGCAGGACAGTTCCCAAAGGATCTTCTCGGTGTTTGTCGGGAAAGTTTACAGTCTAGAATTGCTAAGTTTTTATAGCTTAAGTGGTTCAAAAGCATGTTCATATCACCATAATCGACTGGTAATGCCGTTCTAAAAAGCAACTGATGTCTGTAAAAAATCTTTACAAACATGGTTAATATCCTTTAGATATTAAAACTAGTTGTTTGTTTTGCAAGGAAAAATTTTTCTGGCACAATAATTGCTAAGTTATGTATTGAATAAAAGCAAGCAGTCGGACTCTACGTATAAATTCCTAAACTACAAAATCATTAGGAAAACAAGTCAATCAACGTAGTTTCGACCGTGCAATGAGGGCTCAGCTCTACATCTGCCTTTGCAGATAGGCTTGACGTGCCTCGGCGTGCACAGATTTGCCGTTTGCTTCCACCTCACTGCGCGTAGGCGTCGGTGCTGCCCCATCCGCGAAGCTCGTATAGCCGCGGTCCGGTGTCCGATGATGTGTTTGTACAGTCTTGCCTGAAGCGAGTCCGTTTGGGTCGTTCAGGAGCAAGCTGCGCTCTATTGGCTTTGGTGTTCTCGTGAGGTGACCAAAGAGGAAAAGGGTGAAAATTTCAATTCAGAAGAGAAAAGGTGCGTTGATGTTTTAAGGGACAACACAAAACCAAGAACGACGGGAAGGTGAGACAGGCCGAGGTGGCAAGAGAGAACTGTTAGGGCGGGAAAGATGCTGGAATCGGGAATCTACGAAAGTGTCGATGGTGAACTGGCGACACTCCTCGCGACCTTTTACGAAGCTGCCGGCGCTCCTGCGACTTGGTCTCCGGCGTTGCGTTCGGTCATGGCATCGTCTGGCGCAAGCGTCGGGCTCATCGTTTCACATGATTTCGACAGCGGGCGCGGCCGGATAGAGCATGCGGAAAACATTGCTCAGGAACTGATCTCGAGCTATGCGCAGCAGGGCCAGGCCGCAAATCCTTTTCTGCGCCAGGAGGCCTTGTTCCGCGACGCCGACCGCGTCATCGTCGGTGATGAAATCTTGCCCCACGGTGACTTGGTCGAATCCACCTTCTATCGAGATTGGTTGCAGCCCGCCGGCGTTTATCACTCAGTCTGGGGAATCCTGGCGCGACGAGGTCAGCGCGTAATCTGCGCTGTTTTCGGGCGTCCGGAAACGAGCTCTGCTTTCGCCGCAAACGATATCGCACTCATCAAGCAGGTCTTGCCACATTTCCGCAGGATCATGCAGCTGCGTGAATTGGTTGGAACCTCGAGTGTCTCACAGCATATCTTGATGGAAATGCTTGGGGCGCTCTCGGTGGGCGTTGCCTTGCTGGACGGTGATTGCCGTGTTGTTGACGCCAATGCTATGGCGGCCGGGTGGCTGAAGAAGGAGCACAACATAACCCTGCGGGGCAAAAACCCCTGTGCTACCCACAACGGATTGAAGACAAACCTGCAAAGCTTGTTGAAATCGGCGCAGGCTAACGGTCATGAGCGGAAGATGTCGGTGATGCGATCGGAAGGCGCCGAACCGGTGACGCTAATTATGGTCCCGTTGCGGCTGGAAAACCATATCTTCGAACAGGATAGTTCAGGTTCAATCCTGGTCATCAGCGATCCCGAGTATCGTTGCCGCATACGTGAGGATCAACTGGTCAAGTTCTATGACTTCACGCCGACCGAGGCGAAACTGGCCAGGCTGCTTTCAAACGGATACCGGCTCGACCAGGCGGCAGACGCCATGGGGATCCGATATCAGACCGCGCGAACGCATCTGAAGCGGGTCTTTTCAAAGACCGGCATCGACCGTCAGTCTGAACTCGTGCGTCTTATCCTGACCGGGCCCGCGTCTTTCCGTCTGCCGGAATCAGCGGCTGAGGGATGGCTCGATATGCACTTCGATGAATTTGGAACTGTGCACAGCCGGCTGCATGCGGAGCCGCACGACCGCTAAGGCAGATTTGCTACCAAAAGTGAGCGCCAAAATAGGATTTCTCTCTGGACGGCGGTGGTTCGCCCAGACCTTTGCCGCAGGCTAAAATCGTGAAATTTCGATGAAAAAACGCATCTGAGCCGGATATCTCACCCAAATGGGGCACGACAGGTCACGGCTCCCCTCGCATTGTTAGTGCTCGAATTTTCTGAAGCGCCAGGACCATGAGTGGTTGTCGGACTTTTTCACCGGCGACGACTCGGCAAAGCGATGCCGTCAGGTAGTGCCGTGGGCATCATCTTAACCTTTAGGAGGGAACCGAATGTTTAAGAGATTGTTGATAGGGAGTTCGGCGCTTGCTCTTGTTCTGGCCTTTGCTGCTGATGCATCGGCCAACCCGAAAAACAAGTTCGGCGATGGCAATACGGCAACGGCCGACGCTATGGCAGACGCCAATGCCAACGGCGGTAACGGCGGCAATGGTGGCAACGCCAATGCCAACGGAACCGAGGAGTTGCCGGGCGGTACGGCCGGAACCGGCGGCGCTGGCGGCGCCGGGGGCAATGGCGGTACGGCGACTGCCTATGCCGAGTCCTTCAACGAAGATGTTGAAGTCATTTCCTACCAATACATGACGGCAACCGTGACCGGTGCGCCGATCCGTATTCTTGGCGGTGACGGGGGGCGCGGCGGCGACGGTGCTATCGGTGGCGATGGCGACTATGCCGAGGCCTACTCCGAAGCCAATGGCGGCAATGGACGCCGTGGCGGCAACGGCGGTGACGGCGGTGACGGATCCTACGGTGAAGGCACCTCAACCGCGAATGCGGCCACCGGCGCCAACGGCGGCGATGGCGGCGAAGGCCGGCGCGGCGGCGAGGGCGGTAACGGCAACGCCAATGCCAATGCCAACAGCGGCAACACCAACGCCGGTCAAAATGGCGCCAACGGTGGCAACGCCAATGGGAACGGCGGCGAAGCCGGCTCCGAAGCTAATGGCACGGGCGGAACCGGTGGTGCTGGCGGCGCCGGCGGTAACTCCGCGACAGGTGGCACTGCCACAGCCGGTGCGGCGACCGGAACCGGTGGCGCGGGTGGCGCTGGCGGCGCAGGTGGCGCAGGTGGAACCGGCGGTACTGGCGGTAGCGCGAACTCAGGTCCGGCGACCGGTACCGGTGGTGACGGCGGCGACGGCGCAGCTGGTGGCAATGGCGGTAATGGCGGCGTTGCGACCGCCGGCACAGCAACGGCAACAGGTGGCAACGGCGGTAACGGCGGCAACGGTGGGACCGGTGGCGCAGGTGCCGGCGGCACTCTGACGACGGGTGCAGTCTCTGTGGCAGCCGGCGCTGGCACCTTTGGTGGCATCGCGAACATCAATGTTTCGTCCGGGTTCTATAACGCGACCCTGGGCGGTGTCTCGGTGGCGGCCCATTCGGGTGTGAACATCGGCAACGTAGCGGCCGCTGGTGGCCAGTGAACGAACAGCGATGAAGGGATTTGTCATGTATAAGACTCTCTTGGCGGGAACGTCGGCTATCGCGCTCGTTCTGGCATTCGCTTCGAATGCCTCCGCCAATCCGAAAAACAAGTTCGGCGATGACAACATCGCCTCTGCAACTGCAACGGCCAATGCCAACGCCAATGGTGGGCAAGGCGGCAATGGCGGCAACGCCAATGCCAACAACAACGGTGGCGCGGCCGGTATGGCCGGTGCCGGCGGCGCAGGTGGTGCTGGCGGTACGGCGACGGCCTATTCGGAATCCTTCAATTCCGATCTTGATGTCATTTCCTATCAGCAAATGACCGCGACCGTGACGGGTGCACCGATCCGCGTACTCGGCGGTAACGGTGGCCGGGGCGGCGATGGTGCCATGGGCGGCAACGGCGACTACGCCGAAGCCTACTCCGAGGCCAATGGCGGCAACGCCGGACGCGGCGCCAATGGCGGCGATGGCGGTGATGGCGATTATGGCCAGGCTACATCGACGGCCGATTCCGCTGCCGGTGCCAATGGCGGCGACGCTGGCCGAGGTGCGCGTGGCGGCGATGGCGGCGACGCACAAGCCAGTGCTACGGGCAGTTCGGGTGACACCAACTCCGGCAACAACGACGCCAACGGCGGCAATGCCAATGGTACCGGCGGAACGGCCGGCGCTGAGATGGGCATGGCCAACGGAACTGGCGGTACCGGTGGGAATGCGGATGCTGGAACCAACGTAGCGAATGGCGGACCGGCTGCCGATGGCGGCGCGAACGCGACCGGCGGAGCAGGCGGTACCGGTGGTACTGGCGGCGCAGGTGGTGCCGGCGGCGCTGGCGGTAACGCGACCTCGGGTGATGCGACCGGCACAGGCGGTGCTGGTGGCGCAGGTGGCGCCGGCGGTGCGGGCGGCAACGGCGGCGAAGCCATTGCGGGCAACGCAACCGCGACCGGTGGAAATGGCGGTGCTGGCGGAAATGGCGGCGCCGGTGGCGCTGGGCAAGGTGGCGTCTTGACCACAGGCCCGGTCACCATCGATGTCGGTGCGGGCACCTTTGGCGGTATTGCTAACATCAACGTTTCGTCCGGGTTCTACAACGCGACCCTGGGCGGGGTGTCAGTGGCGGCGCATTCGACCGTCAGTATCGGCAACTGACGCTGCCGCATAAGACGAGGCCGGTGGGGTCATCCCCGCCGGCCCCTTCAACTTCATCTCTGTCAAAGACGCGTGGCCACTCAATAAATGGGTGAGCCGTGAGTGCCGGGAGCTGTGTCATGAGACGGAATCTTGTTTTACTTCTCGCTATCGCCAGCCTGTTCATTGGCGGTAATGCCTTCGCGGGCGATGTGCTGAATGGGGAACGCCTTGCCAGCCCTATGTTTGAGCCCGAAGTGCTTGAGGCCCAGGCAATTGATACTGGTGCGTTTAGCGACGCCGGGGTCGTCGACCTTCAGCAACTGAATGACCTCCGCGGCCGCGAAGGCGGCATGTCCGTGACGGTAGCGACGGATCAGGATCTGAATGCGGCCGTTGTTGGTGGTGCCATCACCGCTGACAATTTCACGACGGGCGGCGTGAGTTTCGGCGAGAACGCCTTTGATAATTTTGGCGGCGTCGGCCTGGTGAACGTGGTCACCGGGAATAACAACGCCGTGGAAGCTGCAATTGGCGTGACCTTCAATCTGCTCGACTGAGGGTGGCTTGTTGTTTCCGCCGGCAGTTATTTGCCGGCGGTCCGCGTTCTTGCCAAGCGGTGTTCCGTAGCGATGAAGCTGCTCATTCTTTAAAGGAATTGGTATTATGTCTTGGACTTGGCAGCGGAAGCGAAACCCTATTGTCTGCCAGATCCTGCTGGGATTTCTTCTGCTTGTTCTTTTTTTCCTCCCCGCGTTGCTTGCGCCACAGTCGGGCGCGAAGGCGGGCGAGACCCGTATGTGGGGGGCCGGCGGTTCATTCTCGGTCAAGCTGACAAGCCTGAAAGAACTGCGCTGGAAGACGGTCGTTCGACAGCAGTACGATTTTAGCTGCGGGTCGGCGGCCGTCGCCACTCTACTGTCCTACCACTACGATACGCCGGTTACCGAAGCGGAAGTCTTCGAGGAAATGTTTTTGAGCGGAGACCAGGCGAAGATCCAGGCCGATGGCTTCTCCATGCTGGACATGAAGCGGTTTCTCGACAAGCGCGGTCTTCAATCGGATGGCTTCCGCATGACGCTGGATAAGTTGGCGCGGATTGGCGTGCCCGGCATCGTCCTGATCAACACCCGCGGCTATCTGCACTTCGTGGTGGTCAAGGGTATCGAGGATGGCCGCGTCGTGGTCGCGGATCCGGCTTTGGGTACAACGGTGTGGTCGCGCGAGAACTTCGAAACGGTCTGGGGCGGCGGGATTGTTTTGGCCGCGCGCAATGAAATCGAAACCGCCCGTCAGAATTTCAACGAGGCGGAAGACTGGCGCGTCCGGCCCAAATCGCCGATTGGCGAAGGTGTCGACCGGGCAGGCATCAGCTCCTTCACCCTGCACCTGCCAGGTCGCAACGAGTTCGGGAGATAGAGCCGTGCTCAGCAAAGATCTGTGGCTTCGAAGAGCAGTATCGGTCGCGGCAGGCAAGCGCCTTAAGAAGATGCTTTTCGCGATCGCTTGTGGTCTGACTACGTCAGGCTTCCTCGCAGCGCTGACCCTTCCGGCACCTAATGCTCAGGCGGACGCGGTTGGACGCGCGTCGCTCAGGGCCGCCCACTTCGGCGGTGGCGCGCCGGTCCGGGACGATTTCCGCGGACTAGAAACCGCCAGTCTCGATGAGATGTCCGCACTCCGCGGCGCCTTCAATGTGGGCGGTTTGGAAATGGCCATTGGCGCAAATATACGGACCTTCGTGGATGGCGTTTTAGTGCTCGAGAGTGTCGCGCGGGTCACCCCCTCGGGTCTGGTTTCGGAGATGGTATCTTCACCCGCAAACCCGCCGGGTGGCGTGAGTTTCAATTTCGGCGGCGACAGCAGTGTTTCACTGCAAGACGTAGCGCCTGGAAATGTGGACCTGGGCGCGCTGGCTGACGACCGCGGCGTTGCGATCAACGACAGCAATGGCTTCAGTGCTGCTCTCCACCGCATCACCCAAAACCAGATTCTCGGTGTCATTCTCAATACCGCCGATGGCCGGAACCTGAGGCAAGAGCTGAATGTCGAGGTGACGATCGCGAACTTCGGCAGCTTCCAGCAATCGGTTCGCGACGCGCTTATGAGCGGCCGCCTGATCAACGGCGTCGGACGTGCCAATTGAGTGCGCCCGACGAACTTTTCTTATCCTGAAAGAGCCGCCGCAACCCTTCGTAAAGCTGCATATTCGCTAGGCTTGCTCCGGTCGTGCTTTTGCCTATACTCCGCGCGGTTTCAGACCTTCTATTCATTCAGCAGATTGCGTTTTCTGGAATCACAGGGTCTCAAGTTTTGCGCTCGAATTTGGCAAACTGCCGATTGAGAGTCAGCAAATCCTGAGTCCGGTTAAACGCAAAGAGCTCTCGAACGACGCGTGGATCCCATGAGTGACATCAAGAAAGTCGTGCTTGCCTACTCGGGCGGTCTCGACACCTCGGTCATCCTCAAATGGCTGCAAGAGACCTACGATTGCGAGGTCGTGACCTTTACCGCTGACCTTGGCCAGGGCGAAGAGCTGGAGCCAGCCCGTAAGAAGGCTGAAATGCTCGGCGTGAAGGAGATTTACATTGAGGATCTGCGCGAGACTTTCGTTCGAGACTATGTCTTCCCGATGTTCCGCGCCAACGCGCTCTATGAGGGTGTCTATCTGCTGGGAACCTCCATCGCCCGTCCTCTGATTGCCAAGCGCCAGATCGAGATCGCCCGAGAAACCGGCGCCGATGCTGTCTGTCACGGTGCTACGGGTAAGGGTAACGATCAGGTTCGCTTTGAGCTTGGGTATTATGCGCTGCAGCCGGATATTCACGTCATTTCACCCTGGCGCGAATGGGACCTGACCTCCCGCACGCGTCTGATCGACTTTGCAGAAAAGCACCAGATTCCGATCGCCAAGGATAAACGTGGCGAGGCCCCCTTTTCCGTCGATGCCAACCTTTTGCACATTTCCGCTGAAGGCAAGGAGATGGAAGACCCCTGGGTCGCGCCCGGTGAACACGTCTTTTCACGCAGCGTCTCGCCTGAGGCGGCGCCGGATGAGCCGACCTTCATCGAAGTGGAGTTCGAACAAGGCGACGCTGTTGCGATCGATGGCGAGCGCCTCAGCCCGGCGGCGCTGCTGACGCGCCTGAACGAACTGGGCGGCGCCAACGGGATCGGCCGTCTGGACCTGGTTGAGAACCGTTTCGTTGGAATGAAGAGCCGCGGTATCTATGAAACCCCGGGCGGGACGGTCCTGATCGCGGCGCACCGCGCGATGGAGTCCATCACCCTGGACCGTGGCGCGGCGCACCTGAAGGACGAGATCATGCCGCGCTACGCCGAGCTGATCTACAACGGCTTCTGGTTCAGCCCGGAACGCGAGATGCTGCAGGCGCTGATCGACAAGAGCCAGGAGAAGGTGAACGGCACGGTCCGGCTCAAGCTTTACAAGGGGAATGTAATCGTCTGTGGCCGCAAGTCGCCTGACTCGCTCTACAGCATGGAGCATGTCACCTTTGAGGAAGATTCGGTTTACGACCAGCGCGACGCCGAGGGTTTCATCAAACTCAATGCGCTGCGCCTGCGGCTGCTGAACCGCCAAAAGGGCTAAAGCGCTTTAGTTGGGAAAGGGGCTGACCCCGATAATGCTGGGGTGAAGCGCCATCGCCGCCAGGTGGATGGCCAGCGCAAGAGCTGGTCGCCACCAGCCGATGCCGTGCCAGTCGATCTGTATACGTCCTGAAGCCACGGCGGCAAAGGGGATAAGGCTAGTGGTCAAGGCGAAGGGACCCCAAGCCGCTTCCAGCTCCGCTTCCCGGCGCAGGTCGATGTGGTGCATACCGCCCAGGCTGAGCACCGCGATGCCGGTCATCAGGATGATCGAGGCGGCGTCACCGTTTACCAGCAGGTGACTGAAGGCCCAGAGCGTCGTTCCCCAAAGAAAGGGGTGGCGCGTGATGGTGAAGATGCCCCGAGTGGCGGTTTGCGGCGTGTCCGACAGGAGTTTTTGACCGCCGACTGACGTCGGGCTGGCGGTGGTCAGGCCAGAGACGATGCCGAAGAAGGCCAGAGGCATGAGAAGCTGCGGAACCCAGGCCAAGGTCGGCGCCGGGTGCCAGACGTTGACGAAGGGCGCATTGCCATAGGAAAACAGCATCCAGAGGAAGGCTGCGAGAACCCCGAGCGCGTAAATGACTTGAAAGCCGCTGGTGCCCAGCTTTTGAATCAGAGCCTTTCGGACAGGCGCACTGGAGAGCAGGAAGTGGCCGCCAACAAAGAGGACAGTCGCTGCCAAGAGTTCGTTCACAAACGGCCCCCCACCTCTTCCAGGTCGTCGCGTAACTGTATCGGTGCGCCCGATACGAACAGTTTCTAAGTCGCAGTTATGCGCAATATGGGAAGCATGCCTTCAACTGTCCAGACTGTGGGTGTGCCGAAGTTGAGTTTAAGTGAACCGGGCCGCTGGCCCGGAAAAGTGCAGATGAAAGCCGCAAAGAGATGACGGAAGAACAGCCTAAATCACCGGATCAAACAAAGGATGATCCCATCGCCAAGTTGATCCTCGATCTTTTGGCACAACGCGAGAAAGGTCTATTCCTGGACCCCAACGAAGTCGCCAGGACTTTTGCAAGTTCTCGCGCCAAACGGAACGATCCACCTGATCTTTGGCGCAAGTATCTGCCAGCTGTTCGCCAGCAGGCACTTCATCTCGCACGTCAAGGTCGGCTGACCATCCTCCGTAAAGGTAAGCCTGCCGACCCGCATGCGCCGATCAAGGGGTTGATCCGCCTCGCTTTGCCCGATCCATCGGACAGCTAAAAGGCTCTTACTGCTCCCCCGACCAACCTGGCGTCACTGATCCACTTAAAATGCAGGTGCCTCGATGCCTGCTTGGCGGCAGGCGGCTGTCACAGTGTTGGCCAGCAGACAGGCGATGGTCATCGGACCGACACCGCCGGGCACCGGGGTGATGGCTCCCGCGACTTCGCGGGCTTCTGCGGTTGCAACGTCGCCGACCAGCCGGGACTTGCCGCCTTCGCCCTCGATCCGGTTGATGCCGACGTCGATAACGGTGGCGCCCGGTTTGATCCAATCGCCCTTGATCATTTCCGGCCGTCCGACGGCGGCGACTAGGATGTCGGCTTCGCGGCAGACAGCGGGCAGGTCCTTTGTCCGGCTGTGGGCGGTCGTCACGGTGCAGCTCTCTTGCAGCAGCAGTTGCCCCATGGGCTTGCCGACAATGTTGGAGCGCCCGACCACGACGGCGTTGAGACCGGAGAGGCTTCCCAGGTGATCGCGGAGCAGCAGCAGGCAGCCAAGAGGCGTGCAGGGCACCATCGGGGCCGCTGCGCCCTTGCCGCCAGTCATCAGGCGCCCGGCATTGATGGCGTGGAATCCATCGACATCCTTGGCCGGATCGATCGCATCGATCACCGCCAGATCGTCCATGTGGGATGGCAGGGGAAGCTGAACCAGGATGCCATGAACGGCGGGATCGGCGTTCAGCTCGGCAACCTTCGCCAGCAGCTCCTCCTGGCTGACGCCGGCGTCCATTTTATGCTCAAAGGAGTTCATGCCAGCTTCGACAGTTTGCTTGCCCTTGCTGCGGACATAAACTTGGCTGGCCGGATCCTCGCCAACAAGCACAACGGCAAGACCCGGTGTCAGGCTATGTTCGGCTTTCAGTTTTGCGACTTCCGTCCCGACTCTTTCGCGCAAACCTGCCGCAAAGGCCTTACCGTCAATCGTTACCGCGCTTGCCATGGTGTGCGTCTCCCGCAATGAATTCCTAACTCGGTGTTTCTAACAGTTTGACTGCGCTGTTTATGTCGGATAGCGGCAGATAGGTCGCCATTGCCGACTCGATCCTCAGTAACTCTCATCCCGCGTTGCATAGTCCTGCTTCAAAGCTTCCAGCAACTCCATGCCGCCGCCTCGGAGCAGCAGGATCTTGCTGCGGTTGCTTTGGCCCGATTGAACTTCGATGGAAGATTTCGGGAGGCGCCAGGATTTGGCCAAAAGCTTGATCAAAGCGGCGTTGGCTTTACCCTTTTCCGGCGGTGCCGATACCCGGGCTTTCAGCAGAGTTGCGCCGTCATCCAGCTGCATAAGGCCGTCGATCTGATTTTGGCTCGCGCCGGGTTGCAAACGCACGGCTACGGTTACGCCTTTCGCAGATAACTCGAAGGGACTGCCTTTACAAACCACCGGCACGCATCGAAATGCGGATATTCAGGATCAACTGCTGCAGGAAGAATATCCCTAAAAACAGCACGATAGGGGAAAGATCGAATCCGCCCATATTCGGAATGAAGCGTCGGATCGGGCGCAGCACCGGCTCCGTGGCGCGCCAGAGGAACTCTCCGACCATGCTGACGAACTGATTATGCGTGTTGATGACGTTGAACTGGACCAGCCAGGAGAGAATGACCGAAGCGATCACCACCCAAAAATAAATATTGAGCGCCATGGACAGAACGGCGAGCACGGGATCCAGAACAACCATCAACCTCTCCATCAAGGTCATCAAAGTCTTTATCAGGAAGCCGGTACCCTAATGAGACCAAGTTGTCCAGACAAGACGGTCGTAAGGATGCCTCGGTAGTGGTCGTTCAGACGTCAACCAGCAGCTTTTAGAAGCCGATGATCGCCGTCTTGACACCTAGCGCCCGAATTCCCATTATCCGCCTCGGATGTGGGGCCGTAGCTCAGCTGGGAGAGCGTCGCGTTCGCAATGCGAAGGTCGGGAGTTCGATCCTCCTCGGCTCCACCAAATCTTCCCTCGAAAAGTTCGTTTGCGGCATGTGCCGAGCTGGTTACTGCGCGCGAAGCGCTTGGCTGGATAGAAGCATGGCGAGAATCAGTGCGTCGCGCTGTTTTGAGGCCGTTTCGATCGGCTCGCCCTTCGACTCCTTGGCAACACCCTCCGCTAGGGCGGTGGCGATCTCCTCGGTTAGTTCCGGCGAACCCAGATCATCCCACCAGCGATGAAAGCTATCGCGGTAGCGGTTGCAGAATTCGGCCATGCCGCCGGGGCCTGCCCCTAGATGGAACAACATATGAGGGCCCATTGCCGCCCAGCGCAATCCCGGGCCGGCCCAGACTGCTTTGTCCACATCGTCGACCGTGGCGACGCCGCTGGCCACCAGATGGATTGCCTCGCGCCAAAGAGCGGCCTGCAGCCGGTTCGCGACGTGCCCGGGGACTTCGCGTTGGATCCGGATGGTCTCCTTGCCGACTTGCGCATAGAAGCTCTCGGCTGCTTTTAAGACGCCTTCTCCTGTCAGCTCGTTGGTAATCAGTTCCACGAGGGGGATGAGATGGGGCGGGTTAAAGGGGTGTCCGAGGAGAAAACGGCCCGGATTCCGCCAGCCCTTTTGCATGTCCCGCACCATCAAGCCCGAGGCTGATGAGGCGACGATGGCCTCCGGCGGCAGATGGGGTTCGATTTCGGCGAAGAGACTATGCTTGATGGCCAGTCGTTCGGGGACGTTTTCCTGAACGAACTGGGCGCTTTCCACAGCGGTGGCCGGACTACCATGAAATCGCAGGCGATCTGGCGAGGCCTGCGGCGCAAGACCGAGTTGCTCCAGGACCGGCCAAGCCCGGTCGATGTAAGATCGCACCTGTTCCTCCGCTCCGGAGGCAGGGTCGTAGACTTCGACCGTCAAGCCCTTAGCCAGAAAGAGAGAAACCCAGGAAGACCCGATCACGCCGGCGCCGAGAACGGCCGCTCTTTCAAAAGACTGCATTAGAAGAATCCTGGCTGAAGGGGAGAGGCGGCTGTCAGACCGCCGTCGAGGCTGTAGCACTGGCCCGTCGCGAAACTTGATTGGTCGGATGCAAGCCAGAGGGCGAGCTGTGCGACGTCTTCGGGCCGGCCGAAGCGGCCCGCTGGGTGGCGTTTCAGAGCATCCTTCCGGGCGCTCTCACGATCTTGCGCCAAGTCGAAGGCAGCGTCGGCCATGTCGGTCAGAATCCAACCGGGACAGATGGCGTTGCAGCGTATAGCGGGTCCGTGGTCCACGGCGATCGAACGGGTCAGGCCGTGTACAAAGGCCTTCGAGGCATTGTAGAGCGCCATGGAGGGGTCAGCGACCAACCCCGAGATCGATCCGATGTTGATGATGGAGCCGCCGTTTTTCATAAAGGGTATGAAAGCCCTGCAGACGTTGAACACACCGCGCGCATTCACGCCCATCACGTTTTCCCAGTCCTCATCGCTGCTTTCAACAACGGTCTTTTCGACCTGGATTCCGGCGTTGTTGACCAGGATGTCGAGCCCGTCGAAGATTTCCTCAGCGCCTCGTTTCAAAGCGCTAACGGCTGCCGTATTGGAAACGTCGGTTGCGACCCACTTCACGGACTCGTCGAGGTCCTCGGGCCGGTCGCCGCGCCCGCAGGTCAAAACAGCGGCGCCCTCTGCCGTCATCGCCTCGACGATGGCTCTGCCTATGCCCTGACGTCCACCGGTTACGAGGACTGTCTTTCCGTTCAATCTCGTCATTGCGATTAGGCGTCCTGGCTAGAAATTCACCTTGTCGCCGCCCTTGAGGCCCAGGCGTGTGCGGGCTTGTTCCGGCGTTGCAATCTCAAGGCCGAGCGACTCGATAATATCGCGTATCTTTCGAACTTGCTGGGCATTGGAGGTGGCGAGCTCGCCCCGGCCGATATAGAGACTGTCCTCCAGCCCGACCCGCAAGTTTCCACCTAGCATTGCGGCTTGGGTTGCGAAGGGCATCTGATGCCGGCCCGCGGCCAGTACGGACCATTCGTAATCTGTGCCGAATAGCTTATCGGCGATGCGGTGCATATGCATCAGATTGTCAGGGTCTGCGCCGACCCCATCGAGAATTCCAAACACCATTTGAACGAAGAAAGGGGGTTTTACGAGGCCCTGGTCTACGAACCAGGCGAGATTGTACAGATGCCCAAGGTCGTAGCATTCGAACTCGAATCGCGTCCCGTGCGCCTCCCCCAATTCCCGCAAGCTGTACTCGATTGTCTTGAAGGTGTTGGGAAAGATGAAGTCCCGAGTCATTTCCAGGAATGCCGGCTCCCAGTCATGCTTCCAGTCGTCGTGCTTTTCGAGCAGCGGAAAGATCCCGAAGTTCATTGAACCCATGTTGAGCGATGCCATCTCGGGGCTTGCGCTCATCGCCGCGGCCAGACGCTCGTCGATGGTCATGCCCAGTCCACCGCCAGTCGAGATATTGATGACCGCGTCGCTAGCCTGTTTGATCACCGGTAGGAATTGTTGGAAGGTTTCCGGACGCGGGTCGGGCTTGCCGGTCTCCGGTTCGCGCGCGCGCAGGTGGATGACGGCGGCGCCAGCTTCCGCGGCTTCGATCGCGGCTGTGGCGATCTGGGATGGCGTGATCGGCAGATGGGGTGACATGGTGGGGGTATGGATCCCGCCAGTCGGGGCGCAGGTGATGATGACTGGTTTCGGCATGTCAAAGTCTCATCTGCTGGACCTGTGCCGATAGCCCGCCGTCGATAACCCAGAGCTGTCCTGTGGCGTAGCGCGCTTCGTCAGAAGCCAGCCAGTTGACCAGATTGGCGATGTCGTCAGGAGTGCCGTAGCTGCGGATCGGGTGGACATCGCGGACCGATTGTTTAAGCGACTCGATGTCGCCGGCGTCCCGGAAGAAGCTCTGCAGCATCGGCGTGTCAACGTAGCCGGGACATATCGCATTGACTCTAATTCCTTCGGGCCCGTGGTCGCAGGCCATGGCACGGGTTAAGGCATGCACGGCACCTTTTGTGGCGCAATAGGCGGTGAGGCCAGGATCGGCGATAAAGCCGTCGTAGGAGCCGAAGTTGATCACGCTGGCGCCGCTGGATTTGCGCAACAGAGGTAACGCGTATTTCGAGGTCAGGAAGGTGCCCGTCACGTTGACGGCGAAGATACGATTCCACTCATCAAGGCTGGTTTCTTCGATGGTCTTCTCGATCTCAATGCCGGCAGCATTGACCAGGATATCGAGTTTGTCCCAGCGGTGAGCGAGGGAGTCGAAAGTCGCGTTCGCGGCTGCCTCACTGGTGACGTCATAGCGAAGAAACTCAATATTTTGATTGTCTGGCTTGTGCTCTTGAAGATCCGCAGCGACAACCTGGGCGCCTTCCTTGGCGAATCGGGCACAGATCGCTGTGCCGATTCCGCCGCTACCGCCTGTGACGAAGGCCGTCTTTCCCTGCAGCATGGTCATGGCGCGTTCCCTTCATCCGCGGCCCGGCTGTAGGCGGCAATCAGCAAGCCGTGAAAGTGATGCACTGCGTGCTCGGACCTACCCGAACCCGCGGGGTCGTGCACGATCCGGCCCTGGGTGAAGGCCGGGGTTTCCATGCCGCGTTGGACACTCTCGACCAAGGCGATGTCTTCGGCCTGCAGCACCTCGTCGATATAGGCGATCGCCTGCTGTTCGGACTGGTTCGGCTCCGCGCTTTCGAGGAAGAAGTCGTATGTTTCCAGCGTGCGGTTTTTACCGGCTGGGATGATCTGCATCACGATGATGTTGCCGCGACCGGGATAGCGCATGATGCAGGTGTTTGGCCAGAGCCACCAAACGGCATGGTCTTTGACCGTCGCTTCTTCCACCCCGTAAGCGCTATTGGCTGCCTTTCCGGCTTCGGCCATGTGACTTGAATAGATGCCGTGTGTGGTCACCCGGTATGTGTCCATGTCGACCAGTGTGCAGAAGTCCTTATGGGCGCGGGGGCAGTGATAGCATTCCAGGAAGTTGTCGACGACGTTCTTCCAGTTCGATTTGATATCGTAGGTCAGGCGCTTGGCGAAAGTAAGTTGGCCGAGGTCCGGCGCCCAATGACGAATCTCTTGCTCAAGTGCGCCGCTTTCTGTGGAGAGGGACTTGGCGTTGGGGTCCAGGTTCACGAAGATGAAATCGCAGAATTCTTCGACGCGAACCGGGTCGAGGCAAATCCGAGCGGTGTCAAAGTCTTCGAGATCGTTTGTCTGAGGCGCGGCGCGGAGCTGACCCTTAAGATCGTAGCTCCAGGCATGGTAGGGGCAAACGATCATGCCCGTGCGTCCTTCGCCGCGCAGCAGTTCGTGTGCCCGGTGCTTACAGACATTGTAAAAGGCTCTCAGGTTGCCCTCCCGATCACGCAAGACACAGACCGGATGGCCGGCGATCTCCACGGCGAGGTAGCAGCCCGGATCGCGCAGCTTTTCGGAATGGCAAACCCATTGCCAGCTGCGCTTGAAGACCGCATCGGCTTCGTAGTCAGCCCAGACTGCTTCCGTATAGGCTTCTGCGCATAGAGAGAAGGAGCGCGCGGGATCGGGATCAAAGCCTTTGGAGATTCGCTCGATGTCCTGCCGGGACACTGCGCTTGTCATCGTCTGCTTTCCTTAGGATTCTCGAGTCGGTTCAATGGGCGGGAAACGGCTTTTCGCGGCGGCGGCCGGCCAGTCCAGGTGGTTTCTGACGTATTCCCTGGCAGCATCGCGAGGCGGGTTGTAGTCCCAACTGGGTGCTTCCGTTGCGTTACTCGTGGCGTGAATGGCGCGGCGGCGCTTTTGGGAGAGGATGACATCGCGCCTGACCTCCTCGCTGTTCCATCGCGCCTGTACAGCGTTCTCGAAGCTTAGCCGGAGCTTTGCAAAGTCTGGGTTGCTCGCGAGATTCACCCTTTCGCAGGGATCGGATTTCAGGTCGAAGAGAAGCGGCGGATCGGTTTCGCAGTGGATGAATTTGTGGTCGCCACGCCGGATCATGAAGACGGGGTAAGAGGTCATCTCTGCACAGTATTCGCCGATGGCTTCACGCGCCGGGTCTCCTTCGTTGTTGTTGTCATGCCCCGTCATCAGAGGCCAAAGGGATTGCCCGTCGAGATCCTCGGCGAAGGCGGGCTTTGGTCTGTCACTTCCCGCGGCGATGTCCAGCAGGGTCGGTGCAAGATCGATCAGCGAGCAAATTGTGCCATGGATAGCTGGACGAACTTGCGGGCCATTGATAATCAGGGGCACGCGCGCCGCGTGTTCGAAGAAATGCATTTTGTACCAGAGACCGCGTTCGCCCAGCATGTCTCCGTGGTCCGAGGTGAAGATGATTACGGTGTTTTCGCGCAGGCCGGCTTCCTCTAGCGTCGTTATCAGTTCGCCGACTATGCCGTCGACGTAAGAGGTATTGGCATAATATGCGCGCCGGGCCTTGCGAACCTGATCATCGCTGACGACGACCTTGTTCGCCTCGATGCCGTCCATTAATCGCTGAGAGAAGAGGTCTTGATCTGCGTAGAGTGGGACATGCTCCGGTAACTCGATCTTCTCTTGTTCATAGAGCTCCCACCATTCTTCTCTCGCGACATAGGGGTCGTGAGGGTGGATGAAACTTGCGACGAGGCAGAAGGGTTCCGACTTGTTTTTGGCGAATTCGAAAATCTTACGCTTGGCGAAGAAGGCCACTTCGTCGTCGTATTCGATTTGGAAGGTCGTGGTGGCGACTCCTGCCTCCAGGACCGAATCCATATTGTGATACCATTTGCCGATCCGCTCGCCAGGGGCTTCCCAGTCGGGGGTCCAGGCAAAATCCGCCGGGTAAATATCCGTGGTGACGCGCTCCTGAAAGCCGTGAAGCTGATCGGGTCCGACAAAATGCATTTTGCCCGCCAGGCAGCTCCGATAGCCCATCTGCGTTAGGAAGTGGGCGAAGGTCGGAATCGACGACGGGAACTCGCTGGCGTTGTCGTAAGCGCCGATCTTTGTGGGGAGCAGCCCCGACATGAAGGCGTAACGTGAAGGCGCGCAGAGTGGGGCGTTGCAATAGGCGGCGTCGAAACGCGCGCCCGTGCGGGCCAAGGCATCGATATTGGGGCTTTTGACTGTCGGATGGCCATAGGCCCCCAGGAACTGCGGCGGCAGTTGGTCAGCCATAATGATCAGGATGTTGGGTGTCGCGTTGCGCATGGCCATGTCGTCCCTATTCGACAGAGCTTAGTCACATCGGTGTTTTGCTAAGTGATGTTTTTCGTCATTAAAACTGCAATAATCGACGTATGCATGCAGGTTTCGCCGATATCGTTGAGGGCGGAGGTTACCGGAGCACTCCTTGCGCCATAGGAATGCTTCTGCTGCCCGACTTTAATTCCCTGGCGTCGCAGGCCTTTATCGATCCCTTCCGCGCTGCCAATTACCTGCGCGGCGCGTCGATCTATAATTGGCCATTTTTGTCTCTCGAGGGTGGAGAGGTCGCCGCGAGTAACGGCATGAGCGTTTCTCAAACGCGGGCGTTGGGAGCGTTCGACCAGCCGTTGGATTTTCTCGTTGTCAATTCAAGCTGGCATCCAGAGCGCTTTCAGGGAGGTAAGCTACAGAGCAGTTTGCGGCGATTCTCGCGTCTGGGCGTTGTGCTCTGCGGGATCGATACCGGCGCCTTTGTGTTGGCTTACGCCGGTTTGATGCAAGGCTATCGGGCCGCTGTGCACTACGAGCACATAGCTGCCTTTCGTGAGCTGTTTCCTGATAGTCCCATGGATGAATCCCTGTTTGTGTTCGACCGGGAGCGCCTCACCTGCAGCGGCGGTGTGGCTGCTGCCGATATGGCGCTTGAAATTGTCCGCTTGCAGCAGGGCATCGATCTGGCAAATGCGGCAGGTCGTTACATCTTTCATGAACGTCTGAGACCGGGCGAGGAAGGACAGTTGCCGACCGCCCGGGAGCCCGTTGGCTATGCGGCGCCGCTGCGATTGCGTGAAGCGATAATCCTGATGGAGCGGAATTTAGAACAACCCATCAGCATTCGCGAGGTTGCCGGCCGCCTCGGATGCTCGCAGCGTCAGCTTGAGCGCATATTCAGGGGTCACACTGGCGTCTCGCCGGTCCGCTATTACATCGACGTTCGCCTCGACCGGGCGCGCGGATTGGTAACACAGACGGAACTGCCGATTGTCGAGGTCGCAGCCGCTTGTGGCTTCGGTAGCAGCGGTCAATTTACGCGGTCCTACAAGTACAGGTTTGGTTTGTCGCCGAGCCGGGACCGGGTCGAAGGGCGCGTGCCATTTCAGTTTCGATCCTTCCCGAGTCACACAGGCATAGAGTGATTTTGAATTGTGACAGTTGAAGGCGTCAGCACGGCACTATTTTACATTTCATTAACCACAAATTGTAACAAGCGCTCTCAACGCGAAATAAACCTATAAGTATTTAAACATTAAGTGGCGATCAACACCTAAGTTTATTGCTGGTATTACCAAAAATCGATTTTCTGACTGCTCACTAGGGCGGCTTCATTAATCAGCCGTTAGTACAAACAACCTAGGATGCCGGGCACTTACAAGTTCCTCGATTAACTCATAGGTGGTGTCATGAAAATTAAAGCATCTTTGGTTGCGGCCACGGGTCTGGCCAGCATGATGGCTGTTTCAACTGCAATGGCGTCTGATGCGCATGTTGCACCGATGCAGGACTTCGCGAATTCCACGGTAAAGAATTGGGTTGCTAACGCCGATCTGGTGGCAGCGATCAAAGCGCAGAACGAAAAGCACGCAAATCTTGCACAGGCCGACATCGACGCCATGGACAAGCAGTGGCGTGCGGAAACTGGCGCCTCGAGCAAGCCGATGATCGATGAGGTTATGGGTCGTGCCGTTTCGGGTTTCCTGAGCCAGGTGAAGAACGAAACCGAAGGGCTCGTCACCGAAGTTTTCGTTATGGATGCCAAGGGCCTGAACGTCGCGCAGAGCGATGTGACCTCCGACTACTGGCAGGGCGACGAAGCCAAGTGGAAGAAAACCTACCTGGCCGGCCCGGACGCAGTCTTCATCGATGAGGTCGAAGAAGATGAGTCGACCCAGACTTTCCAGTCGCAGCTGAGCATGTCGATCGTCGATCCGGCGAGCGGTGAAGTGATCGGTGCCATTACCGTCGGCATGAACGTCGAAGCTTTCCTGTAAGCACGTCGGCGCGTAGCGAAGCAGTTACCGAGAACACGGCATAACCGGGGATACCAATGACTGAGCAACAGATAGACGCAACATCGAGTCCTCATGCGGAGGCTCATTCGAGCAGCTTAACTGTTGCAAGGAAGGTATCCCTGGTGGCTGCTCTCGCGATCACCCTCTGCTTCGTCGCTATGGTCACGACAAATGTGATGAACGGGCGGGAAGCCCTTACGGATCAGGGTGAGCGCTCCTTCAGGACCATAACCAGCCTGTTGGCCAACAACGTGGCCGGCGGTCTGCAGTGGAACAAAGCGGAATCCGTTGAAAAGGCCTACATCGAGTTTGCGAACGCGGAAGATTCGGCGATCTCCAATATCATCACCTTCAACAAGGCCGGTGAAGAGGTGACCCGCTATGCCTCCGAAACGCTGTCTTCCTTTGATCTGGCGCCGGCGCCGGAGTGGGCCGCCTCTGTTGGCGAAGAGGGCGGCATCTACGTCAATTCGACCTCGAGCCATGTTGTGATTGTCGTTCCGCCGCTTAGTAAGAAAGGTGAGCCGGTCGGTCTTCTGGCGGTGGCCTGGAGTCTCGATGGACTGGACTCGACAGTAACCGCTGCCCTCACTGAACAGATCATTGCCGCAGTTGTCGCCTTGATGGTCCTCGTCGGCGCTCTGGCTTTCGCGACGACTCGAATGGTTGGTCGTCCGTTGGCGCAGATGACGGAAGCTATGCGCGACCTCGCAGATGGCAATCTGAATACGGATATCCCGGCGCGCGACAAACGCGATGACATGGGCGCCATGGCGAATGCCGTCGAAGTCTTCAAACAGAATGCGATCGAAATGCGTCGCCTGGAGGAAGAACAGACCGCAAGCAAGGCTAAGGCCGAAGCCGATAAGCAGGCTGCGATGAATGCTATGGCCGATGCTTTCGAAGCTTCTGTGATGGCGGTGGTCGATCAGGTTGCCACGGGCGCAACTACCATGCAGAACGCTGCTCAGGAACTCTCTTCCTCGGCGCAGTCGACCAGTGAGCAGGCGAACAGCGTATCCTCTGCTTCCGAAGTCACCACGAATAATGTCCAAGCCGTCGCCGCGGCAGCTGAACAGCTTTCCGGCTCCATTACCGAAATTAGCCGCCGGGTCGCCGAATCTTCGCAAATCTCAAGCGAAGCGGTTAACCAGGTGCAGCAGACTAACGGCGATGTCGAAGGTCTTTCCGAAGCCGCGCGGAAGATCGGCGATGTCATCAGCCTGATTTCAGATATTGCCGAGCAGACCAATCTTCTTGCGCTCAACGCAACGATCGAGGCCGCGCGCGCCGGTGAGGCGGGTAAGGGTTTTGCGGTTGTCGCGGGCGAGGTTAAGAACCTGGCTTCCCAGACCGCGAAGGCCACCGACGAAATCAGCACGCAGATTGCCGCGATGCAGACGGCGACCACTGGCGCCGTCGAAGCGATCAAGAATATCGGCGGTACGATTGCAAAGGTCGATGAGGTGGCCGGCTCCATTTCGGCGGCTGTCGAAGAGCAGGGCGCCGCGACTCAGGAGATTTCGCGTAACGTCCAAGAGGCCGCCACCGGCACCAGCGAGGTTTCCGCGACCATCGTGCAGGTCACGAAATCTGCTGACTCGACCGGTCAATCTTCAAGCAGTGTTTTGACGGCGGCAGGCGAACTGGCTAGCCATTCAGAGGCTCTGCGGCGCGAAGTCTTTGATTTCCTTAAGCAGGTGCGGGCAGCTTAGAGCTATCCAGCACGACGGTCGCGGGCCGCTGGGCGGAGGTGAAGGCTTACACGCCCTCTTTCTTTTCCAGCACCCGCATGCTGAGTCTTGGGTCCTGAGGCCGGATAACGCGCTCGTCGGGGAACTTGATAGTGACGGTCGTGCCGGCCCCGGGTTCGCTCTCGATTTCTAGGTGCCCGCCGTGCAACTTGGCAAAGGAATTGGAGAGCGGCAGACCCAGGCCAGTGCCTTCGTAACGACGGCTCAGGGAACTGTCGACCTGACCGAAGGGCGTTAAGGCCGCCTCCAGATCTTCCTTGGTCATGCCAATGCCGTTATCGGAAATGGCGATCTCATGCCCGCCGTGCGGGCCCAGGCGGGTTACGACCGTCACGCGGCCGCCGGCGCCCGTAAACTTCCGTGCATTCGAGCCGATGTTCAAAAGGATCTGGCGGATCAATCGTTCATCGCCCCAGAGATTGGGGAGTTCCGAAGCTAACCGGAGGTCGAGCTTGATCTGCTTTTCTTCCTGCTTGGCAAGGATCAACTGGAAACAGTAGGTGACCACCTCGGCCAGATTGATCTCTTCTTCATAGAGGTCGAGCTTTCCGGCTTCGATCTTGGAGAGATCGAGTATCGAGTTGATGATCCCGAGTAGATGAAGGCCGCTGTTTTTCATATAGCCGACATATTCCCGGTAGCGCCGGTCACCCAATGTCCCGAAGAGTTCGTGTTCCATGACTTCGGAGAACCCGATCACTGCGTTCAGGGGTGTACGGAGTTCATGGCTCATGTTTGCCAGGAATTCGGACTTGCCACGGTTCGCACGTTCCGCCGCTTCCTTCGCCGCGATAAATTCTTCCTGTGCTCGGACCTCGGCACTGATGTCCGTTCCAATCCCCCGGTAGCCGAGGAAGTTGCCGGCCGAGTCGAAAAGCGGTTTGCCGCTAATGACGTAACTATGCAGATTGCCGTCAGAATGGACCCATTGGCTGCGCAGGTTGCTGAAAGGCTGCTGGTTCTTGAGCAACTCCCAATGCTGATCCCATTCGAATTTCAGCTGTGGCGACGGGGGCGGGAGCCGCTCCCAGAGTTCCTTGCGTGTCTTGCCGAGGGACGCATCAGGTGAAATGCCCGTTACGGCTTCGTAACGATCCGAAAAGTAGGTAAAACGAAGATCCGCGTCCATTTCCCAGAACCAGTCTGAGGCAATCTCGGCAATGTCTTGGAAGCGTTTTTGACTTTGCCTGAGGGCTTCTTCGGCATGCGTGCTGACCGACGTTTCGCCCTGAAGGACACGCACGCGCTCTTGAAGCCGCTCGAGTTCGTCAAGAAGCTCGTCGCGGGTCAATCCGGAATATTCTGTCCGAACATCGGACATACAGCCTCCCGAAACCAGGGCAGCGTGTCAGAAGTAAATGTATTAACAGGTGATACGAGGATTAAACCTTCGTTTCTTGACTGTCCAGTTCGGAACTCAGCGGTGTACCGACGGACTGTCGACGGCAAAGCCAAACGGCCCTAATTCGTCTCGCGCGGTTTGAGATGAGCATGCCAACGCTTTTCCAGTTGGCGGAATCCCCAGACGATGAGGAACGTCAGCACCATATAGAAGGCCGCAGCGGTTATGAAAGCCTCATAGGGGCTGTAGTAGCGGGAGTTGATCACGCGCGCGGCCCCTGTGATGTCAACCAGCGTGATAAGGCTGGCGACGGCGCTACCGTGCAGCATGAAAATCACCTCGTTGGAATAGGCCGGAAGTGCGCGGCGGAAAGCGCTGGGCAGAACGATGCGATGGAGAACCAGCCCGCGAGACATACCGCAGGCGCGCGCCGCTTCGATCTCGCCAAAAGGAGTCGCCACGATGGCTCCACGGATGATTTCCGTGGTGTAGGCGGCCGTATTGAGCGTGAAGGCCAGCAGGGCGTACCAGTAAGCGTCCTGCAGGAAGGTCCAGGTCATGCTCAGTTCCTGCACGAACTTGAGTTGCCCCAGTCCATAGTAGAACAAGAACATCTGGACCAGGAGGGGCGTGCCCCGGAAACAGTATGTAAAGAGCCAGACCGGGCCGGAGATGTAAGGTCGGTCGGATGCACGCATGATGGCGAAAGGGATGGCGATGGCGAGGCCGATTGCCAAGGCGAGACTGACGAGCTGCACCGTCAGCCACAGCCCGTTCAGGTATTCATCGATATTCTCGGTGATGATGGAGAAATCCATGTCGCTTCACCTATCAGACGCGCCGAACGCCGGCGCTGTAGTGGTTCTCGGCCCAACGCAGGGCGAGCACCGAGACGGTCGTGAAGGCGAGAAACAGCACCGCAACGGCAAGGTAGAAGGGAAAAGGGTCGCGGGTCGCGCCAGCCGCCAGACCGGCCTTTCGGACCATGTCCTCCAATCCGATGACGGAGACCAGCGCTGTCGTTTTCATCAGGACCAGCCAGTTGTTTCCGAAGCCGGGCAGGGCGTGGCGCATCATTTGCGGGATCAGAATGCGGAACAGAACCTGACGGCGTGACATACCGTAGGCTGCGCCGGCTTCCAGCAGGCCGACGGGAACCGCAAGAATCGCACCCCGGAAGGTTTCACCCATGTAGGCGCCGAAAATGAAGCCGATGGTAATCGAGCCGGCGATAAAGGGATTAATATCAATGTAGTCTTCGTATCCGACCAGCGGTGCGAGATCGTTCACCAGGACCTGACCGCCGAAAAAAATCAGCAGCATCAGCACCAGATCTGGGACGCCGCGGATGATCGTTGTGTAGATGCTGGCCGTTATGACCGCGGCCCGAACTCCTGACAGCTTGGCCAAAGCCGTCACCAAACCGAGCGCCATTGCGATTACCAAGGATACGAGAGCAACGGACACGGTCAGTCCCGCGCCGTCCAGAATTGTCGTCCCGTAGCCGTGGAGATCAAACATCGGTTTCTGGTGGTATCCGTTTTCTGTTTGGTTTCCGGTCAGGCCGCCACAGCATGGCACTGCGGCGGCCCAATAAAGCCGGACGTTCGGCGATAGTGCTTATTCGCCGTAGATGTTGAAATCGAAGTACTTGTCCTGGATCTGCTTGTAGACACCGTTGGAGCGGATAGCCGCAATGGCGTCGTTCAGCTTAGCCTGGAGATCTTCGTCCGACTTACGGATGGCGATGCCCGCGCCGTCGCCGAAGTACTTCGGGTCCGTGAAATCGGGACCGACATATTCGTAGTCTTTGCCAGCATCGGTGCCCAGGAAGCCGTCTTTGATCGCGATCGAATCTGCGAGCAACAGATCGAGACGACCGGCCGTCAAATCTAGATAGGCTTCGTCCTGAGTGCCGTAGCGCTTGATTTCGATGTCGTCTCCGAACTCTGCGGTCAGGAAGTTGTCATGGGTTGTGGCCCGCTGTACGCCGACCCGCTTACCCTTAAGTGACTCCTTGGAAATCTCATGCCCCGAGCCCTTTTTGCGAACGAATTTCGCAGGGGTCTGGTAGTACTTGTTGGTGAAGGAGACTTTCTTTTTGCGCTCTTCCGTAATCGACATAGAGGCGACGATGGCGTCGTATTTTTTGGCCAAAAGTGCTGGAATGATGCCGTCCCAATCCTGAGCCACCAGGACGCATTCAGCCTTTATCTCTTCGCAGAGTGCCTTGGCGATGTCGATGTCAAAGCCTTTCAGCTCTCCGCTCGGCGTCGTTTCGCTGAAAGGTGGGTAGGCGCCTTCGACACCGATGCGGACTTTTTTCCAGTCCTTGGCGCTGACGTCGGAGGCTCCAAACGGCCCGGCGGCAAGCGCAAAAGCAGCGGCCACAGCGACTGCGATGAACTTGTTCATAATGATTCTCCCATACTGATGTACTGACTGATGTTGTCTTTTTGCTTGGTTACTTCAGGTTTCCCGCGAGAAACTGCTGAAACCGCTCCGATTTCGGATTCTGGAAAACCTCTTGAGGGGGGCCGGCCTCTTCAATTCGACCCTCATGCAGGAAGATAGTTTCCGTTGAAACTTCCCGCGCAAAGCCCATTTCGTGCGTCACCACAATCATGGTTCGGCCTTCGTCGGCTAAATCCCGCATCACTTTCAGGACTTCGTTGACTAGCTCCGGATCCAGAGCTGAGGTCGGTTCGTCAAACAGCATGACGTCAGGGTCCATCGCGAGGGCTCGCGCAATGGCCACCCGCTGCTGCTGACCGCCGGAAAGGTGCGCTGGATAGTCGTTTTTCCTGGCTTGGATTCCGACTTTCTCTAACAGCGCTTCCGCCTGCTCCACAGCCTTCTTTTTGGGGCGCTTAAGAACGTGTACCGGCGCTTCGATGACGTTCTGCAGGACGGTCATGTGTGACCAGAGGTTAAAGCTTTGAAAAACCATGGCAAGACGGGTGCGCAGGCGCTCGACCTGCTTGCGATCCGCTGGAACGGGTTCGCCGCGCTTGTTGGTTGTCATTTGAATCAGTTCGTCCCCGACGAAGACCCGACCCGAATTCGGTGTCTCCAACAGGTTAATGCAGCGCAAAAACGTGCTTTTCCCCGATCCGCTGGATCCGAGCATTGCGATGACGTCGCCCTTGTTGGCAGAGAGCGAAACGCCTTTCAAAACCTCAAGAGTCCCGAAACTCTTATGGATATTCTCGCAAACCAGCGCTTGGTGCTCGGCGGCCTTCTTCGTAGCCGGCTCCGCCATATTGTGTTCCCTGCTCAATGGCCGTTTTTGTCACGGCTTTGATAGAACGTTAGAGGGCTTTTTCCACGAGTCCAAGGAAAAACACGGCTGCCCGACTGCGGCGTGAGCCTGGTTTGATCTCAAAGTCCAAGATCGGCGCGGGCCTGGGCGATGGCCGCTTCAGCCTCGGATTCCTGAGGCTGGCCGGCAAAAGCCTTAGACGCCCGTGTGAGCGCCTGGCGCGCTTTAGCGGGTTCCTGCAGTACGGCATAGGCCCTGGCAAGGCGGATCCAGCCCTCCAGGTCTGAAGGATCGCTGTCCAGGCGTTCTGCAAGTTGGCCGACCATGGAGCGTACAAAGGCTAACTGCTCCTCGGGAGTCATTCGGCTGGCCGCTTCGATATCTTCCGCGCTGGGCTGCGGCATGGATGAGCCGCCTGGCGGTAGGGCTGCTTCACCTTGACCCGGGGTACCGCTCTGATCTTGCTGAGAGTTTGGCGTGTTGCGAGCGCTGTCTGGAGTTGACCGATCCGCTGCCGCAGCAAGGGACGCCAGGGAGTTGCCGGGCCTGCCTGCTCCATCAGTTCGCTCCAGACCTCAAGTGCATGTTCAAGCCGTCCGGCCTGAGCAAGCGCAAGACCACTATAGTAACGGGCCTTCATATTCCCGGAATCCAGCTTTATCGCCTCGGCGAAGGCTCGCTGTGCTTCAATGTTGACCTCACCGCCCGATGCGGCCACCAGAGTTTCACCAAGAGATGCGTAGATCGGCGACTCTTTCGCGCCAAGGTCGATTGCGCGGCGGTAGGCGTTGGCTGAGTCGAGGTAACGGCTCAAATTGCCGTAAGCGTTGGCGAGCAGTAACCAGGCGTGCGCGTCGAAACCTTGCGCTTCGACCTGCGCTTCAAGGTCGGAAATGCTTTCGGCCAACGTATCTTCGCTCGCGGCCTTCTGAAAGCTATTCTCCAATGCCAGCCGGTCGGCGTAGGGGATCGAAGGCAGGTTTGGTGAGCCAAGGAACAAGTACAGTCCGAGCGCGGAAAGAGGGACGGCCGCAGCGAGCACGCCCGCGATCATGCGACTGCCTTTTGCAGCTTCATTCGACCCCTCATGCTCTGCACTGCCGTCGTCCTTGGCCGCTGTGGCGAGCATCCGCCGTTCGATTTCGAGGCGCGCGGATTTGGCCTGCGTTTCGTTCAGCAGACCGCGATCCAGGTCACGCTCAATCTCTGCGAGCTGATCTTTGTAGACGGTCAGATCGAACTCAGCGCGGGTCGCCTCGACTACGCGGGACTTCAACAGCCCATGCAGAAGCACGGCGACGCAAAATGCGGTCAACACCGCTGCAACGATCCAGAGAATCATGCGCCTGCGCCTCCGGAGTGGCCGGACTGAGATCGTTTACCGTCATCGTCAGCCTCACCTGCTTGTTGCTCTGAGCCGGCCAACAACTGGGCTAACCGGTCTTGCTCCTGAGCAGAGAGAGGCGCTGGTGCTTCGCTCGCCGCGCGTTTCTTGAGGCGCATAAAATAGACCCCAACACCTGCGGCCCCAAGAAGCAAAACCACTGCCGGGCCATACCAAAGGAAGTAGGTTTCCGGCCTCATGGGCGGACGGAGCAGAACGAAATCGCCGTAGCGTGCAACCAGGTAATCGTAGACTTCCTGATCACTGTCGCCGGCCACGAGCCGCTCGCGCACGATGACCCGCAGATCCTTCGCAAGCTGCGCATTGGAGGAGTCGATCGACTCGTTCTGGCAGACCAGGCATCGGATTTCTTTGGAGAGTTCCCGGGCGCGGCCTTCGAGAACCGGGTCGTCAAGGACCTCGTCAGGCTCAACGGCCAGCAGAGGGCTGGAGACAAGGCTGAGACAGAGGAGAGCTGCCGCGAGGGCGCCGAAACCCAGCCACAGCGCCAACGACGGTGAACGAAGAGGCTGTATTGCGACAGAGGACGGCAAGTTTCTACGCGACCGGTTCATTTCTTAAGCTTGTCGATCAGCGGAAGTACGATTTCTTTGACGGCCGCCGCATCCATCGGGCCGATGTGGCGGTAACGAATACGTCCTTCTCCATCTACGATATAGGTTTCCGGAACACCGTACACGCCCCAATCGATTGCGACCCGGCCGCTGAGGTCTGCGCCAATCCTGGCGTAAGGATTGCCGTGTTCCCGTAACCAGGCGGCGGCATCTTCGGTCTTGTCTTTGTAATTGATGCCATAGAGCCGGATTCCATTCCGTTTTGCCAGTTCGGTCAGGATTGGATGTTCAGCCAAACAGGGCAGACACCAGGAGGCAAAGGCGTTGACCAGGGTCACCGTACCCTGTTTCAGATCTTCGCTGTCGAAGCCAACAACGCCGGAGCCATCTACGCGTGGCAGATCGAAAACCGGAACTTCCTTGTCGATCATCACCGAAGGAATCTCCGAGGGATTCCGGTCGGGATCGAGACCCCAGAAGAAGTAACCGCCGACAACCGCAAAGAGGGCAATCGGTAGAAAGAAGATCAGCTTACGTGCCATCTAGGCCTGTGCCTCCACACGGCCTGTTGCGGCCTTTGCCTGCCAGCGCCGGCTGCGGGTCGGCGCACCTACCCGCAGGCGCCTGTCGCTGAGCGAAACGGTACCGCCGAGCACCATGATCAGACAGCCCGCCCAGATCCAGGGTACGAGCGGTTCGTGATAGATGCGGGTGGTCCAGCCGCCTCTGCCGTCCGAATCGCCGATGGCGATATAGAGGTCTTTCATACCGGTCGTGTGGATGCCAGCTTCCGTGGTTGGCATGCTCTGTACGTTATAGATGCGTTTTTGCGGTGTGAGCTTGGCAACGAAGTCGCCGTCCTGGGTGATAATAAAGGTTGCCTCTTCGGCGCGGTAATTGGGCCCTTCAACCGGCTTCATACTTTCGAAGAGGTAGCTGTAGCCAGCCACTTCCGCTGTATCGCCCGGTTTCATGATGCGGATGTCCTCGACTTTCCAGGCAGAGGAGCCGGTCATGCCGGCGATGGCGACGGCCATGCCCGCATGCGCCAAAGTCATGCCATGGGCAGCGCGCGGCAGCTTGATTGCGCGCCGAAGAGATTCACCCAGGGGAATGGAGAAGAGCTTGACGCGCTCCGCCCACTCGACGACGGAGCCCGCGAAGAGCCAGGCTGCGAAGCCCATGGCGACCACGGCAAGAACCGGACCGCCGGATTGCAGATAAGCCGTTGCCACGACGGCGATCAGCGTCAAGAGTCCTGCGAATTTCAGGCGCGAAAGAACCGCGCCAAGTTCCGCGCGTTTCCACGGCAGCAGCGGGCCGATAGCCATAACGGCGACCAGGGGGATCATCAGAGGCACGAAAACGGCGTTGTAGTAAGGCTCACCCACCGAGATCTTGGTTCCGGTTGCTTCCAGGAGCAGCGGGCCAATGGTGCCTACAAAAACCACGAAGGTGCCAACGGTCAGCAGTAGATTGTTGAGGACCAGCCCGCCCTCGCGGCTGATGGGGCTGAAGAGACCGCCAGGGGTCAGGGCAGGAGCGCGTACAGCGAAAAGAAGCAGGGAGCCGCCAATCGCGATTGCTAAAAGGATGAGTATGAACAGGCCGCGCTCAGGATCGGTTGCGAAGGCATGGACCGATGTCAGGAGTCCCGAACGGACAATAAAGGTCCCGATCAGCGAGAGGGAGAAGGTCAGGATCGCGAGCAGAATCGTCCAAACCTTCAGGGAATCGCGTTTTTCGACCACAATGGCCGAGTGTAACAACGCCGTGCCCAGGAGCCAGGGCATGAAGGAGACGTTCTCAACCGGATCCCAGAACCACCAGCCGCCCCAGCCGAGCTCGTAGTAGGCCCACCAGCTGCCCAGCGCGATTCCCGCAGTCAGGGTAATCCAGGCCGAAAGGGTCCAGGGCCTCACCCATCGGGCCCAGGCCGCGTCGACCTTCCCCTCGATCAAAGCCGCAACGGCGAAAGAAAAGGCGATGGAGAAACCGACATAGCCCGCGTAGAGCATAGGCGGATGGAACGCCAGTCCCGGATCCTGCAGCAGGGGATTGAGATCACGGCCGTCCAGCGGTGCGGGAAATATCCGTTCGAAGGGGTTTGAGGTGAAGATCAGGAAGGCCAGAAACCCTAACGTGATCATGGCCTGAACCCCCAGCACGCGGGCTTGCAGGGTCGGCGGCAGGTTACTGCCGAAGCCGGCCACAGCTGCACCGAAGCCGGTTAGGATCAGCACCCAGAGCAGCATCGAGCCCTCGTGATTGCCCCAGACACCGGTGATCTTGTAGAGCATCGGCTTTGCCGAATGAGAGTTCTTGTAGACGGTCGAAACCGAGAAGTCCGAAACGACGAAGGCTTGGGTCAGGGCGGCAAAGGCGAGAACGGTCAGGGCAAAAAGCAGGATTGCGCTGGGCTTAGAGAGCGCGATCCAGGCTCTATTGCCACGGGCCGCACCAATCATGGGCACGCTCGATTGCACGATTGATACAAGAAGCGCCAGGATCAGGGCGAACTGTCCGATTTCCGCAGTCATTTTCAGGCCTCCCGGCGCCTGTCGAAAAACAGCGCGGTGATTTCGGACTCTTTCATAACGGACCTTTCCACCTCGCGCCCAAAGTCGGGCATTTTCATACCAGGCGTTGCTGGTTTGCTGATGTCCCCGCCGTTTTGCCCGGCTTTACTGGGTTTCCGTTTCGTCGCGCCACTGTCCCGACTGTTTCAGAGCGTCGGCGACTTCCTTCGGCATATAGGTTTCGTCGTGTTTTGCCAGCACTTCACGGGCGACGAAGATACCCTGCGCATTGATCGTGCCTTCCGTCACCACCCCCTGACCTTCGCGGAACAGGTCGGGCAGAATGCCTTTGTAGGAGACGGGAATGGAGTTGGCGAGGTCCGTGACCCGAAAGGTGATGGTCAATCCGTCGTCGCCGCGAACGACCGACTCTTCCTCGACAAGGCCGCCCAGCCGAATGTCCCGCTTCGCGCAGCTTTCCTTGTTCTGAATATCCGTGGGGCTGCAAAAGAGGACGATGTTGTCCTGGAAAGCCGTGAGGATAAGAGCGGCGGCGACCCCGAGGGTCGCCATGCCGCTGATGACAATGTAAAGGCGTCTCTTCTTCCGGGTCATGATTGTGCTCCATCACCGGAGAGATTAGCTGTGCCCGCTTCATCTATCGCTTTGCGGTCTCTTCGCCGCGACGGGAACTCGCTCTGGCGCCTGGCCAGTTCCTGCTCGCGGTCGCGCAGCTGGCGCAGGGTCACGATGACGAGTGCCGCCATGATCAATGCGGAGAGTATGTAAGATGGCCAGACGTATCCGCCGTAACTGCCCATCTCGAGAAAGCTCTGAAAAGATTGCATTGGTCGATTCTGTTGCCGTCGTCGCCGTTCCCAGAGGCCGGAGCTTTCGAGCCCACGCCTATTGCTTTGGAAATGTAGGTATTCAGCCCTTGGAAGTCAGCGTGTTATGCGGTTTGTTCACCTATTGTTTACGCGGCATCTTGACGCAAGCTGTCAAGCGTCCGCAAGCGGGCCCCGATCAACTCGCTTTTGATGCGCAGCAGAAGCAGGACGATGTAGAAAAAGGTATAGCCGAGGCCCATGGCGAGCAGGGGCCATAGCATATCCGGATGGATCGTCGGCCCATCCATGCGGAACACGCTTGCAGGTTGATGCAGGGTATTCCACCAGTCGACCGAAAACTTGATGATCGGTACATTGACGAAGCCGACCAGCGCCAGCACGGCGGCTGCCTTCGCGCCGCGTTCCCGATTGTCAAAGGCCGAGGTGATCGCCATGTGGCCGAGATAGAGGAAGAAGAGGATGAGCACTGAGGTCAGGCGCGCATCCCAAACCCACCAGGTGCCCCACATGGGTTTGCCCCAGAGCGAACCTGTTACCAGAGCCAGGAAGGTAAAGGCCGCGCCGATCGGCGCCGAAGAGCTGGCCGCCAGGTCCGCAAGCGGATGCCGCCAGATCAGCGCAACCGCACTGGCGATCGCAATGTTGGTGTAGACGAACATCGCCATCCAGGCCGCCGGGACGTGGACATACATGATGCGCACGCTTTCGCCTTGCTGATAATCCGCCGGCGCTACGAACAGACCGAGATAGAGTCCAACCGCCAGCAAAATGATGGTTGCGCCGGTGCACCAGGGAAGGATGGCGTTGGCGAGACGCAGAAACCGCGCAGGATTGGCGAAACGGTCAAGAATCATGGTTTTCCGGTCCCCAGGTCGGGCATTCTGTCTTCCAAGAGGATCTTACCTTACCAGAGGAGCTGAGGCGTCGAGTTGATTTCGATCATAAACGAAAACGACCTCGCTCCTGAAACAGTTCCCTGCGACGCTGCCGGCTGCCAACCGGTTTCGTCTCGATATTTATGGTTAGCGCAGGGTTAAATCACCCGAAGCCTCTATTCGCACAGCCACATTAAAGCGCCTGTTTTTCCGCGGTTTCGGCAGCCATTGGCAGGAGTTGCCTGTCCACAGTGCCATAAACCTAGTCATTCGTTGGCTTGCCGCAAGGCCGCAGCGCCGGCGAGGGGCGAAACGACCAGCGAAATCAGTAAAATTGCCGTTAGCAGCAGCAAGTGCGGGCGCACTGGAAAGCCGAGTAGGGCGGCATCCACGGCCGAAACGCCAAAAATGAGGGTCGGAATGTAAAGCGGCAATACCAGCAGCGGGATGAGAATGCCGCCCCGCCTGGCGCCGAGCGTGAGGGCCGCGCCGACGGCGCCGATCAGGCTCAAGGTCGGAGTCCCGAGCAGCATTGCCATGGCAAGCGTCGGTAGAGCGTCCAACGGCATGTTGAAGAGCACGGCGATAAGCGGCGCCGAAGCGATCAGGGGGAGGCCGGTGGTCAGCCAGTGGGCGATCACCTTGGCAAGCAGCGTCAGTTCTAGGGGTACCGGCGAGAGCGCCATCAGTTCCAGACTGCCGTCTTCGTAGTCAGCGAGGAAAAGGCGTTCCAAAGACAAGAGGACTGACAAGAGTGCGGTCACCCAGATCACGCCGGGGGCGATGGCGGCCAGTTGATTGGCTTCCGGGCCGACGCCAAAGGGAAAGAGGGCGGCCGTCAGCACAAAAAACAGCACGATCATGGCTGCGTCCGAGCGTTGCCGAAGGGCCAAACGCAGATCTCTGGCGATAATCCCGGTAAAGCGCATTACCAGGTTTCCTCCAGCATTTCCGGATCCGGAAGCGGCGCAGTGAAGTCTTCCAGCAGGAGCAGCTCGGCGCCAGAAATGTCGAGCGGCGTATGAGTCGCGGCGATCACCAAGCCGCCTGACGCACGGTGTTCCGCAATGGCGGACTCGAGACGTTTCAAAGATACGTCGTCCAGGCCGACAGAAGGCTCATCGAGCAACCAGATTGCGGCAGGGCTAGTGATCAATCGCGCCAGTGCCAGCCGGCGGGACTGACCGGACGAAAGCTGGCGGCCCGGCACATCCCGCAAGGTCGTCAGTGAAAAGCACTCCAGGGCCCGCGCAAGCAGGGCTTCCAGGTCCTCCTCCGCGCTTTTGGGCGGGTAGAGCTTTGCCCAAAACGACAGGTTTTCCTGGACGCTCAGCACGGGTTTGATGGCGTTGCCGTGACCGATATAGCAGATGTTGTTTTGAAAGGTTTCCGGGTCTTCCTCAACCGAAGTCTCGTTCCAGCGCAACTCACCGGCCGCAGGAGCCAAGAGTCCCGCCAGGATGCGCAGAAGGCTTGATTTTCCGCTGCCGTTAGCGCCGCGCAGGATCAGGGCACCCCCTTCGGACAGCGTGAATTCCAGTGCGGTGAATACGCGCCGGCCCGCACGGGTGCAGGCGAGGTCTCTTCCTTCCAATGTTGGCATAGTGAGGGCGCAGATCCGCAAAAAGATGCAACTTCGTGCCCCGTATAACAGATCGCCGAAGGTGCGCCAATTCCTCGCTGGAATGGCAATTCGATGGCTGTGGATGTGGGGTGGTTGCGCGATACGCTAAAAGGGATGAACGGCTGCCGGGGTCGGGGGCCGGCAGCCGTTCTGTTTTCCAGCGTTCAGAGGGTAACTCAGGAGACAAGCTGGCTGTCTCAGTCAGAGAGGGGAAGTTCTCCGTGACTAAGAAGCTAAGATTCGATTGCGGTCGCACTTAGTCGCAATTGTGGCAAAAAGAAGATTTCTGACGCCAGGCGAGAGTGGTCGAAAACCCGGTGCCACTAAAGTTCTCAAAACCTGTTCGGTAACAGTGCTTTAGGACGCGCCATCGAAATCGCGTTGATCGTCGATCACCTTGCCGTCGTTGGGGAGTTCGCCGGGCGATTGCAGGACCACCTCGCCGCGCAGTTTACAAAAACTCTGAACCGAGCTGGCGATAGCCTCGGCCAGGCCTTCGCCCTGGCTTCCGGATTCGCAGAGAACCTTCATGGCATCGCTCTCGCCTTCGCGAGTCACGACGATGCGTGCGCGGATAACTTCCGGATGTGCTTTGACCACACGGTCCAGCTGCTCCGGATGCACGAACATGCCCTTGATCTTGGTGGTCTGATCGGCTCGGCCCATCCAGCCCTTGATGCGTTTGTTGCTGCGGCCGCAAGGGCTGGCGTCGGGAAGGATTGCCGAAAGATCGCCGGTCGCAAAACGAATCAGCGGATAATCGGGATTGAGGGTTGTGACCACGACTTCGCCGACCTCGCCGTCGGGCACAGGATCGCCGGTGCCGGGCCGCACGATCTCAACGAGATGGCTTTCGTTGATGACCATGCCGTCGATCAGTTCGCCTGCCTCGGTCCGGCTTTCATAGGAGATGACGCCGAGGTCCGCTGTGGCGTAACACTGCTGAACTGCGACACCGCGATCGGCATATTCCTGCCGCAGGGAGGGGAAGAGTGCGCCGCCGGACACCAGCGCGCGTTTAATCGAGCTGCAGTCCGCGTCCATTTCCTGCGCTTTGTCCAGGATGACTTTCAAATAGTCGGGTGTGCCGCCATACCCGGTCGGACGCAGGTGAGCGATGGTCTCGACCTGCATCTCGGTGTTGCCGATACCTGCGGGGATGACGCTGCAACCCAGCGCACGGGCGCCGCCGTCGAAGATCCAACCGCCGGGTGTCAGATGGTAGGAGAAGGCGTTGTGCAGTAGGTCTCCCGGTCTGAAGCCTGCGGCGAAAAAAGCCCGTGCTCCGGACCAGAAATCGTGCCGCGCGGTCTCGAATTCATAGATTGGTCCGGGTGACGAAAAGATGCGCGCCATCGAATCGGTGGACACAGCCGGAAAGCCACCGAACGGTGGCTGCTGTTTCTGAAGTTCGATCAATGCGGACTTGCGTGTCACCGGCAGGCGCGCGAGAGAGGTCATGTTCGTGACCTCCTCCGGGGCGACATCCGACAGCAGCTCCCCGTAAGCGACGGATCGGTCCTTTGCGAGGCCGATCTGTACGGGAAGGGCGGCCGCGACGTCGGAGACCCTGGCCTCGGCGCTACGCGTTTCCAGTTCGTCGAAATGGCTGTCTGACGCGGTCATGCGCCTGATCCTTCTGCAGGGTGTTTTGACTGGCGGATTGTGGCGCAGGCGTCCGATGCCGTTACCTTAAAATTAGGCCAGCCAGCGTTTCCGGCGTTTGTAGTGTTTGACGTCCCTGAAGGACTTGCGCTCGGAGCCCGATACGCCGAGGTAGAATTCCTTGACGTCCTCATTGTCGCGCAGCGTGGCGGCTTCGCCATCCAAGACGACCCGACCGTTCTCCAGGATATAGCCGTAGTCGGCGTAGCGCAGGGCCACGTTGGTGTTCTGTTCGGCCAGCAGGAAGGAAACGCCTTCTGTCTCATTCAGTTTCTTGACGATCTCGAAGATTTCCTCGACCAGCTGTGGGGCGAGACCCATGGAGGGCTCGTCGAGCAGGATCATGGTCGGACGGCTCATCAGGGCGCGGCCGATGGCGCACATCTGCTGCTCACCGCCGGAGGTGTAACCGGCCTGACTCGTCCGGCGTTCACGTAGGCGCGGGAAATAGTTATAGACCATCTCCAGATCCTGCTGGACCGCCGCGCGCCCGTCCTTGCGGGTATAGGCGCCGGTCAGCAGATTGTCTTCGACGGTCAGGTGTTCGAAACAGTGGCGGCCTTCCATGACCTGCACCACACCCTGTTTCACCAGGTCGTTCGGTGTCAGCTTGTCCACCTGTTCGCCGTTTAGCAGGATCGACCCTTTGGTCACCTCGCCCCGTTCCGCTTTGAGCAGGTTTGAAATGGCTTTCAGGGTCGTGGTCTTGCCAGCGCCGTTAGCGCCGAGGAGGGCAATGATGCCCCCCTCGGGTACTTCCAGAGACACACCCTTTAACACCAGGATGACGTGGTCGTAGATCACTTCGATGTTGTTCACCGATAGCAGGGTTTTCTTTGCGTCAGCCTGAGTTGCAGTGGCGCTTGCTTCCATCGGAATGTGCCTCGTTGTCTATACCTGTTAGCCGATTACGAGGTGCAGGCGTTGGTCGCGAGACCACGCTCAGAAGCGATCTTGGCTGCTTCTTCCTCGATCAGCGGGCGAACGACATCCTTCATGGGCTCGATCCACTCGGTGGATTTCTCCCAAGCTGCGCCGTCCCACTTCTTCAGGTAAACCGGGTGACTGCCTTCGTGATCTTCACAGGTCACGTTGATCGGGTTGGTGAAGCCAGCCAAGCCAAGCGCGTCGAGACGTGCGCTGTCGAGCACGATATTCTCGAGACCCCAACGCATTTCTTCGCCGTTGATGGCTTTGTTGCCGAACTTGCCCTGCGCGGTGCGGATAGCTTCTGCAACGACGATCGCGTTAAAGACGCCGCGGTTGTACAGCGTTTCGCCGACCATGCTGTCGGGAGTCTGCGAGCCGTCCTTGCCGACGACATGTTCGCGCAGATCCTTGAACAGCGGCCAGCCGTCGCCAACGCCGTGGAAGTCACCGGCCAGGTAACCCGTGGCCTTTTTGCCCGCGTCACGTACATCTGACTCATTACCGGACCACCACACGCCGATGAAGCGATCCATCGGGTAGTCGACGTCCACCGCGCCTTTCACGGCGGTGGGGTTCATAGCGCCCCAGCCCCACATGAACAGCCAATCAGGCTCATCCGAATCGATCTTTTCCCAGGTCGAGCGCTGGTCCTGCATGGTCTTCGGCGGGACCGGATAGGTCACGAAGTCGAAGCCATGAGCGGCCGAAAGCTTCTCGAGGGTCGGGATCGGCTCTTTGCCGTAAGGATGGTCGAGATGGATGAGGCCGATGGTTTTGCCCTTCAGCTTGTCCATGCCGCCTTCTTGGTCGGCCACGTACTTCACGAAGACGGAAGCCTGGCTCCAGTAGGTGGTCGGCAGGTTGAACACCCAGGGGAAGACCCGTCCATCGGCCGCCGGTGTCAGGCCATAGCCCATGGAGAGCACCGGAATCTTGTCGCTGTTGGTCTTCGGAATGATGGCGTTGGTGATGCCCGTGCTGTAGGGGTTGTAGACCACCGCGCCCTTGGTCTTGGTGCGCTCGTAGCACTCCACGCCGACATCTGTCTTGTAGCCGGTTTCGCATTCTTCGACGACCAGCTTCACGCCATTGATGCCACCGTCGCGCTTGTTCAGCAGTGCGAAGTAATCGGACATGCCGTTGGCGATGGGGGTGCCGCTGTCAGCGAAAGCGCCGGTCCGGTAGGTCAGCAGTGGAATGTAGATGCCGTCTTCGGCCTGAACCGGTGTCAGCGCGCCGCTCACGGCGCCCGACACGGCCACTGCGGCGACCGCTGCGGCGAGTGTTAAACGTTTCATCGTCATTTTCGATCCTCCCAAGTCAATTTTATCTAGATGATTATATTATGTTTTTTTACTTCGTCGAACTCTGTTGGCCTTTTCTTCACATCTTCAATGCCAATAGCCGGACTTTTGGCCCTTCATTAGTAGGGGAAAGGCCAAAGCCGCAGCTTCTCCTTCACAATCTGCCAGAGCCGGGCCAGTCCGTTGGGCTCGACGATCAGGAAGAAAATGATCAGCGCGCCGAAGATCATGAACTCAAGATGTTTTGCCAGGTCGGAAGAGATCGGCAAGCCCAGTAGATCCGGCGCGTTGGTCAGGATGATGGGGATCATCACGATAAAGGCCGCCCCCATGAAGGAGCCCGCAATACTGCCCAGTCCCCCGATGATGATCATAAAGAGCACCCTGAAGGAGAGATTGATGTCGAAGAGATCCGGCTCGGCGCTGTCGTAGAAGAGGAACAGCATCAGGCTGCCGGCCACGCCGCTGTAGAACGCGCTGATCGCGAAGGCCAGCAGTTTCGTGGGCAGCGGGCGAATGCCGATGATCTCGGCCGCGATATCCATGTCGCGGATCGCCATCCAGGCCCGGCCAATGGCGCTGCGCACCAGGTTCTTGGCAATCAGCGCGAAGACCGTCACGAAAGCCAGCGCCACGTAGTATTTGGCCATGGGGTCGGCATTCGGACCGGTGATTAGAATCCCGAAGAAGGTCTTGGGAACGCCCTCGATCGCCGTGCTGGTATTGGTGAACCAGTCGACCCGGAGGAACAGCCAGTCTAAGAAAAACTGCGCGGCCAGGGTGGCCACGGCGAGATAGAAACCTTTGATCCGCAGGCTCGGCAGGCCGAAAACGACCCCCACCGCGGCGGCGATCAGGCCGGAAATCAGAAAGATAAGAATAATGCTGAGATCCGGGAAGATCACTGCCAGCTTGTAGCTGGCCACGGCACCCACCGCCATGAAACCGCCCGTTCCCAGCGAGATCTGCCCGGTATAGCCGGTCAGGATGTTCAGGCCGATCGCCGCTAGCGAAAAGAACAGGAAGTTGATCATGATGATTTCGAGGAAGTAGTCGGTTCCGAATGCTGGAATCAGAACCCACGCGAAAAACAACACGATCACGATCCCGATGCGGTCCTGTTTGATCGGGAAGATCGCCTGGTCGGCGACATAATTGGTTTTGAACTGGCCTGCCTCGCGATAAAGCATCGTTTGTTACACCCTTTCGATGATTTTTTCGCCAAAGAGGCCTTGTGGACGGAACAGCAGGATAATCAAGGCGATGACATAGCCGATCCATTGTTCGACGCCGTCGCCGAGCGGACCGCGCCAGTAGAACTCCGCGAGCTTTTCGGTAACGCCGATGATCACGCCGCCGATGATGGCTCCCGGGACTGAGGTAAAGCCGCCGAGGATCAGGACCGGTAGCGCCTTGAGGGCAATCACCGCAAGAGAGAAGCCGGCCTGGCTCTGAGCCCCCCACATGATTCCGGCGAAGATGGCCACCAAGCCCGACAGTGTCCAGACCACGACCCAGATAAAGGGCAGCGGAATGCCGACCGAAAGGGCGGCCTGGTTGTCGTCCGCGACCGCCCGCAAGGCGCGGCCGATTTTCGTTCGGTTCAGGAAGATGATGATTCCCAGCACCATCAGGCCGCCGGCGATCAAGGCCGTCAAGTCGAGCTGGTAGATCCGCACCGGCTTTCTGAAGACGTCACCCAGGATCCTGAACTTGTCGTCTGGGATGGCCAGCGCGTCAATGGGCACCGGTTTGGGATCGGCGCCGAAGATCGTCTGCCCGAAGCCCTCCAGAAAGAAGGCCAGTCCGATGGTTGCCATGAAGAGGATGATGCCGGGCTGATTGACCAGCGGGCGCAGGACCAGCCGTTCGATCGCATAGGCCATGGCGCCCATGACGACGATGGCGATCATAATGGCGAAGATCGCGGGCACGCCTATCTCGATCAGGCTGACCACGGTCAGGCCGGCGAAGACCACCATGATCCCCTGGGCGAAGTTGAAGACGCCGGAGGCTTTGAAGATCACCACAAAACCGAGCGCAACGAGCGAGTACATCACGCCCGCGCTCAAGCCCTGAGAGACAATCTGGATCAGCTTATCGGGCCGGTCGAAGATCGCGATGAAAGGGTCGACGAAGAGGCCACCGAGAAAGCTCGATGCAACGGCAAAGAAATCGAATGTGACTCCGTCCATCCTCAGGATTCCCGGCAGCAAATAAACAGTGAGGCGGCGGCCTTTAACAAACCGCGGTCGAAAGCGGCATCAGTCATGGCTGACCCCCAGGTATGCATCGATGACCTGCTGGTTGGCCCGCACTTCGGCTGGCGTCCCATCGGCCAGCAGCCGGCCGTAGTCCAGAACCACCACCCGGTCAGAGATGTCCATCACCACGCCCATGTCGTGCTCGATGAGGGCGATGGTGGTGCCGAACTCGTCGTTCACGTCCAGGATGAAGCGGCACATGTCCTCCTTCTCCTCGACGTTCATGCCGGCCATTGGCTCGTCCAGCAGCAGCAGATCCGGGTCCATGGCCAGAGCGCGGCCCAGTTCGACGCGCTTTTGCAGGCCGTAAGGCAGCCGCCCAACCGGAGTCTTCCGGATCGACTGGATTTCCAGAAAGTCGATGATCTCTTCGACTTTTTCCCGGTGCTCCAGTTCCTCCTTCAGCGCAGGGCCCCAATAAAGCGCCTGCCAGAGGAAATTGCGGCGCATCTTGAGCAATCGGCCGCTCATGATGTTGTCCAGTGTGGACATACCTTTAAAGAGAGCGATGTTCTGGAAGGTCCGTGCGATGCCGGTTTTCGCCGCTTCGTGCGGCCGCATCTGCTGACGCGCGTTGCCCTTGTAGGTGATCGTGCCTTCTTGCGGGTGGTAGAAGCCATTGATCACGTTAAGCATGGAGCTTTTGCCGGCGCCGTTTGGGCCGATGATGGCGCGGATTTCATGCTTGCGGATATCGAAGGAAATGTTCGAGAGCGCTTTGACACCGCCGAAGGACAGGCTGACGTCGTCCACCTTCAAAAGCACTTCGCTGAAATTCCGGCGCGCTTCAGGCCCTGCAGTTTCGGAGGCGTCGGCGTCGCTCTGCGCCGCGGCTGCGGGGCGGTCGAGAGTTGCTGCTGTCATCTGGTCAGATTTTCCTCAGCTTGCCTGCTTCATAGGTTCGGATGCAGCGTAGGTCTCGGCATCGATGATGACCACGTTGGCCTTGAGTGAGCCCTTGCGCCCGTCTTCGAAGGTGACTTCCGTTTCGATGTCGACGTTTTTCGAACCATCGTAGAGGCCGTCGACCAGCGGCTGGTATCTCTCTGAAATAAATCGGCGGCGTACTTTCTGGGTGCGGGTCAGTTCGCCATCGTCTGCATCCAGCTCCTTATGCAGAATCAGGAAACGCTTGATCTGCGCGCCGGAGAGATTGGGATCGGCAGCAAGGTCTCGGTTTACCTGCTCCACATGGGTCGTAATCGTCTTACAGACATCCGGATTTGCGGCCAGCTCCTGATAGCTGGCGTAGGCGATGTTGTTGCGTTCCGCCCAGTTGCCGACGGCCACCAGATCGATATTGATGAAAGCGGCGCAGAAGTCCCGGTCATGTCCGAAGGCCACGGCTTCCTTGATGTCAGGGAAGAATTTCAGCTTGTTCTCGATGTACTTGGGCGCCATGAGCGAGCCATCGTTGAGGCGGCCAACATCCTTGGCGCGGTCGATAATCTTCAGGTGACCGTCATCACTGAAGAAACCCGCATCGCCGGTGTGCACCCAGCCGTCATCCGTTTTGGTCTCGGCCGTCGCGTCCGGGTTCTTGTAGTACTCGACGAAGACACCCGGGCCACGGAACAGGACTTCACCCGAATCGGCGATCTTGATGTCGACACCGGGTGCAGGTTTGCCGACCGTATCGGCCTTGATCTCGCCGTCGGGCTGAATGGTGATGAAGACCGAAGCTTCTGTGCTGCCGTAAAGCTGTTTCAGGTTGATACCGAGTGCCCGGTAGAAGTCGAAGATATCGGGTCCTATCGCCTCGCCGGCTGTATAGGCCAGACGGATACGGCTGAAGCCCAGCACGTTCTTGAGCGGCCCGTAAACCAGGACATTCCCAATCGCGTAAAGCAGGCGATCGCTGAAGGAAACCGGCTCGCCGTTCAGGATCGCAATGCCGCAGCGCTTGGCCACCTCCATGAAGTACTTGAACATCTTACGCTTCAGGCTGCCGGCATCTTCCATCCGGATCAGCACGCTGGTCAGGATGTTCTCGAAAATACGTGGCGGGGCAAAGAAGTAGCTTGGTCCCAGTTCACGCAGATCGTGCATCACCGTATCGCCCGATTCGGGGCAACTGACGCAGAATCCAGCGGCATAGCTTTGCCCGAAGGAGAAGATGTTATCGCCGACCCAAGCCATAGGCAGATAGGCCAAGACCTCTTCATCGGCGGTCAAGCCTTCGAATTCCGCACTGTTTTTTGCGGTTTGAAGAACGTTGTCGAAGCTTAGCACCACGCCCTTGGGACGACCGGTGGTGCCCGAAGTGTAGAGCATAATCGCGGTGTCACTGCCGCTGCCGCGCGCGATTTCGCTGTCGTAAAACTCCGGGTGGGCGGCGGCATAGGCGCGGCCTTGATCTTGGACGGTCTCGAACTGCGATAGAAAGTCTTGTTTATAGTCGCGCAGGCCGCGTGAGTCGTCGTAGATGATCCTCTCGACTCCCGGACAATTCTCGCGGATCTCGATCAGCTTATCGACTTGCTCCTGGTCCTCGACCATGGCGAAACGAACTTCCGCATGTTCGATCACATAGGCCATTTCTTCGGCGACGGAGTCCTGGTAGACGGGAACCGGAATGGCGCCGATCGCCTGGGCCGCTGTCATCGTCCAGTAGAGTCTTGGCCGATTGTCACCGACGATTGCGATCTTGTCGCCGCGCGTCAGCCCCATTGCCGCAAAGCCACAGGCCAGCGCCTTGATCTCTTCCGCGGCTTCCTGCCAGGTCCAGGCCTGCCAAATGCCAAACTGCTTTTCGCGGATCGAAGGTCGATCGCCGCGCGTTCGCGCATGCTCGATCAGAAGTTTAGGAAAGGTATCCAGGTTCGACGCGTCAACGCTCATCCAAGCCATCCTGTTGGAGACCGGACGCGGCCAATGAAGCCGCACGCCAATCGCAGTCGAGGCAGTTATGCCCCGATAGGCGTAGTGACTTTCTCATCGCTACGCCGGCCTCCCGTTATTCGTTTGTAGTCACATGTTTGGTTGGTGACTTTGTGTTATCGCGGAACAGGTAAGTGGATTTGTGGGCACAGGTCAAGAGCTAGTCGCATACGGCGAATTTCATCCTTGAAGAATACGCCCTTGAGCGGCAAGCGCTGCAGCTCGTGTAACTCAACACGGCTATGATTCTCGACTAGAATTCAGCGTACAACATTGAAAATTATGAGAAACATGAAGTTTCAAGTGAAACTTATGCGGTTGTGTTCGCTTTCACGAAACATGAGGCGCCGGTGGTTTCTCCTTGGTTTTATTTGCTGCGCCGAGTTTGTCCGACTCGCGTCTTTGTGATGTTTCCGCCTGGTGCCTGACACTATCTGGGGGTTGCCTGAATCGTCGTAGTTTTTTGAGTGTCCACGAAATTATTGTGCAGCGCGTAATGATCATCGCGGCCTATTCTCTGAAGCATCAAATCCATATCTTTCCTATATTTCTCGCACTGCGGTATTGGTTTCTTAGTGACGTAAGATTATGTTGAGCGCGCATTTCGATGGCAGTTTCGCGCCCGGCCCGCCCTGTGCCCTCTACGCGCGGATTCCCGCCGTCTTGAAAAAAGTTAAACCAGCAAATGAAAATGGAGGCACTCCGTGGCCCTAGGTACTGACTCCCTGAACACGCGCCGCACGCTCGATGTCGGTGGCAAAAGCTATGATTACTTCAGTCTGGAAGCGGCTTCCGAGGCCATCGGCGATATTTCGCGTCTGCCTTTTTCTCTGAAGGTTCTGCTGGAGAATTTGCTGCGTTTCGAAGACGGCCGCACTGTTTCGGTTGACGATATCAAGGCCCTGCCGGCCTGGCTGGCAGACAAGCGTTCGGATCGGGAGATCGCTTACCGCCCCGCGCGGGTCCTGATGCAGGACTTCACCGGCGTCCCCGCAGTTGTTGACCTGGCTGCCATGCGCGCCGCGATGACCAAGCTGGGCGGCGATCCAAAAAAGATCAATCCGCTCTCGCCGGTCGATCTGGTGATCGATCACTCGGTCATGGTGGACTCTTACGGTGGACCCGACGCCTTCAAAAAGAACGTGGAACTGGAGTTCGAGCGCAACGGTGAACGTTATTCCTTTTTGCGCTGGGGCCAGACCGCCTTCGATAACTTCCGTGTTGTGCCGCCGGGCACCGGCATTTGTCACCAGGTAAACCTGGAGAACCTCGCCCAGGTCGTTTGGACCAAGGAAGACGAAGGCAAAACCGTTGCCTACCCAGACACGCTTGTCGGTACGGACAGCCACACGACCATGGTCAATGGACTCTCCGTCTTGGGTTGGGGCGTTGGCGGCATCGAGGCCGAGGCCGCCATGCTCGGTCAGCCGGTTTCCATGTTGATCCCCGAAGTCATCGGCATGAAGCTCACCGGCAAGCTGAAAGAAGGCACGACCGCGACCGATCTGGTGCTGACGGTTACGCAAATGCTGCGCGCCAAGGGCGTGGTCGGCAAGTTCGTCGAATTCTACGGCGCTGGTCTGGACCATCTGACCCTGGCGGATCAGGCGACCATCGCGAATATGGCACCTGAGTACGGCGCGACCTGCGGTTTCTTCCCGATCGACGAAGAGACCATTCGCTACCTGAAGTTTACCGGCCGTGACGACGACCGGATCGCGCTGGTGGAGGCCTATGCCAAGGCCCAGGGCATGTGGCGCGACAGCAATACACCTGATCCCATCTTTACCGACAGCCTGGAGCTGGATCTCAGCACGGTGGAGCCCAGCCTTGCCGGACCGAAGCGCCCTCAGGATCGGGTTGCCCTCAGTGCCCTCGGCGCCGAATCCACCAAGGTCGTCCAGGCCTCCGTCGGTAACGACATCTCCAAAGGCGCGCCGGTCGAAGGCAAGGATTACAGCCTGAACCACGGTGACGTCATGATCGCGGCGATCACAAGCTGCACCAATACCTCCAACCCCAGCGTCCTGATCGCTGCCGGTCTCGTTGCGAAGAAGGCACGCGAGAAAGGCCTTTCGGTGAAGCCTTGGGTTAAGACCTCCCTGGCGCCTGGATCCCAGGTTGTCACCGACTACCTTGAGGCTGCGGGTCTGCAAAGCGAGCTGGATGCCCTTGGATTCGATCTGGTCGGATACGGCTGCACCACCTGTATCGGCAACTCCGGTCCGCTGGCCGATGAGCATGTCGCGGCGATCGATGCCGGCGACCTGCATGTCGCTGCTGTGCTGTCCGGCAACCGTAACTTCGAAGGCCGGGTCAGTCCGCAGACGCGTCTGAACTACCTGGCTTCGCCGCCGCTTGTGGTGGCCTACGCTCTGGCCGGCAACGTCACCATCGATCTGTTGAACGATCCGCTGGGAACCGGCAGCGATGGCGAGCCGGTCTTCCTCAAAGACGTTTGGCCCTCGAGCCAGGAAGTCGAATCCCTCATGGGCTCGTCCCTGACGCCCGAAATGTTCCGGGCTCGTTATGACAACGTCTTCGAGGGCGGTGAGGAATGGCAGGGCATCGAGACCGCGGCCAGCATGACCTATAGCTGGGATTCTGGCAGCACCTATGTGCAGTACCCGCCCTTCTTCGAGGACATGGGGGCTGAACCTGGCGAGCTCAGCGATTTCGTCGGCGCCCGTTCGTTGGCGATGCTGGCGGACTCGATCACGACAGACCACATTTCGCCTGCTGGAGCGATCAAGAAGGAGAGCCCGGCGGGGTCCTATCTGCTTGAGCACCAGGTTCGCCCGGTTGACTTCAACTCCTATGGCTCCCGCCGTGGCAACCACGAGATCATGATGCGCGGTACCTTCGCCAACATCCGGATCCGGAATGAACTGGCGCCAGGGACCGAAGGCGGCGTCACCAAGCACCAGCCGAGCGGCGAGGTCATGCCGATCTACGACGCCTCGATGAAGTATCAGGCTGACGGTGTACCCTTGATCGTGATCGGCGGTAAGGAGTACGGCACCGGGTCATCGCGTGACTGGGCAGCCAAGGGCACACGGCTGCTGGGTGTGAAGGCCGTGATCGTCGAGAGCTTCGAGCGGATCCATCGCTCCAACCTCGTCGGGATGGGTGTCTTGCCCCTGCAGTTCAAGGACGGCGTCAACCGTCAGACCTTGGGCCTCGACGGAACCGAGACCTTCGACATCACCGGCGTGGCCGATGGTATCACGCCTCGCATGGACGTGACCTGCCGCATCAACAGGGCCGACGGCAGCAGCGAGGAAATTCAGCTGCTCTGCCGGATCGATACGGCGGACGAGGTCGAGTACTATCGCAACGGCGGTATTTTGCACTATGTGCTGCGCAATCTGATGAAGGCGGCGTAACAGCAGGCCGGTTTCCCGTCAGGGACGAAGGAAGGGGCGCTTTCGGGCGCCCCTTTTGTTTTGAACAAGCGCGGCTCTCAAGTAGACTGCCGCCTTTCTGCGGGGAACGGCGGCAGACGCCGACTCAAATTCTCCCGCCCAAGCCGGAACAGGCGCTGGATCAGATCTATATGCCCAAGCTCTTCGTGAACCACACGACGCTCTACCGCTACCGCCAACCGGTCTCTTTTGGCGAGCACCGGCTGATGTTCCGGCCTCGAGACAGTCACGATATGCGGGTGATCGATACGGCTCTGACCATCTCGCCATCGGCGGAGATCCGCTGGATGCACGATGCCTTCTCCAATTCGATCGCGGTGGCGAGTTTTCAGGATCAGGCGGAGGAGCTTCGCTTCGAGAGCCGGATCGTGATCGAGCATTTCGGCCTGGAAGCCCCCGAGTTCAAGCTGGACGAATACGCGCAGACCTTTCCCTTCTGCTACGATTCCGACGAGGTTGCCGATCTGGGCCGTTGTGACGAACGGCACTATCCAGACCCGCAGCGGCGCATCGATGCCTGGGCGCGCGGGTTTCTCGAGCGCGGGCTCAACAGCCGGACCGAAGACGTGCTGCTGAAGATCAATTCCGCGATCCACGAGCAGTTTCTCTATCAAAGGCGGTATAGTGTCGGTGTCCAGACACCGCTTGAAACCCTGGATCTGGGCAGCGGTACCTGCCGCGATTTGGCGGTCTTTATGATGGAGGCGGTGCGCTCGCTCGGATTTGCCGCGCGATTCGTCTCCGGTTATCTCTACGATCCTGCCCTGGATAGCAACGCAGGACCGGCGGAGGAGGGTATTGAGCCCGTCCAGGGTGCCGGCGCGACCCACGCCTGGGTGCAGATTTTCCTGCCTGGCGCCGGATGGGTTGAATTCGATCCCACCAACGGACTGGTCGGCGGCGCCAACCTCATTCGGGTGGCCGTGGCACGGGATCCGGCCCAAGCGATACCGCTTCAGGGGACTTTCACCGGACCGAGCACTGCTTTTGTGGATATGCAGGTTGAGGTTGCGGTTGTCTCCGAGGCCGAGGCTTCATAGAAAATTAAGCATATACTTTGGTTTAGGGGCTGTTGCCATCACCCTAACGTGATTCGCCTGTGACCCCGAAGCCCACCTAGTCTCTGGGCATGAAAACTATACCTGCATGGCTGGTTGGCGGAATCTTCGCTGTTGCAATCGCGGGCGTGAGCTGGCACTCCGCGACGCTTCAGGCTGGTGGATCCAAAGCGTCCGCGGTCTCGGAATCTCCCCGGGCCCCGCTCCAACTGGCTGCCGACGAATCCAGCGCAAATCGCCCTGTCGTCGTCGAACTCTTCACGTCACAGGGCTGCAGTTCCTGCCCGCCCGCCGATGAGCTGCTGGGCGAACTGGCAGAGCAACCGGGTGTGATCGCCCTGGCCCATCACGTGGACTATTGGGATTACATCGGCTGGAAGGATCCTTTCGCCCGTCCGGAGGCGACAGAACGGCAGCGCCGTTACGCGCAGCAACTGGGAAGCCGCTTTATCTATACACCGCAGATGGTAATCGACGGTCAGATCGACGTCGTCGGCTCGCGGCGCACACAGGTGATCAGCAGCATCACCGCGGCCCGCTCCGCCGGAGAGCGTCTCGACATCGAGATCGGCGGCGATGAAAAAACCGCGAAGGTTATGATCCCGGCGGGCGTGGCACCCGAGCAGGGCGCAACGGTTTGGCTTGCGACCTTTGATGACGAGCATCGGACCCAGGTCGCGCGTGGCGAAAACTCGGGCCGTGAATTGGTTGATGCCAACGTTGTGCGGGAATTCGTGTCGCTTGGTACTTGGAACGGCGAAGCCCTCGAAGTCTCTGTCGATCTCGCTAAAGCCATCGCCGACGGCCGTTCCGGCTGTGCGATCATCGTCCAGGAAGGTCGCGCCGGTAAGGTTCTGGGCGCCGCGATTATGGAGCTCGATGGCGCGCAGTCTTAAGAACCGATTTGGTTAGGTTGTGGAATCTCGCCGGGAGAAGTGAAAACCTCTCCCGGTTTTTTTTGTAGCACCGCTGAGCCTCACGACTGACTCAGTCGCAATACCGCGAATCAGGCTTTGCAGTTTGTTGTGACGGGCCGAGCTTTGAAACAAGGACTATTGCAGGGCACCTTGTTCTCCCACATGAATCACTCTGCGGATTTCGTCGGTCTTGAACCCCAGGGCCATCGGGCGTATCGCTCCTGGCAGCGTCACGACGTCATAGAGCTCTTCAACGACACCATCGATTCGCAGCCAATGAACGATGTCGCCGCTATTCAGATCGATGACCATCAGTCCGCACCGCGCCTCACTTTTCACCTTTGCGAGGTTTTCTTCGAGAGGCAGTCCGCTGAACGTACGATTTCCGCGTGGTTTGGAAAGTCCCACGATCGCGAAGTTTCCTAAAAAGCTCAGCCCGCGGAGATATCCTGAGCAGAAAGCCACCTGCTCGAAACGGCCATTCTGCGGATCGATGAAGCCGAAATGGCCAGTCCCAGAGTCCAACAGCCAAAGCCGGCCGTTATGCGCTCGGGGTGAATGCGGCATGGACAAGCCTGATGTCACGACCTCACCGCTTGTGACGTCGATAACGCAACCGCCATCTCTGCGGTGGTCGCGCCAGCCGTCGGCGACGTCGGTCTGACTCACAGCCGTTACGTAGCGGATTCGTCCGCCTTCAAAGGCCAGGCCGTTCAGGTGGCAGCGGTCTTCAGCCGCCAGTTTGCTCACAAAAGGCGGTTGCCATAAAGGAACGAAGCTGTGCCGATCGCTGACAGTCGCCAGACAGCTGAAAAGCGTGTTCACGAAGACCACACGTCCACTGCTATCGACCGCGACATCATGGATGTCTAGATCACCCGTCGTATAGGCCCGTTGTGGTAGGTAGATGCGGTCGTAGCCGTTCGTTGTCTGACCCGGCTGTGCGAGGTTTTGAAATCGCCAGAGCTGGTATAGCGTGCTCATCCATAGGCCCGCCTCGTCGCTGTAAAGGCCCATGCAACGATCGAAACTGCGTTCGAAAATCGACAGACGACCATTAGGCTGCAAACCAACGAGAAAGAGTTTGCCAGCCTGATAGGTCGTAAAAGCAAGACTGCTTTTTTGTTCGGCAAGCCAGCTAGGAAACTGCCGCGATGGGGTCAGTTCGACCTTATTGGGCGAGACCGTCTTCTCAGAAAGCAGGTTGTCCGGACTGGCGTGATCCATTTCGATTTGAATCTTAGACAGTATCTAAGACAACGGTGATGTCGCTGTCTGCGAGCAGTCGCGCCTCTGTCGATGCGGATGCATAAACATCGTAGGTCGTACCCTCGAAGACTTCTGTGCTTGCGGACGCAAAATCGCCTGTCAATGTGACCGTGTCCCCGCTGTTGCCGAAGGCCAGGAGGTCGCTTGTTTCATCGGAAAGCTGCAAGAGGTCCTGAATGCCGAGCGCGACACTGTTGTCACCGCTGCCGGTCAGATCGATCGCTTCGATTCCGGTCACCTTCGACGAGCTGTCGATGAGCGTGAAATCCAGGTCAATTCCTCCGCCGTCAAAGACGAGAGTGTCCAAACCGTTTCCGCCATCGATACGTTCGAACGATGTGTCGCCGATCGATAGCAGGTCATCGCCTGCGCCGGCGCGTATCACATCCGCACCGCCTCCGCCCGCCAGGCTGTCGGCACCCAGACCGCCGATCAGGATTTCCGCGGCGGACGTGCCAGTGGTGTTGACCGCTGTGCCGCTGCTGCCGAACGCGCCACCGAAGACCACATATGCTTCTCCGGCAAAGGAACCGCCATCAGCGCCGTTCGGGGCGCCGACGATCAGATCGTCGAATCCGTCGCCGTTGAGGTCACCTGCCGAGGAAACGCTGGCGCCTGCCCGGTCGCCTGCTTCGTCCCCTTGGATGATGAAACCATCCGCGGGTGCCAGATTGGACAGATCGATCGTGCTGAAGCCGGAGGCTTTGCCGAAGACAACATAGGCTTCACCCGCGCCGCTACCGCCATCGTCACCCGAGGGCGCGCCGACGATCAGATCGTCGAACCCGTCGCCATTGACATCACCTGCCGAGGAAACACTGCTGCCGGCACTGTCCCAGGCCATGTCACCCTGAATGATAAAGCCATCTGCCGGTGCCAGGCTGGAAAGATCGACCGTGCCGAAGCCGCTGGCTTTGCCGAAGACAACATAGGCCTCTCCCGCGCCGCTACCGCCGTCGTCGCCGCCATAAGCACCGACGATCAGGTCGTCGAAGCCGTCGCCGTTCACGTCTCCGGCACTCGAAACGCTTTGACCAAGCAGATCGACCGCTGCGTCACCCTGAATGATGAAGCCGTCCGCCGGAGCGAGACTTGAAAGGTCGATGGTGCCGAACCCACTTGCCTTGCCGAAGACCACGTAGGCTTCGCCTGCATAATTGCCGCCGTCGTCGCCACCAACGGCGCCGACGATTACATCATCGAAGCCGTCGCCGTTGACATCGCCTGCCGAGGAAACGCTTCTGCCGGCAGCATCGTTCGCGGCGTCGCCCTGAATAATGAAGCCGTCCGCTGAAGACAGGTTGGAAAGATCCACGTTGTCGAAGCCACTGGCCCTGCCGAAGATGACATAGGCCTCTCCAGCGTTGTAGCCGCCGTCATCGCCACCCGACGCACCGACAATGATATCGTCGAAGCCGTCGCCGTTGACATCACCGGCCGATGAGACGGCTGAACCGAAGCGGTCTGTGATGGCATCGCCGCTGATTGTGAAGCCGTCAGTTGCCGACAGGTTCGCCAGATCGATCGTACTAAAACCCGAAGCCTTGCCGAAGATGACATGGGCGTTGCCTGGGAAGTCGCCTTTGTTGGCGCCGCCCGCGGCGCCGACGATGATGTCGGCAAAACCGTCGCCGTTAACGTCGCCGAGCGAGGCGACACTCTGCCCGGCCTCGACATCGCGTTCTGCGCCTTGGATGATAAAGCCATCGGAAGATGCAAGATTGGTCAGATCGACCGTGCCGAAGCCGCTGGCCTTGCCGAAGACCACGTAGGCCTCGCCGGCGCCCGGGCCACCATCGTCGCCCTGGTCCGCACCGACGATCACATCGTCGAAGCCATCGCCGTTGATGTCACCGGCCGAGGAGACGCTGATCCCGGCTAGATCGCCAGCCGTATCACCCTGGATGACGAAGCCTTCTGTGGCACCCAAGCTGCTTAAGTCGATAACGGTGGGGGAAGTCACAGCAATACTCCAAGTTGAATCAAGGATGAACTGTGGTACGTCGGCTTATTTTTATTATAACCACCAAAGGTAGTTGTTCTATTCGAATAGCGGGTGAATTAGAGAATTGTCAATCACGATATTCCGTTAAACGCGATTAATTTTTTTTGACACAACTATTAATGTTTCCTGTGTTCTAGCATGAAATTCACCGCCCGCTGGACCGCATGGGCGTTTGTTGACAGGCTGCTCAACTTGGGGTTCGGCAAGGAAATAGCCTGTTGGTTACGGCTTCTCTTTAAGGTAGTTGGTGTTAAAAGCGCCGTGCATCGCAAGAGAGTTTTATCTCAAGCAGGTTTGGAGAAAGCCCAGGCGTTGAGGCCTCAACGCCAGGCTCGTGCACGGAGATGCCGGAATAGCCGCCGGCCGGTGCAGGCCGACCGGCAAATGACCTTCAGGTCAGGCCTTTTTCCACCAGGTTGGAAAGACGACGGGCAAAGGCCACCGGGTCGGGGAGGCTTTCGCCTTCCAGGATGCGGGCCTGGTCCAGAAGCAAACCGGCGACATCTTCCAGTTCAGTGCCGGCGCCGTCTTCGCCGATGCGGTTGGACAAGGCTTTGACTAGGGAGTGCTTCGGATTGATCTCGAGCACGCGCTTGGCGCTGGTGTCCAGCTGCTTGTGCTGCTTCAGAATGCGCTCCAGATTGATATCGATGTCGCCTTCATCAGCGACCAGACAGACGGCGCTCTCGGTCAGGCGTTCTGAGGCGCGGACATCCTTGACCTGGTCCTTGAGCGAGAGTTTCACGAAGGCGATCAGGGAATCGATGTTGCTGTCCCCGGTCTTCTTCTCCTCGCTTTCGTCCTCGTCCTGTTTTTCCTCGCCGCCGATCTTGCCCAGATCCGCCCCGCCGCGGGTGACCGACTTGAAGGGCTTATCCTCAAAGGTCGGAACCGAGGTGATCCAGAATTCGTCAACCGGATCGCTGAACAGCAGTACTTCGACGCCCTTGGCTGCGAAGCCTTCGAGTTGTGGGCTGCGTTTGATGTTTTCTGCGTCTTCGCCGCTGATGTAGTAAATCGCGTCCTGACCTTCCTTCATGCGGCTGACGTAGTCTGCAAGAGTTGTGGGATTTTCCGCGGTGGTCGAGCGGAAACGCGCCAGCTTGAGCAGGGCGTCGCGCTGACCGTCGTCTTCATAGATCCCTTCCTTCAGCACCGCGCCGAAGTCGGTCCAGAATTTCCCGAAAGCTTCGCTGTCCTTATCTGCTTTCTTGGTCAGCTCCGAGATCACCCGTTTGGCGACGCCGTTGCGGATTTTCTTGAGCAGCGGATTGTGCTGCAGCATCTCACGGCTGATGTTCAGCGGCAGGTCTTCCGTATCGATCACACCGCGCAGGAACCTCAGGTAAGGCGGGATCAGCTCGGCGCAGTCGTCGGTGATGAAGACCCGGCGCACGTAGAGTTTTACCCCGTGTTTTCGGTCCGGATGAAACAGATCGAAGGGCTTGTTGGCCGGTATGAACAGCAGGCCCGTGTACTCGATCATGCCTTCGGCTTTGAAGTGCATGCGCTCCCAAGGTTCGTCGAAGGCATGGGCGACGTGATGGTAGAACTCTGTGTACTGTTCGTCGGTGATCTCCGACTTCGATCGCGTCCAGATAGCCGATGCGGTATTGAGAGTCTCTGCGTCCTTGTCGTCTTCGGCGAGCGAGATGGGCAGAGGGATATGGTCGGAGTAGGTTTTAACGATCCCGCGCAGGCGCATGGGATCGACGAACTCCTGCTGGTCTTCTTTCAGGTGCAGCGTGATCCGTGTGCCGCGCTTTGGCGCATCGTCGCTTTCGCTGATGGTGAACTCACCACGTCCATCGGACTCCCAGGACCAGCCCTGGTCTTCCCCGGCCTTACGGCTGGCGACCGAAACTTTATCGGCCACCATGTAGGCGGAGTAAAAGCCCACACCGAACTGGCCGATCAAATTCGCCCCGTCCTGTTTGCTGTCGAGCTGCTGCATAAAGGCGGCTGTGCCGGATCGCGCGATGGTTCCAAGATTCTCGACCAGATCCTCGCGGTTCATGCCGACACCGTTGTCGGCGATGGTCAAGGTTCTGGCGCTCTTGTCGAGGCTCAGATCGATTTTGAAGTCCGGATCGTCTGCCGTGAGCTCAGGCTGCGTCAAAGCCGCATAGCGCAGACGGTCGCAGGCGTCCGAGGCATTGGAAATCAGTTCTCTCAGAAAGATCTCTTTGTTGGAGTAGAGAGAGTGGGCGACGATATCCAAAAGCCGCGAAACTTCGGCCTGAAAGCTCAGCTTCTCTTCAGACATAAACCTTGTTCCAATGATGTTCCAAACCGCACAGGTCACGACAGGTTGTTGTGACTAACGGTTTCATATGTCGTAATGCCCGGCGGTTGCAAGTCCTGTGGATACCGCCGGAGGGTCAAGAGCTGGAAGTGACCGGACAAGAGCGGGCCGACGAACGCCGGGCGATGGTCAGGGCGGTGGAGGCCGATGCGGCGACCACGGCGGACTGGCTGGGCAAGCCGTCGCTCGACCCAAAGGTCATGGCGGCGATGGAGCGGGTGCCGCGCCATCGTTTCATACCCGAGAAGAGTCAGGATCTGGCCTATGCCAACCGACCCTTGAGGATCGGTCATGGACAGACCATATCGCAGCCCTTCATCGTTGCTGTCATGAGCGAGCTGGCGGCGATTAGGTCCGGCGAACGCGTTCTCGAAATCGGCACAGGATGCGGTTACCAGTCGGCGGTGCTCGCTGAGCTGGGAGCAAAGGTCTTTTCCATCGAGCGCATATCGGAACTGGCCGCTTCGGCGGAGAAACGTTTGATAGAGCTCGGTTACGGCGAGGTCATTCAGTTCAGGATTGGCGATGGCGCCAAAGGTTGGCCGGAGCAGGCACCCTTTGACGCAATCGTCGTGACCGCGACCACCAACCCTGCTGTGGTTGCCGAGCTCGCAAAACAGCTGGTGCCGGGCGGTCGCCTGGTGGTGCCGGAGGAGGTGGCATCGGACGGCGGCGACCTCAGAGACGGCGTATTCAAACTGGCCCGATGGCTGTCCGACGGCCCCGAGACCGACCTCTGCCTCATCACGAAAGACCAAGACGGGGCCTGCGATCACAAGCGTTTGCTGCCGGTTGCCTTCGTTCCCTTGATTGAAGGGGAACCAGAAAACTGAAATTGCTGCGTAAAATGGCGCTGAGCGTCTATATCTCACTTGCATAGCAGCCGCGAGACAACGATCTTCTGACCATGTTTCATCAGTTCGATAGCCGGTCCGACAATCGGATCGTCGCCGTTCTTGGCCCGACCAACACCGGTAAAACCTATCTCGCGATCGAGCGCATGCTCGGCCATCACTCTGGCATGATCGGTTTTCCGCTACGCCTGCTGGCGCGCGAGAACTACGACCGGGTGGTCAAAATCAAAGGGGCCGCTAAGGTGGCCCTGGTGACCGGCGAAGAGAAAATCGTGCCGCCGGGCGCGGTTTACTTCCTCTGCACCGTGGAATCCATGCCGGTCGATCGGCCCGTCGATTTCCTGGCGGTCGATGAGATCCAGCTCTGTGCGGATGCGGAGCGCGGCCACATCTTTACCGACCGATTGCTGCATGCGCGCGGACGCAGCGAGACCATGTTCATGGGTGCCGAAACCATGAAGCCCATGGTCAAGAAGCTGGTGCCCAAGGCCTCGTTCGAGCAGCGACCCCGCTTTTCCAAGCTTACCTATGCCGGCGAAAAGAAGATCACCCGCCTTCCGCCGCGCTCCGCTGTGGTCGCTTTCTCGGCGACCGAAGTTTACGGCATGGCGGAACTGTTGCGGCGTCAACGCGGCGGTACGGCGGTGGTGCTGGGCGCGCTCAGCCCGCGCACGCGCAATGCCCAGGTCGGTATGTTTGAGGCGGGTGAGGTCGACTATCTCGTTGCGACCGATGCCATCGGCATGGGTCTCAATCTCAATTTGGACCACGTCGCCTTCGCGAAGCTGCGTAAGTTCGATGGCCGCGTGCCGCGCCGGTTGACCGCACCGGAGATTGGTCAGATCGCCGGGCGCGCAGGACGGCATATGAACGACGGGACCTTCGGCACCACAGCGGATGCCGGACCCCTGCCGTCAGAGCTGGTCGAGGTGGTGGAGAGCCACGGGTTCGACATGCTGCAACATGTCTTCTGGCGCAGCCGCGACCTCGATATGAGCAGTCCGAAAGCGTTGCAGAAGAGCCTGCAACAGCGCCCACCGCTCGCGGAAATGCTGCGGGTTCGGGATTCGGAGGATCTTGCGGCACTGATGAGTTTGAGCCAGGACAAGGAGGTTTTGGCGCTTGCGACCAATCCTGCGGCGATGCGGCTGCTCTGGGACGTCTGCCAGGTGCCCGATTTCCGAAAGATCCTTTCGGATCACCACAGCCGTCTGTTGAGCCGGATCTACAAGTATCTGGCTTCGGACAGTGCGCGCCTGCCGGACGACTGGGTTGCCGCGCAGATCCAGCGGATAGACCGGGTCGATGGCGATATCGAGTCCCTGGTATCGAGAATTGCCGATATCCGCACCTGGACCTATATTGCGCACCGCGGCGATTGGCTTGAAGATGCTGCCGGCTGGCAGCAGAAGGCGCGCGCCATCGAAGACCGACTGTCCGATGCCCTGCATGATCGCCTGACGCAGCGCTTCGTCGACAAGCGGGCTATGGTGCTTGCGCGCCGAAAAGAGGGAGAAGAACCATTGGCGGCAATTGTGGCCAGCGGTGAAGTGGTTGTAGAGGGCGAGGTGTTGGGCCGCATACGCGGTTTCCGCTTCGACCTGGATGAAACGATCGAACCGGATCACGCACGGGCCTCGCTGGCTGCAGTGCGGCGCGTTCTGGCTGGCGAAATACCCCAACGCATCCTGCGCTTCGAACAGGATAACGACGGCAGTTTCCTGCTTGATAGAGAGGGAACTCTCACCTGGCGCGGAGCGCCGGTGGGGCGTATTGTCCGTGGAGACAGCGTCCTCACGCCAGGGGTTGAGGTTGCAGCCAGCGATTACCTGGACGGACCCGGGCGCGAGCGTTTGCGTCAAAGGTTAATCGCCTGGCTGAATCGTCATCTGCGCGCTCAACTCAAACCCTTGTTTGGACTAAGCGCGGCGGAACTGAGCGGTTCGGCGCGCGGCATCGCGTACCAGACCATCGAGTCTTTGGGTCTTTTGCCGCGCCATGTGGTCGCCCGGCAGATTGCCGATCTCTCGAAAGCTGACCGCAAAGCCTTGTCGGAGCTTGGCCTGCGGATTGGGCGCGAAAGTATTTTTATGCCGGCACTGCTCAATCCCAAGACGGCCAATCTGAGAGCCGTTCTTTGGGCCACCTTCGCCGGTGTTGAGATGGCGGAACTGCTTGCAACCGATAAGTCCTCTGCTGAGGAAGGCCAGGGAGAGGTGGCTTCTGCCGAAGCAACTGCCCAGGACTCTGAGGCTCCGGAGATGCAGGCTACTGTCGCAGAGTCTACTGAGACACAGACTTCCGACGCACAGGCTGATCAACCCCAGGTCACTGAGACCAAAGATGCGAGAGCTGAGACCTTCGGCTTGCCGGCGGACGGCCTCTTGCCTCGCAGTGACAAGCGCTCAGGACGGTTTTTTCAGGCCATTGGCTTTCGCCGGTTCGGCAATCGTGCTGGCGACGCGGCCCTGCTGCGCGCCGATGCACTGGAGCGGGTTTCGAACGAAGCGCACAAGTTGGCAAAGGCAGGCGCTTTCGCCATCTCCGAAGAGCTCACAAACCGAGGACGCTGCAGTGCGGCGGCGCTTGAAGTTCTGCTGCCCGCGATCCGTTTTCAGCGCAGCCGGGGCGAGGACGGCGCCCCCGTCTTTGTTCGGCGACCGCGTAAGAGTGAAGCTCCAGATCAAAAACCGCGGCGCGCTAAAGACGGCCAAAATGACGGTAAGGCAAAGGCTGAGTCCATAGCTGCGACCAATGATGACGAGGCGGTCGCAGCGCAGTCAGGCGATAAAGCGGCAGCAGCCCAGGCTTCCGGCGAGGCCGCCGCGCCTTCCTCTGCGAAATCGAAGCGCAGCAAAAAGCCGCGTAAACAAAAAGCAAAAGCCGGCTCTAAAAAGACAGGGAAGCCCAAGTGGCAGGGCGATCCCGATTCGCCCTTTGCCGTACTGCGCAATATGTCGTTCGGCAAGTAGGGTTCATGGCACCTTCGTCCAGGGATTCAGGCGCAAACGACCCCGAGGTGCTGCGGATCGACAAGTGGTTGTGGTTCGCGCGCTTCTTCAAGTCTCGTAGCCTCGCGACTCAGTTCTGCGCGACCGGGCGGATCCGGATTGCGGGTAGTATCATCAGTAAGGCCAGCCATATGGTTCGCGTCGAGGATGTGCTGACCTTTCCGCAGCGTGACCGGGTACGAGTGATCAAAATACTGGCGCTTGGAACGCGCCGTGGGCCCGCCCGGGAGGCGGTGTTGCTTTATGAAGACCTCTCCCCCGAAGAACCCAGGACGACCGGCGAGGACAAAGCGGCGGTCGAGGTTGGGGCCCGCGAGCCGGGCAGCGGCCGCCCGACTAAGCGCGAACGCCGTCATTTGGATCGGCTGCGCGAAACCTGAGCCGGTTTTCGCAGGGTAGGGGACGCCTACGTTTTTTGGAGTTACTTTGCCTGCAAAGACGGTAACCTCTGTTCCATGAGGTCTCCGCTGTCAGACCAGATTTATCGGCGCCTCTTTGCGGCTCAAGTGATTGCCTTGGCCGGGACTGGCCTCTCGACCGTGGCCCTGAGCCTGTTGGCGTACGACCTGGCTGGCCGCGATGCCGGCATCGTCCTGGGCACGGCCTTTGCCATTAAGATGGTGGCTTATGTCCTGGTCGCGCCGGTCGTTGGCGGACTTGCGCATCGCCTTCCACGGCGCGCTCTGCTGATCGGATTGGATGTTGGCCGGGCTCTTGCTGTCGCTTGCTTGCCGTTCGTGACCGAGATCTGGCAAGTCTTTCTGCTGATCTTCTTTATTAACGCCTGCTCAGCCGGTTTTACGCCGACATTCCAGGCTACGATCCCCGACATCCTGCCCGACGAAGCTCAATATACGCGCGCCTTGTCGCTTTCACGGCTGGCTTACGATTTGGAAAACCTGCTTAGTCCATCGTTGGCTGCAGTGGCGCTTTTGTTCGTGAGTTTCGATCATCTCTTTGCGGCCAATGCCATTGCATTCGCGATTTCTGCCGCTCTGGTGCTTTCCGTGCGACTGCCACCTCCCGCAGTGTTCGAGCGCGACCGAGGGATCTGGGGCAATCTTACCTTCGGCATCGGGGCCTATCTCAAGACCCCGCGTCTACGCGCTCTGCTGGCGTTGTCGCTCGCGGTCGCGAGCGCCGGCGCCATGGTTATTGTCAACACCGTCGTCTATGTGCGCGATGTCCTGGGTGGTTCGGAAAGCCAGACTGCACTTGCCTTTGCGGCTGCAGGGGCCGGGTCTATGCTCGTAGCCCTGATTCTTCCCCAGCTGCTTGATCGATTTCCCGACCGCCCCTTCATGCTGGCTGGTGGCGGTGTTCTAACGCTCGGACTGTTGATGGGATGGAGCGGCCCAGACTTGTTTGCCCTGCTGCTGGTATGGTTTCTGCTTGGCGCAGGCTCCTCCTTGATTCAAACGCCCGCGGGACGGCTTCTGATGCGTTCATCGCATGAGGGCGACCGGCCTGCGCTCTATGCCGCACAGTTCGCCCTGTCTCATGCCTGCTGGCTTATTGCTTATCCCCTGGCGGGTTGGGCCGGAGGTCTGCTGTCCGTCTCGCTGGTGTTTCCGCTGCTGGCGGCAGTGGTGTTGGCGGCAAGCCTTGCGGCGCTCCTGCTCTGGCCCGCTCGCGAAGCCCTTGAACTGGAGCATCGGCACGAAGCGCATGAGCATGAACATCTGCATCTGCATGACGAGCATCACACGCATGAACATGAAGGTTGGGAGGGGCCGGAGCCACACAGCCACCCGCATCGTCACGCGCCGCTGCGGCACAAACACCCCTACAGGATCGATCTTCATCATCCCGACTGGCCAAAAGGCTAGGGCTATGAATGCCCGTTATCGGGCCAATTGAAAGATCAGGGTTAGGTTGTTGCTGGGCATCTCTATGATGTCTGGAGATCCAAAGCCCTGCCTTACTGCTTCTTCGGTCACGCGCTCCAGATCCCGGATGCCCCATTTCGGATTTTGGCTGCGCAGGGACTGATCGAAGGCTGCGTTCGAAGGTGCCGTGTGATCACCATTCCGTTTGAAGGGACCATAAACCACAAGCCTTCCATGAGGCTTCAAATGGCGGAGTGCCCCGGCGAGCAGGCCCAGAGTTGCCTCCCAAGGCGCGATATGAATCATGTTGGCGCAAAAAACCGCATCAAACACCGCCCTCTCAGCGGCGGCGGATTTCCAGTCGGGGTGCGTGACATCGATGTCCAGGGCTGGTGGCAAGGCGATGTCCGCATGCTCAGCATGCGCGGCGATGGATTGCCGCAGATCCGGGTTCGGGTCGCTGCATTGCCAGGATAACCCTGCTGACTGCTGACAAAACCAGACCCCGTGTTCGCCTGTGCCGCTCGCGATCTCGAGAACCTGACCACCATCCGGTAATAGATTTTTCAGAACCTGAAGCAAGGGTTCCCGATTGCGTTGCGTTGCTGGGGAAAAGCGCCTGGCATCCGGTATCTGCTCACTTCGATTCACAATCGCTAAATCCTTACTTTGCCAGGGGTTGCAACGACAAGGCCGCACATGATAGGCACTCCGCTCGTTTGAAAGTATCTACGCGACATAAGCCGTGATTGAAAGATTGAAGGCTCTTCTAACGGGCAAGGCTGATGCCGGCCTGGCAACACAACGTGACCAAGACACGTTGCAGGTTGCTGCTGCTGCGTTATTGGTAGAAGCCGCCATGATGGACGAGACCTTCGATGACAGCGAGCGATCAACCATAGAACGGCTTTTGACGGATCGGTTCAATTTAACAGCGGGCGAGGTGGCCAAGCTGGTAGAGGAAGCCAGAACGGAAGTCGAGGGATCGAATCAGCTGTTCGGCTTCACCCGTATTGTCGCGGATGCTTTTGATAACGAACAAAGAGTCGAGCTGATGGGCATGCTTTGGGAAGTGGCCTATGCCGACGGCGAACTGCACGATCTGGAAGCCAGTCTGATGCGACGCTTGGCTGGCTTGCTACATGTTTCGGATCGCGATAGCGGCCGGGCACGACAGTTGGCGCGACAACGGCTTGGGCATTCCGAGTAGGAGTGCCTGCCTGGCTTATCGTCCCTAGGGCGAGTGGTTTTTTGAGGTGATCGGGCGCAGTTTTGCGGTTTTACCGCAGACGCGCCTGAGAAAAGAATTAGCGGAGAGACACGGCAGCGGAAGCCTTTGATTCCGGCAGCCGTGGGCGAGGAGACAAGACATGACCTACATCGTGACGGAAGCCTGCATCAGGTGCAAATACATGGACTGTGTGGAAGTCTGCCCGGTGGACTGCTTCTACGAAGGTGAAAACATGCTGGTGATTCACCCCGATGAATGCATCGACTGCGGTGTTTGCGAACCTGAGTGTCCGCCTGAGGCAATTCTGCCGGATAGCGATACTGAGGCCGAGAAGTGGCTAGAGCTGAACCGTGAATACAGTGAAACCTGGCCGAATATTACGCGAAAAGGCGATGCACCGGCCGATGCGGACGAGTACCGCGAGCAGACGGGTAAGTTCGAAAAGTTCTTTAGCGCCAATCCGGGTAATACCGACGCCTGATTACTAAACACCTGGTGTTGGCGATTTGTCTTCTGTTCGGCTGTGGATGCCCTTTGCGCTATGGTTAACGCAAAGGAGCAAAGCAGCTTTGCAGAAAAGACAGGACTATGCTGCGGCGCAACAGTTGTTTTGACCGCCTAAATATAGTATAAAGTATTTGTTACATATCGATTTTGAATCCGTGTGTAACAAATCAACCTCGACACTCGGTGCGTTTCGGCCACCGAGTTGTGCGGGGTTCAATTTTGCATGTGAAGACCGAACGACGGTGATCAAGCTTTGAGATCCCGTTGTTCCGCGCCGCACCTCCGCACGCGCCGCACCGGAAGATCCATTTGCTTTCGGGCGCAGTGTTGCCCAGGTAGTGCACCGGCGGACAACAGACGGAGCAAGAGAACACGAAATGGCGAAATCGAGTGAATTCGGGGCCGGCGATTACGTGGTGTACCCGACCCATGGTGTCGGCCGGGTGCTGGGCGTCGAAACCCAGGAAATCTCCGACGTAACCCTCGAATTGATTATCATTAAATTCGAAAAAGACCGGATGACCCTCCGCGTTCCGGTTAACAAAGCTCACGAATCCGGGCTGCGGAAGCTGTCGAGCCGCAAGATGATGGATTCCGCGCTGACCACCCTAAAAGGCCGCAGTCGCGCCAAGCGCACCATGTGGAGCCGTCGCGCTCAGGAATATGAGGCCAAGATCAACTCCGGCGATCCTGTTTCCATCGCCGAAGTGGTTCGGGATCTTCATCGCGCCGCGGATCAGCCCGATCAGTCCTACAGCGAACGGCAGATGTATCAGGCGGCGCTTGATCGTCTTGCTCGTGAGTTGGCCGCTGTCGAAAAAATCGACGAGGAAGCCGCGGCGCAGAAGCTGGAAGAGTTGCTCACGGCGGCCTGAGGCTGTACGAGTTATAGCGATTCGCGAAGAGGGTCGAATCCGGCCTTCAAGCGAAAAGCGTTCTTCTGACTCTGGGGTTGCCGCGCCTTCATAAAATCGGGTGGCGTTCCCTTTCGATATTTGAGGAGGCCACCTGCCGCCCCTATGCGCGATCGGCAGAAATTTGCGGTATTACGCGCAGCGCGGAGAATCTGGACGATCTCCTCGGTTCACGGTGACGCGGATCGCCTCGACCGGATCCATGCGCAGCTGGAGACCCGGCTGCGGCGTGGCGATCGGGTGGTTTATCTCGGCAACCTGATTGGCCGCGGCGATAGTATCCGCAAGACCCTGGATCACGTTATTGAGTTCCGGCGGGGATTTCTGGCCCTGCACCAGAACTTTCCGGAAGATATCGCTTTCCTGAGAGGCGGCCAGGAAGAGATGTGGCAAAAGCTGTTGCAGCTCCAGTTTGCCAGCGACCCCCGCGGCGTGCTGTCCTGGATGCTAGACCAGGGCGTCGGCGCCACCCTCGAAGCCTATGGTTCCAGCGACCGCGAAGGTTTGCGAGAAGCCGCATCCGGCCCCCTGCAACTCACCCGCTGGACCGGACGTTTGCGCAGCGCCATCCAGGACAATCCCGGCCACTATCAAATCATGAATGAGATCCGACGTGCAGCCTATACGGGCGACCGCCGGTTACTCTTCGTTCACACTGGGCTGGACCCCACCCGTCCACTGGAAACTCAGAAGGATAGTTTCTGGTGGAGTTCTTCCGCCTTTGCTCGGCTGAACGAACCTTACGGCGATTTTCAAAAGATCGTGCGTGGTTATGACCCAAGTCATCCAGGAATCGAAGAAACCCAGCATACCTTGACTTTGGACGCTGGCTGCGGTTTTGGCGGTCCACTCATCGCTGCCTGTGTGACCCCTGAGGGCGAGGTCGTGGAGACCCTCGAGGCCTGACCGCGCCCAACGGTACCTCCCTTCTGTTTCCTATCCTGTGCAAGTCGTGATGCGTCTTCCCAATTGTGCCGTTAACACAAAAATGTTCTCGGCGTGCGAATTCTCAGAATATATGCTATCATAAGTGGTGGATGAGATCCCGAGTAAAGGCACGATCTTCCGTTGGGTGATCTGCTGGCGAATAAGCTGCGTAAAGAAATCGTGGTGTTCGTAGAAATCCGGGAAGGATTGCCGTTATGGCGCGCTTCGAAAACGCGGAAACCCATCGCGCTCAGACACAGTTCATTCGGCGCTCGATGTCGGAACCGTTGTTGTCGCGCGATCATGAGTTTGATCTCGCCAAAGCCTGGAGAGATCATAAAGACGAGGCCGCTCTGCACGAGCTGATCCGCTCCTATACGCGCCTCGTTGTTTCGACCGCTACTCGCTACCGTCACTATGGTTTGCCGATCAGTGACTTGGTTCAGGAAGGCTCGGTCGGCCTCATGCAGGCGGCAGCCCGTTTCGATCCGGATCGGGAAATACGATTTTCGACCTATGCCAGTTGGTGGATCCGTTCTGCGATTCAGGATTTTGTGCTCCGCAACTGGTCGATTGTCCGGACTGGCACCACAGCCGCGCAAAAAACGTTGTTCTTTAACCTTCGCCGCCTGCGCGCGCGAATTGAAGAGCAGACCGGCAGCTCCTTCGATGACGCGGGCCGTGCCCAGGTCGCCAACGAGCTTTCGGTCGGTATTCACGAAGTCGAATCCATGGAGCAAAGACTCGCCGGTATGGATCACTCGCTAAACCATGTGATCGGCGAAGAAGGCGAAAGCGAGTGGCAGGACTTCCTGGTCGACGAGCGGCCGAATCCCGAAGACCTGATTATCTCTTACCGGGACGGCGAAACTCGCAGCAGATGGATTACTGAGGCGCTCAATGAGTTACCGCTGCGTGAGCAACGCATCGTCAAGGCGCGGCGGCTGACCGAAGAAAGCGCCACCCTGGAAGAACTGGGCCGAGAGCTCGGTGTCAGCAAAGAGCGGGTCCGGCAACTTGAAGGCCGGGCGCTTGCAAAACTCAAGAGCGCCATGCTGCGCAGGGTGGAAACCAGCGACGATTTGATCGCTGAGGCCTGATATGCGCAGAGAGGAAGCTGCGTCTTCCGCCATGCGTCCTTATTCTTGTGCGATTATTTTTACGGTCTGTCCGGCCCGGAGCTTTTGTCCTGCTTTCAGTCCGTTCAAAGTCTGAAAACGCTCCACCTGAAAATCATCATACGGGAAACGGGCGGCGAGCTTCGACGCCGTATCGCCTCTGCGCACGTTATAAATCCGGATCCGCTTGGGTTTGATTTTAGCCGCTTCAGCCGTTGAAAGTTTGCGGAAGCTATAGGTCGTGCGCCGCAGTCCCTCGGATTGCTGCGCGGTCTCCTTAGGTGGAGTAAGGAAGAGGAAACGGTAAATGGTATTCGCATCGTAGCGTACGACGATCAGGCGGATGTCGCGTTCTCCACGCCGGCCGCTGACACGGGCCTGTCCGGTCAGCGCCTCCATGCCATTGATCTTTACCCGCTCGATTTTTTGCAGCGGAGTCTTGCCGGCCGAAGCAGATAGGGCCGAGTCCAGGTCTCCTGTCTTTTTCGGGAACTGGTCAAAGACAATCACAGATCCATTCTTGTGCTGTGCGCCCACTTTGGTGGAGGAATTGATCAGGCGGTAACCTTGAGGCACCTCGAACGCGAACCGCAGGATAGGATGCAGAAACTTGCGGCCCTGGATGATGCCTTCCTTAGGATCGTCGCCATAGAGGATTCCATCGATTTTAGAGAGATAGATCTCTCGGCCGACGATTGGGTTTTGGACGCGCTTTTCACCCGCCTGTGCAATGGCGCGTTTGATCCGATCAGCTGTGCGCGGGTGAGTCTGCATGATATCGAAGCTATCCGCCGCTCCCGGATTACCGGCTATGGTGGCCGTCAGGCGGCTGTCCGCCTGCAGCTTGGTGAGGAAATCTGCCATGCCCTCCGGCTCGAATCCGGCGCGGGAAAGATAGCGCACGCCCAGCAGATCGGCTTGGAATTCCTGATCGCGGGAGTAGCTCTGTAGCGCGAGAACGCCGACCTGCCCGGCGGCGGCGGCGGCCTCCTGGCTGCCCAGCAAAATCCCCACACCTGCGGCCAGGATTGATGTTGCCTGAGCGCGGCCGTAGCGTTGGGAAGCGTGGCGCCCGGTAACATGTCCAATCTCGTGAGCCAGGACGCCGGCCACTTCGGCTTCGTCGTCGGCCAGAGCCAGCAAGCCGCGGGTGACATAGACGTAGCCGCCCGGCAGGGCGAAGGCATTGACGACAGGCGAATCCAGCACGGTGAAAGTGAACTGCTGATCCGGGGTCTCCGAGGTTCTTGCGAGCAGGTTGCCCAGGCTGGTGACGTATCGGGCGATCTCAGGATCGTCATAAGCGCCACCGAACTGCTTGAGGATCTTTTCGTGCTCCTGTGCTCCCAGTGCCGCTTCCTTGTCTTTAGTCAGGCCGCCGGTGAAAAACGACTCGCCTGTCGCTGGCGCGGTTTCGCAGCCGCTGAGAACGGCCAGCACGCCCAGCAAAGCCGAAGTCGCCAGAAACCTGCGAAAAGCGGAAGCAATCATCGATCGAGTACCTCTATCTGTTCTGGATGCGTGACAGTAATCGTCGCACCGTTCCTGTAACCAAGCCAACCGCGCGCCCGCACGCGGCGGCCTTCGAAAAATCGCGGGTCGAGGCCCTCAGCTTCGAACTGACGTCGTTGCGCTGGCTCAATCACCAATGTGAAATCGCTGCGCCAGTCCTCTCCGAAATTAAGATAAGCCCGTCCACCTACGATCGCCACCTTCAAGACGCGGCCTTCGATCAGCTGGAAAGTGCCAACGTCCTGTTCCGCGTCTTCCGCGCGGCGCACGGCGTAGAGTGGATGGCGCCAAAGGCCAAGCTGCTGCCTGCGCGCCTGGCTTTCAAGCGCCAGCATTTCAGATACGCCCGTCCGGTTGTCGGGATAGCTGTCGACGCGGGCAAGACCTTTCCTTAGCAGGGCGGCCTGCAACCACTGCCCCGCGGCATTGGTCGCATGGGCAAGGATCCGGCCATGCCGGTCGAGTCTTCTGCCGCTGTAGGCCAGTGTCACCTTGTCATCGCCGATCAGCGCGGCGAGGGTGGTTGCTGCCGCAAGGGAAAGAGGCCAGGTCTTTGCGACTTCGGGCTCGGTACCTGCGGGCGCGCGTGGCGCCTGGATGCCCGCAAGACGCACAAGCTGACCATCTTCCAGCAGTAGGCTGTTACCATCGATCACCTCCGACACGGAGAGGCTTTCGCCCAACTCGAAAGGTTCGGGGAGTCCGGAAAGTGCGTCCTCGGCGAAGGCATAACCCGCTAACAGCAGGTAGAGCGTGAAGATACAAAGAGAAAGGCGTGATCTGCTGTGCATAGCAGCAGTTTAACGGATCTGTCCGTCGTGTTGACTTGAATTCACATCAAGAAACGTAGCTAAAGCGCGTGACGGCCTTTTACCCCTGGCGAGGTCGGGACAGGTTGCGGCATCATAGCCCCGCGGTGTCGGCGGGCGCGGCGCAAACTCGAACGCCAAGCCTGAAGCGGCCCGCGTCGTGAGCTTTTGAAGGATTTGATAGCGATCATGGTGTCTAGTGCCGACAGTCCGGGCCAAATGGCCGGCCTCTTTCCTTCGATCGAACCCATCGACAGCGGTTTTCTGGCGGTGGACGATCTGCATGAGATCTATTGGGAAACCTGCGGAAATCCGCAGGGCACGCCTGTCGTCTTTTTGCACGGAGGACCTGGCGCTGGCGCGGCGCCAGACCATCGCCGCTTTTTCAATCCTTCAGCCTATCGGATCGTGGTGTTCGATCAGCGCGGCGCTGGGCGGTCAAAACCGCAAGGAGAGCTGACCAACAACACGACACAACATCTGATCGCCGATATGGAGGCTCTGCGCGAGTCCCTCGGTATTGATCGCTGGGTGGTCTTTGGCGGTTCTTGGGGCAGCACGCTTGCCTTGGCCTATGCGCAAGCGCATCCGGAAGCGGTGCGCGGGCTTATCCTACGCGGAATTTTTCTTTGCCGCCCCTTTGAGATCGACTGGTTTCTGCGGGGGATGCGTATGATTTTCCCCGAAGAATGGGCGCGTTTTTCCGAATTTCTGCCGCCGGAAGAGCGGGAAGATCTGCTGAACAATTATCATAAACGCCTGACCGATCCGGATCCGGCTGTGCACCTGCCGGCCGCGCGGATCTGGAGCACCTTCGAGGGTTGCTGCTCGACGCTGCTGCCCAGCCCCAGCACGGTGGCGGCTTTTGGCGAGGATGCCATGGCGCTCAATCTGGCGCGTATCGAGGCTCACTACTTTGTCAATCAGATCTTCCTGCCGGAAAATCATCTGCTTGAGAACATCGATCGGATTCGCAAGATTCCTGCGGTGATCGTGCAAGGGCGCTATGACGTCGTCTGTCCCATTGTTACGGCCTATGAACTCCACAAAGCCTGGCCGGAAGCTGACTATCTTGTTGTTCCGGATGCTGGACATTCGGCCATGGAGCCGGGTGTCCGAAATGCTCTGATCGCTGCGACGGAGCGTTTTAAGGCGCTTGCCTAGGGTAGGATGGAAGGCCTCAATCATGAGCCTGAATCTCAAACGGATCGTGATTTTCGTCTCCGACTTTGAGAAGGAGGCCACCTTTTACCGGGACAAGCTTGGGCTACCTGTTGCTGAAGAGCGGGAAGGCTGGATTGCCTTTGACGCCGGTTCTTGCGAAATCGCTCTGCACAGGGGGAAGCGAAAACCGAGGCTGGATTTCGACAGCAGCGAATCCCTGGACGTTACCTACGAGCGGTTGCGCGTGCGCGGCGTCAGATTGGGTGAGATCAAGGCTCATCCTTCGCGTGATCTAGGTATCGCTCGCGGTCGGGATCCGGAAGGGAACCCTTTCCAGATAAGCGATCCGGAAGATTGACGTGCCAGCGGTGCGACAGAACTGTGCAAACGGAACAGAGCAACCACAAGCGGTTGCGTAGAGCAGGAAGTTTCGTATGATGCGCAGACAAGTGATCGTTTCTGATCAGCAAGGAGGCGGTTGCGCGTAGATTCGAGGGCGTCGGCAGGTCGAGGGGTTTTTGTGCCGGCACCCGCGAGTGGGTAGCAAATTTGGGGGGATCTGCTGTGTCATTTCGGCGCCGTTTCTTTTCGACAGCGGCTGTTCTTGCGACGGCTTTATTCATTTCTTCCGTGTCAGGTTTTGCGACAAAAGCTCAAGCGGAGGAAGACGATGCGGCGCTGCTTTCTTTCGGCGTCGGCTACTTCGACGCTCTGCGCGCGATTAAGGATGACGATGCAGACGACGCGGCTGACTTTCGGTTAGAGTATCGCCATGACGAGAAGCTCTGGATCTTCAAGCCTTGGGCCGGTATCGAGGCCACGAGCGAAGGCGGTATCTGGGGTGGCGGCGGTGTCCTGGTCGATATCTATTTCGGCAACCGCGTGGTGCTGACGCCAAGCTTCGGCGTTGGCGCCTTTACCGAGGGTGATGGTCTGGACCTGGATAGTGTGATCGAGTTCCGTTCTCAGATCGAACTGGCCTACCGCTTCAACGACCGCTCCCGCCTGGCCTTCGCTATCAGCCATATCTCCAACGCCAGCATCGGCGATACCAACCCGGGCGTCGAGATTGCAACTGTTTACTATCATCTGCCGCTAGAGAAACTGTTTTAGTGTAAGTCCATCGTTGTGGGCCGCCTTGGTTTCAGTCTGGTGGAAAAGGCTACTTTGTAGAGTAGGCAAAGCGTGGCCCCCCATGTATAACGGGCGCCATCAACCCATTTAGCGCCCGTAGCTCAGTTGGATAGAGCACAGGATTCCTAATCCTGGGGTCGCAGGTTCGAATCCTGCCGGGCGCGCCACTGCCTTCGCGTTAATAGACTTCGCAAAAGTGATGAACTCGCTTTGACCATGCTTAATCGGAAAGGCCGGGCAGATACTGGCTGCCGTTGTAGCGAAGGATCTCTTCCCGATTTTTGTCTGGACCGACGTAGCTGCAGTGGACCCAACCGGCTGAAGGAACGCCGGCTTTCCAGTGTTCCAGGATCAACTGATCGAAATCGAGGTTCTCCGTGATCCAGAGCGCCAAATCGTAGTTGGAGACGCCGGGCACCTCGAAGTCTGCGGCTTGACCTTTGGCGTGCTGGCTTGTCGTTTTCGAACCGATCTGTGTGCAGAGTGCCGGTGAGCGAAACCAGGAGGACGGTGAGAAGGGCGTTGCGAAGTGGTCTCGCACCGGCTGAAGGATCTTTTCGGCAACCGCTTTCAGACAGGCGATCTGTGCGTCGTTCGGCGTGTTGTCAATGCCGCACCGCAAGGCTGTCTGCGATTTCACGGCCTCCGCTAAGCTGAAATTTGCTGAGAGTTTCATGGTGTTCTCGCTCCCCGTTCCCCAGTGGGATTATATCCTAGGACTTTAACCGAACCGAAACTGAGATTTCGACACAGACTAAATGTAACGTCTGTGACGATTGTTGGTTTAGTCGTCGGGTGGCAGGAATAGCTGCTCGCAGCGGAACTGGTTTATCTAGGTGTTTGAGAGATTTAGAGATCAGGGTGTGCAGCGCCGAAGGCTAGCTTTCCAAGCCCATCAGACTGCGGGCGAAATCGCGTGCGCGGAAGGGACGCATATCCTCAGCGCCTTCGCCGACGCCAATGGCGTGTACGGGCAGAGCGAATTTTTCAGCGAGGGCCAGAAGGACACCGCCGCGTGCTGAGCCGTCCAGCTTGGTCAGGACCAGGCCGGTGACGGAGACAAGCTCTTTGAAGGTCCCTAACTGCGAAATCGCGTTCTGGCCTGTGGTCGCATCCAGAACCAGAAGGACATCGTGCGGTGCCTCCGGATCCAGCTTTTTGATAACGCGCACGACCTTTTGCAATTCCGCCATGAGATCGGACTTGTTGTGCAGCCGTCCGGCGGTGTCGATCAGAACCAGATCGTTGCCCTGAGCGCGTGCGGTCTCGATCGCTTCAAAGGCCAAGCCCGCAGCATCCGCGCCCGGAGCCTTCGCAACGACGGCGCAGCCCGTGCGTTCACCCCAGATCTTGAGTTGATCGATGGCGGCCGCCCGGAAGGTATCGCCAGCCGCCAGAAGCACCGAATGACCCTGTCGGCCAAGATCGGTGGCGAGCTTACCGATGGTCGTTGTCTTGCCGCTGCCGTTTACCCCGACCACAAGAACGACGTGTGGCTTACGGCTGGCATCGATTGTCAGGGGCTTCGCGACCGGCTCCAGCAGGGCGGCAATGTCGTCGGCCAGGGCTTCGCGAACCTCGATGGGATCGACGTCCTTGTTGAAGCGAGTCTTCGCGAGATTGGCTGTGAGCTTGGCGGCCGTGGTCACACCCAGATCCGATGTGATCAGCAGTTCTTCCAGCTCCTCCAAAGCCGCATCGTCCAGCTTGCGCTTGGTGAAGATGCCCGAAATGCCGTCGGTGAGTTTGGAAGACGAACGCGTTAGGCCAGCCTTGAGGCGGGAAAACCAGCCCCGTTTTTCCTGTGTTTCGCTCACGCTGCCAGCGCTCCGATCAAATGTGATTCTCGTAAGCCCGAAATTTCGATCGGCAGGACGTCGCCCACCCGTCCGTCAGCCAGAACGACCGGAGCGAAGTGCTCGCTGCGGCCGAAGCCTTCCTTTTCGACCAGCACCTGCGCCTGGCTGCCGACCCGGCTTCGAAGAAACGCCTCTTCCCGTGCCGCGCCGAGTTGGCGCAGGCGTGCCGCCCTCTCCTTGCGCAGGTTCCCGGGGACTTGCGGCATGCGTGCTGCCGGCGTTCCCGGGCGGGGCGAATAGGGGAAGACATGCAGATAGGTCAGGCCGCAATCGTCGACAGCCCGTAAGGAGTTTTCGAACATCTCGTCGGTCTCGGTGGGAAAGCCGGCGATGATGTCGGCCCCGAAAACCACATCGGGACGCAACCGGCGAACCCGCTCGCAGAAACTTACTGCATCCGCCCGCAGGTGCCGCCGCTTCATCCGCTTCAAGACCATGTCGTCCCCGGCTTGCAAGGAGACGTGCAGATGCGGCATCAGGCGCTCTTCTTCGGCGATCAGGCGCAGGATATCGTCATCCACCTCGACTGGATCCACCGAAGACAGCCTCAGTCGCTTGAGTTCTGGCACCAGAGCCAGCAGCCGGCGGGCCATCTGCCCCAGGCTTGGCTGGCCAGGCAGGTCCTTGCCGTAATCGGTGATGTCCACCCCGGTGAAAACCACCTCGGCCACGCCGTTTGCCACCAGGATCCTGACCTGTTTGACGATCTCGCCGATGGGGACCGAGCGATTGTTGCCCCGGCCGAAGGGGATGATGCAGAAGGTGCAGCGATGGTTGCAGCCCTGTTGAACCTGAACGAAAGCGCGGGTCCGCTCTTCGTAGCCGTGGATTAAGTGGGCCGCAGTTTCGGTCACGGACATGATGTCGTTGACCACCACGCGCTCGGTCTGATCCAGGCCGAAGCTTTCGGCTTTCAGCTTTTCTTCGTTGCCGATGACCCGGTCGACTTCGGGCATGTCGGCGTAACTGTCTGGCGAGATCTGGGCGGCACAGCCGGTCACGATAACCTGGGCGTCCGGGTTCTCGCGCCGGGCGCGCCGGATGCTCTGCCGGGCTTGACGTTCCGCTTCGGCGGTGACTGCGCAGGTGTTGATGATGACGGCGTTTTCCAGGCCAGCGGCTCGGGCATGACCGCGCATGACCTCAGACTCGTAGCTGTTCAGCCGGCAGCCGAAGGTGATGATCTTGGGATCGGTCATGACAGCAGCGTCCTGTCCACTTCGCCGCGGAAAGAGGTCGCGACCGGTCCGGTCATCAGCACATGGCCATCTTCCCGCCACTCGAGGCGCAGAGTACCGCCGTCCATGCGTGTCTCGACGCTGCGCCCCGTGACACCGCGTCGGACCGCCGCCACCGCGCCGGCGCAGGCCCCGGATCCGCAGGCCAGTGTAATGCCCGCGCCCCGCTCCCAAACCCGTTGCCGCAGCTGGTTCGGCCCCGATAGCGAGACGACCGAGATGTTGGCGCGTTCGGGCAGGAGGGGATCATGCTCGAGTGTAGGACCCAGGGCTGCTAGATCGATGCTGTCAGCATCCTCCACAAAGAAAACGGCGTGAGGATTACCCATGTTAACCCCGACCGGGTCCTGCAGCGGCCCGAGACCGATGCCCAGGTGCAAAGTGTCGCGCTCTTCGGCCAGGGGAATCTCTTGCCAGTCCAGGTTGGCGGGACCCATATCGACGGTGATTTGGTTCGAATCTGCGGCAATCGCCGGCAGATGGCCGGCCAGAGTCTCGATCACGACCTTGTCCCGTCCGGTCTCACCCATCACCAGCGAGGCGATGCAGCGTGTGGCGTTGCCACAAGCCTCGGACTCGCCGCCGTCCGGGTTGCGGATGCGCATGAAGAGGTCGGCGCCCTCACTATTGGCCGGTTCCATCACGATCAACTGGTCGCAGCCGATGCCGAAGCGCCGGTCGGCCAACCAGCGCGCTTCCTCAATCGTGAGCGCGATCGGCGTGCGGCGGCTGTCGAGCACGACGAAGTCGTTGCCCAGACCGTGCATCTTTATGAAGGCCAGTTGATCCATGCAGGCGGTTATATGGCTAGAGACCCGGTGAAGTCCATGGGGAAGCTATGTTTCGCCTGCATTGCTGTATTATAAGGTCTGCAAGCCCGGCCTTCGTTACTGGGCAGAAATCGGTCGTCGATGTCATGCCTTTACGCAGGCTTGACGCGCGGGCATTCGGTCCCTATGTTCCGCGCCATCACAGCTTAGGCCATCTGCCGGCTTCGAGAAGCCCCGCCAGTCCGCGAGTGTCGCGCACTGGCGCGAACTGCGTTTGGCCCAAGACTTTGTGGGTTTCGTGGCCCAGACGGGCCTGGTTTGACGCTTTGCAATTGACGATCGGATCCGACCGGCATGTTTGAAAGCCTTCAGGAACGCCTCGGCGATGTCTTTGACAAACTCCGCCGGCGTGGCGCGCTCAGCGAAGAGGACGTCTCGGCGGCCCTGCGCGAGGTGCGCGTGGCGTTGTTGGAAGCCGACGTGGCGCTGCCGGTGGTCAAGGACTTCGTTGAGGGTGTCCGTGAAAAGGCCATCGGTCAGGAGGTTCTGCGTTCGGTCACGCCTGGCCAGATGGTCGTTAAGATCGTCAACGACCACCTGATCGAGACGCTCGGCGCCGAACATGCCGCCCTTAATATCACCACGAACCCGCCGACGGTGATCATGCTGGTTGGCCTGCAGGGCTCCGGTAAGACGACCAGCTGTGCGAAAATCGCTTCCCGCCTGACGAACAAGGACAAGAAGCGGGTCCTGATGGCCTCCCTGGACGTACGGCGTCCGGCAGCCCAGGAACAGTTGAAGGTCCTGGGTGAGCAGGCTTTCGTCAAGACGTTGAACATCGTCCCCGGCGAACAGCCGGTCGCCATTGCCAAGCGCGCCCTGCAGAGCGGTGCGCTGGAAGGCTACGACGTCATCATGCTCGACACCGCCGGCCGCCTGGCGATCGACGAAGAGCTGATGGCCGAGGTCGCGGCCGTGCGCGATGCCGCGAAACCGCACGAAACCCTGCTGGTTGCCGACGCCATGACCGGCCAGGACGCGGTCAATGTCGCCTCCGCCTTTAAGGAAAAGGTCGGCCTGACGGGTATCATGCTGACCCGCGTCGACGGCGATGCTCGCGGTGGTGCGGCGCTCTCCATGCGTGCGGTGACCGGTTGCCCCATCAAGCTGCTGGGCTCCGGCGAAAAGCTCGACGCTCTGGAAGACTTCCATCCGGATCGTATCGCCTCGCGGATCCTGGGCATGGGCGACGTGGTTTCGCTGGTCGAAAAGGCCGCTGAGACCATCGAGCAGGAAGATGCCGAGAAGCTCGCGAAGAAGATGCAGAAGGGCAAGTTCGACCTGGACGACCTTGCCTCGCAGCTCAAGCAGATGCAGAAGATGGGCGGCCTTTCGAGCCTGATGAACATGCTGCCCGGCATGAACAAGGCCCAGATGGCCAAAATGCAGAATGCCAAGCTCGATGACAGTCTGGTGAAGCGCCAGCTCGCGATGTTGTCTTCTATGACACCGCAGGAGCGCGCAAAGCCGGAGCTGATCAAGGCGAGCCGAAAGATCCGTATTGCGGGCGGTTCCGGCACCACGGTGCAGGAAATCAACAAGCTCCTGAAGCAGTATCAGGAAGCCAACCGCATGATGAAGAAAGTTAAGAAGATGGGGAAAAAGGGCCTGATGCGTCAGGGCTTGTCAGGCTTGATGCCGCCCGGTGGCGGGTTCCCCCAGTAAGCAAACTGGTTAACGAGATTGTCTCATGACGGCCGGTTCGAAGAATTGAAACAGACCAACCGGTTGAAAAGATAAGAGTAGAAGGAAAGTCCATGTCCGTAAAAATCCGTTTGGCCCGTGGCGGTGCCAAGAAGCGTCCTTACTACCGTGTTGTTGTGGCTGACACGCGCAGCCCGCGCGATGGCCGCTTCATCGAAAAAGTCGGCGCCTACAACCCGATGGTCGCGAAAGATCATCCGGATCGGGTGAAGCTCAACGAAGACCGGATCAAGCACTGGCTGTCGGTCGGCGCGCTGCCGACGGATCGCGTGGCCCGCATCCTGGCAGCCAACGATCTCTATGCGACGCCGGCGATTCCGAACCAGACCAAGAAGAATCAGCCCAAAGCCAAGGCTCAGGAGCGTCTGGCCATGGAAGCGGAAGCCAAGCGCGAAGCTGAAGAAGCTGCCAAGGCCGCTGCCGAAGCTCCGGCTGAAGAGGCTCCTGCAGAGGAAGCCCCGGCTGAGGAAGCTGCGGAAGGCTGACTGGCGGGATCTGAGGTTTGCGCGCCATGACCGGCTCGGAAAACAGGGTCTGTCTCGCCGTTGTGGCTGGTGCGCATGGCGTCCGGGGTCTGGTAAAGCTCAAGAGCTTTACCGCCGATCCGCTGGATGTCGGAACCTACGGCGCTCTGAGTGACGAAAAAGGACAGCGGTTCTTTGAAGTCACAGTCAAGGGTATGGTTAAGAACGCGGTCCTGGTATCCATCGCGGGTGTTGGGGACCGGGATCAGGCCCAGGCTCTTCAGGGCACCCGGCTATACGTGTCGCGCGACGCCTTGCCGGAACCGGAGGATGAGGAAGAGTTCTACAACGCCGATCTGATCGGTCTGCGCGTGGAAGACTCTTCCGGGGCTTTGCTGGGAACGGTCAAGGCCATGCACAACTTCGGCGGCGGCGATCTGCTCGAGGTTTTGCCGGGTGAAGAGGCTGGCGGGGGTAAATCCTGGCTTCTGCCTTTCACCAGGCAGGTGGTGCCGGTGGTGGATATAGAAGGTGGCCGGGTCGTGGTCGACCCGCCGCAAGAAGTGGAAACGGGCGAAGCCGGCTCAATTTGATCGCGCCGGGTTGATTGAGCCGGGCTGCGTGGCCCGCTTGAGAGAGAGGCGGCAAGGTGAAGGACACTGCGTCGCAGGAAAGTCAGGTTTGGGCTGCTACGGTGCTGACCCTCTACCCGGAGATGTTCCCCGGGTCATTGGGGCAGTCGCTGGCGGGACGGGCCTTGAAATCGGGGCTTTGGTCGCTGGAAACGGTGGACATTCGCAGCTTTGCGCGCGATAAACACCGCTCCGTCGATGATACGCCCTCTGGTGGCGGCGCAGGCATGGTTATGCGGCCTGACGTCGTAGATGCCGCTTTGGCATCGGTCGAGGATCGGCCGGGGCCGCTGCTGTATCTTTCGCCCCGCGGGCGGCTTCTGGACCAGGATATGGTCCGGGATTTAGCGGCCGGACCGGGTGCGACGCTGTTGTGCGGCCGGTATGAGGGGGTGGACCAGCGGGTGCTGGACGCCCGTAACATCGTCGAAGTCAGTGTCGGCGACTATGTTTTATCCGGCGGTGAGCCGGCGGCCCTGGTGCTGATGGATGCCGTGATACGGCTTCTGCCCGGGGTGATGGGAAACGATAACTCCTCGCGCGAGGAGTCCTTTGAAGAGGGGTTGCTGGAATATCCCCTCTACACGCGTCCGACCGAATGGCAGGGGCGCGAGGTGCCTGAGGTCTTGACGTCGGGGCATCATGACAATATACGCCTGTGGCGCTTGGCACAGTCGGAAGAAATTACCAAGGCGCGGCGGCCCGATTTATGGGCGCGGTACCTGGAAGCGAAGAAATGAAGCGCGCGGTATGACCCGTGCCGAGGAAGAGTAAGGAAGAGAGCGATGAATACGATCCAGCAGATCGAACAAGAGCAGGTCGCTGCGCTGAGCGCCAAGGGTGCCGCGCCGGATTTTGCTCCCGGCGATACCGTCCGCGTCAACGTGAAGGTCATCGAAGGCACGCGTGAGCGTATCCAGGCCTTTGAAGGCGTCTGCATTGCCCGCAAGAACCGCGGTTTGCAGTCTTCTTTCACGGTCCGGAAGATCTCCTACGGCGAAGGCGTCGAGCGTGTGTTTCCGCTTTACAGCCCACGCCTGGCTTCCGTTGAGCTGGTCCGCCGCGGTGACGTCCGCCGCTCCAAGCTCTACTACCTGCGCGGCCGTCGCGGTAAGTCCGCGCGTATCGCCGAGAAGACCACGGGTGCAGCCGGTAAGGCCGCTGCCGCCGAGCGTCAGGTCGCTGCCGACGCCAAGGCCGCCCAGAAGGCCGCTCTCAAGGCTGCGAAGGCTTAAGCCTGATAGATCTGCTTCTGCCTTGGCTGTAAAGGCAGCCGCGGCGGCATTGGTCTAGAGACGAACCCGCATCTCAAAGGAGATCGCGGGTTTTGTCGTCTGTCGCTCTTAGAAGGTTGAAGCCTTACTGCGTACAGATATTCTGGACCGCCTGCCACTCCGCGTCACTGAAGGCAGGACGGCCGCTGTCCGACAAACCTCTTGTCAGAGCTGCGCGCTTCTCGTCTGAAGGGTGAGTTGAGAAGATTTGCAGGCTTGGCGGCAGTCCCTTGTTTTCCTCGGATATGCGTTCGAAGAAGCTTGAGAGGCCCTTGAAACGGTAGCCAGCTTTTTGCAAAAGCTCGATCGCGGAACGATCTGCTTCGCTTTCTGCCTCGCGGCTGTAGGACATGCGCAGAAGAATTTCGCCGGCCGCCGCGATTACGCCGCCGCCCACGTCCCCGATCAGAACGGAAAAAACGAAGCTGATCCCCAGTCCCTGGATGATGGCCCGGGTGCCGTGCTGAAGCGTGACGTGACCCATCTCGTGGGCCAGAACCGCCGCCAGCTCATCCGGCGTCTGGGCGAAGTCCAGCAGGCCGCGGAAGATAAAGATTCGGCCACCCGGCATGGCGAAGGCATTGTTCAGCTTACCGTCGATGACCTGTACGTTAAAATCGTAAGGACTCCCGCCGGCGGCAGCCAGTTCACCCACCAGTCTGTCAAGTGCCGCGGCACCCTCGCGATTACTGCAGACTCTGGGTGAATCATCAGTCATAGAGGCGAATTCGCTGACGATGTCGTCGGCGAACTGATCGGATAGAGCGACCTCCCACGAGATCGGTATGATCGACGCCACCACGCGAGAGGCAAGAGGGATGCCGAACCACAAGCCGGCGGCCAGGAAGGCCGTTGCGGCCACCGCCAAGACGGCGTTACGCAAGCGTTTACTGGCCGTTGGGCCGAATAGCTGCGGCGCGTGTGTGCGGAAGTCTGCTAGCACCCTTTGATCGCTGAGCGTGAGGCGCGCATCTTCGGCGGTGCTGCAGCCTATTCGGAAGGGTACTTGCTTCGTGATATCGTCAACCGCAACAAGTTCTTCATAGAGCCAAACAATGGGGCGCGGGAATGCCGCGCTCGTTATGGTCAGGCCGGTCTCGTTCAGGCTGACAGTAACGTCATGACGATTCGCCGATTGACCGTCGTTGAAGCTGCCCGCGTACTCCATCAGGGCGACGCATCCATCTCTGTTAACTCAGCAATCAAACAGCGCCCACATCGAGCACGTCGGCAAAGCCTTCGCCGCGACCCCCGCGTTCCTGGTCGCTCTGTTTGATCTGGTCCAGATCTATCGTGCCTTCGACCATCAGGGTCTGGCTAACCGCTTTGATAATCGGATGCAGGAACATGATAAAGTAGAGTGCATTGAGCATCGATACAAACAAAAGGCCGAGGAAGACTATGGTAGCTATTGTGCTAGTTGGAAGATCTCTTAACTCTGGCTGTGGCCCATTGGGATCAAAACTCTCGTAGCCTCCAGTACCAATCATTGCCCCTATGATTCCTGCAACCAACACGACGTAAAGCGCTGAAAAGCTGAATCCGTACAGCAACCATATCATGAACATCCGCCCGGTAGAGAGCGTGCTCGAGAATTTTAGCGCGCCGAACCGGGTGCGAGATGCGAAATAGCGAAACTCGGTGACTTTGTACCAGAGGATCGAGACATAAATTGTTGGAATGGCCAAGATCAGCGCCAACACCCATTTCCAGAAAAGATCATAGGCTTGGCCGTCAAAAACAAGATTACGGTTTCCGAACCAGGTGTTGTTGGTCCGGTATTCCTGAAGGCGCGTCTGCATGTAGGGATAACATAGGCCCAAGGTGATGCCCGTCAGCAGCAGGAGCGCCATGGCGCGCAGGGCATAACTGCGTCCGCTGCCTGTTTGCCCAAAGCGGATGCCGCGCCACTGCGTGCGGGTTAGGCGGTATCGGCGCGCCCGGTAGACCGCGAAAAATATGAGAAAATAGATACCAATCACGTAAACAGTTTGAAGGGCTACTGCCAGCGTGCCTATGCCCGCTAAGAAGGACAGGGTGGCAAAGCCGATTGAGATAAGGATCATAATCCCTGCCGCCACCAGGAAACCTAGCAGCAGCTCTTTCGCTGTACCGGTGTACTCGAGGCGGTCGCCGAGCACGGTTACGCGGCTCCAGAGATACTGGCGCATCCGGGTCTTGCCCCAGAAACGGTAGATGCCGAGGGTCAGAAGCCCAAGAACCGCGTTGACGATTGCGATCTTGGCAATTGGACCGGCAGTGCCATCGTAAATTGCGAACTGCCCCGCGTTCTGATTGCCGCTGCTTTGAGTTGTATCGCTCGGCGCGCCGCCGGCCATTTCCGTCTGGGGATCTTTAAAAGGCAAGGAACAAGCTCATTAATTATGGTTAAACTTATAGGTTCATCGTAAGCGCAACCATTCAATCATAGAGGGGTTTAAAGCTCCTTGTCACCTGAGAAACGCAGGTTTCGTCGCCAGTTTTTCCGTAAGGCGGTCGGACGTCACTCAGCGAAGAAGTTGGCGAGGGCATCGAGGGTCTCGAGAGGCCGTTCTTCCGGGATGAAGTGGCCGCAGTCGATGCCCTTGGCAGTAACGTCGCTGGCCCGCTCCCGCCAGGTGGCGGGTACGTCGTAGTTCTTGTGCATCAGACCGCGCAGGCCCCAGAGAACCAGCAGGGGACAATCGATTTTCTTATCCATGTCCGCTTCATCGTGCTCCAGATCGATCGAGGCTGCCGCACGGTAATCTTCGCAGGTCGCGTGAATGCAGGCCGGGTCACGGAAAGCCTTGAGATAGGCTTCCACGGCCTCCGGCGCGAAGTGCTCGCTCAGCGCCGACCAGCGCCCGAGTTTTTCCTTTAGGTAATAGTCGGGATCCTGGCCGATCATGCGTTCGGGCAGACCGTTCGGCTGGATCAGGAAGAACCAGTGATAATAGCCGGTGGCCACTGTCTGATTGGTGGTGGCGAAGAGTTTGTGGGTCGGCACGATGTCCAGCACCGCCGCGCGCTCCACGTGATAGGGCCAGTCAAGGCAAAGCCGATGCGTGACCCGCCCGCCCCGGTCGTGCCCGGCAACCCGAAAGCGCGTATAGCCGAGATGTTCCATCGCGCGCACCATGTCCGCCGCCATAGCCCGCTTGGAATAGTTGGCGTGATCCGCTGTGCCCGCTGGCTTTCCGCTGTCGCCGTAACCCCTTAGGTCGGCGCAGACCACGGTAAAGTTCTGCGCCAGCAAGGGAGCTACGCCGTGCCACATGACATGAGTCTGCGGATAACCGTGGAGCAGCAGCAACGGTGGCCCGTTTCCGCCCCGCCGCAGATTGATTTCGACTTCGCCGGTATTGACGCGTTCCTGGGTAAAGCTTTCGAACATGTGTTTTCCAATCGAGGGAAAGCCGAAACGAAGCGCTTTTGGGGGTTTCGTATCCGCTACCGGGGGAACTATAGCGTTTCCAAAAAGGAGCGCACGTCTTTCGCGTTTCGCAGATGGATCACGCGCAAATGCGGTGGCGGCGCTTCGGCGATCCTGCGATGTTTCTCCCGCGAGCTGTGACGGGTACGCCAGATAAACAGGAGAAAAGTGACCGTCTCGGCGTTAAGCCTCTCTGGACAGTTTTCCCGGAGATCTGGGCGTTGCCGGTTCAGATCCCGGAAGGTTCGGAAGATGACCCGCGGGATCCTCAGCCAAAGTGGCAGATCCAACCAGATAAAGGTGTCTGCACGTTCCAGCCGCTCGGGGTAGGTCCGCGAATGCCCGCCTTCAAAGATCCACTCCTCCCGTGCATGGACTTCTCGGGTCAGCCGGTCCTTCTCTTCCTGACTCCGGGGGACCCAGCCGGGTTTCCAATGAACATGGTCCATGTGCACCACTGGCAGGCCTGTACGCGCAGCCAATAACGGTGCCAGTGTGCTTTTGCCCGAACCGGGGCCGCCCACGATCATCACGCGCTTCATACCTAAGGCCCCGGTGAAAAAGTGGTCGTTTCCAGCAGTGGTCTTTCTGTCCTAAATTTACATGGCGTATTTTCTTGGATTTCACAACCTATAGGCGCGCCGTGTAGAAGAGCGGCTCACAGGGTTTTCGTTCGCGACAAGATTTGGGCCGCAGCGGAATTGCCAAGTCCTCGGCTTTGGCACTGTTAAGCCAGCGCATTCGCTCACCTACGCGAATGCCTGCTATGCGCCAAAGCGCGACAGTAAGACTTTTCCCGCCGGGGTGAAGTGGCTATTCTCCGGCGCCTCAAGAAGAATTGCGTGAGACTAAAGCGCGCCTGGGCCTGAGGTGGGCCGCCCCTTGTGGGGTTTGAGCGCCTTGTCTGACGAGGGAGAGTGGCCTGCGCTAAAGTCGGGTCCAAGAAGGAAGAAGTACGATGTCCGCACCCCGCACTCTGTTCGATAAGATCTGGGACAGCCACCTGGTCGACCGGCAAGACGACGGAACCTGCCTGATCTACATCGACCGGCATCTGGTCCACGAGGTCACCAGCCCCCAGGCCTTCGAGGGCCTGCGCATGACCGGCCGCAAAGTCCGGCGGCCCGAGGCGACTCTCGCCGTGCCGGATCACAACGTCCCGACCGAAGGGCGCGCCAACGGCATTTCCGACGAGGAAAGCCGGATCCAGGTGGAACAGCTCTCCAAGAACTGCGATGAGTTCGGGGTGCCGCTTTTCGGCATGGACGATGTGCGCCAGGGCGTGGTGCACATCATCGGGCCGGAGCAGGGCTTCACTCTACCGGGTATGACCATTGTCTGCGGCGATAGTCACACCGCGACCCACGGGGCCTTCGGCTCGCTGGCTTTCGGTATCGGCACGTCCGAGGTCGAGCATGTGCTCGCGACCCAGACCCTGATCCAGAAGCCTGCCAAGAACATGCGCATCACGGTCGAGGGCAAATTGCCGCTCGGCGTGACCGCGAAGGACATGGTGCTGGCGATCATCGGAAAGATCGGGACCGCTGGAGGCACTGGGTATGTGATCGAATACGCCGGTGAGGCGATCCGCGACCTCTCCATGGAAGGCCGTATGACGGTCTGTAACATGTCGATCGAGGGTGGCGCCCGCGCCGGCCTGATCGCGCCGGACGAGAAGACCTTCGAATACATCATGGGCCGGCCGATGGCGCCTAAAGGCGGCGCCTGGGAACAGGCCCTGGCTTATTGGAAGACCCTACCGTCCGACGAAGGCGCGACCTACGACAAGGAAATCGTGCTTAAGGCTGAGGATATCGAGCCGCAGGTGACCTGGGGCACCAGCCCGGAAGATGTTATCCCGGTCTCCGCAGCCGTCCCGGCGCCCGATACTGCACCGGACGACAACAAACGCTCCGCCATGGAACGCTCTCTCGAATACATGGGCCTGACTGCCGGCACGCCGATCAGCGAGGTGCCTGTCGATACCGTCTTCATCGGTTCCTGCACCAATGGTCGGATCGAGGATCTGCGCGACGTCGCTGCCGTGGCTAAGGGTCGCAAAGTGGCCGAAAACGTGCGGGCGATGATTGTGCCCGGCTCAGGCCTGGTCAAGAACCAGGCGGAGGAAGAGGGGCTGGACAAGATCTTCATCGAGGCCGGTTTCGACTGGCGCGAGCCTGGCTGCTCCATGTGTCTGGCTATGAATGCCGACAAGCTGAAACCCGGCGAGCGCTGTGCCTCGACCTCGAACCGGAACTTCGAAGGTCGTCAGGGCCGCGGTGGTCGCACTCACCTGGTCAGCCCGGCCATGGCCGCTGCCGCCGCAGTGACCGGCCATCTGACCGATGTGCGGAAACTGGACTAAACGCCGAGCGGAATAGGAAAGAAAAAGTCATGGATAAATTCGACAAACTGACCGCCACCGCCGCGCCGCTGCCTCTGGTCAATATCGACACCGATATGATCATTCCGAAGCAGTTCCTGAAAACCATCAAGCGCACCGGTCTAAGTGAGGGCCTGTTCTTCGAACTGCGCACGGACGAAGACGGCAATGCCAAGGACTTCGTCCTGGATCAACCGGCCTATAAAGACGCGCAGATCCTGGTGACGGGCGACAACTTCGGCTGCGGTTCTTCCCGCGAGCATGCGCCCTGGGCGCTGTTGGACGCCGGGATCCGCTGCATCATCGCGCCGAGCTTCGCCGATATCTTCTATAATAACTGCTTCAAGAACGGCATTTTGCCCATCGCTCTGCCGCAGGAGCAGGTGGACCTGCTAATGGACGACGCCGGGCGCGGCTCGAATGCGGTCATTACTGTCGATCTGGAAAAGCAGGAAATCACCGGTCCCGATGGCGGCACGATCAATTTCGAGATCGACGCTTTCCGCAAGCACTGCCTGATGAACGGCCTGGACGACATCGGCCTGACCATGGCCAAGGGCGAGAAGATCGATTCCTTCGAAGATCAGCGGAAGCTTTCGCAGCCCTGGCTCTAAGCCTTTCTGATCCTTAAACCACGCCGGTCTGGATCGAATGGTCCCGGCGTAGACAGCATTTTAATGTGGGGAAACTCTGACGCATGGCTTCCAACAAAAAGCTTTTGGTTCTTCCGGGTGACGGCATTGGCCCCGAGGTGATGCGCGAAGTGCGCCGGGTGGTCGACTGGTTCGACAAGCGCCAGGCGGTCGGCTTCGATCTCGAGGAAGACCTGGTCGGTGGTGCGGCGATCGATGCTCATAACGTTCCGCTGACCGATGCGACCATGGAAAAGGCCATGAATGCCGACGCTGTGCTGTTGGGTGCGGTCGGTGGTCCGAAGTGGGATAATCTGGATTTCTCCATCAAGCCGGAGCGCGGCCTGCTGCGTCTGCGCAAGGAAATGCAGCTTTTCGCCAATCTGCGGCCTGCCCTTTGCTTCGACGCGCTGGTGGATGCCTCGACCCTGAAGCCAGAGATTGTCTCCGGCCTCGACATCATGATCGTGCGTGAACTCACTGGAGGCGTCTACTTCGGCGAGCCGCGCGGGATCGAGGATCTCCCCAACGGTGAGCGCCGGGGAATCAATACCCAGGTCTACACCACCTCGGAAATCAAGCGGGTCGCTGCCGTTGCCTTCGACCTGGCGCGTAAGCGCGATAACCGGGTCTGCTCGGTGGAGAAGGCCAATGTCATGGAGTCCGGCGTGCTCTGGCGCGATGAGGTCACCAAGCTCCACGCCGCTGATTACAGCGATGTCGAGCTTTCGCACATGTATGCCGATAACTGTTCCATGCAGCTGGTGCGCGCACCCAAGCAGTTTGACGTGATTGTCACCGACAATCTCTTCGGAGACATGCTGTCTGACACCGCCGCTATGCTGACCGGCTCTCTGGGTATGCTGCCCTCAGCCTCGTTGGGCGATGTCGATGAGACGGGCCGCCGCAAGGCCATGTATGAGCCGGTCCACGGCTCCGCGCCGGATATCGCTGGTGAGGACAAGGCCAATCCGCTTGCGACCCTGCTCAGCTTTGCCATGATGCTGCGCTATTCCTTCGATCTGGGTGACGATGCGGATTTGATCGAGAACGCGGTCAAGAAGGTCCTGAACGACGGTCAACGCACGGGCGATATCATCGCCCCGGGCTCAAACCTGGTCTCGACCACGGGTATGGGTGATGCCGTTTTGGGGGCACTCGACAGCCTGGCGGCGTAAAGGCCGTTTGACGTCAATGGCGATCACGCGTAGTCTTGTTGCAGTTGCGAAGCCAAAAGGAGACTGAGAGATGAAAAAGGAAGTTGCAGTTTTTGCGGCCGCTTTTGCTCTGGTCGCGTTCCTGGCAGCACCTGCAGCGGTCTACGCCTGCAGCGGAATGACCACCGCGCAGAGCGAAGCAACGCAGACCGCGCAGACTTTGATTCCGACCACTACCACCAGCACAACTGGCTCAGCGCCGATGACTCTGAAACCGGAGACTTCGACGAACTGACCACTGCGCTTCAGGGTATTGGTAACGGGCCGCCCATGAGGCGGCTCTTTTTTTGGCCCGTTACGCCACAGATGCATAAGCGGACCGAAACGGAATGAGGATTTTCGAAAATGATCTAGTTAAGACCGTAGCGTGCGCGTTCGCGGGCCAGTCGGCCTGTCAAAAACAGCGCGAACATGCGGAAATCGCTGATAAACGACCACCAGGGATGGGTGAAGGTCGTGGGCGTGTTCCGCTCGACCGTGGCATGAGCAACCCAGGCGAAGGCATAGCCCGCGACCAGGGCCAGCGGCAGAAGCCACCAGTTGGTGGTGATGATCGCAACGGCCAGCAAAATCAGACCCAGACCCGTGCCGATGGCATGGAGCACCTGGGTGCCGGGTTTGCTGTGTTCGGCCAGATAGCGCGGCCAGAAAGCCTGATAGTCGGGACTGCGTTCAGCCATGGTCTTCTTCACTTTCCGGCGAGTTTCTTGCCCTCTCGCAGGGTTTCGCTCACCGGTTACCTTGCATATTTGCTCGATCCCGCTTAATTCAACGCCGGAAATCGAGATTGATCAAGTTGATAGGCAATCATCATGGGACATAAGGTTGCGGTTGTCGGTGCTACGGGCGCTGTTGGCCGGGAAATTCTAACGACGCTTTGGGAACGTAAGTTTCCTGCGTCCGATATCATTGCGCTGGCATCCGAGCGTTCGGCGGGGACCGAGGTCTCCTTCGGCGAGGACGATGTCCTGAAAGTGCAGAACCTGGCCACTTTCGATTTCGCGGGTGTCGATATCGTTCTCTCGTCGCCGGGCGCGTCGGTCTCTGCCGAGTACTCGCCGAAAGCGGCGCAGGCCGGGGCCGTTGTTATCGACAACACCTCGCACTTCCGCATGGATCCGGACGTGCCGCTGATCGTGCCGGAGGTCAATCCGGAAGCACTGGCTGGCTACACGAAGCGCAACATCATCGCCAACCCCAACTGCTCGACCATCCAGCTTACGGTAGCGCTCAAGCCCTTGCACGAGCTGGCGAAGATCAAGCGCGTGGTGGTTTCGACCTACCAAGCCGTCAGTGGCGCCGGCAAGGACGGCATGGACGAGCTCTTCAACCAGACCCGGGCGATCTTCGTGAACGACCCGATCAAGCGCGAGCAGTTCACCAAGCAGATCGCCTTCAACGCTATCCCGCACATCGACAAGTTCATGGAGGACGGTTACACGAAGGAAGAGTGGAAGATGATGGTCGAGACAAAGAAGATTCTCGATCCGGCCATCAAGCTGACCGCTACCTGTGTGCGTATCCCTGTCTTCATCGGCCACAGCGAGGCGGTGACTATGGAGTTCGAGAACCCCATCACGGTCGAAGAAGCCCGTGCCGCTCTGCGCGAGCAGGAGGGGATTTCGGTGATCGACCACCGCCAGGATGAGGGCTATGTCAGCCCGGCCGAGTGTGCCGGTGAGGATGCGACCTTCGTCAGCAGGATCCGAACCGACCCGACGGTTGAAAACGGCCTTTCCATGTGGGTGGTCTCCGACAATCTGCGAAAAGGTGCGGCCCTGAATACAGTTCAGATTGCCGAGCTTCTGGTGAAGGAGCACTTGAGTTAAGGTCTTCGTCCCACGAGAAAACCGGCGGCAGCCCGATGCCGTAGATTGGCAGCCGCCGGTTTAGTTGTTCCAGGAAGAAAGTCCAGATGGCGAGCGATAGCGCGCAAGAGGTTACGCCCGATCAGTTGTTTCAACGGGCGGCAGCCCTGCACCGGCAGGGGAAAATCGATCTTGCTATCGTCGCTTACCGCAAGATTCTCCAGATGGCGCCCGGGCATGCCGGTGTCTGGGGCAACCTGGGTGTTGCCCTACGCACCAAGGGCGATTTCGCCGCGGCGGTGATTGCCTATAAACGGGCACTTGAAATTGCGCCAGGCGATCCCGGTATCACGGGGAACCTGGGCAATGCGCTTAAAGATATGGACCGCCTTGATGAAGCTCTGGAAGCGCATCAGACGGCAGCCGCAGCACAGCCAGATGATTTCAATATTCGCTACAACTACGGCATTGCCCTGCGAGAGGCAGCGCTTTACGAGCGTTCCATAGTCGAACTGGAAGCCGCTATTGCGCTAGACCCAGAAGCAGCGCACCCGCAGTGGGACCGGGCCATTGCTTTGTTGCATCTGGGTCGGTTCCGCGAGGGCTGGGAAGCTTATGAGACGCGCTGGAAGACCGGCGATCTGCCACAACGACCTGTTGAGGTGCCGCGTTGGAAGGGTGAGAGCTTCGAGGGCAAGAAGCTCCTGATCTTTGCCGAGCAGGGATTCGGCGATTCAATCTTGACCAGCCGCTTTATTCCGTTGGTGAAGGCGCGCGCCGGTCATGGTCCGGATGCGGGTCAGGTGATCCTGGAATGTAAGACGCCATTACAGGATCTCTTTTCGGAGATCGATGGCATTGACCGGATGGTCGAACCCGGCGAAGCGGCAGGCGACTACGACCTCGAAGTGCCGATCATGTCGTTGCCCGGAATCTTTGGCGTTACCGACGAGAATTTGCCGGCGCTGGCTGGCCTGCATATTCCTGACTATGCGCGTCAAAAAGCGAAGATCCTTTTACGCAACGATGCGCGCTTTAAGGTTGGGATCGTCTGGTCGGGCAGCGTCACCTTTAAGGGCAACCGCAAGCGCGCGGTCGGCGTGGAGCGCTTTCTTCCCTTCGCTGAAGTGCCAGGCGTGGACCTCTATAGTCTGCAGAAGGGCCCCCGTTCTGAGGATCTGGAAACCGCCGGCGCTAGCGGGGTGATTACGGCTATCGGAGAACAACTTGATAGTTTCGCAGAAACGGCTGCCGTCATTGAGGCGCTGGATCTCGTGATTATGACCGATAGCTCAGTGGCGCATCTGGCCGGGTCTCTGGGACGCCCTATCTGGAACCTTCTGAACAAGGCGACCTACTGGCTCTACCGGGGCGACGGCGAAACCACCCCCTGGTATCCCTCGATGAAGCTCTACCGGCAAAGGACGGCTGGGGACTGGGATCCTGAGTTCAATCGGGTTCGCGCAGATCTGGAGGCGGCAGTTGTCGACAAGCGTGCCGGTAACTGGCCGCCCGGCAGCTAGTTCTGTGAAAGATAGGCGTCGAGCTGCTTCAGAAGGTCCGCTCTGCGGTTTTCAGGAAGAAAAGTGGCTTCAAAGGAATTCCGCGCAAGCAGAGCCAAGTCCTCTTTCGACAGGTCCAAAGCCGTTTGCACCGCCTTGTAATTCTGGTTCACATAGCCGCCAAAATAGGCCGGATCGTCAGAGTTAAGGGTTGCCTTTAAACCAGCATCGAGCATGCGGCGCAGCGGGTGATCCGCGAGGTCTTTGACCACGGCCAGACTGAGGTTGGAAAGCGGACAGACCGTGAGCGGCATGGCTTCGTGGGCCAAACGTTCAACCAAAGCCTGGTCCTCCAGCGCACGGTTGCCATGGTCGATCCGGTCGACCTGCAGGAGATCCAATGCGCCGGAGACATAGTCCGGCGGACCTTCCTCGCCGGCATGCGCGACCAGCCGGAAGCCCTCGTCCTTGGCCAACTTGAAAACCTGCTGGAACTTAGCCGGCGGATGGCCTTTCTCGGAAGAATCCAATCCGAAACCAATGATCTTCTCGCGGTGCGGCAGTGCGGCTGCGAAGGTCTCCAGTGCCGCCTCTTCGCTCAGGTGGCGCAGGAAGCAGAGGATCAGCTCGGACGTTATGCCCAGATCTCGCTCCGCGTCCTCCATGGCGCGCGCAATGCCGTTGATGACGATTTCGAAAGCGATGCCTCGGTCCGTATGGGTCTGAGGGTCGAAGAAAATTTCTGCGTGCAGCACCTTATCTTGATGAGCGCGCTTCAAATAGGCCGCAGTCAGGTCGTAGAAATCCTGTTCGGTGATCAGGACCTGTGCGCCCTGATAATAGAGGTCCAGAAACTCCTGCAGATTTTTGAAGCGATAGGCGGCACGGAGATCGTCGACAGACGCATAGGGCAGTCCGATGCCATTTCGTTGTGCCAGCGCGAACATCATATCGGGCTCCAGCGTACCCTCGATATGCAGATGGAGTTCGGCTTTCGGCAGGCCGTCGATAAAGTCGTGCAGTTCGGTCATATTCTTTCTTTCTTTTTGTACCGCCGCTAGGTGTTTTGTGCCAAGTCCTGCGTCGCGTCAATCCGGTAAGGCGATCAACTCCACCTGCTCCAATGGCGGGTGCACGATTTGCGCCTGTGCTTCGACGAGGCAGAGCTCAACGGCCCCACGCCGATGCGTCTCTGCAATGATTGCGTAAAGCGCGGCAGCAGCCTCCTGCAGCGCCTGGCCGATGTCATTTGCATTGTGCAGATAGGCGGCCAGAAACAAGGCCGAGAAGCAATCGCCGCTGCCTTTTACCGGTGTTTCGAAGCCTAACCTGGGCGTCAGCGCGAGGCGCGCGTCTCTTTCGGTGACCGCAAGGATTCCAATCTTTTCCGCCTTTTGGTCCTTTGAAGTAGGCACGGAACTCACGACCACCGCCTTCAGCCTGTTGTCCGGGTCATCGATTAGATCTCGCGCGGCGTTGCGGGCGCTTTCTGTATCTCGGAGCTCCTGACCGACAAGCAATCCGAGTTCAAAGAGGTTGGGTGTGATGATATCGGCAGAGTTGAGTGCTTCCTCCCGCATGAAGTCAGGGATATTCGGTTCGACGTACAGGCCTGACTCTTGATCGCCCATCACCGGATCGCATAGAAAAACTGTGTCCGGATTGACGATCCGGACGGCGGCGACCGCTTCCAGGATCGCCCGGCCGTGCGCGGCGGTTCCGAGATAGCCGGAAAGAACGGCTTCGCAACTCTTGAAAGCGCCCTGCCGCTCGATTGCCTCGAGCAATTCGATCACTTTTCCCGCTGCAAAGACTTCACCGGCCCAGTCGCCGTACCCAGGATGATTGGAGAACTGAAGGCCGTGGACGGGCCAGACATCGTAGCCGAGCCGCTGCAGCGGGAAGACGGCCGCTGAGTTTCCGACGTGGCCGTAACAGACGTGAGATTGGATCGAGAGGATCGGCATCTGGGGTTCGCGCTTCGTGTTGCGGCCTCAACGGCCAGTGAATGTTACCAGTTTCGCCAATTGAGCGACCAGGGACAACTCTCAAGCTATCGGGACGCAGTTATTCGTCAGCGACGGGTGTGCTGAGCAGTGTAATTATGTCCTTCGCGCAAAAAGCGACAGAACTTGACTCGGTACCGGTTTCATCTGTATGGTTCGGTTATTCCGTAATTTCTGTCTTAAGAGAAACAACAGAAACAATGAAACTTACACCTGTCATGGAGAAGTACGTCCTGCACTGGGGCGAGATGGGCACCCGCTGGGGTGTCAATCGTTCTGTTTCACAGGTGCATGCCTTGTTGTATCTCCACGGCAAACCGCTGTCCGCGGAGGAAATAGCGGACACCTTGAACATGGCGCGTTCCAATGTCAGCAACAGCCTGAAGGAGCTGCTGACCTGGAACCTGGCCCATAGGACCCACGTTATGGGTGACAGGCGGGACCATTTCTTCGTCAAGGACGATCTCTGGGAGATGCTGATCACAATAACCGAGGGTCGAAAGGCGCGAGAGATCGACCCGACCCTGACTATGCTCCGGCAATGCAGCGAAGAAGCGCAGGAGGACCGGGAAACGCCAGATGACGTGAAACAAAGGATCAATTCGGTTCTTGAGTTTATGGAGACGCTTTCGACTTGGTACGAGCAGATGCATAGATTGCCGAAGCCGGTCCTCATCAAGCTCATGAAGATGGGCCGGAAGGTCGCGAAGTTCGTGACAAAGAAGTAAAAAAATTTGCTCAGTTATTTCTCTTTCTACAGAAATAACTGACATGAAGGACAAAAGAAGGCGAGAGAGCATGATGGCAAGTAGCCATGCAGGGCGGGGAACAAAAGGTGTTCCGGCAGTTGCAGGAGGCAGTTTAACTGCCGGAATTGCCGTTCCCCGCCACTTCAAGCCTGTCACCGAGCTGCCGCGGGTCGGTGCCGAAGCGAAGTGCTGCGACGAAATCTCCGATGATATTGCGCGCAACGGCTTTGAGGCGTTGGTCGGCGCTGCCGGCTGGCGGCGTCTGACGCCTATGATCCGGGCACGGTTCGGAACCTCCGCCATAGCAAAGGACACCTACTACTGCGGCACTATGGCGACCGTGCGTTGCTCCTTTGCGGGCTTCCTTCTGGCGCAGCTATGCCGACTGATCGGAACCCCGCTGGCGCCCTATGAAGGTGAAGACGTGCCGATTTCGGTCCGGGTTCACGAAGACTACGCGATGGGCGGCGTAGCCTGGGATCGGCGCTACTTCTTTGCGGGTAAGGCGCCGGTCACCGTTACCTCCACCAAGGTCATTGAGCGGGGAAAAGCCCTATTGGAGTGTGTCGGCGGCGGTTTTGGCATGCGGCTAAAGGTCTACGAGCAAGACCAGGCGCTGCACTTTCTGAGCCAGCATTACTTTTGGCGCTGGGGGCGGATCCGGTTGCGTCTTCCGTCATGGCTGACGCCGGGCGTGGCGCATGTCACCCACAGCGATCTCGGTGAGGGCCGTTTTCGCTTCGAGATGACCATCGAACATCCGCTCTTGGGCGAGAACTTCTACCAGGACGGCAGTTTCATTGAAGAGGAGGGTTGAAATGCAAACCGCGCTCATACTGATGGCGGTGCAGGGCCTGATTGGGGCCTTCGACAATCTCTGGCATCATGAGATCACGCAAAAGCTCTCTTCGCGGCCAGAGGCTCGGCAGGAACTGGTCTTGCACACGATCCGTGAGTTTCTCTATGCCGTCATATTCCTCGGCATTGCCTGGTACAGTTGGAACGGCGCTTGGGCTTTGCTGTTGCTATTCATTATGGCAATCGAAGTTTTTGTAACGCTTTGGGATTTTGTGATCGAGGACCAGACGCGAAAGCTCCCCAAGCTGGAGAGGATCGTTCACACAATCTTGGCCATCAATTTCGGCGCGATCCTGGCGTTCTTTCTGCCGACTGTTTTTCAGTGGCTACGGGCGGACACTGGGTTTTTGCCGGTGAACTACGGCGTTCTCTCCTGGATCATGACGGCCTATGGCGCGGGTGTGCTGGCTTGGGCATTCTATGATCTTTGGGTGGTGGTGCGGCTGGGCCTGCCCGAATGGAAACGCCATCCGGTCCTGCCTGGATACAAGCAGGCGCCACTGCAGGTGCTGGTGACCGGCGGCACGGGATTTGTGGGCCGGGCGCTGGTGCGGGCACTGATTGAGCGGGGCGACAAGCCGATCGTTCTGGCCCGCAACCCCGCGAAGGCCTTCTATCTTTTCGGACCCCATGTAGAGGTCATCGGAGGCCTAAGTGAAGTCGAAGACGACCGACGCGTCGATGCCGTGATCAACCTTGCGGGGGAACCTCTTCTTGGCGGGCTTTGGACGAAAAGCCGCCGTAAGAAACTGATCGCCAGCCGGGTTGAGATGACGGCCAATCTCATGACCCTGATGCAGCGGCTTAGACAGAAGCCTGATGTCCTCATTAGCGGTTCCGCGATTGGCTACTACGGTCGGCGCGATGATGAGGTCTTACGAGAAAATGCTCTTTCCCAGGACGTTTTCATGTCCAGGCTTTGCGTCGAATGGGAAGCCGAAGCCCGTCGGGCGGTTGGCCTTGGCATCCGGACCTGCCTTTTGCGGATCGGCCTGGTCTTCGGTCAAAAAGGGGGTGCCTTTCAGCAGCTTGCCTTACCCGTTCGCATGGGGCTCGGGATGATTATGGGCAGCGGACGTCAGTGGATGTCGTGGGTCCATCTTCAGGATCTGGTGCGTCTCATTCTGTTTGCGTTGGACCGGGTGGACGTCGAAGGGCCGATAAACGCGACGGCGCCGCGGCCCGCTACAAATGCAGCCTTCACGCACGGTCTGGCCAAAGTCCTGAAGCGGCCGCTATTTCTGCGCTTGCCGGCTGTGGTTCTTCGCAGGTTACTCGGTGAACTCGCCGATCTTTTTGTGGCCGGGCAAAAGGTGGTGCCCCACAAGGCGGAGGGCTTGGGCTTTGTTTTCCGCTTTCCCGATCTGGAGGGGGCTCTGCCCGATCTGCTTAACAAGCATGACGACCGCGATCCGCGGGAAGGAGCCGACGAGGATATCTGCTGGGTTTACTACGACGATGGCTGCGCGATCTGCGAAGGGGAGATTGGGCATTATCGCAAAGAGGCGCAACGGAAGGGACTGGCCTTGGCCTTTCAGGGTATCAGCGGCGATAGCTCCGCGTTACGAGCCTATGGCTTAAGCGATGAGGATATTCGACGGCGGCTCTATGTTTTCGATAGCCATGGGCAGCTGGTAAGTGGCCTCGATGCCATGGCGGCGATCTGGTCTGTTATTCCGAAGTATCGCTGGGCTGCGAAGTTTGTGCGCTTGCCAGGGATCCATGCCGTCGCCGAATTTCTCTACGATGCGGTTGCAGCGCCGCTGCTGGGCCTCTGGAATGCCGGGAAAGATCGCCACCGTTTCGGTCCAAAGAAAGGCCGTAAAGCGCATGGTTGATCGCATTCCTCTCTACAAAGAGGTGCTGGGAGAGGATTACGATCGCCTGCCGGCCGTCATTCAGACCATGCACAACGTGCAGGGCCGGCACTCGGCTCGAGGGCGCGGCCGAGTTCGCCGCGCCCGTCATCTTCCGGGACGCTTACTGGCGACGTTCCTGGGAATGCCGGCCGAAGCTTCGGATGTTGAGGTGGAAACCAGCTTCACCCTGAAAGACGGCGTAGAGAGCATCACGCGCAATTACAACGGCTCCATCCTGATCACCCATCAGGCAAAGGCGCCGGGAGAAGGCGACGAAGGCCCTATGCTTTTAGAACGTTTTGGGCCGGTGAAGCTTTTCATTCGGCTAGAGGGAAATGAAGACGGCATTACCTTTCATCTACAGCAATGCGCGCTCCTGGGACTACCCCTGCCACGTTTCTTTTCGCCGCGCTTAATGGCGCGGGAGCGGGTGACGGACGGCAAGTATCATTACATCGTGCAGGTGGCCTTGCCCTTCTTCGGGCGTCTGATCGAATACGAGGGCTTTCTGGGCGCGCCCGAAAAGGTCTGGTAGCGCCTCTATTCCCAATGCTGCATAGCAGCATTTGCTGCTTTAAGTCGCTTTGAGATTTTTATAAGGTCTGTGCTCTTCAGGTTACAGAAGCCTTTGGGACAGCCCTATGACGACGATCGCCAGACCCCGCCGCTCGGTCCTTTACATGCCCGGTTCCAATGCCCGCGCCTTGGAAAAAGGACGCGGTTTGCCGGCGGACGCGCTGATTCTGGATCTGGAGGATGCGGTTGCCCCGGATGCCAAGGACCTGGCGCGTGATCAGATCGCCAAAGCGGTCGCTGAGGGCGGATATGGCGCGCGGGAGATTATCGTCCGGGTCAACGGTCTGGATACACCCTGGGGACAGGCGGATGTAAAGGCAATTGCTACGTCCGGTGCCGATGCGGTTTTGCTGCCCAAGGTCGAGTCTGCTGCCATGGTCCAGGAACTGGAGGGGCTGATGGCCAACGCCGGCGCGCCAGCGACCATGGCCATCATGTGCATGATGGAAACGCCTTTGGGTATCCTCAGGGCCGAGGAAATCGCCGGCGCCTCGCCGCGTCTGTCTTGTCTCGTCATGGGGACGTCGGACCTGGTGAAGGATCTTCAGGCTGCGCACACGCCGGAGCGTTTACCGGTGCTGACGTCCTTAAGTCTTTGCGTACTGGCCGCCCGTGCCCATGGCCTGGCGGTGGTGGATGGCGTTCACCTTGACCTCCAGGACGATGAGGGCTTTGCCGCTTCCTGCCGTCAGGGGCGGGAGCTCGGGTTCGACGGTAAGACTTTGATCCACCCAAAGACCATTGCGGCTGCAAACGAGGCATTCGCGCCCAGCTCCGACGAAATCGCCTGGTCGCAGAAGATCATCGCGGCCCATCAGGAGGCGGCGGCGGCGGGCAAGGGTGTGGTGGTCGTCGATGGAAAGCTGATTGAGAACCTGCATGTAGAATCGGCAGAGCGCACCGTCGCGCTGGCTGAGAAAATTGAAGAACTGAGCGCCGCCGCGTCAGCGGCTTGAGCGTGAAAAGAAAGCACCAGTGAGGGAACTTTGTGGGTATGAGTAAGACCAATCCAGGCAATTTCTTCGAAGATTTTAAGATCGGACAAAAGCTGATCCACGCCACACCGCGTACAGTGACCGAAGGCGATCAGGCGCTCTACACGGCCCTGTACGGTTCACGCTTTGCCTTGCAGTCTTCCGACGAGTTTGCGCGCAGCCTCGGGCTGGCCCGTTCGCCCCTGGATGACCTTCTGGCTTTTCACGTGGTCTTCGGTAAGACGGTGCCTGATGTCTCGCTCAATGCCATCGCAAACCTCGGTTATGCCAACTGCATATTCGGCGCGCCGGTTTATCCTGGCGATACGCTCTCGACGGTGAGTGAGGTCATTGGTCTGAAGGAAAACTCGAATGGCAAGACCGGCGTGGTCTATGTCAATTCGCGCGGCACCAATCAACGCGGCGAGACAGTTTTGGACTATGTGCGCTGGGTCATGGTGCGCAAGCGCGACCAGGCTTCCCCCGCGCCCGAACCCACTGTGCCCGAACTGCCCAAGTCGGTTCCCGCCGATGCTCTGATTGTGCCGCAAGGCATGAAGCTAGACTCTTTCGATTGCGAGCTTTCCGGTGCTCCGCATCGTTGGGGCGACTATGAGGTGGGTGAAAAGATCGACCACGTTGACGCCATGACGATCGAGGAAGCCGAACATCAGATGGCGACGCGGCTTTATCAGAACACCGCCAAGGTGCATTTCAATCATCATGTCGAGAAGGAAGGCCGGTTCGGCAAGCGTATCGTCTATGGCGGCCATGTGATTTCCCTGGCCCGCGCCCTGTCCTTCAATGGTCTTGGTAATGCGGTGAAGATTGCTGCCATCAATGGCGGCGCTCATACGGCTCCGAGTTTCGCGGGTGACACGATTTACGTCTGGTCCGAGGTCCTGGAAAAATTCGAAGTTCCGGGCCATAGCGATCTGGGTGCGCTTCGCCTGCGCTCTGTCGCGACTAAGGACTGTAACTGCGCTGATTTCCCCTACAAACCTGAAGGTGGTGGCTACGACCCGGCTGTCGTGCTGGATCTGGACTACACCGTGCTGTTGCCGCGGTGAGTCCGATCATCGTGTAGCCACGACCCTGCTTTTCTTCCAACGGATGTCGGTATGGACGCCTCGCTAGCGGAAACGACGCTCTATGCTTTTCTGTTCAGCGCATATGACGTCGTGACTGGCAGCTTGTTCGACAGCCGGCCCCTTTACTTCCTCGAATGGTCCATTCCGCGGTCGGCATACGCCTTCCTTCCGGCTGTCATGATCCTGACCATCGGCACAGCGCGACGGGAATTAGCGCCTTCTTCCCTTTTCATCTGGGTTTATGCCATCGCCGCTGCGATGCTCTTCCAGGTGTTTTTTCTCTACGAGCCCTATATTTCTGGCAGTTTTGAGGCGGAGTGGAGGTTGTTGCGCATAGCCGGATATACGCTGATTGCGCTGCTGACAGCTCTGGTCGCGCTGAAACTCGTCACGCGAAAAGGTCAGGCGTCAGGGCTGTACTACGGCGCTTCCGGTTTTTGCCTGTTGCTATTCAATCCGGTGTTTTTTCACGATTGGATCGTATCCGTGCGCGCGGTCCCGATCGCTCATGCGTCGCCCTTCCCGATAGCAGCTTCGGATATTGCGGCTGCCGCAATGGGGGGTGCCATGCTTATCATATGGCCGGCGATTGTGGGTTCTTGCGCAGGTTCGAGAGCGGCAGTTTTCCTGCGGCCTTTATTCCTGCCGCTTTCCGTTCTCGTCCTGGCGGGTTTGAGTTTGTTGTCCTTCCATTTCGCTTATCTTGAAATGAAGTCCGTGTTCAGTTCGCAACAGCTATAGCAAAGCCTGAGCCGTTCTTGTGAGGCCACGGACGAATATCCAGCGAGGGGCAGGCTCGCCGTGTTTAGGTTCCGTTTTCGTGGGTGAGCGGATATCGCTGCCAAAATAAAATGAAGCGCCGGGTGCAGAGGGGGCGAGCCCACTGCCAGTGCCCCAGAGGAACACAACCCGACGCTTCGAGAGCCTTGCGGCCCAGCACCCGAAAGCAGCTGGGTGTTCGCGTATCCGGACGTTGGATATCAGACCTGGCGAAGCCGACATCGAACATAGCCCTGATACTCGAGCCCGAAAGCCCGTCACACCCTGCCGAGGGCACTAACTTCATCCTCCCATCATCCGGCGCTTCAGCCAGCGCGCGAACCAGAGGTCCGCAGGCGCGTTCCGAAACTCTGCCGAACCAGCGCCGCCCCGAAGGCCGGCAAATCCAGAGCCCCGCCAGAACATCCACCCGAAGGCTTCCGCTCAGTCGGCATCACGCGGCGCTAGGCCTCGCAACACCTGGACCCCAATCGCTTTCCCGAAGGAAAGCCTGATCCGCCAAGAAGACCGCTCCACCGCCAGGCGACAGCGCGACCCCAACCGGAAGAACGAAGCATGAGCCTTTCGCACCTCCGACACCGAAAAGACCGTCCGTGAAGACATCTTCCCGACCGCCGGACAAAAACCCCCGAAGGAACCTCTGTCCTTGAAACTGTTTCAGATGCCATTCCAGCGGTAAACCGCAAGTCAGAGCGTTTCTGAAACTGTTTCAACGCTTCCGCGTGCAAGAAAAGGTTCGCTGTTTTAACCAAGATTTACAAGAAAGCTGTCACGCATATTTCAAAAATCTTGTGTATAAAAAGACTTTTGTTTCACAGGGCATCCCCAATTTATGCACAATATTATCCACAGAGTGGGCGCTGCAGCATATGTGGAACGCCGCTTAACCACTATATTTTGTGGTTGGGTGCTGCCTACCTACGCAAGTGAGAATCATTCCTGCCGCATTGCAGCAGATTTGACGACCTCTTGACCCGGCCCAAGTTGACTAATGGGGTGTCGGGGTCTAAATCAGATCGGGCATTGAGACTTCAGTAAAGTCTGGACCTTATAAGCGAAGTCTTTCGGGTCCGCGAGCGGGGAAGAGCATTTATGTCGACCACCAACCGGCCTTTGTCGCCACATCTGCAGGTTTACCGGCCGCAGCTGACCTCGGTTTTATCCATTCTGCACCGCGGTACGGGAGTTGCCCTGGCGGTTGGAACGCTTCTGCTGATCTACTGGCTTGCTGCGGCTGCCGACGGACCTGACAGCTTCGCGCAGGCCCAGACGCTGATCGGCTCTTGGATTGGCCGACTGTTCCTCTTCGGATGGACCTTCGCGCTGTTTTATCATCTTTGCAATGGTGTGCGGCATCTCTTCTGGGACGGTGGAATGGGACTTGAACTCCCGGACGTATACCGTTCGGGTTGGATGGTTGTATTGGGTAGTCTCGCTCTAACTGTCCTTTCCTGGTTGTTCGGCTATTTCGGAGGAGGAATCTGATGTCGCTGCGTTCTCCTCTTGGCCGGGTTCGCGGCCTTGGTTCCGCCAAAGAGGGCGTTTCTCACTGGTGGTCACAGCGTTTGACAGCCGTTGCACTGGTGCCCCTGACCATCTGGTTCGTGGCGTCCGTTGCCAGCCATATCGGCGCCGACCATGCGGCCATGACAGCTTGGATCGGTTCACCCGTGACGGCTTCGCTCTTTATCCTGCTGATCGTTGCGACCTTCTATCACGCCTATCTTGGGCTCCAGGTCGTGATCGAAGACTACATTCACGGCGAGGCGCTTAAGATCGTCACCCTGGTGCTGGTCAAAGGCGCCTGCATCGTCCTGGCGCTGATTGGCGTCCTTTCCGTTCTGACATTGCTTTTCGAGGGCTAAGCCATGAGTTCCGCTGGAAACACAGCCTCTAACGGCGCGTCCGCTGCCCCTGCCTACGATATTGTCGATCATACCTATGACGTGGTCGTGATCGGCGCCGGCGGTGCCGGACTGCGGGCAACCCTTGGCCTCGCGGAAGCTGGTCTGAAAACGGCCTGCATTACAAAAGTCTTCCCGACTCGCAGCCACACGGTCGCGGCACAGGGAGGTGTTTCCGCTTCGCTCGGTAATATGGGTGAGGACGATTGGCGCTGGCACATGTACGACACCGTGAAGGGTTCGGACTGGCTTGGCGACCAGGACGCCATCGAATACATGGTGCGTGAGGCGGTTCCGGCGATCATCGAGTTGGAACATTACGGCATGCCCTTCAGCCGTACTGAAGACGGCAAGATCTATCAGCGGCCTTTTGGCGGCATGACCACCCGTTTCGGCGAGGGCATCGCGCAGCGGACCTGTGCGGCCGCCGACCGGACCGGCCACGCCATGCTGCACACGCTCTATCAGCAAAGCCTGCGCCGTAATGCCGAATTCTTTATCGAATACTTCGCGATCGACCTGATCATGGAAGACGGCTCCTGCCGTGGTGTGATTGCATGGAATCTGGACGACGGTACGATCCATCGCTTCCGCGCTCATCAGGTGATTCTGGCCACTGGCGGCTATGGCCGGGCTTATTTTTCCTGCACCGGCGCGCACACCTGCACCGGCGACGGCAGCGGCATGGCATTGCGCGCTGGCCTCTACTGCCAAGACATGGAGTTTGTTCAGTTCCACCCGACCGGCATCTATGGCGCCGGCACGCTGATCACTGAAGGCGCGCGCGGCGAAGGCGGTTATCTGACCAATTCGGAAGGCGAACGCTTCATGGAGCGCTACGCGCCCTCCGCCAAGGATCTGGCCAGCCGCGATGTGGTGAGCCGGGCTATGACCATGGAGATTCGCGACGGCCGCGGTGTCGGCGCCGAGAAAGATCATATCCATCTGCACCTGGAGCACCTGGAGCCCGCGCTATTGCATGAGCGTCTGCCGGGTATCTCCGAATCGGCACGCATCTTCGCCGGTGTCGATGTCACCAAGGAGCCGATCCCGGTTCTGCCGACCTGCCATTACAATATGGGTGGCGTTCCTGCTTTGCTGACCGGTGAAGTGGTGACGGAGAAAGACGGCGACGCTAATACGGTGGTTCCAGGCCTGATGGCGATCGGTGAAGCGGCCTGCGTTTCGGTCCATGGCGCCAATCGCCTTGGGTCCAACTCGCTGTTGGATCTGGTGGTCTTCGGTCGTTCCGCGGCCAAACGCTGCGCCGAGATTCTGACTCCCGGCGAAACCCATCGGCCGTTGCCGGCGGACTCGGCGGATTTCGCACTCTCGCGTCTGGACAAGACGCGCCACGCCAAGGGCGAACTGCCCGCGGCGTCGCTCCGCCTTGATATGCAGCGCTCGATGCAGAGCCACGCAGCAGTCTTCCGGACTGGTGAGGTCCTGAAGGAAGGTGTCGACAGCCTGGCGGAGGTTTGGGGCAAGCGCGATTCCATGGGCATCACGGACCGCTCCATGATCTGGAACTCGGATCTGGTCGAGGCCCTCGAGCTGGACAACCTGATGTACCAGGCGGCAGTCACCATGTCTTCGGCGGCCAATCGCGAGGAAAGCCGCGGCGCACACGCCCGCGAGGACTTCCCCGACCGGAACGATGAAGACTGGATGAAGCATACGCTGGCGGCCTGCGATGAAAACGGCAAGGTCAGCTTTGCTTATCGCCCGGTGCAGCTGAGCACGCTAACCAATGAAGTCCAGACCTTCCCGCCGAAAGCCCGGGTCTACTAGAGCAGATTGCGTTTGAGGTGACTCGAAATTCACTGCCTCTCAATCAGCGAAGAGCTGATTTCGAACGCAAATTTTGAGAGTTCGTGAGTTAGGAAAAACGCGATCCGCTGTAAGCAGCTATCGTTGAACTGACAGCAGAGAAAAAGAAGGCGTAAGGAGAGATCGATGGCTGAATTTGCCCTGCCGGCCAACTCGAAGCCCAAAGGCGGCCAGTCGCACCCGGCCACCGGTTCTGGCAAGAACCTCAAGACCTTCAAGGTCTATCGCTGGAACCCGGACGATGAAGCCAACCCCAGTGTCGATACCTACCAGGTTGATCTTGACGACTGCGGGCCGATGGTTCTCGATGCTCTGATCAAGATCAAGAACGAAACCGACTCCACGCTTACCTTCCGCCGTTCCTGCCGCGAAGGCGTCTGTGGCTCCTGCGCCATGAACATCGATGGCACCAACACTCTGGCCTGCACCAAATACATCAGCGACGTGGATGATGAGGTAAAGGTCTATCCCTTGCCGCACATGCCGGTGGTCAAGGACCTGGTTCCGGACCTGACCCATGTCTACGCGCAGTATGCCTCGATCGAACCCTGGCTGAAGTCCGCCACGGCGGCGCCGGAACGCGAGCGCCTGCAGAGCCCGGAAGAGCGTGAGAAGCTCGACGGCCTCTGGGAGTGCATTCTCTGCTTCTGTTGCTCCACCTCCTGCCCCAGCTATTGGTGGAACGGGGACCGCTATCTGGGCCCGGCCATTCTGCTGCAGGCTTACCGTTGGATCGCAGACAGCCGTGATGAAGATACCGGCAACCGCCTGGATAACCTGGAAGATCCCTTCCGGCTCTACCGCTGTCACACCATCATGAACTGTACCCGCACCTGCCCCAAGAGCCTCAACCCGGCCAAGGCGATCGCGGAGATCAAAAAGCTGATGGTCGAGCGGCGGGGATAGTCTCAAACACTGGGAGAGGCCTTTGGCATTCCGCACACCCGGCGACCGAGACGATTTCAAGCGATTCTATTTGAAGAACGTCGCGCAGAGCGAAGGCTGCGGTTGCGCGGAAGGCGTGCTGCAGAAAACCCGGCCAATCAAATTCGGTGACTCTCTCAGCGAGATCTTTGCTGCGCTGAAAAAGCGCTTCGGGCGAAGTGCGCAGACCTAAATCAACGCTTGTTGCAGCGATGAGGCTGCTAGACTCTATTCAGCAAACGCGCGCGGATGGTGCCCGGTAGCGTGCGGATTTCGGTGAGGATCTCGAAGGCGTTGTCCACCCGGCCTTCGGCATCCAATACGACATAGCCAATTTCGCCATTGGTCTGATAGTGCTGAGCGACGATGTTGATGTCGTGTTTGGCAAAGATGTCGTTGAGGCGTCCCAGCTCGCCAGGCTCGTTGCGCTGGACCTGGATAAAACGTGTCGCCGAGGACCCGCGGCTGAGCTGAACTTCTGGAAAGTTGACAGCGCCGACAGTCGAGCCTACGTCCGAATACTCCACAAACTTGCGGGCGACTTCTTCGCCAATACGCTCCTGCGCTTCTTCGGTCGAACCGCCGACATGCGGCGTGAGGATGACGTTGTCCAGGCCGCGCAGGGCCGAGACGAACTCTTCTTTGTTGGATTTAGGTTCGCTGGGAAAGACATCGACTGCCGCCCCGGCCAGGTGGCCCTCGGACAGAGCGCGCGCCAGGGCCTCCACATCGATCAGCGTGCCGCGGGCATTATTGATCAGGAAGCTGCCTGGCTTCATGGCGCGGATCTCGGCCTCACCGAAGAGGTTCTTGGTTTGCGGTGTTTCCGGCAAGTGCAGGGAGACGACATCCGCGCGGGCCAAGAGGCTCTTAAGATCGGGCATGGGTTCGGCATTGCCGTGCCGAAGCTTGTCGGTGTGATCGAAGTAGATCACGGCCATGCCCATAGCTTCGGCCAGCACGGCAAGCTGCGAGCCGATGTTCCCGTATCCGACGATTCCCATCGTCTTACCCCGGATTTCGCGGCTACCGAGAGCGGTCTTGGACCAGCGACCACCGTGTGCGGCGGCTGACTTGGCGAAGGTACCGCGCATCAGCATAACCGTTTCAGCGACGGTCAGTTCGGCAACGCTTCGTGTGTTGGAAAAGGGGGCATTGAAGACCGGAATGCCGCGATGTGACGCCGCTCCAAGATCAACCTGATTGGTGCCCACCGAAAAACAACCTACGGCGACCAGCGTATCGGCGGCTTGCAGAACATCGCGGGTTAATTGAGAGCGCGAACGGATGCCCAGCATGTGCACGCCTTTGAGCGCTTCGATCAGGGCTGCCTTGTCCAGAGCTGTCGACAGGTGTTCGATATTGCTGTAACCGGCGCCTTCCAGAACGGCGCGCGCGGTTGGCGAAATGCCTTCCAACAGCAGGCAACGGATCTGATTCTTGGGTCGCGACAGGCCTTTGTTCATGCTCATCCCTTGGATCTTGATCTAACGACGCAACAAAGGCCGTAAGTTTTGTCCCGCGCGTCACAATGGAGCGGCGGTGCCTGTCTTATAGACATTCTCCCGGCGAGATCAACGTCTGTGGGAACATGGCGCCATGCGCGAAACGGAGGACAGGTCTTGCGCCTGGAAGGGAGACGCTCTCGCTCCGAGAAGTCGGGAAGCGCCGAAGGAAACCATCCCCCGGCGCTTTATGAACGCTAAGGCTCCGGAGCGCTAGGACTGCCGCTCGATGACCCCGCAGGCAACCCGGCCACCAGCGCCTGCGGCGTGGCTGTAGCTGTCGGGTTTGGCGTGGACAATGAGGGCCGAGCCATCCGCATCGAAAAGACTGGCCTTTGCGGACTTTTCCAGAGAGATGCTGTCGGTTACGAACTCGGCCAATGCCGTGCCGTCCGCATGAGCGACGATGTTCGGCAGATCGCCCGCATGCGGCCCCGCGCCAGCAAAGCCGTGTCCCGTGCCATGGGGATTAAAATGGTCGCCGGCCGAGGCGAAATCAGGCGCGCAGGCACCGGTCTCATGCACGTGGAACCCATGTGCGCCAGGTGTCAGGCCTATCACCTCGACCCGGACAATGACGGCATCGGGCATCTGGGTCAGAGTGACGATACCCATTGGCGTTCCGTCAGGCCCGGCCATCTGTGCACTGGCGCTGAGTTCCTTGTCTGCAACTGCGTCTGTAGAAAAGACTGCGCTAGCAAGGATCAAAGCGGCAGCGCCAGGCGCAAAAAGCAATTTCATGTCTAAGACTCCGGTATGATGGAAGAGTGACGTAAACGCTTGATGCAGAGTCCTTATTCGATCGGAGTCAGGCAGCTGTTTTATTGGAAACAGCAATGAGCAGATCCGCCGAAGGCCGTTTGCTTCGGCTCTCAGCCATCCCTCCTCAACGCATCTGTAACTTGTATCGACCCTTTGATTGTGCCTAGCTAAAGCTGTGATAGAAGCTATCGGGAGACGGAATAGTGCGAAGGAGTCTGAGCGGCGGTCTTTTGGGGATTGCCGTACTGCTGTGGGCACCGGTGCCTGCGGTTGCGGATGAAGCTGCGGCGAAGATCAAAGAGGGTATCGAGTGGTACCTACAGTCGGCAACCGGCGGTTATCCAGGTGTCGAACTCAAGCATGAAATCGAAGTGACAGCTGTTGGCGACGAGTACGAAGTCGCAGTTAACGGTCTCACCCTTGCTGAGGCCGATCCGGCTGAAGGACAAGTGCCGGAGGGTTTTGTGCTTGGTGATTTCCTGGCACGCGTCAAACCCTTGGAAAACGGGGACTATCGCTTTCACTCAGTTCGGGTGCCAGAGGAAATCCGCTTTATAAACCCTGAAGACTCCGCCGACTCACTTGTCATCCATCTCGGACTTGAGAAGTTCGAAGGGGTTATGTCGCCACGTGCGGGCTACGCTTCTGCGTACGATTTTGTCGCCAAGGACATGACGATGACGCTGAATTCCGCGATGCCCGATGCCGCGTCCGGGAGTATCGAGAGCGCAGTCGTGCGGATCGCTGAGCTTACAAGTACATCAGAGTTTCAGGAACCTAAGGCGAATGCGGTCGAGCAGGATTTGACCCTTACACTGCGGGATGTTTCGGCCGATATCGGTGGCGCCGGCGTTCTGCGGATCGGTCGAAGCACGACGGATATCTCGTTTTCATCCAATGACGTCACTGCGATGATTGAGGCGCAGGAAAGCTTGAGGGACATTACGACCGAGCTTGCCGCGGCAGATCCCGAGGCAGAGCTGGCCATGATGCGGACGATGGTCGCTACCTGGAAATCGTTTTCCAGACTGATTCAGCGCGGTGAAATCGAAAACCTCACCTATGACAGCCCTGATGTGAAGGTCGGGATCGAAGCTTCTCAGTTTGGGTTTGAACTTCAGGACCTGGACAGCGATCACGCCACGCAGGACCTCTTGATATCGAGCCGCGGTTTCTTTGTATCGCTGCCGACGAATCCGGCAATGGATGCTGCGCTTCAAATGTTGCCGCGTCGCTGGACTCTGCCTGTGAAGGTTCAACGTATCCCGGTAAAGGCGATCTTCGCGGAAGCCGATGTGCTGTTGTCTGAGGTCTCTTCACCGGACGAGATCGATCAAGGAGGACCGCGTCTGGAAGCCTTCGGCGCCAAGATCGGGCAGTTGTTCCAGGAGGCTGGAACGACGATCCTGCTGGACGGTCAGTCCATCGAGTCCGATACCGTCACGGCGACAATGGACGGATCGCTCTTGGTCAACCCGGACAATCCCATTGGTGTGGAAGGCACGCTGACGGCACAGGCTTTGGGTTTGATGCAGTTGTTTGAAAAGGCACAGACGCTGGAAAACCCGCAGGCCCAACAACAGGTCATGCAGGGGGCGATGGTGTTGCTGTCTACCGGAGAAACGGAGCCAGGCAATCAGGTGCCTTCGGTGACGAACTATTTGATCGAGTTCACGCCAGAGGGCGCTGTAAACTTGAACGGTAATCAGATGGTCCCACCACCGGGAACAGTGCAATAGAGGGTTTATCGTCTAACTTCCATGCCGGCTGCGCGAACCGCAGCCAGCGTGGAAGTAAAGCGTCAGGCCCCGTAAGAGCCGTAAGCTCGCTCTACGAGAGATTGATCTCGCCATCGATGTCCTGAGACAAGCCGATAGCGTCGATTTTCAACGTTACCTTGGCTTGAACCGCATTCTGACCGTTGAGGCTGCCATTCTCGATGGCGGCGCGCACGGCCTGCTCGATTTCGCGCTGAGAGGTCACGCCAACTTTCTTCAGAAACTTGCGCAGCGACATATTGAAGATGTCTTCGTCCATTTGAGTTCTCCTCTTTCTTGTGCGCCGGGGCGGCTGAGCGCCAACAGTCCTTGACGAGAAAAAACATGCGCTGCCCGCTTCGTCTACGCTTTTTTACTGCAATGCTGATCTCGAGACCATTTGCCGCTCCTGCTCTTAGGTCTCGGTTCCGGTTATCGCCAAATTGAACCGATACACTTCCGCGCTTGCTGCGGAGCCGACAAACCGTAATCTGCATGGCATTTGGCGAACGTTAGAGGATCAAATGTCGAAAGTCGCCCTTGTAACCGGCGGCGCCAGAGGTATCGGCGCCGCGATCTCGAAACTTGCCGCTGCGCGCGGCTACGCTGTCTGCGTCAACTATCAATCGAATGCAACAGCCGCCGAGGCGGTTGTTGCCGAGATTGCTGGCCAAGGCGGCCGGGCGGTCGCGCTGCAGGCGGATGTCTCGAAAGCGAATGAGGTTGCGCGGCTTTTTGAAGAAACAGAAACGGCGTTAGGCAAGGTGACGGCCCTTGTTAACAATGCCGGGATCACCGGAACGATCAGTCGGTTGGATGAAGCCGAGATCGAAACTCTGCAAAGGACGCTCGATATCAATGTCATGGGCGTTATGCTTTGCTCACGTGAGGCTGTGTTGCGCATGTCGCACAAGCATGCTGGCGCCGGGGGTGCAATTGTATCGATCTCCTCCGGCGCGGCCACATTAGGAAGCCCCAATGAATTTGTATGGTATGCCGCTTCGAAAGGAGCTGTGGACAGCTTTACACTGGGCCTATCCAAGGAGGTCACTGGCGAGGGAATTAGGGTCAATGCCGTTTCTCCCGGGCTGACGGAAACGGAGCTGCATGCCTCTGGTGGAGAACCTGGGCGCGCAGCCCGCTTGGCCCCAGTGGTTCCGATGGGTCGCGCGGCGGCGCCGGAAGAAGTCGCTAACGCAGTGCTCTGGCTGCTGTCTGACGAGGCGTCCTATGTCAGCGGCGCGATCCTGCGTTGCGCTGGGGGGCGCTAGGGCACAAGCTCTAACGCGGGCCTTGTCAGCCCCGGTGCGCTGTGCTTTTACCTGCCCGCTATGAAGATCCTGTTCATTACTTCCAGCCGTATTGGCGACGCGGTCCAATCGACCGGTATCCTCTCCGCTTTGATCGCGCGTCACCCGGACGCGCAGGTGACGATTGCGGCCGGCGCCGTCTCCGCGCCTCTGTTCTCGGCATTGCCGGAACTCGATCGGTTGTTGGTGATGAAAAAACGTCCTCTGGCGGGGCATTGGTTGCGGCTTTGGCGTGAGACGGTTGGGACTCGCTGGGACCTGGTCGTGGATCTGCGCGCGTCGAAGTTGACTTGGACTTTGCTCCGCCGCCGAAGTCTCATCGTAACCTCCAAACTAGACGACGAGCCGCGCGTCCTAGAGCTGGCGCGCTTGATCGGTCAGGAGGACAACCCGCCTCCACCACGAATCTGGTTGCGCGACGATCATCTGAAAGAAGCGGAGCTAACGCTTCCCAATGATCGTCCGATCTTAGCGGTAGGACCGACAGCGAACTGGATCGGCAAGACCTGGATGCCGGATCGATTTGTGGATCTAGTCCAGCGCTTGACGAGCGAAGCGAGTCCTCTGTCCGCCGCGCGGCTGGCGATTTTCGGCGCGCCCGGAGAAGAAGCTCAAGCCGCGCTTCTACGCAGAGCCTTACCGACGGAACGCGTCATTGACCTGGTTGGAAAGCTTGACCTGCTTCAATCGGCGGCTTGTCTCGGGCGTTGCGACTTCTTCGTGGGGAATGACAGCGGCTTGATGCATCTGTCGGCGGCGGTTGGGACGCCAACTCTTGGACTCTTTGGTCCCAGTTCCGAGCAGCGCTACGGACCATGGGGCGATCACTGTGGGTTTGTTCGCACACCGGAAAGCCTGCAGGAAATTATCACTCAGCCGGGTTATCATCACACCCTGCCGAAAAGCTGGATGGGTAATTTAACGGTCGACGCCGTCGAAGCTGCTGCGATTGATCTGTGTACGCGGACCGAAGTCGGGTCGGGCGCGGGACAGGAAAGTCTCGCAGGCGTCAAGAACATCAGCCAGGTCTAGCGCCTCCAACGAAGGGCGCCGAAGGATCTGGATCTCGCTGCCGCGTGGACTGACCTTGGCGGGGTCGGATTCGTAGGAAAAAAGAGACACTAATGGACATCCGGTCGGTGCGATCAGATGCATGGGGCCCGTGTCGTTGCCGACCGCAAGGGTGGCGCCCTTTGCGAGCGTTGCAATCTCCAGCAGATTTGTCCGACCGCAGAGATTTAGCGCTTCCGGGCAAACGGCGTCGATGAGATCCAGGGAGTCTTGCTCAGCCGCTGTGCCAAGCAGCACAGGCTTGTAACCTCGGCCAACAAACCACTGAGCAAGTCGCGCGTAGCGTTCCATGGGCCAGCGTTTCGCCGGCCGGTGCGGTGCGCCCCCGGGAACCAGCAAGACATAACGCTCAGGCAGATCAAAGGCGCTTAGATCCTCATCTACGAAGGTCAGATCCGGCGGTGCAACCTCGTTGATCCCTGCCAGCGCAAGCTGCTGGGCTTCCCGTGTCGCAATGTGGAGAATCTGATCTGTGGGCTGTTGATAGCGATGGGAGCACCCGGCGACCTTGCCGACCCACTCCGGTTTCGGATGCCCGACGATGCGAAAGTAAGCCGCCGAGCGGTCGTTGCGTTGCAGATCGTAGACCCGCCGAAATGCCCCGCCGCGTAGTTTCCGGCGAAGCGCGATCAGCGCGATCAGTTGCCAGAAGCGAGGACGGCTATCTAGCCAAATCTCATCGAACAGGCCGCTGGCCTGCGCCAAAGGCTGGTAGGGCGCGGTTGTCAAAAGGGTTAGATGTGCCTTTGGATGGTGCTTCCGGATTGCCTGACATGCGCCTAGCGAAAGTACGAAATCGCCAAGGGCGCTCAGTTTAATGATCAGTATGCGTTCCGGCTGTGACATGGCGCCCTCTTAACACCGAACCTGCGGGCTTCGCAAACCGCGTATGCGGGTTCGGAACTCCGCATGTCTGAGATTTGGTGACGCGACAGCAAGAATGCCTTAGTAACGACGACGTAGGGTGGGCTTCCAGCCTCAAGACCTAGATGACAACGCCGAAAAGCCAAATCAAACCGCGTTTATGACAGACGGACCTCTCTTCACCTATCGAGCGAAACGCCGGGCCGGCGATCTGAACCATGACGCTGGACAGGAACTGGCGGCCGAAAAGCTTCAGAGTTTGCACAACGCACTGAAAAACTATCAGGCGTCCAGCGGACGGGTCGGCTGGAAAGAACGTCTCGGGCTTGGCCGCCGGCGGACCGAGCCGCCACAGGGGCTGTACATTTTTGGGGGCGTCGGCACCGGCAAGTCCATGCTGATGGATCTGTTCTACGAAACAGCGCCCTCCGACGCCAAACGCCGGGTTCACTTTCACGCCTTTATGCAGGAAGTGCAGGAGCGTTTGCACAACTGGCGGCAAAAGACAAAGGGCGAAAAGGCCGACCCACTGCCTGATCTGGCGGAGGAGATTGCGACGCAGGCCACCTTGTTGTGCTTCGACGAGTTTCATGTGGTCAACATCGCAGACGCCATGATCCTTGGGCGCCTTTTCGAGACTCTCTTTGAACGTGGCGTCGTCGTTGTGACAACCTCGAACTGGCCGCCGGACCGCCTCTATGAAGGCGGGCTTCAGCGTGAGCGTTTTCTGCCCTTCATCGATCTGATGAAAAGCCGGCTCGATGTGCTTGAACTGGATTCAGGCGTCGATTACCGCCGCCATCGTATGCGTAATCTACCCGTTTATCACGCGCCGCTAGGGCCGCGCGCGACGTCTGCATTGGACGACGCCTTCGCGCAGCTGACCGAAGGCGCGCAGGCGGCGCCGACCTCGCTCCATTTCAAAGGACGCCAGCTGCCGGTCTCGCTTGCGGCGCGCGGTGTGGCGCGATTTAGCTTTGAGGAGCTCTGTGCTAAGCCGTTGGGCGCGGGCGATTATCTGGCGATTGCCGTGCAGTTTCACACCGTTATCCTTGCGGGCGTTCCGATGCTCGGTCCCGAGAACCGCGATCAGGCGCGCCGCTTCATGACCCTCATCGATGCGCTTTATGAACACCGGGTGAACCTCGTGGTTTCGGCAGAAGCGCCCCCCGAGCGTCTCTATCCGACAGGCGATGGTGCTTTCGAATTTGAGCGCACGGTTAGCCGCTTGCAGGAAATGCGCTCCAGCGAATACATCGCGCTCGACCACTTGACCTAGAATCATACGGCCTTTTGGAAGGTTTTTAGAGTTGGCCGGCCTGCTGCCAGTCGGCGCGTTTTGCTTACTTTTTGTTATACTTCGTTGGTTAAAAGTTGAAACTCGTTCAATCTTTTGTGGCAACTATTCGAAAGCGCCCCAGTTCCCTTGCCCTTGCAGTCAATTCGCGTTAGTTAACCGTAAATAATAACGGGCATGGCGACGACCGTGCCTGCATCGCTCCGTCCTCGTCATCCGTTCAAGGAAAAATCTATGTCTCGCAAGAAGATCGCGCTCGTAGGTGCCGGTAACATCGGTGGTACGCTGGCTTTGCTCGCCGGACTGAAAGACCTGGGGGATATCGTGCTGTTCGACGTGGTCGACGGCGTGCCTCAGGGTAAGGCTCTCGACATTGCACAGCTCTCGACCGTCGCCGGCTTTGACTCAAAGCTCGCCGGCAGCAGCAAGTATTCGGCGATCAAGGGTGCCGACGTTGTGATCGTGACGGCCGGTGTGGCGCGCAAGCCGGGCATGAGCCGCGACGATCTTCTGGGGATCAACATCAAGGTCATGCAGGCCGTCGGTGAAGGCATTAAGAAGAACTGCCCGAATGCTTTCGTCATTTGCATCACCAACCCGCTCGACGCCATGGTCTGGGTGCTGCAGCAAGCTTCGGGCCTGCCAGCAAACAAAGTCGTGGGTATGGCCGGCGTTCTTGACTCTGCGCGTTTCCGCCTCTTCCTGGCTGAGGAGTTCAATGTCTCCGTGGAAGACGTCAGCGCCTTCGTGCTCGGTGGCCATGGCGATACCATGGTGCCGATGGTGCGCTATTCGACCGTCGCCGGAATTCCGCTTCCGGACCTCATCAAGATGGGTTGGATCGACCGCAAGCGTCTTAACGAGATTGTCGTGCGGACCCGTAATGGCGGCGCTGAAATTGTCGGTCTCCTTAAGACCGGATCGGCTTTCTATGCGCCGGCTGCATCCGCCATCGACATGGCCGAAAGCTACCTGAAAGACAAAAAGCGTGTTCTTCCTTGCGCCGTTCATCTGAACGGACAGTACGGCGTCAAAGGCATGTATGTCGGTGTTCCGGTCGTTATCGGCGCCGGCGGCGCGGAGCGGGTTGTCGAGCTGCAGCTCAACGCCAGCGAAAAGGCTATGCTGAGCAAGTCGGTTACCGCCGTGAAGGGTTTGGTCGACGCTTGTAAAGGCATCATGAAGGGCACGCCGGCGAAGGCGCCTGCTAAAAAGCCGGCCGCCAAGGCGCCGGCAAAGACCGCCGCGAAACCGAAGGCTGCTTCCAAAGCTCCGGTCAAGAAGGCGGCGCCTGCGAAAAAAGCAGCACCCGCCAAAACCGCCGCCGCGAAGGCTCCCGCCAAAAAGGCTCCGGCCGCAAAGAAGGCGCCCGCAGCTAAGAAGCCTGCGGCAAAGAAATCGGCCGCAAAACCAGCAGCCGCAAAGAAGGCTGCGGTGAAGAAAACGCCGGCAAAGAAGCCGGCTGCCGCAAAGTCGGCTCCCAAGAAAGCTTAGCCTGATGCGGAAGATCTTCCGTAAGTCGACGAACGAAGCCGGTTGCGCCTTACAGGCAGGGTGTTAAGGTACCTTATGTCAGTGGCTGCGTTTCAATTCGCCCCATTCGCCACCGCGAAGATAGCGGGCTCGAAACGCCCACGGCGTGCGGCTTCGTCGACGAACAGCGCAGGGGATTTCCGTACAGCTTCTTCTCGCCCATCGCATTCACAAACTGCATTTGACGGCCAATGAACATTCATGAATATCAGGCCAAAAGCCTGCTCGCCAAATACGGTGTCGCGGTTCCCCGCGGCGGCGTTGCTTTCACGCCGGAAGAAGCTGAGAACGCTGCGCGCGAACTCGGCGGACCGATCTGGGTTGTTAAGTCACAAATTCACGCGGGCGGCCGTGGCGCCGGGCGCTTCAAGGACGATCCGGAAGGAGACGGCGGAGTGCGCCTTTGCAAGTCTCTGGACGACGTCAAGGAAAATGCCCGCAAGATGCTCGGTCACGTGCTGGTCACCAAGCAGACCGGCGAGGCGGGTAAGCAGGTCAAGCGCCTCTACATCGAAGAAGGCTGCGACATTGCCCGCGAACTCTACCTCGGCATGCTGATCGACCGCGCCACCAGCCGCGTGACGGTGATGGCATCGACGGAAGGCGGCATGGAGATCGAAGAGGTCGCTGCGGCCACGCCGGAGAAGATCCTCAAAATCGCCATCGACCCGGCGCAGGGTTTCATGCCTTACCACGGCCGTCAGATTGCCTTCGGTCTGGGTCTTGAGGGCAAGCAGGTCGGTTCCGCCGTCAAGTTCATGATGGCAATGTACAAGTCTTTCATCGAGCTGGATGCCAGCATCGTGGAGATCAATCCGCTGGTGGTCACCGGTGACGGTCAGGTGATCGCTCTGGATGCCAAGATGAACTTCGACGACAACGCGCTGTTCCGTCACAAAGACGTGGCCGACATGCGCGACGAAGACGAAGAAGACCCGATGGAGCTGGAAGCCGCCCGTCACGAGCTGAACTATGTGAAGCTCGACGGCAGCATTGGCTGCATGGTCAACGGCGCCGGTCTTGCCATGGCGACCATGGACATCATCAAGCTCTACGGCAGCGAGCCCGCCAACTTCCTGGACGTCGGCGGCGGCGCCACCAAGGAGCGGGTCACGGCGGCCTTCAAAATCATCCTGTCGGACCCGAACGTCGAAGGCATTCTGGTGAATATCTTCGGCGGTATCATGCGTTGCGACGTTATCGCTGAGGGCGTTGTTGCCGCGGCGCGCGAAGTCGAGCTGCATGTCCCGCTTGTGGTGCGGCTGGAAGGCACCAACGTGGAATTAGGTAAGAAGATCATGGCTGAATCGGGCCTGCCGATCCTCTCGGGTGATAATTTAGCGGATGCGGCCGAAAAGGTGGTCGCTGCCGTGAAGGAGGCGAAGTAAATGGCTGTCCTGGTCAACAAAGACACGAAAGTCATCTGCCAGGGCTTTACCGGAGCCCAGGGTACCTTTCACTCGGAGCAGGCCATTGCTTACGGCACGCAGATGGTTGGCGGCGTGACGCCGGGCAAGGGCGGTAGCACGCACCTTGACCTGCCGGTGTTCGATACGGTCGCTGAAGCCGTCGAGAAAGCCGGTGCCAATGCTTCCGTGATTTATGTTCCGCCGCCCTTCGCCGGCGATGCGATTCTGGAAGCGGTTGCGGCCGGTATCGAACTCATTGTCTGCATCACTGAAGGCATTCCCGTGCTGGATATGGTCAAGGTGAAACGCGCTTTGGCCGGCTCCAACTCGCGCCTGGTTGGGCCGAACTGTCCGGGCGTCATCACGCCGGACGAGTGCAAGATCGGCATTATGCCCGGTCATATCCACCAGCGTGGCAAGATCGGCGTGGTGTCCCGTTCCGGCACCCTGACTTACGAGGCGGTTGCCCAGACGACGGCGGCGAACCTCGGTCAGTCGACCTGTATCGGCATTGGCGGCGATCCGGTGAACGGCACCAATTTCATCGACTGCCTGGACATGTTCCTCAAGGATCCCGAGACCGAAGGTATCATCATGATCGGTGAGATCGGTGGCAGCGCGGAAGAAGAGGCAGCTGAGTTCTATAAAGCTTCCGGTACGAAGAAGCCGATTTGCGGTTTCATCGCCGGTGTCACGGCCCCTCCGGGTCGGCGCATGGGCCATGCCGGCGCCATCATCGACGGCGGCCGTGGCGGCGCTGGAGATAAGATCGAGGCGATGAAGTCCGCAGGCTTCCTGGTCGCCGATTCCCCCGCAAGTCTTGGCAGCACGATGCTGCGAGCAATGCAGGGCTAACAGGAGAGAAAAAGGAGGTGGCTTGGTCGGGGCCACCCGGCCGGGCCAGACGGAGAGATGTCAAACCCGCATCCAGATATGGACCCGATTTATTACGGTCCGAACGCCGCGGTTATCGCGGAACTCTATTCCAAGTTTCTGGCCGACCCCTCGTCTGTCGACGATGGCTGGAAATCCTTCTTCGGTGATCTCGAAGATGATGCGAAAACCCTCCTGACAGGTATGAACGGCGCGGCGGCACCTGCTGCTGCGCCGGGTGCCGCAGCACCGGCTGCCACCAACGGCGCTATGCCGGACGCCGTGGCGGCCGGTGTCATTACCTCGGCGGACGTCCGGGCGGCGACCCTTGACTCGATCCGGGCGCTGATGCTGATCCGCGCTTACCGCGTGCGCGGTCATCTGGAAGCGAAGCTGGACCCGCTCGGCCTCAAACCGATCGAGCCGCACCCGGAACTGGATCCCAAGACTTACGGTTTCACCGACCAGGATCTCGACCGGCCCATCTTCATCGACCGGGTTCTCGGGCTGGAGACGGCGACTTTGCGGCAGATCGTCGAAGCCGTCCGCAAGACCTATTGCGGGACGATCGGCGTCGAGTTCATGCATATCCAGGATCCGGCCCAGAAGGCCTGGATTCAGGAGCGTGTGGAATCGATACATAACCAGACCGAGTTCACCTACAACGGCAAAAAGGCAATTCTGGAGCGTCTGATCGCCGCGGAAGCCTTCGAGCAGTTCCTGGATAAAAAGTACACCGGCACCAAGCGCTTTGGTCTGGACGGTGGCGAATCCATGATCCCGGCGCTGGAGCAGATCCTGAAACGTGGCAGCCAGATGGGCCTGGAAGAAGTCGTCATAGGCATGCCGCACCGCGGCCGCTTGAACGTGCTGGCCAATTTTATGGGCAAGCCTTTCACCGCGATCTTCTCTGAGTTTCAGGGCGGCGCCGCCCACCCGGAGGACATCGGCGGTTCCGGCGATGTAAAGTACCACCTGGGCACCTCTTCGGACCGGGAGTTCGACGGCAACAAGGTGCATCTCTCGCTCACTGCCAATCCGTCGCACCTGGAAGCGGTCAACCCAGTGGTGGTCGGCAAGGTTCGGGCCAAGCAGAATCAGCGCGAAGTGCGCGACAACAAAAAAGTCATGGCGTTGCTGATGCATGGCGACGCTGCCTTCGCGGGTCAGGGACTTGTGCCGGAAACACTCGACCTTTCCGAGCTGAAGGGCTACCGCATCGGCGGAACGATCCATTTCGTTGTGAACAACCAGATCGGTTTCACCACCAATCCGGTGAACTCCCGCTCCGGTCCCTACTGCTCGGACGTGGCGAAGATCATCCAGGCGCCGATCCTGCATGTGAACGGCGACGATCCGGAGGCTGTGGTGCACGTGGCGCGCATCGCCACCGAGTTCCGCCAGACCTTCGAAAAAGACATCGTCATCGACATGTTCTGCTATCGCCGTTTCGGTCACAACGAGGGCGACGAGCCGGCATTCACGCAGCCCTTGATGTATCGGAAGATCAAGAAGCATCCGACGACGCGTCAGATCTATGCCGACTACCTGATTTCCCAAGGCACCTTCACGCGCCAGGAAACCGATAGCATGGTGCAGGAATGGGTCCAGCGCCTGGAGCAGGATTTCGAAGCTTCGAAGTCTTTCAAGCCCAACAAAGCCGACTGGCTGGAAGGGGCTTGGAGCGGTCTTGGCATCGCCCGTGGCTATGATGCGCGGCGCGGCAAGACGCCTGTGCCGATCAAGACTTTGAAGGAGATCGGCGCGGCACTTACACGTATACCCGATGACTTCAACCTGAACCGCAAGATCGCCCGGCAGCTCAAGACCAAGGACGAGATGTTCAAATCCGGCGGCGGGATCGACTGGGCGACGGCGGAAGCGCTGGCCTTCGGCTCCCTGCTGCTTGAGGGGCATCCCATCCGCCTGTCTGGACAGGATTGCAACCGGGGTACCTTCTCGCAACGCCACGCGGCCTTGGTCGACCAGGAAGACGAGACCCGTTACAAGCCGCTGAAATACATTCGCGAAGACCAGGCGCCGATTGAGATCTTCGACAGCCCGCTGAGTGAACTGGCCGTGCTCGGGTTCGAGTATGGTTATTCGCTTGCCGAACCGCGTGCGCTGGTACTCTGGGAAGCGCAGTTCGGCGACTTCGTCAATGGCGCTCAGATCATCATCGATCAGTTTATCGCGTCCGGTGAATCGAAATGGCTGCGCATGTCCGGCTTGGTTATGCTCTTACCGCACGGCTACGAAGGGCAGGGACCGGAGCATTCTTCGGGCCGTGTCGAGCGCTTCTTGCAGCTTTGCGCCGAAGACAATATCCAGGTGGTCAACTGCACAACGCCCGCCAACTATTTCCATGCGCTGCGGCGGCAGTTGAAACGAGATTTTCGCAAGCCGCTGATTGTGATGACGCCGAAGTCGCTGCTGCGGCACAAGCGTTGTGTTTCGAAGCTGGCCGACATGGGGCCGGGCAGCAGCTTCCACCGCGTCATGTATTGCGACGAGGTGCCGAGTAAACCCAAGGACGCCAAGCAAGTCGTGATCTGTACCGGCAAGGTCTATTACGACCTGCTGGAGGAGCGCGAAAAGCGCGGCATCAAGGATGTGCACTTCCTGCGAATGGAGCAGCTCTATCCCTTCCCGACCGATGCGCTTGCGATGGAGCTCGAGCCCTACCGCAACTGCGACATTGTCTGGTGTCAGGAAGAGCCGCGTAACATGGGCGGTTGGAGCTACGTTTCCGAGTTTATCGAAGAGGTGGCTGCGGAAATGGGCTTCAAAAACCCGCGCCCACGCTATGCAGGCCGGCCTTCGGCGGCTTCGCCGGCAACCGGTCAGAATGCGCGGCACTTGGCCGAGCAGGCGGCGTTGTTGGACGACGCCTTGACCATTGGCCGCAAGGCAATGGGGCGCATCGCATCGCGTAAGGCGGAAGCGGCCAGCAAGGCACCACCAGCCAAGAGCCGGGCGCGTGCGGCGAAAAAGTGAGCTTTGAGGCTTGTGGCGGAGACTCCTGCGTCACAAGCCTCGTTTGAGACAGCAGAGACTGAGGGCCGCCAGGTGGGGCCCGATAACATGGGGTGATTGACAGACAATGGCGACGGATATTGTTGTTCCGACTCTTGGTGAGTCGGTAAGCGAGGCGACGGTCGCGCAGTGGCTAAAGAAACCTGGGGACGCGGTTGCTGTAGACGAAGCCGTCGTTGAGCTCGAGACCGACAAGGTCACGCTCGAAGTCAATGCCTCTGAAGCCGGGGTTCTGGCGGAAATCGTCGTCGCCGAGGGCGAAAACGTCGAAGTCGGCGCCCTTTTGGGGCGAATCGGTGAGGGCGGCGGCACCGCTGCAGCCCCTCCCAAGGCTGAGGCCCCAGCGGTTGAGTCGGCGCCGGCCGCAGCTGCAGCGCCGACCCCAACGGCGGCTGTGAACGGCGGCGAAGCGGTCGATGTTCTTGTCCCAACCTTGGGCGAGTCGGTTAGCGAAGCGACCATCGCTCAGTGGATGAAGAAGGTCGGGGACCAGGTTGCCGCCGATGAAGCTCTGGTGGAATTGGAAACCGACAAAGTAACGCTGGAAGTCAACTCACCCACCAACGGCACACTAACTTCGATTGTCGCCGAAGAAGGTGCGACGGTCGGTGTGGCGGCCTTGTTGGGCGTGGTGACCTCCGGTGCAGCCGCTGCTGTTGCGGCGCCTGCAGCGACACCGGCGCCCCAGGCCGCGCCGGCACCAGCCGCTGCGGCTGCGACGCCCAGCGCAACCGTATCCATGGATCCGGCCTCTGCTCCGCGCAGCGGCGCCAACGGCGGAATCACCAAGGCGGATATGGTGGCCTTCCTGACCGCCAACACGCCGCCCGCGGCGATGACCCTGTCTCCGGCTGTCCGGAAGCTGATCGAGGAGAAGGGCCTCAATCCTGGTTTGATCAAGGGGAGCGGCAAGGACGGACGCATCACGAAGGATGATGTGCTGGCATTCATCGAGAACCCGCCGCCACCGCCTGCCGCGCCAGCCCCTGCCGCTGCACCTGCTGCCACCGCTGCGGCACCCGCGACTGCTGCCGCGCCGCGTGAAGAGCGGGTCAAGATGACCAAGCTGCGTAAGACCATTGCGCGGCGTTTGAAGGACGCGCAGAACACAGCCGCCATGCTCACGACCTTTAACGAGGTGGATATGAGCGCCGTTATGGCTCTGCGGGCGCAGTACAAGGAAGGCTTCGAGAAGAAGCATGGCGTGAAGCTCGGCTTCTCTTCTTTTTTCACAAAGGCTGTTGTCGCGGCGCTGCAGTCTCTGCCGGCGGTCAACGCCAGGATTGAGGACGAGGAGATCGTCTACAATCACTTCTATGACATTGGCATGGCGGTTTCCACGCCGACCGGTCTGATGGTCCCGGTCATGCGTGATTGCGACCAGAAATCCTTCGCCGATATCGAGAAGAGCCTTGGTGACCTGGCGAAGAAGGGCCGCGACGGTAAGCTCTCCATGGACGAGATGACCGGCGGCACTTTCACCATCACCAACGGCGGCGTCTTCGGATCCATGATGTCGACGCCCATCCTGAACATGCCGCAGTCGGCCATCCTGGGTCTGCACAAAATCCAGGAACGCCCGATGGCGATTAAGGGGCAGGTCGAGATCCGCCCGATGATGTATCTCGCACTCAGCTACGACCACCGCATTATCGACGGCCGTGAGGCGGTGACCTTCCTGGTTCGCGTCAAGGAAGCCATCGAGGATCCGCAGCGCTTGCTGTTGGATATGTAGGCGCTGCCGGATTGGCAGTGGAGTAAGGCGCGGACATGAGAGGTTAGGCCGGCGGCAATGGACGAGAGAAAGCTGACGCGGTTTTTGGACGTCGATAGCGACGCGGAGTACGAACTCGATCTGCGGGGCCTCGATCTTCCTCATAGTCTGGCTTCGATCGATCGCATGGTCGAACGACAGCGCTTCCGGGACGAGCCGCGGACGGTGAGGATTGGGCTCGAGCCCGCGACCGCCGAGAGCGGCGCGACGCTGTTCGGTCCGGTGGGCCGTTATCTTGTCGAGCTTATGAAGAAAGATCTTATCGTCAAAACCCGCCCGCTGGCCAATATTGACGGTGCCGGCTTTCTGGTCGAACTGCCTGCCGGCAAGGCGCCCAAGGAACCGGAAAACGCGCCTGCCAGTCCCGCGGATGCGGACGATTGAGTGAGATTTTGAGAGGACACCAAAGTCATGAGTTATCAGGAATACGATCTCGTCGTCATCGGGGGTGGCCCCGGCGGCTATGTTGCGGCGATCAGAGCGGCGCAGCTCGGCATGAAAACCGCTTGCGTTGAAAAGCGCGGCACACTCGGCGGGACCTGTTTGAATGTCGGCTGCATTCCTTCCAAAGCTCTGCTTCAGTCGTCAGAAAAGTTCGCTGAGGCGAACAAGCATTTTGCGGCCCACGGCGTAAAACTCGGCAAGGTCGAGCTTGATCTCAAAACCATGATGTCCCGTAAGGACAAGGTCGTGGTCGATCTGACCAGCGGCATTGAGTTTCTCTTCAAGAAGAACAAAGTCACTTACGTCAAAGGCGAGGGTTCGATCCTCAAGGCGGGAGAAGTCGCGGTCAAGCTCGCCGACGGCGGCAGCGAAACTCTTAAGACCAAGAAAATCCTAATTGCCACCGGATCCGAAAGCACACCCCTACCGGGCCTGGATATCGACGAGAAGCAGATCGTCACCTCGACCGGCGCACTCGAACTGGGCAAGGTGCCGAAGTCTTTGGTGGTGGTCGGTGCCGGCGTGATCGGTTTGGAGCTCGGATCCGTCTGGTCGCGCCTTGGAGCTGAAGTCACGGTCATCGAGTTCTTGGACCGTATCCTGCCTGGTATGGACGCCGAGATCGCGAAACAGACGCAGCGGGTGCTGGGTAAGCAGGGTCTCAAATTCAAACTCGGCAAGAAGGTTACCGGCGCGAAGAAAACCAAAACTTCTGTGACTCTGAATGTCGAGCCGGCGAAAGGCGGCGATGCCGAGCAGATTAAAGCGGATGTCGTGTTGGTTTCGATCGGCCGGCGGCCTTACACGGAAGGTCTCGGTCTCGAAGAACTGGGGGTGGCGAAGGACAATCGCGGCGTGATCCAGGTGAACGATTCCTTCGAAACCTCGGTGCCGGGTATTTACGCCATCGGCGACTGCATCCCCGGCCCGATGTTGGCACATAAGGCAGAAGACGAAGGCGTTGTCTGCGTCGAGATGATGGCGGGACAGAGCGGCCACATTGACTACAATCTGGTGCCCGGCGTGGTCTACACCTGGCCGGAGGTCGCCAGTGTCGGAAAGACCGAGGAACAGCTGAAAGAGGATGGCGTTGCTTACCGGGTTGGCAAGTTCCCCTTCACCGCCAACAGCCGCGCACGGGCCAATGCCGACACCGACGGCATGGTGAAAATCCTGGCGGATAAGGTTACGGACCGGGTGCTGGGCGTTCACATCCTGGGTCCGCTGGCCGGCGATCTGCTGGGCGAGGCCGTGCTTGCCATGGAGTTCGGAGCTTCTGCGGAAGACATTGCCCGAACCTGCCATTCTCACCCCGGCATGGGTGAGGCCGTCAAGGAAGCGGCCTTGGCGGTCGACGGCCGGCCGATCCACATCTGAGGTCAATAGATTGGGTGGCGAGATACAGTTCCCTGTCTCGCCGCCCGGGTCTCCGTCGTCCGACAAGATGTTTTAGATGCACCCCTATGGACTGATCGCGGTCTTTGTGACCGCGCTCGTGTTGGTCATGTTGGGCAATGCCACCTTTCCGGCATTGATCCCAACCTTCCAGGCGGAGTGGGGACTCACCAACACCGAAGCCGGCTGGATCAGCGGCGTCTACTACGCCGGTTACGCGGCGGCCGTGCCGTTTCTCGTGAGCCTGACCGACAGGGAAGACGCCCGGACGATCTATCTCTTTTCCGCCGCGCTGAGTGCGATTTCCACCTTTGCCTTCGCCCTTTGGGCGGACGGTTTCTGGACCGCCATGATCCTTCGCGCTCTGGGTGGGGTGAGCCTGGCGGGTACCTACATGGTCGGCCTGAAAATCCTGACCGACCGGATCTCAGGCGCGCTGCAGAGTCGCGCTATTTCGCTCTATACGGCCCATTTTGCGATCGGGAATAGCCTGTCTGTGCTCATGGCCGGCGAGATTACACTTCTCGCCGGTTGGTCCTGGGCCTTTGGCGCCGCTGCGGCCGGCAGCCTGCTCGCCTTCCTTCTGGTGTGCTTTTCTCTGCGCTCTTCAGGACAGCCGCGCGGCCAGCAGGGGCTCAGGGATGTGCTGGATGTTCGGCCGGTGGTGAGAAACAAACCGGCCTTCGGCTATATCCTCGGCTATACCGCGCATATCTGGGAACTGTTCGGTTTTCGCAACTGGATCGTCGTTTTCCTGGCCTTTTCGATTTCGCTGCAGCCGGATCAGGCCTGGGTTTTGAACGCGACACAGCTGGCCACAGTGATTCTTCTTCTCGGATTGCCGGCGAGTGTGTTCGGAAACGAACTCTCTCTGCGCTTCGGTCGCCGCAGGGTCATTACGATCATCATGCTGACCTCGGCGGTGCTGGGTTGCCTTCTCGGTTTCACCGCGGCGCTACCTTTTGCGCTCGTTCTTGTTCTGAGTGCTCTCTACGGTTTGACCGTCACAGGGGAATCGGCGTCATTGACCACCGGCGTCGTTCAGCACGCCGAGCCCGAACGCAAGGGCGTCACCATGGCGATGCAGTCATTGCTGGGTTTCGGCACGGGTGCGATCGCGCCTCTGGCCTTCGGCTTGGTGCTCGATCTTGCCGGGGGCGCCGACCGGGTTTTGGCTTGGGGTCTGGCCTTTGCCGTTCTCGGTCTGGGGGCCGCACTCGGTCCCTTGGCTGTGCTGCTGCTGACGCGTGGGGTTCCGCGTGCAAGCTGATACGTTACGTCTTTGTCTTCCGCGCCCTCGGGTGGGCTTCGTCGTAAGTTGCTAGCAGGCTCTCCACATCGACATCGGTGTAGCGTTGGGTGGTCGAAAGCGAAGCGTGGCCAAGTAACTCCTGGATGGCGCGCAGGTCGCCACCGCTGGCCAAGAGATGGGTTGCGAAGCTGTGGCGCAGGGCGTGCGGAGTGGCCGTCGCGGGCAGTCCGAGCAGTCCGCGCAGGGATTGGATGCGTTTCTGGATGATCCTCGCACTCATGGGACCACCGCGCACACCGCGAAAGAGAGCATCCTCGGGTGAGAGCTGAAAAGGACAGGCGCGCCGGTATTCGGCGATGGCCTCTGTTACAGCGGGAAGCAAAGGCACCATGCGCTGTTTGTTACCCTTACCGGTAATCACCATGGTGTCCTGGCCCGGCAGAGGCGCGTTGCCATAGGTCAGGCTCAAGGCCTCGCTGATGCGCAGGCCGCAGCCGTAGAGCAGCAGGATGACAGCGATATCGCGGCGCTCGACCCAGGGTTCGTCCGAAAGTACGCCAATGGTTTCAAGCGTGTCCTGGGCTTCGCTGGCGGTCAGCGCCTTTGGTATGGACTTGGGGACCTTTGGCCGCCTCAGCAGTGTTGCCGCCGTGTTTTCCGCCAGCCCCGCTTTCGCGAGCCAGCGAAAGAAGTTGCGGATCACCGATACCGCCCGCGCGTTGGAGGAGCGTTGGATGCCGTCACCGGCACGTTGTGCCAACCAGGCGCGGAAATCCGCCGTGGTCAACTGCGACATGCGCTTCAGGTTGGCTGCCTCGCCGTAATGCGCCGACTGGAAGTTCAGGAACTGGGCCAGATCTGCCGCATAGCCGGATACTGTGTGGGCGGAAAAGCGCTTCTCGCCGCTAAGCCAGGCAAGCCAGGATTGGTAGGCATCCTGAAGATCTGCAGCGACTTCAAGCTGAAGGGACTGTGCGCGCAAAAGGGCTTGCCGTTCGGGCGACGGCCTGCCGCCTGCGGCAACCTTGTTTGCTATTCCGGCAGACTGAGCCATGCCCGGAAGGTGTGTTCGATGACCTGTGCCAGGAACCGCAGCAACTCGGTTCCCTGTCCAGGGTCGAATTGATCCGATTGCCGGGACCCCAGCGCCAGCAGAGCGGGCGGCGCTTCCGAAGAGATATCCAGGCGGATCAGTGCGTCGGAGCGTACAAGACCGGCGCCAGCCCCGAAGATCAGCGGATCGCCGTCGATATCGCTACGCAGGAGGATGTGCTGGGTCGGACCCAAAACTTCGTTGATCATACCTGGTTGCAAGCAACGGACTCCAGCGGGCGGCTGGCTTTGATCGTCTCGGTCTGACTGCTCGACAGCCAGCGCTACCACATCCAGGTCCAGCACAATGGCCAAATCCGTGGTCACGGTTTCCACGAAGTGTTCGAAGCTGCGGGCCGCGAGTAACGCGATGATCGCTTCGTGGGTGCGGCTCTGAGTTGCCATGTTGTTCCGGACATTGGCAACCAGTTCGTCGCGTGTTGCGCTCATGTCCGCTAGGTCGTTGCGAAGACGCTCCACCATGAAGCGCTGTAGGTCGACCACGCCGTTGCCCTGGTCGCGTCCCGGGACTTCCATGCTTTCCAGCAAGGCTGGGTTACGGGCAAGAAAATCAGGATGTTGACGAAGATATTCGGCAACCCGTGCCGCCGTGAGGGGAGGTGTTTCCGACTTCTTTGCGGAGGTGCTTTTCCCGGAGGCGGCCTTCTCCGCCCCGCCCTTTTTCGGGGCCGCGTCGCTGGGGTTTCCGGTCATCTCGCTCCGCTTCTTCCTTTTTCTATCGGCCGTCCTCCCAAAATCATATTCGGTCGGTGGTGGGCCTCACAACTGCGGTGGCGCCGAAAACCCGGGCCACCGCTGCAGCATATCACAGGATTGACTGTCCAGTCTTCGCCCAGTCTGCGAGGAAGGCGTTCAATCCCTTATCTGTCAGGGGGTGATTGAACATGGCACGCAAGACACCCGGCGGAATGGTCGCAACATGGGCGCCCATCTTGGCCGATTCGATCACGTGAAGCGGCCCGCGGACCGATGCGACCAGGACCTGCGTTTCGATTGAAGGGTAGGCATCGTAGATCTCGACGATATCGGAGATCAGCTCCAGGCCGTCGCTTCCGATGTCGTCCAGGCGTCCCACAAAGGGCGAGATGTAAGTTGCACCGGCTTTGGCTGCCAGCAGCGCCTGGGCAGCCGAAAAGCAGAGCGTCACGTTGACTTCCGTGCCCGCATCCGAGAGCGCCTTACAGGTCTTTAGTCCGTCCGGTGTCAGGGGCACTTTGACGGCGACGTTGGGGGCGATGGCCGCCAGTTTGCGGCCCTCTGTCAGCATGGTTTCATGATCCGTGGCGGTCACTTCCGCGCTCACCGGCCCGGGAACGATGTCACAAATCTCAGCCACGACCTCGAGGAAGTTGCGGCCGGTTTTGGCGACCAGCGAAGGATTGGTCGTAATCCCGTCAACCAAGCCGGTTGCCGCAAGCTCGCGGATTTCCGCTACATCGGCCGTGTCTATGAAGAACTTCATGCTGCTCAGCGAACCTTTCTATGGGGATACGCGGCGAGCAGGCTTGTCATGTCTGTCTCGACGCGCAAAGTTGTTGTCTCCAACCGCGTGATAGCCGCTTAGAAGCGGTACGTCCAGAGTGTAGCCGATGCCAGACCGCCATGCCAGTTCCGCCCGGCCTTCGCCGCCAGGTCAGGGCGCTCTGCTGCCTGACGGGCTGGGTGCCTCTGATAGAGTTGCGGTCCTTTTGCCACTGCCTTTGAACCACCCTTACGACTATAAGGTGCCGCAAGGGATGACCGTGCAAGCGGGCGATGTCGTTCTGGTGCCACTGGGTAAGCGGGAAGTCTTCGGCGTTGTCTGGGATCAGAAGGATTCGACCGCCGATGCAGGGGCTTCCGCAGACGAGCAGCCGGATCTTCAAGACCGCCTGCGCCCAATCATTCATTGTTGTGCTGTGCCGCCGATGACACCGCTGTTGCGTCAGTTCATCAAGTGGGTCTCGGACTACACAATGGCGCCCCTCGGCGCGGTGTTGCGCATGGCGCTCTCGGTGCCGGACGCGTTGCGGGCGCCGAAACCGGTTCTTGCCGTCAGGTTAGGTCAGTCCTTCAAATCCGACGAAGCGCCCGATGGGTTTAAATGGACCGACGCTCGTCGCCGGGTCGTATCAGAAGCCAAGGATGGGATGGCGCGCGCCCCGCAAGATCTTGCACTGGCCAGCGGTGTGGGTACTTCGGTCGTGCGCGGCCTGGTCAAGGCGGGTGTGTTAGAGCAGGTCGAGGTCTCTTCGCCGCGCCGCTTCGACTCGCCCGATCATCAACTGCCTGCGCCCGCATTTCATGGGGATCAGGCAGATGCCGTCAATCGCTTGAGGGCTTTGGTTGAGGGCGGCGCCTTTTCCGTCCATCTGTTGGATGGTGTGACGGGCTCCGGTAAGACCGAAGTTTACTTGGAAGCCATCGCAGAATGTCTGGCTGCCGGGCGTCAGGCCCTGGTGCTGCTCCCGGAAATCGCACTCTCGGGTCAGTGGCTGGAACGCTTCCGGCGGCGTTTCGGTGTTGTGCCGGCGCAATGGCATTCCGACCTTACACCGAGCCAACGCCGCGCCACATGGCGGGCCGTCGCCGAGGGAGAGGCACGCGTGGTGGTCGGTGCCCGCTCGGCTCTGTTCCTGCCTTATCCAGAGTTGGGTCTGATTGTCGTCGATGAAGAGCATGAGTCAGCCTTCAAACAGGAGGACGGCGTCTGTTATCACGCACGGGATATGGCGGTGGTGCGCGCCCGACTCGGCGGTTTCCCAATTGTTTTGGCCTCTGCGACGCCATCTCTAGAGACTCTGACAAATGTAAAAACCGCCCGCTATGGCTGTTTGAAACTGCATCGAAGGCATGGTGGCGCTGAGCTTCCGGCCATTGAGTTGCTGGATCTTAGGCGTGACAAACCGACACGGATCGAGGGCCTGGGCCAAAGCTGGTTGGCGCCTTCGCTGCGCGAATCCATCCGCGAGACTCTGGAGGCCGGGCAGCAAGCCATGCTGTTTCTTAATCGCCGTGGCTATGCGCCCCTCACTCTTTGTCGGACTTGCGGGCACCGACTGCGCTGCCCTCACTGTACCGCTTGGCTGGTCGAGCATCGAGGCCGAAACACGGCGTTTCGCGAGGGTGAAGCGCTTTCCGGCGACCTACAGTGCCACCACTGCGGCTATCGTGCGCGACGGCCGGAGACCTGTTCGGAATGCGGTGACAGCGACTCCTTTGCGGCCTGCGGTCCCGGGGTCGAGCGGATCGCGGAGGAGGCAGCCGTGCTGTTCCCCGATGCGCGCCGGGGCGTCATGGCAAGCGACACGCTCACGGGGCCTAATGCAGCGGCGAAGATGGTGCAGGCAGTACAGGACGGCGAAATCAATCTGCTGATTGGTACACAGGTGGTCGCCAAGGGGCACCATTTTCCCGATCTAACACTGGTCGGTGTCGTGGATGCGGACCTCGGCCTTTTCGGCGGCGATCTCAGGGCGTCGGAACGCAGCTATCAATTGCTGCATCAGGTTGCCGGCCGGGCTGGGCGTGCCGAGCAACCCGGGCGCGTGGTTTTGCAGACCTCCGATCCTGAGCATCCGGTTATGCAGGCTTTACGCTCCGGCGACCGGGACAGCTTTTTCGAGATGGAATCCGAAATGAGGCAACGGGCGCACCTGCCGCCCTTTGGCCGACTTGCCGCGTTGATTATCTCGAGCCCCGTCGAAAAGGATGCCGATGATTTTTGCCGGGTTTTGGCGAAGCGCGCGCCAGGTTATGAGGGTATTGAGATCCTGGGGCCCGCGCCCGCGCCCATGGCCCTGCTGCGCGGCCGTCATCGCCGCCGATTTCTGCTGAAAACCCGGCGCGACCTCGCGCCGCAGGCGGTCATTGCCGATTGGATAGCCGGTGCGCGTCAGCCCAGTCGCCTGCGCCTTCAGATCGATATTGACCCTTACAGTTTCTTTTGACGCGGCCGCTTTGGGCCATCCTGCATCCTCTTATGGTTACCAAAGTTGATGAATGGGCGATTGTGGGCAAAAGGAGGGGGATTTTCCCGCGGAATTTCGGACTTTGCGCCGGGCTTTTCTGCTTTGGTCCGACTCGTCTTGCAACGCTCCGATGACTATGATACCTAACGCGCGCTCGGGGCAGGGTAACCTGCTCTTAACAGATTTTGTGCGTCAGGAATGACCCAGCGAGCAGGGTCAGTTTTTCCGGTTATCTTTGGGGGCATCTGGCTTGGCTGGCGATGATACGAGCTTAAGCGGCTTGGCGGGGCGTTATGCATTAGCGCTTCTCGAACTAGCCGACGAAAAGAAAGAGCTCGATACGGTTGCCGGTGATCTGCGCAATTTGAAGCAGGTCCTGGCGGAAAGCGAAGATATGCGCCGGCTGGTAAGCAGCCCGCTCTATTCGCGCGAGCAGCAGAGCAACGCGACTGCGGCAATTCTGGACAAGGTGGGGGTGAGCGATCTGACCCGCCGCTTTGTGCTGGTCGTTGCCGACAATCGGCGCTTGTTCGTGCTGGCCCAGATGATCGAGGCCTACCTGGCCGAACTCTCCCGGCGCCGGGGCGAAATGACCGCCACGGTCACCTCGGCTCAGGATCTCTCCGAATCACAACAGCAAGCTCTCTCCGAGGCTTTGAAGAAGTCTATGGGCAGCCAGGTGCAGCTCGACCTGACGGTCGACCCCTCGCTGATCGGCGGCATGATCGTTAAGGTCGGCAGCCGGATGATCGATAGCTCGCTACGCAGCAAACTACAAAGATTACAACTCGCCATGAAAGGGGTTGGATGATGGACATCCGCGCCGCCGAAATCTCCGCCATCCTGAAAAACCAGATCGAGAACTTTGGAACCGAGGCGGATGTCGCCGAAGTCGGCCAGGTTCTCTCTGTCGGTGACGGTGTTGCCCGTGCTTACGGTCTCGATAACGTGCAGGCCGGCGAGCTGGTTGAATTCCCGGGCGGCATCAAAGGAATGGTGCTGAACCTGGAAGTCGATAACGTCGGTATCGTGCTGTTCGGTGACGACCGCGGCATTAAGGAAGGCGACACGGTCAAGCGTACTGGCGCCATCGTCGACGTTCCTGTCGGTAAAGGCCTGCTCGGCCGCGTTGTTGATGCTCTGGGCAATCCGATTGACGGCAAGGGCCCGCTTGAAAATGTTGAGCGCCGTCGCGTCGAGGTGAAAGCGCCGGGCATCATTCCGCGGAAATCGGTTCATGAGCCGATGCAGACCGGATTGAAATCGGTCGACAGCCTGATCCCCATTGGCCGCGGCCAGCGCGAGCTGATCATTGGTGACCGCCAGACCGGTAAAACGGCTATTGCGCTGGACACCATCATCAATCAGAAGCCGAGCAACCAGGGCGACGACGATACCAAGAAGCTTTTCTGCATCTATGTCGCCATCGGACAAAAGCGTTCCAGCGTCGCGAAGTTCGTGAAGACGCTCGAAGATGCCGGTGCACTGGAATACTCGATCGTGGTTGCCGCCACGGCTTCCGAGCCTGCGCCACTGCAGTTTCTGGCCCCTTACACGGGCTGCGCCATGGGCGAGTACTTCCGCGACAACAGCATGCACGCCGTCATCACCTATGACGATCTTTCGAAGCAGGCCGTTGCCTATCGTCAGATGTCGCTGCTGCTTCGTCGGCCGCCGGGACGTGAAGCCTTCCCGGGCGACGTCTTCTATCTTCACTCCCGCCTGCTCGAGCGCGCGGCAAAGATGGGCGACGATGCGGGCAACGGTTCGCTGACGGCTCTGCCGGTCATTGAAACCCAGGCCGGTGACGTTTCCGCCTATATTCCGACCAACGTGATCTCGATCACCGACGGCCAGATCTTCCTCGAGACCAACCTTTTCAACAAGGGTATCCGCCCGGCGGTCAACGTCGGTCTGTCGGTCTCGCGCGTTGGATCTTCGGCTCAGATCAAGGCCATGAAACAGGTCGCCGGCTCGATCAAGCTGGAATTGGCGCAGTATCGTGAGATGGAAGCCTTCTCACAGTTCGCTTCGGACCTCGATGCGGCGACCCAGCGCCTTCTGGCTCGCGGTGCGCGCCTGACCGAGCTGCTCAAGCAGCCGCAGTACAAGCCGCTGACCGTGGAAGAGCAGGTTGTGGTGATTTTCGCCGGCGTGCGTGGTTATCTTGACGGTATCGAAGTCCGTCAGGTGGGCGATTTCGAGCAGAAGCTGCTGTCCGAGGTTCGGGGCAAAGGCGCCGATATCCTGGAAACCATCCGCACTGAAAAGGCCCTGTCGGGCGACACCGAGGAGAAGCTGAAAGCGTTCATGGACAGCTTCTCCAAGACCTACGTCTGACGGTTTGTCAGCGGATCCGCGAACCAGGAAGCGTAACGCGTTATGCCGAGCCTTAAGGACCTAAGAAACCGGATCTCGAGCGTCAAGTCGACGCAGAAGATCACGTCGGCCATGAAGATGGTGGCTGCAGCGAAACTGCGTCGTGCCCAGGAACAAGCCGAAGCGTCGCGGCCCTATGCCGAGCGTATGGAGCGCATGCTCGGCTCCCTGGCCGCTTCGGTCGCGGGTAAGGCCGGTGCACCGGCGCTTCTGGCCGGCAGTGGCAAAGACGATGTTCACCTGATTATCGTCGGGACTGCGGATCGCGGCCTTTGTGGTGGTTTTAACAGTTCGATCGCCCGTGAAAGTCGGAACCAGATCAATGCGCTGCAGGCCGCAGGTAAGACCGTTAAGGTCCTCTGCGTGGGCCGGAAGGGCCGTGATCAGCTGCGCCGTGAGTTTTCGGACCTGATTATCGATACCATCGAGGACATCGCGAAACCTTCGCTGCAATTTGAGAGCGCCCATGCGATCTCGGAGCGTGTGATCGGGATGTTCGAGGCCGGCGAGATCGATGTTTGCACGATCGTCTACGCCGAATTCAAGTCGGTGATCGCCCAGATTGTGACGACCCAGCAACTCATTCCCTTTGCGCCCGCCGCCAAGAATAGCGATGAAGGCGAGGCCGGCGATGAAGCTGACGATGTCAAACTGGTCTACGACTATGAGCCCGAAGAAGAGAAGATTCTCGCCGACCTGCTGCCACGAAACCTGGCCGTGCAGATCTTCAAGGCGCTTTTAGAGAACAATGCCAGCGAGCAGGGCGCGCGGATGTCTGCGATGGACAATGCGACCCGGAACGCTGGCGAGATGATTGGCAACCTGAACCGGATCTACAACCGGACACGTCAGGCGGTCATCACGAATGAGCTTATTGAGATTATTTCCGCCAAGGAAGCAATGTAAGGCCTGAAACCGGCTCTTACCCTGGTGGTGCGAGAGGCATTGAGGAGCGATACCCATGGCAAATAACATCGGCAAGATCACGCAGGTGATGGGTCCGGTCGTTGACGTTCAGTTCGACAGCGATCTGCCGCCGATCCTGAACGCGTTGGAAACCACGAACGACGACAAGCGTCTGGTGCTCGAAGTTGCGCAGCATCTTGGTGAGAACACCGTTCGGACGATCGCGATGGATGCGACCGAAGGCCTGGTGCGTGGTCAGGATGTCACTGACATGGGCACGCCGATCGCGGTGCCGGTTGGGCCGGGAACCCTCGGCCGGATCATGAATGTCATCGGTGAACCGATCGATGAGCGTGGCCCGCTTGACACCACGATGAATTCGCCGATCCATAAACCGGCTCCGGAGTACGTCGATCAGTCGACGGAAGCTGAAATTCTGGTGACCGGCATTAAAGTCGTGGACCTGCTGGCGCCTTACGCAAAGGGCGGTAAGATTGGTCTGTTCGGCGGCGCCGGTGTTGGTAAAACGGTTCTGATCATGGAGTTGATCAACAACATCGCGAAGACCCACGGTGGTTACTCGGTCTTCGCAGGTGTTGGTGAGCGGACCCGTGAAGGTAACGACCTCTATCACGAAATGATCGAGTCGGGCGTTATCAAGACCGATGGCGAAGGTTCGAAAGCTGCTCTGGTCTATGGTCAGATGAACGAGCCTCCGGGAGCCCGTGCGCGTGTTGCTCTTTCTGGACTGACACAGGCCGAGTATTTCCGTGATGAAGAAGGCCAGGACGTGCTGTTCTTCGTCGACAATATCTTCCGTTTCACGCAGGCAGGCTCCGAGATCTCGGCGCTTCTGGGACGTATTCCTTCGGCCGTTGGTTATCAGCCGACGCTGGCCACGGATATGGGTGGCATGCAGGAGCGGATCACGACGACGACTAAGGGCTCGATCACTTCGGTGCAGGCGATTTACGTGCCTGCTGACGACTTGACCGACCCGGCACCTGCGACCTCCTTTGCTCACTTGGATGCGACGACCGTGCTGTCGCGCGCCATCTCGGAGCTGGGTATTTACCCGGCGGTTGATCCGCTCGACTCCACCAGCCGAATCCTTGAGCCGACGGTCGTCGGTGAAGAGCACTACACAATTGCCCGTGAAGTTCAGCGCGTGCTGCAGTCCTATAAAGACCTGCAGGACATCATTGCGATCCTGGGCATGGACGAGCTTTCGGAAGAAGACAAGCTCACGGTTGCCCGTGCGCGTAAGATGCAGCGCTTCCTGTCGCAGCCCTTCGACGTTGCCGAGGTCTTTACCGGCAGCCCGGGTGTGCAGGTTCCGCTCGAAGAGACGATCCGCGGCTTCAAAGGCATTCTGGCTGGCGAATACGACCATCTTCCCGAAGCTGCGTTCTACATGGTTGGCGGCATCGACGAAGCGGTCGAGAAAGCCCGCAAGATGGCTGCGGAAGCAGCCTAAGGGCAAGCGGGTAGAACAAGCGAAATTGGAACTGGCTGATGCCTGACAACAAGGTTGAATTCGAGCTGGTCTCACCGGAAAAGCTCCTCGTTTCCAAGGACACCGACATGGTCGTGGTCCCTGGCGAGGAAGGTGATTTCGGCGTGCTCCCGCGTCACGCGCCGATGATCTCGACGGTCCGGCCTGGCGTGATCTCGATCTATGAAGGCAAGAGCGTTTCTGAGCAGATTTTTGTGGCTGGCGGCGTCGCGGAAGTGACGCCCACGCGTTGCACGGTCCTGGCAGAGCAGGCGCAACCGGTTGCCGAGATCGACGCCGCTGCGGCGCATCAGTCGCTGCAGGATGCCAAGGAAGATCTTGCCGATGCCAAGACAGATGCGGAGCGTAAGGCCGCTGAGCGTCAGATCGCTGTGAGTACGGCCATGATCCGGGCAACGGGCTGAATGACGCAGAGCTTTTGTGGTTTGGAGTGACTTGAATCAGAGGCTCCGTGTTATTATAGAGTTATGAGTATGGGGGCGTTTCGCCCCCATTTTTCTTATGTTACGTTCCGGTGACAGTGGCTGTCAGCCCGATTCGGGGTGGATTTGAGGGCAAGTAAGACGGCTATTACGAGTGTTGGGGTGGCGCGGGTTAACTTAGAGAGCCACTAAGGCGGATAGCGAAGCATGGCCTACGAGCATTGGACGCTGGATAACATTGATTGGTCGGCCTTTGAGCCGGACAAAGTCGATCCGGAAATCCTGAAGATCATCAAAGCTGCCAGCATGGTCGAGTACAATGGTGCCGACTATGCCAAGTATCTTTGCAACGTTTTTCCGGATGACTCCGAGTTTCAAGAGGCAGTGAATCAGTGGGCTGAGGAAGAGATTCAGCACGGCGCAGCATTGGCACGCTGGGCTGAATTGGCTGATCCTGGCTTTAACTTTGAACGCAGCTTCAAGCGTTTTACTGATGGCTATAGCCTACCGCTCGATGCTTCGACATCGGTTCGCGGTACGCGCTCCGGTGAATTGGTGGCGCGCTGCATCGTTGAAGTGGGAACCTCTTCCTATTACTCGGCGCTTGGCGATGCATCGGATGAGCCGGTTCTGATCCAGATCTGTAAGCTCATCGCCGCGGATGAACTACGGCATTACAAGCTGTTTTATACGCATCTCCGGCGTTATCTGGAGACGGAAAAGATTGGCCGAATCCGCCGCGCGATCATTGCCTTCAGCCGTATCACCGAAACCGAGGACGATGAACTGGCTTATGCCTACTTTTCCTCTAACAGCGATGGCGAGAGCTATGACCGCGAGCGCTGGTCTAAGGCTTATATTCAGCGCGCTTGCAGCTACTACCGGCCCAAGCATCTTGACCTTGGGGTTGCAATGACCTTTAAGGCGGCAGGATTGAACCCGCGTGGGCGTTTGGCTGGTTGGGCTGCGCGTGCCGGCTATTGGGCCATGCAGCGTAAGGCAAAAGGGCTTAAGCAGGCCGCCTAACAGAGCTGACTCAAGTCTTGGTCAGGTGGTGGAATTCCGCCACGATGTCGCGATAGAGTTCGCGCTTGAACGGCACGGCGAGCTCAACGACTTCAGAAATATCGACCCATTTCCAAGCCGAGAACTCCGGATGTTCGGTTTCGATGTTGATGCTCTCATCTCCGCCGTGTAGGCGCAGGGCAAACCATTTCTGAGTTTGACCCCGGTAACGCGCTTTCCAGAGCTGGGGCACCAGCTCGCGCGGCAGGTCGTAGCTGTGCCAATCGGCGCTCTCCGCGAGAATCTCGGCATCGGCGGTGCCAATCTCTTCTTCGAGTTCGCGTAAAGCGGCGTCGCGAGGTTCTTCGCCCTTGTCGATGCCGCCCTGCGGCATCTGCCAGGCCTCGCTGCGCATATCGTTGCGCTGCGCGACGAAGACCTTTCCATCGGCATTGAGGACCATCAGTCCGACACAAGGGCGGTAGGGTAGGCGGTCGATATCGGCGTCGCTGAGCACCGCCTTAGCCTTTTTCTTCGACATGCTGTGTTCGGGCCTTTCTTCTACTCAGTCTTGCTGCCCGAACCTTGCGCATCCTTGGTGTTGCTCTTCTTTTCGCCGGGCTTCGCAGCAAGGTTTTGCCGACGCACGGCGTCTTCCGCAAGCACCGTGATTGGTACCAGAATAATTCCTCGTTTCTCGAGTTCGGCGCTCCATTCCGCGAGACGTTCGACCGTGACCGGGAAGGGTCGTCCCATGGCCACTGCGCTACCGAACTGCAGTGCAATGCGTTCTACCTGCGCCAGGCGCGCGTCAATGGCATCTCGGCTTGCCAGGGGTACATCGACATAGCGATGGCTGGTGACGGCAGGTATGCCCAGATCCGTTGCAAGGCCGGGACCAAGACTGTCTTCCCGCTCCGCATTGTCCAGATACAGCAGCCCGCGCTCTTCTATCGCTTCCATGAGTGGCTGCATTTGCCTCGGTGAGCCCACGAAACGCGAGCCCATCCAAACTGCCACGCCGACATATCCGGTGCTACGGCCTAGCGACCAGTTGAAACGCTCCAGGTTTTCCTTCGGTTCCAGCGCTGTAAGCAAGGCCTTTGGCCCTGGATCGCGCTGCGGGAAATCGATCGGTTCGAGCGGGAGGTCGAGCATAACCTCGTGACCATTCGATCGGGCGAGCGCGCTGAGATATTCCAGCGTCTGGGGTTTGGCGTAGGGGCTGAAGGATAGGGTAATAGCCGGCGGCAGCTTCTTGATGATCTCTTCTGCCGCTTTCGGTGCTAAACCTAATTCCGAGAGAATGAAGGCAACCCGCGGTTTCGGATTTCCAGCGCTGTCCTTGAGCCAGCGGCGATCGATTCTCTGCCGGTTGCGTTGCCAGAGCGGCAGGCTGTTATGATCGGGCGCGACGACCCGGGGCAGCGCGGCTTGCTGGACAGTTTCTTTCGGTTCGGACTTATTCTCGTTTGCGGAGCGGGTTGTCGTAGCATCCGGCTTGTCAGCTGCCTTCGGCTCCATGCTGTCGGCTTCGGTCTTGCCGCCGACCGACGCCTCTGCAACTTCGGTCGCAGCATCTGATTTCTTCTCAGAAGCCTCCGGTGCAGGCGCTGCCTCAGACTTCGCGGTATCGGTTTCAGTTTGCTCGCCAGGAGCTTCAGGTTCCTCAGCCGTTTCACTTTCGGTCGTCGAAAGGGGGGCTTCTTCCGGCTCTATCGTGTCTTCTTTCGCACTATCCTGAAGCTCTGGGTCGGGCGACGCATCTGCAACCAGCTTGTCGGATTCATCTTGAGCCGTTTCGTCTTCCGGTCTCTGTGCGACAGCATCTGCGGGCTGTTCTGGCGCCTCTTCAGCGGCGGTTTCCGCCTTTGGCTTTTCGGTTGTTCGAGGTTCGCTGTCCTGGTCAGCTTTGGCCTTCATGGCCTCGCCATCATTTGCATCCGGCGTCTGCTGCGGCTCAGCCTTTTCAGGGCTCTCAGGCGCTTCCGCAACCTGCGGCATGGGGTCGGAAAGGTACACGTAGCCGATCCCAGCGGCGAGAATGCCGATAAGGCCTAACCAAGCAATGATCAGTGCGATGCGGTTGCGTGCCAGAGTCCAGCGCCCTTTCTCAAAGATGCTTCGAAAGCCGCCTGGCCGTGAACTCAGCCGGATTAGAGAGGGCGGCGAAGCAGCAGATCTCTAAAATGCAAGGTAATATGCCAAACAAAGTGTTAATTCTGCGTTTCCCTCTATCCCGTCGCTCCTTGAGGATTGGATAGGGAAAAGCTCGCCACAACGCGCGTTAAATCCCTTGGCGCCGCGGAGCTATAGCAATCACGGGTTCTGTACAGACTGCGTCCGTGGCACTGAAACACCTGTTCGGGTTCCAGTGCCACGGCACGTAGGGTCAATTCGTTGCGCGTTCGCTGAACAGCGAGAGGCCACGCAAGAGGTCGATGGCACGGGCCAACTGATAGTCGGTCGGTTCCTCGTTGTCGTTGGAGGCGCCTTCGCCGCTGGCATCCGGCTGGGCTTCTTCGCCGCCGCCACTGGTTCCAGGATTGGCGAGTGCACCACGAAGATCGGCTTCGCTGCGCTGTGGGCCAGTCGCAAGAGTCTCAATGCGGGCCTGCTCAACCTCGATATCGGGAACAATCCCCGTAGCCTGGATCGAGGCGCCTGACGGCGTAAAATAACGCGCCGTCGTCAAGCGCATGGCGCCGTGTCCTGCAAGCGGGATGATCGTTTGAACCGAGCCCTTACCGAAGGACTTAGTGCCCAGGATGATGGCCCGGCGATGGTCCTGAAGCGCGCCAGCCACGATTTCAGAGGCCGAGGCGGAACCTCCGTTGATCAGTACAACGATCGGCAACCCGTCGACGAGATCGCCCGCACGTGCATTGTAGCGCTGCGTGTCTTCCGATTCGCGGCCACGAGTTGAAACGATCTCACCTTGCTCTAAAAAGGCATCCGAAATCGAAATCGCTTCCGTCAGCAGGCCACCCGGATTGTTGCGCAGATCGAGCACCAAGCCGGAAAATTTGCCGTCTAGTTCTTCCTTGATCTCTTTGATCGCACGCTCCACGCCTGGTGTCGTTTGTTCGTTGAACGAAGTGACGCGGACATAGCCGATGTTACCTTCGACACGGCTACGGACCGAACGGACTTTGATAACGTCTCGGGTGATCACCAGATCGAAAGGATCAACGCCCTCGCGTCGGATCGTAACTTTCAGGTCTGTATTGACCAGGCCCCGCATCCGCTCGACCGCCTCGGCCAGGGTCAGCCCTTGGACGGCTTCACCGTCGAGATGGGTGATATAGTCGCCCGCCTGAACGCCGGCGCGGAAGGCCGGGGTGTCGTCAATCGGGGAAACGACCTTCACATAGCCGTTCTCCATCGTGACCTCGATGCCGAGACCGCCGAATTCACCGCGGGTCTGGACCCGCATGTCCTTGAAGGATTTTTCATTCAGATAGCTCGAGTGTGGATCCAGATGGGAGAGCATGCCCTGGATCGCGGATTCGATCAGCTCTTCGTCGGTCGCCTGCTCGACATAATCAGAGCGGACGCGTTCGAAAACGTCGCCGAAAAGCTTAAGCTGCCTATAGGTCTCGGAGTGTTTTTCGCTGTCCTGCGCTGCGGCGCCGCCGAGCGGGAATAAAAGAACCACCGCGGCCAGAGCGGCCGCCTTCTGCAATTTGAGCATTAACCTCGTACCTTATCGCCAGTTGCCGCCAACCAAGGCAGCGGATTGATCGGTTGTCCGTTTCTACGAAGTTCTAAGTAGAGTTCTGGTTTTCGAACCCCGTCGCCGGTCATTACGCCGATCGGCTCTCCCGCAAGTATCCATTGACCGACCACAGCGTCTACGCGTTCAATGCCGGCCAATAGAGTATGATATCGTTTGCCGTGCTCTATGATCAAGATGAGGCCGTAACCTCTAAAATCTCCTGCATAGACCACTTTTCCGTCGAAAGGCGCGATGACCTGAGCGCCTTCGCGTGTTGCAATGGTTACGCCTTTTGAGGATTCGCCACCGCTACCCGCTTGTTGGCCATAGCGTCGCAGAAGCCGGCCGTGGACCGGCATCAAAAGTTCGTTACGTGCTGTCGCCGGAAAGCTGCGGATGTTCGCGGGCCGCTCAAGCCTCGCCGGGTTTGGTAAGGCGGCCACCAGCTGCTGTCCGTTGGATTGGGTGTCTGTGGGCGCCGGTGCCTGTTTCGCCGAAGGCGCAGGTTCCGATGGCGCAGGGGTAACCAGGCGGCTTTGCAATTGTGCCTGTCTATTCTGTTGTGCGAGCGCGGCGAGACGTTCCTCCTCCGCTTTACGGGCCTGTTCTCGCTCCAACTGACGTTTTTGCTCCAGTTGCAGGGCGAGGCGGCGTGCCCGCTCCCGTTCGGCTGCTTCACGCGCCAATCGCTCGCGTTCTGCGGCTTCTCGCTCAATCTTCCGGATCAGGTCACGCAGGTCTGCGGCCTCGCGGGCCAGCCGCGCCATGCGCTGTTCCGTGGCGGCCTGCTGTTCCGTTGTTCGTGACTGCAGCGCACGTTTCTGGTCGATCAGGGCTGTCAGTGTCCGGCGCTCTTCGCTCAACTTCTTGCTCGCGGCACTAACCTCCTCCCGTTCGCGCTCAATGCGGACCCGCAGGCGGTCGAGCTCATCGAGATCTTGTTTCAGCAGATCGGCCTTCCGCTCCAGCGCGGGTACTGCGACTTTCAAGAGGGTTGCCGAACGCACCGCGTCGAGAGGGGAGCCAGGCGCGGCGACCAGAGCCTCGGGCGGGAGCAGAGCGATACGCTGCAATGCGCCTAGCGTACGGCCCAGCTGACGGCGCTGTTGCTTGAGCGCTGATGACTTCTCACGCTCTTCTTCTTCAAGACTGACAATCGTTTCTTCGATCGCAGAAAGCTCTGACTCGAGAGTGAGTGTCTTTCGCGCCACACTGATCATGCGGCCTTTCAAGAGGCGGAGTTCAAGCCGGACTTCTTCCGATTTGCGGGCCAGGTTTTCGGAATCGACCCTGCTGCGCTCCAGATCCTGCTCGATGTTCCGCAGATCGGGAGACTGGGCTAGAGCCGGGACCGAGATCATAGCCATCGCGGCTACGATCGCGCAGACCGTATTCGTTCGCCGCTGCGCGAACGGACCTGCCATTACTCGGCGGCCGCATCCGACGCGGGCGCGTCCGCGACGATTAGAGAACGGCCGGTCATCTCTGCTGGAGGTGGCAATTGCATCAGAGAGAGGATGCTTGGCGCGATATCGGCCAGGCGTCCGTCCTGCAGCGCGGTGGCGCCGGCCGGCGGATTGACGAGCAGGAGAGGCACTTTGTTCATGGTGTGCGCCGTGTGCGGCTGGCCCGTGGCTGGATCCAGCATCTGTTCGGCGTTGCCGTGATCGGCGGTCACCAGCATGGTGCCACCGGCTCGCTGGATCGCCTCTTCCAGCCTGCCGACACAGCTATCGACTGTTTCCACGGCCTTGATCGCGGCGGCTAGATCACCGGTATGGCCGACCATATCGCCGTTTGCGTAGTTGCACACAATCAAAGCGAATTCACCCGACTCGATAGCCGCGCAAAGCTTATCGGTGACCTCGGGTGCTGACATCTCGGGCTGCAGGTCGTAGGTGGCAACATCCGGGGAGGGCACCAGAATGCGTTCCTCGCCTTGAAAAACCTCTTCGCGACCGCCGTTGAAGAAGAAGGTGACGTGCGCGTATTTTTCGGTTTCCGCGATGCGCAGCTGTTTCAGGCCTCTCGCCGAGACAACTTCTCCCAGCGTATCGGTCAGATCCGCTGGCGGGAAGATCGTGGTCATGAAGGCATTGAGCTGGCTGGCATATTCCACCATACCTGCGGCCGCAGAAAAGCCGATGACCCGTTTGCGCGCGAAGCCGTCGAATTCGGGGTCAAGCAAGGCTGCAAGAATCTCCCTTGCCCGGTCGGCGCGGAAGTTCGCCATCAGCAGACCGTCACCCTCGGCCATGCCGGCATAGTCGCCGATAACCGTCGGCAGCACGAATTCGTCGTTTTCGTCGCGGGCATAGCCTTGCTCTACCGCTTGCAAGGCACTGTCGGCGCGCTCGCTCTCGGAGTCATTCTGCCCATCGACAATGGCGTGATAGGCCTTGGTGACCCGGTTCCAGCGCTTGTCGCGGTCCATGGCGTAGTAGCGGCCGGAAACCGTGCCGAGCGTCGCGCTGGGCGCATCCCCCAGAAAGCCTTCCAGGAAGCCGACTGCGGAGCGCGGCGGCGTATCCCGTCCGTCCAAAAAGGCATGGACGATCACTTCGACGCCCATCCCTTGAAGGCTTTCGACCAGCTTGGCGATGTGCTTCTGATGGGAGTGGACACCGCCTGGCGACAGCAGGCCCATAACATGTGCTTTGCCGCCCTTCGCCTTTACGGCATCTGCGAATTCGATCAGCCGTGGAGAGCGTTCGAAAGATCCATCGGCAATAGCGGCATCGATTCGTGGCAGATCCTGCATCACCACGCGCCCGGCGCCGAGGTTCATATGGCCGACTTCGGAATTTCCCATTTGACCCGATGGCAGCCCGACCTCGAGCTCAGAGGCGTCGATCAGGGCGTTGGGACAGGTCTCTGTCAAGCGGTCCAGGACAGGCGTTTTGCCGATACAGATCGCGTTGTGTTCGCAGATCTCTCTATGCCCCCAGCCGTCGAGAATGCAGAGGACTACGGGGCGAGGCGGATTCAGGCTGCTCATGTCGGCAGTTATAGGCTCATTTTCCAAGGATCTACAGTGTTTTTGCCCGGCGGATTCCTGTGGCGAAATTCGGGCTGCTCCCCACTATGACCGCGGGCCTTTGCAATATGGTTAATAAATGTTGTTTTCGCGAAGACTATTCCCGGTGATAGGGATGTCCCGTCAGGATGGACTGCGCGCGGTAAAGCTGCTCAGCCAACAAAGCCCGGACCATCATGTGCGGCCAGGTCATGCGGCCGAAGGAGAGGTTGCGAACGGCCTGAGCACGCAGGCTCTCGTCCAATCCGTCAGCACCGCCAATGATAAAGGCGAGATCCTGAATGCCGCTGTCGCGCCATTGGCCGATCATCTGCGCGAATTCCACGCTGGAGACGTTTTTGCCGCGCTCATCAAGGGCGACAAGGGTCGCGCCTTTGGGAAGCGCGTCACGCAACAGTTCCGCCTCCCGGAGCTTTAGCTGCGCCGCGGGCAGGGGTTTTCGCTCCTCCACCTCCCGCAAGGAGAAGGACCAAGTCAAACGCTTGATATAGTGTTGATAAAGCTCACGCGTTGGGCCGGATTTATCGCGGCCGACGGCTGCCAGGGTTATACGCATCGCATCGCTCTTGCTTTGATCTCAACTGCTGCGGAAAGCAGTGCAATTGTCAGCAATCGCCACAACCTGGACCAAATCTCTATCTCTTCGCCCGTATCAACGTGCGAAAGACAAAGTACGCAGTGACCCGGGCGCCGCGGCGACGCCCCGGTTTTATCAGGCCGTCCCGGCGCTCGCGACAGTTTCCGGCAAGTCGACGCCCCACATCTTTTCGAGATTGTAAAAGGCACGCACTTCCGGACGGAACAGGTGAACGATCACATCACCGCCGTCGATCAGGACCCAGTCGCAACGCTCGGCACCTTCAACCTTGGCGCCAGCCACGCCCGCCGACTTCATCGCGCGGCTCAAATGATCTGCCATGGCGCTCACCTGTCTTTGTGAGCGGCCACTAGCGATGACCATGTAGTCTGCGATGCTTGATTTGTCGGCTAACTCGATGACAACAAGATCTTCTGCTTTGTCGTCTTCGAGGGATGACTGGACCACTTGGAGCAGATGCTGGCTGGACGCGAGAACGTCCTGCTTACCGGCCTTGGAGGCCTTGGTTTCGCTTAGTATGGTCTTATCTCTCCGTTTCTCAGTCTTTGCCTTCGTCCCTGACGCTATCTCTGTCCGGGACGCTTAATTTTACCCGTTCCTGCGCTGCCCGCATCGCCGTGGACGATTGGGCATTCAGCCGATTGTGGAGGAATACCCAGGCGGGTGGTGCGCGGTCCGCGAGCTTCAAGCTGTCGCTTTCGCGGCAGCGGAACCGGGCAAATCGCCTGGCTGCCTTAGCAGCCAATGCTCTTAAAGAATAGGTCGGGCGGTCAAAAACCGCAATGGCCATGGTGTTAAAGATTTTAGACCAGTCCTGCCAGCGGTCGATTTGGATCAGGTTGTCAGCCCCCATTAACCAAACAAAACGAACCCCTGGGAAGCGCTGAACCAGCAGGTGCAGGGTCTCTGCCGTATAGGCGGTTCCGAATGCGGTTTCCAGCGTCGTAACCCGGATTTTCGGGTTTTGGAGCAATCTCGCGGCGGTTTCCGCCCGCACGTCCTGCGGAGCCATACCGCTTGTGGATTTCAAGGGATTCTGCGGCGACACCAGCCACCAGACCTCATCCAGACCCAGGCGCCTGAGAGCTTCCTCGCTGATCGCAACATGGCCTTCGTGCGCAGGGTTGAAGGAACCGCCAAGCAGTCCGATCCGCTGACCAGGCCCCGGCAGATGACCGCCGAGCCTGCGGCCCATGCAACTCAGGTTGGGATGCTGGCGCGCGCTGGACATAAAGGCTGAGGCTTGGGTCTCTGAAACGGCTTCGTCAGGGCCGGGTCTGCCCCTGGCCACGCACGACATATTTGTGGCTGGTCAGCTGATCGGCGCCGACCGGCCCGCGTGCATGCAGTTTGCCGGTCGAAATACCGATTTCCGCGCCCATACCGAACTCGCCGCCGTCGGCATACTGAGTCGAAGCGTTATGCATAACGATCGCGGCATCGACCCGCTGCAGGAATTTCTGGGCGCTTGCCTGGTCATCGGTGATGATCGCTTCCGTGTGATGAGACCCATGGCGATTGATATGCGCCACGGCGTCGTCGAGACCTTCTACGACCTTCACCGAGATGATGGAATCGAGGTATTCGGTGTCCCAATCCTGAGCCTCTGCAGTCTTCACAGGGCTGCCGATATCCAGTGCCTGAACGGCCTCATCTCCGCGAATTTCACAACCGGCCTCGACCAGTCCCTTGAGAACCGCCGGGAGGTGGCTGTCGACGGCGGTCCGGTCCACGAGCAGGGTCTCGGTGGCACCACAGATACCTGTGCGCCGCATCTTGGCGTTGACCGCGATGTCGCGTGCCATGTCGGGATCGGCGGCGCCGTGGATGTAAGTATGGCAAAGACCGTCGAGGTGGGCCATGACCGGAATCCGGCTCTCCCGCTGCACCCGCTCGATCAGGCCGCGGCCACCGCGCGGTACGATCAGGTCGATGTAGTCGTTCAGGGTCAGCATGATACCCACGGCGGCCCGGTCCGTGGTGGGTAGACGCTGAATGGCTTTCTCGGGCAGGCCTGCTGCTTTCAGGCCGGCTTGCAGGCAGTCGAGGATCGCGCCGGAGGAATTCGCCGACTCCGATCCGCCGCGCAGGATGGCGGCGTTGCCGGACTTCAGGCAGAGACCGCCGGCATCGGCTGTCACGTTGGGCCGGCTCTCGTAGATGATGCCGATGACGCCCAGGGGCACCGCCACTTTCGCAATGCGCAGGCCGTTGGGACGTTCGCGTTCTTCCAGGACCTTGCCCAGGGGATCGGGGAACTCCGCGATCGCCTCCAGGCCCTTGGCCATGCCTTCTATACGGTCGGCGTTTAGCAGCAACCGGTCGAGCATGGCCGAGGAAAGGCCCTTTTCTTCAGCCGCTGCCATATCCTTCGCATTGGCCGCCAGGATCTCCTCCGATCGGCTACGCAAGGCGTCGGCCGCAGCCTTGAGGGCCTGGTTTTTCTGCTCTGGTCCCGCGAGCGCCAGTTCGGCAGCAGCGTCCCGGGCCGCCCGGCCCAGCTCGTTCATTTCATTGACGAGGTCGTCGCGCAATACAGCGGTTTCGGCAGTCATCTTCCGGTCCTTGCTTCTTCCCTATCACCCTATTTGACGACCCAATCGGCGTTACATCAAGACCAGATCGTCGCGGTGTATTAACTCTTCTCGCCCGCGGTAACCCAGACGGGCTTCGATTTCGCCACTCTGAAAGCCGATGATTCGGCTGGCGTCGGCCGCCGAATAGGCCGCGAGACCGCGAGCAATTTCCTTGCCCTCCGGCGTCAGCAGGGTGACGGAATCGCCGCGTTCGAACTTGCCCTCGACGGCTGTCACGCCGGCGGGGAGCAGGCTTTTGCCGCGCTTCAGCGCCCGCACGGCGCCTTCATCCAGGCGGAGCCGCCCCGTTGGCTGCAGCGCACCGGCAATATAGCGTTTCCGTGCGGTGCGCGGCTCCACCTCCGACAGGAACCAGGAGGCGCGCTGGCCGTTCGATAAGCCGGCCAGCGGGTTCATCCGGCGACCGTCGGTGATTGCCATCTTGCAACCCGCCCCCACGGCAATCTTAGCCGCGGCCAGCTTGGTCACCATACCGCCGGAGCTGTAGCCGGGAAGGGCGTCGCCGCCCATAGCCTCGATTTCCGGGGTGATGGCCGAGATCTCGGGCAGGAACTCAGCCTGCGGATCGCGTTTGGGGTCGGCGGTGTAAAGCCCATCGATGTCGGACAGCAGGACCAGGACGTCGGCATTCATCATGGCCGCGACCCGCGCCCCCAAGCGGTCGTTGTCTCCGAAACGAATCTCGCTGGTGGCCACGGTATCGTTTTCGTTGATGACCGGGACCGCGCCCAGACGTAGGAGGGTGGTCAGGGTATTGCGGGCGTTGAGGTGCCGTCGCCGTTGCTCGGTATCGCCCAGAGTCAGCAGGATCTGCGCGACCGTGACGTTGTGCCTGGCCAAAGCTTCCTGATAGGCGTGTGCCAACAGGATTTGTCCGCTCGCGGCTGCCGCCTGCTTTTCCTCCAGCTTGAGATTGCCGGACCGTAGTCCCAAGTGCCGGCGGCCGACGGCGATGGCGCCCGAGGAAACCAGGATGACCTCGGTGCCTGCTTTAACCAGCCCTGCGACATCGTCTGTCAGGGCATCCAGCCAATCGCGGCGAACCTGGCCGCTGGCGTCGTCCACCAGGAGCGCAGAGCCGATTTTAACGACAACGCGCTTGCTGCCGGCAAGGCTGTGTCGTTGCTCTTCTTGAATGTCTTCGCTCGTGCTCACGGTTCGGAGATCTCCGAATCGGGCTCCATTTCCGGCATCTCGGTTGGTTGCCAGGAGGAGTCCCACGCGCTGCTGGCGGGCGCCTCCGCGTCCGCGCGTTCTTCGCGATCCCGCGCGATGTGCTCGAACAGCTTGGCGAGCACCGGTTGGACTCCCTCGCCGGAAACACCCGAAAGCGCGCAGACCTCGCCAATTGCGATTTCCTTCAAGGCAGCCAAGCGCTCTTCACGCATCTCTTCGGTCAGCGCGTCGATCTTGTTGAGACCGACAATCTCAGGCTTATGGTTCAGTTCGCGGCCATAAGCCGCCAGTTCGGCGCGCACCGTCTTGTAGGCTTCCAGGAAATCCTCCTGGCTGCCGTCGACCAGATGCAGCAACACACCGCAGCGCTCTACATGACCCAGGAAGCGGTCGCCGAGACCGTGACCCTCGTGCGCGCCTTCGATCAGGCCGGGGATATCCGCGATCACGAACTCTTCGCCGCCCAGATAAACCACACCCAGGTTCGGATGCAGGGTGGTGAAAGGATAGTCGCCGATCTTTGGCCGCGCGCGCGACACCACTGACAGAAAGGTCGATTTGCCCGCGTTGGGCAGGCCCACCAGGCCAGCATCGGCGATCAGTTTCAGCCTTAGCCAGACCCACTGTTCTTCGCCAGGCCAGCCGGGGTCGCAGCGCCGGGGCGCACGGTTGGTCGAGGTCTTGAAGCGGGCATTGCCGAATCCGCCATCGCCGCCCTTACAGAGGGTCACCTGCTGTCCTTCTTCGGTCAGGTCCGCGATAACCTCTTGCTTGTCCTCAGACAGGATCTCGGTGCCCACCGGCACCTTGACGATCAGATCGGGTCCGCCGGCACCGGTCATGTCTCGGCCTTTACCGTTTTCGCCCCGCTTGGCTTTGAAGTGCTGCTTATAGCGGAAATCGATCAGGGTGTTCAGGCCGTTGACCGCCTCGAAGACCACATCGCCACCGCGCCCGCCGTCGCCGCCGTTGGGGCCGCCGAACTCGACGTACTTCTCCCGCCGGAAGCTGATGCAGCCGTCGCCGCCGTCGCCGCTCTTGATGAAGATTTTGGCCTCGTCGAGGAACTTCATCGCTCTGGTGGACCTTTCGCCCTCTATAAAGCCCGAGGAATGACCGGGCTGACCCGTAAATCAAACACGAAAAAGGGGGAATGGCATGCCATTCCCCCTGAATTCTATCACCCTCGGGTAAGAACCGAGAGGCGGGGCCTTAAGAGGCCTTTGGCTCGACCGAAACGTAGGTACGGCCGCCGGCTTTCTGCTGAAAGCTGACGTGACCCTCGATCTTCGCGAAGATCGTGTGGTCCTTGCCCATGCCGACGTTGTCGCCCGGATGGAACTGCGTACCGCGCTGGCGCACGACGATATTGCCTGGAATGACGAGCTCGCCGCCGTATTTTTTGACGCCGAGGCGTCGGCCGGCCGAGTCGCGACCGTTGCGGGAGCTACCGCCTGCTTTTTTATGTGCCATGGAGCCTTACTCCTCTTCGTTAGCCTTGGGGGCCGGAGCTTCCTCGGCCTCAGCCTTGGGCTCTTCGGCCTTCGCCTTGGGGGCGGCCTTTTTCTTCGCCGCGGCCTTCTTGCCGCCGGTCAGGATGTCCGTGACCTTGAGGACGGTCAGATCCTGACGGTGGCCGTTTTTGCGGCGATAGTTCTGGCGGCGCTGCTTTTTGAAGACGATGACTTTGTCGCCCCGGGTCTGCTCAACCACTTCGGCGGCGACCGATGCGCCCTCGACGAAGGGAGAACCCGTGGTGACGTTATCTCCGTCGCCAAGCATGAGCACGGAGTCGAGGGCCACGGAGGCACCGGCCTCACCCTCGAGCTTTTCGACGACGACGATGTCGTCTTTGGCGACCTTATATTGCTTGCCGCCTGTTTTGATGACTGCGAACATCTCGGTATTTACCGGCTATTTTGCGTGAACGAATGGGCGGCAACCGCAAGTGCGGCCCCGCCGGACCCGCGGAATATAGCTATGGCGAACGGCCTGTCAACGCTTTTCCCGCAAGAATTCCAGAGTCTTTTCGGACCGTTAGGCCGCGGCCCTAAAATACTGGATTCACGGGATTTGGTCCTGAACGAGATGCAGCACCGCCGTTGCTGCTTCCACGCCTCCGGTTTCGGGCTCCCTGCTTCCAGATTTCTCGAAGCCCTGTGCAAAAATTTCACCCTTTGCGGCGTTGGCGTGCATAACCAGCCGCGTTGTTTCGTTCAGAATCGGCGGTTTGAGCCACGCGAATGGCGATTCTCCCTCTTTATCTTCGGGACCCTTGTTTTGTCTGGCAAGCATGGCGGCGCTGCGGGCCTCGCTTTGTTCCCCGCGCGCTTTGGCCCGGGCACGGTTGCTTTGCCAGTGGTTTCCGGCCGAGGCGGGCGATTCTCGGACAAAGGCCTCGGTTTCATTGCGTTCGATCACACAGCCTTCCCCGGCTTCGATGCCGCTCAAAAGAAAGATCGAGGGCAAAGCCAGCTCGGTTTCACACAAAAGCCGCTTCGCAGAGGCGTAATCCGGACAGGTCTCAAAGGCTTGGCGCAGTAGATGGGCTGGGGGGATGGCCCGTTGGTTCCAGACCTTCTTTCGGTTAACCAGCCAATCCAGGGGCATGATAGGCGTGCGGCGTGGCATCGGGGCTTGGTGGATAGCTGCCGAGAATCGACCTGGGGCCATGCCCTGGATCGATCCGGTGAAGCCGGGCCAGGTCAGGTTGATCCAAAGACCGGCAGAAGATTCGCAGCGCGCAGCCACGATATCCGCGCCCAGACGGTCGAGTGGCCAGTCCAGCACCCGGCGCAGCTCGTTGCTGCCGTCGGCTGCGGCCGTGACACCGGAGGTGCAGCCCCACTCGTAGTTGACGCTGAGAAAATAGATGCCGGGCGCGCCCAATTGCGCATTCATCGCATCAATTTCGCCAAGGTAAGGATTGCCTGACCTTTCAAGCCAGTTCCGAGAAACGCGGTCGGCGAACTTCACGGCGAAGGCCGGAAAATGACCGCTGCCGGCGGCCAGCAGGGATCTTGCCCGCTCGATCTCCCGCTCAAACAGTTGCTCCGGCCAACGCTCTCCCAGGTCGTGTAGGGGTATCTGTGGCAAAAGACTGGAAGTCGACTTGTTCGCTTCAGCTATATCGGCTGTCGAGGATTGCTTCACGGCAAGGGCGCCATTCTTCTCTGATATTTCGTTTCGGAGTCGTCTTTATCTGCCAACTATATAACGGCAGAGGAATTTGCTGCCAGAAGCTGATTTGTCCGCTTGCAGGCCTTCAGGCGTTACGCTAATGTCCCGCCGCTTCGCGGATCGGCCTTTTCGACCCAGGTTCCGCGGAACGGAGGGGTGCCGGAGTGGTCGAACGGGACGGTCTCGAAAACCGTTGTGCCTTTACGGGTACCGTGGGTTCGAATCCCACCCCCTCCGCCAACACTTTTCGTGCAGTGGAATGCCGCTCAGGCCCATCACTAACAGCCGGGCGGCAGTCGTTTCGAAGAAATGACGCCAGCCCTAAGGGTTCGAAATTTTCCCGATCTCTCCGCCGATATCGGTCAGTGTAAACTCAGCATCAATTCGATGTCGCGTACGGACAGTTGCTCGAGAAGCGCGCGTTCTTCGGCGGCGATGTCGGTGCCGTCCACGATGTACTCTCTAATGTGCCGGGCGACTTCAGTCGTAGCTTGATAGTAAAGGTCTGGCCTTGACCGCGTCAGATCGTTCAGCAACCGCTGAACCAGTCTTTTCTGCTTCTCGGAAGATAAGTCGTCTCTCTTCTCTTGCAGCATGACAGCAGTACCCAAGTTTCAGATGCCATGAAGGTAGGTCTGGATTCGGCGAAGTCCAGCAGGTGTTCCGGCGAATCGAAGCGGGTCGCGGCCTCGCCTGCAAGCGAAAGCCTAAAAAATCCCTTCGACTGATCCGTCGTTTGTTGCCTAGTTTGCTCCCGGCTGAGGTACCGCCTTTGCGGGCGCTTTGATGATCCCTGATGCCGCCGCGCGCATGAGGCGGCGGAACTTCGGACATTCCATATGGCTGGGCTCGGGGCAGGCGGCGGCGTGGCGCAGGCCGTCGCGCATGGCGCTAAGCTGCCGGATCGTTCGGTCAAGCTCCTCCGCTTTCGCCGCGAGCTGCTTCCGGTCGATCTGCGGCTGACCGTTGGGCGCGAACATCAGTGCGATCTCTTCCAGCGAAAAACCCGACGCGCGGCCCAGCGCGATCAGCGCCAAGCGCTCCAATACATCAGGATCGAAGAGGCGGCGCAGCCCGCGCCTGCCGATCGAGCTGACCAGACCGCGTTCCTCGTAGTAGCGCAGGGTCGAGGCAGGGACGCCGCTGCGCCGCGACACCTCAGCAATATCAATGTCTTTCATGCTCTTGACCTCAAGTCGACTTGAACTGGCAGACTGCGATTTTCCCGACTCCAACACAAGCAAAAGGAGAGACAAATGAATGCAGTCCAAGAGGAGCAGAAGGCGCTTTGGAACGACGTCAAAGGCTGTGCTTGGGTCGAGGCGCAGGGTTTGCTGGACGATCTCTTCCTTCCTCTGGAAAACCTGCTGTTTTCGGCGGCCGCTATTGAGCCCGGTCATCATGTCCTCGATGTCGGCTGCGGCACCGGCGGTACGACAGTCGCGGCGGCCCGATTGGCCACCAATGCTGGTCAGGCAACAGGCATCGACATTTCGGGACAGATGATTGCAGCGGCAAATGCCCGTGCCCGGGAGCAGGGCGTGCCGACAAGCTTTATCGCGGCAGATGCGCAACACCATGCCTTTGCAGCGGCAAGCTTCGACAGGATCGTTTCGCGCATCGGTGTGATGTTCTTCAAAGATCCGGTTGCGGCCTTCACGAATTTTCGGCAGGCCGCGAAAGATGGTGGCGAGTTGCACTTCGTCGCCTGGCGGAGCCCGATGGAAAATCCCTTTATGACGATTGCCGAGCGCACCGCGGCGCCGCTCCTTCCGGGGCTTTTGCCCCCGCGCGATCCCGATGCGCCCGGCCAGTTTGCCTTCGCAGAGGAGAGGCGGATCAGTGACATCCTGCAGGACAGCGGCTGGACGCAGATCCAGATCCGTCCGGTCGATCTTGCCTGCTGGTTTCCCGCGACGGCCTTGACCTTTTTTCTGAGCCGCATGGGGCCACTCGGTCAGGTTCTTCACAAGGTGGATGGCCGGCTTCGTGTGGAGGTCATCGAAAACGTCTGCGCCGCTTTCGAGCCATATGTCAAAGGCGAAGAGGTTCGCTTTACCTCGGCCTGCTGGTTGGTCAGCGCCCAGGCGCCGGTCGGACCGACCCTTCTGGGGGAGGCCGAGCGTGTCTGAGGTCTGGGTATTCGTGGCGAGCGCCGTCCTGATCGGTGCGGGCGCCACAGCTGTGATCGATCTCTGGGCCGCCGCCTGGAAGCGATTCCGGGGATCTCCCTCGCTGGATTTTGCTCTGGTTGGTCGCTGGCTCGCCTATATGCCGCGTTGTCGTTTCCGCCATACCCCCATCGCGGCCTCAGCGCCCATAAAAGGCGAGCGCTTGATCGGCTGGGGTGCGCACTATCTCATCGGGGTTGTCTTTGCGGCTTTTCTCCTGGCGATCTGGGGGCTCGAGTGGGCCCATGATCCCACGCTTGGTCCTGCCTTGATCGTGGGGAGCGGGAGTGTGGCGGCGCCCTTTCTGCTGATGCAGCCAGGCATGGGTGCGGGAATTGCCGCTAGGAGGACCGCGCAGCCCTGGGCGGCGCGCCTTCGCAGTCTGGTCACACATATAGTGTTTGGCTTTGGCCTCTATGCTTCCGGCTGGATTGTCCGTTTTCTGGAGTTACTCCGCCTTCTAGGGCTACAAAACTTGAATTAACTTCAAGCGCTCAGGATCGGCTCATAGCGCTTGTGCGCGAGCATATGATCGAAGGCGTCTTCCAAGAGACGGTAACTGGCCGGCTCGTCGCCTTCGACTGACGCCAGCCAGTCGCCGTTGACGGTCTGGCGTACTGTGCCGAAGGCGCCTCCTTCCTTAGCGTAGATGATATAGACGCGGTCGCCGTGGCTATCGCGTTTGAGCTCAAATGTGATCCAGGACATAAACCCTCGTTCCTTGCAAACCGGATATCCTTAACGTCTCTTTTGCTTTGCAGGTCTATCTCGTCAGCCTGAAGACGCTCGGTTGATTACGGCATTCTCGCGGCTGTTGCCATAGGGATTCGCTCGAGTATGAAGACCGAGAATGCGCTATGGACTGCGAGGCGGCCGTCGCTGCCTATTAGCGCATATCGCCGGTTTCGCCGGCAGGGTTGCCGCGCGGCGCGAAGCTCGCCAGTCCGCGGACATCATCAAAATCCCTCAAGGCCCAGTGTACTGAGGGAAAGGCGATCTCATCCCAGGGGATTTCATCCCAGGTAAAGAGATCCAACTCTTGCGTCTCGGGACCGGCGGAGACCTCGGGGGTGACAAGCTTGGCCCGGTAAATGAGTTGAATCTGGCTGATCCTGGGAATCGAATAGACACCCAAAAGCTGATCGATTTCCAGCTTAGCACGGGCTTCCTCCCAGGCTTCCCGGCAGGCGCCATCCATGGCGGATTCATGGATTTCCAGATAGCCGGCGGGAAGTGTCCAGTACCCGATCCGTGGTGCAATGGCGCGGCGGCAAAGCAAAATCTTGTCATCCCAGGTCGCGACTGCACCTACGACGACCTTGGGATTCTCGTAGTCGACAAAGCCACAATCGCGGCATACCCGACGCAGTCGGTCATCGCCATCGGGGATGCGTTGCTCGAAGCTCTGTTCCTTGCTTTGTTCGGGCGAGTCCATCCCGACAATGTGGCCCAGTCGGGGCAGCGCGGCAAGCCGTCTCTGAAGAAGTTGATCGGCGAAAAGCCACCGTCAGGTCTAGGCTTTCTGTCCAACCAACGCGTTAGACGCGCAGGTTAAGAAAGCGCCCCCGCGCAACGGCGCGACCGCTTTTGAGGATATTGCGGACCGCCGCCATGAGTTCTTCGGTCGACCAGCCGGTCAAGGTCGCTTGCGGACGGCGAGCAACTTTGGACGGCGTGCGCGACACTGGCCTTTTGGCCGGCTGTACTGGGGCTGTCGGCGCCGTCGGTTCAACGGCTTCGAGTTCGCGCAATACCGGCTCAGCGAACCGACGGATTTTGCTCGCGATTGCAGGTCCAAGCCGCCTGGACTGACTGGGAATTTTCATAGGTTCAACGTAGCAGCGAGCAGTTAAGCCACCATTAACTTTTGCTTGATGGCTTCATTCACAAAGCACCGTTTGACGGCCTCTACGGCAACAGTGTTCGTCCTGGGTCAGAAAAGGACTTTCCTCTCTCGGGAACCAAATTGAGCTTTATACTATCCAGAGTAGGTCTATTCGCCAATTTCGAGAAGTTCTTAGGGCTTTGAACGCAGACACATAAAAATTAAGCATAAATTAGCTTGCTTCCCCGAATAATTCACATTCCGACAATATACTGAAGCCCTATGCACGTCCGGCCAAACCTTAGACATCTCCATGGACGGAAAAGTTGGAAACACTGGATATCATGAGCTTGAATTTGGACAGATGTTTAGAGCGCAGGTATCACCTCGATGCGCTTCTACTCACATAAAAGAGTCATGAAAGAGCAAGATATAGCGCATCCGGGTTTATCTTTACTATCCTCTCCTCATAATTTATTACAGATTAGAGGAATGCCGCCGGTCGTATATTATCGTATCTCGGGAAGTCGTTCGACTTCACAAGGTAAGTGGATGGGGAACACTTTCCGATGAATAGCCAGGATCGCAATCTGCAATTTCTGCTTGAGCTCGCGCTCGACAAGTCGGTCGAGGGACGTGAGTCGCTAGCGCAGCGGATCGGCGAGCTGTTCACGGAACGAGAAGAAACCCTGACTGAGCAGGAGACGGCCCTGCTCGCAGATATTCTCGGAAAACTAGTAAGTAATATTGAAATGTCGGTCCGGCAATCATTGGCCGAACGACTGGCGGAATCGCCCTTGGCCCCGCATGATCTGGTGGTAACACTTGCCAATGATCAGATCGAGGTGGCACGCCCCATCCTGATCAAGAGCGAGGTGCTCCGCGACAAGGAGCTGATCGCCATCATCCGGCACCGGGGTCACCAGCATCAACTGGCGATCGCGATGCGCACCTCGATCGATGAGATCGTGTCCGATGCCCTGGTCGAAACCGGCGAGACCGACGTCATCAAATTGCTGCTCGAAAACCACAGCGCAAAGATCTCCGAAGCGACGCTGACTTATCTGACCGAGCAGTCTCAGCGCGTTGATTCCTTTCATGAGCCTCTCTTGAACCGGGAAGATTTAACGCCGGCATTGGCCCAACGGATGTACTGGTGGGTTTCGGCTGCGCTCCGCGAACAGATTCTCAAGAGCTTCGACATTCAGCCAAGCCTGCTGGATGACAGCCTCGAGCAAACCGTCCAGCTGATGCTGGAAGAAGACAAGAAAGCCGAGGAAAAGGATTCCTCAGCTGTCACGCTGGCAAAACAGCTGGTCGAAAGCCGCGAAGTCACGCCAGAGTTTCTGATCTCGGTTTTGCGCCGCGGCGAAATCCCTCTCTTCGAAGCCTTGTTCGGCGAGGTTTCCGGTTTCAAAGCACCCGGCCTACAGCGGGTCCTGTACCATCAGGGCGGGGAAGGCCTCGCCATCCTCTGCCGTTCACTTGGCTATCCCAAACAGGCCTTCGCAACGATATTTCTGCTGAGCCGCCGCGGCCGGCCAGGTTCGGAGACGACGGACCCTCGGGAACTTTCGCGCGCTGTCCTGATCTTCGACAAAGTTTCACGCGAAAATGCGACGTTGGTCGCGAACACCTGGCGCCGTAATCCGGACTATCGGGCCGCCATCGAACAGATTAGCGCTACGAACAACTCCTCGAAGCAACAACAAGGAAGCATCCAGTGAACCTTCCACTGAAGAAGCTTCTCGAAACCCACACTTCGGGCCGGAGTGACGGAACAGATATCGGCGAGGCCGTCGACGATGCCGATCGCGATATCGCCATTCTGCAACGCGAGCTGCTGGAAAACGGAGATCCGGTCGCGCTTTACGACCGGCATGGACAGGTTGTCTATACCAATCCGGCTTTCGACCGCATCGCTGAAGCCTTCACGGCGACAGCGCCGAACAATACCTTTGGTGGCGAAGCAAGATCCGTCAACGGTGATGAACTCAATGCTCTCAAGGCCCTCGCGGGCAGTGTCATCAACGAATACGCGGTGCGGATTTCCGGCCGGATCGAGTACTACCGGGCCAAACACCGGGCGATCAACGATGACAACGGCGAGTTTATTGGCAGCGCGCTGCTGCTGACGTCGCTGAGCGAGGTGAAAGCCCTCAATGCCGCGCTATCCCTGGCCAACGAACGGCTTGACGATACCACTCGTCTGGTCTCCGATTGGATCTGGGAAACTGATCGTAATCTTCAGCTCACCTACATCTCGCCGCAAGTGCAGAAGACACTTGGCTTCCATCCAAGCGAACTGATCGGGCGTCCTCTCAGTGCGCTTCCTGCCACTCCCAGCGACGACCTGGAGGCACGGACCGCGCAGGATCACCGCCGGCCGTTCCGAGACGTGAATGTCGAGATCAAAGACCGTGCGGGAACCGCGCACAGTTTTCTGCTGAACGGCCTTCCGGTTTACGAACACCACAACGGCAGCTTTGCTGGATTCCGTGGCAGCGCCAGCGACGTTACCGAAAGCCGCCTTCGCCAACTCGCTCTCTTCGAAGCTAAAGAGGCTGCCGAACTGGCCAACCGGGTGAAATCCGAGTTCCTGGCCAACATGAGCCACGAGCTGCGCACGCCGCTCAATGCCATCATCGGCTTTTCGGAGATGATGTCGTCGGAGCTCCTCGGGCCGCTGGGGAACGAACAGTACCAGGGCTACTCGCACGATATTCTGGTGAGCGCCCAGCATCTGCTCGGCGTGATCAACGACATCCTCGACGTCGCCAAGATCGAGGCCGGCAAGCTCCACCTGACCGAAGAAGATGTTAATCCGCATGAGGTGTTGGGCACGGTCAAACGCCTGATGTCAGAACGGGCTGACCGCGTTGGGATCAACCTGAAGCTCGAGGCTGCCGAAGATCTGCCGCATATCTGGGCCGACGCGCGTAAACTCAAGCAGATCTTGATCAACCTTATGGCCAATTCCGTAAAATTCACGCCGGGTGGCGGCCGTATTGATTTGAGCGCTTACATCGATCAGCGCGGGGATTTCGTCTTTGCCGTCAGCGACACAGGTATCGGTATCGCGAAGGAAGATGTCGAAAAAGCCCTCGCGCCTTTCACACAGATCGATAGTCAACTGAGCCGTCAGTTCGAGGGCACCGGCCTGGGCCTGCCGCTCGCCAAGGGCTTCACCGAGCTCCATGACGGGGAATTGAAGCTGGTCAGCGAGCCAGGCAAAGGGACCCAGGTCACCATTCACCTTCCCGCACGGCGCGTCATTCCGAATTGAACAACATCTGGTCAAGCTGACCTGATCCGTCCTTTCCCACAAAGCCATACGCACGACCAGCAGGCTATGCATCAAGGGCATAGCAGGCCCGAACAGCAAACGCTTGGCGCGTGGCGGGGCCAAAGGGCTAAACTAACGAACCTTTCCTGACGACCGGGTCTTCTCTGCGTCCGGTCTCGTTTCATGTCATCCCTCGGGGGTTAGAATGAAAGCGCCATGGCCGCTGACCTGATCGATCGCGATTTCGGCACGCCAAGGGCAGCACTGCGAGGCGGTGCCCGGGAATCTGTCGGCGTGCCGATGCTGGTGCTCTGCGGCAGCTACCTGGGTTTCGGCGCATTGGTCCGCGAAACCGGGCTGAGCGTCTGGCATGGCCTCTTTTCGACTATGACGTCCTGGGCTCTGCCGGGCCAGGTGGCCCTGGTCGAGCTTTATGCGGTGGGAGCGCCGCTTTTGATCATTGCCAGCGCGGTCGCCCTCACCAATGCGCGCCTGCTGCCCATGACCATGACGCTTATGCCGATCATTCGCGGCGCCCGCGCCCCTCGCTGGGCCTATTATCTCGCGGCTCATGTCATCGCGGTGACTGGTTGGGCCGCGGCCATGCGAAATTGTCCAAGTCTGCCAGTCACGCAGCGTCTGCCGTACTTCGCTGGCTTTTCCGGTTCTCTATGGATTGCAACGGTCGGCGCGACAGCCATCGGCTTTGCCCTGGCGGATGCAGTGCCCGCCTACGTCACTTTGGGATTGGTGTTTCTGAATCCAATTTACTTCATGCTGGTTTTCGCCTCCGATCTGCGGCAACGCAGCCGCATGCTGGCGCTGCTGTTCGGGGCGCTGGCAGGGCCGCCGCTCTATCTCTGGTCGCCGGACTGGAGCTTGGTGGTAGCCGGCATCGCAGCCGGAACGCTAGCCTTCGCCGTCACGCGTCCGCGTAGAGGTGCTGCATGAGCGAATTTTGGTGGCCCTTTGCGGTAATCCTGATCGGGGCTGGTGCAACTTACGTCTGGCGCGCCCTCGGGGTCGCGCTCTCGGGACATGTGAACCCGGACAGCCGCGTGTTCGAATGGATCGCCTGCGTTGCCTATGCGCTACTGGCAGCGCTCATTGCCCGCATGATCATCTTTCCCATCGGCCCGCTGGCGGAAACCCATCTGGCGGACCGCTTGGGCGCTGCCGTCGGCGCACTCGCGATTTTCTTCCTGACTCGGAACAACCTCTTCGCGGGCGTTTTTGTCGGGACGGCAGCCCTGATCGCTCTCACCTGGGGCCGCAGCGTATTTTGATATCAGGCTTCTTCTAATGCCTTCACACCCGGCAGGCTTTTGCCTTCCAGCCATTCGAGAAACGCGCCGCCGGCCGTCGAAATATAGGAGAAATCATCTGCGGCGCCGGCGTGGGCCAATGCTGCAACAGTGTCGCCGCCACCAGCAACGGTGAGCAGTGAACCTGACTTCGTCAGAGCCGCCGCCGCTTGTGCCACAGCGTTGGTCGCGGCATCGAAGGGGGGGAACTCGAAACAGCCAAGCGGACCGTTCCAAACCAGAGTTTTGCAGGCCTCGAGCCGTTTCGCTAGATCAGCCGCCGTGTCGGGTCCGGCATCCAGGATCATAGAGTCCGCCGGCACCTCTCGGATCGGAACAGTCCGATTGTCGGCGCCAGCGGCCAGTTCTCCGGCAACCACGGCGTCCGACGGCAAGATGACGTCGCAGCCTTCCTGTTCCGCCCGGTCGAGGATCTGCCGCGCCGTCTCGGCCATGTCGTATTCGCAGAGCGATTTGCCGACGGCCAGACCCTGAGCGTTCAGAAATGTGTTCGCCATGCCGCCACCGATGACCAGCAGATCGACCTTTTCGACAAGGTTTCCGAGCAGATCCAGTTTGCTCGAGATCTTCGCGCCGCCGACAACGGCCGCGACAGGGCGCTCCGGACTTCCAAGCGCCGATTGCAAGTGCTCCAGTTCCGCCTGCATCAGGCGCCCGGCGCCGGCAGGCAGGGCGCGCGCAAGTCCTTCGACCGAGGCATGCGCCCGATGCGCTGCGGAGAAGGCATCACCGAGATAGAGATCGCCGAGCTTGGCGAGCGCTGCAACAAAGGCTGGGTCATTGGCCTCTTCGCCGGCGTGAAAGCGCAGGTTCTCAAGCAATGCGACACTGCCGTTCGACAGCCCGGAGGCAACGGCTTCAGCCTCGGGACCAACGCAGTCCGACGCAAAGGCAACCTCCGCGCCAAGAGCCTCGGACAGAGGCGCGACCACCGGCTTCAGCGACATCTCAGGCACGACCTTTCCCTTGGGCCGGCCAAAATGCGATAGCAGCAGGACCTTGGCGCCGGCGGCGCTCAAGTCCTTAATGGTCGGAAGCGCGCGGCGGATCCGGGTATCGTCGGTGACTTTCCCGTCCTTCATGGGAACGTTGAAATCCACGCGGACCAACACCGCTTTACCGGCGACGTCGAAATCGTCCAGGGTCTTGAAACGGGCCATCGTCTCACTTTCCTTGCTGGGTCTGCGCCGGCGGCGGCGAAGCACGAGAAGACACAAAAAAACAGGCCCCGTGATACACAGGGCCTGTCCTTGTTCGCAAGTCTTTCCGCAGTCGACCTCACCCGTCTGCTTTGGAGGTGCCGGCGCGACTAACCCAGGGTGGGGATCGAGAAATCCGCGCCTGAGCGGATACCGGTTGGCCAACGCGAAGTCACCGCCTTCATCTTGGTGTAGAAGCGTACGCCTTCCATACCGTGCATATGATGATCCCCGAAGAGAGAGCGCTTCCAGCCGCCAAAGCTGTGGAAGGCCATGGGCACGGGAATAGGAACATTCACGCCGACCATACCGATCTGCACGGAATTGACGAAGTGCCGGGCCGCGTCGCCGTCTCGGGTGAAGATGGCGGTGCCGTTACCGAACTCATGTTCGTTCACCATTTTTGTCGCTGCGTCGTAGTCCGGCGCGCGGACGACGGAGAGCACAGGCCCGAAGATTTCCTCACGATAGATCGACATATCGGTGGTGACATTGTCGAAGATCGATCCGCCCATGAAGTAGCCGTTCTCGTAGCCCTGCAGTTTGAGGTCACGGCCGTCGACCGCGAGGGTCGCGCCTTCGCGCACACCGGCATCGATATATCCCATGACCTTGTCGTAGTGGTCTTTGGTCACCAGCGGTCCCATCTCTACGTCGGGATCCGTTCCCGGTCCGACCTTAAGCGCACGGACTCGCGGCGCCAGGCGCTCGACCAGCTCGTCGGCAACCTGATCGCCCACGGCGACAGCCACAGAAATCGCCATGCAGCGTTCGCCAGCGGAACCATAGGCCGCGCCCATAATCGCGTCGCTGGCCTGTTCCATGTCCGCATCGGGCAGAATCACCATGTGGTTTTTGGCGCCGCCGAGTGCCTGGACGCGTTTGTTGTAGGAGGTGCCGGTGCGGAAGATGTACTCCGCTGTCGGTGTCGCGCCCACGAAGCTGATGGCCGCCACGTGCGGATGTTCCAACAGGCCGTTGACCGCGTCCTTGTCGCCCTGGACGACATTGAAGACGCCGTCCGGGAGACCGGCCTGCTTAAACATGTCGGCCAGATGGAGAGAGAAGGAGGGGTCTTTCTCTGACGGCTTGAGTACAAAGGTGTTGCCGGCGGCAATCGCGATCGGCGCCATCCAGAGCGGCACCATGGCCGGGAAGTTAAACGGCGTGATCCCAACGCAAACCCCAAGCGGCTGCCGCATGCAGTAAGCGTCGACACCGACGCCAACATCTTCTGTCACCTCACCCTTGAGCAGGTGCGGCATACCGCAGGCAAATTCGATCACTTCGATCCCGCGGGTGATAGAACCTTTGGCATCGACATGCGTCTTGCCGTGTTCTTCTGTGATGACCTTAGCGAGCTCCTCCATGTTTTCTTCGAGAAGCGCTTTAAGCCGGAACATGACCCGGGCGCGGCGGAGTGGCGGTGTTGCCGCCCAGGCCGGGAAAGCATCACGCGCTGCCTGCACGGCAGCGTCTACCTCTGCGGCGTTGGCAAAGGCAACCTGGCGGACGACCTCTCCGGTCGCGGGATTGAAGATATTGCCCTGGCGGCCGCTGGTGCTTTCGACCACGCGTCCATTGACGTAGTGATTGACGATATCCGACATGACTCCCCTCGCTTTGTATTTGGCGCCTGCTGGCCCACCGGTCGCGATTTGGGTAGAAGCCCTGCACTATGGCATGGCACAAGACGGCGCTGGTTTTTCTTCGATCGAGTAAACAAGAGAATCGTGAGCGGCGAAAGAGGCAAAAAGAATGATACCACCTCAGCGTCTGGAGGGTGATCTGCAATGACCGAGGCCCTTCATAGCAAGCTTCGATCGACGCTTTTGAACTGTGCCAAGGCGCGAAAAACCATCACCTATCGCGATCTTGTCGCTGAAGCGCAGGTGCCGCCGCCCCATGGCATTCACAAAACCACGCTGGCGCTCGAGGACTTAATTCGAGAGGACCACGCCGCCGGAAGGCCGCTTCTCGCCGCTTTGGCGGTCAGCAGAGGAAACCGGGGCTTACCCGGACACGGCTTTTTCCATCTGCTAGGCGAGCTTGGCCGCTACGACGGCCCGGACCGTGGCCCGCTGGCGCAGCAGGCCTTCGAGAAGGAATGTGAGGACGCGATCAGTTATTGGAGCGCGCCGGATCGGGGCCTGTAAAGGGGTCAGTCACCCAAGGAGTCAGTCACCTTGGGCGAAAGGCCCTATCTGCTTACCCATACTGACCCGTTCTTCGGTGTCATATCCGAGCTGGCCGTAAAAGGCGATGACGGCGGCATTCGTCGAGCGGACTTGGAGGTTGATCTTGACGCAGCCCAGGGCTTCCAGACGCGCCTCCGCTGCCTTGATCAATTTGGAGCCCAGGCCCGACCCGCGGTAAGCCTTGAGAACGGCGACCGAGTAGAGCCAGCCGCGGTGCCCATCGTATCCAGCCATGACCGAACCGGCGACGGTCTCATCGTCGACAGCGAGCAGCAGCAGTTCCGGTTGCGCCTTCAGCTTTGCGGGGATGGCAAAATCCGCGCGGTTCCAGGGCTTGTCGTCGGGAAACGCCTCTTCCCACAAAGCCCTAACCCCATCGAAATGACGCTCCGTGTAACTTACGATTTCCATAGTCTTCCCGTTTTCTCTTTCCAGGCTGGCCCTGTCAGTCTTCGAGCAGATCCTCAACCGACACCACGGTGGCATACTCGCCGTCCAGGATCGACAGGGTCAGGGCATGTACTTCCTCGGCAGACCAGGCGCGGCCGTCATAGTCCTTCCGGTCGATGGAAGCTGTCGCTTCAAAAGGAAGAATCACCTCGAATCCAAGATTCCCTGCCATGCGCACTGTGGCCTCGACCGAATTCTCCAGCAGGACGCCCGTTATGACCAGGCGCTCGATCCGCGCGCTGCGCAGCTGTTGCTCCAGGTTCGTGCCTATGAAGGCCGAGTTGGTGTTCTTGGGCACAATGGTTTCGCCATCCCGGGGCAAGCAGGGCTCTTTAAAGTCGTGACCCGCTTGACCCGGCCTGTAGGGCGAATCGGCATTCACTGAATCATGGCGCACATGAAAAATCGGCCAGCCACGCCTGCGCCAAACTGCCAACAAGCGGGCGATCTCCGCCTCCGCGCGCGGTTGTCCCCGGCGTCCCCAGGAAGGGGCGTCGATGGCTTTTTGAACATCGATCACGATCAATGCGGCGACGCGCGCTGTTGAACTGTCAGACAATGCTACGGCTCCGTCAGATCGGCAGAAGGTTGTCCGACTTTACCTCTTGCATAACGGCATAGGTATGGGTTTCGCGAATGCCCGGCAATGACAGCAGTACTTCCGAAAGGAAGCGGCGGTATGCCGACATATGCTGAACCCGCGCCTTGAGCAGATAATCGGAGCGGCCCGCGATCATATGGCATTCCATCACTTCGGGCGCGCGGCAAACGGCGCTTTCGAAGGCATCGAAGATGTCCGCCGTCGTGCGTTCCAGCGCGACCTCGACAAAGACCAGCAGGCCGCGCGAGACCTTCGCCGGATCGACTTTGGCCGCATAACCGGTAATGAAGCCGTCCCGTGTCAGCCGCTTTACCCGCTCACCCGTTGCGGTGGGTGAGAGACCGACGCGGTCGGCCAGTTCCAGGTTCGTGATCCGTCCTTCTTTTTGCAGAATACTCAAAATATGGCGGTCGAATTGATCCATGGGTTTTCCTCTTTTCCTCCGCTTGCATCGTGATGCCTGGCGCGCTGCCCCGGCAGTCAAACCGCGACAATCTCTCTAGCGAAAATCTCTAGCTGCTTTGAAAAATCTCGGGATTTTGCCCCCAGTTTCGCACACATCAGGGAAATTATCTAAATATTCCGATTTATTAGATTTTTTCTCTAGCATATAAGACTTTTACCCTATTTTAACACATTGAATTTGCTGATATTTAGTTATTCTACGCTCCAGGTAAAGTTGACCCTTTGGGCCGTTGCTGGCCTGATAAACAACCAAAGAGCGAATCCGGCTCGCAGATGCGCCTTTTTTGCCGGGAGATATTCAACAAGGAGATATCATGTCGAACGTATTCATCGTCGGGTACGACGGAACGGAAGACGGTCGGCGCGCGCTAGATTTTGCGCTTGAACGCGCAGAGTCAAACGGTGCCGAGGTTCAGATCGTTTACGTCTTGGAATGGTCGCCATACAGCTTCCTGACAGCAGAGGAGCTGGAAAAACGCCATGCTCGCCGCAAGGAAGAGGTGGAGTTGGCGTCGACCCAAATCATGGAACCCTTACTCAAGGAATTGGAGGCTTCCGGCCTATCGGTTCGCGGTGTCATCCGCTATGGGAAAATTCCGGACGTGATTTGCGATGTCGCAAAAGAAGCAGCGGCAACACAGATCTTCGTCGGTCGTCATGGCGGCTCGGATATGGCCGCGCGCTTCTTCGGCTCCGTGCCGGGAACATTGGTTCAGATCTCACCGATTCCCATCACTGTCGTGCCCTAAGCGGGCAGCTACGGATCGGGCAAAATCCAACAACAGAAGAATTCTTTAGGAGAACATCATGGGGGATATCCGTAACTTCCGGCGCGTCTTGCCGCCGCCAACCCTGGCGCTCGCAGCGCTTTTCAGCATTTTACCGAGCCTGGCGAAGGCGCAGGAAGCCGGCGGCATCGATGAGGCCATCAATACAGCGATTGCGCCTGTTTCAAATGCGATCGTGAACGTTATCTTCTATTCCGTGCCGATCGGTGACACGGCCTTTCCGCTCATCGTCGGATGGCTTGTCGTTGCTGCGTCCATCTTCACGCTCTATTTCGGCTTCATCCAGTTCAGGTATTTCGGACACGCGATTTCACTGGTTAAAGGCGATTACGCCAATCCTGACGATGCCGGTGAGGTCAGCCACTTTCAGGCGCTTGCAACAGCGCTCTCAGGCACCGTGGGTCTGGGAAACATCGCCGGTGTTGCGGTCGCCGTTTCCATTGGCGGCGCAGGGGCGACCTTCTGGATGATCCTGGCCGGCCTGCTCGGCATGGCCTCGAAATTCACCGAATGCACCTTGGGCGTAAAGTTCCGGAACGAATACGGCGATGGGACCGTGTCCGGTGGCCCAATGTACTATCTGGAGAAGGGTTTCGGCTTAAAGAACATGCCGGGCCTCGGAAAGGGATTGGGAATCTTCTTTGCCATTTGCTGCATCGGTGGTGCTTTCGGTGGCGGAAACATGTTCCAGGCCAACCAGTCCTTCAAACAATTCGTCAATGTCACCGGTGGTGACGCCAGCTTCTTTGCTGACAAAGGATGGCTCTTCGGCATCGTTATGGCGCTCATCGTCGGCGTCGTGATTATCGGTGGTATCAAGTCGATCGCCCGTGTCACCGAAAAGGTCGTGCCTTTTATGGCCGTGATCTATGTCGGCGCAGCGCTCGTCATCATCCTGATGAACATCGACATGGTCGGTTGGGCTTTTGGTCAGATCTTCGCCGGCGCTTTCACGGGCGAAGGCGTGGCCGGCGGTGTGATCGGCGCCTTGATCCAGGGCTTCAAGCGCGCGGCCTTCTCAAACGAAGCGGGCATTGGTTCTGCCTCTATCGCCCATTCGGCTGTGAAGACCAAGGAACCGATCACCGAGGGTTTCGTGTCTCTGCTTGAGCCCTTCATCGACACGGTTGTCATCTGCACCATGACCGCACTGGTGATCATCATCACCGGGCAGCTGGGCAGCGGCCTGACGGGCGTGGAACTGACCTCGAGCGCGTTTGAAAGCGCCTTCTCCTGGTTCCCGTATCTGTTGGCTATTGCCGTGATTCTCTTTGCCTTCTCGACCATGATTTCCTGGTCTTACTATGGCCTGAAGGCTTGGACCTATCTGGTCGGCGAAGACAAAACCATGGAGCTGGTCTTCAAGATCGTCTTCTGCCTCTTCGTGGTGCTGGGATCGAGCATGACCCTGGGGCCGGTGATTGACTTCTCCGACTCCATGATCTTCGCGATGGCCATCCCGAACGTCATCGGGCTCTATGTCCTGATGCCTTTCGTGAAGGAAGAGTTGGCGCAGTACACGGCGAAGCTGGCTTCCGGAGAGATCAGGAAGTTCAAGCACGGCTGATCTGCGTAACGCAGCGGTTGGAAGAAGGGGCGGCCTTGCTGGCCGCTCCTTTTTTCTGTTCTTTTGCCGCCAATCCAAACCTACCGGCCGCAGGTAATCTCCGCGAAGCCGTCACACTTGTACTGCGCACAGATCTGTTCGTCGCCCATCAGGAAGGTGGGGAAGAGACCGCCGATGTTGTTGTCCTTTCGCCAGCCGACCGCACGCGTGAAGCCCTTCATCTGGCACCACTTGTTGGCCGCCGGTTCACCGCATTGGCCCTTCGTGCTCAGGCAGAAGTTCAGTCTGTAAACATCATAGACCGGAAAGGCAAAGACCTCCGTTCCCGTGTCGTTTTCCGCAGGTTCCGGCACATCGTTCTGCGGCTGGGCCTGGCTCTGCGACAGCTGTGTCCGGCTCTGCGGAGTCTCCGTCGGGGTCAGGCTTTTTTCCGGAGTTGTCTCTGGTCGATTCTGCGCGGCAGCGGCTGAGGGTGCGGTATGTTGAGGTTGGGCCGTTTGAGCAGGTGTTACCTGGCCCGCCGCACCAACCGGCAATTTTTCCATAGGGTCCAGTTTTGCCGCAGGTAAGGCGGCCTTCGGAGCCGCGTTGCTTGTCGTGGCCGATTGGGGAAGGATCTTTGGCTCAGGGTCGGGCGCTTTCACCACTGAGACTGGTGCGACAGAGGCGGGGCTGGGAGCAACGGCTTTTGGCGCTTTGTCAGGCGCAGGTTTGCTCGCGATCGGTGAAGCCGGCGCTTTGACCGGCGCTGGCTCTGAAATCTTTGGTTCAATCTTCTTCGCAACGAGACCTCCCGGCCGGTCCAGTGCTTCGATCCTCAAAGACTGGGTACGATCGCGAAACAACAGGCTGGAAAGCAAGATGTCGCGGCGTTCGCCGCTGTCGGCTGCTGTTGCCGCGCTGCTTCCACTGCGGAAGGGTGCTTGCAGAGTGACCGATTCGCCTTTGCAGTTTTCACCGTCGAAGAGCATCGCCTGAAAGCGTCGCTCCTGCCCAGCGTAGCGACGATCGAGATCGGAAGGTTGCAACATCACAATCCGATCGCTGCGCAGCATGTCTGTCAACGCACCTTTGTCCGTTGCCGTTCCCTTGAGATTGAAGCAACCGGATGGTGTCCCGGCATTCGCGGTTTCCGGCGCAAGCTCCAATGGGAAAAAGCGTCGGTCAAAGTTGAAAGACCGCAGAATGTTGCCGCAGCCTCGCCCGTAGGAGCGGCGGCGCTTCATCAATAGGGCTCCAGGCGGTGGACCGGCACTGCGGCGATAAACGATAGCTGAGGCATAGCCATCTTCGCCGCCATCGGTCAGTTTAGCCATAGCCTGGCTTCGGGTCTTGGAGGGCAGAAAATCCGCGGTCTGGCCAGTCCATATCAAATCGGGTTGCGCATCGCTCCCCAAGGTCGGCGCGCAGCTCGCGTCCTGTGCGGAAAAGTGGGGATGGCGGAACAGGGCAACAGCGACCTGCGATCCCGCTTGAACGGACCGTACGACCGGCGCATCGCCTTCGCTAAAGCGTTGGATGTAAGCATAAGACTTACCTGCCTCCAACATGACACTGAGCATCTGACCTGAAAAGTCGGCCCCTTTGAACAGACGAACCTCTAGCGGGCCAGGCGCTTCTACTCCTTTCTCCTGCGCCAGCGTGGACAGCGAAGCAGCAGCCGCGCCGAACGCAAAAAGGATCGTGGCGCAAAGAAGAACTGCGATGGTCCGGTCCGTTTTGCCCGAAACTGCGTTGCTCGAACTGCGTTTCGTCATGCTGGAAAACCCGATCGGTAAATCGGAATCGAGATTAATCCATGACGCGGCTTATGGGAATCCCTTAGAAGCTTAAAGACTGCGCTGGATGTAGTCCCCATAGTCCCGTTGGCGCCGTTCGTATCCGGATCCGAAATGCGGGCTCGAGACGATAAAATCCGCGCTGGCCCGGTTGCAGGCGAAGATCACGTTGTAAAGCGTCGAGAGCCGCGTCAGTGCCTTGACGTCGACGTCGTGGGGCAGGGAGGTCATGGGGTCCATAAAGAACAGCAGGACATCCAGTTTGCCCTCGGCGATCATTGCGCCTAGCTGTTGATCGCCACCCAAGGGACCGCTCTTCAACAGCGAGATCTCCAGCGCCGGACAGCGTTCCACGATGTTCTTGCCTGTCGTGCCGGTGGCCCAGAGTCGGTGAGGCCTCAGCGCCGCCTCGTTTTCCGAGACCCAGCTGACCAGTTCCTGTTTCATCTGGTCGTGCGCCACCAGCGCGATGTTTTTTGAGTTGCTAATGCTAGGCTTCCTTTTTCTGAATTCCGAGACTTTACGGCTTTGGCTCCAGCAGATCGATTGGCCCGCCTGCATCTTTCCAAGCTGTGAAGCCACCTCCCATGTGCGCAACCGGCTCCAGACCCATTCGCTGTACTGACTGTGCCGCGAGTGCCGAGCGCCAACCTATTGCGCAGAAAAACACCAGCTTTTTACCGGAGCCGAAGTCAGCATCGAAGTAAGGGCTCTCGGGGTCGACCCAAAACTCCAAAAGCCCGCGCGGGCAGTGCTTGGCGCCGGGAATGCTCCCTTCGTGCTGTAGCTCGCGCACGTCGCGCAGATCGACAAAGAGAACCTCCGGGTCGTCTTTCGCCGCCAGAGCTGCGTCGATCGACAGGGTTTCGATCTCCTGCTCCGCGTCAGCGATCATCTGCGCTACGGTGACCTTCAAAGCCATACACTCGATCTCTGCTTGGTGAGAATAAGCATCGAAGAGCTATAGCACGGACCGGCGGAGGCTGTCCTCATGCCTATCCCGTCGCATTACCTGCCTAAAAGATGTAGCGCCACCTGACGTCTATGCGGCGCGCGGCGATGTTCGAAAAGGTAAATTCCCTGCCAGGTGCCCAGCAGAAGCTGTGAAGATTCGACCGGGATACTCAACTGCGTTTGCGTGAGCGCGGCGCGGATATGCGCCGGCATGTCGTCGGGTCCCTCGGCGGTGTGCCGATAAAGCGCCGGGTCTTCGACCACTAGGCGGCTGAAGAAGGTCTCAAGGTCACGCTGGACCTCCGGATCGGCGTTTTCCTGGATAGTCAAAGACGCCGAGGTATGACGGCAGAAGAGGGTTAGAAGACCGTTTCGAATAGCGCTTGAGGCGAGCCAGCTGGACACCTCAGGTGTGATGTCGATCAAGCCCTGGCCGCGTGTGGGTATGACAAGGGTGGTTTGCAATTGCTCCATGGCGTAAAGCTACCCCCTTACAGGGCAGCTTGTCGACGATCCACGAGAGGAACTATGGCATCGCCAACATCCCAGGACACTCCGGAACCTCTTCAGCTAACCTGGGCACGGCGGCTTCAGGCCCTGGCGCAGACAGGTTTGAACTACGCAAATGACCCTTACGATATCGAGAGATATCAGGAGATTAAATCGATAGCCTTGGAAATGCTCGCGGCTGTGGGGAACCAGGATCCGGTGCTCCTTGCCAGGCTATTCGAAGCGGAGCGCGGCTACGCGACGCCGAAGATCGATGTCCGGGGCGCGGTGATCCATGAAAACAAGATTCTACTGGTTCGGGAAGTCAGCGACGGCAAGTGGTCGCTGCCGGGCGGTTGGGCGGACGTGAACGCCTCTCCGCGAGAAAATGTCGAGCGGGAGATTCTGGAGGAGTCAGGTTATCAGGCGAAGGTTATCAAGCTGGTCGCCGTTTACGATCGGCTCAAACATCCGCACGTACCGAAGCATCCCTTTCATATCTACAAATTGTTTTTTCTCTGTGCGCTGACGGGCGGTGAAGCCGCGACGAGCAACGAGACCAGCGAGATCGGCTTTTTCAATGAGGACGACCTGCCGGAACTGTCCCAGGAACGAGTCCTGGAAAGCCAGATCAACCGGATGTTCGAGCATCACCGTAACCTGAGCCTGGCGAGCGAATTCGATTGAGATCGATTACAAAAAATACCTTTCGTAAGGTAGATTCAAACTATTGTGTGCGGCGCATTCCGAATCCCCTTTTGTGCGAGGCAGAAGTGTAGGGCCGCGAACAAGCTCGGACATTAAAACGGCACAATGTGTCACCGTGAGTTTCTGCAATACTCCAGAGGTTTTCAAAGGCGCTGACTGCAGAGCTCCAAAGCCGCGCCGCAACCGGATTGGACTAACTACAGATTCTGTTGTGAACACCGGAACGACTGTTTCTCGCAGTCGCCTCTGCCCATATGACGCAGTACTTTCAAATCGGTTAGTAGTGTGCGCCACTCGTAAAAAGAGAATTCTCCACGAGTCGGTGTGTGATTGCCATGAAGGCATTAGGGGTTTGATTTTCCGCGATTTTTTAAGGGCGACAGAGGATAATCGGTCACCCCTTGATAGAACTCAAATGTCCATCAATTCCGAGACAGGGTAGATTAAAACAGTCTTGTCGAATCGAAGTTAAACTTCAGCAAAGCAGTAATAAAATCAGCCCTCCTTCCTTTTTCTAAAGGGGTTTCCCAAGATCAGTTTACTGCCCATCGGCAACCTTAAGAGTCTTTTAGTTTTCGCAATCTAGTGTTGTGGCGAACTTCTTTAGGCAGATACGCTCGCGAATTGCAGTGAGTAGAAATAAGTATCACCCGAGATACAGCGCAGAGCGCGGACTCGGGAAAAGGAAGCGGGTGAAGAGATGTATAAGAACCTTTCCATACGCTGGAAGATGATGCTTCTGGTGGTGCTCAGCACAGTGATCCTCGCAGCGACCAGTCTCTACGCGAACATACAGATTGCCGCCATCGGGAATGAACTGGAGGAGATCGCCGAAGACGATCTGCCGCTGGCCAACATGATCACCAAGATCACGATCCATCAGTTGGAGCAGGCGATCCAGTTCGAGCGGACGCTACGCTTCGGCGAAGAGATGGCGACCTACCCCGATGCCGAAGAGCATTTTCATCACGCTAATAAACGCTTCCACGAATTAGCGGCGCAGGTCGACAGAGAAATTCTCAAGGCCGAGGAGCTGGTAGAGAAATCGACTGGTGGTCTAACGAGCAGCTCAGCAAAGCGTGAGTTCGACAAGATCTACGCCGCTCTCAAAGAGTTGGAGGTTGAGCATAAGAGCTACGATGTTCATGCCGACGAGGTCATCGACCTGCTGAAAGCCGGCAATCTTGATGAGGCCCGCGCTAAAGCGCTGATCGTCGAGGCGGAAGAGGATAGGTTCAACCGCAAACTCGAGGACTTGCTGCTGGAGATCGTTGTCTTCACCGAGCAGTCTGCAAAGCTCGCCGAGGAGCATGAGCATGCTGCCGAGCGCAATCTCTGGATCGCCATGGCTGTCAGCATCGTAATCCTGGTGACCGGCGGCCTGTTGATGGTCGCGCAAATCGTCCGGCCCCTGCTGCGTTCCGTCGACGCAGTTGATGCCTTGGCTGACGGTGACACCACGATCGAACTCGCGAGCGATTCCAAGGATGAACTCGGACGTCTGGCCTCTTCCGTTGAAGCCTTGCGTCAGTCTCTGGTTAAACTGAACGAGATGCAGGCCGCCGAAGCCCGGCGCGAGATGGAAGCCAAGGCCCAGATTAAAAAGGAGATGCTGGCCATGTCCGATGCCCTGGACCAGCACGTCCAGGTCGCGGTCGGCGCGATCCGGGAAAAGGCCAACAGCATGGACGGCCTGATCGATCAGATGAGCCAGGCGGCCCAGCAGGTCAGCAATCAGAGCACCTCGGTCACGGCCTCGGCGGAAAGTGCCACCGGTAACGTCCAAACAGTCGCCTCCGCCGCGGAAGAGATGTCCGGCAACATCAACGAGATCAGCCGGCAGATCGACCGCTCTACGGCTATCACCGCGCAGGCCGTCGAGGTGGCTGGCACGACGACAGAGAAAGTCCAGAGTCTGACCGAGGCTGCGAAGCAGATCGAGGAGATCGTGACGCTGATCAACGAGATTGCCGATCAGACCAACCTGCTGGCGCTCAACGCCACTATTGAAGCCGCGCGCGCCGGTGACGCGGGTAAGGGCTTCGCGGTGGTTGCGTCTGAGGTCAAAAATCTGGCAACCCAAACGGCCAAGGCGACCGAACAGATTCAGCAACAGATCGGCGCGATTCAGGGCGCCACCGGCGATGCCGCGACGGCAATCGAACGGATCGGCTCGACTGTCAACGAGATCAGCGAAATCACCAACGGGATCTCTGACTCGATGAAGGAACAATCGGCGGCGACAATGGAAATCGCCCGTAGCGTCCAGGAAGCCGCGACCGGCACGCAGGAGGTGTCCAGCAACATGCAAGAGGCCTCGGCCGCATCGCAGCAATCCGAACAGGTTGCGAGCGAGGTCAGCCGTGACGCCAAGGAAGTCATTGCAGAGGTCAACGCCCTGCAGACCCAGATCACCGAGATCCTGCGCGAATCCAAGGCGGGCAACCGGCGCGAACACGAGCGGGTGAGGGAATCGCAATCCTCACAGGTTCAGGTGCATGGCCAGTGGCGTGACTGCCTGATCCAGGATATCTCCGCCGGCGGCGCCGAAATCGCTGCCCTGGAGGGCACCGATCAGGGCGACTCCGTTAAGTTGAAGGTGCCTGGTTTTGGCGAGGTCGACGGCCGCATCATCCGCGCCAGCGACAAGTCCCGCGGTATCACCTTCAATATAGACGAGGAAACCCGCGAGGCGCTCGACAAGCACCTGATCGGCGAACGGGTGGAAGAGGAAGCAGAACAGCCGGAAGAGGCGGCCGCCTGACCACAACTTCGATCTAGCGGACGAAAAACGGGCGGTGCATCGAATGATGGCCGCCCGTTGCCTTAGGGATGGTGAGTCAGGGACGAGTAGAGGCCTGGGTCAAAAAACCTCATGGGTCCTCGTTTAAGTCCACGCCCTCAGAAGGACCGGTCGCTTCACTACCGATGCGCAGGCGGTGCCCGTCGAGGTCCTCCACATTCATTTCCCGCACACCCCAGGGAAAGCTGGTTGGGGATTGCCGGATGATGGCGCCGCTCCTTTTGTAATCCTCATAGAGTGCATCCACATCCTGTACGAAGACCGAGATCCACATCCCGGCTCCTCCCTGGCCGTCGTAGCAGAGAAAGATTCGCACGTCGTCGCGCTGCACGCAGGCGAAGTCAGGCAGCGAGCCCCAGTCCCATTCCTTCTGAAAGCCCAGCTTATTCACGTAGTAATCGATGGAGGCGGGCACACTCTTGACGTTGAGAATGGGAATCGCGGATTCGAAGCGGTTCGATCCCTGCTCAGCCGGGTCCGCTCCCGCCGCGATCAATGCTTCGACAATGGCGCTCTCCGTCTTGGCAGAGGCGTAATTGAGAGGTGTCCAGCCGCGACTATCGGTAGCCAGTGGATCGGCGCCCAGTTCCAGGAGCAAGGCGACGATCTCGGCCTGGTTCTTCAACACCGCGAACTGCAAGGGTGTGCGGTGGTGTTCATGCCGGCTCATCTGATAGGCCAGGCGGCGCGGATCCTCTTCGACCAGGCGCCGGACAAGATCGCCCCGGCCCAGCGCGATGGCAGGGAAAATGCCGAGGGCCGCCCCCTGCGTGATCAAGTAGTCCGCGACCTCTTTTTGAAGCGGCTGAAAGCAGCTGGCCCAGCCGACCGGACCTAAGCCGTGGACGTCGTCGGTGCCACTGATGTCGGCGCCTGCTGCGATCAGCTGTTGGACCACCGCGAGGTGCCCTTCCTGCGCCGCCCAATGCAACGCCGTGGCGCGGTCGTTTTGGTCGGGCCGATTCACCTGGAAACCCAAACGGAGCAGCAGATCCACGCAATCACCGTACCCCAGCTCCGCGGCCAAGTGCAGCAGTGGCCGGTTCCAACGTCCACCGACCACGTCGATTTTGGCCGGATGTTCTCCGAGCAGTCGTTCCAGGTCATTGGCGCGCCCTTCCAGAACAGCCGCGAGCACCTGTCCGTCCAGGCTGAGGCTGTCAACATGGGCCTTGAGCGCCCGCCAGCTTGGAAAGCCGTAGTCTCGTGCGATATCGAGCTGGGCATGATGCAGCCGCACGCCGGCATCAGCCGTCTGCAGTTCGGTCAGTCGTTCCTTGGCGGTCTTTTTCAGCCAGGCAAGATCGGGACGGGTTGGGAGCTTTTTGGTCATGAGACACCTTCTCTCTCAGCGCCCGGCGTCCGCATCTCACGGGCAGAAAGAAGATGTGTTGCACATCGCTATCGGAGGTGGGTTCAACCCTTTACGCGGACCGTCGGCCGCCTGTCCGGCCAAGGCTTCATAATGGAAGCTGGACAGGGAGAGTCAAGAGACGGGTTGGGAGGGTTTTGCGCGGGACCGATCGGTCTTTCAAAGATCTAGCTTCCCCAAATCCATCGAAGCGAAGCCAACTCCCTACGGCTGTCCCAACGCAAGCAGGGTGCGGCAATTATTGACATACAATGTAACCTTTTATATAGGTTACAAAGAATTTGAAAAACACCCGCTTTTAGGAGTGGGCTGTACAGGAGAGAAGACAATGAGATTTCTTTGTAAATTTGTGTTTTACTTCAGCGCTTTAGAAGGGCTCGCAAAGCCGCTCTTGGCAATGCGGGCGGATCGCTACCTTTTCGCTTTTGCGATTGCGGCTTCGATGTTCACCCTGCCATCTGCTGTCAATGCCACGATCATCTATCATCTCGATCGTACGGTCGGAGAAGGCTCGGTTACCGGGTTTATCGAGACCGATGGCACTATCGGCGTGCTGGCCGAGGCCAATTTGGTCGCGGCGGAGATTACGATCAGCGCGCCGGACCTCAATAGCGTTGGTACGGCGGTCTTCGGCACCGGCGACCAGTTCTCGATATTCGGCGATGCCTTTACCGCGACGGCGAGCAACTTGCTGTTCGATTTTTCTTTTCCGACCAACAGTTCGATTCTCTTTCAGGACGATGCTCTCCCAGGTTCGACCGCAAACTTCTGGTGCTTGGTCACGCCGGGACTTGGCTGCGGTATCTTTGGCGGTGAGCAGATCGGCGGGTCGCCTGTCGGGGTGTCGCAACGCGTTGCACGGGAAGGGAACGTCATTGTTGCATCGGTTCAGCAGGTCCCCGAGCCGGGCAGCCTTGCTCTCCTTCTGGTCGGTCTTAGCGGCTTCTGTTTTATGGCGCGAAGGCGAGCTGTCGCGGCGCGCGGTTTTGAGGCGGTGAGGACGTAAGATAGCTACGTTCGTTGCGCGGCATCTTCATGCCTGCCGCCGGCTGCGCCGCATCGAACAGGGACTACGACTTTCGTCGGCCTGTCGTGGTCCCGCTCTTGTCAAAAACACCTGCCCCTTTACCATGCCGCCCAATCAAGGCGCGCCTGCGTGGACAATCAAAGGGGGGAAATCATGGCGAAATTCGATGCGGTTTTTGTCGGCCTGACCATTCTGGACATTGCCGGCCGGCCGGTGGAAGCGATCCCCGAAGGCGGCAATGTCGACTTCATCGAAGAGATCCGTATGAACCCCGCGGGAACTGCTTCAGGGGCGGTGATGAACGCCGCAAAGCTTGGGATCTCCTGCACCACGGCGGCCTGTGTCGGGAATGACGAGAAGGGCGCCTTTATCGTCGATTTTTACGAACGCATGGGCATCGACTGTTCATTGATCCAACGCACGGACGAAGCGTTGACCTCGGCGACAATCCTGACAATCCGGCCGAACGGCGACCGGCCCGCTCTGCATTGCCGCGGTGCGTCGGACAAGCTTTTCATCCAGGAAGAAGACTTCGACAAAGTCTGCGACGCTCGCTTTTTGCATCACGGCGGTACTGGGCTGCTGCAGGCGATGGACGGCGGTCAGAGCGCAAAGCTGCTGGCGCACGCCAAAGCGCGCGGTTTGACCACGACCTTCGATCTGATTGCCCCGAACGATCAGACCCTGGGCTTGATGAAGGACCTGCTGCCTCATATCGACTACTTTATGCCTTCCTTCGAGGAAGCGGTCTTTCTCTGCGGTCTCAGTGACCCCGCCGAAGCGGCAAAGTTTTTCAAGGACATGGGCGCGGCCGCCTGCGTTTTTAAATGGGGGCCAAAAGGGTCTTACATCAGTACGGCGGATGGCGATTTCACAGTGCCCGCCTTTGAAGTCCAGGTCTCCGATACAACCGGTTGCGGCGACAGCTATTGCGGTGGTTTCATTGCTGGCCTCTCAATGGGGTACGACCTGGAAGCGGCCTGCCGTCTGGGAACGGCGACTTCGGGGCTTGTCGCGACGGGACTGGGTTCGGATGCTGGGGTGGTCGACCTAGAGCACACACTCGCTTTTATGAAGACGGCCAAAGTGCTGCAGTGATGGGCTGCGGAAGCCGGAAGATCGCGTGTGCAGCCTGCGTGGCACAGTGATGCCCGCTTGAGTTTCCGCCTGGAAAACCGCCGCTGCAAATCGGGATCTGCGGATTCCCGCAAGGAAAAGAGGGAAATCACGCAGCAAAGCTGCTAGAATTAATGTATACATTATTGAACTCCAAAAACGGCTGTTCCCCCTACAGGGGGATGTACCGGTAAGATGGAGAGAATGAGATGGCGGAGAATGCTGGATAAAGCGTTCCGGAACCGTCCATACAAACGGGAGGAGATATCTTGGGTACGACGCTTTTCAGCAACGTCCAGGTCATAGATGGCTCCGGCGCTGCGCCCTTTGCGGCAGAAGTTCTGGTCGAAGGCAACCGCATCAAAAAAATTGCCCGCGATGGCGAGACCTTGCCCCGCGACGGCGCGACGGTGATCGATGGCCGTGGCCAAACCCTTATGCCGGGTCTGATCGAGTCTCATGGTCATATCAGCTTTTGCGATACTTCCAATCTGGAGTATCTGGGCGATATCCCGCCGGAAGAGCATACGCTCATGACGATGAAGTTCGCCAAGAAGATGCTGGACCAGGGCTTCACCTCGATCTTTAGCGCCGCTGCCGCCAAGGCGCGGCTGGATGTGGTCATCCGCAACGCCATCGACGAAGGGGATATCCCCGGACCGCGCATGCGGGCCGCCAGCCCGGAGCTCACCGTGACCGGCGGACTCGGCGACGTGCGCCGCGCCCATATGTACCGTGAAACTTTCGCGATCTGCTGTGACGGTGCCGATGAATTCCTGCGCACCGCGCGCGAGATGTGCCGCGAGGGGGTCGACACGCTAAAGATCAATCCCTCCGGCGACGAGTTTATTCCCTTCGCCCGTGCGCACCAGACAGTGATGAACGAAGCCGAGGTGGCGGCGGTCTGCGAAGTCGGTCGCTCCCGCGGCAAGATGGTCGCCGGTCATGCCCGTTCGGCGGAGAGCGTGAAGATGTGCGTGCGCAACGGCGTTGATGTGGTCTATCACGCGACCCTCGCGGATCAAGAGGCGCGCGATATGCTGGAAGCCCGCAAGGACGACATCTTTGTCGCACCGGCGATCGGCATCATGTTCGCGACGGCGACGGGCGAAGGCGCGGCTTGGGGCGTGACCAAGGACACCCCGGTTGCGATACATTTCGCGCGTGAGCTCGAGAGCTGCGTCGAAAACATGAAGAAGCTGAAGAAACAAGGCCTGCGGATCTTGCCGGGCGGCGACTACGGCTTCGCCTGGAATCCCATCGGCACCAATGCCCGCGACCTGGATCACTTCGTCAAGCTGCTCGATTTCACGCCGCTGGAGGCGATCCACGCAGCGACGGAACTGGGCGGTCAACTCGTTGACTGGGATGTCGGTCTGGTCAAGGAAGGTTATCTGGCGGATCTGCTGCTGGTAGACGGCGATCCTTCGAAGGATGTCACCATTCTTCAGGATGCGGCGAAACTTACAGGAATCATGAAGGACGGCGCTTTCCACAAGGATCCAGCGACCTCTGCCCATGCCGGTCAGGTTGCCGCGGAATGACGGTTCCCAGCGTCGGCAAAGGGTTTAAGGCGTGACGGCGACGTCAGGAGACATCGCCGTTCGCCTGGAGGCGGTCACCAAACGCTTTGGGTCTGTCGTGGCGCTGGAGGAAATGTCCTTCGAGGTTCAGCGCGGGCGTCTCTTTGTTGTGTTTGGCCCCAGTTCCGTCGGCAAGACGACGACGCTGCGGACCATCGCGGGTCTCGAACGTCCGCAGGAAGGGCGGCTTGAGATCAACGGTCGCGACGTGACTCAGGCGCCGATTGCCGGCCGGAACGTCTCCATGGTGTTTCAGTCCTTCGCGCTCTATCCCCATCTGACGGTGCGCGAGAACTTTGCTTATCCGCTCAAGGAAGCGGGGGCGGCAGCCAGCGAGATTGCGAAACGCACCGATGAAATCGCCGAGATTCTGAGCCTGGGTCATCGGCTCGACAACAAACCGGAAACCCTGTCCGGCGGTGAGCAGCAGCGGGTGGCGCTTGGGCGCTCCCTCATCCGGCGCCCGGATATATTGCTGCTCGACGAGCCTCTGACCAATCTGGACGCCAAATTGCGCGACGATATGCGCACGGAGATCAAACGCCTGCACCGGCAGTTCGGAATCACGATCGTCTATGCGACGCCCGATGAATTGGAGGCGCTTTCCATGGGCGAGGAGATTGCGGTGCTGCGCGAGGGACGGGTCGTGCAAACCGGCACGCCGGATGAACTTTACCTGTCGCCGAAGGATCTTTATGTCGCGCAGAAGATCGGCTCGCCGACCATGAATGTGATCGGGGCAAAAGCGGGTGCGGATGGCGCGTCGGTGGAGGTGCCGTTCGGCTCTTTTCCTTTGCCGGGACGCAGTCTGCCATCGGGGACTGCAGGTCTGAAGGTGGGTATCCGACCGGCGGATATCCGGATCAATCCAGCACAAGATCAGGGTATCGCGGGGCGGGTTCGCCTTTTAGAGCCGCTCGGGGACATAACAATTGTCGATATCGATGCCGCCGATCAGCGTTTGAAGATTGTCGTACGGGAGGCCGAGGCGCTGTCGTTGCAGCCTGGTGCGGATCTGTCTTTCGCTTTCGATCCCGCGCGCCTGCATGTCTTCGATGCGGCCAGTGGCCTGCATGTGAGTTAGTGGATAGGGAATCTGAGGGGCAAGAGATGTGAAAACGCGTCCGATCTGACGCGAAAGTATTGAAACGAAAAATAATTAAGGGAGGAAGAGTAATGAAAACGAGGAAAACCCTGAAAGCGGCCTTGAGTGGAAGCGTCGCGACGGCGGTGCTTTCGACGGGCCTCTTCGCGGCCACGCCGGTCTTCGCAAAGGATATTGTGTTGCGCATGGCCGTGCCTGATTGGCCGCCGACCCGGATCATGAAAGATCTCTTCGACAAGAACTATAAGGCCAAGAGCGGCAACAACGTCACGCTGGAACCTGATTTCATTCCCTGGCCCGATTATTACACGCGGCTTTCCGGCTCGCTGACATCCGGCGAGAAGCGTTACAGCATGGCTGTCTCGGATAGCCAGTGGCTCGGTGCTTTCATCGAGGGTGGTTATTATCAGAAGCTCAACGACGCCATCGATGCGGATCCGGAACTCCAGGAAATCATGGAGGGTCTGAACCCGGCTCTGGTCGATGCCTATTCGACCTATCCGCACAAGTCCGAGAACTACTACGGCTTCCCGCAGATGCCGGACGTGCTGGTGGCCTACTATCGCACCGATGTCTTCTGCGACGAGGGCGAAGCGGCGGCCTTCAAGGCGAAGTACAACGCCGATCTGCCCTGTACGCCGGAAGAAATGAACAATGCCGACTGGGACATGGTTCAGAAATTCGGTGAATTCTTCGGCCGCAAAAAGGGTGAGAACCTGGCTGGTGCCGCACTGGACGATGACTTCTACGGCATCGCATATCAGGCCGGTAAGGGCTACGACTTCTCCACCATGCAGATCGCCAGCATGATCTGGCAGCATGGCGGCGATATCTGGGACGAGACCAAGGCCCCGACGGGCCGCGCCGAAGGCGTGGTCAACTCTCCGGAAGCGGTCAAGGGTTTCGAGCACTACCTCTCCCTGCTGCAGTACATGCCGCCGGTGGTCAAGACGGGCACCATGGATATCTTCAAGCAGGATGAGCTGTTCCGTGAAGGCAAGGTCGCCTACATGATCAACTGGATCGGCTTTGCCGAGAGTTCGATCGACGCCAAGACTTCCAAGGTTTCCGACAAGGTCAACTTCGCCATGGCGGCGGGCCTGAAAAAGTCCGACGGCAGCATCGACCGGACCTATAACATCGGCGGGCAACCCTTCGTTCTTATGACCTGGAACGACGAGGACACGAATACGGAAGCGCTTGAATTCGTGAAATGGTGGCTGTCGCCCGACACCCAGGTAGCCTTCGCAAAGGCCGGTGGGCAAAGCGGCTTGAAGGCGGTTTACGAGGACGCCTCCTACAACACCTTCCGCCCCTGGAACCACGCCTTCGGCGCCTCCATCAGCAATCAGAAAGATATCTGGCACATTCCGGAGTTCTTCGAGTTGCTGGTGCAGCAGCAGGAGGAATTCGACAAGGCCATCACCGGGCAGCAGGACGCGAAAGCCGCCCTCGATGCCATTGCGAAGTTCCAGGAAGAGCTTCTGCAGGAAACCGGACACATCGAATAGTTTCCTCCCGGGTGCGCGTGGCTGCCGCTTTGGCCGCGCGCACCCATCCTCTACTTCCGATGTCACGGGATTGGAGGCTCTTTGCCGGAGTCTCCCTTCCTTCTGACGATCACCGATCTTCCAATGAACGTTTCCGTGCAGAGCGGGCTAAAGAACGGCGCAGAGAACGGGACCTGACCGCGATATGATGAAAGTCTGGGAAGCCTATCCGCTCCGGGTAGCGTTTGCGTCGATCCCCGTCGCGATTGTCGCTTCCGCTCTCGCCATTACCTTTTTGCCGCCTTCGATCTCCTTTTGGGTCTCCGGCGCTTTTGCCGCTTTTTCGGCGTTCCTCTTCGTGGCCTATGCCTGGGGGCGGCACGTTGGCGGCTTGCTGGTGGCACCGGCCATCGGACTGCTGTTCTGCATGAACATCTTTCCGTTGCTCTGGTCTTTTGGCCTCAGCTTCTTTCACTACCGCGCCAATCGCCTGCGGCCGCCGAAGTTTGCCGGGCTGCACTACTACGAGAAGGTACTCAGCGATCCGGTGGTCTGGGACCGCCTGCAGGTGACCGCGAAGATGGTCCTGCTGACGGTCAGCCTGCAGATGGTGATCGGCTTTTTGCTGGCGATGCTATTCGCCAAGCAGTTTCCCCTGCGACGGGTCCTGCTGATCTTGGTGCTCACGCCCATGATGCTCTCCTTCGTCGCGGTCGGCGCTTTCTTTCGTTACTACTACGAGCCGACCTTCGGGCTGGTCTCGCAGGCGGTGCGGGTCTTCACTGGTGAGCCCTATGTCCTGTTGCAATCGACGGCGGGCGCGACGGCCGGGATCGTTTTCGCGGATGCCTGGATGTGGTCACCTTTTGTCATGCTGTTAGTGCTTGCGGGTCTGGTCTCTGTGCCGAAGTATCTCTACGAGGCCGCCTCCATCGACCGAATATCTCACTGGCGAAGATTCTGGAGTATCACCTTTCCCTACGTGCGCAGCCTGCTGATGCTGGCGCTGCTGTTCCGCACCATCGAGGCCTTTAAGCTCTTCGATGTGGTCTTCCTGCTGACCGAGGGCGGGCCGGGGACTTCGACGGAGACCATTGCGGTCTACGTCTATCGAGTCTCCTTCCAGTACTTCAAAACGAGTGAGTCGGCGGCGCTCGCCTACATCCTGCTGTTTACGGTGATCGTGCTCACCAACCTCTATCTCTACTTCGCCAACAAACGAAACCGGTCTTAGGGACGCATAGCCATGGCGAATACAGATAAAAAATCACTGGCTGACCGGCTCGGGCTTAAGGTGCATTCAGGCGTGGGCAACGCGGGCTGGGGCCGCACGGCCTTTGCTGGCGTGATCAGCTTTATCTACTTCTTTCCGGTCCTCTGGATCATTCTGACCGCATTCAAGACCCACAACGACGCCCTGGCGATTCCACCGAAATTCATTTTCACGCCGACTTTCGAAAACTTCGTTTCGGTCTTCAGTCGGGCCTACTCCGCGGGGGGCGCGGTGCAGGACACCGGCTTCGATCTTTACTTCTTCAATTCGGTCTTTATCGCCGGTACTTCGGTCGCCCTGGCGCTCGCGATCGGCACGCTCGCGGCCTACGGCTTCTCGCGCTACCCGCTGCGCGGCAACGATACCTACCTCTTTATCATCCTCACCACCCGTATGCTGCCGGCCATCGTGGTGATCATTCCGATCTTCCTGATGTTCCGCGTGGTCGGATTGTCGGGCAGTTATATGGGTGTGATCCTGCTTTACACAGCTTTCAACCTGCCCTTCACGATCTGGATGATGAAGAGTTTCTTCGACGAGCTTTCGCCTGATGTGGAGGACGCGGCGCGGATCGATGGCTCGAACGACCGCCGGGTTTTCTTCAAGATCTGCCTGCCGCAGGTCAAGGCGGGCCTGGCCGCGACGGCGGTTTTCGGCCTCATCCTGACTTGGAACGAGTTCCTCTTCGCGCTGCTCTTGACCGGTGTCGACACCCGGACCGTGCCGGTCGCCATGGCGCAGACCATCGGCGGCGATATTGGCGTTCGCTGGGGTTTGTTGGCCGCTATCGAGACCCTGTTTTTGATCCCCGTCATCGTGGTGACCTTCCTGCTGCAAAATCATCTCTTGCGCGGGGTCACTTTCGGTACGGTGAAGAGGTAGCGCCATGCCGACGATCGAAGCCACGCAACTCACCAAACACTTCGGCAGTTTCACCGCGGTCCGGGATGTGGATCTCTCTGTCGGGCAGGGCGAGGTTGTCTGCTTGTTGGGGCCTTCCGGCTGCGGCAAAACCACCACACTGCGCATGATCGCCGGCCTCGAGTCCGTTTCCGCTGGCGAGGTGAAAATCGGCGGAAAGGTCATGAACCATCTGCCGCCGGAAAAGCGCGACATCGCGATGGTGTTTCAGTTCTACGCGCTCTATCCCTCCGTTACGATCGGCGGCAATATCGAAATGCCCCTGTTCCGCGCAGGCATTTCCTCGGCGGAACGGGCGCAACAGGTCTCGCGCGTCGCGGAGATTCTACAGCTTCAGGACGTCCTTGACCGGCTGCCCGGGCAGATTTCCGAGGGGGAAAAGCAGCGCGCAGCGGTGGCCCGGGCCATCGTGCGCGACCCCAACTGTTTCCTCTTTGACGAACCTCTGTCGCGCTTGGATGTAGAGCTGCGCCACTCCATGCGTGGACAGATCAAGGAAGTGTTGTCCGGTCTGTCGAAGGCCACGGTCATTGTCACGCACGATCAGTTGGAAGCCCTGACCATGGCGAACCGTATCGCGATCATGCGCGACGGCATGATCGAACAGATCGGCACGCCCCACGAGGTCTTCTCCAAGCCGCGTAATGTCTTTGTTGCTGGGTTCATCGGCAGCCCGAAGATGAACCTCTTCGAAGGCCGCTTTGCCGAGCTTACCGGAGAGTTGGCGACCGTCGAATTGGGGGCGGACCGGCTGACACTTCCGGTTCCGGTCGCGGCGAGCGGAATGCAAGGCGCGCAGCTCACTCTCGGTGTTCGTCCCCGCGCGCTGGAGCCTGTCGACAGTCCGAACGAACGCAGCTTGACGGGGCAGGTCGAATTGATCGAACCCATGGGCGCGGAGACCCTGATCCACGTGCGGGATGAGAGCAACCACGACCTGCGCGTGGTGGTGCCGCGCGAGAAGCGGGTGGAGATAGGTGAGGTGCTGCATCTGGCCTGCGATCTTTCGCAGACTCATGTTTTCGACGATCAAGGATTGGCGGTGCGATGACGGAGAATCAGCCAAAACTCATGGGGCCGGCCAACGCCCGGCGCGTGGAGAACAGCATCATCGCGCTCGGGCTTTTTGCGTTGGTCATGATCTTTCAGCCTTTCAGCCTTACGCTGTTTTCCATCGGATGCGTCCTCGTGGTGGTGGCGGGGCTGTCGAACAACCTGCTGCCGGTCTGCCGGCCAGAAAACACTTGGCGCGCGTTCGGCAAGGTCGCTCTGATCATTTTGACGGTTTTCGTCACCGTGGTCGCCATCGCAATTGGATCGGCGGTTCTCTACGGCGTCTATCTGCGGGCCCAATAGTCTTAACCAGAGCCAGCGGGAGCCTGTTGGCCGCGAAACAAATTCGAACGAGGGAGTACATCATGTCCACCACCATCAAGGGACCTGCCCTGTTTCTGGCACAGTTCGCCGGGGATGAGGCGCCGTTCAATTCCTGGGATGCCATTACCAAATGGGCCGCGGATTGCGGCTATATAGGTGTCCAGATCCCTTCTTGGGACGGCCGTATTTTCGATGTGGAAAAAGCGGCCGGCTCGCAGGACTATTGTGATGAGGTGAAGGGGATTGCCGAGGCAAACGGCGTCACCGTCACCGAGCTCTCTACCCATCTGCAGGGCCAGCTTGTCGCTGTTCATCCTGCCTACGACGAAGCTTTCGATGGCTTCGCGGCGCCTGAGGTGAGGGGGAATCCGAAGGCGCGGCAGGAATGGGCGTGTAACCAGGTGAAGCTGGCCCTGCAGGCCTCGAAGCGTATGGGCCTGACGGCCCATGCGAGCTTCTCCGGTGCGCTAGCCTGGCCCTTCGTTTACCCCTGGCCGCAGCGGCCTGCCGGTTTGATCGAAACCGCCTTCACCGAGTTGGCCAAACGCTGGAAACCTCTGCTCGATGAGGCCGAGGACTGCGGTGTCGATGTCTGTTACGAGATCCATCCGGGTGAGGATCTGCACGACGGCATCACCTTCGAGATGTTCCTGGAGCGGACAGGCAACCATCCGCGCTGTAACATTCTCTACGATCCTTCGCACTTTGCGCTGCAGTGCCTCGACTATCTCGACTTTATCGACATCTACAAAGATCGTATTCGGATGTTCCATGTGAAGGATGCGGAATTCAACCCAACCGGCCGGCAGGGTGTTTATTCGGGATATCAAAGCTGGACCGATCGGGCGGGCCGCTTCCGCTCTCTCGGTGATGGGCAGATCGATTTCACCGGCATCTTCGCCAAGATGGCCGCCAACGACTTCGATGGCTGGGCCGTGGTCGAGTGGGAATGCTGTCTGAAGCATCCGGAAGACGGGGCTCGCGAAGGCGCGGCTTTTGTGCGCGATCACATCATTCGTGTGACGGAAAAGGCCTTCGACGATTTTGCCGGGGCCGGCACCGACGAGGCGGCGAACCGCCGCATGCTTGGAATTGGTTAGACTTGGGCAGCGGGTAAGGAGACGCAGTCATGGCAGCAGGAAATAAAGCGCCGATCCGGCTGGGCATGGTCGGCGGCGGACGGGATGCCTTTATCGGAGCCGTACACCGTATCGCCGCGCGCCTGGACGGCCACTACGAACTATTGGCGGGCGCGCTTTCGTCCGATCCGGAAAAGGCACATGCCTCGGGACTCGATCTCGGGCTGGCGCCCAGCCGTGCCTATGGCTCCTATCAGGAGATGGCCAAGGCCGAGGCGGCGCGCGCTGACGGGATCGAGGCGGTCGCTATCGTGACGCCAAACCATATGCACTATCCGCCGGCCAAAGTCTTTCTGGAGGCTGGGATCCATGTGATCTGCGATAAGCCGCTGACTTCGTCCCTGGCCGACGCCAAGAAATTGTCGGCCTTGGTCGAGAAAACCGGCAAGCTCTTCATTCTGACCCATAACTACACTGGTTATCCCATGATCCGCCAGGCGCGGGAGATGGTGCGCAAGGGCGAGCTGGGGACACTCCGCGTCGTGCAGGCGGAGTATCCGCAGGATTGGCTGACCGAGAAGCTGGAGGCGAGCGGCCAGAAGCAGGCCGCCTGGCGCACGGACCCCAAGCAGACCGGGGCGGGCGGTTGCATCGGTGATATCGGCACGCATGCTTGGAATCTGGCGACCTTCGTCAGTGGCCTTGAGACCGAAAGCCTTTGCGCGGACCTGGATTCCTTCGTCAAAGGCCGTCCGGTCGATGATAACGCTCACGTCATGCTGCGCTTCAAGGGTGGCGCCAAGGGCATGATCTGGTCCAGCCAGGTGGCGCCCGGCAACGAGAACGCATTGAAGCTCCGGGTCTATGGCACCAAGGGCGGTCTTGAGTGGGAGCAGGAGCATCCCAATCACCTTTGGTTCACACCTTTTGGGCAACCGAAACGCCTGATCACCCGCGGCGGCTCGGGTTCGAACGATGCGGCGGGCCGAGTCACGCGCGTGCCGCCGGGCCATCCGGAGGGGTATCTTGAAGGCTTTACCAACATCTATACCGAGGCTGCGGCGGCCATCCGTGCGCACCGCAAGAAAAACGGCAAGACGCCCAAGGGTGTGCTTTTCCCGACCGTCCAGGATGGGCTTGACGGCATGCGTTTCATCGATGCCTGCGTGCGCTCCTCGAAGCGTAACGCCGCCTGGATAAAGCTGTAAGGCTTTTTAAGTTTGCTGACCGTGCCGGCCCGCTCCCCCTCCCGGCCACCCGCAGGATAATGTCATTGGGTGGCCGGGAGGGGGAGCGGGCCGGCGCCGTTTCCGACAAAGCCAAAACACGCGGAAGGGCCCGCTGCGCGCATGGCGGAGCAGGCCCAGAACCGGCCGGTTCCGGAACAGCTTTCCTGGCTGAACTTTAGAGCGTCGTTACGGCGAACCCGTTACAAGGTCACGACATGCGTGCCGCCCTTGCTTTCTGGCGGCGTGCGAAAGCCAGGCCGCCGAGACCCAGCAACAGCAAGGAGGCTGTCGCCGGTTCCGGCACCTGGGCGCGGGCCTGCGGTTCGCTGTAGATGAGATCGTCGATCACGACCACATCCTGGCCGTTCCCGTCATCCGCCCCGAGGATCGCATTGCCAAGTGTGATCCGCACGAAGGAGAAGGTCTCCTCGCCGAAATCGGCCCCCAGAAAAGAAAGGTCTTGAGAGGCCACATCGACGAACTCGTCCAGCAGGACCTCACCGTCCGCATCCAGAAATTCCATGCGCGTCAGATCCGGCAAGTCGACGTCGGTGAAGACCGCGCCGAAAGCCGTAACCTCTGCCAGGATTTCTGTTCCCGACACGAAGAAACCGACCGTGACCTGGTTACTGTCCACCGGCGTGAAGAGCCGTGGTGCACTAAAGGTTTTGAACTGATTGACATAGTCGGGATTGAAGCTGTTGAACTTGTCGTCGATCCCGTCGTTGCTAACCGCGAACTTGTCGTTCGGGTCACTGGTGAAGCCGGCACCCCGTGTTACGACCTCGTTGAAAAAGAGACCGGGCATGTCGAAGGGAACGATGCCGGCATCCCAGTTGATCTGGCGGCGGCCCTCGTCGATCGGCCCGAGCGCGTTGCCGTTGTTCGGGTCTCCCGCTGCGGCCTGAAAGTCCGCGAAGGTTTGGGCGACGTCACCGCCGGTGGCCCGGAACACGAAGGGCGCGGCGTTTGCTGTCGCACCCGCCATCATCGTGACCCCAGCCGTTATGGATATCAAGGCGCCGGCCAGTCCGATCACCTTGAGTGTTGGAAGTGTCATTCTGAAATCCTTTACGTGAAATAGCTGGCCCGCTTTGCCTAAGCAGTCCATGGCATTGAAAGAATCCGACCGGCTCGATCGCCGCATCTGAACAACACTTGCGATAGAAAAAAATTCCACGAAGCGCGAAAGTTTTTGATTTTTTTCAGGGAGGTACCGAGCGGTGGCTTGGGTTAGCCTGTCACCCGGCTGGCTAGTAGATGGCCCAACTCCTGACGGCACTGCGCCACTGTCTTGGTGCTGGTGTTGAAGGTCAACTCTGCGTTGGCATAGAGTTGCTGCCGGCTTTCAAGGATGGAGCGTAGATCGTTCATGGCTGCCGGGTTGCCGGCCATGGGGCGGCCGTCGCCCTGGGCCCGCACGCGTTCCATATGTTCTTCCGGCTTGGCCTGCAGCCAGATCGTATGAAAAGACCGCAACAGCATCTCGTAGGTGTTGGCTTCGGCGACGATGCCGCCGGCGACGGCCAGAACGACCCGGCTGTGCCGGTCGATGACCGAGCGCAGGCAGCGTTGCTCCAGGCGGCGGTAGCCGTCCTGTCCGTAGAGCGCGAAGATCTCCGGAATCGCAAGTCCGCTGTCGTGCTCGATTTCGTGGTTCAATTCGATGAAGGGGATCTCGAGATCTTCCGCAACCAGGCGGCCCAGGGTCGACTTTCCGGCACCGCGCAGGCCGATCAAGGCGATGCGCGAGGCTTTTAGATTGGCGCCCGAACGATCGAGCATCCCGGTCAGATGGTCAATGACCTCCTCACGCTGCAATGGACTTGCGCGGCGCGCGAGCTCAAGAATGGACAGCAGGTCCGGCCCATCTTCCTCTGCCTCGGTAACCAGATCCTGTAGTTTCAATCCAATGGCGTCCGCGACCTGCCGCAGCAGCAGGATCGAGATATTGCCGCTGCCAGTCTCCAGCTGCGCGAGATAGCGTTCCGAGACGCCCGACTCCTTCGCCAGAACCTTTCGTGACATGCCGTGACGCGTGCGCGCGTTGCGCACTCTCGTTCCGACCTCTTGCAGGAAAGACTGATCCGTCGGCACCCGGTCGCTGCTTCCCACGTCGTCGGACAGCATGGTGTCCGCGCCGGTCGAGTCCTCCCGCCCGCTCATGCGCTTGCCTCCAGGGCGCGTTCCTGCCGCTCTGCATAGGCCTCGATCGTTGCGCGCATGTTGGGCGGGATGGAAACCGGTTTCATGCGGCTGGCATCAACGAAGGCTGCGACACTCTGGCCGGTAAAACAGAGTCTGCCGTCCTGAAAGCTTTCGACCCGATGGGCCAGCGACGAGCGGCCGATGCGGCGGATGTAGACCTTACAGGCAAGAATCGCGCGCGGTGTCACCGGAGAGACCATATCGAAGTCCAGATGCACGAAGGGCGTGCCGATGCCGTTGTCCAGGTTGATCGCGTACCAGTCGACACCCAGGCAGGCCTTGTACCAGGCCTCAATCGCCTGGAGGCTCCAGGCCGGAATGTTTGCCGTGTAGGCGATCTGCGCCGGGTCGCAATCGCCCCAGCCGACGGTGACCTCGTGTACGTAAGGGCCGGGCGCTAGCTGGCGGACCGACTGAATGTCTCGTAGTTCGCTTGGAGCCTTGATCCCGCGCGGCTCAATAGGTCTCGACATGGTAACGTCCCGTGGTCCGCAGCGTCGGCTTCAGTTCGGCCCAATCCAGGCCGTGGCCGCGGCAGATATCCGCCAGCGCTTCGTCGACTCCGGTTTCCATGCCCTTCAGGCCGCAAATGTAAATATGCGTCCGTGCGTCCTGGAGCAAGCCGGAAAGCTCGTCGGCGCATGTGCGGATCCGGTCCTGGACGTATTCCTTCGGCTGATCGGGCAGGCGCGAGAAGACCAGCTGCTGCCGAAGGAGCGACTTCGGCACCTTCGAGAGTGGGCCGAAGTAGGGCAGTTCATCCGGCTGCCGCGCACCGAAGAACAGCAGCATGCTGCCGGGCGCATCGGGCATGGCGCGGCGCCGGCGCTCGGTGAAACCCCGGAAGGGGGCGGAGCCTGTGCCGGTGCAGATCATGATGATGTTGGCCAGAGGATCGTTCGGCATGAGGAAGGTCGAGCCGAAGGGTCCGCTGACCTCAACCTGATCGCCCTTTTGCAGATCGCAGAGATAGTTTGAGCAGAGGCCGCCCGGTTCCCGCTTGACTGTCAGGGCGATGTTATTGGTATTCGGCCGTTCGCCGTCGCGCGGGCTCGCGATGGAATAGAGCCGCGAATCGTGCGCCTTTCCGTTGGCGTCGGTTCCGGGCGGCGTGATCGCGATGGACTGGCCCTCCAGCACCGGGAAGACCGTGTCGCCGAAGTCCAGGATGATGTGCCGGACGTCGTTCTCGACATTGTCCTTGGTCAGCCGGAAGTTCCCCTGCACGGTCGCGACGGCGGGATGACCGCGCCGGAAGAGATTGACCGTCGGTTTTGAGGCCGAGGCGCTGGCGACGGCCTTGCCGCCGGTGCCTTCATGCGCCTTGGCCAAGAGGGCATCGATCTCGTCCTCAAGCGCCTCCAGGCTGGCGGCGCTCTCTTCGTCGTCGTTGGCCAGCTCCTCCTGCTCCGGCAGTTCTTCCCACTCGAACTGCTCCTCCAGGGAGTAGGCCGTGGTCACGATCCGCCAGTTGTCGATCGAACCCGTGGGACAGGGCGCGATGCAGTCCATGCAGTAATTACAGATCTCCGCGTCCACAACGTAGTTGTCGTCGTTGTGGGTGACCGCATCGATCGGACAGGTCTCCTCGCAGGTTCCGCAACGAATGCAGATCTCCGGATCGATCAGGTGCTGTTTGAGCGGGGCGTTCATGCCGCGATCTGGACGTACTCGAAATCGCCGGGGCGATTGTCGATGCCCATCTTCGGCGGTGCGATCCAACCGGCATAGTCGCCCGGCGCGGTGGCCGGAACCATCAGCGATTGGATGAAGTCGCCGTCGTCACTCGAAGGCAGCCATTCACCCTTGCGCTGGTTCCATTCACTCTCCGACAGAATAATCCCCGAGGGCGTCACGGAGATGTTGGCGAACTCGCCGATCTGCCGGTGGAAGGCCTGATGCGGCAGCGTGAGGGCAAAGTCCACGCCGGTCTTTTCGATGATCTTGTTCCAGCGCTTGATGCCCTTGGCGCAGTCGTTCACGTAGTCGTCGCGCAACCGCATGTTCAGCGCCGAAAGCGCAGGTTCGTCGACCAGTTTGAATTCGCCATCGACATGCTTGAGGACCGGATAGGTCGCATCCAGCAGCCGGTGGTCGTCGTCGATCTTGGTTTCCTGGTAGCGCCCCTTGATACCGGAGTTAAAGGCATTGGCGGCATTGGTCGAGACTTCCGAGCCGAAGAGGTCCAGCGACAGGGAATAGTGCAGGTTGGCTTTCTTCTGCAGGGTCGGAAGATCGATGACGCCCAATGCGCGGATCTTGGCGATATCGTGCGGGTCTTCGATGCCGGCCGCTTTCATGGCTTCGCAGGTCCGCTGGATCACCCGGCCGATACCGGACTCGCCGACGAACATATGGTGCGCTTCTTCCGTCAGCATGAAGCGGCAGGTGCGCGACAGGGGATCGAAGCCGGACTGCGCCAGACTTTCCAGCTGCATCTTGCCGTCGCGGTCGGTGAAGAAGGTGAACATGAAGAAAGACAGCCAGTCGCCGGTGCGCTCGTTGAAGGCGCCCAGCATGCGCGGCGCATCGCCGTCGCCGGAACGCCGTCGGAGCAGCTCGTTGGCTTCTTCGCGGCCGTCCGCGCCGAAGTACTTCTGCAGCAGATAGACCATGGCCCAGAGGTGCCGGCCTTCCTCCACATTGACCTGGAAGAGGTTGCGCATGTCATAGAGCGAGGGCGCCGTCTTGCCGAGATGGCGCTGTTGCTCGACCGATGCTGGCTCCGTATCGCCCTGGATCACCACGAGCCGGCGCATGAGCGCGCGATACTCACCGGGCACTTCCTGCCAGGCTGGCTCACCCAGATGTTCGCCGAAGGGGATCGTGCGGCCTTCCTCTTTCGGCGCCAGCAGAACACCCCAGCGGTATTCGGGCATCTTCACGTAATCGAACTTGGCCCAGCCCTTGGGATCGACACCGATGGCGGTGCGCAGGTAGACCATGGCATCCTGAAAGCCGTCCGGCCCCATGTTCTTCCACCAGTCGATATAACCCGGATGCCAGCGTTCGAGAGCTTTCAGCACGCGGCGATCTTCCGAGAGTCCGACGTTGTTCGGGATCATGGTGTCGTAGTTGACGGAATTTGCATCGATCATCGGTCGTTCCCTTGCTTCGTCCCTATCGCGGTCCTTGATCTGTTGTCAGACCTAGACACGTTCCATGTTGTAATCGGCCTTTTGGCCAGTCCCGTAGCGGCGCAGCGCGCCCTCGTCGCCCACGGCATTGGGGCGCTGGAAGATCCAGTTCTGCCAGGCGGTCAGGCGGCCGAAGATCCGTGTCTCCATGGTTTCCGGTCCGGCAAAGCGCAGGTTCGCCTCCATGCCGGTCATGGCATCTGGCGAAAAGCTCGCGCGCTCTTCCAGGAAGATCCGCACTTCGTCTTCCCAGTCGATATCGTCGTAAGCGAAGGTCACCAGGCCCAACTCCTCGGCCTCTTCGCCGGAGAGGGCCGTGCCCAGCTGTTGCTTGACCTCTGCGACCTTCTCAGGCTCGCCGAGGAAACGCGTTTCCAGACGGCTCAGTCCGTTCGACATGGGGTGACGGCCGAAGTTTGCGGCTGACAGCAGGAGCGCGGCTTCGGGGCGGTTGTCACCCTCAAAAGCGCCTACGGCCATGTAGGAGCGGTCGCAGGCCCAGACCAGTTCGGCCAGGGTGCCGGCGAAGCAACTGCCCGGTTCGATCAATGCGACGAGAGACCGTGAGGTCATATCGACCCGCTTTAGGACCCGGCGCCAGTAAAGCAGGATCTCGCGGGCCAGCCAGTTGTCGCTGTGGGCTTCCAGGAATTCGTCGTAGGCCACGACCCTCGCGCCTTCGCCGAGAGTCTTGAACTGGATGACACCCAGTTCCATCTCGTTTAGCCGAAGATGCAGGATAGCGTCGTCGAGCTCCCGCGCGCAGCGCAGGGGCCAAAAGGCATCGCCTTGCTCCGTCATCTCCGCGGCGGATGCCGGCGGGGTGTCTTCGGGTCCTTCGACGGTCACGGTGGCGAGGCCGGCATCGCGGTCCAGCTCTACCAGAACGCTGGAATAGGTGATGGCATTGTAGGAAATCGTCCGGGCCAATGGGCCCAGCTTGATACCCTGCGCATCGCCTGGACGGTCGGAGCTTTCCGTCAGGGCTTTGGTCTTGGCCGCCACCGCTTCGTCGAAGCGGGAGTTAGGCACCGTCTCATCGACCAGCCGCCAGTCGACAGCCTTGCGACCCTTGATACCTTCTTCGATCGAACAGAAAACATCGGCCAGGTCGCGCCTGACCTTGCGCTTGTCGGTCACGCGCGTCAGGCCGCCAGTGCCGGGCAGAACCGCCAGCAATGGAACTTCGGGAAGTGCGACGCTCGAAGAACCGTCATCGGTCAGGATGATGTATTCCGTCGCCAGGGCCAGCTCGTAACCCCCGCCGGCGCAGGCGCCGTTGACCGCGCTGATGTACTGCTGGCCGGAGTGATGGCTGGCGTCTTCCATGGAGTTGCGGGTCTCGTTGGTGAACTTGCAGAAGTTGACCTTGTGAGAGTGGGCGGCACCGGCCAACATGCGGATGTTGGCGCCCGCGCAGAAAACCCGGTCTTTGCCGGAGCGCAGAACCACGGCTTTGACTTCCGGGTGTTCGAAGCGCAGGCGCTGGATGGCATCGGCCAGTTCGATATCGACACTCAAGTCGTAGGAATTGAGTTTGAGTTCGTAGCCCTCGAAGAGCCCGCCCTTTTCGTCAACATCCATGATGAGGTTCGCGACTGCGCCGTCGGTTTCAATGCGCCAGTGGCGGTACCGCGACGGGTCCGTTTGAAAATCGATCATCTCTCTTTTTCATCCCCTTATCCGGTGTCTTCGCCTCCGATGTCCTTTGATGGACAGGCTTGCGACCGGTATCGAGTTGGCCTTCTTCGGCTCTTGCTTAGAAGTGTAGTGCGGGCTGGATCAGGGTCAAGCAGAAAAATGCATTATTTAGCTCAATAGTCTCTTTTGTATGCAATATAATGCTTATTTAACTTGCCGATGCTCTAAAGCTTTCAGATCCACACCCATAAAAGCTTCTCCTTTGTCGCCCAGTGCTGCCTTCACTTCGTCCAGCAGAAGAGCGACTTCGTCGTCCAGGCGCCGCGCGGCCTTGTCCTTGCCCATGGTCTCTTTCAGGCGTGCATTGGCTGCCTGAATCACCATTTTCAGAAAACGTTGCTCAATTGAGTTGGGGCGGCAGGCAAGCCAGACCGCTTCCCAAACCTCATGCGCTTCCCAGTAGAAACCGGCGTCAAAGAGAGACCAGCCCGCGCGGTAGCTATGATTCTCCCCCCAGCGCTCCGGATCGGTGATCTTCGGGCAAGCGGCTTTTGCGGCTGAAAGCAGGGACCTGTCCGGCTGGCTGCCCGACCCTGGCCGGTGAGGTTGCGCTGGCAGGGTGAAGTCGTCTGTCGGAAGGGCGGCCTGCATTGCATCATCCCTCTGCCCGATCCTGTCGATGGACTTCCAGCAGGCTGGCGATAAAGCGGTTGGTTGCCGCGAGTGTCTGTTCCGGTTGCTCGCGAAAGGGGCTGTGGGCGCAGCCTTCAAGAAAGAGGCTCTCGAATTCGCCGCCGCAAAGCTCCTCAATCGCCGAGACCTGGGCCGCCGTTCCGTACTGGTCGTCCAGACCCTGAAGGACCATCACCGGAACCGCGATCTTCGGCAAAAACGCGCGCAGATCCCACTTGCGGAAGTCTGGATCCAGCCAGGCGTGCGACCAGCCCCAGAAGGCGCAGTCCACGTTCTCGCCATGATACTTCTGCAGGCGTTCGCGCAGGTTCGTCGTTTCGAAAGTCACCCTGGTTTCGGCGATGGCCGCGATTCCCATGTCCTCTGTGAAGAAATGCGGCGCCATCAGCACCAGTCCCTTTACACGTGGATCTGCGTGCGCGCCAGCGTGGATCGCAGCGATGGAGGCGCCGTCGGAATGTCCGATCAGCACACCATCTTCAAAGCCGATGGCATCCAGCAGCTTTGGCAAAACCTCGATCGCTTCGTCGTGCATATAGGTCAGTGGACGCGGGACTTCGCAGGGCGAGGACCCGCCATAGCCCTGCCGGGAATAGACGAAGACGCCGAGGCCGCTCGCCCTGGCCAGGCGTTCGGGAAAATCGCGCCACAGGGCAGCACAGCCCAAGCCCTCGTGCAGCAGAACGGCGGTCGGCGCTTCGCCCGGCCGCGGGCCGATCATACGGTATTCCAGCTCGGCACCGTCGATGGTCAGAGAGCCGGCATCTTCAAGCGCCATGATTTAAAGATCCCGCAGTTTGAAGCGCTGGATTTTGCCCGTCGCGGTCTTCGGGAGAGAGTCAACGAAGACAATGTCGCGCGGGTACTTCCACTTTCCGATGCTGGTTTGGACATGGTTTTTCAGATGGTCGAACATCCCATCCGAGGAGATGCCTTCCTGAAGGATGACGAAAGCGCGGGGTTTGGTCAGCCCTTCCTCATCGTCGAACGGCACGACCGCCGCCTCCAACACGCTTTCGTGGGAGATCAGCGCGGACTCCACCTCAAAAGGTGAGACCCAGATACCGCTGACCTTGAACATATCGTCCGTCCGTCCGCAGTAGTGATAGCGGCCGTCTGCATCGCGCGTGTACTTATCGCCGGTCCGAGTCCACTCGCCTTCGAAGGTCGTGCGGCTTTTCTTCCGCTGGTTCCAGTAGCCGCTCGCCGCCGATGCACCGCGCACCAGCAGCTCGCCGACATCGTCGTCCGGGACCTCCTGGCCTTGCTCATCGACCAGCCGCAGGTCGTAGCCCGGCACTGCCCGGCCTGACGTGCCGTAGACGATGTCATCGGGCCTGTTGGAAAGAAAGATGTGCAGCATCTCGGTCGAGCCCACGCCATCCAGGATGTCGACCTCCATAGCGCGCTTCCAGGACTTTCCGACTTCTTCCGGCAAGGCTTCACCCGCCGAGAGGCAGCGGCGTAAACGAGTCGAGGCCTTTTCCCGGCTGCAGTCCGGATGGGCCAGCAAGGCCGCGTAAAGTGTCGGTACCCCACAATAGATCGTCGGCTGGTGGGTTCTCAAAATATCGAGCACCGCATCGGGCGTTGGCCGGGCAGGGTAAAGAATCGTCGTGGCGCCGACCGACATGGGAAAGCTCATGCCGTTGCCCAAGCCATAGGCAAAGAACAGTTTCGCGGCCGAATAGACCACGTCTTCTTCTTCGATGCCCAGGACGTCCTGGCCGTAGAGCCGCGCGGTTTCCATCAGGCTGCTGTGCACGTGCGGCACGCCTTTGGGCATGCCGGTAGAACCGGAGGAATAGAGCCAAAAGGCGGTTTCGTCGGCGCAGGTCTCGACCGTTTCGAAGTCCTCGGACTGCGCCGAAAGGCTGGCGGCAAAGTCGATGTGTTCGCCAGCTTCTCCACCCACCACGAAGACATGCTCCAGTTCCGGAAGTTTCTCCAGCACAGGGCCCACTGTCTCCAGCAGCGGCGCGGAGACGAAGAGGGCCTTAGCGCGGGAATCGCCCAGAATATAGTGATACTGATCGGTCGAGAGCAGCGTGTTCAGCGCGACCGGAATGATGCCGGCCTTGATGGCGCCCCAGAAGATCACCGGGAAGTCGACCGTATCGAGCACCAGCATGGCCACCCGTTCCTCGCGCCGTATCCCCTGGGCGGCGAGCAGGTTCGCCGCGCGGTTGCTACCGCTCTCAAGCGCGCCGTAAGTCAGGCTGCGGTCGGGGTCGACAAAGGCGGGTTTGTCGGCGCGTCCGGCGTCGAGGTTCCGCCGGATGAAGTCTGTTGCGGCGTTATAGTTTCTCGGATAGTCCATAGTGTTTACTCCGCCGATTACTTGCCGGTGAACTCGATTTCGCCGTCGGGCAACAGATAGAGGATGTAGGCTTCGCCCTTGGTGACCGTGGGCCAGTGGGCGCTGCCAGCCGGGTAGACATACCAGCCGCGCGGCATGTCATCGAATTCCGCTGCCCCCTCAATCGGCATGATCATGCCGATCTCACCCTTGGTGTGAACGTGATGAGGGCCTTTCATCTCGGTCATGCGAACCACGTCGATCGAAAAACGCCCCGCCTGCGCACCGGGCTTGATGACTCGCCCGAAGCGAATGCCGCCCATCTCGCGGGCGCAGAGCCAACCTTCGGCCTCTCCTTCCTGGCAGAGTGATTCTACCTTCCGGAAGGTATCTCCATCAGCCGGATAGGTCGTATTGAGAAACTCGGTCAAGCTATCGTCCAGTACCCGCTCGCCGATCGCGGCGGCGACGTCGCTCATAATCTCTTCGAAGTCTGCTTGCGCCATCTCTCCACCTCTGTTGAAAGAGCTCGTGGAATTACACCCCGAGCCAGGTTTTCTGTACGCCCTCGTCCGCCAGGATCTCTGCAGTGGAGCCGGACCACTGGATCGCGCCCTTGCCGAGCACATAGACTCGGTCGGCCAGATTGGTCGCGAAGCGGAAGTTCTGCTCCACCAGTAGAATGGTCATGCCCTCGCGTTTGATGGCCTCCAGGCGTTCCTCAATGTCCTGCACGATGATTGGCGCCAGGCCCTCGGTCGGTTCGTCGAGCAGCAAAAGATCGGGATTGAGCAGCAAGGCCCGGGCGATCGCGAGCATCTGCTGTTCACCGCCGGAAAGCTGCGCGCCGCCGTTGCTGCGCCGGGCTTCAAGCCGCGGAAAGATCTCGAAGACGCGCGGAATCGTCCAGGGACCGGGCCGGCGACCTTCCGCCAGGGCCAGGTTCTCGTAGACCGACAGGGAGGGAAAGATGCCACGGGTCTCGGGCATGTAGGACAGGCCCAGGCGCGCCATGGCGTGCGGCTTGCGCCCGGTGGTTTCGGTGCCGTTCAGGCGGATTGTGCCGCGCTTCGGCGGGGTCAGGCCGATGATGGAGCGCAAGGTCGTGGTTTTGCCCGCGCCGTTGCGGCCCAGAAGGGAGACCACCTCGCCTTCGCCCACTTCCAGCGAGACCCCATGTAGAATGTGGCTGGCGCCGTAGTAGCTGTGAATGTTCTCGACAACTAACACCTTAGTGCGCCTTTCCACCGAGATAGGTTTCCTGGACGACGTCGGAGCCGCGCACCTCTTCGGGCGTACCCTCCATCAGGATCTCACCGTAGTTCAGCACTGTGATCCGGTCGGCGTGGGAGAAAACCAGGTCCATGTCGTGTTCGATCAGCAGCACCGCGAGATCGCGCGGCAGGTCGTCGATCAGCTGCAGCATGCGGCCGGTTTCCTCCGGGCTCATACCGGAGGTCGGCTCATCCAGCAGCAGCACCTTGGGTGCGGCCATCAAGGCCAGACCGACTTCCAGCTGCCGTTGTGCGCCGTAGGAAAGCTCCGAGACGCCGCGCTCCAGCAAGTTCGTCAGGCCGACCTGTTCGGCGACCGAGTCGGTTTTTTCGAAGGCGGCGCGATTTTTCGACAGTTGGCGCCAGAAGTGGAAGCCATAGCCTTCCGCGGCAATGTCCGCCAGCATCAGGTTGTCGCGTACCGTGCCGCTGAGAAAGAGGTTGTTCTTCTGGAAACTCCGCGACAGGCCGCGGCGGGCTCGGTGGTCGACGCTGAAGTGGGTGACGTCATGACCGTCGATCAGGATCCGCCCTTCGTCTGGCGTCAGCTCCCCGGCGATCAGATTGAACAGCGTGGTCTTACCGGCGCCGTTCGGGCCGATGATGGCGTGGCGCACACCGATTGGGATCTCCAGTGAAACGTCCCGGGTGACCTGCAAGGCGCCGAAGGATTTGAAGATCTTCTCAGCCTGCAGCATCGCTCTGCCTCCGCTCCGCTGAGGTATCTTCAGCCGCATCTTTGGCGCCGCCACGACGGGTGATCTGCATCCAGCCCGCTTCCAGCCAGCCGACCACGCCGTTCTTGCCGCCCATCACCACCAGGATCAGGAAGAGGCCGAGCCAGAGACCCCAATAGTCGGTCAGGTCGCTCAATTCATGCCGCAACAGGGTGATCAGGGCCGCGCCGATGATGGGCCCGACCAGCGTGCCCAGTCCGCCGAGGATGCCCATGACCAGAACCTCGCCGGAGGTGGTCCAGTGCAGCAGCTGCGGCGAAATGAACATAGTGTGCTGGGCGCTCAGGGTGCCCGCGAAGCCGGCCAGCGCGCCAGAGAAAGCGAAGATGCTGGTCTGATAGCTCTGGACCGGCAGGCCGAGCGCGCGCAGGCGACCGGCGTTATCGTGCAGGCCGCTCAGCAGCGCGCCGTAAGGCGAGGCGAGCAGGCGGAGCAGCAGCAGGTAGATCACCGCGACCACGAGAATGAGGGCCAGGGCGAAGCTCCCGGGATCGTTCAAGTCGACGCCGATCATCGAGAGATCCAGCCTGGGGATTCCTGCCAGGCCGTCGTCGCCGCCCAGCGCGCGGGTCTTAAAGACCAGCTCGTAGCCCATCTCGCCGATGGCCAGGGTGATCATGATGAAGAAGATGCCCTGCACCCGGGTGACCACGGCACCTACCACAAGAGCGATCAGGCCGGTCAGCAGGGTCGCGGCGAGCATGGAGAGCGAGGGCGGCCAACCCCAGAAGATGGTAAAGGCCGCAAAGCTATAGGCGCCACAGCCGAAGAGCGCGGCATGACCCAGGCTTACCAGACCGGTATAGCCGGCCAGCAGATCCAGGCTCATGGCCAGAAGGGCCAGCACGGCGATCTCGGCCAGAATCTCCATGCCGAAGTACTCGGCGTTGGTCCAGGAAATTACCAGGATGACCAGCGTCAGAGCGGCGAGGGCAGGCCGGAAGAGCTTTGAGTCGCGCATGGGCCTAACCTCGCGCCGGGAAGAGGCCGGCGGGCCGAATCAGCAGCACTGCGACCAACAGCGCGTACATAAGCATGCTGGCGAAGCTGGGGAAGAGCACCTGGCCGAAGGTGAGCGTGACACCGATCAGCAAGGATCCGGCGAAGGCGCCTTTCAGGCTGCCCAGGCCGCCAACCACGACCACCACCAGGGTCGGGACCAGGATCGAGACCCCCATGCCGGCTTCGGCGGAAAAGGCGGGCATGGCGACCACGCCGGCCAGTCCCGCCAGCGCACTGCCGATCAGGAAGACGACGAAGAAGGTGCGTTCCACATTAACGCCTAGACAGCTCGCAGTTTCCGGGTCGTCCACGCCGGCGCGCACTTCGGCACCCAGGCGGGTATGTTCGAGCAGCGCATAGAGCGCGGCGAAGACCGCCAGTCCCACGCAGATGATGAAGAGGCGGTAAGTGGGATAGATCTCGCCGAAGATCTCGAAGTTGCCGGAGAAGGGAACGCCGCTGGTGACGCCGAGCTGGTCCGTGCCCCAGAGATAGCGCTGTACGTCCAGCAAGACGAAGATCAGCCCGAAGGTGACCAGTACCTGTTTCATAGGGCCGGCCTTGCGCATGCGGTCGATGATCAGGCCGTAGAGCACCGCGCCGATGCCCATGACGCAGATCGGCGCCAGCAGATAGGCCAGCCACATGCCCCCGGTCGCCTGGGCGATAGAGTAACCGATCAGCGCGCCCAGGGCATAGAGCGAGCCATGGGCCAGATTGACGAAATTCATCAGGCCGAAGATGACCGTCAGGCCCACAGACAGCAGGAACAGCAGCATGGCAAGCTGCAGGCTGTTCAGCAGCTGTACAAACCAGAATGCGCTATCTGTCAGCACCGTTAACTCTCATTTCCTGGCGGGCGATAGGCCGCAGCAATTCCGGACGGACCTGGAACAGGGTCCGATTTTGCCAGCGTCTCAATGTATCACAAGGGGGCATGGAAAAGCGTCCGGCCGGAAGCCACTGCCTCCGGCCGGATCGCAAAAGCTCCGATTACATGGAGCAGCCGTTCGGGGCGTCCTGAACGTTCGGGATGGTGTCGAGCACGGTCTGCACGATCTTGCCGTCCTTGAACTCGTTCTTGAAGACGTAGATGTTCTGAACGACGTTGTTGGTGGCCGGGTCGATGCGCAGCGGGCCGCGCGGACCGTTGAACTCCACCTTTGACAGGGCGGCTTTGAAGGCATCCTTGTCGCCGCCCGAGGCCTTGATGGCTTCGACGATCAGACGCGCGGCGTCATAGCCGGCCACGGCGAACTCGGAACCGACCTTTTCATGCGCGGCCTGATAGGCGTCCTGGAACTTCTTATTCTCAGGGGTGTCGATGGCGGGCACGTAGTGCAGCGCGGCGACTGTGCCGTCAGCGGCTTCGCCCTGCACATGGACGTAAGCGGCGGAGGTCAGAAAGCCCGCGCCGTAGAGCGGGATGTCCTTTTTCAGGCCGAACTCGTGATACTGCTTCACGAAGGTGATGGCCGCGCTGCCGGCGAAGAAGGTGTAAATCGCATCGGGATTGGCGGCCTTGGCGGCCGTGATGAAGGGGCCGTAGTCCTTCGTGCCGCGCAGCGGCGGATAGGCCTCGCCGATGATCTCGCCGCCCGCTTCCGTGAAGGTCTTCTTGAAGGCTTCCATCATCTGGTGGCCGGCCGCGTAGTCGGGCGCCATCAGATAGGCTTTCTTCACGCCCTGCTTGGCGAGCCAGCCGCCGACCGGGCGGTTGATCTGGCTGTTCGAGAAGGACACGCGGATGATGTTGGGGCTGCACTTCTCGCCGGTCATGTGATCGTTGCCAGCGTTCGCAACCACCAGTGGGGTGCCCGAATTGTGAACGAAGTCGCGCATACCGCCGAGCACGGCCGAGGACACCACGCCCATCAGCACGTCGACCTTGTCCTGCAGGACCATCTTCTTGGCTTTAGCCAGGCTGGCGGCCGGTTTGGCTTCGGTGTCCGCGCGGACCATGGTGATGGTGTTGTCGCCCAGATCTGCACCATAGTGCTCCAGGCCCAGCTTAAATCCGTTTTCGATATGCGCGCCGAGGCCGGCAAAAACGCCCGAGAAGGGCAGCAGAACGCCGACTTTGTATTCCTTCGCCATGGCCTGGCTGCTTGCCAGTGCAAGGCCAGCCGCAACGGCGACCCCGAGTTTGACCCGAGTCTTCATGTCTCTCTCCTCCCAATAAGGCTTACGCGTTGATTTTTGTTATTGGCGGACTAACTTACATGCATTTTGATACATGTCAAATTCAATATTTTGTGTTTTATGCAATATAATGCACTAATCAAATGACTGGAGTGGCGCTCTATCGGCTGTCCATCGTGAGGCCGTTCAAGGCGCGTCCCTGACGACGGACCTTGGGCGCCAAAAAGAAACCGGCCTCCACCGTCATGCGGTGAAGGCCGGCTTTTGCGCCTTGACCTATTGGGAGTGGGCTACTCAGCCGCGACCTTGTCCTGGGTCTTGGTGTCGAAGTCGCTGGCGTCGTGGCGCTCGTGCAGCTGGTCTTCCGGCGGACCGGAGATGCGGTTGACCTTGCGCCCGCGGACGACGGCGGGGCGCTGACCGATTTCCTCGGCCCAGCGCACGACGTTTTTGTAGGAGGTGACATCCAGGAACTCGCCGGCATCGTAGAGCCGGCCCAGGGCCAGCGCGCCGTACCAGGCCCAGATGGCCATGTCGGCGATGGAGTATTCGTCGCCGGCCATGTACTGGTTATCGGCGAGGTGCCGGTCGAGCACGTCCATCTGGCGTTTGGTTTCCATGGCGAAGCGGTCGATGGCGTATTCGAACTTCTCCGGCGCATAGGCGTAAAAGTGACCGAAACCGCCGCCAAGATAGGGTGCGCTGCCCATCTGCCAGAACAGCCAGTTGAGCGCTTCCGTGCGCTTGGCGTGATCCTTCGGCAGGAAGGCGCCGAACTTCTCGGCGAGATACAACAGGATCGCGCCGGACTCGAATACGCGGGTCGGTGTGTCGGTGCTGAGATCCAGCAGGGCCGGGATCTTTGAATTGGGATTGATATCGACGAAGCCGCTGCCGAACTGCTCACCGTCGCCGATCTTGATGACATAGGCGTCGTATTCCGCGCCGCTGTGGCCGAGCGCCAGCAGCTCTTCCAGCATCACTGTCACCTTGACGCCGTTCGGCGTGGCGAGCGAATAGAGCTGCAGCGGATGCTCGCCCATTGGCAGCTTCTGTTCATGGGTTGCGCCCGCGATGGGGCGGTTGGTCTTGGAAAAGGTCCCGCCGTTCTCGGTTTCCCATTTCCAGACCTTGGGCGGCACATAGGGGGAAGACTCATTCATTTTTGAATTCCGTTTTCTAGGGTTTGTGACAGAGGTAAGTTTGGTGTCGCGGTCAGAAGCTCTCAACCCAGGGCCGGAGCTCGATCTCCCAGGCCCAGCTCGAGCGCGGCTGATCCAGGAAGTGCAGATAGCTGTCCGCGATGGCGTCCGGGTCGAGCATCGAATCCGGGTTATCGGCAGCCTCAACGCGCTCCGGCCGGCTGGCGTTGCGGATGCCGCCGTCGATGACGAAGTGGCCGATATGAATGCCTTGCGGATGGAGTTCCCGCGCCAGGCTTTGTGCCAGCCCGCGCAGGGCGAATTTACCCATCGCGAAGGTGGAGGACCGCGGAAAGCCTTTCACGCCGGCCGATGCGCCGGTGAAAAGGATCGCGCCCTTGCCGTTGGGAATCATGCGTCTGGCCGCTTGCTGGGCCATCAAAAAGGCGCCATAGCTGGTGGTCAGAATTGCGGACTTGACCGCTTCGGGCTCCAGCTCAGTGATGGGACCGCGCACCCGCGCGGAGGGATTGTAGACCGCGATGTCCAGCGCTTCGCCCATAGCATCGGCCTCGGCGAAGAGCTTTTCCATCTCGGCCGGATCCGATGCGTCGCAGGCAACCAGCTTCGCACCGGTCTCCGCCTGCAGGTCCGCGAGTTTGTCTGTGTTGCGGGCTGCCAGTAAAAGACTGTGTCCACGGGCGTGCAGCTTGCGCGCCAGAGAGGCGGACAATCCTGCGCCCGCGCCGATGATAATGGCGGTCCCCATCTTCGAAATCCCCTTCTGATCCTCTAACAATCTTGACCGAAAAAAGCAGCGCCCACCAGAGACGCAAGATCACAAATCCATGACAGCGGTTCTATGATGTCGGGCTGAATGGATGTGACCTCGCGCGCTCAGGTGTTTTGGCCGCTTATTGGGGCAGCATTTCTCCAACCTGCTTTTCGACGGCCTTGGGGTCGCCCAGCAAGCCTGCGTGCATTTCCGTCGCGGCCGAGTCCGGATAGACGTCCTCCTCACCGTGTTCAACGGCGGAGAGGATTCTCCGGGCAACCGCATTCGGTGTCGCCTTCTCCATAGGGAAGCTGGCTGCCATGTCCGTATCGACCGGACCCGGATAAACGCCGACCACCAACGTACCCTGCGCCGCCAGTTCCGCCCGCACGCCCTGTGTCAGGGAGTGCGTTGCTGCTTTTGAGGCGCTGTAGGACCCGAGCATCGGGAAGTTCACGTGTCCGGCAATCGAGCTCATGTTGACGATGGCGCCGCCACCGTTTGCGGCCAGGGTCGGTGCGAAGGCGCGGGTTACATCGAGGACACCGAAGTAGTTGATGTCCATCTCGTTACGGGCACCGTCTGTGCTTTCGGCGGCGATCAGGCCTTCAAATGCGGCAACGCCGGCATTGTTGATCAGAACCGCGACGTCTCGATGGGCTGCCGCGGCGGCGGCGATGGTCTCACGCTTGGTGACGTCGAGGCTGACCGGGACGACGCGTCCGTTGTTCTCTGTGACGAGTTGGGCAAGGCTTTCCGTGTTACGGGCGCCGGCATAGACCTTAGCCGCGCCGGCGGCCAAAAGCTCTTCGACGAATGCCCGTCCAATGCCGCGGTTCGCGCCTGTGACGAAAACGGCTTTTCCTTCGATCCTGCTCACGCGATATTCTCCTGAAATGAGTTTGGGTTCGTTCGACTCGGTGCTGAGTTGAAGTTTTTGGTACCGAGTGGTACTTAAATGAAATCTGACACGGTGATGTCAAGGTATTTTAATACCGATCGGTAATTTAATATTGGGCGCAAAGGTGGAGAAGGTGGGAACGGCACGCGGACGGCCTCGGAAAACGGATCCGGAGGCAGTTTTGGACAGCGCTATAAAGCTGTTCTGGGAACGGGGTTTCGAAGGCACCTCGATGAACGATCTCGCCTGCGCGACCGGCATGGCCAAACCGGGCCTCTATGCGAACTTTGGCGACAAGGAAGCTCTCTACGGCAAGGCGCTCGCACGCTACTTCAATCAGGGGGAGCCGAAGTTCGAAGCGGTTTTCAAAAGCGAGGGCCCGCTGCCGGCCTTTGTCCGCGCCTACCTTGAGACCGTGATGGAGAGTCTGCTCGACAAGTCGACGCCCTATGGCTGCTTTCTGGTTAATAGCCTGGTCGAATGCGGGGGGCAGCCCTCAGCTCTGGAGACGCTCAGCCGCGACTTCCAGAAACAGCGTCTGGCGGCTTTGATCAAGCGGTTCCGCGAGGCCCACAAGCAGGGGGAGCTCCCCGCCGAGGCCGACCCGAAGGCGCTTGCCGAGTTCTATGCGGGGCAGGCCCTGACGCTCGGCGTTCTGCACCGCAGCGGCGCGGACAAGCGCGCCCTGAAGCGATTCATCGACGTGGGGCTTTCGGCACTCCCTGTTGTCTCCCCCTGATTGCCTCGTCACCTCATCTCGGCACAGGTTTCCCGATCACTGCCATCGTTCATTGGGTTCGGCGGACAAACGGCGTTTTTTGGTGAGTGGCGGCTCATGGAGCCGCCACCCCTGCATGCAGTATTTATGCGGAAGCGTTTGACCGCTTGTTCCTGCGCCGCGCGGCAGCGACGCCCAAAAGACCGACGCCCAAAAGCGCCCAGGATGCGGGTTCGGGAACCTCGATCGTGCCGGGTGGGTTGCCGCCGCCTGGGGTTCCGCCGCCCGGATTGACCGCGCCGAAGCCAGAGATAAAGACGGTCGAATCCAGGCGCTGGTCGCCTGAGTCGCCGATGATAAAAGTCAGGGTGTTGCCAGTCGATCCGGCTTCGACGGCGCTCTCGAACAGCATGATCGGATCGCCAGCGCCGTCGGTGGGATCGAGAATGCCGTCAAGTTCAGTGCCGTTGATGAAGTCCATGTTCGGATGGTTCACATTGACAGGCAGTCCGTCGAACAGCGCAATGTTGACACCGTTCAGGTAGATCCCGAAGGCATCGATGAATTGGGTGCCGACGAACTCGTCGAACTCTTCGGAACCGAAGATCACGTTGAAGAAGATGCTGTTGACCGACTGGCCGACGTCAAAGGTGATATCCAGCTGCGTGACATCAAAGTGCTGGAAGGTCCCGCCGGAGATGGGGTCGAGCAGGGCTTCCTGCGCCGCCGTGGCCGCGCTGCCATACTCCGTCGTGGTGTCGAGGGCGTTGTTCGGTCCGGTCCTGTAGTCGGAAACGTTGCCCGTCGAGAGGACCACGCCCGAGCCGATACCGTAGGTGCCGGCCGCGTTGGTGTAGACCCCCGACGAGGCGCCTCCGGAGCTTTGTCCTGATAGCGTCGAACCGGTAACGGTGATCCCGCTGCCGAGCAGGGCCGAGGTCAGGTTGGCGGCCGAGTTTTCGGGGGTAACGACAATTGCTTGCACGGTGCCTGCGGTCGTCAGAATCGTTGCGAAAAGCCCGCCGGTAAACAGCAAAGGCTTAAGCTTTGAAAGCGCCATAACGCGTTCATACTCCTGTAAAAATTCAGTCATTTTATGTAGGGCCCGGAAGAAAAAATCCCGAGCTGGCTGGAGCTGGATTCAGAGCAATTTGCATGCCAATGATTTTGATTCGCAGAAGTCCGCCCCGCGACGGCTGAAGCCGATTTGCTGGCCTTGCCAATCGTAAAAAATCCCGACGTAAAACCGACTTAAGGGCGGAATCCTGTAAAGCGATCCGACAGATAAAAGGAAGCGGAATGCGATAGGGGACGCACGGACCAGTGCTGGCGTAAATTCCCTCCGGGCAAGGGGTGTAATCTTGCCCGACAGCACCGGCGTTGGTTGCTCTAGTTCAGCACCATGGCGACGCGATGATCCAAGTCCTTCGTCATACTTTCGCGAGGCAGGCCCGCACGTGCGCGAAAGACGTGACCCTGGCGCAGGTCGAACAGCAGCCGCGCCCGGTCCAGCGAGGGGAAATCCGGCGGCAGATTGCCTTTCGCTTTTTCTGCATCGAACCGGCTTGCGAGGCGCGTGTCGGTTCCTTCGATCGCCTGGCGCAACAGGGGCTGCACGCCCTCGACCTCGCCGGAACTGGTCGAGACGCAGGAGGTGAGGAAACAACCGCGCGCGCCGCTTTCATGCTGCGTCGCGTAGTCGATGGCCGCTTCCATAAAGGCGCGCACCGCCGCCGCGATATCCGGTTCGGATTCGAAGGCCACGAGGGGCGCGCAGGCGTCGTTCGAGGCGTAGCGGTCGATGGCTTTCAGATAGAGGCTGCGCTTGTCGCCGAAGGCTGCATAAAGACTCGGGCTGTTGATGCCCATGGCCTCGGTCAGATCCTTCATCGACGCGCCGTCATAACCCTTCGCCCAGAAGACGTTGACCGCCGCGAGCAAGGCTTCTTCCGCATCGAAGCCGATTGGCCGGCCAAGTTTTTTTGTAGTGCTCATTACAAAATGCCTTGAAGTCCACCCCTGGCTACATTTAATAACGTTCATTACAAAACACAAGGAGACCTTATGACCGCCAGGAAGCTGGAGGCCGGACAAGACTTTCCCGCCATGACCGTCGCGAAGCTGGGTGGGGGAGAGCTGGAACTCTCAAAAGCCGAAGGCGGCCACGACTGGCGCCTCATCGTCGTCTATCGCGGCAAACATTGCCCCGTCTGCACCAAGTATCTCAAGCAGATCGATGAACGGCTGTCTGAGCTGAACGCTCTGGGCATCGATGTGGTTGCCATCTCCGCGGATCCGCAGGAGAAGGCGGAGGTCCAAATCGCAGAGGTCGGTCCCGGCTTCAAAGTGGGCTTCGGCCTGACGCCCGCGCAAATGACGCAGTTGGGTCTCTACGTCTCCCATCCGCGTTCCGCCGCGGAAACCGATCGCCCCTTTGCGGAGCCGGGCCTCTTTGTCGTGAACGGCGATGGCAAGCTGCAGGTCGTCGACATCTCTAATGCGCCCTTCGCGCGGCCGGACCTTGAGTCTTTGATGATGGGCCTCAAGTTTATCCGGAACCCAGAAAACAACTACCCCATTCGGGGTACCCACGCGTAATAGGAGTTTCGTATGCAAGAGGTAAGCGTTCCGAAAGCGCCCCTGGCCTGGTCGCTGCTCGGCCTGCGTCTCGGCGTTGCTCTGGTGATGATCATGTGGACTCTCGTCAAGTTTGTCCTTCCTGAAAACGCGGCAGCGGTCTTCAAGGTCTTTTATGGCGTATCTGATCTCAGCACGTCCGGGGCCTACATCATCGGGGCCCTGCAGGCGGCCGTTGTGCTTGCCTTTCTGGTCGGATTTCAGAAACGCTGGGCGACCGCGGCTGTCTTTGTCATCCACCTGGTCTCCACACTGGCCTCCTATCCGCGTTATCTCGACCCCTGGACCTCGCCGAACCTGCTGTTCTACGCGGCCTGGCCGATGCTTGCGGCTATCGTGGCCCTCTATCTGCTCAGGAACTTCGACACGCTCTTATCGCTCGAGGCATCTCCCGCTTCCAAGGGGTCCGTGCTGCCGGAGTCATCGTCGTGACCCGGCGCTTGCAAGGAAAAGTCGCCTTCGTTACGGGTGGCAACAGTGGTATCGGCCTCGCATCGGCGCAGGAGTTCGCGGCCCAAGGTGCGCGCGTCATCATTCTGGCCCGGACCCGCGCAAAAGCCGATGAAGCGCTCGCGCAGATCGATGGTGACGCCGCCGCGCTCATCGGTGACGTCAGCGATCTGGCGTCATTGAGGGCGGCGTTCAAGTCCATAGCGGCGGACTACGGACGGCTCGACATCGTTATGGCCAGCGCAGGCATCGCGCCACCCGGTGATTTTGCCAAGCTCCATGAAGGTGACTTCGACTTGGTCTTCGACGTCAACGTCAAGGGGGCGCTTTTCACCGTCCAGTACGCCCTGCCGCTACTGGCCGAGGGCGGTTCGGTCATCCTTGTTTCGTCCTGTCTGAACGAAATGGGCATGGAGGGCTATGCGCTTTATAACGCCTCGAAAGCCGCCCTTCGTTCGTTGGCGCGATCTTTGACGCCGGATCTCGCGAAGCGGGGCGTGCGCATAAACGTGCTCAGCCCGGGCCCGGTCAGGACGCAGGTCCTCGAAAAGTCCGGTCTGACCAGCGAGCAGATCGAGACGACCTATGCTGTCTTCGACGAAGTCCTGGCCGCTGGGCGTGCTGGCAGACCCGAGGAGATGGCAAAGACCGCCTTGTTCCTGGCCTCGGAAGATTCCTCTTTCATGTACGGCGCCGAGATTCAGGCGGACGGTGGGATGAACCAAACGCGTTGGCCCGCATAGGGCCACGAGGGAGGTGGTTCCCGCCGACCGAAGAAGATGAGTCCGACACCGAGCCGAAGAATTGGCTACCGATCGCCAAGCGGCTTCGGCAGCTTTGCCTCGTCGGTGCTTAAGCGGCCGCCATGCCGCGTGCCGGGCGGTCGTTCTCAATGGTGAAGATCATGCCATCCAACAGCTCCGCGAGATCCGGCCGCGCTGCCGGACCGTTCGAGATGGCGACGATCTGATTCGTGCCGTCCGGACGGACGCAGAAGATTCCAGGTTCGGCAAAGCGGCGATCGGTTTCCGAAGGCGACAGCGGATCGGAAATGTAAAGGCCCAGGTCTTTCATCTGCTCTTCGGTCAAGCCGTAACCGACGTCAAAGCTCCAACCGAACTCCGCAATGTCGGCCTGCGCCTTTTCCTCAGGATCTGCGGAAACGGTCACGATATCGAATCCCGCGTTTTCCCAGTCGCTCTTCATGCCCTCAAGTATGCCCAGATACTTCTTGCAACGGCCGCAGTGTTTGCCGCGATAGACGATGAACAGCGTCCAGCGTTCGCGCGCGCCGCCGACACTCAAGGTGCCGCCACCGACTTTGGGAAAGGACAAGCTAGGGAGGGCACCGCCCGCGGCAGGTTTTGAAGAGGTCATAGACTCAGCAGCCTTTTGGTATAGGAAGAAAGATAAACCGGCATTGTTGTCACGAAGGAAACAAAGTCAATCGGCAGCTGCGGCATTGGGGTGCGAAGGTCCAATCATTCACCGCATTGTGACATCGCGCGCTCCAGGATTTCGAAACACTTTGCCTCACGCATCTGGCTGACATTGAAGCGCAGGAAATCGGCTTTACTTTGCGAGTGACTGAAGACGTTACCTGGCGCCAGGACGACATTTTCCCTAAGCGCGGCGCGCGCAACATCTGCGGAATCCAGATCGCCCGGCAGTTGGCACCAGAGATAGATTCCGCCGCGCGGCATGAGCCAGGGCCGAATGCCCAGCGCCAGGAGTTTGTCGGCTGTTTGCCGGCGGAGCCCGGCGAGGCGTTGCCTCAGCGTTTCCATATGTTTCCGGTAACCGCCATCACTCAGTGCCGCGAACAAGAGTTCGGTCGCCATCGGGCTGGGACCGCCGAAGTTCGTTGCCACCTGCAGATCGGTCAGAGCCTCGATCCAGTCGGGGCGCGCCGCTATGTAACCGCAACGAATCGACGCGGAGAGGGTTTTCGAAAAGCTTCCGATCCTGATTACGCGTTCAAGGCCATCGAGCACGGCAAGTCGTGGCGAGGCTTCGGGTTCGAAGGCGGCGAAAATGTCGTCCTCGACGACGAGAAGGTCGTGTTCCGAGGCCGCGACAAGGATCTGATGTACGGTTTTGGGGGAGATCGTTGCGCCGGTCGGGTTGTGGAGGGCGGAGTTGGTGATGTAAAGGCGCGGCCGGTGTTCGACCAGCGCGGCGCGAAAGCACGTCATGTCAGGCCCACTCGGCGTATAGGGAACGCCAACGATCTTGACCTGGTGGGCTTTCAGGAGGGCTTGAAAGTTAAAGTAACAAGGATCGTCGACCAGGACGCTGTCGCCCGGTGTCAGAAGAAATCGGCATATCAGATCGATTGCCTGCGTGCCCGAGATCGTCAGCAGGATCTGACCGGGTCCGGCGTCCAGGCCTTCCTCTGCGAGTTGCCGCGCGATGAGCCGGCGTAGGTTGCTTGCCCCGGACGCGCCGCCGTAATCCGACAGGATATGATCCTCGGCCCGGGCCAGACGGCGGAGCGCTTTACGTATTGCAGCGTTCGGCATCCAGTCCGCAGGCAGCCAGCCGCAACCCGGTTTCAGCATTTCCGGCTTGGCGTCCAGCGACTGCCGGGAGACCCAGAAGGGATCGATCTCTCGATCGAGTGCCGGACCCAGCACGGCAAGATCGAGCGGGGCCGCGGCGCCGCAAACAAAGAACCCCGACCCGCGACGCGATCGGATCGCGCCTTCCGCGGCCAAACGGTCGTAGGCCTCAACCACTGTCGAGGGCGAGACGGCCATGGTCTTCGCAAAGCGCCTGATCGAGGGCAGTTTCTCTCCGGGCATCAGCGAACGGCTCGCGATCTTCCGCCGGATCGCCGTCATCACTGCCTCCGTGCGTGTGTCACCGCTCAAAGAAAATTTTCCCACCGTATTGCAGTTTGTATCCATACAGTTTGATCTAATTGTATGGTTTTGTGGCTGTCGAGACCAGCCTTGTTCGGCTATGCCTTTCGCATCATCGATAGGATAGACCATGCAGGCGACGACAGCAGGATGGGGCAGCGGGCTGCTCGGGGTTCTCATTTTCAGCGGCTCTTTGCCTGCGACCCGGGTTGCGGTCGGCGGCTTCAGTCCGCTGTTTCTGACCTCGGCGCGCGCCGTGATCGCGGCTTTGCTCGCCATTGCCTTGCTGTTGCTCTTGCGCCAGGCGCGCCCGGCGAAAGGGGATCTCGGTTCCCTGGTCATCGTGGCGCTCGGTGTTGTGGTCGGCTTTCCCTTACTGACAGCGCTGGCGCTGCAACACATCACCGCTGCCCATTCGACGGTGTTCATTGGCTTGCTGCCCCTCGCGACGGCGATCTTTGGCGTGCTGCGTGGCGGCGAACGGCCGCGGCCTGCCTTTTGGTTGTTTTCCTGTACGGGCAGTTTTCTGGTGGCCGGGTTCGCTCTGTCGCAAGGCGGCAGCGGCTCCTTGTTCGGCGACCTTTTGATGGTGGCGGCTATCCTGCTCTGCGGTCTCGGCTATGCAGAGGGCGCGACCTTATCCCGTCGGCTGGGCGGCTGGCAGGTCATCTCCTGGGCCCTCCTGCTTTCGCTGCCGGTCATGGCCGTGCTTGCCCTCGCGACTCTTCCGCAGGTCTGGAGCGGGATCGACGCGGCCGCCTGGACCGGCCTCGTCTATGTCTCCCTCTTCAGCATGCTGATCGGGTTCGTCTTCTGGTACCGCGGTCTCGCCCTGGGCGGTATCGCCGGTGTCGGCCAGCTTCAGCTGCTCCAGCCCTTTTTCAGCCTGCTCCTGGCCGGACTGCTGTTGGGCGAGGCCGTGTCCTGGCCTATGATTGCCGTGACCGCGCTGGTGGTCGGATGCGTGGCAGGTGCGAAGCGTTTCGTGGGTTAGAGCTTGGCGGTCAGGCTGTGACAAATGTATGTCAGAATAGAACGCGCCGGCCCGATTCCGCGGCCTCGAAAACCGCGAGCGTGGCTTTCAGGCTGCGGGTGGCGTCCTCGGCCGTGATGCGTGGCCTTTCCGCGCCTCGGATAACCCTGCAGAAGTGCCTGCACTGATTGATATAAGCATCCCCAGGGCTGCAGGATCGATCCTCAGCACGTAGCGGCGAATTCCAACCCTTCTCGGTCTCTTCATGGCGCCAGAGCTTCAGGTTGGGAAACTCCAGCGACGCCTGGTCGCCGACGAAGCGGCAGGAATTCTGATAGGCTGGCGGGAACTCCGGGTTTTCGTCGAAGCCGTACTCCCAGGCCCAGGGCGAAGCCGCTGAATCGCTGAGCAGAAAAGTCCCCAATGCGCCGTTTTCGAAGCGCAGGATGATCGCGGCGGTCTCTTCCTTTTCATGCCCGCGGACCCCGCTGGCCAGTTCCGCGCTCAGGCTGACGATCTCGCCGCAAATGTAGCGCAGACAATCGATCTCATGGATGAAATTGATGAGAATGGGGCCGGCTGCGCGTTTCTGCCGCCAGGTCTGGTCGAAGTAGCTGTCCGCCTTGCGCAAAGTCCATTGGCCATTGACCGCAACCAACTGACCCAGTTCACCTTTTTGCAGAATCTCCCGAGCTTCATGAACGAAGGGATAATAGCGCCGATGATGCCCGACCAAGACCTCCCGTCCCACCGCCTGCGACTTCTCGATGAGGGTTTCGGCTTCCTCGAGCGTTCCGGTGATCGGCTTTTCGATCAGCAGGTGTGCTCCGGATTCCAAAGCCGCCAGGGCCGGCGCCAGGTGCAGATCCGTCGGCGTCGCGATGATCACCCCGTCCGGTCTGGTCTTCGTTAGCATCTCTTCGTTGTCGCCGAAAAAGGCGGCGCCATAGCGCTCCGCAACTGACGCGGTGGCCGGGTTGGCATCGGCGATGGCGACAAGCTCGGCTTCCTCGACCTTGGCGATGGTCTCCAGGTGCCGTGCGCCAATGCGGCCCGCGCCGATCAAGGCGATGCGGACTGGGGTCACTCTTTTCTATCCATGGGTCAGTCTCTGTTTCTCGCCCGCATTCTTATCGAGACTAACCGTATATCTCCTTGAAGATGCCGATGCACTGCCGGAATCCGGCCTCGAAGTCGCCGTTACCGGGGTGATAGACGCTCTCGTAGGAGATCACGCCGTCATAGCCGTCGTTGCGCATGGCTTCGGCCATGGGGCGAAACTGATCGGCCAACTGGCCTTCCAGCATGGGCCGGACTTCCAGCGTGGCCTTGGGCGTGTCCGCGTAAACGTCTTTGATGTGCACGTGGCCCAGGTAACCGCCCTTCATGGTTTCGTAGCCGTCCGGCCAAGCAGTTTCGTGCGCCCAGCAATTGTTCGCCGGATCCCATAGAATCTTCAGCGTGTCCTTCGCATCCAGATCGTCGATCAGCTTACGGCCGGTCCAGCAGGAATTGACCATGGTGCCGTTGCCGGTCTCGACCACCAGTGTGACACCTTCCGATTTCGCCAGCTCGACTGCGGGCGCAATGAGCGGCGGCAGGGCGTCCCACGCGCCCTTAGCGACGTTCCAGTGCTCCGCCCCGTGTAAACCCCACAGGATCATCTCCTTCTTGCCTGACATGATGCGCACGGTCTTGCAGTCGAACTCATGCGCCATCTCGATGCAGCGCTTCAGACCGTCCATGTGTTTTGCATGGAGTTCGTCGCCGGGCTTGGTGGTCATCGGCATGCCGGCGAAGACATGTCGTGAAATGCAGGACACCGTCTTGTTATGCTTCTTCACCAGGTCCAGAGCCTTGCGGCGCTCTTCGACGTTTAAGCCACCGACTTCCTTGTCCCAGAGAAACTGCAGTTCGGCGTAGTCCAGGCCGAACTCATCCATCACGCTCAGCGCATGGGCAAAATCGCGGCTGATGCCGTCTGTGATGACTCCGAGTTTCATGGCTTCCGGTCTCCGGTTTCGAGTCTTGCCGTTGCGCGCGTCACCTGTGGAGTTCTGCGCCGACGATGTCTTCGGCGATTCGGGTCACGACCCAGTTGTCGCCTTCGGGGTGTTTCGTCTTCCCGGCCTGGAAGAGCTGCATGGCCGTGTTAGCGGTAAAGAGTGGGACGCCGAGTTCCCGCGCCATGTCCATGGCGATGGTCAGGTCCTTGTACATAGTATTGATATGACTGCCCGTGCCTTCGAACTTCCGGTCGATAATGTTCTCAAGGGCGGTGTTGGTGATGCCGCATCCTGCACCGGAAGTGCTGAAGACCTTGAACAGGGTTTCACCCTTCACGCCCGCCTTGGCTGCGAGGGCCGAAGCTTCGAAGGTGGCCGTGAAGATCGATCCGATCAGCGATTGCAGGCAAGCCTTGACGGTTTGGCCCATACCCGCCTTATCGCCGACCCGGTGAATGACCTTGCTGACCGCTTCCATGACCGGCTGACAGCGGGCCATCGCCGTGTCTGAACCGGCGGCCATGAGGGTCAGAGTGCCCGACTGCGCACCAGGAAAACCGCCACTGACCGGCGAATCGATCAGATCTATGTTGGTTCCTGCCAAGCCGGCGGCGATATCCCGTGCTTCGGAGGCCTTGATGGTCGCAGTGAGGATGATGGTAGTGTCAGCTGCCATGGTTGAGGCAAGACCGTCTCCCAGGATCACCGACTTGGCCTGATCGCCATTCATGACCATCACATAAACCGCGTCGGCGCCTTCACCGACGGCGGCGGCCGATGTGGCGGGATGCCCGCCCATGTCTCGAAAGGTCGACATGCGCGTTTCGCTTAGGTCGAAGCCGGTCACTTCAAAGCCTGCTGCGATAAGATTTTTCGCCAGGCCTGAACCCATATCGCCCAAGCCAATCACGCCAACACGTGTCATGATGCCTCCTGCCGTGTGAAGCCCTACACCTTGTTTTCTGGCAGGGCCATGGACCGACCGACGGAAAGTCGGGACTGGGCGCCCGCGCCCTGTCATTGTGCTTGAGGCATCATCCCAAACCTGCATTAGGCGGACACCCGTTTCTTGACGTTGATGCCTGTTCGAACCAATAATTAAGGCATCAAATACATCATTTTGCTATTTTGATGCATCAGAATGACCGATAAATCGGACAAACAGCCCAGGAACAAGGCCCGGATCATCGATATCGCGCTGCAAGCGGGTCTCAGCACGGCAACGGTCGACCGGGTGCTGAATGACCGGCCTGGAGTTCGGCAGAAGACGGTCGATCGGGTTATGGACGCCGTGAAGCTGCTCGAAAAAGCAGTGTCACGCCCGGCCATCATCCCAAGCATCGCTGCGGATCTGACACTCGACGTGATCATTGCCGGCAATGCCGGTTTCGCCAACGAAAACCTGGCGCGGGAGCTCAGGCGGGTCGCCAAGCAGCGTGGCATTGAATTGCGAATGACTTATCCGCAGCGCATGAATCCGAGAGCCTTATTGGAAGCCTTGGAGAGCTGTTTGCAGTTTGGCAGTTCCGGGCTGATTGTACAGCCGCTCGAGCACCCCGAGGTGAGGGAGGCCATCAATGGCCTTGCAGCGCAGGAAACGCCGGTGGTCAATGTTCTGACCGACCTGCCGGGGACGGAAACCCTAGGCTATGCGGGGCTCGACAATCGTGCTGCGGGACGAACGGCCGGGCTGCTGATGGGCCGTTTGTGCCGCCGGCCTGGAAAGATCGCGGTTTTCTGGGGTGGCGAGCTTTACCGTAGCCATGAGGAGCGCGAGATGGGATTTCGTACGCTGTTGCGTGAGGCCTATCCGGAGCTTTCGGTTGTTGAGATGGTCCAGGGACGGGATGATCCAGAGAAAAACTATCGCATCGCTAAGCGACTCCTCTCAGTGCAGGAGGATCTCTGCGGCATCTATTCGATCGGCAGCGGCAACCGTGGCATCGAAAAGGCCATGTTGGAGAGCGGCCGCAAAGATGAGGTCACCTATCTTGCGCAAAACCTCACGCCTTTGACCAAGCAATGTCTCCTGAGTGGCGTCATGGACGCCGTGGTGCATCAGGACATGGCTCGGGTCGCTGAGGCGGCCATCGGTGCCATCATCGATCACTCGGTCGGGCGTCCGGTTTCGATAGAGCGAGTTCCGGTCGAGATTATCATGCGGGAAAATCTGCGCTGAAGCTGGGTTAGGCCCAGCCGTTCAACACTCGGGCAGATTGACCGAGAGACCGCCGGTGCTGGTTTCTTTGTACTTGGTCAGCATGTCGATGCCGGTCTGGCGCATGGCTTCAATGCAGTTGTCTAGCGGCATGAAGTGCTGCCCGTCGCCGCGCAGGGCGAGTGCGGCCGCTGTCACCGCCTTGACGGCCGCCAGGCCGTTGCGCTCGATGCAGGGCACCTGAACCAGGCCGCCCACCGGATCGCAGGTCATGCCGAGATGATGCTCCATCGCGATCTCGGCGGCGTTCTCGATCTGCTCGTTGGTGCCGCCGCGCACGGCGCAGAGACCCGCCGCCGCCATGGCCGCGGCGGAACCCACTTCGCCCTGGCAGCCGACTTCTGCGCCGGAGATGGAAGCATTTTTCTTAATGATCCCGCCGATACCGGACGCCGCCAACAGGAAGGTCCGGATGTCGTCCTTCGTGGTGCCGGGATAGAAATCGAGGTAGTAGCGCAGCACTGCTGGAATGACACCGGCTGCCCCATTGGTTGGCGCGGTGACAACCTGACCGCCGGCGGCGTTTTCTTCATTGACCGCCATGGCATAGACGGCAAGCCACTCGTTGGCCGCTTCGAAAGGCGCGGAGTTCGACAGGCGCTCGTCGTCAAGTTGCTGGCGCAGATTTCCGGCGCGCCGTTTTACATTCAATCCGCCAGGCAGCTCACCCTCAGCCTGCAAACCACGTTCGATGCAGTTGTTCATGACCTCCCAGATCTGGTCCAGGCGACGGTCCAGGTCGGTGTCGTTTATTGTGTGCAGCTCATTGGCTCGCTTCATTTCGGCAATGGAGAGACCGCTTGCTTTGCCCATTTCGAGCATTTCATTCGCCGTTGCGAAGGGATAGGGCGCGCCGCAGGGCGGTTCGGCGGATTCGCCACCGTGGTTTATAGCTTCCAATTCCACTTCCTCGACCACGAAGCCACCGCCAATGGAATAGTAGATCCGTTCGAGAAGCGTCTCGCCGTCGCAGTCGAGCGCGATGAACTTCAGGCCGTTCGCATGGCCCTCCAGCGGTGGCCCGTAATTGAAGATGAGATCATTCTCTGGATCGAAGACGAAAACGGGCAGGTCCTTGGCCGCGATGCACTTGTCGCGCCAGAGGTTGGCTTCGCTCTCCCGGGCGGCGTCCGCGTCCAGGCTGTCTGGCGTGAAGCCCAGCAGGCCGAGAAACACAGCCCGGTCGCTGGCATGGCCCTTGCCGGTAAAGGCGAGCGATCCATAGAGGCTGGCGCGCACGCGCGCGACTCTGGTTTCCTCGCGCTCACGCAGCTCATTCAAAAAGCGGCTTGCCGCCACCATGGGCCCCATGGTGTGTGAACTCGACGGGCCGATGCCGATTTTGAAGATGTCGAAAACGCTGATGAACATGACCCGATTCCGAAAGCCGCATCTTCCCGAGAAGAGAATTCTACCAGAGACGAGTTTAGCTATCGGAAGCCTAACGCCGAGTCTGCTGCATTTGCGACATGAAAGCGCCTGGAATGCGGAATCAGGAGCTGTGAGCGGTCAGATTCGACTAAAGATCAAGATAGGCATAGGCGCAGGTCGCGCCCGCGCAGATCTTGTCCTTGCCGCCCTGCCGGAAATCGACCCTGAGGGTGGCCATGCGCCGTCCGTTAGAAAGAACTGTAACCTCGGCCTCAACGGCGCCCTTCATCAGCGGCCGCATGAAGTGAGTCGTCATGTCGACTGTGGTCATCTGCCGGAAACGGCCGTTGTGGGCTGACAGGCAGAGAACGCCAACCGTATCCGCAACGGCCGCGATGGCCTGACCGCAGACGATCCCGCCTTCGCGCGAGAGATCGCCATTTTCAGGGAGTGCGAAGCGGCCACCCTGGGCCGTGACCTCCAGAGGCTTAATCCCTAGCTGCTGGATCCAGGGTGCGAAAGCATCCGCCAGCAAGTCCTGCATTTCTGAGATGCCGAAGGCGCTTCCGTTTTCCGTGGTCATGATCCTTCGCTCACATGGAGTTGGGCAGGAAGAGGACAACCCAGGGCACCAAGACCAGTAGGGCCAGCCTCAGGATATCGACCACCCAGAAGGGCGTAACCCCTTTGAAGATCGTTGCCGTTGAGACGTCCTGAACGACACCCTTGAGGACGAAGACGTTCAGGCCGACCGGCGGCGTGATCAAGCTGATTTCCGTAACGACCACGACAACGATCCCAAACCAGACCGGATCGAAGCCCAGGCTGGTCACCAGCGGAAAGAAGACCGGCACGGTCAGCAGAAGCATCGAGAGGCTTTCAAAGACGCAGCCGAGGATGATGTAGATACCCAGGATCATCAGCATGACGAGCATGGGGTCCAGACCCCATCCGGTCACCGCTGCGATCAGGCCTTCGGGAAGGCCCGCAAGATTGACGAAGTTCGAAAAGATCCAGGCGCCGATCAACACGGCAAAGAGGCTCGCGGTAGTGTGCGCCGTTTCGAAGAGGACCTCGCGAACGGCAGCGAAGCTCAGGGCTTTGCGCGACAGTGCGATCAGGAAAGCCCCCGCGGCGCCCATGCCAGCGGCTTCGGTCGGAGAAAAGGTGAGGTTGAGCGGCCAGAAGTCGAAGAGACCATAAAGTCCGCCGATCACCAGGATGAATAGCGCCAGGACCGCCCAAACGTCTTTCAGGGCAGCCAGGCGTGCCCCCCAGTCCGAGCGCTCGCCGGCTGGACCGGAGGCCGCGTCCCGGAAGACGGTATAACGAACGGCGGCCAGGTAAAACACAATGCCGATGACACCGGGGACGATGCCGGCGATGAAGAGCTTGCCGATGCTGGTTTCGGTCAGCAGGCCATAGATGACCAGAATGACGCTCGGCGGAATCAGGATACCCAATGTCCCGCCGGCCGCGATCGAAGCCGTAGATAGGCCGTCCGCGTAACCGAATTTGCGCATCTGGGGCATGGCCACTTTTGACATGGTGGCGGCCGTGGCGAGGGAAGATCCGCAGATTGCCGAGAAGCCGCCGCAGGCGACGATCGTGGCCATGGCCAGCCCGCCACGCAGGTGCCCAAGAAAGACGTAGGAGACCTGATAGAGTTCCCGCGACAGGCCGCCCTTGTTGACGAACAGCCCCATGAGAATGAAGAGTGGAACGACCGAGAGGCCGTAGTCCTGCGCCGTGTCGATGATCAAACGCCCGCCCATGGAGATCGCGGCGCGTGGCGTGGTTTCCATGGCATAACCCACGATCCCAACGAGCCCCATGGCGAAGGCGATCGGCATGCGCAGGAATACGAGGACGAGAACGGCGGCAAAGCCGATAGAAGCGGTCAGCATGCGGACGTCCTCATGAGGGCTGTCCTATGGCAGGTGAAAAATCCATAGGCATTTTAGCTTGGGATTTCATGCTTCCTCGACACGCGCCAGGTAATGGGGCGCGAAGATCCGCAGGATGGCCCGGATAATCAGAATCACTGCGGTGACGAAGGTGCTAAAGGCAATGAAATAGCCGATGTAAAACTGTGGGATATGGAGATACTCGGTGGTGTCGCCATATTGCTTGGCGCGTTCGGCCAGCTCGAAGACCCGGATCGCGGGCCAGAAGATTACGGTCCCGGCCAAAGCATCGACCAGGATGTCGCGGATCTGCGCGGCCCGGCCTTTGAAAAAGGGGTCGAGCAGGTCGACGACAATGTGGCCGCTGCGCCAGGTGATGACCGGCAGGGACGAGAAGACGATGATCGCCATAAACAGACGTGTCAGTTCCGTCGCCGCTGATATGGGGCTGTTCAGCGTGCTCCGCAGTACCACGTCGGCGAAGGTCATGAGCATCAGCGCAAAGAGCGCGAGCGCCGCGAGATAGGAAGGGGCATGGACCAGCGCGTGGCGGGTCCATGCCTCCTCTTCGGATCGGACTGTCGTCATAACGAAACAGGCTTAACGATATTTAGCCAAACCCTGTCTTAGTTCCCAGCCATGTCACTGGCGATGAACTTAACTGCGGCCTCGGCATCGACGCCTTTGTCATTGGCGGCAGAGATCGTCGCCTCGATGATCGGCTTGGCCATGTCGCTGTAAGTTTTTTGGTCGGCTTCGCTTGCCGTGGTCAGCGAGTTGTCGGAAGCCGCATTGGTCGCATCCGTGCCGATGGTGTCGATCTCATCCCAAACCTGTCCGGCCATGCGCGAAGCCGGTTCGCCGAATACGGTCATGAGAGCGTCCTGATCGGCTTTGGAGAGGGAATCGAACTTCTCCTGGTTCATGATCAGGGCGAAGGAACCGCGATAGAAACCACCAGGCATGATGTAGCTGTGCTGCGCCACTTCGGTCAGCTTAAAGCCCTTCTTGCCTTCCATCGGCATCATCACGCCGTCGGCAGCGTTTGAGGCCAGGGTTTCGTACACCTTCGGTGCTGGCACGCGAATGCCGGTTGCGCCGAGCGCATCGCCAACCGCGCCTGATACACCGCCGCCAAGGCGCAGTTTCATGCCTTTGATCTGATCGAGCGAGGTGACCTTCGTCGCGCTGTGCAACTGACCCGGTCCGTGCGTATGAAGCGCGACCAGCTTCACGCCTTTATGCTCGTCGGCGGCCTTCAGGTACTTGTCGTAGGCGCGCCAGTAAGCCACAGACGCGGCCTCGGCCGAACCCTGATAGCCCGGCAGCTCGATCAACTGAGTCGCGACGAACCGGCCGGGGTTGTAGCCGTGGAAAATCCATGTGAGATCGGCCGCGCCGTCCTGAATCAAGTCGAATTGCGCCGGCGGCGATCCGAGTTTGTACTTGATCTGAGCGGTTACGCGGCCATCGGTGGCTTTCTCGATCATCTCGATGAGCCGCGGCCACATCATGGCGTTGATGCCATGGGTTGGTGGTGCCCAGCTCGAGATTACCAGAGTGGTTTCCGCTGCAAAGGTGGTGAACGCTGTTGACGCCGTAAGCGCGGCGCCCAGAGCCACTGCCGCAAAGGGTTTGAATAACTTCATAATGTCTCTCCCTAACGTTAGCCGTCCGCGCCCGATTTTTTTTCAAGGGCGCTTTATTCTGCCGAAGCCAGGATGCTTTCCAGCCCGGATCGAGGACATCCTGTCAGGCTCGACTGGAGCCTTGCAAGAGCCACGCTAATAAAAACCGACCAGTCGGTCAATCATTATCCCAACCTGTTGGCGATTATCTCTAGCCTCGGTTCGGATTCCATCCGGTGTTCGGTCTTTGTGTTTGTTTCCCCCGATCTTGTTGCCGGGTCGGTTGATTTTCAAACTCCGATCAAAATGGTTTCATATGAAACTATTGTCAAGCTGCCTCTTGAGCCGGGCCCTTCAGCATGAAAACTCGATTACGACTGTCCGTTTGGATCCTATGGACTTTCGGATTTCCTGTCCGGCTTTCCGGCGATCTGTCCGCAGACCGGACGATCCGTGGGCTGTCATTGGGAAGACGCGGTGTCTGCTTGCCCTGCTATTGCTCCGCCGAGCATTCCAAGCCTCGTCCAACTGCTGCATCAGTCTGTGCCCCGCCCGGCCTCGGTTTCCGCACTCGACTGCTTGTCTGATGAGTTTTGCTTGTCTGATAGATTCTGGGCGCGAATCAGTTTATGCAGAATCCCTCTCAACTGCTTTTCCTCGTCGCCCGTCAAAACCGACATGGCCTGCCGTTGGTGGGTCTTCGCAGCAGCGATCAGAGGTTCAACCAGATCGCGTCCTGCGCTTGTTATGTAGATCTGGATACGTCGACGGTCGGTGGTATCGTGGTGTTTGTCCACGAAGCCGGCGGCCTGTAGATGGTCGATGATCTTGGTCAGATGCGACTGTTCCAGGAGGACGAACTGCGCCAATTCTGTCAGCATCAAGCCGGGTCTGTCGATCAGGCAGGCGAGCACACGCCAAGTTTGGACTTTAACGCCCTGCTCCTTCACCTGGCGGTGAAACTGGCTCGAGAGAGCGTGGCTGGTCGCGGCCAGGAGATACAGCAGATAGCTGTCGACGAAGGGTGAGGCATCGTCCTCGGTCAGCTTGATCTGTCGAAGGCTGGTCATACCAAGATGTCATCACATCTCGCTTCAGGAATCAATCGTTTCAAACTTAAAAAATCGCATTTTCATATAAACTGGATTGACTCGGGAGAAATCGGCATCGATTATATGAAAAAGAATATAATTATCGGGCTGCCCGATCGCGTTAAGCTTTCTAAGGCGGGTCGAAGGGAAGGTGAGCGTTGGCTGAACGGTCTTTTGTTCAGGAGGTGCAGGCGCTGCGGCTGGGAGCCGGAGAGACCTTTCGTGGTGAAGGCATTCTCGCGGTCACCAAGGCGCTTCTGGAGTCAGGTGTCGGCTATGTCGGTGGCTATCAGGGCGCACCGATTTCCCATTTGATGGATGTGCTGGCCGACGCCAAAGACATTCTCGATGAGCTGGGTGTCCACTTCGAGGCCAGCGCCAGCGAGGCGACGGCCGCCGCTATGCTCTCCGCATCCATGCACTACCCCATCCGCGGCGCGGCGACCTGGAAGTCAACCGTGGGCACCAATGTGGCCTCCGACGCTCTGGCCAATCTCTCTTCGGGCGGCGTGACCGGTGGGGCACTGATCATTGTCGGCGAGGACTATGGCGAAGGTTCCTCGATCATGCAGGAACGCTCCCACGCCTTCGCCATGAAGTCGCAGATCTGGCTCTTGGATCCCCGGCCCAACCCGGAATCTATTGTGAAAGCCGTGCGGGATGGCTTCGAGCTCTCCGAGGTCAGCAACACCCCGGTCATGCTGGAACTGCGGATTCGCGCCTGCCATGTGCACGGCAGCTTCCAGACCCGCGACAACGTCCGGCCGGACTTCACGCTGGAGCAGGCCCGCGACAATCCACGGCGCGAGACCGATCGGATTGTCCTGCCGCCCGCCTCCTTTGCGCATGAACAGGAAAAGGTTGCCAAGCGCTGGCCGGCCGCGGTCGAGTTCATCAAATCGCGCAAGCTGAACGAGGTGTTCGAGGGCGACATTTCGGACGTCGGGATCATTCTGCAGGGCGGCCACTACAACGGTGTGATTGCGGCTTTGCGCCAACTCGGATTGGCCGATGTCTACGGCCAGACACGGATCCCGCTTTATGTGCTGAACGTGACCTATCCTCTGATCGACGATGAGGTGGTGGAATTCTGTTCCAACAAACGGGCGGTGCTAATGGTGGAGGAGGGGCAGCCCGATCACCTCGAGCAGGCGGTTGCGACCATCCTGCGCCGCGCCGCTGTTCACACCCCGCTGCACGGGAAGGATGTTCTGCCTAAGGCGGGGGAATACACCAACAAGGCCCTGACCGACGGCATTCGCGGTTTCTTAGACCAGCTTGAAGACCCGCCGACTTCCATTCCTGGTCCGCGGACCGGTGCTGAACTTCCCGGGGATGTTACCGGCGCTTTGAATGATGCCGTTCCCGCGCGGCCTGCGGGTTTCTGCACCGGTTGTCCGGAGCGGCCGATCTTTTCGGCTCTGACACTCGCGCAGCAGGACTTGGGGGAGCGGCACATCGCCTGCGATATCGGCTGTCACCTCTTTTCCATCCTGCCGCCCTTCAATATCGGCGCCAGCACCATGGGCTACGGCCTCGGGGCGGCTTCGGCATCCGGTCTCAATGTGGGCAAGGGCAAACGCTCGATCTCGATCATGGGTGACGGCGGTTTCTGGCACAACGGTCTGGCCAGCGGCATCGGCAACGCGGTCTTTAACAAGAGCGATGACGTGATCCTCATCGTGGACAATTATTACGCGGCGGCAACGGGTGGACAGGACATCCTTTCTTCGCGCGCCGGCAACCGCCACCGCTCGACCCGGCATCCCATTGAGGACGCGGTCAAGGGTGTGGGCGTCAAATGGGTTCGGCGTATCGACCACACCTATGACGTTGCGGCCATGCGCGATGTGATCGAAGAAGCGCTGACCACTCCTGAGACCGGCCCTAAGGTGGTGGTTGCTTCGAGCGAATGCATGCTGAACCGGCAACGCCGGGAGCGGCCGATCCGCCGCAAAGCGCTGGGAGTGGGGCAACGGGTTGTTGAACAGAAATTCGGCGTCGATGCGGACATCTGCACCGGCGATCACGCCTGTACCCGCATCTCTGGCTGTCCCTCGCTGACCTTGAAGGAGAACGAAGACCCCTTGCGGGACGACCCGGTGGCGTTCGTGGACCACACCTGTGTCGCCTGCGGCCACTGCGGCGAGGTGGCCGATGCCGCCGTGCTCTGTCCGTCCTTCTATCGGGCTGACGCGATTCATAATCCGAGTTTTTGGGATCGGACCTTCGCCCGCCTGCGAAGTGCCGTAACGGAGAAGCTCCAGAGTCGCCGCGATGACAAGCGTCTGTTGGAGTCGTCGTGATGGCTGACGCGCTTTCGCAAGACCGTCCGATCTGCGTCGCCGTGCTCGCCATTGGCGGGCAGGGCGGAGGCGTGGTGACCAACTGGCTGGTGGCGTTGGCCGAATCGCGCGGCTGGGTGGCTCAGTCGACAAGCGTGCCCGGGGTGGCGCAGCGGACCGGGGCGACTCTCTACTATGTCGAGATGATCGAGGCAGGTGGGAAGGCGCCGGTTTTGGCGCTGATGCCGACGCCGGGCGATGTGGACCTCGTGGTGGCGGCTGAGTGGATGGAAGCTGGGCGCGCGGTCCAGCGCGGGCTTGTTTCACCCGACCGCACGACCCTGATTGCCTCGACTCACCGCTCTCTGGCGGTCGCCGAGAAATCAAGGCCTGGCGACGGCATCAATGATCCGCAGGCGGTCGAGGTTGCGGCTTCTTTGGCGGCGAAGCGTTTCCTGCGTGCGGACCTTGCCGCGCTCGCGAGTGAAAGCGGCAGCGTCATCTCCGCGACGATGTTTGGCGCCATCGCCGGATCTGGTGCGCTGCCGTTTCCACGTGAAGCTTTCGAAGAAGCGATCCGCGCTGGAGGCGTCGGGGTTGAGGCCAGCCTGCGTGCTTTCGATGCGGCGTTTGACTGTCTCGAAGAAAACCCTCTCGATAATAAGAAAGACGCGCAGGATGAAACTCTGCCCAGATTGCAAGGCGGCAGCGAGACAGAGCACGAGAGGTATGACGCGCTCTGCGGACGCGCGCAGGCTTCATTTCCCGATCACCTGCAGCCGATTTTACGTGCTGGTCTGAACCGCACGATCGACTACCAGGACATTGGGTATGGCGAGGAATATCTCGACCGGCTTGAAGAGATCCTCGCACAGGACAGGCAGAACGGGGGCACCGAAGAGGGTTATACCCTGACGGCCGCTATGGCCAAATACCTGGCCGCGGCCATGAGCTACCAGGATGTGATCCGGGTGGCGGATCTGAAGTCCCGGCGTAGCCGCTTTTCGCGCGTCCGCGATGAGATTTCAGCAGCGGATGGCCAGATCGTCACGACGACCGAGTTCATGCATCCGCGCATTCAGGAACTGGCCGGTCTGCTCCCCGCCTTCCTGGGCCGAGAGGTCGAGGAAAAGGCTCTTGTACGCTGGTTATTGTCTCTTTTTACCGGCGGCAAGCGGGTGCGGAGCGATAGCCTGCGTGGTTTTCTGTCGCTCTATCTGCTGTCGTCTCTCCGGCCCTGGCGCCGGAAACTGCTGCGACACGAGGTGGAGACGGCGCATGTTACGCAGTGGCTGGCAAATGTCTCGCGAACCGCAAAGGATGACTATGCGCTTGCCGTCGAGATTGCCCGCTGCCGCCGGCTGATCAAGGGCTATAGCGACACTCACGAACGCTCTCTAAGCAAATACGACCGGGTGATGGACGGCATCGATCTGGTGCGTGGCAGGGAAGACGCTGCCGACTGGGCGCGGCGTTTGCACGAGGCCGCGCTTCAGGATCCAGCGGGTGATGCTTTGGACGGCGCTTTGGAGACCATCAGGAGTTTCTCAGAGCCTGAGGCGCGGAGCGAACCCCGGTCGGAGGTGGCCTGAATGTCGGATCTGGAACTGAAGGTCGTCGAGGTAAAGGACGAAGCACCGAAGGTCCGCTCCTTCCGTTTGGAACCGGCGAATGGCGGCAGTCTGCCGGGCTACAGTCCTGGTTCTCATATCCGGGTGAAACTGCCGGGCGGCGATGATCGGCCCTATTCACTTGTGAACCTTGATCCGTCCCGTGAGACAGATTTGAGCGTGGCCGAATACCGGCTGGGCGTGCGGCTGGAAGAGGAGTCCCTGGGCGGTTCTTCCTTCATGCATGGCTTGAAGGCGGGCGACCTTCTGTCCGCGACGGAGCCAAAGAACGAATTCCCGCTGTCCGAGGATGCGACCGCGCCAGCGCTCTTGTTGGCAGGCGGAATCGGGATCACGCCCATCGCCTCCATGGCCAGTGAACTGCTGCGCCGTGGACAGGACTTCACACTGCACTATTCCGGCCGCGCTCAGGGGAGCTTGGCCTTTTTGAGTGCGTTAAGGGAATTGCTCGGTGAAAGACTTGTCGAACACTACGACGATCTGACCGGTAGACCGCTCGACGTGGGTGCCGTCTTGGCAGCGGCAAACAACAACCAGCATCTCTATGTCTGCGGCCCCAAGCCCATGATCGAGGCAGTCCAGGCCGCGGCGCGTGCAGGCGGCTGGCCGGAAGAGCGGATCCACTTTGAACTCTTTACGCCGCCGGTGCCGCAGACAGGTGACACGCCTTTTGAGGTCGAAATTGCCTCGACCGGCGAGACCTACACCGTGCCGGTCGGCGAAAGCATCATCCAGGTGCTGGAGGCGGCCGGCCATGATCTGATCTACGACTGTCAGCGCGGCGACTGCGGCATCTGCCAGACGGATGTGATCTCCGGCGAGCCGGACCACCGTGACGTGGTTCTGACGGACAGCGAAAAGGCCGAAGGCAAAGTGATGCAGATCTGTGTCTCGCGCGCCCGTTCGGCGAAACTCGTTTTGGACCTCTAGAAGGAGGGCTTACTCATGACAAAGGACGATAGCAGTCTCAAGACCATACGCGGCCTGATCCGCGAGGGCGAGGTGCATCGCGATCTCTACTGCAGTCAGGATGTCTTTGGGCTGGAAATGGAACATCTCTTCCGCAACGCCTGGATCTATGTCGGTCATGACAGCCAGATTCCAAACAAGGGCGATTACAGCGCCACCGAGATTGGGACCCAGCCGGTCCTGATGGTCCGGCACAGCGACAACTCGATCCGCGTGCTCTTCAATCGCTGTCCGCACAAGGGTACGCAGGTGGTGATCGACCGCCAGGGTAATGCAGGCAAGTTCTTCCGCTGTCCCTACCATGCCTGGTCCTTCAAAACCGACGGTAGCCTTTTGGCTGTGCCGCTGAAGAAAGGCTACGAAAATACGGGTTTGCCGGAGTCCTGCGCGGGGAAGGGCATGACACCGGTGAAACATGTCGAAAACTACCGCGGTTTCATCTTCGCGAAGATTAATGACGGAGGCCCGGACTTCGCGGAGTTCTTCGGCGAGTCTCTCTCGAGCCTCGACAACATGATCGATCGTTCGCCCGAAGGCCGGCTGGAAGTGGTTGGCTCTCCGCTGCGCTACATGCATCACTGTAACTGGAAGATGTTGGTCGAGAACCAGACCGATACCTGCCACCCCATGGTGGCGCACGAATCTTCGGCCGGCACAGTGAAGGAGATCTGGGAACAGGAAGGCGGCGATGGACCTAAGCCCATGGCTGTGGAGTGCATTCTGCCCTTCATGTCGCCCTACGAGTTCTTCGAAAAGATGGGCATCCGGACCTGGGACAACGGTCATGGCCATACCGGGGTGCACCACTCGATCCATTCCGACTATTCCGCGATCGAGGGGTATTTCGAACTGATGATCGCGGCCTACGGTGAGGAGCGAGCGAAAGCCATTCTCGACGAGAACCGGCACAACACGGTCTACTTCCCCAACATGATGATCAAGGGGCCAATCCAGTCCCTGCGGCTCTTCAAGCCGATCGCGGCCGATAAAACCCTGGTGGAGTCCTGGATCTTCCGTCTGGTCGGTGCGCCGGACAAACTGCTGCAGCGCACGGCTATGTATAACCGGCTGATCAATGCCCCGACCTCGATTGTCGGGCACGACGATCTGGAGATGTACGAGCGCGCGCAGATGGGCCTGGCCAGCGACGGCAACCAATGGGTCAATATGCTGCGGCTCTACGATCCGGAGGAAAGGGCGACGCCCAACGCGACCTATAACGGCACGACCGAGGCGCAGATGCGCAACCAGTTCAGGGCCTGGGAGAAGTTCATGACACTATCTTTGAAAGAAAATGTGGCATGACACCGACTGCACAGGACCTAATTGACTTTGTGATCGCCGAGGCCCGGATGATCGACGAGCGCCGCTTTCCCGAATGGCTGGATCTCTTCACGGAAGACGGCATCTACTGGATGCCTCTGGAATCCGACCAAGAGGAAGAGCACTTGACCACCTCGCTGATGTACGAAGACCGCCTGCTGTTGCGCACGCGGGTCCAGCGGCTGGAGGGACAGCGGACCTTTTCGCAAAAGCCGAAGAGCCGCTGCCAGCACCTGCTGCAGACGCCAAGCGTCGATGAGATCAATCACCAGGAAAACCTTTATCGCACCTACACGCCCTTCCACTACGTGGAGACGCGCTTTGATGAGCAGACCCTATTGGCCGGTTGGGCGCGGCACAGTCTCACTGTCGTCGAGGGCAGCTTGAAGATCAGGCGCAAGCGGGTTGACCTGGTGAATTGCGATGCGCCCCATCGCAACATCCAGCTTTTTGTTTGAAGGCGCGGTCATGACCCTTGAGCTCCGAGATCCGGTCAGCTTCGCCAATGTCTATTCCTTTTTCGCGGCGACGGCGCAGGCCGTGCCTGAACGTCCTTTCATGAACGTGCTGCCTGAGACGGCTGAGGTCTATGGGATTGAATCCGGCGAACTGACCTATGGCGCTAGCCTTAAGAAAGTGGAAGCGAAGGCCGAAGCCTACCGGGAGGCAGGTTATGGCAAAGGACATCGAGTTGGCCTTCTGCTGGAGAACCGGCCAACCTTCCTCATCCACTGGCTGGCCCTGAACCGCTTGGGTGCCTCGCTCGTGCCGATCAATCCCGATCTGCGGGCGGCCGAGCTGGCGTATCTGGTCGAGCATTCCGAGATGTGCCTCGCCGTGGGTTTGGAAACGCGAAGGCCGGATTTAGAGAAAGCCGGCGTAAAGGTGATCGGGCCGGAGGATGCCGTGCCCGTGGCAGACCGGCCGGCTGAAGAACAGGATGGCGGTTTCAATGAGGAAGCCGCCTTGCTCTATACCTCCGGGACCACCGGCTTGCCGAAGGGTTGCGTGCTCAACAACAGCTACTTTCTGAACTGCGGCCAGTGGTACCGCTTTGTCGGCGGGCACTGTGCGCTCAATTTCGACGGTGAGCGCATGATCACGCCGTTGCCGCTGTTTCATATGAATGCTCTGGCCTGTTCGACCATGGCCATGATTGCAGTGGGCGGTTGCTTGACGGTTCTGGACCGCTTTCACCCCAAGAGCTGGTGGGATTCGGTGCGCCAGTCCAAAGCCAGCATCATGCATTATCTGGGTGTCATGCCGGCGATGCTGATGTCGGCGCCGGAAAGTGGTGCGGATAAGGAACATTCCGTGCGTTTCGGCTTTGGGGCCGGGGTGGAAGAGCGGCTGCACGGGGCTTTCGAGGAGCGCTTCGGCGTGCCGCTGATCGAAGCCTGGGCCATGACTGAGACCGGAAACGGCGCGGTGGTCGCGGCAGCGCGCGAACCCCGGCACATCGGCACACGTTGCTTCGGCGCGCCGGAAGATGAGATCGCTGTGCGCATAGAGCGTGACGATGAATCGGAAGCAGCGGCGGGCGAGCCCGGCGAATTGCTGGTGCGCCGGAACGGCGATAATCCGCGCTACGGTTTCTTCGACCGCTACCTGAAGGATCCGGAGGCGACAGACGAAGCCTGGCGCGGCGGCTGGTTCCACACCGGTGACATCGTGCGGCGGAACCCGGATGGGACTCTTGCCTTCGTGGATCGCAAGAAGAACGTTATCCGCCGCTCCGGCGAGAACATCGCCGCCATCGAGGTTGAGGGTGTGCTGCTGCGCCATCCCCAGGTAGGTGCTGTTGCCGTGGCCGCAACACCGGACCCGGTGCGGGGCGACGAGGTCTTTGTCTGCGTCGTGCCTGCGGAAGATTTCTCGCATGACAAGGCGCTCAAGATCGCCGAGGACATCACGCGCTGGTCGCTGGAACAGCTCGCCTACTACAAGGCTCCCGGCTACATCGCTTTCGTGGAGTCTCTGCCATTGACCTCTACGAACAAAGTCCAGCGGGGCGAGCTGAAGGCCTTGGTGGAGAAGCTGCGGGAAAACAGGGATACGATCGACCTTCGTCACCTGAAAAAGCGGGCGGTGGCCTGATGGCAAAACGGGGCGCGGCAGTTCGACAGGCTTATGACGGCGTGGTCGCCGCTGTGCCCGTCACCGTGCCTTATCAGCGCTATTCGCCGGAACCGGCGCACTGGTGGATTGCGCGCGCTCTTGGCGAACTGGTGCGGGGCGCTGGGCTCACGCCTCAGGACATCGACGGCTTTTGCGTGTCTTCCTTCACGCTCTTTCCCGATACGGCCGTGGGGTTGACGCAGCACCTTGGTTTGACGCCGCGCTGGCTCGATCATATTCCCATGGGTGGGGCTTCGGGCGTGGTGAGCCTGCGCCGCGCCGCGCGGGCGGTGCAGTCCGGCGATGCGGAAATGGTGGCCTGCGTTTCCGGCGATGCGAACCACGTGGATTCCTTTCGCCGTATGCTCTCCAGCTTCAGCCGCTTCGCGCAGGACGCCTCCTATCCCTACGGCTCCGGCGGTCCCAATGCCAGCTTCGGCCTGCTCACCGACCATTACATGAAAAGCTATGGCGCGACGCGGGAGGACTTCGGCAAGATCTGCGTGGCCCAGCGCGACAATGCGCTTACTTTTCCCCATGCGCTGATGAAGAAGCCCTTGAGCCTGGAGCAGTACATTGCCGCCCGTCCGATCTCCGATCCCATCGCGCTCTTCGATTGCGTTATGCCCTGCGCCGGTGCGGAAGCTTTTCTGGTGATGCGCGATGAAACGGCGAAGTCTCTGGGGTTGCCTGCCGTGCGCGTTCTCTCGACCATTGAACGGCATAACGCCTTTCCCAACGATCCGATCCAGATGCGCGGCGGCTGGGAGATGGACCGGGAGGAATTCTGGGCCATGGCGGACGTGACACCGGAGGACATCGATCTGCTGGAGACCTACGACGACTATCCGGTCATCTCCATGATGCAGTTCGAAGACCTGGGTTTCTGCAAGAAAGGGGAGGGCGCGGACTTCGTGCGTAGCCACGACCTGACCAACGGCGGCAGCTTCCCGCACAACACATCTGGCGGCCAGCTTTCGGTCGGACAAGCGGGGGCTGCGGGGGGATATCTGGGCATGGTTGAAGCCCTACGGCAGGTGACGGGCAGCGCGCTCGGCAGTCAGGTCGCTGACGCTAAGCTGGCCGTGGTTTCAGGCTTCGGCATGATCAACTACGACCGCGGACTGTGTTCCGGCGCGGCGGTTCTCGCGGGGCCGGACGCATGACAGATCCGATCCAACGCCCACCACGCAAGGACCCGCAAAAGCGCACGGTTCTGCCGACCCTGCCGCCGACTTCGCGCAGCCGCAAGGCGCTCGGTTTCACGGTGGCGGCCGCGGAAGGGCGCTTCGTCCTGCAGAGCTGCGGCGACTGCGGGGCGGTGACTTACCCGCCGCGCGAGGCCTGTCCCAAGTGCCTCTCCATGAATCTTTCCTGGAAGGATATGCCGGAGGGCGGTCGGCTGATCGCGGAAACCACCATCCAGACCAGCACCAATGTCTATTTCCGGGAGCGCACGCCCTGGCGCGCCGGCACTGTGGAGCTGGATGCGGGCATTACGGTGCTGGCGCATATCCACGGCGATGTGCCGCAAGGCGGGCGGGTGCGCATGATCGCCCGGACGGATAAGTCGGGTCAGGGCGTGCTCATGGCCCTGCCGGAAGAGGAGACGGCCAATATGGCGGATGACAAGCAGCTGCGGGAGTTAACTTGCGATCCCAAGCATCGCCGGGTGCTCATCACCGATGGGCGGACACCGCTTGGCCAGGCTATGGCCAAGGCGGTCTCGGCTGCCGGCGCCTCGCTCGTTTTTGTGGGTATCGCCGAGACCTGGCGACCGTATCGCGGCGCGGAGGAACTGGCGTCCATCCCCAATGTAGAAATCATGCCGCTCGACGTCACAGATACGATTTCGGTCAAGGAACTCGCAAGCGAGATCGGAGGCAAGGTCGATATCCTGATCAACACGGCGGAGCATGTGCGCGCCGGCGGCGCCATGGACCGGGACGGTATCGTCACCGCGCGGGATGAGATGGAAGTGAACTACTTCGGTCCTTTGCGGCTGATCCAGGCTTTCGGTCCTGGCATGCGCTTCCGCGGCGCCGACGGCGTGAACTCCGCCTGCGCTTGGGTCAATTTGCTCTCGGTCTACGCGCTTTCCAACTGGCCTGCATACGGTTCGACCTCGGCCAGCCAGGCGGCGGCCTATTCGCTCAGTCAGTGCCTGCGCGGGGAATTCCGGGGTTCGGGCGTGAAGGTGCTGAACGCGCTCTTCGGTCCGCTGGAGGAGGATTGGCGACAGCACCTGCCGCCGCCCAAAGTCACGCCCGAACGACTGGCCAAGGCCGTGGTCGGCGCGTTGCAGCAGGGCCTGGAGGATATCGCCGTCGGTGACGTGGCCGAAGATTTCATGGTCCGATGGAAAGAAGATCCCCGGGTTCTGGAACGGGAACTGACTCAGCCGGAAGGAGCCTGAGAAAATGAGTGCATCTGTCCTTTCGACGCTCTCGGACGCCTTGGTAAATGGCAAGATCCGAACGGTGGATCTGACCCACACTCTTGATCCGGATTTCCCGGTGATCATCCTGCCGCCGGAGTTCGGACAGTGTGCGCGCTTCCGGGTCGAGGAGGTTTCGCGCTACGACGATCGCGGTCCGGCCTGGTACTGGCGGAACTTCAGTTGCAGTGAACATACCGGCACCCACTTCGATGCGCCGGTGCACTGGGTCTCGGGCAAGGATTTGCCGAATGCCGCCGTCGACTCGATTCCGGTGGACGGCTTCGTGCGCCCGGTCTGTGTGATCGACTGTTCGAAAGAGTCAGCAGAAGACGAAGACTTTCTGATGACCAAGGATTTCCTTCTTGCCTGGGAGGAGGAGCATGGAAAGATACCAGAGGGCTGCTGGGTGCTGATGCGCACGGACTGGTCGAAGCGCAGTCCGGCCGCTTATCTTAATATGCGCGAAGACGGGGCCCACTCCCCGGGGCCCGATGCGGACGCCATCACCTTCCTGATCGAGGAACGCAACGTGGTGGGCTTCGGTACGGAGTGCGTTGGGACAGATGCCGGGCAGGCGGCGCATCTCTCGCCGCCCTATCCGGCGCACTACCTCCTGCACGGTGCCGGGCGTTACGGTCTTCAGTGCTTAGCGAACCTGGATCTTCTGCCACCGACCGGGGCGTTGCTGATCTGTCCGCCGCTCAAGATCAAACACGGCTCAGGCAGTCCTCTGCGCGTCCTGGCGCTGGTCGAGGGGACCGCGGCATGAACGATGTGTCCTATCGCGCGGTGGTGACCGGCGGCAGCGCCGGGATCGGCGAACGACTCTGCCGGGATTTTCTGGAGCTGGGTTATGAGGTCGTGTCGGTGGCGCGCCGCGCGCCGGACTGGAATCACGAACGGTTCAGCACGGTACAAGCCGATCTGACCGATCCGACGGAAACGCAGCAGGCGGCAGAGGAAATCGCAGCTGCCGGTGAAGTGACGCACTTTATCCACAATGCCGGCATCATCCTGCCCAACCTGATCGAAGAGGCGGAGCCGGACGACCTTCTGACTCTGACGCAGCTGCACGCCGGCGCAGCGCTGACCTTCGTGAAGGCCTTTCTGCCAGCGATGAAGGGGCGCGGCTTCGGACGGATCGTTTTCAATTCCTCCCGCGCTGCCATGGGTGCGCCGACCCGCACTGCCTATTCCTACTCCAAGGCCGGCCTGCATGGCATGGCGAGGACCTGGGCGCTCGAGCTGGGACCTGAGGGCATTACCGTAAATGTGGTGGCGCCGGGGCCGGTCCTGACCGACAACTTCTGGGGCATTATTGAGAAGGGCAGCGAGCGGCAGCAGAAATTAGCCGATAATCTGCCGGTACGACGGATCGGGACGGTGGACGATGTCTCCCGGGCGATCCTCTTCTTTGCCGATCCGCGCAACGGCTATGTTACCGGTCAGACGCTCTATGTCTGCGGCGGGGCAAGTATCGGCGGCGTTACCTTGTAGTCAAACTAGGATTGGCGTCCCGGAAGAACGTCTTTCCCCCGGTTTTGCAGGACAGTCAGGGTCCCGGTCCAGAGCATGCGCGCGGGGCTGTCGCCGACGGTTTTCCAGGAATGGGGGTTGGAACCTTTGAAGTGTAGGCTGTCGCCAGGACGCAGGAGGAAGCTTTCACCGCCCAGACTATGTTCGACCATGCCGCTCAGGATGTAGACGAATTCTTCGCCCTCGTGCTGAAAGGTTTCCGATTCATAACCGGGCGGGCTGGTTATGATGTAGGAGGAGAGTTCGTGGCCGGGAAATCCGGCGCTCAGGGTTTCGTAACTGACGCCGGAATCCGAAACCTGAAAGGTGGCGCGCTGGCCCGCGCGGGTGACCGCATCCGCTGGTTTTGGGCAGGTGACGAAGTAATCCAGGCCCAGGTCCAGCGCATGGGCAATCTGGGCGAGGGTCCCCAGCGACGGCGTCGCCATGGCCCGCTCCACCTGTGAGAGATAGCCCGGTGACAGTCCGGCTTTGTCGCAAAGCGCCTGCAGCGTGAGGCCTCTTTGCTTGCGGCATTTGCGGATCAGGCTGCCAAGCTCCAGCTGATCCGCCCGTTCAATAACGCTCATGTCTCGTACACGGCACTTCAGGTCCTATCTGCTCTAACCCGACAACTGTTCCAGGCGCGGCATCAGGCTTAGCAGTTCGCGCGTATAGGGGTGCTCAGGCGCATCGAAGAGCGCTTCGGTCTCCTGCTGCTCGACCAGCTGCCCTTGTTTCATAACGCCCACGCGGTCGCACATCTGCCGCACCACCGGCAGATCGTGGCTGATGAACAGCATGGTCAGTCCGAGGTGTTCCTGCAGGTCCTTCAGGATGTTCAGGATCTGGGCCTGGATGGAAACATCGAGCGCGCTGGTCGGCTCGTCGCAGATCAGAAAGCGCGGCTGGGTCGCCAGAGCGCGGGCTATGGAGATGCGCTGGCGCTGGCCACCCGAGAATTCATGCGGGTACTTGCGCCAGGCGTCCTTTGCCAGTCCGACACGATCCAGCAGCTCACGCACGCGCACTTTGGCGTCCTCTTTCGGCAGAATGCCAAGGTGCAGCAGAGGTTCCGCCACGATGTCGGCAACCGTCATCCGGGGATTCAGGCTGGAAAAGGGATCTTGAAAGATCATCTGGATTTGGCGCCGGTAACGGGCGATGCCTGCAGCGTCCATGGCGGTCATGTCTTCGCCATCGAAAAGGATCTGGCCGCCGTCGACGTCGTAGAGCGTGGCGATCATCCGTGCGACGGTTGACTTTCCGGAGCCGCTCTCGCCGACCAGTCCGAAGACCTCGCCGTCGCGGATATCGAAAGACACCTGGTCCACGGCGGTGAAATAACTGTTCCAGGACGGAATGATGGAGGACTTTACGACGAACTGCTTTGTGATTTCCTTGACCTCAAGCAGATTGCCCGATCCGGAGGCTGCCGGCTTGGGCCAGTTCCGCGCGAGGTCTTCGATCTTGAACTCGGTGTCGCGCCCGCCATAGCTGACCTGAGGAAAGCGTTTCAGCTTCGCATGCGGCCGCGGGACAGCAGAAATCAGGGAGCGGGTGTATTCATGTGTCGGTGCGCCGAGGATCTGGTCGGTTTTCCCGCTTTCCACCACGTTGCCCGCGTACATGACGGTGACCTCTTCCGTGGTGTCCGCGATCACGCCCATGTCGTGGGTCACCAGGATCACGCCCACCTGACGTTCGGCGGCCAGCTCCTTGATGAGATCCAGTACCTGCGCCTGGATGGAGACGTCCAAGGCGGTCGTCGGTTCGTCCGCGACGATCACGGAAGGATCTGAGCAGAGCGCGAGGGCGATCACCACGCGCTGTCGCATGCCGCCAGAAAACTGGTGCGGATACTGATCGAAGCGCTCCGCCGGATTGGGAATCGATACGCGGTCCAGAAGCGCAATCGCCCGATCGCGCGCCTCGCCGGCGGAAACCTTCAGATGCAGCTGGATGGTTTCGACCAGCTGCTCGCCCACGGTAAAAAGTGGATTGAGTGAGGTCAGCGGGTCCTGAAAGATCATGCCGATCTCTTTGCCGCGAATGGCGCGCTTTTCTTCGGCGCTCAGGTGATCGATCCGCCGGCCCTTCAGCCAGATTTCGCCCTCGGCGATTCGCGCCGGGCGGTCGAGCAGTCCGATCACGGCATTGCCGGTCATGGATTTGCCGGCGCCGCTTTCGCCAACGACCCCCCGGATCTCTCCGGGCTTGATGTCGTAGCTGACGTTTTTGACCGGATGGAAGAGGCCGCGCCGGGTCGGGATCTCGACCGTCAGGTTACGGATTGATAGCACGGGATCGGTCATCGCAACCTCGGATTCAGCGCGTCGCGGAGCCAATCGCCGAGCAGGTTCACGCTCAGCGCCAGCGCCAGCAGCGTGCAGGCGGGGAAGAAAAGGATCCACCATTCCCCGGAGAAGAGGAAACCCTGGCCGATCCGGATCAGCGTCCCGAGAGAGGGCTGGGTCGGCGGGGCGCCGACGCCCAGAAAGCTGAGCGTCGCCTCGGCGATAATGGCCAGGGCCAGCGATATGGTCGCGATCACCAGAACCGGAGAGAGCACGTTCGGTAGAATGTGGCGCAGCATGATCGGGAAGGCGCGTCGGCCGATCAGGCGGGCGGCATCGACATAGTCTTTGCTTTTCTCGACCAGCGTCGCGCCCCGCACGACCCGCGCAAACTGCACCCAGTCGCTAAGGCCGATAGCGAGGATCAGCACCCAGATGGCCATCTGATCGCGATACTCGACCGGCGTGACGCCCTTGGCGATGCCGAAAATCAGCATGGCAACCAGGATCGAAGGGAAGGTTAGCTGGATATCGGCCACGCGCATGATGAGCGTCTCGATCCAGCCGCCGAGGTAACCAGCCAGCAGACCCAGGACGATCCCAAGCACCATGGCGAAGAGCACGGCCGCCGCGCCCACGAAGAGCGATACGCGCATGCCGTAAAGGATCGTCGAATAGACGTCGCGGCCCTGATCGTCCGTGCCCATCGCGAAGCTTTCACCGGTGAAGGCATTGGGCTGCAGCGGTGGCGTGAACCCGTTCATCAGGTTCAGGCTCGACGGATCGAAGGGGTTTGTGGTGGCGAACATTGGCGCGAAAACAGCGGCCAGGATCAAGGTTATGGAGACGGCGGCGGAGATCATGGCGACCGGCGAATGCCGGAAACTGTAGGCGAGGTCGCTGTCCAGCGCGCGTTGCAGGCGCGAGAGAGCAGGTCCTGCATCCTCCGCCGTGCTTTCTGTAGGGGTCAGGTCGGTCATTTACTGCTCACGCGCAAACGGGGGTCGATGAAGGCGTAGAGGATATCGACGATCAGATTGATCAGAACGAACATCACCGAAATCATCATCAGATAAGCGGCCATGACCGGGATATCGACGAACTGGATTGCGTTGATGAACAACAGGCCCAGCCCCGGCCACTGAAATACCGTCTCGGTGATGATCGCGAAGGCGATGATCGCTCCGAGCTGCAACCCGATGATCGTGATCACGGGCACCATGGTATTTTTCAGGGCGTGACGGAAGTTGATCGTGCGCTCGCTCAGGCCCCGGGCCCGCGCGAAACGGATATAGTCCTGACGCAGCACTTCGAGCATTTCGGAGCGCACGAGCCGCATGATCAGCGTCATCTGGTAGAGGCCGAGCGCGATGGACGGCAGTATCAGCGCCTTCAGGCCGCTTTCGGTCAGCAGGCCTGTGTTCCACCAGCCGAGGTCCACCACATCGCCGCGCCCGAAACTGGGCAACCAGCCGAGCTCGACTGAAAAGAGATAGATCAGCAGGATGCCGATCAGAAAGGTGGGTAGCGAGACGCCGATCAGGGAGGTCGACATAATGAAGTTGGCGATGAAGCCGTCCCGCCGGATCGCGGTGTAGACGCCCAGAGCTATCCCCAGAAGCACCGCAAACATCGCCGAGATGGCCGCCAGCTCCAGGGTGGCGGGCGCGCGCTCCATCAGGATCTGCGAGACTTCCCGCCCCTGGCGGAAACTGAGCCCAAAGTTACCCTGGACTGCGCCTTGCAGGTATTTGAAGTACTGCACCGGAAAGGGCTGATCGAGGCCGAGCTGCGCCCGCAGACGTTCCACGTCTTCCAGTGTGCGCTCTTGACCGAGCATGTTGTCGATCGGGTCGCCGACGAAGCGGAACATCGAAAAGGCAACGGCCCCCGCAACCAGCAGGACCAGGAGCGATTGCCCCAGACGTCTGACGATAAAAGCAAGCATTAGTGCTCACCTCGCAAGGCGGCGCGCGGAAGGGCGGCCTGGGAAATTGTCATTGGTTTTTTCCTGCAGGGCGATTGCATTCCGTATCGCCGAGCTGCGGCAGGCTGAGAATGCAAGGCCCGGATCGGTCGCCTCTCATAATGAGAGGCGACCGTTTCAGGATCGCTTCTGCGGGATCACTTCACGGAGAAGTGCTTCACCATGGGCTGATCTTCGGGATCGACATTGATTCCGAGGTTCTCGGCCATGCCCCAGTTCAGAACCTGGTGGTGGATCGGGATGTAGAGCTGCTCATCCTGCACCACGCGCCAGATCGCCGCGATGTCGGCATTCCGCTTATCCAGGTCGGTGTTGGATGCCAGCGACTTGATCTTCGCATCCAGCGTGTCGTTGTCGAAACCGGTGCCGTTCCAGGTGCCGATGTCGCTTTCGCGGCCATGGACGAGGAAGTTGAAGATGTACTCGGAATCGTAGGTCGGCACACCCCAGCCCAACATGTAGAAGTCGGTCTTGTTGTCGGTGATGAGCGGGAAGTGTTGCGCCTTCGGCTTGGAATCGAGATTCACGGTGATGCCGATCTGGCCAAGCATGCCCACGGCCGCCTGACAGATCGCCTCATCATTGATGTAGCGGTCGTTCGGGCAGTCCAGGCGGATTGAGAAGCCGTCGCCGTAGCCGGCTTCCTCCAGAAGCGCCTTGGCGCCGGCCACATCGGTGCTGCTTTCGGCGTCCATCTCGGCGGTCCAGCCGTTCACGAAGGGCGGTGCGATCATGCCGGCAGGCTGCGACTGGCCGCGCATGACCACCTGGCGAATGGCGTCGCGGTTGATCGCCATGGACATGGCCTTGCGCACGCGCAGATCCGCGAGCGGATTCTTGCCGGAGACGTTATCTGCCTCGATGTCGTCCGCGCCCTGATTCAGGCCGAAGAAGATGACCCGGTTCTGCGGGGCCTGCTTGACCACGAGGCCGTCCGCGGAATCCACACGTGCCAGATCCTGAACCGGCATGTCCTGAAGGAAGTTAACTTCGCCGGACAGCATAGCTGCGACGCGGGTTGCCGCGTTTTGAATCGGCGTATAGATGATTTCCTCGATGGCCATGGGGAACTGATCGCGGCCCCAGTAGTCCTCGTTGCGTGTCATGACGGTTTTTACGTCGGGCTCGCGGCTGACCAACTTGTAGGCGCCGGTGCCGTTGGCGTGGGTGGTCGCGTAGGTGATCTCGCCGCCCTCGAAGTCCTGCACCTTGACCGTGTTGTTCGCTTCGGACCAGCCCCGGTCCATGATGAAGAGGTCGGTCAGGTTCGCGGGCAGGATCGGGTTCGGACCATCGGTCTCCATTTCAACGACGTAGTCGCCGACCGCACGCACTTCCTTGATCGAGCCGATCAACTCCTTCATGTCGGAGGTCGGCTGCTTGGCGCGTTCGAAGCTGAAGACCACGTCGTCGGCGGTGAAGTCCGCGCCGTCATGGAATTTCACGCCTTCGCGCAGCTTGAAGACCCAAACGTTGGGGTTGTCCTTGCTCGGTGCCCATTCGGTGGCGAGCGCTGCTTCGAAGGCACCCGTGGTGTCGCGAATGATCAGCGGCTCGTACATCTGATGGCGCATCGTGTGGCTCGGGCCCTCATTCTGCGAATGGGGATCGAGCGTCAGGGCGTCGCCGGCGCGCGCCCATCGAAGAGTTTCGGCATTGGCCAGCGCGGTGGTCGACAGCAAGACCGACGCAGCCAAGAAACTTACAGCTTTTTTCATAGTGACCTCTCTGTTTGTGTGTGCGGCGAATGGTTTTAGCCGCGCTTATCGCGAGTTGCGCAGTCAGCCAACTGGAAATGCCTGGAGAGAGAGTTCATCCACAAGCATAAACGGACGGCTGCATGCTCCCGCGTTATCTCACTGCGGAATCCCTGCAAGCTCTATATGCTTGTATGAGATCGAAGGGGTAACCGCCGATGGGCGAGTCTTATCAACAAATTTTTTTTCACACAAAAATTTTTTTGATGAAGTGCGTTTACTCCACTCAATCAGCTAGATCGGGTCATCTTGTGTCGGAACCGCCTTGCGGTTCTAGTAAAAGATGTAAATCCCATCCAACTCAAACGTTTAGAACAGATTCACTAGTACGGTAGATGGCCTAGGACTATCCCACCTAAACTTGATCTGTTCCAAGACGCGACAGCAGAGAGCCAGTTAGTTTCCTTAGGTTGTGGGGTTCGGTGGAAGAGCACCGCCGTCGATTTTCATTGAGGGGTCGTAAGGGATCAACGTGAACATGGTGGCGCTGGGGCCAGTATCGGCAGCCTGACGCATTAAAGTGTATGCGCGATTTCCTGCAGCAGCCATTCTCGGAACAACACGACCTTTTCCAGCTTCGACTTTCGCTCCGGCAGAGTCAGGAAGTACTTGGGTGTCCGGGGTTTCATGGCTTCGGGAATCTGAAAGGGTATGATCAGAGCGCCTTCGTCTATGAAGCGCTGCGCGTTGTAGCGGTTGCCCAGCGCCACCCCCATGCCCAAACGTGCCGCTTCAAAGGCATGGAGCGAGTAACTGACGGAAAGGAAACGCTGCGCGTCGAGTGAGGGAGAATCTCGCAGGATTGCCCGCCAGGAGATCAGGCGCCGCTCAGTCTCGATCAAAGTGACGCGCGGGAGGTCCTCCAGGCTTTGGACCGGACGGCGGCGCAGCAGATCGGGCGCGGCCAGAGGAACAACCTCGTCTGACAGGATTTGGGTGGCGTCTACGTTGCTGTCAGGCGCCAGCCGGTACTCGATCGCGCAGTCGATCGTCTCCTCTTCCGGTGTGAAGGTCATGCGTTCGAGCAGGCGCAGGTCCAGGGTGTCATGAGCTTCCGAAAACTTACCAATTCGAGGCAGCAGCCACATGGCCAGGAAACTCGGTGGCGCCGAGACCGTCAGGGTCTCGACCCGCGAATAATTGGCGGCCTCGAAGGTGGCTTCTTCCAGATGGTCCAGGGCCGGCGTAATGCGGTTCAGGAAGTCCTGCCCGGTATCGGTCAGGATCAGGCGCTTGCCCTGTCGATGGAAAAGCGGCCGGCGCAGATGGCTTTCCAGATTGGCCAGTTGATGACTGACGGCTGACTGCGTGACGGAAAGCTCCTCTGCCGCGGCGCGGACGCCACCGAGCCGCGCCACAGCCTCGAAGGCGTTCAGGGCTTTGAAGGGCGGAAGGTTTCTCATCGTTCGAAATTATTAATCAAAAATCTGAAAATAAATCAATTTTTTCAACTAATGCTTTTCTGTAGCTTGTGGCCATGACGATGAGGAGCAGTCGATGACCCTGGGGACGCTGGACGAGCGGCGCGAGGCAATCGCGGAGATCCGCAGCGCGGTCGCGGCGCTCTGCGCAGGCTACGGCGAGGATTACTGGCGTCAGTTGGATACGGAAAGGGGCTATCCCACGGACTTCGTGAAGGAGATGACCGATGCGGGCTTCCTGACGGCACTGATTCCCGAGAACTACGGCGGCTCCGGCCTCGGGCTTCTCGAAGCCTGTGCCATCCTGGAGGAAATCAGCCGGCGCGGCGCCCATGCCGGGGCCTGCCATGCGCAGATGTATGTCATGGGCTCAGTGCTTCGGCACGGCTCCGAGCAGCAGAAACAAACCTATCTTCCTAAAATCGCGCGCGGCGAGCTGCGGCTGCAGAGCTTCGGCGTGACCGAACCCACGACAGGCACGGACACCACCAGTCTGAAGACCACAGCCAAGCGCGATGGTGAGGTCTATCGCATCAATGGCCAGAAGGTCTGGATCAGCCGCGTCGAGCACTCCGATCTCATGGTGCTGCTGGCGCGCACCACACCGCGCGAAGACTGCAAGAAGAAGACGGAAGGCCTCTCCGCCTTCATCGTGGATCTGCGGGATGCGATCGGTAAAGGCCTGACGGTCCGGCCTATCGACGCCATGATCAATCATCACTCCTGTGAACTTTTCTTCGACGACCTGGGAGTTCCCGCCGCGAACCTACTGGGAGAGGAAGGCAATGGTTTCCGGGTCATTCTGGACGGCATGAATGCCGAGCGGATCCTGATCGCCTCGGAATGTATCGGGGACGCACGCTACTTTTTGGACAAGGCGACAAATTATGCCCGGGAGCGGGAAGTCTTCGGCCGTCCGATCGGTGCGAACCAGGGCGTGCAGTTTCCGCTGGCCAAGTGCTACGCCGAGACCGAAGCTGCGGCCTTGATGGTGGAACGCGCGGCCCTGCTGTTCGACGCCGGTGAACGCTGTGGCGCGGAGGCCAATATGGCGAAGATGCTGGCGGCCGAAGCTTCCTGGAAGACCGGCGACGCAGCCATGCAGACCCATGGCGGTTTCGCCTTCAGCCGGGAATACAACATCGAGCGCAAGTTCCGCGAGACGCGCCTCTATCAGATCGCGCCGATCTCGACCAATCTCATTCTCTCTTATATCGCCGAGCATGTGCTCGAGCTGCCGAGAAGTTTTTAAGGACGAAACGCAAATGAAGCCTTTGGAGGGATGTCTCGTCATCGCCATCGAGCAGGCCGTTGCTGCGCCGCTCTGCACCTCAAGGCTCGCGGAAGCTGGGGCGCGGGTGATCAAGATCGAGCGGGCGGATGGGGACTTTGCCCGCGGTTACGACGTCGCGGCCAAGGGTGAAAGCTCCTACTTCATCTGGGTCAATCAGGGAAAGGAATCGATCGTCCTCGATTTCAAGCAGCCCGAGGACGCGGCGCTGCTGGATGCCATGATCGCCAAGGCCGATGTGGTGATCCAGAACCTCGCGCCGGGGGCGTTGGCCCGGGCCGGCTTCGGCAGCGAACGTTTGCGCCAGGATTATCCGGGCCTGATCACCTGCGACATCACCGGCTATGGCGAAAGCGAGGCCATGAAGGGCATGAAGGCCTACGACCTGTTGGTCCAGGCGGAGAGTGGCCTGGTCGGGATTTCGGGTGGCCCGGGCGAGGTGGGGCGCATCGGGGTTTCAATCTGCGATGTTGGCACCGGTATGACGGCGCATGCCGCGATACTGGAGGCTTTGCTTAGAAAGGGACGCACGGGTGAAGGCGCCGCGCTCAAGATCTCCCTCTTCGATGTTGCCGCCGAATGGATGACGGTGCCGCTGATCCACAACGACTTTGGCAAGGGCGCGCCAGGCCGTATCGGTTTGCGCCATCCCTCCATCGCGCCCTACGGGGCCTATCGGACTGCTGACGGTGTGGATACGCTGCTGTCGATCCAGAATGAGCGGGAGTGGCACCGGCTTTGCGCGCAGGTTTTTGAGCGGCCGGAGATGGCGAATGATTCGCGCTTCGACGACAATAACAAGCGGGTCGCCAACCGCGACGCCATGGATGCCGAGATCTTCGAGGTCGTTGGTAAACTCTCGGCGAAGGAGTTTCGGGCCCGTCTGCTATCGGCGGAGATCGCCTTTGCAGGCATAAACTCTGTCCAGGACGTCTCCGAGCACAAGGCCCTGCGCCGGCGCAGCGTTTCGACCTGCGAGGGCGTTCAGGTCGACCTGCCGGCGCCGCCGGTGCAGTGGGTGGAACTGCCACTGCAGGATGCGCCAGGCACGCCGAAGATCGGCGCACAGAGCGAGGCGATCCGGGCCGAGTTCGCACTGGGGGAGCGTCAGCATGGCTGAACGGACGCTGGATCCGGAGATCCTCTACCGTTGGATCGGCAGAGAGGAAGAGATGACCGACGTCATCGAAGCCCGGACGGCCCGCCTGATGCAGGCGACGCTGGACCGGACGCCCTCTCTTGAGCCAGGCGATGCCTTGCCGCCCTTGTGGCACTGGCTCTACTTTCCGGTGGTCTTGCCGCAGAAGGATCTAGGCCGGGATGGCCATCCCAAACTGGGCGGCTTCCTGCCACCGGTCGCGCTTCCCCGGCGCATGTGGGCGGGTGGGCGTTTCGGCTTCGATCGGGCGTTGCGGATCGGCGAAACGTCGGTCAAGCGCTCCATGATCAAGGACATCCGGGTCAAAGAAGGCCGCAGTGGGCCGCTTTGCTTCGTTACGGTGAAGTACGAGTACTTCGTGGAGGACGTGATGTGTTTCTGGGAGGAGCACGACATCGTTTACCGTGAGGATCCGAAACCCGGTGCTGAGGCGCCGCTGCCGCGGGAGGCCCCAGATAATGCCGTCTGGAAACGCCCCGTCGAGCCCAGCGCCATCATGCTGTTCCGCTATTCGGCTCTGACCTTCAACGGTCATCGTATCCACTACGACCGGCAGTACAGCCGTGAAGTCGAGGGCTATCCCGGTCTTGTGTTTCACGGGCCGCTCACTTCCACCCTGCTGTTCGATCTGCTTCTGGAACAGAATCCGGGGTGCTGGGTTTCGCGATATGAATTCCGGGCGGTCAGCCCTTTGTTCGATACCCAGGTTTTCACCCTGGAAGGGCGCCGCGAGGGCTCAGGCGTGGACCTTTGGGCGCGCAATCCCGAAGGGCGTCTCGCCATGTCGGCCAAAGCGGACCTCGCCTGATGTCTGCGAGAGCGTGAGTGATGGCGGATAGAGCGCCAGTACTGCATCGTGAAGGGATCGGAGCGACCGCCCAGATCATTCAGGCGACCGAAGCCCGCTTCCTGCATCTCTATATCAACATCCCGGCGCTAGTGCTGGTTCGTTCCGGCGCGAAGTGGCTCAGCAACGGTGCTGAAAGTCTTGAGGTGCCGGCGGGCGAAGCAGTCGCCATCTCCGCAGGTCAAGCGGTCGATATCGAGAACCGGACCGACGGCGAGGCTCCTTACCTTGCGGATGTGATCGCGTTTGAAGGCGCGGCTGTCAAACAAGCGCAGGTTCACCTGGGGAATGGTTCCAGCCGCACGGCGATGCTTCAACGATACCATCCCGCCGGAGCCTTCGAAGAAGCGCTGGAGCGGGTCAAGCAGGCATTGGCGGCGCAAGCCTCCATACCGGCTTCCGTGGCGCGGCATCGGATTGTCGAGCTGCTGATCTGGCTGGGTGACAGCGGGATCTTCTTCGGCTTGCCAACGGCGGAAACCCTGCCGCAAAAAATCCGGTCTCTCGTTTCCAGCAATCTTTGCCGTTCTTGGCTGTCGCCCGAAATCGCCCGTCACTTTGCCATGAGCGAAGCATCCATGCGCCGGCAACTCGCCGCTGCCGACACTTCGCTCAGCCGGATCATCATCGACGTCCGTTTGTCTCGCGCCCTTGAGCTGCTGCAGATGACCGATCTATCGGTAACGCAGATCTCTCTGGAGACCGGTTACGCTTCGCCGTCTCGCTTTGCTGCGCGCTTTAAGGACCGATTCGGTCTGTCACCCCGTGAAATCCGGGGTCGGCGCGTAAAAATGAGCGAATCGGCACAGAGATTGATCGGCGCGGCGCAGCGCTGACAGCCGGTAAATTCTAATCTCCTTCCAAGCTCAAACCTTGGGAGATTCGAATCTTGCCTAGCATCAAATCTGTATTCGCCGCAGGTCTTCTATCCTCGGCGCTGATCGCCTCCAACGCCGCATCGGCACAGGATTTTACATTATCCAGCAACGATATTGCCGAGGGCGAAAAATTCTCCCCCGCGCAGGTCTTTAACGGTTTCGGTTGTGAGGGTGGCAATGTCTCGCCGGCTCTGACTTGGCAGGGCGCGCCAGCAGGCACAAAGTCCTTCGCACTCACCGCCTACGACCCGGATGCACCGACCGGATCGGGGTGGTGGCACTGGCTGGTGTTCAATATACCTGCTGAGGTTTCGTCACTACCGGCGAATGCGGGCAGCGGTGCGGGCCTACCTGAAGGGGCCGTCCAAGGCAGGACCGACTACGGCACCGTCGGCTTCGGCGGAGCTTGTCCGCCGCCGGGTGAGGTGCACCGCTACATCTTCACCCTGCACGCACTTGCTGTCGAAAAACTGGATCTGGACGAGTCGGCCTCGGCGGCATTGATCGGTTTCATGACCAACGCCAACAGCCTGGCAAAAGCCAGGATAACGGCCGTTTACACACGCTGATCAGACGAGTTGGGCCTGCTGTTTCAATGGAAGCAGCAGGTCTTTCGCCTCTTCACGATAAAGCCGCAGCGTTTTAGTGGTGCGGACGGCTGCGGTTTTCGTCCCAGGTCACGAAAGCCAGGACCACCATGAAGGTCAACATACCACCCAACACCAGCGCCAAATAGGCGGATTCTCCACCGGTCATTTCGGTCTCCCATGTTTAGATTGACCGAAGATTTGCCGGAGACGCGCTGACTGTCTTTGACCTAGATCAGTTTGCGTTTAAGCGGGCTCAAAATTCACTGCCTCTCGTTCAGCAGATAGCTGAATTCGAACGCAAATTTTGAGAGGTTATATTTCTGTGAAAGCACAAACCGCTTTAAATCAATCCGCCGTTGACGTGGATCGCCTGTCCGGTGATGTAGCCTGCGCCGGGGCTCATCAGGAATTCGATTGCGGCGGCGACCTCGTCGCTGCGCCCGATGCGCCCGAGGGGAATGCGCGCGGCCATCGCTTTCAATTCGTGCTCTGAGAGACCGTCCCCTGTACCGGGGTCCTTTTCAATGAAACCCGGCACGACGCAGTTGACCGTGATGTCTTCCGCTGCGAGTTCGGCAGCAAGACTCCGGACCATGGTTTCCAGGCCGCCCTTGGCCGCTGCTGACATGGGAAAGCTGCGCATATCGGTTCGGAAGACATGGGCTGTGAAGCTGCCCGTCGCCACGACCCGTGCGTTGGGCGATGCCTTCAGATAGGGCCGAGCCGCCTGCGTCAGCTCGAAAAAACTGAAAAGGTTGCCGCGAAAGGCATAATCCAGATCCTCTGCTGAGCCTTCGTCGAGGGACTTTATGATCGGAAAACCGGCGTTGGCGACCACGGCGTCGAGTCGGCCGAAGCGGTCACCGGTTTCTTTCACGAGGCGGGCTGCCTCACCCGGATTGGCAATATCGCCGAGCAGGACCTCCGTCTTGCAGCCGGTGTCTGAAATCTCGGCCGCCAGGGACTCCGCGCCCTCTCGGTTATGGCGCGCATGAATGGTCAACCCGATGTTTGGTCCATGGGCCTTCGCCAGCCGCCGGCAGAGCGCGGCCCCAATGCCACTCGACGAGCCCGTCACCAAAGCTGCATAGTCCGTCATTTCTTCGTCTCCCAAATCGCCGCCGCTTGCTCTGTGGGCTGCGGTATTCCTGGAATTGGCATCCCGTCTGCTGACCCACTGGGCATTGGCGGCATTAGCGGTTAAGCTGGCCCGCAAAAAGGGGGGAAAGCAACAGGGAGCTTTCAAAAATTCATCACTTGTACGATGACCCGTTGAATCAAGCAGGTGGCGCGTTAGACAGCGCCGCATTGCCGGGGCGTTTTTGCTTGTCCTGGCGCGATGAAATGGCAACACCGGCCGGATGACCAGGGGAGGGTTAGAGCCAGGTGCTCACAATTGAGAATCTCAATAAGAGTTTCGGCGGGCTGCAGGCGGTCAGAAACTGCAGTTTTGAAATCAAAGAAGGGACGATCACGGGACTGATCGGACCGAATGGTGCAGGGAAGACAACGACGTTCAGCATGATCGCGGGCGAGCTGGTGCCGACCTCGGGCCGGATCGTCTTCGAGGACCAGGATATCGCCGGCCTGCCGACCCACGAGATGTTTCACCGCGGTATCGTGCGGACTTTCCAGATTCCGCATGAATTCGCCAAGATGACCGTGCTCGAAAACCTTATGGTGGTGCCGCCGGAGCAGCCGGGCGAACGGCTTTTTGCCAACTGGATCTCCCGTGGCCAGGTCAAGCGGCGCGAGCGGGAAGTTCGCGACCGGGCCGAGGACGCCTTGGACTTTCTCTCCATTTCCCATCTCGGCGATGAACCGGCGGGCAACCTGTCAGGTGGACAAAAGAAACTGCTCGAACTGGGCCGGACGATGATGACGGACGCCAAGCTAGTCCTCTTGGATGAACCGGGTGCCGGAGTCAATCCGACGCTGCTGCTTAAAATCCGGGAGATGATCAGCCGCCTGCGCGAAGAACGGGACTACACCTTTTGCGTCATCGAGCACGACATGGATCTGATCGCCAGCCTCTGCGACCCGGTGATCGTGCTGGCTGAGGGAACGGTTCTCACCCAGGGAACCATGGCTGAGGTCCGGAGCAATCCGGAGGTCCTGGACGCCTATCTTGGCGGAGGCGATGACGAATAATGTCGAATAATGATTCTGGAACCGTCCTCGAACTGGACGATGTCGTCGGCGGGTATGGCGATACCCAGATCCTTCATGGCGTCTCCATGAAGGTCGATCCCGGTGAAATCGTGGTCATTATCGGCCCCAATGGCGCCGGCAAGTCCACCGCTATGAAGGCGGTCTTCGGCCTGCTTAACCTCAGTGGCGGCCAGGTACGCCTGAAGGGCGAAGACATCACCAACATGCCGCCTGAGCAGGTGGTGCATCATGGCGTCTGCTACGTGCCGCAGACCTCCAACATCTTCCCAAGCCTGACGGTCGAGGAGAACCTGGAGATGGGCGCCTATGTGCGGACCGACGATTTCCGTCCGCGACTGCGGGAGCTCTACGAGGTCTTCCCGCCCCTGGCCGAGAAGCGCAAGCAGGCGGCCGGCACGCTCTCTGGCGGACAGCGTCAGATGGTGGCGATGGCAAAGGCCATGATGCTGGAACCGCAGATCCTGCTTTTGGACGAGCCGACCGCGGGCCTGTCGCCCAAATACCGGGGCGAAATCTTCGCCATTGTGAAGACGGTCAATGCCACGGGCACGCCGATCCTGATGGTCGAACAGAATGCCAAGCAGGCGCTTCGGATTGCCGACCGCGGCTACGTCCTGGTCGACGGTAAGAACAAGTTCGAAGGCAGCGGACACGATCTGCTGGAGGATGCGGAAGTGGCCGAGATGTTCCTGGGGGGCGGCGCAGCGGCATGATGGAATTCATCAACTTTTACCTGATCCCCGGCCTCGTGCTGGGCAGTATCTATGCGCTGGGGGCGATCGGGATCACGCTGACCTTCAGTATCCTGCGCTTTGCCAACTTCGCCCACGGGGAAACCATGCTGCTGGGTGTCTACATCACCTGGAGCCTGGTCCAGTTCTCCAGCCTGCATCCGCTTCTCGTGCTGCCCGTGGCCGCCGCGCTGACCGTCGTGGTGGTGCTGGGGATCGACCGGGCCTTCTACAAGCCTTTTAGAAACTCTCCTGCCATCATGGTGGTGATTGCGTCCTTCGGTATGATGCTGATGGTGCGCTCCATGGTGCAGTTCATTTGGGGGGTGCAGTTGAAGGGCATGACTCAGGGCATTCAGCGGCCTTGGGTGTTCTTCGATAGTCTGCGCATCTCACCCAAGCACATCATGATCATCTCGGCGGCGATCGTTCTGATGCTGGCGATCCACTATCTGCTGAGCCGGACCAAGATCGGCAAGGCCATGCGCGCCATGTCGGATTCGCCGGAATTGGCGAAGCTGACGGGGATCGACACCGAGAAGGTGGTCCGCATGACCTGGATCGTGGGCGGCGCGCTGGCCACCTGCGCCGGTGTATTCCTTGCCATCGATACACACATCGACACAAATATGGGTTTCAAGATGCTGCTGCCCATGTTCGCCGCGGCCATTCTCGGCGGCATCGGACGGCCCTTTGGGGCAGTGGCTGGCGGCTTGATCATCGGGGTTGTCGAGGAGATTTCTTCCTATCCCTGGATTGGCGTCGAGCCCTTGCTTAACCCCGGCTATAAGGCTGGCGTGGCCTTTGCGATCATGATCGGCATGCTGCTTTGGCGGCCCAGCGGTCTCTTCAAAGGGAAGGTGTTTTGATATGGAACAGTTCTACGGAATTTTCCTCTACATCATCTCCCTCCTGACCATGGGCGGGATCTACGCGATCCTGGCGCTCGGGCTGAACATCCAATGGGGCTTCACCGGGCTCTTCAACGCGGGCATCGCGGGCTTCTTCGCCATCGGCGCCTACGTCAGCGCGATCCTGACAACGGCGCCGTCGCTGCGGCATCTCGGCGGTTACGAACTGCCCTATGTGGCGAGCTTTGCGGCGGCAATGATTGTCAGCGGGATCATCGCCTGGGGTGTGGGCAAGGTCTGCCTGAAGCTGCGCAGCGACTACCTCGCCATCGCCACGATCGGCATTGCCGAGATCTTTCGATTGATCCTCAAGAACGAGACCTGGGCCACCAATGGGCCGCGCGGTGTCTCCATGGTACCGAAACCCTTCGAGACGCTGCCGGAACCCTGGAATCATCTGGCCTTTCTGGGGTTGATTCTGGCCGTCATTGTCGTCGTTTACTTCCTGCTCGAAACTGCACGCAACTCACCCTGGGGCCGTGTCATGACGGCGATCCGGGAGAACGAGAAGTCGGCCATGGCGGCGGGAAAGGACATCGAGCGTTTCCGGATGGAGGCCTTCGTCGCCGGCTGTATGCTGATGGCGCTGGGTGGTGCGTTCATTGCCCATTACCTCAAGTTCATCGGGCCCAACGCCACCGATCCGCTAACCTCGACCTTCCTGGTTTGGGTGATGCTGGTGGTCGGCGGCAGCGCCAATAACAAAGGTGCAATCCTGGGGGCGTTTCTGATCTGGGCGATCTGGTCGGCGACGGAGATCCTGACCAGCCGTCTGCCGGACGAACTGGCAATCCGGACCGCCTACATTCGGATTTTCCTCATCGGACTCGCATTGCAGATTTTCCTGCAGAAGTTCCCCAAGGGTATTTTCCCTGAGGTGCGGCCGAAGCCGGAACGGCGCGGAAAGGAAGTGGAGCACGCAACGAGTCGATAAATTTTTGAGATCGGCTAAAATGAGCGCAGCAACTGCGGCTGCACAGAGATTGACACGGTCGTTTGTCAGGTCGTCATAAAAAAGAGACCACGCAGTCTGCATAAAGAAAACCATAAGCACAGAGGAGTGACGTCGTTATGAGTTACATGGGAAAATTTCTGCTGGCGGCTTCCGCGCTGGCGCTGGGCGCGACAGCGGCGAGCGCGGCCGAGGTCAAGGTCGGCTCAGTGGCTGGCGTAACCGGTCCGATTGCCGAACTGGTCGATCCGATCGTTGCCGCGCGCAACCTCGCGGCCCAGCATGTCAACGAACAGGGCGGGTTGCTTAGTGGCGACACGCTCACCATGGTCCTGTCCGACTCCGCCTGCGACCCCAAAGCCGGCGTGGACGCGGGCGGTAAGGTCGTGAACGTCGAGCAGGTGGTGGCTGTGGTTGGCGCGAGCTGTTCCGGCGCGACCAACGGCATGGTGCAGTCGGTGACCATCCCGGCGGGTGTCGTCGCGCTTTCCGATTCAGCGACCGCCCCGTCGATCAGTGAGCTGAAAGACAACGATCTGGTCTTCCGGGTTGCGCCTTCCGACGCCTATCAGGGCGCAGCGCTCGCGAAGCTGGCTTACGACTCGGGCGTGCGCAAACTTGCCATGACCTACTCGAACGACGACTACAATGCGGGTATCGCGACCGTCTTCGAGAAGGAGTTTGCGGCTCTGGGCGGCACCATCACCGCCAATCAGGCGCACGAACCCAACAAAGCCTCTTACCGTTCCGAGCTTTCGACGCTTTCGAATGGCGGCCCGGAAGGCATTGCGATCTTCGCCTACTACGGCAGCAGCGGGATTGCGATCATCCGCAACAGCTTGGAAAACGGTCTGTTTGACCGCTTCTTCGCGGCGGATGGCATGTTCGATACTTCGGTGATCGAGCAGATCGGCGCGGACAATCTGCGTGATCGCATCTCGATCACTCAGTCGGCCTCCGACTATGCCGATGCGTCCTACCAGGCCTTTGAGAAGATCTTCTCCGCAACTGGCAAGGATCCGAAAGCGCCCTACGCGGCTCATGGCTATGACGCCTCTTTCCTGATCGCACTGGCGATCGAAAAGGCCGGTTCTGCGGATCGTGGCAAGATCGCCGCTGCCCTGCGGGAAGTCGCCAATGCGCCGGGTGAGGTGATCCGTCCGGGCGAGTGGAAGAAAGCCAAAGAGCTGATCGCGGCCGGTAAGGAAATCAACTACGAAGGTGCTTCGGGCAACGTCGATTTTGACGGCAATGGCGATGTCGCCGGCATCTACGGCGTGAACGTCGTTGGTGACGACAACACCTGGGCCAACACTCTGCTGAAGTAAAATCAGATTCAGCTATCGGCCGGCGTCCGTTCTCGCGAGCGGTCGCCGGTCAGCTTTTTTGCGGTTTCCTTGGATGGCCAGGCGTGACCGCGTAGACCGGCTTCAAGATGGCCGGAAGGCCGTTTCAGGCCTGACAGCAAATTGAATAAGATAATAGGATCGGATGAAGTGGCTGCCGGGCACAGGGTTCTCGGCAGAACGCTGAACCCTTCTCTGTCAACGGTGGTGTCATGGGTGTAGCAGTCAGATTGGGCGTGGATATCGGCGGCACCTTTACGGATGTCGTGCTGGAACGGAACGACACGCGCTTTTCCGCCAAGGTTCTGACCACCTACGACGCGCCTGAGGAGGCAATCCTCGAGGGGATCCGCCATGTTCTGGATAAGGCGAAGCTCTCGGCCCGCGACATTGGCATGGTTATTCATGGCACGACCTTGGCCACCAACGCCCTGATTGAGCGCCGTGGCGCCAAAACGGCCCTGATCACGACCCAAGGTTTTCGCGACGTGATCGAAATGCGCAGCGAGAGCCGGTTCGAGCAGTACGATCTGAACCTGGTGTTGCCAGAGCCGCTGATTTCCCGCAGCCATCGCTATACTCTGGCCGAGCGGATCGGCGCGGATGGCCAGGTCTTAAAGGCAATCGATCGTAGTGAAGTCGAAGATATTGCGGAGGCCATCGCTGCAGGGGGCTATGAAAGCATTGCCGTCGGTCTGATTCACGCCTACATCGACCCGCGCCACGAAGAACTTGTGCGGGAGGTTTTGCAGGCGCGTTTGCCTGAAGTCTCGATTTCGATCTCTTCGGAAGTCTCGCCGCAGATGCGGGAGTTCGAACGTTTCAACACGGTATGTGCCAATGCCTACGTCAAACCCTTGATGAAGGCCTATCTCGACCGTCTGGTCCGTCGTCTCGGCGAAGTCGGCGCCGACTGTCCGGTCTTCATGATGCACTCGGGCGGTGGAATCATCTCTCTGGAAAGTGCATCGGAGTTTCCGGTGCGGCTTGTGGAGTCCGGGCCGGCTGGCGGTGCGATCTTCGCAGCGGACATTGCGGCGCGTTATGGCATCGGATCGGCGCTGTCTTTCGACATGGGCGGGACGACGGCGAAGATCTGCCTGATCAAGGACCAGACACCGAAAACCGCCAACAGCTTTGAAGTGGCGCGGACCTATCGCTTCAAGAAAGGCAGCGGCATGCCAATCTCGATCCCCGTGATCGAGATGGTGGAAATCGGCGCTGGCGGCGGGTCGCTGGCCCAGATAGACGGTCTGCGTCAGATCCGGGTCGGCCCGGAAAGCGCGGGTTCGGAACCGGGTCCAGCCTGCTACCAGCGTGGCGGTGACCGTCCCGCGGTTACGGATGCAGACCTGCTTCTTGGGCGGCTGGACCCCGACAACTTCGCTGGCGGTTCGATCAAACTCTCTCCGGAAAAATCGGCGGGCGCGGTCATGCAGCATGTGGGTGCCAAGCTTGGCCGCGATCAGACAATCGCCGCCTTTGGCATTTCCGAAATCGTCGATGAAAACATGGCCAATGCCGCCCGGGTCCATGCGGTCGAGAACGGCGAAGACCTCTCAGGCTTCACCATGATCGCCTTCGGCGGCGCTGCACCTCTGCACGCGGGGCGGCTTTGTGAAAAGCTGGGGATCAAGGAGTTGCTGGTGCCGCCAGGAGCCGGTGTGGGCTCGGCGATTGGTTTTCTCAGGGCAGCCTTCAGCTTTGAAGCGACGCGGAGCACCTACCTCCGGCTCTCGGCTTATGACGCCAACGCCGTCGAAACGGTGCTGCGCGAACTTGCTCAGGAAGCTGAAGCTTTCGTACGCTCCTGCGACAAAAATTCGCCGCTGCTTTACGAACGAAAAGCCTTCATGCGCTTCGTCGGTCAAGGGTGGGAAATACCCGTGATCCTCTCTGAAGAAGACGTGCTCGATGCGGAAGGCGAGGCGCTTAAAAAACAATTTGAGGCGGCCTACAGAGGGTTGTTCGGCAGGACGGTTGAAGGGCTGGATATCGAAGTCACAAGCTGGTCCGTCCGCGTCAGTACACCGCTCCCGCCGGTCGTTCGCATGGATGTGTTTGGCGCTCAAGACGAGGCGGACTCAACTTCGAGCCGCGCCGTCTTCGATCCTGTTGCCAGGGAATTTAGCGAGGCTGCGGTGATCGAACGCGCTTCAATGGAAATGGGCATGTCGTGCCGAGGACCGGCGGTGATCACAGAAAGTGAAACCTCGATCATCGTGCCGAAGGGTTTCGAGGCTGTAATGCAGCCCGATGGTTGTCTGCTTTTAACACGGGGTTCGCTTAAGGCATCGAGGCGATCGACTACGGAGGTGGCGTCATGACGGAGTCAGGTTCTCTTTCGGTCTCTCATCAAGTCATGTGGAACCGTCTGATCTCGGTGGTCGAGGAACAGGCTCAAGCTCTGATTCGTACCGCCTTTTCTACCTCCGTGCGCGAGGCAGGCGATCTTTCCGCAGGTGTGTTCGATGTGCAGGGTGCCATGATGGCCCAGGCCGTGACCGGCACGCCAGGCCATGTCAATGCCATGGCCGAAGCTGTCGGCCATTTCATCCGGGAGATCGGTGAAGATCAGATCTTCGAAGGCGATGTCTACATCACAAACGATCCCTGGATGGGCACCGGGCACCTGCACGACATCACTATGGTCAGCCCTTCCTTCTACGAAGGAAAGCTGGTCGGCTTTTTCGCCAGCACCGCCCATGTGGTCGATGTGGGTGGACGCGGCTTCGGAGCGGACGGGCGGGAGGTCTATGAAGAAGGCCTGCTGATTCCGATCATGAAGTTCGCGGTCAGAGGCGAGGTCAATCGCGACCTTATCAAGATCGTGCGCAATAACGTGCGCGAGGCGGACCAGGTGGTCGGGGATCTCTATTCTTTGGCCACCTGCAATGAGACCGGCCACAGGCGTCTGGTCGATATGATGGATGAGTTTGGCCTCAAGAACCTGGAAGCGCTTGCGGGCTTCATTTTCGAGCACAGTCACCGTGCGACTCTCGAACGAATTGCCGAGCTGCCCCAAGGCATTTGTGAGAACGAGATGATGGTCGACGGCTACGATGACTCGATCAAGCTCTCGGTTAAGCTGGTGATCGGCGACAAAGGCGTCGTTGCCGACTTTGACGGCACTTCGCCAGCGATCGCCCGCGGAATCAACGTGCCGCTGGTCTATACGAAAGCCTATGCCGGATACGGACTCAAATGCGCCATCGCGCCCGAGATTCCCAACAATGCCGCCTCGCTTGCGCCCTTTACGGTCGAGGCTCCGGTGAACTGCATCCTCAACGCCGTGCATCCGGCGCCGGTGTCTGTGCGTCACGTGATCGGGCACTTCATTCCCGATCTGGTGATGGGAGCTCTGCACAAGCTTCTGCCTGGCCGGATTCCAGCCGAGGGTGCGAGTGCGCTCTGGAATATCCACATCAGCGCCCGGCCCAGTTCGGATCCGGTGGGTCCGCAAGGCAACCGCAAGGCAGAGATCCTGATGTTCAACAGCGGTGGCGGCGGCGCCCGCCCGGGCCTGGACGGTCTGAGTGCAACGGCCTTTCCGAGCGGCGTGCATACCATGCCGATCGAAGCGACCGAGCATGTCGGACCGATTGTGGTGTGGCGGAAAGAACTGCGGCCGGGTTCGGGGGGCGCCGGCAAGTACCGTGGCGGCATGGGGCAGGTTATCGAGATAAGCGCGACGCCTGGTCACGAGTTCGACTTCAGCGCGATGTTCGATCGGGTCGCGAACCCTGCGCGCGGGCGCGAAGGTGGAAAGGACGGCGCAGCGGGCAGTGTCAAGCTAGACGACGGGACGGTCCTGAAAACAAAAGGCCGTCAGTTTGTGCCTACAGGCCGGACTCTGGTGCTCGAACTGCCGGGCGGTGGTGGATACGGGGAGCCTGAGGAACGCACAGCGGAGTTGGTGCGGCGTGATCTAAGCAATGGCTATATCTCGTCTGAAACCGCAGAGGCGGACTATGGCTCTGCCCGGGAAACGGAAACCTGAACCAGATTCGAAAACGACTCCACGAAGGAAAAAAGGGATGATGTTGGAAGGAAAAACGGCCGTGATTACCGGTGCCGCGCGCGGGATCGGGCTGGCCTGCGCCGAACGCTTCGTTCAGGAAGGGGCAAAGGTCGTGCTGGCCGATGTCCTGGATGAAGCAGGCGAGGCCGCGGCTGGCCGTTTAGCAAGCGGAGGCGGCGATGTGCGTTACCGCCACTGCGATGTCACGGATAAGGCGCAGGTCGAAGCCCTTATCTCTTTTGCCGCGGACAGCTACGGCAGAGTCGATTCTGTCATCGCCAATGCCGGGATCGTTCACACATCCGATATCCTCGAGCTGGAAGAAGCCGACTTCGATCGGGTCATCGCCGTAAATCTCAAAGGCGTGTTTCTGACCGGGCAGGCGGCGGCCCGTAGGATGCGGGAGCAGGAGCCGGATGCCGAGGGCAGCCGAGGCACTATTATCAATATGTCCTCGGCGAACGCGGTTGTCGCGATTCCAGCCATTACGCCCTATGTCGTCGCGAAGGGCGGTGTCAATCAGTGGACCAAGTGTCTGGGAATTCGCATGGCGCCGGAAGGCGTGCGCGTCAATGCCATCGGCCCGGGTTCGATTAACACGGAGATGTTCCAGGCGGTGGCCGACGATCCGCAGAAGCTTCACGCCGTTCTATCGCGCACCCCGATGGAGCGGCCTGGGGAGCCCGATGAAATCGCCAAGGTCGCGGTCTTTCTTGCCTCGCACTATTCCAGTTACGTGACAGGCCAGACGGTTTATCCCGATGGTGGCCGCATGGGGTTGAACTACACGGTACCGGTAAGAGAAGCCAACGCCTGAATTAAGTTTGCGGTAGGACGCGCAGTTAACGCAACGCACCGTCGGGGTGAGCCAGGACCACATCCACCGACCAGGAGGTCAGGGCGGTCTTTAGCTCATCAGGTGGCTGGGACTCGGTCACCAGCACATCGACCATCTCAGGGTCTCCAACGGATATCGGCGCGCGGTGATCGAACTTAGAGCTGTCCGCGGCGATAATGCTGGTCTTGGCGCGCCGCATGATCGCGCGGGAGAACTCCGCTTCCTGCAGATCGAACAGCATGAAACCGCTGGCGGCGTTGATCGCCGCGGCTGAGAGCACGGCGTATTCGACCTGAAAGCGCCGCACGAATTCGATGGCTTCCACACCGAAGGCGCCGCCATCGTGCGCACGTAATTCGCCGCCGGCCATGAAGACCCGGTTTCCATTGCGGGCGGCGAGCGTATGGGCCACGGAGACGGAGTTGGTGACTACGAAGAGTTCGCGCCGGTGCTGCAGCGCCTGGGCGATGTAGGAAGTGGTGGAGCCGATATCGAGAAACAGGGAGTCGCCGTCTTCGATGATCTCCGCGACCTTCCTGGCGATCCGGCGCTTTGCATTGGGATTCTCGTCGATCCGCTGCTGAAAGCTGGCCTCGCTGCGGGCGTCGGGCAGATGAGCACCGCCGTGGACTCGCCTTACCAGCCCCTCTCGCGCCAGGGACTTCAGGTTCCGGCGTATGGTCTCTTCCGAGACCTTCAGGCTGTTGGCCAGATGCTGAATACGGCTGGAGCCGCCCGAACGGCGGAGCTCTTCGAGGATCTCGTTCTCGCGCTGGGTCGCGCGGCGTGATTCGCTTTGGGCGAGATCCAAGCTCCCCTCCATGCTGTGGTAAAACGACTGATTTATCTACAAAACGCCAAGATAAACCACAAAAGTCAACATGAATTGCGGATATTTGTGGATTTTAGCGAAAAATGGTGGATGATGAAGAGGAAGCTGTATCCCTGCTTCGTTGCTTGCGCCGTGACGGCGAAGGATCGGGGCGGCGGGGCCGCGCAAAAAGCGGCAACAACGACGTCAAAAAACGGGGAGTTCCAAGGATGAAACGAGGTTTGTCACTGATTGCGGCTCTTTCGGCTGCGACCTATCTGGGCGCGGCTGTGCCCGCAGCTACGGCGGCTGAAAATCAGGATCCGATCAAGCTGACCCTGCATGACTGGACCGGACAGTTACTGACCACCAAGATTATGGGCGAGGTTCTGAAGAAAGGCGGTTACAACGTCGAGTACGTGCAGGCCGACTACATCGCCCAGTTTGCCGGGCTGAAGACCGGAGACCTTCATGTCGCCATGGAGATCTGGGAAACTACGGGCCGCGAGGCGATGGACGAGGCGGTCGCCACGGGATCCGTTGAAAACCTTGGCGAAACGGGCATGCAGGCCATCGAGGAATGGTGGTATCCTGCCTATATGAAAGAGGTCTGTCCTGGCCTGCCGGATTGGAAGGCGCTGAACGACTGCGCTGAGGAATTCTCAACACCGGAAACCGCGCCGAGCGGCCGCTATCTGGGCGGTCCGGTAACCTGGGGCGGCTTTGACGACGAGCGCGTCGAGGCCCTGGAGCTGGACTTCGAAGTGGTGCACGCGGGGACCGACGCGGCACTCTTCGCCGAGCTTGAATCCGCTTATCAGCGCAAGGCGCCGATCCTGCTGTGGGTCTATGCGCCGCACTGGGCGCCGGTGAAGTACGAGGGCGAATGGGTGGAGTTTCCGGCCTTTACGCCGGAGTGCTACAGCGATCCCTCGGCCGGTGAAAACCCAGACCTGGCCTACGATTGCGGGAAGCCGCGCGGGCCGATCTGGAAAGTGTCCTGGGCCGGCGTGAAGGACAAATGGCCGGGCGCGCACAAGGCCATCAAGGCTTTCAACATCGAGAACGACGAAATGGGCGCCATGGTGACCAAGGTCGATCTGGACGGGAAAGACCTCGACGGCGTGGTGGCTGAGTGGATTTCGGCCAACGAGAAGCGCTGGAGTGGATGGATTTCCAAGTAGTTAGCGTTAGTAAGCGTGAAATGGAGGGCGGAGTCTTCTGCCTTCCATTTGCGCAGCGCTGGGGCGCGCTTTAGGTATAAACTTGATCCGCTGAAGGCACCTTCTTCTCGGGTCACGAGGTCTCTATGGATAAGCCGGTAAAGCTCGCCTGTCGGTCGGTCTGGAAACTCTACGGACCCGGCGCCGAGGACTTTCTGACATACAAAAGTCACAGCCGTGAGGCCAAAAGTCAGAGCGACGGGGGACAGATTCCGACCGGCGAAGATATTCGCAATGCCGGTCTGATCGGCGCGGTGCGGGCGGCGGATGTGGAGATCCGCGAAGGCGAAATTTTCGTTATCATGGGGCTGTCGGGATCGGGCAAATCGACTCTGGTCCGATGCCTCTCGCGACTAATCGAACCGACCGCCGGCGAGGTCCTGTTCGAGGGGCGCGACCTGCTGAGCATGGCCGAGCGCGAACTGATCGAGGTGCGCCGCCGCAAGATGGGCATGGTGTTCCAGCAGTTCGCCCTCCTGCCCCACCTGACCGTGCTGCAGAACGTGGCCTTTCCGCTGGAGGTCCAGGGCGTCGACCGGGCGTCCCGGGAAACGCGGGCGCGCGAAGTGATCGAACTGGTCGGCCTGAAGGGGCGGGAGAGCTATTTCCCCCGCGAACTTTCCGGCGGTCAGCAGCAACGGGTGGGCATCGCCCGCTCGCTCGCCGTGGAGCCGGACCTTTGGTTCCTGGACGAGCCCTTCTCGGCGCTGGATCCGCTGATCCGCCGCGAGATGCAGGATGAGTTCCTGCGCCTGCAGTCCATGCTGCACAAAACCATCGTCTTCATCACCCACGACTTCGACGAGGCGATCCGCCTGGCCGACCGCATCGCGATCATGCAGGACGGCGAGATCATCCAGACTGCGACGCCGGAGGAACTGGTGCTGCATCCGGCGACGGACTACGTGGCGGAGTTCACCCGCCACATCCCGCGCGCCAAGATCCTGAGCGCTCGGAGCGTGATGACGCCGCTTGCGACTGGCGGCAGTGTCGCGCCGGAGAACTGTGCGGGTGAGGTCCGGGCCAGCGACCGCATCGAAGACATCGCCGAAAAGGTCGAGGCCGCATCTGCGCCCTTCCGGGTGGTCGAGGAGGGCGCGGTTATCGGCACCATCGATCGACGAGCCGTGGTCGATGTGCTCGTCGGCCGGGAGACGGCCGAATGACCCGTCCCGGCGAAGGCGCAACCTGGAAAGGGCCGGCCCTCTGGTGGGGGCTCTTCGCCGCGACCTGGCTGCTCTCGACTTACAGCCGGGATCTCTCCAAGGCGCTGGAAGCGCGCTGGATCATCAAGTACCCCGCCGGCTGGCGCCTGCCGCTGAAGCGCGACATCAGCGATGCCATGAAGTGGCTGGTGGAGGAGGCGAGCTTCGGGCTCTTCACCTTCAAGGATTTCACCCGCGGCCTCGCCTGGCTGGTCGAGGTGCCCTACGACTTTGTGCGCGCGGCGGTGATCGACGGTTTTGTGGTCGGCGTCGGCAGCGAGGCGAGCCAGATCGCACCCTCCCTGAGCTGGATCGCGATCATCGCCGTGGTGGTTGCCATCGGCTACAAGGCCAAGAGCTGGAGTCTGGCGGCGCTGGTCGGCGGCTGCTTCCTCTATCTGGCCGTCTTCGGCCAGTGGGACAGCGCCATGGTCACCCTGGCCTCGGTCCTGATCGCCGTGCCCATCGGGGTGGCGGGCGGCCTGCTGCTGGGCATCGCGGCCTATCGCTGGCCGACCTTCGACAAGATCCTGCGGCCGATCCTGGACCTGATGCAGACCGTGCCGGTCTTCGCCTATCTGGTGCCCATTCTTTTCCTCTTCGGCTTCGGGCCGGTGGCGGCGCTGGTGGCGACCATCATCTATGCCATGCCGCCCATGGTGCGGGTCACAACCCTGTCGCTGCACGGGGTGCCCACGGAGATCCGGGAATTCGGCACCATGGTTGGCTGCACCCGGCGGCAGATGATGTGGAAGGTCCTGGTGCCTTCCGCCGCGCCGGGCCTGATGGTCGGGGTGAACCAGGTGATCATGCTGACCCTCAACATGGTGATCATCGCTTCCATGATCGGCGCGGGCGGCCTGGGCTTCGAGGTCTTGTCCTCGCTCCGCCGGCTGGATATCGGCGCCGGGCTTGAGGCGGGCATCGCCATCGTGGTCATGGCCATCGCCCTGGACCGCCTCAGCCAGGCCTTCGCCACCCGGCCGGCGAAAGTCCACAGCGAGGAGATCGGAAACCAAAACCTGATCAAGCGCCATCCCTGGAGCAGTTCCCTTCTGGCGGTGGTGCTGGTCACCGGATTGGCCGGTCTGGTGTTGCCGGGCTTTCAGAGCTATCCGGCGGCGTTGACCCTGACCACCGGTCCCTTCTGGGCCGACCTGGTGGAGGCCATCAACGTCAACTTCTTCGATCAGTTCGAAGCGGTGAAGACCTTCATGCTGACCTACCTGCTGTTGCCGGTGAAGCGCTTCCTGCTGGGCATCCCCTGGCCCTGGGGCATCGCCATCGTGACGCTGGCCGGCTGGAAATTCGGCGGCTGGCGGCTCGCGGCGCTGGCGGGCGGCCTGGCGCTCTTCATCGCGGCCAACGGCCTTTGGGCCAAGGCCATGATCACGCTCTACCTCTGCGGCGTCTCGGTCCTGCTGGCTTCGCTGATCGGGATTCCGCTGGGTGTGCTGGCGGCTGAGAACGCCCGCGCCAACCGGGTGATCTCGGCGATCATCGACACTCTGCAGACCCTGCCGAGCTTCGTCTATCTGATCCCGGTGGTGATGCTGTTCCGGGTCGGCGACTTCTCGGCCATGATCGCGGTGGTGCTCTATGCGCTTGCGCCGGCGGTGCGCTACGCCGCCCATGGGATCCGCAGCATCGAACCGCAGCTGATCGAGGCGGGCATCGTCGCGGGCTGCACAAGGTGGCAATTGCTCCGAAAGATCAAGCTACCCCTGGCTCTGCCCGAGATCCTGCTGGGCCTGAATCAGACCATCATGCTGGCGCTCTCTATGCTGGTGATCACGGCGCTGGTGGGCACTCGCGACCTGGGGCAGGAGGTCTACATCGCCCTGACCAAGGCGGACAGCGGCCGCGGCATTATCGCCGGCCTTTCGGTCGCCGCCATCGCCATCATTCTCGACCGCATCCTGGCGGCCAGCGCGCGCAACGCCCGCGCGAGCCTCGGTCTTAGCGGGTAGGAGGAGGAAAAATGGACGCAGACAATCCCGCTCTCATCCGCGCGCGCGACCTGCCGATCTGGCAGGGATCGGTGACGCCGGAGCCGCTGGCTGGCGGCATCACCAACGTCAACTTCGTGGTGGAGGACGCCGGTAGGCGTTACGTGGTGCGCATCGGCGACGACATCCTGGTGCATCAGGTCATGCGCTTCAACGAGCTGGCGGCCAGCCGCGCCGCAGAGGCGGCCGGGCTCTCTCCGGCGGTGGTCCATCATGAGCCCGGTGTGCTCGTGATCGACTACATCGATTCGACACCCTTGGACGAGGCCGCCGTGCGGGACCCGGCGATGCTGGAGCGCATCGTGCCGCTGATCCGGCGCTGCCACCGGGAGATTCCGCAGCGCCTGCGCGGCTCGGCGCTGATGTTCTGGGTCTTTCATGTGCTGCGAGACTATGCGGCGGCCCTGCGTGAGGGCGGCTCGACGCACGCGGCAAAGCTGCCGGATCTGATGGTGCGGGCCGACCGGTTGGAGGCGGCGGTGGGGCGCATCGACGTGGTCTTCGGGCACAACGACCTGCTGCCCTCCAACCTGCTGGATGACGGGGAGCGGCTCTGGCTGATCGACTGGGACTACGCAGGCTTCAATTCACCGCTCTTTGATCTGGGCGGCCTGGCCTCCAACAACGGGTTGTCGGAAGAGCAGGAGCGCTGGCTGCTGGAGACCTATTTCGAGACGCCGCTGCAGGAGGAACTCTGGCAGCGCTATCAGGCCATGAAGTGCGCGTCCCTTCTGCGCGAGACCATGTGGTCCATGGTCTCCGAAATCCATTCCGAACTCGACTTCGACTACGCCGCCTACACCGCCGAGAATCTGGCGCGGTTCGAGGCGGCCTTTGATGACTTCGCAAATGCATGAGGCCTTAACATGAGTTCTCTACCGACCAGCGCCAAGGCGGTCGTCATCGGCGGCGGGATCGTCGGCTGTTCGACCGCCTATCACCTGGCCAGGCTGGGCTGGAGCGAGGTGGTCTTGCTGGAGCGCAAGAAGCTGACCTCCGGCACCACCTTCCACGCCGCCGGGCTGGTGGGGCAGCTGCGCTCCTCCGCCAACATCACCCAGCTGCTGGGGGAATCGGTGGCGCTCTACAAGCGCCTGGAGGAAGAGACCGGGCAGGCCACCGGCTGGAAGATGAACGGCGGCCTGCGTCTCGCCTGTAACGAGGAACGCTGGACTGAGGTGAAGCGCCAGGCGACCACCGCCCATTCCTTCGGCCTGGATATGCAACTCCTGACCCCAAAGGAGGCGCAGGAACTCTGGCCGCTCATGACCATCGACGACCTGGTGGGCGCGGCCTTCCTGCCCACGGACGGGCAGGCCAATCCTTCGGACATCACCCAGGCCCTGGCGAAGGGCGCGCGCATGGCCGGCGCCAGCCTCTTCGAGGACACCAAGGTGCTCTCGGTGGACGTGGAAGATGGAAAGATCAAAGGTGTCGAGACCGAGCACGGCCGCATCGACTGCGAGGTGGTGATCTGCTGCGCCGGGCAGTGGACCCGGACGTTTGCCGCCACCGTCGGGGTCAACGTGCCGCTGGTCTCCGTCGAGCATCAGTACATGGTGACAGAGGCCATCGAGGGCGTGGCGCCCGGCCTGCCGACCCTGCGCGATCCGGACCGCCTGACCTATTACAAGGAAGAGGTCGGCGGTCTGGTGATGGGCGGCTATGAGCCCAACGGCATCCCCTGGGCAGTGGACGGTATTCCCGAGGATTTCCACTACACGCTTCTGACCTCCAACTACGATCACTTCGAGCAGTTGATGGAGCTGGCCCTGGGCCGGGTCCCCGCGCTGGAATCGGCTGGGATCAAGGAACTGGTCAACGGGCCGGAGAGCTTCACGCCGGACGGCAACTTCATCCTGGGCGAGGCGCCGGAGCTGCGGAACTTCTACGTGGGCGCCGGTTTCAATGCCTTCGGGATCGCTGCGGGCGGCGGCGCGGGCATGGCGCTGGCGGAATGGGTGGCCAAGGGCGAGCCGCCTTACGACCTCTGGGGCGTGGACATCCGGCGCTTCGGACAGCCGCACTTCGACACCGACTGGGTGCGCGCCCGCACGCTGGAGGCCTACGGCAAGCACTACACCATGGCCTGGCCCTTCGAGGAGCACGACAGCGCACGGCCCAACCGCAAGTCGCCGCTTTACGACCGCCTGGCGGCCAAGGGCGCCTGCTTCGGGGAAAAGTTGGGCTGGGAGCGTCCCAACTGGTACGCGGATCTGGCGGCCGGCGAGGAGGCGAAGGACATCTACAGCTTCGGCCGCCAGAACTGGTTCGGCGCGGTGGCGCGGGAGCATAAAGCCGCGCGGGAGGCGGCGGTGCTCTTCGACCAGACCTCCTTCGCCAAATTCATGCTGAAGGGCCCGGACGCCGAAGCCGCGCTGAGCTGGATCGCCGCCAACGACGTGGCCAAGCCGGTGGGGTCACTGGTCTATACTCAGATGCTCAACGATAAGGGCGGGATCGAGTGCGACCTGACCGTAGCCCGCGTCTCCGAGGATGAATACTACATCGTCACCGGCACCGGCTTCGCGACCCACGACTTCGACTGGATCCGGAAGAACATTCCCGCGGGGCTCAACGCCGAACTTTTCGACGTGACCGCGCACAACTCGGTGCTGTCCCTGATGGGGCCGAAGGCGCGCGACATCTTGAGCCGGGTGACCGAGGACGACATCTCCAAAGAAGGCTTTCCCTTCGCCTGTATGAAGACGATTCAGATCGCCGGCGCACCGGTGCGGGCCCTGCGCGTGACCTACGTCGGCGAGTTGGGTTGGGAACTTCACCTGCCGACAGGTCAGGCAGCCGCCGTCTACGACGCTCTGATGGAAGCGGGCGCGGAATCAGGCCTGCGCGATGCCGGTTACCGCGCCATCGAAAGCCTGCGCCTGGAAAAGGGTTACCGCGCCTGGGGCGCCGACATCGGCCCGGACCACACACCGGACGAGGCCGGCCTTGGCTGGGCCGTGAAGCTGAAAAAGAACATCGACTTCAAGGGCCGTGCGGCGGTCGAAGCGCAGCGCCGCGAGGGCGTGAAGAAGATGCTGGCCTGCTTTACGGTCGAGGACCCCGATGTGGTGCTGCTGGGGCGGGAGACGATCTACCGGAACGGCGAGCGCGTGGGTTGGCTGACCTCGGCGGGCTACGGCCATACGCTGGGGGTTTCGATCGGCTACGGCTATGTGCGCAATCCGGCGGGCGCGGACGCGGACTTCGTGCTGTCGGGGGATTACGAGCTGGAGGTGGCGACGGAACGGGTGAAGTGTGCGGTGGGGATGAAGCCGCTGTACGATCCGGGGATGGTGCGGGTGAAAGGGTAGGTTTTGTTCGACTTTTAACTTCGTGTGGATCGACAACTGTAGTCGATTGGTTTTGCCAATTGAATAGTCCCGCTTAGTCCTTATAAGCGTGCTCTTGTATTGCTTCTAAAAGCTCTCTGGCCTGATCTGGTAATGTTTGTTCGGCAGATTTCGAGTTCGCAATCTGCCATAAACGAGCTTTCACTGCATCCCAGTCACAAAAAGGAGCAACATCCGGCCGGCGGAGCGGGTAAGAAATGCCCTCTGAAGATCCACTAAAGCCGCGCATTTTCTGTAGCAGATTAACGAAATCAGGTTCGGATTGGCTTTGTTCAGCAAACCAATTTCTAGGTTCATCGAGATTGTTTTGGTCAATCTCTCTCCATCTGAACAGCAAGGATGCAATGTCAGGGTATTCCGCGATTCTTTTCCGTTCCTCTAGCTGTTTCAGCCGTTGCAGAATTGTTTCTCGCGCTCTCTCTAGTTCTACTTCGCTCATAAACCACTCTGTTTCTGGCTTTGGTCTGTCACCAGCTTTGCCATGACGCCAGAGTTCTGAACTGAGGAATTCCTCAGTCAACCATCCTATCGATGCTCCATTCTCGAAGACATCCCGTAAAGTATCTTCGTATTGTGTCTCATCAGGTTTTGATTTTAGAGACTGGAGCATCTTGAAACACAACGTGCCTGCCTGACGCGAAACCGAGACCCGCCCCATAAATCGTGCGGACTTATCCGACTGCAACGCAACATCCATGACATCCGAGATTGCGAAACAGAAAACCGACAAATGCTGGGCGACCCATTCCTCAAATGGTTCTTGCGCTATACGATCAATGAAGTAGTCGAACCATGACCCACCAGTAGGTCGTGCTTCACGTGATAACTGGATGAGTTTCTGGACGAGCGCGTTCTTACCTTCGCTAGCCAACTGGATAATTGAGGCAAATTCGCTATCTCGCAAAGCAGTGCTTGGCGCGGCAAAAGCGAAATAATATTTGTAATGGCTGGGGCTTCCCAATCGCTTTCTTTGTTCAAGTGCCTGTAATTCATCGGAGGATGGGGCGACAAAGATTTTCAATTTTTCATCTTCTTTTGAAAGTGGTTCTACACCGGGAATGAAATCTTTTATCGACCAGGGTGAGCGAAGTGAATCCACTTCTCCATTGCATAAAATTTTTCCAAGAGCTTCGCTAAGCATATTAACTTCATCAGAGTTTGCGCGAGCGTTGCCTCGATTGACCGCAGCCCATTCTGAAAGATAATGCTCAATCCAATTGAAAAGTTCTGGGTGCAGTATTCGTCGCAAATGCAGCCAACAAAGATCAGGGTAGTAAACGTCGTATTTGACAGGAGGAAAATAGAATTTTATTGAGTTTAAAACCGCCTTCACATCTCGAGGCGTCTGCATTAAAGAGCCAACCGTATCGACAACCTCTTGTCAATCATCAAGAGTACTTGGGTCTGGCTGCTCACCTGTTTCCAAGATGTAGAGATCAGTCAGTTCGTCCCACAGCCAACGTCGGAGATCAAATGGCTCTGGCCGGGGTATGCTAAATGAAACTTGGATGATTTTTTGCAGATAGGCAGCCCCGTCACTGACTCTGAGGCTTGTTTTGATTGCTTCTGTCAATATGGCTTTATCGTAGCAAAGTATATAAATAATATTTGGGAAGTCAGCGACCGACCTAACAAGGCGAATAACTTCGATAGCTTGTTCAGGCTCCAATCTATCAATGTCGTCGACAACAACAACAAATCTATGAGGAAGGTTGCTAAGCTGCTGTGAGAGCGTAGATTTCCTTGAATCAAGAGTTTTATCGGGTGCGAGAGTCTCAAGGACATCTGTTCCTTTCTTTAAAATACCGCTAGCAATCGCTGCTGAGGGCTCAACGACGCTGGCTAAACTCAAGATAGGTGAGAGTTTCTGACTAGCTGCTACGCTAAACGAACGAAGGTCTTCTGCGATTTTTGTTGCGTCGCTCTTCGCCTTTGAAATGCGCCTCCACAGCTTTGCAAGCCGTGTGTTTGGCGGACTAATATCAATGCCTGTTTTTTCGCAAGCGGTTGCTATCGCGCTAAGCAGGGTTACTACTAAGTTATCTTCGTCACCGACGAGCCAAGGTGAGAATAGAACAATCGATGTGTTATTGTTGTCATCGCTTTCTATTTCTTGCTCAAGTAAGTTTACTAAACTAGATTTCCCTGAACCCCATTTTCCTTCGACCGCGATTACCATACCTGGCTGTGCTGCTGCGGATACTACCGACTGCGAGAGCCTTTTCGCAATTTCTTCAAATCCAAAGCGATCATCGTCACTTGATTGAATTGCACGATCTGCGTCAAGACTGCGATACTTGGATTCACTCAAAGTTTGTCGTCCTGGGTTAATATTAAATCATGAGTAATGTAGGTTGAGAAGAATGCCAAGCTATTAGATTGCACTAATCAGTGGCTAAACCTGCGCCTCGTTTATGTTTCGTGCTACCACGAAAATACGACATCGACGGCGTCGTGCCCTCAGGAGAGGTGCCGAAGACACGTCACCGTATTTCTTCACATTGCGAAATGTGCTCTGGAGAACATAGGACACGGCGGTATGGTCGGATCACGGACCTGCACGCCGCAAGTTAGCAGGGTTAAGATTTAAGATATTGTCTTTTATGAATTTTTTCGAAATTGTGGTGTGCCTGGGGTATACTTTTCGTATGATATAACAACATTGCACGTTGACGAAAATTTGCGCTTCGACAATAGTGTCAATAGGCACTGAGTGTATGTTCTTGGTGACGAAATGGGCACTGGGTGCATCTTCTTTTGGAAGGAAGACGCACCCAGCATCAAAGTGGTAGCACACTCTGATTGGTACAGTGCAACTGTGAACGGTTTTGGAAGCCGCTTATGTACGTTGCGCTGAACCAGTTAGATTTTACCATGCGCCTACTGCTACACAATAAGAACAAATCATGAACTCTTAAAAAGTTATACTCAAGCGTTTGAACGTTTTGTGTGACGAAATCGTTGTTTTTCAATAAGTTGAGTAAAAAAATATGCGAATTTCAGGCGCCAAAAATTTCATGCTAACCTGTTCAACTTAAAGTCGATTTTTGCAATATGAGGTCAAATTCGCTTAGACGTCTGAGCCGATTGTCGAGTCGGCGCGTGTCTGTAGTCAGATGTAATTTTGTGATTGTAACCTAAACAGTGAGCGCTCTGGCCGTTAGATTTTTTGACGGATAGTCAAGCGATGCAGAGAGGTTTCTGGATTTTCCAATGCCATCAGGACGGCACATCGATCATTGGCGGGACAAGCTGGGGCGGGACCGCACCCCGCCTGAGGAATTCAAGAAATCCCGCTCCCGGATCATGTATATCGAGAGCAAGCCGGATGGCCTGCAGGGTCCCGCGCGGATCGGGCGAGTCTACTTTTCGAAGTCCGGCAAGTCGCTCTATTACGACGGCATGATGTTTCAGAGCCTGAGCGGCGCCGGTTTCAAAGCGAACTATTTCGACGTGGAATCCGGCGACCACTACTGGATCTCCGGCCCGCGCAAAGACCAGAACGACCGGCTCTACGGCGGTAACAAAGGGGTCGAGGTCGATGAGGACGTGCGGGAGGAATATGGGGCCCTGATTGCTTCGAAGTGAATGCCTTACATCGAGTCTCAGAGGATTTTGGCCGCCTACTATTCTTATGACAAACTTTGCCAAGATTGCCCCAAGTATGCTATGATGTGCCGAGCGTTGGAGGGCTAAGCCTATGGCAACAATGAATATATCTCTGCCCGATCCCATGAAGGACTGGGTGGAACGGCAGTCTCAGGCCGGTCATTACAGTAATGTTAGCGACTATATGCGCGACCTCATTCGCAATGAGCAGGAGCGGCAGAGTAAGATCGCTCTCTTGCGGTCATTGATCGACGAAGGTCTGGCGGATGTAGAGCAGGGACGGGTCCGGGATCTCGATATGGAGGAAATCAAGCGGCGGGGAAGAGAGCGATTAGCGCGGTCCGAAGCCTCAAAATAACCGAAAAGGCGCTCTCGGATCTCGATCAGATCTGGGATTATATCGCGACAGACTCGCCGGAGCGTGCAGACGCTTTTCTAGACGAGCTCTCTGCCCGCTTCGATCCGCTCAGAACTCATCCCGCGCTCGGTGTTTCCCGTGACTTTCTCCATCACGGTCTGCGCGCCCTCTTCTATAAGCGCTATATTGTTTTCTACAGTTACACGGATACCGCGGTCTATATTCTCCGCGTGGTGCGCGGAGACCGCGACGTGGCGCGGCTCTTTAGTGACGGTAACCTGGATTGAATGCTTGTCTGCCCAGAACAGCGGAGACTGGGCCCTTGTTAGGCGTCTTGTGCATCGCTGTGTGGCAGGCTTGGTCGCTTTCCTGAAGAGAGCGACCTACTATGTCTCTCTGATTGCGCAGAAAGAACTTGTCCGAGTCACATGATGTCACACCTGTCATACAGGGCTTTGATTTCGCCGAGCAGGTTGGTGCCTGTCTTGTTTCTGCTTCTCGCCGCCTGTTCCAGCCGGACGGAGGATCTGTCGGGCGACTATTACCTCGCCGCCGAATCCATAGACCAGCAGGTGATCGTGCGCCTGCGCATGCTCGCGAACGAGCCTTATATTTCCTGCAATGTGGAAGCCTATAACGATGACGGCCGTTTCGTCGTCGCCCGGCAGCGGGTGACCAAGACCTGCTTCTGGGACGAAAGCGCTGCGCCGCCCGAAACGGTCGGGAAGGTCCAGTTCTGGATCGTGGATACCCAGCTCGAGAAGATCCTCGGACCCTTCGCGGATCGGCAGGCGCTCGACGCGGCGCGCAAGGAGCGCAACGTCTCTGCCTCGCTCGAGTGACCCGGGTCAGCTCTAATTTTACGCGCCGCGCTCCCAGGAAGTAACAACACCGATCGCAATCCGTCCCAGGGCCGTCGCCGAGGCCACGCTGCCCCGGTTGCGGACGAAGACCTGAATGCCCATGGCGCTTGCCAGCAGGTATTCGGCGGCGGGTTTGATCTCGAAGTCGGCCGCGATCTCGCCGCGCTCCCGGGCGTTGTGCAGCGCCTGTTCGAGCGCCGCGAGCACGCCGGCGTAGTGGCTATCCGTCTTGGCGCGGATCTCCGGGTCGTCCAGCCCCGCGTTCTCGATGACTGTGTTGACCATCAAACAGCCGAAGTCCCGCGGCCCTTCCGGCGTTTGCGACGTGAGCTTCTCGAAAAAAGCCTTGATGGCCGCCAGGCCGCCGGCGCGTAAAGGCTTCAGCAGCAGGGCTTCGACATCGGTGGCGTAGTTGTCGAGCACTTCGAGAAACAGGCCCTGCTTCCCGCCAAACTCCGTCTGCAGGGCGAAGCGGTTGACGCCGGTCCGCTCGCCCAGCGCCCGGACGCCCAAATGCTCGTAACCCTGTTCCCAAAAGACCTTCGTGGCGTTCGAGAGGGCTTCTTCGTGGGAATAGCTTTTCTTGCGCGGCATAGGAATCTCCGGTTTCGGGACACAGCTTGACAGAATCCGAGACAGTCGTCTAGAAAAGAAAAACAAGACAATCGTCTAGAAAAGAAGGAGAATGAGAAATGGCGACAATCCGGAAAAGGATTGAGGTGGCGGCAGGACCGGAAAAGGTGTGGGAGAAGCTGTCGAAGGTGGGTGAAATCTCGAAGCTCATCGGCTTCGTCTCCGACAGCGTGCTGACCGGCGACACTCGCGTTTGTAGCCTGGCGCAGGGCGGGAGCCTGAAGGAGAAGATCGTGACGGTCGACGCGGAGGCGCGCCGCGTCGTCTATACGATCACGGAGTCCCCGCTAAATATGGCATTCCATGCCGCATCGATGGAGATCGAAGCCGCTGGCGACGGAACCGCCATGACCTGGACCGTGGACCTCCTGCCGGCGGAGGCCGCGGAACAGATGGAGCCCATGTTGGCGGCGGCGATGGAGGACATGAAGTCGAGCCTGGCGGCTTAGGGCGCCGCGCGCGGAAAGGGCTAAATCGCTTCGGGGCGGGTTTCCGATTGCGCGCGGGCTTGTGATAGGCTGCGCGGAAGATCAGAGCCCGCCCCGCGTCGTCTGGGGCGCCATGTAACCACGGAACGGGAATCGCATATGATGGCTGAGGGCGTGAAGCTTGGAATCCTGGGCGGTTCCGGCATGTTGGGCAGTGCCATCGCGCGCGCTCTTTTGACCAAGAACGCGGTCGCACCGGACAATCTCTGGATTTCCAACCGCAGCGGCAGCCGTGCGGGCTTCGAGGATGCGCCCGGCGTGCAAGTCACGGCCGACAATCAGGAGCTGGCCGAGGCTTGCGACGTCGTTTTGCTATCCGTGCCGCCGGCGCTGGTCCCGGAGATCGGCATTACGGCGCCTGACAAGCTGGTGGTCTCGGTCATGGCCGGGATCTCGATTGCGCGGCTGCAGGAGCTGACCGGCGCGGGTCGGGTGGTGCGGGCCATGAGCAGTCCGGCGGCGGCGCACAGCCTCGCCTACTCGCCCTGGGTGGCAAGTGCAGAGGTGACAGAAAAAGACCGGCGACGGGTGACCGCTCTGTTCGCGGCCTGCGGCGTGACCGATGAGATCGCCGTGGAAAGCCAGATCGAATTCTTCACCGCCATGACCGGCCCGGTGCCGGGCTTCGTTGCCTTTTTCGCCAAGTGCCTGCAGGACTGCGCCGAGGCGGAAGGCGTGGCGCTCCCGGTGGCTGAGCGCGCCGTGCGCCAGCTCTTTCTCGCCGCGGGAACGATGATGTCCGAAGGCGCGGCCTCGCCCGCGGATCACATCAAGGAGATGATCGACTACGCCGGCACTACGGCGGCGGGCCTGGAGGCCATGGCGGCTTCCGGGATTGCTGAGGATGTCGCGAAGGGATTGGCCGCTTCAGTCGCAAAGACCCGGGCGATGGGGTGAGGCGGTATGAAAATCTTTGCAATCCTTGCCGCAATCATTTTTCTCGTCTCATCTTGTACGGAGCGCGAACAACCTTCCACTCAAGCGGCCGGCGTTTCGCCGCAAAGCGACTCTCAAAGGAAAAGCGCATTGGAACCTGCAGAAGCCCTTGGTGGAACAATGACCTTCGCGATCCAGAATACCGAGGGGAAGCATCTCGGTTTCCTGCTGATGGTGGGAGATGGCAAAGGGGGTGACTGCATCTTCCGTTCGCTCCCGCAGGACGCGGAATTGTTCGAGAGCGAAGAAACGAAGTTGCTGTACGAGATGCAGCTGTTAGGTGAGTTCAGCTATCAGATCGCTAGCCACAGCATGACTTTTCAGCATCCTCGGTTCCCGCACGAAGCATCGATGAAGTCGGGTGTTCTGAAGATCGCAGAACTCGAGTTCAAAACGCAGCGCGTGAAGAAGTCGAAGTAATTAACGCGGACCGCTAAAGCCGACTCAAACTAGGCTTGCGGCTCGATTTCTTTCCGCAGGTTCCGCACGCGCGCGCGGACCGAGGCGGCGGCGTCCTGTTCGCCTTTTGTTAGCAGCTCCATCGCCGTCTCGTTAAGGCTTGGATCGCGCTGCGCCAGCTGGCAGATGGCGTCGATGGCCCAGGCGCGCAGGAAAGGGCGTTTGGCGTCGCACCAGGGGTGGAGGGTCTTGGCAAGCGCGCCTGTGTTCAGGTTTGCGCTCTCGAGGAACTGGATGCTCTGGGCGATGTGGAGTTGGGCTTCCCAAGCGGTCTGGGCGGCGGCGGTTTCGGTGAAGCGTTCGAGCTCTTCGGCGCTCATATCTGCGCCCAACTCCAACAGCTTACGAATTGCCCAGGTGGCGCCGATTTGCATGCGCGTGTCGGCGCTGGCCGCCAGTTCGAGCAGTTGGTCGAAACCAGTAAAGTCTTTCCCTGCCGACCGGCAGGCAGATTCGAGAGATCCGGTGGTTTTGCCGTCGAATTCCAGGACCCGTTCAAGGATCGCGTCGTCGGAAGCTTTCGGCATCCTTCAGCCCGGCAGGACGATGCCGTCGGTGCCTGAGCCGCAGGCAATGGTGGCGATCAGGGCGTCTTCAGGCAGATCCACCGTGCTGGCGGCCAGCTTGCCGGCCTGCACTGCGGCGAGGGAGGCGGCGCCGGCCAGTTCCGCGCCCAGGCCCATCTCGAACCAAAGCCACTGAGCGGCTGTGCGCATCTCTTCGTCGCTGACCAGCACGATATCGTCCACATGTTTGCGGATGATCTCGAAGTTGCGTTCGGCCGAGCGGCGGGGAGCCAGGGTTCCGGCTTTGGTGGTGATCCCGGGCAGAGTGACGAGCTCGCCGGCGCGCAGGCTTTCGCTGAGGGTGGGCGCGCCCTCGGCCTCGACGCCTATGATCTTGATCTCCGGCTTCAGCGCCTTGGCGGCGGTCGCGATGCCGGATATCAAGCCGCCGCCACCAATGGCGACGACGATCGCATCCAGACCCGGCGACTGTTTCAGCATCTCCACCGCCATGGTGCCCTGGCCGGCGATCACGGCCGGGTCGGCGAAGGCGTGGATGTAGGTCAGGCCCTCGCGCTCGGCTCGGGCCAGGGCGGCCTCGTTGGCGTCATCCCAGACGTCACCTTCGATCACCACTTCCGCGCCCCAGGCCTTCAGCTTTTCCGCCTTGGCTTCCGGGGTCGAGGTGGGCAGGTAAATCACGGCCTTTGCGCCCAGGGACCAGCCGGCATAGGCGACACCGAGACCGTGATTGCCGCCCGAGGCCGTGATGATGCCGCGCTTGAGGTCTTCCTCGCTGAGCTGCAGCGCCGCGTTCATGGCGCCGCGCGGCTTGAAGGAGCCGGTGACCTGCAGGCACTCCAGCTTGACCATAAGAGGATTCTTGCAGGGCGGGTTCTGGATGAAGCGGGTCCTGAGCAGCGGCGTGCGCCGCACCCTCTCCTTGATGCGCGCGAAGGCGTCCTGGATGTCGTCGAGGGTAACGGGCGTGCTGCTCATGCCGGGGAGTCCTTGATTGCGGATTCGCGAGAGCGGGAACCATGGTCCAAATCCGCCGGACAGTAAACGCCTGAAGAGCAAGGGGTGGTGCGCCTCCGGAGACTCTCTGCAGGCATAACTAAACTTTCTGGTGAAGTGCTAAACCGACCGCGGCTGCAAAGTGGATGATTTCAGAAACTGAACTTGAAGTTTAGTGAGCTGGTGTTCAAAAATTTACCAAGAAATAGTGTAAGATAGCTATAAAACAGCCATTTATGCTGCATCGCAATATCGAAAGCGGTTTGACAAAAGTTTAGTGATAAGTTTAGTGTTTTGCCTGCCGACGCTAAGAATGCGGCAAACGGGGCCGTCGGTCTGCGGCGCGGATAAGCGCTCTCAGGTTTAGTGATTCGGCTGCCGCTGAAGGAACGTGCGTTCCTTCATCAAACGAACGAGAGGCTGATCCAGGTCCTTCATCGCTGCGATGGGGCCCGGTCTGACCCAAGGGAGGAAAGAATGCGGAGATTTGGAGCCTGTTTGGCCGCGGCTGCGCTGAGCGTGACGGCGGTGACGGCAATGGACAGCCAGGAGGTCCAGGCGCAGGAGAAAGAGCTGACCCTTTGCTGGGCGGCTTGGGATCCGGCCAACGCCCTGGCGGAACTGGGCAAGGATTTCACCGCGGAAACCGGGATCGCCATGAACTACGAGTTCGTGCCCTGGACCAATTTCGCGGACCGCTTCATCAACGAACTGAACTCGGGCGGTAAGCTCTGCGACCTGCTGATCGGCGACAGCCAATGGATCGGCGGTTCTGCGACCTACGGCCATTACATCAAGCTGAACGACTTCTTCGAGAAGGAAGGCATCTCCATGGACGACTTCGCCCCGGCGACCGTCCACGCCTATTCCACCTGGCCCAAGGGCTCACCGAATTACTGGGCGCTGCCAGCCATGGGCGACGCGCTCGGCTGGGTTTACCGCAAGGACTGGTTCTCCCGTCCGGAACTGCGCGAAGAGTTCAAGGCGAAGTATGGTCACGAGCTGGAGGTTCCAAAGAACTGGAATGAAGTGAAGAACATTGGCGAGTTCTTCCAGGGGCGCGAGATCGACGGCAAAAAGGTCTACGGCCTGGGCATCTACACCGAGCGCGGCTCGGAAGGCATCACCATGGGCGTGACCGCGGCGATGTATTCCTGGGGCTTCGAGTATGAGAACCCGGACAAGCCCTACGATATGCCAGGCTACGTGAACTCGCCGGAGGCTGTCGAGGCTCTGGAGTTCTACAAGTCGCTCTATGAATGCTGCACCCCGCCGGGCCATTCGGACGCTTACATGGTCGCTAATCTGGACGCCTACAAGTCGGGCCAGGTCGCTATGCAGATGAACTGGTTCGCCTTCTTCCCGGGCATCGCCAAGGATGAAGACGTGGGCGGCGACAAATCTGGCTTCTTCGTCAATCCCGCTCAGAACGTTGCGGCCTCCACGCTGGGCGGACAGGGTATCTCCGTGGTGGCCTACTCCGACAAGAAGGACCTGGCGCTGGAGTACATCAAGTGGTTCGCCAAGTCCGACGTGCAGAAGAAGTGGTGGTCGCTGGGCGGCTATTCCTGCCATGTGGACGTGCTCAACGATCCTAACTTCCCCAACACAGCGCCCTTCGCCGCAGACTTCCTGAAGGCCATGGACGGGGTGAAGGACTTCTGGCAGGAGCCAACCTATGCCGAGTTGCTCCAATCCATGCAGAAGCGCGTGCATGACTATGTCGTCGCCGACAAGGGGACGGCTCAGGAGGCGCTCGATAAGCTGATCGTCGACTGGACCGAGGTCTTCGAAGACGACGGCAAGCTTTAGGACAAACGCGTCTAAAGCCCAGCAAATCAGGTTCCCTTTGCGTGTTAAGCTAGGCCGGCCGGATCAATCATCCGGCCGGTCCGGGGAACCACTTTGTCTTAAAACCGGATCTGCAGAAGGACGTCATGACGGATCGGCACAAGGATAGCCTGACCGAACGGGTCGCCCAGAGCGCGGCCCAGGCAACACCCGGCGCGGTGGTGCAGTCGGTCCGCGGCCTGTCGGACCGGGCCATTGCCTGGCTCTTCATCTCGCCGACGATCATCCTGCTGCTGGCGATCAATATCTTTCCGCTGATCTGGACGGTCTATCTCTCCTTCACCAATTACCGCGCCAACCGGCCCGGACGCCCCATCGACTGGGTCGGGACTCGCAACTACGAACGCCTGCTGGGAAACGAGGATATCTGGGGTTACCTGCAGGCGACCGCTCACTTCGTGGTCTGGACCATGGTGATCCAGGTCCTGATCGGCTTGGGCCTGGCGCTGCTGATCAACCGTAACTTCAAAGGCGCGAGCTTTTGGACCACGGTGATCCTGATCCCCATGATGCTCTCGCCGGCGGTGGTGGGCACCTTCTGGACTTATCTCTATCAGCCGCAGACCGGCATCTTCAGCTACATCATTAATCTCTTCGTGGCGGTCGGACCGATCGACATGATCGGCTCGGTGGATCTGGCGCCCTGGTCGATCATCATCGTCGATACCTGGATGTGGACGCCCTACATCATGCTGCTGTGTCTGGCCGGCCTGCGATCCATCCCCGAGTACCTTTACGAGGCCGCCGAGATCGACCGTGCCAATGCCTGGCAGAAGTTCTGGTACATCACGCTGCCGCGGATCATGCCCTTCCTGATGCTGGCGGTGCTGTTCCGCGGGATCGAGAACTTCAAGATGTTCGACATGGTGGTGGAACTGACCTCGGGCGGACCAGGTTCGACCACGGAGGTTGCCTCCATCAATCTCAAACGCGAAGCCTTTGAGAAGTGGCGCACCGGCTACTCCTCGGCCTTCGCGGTGATCCTCTTCGTAACCGTCTTCGGCCTGGGCAACATCTACGTCAAAGCCCTGAACAAGGTGAAGCAATGAGCAGCGTCGCCACAACATCTGCCGCGACGACCAAGGCCCATTCGGTCGTCGAGAGTTCCAGCCGGGGTAAGTGGCTGGCGGGGGTCCTGGTGATTGCCTATGCGCTCGTCACCCTGATCCCGCTGGTCTGGATCCTGGCCACCAGTCTGAAGTCGCCGCCGGACTCCATCTCCTATCCGCCCAAGGTGGTTTTCGAGCCAAGCCTTGAGGGCTACGTCAACCTCTTCACCACGCGGTCGCGTCAGACCGATGAATACATCGAGAGCCTGGGACCGGCGGAGACCTGGTACGACGAGATCGTGCGCAAGCGCAACATGGTGATCGTCGGTCCTTCGCGCTTCCTCGACCGCTATATGAATTCCATCGTGATCGGTTTCGGCTCGACCTTCCTGGCGGTCTTTCTGGGAACTCTGGCGGCCTACGGCTTCTCGCGCTTCAAAGTGCCGCTGAAGGACGACTTGCTGTTCTTCATCCTCTCAACCCGGATGATGCCGCCGATTGCGGTCGCCATTCCGATCTATCTCATGTACCGAACGCTTGGGCTGTCGGATACAGCGCTCGGCATGATCCTGCTTTACACCGCGGTTAATGTCTCGCTGGCGGTCTGGCTGCTCAAGGGCTTCATCGACGAGATTCCGCGGGAATACGAAGAGGCGGCGGTTGTCGATGGTTACACACGGCTGCAGGCTTTCTGGAAAGTGGTTCTGCCGCAGGCGCGCTCGGGTATCGCTGCCACGGCCATCTTCTGCCTGATCTTCGCCTGGAACGAGTATGCTTTCGCCCTGCTGCTGACCAGCGGCAACGCGCAGACCGCGCCGCCCTTTATCCCGATCATCATCGGCGAGGGCGGGCTGGACTGGCCCGCGGTCGCCGCCGGCACCACGCTGTTTCTGCTGCCCATCGTCTTTTTCACCGTGCTTCTGCGCAACCAACTGCTGCGGGGCATTACCTTCGGAGCCGTGCGCAAATGAGCCAGCAGAACGACAGGAAGGAAGCCTCGCAGGGTCTGGGGCGCTTCTTCAAACGCGGGCCCTGGGAGAACTTCGCGACCGTGCTGATCGCACTGGGCATCTTCATGCTGATGCAGCCCTTCTCCATCGCGCTCTTCGGCTACTCCTTCGCGGTGATCCTGACCGGCACGGTCGGCTTCGTCGTCGTCAGTCATTTTCCTGATTGAGGTGGTAAGAGGACATGGCTGAGATCCGCATCGAAAATCTCCGCAAGGCCTTCGGCGACTTCACCGCCGTCCGGGATTCTTCCTTCACGGTCAACGATGGCGAGTTCTTTGTCATGCTGGGGCCGTCGGGCTGCGGCAAGACCACGACCTTGCGCATGATCGCAGGACTGGAGTTGCCGACCGCCGGAAAGATCTTCCTCGACGGTGAGGATGTGACCCACAAGCGTGGCGGTGAACGCGACATCGCCTTCGTGTTCCAGCTCTTCGCGCTCTATCCGCACATGAATGTGCGCAAGAACATTTCCTTTCCGTTGCGCATGGAAGGTCGGCCACGGAAGGAAATCCGGGAGCGCACCGAAGAGGTCGCGCGCATGCTGCAGATCGATCACCTGCTGGACCGCCCGGTTGGCGGTCTGTCGAGCGGTGACCGGCAGCGGGTGGCGCTGGGCCGCGCGGTCATCCGCCGGGCTAAGGCCTTCCTGATGGACGAACCACTGGGCGCACTGGATGCGCAGTTCCGGGAGCTGATGTGCGAGGAGCTGCGCCTGCTGCACCTGAGAGTCAAGGCGACGACGGTCTACGTCACCCACGACCAGATCGAGGCGATGTCCATGGCCGACCGCATCTGCATCATGAACAACGCGGAGGTGTTGCAGATCGGCCCGCCGTCGGAAGTCTATGCCCGCCCGGCGACGCGATTCGTGGCCGGCTTCATCGGTTCTCCGGCCATGAACTTCATCTCGGGCGAAGGTGGCCTGGAGGCCGGCAGCGCGAGCGTTCAGGTCAAGGGTTCGCGCATCGCGGTGCCACGCCTGCATGAAGCGCTGGCCGCGCCGGAGGCCATCATCGGTGCGCGGCCGGAGCACATTCATATCTCCGATCAGGGCGCGTTGCGCGGCCGGGTCTTCGGCGTCGAATACATGGGCACCAGGCAACTGATCACGGTGGACACGGATTCAGGCCGGCTGCGCGTGCGTGCGCCGAACACCCTGCGGGTCAAGGACGGTGAGACGGTCGGCCTGAATTTCGATTCCGATAAGATCGTGGTGTTCGATTCCCTGACCGATCGCGCAGTTGCCTCCGAGCTGATGGCGGGAGGCGCGCATGGCTGAGATCGCACTCACCGGTGTCTCCAAGTCTTTTGGCGCAACCGCCGCGGTCACGAACCTGAACCTGACCGTTGGGGATGGCGAGTTCGTCGTGCTGCTGGGTCCGACCGGCGCCGGTAAAACCACCACCTTGCGCTTGATCGCGGGCCTGGAAAAACCGGATGAAGGAACGGTCTCGATCAACGGGCAGGACGTCACCAGCACGCCGACGTCGGCACGCAATGTGGCCTTCGTATTCCAGCAGTATTCCCTCTATCCCCATTACAGCGTCTTCGAGAACCTGGCCTTTCCTTTGAAGGCGCCAGGGCAGAATCTGACGAAGAGTGAAATCGAAAGCCGCGTGCGCGAAATTGCCAGCCTGCTGCGCATCGACCATAAGCTGGACAATCGGGCAACTGCGCTATCCGGCGGTGAAATGCAGCGGGTGGCCATCGGCCGGGCCCTGGTGCGCACCCCGACGGTTTTTCTGATGGATGAGCCCTTGTCCTCTTTGGATGCCAAGCTGCGGGAGGATCTGCGGGTCGAGCTCAAACGCATCCAAAGGGATCTTGGTGCGACCATTCTCTATGTAACCCACGACCAGCTTGAGGCCATGACTCTGGCCGACCGGATCGGTGTGCTGCGCGATGGCGATCTGGTGCAGATCGGCGAACCGCGGGAAGTCTACGAAAAGCCGGAAAGCGTCTATGTGGCGCAAAGGCTCGGCAGCCCGCAGATCAACCTGCTGGCGCCAGGCCTTCTGGAGGTACTTGCTGTTCCGCCTGGCGCTGAGACCCTGGGGGTCCGCCCGGAAGACATCACATTGGGACAGGCCGGTGGGGCGTCGGCCAAGGTGATCAATGTCGAGCATCTGGGTGTCGAAACCGTGATTCTGCTTGAATTGCACGGACAACATCTGCATGCCCTGCTCGGCGATGCAGCCAGTCTTAAGGAAGGCGACGAGGTGGCTATTGCTGTGCGCGAGGGCGCGGCGCTGTTTTTTGACGGCGACGGCAGGCGCATGGATCCACTCGAGCCGGCCATGAAGGAGGAAGCGGTCTATGGGACCTGAGGCAATCAAGAAGCTGATCCGTCGGACCTCGGCAATGGTCTTGGCCCATGCGGAGGAACTGACCGAACTGGATCAGGCGATTGGGGACGGTGACCACGGTATCAATATGAAGCGCGGCTTCGAGGCTCTCGCGGTGGCGGCGGAGAGCATTGCCGAGCTCCCGCCCGGCAAGGCGTTGGAAAAGGCCGGTATGACTCTTGTGATGTCGGTCGGCGGCGCTTCGGGGCCGCTCTATGGGTCGCTCTTGATGTCCATGGGCAAGGCGATGCCTGAGAACGCGAGCGGCATTGGCGATTACGCAACCGCTTTCCAGGCTGGGGTCGAGGCCGTCATGAAACGCGGAAAGTCTCAGGCCGGTGAAAAGACCATGCTGGAGGTGCTTTTGCCGGTCGCTGAGCTGCTGAAGGCCGCTGAAGAGTTCGATCCGGATGCCGTTCGGGCGACGGCCGATGCCGGGCTGGCCGCGACCAAGGACATGAAGGCCACCAAGGGCCGCGCCTCTTTCCTGGGAGAGCGATCTGTCGGGCATCTGGACCCGGGCGCGCGCTCTTCGGCTCTGCTCATCCATGCTGTTTGTGACGTCATCGAAGGTAAGTAAGTCTATGTCGAGTTTCGTTGGCATCGTGATTGTCTCCCACTCGCCCCATGTCGCGAAGGGAACCGCTGATATGGTGCGGGAAATGGTTGGCGATGAAGTCAAGGTCGCCTACTGCGGCGGCAATGCGGATGGCGGCCTGGGCACGGATGTCGGAAAGATCCAGGAGGCTATCGATTCGGTCTTCGGCGAGAAGGGCGTGGCCATGCTCGTGGATCTGGGCGGCGCCGAGACCAACAGTGAAATGGCCATCGAGATGATGGATGAGGCGCGCCAGAAAGCGATCGTTATCTGCAATGCCCCCATCGTGGAAGGCGCGGTGATGGCGGCGACGGAAGCGGCCGGCGGAGGCTCTCTGGACGAGGTGCGCGCGACGGCGGAGGAGTTTTTGTCATGACCGATTCTCCGGAAGCACCGGCCGCGAACGCCGTGGCCTCCGCCAGCGGTCAGGCGACCGTTCAGGATCCGACCGGTCTGCATGCGCGGCCGGCGGTCAAACTGACGAAGCTCGCCAAGAGCCATGACGCGACCTTGGAAATCCGCGCTGGCGAAGAAGGGAAGTGGGTCAACGCCAAGTCCCCCAATGCTGTGATGAAGCTGAAGGTCGGGCACGGCGAGGTGCTCCATATCCGCGCGGAAGGCGCGCAGGCTGAAGCGGCTGTTGCCGCTCTGGTGGATTTGATCGAACGGGATTTTGATGCCTGAAGGCCAGATATCTGAGCTGAAGGAGCAGCGCGTCATAGCCGGCGTTCCGGCGGCCGAGGGGCTCGTCATCGGACGTGCTGTGCGTCTGATAAACGCCGCGGAGCTTACGCGGCAGGCCGGCGCGCCGGCGCAGGAACTGGCCGCTTTCAAGGAGGCTATCGGCCGTGCCGCAGCAGAGTTGAACGCGCTGGCCGAGTCCCAGGACGAGATGGGCGCCGAGATTCTGGAGTTTCAGACCGCGCTGCTGGAGGACGAGGATCTGCTGGCGCCGGTCTTTACGGCTATTGAGTCTGGCAAGGCTGCCGACTGGGCCTGGCAGGAGGTGATCGATGGGGAGATCGCCGAGTACCGGGCAGGCGAGGATAGTTACTTTCAGGCGCGCGCGGACGACCTGGCGGATCTCAAGGAGCGTGTGGCAGCGGCGTTACATGGTGAAGCTGCGCCGTCAGCGGCGCCGCAGTTGGACGGCGATATTATCGTCGCACGGGATCTGACGCCCTCGCGCTTTCTCGAACTGGATTGGAAGCGCTACCGGGGTGCGGCGATCTGCGGCGGCAGCCCAACCAGTCACGTCGCGATCCTGGCCAGGGCCCGGGGTATTCCGTTGATCGTGGGTTTGGAAAGCTCTCTGGACGAGTTGCAAAACGCCTGTGCGGCGGTGCTGGATGCGGAAGAAGGACGGTTGATCCTCGCGCCCAGAACGACGACGCTGGAGACGGTCGGCCGCCGGCTCCAGGCGCGTGCCGAGGATGACGGGCAGGCGGACGGCTTGGTCGCGCAAGCCGCGGTAACGGCTGCGGGCGAACCGGTCGAGATCCTCGTCAATGTGGATGACCCGCGCGGGCTTGCGGAGGTGCCGGTCGAACACTGTGACGGGGTCGGTTTGACCCGGACGGAGTTCCTCTTCTCTGAGGGCATCCTGCCGGACGAGGCGCGGCAGTTCGATGTTTACCGGGACATCATGACCTGGGCGGCAGGGCGTCCAGTGATCATCCGGACCCTGGACGCTGGCGGCGATAAGCCCATTCCCGGTGTGACTGTCGATGACGAGGCGAATCCCTTCCTGGGGCTGCGTGGCCTGCGGCTTTCGCTGATGCAGCCGGAAATCTTGAAGATTCAACTGCGGGCGCTGTCTCGTGCAGCAGGACTGGGCAAGCTGAAGATCATGTTGCCTATGGTCACGGTTCCGGAAGAGGTCGAGGCGGCGCGCGCCCTGCTGGAAGAAGCGCTGACGGAGCTGGCGGGCGAAGGGCTTGCGCATGCCCGGCCGCAGTTGGGTATGATGATCGAGGTGCCTGCCGCCGCTCTGATGGCGGAGCGCTTCAACGTGGATTTCTATTCGATCGGCTCCAATGATCTCATTCAATACACGACCGCCTGTGCCCGGGATAACCCGGCGGTGACCAAGCTGGCAGACCCCAAAAATCCGGCGGTTCTCGAACTGATCCGACGGACCGTCGAGGCCGCGGCTTGCAAGGGTGCCGAGGTCAGTCTCTGCGGCGACATGGCCTCCAGCCCCGATTGCATCCCGGCTTTGCTCGACTGCGGCCTGCGGCGTCTCTCCGTAGCGCCCGCGCAGATCGGCCGGGTCAAGCTCGCGGTGAGCCGCTATGGCTGATCCGAAGCCGGAACCCGCGAACCGGAACAACGCAGGCGTCAAAGCGGCTGCGGATCAGTCGGTGGCCACCTACAAGCAGTTGCTGCGGGAATACATCGACCGCCGCCCATCCGGCACGCGCCAGCGCATCGCCAAGGCTCTGGGGACTCACAAGAGCTTCGTCTCACAGATTACCAACCCGGCGCTCCGGGTGCCGCTGCCAGCGCCCCACGTGGCCTCGATCTTCAAGATCTGCCACTTCTCGCCGGAGGAGCGGGAGAGCTTCCTGGATGCCTATCGCATTGCCCATCCAAATCAGGCGGCGGCGCTGGAGTCGGAACAGCTTTCAGGCAAACGCATCGTCATGATCGAACTGCCGCAGTTCAAGGACTCGGCGAAGCAGGATCGCCTCGCCGACGCTATTCAGGAAGTCGCCGACCGGATGATCGCTCTCGCGCGCGAGGGCGAGTGACGCGACAGGTCCTAAAGGGAGGAACAAGAAGATGAAAAAGCTCATCAACAGCGTGGACGAAGTTCTGAACGACAGCTTGCGTGGTTTCGGCGCGGCCCACAGCGATATCGTTTCGGTGCATTGGGAGCCGAAGTTCGTGACCCGTGCGGGCGGGACGCCCCAGGGTAAGGTGGCGCTGATTTCGGGCGGCGGATCCGGCCACGAACCTTTGCATGCGGGTTTCGTTGGGCAAGGCATGTTGGATGCGGCCTGCCCGGGCGAGGTTTTCACCTCTTCCACCCCGGACCAAATGCTGGCGGCGACTCAGGCGGTCGATGCGGGGGCGGGCGTGCTCTTCATCGTCAAAAATTACTCCGGTGACGTCATGAACTTCGAGATGGCCGCGGAGATGTTCGAGGGCACCCAGGAGACTGTGCTGACCAATGACGATGTGGCCGTGGAAGATTCGCTCTATACCCAGGGCAAACGCGGCGTGGCGGGCACGGTGATCGTCGAGAAGGTCGTGGGCGCCGCTGCGGAAGGCGGCGCGGATCTTGCTGCCTGTAAGGCGCTGGGCGACCGGGTCAACGCGGCAACCGGAACCATGGGTGTTGCCTTGACCAGCTGCACGGTGCCGGCTGCGGGCAAGCCGACCTTCGACTTGGGCGATGATGAGATGGAGATGGGCGTTGGGATCCACGGCGAGCCTGGCCGTCGGCGGGTCCAGGTCATGGAAGCGAATGCTCTGGCCGAGGAGATGATCGCGGCTATCTGCGAGCAGACCGAGCCCAAATCCGGCGATCCCGTGATCCTGCTGGTGAACGGTATGGGTGGGACCCCGCAGATGGAGCTCTACCTCATGTATGAGGCGGCGCGGCGGCTCTGCGAGGACCGCGGCCTGAGTATCGCACGCTCCCTGGTCGGCGACTACTGCACGTCCCTCGATATGGCCGGCTGTTCCATCACCCTGACCAAAGCGGATGACGAGATGCTCAGCCTTTGGGATGCGCCGGTGCACACGGCGGCCTTGAGGTGGGGCCTCTAAAGGGTGTAACAGGCTCTGCCTAAGCAAAGCAGGTAGAGTGGCGAATGACCAAGCGTGAAGGGGATGCGGCGCTCGACGCGGCAGTTGACGGTTATCTGCTTGAGGAGCAGATCGGCTTCATGTTGCGGGTGGCGTCTCAGAAACACGGCACGATTTTCTCGGGCCTGATGCTGGAAGAACTGACCCCGACCCGTTTCGCGGTGCTTGCCAAACTGCACGAAAAGGGGCCGCTACCGCAAAACGAGCTGGGCCGGCAGACGGCTATGGACGTGGCGACCATCAAGGGTGTGGTCGACCGGCTCTCTGCGCGATCCCTGATCCAGACCCGCCCCGATCCCCGTGACGGTCGCAAACACTTCGTCGAGCTCACTGAAAAGGGGAAAGAGGTGGTGCAGGCTGCGATTCCGCTCGGCCTGCAGATTTCCCGCGAAACCCTCAAGCCGTTGAACATCCGAGAGCGTGCGACACTGATCCGCCTGCTGCGCAAGCTCTACGATTGAAGCAGATTTCGTACACGAAAAATTTCACGGTTTCTTCTTAATATACTCAATTATAACAATAAATTATTGCCTTGTTTTGTGCAATTTTAATCGTTAGTATGCTAGCGAGAAAAGCAAGGCGTTCGGTGGGATCTCCGAGCGCCGGACTGTGGCAAATTCTTTTCGCGGATCGAGGTTTCAGAATTAATAAACATATATTTAGTGTGATATAAAAATAAAATCGCACTGGTTATGTGAAATTATTCTGGCCTTTGGCGCGGAGGAATGCATTTATTGCGGCCGATTGGGTGCCGGCCAGGCGCTGGCGCCGTGAATTTGATCCGCAGACGGGCCATATCTGCCCGTTCTGCATAGGACCACTGCGCGATCGTGAGTTGAAGGCGCGGCGGTTTTGGGTTTTATGTGCAGCCAAGATCGGACGGCCGCTTTCGGATCGAAGAGATCTCAAAGAGACGGTCGGTTTTCAGAGGTGGAAACATGCTGTTGCAAGACTTGATTGGGAGGCCTGCTCATGGGTAGTCAGGCCGCGGTTTCTATGGTCGAGCGCGCGGCGCCCGAGCGCGTCGTGGTGCGGTTTGCCGGAGATTCCGGCGACGGCGTTCAGGTTCTGGGCGCGGAGTTCGCCAAATCGGCCGCGCTGAGCGGACATGACCTGATCACCTTTCCGGACTTTCCGGCGGAAATCCGGGCGCCGGTCGGCACCACCTTCGGCGTTTCCGCTTTCCAGATTCAGTTCGGCGGCCCCAAGGTCCTGACGCCCGGCGATAGCATCGATGCTCTGGTCGCCTTCAATCCGGCGGCGCTGAAGACCAATCTGACGGATCTGCGCGACGGCGGCCTGATCATCCTGGACGAGGGCGCTTTCACCAAACGCAACCTGGCCAAGGCGGGCTACGAGCAAAATCCGCTGGAAGACGACAGTCTGGCGGCCTATCAGCTGTTGAAAATCGACATCGCGAAGCGTTGCGGCGAGGCGGTGGCCGAAACTGGCGCCAGCAAGAAAGAGGCGGACCGGGCCAAAAACTTCTGGGCGCTGGGCCTGACCTTCTGGATGTTCGACCGCAAGCGCGCCGAAACGCAGAAATGGATCGCTGAAAAGTTCGCGAAGCTTCCTCAGGTCGCCGCGGCCAACCTGGCGGCGCTGAACGCCGGTCACGCTTTCGGCGAGACCATGGAGATCGGTCGTGACGTGGTAGGGCAGCCGCTGGAAGCCAGCTTCGAGCCCGGCCTCTATCGCAGCATCACCGGCATCGACGCCATGGCGAAGGGCCTGGCCGCTGCAGCCTGCTGCGCACGTATCAAGCTGGCCTATTGCTCCTATCCCATTACGCCGGCTTCGGGCCTGCTTCATGCGCTGGCCAAGCTGCGCAGCAAGGGCGTTGTCACTTTTCAGGCCGAAGACGAAATCGCTGCCGCGGCGGCCGCGATTGGTGCGTCCTACAGCGGCGCTCTGGGGGTAACCGGATCTTCGGGGCCCGGCATCGCGCTGAAGTCGGAAGCCCTTAGCCTTGCGATTGCGACCGAGCTGCCGTTGGTGGTGGTCAATGTGCAGCGCGCCGGCCCTTCGACCGGTATGCCGACCAAGGCGGAGCAGGCCGATCTGGCCATGTCGCTCTATGGCCGTCACGGCGAGGCACCCTGCGCGGTGTTGGCCCCGGCGACCCCAGCGGAGTGCTTCCAGGCCATGATCGACGCGGCGGCCATCGCCATCCGCTATATGACGCCGGTCATTGTGCTGGCTGACGGCTATATCGCCAATGCGGCCGAACCCTGGCGCATTCCCGATGTTTCGGAACTGCCGGAGATCAATCCGGAATTCCGGACCGATCCGGAGGGCTTTCAGCCTTTCCAGCGCAACGAGAAGACCCTGGCGCGTCCTTGGGTCAAGCCGGGTACGCCGGAACTGCATCACCGGATCGGCGGTATCGAAAAGGCCGATGGCAGCGGGCATATCTCCTACGACCCGGACAACCACCAGACCATGACCGACCTGCGGGCCGAGAAGATCGCGCGGATCGCCGATATCCTCCCGCCGGTGAAGGTCGAACGCGGCGTGGAGCGCGGCAAGGTCGCGGTGGTCGGCTGGGGCTCGACCTATGGCGCGCTTAATGCTGCTGTGAAAGAACTGCTGTCCGAGGGACTGGAGGTCGCGCACATCCACCTGAGGAATCTCGCGCCCCTGGCACCGGGCCTGGAAGAATTGCTGCGTGGCTTCGACCACGTGCTGGTGGCTGAGATGAATGGCGGGCAACTGCGCCGCCTGCTGCGTTCGGAGTTCCTGATCCCGGCGGAAGGGGTCAATCAGATGACCGGCAAGCCCTTCAAGGTTCAAACCGTCAAGACGGCGATCCGTGCGGCTATGGAAAAAGATAACGGAGGCGTGGCATGAACCAGGTTCTGACGCCCAAGGATTTCACGACCAATCAGGAAGTGCGCTGGTGCCCGGGCTGTGGTGACTATGCGATCCTGAAGTCGGTGCGCGCGACGCTCGCTAAGATCGGCCGTCCGCCGCATGAGGTGGTCTTCGTCTCCGGCATCGGCTGCGCGGCGCGCTTTCCTTACTATGTGGACAGCTATGGCTTCCATACCATCCACGGCCGGGCGCCGGCGGTGGCGACCGGCGTAAAGCTTGCCAACCCGGAACTGGACGTTTGGGTGGTCGGCGGCGACGGCGATTTTCTCTCCATTGGTGGCAACCACCTGCTGCATGCCCTGCGGCGGAACATGGATCTCAATCTGCTGCTGCTGAACAACGCCATCTACGGTCTGACCAAGGGACAGTATTCGCCGACTTCATCTGTCGGTACGCGTTCGCCCTCAACGCCTGGCGGCTCGGTCGACCGGCCGGTCAATGCGGCGCTGATGGCATTGGGTGCCGGCGCGCGTTTCGTCGCCCGTTCGGCGGATACCTTGCAGGATCACCTGCCGGAAGCTCTGACCCGCGCCCAGGCGCACAAGGGCGCGTCCCTGGTCGAGATTTTCCAGAACTGCATCGTCTACAACGACGCGGTCTGGGCCGGCATGGCGACCAAGGCGGAATCGGTTGAGAAGACCATCCGGGTGACCCACGGCGAACCGCTGGTCTTCGGCAAGGAGCGGGACAAGGGTCTTGTCTTCGATAGCCGCAGCGGCCGTATGGAGCTGACCGAAGAAGGCGGCGATGCCGAGAAGCTGGCCACCATCCACGACGAGACGAACTGGGCGCTGGCCTGCGCGCTTTCGCAGATGGAAGACAGCCGGCTACCGACCGCGTTGGGTGTGCTCTACTGCGATCCGGTGAACGACTACAGCACCGACCAGGAGGCCCGAAACGCCTTCACGCCCCTGTCCCGCGAGGATCTGGGAGAGCTGCTGCTGGACGGTGGAACCTGGAAAGTCGAGGGCTGATACCAGGGATCGAGTTTCATCACGCTTGGTATGAGTGTCGTGTTAGGCCGAGGTCAGCCTTTTGACCTCGGCGACAATATCCTTGTTCGAGAAGGGCTTGCTCATGAAGGCGTCGGCACCCAGGTTGGCGGCGGTGTCGCGGTCCTGGGACTGACCCTTGGCGGTGATCACGATGACCGGCAACCCGGCAAGCTGTGGTGTGCCACGGACCTGTTTCAGGATCTCGAAACCGTTGGTCTGCGGCAGCATGACGTCGAGGATCACGATATCGGGTGGGCTGGATTTGAGAGAATCGACCACAAGACCACCGTCGAACACGGCTGAAACCTCGTAGCCTTCTCGCTTCAGGATAAAGCTGAGCGATTCAACGATGTTCTTTTCGTCTTCGGCGATCAATACCTTGGTGGCCACGACGTTTCCCCGTTTCCCCTCTCTTCCAGGCCTTTGCGGCCCTTTTCTTCAGTCTATTGCCTCTGGCGTAGAATAGAAACATCTCTCTGCAGAAAGCTGCTTTTCACTAGCATTCCGGCGATGATTGTGACGCGGTCTTTCGCGCCCGTTTCAACGAAAGCCTTTTGCAAAGAGGCAGCGGCCGTCTTATCAAGCTTTATCAGGAAAAGCTCGGCGAGAGGGCGAGCTTGGTTGCGGTGGGGCTTGAGAGCGGAACCTTGACGGACAAATCAACCTTCGACTCTGCGGCCTACGGCGGGGCCGGCTGGTCTCAGCGCAGCGCCAGTCATGTTCAGGAGATCGGCGCCCTTTGGCGCGGTGGGATCGACAGCGAATGGCGGCCGCTTCGCACCGTGCTCCTTTGCCGGCCTGGTTCCGAGATTGCGGTCAACGATTTCAACGCGGCGCAGCAGCTTGAGGCTCTTGATTTGACCAGGGCTCAGGAGGAGCACGATCAGCTCTCCGAAGCCTATCGAAATGCTGGTGTTGAAGTGCTGACCACGCCGCCGGTTGCCGCGCCGACGCCGAACCGGATGTTCTGTGCGGATCTTTTCGTTATGACGCCTCAGGGTGCTGTTCTGGCGCGGCCGGCTTCGACGGTGCGCGCCGGAGAGGAGGTGGCGACGGCGCAGGCTCTCGCCTCTGCTTCCGTGCCTATCCTGCGGACCTTGACGGGAAGCGCGACCTTCGAGGGTGCGGACCTTATATGGCTCGATGCCGGACAGGCGATTATCGGCCGGGGACTGCGCACCAACCAGGCGGCGATCGAACAGATCGAGCAGTTGTTTTCGGAGCTCGGTATTGCCTTAACCTCGGTCGATATGCCCTTCGGGACCATGCACCTGATGGGCATGCTGCGGATTGCCGACCGCGATCTGGCGATCGCCTGGCCCCGGCGTACACCCCACGCCGCGGTGATGCTGCTGCGCGAGCACGGGTTCCGCGTGGAGTTCCTGCCTGACGAGGACGCCGCGCAAGCCAACAGGGCAATGAACTTCGTGACGCTTGCGCCCGGCAAAATCCTGATGCCTGGCGGTAACGACCTCACACGCGCGTGGTATGAGGGGCTCGGTATCGAGGTGGTCGAAACGCCGATGTTCGAGTTGCGCAAGGCCGCGGGTGCGGTTGGTTGCTTGACGGGCGTTGTCGCCCGCGACATGGGGTAAGTGCTTTTCGCCCGGGCGGTTTATGTCGCGACGATCAGTTCCTCCTGCCGGTGGGCACAGTCTTCCCGGACGCAGAGCCGGCAAGTCGGTCCGACCGATAGCATTCGCTCTCTCGCGGTGAGGTTCAAGCCTTCGCCGTAAACGGTCTGGTCGGCGTAAAGCGCCTCGCAGGCCAGCATGATGGAGAGCAGAGGGCGATGCTGCCCGTAAGCGCTGGCGCCCTTTTCGACCGCGCAAGCCACGAAGAGGAAGCGGTCGTTGTTGGGAAAGGCCGCGAGGCTGCAGTTGACCATGCCGGGCGTCTGGAAAGCACGGTAAACCGGCCAGAGCGGGCAGGCGCCGCCATAGCGTGGGATCGGCAGGCCGGGCAGGGTATAGCGCTTGGAGACATAACCTGAAGGATCGACGCGCATGAAGGCGAAGGGAATGCCTTCCGCCGCAGGTTTGCGCAAGGTGATCAAGCGATGGCAAACCTGTTCCAGGCTGACATCGAAGCTGTAGCGCAGGCGTTCGATGTCATAGCGCAAGCTTACGGCCTGTTCGAGAAAGCGGTCATAGGGCAGGAGTATGGCGGCGGCGGCATAGGAGGCCAGCACGCGGCTTGCGCGCCGTCGTGCTTCGCCCGAGGTCAGGACGGTGGCCTTGTCGATAATCTCGGTAATGGGCTCGGCAAGAGCGCGTTCCGCAGCGGCGCGGGCCAGCAGGAAGCGGCGGCTCGAGGACGGTGCCGCGTCCGCGAGAGTAAGCCGGTTGGCGATAGCAGGGTTATCATCCGACAACGCATTGCCGACGGTTTGATTTCCGATCCGGGCGGAGACTTCAATCGTAACGCCGTAACGCTGTTCAAGCAGTTCGCTCAAGGCCGGAACGACACCGACCTCCTCCAACTGCATGCTCGCCGCCAGGGCTTCGGCGGCGGTTTCGAGCTCGGGAAAGTAACTGCGGTGTTCCTGCAGAAAGTCGTCAATCTCCTCGTTCGGTGAGATTGAGCGGGTTGGGGCCACGCCTTTGTCGAAAAAGGCCGCCAGACCCTCCGCGACACTGGAAAGCTGGTCGCTCTCGGTCAAGAGGATGTTGTGGAACCTCTGGCGCTGATCCGGCTCGATGTCCGGCACGGATTCCAAAATTTCGGAGGCCGAGCGGATCGAAGCGACGTTGGTGAGCATGCGGTGCACCGCGGCGGCAAGAAAAGGATCCTGATTGAGCCGGTCGGCCAGGGCGATCACCGTCTGGTCCCGGTCCATATAGGTGCGATAGAGCACGGCCAATGCACGCGCCCAGTCGGGGTGCCGGCCCACGAGCTCGCTGGCGCTTTGCGGGGACACTTTGAGGTTCTGAAAGGTCGGCGAGGCGGCGATCTCTCCCAGGTCGTCGATCAGGCGCCGGTCGGCGGCACCGTCCAATTCCTCCATGCGGATGCCAAGCTCGCCCGCGAGGCGTTTCAGAAGGCTTCCGCCGATGTTTCTTTTCTCGCTCTCGATCAGATTGAGATAGGAGGGAGAGACGCCAACCTTTGCCGCCAGAGCGGTCTGTGTGACGCCCAAGGCCTTGCGGCGCTCTCGTAATTTCAATCCGATCGGGGCGCGGGCCATAGTCTAACAGTCTCTTTTTCTTCGTATTTGTGCAGCGCAAGATAAAGATTTTACACGTCTTGCAGTATCGGTTTGTGTATTTTTACAAAAAAACCTAATAGTATCAATATATTATTGTCGTTTTGACTTAACTGGCTCATGATGCCCTATAGATGCCCAAAGTGCATCGGCTGGCGATCGCCGAATGGCTTCGTTTGGCGATAAAACAAGACGACCTAGGGAGGTTAGAAATGGATGAAATTAAAAGAGGTGTGAGTCGGCGCGGCGTACTGAAGGGCGGTACGGCTCTTGCGGCCGGCCTGGCGGCACCGACTTTCTTTATGCGTAACGCTTTCGGCGCGGATTTCCGGAACAATCCGGGTGACGGCCCCGAGGTAACCTTCGGTTTTAACGTGCCGCAGACCGGTGCCTATGCCGACGAGGGTGCGGACGAACTGCGCGCCTACAAGCTCGCCGTCAAGCACATCAACGGCGAAGGCGACGGCGGCATGCTGAACACGATGACGCCGGTTTCGCTCAAGGGTGACGGCATCCTCGGCAAGAAGGTTGTCTACGTTACCGGTGACACGCAGACGAAAGCCGACGCCGCGCGTGCTTCGGCTAAGCGCATGATCGAAAAAGACGGCGTGATCATGTACTCCGGCGGTTCCTCCTCGAGTGTCGCCATCGCGCAGCAGTCGCTGGCCCAGGAAATGGGCATCGTCTTCATGAACGGTCTGACCCACTCTAACGACACCACCGGTAAGGACCGGCGTCGTTACGGCTTCCGTCACTTCTTCAATGCCTACATGTCCGGCGCCGCGCTGGGTCCTGTGCTTGAGGCAGAGATGGGTAAGGAACGCCGCGCCTATCACCTGACCGCTGACTACACCTGGGGTTGGACGCAGGAAGAGTCGATCAAGAACACTACCGAAGGCCTCGGCTGGCAGACGGCCAATCTGGTCAAGACGCCTCTCGGTGCCGGTGACTTCTCTCAGTACATCACTCCGGTTCTCAACTCCGGTGCGGACGTGCTGATTCTGAACCACTACGGCAAGGACATGATCAATTCCTTGACCCAGGCGGTTCAGTTCGGTCTGCGCGACAAGCAGGTCAACGGCAAGGATTTCCAGATCGTTGTGCCGCTTTACTCGCGTCTCATGGCTCAGGGCGCCGGTGCCAACATCAAGGGCATCTTCGGCACCACCAACTGGAACTGGTCGCTGCAGGACGCAGGCTCTCAGGCCTTCGTCAAGTCCTTCGGTCAGGAATACGGCTTCCCGCCGTCGCAGGCCGCGCACACCTGCTACGTCCAGACCCTGCTCTATGCCAATGCCTGCCAGAAGGCCGGCACCTTCTATCCGCCGGAAGTTATCAAAGCGCTGGAAGGCTTCGAGTTCGACGGCATGGGCAACGGCAAGACGCTGTACCGCGCCGAAGATCACCAGTGCTTCAAGGACGTGCTGGTCGTGAAGGGCAACGAGAACCCCAGCAGCCAGTTCGACCTGCTCGAAGTGGTTCAAGAGGTTCCGCGCAGCCAGGTCGAGTACTCCCCGACACTCTTCGGCGGCGAACTCGGTCCTTACGAGGTCTAAGCGAAAACCTCACGATACGGTTGGTCCGCGGGCGTCTTTTGCGTCCGCGGACAGGCCGTTGAGGCAGACCTTGCTATCTTTTAAAATGACTGATCTAGAGCGTTAAAGCTCTACAAGATCTTTCGGCGTTACTGCCACAGCTTTAACCGACGCGTTCTTACGGTGGCCAACGCGTTATAAAGGTGGACAGTTATGGACACTTTAGCGCTCCAACTTCTAAACGGTCTCGACAAGGGTGGCGCCTTTGCGCTGATCGCCCTCGGATTGACTTTGATTTTCGGCACCCTCGGGGTGGTGAACTTCGCCCATGGCGCTCTCTTCATGTTGGGGGCCTTCTGCGCGGTCACGCTCCAGAAGATCCTGACGATTTCGGTCAAGGTGAAGGACGAAAGCATCACCTTTTTCGAAGCCTATAAGGAAGTTCCTTACCTCGAGACCTGGTTCGGAGAGACCGGTAAAGTCATTATCGATTTCTCGGTGCCGCTTTCGATCATCCTGGCGATCCCGGTGATGCTGGTCATTGGTTTGGTCATGGAGCGCGGGCTGATCCAACGCTTTTACAAGCGCACGCATGCTGAGCAAATTCTGGTCACCTTCGGTTTGGCAATCGTTATCCAGGAGTTGGTCAAGGCTAACTTCGGCGCCAACCCCATTCCCACGCCGGCCCCTGAAGCGGTTGCGGGCAGTGCGAATGTCGGCGCCTGGCTCGGTATGAGCGACGCCGTGGTCTATCCCTGGTGGCGCCTTATCTATTTGGGCTTTTCCCTTGCGGTGATCGCAGCGGTTTTCTCCTTCTTGCAATTCACCACCTTTGGCATGGTGGTGCGTGCAGGCATGCAGGACCGTGAGACGGTTGGCCTTTTGGGCATCAACATTCAGCGGCGTTTCACCATCGTCTTCGGGTTGGCGGCCGTGGTGGCCGGCCTGGCCGGTGTGATGTACACGCCGATCTTGCCGCCGGACTATCATATGGGGATGGACTTCCTCGTGCTGTCGTTCGTTGTTGTCGTTGTCGGAGGCATGGGGTCGCTCGGTGGCGCCGTGGCAGCGGGCTTCCTGCTCGGCATCCTGCAGTCCTTCGCGTCCATGAATGAAGTCAAAAGCATTCTGCCCGGTATTGATCAGATCATCATCTATCTCGTCGCCGTGGTAATTCTTCTGGTCCGTCCACGTGGTCTTTTGGGCCGCAAGGGCGTGATGGAGTCCTGAGCCATGAACGACAACACTCACCGCAGCGATATGACGATGATGGGCATTTTTGCCATCGCCGTTTTGACCATGCCGATCTGGCTGATGCCTATCGGGGCGGCCTATCCCGACCTGATGCAAAAGTTCGCAATCTTCGGGATCTTCGCGATTGGCTTCAATATCCTCTTCGGTTTGACCGGATATCTCTCTTTCGGACACGCGGCCTTTCTGGGGGTCGGCTCCTACACGGCGGTCTGGTCCTTCAAGCTCTTGAGCATGAATGTCGTCCCGGCCGTCATCTTCAGCGTGCTGGTCGCAGGCGCTTTCGCCTTCCTGATTGGCTTCATCAGCCTACGGCGTTCGGGCATCTACTTCTCGATCCTGACGCTGGCCTTTGCCCAGATGTCCTATAACCTCGCCTATTCGGTTCTGACGCCGATCACCAATGGCGAGACGGGATTGCAGCTGGCCAAGGACGATCCGCGGGTGATTGATTCGCTCTTCGTCGAGGCGGGTGCGGGCATTCCTTCCACCAACTTCTTCGGCATCTTGATGAGTGGCTACAGCGGTTTCTACTTCTGCGCCATTCTCTTGATCGTCGGCTTCTACATCTCGCTGAGAATTACCCGTTCGCCCTTCGGAATGATGCTGAAGGCGATCAAGTCGAACCAGAACCGGATGAGCTACACCGGTCTCAACACCCGGCCCTATGCCCTGACGGCGTTCGTGATATCAGGCATGTACGCGGGCCTCGCGGGAAGTCTGATGGCAGTGACCGATCCCCTGGCGGGGGCGGAGCGCATGCAGTGGACCGCCTCGGGTGAGGTGGTCCTGATGACGATCCTGGGCGGTGTAGGCACCCTGCTGGGTCCGGTGCTCGGCGCAGGCATCATCAAGTACTTCGAGAACATTTTCTCGTCCTTTAACGAAGGCATCCTGCGTGAGTTCTTCGGTTTTCTGCCTGACGGCCTGGAAGACGTGGTGGTTTCCGTTGTCGGCCTCTTTGTCGGCGAGGGCTGGCACCTGACTCTGGGTGTGCTCTTCATGATCATCGTGATCTATCTGCCCGGCGGTCTTGTTGAGGGCGCACAGAGGGTACGTAACTATATTGCCCGGCGCGGCGGTAAGAAGAACGCGGGTGCACAGCAGCCGCAAATCGCCGAATAGAGGAGGAGAAAGCAATGGGTATCCTCCAGGTCGAGGACGTCAACAAAAGCTTTGCGGGTCTCAAGGCCCTGCATAACGTGAATCTCGATGTCGAAGAGGGCGCGGTGCATGCGATCATCGGCCCAAACGGCGCGGGCAAATCGACCTTGCTAAACTGCTTTGTCGGTCGGCTGAAGCCCGACACAGGCTCGGTGATGTTCAACGGAACGTCTCTGCTGGGCATTGCACCGCATGAGATCAACCAGGTTGGCGTTGCGCGCGTGTTCCAGACACCCGAAATCTTCGGCGATCTTACGCTCATCCAAAACGTGATGATTCCGACCCTGGCCAGGCGTGACGGTGCCTATAAGGTCAACGCCTGGGGCCGGGTCGATCAGGAAGCGGAGATCCGCGACAAGGCTGAGCACATTCTCGAGGATGTCGGCCTGGCCGACAAACTGGAGATGCATGCCAACAGTCTGTCGCGCGGCGACAAGCGGCGGCTGGAGCTGGCCATGTGTCTGGTTCAGGATCCCAAGCTGCTGCTGCTCGACGAGCCGACCGCCGGCATGTCGCGCGCGGACACCAACAACACCATCGACCTGCTGAAGCGCATCGGCGAGCGTGGTATCACCAAGATCGTCATCGAGCATGACATGCATGTGGTCTTTTCCCTGGCCCACAAGATCAGCGTGCTCGCGCAGGGCACCGTGATTGCGGAAGGCGCGCCAGAAGAGATCAAGGGCGACCCACGCGTGCAGGAAGCTTACCTGGGAGGGGCTCACCTATGAGCATGGCAGAAAACCTGTCGACGCAACCGGCTGCCGGCAGTGGCGCGGCTCAGTCCACCAAAGGCAGGGCCTTCTTCTCCTGCTGGGACATTCACAGCTATTACGGCGAGAGCTACATCGTTCAAGGCGTCAGCTTCGATGTTCGTGAAGGCGAGATCCTTGCCTTGCTGGGCCGGAACGGCGCCGGCAAGACCTCGACTCTGCGCACGATCGCCCGGGCCGGGGACCCGCAGCTCACCCGCGGTGAAATCTGGCTCGACCATAAGCCGCTGCATGAGATGAGCGACTATCAGGCATCGCAGCAGGGTGTCGGCCTGGTGCCGGAAGACCGGCGCATTATTCCCGGCCTGACGGTCGAAGAGAATCTGCAGCTCGCCCAGATTTCGGAACCGCGCGGCTGGTCGATCGAGCGTCTTTACGAGCACTTCCCGCGCCTGGCGGAACGGCGCAAGCAGGAAGGCGTCACCATGTCCGGCGGTGAACAGCAGATGCTGGCTGTTGCGCGCGCCCTGGCCCGGGACGTCAAACTGCTGCTGCTGGATGAGCCCTATGAAGGCCTGGCGCCGGTGATCGTGCAGGAGATCGAAAAGATCCTGGAAGAAATCAAGAGTCTCGGTTTGACGACAATCATCGTCGAACAGAACGCCATCGCCGCGCTGCATCTTGCGGACCGCGCCATCATCCTGGATATGGGTCAGGTGGCTTTCGACGGCACAGCCCAGGAAGTGCTGGATAACGAAGATCTCCGGCAGGAATACCTCGCGATTTAGAGTTTTTGGCGGCTTTGTCCGCAATCTTTACCGGCCCGCACCCCCACCCGGCCTCCCAACGGTAGTATCATAGGGAGGCCGGGTGGGAGTGCGGGCCGGGGCCGTTAAACAGAAACGACTCTCAACGCCGTATTCCCTTGGCGCGTTCTTGTCGATAAAGTCGGCTGCCCGGAAGAGGAATGGGTAAAGCGATGGCGCGGGTCACGATCAAGGATGTTGCTGAGCTGGCGGGGGTTTCGATCGCTGCCGTCTCGCGCGTGCTGTCGATCAACGGCAGCGCTTCGCCACGTATGCGCGCCAAGGTGATGGCCGCTGCGGATCAGCTCGGCTATCGTCCGAATGCGCTGGCGCGCAGCATGATCAACGCCCAGACCAATCTCGTGGCTCTGGTCATTGGCGCGACATCCAACGTCTTTGACTCCTCGCTGGTCGATTGCCTGGCCGATCGCCTGGCCTTACGCGGCAAGAAATTACTGCTGACGCCGGTTGTGGACTCCGGTCCGATCGACGACGAACTGATGGGCGCACTGGACTATCAGGTCGACGCCGCAGTGATCGCGGCGGGAACCATGACGCGCGAAGCTTGCCTGAAGTGCGCGAAGCTGGGCGTGCCCGTGATCCTGAGCGGCCGGAATATCGATGCGCCGGGGATCGACAGCGTCCTCGCCGACAACAAGGGGGGCGGACGCATGGCCGCGGAGTTGTTGATGCGCTCCGGCTGTCAGCGGGTCGCCTATGTTGGCGGCACTTATTACGCCTTCTCCGACCACGAGCGCCGGGACGGACTGGTCGAGGCGTTGGAGGCGGCTGGCTGCAGTCTCAGCCACAGCGTAAAGATCGAACAATCCAAGGAAATGACCGGGTTCGATGTCGCCATGGAGCTGCTGTCGGGGCCGGAGCGTCCGGATGGGGTTTTCTGCATCAACGATATGGCGGCTATCGGGATTCTGCAGGCCGCTGCCGCGCTGGGGCTTTCCGTGCCTGAAGACCTGGCCGTGGTTGGCTTCGATAATACCGAGCTGGCATCCTGGCCGACGTTCAGTCTGACGACCATCGACTATCCGGTGGACGCGACCGTCGATGCCATCATCGAGATGTTGGAGACACGTCTGGCGCAGCCGGATCTGCCGGCGCGCGTGCACCGGGTTAAGACCCGCCTCGTGGTGCGCGACTCTACACCTAAGAGGCTGAACGTCCGGCGCGCCTGACGCACGTTCCGTTCCGCCAGCTCCTTGATTGCGCGGCGGTCGTCCGCGGACTTGTTTTGTGAGGCGCGCCGATGCATAAGCGAAGCATCCAGTTCTTCCGGCCTCTCTAGCGAGGCCCATTCTTCCAAATCAAAAGGCTTTCCCGATGATGAATGGCGCGCAGACTTTGGTGAAAACTCTGTTGGGGGCCGGGGTCGATGTCTGTTTTTCGAATCCCGGCACATCGGAAATGCACTTCGTGGCGGCGCTCGACGAACATCCGGATATGAAGTGCGTTCTGGGTCTGCATGAAACCATCGTTACCGGCGCGGCGGACGGCTATGCGCGTATGGCCGGAAAGCCCGCTGCCACGCTGCTGCACCTGGGCCCGGGCCTGGGTAACGGTCTCGCCAATCTGCACAACGCCCAGCGCGCGCGATCCTCGATCGTCAATGTCGTCGGCGATCATGCCACCTATCACAAACACTTCGATGCGCCTCTGACTTCCGATGTCGAGGGGATCGCGGGGCCGGTGTCCGATTGGGTCCGGACCAGCAAGACCTCCTACCGGGTGGCCGGCGATGCCGCGGAAGCCATCGCCGTTGCGCGCCAGGCGCCCGGGCATATCGCGACCCTGGTGCTGCCGGCCGATTGCGCCTGGAGCGACGCGGCCGGGCCGGCGGCGCCGATCGAGCCGCCGGCGCCTCTGGCCGTGACCGACGAGGCGGTGGCGATTGCGGTCGACTGGCTGCGCAGCGGGCGTAAGGTCGCCCTGCTGCTGGGCGATCTGGCGCTGATGGAGGAAAACCTTCTGTTGGCGGGCAAGATTTCCGCGGTGAGCGGCTGTGAATTGCTGACGCCGACCAGCAATCGCCGAACCATGCGCGGCGCCGGGCGGGTGGCGGTTGAGCGCATCGCCTATCCGGTCGACGTTTCGCTGGAGCGCCTGGCCGGCTTCGAGGCCGTGCTGTCCTTCGGCGCGAACGAGCCCGTGGCGTTCTTTGCCTATCCTGGAAAACCGAGCCGGGTCTTCCCGGAAGGCTGCGAGGTGATCCCGGTGGCCAGTATTCGTCAGGATGTTGCCGCCGGACTGGCTGCCGTCTGCGATGCTTTGGGCGCGAATAATGCCGCGCCGCCCCTGGTCGCGCACGAGGTTCCCGAGATGCCGAGCGGCGCCATTACGCCTGACGCTGCGGCCGCAGTGGTTGCGCGCGTGTTGCCTGAAAACGCCATCGTCGTCGACGAGGCCATCACCTCTGGCCGCAGCCTGGACAGCATCACACGCGGTGCCGTGGCGCATGACTGGCTACAGATCACCGGCGGCGCGATCGGTTGCGGTTTCCCCCTGGCAACCGGTGCCGCGACAGCCTGTCCCGACCGGCCGGTGCTGGGTCTGCAGGCGGACGGTTCTGGCGCCTATTCGCTCCAGGCCCTCTGGACTCAGGCGCGCGAGGAGCAGCATGTCGTGACCTTGATCTTCTCCAACCGGGAGTACCGGATCCTGAAGGGCGAGATGCGTAACGTGGGGGTGACCTCCGTGGGCAAAAACGCGCTGGGAATGATGGATCTGCGGCGCCCCGAGATCGGTTGGGCCGATCTGGCTCGCGGTTTCGGGGTGACCGGCGAGGCGGTCGAGACGGTCGAAGATCTTGCGGCCGCGTTGCAAAGAGGCTTCGCGGAGAAGCGGCCTTATCTGATTGAAGCGATCATGCCGTGAGCCTTCTCACTTAACACCAATCCTCGGCTGCGCTCACAAGCCTTCATCGAGAATCCAGCGAACCTCGCGCTCCAGCGCATCGGCGAAAGCGAGCGCGAGGCGGGAGAGGGGTTTGTGCATGGGTGTTAGGACTGCGGCCCGGTAGATGATCCTTGGGCGGAAGGGCAGGAAGCGGATTCTCGCGTTCTGCGGCCGGTTGACCCGGTAAATCCAGGCCGAGAGCGGGCTCATCACGGCGTAACCCAGCCCTTCCTCCACGAAAACATATTGCGCGGCGGCGTTCTGCATCTCAAAGCGGGTGTAGAGCTTGGCCGTGCTCGTCGCGAAGATTTCGCGCAGGCGCCTGGAGATGAAGTGGTCCGATAGAAACAGAGCCGCCGGGCGACCGTCCAAATCTTCCGGCGTGACTTCCTCCAGCTCGGCGAGCGGATCCGAGGCCGGGACCGCACAGACGCAATCCATCTCGATCACCGAGGTGTTGACCAGGGGCGAACCGGAATCGTACTCGGCGAAGCCGATATCGAACTGTTGAGATGCCATGCGTTCGAAGACCAGGCCGGACGACTGACTGATCAGGGTCACGCTGACATCCGGCCGATCGCGCACGAAACGGCTGATCAGCCGCGGGATCAAGAATTCCGCATGGACCGGCATGCTGGCGACCCGCAAATGACCGGCTTCCAGCGTGCCCGCTTCGCGCATGGTCCGCTGCAGGGAGTTGAGCCGGGTCAAGATCTCCCGGGTTTCCGCATGCAGGAAGTGCGCTTCGGGCACTGGATGCAGCCGTCCGCCGCGCCGCTCGAAGAGTTTGTAGCCAACTTCCTCTTCTAGCCCGGCGATCTGCGAGCTGATGGCTGGCTGAGTGCGGCCAAGGTTTCGGCCGGCCTTGCTGACGGAACCTGTCAGCATGACTTCGTTAAAGACTTCCAGCTTTCGCAGATCCATTCCGCTCCTCCCTTGCGGATATAATATAAACAAAATCTATCGATATAGAGAAATTTATAATTTGATATTATATCCATACTTTCTAAGATTGCCGTAAGCAATAAGCATGGCCCCGCGGATGAAAGCGGGCTCTCGTAGAACGGGTTTGAGTGCGGTTCATGACCTCAATCGCCAGGCCAAATGGTTTGGAAATGAAGGATCGCGCTTAGGGGAACGAAAACAGGGAAAGCGGCGCGGAGCGGTAATGCTGCGCCGTGGGGTGAGATAATTCACAGCCTCAGCCTGGTTTATTCGATTCCCAAGGGGGAAAAGGGCGTCTAGTCTATTCCCATATTTGAGAGAGCGTCGGAGCCTGCCCGCGTTTTCGGGCGAACTGGGCCCGCGCATATAGCGAATTCATAATAACGGAGGCTCAAGATGAAGTTCAAAAGCAAGTTTCTCGCCGCGGCTGTCGCGGTCACGATGCTGGGCGGCGCGGCCGCGCAGGTTCAGGCGCAGGAAATGAAATTCTTCCGCATCGGCACGGGGAGTGCCGGCGGCACCTACTTCCCGATTGGCGGCATCATCGCCAACGCTATTTCCAATCCTCCAGGCTCCCGGCCCTGCGACAAGGGCGGCACCTGCGGCGTGCCTGGCTTGGTTGCCATCGCGCAGTCGACCAACGCCTCGGCGCACAATGTCACCGCGATCAACGCGGGCCAGATGGAAGGTGGCCTGACGGGCGCTGCCACGCTGTTCTTCGCCTATCACGGCGTCGGCAAGTTCGAGGGTAAGCAGAAGCCGAAGCTGCGCATCATCGCCAACCTCTTCCCGGAAGATCTGCATCTCGTGCTGCCGAAAGGTAAGTCGCTTGCGTCGCTGAAGGAGCTGGAAGGCAAGCGCGTGGGCATCGCCCAGGCCGGTTCGGGCACTCAGATTGCCGTTGAGCTGATGCTCGCCGAGCAGGGCATCACCCGCGACAACATCGACGAAGCCGAGCTCAACAATTCCCAGAGCGCCGAACGGATTGCCGACGGTCAGTTGGACGCTTACTTCTATGCCGCAGGTACGCCGGTCGCGGCCATGATCCAGCTCGACAACACCAAGGGCATGGAGCTCTATTCCTTCTCCGACGCTGAAATCACCGCGTCAAACAAGGCCGTGCCTTACTATGTGCCTTCGAAGATCACCGCGGGCACCTACGCAGGTGTTGGCTACGACGTGAACACCCTGGCGGTGAACGGTATCCTGGTGACCAGCAGTGATATCCCCGAAGATCTCATCTACGAGATCACCAAGGCGCTCTGGAGCAAGACCACCCGCAAGCTGCTGGACAATGGTCATGCCAAGGGCAAGGTCATCACGCTGGATACGGCCTTGATGGGTCTGGACGGTCTTGACGTTCCGCTGCATCCGGGCGCCGAAAAGTTCTACAAAGAAGCGGGCCTGATCAAGTAACCGCTTCCCTTTAAAGATCAGGCATCCGGCCGGCAGAGGCCACGCGAAGCAATCTGCCGGATCCGCCGGCCGGGTGTTTGACGACCAAAAAGCACAAGAAATTCGACGATCCGCTCGCTTGTCCCCGTCCGGTGCCGAGACCGGGGGCCTGCGTGAGCCATCTAAAGCGCGTCGCTTTGTCCTGAACAGGGTTAAACGCAAAACGCTGCAATTAGACTCGAGGGGGAGTCTGTCCGATGAGCGAATCCGTTGGTAAAATCGATGTGGCAGCCGCCGAGGAGTTGGAGAAGAAGTACGATTCGGCGCTGGCGACCCGCGACAACGGTCCGACGCTCTCGCGCATTCTCTACTTCGCCGCCATTGCCTTTGCGCTCTATCATGTCTGGACGGCAGGTTTCGGTACGCCGGTCGAGCATCAGCACATGGGTGTGCATCTGACCGGCCTCTTCATTCTGATCTTTGCCGGCTTTCCCATGGTGCGCAGCCGTCAAGCCCTCGAATACCAGCCCAATGGGCTGCTGCGCTGGGGCAACATTCCGGCCTACGACTGGATCTTTGCGATCCTTGGTGTGATGGCCGCGCTGTTTCTCGCCATCTCCTGGGATGGTCTGAATATTTTTGGCTACGAGATTTCCGAACAGGCGCTACGCCAGGGCGATCCCTCGACGCCGGATATTATTCTCGGCACAGCCCTCGTGGTGCTGGTGCTTGAGATCGCGCGCCGCTCCCTCGGCTTCGTGCTGCCGATGATCATCCTGGTCTTCATCGCCTATGCTCTGCTCGGCCCGCAGATGCCGTTCCAGGTGCTGCAGCACCCGGGCGTCGACTGGCGGCAGTTCATCAACAATATGTACTTCCCGCAGGAAGGTATCTTCGGCGTGACCCTTTGGGTCGTCTCGACAGTGGTCTTCCACTTCGTTCTGTTCGGTGTGGTCGCGCAGCGCATGGGTCTCGGGCAGTTCTTCGTCGACAACGCCATGATCCTGGCCGGGAAATACACCGGCGGTCCGGCCAAGGTCAGCGTCGTTTCTTCGGCCTTCTTCGGCACGATCTCCGGTTCCTCCATCGCGAACACGGTCTCGACCGGATCCCTCACGATTCCCAACATGAAGCGCATGGGCTATCCGGGCCACTTCGCGGGCGGCGTCGAGGCGGCGGCATCGGCGGGCGGCCAGATCACCCCGCCTATTATGGGCGCGGCCTCCTTCCTCATGGCGGAGTTCCTGGAGGTGCCCTACACCACGATCGTGTTGGCTGCCATCGTACCCGCCGCTATGCACTACATCGGCGTGCTCTCCATCGTGCACTTCGCCGCCAAGAAGCTGGGTCTTCAGGGTTATCCCAAGGATGCTCTGCCGCGCTTCGTCGCCGTCTGGCGGGAGGGCTGGCACACCGCGTTGCCGCTCCTGGCTCTGCTGATCGTTCTCTTCAGCGGTTATTCGCCGAATATGGCCGCCTTCATCGGGCTCATGTTCTGCATTCTCGTCGGCTTCTCTTCTTTCCAGAAACCGCTGACCCTGATCATTCCCGCCGGCCTCATGACTTTCATCCTCTGGAAGGCCTCGGACGGCGGCTTCTCACCGACCTTGGCGGGGATCCTCGCCGGCCTCCTGATCCTCGGCATGATGCACAAGCGCGAACGGCAGGACCTGGGTAAGCTGTTCGACAGCTTCCATGTAGGCGTGCAGTACGCGCTGGCCGTCGGCGCCGCCTCCGCCGCTGTCGGCATCGTTGTCGGTGTGATCAATACGACCGGCGTGGCTTTCCGTTTGGGTTTCATGGTCACCAACGGCGCGCGGGACATGGCCGAGGGACTGCACCTGTTCTTGGGTTGGATCCCACTGGACGTCTTCGGCCAAGCCTCCCTGCAGCAGTTCCTGTCGCTGGTTCTGATCGCCATGGCCTGTATCCTGATGGGCGCGGGTCTGCCGACGACGGCGCTCTACATCATGCTGGTCTCGGTCGCCCAGCCGGCGCTGGCGCAGATGGGTATCCCCGCTCTGGCCACCCATATGTTCGTGCTCTACTACGGCGTCATCTCGGAGATTACGCCTCCCGTCTGCGCCTCGGCCTATGCGGCCGCAGGGATCGCGGGGTCGAACCCCTTTAGAACAGGCATCAGCGCCTTCACGCTCGGGATCGGCAAGCTGATGGTACCGATGGTCTTCGTCTATGCACCGACGATGCTCATTGTTCTGCCCGAGTATTTCACCTGGGCCTCGTTTATCCAGGTTTCGCTGACCTGCGCCCTTGGGGTCTTCGCCATCGCCACCGCCGTGGCCGGTTTCTTCCTCGCGCCTTTGAACGCCTTCTGGCGCTTCGTCATGGTCTGCGCAGGCCTGCTTCTGGTGGCGCCGAGCTGGGAAAGCGATATCGCCGCTCTGTTCGTCGCGGCGCCGGTCTTGATCCTGCAGCTATTGCAGAGCCGGCGCACAAAGGACCCTGTGGCTCTGCCGAGCGAACCCGGCCAGTAAATCATGGCACAGGGCGCGATGGCAGTCGTGGGAGAGGCGCCGGATGGCAGTGCGGCAGGCGAAGCCGAGCTTCCCTGCCTCGTGGTTGGCGCAGGCATTGTCGGCCTCTGCACGGCGATCTCCCTGCAGGAACGAGGGATCCAGGTCACGCTGATCGATCCGCAGCCGCCAGCCGAGGCGGCTTCTTACGGCAACGCAGGCGTGCTCTCCACCTGGTCCTGCGTCCCGCAATCCATGCCGGGGCTTTGGAAGTCGGTACCCAAGTGGCTGCTGGATCCGGAGGGGCCGGCCAAGATCCGCTGGCGTCACTTGCCGTCGCTGCTGCCCTGGATCGTCGCCTTTCTGCGTGCGGGCCGGATCGAGCGGATCCCGGCCATCGCGGACGCCATGCTCGCCCTGAACCAGCCCACGATCGAGCTTTACCGCCGGCACCTGGAAGGGACCGGCAAGGAAGATCTGGTCCGTGATTCCGACTATGTCTTCGTTTACCGCGATCCGGCCAAGGCGAATCTCGACGCGCTCGAGTGGCGCATCCGGGACGAGCGCGGCACGCCGCTGGAGCGAATCGAGGCCGGCGCGCTCCGCGATCTGGAACCGGACATCTCGGAAGATTACCAGGCCGCCATTCTGGTCAAGGGGCAGGGCCGCGCGACCGATCCGGGCGCGATCGGCAAGGCGCTCGCCGAAAAGATCACCCGTCAGGGCGGCGTATTTCTGCGCGGCAAGGTCCGACAAGTGATCCCCCGGGAGGACGGCGGCTTCCGGGTCGAGGCGGATAATCGCAGTCTGTTGGCTGCCAAGGTGGTGCTCGCCGCAGGCCCTTGGTCCGCGGAACTGCTAAAGCCGCTGGGTTTGCGTGTGCCATTGGAGGCCGAGCGGGGCTATCACATGGTCTTCGCCGATCCCAACGTCCGTCTCAACAACTCTGTCATGGTCACCGACGGCAAGTTCGTTGCCAGCTCTATGGATATGGGCCTGCGTTGTGCCGGCACGGCGGAATTTGCCAAACTGGATGCGCCGCCCGATTACCGGCGCGCGGAGGTCTTCAGGCGTATGGCCAAGAGACTCTTGCCAAAGCTCAACACCGAAGACACCGATGTCTGGATGGGGCAGCGCCCTTCCTTTCCAGATAGCCTGCCGGCCCTCGGCGCTGTGCCTGGCTTGCGCAACCTGACCGCCGCTTTCGGCCATGGTCACCTGGGGATGACGGCGGCCCCGATGACCGGGCGTATCGCTGCGGCGCTGGTTGCCGGCGAGCCGCCTAACCTGGATCTCACGCCGTACGGGCTGGAGCGTTTTCAATGATCGGCGGCGAAGATGGCTGAAACCTTCGACGCCATTGTGGTTGGCGGCGGCATGGTCGGGGCCGCCACCGCCTACGGCCTGCAGCGACTTGGTTTGAAGACCGTGATGCTCGATGAAGGCGATATCGCTTTCCGAGCCGCGCGCGGCAACTTCGGACTGGTCTGGGTGCAGAGCAAAGGCGTCGACTTTCCCGCCTATGCACGCTGGACGGAAAGCTCCGCGTCCCGCTGGCAGGAACTCTCGGATGAAATCGAAGAGGCCACGGGCGTAAAGACCGGTTTTTCCCGGCCCGGCGGCTACGATCTCTGCCTGTCGGAGGAGGAACTGGCCGCGCGGGAGGAGAAGTACCGGCGTCTCTCTCAACACTCCAACAGCTTCCGCTACGAGATGCTGAGCGCGGCAGAACTGCGCGAACGCCTGCCGGGTTTGGGTCCCGATGTGGTCGGCGGCGGCTTCTCGCCAAACGATGGACATGCCAGCCCGCTTTATCTGCTACGCGGTTTGCACGCAGCTTTTAAGGCCAATGGTGGCAGCATCGAGGCGAACGCGGGCGTCACCTCCATAACCAACGACAAAGGCGTTTTCATTGTCACGACGCCGAAGGCTGTCTTCGAAGCGCCGAAACTCGTTCTGGCGGCCGGACTCGGGGTGCGCGATCTCGCGCCGATGGTGGGGCTTGAGATTCCAGTGGAGCCTTTGCGTGGGCAAATCATGGTGACTGAGCGGCTGCAGCCTTTCCTGGAGCATCCGACATCCACGGTGCGCCAGACGGTCGAAGGCAGTGTTCTATTGGGCGATTCCCATGAAGACGTCGGCTTCGATAGTGGTACCTCGGCCAATGTGATGCAGGAAATCGCCCAGAGCGCCGTCCGCAAATTTCCAATCCTCAAGCGCGCCCAGGTGGTGCGCACCTGGGGTGCTCTGAGAGTCATGACACCGGACGGGAGTCCGATTTATGCGCAGTCGCTTCGCCAGCCTGGCGCGTTCGCCGCTGTCTGCCACAGCGGCGTGACCCTGGCCGCCAGCCATGTCTATGCCTGGGCGGAAGCCGTTCGGGACGGCGTCGTTCCGCCCGACCTGATCGCCATGAGCCCGGACCGCTTTGCTGCAGGGAGCAGTGCCCATGCGCCGCATTGATGTCGAAGAGCGGCCTGTCGTGAAGATCTACTTTGAAGGCCAGCTGATCGAAGCCCGGGAGGGCGACTCAGTTGCCGCAGCGCTGCTGGCCGATGGTGTGAAAACGTTGCGTGACACCCCGGTCTCGGCGTCGCCCCGTGGCCCTTTCTGCATGATGGGTGTCTGTTTCGATTGTCTGGTAGAGATCGACGGCACACCGAATCGGCAGGCCTGTATGATCCCGGTGCGTGACGGCATGGTCGTGGAGCGGCAGGCCGGTCCGGCAGCCGTTGCGTCAACATGAAGACTCATGTGCAAGTGGCCGTCATTGGCGCGGGTCCGGCGGGCCTCACCGCCGCCGCCGAGGCTTCAAGCCAGGGTGCGGAGGTTGTCCTCTTCGACGAGCAACCCTCCCCGGGCGGGCAAATCTATCGGGCCATCGAAAGCGTGTCGGACTCGCAAAAGGATGTGCTCGGGAGCAGCTATGGCAAGGGAGCGCGTCTCGCGCAGGCTCTCCGGGACAGCAAGGTGGACTACCGCCCTGGCTCGACTGTCTGGCAGTTGACCGCGGAGCGGGAGATCGGGTTTTCCAGGGACGGCAGCGCGGGTCTGATGACCGCGGATCAGGTGATCCTCGCCAGTGGCGCGCAGGAGCGCCCCTTCCCGATTCCTGGCTGGACGCTGCCGGGTGTCGCGACAGCGGGCGCCGCTCAAATCCTGCTTAAGGCCTCCGGCCTTGCCACTGAGGGCGCCGTCTTCGCCGGCAGCGGGCCGCTGCTTTATCTGGTGGTTTCGCAGTATCTGCGCGCGGGCCTCCGCCCTTTGGCGCTGATCGACACCACGCCGCGCAGCAACCGCTGGCCAGCGTTCAAGGAGGTCGTTGGCGCTCTGAGGCGTTGGGACCTCTTGATCGAAGGCGCAGGCTGGATGCGTGAGATCCGGCAGTCGGGTCTGCGGGTTGAGCGCGCCGCCAGCGGTCTCAAGATCGAGGGCGAGGATCAGGCGGAAGCCATTACCTTCCTTGACGGCAACGGCCAAGAGCAGCGTGTCTCTTGCGAACGAATTTTCCTGCATCAGGGTGTCGTCCCGAACGTCAATCTGGCGATGGCTGCCGGTTGCGAACACACTTGGAACGAACGCCAGCTCTGCTGGTTGCCGGAGACTGATTCCTGGTTCGAATCCTCCCAGCAGGGAATCGCAATCGTCGGTGACGGCGCAGGCATTGCCGGCGCGCTTGCGGCGGAGCAGGCGGGCCGCATTGCCGCCCTCGGCGCGTTGCAGCGCTTGGGTTTACTGGATGCGCGCGAGGCTCTCCGTCGAAGTGAAGACAGCCGCTCGGCACGCGCGAAGGAGCAACTCATTCGCCCCTTCCTGGATCTTTGGTTCCGGCCGAGCGACGCGCATCGCATCCCCCCCGATCCGGACACAATCGTCTGCCGCTGCGAAGAAGTCACGGCCGGCGAAGTCCGCAAAGGCATAACTCTCGGCGCACCGGGCCCGAACCAGCTCAAGGCTTTCTGCCGCGCGGGCATGGGCCCCTGCCAGGGCCGCTTCTGCGGTCTGACGGTGACGGAGATGATCGCTGCCGAAAGGGGAGAAGCGCCGGAGCGTGTTGGTTACTACCGCCTACGCCCGCCCGTGAAGCCACTCACCCTTGGGGAGTTAGCCGGGCTTCCGACTTCGGAAGAGTAAACCTCAGGCCATTGGCCAGGTGTCGCCGACCTTGTAGCCTCCAGGCCAGGGGTCGTCAGGATCCAGCATGTGCTGATGCGTGCCGGTGATCCAGGCGCGCCCGGCGATGGAGGGCACGATGGCGGGGCGGCCGCCGAGGCTGGTTTCCTCTTCGATCCGGCAGTCGAAGCGCGAGCCGATGATCGAGCGCCCGATGAAGCCTTCACCCAGCTTGATTTGTCCCTTGGCATGCATCACTGCCAGCCGCGCTGAACAGCCGGTGCCGCAGGGCGAGCGGTCCAGCTTACCCGGTTTGATCGCCACCGCATTGCGGCCGTGCAAGCCATCTTCCTGTTGTTCCAGTGGCGCGGCGATCTGACAGAAAGAGATGTGATTCCACTCGGCGTTTTGCGGGTGGCTAAAGCCGAGCTGTTCGTTCGCCGCGTCAGTGATCCGTACGCCGGTCTGCGAGATCTCCCGCGCTTCGTCCGGAGTGATCGCGAAACCCAGAGTGGCGGCATCGACGATGACGAAGCTGTCGCCGCCGTAGGCGGTGTCGACCGTCAGGGTTCCCAGGCCCGCGACCTCGAGCTTGGCGTCCAGCCTGTCGGCAAAGGAGGGTACGTTGCGGACGGTGATCCGCTCCGCCTTGCCATCCCTGCAGTCCGCGGTCACCTTGACTAGTCCGCCCGGCGCTTCCAGGGTCATAGCGGTCTGCGGTTCTGTCATGGGGACGATGCCACTGTCGAGCAACACCGTCGAGACGCAGATGGAGTTGGAGCCGGACATGGGCGGCGTGTCCTCCGGCTCCATGATGATCCAGGCGGCTATCGCGCGCGGGTCTTTCGGCGGCACCAGCAGATTCACATGGCGGAAGACGCCGCCGCGCGGCTCGTTGAGCATGAAGTTGCGCAGGGTCTGGTCCTGCGCGATCCAGCGGGACTGCTCCCAGACCGATTCGCCGGGCGGCGGCATGACCCCACCGACGATCACATCGCCGACTTCGCCTTCCGCATGACAGGAGACGACGTGAATCACTTTGCTCGAACGCATAGACGAGCCCCTCAGCTATCGACCGAGAAAACCGGATCGCCCAACGCCTCGAAGATCGGCTCGATCCCCAGTCCCGGCCGGTCCGCCGCCGTCATGCAGCCCTCGACCCGCTGCGGCGCGCCGCGGGCAATGTCGACCGTGCCGTAGCTGTTGAAGTCGGTTGCCGAGAAGACGAAGTCTTCCGGCGTCGAGCGCGCCAGGTGAGCGATAGCAGCTGTGACGATGTCGCCGCCCCAGGTGTCTTCGATGGTCATGGGCACGCCGGAGGCCACGCAGACGTCGCGCATGACCCGTGCTTTGGTCAGGCCGCCAACCTTGGAGATTTTCAGGTTGATCACGTCCATGGCGCCTTCGGCCAGTCCGCGCATCAGGGTCCCAAGACCGTCGATCACTTCGTCCAGCACGAAGGGCAGAGAGGTGCGCCGGCGCACCACCAGACACTCCTCGTAAGTCGGGCAAGGCTGCTCGATATAGACATCGATGTCGCGGACTGCCGCGACCACCCGCGCTGCCTCGTGCATGCTCCAGCCAGTGTTGGAGTCCGCCACCAGGATATCGCCCTTCTGCATCTCCTGGGCGCAAACCCGGATGCGTTCGATGTCGGTGTCGGCCTCGCCGCCGACCTTAAGCTGAAACTTCCGATAGCCCTCGGCTCGGTAGCCGGCGATCTTGGCCGCCATCTCTTCCGGGCTTTCCTGCGAGATCGCACGATACAGCCGGACGGTCTCCTGCTCCGCACCACCCAGCAGTTTATAGACGGGTTGCCCCGTGACCTTTCCCAGAATGTCCCAGCAGGCGACGTCGATGGCCGCCTTGACATAGGGGTGGCCGCGCAGCACCGCATCCATCTGCCGGTTCAGCGGTCCCAAATCCGTCGGGTCCAGCCCGATCACCTTCGGACCGATCTCCGCCAGACCCGCACGCACGCCGCCGGCATAGGCGGGAAGGTAGGCGGAGCCCAGAGGACAGCATTCGCCGTAACCGGTCACGCCGGCGTCCGTCTCGACGGCGACGACGGTCGAGTCGAAAGTCTCGACGAAGTTGCCGTTCGACCAGCTATAACGCCCTTCCTTCAGCGGCAGGTCGACCTGATAGACCTTCAGCCCGGTGATGCGCATATTAAGCGACCAGGCTTTCGTAGCTCTCCAGCTTGGGCCGGTTGGCGATGGCGTCTTTGACGATGCGCTCGACCTCGGCGCGACGCGCGCCCGACAGCGGCATGCGCGGCATGCGCACCCGGTCGTTGGAGTCGATTTCCAACGCTTCGGCCAGCTTGATGTTCTGGACCAGATAGGTGGAGACATCCAGATCCAGCAGGGGCCGGAACCAGCGGTAAATCTCCAGCGCCTCCGCGCTCCGTCCGGCGTTCAGCAGGCGGTAGATCGCCACCGTCTCCTTAGGGAAGGCAACCACGAGCCCGGCCACCCAACCGACCGCGCCGACCGACAGGGCCTCGAAGGCCAGATTGTCGACACCGGTGAAAACGTCGAAGCGGTCGCCGAAGCGGGTCAGGATTTCGGTCGTGCGCCGAATGTCGTCGGAAGACTCCTTGATCGCGACGAAGCGCTTGTCGTCGGCGAGCTCTTCCATGATGTCGGGCGTTACATCCACTCGGTAGGCGACGCGGTTGGAGTAAATCATGATCGGCAGATCGCCCGCCTCGGCCACGGCGCGCAGCGTGGCGACGGTTTCCTGCGGATTGGTGTGATAGATCGGGCTTGGCACAATCATCAGGCCCGAGGCCTCGGCCTTCGCGGCCTTCTCCGCGAGCACGCAAGCCTCGCGGGTTGCTGCCTCGGCCACGGTCATCAACACTGGCCGTCCCGCCGCGGACTCCTGAGCCGTCTTCATGACTTCGAGGCGTTCTTCCTGCGACAGCATGGAGCCTTCGCCCAGCGAGCCGCAAACGATGATCCCGTCACAGCCCGCGGCGATCTGATAGTCGAAACAGCGTTTCATCTCGGCGTGATCGAGCGCGCCGTCAGGCGTGAACTTCGTCGTTACCGCCGGAAAAACTCCCTGCCACATGATCTCACATTCCTCCTTTTTTGGCGGCGCTGCGCACCGAGATGCGTTGTTTAATGGATCATCGGGATTCCAGCGCGCGACCGCAAGCTTACAAGCAGAAATTCTTATTTCGGCCCTGGCGTGCCTTATGCGTCTTCGAGGACCAGGTCTGCACCCTTTTCACCGACCATAATCGCCGGCGCATTGGTATTGCCTGACGTCACGGCCGGAAAGATCGAAGCATCGATGATCCTCAGATTTTGCAGGCCGTGGACCCGAAGCCGGGCGTCCACCACGTTTTCTGCCGGGTCGGGGCCCATGCGGCAGGTGCTGACCGGATGAAATACGGTCGAGCTGCGCTGGCGGATATCTTCGATCATGGCCTCGTCGCTCTCGACGGCGGTCCCGGGCTGCAGCTCCTCCTCGATCAGCGCGGACATGGCGGGCGTTGCCGCCAGTTTGCGCAGGAAGCGGACGCCCTCCAGCATCTCCTGCAGGTCGTGGTTGGTCGAGAGCGAGTTGGGATAGATCTCCGGTTGGTCGAAAGGATCGCTGCTGCGGATCTGGAGATAGCCGCGGCTGGTCGGCCGGCAGGGGCAGATGCCAAGCAGGAAACCGGGATAGGGGTCGGGGCTCATCATCGGGCGTTTGCCTGGCGGCGCCTTAATGTAGCTGACCGGCGAGAAGTAGAGCTGCATGTTGGGACGCTCCAGGTCCGGCCGGGTGCGGAAAAAGCCGCCGCCCTGATTGACGCTCAGGCAAAGCGGCCCCTGGCGCAGAAGAAGGTATTTGAGACCCGCCCAGAGCTTGCCGTGCCAGGGTCTGAGTTCCTGATTCAAGGTCGGCTTGTTGGAGCGGTAGAGATGATCGATACCCAAATGGTCCTGCAGGTTCCGGCCGACCGCCGGACTGTCCTGCAGGACGTCTATTCCCGAGGACTTAAGGACGTCTGCCGGTCCCACCCCGGAGAGCTGGAGCAATTGCGGCGAGTTGATCGAGCCTGCAGAAAGGATCACCTCGCGCCCGGCGCGGGCCTGCAGCAGTTTGCCATTTTGACGGTATTCGACGCCAACGGCCCGCTTGCCTTCGAAGAGCAGACGCGTCGCCTGGGCTTTGCTCTCGACGCGCAGGTTCGTGCGCTTTATGGCGGGGCGCAGATAAGCCCGCGCCGCAGACATGCGAATACCGTTCTTGGTGGTGATCTGGTAGAGGCCGACCCCTTCCTGGGTCTCGCCATTGAAGTCTTCGTTGTCCTTCAGTCCGGCTTCGCGCGCGGCCTGGAGATAGACCTCGTTCAAGGGATGCAGGTGCTGCGAGACATCGGCGACGTGCAGCGGCCCGCCTGTACCGCGCCAATCGTCACCGCCGCGGGCGTTGTCTTCGGACTTCTTGAAGTAAGGCAGGACATCCGGCCAGCCCCAACCCGGATTGCCCGCGTCTTTCCAGGCCTCGAAGTCCTCTGCCTGTCCCCGGATGTAGACCATGGCATTGATAGAGGAGGAGCCGCCGAGCACCTTGCCGCGCGGCCAGTAACCTTCGCGGTTCGCAAGGCCGGGATCGGGGGCCGTCCGATACATCCAGTTGACGTTTTTGTCGTAGAACGACTTGCCGTAACCGATGGGCATCTGGACCCAAAACCGCAGATCGCTGCCGCCGGCTTCCAGAAGCAGCACCCGATAGCGGCCATTCTCGCTCAGACGGTTGGCCAGAACGCAGCCGGCGGAGCCGGCGCCGACGATGATGTAGTCATAGAGGGCGGAGGAGTCTTTTGGCACGCGGGAGGCTCTCTTTTGCGCAGGGTCGCTCTTGCGACGATCCATTCAACCTACGTCATAGCGAATCACGGCGTATCGGTAATCACGAAAATGCGCTATGACGCCATTGCGATGAAAATCCCACTGGCCGGTGACACATCTTTCATGAAAATCAAATCCCTCGAGACCTTTTCCACCGAATACGTCGGCTTCGTCCGGGTCACCTCTGACGAGGGGGCGCAGGGTTGGGGCCAGGTCTCGACCTATAACGCGGATATCTCTTCGCTGGTTCTGCACCGCCAGGTGGCTCCCTGGGCGCTGGGCCAGGACGCCCGCGATATCGATCATCTGGTCGATATCATTCCGCTGCGCGAGCACAAATTTCCGGGCTCTTATCTGCGGCGGGCTATTGGCGGTCTGGACACGGCCCTCTGGGATCTTCGAGGTAAGCTGGAGGGTAAGAGCGTTTGCGAGCTGCTGGGTGGAACGCCACGCCCGATCCGGGTTTATGCCTCTTCCATGAAGCGCGACATCACCCCGCAGCAGGAGGCCGAGCGGCTTCTGAGACTGCGCGACGAACAGGGTTATGACGCCTTCAAGTTCCGGGTCGGCGCCGAGTGCGGACAAGATGTGGACGAATGGCCCGGCCGCACGGAGGAGATCGTACCGACGCTACGCAAGGCCATGGGGGACGATACGGCTCTGCTGGTGGACGCCAACAGTGGCTTCTCACCCGAACGCGCGATCGAGGTGGGCCGCATGCTCGAGGACAATGGGATCTCCCATTTCGAAGAGCCCTGCCCCTATTGGGAGCTGGAGCAGACCAAGCAAGTCACGGATGCCCTGGAGATCGATGTCACGGGCGGCGAGCAGGACTGTGATCTGGTGACCTGGCGCCGGATGATCGACATGCAGGCGGTCGATATCATCCAGCCTGACATCTGTTATCTCGGCGGTATCACGCGCACGCTTCGCGTGGCGAAGATGGGCGCGAAGGCCGGTTTGCCTTGCACGCCTCATTGCGCCAACCTCTCGCTGGTGACCCTTTTCACCATGCATCTGCTGGGCGCGATCCCGAACGCCGGGAAGTATCTGGAGTTCTCCATCGAGGGGCCGGACTACTATCCCTGGCAGGATGGGCTCTACAAGCGTTCGCCTTATGACATCACGGACGGCAAGGTGACGATCCCCGATGCGCCGGGCTGGGGCGTGGAGATCGACGAAGACTGGCTGGCGCGCGCGGATTACCGGATCAGCGAACTGGACTGACGAAGCGCGGGGCGACAGACTGATTTTCAAATGCCCGTCTTCATCGAGGATGCCTGTGGCTTCAGAGCTTTTCACGCAAGACTTCAAGACCGAGCCCTATTGGTGGGATGAGTCTCCGCGGCCCGATCTGGAGACACCCGAATTGCCGAAGGCGGTCGATGTCTTGGTGATCGGGTCCGGCTACACCGGTCTCAACGCTGCGCTGGAGACCGCCCGCGCGGGCCGCCATACGCTGGTGCTGGATGCGGAAGCGGCGGGCTGGGGCTGCAGCACGCGCAATGGCGGACAGATCAGCACCAGCGTGAAATCCGAGCTGGCGGCTCTGGAAGCACAGTATGGACACCAGCGGGCCTTCGCGATCATGAAGGAAGGGCACAACGCGCTCGAATGGATCGGGGACTTCGTCGACAGGGAGAAGATCGACTGCCATTTCAAGGTCTGCGGACGGTTTCATGCCGCGCACTCGCCAGCCCAGTACGAAAGCCTGGCGGACGAGATCGGCAAAGATGTTCCTGGCCTCGAAATCGGCGCCCACCTCGTGCCGCGCAACGAACAGCGCAGCGAGCTTGGTACGGACGCCTACCATGGCGGCGTTGTCTTTCCAAAGCATGCGTCGCTCGATCCGGGACGCTATCACCAAGGATTACTTGACCGTGTTCTTGAGTCCGGTGCGAGGGTCGTTGCCAACTGCGCCGTCACCGGGATAGAGCGTCAGAATGCTGGCTTTCGCGTGACAACTGCGCAGGGCGATGTCATCGCCCGTGATGTGGTGGTCGCGACCAATGGCTATACCGGCTCGGTGACACCCTGGCAGCGCCGCCGGGTGATCCCCATCGGCAGCTACATCATTGCAACAGAGCCGGTCACGCCTTCTGTGATGGCTCAAATCATGCCGAAGGACCGCGTGGTCACCGACACCCGTAAGGTGGTCTACTACTACCGGGCTTCGCCGGATCGCACCCGCGTGCTCTTCGGGGGCCGGGTGTCGCACAAGGAGACAGACCCGCGTGTTAGCGGGCCCAAGCTGCACGGCGCAATGGCATCGATCTTTCCTGACCTGGCGGAGACGAAGATCAGCCATTCCTGGGTCGGCTTCGTGGCCTATACCTTCGACGAGCTGGCGCACATCGGGCAACAGGACGGGATCTACTACGCCATGGGATACTGCGGCTCGGGCGTCTCCATGGCGAGCTATCTCGGTATGCGGACAGGGCAAAAGCTGCTCGGCCTCAAGGAAGGACGCACCGGCTTCGACGAGCTGACCTTTCAGACCCGTCCCTTCTACAGCGGCAATCCCTGGTTCCTGGGCGCATCCGTCATGTACTACCGCTGGCGGGACGCGCGCAGCTAATACGCGTCCCCAAGGGTGGGACAGTTTCGAAACTAAGCCGCCGCCGGCCGCCGGACGGTCGTTACCCGGAAGCGGTTCGCTACGAAAGCCGCGTCGGTCAGACAGGCGTTGCCAGCCGGGTTGGCTCCGCTGACGTGGTAATCGCTGAAGGCCGCGCTCTGATTGACGAAGATATTGCCGGTCAGATTGCAGGAAAGACTCACACCCGCCTGCGAAAAGGCATCTGCCGCGCTGTCCAGGGTCTCGTCGTCCGTTGCATAGACGGCTGCCGTAATGGCGCCCTTTTCGCTCGCGGAAGCCGCCGCGCGCGCAATGCCGTCCTCGGCGGAATCGGTGGCAATCAGGAAAGAGATCGGCCCAAAGCGTTCTTCCAGATGAGCATCGCTTTCGGCGGCGTCGAGCTTCAGCAGCATGGGCGTTGCCGTGCGGGCCTGCTCCTGGCCTTCGATGCTGTCCGAAGCGCGCACCACTTCGCCCAGAGACTCAGCGCCCTTGACCCGCTCCATCGTGGCGGGGTTGGCGATAGCGCCGCAAATCCCGGCAGCACGGGTAGGATCGCCGAGCAACTTATCGATCGCGGTCTTAAGGCCTTGTGCGACCTCCTCGACCGACTTGTGCCCGTCTTCCGTTTCGATGCCCGCGCGCGGCACATAGATGTTCTGTGGCGCCGTGCACATCTGGCCGCTGTAAAGCGACAGCGAAAAGGCGATGTTGCCGCACATGCCCTTGAAGTTATCGGTGGAGGCCATGACGACGGAGTTAACGCCCGCTTCCTCGGTGTAGACCAGCTTGTTCCCAGCGTTTTCCCGGATCCATTTGCCGAAGGCGTTGGAGCCCGTGAAGTCGACGATGGCGACCTCCGGGTGCTGAACCAGATCCTTAGTGATTTCCGCGCCTGTTTCGTCCGCGGCCAGCAGAAGGACGTTGGGATCGAAACCCGCCTCGCGCAGGACCTCGCGGCCGATCTCCAGAGAGAGCGCGAGCGGCAGGATCGCCGTCGGATGCGGTTTCACGATCACCGTGTTGCCCGTGGCGAGGCTGGCGAAGATTCCAGGATATCCATTCCAGGTCGGGAAGGTGGCGCAGCCGACGGTGACCGCGACGCCACGTGGCAAGATGCGGAACTCCTTGTCCAGAACGATGGGGTCATGCTTGCCCTGGGGTTTCGCCCAGACCGCCGTGGCGGGGTTGCGGGTCATCTCGGCGTAGGCGTAAGCGACGGCTTCGACCGCGCGGTCCTGGGCATGCGGCCCGCCGGCCTGAAAGGCCATCACAAAGGCCTGGCCGGTGGTGTGCATGACCGCGTTTGCCATCTCGAAACTGCGCCGGTTGATGCGGTGGATGATTTCCAGGCAAACCCCGATCCGATCCTCGACCGAGGCGCGGGCCCAGCCGCTGCCGGCGACCTTTGAAGCTGAAATCAGCTGCTCGAGATCCGCGGCCGGATAGGTGATTTCCAGGGGCAGGCCGAAGGGCGAAGTCTCCTTGCCCACCACCTTGCCGTTTGTCGGGTGATCCGGCAGCGCGAAGAGATTGCCCAGGCGTGCTGTGAAGGCCGCTTCGCCGTCGTCTTTTGCGGTTTCGCCGTAGATCTTGCCGCTCGGCGCTTCGGGGTAGGGGCTCCAGTAACCGCGCTCCCGGGCAGCGGCCACCGCCTTATCCAGCAGTTCGCGGTGGGTCTCGAAGAAAGGCGTCATCTCAGTCTCCCGTCGGCCGGTCTGCCAGCCTTAAGCCCCCGGCTCTTGCCGCCAGGTTGCTCCATCGACCAGCTCAATTTTTGAATGGAATAAATAATTGACCGACCGGATGGTCTATGCAAGATGTTTTTTGTTCACGAAGATGATAGAACTAAGAAATCAGACCGAACGTGCCTGCGATTCGGGTCGACGGGAGAGAGGGAGAAGGCGTATGAGCGAAGAGACAATTCTGGTCGAAAAGGCCACAGGCTACCATCGCCTGACCTTGAACCGGCCGGACAAACTCAACGCCTTTAATGCCGGGATGAACCGCGCTTTGCTCGCTGCTTTCCAGGCGGCCGCCGCGGACGACGACTGTCGCGCGGTGCTGCTGACCGGCGCCGGGCGCGCTTTCTGCGCCGGACAGGATCTCGGCGACCGCAATCCGGCAACGATGGAGGGGCCGCCGGATCTGGGTGAGACTCTCGAGACTCTTTACAATCCCCTGATCCGCGAAATCCGCGCGCTCGAAAAGCCTGTGGTCTGCGCGGTCAACGGCGTGGCGGCGGGTGCGGGTGCGAACATCGCGATGGCCTGCGATATCGTGCTCGCGGCCAAATCGGCGAAGTTCATTCAGGCCTTCAGCAAGATCGGTCTGGTGCCCGACAGCGGCGGCACCTGGAGCCTGACGCGCCTGCTGGGCGAGGCGCGGGCCAAGGCGCTGGCCATGACCGGCATGCCGCTTTCCGCGGAGCAGGCCGCCGACTGGGGCATGATCTGGAAGGCGGTTGAAGACGAAGATCTGATGGGTGAAGCCACGAGCATGATGGAAGGTTTCGCAGTGGCGCCGACGGTTGGGCTTGGCTTTACGAAGCGCGCGATCCAGGCCGCGGCGACCAACAGCCTCGATCAGCAGCTCGATCTTGAGCGGGACCTGCAGCGTGCGGCCGGCCGGACACCGGACTATGCCGAGGGTGTTAGCGCGTTCCTGGAAAAACGCGCGCCGAACTTCACGGGACGCAAGGCGTGAGCAAAGCATCGGAGATGACACCCGATCAGTTGGCCCGTGCTTGCGCGGACGTCATGTGGGCGGACGACTCTGCATCCCAGGGACTGGGCTTTTCCATCGACGAGGTGGCCGCGGGCCGGGCCGTGCTCTCCATGACCGTCCGCGGCGACATGGTCAACGGGCACAGGATCTGCCACGGAGGCTTTATCTTTACGCTGGCGGACAGCGCCTTCGCCTTCGCCTGCAACAGCTACAATCAGAACACGGTCGCGCAGCACTGCGCCATCACCTTCATCGCACCGGCCTTCGAAGGAGACCGCTTGAGCGCGACGGCGGAAGAGGTGACGCGCTACGGCCGTTCGGGTATCTACGATATCAAGGTGACGCGCGAAGACGGCACGATTATCGCCGAGTTCCGGGGACAATCCCGCACCGTGAAGGGCACGCATCTGCCGGGAACCGAGATCCAATAAAGGGCCCGTATCAAGGGCTCGGACAGAAGAAACAAGAGAGACCAGGAGGATTGCGCCATGGAAGACCGCACCCCGCTTAAGTCGGATCTCGATCCGATCGAAATCGCCTCGAGAGACGAATTGGCAAGCTTGCAACTGGAACGCCTGCGCTGGTCGCTCTGCCATGCCTACGAGAATACGGCCTTCTACAAGAAAAGTTTCGATGACGCCGGTGTGCACCCCAGCGATCTGAAGAGCCTCGCCGATCTCGCGAAGTTTCCCTTCACGGTCAAGACGGATCTGCGGGACAACTATCCTTTTGGCATGTTCGCCGTTCCGCGCGATCAGGTCGTGCGTATCCATGCCTCTTCCGGGACCACAGGCAAGCCGACGGTTGTCGGCTATACCCAGACCGACATCGACAATTGGGCGACGCTGGTTGCGCGTTCGATCCGGGCCTCGGGCGGGCGTCCCGGCGACATCGCGCATATCGCCTATGGCTACGGCCTCTTCACCGGTGGCCTCGGTGCACACTATGGCGCGGAGAAACTCGGTTGCACGGTGGTGCCGGTCTCCGGCGGTATGACCGAACGGCAGGTGACCTTGATCCAGGATTTCAAGCCCGAGATCATCATGGTGACGCCGTCCTACATGCTGTCGATCCTGGATGAGTTTCGGGCGCAGGGTCTCGACCCTCGGGCGTCGTCGCTCAAGGTCGGCATCTTCGGGGCCGAGCCCTGGACCAACACCATGCGTCAGGAGATCGAGCAGGCCTTCGATATGCATGCGGTGGACATCTACGGCCTCTCCGAAGTGATGGGGCCCGGTGTGGCCAACGAATGTGTGGAGACCAAGGACGGTCTGCATATCTGGGAGGATCACTTCTATCCGGAGATTATCGATCCGGAGACCGGCGAGGTGCTGGAGGACGGCGAGCAAGGCGAACTGGTCTTCACCTCGCTGACCAAGGAAGCCTTGCCCATCATCCGCTATCGCACCCGGGATCTCACGCGCCTGCTGCCGGGCACGGCACGGACCATGCGGCGCATGGAAAAGGTCACCGGCCGTTCCGACGACATGATCATTCTGCGCGGGGTCAACGTCTTTCCGACCCAGATCGAAGAGCAGATTCTGAAGTGCGCGGGTCTGGCGCCGCACTTCCAGATCGAACTGACTAACCCGGACCGGATGGACGTTATGACCGTCCACGTGGAAGCGACTCTGGATGGTGCTTCCGACGAGGCTCGGGCGGAAAGCCAGAAGGAGCTTGTGCACCACATCAAGAGTGTGATCGGCATCTCCGCAAAGGTGGCGGTCGGTGCGCCGCAATCCGTCGAACGCTCCCAGGGCAAGGCCAAGCGCCTTGTAGATCGGCGGGAAAAGCGGTAAAGCGCGCGAATGGACAGGCGTTAAAAGTCGGACAGAACAGGGAAGATCTATGGCTCGCACTCAAGCGATGGACTACGGCGAAAAACGCAACGCCATCCTGAAACGTTCGGCGCGCCTCTTCGCCGACGGCGGCTTCGAACGCACCTCTATGGCGAGCGTGGCGGCGGAATGTGGAGTCTCGAAGCCACTGCTCTACCACTACTACGCCGGCAAGGAAGAGCTCCTGTTCGATATCATCAACGGTCATTTGACGGAGCTTTGCACGGCGATCGAAGAAGCCGATGATCCCGCCGCCGATCCGGAAGACCGCTTGCGGATACTGGTGCGTACTCTGTTGGATTGCTACCGCGACGCCGATGCCCAGCATAAGGTGCAGATCAACGCGCTTTCGGCCTTGCCACAGGACAGGCAGGATCTCTTGAAGGCGCTGGAGCGGAAGCTGGTCACGATTTTCGCCGATGCGGTCAGGGCGGTTAACCCCGCCGTCGATGAACAAAAATCAATTCTTAAACCGGTCACCATGTCGCTCTTTGGTATGCTGAACTGGCACTACATGTGGTTCCGCCCCCAGGGTGGTATCAGCCGGGAAGAGTACGCGGAGCTTGCGACGGATCTCTTTGTGAAGGGACTGCAGGGAATCCGGTAGCCGGGCTGGACGCTTGTCGGGCCGCGTCCCTTTGGTCCATAAACGGCTTATGACTGCTTCCGACATCTCTTCTCCTGCCACGCGACATCTTGGATCCTTGATCGAACGCCTGCACGCGCGTGAGCGGCTACGGACCTGGTCCATCGTGATCACCGCTTATGGCGACGCCGTGGTGCCCCGGGGCGGCGTGCTCTGGATGGGCGCGTTACAGGAGCTGATGGAGCGTTTACGGATCGAGCCGGGGGCATTGCGGGCGGCAATGTCACGCTTGGCGGCAGATGGTTGGCTGACGCGTGAGAAGCGGGGACGGCGCAGTTACTACAGCCTCTCAAACGCAGGCAATCTCTCTTTCGCGGTGGCGACTCAGCGGATCTACGCCGCGGGTCCGATCGGCTGGGACGGCAAGTGGACCATCTGCGTGGCGCCGGAAGAGGCGGGCGAGGCGCGGGACGCCCGACGCAAGGCGCTGCGCGAGTTGGGCTTCGGCACATTAGGACCGACGGTCTTCTGCCGGCCGGAAACCGAGGCGGCACCGGAAGCAACGGCTTATCTTGAGGGGGCCGTGGTCTTTTCCGCCAAAGCGCCCGCCAGCGAACATCTGCCGCCACTAACCTCCGCCGCCTGGCCCCTGGAGGAAACCGCCCAGGCCTACGCGGATCTGACGGCCGCTTTCCTCCCCCTGCTGCAACATCTGCGTGAAGGAGAAGCGCTGGATCCTCTGGCGGCCATGGCGGCGCGCACGCTGCTGATCCACGATTTCCGGCGCGCGGCGCTGAAGGACCCGCTTCTGCCGTCGGTCCTCTTGCCTGACTCCTGGCCTGGCGGAAGGGCGCGGGACATGACCGCAGAACTCTATCGCCTGCTGCTGCCGGCCAGCGAAGCCTGGCTCGACGCCTGCGACGGCGCGCCAGAGGGCGCTTTACCGCCGGTTTCGGACAGCTTCTTCGGGCGTTTCGGAGGACTGAATTGCTGATATATATGTTACGAAAAATATGTTGATAAAATAAAAATCGTAACGTATTATTCTGAGACACTTTGCTAGAGGTGGCACAATGTATTCTCAGGGCCTGATCGGTGCCGATGGCACCACCCATGAAGACGAGGAATTCCTGGCGGCCTTTCAGGCGCGGATCGATGCCGAGCTCAAAATCGAGCCGAACGATCCCATGCCGGCCGGTTACCGCAAGACGCTGGTGCGCCAGATCGCCCAGCACGCGCACTCTGAGATCGTCGGGATGCTGCCGGAGGGCAACTGGATCACCCGCGCTCCCACCCTGCGGCGCAAGGCGGCTTTGCTCGCGAAGGTGCAGGACGAGGGCGGTCACGGGCTCTATCTCTACTCTGCCGCCGAGACCCTGGGCGTTAGCCGCGAGGAGCTGACCGAGCAGCTATTGAGCGGCAAGGCCAAGTACTCCTCCATCTTCAACTATCCGACCCAGACCTGGGCCGACATCGGCACCATCGGCTGGCTGGTAGACGGCGCGGCGATCATGAACCAGATCCCGCTCTGCCGCTGTTCCTTCGGTCCTTACGCCCGCGCCATGATCCGGGTCTGCAAGGAAGAGAGCTTCCATCAGCGTCAGGGCTACGAGATCATGCTGACCCTCTGCCGGGGCAGCGAAGAGCAGAAAGCCATGGCGCAGGATGCGCTGAACCGCTGGTGGTGGCCGTCGCTGATGATGTTCGGACCGCACGATGCGGAGTCCACGCACTCCGACCAGTCCATGGCCTGGAAGATCAAACGCTTCACCAACGACGAACTGCGTCAGAAGTTCATCGACGCCACCGTGCCGCAGGCGGAATTCCTTGGCCTGACTCTGCCCGATCCCGAGCTGAAGTGGAACGAGGAGCGGGGCAGCTACGATCACGGTGAGATCGACTGGGAAGAGTTCTGGCGCGTGGTCAAGGGCAACGGCATCTGCAACCGCGCCCGCATGAAGGCCCGCCGCAAAGCCCATGCCGACAATGCCTGGGTGCGCGAGGCTGCGCTAGCCTACGCCGAGAAAACCGAAGCCCGCGAAACCGCTGTTGCGGCTGAATAGCACAGATCCGAAGAGAGTGATCCGATGACTGAAAAGAACACCCCGCTCTGGGAAGTTTTCATCCGTGCCCGCAACGGCTTGAGCCACAAGCACGCCGGTTCCCTGCATGCGGTCGATGCCGAGATGGCGCTGCAGGCCGCGCGCGACGTCTACACCCGGCGCGGCGAAGGCCAGTCGGTCTGGGTCGTACGCTCCAGCGACATCGTTGCTTCCGATCCCAGCGAGAAAGACGTGATGTTCGAGCCGACGGGGACGAAGATCTACCGTCATCCGACCTTCTACGACATCCCCGAAGACGTGGGGCACATGTAATGTCGCAAGCGAAATTCAAATACCTGCTGCGGCTGGCCGACGATCAGCTGATCCTGGGACAGCGGCTCGGCGAATGGTGCGGCCATGCGCCAACACTCGAGGAAGACCTCGCGCTTGCCAATATCGGTCTGGATCTGCTGGGGCAGGCGCGCTCGCTCTTCACCTATGCCGGTGAAGTCGAAGGCAAGGGCCGCGGCGAGGACGATCTGGCCTTCCTGCGTTCCGAGCGGGACTATTACAACGCCCTGCTGGTCGAGCAGCCGAACGGCGACTTCGCCGTGACCATCGTGCGCCAGTTTTTCCATGCCGCCTTCATGACGCCCTTCTGGTTCGCCATGACCAAATCCAGCGACGAGACCCTGGCGGCGATCGCGGCCAAATCCCTCAAGGAGGTCGAGTACCACCTGCGGCATTGCTCCGAGTGGGTCATCCGTCTGGGCGACGGCACCGAAGAAAGCCACGAACGGACCCAGGACGCGCTCGACGAGCTTTGGGGCTACGCCAGCGAACTCTTCGAAATGGATGAGGTCGCCGAGGAGATGTTGGCTGCCGGGACCGGCGTCGATGCCGCGGCTCTGAAAGCCGATTGGGATGCCACGGTCGATGCGGTTCTGACCCGCGCGACTCTGAAGCGGCCGGAAGACAGCTGGACGCAGACCGGCGGACGGCAGGGTCTGCACAGCGAGCACATGGGGCATATCCTCAGCGAGCTGCAATACATGCAGCGCAGCTATCCGGGGCTGAACTGGTGATGAACGCCGCCGCAAGATCTCAAGCGGCAACACAAGACGCTGCGAAGGCCTGGGCGGCGGCGGCGAGCGTCTGTGATCCGGAAATCCCGGTCCTGACTCTCGAAGATCTCGGTGTGCTGCGCGACGTAAAGATGGACGATGACGGCCACGCGGTCGTGATCATCACGCCGACCTATTCCGGCTGTCCTGCCATGCTGGTGATGGAGATCGAGATCCTCAAAGCTCTGCGCGAAGCGGGTTTCGAAGATGTAAAGGTCGAGACCGTTCTCTCGCCGGCCTGGACCACCGACTGGCTGTCGGATGCGGGCCGGGAGAAACTGCGCGCCTACGGGATCGCGCCGCCGGTGCGCGCCTCGAGTTCCCGGCAGGCCTTGTTCGGGCGGGATTCTGTAGACTGTCCGCAGTGCGGGTCTTCGGATACCGAGCGGGTCAGCGAATTCGGTTCGACCGCCTGTAAGGCGCTGTACCGCTGCCGTTCCTGTGCCGAACCTTTCGACTATTTCAAATGCCTGTGAGAAGACCGCAATGGCTAAGTTTCATTCGCTGACGATCTCCGACGTGCGCCGTGAAACGGCGGACGCTGTCTCCATATCCTTCGAGGTTCCCGCGGAACTGCGCGACGACTATCGCTACGTTCCGGGACAGTATCTGACCCTGCGCAGCGATCTAGAGGGAGAGGACGTCCGGCGCTCTTATTCGATCTGCTCGGGTCTGGACGACGGTGAGCTGCGCGTTGCGATCAAGAAGGTCGAGGGCGGTGTCTTCTCCACCTTCGCCAACGACAACCTGACCGCTGGTATGTCCCTCGATGTCATGACACCGGAGGGACGCTTTGTCGCCGAGCCACAAGCGGAAATCGAGGGTGAGTATGTCGCCTTTGCCGCGGGCAGCGGCGTGACCCCGATCCTCTCGATCGTCAAATCGCTGCTGGAGCGCGAACCGCACAGCCGAGTGACCTTTTTCTACGGCAACCGCAGCACGGCTTCGATCATCTTCCGCACAGCGCTGGAAGATCTGAAAGATCGTTTCCTGGAGCGTTTCCGGCTGGTCCATGTGCTGAGCCGGGAAGCGCAGGATATCGACCTGCTGCACGGACGTTTGGATGCGGACCGCATCAAACAACTGGCGAAGGTCGGTCTCTTCGACCCCGCGACGGTCGACGCCTATTTCCTCTGTGGACCCGGCGATATGATCGAGCAGGCCAAGGAAGCTCTGGGCGGCCTGGGTGTGGCTGCTGAGACAATCCGCGCCGAGATGTTCCTGCCTGCCGATGGCGCTGAGGCGCCCCGCGCGGCTTCGCGGCGTGCGCAGGAAACGGCAAGGCAGGGCGCGACCATCGAGACGGTTCTGGACGGCGCGCGTCACAGCATCGAGATGGTCGAAGGCGACGACAACGTGGTGGCCGCCGCCGCCCGTCAGGGCCTGGAACTGCCGTATTCCTGTAAGGGCGGCATGTGCTGCACCTGCCGCTGTAAGGTGGTCGAAGGCGAAGCGGAGATGGCGACCAACTACTCGCTCGAACCTTGGGAGCAGGAGGCCGGGTTCGTTCTGGCCTGCCAGGCGCGGCCCCTGACGGAAAAACTGGTTCTCGACTTCGACGAGGTTTGAATACTTTTTTGATCTTCGATTTGCATCGAAGCTGCGCCAACCCACGCCCCCTCCCGGCCACCCACATGATAATGCCGATGGGTGGCCGGGTGGGGGAGAGGGCTGGAACCGCAAAGAGATAGCTCCCCCCTACAACATTCCAACTTTCACTCGTCTAAATTCGCGCGAGCGCTTATTCTGATGTCAGATCTTCTGCGAGGTTTGATTCAGAGTCGGGGGGACGGGGTCAATGGCCGTAAAAGTCGGTAACGTGGAATTCTACGCGGGTCCGAAGGGTGTGGGAGCGCCAGACGATCTGGAAGCCGTGATCGTCGACTTTATCGACGGAGCGAAGAAGCGTCTCGAGATCGCTGTGCAGGAACTGGAAAGCCGGCCCATCGCCGAAGCCATCATTCGCGCCCGCGCCCGCAAATGCATCGTGAAGCTGGTCCTGGAACAGGACTACCTCAAGTCCACGAAGCTCCAACTCGACCCCTGGGAGCCGAGCGGCAAACACGAGCCGAACCGGGAGATTCATAACGCCATTCTGCGCTCGCGGATCGACGTAAAGACGGATTACAACACCAGCATATTCCATCAGAAGTTCATCGTGCGCGACCGCGACTCGCTGCTCACTGGCTCGACCAACTTCACGCCGACCGGCACGCACGCCAACCTCAATCACATCGTGATCATTCACGACAAAAAGGTCGCCAAGATCTATGCCCGCGAGTTCGCCGAGATTCAGCAGGGCCACTTCGGTAAGCTGAACGAAGGACACGACCCCGCACCAATGGACCAGGTCGTCTCAGATCTTCCGATCCGCATTCTCTTTGCACCGGACCACAATCCGGAAATGGAGATCATGAAGCAGATGCTGAAGGCGAAGAAGCGCATCGATTTCGCGATCTTCACCTTCGCCGAGTCTTCCGGGATCGACGACACCATGCTGCGGCTGCTGGATCTGAACATGCCGATCACCGGCGCTTTCGACGGGATGCAGGGTGTGCAGAAATGGGCCGCCATCAAGCCCCTTCAGAAAAAGGGTGCGAAGCTCTCCGTTGTCTTTAAGGGCAAGGGCATCGGCAAGCTGCATCACAAGCTGATGGTTCTGGACGAGCAGGTCGTCATCGGCGGTTCCTTCAATTACACCGGGCCCGCCAATCGCCTCAACGACGAGAACATTTTCATTCTGGGCGACCTGGAAACCACTTCCGCGGCCAGCCGCAAGGCGCAGAAGAAGATCGGCGCGTTTGCCCTAAAGGAGATCAACCGGATCATCGACGAGCACGGGGTCAGGATACGCCTCTGACCGCCTTCTATCTCGTCTGCCCCAGGGTCTGGTAACTGCTGTCTTCGTAGCGCGGCCGGTTGGCTTCGACTTCGGTGAGTGGTTTCACCTTCTTCATGGTCGTCAGGCATCGCACGGCGAGTTGCTGGTACTCGGCTGTGCCGCGGCTCTTCCAATCGATTTCCTGATCCGTTAGCTCCCGCAGGACCTTGGCGGGCGTGCCGACCGCCAAAGAGCGCGGCGGGATCTTCTTGCCCTCCGGTACGAAGGCGGTCGCGCCGATGATCGAGCATTCGCCGATCTCTGCCCGGTCCATGACCACGGCGTTCATTCCGACCAGCGCATTGCGCCCGATCTGCGCCCCGTGGATCACCGCGCCGTGGCCGATGTGTCCGTCCTCCCCGATGGTGGTGTCGACGCCCGGAAAGCCGTGTATCACGCAGGTGTCCTGTAGGTTGGAACCTTCCTTCATCACGATGCGTCCGAAGTCGCCGCGCAGGCTCGCGGCAGGTCCGACGTAACAGCGGGGTCCGACGACTACGTCCCCAATCAATATGGCGTTGGGGTGCACGAAGGCGGTGGGATCGACGACCGGAATCATGCCATCGATCTCGTAGCAGCTATCCATGGAAGGCTCTCTTGCTGGCTGGAGGAAGGTGTCCGCCCATGGTAGCGCGAGACGGCCTGCGTCACAAAGGCTGCGGAGTCTAGACCAGGTGACAGGCGACCTTATGGCCCGGCTCGATCTCTTTCAGATCCGGCGGCGTTTCATGACAGCGGGTTTCGGCCAGCGGGCAGCGGCCCGCAAAGCGGCAGCCTCTGGGTAAATTGATCGGGCTGGGCGGATCGCCCTGCAGCCGAATCCGCTCCGCGCGGTTTGCGCCTTTCTTGCCCGGGCGTGCCGAGGGCACCGCGGAAAGCAGCGCCTTGGTATAAGGATGTTGCGGCCGCACAAAGAGCGAGACGCGGTCCGCCTGCTCGACGATTTGTCCCAAATACATGACGGCAATCTCATCGCAGATGTACTGCACCACGCCCAGATCATGAGAAATGAAAAGATACGTCAGCCCAAGCTCGTCCTGCAGGCACCGCATGAGGTTCAGGATCTGCGCCTGAATGGCCACATCGAGAGCGGAGACCGGCTCGTCGCAGACCACCAGTTCGGGCCGCGTGGCGATGGCGCGGGCAAGGCCGATACGCTGCCGTTGACCACCGGAGAATTGATGGGGAAAGAGCGCGCGCTGCTCTGGCCGCAGGCCGACCTGGGCGAAAAGTTCGGCTGCCATAGCGTCCCGGTCCGTTACTTCGCCGACCTCCATGAGATCGAGCGGTTCGCGCACAATTTTCCCGGCACGGACGCGGGGATTGAGCGAGGAAAAGGGATCCTGGAACACGATCTGAAAGCGCCGGCGGGCCAGACGCAGCTCTTCGCCTTTCAAAGCGCTGACTTCCGTGTCGTCCAGGAAGATCCGGCCTTCGGTGATGGGCACTAGCCGGACGGTGGCCAGCGCCGCCGTGGTCTTGCCGGAACCCGACTCTCCGACGATGCCGAAGGTGCTGCCGCGGCGGACCTCAAAACTCACCCCGTCCACCGCATGGACGATCTTGGCCTTCTTGCCGGGCAGCCAGCTTTTGGCGCCGAAGTGCACCTTCAGATCCTGGATGCGCAGAAGCAGATCGGGCAGCGCCGTCATGCGCCGCTTCCTTCCACGACGAGCCAACAGGCGGCGCGATGTTCAGCGCCGACATCGACCTGTGGGGGGCGCTCCAAGTGGCATCGAGCGAAGGCCTGCTTGCAGCGGGGCGCGAAGGCACAGCCCTTACCCAGCCGCGTCAGGGCCGGGACCACGCCCGGTATCTCCTCCAGCGGCGGCCGCTCCGCTGTCGGGTTGGGATCCAGTTGCGGTACGCAGGCGATCAGGCCCTGGGTGTAAGGGTGCTTGGGCGAGTCCAGGATCTCCTCCACCGGTCCTTCCTCGACCACCCGCCCGGCGTACATGACCGTCACCCGGTCTGTCATCTCGGCGATGGCGCCCATGTCGTGGGTGATCAGGATGATGGCTGTCTTCGTGCGGTCGTTGAGATCGCGCAGCAGATCGAAAATCTGTGCCTGTACCGTTACATCCAGGGCGGTCGTCGGCTCGTCGGCGATGATGACTTTCGGGCCGCAAGCCAGGGCGATGGCGATCATGACCCGCTGACGCATGCCGCCTGAAAGCTGATGGGGATATTCCCTGGCGCGGGCTTCCGGTTCGGGAATGCCGACGGCCTTTAACATCTCGACTGCCCGGGCCATGGCCTCCTTGTCGCTCAGACCTTCGTGCAGGCGCAGAGACTCGGCGATCTGTTCGCCCACGGTAAAAACCGGGTTCAGGGAGGTCATGGGCTCCTGAAAGATCATGGAGATATCCTTGCCACGGATATCGCGCATGCGCCCTTCCTCGAGCCCGAGCAGGTTCTCGCCAGCAAGGCGGACTTCGCCGCCGGTGATCTTGCCTGGCGGGCTGGGAATCAGCTGCATGATCGAGAGCGCGGTCATGGATTTGCCGCAGCCCGACTCCCCGACGATCCCCAGGGTCTCGCCCGGCTTCAGCTCCAACGACACCTGGTCCAACACGCGGGCCACGCCGTCGCGCGTGCCGAACTCGACGCAAAGATCGCGAACTTGCAGGAGCGGCTCCGTCATCGTTCGCGCAGCTTCGGGTTGAAGGCGTCGTTCAGGCCGTCCCCGACCAGGGAGACCGCGAGCACCGTGATGAAGATCATTCCGCCAGGCAGGGTGACGGCCCACCAGGCATCCAGGATGTTGTCCCGGCCGGAACCGATCATATAGCCCCAGCTGTAGGTATTGGGGTCGCTCAATCCCAGGAAACTCAGGCCCGCCTCGAAGAGGATGGCGGTGCCGATGGTCAAGGTCGCCGAGACGATCAGCGGCGGCAGGGCATTGGGCAGGATGACCTGCCAGATGATGCGGGTGTTCTTCGCACCGACCGAGCGGGCGGCGGAAACGTATTCGAGATTGCGGATGCGCAGAAATTCGGCACGGGCCAGTCGCGCTGTGGGCGGCCAGCTCACCAGCCCGATGGCGATGGCCACCACCACCAGCGACGGCGAGAAGAGGGTGACTAGGACCATGGCGAACATCAGGGCCGGCAGGACCTGAAAGAACTCGGTGACGCGCATCAGGATGTCGTCGACGATCCCAAGGTAGAAACCCGCCATGGCGCCTACGCTCAGACCGATCACCACCGTGATGAGCGCTGCCGACAGACCGACCGCCAGCGTTGCCACGCCGCCATGGATAAGGCCTGCAAGGATGTCGCGGCCCAGGTAGTCGGTGCCCAAGGGCGCCGTCACCTCTTCGCCGGGCGGGGTCAGCGGCGCCCAGACGATTTCGAAGGGATCCACGCTATAGACCAAAGGCCCGATCAAGGTGACCAGCACCAGAACGCCCAGCAGCAGCAGGCCGAACATGGCCGCATAGTTGCGCCGGAACATGCGCCAGGCTTCGGCGATGGGACGTTCCGCCCTGAGCTCTTCGCTGTCGCTGTGATCGGTGGTGACGGCCATGACCTACCCCGACGTCCGGATGCGCGGATCGACCACCCGGTATAGGAAGTCGGTGACGATGTTCATGACGATGACGATCAGCGAGGAGAAGAAGAGAATGCCCAAGACCGTCGGATAGTCGCGCGCCAGGATCGACTGAAATGCCAGGGTCCCAAGGCCGGGCCAGTTGAAGACAGTCTCCACCAGCACCGCGCCGGACACGATGCTGCCGAACTGCAGGCCGGCGATGGTGACCACCGGCAGGATTGCGTTGCGCAGGGCGTGCTTGCCGAAGACGCTGCGTTCCGGCACGCCTTTCGCCCGGGCGGTGCGCACGTAGTCGGAGCCCAGCACCTCCAGCATGCTGGCGCGCGTCAGGCGGCTGTACTGGGCGAGAAACACGATGCCCAATGTGAAGGCCGGCAGTACCAGATGATGCGCAACGTCCAGGATGTGGACGAAGGTTCCGCCCTCCAGCGTAATGTCCCGCATGTTCGAGATGGGGAAGATCGGAAAGACCCAGGCCAGCAGAATGATCAGCATGATCCCGGTCCAGAAGATCGGTGCGGAGTAGCCCACGATCGAGAGCACGGTGACCAGATTGCTGACAAGTCCGCGTGGGTTGCGCGACGCGATCACACCCAACAGGGTGCCCATACCGATGGCAAAGAGCAGGGCGGTGGTGACCAGCAGAAGAGTCGGCCCGATGCGATCCAGGATTAGGCTGGTGACCGAGGCATTGTAAAAGAAGGACTGGCCGAAATCGCCCCGTAGGGTTTTGCCCAGATAGACGCCGAGCTGTTCGTGCAGAGGCCGGTCGAGACCGTAGGCCTTGCGGATCGAGGCCATGACCTCTTCCGTCGCGCCCCCCATCTCGCCGGCGATAACCTCCGCAGGGTCGCCCGGTGCCAGATGGATCAGCAGGAAATTGAGGATCAGAACCGCAAAGACCAGGATGGCGGCGTAGATCAGGCGCCGCACGAGCATGCTCAGGATCTGCATTCCGGCCGCCTTGCCCCCGCGTTCGGTCGTTGAATGTGGCTAAAAAAACGTCCTCTCAAGTTTTGCTTGAGAGGACGCAGACTGCAAGAAAGCTCACTTCATTTTATAGACTTCATCCAGCGGCGCCATGGGCCCCCAGATGCTGGTCGGCGCATTCCCGACCTTTTTGCTGTAGGCGGTGTGGTAAGGCAGCGTGTTGATGAAGGTGATCGGCACCTCATCGACGATGATCGCCTGGGCGTCGCGGTAGAGCGCGGCGCGCTTTTCCAGATCCGGCTCAACTCCGGCCTGCGCCAGGATGCCGTCGACCTTTTCATTGCAGTAACTCTGGGTGTTCGACCAGATCACGCCTTCGCGGATGTTGTCGCAGACGTAGGTACGATGCACGCCGATCACGGGATCGCCCCAGTTGAAGACGATATCCATGGTCATGTCGAAGTCATGACCGGAGACGCGGTTGGACCAGGTCGGGAAGTCCGGGGCGGCGCGCACCTCCACATCGATGCCGATCTTCTTGAGCTGCGGTTTCAGGTACTCCGCAAGGGCTTTTTGCTGTTCGTTCGGACCCGGAATGTAGTCGATCTTCAGGGAAAAGCGCATGCCGTCGCCTTGCTTCGCATGACCGGCCTCGTCCAGCAGGGCGTTGGCTTTGTCCAGATCCAGGTCGTATTTTTCGACATCAGGGGCATAGAAGGGGCTGCCGGGGACCACCGGCCCGCTGGCGCGCTGCGAAAAGCCACCATGCAGCGCCTTGATGATGAAATTCTTGTCGACGGCATAGGCAATGGCCTTGCGGACGCGCACATCCTTGAGAATCTCATGCTTGGTGTTGAACGCCAGCCAGTTGATCGGGCCGACGGCCGAATAGCCACGGTCCGAGACTTCTAAGTTGGCGTTCTTTTTCAGCCGGCCGATGTCGCGGGTGTTGGTGACGAAGGGGAAGAGATCGACTTCGCCTTTGTCGACCGCCAGCGCGAGGCTGTTGGAATCCTTGTAGTGCTTGACGATGATCCGGTCGAGGTAAGGCCGGCCCTCGATGAAGTAATCCGGATTGCGTTCCAGGATGACGTGTTCGCCTGGCTTGAACTCCACGATCTTGAAGGGCCCGGCCCCGACGGGATTATTGTTGGCCGGATGAGACTTCGGGTCTTGCCCGTCGCCGTAGATGTGTTTGGGCAGGATTGGCAGCAGCGCGGAGGACATGGCGAGCAGGGCCGCCGGATGGGCGCGCGCGAAGTGGATGACCGCGGTGTGTGCATCGGGCGTCTCGACCTTCTCAACCGGTGCGAACATGGTCTTGAAGGGATGGTTTTCCTTCACGGTCTGCACAGAGAAGGCGACGTCTTCGGAGGTCACCGGCTTGCCGTCGTGGAATTTCGCGTTCTTGCGCAGATTGAGCGTGATGCTCAGCCCATCATCCGAAACCGACCAGCTCTCCGCCAGATAGGGATGCGGCTGCCAGTCTTCGTCGAAGCGTATGGGGGTGGCGAAGACCTGCGTTCCCGGAACCGCCGTCGCCGTCCCGGACTGGACGGCGGGGTTAAGGTGACGCGGTTTCTGGGTGGTGCCGATCACCAGGGTTCCGCCCTTGACCGCTTCGGCGGCCACGACGGCTGGGCCCGCGGTCAGGCTCGCAAAGAGCAGACTGACCGCTGCAATGGTTTTGAATTGATGCATTTTGTTCCCCGTTCTTTTGAGTGCAGGCGCTGCTTATTTCCCCTCGCAGCTGTCTTGCCTGTCCGGCTTCGCTATATGGCCGGACCTTTCATAGATACGACTCTATCACAGTTAGCGATCACGTTTTGCCGAAATAGGAACGTACTTTGGTTCGTCGAGTTTGCGTTCGAAGATTGGCTCAAGAAAGACTGGACGCTAGACTCGCGGCTTCGCGGGACGAACGCTCGGCGCGGACCGAGGCTAGTTGCAGGGGGAAAGCGGTGCAGACAGTTGTCTTTTCGGCCAAAAAGATCATCACCATGACGGCGAACCGGCCGGAGGCGACCCACGTTGCCGTGCGCAATGGCCGGGTACTGGCGGTCGGTTCTCTGGAAGAAGTCGCGGGATGGGCCTCTCCAGGCCAAGACGACTACCGCCTCGACGAAACCTTCGCCGACAAGGTGCTGCTACCCGGCTTCGTGGAGGGCCACGCCCATATGATGGCGGGCGGCATCTGGAACTACACCTACGTGGGTTTTCAGGAGCGCACCTCGCCGGAAGGCGAAATCTGGGAGGGCCTTGAGGATATCGATGCGGTCATCGGGCGGCTGCGCCAGATCGATGCCGCGCTGGACGCCGATGCGCCGCTGATCGCCTGGGGTTTCGATCCGATCTTTCTGACGGCCAACCGTCTCAACCGCTACGATCTCGACCAGGTATCCACCAGCCGGCCCATTGCGGTGATCCATTCCAACTTCCATCTCATGACCGTGAATTCGCGGGCGCTGGAGATGGCCCAGTACGACCGCAACACCGACGTTATGGGCGTCGATCGGGACCAAGACAGCGAACCCACCGGGGAGCTGCACGAGATGGGGGCCATGTTTCCGATCATGCGCCGGCTCGGTGTCGACATCCGCTCCCTGGCCCGGACAGAAAACGGCATCCGCTCCTATGGAAAGGTCTGTCATCGCTGCGGGGTCACCACCGCGACGGACCTGATCAACGATCTGCCGCTGGAGGATGTGGAGGTCATCTCGAGAATTACCGGGGAGGAGAGCTATCCGGCGCGTCTGGTACCGGTGCTCAATGCCCATACGGCGCCGGCGGATCAAATCGCGGCACAGGCGCTCAAATTGCGCGCGCTGTCGACCGACAAGATGCGCCTTGGCTCCATCAAGATCATCACGGACGGTTCGATCCAAGGCTTTACCGCGCGCATGCGCTGGCCGGGTTACTACAAAGGGCTGGACCACGGGATCTGGAATATCCCGCCCGAACAACTCATGACCACCTTCGAGACGCTCAATGCCGCTGGCGTGCATATGCATATCCACGTCAATGGCGATGAAGCCTCGGAGGTGACGATCGAGGGGATCGCGCGGGCGCTGACCAAGAACCCGAATCCGGACCATCGTCATGTGCTGCAGCATTGCCAGCTCGCCGACGCGGCACAGTTCCGACGGATCCGGAATCTGGGGCTCTGCGTGAACCTCTTTGCCAACCACGTCTACTACTTCGGCGACAAGCACTACGAACTGACGGTCGGACCTGAGCGCGCCGAACGGATCGACGCCTGCGCGACGGCCCTTGCCGAGGGTGTACCGCTCGCCATCCACTCCGATGCGCCGGTGACGCCCATGGGGCCGCTCTTTACCGCCTGGTGTGCGGTCAACCGCCGTACGGTCTCGGGCCGGGTGCTGGGGGAGGCTGAGCGCATCTCGGTCGAAGACGCGCTGAAGGCAGTCACCATCGGTCCCGCCTACACCCTTCACATGGACAATGAGGTTGGTTCCATCGAGGTGGGCAAAAAGGCTGACTTCGCCGTGCTGGAGGAGGATCCTCTATCGGTCGATCCCATGAAGCTCAAGGATATCGGGATTTGGGGCACGGTCCTCGGTGGACGGCTTCAGCCGATTTCCTGAACGCGATGGCCCCTATGAACGCAGTAAAAGATACTGACGACAGGCTGCCTCTCACCCTGATCACCGGCTATCTGGGCGCCGGTAAGACGACGCTGGTGAATCATATGCTCCGCCACGCCGAGGGGCGGCGGATCATGGTGCTGGTGAATGACTTCGGCGAGATTGCGATCGACGCGGATCTGATCGAGTCACAGGACGGCGACAGCCTGACACTGGCGAATGGATGCATCTGCTGTTCCATGGGCGGAGACCTCTTCTACGCGCTTTCGGATGCCCTGGACCGCCGTCCGCGTCCCGATCATCTCGTGATCGAAGCCAGCGGTGTCGCCGATCCGAAACGCATCACAGAGATCGCCCGCGCGGAACCGGATCTTCGGTTGGATGGGACCATTGCGCTTGTGGATGCAGGCGGGTTTGACGAACTCATCGCGGATAAGCATGTCGGCGGCTCCGTGGAACGCCAATTGGCAGCCTCGGATCTGGTTGTGGTCAACAAGAGCGATCTGCAGACCGATGAAGCGATCTCCAGGCTTGAGACGCGGATTGCCGGAGTCGCATCGGGCGCGGGACAGGTGATCGCGCAGTTCGGACGTGTGCCGCTGGAAGTTCTGCTCGGTCGTGTCGTCGCGCAGGAAGCTGCGCCAATGCCAGCCAGCTGTGCCGATCATGATCATTCGCACGAGCACGAGGACATCTATCATCGCTGGTCGCTCACCGCCGACCTGGCCTTCGAGAGGGAAGAGCTGTCAGCCCGTCTCACCGATCTGCCGCCCGGTCTTCTGCGTCTCAAGGGATTCGTGCGTCTCAAGGGTGAGGCAGGCTGGCTCCTGCTTCAGGTCGTGGGGACGCGTGTCGATATCGAGCTCCTGAAGCAAGCGCCGGCATCGGTCGAACGGACAACGCTCGTAGCCATCGGCGTGAAGGGCCAGTTGGATCCCGGCGCGCTGGACCGCCTCCTTTCCTGAAAGTCACGCAGTAGGTTGCTGCGAGGAACCTTCATGCATGAAATTTCATATATAAATATTTTATACTTGAAATAAATACGAACCGCGCGCACAATCACTTCAGGCTTTAACAAAAGGAGAGGCTGATGCGCGTTGCCTGTCTAGGAGGCGGACCGGCCGGACTTTACTTTGCGATCAGCATGAAACTGCGCGATCCGGCGCACGAGGTCGTTGTGATCGAGCGTAACCGCCCTAACGACACTTTTGGCTGGGGCGTGGTGCTCTCCGACGAGACGCTGGATAACTGCAAGCTCAACGACCCGATCAGCGCCAAGGCGATCCGCGACAACTTCGCCTATTGGGATGACATCGCGACCCATTACCGCGGCGAAAAGATCGTCTCCGGCGGTCATGGTTTCTGTGGGATCGGGCGCAAGAAACTGCTGAACATTCTCCAGAACCGGGCGCGGGAGCTGGGCGTAGAGCTGCGTTTCGAAGTCGAGATCGATTCGACCGAGGCCTTTGCCGACTACGATTTGATCGTTGCCTGCGACGGCATCAATTCCAAGGTGCGCAACGAACATGCCGAGGCCTTCAAGCCCGATGTCGAGGTGCGCGCCTGCAAGTTCATCTGGCTCGGAACGCACCAGAAATTCGATGACGCCTTCACCTTCATCTTCGAAGAAACCGAGCACGGCTGGATCTGGGTTCATGCCTATCAGTTCGACGACGAGACCGCGACCTTTATCGTCGAATGCGCCGAGGACACCTGGCTGAATTTCGGCTTCGACAAGATGAGCCAGGAAGAGACCATCGCGACCTGCGAGAAGGTCTTCGCCAAGTATCTGGATGGCCAGGCATTGATGTCGAACGCGAAACACCTGCGCGGCTCCGCCTGGCTCAATTTCCCGCGTGTGCTCTGCGAGAAGTGGTCGCACAAGAACATCGTGCTTATGGGCGATGCGGCGGCGACCGCGCACTTCTCCATCGGGTCTGGCAGCAAGCTGGCCCTGGAGAGCGCAATCGATCTGGCCAACCGCCTGCATAGCGACATCTCCATGGAAGAAGCCTTCGCCCAGTATGAGGACGAACGCCGGCTGGAGGTGCTGCGCCTGCAGAGCGCGGCGCGGAACTCTTTGGAGTGGTTCGAGGAGATTGAGCGTTATCTGGATCTTTCCCCGACCCAGTTCGCCTATTCCCTGCTGACCCGCTCCCAGCGGATCAGCCACGAGAACCTTCGCCTGCGCGATCAGGCCTGGCTGGAAGACGCCGAAAAGTGGTTCGAAGGCAGTTCCACGGGACAAAAACCCTGCCGCTCGCGGCCACCTATGTTCACGCCCTTCCGTATCCGCGGACTGGAGCTGGAAAACCGCATCGTGGTCTCGCCCATGGCGCAGTATTCGGCCAAGGACGGAACGCCGGGCGACTGGCACTTCGTTCACTACACCAGCCGGGCGCTGGGGGGCGCGGGACTGGTTTACGCCGAGATGACCTGCGTTTCACCGGAAGGCCGGATCACGCCGGGCTGTCCCGGGCTCTACGATCCTGAGCACGAGACCGCCTGGAAACGCATCGTCGACTTCGTGCATGCCGAGACGCCGGCCAAGATAGCCATGCAGCTCGGTCACTCCGGTCCCAAGGGCTCGACTCAGCTGGGCTGGGAAGAGATGGACGCGCCGCTGCCGAGCGAAAATTGGGAGATCCTCGCGCCGTCGTCCGTCGCCTGGTCGGAAAGCAACGTGGTCCCGCGTGAGATGACCCGCGCCGATATGGACAAGGTCCGGGACGACTTCGTGTCGTCGGCTGAGATGGCGGAGCGCTGCGGCTTCGATCTCCTCGAACTGCATTTCGCCCATGGTTATCTGCTATCGGCCTTCATCACGCCCCTGACCAATCACCGCCGGGATGAATACGGCGGTTCGCTGGAAAACCGCCTGCGCTTCCCGCTGGAGATCTTTCACGCCGTGCGCGCCGTTTGGCCCGATGAGAAGCCGATCTCTGTGCGAATTTCTGCCAACGACTGGGTCGGTGAGGAGGGCGTGACGCCCCAGGAGGCGGTTGAAATCGCCCGCAGTCTGAAAGGCGCCGGGGTCGATATCATCGACGTTTCCGCCGGTCAGACCTCCAAGCGGGCTAAGCCAGTATACGGCCGCATGTTCCAGACGCCCTTCTCGGATCGCATCCGCAACGAGGCGGGCATCGCTACCATGGCGGTCGGCAACATCTACGAGGCGGACCACGTCAATTCGATCCTGATGGCCGGCCGCGCCGATCTCTGCTGTCTCGCCCGTCCGCATCTGACCGATCCCTATTGGACCCTGCACGCCGCCGCACAGTTGGGTTATGACCGGGCGGACTGGCCGAAGCAGTACCATCCCGGCCGCGACCAGCTGCAGCGTCTCGCCGCGCGCAGCGATGCTATGGCCATGAAGGTCTGACCCCATGGCGCGTCTCTCGGGAAAACATGCCTTGGTGACTGGCGGCGGGACCGGCGTCGGGGCCGCCATCGCCCGCAGCCTAGCGGCGGAAGGCGCACAGGTGACCCTGACCGGGCGCCGCCGGGAACCGCTCGAAGAAACAGCCGCGGCTATCCCTGGCGCCGCCATCGTCCAGGCGGACGTGACCAGCGAATCCGATGTGGTCGAGCTGTTCGACGCGGCACGCGCAGCCCATGGGCCGGTGGAGCTTCTGGTGGCCAACGCCGGCGCGGCGGAGAGTGCGCCGGCGAAAAGCACCAGCCTCGCCCAGTGGGACCGCATGCTGTCCGTCAACCTGACCGGCGCCTTTCTCTGCGCCCGCGAGGCTCTCACGGATATGCTCAAGGCCGACAGCGGGCGGATCGTGTTCGTCAGCAGTACGGCGGGGCTGAAGGGTTATCCCTACGTTGCCGCCTATTGCGCCGCTAAACATGGCGTGGTCGGGCTGGCCCGGGCCATGGCCAGCGAACTGGCAAGGACCGGCATCACGGTCAATGCCGTCTGCCCCGGCTTCACCGAAACGCCTCTTCTCGCGGACTCGATTGCCAAGATCGTCGAGAAAACCGGGCGCGACGAGGCGTCGGCAAGGGAGTCCCTCGTCGCCGCCAATCCCCAAGGCCGTTTTGTGCAGCCGGAAGAGGTCGCCGAGACAGTGCTCTGGCTCTGTGGGTCCGGCTCGGCGTCGGTCACCGGGCAGGCCATTTCCATTTCCGGAGGCGAGGTCACATGACGCGCGGAAGCCAGACATCTGCCGTGTCAAAGCCGGCGTCGGTCAGTAAGCAGCGCTTGCGCCTCTGGTTGCGTCTGTTGCGGACCACGCGTTTTGTCGAGAACGAGCTGCGGGAGCGCCTGCGCAAGGACTTCGATGCGACCCTGCCGCGTTTCGACGTGCTGGCGGCGCTCTACCGCTGCCAGGACGGCATGACCATGACCGAGCTGTCGCGCTTTCTCATGGTCTCGAACGGCAATGTGACCGGGATCGTGGATCGCCTGGTGCAAGAAGGGCTGGTGGTCAGGGTGCCCGACCAGAACGATCGCCGCGCGACCTTTGTGTGCCTGACTCCGAAGGGCATTGCCGCCTTCACCGAAATGGCCGGCGCCCACGAAGCCTGGGTCGATGGCCTGCTCTCCGATATCGATGCGGAAGAAGTCGCGGAACTGATCACACTGCTGAGCCGCTTCAAAGAGAAGAAGGGAAGGGGTAAGGGATGACCGCCATGCAGGACTTCTCGCCGCAACACTTCAATTGGCGTCTGGAGGGCGGTGTCGGCGTAATCTCGCTCGACCGGCCCGACCGCAAGAACCCCCTGACCTTCGAGTCGTATGCGGAGCTGCGCGACCTCTTCCGCGACCTGGTTTATGCGGACGATGTGAAGGCGATTGTCTTTGCCTCGAACGGCGGGAATTTCTGTTCTGGTGGAGACGTCAGGGACATCATCGGTCCGCTGCTGGATCGGGACATGAAGGGGCTGCTGGAATTTACCCGTATGACCGGCGATCTGGTGAAGGCCATGCGCGCCGCGCCCCAGCCGATTATCGCGGCTGTCGATGGTGTCTGTGTCGGCGCCGGCGCCATGATCGCGCTCTTTTCCGATCTGCGCCTGGGCACGCCGGCAGCTAAGACGGCCTTTCTCTTCACGCGTGTCGGCCTGGCTGGCTGCGACATGGGCGCCTGCGCGATGCTGCCGCGCGTGATCGGCCAGGGCCGGGCGGCCGATCTGCTCTACAGCGGTCGTTCCATGTCGGCGGAGGAAGGCGAGCGCTGGGGTTTCTTCAACAGGCTCGTCGAGGGCGACGCACTGGAGAACGAGGCTGTTGCGATGGCGCAGCGCTTGGCCGAAGGACCGAACTTTGGCCACATGATGACCAAGACCATGCTGAACCAGGAATGGTCCATGACGCTCGACCAGGCTATCGAGGCGGAGGCCCAGGCCCAGGCAATCTGCATGCAGACCCGGGACTTCAAGCGCGCCCACGACGCCTTCATCGAAAAGCAGAAACCGGTCTTCGAGGGCGATTGATCTATGAGTGACCGCTCCTTCCTCTCCTGGCCTTTTTTCGAAGACCGACATCGCAGGCTCGCGGACGAACTCGACGGCTGGGCGGCGAGTAACCTCTCCGGTCTGGATCACAGCGATACGGACGAAACCTGCCGTAAGCTGGTGGCCATGCTGGGCCGGGATGGCTGGCTCGCGCATTCGGCGCCGGATCCGGCCGATCCTGAGTCGCGCATTGACGTCCGCTCCCTCTGCCTGATCCGCGAGACCCTCGGTCGACACGACGGGCTGGCGGATTTCGCCTTTGCCATGCAAGGCCTCGGCGCCGGCGCCATCTCACTCTTCGGCAGCGACGCGCAGCGTGTGGCCTGGCTGCCGCGGACCCGCAGCGGCGATGCCATCGCGGCCTTTGCACTTTCCGAACCGCGCTCCGGCTCCGATGTCGCCAACATCGAGATGACCGCCACGCCCGACGGCGACGGCTATCTGCTCGAAGGCGAAAAGACCTGGATTTCCAACGGCGGTATCGCCGACCTCTATGTGGTTTTCGCCCGGACCGGTGACGCGCCGGGTGCGCGCGGCCTTTCCGCCTTTATCGTGCCGGGCGATGCGCCGGGACTGGAGATCGCCGAGCGGATCGACGTGGTCGCGCCGCATCCGCTCGCGCGCCTGAAGTTCGATGCTTGCCGGGTGCCTGCCTCGGCCATGATTGGGGAGTCGGGGCAGGGCTTCAAGATCGCCATGAGTGTGCTCGATGTCTTCCGTTCCACGGTCGGGGCTGCCGCCTTGGGTTTCGCCCGCAGGGCGCTGGACGAAGCCTTGACCCGCGCGGCGCGGCGCGAGCTCTTCGGTGCGCCGCTGGCGGAACTGCAGCTGGTGCAGGGGCAGTTGGCCGAGATGGCGCTCGATGTGGATGCCTCGGCCCTATTGGTCTATCGCGCCGCCTGGACCAAGGATCAGGGCGCCCCCCGGGTCACGCGCGAGGCGGCCATGGCCAAGCTCTATGCGACCGAGGCGGCACAGTCGGTGATCGACAAAGCGGTGCAAATTCACGGTGGCGACGGCGTGCGCTGCGGGCAGATCGTCGAATCGCTTTACCGCGAAATCCGTGCGCTGCGGATCTACGAAGGCGCATCGGAAGTTCAGAAGGTAGTGATCGCCCGCCAGGCGCTGGCGGAAGCCGCCGCCGATGCGAAAGCTGCCGATGCTAGAGCTGCTGGAGGAGGCTGACCATGCTGGGCCCGTCCGCGCATAAAGACTCCTTCAGCCGGGACCATCTCCCGGCAATGGACGACTGGCCGGAGATTCTGCTCGCGCGGTCAGAGTTCCGGTATCCTGACAGGCTCAACGCGGCCGTCGAACTCACCGACGGCGTCGTGGCGAAAGGCCTGGGTGACCGGGTGGCTCTGAAAGGCAATGGTGAGAGCTTTACCTATGGCGAGCTGGCCGTGGAGACCAACCGGATCGCCCGTGTCCTGATTGAGGATATGGGCCTAGAGCCGGGTAACCGAATCCTGATCCGTTCCGCCAACAATCCGCGTATGGTCGCCGCCTGGCTGGGCGCGACCAAGGCCGGCGCTGTGGTGGTCAACACCATGCCCATGCTGCGGGCCGGCGAACTTACCAAGATCGTCGACAAGGCCGAGATCGGTTTCGCGCTTTGTGATCTCCGCCTCATGGAGGAGCTGGAAAACTGCGCGGCCTCAAGCGGCTATCTGCGCAAAGTCATGTCCTTCGATGGAACCGCCGCGCGGCAGGGCGAGCTTGAAAAGCGTATGGCGCAGAAGCTGGACGATTTCGACGCGGTGCCAACCGGGCGAGACGATGTGGCCCTGCTCGGCTTCACCTCGGGCAGCACAGGCGTGCCGAAAGCCACCATGCACTTTCACCGGGACATCCTGGCGATCGCCGACGGCTATGCCGCTTCAGTTTTGGCGCCGACGCCGGATGATGTCTTCATCGGCTCGCCGCCGCTGGCCTTCACCTTCGGCCTCGGCGGTTTGGCGGTCTTTCCGCTGCGCTTCGGCGCGACCGCCGCCCTGGTCGAGGACGGCCGCCCGCCCAAGCTTCTCGCCGCGATCGAAGACTTCGGCGCAACGGTCTGTTCGACGGCGCCGACTGCCTATCGGGTCATGATGGCCGAAGTCGCCGAAGGCCGCGGTGATCTCTCTTCTTTACGTTTGGCGGTCTCAGCGGGCGAAACGCTTCCGAAAGCGACCTACGACGCCTGGACGGCCGCAACCGGCGTGCCGATCTTGGACGGCATCGGCGCCACCGAGATGCTGCATATTTTCATCAGCAACGCGCCGGACGACATCCGGCCTGGTGCCACTGGAAAGCCGGTGCCCGGATACGAGGCCAGGATCGTCGACGACGACATGAATCCGCTGCCCATCGGCGAGGTCGGCAAGCTGGCCGTGCGCGGCCCGACCGGCTGCCGCTATCTCGGCGGTGACCGCCAGAAAAGCTATGTCCGCGAGGGCTGGAACCTGACCGGGGACGCCTTCAGCCAGGACGCGGAAGGCTACTTCCACTTCGCGGCTCGGGCGGATGACATGATCGTCTCCTCCGGCTACAACATCGCGGGCCCGGAAGTGGAGGACGCGCTGTTGACCCATGCCGATGTCGCCGAATGTGCGGTCGTCGGGGCGGAAGATCCGGACCGGGGCACCATCGTTCAAGCCCATGTGGTGCTGCGCGAAGGCATTGACGGCGACGAGGCTCTGGTCAAGCATCTGCAGGATCATGTGAAGGCGACCATCGCACCCTATAAGTATCCGCGCTCGGTCGTTTTCACCAAGGCGCTGCCCAAAACACCAACGGGCAAAGTGCAGCGTTTTAAACTAAGAACGAGTGAACAGGGATAAAAACGGGAGACAATGGGAATGAATAGAAAGCTTACAGCGCTGGCCGTGGCGGCCAGTCTCGCTCTGCCGGGCCTGGCGCAGGCAGAGGATGTCAAAATCGGCATGATCACCACGCTTTCGGGCGGCGGTTCCAGTCTGGGCATCGACATCCGCGACGGCTTCGCCCTGGCGGTCAAACAGGGCGGCGGCAAGCTTGGCGGCCAGTCGGTCGAGCTGATGATCGAGGACGATGCCCGCAAGCCGGACAAGGCCAAGCAGATCGCCGACAAGTTCATCAAACGCGACAAGGTCGATATCCTGACCGGCATCGTCTGGTCGAATCTCGCCCTTGCCGTTGTGCCCTCGGCGGTCAAGAGCGGTGTCTTCTACATCAGCCCCAACGCCGGCCCTTCGCAGCTGGCGGGCAAGCTCTGCAACGCAAACTACTTCAACGTCGCCTGGCAGAACGACAACCTGCACGAGGCCATGGGTGAGTTCGTCTCCAGCCAGGGCTTGAAGAAGGCCTACATCCTGGCGCCGAACTATCCCGCGGGTAAAGACGCGCTGGCCGGCTTCAAGCGGTTCTATAAAGGCGAACTGGCCGGTGAGACCTTCACCAAGCTGGGTCAGAAAGACTACGCCGCCGAGTTGGCCGCCATCCGCGAAGCCAAGCCGGATTCCATCTTCTTCTTCCTGCCGGGCGGCATGGGCATCGCCTTCATGAAGCAGTTCGCGCAGTCGGGCATCGAGACGCCGGTCTTCGGCCCGGCCTTCTCCTTCGACCAGGGCATCCTGAAGGCGGTCGGCGACGCGGCGCTGGGGGTCAAGAACTCCTCCCAGTGGAACAAGGATATCGACAATGCCGCCAACAAGGCCTTCGTCGCAGACTTCCAGGCGGAATACGGTCGCCTGCCGTCGCTCTACGCCAGCCAGGGCTACGACGCGGCGCGTCTGATCGCCTCCGCCTTGAAGAAAGCCGGCGGTGTCGGTGACGCGGATGCCTTCCGGGCAGCCTTGAAAGCGGCGGAATTCGACTCCGTACGCGGCGCCTTCAAGTTCGGCCCGAACCATCACCCGATCCAGGACATCTACGTCCGTGAAGTGGTGAAGGAAGGCGATGTCCTGACCAACAAGATCGTCGGGGTCGGCCTCAAGGACCATGCGGACGCCTATGCGTCGCAGTGCTCGATGTAATCAGGTCTAGCTGCGGGCCGCGTGAGTCTTTGCGCGGCCCGTTTTTTGCCCGGAATCAGGTCAAACCCAGGGGGAAACGGGGCTATGTCCGCCGCTTTCGTCTTTGAGCAGCTCTTAAACAGCCTGCAACTCGGCGTCATGCTCTTTGTCATGGCGGCAGGGCTGACGCTGGTCTTCGGCGTCATGGGCTTGATCAACCTGGCCCATGGATCGCTCTACATGGTGGGCGCCTTCTTCTGCGCCTGGGTGGCAGGCGAAACCGGCTCCTTCTGGATTGGGCTCGGCGCCGGGCTGGTCGCAGCGGCCGCGGCGGGAGCCGTGGTGGAGATGCTGGTGATGCGGCGGCTCTACGACCGGGATCACCTGGACCAGGTGCTGGCGACCTTCAGCCTGATCCTGATCTTCAACGAGGGCATGCGCTGGGTCTTTGGCGCACAGCCGCTTTATCTGGACATTCCGCCGGCGCTGGCGACCTCGGTGCCTTTGCCGGGCGGCGGCGGTTACCCGCTCTACCGGCTCATGATCATCGCGTTCGGTATCGCGACCGCGGTCGGGCTCTATCTGCTGATCTCGCGCACCCGTCTCGGCATGCAGATCCGCGCCGGCGAGTCGGACCGTGAGATGATTGGCGCGCTCGGAGTCGACATCAATACGCTCTACACCCTGGTTTTCGCAATCGGCGCTATGCTGGCGGGCCTTGCCGGCGCCCTGGTCGGTGCCTTGCAGTCGGTCGAAGTTGGCATGGGCGAGCCAGTGCTGATCCTGGCCTTCGTGGTGATCGTGATCGGCGGCATCGGCTCCATCAAGGGCGCGCTGATCGGCGCGATCCTGGTCGGGCTCGTGGATACCCTGGGCCGGGCCTTCCTGCACAAGCTCTTCGCGCTCGCCCTGCCGCCCGCGGAGGCCAATGGCTACGGCGCGGCGCTGGCCTCCATGGCGATCTATCTGCTGATGGCCATCGTTCTGGCCTGGCGCCCAAAGGGACTCTTCCCGGTCAATGGCTGATATGAACAGAGAAAGCCTCTTCAACACGGCCATCGCCATTCTTCTGCTGGCGGTGCCGCTGGCCGCCTGGGCGCTGGACGAGAGCTACTACATCTCGCTGGCCTCTCGCGTCGCGATCCTGGCCCTGGCCGGTGTCGGGCTCAATCTGGCGCTGGGCTTCGGCGGTATGGTGAGCTTCGGCCATGCGGCCTTCTTCGGTCTGGGCGGTTACGCCGCCGGAGTCCTCTCCCATCATGCCTTCGAAGCCTCCGCCTTCATGACCTGGCCCTTCACCATCGATGGCAGCGATTCCACGCTGACGCTCTGGTTCGCGGCCCTGCTGATCAGTGGTCTGGTGGCGGCGATCATCGGTGCGATCAGCCTGCGGACCTCCGGCGTCTACTTCATCATGATCACGCTCGCCTTCGCGCAGATGATCTATTATCTGGCCATTTCGCTGCCGACCTATAACGGCGAGGACGGACTGCCGCTCTACCTGCGCAGCAGCTTGCCGGGCCTCGATCTCTCCGATGATCTGAGCTTCTTTTTCGTCTGCTATGCCCTGCTGCTGCTGGCGATCTTTCTCTCGGTCCGGCTGGTGGGTTCGCGCTTCGGCGCAGCGTTGCAGTGCGCGCGGCAGAATGAAGCCCGGCTCTCGGCGGTAGGTATCGCACCCTATCCGGTGAAGCTCACCGCCTTCGTTTTTTCCGCCATGATCACGGGACTAGCCGGCGCGCTCTTCGTTGAGCTCAACGGTTTCGTCAGTCCCGCCATCCTGTCCTGGCACCTCTCGGGCGAGATCATGATCTTTGTGATCCTCGGCGGCGTCGGGCGCTTCTACGGGCCGATCGTCGGCGCCGCACTCTTCATCGTGCTGGAGACCATTATCGGCGGCTACACGGAGCGCTGGCAGCTGTTCCTGGGAGTGATCCTGCTGGGCGTGGTGCTCTTCGCCCGCGGCGGCGTGATCGGACTTCTGGCGGGGAAGGCGCGACATGACTGAGCCGCTACTCCGCCTTGACGGCCTGCAAAAAACCTTCGGCGCTCTGCGGGCCACCGACGATGTTTCGCTCTCGGTCGAGCCGGGTACGATCCATGCTCTCATCGGGCCCAACGGCGCGGGCAAGTCGACGCTGATCGCACAGATCGCCGGCAGCCTGCAGCCCGACGCGGGACGGGTTCATTTTTTGGAGCGGGATGTCACCGGCCTTTCAGTGCCGCAGCGCGCGCAGCTGGGCCTGGGACGAACCTTTCAGGTCTCTTCGCTTGCCATGGCGTTTTCCGCCCTGCGCAATGTCATGCTGGCGGTGCAGGCGCGTAAGCGTTCGGTCTTCCGCTTCTGGCGTGCCGTGCGCGGGGACGCCGAGCTGACCGAACCCGCCATGGCGCAACTCGAACGTGTCGGGTTGGCGGAGCGGGCTCATCTGCCGGTTACGGCCCTCTCGCACGGTGAGCGGCGGCAGCTTGAACTGGCGGTCGCACTGGCGCTCGAACCGAAGGTGCTGCTGCTCGACGAGCCCATGGCCGGGCTTGGCGGCGAGGACTCGCTGCGCATGACCGAAGTCTTGAAAGGTCTGCGGCAAGACGCGGCCATGCTGCTGGTCGAGCATGACATGGATGCGGTCTTCGCCCTGGCCGACAAGATCTCCGTCCTGGTCTACGGACGGGTGATCGCCTCGGGTTCGGTTGAAGAAATCCGCGCCTCACAAGAGGTCCGTGATGCCTATCTGGGGGAATGAGCATGCTGAGTGTTGAAGGCATCGAGACATTCTACGGTCCCAGCCAGGCGCTGTTCGGCGTCGATCTTTCGGTGGCGGAGGGTGAGATGGTCGCGCTGCTGGGCCGCAACGGTATGGGCAAGACCACGACGATCCGCTCTATCTGCCGGTTGACGCCACCGGCCGCCGGGCGCGTCGTGTTCGACGGCCAGGATCTAGCCAGCCGGAAGGCCTTCCGTGTCGCGCGGCTGGGACTTGGCCTGGTGCCCGAGGGCCGGCGTGTTTTCCCGACGCTCAGTGTGCAGGAAAACCTGGTCGCCACCGCGCGCCCCGGAGATTGGAGCCTGCAGCGGGTTTACGATCTTTTTCCGCGCCTGGGTGAGCGTGCCGAACAATCCGCGCGGACGCTTTCCGGCGGGGAACAGCAGATGCTGGCCATCGGTCGGGCGCTCATGACCAATCCGAGACTTTTGATTCTGGACGAAGCGACGGAAGGTCTGGCGCCGCTGATCCGGCAGGAGATCTGGGCCTCCATCAAGATCCTGAAGCAGCAGGGACTGTCGATCCTGATCGTCGATAAAAATCTGAAAGACCTACTGCCGCTTGCCTCGTCCTGCGTGGTGCTGGAAAAGGGACGTTCCGTCTGGCAGGGATCGCCCGATGCCTTGGCCACCGACGAAGACCTGCAAAACCGTTATCTGGGAGTTTGACCTTGCCCGCCTTCGAAACCCGCCAGAAGATCATGTTTCAGCACTGCGACCCCGCCGGCATCGTCTTCTATCCGCGCTACGTCGAGATGATCAACGCGGTGGTGGAAGAGTGGTTTGAGGATGGTTTGAACCTGCCGTTCTCCGAGCTGGTCCTTGAGCGCGGCGAAGGGGTCCCGACCGCCCATCTCGAAGTCGCCTTCAAAGCGCCGAGCCGCCTGGGCGAAGAACTCGTGCTCTCCCTTGTCGTCACCAAGATCGGCAGCAGCAGCGTGACCTGTAATATCGAGGCAAGTTGCGGGGAGGAGCTGCGCTTCTCCAGCAGCGTGACTCTGGTGCACATCGACGGCAAGCGCATGAAGTCCGAGCCCTGGCCGGCCGATCTGCGCGCAAGCATCGAAAACTACATTTCCCAACCCGCCGCGTGACGCGGGAAACCCAAAGGTAACGCCATGCATGAAGTGCTTCATCCCGCGAACTGGAAGACGCCCAGCGGCTACGCCAATGGCATCGCCGCCAGTGGACGCACGATCTTCACCGGTGGCCAGATCGGCTGGAACGGCGATCAGGTCTTCGAATCCGACGATTTCGTCGATCAGTTTGAAATGGTCTTGCGCAACATCCTGACGATCCTGAAGGAAGCCGATGCCGGACCGGGGCACCTGGTGCGTCTGACCTGGTATGTGACCGACAAGCGCGAGTACCTCTCGCGTTTGCGCGAAGTCGGCGCCGTCTATCGTAAGGTCATGGGAAGGAACTACCCCGCCATGGCGGTTGTTCAGGTGACCGGTTTGATGGAAGACCGGGCCAAGGTGGAAATCGAGGCGACGGCGGTTATCCCGGAGTAGTTAAAGTTGGCTACGGCATTGGCCCACAGCCCCTCCCGACCACCCAGCGACAGTATCATGTGGGGTGGCCGGGAGGGGCTGTGGGTCGCCACATTTTCGGCCTAGGCCGAAAAATCTCTAATGCGGCTCACCCATCCGCAGGATCGTAAGCGCCAAAGCCTGCGCCCGTGGGACGATGCTATCCACTTCCATATATTCTTCCGGGCTGTGTACCTTGCCGCCCACCGGTCCCAGACCACAGATGGTCGGCGCGCCCATGACCGATGCGATGCCGGAATCCGCGCAGCCGCCGGAGAACTCGCCTGCCATGGACAGGCCGACATCGCGCCCGCTGGCGAGATAGCTTTCAGTCAGCGCCTCGGCTTCGGGCGACTGGGTCAGAGGATGGAATTCGCCGAGGATTGTGAGCTGAGAGCTCGTGCCCTCGAGGGAGTTGTTTTCGGCAATCGCGGTGATGGCTTTGACGATCCCGCTCCGCTCCGCCGGATCCAGATAGCGTAGGTCGATTTCGCAGCTCGCGAGCGGCGCCACGGTGTTGACCGACTGGCCGCCTGAGACCAGTCCGACATTGAGCGTATGCCCGGCATCGTAATCGGTCAGGGCGTGCCAGGCCTGAATCTTGCGAGCCATTTCCTCGATGGCGCTGATACCGTCCTGATGGTTGGCGCCTGAATGGGCCGCCTTGCCCGTGACTTCGCAGCGGAAGAAGATGCCGCCCTTGCGTCCCGTGACAATGTTGCCGGTCGGGCGGCCGGGTTCCGAGTTAAAGACGGCGCGCGCTTTACTCGCCTCGACTTCGATCACCTTCTTGGATTCGGGCGATCCGATTTCCTCGTCGCCGGTAAAGAGGGCGACCATGGGCGCCGGGGCGCCGCCCAGCTTGGCGAAGGCGGAAAGAATGAAGGCATTCATCACCAGCCCACCCTTCATATCCGCGACGCCGGGGCCGTATGCGATCCCGTCCTTGATGGTAAAGGGCCGTCGTTTTGTCTCGCCCTTGGGAAAAACCGTGTCCCTGTGGCCCATCAGCAGAATAGGCCGGTTCCCGCCGCCCGCATCGCTCGGCAGGGTGGCGCGCACGGCATCGCCGTGATCTTGCAGCGCGATCCGGTCCCAGGCGATACCTTCCCGCTCGAAAAAACCGGCGATGGCGGCGCCGGCGGCGTCGACGCCCACTTTGTCGTAGCTGCCGCTGTCGATGTTCACCAGTTCTTCCAAAAAGGCGATCATCTCGTCCTTCTTTGCGGCCAGCCACTCGGTCATGGCGGCTTCCTGGGCGTTTCGAGTCGCGATCTTGCTCAATGGGATCTCCTAAATTGACAGGGCCACACCGTCGCGGCCTGGATCCGCGCCGCCGTCCCAACCCGCTTCGGTCTTGCGCAGCGCATGGACGCCGGCAAAGTGGTAACCCAGGGGCGAACGGCGCACCGGATAGCCGCGGGCCTTGAGCTCCCGTTCCGTGCGGCGTGTGATGCGGTTGGTGATGTCGATGGTGTCCGAGGTGGTGCAGAAGCGCGGCGCCGAGACCGCTTCCTGTGCGTTCATGCCGAAGTCGATCGCATTCACGATGGCCTGCAGCACGCCCATGGTGATAAAGGTACCGCCCGGCGCGCCGACCACGAAAAAGGGTTCGTCATCCTTGAAGATCATGGTGGGCGACATGGCGGTGAAGCGGGACTTGCCCGGCGCGAGCGATCCGGTATGGCCCGGCCGCGGATCGAAGACCGACATGCAGCCGTTGTACATAAAGCCAAGACCGGGCGTCACGATGCCCGAGGGCATGCCGAGCGAGTGGGTCATGGCGACGCAGTTGCCATGTTCATCGGCGGCAGAGATATGCGTGGTGTCCTTCGACTCCGCGCCGCCGCTCTTGAGCCGGGGCACGTGGGTCTTCTCGCCGCTGCGGATGCGCGCTGCCATTTCGGCGGCGTAGTCCTTTGAGGTCAGTCGATCCACAGGAATATCGACGAAGCGCGGATCCCCGACATGCCGGTCCTTGTCGACCGTCGCAATCTTCATGGCTTCCGACAGCGTAGCGATATAGTCGGGCGAATCGTGCCCCATGGCTACGAGGTCGAAGTTCTCCAGGATGTTCAGCATCTCCAGCACCATGATCCCGCCGCCGGGCGGGTTGTTGGTGGCGATTTTATAGCCGCGATAACTGCCCCAGAGCGGATCGACCTGATTGACCTGCACCGCGCGCAAGTCCTCGTGCGTCAGAAAGCCGCCATTGGCTTCCATATCCGCAACGATGCGCTCGGCGATGCTACCATTGTAGAAGCTTTCGACACCCTCCGCCGCGATCTGGCGGTAGGTCGCGGCCATATCAGGGTTCTTGTGAATTTCGCCGGTTTTACGCAGGCTCCCGTCGTCCTTCAGATAGATCCGCCGCGCCTCGGGAAAGCGCGCGACGCGGTCCCTGTGCGGCGCCCGGCCACCGCCTTCATCCAGATTCCAGAAGTAACTGACGTGCGGCCGGACCATGAAACCCTCTTCGGCGTAGGCGATGGCCGCTTCCATCAACTCGCCGAGAGAACGGGTGCCGAAGCGTTTTAAGGTTTCGTCGTAAGCCCGCAGGCTCATGGGGGTGGTCGCCGCGCCGTAGCCCACATCGTTGACCTGCCCCTCCAGGACGAAGCCGAAACCGTCCTCGGCTTCATGCAGGATCAAGTCCTGCCACATTTCCGGAGTAACCTTGGAGGGGGCGCGGCCGTGAAAGTCCAGGCAACTATGGACCGATTGCCCTGGCAGATAGACCTGCATCGAACCGAAGCCTGCGATGCCGCACATCTGCGGGTCTACGACGGTCTGTACCAGGGCCGTGGCGATGGCGGCATCGACCGCGTTGCCACCCCCTTCCAGGACGTCGATCCCGGCTTCGACGGCTTCGGGTTGCGGGGCGCTGACGATGCCGTGGGTCATGTGCTTATCCCCGAAGTTTCGCGAGATCGGGGACCGGGCGCCGCGTGTCCGGGTTCTGCGCCAGCACCTGTTCCAGGCTGTAGGCGATCTGGAGCACCAGTTCGTCGGAGCCGTTCGGGCCGACCACCTGGATGCCGAAGGGCATGCCGTGTTCGTCGAGCCCGCAGGGCAGAACGCAGGCCGCAGGCAAAGCCATGGTCAGGCCGTAGGTAATGGCCAGCCAGCGCATGTAGGTCGGCATGGCCTCACCGTTGATCTCTTCGATAAAGAGCTGGGCGTGCGGGAAGGGCGAGACGGAGGCAGCCGGGCAGATCAGCACGTCCGCATCCTCGAAGAACTTGTCGAACTCGTAGTAGAGCTTGCTCTGCACATTGTGCGCCCAGGCAACATCCGGCAGGGAATAGGCCATCCCACGCTCGGTGTTATCGATGACGTTGGGGCCAAGCAGGTCGCGGTGATTTTCCAGGCGCTCCCGATGGGCGCCGACGAAGTTTACGCCGCGCAGGATTTCGAAACATTCATGCACATCGCTCAGGTCCGGATCGCGTTCCTGCGCCTCGGCGAAGACGCCGCCGAAGGCCTCCATGCGCGCTTTGAAGGTTGCGCGAATGCTGTTGTCGACCGGCGCACAGCCAAGGTCGGGCGTGAAAGCGGCCCGCACCGATCCCAGGTCGACCCCGGAGAGCGTTTCCGGCAGCCGCAGGCCATCGTCGCTGGAAAAGGGGTCCCGCTTGTCGCTGTCGATCTGTGCCTGCAGCAGCAGATAAGTATCGGCGACGCTGCGACCCATGGGACCGAGCACCGCGAAAGGATTGAGTGACACGGGCCGTTCCGTGGCCGGCACGAGACCAGGCGAGGGGCGGTAGCCTGTCACCCCGCAGAATCCGGCGGGCGTGCGCAGGCTGCCGCCGTAGTCGGAACCGGTCGTCAGGGGCACCATGCCGGCGGCCAGGGCTGCGGCCGAACCGCCGGAAGAGCCGCCGCAGGTCTTGACCGGATCGAAGGGATTGCCGGTGGGGCCGTAGACCCGGTTGGTGGTGTTGGCGCCCGCGCCGAACTCCGGGGTATTGGTTTTGCAGAGGATGTTCGCGCCCGCCGCCCGCACATTGGCGACCATATCGTTGTCGGCATCGGGCACGTGGTTTTCGTAGATCAGGGAACCGAAGGTCGTGCGCAACCCGGCGGTGGGCTCCAGGTCTTTCACCCCGACCGGCAGACCGTGCAACAGCCCCAGGTCCTCGCCGGCCATAACCGCGTCTTCCGCTGCTTTGGCCTGGGCCTTGGCGGTATCGATGTCCATGGCGACGACGGCATTGATCGAAGCGTTGCACTGCTCGATACGGGTGAGGCAACTCTCGAGCAGCTCAACGGGCGAGAGCTGTTTGTTGCCGATCAATTGCCGCGCGTCGACGGCGGAGAGGTCACAGGCTTCGGTCATTTCGGTCTTTCATCTTGAATGTTGCGGAGCTTCTCAGGCTGCGGCGGGTGTACCGCCTTCACCGAGATCCCAGTAGAGTCCGGCCATCACGGGCAGGGCCGTGCGGGTGATGGAAAAGAGGATGTGCTCATTCGGCGCATGCTGCGAACAGGCGCCGTAGGAATGGGGGATCCAGATCGCCGGCAGGCCCAGCAGATCGGTGAAGAGGTCGTTGCAGATCGAACCGCCCATGCTGGGGATCACTGCCGGTGCCTCGCCCATGGTGCGGGTCATGGAGTCTTTGGTCCAGCGCACCCAGGGATGATCCGGCTCGGTGCGCGAAGCGCCGAAGCCGCCGGAGTTGGCTTCGGGCGGGCCGCTGACCTTGACCTGCTGGAAGCCGTGTTTGTCCAGGTGCCGGCGCAGGGCAGGGAGGATCTGGCTGGTGTCCGTACCGGCGAAGTAGCGCAGCTGGCAGTGAGCCCGGGCGCGCGGTGGAATGGCGTTCACCGGGTTCGCTGGATTGCCCGAGGTCATGGCCAGCACGGCGAAGGAGTTGGAGCTGTAAACCCGCTCTGCAGGCGTCAGGCCCGGCTGACCCCAGTCCGGGTCGATCTCAGGCGCGTCCGGACCGGCGTCGATGGTGACGCCCACCAGAGCGTCCTTAACCGCAGTCGGCGTGGGCGGCGGCATCCATTCGGGAATCCTGATTTCACCTGCCGGGCCGACGATGGAGGCGAGGGCGTGCGCCAGGATGGTGGAAGGATCGGCAATCAGGCCGCCCCAGTTTCCGGAGTGATGCGCGCCTTCGCGCAGGTCGATCTCCAGATCGAAGTTCTCCGCGCCGCGCGCGCCGAGGGTCAAGGTCGGCCGGTCGGCTCGGGCGCGGGGTCCGTCGGAGGCGATGAAGACGTCGGCTTTGAAGTCGTCGAGGTTGGCCTCCATGATCTCGCGCAGGCCGTTCGATCCGGCCTCTTCGCCCATCTCGATCATGAACTTGGCGTTGAAACCCAGCTTGCCGCGCTCCTCGAGCACGCTGCGGATCGCCGCGATATTGATCGTATGCTGTGCCTTGTTGTCGGCGGTGCCTCGCCCATAGAGCTTGTCGCCGTCCCGCGCGGTCTGCCAGGGACCGTCACCCTTGGTCCACTGGGCCTCCAGGCCGCGAATGACGTCGCCGTGACCGTAACCCAAGACGGTCGGCAAGCCTCCACCTTCGGTGCGCGTCGCTAGCAAGACCGGACCGAGGCCTTCGATGGGGTTCTCGTACTTGCGGCAGGAAAAACCCATGGCTTCGAAGGTCGGGATCATCTCCGCATCGACATAACGGTGCAGCTCGGGCAGGCTCTCGCGCTTCTGGCTTTCCGTTCGGATGGCGATGCGCCGCTGAAGTTCCGTTTCGAAGCTGCCGTTATCGAGATAGTCCAGGACCCGTGCGATCGCGGCTTCACGTCCGTTGGCGCTCATGACGTCATCCTCATCTTGCCTTCGTTCTCCTCATAGAGATTGCATTCGACATGTCCGCTTTCCGTGGGGATCGGACGGGGGGCCTGCTGCGCGCAGTGGGGCATCGCACGCGCGCAGCGGGGATGAAAGCTGCAGCCGCTGGGCATGTCCAGCGGGTTTGGATAGGCGGCGCCCAGATGGGTGTCGGGCACGCCCAGGCTCGGATCCGGTGTCAGGACCGACCCCAGCAGCGCCTCGGTATAGGGATGCTGCGGATGGGTGAAGACACTCTCGGCCTCGCCCTGCTCGACGATGCGGCCGAGGTACATCACCGCGATGCGTGTCGCCATATGCTCGACCACGGCCAGATTGTGGCTGATCATCAGGTAGGTCAGGCCCAGTTCCTGGCGAAGATCCTGCAGCAGGTTGAGGATCTGGGACTGGACCGAGACATCCAGGGCGGAGGTCGGCTCGTCACAGATCACGACCCGCGGCCGGTTGATCAGCGCCCGGGCGATGGCCACCCGTTGCCTCTGCCCGCCGGAGAGCTGGCTGGGAAAGTTGTTGTAGACCCGGCGCGGCAGACCCACCAATTCCATCATCTCTTCCGCCCGCTGCCGCCAGCTGGCCGGGTCCTTATCGCCCTGGACCTGCAGTGGCAGTGTGATGATGCTGCCGATGGATTTGCGCGGATTGAGCGAGGAGTAAGGATCCTGAAAGATCGGCTGGACGATGCGTGCGATATCCAGGTGCTTGAGGCTGTTCAGGGGCTGGCCGTCGATCTCGAGGCTCCCGCTGCTCGGCGGCAGCAGGCCCAAGAGCATCTTGGCAAGCGTGGTCTTGCCGCAGCCGGACTCGCCGACCAGGGCCATAACCTCGCCGCGCCGCAGTTCCAGGTTCACGCCATTGACCGCATGCAGCGGCCGCTTGGCCTGCATAAAGCCGGCGGAGATCATAAAGGTGCGGGTGACGTCCCGGGCTTCGAGAACGATCTCGCTCATGCCGCACCCTCCCGCAGGTTTTGTGTCGTTTCATCATCGGCGAGGAGACAACGGATCTGCCGGCCGGCGTCCTTGCTGAAGAGCGGCACCGCGCCGTTCACACAGCGTTCTTCCGCCTGCGGGCAGCGGCTGGCGAAGTGGCACCCCGGCATCTGGCCGACCAGAGATGGCACGATGCCGGGAATGGCGCCCAGTTTTGCGCCGCGCTCGGTCTTGCCGGGGATGGGGATACAATCGAGCAGGCCGCGGGTGTAGGGATGTTTCGGGTCGGTGAAGATGGCCTGGGCGCTCCCTGTCTCCACGATCTGGCCCGCGTACATCACAGCCACCCGGTCGGCGATGCGGGCGACCACGCCCAGATCGTGGGTGATCAGGATCAAGCCCGTGTTGAACTCGCGCTGCAGTTCGGCCAAGAGGTGCAGGATCTGCGCCTGGATGGTCACATCCAGCGCCGTGGTCGGTTCGTCGGCGATGATCAGGTCCGGTCCGCACATCAGGGCCATGGCGATCATCACCCGCTGGCGCAGGCCGCCCGAGAGCTGATGCGGGTACTGGCCGAGACGGCTGGCCGCGGCGGTGATGCCGACTTTCTCCAACAGGAAAACCGCCCGGTCCTTAGCCTCGCCGCGCGAGACCTTTCTGTGCCGCCGCAGGGCTTCGCTGAGCTGATCGCCGATGGTGTAGGAAGGGTTCAGCGAGGTCATGGGCTCCTGAAAAATCATGCTCATGCGGTTGCCGCGGATATCGGCCATCTGCCTCTCGCGGACACCGAAGATGCTCTCGCCGGCCAACTCCAGGCGCGTGGCCTGCCGGACTGCTTTCTTTGGCAGCAGGTCCATGATGGCCAGCGAGGTGAGCGACTTGCCGCAGCCCGACTCACCGACGATGCAGAGCGTCTCGCCCCGGTTCACATGCAGGGAGACATTCTGAACCGCGTGCAGCGTGCCCGCCGGCACCGGAATGTCGATGGTCAGGTTTTGGACCTCGAGGATTCTGTCACTTGTGCTCATGGTCTCGACAGCCTCCTCAATTGCGGTTCTCGGGTGCGGTCACGTCACGCATGCCGTCGCCCAAAAGGTTGATGCAGAGAACCAGGGCAAAGAGCGCGATACCCGGGATGGTGATCAGCCAGGCGTCGAAGAAGATCATGCCCTTGGCTTCGGCAATCATCAGGCCCCAGCTCGGGTCCGGGGGCTGTACGCCCAACCCCAGGAAGGAAAGGGCGGCTTCCAGCAGGATCGCATGCGCCATCTCGATGGTGGCGATGACGATCAGCTGATTGGCGATGTTCGGCATGATCTCGGAGAGAATGATCCGCCGGGTCGAACAGCCGAGGGACTGGGCCGCGGCGACGAAGTCGAGTCCGCGCACCTGCTGTGTCGCGCTGCGCATGACCACGGCGAAGCGGTCCCAGATCAAGAGGCCCAGGACCCAGATGACCACAGTGAGCGACGAGCCCACCAGACTGACGACGGCGAGCGCGACCAGCACCACCGGCATGGAGAGCCGCGTTGTGATTATGAAGTTCACCACCATGTCGACCTTGCCGCCGAAGTAGCCCGCTAGCACGCCGATGGTCGTGCCGATCAGGCCGGAGATGAGCATGGCCGCGAAACCGATCAGCAGCGAGATCCGCGCCCCGTAGAAGAGCCGGGTCATGTAATCGCGGCCCAGCAGGTCCGTGCCTAGGGGGTGCTCCCAAGTGGCTTTGTCAGACTCATGCCAGACCGGCGGGATCAGTTTGCGCGAGAGATCCTGATCGTAGGGGTCGCCCGGCGAGATCACCGGCGCGAAGATTGCCATCAGGAAGATGATCAGCAGCACGCCGCCGCCGATCACCAGGCCGGTGTGGCCGAAGATGCGCCGGCGCAACAGCTGGCCGGGCGAAGGCTCCAAGACCTCGTCGAGACCGCTGCTGAGAATGGACCCGCCTTTCATTGAAGTGGCTGGCATATTGGAACTTTTTGCAACGTCGCTCATATCACGCCACCCTGATCCGCGGGTCGAGGAAGCCGTTCAGGAGATCGGCCAGGAAGGTCAGCAGGATGTAGAAGATGCTGAGCACCAGGACGATGGCCTGCATCATCGGCACGTCCGCGCGCTGGATCGATTCCCAGGCCAGGAAGCCAAGGCCGTTGATGGCGAAGATCGTCTCGATGACGATCGAACCGCCCAGCATGAAACCGAATTGCACCGCCGAGAGCGAGACCACGGGAATGATGGCGTTGCGCAGGGCATGCTTGAACAGCACGGTCATGGGCCGCAGACCTTTGGCGCGCGCCGTGCGGATGTAGTCGGAAGACAGCACCTCCAGCATGCCGGCACGGGTCAGGCGCATAACGGCGGGGGTCACGTAGTACCCCAGCGCCACCGAGGGCATGATGAAATTCAGCCAGCTCGCCGTTCCCGTGATGGGCAGCATTCGCCAGTTGATCCCGAACCAGAGAATCAGCGTCAGCGCGAACCAGAAGCTCGGCATGGCTTGGCCGATGACCGCCACGGTCAAGGCGACGCGGTCGACCATGGAGTTCGGGCGGATCGCGGCGATCACCCCCAGCGGGATCGAGAGGATCAGCGCGAAGGCGAGCGCGCAGGCGCCCAGCAGCATTGTGGTCGGCAGGCGTTCGAAGATAACCGAAGCCACGTCCGACTTGAGGTAATTGGAATGGCCCAGATCGCCTTGCAGCGCCCGGACCAGCCAGTCACCGTATTGGACAACGATGGGACGGTCGAAACCGTAAACCCGACGAACGTTCTCGATGTCTTCCTGGTTGGCACCTTCGCCGGCGAGCGCGACCGCCGGATCGCCGGACAGATAGACCATTGAAAAGGTGAGGACCGATACGGTCAGCGCGACGAGAACCGCAATCCCCAACCGCTTGAACGCGAATTGAAGCATGACTTCCCTGTAACTTATCCCGCCCGCTGCAGGTTCCTGCCAAGCGGTTTCGAAAGAGACTGCCGCTGGACCCGACCGTTGCGCATTGACACAAGCGGCCGGGCCCTGCGGGAGGACTTCAGATCAGTTCCACGAGGAGGTATAGAACCGCGGGATCTCGTCCGACGTGGCGCTGAAGTTCAGGTCTTTCGAGAAGGCGTAGTACTTCGCGTAGGTGAACATCGGCAGCCAGTAGGCTTCGCTGGCGATGCGCTCGAAGGCCTGTTTGTAGTACACCTCGCGGGTTTCCGATTCGACCGCATTGTCCGCGACTTCGAGCAGCTCCTTGGTCTTGTCGTCCTTTGCGGGATCGTCCGGACCGTGAGTGAAGAAGTTGCTGACGATAGCCGAGACATCGGGAATCGAATAGGAGCCCCAGGTCATATGATTGATCGGGGTCTCGCCCTTGCGCACGATGTCGCGCAGCGCCCGGTACTGCATGAAATGCAGTTTGGCTTTCACGCCGACCTTCGCCAGATCGCCGATCACTGCCTCGGTGAACTCGCGCTCCCGATAGGCGTAGATGTCGAACTCGAAGCCGTCCGGATAGCCGGCCTCTGCCAGCAATGCCTTCGCTTTGGCCGGGTCGTAGTCGTACTTGGTGACATCCTGGGTGCAGCCGAACTGGTCCGGATGACAGGCGGAATGGATTACTTCCGAAGCCGGCCCGACCAGGTTCTTGGCGATGGATTCGCGGTTGATGGCGTGGGAGAAGGCCTGCCGCACCTTTTTCTTGGTGAAGGCGTCGGTGCCCGAATCGCCGTCCACATCAAAGGCCATGTAGGACACGCGGAAGGTCTTGGCGTTTTCGATGGTGATGTTGGGCGCGCCGTCCATACGCTCGGCCTGATCCTTCGGCACGTCCCAGATCCAGTCCAGGGCGCCGGTCATCAGCTCGGCGATCTGCGTATTGCGCTCGTTGATGGTGCGGAAACGCATCTTGCCGATCTGCGGCGTGCCTTTGGAGCTGCCGGAGAAATAGTTGTCGTTCTTCTCCATCAGAACGTATTCACCCGCCTTGACGTCGGCCACCTTGTAGGGGCCGGTTCCGACCGGGGCCACGGCGCCGAAGTCCGGATTGCCGTCGGCTTTCTTGGGCGCAGTGTCGTAGTGCCCGGAGGGCAGGATGAAGGCGGCGTTGGAAAGATAGGCCAGCGCCGGCGGGAAAGGTTTGTTCAGATTGATCCGGACCTTGTGGTCGCCGAGTTTCTCGGCGTTCTTGATCCAGCTGACGTTGCGGTAGGTCAGGACGCCGTTGTCTTTGTTGGAGACGTGATTGAGCGTGTAGACCACGTCTTCGGCATCGAAGGCGCTGCCGTCGTGGAAGGTCACGTCGTCGCGCAGCTCGAACTCCATGGTGGTGTCGTCGACCCATTTCCAGCTCGTCGCCAGCAGCGGCTGGTACTCGCCCGTATCCAGATCGCGCAGCACCAGGCCGTCCCAGCCCATGTGCCCCATGATCACCAGCTCACGGGTGTTGTTGTAGTAGGGATCGACCACCGCGATTTCGCGGGTTGTCGACCAGTTGAGGGTATCGTCGGCTTTGCCGGCCTGGACGGCGGTACTCCAGGCCAGGCTGCTGGCGAGACCCACCGAAACAGCGGCTGTCGCCAGCCAGTTTGCTTTGATTTTCACGGACCCAATACTCCCTGTTCTATGTTTCTCAGATCTATGTTTCTCAGAATGGCGGAGATCACGGTTTCCCAAGGGGATGCCGCGGCCGCCCGCTAGAACAAAAACGCTGGGGTCAAAGGCGTGTTTTGGCTTCTCTTAGTGCTTGGCAGTGCCCCAGCCTCATTCGTATTTTCTTGGCCAAGCCGACGAGAAGTATTATTATTCAATACTCTGTATTACTAATTGATAGCGTATCCGCCCTACAGAAAGGCGTCAAGCACTCCACTGATATGACTGGCAAGCACCCTGGCAAAGACGAGTCTCCGCGCTCCGACACGCTCTTCGTCTCTTCCTTGGAGAAGGGCTTTCGTGTGCTGGGCGTGTTTCGGATCGCGCAGCGGGACCTGGGGCTGCGGGACTTGAGCCTGACGGAAATCGCCAAGCTGGCGAAACTCGACAAGAGCGCCGCGCAGCGCTTCACCAATACTCTGGTCGAGCTCGGTTACCTGGCGAAAAACCCGCGCACCCGGCGTTACAGCCCGGCTATCGGTTTGGCGGATTTTTACTACAGCTACGTCCTGAGCAACCGCATCGCCGAGATCGCCATGCCGCGCATGATCGAGGCCAGCAAGAAGTTCGACACCACCGTCAATCTCTGCGAACTCTCCGGCAGCGACCTCGTCTACACGCTGCGTATTCCGCATGAGAAGGCGCGTTTCGAGGCGACGGTTCCCGGTCGCCGCGTGCCAGCCTTCTGCGCCGCTGGCGGTGTGGTCATTCTCGCCAATCGACCTCCGGCGGAGCGCGAGACGATCCTGGAATCCTCGAACTATCGCAGCTTCACGGATCATACCGTGACCGACCCGGCGGCCGTGCAAAAGCGTCTGGAAGCGGCCCGCAGCAACGGCTACGACATCGGTGTCAGCCAGATTATCCTGCACGAGGTCAGCACCGCGGCCCCGGTCTTCAATAGCGAAGGCCGCGCCGTCGCCGCGCTCCAGATCCCGGTTTACATGCCGCTCTGGAGCCTGGAGGAAACCCGCGAAAAGATTGTGCCCCTGGCCATCGAAACCGCCCGGGCGATTTCCTATTCGCTGTAGCCGTTGAAACGTGAGATCGCGATATGCGGAGACCACATTCTAAACGAATGGAGAGATAACTTTGGGTCTGTCGTGGCTGGCCGTTTCAGCGGACGTCGTTAACTGGCGGCTTATTCGTTTCCCTCTCATCGTGTCAGCGCTCTATTCCGGCGCGTTGATTATGGCTGGTGCGGGCGATGGCCTCGGCGCTGTTTGGATACGAGAGTCCGGGCCCTTCATGGAGACTGTTTCAGTATTTGCGCCCTATGCGTCGTCTTTCGCAGAGAGCGTTGTCCAGCATGGAAGTTTGCGGCAACCAGAGTTGCTCGAGCATCTGCTGCTGGCGATCTTGATTATCACCTTGGTGTCGCTGTTCGGAAGTTATCTGGTCTCGATTTGGCGGCTGAAGTCGCGACCCCTGACCCTATTGAGGCGTCGCAGAGAAATGACGGCGCAGTACGAAGCCGTTTCGTGTTACTTCCTGTTTCTCGTTGCGATTTTTTTCATTCCTTACCTCCCGGCGATGCTGCTGAGTCATTCCAGCTTCGGCTTTGCGCAGTCTTTGATCATCCAAGTCGTCGACAGCGATCTCGGTCTTGGGTTCTGGTGTCTCCTGGCAAGCATCAGCGCAGGTTGCCTGTACTTTCACGTCGTGAGAACGCTGGTTTGGTTTTCGCTATGGCTGCTTGGCCTCTTCACGACGCGGACATTTGCGATACTCTGGCGATAGGTCCTTGCTGTCGCTGTGATGAGCTTGAAGGTGATTAAAATTTACGTCTATCTTCGCCTATCATGACCGAAAACTACCCCCGCGATATGACCGGCTATGGCCGGAATGCTCCCGATCCCAAATGGCCCGGCGGGGCCAGGATCGCGGTTCAGTTCGTCATCAATTATGAAGAGGGCGGCGAGAACAACGTTCTGCACGGCGATTCGGCTTCCGAGGCCTTCCTCTCCGAGAGCATTGGTGCCCAGCCTTGGCCTGGCCAGCGTAACCGGAACATGGAGTCGGTCTACGAATACGGGTCGCGGGCCGGCTTCTGGCGCTTGTGGCGGCTTTTTACCGCACGCGAACTGCCCGTCACGGTCTATGCCGTTGCTACGGCGCTGGAGCGCAATCCGGAAGCCGTTCTTGCGATGCAGGAGGCCGAGTGGGAGATCGCCTGTCACGGCCTGAAGTGGATCGACTACAAGGACTTCACGCGTGAGGACGAACGGGCCCATATGCGCGAGGCCATGCGGATTCATAAGAGCCTGACCGGCAGCCGTCCGCTGGGCTGGTACACGGGCCGTTCCTCGCTCCACACCTTGGATCTGGTGGCCGAGGAGGGCGGTTTCCTCTACGCCGCGGACTCCTACGCGGATGATTTGCCCTATTGGCGTGACGACGGCCTTTTGATCGTGCCTTATACGCTCGATGCCAACGACATGCGCTTCGCCACGACCCAGGGCTTCAACACCGGCGATCAGTTCTTCGCCTATCTACGCGACTCCTTCGATGCCCTCTATGCGGAGGGAGAGGCCGGGCACGCTAAGATGATGTCGGTCGGTTTGCACTGCCGCCTGATCGGTCGGCCGGGCCGGGCCGCTGCATTGGCGCGCTTCCTGGATTATGTGCATCAGCACGATGACGCCTGGGTGGCGCGGCGTGTCGACATTGCCCGGCACTGGCGGGAACACTTTCCCCATCCTGCTCCCTGACAAAGCGGTTTCACAAAAAAGAGCTTCGGTGCTAGAGAGACGCTTGCGTTTCGCAGACAGCCGGGTGAACCGGCCGCTTTGGTATGGGAGATTTAGGCGTTGGACGCGGGGACGAATGACGGAACCTATACACTCTGGCTCTCGCTCTGCGCGGAAGACGAGGCTTGGGCGCGGCGTTTGATCGAGGGCTACGCGTCCGAACTGGGAACAGAACCTTTCGATCCCCATGTCACGATCCTTGGCGGCCTTTCGGGCCTAAATGAGACTCGGGAGGCCGAGATCGCAGCGCTCGCGAAGGCCCATCCGGCTTTCGATGTGCCCGTCGCCGAGATCGCCTTCTTACCGGAGATCTTCCGGGCGTTCTTTCTAAAGCTGTCGGCGCATCCCACACTGGATGCTCTCAACCGCGAGGCCGAAGGTCTGGGCTCGATCTACCCGAACACGGGCTACATGCCCCACGTCTCGCTGATCTACGGCGACCTGATGCCGGAGGCGAAAGAAGGTCTGCGCGCCCGTCTGCAGGACGAGGCGCAGGGCCGCTCGATGCGCTTCGACCGCCTGAGTTATGTCTATTCCGGTAAGGGTATCGAGATCGCGGACTGGCGTGTCGACTACGCGGTTCCCTTGGGGTAGCGTGACGACAGTGTCGGGGAGATAGAGAAGAATGTCAGAACACGGCTATGACAGCGGGCGGTTGAACCTGCCCTTTGTAGGACACTGCACCTTCGGGAAGCAGCCGGTCTGCCTGGATTGGAACAAGATCGAAGCAGACGCGGCGATCCTGGGCGCACCCTTCGACATGGGCACCCAGTACCGGGCCGGCGCGCGTTTCGGGCCGCGTTCGATCCGGGAGGCCTCGACGCTCTTTTCCTTCGGGCATGGCGGCGCCTACGACTTCGAGGACGACGTTACCTATCTGCCGGTTGACCAGGTGAAGATCGTCGATGTCGGCGATGCCGATATCATCCACACCGACACGATCAAGAGCCACGACAACATCGAAGCCGGCGTGCGGGCAATCCTGAAGGCTGGCGCGTTGCCGGTGGTGCTGGGCGGCGATCACTCCGTGCATATCCCCTGCATCCGGGCCTTCGACGATCAGCCACCGGTCCACATCATCCATATCGACGCGCATCTCGATTTCGTCGACGAGCGTCACGGCGTGCGCTACGGCCACGGCAACCCCTTGCGCCGCGCCTCCGAAATGCAGCACGTAACCGGCTTCACCCAGATGGGAATCCGTAATGTCTCCTCTTCCAATCGGCAGGATTATGAAGCCGCGCGCAAGGCCGGCTCGGATATCCTATCGGTTCGTGACGTGCGCCGGCTGGGCACCGAAGGCGTGCTCGCGCGGATCCCGGAGGGCGTGCGCTACTACGCGACCGTCGATGTGGACGGCTTCGACCCTTCCATCGCGCCGGGCACCGGCACACCCAGTCACGGCGGCTTCCTCTATTACGAGGTGCTGGAGCTCTTTCAGGGACTCGCCAAGCGTGGCGATATCGTCGGTATCGATTTCGTCGAGGTCGCGCCGGACTACGACCACAGCGGCACGACGGCCTTCCTGGCCGCACAGTTCCTGATGAATGTGCTGGGCTTTATCTTTCATGAGCGCGGAAAGAAAGAGGCCTAATCTGAGGTTTGGCGCTCTTGTTTGACTAGGTTCGGCTGACGCCGAACCGGGACCGGCCTTCTCCCCCACCCCGACCACCCAATGTCATTATCCTGCGGGTGGTCGGGGTGGGGGAGAGGGCCGGTGCAGTTCTCAGCTAAAAGACTTCAATGACGCGTTGCGCCTCTGCGGCGGTGATGATGGGTCGTGGCGTTGGGGCCGCCTTCGTCGAAGAGTTCGGCGAGTTTTTCCATCACCGTCCCGCCGAGCTGTTCCGCGTCCACGATGGTCACGGCGCGGCGGTAATAGCGGGTCACGTCATGACCGATGCCGATGGCCAAGAGTTCGACGGGCGAGCGGTTCTCGATATAGGTAATGACCTCGCGCAGGTGCTTTTCCAGGTAGTTGCCCGGATTGACCGAGAGGGTCGAATCGTCGACCGGCGCACCGTCGGAGATCACCATCAGGACCCGCCGCTGTTCCGGCCGGGTGACCAGGCGGTTGTGCGCCCAGAGCAGGGCCTCGCCGTCGATGTTCTCTTTCAAGATGCCCTCGCGCAGCATCAGGCCCAGGTTCTTGCGTGCCCGGCGCCAGGGGGCGTCAGCGGACTTGTAAACGATGTGGCGGATATCGTTCAGGCGGCCCGGGTTGGGCGGCTTGCCGTCGGCGATCCAGCGCTCGCGCGCCTGTCCGCCCTTCCACATGCGGGTGGTAAAGCCCAGGATCTCGACCTTCACGCCGCAGCGTTCCAGCGTGCGTGCCAGGATGTCCGCGCTCATGGCCGCCACCGTGATCGGCCGGCCGCGCATGGAGCCGGAATTGTCGATCAGCAGAGTCACGACCGTGTCGCGGAACTCCATGTCCTGCTCTTGCTTGTAGCTCAGCGAATGAGTGGGGCTGACGACCACGCGGGTGAGACGCGCGGTGTCCAGAATACCTTCCTCGAGATTGAAGTCCCAGTTACGGGTCTGCTGAGCCAGCAGGCGGCGCTGCAGCCGGTTGGCCAGCTTGGCAATCACGCCCTGCAGGTGGGCGAGCTGCTGATCCAGCATCTGGCGCAGGCGGGTCAGCTCGTCGGCATCGCAAAGCTCTGCTGCGTCGATGGTCTCATCGAAGACCGATGTGTAGGGATGGTAGGCGGCCTGATCCAGATAATTCCGGCGGTCCTGGTGCTGGGGCATCTGGGTCGGCTGGCCGGGCTGTTCCTCGCCGGCATCGGCCATCATTTCGCCCTCGGCATCCGCCTCCTGGCCTTCGCCGGATTCGTCTTCGATGGCTTCGCCCTGCTGGCTCTCCATGCTCTGCTGTTCTTCAGAGGCGTCCTGCTGCTCGCCGTCGCCGCGCGAATCCGAAGGCGCGTCTTCGGCGCCGTCGCCATCCTGGTCCTGGTCTTCCTGATCGCCCAAATCGTTTTCGCTGGTCACGTCCAGGTCGAGATGCTTCAGCATCTGTTTGACAACGCGGGCGAAAGACTCCTGATCTTCCGCCGCCGACCCCAGTTCCGCCAGATCGCGCAGCACGTTGGCGTCCAGGTTCGGCCGCCAAAGGTCGACCAGTTTCCGGGTCGCAGGGGGCGGCGGCATGCCGGTGATGGCTTCGCGGGTCAGGACGCGCATAACTTCGGACAGCGGCACGTCCTCGTGCCTTGCGGCCCGTGTCAGTCCCCGGCTGTGACACTGTTCCACCAGGGTCGCGTCGAGGTTGGCGGCAACGCCGGTCATGCGTTTCATACCGAGCGCTTCGCAGCGGGCCTGCTCGACCGCATCGAACACCTCTCGGGCCGTATCCGACTGCGGCCGTTGGCCCCGATGCAGCGACTCATTGTGGTACTTCAGACGCAGGGCGACGGAATCCGCCTGCCCCCGGACCTGCGCCACATCGGCGGCCGGCATGTCCCGCGCCGGCATGGGCAGCCGGACCTCGGTCCCCGAGATGCCTTGGCCGCTTGGGGTGAAGGTTGCCGTGACGTCCTCACGCTCGGAGATCGCCCGCAGGGTTGCGGCGGTCACGCGTTTGAACTTCTCGATGGGGCTTTCGCTCTGGTCCATGCTTTTCGCTTCTCGGCCCGATGCCCGCTCGCAGATCAGACGAGCGAGGCACTACCTTCCTGGAGTTCAGTCCCGAAGCAACGCTGATAGTACTCCGCCACGATTCCGCGCTCGATCTCATCGCACTTGTTGAGGAAGGTGAGGCGGAAAGCAAAGCCAATGTTGCCGAAGATCTTGGCGTTCTGCGCCCAGGTGATGACCGTCCGCGGGCTCATGACCGTGGAGATATCGCCGTTGACGAAGCCGCTGCGGGTCAGGTCGGCCAGGGCCACCATGGCGGCGATGGCTTCCTTGCCTTCCTTGTCGTCGTAATCCGGACACTTGGCCAGGATGATGTTCTCTTCTTCCTCGTGGGCGAGGTAGTTCAAGGTGGTGACGATGTTCCAGCGGTCCATCTGGCCCTGGTTGATCTGCTGCGTACCGTGGTAGAGGCCTGTTGTATCGCCGAGACCGACCGTGTTGGCGGTCGAGAAGAGGCGGAAGGCCTTGTGCGGCTTGATCACCTGATTCTGGTCGAGCAGCGTCAGGCGGCCTTCAACCTCCAGCACGCGCTGAATCACGAACATCACGTCGGGCCGGCCGGCGTCGTACTCGTCGAAGACCAAAGCCGTCGGGCGCTGAAGAGCCCAGGGCAGCAGGCCTTCGCGGAACTCGGTCACCTGCTTGCCGTCTTTCAGCACGATGGCGTCCTTGCCGACCAGGTCGATACGGCTGATGTGGCTGTCCAGGTTGATGCGGATGCAGGGCCAGTTCAGACGCGCCGCGACCTGCTCGATATGGGTCGACTTACCTGTGCCGTGATAGCCCTGGACCATGACCCGGCGGTTGTGGGCGAAGCCGGCCAGGATGGCGAGCGTTGTGTCCAGATCGAAGCGGTAGGCCTCGTCCACATCGGGAACGTAGGTGTTGGGCTGGCTGAAGGCCGGAATCTGCATGTCGCTGTCGATTCCGAAGGTCTGGCGTGCCGATACCGTAATATCCGGGCCCGCAGTGGGCATTTCTGAGCCGCCAAGGGCAGGTGCTGAAGACATAGATAACAGTCCGTTGATGAGGTGTTCGAAAGAATGGAAGCCGTATCTTCTACGGGCTCTGACGATAAGCGGTTTTTAAAGAGGCGTAAGCGCGTGTCACGTCCTTCAGACGGTTTTCGGCCTCAGGATCGCCGCCATTGGCATCGGGATGCAGCTTTTTGGCCAGTTCCCGGTACTTAGTACGGATTTCCTGAAAGGTCACGGGCGAATTCAGGCCCAGGACCGACAGCGCTTCGGCTTCTTCCTTGACGGGCGCTTTCGGCGCCTCGGCCTGCGGCTCGTCTTCGAAGAAACCAAAATCGTCGCGCAGATTATCGCCTCGCCATCGTCGGGCCTGCGGCTTGTCCTTGCCCATGGGCCAGGTTTCGCGCTGCCAGACGGCGTCGGCACGTCGTTCCCGCTCGATCTGCTGTTCGCTCATCCCCTTAAAAAAGTCCCAGGACTGATTGTAGAGGCGGATGTGCTCCAGGCAGAACCAGACATAACGGTTGAGCTCATTTCGCGACCTCGGCGCAGGGTACAGCCCCTCGTGTTCGCAGCCGGGAAACTGGCAAACGTTCTCGGCTGCGGCTGCATGCGGGTCGGCATCACCGCTGTATCTTTGCGTCGAGCGTGACATGGCCAAAGTATGGATGCGCTGATCCAGCGAGGCAAGGATTGTAGCGTGAATTTCGTGCGTTACTGCTATGCGCGCACCGCGATCATGATGGCTGTCCTGCATCGTTTGTCGCAGGTGTTCATCTGGCTGTCGCGTATGTTGCAGCTCAGTCTGGCCAATTAATCCGTCGCTAGCTTTACATTTATGAAAAGTCTGTGAAAAACCCCACAGACAGAAACGAAAACCCAAGAGCAATGATTCAGAGAGGATGGTTGAAAGATGAAGGTTGCTGAGCGGATCGAAGAAAAGCTGACGGCTGCGCTGTCGCCGGCGCGGCTGGTGGTGAAAGACGATTCCCACAAACACCAGGGCCACGCAGGCTGGCGCGAAGGGGGAGAGACCCATTTCAGAGTGGAAGTGGTGGCGGAGTTCTTCGAAGGGAAGTCCCGCGTCGAGCGGCAGAGAGCGGTGTACGACCTATTGGCGGATGAACTCGCCGACAGGGTTCACGCGCTGCAGTTAAAAACGCTTGCGCCATCTGAAGACAGAGGGTGATAATGAAATGCACTAATTAAGTGTATTAAATTTAATTTCATACACCCCTTGTGCGTATGGGCGAAGATAGAACTATCTGAGAGAGTGTAGAGCGCATAAAATACACCTAAAAGTGCAAATAGAGGTGTTCGGGTGTTGGTAATGGACGGTAGGAGAAGTGATCTGAGTCGGTCGGGTGGTTCGGGGCGAGATGGGCAAGGCCAGGACGGGCGTTCCGAGAGCAGTCTGGTAAGTCGAAACATTCTGGTTGCCGGGCGGCGTACAAGCCTGCGTCTGGAGCCGGTGATGTGGGATGCGCTGAGTGAGGTCTGCCACAGAGAGTCGAAGAATGCGAATGAGCTCTGCACAATGATCGATGCGCGGCGCAACGAGTCGAGCCTGACGGCCGCCGTTCGCGTGTTTATCCTGGCCTATTTCATGGCTGCCGCGACCGAAGAGGGGCATGCCATCGCCGGTCACGGCACGCTCGCCGAGGACGTGCCCGTTTGACGACAGGCGACGAGCCTGCCGGCTGCGACATCGCCCGTCCTGGCGGATACCTCAAAGCATATCTGAGATCAGACTGCGCGGTTTACTCTGCGCGGTTCACTCCTCCGTAGCAGTGCTCTTGTCGCCTGTGTAAAAGGCTGGCCAGTTCTTGCGGGCCACTTCGCCGTCGCTGCTGAAAGTGTGGCAGCTGTTCAGGAGTGGCGGTTTGACATCTGACCGTGGCGGCGACTTCTTGCGCTTTTTCGCCAGGGTTGGGTAGAGGGTCTGGTAACAGACGGTCGCCATGGCCGTGAGCATCTCGACCAGATGGGTGCAGCCCTCGACGCCACCGACTTTACTGCGCAGCCTTTGCCGCCAGCCAGGCCCGATCCTCATCCCGACAACCCTTTGAAAGTTGGGTGTGATCGCCGGGCAGATCTGGTAAGGGCCCGCATCCGTGACCGCTTCGATGGCGTGGACCAAAAACTCTTCGTCGATCGTCAGGCGGATCCACATGTCGTGCAGAGGCTCTTCGGCCTCGATAAAGCCGCGGAAGTCGTTGGGAAATCCATAGGGCTTGGTATCGGTCATACGGCCTTCGATGTCCCAAAGGCCGTCCTTGCGTGCATAGCCCTTGAAATCGAAGCGCCGGGTGTGCTGAAGCTCGCGTTCGACTGGTGGTGACAGCGCCATGAAGCCCTTCCGTTATCGTGAACTGCGTTTCTATAATCGGCCTCAGCCCGAGGCAGCGGCGGCTTCGGCCTTTTCTTCTGTGTCCTCCTGAGGTGTGCCATCGGGCAAACGCTCGATCTTGATGGAGGTAATCTGGTTACGCATGCGGCCGACGATCTCGAACTGACAACCGTGGAAGACAAAGACCTGGCCGATTTCCGGGATGCGCCGCGCTTCGTAGAGTACCAGGCCGGCAATGGTCGAGGCCTCTTCATCGGGGAGGCTCCAGTCGAACTGACGGTTCAGATCACGGATCGTGACTTCTCCGTCGACCAGCATCGAGCCGTCCTTTTCCAGCTGCACGCCCTCGATATCGACATCGTGTTCGTCCGCGATGTCGCCTACGATTTCTTCCAGGATGTCTTCCAGAGTAACGATCCCCAGAACCTCGCCGTATTCATCGACCACGATGGCGAAGTGTTCGTGCCGGCTGCGAAAGGCCTGTAGCTGTGACAGCAGGTCGGTCGATTCCGGGATGAACCAGGCCTTGGCGGCAATGGCGCGAACGTCCAGGCTTTCGAGGTTCGAGGGATTGGCTTGCACCGCCCGCAGCAAGGCCTTCGCGTGCAGAACGCCGACGATATTGTCGCTGTCGCCCTGCCAGAGGGGCAGGCGGGTGTAAGGGCTCGCGAGCACGTCATCGACGATCTTCGCCGGCGGCTGGTCCACGTCGATGGCCACCACATTCTTGCGGTGGGTCATGATCTCCTCGACCTCGACGTCGCCCAGATCGAGGATCGAGCGCAGCATCTGCCGCTCGTGGCGAATTTCCTCGCCGATCCCCGAGTGCAGGTCGATGGCGCCGCGCAGTTCCTCCTCCGCCACGTCTTCGGCCAGGCTGGCTGAAAGGTCGATCCCGAAAAGCTTCAGGGTCGAACGCACGATCACTTGGATCGTTTGGGTAATCGGTCCGAGCACCAGCACGATCGGCCGCAGGACTGGCGCTGCGGTCAGGGCGGCCTTGTCCGCATTGTGCAAGGCGTAGGTTTTGGGCAGGACTTCGGCGAAGATCAGTACCAGCAGCGTCATGCCGAGGGTCGCATAGGCGACACCCGCTTCGCCGAACCAGCCGATCAGGACGCTGGTCGCCAGCGCCGACGCTGAGATATTCACCAGATTGTTGCCGAGCAGGATTGCGCCGATCAGGCGCTCCTTTTCATCCCACAAACGGTTCACCAAGCCGGCGCGATGGTTGCCGTCCTGCTCCAGGGTATGCATCCGCGGGCGCGATGCGGCCGTCAGGGAAGTCTCGGAGCCGGAAAAGAAGGCCGAGATCACCAGCAGCGCAAAGATGGCCAGCAATGTGATGATAAGTTCAGTTTCCATCTAAGATCGTTCGAGCTAAGCCGCCAGGCTCGCCTCCAGAAGGTTCCCAACGCGGTCGAGTTCAACATCGCGTTCCAGGAATGCGGCGCCGATGCCGCGTGCGAGAACAAAGGTGATCCGGCCCTGCGCAACCTTCTTGTCGCGCATCATGTGAGCGACCAGCCGACCGCTTTCCCAGCCGCCGGTCTGCACGTTCGTTCCGATTTCCGAGAGCTCAACGGGCAGGCCGCTGCTTTTCAGATGGTGGCGGACCCTAGCCGCGTCGGCGGCCGGGCAGAGCCCCATCTGCACGGAAAGATCGAAGGCCATCACCATGCCCAATGCGACGGCCTCACCGTGGATCAGCCCGCCGCCGTAGCCGGCCTCGGCTTCGAAGGCATGACCGAAGGTGTGACCGAGATTGAGCAGGGCGCGCAGGCCGGCTTCACGCTCGTCTTGCGCTACGATATCCGCCTTTGCGCGGCAAGAGGTCAGCACGGCCTGACGGCGCAGGTCCCTGTCGCCCGCGATCAATGCCGGGCCGTTCTCCTCAAGCCAGGCGAAGAACTCGGGATCGTTGATCAGGCCGTATTTGACCACCTCCGCATAGCCGGCGAGGAACTCGCGCTGCGGCAGGGTCTCCAGGACTTCCATATCGGCCAGGACCAGCCTCGGTTGATGGAAGCTGCCGACCAGGTTTTTGCCACGCGCGGTGTTGATGCCTGTCTTGCCGCCGACCGAACTGTCGACCTGGGCCAGCAATGTCGTCGGGATCTGTATGAAGTCCAGCCCGCGCAGGGTAACTGCCGCCGCGAAGCCGGTCAGATCGCCAATGACGCCGCCGCCCAGAGCGATCAGGCTGCTGCCGCGCTCGATACCGGCGGCCAGAAGATGATCGACCACTTCCTCCAGCTTGGCGAAGCACTTGGTCTGCTCACCGGCCGGCAGCACGAGGCTGTTGCAGGCAATGCCGGCGGCTTTCAAAGACGCTTCGAGAGCGGGCAGATGCAAGGCCGCGACCTCTTCATCGGTCACCACGAACACGGACTTTTGCCGCAAAACCGGCGCGATGTGCTCACCGGCCTTCGCGAGCAGACCGCTACCAACTTTGATGTCGTAGGCGCGTTCGCCCAGCGACACCTCCAGGCTGTCAAATGAGGTCATGCTTGCGGGACTCCCGCCCGGTCGGCCGGGCCGCCCTCTCGCGATGCGACGTCGCTCTCCTGCGTGAGAAAGCCGGCCACGGCATCCAGCGCGCGCTGAACGGTTGTCTCGACGGGCCCGTCGGCGGAATCGATCACCATGTCGGCCTCGCTGTAAACCGGATAGCGCTTGTCGATGAGATTGCTCAGAATCTCCCGCGGATTTCCCTGGCGCAGCAGAGGGCGGTGATTGCGGCGGCTGGTGCGTTTGACCAGCAGGTCAAGGTCTGCGCGCAGCCAGAGCGAGTTGGCGTGACGGCGGATGGTTTCGCGGGTTTGCGGATCCATAAAGGCGCCGCCGCCAGTTGCCAGGATCTGGATCTTTCCATCCAGCAGGCGTTCGATGACTTTGCGCTCGCCGTCTCGGAAGGCCGTTTCTCCGTGGCGCTCAAAGATTTCCGGAATACTGCAGCCCGCAGCCGCCTCGATTTCGGCGTCGGCATCTACAAAGGGTAACGAGAGCGCCTCAGACAGCTTTCGCCCAATACAGCTCTTTCCTGCACCCATCAGGCCGACCAGAACCAGGGTGCGCGGTAAGCGGACGTTCGCCGCCTCAACACGCGTTTCGCCCTCCTGGGCTGTCGGATCTGCCATCTCTGTCTTCACGTCTTTCGACTCTGTTTTTTTCAGTGTCCTCGGTGCGGTTCTCGAATCTCGCAGCGTCAAGAGCACTTGAAATGGCGGCATTCCTAAGGAAACTGCCGCAAATTCGCCATACTCCAGATTTATGGTCATTTCGGGGAAGTGATGCAAGCCTTGCGCTCAACAGGAGAGGGCGGAGGGCGACACAAACGGGGTCGGGCCGGTGATATGGCATTAAGCTACGCGATACGCTCTGCGCAGGTTCGCTTTTGCATGAAAATTCAGCACGAGCGGCGATCCGCTCTTTTCCGGAGACTCCAGGCATGCCAATCTTCGCCCTCAAACGAATCCAAGGCCCGCAGTTTCGCCCATGAGAAAAACCAGCTTGATTTTTATCGTCCTGCTCTTCGGTTTGGTCGGTGCGGGTGCGTTATTCCTGACGACCTGGGACATTCCGGCCCCATCTGCGCCGGTCGAGAAAGTGCTTCCCAATGATCAGTTTCCTCGCTGATCGGCCGGATTTGCGGCCTATTCCCGCCGCTTGCGGCCTTTCCACTCTGGCCGCGATCCTCTTGCTTGCCGCTGCGCCTCTTCAGGCTCAGAACTCTGTTCAGCAAAACGCGGCGCCGCAAAAGACGATTCCTCAGAAGACGGGAGCGCCGGTCCGCCTGACGCCACCCATTTCCCTTGTCCCTGGTGCACAACCGGCACAACAGCCCGGCGCGCAACCGGGTGCGACCAAGGCGACGGTCCCTTCGGCCGAGACCGTTCGTGGCTTAGGCACGGCGCCGCAACCTGCGCCGCGCAAGAAGGGCATTGAAATCGACTCGCTTTCAGACGTCGATCCGAACTCAATCGGCGCGATCGACGCGGAACGCGGAGGCCTGGGGGCGGATCTCTGGAAAAACAGCCAACGCGATACGGTGGCAGGCCTTTTACGGGCCATGCCCAAACGTATTGCTTCGCCGACGCTACGCGACCTGGTCCGCCGCAGCCTTCTTTCCGTGGCGGAGCCGCCCGCGGAACGCCAGCCGGACGGCGATGCGCGCGTTGCACTGAACGCCACGGCTGGAAGCGACGCAGGATTGGCCGCAGGACAAGGTGCGGGCCCGCCCGGTTTCTTGTCCCTCCGCGCCGAGGCTCTGTCCGCGCTTGGCGAGGCCGAGGGCCTGAAACAGCTTTTGGCCGTGGTGCCCAGCCGCGATGTGGATGAGGGGATCTCCCGGGTCCAGGTGGAGACCCTGATGCTGCTGCAGGAGGACGTGACCGCCTGCGCAATCGTGCGTGACGGCGTGGTCGCTTACCCGGCTTCGCTCTTCTGGCCCAAGGCTCTGATGTACTGTCAGATTGTCGAGGGAGACCTGACCGGCGCTATTTTGGGCGTCGATCTCCTGCGCGAAGGCGGCGATGACGACCCGACCTTTTTCGAGCTCGTGGAGTCCGCTGAGGAAGCGGCGGCCGGCGCTGGCAACGATGTGGAGGCGGCCGATCCGACACCGCTGCATATGAGCCTCGCGCGTGCAACAAATCAGCGCGTTCTGCCCGATGACATGAGCCTGGCGCAGCCTGCTGTGCTGGCCGTTCTCGCGGCTTCCTCGAACTATGACGTGACCCAGAGGGCCGAGGCGGCCGAGTGGGCGGTGACTTTCGGCAGTTTCCCCGTCGAGGGCTTACGCGAACTCTATGCCGGCTTTACCTTCGGGAACGACGAGTTGCAGGCGCCGATCGAGGCGGCGGCGCTGGATACGGGCGTTCGCGGCCGTGCGCTGCTGTTTCAGGCTGCCCGGCAGCAAAGCCTGCCGGTTGCGCGGGCTGAGATTCTGAATGAGGCTTTCCGGCGCTTCCGCGACGACGGACTTTCGGTTGCCGGAAACAAGGCATTTCTGCCGTTCCTGACCGAGATTGAACCGACGCCGGAACTGCTGTGGTTCTCAGAGGCCGCCGGACGCGTGCTCTATATGGCGGGACGGATCGAACAGGCCGACGCCTGGGCGACCTTGGCCGGGCGTCTTGCCGCCATCAATCCACGCGCCAAGGGGGCTGCCCTTGGGCTCTGGCCTTACCAGCGCCTTGCCGGGGCGCAGGTCACGGCGCTGGATCAGGGAGTTACGCTCGGGGTCGCGGATTGGGCGCCGCAGCGCGCGGCCTATCTGCGCGATTTCGTCCTGCCCGATGCTGGGGAAAGCGATGTCGAGCTGCCGGCGGAAGAAACCGGTGCGCTCTCGACACGGCAAATCATACTGCTCCGGGCTCTGCTCGATGCGGTTGGCGAGAACGATGCACTGAGCTGGTCCGATCTCGCGCTCTCAGGCTCCTGGCAGGCGCCAGACGAAGCTGCCAACCAAGCTGAGGACGAGGACATCGGCGGCGTGGCCGATGCTGTGGATCCGGTGGTTCTCCTGGCCCTGGACCGGGCCGGACGCGCGAACCGAAAGGGCGAGGCGGTTCTGCTGTCTGCCACGGCCGCCGCCGATCCGGCGCGCGCCAGCCAGGATCTGCTGGCGATCACCACCGCCGTCGCCAGTCTTCAGCGCCTTGGATTTGCCGCTGAGGCCCGCGCTCTCGCCATGGAGGCGGCCGAAAGCATCGGGCTTTAGGCGGTGCCGGAGTCAACGCGTTCGGAGCGATCCGTTACCCTGGGCGCAAACAGTGACGCCTTTCTGGAGATGCTGGCCGCCGAACGCGGGGCTGCCGCCAATACTCTTGAGGCCTATCGGCGCGACCTCGAACACTGCGAAGATTTTCTCAGCGGCCGGCGCAAAAGCCTCGGCGATGCCGCGACCGAGGATCTGCGCGCTTATCTTCAGGCCCTGAGCGCCAGCGGCATGGCGCCGCGCACGGCGGCGCGGCGGCTTTCGGCCCTCCGCCAGTTCTATCGTTTTCTCTACGAGGACCGCCTGCGTGGAGACGATCCAACGACCGGACTGGAATCGCCGCGCCAGGGCCGTCCCCTGCCGAAGATCCTGAGTGAAGCCGAGGTGGATCGTCTTCTGGAGGTTGCCCGGGCCGATCCCTCACCGGAAGGAATTCGGTTGTTGGCGCTGCTGGAACTGCTCTATGCCACCGGTCTGCGCGTGTCGGAGCTTGTCTCCCTACCGCTTTCATCCACCGCCCGCGATCCGCGCGTCCTGCTGGTGCGGGGCAAGGGCGGGCGCGAGCGCCTTGTCCCTCTGAGCGCACCGGCGCGCGAGGCGCTGTCCGTCTATCGGGAGATCCGCACGCGTTTTCTGATGAGCAAGCAGGCGGCGAAGGCGCACGACGGCAAGAAACTACCGGACTCGCCCTGGCTTTTCCCTTCGCGCGGCAAGTCCGGACACCTGACCCGCCACCGCGTGGGTCAACTGCTCAAAGACCTTGCGATGGCTGCCGGACTCGATCCTGCCAAACTCTCTCCCCATGTCCTGCGCCATGCGTTCGCCAGCCATCTGCTGGATCATGGCGCCGATCTGCGCGCGGTGCAGAAGATGCTCGGCCATGCCGACATCTCCACCACCCAGATCTACACCCATGTGCTCAGCGAGCGCATGAAGTCGCTGGTTCTGAACCACCATCCGCTTGCCGCCAAATAGTGCTTCCCTAGAGCAGATCCGGTTTAGATGGAATCGCCTTCGGCGATCCGTCGTACCGGTGAATCTGCTCTAACCATTTGATGTAGAGCGGGTTCACATGTTTTAGCGAAAACACGGAGTGTTTCCGTTAAAACATGACGCGCTCTAGCGCAAAAAAAGCCTTGTTGCAGCGCGAAATATTCTGTCTATACTGCGCCGCAATATTTGCCGGAAATTTCACGATAGCTGCGCGGTTCGACATAATCGGTATGGTAATGCTGCGCAGCACAAGGGTCAGGTCACAGCAGGAAACGAGGAAATCCCCATGAGCTTTACCATTGTCGAACAGGCCACCGCCCGCCTGAACCGCAGCGAACTGGCCGTCCCGGGCAGCAGTCCGCAGTTTTTCGAAAAGGCCGCCAAGTCCGCCGCTGATGTCATCTTCCTGGATCTGGAGGATGCCGTGGCGCCTGACGACAAGGCCCAGGCCCGTAAGAACATCATCGAAGCCCTGAACGATCTCGATTGGGGCGACAAGACCATCTCCGTGCGCATCAACGGCCTGGACACCCACTACATGTACCGCGACGTGGTCGATGTGATCGAGCAGGGCGGCGAGCGTCTTGACATGATCATGATCCCGAAGGTGGGCACCGCTGCCGATGTCTATGCGCTCGACATGCTGGTCACCCAGGTCGAGGATGCGGTGGGCCGCAAGAAGAAGATCGGCTTCGAGATGATCATCGAGACGGCTTTGGGCATGGCCAATGTGGATGCCATCGCCGCCGCGTCCAAGCGCAACGAAAGCCTGCACTTCGGCGTTGCCGATTACGCCGCCTCCACCAAGGCCCGCACCACGGTGATCGGCGGCCCGAACCCCAACTATGGCGTGCTGACCGACAAGGTGGGCGACGAGCCGCGTGACTATCACTGGGGCGACATGTGGCACTACGCCATCTCGCGCATGGTGGTGGCTGCCCGCGCCAACGGCCTGCGCCCGATCGACGGTCCCTTCGGCGACTTCTCCGATCCGGACGGCTTCAAGGCCCAGGCCTATCGCGCAACCATCCTGGGCTGCGAGGGCAAGTGGGCGATCCACCCAAGCCAGATCGACCTCGCCAACGAGGTCAACTCACCCTCCGAAAAAGAGGTCACCCAGGCCCGCCGAATTCTGGAGGCCATGGCCCAGGCTCAGGCCGAAGGCAAGGGCGCCGTCTCCCTCGACGGCCGCCTGATCGACATTGCTTCCATCAAGCAGGCCGAGGTGATGGTCAAGAAAGCCGAACAGATCGCCGCTGCGGGATAACTTTTACCTACGAAGCGACAAAGGTTTAGTGAAGGAGGCCTCGCGGCGACGCGGGGCCTTTCCTTATGGCTCGCGTTTTGCCTTTAGCTTACGCCGGGCCTTTGCCATGTCTGCTTTCGCCGTTTCATAAGCCGCAGCACCTAGTCTTTTAGCTCCGGCGACAGTTGATAGTTCGTCCACAAGGCGCTTAGCCTCCGCATTCGCGCGCGCATGTTTGTCAGTTGCTGCACTGGACGGCGACTTGTCGCCCATTTCTCCTGCTCCTTTTCAGTCAGAAGCGCTAAGCCATTCTACCGCTTTACAACAGCCACGGCCACCCACCGCACGGCGAATCAACATGGTGGCGCGGGGGAACGAGGTTCCCCCGATTTCGTTCGTCACTCCGGCGTCACGTTCTGATTGCTGCGGAAGAGGTTCCCCGGATCGTATTGCTTCTTCAAAGCCGCGAGCCTGGCGTAGTTCGGCCCGTAGGCCTCCTGCGCGCGGCCCTCGGTCTCGCTGATGAAGTTGACGTAACAGCCGGCCTCGGTCAGGGCGCCGATGCGTTCCGATGCGGCGCGCAGCCAGGCGACCTGAGCTTCGTCCTCCGCCGGATTTCGCCAGCGCACGCCTGGTGTGATGGCGAAGTTGGCCTGCCTGTGGGGATAGGCGCTTTCGTCCGGCGCCTTGTCGGCTATGGCGCCGCCGAGCTGGCTGATCAGGATGTCGGATTCCGGCGTTGGCAGCCCGGCCGCAATCTCGCTGAGGGTTTCGGGCAGCGGATCCTCCAGGCGCGCAAAATTGTGCCCACTCCAGTAATTGCGCGCCCCCTTGTCGTACGCGCTGTCCAAGATCGCCTGCGCCTCGCAATAGGGGCGGGACATCACCGCCTCGCCCAGAACCTTGCCGAAGTCGCGCAGGGGCGCCAGCACGGTGCGCCCTTCCTCGGGGTCGCCGGCAAAGCACTGCATCAGGGTCAGGACCTTGCTGCCATGCACCTCCTCCGGCAGGAAGGGCAGGGGCGGCGCGGTCATGAGGTCGGCCCAGACGCAGCAGGCCCGGGGAGCAGCGAGCGCAAAGGCCTCGTATTGCTGCAACACCGTCGGCGCCTCGGCCAGCGAAAAGACCATAGGCCCGAAAAGCACCTCCGGCCCGAGCGGATGGAGCGCGAATTCGAAGGCTGTCGCGACACCGAAGTTGCCGCTGCCGCCGCGCAGGCCCCAGAAGAGCTCCGGGTGCTCTTCTGCGCTGGCCCGCACCTGACGGCCGTCAGCCAGCACCAGCTCCACCGCCAGCAGATTGTCCGCCGCCAAGCCGTGCAGCCGCGACAGCCAGCCGAAGCCGCCGCCGAGGGTCAGGCCCGCGACCCCGGTGGAGGAGACCACGCCGCCAGGCGTCGCCAGCCCCTGCGCCTGGGTCGCCGCGTCCAGATCGCTGAGCAAGGCTCCGCCTTCCACCCGCGCCCGGCGCTTGCCGGCATCAACCTCGACCCCGCGCATCTCGGAGAGATCGATCATCAGCGCGCCATCCGCGACGGCCGTGCCCGCCACGTTGTGCCCGCCGCCGCGCACGCAGATGGCCAGGCCGGCTTCCGCCGCTGCCCGCACGCCTGCCGCCACGTCCAGGGCATCGGCGCAGACAAGAATTGCCGCCGGCCGCCGGTCGATCATGGCGTTCCAGACCTGCCGCGTCGTGTCGTAATCCGCTTCGCCGGGCAACAGCAGGCGACCTTTGACTTCACCGCGCAGTTTTTTAATCGACCTTGAGTCGGACATGCCTCCATCCCCTTTTCAGCTTGCCGTCGATAGCCTGCCGCGGAATCCGCCAGCCGGATAGTCAGGAATCTGGAGTGGCTACAGATTCTGTAGTTGCGGGGATTTTCGAGTCCTGAAAGAGTCTCTGCAACAAACAAGAGTGAGAGAGGAATGCCGCCATGAAAGGTTACGGTCAGTACTGTCCGCTGGCGCTCGCCGCGGAGCTGCTCTGCGAGCGCTGGACGCTCCTGGTGATGAGCCGCCTACTCGATGGATGCCGCCGCTTTAATGAGATCCACCGTGGAGTGCCGCGTATTTCTGCCACGCTGCTGACCCAGCGTCTGGCCCAGCTCGAGCGGGCCGGTCTGCTCGAGCGCCGGCCGCTGGAGAACGCCCGCGGCTATGAGTATTGGCCGACCCAGTCGGGCAGCGAATTGAACCCGATCATCATGGATCTCGCGGTCTGGGGCCAGCGCTGGTCGCGCGACATGGAGCATGACGACCTGGACCCGGCCTTTCTTGCCTGGAGCATGCACACGCGCTTGAATGTCGAGGCCATGCCCGCGGGCCGCACGGTGCTGGAGTTCCTCTTCTCCGGCACGCCGTCAGAGCTCCGCCGTTTCTGGCTGGTGCATAAGGACGGCAAGGTCGACATGTGTCTGAAGAATCCCGGCTATGAACCCGACGTGATCCTGAATGCCGACATCCGCCGCTTCGTCGAGGCCTGGCGCGGCTTCCGCGATCTGCGCGCTGAGATCCGCCGGGGCGACATCCGCCTGGAGGGTCCGAAGGATCTTTGCCGCGCGCTGCCCGACTGGCTGCTGCTCAGCGCCCTTGCGCCTTTCCCGCGCGAATGCCCGGGCAGCGAACAGCGCCTGCGGCAAGCGGAAATGAAATCGGCTGCGGCGGAGTAATAGCGCGCTTGTCTTGATCTTCCTCAAGGCCGTCGCGCCGGAAAGCGGCTAGCCTCTCTGCGTCTTCAGCAGGAGGCTGGCCATCATGAAGCTTCGCTATCCCATCACCCTGGCCCTGGTTTTCGCGGCGCTGTCCTTCGCGGCCTGCAGCGCCTGGGCCGCTGATGTCGATCCGCACGGCCTCTACGAGCGCCGCTGCGCCGGCTGCCATCTGGAACACGCTGGCGATTTCGTGCAGGAATCGATCCTGCGCGCGGACGGGGAGCTGACCGGCAAGACGAACGGGATGGAGGTCCGCGCTTTTCTCATGCGCGGACATGGCAAACTTTCCCCCGCCGAGGTCGAGGTGATGATGGCGCACCTGACGGCAATCCTGGAAGCAGGCGCTCTGTTCCAAGATCGCTGCGTGATCTGCCACGGCCGCGCCGTCGATTTCGCACGGCTGCATCTGGGCATGCGCGACGGTGTTCTGATCGGCCGCTATTCCGGTCACCTGGTCGCGGAGTTTCTGACTGGCCACGGCCGCCTGGAACCTTCGGAGATCGAGACCGTCGTCGAGGCCCTCGCGCGGCAGGTCTCGGGTCCGGACCACCAGCTTAACTAGATCTGAAAGTGTCCGAGGGCGTGGGGGAAGGTGCTTCCCCCGCAGGTTTCCTTAGAATCGCTCAGCGCGCAGTACTTCGCACTCGGTGACGCAGACCACGCCGATATGGCGCTCGACCACGGAGAAGGCGGCGTCGAGCAGGGTATCGAGGCGTTCCGGCCGCACGATGCAGACCACGTGGACCATGCCGCCTGCCTGACTGACCTGCCCGGCGCGGCTCCACTCTCCCGACCGCCCCGAGCCACCGAGCACTGGAAGGATCGTATAGCCGGTCACGTCCGCGGACTGCAGCGCCTCGGTCAGGCGCGACTGCATGACCCGTTCGATGGTGATTTCAACCCGTTTGGCTTTGTGCGTTTTCATGTCAGCCTCCGGTCATAGCCTGCGCGAGCGCAAGGTAGAGGGGGATTCCCAGGATCAGATTGAAAGGGAAGGTCACGCCCAGGGATAGAGTGAGATATATGGAAGGGTTCGCCTCCGGCAAGGCAACCCGCATCGCGGCAGGCACGGCGATATAGCTGGCCGAGGCCGAGAGCACCATCAGCAATAGCGTGCCGCCCGTCGACAGGCCGAGCAGCATGGCGGCCAGCAGACCGGCGCAGCCGCCCAGGACCGGCATGATCAGGCCGAAGGCCACGCCGCCCAGGCCGATCGCCCCGCGGCCGGAGCGCATGCCGCGGCCCGCCAACAGGCCCATATCCAGCAGGAAGAGACAGAGCACGCCTTTGAAAGGCGTTACCACGAAGGCTTCGATATCGCTCAGGCCTTTCGGCCCAGTGATCCAACCGATCAGGAAGGCCCCAACCAGCAGCACGATCGAGCCGTTGAGCAGCACCTCCCGCCAGAGCTTGGCGTCCATGCGGCCCTTGCCGTCGCCTCCCTCGTTGCCACTGCCGCTGCCGCCATTGCGAGAGACCAGCCAGAGCGCCGAGAGAATGGCCGGCGCTTCCATCGCCGCCGCAACCGCCACCATGTAGCCCTCGGCCAGAATGCCCTGGCTTTCCAGAACCGAGGTGGCCGCGACGAAGGTGACGATGGAGATCGAGCCGTAATGCCCGGCGACCGCGGCGGCGTTCAGCCGGTCCATTTTGGAGAGCAGGCGTAACAGGGCGAAGGCGAGAAAAGGCAGGATCGCCGAGAGGATCATGCCGGCGATCAGCGACTTGATCAGAGACGCATCGACGCCGTGCTCCGCCACGCTGACCCCGCCCTTAAAGCCGATAGCGAAGAGCAGATAGACCGACAATGCCTTGGCGACCGCCTCCGGGATGGACAGATCGGATCGCGCCAGCGCGGCCACCAGGCCCAGCGCGAAGGACAGGACCATCGGAGAGACCAGGTTCTCGGAAGCAAGGGAAAGCACCTCGGTCATGTTGCGTGTTCCAAAAAGCGGTCGTGTTCAGTTCAAATTCCGCAGACAGGCCGCGGGTGGTTTAATTTACCGGTTTGTGTTCCAGGTTTTGGCGCAGGGCCAGAGCGATCCGCTACTCCACGAGTGGTTGGCGTGGCGGTTTGAATGTTTGGTGGTCTGTTCGGGAATTCAGCGGTCTGTTGTAGTCAAAGGTGATTGCCAAAGGCGGATTCGTCAATTGCCGGATGGACCACAACAAGCGTTGACGAGCTCCGCAACGGCAGCGCGCAGCTTTTCGCCGCAAAACCGCTAATGGTCAAGCGATCCTGTGATAGGAATTTCCGATGATAATTTGGTAATTTGATCGGTTGCTTCATGAAAACAAGAAGGTCTTGCATAGTCATGACAATCCTATAGGGGCGTTCAAGGAGGCGACGTATTCCTCTAGCTCCTCGAGGGAGTGGCAGGGGCGGCCAATCAAAGATTATCGCGACCTAGAATTTAGTTGGAGGTGGCCTCCCGTGAGCTTTCGCCCACCGGCGTTTTGCACAATGGAATTATGTGTTGTGCCTATCGGAACTAAGTTCTGCTAATCAGAATCCATCATGGTCGGTGGCCAAGAAACCAACAAGTGTCAAAAAGCACCCTGTGAACCCGTCTGATTGTCGCGCGACACAGGTCGATCAGCTACCAGTTTGCTCTACAACTTTGCGAAGGTTGGTATGCGAGTTCACCTGATGATTGAAAAATAATCAAATCAATCTCTTCATAATACTTCCATGCCTGCGTTAGCTCTGTACAATGGAATGGCAATCGTTAAGGCAAATCTAGGTTCAGAGAAATGCGTCGCTATGGTTCGGATCAAGAACAAACTCTATTCAGCGAAGTAGAGTGGTCTCAAGTCAATCAAAGGCAAAGTCAAGCAATTGCCTCGGAGATTAATTCACGAGATGGAGATGAGTTGTTGAATACATCAACAGAGGACTTAGCTTTATACTGTGTTCAACGATTCAAAGTGGATACGCCAGAACTTCACATTGATCAAGTAGCGGTTAGTCAGCGAGAAACGCGAATTGACGTCAGTCGCGATCGTGACCGTATAATTCATGATAGATCAAAGCCATTTTACATCACGGGTACATCTGTCGACGTTGAGGTGCCATTTTCTGGTGAAGCCTATGCTTTTAGAATTCAACCTAGCCCATGGACGACAAGCAAACCTCGCGCTGAAATCCGAGGCGAATTTGTGTATTTTTCCATTTCCGGGACAAATCTTGAAGCCGAGCGTGTTCAACTGGAGATCAACAGTGTTCTTCAAGAAATCGAACAATACCTTGGCTGGTTGCGGAAAAATGTGGAAGATTTTAATTCTCAGATACATAATCAAGCGAAGCAATTAATTGAGGTGCGCAAGCAAAAACTTCTTGCGGATCGGAGTCTTGTTGCGTCGCTAGGTTTTAAAATTAAGGAGAGGCCGAGTGCTGCAACTACGTTTGTAGCTCCCGAGGTGCGGCGCAAGCTGACACCTAAACCCCCTCGCGCTAGCGGTAAGCCTTTCCAGCCCGAACCGGTTCTTCACAACGAGGACTACGAGCATATTTTGACCGTATTGGAGAATATGACTCGAGTTATGGAGCTTAGCCCTGGAGCATTCAACAAAATTGACGAGGAAAGTCTCAGAACTCATTTCCTCATGCACCTAAATGGCCATTTTGAAGGCAATGCTTCTGCAGAGACGTTTAACTATGAAGGAAAAACAGATCTTTTAATCAAGAGTAAGGGGAAAAATATATTTATTGCTGAATGCAAATTCTGGAGGGGTGAGCGAAATTATATTGATACGATTGATCAGATCCTAGGCTATTTAAGCTGGCGAGACACAAAGGCGGCAATACTTGTTTTTAGTCGAAATAAAAATTTCTCTACTGTATTGGAAAAACTGAAAAAGGCAACTACTGAGCATAAAAATTGTAAGCGTCTAACTCTAGATCGATCAGATACCAGCTGGACTTATTTATTTGCTCACAAGGACGATCCGAATAGGGAAATGCTGATAACTATTCAAGCCTATTGCGTTCCTGGGCATATTGAGCCGCGAATTAGGCAGGACACGGAATCGCTGCAGTAACTAAGGTTCTTAAATTTCTTGCATCTAACAGGCATCGCTCTGGTGTTTGGAGGCGCAGTATCGAAGCGAGACTGTAAGCCAAGAGTCGCAGTCTCATTCAGGCTTGTATTTAGTTTGTTTTGTCGCTTTTTTCGCTTTCCTGATTTCACTAGCAGCCCAAGATTATTGAACTTTGATATCAGCGCGTCGTGTAGGGCTTTGTCTTAAGACGTCGGTGATTTCTATAGCAGAGCTGGATCCATGTGTGGCGAAATGTCTTTGTTGAAGACGGGATTATAAAAATAAATATGTTTTTAGGATTTTAGTGTTAAAATATTTCATCAAGCAAATGTCCTATACAACATAGTGTTGGTTAATTTTCTGGAAACCCATTTAGATTGGTGGGGCGTTGCTTGCCAGTAGCATCAAAGAACTCATTGAAAGCATCAAGTAGATTGTCAGTAATCTCACGTTCGCTCCAATCATTGAGTTCAAAACTTTTCTGAATGTGTGGCCTGTGAATCGGTCCCCAAAAATTATTTCTTTCCATGGCCATATAAAAGCCACTCACGTTAGCCGCACCTGCTTCAACAACAACTGGTAAGTCGTAGTCAAGTACATCTTTTCCAAATTTGAGGTATCGATTTAATGAGTCGAACAAAATTTGTTCGTAGAGCAGACTCGGTATTATTCGTATGATTTGACCAGAATATTTGTCAGAATGGCTTAAGGTGTATGTGTCTATCCCCATATTTCTCTGGTGCTAAATAACTGTGTTGCGGAGAGCACATCTTTGCTATCTGTGCTTTGAGAATAAACAATTCCACCGAACCGATTCCGATCGGGAGAAGTGCCTGATCCAGCTCTCCGGTTCATTGGTCCAACACCGCTCTCCCATACCAAGTCTCCTATGCGACTTTCAGGTAGAGGTTCAATGGCCCATTTTGGATGTATTCGAACATAAAGTAGAGCCGGTTGCGAACAGCGCAGCGGAGGCCAGCGCCTCTGATGGTTGGCAGGAACGAGTTCTTCTTCTGGGTCGAAGTAGTGGGCAGGAGAAACAGTCGTTGGAGCAGTGGGGAAAGGTGCTCTATTTATTTGAGTAACTTTTGTTTCGAGATAAGCGCGCAGTATGAGTTTAAACTGATTCGATAACTCTAACTTTGATTCATCGCGCTGTTTCTTATTGGCACAAGCCAGCAGGGAGTATTTTAAGGGCCAGCGACGGTGCCTAAGGTCAAACGGAAGATTTTCGGCTAGACCGTACTCGGTATTCATAACCAACAATAGGCCGTCATCGCCGATCGATTTGAGAGCATATCCGAGTTCAATAGCGACGTTCGAATTTATTAGGCCCTTTACTTCCACTTGATTCGACGTGATTGATGCATTTGTAACGCCTATCAGCGTTACGTCGGCAACAAAAACATCGCAGGCCTCAATCTTTTGTAGGATAGAATCTGCTATTGGAGGCGAACCCAGCAGACCTTTAGTATCGTGATCAAGTTCTAGTCTTTCCGACTCTTCGAGTTTGAGATCTGTTGTTAGTTCCCTAACTGCCTTCTCAAGAGCTCCCTTTATCAGGTAACGCCCTGTTTTGGGTTCAGAATCTGATTGCCAAGAGTAGAAGATTTTCAATGTGGCCTCCGATCACATTTCATTCTCACGCCGATTGAGACTGAGGCTCATTAGTGTGCAATACAAAGTTGAGCTAACTCGAATTACAGGAACATAATACTCAATCGACGACCTCTGCATGGGTGGTTCCATGTTTGCCCCCCCAAATGCGCATAGACATCACGGTCTCGAATGGCCTTTTGCACGCTCTCAGCGAAGGCCTTCTCGACAATGTCGCCAATGTCTGATGGTGCTGGGAACCAGCCAAAGGTGGTACAAGACTTATCTGTCGCGTCGCTCACGTACCACTTTGCCAGTTTTCCATCCGGTGAAGAGATCGCGAGTTGCAGGCTAGCTGTCGTTCTTGTGCGCCAATGTTTGCACCCTTGATCCTCTCCGCTCTGTCATCACAAACCCTGTTGTTCATCAAAACGCAGACATTCTAGCTTTAGTAGAACGTTGTACAAATGGTTTGATGTTAGCTGCATTCCCCAATGCGGCAGTGACGTTTGTTCATGAGTAGAAACGGTGCCAAGTCTTTGATTGTGCATTTTCAGCAGCAGGTTGCGTTCAAAAAATTTGAGGGCGCGGGGGAACCTGTTCCCCCGATATGTTTGTTTCCGAGAGTTCGTCTTTTGCCGCTACTCCAGCGTAACAACATTTGTTGTAAATGTGGTTTCCGTGTTATAATCCGACAGAACGAGAGGAGACCGCAATGCCCCGCCTTTCCATCGATTTGAGCGCGCAGGAGCATCAGCAGCTCAAGGCCATGGCCGCGCTGAAGGGCCAGAGTATCAAAGCTTATGTCTTGTCGCGCGCGCTGGTCGAGACCCCCGATCCCGCGAGCATGAGCGATAAAGAAGCTCTGCAAGCACTGAAGCAGCTATTGGCGCCGCGTATCGCGGAGGCTGAGGCCGGTGCTGTCGTGCAGGCGACGGCGAAGGATATCAAGCGGGACGCGCGCAAACGGTTGAAGCGGTAACGTGGTCACCTACACGCTTGCGCAGGCGGCGCGGGAAGACCTGATCGGCATCTGGCTTTATACTTGGGAAACCTGGGGCGAGCAGCAGGCGGACAATTATCAAGACGAACTGCATGGCTGTTTCGAACGGCTCGCGTCCGGGATGGGGCACGCGAAATCGCTTCCTGAGATGGAAGGCGTAAAATCGCATCATTGCCGGCACCACTATGTTTTCTTTCTTGGGCGGCCGGAGGGTATAGTGATTCTGGCCGTGCTTCACGAGCGTATGGACCTGATGGAACGCTTGCGTGAACGCCTTTAGCGGTACGGGTCGGCTTTAGCCCTGAAATGCATCCTCAAAAAACGCCGCCTCTAACTCTGTTACTTTCCTGAAGAGCGCTACCAGGCTCTCCTGCCGCGCCGCGTCCAGCCCTTCGCAGGCCCGGTCCGTTTCCGTCCGCAGCCATTCCACAAATCCCACGAACTCCTCCGTGGCATGCAGCTCGATCCATTCACGGTATTGCGGCTGTGGCGGTTGAGCATCCGCGACCGGTTCTGCCCAGGCCTGGTAGACCCACTCGGAGCAGAGTAGGACGGTCATGGCTTCCGGGTAGAGGCCGCCGCCGGCGTAGCCGCTGGCGCCGCCGACGATGGCCTTGGAGATGGCCTGCGTGACTGCCGTGGGCGGGGTGTTGCGCCAGGTGGCTTCGTCGACGCCCAGGCGCTCGAAGGACTTCAGGAAGAAGTCGTTCTCAGCGTTGGTCAGGACCGAGAGGAAACCGGCAAGCGGGCGGCGGGTCGCCATGTCGGGGGCCAGCGCGACCGCGAAGCCGACCGCCTGGGCCAGGCAATCGACGTAGTGGTAGTCCTGGATCAGATAACGGACGAAGACCTCATCCGGCAGGCTGCCGTCCGCGAGCTGACGGGTGAAGCGGTGGGTGGTGGCCTGGGTCCAGAAGGGTTGAGATTCGTCGCGGAGGCGGTCGGTGAAGCGTTTCGTTTTAGCTTCATTCTTGTTTGCGGATGAGGTCATGGTGTCACTCTCGAATGAAAGCTCTGCGCCGGCTCGTGTTGTTTGATCTAGGCGCGGTTCCGGCCCGCTCCCCCTCCCAACCACCCGCAGGACAATCGCATTGGGTGGTTGGGAGGGGGTGCGGGCTGGTGCCGGTTTCGGCGTCAGTCGAAACCTAATCAAACAACCCGGAGAGGGCTGAAACTGAATAGCTGTCGGCTGATGCTGAAACCTACCTATCCAACTCCACCGCATAGCCCTCGACGGGCACCAGCTTCTCGATCATCTTGTGGTCCTGCAGGAACTTGGCGAAGGCTTCGTAGCGACCCTTGTCCAGGGCGGCTGGGCGCAATGCAAAACGCGGCAGGGTGTCGCGCCAGGCGCGGCGGTTCAGTTCGTCGTCCAGCTCCGCGCGATAGGCGATGAAGTCGCCCCAGGCTTCCTGCGGGTGGTTGATCATAAAGGTCACGGCCCGCTCCAGCGCGCGCAGCACCTTGGGAAAGCGCGGGTCGTCCAGCTTGTCGTTGTTGGCCACCACGATCAGCTCGTCATAGGCGGCGACGCCCTCTTCCTCGACGTAGAAGGCGCGGCCCTTATGGCCCTCAATCTCCATCTGGTTGAGCTCGAAGTTACGATAGGCACCGATCACAGCGTCGACCTGGCCGGAGAGGATCGCCGGGCTGAGCGAGAAGTTGACGTTGATCAGCTCAATATCGTCGGTGGTCAGGCCATGGGGCGCCAGCATGGCGGTCAGCATCACGTCCTCGAAGCCGCCGACCGAAAAGCCGACCTTGCGGCCCTTGAGATCCGCGATCGACTTGATCGGGCCGTCGTCCAGCACGAGGAGGGTGTTCAGCGGCGTGGCCACCAGCGTTCCGATGCGGGTCAGGGGCAGGCCGGCCTCGACCTGCAGGTGGAGCTGCGGCTGGTAGGAGATGGCGAGGTCGCCCCGGCCGGCGGCGACCAGCTTCGGCGGGTCGTTGGGGTCGGCCGGCTCAATCAGCTCGACCTCCAGGCCTTCCTCGGCGAAGTAGCCGCGCTGCTGCGCCACGATCAGCGGTCCGTGGTCCGGGTTCAGGAACCAGTCCAGCAGGATGGTGGTCTTCTCGGCGGCGCTGGCGGCCGTGACGTTCAGGCTGGACGCGATGGCCAGCGCGGCGGCTGCGGCAAAAGCGTGAAAGGAGCCGCGTGCGGTGCGCCGGCAGAGATTTGATAACAGACTAAACTTCGAAAACATAACGGACCTCCCTCGGTGTTCTCTGGTCAGGAGATCCGGGAGGTTGAGCGGAGGGTTTTCGCGGAGGATCCCCGTTGGGCGGGAACCGGTTTCCTTCCCTGCGCCGGCATGACCCGGATCAGGTTCGAAGGGTCACTGAATGGCCTCTCAATGAGGTGCGATCCAGTATCTCAGCCCTTGCGGACACCCCTAGGAACGCGGCGATCATCGGGCGCAAGCCTGGGGAAGTCAAGGGATCCGGCGCGCAGGTAAGGGCAAAGGCTTGCGCCTTTCCGGAGGGGATGGAATTCGTGGGTCGATTTTCAAGGCGCATTTTTTGGTTAAATGTTGCAGATTCTTTGCTGCGACTGCTTTTACGCCGGGCCTCCCCTGTGTTAGACAGGCGCGCACTATAAGGAAGCTGCGGCTCGCACTGGGACGCGGCCTTTGCCTGACGGATTTCGGGGGGCAAGGATCGGGGCTCTAATCCCGCTGGGTTCATTGGGTTGGGGATCCACGCGCGCGGCATCAAAACCGCGCCGGGTCGTCAGGAAAAGGTCATGCACAACTTTTTGGATTTCGAAAAGCCGATAGCCGAACTCGAAGGCAAGATCGAGGAACTGCGGCATCTCTCGGACAGCGGCGATATGAACATCGCCGAAGAGGTTTCCAAGCTGCAGGGCAAGGCGGACCGCCTGCTGCGCCAGAGCTATGCGCGCCTGACGCCCTGGCAGAAGGCCCAGGTGGCGCGCCATCCGGACCGGCCGCACTTCTCCGACTATGTCAGCCACCTGATCGAAGACTTCACCCAGCTCGCCGGCGACCGCAACTTCGCCGAAGACGCGGCCATCGTCGGCGGCATCGGCCGCTTCCGTGGCTACTCGGTGATGGTGATCGGCCAGGAAAAGGGCTCCGACACCAACGCCCGGGTGAAGCACAATTTCGGCATGGCCCGGCCCGAAGGCTACCGCAAGGCCCAGCGCCTGATGGAGATGGCCGATCGCTTCGGACTGCCGGTGCTGACCCTGGTCGACACCGCAGGCGCCTATCCCGGCATCGGCGCGGAAGAGCGCGGCCAGTCGGAAGCCATCGCCCGCAGCATCGAGGTCTGCCTGGGCCTGAAGGTGCCGGTCATCTCGGTGGTGATCGGCGAGGGCGGCTCCGGCGGCGCGATCGCCCTGGCGACGGCCAACGCGGTCGTCATGCTGGAGCACTCGATCTACTCGGTGATCTCGCCGGAGGGCTGTGCCTCCATTTTGTGGCGCAGCGGCGATCAGGCGAAGGAAGCCGCCGAGGCCCTGAAGCTGACCGCCCAGGACCTGAAGAAGCTGGGCGTGATTGACGAGGTCGTGGCCGAGCCGCTGGGCGGCGCCCACCGCGGCCCAGCGCCGACCATCACTGCCGTCGGCGATTGCATCGAACGCTATCTCACCGACCTGCGCCGCAAGGACGGCACGATCCTGAAGCAGCAGCGCCGCGACAAATTCCTCGGCATGGGCCAGAAGGGTCTCAGCTAGGGGCTGAGCTAACGATTAAGGCGGGTACCGCTGAGGGCGTCATTTGCGGCCCTCAAGTGAGTGGCAAACGACTGCTCCGGGTGTGACGCGGGCGCAGGGTCCAAAGCTTTGCCACCGCTTGTATAGACAAGTTCGCCCGGGGATAACCGTAGTTTCCGTCTTTTATGGCCGAAGATTGGCTGTCTTCCCGCGCGCCTTTCCAAAGGCTGTGACAATTGTATGTCAGAGCGGCGGGATAACTTTTTGTGCCCGAAATCTTGTGCGGATTATTTTCCCATAACCGACGAGCGGGCAGGCGACCCTGTGCCCGCCCGCCTGACGAAGCTCTTCTACTCCGCCGCGTCCCGCCGAGGCAGCCGCCAGTTGGGCCGCGGGAAGTGACAGGTATAACCGCCCGGATGCTTCTGCAGATAGTCCTGATGCGCCGCTTCGGCCTCCCAGAAGGCGCGGGCCGGAACCACCTCGGTGACCACCGGTCCCGGCCAGAGGCCTGAGGCTTCGACATCGGCAATGGTGTCGCGGGCGACGCGCTCTTGTTCTTCGCTGTTGAAGAAGATCACGGAGCGGTACTGGGTGCCGCGATCGTTGCCCTGCCGGTTTTCGGTCGTCGGGTCGTGGATCTGGAAAAAGAGTTCCAGAACATCGCGATAGCTTACTTTTCCGGGTTCGAAGACCACCTCAAGGGCTTCTGCGTGACCGGTCGTGCCGGTGCAGATATCCCGGTATCCGGGCGAGGAGGACGTCCCGCCTGTGTAGCCGACGCGAGTCGAGACGACGCCTGGGAGCTTTCGGATCAGCTCCTCCATGCCCCAAAAGCATCCGCCGGCGAGAACCGCAGTTTCCGTCATGTTCCTTCCTCCCAAATTATCCCGACCGCTCTCATAGAGCTCTTGGATGAAGCGATCACAGGTCACAGATATGACGACAGGAATCTGGGGGCTTGTCGAGCAAAATGCCAGGGCTGCGAAATCACGCTTGTGTCAGCGGATTTGCCTGACCGGCGGCGCAGGTTTCCTTACGCAGCCAGCGGTTTAAGCAGCTCGGACTGAAGGACGGACCATTCGGCGGCTTGGAAATCGGTCCAGGCTTTGGCGTTGCCGCCGATTATGTCGAGGCTTCCGGTGACATAGGCGACTTCATTCTGATCGCCATCGCCAGCAAGGGGAAGCTGCAGCACCTCGGTGATGACGCTCCTGCCATTGAGCGACTCTACCCGTTGTTCGGTCATCAATGGGGCGCGCTCACGGCAGACGAGACGGTAGCCGTCGAGGATATCCTGGTAGTTTTCGCCAAAGGTTGTAGCGTCGATGCGCTTGCCGCTGTAGTGCTGGCCGGCCCGTTCCGCCAGGTAGGTTCCTTGGAGGCGGATCAGCACTTCGAAAGGGTCATGGCTGATCTGGCAGAGGAAGACGTGCGGCAAGACAGGAGGCGGGATGTCGATGGGCGAATAAGCGGTGCGCTGCGGCAACGAACCCGAGGGACCGCTCAAGCTTTGCCAATAGGAAAGCAGCTGTCGATTGATCTCGGACTTGAGTGAAAACATTGGCCGCTCCCGCCTCATTTGCGTCGCTCTTGGGCAAAAATTCCCAATCTGCAGCAACAAGCCTAGCTTGAAAGTCTTAGCAAATCATGGCTGCATCGAAAGACCACGCCTTGACGACGGTCTTCCATTCGATCCACGGCCGGCGTTCGCCCGTCCAGAGGGTTGCTAGGTCAAGCGGTTCGGACAAAGATATCGACCACTCTCGACCACTCTCGACCACTCGGGCGGTTGAGCTCTACGCTCGCTCCCGACGACGAGCGATCAAGCCAGTTTCCCGTGGCACTGCTTGTATTTCTTGCCGGAGCCGCAGGGACAGGGCGCGTTGCGCGGTACCTTGCCCCAGGTTGAGGGGTCGTTGGGATCGATATTCGCGGCGGCTGCCCGGGTTTGGGAGGGTTGCGGCGGCGGCGGGCCGTCTGCCTCCGCACCGGCGCCGACGAGAGCCGGATCCTGCCGGGTCTCGTGCATTTCCTGAGGGGGACGCTGAATCACAGCAGCTTCCGGCTCGGCGACCCGCAGCTCAAGGCGGCTCAGAAGGGCCGTCACCTCGTCCCGGACTTCTGCCAGCATGGCCTCGAAGAGTTCGAAGGCTTCCTTCTTGTACTCATTCAGAGGATCGCGCTGACCATAGGCCCGCAGGCCGATACCGTGGCGCAGGTGATCCAGCGACAGCAGATGATCTTTCCACTGCTTATCAAGCACCATCAGCAGGACCTGCTTCTCCAGGCTCCGCATGACCTCAGCGCCATAGTTGGCCGTCTTGGCAGCCATTTTTTTGTCCGCGGCGTCGGTAATACGCTGGCGAATTTCCTGTTCGGCGATGCCTTCCTCTTTGGCCCAGTCGGCGACGGGAAGGTCGAGCCCGAACAGCCTGAGCACCTCTTCGTGAAGGCTGCCGATTTCCCACTGTTCCGCGTAGGCATTGGCGGGAATACAGCGGGTCACGAGGTCCTCGATGACTTCGTGGCGCATGTCGACGATCGTCTCGCGGACATCGCTGGCTCGCATCAAATCCTTGCGCTGCTCATAGATGACCTTGCGCTGGTCGTTCATAACGTCGTCGAACTTCAACAGATTCTTACGAATCTCAAAGTTGCGCGCCTCGACCTTCTGCTGCGCCTTTTCCAGAGCCTTGTTGACCCAGGGATGGACGATAGCCTCGCCTTCCTGAAGGCCCAGTTTCTGGAGCATGGAATCCATGCGCTCGGAGCCGAAGATGCGCATCAGGTCGTCTTCCAGGCTCAGGAAGAACTTGGAGGCGCCCGGATCCGCCTGACGGCCCGACCGGCCGCGCAGCTGATTATCGATCCGGCGGCTTTCGTGCCGTTCGCTGGAGATCACAAAGAGACCGCCGGCGGACTTGGCGACTTCCTGCTTGGTTTTGACGTCGGCCTCAATCTCGGCAACCTTGGCCGCTTGTGCTGTCTCGTCTTCGATATCCTCGGCTTCCTGTCTGACCCGCATGTCGACATTGCCGCCAAGCTGAATGTCGGTGCCGCGGCCAGCCATGTTGGTGGCAATCGTAACCGCGCCTGGTGCACCGGCCTGGGCGATAATGAATGCTTCCTGCTCGTGATAGCGGGCGTTCAGCACCTGGTGCGGAACCTTGGCCTTCTTCAGCAGTCCAGCCAAGTGCTCGGATTTCTCGATCGACACCGTGCCGACGAGAACCGGCTGTTGCCGCTCCCGGCATTCCTTGATCAGCTCAATGATTGCGGCGTCTTTTTCCTTTGCCGTCCGGTAGACTTCGTCATCCTGGTCGTCTCGGATAAAGGGCAGGTTGGTTGGAATCTCGATGACATCGAGCCCATAGATGTCCGAAAACTCAGCAGCCTCGGTCATCGCCGTACCGGTCATGCCGGCAAGTTTGGGATAGAGCCGGAAATAATTCTGAAAGGTGATCGAGGCCAGGGTCTGGTTTTCCTGTTGGATCCGGACTTCTTCCTTGGCTTCCAGTGCCTGATGCTGGCCCTCCGAAAAACGGCGGCCTTCCATCATGCGGCCCGTGAATTCGTCAATGATGACGACCTTGTCGTCTTTGACGATGTAGTCCTTGTCCCGCTGAAACAGCTTGTGCGCGCGCAGGGCCTGGTTCACGTGGTGCAGGACACTGACGTTTTCGATATCGTAGAGCGAACCGCCGTCGAGCATGTCCATCTCATGGAGCAGTTCTTCCGCCCGTTCCGTTCCCTCTTCAGTAAGGGTCACGGCGCGGGCTTTTTCGTCCATCTCGTAGTGTTCAGCCTCGAGCTTCGGAATCAGGGTGTTGATTTTCTTATAAAGCTCTGAGGAATCCTCTGCCGGACCTGAGATAATCAGCGGTGTCCGGGCCTCATCGACCAGGATCGAGTCCACCTCGTCGACGATCGCATAGTTGAAATCGCGCTGCACCATGTCTTCGGGCTGCGTCGCCATGTTGTCGCGCAAATAGTCGAAACCGAATTCGTTGTTGGTGCCGTAGGTGACGTCACAGGCATAGGCCTGGCGGCGCATCTCATTTGGCAGGCCGGAGACGATACAGCCGACGGTCAGACCGAGAAAACGATAGATCTGCCCCATCCACTCGGAGTCACGCTGGGCCAGGTAGTCGTTGACCGTCACAACGTGCACGCCCTTGCTCGACAAGGCGTTCAGGTAGACTGCAAGCGTCGCAACCAGCGTTTTACCTTCACCGGTCTTCATTTCCGCGATCTCGCCGCGGTGCAGAACGGTGGCGCCGATGAGCTGGACATCGAAGTGCCGCTGTCCGAGCGTGCGCTTGGCCGCTTCGCGGACCGTGGCAAAGGCTTCGACCAATAGGTCGTCGAGGTTCGCCCCTTCGGCTAACTTCTTGCGAAAATCTTCTGTTTTGGCTCTTAGGTCGTCGTCGCTGAGGGCTTCCAACTCCGGTTCGAGAGCATTGATGGCGTTGACGGTTTGGCTAAGACCCTTGATGTAACGGTCGTTAGCAGATCCAAACAGCCGCTTTGCGAGCGCGCCGAACATTGATGACCTCGAACAAAATTAATCGGAAAGCATGCGAAACACGGAGTGACAAATAGGCGTCCGTGCAGTGCCTGTCAACGCTGGCAGCCTGCGGAGGAGGACCGTAAACAAAAGGTAAATCGACCGTTTGTCGAATTTGGCCTTGATAGATCGAAGAATCCCAAATGGCCACTACGGAACAATTTACCGTGTTTTTGCTGTAATTCGGCCCGAATTACAGCGGGACGTACTGTCTGACGAGCTCCACACTTGGCCTTGTCCGGGCGCAATCAGCATGCAAGATGATAGAGAACCCAGCCCTTTTTTTGACAGATCTGTAGCCGGAGAGAAGCCTTGGTACGATTCAATAACGTCAGCTGGAGGCGCTCTGGTGCCCTCGCGGTGACGCTACCGGCCGTTCTCTCGGGTCTGTTCTTTCTTTCGTACGGCTTTCCGGTCTATTCGCAAAACGCTCCCCAGGTTCCTCCACAAAGTCTTCCTGCGCAAAGCCTGAAAGGCTTGGAGTATGTCGCCGAAAGCGAAATCAACGGTGCGGAAGGTTCAAAGCCCTCCATCCCGCTTCGCCAGAACCCGTCTCTGACGGCCGAACCAGTTGCGCCTCTTCCCGAGGTTTCATCGCAAACCGGTGCTCAGACTGCTGATGACGAAGGTGTCTCTCCAAAGACCCTCGGTACTGCGATGCAGGATATGATCCAGCGGAATCCGGTCGTAGCGGTGGTTGAGGGGGAGGAGATCCGCTGGGCGGATGTCGTTGAGTCGGCCCGTGACCTGCCACCTGAATATCAGGATCGCATCGAATCGATCTTTCCTGCGCTTCTGGATCGTCTGATCGATCTCAAATTGCTGGCAAAGGCGGGCCGCGAAGAAGATTTGGAAGAAGACGAGGCCCTGCAGCGGCGGGTTCAGGCCTACGAGGATGTGCTGATTCGAGATGCCTACGTTGACGCCAAAATCGCCCCTCAAGTTCCTGAGGCCGACGTCCGCGCCCGCTACTTCGAGGTTTTGCGGGCAAATGCGGCGCTAACGGAGCGGCATCTGCATCATGTGGTCGTCGGCAGCCGGGCGGAAGCACTAGCCGTGGTCCAATCCTTGGACGACGGCTTGAATTTTGCCGACTTGGCGCGTGATTACTCTACCGGAGACTCAGCTGCGCGCGGCGGTGATCTGGGTTTCATGCGGCGCGATAGTCTTGACCCCGGGTTCGCTGCCGCTGCTTTCGATCTTAAGGTTGGCGCTTACAGCCGTAATCCGCTGCGTACGCAGTTCGGGTGGCATGTGATCAAGGTCGCGAGCGAACGCAAGGCGGTTTTACCGACCTACGAGGAGTTGGCGCCGAAACTGCGCGAGGAGTTGGTCCGCAAGCAGATCAACCGGGAACTAAAGCGCTTGAGGTCTGAGGCGGACCTGGAATTCTTTCCTGAGCAGTGATGCTGTCCATCGCAAGATTTTGAAGCAGCTTCACAGCGGTGCGGCCTTGGGATTTCACCCAACTGTTATGTAAGCAGGCTTGTGCGGGGACGGCCCGCGTGCCACAAAACGGCTGAAATAACAAAAATCGGCCTGATATTTGGCCTTTGTGCCGAGTTTTCGGCCGCTTTAAGGAGACGCAGATATGCGCATCAAAAATCTTCTCGTTCCGGCATTTTGTGCCCTTTCGGTCGCATTTGCACTTCCGGTTCAGGCACAGGATAGCGGGGCGGAAGACGACCCGGTCGTTGCGCGTGTCGGCGGTGAGGACATCCTTCAGTCCGAAGTCCTGGCCTTGGCCCAGAATCTGCCTCCCCAGCAGCAGGCCCAGATCGCTCTGATCTTCCCGGCCCTGGTCGAGCAGATGATCGACCTGAAACTGGTCGGTCAGGCTGGCCGCAAGGAAGGTCTTGCGGAGGATGAGGAGGTTCGCGAGCGTGTCATGCGGGCCGAAAACCAAATCATTTCGCAGATCTATGTCGTGCGCAGGATCGAGGCGGAAGTAACCGATGACAAGGTGCGCGCCGAGTACGATAAGTTCGTCCAGGACAACCCGCCGCAGAAAGAAGTGCGTGCGCGGCATATTCTGGTCGCAGAGGAGGAGCAGGCGAAGAATCTGATCGTCGAACTCGACGGCGGCGCTGATTTCGCGGCTCTGGCCAGCGAGCACTCCACCGGCCCGTCCGGCGCCCAGGGTGGTGATCTTGGCTTCTTCGGCGAGGGGCAGATGGTGCCGGAGTTCTCCGATGCCGCCTTCTCCATGGAAGCTGGTCAACACAGCAAGGAACCTGTGCAGACTCAGTTCGGTTGGCACGTGATCAAGGTCGAAGAGACCCGTCTGGCTGAGCAGCCTACCTTTGAGGAGATGGAAGAAGAACTGCGCTCCGAACTGTCACGCGGTGCCTATCAGAACATTCTGGCGAAGCTGCGCGATGGTGCCGAGATCGAGATCCTTTCGCCGAACGGCGCGGAAGCCGAAGCAGATCCGGCGGAAAGCGCTCCAGCGGAAAGCGAAACGAACAGCGAGAGCACGACTCAGTAGCCTCCAACCACGTTCTTCAGTATCACTTTCCTCTTCTGCAGCTTTTTCGGTTGCGGCGAGCGATAAGCTGCCGTAGCCGGAGTGCTGCGAAGTAGGAGTTCGTTGCGCCATGTCTTTGAAAGTCTCCCCCTTAGCACCTGCTGCCTTTCCCGAGATGCCGCCATTGCCGGGCTTGCAGATCACCACAGGCGCCTGCGGTCTGCGTTATCGAGATCGAACGGATGTCTGCATCATGGTGCTGGAACCCGGCGCTACGGTTGCCGGTGTCCTGACCCGATCGCTGACCGCTTCGGCTCCGGTGCTCTGGTGTCGGGAAGCGCTCAAGCATGGCAGCGCCCGGGCCGTGGTGGTCAATTCGGGCAATGCGAATGCCTTTACGGGTGCAGCCGGAACCGGCTCGGTTGAACGCACGGTTTCCGCCGTGGCCGAGTTGGTCGGCTGCAAGGCCGAAGAGGTTTTCGTCGCTTCGACGGGAGTGATCGGCGAACCTCTTCCAGACGAACGCCTGACGGGCGCTCTGGCTGAGCTTGCAAAGGACCTACGGCCTGAGGCCTGGCCCGAGGCGGCGGCGGCCATCATGACGACGGACACCTACCCCAAGGGCGCAACCCGGAGGACGGAAATCGGCGGCCAGCAGGTCACGATCAATGGGATCGCCAAGGGCTCGGGCATGATCGCGCCGGATATGGCGACGATGCTGTCTTTCGTTGCGACCGACGCGAATCTGCCGTCCGGACTTTTGCAGGAACTGCTAAGCGACTCTATCGAGCGGACTTTCAATTCAATCACGGTTGATGGCGATACCTCGACCAGCGATACGGTGCTGTTACTTGCGACAGGCAAGGCCGGAAACGCTGCGCCCTCCGGTGTCGAGGACCCGGCCCTTACGGCGTTCCAGGCAGCGCTCGAAGATCTTCTCCAGGACCTTGCTATTCAGGTCGTAAGAGACGGCGAAGGCGCCAGCAAATTCGTGACCATAGATGTCGCCGGCGCCGAGAGCCCGCGCGCGGCGCGCGCGATCGGACTCGCGATCGGCAACTCGCCGCTGGTTAAGACAGCCGTTGCCGGTGAAGACCCGAACTGGGGCCGTATCGTGATGGCGGTGGGCAAGGCCGGAGAACGTGCCGACCGTGATCGCCTCTCGATCAAGATAGGCGGGATCGAGGTCGCGAAGAACGGTTGGGTCGTGCCTGGCTACGACGAAGCGCCGGTGGCCGAGCATATGAAGGGTCAGGAGATTGATATCGCTGTCGATGTCGGTGTGGGCGAGGGGGCGGCCCGGGTCTGGACCTGTGATTTGGGCCACGGCTACATCGACATTAACGCCGATTATCGAAGCTAAAGCGGGGTTTCATGACGGAAGATGCCGATCTTGGTGGCTGCTGGGCGGCTGGGGAGCGACAAGAGGCTTCGACGAAGCCGCTGGTCTTTGTGGCGGCTGTTGCCTTGATCGATGTTGATGGCCGCGTTCTGCTCGCGCAGCGCCCGCCCGGTAAATCCATGGCCGGACTCTGGGAGTTTCCGGGCGGAAAGCTGGACCCTGGTGAAACGCCTGAGCAGGCATTGGTGCGTGAGCTTGCCGAGGAACTCGGGATCGATACGCGGGAAAGCTGCCTTGCCCCGCTGGCCTTTGCGTCCCACAGCTATGATGATTTTCATCTGCTGATGCCGCTCTTCGTCTGCCGGATCTGGAAGGGGACGGTGACGGCGCAGGAAGGGCAAGCGCTGAAGTGGGTGCGTCCCGCGCGTCTTTCCGACTATCCCATGCCTGAAGCGGATGTGCCCCTGGTCGCGCAACTGCGCGACCTGCTTTAAGTCACCACCGTGCAACTGCGCGACCTGCTTTAAGTCACCAAACTGACTCTCGTTAGCGCTCGCCGTTCTTGCCTTGCGCTTGCGGCGTTTGATCTCCGGTTCCGTGCTCCGTCACGCCAAGCGCGTCCGCCAGCCGGCCTTTCGCGCTGCCAGGGCGTAGAGGCTGTTGCTGAGAGGCATCTGGCGCCCAGCCTGTCAGCGTGAGAACATCAAAGGTGGCCGGGATGCGCCCGTCCTGGTCACCGAACATTTCTTGATAGAGCTCTGCAGCGCGGAAGAGCGTGGCGCGTCGTGTTGGATTGCGCCTGCGGGTGTGAATAGCGTTGCTTTCGCCCATGCCCCGGAGATCCTGCATTAACTTGAAAGCATTGGGGTAGCTGACGGTGATCCGGTCGATATCGGCGACCGGCAGGGCAAAGCCCGCGCGTTGCAACAGGGCTCCGGCATCTTTGAGGTCGGCCAGTGGTGACAGTCGCGGGCTGGCGCCGTCTTCGACTTCGATTTCAGCCTGCATGAGGGCGCTGCGCAGTTCATGCAGGGTTTCACCACCAAGCATGGCACCGAGGAAGAGGCCATCGGGTTTCAGGCAGTGGCGAATCTGAATGAGCGCCCCTGGCAGATCGTTGGTCCAGTGCAGCGACAGGTTCGAGACGATCAGTTCGAAGCTCTCAGGTGAGAAGGGCAGATGCTCTTCATCCGCGACCAGTTTTACGCTGTCCCGAGAAGATTCCTCCCCGGACTTCATCATTTCAAATGACAGATCGCAGGTTACCAGGTGCTCCAGGTCGCGCCGTTCCCTAAGCGCGTTGGCCATCGCGCCGCCGCGGGCGCCGAAATCGAGGCAAGTGGGAAAAGAACGCGCAACGTCGAGCAGGCGGTCCGAAAGTCGCTGCGCGACCGCGTCGAAAAGAAAGTTGTAGTCAGCGATGCCTCTCGCCGCACGGTCCCGATGACGGCGGACAAGCCGACGGTCGAAAACGTTCATGATATCGTTCATCGCATTCCCCATCGGCCGAGCAGGCTGTCGGGCAAGACTTTCGCCTGAGTTCTGTGATTGGGCGATATCAAAGTTGCGGCCTTTTGGCAAACCGGCTGCTGTAAGTCCGGCAAAACATAAATCTGGATCATCCAGGGGATTGCAGCACAACTCAAAAGCAAGGCATGCTTGCAGATATGCAAGGAATGAAAGCACTTGCGCGTCTGGCGCTGGACTCGGTTCTGCCGCCGACCTGCGCGAAGTGCCGTGTGGTCGTGGAACGGAATGGTACGCTCTGCGCCAATTGCTGGAGCGCTCTGCGCTTTATCACTGCGCCTTGTTGCGAGACCTGCGGCTTTCCCTTCGAATTTGAAGGCGCGGCATTTGGGGCAAGTGAATCCGCTGACCCAGACGGTCCTCTCTGTGCCGATTGCATTGCTAGACCGAAGGCTTTCGCGCGCGCCCGCGCGGCACTCGTCTATGACGACGCCAGCCGAGACCTTATCCTGGCCTTCAAGCATGCGGACCGGACGGAGACGGCGGTCACCTTGGTGACCTGGATGGCGCTGGCGGGCCGTGACCTCATTGCCGAGGCGGACATTATCTTACCCGTGCCGCTTCATTGGCGCCGACTTTTCCTGAGGCGGTACAATCAATCCGCTTTACTCGCGCAAAAGCTTGCCGAACGCCACGACAAAGCCTTTTCCTCACGGATCCTGCAACGCCAGCGCGCCACCCCTACGCAGGGTCGACTGAGCGGCGCCGCCCGTCGGCGGAATGTCGCGGGCGCCTTTCGGATCAAACCCTCCGAGCAGCCTCAAATCGAGGGCAGGCGCGTTCTGTTGATCGATGATGTCTATACGACGGGTGCGACGGTGGATGCTTGCGTCCCTTGTCTTTTACGCGGGGGCGCCGCGGCAGTGGATGTCCTCACACTGGCGCGGGTTGTGCGCAGCTGAAGGACGACTTGCCTAAATAATTTCACCTTGAAAGCGGTAAAATTACGGTGACCTTCGTCGATGGGGCTGTAATTTAACCATGACGACCCTAAATCTCTCAGGTTATACAGCTTTGTCAGTTTTTCAGACCGCACACGATCCGGGCGAAATGCTCCCGGTCCGGCGGTTTTATGGCGATTACAACATCTCAGAGAGTAAAATGTCGGAACAGCAATCTCCTGTGATCGAAGTCTATTCAAGCATGCTTTGCGGATTTTGCGCGCGGGCGAAACGCCTGCTTGAGGCAAAGGGTGTAGGCTACGACGAAATTGACATCATGTTGCAGCCGCGGCGCCGGCCGGAAATGATCCAGCGCGCTGGCGGACGGACAAGCGTGCCGCAGATCTTTATCGACGGACAGCATATCGGTGGCTGCGACGATCTCTATGCACTTGAGCAGAGGGGCAACCTCGATCCGCTCCTGATGAAGGCCTCTTGACGACTTCCGAGGAATCCTCTGGCGGCTTCAAAGCCGCCTGCATCCAGCTGACTGCGGCGTCGGATCACGCGCCGAGTTTAAAGGTCGCGGAGGGCCTGATTCGGCAGGCCAAGGCTGCCGGCGCCGATCTGATCATGACTCCGGAGACGACGTCTCTGATCGAGTCCCGGCGCGCCGCGACCATCGAGAAATCTCTACCTGAAGAGAGCCACCCCGGCATCGCGCTGTTTAGCGAACTTGCGGCTGAGCTTGAGATTTGGCTGTTGGCCGGGTCTTTCGGTATCGGTCTCGGCGAAGTCGAACCGGGCCAGACGAAACTGGCCAATCGGTCGTTTCTCTTCGATCCCAAAGGCGAGATCGCCGCGCGTTACGACAAAATCCATATGTTCGACGTGACGATCCCCGACGGTCAGACTTACCGGGAGTCCTCGACCTACCGCCCTGGCGACAAGTCGGTCATCACCGATTTACCCTGGGGCAGGCTTGGGTTGACCATTTGCTACGACTTGCGGTTTCCACCGCTCTATAAGGCGCTTGCAGCGGCCGGAGCTTCCTTCATCACCGTGCCTTCCGCCTTTACCCGCCTGACCGGCGCGGCGCATTGGCATACGCTGCTGCGGGCGCGGGCGATTGAAACCGGCTGCTTTATCTTCGCGCCAGCCCAGTGCGGCACCCATGCAGGTGGACGGCAGACCTACGGCCACTCGCTGATCGTCTCGCCCTGGGGTGAGATCCTGGCCGATGGGGGCGAGGAACCGGGATTTGTGACCGCTGAGATCGACCCGGCTGCTGTCGCCAAAGCCCGTTCGATGGTGCCGTCCTTGTCCCATGACAGAGCCTTCGCGCTTCCTTCCTAACCGTTCCGTCGGGCGCAGATGCGCTGTATAGCCGCGGGTTTCGGCAGATCGACGATCAAGTCTTCGTAGGCGAGAACCTGGAAGCCTTTCGCGACCGCATCGAGAAGTTCGCCCGGTTTTAGCAGGAAATCCGGATTTGACGGACGGCCGAAGCGCTCGTTCCCTCGGGCGAAGGTCTCGTAAATCAGAATCCCGCCTGGTGCGACGCTTTGGACGATATCGGGCAAGATCGGCCGATAGAGATAGTTTGTCACAATGGTTCCCGCGAAGCTTTCGGGCGCGAGAGGAAAAGCGCGGCCATCCTCCAGGTCATGCTGTTGAGTGGAGAAATTATCCCTCGATATCAGATCGTTAAGACGGGACAGGTCTCTATCGAGAGCCAGAACGGGGTAACCCAGGTCGAGAAATAACCGACTGTGACGCCCTCCACCGCAGGCGAGGTCCAACACCTCGCCGCCAGCAGGAACCAAAGATGCAAAGCGTTGAACCCAGGCCGAGGCCTCGGTTGTAGCGGCGTGCTTCGCCGCCGACGATGCCTGCTCCTTTTGTGTCATTTTCCTTGATCCCTGGCTGTTTCACGAGTCTTATCGTTGGTATGGTGGGTTTTAGAACGGGGTTTTTGCCCTATATCAGGCTGCGAGAGCTTGGTAGGCGACGGATGCAGACGAGATGATCGTTTTTGATTTGAGGTGTAAAAAAGACCACGTCTTCGAGGCCTGGTTCAAGGACAGCGCGGCTTACCAGGAGCAGGTCGAGGCCGGGGTGGTTCGTTGTCCCGTCTGTGGCTCGAAGCGCGTCGAAAAAGCTCTTATGGCGCCGAACGTGACGACCCGCCGGCAAAACAAGGAAAGCCTGCCAGAGGCGCCGAGCACGGGTGCGGAGGTTGCGCCTCAACCTGCCACAGCCAATGGATCGGTCACCACGAACGCGGACCTTGAAAAGGTCACCGAGGTGATGCAGGCCCTTAAAGACCTGCGTGAAAACGTCGAGCGTGAGTGCGACTACGTTGGTACCGATTTTGCCGAAGAAGCCCGCAAGATCCACTATGGCGAGGCAGAAGCGCGCGGCATCTACGGTGAGTCCAGCGATGAAGACGCCAAGGCGTTGGAAGACGAGGGTGTTGAGTTCGCCCGCGTCCCCTGGATCCCCCGTCACGATTCTTAAGGTCACGAATCTTAAGGCACGGCCGCCGATTTAAGGTTTGGTCGCGAACAGCATGTAGTTCACGTCGAGATCCCGTCTCGAAAGCCGCCAGCGCTCGTTGATGGGATTGTAGACCACGCCGCTGATATCCTCGATCTGCATAGCCTGTGCCCGCAAGAGACCTGTTAACTCGGAGGGTCTCAGGAACTTCCGCCAATCGTGTGTGCCGCGCGGCAGCCAGCGCAGGACATATTCCGCGCCCAAAATGGCCATCAGATAGGACTTCGGGGTGCGGTTTAATGTGGAGGCCACCATGGCGCCCCCCTTTTTGACCAGCCCGCAGGCAGACTTGGAAAAGGATGTGACATCGGCAACATGCTCAATCACTTCCATATTCAAGACCACGTCGAAGCTGTCTCCATCTGCCAGAAGGTCTTCGGCGGTTGTGTGCCGGTAATCGATCTCCAGGCCGACCTCTGCCGCATGGGTGCTGGCGGTTTTGATGTTTTTTTCGGCGGCATCGATGGCCGTGACCTCTGCGCCGAGGCGCGTCAGGGGTTCGCTCAGCAAGCCGCCGCCGCATCCGATATCGAGTAAACGGATGCCCGAGAGGGGACGGTCCGCCTTTGGATCCCGGTCGAAGTGCCGCGCGACCTGATCGCGAATGTAGCCGATGCGCGTCGGATTCAGTTGATGCAGCGGTTTGAACTTGCCGTTTGGGTCCCACCATTCCGCGGCAATAGCCGAGAATTTCTCGATTTCCTGGGCGTCGACGCTCGTGCTGTCCTGAAGCTTGGTCATGTCCGTTTATCTCGATAGCCACAATCTTTCGCGGGTTTTGGCGGCATGCTTGCCACCCACCCCCGCTAAAGAGTATGGATAGCCGCCCCTCTGCGGGCAACCGGATCGTTTCCTTTTTACTTTAAGGTCGTTATGTCCCGAATAGTCATGAAGTTCGGCGGTACCTCGGTGGCCGATCTCGATCGGATCCGCCACGTCGCTCAGCGGGTCAAGGCTGAGGTCGACGCGGGTCACGAAGTGGCCGTGGTTGTTTCCGCCATGTCGGGCGTCACAAACCAGTTGATCGGTTACGTGGATTCCGCCGCCAAACTGGCGGATTTGCGCGAATATGACGTGGTCGTTTCCTCGGGCGAGCAGGTGACCAGCGGTTTGCTGGCGATCGTGCTGCAGTCGATCGGTGTCAACGCCCGGTCCTGGCTGGGATGGCAGGCACCCATCAAAACCGATGGCAGTCACGGCAGCGCGCGCATCCAGGATATCGAGGTCGATGACATCATCCGGCGCTTCGGCGAAGGCCAGGTGGCGGTTTTTGCCGGTTTCCAGGGGATCGGTCCTGACGGACGGATATCAACGCTGGGCCGTGGCGGATCCGATACCTCGGCCGTCGCTCTGGCCGCGGCTCTGCAGGCGGACCGCTGCGATATCTATACCGATGTCGACGGGGTCTATACGACCGATCCGCGGATCGTATCCAAGGCCCGTAAGCTGGATAAGATCACCTACGAAGAGATGCTCGAAATGGCGTCTCAAGGCGCAAAAGTCTTGCAAACCAGATCCGTCGAGATGGCGATGAAGCATTCGGTCCGTGTTCAGGTCCGCTCCAGCTTCAACGATTCCGAGGGGACTTTGGTTGTTGATGAGGATGAAATCGTGGAAGACGCACTTGTAAGCGGCATTGCCTATAGCCGGGACGAAGCCAAGATTACCCTGATCCGCGTGCCGGACCGGCCCGGCATTGCCGCCGGTATTTTCGGGCCGCTCGCCGATGCCTCGATCAATGTCGATATGATCGTGCAGAGTTATTCGGCGGATGGCAACTCGACCGATATGACCTTCACAGTGACCAAGGCCGATATGGAACGGGCGGTTGCGGTCCTGGAGGCTCACAAGGATGATCTGAAGTACGATGCGCTGACTTCGGACCCGAATGTGGTCAAGGTCTCGGTCATCGGTGTGGGGATGCGCAGTCATGCCGGTGTCGCCAAGCGCATGTTCACCGCTCTGGCGGACAAAGGCATCAATCTTCAGGTTATTTCCACCTCGGAAATCAAGGTCAGTGTGCTGCTCGCCGAGGAATACGCAGAGCTGGCTCTGCGCAGCCTGCATACAGCCTATGGGCTGGATGCCGCATAAAACGCCATACATCTTGTGCCGACCTGGTGTAAGATCATCTCGTTATGAATGCTCCACCCCGCAACCCATCGATGCAAGATACGGGAAGCCCCGACACTGAGGCGAGTGAGTCGGCCGGCGGTGGTGCGGTGAGCGCGGATACAGCCAACGACCCAAACCCCAGCGGGACGATGTCGGAAGCGGACAGTAAAGCTGCCGAGGTGAAGCAGCCCTTTGCGAGGTCTGCCGAGACGAAATCGCTCGACGCGAAGGCGCATGACGGCCGGTCTCACGATTGGGCCGGCTCACGGCGCCTGCTGCGCCTCCTGCGTGATCTGATGAAAGAACGGGGCGGGAGCCAGCAAAAGCTCGACAAGATCGTTCGTCTGATCGCCCAGGACATCGTGGCCGAGGTCTGCTCGATCTATGTCCTGCGCCCCGGAGACATTCTGGAACTCTTTGCGACCATGGGCCTCAAGCCCGAGGCGGTGCATCAGACCCGGCTGCATGTTGAAGAGGGTATTGTCGGCCAGGTTGCGGCCCTCGCCATGCCCTTGGCGCTCTCGGACGCGCAGCGGCACCCGAATTTTGCCTATCGTCCGGAAACCGGCGAAGAAAATTACCAGTCTCTGCTCGGGGTACCGATTCAAAGGGCCGGGCGTGTGCTCGGTGTTCTGGCTGTGCAGAACGTTACCTCGCGGGCCTACACCGACGAAGAGGTGGAGGCGCTCGAGACTGTCGCCATGCTCCTGGCCGAACTCTTCGCAGGTGGCGAGATCAACCTCTTTGATGAGGTCTCAGCCAGCGGCGAGGGGCAGGGCAAGCCCATGCGCCTGGAAGGCTTGGGCTTGAACGAAGGGCTTGCCGCCGGTTACGCAGTCCCTCACACCCGTGGAATTGTAATCTCCCAGGTGATCGCGGACGATCCCGAGGTGGAACGGGCGCGGCTGGTCGATGCGGTCGCGGAGATGCGCGGGGCAATCGATGACCTTCTGGCCAGGGCGGATATCGCGGAGCTCGGCGAGCACCGGGAAATTCTCGAGGTCTATCGCATGTTCGCCGAGGACAAGGGTTGGATCGGTCGCATCGATGAAGCGATTCTCAGCGGCCTGACCGCAGAGGCTGCGGTCGAAAAGATCCAGGTCGATACCCGGGCACGCATGGGCAAGGTGAAGGACCCCTATCTCAAAGAACGTCTGTCGGATCTTGAGGACCTCGGGAACCGGCTGCTTCACCATCTGCTCGAACTGGACGGATCGAACGCACAGGACTTGCCGGACGAAATGGTGCTGGTCGCCAGAAACCTGGGGCCTGCGGAATTGCTCGATTACGATTCCGAACGCCTGCGCGCCGTCGTTCTGGAAGAAGGTTCGCCGACCGCGCATGTGGTGATTATGGCGCGGGCGCTCAATATTCCGGTCGTTGGCCGCTGCCGCGATATTGTTACTTCAGTGCGCCCGGGCGATCGGATCGTCGTCGACGCAGACAATGAACAGGTCTTGCTGAGGCCGAATGAAGAGGTCCTGGCAAGTTTTGCCAACACGATTGCGGAACGGGACCGGCGTAAGGAGATTTTCGCGACCACTCGGGATCTTCCACCGGTTACCACCGATGGGCAGCGTATCTCCCTGAATATCAATGCCGGCCTTTTGATTGATATTCCGCACCTGCATGACAGCGGCGCCGATGGGATTGGTCTGTACCGGACGGAAATTCCCTTCATGGTGCGCGATACCTTTCCGGGTATCACGGCGCAGACGGAACTCTATGGCCGCGTTGTCGAACAGGCGGGCGGAAAACCGGTCACCTTCCGTACGCTGGATGTGGGCGGGGACAAGGTTTTGCCCTACTGGCAGGGCGAGGTGGACGAGAATCCGGCTATGGGCTGGCGCGCCATAAGGATCGGACTGGATCGTCCTGCGGTATTGCGTCAGCAGCTTCGTGCGCTCTTGCGGGCATCGCAGGGTGGCGAGTTGCGGATCATGTTCCCCATGATCAGCGATGTTGCCGAATTCGAAGCCGCGCGGGCGTTGCTGGAGCGCGAGATAGAGCGGGAAACCTCGAAGGAAAGAGCCTTGCCGTCCAGCGTCAAGGTCGGGGTCATGCTGGAAGTGCCTTCGCTGGTCTGGCAATTGCCGGCACTTCTGGACAAGGTCGACTTCATCTCTGTCGGCAGCAACGATCTCTTTCAGTTTCTCTTCGCAGCCGACCGCGGCAATCCGCGACTGGTGCGCAGATACGATGTGCTGGCGCCCGGCTTTCTGAAGCTGCTGCACGGCATCGCTGCGCAAGCAAATGCGCGCGGTGTGGCTCTGTCTCTGTGCGGCGATATGGCGGCGCATCCGCTCGAGGCGATGGCTCTGCTCGGCTGTGGTTTCAACAGCCTCTCCATGCCATCGCCGAGTGTCGCACCGATCAAGACTATGATCCGAAGTCTGGCGGTGGAGCCTCTACGCCGGGACCTGTCGTCTTGGCTTGAGCTTCCTGATCACAGCCTGCGCAATCATCTGCGGGACTACGCACGAGATCAGGGCGTGGAAATCTGAGATCTAGGTGTTCCTCCGAAGGGCGCGCGAGAAGGGGCTGTTCCTGTGCTGTTCTCTCCTGTGTCAAATTGGGCGTCCGATTGCTTGCGAGGCCGCTAATCCAGGGGTTCTCCGATCTTGCTCCTATTGCGCAGGCATTGAGATAGGGTCCGAGACCATTGCTGCCTGTTAACACTTTTTGCTAAAAGACCATTCATCAGGTTGAGTTGACGCGATGTGCGACTCGGGCATCCATGAAGAGCAATTGCTATCGATGTGTTGGGAAACAAAATAAAAACCGATTGTTAACCAAGATACTTTAGTTTTCCGTGATGCTTAGGTTTTCTATGTCACTCAGATCAACATCATGGCGCGAATCAGATCGTGAAGCCTAAAAAAGACGACCAAGAACCTCTACTGAACGTCGGCGATGTGAACCTCGCCCCCCGCGAGACGGTCTCCGCGACTCTCCGGCGGCACCGCAAGCAAACAGGTCAGGACCTCAAGGCTGTCGCGGAGGCATTGCGCATTCGCTATGTCTATCTCGAAGCGATCGAACAGGGCCGTTACGACGCTCTGCCTGGCCCGACCTATGCCTTAGGTTTCATCAAGACCTATGCCGAGTATCTCGAACTCGACGAAGATGAAATCGTCCAGCAGTTCCGTGAGGACGTCGATGGTTTGGACGATCAGACTCAACTCGTCTTCCCCTCGCCGGTTCCCGAAGGAAAGGTTCCTGGCGGCGCAATTCTTTTGGTGGCTCTTCTCATGGGCTCGATGGCTTATGGCGGGTGGCACTACCTTTCCAATCGTGATTCCGGTTTTGCTGATTTCATTCCGGCCTTGCCGGACCGTCTGCAGGCGCTGTTCGATGGCGAGGCGTCATCGGATACAGAGCTCGCGGGCATTTCCCTAACGCCGACACCGGCAACCCCGAGCGCCAGCGACAATACCGCAGGATCGGCTGAACCAGCACCTGCGGCCGAGACTGCTCCGGTCGCTTCCGATGCCGGGCAAGCCTCCACGGATGAAACCGCCGCCGCAGTTGTCGCGGAAACGCAGCCTGCGCCAGAACCGGCGCAGGAGAGCGCGACATCTAGCGGCGCTGTAACGTCTACACCCGCAGCGCCACAGGTCACAGCCGAAGTCACCGTCGCGAACGACCCGGTTGCAACGGTCACGTCTTCAGCCTCATCGTCGCCTGCACCTCAGCCGCAGGTTACAACGCAGGCGCCTGAAACGACGTCTTCGAACCTCGAGCAGGATACAGTGGCGGTGGCCACCTTGGCTGCCCCATCGAGTTCCGATGCCTCAACACCATCGCGTGACACGGCGAACCTGTCGCAAAGCACGACGGTGATTTCGTCGCAAAGCGTTACCAATCAGGTCGCTGCGGTGAACCAGGTCGACGCTACTGAGATTCCAGCGGCTCCCGCAGCGCCGGTGACGACCCAGACGGTCACCGTGCCGGACGCGACGCAGCCGCAGGTTTACGGCGAGGACAACGCCGATGCGCGTATTATCCTGCGCGCGACGCAGGATGCCTGGGTTCAGGTCAGAGACAGCGCGAACGAACTGCTTCTGACACGGGTTCTGCGCGAAGGCGACGTTTACCGGGTTCCGAATCAAGAAGGTCTTACGCTTCTAACCGGGAATGCCGGCGGAATCGATGTCCTTGTCGACGGCACCCTACTGGCACCCTTGGGTCCGGTTGGCTCTGTACGTCGCGATCTGGCCCTGGATCCGCAAGGCTTGCTAGCTGGTACGACTGCGCAGTAAATCGCGCTTCAGATCGCCCTATCCCGTCTCCGGCGCCCTTATACTTGAAGTTTGGTCGCAAAGAGCGCATTTTCCCGCTTGAAACGAGGCTGGCGGGCGGCTGGGCCTGTCGCCTGACGAGGAATGCCATCGGGATCGTCGTCGGCCGCTGGAGCCAAGTCTCTGAAAAGACGACTAAACCCTGAATTCGCACGACAACAGGACCAGGGGTAAGAGCGAAATTATGAGTGTTCGGCCCTACCGGGATATCTATCGCCGAAAGTCCCGTCAGATTTCTGTCGGCGATGTAAAGGTGGGTGGCGACGCACCGATCACGGTGCAGTCCATGACAAACACCCTGACCACCGATGTTGCCGCTACGGTGGCTCAGGTCCATGCCTTGGAAGCTGCCGGCGCCGATATCGTGCGCATTTCCTGTCCAGACGAGGACTCGACAGAAGCCCTGGCCAGGATCATCCCGCAGGTTTCCGTTCCGATCGTTGCGGATATTCACTTCCACTACAAACGGGCGATCGAGGCCGCGGAAGCAGGCGCCGCCTGTCTGCGCATCAATCCCGGCAACATCGGCAGCGCCGAGCGGGTGCTCGAAGTGGTCAAGGCGGCCAAGGATCACGGCTGTTCCATGCGGATCGGTGTCAATGCGGGTTCATTGGAACGCGACCTGCTTGAAAAATACGGCGAGCCCTGTCCCGAGGCGATGGTGGATTCAGCGCTGAATCACATCCGTATTCTCGAGGACAACGATTTCTTCGAGTTCAAGATTTCCTGCAAGGCGTCAGACGTCTTCTTGGCCGTGGCCGCCTACCAGGGGCTTGCCGAGGTTTGTGACTATCCGCTGCACATCGGCGTGACCGAGGCCGGGGGCCTGCGCATTGGCACGATTAAGTCGTCGGTCGGTTTGGGCGCTCTGCTTTGGGCGGGCATCGGCGATACGCTCCGGGTTTCGCTTTCGGCAGACCCGGTCGAGGAGATCAAGGTCGGGTTCGATCTGCTGAAATCGCTCAACCTGCGTCACCGCGGCGTCAACGTAATTTCCTGCCCTTCCTGTGCTCGCCAGCAGTTCGATGTGATCAAGACAGTCGAGGTGCTGGAAAAACGCCTGGCGCATATCACAACGCCCATGACCCTCTCGGTCATCGGCTGTGTGGTCAATGGCCCTGGCGAAGCGCGCGAGACCGACATCGGCTTTACCGGAGGCGGCAATGGCACGCACCAGGTCTATGTGTCGGGTCTGCAGGATCATCGCCTGAAGGATCGGGATATCGTCGATCATCTCGTCGAGCTTGTCGAAGCCAAGGCAGCCGAGATCCAGGCCGAAATCGATGCGGAAAAGGCGGGCGAGACCGGACGGAACGCGGCGGCGGAGTAGCCTGCGCGGACAGCCGAGAAAAGACCTTCCCTTTAGAGAGTTAACCCCAGAGTTTCCGGAGAAAAAAGTGTCAGCCCTGCAACCCGTTCGCGGCACGCGCGACATACTGCCCGAAGAGATGCGGCGTCAGCGCGCCGTCATCGAAACCGCGCGTGAAACCGCTGAACGCTATGGCTATCTCGAGATGGCGACGCCGATCTTCGAGTTTACCGAAGTCTTCAAGCGCACGCTCGGTGACACCTCGGACATCGTTACCAAGGAGATGTACACCTTCTCCATGAAAGAGGGTGAACAGATCACGCTCCGGCCCGAGAACACGGCGGGCGTCGCCCGCGCATTGATGTCAGGTGGCTTGAGCCAGCAGTTGCCGTTGAAGTTTTTTTACGCAGGTCCGATGTTTCGCCACGAGCGGCCGCAGAAGGGCCGGCAGCGACAGTTTCATCAGTTCGGCGCTGAGCTTCTGGGGGTTCCCAAAGCGCAGGGCGACATCGAGTTGATCGCGCTGGGCGCGCACATTCTGTCCGGACTGGGTGTTTATGAGAATACCAAACTCGAACTCAATACCCTGGGTGACGCCGAGAGCCGGAAAGCCTACAGAGATGCGCTGATCGAGTACTTCTCCGATCATCGGGAAGCTTTATCCTCGGACAGCCAGGAGCGCTTGGAGCGCAATCCTCTGCGGATCCTCGATTCCAAGAACGAAGGCGATCGGAAGCTGGTCGCCGGTGCACCGGTGTTTGGCGATTATCTCAATAGCGAAAGCCAGGACTTCTTCGCGGCGGTCAAACAGGGTCTCGAAAGCCTGGGCATCGCCTATGAACTCAATCCCAGGCTGGTTCGTGGACTGGACTACTATTGTCATACGGCCTTTGAATTCACGACCGATCTTTTGGGGGCTCAGAGCGCTGTGATGGCCGGTGGCCGCTACGATGGTCTGGTGGAAACCATGGGTGGCCCTTCGACGCCGGGCGTCGGTTGGGCGGCGGGGATCGAGCGCCTGTCTATGCTGATGAACCGGGAGATTGCGGCGCCGCGTCCGGTTGCCGTCGTTCCCGTCGGGCAGGCGACCGAGGAGACCGCCTTGATCTTGGCTCAAAAGCTCCGGCACGCGGGATATGGCGTCGAACTGGGGTTCAGTGGTAATGTCGGCAAGCGAATGAAGCGAGCAAACAAGCTGGGGGCTTGCGCTGCCGTGCTGTTGGGAGAGGACGAACTGGCGAACGATTCCGCCACTATCCGTGATCTGGATTCGGGCGAACAAGAGCTCGTTTCCCTGGACACGGTGATCGAGTACCTCGCCCGCTATCGATAGCGGGCAGGCTGTGGCCGGGACTGAGCCTTCCCCCACCGAACGCCTTGTCGTCATCGGGATCAACCAACGAACCGCGTCACTTGCGCTGCGAGAGCAGCTCTTTGCCGAGGAAGCGGATCAGAGTCAGATCCTGGACGAGCTGGCCGGTTCGGGAATCGAGGAAGCGCTGGTCGTTTCTACCTGCGAACGCTTGGATATTATCGCGAGCGAGCAGCAGCTGGACGGAGTCGGCGGCGCTTGCGGAGCCGTTCCCCGCTTAAGGGACATTATGGCGCGCCGGGTGGGCGGCGACCCCCGTATTCTCGACGAGGAGGGCTACTTCCACCAAGGACGCGCGGCTCTGCGGCATGTGTTTGCCGTAACCTCTTCGCTGGACAGTCAAATGGTTGGCGAGCCTCAGATTCTTGGACAGGTGAAGGCCAGTCACCGGCTTGCAGTTGAGCAGGGCATGAGCGGCCCGCTGCTCGAGTCGGTCATGCAGGCGGCCTTTGGAACCGCGAAGCGGGTGCGCAGCGAGACCCCGGTGGCCCAGCAACCGGTATCTCTGATCGCCTCGGCACTGCAAGCCGCGCGCGATCTGCACGGCGATCTGGGGCGTTGCGGCGGTTTGTTGATCGGTCTGGGGGAAATGGGCGAACTTCTGGCGGTCGAGTTCCGGGCGGCGGGGTTGGCGGATCTCACCATTATGCACAGCTCCAACCGCCGGGCGGAAATCGCATCCCACCGCTTCGGATGCCACAACCGCCCCTGGGATCAGCTGGATCTGGCTCTGGACGCGGCGGATGTGGTCATTACGGCTGAGGGCGGCGGTCGCTACAGCCTCGAACCGGCGATGATAGAATCGGCTCTGCGGAAGCGGCGCAAGAAGCCGATTTTTGTGGTCGATGCCTCGGAGCCGGGCGACGTTGCGCCTGCCGTGGGTGAAATGGATGGTGTCTACGTCTATAACCTGGACGATCTTGAGAGACTTGCCCTCGCGGGCAAGGTATCTCGCGAAACAGCGACCATGGCGGCCTGGAAGATCCTGGGTGAGGAGTTGCTGCGCTTTGAACGCCGCTGGGCGGAACGGGCGGCCGGTCCTGCGGTCGCCGATCTGCGCCGGCATTTCGAGGTTGTGCGAGAGCAGGTTTTAGGCGAAGGAAAGCTGGATGCGGAGACAGCGACGCGGTTGCTGATCAACCGCCTCCTGCATGAACCCTCCAAGGCGTTGCGGGAGACCGCCGCCTCCGAGCCCTCGGGTGATGAAGGACATCGGCAGATGGCGGACGCCGCGCGCCGCCTGTTCGGGCTTTCTCAGGACAGCGAAGCGCTGGCGCCGGAGGAAAAGGACGGGCGCAGCGTCGAGAGGGCGGATACCGCCGCTAAGGATATTAAGGAGTAGCTGGGCGTGAAGCTGGATGAAAAACTAGATGCCGTGGTGGCACGTCACGACGAATTGCGTGACCTGCTGGCGACCCACAGCGATCCGGGTTCTAGCGACTACACGGCCATGCTGAAGGAGTTTTCGGACGTCACGCCGATCGTCGAAGCCATCACACAGCTTCGCGAGGCGCAGAACGAGATGGCCGATCTCGCCGAGATGATGACGGATGGCGACTCCGACTCCGAAATGAAAGCGCTCGCCGAGGAAGAGTTTTACGAGCTCAAGGAACGGATCCCCAAGCTCGAGCACGAAGTTCAGGTCCTGCTTTTGCCGAAAGACAAGGATGACGAACGCAACGCGATCCTTGAAGTGCGTGCAGGGACCGGCGGCGACGAGGCGGCGCTCTTTGCGGCAGAGCTCTTTCGGATGTACCAGCGGTTCGCGGATTCGCACGGATGGCGCTTCGAGGTGCTGGATTTCTCCGAAACCGGCATCGGCGGTGTCAAGGAGGCCAGCGCGTCGATATCCGGCCGCGGCGTCTTTGCCGAATTGAAGTTCGAATCGGGCGTCCACCGGGTGCAGCGGGTCCCGGTGACCGAATCGGGCGGGCGAATTCATACTTCCGCGGCGACGGTCGCGGTATTGCCGGAGGCCGAAGATGTCGACGTTCATGTCGAGGAGAAGGACCTGCGCATCGACACCTATCGCTCGCAGGGTGCTGGTGGACAGCACGTCAACACGACGGATTCGGCGGTCCGGATCACGCATTTGCCCTCCGGAGTCGTCGTGCAGTGTCAGGATGAAAAGTCGCAGCATAAGAATAAGGCGAAAGCCATGAAGGTGCTGCGGGCGCGGCTTTACGACCATATGCGTCAGCAGCAGGCGGACGAGCTGGCTGAAAACCGGCGCAGCCAGGTGGGGAGTGGCGATCGCTCCGAGCGGATCAGGACCTACAACTTCCCGCAAGGCCGGGTCACAGACCATCGCATCAATCTGACGCTCTACAAGCTGGACAAGGTTATCACCGGCGAATCCCTGGGCGAGTTGATCTCACCGCTGATCGCCGAGGATCAGGCGGCAAAGCTCGCGGAAATACAGTGATCACTCGGGCAGACCCTTTGCCAACCGGGCCTGCGCGAGACGATGGCCTGCGGGTTGAAGGCGCATTAAGAGCCGCGACGACGCGCCTGTCCGCAGCAGGGATCGAGGCAGCGCGGCGGGATGCCCGTCTGCTCCTGAGCGCGATCGTTCCAGGCGGCGCGCCTGCCTTATTGCGCGACCCCAACCGGCTTTTGTCGGCAAGCGAGGCCAAGAAGTTCGAGGCAGCGGTACTGCGTCGTGAGAAGCGCGAACCCGTCTCGCGCATTCTGGGCGAACGGGAGTTCTGGAGCCTGAAGTTCGAGATCACACCGGATACCCTGGATCCCAGGCCGGACAGCGAAACCCTGGTCGAGGCGATCCTGGACTGGGTGGAAGACCGCACCGCGGCCTTGCGAATCCTGGATCTGGGTACGGGCAGTGGCTGTCTGCTTCTCGCGCTTTTGTCGGAACTGCCGAACGCGCTAGGAACGGGTGTGGATACGGCAGAGCCCGCCTTGTCTGTGGCGCGGAGAAATGCGGCCAATCTGGGGCTTTCCGGGCGAAGTTCCTTTGTACAGAACAATTGGACCGCGGGCCTCGCGCCTGGATGGGACATTATTCTGAGCAACCCGCCTTACGTTTCAGAGAGCGAAATCGCAGGATTGGAGCCTGAAGTTACGGATTACGATCCCCTGACGGCACTGGCCGCTGGACCTGACGGTTTAGTCGATTATAGGATTCTGATCCCTGGTGCGGCGGCACTTTTGAAGCCCGGCGGCCTGCTCGCCCTCGAGGTGGGCGCGGGTCAGTCTCAAGCTGTGGAAGATATGATATTGGCGCAGGGACTGGTCACGCCGTGGCGCAGATGTGACCTTTCAGGGGTTGAGCGCTGTTGTTTTGCAGTCAAGGCAAAAAAGTAGTTGGAAATGGGGGGGCAGGCGGCTAGTTTGGCTGTGCCGAGCTATTGCTCTTGCGTCCGAGGGGCGCCCCACGATCCTGAAAAGTGTACGTGGTTCAATCTCGCTAAACTGAGCTTTTGATAGCGAAGACAGTGGTGCGAGCGGCATTTATTCCGTTCTGAAGTAAGTGAACGATGAGACAGCAAAATTCGAATGGCGGTCGGCGGCCGCGCGGTCGTACGAACAACCGCAAACAGCACAGTGGCGGGCAGCATCGCTCAGGGACCTACGACAGTAATGGTCCTGACGGACGGATCCGTGGAAACGCGAGCCAGGTCTACGAGAAATACGTCGGGCTGGCGCGCGATGCGACCTCATCGGGAGACAGGATCGCGGCTGAGGCCTATTACCAGCACGCCGAGCACTATTACCGGATCGTCAATGACAGCACCGACCCTGAGTCGCCCGGTTCTCAGCGCGCGCATAATCCCCAGGCGAACGCTGCCAGTGCGGCACCGCAGGTCAATGGTGAAGCCGAGGCGAATCCAGGCAATCAGATAGCGCGGGACCCCCAGGGGCGGCCCGAACGCTCTGACCGGGGGGACCGGCAGGGACGCGACCGTTCTGGTCATCAGGACCGCCGAAATCGAAATCAGCATCGCAACGACGTTGAAGTCCCCGGTCTTGAGCCGCAGCCAGACTTAGGCCCGGGCAATGCGCCTGCCTTTTTGGAGCGAGGATCGCAAAGCGAGCTTCCGCTGCCAGGAGACGACGAAGCGCCCCGCCGTGGACCGAGAGGTCGTAACGGCATGCGGGGTCGGGGCCGTCCAAGGCAGGCTGAAGTTTCGAGCGAGAATGACTCCGCTGTAAACGAGGCCGCGTCTGAATCCGCTGCGGATAACAACGGCCCGTCTCTCGCGGACAGTATTCCGGCAGCGATCGAACCGGCGCTTCCGCAGTCTTCAGCTGCAGGCGAGGAAGCCTCTGAGTCCGAGGCTGCGCCGGCACCCCGGAAACGTGGCCGGCCACGCAAGCGTCCTCTTGAGGAAAATCAGGAAGCTGCACCCGCAAACGATGCTGCGCCGGATGCCTCCGAAGCAGAACCCGCGCCGAAGCGCCGCGGACGGCCACGGAAGGTCGTTGTCGAAGCAGCGCCAGCGTCGGAAAGCGACGATGCGCCGGACGGTTCCAGCGCTGCCAGCGTCTAACGCTCTAGCCGCCTACGTTGACGCGTTGCCCAGCCAGTTGGCTGGGCAACCAATAGGGTTTTGCGTGGTGCCGAAAGGCTACGCGCAAGGGTGAATACTGGGTGGCTAAGTCTAGATATTGAGCTTGTCGCCGACGGTGAGTTTTCCGTCGTTTAGAACCTCGACATAGATTCCCATATTGAAATGGCCGAATCCTCTTTGAATCGTGAGTGGCACGTTAATGTCCCGCTCGGCGGTGCTGGGGTTTACGCTCGTCGCAGGGCAACGCTTGATTTCGCTGAGAACCTTTAGCCGTACGCCAGAGATCTCGATTTCCTGGCCGACCCAGTCGAATTCCTGCCAGGCCGGCAGGCCCTCGATCATCACATTGCCGCGGAAACGGATGGGATCGAGATCCGTTCGGGCAACTCGCTCCAGATCTTTTACTGAGGCCAGGTTGATGATCGAGAGACATTTTTCCGCGACATCGCTGAACATATGGCCTGGGGCTTCCACCAACTTGGGCGCTCCTCGGGCCTCATCACCGAAAAAGCCGGCAAAGAACTGAGCAACGATCGTCCGGCCCAAAGGCTCGGTGATCTTCGCGCTCACCACCTGTTTGCCGCCGCGTTCGATGGTCAGATGCCCGGTTTCGGAGTCAAAAGCCGTTTTCAACTGTGCAAGTTTCTCGTTCTTCGCCAGCATCAGAAAGTTGGTCTTGGGCATCCACTGAGGTGCCTTCACGTCGAATGCGGTCGAGCCGTGGGCCAAGGCGAAGCGGCGGTCATCGGGCAGGCCTTGTCCGGTCGTGACATTGACCTCTTCGAGGGCTTCGCCTGACATGCCCTTCACCGGATAGCGGCGGATTTCTGTGATCGTGATCGCCATTGCTTGGCGCCCCCTCCTTTTATCTTTGCACTGGTACCGCACCCTCATCAGATATCTTGAGGGCATCCTTTGCCGGCGGGAACTGGGAACCCAAGTGACCGAACGACGAATGAGACTCTGCCCAGAATGAGGCTCTGAGCGGAACGCTGAAATTGCGTCCTAAAGTAGGAAAGCTATCAATTCAATGAGATAAGGTCCAATGGTGATCCCGCACGGAGGGCTCAAGAGAGCGATTCCAGGGATTTCTGCAAAAGCCGGGCGAGGGTGCAAATCGACCCTTGTGTCTTTTATGTCACAGTCCCATATCCTGGAGGACGGGTGATCTTGGTCAACGTCGTGGTTACCGTGTGCTGATACTCTACAGACCCTGGACTTAAGGCACGGTCAGATAAACTCTTTGCATCGTCGACTGCATGCCAAGTTATCGGGTGCGGACGAGGAAGGCTCGAAATATGGATCTGAATAAGTTTACCGATCGCGCGCGTGGTTTTGTCCAGGCCGCCCAAGGCTTGGCATTGCGCAGCAATCACCAGCGCCTGACCCCTGAACATCTGTTAAAGACGCTGCTGGACGACCGTGAAGGCACGGCGGCGAAGCTCCTGGCTTCCGCCGGTGGCGATCCGGCGCGTTGCCTGGAATTGCTTGATACCGCGATTGAAAAGATGCCAAAGGTCGAGGGCAGCGGCTCCGGTCAAATCTATCTGACCCCCGAATTCGCGCGCCTGATGGACGAGGCACAGAAGCTGGCTGACAAGGCCGGCGACAGCTATGTGACGGTCGAGCGGCTGTTGCTGGCACTGGCCATGGCGGGCGAAACCGCCAGCGGTAAGGCACTGAAAGACTCTGGCGTCACACCCCAGGCGCTGAACACGGCCATCAATGATCTACGTAAAGGCCGCAAGGCGGAGTCGGCTTCTGCTGAAGACAGCTATGACGCGCTGAAGAAATATGCGCAGGACCTGACCGCGGCCGCGCGGGAAGGGAAACTGGATCCTGTGATCGGCCGGGATGAAGAGATCCGCCGGACTGTGCAGGTGCTGTCGCGGCGGACCAAGAACAACCCGGTTCTCATCGGCGAACCCGGTGTCGGCAAGACGGCGATTGTGGAAGGCCTCGCTCTACGTATCGTCAACGGTGACGTGCCGGAGACACTCAAAGATAAGCAACTCATGTCGCTCGACCTGGGCGCCATGGTGGCCGGGGCTAAGTTCCGCGGTGAGTTCGAGGAGCGGCTTAAGGCAGTGCTTCACGAGATCGCGGAGGCCGGTGGCGAAATCGTCGTATTCATCGATGAGCTCCATACGCTCGTGGGCGCTGGTAAGGCGGACGGGGCCATGGATGCCTCCAATATGCTGAAGCCGGCCCTCGCGCGTGGCGAACTGCACTGCGTCGGCGCAACGACCCTCGACGAGTACCGGCAGCACATCGAGAAGGACGCCGCCTTGGCGCGGCGGTTCCAGCCGGTGGTTGTCAGCGAACCCTCTGTGGAAGAAACCATCTCGATCCTGCGCGGCCTCAAAGAAAAGTACGAGCTGCATCACGGTGTACGGATCACCGATGGCGCTATCGTCGGCGCCGCGACTCTGTCCAACCGTTACATCACAGACCGCTTTCTACCGGACAAGGCCATCGATTTGGTGGACGAAGCCGGCAGCCGGTTGCGCATGGAGGTGGACTCCAAGCCCGAGGAGATCGATGAATTGGATCGGCGGCTGATCCAGTTGAAGATCGAAGAGGCCGCGTTGGGGAAGGAAAGCGACGAGGCTTCCAAGGAGCGTTTGAAAAAGCTTGAGAGCGAAATCGGCGAGCTGGAACAGCAGTCGGCCGAACTGACCGCGCGCTGGACAGCCGAGAAGGACAAGCTGGCGGGCGCGCAGAAGCTTAAGGAACAACTGGATCACGCTCGTGGCGAACTGGAGATCGCGCAGCGTCAGGGGCAGTTGCAGCGCGCCGGCGAACTGATGTACGGCGTCATTCCCGACATCGAGCGCCAGTTACAGGATTCCCGGAGCGCCGAGGGCCGTAAGATGCTGAAGGAGGAAGTCACTGAAGGCGATGTTGCTGGCGTGGTTTCCCGTTGGACCGGCATTCCTGTCGATAAAATGCTGGAAGGCGAGCGCGAGAAACTGCTGCGGATGGAGCAGGTGCTCGGCGATCGGGTCATCGGTCAGGAAGAGGCCATCTCGGCCATCTCCAATGCGGTGCGCCGGGCAAGGGCCGGGCTGCAGGACCCCAACCGGCCGATCGGATCCTTCCTCTTTCTGGGCCCGACCGGTGTGGGTAAAACGGAGCTGACGAAGGCGCTCGCGCAGTTCCTGTTCGACGATGAGACCGCCATGCTGCGGATCGATATGTCCGAATACATGGAAAAGCACAGCGTGGCCCGCATGATCGGCGCGCCACCGGGCTATGTCGGTTATGAAGAGGGCGGTGCTCTGACTGAAGGCGTGCGTCGCCGGCCTTATCAGGTGGTGTTGCTCGATGAGGTTGAGAAGGCGCATCCGGATGTCTTCAACGTGTTGCTTCAGGTGCTCGACGACGGCCGCCTGACCGACGGGCATGGGCGCACTGTCGACTTCAAGAATACGCTGATCATCATGACGTCGAACCTGGGTGGCGAGATCCTGGCGGCCCAACCGGAAGGACAGGACAGCGATGTCGTGCGGGACCAGGTCATGCAGGTGGTGCGCGCCGCCTTCCGGCCGGAGTTCCTGAACCGCCTCGACGAGACCCTGCTCTTCCACCGTCTCACCCGTGCGCAGATGGGTGGTATCGTGGATGTCCAGCTGCTGCGCCTGCGGAAGATGCTGGAAGATCGCAAGATCGTTCTAAATCTGGACGAGCAGGCGCTCATCTGGCTGGCGGACAAGGGTTACGATCCGGTCTACGGCGCGCGGCCCCTGAAGCGTGTCATTCAGCGGGAGCTGCAGAATCCGTTGGCCGGAATGATCCTTGCGGGTAAGGTCGCAGAAGGTGACAGCGTGCAGGTTTCCACGGACGGCGCTGGTTTGACCATCAACGGCGAATTCATCGCTGCGGCGTAAACACCCTGCCAATCGCAAGAACAGGCCGGCGCTATCTCGCCCAGATACCGCGCCGGCCTTCGCGCGCCTTGGCTTCTGCTTCTCGCAGGTAGGCGGGCGCGTTGCGGGCGGCACGTGCGCCGCCGTTGAAGATCACGACTTCCGAAAGATCGAAACCGCCGACTTCGCAACTGTGAAAACGTGCGTTGAAGGGCTGGCAGGTCACGCGCCGGCCACCGATGTAGCTTTCCATACTGCTCACGAAGCTGTCCCCTCCGGTGGCCACGCCGACCAAGCGAATATTCTTGCGTCCAAAACGCAGAGTCGCGGTATCGATGACCCTTGGAACACCTCTTAGAACCTCAGGCGTTTGCCTTTGAGCTTTCTTGGGTTTTGCCTTGGCCGTTTCCGATTTTGACGTTGATTTCGCAACAGAGGGAGCTGGGGTCTTGCTCTCTTCGCGAACGGGTGGTGCATCTGATGGCCGCGCATTCGAGTTCGGCTGCTGCGCTATTTCCAGACTGGCTGGGATCTTTTTACGGACTTTCCGGCTGCGCTGCATGAAGTCGTGCCAAATCTTGGCTGGCAGGCCGCCGCCAGTGACGGCTTTCATCGGCTGGTTATCGTCATTGCCGGTCCAAACGCCTACGACAAGATCGTCCGAAAAACCGACGAACCAGGCATCGCGATGGTCCTGGCTCGTTCCTGTTTTACCGCCCGCCAGCTCGCCGATCCTGGCACCGCGTCCCGTGCCGGTCCGGATGGCGGCCACCAGGAGATCGATCATTTCCGATGAGGCTTTGCGGTTTCCGTCCCTCGAACCTGTGGGTGCGACGGTTTGATGACGCAGCAAGGACGCGCCGCCGGCGCTTACTTCTTCTATGCCGTAGGGTACAAGGCGTTGCTTTCCTCCGGCGACGGCGCCATAGGCGGCTGTGATCTCGAGAAGATTGACGCTGGAGGTGCCCAACGCGAAGCTGGGATGCGATTGAATAGGGGAGGTAATCCCCAGTCGCTTTGCGGTCTCGATCACCTGTTTGCGGCCGAGCTTTTCGCTGAGCTGCACCGTCACTGTATTGAGAGACTTCGCGAAGGCTTCGCGTAGGGTTACGGATCCCAGGTATCGCTTGTCATAGTTCTTTGGGCTCCAGCCCTCGACCGTAACAGGCTTGTCGAGCATGCGGCTGTCCGGTGAGAAACCTGCCTCAAGGGCGGCCTGGAAAACGAACAGCTTAAAGAGAGATCCGGGTTGCCGCTGGGCCTGGGTGGCACGATTGAACTGGCTTGTTCGATAGTCGCGCCCGCCGATCATTGCGACGACCGCACCGTCGAAGGTCATGGCGACCAGCGCAGCCTGGCTTGCGTTGAGGGCCTCTCCATCTCGTTCGAGCGTCTCCGCGATTAGGGATTCGGCGATTGCCTGCAGCTCTGGCCGCAGAGTGGTCCTCAGTTCAAAGTCACCGTATACGGACTCGAGTTTGCCTGCGGCCTGCCGCTGAACCCAGTCTGCGAAATAGGCATCGGATGAGCGCGTCTTTGCGATGGCCTTCAGTTCGGCAGGTTGGGCGATGGCTTTGGCCGCCTGGCCGGAAGTCACGAAGTCAGACTCGATCATGGCCTTCAAGACGAGTTCCGCCCGCGCCTGCGCTGCGGCCAGGTTATGCGTTGGCGCCAGTTGGGAGGGGGCCCGTATCAGGCCGGCCAGCATCGCGCTCTCTGCAAGCGTCAAGTCGCCCACAGCCTTACCGAAGTAACGCCGCGCGGCGGCATCGACACCGTAAGCGCCGGCCCCGAAATAGGCGAGGTTGACATAGCGGCGGAAGATTTCTTGCTTTTCCAATCTGCTTTCCAGCCAAACGGCAAGGATTGCTTCCTGAATCTTACGCCGCAAGCTGCGGTCCCGTGTCAGATAGGCCAGCTTCACATATTGCTGGGTCAAGGTGCTGCCGCCCTGGCGGACTTCTCCGGCGCGCAGATTGGTCCAAACAGCGCGGGCGATTCCGCGCCAGTCGATACCTGCATGACTGAAGAAGCGTCGGTCTTCGATGGCCAGTACCGCGTTGACGAAGTCGGTGGGCAAGGCCTCGTAGCTTTGCGCCTCGCCCTGATGGACGCCGCGGTACGCAAACAGCTCGTCATTGGCGCTCTTCAGGCGGAACGAACGGGCGGCGGGCGTTTCCAGGTTCGACGCTAACGGCAGCTCGTAGGCGAAGTAGCCGAGCAGAGCACTCAAGGCCATCACGCTCAGCAAACTGAAGACCGCGGCGGCCTTTGCCAATCTTGCGCCGGGCCGCCGCTTTTGTGCTTGATGGTCGGTCACTGGCATGGGCGTCCTGCTCCCCCGTCGCCCCGTTGTCACCGCACGAACTTCCACGAGCCGTCAGGTTGGCGGCAGGCCTGGCCATAGATGTGCTGGATCCGGCCACCGACTCGCGCTGTTGTATGATATTCGCGGCAGGGGCCACTGGCGTATCCGTCAGAATTCTCCGGCGCGCGATGGCTCTGCTGGCGCGGTGCCGGCGGGTTGGCAGATCGGCCGCTGTCGGGATTGTGCCAGATAATCGGGCCTGTCGGTACGATCTCTACGGTCTCTTCCTCTTCCAGATAGATCCAATCTGAGCTGCGCCGCTTCTTGTGACGGCTATGATGCCAATGCTTGTGGCCCTTTTTGTGACGATGCGCGTATTTGTCATCATCATCGTCGTCGTCATCATCGTATTCGCAGTCGTCGTCATCGCAATGCCAATGTCTGTGACCATGACCGTGCCGGTGATGCTTGTGCCGCTTTCCATGATGGTGATGATGGTGTTGCCATTCGCTATAGCGGTAGCTGCGGCGATCATCATCGTCGTCATCGTCATCGGCGTAGGCGGTGGAAACGTTGATCAGGACAGCGAAGACCATAAGCAGTCCCATTAGCAAACAAAGTACAGGGGTTGTAATGCGTCTCATTGCTGCCTTCCCTTGAATCATCGAAGTCTGGCCGGGTCTTTGTCCGGCTGATGGCGCAATGATTAGCAGGCAGGGACTGAGCCTTCCCTGAATGGCCCATTCATCCGTCGTTCAGGTTCGTTACGGCACTTGGTTGCGACGGAGTAAGGCTTTTCGTTAGGCAAAAAAATAGCGCGGCTAAGAGGCCGCGCCATTCTTAAATCTAGAGCTTCTGTGATGGGCGGATGAGACGCCGCTGTCAGCAGCCGTTTTTGCCGACGGCCTCGACTTGCGCCGTGCCGCTTTCGTCGATGGTCGGTTGATCGCCGCAGGCTGCCGGCTTTGCCTGCACCATCTGCGCTTTATTGGCGATCAGGGCTTCGCGCAGGGCGTCGATTTCAGCGCGATGAGCCTGATAGTTCTTCAGGTCCTTGCCTTTCAGCTTCTCACCGGCGGGCAGCTTAATCTTGCGCGGATTGACCTGCTTGTTGTTGTACAGCACTTCGTAGTGCAGATGCGGGCCCGTGGAGCGGCCGGTCGAACCGACATAGCCAATCACCTGGCCTTGCTTGACGCGCTTGCCTTTCTTGATGCCCTTGGCATAGCCCTTCAAGTGGGCATAGGCGGTTTTGTAGCTGGAGTGATGCCGGATGCGGATGTACTTGCCGTAGGCGCCGAAACGGCTGGCCCGCTCGACCACGCCGTCACCGGCCGCGTAGATCGGCGTGCCGCGCGGGGCCGCGAAGTCCAGCCCCTTGTGCATCTTGGTATATCCCAAAATTGGGTGCTTGCGTTTACCGAAGCCCGACGACAGGCGAGCGCCGTCGATGGGCGTGCGCATCAGGGCCTTGCGGACGGCCTGGCCGTTTTCGTCGAAGAAATCGTTGAAGCCGCTGTTGGGTGTATAGTTGTAGAGCGTAAGCGGCGTGCCGGAGAGAGCAAGGCCGGCAACCAGAATATTGCCTGTCTTTGCGACCTTGCCGTCTTCGTCATAGAAAACCTCATAAACAAGATCGAACTTATCGCCTGGCTGGATCTCGCGCTGGAAGTCGACGTCATAGCTGAAGGCGCGCATCAGCTCGATCATGACACTGTTCGGGATAGCGGCATTGCGTGCCGCAACAAACAGGCTGCTTTCAATTGTGCCGCTGCCATGCAGAACCTGACGCTCCAGGGGACGTGCGATGGTTTCGGCGACGAAGTCGTCGCTGACCGCGGCGCGGGCAACCCGGACGATTTCGTCCACCGCGCTCTGCAGGCTCAAGCCCATAAGCTGGCCGCCGCCTGCCGTATCGTCGAGGCTGCCTTGCGCGTTCGCTTCTTCATCGTCCAGCGGGTTGATCGTCGCGAAGGTTAATTCGATTTCCTGACCCGGCCGCAGGCGGCGCGGGCTGAAGACATCGCGCAAAGCGGTGATGGCTTCATGAGCGTCCGACCGGTCTGCGCCCGCACCGACAATCAAACCCATCAGGGTATCGCCACGCGATACGGTGACGGTCCGAGGTTCGAGCAGCGCGGCGATGCTGTCGTTTTCAGGTGTCGTTACAGCCAGGCTATCGTCGTCGTTGCTTTGCTGGTCGCTGCGAATTCCGGCGAGTGCTTCTGCGTACTGCGTGGCGACATTGGAGGCACGGATCTCGGCATCTTCGCTGGCCGTCTCGCCCGTGCTTTCCTGTTGCCGGACATTCGAGGATGTCTCGGATTTGTCGAGCTTGGCCTCGGTGCCTGCGATATCCCGAAGGGCCGCCACCTGTGTTGTTTCGGGTTTAGGTGGTTGCGCCACCTGAGGCTCGGGGTCGGCACTTACACGGACGATCAGGCGATCAGAGGATTTTTCAGACAGGTTCGCCGTTTCTGCGCGCGCTGGCGTGGATACCGCCGCGGTTTGCACCGACACTTCCGCCGTTTTGAGTGTTTCGTCATCGGATCCGAAGACCCATCCCCCGATGGTCCAGGCACCAACGCCGAAGGAAACGACGGCAAAAAGACCGGCGCTTACAACGCCTGCGGCAAGAAGGCCGCGTCGGAAACCGGACGGTCCACTCGAATCGAAGGTTCCGTTGCTAAAGATGCTGGAGGTTTTGCCCATAACAGACAGGTTGGTCGCTTCGCGAAACGTCAAAACTCGAACTCTCCGTGTAACAATAGCCGAATCCGAGTTCCGGCCCCCCATGAAGGGTTAACCATATACATTAATTTTCAGTGAAGTCCCAAGATTAATTGCGATTGAAAGCAACGCCTTAGCGGCCGAAGTCCGTGTAATTTCTCTGTTTGGATTGTGGCATTGCTGTGCAACGCGTTGTGACCGATGGGACATTACGCTCCAACGGTTGTATTGCATTTCTAAAACGAAAGAGTCGGCGCTTGCACAAAATTGCAGCAAAGTTGGGTAGTTAGACTAATCGAAACTGTGAAATGCGGTGCGCCTGCGCTGAATGAAGTCCCAATCGTAGGTCACGCCTAGACCGGGGCCTTGCGGCACTGCAACACAGCCCTCGGCATCGATTGCATCCAACTGATCGCTGTAGCCGCAGCTATAGACGGGTGGTACCGCGTTGGGGCAATTCGGGCCGACCAGCGCCACCTCATAGAAATTTGAGTTCCGCATCGCCGCCATACAGGCACGGTGCGCCGGGCCGCTGGCGTGGATTTCACAGTCGATACCCATCGCCTCGGCCAGGTGTGCGATCTTCATGCAGCCTGTGATGCCCATATCGTATTCCGGATCGGCCCTCAGGAAATCCGTTCCACCGGCCAGCAGAAAGTCGGCCTTGGGCTCAATGCCACGAATGTGTTCCGTCTGCAGCAGGGGCGTCTTGATCTTTTCCCGCAGCCTTTTGTGGGCAAAGGCCGAGGTGCCGGCGTCGCGAAAGGGGTCCTCCAGCCAGAAGAAACCGGCGTCATCGCAGGCATGGCCGACGTAGAGCGCGTCCGCGAAGGTGCGCAGTTCGCACGCCGGATCGAGCATGAGCGTCATCCGGTCTCCCATGCGCTCGCCCGTATAACGCACATTCTCCGCTTCCTCGCGTGCATCGCCGTCGTGCCAGCCGTGGATCTTGAAGGCGCGGTAGCCCAGTTCGTAGCACTGCTCCGCGAAGGCGACGAAAGCCTCTTTACTATCGAGGCCGCCGTTGCGGTCGGCGTGGTAGGTGCTGGCGTAGGCCGGAAGTCTTTCCCGATAAGCGCCGAGCAGTTTGGCGACGCTGATGCCATACTTCTTTCCGGCCAGATCCCAGAGGGCAATGTCGAGAGGCCCGTGGCCCATATGATCGTATTGCCGGAACTCTCTCTTCAGGTCGTCGAAGATTCCCTCGCGCTGTTCCGGGTCTCTGCCGATGAGGTTTGGCGCCATCATCAGGCTTTGGGCGAGCGCCGCCTTGGTGCCGACCCAATGGGTGACGTATTCGCCGCGCGCGCCGTCGTCCGCCTGGATCACGATGGCATACTTGGAGAGTTCGATCTTGCCACCCGGTTTGTAGCCGATGTTGTAGATGGCTTTTTCGGATTCGCTCTCAAGACCCAGGTTCTCGGCCTCGAAGGTGAATTCGTGGATTTCAATGCGCGCGATTTTGCTCACGGCAACCCTCCCTGTTCTTTTGCGCAGGTTAGCAGCAAGGCGGCTCAGCAGGAAGGCAGCGGCCTGTGAAATGAGAGAAGCCCACCTCCTTCATTGCCGGCTGTTCGTTCGTCGCTTGCCAGGGACTGAAGGAAAATTTCGAGTTC
>CBDDBN010000030.1:0-355000 GCA_965225735.1 Denitrobaculum sp. | reverse complement strand
CAGCTGACCACCTGATTGCCGGGGCGTGTTTACCTCTTGATTCAAAGGCTCGCTCTCGTCATATTTAAATAACTAAATAGTTACTTATGCTGGGTGCCCAGCTGCATATCGAGGTAGGTTTGACGAAGCAAACGACAGCAGCCGATGCGGTCGCGCAGATCCCTGACGGCGCTGTTGTCGCCGTGAATTCCTCCAGCGGGCTTTGCTGTCCCGATGCAATCCTGCAAGCTTTGGGCGAGCGTTTCGATGCGACGGGCGCGCCGGGAAACCTGACGACCATTCACCCCATCGCTGCAGGCGATTTCTTTGGCACCAAGGGCATCGACCACATCGCCAAGCCGGGCTGCCTGAGCCGTATCATTGCCGGCTCCTATCCCTCAGGCCCATCGAAGGCGGATCCGCCGCTGATCTGGCAGATGATCCTGAAGAACCAGCTTGCCGCCTACAACGTGCCTTCCGGCATCGTCTTCGACATGTTGCGTGAAGCGGCTGGACATCGGCCCGGTGTCTTCACCAAGGTTGGTATGGATACCTTCGTCGATCCGGAGCAGGAAGGCTGCGCCATGAACGATGCCGCCCGCGCCGCGCCTATCGTTCGGCATGAGGTTTTCGACGAGGAAGACTGGCTCTATTTCCCAGCTATTAAGCCCGAGTTCGCGATCATCCGCGCGAGCACTGCAGACGAGCGGGGCAATCTCAGCTTTGAGTCGGAAGGCGCCTATCTGGGCGCGATGGAAATGGCCCTGGCGGCGCGGAATTGCGGTGGTGAGGTGATCGCGCAGGTCCGGCGGATCGCGCAGAACGGCTCCCTTCGTCCGCACGACGTGCACGTACCCGGCATTCTCGTTGACTATATCGTCGAGGCGCCGGAGATGCTGCAGACAACGGCAACCGCCTATGACCCTGCAATTTCGGGAGAGCTGATCCGGCCGTTGGCGAGTTTTTCCCTGCCAGAGTTTACCGTCAGCAAGGTGATCGCACGCCGGGTCGCGCAGGAGCTCCAGCGGGGTTGGGCCGTGAACATCGGCTTCGGTATCTCGGCGAACGTGCCGCGTATCTTTCTCGAAGAAGGCCAGCACGGCGCAGTGACCTGGGTGATTGAGCAGGGCGCTGTCGGGGGTATCCCGCTGCTCGACTTCAAATTCGGCTGTTCGGCCAATGCCGAAGCCTTTGTGACCTCTCCCCATCAATTCGCCTACTTTCAGGCCGGCGGGTTTGATGCGTCGCTTTTGTCCTTCCTGGAGGTGGACGCCGAAGGCTCTGTGAATGTCTCGCGGCTGGCCGCCACGCCGCACCGGACGGCGGGCGCCGGCGGCTTCGTCGACATCACCGCCCGTGCCGAGCGGATCGTTTTTTCCGGGACCTTCAATGCCGGCGCAAAAATGCATGTCGAAGACGGGCGGCTGGTGATCGACCAGGAAGGTAAGATCGCGAAGTTCGTCCCCAAGGTCGACCAGGTCTCCTTCTCGGGCCGACGCGCGTTAGAGCAAGGACAGGCGATCACTTACATCACCGAGCGTTGCGTCCTTCAGTTGACGGCTCAGGGTCTCCTACTCACGGAGATCGCGCCGGGTGTCGAGCTGGAGCGTGATATCTTCGCGCAGGCGGGCATAGCATTTGCCGTTGCGGAAAATCTGCGCGAAATGGACGCCCGCTTGTTTCAACCCGATCTCATGGGATTGTCGCTTTGAGCCTCGATAGCCGCATTGAGCTGACCCTGTCTGGCGCTGTTGCCCATCTGCAGCTGAACCGGCCGGAAAAACGCAACGCAATTGACGCGGCGATGATGACAGCATTGGTCCAGCGCTGTCAGGAGATCGAACGAGACTCGTCGATTGCTGCCGTGATTCTATCGGGTAAGGGCAAAGCTTTTTGTGCCGGCGGCGACATCGATGCCTGGAGCGATGAGAGCCCGGAGGCCTTCGGCCGGCACTGGGTACGCGACGGACATGCGGCGCTCGATGAGCTTGCACGCTTACGGCAGCCTTTGATCGCGGCTCTGGATGGAGACGCTTTGGGGGGCGGTCTCGAACTAGCTGCCTGCGCCGACTATCGGATCGCAGAAGAGCAGGTGAAGATTGGCCAACCGGAGGCGGGGCTGGGCATTATCCCGGGCTGGTCTGGTACGCAGCGTGCCGTAAGGCGCTTCGGCGCGCAGACTGTGCGGCGCATGGCGATGTTCGGCGAAACCTTTTCCGCCGACGAGGCGCTGTCGCTTGGCATTGTCGATCGTGTGGTGCCCTCGGGCTGCGCTCTGTCCGCGGCGGAAGACGTCGCCCAGTCTGTCCAAAACCAAAGCCACCGGGCCACCGAACTGACGAAGATGATGATCAACGCCGCGGAGGGCGAGGAGCGTGAGCGCGTCATCGAATCGCTTGCCGGAGCCTTGGCCGCCGGTTCCGAAGAACTCGCGGCCGGACTTACCGCCTTTCGGGAAAAGAAACGACTCCGTTCCAAGAAGGAAGAATGATGATCCGTCACCTTGTCGCCTTGCGCTTTAAGCCCGGCACACCCCAGGAAAGCAAACAAGCCCTCTACGACCGGCTCGCGGCGCTGTCGGGCCGGATCGAGGGGATCCTCGATTTTCAGTCGCGCGTGAATGTCAGTGTCGAGGACCCGCTGGTGCGCGATTACCGGGACCTTTTCTGGTTCGATTTCCGCGATACCCAAGTCCGGGATACCTACCTGGAAGACGAAGTGCATCAGGCCATCGGCGCGGATATCGTCGCTGCGCTCGAGGGCGGCCCGAACGGCGTTTTCGTCTTCGATTTCGAAGTCTGATCGCGCAGGGGCTGCCATCTGCTAGGTAACCGACCACTACGCAGGGAGCGCTGGATGTACCTCAACGAGACCCACAAGCAGGTGCGCGAGATGGCGCGCAGCTTCGCCAACGATGTGATCCGGCCGGAGGCGGAAGCTCTCGACCGGGAAGAACGCTTTCCGGAAGAAATCTATGCGCAGATGGGCGAACTCGGCCTCTTCGGGATTTGCGTGCCGCCGGAGATGGGCGGGTCGGGTTTCGATACCCTGACCTACGCCCTGGTGATGGAGGAGCTGTCGCGCGGTTACGCCTCTGTGGCCGATCAGTGCGGGCTGATCGAACTGATTTCCACGCTGCTGGTGCAACACGGAACAGCGATGCAACGGGAATGCTGGCTCACGGACATACTCGCCGCCCGAACCCGCGTCGCCTATTGCATCACCGAGCCGGAGGCCGGAACGGACGTGTCTGGCATCCGCAGTGAAGCATTGCGCGATGGTGAGGGCTGGATACTCAATGGAGACAAGATCTGGATCCACAACGCGCCGGTCGCCGACGTGGCGTTCGTGCTGGCGCGGACGGATCGGGCGGCCGGGCGTCGGGGCATGTCAGTCTTTATCGTCGACCTTCACAGCTCAGGGGTTTCGCGCGGCCCGAAGGAGCATAAGATGGGCCAGCGTGCCAGCCAGGTGGGTGCGCTGAACTTCACCGACGTGCATCTGCCGGCCGATGCGTTACTTGGGCAGGAGGGGCGTGGTTTTCACATGATGATGAGCGTTCTGGACAAAGGGCGGGTCGGTATCGCGGCACTGGCCGTGGGGATCGCGCAGGCGGGCCTGGAGGCCGCTGTCGATTACGCCCGGCAGCGCAGGCAGTTCGACCAGGCCATTGCCGAGTTCCAAGGTGTGCAGTGGCTGCTGGCCGATATGGCCAAGGACATCGAGGCCGCACGTCTGCTGGTTCATGCGGCAGCCGTTAAGATCGATGACGGCGTCAAGGCCACGAAGGCCTGCTCCATGGCGAAATGCTTCGCCGGCGATATGGCCGTCGCGCGGACGTCGGACGCGGTTCAAGTCTTCGGTGGCGCCGGCTACATCCGCGGTTACGAGGTCGAGCGGCTCTATCGCGACGCGAAGATCACGCAGATCTACGAGGGCACGAACCAGATCCAGCGCATGATTATCGCCCGCGAACTGATCAAGCACGGAGCGGCGGCATGAGCGGGCAGGTCGCCCTGGTCACGGGATCGAGCCGGGGGATCGGTCTTGCCTCCGCTATCGCCCTGGCGCGCGCCGGTTTCGATGTTGCCGTGAACAGCTGCGGCGAAGGCGCGGAACTCGACGCTGCGGCCGACGCTATTGCCGCGGAGGGGCGACGCGTTCACAAGGCGGCCTTCGATGTCAGCGACACCGAGCGTCACGATGCCGTGCTTCAGGAGATCGAAAGCAGGCTCGGTCCCCTGACCACTCTGGTCAATAATGCCGGCGTCTCTGTGCTCAACCGGGGCGATCCGCTGGAAGTCACTGAGGAGAGTTACGACCGCTGCATGGCGGTCAACGCCAAGGCGGTCTTTTTCCTGACCCAGGCTTTCAGTAAGCGCGTGCTGGCGCGCGAACGCGACCCAGCGCTGAGCTATACGATCATCAACGTCACCTCCGCCAATGCGTCGGCCGTTGCGCTGCCGCGCGGCGAATACTGTGCTTCCAAGGCGGCGGCCGCGATGATTTCCAAGGTCTTTGCGGTTCGGCTCGGACCAGAGGGGATCGCGGTCTTTGACGTACAGCCCGGCCTCATTGAAACCGACATGACAAAGCCCGTGATCGCCAGCTACCAGAAGCGGGCGGAAGAAGGGCTCTGCCTCATTCCGCGCGTGGGCCAGCCTGAGGAAGCCGCAAAGGTGATTGCGACATTGGCGAGCGGTGACCTTCCCTATACGACCGGCCAGGTCATCTCTGTCGACGGCGGCATGTTCGTTCCGAGATTTTAAGGCAGCTGTATTGAGATCGCACTGCCGGCTTCGTCCTGCCTATGTCACAGAAAAAACACGCTACGACTTTCGTCTAGTCAGCTCAGGTGGAATTTATTCATAGACGCGGGAGTCCTTAAGCGACCCGCCGATTTTTGCGCAGATCGGAACCGCCAAGACTCGACACTCGGCACGGTGGAATCGAAGAGGCCTTATTGACTCCAAATCGATGTTGGAGAATAATTATAACACATATGAATTCTTGTGCCCGTTCGGGCGCAAGCAAGCGCGCTTTCGAGGAGCACATCGAGTTCTTGTTTGGGTCTTGATTTTCTCTACGAACCAATTTTTTCCGTGTTTGATTTCCTGCTCACCGACCCGAATACAGCTTTAGACTGACGGCTGATCTCTTTGTGTTCCGCGGCTTCGCGTCCACTTCATCGAACAAGATTTTGATGCAAGGAGCGTAGATTATGGCCGTCGCTGTCTCTTATCCCGGTGTCTATATTCAAGAGGTCCCAAGCGGCTCGCGCGCAATCGCCGGCGTGCCGACATCCATCGCCGCCTTTGCCGGCTATACCGCGCGTGGCGCGGTCAATCAGCCGGAGCAACTCTTTAGTTTTGCGGACTTTGAAAGAGCTTTCGGTGGCCTCCACCTGGACAGCCCGCTGAGTTACGCCGTCAATCATTTCTTCCTAAACGGAGGCGCAACGGCCTGGGTCGTCCGGGTCGCTGCGGGCGCTGCCGCTGCCGAGATTGGACTGCAGACGCTGGCGGGGAATCTCACGCTAACGGCCATCGCGTCGAGCGAGGGACTCTGGGGCAACTCTCTTGTTCTCAATGTCGACTATGCGACATCGAACCCGGCCAGTTCCTTCAATCTGACCGTCACGGAGCTGGAGGAGCGTAATGGTAGATTCATCGCGGCGCGCAGTGAGACGCACCGCAACCTCTCCATGGATCCACTTTCGGGCAACTATGCGATTTCTGCCGTTAATGCGAGTTCGGATCTCATAACACTGCGTGACGAAAATGCCGTGGGCGCTATTCAGGGCGAGGCGCGCAGCCGGCCTTTGCAGAACGCGGTCGCCGGTGATTTGAACGACGACGTTCGGCGTCTTTCAATCTCACTGGACGGCGGCCCCTATTACGAGTTCGATCTTTTCGACGTGGGAGGCAGTCTCGCCGATTTGACTGCCATCGCCACGCAGATCGCCACGGTCGTGCCGACCCTGGAACCCGGCAATCCGGCATTCACCGGCTTTACCTGCGCGATTGATGGGACGACCAATGAAATCGTCGCAACCTCCGGGACCACATCGCGGCAATCCGCTGTCAGCTTCCGGCAAGCTTCGATCCGAAGCGCGACAGCGACGCTTCAGCTCGGATTGACCGCCGGCGGTCGCGAGACGCAGGGCTCGGCACCTACACGGCCTGCGGCGACCGGCACGTCCGGGGATCGCATTCCCGACTTCTCTGCGGTGACCTTTGCGGATCCGGAGGATTTCACAGTCGATCTTTTAGACAGCACGGGCGGTAACCTGGGTTCAGAGACCTTCCAACTGCAAAACAGTGGTCTGGGCGACCCGATCGTTGCCCCTACCAGCCTTGCCGAAGCGCGTACCCAGATCGAAACCGCTATGCGGGGGTTATCGCAGGATGCCTTTTCGCAGGCCCGCGTCGAGGTCATCGACGATGCGTTGGTGATCACGCCGGGTGGAGCGGATTCGTCACTGCGCTTTTCTTTCAGCGACGGTGGCGCGACAGCCCTCGGCCTCGATGGCGGGAATGAGTTCGAAAACGTTGCCGCTTACCAGCTCGGAGTCGGACCGACGGTTGCCGCTCAGCAATCAGCCGTCGGAGGCGCGGACGGTGCTCCGCCAACAGATCTGGAAGTCCAGGGCTCGCGCGCCCAGAAGACCGGGATCTATGCACTTGAGGACGTTGACCTCTTCAACATTTTGAACTTGCCTGAGGTTACCGACACCGGCGTTCTCGCCAATGCGATTGCTTACGCCGAAGAGCGTCGCTCGATGATCCTCATCGATATGGATGCCAACGTAAACAGCTTCGATGAAGCTCGCGACTGGATCAATGACCCGGCCAATGCCGGCTTAAGACATCGCAATGCGGTGACTTATTTCCCGCGTGTGTCGATGCCGGATCCGCTTCAAGGTAACAGGGCGCGTCCCTTTGCCAACTCTGGTCTCATGGCCGGCCTCTATTCGCGCACCGATGCCGCACGCGGTGTCTGGAAAGCGCCGGCGGGCATTGAAGCGCGCTTGCGCGGGGTTCAGGCGCTCGACTACGTGCTTTCGGATCCCGAGAACGGCGTACTAAATCCCCTAGGGCTAAATAGCCTGCGGACCTTTCCGGTCTTCGGTTCGGTTAGCTGGGGCGCCCGCACCATGGTCGGCGCGGATGCCCTGACCAGCGAATGGAAGTATGTGCCGGTCCGCCGCCTGGCGCTCTACATCGAGGAAAGTCTCTATCGCGGCACCCAGTTCGTAGTCTTCGAACCGAACGACGAACCGCTCTGGGCGCAGATCAGGCTGAGCGTCGGCTCTTTCATGAACAACCTGTTCCGTCAGGGGGCATTCCAAGGCGCAACGCCGCAGGATGCTTATCTGGTCCGTTGCGACTCCTCGACGACGACGCAGGCCGACATCGATCTCGGTATCGTCAACATTCTGGTGGGGTTTGCACCTTTGAAGCCCGCTGAATTCGTCATCATCCAAATCCAGCAACTTGCCGGCCAGAGCCAGGCCTGAGCGCGAAGGAGTAAGAGACATGGTTGAATTCAGCGTCAATCCGCAGCGCTTCGACCCCTACAAGAACTTCAAGTTCCGGGTTCGGTGGGACAACCGCTATGTGGCCGGTGTCTGCAAGGTCGGGGCTTTGAAGCTCAGCACCGAAGTGGTGGAGCACCGGGTCGGCGGTGACAGCTCTACCAGCCGCAAATCACCCGGGCGTACGAAGTTCGAGGCTATCACGCTGGAGCGGGGCGTCACGCACGATCCGGAGTTCGAGAACTGGGCGAAGAAAGTCTGGAACGTCGAGGCCGGCCTTGGAGCCGAAGTCTCTCTGGCCGATTTCCGCAAGGACATCACCATCGAGATGTACAACGAAGCCGGACAGCTTGCGATTGCCTACAAGGTCTTTCGTTGCTGGGTGTCGGAGTATCAGGCTCTGCCCGAACTGGATGCCAATGCCAATGCAATCGCGATCCAAACGATCAAGCTCGAGAACGAGGGCTGGATCCGCGATGTCGAGGTAACCGAACCGACCGAGCCGTCGTTCGACGCTTGATTCGGGCGAAATCTGATTCAGGAGGTCTGGGTCGATCCATCAACCGGTGAGATGACATGACGTTCGCTCTGACAGCATCGGAAATCATAACCGCCTGGGAGACCGGGACCGGCCGCGCGCCGCTGGATCGTGCACTCTCGCTGCTCTGGGCGGCAGGAGACGAAGCTGACCTCCCGGCTTTGCCTTTGGCGGAGCGGGACCGGCGACTTCTGCAGCTGCGTGGCGCGACATTCGGATCAGGTCTTGGGTCGGTTGCGAGCTGCCCCGAATGCGGCGCACAGATGGAGGTCGAGTTCGACGTTCTCGAGCTCGCAGCGTCTCTTCCGAGCCGCGATCCAGAAGCGTTGCAGCTTGCCGGAACGCAGATCGAACTGCGCCCACTGAACAGCCGCGATCTTGCCGCCGCGTCTTTGTTAGCGGAGAGCGAGGTGCCTGTTTTCGTTCGCGAGCAGCTCGCCCGTTTCTCCGGCGAGCTTGGCGAAGAGACAACCCGAGAATTGGACGCTCTGATTGATGCGCGCGAAGCTGAGGGCGAACTCAACATAGCCCTGACCTGCACCGACTGTGCGGCCTCCTGGACGGAGCAGCTCGACGTCGTCGACCATCTTTGGCGAGAGATTGAATCTGCTGCTCGGCGCATCTTGGGCGAGGTAGCCGAGATCGCCGCCGCCTTCAGTTGGTCCGAGGCAGATATCCTCTCGATGACGCCGCCAAGACGCGCGGCCTACCTCTCGCTTGCGAGGGGCGGATGATGAGCGCTCTGACACGCCTGATCGCGCGCGGAAAGGGCACGGTCGAACCGAGGCTCAGTCCCCGGATTGCGTCGCGCTTCGAAACGCCAGTCGAGGAGTGGGGCGCCTCGACAGAAGGACCGAACGAGGTCTCGACCGCTGCGTTGGCGCCTGCAGATACTCCGGCCCCTGAGGTACAGCAACAGACCTCCTCACGCATCACGCCTGCGCCCTCTCCTGTAAGGAAAGAACTTCCAGCTCCCGCGGCGCCGCCGGCGGAGAGGCGGGTCCCACAAGCACTTATGCCGACTCGGCCTGTTTCTGCCTCTGCCACGTTAGAAACTCCGGTGATTCCGAGTGGTTCTGTTTCCGATGAGACGGCGCCAACCCAAACAAGACCATTGCCAGAACCCGTGCTCGTCCCAGCCGACCCAAGAATTGAGCGCGAACGAGGAAGCAAAGACAGGGTTGCTGAGGAAGCACCCTCGGAGCGGCTTGAGGTTCGCCCACCGCCAAAGCCGCTTCTTTCTCCTGAGACGAAGTCCGGCTCGACAGCGGAGGGCTTCTTCCAGCTTGGTGGAGTGCCTGTGCCGCCTGCCGCTCATTCCGGATCAGGAAAGATGGAAGCCCAACAAGCGCAGGAGCCGCCAGAGATCGTGATCCACATCGGCCGCATCGACGTGCGAAGTGATCCTGCGCCTCAAGCGACTCCGCAACGCCGACGGCAGCCACGCGCGCAGATGACGGCGCTTGGGGACTATCTCAAAAGCCGCGGAGGTGCCGGATGAGCAACGTACTCGCCATCGCCGCCGTCACGCAGCTGCTCAAGGATCTGTTGAACGATGCTCTGATCAATGGAGATGTCAGTCAGGTTTTAGGTGCCGATTTTTCGGTGACGGCCCTTCCTCCGGATCGCGTGGTTAGCGAGAACGACGATAGCCAGGCCACACAGCTCAACGTTTTTCTGCATCGGGTGACTCCAAACGAGGCTTTGCGCAACAGCGATCTGCCGACCCGGAACGGCGAAGGGCGTCTTCTTTGTCGTCCGAGACTGGCTCTGGATCTGCACTACATGCTGACTGCCGTCTCCAGTGAAGAATTGCACGCCGAGATCCTGCTGGGCTACGCCATGCAGCTGTTCCACGAATTGGCAATCCTGCCGCGCGAGCGGATCCGGGCCGCACTGGCCGGTGCCGTATCGGGCGACATCCTGCCCGATGATCTAGGCGTCATCCAGGCGGCCGAGATCGCTGATCAGATCGAACTGATCAAGATTACACCGCGCACGTTGTCGATGGATGACATGTCCAAGATGTGGACGGCACTGCAGGCCAGCTATCGTACGACCGTTGCTTATGACGTGTCGCTCGTGCTGATCGAACGCGAACTGCCGACCCGTCCGGCGCTTCCCGTTCTCAGCCGCGGCGGGCCGATCGATCCGGTCACGCGCCGCGATCCCGGCGTGACTCTCAGACCGGACTTGCTACCGACTGTGCCGACGCTCTTGAGCGTTGAGCCTCTGGATGGTCAAGCCGTGATGCGACTGGGCGGCCGGCTTGCGATTGAAGGTTTCGCTTTCGCTGGTGGCGACGCGACCGTCCGTTTCACCGAACCGGGAACCGGCATTGTCTTGGAATTGGTGCCCCTGGCGCCGGCTGCGCCTAACCGTCTGTTGGTGGACCTGCCCAGCGGTGCCGCTTTGGCGGCGGCGCATCCTCTTGCTGGATCTGGGAATGACCCAGGTGCCTGGCGGATCGGCGCCTATTCGATCGACGTTCGCGTTCTTGATTCCGAGGGGCGCGAGACCTTTTCCAATGCGCTGCCTCTTGCGCTGGCGCCCGCCAGCACGGCCTCGGCGGCGCCGGACCCAGGCGGAACCGCGATTACCATGACAAGCGAGCCTGTCATCAGACCGGGTCAGAGCGTTGCGATCCTCATCGGCCAGGAAACTGCCCAACTGGAGTCTCCGGTGACGGCCATTGACCAGGTACAGGCCGTCTTCCCGGGTTTGGTTTCAGGCTCGGAGCTGCCAGTCCGTTTGCGTGTCGATGGGATCGATAGTCCTGTGATCGACCGGCAAGCCGAACCACCGGTTCTGGAAAGGGTTACGATTCCATGAGCGGCCCTTACAAGGATCAAGAGGCGGTTGTGATGGCCGTCGAAGAGATGCGGGCCGCTTTCGCAAGGGACTGCGCGCTGCTGGGTGAACGACTGTCTGCGGCCTGTGCCGATGGAACAGAGGTTACTCCATCCTTGTTGGAGACAAGCGGTTCGGCGTTAGACGCTTTGGTCGGGCTCTTTCGGTTGACGCCGACAGAACGGGGCGTTCTGTGCCTTGCGGCCGGTGCTGAACTTGACGCGGCTCTGTCGGATCGAATCGTCAAAGCGACCGGCAAGCCCCAGCCTGATGTTTCTCTTGCGCAGGTGCTTTTCGGAGCCGCGGGCTGGGATGCTCTCTGTCCAGCTGCTCCCCTTCGCCGCTGCCGCCTCATTGAAGTTGTCGGCGCGGGGCCCTTTTTGCATCGTCACCTCGAGGTCGATGAGCGTGTGCTGAACTTCCTCATGGGCTTGAATTATCTGGATGCGCGCCTCGAAGGACTGATCTCACGTGTTGAGACATCTACGGATCAAGAGACAGAGAGAAGAGACAAGTCGCTTTCCAGAAGGCTGGTCGAGGCTTGGTCGCCAGCGGACCGCGTGCCGGTCCTCTTGCTTGCGTCTCGCGATGGCATGGCGGCTCGTAAAGCGCTTGCCGAAGCCGCGGGCGATCTGAAGCTCAGTCTCTTTCGGGTCAACGCTGTCGATATACCTTCGGACTCGATACAGCGCCACGCCTTGGCGGTTTACCTCGACCGGGAGATGGCCTTGTCTAACGGCTCTCTTCTGATCGATTGCAATGATTCGGGAGCCGCTGCCACGCAGGCAGCGCGGCTTGCGGACATGCTCGCCGGATTGGTGGCGATCACATCCGAAGATCCTCCTGTGCCTGAACGCGGTCCGAAGTTACGAGTCGAAATTCCCGCAGCCGATGCCAGGGAAAGGAAGGCGATTTGGCAGGAGAGCCTTGGACCGCAAGGTCACGCAATAGGAACCGGACTTGATCGTCTGTCCGAGCAGTTTGTTCTCGACCGGGACGGTGTGTCTGCGGCTGTGGAGCTTTCGATCAACGGCACGCCGGTAGCACCGGATAAACTCTTCGGACGGCTCTGGCAGGCAGCACGGGAGCAAGGCCGCCGTCGGCTCGACGGGTTGGCCGAGCGGATCGAAAGCCACGCCGAATGGGATGAATTGGTTCTACCGTCGTCGCAGCTTTCGCTTTTGAGCGATCTCGCAAATCATGTGCGGGAATCCTGGCGGGTTCGTGACGCCTGGGGTTGGAAGAGTAAGAGCCCGCGCGGACTGGGTGCGGCCGCGCTCTTTGCCGGACCTTCGGGAACCGGAAAGACCTTCGCTGCAGAGGTCATCGCCAACCGCTTGGAGTTGGATCTTTACCGCATCGATCTTAGTCAGGTCGTCAGCAAATACATCGGCGAGACTGAAAAGAATCTGTCGCGCATCTTTTCTGCGGCTGAGGGCGGCGGGGCTATCCTCCTTTTCGATGAAGCCGATGCGCTTTTTGGCAAACGCAGTGAGGTCAAGGACAGTCACGACCGCTACGCCAACATCGAGGTGAGCTATCTCTTGCAACGCATGGAGGCTTATCCCGGCCTTGCGATTCTGACGAGCAACCAGAAGTCGGCTCTCGATAGCGCGTTCCTGCGCCGGCTGCGCTACGTCGTCCAGTTTCCCTTCCCCGATGCGGCGTCGCGGGCGACGATCTGGGCACGAATCTTTCCAGATGCCACGCCGGTGGAGGGACTCGATCCCGCGCGCCTTGCGCGCATGAACCTCTCCGGCGGTTCCATCCGTTCGGTCGCGCTCAACGCGAGTTTTCTTGCAGCCAGCTCAAACGGCCCCGTGACGCCCGCCCACATTCTGAGCGCTGCGCAACGTGAGTATGCCAAGCTTGAGAAACCCTTCACTGCGGCCGAATTCGGAGGTCTGCGATGAGCCGCCGCCGGATCACCTTGCATATCGACCGGGTCACGCTCTCCGAGGGTCGGCTGTCGCGTGAAGACCTGGCTGCATCGATTGAAAGGGAATTGGGACCTCTGCTTCAGCAGAGAGGAGTCGTGTTGCGTGACTCGGGACCTTTGTCGCTCGGGCGGATTGAAGCTGAAAGGATTCAAGGTCAAGGGTCCGAAGCAAAGCTGGGGCGCGCCGTGGCGCAGGCCGCCTATGGAGCAATCAAACGATGACGATATGGCAAGACCACATCTTTGTCAGGATCCAGATCGTCGGGGGAGGTAAGGCATGAGTCTGCAGTCACGTCAGTCAGTCACCGAAGCCAACTCCAACCCCGCCGTCAGCCCGAAGATTCAGCGGGCTTGCGCTTGCGGCGCGCAGGCGGGCGTTTCGGGCAAATGCGGGAGCTGCGCAACAAATGAAAAACTCGGGCTGGGCTCGAACGTCAAGATCGGTGCGGCCAACGATCGTTACGAACAGGAAGCGGATCTCATCGCCGAGCAGGTGGTCTCCGGGCAGTCTTTGTCGGCTGGGGCGGGTTTGACAGTTTCGCCTCTCTTGCAGCGCCAGAGTCTTGAGGACGAGGAAGATGAACTGCAGATGAAAGCGGTGCCTGGTTCGTCAAATGGTGCAGACAAGACCTTGCAGCGCCAGCCTGAGGAAGAAGAGGAGGAGATGCTGCAGCCAAAGACAGCGGGCGGCTCATTGCAAACCTCTGGGGCGGCGCAGGCCGCAGCGCGGGCCGTCTCATCCGGTGGCCGCCCACTTTCCTCAGCTATGCGGTCCTACTTCGAGCCTCGCTTTGGGACGGATCTCTCGGCCGTGCGCATTCACGATGAGCCACAAGCGGCCACGGCTGCCCGCGCCATCAATGCACGTGCCTATACCCTGGCGAACCATATCGCCTTCGCACCTGGTGAACTCGCGCCCCAGACTCAGGACGGCCGGCGTCTTATGGCGCATGAGCTGGTCCATACGCTGCAGCAATCCCGCGGTGGTGTTATCCGGCGTGCGCCATCCAGTCAGGCTCAAGCGCCTGGAAAAGCCGGTGCAAAGGCTGGTGGCGGCGCGGGCGGTCCGATGGCTGCTTCACCGCATATGAAGCTGTTCATGGCGATGATGGAAATGTGCCGGCGCTCCGATACTGCATCCATTCTGAATCGGATCGATGCCGACAATGTTGAGATCCGCTTTTTCCGCAAGGCCACGGACCGCTGGCGTCTCGATGACGGTACGATCGAAGAAGTCGATCTCTCGACCCGTTTGGGCGGGAACACCTTTATCGATCCAAAAACCAAACACGGCATTATCCGGATCAACGAACGCCTGTCCGAACGCAAGATGGTCGAGGTGTTGTTCCACGAAATGCAGCACTGGATCCATCGGCAGTCGCCCACCGGTCCCCGTGGTCTGGAAAGTGAAATCCAGGCGCGTATCGCGACCGAGCAGATGGCCATTGACCGGGGCTGGCCAGAGACTGTCAAGGGCTACCGAACCGCCGACGGGCAGGTCAACGAAGCCTTTATCCGCCAACAGATGCAGGCCTCGCCGCATTACAGTCCTAAAGGCCGGACCCGCATCCCGGGTGGACGAACCTATGACGGCGAAACCGTTGTGCCCGGTCCTTTCGCCTGTCCGCCGCTTGGCGACTTTCCGATGCCCCGGAGCGATCAGGCCTACGCATGAACTCGCCGGAGCTTGGCCGGCCTTGAGAAAGAGAAAGTATGAAACTGACGTTCGAAATCACTGACTATCAGCAGGATGCTCTGTTCGACGATTTCATGGACGGCACATCGGGTCAGTACGACGCGGCGGGAATCAAGATCCTGTCCGGCGATCTGGCCGACAGTACGCTTTATGTCTACGTCCCTTCGGAAAGCCCGGAAGCTGAGCGTTGGAACCGCATCGGCCAGATGTTTGCGGCAGAGATTAATCCCGACGATCTGCGGAACGCGGACCTGGTTTTTTCGGCGGCCTTCGTCTTGGAGGAGGCGGGATGAATCGCGCGGTCGCACAGACGGCAACGGCCCACGGCGACACCGCGATTGCGGTTGCCAGCAGTCTGCAACGATCCTGCGTTTGCGGCGCTGCGGCAGGTGTAAACGGACGCTGCAGTCCGTGCACGCGCGCGAGCCGTATGGGCATCCAGGGAAAGCTAACCCTGGGCGCGCCTGGGGACCGCTACGAACAGGAAGCCGACCGCATCGCAGATCAGATCCTTTCGCGTTCCAATGATCCGTCCTCTGTGGCTGAAACCGCCGCGCCAGTTTCCACAACACCGCTCGTCCAACGGCAAAGCGCGGAGGACGAAGAGGAAACGCTTCAGGCCAAACCTGCCTCGCTTGGCGCCGCAGGAACACAGCCTATAGCCGTTCGACGGGCTGAGAGAGTCACTGCAGCTGGGGGACGCCCGCTTTCGAGCGCGGACCGACATTACTTCGAACCCCGCTTCGGCCGAGACCTTTCTCACGTTCGTCTGCACACGGGCCCCGAGGCGCAATCGGCGGCGCGTGGCATCAACGCACGCGCCTATACGCTAGGAAATCATATCGCTTTTGCGTCCGGGCAGTATGAGCCGGCAACAGCACGAGGCCGGCATCTTCTTGCGCATGAGCTGGCTCATACCTTCCAACAGAAAAGCGCCTGGACCATCCGACGCACCTGCCCCAGCGACCCGGAGAAAATTCCGGACGGCTCGATGGACGATTTCGAAACAAGGGCTGCTGAGGCGCTGGAGCACAAAACCTACAAAAAGAAACTCAACGCCGAGGCGCGCGAAATTGCCCGACACATTATCGACGGTGCAAGGGGCAGCGCCTGTCCGATGTATTACATCGAGAAGCTGCACCTTCTGCTCGATACCAAAAAACGCCCCGGTAAGAAACTGGCGGCAGAGAACCGCGAAAAGACCAAAGAAGCGGCAGAGAATGAAGTGAAACGGCTGACTGACCCAACGGCCGACGCCTTAACCGGTGTAGAAGAGGCAATTGCAACGGCTTCGGAGCCGAACTTCGAACAGCTGGTGGGCTGGCATGGCAAGCTGTTTGAGATCGACAGGAGTGATCCCACGCGCGTCGTGGTGCGCATGAAGGTCCGACTGCGCCCGCAAGGGATTGGAAAGCAGTCCGATGTGGATCGTACAGAGCAGATCGAGGATGCCATCGAAATCGAATCCTCGACGCATGGTTACACCCTCGACATCGATTTTGTGAAGCACAGCGGAAAGGACGTCTTCACAGTTGGCGTTGATCCCTCGCAATGGACGACTGCGGGCAATTGGGTGGGCGATGCGAAATCCATTGCGCACGAAGCTCACCACCTGCTCGGTCTCAAGGATCGCTACAATTACATCGAAGCCCACGCCGGCAATAAAAACATGATTTGGCATCACCGGCTGTTCTGGTTCCGCGAGCAGATGGTGCGGGCACTGGATCCTTTGGCCTCGCAGTCGAAGATGGAGGACCATCGCACAGCGGCTTCGATGAACGACCAGGATATCTGTGCGCTGGTTGGCGGGGACTTCGATGCCTGCCTCGCGGCGCGCCTTGACGACCTCCCCATCCAGGAGCTCGAGGAACGGGCAAAGCCTCTCAAGACATCTTACATTCCCCAAAACGCAGGGATGCTCGAGCGTTTGCGCGGGGCCTGGGACCGCAAGCCAATCGAGGAAAAAACGGCCGACTGCAACGACCAGGATCCGCTCTGCGGCATGGCGCCGGAATTCATCTTTGGCGATCCCAACATCATCGGTCCCGATGCAGACTCATTCCCTCTGGCCAATCCGCATGTCCAGCCGTCCGGCAGGGACCTGAAACGTACGGAGAAACCGAAGTGAAGCATAGGTTCCAAACCACTCCAGATTCCTTGGATCAACAGGGCGTCCGATTCAGTCGGCCGAGGAGCTTCGTGAAACAATGACAGGCTTTCCACGCTCCCCAAGACTGACACGTGCCGGTCTGGTTCTCATCGAGCCGGACAGCGGCGCTATCGAGCGTATCATCACGCTGCAGTACGCAGCAGAGACCCTGAAACGCTCGTTGCAGGTCCAGTCCATTCAGGATGAGCCCGATCGGTCGCAGCCTTTGCGTCTGACCGGACCGGCGGTCGAGACCATAACGCTCGAGGCGGAACTCGACGCGACCGACCAGTTGGAGTTTCCAAACGAGAATGCGGATGCCGTGGAAGCAGGTATCTTTCCGGCTCTCTCGGCTATGGAGACGCTGCTGCATCCAACGGTCGCCCAGCTCGAACGGCAGAATGCCCAGTCCGACGCCGGTAGCTTTGAAATCACGCCGGCCGAGACACCCCTTGCGCTTTTCGTTTGGAGCCGCAACCGGATCGTGCCGGTACGCCTCACCGAACTCTCTATCACCGAAGAATTTTTCGATCCGGCACTGAATCCGATTCGGGCCAAGGTGAGTCTCAGCCTGCGTGTTCTCAGCGTCGACGATCTTGGTTTCAAACATCGCGGCAGCGGCCTCTTCATGGCCTATCTGCAAGGTAAGCAGCAACTGGCCTCCCGTTCGGCCGATGGCCCGCTCTCCGCGTTCGGCATCGGAGGCTTGCCATGAAGAATCCCATTCAGGCCATGTTCGAGGCGGGAATCGTCGAACGCACCGACTTTCCACCAGAGAGCCGTTACCATGGGGTTCCGACAAGCGTCATCACGGGACCGGACGGTCGCGCAATCACCTACCTGCGCCGTCGCTTCGCGCCGCAGCCAGAAGCCTTTCACATCCAGCGCCTGCGCAGGATCCGTCAGGGTGAGCGTTTGGATCAAATAGCCGCCGGGGAAATCGGTAATCCCGAAGCCTTCTGGATGCTCTGCGACGCGAACGGAAGTCTCTGGGCCGAGGAGCTGGAAGAAGAAGGAACGGCGCTACGCATCACTCTGCCCGCTGGCGTACCGGGACCCGAGGAGGGATAGGCATCGTGATCAAGGGCATCGACCTTTCCGTCATGTTCGGCCCCGGCGTCCCGGTGGCCGCGCCGCGTGCCGTGGTCGATGCTCTGCAATCGGTCAACATTCAGGAGAATTCCGGCGAGACCCCTAGTGGCTTCGACCTCATGTTCGCGCTCGAAAAAGACTCGCCGCTGAACACGATCTTTTTGCTGGCCGGCGGCTCGGCCCTGCCGATCCTGCGCGTCGCTTTGATCGCGACTGTCAACGGCCGCGCCACGCCTTTGATCAACGGCGTCGTGACGCGCACTGAACTCAGCCCCGGCAGCGGCCAAAATCCGGCGATGCTAAAGGTCATGGGCCGCGATCTGACCGCAACGATGGAGCTGTTCGACTTTTCAGGCATTCCCTATGTGGCGATGCCGCCTTTCGTCCGGGTCAACCTGATCCTGGCGAAGTATGCCTGGCTTGGGGTGATCCCGCAGGTGATTCCGTCGCTGGAGGGACCGCCACTGCCCACAGAGAAGCTACCCCGGCATCAGGATTCGGATCTCGCTTACATCCGGATGCTGGCGCGCGAAGCCGGCTATACCTTTTTCATGAAACCGGGTCCGGCGCCGGCCACCAGCTTCGCCTACTGGGGACCGGAAGTGCGGATCGGAGAAGTGCAGCCGGCGCTTACCATCGAATCCGGCAGCCCGACAAATGCCGAGGAACTCAGCTTCACCTTCAACAAGGACGGCACGGAGATCCCGATTGTCTTCATTCAGAACCAGTTGACCAAGGCACCGATACCTATCCCGATCCCTTCGGCGATCCCCTTCCATCCGCCGCTGGGAGCCATTCCACCTCTACCGCCAAAAATCGCCCGTCTGCGGGATACCGCGCGGCTCAATCCCTTTGAAGCGGTGGTGCGGGGTTTCGCCCACGCAGCGCAGCACTCCGACGCCGTATCGGGCAGGGGCAAGATCGATGTGGTGCGCTACGGCCAGATCCTGCGGGCGCGTTCGCTGGTCGGCGTGCGCGGCGCAGGCGGGGCCTTTGACGGTGTTCACTATGTGGAAAGCGTGAGTCATGAGCTCACACGCGGCGCCTACAAGCAGTCTTTCACCCTGAAACGCAACGGGCTTTTGCCCACACAAGCATCGGTGCCGGCATGACAGAAACCTACTTCGGTAAATATCGCGGCACGGTGGTCAACAACGTCGATCCTATGCTGACGGGCCGCATTCAGGCCATTGTGCCCGATGTTTCGTCGGTTGCGCTCACGAGTTGGGCCATGCCCTGCTTCCCCATGGCGGGCATTCAGACGGGGAGCATCGCCGTGCCACCGATCGGGGCTGGCGTTTGGATCGAATTCGAGCGCGGCGATCCCGACTATCCGATCTGGACTGGCTGCTACTTCGGTTCTGCGGCTGAGGTGCCGGTCCTGCATCAGCTGACGCCACCCGGTATGTCCGCGGTGACGATCCAGACCTTGCTGCAAAACGGCATCACGGTAACGGACTTGCCCGGCCCGACAGGTGGAATCGTGCTTAAGACCGCGACCGGTGCGTCGCTCATCGTCAACGACACCGGGATCTACATCCAGAACGGCAAGGGGGCTTCCATCGTGATGACCGGACCGGCCGTGACCATCAACAACGGCGCTTTGACCGTGGTGTAAGGAGACGTCGATCATGCCAGGACCCATGCTTCATCTCGGCGCCACTGTCACCTGCAGTCACGGCGGTCAGGCGACCCCGACGACGCCTTTCCCGCGCGTGCTCTTGTCCGGCCAGCCGGTGGTGACACAGACCTCGCCTTGGGTGATCGCAGGTTGCGGCTTCGTGCCGCCTGGCGGCAATGGACCCTGTGTTTCGGGGACCTTCGTGGTTGCCGCGACAAGAGTCTTCGCGGGTGGCGCGCCGGTGGTTCTGCAGGACAGCGTCAGTACCTGTGTGCCGACCGGCACGCCAATGCTGCCCGTTCAGGCGCAGACCCGTGTGATTGGGACCTGAAGTCATGCAGATCGATTTTCCATATCACTTCGACGGGCGCGATCGAACGGCGACGGTCAGCGAAGGCGAGCACGTCCGCGATCTGATCGAACAGATTCTCTTTACGTCTCCGGGCGAGCGGGTGAACCGGCCGGAGTTCGGTGCGGGTATCCTGCAACTGGTTTTCGCGGCCGCGAGTCCGGAAGCGGCTGCGACGGCAGAGTTCATGATCAAAGGTGCGCTTCAGCAATATCTCGGTCAGCGGATTGTGGTGGAGGAGGTCAGCACCGAGGCAGTGGACTCCGCGCTGCGCATTCGCATCGCCTATCGCCTTCTGAGTGACGACACGCAGCAACTGGCGGAATTCGAGATGGAGGGCGGCCCGTGATCTATCATTGCTGCGACGCCCGCCGCCGCGAACTGGTGCTGGCGGATCCGGTTCTCAACGGGATCGATTTCATCGAGGTTTTGGACCTCGAGGCGCCGGACAATACGCCGCGCCAGCGGACCCTGTTGCTGCGGTTTCTGAAGCCGGCGCCGGACCTGACGCTCGATAACCTGGAACTAACCGGTGGCGAGCGGGTGACGGGAATCGGGATCGAGTGGATCACCCGCGCGGATGCGCCGGATCTCACGCTGATCGATCCGATCGAAGCAGGACTGCCGGGTTTTCTTACGGGCTTGCCGGAAGCGGACCATGTCCTGGTCTTACGCACGGACTCCAACGGCGATTATGCCACCTACAGCCTGCGTCTTGTGGCCACGGCTGGCGCTCTGTCGCCGCCGCTGGGAATCGACCGGCTGCTCGCGCTCGTCAATTTCTCTTTCAAAGTCGAATGTCCGACGGATTTCGACTGTGCGCCGCGCAATGACTGTCCGGAGGATGTGCCCGGCACACCAGACATTTCCTATCTGGCGAAGGACTATCAGAGCTTCCGGCGCCTCATGCTGAACCGTATGGCACAGATCATGCCGGATTGGCGGGAACGCAATGTCGCGGATCTGGGGGTCACTCTCGTCGAGTTATTGGCCTTCACGGGTGATCGGCTGAGTTATGCCCAAGACGCGGTCGCGACCGAGAGCTATCTGGCGACTGCGCGCCGCCGTTCCTCTGTGCGCCGCCATGCACGTCTTGTCGACTACAGGATGCACGACGGCGGCAATGCGCGGGTCTGGGTCCAGGTCGATGTTGATGCGGATGGCGTGACGATTCGACGAGACGAGGAACGTTTTTTGACCCGCTTGCCGGGTCTCGAGCCGGTGGTCGCGCCTGCGGAAGAAGAGCGGGTTTTGACCCGCATGCCGCTGGTCTTCGAGCCGCTGCACGATAAAGAGCTCTTCGTTGCGCACAATGCCATGGACTTTTACGAATGGGGCGACGCCGCTTGCTGCCTGCCAAAAGGTGCAACCCGCGCCACCCTGGCGGGGAACTTTCCCGACCTTGCCGTTGGCGACGTGCTCATTTTCGAGGAACGGGTTGGACCGCGCACGGGCCTGACGGCCGATGCGGACCCGAAGCTTCGGCATGCTGTCCGGCTCTGCGCCTTGGAAAGCGGTTTGACGGACGATCTGACCGGCGCGGATATCACGGAGATTCGCTGGGCGGAGGAGGATGCTTTGCCATTCCCCTTCTGCATTTCCTCGACGCTGGATGATGCCGTAGGCGGCGGGCCGGTCACGCGCGTCTCGCATGCGCTCGGGAATGTGGTGCTGGCGGATCACGGGCGTTCGATTTCGGGTGAGGAGTTGCCACGGGTTCCGGTACCGCACTTGAGCCTGGTACCAGAAACCACGGACGATTCCTGCGAACGTGCCGACCCTGTTCCGCTACCTGTTCGATACCGTCCTCATCTCGCGCTCGGCCCAGTGACGCAGGTGTCGCCGGACTACGATCCCGATGCCAGTCCCTCTGCCTTTGCCGCTATGGACCAGCGAACTGACAATCGGCGGCCGGCAGTGCGCCTCGACGACGATCTCACACCTTCGGAACGTTGGCTGGCGCGGCGCGACCTGTTGCAGTCTTTCCCCAGTGACCGGCACTTCGTTGTCGAAACCGAACGCGATGGTCGTGCGCGGTTGCGCTTTGGTGACGATCTGAACGGGCGCCGTCCCAACAGCCGTACCGCCTTCACAGCTTCTTATCGGGTCGGCAACGGGGCGTCGGGCAACATAGGTGCTGGCGCCTTACGCCATCTGGTCACCGATCAGGGCGGTGTTGCCGCCATCCGCAATCCTCTACCTGCCACGGGCGGCGTCGACCCGGAGAGCATGGAAGAGGTGCGTCAGGCCGCGCCCTATGCCTACCGGCGTCAGGAACGGGCAGTGACACCCGAAGACTATGCTGACGTTGCCCGCCGGCACCCTGATGTGCAGCGCGCGGCGGCGACTTTTCGCTGGAACGGTCACGGACATACCGTCTTCGTGACGATAGACCGCTTCGGCGGTCGGCCTGTGACGCCGGAGTTCGAAGCGGATTTACGTCTGTTCCTCGACCGCTTCCGGATGGCCGGTTACGACCTGGAGATCGATTCACCCAGATTTGTTGCCTTAGAGCTGGGTCTCTTTGTCTGCGCCAGCCCGGACCACTTCCGCTCGGAAGTCCGGCGCGAGGTTCTGGAGGTGCTCGGCACTGGCCGGAGCAGCAACGGGACGCTCGGGCATTTCCATCCGGATAATCTGAGCTTCGGCGAAGCGGTTTATCTCAGTCCCATCTACGCGGCCGTGATGGCAGTGGAAGGCGTCACCTCCGTCAAGGCAACGCGGTTCCGGCGGCGGGGCACCACGACAACGACGCCTCTCAAGGACGGTGTCATCGAGCTCGGACGGCTCGAAATCGCACAGCTCGAAAACGATCCCAACTTCCCCGAGCGAGGTTCTATTACGTTAGAAATGGGAGGTGGCAAGTGAGCGATGCCCCTATCCACATAGGTCAACCGGATCTGGAGCCGACCTCTGGCAGCACCTGCGAATGTTGCGACGGCACCACGCTTTCGACACTGCAATCGGTCGTCAATCGACCTAATCTTTCCGCGATCGCCTATCGGGTTGGGGACCATGGCCGCTTCAAAGCCTCGATGCTGGCGAGCCTTGCATCCTCATCCCATCCGCAGTTGCTGGGTCTTGGCACACGTGAGGATGACGATTTCACAATCGCCCTGATCGATGCCTGGGCGAGCGTTTGCGACGTCTTGAGCTTTTATCAGGAACGTCATGCCAACGAGGCTTATATCCAGACTGCGCCCGAACGGCTTTCGGTGGGTGAGATCGCGCGCTTGATCGGCTACCGGCTGCATCCCGGTTCGGCCGCCGAGACCGATCTCGTTTTTCTCATGGACGATCCGCCGGGCGCCGAAGCGGACGTTGCTGATTTGGCGGTGCCGGCCGGAACGCGCGTTCAAAGTCAGCCGGGCCCCGACGAAGAACCGCAAACCTTCGAGACACTAGAGACCTTCCAGGCCCGTGTTGCCTGGAACCGCCTGCGCCCGCGTCAGAACCGCCGCATCGTACCTGTCGACGACGATCTGGAAACCTGGTTGGAAGGCTTGCCCACGCTTCAGGTCGGCGATGCCATCGTAATTGTCGGCCGTCAGCGCGGCGATCCGAAAGCGCCGGATTACGATCCGGGGTCCGAACTCTGGGATTTCCGGAGGATCCTGGAAGTCGATCCCCATCCCGATCTCAATAAAACCCGTGTCCGCTGGGATCAGCCTTTGGGTTCGGACACGCCGCCGGGGCTACCGGCGCAGGTGGATCATCGCTTCTACGTTATGCGCCAACGTGCTTCGCTCTTCGGGTATAACGCGCCCCATCCACGCGTTCTATCCAGCGAACAGCGTGACAGCTTCGGTTATACGGAAGGGCCTTTCGTTATCGTGATTGGCGATGGGCCAACCTATAGTTCGCCCTCGCGGATCCAGGGCTCTGCCACGAACGTCGGTGACTGGTCTTACAGTTTTCCGGGCAGCGATCAGATCTCGCTCGACGCGGTTTACAAGGAATTCGTGCAGGATAGCTGGGCCGTTCTCACATTGCCGAGCGGATATGCTGAACTCTACAAGATTGTGGAGGCGCAGGACGACAGTGAGGCGCGCTATGCCATCAGTGGCAAGGCATCCCGGCTTACGCTCGACAGCACTGAAGGTCTAACGACTTTCCGGTCCGAATACCGTCGGGTTTCGGTCTACGGCGGCAGCGAGGAAGTTGTCTTCGCCGAAACACCTTTGATCGATCCGGTCTTTGGTAACGCGATCGAACTCGACATTGCCGCAACGGACTTGCCCGAAGGTCGCCTGCTGATGTTTGCGGGGCGTCGTGCGGCGCTGCGAGCGCTGAGCGACGATCTTATCCTGACTGCGGTAAGCGGAGAGACCCGCGCGCTCGACAAGGGGCAAAGTATAGCGCTTGTTTCGGAACCTATTCCAATTCCCGGCAATCCAGGTGTCTTTACCTGGGAGCTGATGGATGCGGATGGTTTCATCGGTCAGGTGGATGGCCCGCAGAGTGATTTCGAGACCGTCGTTGCGGAGGAAACTGCCGAGATCGTTGCCGAAACCGCGGTCCTCGATCGGGTCGAGGTCGTGGATGCGACCCATTCGCGTCTTATCCTACGGGACGCTTTGACGCAGGCATTCGACAGGCGTGACCTCTCTATTCATGCCAATGTGGCGACCGCATCGCATGGGGAGAGCGTCGCGGACATTTTGGGTGGCGGCGATCCTTCCCGTCCTTTCCAAACCGCGCTGTTAAAGCAAAACCCCGTCACGCATCTGGTGGCCGCCACCGAGAACGGCGTGGCTTCCACGCTGGAGCTGCGGGTCGACGGTGTCGAGTGGGATGAGGTGCCGAACCTCTACGCGCGTCAGCCGGACGAGCGTGTATTTGCCACCTCTTTGTCCGACGCTGGCGAAACGACAATCCATTTTGGCGATGGTATCTCTGGCGCGCGGCCACCGGCTGGCCGGGACAACATCCAGGCAGAATACCGCAAGGGCCTTGGGAAGGCGGGCAATCTGAAGTCCGGTCAGCTCTCGCTTGCGCTCGATCGCCCCCTAGGTTTGCGCGAGGTGGTCAATCCACTGCCATCGAGCGGCGGCGCAAATGCGGAAACCTCAAGCGCAGCGCGGCGCAATGCGCCGATCTACACACTCACCCTGGGGCGCGTGGTTTCGGTCACGGACTATCGGGATTTCGCGCTAGGTTTTCCCGGTATCGCCAAGGCGGACGCGCGCTGGATCTGGCAGGGCGAAACGCGCCGGATCCTCGTAACGGTTGCGGGCGATGACGGCGTGGAGATTCCCAGCGACGGTCCGGTTTTTTCTGCGCTCCTCGAGGCTTACCGGACTTACGGAGACCCGCTGGTAACCTTCGATCTGATCGATTATCAGCCTGCCAATTTCCGTCTGGGTCTGAAGGTCGCTGTGGATAAGGCCTATGACTCCACGACTGTGTTGAGCGATGTCGAGGCTGCTTTGCGGGACGCCTTCAGCTTCGACCGCAGGGATTTTGCCCAGGCCGTAGCTTTGAGCGACATCGCCGCGCGTGCCCATGAAGTTGGAGGCGTGGTCGCGGTCGATATCGACCGGCTCTACCGCGAGACCACACCGCAAGATAATCCTACGGACCATCGTCTCCTGGTCTCACAGGCTGGACGGCGGGGTAGCGACGGTTCGCTGTTGCCAGCAGAGATTCTGACGCTCTCGCCAGAACCCTTCGACCTGCTGGAGGTGATGGCATGAACCGGATCAACGCTGACACGCTTTATCAGCTTCTACCCGCCGTCCACCGGCTGCGCGATGCGGACGAGGGCGAACCTTTGCGTGCGCTGATCGCGATTCTGGCGCGTGAGGGCGCCGTGGTCGAAGAGAACATCGAACAGCTGCTCGACGATCTCTTTATCGAGACCTGTGCGCCCTGGGCGGCGCCCTACATCGGCGGCGTCATCGGCTATCGCACGCTCTTTCCCGTAGAGGGGCTGACGGCGGGCAGCCGGGCCGAGGTGGCCAATACCATTGGTTACCGCCGGCGCAAAGGCACCGCGGCTGTCCTGGAGCAACTGGCGCGCGACGTGACCGGCTGGCCGGCTCGCGTCGTCGAGTACTTCCAGTTGGTGGCGACCTGCCAGCACATGAATCACATCCGTCCTTTACATCATGCAACACCTGACCTTCACGATCCGCTGACCTTCGAACCCTTGGGGCAGGCGTTCGACCCGGTCACACGCTCGGTGGACGTGCGTTCGATCACGCAAAGCGAAGGCCGCAAGAGTTCCGGCGGCAAGCACAATCTGCCCAACATCGGCATTTTTCTCTGGCGGCTGGAAGCACAGAGCCTGACGTCTGTGCCGACCACGCAGGTCGATGGACGGCGCTATCTTTTCGATCCCCTCGGTGCGCCGCGCCAGCTCGTCAACCGGCAGGAGGCCGAGACGGAGATCGAGAGCCTTGCGCAACCGATCAACGTGCCGGGTGCCATTACGCGACGGGTGTTGCACGAGGACCCGGGCCTCTGGTATGGCCGCACAACGACCGGCGCTCTGCGTAGTTTTGAGATCTTCGTGGATGGCACCGCCATCCCTGTCACCCGGATCGAAGCCTGCGACTTGTCCGACGACGCGCCCGGCTGGAACCATTCGCCCCACGACCCCATTGATCCGGGCGAACTGGCTGATCTCGAAGGCGCACCAGCGCCTGAAGTTCCGGCGCCCAACGCGCTGGTGCGCGTCGATCCGGAGCTGGGCCGAATGGCTTTCCCGCAGCCGGAAGACGGCGAAGTCCGCGTTACTTATCACCAGGCCTTTCCCGCGCCTATCGGCGGCGGTGAGTACAATCGTGCCGCAAGCTTGGCATCGCCGGCTGGCGGAACGCCGGTGATTGCTTTTCCGAGCGTCGAACATGCCACTCTGCAGGATGCGTTGGACGCACTTCAGCCTGATGGCGGCATCGTTGAGATCACGGTCAATGACGTCTTTGCGGCACCCGCAACGATCATCGCTGCGGAAGGCACGGAGGTCGGTTTGCGTGCTGCTGACGGCATTCGGCCGATCCTGCGTGCGGCGGCTCCAATCGAGATTCAAGGCGGCGCCGACGCGCGCGTCAATCTCAACGGACTGGTCATTGAAGGGGTACCGCTTCACGTTGTTCCGGATCCGGTAGGTGCGTCGCTGGGGGCGGTCGAGCTGTCCCATATGACTCTGATCCCCGGCCTGTCGTTCACGCCCGCCGGTGCGCCGCAGAGTCCAGGAAACGAGAGCCTGCGTATCACGGCGACCGGCGTGGAGTTCAGCCTGACGCGTTGCATCACGGGTCCTCTGCGCATGCTCGACACGACGAACCTGCGTCTTGAGGACACAATTATCGACGCCGCCGCTGCAGCTTCGCTGGAGAGCCCCGAGGGCTTGGCGATTTCCGGGCTCGGCGGAGAGGGTGATGCCGGTGGCGCCCTGACAATCCTCACTTCAACGGTGATCGGACGGGTTCTCGCGCGCAGCTTTCCTCTGGTTTCTGACAGCATTCTCTTTGCGCGCGACCCTGGCGATGGCTCTGCGCCCGTGTACAGCCTGCGTAAGCAGGAGGGCTGCATGCGCTTCAGTTACGTGCCCGACGGCTCTGTGACTCCGCGGCGCTATCGTTGTCAGCCCCAGCTGGCAATCGATCAGGCGATAACGGCACGCGAAGAGGAAACCGGTCTTCCTGTGAGTGCGGCGGACCGGGCTCTGATTGCGCTGCGCATCCGGCGTTGGCTGCGTCCCAGCTTCACAGCTCTGAGTGCCTCTGCGCCGGCCTACGCCCAACTGCGCCAAGCTGCGCCAGAAGAAATTCGTAAGGGCGCGTCGGACGGCGGTGAGATGGGCGTGTACCACCTGCTGTTCCAGCCGCAACGGGAAGCCAATTTGCGCATTCGGCTGGAAGAATATTTGCGGTTCGGCCTTGAAGCCGGCCTGTTTTTTGAAACTTGAATTTTAAGAGAGGGGCGACCCTATGAGCGGCGATTATAGCAGAGACAGTTTTGATTCCCTGCGGGATTACGCCGGGGTGTTTCTCCAGCAAGGCCGTGCGGTTCTCGATGCTGACTGGAATGAGATGGTCAGAATCATGGAGCGTCGTATCCGCACCGCGACCGTCGATACTATCGGCCGCGCGGTGGTGCCGCGCGAAACCATGCAGGGTTTCCAGATCCGTATTGTCGGCGGTGAAGACTTGGAAATTGGCCGGGGCCGGAAGTATCTCGACGGTATGCTGCTCGAGTGTCATGGCGCCGCGAATTTTCCTGGATCCGGTAATGACGATTTCGCCGATCCTGTGTTCGATCGCGCACGTCAAGGCGCCGATGGAGTCGAAGGGGTGCTGGATGAGTTGATATCGCCCGAGGACGACGATTTTCTGCCCTACGACCGGCAACCCTACTGGCCGAACCCGGAAGCTCTGCCAGATGGCAATGGACCGCACCTGGTTTACCTCGTTGCCTGGCAACGCGAGGTCACGCCGCTCGAGGAACCGGATTTGCTGGAACCGGCTCTGGGCGGCATCGACACGACGACACGCTGGCAAACCGTTTGGCAGGTTCGCGTCCTGCCAAATGTCGGCCCAAACGCGACCTGCGCGACTGAAGATGATCAACTAGAGGGCTGGATTGATACCATCGCTCCCTCAACGGCGCGTTTGACGACCGATACCGTCGATGTGGAAGACCCGGAAGACCCCTGCCTGGTACCGCCAACAGACGGTTACACCGGTATCGAGAACCAGCTCTATTCTGTTCAATTGCACAGTGTTGGTGATGCGCAGGACGACGCGCGTTTTAAGTTCTCACGCGAGAACGGCTCGGTTGCGGCGGCGATCGAGAGTTTTGCCAATCCCGCCGACCGGGTCACAGTGCGCAGAATCGGGCGCGATGAAATTCTGCGCTTTCGGGCCGGCGACTGGGTGGAAATCACCGATGACCGACGGGAGTTCGATCACAGCTCCGGTCAAATGCTGCGCGTGGCGCTGGTTAATGAGGAAACGCGCGAGATCGAGCTGGAAGGCACAATAGATGCCGATCTCGTTCCTTCCGGTGCGCCAGGGGATACGGCCACGACCCGGCGCAGCCGGATTATCCGGTGGGACCAGCGGGGTGTCGTCCGCCTCGCCGACGGCAGCGAATGGGTCGATTTAGATGCCCCTGGCTCGGACGGCCTCATTCCTGTGCCACCGGACGATTCCGCGATCCTCCTGGAGTCTGGAATCACCGTTTCCTTCTCGACCGCCGCCGGTCCTGGCGGCTTCAGGGAGATGGACTGCTGGCATTTCGCGGCCCGTACAGCCGGGACGCAGATCGAGGAGTTGCAGACCGCGCCACCGAATTCCGTCCAGCGCCACTATTGCAGACTGGCAGTGGTGACCTTCCCGAACTCCGTGCAGGATTGCCGCGTCTTCTGGCCGCCGGAGTTCGAAGGCGAGGCCGGTGCGAGCTGTGGCTGTACTGTTTGCGTCTCGCCGGAAAGCCATAGCTCAGGTGAACTCACCATTCAGGCCGCGATAGATCAGATCGGTCCCGAAGGTGGGACCGTATGCCTCGACGGCGGCGTCTATACGATTGACGAGCCGATCAATATCTCCGGACGAACCGCCATCACCTTGCGTGGCCAAGGGCTTGCGACTGTCATTCTCTACCAGGGCAGCAATAGCGCGATTGCTGTCAATGGCTCAATCGACGTGCAGGTCGAACGTCTGAGCCTCCTGGTCGTGCCGCAGGGTGAGGATGCGAACGGTAATCCGTTGTTTGCCAATGGTGTGACGGCGAGTAACACGGCGTTCCTTGCGCTTCGGCGACTGGCGGTCCTGGTTGGCGCTCTCGGTGAAGCGCGCCAGGACCACGGAATCGCTATCGAGGGCGTGGCGATTGGCAGCAAGATCGAAGAGTGCCTGGTACTGGCGCCCGTCGCGCTGGGTTCCTTCTCAGCGCTAGATCCTGACAATGAAGGCCCTGGCTATCTCGCGCTCGCTGAGTTCCGCGCTCTTGACAACATCTTGTTCGGCGGCCGCGCCGCTGTGCGCTTCGGTGGCATTGCTTTCAATGTCTCAGGTGTGACCTTTGACCGGAATCTGCTGCTCGGTGTTGACGACGGCATGCGCGTCAACTGGTTCGAACCGCCGAGCGGTGGGACCGCCATCGACAGCAACCGGATTATATCCAATCGAGATGCGGTTGTTCTTGGCCTGACCGATCTGCACCTGCAGGACAACGAAATCAGCGGTGGCGCACAAAATGGAGCAGGTGTTCGGCTGGTACCGAATGTCGCTCCTGATTTCGAAACCGATGCTCAGATTATCGGCAATCGCATCAGTGAGCTTGCCGGTGTCGGGATCAGCATCGAAGGTCGCCACGGCTCCTTGCTGATCAAGCGCAATGTGATTCGCCGTTGCGGATTGGCTGGCGTTTTGACCGCGCCGGATGCCGTTGTCCGACACATTGCGATCGACAACAACGTGATGGAGGAGATCGGCGAAGCGATCGGACAGGGCGAAGGCGGGGCGGTGGTTCTGACCCGTGTCGCAACGGGTCAAATTGCCGGCAATTCTATCCGTGCGATTGGAGAAAATGCTGTCGACGGGTCTTCGACCGCTGGCATCGCAGTGCAAGGCGTCGGGAGTGTTGCGATCGACCAGAATGTCATCAGTTCTATCGGGCCTAACCGCGCTGAGGCGCAGGCGGCTGCGATTCTGGTGCGCCCGCCCTTTGCGCAGCTGTCTGTACAAGCAAATCGGATCAACGGTGTACCGGTCCGTACAAATAACAGCACGGCTTGGATGGCAATCGAGACGGGGCCGCTTGGTGCTGCCGGTGACTTTAATTTGGATACCGGCGTCATTACCATGCCGCAGGGTTATCTGGCGGCCGTTCCTGGGGTTGCCGGGGACGATCTTGGCTTTGCCGCACGTGGCGACCAGATCTTCACATTCTCGCGTGCGGACTTCTTTGCCATAGCGCCTCTCCGCCGTAGCCAGATCATGGTGCAGAACAATCAGATCCACCATGCTGCTCGTCCTCTCCGTCCTTTGGTCTCCATTGTCGAGGCTTCAGCTTCGGTCGTTGCCCTTAATCAGAACCAATGTGATCAGGACGCCGGTGGTGGTGTACAGACGATCGTTCTGGTCGTCGCGCCCCGTATCACGGCGAACAGCAATGCCATCCGCCATCAAAGCGATTCGCTCTCTCTACTGCTGAGTGTCGGAGAGAACGGCGCCGCGACTCCTATCGGCAATATCACAACGGCTGGCATTGCGGTCATACCTGGTGGCCTGAACCCGCCTTTCAATGCACTGAACATCATCAACAACTAGGTTCCGCATCGAGGAGAAGGACTTATGGCAACCGCGATTGCGAGACTGGAACGCGAAAAGAGTATCTCGACCCTGGCGAAGCGCCTTTACGTTATCGATGGCGACAACGCCGCCGAGAAGCAAAAAAGGGCAGAGCGCGCGCTGTTGCGCGCCAATCCAGGCCTATCGAACCGCAGAGCCTTCCGCGTAGGTCGGGCGGTTGTCGTTCCTGCGGACGTCGGTCTTGCCACGCGCGACCGGGTCTCGAAGCCGGCAGCCGACCTGGAGGGTGTGCTCGAGGAAACCGGGATGCGCTTCGAGCTCGCAGCTCAATCGCTGGAAGAGCAGTTTGACACCGCCTTGACGAGCGACAAGGAGACAATGGAAAGGTTGAACGATAAGAAGCTCGTCGCTGACTTACGCGCCGCGCTGCCGGAGAGTCCGAAAATTCTTGCGAAGGTATCGGCGGCAGTGAAGGAGAGAGAAGGTATGACGGCGCAGACCCGCGGTCGTTACAACAAAGCCTTTGCAAAGGCTTTTTCGGAGTTGGATCGCCTTAAGGAATTGGCGGGAAGGAATAAAGATTAGCCCGTCGCATCTAGGCAAGGCATTCTTCAATCGTTTTCAATAACTTGTCGTTATCGAGTGGCTTGTAAAAGCTTGCGTCCGCGCCAAGCTTTTCCGCCATGGCGAGGAAATCGAAGTTCCCAATGCGGGACCCTCCAGAGATTGCGATGATCTTGATGTCAGGATACATTCTTCGCAGTTCGCTGATCGTCTCAAGGCCGTCCTTTTCGGGCATGACGATATCTGCAACGACCAGATCGATCGATAGATCTTTGGCGCGTTCCATCGCTTGAGCGCCGTCGCTGGCGATCGCGACTGTGTGACCGGCGCGCGAGAGAAAGATTTCGAGCATTTCGCAAATGAGTGGCTCGTCATCCACAACCAGAATATTACTCATTTCGGTTCCCCACAAACGGCGTCACTTTCAATTCTTAAGATTAACACGCTTTGTCGATTCTACCTCATTGTAGGCTGGGAAGTAGACCTCAAAGGTGGTTCCGTGGCCGACACGTGTCAAAATCACGATAACGCCCTCATGTGCCGTGACAATGCCGTGCACTACGGCGAGCCCAAGGCCCGTTCCCTCGCCAACAGGCTTGGTCGTAAAGAAGGGGTCGTAGATTTTCAAAAGAATCTCGTCAGAAATACCGCAACCCTGATCGACGACGGATAAGCGTACGTGCGGCCCAGGCTTCAATCCGAGATGTTGATCCGCAAAATGCTGATTGATCTCAACCGGACTCAGACTCAGGGTGATTGTTCCCTTCCTGGCCGCATGGGACTGATAGGCGTTGGTGACAAGATTGACGGTCAATTGCTGAATCTGGGATTCGTCGGCCAGAACTGTTCCGCATTCAGGATCGATTTCTACATTCAGGATCATTGAGGACGGCAAGCCGGCACGCAGCAGAGTGAGAGATTCCTCGACGGCGCTCCCTATTTCAATTGGAACGCGGTTCGCCGCCTCCTGTCGGCTGAAGAACAGGATTTGATCGACAATCGATTTTGAGCGCTGCGCGGCCTTATCAATTCTGGATACCACACTTGCTAATGGACTGCCCGCAGGTAGATCGTTTAAGGCGATCTGCGTGGATCCCAGGATGACGTAGAGCATGTTGTTGAAATCGTGCGCAATACCGCCGGCAAGCGTTCCCAGGCTATCCAGCTTCTGCGTGTGTACGAGCTGCCGCTCCAACGCGTGTCGTTGAACAAGCTCCTGCCCCAGGTCTCTGTTCGCTTCGTCCAACTCGCTGGTACGCTGCTGCAACTCAGCGGTGCGTTGCCGGATCTGAAGCTCAAGATGATCAAACGTGCGTCGAAGCTGGCCCACTTCGTCGCCGCTGTTCGTCAGCGGGAAGAGGGCCGGACCGTAACCCTCGCCGAGTGTGGCCATTTTGCTCGTGAGGTTTTTAATGGGGCGGACCACTGTCATGACGACGAGTGAGAGAAGTGACAATGAAGTAATGAACGCCAGGACCAAAAGCGTCAGGATTGTTGTTCTGGCCTGGTCGACGGCTTGTTCGGCAGCATCATCGGCGCCGTCACTGATCGCGTCTGCTGTCTCCGCCACTTTATCCAGCGCCGCCACGACGTTATCGGCATCCGCTTCCAGGCGCTCGGCGAGCAGCTTCGTCTGGGTCTTTGCTTCCAGCATAGATTGATGAGTCTTGAAGAGCTGACCGTTGCCGAGAGCCAATTGAACCCAATTCTGAAGCATCGTTTCCAAATTGACCGTGTCCGATAAATCTTCTTCCGTTTCTGCCAGTCTGGCCAAGACCTCGAGATGCGGCTTTACCTTGTCGTAGATCCTCAAAAAATCTGCTTCGATCACATGGAGATTATGTGGCCGTCCTTCGGCCAGATATTCGCCGGCCGTATCTTGCAGCTCGATGATCAGTCGCTGCGTTTTCAGGGCCGCCTCTACGACCGGATAGTCCTTGTCGAAAAGCTGTCCGAGCACTTTGTTGACGGCTGCGCCACCGGCGCCTTCCTGTTCGAGTATGTCGCCTTCCTCTTCCGCCTTTGCCATCTGGATTTCGTTTTCCTCGGCAAACTCATCGAGTGCTTTGGTGAGTTCGGTGCCCGCGGCGTCGAAGTCTTCCAAAAGCCGGATACTGGCAGCTTCACGCTGCAGCCGTTGTCGATGAGTTATGATCATCTGAGAGGCATGCTCGACGAATTCGGATTGTTCCTGCCGAGCCGTTTCCAATTCATCGAGGAGCGATTCATCTTCGACGAGGCCTTGGAGCTCCAGGTAAGTGTCCGCGAAACGTTGGTTGAGAGAAGCGAGTTCTTGAGAGAGCGGCCCTATTTCTTTGAGGTCCTCTTCAACGATGATCTCTTCGGAAACCTTGGTTGCTTCGAAGATCAACGCGATTAGATCGTCGGAGGTTTCGACGGTTGGGGCGGCGACGTCTGAGATGTTGTTCAGTGTCGTGTTGATTTTGTCGATAAAGTAGAGGCCTGTTATGCCAACGAGAACGGCGATCAGCGAAATTGTCGCGAACCCGGCGACAAGCTTCGTCGAAATGGAAAGGTTCGCCATGGGCGCGAAGTACTTCCCGAACACCGGATTGTTTAGGCTGCTCGTATAGTTACCGGAGATTACGTTCTCTGCTGCCATCTGCTTCACTCGGTCATAGTGTCGTGGAGTGCCGACGAGATTTCAGAACTGCACCTGTTGCGCATCATGCAGCCCCTTCAGGCGCTTCGCAATCGACGAGCGGGAGCCGAACGGTCACGATGGTGCCTTCTCCGGGTTCGGTGTCGACGTTGAGTGTGCCACCTTGTATTTCGGTGAGCCGCTTGCTGATAGATAAACCGATCCCAAGTCCGCGGTTGCGTCTTGCATGCATGGGATCAGTGGCACCAAACAAAACAAGTGCGGCTTCGACTTCTTCTTGTGACATACCGGGACCCTGGTCGGAGACGCTGATCGCAATGCGTTCATGTTCTTCTCTACAGGCCGTTATGGCAACGCAGGTGCCCTTGCCGGCGAACTTTATGGCATTCTCGAGCAGGCAGTTGAGAATTTGCTCAAACCAGGCTGCGTCTGCCCACACGTCCGGCAGGTTGCGGGGAATCGCTGTTCGCAGACGGATTTCTCTTTGCCGGGCTTGGCGGAAACTATCTTTGAGTACGCGGGCAACCGTTTTGCGGACAGCAAGCTTGTCAATATCCATGTTGGTTTCCTGGAGCTCGACACGCGAGGCCTCCAGCATGCTGTCTAGGTGCTTTAGCAGGTATCGGCTGCTTTTGAGGATATCTTCGAGATAACTCTCGTAACGCGCGTCCCCGAACGGACCATAGATTTTCATTTGCATCATTTCGGCGAGTCCCAGGACCCCATTCAATGGGGTGCGCAACTCGTGGCTCATATGCGATAGAAATGCGGCTTTCGCGCGTTTGCCAGCGTTGACTTGCTCCTGTGTCTTCCGAAGTTTCCGCGCAAGGACATCATTTGCCGCGCGTTGTTCTTCTAGTTCATTGCTTGCTTGCTCGAGAACGCGATGCGTGTGAATCAGCCGCTCCATCGCTTCACTTTTGTCCAGCCCTTTAAAGTGTGACGCAAAAGCCTCCGATGTCGTCTCTCCTGCTGACCGGAAGACCGAGCGTGGAAAGAAGCCGGAATTTGCCATCACTGCGCACCTCTTGCTGTCGTCACATCGCCGGTTGGGCCTATATGGTGCTCACGCATTGCATCGTTCGCAGGTGAGTGGGCATTGGGAACGAGTATGGCTTTCCAAAGTCGTAACCCCTCACAGGAAAACTTGTGCTTCTCTCAACATTTGCAGTTCAGTCAGAGTGAACTTTCTGGCGGTTGGAGTATTGTAGGGCTCGCTGTTACGGTGATTAAACAAAATAAACTGTTTAAACGATTCTGAATAATCTTTTATGAAGAAACCCGCAGGTTTTTGGTCAATTTCAGCTAAATTCGTTCGCAAAAGTTGTTATTTATAGTCAAAAACGCTTATCTGAAGTAGTATTTCTTGAATCGATGCTTTGACTGCGGAAAAAGAAACCGGAAGGGAATACCAGTTCTGAACTCGAATCAAATTGAGAAAAGGTCTAAAAATTTCAAAATCTTCGTTTAGATTTGTAAACTTGTTGACTGAACGACTTCTTGTGTTTAATCGTGAGTATTCGCTTGTTTAATCGAAAAACTCGCCTGGGATGTTAGACGTCTTCCAACGCGTGCTGCCATAAAGTCGGTCATCTCCAGTCTATTCGTGCCAATGCCGGTGTAAAATCGCATGTCAAGAAAAGGGAGATCCACTCAAGTAGCTGCGGCTGCTTCCGGCCCATCCCGGGAGGCTTGGTTGCGACAGGTCGTGTCGGCAATGCAAGGTTGGTTTGACGATCTTGGTTTTCCTCTCCCTGTGTTTGAGGTTCGGACGGGTTTTCCAAGCGCTGGGCAGCGCAGCCCGAATATTACCGATTCTTGGGCGCAAGACGGTACCGGCTCCTATGTGATTTTCGTGCGTCCGGATCGCAGCGACGCGACCGAGGTGGCGGCGGCCATGGCGTTTCAGCTCTGTCGCATTGCGGTTGGAGAACGTGATAGCCACGGGTATCTGTTTCGCCACCTTGCGATTTCAATCGGCCTCAAAGGAACCAAGACGGAGTCGTCTCCGGGGACGCTCTTCAAGGAACTGGTGCGGCCCGTATTGGAGGATGCCGGCGAGTTGCCGTCGCCGGAGATTTCGCCCACCGACAAAGAAAAGAAGACGAGCCAAACGACGCGTATGATGAAAGTCTATTGTCGAGAATGTGGCTACGTTGCGCGCGTTTCTCGTAAGTGGCTCGAAGAGGTTGGCCCGCCACACTGTCCCTTGCATGGACAGATGACTACCGAAAGCTGATCAACCCGTCTAAAGGCCTGTTTGCACGGAGCCACTACTTAAAAACATAGGGAATCGTGTCGCGAACGTTGGGATCGACCTCTAGTGCGCGTTTAAGGGGTGGTACTGCGCGTTGGTGGCAGTTTCGGCGTTCGCAGATCCGGCAGGAAATGCCGATCGGCTCGAAGCCTTGTTCGCGCTCCAGATCCAGATCGTCTGCATAGACCAGTTCGCCGGCATGCTTGATCTCGCATCCTAGAGCCAAAGCATAGCGCTGCGCCGGGTCCCGGAAGCCGCCGCCGCGCTTGGTCACGGCTTCGGCGAGACAGAGATAACGCATGCCGTCCGGTGTTTCAGCCAGTTGCCGGATAATGCGGGTCGGCGTTTCAAAGGCGCGATGGACGTTCCACAGCGGACAGGCCGAGCCGAAGCGCGCGAACTGTAGTTTGGTCGCGCTGTGGCGCTTGGTGATGGTGCCTGCCTGGTCGACTCGTGCGAAGAAGAAGGGAACGCCTTTTTGGCCTGGTCTCTGTAGCGTGCTCAGGCGGTGAGCCACCTGTTCGTGGCTCGCGCCGAAGCGGTCGCCAAGCAGATCCAGGTCGTGCCGCAGTTCCCGGGCAGCCGCAGCGAAGCTCTCATAGGGTAACTGGGCCGCGCCCGCGAAGTAGTTGGCCAGGCCGATGCGGCAAACGGGTGCGGCGTCCTGCGACCGAAAGTCGGCAGCCTCGGTAATGGCATCGATGGTGCGGCCATGTTCCAGTAACGCGATCTGATGGGCGATCTGAAAGGCATGGGTGGAAGGCGAAACCTTGGCATTTAGTGTCAGGACCCGGCCAGTCGGTTCGTAACGCCTGATGGTGTCTGATGTGGCAGTGTCTCCACCGATCACCACGCGCACCCGGTGACGCCGTTCGACATAGTCGGCCATCACCCGGACTCGGTTGCGCGTGCCGCCTGCGAGACCTTTCGCGAGTTCCTCGGCGGCCAAGTCTAGATCGTGGATGTAGTTGTCCCGGTAGTGAAAGAAGTCGCGGACTTCTTCGTAGGGTGTCGGCTCATTCAGGGCGCCCGAGCGTTCGAGTGTCTCATCGAGCTCGGCAAGCTGTTCCCCGGCCCGGCGCAGGGCCTGGTGCATGGAAAGAAAGGCGCGTGCCATGGTCGGTGCATTTTGCACCATGACCTTGAGATCCTGCTTGCTGGGCTGTTGGCCGCCGAAGAGGGGATCGGCCACCGCCTCGGCCAGATCGGCGATCAGGCGGTCGTCGTCGTTTTCGGACAGGCTGGCGATATCGACGGCGAAAGCCTCGGCGAGACCGAGCAGCACCGGCGCGGTGACATGACGCTGATTGTTTTCGAGTTGGTTGAGGTAACTGGTTGAAATCCCGAGCCGTTCGGCGAAGACGGCTTGTGTCAGGCTGTTTGCTTGCCTGATTTCTCGGATCTGCCGGCCCACAAAGAGCTTTCTTGCACGCATTTCACAATTTCGCAAATTCAACTTTGCAACATTATGATTTTAACATTGCCACTTTTTCAAGCCTGATTTGCGCGTCGAGATGGGTGTAGACCTGCCCAAACCCTTATTGATCAGGAGGCGGTCATGACTCTGCACGGCGCACTTTCCAGACATTTCGACCATTCAATCTTGCGGACGATCGGAATCGTCATCGTCGGGTCACTTTTGCTGACTCTCTCCGCGAAGGTCTCGATTCCCTTCTATCCGGTTCCTCAGACCATGCAGACCTTCGTGGTTCTTGGGCTCGGACTCGCGCTTGGTCCTCGGTTGGGTGCGGCAGCCGTTGCGCTCTACCTCGCTCAAGGCGCGGTCGGCTTACCGGTCTTTGCGGGTACGCCGGAGAAGGGTATCGGGCTCGCCTACATGATTGGCTCAACCGGCGGCTATCTGTTCGGCTTCCTCATCGCCGCCTTTGTGACCGGTGTTTTAGCGCAGCGCGGTTGGGACCGGAATGTCTTCACCGCCTTTGCGGCTGCCCTGATCGGTACCGTCATTCTTTTCGTTCCGGGTATTCTCTGGCTGGGTGTTCTTTTCGGCTGGGATAAGCCGATCCTCGAATGGGGGCTTTATCCCTTCATCGTCGGTGGTCTTGCTAAGTCGGCGTTGGCCGCGGCTGTCTTCCCGGCAGCCTGGCGCTTCCTGAAAGCGCGGGGGATCGCCTGATGCAGGAGATCCTGGAACAGCTGGAGGAACGCCGGGTTCAGGCGCGCCTGGGCGGCGGCCAGCGGCGGATCGACGCCCAGCACGGCAAGGGCAAATTGACCGCGCGGGAGCGCATTGAAGTGCTGCTCGACGAAGGATCCTTCGAAGAGTACGACATGTACAAAACGCACCGTTGCAATGATTTCGGCATGCAAGAGGTCCAGATCCCTGGCGACGGCGTGGTCACCGGATGGGGTACGATCAACGGCCGTCAGGTCTATGTCTTCAGCCAGGATTTCACGGTACTGGGCGGCTCGCTTTCCGAAACCCATGCCGAAAAAATCTGCAAGGTCATGGATCTTGCCGTTCAGAACGGTGCGCCCATTATCGGGCTCAACGATTCCGGCGGGGCGCGGATTCAGGAAGGTGTGGCCTCTCTTGGTGGTTATGCCGAGGTCTTCTGGCGCAATGTTCAGGCTTCCGGTGTCATCCCGCAGATCTCCGTGATCATGGGGCCCTGCGCGGGCGGCGCAGTTTACTCGCCGGCTATGACGGACTTCATCTACATGGTGAAAGACAGCAGTTACATGTTCGTCACGGGGCCAGACGTGGTGAAGACCGTGACCAACGAAGTCGTCACTGCGGAAGAGTTGGGCGGTGCGACGACGCACACGAAAAAGTCTTCGGTCGCGGACGGCGCCTTCGAAAACGACCTGGAGGCTCTACTTGAGATCCGCCGGCTGTTCGATTTTCTGCCGTTGTCGTTTCGGGAAAAGCCACCTGTGCTGCCGACGGCGGATGAGCCGGACCGTCTCGAGATGTCGCTCGACACCATCATCCCGGACAATCCCAACAAGCCTTACGATATGCGTGAGGTCGTTACCAAAGTCGCCGATGAGGGTGAGTTTTTCGAGATCCAGCAGGCGCACGCCGGGAATATCCTTTGCGGTTTCATCCGTTTGAACGGCTCGACGGTCGGGGTGGTTGCCAACCAGCCAATGGTCCTGGCCGGCTGTCTGGATATCGACAGTTCGAAAAAGGCAGGCCGCTTTGTGCGCTTCTGCGACGCCTTCAACATTCCCTTGCTGACCCTGGTGGACGTGCCTGGCTTCTTACCCGGTGTCGGCCAGGAATACGGCGGCATCATCAAGCATGGCGCGAAACTGCTCTTCGCCTATGCGGAGGCGACGGTGCCGAAGGTCACTGTTATCACCCGCAAGGCCTATGGCGGCGCCTACGATGTCATGGCCTCCAAGCACATCCGCGCGGACGTCAACTATGCCTGGCCGACGGCGCAGATCGCGGTCATGGGCGCCAAGGGCGCGACGGAAATTCTTTACCGCTCAGAACTGGGAGATCCGGAAAAGATCGCTCAGCGCACGAAGGATTACGAGGACCGTTTCGCTAATCCTTTCATTGCGGCCCAGCGCGGCTTTATCGATGATGTGATTATGCCGCATTCGACCCGGCGCCGCGTCTTGCGCGCCTTCGAATCCTTGAAGACCAAAAACCAAAGTCTGCCGGAGAAACGGCACGACAACATTCCGATCTAGGGTAGGCAAAATGTTTAATAAGATACTGGTTGCCAATCGCGGTGAAATCGCCTGCCGGGTCTTCAAGACTGCAAAGCGTTTGGGCATCGGCACGGTTGCTGTCTACTCGGACGCCGATAAGGATGCGCTGCATGTCGAGATGGCGGACGAAGCGGTTCACATCGGTCCGGCACCGGCAGCGGAAAGCTATCTGATTATCGACAAGATCGTCGCTGCCTGTAAGGAAACCGGTGCCGACGCAGTGCACCCCGGCTACGGTTTTCTCTCGGAACGCACTGAATTCGCCGAGCGTCTAAAGGCCGAGAACATCACCTTTATCGGCCCGCCGCCCAATGCCATCGAGGCCATGGGCGATAAGATCACGTCCAAGAAGATCGCGTCGGAAGCCGGTGTCTCGACCGTGCCGGGCTACATGGGCCTGATCGATGACGCCGAGCACGCCGTTGAGATCGCAACCGGCATCGGCTATCCGGTCATGATCAAGGCCTCGGCCGGCGGCGGAGGTAAGGGTATGCGCATCGCCTGGAACGACGACGAGGCGCGCGAGGGTTTCGAACGTTCCAAGTCCGAGGCGGCCTCCAGCTTTGGCGATGACCGGATCTTTATCGAGAAGTTTGTGACCGAGCCGCGCCACATCGAGATCCAGGTGTTGGCCGATCAGCACGGCAACTGTATCTACGCCGGGGAACGCGAGTGTTCGATCCAGCGACGGAACCAGAAAGTCGTCGAGGAGGCGCCGTCACCCTTCCTGGATCCTGAGACCCGTAAAGCCATGGGCGAGCAGTCCGTGGCGCTGGCGAATGCGGTTGGCTATCACTCGGCGGGAACGGTCGAGTTCATCGCCGACAAGGATCGCAACTTCTACTTCCTGGAGATGAACACCCGCTTGCAGGTCGAGCATCCGGTCACGGAACTGGTCACCGGCATCGATCTGGTCGAGCAGATGATCCGGGTCGCGGCGGGCGAGAAGCTGTCCATCGCGCAGGATGACATCCAACTGAACGGCTGGGCGATCGAAAGCCGTCTCTATGCGGAAGATCCTTACCGAAACTTTCTACCTTCCATCGGCCGTCTGACTGGCTATAAGCCGCCTGAGGAAGTCGCGACCGAAACGCTCGCCGTTCGCAACGATACCGGTGTGGTTGAGGGCTCTGAGATCTCCATGTTCTACGATCCCATGATCGCCAAGCTCTGCACCTGGGCGCCGAGCCGGATCCAGGCCGTAGACGCTATGTCGGATGCCCTGGATTGTTTCACGGTTGAGGGGGTGGGGAACAATCTGCCGTTTCTCTCGGCGCTTATGGGGCATTCCCGTTGGCGCGAAGCGCGCCTGACGACCGGCTTCATCGCCGAAGAGTACCCGGACGGTTTCGCTGGGGTTGCGCCAGAAGCCTCCGCGGAGGCGCGCCTGGCTGCAGCCGCGGCGGTTCTGGATCGTATTTTGGCAAAACGGCGTTCCACTATTTCCGGTGCCCGCTTCCACAAACGGCAAGACGAAGATAGTGTCAGTTCCGTGGTTTGTTACGAAGAGAAGCGGATCCCCGTTGAGCTGGCCGAGGTCAATGCCGTTTACCAGGTCGTGGTCGGCGATGAAGAGGCTGTCTCCGTTGCGACCGACTGGGTGCCGGGAGTGCCGATTGCCGAAATGGTCATTGGCGACAAGGCCTTTTGGTTCAAGGTTTCCAAGGTGCCTGGCGGCTTCCGCCTGCGGCACCGGGGCATCGACTGCCGACTCCAGGTGTTGTCGCCGCGTTTGGCGGAGCTGGCGGACCGTATGCCGCGCAAGGAGGCGCCCGATACCTCCAACCTGTTGCTCTGTCCTATGCCGGGACTGGTGATCAATCTTCAGGTGAACGAGGGCGACCGCGTTGAAGAGGGGCAACCCCTCGCCATCGTCGAAGCGATGAAGATGGAGAACGTGCTGCGGGCGGAGAAGTCGGCGGTGGTTGAAAAGATCCTGGTCAGTGTTGGCGACAGTCTCGCCGTGGATGCGGTTATGATGGAGTTTGCGGCATGAGTGAGAAGCTGGAAACCTGGAAGGAACTGGCGGCGAAGGAGCTCAAGGGCGGAGATCCCGCTAAGCTTGAGAAGCAGACGCCGGAGGGCCTGACCCGAAAGCCGATCTATACGGCGGCGGATCTGCCGGCAGAAGCGGCGGAAGAAGTGCCTGGTGTTGCGCCCTTCACCCGCGGTGTCCGCGCGACTATGTACGCGGGCAGGCCCTGGACGATCCGCCAGTACGCGGGTTTCTCGACCGCGGAGGAATCCAACGCCTTCTATCGCAAGAACCTGGCAGCGGGGCAGAAGGGGCTTTCGGTCGCTTTCGATTTGGCCACCCACCGCGGCTACGATTCGGACCACCCCCGCGTGGTCGGTGACGTCGGCAAGGCGGGTGTCGCCATCGACTCGGTCGAGGACATGAAGATCCTCTTCGACGGCATACCTCTGGATCAGATGTCGGTCTCTATGACCATGAACGGTGCCGTGATCCCGGTGCTTGCCATGTTCATCGTGGCGGGAGAAGAGCAGGGCGTCGACCGCGCCAAACTCTCGGGCACCATTCAGAATGATATTCTGAAAGAGTTTATGGTGCGCAACACCTATATCTATCCGCCTGAAGCTTCGATGCGCATCGTTGCCGATATCATCGAGTACACGGCTAAGGAGATGCCGAAATTCAATTCCATCTCCATCTCCGGGTATCACATGCAGGAGGCCGGTTCGACCCTAGCGCAGGAACTGGCCTACACCCTGGCTGACGGCATGGAGTATGTCCGCGCGGCCATGTCGAAAGGCCTGGACGTGGATGCCTTTGCGGGCCGTCTGTCCTTTTTCTTCTGTATCGGCATGAACTTTTTCATGGAGGTGGCCAAGCTGCGGGCAGCGCGTCAGCTCTGGTCGCGTATCATGACGGACTTCGGCGCGCAGTCAGAGCGCTCCAAGATGCTGCGGACCCATTGCCAGACCTCCGGCGTGTCTTTGACCGAGCAGGATCCCTACAACAACGTCGTGCGCACGGCCTTTGAGGCTATGGCGGCGGTGCTGGGTGGAACTCAGTCGCTGCATACCAACTCCTTCGACGAAGCCATCGCGTTGCCGACCGAGTTCTCGGCGCGGATCGCTCGTAATACGCAGCTTATTCTGCAGCACGAGACCGGTGTGACCGATGTCGTCGATCCCTTGGGCGGCTCTTACTACATCGAGCACCTGACAAAGGACTTGGCCGATGAGGCCTGGGCAATGATCCAGGAGGTCGAGGCCTTGGGTGGCATGACCAAAGCGGTCGAGCAGGGTCTGCCTAAGATGCGGATCGAGGAAGCGGCCGCAAAGCGCCAGGCCCGGATCGATCAGCGCGAGGATGTCGTCGTCGGCGTAAATAAATTCCGGTTGGAAGATGAGCCGCCGGTCGACATTCTGGACATCGACAATGTCAAGGTGCGCGAAGCGCAAATCGCCCGCTTGACCCGCATGCGTAAGACCCGGAATCAGGCCACCTGCGATGAGGCATTGGCGGCTCTCGAAAAGGTCGCGGCAAGCGGAGAAGGCAATCTGCTGCAGGCGGCCATTGAGGCGGCCCGCGCCCGTGCCAGCCTTGGCGAAATCTCCAATGCGATGGAGCGCGCCTTTGCCCGCCATAAGGCCACGACACGGGTCATTGCCGGCGTCTACGATGAAGCCTATTCCGGCGATGTTGAATACGAGGCCCTTCAGCGCCGGATTCTTGAGTTCGCCGAAAGCCGGGGCCGGAAACCGCATATCCTGCTCGCCAAGATGGGGCAGGATGGCCACGATCGTGGAGCCAAGGTGATCGCAACGGCCTTCGCGGATATGGGTTTCACGGTCGATCTTTCGGACATGTTTGAGACGCCGCAGGAAGTCGCCGACAAGGCAATCGATCTAAAAGTCGATGTCGTCGGCGTCTCTTCGCTCGCGGCGGGCCACAAGACTCTGATTCCGGAGCTGATCGAGACTCTGAAAGACAAGTCGGCCGAGGATATCACTGTGGTTTGCGGTGGCGTCATTCCAGAGCAGGATTATGATTTCCTGCGCAGCGCCGGAGTCACCGACATCTTCGGTCCGGGCACCAACGTGATCGAGGCGGCGAATGCTGTGCTTGGGCGCGTGTCCGGCGACAGGCGTAACCGTTGATCTAACGAGCGCGCCGCTATTCTGATCGCAGGTGAAAGCAATAAAGCCAAGTTTAGGGAGTAGGACATGACAAGCGGATCGCAATACCAGGATACCTATGCGCGCTGGCAGTCGGACCCGGAAGCCTTTTGGGAAGCTTGCGCGCAAGAGCTGGACTGGTTCGAACCCTGGGAAAAAGTCTTCGACCCCGAGGCGGGCGTTTACGGCCGCTGGTTTGCCGGTGCGTCTTGCAATACCTGCTTTAATGCCGTCGACCGGCATGTTGCGGGCGGCCGGGCCGATCAGGCCGCTTTTATCTACGACAGCGCTATGACAGGCGAGCAGCGGACCTTGACCTATGCAGAGCTCCTGCGCGAAGTGGAAGCTTTGGCGGCCGTCTTGCGGGAGCGAGGGGTCGGAAAGGGCGACCGGGTCATCATCTACATGCCGATGATCCCGGAAGCTGCGGTTGCGATGCTGGCGAGTGCGCGTCTGGGGGCCATTCACTCCGTCGTCTTCGGTGGCTTTGCGGCCAATGAACTGGCGACCCGGATCGAGGATTGCACACCCAAGGCCATTATCTCAGCTTCCTGCGGCCTGGAGCCGGGGCGCACCGTCGCCTATAAACCGCTTCTCGATGCTGCGATCGAGTTGGTCGAACAAAGACCCACGACCTGCGTTGTCCTACAGCGCGAACAGCTCACCTGCGATATGATCGAAGGCCGAGATCTCGACTACGCGGCGGCCGTCGGCGCGCAGAAGGAGGCCGGCACCAAAGTTGACTGTGTGCCGGTCGCGGCGACTGATCCGCTCTATATCCTCTACACCTCCGGTACGACAGGCCAACCCAAGGGCGTTGTACGCGATCATGGCGGCCATATGGTTGCCCTCAACTGGACGATGAAGGCGCTATATGGCGTAGAGGCCGGAGAGGTCTTCTGGGCTGCGTCGGATGTGGGCTGGGTGGTCGGCCATTCCTACATCGTTTATGCGCCGTTGCTCAAAGGTTGCACCTCGATCCTCTTCGAAGGAAAGCCCGTGGGTACGCCGGATGCCGGGACTTTCTGGCGGGTGATCCAGGACCACAAGGTTGCTTCGCTCTTCACCGCGCCGACGGCTTTCCGCGCCATCAAGAAGGAAGATCCCTCCGGCAGCCTGATCGGCAACTATGATCTTTCCAGCTTTCGGTCGTTATTCCTTGCCGGTGAGCGGGCTGATCCCGACACGATCGAATGGGCCCAGGACAAACTGGGTGTTCCAGTGATCGATCACTGGTGGCAGACGGAGACAGGCTGGGCCATCGTCGGCAATCCGCTCGGTCTGGGGGCTTTGCCGGTGAAGATCGGGTCGCCGACCGTACCCATGCCCGGCTACGACGTGCAGGTGCTGGATGACGAAGGCCATCCGGTGGGTGCCGGGAACCTCGGCAACATTGTGGTCAAGCTGCCGTTGCCGCCGTCTTGCCTGCCGACGCTCTGGAATGCAGACGAGCGTTTCAAGGAAGCTTACCTGAGCGAGTTCCCCGGTTACTACAAGACCGCCGATGCCGGGATGATGGACGCGGATGGCTATCTCTTCATCATGTCGCGTACCGACGACATCATTAACGTCGCCGGACACCGGCTGTCCACTGGCGCCATCGAGGAAGCCATCGCGGGCCACCCGAGTGTTGCCGAATGCGCCGTTATTGGCATCGAGGACAGCTTGAAGGGGCAGATCCCGGTCGGCTTCATTATCCTCAACGCCGATGTGCAGCGCACCTCCGAGGAGATCGAGAAGGAAGTCGTGCAGCGCGTGCGTGACGTGATCGGGCCGGTCGCGGCCTTCAAGCTTGCGGTTTGTGTCAACCGATTGCCAAAGACCCGGTCCGGCAAGATCCTGCGTGGCACCATGCAGAAGATCGCCGACGGTGCCGAGTGGAAGATGCCCGCGACCATTGACGACCCGGCCATTCTGACCGAGATCGCCGAAACCCTTCAGGGTCGTGGAATCGGCAGTTTCGGGGCTTCTTAAGCCGCAGCTTCGGTCCGACGGAGCAGGATCTCGCTTCGCAGCCCCTGGCCTTTGCGAGAGGGGGCGAGTTGAATTTCGCCGCCATGCTGCTGCATCACGTCGCGAGCGATCGCAAGGCCGAGACCGCTGCCGGAGGTTGCCGCGGCGCCGTTGACGAAGGGTTCGAGCACTTTGTCGATATCCGCTTCGGCGATTCCGATTCCGTTGTCCTCAACGGAGGCCACGGCGGTTTCTTCTTGCGCTGACACGTCGACCGTCACTTGCGTCTTGGCGGGATTGTGCGCAAGCGCGTTGTCGATCAGATTCGAGATGGCCTCCTCGATCAGCGTCCGGTTCGCAGTCACCAGGACAGGCTCTCCGCCGGCCAGAAATTCCAGGGACTGATTTCGTTTCATGGCTTTCGGCACGAAACGGCGCGCAACCTCGCGTGTGGCTTCGACCAGGTCGAAGGGCTCTTGGCTCTCCGCGCCACTCTGCGCGGAATGGATTTTAGCACTGGTTAGAAGTTGATTGACCAGCCGGCCCATACGATCGCTCGCCGTGACGATGTCGCCAATGCGCTCTTGCATGTCCTCCGGCGTTTTTGCGTTGGCCGCCACTTCCGCCTGGGCCTTAAGGCCGGCGATCGGATTGCGCAACTGATGCGCTGCATCGGCGATGAAGCGTTCGCGCAGATCGATCGACTGCTGAACCTTCCGGAATAAAGCATTCATCGATTGCACCAGGCTCTGAACCTCGACGGGAACGGAGCGGCGGATCGGTGAGAGATCGGACGACGAGCGCTTTTCCACGGCATTTTGGAGATTTTGCAAAGGTTTAAGGCCTATGCGCACCGCAAACCAGACAATCAGGCCAGCGCTTGCCACCAGTAGACCCAGGCGCAGAAGGGATTGGCCGAAGAGACGAAAGGACAAAGCCTCGCGAGAATTGATGCTCTGCCAGGCAGTGACAGTGATCCAGCCGTTCAGGTTACGCTCCGAGATAAGCTGGCGGATCGTCACCACGCGGACTGGCCGACCCTTGTAATGGCCGTCGTAAAACAGCGGGATACCGCCCTCCAGCTCGGTGCCTGGCGGAGGCGGCGGATAGCCGGTATAGCCGGTAACGAAGACATTGTCCGGGCCTGCTACGTGATAGAAGAATTGATCGCCCAGATTCTCTGTGAGTACCTCCAGAACGTTTTCGGACAGCAGGTCGCCATTCGAGGCCAGGACGTTTTCCGATACGGTGAACATCACCGCCAGCAGGGTCTTGTCGTAGAGTTCGTCCGCCGTCTTGCGTGAGGTTAGAAAGGTTTCCAGAGCTTCGATGACGGCGATCAGACTTAAGGGAATCAGCAGGAGCAGCAGCAGGCGTGTGCGTATGCTGTGAACGCGCTTCATGCCTTTTCTTCCATGCAGTAACCCAGCCCACGAAAGGTCTTGATGGTCAGTCCGCAATCCGTCAGGCGCTTGCGCAGGCGATGCACGTAGAGCTCTGCCGCCGCGGCGTCGGAATCCGATCCCGCGCCATAGAGATGATCCAGGATCTGTTCCTTGGAGATAACCTGGCCCAGACGTCCGGCAAAGAGTTCCAGCAGAGCGAATTCCCGTCTGGGAAGATCCAGCGGATCGCCGCCTCGATAAACGCGCCGCCCAACCTGGTCGAAAACCAAGTCGCCGATCTTCGTCTCGAAGGTCTGATCGAGCGAACTGCGCCGAAGAAGAGCGCGGACGCGTGCCAATAGCTCTGCCATGTCGAAGGGTTTGACGAGATAATCGTCTGCGCCCCGATCCAGACCTGCCACGCGATCCTTGGTGTCTGAACGGGCTGTTAACAGGATCACCGGCGTGGCGGATCCCGTCGCCCGCAGATCGCTCAGGACCTCCAGGCCGCTCTTTTCTGGCAGGTTGATGTCGAGAATGATCAGGTCGATTTGTTCCTGGGTTACAAAAAGAGCGGCCTCGTCGCCGTTTCCAATCACATCCACGCCATGGCCTTCGTCCGTCAGGGACGTCGCAATGGCCTTGGCGAGGGCCGCATTGTCTTCGATGACCGCGATCCGCAAGGCATTCTCCCCAAAATTCCCGCGCTAGGCCCTTTTGTTAGGCCTTTTTCGAACCCTTTCAGCGCTTGATAGGTTGGTGAAAGGTTCCGACGCTATTCATAGTATGTGCAACCTTGCCGCTGTGTGGAAGAGCTCAGCTAATGCGGGGTGCCAAAAAAATAAGCCGGCGGGGCCTGGATCTTGAGATTCCGGCACCTGTCGAAGAAAGACATATTGGGAGGAAAAGATGTCAGGACGTTTCCTTAGTTCTGTAGCCAAGACGCTTGCGGGCGTTGCGGCCGCCAGTCTTTTAGCCGGCTCTGCCCTCGCGGCGGATTTCTCCGGTAAGACAGTCGAGTGGGTCATCCCCTTTAAAGAAGGCGGTGGATCCGACAAATGGGCTCGTTTTTACGCGCCGCTGTTGGCCGAGGCTCTGCCGGGCAATCCAAGCATTGTTGTGAAGAATATGCCGGGTGCGGGCTCTACAAAGGGTGCGAATTGGTTTGCAGAGCGCGCGAAATCCGATGGTCTGACGATCTTCGGTACCTCTGGCTCGACCCAGTTCCCTTACCTGCTGGGCGATCCGCGCGTGCGCTATGAATATGCCGATTGGAACGTGGTCCTTGCCACGGCGACAGGCGGTGTTGCCTATCTGCCGGCAGATCTGGCGGCGCGATGGGAAAAAGACCCGAAAGACGTCATTTCGAACGTCGATTTCATCTATGGCTCTCAGGGTGCAACGCGTTTGGACCTGGTGCCTCTCTTGGCCTGGGAAATGCTGGGCATGAAGGTCGAGCCTGTTTTCGGCATCAAAGGGCGTGGCGCAGGCCGCCTGATGTTCGAGCGGGGCGAGGTCAACATCGATTACCAGACCTCCTCAGCCTTTCTGTCCAAGGTCACGCCGCTGGTTGAGGAAGGTAAAGCCGTGCCGATCATGACCTGGGGCGCGCTGGATGCTGACGGAAATGTCGTCCGCGATCCGACCTTCCCCGATATCCCGACCTTCAAGGAAGTCTATACGCAGGTGAAGGGCGAAGCACCTTCGGGCGATGCCTGGGAGGCTTGGAAGGCCTTTTTTGTGGCCGGTTTCCCGGCACAAAAAATGGTGTTTCTGCCCAAGGGCACGGATCAGGACGTGGTCGACACCTACTCGGCGGCCTTCAAAACAGTCATTGAACGCCCCGACTTTGCGGATATCTCTAAAAAGCGCCTGGGCGTCTATCCGCAGTCTGTCGGCGACGCTGCCAAGGCGAAGCTCGTACAGGGCACGGTCGTGAAAGATTCGGCCAAAGACTGGATCAAGAACTGGCTCAAAGAGCGCTACGGCGTAGAGCTCTGAGGCCTGGGGTGCGCCGGGGGGCACGTCTGGCGCACCCTTTTTTCTTCGTCTCTGAGGCCCGCAGGCGCCGCCTGAGGAAAGCAGGCGCAGGCCGGTCGAGCCTCGATACATTGCTGTCGAGCCCTCGCAGCTAAGCGAAAGACTCATCATGGATTTGCTCTCGATTGCCTTGCCGGCATTGGGCGAAGCCTTTTCGCTCATCCTGACACCCAACGCACTTGGATATCTCGCAGGCGGGGTTCTGCTCGGCCTCTGTGTGGGTGTGTTCCCTGGGCTTGGCGGGATCGCCGGTCTCTCGCTGGTGCTGCCCTTCGTCTACGGCATGGATCCGGTCTCTGGCCTGTCGCTTATGGTCGGGCTGGTGGCTGTTATTCCGACCTCGGATACCTTTGCGTCTGTTCTGCTTGGAATTCCGGGATCTTCTGCTTCCCAGGCAACGGTGCTGGATGGGTTCCCGCTCTCCAAACGGGGTGAGGCTGCTCGTGCGCTTGCTGCGGCTTTCATTTCGTCGCTTTTCGGCGGCATTTTCGGCGCGGTGGTTCTGACCTTTTTCATTCTGATCGCCCGGCCTTTGGTGTTGGCATTCGGTGTACCCGAACTGCTGCTGCTGACTGTTCTCGGCTTTTCCATGGTTGGCGTGCTTGCCGGCCGCAGCCTGCTCAAGGGGCTGGTTGCTGTTGGCCTCGGCATGACAGTGGGAGCTATCGGCGAGGCCCCGGCGCAGGGTTCTGCGCGCCTGGATTTTGGTTCCTGGTACCTGCAGGACGGCTTCAGCCTGGTGGTGATCGGTTTGGGCATCTTCGCGGTTCCCGAAATCGTCTCCCTGTTGCGTCAGGATCGCGCCATCGCCAAGGAAGCACGTTTGGGTGCCGGTTGGGGCGATGGAATCGCCGACTGGTGGCGGAATAAGTGGCTATCCCTGCGCTGCGCCGGGATCGGTGTTGTCGTCGGCGTGATTCCCGGTCTCGGCGGCTCGGTCGTGGATTGGATCGCTTACGGCCACACGGTTCAGACCACGAAGGATCGCAGCCGCTTCGGCAACGGCGAAATCCGGGGCGTTATCGGCCCGGAATCTTCTAACAATGCGAAAGAAGGCGGCGGTTTGGTGCCAACGCTGCTTTTCGGCATTCCAGGTTCCGGCTCCATGGCCGTCTTCATCGGCGGTATGATCCTGCTGGGCTACGAGGCCGGACCGCAGATGATCAGCAACGAATTACCGATCACCTATACGGTGGTCTGGTCCCTGGCGCTGGCCAACGTGATCGGGGCTGGGCTCTGCATATTCCTGTCAGGTGGAATCGCGCGTCTGACCACGATCCGCTTCCCGCTTCTCGTGCCCTTTCTCTTCATGATGATCTCCTTCGCGGCCTTTCAGTCGAAGCAAACTCTGTGGGATCTCGGCGCGCTGGTCGCGATCGGTATCCTGGGCATCTTCATGCGCCGCTTCGACTGGTCGCGTCCGGCCTTTCTGATCGGTTTTGTTCTGGCGGACCAGGCGGAGGTTTACGCCTATCAGGCCACGCAGATCGCGATGGTGAAAAGCCGGACAGGTGGCATGGAATCCGTGCTTTCCTATCTCTTTACGCCGGTGGGTCTGGTTCTGATTGCTGTGATCGTTGTCTCGGTCTGGTTGGGCATGCGCCAATCCTCTGCGCTGCACAAAGACGAGCCGGCAACAGAGCAGGGCGAGAAGCGGGCACCCTTGATCTTCGCGCTGCTGGTCACCGCCTTTCTGGCCATTGCCTTTTACGACGCCATGGGCGTGCGGGTTCTGATCGATAAAGTCTTCCCGGCGACGGTTGCGGGTCTGTCACTCGTCGGGGCGCTGATCTTGCTGTTTCAGATGCGCCTCAAACCCGAAACCGATGCCATCTTCACTGACGGCGAAAGGAAGGGGGAGGACGCCACCGCGCCTTTCGGACTTTGGCCGACGCTGGCCTGGTTCGTCTCTCTGCTGATGCTGACAGCGCTCTTCGGCTTTGTGATCGCACTGGTGCTCTTCTTTGTTGCCTTCCTCCGCATCCGGGCGCAGGCCAGCTGGCAGAGCATCGCCATCATGACTGCAGGTGGCGTGGGTTTCATGCTGCTCATGGCGGGTGTGCTCAACCGCGATTTCCCGCCGGGTCTGCTGCAGAGCTTCGTCGAATTGCCCTGGCCCTTTGGCGGGCGCTGAGCGGAGGTCGGACATCATGATCCCACAACGCGACATTCCCTGCATTCTCATGCGCGGCGGAACCTCCCGCGGGCCCTACTTCAACGCGGCGTATCTGCCGGAAGATCGAGACCGGCTGGCCAAGGTTTTGATCGCGGCCATGGGCGCGGGATCGCCCCTCCAGGTCGATGGGATCGGCGGCGGTCAGCCGACCACCAGCAAGGTCGCGATGCTGTCGCCTTCCGACGACGACTGGGCCGAGGTGGATTACTTCTTCGCGCAGGTGCACGCGGAAAAAGCCGAAGTCGATTTCTCGCCGAGTTGCGGTAACATCCTTGCCGGCGTCGGTCCAGCGGCGCTGGAAATGGGATTGGTCGATCAGGCTGGTGACGTGACATCAGTCAAGATCCGCAACGTCAACACGGACTCCCGCATCGAAGCTAAGGTTGAAACGCCGGGCGGTACGGTCAATTACCTGGGGGATGCGCGCATCGATGGTGTCCCCGGCACGGCGGCGCCGGTCATCCTGAATTTCATGGATGTGGTGGGCTCAAAGACGGGTGCGCTCTTTCCCACCGGACGCCCGATTGACGTGATCGACGGCAAGGAAGTGACTTGTATCGATGTTGCCATGCCGATGATGATCGTGCGTGCCGAGGACTTCGGCATCACCGGATATGAAAGCCGGGATGAGATCGACGCCCGGGAAGATCTCTTCGCCGCCATCGAACCCATCCGCATCAAGGCGGGTGAGATGATGGGTTTCTCAAAGGTCGCGGATTCCGTCGTCCCGAAGGTCGGCCTGCTAGCGCCACCCCGGGAGAACGGCGCCATTGCGGCGCGCTATCTGATGCCATGGAAGTGTCATCCGAGCTTTGCGGTCACAGGATCGATTTGTACGGGTTCCTGCGTCTTGTCTCCTGGCACTGTCGCAGAGGGTTTAGGACGGATCGCCAATGAAAGGCCGCTTCCGCTTAAGATTGAGCATCCTTCCGGCGGGATCGACGTCGTGTTCGACTACGCTATCGGGCCGAACGGCTTCGAACTGAAGTCAGCCGGTCTGCTACGCACCGCGCGTAAGCTCTTCGCAGGGTCGGTTTCTATCCCCGGGGATGTTTGGCCCTAGGTCGCCATCTTACTCCACCGCCGCGACATGTGTCGAAGTCGGTCGAAAGGATGCAAAGAAAATGAATGCTGGCGGCGGCACTGCAAGCCAGGCCCAGACAACAATGCTGAACAGCAAAAAGAGGAGTTTGTTTTTCGGTCTTCGCGTTACCTGAAAGTCGGCGAGAATGGCTGCTGCCTGTTGGGCTTGAGAGGCGGGTACTTGCAATTCTAGCCCACCAAGTGCGTGGGCCCAGTTCCATGAAACCGACAGTGTGTGCCAGGGGTGCGGGAACACGCGAATCCCTGAGGATTCGAGCATTGCTATTGCCAGCGCTGCCACGGAGCCGCCATAAGCGCGACCCACCGTCACCAGTGACGGATTGCTCATAAGCGCTGCTTCCTTTCATCAACCGCCATCGGTTGCAGACTAGAGCATGTTCCGACCACATGGAATCATTTGACCGGGAAGATTTTTCGTTCTGACAAGGCGCGGCAACGCAGTCTGAGCGGAAAAGAGCCCATCAAATTGATCCCATGTGGTCGGAACATCCTCTAGAATCAAGCGCGATAAGCGAGCCAGAAGAAATTCAGGGCGCCGATCACCGTAAGGATATCGACCAGGGTGCCATGACCGTCGTTGGTCATACGCCGCAAGAAGGCGCGGCCGATCCAGTTGCCGGGGATGGTCACCAGGCCGATCAGCACGCCGAGCAAAAGATAGCGCGAGTCCAACAATTCCATTCCGCCGAAGATGGAAACCCGCGTCACGTTGGTGGTTAGGGCAATCACTGCCAAGGTCGCGACGAAAGCCTCTTTCCGGAGTCCGTAACCCAGCATAAAGGGTATGAGCAGCATGCCAGGCCCGATCGATGTGCCTGAAAGACCACCGTACACCGCACCGGCTGCATGGAGTGTCGGCTTTCCGGCGTTGATCTCGCGCGCCTTGGCCCAGCGCCGGATTGGAATAGACGAGAGGATGACGCAGCCGAGCAGGATGGCGATGGCTGTGGCCTCGAGACGGCCGTAGATCAACGCGCCGCCGACGATGCAGGGCACGGCTGGTAGTGCGATGGCGAAGTAGACGCTGCGGTCGAAGTCCCGCATGTTGAACAAGGCGCGGGCGCTGTGGCTGATCAGCAGGGCAACGCTAATCACCGGCACGATGGGCTTCACCCCGATAATCGGTGCGATTGCGGCGGAGAGAAGAAAACCGCCAGCCACGCCCGTTGCGCCGTGGATCGCCGAGGTGATCAGTGCCACCGCCGCAATTGCCACGATCTCGAAAAGTCCGAAGTCGGACAGCAGGGAATCGATCATACGGTCAGAACCCGAATGGGGTTGCCTTCGAGCCAGGCCTCAATTGCCGCCAGGCTTTCGGCGTAGAAAATCTCGTAGGTTTCGCGCGTGACGTACCCGATGTGCGGTGTCAGCAGCAGGTTCGGCGTGCTCAACAGAGTATGATCCGGAGGGAGGGGTTCATTCTCGAAGACATCCAGGGCAGCCCCCGCGATAACACCGCTGACCAGGGCGCGCTCCAAGGCAGTCTCGTCGACAATTGCGGCGCGCGAGGTGTTTACCAGGTATGCCTCGGGCTTCATGCGGAAGAATTCTTCTTTACCGACCAGGTGCCGGGTCCGATCCGACAATCGCAAATGGATGGTGATGAAATCCGCTTCCGCGAAGAGCTGCGCCTTTGGGCGATACTCGACGCCAAGCTCATTGCAGCGGCTTTCCTCGAGGTTCTGGCTCCAGGCGATCACCTTCATGCCGAAGGCTTTTCCGAAGGCCGCAACCTGTGCCCCCAGCCTCCCCAGCCCGACAACGCCAAGGGTCGCGCCGCGTAGATCACGTCCGATACCAACCTGCCAGCGGCCGGCCTGCAGACCGTTGGATTGTGGCAGCAGGTTCCTGGCCTGGGCGAGGATCAGGCTGAAGGCGAGTTCCGCGGTGGCGTGTCCGGGTGAGGGGGTGCCGCAGACGAGGACATCGCGATCCTGGGCCGCGGCGATGTCGATTGCCGCATTCTTCATGCCGCTTGTGACGATCAGCTTCAGATTGGGGAGGGCTTCGATCGCGGTCCGGGGCAGCGGTGTGCGCTCCCGCATCACGCAGAGAATATCGTAGGGCTGTAGGCGCGCGAGGAGTTCTGCCTGCTCTGCGACGTGATCGTCGTAAAATGTAACAGGGGCCCGGTCATGCAGGCGCTCCCAGTCCGCAAAGGAGCGGGCAAGCGATTGATAGTCGTCCAGGACTGCGATTTTCAAGATTACACCTCGTGCTAAATATTGTATACAGATGCATGCAATTCTTAGCAAGAAGAGAATCGGGATAAACAGTCGCGATGCAGACCCGCAATGGACCCGACATCTACACGCGCCTGGTTCAGTCGATTGAGGCGCGCGATCTGAAGCCTGGCGACCGTCTGCGCGAAACCGAGCTGGCCGAGCGCTTCGGGGTGAGCCGCACACCGATCCGCGAGGCTTTGAAGCAGCTTGAAGCGCAGGGGCTGGCGCGGTCACGAACCCAACCGTGGCATGGTGATCCCTACCTTGGATCACGATGAGATCAATCAGCTCTACATGATGCGCGAAGTCTTGGAAGGGACCGCGGCCCGTTTCGCGGCTCAGCATGCGACCGACGTGGAGATCGCGATCCTGCAGGACGCGGTGGCGGCCGATCAGAAGATTATCGACGATGTCGAAAAGTTGGTGGCCTCGAACCGGACGCTTCACCGACGGCTGACCCTTGCCTCGCACAACCGATACCTTGTTCTGCAGGTCGAACATATGAAGCAGTATCTTCTGCTGCTCGACGGCACGACCTATACCGACCCGGCGCGCCGCGCCGGAGCCGTAGAAGAACACCGCCTCCTGGTTGAGGCCATTGCCGCGCGCGACCTGGACAGGGCGGAAGACTGCGCGCGTTTGCATATTCGCAAAGCCCACCGCGCACGTCTCGAACACCTCTAACTTCTAAAGCCTCTCGACGCTGCATCCCTTCCACGCTTAGTCTGTCAGAGACTTGAGCGCGCTAGGCAGGTGCAATGAAACCTCTGCTGAAATCCGGATCGCAGTTTCTGGTCGGCGCGGCGATCGGTTCCGGCAACGCTGCTCTGGCGGCGGAGCGCGGCGGCGCTGACTTTCTTCTGGCGATCAACGCCGGACGCTTGCGGAATATGGGCGCGCCCTCTATCGCCTGCATGCTGCCTATCCACGATGCTGCCCCTTTGACGCGAGGTTTTGCGCTCAGTGAGCTGCTTCCTCAATGCAAGGTGCCGGTCTTGCTGGGCGTCAATGCCTGGGGTGAACGTTGCGAGCCTGCCGAAATTGCCGAGGAGGTTCAGCGCAGCGGTTTCGCCGGCGCGGTGAACTTCCCTAGCAGCTTGCACTATTCGAACGCCATGCGGCAGCTCCTCTCCCGCGCCGGTCGCGGAATCGAAAAGGAGGTCGAGATCCTGCGAGCGGTGCAGGACGTGGGCTTGACCACGATGTTCTATTGCGCCAATCGCACTCAGGCCGCGGCTAGGCGCCGACGCGGGGTTGGATATGGTTTGCCTCAATCTCGGTTGGAATGCAGGCGGGGCGTTCGGTCACCGTCTGCGCGCGTCCATCGAGGAAACCGCGTCTGTTGCTCGGGAGGTTGGCCGCCTCATCAAACGGATTCACCCTGATGTGTCGTTTCTGCTGGAAGGTGGATCCATCGTAACGGCGGAGGACCTCGGTCGGGTCACGGCCCGCGCACCGATTGACGGTTATGTCGGCGGTTCGACCATCGAACGCCTGCCTTTCGAGGCCTCCGTCGCGGAGCAGATCGATGCCTACCGGCGGGCCAGCAACCGCCGTGTCGTTCTAGATGCTGAAAGCGCCAAGGTGGTCGCCTGGGGGCAACGCTGTGGCTTCGTAGGCCGCTCGGCGGCGCTCCTTAACTATCTGCGCCGGCTTCGGAGCCTCGCCGCTATGGAGACACCCCTTATCCTCTTCGCGGAGCGGGGGCAGGACGTGCGCCCGACCCTGAATGCGCTGGCGAACCAGACGGCGCGCGTTAAGAAAGCGGTGTTGGAGATCGATCTGCTATCGGAGGACTTTCCGGCGGGCGTTGGACGGCGGCTTTTCGGCGCGGCCGACTCAGGAAGTCTGATGACCGGCGCGTTGGCTGATGAAAGTCTGGGGCTCATAGTTATTCACGCGCCCAGCGCCTTACCAACAACTATACAGCGGCGCCTTGCCCGGGCCTTGAACGAGGGCAGTTTCATTGTGCCGGGCAGCCGGCGGCGTCACACGATCCAGCCGCGCGTGGTTCTGGTCTCCGACGACTGGGACCAGGTGCGGCAGGATGAGGGCTCCGGGGTCGAACTTGCCCGGGTCATGGCCGGATGGAGCCTACGGCTGCCGGCGCTCAGAGACCGTATCGAAGATCTTATGGTGGTGCTCGACGCAATGGCGGCCGAGCTGGCCCCCGCCGCGCCTGGCCGCGGTGAGTTTTCTGTCGCAGCACGCAAGCTCCTGACGGCGCATAGCTGGAACGAAAACGAAGCCGAACTGCGGCGTCTTCTTGGGCTGCTTGCGGGCCGGAAGCTGTCATCTCAGGTTCAGCCGGAGGAGCTTGCGTCTCTGCTGGAAAGCGGTCAGGAAGACGTGGCCGACGCCCGAACGGAGAAGCACCGTGTGGTCGATGCCCTCTGGCGCAACGGCTTCCATCGAACGCGCACTGCCGAAGCGCTCGGGATTTCCCGAAAGACCCTCTACAACAAAATGACCAAATACGGCCTCAAAGGTTAGGTTTTTCCTGTGCCGACGAGGTCTCGAAGCCGCGCGTCATCTTCAAGGGCGTCGGGCGGCAGACGATGCCGTCCAGAACCTCGGGCCAAAGCGTGGCATGCGCAACCTCGGTTTCTGCCGCAAGGCCGAGCAGTGGACCTTGCCAACCCGAAGGTTGAAGCGCTTCGCGCACCTCTCTCGCGGCCGCGCCGCGCTGCCGGAAAGAGGGAAAACCCGCCGCGAAATCCGCGATCCGGGGCAGCACAAACAAAGCGTCTGGCTCGATCGCCGCGGCGGCGACAGCCGCTTCTGCCCCAGCGACCACTGCCAGCACCCGGAAGCCATCAGCCTTCAACTTTGCCAGGCGTTCGATCTCCAGGCTGCGGTCGAGGCCCACATCACCCAGCAACTGCACGAAATCATGGTCTTGCTGCTCCACGGAGGGCAGGTTTGCAACCCAAGCGATGCCACTCTCGCGCAGCCGCTCCGCTTCAGTTCCCACATTGAAAAAGGGGTCCGCGAGGAACAGCCCCAGACCCCTGTTCTCCAGTTGCGACGGCGCCGCCAGCACCTCTGAGATGAGTCCCGATGCGCCATTGTTGTTCGGCAACAGCAATGCCACCTCATCGGGCAGGCCGGTTTCCGAAAATCTGGGTCTGGCAGTCAGAATGGCCGGTGGTAGCACCAGTGAGCGATTGCCTGAGTCTTCTCGAAGCGTAATGTCCCAGCTTAAGTGATTCCGCAGCATGGGGAAAAAGTTACCCAATATTACCCAAAATCGCAATTTAACTGGCTTGTGGCTAAAAATTTTACTCTACACACTCGAGTGAGAGCCAAAAAGGCCAAAGGGATGTCGCTGCATTTGTTCCGGGAAGCTGATTCCGGGTCAATCTTTGCAGACTTACCCAAAAAAAGCCGTCCTGCTGGAATGAGACGGCATCGAGGGAGGCACGAGAGATCATGTTGCACATGACCTTGCGGCTGCAGTTGATCATCGATCGCACTGGATGGTCGGATGGCTTCAGCTTGGGATGCCGGCAGAGCCGTTTTCTCTTCGTAGCGAAGCAACCGGAGGGAAGCCTCAAGCCTGTCAGGAGCACAAAGCGGTGAGGCGTTTCATCGAACGCCATACCTTCTGGGCCATCGTGATCCTGATCGCTGCCGGGATCTTCCTCTGGATGATCTTCGCGGTGTGGCCGGACTGGATGGTTTCGGCGATTGGCCGCAAAAAGACCTTCGTAAACACCTTCCTTAACGGTTTGACCCTCGCCGGTCTCTATTTTTTGGTCGCCAGCGGTTTCACGCTCGTTTTCGGGCTCATGCGGAACGTAAACCTGGCCCATGGCTCGATGTATCTGCTCGGAGCTTACATCGGCTATGAAGCGGCCGAGGCCTCCGGCAGTTGGTTTGTCGGCCTGGCTGCGGCCTTCATCGCGATCGCGATCACCGGCGTGCTGCTCCAGGTATTGGTCTTCCGCCGGATGGAAGGAGACGATCTTCGCCAAACACTGGTGACCATTGGCGTCTCGATTGTTGCAGCTGACCTCATGCTGGCGATCTGGTCTGGCACGACCTATCAGTTTTCACCGCCCGAGTGGCTGTTCGGGGCGGCAGAGTTGCCGGTCATCTCCACTATCCGCGCCTCCGGAAAGGAGGTTTTCATCAAGTACCCCGTCTACCGGCTGACCGTGCTGGCGGTGGCGATTGCGGTCGGCATTGCCCTCTGGCTGTTTCTGAACCGGACCCGGATCGGGATGATGATCCGCGCCGGGGTCAATGATCGGGAGATGTTGGCGGCGACTGGAGTCAATGTGCAGGTCGTCTTCGCGCTGGTGTTTGCGATTGGCGCTGGGCTCGCCGGATTTGCCGGTGTGATCGGTGGTACGGCGCTCTCCATCGCACCGGGAGAAGACATCCGATATCTGCTCGCCTCTCTGGTGGTCGTCATCGTCGGTGGCATGGGGTCGGTGCCGGGGGCGGCGATCGGGGCTCTGCTGATCGGTCTGGCGGAACAGTTCGGCCTGGCCTACTTCCCGACCTATGGCGTGGTTCTGACTTTCCTGATCATGGTGGTGGTGCTGGCGGTGCGCCCCCAAGGCATCATGGGGAGCGCCTGAGCCGTGGCCGATATCTCGCTCATCGCAGGAAAGAGCAGGTTGCCGAACATTCACCCGGCTGCCGCGCTCGCCGTGCTCTTCCTTCTTTTCTATCCCGCCTTCGCTTCTGATTTCTTCGTTTTCCAGATCGGCGCCTACTCTCTGGTGCTTGGAACCATTGCTCTATCTCTGATGATGCTAGCCGGTTACGGCGGTATGGTCAGCCTGTCACAGCTTACGGTCGCGGGCTTCGCGGGCTATCTCATGGCGATCCTGGGTGATAACTCAGTTGGCGTCATGGGGCTCGGCTGGCCCTGGTGGCTGACGGTTTTGGTCGCCATTTTCGCCGCCGCCATCTTTAGCGCGCTCATCGGCGCCATTTCGGTGCGGACGGAGGGGATCTATACCATCATGATCACCCTCGCGATCGCCGTCGCCTTTTTCTATTTCGTGCGGCAAAACTATGTCATTTTCAACGGCTTTACCGGCTACGCAGGTGTTGAACCGCCGACTCTCTTTGGCGTCTATTGGCGCGATCCAACGCCCTTTTATTATCTGAGCCTCGCAGTTTCGGCCTTCTTTTTCTTCATGGTGCTCTATGGCGCCCGCTCGACCTTCGGGCTGAGCCTCCAAGCCATCCGCGACAATCCGCGCCGCATGCGCGCGATTGGCTATAACGTGACGCTGCACCGAATCTTCGCCTACTTCCTGGCGGGTCTCATCGCCGGCAGCGCCGGTGTGCTGATGGTCTGGTTTAACGGCCGTATCTCGCCGGGATCGGTTGGCGTCGACGTCGTGATCGATATTTTGGTCATCGCCGTCGTCGGCGGCATGCGCCACCCGATTGGGCCTTTCATCGGCGCAGTGGCTTTTGTTCTTCTGGAAAATTTTGCCATCGATCTGATCGACCGCGAGCGTTTCAACACGGTCATCGGATTGGCTTTTCTTCTGGTCGTCCTCTTTTCGCCGGACGGCCTGCTTGGGCTTTGGATGCGCATAAAAGGCGCGCTGAAGCTGAGGCGACGCACACCGTCGGATAGCGGCGGTGGGTCGTAACCGGGAACGGGCGAAAAGGCCTGAACGCGGTCAACCCACAACAGGGAGGAAAAAAATGATAACCGATAGTCGGACATTGATAGCAGCAGCCGTCGCGGCCATGCTCGCCGGCCCGGCGGTGGCACAGGACGGTACCGTAAAGATGGGCGCACTTGCGACCCTCGAAGGCGCCTTTACGGTGCTGGGTGAGGACAGCATGCGCGGCGTCAAAATGGCGCTGGAAGAATTCAAGTACACCGCGGGCGGCAAGAAGATCGAGCTGATCACCGGGTCTTCCGACGCGTCACCTGACAGCGCAATCCGGGCGACCCGCAAACTGGTCGAGCAAGACGGCGTCCAGGTTATGGTTGGTCCTCTGTCAGGCTCCGAAGGGCTGGCGGTCAAAGACTATGCGAAGACCCAGCCAAATGTGACCTTCCTGAACGGCTCTTCCGCCGCGCAGGACACCACCCTGCGCGAGCCGGCGGATAACTTCTTCCGCTTTGGCACCGAAGGCGCGCAGTGGATGGCGGGTCTGGGTGAATACGTCTACAAGGAAAAGGGTTACCGGAGCATCGCGGTGCTGGCGGAGGACTATTCCTTCCCCTACACCCAGGTGTTCGGCTTCTTGGAGCCTTTCTGCCGCCTGGGCGGCCAAGCCCCAGCCGATGCGCGTTTCTGGGTGCCGATCGGCAACAAGGACTATTCCTCGGTCATCGCAGCCCTGCCCGATGATGTCGATGCCATCTACGTGGCGCTCGGTGGCGCTGATGCGGTCAACTTCCTGACTCAATACGAGCAGGCGGGTGGCGATCTGCCGCTGGTCGGCGGTTCGATCACGGTGGACCAGACGGTCCTGGGCTCGAAGGGCCGCACCCGTGACTTCGTGATTGGCACACCTTCCGCCGGTCCGATCTCCGATACCTGGGACGACGCCCGGTGGCAAAAGTTCGTCGAGGCCTACAAAGCACAGTTCCCCGACGGTTTCCCGTCACCCTCGCTCTTCGCACACGCCTATTACATCAACACCAAGGCGGCGCTCCTGGCGCTTGATGAGGTTGGCGGCGATCTCTCCGACGGCGGTAAGAAGTATCGTGAAGTGCTGTCCAATCTGTCCTTCGAGACGCCGACAGGCATGGTCAAGTTGGACGAGCGGCGCAACGCCATCGCGGACATCTTCCTGACCGAGGTCTCGGAAGGGCCGGACGGCAACCTCCTGAACAAGACCATCAAGGTCATTCCTTCGGTCAGCCAGACCCTGGGCGTGGCTTATGATGAGTTCTTGAAGTACGGCCCTGTCAGCCGCGAAAACCCGAAGTGCGGCTGAAGCTGACTTCGTAAGGTTGACGTAATGCTTCGGACCGACGCCCTCACCCGCTTGCAGACGACCGGCCAGTACGCGCTGGAACTCGAAGCTGTCAGCCGCCACTTTGGCGCGCTGGTGGCCTTGGCGGACATCAATCTTGCTGTCAAGGCGGGTGAGCGGCGGGCGGTTCTGGGCTCCAATGGTGCCGGCAAGACAACGCTCTTCAATGCGATCACCGGCGATTTCCCGCCGACGACCGGACGTGTCAGACTGTTCGGCGAGGATGTCACCGATCTTCCGGTGCAGGAGAGGATTCGGCGTGGTCTGCGCCGGACCTATCAGATTTCTCTACTGTTCGACGGCCTGAGTGTCGTCGATAACGTTTATCTCGCCTGCCGTGGCGTCAGCCGGGGGCGTTTGTCCCTCCGCCGCCCGAAGCCGGATGACGCTGTCACCCATGCTGCCGAGACCTTGTTGGAAGCCGTGCACCTTGGGGCCGAACGCGACAGTCTGGTGGCCGAGCTGAGTCATGGCCAGCAGCGGCAGCTCGAGATTGCGCTCGCGCTGGCTGGCGCGCCCCGCTTCATTCTACTCGACGAGCCTGCAGCTGGTTTGTCTCCGACCGAGCGAAGCGAACTGATCGAAATTCTGCAGTCGCTGCCAGGACACATTGGTTTTATCATTATAGAACATGACATGGACGTTGCGCTGCGAGTCGCTGAAAGCGTGACTATGATGCACAACGGCCGGATTTTTAAAGAAGGCGCTCCCGAAGAGATCGAGAGCGATCCGGAAGTTCAGGAACTCTACCTGGGAGGGGGACATGCCTGAACGCCGAAGAAACAGAAAGCCGGCAGATCAGGTTCTGCAGATCCGCGACCTGCAGGTCTTTTACGGAAGTTCTCATGCGCTCCAGGGCGTCGACTTCACGCTGGAGCATGGCGTGCAGGCCATCGTCGGCCGAAACGGCATGGGTAAGACGACCCTCTGCAATGCGATTATGGGCCTGGTGCCCGTGAGTCGCGGTTCGATCCGTTTCCACGGAGAAGAACTGACCAGGCTACCGACTCACCGGATTGCGGCCCTAGGTGTCGGCTACACACCGCAGGGTCGGAGACTTTGGCCTTCTTTGACTGTCGATGAGCATCTGCGACTGTCGGATCGGAACGGCAGCACCTGGACAGTCGAGCGAATCTACGACAGCTTTCCGCGCCTGGCCGAAAGGCGCAGCAATGGCGGCGGACAGCTTTCCGGCGGCGAACAGCAAATGGTCGCGATCGCACGTGCGCTTCTGCAGGATCCCGAGTTGTTGGTGCTGGATGAGCCGACCGAGGGTCTTGCGCCGGTTATCGTTCAACAGGTCGAAGCCATGCTGGCGAAGTTAGCCGAGGAGGGCGACGTTTCCGTTCTGCTCATCGAACAGAACATAGGTGTCGCCACGGCGATTGCTGAGTCTGTTGGCATCATGGTCAATGGGCGAATCAACAGGGTGATGCCTGCGGACCAGCTTGCAAGTGACCGTAACCTGCAGGAACGACTACTGGGTGTTGGTCGTCATTCCCACGATGACCTGGATTTACCGGCGCTCGAAGAAGCTGCGCCTCTTGTCGAACTTCAAGAGGAAGAAGCAACCGTCGAATCCGAGGCGCTCGAATCGGCGCCTGAGACAGCAGCGCGGCAAAAGGTGCTCTACGTGCCGCCGACCCGCTGGTCTTCCGCACATTGGTCAAGTGGTTCCGAGAACGCGCAAACGCAAGCCGGTCGACCGCGCGAAACGCCTCCCGACCAGGAAGCCGCGCGCCGTCCCTTCGATGTCAAGCCGGAACCGCTCTACGCCGAGGCTCTGACCCCGATGTCTCAACTGCGCGGCAGTGACGTTTTGGTTGTCGGAACCTTCGACACGAAGGCAGACGAACTCCGTTACATCCGCGACCAGATCGTGGCCCAGCAGCTCACTGTGCGGACGGTCGATCTTTCGACTTCGGGAAAACCCTCGAGTGCAGACGTCCCTCCGCATATGGTGGCCGCTTATCATCGCGGTGGTGCCAGCGCGGTCTTTACCGGTGATCGGGGCGCCTCAGTCCGCGCAATGGCGAAGGCTTTCGAAGCTTGGATCCAGCGTCAGCAGGGCATCGGCGGGATTATTTCAGCAGCTGGTTCCGGTGGCACAGCGCTTGCGACGCCAGCCATGCGGCGTTTACCGGTCGGCATACCAAAAGTCATGATCTCGACCGTCGCCTCGGGCGAGGTCGGGCAGTATGTCGGACCTTCAGACATCATGATGATGTATCCAGTCACCGATGTGCAGGGCCTCAACCGAATCTCCCGCCAGGTCCTTGCCAACGGTGCCAACGCGTTGGCTGGCATGGTGAAACAGGCAAGAGCGACGTCGTCTGCACGGGAGAATGTACGGGATCTGCCCGGGCTTGGTTTGACTATGTTCGGTGTGACCACCACGGCGATCAGTCAGATCACGGCACAGCTGAAGAGGCATTACGATTGCCTGGTTTTCCACGCGACTGGTGTCGGCGGACGCTCGATGGAGAAGCTTGCCGATAGCGGCATGCTCTCGGCCGCCATCGATCTGACCACCACCGAAGTCTGCGACATGATGATGGACGGTGTGTTTGCTGCCGATGAGGACCGCTTCGGTGCCTTTATTCGGACGCGCATTCCCTATGTCGGTTCCGTCGGCGCACTCGACATGGTGAACTTCGGTGCGCCCGACACAGTTCCAAGCAAGTACAAGGGCCGGACCTTCGTCGAACACAATCCGCAGGTCACGCTGATGCGCACGACGGCGGACGAGAACCGGCGCATGGGGGAGTGGATCGTTGGGCGGTTGAACCAAATGGAAGGCCCAGTGCGGTTCCTGATTCCCGAAGGTGGCGTGTCGGCGCTGGATGTGCCAGGTCAACCTTTTCACGATCCGGATGCCGACCGCGCGCTCTTTGACGCTATTGCGGAGGGGTTCCAGGAGACGAGTAATCGCAGGCTTCTTCGCTTGCCGAACAATATCAACGATCCGGCCTTTGCAGACGCAGTTGTGGCCGCTTTAACAGAAATCGACAGTTACCTTGGGAGAGAGCGACATGCCGCGCTTTGAGCGTTCCGATCTGCTGAAAAAGTTTCAGCAAATGAAGAAAAACGGCGAAGCCATCATCGGAGGCGGGGCTGGCACAGGGCTCTCGGCGAAGTGCGAGGAGGCAGGGGGTATCGACCTCATCGTGATCTACAACTCCGGGCGCTACCGCATGGCGGGCCGTGGCTCCTTGTCTGGTCTTTTGGCCTATGGCAATGCGAATGAGATCGTCATGGAGATGGCGTCGGAAGTCCTGCCGATGGCGCCGAACACACCTGTCTTGGCCGGTGTGAATGGGACAGATCCTTTCTGCGTCTTCGATAGTTTCCTGGACGATGTGAAGCGGATCGGCTTTTCGGGCGTGCAGAACTTTCCGACCGTCGGGCTGATCGACGGTACCTTCAGGGCAAACTTGGAAGAGACCGGCATGTCCTATGGCCTGGAGGTGGATATGATCCGTATGGCGCATGAAAAGGATATGTTCACGACGCCCTATGTCTTTAGCGAAGACGACGCGACGGCGATGGCGAAGGCGGGGGCCGACATCGTGGTCTGTCATCTGGGTCTGACGACCGGCGGCTCCATCGGCGCCGAAACCTCGCTCAAGCTGCAGGACTGCCCGGCCCTGGTCGATGCCTGGGGGTCCGCCGCTTTGCGGGTCAATCCGGATATCATCGTTCTGGTACATGGCGGGCCGGTCTCCATGCCCGCGGATGCCACCTACGTTTTGGAAAACACCGAAGCCTGCCACGGTTTCTACGGCGCCTCCTCGATGGAGCGCCTGCCGACCGAGGTCGCGCTCACGGAACAGACCCGGGCCTTTAAGGCCATACGCGGTCGCTGAAGGGAGAGGAAGCATGACAAGCGGAATGATTGGCGCGGTCATACTCTGGCTGATTGTCGCGATCGTCGGTATTGCCGTGATCGTCTATCTCTTGCACTGGCTTTATCATCGCTCGACGAAAGAGGTGTCCTTCGTCCGGACCGGATTCGGCGGTGAGACGGTTGTCATCAACGGGGGCGCGCTTGTGCTGCCGATCATCCACGAGGTGACCCCAGTCAACATGAACGTAGTGCGCATACCTGTGCGCCGCAGCCGGGAAGAGGCGGTCATCACTCGGGATCGCATGCGTGTCGACATCGAAGCGGAGTTCTTCGTGCGTGTTGCGCCGAAGGCGGATGCTGTGGCCGCTGCCGCGGCCACTCTGGGACGTCGTACCATGGACCCGGACGGTCTCGGCGATCTGCTCTCCGGTAAGTTTATCGGTGCTCTGCGGTCCGTGGCGGCTGAAATGTCTTTGGACGAGATGCATGAAAAGCGCGGCGATTATGTCGTGGAGGTCGAGGCGCGCGCCATGGACGTTTTGGCGCGCAACGGACTGGAATTGGAGTCCGTGGCGATTACCGATCTCGATCAGACTGACCTGGAGTTCTTTAACCCAGCCAACCGCTTCGATGCCGAAGGTCTCACCCAGCTGATCGAGGCGATCGAAACCCGGCGTAAAGCCCGCAACGATATCGAACAGGAGTCGATGGTGGCCATCCGCAGCCGCAATCTGCAGGCGGAGAAGGCGACCCTGGATCTCGAGCGCGAGAGCGAAAACGCGCGTCTTTCGCAGGAGCGCGATATTGAAGCCCTGCGCGCAGCGCAGCGCGCCGAGATTGTCCGTGAACAGGTCGAACGAGAAGCAGAGGCCACGCGTGCGCGGATCTCGAGCGAGGAAGAAACCCGAAAGCGGGAAATCGACCGGCGCATTTCTGTCGAAGACCGGGAAATCAAGGCGCACGAAGAGGTCGAGCGTGCGCGGATTGCACAGGAGCAGATCCTCGACAAGGCGCGCATCGAGAGAGAAAAGCTGCTGCGCGCGCAGCAGATCGCACAGCGCCATGAGACCGAAGTCGCGGAGATCTCCGCGAACGAAGATATCGAACGGGCACGCATCGTCTCCGAGCGGCAGCTTCGCGAAGCACGCATCGTTTCCGAGGAGGAAACCCAGGCGAGGGAGATCGCGCGCGGGCAGCAGATCGAATCGGCGGAGATTTCTGCCCGGCAGGCTGTTGAGGCGGCTCGTATTCTGCAAGAGCAGACGCTCGACAAGGCGCGGATCGAGCGGGAAAAGTTGCTCAAGTCGCAGCAGATCGCCGAGCGCCAGGCGACCGAAGAAGCGGAGATTTCCGCCCGCGAAGAGGTCGAGCGTGCCCGCATCGCCTCGAACCGGGGGCTGGATGAAGCGCGGATCCTGCTGGAACGCGATCTGAAGCGGCTTGACGTCGAGCGTCAGCAGGTCATTGAACTTGCGGAGCTTGATAAGGCGATTGCGCTGTTGAACAAGCAGGCGGATGAGGCCGCAACCCGCGTCACGACGGAAGCGGCCCGTGCCGAAGCGGCTATGGCCGAGGAAAAGGTCACGACGATCCGCGAGATCGAGGTCGCGGATCGTCTGGCCGCCATCGATCGCTTGCTGGCGACCAAAGACGCAGATACCGCCAAGATCGCGGCGGAGGCCGAACAGGTCCGTGCCGGTGTCGCCGCTGAGGCTCAGCGTCTGATGAACGAAGCAGAAAACATCCTGACAGACGACGCCCGGGCAAGCTTGCTGCGCGGTAAGCTGATCGAGCGCCTCGAAGGGATCGTCCGAGAGTCCGTGCGCCCGATGGAGAACATCGAGGGGATCAAGATCCTGCATGTGGACGGACTGGCCGGTGGCGGCGGGAATGGTACGCCCCGCTCCCCGACCGATGAAGTCATCGAAAGCGCCTTGCGTTATCGGGCGCAGGCGCCGCTGATCGATGAGATGATGAAGGAAATCGGTGTGGAGGGCTCCAACGTTGCGCGCATGGGTGACGTGTTCCGCGCAGCGCGGGACGCGCAAAGCCTTGCCAAGAATACCAAAGACACGAAGAAGGACAGCTAGACTATGGCGGAGGTCTATACCTCCTCGATCATCAACGCGCCGGCCGATCGGGTCTGGGCGCGCATTCGCGACTTCAATGCACTGCCGGCCTGGCATCCGCTGATTGCCGAAAGCCGGATCGAAGGCCGTGCGCCTTCGGATAAAGTCGGATGTGTGCGCGACTTTCGGCTCAAGGACGGCGGGCGCATTCGGGAGAAGTTGCTGGCGCTTTCGGATTACGACTTCTCCTGCAGCTATTCCATTCTGGAGAGCCCGATGGGGGTCGAGAATTACGTGGCCACCCTGAAGCTGACGCCGGTCACAGATGGCAACCGGACCTTTGCCGAATGGTCGGCCGAGTTCGACTGTGCCGCTGACGCCGAAGCTCAGTTGGTGTCCGATATCGGCGGAAACGTCTTTCAGGGCGGCTTCGATGCTCTGAAAAGTCATTTCGGTACATAGGCTTTGGCATGGTCGAAGTCCGCCGCTCCACCGTCATCGATGCACCCATAGAAGAGGTCTGGCGCATTCTGCGGGATTTCAACGGCCATGACCGTTGGCATCCTGCCGTTGCGACAAGCCAGCTCACCTCTGCGGACTACACCGATCAAGTCGGTTGCGTGCGTGACTTTCGCCTCACCGGCGGCGAGCGCGTGACGGAGCAGCTGCTGAGCCTCTCCGACAAGACCCATAGTTTCAGCTACGCGATTGTCGAAAGCGACGTCCCACTCCGGGACTATGTGGCGCATGTGGATCTGAAGCCGGTCACGGACGGCCATCGGACCTTCTGGAATTGGCGCTCGAAGTTTCGGCCGCCCGCGGGGCGCGAACAGGAACTGGCCCAGTTGGTTGCCGAGGGTGTCTACGAAGCAGGTTTCTCGGCAATTCGTGCACTGGTTTCTAAGCCTGCGGCACCACCGTCTGTTGACTCCATCACGGGGCAGGCTGTCGTCCTGCAACGCTACGGTGGCCCTGACGAGCTTAAGTTTGAAAGCCTCCCAGTCCCGCCACCCGGGCCTGGTGAGATCAGGCTGCGGCACAGCGCTATCGGTGTGAATTTTATCGATGTCTATTGCCGGACCGGTTACTTCGACCTGCTGAAGCCACCTGGCGCGCTGGGTATGGAAGCTGCGGGCATCGTTCTCGACGTGGGACCGGGCGTCACGCATCTGGCTGTTGGGGATCGGGTCGGCTACGCCTGCCCGCCAGTCGGCGCCTATGTCAGTCATCGGACCATGCCGGCGGATCTTGTGATACGCCTGCCGGACGACGTCAGTGACGAGACTGCCGCTGCCGGCCTGCTCAAAGGCATAACAGCCGAATTCCTGTTACATCGTGTCCACAAACTCGAGCCAGGCGAAAATGTTCTGGTCTATGCGCCGGCCGGCGGAGTTGGGCGCATGCTCTGTCAGTGGGCCTCGCACCTGGGCGCGCGGGTGATCGGCGCGACCTCCAGTCCGGAGAAAGCGGCTCTCGCCAAGGCGGCCGGTGCGGATGCGGTCGTAACACCAGGAGAGGTGAGTCTCGAAGCCCAGGTCATGGACTTGACCGACGGCAAAGGTGTCGATGTGATCTTCGATGCGGTGGGACGTGACAGCTTCGCACATTCGCTAAAGGCGCTTGCGATCCGCGGTCATATCGTCAGTTACGGGCAGGCTTCCGGCCCTGTCGGTGCTTGGGATATTGGCGCTCTCTCTTCCCGCTCCGTTACCGTCTCGCGCCCGAATTTCGGACACTATGCCGGAACGCGGGAAGAGGTCGCAGCCTCCACGGCACGTTTCTTCGAAGCGCTGCGTGCAGGCGTAGTTACCGTCGACATCAGCAAACGTTACGCCTTGTCGGATGCCGCGCAGGCCCATCGAGACCTGGAGGCGCGGCGCACGACAGGTTCGGTCATTCTGCTGCCAGGGGAAAATACGTGAAGATTGCTGTCTTTGAATGGAACGGAATTTGCCGTGTGGGTTTGGTCGACGAAGCGGCGCAGACGGTGGCGCCTTTCGATCTGCCGCTCGATGCTGCGGGCGAGGCTGGTGTGACGGCACTCATCGGCAGATCACTTCCGCCGACGGGCGCGCCCCTGGCTTTGGCCGATGTCGCGCTCCGCGCGCCGGTCCCACGGCCGCGACGGAATATCTTTTGCGTCGGCAAGAACTATCATGAGCATGCGCGGGAGTTCGCGTCCTCCGGCTTCGATAGTTCAGCGGCCAAAGGCGCTGTTCCCGAACACCCGATCGTCTTTTCCAAGACTCCGGAAACCGTCATCGCCGCAGGCGCGCCGGTGAAAATCGACTCTTCGGTTTCTGAAGCCATCGACTACGAAGCCGAGTTGGCCGTGATCATCGGAAAGGCTGGGCGTAATATCTCGCGCGAAGATGCTCTGTCGCATGTCTGGGGCTATACCATCGTCAACGATGTGACGGCCCGCGATCTGCAGGGACAACACAGCCAGTGGCTGATTGGTAAATCACAGGATAGTTTCTGCCCGATGGGTCCCTGGGCCGTCACGGCAGACGAGGTGAACCTGGAAGATGCGGCGGTTCGCTGCTGGATCAACGGCGAGCTGCGCCAGGATTCTAACGTCAAGCTGCTGATCTTCGACGTACCGACGATTATTGCCGCGATCTCTAACGGCCTGACCTTGATGCCTGGCGACGTTATCGCCACGGGTACGCCCGCCGGTGTTGGCATCGGCTTCAATCCGCCGAAGTACTTGAAACCCGGCGACAATATGCGCATCGAAATTGAGGGGATCGGCAGCCTCGAGAATCCGGTGGAGGCTTTCTGACTGATGGTCGATGTCAATCTCGGCAGCATGGTGAGCGAGGTGAGCGGCGAGGGTTCCGCGGTGGTTTTGATCCACGGATTGGGCGGCAGTTCCAACTCTTTTCAGCCTCTGATGGGGGCGCTGCGCGGCTTCAAGACAATTCGCCCGGATCTTCCTGGCGCGGGCCGCTCGGCCATCCGGCCTGGACTATCTGGGCTCAGCGGTTTGGCGGCGGCCGTGGCTGAGATGCTCCGTGCGCAGGCGGTGCATCAAGCGCATTTCGTCGGCCACTCCATGGGTACGGTTCTCTGTCAGGAGCTTGCGGTATCGCAACCGGATCTCGTGAGCGGTATGACCCTTTTCGGCCCGATCTTCAAGCCACCTGCCGCCGCACGTCAGGCTTTGACAGCGCGTGCGGATGACGCGCGGAAAAATGGTATGAGCGCGATCGCGGATGCGATCTGCAACGCGAGCCTCTCGGCGAAGACCAAGGAATCCAATCCGGCTGTCGTGGCCTTTGTGCGCGAGAGCATTCTGCGCCAGGATCCGGCCGGTTATGCGCGCCACTGTGAGGCCTTGGCCGCGATGCAGCCGCCTGACCATAGCGCGATTTCCTGCCCGACCCGGCTGGTAACCGGTGCCGAGGATGTGGTCGCGCCGCCGGCTATGGGTGAGCGTTTGCAAGCTGCCATTCCCGGTGCGGAGCTCCATGTGTTGTCCGATTGTGGCCACTGGACCATGTTGGAAATGCCATCCGAGTCGGCGGAGCATCTTTGTTTGCAACTCGGCGTAAACTAAACTGACAAATTGGAGAGGAAGGAAACAGCCATGTCCGATACCAGCTATACCGATTGGGGTGGCGGACGCAGTGCCCTGAGCGAAAACGCCATCACCTTCACCAATGTCAGGGTTCTCGATGCGACGGGCGAAGCCCCCTACACCGGCGAGGTGGTCGTCGAGGGCAATCGTATCAAAAGCGTCAGCCGCTCGAGTGGCGGATACGCCTGGGGCAATGGCGGCGGGCAGCGCATTGACGGGCGAGGGGCAACTCTCATGCCCGGTTTGATCGATGCGCATCTCCATCTCAGCTGGAACAATGCGCCCGGAATCGCGCCGATCCAGATGATGCCGCTTGAAGAGCATGTCCTGGTCACGGCCGAAATGGCGAAAATCCTTCTCGACGCCGGCTTTACAGCGGGCCGTGGAGCGGCCGCTGCGAAACATCGACTTGATGTTGTCATCCGAAATTTCATCAATGAAGGGCGTATTCCGGGACCGCGTTATACAGCGGCAGGTCCGGAAATCACCACTGTCGGCGGCTTGGGGGATACCTCTCCGCCACACATTCAGCACGAGGGAATGAACCTCGGGATCGTGGTCTCCGGACCGGAGGAAATCCGGCGCACGGTGCGCGAATTGATCAAGTACGGCGTCGATACCATTAAGCTCAATCTCTCAGGCGAGGAGATCACCGGCATGGGTGCCGAGGAAACGCCCATGTCCGAAGAAGAGATCACGATGGCAGTGCGGGAAGCGCGCATTCGGGGCAAAACTCTTGCAGCGCATGCCCGCTCATCGGAATCCGTCAAGCAGTGCGTGCGGCATGGCATCGAGTACATCTATCACGCCTCCTTCGCCGACGAAGAAGCACTCGACATGCTGGAGGCCGTCAAGGACAAGCACTTCGTCGCCCCCGGTCTTGCCTGGCTGATCAACACCGCCCGTAACGCCGGCGATTACGGCATCAAACCCGGCACTCCGATCACCATCGCCTACGAACGCGAACTGGAGATGGCGGTCGAGACCATGCAGAAGATGCACAAGCGGGGCATTCGCGTCTTGATTGGCGGCGACTACGGTTTCGCCTGGACCCCTCAGGGCACAAACGCGACCGACATCCACACCTTCGTCGATCTGCTCGGCATGTCGCCGATGGAGGCCATTCAGGCGGCGACGAAGTATGGGGGCCAGATCATGGGGATGGGCAATGAGCTCGGCATGATTCGCGAAGGCTTTTTGGCCGATCTTCTCTTGGTGGATGGCGATCCGATCGCGGACGTTCGCATCCTCCAGGACAAAAGCCGCCTGCTGGCGATTATGAAGGACGGCAAGTTCCACAAAGCACCCAACGGCTTTGCGGCGGACATGCGTATCACTGCTTGAAGTCCTTTTGAGCGGTGTCCAGGCAATGACGGGGCCCACGCGGACGCATCGTTATGCCGTGTGGTCGAATCGAGACATGGGTACTCGCATGTTGCCACGACTCCCTGCGGTGCCTATCGTGATTTCTGCTGCCTTTGACCTAACGGCAGGAGTGAACGCCTCTGATGGAAGAGCTCTTTGAACCGGGCCGCGCTGTTGCGGAATTCCAGTCGGCTATCGATTGGACACTACAGCATGTGACGAATGTCTGGACACTGCTTCAGGTCATTCTTCTGCTTCTGCTCTTCGGTTTTTCCGCTTATCTCGCCAAGTTGGCGCGGCCATCTGTCGTCGGACTCCTCGAGCGTGCCAAACTCCCGGCCCGTATCGCGACTCAAGTTCAGGCCTTGCCTGCGGTTTTGACGCCGCTCATCTACCTGATCCTGCTTGGTATCGCTCTTGCCGTTCTTCAGCAGGTGACTTGGCCAAGCCGAACTTATCTTTTAGGGGTGGCCACAAACCTGTTGGGTGCTTGGATCGTGATCCGGTTGGTCACGACCTTTGTCAGTAACCCGGCACTGGCCAAGACACTGGCTTTTTGTGCTTGGACGGTCGCGGCTCTGAACATCACAGGCTTACTGGATCCTACAGTCGCGCTGCTCGATTCCTTTGCAGTCAGTTTCGGCGATCTCCGCATTTCCCTGCTGACCGTGGTCAAGGGCATGCTGACCCTGGCGCTTCTGCTTTGGGTGGCTTCCGCGCTCTCGCGCTTTTTGGAGCGGCGCATCAATCAGGTCCCGGATCTGACACCTTCGGTCCAGGTCCTACTCGGTAAGCTCTTGAAGATCACGCTGATTACGCTTGCCGTTTTGATCGCGATTAACTCGGTTGGCATCGACTTGACGGCGCTGGCGGTCTTTTCCGGCGCCGTCGGCGTGGGTATTGGTTTCGGTCTGCAGAAGGTCGTTTCCAACCTGATTAGCGGCGTCATCCTATTGCTCGACAAGTCCATCAAGCCGGGCGATGTGATCGAACTGGGTGAAACCTTCGGCTGGATTTCTTCACTCGGCGCGCGCTACGTCTCGGTCGTGACCCGCGACAGCAAGGAATACCTGATTCCCAACGAGGATCTGATTACCCAGCGCGTGGTGAACTGGTCTTTCTCTAATGAACTGATCCGGATGGAAATTACCTTCGGTGTTTCTTACGACTGCGATCCGCATGAAGTTCGACGCATTGCCAAGGAAGCTGCGGCCAAGCCGGAGCGCGTGGTGTCGGAAAGGCCGCCGGTTTGTCACTTGACGGCTTTTGGGGACAGTTCCCTCGACTTTGTCCTGCGATTTTGGATCCGCGATCCCTCCGGTGGTGTCGCGAACATCAAGGGTGAGGTTCTTTTGGCTCTCTGGGATGCTTTCAAGGCGCATGGAATCGAGATTCCTTACCCCCACAGCCATGTCATCGTCAAAGAGCCGATCAGAATCGAGGGCGCGCCGCAGCACGGCGAAGTCTAGCGTCTTCCTGTTTTCATCTTGACGTATTCATAGAATTCATAAGTCAGGAATCCAGCCGCCAGGCTGTGATCGTCATGTCGCAATGCACTGTAAAATACAGCGTAATCCGTTTTTAAGTCGCTGATTTTGTTCAATATAAAATTTTTTCGACTCTTTTTGGGGAAGGATTCACGGGCACCGTCGTTGTTCTGGTGAATGTGGCCCGCTGCCGGGCCAGCGAACAGGAGATACAACGATGAAACAGCTTGTCATCCCTTTCCTTGTCCTTCCTCTGGCCGCCTGCTCGGTTGGGAAAGAGCTTGAGAGCTTTGAGGTGCCCTCCTTTAAGCTGCCGTCGGTTTCAGCGCTTTTCGAAGGACCCAGCCCAGAGACCCGTCCCCTCAAGGGTTCGATCACGCAAATTGCAAAGCCATCCGCGCGCCGAATCCCCAGCATGACTGTGACAAGCCTCGTAGATGGAACATCTACAAGCTATTCGGTGCGTCAATACGGGAATGGTGTGCGGGTGACGGAAGGCAATGGCTGCGTTTGGACCCGTGCCAGCGACTGGTTCTCGCCGTCCGACAGTTGGGCTAGTTGTGGGACATCGAAAAATTGGCATACGGGCCAAGCCAGGGTGCGCGAACTCGACTCCCTCTACCCGCTAAAGGTCGGAGCCGTCGGTCGTTACGAACGCCGTGCAGTCTCTCATACGGGTCGCAGTTATACCCGGGAAACGCGGTGCGAAGTCACGGACGCAGTCGAAGTACTCCGGCCAGATCGCGCGACGCCAGCCTTTGTCGTGAAGTGCGACGATAGCCGACGGGTCCGCACCACTTGGTATGCGCCAAATGAAGGTCCGATTGCCTATCGCGAGGTTCATCGTCGCAACGGCGTTGAGGAAGCCTGGGTCCGCAGCAATTAGACCCCGTTTCGCGGAAGATGAATGCCACATGAAACTGGCATGAATGGATCGATAAGAAGACGTGAATGAAAATGAAAATAGTCGTTAAAAAACAATATTTTAAATCTTCTTCTCTGCAAGTCGTGTTATTTGCTGAGCCACAAGATGGCGGCCCTGTTCTAAGGCGCCGCCGGTTCGCAAAAATCAGCAGTCTTGCAGGAGCGGCGTGGTCCTGCGGCGCTCTAGAGGAGATTGCCATGAAGTACTTCCGGTGCATCAGGTCCGCCATCGATCCCACGCCCTTTCTCGATGAAATAGCCGTGATCAAAGGTGCATGGGACCAGTCGACCGGTCGTCAACAGAAGATCAAAGTTCAGCGTGAAGCTCGTGCCATCCCGCTCCGCGGACTACGTAAGTCAGCGATCGGAGAGCGTAAGCGGAGAGACGTGCATGAAAGCCGTTGGACAAGCGGCTCGGTCAGCTATCCGAATGCCTGTCAGTTTCTGCGGCAGGTTGCGCAAACGGAAAAAAGTCTTTTAAGCCGAGCCAAGATCGTCTGTCTGCCTGCCGGGCGCCGGGTCTATCCCCACATCGATCGTGGCGAGTACTACGCCGTTCGCAATCGCTATCACCTCGTCCTGAAATCCTCTCATGGCTCCTGGCTCAAAGCCGGAGACGAGGAGATTCGCATGAACGAGGGTGAACTCTGGTGGTTCGATAACAAGCAGGTCCATGAAGCCTACAACGACGGTGCTCAGGATCGCATCCACTTGATTTTCGATCTCTTGCCACAGGCCGATGCCAAACGGGTCTTCGGCGATGCCGCCTGATAAGGAAAAGCAAATGTTGAATCCTGCAGTTGACGAAAAAACAATGCCGTCGGAATCGGTCACTCTGATGTGCCGGCCCGCCAAGGGAAAGAACGCTCTCTCCTGCTGGCTGGCAATTCCTTCCAACATGTCTCCGGAAGCGACACCGTTGGTTGCTGTACACGGCATTCAGCGTGGCGCTAAGCAACAAGCCGCGCTGCTGGCCCCGCGGGCCGCACTTTCGGGGCGTCCGGTTATCGCGCCGCTCTTCGATGCTGAGAATTGGCCCCGCTATCAGCAGGTCGTGCGTGGCAAACGCGCGGATCTTGCACTTCTTCAGCTGTTGAACGAACTGCGTTTAGCCGGCATTTGGCGAACGGAGAAGTTCGAGCTGTCGGGTTACTCAGGTGGCGCTCAATTCGTTCATCGTTTCGCGATGCTCTATCCCCAATTGGTGGCGCGACTGACCGTCTCCTCCGCCGGCTGGTACACCTTTCCCGACGAGGCCGCTTTTCCCTATGGTATGGCGCCTCGGCCCGGTCGCAAGGACGACTGGGGACCGCGCTTTGCCTCCGGTCTGGACCAGTTCCTTAGGATACCGATCCAGGTTTGTGTCGGATCCGAAGACTGTGTCTCTGACCACAACACTCGCAACAGTCCGGAAATCGACCGTCAGCAGGGTGAGGACCGGGTCATGCGCGCAAAGCGCTGGACGGCTGCGTTACGGCAACTTGCCGCTGCTAAGGGTATCTCTGCGCAAATTGGGTTGTCGATCCTGCCCGGCTGTGGACACGATTTTGGCCAATGCGTCCGTCATGGTCAGCTCGACCGGCTAATTTTAGATGTCGATGCGTCCGAGCTAGAAATGCCGCGCGCGCATCACTGGGAACAGGCGCCCGCTCACACAGCCGCACGGGCATAGCTTTTCACGCGTTGTTCATCTGACTATCGATGGCCGTTCATAGCGTCGACAGGTGCCCGTCAACAAAGTTCTTCAGACTTCCATACAGACAAACGAGGCACTTCGGCGGGTGTCAAAAATCCAGGAGAATCTTAATGACTTTACTTACTCCCATCGCCTTCGAAATGCTCAATCAGGCTAAGTGGGCCTTTTCGACCCGCCGCGTTGAACGCAAAGACGCCGTTTCGTTGATCGATATGCTGTCTTACGCCACGTCCGGCGATCTGGTCATCGGTCGCGTCGAGCGCATTGGTTCACATAAGAAGATTCAACTCGCAAAAGGCCGTGCGTCGGAACTCTACGTCGGTGACCTGGTTGTTCTTGCCTGCGGTGACCGCTACGCACCTGATCAGTTTGAAGGGCTCGCCGAGTTGGATCCAAAGGGCGCCGACATGCTTGCGGGTGGCGGCGTGCTGGGACGGATGCGTCATCGCCACGCCAAGATGTCCGAACCAACCCGCATCGTTCCGCTGGGATTGCTTGCCAATGCGTCCGGCAAGGTCATCAATCTTGCGGACTATGCCCTGGAAAAGGCGGCCCGACCGGAAGGCTTGAAGGTTATAGGGATTGTCGGCGCCTCCATGAACTCCGGTAAGACCACGGCCGTGGCGGCCTTCGCTCATGGGCTAACACGTGCCGGCCACCGCGTCGCAGCCATAAAGGCGACCGGGACCGGAGCCTTCGGAGACTACAACGCCTTTTGCGACACCGGTGCCCGCTATGTTGCCGACTTTACCGACGCAGGCATGGTTTCGACTTACCGTCAGCCCTTACCCCGTCTCGAAGCGGGTATGGGGACTTTGTTGGCCCACGCGAAACGCGCCGGCTGCAACGTTGCCGTAGTCGAACTGGCCGACGGCGTGTTTCAAAAGGAAACGGCCGATCTGCTGAAGAAGCCTTCTATCCGCGATAACTTTGCCGGAGTCGTCTTTGCGGCGCCCGACGCGCTGGCGGCAGCAGGCGGCTGCGCGGCGCTGCGCGCCATGGGGGTCGAGCCTGCCATTGTGACCGGTATGGTCAGCTGCTCGCCGCTCGGCGCGGCAGAAGCGGAGGCCGCAACCGGTGTGCGGGTGGTCACCCGCAAGACGCTTTGCGATCCCGCGCAGTCGAATGGGCTTCTTTCCGAAATGCTGGCCAAACGCGGCGCGCATGCCGTTCCCGTGGAGGTCACCGAAGTCGGAGTCGCGGCATGACTTGGCCGCTTCTACGCTGGCTAATGAAAAGCGGGTCGTCTGTTAACCGGACGCCCGCAAGCCGGCTCCCGCGCATTCCAGACGAAGGTCGTGGACGTAGTATTCTTTTCGTTGCTGTCCTGGCCTTGGGACAGGCTTCGGCCGCCGGACTCGCGGCCTTCGCGACGCGCGATGTCTTTGCCGCTCTTCGCCTCGCGGATGCCGCTCTTCCTGCACTCGCCCTGAGTTTCATCGTCTTGGCGGGCGTCGCGATCGCGGTCTTCCGGGTCGGCGAGCGCCTGGTCGCGGAGCGGGTGGGGCAGGACTACGCCGCATCGCTTCGCCTCAAGCTCTTCAGGCATCTTTCGCAGATGTCCGCGCGGGAGCTTTCCAAACGCCGTAAGGGCGCTCTGGCGATGCGGTTCGTCGGCGATCTTTCCGCGGTTCGTGGTTGGGTGAGTCTCGGCATTGCCAGGCTCATTTCCGCCAGTATCGTTTTGCCGGTCGCCACTGCTGTTCTCTTTTTCCTGAACGCCGATTTGGCGCAGGCAGCGGCAGTCCCTGTTATCTTTGGCCTCCTGGCGATGGCCTTTATCGGGCCGAGGCTCGGACCAGCGCACAAACGCCTGCGGGCGCGCCGTGCCCGGCTTGCGGCTGATATGAGTGAGCGAGTCCCTCATGCCCCGGAATTGCGTCTTCTGGGCCGCAGCGCCATCGAAGTTGCTCATCTGCAGCGCCGCACAGAAAAGCTGATCGTCTCTGCGCTGGAGCGCGCGCGGGGCGCAGCCCTGTTGCGCGCCGTACCCGATGCCATCGCCGGTCTGGCAGCGGCAGCGGTTCTCTGGATGGCCTTGCGTACCGGTGCCGCCGGTGCAGAGGCCGCGGGGGCGCTGGCCGCTGTCGGCCTGATGATCCAGCCAATGCGCGACCTGGCGGGTGTCTGGGATCGTCACCGTGCCTGGGTCGCAGCGCGCGACAAGTGTGAGGCGATACTCGGAACGCCGAAAATCCGCCGGCCGCGCTGGCAAGCCGCTAAGGCCGATGGCCAAGAGACCGTTGTGCAAATACCGGCTCTAAAAGGCCTTGGGCCTCAAGAGTTGGAATTCAAAGCAGTTTCGGCTGGCGGGCTCTATAACGTTACGGCAAGGGCGGAGGCCGGCCAGAAAATCGCAATTGTCGGCGGAAACGGCGCAGGCAAGTCGACGCTATTGGGTCTTGCTGCCGGTCTGGAACAACCGGAAGACGGACGGGTACGTTTGGGTGGTCGTGCGCCGACAAGTCTCCGGTCGGCGGAGCGCCGCAAACTCCTTTCGTTGGTGGGGAAGCATTCCCCGATCCTTGCCGGTAGCCTGCGCCGCGCGCTTACCATGGGGGTGGCGGAGCGTCCCGATGACGCCACGATCCTGGCCAAAGCTGAGGCCTTCGGCCTGAAGGGCGCCATCGATCGTCTCGGTGGTCTCGAAGGCAAGGTAAGCGAGGCCGGCCGGAACCTTTCCGCTGGCGAAGCCCGACGGCTCTTGTTGGTTCGCGCGGCGCTTTCGAAGCCCTCCCTGATGCTGCTCGACGAGCCGGACGACGTTCTGGACACCGACGGGCCGGAGCTTGTCGAAAGACTGGTGCGGGAGAGCGAAGCGACGACACTGACCATCACCCATTCCCTCGCGGTCGCTCGGCGTATGGATCAGCTCTGGTTCGTTGAGAACGGGCGGATCCTGGAGGCTGGCCCCGCAGGCGAATTGCTGGATCGGGACGGGCCAACCGCAAGGTTCTTCGCGCCACGCTGCGCAGCTTAAGGGGGCGGACTAGGGATTTGCGCTACCTGACCAAACTCACGCTGTCTTTTAGCGGGTTGCTCATGATCGCGCTGGTTTCTGCGGGGATCGCCTTTTGGAGCGCGCGCACGGCAGAGAACCAGGTGGAGCGTTCGCACCTGGCGTACCGCGTTCATGCCCAGTATCTCTCCCTTTCCAATCACACCTATCAGCTCTTCAAACAATTCGGAGATGCCTTCCTGATCGGCGATCGGGATAACGGCAGCGGTGAAGCGCTGCTGCTGACCGAGATCCGCGACGACATCCGCCGCCTGCGTGTCCTTATCGCCGAGGAAGTCCGTCTGGTGGGCGACGAGGAAATCGAGGAGCTTGAGCTTCTGGCCCGGATCGAACGGCAGATCGAGAGCCTGTTGCAGGAATTCCTGCGGCTGCAGGCCGGGGCCAGGGAGGCTGATCCGATAGAGTTCCACGAACGCCTTTCCAAAATCCTCGATGAAAAGATCGATGCCGACTTCCAGGCCATGATCGAGGAGGCGCTTGAGGAGGAGCGCGAGGAGGTTCGGGAAACCGAGGCCGAGATCCGGGCCGCCGTCGATCTCTTTCAGCGCGCCGCGGTTATCGCCGGACTGATCGCTGCCCTGACCGCGATCTTCGGTATTCTGCTCTTGCGCCGGGCGCTGACCCGCCCTCTCAAACAATTGCTCGAGGGTGCGGAAGCGGTGGGCCGCGGCGAGCTCGACCATCGGGTGGCGGCCTCCGGCGACACTGAGCTGGGGCGTGTTGCCAAGGCTTTCAATCAGATGATCGGTAAGGTCGCGGAGCGTCAGGACCTGCTCAGCGCGTCCCGGGACGCCTTGGAGCAGGAGGTCTCTAGACGTACCGAACAGCTCCAGAACCTGCTGAAAACACTGCGCATATCCGAAGAAAACCGCAAACGCCTGCTGGCGGATGTCAGTCATGAACTGCGCACGCCGCTCACCATTATTCGCGGTGAAGCCGACGTGGCCTTGCGCGGTGGGGACCGCAGTGCCGATGAGTATCGCGAGGTCATGATGCGCACCCGCGAGGCTGCCGATCACACGGCCCGCATTGTCGACGATCTTCTGTTCGTTGCCCGCCACGAAAACGGCGAGGTCCGGATCCGTCCCCAGGAAACCGATCTGGCCGAGGTGGTGGAACGGGCCGTCGAATCCGGCAAACTGTTGGGCGAATCCAGCAAGCAGGTTTCCTTCGAATCCAACGTCGCGCAGGCCAGGCTGCGGGCCGATCCCAGCCGGATCCAGCAGGTGGTGACGATCCTGCTGGAGAATGCTTTGCGCTATGGCGGCCAGAACATCGCGGTGCGCCTGGATCAGACGCCCGCGGGCTTTGCCGTGACGGTGGCCGACGACGGGCCCGGCCTGTCCGAATCCGAGCTGAGCCATGTCTTCGAGCGCTTTTTCCGAGGCTCCAATGCAGCCGTTCGCTATGACGGCGGCACCGGGCTCGGGCTGCCTGTGGCCAAGGCGATCGTCGAGGCACATGGCGGGCAGATCGTGGTGACGAGCGAGATGGGCGAAGGCGTTCAGGCCTGCTTCACGCTGCCGAGCCGCCCCACGCTCGCGGCGGCCGGTTGAACCTGGCGGCCGATCCAACTCGGGCATTTGGCCATGAGAGATTCCAGGACAGTTGAAGGTATGTTCCGACCCCTATTGCCGGGACGCCGGCATGCGGGTGACTGGGGGCATTGGGGGGCGTTCTTTGCAAACTGCCCTACTTTTGTCACAGCCGCGCAGGGAAGAAAGTGGCCGCCGGCCCGTTGTCATACCGAAAGCAACCCCACCTCCAAAAGGTCTCGGATTTTCGGGTTTCGGGAAGGTGGGACGAAGAAACATCGCGTCTCGAAGTCCATATGACTCGAGGCCGTGCGATGGGGAGGTCGGCGCCGCTTATTTGCGTTTCGAGCTATCCCGGTTGCACGAAGAGATAGGGAACGACGACATGCCTTTCCTACCGTTTGAGATCGGTCCGCTTGAGATCGGTCCGCCAGAGCGTCCGAATCCGCTGCCGGCGTTTCACCCTTGCCGGGCGTCCGGCCACCGTCAGCTCCGGGAAGGGGGGGTGTCATGAATCTCCTCCTGGTGGAAGACGAGGCCCGGGTTGCCGACTTCATCGTGCGCGGCCTGCGGGCCGAAGGCTGGATGGTCACCCATGCGCCCGACGCCGAGATGGCGACCGAGCTCTCTTTGCAAGACTCTTTCGACGTCATCGTGCTGGATTTGATGTTGCCGGGCATGCATGGCCAGGATTTCTGCCGCAAGCTGCGCGCCCGCCGCGACCTGACCCCGGTCCTGATGCTTTCGGCGCTCGATGCTTTGGACGAGCGGGTCGCCGGCCTGAAGCTCGGCGCCGACGACTACATGGGCAAGCCCTTCGAGTTCGACGAGCTGATCGCCCGCATCGAGGCGCTCGCCCGCCGCTCCACCCAGTTCTGTGAACCCGCGCCTCAGACCCTCATGCAGTGCGGCGCCATCACCTTGGACCTGGAGAGCCTGGAAGCCACGGTCGAGGGCCAGCCCCTGGACCTGACCGCCAAGGAACGCGAGATCCTGAAGCTCTTCCTAAGCAAACCCGGCCGCGTCTTCTCCCGCGAACGCATCCTCAACAGCGTCTGGGGCGCCAGCGAAGATCCCCTGACCAATGTGGTGGATGTCTATGTGGGGCGACTGAGAAGGAAGTTGGGCGCGCAGGGGGAAAAGTTGCAGACGGTCCGCGGGGCGGGGTACAGGTTGAAGGCAGAGTGAGTGTTTCCTTCAAGAGGCTGCGTTCGAGACTTCCATAATATCTAGGCCCCCAGCTTGCTCTAAGAACGCCAAGACCTCCTCAACCCCCGCCCGGCGCTTCAAATCCGTAAAGACCACTGGCCGCTCCCCGCGGCCCTTGGCGGCGTCCGCCTTCATCACCTCCAGATCCGCGCCCACATAAGGCGCCAGGTCCGTCTTGTTGACGATCAGCAGGTCGCTGCGGGTGATTGCCGGGCCGCCTTTGCGGGGGATGTCTTCGCCCTGGCAGACGGAGATGACGTAGATCGAGAGGTCGGCGAGTTCGGGGCTGAAGGTGGCGGCGAGGTTGTCGCCGCCGGATTCGATGAAGACCACGTCCAGGTCCGGGTGGCGGGCGTTCAGCTCGGCGACGGCGGCGAGGTTGAGGGAGGCGTCTTCGCGGATGGCCGTGTGGGGGCAGCCGCCGGTTTCCACGCCGACGATGCGGTCCTCGGAAAGGGCCTGGACGCGGGCGAGGTGCAGGGCGTCCTCCCGGGTATAGATGTCGTTGGTGACCACGCCGACGGAGAGGCGGCCTCGGAGGGCTTCGCACAAGCGCTGGGTCAGGGTGGTCTTGCCGGAGCCCACCGGGCCGCCAATGCCGACCCGCAAGGGGCCGTAGGGGGATTTTTGGAGCGCGCTGGTGGCTTCGGTGAGGGCCGGGGATTCCGCCCGGCCCTCCGGGCGGGCGCCGCTATTGACGGTGGGATCAGGGCTGCTCATGAGCGGAAGAGTCTCGGTTGCTGGGTTTCGTGGGTCATGGCGCAGATCTCGGCCATGAGGTTGTTGGTTGCCAGAGCATCTATAGGCGTTGCGGCGGCGCAGGTGGCGGTCTCGGCGATCACGGGCTCCAGGGCGGCCAGGATCCGCTGGCCATCGCTCTGACCTAGGGGAATCAAACGGATGGCGGCGGAGATGAGGTTGGAGACGCCGGCGTGGAGCCAGGCTTCCAAAGCGGGTTCGGCCGGGATGCCATGGCCGGCGGCGGCGCACGCGACCGCGAGGGGATAGGCGGGGTTCTCACCCACGGTATCCGCGAGCAGGTCGAGCGTGGCGCAGGGCCAGGCTTCGCGGGTGGTGCGCAGGAAGGCGCTGCCCAGCGCCAGGGTCTCCTGACGTAGTTCCAGGGCGGGCTGGAAGGCCAGGGCGAAGGCGTTGATCTCGGCGACGGCTGGGCCGTCGCCGCTTTGGGCGGCTTCTTGAGCGCGGGCGAAGATCACCGCGTCGCTCCAGAGGCTACCGGCCGTCAGGCTGTCGGTGAGCCAATCCTGCGCACTGGCGCGGTCGGTGACCAGGCCGCGCGCGATGGCGGCCTCCAGGCCCTGGCTGTAGGCGAATGCCCCGACCGGGTAGGCGGGAGAGAGCCAGGTCAGCAGGCGGTAGAGGGCGGGAGAGGACTCACTGGTCATGGGTCTGCCCGTGACTATGCTTGTGGCTGTGTCCATGACTATGAGCGGGTTCATGCGCATGGCCGTTGCTGTGACTGTGACTCGGGCCGTCGTAGGCCCCGCCCTCCGGATTGAAGGGCTCGACCACCTCGGTGGTCTCCGCGCCCAGGCGCACCAGCATCTCGGCGATCACCCGGTCCCGGCGGATCAGGATGCGTTCGGGTTCGATCTGCGCCTCCAGGTGGCGGTTACCAAGGTGCCAGGCGAGGCGCAGCAGGTGGGGCGTGTCCTTGGCCCGCACCTCCAGCAGGGGCTCGGGCTGGGCGCGCACCTCGATCACCCGGCCGTCCTCCAGCGCCAACCCGTCCCCGTGACGCAGCAGAACCCGTGCCGGCAGGTCCAGCAGAAAGCGCAGGCCGCCGTCGCTGGTCAGCGCGATGCGCCGCCGGTCGCGCTGTTCCTGCTCCAGGGTGATGGAGTCGGCGGGCGGGCCGTTCCATTGGCCTGCCGCGATATGCTGGGAGGCGCGTATCATGGGTTTTAACGCTCCGCTGTCGCGAAGCTATGGCGTTCAGACGCCACGCGGGCTTTTCGGCGAATAGTCGCCGGCGCGCAGTCGCGCTTGCCATCTGCCGTGCCGGCAGATGGAAGGGCATCGAGTTTAACGGGGCACATTCCTTTCTGTTTCCCTCCCATCCTCAAAAGAGAAAATACCGCTGCGCCATGGGCAGGACCTCGGCGGGTTCGCAAGTCAGGAGCTCGCCATTGGCGCGGACCTCGTAGGTCTCGGGGTCGACCTCGACCTCAGGGCAAAGGTCGTTCAGGACCATGTCCTTCTTGCCGATGCCGCGGGTGTTCTTCACGGGCAGCACCTCGCTCTCCAGGCCGAGCGCGCCGCCGGTATCGGCGGCCATGGCGGCCTCAGACAGGAAGGTCACGCGGCTACGGCTCAGGGACTTGCCGAAGGAGGCGAACATGGGGCGGTAGTGCACCGGCTGCGGCGTCGGGATCGAGGCGTTGGGGTCGCCCATGGGCGCGCTGGCGATGCTGCCCAGCTTCAGGACCAGGTCCGGCTTGACCCCGAAGAAGGCGGGCGACCAGAGCACCAGGTCGGCGAGTTTTCCGATCTCGATGGAGCCGATGTGGGCGGACATGCCGTGGGCGATGGCCGGGTTGATGGTGTACTTGGCGATGTAGCGGCGGACGCGCAGGTTGTCGTTGTCGCCGGTCTCATCGGGCAGGCGGCCGCGCTGCCGCTTCATCTTGTCGGCGGTCTGCCAGGTGCGGATCAGCACCTCGCCGACCCGGCCCATGGCCTGGCTGTCCGACGCGATGATCGAGAAAGCGCCCATGTCGTGCAGGATGTCTTCCGCCGCGATGGTCTCCTTGCGGATGCGGCTCTCGGCAAAGGCCACGTCCTCGGCGATGGAGGGATCCAGGTGGTGGCAGACCATCAGCATGTCGAGGTGCTCGTCCACCGTGTTGACCGTGTAGGGGCGGGTCGGGTTGGTGGAGGAGGGAATGACGTTCGGCTCGCCGCAGACCTTGATGATATCCGGCGCATGGCCGCCGCCCGCGCCCTCGGTGTGGAAGGCGTGGATGGTGCGGCCCTTGATGGCGTCCAGGGTGTGCTCCACGAAGCCGGACTCGTTCAGGGTGTCGGTGTGGATCATGACCTGCACGTCCATCTCGTCGGCCACCGAAAGGCAGCAGTCGATGGCGGCGGGGGTGGTGCCCCAGTCCTCGTGCAGCTTGAGCGCGCTGGCGCCCGCCTCGATCTGCTCGCGCAGGCCGGCGGGCTGGGAGGCATTGCCCTTGCCGGAGAAGGCCAGGTTCACCGGGAAGGCCTCGGCGGCCTCGATCATGCGCGCGATGTGCCAGGGTCCGGGGGTGCAGGTGGTGGCGTTGGTGCCGGTTGCTGGGCCGGTGCCGCCGCCCAGCATGGTGGTGACGCCGGAGGTCAGCGCCTCCTCGATCTGCTGGGGGCAGATGAAATGGATATGGGCATCGAAGCCGCCGGCGGTCAGGATCTTGCCCTCGCCTGCGATGGCCTCGGTAGAGACACCGACGATGATGTCCACGTCCGGCTGGGTGTCCGGATTGCCGGCCTTGCCGATGCCGGCGATGCGCCCGTCCTTCAGGCCCACGTCGGCCTTGTAGATGCTGCTGTGGTCGACGATCAGGGCGTTGGTGATGACGGTATCGACGGCGCCTTCCGCCCGGGAGGCCTGGCTCTGGCCCATGCCGTCGCGGATGACCTTGCCGCCGCCGAACTTCACCTCTTCGCCGTAAGTGGTCAGATCCTTCTCCACCTCGATGAAGAGCTCGGTGTCGGCGAGCCGGACCTTGTCGCCCGTGGTCGGACCGTACATGGCGGCGTAGGTGGCGCGGGAGATTTTCGCCGGCATCAGTCGAGCCCTCCCATGACCTTCGCATTGAAGCCGAAAACGGCGCGGTTGCCGCGCAGGGGCACCAGCGTGACTTCGCGGGTCTGGCCCGGTTCAAAGCGCACGGCGGTGCCAGCGGCGATGTCCAGTCGCTGGCCGCGCGCGGCTTCGCGGTCGAATTCCAGGGCCGGGTTGACCTCGTAGAAGTGATAGTGGGAGCCGACCTGCACGGGCCGGTCGCCGGAGTTGGCGACCTCCAGGGTGGTGGCTTCGCTGCCGGCGTTCAGGACGATCTCGCCTTCGGCCGAGATGATTTCTCCGGGGATCATTGGGGGCACCTCGTTTAGCGGATCGGTTCGTGGACGGTCACCAGCTTGGTGCCGTCGGGAAAGGTGGCTTCGACCTGGACGTCGTGGATCATCTCGGCGACGCCCTCCATGACCTGCGCGCGGGTGATGACCTTAGCGCCTTTGGCCATGAGCTCGGCTACGCTGCGTCCGTCGCGCGCGCCCTCGACCACGAAGTCGGTGATCAGGGCGATGGCCTCCGGGTGGTTGAGCTTCACGCCGCGTTCCAGCCGCCGCCGGGCGACCATGGCCGCCATAGCGACCAGCAGCTTGTCCTTTTCTCTGGGGGTCAGGTTCATGAGAGAGTCCTAATTAACAGGTCCAGACCCGCGGCAGGTCCGCGCCGCGCAGTCGTTCAAGGAGGGGGATCAGGGCGCCGCGCAGCTTATGTCCGCTGGGCGCCAGGAGACGGGTGAGGACGACGCCGTTCCCGAGTTCGCTGCAGCCGCCTGAGATGCCAGGCCGGTCGAGCAGGGGGCGGAGGACGTCGCAGAGGCCCTGGCTGTCGGGCCTGCAGACAATGACGCTGGCCAGGGCGCGCGCGCCGTCACCGACCGCGCGCCGGTCCAGTTGCGCGGCGATGTCGCCTTCGAAGCCCAGGCGGTCGAGGAAGATCAGCTTGCCGTCCCGTTCGATGCGCCAGGAGTCGCGTAACAGCCCACTTCGCACCGTTTCGCCCATGGCCGGTCGGCCGAAGATGACCGCTTCGCAGGCCACAAGGCGGGCGTTGCCGTGGAGTGCGACCTGGGCCTGACGTTCCAGCCGGCCGCCATCGAAGAGGATGGTTTCCTGCGGCAGCCAGAAGGCGCGCGCGTTCGCTTCGACCGTCAGCCGGGTTTCGATGCGCGCGGCCTCGGCGCGGGACTTGTAGACGCGCTCGCAGGCTTGGGTGGTAACCACCGCACTGCTGCCGGCATTCCAACCGGCGTCGACGGTGAGGCGGTCGCCGTCGGTCAGGCCGCCGGCGGTGTTGATCATGACCGCTTCCGGGTCGGCGGCGGTGTTTCGCGGCAGGCGCAGCTTGAGACAACCTTGCTGAAAGAGGTCGTCGACCCGGCTGCGGCCTTCAGTATGTTTGAAGGAAATGCGCGCCGCCCCCTGTGCCCGCTGGAGGGAACGCAGGCGCGTTGCCTCGTCTGCTCGCGGAGGATGGGGGGACAGGATGTTCACGCGCGGGTGGCCTCGGATCAGATCGTCAGATGCTTCATAATGGCATCTTCGTCGCCGCTTTGCATGTCGCCCGACATCACGATTTCGCCGCGGTCCATAACGGCGTAGCTGTCGGCCAGGGCGCGCACGAAATCGAAGTACTGCTCGACCAGCAGAATAGCCATGCCGCCGCGGGCACGCAGCAGGCGGATCACCCGCTCGATGTCCTTGATGATCGAGGGCTGGATGCCTTCCGTAGGCTCGTCGAGGATCAGGAGCTTGGGCTGCATCACCAAGGCGGCGGGCGATGGCGAGCTGCTGCTGCTGACCGCCGGAAAGATCGCCGCCGCGCCGCCCGAGCATCTCGCCCAGGACCGGGAAGAGTTCGAAGATCTCGTCCGAGATCTTGCGCTGACCACGCGGCAGCACGAAGAGGCCGCTTTGCAGGTTCTCCCGCACGGTCAGCAACGGGAAGATCTCGCGGCCCTGGGGCACATAGGCCAGACCGAGGCGCGCGAGCTGTTCGCTGCTGTAGTTCGTAACGTCGGTCCCGTTCCAGGTGACTTTGCCGGCGGAGGCATGGATCTGGCGGATGATCGCCCGCAGCAAGCTGGTTTTGCCGACGCCGTTGCGGCCCAGCAGGCCAGGTGACCTTATCGTCCGGGACCTCAAGATTGACGGAGCGCAGGGCTTGCGCCGCGCCGTAGTGCAGGTCGAGATTAGAAACGCTCAACATGGCGCTACCTCCCCAGATAGCTTTCGATCACGCGTTCGTCGGCGCTGACGCTGTCCAGCGAACCTTCCGCCAGGACAGAGCCCTCGGCGAGCACCGTGACCTTGACCCCCAGATCCCGCACGAAAGTCATGTCGTGCTCAACCACGATCACGGAATGATCTTGTGCGATTTCCCGCAACAGGCGGGCGGTTTCTTCCGTTTCGAAGTCGGTCATGCCGGCGACCGGTTCGTCCACCAGCAGGACCTTGGGATCCTGGGCCAGCAGCATGCCGATCTCCAGCCACTGTTTTTGGCCGTGGGAGAGGGCGGCGGCGGTGCGGTCCCGCTGGTCCTGCAGGCGGATGATCTCCAGCAGCTCCTCAATGCGCGTGCGGTCACGATTGCCAGCGAACCAGGTGAAACTCTCAAAGACGCCGCGCGTCCCGGCCAGGGCCAGCTCCAGGTTTTCGGTGACGCTCTGGTTTTCGAAGACGGTGGGTTTCTGGAATTTGCGCCCGATGCCGAGCTGGGCGATGTCTGCCTCGTCCAGCTTGGTCAAATCGACGCTGCCGTCGAAGAAGATCTCGCCGGTGTCGGGTTGAGTCTTGCCGGTGATGACGTCCATCATAGTGGTTTTGCCTGCGCCGTTCGGGCCGATAATAGCGCGCATCTCTCCGGGCTCGATGAAGAGGGAAAGACCGTTGAGCGCCTTGAAGCCATCGAAGCTGACAGTGACGCCATCGAGATAGAGAACGGAAGCCGCGCGGTCGCTCATGAGGTGGCCTCCTCGCTCTTCACGGCTGGCGCGACGGCGGGCCGTCTGTCCGCCGCATAGCTTTGCCAGCGGGCCTGAACGAAGCCCGCGACGCCCTTGGGCAGGAACAGGGTGACCGCGACAAAAAGGCCGCCCAGCGCGAAAAGCCAGAGTTCCGGCAGCTCGCCGGTGAACCAGGTCTTCGCGTAGCTGACCAGGATCGCGCCCAGTACGGCGCCGATCAGGGTGCCGCGCCCGCCGACGGCCACGGCGATGACGATTTCGATGGAGTTGGCGGGTGCGAACTCGCCCGGATTGATGATCCCGACCTGAGGCACGTAAAGTGCGCCGGCGATGCCAGCCAGGCCCGCCGAAACCACGAAGACCATCAGCTTGTAGTGCTCGACCCGGTAGCCCAGAAAACGGGTGCGGCTCTCGGCGTCGCGGATCGCGGTGAGCACCATGCCGGCCCGCGACTTGGTAATCAGCCGGCAGACGATATAGCCCAGTCCCAGCGCGATGACCGAGGCGGCGAAGAGCCCGGCGCGTGTGCTGCTGCTTTGAAGGGAAAAGCCGAGGATGTCCTTGAAATCGGTCAGGCCATTGTTGCCGCCGAAGCCCATCTCGTTGCGGAAAAAGGCCAGCATCAGGGCGTAGGTCATGGCCTGGGTGATGATCGAAAGATAGACGCCGGTAACCCGCGAGCGGAAAGCGAACCAGCCGAAGACGAAGGCCAGCAGGCCAGGCGCCAGGACCACCATGACCATGGCGAAGGGGAAGGAGTCGAAGCCGTACCAGTACCAGGGGAGCTCCTGCCAGTTCAGGAACACCATGAAATCAGGCAGCTCCGCGTTGGCGTAGACCCCGCGGTCGCCGATCTGGCGCATGAGATACATGCCCATAGCGTAGCCGCCGAGCGCGAAGAAGGCGCCGTGGCCGAGCGAGAGAATGCCGCAGTACCCCCAGACCAGATCCACCGAAAGCGCGAGCAGGGCGTAGCAGAGGTACTTGCCCATAAGCGCGACGGCATAGCCCGAGACGTGCAGGGCGCTGTCGGCCGGGGTCAGCAGGTGCAGGGCCGGAATCAGGATCGCGACCGCGGCGAGGATGGCGAGAAACCAATAGCTTCCCCGGTCGAGGGAACGCAGCAGCATACGCGTAATCATGCTTCCGCTCCCCGGCCCTTGAGGGCGAAGAGCCCCTTGGGTCGTTTCTGAATGAAGAGGATGATGAAGACGAGCACCAGGATCTTGGCCAGCACAGCGCCGGAATAGGGCTCCAGGAACTTGTTGGCGACCCCGAGGGTCATGGCGCCGACCAGGGTGCCCCAAAGGTTTCCGACGCCGCCGAAGACCACCACCATGAAGCTGTCGATGATATAGCCTTGGCCCAGGTTGGGGCCGACGTTGTCGATCTGGCTGATTGCCACGCCGGCGATGCCTGCGATGCCGGAACCCAAACCGAAGGTCAGGGCGTCGACCCACTTGGTGCGGATACCCATGGCGGCGGCCATGCGGCGGTTCTGCACCACGGCACGCATCTGCAGGCCAAAGCTGGTCTTACGCATGGCGACGAAGAGCGCGGCGAAGACCACCAGAGTAAAGGCGATGATGCAGATCCGGTTGTAGGTCAGCGTCAGTTGCCCCAGTTCGAGGGATCCCGACATCCAGGAGGGGTTGGCCACCTGGCGGTTGTTCGGGCCGAAGAGACTGCGTACGGCCTGCTGCAGGATCAGCGACACGCCCCAGGTGGCCAGCAGGGTTTCCAGCGGCCGGCCGTAGAGGAAGCGGATGATGCCGCGTTCCATAGCGATGCCGACCAGGGCGGCGGTCAGGAAAGCGAGCGGCAGGGCGAAGAGCAGCGACCAGTCCAACAGGCCCGGAAAGCTGCTGCGCATCACGTCCTGCACAACGAAGGTGACATAGGCGCCGATCATGACCATCTCGCCATGGGCCATATTGATGACCCCCATGACGCCGAAGGTGATGGCGAGACCGATGGCCGCCAGCAGCAGGACTGAGCCCAGGCTGAGCCCGTAAAGCACGTTCTGGCCGGTTTCCCAGAGGGCGAGCGTGCTCTTCATTTCAGCGATGGCCTGATTGGCGGCCCCGGCGACCGCGCCGGCATTTACGTTGGCGCTGGCGACCTGTGACAGGAGGGCGAGCGCTTCCTGGCTGCCCATGGGGCTGATGACGTCGATGGCCGCGAGCTTCTGCGCTTCTTGCGCGTCGGACGCCAGGATGGCGGCGGCATGGGCGCGCTCCATGGCCAGTTTGACGTCGGGATCTTTTTCTTCCGCAATGGCGGCTTCAAGGGCTTCGATGGCGCCGGTATCGCGGCTGTTGAAGATGGTTTCGGCTGCCGCCAGTCGTCGCTCGGGATCCGCGGCGCCGAGGGTGAGGCTTCCCAGCGCCTTGCGGATGGCTGAACGCATACGGTTGTTGATCTTGACCTTCTTCAAGGCAGATTTTTTGAAGGCGCCAGCACTTTCGCCATTGAACGCGAAGAGGTATTCGCCTTTAGCGGCCGGGTCCGGCATGACGATTTCACCGCCGGCCTTGGTCACGAAGAGATTGCGCTTTGAAAGGGCGGTCAGGATCTCTGCGGCGCGTTCGTCCTGGGTTGCGGCTATGGCATCGACCGCTTTCAGCTTCGCCTTGAAGGACTTTTCCGTCAGGCCCTGCAAGGCGCCCTCGAGGTCACCTGCAGCGGCAGGCAGTTGGGCGGCCGCTGCCGTCAGCATAAAGAGCGACAGCAGAGTTATCAGGGCCGATCTAAGGGGTATCATTGAAATAGGATCCGAGATTTTCGCATTGCGGAGGACGGGAATCCTGAACGTGGTCACGGCGTGCAGGATTCCCGCCTCTCATGAGTCGGACCGTCCTTGGCGAAAACGATCGGACTCTAACGCGGGCGAGTGTAGGCCTCGCCCGCGCGTCCGGCTTAGCTTCCGCCGCCGCCGCACTGTCCCTGCTTGGTGTTGTAGTTGCCGCAGGACATGGGCTTGCGCCAGTCGGAGATCAGATCCGCGGAACCGGCGAGATAGTCGGACCAGGCGTCGCCCGGCACGGTGCTCGGCGTTTCCCAGACCGTTTCGAACTGACCGTCTTCCTGGATCTCACCGATCAGGACCGGCTTGGTGATGTGGTGGTTCGGCATCATGGCCGAGTAGCCGCCCGAAAGGTTAGGGACGGTCACGCCGATGATGGCTTCGCCGACCGCGTCCGGATCGGTGGTGCCGGCTTTTTCGACGGCGGTGACCCACATGTTGAAGCCGATGAAATGCGCCTCCATGGGATCGTTGGTGACCCGCTTGTCGTCACCGATGAAGGCTTTCCATTCCTCGACGAACTCGGCGTTGATCGGCGTGTCCACGCTTTGGAAATAGTTCCAGGCCGCCATGTGACCGACCAGCGGTGCGGTGTCGAGACCGGCCAGTTCTTCTTCACCGACGGAGAAGGCCACCACGGGAATGTCCTCGGCGGCGATGCCCTGATTGCCCAGCTCTTTATAGAAAGGCACGTTGGCGTCGCCATTGATGGTGGAGACCACGGCGGTCTTTTTACCGGCGGAGCCGAACTTCTTGATGTCGGAGACGATGGTCTGCCAGTCGGAGTGTCCGAACGGCGTGTAGTTGATCATGATGTCTTCGTCGGCCACGCCTTTGGCCTTGAGGTAAGCCTCCAGGATCTTGTTCGTGGTGCGCGGATAGACATAGTCGGTGCCGGCCAGAACCCAGCGCTCGACTTCGCCGCCGTCTTCGCTCATCAGGTAGTCGACAGCCGGGATCGCCTGCTGGTTCGGAGCGGCGCCGGTGTAGAAGACGTTCTTGGAGCTTTCCTCACCCTCATACTGGACCGGATAGAAGAGGATGTTGTTGAGCTCTTCGAAGACCGGCAGCACGGATTTACGCGAGACCGAAGTCCAGGCGCCGAAGACCGCGGCGACCTTTTCCTTTTCGATCAGTTCGCGGGCCTTTTCGGCGAAGAGCGGCCAGTCGGAGGCCGGATCGACCACAACGGCTTCTAGCTTTTTGCCGAGCAGGCCGCCTTTTTCATTCTGCTGTTCGACCAGCATCAGCATGACGTCTTTCAGGGTGGTTTCCGAAATCGCCATGGTGCCGGACAGCGAGTGCAGAACACCGACTTTGATCGTGTCTTCCGCCGAGACGATGGATGAACCGGACAGCAAAGCCGCAGTCAGGGCCGCGGCGCCGAGGCCTGATTTAAAGAGGTTTGGTTTAGCCATGAAGCTTCTCCCGAAGTTTTTTTGTTTGCATCGCAGCATCGCTTTCAAGCCCCGTGCCAAGACTCGTGGGAGCGCGAGAATTCCGGTTAAAAAACTGTAAATAAAAGGAAAACAGGGTTCCGTGATCTACCTGAGATGGGCTGGGGTGGCTAGATTCGCCTAATTTTTGCGCACTACTTTTGTGATGCACAAAAAAATGGCATAATTTGGTGTGAAATTCAGGCAATCGGACTCGCGGCTATAGAGAGCCGTTCTCTGAACCGGCCTGCGAAGTCGCTCGTCATAGAGCTTCAGTGTAACGAATGGATGCCGTAAGTTAGCCTGAAGACTGCGAGTTTGGTGGAACGAGGTTGTTACTTTGAGCCAGGATCATCCCTTGGATCTTTCTATCCGGGCGTTGCGTGTGCTGGTTGCCGTGGACGAGGCCGGGACCATGGCGAAAGCCGCGGAACGCTTGGGCGCCAGTCCCGCGGCGGTGTCGCAGCAGATCGCCAATCTCGAAGCCTTCGCGCGGACCCAATTGCTCGATCGCTCGGAACGGCCGATCCGCCCGACCCCCGCCGGCGCGCTGCTGCTTAGCCATGCGCGCAAGGTCTTGATGGCGGTCTCCGAGGCGCAGGCGCAGATGATGGAGCTCAAGCTTTCGTCCCTGCCACAGCTGCGCTTCGCGATCATCGACGACTTCGACGCGTCGGTGACGCCGCACCTGATAGGTGGCCTGCATGCGGTTTATCCGAGGACGGTCTTCAGCGCCGTTTCGGGCCGTTCCGACACTATGACCGCGCTCTTCGTTCAGCGTGAGGCGGACATCGCCATCACCGGCCTGCCGCCCGACGATCCCTCGAGCTACGACGTCTTCCCCTTGCTGGAGGAGACCTTTTCGGTTGTGGCCGCCCGGGGTGTGTTGGATCTGGACGAACCACTGCTGCCGCAGCTTAGGCAGCTGCCATTCGTGCACCACAATGAAAAGATGCCTTTGGGGCGTCTGGTCGAACAGCACCTGCGCCGGCACCGCTTTTCGGCCGAGCGCCGCTTTTCCTTCGAAGCCTCACGCTCGATCCTGGCCATGGTTGGAATGGTCGGCGGCTGGAGCCTGGGCACACCCCTGAACATCCTCGACAGCGCCCGCTTCGCCGCCGAGACCGAGGTAATCAAGTCTCCCTTCACCCGGCTGAGCCGCAAGATCTACCTCGTCGCCCGGCGTGGGGAGTTGGGCAGTCTGCCCGTCAGTGTGGCGGCGACGCTTCGCGGCTATCTACGCAACGAGGTGGTGCCGAAGGTGGCCGACCTGGCGGATGGTGGCCAGCTGTTGTTTGAGGTGTTAGGGGATGCGGGCGGTGAGGCTAGGGCGAAGCCCGTGTAACACACCTCGCTTGTTTGGGCGCGCACATCCATTAGACTCGGCCTGTCAAAAGATTATCTGAGGCTTGCGCAGCAAACATATGAGTGAAAGTGGCATGAGTTCGATGAAGGGCGTAGACCCGAAGAGCGGTGGTTCAGAAATGGCTCGGTTTTGGAAGGAACTCGAGCCTGGCCTGCGCGCCCCAGAAAGCGAGTTCCTGTCGGTCACGGCAGAGGACGTGATCAGACGTAATCGAAGAAAACTACTAATGACTTCCAGGATTTCTGAATAAAAAAAGCCTTCACGCTCGCATCCGTTCCTGCGGCAGCAGGATGTTGAAGCTTTCTCTGATCTTCCTGTCGATCGCCGGTTCGATGTAGTCCGGATAGTGGTTCGCCAGGATCTCGTCGGCGCGGGCCTTAGCGCGAGTCTTTAAGTCGGTTGCGCCGGCTTCTTCCCAGGTGCGCGGTTCGTTGCGGTCGGCGAGGCTGGGGTAGAAGTAGTCGCGTTGCATGGCGGCCATGGTTTGATCCGTGCCGAGGAAGTGGCCTTCGCCGGTCACAGCTTCGTGGATGGTCTCAAAGCCGAGGGTTTCTTCGTTGACTTCGATGCCGCGGATCGCGCGGTGGATGTGGCTGAGCATCTCGTCGTCGGCCACGAAGGCCTCGAAGGAGGCACCCAAGAGGCTCGCCATCATACCGGAAGACTCGTAAATCATATTGGCGCCGCCCAGGCCGGCGGCCAGCGCTGAAAGACCCTTCTCCATACCCATCTGAGCATCGACCGCTTTGGCGTCGGACATGGAAGAGGCGACGCCGCTCGGCAGGCCGAAGTGATTGCCGATCTGTGCAGCTGCCGCGTTCATGATGGAGATTTCGCCGCCGCCGCCGCAAAAGGCCCCGCTGCGCAGGTCGATCACCAGCGGCCAGTTCGAGAAGATCATAGGATAGCCGGGGGCGAAGAGGTTGACCAGGATCAGGGCGGCAAGGGTTTCCGCGGTCGACTGGACCAGAAAACCGGCGGGGGTTGCGGGTGCGGTTGCCCCTGACATGGCCGCGACGATGTTGTTGATGGGGACGCCCAGGCGGATGCACTCCAGGGTAACGCCGACGGCGTCCTCGCCGTAGCGCAGGGGTGAGATCACCGGGCTGATGTGGGCCTTGCAGAAGGGGCGCGCGCGATACTTGCCTTCATCGCCCAGCGCCATGTCGAACATTCGGATCACCGGTTCGACGTACTCCGGCATGGTGAAAGAGGTTCCGACCGGTTTGCTCGTGCCGGCGAGCAGGGCATAGGCCGTGTTGATATCGAGGTCGAAGTTGTCAGGGATGTCGGTCGCCACGCAGCAGCGGGTGAACCAGCTCACGTTCGGCAAGCGATCGATCAGGCGGGTGAAGTCGTAGAGGTCCGCTAGGGTGGAGGGTCGGTAAAGCCCGGAATCCCGGTCCAGCGTCTGGACCGCGGCGCCGCCGGTGCCGAAGTAGACCCGCTCGCCGCCAACCTCGAAATCGTGCTTCGGGTCCCGGCCATAGTAGACAAAGCCCTTGGCTGCGCCGTCGACGATGTCCTCCACCATGGAACGCGAAAAGCAGACACGACCGAGATCGTTCAATGTCGCGCCTTTCGACAGAGCCTGGTCCTGAACGACCTGCGGCACCTCACTCATGCCGATCTCCGTCAGCACCCGGAAAGCTTCGTTGCAGATGGCGGTGAGCTTGGCATCGGAGAGCGGACGGTAGGCGCCGCCGGTCTGGCCGGGCGGACAGGGGTCGATCTCGACCTCGGGCGCTAAACGAGCCGCCTTGCGGGCCGCCCGCCCGCCGCCGCGCCGGCCGATCCTGGTTTCCTCCGACGTCATGATTCCTCCTGCTGCCTCTCCCGGCAGTTTGCCTTAAGTGGGGTGCGGTCGCATAAGCCGAAGGACTGGCTTCAGGAAAAGTGAATGGTGAGCGGTCTTTTACCTTAACTTGCTCATTCGCCGTTAAACCCGCCGGCCCTTTCGCGCATGCTCGGACTGAATTTTGGATCTGCCCGGCGGGCGAAAAGGACGGCTTATGAAGACCCACACGCGCGTCGTTGTGATCGGCGGCGGCATCGGCGGCTGCAGCGCGCTCTATCATCTAACCCAGGAAGGTTGGCGCGACGTCGTGCTGGTGGAGCGCGACGAACTGACCTCCGGCACCACCTGGCACTCGGCGGCGCAGGTCACGAACTTCGGTGCGATCCAGGTGATGGTCGGCCTGAAGAGCCATTCGATTAAACTCTACAAGGAGCTGGCTGAGGATCCCGAGTACCCAATCAATTACCATCACGGCACCGGCGGTCTCAGATTGGCCTCGACGCAGGATCACCTGGACGGTTACCGGCACTTCCAATCCCTGGCCAAGGGCATGGGAGTGGGCTTCGAGCTGCTCGATCCCGAGGAGTGCAAACGCCGTCATCCGCTGATCTCCACCGATAACCTGCTGGGTGCGCTGTGGGATCCGCTGGACGGGGACATCGATCCGGCGCAGCTTTGCCAGGCCCTGGCGCGGCGGGCACGCAAGGCGGGGGCGGAGATCTATCGCCATACGCCGGTTACGGATCTGACGCAGAAACCCGGCGGTGACTGGATCGTGCACACCGAGAAAGGCGACATTCACTGCGAGATGATCGTCAATGCAGGCGGTTATCGCTGCAATGAGATCTCGGCCATGATGGGTGTGGAGCTGCCGGTCGCCTCCATGGAGCATCAGTATCTGCTGACGGAGCCGATCCCCGAGATCGAGGCGCTGGATTTTCGAGTGCCGCTGTTGCGTTGCCCAACCGATGACTTCTATTCCCGGCAGGAAAAGAACGGTCTGCTCGTGGGTTTTTACGAGCAGGACTGCAAGACCTGGGGATTGGACGGAATCGATCCCAACTTCACCAATGCGCTTTGTCCCGACGATCTGGATCGTTGCATCGATACCATGGAGGGCACCTTTAGACGGGTGCCCTGCCTGCAGGAGGCGGGCATCCATACCATCATCAACGGACCGATCACTTACACTCCGGACGGCGTGCCTCTGGTCGGCAAGATTCCCGGTAAGCGCAATGCCTGGTGTATCACCGGGCTGCGGGCCGGTCTCGGCGAGGGTGGCGGACATGGCTGGCTGCTGGCGCAGATGATGGTTCAAGGAGAGGCCTGTTATGACACCTGGGCGCTGGATCCGCGGCGTTTCACTCGCTACGCCAATGTGGAATACACGGCGCTGAAGGCGGTCGAGGACTATCAGAATGAGTTCCGCTTTCACATGCCGCACGAACATCGCCCGGCGGGCCGTCCCATGAAGACCACGACCTTGACTTCGACGCTGGCGGAAATGGGGGCGGAGTTCGGTGTGGTCAACGGCTGGGAGCGGGCGCTGTATTTCAAGCCGAGTGCGGATTTCAAAGAGCAGCACTCCTTTCGTTTCAACAATGCCTTCGATCTGGTGGGCGAAGAGGTGAAAGCCGTGCAGGACGCGGTCGGCATCATGGAGGTTTCCGGCTTCAATCGCTTCGAGGTCACTGGCGAAGGTGTCCACGACTGGCTGGACGGTCTCCTCTGTTCGCAGGTGCCGCGGAAGTCAGGTCGTGTGGCGCTCACTTACCTGCTGAACGAGCAAGGCAATGTGAAAGGTGAGGGGACAATTGCCAACCTGCCGAACGGTGAGATTTGGTTTGGCTCAGCCGCCGCGGCAGAATTCCATGATATGGACTGGTTGTCGGAGCGCCTGCCGGAAGATGGCTCCATCCAGATCGAAAGCTTGACCAATGACTATACGATCCTGGTGGTGGCGGGGCCACGTGCGCGGGATCTGCTCGCCAGGGCCGCGCCGCGTTGCGACTGGTCGAAGGAAGCTTTCCCCTGGTTGTCAGTCCGGGAGGTGTTCATTGGCAATGCGGAGGCGATTGCCCTGTCGGTGTCGTTTTCCGGCGAGCTGGCCTGGGAGCTGCATATTCCCAATGCACAGTTGCAGCTGGCCTTTGCGCGCCTCCGGGAGGCCGGGCGGGACTTCGGCCTGAGGCCTTTCGGTCTCTACGCCACGGAATCCATGCGTCTGGAGAAAGGTTTTCGTCACTGGAAAGCCGATCTCATCACCGAGTTCAATCCGCTCGAATCCGGGCTCGAGCGTTTCGTCCGGTGGGATAAGGATTTCATCGGCAAAGAGGCGCTCTTGAAGATGCAGGCCGAGGGGGCGCGGCGGTGCTTTGTCACCATAACGCTGGATAGCGACCACGCGCCCGCACAGCCGGGCGATTCGATCCTTCACGATGGCGCGGTGGTGGGAACGGTAACCTCGGCGGGCTGGGGCTATCGGGTCGGGAAGAACATTGCCATGGGCTTTGTCGATCCGGGTTGCGCCAGCATCGGTGTTGGCCTGGCCGTCGAAGTTATCGGAGAGCCGGTGGATGCCGTGGTATGCGATCCTTGCCTCTACGACCCGGAGTTCACGCTTGTGCGTAGTTGAGCATAAGGGTGCTGCGCGCCGCCTGCGACAGCTCGCCATCGCGCGGCGGCGCGGTCGATTTGCGCACGACCAGCGTGGTCTCAAGCGGACGAGGTGTGGCAATCCGTTCCCCCCGCAGTTTGGCGAGAAGATGCTGGGCGGCCTGCCGGCCCATGCGCCCGCGCGGTGTGCGGACGGTGGTCAGGGGCGGCGAGGTCTGGCTCGCCAGCCACATATCGTCGAAACCGGTTACGGAGACGTCGCCGGGCACGTCGAAATTCATGTCCCGGGCTTCGAAGAGCGCGCCATAGGCGTGGGGTTCGGAGCCGCAGACAATGACGGTTGGCGGGTTAGGGGCCGACATCAGGATGTGAAACGCGTCCCGGCCTGCATCGGGATCGAAGCTGCGCTCGAGGAAGAGCTCCGGTTCCAGCCTGAGGCCGTGACGGGTCAGCGCGCTGCAAACGCCGCTATGGCGCGCATGGGCGCGGTCGTTGCTTTCGAGGAAGCCCGAAATCATGCCGAAGCGCCTATGTCCGAGAGAGACCAGATAGTCGATCAGGTGCTCTGCCGCCGCGGCGTTGTCGAAGCCGACGCAATGATCCTTGCGTGTATCGCCGGATACCCAGGTCAGGACGTAGGGAACGCCCTGCTGTTCGATCTGCCGGTAGACTTCCGGGTCGCGTTCCGCGCCGACGAGCAGCAAGCCGTCGACCCGGCTCTCCAGAAAATTCCGGATGTGGGTGTGTTCCGTTTGATTGTCATAGTCGGAGCAGGCGACCGCGACTGTGTAGCCGGCGCTGCCGATTTCCTTTTGGAAAGCCTCCAGCGGACCGCCGAAGAGCATATTGTCGAGCGAGGGCATGATGGCGCCGATCATGCGGGTCCGGCGGGAGGCAAGCGCCCGCGCCGCGCCATTGGGCACATAGCCGAGCTGTTCGATCGCCGACTGAATCCGCAGGCGCTTTTCAGCACGGACGCTTTCAGGCCGGTTAATGTAGCGCGAGACCGTTGCGGGAGAAACGCCGGCGGCCTGCGCGACGTCGTCCAGGGTCGTCATTTCACGCCGTCTCAATCTGAAAGCCTTTCCATACAGCCCCGCTGTTGTTCTGCGATTACTACTTTTCTCACCTTATCTGTCTTTGAAGTCTCTTGTCACCGAATTCAGAGGAGGAGAAAATTATGTTCAAAAACAACGTTTAAGAGTGAGGCAAGCCTCGCATGTTGACTCAATGCTAATCGATGTGGTCTGCTCTTGAAAAGAGCGCAGATATGAAAGCGCTTTCAGAAAAGCCGCAAAGGCATACGAAACTGGCTGTGGCAGGGACAGGGTTTGTAGACAATGCGGAAGGTCTTCAAACTGGCACCGGAGGCTGCGAAGTAATGGCGGGCTCCGACGGGCAGTGCGACAAAGACGCTGGCGCTTTCTTCGCCGGTGACCTGAGTGCACCGGAGTCGATTCCCGATGAGGGGATTGAGGCGGCGCTTGGGCTTTTGCGCGACGGACGCCTGTTCCGCTATGGCGAGGATCGCAACTCCATTCCAGAAGCCGCCCTGCTCGAAGAAGAGTTTGCCGCCTATCAGGGCCAGAAGTTCTGCGTCGGCGTAAATTCTGGCGGCTGCGCGCTCTTCATTGCGCTGAAAGCGGCCGGTGTCGAGCCGGGCGACAAAGTCCTGGTCAATGCTTTCACCTTGGCGCCGGTCCCCGGCGCCATTGCCCATGTGGGCGGTGACGCGGTTCTGGTGGATATCAACGAGCGTTTGGTTGTCGATCTGGACGATCTCGACCGCAAAGCGGCCGCGAGCGGCGCGCGCTTCTTCCTGCTGTCCTACATGCGCGGTCATATCCCGGACATGGATGCGGTGATGGCAGTCTGCCAGCGTCACGGTCTGATCGTGATCGAAGACTGCGCGCATACCATGGGCGGCGGCTGGGACGGCCGCCTGACCGGCACTTTTGGCGCGGTCGGCTGTTTCAGCGCGCAAACCTTCAAACAGATTAACGGTGGCGAAGGCGGTCTGATCGTCACCGACGACGAGGATCTGGCTGCCCGCGCCATTCTGCTGTCCGGCAGCTATATGCTCTATGCGCAGCATCGCGCGCGGCCAGCGCTTGAGGTCTTCGAACGCCATCGCTACAGCATGCCGAACTGCTCCATGCGGATGTCGGGCCTGGTGGCGTCTTTGCTGCGGCCGCAGCTTGCGCTGCTGGACGAGCGGAATCGCCGTTGGCGCCAGATCTACGATCGGCTGGTAGAAGGGCTCTCGAAAGTCGAAGGTATCCGCTTGCCGCAGCGGCCGGAGAAAGAAGACTTCGCGCCGACATCCATGCAGTTTTCCATCGAGGCGGATTGTCTGGACGACCGGCAGCTTGAGACCTTTATCCGCGAAGCCGATGCGCGCGGCGTTCATATCAAATGGTTCGGCGCGCCGGATCCGATCGGCTTTACCAGCCGGCATGACCACTGGCGGTATGTCGACCGGGCCGCGGCGGGGCCAGTGCCCAATGCGGATCGTCTGTTGAGTCGACTTTGTGACTTACGTTTGCCGCTGTGGCTCAGCGATGAAGACTGTGAGACCATCGCTGCGGTAGTGGGAGAGGCGATGGCCAGTGTCCGGACAGAGGATAGTGCCCTGGCAGAAGTTGTGCAGGTTTGCGCCTGAATTGGGGCTAGGCTTCAGGGGTGAAGCCGGAAGTAGCGGAAGGGTTGGGGAACCTGATCCGCAGGAAACGTGAAAGGTAAGTGAAAGCGGCTTTGGGTAACTTGGTTGCCCAGGGTCAAAAAAATAAAAGCGATTAAGCCAGTAGCAAAGAAGCCAATGAACAGGAGTTAGAGGCAATGAAATTGAACAAGATTTTGACCAGTGTTGGTGTGGCGGCGGTTCTCGCCGTTTCGGCTCCGGTACAGGCCGCGGATGTCATCATCGGTGTGCCGAACTGGCCGTCGGTCCGCGTGACGGCACATGTTCTTAAGGTCGTGCTCGAAGATAACCTCGGTCTTGAGGTTGAACTGCAGAATGGCACCAATCCGGTGGTCTTCGAAGCCATGGATTCCGGCGCCATGCACGTGCATCCGGAAGTCTGGCTGCCGAACCAGGCGAACCTGAACAACAAGTTCGTCAATGAGAAGAAGACCGTTAAAGTCAACCCGAACGGCGTTGCCGGCGACCAGGCCATGTGTGTGACCAAGGGCACCGCTGAGCGGACCGGTATCTCCGAGCTTTCGGACCTGACCAATCCGGATATGGCGAAGAACTTCGACACCGATGGCGACGGCAAAGGCGAGATCTGGATCGGCGCTGCCGGCTGGGCCTCGACCAACGTCGAGAAGATCCGTGCCAAGTCCTACGGCTACTCTGAGACAATGCAGCTGAAGGAAATGGACGAAACTCTGGCTCTGGCCGAGGTCGACAATGCCGTCGCACAGAAGAAGGACATCGTCTTCTTCTGCTACACGCCGCATCACATGTTCGCACTGCACGAACTGGTCATTTTGCAAGAGCCGAAGCACGAAGAAGCAAAGTGGAACGTGATCCAGCCGACGGACGACCCCGAGTGGCTTGAGAAGTCCGACGCGGGTGTTGCCTGGAGCACGGCATATCTGCACATCCATTATGCTGCGCAGCTGGAGCAGGATCAGCCGGATGCGGCCGCACTGCTGTCCAAGGTCAAGCTCGATACGCAGACCGTTTCCGCCATGACCTATGCACTCGTGGTCGAGAAGCAAGACCCAGAGGCGTTCGCCAAGAAGTGGGTCAGCGAGAACGGCTCTCTGGTCGACTCCTGGCTGAACTAGTCTGACCGGCGACAAGGCCGGGCGCTTCCTCAAATGGGGAGCGCCCGGCCCGTCCGTTTGACGCCCTGGTCGGATTGATCGGAACGATCGGGCCGGAGTCTGGTGTTTTTCACCGATGCTGTGAAAACGCCATTTGTCTCCAAATATTTGGTGAGAGGGCGGTTCTCGTTCCTGTTCAGTCAGTCTCGGACGAGCGCACTCTGAAGCAGTTCACATTTAAACGGGCTCAAAACACAGCCTCTTGCTCAGTTGAGTACAAATCTCGTCGAGTGATTTGGGCGCGAATTTTGAGGTGTCACGTTTCCAGAAGAATGTGAAACGCTCTAGCTGGGGGAAGCTAAGTGCCGGAAAATGTAATCGAACTTGAGGGCGTCTGGAAAATCTTCGGGGACCGCGCTCAGGAAGCCATGGAGGCGGTCAAAGCCCGTGGCTTAACGAAACCCGAAGTGCTTCAGGAATTTGGCTGTGTCGTGGGAATCGCCGACTGCTCCTTTACCGTGGAGCGCGGCGAAATTTTTTGCGTGATGGGGCTTTCGGGCTCGGGCAAGTCGACGATGGTTCGCCATCTCAACCGGCTGATCGAACCGACCTCCGGCAGCATCTCCCTTCTCGGACGCGACATGCTGGCGCTCAGCGGCGAAGAACTGCGGGAAATGCGCGCAGTCCACATCGGTATGGTTTTTCAGCACATGGCGCTGTTGCCGCATCGGACCGTGCGCGACAATGTCGGCTTTCCGCTCCAGGTGCGCGGCGAGCCGAAGTCGAAACGCTGGGAAGTCTCGCAGCAATGCCTCTCCCGCGTGAACCTGGACGGCTACGAAGACCGTTTCCCCAGAGAGCTCTCGGGCGGCATGCAACAGCGTGTCGGCCTAGCCCGCGCACTGGCGTCCGACCCCGAGGTACTTTTGATGGACGAGCCCTTCTCGGCGCTCGATCCCTTGATCCGGCGGCAGCTGCAGGATCAGTTCATGGCGCTTTCGGTGGAGCTGAAAAAGACCACGGTCTTCATCACTCACGATTTGGACGAGGCGATCCGTATCGGGAATCGCATCGCGATCATGAAGGACGGCCGGGTCGTGCAGATTGGCACGCCGGAGGAGATCGTGACCCAACCGGCTGACGACTACGTGAAGGACTTCGTTGAGGGGATCTCCAAGCTCAAACTGGTGTTCGCCCATTCCATCATGGTCCCGATCGAGGGCTATCCGTTGGGGCAGGGCGAGGACCTGACCAAGTCGCCCCGTGCCCCGCACGGAACAGACCTGGACGAACTGATCGACATCGCGACCACGACGGATCAGCCCATTGTCATTCAGGACGATGACGGTAAGGACGTTGGCGTCATTAACAAATCAACGCTGCTCAAGGGCATTCAGGGAGGCAAGGCATGACCGACACTGGCCTCGAACTCGGGCCCAAGGCGCTCGACAGTTCCATTGGCGAATTCGTCAAGGAAAAGGAAGATTACTACACGGCGGAGTTCGCCAAGATTCAGGGCTCTACGGGCTTCGCCTGGTCCTGGAACACCATGGCTGCGGTCTTCGGCCCACTCTGGGGCGCTTACCGCGGGCTCTGGGGCTTCTTCTGGACCTTCCTGGTCCTGGAGCTCTTCGCACTGGTTCAGCTCGGGCGCGGCCTTTGGGCCGACCTCGGCGCAGACAGTCTGGCGCGGGTCGAGAAGCTGACGGCGAACATCGCTGCGCGCCGGGAGAAGGCGCAGGAAGCTTTGGCGGCGGGGGATGAAGCGGCGGCGGCGTCTTCCCTCAAGGTAGCGGAGAATCTGGAAAAGGCCGTTGTTAAAGCGCAGGCCGCCGCCGATGCTGCGGCAGCCGATGCTTTCTCCATCCTTCTGGTCGGTATCGCCCTCTTCCTGTTGGTCAAGGTTGTGGAAGGCTTCTATGCCAACATGGCCTATGAGAAGCAGTATCTGCGCTGGCGCACCGACGAAAACACACCCTCCGGGCTCAACACCACCAGCGCTGGCCTGGGAGCGCTTCTCCTCCTGGGGATCTGGCCGCTGACGCTTTACCGCTTCACGGTCTCCAAACCGGCGGACTTCATTGCTGCGTTCCCGATCAATAAGGAGTACTTCACGCCGACAGCGAACTGGATGGAGGGCGGTTTCGACTGGCTCGCCGTTGAGTTCGGCGGTGTCTTTAAGGGCGTGACCACTTCCATCAAATGGGTGTTGGACGGGTTGGAAGTCATCCTGGTGGACACACCCTGGCCGGTGGTCATGCTGGTGATCTTCGTCATGGCTTGGCGCTTGGCGGGCCCTCGCGTCGCGGTCTTCTCGGCGGCGGCCCTGGCCTATCTGGCCTTTTTCGGCCTGTGGGAAGTCTCGATGGTGACCGTGGCTCTGTTGGGTGCCGCGGCCTTTCTCTGTCTGTTGTTTGGGATCCCGCTGGGCATCTGGTTCGGTAAGAGCCAGCGGGCCTATAATGCGGCGCTGCCGATCCTGGACTTCATGCAGACCATGCCGGCCTTCGTCTATCTGATCCCGATCATCGCCTTCTTCGGCACGGGTAAGCCGCCGGGCGTTCTGGCGACCATCATCTTCGCCATGCCGCCGGTGATCCGGCTGACGGCGCTGGGTATGCGGCAGGTGCCGGCGGGGACCAAGGAGGCGGCCGTTGCCTTCGGTTGCACCAAGTGGCAGCTGCTGCGCGATGTGGAGATCCCGCTTGCCATGCCTTCGATCATGACCGGCATCAATCAGACGATTTTGATGTGTCTGTCCATGGTCGTGATCGCCTCGCTGATCGGCGCCGGCGGTCTCGGCGCCAACATCCTGGAGGCGTTGCAGTACGCGGCCAAGGGGCAGGGCATGCTCGCGGGTCTCGCGATCCTCTTCTGCGCCATGGTGATCGACCGCATCATCCAAGGCAGCTACAGCCGCTCCGGCAGCAACAAGTAGCGCGCGGCCTTTAAAGAAAAGCCCCGGTCCTCAGTGCGAGGCCGGGGCTTTTTTGTTTTTGCGCGGGTGTAGCTTAGACCGGGCTTCTGCTTTCGTGATCTTTGCAGCCAAGTTCGATACCATGGGCTGCAGGAGGTTTCGGTTATGGCGGAACGGCGTTTTGCTGCAGTAATGTCCATCGATGTCGTCGGCTACAGCCGAATGATGCAAAGGGACGCGGCAACTCTGCTTGCTGCTCTCAACGAAATCTTTCGATCAATCGTTCACCCTAAGACCTTGGATATGGCAGGCCGCGTCGTGAAGCTGATCGGTGATGGGGCGTTAATTGAGTTTCCGTCGGCTTTCAACGCATTGACATGCGCGGTAAGAATTCAAGAAGCGATGCGTTCGGATGGGGCTTACAGCTATGACGAACCGATTAAACTGCGAATCGGTCTTCATGCTGGCGATGTGCTGGTTGAAGGAAAGGATCTGTTTGGCGACTGCGTGAACATAGCGGCCCGGTTACAGGCTGGTGCCGAGGCGGGTGGTGTGCTGATTTCGCGCACCATTCGTGATCTTGCGGGAAAGGATTTTCCTTACCGGCTTAGGTCCGAGGGTCCGCATTCGTTCAAGAACATTTCGGAGCCTATCGAAACCTTATCAATCGACTTTACGGAAGAAGCGGTTCGAACACGCCGTGCCGAGCTTTCGCAATCGCAAGAGATCCGATTCTGCTCGTCGAAGGATGGGACACGCTTGGCTTGGACAGCAACAGGCAACGGACCGCCGCTGGTAAAGGCTCCAAGCTGGGTGGGACATCTGGAACTCGATTGGCGTGGACCACAATATCGTCATATCTTGGCATCGCTTAGCGAAAAGTTCCAAGTGGTTCGGTTCGATGCGCGAGCGAACGGGCTTTCGGATTGGCAAGTTCCTCATATTTCCTTCGCAGATTTTGTTGACGACCTTGCCTGCGTCTTTGATGCGGCGCAGATCGAACGCGCGCCAATCCTTGCGGTGTCACAAGGCTGCGCCGTTGCAGCAGCCTATGCGGCGCGAGCACCCGAACGGGTTTCAGGTATCGTAATGATCGGAGGTTTTGCGACAGGGCGTTCAAAACGCACATCGGAAAAGGATCGGGCTGGAGCCAACGCCACTCAGGCGATGCTGGCGGCAACGTGGGATGATCCCTATCCTTCATTGCGCCATCAGTTTGCTGACATGATTGCACCGGGCGCGAGCTTGGAGGATCGGCGTCAGTACGCTGAAGACATGCACGACATGATTTCGGCTGAGAACGTTGGTCGTTATAAGACGGCAGTCGACAATCTAGACATCACGGACGACTTGCCAAAAGTCCGAGCGCCGTGCCTCGTCATGCACGGCTCCGGCGATAGGATGCAGCCAATCGAACAGGGCCGTCGACTGGCTGCTGGGCTACCAACTGCGCGGTTTCTCTCGTACGAAAGTAATAACCATATCTTCCAGGAGAATGACTCTTGCTGGCCGCTGGTCGACCAGGAAATTCATGCTTTTTTGCAAGAGGTCTCGTGATTGAATGGCATCAGGTATGACGTTTTCCCGGCAGACTGTGTTGATCGCAAGCTTTGAGTAACGCAGTCTTACATCGATTGACTTGCCGGAAAACTCCATGCCTCCACCCAACACGCAATCATCCCTGCAAGATGACCTCTCCGCCCTCGGCCTAAAACCTGGCATGACCGTGATGGTGCATTCCTCTCTGGGGCAGGTCGGCTGGACGCTTGGCGGGCCGGTGACCGTTATCCGTGCGCTGCTTGAGGTGCTCGGCGAGAGAGGGACGCTGGCGATGCCGGCGGAGACGCCGCAGATTGAGGATCCGGATGCCTGGAACGATCCGCGGGTGAAGCCTGAATGGCATGAGGAGATTAGGGAGCACCTGCCGCTTTTCGATCCCGCGACCACGCCGACTAGCATGGGCGCGATCCCGGAGGCTTTCCGGACCTTCCCGGGCACACTGCGCAGCGATCATCCTCTTGCGTCGGTCTGCGCCAACGGGCGACAGGCCAATGAGATTACGCGTGAGCATGCGCTGGAATTCTGCGAGGGCAAGGAGTCGCCCTTCGAGAAGCTCTACGATCTGGATGGCTATACTCTGCTGTTGGGTGTGGGCTTCAACCGCTGCACTTCCTTGCACTTTGCGGAATCGCGTGTCGCGAAGAGGCGGACCAGAACGGTTCGTTTTCCGCACCTGCTGGATGGGCGACGGACCTGGGTCGAGGTTCCGCAAATGGGCATCGACGGCGGACGGCACTTTCCTCTTGTCGGCGCGGATTTCATGGAGACGGGCATGGTGCGCAAAGGAACAGTCGGTGAGGCGGAGGCGCTGTTCTTTTCGACCCGCGCGCTTGTGGACTTTGCGGAAGGTTACTTCGCCCGCGTCCTGTAATCGGACTTTTAGCAGAGGAGACAGGCTGCGCGGATGACGGGCCTATCGCGCGCAGAGCCAAAGCGCGATGCTATATTGGTTGGGAAAATTATCTGCGCCGGAGGCCAGTCCTCTTTTTTTGGGCAGCACAGCTTTCTACAACTCTGTCATTTAAACTCAATCCAATTCAACCACTTTGAGTGGGCGTAATTTAAAAAAATAACATCTGAAGTCGTGCAATAGTTCTAAAATACTATTTCGACAGATATTGTTGTTGAAATAGTATTTGTGAGGCGTATTGTTAGGCGTGGGTTATTTCTTGTTTACTATTGTGTTCGGTTATTGATTGCGCCGGTGTCGTACTGAACTGGGAGGGTCGCAATCGCTAAACAGAAACTAGCCACAAACGACGTCGTATTGATCGGCATCGGGGCCTCTGCCGGAGGGCTTGAGGCTCTCAGAGAATTCGTTGGCCAGTTAGTTCCCGGCGGACGAAGCTGCTATATCATTGCGCAGCATCTTTCCCCCAGTCATCGCAGTATGCTGATGGAACTCTTGGCACGGGAGACGAGCCTTCCGGTTCAGGAGCTCGAGCAGAGTCAGGTGCCACACCCCGACGTCGTCTATATCACACCGCCCAACCGTCACGTTGAGCTGCAGGACGGTTTGCTGGTCTTGCGGACACCGAAGATCAAAACCGGACCGCAACCCTCCGTAGATCTGCTATTCGCTTCTCTGGCTTTGGAGTGCGAGGAGCAAGCTGTTGGGGTGATCCTTTCCGGCACCGGGTCGGACGGTGCCCGTGGTATTCAAGCAATCAAGGCGGCTGGCGGCGTGACGCTGGGTCAGGACGACAGTGCGAAGTACAACGGTATGCCGAACGCCGCGATTGCGACAGGCTGCGTGGATCTGGTTTTGCCGCCAGGCGAGATGGCCCGTAGACTTCCACAGCTGCTGGACCGCGGCGATCGCAAAAAGCTTCTCGCCAGCGACGAACAGACCGGGGCCAGCGGGACCTATCTCGATATCTGCGCGGCAGTGCGCACCCACACCGGCATCGACTTCACGAACTACCGTGCCACGACCATTCTGCGCCGGCTTTCGCGCCGCATGATGCTTTTGCATCTGCCGGATCTGGAAGCCTATCAGGCCCTACTCAGCAATGAGACTGAAGAGATCGATCGACTCGTGCGCGAGCTGTTGATCGGCGTGACCTCCTTCTTTCGCGATCCTTCCGTTTGGGAAGCCCTGAAGGAGCCAATCGAGAAACTTGTCGCGGCGCGCGAAAGTAATGAGACCATCCGGGTCTGGGTTCCCGGCTGTTCCTCCGGTGAAGAGCCTTACACGATTGCGATCCTGTTCGCCGAGGCCATGCGAAAGCTCGGTAAAAGGGTCAAGGTACAGGTCTTTGCGAGTGATCTGGACAATGATGCCTTATCGGTGGGTCGCCGCGGGATCTACCCCACCGTTGTGGCCGAACAGATCAGAGCCTCGATCTTGCGCCGCTATTTCACGGCGGTGGCATCCGAGTTTTCCGTGAAACAGGAAATTCGGGAGATGATCGTGTTCAGCCGGCACAACATCATTCAGGACCCGCCCTTTTCCAAGATGGATTTGATCAGCTGCCGCAATCTTTTCATCTACTTCACCCCGGATTTGCAGCGCCGCATCCTGGAACGCTTCCACTATGCACTCAATTCCGGAGGCCTTCTGCTGCTCGGGCGCTCCGAGGCGATTGGCGATTTGAGCGACCTCTTTGATCTGACCGATCGCTCTAACAAGATTTTCCGAGCGGTTAACCGCGCGTCCTCTCCCTTCCGCCCGAGTGCGTTTGTTTCGCCGAGACTGCCCATCGCGCGGGAAAACAAAAAAAGGGCCTCGCGTCAGCAATCGCGCGAGGCGCGGTCAAACGCGGCCATTGTAAAACGCTTCGGCCCACCAACGGTGATCGTCGATGCGAACGATAAACCACTGCATATCTCTGGCGCGGTGAAAGCTTACCTGCAGGTGCCTACCGGCGTTTCTCACTTCGACTTTTTCAGTTTAATCGACGCAGAGCTACGCGCTGAAGTGAGGGCGCTCCTATTGCGCTGCCGCCGGGAACATGTGGTTGTGCGCAGCCGCTTGCATACGGCGGAGTTTCAAGGAGACCGCTGGCAATACCGGGTCGTCGTCCACCCCTACCGCGATGAGGAAAACGACGAAGAGCTCTGTCTCGTTGCCTTCGTGACGGTCCGGGCTCTGCTCGAGGAGGGGGAGGGCGAAGACGCGGAGGAGACTGGCAGCCGAGACCAGGTCAAGGAGCTCGAACACGAGCTCCTGGCGATGCGCGAACATCTGCATACCATGGTCAACGAGCTCGAGACGTCGAACGAAGAGCTGCAATCCCTGAACGAGGAATTACAGTCGGCAAACGAGGAGCTGCAATCGACGAACGAGGAACTCGAGACCTCAAACGAGGAGATGCAATCGACCAACGAAGAGCTCACGACGGTCAACGAGGAGATCATCGTAAAGTCGGATGCTCTGAATGAGGCGAACTCCTTCCAGAACTCGATACTCGAAAGTATTTCCGACGCTGTGATCGTCACCGATAAAAAATTGAAGATACAGCGATACAATGCAGCGGCGCTGAAAATCTTCAAACTGAACGAGCAGCTCCTTGGCGAACCCCTGGAAGCGGCGTCGCCGCGTTTTCGGATTCCCGATCTCCGCAGTCTTGTCGAAGACGTGATCCGCAACGGTACACCGCGCCGTAAGGCGGTCAGGGCGACGCAAAACGACCGGCATTTCGAGCTTTCGGTTCATCCCTGCCTCAATGCCGCCGACCGCATTGTCGGTGCAGTGATAAGTCTGCACGACGTCTCCCGCCTCACCAAAGCCAACATGCGCCTGCGCCGGAGCCGCGGCGCGCTGTCCGAAGAAATGCACTTGCGCAGCGCTATTTTGGATAGCACGCCAGCGCAGATCGCGGTTCTGGACCGCAGTGGGAAGATTATTGTCGTCAACGAGGCCTGGCGCGAATTCGCGCGCGAGAACGGCGGCGATGATAGCAGTTTTTCGGTCGGCAGAAATTACTTGGAAATTTGCGAGCAGGCTTCAGAAATCCGCTCCATTGAGGCGGACGAGGTGGCGATGTCTCTGCGCGAGATCCTTATCGGCGCAAGGGACTACGCCGAAGCGCGCTACGCCTGCCATTCGCCGGACGAGCACCGCTGGTTCAAATGTGTGATGCGCAGTGCATCCAAAACCAATCAGCAAATGGGCGCGCTCGTGATGCATATCAACATCACGAACGAAGTCCTGTTGGAACAGTCCATGGCCGAGGCTCAACGCCTGGCGGAGGAAGCGAGCCGCGCCAAGTCCAGTTTTCTTGCGAACATGAGTCATGAACTGCGCACACCTTTGAATGCCATTATTGGATTCGCCGACCTGATATCGACCGAAGCCTACGGCAAGCATAGCCATCATAAATACCCGGAGTATGGAGAGGATATTTCGACCGCCGCCAATCATCTCTTGCGTATGATCAATCAGGTTCTCGATCTCTCGAAGATTGAGTCCGGACGCCTCGAGTTGGATGAGGAACCCGTCAGCCTGGCGGCTTGTCAGCTTGCGGCTTTCAAGCTCTTCGAGCAGCGCGCAAAGGAGCTCGGAGTCGGGCTTGAGGCGCACATGCCAAAGAATTTACCCAGACTGATGGCCGACGAAGGTGCGATCAGCCAAATCCTGATCAACTTGCTCGGCAATGCCATTAAGTTTATCGGTGATCGCGGAACCATCACCTGCAGCGCGAAACACAGCCGGACAACAGGTGAAGTAATGCTGAAAGTCAGCGACGACGGTGCCGGGATTGCGCCGGAGGATCTGTCGCGGATCGTGGAGCCCTTTTCCCAGGTCCGCTCAACTTTGACCAGCAACAACTCCGGTGTGGGGCTAGGGCTTTCCCTAGTCAAGGGCCTTGCGAAGATGCATCAGGCGCAACTGGATGTGCAAAGCAGCGTCGGCAGGGGAACGACTGTGAGCATCAGCTTCCCCAAGGCGCGGGTTATCACCTCCAAGCGGAACCGAGCCAGTCGTCGCGTTTCTGCCGAGTCCTAGAATTCAGTCCAACAGCAGATTCGGCAGCCAGGTGGCAATGGCCGGAACGTAGGAGACCAGCAAGAGCACCAGGATGTTGGTCAGGAGATAGGGCGCGATCGCCTTGACCACCGGGGTCAGGGGCAGCTTCGCGATATTGGCGCAGACAAAAAGACAGACGCCGACCGGCGGGGTCGTTAGGCCGATCATCAGATTGAGCACCGCGAAGGTGGCGAAGTGCAGGGGCTCGACCCCCACGCCCTGGGCCAGGGCCAGCAGCGGCACGAAAAGGATGATCAGGGCGGCGATGGTCTCCATGAACATGCCGACGCAGAGCAGCAGCAGGTTGATCAGCAGGATCACCAGGAACTGGTTGTCGGTGATGGAGAGCACGCCAGCCGCAATGGTCTGCGGGATCTTTTCGGAGACCAGAATCCAGCCGAAGACGTTGGCGAAACCGACCAGTGCCAGAATGGCGGCGGAGGAGATGGCACTGTCGATGATAATCTTGGGCACTGCCGAGAGAGGCAGTTCACGGTAGACGAAGCAGCCTACGACAAAGGCGTAGAGACTGGCAACCACAGCCGTTTCCGTGGGCGTGGCGAGGCCGCTTAAAAGCCCGCCGACGATCAGCGCCGTCATGGCGAGCGCCCAGAAAGCGCCCAGAAAAGATCGGCCCAGTTCGCCGAATCCTTGCCATTCCTGACGCGGGAAGTTCTTGCGGACGGCCACGATGTAGGTGGTCACCATCATGGCGACGCCCATCAGGACGCCGGGCACGGCCCCGGCCAGAAACATCTTGCCGACCGAGATACCCGAGAGCGCGCCGACGATGATCATGGGCACGCTCGGTGGGATGATCGGACCGACGGTCGAGGAGGCGGCGGTGACGGCTGCTGAAAAATCGGCCGGGTAGCCCGCTTTCTTCATGCCCGGGATCATCATGCCGCCGATGGAGGCGGAATCGGCCACCGCCGTGCCGGAAATACCCCCAAACAGCATGGAGCCTGCGACGTTGGTCAGTCCGAGCCCGCCGCGCATCCAGCCGACCACGGCGTTGGCGAAGCGGATGATACGCTCGGTGATGCCGCCGCCGTTCATCAGGTTGCCGGCCAGGATGAAGCCGGGAATACAAAGGAGAACGAAGACATCGATGCCGGCGTACATCTTTTGCGGCATGACCACGAGCGGGATGCCGGCGGCCAGCAGATAGCTGAGAGAGGCGAGCCCAAGGGTTACGGCGACAGGCAGGCCGACGAGCAAGCCGCCGGCAAAGACGCCGATCAGGATGGCGAGGTTCATGACGAACCATCCTGTTGGGCCGGTTCCCGCGACGGCAGGCCGTCGGACCCGCCGAGAAGCATGGCGAGCACGCGCAGAAGCGAGAAGAGCAGGAGTCCGGCCAGGAGAACCAGGACGCTGGCATGAATGAAGTCCATGCGCCAGCCGAGCGCTGGCGAGGTCTGGAGGGCGCCGATCGAGGTGTAGCTCCAGGCGGGGAGAATCAGGAGGCCGCAGAGGACGGCTGTGGCGATTGCCGACAGGAGCCGGAGCCGCCAGGGCCAGCGCCCCGGGAGCGACTCACAGAAGAGATCGACGTTGACCAGTTCGCCGTTTCGGAAGGAGAGGCCGGCGCCGAAGGCGGCCAGGTAGAGCAGGGCGAAGCGGGTGAGTTCCTCGGTCCAGACCGGCGAACTGGCGAAGACGGAACGTCCGAGAACCTGTACCGTCACCGCCACGATCAGCACCGCGAAGGCAAGACCGATGGCGAAACGGCAAAGCTTTTCAAGAAAGTGAAGCGCCGGGGGCACGGCCGGTTCCCGTGTTACAGGTTGCTGAAGGGAAGTGGCGCCGCGTGTGCGGCGCCGACATCCTTACTGCTTGAAGAGATCCTCGACAATGGGACGGATCTCGTCTTTTACGTTGGCAAGCACGGCATCCTTGGCCTTGGCGGCGAAGGCGGCACCGTCGACTTCGACGAACTCCATGCCTTTGCCCTTCAATTCGTCGACCAGTTTGGTCTCGTCGGCGAGGAAGAGCTCGCGTTCATAGGCTTGAGCGGTGGCGGCGGCCTGCATGACCGCTTCCTTGTCGCTGTCGGAAAGCTTGCCCCAGGTAATTTCCGAAATCACCAGATAGATCCAGGAGCGCACATGCTCCGTCTTGTTGACGTAACCCTGCACCTCGTTGAAGTTCGCGGATTTGATCAGCGCCAGGGGATTTTCCTGAGCATCGATGGTGCCGTTCTGCAGCGAGGTGAAGACTTCGGAGAAGGCCATCGGCGTGGGCTGGGCGCCAAGTGTCTTCCAGACGTCGACAAAGAGCGGCACATTGGGCACGCGTAGCTTCAGGTTATCCAGATCGTCGGGACTTTTGATCGGGCGCTTGGAGGTCAGGTTGCGCGGTCCGCGGGCGAAGTAGGCGATGGGGCGGACACGGGCCTTTTCGATAATCTCGGCTTTAATGTCGTCGCCGATCGTGCCGCCCGCGACCTCGTCCATGTGCTCCAGGGATTTGTAGGCATAGGGGACGGCAAGCAAGGCTGCCTTCGGCGCCCAGTTTTGCAGGCTCTCGCCCGAGATCGTCATATCGGCGGTGCCGAGCTGCATGCCGTTGATCAGGTCGATTTCCTTACCAAGAGATTCGTTCGGGAAGACTTCGACCTCGATCCGGCCTTTGGTCAGGGTGCTGAGTTCCTCGCCGAACTTCACAGCCGCCTTGTGCCAGATGTTCTCTTCGTTTGCGAGATGGCCGAGCTTCAAGGTGACTTCGGCGGAAAGGGCCGGGCTTGCAATGAGGCTGCTCGCGATACCGGCAAGCAGAACGCTACGGAGTTTTCCAAAAGACAACATGAGTATCTCCCTCGTTTGCTGTGAAGAGGCTTCGGGACCGTCAGTCGGCGGTCTCGAAGAATTCCGGTTTCGCTTTGGCGATCTCCGGAAGATCCGTGAGAATTTCCTTGAGGTGTTCGCGTATGGCCTTGTCGGCTTTATCCGCGTGGCCTGCTTCGATGGCGTCCACCACGGCTTCGTGCTGGGCGATCAGTTTGTTCATGGGAAACTGCAGCAGGCTGAGGTAGCGCACCCGGTCCATCTGCGCTTTGAGATCCTCGATGATTTTCCAGGCGTAGGCCTTGCCTGCTGCCTCGGCGAGGATGCGGTGAAACCGCTCATCGAGTTTCATGAAACGCACATAGTCGTCCGAGGCGACGGCACGCTGCAATGTGATCTGCGCGCGTAACTCCGCCACTACGACAGGATCGCTGCGTTCCGCCACCAGCTTGACGACATCCGCCTCGATCGCTTCGCGCACGAAGCGCGCGTCTTTCACGGCTGCCATCGAGATTTTGCGCACGAGAGTGCCGCGCTGCGGCCGGACTTCGACCAACCCATCTTCACTCAGCTTGATAAAGGCTTCGCGCACGGGCTGCCGGCTGAGAGAAAAGGCGCGGGCGATTTCAGATTCGGAAATCAGGCTGCCGGGCGTGAGTTCGGCCCGGATGATGCGTTTGCGCAGAATACGGTAGACCTGCGGGCCCACAGGCGTGCTGTGGTCGATTGGCCAGGCCGTTTCGGCCTTCGCTGCGGCGGCTTCTGCCGGCACCCTGAGTCCTCCCGTTCTGACGGCTGTTTTGAGCGCCGCTTCGTTGAAGATTATTATTTCCATACTTCCATACAAGTCAACAATCTAGTCGATTTCCTAAGAATTCATATGAAAATCAATTGCTTAGTTTTGGCGGATTTGCCTGGCTCAGAAATATGCTGCCGACCGTCTTGCTCAGAATCAGTCGGAGGAGGACACCTGAGGCTGGGTCGTGGGGCAGAGGAACGAATTCAATTGCGTTTGGGCGGTGGGGCTGTATATGTCACTAAATAGGTATGAAAAATACATATTATGAAGTTCGAGCCAAGGCCATGACCGACGCGACGTCTAAAGCACCTCCGACGGCAGCAGACTCTCTGGATGCCCGTTCCGACCTGAGCGCCAGTTCTGATCTTAACGCCCGGCCAGATCCCAGAACGGCGCCCCCGCGACCACTGCGTCAGCCCGCGCATCCCGATATCACCGAAGCGCTGATCGAAGAACTGATCCGCGCCTTTTACGCCAAGGTGCGCGCGGATGCCGAGCTGGGGCCGGTTTTCGCCGCCAAGATCGGCGAGGACTGGGAACCGCATCTGGTCAAAATGTTCGATTTCTGGTCGTCCGTAACGCGCATGACCGGGCGCTACCGGGGTAAACCGACCGCCGTTCATCAACGCCTGAGCGGCGTTAAACCGGAACACTTTCTGCGCTGGCTGGCCCTGTTCCGGGAAACCGTGCGGGACATCTGTGCGCCTGACGTCGCACCAATCTTTATCGAGCGTGCCGAGCGGATTGGTGAAAGCCTGCAGTTGGCCATGTTCTTCGATCCGAAGCATCCTGAGCGGATTTTGCCGTTGCGCGAGACGCCGGTCTGACCGCCGGCAGCGAGAAGGATCCTCCAATGGCCGTCACGGCTGTGGCGCGAAGACTGTTTTCGATCCCGTTGTTCGAGCTTGGGTTTCGACCCTTTTACCTCTTAGGCGCGTTGCTCTCCGCACTTGCCGTGCCGTTCTGGCTGGCCAGCTTTGCTGGCTTGCTGCCAGAAGGCGGTTATCTGACGGCTGCGGCCTGGCATAGCCACGAGATGATCTTCGGCTTTGGGGCGGCGATCATCGTCGGCTTTCTCTTTACGGCTGTTGCCAATTGGAGCGGGCTCCCGACGCCCGGCGGCCCGATTCTGGCCGGGTTTGCCGGGCTTTGGATTTTAGGGCGGATTTCGATCTTAACCGGGCCCGGTCCGCTGGCGGCGGCGGTCGATCTTTTGTTTCTGCCCCTTGCCGCATTTGCGGTGGCTATCCCGCTGCTGCGCAGCCGGAGCTACCGCAACCTCTTCACAGTCGTCATTCTCCTGCTGCTGTTCGGGTCCAATGCGCTGTTTCATCGCGAACAGCTCGCGCCGGGGCCGGATGTCGATCTCTCTGACTACGCGGTGATGATCTCCGTTGATGTGATCGCCCTCCTGATGGCGGTCATCGGCGGCCGGATTATTCCGCTCTTTACGGCCAACGCCGTGCCGGAGGCGCGGCCGCGCCGCTATCGCTTGCTGGAGGTGCTTTCGATTGTCTCTCTGCTGGCGATATTGGGGGCGGACGCCTTCACGCCCTGGGTGCCTCCCGCTACGCACCTCCTGGTCCCGCTGTTTGTTCTGGCGGCTTTGGTTCACGGTTTGCGGCTTTGTCTCTGGTCACCGTTTTCGACCCGGCGTGAAGCTCTGCTCTGGATCCTGCCGCTGTCTTACAGCTGGATCCCGATTGCGCTGGCCCTGCGGGCGGCGGCTCTGCTTTCGGATGAAATTCCAGTCTTTGCGGCGACACATGCCATGACGGCGGGCGCCATGGGCGGTCTCATGCTGGCCATGATGATGCGCAGTTCCAAAGGGCACACAGGGCGTCCGCTTACTGCGTCCGGGACCGAGGCGCTCGCGTTGATCTTCGTGCCGTTGGCCGCAGTGACCCGTGTGTTCCCGCCGCTGATTTTACCGGAGCAGTCGATGATCTTCTATGCGGTGTCGGCTGTCTTTTGGTCCGCCGCGTTTCTGATTTTCTTTTGTCGCTATTGGCCGATCCTGACGCGGCCACGTGTGGATTCACCGATGACATAAAGACATCCGCCGGCCTCCTTTCTCAAGCAGACCGGCGGATGCTACCGCTAGCGTAATGGTGGATTAAGCTTGCGGTGTCGGTGTTTCGGGAGGCGTCGGCGTTGCAGCCGTCGCCTGGGTTGGTGTCTGAACTTCGGCTGGGGCCGGTGTTTCAGGCTGTGCCTCCACGCTTGGCAAACTTGGTGTCGAAGGCCCGGCAAGCTGCTCGTTCAGAGCCGATGTGATGGTGCTCCAGTCGCCATTCTCGAGTCCCAGTTCCTTGAGCAGGCCGTCGATCAGCGGCGCCTGCGCCCGGTACTTCAGGGCGCTCTGGACGATCTGATCGGCGCCGCCACCGCTGCTTGCACCAGCGCCAAGGCCCGGGGCGCCGCCGGCCGCACCCATGCCGTCGAGCTGCAGGATCTTGATGGAGTCGATGTTCTCCATCGGCTTCACCGACTCGCGGATGATGTCACGCATCTGCTCGATCAGGGCCAGACGGACCTTCATCTGCACGATGTCCTCCGACAGCAGGTTGTCGGCTTCGTTCAGCGCCATACGACCCTTGGCGTCGACTTCGTAGCGCAGACGCGCGGCCTCCGCCCGTAGCTTCTCGGCTTCGGCATCGCCCTCCGCCGCGATGCGGCTTTGGCTTGCGTTGGCCTGCGCCAGCGTGGTGATGGCATCGGCTTCGTCTTCCGCCGCCAGCTTTTCGGCTTCCGCCTTGACCTGAACCGCGATGGCGTTGCGCTCAGCTTGCTTCCGGGCTTCGATCAACTCGATGGCCTTGTCACGCTCGGAGCGTTCGGTCTCCCGCACCGTGACCACCTGTTCTTCAGCCTGCACCGATTCTGCGCGCGCACGATCAGCTTCTGCCTGGGCAGCGGCCTGCTGTTTGGACTTTTCGGCGATCGCGATGATCTTGTCCTGATGGGCGACTTCGACGGTTTTCTCGCGGTCGATATCCTTCTCGCGAATGGTCCGCTCCTTTTCGATACGCCGTTCTTCGGTTTCGCGCTCGGCGCTGATCTTCGCCAACTCGACTTCCTGTGCCGCGAGGATGCGCGCTTCTTCGGCGACCCTGGAACGCTCGGCTTCCTCACGTGCGATCTCACTGGTCTGGCTTGCCTTACGGACAGCCACTTCGCGTTCCTGCTCTAGACGCGCGTATTCCGATTCACGGGCGATATGCAGGCGTTGCTGTTCGGCTTCCAGGTTCTTCTGCTCGATCTCGACGCGGGTTTCCTGCTCGATGTCGTTGCGCCGTTTGCGTCTGGCTTCGATCTCCTCGGTCAGCTTGGTCAGACCCGCGGCGTCGAAGGCGTTGTCGGAGTTGAAGAACTCTTTCTTCGTCTGGTCGAGACCGGTCAGGGAGACGGATTCCAGTTCAAGGCCGTTCTGCAGCAAGTCTTCGGAAACCGCCTTCTGCACCTTCTGAACGAAGCTGACTCGCTGCTCGTGCAGCTCCTCCATGGTCATCTCGGCGGCGACGGCGCGCAGGGCGTCGACGAACTTGCCTTCGATCAGATCTTTCAGGGCGTCGGGCTGCATGGTGCGCCGGCCGAGTGTCTGAGCGGCGGCGGCAATGGATTCGGAGGTGGGCTGAACCCGCACGTAGAATTCGGCGAGCACATCGACGCGCATCCGGTCGCGTGTGATCAGAGCCTGCTCATTCGAGCGATGCACCTCGAGGCGCAGCGTGTTCATGTTGACCGGGATGGCCTCATGCATAACCGGAAACACGAGCGTGCCGCCGTTCAGCACGACCTTCTGGCCGCCCAGGCCGGTTCGTACGAAGGAAACTTCCTTCGACGCCCGGACATAAAGCCGCGCGAAAATCAATCCGATGGTTATCAATGCCAGCAAGGCGAGGCCCGCTGTAATTCCGATAGTTACAATGTCATTCATAAGAATGCTCCTTCCACCAAAAGGGATATTTCATGAAGCAGCTGCGCCGTAGTTTGAAACGGCCACATCTGCCCTAAAGAGATTCGCTCGGGGCGGGGATCGCCCGAAAAATGGCGCCCTCGCGGGAAACCAGCAGAACGCGGCTGCCCTGTTCGAGGCTTTGACCAGGAAGATCCGGTTCAACCAGCACCATGTGATTGTGCCCCTTCGGGCCCTTGACCCGCGCCTGCGCCGGTTCCCCTTCTGTCGCGATGCCGAGAGTCACTTTGGCAACGCGTCCCACGAGGCTTTCAGCAGACACGGCGTCCGTTTCCACGCTAGGGATCAGCCTTCCGAAGAACTGCGCGATCCGTCCGCTGAGCGAAGAGCCGATAATGAGAGCCGGCATCGAGGCATAGGTCGCGGGCAGATAGGCATTGGTCATGACTTTGACGCCGTATTGGACCGCCAGGCCCGTCAGACCGAAGCTCGTCAGGAAGGCCACCAGCACCACCAGGAAGGGGACGGTTCCGATGCCGAAAAAGCTGAGGACGCTTTGCAAGGCCGACGGGCCTGCCAGATCTGCATCCGCGTCAAGGTCTGCATCGAGATCCAGATCGACACTTGCACCCAGGCCTTCCGGCAGTATGGCGTCGATCAGCTGTGACAGTCCCCCGAGCCCTCCGAGCAGGAAGCCTATCTCGAGAACAGATAAGCCGACCATCGTTGCCAGAGCGACCGCAAAGGGCCGGGCTTCCGCAGCCAGAACCAGATCGATCATAATTTCCCCTCTCTTCAGCTCCGCGGCGCTTATTCGCGTTCGCGGAGGGCGGCCAGGCGCTCACTGACACGGTTTCGCCGTGCCAGCTCTTCCAGTTCGGCCGTCATGGCCGCGGTTTTACGGTCCGTCGTGGATCCGCTGCGCCTGAAGCCGCCCGCCCGCTCCATCACGCGTTCAAAGCTTTGGGAAGCCTTGTCGACGCGACGATGGATCTGGTTGGCGCCGCCCGCACCGGCGGGCGTTTTTACCTGTGACGCGAGGCTGTCGTTCGCCGCGCGAAAGGCATTGAGTTCGTCCTGCATCTCCCGACGGCGGGCCTGCAGGGCTGTGATGTAGTTTTCCAATTCTTCCTGCGCCTCGCGGGTCTCGGTCAGAACCGCTTCGAGGAGCGGGATCTGCGCTTCGATATCGAGCAGACTCTCGACACCCGATTCGGCGAGGTCGTCGCGCTTTTCTTTCAGCGCGATGCGAATTCTCTCGACCAGTTCTTCGTGGCGCTGATTCTCGGCGGCGATACGCTGGCTGGCGTGATACTGGCGGGTCAGGACCTGACCCAGCTCTGCCCGAATATCTTCGATGGCCGTATCGACCTCACGGATCGCCTCTTCCATCACCATCTCTGGTGCTGCGTCTTCCATTGCCGTGACGATGACGTTGGCGCTGCCCGAAATCAGGCGCTTGACGCGTTGTGTCAAAACTTCACTCATTTGCGTTCCCCATAATTAATTCTGACTGCGCTATCCAAGAGCCGTGCGACCGCGAGTACAGACGGCATGCGCTCTAACAGAGCCTTTGGTTCATAGCTTTGCTGGTCCGCAGTGATCGCCATGTTGAGCACCGCGATCATCAGTGTGAACACGCGGTCGGCCAGATCCTGCTCCAGCTCTACCAGTTGTTCCGGCTCCAGCTGACCCTTGCCGGATCGGGCGACTGCCAGCGCCATAACGTCGGGCAGCCAGTTCAGAAGCTGCAGCAGAAACTCCGAATGCAGGTGTTCCTTGGCTTCGGTGACCCGGACGTTGTGCGTGGTCGGGTTGACCAGTTCCTCGCAGAGCTCGAGAGCCGTATCGAACTCTTCTCGCGCCGACTCGCGTTTGTAAGCGTCGCGCACCAGTTTGCGCAGTTTTTCGCTTGGCGTGATGGCGCCGGTGAGTGACAGCGACGAGAGCATCGCCATGTCGTTGGCGCTCATGCGAACGCTCAGCGGAACTGACTTTTCGACCATGGATCTTTACCCGGGGATTGCGCAATCCAGAACTGAACATGTTTCACAATATATGAACTAAAAGGAGATTTGTCAACATTTGTCTTACAAAAGTTTACGAATGTCATTCGCTCAAAAAGTGCAGAGCAAGCCGCGCTGAGCCTTTGGGCCAAGCGTGGTTGCTTTTTTGGACGATTACTTCTGGTTTAGGGCTGACGCGCGGTGCGGATGGTCAGATAGTTGCCCAGGAAGACGATGGCGCCTCCGGCAAAGACCCAGATGTCCAGGGCTTCTCCATAGACAATCATGCCGACCATGGCGATAAGCGGCAGCCGGAGGAAGTCCATAGGCGCGACAACAGAAGCGTCCGCATAGCGGAAGGCCTGGGCGATACTGAAGTGGGCGGAGAGGCCGCAAATCCCGACCAGCAGGACCCAGGGCACGGCGGCGGCCGGCGGAATCATCGGGCTGCCCAGGGAGATCGCAAAACCCATGATGGTCTGCGACAGGGTCATCCAGAAGACGATGGTAAGTGTCGTCTCGCTGCTAGTGAGTTTCTTGGTGCCGATCACGGTGCCGACGAAGCCCGCAACGCAGGCGATGGCGGCGAACTCGCCTGGGCCCAGCGCCGTGTAACCTGGCCGCACAACGATCAGGATTCCGAGGAAGCCGAGAATGATGGCGCCCAGGCGCAAAAGCGTAAAGCGCTCACCCAACAACAGCGGCGCCAGCAAGGCCACCCAGATCGGTGTGGTCAGTTCCAGCGCGAAAACCTGAGCCAACGGGACTAGCGATACGGCGTAGAACCAGAGGTTCTGGCCGGTGAAATGAAAGACATTGCGGGTCAGATGTAACGGCAGCCGCTGGGTCTTGACGGCGCTGAAGCTTTGCCGCGTGAAGGGCATGACGCAGAGCACGACCAACAGGCCGAAGAGGCTGCGGTAGAACATGATGCTGAAGGTGTCGAGATCGGGCGAGAGCTCACGGCCCGCAACCGCCATGACCGTGAAGGAGACCAAAGCCACAGAAATCCACGCGATGGCGCGCCCGACCGAGGGGCTGCGCGCGCTTACACTGTCGCTGGCGGAAGAAGAGGACATTGACGCCTTTTGAGAAGGTCACGCTGTTGCGCGGGAAGCCGGTGGGAAATGAGTTCCCCGGTATTAGCGCGTGACCGGAGGGCGGTAAAGACTTAGCGACCTTGCTTTGCCAATGCTTGCGACAGGAAACACCTGAGATGCGCCTAAAGGGCTTGGACATTGCCATGGGAATTGGCACGGCCCTGATCATGGTCGAACACGCAAAGGGGCGCGGGCTCACCTCAGATGCCTAGATTAAATCCTGTCGAAGCTTTCGACATAGAGTGGGCCATGTTTTGTCGAAGACACAAAGTACTTCTATCAAAACACGGTCCACTCTAGCGCCCCACCCAGGTTCGTGGCTGCTTTCGTCAGGCGGCGTTGCTTTTTGCCGAACTGCGCAGTTCGTTCAGCACCTCACTCATTCGATCATCCAGGCGCGAGAGATTGACCGAGGTGCTTTCCGCGGTCTCAAGGACGCTACCGGAGTGCTGATTGACCTGGCCGGTTTCGTTCGCGACATCGCCGATTTGCGACGTCACCTCGGCCATATGCTGCACCGTGTTCTGAACGCTGGAGCTGATCTCCTGGGTGGCCTGGCTTTGCTGCCCGACTGCCTCGGTGATGCTTTCGGAAATCTCGTTGATCTGCTTGATGGTGCCGCTGATGGAACGGATCGCATCGACCGCGCCTTCGGTTTCGCTGCGGATACTGCCGATCTGGGTGCTGATTTCCTCGGTGGCTTTCGCAGTCTGGTTTGCGAGGTTTTTTACCTCGGAAGCCACAACCGCGAACCCCTTGCCCATCTCGCCGGCGCGCGCCGCTTCGATGGTTGCGTTGAGGGCGAGCAGGTTGGTCTGTTCGGCGATATCCTGGATCATGTTGATCACATCGCCAATTTTCTCCGCTGCGGCGGCCAAACCGCCAACGGTCTGGTCGGTGCGTTCCGCTTCCGCGGCAGCCGCTTGCGCGATGCTCGATGACTGGTTGACCTGGCGCGTAATCTCGCTGATCGAAGCGGAAAGCTCCTCTGTTGCTGAGGCCACGGTCTGGATCGAACCGCTCGCCTGATCGGCGCTTCCGGACACGCTGTTTGTCCTTTCGCTGAGACGGCCGATCACCCCGTTCATCTCCGAGGTGCTGTTTTTCATCCGGTTGGCTTCGGCGTTGATGTCGGTCACTACGGACTTGACCTCATTGTCGAGATTGTCAGCGATCTGGCCGAGCTTGTCTTTCAGCTCTTGATCCTGGCGTGCTTGGGCCGCTTGTTCTTCGGCTTTCAGGCGGTCGACGTCTTCTGCGTGCTGCTTGAAGATCACAAGCGCCTGCGCCATTTCACCGATCTCATCGTTGCGTTCGATGGATGGAACGGTTTGATCCATATCGCCGTTGGCAAGTGCGGTCATCACACCGGTCATCTCACCAAGCGGTTTGCGGATAGCGCGACCGGCCAGAAGGCTACCGGCAAGAGCACCCAGCAACACCAGAAGACCGGTCAGGATCAAGGTGTTCCGCGTTGTTGCGCGAACCGACTGAAGCTCAGCATCCGCCGCGGCCTGACCGCTGCCTGCCTGTTCGATAATGGAGCCGAGGGCAGGGGCGAAGTCGGCAAAAATTTTGCTGAGCTGACTAATCTCCGTTTTGGAGGTCATGGACAACGCCGCCCAGGCCTTAAAGCCGGCTACGTAGTCTTCGAGCAAAGCTGCGATTTCTTCTTTCATGGCCGGCGCAAGATCCGACTCGGCGAGCAGCGCATCGAACTCGGCGTGGCGTTCATCGATGCGTCCGATGTACTTCTCGGTACCGCGCAACATGAAGTCCTTTTCGTGCCGGCGCATCATCAGCATTTTTACGGTCAGGTTATCGAGCTGCGCGTCCTTCAGCCGGGTTTCGACCGCATGAACGGCGGCTCGAAGCTGACCTTCGAGGCCGCTTTTCGGTTCGAGGCCGAGGGCAACCCGCTGTTCGGCAACCTTTTCAAACTGTGCGATGTGCTTCTCAATCCCGGCTTGAACCTTGAGAACCGCTTCGCGTTGACCCTGCGCCGCTGGCAGGCTTGAGAGCAGACTGAGACTTTCTAACGTGCGCGCGCTATCGGCGTTGTATTTCTCGACGTATTTCATGTCGCGCCGGATCAGGAAATCTTTTTCGCGTCGGCGCATCTGAAGGGCGCCCGTTTCGATGCTCTGCGTCAACTGTGCGACTTCCGCATTCCCAGCGCGCGCTTCGAAGGCGGCATTGGAGTTCACCTCGCCCCAGAAATAAGTGCCGCCAAGGGCCACGATACTGACGATGCTCAAGCTCGCCAGGAGTCGAACCTGACTGGCGATGCTGACGGGCAAGAGTTTGCCCAGAGTGGTTGCGAGAGACATGGACGTTTCCTTTTTGGTTTCTTGGCCATGTCAACCTCAGCGAAACCTCTGATTTCACCAGCGTGGGACAGGCAGCAACCGTCGGTGTACATCCAAAAAGTAAAGAACAGATAAAAACTGAAGTATTCACGCCCCTACAGCCATAAAGTGTGGTTTTCCCACATACCATGGTAAATTTCTGGGGCGTGGCTGCAATTTTTCACTACGTGCAATTTGAACTGGCGAGTGAAGTTCGAAGAAATTGCGATAATTTTCGAGCCAATACAGCGGCGTTAGACTTTGATCTGCCGCGATTTTATTGCTTCAACTGGCTTGTATCATTCCCAGCAGAAGGACTCAGCCAGGAACGTGGAGGTTGCGCCATGTTTGGCAAAGAGTCCGGCAAGCTCGCTATCGTCGGCTTCCGCGAGGATACCGCCCTTGATCAACAACGTGGCGGCGCCGATGCCTGCCGCGCCGGCGATATCATGTTCGATGCTGTCCCCGATGCCGACGATCCGATCGGGTGACGGATTGCCACAGCGCTCGAGCGCGAAGCGATACATCGCGGGAAAGGGTTTCCCGATCCAGGTGACCGGACCGCCGAGGGATTCATAGGCTTCTGCGATACGGCCCGCCCCGAAGTCCAGGCCGTCAGGCGTGAGCATGACTTTGTCGGGATTTGTGCAGAGGCAGGTTACGCCGCGCTCGGCTGCGGGCTTTAGCTTCTCGAGATAGACATCGAAGCCGATCTCGCGGCCATCGCTGCCGGAGAGCAGCACAATATCAGCCTGCGCGCCGTCTTCGACCAGTTCAAGATCCAGACCTTCCACGGCGGAACGGTCGCCGCCACGCGACAGCAGAAGGCAGCGTTGCGGGGCTTCGGGTTTTCGGCTGTTGGAGAGTTGATGCCAGGCAACTTCACCGGAGGTCACCAGAAGATCGTAGAGCTCTTCCGGGAAACCCAGGCGCTGCAGGCGGACGGCGTTCGGAGTCGATCGTTTGCCCGAATTCGACAGCAAAACAACTGTCTTTCCGGCGGCCTTGAGCTCCTGAAGCGCGCGCGCTGCGCCCTCATAGGCGGCATGGCCGTCATGGAGCACGCCGAACTGATCGACCAGAAAGAGATCGTAGTTCCCGGCAATTTCCTTGAGCCCGCCGAGTAGCGAAGAGGGGTTCATAAAAGACCTGCGCTTTTGGCGCCTGCAAGAGCCAGGCGGGCCGTGCCCGCGGCCGCGTCGAGAGAGGCGGGAGGAAGGAAGGGGACGGGCAGGGCGCGCTGACGGATCGCAGTCCATGCAGGGTTTTGAGCGCCGCCTCCCACGGTGCGCAGGGATTTCAGCTCCGGTGCGCCTAACTCCTGCAAGCGCTGATACCCAAGCGCCTCGACGTCGGTGATGCCCTCCAGGATCGCCTGTAGAAAATGTGCTTCGCGTAAGGGACGGGGATCCAGGCGCGGCGGCAACTCCGGATCGTTGATGGGAAAGCGTTCGCCGGGTTTGGTGAGCGGGTAGAGGTTCAGACCCAGCGGTTTCTGCGGATCGATCTCGCTCGAGAGTTCGCGAATACGTTCCGGCGTGAAGTGTTCGGCCAGTACCGCGCCGCCGGTGTTGGAAGCACCTCCCGCAAGCCACCGCTCGCCGATTCGGTGGCTATAGAGCCCATATTCCGGCGCGAAGAGTGGCTTGTCCGAGAGCATCTTCAAGACCAGAGTCGAGCCGAGTGACGTGACCGCATCGCCCGGAGCTTCGGCGCCGGTCGCCAGAAAGGCGGCGCAGCCATCCGTCGTGCCTGCGGCAACGATAACTTGTCTCGAAAGGCCAAAAGCCTCCGAGGTCTCCGGTGTGATCTCGGCAATGACATGGCCGGGTTCCGCGACCTCGGGCAGCAGCTCCATTTTGACCGCGGTGCGGGCCAGCCATTCGGGCCAAGCGCGCGCAATAGGGTCGTATCCGGTCTTGAGGGCATTGTTCTCGTCGCTGATGTCAAAACGTCCGCAGAGGCGACCCGCGATCCAGTCGGCCTGATGTATCACACGGGCAACGTTCTCGGTTTCTTGCAGCTGAATCGTTTTCAAGACACCGGACGTCGGGCCATGGGCGGCGGAGGCTTCCGGCGCATGAGTGGAAAGGCTTGCGATGGCCTCTGGCGTGGTGACGGCGTCATTGTACATCAAGGCGTTGCCGAGCGGCTGTCCCTGCGCGTCGATGGCAAGCAGCGTGCCTGAAGTGCCGTCCACCGCGATTGCCTGGACCCGGGCACCCTCGACGTCTTGTAAGAGAGAGTCGAGTGTTTTCTCAGTCGCCGCCCACCATACGGCCGGACTGCGCGGGTTCGGTCCGGCAGCAGACATTGGGGTGTCCGCGCGGGCGACTTCCTCTCCTGTCGCATCGATGGCCACGGCGCGAACGCCACTGGTGCCGACATCGATCCCGACCGTTACTGCTTCTGCTGTCTGTCCTACGCCGACCACTCTTACAACGTTTCCTTCACTGTTCCGTAGACTGAGGTTCGGCGTCCAGTTGTTTGCGGTACTTCTCCGCGTCCCAGTTCAGGAGTTCATAGTCCTGCTCTGCGGTCAGATAGCGTATCTCCGAGCCTTCGCCTATACGGCTTGCGACCTGCGCCAGGCAGCGCGCCAGTTCCTCCCCGCTGTCAGATACTGACTCGTGCAAAAGCGCGCCCGCGCCAGGCACCAGCAGCATGGCCGGCGGGATGTCGCCGGAGCCTTTCCGTCTGGCCAGAAGTTCGCCTGGCGTCTCATCCGGGGCAAGCTTCGTGCAGCCCGAACCTAAGAAGATCACATGATCCGGATAGAGCGAGCCGCCGGCGGCGATGTTACAGGAGAGCGGGTCCATGGCCGCGGCGTGCGTGTCCCGGTAGCGCGGCAAGCGATAGGGCGTGCCGGCTGTCGCATTTTCCAACGCGGCCTGATCCGGGCCCGGCAGCGGCCGTGCTGGGGTGCGCAGTGCGCTACAGACGTCCATCAGAAGAGCCTCCGCGTCCGCAACCTTGTCCGCAGCGACGACCAGGCCGTGGTTCGCCAACACCAGCACAGAGGTCGTTTCCGTCGTCCGTTCCGCGATGGCGCGCGCCAACGGCAGTCCGGGTCGGACATAGGGTATCCAGGCCCAATCGAAGGCGCTCAAGCGTTCCTGCAAGGCGGTTTCGCCATCGCTGCGAACCGACCAGGAAATGGTTTCCACACAGTGGGCGTGAACGACGACCTTGTGGGGCAAGGCGGCATGCAGGGTGGTTTCTATAGAGGGCCGCAGGCCTTCGGGATTGGCCTCCTCGATTACGAAGCCCTGGGCCTTTTCGGCGGCCGGGTTGCCAGCTGCAAGCGCCGAGAGCAGCGGTTTCAGCCTTACCGGCACCATGATATTCCGCTCGAGGGCCTGGCTCAGCCATGTGCCAGAGGCCTTGATCCAAAGAACCCCATCCTGCTTGATCGAAGTGTTGCCGCCTGCGGCCTGTACCAGCGCCGGGTTCTGCCCGATCTTTGCCGAAAGAACACGCAAAGCCCGCAGCTCCTGGAGGGTGTCGCTCTGTACCTCAGTCATGGTCATACTGCCTTCGCGGTTACGCCCGAACACCAGGCTTCGAAGTTCTGGTGTTCTTCTTTCGTCAGATGCAGGCCGTGTTTCGTGCGGCGCTCCAGGATGTCTTCCGGGGTCAACGCCCATTCCTGATCCATGAGATAGCGCGCCTCAGCCTCATAAAAAGAGCCCCCGAAATGCGCTCCAAGATCTTCGAGAGACTTAGACTGGCCGAGCAGACGGCGCAACCTGGTGCCGTAGAGGCGCCCGAGATGATTGGCCAGGGGTTCCGGCAGCCAGTCGTACTGTAGCTTCGTTTCGGCCAGAAAGCCTTCGTAATCTGCGTCGTCGATATCGCCGCCGGGCAGCGCCGCGCCCGCCGTCCAGTCTGGACCGCTTTCGGGAAAGTACGGGTGCAGTTTCTGTAACGCCTGCTCGGCTAATTTTCGGAAGGTGGTGATCTTCCCGCCGAAGACAGACAGCAAAGGCGGCCCCTTGTCGTCCAGGTCGAAGACATAGTCGCGGGTTACGGCGCTGGGGTTTTCCGCATCATCGTCGTAGAGCGGCCGTACGCCGGAAAAACGCTGAAGAATATCGGCTTTTTTCGGCGCCCTTTCGAAGTAACGGCCAACCGCCGCAAGCAGATAATCGACTTCGTCTTCCGACACTGTGACACTGCCGGCGTCACCTTCGTACGGAACGTCCGTGGTCCCGATGAGGCAAAGATCTTCTTCGTAGGGATTGATAAAGATGACCCGTTTGTCGCTGTTCTGTACCAGGTAGGCCTGCGGGCCGTCCCAGAACTTCGGCACGACCAGATGGCTGCCTTTGACCAGGCGGACATTGCGGGAGGCATTGAGGCCGGCCACTTTACCGATGACTTCCCGGACCCAGGGACCGGCGGCGTTGACCAATGCCCTGGCCCGGATCGTCCGGGTGAGCCCGGTCGTTTCCTCTTTCAGCTCAATCAGCCAAAGATCGTTGTCGCGGCGCGCAGATATACAGGCTGTCCGGGTCAGGATTTCCGCGCCGTGCTCGCGCGCATCCATTGCGTTCAGCACCACCAGCCGGGCGTCGTCGACCCAGCAGTCGGAATACTCGAAACCCTTGTGATAGATGTCTTTCAGAGCGGCGCCTTCTGGGGCCTCGCGCAGGTTGAGTGAACGTGTCCCCGGCAGGCGTTTGCGGCCGCCCAGATGATCGTAGAGAAAGAGGCCCAGCCGGATCAGCCAGGCGGGCCGGTCCTGCGGGCTGTGGGGCAGGACGAAGCGCATAGGCCAGATGATGTGCGGAGCGCTCTCCATCAGCACCTCCCGCTCGATCAGGGCTTCACGCACCAGTCGGAACTCATAGTATTCCAGGTATCGCAGCCCGCCGTGGACCAGCTTCCCGGACCGCGAGGACGTGCCCTGGGCGAGATCATCCTTTTCGCACAGCAAGACCGAGAGCCCGCGGCCCGCGGCATCGCGGGCGATACCCGCACCGTTCACGCCACCGCCGATGACGCAGAGATCGATAACGTCCGGCGCGCTGCCGGCATCTCTCTTCTTTCCCTGCGGTGCGTCAGATGGCGATGTCATGTTTCTGGGCTTGTGGCTGTTCTCCGGTGCTGGCTTACGCCGCTTCTACGCGCGCTTTCTGGTCCGCGGCTTCGCTGGGCTTTTAGCGGCTGTCTTCGTCGTTTTTGCCTTTGCCCGGGTTGTTGCTTTAGCAGGGGGCTTGGCCTTGGTGGCCGCTTTGGATCTGGTTTTCGCTTTCGTTGCGGGCTTGGCGTCGTTGGCCGGTTTCTTGTCCTGCAGGCCGTAACCCTTGAAGAGTTCCTTCACCTTGGTGATTTCGGCATTGCTGAGGACGTTAGGTCCACCGATCAGCAGGCTGTGGTAATACTGCTTGGCGATGGTCTCCAGCTCGACTGCGAGCCACATGGCTTTGGCGATGTTGGAACCGGTCGCGATCATGCCGTGATTGGCCAGGATACAGCCGGTGCGGTCTTTGAGAGCTTTCAGGGCGTTTTTCGAAAGCTGGTCCGTGCCGAAGGTTGCGTAGTCGGCGCAGCGGATGGTCGGACCGCCGAAGGCGGCAATCATGTAGTGGCAAGCCGGAATTTCTTTCCCTGCGATGGAGAGGATCGTTGCGTAGGTCGAGTGGGTGTGAACGATGCCGCCGACTTCCGGGCGCTCGATCATGATGTCCAGGTGAAAGCGCCACTCGCTCGAGGGTTTCAGAGGCCCTTCCCAGGAGCCGTATTCCCCATTGATCGGCATGGTGGCGAGATCGCTGGGCTTGAGGACATCGTACGCGATACCGCTCGGGGTGATGATCATCACGTCCTTATAGCGGGCACTCAGGTTGCCCGATGTTCCCTGGTTTAGGCCTGTCGCATTCATCTGCAGGCAATTCTCGATGATCGCCTTGCGTATCTCTCTCTCGGTCATGGATCTCTCCGTTATCTCCATCTCGCCAGAATTCCCGGCAATCCAATGTTTCTGGCGCTTTATCTATAGGTTCAGCCTGTCGCTTAACAGGGATTCTTCGGTGGCCTGCCGGCCAAAAAGCGTCGCACTTCCTCGGCGGCCTGCTCCGCGGCATAGGTTACGGTGCGCAATGAAGCGCCTGCGATATGCGGTGTTAAGGTCACGTTCGGGAGTTTCAGCAGCGGCCAGTCCTTCGGCGGCGGCTCGATTGCAAAGGTTTCTAACATAGCGCCACCGAGGTGCCCGGAGGCGAGCGCGTCATAGAGCGCATCGTAATCGACCATGGGGCCGCGTGCGGTATTGACGAAGAGGCTGCCGGGTTTCATGCGGGCGAAGGCTTCGGCGTCGATAAATCCGGTCGTCTCGGGCGTGACGCGTGCGTGCAGAGTTACCACATCGGATTCGCTGAGCAGCCTCTCCAGATTGACCTGCTCGACCCCGGCCTTCAGGTCTTCGGCGCTCAATTGTACGTAAGGGTCGGTTACCAGAATTCGGCTGCCGAAAGCGCGCAGGAGAGGAACGACGCGGGTGCCGATATTGCCGTAGCCGATCACCCCCACGGTCATCTCGTTCAATTCGCGGCCGGTTCGGTCGGCGCGGTAGAGGTCGCCGCGCCACTCGCCTTGACGCAGGGATTCATGTCCGGCGCGAATCAGGCGGGTTTCGGCCAGGATTGCGCCGATGGTGAATTCGGCGACCGCGCTGGCATTGCGGCCAGGCGCGTTGACCACGCGGATGTCGCGTTTTCGCGCCGCATCCATATCGATATTGACTGGCCCGCCGCGCGAGACGGCCACGAACTTCAGATTGGGCAGGCGGGCCATCATTCCTTCGGACAAGGGCGCCAGATGGGTCACGAAGATCTCGGACTCGCCGATGAAGTCGACCACTTGGTCCGGGTCTCCCATGTACTCCTTCAATCCGTCCATGCCTGCCTTCGCATAGCCGTGTTCCATGGGTTCGTCGGGCCAGGGAAGCTCCAGGCAGCGGATGCGATGCTCACCGCCGCAGGCCTTCTCGATCTCCTCGCGGAAGGCATCGGGCATCATGAACCTGTCGCCGATGATCGAGATTTCACGCGCCACGAGTGTCTCCATTCCGATGCTTCAGAGGGCGCCAGAGCGGTTGCAGCGTTTGCCGAGCCTCCTGATAGATGCCGAAGGTCTTGTCGTAGGTCGCTGTTAATTCGGGATCGGGCGTTTCCGCTTCGCTGAGGTAAGGGAAAACCCATTGGGCCGCGCAGGCGGCCATATCAGGATAGACCCCCAGACAGACGGCGGCCATCATGGCCACCCCGGCGGCGCCGGCTTCTTCGCGGCCGCTGGTGCGGATACGGGCGCCGAGCACCGCTCCCAGGATGCGTCTGATTTCGCGGCTGCGGGCGGCGCCGCCGGTCAGGAGAACGTCCCTGGGCAGATCGCCCATGGCGCCGTAGCAGTCGCGGGCTGCGAAGGACAGACCTTCGTAGGCGGCGCGCAACATGTCGCCATAGCCATGTCGTGTCGATAGGCCGAGAAACGCGGCACTGGCCGTCGCGTCCGTGAAAGGTCCACGTTCTCCGGCCTCGGAGATATAGGGCTGGTAGAGCAGACTGGCCGGCTCGGCAGCGGCGACCAGGCCGTCGGCCTTGGCCAGCAAATCCGCGCGCGATCGATCGACACCTTCGGTGGAGAGCACACCCAAAGCTACATCGATCAGCCAGTCGATGTTCAGGGTGCCGGCCAGGTTCGACTGCATCTGGGCATAGCTGCCGGGGACCGGGAAGGTCATGGTATAGCCGGTGCCGTGGGGATTGAGGACGACATCCTCCGCCGACTTGATGAAACGCATATGCATGCCGGTGGAGCCGACGATGGTGCAGCCAAGATCCGCGCCGGGATCGTAGAGTCCCGCACCCAGCGCCGCGCAGACCACATCCACGTAGCCGAGCACGACGGGCGTGCCGGCCAGCAGGCCGGTTTCCGCAGCGGCCGCATCGCTCAGGCTGCCGTGCTGTTCGGTGCCTTCGACGATCTCAGGCAGCAGATGACGCTGCTCGGCGAGGCCCAAGCCGGCGATGACCTCCTGTGAATAGTTGCGCAGCCGGAAATCGCCATAAGAAAAGGTGCCCTCGGAGGGGTCGGTCGCCCGCACGCCGCAAAGTTTGTAGTAGAGCCAGTCTTTGCAGTGAAAAGCCGTGGCCGCCTTTTCCAGAATCTCGGGCCTATGCCGCTTCATCCACTGCAGCTGCGCACCCTGCTGGCAGGCCGCGAGACCGGTTCCGGTGAGCTCGAAACGGGCACGGCTGTCCGGCGCGGCTTTCAGTTCTTCGACGATCTCGGCGGCGCGGGAATCCAGCCAAAGCCAGGCTGGAGCAATGGGTTCCCCTTCCGCGTCGATCAGCCAGGTGCCGTCGCCCTGTCCCGTGACCGCGACGCCTAGAGTCCGTTGCGCCAGGTCTGGGACCTGCGCTGCGAGACCGGTGATGGCGCGCACGGCGTCGTTCCAGGTGCGGGCGACGTCCTGCTCCGCGCCGCCGTCCGGCAAGGTGTCGTAGCTGTTGGGCTGGGCGAAAACGGCAAGTTGTTCGCCGGCGCTGGAAAAGGCGACGGACTTGATCACCGAAGTCCCGGCATCGATGCCGATCAGGATATCCTTCATCCGACGACCTCCGAACCGTGAAGCAACGCCCGGCCATCGCCCCCTTGTCCATCGCTTTGGGCGAAGAGATGAATGGCCTTTGGCGAGAACTGGAACAGGATCTCCGAACCCACTCTCGCATCGACTGGCGTATAGCTGACGGCGACCATCGTCTGGCCGGCGGCTTCGATCACGACGTGCGTCTGATCGCCGAGCCACTGATTTGAAAGGACAGTGCCGCGGTTGTCGCCTCGGCCGACCATGACATTGTGCGGGCGCACGCCGAGATTTAGAACGGCGCCGTCCTTCAATGCGGTCTCAGGTCCTTCAGCGAAAGCACCCAGGTCCAGTGTAAAGCCCGCGGCATCGCCGGCCCCTTCGACTACGACAACCAGGTGACCTTCTCTCATCTCCAACCTTGCCGGAAAGACGTTCATAGGCGGTTCGCCGATAAAGGTCGCGACAAAGAGATTGGCCGGCCGTTCCTTCAGGTCGCCGGGACTGGCGATCTGCTGCAGGACTCCATCCTCCATCACTGCGATGCGGTCGGCCAGGGCATTGGCTTCGGTCTGGTCGTGGGTGACGAAGACGGCGGTCATGCCATGCTCGATCAGATAGCTCTTGATGCGCCCGCGCAGGACAGAGCGCAGTTGCGGCTCGAGCTGCGACATGGGTTCGTCGAGCAGATAAAGGTCGGCCTTGCGGATCAGAGCGCGGGCGAGGCTGGCGCGTTGCTGCTGACCGCCGGAAAGAGACGAGGGGTATTTGTCCAGGATGGGTTCGATTTCGAGCAGGCCTGCAATATGCGCGACCTTGCGCGCGACTTCCTGCGGGTCCAGCTTCGCGGCCTTGAGCGCGAAGGCGATGTTGTCGCGCACGGTGAGAGGCGGATAGAGGGAGTAGCCTTCGAAGGCCATGGCCACATTGCGTTTGGCGGGCGGCAGCGAGTCGATGCGCCGGCCCGCCAGCGTGATTTCACCCCGGCTGACCGTCTCGAAGCCGGCAATCATGCGCAGGGTCGAGGTCTTGCCGCAGCCGGAGGACCCCAACAACGCGACGATTTCGCCCTCTGCAACGGACATGGAGAAGTCTTTGACCGCATGTACGACGGGATTTGCCGGATCGCCGTAAAACTTGTCGACGGCATCCAGCTGTAAGGCCGTTGGCTTGGGGGTTGGCGCTTCTGCCACTGGCGGCTGCCCTGTTCTATAGGCCTCTGGGGCGGAAGGTTTCACGGCATCAACACTCATGGGGCTTGCGGTTCGATGCGTTCACCGCTTGCGCGGTCGAAGAGCAGGATGGAGTCAGGATCGACGCTCGCGAAGACCGGGCCATGTCGCCGTGTGCCCGCGTTTCCGTCTTCCGGCGCCGAGGCGAAAAACTCTGTACCGTCGCCCAGATGCAACAACATCACGATCCGCTCGTTCAGCGGGGTAACCGCGATGAGTTCGACCGAAAGGGCACCTGGGCCTGGATTGTCCGAAATCGCGATTGCCTCCGGGCGGATGCCGGCAAAGACCTCTCGCCCGACGGCATGACCGTAACCACTGTTCAACTGTACCTCAGCGCCCGCAAGTGCCGCGGTAACCGTGCCGTTGGCATTTGCAACTTCGGTGGGGATCAGATTGATGGTGGGATCGCCGAACAGCTTCGCGACCTCGACATTCGCTGGCTTGCGGTAGATTTCGAAAGGCGTCGCAACCTGCGCGAAGTCGCCGTCGAGCAGCACCGCGATGCGGTCGCCCAGCGCCATGGCCTCTTTGTAGTCCTGGGTCACGTAGAGTGTCGTGGAATTGAACTCCCGCAGCAGGCGGGGCAGTTCCAGGCGCATCTCATAGCGTAGTTTCGCGTCGACATTGCGCAACGGATCGTCCAGCAACAAGATCTTCGGTCCGGCGACAAGGGCGCGGGCCAGGGCTGTGCGCTGTTTCTGTCCGTTCGAAAGCTCTTTGGGGCGATGGCTGAGGACGTGATCGATCTTCAAAAGCGCGGCGATATCCCGAACCTTCTCCATCACCTGGCCGCCGCCACGGGCCTGGAGCGGACTGGCGATGTTGTCGGCCGCCTCCATGTGGGGATAGAGCGCAAAGTTCTGAAAGGCCATGCCGACGCCCCGGCGGTTCGGTGCAGTTCCAAGCACCGAGGCGCCATCGAGCCGGATATCGCCTTCATCCGGATCGTAGATGCCTGAGATCAGGCGGAGCAGCACCGTCTTGCCGGTCCCTGAGGGGCCGAAGACCACCACGGTCTCACCCTCCTCAGCACTGAGAGATAAGCCCGAGAGAATCTGATCGTTCTTGAAGGCCTTGCTGACAGTGGTCAGTTCCAGGGTCGGTGCGTTGAACTCAGCCATGCATCTAACCCTTCACCGCGCCGAGGGAGAGCCCCTCGACCAGATAGCGTTGGGCGTAAAGCGCCAGTAGCAGGGTCGGGGTCACCGAAAGCACGATGGCCGCGGCGACCTGTCCGTACTGGATGCCCGAGGCCGTCACGAAGGCCAGGGCGCCGACGGTCACGGGTTGCTTATCGGCCGAGGCCAGCACCAGGGCAAAGACGAAATTGTTCCAGCAAAAGATGAACGCCAAAAGGCTGGCCGCTGCAATCCCGGGCCGGGCCAAGGGAATCGCGATCTTGCGGAAGGTCGTCAGCCAGGAGTGACCGTCGATGCGATAGGCGTTCTCGATGTCCGGGCTGATGTCCTCGAAATAGCCGCGCACGATCCAGAGGATAAGCGGCAGGGCGATCAGCTGATAAACCCAAACCAGTCCGAAGTAGGTGTCGTCGAGGCCCAGTTCGGCAAAGTAAAGCGACAGCGGCAGGAGGACCAGGAGCGGCGGTGCGAAGCGGAAGGACAGCAGGGTGAAGGCGATGGTTTCGCCCAGGCGGAACTTAAAGCGGGCGAAGGCGTAGGCGGCGGGCACACCCAGCAAGAGCGCGACGCCGACCGAAAGACTAGAGAGCAGTACCGAGTTCCAGAGGTTGCTCATGAAGGCGATGTCCAGATCGCCGGCCACGGTCGAGAGGCGCCCGGAGATCAGCGCGACGTAGTTTTCCAGCGTCGGCGTGAAGAAGAGGCTCGGTGGGATCCGCAGGATGTCCTCGTTTGTTTGGAAGGACATCAGGAAGATCCAGAAGATCGGGAAGAGGAAGAACAGCAGCACCAGACTGAGCAGGACGCCCCGGAGAATGCGTTCAGCCATCATTGTATGGTTCATGCGCTCCGCCTCCTCACGCATTGCCGTGCGCACGTTCGCGCAGCTTCAGCCAGTGTTTGACGAAGAGGTTCGAGAGGAAATAGGTGATCGCCCAGAGCACCATGAGCAGCGCCGCCGAACGCCCGACGTTGGTGTACTGGAAGAACTCCAGATAGCTCTGCACCTGGAACACCATCAGTTTGTCGCCGGGCCCGCCCTGAGTCATGGCGTAGACGATGTCGAACTGCTGAATGGAGTCGAGCAGGCGGAAGAGGGTCGCCGTGATGATGTAGGGCATCAGCATCGGCAGCGTGATGCGGAAAAAAACAAAGGAGCGCGGAACTCCGTCCAGCTCGGCCGCCTCGAAGGGCTGCCGAGGCAGGGAGCGTAATCCGGCCAGCAACAGGATCATGATAAAGGGTGTGTAGACCCACATATCCACCAGCACGACCGTGAACAGCGCGCTGGAGGGTGAGGAGGCCCAGCGGAAGTCTGTGAAGCCGATCAGGCCGATCAGATAACTGAGCACACCGAAGTTCGGGTTAGTCATCAGCTTCCACATCAGGGCGGCGATCGCCGGCGCCGTCATGAGCGGCAACAGCAGCAGGATCGAAACGATATTGTTGAAGCGCCCTGGTTGACGCAGAAGCAGGGCGATGCCGAGACCGAGCAGCAGCTCGAGAGTCACCGTCAGGAAGGTGTAGAGCAGCGAAATCTCTATGGTATTCCAGAAGGCGCTATCGGACAGAAAATCCTGGTAGTTTTCCAGGCCGATGAAGCCGCGCATCTGGGGAAAGGCGAGGTTATAGCGCTGCGTCGAGTAGTAGACGGCGGTCCCGAAAGGCACCAGGATCCCGATGCAGACCAGCAAGGCTGGCAGACTCAGCATGTATGGCAGAGCGCGGCGGGACACCTAACGGCCTCCAATCAAATGAGGGTTATCGTTGTACACTGAAAGCGATTTTCTGCGTTGATTTTTCCAGCAAAAGGCAATGCCGCCGGGGCGGCAGGACGGTCCTGGGAGAAAAGACCGCCCGCCTGGTTCCGGAACAGATGTCCGGGACTGCCCCATAATCTCCAGAGCGGGACCCTTCCGGTCGAGGCGATCTCGGGAAGGGTCCGCAAACTCTAGAGCCGCCGATCCTAAAGCCCTCTCGTTCTAGAGTCCGGCCGACTTGAGCTGGCGATTGACGCTCTCGGCCAATTGATCGAGCCCTTCGTCCACCGGCACCTCGTTGGTCACCATCTTCTGCAGACCGGCCGCCCACTCGGTGGTGAGCGTCGAGAACAATGGCTGCGGCGTGAAGTAGATCTTCGCGTCGGGTGCCGAGGCTTCATATTGCTCGATATAGCCGGGATAGCTCTTGGCGATGCGGTCGCGGAATTCCTGATCTTTCCAGACCTGGCCGCGGACCGGGTTGACGAAGTCCATCTTGCGGGCGCCGAAGAGGCCGTGATCGGCACTGGAGGCCCACTGCATGAAGTACCAGGTTGCGTCCGGTTCCTTCGAGAAGTTGGACATAGCAAGCGACCAGATCCAGACGTTCGACGTGGGCGTCGCGGCGTCCGGATTGGCCTTGAAGGCTGCGTAAGCCAGATTGCCGGCTTCCTTGTTGTCGCCACCGTTCATGAAGTAGCCGAGGATATCCGCGTCGTAGATCATGCCCGAAGCGCCCGCACCCAGGTCGGTGCCGACCTGATACCAGGTGTAGGTCGCCCAGTCCTTGGGGCCGGAATCCTGGATCATCTTTACCCACTGTGCGGTAAAGGCTTTGGACTCTGGTGAATCCATCGCCGCGCGCAGCTTACCGCCATCCTGCTTCAGATCTTTGCCGCCGAAGTTGGTGTAGGCGGAGAGGAAGCCCGGATGGATGGTGGCCCAGGAGCGCGATCCGCGTACACCGATACCGTATGGGCCGCCGGCGTCCTTGGTGATCTTAGCTGCGACGTCCATCATCTCCGCCATGTTCTGCGGCGGGCTGAGTTTCAGCTTGTCGAAGATGTTGCGGTTATAGGCGATATTGTTCAGCTCGAAGCCCCAGGGGATACACCACTGTTTGGAGTCCGATCCGCCCAGTTCCGCGCCGGGCACGCCGGACCAGGCGGTCGAGGCGCGCAGACCCGGCAGGACGTCGTCCCAATTATAGTTCGGGTTGGTCTTGTCGGCGTCGCCGATATACTCGTTCATATCGGCGATCCAGCCGGCCGGACCGTACTGCCAAGTCTGATAGGCGCCGGTCATAAAGGCGTCGTACTGACTGGATTTTGAGGAAAGCGCCGCCGTCACTTTGTCGAAATAAACATCTTCCGGGAAAATGTCGTAGCTGACATCCATGCCGGTGAGCGCCTTGAAGTTCTCCAGGTTGGCGATCATGGCGTCGGCATAGGGATGCTTGTTCAGCAGCAGCTTGACGGACTTGCCCTTGTGTTTCATCCAATCGAAATCGGCGGCCATGGCCGCTGTCGATGCGGAGTTCAGCAGGAAGTTGGCGGTGCCAGCCGCGACACCCAGTTTGAGTGACTTTTCAATCAGCTCGCGGCGGCTCATTTTGTGGGCCGCGTAAGACTTAAAGAGATCCTTTTCCCTATCGTACATAACGTTCCCTCCGTGTGGTTAGGGCGATTTTTCTCGCCTCTAGTCGCTATACTTTTACGCCGACATCTCCGGCGTAAGGGCCGTTAGCGCGCTTGCCGTGCGCTCGTTGGTGATCAGCCCTTTCAAAAATCCGCTCTTCAGAATTGAGCAGATGGCATCGGTTTTTTCATTGCCGCCGGCGACCGCGACCAGCTTTCTGCTGCGCAGATCGTCAAGCGACAGTGACAGCGTGCGGTCTGATAGGTCTGTTTTCACCGGCGCGCCGCCGCGGTCGAAGAAGTGGCCGAGCAGCTCACCACAGCCGCCCTTGCGCTTGATTTCGTTGATTTCCTTGCGTTCGATCATGCCGGTCTCGACCAGAGAAGCGCCGGGCTCCGCCGTACCGATCCCGACCAGCAAAAGACCCGCTTGCTTCGCCAGATCGAAAACATCGCTGATGCCGCGCTGATTCAGCAGGACGGAGCGATCCTCGACCGAGTTTGCGAAGAAGGGAACCGGCATGACATAGGCCTCCGCGCCGGTGCGTTCGGCCAGGCGGTGGATCACGTCGTGGGGATTTGCCGCGAACTTGCGGGTCAGACCACCGAGCAGGGAAACGAAGCGAGTCGTCCCGGCAGCGGTTCGCGGCAAATAGTCGATACAGGCGGCGAGCGTCCGGCCGTGGCCGACGCCAATCAATTGGTCCTGACCGCGCTCCAGCGCGAGCTTCAGATACTGCGCGCCGGCCATGCCTAGCGGTTTAAGCGGCAGCGCGTCATCGCCGCGGTCGGTCTCATCCAGGTCGGGGACCACCTGACAGAATTCCAGTCCGTAGCGCGCGCTCAGTTGTTCCTCCAATTGCACGCACTCGGAAATCTCGCCGTCGATATAGACCTTGATCAGACCTTCCCGGCTGGCCCGGGCAATGAGCCGGTGGGCCTTCAGGCTGGTCAGCCCCAGGCGCTTGGCAACTTCCGCCTGAGTCAGGCCGCCAGCGAAATGCAGCCAGGCCGCACGGGTCGCCGTGCTGGCGTCGCTGTCCTTGAGGGCGCCGTTTGCGGATTTGCCTGCCATAATCCCTGTACGAAAAAAATATCAATTAATGAAAATTTTTTCACACAGTAAGAAAAGAGTCAAGACAAGTCCGCGGACAGGCCGATAGATCGTCAGGCATGCAAAAAGGAGAGCGCGGCTCGAAAGAGCCGGCTCGTCATTTGCGTCATCTCGAGGGGAGAGGGAAGGCCTAGCGATCTGGCTCTGACGTGTCTGCTCTGAGGTCAGACAAGCCAGAGCCTCGCGTTAAGAAGGCCAGGGTCAGTTCAGGCGCTGTAAGCCGTTTCCAGAACTTCGGCGGCGCGGTAGAGCGTCGTCTCGTCGTGATAGCGGCCGCTCAGCATGGCGCCTACTGGGCGACCGTCGCTGGTTTTGCCGACCGGTACCGACAAGGAAGGATGTCCGGTGGCGCAGAAGGGCGAAGTGTTTGGAACCATTTCAAACGCCCGGGCGACGATTTCCTCGTCTGGCGCATCTTGCGGCGGCAGCTTGCTGGCGGCCATGGGCGTGGTTGGCATCAGCAAGACGTCATAGTTGGCCAACGCGTCGTCGTAGGCTTTTGTCAGCAGCCGGTTGAGATTTTGCGCCTTGCCGTAAAAACGGCCCCGGTTGCGCGACGACATATAGTGTCCGGTGAGCAGTCCCAGTTTCAGTGTCGGCGAAAATTCGTCGGCGTGGTCGCGCCATTTCGCTTGTGCATCGAGCAGGCTTTCCAGGAACATGCTTTTCATGTTGGTGCCGTAGGCATTCTGACGCATCATCAGTTCGGTCGCGCCTTCAAGAAAAATCGGGGTCCAGATGGCGCCGCCGGCGGCATGGAGAGGGATCGAGACCTCATCAACTTTGGCTCCGGCTTCGCCGAGTTTTTGCGCCGCTTCGCGCACCCGGTTTTCGACATCGTCTTCGGCACCAGGATGGCCGAAACCTTCCGTCACCACACCGACACGCAATCCTTCGACGCCTTGACCCAAGGCCTCTGTGTAGCGTAGTCCGGGCGCGCCTTGCTGACGCGGGTCCAGCCCGTCGGGGCCGGCCATAACCTCCAGCATCAAAGCATTGTCGGCGACGGTGCGAGTCATGGGGCCTGTGTGATCGATGGTCAGATCAACGGCGAAGATACCGGTATAGGGCACCAGCCCATGTGTAGGTTTCAGGCCGACGATCCCGCAGTAAGAGGCCGGAATGCGGATTGAACCGCCTTGATCGCCGCCCGTCGCCATGTCGACGATCTCCGCTGCAACCAGGACAGCGGAACCGGACGAGGAGCCGCCCGCGTTGTGACCGGGGACCACGGGGTTTTCGACGACGCCCAGCGCGGAAGTATGGCTTCCACCCGAAGCGCAGTAGTACTCGCAGGTGGCCGTGCCGGCGATTTCTGCGCCTGCATCCAGCAAACGGGTCACAATGGTGGCATCCATCTCCGGGACATAGCCTTCCAGCACCGTAGAGCCGTTTTGCATCGGCCAGCCCGCCACGCAGGTGTTGTCTTTGATAGCGACTGTTTTTCCCTCCAACGGTCCGCCACTTTTCCCTTTGATTGTGCCGCGCGCGGCCCAGGCCCCGAAAGGATTGTCATCGGCGCTCGGGCGACTGGCGTCTTCTCGCGGATAGGCTGTTGCGGGGAGCGCCGCCTCCATATCCTCGACGGCGTCATAGGCATCGAGCAGACCCTGCATCAGATCATGATAGGTCTGCGCGGCGGAATCCGAGAGAGTCATGCCGAGCTCGGCTGCCACTGTTTTTACGTCGCTGCTGGAAGGCCGTCGGACAGTCATTCTTCTCTCCTTAAAGTGCGGTTGCTACGAGGCTGTGCAGTTGTTTGGCGAGTCGCGAAAACGCTCCCAATGCAGTGAAGCGATCCCGCTAGAAATCCATCAAGCCTGTGTGAGCGGGTCTGCGATGCGCGGATGCGCTTTGCCGCTGCGCGCGGCATGGCCGACAAGCGGCGCTATCCGGTCGACTGGCTTTCTGGAACGTCTGTTCAAGAAGTTGTTGAGCCTAAGTTCAAAACCTGATCGTGACAAGACTTCTGCCGCGTGGAACGCAGAGTCTCTGGTTCTCTTTCACCAAGGTGTGAAGCTGATCTTGTGACTCGGCGTGTTGCGTGGTCGCGAGGTTCGCTCGCGATCTGCGAAGAGCCCGCGCCTTGAGGAGAGAACGTCAGCGGGTACGATCGCGGTCTTCGCGATGTCTTATGTCAAAGTGTTTCGGAGAAGCAGCGGCAAGCTAGGCCTGTTCCAGCTCCAGGCCCTTACGCCTTGTCCGATAGTGGAAGTCATCGCTCTCTGCGTGGGAGTCGGCTTCCGCCAGAGCCTGCAGCTTAGCGTGTTCGGGAGAGAGGGCGCAGGCCGGATCCACATTGTCGGCGGAACCGGTGATGGCGAAAGCCTGGCAGCGGCAGCCGCCCCAGTCGATTTCCGCGCGCTCGCAGCCACGGCAGGGCTCGGGCATCCAGTCGGTGCCGCGATACTTCAGGAAGGCTTCCGAGGTCTCCCAGATTTCCCGCAGGCTTTTGTCGGGAAAGCGGTCGAAGGAGAGGGTGGTGATGGACTCCGCCGCGTGGCATGGCAGAACCTTGCCTGCCGGCGAGATGTTCAGGAACTGTCGCGCCCAGCCGCCCATGCAGGACTTGGGGCGTTGGGCATAGTAGTCCGGCACTACGTAATCGATCACCAGGACGCCCTTCAGGCGTTCCCGCGCCACTTCGACAATCTCGGTCGCGCGCTCCAGCTGCTCGCGCGTCGGCATCAATGCCGCCCGGTTCACATAGGCCCAGCCGTAGTACTGTACATGGGCGATCTCGACCCGCCGGGCCTTAAGCTCCACGGCAAGTTCGAGCATCCTTTCCAAATTGCCCAGATTCTGGCGATGTACGACCATATTGGCGGTCAGAGGCAATTCAAGTGCATTGACCGCTGCGGCGAACTCCAGCTTTTTCTCGAAGCCGTTTTTAAAACCGCCGATACGGTCGCAGCCCGCCGCTTCACTGTCCTGGAAGCTCAACTGCACATGGTCCAGTCCCGCATCCGCCAGGGCATTCAGACGGTCTTCGCCGACCAGCACACCGGCGGTGATGAGGTTCGTGTAGAGTCCGACGTCGTTTGCTTTTTTGACCAGGATTTCCAGGTCTTTGCGGGAGGTCGGTTCGCCACCGGAAAAGTGGATTTGCAGCGCACCGAGATCGGCGACCTCTTCAATGGCGCGCAGCCAGGTTTCGGTATCCAGTTCCGCGCTCGCCGCTTCCAAGGCGACCGGATTGGAACAGTAGGGGCATTGCAGGGGACAGCGGTGTGTCAGCTCGGCAAGAATCGCGAGCGGGAATTCGGGGGCGGCCGGTGGTTGGGCGTTCATGCCGTCAGGATCCGCTTGTCGGTTAGATCCTGCAACAGGGCGATGACATCCTTCTGCACCACATCCTTGGGCGCCGAAAAGCTGCGTGCCAGATCGTCGGAGATCCCGTCGATCGTAGCTTCGCCGTCGCAACGTTTCACGATCTCCAGCGCGATGTTGTCGAGCACGAAAAGGCGCTCAGGCGCGAGCAGAACCCACTGGTCGCGCTGTTTGTCGAAGCGCAGCTTGACGCCGCGGGGCAGTTTGGGGACCGAGGCTTCGGTGATTTCGATGCGTTCGGTCATGCCGGGTTCACCTGGCCGACGCGGTGGTGAACCTCGCCGCTATGACCCTCCGGCACGAAGGCTCCGGGTGGGATGTGTCCGGGCGAAACATAAGCGCTGTAGAGCGCGTCCAGTTGCGCCCAAAGCACGTCCGTCTTAAAGCGCAGCGCCGCCATGACCTGTTCCTGCTGCTCACGCGTCCGGGCTTCACGGATGACATAGGCGAGCCCGAACTTCACGTCTTTCGGGGCCTCGGTCAGGCGCGTGGTGAAGTATGCGATGGTCTTGTCGTTGGCGAAGTCGTAGTGCTCCAGCAGGCCGGCGATCCGCTCCTCGTGTATCTTGGGGGCGAAGAGTTCGGTCAGCGAGGAGGCGACAGCTTCCAGCAGGGACTTGTCGCGCACAAAACGCACGTAAGCTTCGACCGCGAACTTGGTGGCGGGCAGGATACCGTCTGTGGAGGCCACGTAATCCCGATCCAGGCCCACGGCTTCTGCGAGGACGAACCAGCGTTCGATGCCACCGGCGTTGCCTTCGTGACCGTCGTGATCTTCGATGCGCTTACGCCATTCGCGCCGTAGATCCAGATCCTCGGCGCGCGAAAGCAGGGCCGCGTCCTTCAGGGGAATACGGCTCTGATAATAAAAGCGGTTCAGCACCCAGGCCTGGACCTGCGCGTGGCTGCAGTTGCCCGAATGCAGAAGTTTATGAAAGGGATGGAGGTTGTGATAGCGCTCCAGGCCGATCTGCCGCAGCCGGCGTTCGAACTCCTCGGCGTCCAGAAAGTCGTCCGGACCGTAGGCAGTGACTGCGGGTTCGGGAGCGGCGCTCATAGCGAAATCTCCATGCCGTCGTAGGCGACCTGCCAGCCCGCTTCCTCGACAGCTGCGCGTTCCGGAGAGTCGGAGAGCAGGATTGGGTTGGTGTTGTTGATATGTATGAGCACCTTACGCTCAACGCCGCTGTCGGCGAAAGCTGCTAAAGTGCCGTCAGGGCCGGAAAGACTCATATGCCCCATGCGGCGCCCGGTCTTGCTGCCGGCGCCCTGCAGCGGCATCTCGTCGTCCTGCCAGAGCGTTCCGTCGAACATAAGCAGGGAGGCGCCATCCAGTTGGCTCGTAAGGCTGTCCGAAAGTTGTGCGCAGGCCGGTACATAGAGGAAATAGCGTCCGCTTTCCCGGTCGGTGATGCGCAGAGCGATGGTGTCTTCCTCGACCGTGCCAAAGTTCGCGCCTGCGGATTCGTCTTCCAGATAAAGCGCGACTTTGCCGGGGACAGGAAAGGGACGGATATCCAGACCGGTGCCGCTGCCATCCTTCTTTTTCGGCTCGAAGCTATCGCCCAGAGGCATGGTGCGGCGATCCACAAACTCCGGGTTCAGCACATTGAAGATGGCATTGCCGTTGATCACCTCCAGCACGCGGCTGGTCGCGTAGAGCGCCAGGGGATAGCGTTCGCGCAGAGTCAAGAGGCCGGCCACGTGATCCACGTCGCCGTTGGTCAGGAGCACGGCGGCGATCGGACTGTGCCGGACGCCCACCTTGGGATGAAGCTGATGATTGTCGTTGATCTGCTGACGGATATCGGGTGACGCGTTCAGCAGGACCCAATTTTCACCATCGGCCGAGACTGCGACCGAAGATTGGCTCGAGGGGCGGGCCGCCGGATCGCCGCGCCGCGCACGCTGAGACGCCTCGTTGTTGCTGTTCCATTGCGGAAAGCCGCCGCCTGCCGCAGCGCCAAGCACCAGGACGCGAAGCACACCCACTCTCCTGCATCTGAAAATGAAAAAGGCCGGGACTGCTTGTCCGTTTGATCGGACGACGCACCCGGCCCTTTATCTATCGGCAATTAAGCCGAGTTTCACAGCTCCGCGCAAGCGTAGCAGTTGATTTCCATACCAACGGAGATCTCGACGACTTTTGGGGTTGCCCAGCTCATGTTTTCCTCCTCAAAAACTCATTTGTTGATGCTTATCGATGAACGAAGATCTGCACCAAGACTTCGATGCAATCTTCGGAAACCGCGGAGACCCACGATTCGATTATTGCAACGACTATTATGTTAGCGTCTCGGCCGCCCTGCGCCCATCCTACTAAAGTCCTACTCTTGAATAATTCTAAAGTAAGTCCTTTCGACAAAGGGTTCAAGCGACTTATTGGCGAGATAATCGATTGGTTTCGCTGCATTAATTGAAATGATCACATTGATGTGAAAATTTGCGGCGCTTCGATTTTTTGCTGCGCTGCGGTAAAGAACCGCCGATTTGCAACGCGCTTTATTTCTGCGGCAAGACAAGGCAGGATTAAGAAAATGGCATAAAAATCAGCGGTTCCGTCGCGCTTCAAGGTATGATGAGAGCTGCAACAGGGAGTGATCAATGTATCCGGCGGTCGCACAGGACGCTGCGCAGATTACCACCGGCGTGTCTCGCGCGCGCGACCCTGCGGCTGCGGCCGAAGAGTTTTACAAAGCCGTCAACCGGCCGAATCTGGATACGGTTCTGTTCTTTTGTTCCCCGCAGTATGATCTCGAGCAGCTCGGGCAGGAGCTGAATATGCGCTTCGGCGACGTTCATCTCGTTGGCTGCACAACAGCCGGAGAGATCACGCCGCGGGGCTACATTGAAGGCAGTATTACCGGAGTCGGCTTTACGGCGCCGGATTTTGCTGCTGTCTCCGAAGTGATCGTCGATCTCGAGGAGCTTAGCATTTCGAGAATCCGCGAAGTCGTTCAGAACGCCATTGTCCGCCTGGATCAGAAAGCGCCGGACAGAGCACCGGGAACGACCTTTGCCTTTCTGATGATCGATGGCATGTCACAGCAGGAAGAACAGGTGGCTTCCGGCGTTTTCAACGCTCTGGGCGACATTCCGCTGCTGGGCGGTTCCGCCGGCGACGATCTTTCCTACGTTGCCTCCTACGTCTTTCACAAAGGCCGGTTTCACAGCGGCTCGGCCGCGCTGGTTCTGGTGCACACGCGTCACCCTTTCCGGATCTTTAAGACCGAGCATTTCAGCAGCACAGGAAAGAAGATGGTGGTGACCGCGGCAGGCAGCGATCGCCGCGTCGAGGAGCTGAATGCGGAACCGGCGGCGCGCGAGTACGCCAAGGTCATTGGTTTACCGAAAGAGGATCTGAACCCCCTGGTCTTTGCGGCGCATCCGCTGGTCGTGCGCGTGGGCGGCGAGTATCATGTGCGCTCAATCCAGCGAGTGAACGAAGACGACAGCTTGTCGTTCCTCTGCGCTATCGACGAGGGCATTGTGCTCACCGTAGCGGAAAGCGGCGACATCGTTCAGGACCTGGAGCGTCAGTTCGCGGAGCTTCAGTCGTCACTGAACAACGTTCAGGTGGTGATCGGCTGCGACTGCATTCTCCGGCGCCTGGAGATGGAGCGGAAAGAAGTCAAATCGGCGATTTCCGAAATCCTGCTCGGTAACAAGGTGATCGGCTTCAGCACTTACGGCGAACAGTATCACTCCATGCACGTGAATCAGACCTTCACTGCGGTCGCGATTGGAATCGAGCCCGACTGATGTCCATTCAGAATCCAGACCCGCCGGAAAAATCGAGGGCTACGCACGCCCCGGGGAAGCGGTCCGATTCTGCCGCAGTCAGTCATCTCGATGCCGTGCGGAACGAACCCGTTCAAAATGATCCTTCGGAGCGGATCGAGGAGCTGGAGCAGCAGGTTGCGCGTCTGAGCAAGATCAACGATGCCCTGATGAAGCGCGTCGAGCGCAGCATCGATTACGCCGGTAACTCCTTCTCGCTGTTCCAGACCGCGATACTGCTGGAAAATCAGGTGCGCGATCGCACCGAAGAACTGAAGCATGCGCTCAGTAACCTGGAACATACCAACACAGCGCTGACTATCGCGAATGAGGAAGCCGAGACCGCGCGCACCCGTCTCGCAGATGCCATCGATTCGCTCTCCGAAGGCTTCGCACTCTTCGATGCCGAAGATCGCCTGGTGCTCTCCAACTCAACCTTCCGGGGCTTCTACCCCGAAGTTGAAGACGCCATTCGACCCGGTATGACCTTCGAAGCGTTCCTGCGGGCCATATTGGAGCGCGACGCCTTGGCGATCCCGCGCAGCGAGCATGAGAGCTGGATTGAGCAACGGCTGCAGCAGCACCGCAATCCGGGCGATACCATCCTGCTTGGCTTGGCCAACGGCCGTTGGATTCAGGTCAGCGAGCGGCCGACTAAGAACGGAACCGTGGGCATCTACGCCGACGTCACCGAGATCAAGAAAGACGAATCCCAGCGGCGCGAACGGGAACTGGAGGAAAAGTCGATCCAGTTGACTGCGACGCTGGACAATCTGGCCCAAGGCGTTTCGGTTTTCGATCACCGACATCATCTGGCCTATTGGAACAAGCATTTTATCTGGCTGACCGGCTTGTCGCAGCCACTCGTAAGGGAGGGCATGCGCTTCGACCAGATCCTGGGCTCTCCCGAGGTCAAGCGCGCCTTTCCCGATACCGATATGGTAACCGATCTGGTTGATTGGCTGCGCTATGAGGGTGGGGCGCGGCCGTTCCGCGCCGAGTATCATCGCCGGGATGGTGTCGTGATCGAGGTGCGCCGCAACGCCATCCCCGACGGCGGTTTCGTTTCGACCTATACCGATGTGACCGAACAGCGGCGCACCGCGAAGGTGCTTGAAGAGGCCAAGGAGACGCTTGAGATCCGCGTGCAGGAGCGCACGGCTGAATTGACGGAGCTGAACGGACAGCTCCAGACCGCGAAGGCCATGGCCGAAGAGGCTAATCTCAGTAAGACCAAGTTCCTGGCTGCGGCCAGTCACGACCTGTTGCAGCCTCTAAACGCCGCACGCCTGTTCGTATCGGCCTTGCTGGATTCGGACCCTTCCGACGACGTCAATCGCCTGATCGACCGGGTATACACAGCCTTGGAATCCGTTGACGGTCTCTTGAAGGCTCTCTTCGACATCTCGAAGCTCGATACCGGGACAGTCACGCCGGAGTGGCGGGAATTTCCCGTCGATATTCTGTTGGAGGCTCTGGCCAGTGAATTCGCCCTGATGGCCGAGAACAAAGGGCTCGTCTTTCGTGTGGTGCCGAGCCGCGTGGTCATTAAGAGCGATATGCTCTTGCTGCGCCGGATCCTGCAGAACTTTGTCAGTAACGCTGTGCGCTACACCACCAAAGGTCAGGTCCTGCTCGGTTGCCGGCGGAAGGGTGACAGCCTTTCGATCCAGATTTGGGACAGCGGGCCGGGTATTCGGGAAGAGCATCAGCGGGCCGTCTTCGACGAATTCCAGCGTTTCGTTCATCCTGAGTCTGGGATCGATACGGGTTTCGGTTTGGGACTGGCCATCGCGCAGCGCTCCGCCCGTATTCTGAACCATCCCCTAACCCTGCATTCGGTGGCTGGACAGGGATCGATGTTTGCGGTCGAGGTGCCGTACGGCAGTGCGAGCAGCCGGGATACCATGGATTTGACCCCGGCTCTGCACAAGAACTACGGCCTCGGCAACGCCACGGTCGTGTTCGTGGAAAACGACCAGGACAATCTGGAGGCAATGGCGGCTCTTCTACAGCGTTGGTCCTGTCACGTTATCGGTGCGCGCGACGGGGCCGAGGCAAGCGACCTCATGGCGGAGCAGCAAATCTACCCCGATCTCATTATCGCCGATTATCATTTGGACGAAGGCCGCACAGGTATCGATGCGATTTCCGAAGTGCGGCGGCATTGTAGTGCTCCGGTGCCCGGCATCATCGTGACCGCCGATCACACCTCGCCAGTGCGGTTGGAAGTGAAGGATGCGGGTTTCGAGCTGTTGCAGAAACCGCTTAAGCCTGCCGAACTGCGGTCATTGATGTCCCATCTCCTGGCGTAGTCTGCTCTCGCGCTACGACTGGCTGGGGCCTTCTTCGTCTGCCGCTAGAATGTTCTCGAACTCAAGATTCTGTGCCTTGATAACGGCCTGCGTGCGGCTGTAGACCTTGAGCTTGCGCAGGATGGCGGAGACGTGCGCCTTGACCGTTGTCTCCCCAACACTGAGTTCGTAGGCAATCTGCTTGTTGAGCTTCCCTTCGCTCAGCATCCGCAGCACGCGGAACTGCTGAGGCGTCAGGGTCGCGAGCTGTTTGGCCAGATCGTTGTCGCCGCCTGGCGCTCCGCCTTCTTCACCCGGTTCGCGCTGATAGCTTGGTGGCAGAAAGACGCCGCCGGCCAGTGTCTCCAGAATCGCTTCCTTCAGCATGGATTTCGGCGAGGACTTCGGGATGAAGCCGACAACACCGTAACTCAAGGCTTCCGCGACGATCCGCCGGTCGTCGTTGCCGGAAACAACCACCACCGGCAGCTTGGGGTGCTGGGTGCGGATGGTCAGCAGGCCGTTGAAGCCGGTGGTGTCGGGAATGTTCAGATCGAGCAGGACCAGGTCGATGTCGCTGTTTCCAGAAATGATCTCGACGGTTTCCTGCAGGTTGCGGGCTTCGAGCACTTCCGCGCTGTCAAAGGCCTGCTTGATGGAACTGCAGACGGCTTCACGGAACAGGGGATGATCATCGACGATCAGAATTTTCTGCATTGCTTATTCTAAAGCCCGCTCGTTTCATCAAAATGCAAGATGACACGTGAACCAGCCTCATCCTTAAAGTGTTACTTTGCGTTTCCCGCTTTCGGTGACTTCAGTCAAAAACAATCGCGCTCCCTGTCGGCGCGCTCGCAATCCTCGCGATACGACGTGTTTCAAACTTTCTTCGAGACTCGGGCTGACAGCCAAGACGATCGTAGAACCTGACGCGGTCTTCTTTCCAGCAAACGATCGGAGGGTCGTCTGTGCTGAGGCCCTGATTCCCTTCCAACAAGCCAGGCGTACAGCCTGTTTGAACCACTGCGCAGCGGCCCTTAACCCCTTCAACGACTGATAATTTTTCGCTAAGGCACAAGCTAAAGAGCGGACGCTTTGCAGCGCGCTTAATTGTCTAAACAGTTTATCCATACCTTGCGCGATTGCCGCATAGGACTTTCGTATCACACCGCTTTGGTTTCGTTGCTGGAGCCAGGCGAGGCAGGCGCAGTCATCCGAGATCGGAGCTGTCTGGGGCGGTACTGTCGTCTTGCTGTTCATTGTTGCAGATGCCCCGCCAGGGCGGCCGGGCGCGTGAATAAAGAGTCGCGACGATATTGTTTTGCGCCAGCCAGGCCCCTTGGACGCGATATGCCTCCTGCTCTCGCTTCGCCCAGTTGAGGCATGCGCTCTCTTCAGTAAACGCGCTGTTGCGCTGCTGCAGATAATGCACAAGCTCATGCAACAGTACGCCGCGTGCTTTCAGGTTGCGAACCGGATCAAGGCGCGTGTCGAGATAGATTTTGTCTCCGTAGGGATACCAGCCGAAGACTTCGCATGGGTTCAGGCAGGCCTGACGCTGCAACTCGGTTTGCTCAAGGAAGACGATTTCCGGCGGTTTTTCGGCAGGCGCGTAGCCAGTAAACGCCTGCGCGAAGAGCAGCAGGTCTGCTACGATCTGCGCCAGCCGTGTCAAATGCTGTACTCATGACAGGGGTCGGTCATGCCAGGCCCGTGCAACTGGCTGATCACGCTATTGTTCATTGGCACAATTGCTCCCCCCTTGCCGCTCTTGCTATCTAAGACCTACCATGGAATTTCTTGCTGCGCGGTAAAACAATCGCAGTCTTTTGCAAAACGGCAAGTTGGCGCCGATGAAAGGAAAGGCCTCTCGATGTTCCGGATATTGATCAGGTCCGCCTTCATTTCCGCCTTTCTTATGCCGTTGGCAGCACAAAACCTCGTCGCCCACGACATCGCTAATGACTACAGCACGGCGACTCGCGCCGATTACGTTTTTGCCTGCATGTCGAGCAATGGTCAGACCCGTCAGGTGCTGGAGCGCTGCTCCTGCAGCATCGATGTGATTGCGTCGATTCTGCCTTACGATCGCTATGTCGAAGCCGAGACGGTTTTGCAGATGCGTCATCTCGGCGGGGAAAAGGGCGCCGTTTTCCGGGCCGGCGCCGGGTTCAAAAATGCGGTGGCCGATTTAAAGCGTGCCCAGGCGGAAGCTGAGATCCGCTGCTTCTGACCTGGCCGGTGGGCGTGTTCAGATTGTAAGTGCTGCAAACCATTACGAGTTTCTCTTCTAAGCAAATAGATCCTCTTGCATTTGGTTGTATGTGCCTGCAAAACAGATGGTAAAGCCGTTCCACTGACTCGAAGTGCGTGTGCCAATCAGAGGTAGCTCGCGGATTGCACCGGGACTACGATCCATAGCGGTCGAGTGCAACTAGGAATTTAAATTTGCAAGCTGCAATCACTATTAAGAACTCTATTTCGTCTGTCTTTCAGCTTATTGAGACCTCTTGGCGGACACGGCTTTTTTTATTGGTGTTTCTTATCGTCTATACGGTTGGTGGCGCGATTGTCGCACTCAACAAGATGGATGTATCGGGTGATGAGCACTCATACATCCCCCTCGGTTTCAATCTCTATAAGTACGGAGTCATCGCGTGGTCTGGATCGGCAGACAAGCTCGAACCTGGTGTTTCAGCGAGCCAGATGGACGACGGTAACGTCATAACACCATCGCAAAGGCGTGGTCCGGTTTATCTTGCCTTGCTTGCTGCATCTCTTCATCTGCATCCAGATAGCCAAAACGTCTCGTTGCAGTGTTTCCAAGGGAAGGCTGCGGGCTGCGAATCTTTCAGACAAGATCTGAAAATCGTAAATATCGTGCTTCTGGCGCTAACGGTGTTGATTGCTTACGCTGCGACAAAGGCCTTCTCTAAAAGCGCGGTCGCGGGATTGACAGCGGCATTTCTTGTTGCTTCGAGTAAATCACTTATCGACATGAGTGATACTCTTCGCCCGGAGATTCTAGCGACACTCTTGTTTTTTTTGGCATCTGTGATGCTCGTGCTTGTGTGGCTCGGCCCGAACCTAAAGAACTGCCTGGCGACAGGAATCGTGTTCGCTGCTCTGGCCCTTTGCCAGCCCATCTATCTCTATTCTCTTTGTGTCCCGATCCTCGTCACGGTCGCAAGCGTGGTTCGCCATAAGTTATCCGTTCGCAAACTTGGCCTTGGCTACAGTATGGCTATCCTGTTCGCTTTTGCTTTAGTCACCGCACCATGGTTGATCCGGAATCAAATGTATTTTGGTAATAGTCAAGTAACATCAGGTGGAGAAATCGTTCTAAGGGTCCGGGCTGAATATAATCAGATGACCGCAAACGAGTATCTTGCGTCGTTTGTTTTTTGGACCGCGGCCGGTCGCGAAAGACTTGCGGGTTTGATTTTCGAATACGACGACTATAAACGCCTGAAACGCGACAACTACGAGGATGGTTATTATAAAAGCGCCAGGGCACGGGCGTCCGCGATTGCGCACGAAGTCGGAGCTGATGTGACGGAAACAAGACAGCTCGTTGTTGCCGAAGCCAAACGTATGATCCTGGATGCTCCCTTCAAACACCTTTTGGTAAGCATTCCAGTTGCCTGGCGCGGGCTGTTTGCCGAGACCGGCGTTGTGCTTCATGCCCGACCATTCGAGTTTTCTGGATTTTTGATAAGGCTGACGCTCAACTTCGCCTACTGGGCGGGGATATTGTTCTGTATCGTTTCAAGCATTCGAACGCGTCAGTTTCACTGTTTGGTCTTTGCGTCGCTCACAATCTGGGCGTGGCTTGCCTATGCCGGATTGAGCCATTACGTCCCCCGGTATAGCTACCCGTTTATTCCGATTCTCGCGGTTCTCTCAGTTTCGGTATTCTCCGCCAAGTTTCTTCGAAAGCCGTTGCAGGAGTCGTCATTGCGTCAATCAGGATTGATAAGATTTGCGACGTTCTGCGGCTTACTGAAGTGACCATGCAACGCGCGTGTAGGCACTTTGGGTAGCGTTCGATGGGGGTTGCCGGCCGAAATGAAGCCTGTGGCTTGACTGATGTGCCTTTGGCCGTCGAAATGAATATGGATCTGCACTGCCTAGAACGGTCTCTCTGACCGCGAGTCACTGACAAGATTCACTCTGTGATTGATTTAGCGAGTGAAATTTGAGTTTGGCTCCTTCGCTGGCAACACTCGCCCCCAATCATAGCGGTTTGTGATTTCCTCGGGTCCAAGGCTTCAAAGGCTGCCTCGGTCCCGAAGGTGAGGGATAAAAAGGTACTCAGCGCAATGAAGCCGACTTTATCTGGTCAAGCTGAGGGCGGTAGCTTAGAAGAAACAATTGTTTAGCATTCGGCACAACCCGATGTGTCTCTCTCCGCAGTTAGGCCTTTACGATGAAATTGATTGTCCAGATTCCTTGCTTCAACGAAGAACACACGCTGCCACAGACCGTTGCGGACATTCCACGGACAATTGAGGGTGTTGACCAAGTAGAAATCCTCATCATTGATGACGGCTCTCACGACAATACAGCGAAAATAGCCCAAGAACTGGGCGTAGAGCATATTATCGTAAACAAAAAGAACCTTGGCCTCGCTCATTCATTCCAAAAGGGGTTGGATGCCTGCCTTCGGCATGGTGCCGACATTGTCGTCAATACTGACGGTGATAATCAGTATGCGGGCAGCGACATACCAAAATTGATTGCGCCGATAATCGAGGGTTCCGCCGATGTGGTTGTAGGAGACCGTCAGACTGGAGAAATCTCTCATTTCTCTCCGAATAAGAAACGGCTGCAGAAGCTCGGCAGTTTTGTCGTACGAAACCTCTCCGGCGTGAACGTTCCGGACGCTGTGAGCGGATTTCGCGCCATATCGAGGGACGCCGCGCTTCGGTTGAACATCGTTTCCTCGTTCAGCTATACGATCGAAATGCTGATCCAGGCGGAAAAAAAACACCTGACCGTAACATCAGTGCCAGTCGGCACAAATGCCAAGACTCGGGAATCAAGATTGTTCAGCTCGATTCCAAAGTTTATCGAGCGATCACTCGCAACGATGTTGCGCATGTACGTGATGTTTCAGCCTTTTAAGATTTTCATTATCCTTGGCATGATTGTTTCACTCATAGGGCTTGCACCGTTGGTCCGCTTCATCGTGCTGTTCATGCTGGGCGATGGAGAAGGGCATATACAATCCTTGGTGATCGGCGGAACCCTTGTTGTTGTGGGATTTATCACGTTTCTGATTGGTGTAGTGGCGGATCTGATTAACTTCAATCGGCGGCTTATCGAACTGGCGCTCGAAAAGACACGTCGAATCGAACTAGAAGTGACCAAGACCAGACATGAAATCTAGACACAATCCGCACAGTCCTGAGGGCGAAGTCGTAACCGAAGATGGCGTTGTGATAGGCAATGTCTATAACAAATACGAATCGAAAAATCCGATTGCTCGCCATTTGCTGGCGCAGTTTTTTTCGAACTTCGACGAGCTCTTGCGTATTTCAGCAGCTACAGAAGTTCATGAGGTTGGATGCGGAGAAGGCTATCTCTGTTCACGAATTCACGCGCGGGGCTGCAAGGTTCGTGGGAGTGATTTTTCAAAGCAGATTCTTACAAAAGCGAAAAGTATTCAGGGTGATCTGATTCCTTTCAGCGAACGGAGTATTTACGAGTTAGATCCAAGAACCGACTCAGCTGAACTTATCGTCTGCTGCGAAGTTCTAGAACATCTCGACAATCCCCATGAGGCTCTAGCGAGTTTGTCAAAGGTGACCCGTGATTGGTTTATCGCAAGTGTTCCCCGTGAACCGCTATGGAGCTGCCTCAATATGGCTCGTGGAAGATACTGGGGCGACCTAGGTAATACGCCAGGTCACGTCCAACGCTGGAGTAGTCGCGCGTTTAGCCAGCTCATCGAGGGTTATTTCGATATTGTCGAATTACGCCAACCCTTGCCCTGGACGATGGTTCTTTGCCGGCCGAAAGAACAATGAAACTTGCAGTTCGTTTGGTTGGTTACGCCGTTGTTGCGGTATCTCTCTGGTATGTGGGAGATAGTTTTTTTGAGCAATATCAGTCGCTTGTTGATTTTGACTGGGGTTGGGTTTCCTTAAGCATTTTGCTCGCCGGCGCCGTTTTATACTCAGCGGCTTTAAATTTGATGGGGATGTCGTGGGTTGTTTTGCTGGTTGGTCGACGGCCAAGCCTCAAACAGATCCTTGGTCTTTTAAGTGTTTATGGAAGAGCAAACCTGGGAAAGTATTTGCCGGGAAATTTCTTTCACTTCGTTGGCCGACAGTATTTAGGGAAAAATCTAGGAGTTAGCCAAGTGCGTCTCGGATTGGCTTCCGTTGCGGAGGTGGTTTTTTCGCTGATTTCAGCGTCACTGCTCGTTTTGGGACTTCAGTCTTTCGGATTTATCGTGTCTGATTCGATCTATCCTGAAAGTCGAAGCTGGATTTTTGCGGTTGCTCTGTGTGCCGGCGTTGTGGCTACAGGCTGCTACAAGCTTCGTGGAACACTGTTTCACCGATTGCCAGAAAAAGTGGCGGCGCCGCTTCGACAGCTCACTTCTTTGCCACTCGGCTTCGCCTTTATTTTGAATGTCTCGTTCTTTTTGTGTGCCGCTGCGATTGCAACCCTGTCATTCGCATTGCTCAGCACGACTGAAGTCTACCTTCCACATGTTGCTGCAGCATATCTTGTAGCTTGGGTGGTTGGGTATGTCGTTCCCGGCGCATCTGGCGGCGTGGGGATACGAGAAGCATTAATAATTGCTCAGCTTACGCCCGTTGGCGGTGAAGCATTCGCCGTAGCCTTCGCTATCTTCATGCGCTGTCAAACGATTCTCGCTGACGTGATTCTGTTTGTATTCGCTGTTAGCCTTAGGGGGCCTGATAAAACGGGGCTCGCAAATGATTAACGACATTGATTGCTGCCTTACCGTAAAACTCCCCTTTTGCTCTTCAAGAGCCGGAAGCGAGCGGCTGAATATCCCAGGATTTGGTAAAGACCTGCTCTTCCGTGTCCTCGATCATCACACTGAGCTGTTCGCTCCCGTTGGGGACATAGTGAAAGCGGATTGACGGGTCTTCGCTTAGCGAGATCGCGCCTTCGACGGAGAGGATGACCTCGTCGCCCTGCCGCACTTCAATGTCGCTAACGTAGTGTGCGGGAATGAAGTAGCGTGTGATCTGATCCATCTGCAGGCCGGAATGGTTCGGGTGGCGGATCATAATCTGAGCTTCACGCAGCTCGCTCATATTGGATTCGCTCATGCCGCCCTTCGGCAGCGTTGACGTCGTCGTTAATTCAGGTTTCGGGGTCATTGGGAATTGGCGCAACTTCATGCGGCCCATGCTGGCCAGGGCCTCATCCGGATCCTTGGCAGCCGGCGCCGAACAGCCGCCGGACGCCTTCACAAAGCGGCTAACCATGTAAAGCTTGCCGTCATTGGCTTCGGCGATGGCACGGATATGGGTATAGGCATTGACGCGTACCCGAGTCGAAAGCGACGCCAGGCCGATGGACTTACCCAGATGGAACACGGCGGCCACAGGTGCGGGGTTTTCGTCGATCACCAGCGTGATCGTTTTTATGTAACGGTCTTTCTCTTGCGGACGCAGGGCAGCGATATCGATCGGTACAACGGCGGCATCGTGGGCGCGGTAAGGCGCTTCAAGCTGGACCCAGTCGCTGCCGTCCAGGATCGGCTGATCACCGAAGATGTCTTCCTTCAGCTCGCTCCAGGTGTCCTCGGATGCAAGGGCACTGCCGACCGGCAGGCTGGCCAGTGCAAAGAGCGCCAAAGAGGCAAAAAACCGCCGGGTGATCCCCGTCTTATATTGGGCGGTAACCGGGTTAAAAACGCGCATGCTTTAACTCCATCCCTTAAACCCGCGCCGATCGAAGCGCGCCGCATACTATGCCAGTTTTGCCAGCCGGTCACCCTTTCGGGCTCAAAGGCCGGTCAGATGCTCGTTATTCCCACTCCAGCTCAGCAAAGCCTGTCGTGGCGTTACGGGTATTGAATTCTTCGAACAACAGCCATTTATCCCGTTCTGACTGACCCGCGAGAGTTGATGCGCTGCGCATGGTTTTTCCCTCACCGATCAGGCCACGGAGATCCGATGCCAGTTTGGTCAGGTAAGCGCGCTGGGGCGCCAGGGCTTCGGGCCAGGGTAAGGAAACCGGGCCATGTCCGGGCACCGCGCGCTCGACCGGTAGGGCCGCAAGCTTGTCCATGACCTGCAACCAACCCTTAAGCTTGCCGTCGATGACCGGAAGGTGCCTTTGAAACAGCAGGTCGCCGGTCCAGAGCGTACCTGTCGTTTCGTCAAGGACGGTTAGGTCCGCGTCCGTGTGCGCGGTCTTATGGGCGTCCAGGACCAGGCGTCGCCCGCCCAGGTCCAGGATGCTCTGGGATTCCACAGCCTGCGACGGCGGAATGATCTCGGTGCCCTTGAAGGCCTCTGGAGATAAGAGGGCTTTGTTCGCTTCCAGATAATGAGCGCCCCGAGCCTGCAAAGCGCGCGCTAGGTTTCGATGACCGATAAAGACCGGCGCGTCCCGCAAAAAAGCAGCGTTTCCGAAGAGATGGTCGGGATGTACGTGGGTGTTGATGACATAGCGGATTGGTAAGGCGCTGCGCAGTTTGATGGCTGCACGCAGACGCGCGCCGTCGAGAAAGCTACCGCCACTGTCGATGACTGCGATGCTTTCCGCGCCGACAACGAAACCGATATTTGCGATCCCGCCGGCGTTGTTCTTATCGACAAGAGCATGAACGCCCTGTCGTACAAAGACACCGGGGGCGACTTCTTCCACCTCCGCCGGCGCGATACCCGCGATCGCCAGGCTGGGCAGGAAAAAAACCAGGACTGCCACGTGGAGAAGACGACGCATCCCTCCAGGCCTCAGTTGAAAATCGCGGATTTTTTGTTCAAGGCCTGATCCAGATCGATGATTTTATCAACGCCGCTTGCGCCTTTGAAGCGGGCGCTCTCGATGTCCGCTTTCCTGAAAATCGCGCCGCTTAGCTCAGCCCCGGTGAAGCGCGCGCCGGCGGCTTCGACCCGCATCAGATTGGCGCCGGTCATGCGGGCGTTCGTGAAGTCCGCGAATTCGAGCATACCCATGGCCAGATCGGCGTTTTCCAGATTGGCGCCGGTCAGATCCGCCTTGATCATGGAGACCCGCATCAGGCCCATGGGTTGATTTTTCATATCCGCGGAAAGAACGGCCCCTGAAAGATCGGCGTCTTTGAGCTTCGCCCGCTCGAAGTTCGACACCAGATGCGCGCCGCGAAGGTCGCTTCCTGTCATGTCGGTCTCCGCGAAGACGGTTGAGAACGCACTGGTATCCCGCAGATCGGCCTCGATCAGCGTTGCGCCGCGCAGGATCGCCACATCCAGGTTTGCGCCTCTTAGGTTCGCACCGGAAAAATCGGCTTTCTGTGCTTCGATTCCTCTAAGATCGGCCTGGGAAAGATCGGCGTCCCGAAGAATTGCGTTGCGCAGGTTCGCGCCGAGAAAGTTGCTGCCTGAAAGATCGAGCCCCGAGAGATCTTTGTCCGAAAAGTCGGGCTGGCGCTCTTCTTGCTTGGCGGCAGCGAGCAGTGCACGGACCTCTTCAGCCGTAAAACCCTGTGCGCTTGCCGGGCTGCCGATGCATAGCACGCAAGAGAGAAAAAACGCGCAGACCGCATAAGCCCGAAGCGTGTCGGGGCGAGCGATAGGAGCGGGGACTGGTAGCCTTGGCATAGGACCTCTCCCACAGGAACGTCAGCCGACAGCCTGCCCGGTCATTTGCTGGCTGCCAGGCCGCTTGGCTGTCTCTCTTCGACCTTTGAGATTACAGGAAAGCGGCCCTTTGCCCCAATTCGCCTAAGGTACAACGGCGAGTTCCGGCATAACCTGTCGATCGATTCTCTGTGCCAGACCCTCTGTGATCCCGGTCATGGGCAGACGCACTTCCGGGCTCGCAATCAGGCCGCTGCGCCAGAGCCAATGCTTGACTGGGGCCGGGCTGGGCTCTTCGAACAGCAGCCTGGGCAACGGCGACAGTCTTTGCCATTCCGCCAATGCGCCCGGTTGATCGCCGCCCATCAGCCGGTTTCTGACCTCGGCGAAGGCGGCAGTCATAACGTGCGCCGAGGCCGTAATGCCGCCGTCCGCGCCCTGGGCCAAGGCACTGTAAAACAGGGCATCTTCGCCGGTCAGGACCGAGAAGCCCTCCGGCCGGTCGCGCAGCAATTCGAAGGATTGGCCGGCGTCTGCGCAGCAGTCCTTTACGCCGACGATGTTGGGACGTTCGGCCAGCCGAAGCAAGGTCGCGTTACCCAGGTTGACCCCTGTGCGATACGGGATGTTGTAGATCACAATGGGCTTCTCGGTGCCCTCGGAGAGTGCCATGAAGTGTTGATAAAGACCTGCTTGCGATGGCCGGGAATAGTAGGGGCAGGCGATCAGGTAGCCGTCGATCGGCCAGTTTGCGGTGCGCGCCAGGGTTCTCGTCAGTTTGCGCGTATCGCTGCCGGAGAGTCCAAGATGAAGCGGCAGCGCCCGATTACTGGCCGATACGACCTCGGCGCTAATGGAAACCAGCCGCTCCGTCTCCGTCTCATCGAGAGTCAGGCCTTCGCCGGTGGTCGCGGCCAGGATCAGGCCATCGACGGCTTCGTTGAGGTAGTGGGCCACGAGCCGCCGCAAGGAGGTCTCATCCAAAGCGCCGTCGCGGAAGGGAGTGACAAGCGGCAGCCAGAGGCCACGCGGTCCCGAAGATTGGGTGTTCATATCCGTCTCCTTTCTTGCCGGAGACAGGGCGCACAAAAAACAAAACCCCGTCGAAACCGGCGGGGTTCATTGCGATCTTGATTTCTGTGCTAGCTACTGCGCACGGCGATCCCTGGCCCCCGAGAGAGGGGCCCGTTTCGAAACGACAGGCTTGGCGAACGCGTAAGTCATGGCAGTGGTTTCGCAGACAAGAGGGGGCGTTGTCAAGACGGGCAGGCGCAGCGGGAAAAGCTTGATCATCCTGTGCAAGTGCCTTTTGACCTCTTCCTGCAACTGCGGGCATAATTCGCTGCCCTGGCAGCCACGATTCAGTCGGTAAAGCCCAACCTTGCGAGACGAGTAACTCCCCGGATGAAACATCCCATCCACCATGCACGCGTGACACCAGATAAGATCGCTTACCGGATGGCGGGCGACGGCCCGGCCATCACCTTCGCGGAACTGGACGACCGCGCCAATCGCGGCGCGCAGGCGCTGCGCGCACTCGGTGTCGAGACAGGCGATCACATTGCCTTTCTGCTGGAGAATCGCCTCGAGTTCATGGAGATCTGCTGGGCGGCGCAGCGGGCCGGCGTCGTTTTCACGCCCATCAGCCGCTATCTGCAGGCGGAGGAAGCGGCCTACATTGTTGAGGACTGCGGCGCGAAGGTCTTCATCACTTCCAGCCGTTATCGGGAAGTTGGCGCTCAGATTCGAGAAAGCGTGAGTGACGGCGTCCGTTTTGTGACGTTGGATGGCGCATCGGACGGCTTCGAAGACTGGTCCGATCTGACCGCAGCCATGCCGAATGAGCGTCTGCAAGACGAATCCGCCGGCGCGACCATGCTGTATTCCTCCGGCACGACTGGCCGTCCCAAAGGCATTCTCAAGCACTATCCGAACAGCACAATCGACTCTTTAAGCCCAGTTTTCCTCAAGCTCTTGGGTGGGTTAGCATCGATGGACGAGACCTCGATCTATCTCTCGCCAGCGCCGCTCTATCATTCCGCGCCGTTGGGTGCGGCCATGACGGCGACGGGGCTGGGGGCGACCACGATCATAATGGAGCGCTTCGACGAAGAAGCGATGCTTCGCGAGATCGAAGAGAAAAAAGTGACGCATACGCAGGTCGTGCCGACCATGTTCGTGCGCCTATTGAAGATGCCGGAGGAGATCCGGAGGCGCTATGACAGCGGCAGCCTGGTCGCCGCGCTGCATGTGGCTGCGCCCTGTCCGGTCGAGATCAAGCGGCAGATGATCGACTGGTGGGGGCCGATTCTGCTGGAGTATTACGCCGGGACCGAAGGCAGCGGCATCACGGCGACCACGACTGAAGAGTGGCTTGCACATCCGGGGACGGTGGGGCGCGCACTGTTCGGCTCACTGCGGATTCTGGATGAAGAAGGCGCCGAACTGCCGCACGGCGAAACCGGCAACGTCTACTTCGACAGCGGCCTGACCTTCTCCTACCACAACGATCCGGAAAAGACCGCGCAGGCCTTTTCTCCTGAAGGTTGGTCAACGCTCGGCGACATCGGCTGGCTGGATGAGGACGGCTTTCTGCACCTGACCGACCGCCGCGCCTACACGATCATATCGGGGGGTGTAAATGTCTATCCGCAGGAAACCGAAGACTTGCTCGTGACCCATCCCGCCGTGGCGGATGTGGCTGTGTTCGGTGTCCCCAACGAAGAGCTGGGCGAAGAGGTCAAGGCCGTTGTACAGCCGGCGGATTTTGCGTCTGCCGGACCTGATCTGGCCGCCGAATTGATCGCTTTCTGCCGCGCGAAGCTTTCCGCCATCAAGACGCCCAAAAGTGTCGATTTCCGCAGTGAACTCCCCCGCACCGCGACGGGCAAACTGATCAAGCGCCATTTGAAGGCGGAGTACTGGCCGCCGTGATTCTAGCGTGCGGGGTGGTTTAGAGTTCGAAAACAGTCACCCATTCGGAACTCACAGCCCGGAATCCGCAGTCCGAAAGGAGATAGCGCAGGACGGCTTTCATATGTCTGGCGCCGAACAAGATACCAATGTTGACCTCTTGGCCGGCTGCCTTGGTCCGCTCACGTGCAATAACATCGATCAAGTGCCTGTCGCGCCAGTCCAACATAACTTCTCTCGTTGTACCGACTCCGGAGTCTTCAAGCACTTCTCGCCGTGACTTCCTCAAATGCATGCCTAAGCGCTCCGCAATATCGGTCCTTGTGCCGAAGTAGCGCATGTAGAGGCCATAAACCGGCGCAGCCAAAGGAAGGCAGAAACGCATAAGAAGAGGTAACTCGGACCAGCGCTTCTCGAATTCCGGGCCGGTCACATCCGCGTGCACCAAGCGCCCGTTTAGCTGGGACAGATCCATTCGGCGCTGCAGGGCTAAACCAATACGCGGTGTGTCTGCAAAAAAACGGTAGGACATGGTGAGCAGGTTACTGATCGGCGACTTTACGCCTTCGCAGAGAACGATGTCGCAGTTCTCCAATCGCTTCGCAATTTCGTCGTAAAAGCTTGGCGAACCCACGTGGACCATGGGGAAAAGGGTGAAGCTTACTGTTTCGCTGTTCGCCTCCAAGCGCATAACGGCGCTGCGCACTGCGAAAGGTGTAGACTCAATGATGTGCATATATTCGCAATGATAAAAAAACGCACAAATACGACAACACAATTTCGTCGTGTATGACCGCCAACTGTAAAAGGCGGTCTAGGGTTACACACACAAATCAGTTCATTTTCTACAGTCGATCGTACCTCGTTTTTCGGATCAAACCCTCCTTGGCTCTAGGCTTTGCCGATCTTGGAAAGCGGCGGTGATTCTCGATTAATGCCGGCTGCAGCGCAGCGTTCGTGCAGGTGTTGTGCGAAGGTACAATTGCTCGCCTAAGAGCCCTTTTCTAGGATGATTCATGCTGACGTGCCTGCAAAGCCCAGCCTGTCGACTTGCCTAATTTCGTGTTGGGTTTTGCGGAACGTCAGTGACAAGAAAGTGCGCTTGCTGCGCTTTTGTCGAGAGACGGGGACGCAAGCAGCCGGATACCAAAAATGACACACCGCGTGCAGCAGACGTTTGCGCGACTGATCTCGAAGCGGTGGCGATTTAAAGACTGTTTTCGTCCTTGAGGACAGTCGTCGGCAACTCATTGAGGGAGGAACCGGAGTGATTAGGACTCTCAAGTATTCAGGTGTTGTCTTGGCATCGGCTTTGCTCGCGTCTGCGACAGCCTCTGCCAGTGACGAACTGCTGAAAATGCAGGAAAACGCGAATGAATGGGTAATGCCGACCGGCAATTACGCCAATCAGCGCTACAGTACTCTCGACCAGATCAATAAAGACAACGTCGGAAATATGAAGGTCGCCTGGACCTTCTCCACCGGTGTGTTGCGTGGTCACGAAGGTGGTCCGCTCATCATCAACGATGTGATGTATGTGCACACCCCCTTCCCGAACATCGTTTATGCGCTCGATTTGAACGACGACGGGCGGATCATCTGGAAGTACGAGCCGAAGCAGGATCCTGACACGATCCCCGTCATGTGCTGTGACACCGTCAACCGCGGCGTCGCGTACGGTGACGGTAAGATCATTCTGCATCAGGCCGATACCGCTGTTGTCGCGTTGGACGCGAAAACAGGTGAAGTCGCCTGGAAGGTCGCCAATGGCGATCCGAAAATCGGTGAAACCGGTACCTCCGCTCCGATGGTCGTCAAGGACAAGGTCCTGATCGGCATTTCGGGTGGTGAGTTCGGTGTCCGCGGCAGCTTGACTGCCTACAACCTCAACGACGGCAGCCGTGCCTGGCGGGCTTACTCCATGGGCCCCGATTCGGACATTCTCGTCGATCCGGAAAAGACCACCCATCTGGGTGAGCCGGTTGGCAAGGACTCCGGCATGAACACCTGGGAAGGTGATCAGTGGAAAATCGGTGGCGGCACGACCTGGGGCTGGTATGCCTACGATCCGGAGTTGGATCTGGTTTACTACGGCACGGGTAACCCCAGCACCTGGAACCCGTCTCAGCGTCCTGGCGACAACCGCTGGTCCATGACGATTTTCGCCCGCGATCCGGACGACGGCATGGCCAAGTGGGCCTATCAGATGACGCCGCACGACGAATGGGATTTCGACGGCGTCAATGAGATGATCCTCTCGGATCAGGAAATTGGCGGCCAGATGCGCAAGCTGCTGGTGCACTTCGACCGGAATGGCTTCGGCTATACGCTCGATCGTGAAAACGGCCAGCTTCTGGTGGCTGAGAAGTTCGATCCTGCCGTCAACTGGGCGACACATGTCGATCTCAAGACTGGCCGTCCGCAGGTGGTCTCCAAGTACTCGACCGCGCAGAACGGCGAAGACGTGAACACGACGGGCATCTGCCCGGCGGCTCTGGGCTCCAAAGACCAGCAGCCGGCGGCTTACTCGCCGAAATCTGGCCTGCACTTTGTGCCGACCAACCACGTCTGCATGGACTACGAACCTTTCCGGGTCTCTTACACGGCGGGTCAGCCTTACGTTGGCGCAACCCTGTCCATGTATCCGGCGCCAGGCGGCGATCACATGGGTAACTTCATTGCCTGGGATGCCACCGAAGGCAAGATCGTCTGGTCCAAGGAAGAGCGCTTCTCCGTCTGGTCCGGCGCTCTGGCGACGGCTGGCGACATCGTCTTCTACGGCACGCTGGAAGGTTATCTGAAGGCTGTCGATGCCGCGACGGGTGACGAACTTTACAAGTTCAAGACTCCGTCCGGGATCATCGGTAACGTCACCACCTACACCCATGGCGGTAAGCAATACATCGCCGTGCTGTCTGGTGTTGGCGGCTGGGCTGGTATCGGTCTGGCGGCGGGTCTGACCGATCCGAACGCCGGTCTCGGTGCCGTGGGTGGCTATGCTGCTCTCAGCAACTATACCGCGCTTGGTGGACAGCTGACCGTATTCACCGTCGACTGATCCCAAGTCAATCCCTGTAGCCCGGTATTACGTTGTCACCATCGTAATACCGGGCCTTTTTTTCGATTGAACAAGCATGCCGGTCCTTACCCGTCCTTGTTAGCACCGGCGAACCAGAATAGCTTTTGAGCTATCCTGTCGAGCGCATGAGGGAACGAGATGAATTTTCGCTTGCCGTTGATGTTTTTATTGGGTCTGGCCCTATTGCTGCCCGGCGCGGCGTCCTACGCCAGCAGCGAAGCCGTAAGTTCCGAAGATGGGAAGTACTTCGACGCAGACGACAATCCGACCTATAAAATCGGCGAAGACGGAACCGTAGACTGGTTCACCTACAGCGGCTTCCGGCGTTACCATTCCGAATGTCACGTCTGTCACGGGCCCGACGCTTTGGGCAGCTCCTTTGCGCCTGGTCTGGCCGAGTCGCTTCAGACCATGGACTACGAAGGTTTCCTGGAGGTCGTCATAAACGGCCGTGAGAGAATCGGTTCGGCTGACAACAGCAAGATGCCGGCCTTCGGTCTGAACCGCAATGTCACCTGCTATCTCGATGATATCTACGTCTATCTGCGTGCCCGCTCAGACGACAAACTGGGGCGCGGGCGTCCGGGCAAGCGGGAGGCTAAGACAGACGTTACCCGCGCGGACGAAAACGAATGCCTCGAGGAGTAACCGCATGGAGATGGCGTGAAAACGTCTCGCGCCAATTCCTTCCAACGGCAGCGGCCTTAGGTCTGCTGACGCTGACGATGCTCGCGGCGGCAACCCCGCTGCGGGCGCAGACTTCGGATCTGGTGGACCGAACCGCCGTACGGGTCTGCGCGGATCCGGCGAACCTTCCCTTCTCCAGCCGGGATGAGACCGGTTACGAAAACAAGCTCGCCGATTTGCTTGGCGAAAAGCTCGATCTGCCGGTGACCTATACCTGGTTCCCGCAGGCCACCGGTTTCGTGCGCCGCACCCTACGTCTGCGCAAGTGCGACGTCATCATAGGTTTTGCTCAGGGCCACGAACTGGTGCAGAACACCAATCACTATTTCCGCTCCGCCTACGTTCTTCTGCATCGCGCGGATTCTGATCTGAAGGGTATCATGAACCTGGACGATCCACGGCTTGCGGATAAGAAAATCGGCGTCATCGCCGGTACGCCCCCGGCCACGGTCATGGCCCTAAATGGCCTGATGCGTAACGCCAAGCCTTACCATTTGGTGGTTGACCGCCGGCATGCCTCGCCCGCCGAGGACATCGTCAAGGAAGTTACGGCTGGCACTCTGGATGCCGGTGTGCTCTGGGGGCCCATGGGCGGATACTATGTGAAGCAGGCGAATGCGCCCTTGACCATTGTGCCGCTGGTCAATGAGACCAAGGGGCCACGCATGAGTTACCGCATCACCATGGGCCTGCGCCCGCGGGAGCCGGACTGGAAGCACCAGCTCAACGACTTCATCAAGCAGAACCAGGCCGAGATCGATGAAATCCTGATCGAATTCGGCGTGCCGCTGCTGGATGAGAAAGACCAGTTGATCAAACGATAAAGATGCGGAAGCTTGCAGCCAGTGCGTCATCCTGCCGCTTTCTTCTCGTTCTGACCCTTATCGTCAGCCTGCTGCCGGCCGCACAGGCGCAAGACCTTGTCGAAGAGCCCGAAGGCTATCGCATGTCCGCCTTTCGGGCGCCCGTGCCTGCGGCTTTGACGGGAGGCGAAGTCGTCTCGAACGAAGCGGCAAAAGAACTGCACGACGCCGCACAGACGATCTTTATTGATGTGCTGCCGCGGCCGCCAAAGCCGAAGACGCTGCCGGCGGACGTGGTCTGGCGCCCACGCAAGCGCCACAATATTCCCGGCAGTGTCTGGTTGCCCAATGTCGGTTTTGGCGCGCTCAATCCAGAAACGGAGCGCTACTTCCAGGATAACCTGGCCCGTTTGACCCAGGATGATAAAGCAGCGCCGATCCTGATCTATTGCCTGACCGATTGCTGGATGTCATGGAACGCTGCCAAACGCGCGCTGAGCTATGGCTATAGCAAAGTCTACTGGTATCCGGAGGGAACAGACGGCTGGCAAGCTTCGGGTGGCAAACTGGAGCTTTCTGAGCCTGTGCCGATGGTAGAGTGAAGAGGGCGGCGCGCGGCTTTCCGCCGCGCGGCCAGATTCGATCTTTATTTCAGCTTGTCGTTAATCCCGTCGAAGCCTGCGGTGTAAATACCACCGACGATTTCTTGAGCCTCCGATTCTCCGACGCCCGCCGGCTCGAAGCTCGAAGACCATTCGATGACCGATTGACTGGGATTGTCGCCAGCGCGCACGGTAATCTTGGAGACGTAGTTCTTCACAGGCAGTGGGCCTTCAACGATGCTGTAGCTGTAGGACATGTCGTCCAGTGAATAGCTGTGCAGCTTTTCCTTGAGGGTGGCGCCGTCCGGCAAGGTAAGAAGCCGGTAAACGCCGTTGCCGCCATCGCCGCTGAGTTCCAGCTTCACCACCGCCGGATGCCATTTGTCCAGATGTCCGTATTCACCGATAAGGGCCCAAACCTTCTCGGCAGGGTGATCGAGGGTGGCCGTCTTGAAGACTTCCGTGGCGCCCGCCGCGCTACTCAATCCTGACGCAGCGAAAACAGCAAGCGAGGCAAATGTCGTAAACTTCATAGCTTATCCTCCTAATCGTTTTTGTCGTTATTCCAGGTGATATGAAAGCTGACGGGCCAGCGCGAAGAGACGCTGCTCAAGCAACACCGGTACCTCGCAGACGTAAGTCAGGGACTGTTCGCGTTCGTCGAAGACGCGGGTGTCCCAGAGTAACTGCTGATCTAGCTCCTGTGCCTTGGACAGGTCCGCCGCGCTGGGTTCCCTCTTGCCCAGCAGCTGATTGGACTCCGCCGCCATTTTCTTGATCTTGTCTGACAGGGCGATCTGGCGGCGCGCGAATTTTTCGATCCCTGCCATGATTTCGGATCGTTCGGAATTGGTGTGGTGCAGCAGCCCGGTGAAGAGCTGGGTCAGTTTGGTCTGCTTTCCGTCATTCAGGCCCTCGGCATAACGGTCGATGCGTTCCTGCGCCTCCTCAATCGGCAGGCGCCGGGAGGATAGGGTTTCTACAAGATCGGCCATTTCCCGATCCTTGCGCCAGCTTCGGTCCTTTTCGTCCACCAGCGGGCCGCCCCACATCATGCCTGCGGAGATATGCGGGACCTTGCGTTGGACGCAGGGCCAATAGGGGTTGTTGGGGTCTGTTGCCGATGCGGGGTTTGAGGTGACGGCGAACGCCGCCAGCAGCACTATTGTCAGAGTTTGCTGAACATTCAGCTTCATGGTTCTGTCTCCTGCCATGAATTCAGCCTCCCTTTGGCCCGCCGCGCTTCGCGATCAAACCCTTCGAAGGATTGTAGGCGAAGATCGCGCCGCCGAGGAACAGGATGGTAAAGCCCGCGACAACCAGCAGGGCTTCCAGATTGAGCTGCCCGTAGAGGGCATAGCGGATCAGCTCGACAACATAGGTAAAGGGGTTGAGCTGGCAGATATCGTGCAACAGTGGGCTGGTTTCCTTCATCCGCCACAGCGGGTAGAGAGCGGAGGAGGCGAAGAACATCGGGAAGATCACGAAGTTCATAATACCCGCGAAGTTCTCGAGCTGTTTGATGCCCGAAGACAGCAGCATACCCAGCGCGCCCAGCATCAGTCCCGAAAGGATCAGGGCGGGGATAACCGTGAGGTAACCCCAAAGTGGCGGTTCAACCTCCCAGAACCAGGTGATGGCCAGGAAGACGGCGACCTGCAGCAGCGAGACAGCCACGCCGGCCATCAGTTTGGAGGTCAGCAGGAACCAACGGGGAAAGGGACTGACCAGCAGCGTGCGCATGTTGCCCATCTCCCGGTCGTAGACCATGGAGAGCGACGATTGCATGCCGTTGAAGAGCTGGATCATACCCACCAGTCCAGGCGTTACGTAGACTTCATAGAGCACATAGGTCTCATAGGGCGGAATGATCGAGACCCCAAGCACGGACCGGAAGCCGGCGGCGAAGATAAACAGCCAGACAAGAGGCCGCACCAGGGCGGCAATGAAACGCTCGCGCTGCTGCAGGAACCGCAAAGCTTCGCGCCAGACGATTCCGCGCATGCAGTGAAAGTAGCCCGCCGCGGTGAGGCCCCCGGGAGTTGCGCTTTGGCTTTGCTTTTTGTTTTCTGTCGAAGCCGCTGAGTTCATGCCGCAGCGTCTCCTTCCGCCTTTTTCGCCTGGGTCAGTTTTGCAAAGGCCGCGCCGATGTCTTCTGTCCCGGTTTCGGAAAGGACTGTCTCACGGGTGCCGTCGGCGACCACTTCGCCCTGATGCAGAACGATGACCTGGTTGGCCGGCGCCACCTCGTCGATCAGATGAGTCGCCCAGAGCACGGCAAGATTTTCATCCCGGCAGAGAGTCGCCGTGCGCTCCAGGATATCGCGACGGGAATCGATGTCGAGCCCGACCGTCGGTTCATCGAGCAGCAAGAGATGCGGTTCGTGCAGCAGGGCACGGGCGATTTCCACGCGCCGCATTTGACCGCCAGAGAGGCTCCGCACTTTGTTCTTGGCGCGATCGGCAAGCTTGACCCGTTCCAACTGCGTCTCCGCTCTTTCCCGTGCTTCCCGCCGGGAAAAGCCGTGCAGGGCCGCGTGATAGAGCAGATTCTGCATCACCGTGAGGTCGAGATCCAGTGTCCGCTGCTGGAAGACGACACCCAACCGGCTTAAGGCTTCACCGGGCGTGCGCCGCACATCGTGGCCATAAACCCGGATCGCACCCGAGGTATTGCTGTAGAGCCGGGTGATCAGGGAAAAGAGCGTCGTCTTCCCAGCGCCGTTCAGGCCGAGCAGCACGCAAAAGCCCGAAGGGGCGATGGTAAAGTTGGCGTCCTTTAGGGCCTTATGGCTTCCAAAGGCGTGGGTCAGGCCAGCAACTTCAAGGGCCGATTGCGGCCGCTGTTCTTCAGGCGCCGCGGGGCCGTCAGTCATTAGCGATCGCAACGCCCCAGGGGAACCGCCCAACCCCGATCGACTTGAGCACGCGCAGTTTGTCGACGTCGATGACCGAGACGTCATTGCTAACGCCGTTGGAGGTAAAGAGCAGTTTCTCGTCCGGTGTAAAGGCGAGCTGCCAGACCCGTTGGCCGACCAGCAGGTACTTCTCCACTTCGTGGGTTTCGCCGTTGATCACAGCGACCCGGTTGGAGGGGCCGAGGGCGACGAAAGCGCGCGAACCGTCCTCGGTGACTCGCAGACCGACTGGCTGGATCGCTTCCGGCTGCACACCGGGGATATCGAAGGTGACCTTGGTAATGATCTTGCGGGTCTCTGTATCCACCACGGACACCGTGCCGCCGATCTCGGAGGTCACCCAGAGCTTTTTGCCGTTCTTGTTGAACTCGGCGAAGCGTGGCCGGCTGTCCACCAGGAGATTATCGAAGATCTCGTTGGTCTCGGTGTTGATAAAATGCGCCATGTTGGTGGTTTCGGAGGTATTGACCAGGACCTTGCCGTCCGGGCTGATGCCCATGCCTTCAGGCTCCACACCGACCGGAATCTCCGCCAGAACCTTATCGTTCACGATGTCGACCACCGTCACCAGGTTGTCATCTTCATTGGCGATGTAGAGCGGGTTTCCGCTCGGATGCAGCACAAAGAGTTCGGGATCGGGTCCGGAGGGCAGCTCCTTGACGATCTGCTTGGTCGCCACATCGAAGACCTGGACCGTATCGTCGTCGCTTGCGCAGATCAAAAGGTGCTTCCCGTCATTCGTCAGAAGGATACCCCGTGGCCGCTGACCCACCGCAATCGTATCGATCACCTCCAGCGTATTGCTGTCGATGATGCTGATGGAATTGTCTTTTTCGTTGGAGACGTAAACCGTGTAGGCGGAAGAAGCGGAGGCGAAGCCAAAGGATCCTGCGAGGGCGGCCGCCGCCAAGTATTTAACTACCGTTTTCATGAGTTCTGTCTCCTCCTCCTGAAGTTTTTTGTTCCGGCTCTAATCTTTTGTGTCCGGATTTTTCTTTGATCTATTCGAATCGGCACTCGGACTCGGGTTTGTCTAGTCCCATGGTGTCGAGCAGCGAACGTTCATGCAGAAACCCTTCCTGCGGTGACGTCGAGACCAGTGCCCGGGCCGCGGACAGCAAGATCGGTTGCCGGAGCTGTCCATTCCAGGTGCGGAAGGTCATCTTCTGCCCCTTAAAGCCTGCCAACTCGAAGTCCGCACTATAGATGTAGCCCTTGATATCGGCAAAGGCGGTCGATTGCATCCGGGTCGCGCCTTCGCCGATGGTCCGGATGGCCGCCCAGACATGGTAATCGAGCGGAGTCATGTAGCGGTTGTTGGCCTTGAGAAAACGGCTCTGGAGCTGCGCGGCGCCCCACTGTTCGTGAGTCCGGTGCCAAGTGGTCGGTGTCAGGCCTTGCGTGCCGACGATCGGCCGCGGATCCCAGGTCCGGTAGGCCAGGTATTCGCCGAATTCGCCGATCTCGTCCGCGACCACCAGAACGTCGTAGTCGACATCCTGGGTAAAGGCCGGCACCTCTGCCTGGGCTGTGCGTCGGGCATCCGGCCCGTAGTCCCAGCGCTTTTCTTCGACAACTTTCGCGCCGAAACGCTTGGCTGCGCGCCTTAGAGAGTCTGCGAACTGGGCGTCGCTATCTCGTCTGCCCACCACCAGGAACCAGTTGCGCCAGCGCTTCCAGACCAGGAACTGGGCGAGCGCGTCGGCCAGCATGGCGCGGCTGGGGGGAATGTGCAGAAGGTTGGCGCGGCAGTCGGCACTGCGCAGCCGGTCGTCTAAGGCGCCCGCATTAAACAGGAGCGCCGATTTGTTTTGGGCATGATCAGCCATCTCGAGAAGGGCGTCAGCGGGCACATTGAGCACAAAGTGCTGAAAACCCTCTGCGAGGAGTGCGTCGAAGGCCGCGACCGGGTCGCCGTCGGCGGGTACTTCTGTGTGTTGAAGGCTATAGACCTGCCCCATAAAGCGGCCGGTGGTATTGTTGTCCTTGATCGACAGCAGTCCACCGGCGAGGCCTTCGTCCTCCGGTGGGATATCGAGGTTTGAAAGTTTCGGCGGGCGCTCAACGATCTGGCTGATGTAGGCGATCGCAATTTCCTGGGCATCGGCCGCAACCGCTGTGCTTTTGGCCGCGAAGCTAGTGACCGTGGCAATGCCGAGCGCTGCAACGAGGAGGGAGAACCTGCCGTGAACCACGGGCTTTCGTGAAGACCGCCCGCCTCTCAGGCATGGCGAGTGATTCGCGCGTGTCGCGACCTTCCTGATCGGGATCATCTCGATGACGCTACGCTCCCTTATGGCAGAACCTGGGTTAAAATATCACTTGAAGAGAAGTCTCTAAACAGGCTTTGGGCGCTTCCGCCTAATACTATTTGCTAATTGTTCCCTGCTACCTGCAGCGGAGAATCCCAATAAAGGGTCGCACACTCCTGGGGCTGCTTCATTTTGGGATTGAAGGCTCCGGGACGCCGGTTCCTGGGAGGTCACATGCCTTTCACGCTCAAGCCCAGATCGTTGCATTGCTTGGCGTTCGCTGTCGTTTTCGCGGCCTCGGTGCTTGTCGCGTTCCCTGAAACCCTAATTGCTGAAAGCTCTGCTCCCGGATCCAAGACCCGGGCCGCCGTTTTCGATTTCGAGTTGATCGACACCTCTCTCGAGGGTGAGGTCAAGGGGCTCAATCCGGCGGAAAGCGAGCGGCTTGTTATGATCAGCGACCTCCTGCGCAGCAAGCTCGCTGAGTCGGGCCGCTATGAAGTCGCGGATCTGGCGCCGATGGCAGCGCGGATTGCCGAGGCCGGCTATCTGCACAGCTGTAATGGCTGCGAAATCAAGATCGCCGCGGACGCGCAGGCCGATCTTGCGGTTACGGGCGTCGTCCAGAAAGTCAGTAACCTCATCCTGAACATCAACGTCTACATCCGCGACGTGAAAAGCGGACAGCTGGTGAGAAGCGCGAGCGCCGATATCCGGGGCAACACGGATCGTTCCTGGTCGCACGGCGTTTCCTGGCTGGCGCGCAACCGGCTGCTGAAACCGTGAGACCACGGGCAATGAGGGAGACAGGGTCATGATGCGACAGCTTCGCCGCAGGGTGGGTCTTTGGATATTGCTTGTCGGCCTTTTGTTGCTGCCGGTCTCTTCCGGGGTTGCGGCTGAGGCGATGAAACTGAAGGTTGGCGTCCTTAAGTTCGGTACGGTCAATTGGCAGCTGGATAGCCTGAAGGCTAAAGGCTTCGACGCGGCAGAGAACCTGGAGCTGGAGGTTGTCGCCTTGGCCTCGAAAAACGCCACCAGCGTGGCATTGCAGGCCGGTGATGCGGATATGATCGTTTCCGATTGGATTTGGGTGAACCGGCAGCGTGCGGCGGGCGAGGATTTTGTCTTCGTGCCCTATTCGACGGCATTGGGGGCCTTGGTTCTGAGCCCGAACAACAGGGCTCAGGACGTGACCGGATTGAAAGGGAGCAAGATCGGCATTGCCGGCGGCCCGGTGGATAAAAACTGGCTGTTGCTGCGGGCCTGGACACGTAAGAACCATGGTTTCGATATCGCCGACAGCACGGAGGCGATATTTGCGGCCCCGCCGTTGCTGAACGAACAGCTGCGCACGGGACGTCTGGACGCCGTGCTGACCTTCTGGCCTTTTGCGGCGCGTCTCGAGGCCGGTGGTGCAACCCGCCTTTTGGACGTGGGTGACTTGGTCCGCGATTTGGGTATTACCGAGCCTGCGGCCTTGGTCGGCTATGTCTTCCGCGAACGACTGCTGCAGGAGAGGCCTGGTGCCGCGGAGGCTTTTTTCCGTGCGATCGAAGCTACCAACGCCTTGTTGGAAAAGTCCGACAGCGAATGGCAACGGCTACGCCCCGCCATGCGGGCCAAAAGCGATGCGGAGTTCGTAGCATTGAGGGATGGTTTTCGCGGGGGCGCCGCTTCGCCCTTTGACAGCGGGCAGCAGAGCGACGCCGCGCTTCTCTTTGAGATCCTCGCTGAAAGTGGTGGCGAAAAGCTGGTGGGGCGAGGGGTCACCTTCGACCCTAAAACTTTCTGGGCGCCTGAAGGGCAGGAGCCGGGCACGCAAAAGAGCCAATGACAGCGCCTCTGCTTACGCGGCTCGCGCCGCAGCTTTTGTCTAAGTTCGTGAGTGCGGGTTATTTTGTTGTATCCCTGACTGTCTTTCTTGTGATTTGGCAGATTGCGGCGCTCCTGACGAACTCGCCGGCCTTGCCGCCGCCCATGACAGTGCTTCGCACCTTTTTCGAAGCGACCGAGAGTGGGGAGTTGCCCTACCACCTGGCGGTGACGCTGGCTCGGACCGCCGTCGCCTTCCTGCTTTCCATGATCATCGGCGCGAGTATCGGACTGGTGATGGGGCGCAGCGGACGTCTCGACCGCTTTTTTGATTCCTGGCTGATTCTCTTTTTGAATATCCCGGCCTTGGTGGTGATCATCCTCTGCTACATCTGGTTCGGGCTGACGGAGGTCGCCGCGGTTCTGGCCGTCTCGATCAACAAGATCCCAAATGTGGCGGCGACCATGCGTGAAGGCGCGCGGGCGCTGGACCGCCAATACATGGACCTGGCACAGGCCTACCGTTTTGGGGGGTGGAAGACCTTGCGGCATGTCATTCTGCCGCAACTCTCGCCCTTCTTTGCCGCTTCGGCGCGCTCCGGTCTTGCACTGGTCTGGAAGATTGTGCTGGTGGTTGAGCTCCTGGGCCGCAGCAATGGCGTCGGCTTCCAGCTGCATCTCTTCTTCCAGCTTTTCGACGTGCCCTCGATCCTTGCCTATACCATCGCCTTCGTTGCTGTTATTCAGCTGATTGAGATCCTGATCTTTAAGCCTTGGGAACGCGCCGCCAACAGGTGGCGCGCATGAGCTGGCTCTCCGTAGAGGTTAAAGAAAAGCGCTACGATACCCAGGCGCGCGGACTCTCCGAAGACCGTTCCGACGCCTCCGGACTGGTTTTGCAAGACATCTCATTAGAGATCGAGTACGGCGCCTTCGTCTGTATTCTGGGCCCCTCCGGCTGTGGCAAGACGACCTTGCTGAACATTCTGGCCGGATTGGATCGCAATTTCGAAGGCCGGATCTCTCTGCGGGAAGCATCGGAGGGGCGGGCAGCGCGGATCGGCTACGTCTTCCAAAATCCGGCCCTGTTGCCTTGGCGCACGGTGGGCGAAAACCTGCGGCTGGTGATGCGGCCGGATCAGATGGGAACGGGCGTTGAGCAAGCGCTTCTCGACGAGATGGGCTTGGCGGACTGTTACGACGCCTTTCCGAGGGATCTTTCTTTGGGCATGAGCCGGCGCGTGGCTTTGGCGCGGGCGCTGTTGATCGAGCCCGACCTGCTTTTGATGGATGAGCCCTTTGTGTCTCTGGACGAAAGCAAGGCGGCCGAACTCAGGCGCCTCTTGACCCGCTTTTGGAAAAACCGGCCCATGACCGTGCTGTTCGTCACTCATGACAGCCGCGAAGCGATCCAGTTGGGGCAGCGGATCATCGTCATGGCGGGATCGCCGGCGACGGTGCGGCGCGATCATATGGTGCTGCTGAACCGGGAACAGCGGAGCGACCCGCTTTACATCGAAGCGCTGCGTCGTGAGATCCTCAACGAAAGTCGGCCATCTCTCTAACGCTGCCGGAATGGCGCCTCTTTCGATTTATGGGTAAGCTGATAAGCGATGTCTCGCTCCGGCGTCGATTCGTTGCAGGCTTTGCGCGATCTTGCGACCTGGGTTGGGACCGAAGTGGTTATAGGGGGAGAGCATGAATAGCCTTTTAGGGCGCTTGGCCGGGGTGCTGCTGATCGTCGCGTTGTCCGGCTGCGCCAATGTGAAGTTCGTCGAAGACTATGACGCGGTTCTCGATCAGGGCCTGACTGACTATCAGGGCGATATGGCGGCCTTCATGGCCCGCATGGCGGCTCTGTCCAAGGAGGAGGAAGGCAAGTTCGGGCACCCCGACGTTCAGGCCTTCTATGCCCGCCAATCCGCTCAGCTCGACACCTTTGTCGACCGGGCTGAGGCTATCGACTCCTCTGGCAAATGCCTGCCCGCGAACTACCTCGGAAAGGGCATTAAAGCGGTTGTGACCAAGGCGTCGGGCGTCGTCGAGGATTGGGACTTACCCCTCGGCAAATACAGTAACATCACCACGATCGTCGAAAGCTATGGCGACGGCGCGGACGATGTGTCGATCGGCAACTGCACGGTGGTCATTCTCAAGGCGCTGAAAGACAATCATGCCATCGTCATGGAGCTGCATGAAACCAACGGCACCATGCCGAAGGTCATCGTGGACATCGCCGGACCTTTGCTCGATCAGTCCGCACGGATTGCCATTCGCAATGAAATCCTGAAGAAAAACCGGGGAGAACAGTAATGTCGGTGAATTTGGAAGCCTTGAGCGTATCGGCGCTGTTTCCGCCCATGTTTTCTGCAGCCAAAGATATTGCCGGTTCCGGTTGGGAGGAAATCCGCGCCGTCGTTAAGATCGAGTTCAAGGCCCTGGCAAAACGCATCAAGGAGATCGGTAAGGCCTTTGTCGAAGGCGAAATCAACAAGGCGACGGCCAAGATGCTGATGAAGATGGTCCGGAACAATGTTGTTGCCGCGATTTCTCTTGTCACCAACCAGGTGATGATCGTCGCTGAAAAGATCATCAATGCCGCGCTCAAGGTCATTCGCGACGTCGTCAACACGGCTTTGGGGTTTGCGATTCTCTAAGGAAAGCCTAACTCTGATCCTTGGGCGCGCGCTTATGCCGCCTCCGTGGCGCAACCGGTCGCCGAAGAGGATCGGAGTTTGAACAAAGCATCGGCGTATCTGCTACGGATTGTCTCCGGTGTGGAAGCCACGCTGGTCGGTGCTATTGGCGATCTGCGTTGGACCGGTTGGTTCGGTCGGCTGGCACTGCTCGCGATCCTCGTGGTCGCGGCGCCGCCTGCCATTCAGGGACTGTCCCGCCTGGGGCTTCAGAGTTACGCCCAGGATCTGCTTTCCCAGAACAGAAATCGGGTCGCGCCGCGCCTGGAAGACGCCGCCGGACGCGAGCTAGGTGTCATGCCACGGCGCTACTTCGGCCAGCGGGGTATTGTGCAGGAAGCCGTGCCGACCCACTTCGCGCGGATGTATTGGGCCTGCGAGGACGAGCGGGCCAACAGCTACTTCGCTCAGGCGGGGGTCGATCCAATTGCGATCGTCTCCTCGATGGCGCAGACACTTCTCACCGGGCAACTGCGTGGCGCCTCGGGCGTTTACATGCAGGCCGCCCGAACCATGCGCTCCTCGGCGGCCGGCGACTGGTCAGCCAAGCTGCGGCAAATCCTGGATGCAGTTGCCATGGCACCGCGCCTTTCCACCCGCGAGGCATTGGAGTTGATGGTCGCGAACCATGACTTTCTCGACCGCGTGCCGGGGCGCCACGCCGGACTGGGTTTTGCTGCCCGGACACTCTTCGGACAATCGCCCGCGGCCCTCTTTCCAGAGGAGGCCGCCATATTGGTCGCGGCCGTGCGCCGTCCGTTTCGCTTTGGCGATCAGGCGCGCTGGGATAATTTGCGAGGCCGTGCGGCGCATTGTTTGAGAAAATCCGGCTTCGACGCGCCCGTGGTCATGCGCCGCCTGCGCAATATGACACCGCCCGATCTGAACCTTGCCCGACGTAACAGTCCGGTGCGGCTGGTCGGGCCTGGTGCTGCGGCTGTCCTGGCAGATACCAGCTTCGAGGCCATGCTGACGGACCGCGGCAACGAAAACCGCTTAGCGCTGAGCCTCACGGGACGGCGGCAGAGGCTCTGCGATCTCGCGGTCCGTCGCACGCAAAAGCGCGGCCGGCTGGCGCGCTTTAAGTTCGCCGAACCCTGGCAGGAGCGTGATGGCGCAGAGCTGCTCATCGCGGTGCGCGATGAAACCGGACTGCAGTGTCTGCTATCCTACGGCACCCAAGCCGGTCGTTTCCACGGAGCGCCTTTGGCCTGGCCAGACGCTAGATCGGCCGCTGAGCCTCGTGGCGGCTTCGATCCGGCGCAGGATCCCTTTCCGCTTGCTTCCACCGCCAAGATCATCGGCCTGCTGCATCTCAGTGACCGGGCGAAGCTGGATGAGCGCTGGTGTCCCGAAGCCGCTTTCGCGAAAGACGGCAAGCCCCTCAAGGCAGGCCGCGACCCGGGTGTACGGGATTGCCGCGGCAACGCTCACCGTTACCTTGGTGTGCAAGAAGCCATGGCCATCAGCCACAACCTGGCTTTCAATTGGCGTCTGCGCCGCAGCGATCAGGAAGATCTTGCCGGTCTGATTGCGCGCCTCGGCTTCACCACGCCCGATGACATCCAGCCGGCCTATGCGGTCGCTTTCGGGCAGGTGCATGCCTCACCGGCGCAACTGCTCGAACTGATGGATGCGGTGGCGGAATGCATCCAGGGCGATGATGGTCCCTGGGTGCCGGCGACCTTGCTTGAGGCGCCTGGCGCGTCTGCTGCCGCGGCTCCGCAGACAAAGGTCCGCAAGGTGGTGCGCGAGGTCTGTGCCTCGCCAAGCGCGCGCCGCTTTCTCCGCCGCAGCCTGGAAGCGCCGATCTTCGGCGAAAAGGGCACCGCGCGTGCGACCCGTTTCAAGCCGGGCGCGATGCCCATTTCTCTTTCCCTGCGCAAGACTGGCACTCATGATCTGGAAAACGGCCGGACCAAGGTGGTTTGGCTGACCGGCAGCGTGGTGCGCGGCACGAAGCGTTACTCCTTCGTTGCACGACTGGGCTCTGGCCGGGGCGGGGGTAGCCTGGGGCCGGGAAACTACTATGGCGCGGATTTGACGGCGACCGCCGATGCGGCGCTATGCGCTGTGATTCAATTGAATTGCGCTCCAAAATGAACAGCGAAGCTGAATGAATATACGCTTTTTCTTTGACGGACTCCTGGAGATGATCCTGACGGCGATCGGGACCATCGCCGTGCTGGCGCTCTTTGTTGATCGCTTCGATGAACAGGCGGTGATCTGGGTGCCGGTCGTGGTGCTGTTCGTCGCTGTTCTCTCGGTGGTCCGCCGCTTGGCCGCCCGTCATATGTCCTATCGGCCGCCGCTCTATCTGCTGTCTTTCGCCCGGGCGGCGGGTGTGTTGGTGCTCTGTTCCTTTCCACTCTTCTACTATCAGTCGACGGCGCGCGACCCAGGCGTACGGAGTGCAACCAACGAAATACTGGGGCAAGAGGCGGAACGGATCGGCGGGTACCTGACGGATTTCGCGGCCTTCGCCGGGCGCATCGGCCAGCGCGAGATCGAGAGCGGCTATACCTGTCCGCAAAGCAAAGGGCCTCTGCCGGGCCGGGTCTCGGCTCAGTGGGGCGATGCGGCACGCGAACTGCAGCGGCTGGAGCGGGAACTGGCGGGTGTTTTCAGACGCTACGAACAGGGCCGTATCGGCTTCTACAATGCCTGGAACGATGCCGCCAACATCGCCAGCGCTTTCGAGCGGCCGGTAAACCTGGCACCTTGCAACGCTGATGATTTTATCCTATCGCTCAACCTGGCGCGCTGGCAATCTTTGTTCCGGTTGGGCTTGTTGCCCCTAAAGGTACAGATCTTCTCCGGTCTTGGGCCCCTCTTCAAAATTGAGCTCTCCTGGACGTCGACTTTGTTGCTCCTTGTCGGCATCGTGGTCTTTTATAGTGCGGTCCGGCACATGATTTCACGTCAGCGCCGTTTCGGGCGCCTGAGTGAAGGCCGGGCCCAGCAGTTTCAGCATCTGAAGGCCTTGGCAGGGCATATGATGCCGGTCGGCGAGCGCTTTATCCTGGCGCTTGATCCCGCGACCTTGAGTGAGGGAAAGCGTGCCGACCTGCGCGCCCTGGAACAGAGCCGTGCCATCGCTCATGCCGGCTGGCTCGCATCCTTCATTCTGCGCCGCCATCTTGGCCTGCAGGAACAGCGGCTTTTCCGCTGGATCGATGATGCGGAACTTGCCCGGCGGGTTCTTGAAGCGCGACGGGACGAACCATCTACGGAAGAAATGTCAGCCGACATAGAAGCCTGGCGAAGCGATCGCACAGCAGCGCATACTGACTCCGCCAATGGGAAGGGCGGATGAGCGAAAATATATGGTATTCTTGCGCAGAATCGGAGCTTTGCAGGCTCGGTAACAGGAGTGCCGTCGGGGCGTGGATTTGAGGAGGGGGAACAATGACAATTGATGCACCTTACTATCCCATCATTTATGTGCGCGGCTATGCCGCAACAATGGGCGAAATCGAAGATACGGTTGCGACGCCTTACATGGGGTTCAACCTCGGCGCCACCAAAATCCGTCAGGATTACGAAGGTAAAATCGCGCGGTTCATCTTTGAATCACCGCTTATCCGGCTAATGAAGGATGAGGGTTATCAGGACGCTTATCAAAATGGCGATCTGATTCCGCAGGACAAGCCGGTACCGGCGAAGTCTGTTTGGATTTTCCGCTACTACGAACCGGTTTCAGAGGATCTGGGCGAGGGGGAAAGGCGGGCGATACCGCGCTTCGCGGCTGAACTGAGAAAGTTCATACTGCGGGTGCGTGATCAGGTGTGCGGTGATGACGCCGCGGCGAAATCCAAATTCAAGGTTTATCTCGTGGCGCATTCCATGGGGGGCTTGGTCTGCCGCTGTTATTTGCAGAATATTTGCCGCAGAGGGCCAGGGGACGCCTTCTCGACGACGGAGATTGCCGGCAAAGATGACGAGCTCGAATTGACCCAGCTGCCAGCCGATTCACTGGTCGATAAGGTGTTTACCTACGCGACACCGCATAACGGCATCGACATCGCGGGCCTCAATGTACCGGATCTAGGATCGCTGGACCGACTGCATGTCCGCAATTTCAATCGCGGCTACATGCGTGAGTATCTTGCATTGTCGGGTGACGATGTTCCGGTCAACTCGCTCGATGGCGCTTTTCCCAAAGACCGGTTCTTTACCTTCGTCGGCACCAACTATCGGGACTACAACGCCTTTTTTGGCGCATCGAAAAAGGGCACGGGTCCGAACAGCGATGGGTTGGTCATGATGCAAAATGCAAGCGTGATGCACAGCCCGCGTGCCTTTGCGCATCGTAGTCACAGCGGACACTACGGTATCGTCAACTCCGAGGAAGGTTATCAAAATCTCCGGCGCTTTCTGTTCGGCAATGTCCGGGTCGACGTAAACCTGATTGTCGATGAGATTACCTTGCCTAAGGCGATCGAAGACGAAGTTGGTGAAAACCGCGATCGTGTCCGCGCGGCCTACAACATCGAGGCGACGGCCACCTTGCGAGGTTTGAACGTCTTTCTGAATGAGCGCCGGGTCGCCCAAGAATCGGCTATCCGCCGGACATACGAGCAGTTGGTGCACAAGCAGAAGTCTGTTTACCTCTTCAGCGGCTATCTTCTGAAAAGCGCCAAGACCGAACGCTCCCGAGATACGGCCCTGGCTTTCGCGGTCGATCTCGGGATGCAGGTGCCGGTCTATGAGGTCGACCGCCGCTTCTGGCTCGATGAGCATTTCGAGGGCGGTTATGTCTTCAAGGATGTCATCACCTTCCATTTGCGACCCAACGCGCAGAAGACCACAGTGCGCTACGGCCTGGCTTCGGAGTCGGGCTCTGGCGTCGCGAAGCGCCTGTTGGAGCCTGAAGATCTCGGGGCCGGACGTTTGCGGTTCGAGCTTCCAGTCGGCTTCAAGGCGGGGTTGTCAAACAAGCCCAAGCCGGGTTTCAGAGGTCGTCTTCAGGTGACGGCATCCAGTTGGAATGCGGACTGAGTAGTCACCTAGAGCCAAAAGTCTTTTCGCTTGCCGCTCGCTTCAGCCGGCATTAGATAGCGTGCGAAGTAATCACCGGTTTGGAATGAGATGAAACCCTGCACGACCGACAAGGAAGGGCTGCTGCGGCTCGAGGACCAGCTTTGCTTTGCGCTCTATTCGACCTCGCGGGCCATTACCCGGCAGTATGTGAGCCTGCTGGAAGATCTGGGCGTTACATATCCCCAGTATCTGACGCTGCTGGTCCTCTGGAAACAGGATGGCCTTCTGGTTCAGGAAATCGCGGCGGCGCTGGAGCTGGAGCCCGCGACCACAACGCCCCTCGTGCAGCGCCTGGAAAAGCTTGGTCTGGTCTCACGCCAGAGAAGCAGCGAGGACGAACGCCGCGTCCATGTCTTCCTCACGCCGAAGGGGCGCAAGCTCTATAAAAAGGCCTTGGATATTCCCCACGGCCTGGGTTGCGCGACGGGTGTCGACGCCAAGAGGGCGCAGAAGCTGCTCGCGGAGTTGAACAAGATCAAGGCCTTCATGCGGGACAACGACTAAGTTCGCGCAATAGAAAGGGCCGCCCTCCCGTCCCGCACAGCGGCAACTGGAAGGGCGGCGAAGCGGACCGCGGACGCTATTTGCCCGCGATCAGGGAGACTTCCAGCAGAACCGGCGCACCCGGTTTGTTGCCGGGCAGGGCCGCGACCTGAACGGCTTCGCGGGCCGGCGGCTTCGCTTCACCTTGCCAGTAGGTGCCATAAACCTCGTTGAAGGCGCTGTAGTGGGCGATGTCGGATAGGAAGACCGTGACCTTCAGTGCGTCGTCGAAACTGTATCCGGCGGCGGCCAGAATCCGGCCCAGGCTCTCCATCACGATCTTGGTCTGGTCCTGGACGTCGTCCTTGCCGTCGACCGCATAGGCCGGAATGGCGCCGTCCACATAGGCGATGTTGCCCGATACGAATAGCAGTCCACCCTTGTAGTCGATGGCCGGCGAATAGGGCGCGATCACGGCGGCGCCGGCCGGCGCAATCGATTTCCTGACTTCCTCCGCGCGGGCGGATTGGCCGGCTAGCGCAAAGGTTCCGGCGAAGGCCATGAGCCCGGCCAGTGCGAGACCGGTAGCGCGCTTAGTGAGTTTACTCGACATTCTTTTCCTTCCTTGTTCATGGTGAAGCCCTTCCCGGACGGTCCATAGGAACCGCCCGGCGGGTTTGCTCGATTACTTTGCGTTTGCGGCTTCCAGGATGACCCGGGCCACGTCCTCCGGCTGGGAGAGCATCGGCACGTGGCTGGTCGGCAACTCGACCGTCTTGGCCTCGATTTTGGCTGCGGCGTTGCGCATCACATCAGGCGCAATCATTTGGTCATTGCCGGAGACCACGAACCAACTGGGCTTGAGTTCCCAGGCTGCTTTGGTGACCGCCTGATCCAGGCCGTCCTTATGCAGCTTGCCCTGACTCGCGGCGATCAGCTTGGCTTCTTCCGCGGGCAGGTCGGAGGCGAAGTATTTGATGATGGTCTCTTCCGACAGCCGGATGAAGCCGTCTTCATCGACGATGGGCTTCACGAAGCCCTTGACCTTAGGGATCTTCTTTACCTTGTGGGCTTCGTCGAGGATGTCGTGGATGTGTTCGCCCTTCGACGGCGCGAAGGCGGAGACATAGACCAGTGATTTGACCTTGCTATGACCGCCGGCCTCGGTGATCACCATGCCGCCCCAGGAATGGCCGACCAATACAATCGGCCCCTCGGCATTCTTCAGCGCCCGCTCCGTGAAGGCGACGTCGTCGTTGAGGGAGGTCAACGGGTTCTGAACGGCGATCGTTTTCAGACCCTCGGCCTGCAGCAGCGGAATGACCTTGTTCCAGGAGGAGCCGTCGGCGAAGGCCCCGTGCACGAAGACCACCGTCTTCGCGGCTTCGGCCGCGAAGGAAACCGGCGCGGCTGCAAGCGAAACCGCTGCGGTTGCAGCTACGGCGATGGCGCCGAACAGCGCCGAACGCAAGTTAGTCATAGTCTGTTCCTCATAGATTGGCGATGCGCAGCTAGATATATAGCTTACTATTAATTAGCAAGCTAATAAATAGTCGATAACAGAAACGTGTGATATCGAGGATGCCTCTGCCTGCTTGCTGTTAGCTTCGATACAGGCTGACGAGGCGCGCGATCAGGACCGTGAGATAGAGCGTTCCGACAACGGCCTCGAAGGCTGACCAGATGCGCGCGACACTGCTGAGGGGTGTGATATCGCCGTAGCCCAGTGTGCTGAGCGTGACCAGGCTGAAATACAGCAGATGATTCCAGATCATATCGAAGTCGGCGGCTTCAAAGCCGAAGGAACCGGGCAGCAGCGCTTCGATGACGCCGTAGCAGACCGCCCAGACGATCGCGAGCAGCAGATAGGCCGCAACCGCGCCGCAGAGTGTGTTGATACCCACCGCTTTTGCCTTCGCGATGCGCGTCAGGATGAGGCCCGTGACAAAGATCCCGAAGCAAACGAACAGGAGATTGGCCGCGATGTCGGCGCCGCCGCCTTGCCACAGCGGGTGCAGCCAACTCAGATAGCTCCAGGGAACTGCCAGTGAAAGCGCAATCCCCAGGCTCCAGCGCCGAACGCTGCTCGCGGCGATAGCCGCGAGCAGAACCAGAGTGAACAGCAGTGTCAGGTAGCGGTTCCCCACGGCGTCGCCTTCCAGCAGCGGCGAGGCCAGGAGCAGGAGAACCAGCGACGCTAGCAACAGCGCGAAACTGTAGTTACCCAACTGCCGCAGGCGCCTGGGCCCGGCGGGCAGGATTGCCGGCCTCGCTGCGAGGAGACCGCTATCATCCTTCATGGAATGTCCCTCCTATTCCGCTGCGGCCGCTGCGACGGCACTGGTATCGGGTCCGGCGTCGGGCGTGGCCCGCGGGATCTTGACGCCGTGAAACAGCGTGTAGAGCACGGGGACGGTGGCTAGCGTCAGCAGGGTGCCGACCGACAGACCCGCGGCGATCACCAGAGCCATGGCGAAGAACAGGGGATCGGGCGGCACCATCAGGGGAATCAGGCCCAGGATAGTGGTCAGGGTCGTCATCATCACCGGCTGAAAGCGGCTGACCGAGGCATTGATCACCGCCTCGTAGGGTGTCGCTCCCTGGTCGATCTCGACCTGGATCTGGTCAAGCAGGACGATCGCATTGTTGATGATAATGCCCGCCAGGCTGAGGAACCCTAGCATCGCCATGAAGCCCATGAAGGCGCCCGTCGCCAGCAGGCCGATGGCCGCGCCGATGAAGGATAGGGGAATGGTGATGAAGATAATGGCCGGCTTGGCGAAGGAGTTGAACTGCCAGACCAGCAGCACGACGATGAAGGCCAGACAGTGCGGCACGAACTCGAACAGCGCCTCTTCGCCTTTCGCTGCGTCCTCGGGCTCGCCGCCGATTTCAACACTGTAGCCGGCGGGCAAGCTGTCCTCGATTTCCTGTAACGCCGGCTGTAGCGCCTGCGCCAGTTCGGCCGCCTGCATCCAGGAGTGCTTGGCCTGCACGGTCACGGTGCGTTTGAGGTTATAGCGCTCAATCCGGCTGTACTGATTGACCGGCACGAAATCGGCGACCTGGGACAGCAGCACGCTCTCCCGCGACCCGGTGGCGTAAACCTCAATGGAGCGCAGGCGGTCCATGTTGGTGCGTTCCGCGTCTGCCGCGCGCAGCAAGATGGGAATAACCTGATCTCCTTCCCGATAGGCGGAAACCTGTCCGCCGCTGAAGAAGGTGTTCAGGCTTTGGGCGATCTCCTCCGAGGTCACCCCGGCCCGCCGGGCGCGGATCTGGTCGATCTTGACCAGGACCTTGGTGGTCCGGTTTTCCCAGTTGTTGTGCAGATCCAGCGTGCCCGGAATGGCGCGCAGAGCGGTCTCCACCTCGTCGCCGATAGCGGCAACCTTGTCCAGGTTCCGCCCGCGCACCCGCACTTCCAGCAGGCCGGTCTCGGAGTTGCCCAGAAAGAATTTCTTTAGCCGCCCCATCGCCTCGGGATGCGTTGCGGCGAGATGCCGGCGGGTCCGCTCCAGGACCGGATCGACGGCCTCCGCATCGGTGACGGTCACCAGGATGAAACCTACATGCGGGTCCTCGTCCCGTGGCGCCAAAGGCACGAAGAACCGTGGGCCGCCATAGCCCACGTAGGCCACGTTCGAAGTTACCTCCGGGTTCTCGCTCTCGTCGCTGAGCCACCCCACGACCTGACGCAGCGTCTCGTCGGTCGCTTTGCTGGTCGCACCGTTGGGCAGGTCCAGATAGATATAGAACTGGTTGCGCGAGGACTCCGGGAAGAACTGTTCCGGCACCATGCCGAGAAGAACGAATCCGCCCACCAGGCCTGCACCGATGGCGCCGACAAAGAGGATCCGGGCTCGCAGAAGCAACTTCAAAAAGCCACGGTAAACCTGATAGATGCGCCCGTCGTAGGCAGCCTTGGCCTGTTCCGGGGTCTTCTTCGGTTTGCCCATGAACCAGACGCAGAGCAGCGGGCTGAAGCACATGGCCAGCGCCCAGGAACTCAGCAGCGTGATCATGATCACCAGCGACATGGAGCGCATGTACTCGCCGGAGCTGTCGCTTGCCAGCATCAGCGGGATGAAGGCGAGGATGGTGGTCAGTGACGAGGTCAGGAGGGGCAGGGAAAGCTGCTTGCCCGTGGCGAGCGCCGCCGCGCGCCGCTCCGCGCCCTCGGCCATACGCCGCCCAATATCCTCGGCGATGACGATGCCGTTGTCGACTAGCAGGCCGAGCGCGATGATCATGGTCGCCAGGCTGACTCGCTGCAGCTCGATCCCGGCCAGGGACATGAAGACCAGCGAAACCAGCATGGTCAGCGGCACGATAGAGCCTACGATCAGGCCGGTCCGCCAGCCCAAAAACAGCATGACCATGCCCAGCACGATGGCGAGGGTCTCGTACACGTTGAGGGTGACGCCATCCACCGAGTCCTTGACGTAGTCGGCCTGATAGGTGGCGAAGTCGAGAGCGTAACCCAGCGGCAGTTCCTCTTCGATCTCCGCGATCCTCTCCTTCAGCCGCGGACCGAAATCCAGCACGTTGACGCCGGTCTTCTGCATGGAGACGGCGAGCACGATGGCTGGTTTGCCCTCGAAGTAGGCGAGCGTCTGCGGCGGATCTTCGTAGGCGCGGCGCACCTCCAGCACGTCGCGCAGGTAGGTGACCTGCTGGGTGGCCGGAATGGTGATCACGGTCTCGCGGATGTCCTCGATCGAGTCGAAGTTACCGCTCGGTTCGATCACGATGCTGTAGCCGCCCACATCGATGCGCCCGCCGGGCAGGATAATGTTCTGGGCCTCGAGCGTCGCGATCAGTTCATCGGGCGAAAGGCCGTAGCGGGCCAGCCGGGCGTTGGTGGTCTCCAGGAAGATCCGTTCCTGACGCACACCGTGCATCTCCACCCGCCGGATGCCGTCGAGGCTGTAGAGGTCGTCGCGGATGTCACGCGCGACCTTGCGCATTTCTTCAGGAGAGAAACCTTGGGCGGTGACGGCGATGGTCGCCACGTTGACGTCGCCGAACTCGCTATTGACGAAAGGCCCTAAGGTGCCCTGAGGCAGTTCGGGCCGGGTCTCGGCCATCTTGTTGCGCAGGTTCTGCCAGATCGGCTCCATCTCGAAGAACTTGTCGTAGACCGTGACATGAATGATCGCCACGCCCGACTTGGAGCTAGACTTGATCTTCTTGACCTCGGGGATCAGGCGGATCTGCCGCTCCAGTTTACGGGTGATCAGGTTTTCAATCCGCTCCGGGGCCATGCCCGGGAAATAGGCGGCGACCACCGCCTCGCGGACCGTGACTTCGGGGTCTTCCTTGCTGGGAAAGTTGAGGAACAGGAGCACACCTGCGATGGCCAGCATGGCCACGAGCAGGGTGGTCAGGCGGGTATTGTTCAGGGCGAAGCCGGTGAGGTTCATTGGATCACTCCTTCACCGTAAGGCACGTCGCTGTCCATCAGACGGACTGCCTGACCGTTGGAGAGAAATTCGACACCTGCGGTCGCGATGATGCTGCCGGCTTTGAGGTCGCTGGTGATCTGGACCTCATTGTCATGCAGGTTTTCGATCTTCACTGGGACACGTTGTACAGTCGAGCTTCCCGCATCGTAACGAAAGACGTGGTAGTCCTGGCCCTTGCCGGCGCGGATGGCGCCCATGGGCACCATGAAGCCGGTGCTCGCCTGACTAGTTTCGTCGAAGGTAAAGGCGACCTCGGCGGAGAGGCCGGCGCGCAGGCGTTCGGATTTCTCTCTCAGTGTAACTGTGACTGGGAAGGCGTTACCGGCCTCGGCGCGCGTGCCGATTTCGGTGACTTCGCCGGCCAGGGTCAGGCGTGCTTCGCTAGGGAACTGAACCGCGACGTCTTGGCCTTTTACGATCCGTTCGATCATCGTCGGCGGCACCCGCAGGGTGACTTTGAAACTGCTTTCGCCGTTCAGTTCAAAGACAGGCTGTCCGGCCGCGACCTCTTCGAAGGTCTCGATCATCTTCTTCGACACCACGCCGTCAAAAGGCGCTTTGAGCGCTGACAGATTGAGGTCCCGCTGCCGCAGATCCAGCTGCGCCTGACGGGCGCCGAGCTGGCTTCGGGCGGCGTCATGGCCGGCCACGGCGCTGTCCAATCGCGCCTTCGCGATCCAGCCTTTGTTGTAGAGGATCTTCTGCCGCTCCAGGTTCTGCAGTTCCTCCTTGTAGGCCGCGTTGGCGGCGGCGACCTCGGCCCGGGCCTGACGGACCTGAAGCAGGAAGGGTTGCGGATCCAGTTCCGCCAGCAGATCGCCGAATTTAACCCGGTCGCCCAGTTTGACGTGGAGCTTTTGAATCCGGCCACCGACTTCCAAGCCAAGCCGGGTGACCTGGAGCGGCTCGACGATACCGGCGATCCGGCGTTCCTGACGGGCGATTCCCTCTTCGGTCTTCATCCACTTGATCGCCCGAATGACGTTCTTGTCGGCCTGGACGGGTTTGTCGCATCCGGTCAGGCCCAATGCGGCCGACAGCAGGAAGCCAAGCCCTATCACGCCCTTGATTGCGGTCTTGGCGCGGCTGTGCCGATATCCGGTGAATTCGTTTGTCATAATCTCTCCCCTCACGGAATAGTCCCGGACCGGCTCTGGTCCGTTCTTGGGCCAAATCTGGGCTTTTCAGGGGGAGTTCGGGAGTTTGTCACCGTGACTCACGCCTACGCACACTTCGGTATGCAGGCTGTCGTCGACAGGCTTCCGAGGGGCTGATACCTTTGAGACACTATTTGAGGACTGATGATTATGGCCCGCTCAGACGCCCCCCTGACAGAACCGGCCGCGGAGACTGAATCGCCGGCTCCGGAAGAGATTCTCGGCCAGCTCGAGCGCATCCTGACCAGTGCTGATCTTGCCCAGTCAGACCGGATCAAGGGCTTCCTGCGCTTCGTCGTCGAAGAGTCTTTGAAGGGCCGCGCCGAGCGCCTGAAGGAATACACCATCGCGACCGAGGTTTTCGGCCGGGACGAGAGCTTCGATCCTCAGACCAACACCATTGTGCGGGTCCAAGCAGGCCGCCTGCGCCGCCAACTCGAACGCTACTACCTGACCGAAGGCCGTACGGACGAGGTCCGGATTTCCCTGCCCAAAGGCAGTTACGTACCGGTTTTCCGCCGCCTGCAACTGGCTCCCGAACCGGCGCCCGTCCCGGTGGCGCAGGTGGTTCCGGCGCCGGAGGTTGTGTCCTTGCCGGAACCGGAGGAGTCCGCCGCGCGCCTTCCGACGGGGCCTTCCATCGCGGTGCTGCCTTTTGAGAACCTCAGCGGCGACGCGGGTCAGGACTTCTTCGTCGATGGGATCACTGAGGAGATCATCAATGATCTGACCCGCTTTCCCGACCTGCGCGTGATCGCGCGGCACTCCACCTTCAAATACAAGGGCCAGCGGGTTGATATCCGCGACGTGGGCCGGGATCTCGGCGTCCGTTATGTCCTCGAGGGCAGCGTCCGAAAGGCGGAGCAGCTGATCCGCGTGACCGGCCAGTTGATCGATGCGGAGGACGGCGCGCACCTCTTTTCAGAGACTTACGACCGGGATCTGACTGGGCAGAACCTCTTTGCGATCCAGGATGATATCGCGGACCGTATCGTCGCGGCGGTCGGCCAGCCTTACGGCGTTCTCGCGCGCTCCGCAGTGAAGCGCACCCATCACAAAGCTTCGCAGGATCTGACAGCCTACGATGCTGTCCTGCGCTTCTATGACTACTGGATGCATCACTCCAGCGAAGGGCACCACGCCGTGAGGGCGGCTTTGGAGGCTGCGGTCAAGCGCGACGAAAGCTATGCCAGTGCCTGGGCGGCGCTTGCGGCGGTCTATCTGGACGAACTGCGTTTCGGCTTCAATCTGCGGAACGGCAGCGACCCGCTGGAGCGGGCGCTGACGGCGGCGCAACGGGCAGTCAGGCTCGATCCAGAAAACTCCATGGCCTATCACTTTCTCTTCAGTGCCCATTTTCACCGCGGTGAAATGGACGAGTTCAGGGCCACCAGTGAACGCGCGATCGCGCTCAACCCCAATCACGCCGATATGCTTTCCGACCTAGGCACGATGCTGGTCTGCATCGGCGAGGACGAACGCGGCATGGCGCTGGCCAACAAAGCGATTGCGCTCAGCCCGACGCATCCCGGCTGGTTTCACACGGCTGCAGTGATCGATTTCTATTGGAAAGGCCGGTACGAAGCCGCTCTGGCGGAAGCCCTGCAACTGCGCATGACCGGCTTTTTCTGGAACTATCTGGCGCTTGCCATGTGTTACGGGCAGCTCGGCCGGGAAAATGAGGCCCGCGCGGCCTGCGACATGCTGTTGGAGGTTGCGCCCGACATCGTGACCCAGATCTGGCCGAGCCTGAGTTTCTGGAACCTGCCGCTGGATCTGATGCAGGCTGTGGCCGAGGGCCTGCGCAAGGCCGGTTTGCAGGTACCGGATCCCAACCCCTGACCGGATAACCCCGGCTGTCAAAGCAGCTCTCCACCTGGCTGTTTCACCGCCGCTATGGCGGCCATGTCACCGTGACTTACTCACGCGCGCGGGCGCGTCATGCCAAGTTGTCGCCATGATGTTTTGCTGACTCATGGGGCAAGGGAATGAAGCGGAAACTGGTGGCGATACTCGCCGGCGACGTGGCGGGCTACAGCCGGCTGATGGGCGAAGACGAGGACCTGGCGGTGCAGAACTGGACCGCCTATCGCGAATTCATCCTAGATGTCGCCGCCGATCATCAGGGAAGGCTCTTCAACAGCGCCGGCGACAGTCTGATCTTCGCCTTCTCCAGCGTTCTCGACGCCCTGCGCGCAGCGGTCGAGATCCAGCAGTTTCTGCACGACGTGAACGACGGCGTTCCGCCGCAGCGCCAGATGCTGATGCGCTTCGGTCTGCATCTGGGCGATGTGGTCGTCGACGATCACAATTATCTGGGCGACGGCGTCAATATTGCCGCGCGGGTCGAATCCCAGGCGACGCCGGGCGGAATCTGCGTGTCCGAGATGGTCTACAGCAATGTCGCCGCAAGTCCGGAATTCGATTTTGAGCCGCTTGGCGAGGTCGAGCTGAAGAACATCGCTCGGCCGATGCGGATCTATCGGGTAGCGCTGAAGCGGGTTGGCCTCAATGGGGCTGGCTTAGCGGGTGAAGCGCCCGCGGTATCCCTGCCGGAGGGGCGTGGCATCAAACCGGCCGGCGAAGTGGACCAGCCCGCGGTCGCGGTTCTGCCCTTCGATAATCTGGGTGAGGAGGGGGATGAGGACTATTTCGTCGATGGCCTGACGGAGGATATCATCACCCTGCTAGCCGCCTGGCGCTCCTTTCCCGTCATCGCCCGTAACTCGACCTTCGCCTACAAGGGCAAGTCGCCGGATATCCGCGCTGTGGCCAGCGATCTCGGCGCCCGATACGTGCTGGAGGGCAGTGTGCGCCGTGCTGGCAGCAAGGTCCGGGTCAATGTGCAGTTCATCGACGCGGACAGCGGCCATCACCTCTGGGCTGAGAAGTTCGATCGGGAAATAGAGGATGTCTTTGAACTGCAGGACGAGATCGCCCACCACATCGCCGCCACCATCGCGCCGGAGCTTGAGCGCGCCGAGCGCCATCGAAGCCAGGACCTGCGTCCGAAAGACATGACCGCCTGGAGCCTTTATCTGAAGGGCCGGGCGCTGCTGGAGCACTTTTCCAAGGAGGACAACGGCGCCGCCCGAGATTTTTTCCTACAGGCGGCGGAGCTGGATCCGGCCTACAGCGCTGCCTACGCGGGCCTGGCCTACAGCTATCACCGCGACCTCTGGGTTTGAGGTTGCGGACGATCGCAAGGCCGCCATCCACGCCATGGTGGCCGCGGCCCAGAGAGCTATCTCACTCGATCGTTCAAACTCGGAAGCCCACTGCCTGCTTGGCTTCGCCTTCGTCTGGGAACGCAAATACCATCTGGCCATCGCCGCCGGGCAGCGGGCGATCGACATCAATCCAAGCAACGCGCTGGCATACTCTCAGCTCGGGATCGCGCTCAGTTACGCCGGCAGGCCGCGCGAAGGCATTCCTCATTTGCAGCGCTCACTCGCGCTCAACCCACAGGACCCGCGCATCCACTTTATCCTGACCATGATAGCCCGGGCCTATCTGAACGCGCGTGACCCGGAAACAGCGGCCCATTGGGCTGAACGCGCGGTGCAGCGGCAATTCGGCTATCCGGCTGGCTGCATCTGGTTCGCTCCTCCGCGCCTCGGACAGCTCGGTCACGAGGATCAGGCACGGGCCGCCCTGGAGGAATGCGAACGCTGCGAGACCGGATTTGCCACCCGTTGGGCCCTGCGGCCAATGTACAAAGACCCCAACGACGATCTCTACTTTCTTGAAGGATTGCGTAAAGCCGGGTTGGACTCAGGTGCAGCGCTGCCGTGCTGAAACAGCAGGTGGACGGCTTGCGCCATACTCGTCTCTTCAAACGATCTCAACTTCGGAGCGGACCTGAAACTTCGCCGGGTGGAAATAGGTGCTGGTGGCCTCGATCAGGCGCTTGTCCTCTGAGAAGAGTTGCGCCCTCGATATGCAGCGTCGGGCTGCCTTTGGGCACGCGAAGGGCGGCGGCCGCGGCGGCGGGACAGGCCAGGGCGCTGACGGACTGGGTTAGGCGCGTCACCTTCACTTTGAAAGCGTCTTCGATCAAGGCGTAGACCGCTTGGGTGACGGCTGGATCAGTGGGCGAACGCCGGAGAAGGGGCCAGGCACGAACATCTGCGTCCAGGCCATGGTCTCAGAGCTGTCGAGCAGGCGGCGCTCGCCGGTGATACGCAGCCAATAGCCGGTGCCGCTCTCCAGGCCGGCCGTCTCCGGGCAGTCCTCCGCGGCGACATCCTCGATGGCGGTCACATGCAGATCCGTTTCTTTCGCAAAACTCAAGGACATCATGCAGTCCGCCGGTCACCTGGCGGTAGACCGTCTGGGGCCGGTCGGAGATGACGGTTGTCCCGGCCCGCTTGCGGCGCTTCAGCACGCCTTTGGACTCCAGTTCCGAAAAGGCCATACGCAGAGTGGCACGGCTGACACCCAGCTGTTCGGCCAGATCCTTCTCCGGCGGCAGGCGGTCGCCGACCTTCCATTCGTGGCTGCGATTTTCTTCAGCAGGTCGGAGCTCAAACGCTCATGGAGGGTCGTCGCCATTACATGGTACTCGGCAGCCAGGTTGGCGAGATCCGGGATCAGAGCCAGGATCAGCGCAAGGTGAGCAAAATGACGAAGAAGGGCAAGGCCGAACGTGCGATGGCCGCGATGGTCTCGTTGGTCTGGGCCTGGATGACGAAGAGGTTGAAGCCGATCGCGGCGTGATCTGGGAAATCTCCACCGCTACCACGACGAAGATCCCGAAACCAGATCGGATCGTAACCCGCCGCTGTAACCAGCGGCAGGGTGATGGGCAGGGTCATAACGATGATCGAGGCGCCGTCCAGAAACATGCCGATGGCGACGTAGAACAACAGCAGGATGACGAATCAGGCCGAAGGGCGGCAGGCCGAGCGCGGCGATTTCCGCCGCGATGGCCTTGGGAATACCCAGGAAGCCGAAGGCAGCGTTCAGGAGTGCCGCACCGATGATGATGAGGCCGATCATGGCGCTGGTCCGCACCGCGGCGCCGCCCTGCCGCGATCAGACTGGCGAGGTTTGAGATTGCCGGAGAGGGCGGCAAAGATAGCTGCGCCCAGCACGCCGACCGCAGCCAGCTCCGTCGGGCTGGCCAGACCCAGATAGAGCGAACCATGATACCGGCGATCAGCCCCAGGATCGGTCCGATCTTCCGCAGCCCGCTTAGACGCGCGCCAGTCCGGGCGCTCGCTGGGCGGCTGGGATCTTGTGACCAGCTGATGGCCCGCGATGTAGAGGCTGTAGAGCAGCGCCAGCGCCAGGCCTGGGATCACACCCGCCACGAAGAGCTCGAGGATCGACTGTTCCGCCACCACGCCGTAGATGATCATGATGATCGAAGGTGGGATGAGAAAACCCAGCGTCCCGGCACCGGCCAGCGAGCCCATGGCGAGGCTGCGGTCGTAGCCCCGCGCCTGGAGCTCCGGCAGGGTGACGCGCCCGACTATGGCGGTGGTGGCGGCCGAGGAGCCGGAGACCGCTGCGAAGAGGGTGGAACCGGCCACGTTCACATGTACCAGGCCGCCCGGCAGCCGGCCGACCCAGGGCGAGAGACCGTCGAAGAGCGAGCGGCCGAGACGGGCCGACACCAGGATCTCGCTCATCAGGATGAAGAGCGGTAGTGACAGCAACTCGAAGGAGGTGGTGGCGTTCCAGATGACCTTTCCCGGAAAAGATGTCCATCGGGATGTTGGGTTTGAAGACAGACAGCAGGATATAGCCGGTGCCGAACAGCGACAGACCGATCCACACCGATCCCCCCAGAAAGCCGATGAACAGCAGCAGCGCGACCAGGCCGGTCTCAAACATGACCCGATCCCTTTGTTCCGACTGTGGTGGGTTGCGAGTCTTCCGTCGGAACCGCATCCAGGTCCCTGAGTTCCGTGACCTCGCCCTGCAGCAGGCGGATCAGGCGGGCGATCAGATCCAGGCAGAACTGCAGCCCGCCCAGCAAGAGCACGAACTGCGGGATCGCCAAGGGGGTCCGGACGACCGTCGGCGATGTGAGGCCACGGTCGATTGACAGAGACAGGTTCTTATAGAGCGCCGCGACCAACAGAGCCGCAATGGCGATGGCCGCGATGTTCGCCAGAATGTCCGATGAAGCGCGCGAGCGGTGCGGGTGTCAGTTCCAGCGCCAATGACACCCGTACATGAGTTCCCGTGCGGATGGCCCGCCCGGCCGCCAGCAGGAACACCGCCCCCATGGCGGAAGGCGGCATATTCCCACGAGTAAGGCAAGCTCTTCGCGAGGAAACCCCGGGCGAAGACTTCGGCAAGCATTTAGCGTGCAGAAGCCGAAAAGCAGCAGGACCGCACAGCTCTCGGCGAGCTTAGAGGTTCGGTCGGTGATACGCAGGAACAGCTTCAACATGGCCACGCGCCGGGTCGGGGTGGCACCGCCATTCGGCCGCTTGCCGAAGTGCGGTGCCTGCTCGTCTTACTTACCCAGCTTGGCCGAGTAGTCGTCGATAATAGCCTTGGATTCCGGCACGCGCGCCATGTAATCGGCCCACATGGCCTTGCCTGCCTCGGCCATCTTGGCCTTCAGGCTGTCATCGGCGGCGCTGACGGTGATGCCGTTCTCCTTCAGGATCGCGACCTTGCCGTTGTCCTCATCGGCCGAGACCGCCCAGAACTTCGGTTCCATCTCGCTGGCGACTTTTTCGATTGCCGCGCGTTCGTCATCGCTCAGCGCATTCCAGGCATCCAGGTTCACCGTGACGGCATCAGTGGAGGTGCTCCAGTTCAGCGGATTAAAATGCTCGGAGAACTGCCAGAGTTTTCCGTCGACACCGGAGGAGGAAGAGGTCGCGACTCCGTCGATTGTGCCCGCTGCAAAGGCCGGCGCGACGTCACCCCAGGGCATTTCCAGCGGCGCGGCGCCCAGCTTCTCCAGGAACTCAAAGCTGGCGGCGTTGAAGGCGCGAATCCGCTGGCCGGACATGTCGTCCGCGCTCTCGACCTTGCTCTTGGTGTAGACGCCAGGCGAAGGCCAGGGGACGTAGTAGAGGATCTTCTGATTATGGCGCGCGGCGATTTCGTCGTAGACCGGCCCGGCCACTTCCAGAAAGGCCTTCATTTCCTCCTGCCCCTGAATCAGGTAGGGCAGGGTGTCGACGGACAGCAGGGGTTCCTCGCCCGCCTGCAGGAACAGCAGCATGTCGGCCATCTGAACAATACCGGTCTCCACCGCCGAGAGTTTCTCGGTGATCTTGACGCCGATCTCGCCGCTGACGTGCACGGTGATGTCCACCGAACCGTTGGTGGCTTCGCGCACCGCGTCGGCGAAGTCCATGGCGTTCTTGGCGTGGAAGTTGCTGGCGGGCCAGGCTGTCGAGAGATCCCATTTGGTCTGCGCCATGACGGTAGTTGTGCTTAAGGCCAGGGTTACTGCGGCCGTTGCGGCTATCTTTGAAAGGAATGTCATTTTCCGTCCTCCTGTTCGGTCGAATTTTTATAAAGTTTTTCGGCGGATTCTTGACTGACGAGACCTTGCGCCACGTCGCGGGCGAGTGCCGCGCGATCTCTCTTTCCGGGTGGGCCGAAGCCGCCGCCGCCCGGTGTCTGGAAGATTCCCGTCTCACCTTTGGGAATCCGGTAAAGTCCTTTGTCGCGCACCACTGTGCCGTCCGTGATTTCCACCCGGCCTTTCGCGCCTTCCTGGCCGCCCTCCCGTCCCGCCGGGCCGCTGGTCAGGCGCTCGAAGGCTGCGGCGGAGAGAGTCAGGTCTTCGTTTCGGGCCGATCCCAGGACGATGGTCTGTCCCAGGCCGCCACGGAACTGACCTGCGCCGCCGCTGTCGGGCGTGAACTCCTTGCGGTGATAGAGGATCGGCGCCGCGGCCTCGGCGACCTCCACCGGCACTGCGCCGACGCCGGAAGGAAAGGCCGTGGTCGAGAGGCCGTCGCTGGATGGGCGCGCGCCCATACCGCCGAGCGCCACATTGAGTGAGGCAAAGGGGGCATCGCCGGTGCCGGAAAGCGACATGGTCCAGAGCGCACCGGAGCTTTCCGCGAGGATTTGGCCGGGCAGGGCTTGAGCAAGACAGCCCAGCATCAAGTCGGGCAAGGCCTGTCCGACCACGTGGCGCGCGGTGACGGGCCGCGGCCGTTCGGCGCTGACCACCAGGCCGCTGGGCGCAGAGATCCGGATGGCTTCCAGCGAGGCGGCGTTGTTGGGGATCTGCGGTGCGATCGCTGCCTTGATGCCGAAGGTCGCATAGGCCCGCGTGTAGTTCAGGGGGCAGTTGACGCCCCGGTCGAGCGCGGGTGTCGAGCCATCCAAATCGACCCGGATCTCACCACCCGCCACCTCCATCTTCGCCCGAAGGATGATCGGGCTGTCGTATCCGTCCAGGCGTAGGCTGTTTTCGTAAGTTCCGTCCGGCACGGCGCGGATCGCTTCTGCCGTGGCCTGGCGAGAGCGCGCGAAGATAAAATCCGCCGCTTCGGAAAGGTCCTCCAGGTTGAATTCCGCCATCAGCGCGATCAGGCGTTCCGCGCCGCTATCGTTGCAGCTCATGAGCGACAGGATGTCGCCGCGGGCCTCTAGCGGAACGCGCGAGTTGGCAGTGATGATCCCCAAGAGTGCTTCCTGCAATTCCCCGCCGCGCCGCAGGTGGGTGACCGGAATGAGGACACCTTCCTCATGGACCGAGCGTCCTTCCGCGGACCAGCCGATGCCACCCACGTCGACGATGTGACAGGTCGAGGCGAGATAGCCAACGATAAGCTGTTCGATAAAGACCGGCGTCACGACCACGAAGTCGAAGATATGGCCCGCGCCCACCCAGGGGTCGTTCGTGACCAGCACGTCCCCCTCGCTCAGGCTTTCCGGTGGAAAGATCTTCAGCATCGCGGATACGGAGGCGGCCATGGTGTTGACATGGCCTGGCGTGCCTGTCACCGCCTGGGCCAGCATTGTGCCGTTTGCATCGAAGACGCCCGCCGAAAGGTCGCCCGCTTCCCGCACGATGGCGCCGAAGGCCATTCGCAGCAGGGCATTGGCCTGTTCCTCGCAGACTGAGATCAGGCGATTCCAGACCAGGTTCATGGCGATGATCCGGCGGTCGTCGCTCATGCCGGCCTCCGCCGCGTTAGCCGAAGATGCCCGTTCCTGTCGCAATGTCCGTCCCAACCGCTGGGCACCGCGGTTGTGGTTTGCTGTTCCTGTACCAGGCAGGGGCCGGAAAAGCGCATACCCGCCTGCAGCTTTTCGCGATGGTAGACGGCATAGGCACAGCGCTGACCGGCGCGGGACTCGAATACGTCACGCTCTCCCTCCGCTATTGCACCTTCTGCCGCCAGCGCGACGTTACTGGCATCGGGTTGTCGGCTGGACGTGACCTGGCTCGCAACGTTGACGGCCACCAGTTCCACGGCGATGGCGGGCATGGCGAAGCCGCAGTGAGCTTCATAAGACCGGCGGAAGCGTTGCCTCAGGCAGGCCAGGTCATGGCGTGTTGCAGGTGCTTTATTCAGTTGCAGCGTAAAGACGTGGCCTTGCCCGACGTAGCGCAGTTCCGCCTCTATCACGGTCTCGATCCGGTCGGATCCGGTCACGACTGGCGAAAGAACGGTGTGGATATCGTTGATCATTTCTTGGATCAAGATGGCCAGATCATTGGGCTCCGCAGCATCCAGATCGCGCAGGACCGAGCGGGAAATCTCATAGGCGAGCGGTGCGTCCAGAAAGCCGACAGCCGACCCGACCCCCGCGGCCAGGGGGATCACGATCTGTTCGATACCCAGTTTCTCCGCGATCTGCGCGGCATGTAGTGGGGCCGCGCCGCCGGAGGCCAGCAGGGTACAGGCAGTCACGTCGCGGCCCAGCTCGATGGCATGGACCCGCGCCGCGTTGGCCATGGCTTCCTCACCGATTTCCGCGACGCCGGCCGCGGCCCAGGCGCTATCCGCGAAGCCGAGAGGTTTTTGCACCGTCTCTTTCAAGGCGCGTGCAGCCGCGACCTCATCCAGGACGATAGCACCGCCCGCGAAGTTTGTCGGATCGAGCTTTCCAAGCAGAAGGTTCGCATCCGTGACGGTCGCGCCCTTACCGCCGCGGCCATAGGCGGCTGGGCCTGGTTCCGCGCCGGCGCTCTGCGGTCCGACAGCCAAACGTCCAAGTGAGTCCCGGCGCGCGATGGAGCCGCCGCCGGCCCCGATTTCCACCAGTTCGACCGAGGGGATGCGGACCGGCAGGCCACTGCCTTTTTGATTGCGCCAGGCCCGGCCCACTTCGAAGCGGCGGGTCTTTTGCGGTTTGCCGTCGGTGAGATAACAGATCTTCGCGGTGGTCCCGCCCATGTCCAGCGCGAGCATTTTACTTGCGCCGATCTCACTGGCGACCCGGCCCGCCAGCGCGACGCCGCCCGCGGGCCCCGACTCGACCAGGCGGATCGGGACGCGCTTCGCCTGTTCGATGGTGGTGATGCCACCGCCGGACAACATCATGAAAAAGGACCCGGCGAAGCCGCGTGAAGCCAGTTCTGCATACAAGCGGTCGAGATAGGAGCTCATCAGCGGGCGCACGTAAGCATTGGCGCAGACCGTGGAAAAGCGCTCGTATTCGCGGGCTTCGGGAGAAACCTCCGAACTGAGGCATATGGTGACGCCGGGCCCGAGCCGGTCTGCCAGGAATGCGGCCAACTTGCGTTCGTGGGCAGGGTTGGCGTAGGCATGCAGAAGGCCGATGGCCACGGCATCGACTTGCAAACCTGTCAGCCGGTCGGCGAGCTGTGCCATGGCGTCCGCTGTCAGGGGTTTCAGCACTCTGCCGTTCACGTCGGTTCGCTCATCGACGCAAAACCGCATATCGCGCGCGACCAGCGGTTCAGGCAGTTGAATGTTCAGATCGTACTGATCGAAGCGCCGCTCATGAGCCATTTCCAGCACATCGCGGAAACCCTCCGTAGTGACGAAGGCCAGCCGCGCGCCTTTGCGCTCGATCAGGGCGTTGGTGGCCAGGGTCGTGCCGTGAATGATGCTGTCCAGGTCGGAAAAGCCGACATCCCCCGCCGCGGCCAGGATAACCTCGATCCCCGCCAGCGCCCCGATTTCGGGCGCCTGCGGTGTGGTCAGAACCTTGGTGCTCTCCAGCCGCTCACCGCGGTCGAGCACCACATCCGTAAAGGTCCCCCCGATATCGACCGCGATCCTGTTCATCTTTGATATAAAGTACGTACTTTAAATTATAGTCAACATTTTTATGTTGAACACTCCGTGTCTGAGTTCAGCTGTGTTTCTGATTTTATGCAACCATAATAAGTCATTGATTTATGGTTAATAAGTTGATTTATCCACAGAGAATTATCTTTTTGGTAGTTGTTCTCACTTGCCTGTGATTTTGCTGTGATCTAACCTAAGGCTGTAATTCGGGTCTGGCATTGTCATAAAAAAGGTGAATGAGCGTAATGCTTTACGCTTTTGTGACGCAATCTTTGCGAGATGCTCCTGCTCGCCTTGCCGATGGGTATTCGATCTGCCCCATCGGTCAGGCAGGTAGCCAGACTGGAACGCTGAAGCCGGCTTCGCGCGAGGCCGGCTTTTTTGTGCCCTGAGGCCTTTTACCGCCTCAGGTTTTACATTTGTGTGGTTTTCCTTTGGGGGAATAGCCGATGGTCTCGGTAACTCGTCTGACTTCTTTTGGGTCCAAATCCGCCAAGGCGCGGAGTGGTTTGCTGCTCTCGGCCGTGGCTGCGGTTGGTTTCCTGCTGACTGGGGCTTCTGCTTCGGCGCAGACCACGACGGTCGCGGGTGTGACACCAGGCGCCATCGCGGTGGACGAGAGCGGTTCGGCTAACTACTCCATTCCCATCTCCGTGCCACCGGGGGTGGCGGGCATGGCGCCGAGCCTTTCGCTGATTTACGGCAGCCGGGGCGACAACGGTATCCTCGGTGTGGGCTGGTCCCTGGGTGGGCTTTCGGTCATTCACCGCTGCGGCAAGACGCTTGCTCAGGACAATGAGATCGATGGTGTGGACTACAGCGCCGACGATCGCTTCTGCCTCGACGGGCAACGGTTGGTGGCCACAGACGGTGGCGTCTACGGCGCCAACGGTACGACCTACAGCACAGAGCTTGCGTCCTTCTCCAAAATCGTGTCCTACGGCACGGTCGGGACCGGTCCGGCTTACTTCAAGGTCTGGACCAAGTCGGGTCAGATCATGACCTATGGAAATACGGCGGACTCCGCTGTCGAAGTGCCGGGTCAGCAGACGGTGCGCTACTGGTCTGTGAGCCGCATTGAGGATCGGGTCGGGAACTATCTGACGCTCAGCTACAGCGATGACACCACCAACAACGTGCATCAGATCGACCGCATCGATTACGCGGGTAACACGGCGGCGGGGACCCTGCCGACGGCTTCGGTGCGCTTTGTCTACGAAGCCCGGACCGACACGCGCGTGCACTACATGGCCGATGTGCGGACACAGACTCTCAACCGTCTCAAAGCGATTGAGACCTACGCCAAACATGGCGGCGCTGACACCTTGGTCAAGCGCTACAACATGGCCTACGAATACAGCACGGCCACGGGCCGCTCGCGACTGACCTCGGTGACCGAGTGCGACGCCAGCAACAACTGCTTGGAGCCGCACAGCTTCACCTATTCGGGACACCCGCGCAGCCTTCACACCAGCAACATCACGCACGCGAGCTGGCAGGATGCCTATCACGAGGTTGCGACGCTGGACTACAACGGCGACGGTAAGACCGATGTTATCCTGCAGGGCAAGGATACCTCCCAGAAAACCTATTTGCTGGAGGGTGGGAGCGGGTACGCCGCGCGGCATGACATCACGCAGAGCTGGTTTATGAGTGCAAGTCGCTGGTCAGCAGACCGGCGTCGGCTTCACGTGTTGGATATGAATGGCGACAGCGTCGACGATATGTTGCTGCAGGGCGTCGATTCGAGCCAAAAGACTTACCTTCTGCTCAGTAACGGTCAGGGCGGTTACAACCAACACGATGTGACCAACAGCTGGGGCATGGGCCCAGCCATGTGGGCCACTTCGCATCGGAACCTCATTTTCCACGACCACAACGGCGACGGGCTAACCGATATCCTGGTCCAGTCGATTATCTACAACAACAACAGCCATCTTCTGATCAACGATGGAAACAGCGGGTTCCATTCGGCCTTCAACGTCTCTCCCTCGAGTACCCTTCACTACACCACCTGGGCAGGGGTCAACCGCAACGCCATCCCGATGGATTACAACGGCGATGGCCTGACGGATATTTTGCTGCAATGGACCAAGCAGGCCACGCCTCAAGGCACCTACATCGTGCTGAGCAATGGCAATGGCTACGACCCGGCAATCCATATTTCGTCGGAAGGCAATATGGACATGGGGCACTGGTCGGCGGACCGGCGCACCATCATCCCCTTCGAGTACAATGGCGATGGTCTGACCGACCTGCTGCTGCAAGGAGTGAATGGGGACAACACCCCCAGTCTGATCCTGGTGAACAATGGCAACGGCTTTAACCAGAATGCCTTTTTCTCACATGTCGCGCCGACTTCGGATCCGTCGGTGGGCCAGAATCGTGGCCGCCTGGTTCCCTTCGACTACAATGGCGACGGCTTAGACGACATCCTGCTGCAGGGTAAGACCAAAAACCATACCTCCTACCTTTTCATAAACGACGGCAGTGGCTTTGGCTCGGTTCAGAACATCACGGCTGATACTTGGTCGACGGAGCACCGGAACCTCTTCGTGGTTGATGAGGACGGCGACGGGGCCGCCGACATTCTGATGCAGGCGCGGGGCACCAATGCCGCCACAGCTTCTTACATGTTGAAGGTCAACAATCCGGAGCCCGTAGACCTGCTCGTCTCTGCTGAGGACGGTCTGGGCCGGATGGCTTCGATCACCTACAAGCCGCTGACCGATAGCAGTGTCTTCACTAAGGGTGGCGACCGCTGGCATCCTGAGATCGACATCCAGGCGCCGATGTATGTGGTTTCATCGGTGAGTCAGGACGACGGCAAGACCGAGACGCCAGGCAACCTGGAAGGCCAGGCGGCCATCAATTACACCTATGCCGGCGCTAAGGTGAACAGGCTTGGCCGAGGCTTCCTGGGCTTCCGCACGGTGACCGCCCGGGACGAACAGACCGGGATCTTAACGACCACGACCTACAATCAGACCTATCCCTTCACGGGGCAGGTGGATAGCTCTGTCACACGCCTGGACAACGGCGCGGTGGTCGACCTGGTCAAGGACGTGGCGAGCACCTACGCGCAGCTCACCATCTTTGACGGGACGGCGACCGGTCAACCTTCGGTGCTCTTCCCCTATGCGTCGAGTTCCACCTCCAAGGCCTATGAGATCGCCGATAGCACTAATACGCCCTTCCTGGTCTCCAGCACCACCACGACCACGACTTACGACAACTACGGCAATGCCCTGAACGTCACCCAGTCTGTCACCGACGAGACCACGGGCGCGACCGGTGGGCAGGTCTTCACCACTGAGACGGCCAGCCTCTACGACAACGACGAGGTCAACTGGATCCTTGGCCGGGTGACCAGCACCACGGTGACCAAGTCCCGTCCCGACGGGGCCGGCGGTACGACCAGCCAGTCCCGCAAGTCCGCCTGGGAGTACAACGCCACCAACGGCCTGCTGACCAAGGAAATCATCGAACCGGATCTGCCGGCCCTCAAGGTCACCACCAGCTACACATATGACGTCTTCGGCAACGAGACCGCCGTCACGGTCGACGGCGCCGGCGTTACCGCCCGAACCTCCACCACAACCTACGACGCCAACGGCCAGTTCCCTCTCTCCAGCGCCAATGCGCTGGGCCACAGCGAATCCATGGTCACCGATGCCCGCTTCGGGGTGGTCACCAGCCTGACCGGCCCCAACGGCATCACGACAACCTGGCTCTACGATGGGTTCGGGCGCAAAACCAAGGAACTGCGCGCCGACGGCACCGAAAGCCGGATCGCCTACGAGCTCTGTGATGCCCTTTGCCAACCCGGTGCGGTCTACAAGATCACGACACAGGACTTCCTGACAGCCGGCGGCACGGCGCTCAATACGCCGTCAGTGCAGTACTACGACAAGATGAACCGTGTCTTCCGCACGGAGTCCATCGCCTTCGATGGTGTGACCAAGATCTATGTGGACACCCGCTACGACCCGCGGGGCGAATCCCACATGGTCTCGCGGCCCTACTTCGAGGGGACAGCGGCCAACGACATCAAGTGGGCCACCACCCACTACGATGTTCTCAGCCGGCGCATGAGCGTCATCGCCCCCGATGGCGGCATCCAGGAGTTCGACTACGGCGGGCTCAGCACCCAGACCACCAACGCGCTGTTCCAGACCGAAACCAAGACCCAGAACGCCATCGGCGAACTGGTCCTCTCCGAGGATCACCTCAATGGGACGGTCACCTATAGCTACGACGCCTACGGCAACCTGCTGGAGACCAACGCCAACGGCGTGATCACGACCCTGTCCTATGACCAGCGGGGCCGTAAGACCGGCATGACCGATGCGGACATGGGCACCTGGTCCTACAGCTACAACGTCCTGGGTGAACTGACCTCCCAGACCGACGCCAAGAACCAGGTCATCACCATGGCCTACGATGTGCTGGGCCGCATGACCAGCCGGGTCGAGGCCGAGGGCACCACCACCTGGACCTATGACACCGCCACAAAAGGCATCGGCAAGATCCATCAGGTCTCCGGCCCCAACGGCTATCTGGAGGTGGCGACCTACGACTCCCTGGGTCGTCCCGACACCACAGCCACAACCATCTCCGGCACGGTTTACAACACCTCACTGACCTATGATGCGCAGGGACGCCCGGACACCATCACCTATCCCTCGGGCTTTGCGGTTAAGAACAACTACACCGCCAATGGCTTCCTGGGATCTGTCTCCGAGGTTCTGGGCGGCACGGTCTATTGGCAGGCCGACACCGTCGATGCCGAGGGTATGGTCACGCAGGAAACCCTGGGCAATGGCGTGGTCACCAGCCGGGCCTACGATCCTGCCACGGCCCTGCTGGATTCCATCCAGACGACCAAGAGCGGTACGAACATCCAGAACCTGGCTTTCGTGTTCGATACCCTGGGGAACCTCAAGGAGCGGGAGGACCTGACCCGGAACCGCAAGGAGGTCTTTGGCTACGATGGCCTCAACCGGGTGCTCTCAACAACGCTGACCGATACCAGCACTACCTCGACGCTGAACACCACGACCTATAGCTACGACGCCCTGGGGAACATCACCTTCAAGTCGGATGTAGGCAACTATCTCTACGGCCAGAACGGTGCCGGACCGCACGCGGTCACCACGGCGGGGGCCAACACCTACACCTACGACGCCAACGGCAGCATGATCTCGGGAGCGGGACGGACCACGGCCTGGACCTCCTTCAACAAGCCCCAGAACATCGCCGACAGCGCCACCGGTAACTGGACCTCATTCGTCTACGGTCCGGACCGTGGCCGCATCCAGCAGAACGCGCAGACAAACGGCATCACCACCACCACGACCTACGTGGGCGGCTCTTACGAAAAACGCAGCCGTCTGAACGAGCCTGACGAGCTGGTGCACTATATCCGCGCCGGCGGCACGGTGGCGATCTACACCGAGATCGACGACGGCAACAGCCTGACCAACAAGACCCGTTACCTGCACAAGGACCATCTTGGCTCGGTGGAATCCATCACCGATGAGCAGGGTGTGGTCACGGAGCATCTCTCCTACGACGCCCACGGCAAACGCCGGCAGAGCGACTGGGCTGCGGGCACGCCGGCCATACCGAACGAGACCCCCAGAGGTTTCACGGGGCATGAGCATCTGGACGGGGTCGGGCTGATTCACATGAACGGCCGGGTCTACGATCCAACACTGGGACGCTTCCTCTCGGCCGATCCACACGTGCAAGCGCCGAGCGATACGCAATCCTTCAATCGCTACACCTACGTCAAAAACAACCCGCTTAGCTATACCGATCCCTCCGGGTTCTTCTTTAAGAAGCTTTTCAAAAAGATCACAGACGTCGCGAAGAAGGCGTTCAAAGGGTTCGTCTCCCTGGTCAAGAAGGCCCTGCAAAATGAGATTGTCACAGCGGTCGTTCAAATAGCCATTAACATTGCGGTTCCTGGCCCTGGAGGTGTTCTCCTGTCAGCGGCCTTCTCCGGCCTCGTGACCTTGGCAAATGGAGGGGATTTAGGACAAGCCCTCATGTCGGCGGGGATAACCGTAGCAAGCGCCTTGGCCTTCCATGGTGTCGGTGAGTTGCTCGGCCATGAAACCCCTGTATTCTTGTCGTTCCAGCATATTGCCAAGACTGTCGCTCATGGTGCCGTCGGCGGTGCCATCAGCGAGTTGCGCGGCGGCGAATTCAAGAGCGGTTTCCTGGCTGGCGCCTTCACGCAGTTTGTTGCCCCGGCACTTTCCTATGTCGATCAGTATTCGCATCCAGGAGTCGGTGTCGCAGCGGCGGCTGTGGCCGGCGGCGTTGGTGAGGAACTCGGCGGCGGCAAGTTCACCAACGGAGCGATTACTGGCGCCTTCTCGAGACTCTATAACGACAATGCAGTGCTAAGTGACGGCGGAGAACCCGGTGGCGGTTGGCTAGACGGATTCCAACTTGGTCTTGATGTTGTCGGCTTGATCCCGGTCGTCGGCAATGCCGCCGACCTCCTGAACGCTGGCATATCGCTTGCTCGTGGTGATTACGTTGGCGCCGGAGCCAGCCTCGCCGCTGCTGCACCAGGAGCCGGCCAAGGGGTTGGTCTCGCCAATATTGGGCGCAGGCTCGCAGGTAGAGTCTGCAGTTTCCGCGCTGGTACACTGGTTCACACCAAAGACGGTTTGAGACCTATCGAGGCGATCCGGGTCGGTGATTTGGTTGCTGCTAAGGATGAAAAGACTGGCGAGGTTGCTTGGAAGCCTGTTGTTCACCTCTTTCGAAGTAAGGACAAGCCAATTCTGGATTTGGCTTTGGTCGGTTCGGATGGTGAGGTGGACATCATCGAGGCAACCGCCGAGCATCCCTTCTGGGTCGAAGGGAAAGGCTGGGTTCAGACAAGCGCTCTTGCAGCTAACGATGAGATCGAAGCTATAGAGGGCGAAGACCTTGTTGTTCAGTCGGTTATGCAACGTCCCGGTGCATTTCCAGCCTACAATTTCGAAGTCGCCGACTTCCACACCTATTTCGTAGGTGAAGATGGCGCTTGGGTGCATAATGCAAATTGTGGGCACCGACTCTGGCAAGTCACGAAAGAGCGTACGGTAAGAACGGTCAAGCATGATCGCTATGGTAAATTCCATCAAGGAACCGACGGTCTTTGGTTCTCAAGAGATACAGCTGGCCATGGGAACTCCGCTTGGAAAGTGTACCGAAAAGAAGGCAATAATCTCGTATGGCAATTTGATGCAGATCAGTATGGGACCAAGATTGTTGGAAAACACAAGTCAAGCGCATCAAAAATCATATCGTTCAAAGACTTAAACGCCAGTGAGTTTTGATATGATTTCGTCACCAGAAGAGTATTTTAGTTTGTTTGAGCATGATGATCTCGACCAACGCAAGAGAGTATTAACAGATGAAGCGAGCGAGGCTGTTTGGAGAAGTATTGTTGAAAGATATCCGGAAATGACACTTAGTGTTGTTCAAAATAAAACAATACCAATATCTATTTTACGTTGGCTTGCAAAAGACCCTGACAAGTATGTCCGAAAAGAGGTGTCTCACAAGCGAAAGCTTGACAGGGCGTTGTTTGAAGAGCTTTCCAGTGATGGCGCGAGTATCGTTAGACAAGGGATTGCTTGGAATAATAAGACGCCTAAAGATATATTGATGCGGTTGGCAAAAGATCCGGACGAAGATGTGAGATACGCCGCTTTAACTAAACTGGAGGTTCCGGGGATATAGTACTTAACTCCCGCAACCGAACCCAAAACAACGGGGCGGGCGAACACGTTGCCCTGAAATCACTATCCTACCGTAGCGAAACTCCTCCCATTTGAAATGCCCGGTCTGCCTGTACCTTTAAATTCCCGGGACATGGCCGTAATCGCGGCTGGTCACGCTCCGAGGCTTATAGTACGGGGTCTGTGTTTGAGGCAGTCCCACTAGGCCATGAAGGAGCGCGACCATGGAGTATTATATCGGTTTGGATGTGTCCCTGAAAGAAACCCATCTTTGTTTGGTCGATCAGGCAGGTAAGGTTCTTGGCCGGCGCCGGGAAGTGAGCCGTCCGGATCTTCTGGCTTCGGCGATCAGGTCTCTTGCGCCCGAGGTCCGGGTGGTTGTTCTGGAGACGGGTGGACAATCGAGCTGGCTGCAACGCGAACTGAGCGCTTTGGGTGTGCCGGCGGTGATCGTCGATGCCCGACGCGCCAAAGCGGCCTTGAGTTGCCGGATGAACAAGAGCGATGCCAATGACGCGGAAGGGCTGGCGCAGTTGGCCCGCACCGGCTGGTACCGGGAAGTGGCCGCCAAGCGGCCGGAAGCGCGCCTGGCGCGGGCGTCTTTGCTGGCCCGTCAGCAACTGGCGAAGCAGCGGCGCGATCTGGAGAACTGCATCCGGGCGCTGTTGCGGGGTTTTGGTCTTCCTGTTGGGATGGTCAGCCGGCGCGGTTTCGAAGCGCGGGTGTGGGAGTTGCTGGGTAAGGAAACTTTACTGGAAGAGGCCGTGGCGCCTCTGCTGCAGGCCCGCCGTGGCTTACTGGTTCAGATCGAGGTGCTGGAACGTGACATCAAGGCTCTGGCAGCGGCCTCTGCGGTCTGCACGCGCCTGATGAGCGTCCCCGGTGTTGGCCCAATGACGGCGCTGGCCTTTGTGAGCGCCATCGACGATCCGGATCGCTTTACCCGCTCAAGCGCGGTGGGTGCCTATCTCGGCCTGACCCCCCGGCGTCATCAATCGGGTGAAGTCGACTGGTCCGGCCGGATCTCCAAGCGGGGCGATGCGCTCGCGCGGCACATGCTCTATGAAGCGGCTAATGCCTTGATGGTCAGGACCAAGAATTGGTCGGCCCCCAAGGCCTGGGCCTTGCGCAAGGCGGCCCGCATCGGCCCCAAGAAAGCTCGGGTGGCCCTGGCCCGCAAGCTTGCTGTGGTCCTGCACCGTATCTGGGTCGATGGCAGCGAATTCCGTTGGACGAAGGAGGAAACCGCCTAAGGCACCAAATACACTAAGACCAGTTCCGTCCCCGCCGGGACGCGAGGCTCGGGCTCATCCCGCAAGTATTGTTGCGCCCCGAAAGGGACAAACGCGTGGCAGGGACATTGGGAAGCCTGGACCTCTTGGAAGCCATCCTGCGGCGAGCCTCATGAAAGGCCCATCAGACCGCGTAGACAACCATGATACCGGCGGTGACGTACAAACCGGAGCTTGACCAAAACACTCGCGATTAGACAACATAATATTTAATTGATGCAAGGTTGCTGGCGCCTTCGTGCACCTATTAACAAGCGCCGCTCTCTATCTCGGTTGGAAATCGGAGACAGGTTAGCGTCATGAACAAAAAGCTGTTCTCCTGCGTTCTGCTTTTCTTATCATTTCCGATGGCCGCTTTTGCCTGCCTGGTGCCACCTTCCCATATGATCGTGGATCACGAAGAGCTGGTGCGCAGGACCGAAACCATTGTCCTTGCCAAGGCTTTGGGCGGTTCTGGCGAAACCGCTAAGGTTTGGAAGAAGCAGCACGAACTGATGCAGTTCGTGCGCCTTGAGTCGCTAAAGGGCCGCACGCCTCTCCATTTTACGATACCGAACGGCTTCATCCTGTCGCAGGTGATTGATGTCAACGAGTTTGGAGGCGGAAGCTACGAAACAGACTTCGAAGGGCATCGCGACCCGCGCTTTTGGAAGAAAAAATGGGCGCGGCAATGGAACGAGCCGGACTGCGCTCTGCGCCCGACTTTCACGGTTGGAAACACATATCTTCTGTTTCTTGGGACACCGCATTGGCAGGGCTACGAACGCATCGAAACCAATGACGACGTTTGGCTAGAAACCGTGCGAAAGCTGGTGAGACGGACTGGGGAATGAGCTCAATCGGTGACTGCCGTGGATTCAGCGACGAACAAACTTACGGAAGCGATCAAAGCTCACATGCGGATCCCTTTCCCGGGTTTTCCTGAGGACGACTGTTTCTCAGACTGGGTAGAGGATCTCGCACTGCTAGACGCTCATTTAGTCGGTCTCGTTACCTCAAATGCCTCTGATCCAAAGGCTGGAAGGCTAGACAAAAGCAGCTTGTTGGAGCTTTCCGGTCGTTTGGGCAGTTTTTCTTCGTTGGATGGAGAAGATGCTGAGATCTTTAAATCATGCCAAGCTAACATTCGCTCGCTCATGAGCATCGTGGAGCTATACAACGCTGGTAGGCCGACACGTGGGCGCGCTGAATTAAAGTAGTTGTCGTTTAGGGCTCCTGGATTTCGCCATGCAATACAAAACTGTAGATACGCCGGTTGGTCTGGCTGAGTCTGAGCTTGTATCCTACCGAAGAGACAGCGATGAGCTCACTGTCGAGCTTCTGACATGGAACGGAACCCGCCTACAGCTGGTCTTTGGCGATGTGATCCTTTTCCTGGATCGCGATTGCGGTGATACGACAGCACTGCGTGAACTCGAAGGTCATAGCGAGCTGCTCGCGCAGGCACTAAAATCTGCCTACGAGAGGCCGGCTCCGTCCGATCATCCATACAAGCACTATCAATTGCTGAATCTGGACGATACGCCTGTGCTGGAGGTGATTAGCGGTGCTTTGCGGATTTCGCATGCCCTGTAGAGCGCTGCTGAAACCGTTCGATTGGCTTGTGGGTGCTCAATCGCTCAGCGCGCACAAGCGCGTGTGAAACCGAAAGGACAGCTGGAATCGGAGTTTCTATGGATGCCAAAGACATGGAGTTGCTGACAGAGCTAGCAGCGCGCTTGAGCCAAGAGGGGCTGAAAGTGTCACTACGCGGCGATGGCGATGCCAGTTTTCTCTATATTTTGGGTGCGAGTAACTGTGCGGAGGCATCGTTAGATTCGGGCCGGATTTGGGTCGAATTTTGGGGTTCACTTGATGAAAATGAGTCCGCTGTCTCTGAGGCAACATTCGACAGAGTTGAAGAGGCGGCAAGGGCGCTTCTGGGGCATCTGATGTAATTAATGAGCAGGCTTAGGCTTCGATAAATTCATCGGGTTACGCAGATACGGAGTTTTCGAGGCTGCTCCTCAGGTCTAATTCTCTCGAGACTATAGAGTGGCACATTATGTACGAGTTTCATGGCTGGATTAAACTGGTTGAATCGACACGAGAAATTGACGAGGGAGGTTTGGAGCAAAAATGCCAGGAGCTCCAACGTCGATTGAACAAGCTTCGCTGGCCATCCGGGAAAGCGGCAATTCTGCTTCTCAATGGTCTTTATACTCTGACCCTGAATGCCATTCCCAACCGGAGGCGCTCCGAAGCGACTGAGCTGCAGGAGTTGCTTAGGTTTGTGACCTCGGAGTTCAAAGGTGCCTATGGGCTGGTCTACGAACATGATGAAGATACAGAGCTCCCGAATGGGTGGGGAGTTTTCTCCGTGAATGTCATTCGAAGAGGTGAATGCGAGACAAGGTTGGATCCCTTTTTGTCGCCGAGAATACCGGTTGTCGAGGACGAGTGTGAGTGACTGGGGTCAGATATAGTGAGATGGTCTGCCCCAATGGGACTTCGGTGTACGATGCTTCACGTGCCCCAACTACGGCGCGATGTAACCGGGTGTGGGTCTTGCGAGGCTCGTGTCATGCGTTGGTCGCTGACAGCGCTATCAAGGACGCGATGTATCAGAAACATGGATAAGTTGCTCACCACGTTCTGGGTGATGCCTCTCGTTGCGACCCCCTTCGGAATCGCTGTGTTTGCCTCAGTGTTTCTGCAAGCTTTTCCATTGCCCTATTACTTGGGTCTGGTCTTCCCCTATCTGCTGGCAGCCAACACTGCCGTTGTTGCCTATCATGCGGTTTTCCACAGACAGATCGTCCTCAAAACAGCGATCGCAAGCTTTGTTCCGCTGGGATTAGGGTACCTGTGGTTGGTTCAGACGGCTTAGATCAAGCTAAAGACTTGTTGTTGTCAGGCGCAGTCGTTCAGCTCTGGTAGTCGTCAGCTGCACGCCCAAGACGACTGTCAGAGCATCACTCTGCCTATAACCTGCGCCAGGTCTAGCGGGATGGCTCGCTCGATGCGGTTCGGGTCGTAAGAACCAGCATATCCAGCCCTATGGAATGAGCATGATGGCAGTGCCTGCAAGGGTGAATAAAAATCCCAGGAACACCGTCCCGAATATAGAGAATTTCTCGCCTTTAACATCGGCTTGGAAGACGATACCAGCCACCACAATGAGGCCAGCGCCCCAGACCAGAGATCCGATCGTCAGGTAAATCGAACGTTCAATGTCAAATTCTTGAAGCCAGTGGAATGAAATGAAAGACGGCACCGCGATCAGGATTAAGAAAAGAACCTTCGCTCTACTGGGTTTGAGGGCTCGTAGGAAAGCGTCTAACACTATGGCACCTTTGCTATGTTCTGGCGTTTCGGTGCTGTCGTAAGCCTCAGCGCGTAAGGAAAAGACGGTGCCCCGTTCCCCGGGAGCGCTCCCAGCACTTTGCCGATTGTATCGCGGCTGTCTCTCGAAGTCCCAGAACACAGATCCGCGGTCCTGGCCCGATCAAGCATCTCGCGCGGTCGGCCGGCGAGGGCTGTCTGTGAGGGCGCGCCGTTGTTCTTCAGCTATGACGACTTCGGATCATACACATACCCGATCCCCCGGACGGTGCGGATAATCGTCGGTTTCTCCGGGTTCCTCTCGATTTTGCGGCGCAGGCGCGAGATGCGGATGTCGATGCTGCGGTCGAAGGGGTCCCAGGAGCGGTCGTGGGCTTGTTCCAGGATCTGGTCGCGGTTGAGAACCCGGCCTTTGTTCTGCGCGAAGACCTTGAGCAGATTGAATTCCATGGCGGTCAGGGGCAGCTCGGTGCCGTCGCTTGCCGTGAGTTTGGCCGCCGGGATATCCAAGAGGTAGTCGCCGAACTGCTCGGTGTCCGCGCTGGCCGGGCCTTCAGCCTTGTCGGCGATTTCACCCTTGCGCCGCAGGACGGCTTTCACCCGGGCTTCCAGTTCCCGCAGGTCGACGGGTTTGCCCAGATAGTCGTCCGCGCCCATCTCGAGACCGATGATGCGGTCGACGGTTTCTCCGGCGGCGGTGAGCATGATGACGGGGACCTGGTTGTCCGTGCGCAGGGACCTGAGGACGGCCAGGCCGTCTTCGCCCGGCATGTTGATGTCCAGAATGATCAGGTCGATGTTGCTGCGCGCGAGCACCGCGCGAAGCTCCTGCGCATTGCCCGCCGTCGTGACGTTGAAGCCCCGCTTGTCGAGATACTCCTGCAGCATCTCGCGAACGTCCTGTTCGTCATCGCAGACGAGAATATCTATGGGTTTGTTGTCCATCTATCCGTCTTCTTTCGCGTCACCCTGATTCGTCGTGTCTGGGGCTGTATCGCCGAGAATTCCATAGACGAGACTGCGCAGCTCGTCCGGCGAAACCGGCTTCTCGAGGTAGGGCCGGTCCAGCTCTTTCAAAAGCGCCTGGGAGGCCTTGCCCATCGTATCGCCTGTTATGAAGGCGCAGTGATCGACCAGGTCAGGAAAGTCTGAGACGAGGGCATTGTAGAGGCCGCGGCCATCGACATCGGGCATGTTGAGATCGCTGAGCAGAACATCGTACCTGTCCTTCTCCAGGCAGGCGATCGCTTCCTGTCCCGAGTGCGCGGTGGTGACCTCAAAGCCCTCATTCGCCAGCACCTCCGAGACGAACTCGGCGACGTCGACCTCATCGTCGACAACCAGCGCTTTCTTCGAGGCGATTTCCTCGGGGCGGGCCGTTTCCGTCGCGCTCGAGCCAAGCCGGTCCCTTGCCATTGGCAGCCTGATGTAAAAGCGGCTGCCTTGTGCGCGATGCTGGTCCAGCCAGATCTGCCCGCCGTGCGAATGGATAATGCGGTGGCAGAAGGCGAGGCCGATGCCCGTGCCCTCTCCGACTTCCTTTGTCGTGAAGAAGGGCTCAAAGATGCGCGCCTTCAGGTTTTCCGGTATGCCCGGGCCGTTGTCGGTGATCACGAGCTGGACCGCATTGCCCAATTCGTCTGGGCGCGAAGCGACCTCGACGCGATTGCCGGTCCCCGAGCTGTCGATGGCCTGCACCGCATTCATGATCAGGTTGATGACCACCTGCGTGATCTGATCCGCATCGGCGCGAATGTTCGGCAGCTCCCTGGGAACGGAAGAGACGATCTGCACGGCTTCCTGCTGGTGCCCGAAGCCGGCGACGTCGATGGCGGTCGTGACAACGGAATGAAGGCTTACGGGCTCCATCTTTGTCGGCTGTTGCCGGGCCATGGCCAGGAAGGTCTTCACGATCTTGGCGCTGCGCGTGGCCGCGTTGCTGATCTTGTCGATCCGGCGCAGGATCTCGGCGTCCTTCGCTTCTTCGCGCAGCATCAGGGAATGCCCGACCACGATGGACAGAGGGTTGTTCAGCTCATGCGCGACGCCGGCCAGCAATTCCCCAAGCGCCGACATCTTCTCGTTTTGGAACAGCATGTCCCGCTGTGCGGCCAGTTCGTCCTGCAGCGCCAGCTCGTCGGTCAGATCGCGGGTGCTGGAGACGATGACTTCTTCGCCATTGAAGGTGATAAGCCGGGCCGATACCGCGCCAGGAAACGCTCTTCCATCCCGGTCGACAAAATCGGTCCGGTAGCTGTCGAGCCAGCCCTTCTTACGAAGCGCCGCGAGAAACTTGGGCCGGCCTCCGGGATCCTTGAAATAGGACCTGTAGCTCGCGGCCCGGCTGCTTTCACTGGCGGTTGCCAGGCTGGTGAACAGCAACTGGCCGGTCTCGGCGCTGGTCATCTGCAGCGGAACGGGGCAGGCTTCCAGCACCTGTTTGACCAGTTCCTGCGATTTCACCTCTTCGGTCAGGTCGATCACACTGGTGACGATCACCTCTTCGCCCCGGAACTCCGCAAAGCGCGCAGAGATGGAAGCGGGGAAGACAACCCCCTTGGCGACCGCGTTCAGACGATAGTTGTCGACCTGTCCGTCCGCCAGCATCTGGGTGATGAAATCGGCTCGCTCGTCGACGTCCTCGTAATGCTCCCTGGCTGATTTGGTGTTGCCGAACTTTGCCAGCGCGGCGGGCGAGCGATAGAGAATTTGCCCGTCGCCGGTGCGCGCCATGATGACGATCGCGGAGCTTGCATCCAGAACGGTCCGGACCAGCAGGTCGCCTTCGCGCTCGATAAACTCAGCCTTCTTGCGTTCGGTGACGTCAGAGCGCGTGACGACGAAGCCGCCCAACTTGGTCGGATGGGTCGAAACCAGATAGCTGGAGCCGTCCGTATGGGTCAGTTCGTATTCGTCGACATAGTTGTGGGTGGTCTGCAGCCGTTCCTGGACCCAGGCATCCTCCCGGCCGATGGCGTCGGCATAGACGCCGCGGCGCGCGGTTTCGCGCATCAGGATTTCCCAGTCCAGGCCGGGCTCCAGCATATCGGCGACCGCCGCGTTCATCTCCTTGTAGCGCTGGTTGCACATCACCAGGCGGCGATCGTCGTCATAGAGCGCGAAGCCTTCGCTGAGAGATTCGATCGCATCCCGCAACAAATCGCGGGCGCGGCGGATGTCTTCCTCGCTGTCTTTCTGGTTTTCCATGCCAAAACCTTACCGCACGCTTGTTTCAGTCCGTTTTCTCATCGCCACTCCATTGTTTCAATTGTTTCAGTCTTGGGGCAAAGATGGTTAACGTGAATCTGTCTAAAATATTGAAATAAAACAATAGTTACCGATATCGCGGATTTTTCGGCTCTCGCAACAACTGAAACGCGATAGGACGCGGTGTGACAATCAGTTGAAACACGCGAGGTCCAAATAGAGGTCATCGAACAACGCAACGAGGCGAAACCGATGGCCCACCATCTTAATATCAATCATGCAGACCACGCTCCCATTGTTGCTCTGCATTCTTCGGCATCGAACGGAAAACAGTGGAGCGGACTGGCTTCAGAGCTCTCCGACCGCCACGACGTCTTCGCCTACAACCTGCCCGGCTACGGGCCAGAGTTCAAACGCAGTGCCTTCCGGCGTGGGATGGCGGCGGTTGCCGAGCCGATCATCGAGGAAATCGCCACCTTCGGCGAGCCGGTGCATCTGATCGGCCATTCCTTCGGCGGCGGCGTCGCCCTTAAGATCGCTCTGATGCGTCCTGATCTGGTCAAGAGCCTGACCCTTTACGAGCCGGTGGCCTTTCACATTTTGCGGAAGGACAACCCGGCGGATGAAAAGCTGCTGGCCGCTTTGAAAGAGGTTGAGCTGAGCCTGCACGAGAGCGAGGCAGACAGCGCCGAGGGTCCCGGCATCAAGTCCTTTATCGACTTCTGGAACGGCCAGGGCGCTTGGGATGCCATGACGGACGCACTGCGCGGCAAGCTGATCGCATCGACGGCATCTGTCATTGCAGACTTTATGAATGGCTTTGCCGAGTACTGGCGGCTCGAAGATCTCCAGCGCTTGGAGATCCCGACCCAGGTCCTGACGGGAATGGAATCGCCGGCGATTGCGCAACGCACCGCCACCCTGGTCTTCGAACATATTCAGGACGCAGAGCTGGTGATGTTGCCGGGCCTCGGCCATATGGCGCCAATCCATGATCCCGACTGGGTGAACCCCCGCATCAAACAGCACATCGCGCGCGTCGAGCGCAGCGCCGAGCATTTTGCCTGGCCGCATAAGCGCGCGGCCTGAGCTTAACCGCAGCTGATCCGCCCGGACAACGGTCGGCAATAAAGGAGGCAACCATGCCCAACGACGTCCAAATCGATCCCATCCACTTTTTTACCGCCTTCGCAGCACCGAAGCGAAACAAGGAGACTGATATGAATGTGACCCTTCTAAAACGCCCCGCGACTGATTCTTCCACCCCTGATTTCGGGGCCATCAAAAGCAAGCAGAACGCTGCCTGGTCTTCCGGCGATTACACGAAAATCGGTGTGACGCTTCAGATTACCGGCGAAGAACTGGCCGAAGCGGCCGATCCTGCGCCAGGTGCCTCCGTCTTGGATGTCGCCGCCGGTAATGGCAACGCGACCCTCGCTTTCGCGCGCCGCTGGTGCGATGTGACCTCGACCGACTACGTGGAAAGCCTGCTCGAGGGCGGCCGCAAGCGTGCAGAGGCGGAGGGCCTGGAAGTGTCTTTCCAGACAGCGGATGCCGAAAATCTGCCGTTCGCGGAATCTTCCTTCGACCTGGTTGTCTCGACCTTCGGTGTCATGTTCACCCCCAATCAGCAGAAAGCAGCGACGGAACTGGCGCGGGTCTGCCGCTCTGGCGGTAAGATCGCCATGGCGAACTGGACGCCTGAGAGCTTTATCGGTGCGCTTTTCAAGACCTTGGGCCGGCATGTCCCGCCGCCGGCCGGCGTCTCATCACCAGCTTTGTGGGGCGATAAGGATTGGGTCGAAAAGCAGTTTGTCGCCGTTGCGGAGGACATTACGATCAAGCTGAAGTCATTTAACTTCCGCTATCGCTCGCCTGCGCACTTCATCGAGTTCTTTCGGACCTTCTACGGCCCGGTGCATAAGGCGTTCCTCGCGCTCGACAAGGCCGGCCAGGTGGCGCTCCACAACGAGATTCTGGATACCATCGCGCGCTTTAACGTGGCGACCGACGGAACCATGATGGTGCCCTCCCAGTATGCTGAAATCATTGTGACGCGGCGGTAAGCGAGCGGTTATGCGGATCTGTGATGGCCTCGGGTTTCACCGCGTGTGCTGCGGTGCCCGAGGTCTCCGGGAGCAGATATTTTTTTTTACTGATTTGGTGGAAAGTGCGAAATTGCCTCTAGTGAATGGCATGCGGGTGTTTACTCGGTACGCTCTAATCGACGCCTAGACCACGATGAGGGGAACATTGATGGCGCAACAAACTCTTTTCGAGAAATACGGCGGTTTTTCCAATGTCAGTAAGATCGTTCTCGCGTTTTACGACACCTTACTGGACAGCGATGAAATCGGCCCCTTTTTCGATGACATCGATATGTCGAAGATGGTGGATCATCAGACCAAATTCGTCGCATCTTTGCTCGGCGGACCTGCTTCCTATACGGACAGACAGCTACAGCAACTGCACAGCCACCTGGATATCAAAAATGGGCACTTCGATGAGCTCAAGGTTGTCCTGAAAGACACCTTGGACGACCACGGCGTTGAGCCTGACGATGTCGAAGCCGTACTTGCGGAATTCGAAAAACGGCGCGGCCTGATTGTAAGGTAAATCCATGTCGATTGAAGCGATCAATGAGCAACTCCTGAGGGCAATCGGTGTCGGCGTTGCTCTGTTGAGCCGGGATAACCTGGCCTTTCACTTCCACAACGACACCTTTGTGGAGTGGTTTGGCGCGCAGGTGGGCGTTGCTTCCCTCCCCGATGTTTTCGAGGGCCTGGATGTCGCGGCCTTGAACGCGGGGCTGGACGATGGCGGCCGCTACACGGCGGAAATCAGGCACAAGAAAAAGCGGCGCACGAGGGTGATCGCGGTCGAGTTTACCGCCGCCAGCGAGGAGGACCAGCAACTCATCGTGCTGGTGTGCCAGAACATCACCCGTATTCGGGAGCTGGAATCCATGATCGATTCCTACTCCATGATGGTCGAGCGCAATACCCGCGAGATCAAACGGGAGAAGGAGCAGGTCGAAAAGCTGCTGCTCAACATCATGCCCCGTTCGGTCTACGAAGAATTCAAAGCCTTCGGCGTCGTCACGCCCCAGCTCTACGATCCTATTTCGGTTCTCATGCTCGATTTCGTCGGTTTCACCGACATGGTCGCCTCCGCCGACCCCAGCGTGACGGTGACCGAGCTAAACGACATCTACAGTGCTTTCGACCGTATCGGCGAGCAGTTCGGCTGCGAGCGGATCAAGACCATCGGCGATGCCTACATCACCGTTGCAGGACTACCCGACCCAATGCCGGATCACGCCAAGGCTGTGGCCAACACCGCGATCCGTTTCATCCGATATCTGGAACGGCGCAACAAGAGCCATCCCCACCAGTGGCACTGCCGGATTGGTCTAGCCTCCGGCGCCGTTGTCGGCTCCGTCGTGGGCATTCAAAAATACGTCTACGACATCTTTGGCCCGGCTGTGAACCTCGCGACACGGCTGCAGGAGTTCTCGGATCCGATGCAGATCTCGGTGCAGAATGAGGTCGCGAAAACTCTGCGCGAAGAGTTCGAACTGGAAACCATCGGCGAGAAAAACATTCGCGGCTTCGACACGCAGGAAGTCTGGCGCTTGATTGACGGAAAACGAGAGATCGCGCCAGCGAAGTCTTAGTCTGGCAGCTTCGCAAGAATGGTTTTGTGTCGTCAGGGCCAGTTTGAGTCTAGTTCCGGTCTATCTGTGCTTGCAGTGCTTCCTCAACGAGATTGCTCATCTAGGGACGCATAGGTTTTCGTTTATTCAGCGCATGAAGCAAGATTCGACCCTTCCGTAGGCGGGGCTTGGCCCCAAACAAACCAAGCGTGACTAAGTCAGATCAGTGCATCTATCGCTTGCACCTCTTAATTCTTTGCTAGGATTTGGTTTAGCTACACAGCGAATTTGTTAGGCGACGTGTCGTAGATATGAGCAGACTTTTAAAGTATCTGATTCCAATTGGGTTGCTTGTCGTCGTCGGATTTTTTTTGATCCATGTTTGGTATTCCAACCCAGTCCGAATTGCGGAGAGGATCTCTGGCTTGGATTTACCGGCGGGCACAAAGGTTTTGCATGTCGAAAAAGATTGGCCTGACAACGGTCCCGACGGGCATTCGGTTTGGGTGTTCGAGACACCTGAAGAATTTCGCGATGAAGCTTCAGGCTGTGCATTTCAAGGCTACGAATCAGGCCAATTTTTGACGTCTCGGCTGAGCGTCTTTGCCAGGGAGGTTGTCTTGTCGAAGCTGCCCAAATCTGGTCGCTCTTGCTACAGGATCGTAAAGTCGGGAGGCGGCTTAGAGTTAGTTCTCATACACGGCGACAAGCTCGTCGTTTTTGTATCAGAGCTGTGATTGGTCTTTGCTCACGTTCGGGCGCTTCGGAAAGTCTCGTCAAAACGTGCTACGAGGCGCAAAGCACTGAAGAATTCGAATCGAACCGGCCGGCAAAGTGTAAGCTGCTTCCCATGGCTTGCATATTCTGCTCCATTTTAGCGCGCTCGGCCCCCGGTTTCGTTCTTTGGGAGGATGAAGCGGTAGCGGTTCTTCTGTCTCTCGAAGGGCATCCGCTGGTCTTGCCGAAGCGTCATATCCCCAACTTGGACGCGCTTGACGACCCGACAAGCGCAGCGCTTATGTGTGCTGCGACCAAGACCGCGCGCGCTCTACGCACTGAGACAGGCTGCGACGGGATCAATCTTATTCTCTCGGATGGCACGGCGGCCGGCCAGGATGTGTTTCATCTGCATATGCATGTAAAACCGCGTTGGGATGGCGATGTCGTTGTTCTCAGTTGGGATACTGAGACGGCCCCCGAAGCCGAACGGGCGCGCCTGGCGTCTGCGCTTTCCAATAGGCTCAGTAGAGTTGCGGCGACTTAAAGCCCCAAGTTACATCCGAAATTTCGGTTCACGATAAGCGGAGGCAGGCTGCCGATCGCTGTGGTCGCGAAGACGGAATGGAGCGAGACAGGCCCGGAGAGACGGATCGTTTTCTCTAAGATGTCCCGATGGAATCTTTGGCCGATTACTGTGAAACAAAAGAAACACGTTCCCTCGATCACAGAAAACCCATTGAAACAAAGCCTCCTTATCTTCCAATCATCGGCTCCAGCGCCCGTCCGGGCAGTGTTGGGGCCGGAAGAAAACAGGAGATTAAATTGATCAGAACCACCACCACGCTCGCGACCCTGCTGATGGGTGTCACACTCTCGACAGCTGCTGTCGGCGGCGAAGTTGCGAATGGTCGCATGGCCAACGGCATTTCACTCAACGGCATCGAGCTCAATGGTCGCTGGCTCAATTCTCTCTCTTTCAATGAAATGCGCGTCCGAGGCACGCAGATCTCCGGGGCGCGCATGCCGGGCAGACCGAGAGACGACAAGTTTGTCAACTTCGATGCTGGCTCCGTCGTTATCGAAGCTATCAAGTTGCCGGCAAACGGATAACCCAGCAAGCGGTCTAGTCTGGCAGGACGGTGTCCCTTCGCCCCGAGGGGCGCCGTCCCGGCGTGTTGAAAATGAAACTATGCTGAAGACCCTCAAGTTTTTTGCCGCAGCCGTTATGTTGACAGCTATAGGTACCGCACCTGCTTCTGCTGAGGTCTCAGTTGATATCAAAGCGACGACCTTGGAGTTACGGCCTGCAGACGGACGTAAGCTCGCAGGCAGGGATTTGATCGGTACGGACGCACCGATTTCGGCACGGCTGAAAATTACGAGTCGCGTCGGCTTAGTCGTCGCTCGCGGTAGAAGGTATAGGTCCCCATGCCGACGACCACCAGGCTGCCGAAGAGAGTCCAGCCGTCGGGTACCTCACTGAACAGCAGTAGGCCCAAGATGATCGCCCAGATCAGGACCGAGTAGCGGAAGGGCGAGACGAAGCTGACTTCACCCACCCGCATGGTCATCACCGCGAAGAGATAACCGAAGAAAAGAAAGCCCGCCGCACCAGCCAGCAGCGCCAGGGCGGTGCCGCTGACGGGCGGCCAGGGCACCGTCAGGGACAGGAGACCACCGACCGCTGTGATCGCGATGGAGGAGCTAAGCGCGACATAGGCCGAGGGGACGCCCGATGACAGGCGCCGGGTCGTAAGGTCCCGCAGCACGATGAAGCCGACCGCCGCAACGGCCCAGAGCGCATAGGCGTTAAAACCTTCGCCACCCGGCCGGACGATGATCAGAACGCCGGTAAAACCAAACGAGATCGCCGTGTAGCGCCGCCAGCCCACCTTTTCGCCCAGAAACAAAGCGGCCGCCAGGGTGACCGCCAGCGGCAAGGCCTGCAGGATGGCCGTGGCATTGGCGATCGGCATGTTGAAAAGTGCGGTCAGGAAGCAGAGCGTCCCCCCGACCTCCGCCGACGCCCGCACCGCCATGATTCCGGCGTCGCGCCGCGACGGCAGATAGAACAGCCCGCCCCGCTGCAGCACCAGCAGGCCCATAAGCGCCGAGGCGAATATGCCGCGCAGAAAGATGATCTGGAAGAGATCGAGCTCCGCCGAGATCAGCTTGATGAGTGCATCGTTCAGCGCAAAGCCCGCCATGGAGACGGACATAAAGAGGGCGCCGCGGACATTGTCGGATAGGTTACGCATAGACGGCGGAGATTAACCGAAGGGCAGCGTCGGGAGCTATGCTGCTTCTGCACACCCCTCCCGCTTTGCCGCGAGGGCCTTACTGGTCAAAAAGATGGAGTATCATGTCCTGCAATGTCAGGGGTGGGGTCATCGTATGAAGCGGCTTGTTCAAGAAATAGTGGATGCGTTTAAAGATCTTACCTGCCCGTCCGACAGTGAACTGCTGCACCCGGATTGCTTCGATGATGTCGATATTTTGGAATTCTACGGTGGCGTGCGTTGGCAGGAGATGACGGATACGATGGTGGTTCGCGGCTACGCCGCACCGGCCGCTTTCAGCCCGAGAGCGTTCCAGTACTACTTACCGGCGTATTTGATCTGGACATTGAAGAACCCTGACAGTCCGGAATATGCGGGCGAAAGCCTGTTGCTGGCGCTTGATCCGGCCTCCGACGGGGAAAGACTCCATGCGTTCAAGAAGTCCAAGTTCCAGATGCTAACGCCACAGCAGGTCTCCGTTGTCCGGAAATTTCTGCGGCTCTTGTCGGATCACGCCTATCTGGGGGAACTCGCGGAGCAGGCACTGGCGAATTACTGGGCCGACATCAGATAGACTCGCCGCTGTCTGAAGTGTGAGTGTCGCACCGTGAACACAGTACGAGTTGCTGGGAGAGATCGAGCCTGGATGGGAGTAGAGCAATGCCTGGAGTCCGCTCTGGGTTGAGGTCTGAAAGCTTTTACGGGGTCTTTGGCCAAACATGGGTGTGTCGTGGGTTCTCTATAGGACTAAAACCCATACTTTCCCAGAACAGCGGTGCGGCTTCAGTGCCCGCATTCACGAATAGCGGCCGCCCGGTTTTTATCGCCTCCGCAATCAAGGCCGTGGCTAGCTCTCTTGCTACCCCGCATCTGCGGTAAGCCGGGCGTACGTAAAACCGGCGCATACGCAATGCGGTGTGGTCTGACGGGTCTTCCGTGACGCCACCGATCCCGGCGATCATCCTGTCGTGCCTTGCGACGAGCAGTGCTTCATCGGGTTTATCGAAGCGCTTTATGTCTGCTTCCCATTCATCAATCAGGCGCTCGATAAATCGATAGCCCTCATGCGCCGCGTCAGATCGTAGCGCGGAAATGTCCTCAGGTAACTTTCCGATGACGCGGTGAAGAAGAACTCGATTTGTCATGACGCTGTCTGCCTTTGCGCTCGATGATATCGCCGATAGCCTTCTTCGAAGCGCCGAGATTGCGGGCGATCCGCACTCCAAGAAGCGAAACTCACGATGAGGAGAGGTGTTGGAACCTAATATTCTCTGTTTTCGCAACTCCCTACCGACCTGCTTGGCAGCAATCAAGTGTTGTGCCCTGCCACTACATCAGATGGCGTATTCCAACTCGAAAGCTGTGGGGGCTCATCGTTACGGCAGTGGTCTTTTGGGCCTGCTGATGTTCGGATCAGACAGGAGTTCTCTCAATCGTTCTTCAACAACGCTTCCGCTTCGAACATAGCTTAGAAGCTGGAGGCGGGCGGCACTGGGAAACTCAACAACCTCGATCCCGTCGCCGAGGTTGTACATATGGCCGTGCGCCTCGAAGTTCCTTCGGGCAACCGTCAGTGAATGGGCTCCATTTGGGCCGCCCCATACTTCATCCGCACGGGGATCGTCCTGGCCGTCGTCCTCCCACCAGCAGACTTCGCAAATTTCATATGCGGCACGCTCGCCCAAGGTCGGCAGCCCGCAGCAGGGGCAGTTGAGATATTTCATAGAGTCGTTGCTCACCAGGCTTCGGGACTCGGCGCTTCTGTAATTCGAGAGACATAGTACATAGTTTCCATCTCAGTCTCGCGGGTTTAGCGGTGATGCGGCTAGTCTCTACCGTTCCTTTTTCGGAGTTAACGATTATGTTGTCTAATCGCGAGTGTTTTGGTCAAGCTCCGGTTTGTACGTCACCGCCGGTATCATGGTTGTCTACGCGGTCTGATGGGCCTTTCATGAGGCTCGCCGCAGGATGGCTTCCAAGAGGTCCAGGCTTCCCAATGTCCCTGCCACGCGTTTGTCCCTTTCGGGGCGCAACAATACTTGCGGGATGAGCCCGAGCCTCGCGTCCCGGCGGGGACGGAACTGGTCTTAGTGTATTTGGTGCCTTAGGCGGTTTCCTCCTTCGTCCAACGGAATTCGCTGCCATCGACCCAGATACGGTGCAGGACCACAGCAAGCTTGCGGGCCAGGGCCACCCGAGCTTTCTTGGGGCCGATGCGGGCCGCCTTGCGCAAGGCCCAGGCCTTGGGGGCCGACCAATTCTTGGTCCTGACCATTAAGGCATTGGCTGCCTCGTAGAGCATGTGCCGCGCGAGCGCATCGCCCCGCTTGGAGATCCGGCCGGACCAGTCGACTTCACCCGATTGATGACGCCGGGGGGTCAGGCCGAGATAGGCACCCACCGCGCTCGAGCGGGTAAAGCGATCCGGATCGTCGATGGCGCTCACAAAGGCCAGCGCCGTCATTGGGCCAACACCGGGGACGCTCATCAGGCGCGTGCAGACAGCAGAGGCCGCTGCCAGAGCCTTGATGTCACGTTCCAGCACCTCGATCTGAACCAGTAAGCCACGGCGGGCCCGCAGCAGAGGCGCCACGGCCTCTTCCAGTAAAGTTTCCTTACCCAGCAACTCCCACACCCGCGCTTCGAAACCGCGCCGGCTGACCATCCCAACAGGAAGACCAAAACCCCGCAACAGCGCCCGGATGCAGTTCTCCAGATCGCGCCGCTGCTTCGCCAGTTGCTGACGGGCCAGCAAAGACGCCCGCGCCAGGCGCGCTTCCGGCCGCTTGGCGGTCACTTCCCGGTACCAGCCGGTGCGGGCCAACTGCGCCAGCCCTTCCGCGTCATTGGCATCGCTCTTGTTCATCCGGCAACTCAAGGCCGCTTTGGCGCGTCGGGCATCGATGATCACCGCCGGCACACCCAAAGCGCTCAGTTCGCGTTGCAGCCAGCTCGATTGTCCACCCGTCTCCAGAACCACTAACCGGACCTCGGGCGCAAGAGACCTGATCGCCGAAGCCAGAAGATCCGGACGGCTCACTTCCCGGCGCCGGCCAAGAACCTTACCTGCCTGATCGACCAAACAAAGATGGGTTTCTTTCAGGGACACATCCAAACCGATATAATACTCCATGGTCGCGCTCCTTCATGGCCTAGTGGGACTGCCTCAAACACAGACCCCGTACTATAAGCCTCGGAGCGTGACCAGCCGCGATTACGGCCATGTCCCCGTAACCGCCATGTCCCCGTAACTGCCGGGTTGTAGCTCGCGTACGCAAAAGCTGCGCCTGATCCGATATGCACCAACTGGGTTAAACGAGTCTTCCCTGTGTGTGGTAAAATCACGCGAAGGTTTAAATGCAAGGAAGAGTGCGATGATGCAACAGACGTTGTCCGAACTGGACTTGACGGGCGTCAGCCGGATCTATGCGACGCGGTACGACTGTTCGCCGGAGGCTGCCGATGCGGCTATAGAGGAATATCGAAAGTTCCTCGCCGTCATTGGTGCAAATCCGGGATTGAAGTGTGTTCCCAACGCACGGCAGGACCGGGTGTGGCATATTTGCCAGGAGGATTCTGAAAAATACCAACGGGACTGTATGCGTTTGTTCGGTTCCCAACTGGAACACGACACAGACTATTTCGGTACACCTGCATTTGATGCGTCCTGGCAGGCAACACGAGACTCAACACGCCGACAGTTTGGAGTGGATCCTGGGCAGCACTCCAAGGCTGCCGCATGTGGTGGAATGCAAAAGGTATCCGCTGCGAGGTGCGGTGGTATGGTACATGGCGATACCAAGAGTGGCATTTGACAAAGTGAGGGGCAGGCGAATATGCGGTTGATTGAACTTGAGCCGGAATCGAAGGCTGGGCCAGGCCGCGGCGTCCGTGTAACGCGGACTGTCGAGAAGGGACAACTGCTGGACGAGGCGCCGGTCACCGAGTTGCCGTTGCACGTTTATGAGTATTTGAAAGGGGCCAAGCGAGATAACAGTACCTTTGCCAACATTGTATATGAATGGCCGGGTTCGGAAGGACCTCCGCAAGGCGCCATTGCCTTCGGCCTATGTTCCTTGTGCCAGCATTCCAACTCCCCAAACGCGAAGATCGAAAAAATACCGGGAGACCGGATGGTGAAGCTGTTGGCGATTGATAAAATCCTGGAGGGGGACGAGGTCACGATCCGCTACGCCAACACTCCATATTTTGGGCAGCCGATGTGATTTGGGATTAAGGATACAATATGTAATCCTCACAATCGTACGAGAATGTGTTTCTCCGGATGGTCTTCGCCGTTTTAGCAAGCCCATATTGTTTCGCTGAGCGGCCTAGTCGCCCCCGCTTAAGATCCTCTCTCCATCCAGCTTCGGTATTTCACCGCCGCTGATAGACAGTGTTGCGTATAGTCGATGCGGGTGAAGGGTTTTTTGCGGCCGGCCAGGAAGGCGCCGGGGTAGCGGACCAGATGCGGCGACTCCAGCCGCGTGTCGTCGCCCAGCTCGAGCGCCTTTTGGGCGGGCTGGATCTGCAGGGTCAGGTTCTTACGCATCTCCCAAGCGATGCGGTCTGTGAGTGCTTCGTATAGGGGATCGTTTGAGGGGGTGAGTTCCAGCGCGGGGATCAGGCCTTCGAGGGAGTAGCAGGTGTTGCTGTTTGCGCTACGGTTCGGCCGCAGTTCCTCCAGGTAGTTCCTGGCCTGGCTTTGGGCGAAGTGTCGGAAGCGCGGGTCGCCGCTGTCCGCGAAGCGGCGTTCGGCGGCCATGGCACCCCAGTGGAAGAAGCCGATGTGCGGTGCCTTGCCGTAGGCCGCCATCATGTAGGAATCGACGGCATTGAGACGCTCGGCAAGCGCGGGGGCTTCGAAGGTCATGTTGTAGAAGGCGAGGGCCAGCCAGATCTCGCCGTTGTAGTAGTGGGACTCCTCCTGCGAATCGGGGGCGCGCAGGAACCCCGCGCCGGGACGGTGGAGCGCGAGCAGGCCGTTCAGCCACCTGTCCCGTTGTGTGCCGAAACGGCCGTCGCCGCTGGCCCGGAAGTAGTAAAGCTCGGCCAGTAGGGCGAGAGCGGTGGCGCCTGATTTGATACCGCTGCGCTTGCCGTTGAAGGAGATGAGCTCGCCGCCCTGCACGGCGATCGATTGCTCGGCCAGGGCGGCGATGGCGCGGGCGAGAGCCTGGCGTAGGGTCGGGTCGCGGCTGTCCGCATAGGCTTCGCCCAGCGCATAGGTCGTGCCCGCCTGACGTACGATGTTGGCTTTACCGGAGGGGCGGGCTAGCAGGAAATCGAAGTCGTAGTCGAAGAGCCCGGTTTTGAGTTGCACGTCCAAGAGCTGTTGGCTGGCCAGGGCGATCGACTGTTGGAGTTGCGCGAGGCTCGGTGGTGCGGATTGACTCTCGGCTGCCCTCGACGTGTGGCCATCCTGCATTGCGGCGGCCTCGCTGATCACGAATCTCAAGGAATTCAGCAAGCCAGCGAGCGAGAGTGCAAGGGCAACTCCCAGGATTAGAACTGTGCGGGTACGAGGAACCAGCCGGCTTTGTCGGCTATGGCGGGACATAGACATCGGTTTTGCCTCAGCCTATCGCCAGTCCGACTGCAGCAACTGTCGTTCCGCGGCGTCGTCCAGAGGCGCATCCTTTATGAAACCGCTCAAGAACTCCTCGATGGGCGTGCCGTTTTTACCCGCCGGGCGGTAGTCCGCTCCTGACGAGACCTCTTGCGTCACTGTGATCTGCTGCGTCCAGGCGCCCTCCGGACTCCGGCAGGCGATGCCGTTCAGGTCTTGAGTGCCGGCGGTGACCGAAGTCGAGGTTTGGGCCATAATCCGGTATTCCCGGCAGAAGCGCCCGTCGGCGCCCACGAAGGTGAGCTGGGGTTCGATCCGGTTGCGGGTCAGGCCGTCTTCGGAAGCTTCTTCGATAGCTTCCAGGCTCGGCGTGTTTTCGAGGGCGGCATGGAGCGCCGATCCGCTCGGAATGCTCCCTGCGGCGACGACGGCGGGCGCAGAGGGCGCGGTGAAATTCGACAGACCGAAGCCGCCGCCGATTCCGATCAGCAGTGCGACCGAGGCGGCCAGGGGCAAGGCGAAGCGGCGGAAGCCGTTGTCGTTACCGGCACCTGTGGCAATTGTACGGCTTTTCTGCTGCCGGGCGGCGCGAAGCTGTGACAGCTCCGCGACATTTGCATCGCCTGCTTCAGAAACCACCGTGGAGTCTGAAGCGCTTCCTTCTGTCTCCGCTTCTTCGAAGAGTTTGCGCAGCTGCGCCGGCACCTCTTCTCGCATAGGACGGTCGAAGGCTTCTGCTGCTAGTGCGCCAACTTCTTGAAATTGTTTGACGATTTCGCGTGCGACCGGATCCTGCTCCAAGGCGGCCTCGACCTCGGCGGCGGTCTTGCCGTCCAGCTCCCCATCCGCGTAGGCGATCAGGAGCTCCTCACTGAGATCAGCCATTGTTCGATCTCGCGCTTGCGGTCCGGCTTGTCGCTGCGGAACTCTCGTTCGCGACTTCAGAGAGCCGCTTCCTTGCCCGCGCCAGCCGGCTGGTGATAGTTCCGATTGGAACATCAAGGATTTCCGCCGCTTCCTTGTAGGAACGCCCGTCGATGGAAACCAGAATCAGAACCAGCCTTTGCTCTTCCGGGAGCTCCTCCACGGCGCCGCGCACCCGTTTGAGCGTGAGCCTGGCCTCCATCGCCCGTTCGCCGTCGGCGCCGGCAATGTCGTTCGCGGCATCCAGGTCGACGCTATGGCCTCTGACCTTCTTCGCTCTCATCTGATCGATCCAAATTGTCTGCATAATCCTAAACATCCAAGAATCCAGCCGCGTTCCCGGCTGCCATTGGTTCAGACGCGCCAGTGCCCGCTCGCAAGCGGCTTGCACCAGATCGTCCCCCAGATCGATGGATCCTGTGAGCGCATAGGCGAAGCGGCGTAAGCGTGGCAGCATCGCCACCATTTCCTGCTTTGTATCTCGCGTCACAGGCTCGCCAATCCAGTCTCGATACACAGACAACGGATTATCGACGCATTCCTTCCCAAAGAAGGCAATTTTTTTCATTTTTTTTTAATCTGCCCGTTCCGAGAACAGAAAAATATAGCTGTGGATGGATGTTTTTGGCTCTCCAAGCGTTGTTGCCTTAGATAAGCTGACGCGCATGGCGAAGACCTTGCTCCAGGCGCGTCGTTGATCATGAGAATTTAGGGTGAGCAAGCAGGTATGAAGTCATTGTTGTCATTGATTGGTCGTTTTCTGCTCGTCGTCACTGTCATCTTCTCTCTGATGACGGCCTTACGTACGTTGTCGTTTCTTGCCATCGGCGAGAAGTCTTTCGTGTCCGCTGCCTTGGCTGCAGATGACGATGACGATGACGATGATGACGACGACGACGATGATGACGACGACGACGACGACGATGATGACGACGACGACGACGACGACGATGACGACGATGACGACGACGACGAAGATGACGATGAGGATGATGAGGATGACGCAGACAGAGGCTCATCGAGCGAGACTGACAGTGCTTTCTCTTTCGAGCCTGACGAGGTTCTCGCCGTTAACTCAGATGCTGCGGCGCTGCGGCGCGCGAGAGACTTAGGCTTTGAAGTCAGATCGCAATCCATATTCAGCAGTTTCAGCCTCGTTGTGACGCGGCTGGGACTTCCGCCGCGAACTGATGCCATTGCGGCGCGGCGACTGCTGTCGGAGAACATTCCTGGCGTATACGAACTGAATCATGTGTACCGCGTTGCCGAGAGGAAACCTGTCCGGAGTTCACCCAAGATTGCTCAAGCCGAAGCCTGCGGCGAGGATCTCTGTCTCGGTCGAGACATGATCGGTTGGCGTAATCTTGGCGAAAGCTGTGGGGGTAATGTCCGCATCGGTCTGGTGGATACCACTGTTGACCGCCAGCATCCTGCCCTCCGAAACAGCAAGATCGAGTTTCGCAGCTTCACAGCGCCTGACCAGACTGCGGCCGCTGACGGTCATGGCACGGCCATCGCGGCCCTGATGGTTTCAACCGACCCGCGCGGACCGCGCGGCCTGGTGCCGACGGCGCAGCTCTTTGCGGCAAATGCGTTTCATCAGGATGAGAACGGCGGCTCTGCGGCCAACGTGGTTTCATTGCTGGACAGTCTCGACTGGCTCGCATCGCAGAATGTGTCCCTCATCAACATGAGTCTCGCCGGTCCGCCCAACCTCGCGCTGGCAGCTTCGATCAACAGGCTCGAAGAGGCCGGTGTGGTGGTTATTGCGGCCGCCGGCAACGGCGGTCCGGCTGCACCCATCGCTTATCCGGCAGGCTACGACAGCGTTGTTGCCGTGACCGCTGTCGATAGCAATCGCAGACCGTATCGCCATGCCAACCGGGGCGACTACGTCACGCTTGCTGCGCCTGGGGTTCGAATCTGGGCGCCGGGCAACAATGCCGACGGTCAGTTCCACTTCGGTACCTCCTTCGCCGCCCCCTTTGTGACAGCAATCGCGGCTGGGATGATCGAGCAGAGTGAAAATCTGGAGCCGCGCAAGATTCGCCAGCGTCTTCGACGCGCGACCGTGGACCTCGGCGCACGAGGAAAAGATCCGATCTTTGGGTGGGGGCTTATCCAAAGTGGTGACATCTGCGCCGGAAGGTGAAACAAACTGACAAGAGTTTTGGATAACGTAAGCGGTCTTTATGATACCTATCATCGGATATAGCGACCGTCTCTCCGGACGGCCGGGTGACAAGATTGAGTTCAAGGTCAGTTCACACGGGACGGAGCCTTTCGAAGCTCGCCTTGTCCGGAGTATCTCGGCCGATCCCAATCCTGCAGGCCCTGGAATTTTGGAGGAGGAGGTCGCTTCCGACCTTGCGGGTCGCTATCCCTCACGCGTGCAACCTTTTTTCCCCGGATCCTTTGGCCGTGTCGATATGCGCCAGGCGCCAGTCTCCCTGGAAAGCTTTACCGTCGTCGCCAACGTCTGGCCGACGCTTCCGGGCAAGAGTCAAGAGCAGGCAATTCTCGCCTGGAACAGCCCCCAGGATGTCTCGGGATTTTCCCTGTTGCTTGATGGGGAGGGCTGCCCCTCAATTCGAATCGGGACACAGGGAAATCAGTCCGTCACGCTCTCGACCGATCACCCTGTCAGAACCCGAGCCTGGGTCCGCGTCTGGGCGAGTTTCGATGCCGCGACCGGAAGCCTGAAGGTCGGCTGTTTTCCTTTGGAGGAGGGCGCGCGGCCGGCGCAGGAACGCAGTTTGGATCGACAGGAGTTTGTGTCTGCGGCGAGCGATTGCGTCCTCCTGATCGCCGCGATGGCTGGTGGTAGCCGCGGTGATGGTATTACGGCCTGCTTTAACGGCAAGATCGAAGCGCCTTTGCTTCTCAGCAAAGCGCTTTCCCCCGGTGAGATGCAACTGGATGTATCCTCGATCACCGAAGGTTTGCTGGCGGCCTGGGATTTCTCGTTCGCCATGTCGGGCACCCAGATCAAGGACCAGGGTCCCAACAATCTGACAGGACAGTTGTTCAATCTGCCGGCCCGCGCCATGACGGGTTCCAACTGGACGGGCCGGGAGATGTGCTGGCGTCATGCACCACAGGAGTATGGCGCGATCCACTTTCATGATGACGATATCTATGACTTTAAGTGGGAAACGGACTTTATCTTCGAGATACCCGAGAGTCTGAAGCCCGGTGTCTACGCGGTGCGGATCCGCTGTGGCGACGCGGAAGACGCCATTCCCTTTTTCGTCTGTGCGCCAAAGGAAAAACCGAGGGTGGATCTTTGCGTCTTGGTCTCGACCTTCACCTATTCGGTCTATGGCAATCACGCGCGACCGGATTTCGAGGCGAGTTGGAAGGACCGCTTCAAGGCGTGGAATGCCTACCCGTGGAATCCGGCAGAGCATCGTGAATTCGGACTCTCGACCTACAACGACCACAGCGACGGTAGCGGGATCTGCCATGCCTCTCATCGCCGGCCGCTTTTCAATCTGCGGCCGGGTTATGTCACATACGGCTATGGTGAAGGTTCTGGCCTGCGGCACTTTCAGGCAGACAGCCATCTGATCGCCTGGCTTGAGGCCAAGGGGATCAACTACGACATCGTGACGGATCAGGAACTGCATGATGAGGGTGTGGCGGCCATCGCCGGCTACAAGGCCGTCACCACGGGCAGCCATCCGGAGTACCATACCCGCGAGACCTTGGACGCTCTCACAGACTATCGAGACCAGGGTGGCAAGCTCATGTATCTCGGTGGTAACGGTTTTTACTGGCGGGTTGCTTTGCATGAGAGCGAGCCGGGCGCGATCGAAATTCGTCGGGCCGAGGGCGGCATCCGCGCCTGGGCGGCTGAACCAGGAGAGTATTTCAATGCCTTCGACGGCGCCTACGGCGGTCTCTGGCGCCGGAGTGGGCGCCCACCGCAAAAGCTTGCTGGCGTCGGGTTTTCCGCGCAGGGCCAATTCGAAGGTTCCTACTACCGGCGTAAGCGAGAGAATGAACCGCCGAGCGCTGCCTGGGTCTTTGCGGGAATCGAGGATGAGATCCTGGGCGATTTCGGCCTGTCAGGCGGCGGTGCGGCCGGCTTCGAGCTGGACCGGGCCGACGAAAGGCTCGGCTCGCCAGAGGGAATAGAGATCCTGGCGAGCTCGGAGGGGCACAGCGACGCCTTCGTCCTGGTGCCGGAGGAACATCTGACCCATATCACCAACTGGCCTGGCCAACCGCTCCAGGATCTTCTGCGCGCCGACATGGTGTACTTCGAAACACCAGGCGGCGGCGCCGTTTTCTCGACCGGCTCCATCACTTTTTGCGGAAGCCTTCCGCATAACAACTTCGACAATGATATCTCGAAGCTGTTGGAGAACGTCGTTCAGCGTTTCCTTGGGCCCTAAGAATCCCCAAAAATCTGACCTTTGCGCAAATTGGCTCCATTCATTCTGCAAAAATGGATCTTGGATGGGGCCAATTTCCTGGCCTATCCTTTCGGCCTCGACTGAAAGGACGACTCTGTCATGAGCACCCAAGAGACCACAACGACCAAACCCAGCATCTGCCCGCTCGATTGCCCCGATACCTGCAGCCTGACCGTTGAAACCGATGGGCATCAGGTGTTGAAGGTGCGCGGGTCCCGCGCCAATCCCTATACGGCGGGTGTCATCTGCAAAAAGGTCTCGAGCTACTATCCGGATTTCGTGCATGGCGATCGCAGGCTGACGATGCCGCTCTTGCGTAGCGGTCCGCGTGGCAGCGGCGAATATCGGCCGATCTCCTGGGATGAGGCTTTGGACCGGGTCTACGCCGGCGTTATGCCGGTCGTCGAGCGCTATGGGCCGCAGGCCGTCGTGCCTTTTAACTATGCGGGGCCGCACGGGCAGATTTCCGGTGGGTCGATGGACCGGCGCTTTTTCCACAAGCTGGGCGCCAGCCTTGTCGATCGGGGGCCTCTCTGTGGCGCGGTGCGTGGCGCTGCGTATAGCAGTATCTTCGGCGCGGCGCCGGGTATGCCGCCGGAGCAGGCGCAGCACGCTGATCTCATTGTCGTCGTGGGCAACAACGTCACCGTATCCAACCTGCACTTTGCGCGGGCCATCAAGTCCGCCCGCCGCAAAGGCGCGAAACTGATCGTCATCGATCCCAAGCGGACCAAGATCGCTGCGCAGGCCGATCTTTTCCTGCAGATCAAGCCGGGTACGGACGTTGTCTTCTTCCTGGCGCTGGCGGCGGAACTCGAGCGCCGTGGAGCCTTCGATCAGGAGTTTATTGCCCAATGGGTCGAGGGCGTCGAAGCTTACATGACCGAGGCGCGGAAACTTGGCCTGTCAGAGGCCCTTGCGCTTTGCGGTTTGGCGGACAATGACGTCGAAGACTTCCTGGATCTCTACACTGAGGCCCAGTGCGTCGCTCTTTCTGTTGGCAATGGCCCAGAACGGGGGCACAGCGGCGGTTCCTCGATCCGCGCGGCGATATCATTGCAAGCCCTTACCGGCAACTTCGGTCGATTGGGTGCGGGCGTCTTTGCGAAACCTGGTTTCGCTTTCCCCGCGACGCCGGCGAAGCTGCAACGGCCGGACCTGATCCCGGAGGGAACGCGGACTCTCAATATCGTCGATATCCCCCGCCACATCCTGAAGGATGATATCGACCCGCCGATCCGCGCTGTGTTCCTCTATAACCATAACGCCGTCTGTACCCATCCGGATCAGAATCGTCTGCGCGCGGCCCTGAACCGGGAAGAGCTATTTATCGTCGGCTGCGATGTCGAGATGAACGACTCCATGGGTTTTGCCGACGTGATCCTGCCGGCAGCGACGCATTTCGAGTTCGACGACATCTATTCGGCTTACGGCCAGGCCTATCTTCAGCGTGCGGAGCCGGTTATTCCGCCGCTGGGCGATTCCTTGCCCAATACCGAGATCTTCCGGCGGCTCGCGGCGCGGTTCGGTTTCGACGAACCGACGTTCTCGGCGAACGATGCGCAACTGATGGACGATGCCTTCGATCCTCTGGATCCACGCCTTGGCGGTTTGCGGCCCAGTGAGTTGCCATTGGATCGGGCGCTCGCCATGACGACGGGCGGCGGCGAAGAGCTGATTATGTGCAAGAGTGTCAAGCCTGGCACAGCCAGCGGGAAGATCGAACTTTTCTCCGAGGAAATGGAAACCCGCTTTGGCTATGGTCTCCCACGCTACGAGGAAGTTGCTGCAAACTATCCTCTCGCCTTGATCACGCCGTCTTCTTCCAAGCGGACCAATGCGACCTTCGGCGGGCATGCTGAATCGCAGGAACCGGAACGGCTTGAAATCCACCCACGCGACGCGGCCAAGCGGAACATCGTGCAGGGGGACAGGGTGAAGGTCTGGAACGATCTGGGTGTGGTCGTTCTGGTTGCCGAGATCAGCGAAGACGTGCAGCCCGGTGTGCTCTATTCACCGAAGGGAACATGGCTTGCCACCAGTGAGACAGGGCAGACAGTCAACGCATTGATCTCCGCGGATCTGAAGACCGATATCATGGAAGGTGCCTGCTACAACGATACCTACGTTGAAGTCGCGCCCCTTAAAGATTGATGCGGCATATCACTCACGCCGGCGCTCGAAGGTTTCCAGGTCTCCGCGATGATCGAGCCTGACGGTCAGCTCTTCCCGCAGCAGGGAGATAAAGGCTGAAGCGGCAGGCGAGAAGGAGGTGCCACGGCGAGACAGAAGCCCGACTTCGCGGTAGGCTGACTCGTCTCTGAGATCCAGGGTTGCCACGCCGGGTGTGTCGCGCGGAACCGATAGGCTGGGCAAGAGCGTTATGCCGACCCTGCCGCGCACCAGGGCCAGGAGCGAGGTGACATTTCGCACCATCAGTCCGGTCAGCTGCGCGAGTTCCCGGTATTCCGGGGCGGAGATCACGCCCGCGGCCCCGTTGTCGATCAAAACATCGCTTTGAAGTTCCTGCCATTCGACCGGCGTGTCTCGTTTGGCAAGCGGGCTGTCGAGCGGACAGACCACGACAAAGCGATCCGTGAACAGGGGCTCGAAGGCGATTGGGCCTTTACCGCGCGGCCGGCCTGCAATGCCCAAATCGACCCAGCTGCGTTCAACAGCGGCCTCGACCGATGCGCTGTCGCTGTCGCGCAGGTCGAGTTCGACACCTGGGCGCTCTTCGATAAAGCGACCGATGATGTCGGGCAGAAGCCGCGATGCGACCGAGGGAACCGAGGCGATGTCGAGGCGTCCGATCTCGTTGCGGGCGTAGGCCCGCATCGCGGCCACCGTCCGGTCGAAGTTTCGCACTTCGCTGCGCGCTAACTCCAGGGTGTATTGACCGAGCGCCGTCAGCTTGGTTTTGCGGTCACTTTCGAACAGCGCGCCTTCCAGGTTCTCTTCCAACTGTTTCAATGTCATGGAGATTGCCGAGGGCGTCCGGCCGAGTTTGTCTGCGGCATCGCCGATATTGCCCAGCTCGGCGACCTGTACAAAGACCCTAAGGGCTTCCAGCTTGATGGCCATGATGCACGTACTCTCTGAATTTCAATAAATTTGAAATATACAACAAGAATTTCGGTTTGATTGAAGTTTTTTCCTCAGGCAGCTTCGCTTTCAGTGTTGTCGCTGCAGGAAAGCAAGGGAAGCATGGCCGAAACCTTTGGAAACTACATCGCCGGGCAGTGGCGGAAGGCGGCGCAGTCGGTCGCCAACATCAATCCCTCCGATACGGCCGATGTCATCGGGCACTATGCGCAGGCTACCGCCGCCGATTTGGAGGATGCGCTGTCAGCTGCGCGGCGGGCGCAGACAGTCTGGCGGCGAAGCGGATTAGAGCAGCGTCAGAGCCTTTTGCTCTCTGTCGGCAATGAAATGATGGCGCGGAGTGCCGAACTCGGCGAGCTTCTGGCTCGCGAAGAGGGTAAACCCCGCGCGGAAGGCGTTGGAGAGGTTTACCGGGCCGGACAGTTCTTTACCTACTATGCGGCTGAGGTTCTGCGGCAGCAGGGCGACACGGCGGACTCGGTGCGGCCTGGCATTGAAGTTGATGTTCGGCGCGAACCCATGGGAGCCGTGGCGGTTATTTCACCCTGGAACTTTCCGATAGCAACAGCGAGCTGGAAGATTGCGCCCGCGCTCGCCTACGGAAACGCGGTGATCTGGAAGCCGGCCAATATGACACCCGCGAGCGCATGGGCGCTGGCGGAGATTTTTTCCCACCAAGACCTGCCGGAAGGTCTGTTCAATCTGGTCATGGGCTCCGGTGGCGCGGTCGGACAGGCTCTCATCGAAAGCCGCAAGATCGACGCAATCACCTTCACAGGATCTTATGAAGTGGGGCGCCAGGTCGCCACCGCCGCCGCTGGAAATCTGACCAAGTTTCAGTTGGAGCTGGGCTCCAAGAACGCTCTTCTAGTCATGGAGGATGCCGATCTGGATCTAGCGGTCGATTGTGCGGTCAATGGCGCCTATTTCGGCTCCGGCCAGAAATGCACAGCCTCCTCACGCCTGTTGGTTCATGAGCAGGTTCATGATGCCTTCGTAGAGAAAACGGTTTCCGCGCTATCCAAACTCAGGGTCGGTCATGCGCTGGAAGAGGGGACGCAGCTAGGCCCTGTCGTCAGCGAAGGGCAGCTGAGATCGAACCTGGACTACTTGGAACTGGCGGTAGAGGAGGGTTGCAGCCTCGCTTTCGGTGGCGGGCGGCTAGAGAGGGCGACCGAGGGTCACTACATGGCGCCAGCGCTCTTGACCGGATCGAGCAATGACATGCGAGTCAATCGGGAGGAGATCTTCGGGCCCATCGCCTGCGTTCAGTCGATTGGCAGCTACGAAGAGGGACTGTCGATCGTGAACGACACGGATTATGGCCTCACCGCGGGGATCGTAACTCGATCTCTCGCCCGTGCGACGCATTTCCGGCGCAATGTCGAGACTGGCTGCGTTATGATCAATCTGCCGACCGCCGGAACCGACTATCACGTCCCCTTCGGCGGACGAAAGAATTCGAGCTTCGGCCCGCGCGAGCAGGGGCGTTATGCTGCCGACTTCTACACAGAGGTCAAGACGGCCTACATCAGGGCTGGAGACCCGGAGTAAGGATAAGGTTCGGAAGAGGACTTAGCGGTGATCATCGATGCATTGCAGTACAGCAACTGGTCGGAAAAAATCTTCCGGCAGATGAAGGAAGGCGGCGTTTCGGCGGTGCATGTCACGATCTGCTACCACGAGGATTTCCGCGAGACCGTCGAGCAGATCTCGGCCTGGAATCGTCGTTTCGAGCGCTTCGACGATCTGATTTTCCAGGGTTTTACTGCAGAGGATGTGCGCCGGGCAAAGGCTGAAGGGCGCACCGCTATCTTCTATGGTTTTCAGAACTGCTCGCCGATCGAGGATGACATCGGCCTGGTTGAAGTCTGCCACCGGCTAGGTGCGCGCTTCATGCAGCTTTCCTACAACAATCAGTCTTTGCTGGCGACCGGCTGTTACGAAGCTGACGATCCCGGTATCACGCGGATGGGCCGTCAGGTCATCAAGGAGATGAACCGGGTTGGCTTGGTTGTGGACATGAGCCACTCCGCCGAACGCTCCACGCTTGAAGCCATGGAAGTTTCCGAGCGCCCCATTGCGATTACCCACGCCAACCCGGCTTTCTGGCATGCGGCCTTGCGCAACAAATCGGACGATGTTCTGAAAGCCTTGGGTGAATCTGGCGGCATGCTCGGCTTTTCCATGTACCCCCATCACCTGAAGGATAAGTCTGCCTGTCGTCTCGAATCCTTCTGCGAGATGATCGCCCGCACGGCAGAGCTGATGGGCGTCGAGCGTATCGGCCTGGGCAGCGACCTTTGCCAGGACCAGCCGGACAGCGTCGTCGAATGGATGCGCAATGGCACCTGGACGCGACAGATGGACTACGGTGAAGGCTCGGCCAATCAGGCCGGCTTTCCGCCACAGCCGGATTGGTTTCGCGACAATCGGGATTTTCAAAAGATCGCCGCGGGTCTGAGTCAGGTTGGCTGCGCGCAGGACGAGATCGAGGGGATCATGGGCTTGAATTGGCTGAACTTCTTCGAACGCTCTTTCGGTGCTTTGAAGACGGACCGGGGTGGCGGAGCTGAAGTCGTCGCGTTGGCGAAGGAGCGAAGCCATTCCAACTGATCGCGCGCATAAGGGCTGGGCCGAGCCGAGCGTCGCCTTGCGGCCTCCTCAGCAGGTCATGCGGCTCGCGCGTCTGGGCAGCTTTTTTCCGACGCGTCTGAGTTTTATGCCAACTTTGATCCGGCGTTTGCGGCGCGAAGCCTGGCGTTTCGAACGACCCGTTTTCGAATTGGATGCGGAGGGTTTCGGCCACGCCGTCTATCGCGTATCCCGCGGCACGCGGCGCTATTCCCTGATCGTGTTCTCCCATGACCTGGCGCCGGAAGATCGCACGGACCGGGTGATCGCGGAGGCCTGGGACGCGACCTTTGTCCTCTTCGACGGCGATCCGACACGCGAGGATATTGATCGGCTGTCCCAGAATGCGCCGAAGCAGGAGGCCGGACGCTTCCTCCCCAGTGAATTGGTTCTGTCGCGAGCCAATAAGAGCACGCGCTTTTTCGGTCATGTGGTCGAACGGCTCTCTCAGGGGCGCCAGCCGGACCGGCGGATGGTGATCGATGTTGGGTACTTGATGCGGACCACGGCGGTTTACGGCAATGGCAAGTTCGGCATCGCCGACCGAGCTAAGATCGGCGCCAGGCCGGAACTGACCGGGCCTTTTCAGGCAGAGATGCTGACGGTTTATCTCTTCCGCTGTTTCACGCTCGATCTGGTTGAGCATGTGGCCCGTTCTCGGGCTCCGGAGAGTTTCGTGCCGTTGGATCCCGATTTACGGCGCTTTATCGGGATCGGGAATTCAACCGGCCTTGGCATGGCCCCCTTCCTCGCAACTCACCCCATCCTGATCAACAATTGGATGACGGTTCGGGAGACCGCTTTGGCCCGCGTGCGCAGCATCGCCGAGGTGGAGCCAGAGCGTCTCGGAATTTTCCGGCAACTTCTCTCGCGCGCCCAGCGTCATGTGGAGGAATGGTCTGTTGCGGATAAGCGGCAGATGGATCGCGTCGTGACCCTGCGCAGCGAACTTCAAGAACTTGCCGGTTGGATCGACGATGAAGGTCAGCTGCTGTCTCAGGCTCTGCCGTGGGATTGGCTCTATCGCAAAGGTGAGGCGGAACTCTCGCTGGAGGGGCAAGAGTTTCTGGTCAGCTTGTTGCTCGAGCCTTACGGCGATGAGGTCGATGGACTGAGCGACTGTATGAACACGGATGCGGTCGCCAGGCTGCAGCCCGCGATGCCCCTGTCTCAGTTCAAGTTGCTTCTAGAGACGCATTACGATTGGGCGCTCGGGCTCGATTTCGATACACCGCAATCGCAACAGCAGTTCTGGTACGTCTCCGAAGAGAAACTGGAGCCGCGCCTGGGCGACCGCTTTGCCGAGCCGGGGGCCGAGAAAGAAATGCCGCTTGCGATCGGGCGGGATGTTCAGAAATTGCATGGCGCGCTCGATGCGGCTATCGCGGCCGAGGATGGCACGCAAGGGGTTGCCCAGTTCCTGCTGAAGCACCCTGAATATCGCTATCTCGTCCGCCGGGTGCAGACCATGGCGCGGCACCCTTACGGTGAAATCCGAGATAATCTGATCGACCAGTCTTGCCTGCCGATTGACCTCCTGCGTTGCAAGTTGTCGTTCTTCGGAGCCTCTAAGTTCGACCCAAAGTCGGACCGCTGGACGCGAATCACCATGTTTCAGGGGGCACCTCTGCCAGACGATCTGTTGGCCGGGGAGCCTGGTCGTGACCCAACCGATTGGTGCTTTCCCTCGTTGCGCTTCGAAGCCGAAGGGGCAGACTTCAAGCGAACGGTCCCATGATCGTCTCCCTCAACGAAATTGAGGTAAACCTCCGGAAAGCGGCGATTGGCGCTGGTTTGCCCTTGGGGCTTGCAGAAGACCTTGGGCGGGCTGGGGCCTGGCTTTCTGTCTTCGAGCTCTCGGCTGTCCCGCTTTGTTTGTCGGCGTTGGATGGCCTGCTTGCGGGATCGGCTGCGCGGCCGCTGCTTGAGGAACATGAGGCGGGGAACTGGTCACTGCGGTCCGACAGCGATGCCCCGCTCTCATCACTCTACGCCGGGCCGGCTGCAGGCGACTTGTTATTGGCCGCAGCGGCTGAAGGGACATTACCGGCGGGCGTGGAGCTCGATCCGACAGATTCTCCGCTGTTGGTGCTTGCGGCTGTTTGCGATCTCCTCGCCCTGCGCGGCGAAGTGACACTGGATTGCAGCTGCATCCTGCCTGATGGCAATGTGCAGATTGCGAGCTTTCAGCAAGGCGACGTGGTGTTTTCGCAAAACCCGCAGCAGCTTCCGTTGGACTGCGCTTTGCTCTTGAGACTTTCCGCCACCGAGGGAAACGGACCAGCATCCTCTGGACGGGATTTCTTCACTTGCCAGGAACGTGCCGCAGAGCTTGGCGTAACTGTTGAAGCTGCCGACTGGAAGTCCGTCCAGAAGCTTGCCGCTGAGACGTTGGTACCCGCTTCCGAGCTTTCCCGTCTTCAGGGTGCCGGTGCTGGCCTGCAGGACAACGACTAATCAAACTCGATCCACGAGGGGAAGAATGATGGAGACTCAACAACTCAGTCTGCAGGAGGTCGAGCAGCTCGCCACGGATGCGCTGCGTGGTGCCGGCGCCAGTGAAAAGGCGGCCGCCTCTGTGGCCAAATCCACCTATGCCGCCGAGCGCGATGGTATCCGGAGTCATGGTCTACTTTATGTGCCTATCTATTGCGAGCATGTGCAATGCGGCAAGGTCGACGGGCAGGCGGTCCCGGAAGTCACGCGTACGGCGGCTTCGGCCATCAGAGTTGACGCGGGCAGTGGCTTTGCCCACCCCGCCATCGATGCTGGGTTCGAAGTTTTGACCGCGGCGGCGCGGGAAAATGGTTGTGCCGCCTTGACGGTCTATAATTCCTATAACTGCGGTGTTCTGGGTTATCACGTCGAGCGGCTTGCCGAAGCAGGGTTCCTGGGCCTCGGCTTTACCAACGCACCCGCCTCCATCGCGCCGGTGGGCGGTAAGACCAAGGTGATCGGCACCAACCCCTTCGGTGTCGGCGTTCCTGATGGCAAGGGCGGCGCGGCACTGGTGATCGATCAGTCCGCCAGCGTGATCGCGAAAAGTGAAATCGCAATGCGCGCCCGCGAGGGCATGGCGATTCCTGAGGGCTGGGCGCTGGACGCGGAGGGCCAACCCACGACAGATCCGAAAGTGGCGCTGCAAGGCACCATGGTTCCAAGCGGTGGCTACAAGGGTTTCGGCGTCGGCTTGCTGGTAGAACTAATGGCGGCCGCTTTGAGTGGTGCGACCTTGGGCAAGGATGCCAGTCCCTTCGCCGGGACCGCCGGCGGTCCGCCTCGGACCGGACAGTGCTTCATTGCTATAAACCCCGATCCATTCTCTGGTGGCGACTTTGCAGCGCGTGTATTGAGCCTGGTCGACGCCATCACGGCGCAGGAGGGGGCACGCCCGCCAGGCGCGCGGCGTAAAAAGAACCGTCAGCGGATTACGGATGAGGGCGTGGCCGTCGACCTCAAGCTGATAGAGACCATCTCAAGCTTTATCGCTTAGAGAACTGGAGGAACGGACGTATTGGGCCCCCTTAGTCTTTATCGTATTGGTGGACGTACCAATCAGAGATATCCAAGGGGACGATCTTTCGAAAAGCTTCGCTCTTGTATCTGGCTAGCAGTATCTGATCTGGATTGTACTCTACCCTAACGGCACTGTTGCTTGTGAAGGAAAGGCCTCTCGTTCTCAACACATATCCTATGTGGTTTGCATCATCTGGAGGTGTGTCTTCTGTCCGATAGACTGAGATGGTAATGATGCCGAGGTCGACTGCACGTTTCCTTGCCTCGTAGTAGGCAGCTTCCGTCTCGGCGTCGAATTCCCCGTACTTTGGCGCGTACTCCAGTTTTTGTCCGGGCGTCACTCTCTTGATCGCGGGATGCCCTAACAGCAGTCGGTGCAGGTCCATAAGTTCGGTTTTGTGTTCGCGATACCACTTCTGACCGACTCGGACTGAGATTTCCTCGTTGTTGAATACCGTCCTCAAGGTTTCCCAGCCGTTAGGCCCGTCCTCCTTGCCGCAGGCGGTCAGCATGGCACCCAAGATAAGAACGCTCGCGAGTCTGATGATGTTCGTCATTACTGACGCCCTGATTGTCTGCGCTGAAGTTGTTCGGCTTGTGATGGTTTTGTTTATATCAGGTGCGATGGTTTTTCTTGGACGAAAAGACGGCCGGATTGTGAGTTGTTTTAGGCCTCTTCCAACAGCCAGTCCTGGAACAGTTTGGTCTCTGGTTTCTGCCGCGTTCCTTCTTCCGGGATCAGCAGGTAGTGGGAGATGTCGACCGGAACCTCGGTTTCCACGGGCCGCACCAGCCGCCCGCTTTCGATAAAAGAGCTCGCAAAAGAGTTAAGCACCATCGCGCAGCGGGGGCCGGTGGAGGCCAACTCCAGGGCGGCCAGCGAGGTGTCGACATTCACCCGGCTGCTGGACCGTTGGGCTTCGATGCCTGCAGCGTGAAAGAAACGGCTCCAGAGATCTTCGAAGCCGGTGGTGAAGACCAGTGGGCAGTTTGCCAAGGCTTCGGTACTATCGGGCAGGGCGTCGGCGTAGTGCCGCGGATTGCAGAGTGGAACGGCGTGCTCGTTACGGATCAGTTTGGCTTCGCAGCCGGGCCAATCGCCGTGCCCGAGCCGGATATCCACATCGGTTTCCTCCGGGGTCAGGCCTTCGGCCCAGATGGCCGAGCAGATGCGGATGTCGATGTCGGGATAGCGCTCAAGGAACGATTGTAGACGCGGCGCCAGCCAGAGAATGGCGTAGGAGATTGGCGCGCGGATCGTCAGAGAGCGCTCGCCGACCGGACCGAAAAGATGAGCAGTCGAAGCCGAAAGCTCGTCGAAGGCCTTTCTGACCGAGGGCAGGTAGGCGCGGCCCATATCGGTGAGGCGGAGGGATCTCGGCAGCCGCTCGAAGAGCTGAAAGCCCAAGTGTTGCTCCAGTGTCCGAACCCGGTGGCTGACCGCCGCCTGAGAGAGATTGAGCTCCGTCGCGGCCGCAGAGAAACTTAGCAGCCGGGCGGAGGCTTCGAAGGCGTGAAGAGCCGTGAGGGGTGGAATCTGATAGCGCATCTGAGGCTTCCTATCGCCGGTGGCGGCGACTTGTCATTCGATGGGAAAGGCGACGGCGCTGGTCAGCGCGCTGTGAATCGCGGTTCGCGCGTTTTCCTTTTGCATGTCGCTGCGTGAGAGCAGGCCGATGGTCCGAAAGGTCGCTGGCGCGCCGAATTCGAGAACCCGCACATTGGGCGCAAAGGAAACCCGCATACCGGTGTCCGGAATGATCGACGCGCCGAACCCGGCGGCAACCATCATGCAAATGGATTCGATCGACTCGATCTCGGCGCGCGTGTCCATCGAGATACCCATTTCCTCCAGGCGGTTTTCGATCAGTGGCGCGGCCCAGGCTCCACGGTTGAAACGGATATAGGGATGAGCGGCGAAGACCTCTTGCGGGTTTTTCTCAGTGGAATCGGGCGGCGCCACAATCACGATTTTCTGTCGCGTCACCGACTTCCAGTCGAGCTCGCTCTGAAGGTTGTTGGGTTCGCTGATCAGGGCGGCGTCGATTTCGCCCTTTCGCACTTGCTCGGCCAGCGCGCCGGAGAGGCCGGAGATGACATTGAGCGTCAGGCGCGGTTCCCGCTCGGTCAGCAGCATGACGGCCCGTGGGAGGATGTTGGTCAGCGTGGTGGGAACGGCACCTAACCGAAAGACTCCGGAATAGGGCTGAGTCTCCGCCAGGGCGTCCTGGATGCCGTCGTAGTGACGCAGGATTTCCCGGGCCTTGGCGAGAACGATCTGTCCCGACTCCGTCAGGCGTAGGGGACGGTGGCTCCGGTCGAAGAGATCGGTCCCCAGCGACTGCTCCAGCGCATTGACCTGCATGCTCACCGCCGACTGGGTCAGATGCAGTGCTTCGGCAGCGGCGCTGAAGGAACCGTACTGGCTGGCCGCGACCAGGGCCTTGAACTGCTTGATCGACACAACTGTCTCGCTGTCAAAACATCAAATTTGTTGATGATAAAGAAAGAAAATTCCGCTTTGTACAAGAAAAATTGGTGTTATCCTGACAATATTCCTGGTGAAAATGCCTCGATCCCTTGCGGTCGAGGTCAGTTACAATAGCCGCGGAAAAGTCGGTATTCGCCAGTGAAACTCAAGGGAGGAAGATAGTGATCAAACCAATGAAGTCTTGCGGACTTGCTTTAGGTGCTCTGTTGTTTGCGGCCGCACCGCTGGGCCTTTCCGCCGCTGAGCTGCCGGCGAAACCCGCCGGATTCGGCGTTCGGCCACTGACGATGATCGTGCCCTTTGGCGCTGGCGGCGGCTCGGATCAGCTGGCCCGCTCCATGGCCAAAGCCATGGAAGAGGTTGCCGGTCTGAATTTTCAGGTCGTGAACAAACCTGGCGGCGGTGGGACGGCCGCTATCCCTGACTTTATGCTCTCTCCAGGCGACGGCTACACGGTGCTCGAGCATATCGATAATGCGATTTCCGCCTATGCCAAGGGCGACATCAAGGAAAACCCGGCCGAGGACTGGACTCCGCTCTGCATGACGCAGATCACCTTCAGCCAGATCTACATCCGTGGCGACGAAGACCGCTTCACGGATTGGGAGTCCTTCGTCAAGTATGTGAAAGCCAATCCAGGGCAAACCTCCATGGCCAACCTGGGCAAGGTCGGCTCCATGGAACTGGTGGTTATGTCGCAGCTTCAGACCGCGCTTGGTCTGGAGGTTAAACAGATCGCCTTCGACAAACCGGCGGAACGCTACGGCGCCTTGATCGGCGGCCATGTGGACGTGCTGTTCGAACAGCCGGGCGACGTTCGGAACTTCCTGGATTCCGGCGCCATGAAGCCGATCCTGACCTTCCTTGACAGTCGCCCGGATGTCTTCGCGGATACGCCGACCCACAAGGAAGTCGGCGCCGATTTTGACGCGCTGACCCGCTTCCGCGGCTTTTATGTAAAGAGCGACGTGCCGCGAGACCGCCGGGAGTACCTGGCGGCGGCCTGCGAGGCCGGCTTCAAAACGGAGTCGTTCCAGGCCTTCAACGAAAAGAAATACATGCACCTGATCGACAGCTACCGTGACACGGAGGGTTCGGTGCAGTTGATCAATGACGCGGTGGCGACCTACCGCGCCATGTACAAGGAACTTGGTATCGGTAAGTAACAGCCTCGCCCGCCGCGCTATCGTGGCGGCGAAATCAGGAAGGCCTTCGTCGAATTTGAACGAAGTCGCGGAGTAAGCTAACGGCTTCGTCCCGGCGAAGGCTTCCCTTTGGCCATCGACTCTGCGTCGAGCCGATCTCAAAACACTGACTTGATGGGGGCCACTGTGACCCGATCCGACACGAAACTCGCGACCGAGAACAGAACGGTGTCGATCTTTCCGCTCTTTTCGAAACCTGTTCTGGAATGGCTGTTCTGGCTCGCACTGGCGGCGACGGTCTATTCCCTCACCGGCGGCTTCGATGAGCCCATTGCGGAGTATCGATTTGGCGCCGCGGGTTGGCCGCGCGCGCTTTGCGCGGCGCTGGTTTTCGGCGCGACCGGTCAGCTGATTTATAAACTTGCCAGAAGCCAAGCGACCCAGGAAGTCACAACCGAGTCTGAGCCTGCGAGTGATGCACCAAGTCTTTCGCTCGGTTCGAAGCTCCAGAGGTTCGGGGTCTTCGCGGCGCCATTCATCTATCTCTATCTCACGCCTGAGATCGGATTCTACGTAGCGACGCCGTTTCTCATTCTGGCCATCCTCTTGCTGCTGGAAGTGCGCAGTCTCAAAGCGCTGGTTGGGGTAACCTTCGTGGTTTATGGGCTGGTGCTGCTGATCTTTACGCGATTCTTCTACGTCGCCTTGCCGGTCGGCCGGATTGAAGCCTTCTACGACCTCAACAACTGGATTATCGTTTTGGTCCGGACCGGGATGTGAGGAGGCTGCGATGATCGATTTTATCGGCGGAACCCTTACGCTCTTCGGCGATCCCACCGCGGTCATGCTCTTCGGCCTGGGGCTGATCGGCGGAATGCTGTTCGGGGCTATTCCCGGGGTGAATATGCTCACACTCGGTGCCGTCTTGCTGCCATTCACCATCAACATGGAAGCGCCGCACGCAGTGATGCTGTTTTCGGTGATCTACTGCTCAGGTGTGTTCGGGGGCGCGATCACGGCGATCCTCTTCAATATTCCCGGTGCGCCGGAGAACGCGCCGACCTGCTTCGATGGCTATCCCATGACCGTCAAGGGCAAGTCAGGCAAGGCGATCGGCGCGGCTGTTTCCTGCTCTGCCATCGGTGGTGTGGCTTCTGCCGTGGTGATGATGGCAGCGACGCCACTGATCGCCGGTTGGGCCGTGCGTGCCTTCGGGCCGCAGGAGATCTTTGCGTTGATTTTCTTCGGCCTGGCGGTGTCGGCATCGGTCGGCGCGGAGACCCTCTGGAAAGGCTGGCTCTCGGTCTTCGTGGGCTTGGTAATCGCGACCATCGGCACCGATCCGGTTGGCGGCGTGCCGCGCTTTAATGAGGGTTCGATCCTCGGATGGGAATTCTCTTCCTACTACCTCTCCGCCGGCATCCATTTCATTCCCATGATCCTGGGTTTCTTCGCCGTATCGGAAGTCTTTACGCAGGCCATGTCCATCGCCGAGGGCAAACGCAAACGCCCGAAGGCCAATCTGGAGTTCCCGAGCCTGGCGGAATTCTGGATGGTCCGCTTCACCATGCTGCGCTCCATGGTCTTGGGCTTCTTCGCCGGCGTTCTGCCGGGCATCGGCGCGACGCTTGCGGCCTTCCTCGGTTACAGCCAGGCGGTGCGCTGGTCTAAGACGCCGGAGAAGTTCGGGAAGGGCGAGCTGGCGGGCGTTGTTGCGTCCGAAACCGCGAACAACTCAGCGACCGGTGCGGCCATGATTCCGCTGCTGGCGCTGGGCCTTCCGGGCGGTGCGCTGACAGCCATGATCATGGGCATCTTTCAGATCCACGGCATGGAGCCCGGCCCGCTCATCTTCATCAATTCCAAGGACCTGGTCTGGGTGACTTTTGCGGCCATGTTCTGGGCCAATCTCTGCATAGTCTTCCTCGGTTGGCTGCAGACCAAGACGGTGGTTCACATTCTCAACGTGCCCTTCCGTTGGCTGGCGCCGGGTATCCTGTTACTGGCGACCATCGGGGCCTATGCACTGCGCAATCTGATGGTCGACGTCTGGGTCATGTTCCTGGCCGGGGCCATCGGTTTCTTCCTGCGCCGGACCGGTTACTCCGCGGCAGGCATCGTGCTGGGACTGATCCTCGGGAAGCTCGGGGAATCGGCCTTCGCCAAATCCATGCAGCTGATGGACTACGACATGCTCGGTTTCTTCTCTCGTCCCATCGCTGCGTTCCTGCTGATCGCCGGCATCGTAACCATCGCCAGCAGTATCTGGAACGAAATCCGCGGGCGGAAGCTGCAAAGGGCGCTCATCGACTGAGCGCACCGGAACACAAACCGATTTGAACACGACGGATGCGTCGCCGGGCGGCGGCGCAAGATAGGAAAGGGATAGAGACACATGTCGGCTAAGGTAACTGCACTCGAACCCGCGACCGGATCCGCTGAAGCGGCGGTTGCGGACTTGATGCGGCGGGCGGGCGCCGCCATGGAAGCCTACGAAAACCACGATCAGGCCCGTGTCGACGAGGCGGTGACTGCGTTGGCCTGGTCGATCTACAAGCCGGAAAACGCTGAGATGCTGGCCGAGCTCGCGGTGGAGGACACCGGACTGGGCAATGTCGAATCCAAGATCATTAAGAACACCCGGAAAACCTTCGGGGCGTTGCGCGATCTGCTGCGGGCGAAGACGGTCGGTGTGATCGAGGAGGATCCGGCCAAAGGCATGGTGAAGTATGGCAAGCCCGTGGGCGTGGTCGGTGCGGTCTGCCCTTCGACCAATCCGGCGGCTACGCCGGTCAACAAGGCGATGATGGCCTTGAAAGGCGGCAACGCAGTGATCATTGCGCCTTCGCCGGCCGGTTACGGCACGACCTCGAAGACCGTTGAGCTGATGCGTGCAGAGCTCAGGAAATCGAACCATCCGGAAGATTTGGTCCAGATCCTGCCGGCGCCTGTCACCAAGGAGATGACCCAGGCGTTGATCAATGCCTGCGATCTGGCGGTCGTCACCGGGTCTCAGAACAATGTTAAACGGGCCATGACCTCGGGGACGGTCTCCATTGGTGTGGGCGCTGGCAATGTGCCGGTGATCATCGACGAGACTGCCGACCTAGATGACGCAGCGGAAAAGATCACCGCCTCCAAGATTTTCGACAACTCAACCTCCTGCTCATCAGAGAACGCCGTGGTCATCCTGGATGCAGTTTATGATCAGGCTCTGGAAGCGCTGCAGCGTGCTGGCGGGCATCTCTGCGACAGTGGGGAGAAGACCAAGGTGCTCGAGGGTCTTTGGCAGAACGGGCACCTGAACCGGCATGTCATCGCCAAGGACATGAACGTCTTCGCCGATGTCATCGGCCTGTCTCCGGCGGCTGCAACGGCGAAATTCGCCATGGTCGAAGATGACCGGCCCGGCCCCGACCGGCCTTTATCAGACGAAAAGCTTGCGCTGGTCCTGACCATCTATCGGGCGAAGGACTTCGCGGATGCCAAGTCGATCGTCAAAGCGATCCTGGAGGTGAAGGGCAAGGGCCATTCGGTCGGTATCCATACGGCAGATATGGCGCACAGCCGCGAACTTGCCGAGGAGACCGATGTCGTCCGGGTTCTGGTCAACCAGGCTCACACCTTCGGCAACGGCGGCAGCTTTAACAACACGCTGCCTTTTACGTTGTCGATGGGCGGCGGCACCTGGGCGGGCAACAGCATCAGCGAAAACCTGAACTACCGGCACTTCATCAACATTACGCACCTGGTGACCACGATTGCCGAGGACAAACCCTCGGACGATGCGCTGTTCGGCGATTACTGGGCGAAGTACGGCAAGTAAAGGGCCGCTAAGGGAACAGAAACAATGAATTTCGAAGAGTACAGAGCCAAGCCGCTGCTGGTGTCGGCGGGTATCGCCGTGCCTGAAAGCGAAGCGGCCTGGGATGCGGAAACCGCGCAGGCTACCGCGTCCCGGATCGGCAAGTGTGTCGTGAAAGCGCAGGTGCCGACCGGCAAGCGCGGCAAGGCGGGAGGCATCAAGCTGGCGGCGTCTCCAGAGGAAGCCAAGGCCCATGCCGAGGCTATCCTGGGTATGGAGATTGATGGCCACCGAGTGGAGAAGTTGCTGATCGAGGCCCAGGTGCCGATCGCGAAGGAGCTCTATGCGGCGGTGCTAAACGACGCGGCATCAAAGAATCCGATGGTCCTCTTTTCCATGATGGGAGGAATGGATGTCGAAGAGGTCGCCGAGACCGATCCAGATGCCATGCGCAAGATCCCGGTCGAGATCACCAAGGGTTTGGATATTGCGGCGGCGCGGGAAGCGGTCGCTGGTTGCGGCCTCGGCGCCATGGAAGAGGCGGTCGCGGATGTCCTGGTTCGGCTTTATCAGACCTATCGGCAGTACGATGCGGAACTCCTGGAGATCAATCCGCTGGTGCTGACCTCGGATGACAGGGTGATTGCGCTGGACTGCAAGCTGACGCTGGATGATTCGGCTGGGCCGCGTCAGGCGGAGGTTGCGACGCAGGCCGCACCGGAACTGATGACCGAGCTGGAACGCAAGGCACAGGAAGCGGGGCTGAAGTACATCGCCTTGGGCGGTTCGGTCGGTGTGCTGGCCAACGGCGCGGGCCTGACCATGACCACCATGGACGCCATCACCCATTATGGCGGCAAGCCGGCGAATTTCCTGGAGATTGGCGGCGAAGCCTACACGAAGGCGAAGATCGCGCTGTCGATCCTGCTGGAAAACACGGACATCCGCAGCCTCCTGGTCAACTTCTGCGGCGCTTTTGCGCGCACGGACGTCATGACCGAGGGCCTGGTGGCGGCCTGGAAGGAACTGGCTCCCGACATTCCGATCTTTTTCACCATTCACGGCACTGGCGAGGAGGCCGCCGTGAAGATCGTACAGGAAGAGCTTGGGATCGAACCGTTCGATCTTATGGATGATGCGGTTCGGGCCGCGGTAGAGGCAGCAGCGGAGGCGGCGTAATGATTGTCAGAAAAGAACACAAGCTCCTGGTCCAGGGCATCACTGGCAAGCAAGGCACATTCTGGACCGAGGCTATGCAGAACTATGGCACCTCCGTCGTGGCCGGCGTCAATCCGAAGAAGGCTGGCACACGTCACCTCGATGTGCCTGTCTATGCCACAGCTGTAGAGGCGGCCCGTGACCAAGAGATCGATGTTTCGGTGATGTTCATTCCGCCGATGGCGGCGAAGGCGGCCGCCATCGATGCCTGCGAAGCCGGGGTCAAGATGGTGGTTTGCCTGACCGAGCATATCCCCGCGCATGACGTGATGGAGATGCATGCTGCGGCTGACGCCAATGGCGTTCGCATCGTCGGACCCAACACGGCGGGGCTGGTTACACCCGGCGAGTGCTTTGTCGGCATCATGCCAGCCTTCAACGCCAATGTCTTCCGGCCGGGGGAGATCGGCGTGATTTCCCGTTCGGGTAGCCTTGGAACCCTCGTGAGCCTGAACCTCACCCAAAGCGGTTTCGGTCAGTCGGCCTTTTATGGGGTGGGCGGCGATCCCATGATCGGGACCACTTCGCGCGATGCCCTGGAGATGCTCGATGCCGACGAGCGCACAAAGGCGGTAGTGCTCTGCGGGGAAATCGGTGGCTCCGCCGAAGAGAGTGCGGCGGACTACGCCAAAGGCATGACCAAACCGGTGGTGGCCTTTATCGCTGGCCGCGCCTCGCCGCCAGGTAAGAAAATGGGCCATGCTGGCGCGATCGTTTCGGGCAGCTCCGGCGGTTACGATGCGAAGCGGGCAGCGCTCGAAACTGCTGGTGTCGCCGTTGCCGATGTGCCTAGCCAGATCCCGATTTTGCTGAAAGAAGGGCTGGATCGGAAAGCGGCCTGATGTGCGGCGTAAAAGGCGGTTTGACTCTTCCCTTCTAGAGGCGGATTTTGGGGTTCTTTCCTCTTCTGGAAAGGACCGCATCATTCAAACCAAAGTTTCGTCTTTTGCGGACCAAGAATGGCTGTTCTGAAGGGTAGAATGCAACCGACAGCCATGTTTCGCGATTTAATTGTTCGAATAGAAACTAATGCGCGAAATAGGGGTGTTTTATCAAAAAACTGCGTGTTTTTGGTAATTTTGGTCTCATTTATTGTGGTTTTTGTCGCGAAATTCCCCTATTCGTTATGACAATCCATTCCGTTTGATTGGGAGGAGACCGGAGCCCGTCAGGTGCTGCCGGCGAACACTCTCATCGCGAGGATGCCTGGGTGGTTTTAGCGGTCGGTGCTTGTAAACCAGGGGCGTCAGAAGCGCGCGAGGTGGCGCGTATAAAAGAGGGAGGACGGAAGCTGTGAGCCTGTTTGAACGAGAGCCGGTCGACCGGTCTCCAAAGGTTTCGGACGAGGTCCGTAAAACCACATGTTACATGTGTGCCTGCCGCTGCGGCATCAACGTGCATCTGCGCGACAACAAGGTGCGCTATATCGAAGGCAACCGCGACCATCCGGTCAACCGCGGCGTGCTCTGCGCCAAGGGTTCTGCCGGCATCATGCAGCACTATTCGCCGGCGCGTCTGCGCAAGCCGCTGAAGCGTGTGGGGCCGCGCGGCAAAGGCGAGTTCCAGGAAATCGAGTGGGACGAAGCTCTCGAGCTTGCGACCTCCTGGTTGAAAGAAATTCGCGAGACCGATCCCAAGCGCCTCGCCTTTTTCACTGGGCGCGACCAAAGCCAGTCGCTAACCGGTTTCTGGGCGCAGGCCTTCGGAACGCCGAACTACGCTGCTCACGGCGGTTTCTGCTCCGTGAATATGGCGGCCGCCGGGATCTACACCATGGGCGGTGCTTTCTGGGAGTTCGGCCAGCCGGATTGGGAGCGGTCCAAGATGTTCATGATCTTCGGTGTGGCCGAGGATCACGACTCCAACCCCATCAAGATGGGCCTGAGCCGCCTTAAGGCCCGCGGCGCTAAGATCGTGGGCGTCAATCCGGTGCGCACCGGCTATAACGCCATCGCCGACGAGTGGGTGGGGATCACGCCGGGAACCGACGGTCTTTTCATTCTTTCGATCGTTCACGAACTGCTACGGGCCGGTAAGATCGATCTCGACTATTTGGTGCGTTACACCAATGCGCCCTGGCTGGTGATCCGAGATCCTGGCAACAAAGATCATGGTCTCTTTGCACGCGGTGAAGACGGGGAAGCCTTGATCTGGGACCGCGCGAGCAACGCTTGCGTGTCTCACAAGACTGCTGGAGCCAAGCCAGCTTTCAAGGGCGAGGTCACTCTGCCCGATGGCCGCACGGCGGTGCCGGCCTTCGAGCTCCTCGCGGCCAAGTATCTCGATGCGGCTTATGCTCCCGAGGCGGTGTCCGCGCAGACCGGCGTTCCGGCCGCGCAGATTAAGCGCCTGGCCGCAGAGCTGGCACATACGGCATTCGAAGAAGAGATCGTGCTGCAGCAGCCCTGGACCGATATGAAGGGCGAGCGGCACGAAACCATGATCGGTCGTCCGGTCGCGTTCCACGCCATGCGCGGGATTTCGGCGCACTCGAATGGGTTCCAGACCTGCCGGGCGCTGCACCTCTTGCAAATTCTTCTGGGCTCCATCGAGTGCCCTGGCGGCTTCCGCTTCAAGCCGCCTTATCCCAAGCCCATGGAAGCTCATCCGAAACCGCACGCGGAATATGCCGTTAACAGTCCTCTGCCAGGGCCGCATCTTGGCTATCCGCGCGGACCGGAGGATATGGCGATCGATGCGGACGGCAAGGCTAAGCGTATCGACAAGGCCTTTTCCTGGGATGCGCCCATGTCCGTGCACGGCATGATGCACATGGTGATCTCGAACGCCTATGCCGGCGATCCCTATCCGATCGACGTGCTCTTCATGTACATGGCCAACATGTCCTGGAATTCCTCGATGAATTCCCGTGGTGTCATGGAGATGCTCGAAGCCAAGGATGACAAAGGCGACTACGTCATCCCGAAGATCATCTACTCTGATGCCTATTCCTCGGAGATGGTGGCCTACGCCGATTTGGTTCTGCCGGATACCACCTATCTCGAGCGGCATGACTGCATCTCTTTGCTCGATCGCCCGATCTGCGAACCCGACGCAGCCGCGGACTCGATCCGTTGGCCGGTGGTTGAACCGGATCGCGACGTACGTGGTTTCCAGTCTGTGGTGTTGGATCTGGGCGCACGCCTGGGTCTGCCCGGCTTCGTCAACGAGGACGGTTCCGCGAAGTACAACGACTACGCCGACTACATGGTCAATCACGAGCGCAAACCTGGTATCGGCCCGCTGTCGGGCTGGCGCGGCGAGAACGCCGATGAGGCCGGACGCGGAAAACCGAACCCGGACCAGCTCAAGCGCTACATCGAGAACGGCGGCTTCTGGGTCGAGCACATCGCCGAAGAAGCCCAGTACTTCAAGCACGCCAACAAAGCCTATCAGGACTGGGCTGTTGGCATGGGCTTCTACGATGCGCCGCAGCCGATCGTGTTTCAGCTCTACCTGGAGCCGCTGCGCAAGTTCCAGCTGACGGCGGAAGGGAAGGCCGATCAGCAGCCACCGGAGCATTTGAAGTCACGTATACGCGACTGCTTCGACCCGCTGCCGATCTGGTACGCGCCTTTCGAGGGTTTGCAGATCGACGAGAGTGAGTTCCCCTTGCACGCGATCACGCAGCGCCCGGCGGCCATGTACCACTCCTGGGGTTCCCAGAACGCCTGGCTGCGCCAAATTCATGGCACAAACCCGATGTATGTGCCGGGTGATGTCTGCGATGCGCAAGGCCTCAAGGATGGCGATTGGGCTTGGGTGATTTCGCACCATGGCCGGATCAAGGTCCCGGTCATGCGCATGGATGCGGTCAATTCGAAAACGCTCTGGACCTGGAATGCCATCGGCAAGCGCGGCGGCGCTTGGGGCCTGTCTCCTGACGCGCCCGAGGCCAAGAAGGGCTTCTTGCTGAACCACCTGATCCATGAGCTGCTACCGGCTAAGGGTGATGGTATGCGCTGGTCCAACTCCGATCCAATCACCGGCCAGGCCGCCTGGTACGACCTTCGGGTGCGTGTCGAAAAGGCGGAGCCGGGCGCGGAGTTGAGTGAGCCGCGCTTCGATGCCCAGAGCGGACCCGCAAAGGCCGGTCCTTCCGAACTTCGCTATGGGAAGGAGTGGACGAAATGACAACTCTACCCGCGACAACTGAGAAAAAGCTGGGTCTCGTTATCGACCTGGATATCTGCGTCGGCTGCCATGCCTGCGTGGTGAACTGTAAGGAATGGAACACCGGCGGTTACGGTGCGCCTCTGTCCGATCAGAGCCCCTATGGCGCCGATCCGGTCGGTTCCTGGCTCAACCGGATCCACACCTTCGAGGTCGAAGCCTCAGGCGGAAACGGGGCCGGCTGCTCCGGTTCCGAGGCACAGATCCTCGCGAACGGTAAAGACGCCCGGGTCGTTCACTTTCCGAAGTCCTGCCTGCACTGCGACGATGCGCCTTGCGTCACGGTCTGCCCGACCGGCGCCAGCTATAAGCGCAGTGAAGACGGCATCGTTCTGGTGAACGAGGACTGGTGTATCGGTTGCGGCCTCTGCGCCTGGTCCTGCCCCTACGGTGCGCGCGAGATGGATGCCGCCGAGGGTGTGATGAAGAAGTGCACCCTCTGCGTCGACCGGATCTACAACGAGAACCTGCCGGAAGAGGATCGCGAGCCGGCTTGCGTTCGCACCTGTCCGGCAAATGCCCGGCACTTCGGTGACTTCAGCGACCCCAACTCCGCTGTTTCGGTCATGGTCGCTGATCGCGGCGGCATGGATCTCATGCCGGAGCAGGGCACAAAACCGGTCAACAAATACCTGCCGCCACGGCCAAAAAGCCGGCCCGTCGAAAGCGCGCCGAGCGATCTGGTGGCGCTGGCCGAGCCGGAAGCCAAAGGCTTTCTGGGCTGGCTCGATGCAGCTCTAGAGAAGATGGGATAAGACGATGCATCCTGCTTCCTCCATTATTGTCTTCACCACGCTCTCCGGTATGGGGTTCGGCCTGATCGCCATGCTCGGTCTCGGTGCCGCGCCCGGCGACGGAACGGTGGCCTTTGTCGCCTGCGCGCTAGGATTTATTCTGACCGGGATCGGCTTGGCGTCGTCGACCTTTCACCTGGGGCACCCGGAGCGCGCCTGGCGCGCACTGACCCAATGGCGGTCGTCCTGGCTGTCTCGGGAAGGCGTTCTGGCCGTGATCACTCTGGGTCTTTTTGCTATCTACGCCGCTCTTTGGGTCTTCGGCGCCGATCGCATGACGATTATCGGTATCCTGCTTGCGTTGCTGTCGCTCGTGACCGTTTACGCTACGGCGATGATCTACGGTTCCTTGAAGACCGTACCGCGCTGGTGCACGGGTCTGACGCCTGTCTGCTACCTTCTGTTCGCGGTGGCTGGCGGCGCTTTGCTGGCGACCACCGTTTCTGCGGTTCTGGGAAATACGTCCGGCGATTTCGCGCTGATTGCTCTGGTTCTGATGGTCGCCGCCTGGGCGGCGAAGTTCATCTGGTGGAGCCGCGCCGATCGCACCACGCTGGCGAGCGCTGGCTCTTCGCCAGAGACGGCCACGGGGCTCGGGAATATCGGCAAGGTGCGCCTTCTTGAAGCGCCGCATTCCTCGCCTAACTACCTCATGAAGGAAATGGTCTACCGCGTCGGCCGGAAGCACGCCAGTAAGCTGCGTCTGTTAGCCGGTGTCCTGGGCGGGGCGGTTCCAGTGCTTGGCCTCTTGATCGCAGCCCTTTCTGACGGCATGGCCGCATTGTTGGTCTTGGCCGTTATCTCGCATCTTGTGGGCATGCTGGCGGAACGCTGGCTGTTCTTTGCCGAGGCTGAACATGCCGTGTCGCTGTACTACGGCCACAGATAATGAGGTGAGAGACGACCGGATCTAAGATTTAGCGTGAAGCGCTTAATGGATCCGGTCCTCAGCCCGGCAAAGGGCTGATCAATAAGGGGTGTTCGTACTCCTGGCCTTCGCGTCGGAAGCGATCAAACCCGCTATGCCGGAAAAGGAACGGCGCGTGAGTTTCAGAGGTGAGTTCTTCAGCAGGCTGCTGCCCTGTCTGACCTGGCTGCCGTCGGTCGACCGGAACTCGCTGCGCGCTGACCTCTTCGCCGGTTTCACCAACGCGACCATCGTCCTGCCTCAGGCCATCGCCTTTGCGACCATCGCCGGTCTGCCGCCCGAGTTCGGGATCTATACGGCCATGATCACGCCGATCGTCGCGGCGATTTTCGGCTCTTCGATGGTCATGATTTCTGGCCCGACCACCGCGATTTCGGCCGTTGTCTTCAATGCTCTCTATCTTAAGCACGATCCGGGCTCCCCGGAATTCATCGAATCGGCCCTGATTCTGACGCTCCTCGTGGGGGCCTTCCAGCTTGCGCTGGGGCTGGCGAAACTTGGGCGCCTGGTGACCTTCGTCTCTCACTCGGTTCTGGTTGGATTTACCGCGGCTGCGGCTGTCCTGATCGGCATCAGCCAGATGGGCGATGTGCTCGGTGTGGTGGTCGAGCGGGGCGGGACGGTGGTCGAGCGCGCCTATAATCTCTTTCTTGCTGTCGATGTGGTGAACTGGCGTTCGGTTGTGATCGCCGGCTTTACATTGGTCTTGGTTCTGGTGTTCCGGCGGATTTCTCCGCGTCTGCCCGGCTTTCTGCTGGCGATGCTCGGCGGCGGGATACTGGCCTGGTTGCTCGATGCCCGAGAGCACGGTGTGGCCATGGTCGGTGAACTGCCCTCCATCACGCCCAGCTTTTATCTGCCCGATGTCACTCTGGAAAGCGCGGGCGGTTTATCCGAAAGCGCTTTCGCAATCGCGCTGATCGCGTTACTGGAAGCGGTCTCCATCGGCCGCGCTTTTGCGACCCGCACTCACACCCGCTTCAATGCCAATCAGGAGATCATCGGACAGGGCATGTCGAACATGGTGGGCGGGATGTTTCAGGCCTACGCGGGTTCTGGCTCCTTTACCCGCAGCGGCGTGAACTATGAGGCGGGGGCCAAGACGCCGATTTCCGCAATCATCTCCTCGATCCTGCTTGGCGGGATGTTGTTCTTCATCGCGCCTCTGGTCAGCTTGACGCCTCTGCCGGCGATGGCCGGGATCATCCTCTACGTCGCCTGGAAGCTGATCGACCGGAAGGAAATCCGCCACATACTGCAGTCCAGCCGTTCTGACAGCGCGGTGGTGATCGCGACCGTTCTGGCCGGCCTCTTCGTCCGCCTCGAGTTCGCGATCTATGTGGGTGTGATCCTGTCGCTCCTGATTTTCCTCTCTAACTCGGCCCGTCCCAAGCTGGCGATCAGTTCGCCCGACCCCAGCAGCACGCGCCGCAGCTTCCGCAACGTGATCGCGCATAGTCTGGTCGAATGCCCGGAGATGGTTTTTGCCCGTATCGACGGCGCGGTCTATTTCGGGTCAGTCGAGACGATCGAGGCGGAGTTCCGGAAACTTGAGCGCGATCACCCAGGACAACAGCATCTTGTACTGGTGCTGAAAGGGGTGGGTGAGATCGACCTGGCTGCCGCGGATATGATCGTTGAGGAACACCTGCGTCGCCGGGCCCGCGGCGGCGCGCTTCACATCGTTGCCCGCTATCCGCCGATGCTCAAGCGCCTGCGCAAGCTGCGGGTGATGGAGACCATCGGTGCCGAGAATGTCTTCGAGAGCAAGGGAACGGCCATCGAGCAACTGGTGTCTCGCTTACCGGACGACGCTTGCGCCAACTGCTCGGCGCGGGTGTTCCTTGAGTGCAAAGGACGGCCCGGCGCGCCGGAACTGGAAGTCTTAGATCCGCAGGAAGAAGAGGCAAAGGTCATGGCGGCCATTGCCTCCGCGCGGGTGTCGGAGACTGAGTCCGGAGAACAGGTCTCTGAATCGACGCACGAGACCGATGCGGGGCAGACCGCCGCCTCAGACCCGTCTCAGCCTGCGAACGACGAGGCTGCGGATCCAAAGGTAAACCCGCCCGCGGCCGCGTCAGCCGAATGATAAGACGTGACGCCTTGTCGGACCTCAGCGGTCCGACTTCGGGGTTCATATTCGTCAGATTTTCCTGTTCAGGTTCCTAGAATAGATCAAACGCAGATGGGATCGCCGTATGCGATTCATCGTGCTTGTGAATCCACTCTAAGCTTTACCGCTGTATGAGCGTTGATCCTTTTGCGCGCGCACAGGCCGCGCGTAAGCAGGCGCTTATCGGTATTTTATGATTGCAAGTGCGAGTCATTCTCATTATTGATTGAGATCAAGCGATGGCAACTGGATCGACGGCGTCGGCTCTGCCTCGACAGGAAGATCGGATGATTGGAAAAACGGAGAAAATGCTAGGCGGTCCGCGTATGGGCGCGGGTAGAGCTGCGCCGGTGTTTTCTTCGGATAAGGTGAAACTGCTGCAGAGCCACGAGCTCTTTGCTGACGCCAAGGAAGTGGTCATCGAACACGACGGCGAACTCTATCGTCTGCGTGCCACCAGGAAAGGAAAGCTGATCCTAACGAAGTAACACCGTTAACCCCTCTGAAGAGCGAAACTCTACTCGATTGAGGCGGAAATGGACGGTTTTGAGTGACAAATCTGTAAGTCCAAGCCAGCCAATCAAGGCCTCTCGCTTTCACAAGCCAGCCAGGACAAACATCCAATGAGCAAGGCCAAGGGGAAGTGTTTATGGCTGGTTTTATGTGCCCGGGAGGCGGTCGTACGGCGATTGCCGCTTCTGTTGTCGGATCTCTCTTACTCTCTGTGCCTGTGCAGGCACAGGAAGAGTCCGCCGGGGAACAAGCCGCTTACGATAAAATTTTGGATCCTATTTCAGTAACCGCGACCCGCAATCCCATCAAAGCCTTTGAATATCCAGGTATGGTGAGTGTAATCGGGCGCGAAGAGATTCAGAGCAGGCAGGCCTCTTCGCCCGACGATATTCTGCGTTTTGTGCCAAATGTCGAGTTCACGGGCGGCCCCCGCCGGACGGGTGAGGTGCCTTCTATCCGTGGTTTCGACGGTCCGGATGTGATTGTCCTGATCGATGGGGCGCGGCAGAACTTCGGCTCAGCGCATGATGGGCGCTTTTTCGTCGATCCCAGCCTTCTGAAACAGGTGGAGGTTCTGCGCGGGCCGGCGTCCTCGCTCTACGGCAGTGGCGGTACCGGGGGTGTTATTGAATTTCGGACGATCGACGCCCACGATTTTCTGACGAAAGGCGAGACCTTCGGCGCCACGGCCTCAACGGGCTATCAAACGGTCAATCGGGAGAAAACCGGGACTGTTACCGGCTATGCAGCGCCGATCGAAGGGCTTGGTTTTATTGGCAGCGTAACGCGGCGCGATTCCGGTTCAATCGAGTTGGGTGACGGCACTGAACTGGATAATACGGATGACGATATTATCTCCGGGCTCTTGAAGGGCAGCTACGAGTTCGCAGACCACCATCGGATAGAAGGTTCCTTCGTCACCTTCCGGAACGATGCGCAGGAACCGAACAACGGCCAGGCCATCAGCAGCGACGTCTTCGATAAGGAGGTTTTGTCTGACACCTATCGCGTTGCCTATAGCTATAAGGACCCGGATAACGACCTGGTCAATCTGGATATCCTGGCCTACTACACGGACCTGCAGGTCGACGAGGTCGAGTTGGACCCGGCGACTTTCGCCGTGACCGGAGAGCTTCTCGAGCGCAATGTCGATACCTATGGCTTCCGGTTGGACAATCGCTCAAACCTGGCACTGACCGACGATCTTGCGGTCACCTTTACCTACGGCGCCGAGTATTACGAAGACGAACAGGATGGGGCCGAAGGTTCAGGAGAGCGCGGCGGTGTGCCCGATGCGGACGACCGCTTCATCGGCGTTTATGGACAGGCTGAAATTACCTTTTCCGAACCTTTCGGGGTCATCCCGGGAGACCTTCTGATCATACCCGGTCTCCGGTTCGACAGTTACGAGGTGTCCAGTTCGGTCTCGGGTAGCAATGACGAGACTGAGCTCTCTCCCAGGCTCGGCGTTAGCTACCTGCCGACCGACTGGCTCCTCGTATTCGCAAACTATGCCGAAGCCTTTCGCGCCCCAACCTTTGATGAACTCTTCACCACCGGGACGCATTTTGAAATTCCAATCGGCCCGGGCATCGTCAACCGCTTCGTGCCAAATCCCGATCTGCAGCCCCAGCGTACAAAGACGGTCGAGTTTGGCGCGGGTGTGACCTTCGATGATCTGGCGGAGGCTGGAGATCAGCTCCAGGTCAAGGCGTCGCATTTTCTGATCTGGGGTGACGATTTTATCGATACCCGGGTAATTCAGCCGACGCCCTTCACCGACTGTAACCCCTTCATTCCCAGTGCCTGCGACGGCACCACGTCTACCTTCAATGTGCCGGAGGCGAAACTCTGGGGCTCCGAAATCGAGGCTTCCTACGAAAATGAGCGCTTTCTGGTCGCCCTCGGCTTCTCGCGCCTCGACGGCGAAAACGAGGAAACGGGAGAGAAGCTGGGAACTCTGACGCCGGATGAAGTCACTCTCAACACGGCCGTCAAGCTGCCTGAAATCAATTCGATCCTAGGCTGGCGTGTTTTGGCTGCCGATCAATTCGACGAGGTCAATGCCGAGTCGGAAAAGCGCGATGGCTACGCGGTGCACGACGTCTACTTCTCCTGGCAGCCCTCGGATGATCTTCTGCAAGGGCTGCGGCTCGACCTTGGCATCGACAACATCTTCGATAAGTCCTACACGCGGGTGAACACGGAGGCAAACGAACCCGGACGGAATTTCAAAGGGCTCGTCAGCTATTCGGTGAAGTGGTGAGGCGATCAGCAAGTTCTGGCCGTCGCAAAGGTGGAAGCGATTGAGGTGGAGGAAGCTTTGATCAGAGTGAGCAAGACGACGCGGAACGACCGGCGGAAGCTGTTCGTCTTCATCGAGCCATTGGGAGAAGAGATATGCTGAAGGGCCTGTGGTTTCTCCCAGGTATTCTGGCGGTCTCGATGGCGGTTTCGGTCTCGGAGGCCGGTGAGGCCAAGGCTCAGTCTTCTGTCGTGGATGCGACGGGCAAGCAGGTTGTTGTGGAGGGCAACGCCAGCTTGGTATCGGTCGGCGGTTCGGTGACGGAAATCGTCTACGCTTTAGGTTTAGCTGACCGCGTTCTCGCTGTGGATTCCACCAGTCTCTACCCAAATGCGGCAACGAACCTACCCAATGTCGGCTATATGCGGCGGTTGGCGGCCGAGCCGATTCTGGCGATGGCGCCTTCCCTGGTATTGGCGGTCGAGGATTCGGGCCCGCCTGCCGTGCTGGATCAGCTTCGGGAGGCAGGTCTTCAGGTCGTGGTCGTCCCAGACGAACCGACACCGCAGGGCATCAGTGAAAAGATAGAACTGATTTCAGGTGCTCTGGGTGTTTCCGACAAAGGGCGGGTGCTATCGCGGCAGGTTGAGGAAGAGCTTCAGGATCTGCGCAAGGCCGTTATGGCGACGGGGCAGCGCCCTAGAATTCTGTTTTTGCTCTCAATCGGAAACGGTGGTGCGCCTTTAGCGGCTGGCCGCGAAACCTCTGCGGCCAGCATCATCGAGCTTGCGGGCGGGGTTAACGCGATCGACGCCTTTCAGGGTTACAAGGCGCTTTCACCAGAAGCCCTGGTGGAAGCCGCGCCCGATGTCCTTCTCGTGACGCGCCGATCATTGGGGCTGCTCGGAGGCGCGGACGGTCTGTTGCAGGTTCCTGAGATTTCGGAAACGCCGGCAGGGCGAGAGGGCCGGATCGTCGCCATGGACGGTTTGCTGCTTCTTGGGTTTGGGCCGCGCACGCCACAGGCAATTGCGGAGCTGGCTGAGGCGTTGCATCCGGACTTCATCGCGCCGAAGCGATAGATAATGCGGCCAATCATGCATCAAATGACTTAAGGGACCCTCGATGACCAGTCTCGTCGCCGGCGAAGTCATGACAAGAGCCTTAGAGCGTCAGCAGAAGAGCCGGATGCTTTTGTGGGCGCTTGGCGCTTTGTTGGTGCTTTGCTTTTGCCTGGCGGCCGGCTGGGGGGCTGTGGCCATATCTCCACCGCAGATCCTTGCCTTGGTTGCAAAGTCTCTTGGTTTCGGCGGGTCAAGTGGCGAGGGGTTTTCCGAGACGTCGGTCTGGGCATTTGGACGGCGTGAAGAAACCGTTTTTCTAGCAATCCGTCTTCCAAGGGCCGTTTTGGCGATTCTGGTCGGGTCTGCCTTGGCGGTTTCAGGCGCGGCGCTTCAAGGGTTGTTTCGAAACCCCTTGGCCGACCCTGGATTGATCGGTGTTTCTACCGGCGCAGCGCTGGCTGCTGCTGCGTTTATCGTTCTCGGTGGAAGCCTTAGCGCCGCATTGAGCGCAAGTTTTGGCTTCGAGTTCCATGGCGCAACACTCGGTTTTATGGCTTTGCCACTCGCCGCTTTTTTGGGTGGCCTAGTCTCGACTTTCCTGGTCTATCGCATTGCCAACCGTGCCGGGCAGACCGATGTGGCGACTCTTCTGCTGGCGGGCGTTGCCATGAATGCGATTTCCGGCGCAGGCGTCGGCCTTTTGATCTTCCTAAGCGACGATCAGCAACTGCGCGATTTGAACTTCTGGCTGCTCGGCAGCCTGGGAGGCGTGACCTGGGCCAAGGTCCTTGGCGTTGCACCTTTCATCGCAGGCGCGACACTCGTATTGCTCCTCTTTGCACGGCATCTCAACGCTCTGTTGCTCGGAGAGCGCGAAGCCAGTCATCTGGGCTTCCGGATCGAGAGAACGAAGAAAGCTATCGTTCTGTTTGTCGCATTGGCTACTGGCGCTTCGGTCGCGATTACTGGCGTCATCGGTTTTGTCGGCTTGGTCGTGCCGCATCTCGTGAGACTCTCCATGGGTGCCGATCATAAGTTCCTCATGCCGGCTTCTCTATTGCTGGGGGCGAGTCTGATGCTGGTCGCTGATCTCGCGGCCCGTTCGGTTGCGCTCCCGGCGGAACTGCCGATCGGAATTCTAACCAGTTGCGTTGGCGGCCCTTTCTTTCTGTGGCTCTTGCTTCGCGCCCGCGCGCGAGGGGCATGGTGATGCTCCAAGTCGAGAAAGTCGAAGTCACGCTCGGCGGCGCGGAGATTCTCAAATCGGTATCCCTCGCTATTTCGGCGGGGGAACTGGTGGCTGTGGTCGGGCCCAATGGAGCAGGAAAGTCCACGCTCTTTTCGGTTATGTCCGGTGCTCTTCAACCGGAGAACGGAATGGCCACACTCGATGGCCGAACACTAGCCGACTGGTCCTTGGAAACCCTTGCCTTGCGTCGGGCTGTCTTGCCGCAGCAGGCGGAACTGACCTTTCCTTTCCGAGTTCTGGAAGTGGTTTTGCTTGGCCGGTCTCCGCACCTTGGTGACGCTAAGCAAGAAAGAGACCTCACGATCGCGCGTCTGGCTATGCTGGAGACCGAAACCCTGCATCTGGCGGACCGAGTCTACACGACGCTGTCTGGCGGCGAACGTCAGAGGGTGCATCTTGCGCGCGTTTTGACTCAGATTGAGTTTTGTGAGGATGAGGAGACATCGGGTCGGTCGGATTCCAGGTCAGGCCCACGTTTTCTGCTTTTGGACGAACCCACCTCAAGCCTGGATCCTGCCCATCAGCATGCGACTCTGCAGACGGCGGTCCGGGCTTGCGGACGCGGTATCGGAGTGTTGGCGGTGCTGCACGATCTGAACCTTGCCGCCATGTATGCGGATCGGATCGTCATGCTGAAGGAGGGGGAGATTCTCGCTCAGGGCAGCCCCGAGAAGGTCTTGACGGAAACTCTCATCGAACGAGTCTTCGAGCTGCCGGTCAGCGTCCTGACCCATCCGAACCGGAACTGCCCTTATGTGGTGGCGGCCTGATGGCGTCGATATCTCTTCAAGACAGCGGATCGTTCAACGATGACGATTCGACCCTGCGCCAGGCCTTTCTGCTCGGCGCCGCATTGCTGTTGTCGATTATGCTCCACGCCGGGCTTGTTCTTCTTGTCCCAGACCGGATTGACGAGGGTGCGGCGGACTTCGGTTCCGGTGGCGTTGTTGTCTCCCTAGGGGCTGCCGGACGCGAGGCGGGCGGCGAGGTCTCCCAATCTGCGGGAGAGGCCGCAGCTGTCGTGGAAGCGCCGGCAACGGAAGCGCGGCAAGTAGAGAGCCTTGAAACACTGCAAGAGGCCGTGATCGAACACACGGCGGATGCGCAGGTAAGCGAAATTGCGCCTGTTGTCGAAGCGCACGAGGCCTTCGATGTTGAAAGTCTTGAGGAGACCGCCGAGCCCATATCCGAATCTGTGACGGCATCGGAAGTCGTTGCTGCGGTTCTGCCCGAAGAGACTTTGGAGATTGCATCGGATCCGACGTCGGCGGTCGAGCTTCTGACGGCACCGATCCAAGAATCTGAGCCAGTTGAAGCCGTTGAGACGCAAGAAGTCGTAGAGACCGTTACCGCCCTTCGCACTGCCCCACCCGTACCGAAGCGCCGTCCCAGGCAGCCGATCGTTCGTCAAAGCGTGCAGCCCAAAGCGCCACCTGCGCACAGAGAGGAGCCAAAAGCACCTGTAGAGCAGGAAAGCGTGACGTCGGCCAGACCTCAAGAGGCGGGGCCCGAAAAGCAAACGAATGCTGGACAAAAAGGTGACAGCGAAAGTCAATCGGAGGAGGAGGTAGCCGGCGAGGGTGGAAAATCGGGAAGATCCGGCTTAAGCGCGGTTGGCGACGGTGATAACACACCTGGCGGTGGAGCACCCGGCGCCCAAAGCGATTACTACCGGCAGATCTTGGCCTGGTTGGAGAAGCACAAACGCTATCCTCGGCGTTCAAAGCTTAGAAACGAAACCGGCGTTGTTATGCTCCGCTTCGTGGTGTCACGTAACGGCTTCGTGTCGACCTCGGGCATAACGCAGAGCTCGGGGCACAAACGCCTGGATAAAGAGGCTTTGGGTATGATCGAGCGGGCGCAGCCTTTGCCGGCTATACCTGACGACATGGGTGAAGCCGAACTCAATCTGGTGATTCCAGTGAAGTTCGAACTGCGATAAGTGAGCTGGCAACCCGGCCAATCTTCACCGCATCTGCGACTCTGGTTCATACCGCGCAAAAAAATCCGCGTGAAGAAGCCTTCACACGGACCAGACTATCGATTGAGCGCCCCAGCAGAGCGCATTGGGCGGCGTGGACGTTGTAACCCGCACTCTTACACCAGCCCCACCCCTCGATCTCACCCGGCGGGTATGACACCCGCTTATTCGCCACAAGTCCTACAGCAAGTTGAGTTCTTTGTCAGCAAATCTGCGGCTGAAGTTGCGGAGGCGCTCGTCAATGCAGTTGTGCTGCGATCTTTACTGGGGTCTCCCGCTGCGGTGTTTGAACGGCATCACCACAACGTTCCGGAAGAATGAGACCATGGCGGCGCATGCCCTCGGCGAGGCGGCAACCGGCCTCCAGCATATCGCCGATCCCCTCGCCGGTGATCAGCCATTCGGCGAGAGATCGCGCGAGCCGATCCTCCCCCTGTTGGCAGGCCGCGACGAAGCAGATGAGGCTGACCTCATCGGCGCCGAGACAGGCACAGCAGGGTTGATGATAGCAAATCCGCCGACGGGCATGGCATTGGATCGCTTTAACCAGGCCCGCAAATCCGGTGAGCGCGTCCCGTCCGTCTGCACTGCCTAACTGGCGAGAAAACTCGTTCCAAACAAAATTCCAGTGATCGCCTGTGTTTTGTTTCAGGCCCAGGACCCATCGGCGGAAGGACCAGACGATAAACTGCTCGGACGGCGCCAGTTCGATGGTAGACGTGGGCCAAGGCACGCCATTCTGATCGGTCTCTGAAAACAACAATCTCTGCTCCTAAGGTCCGATAGGTGAAAACCGGTCCATTCAATGGCGGTTCTGAAGCGCATGATATTAAGAATGATTATCATTATCAATTTTTTTGGTTAAAAAAGTCTTTCTGCGCTTGTGCGGTGAAAAACGATGGATTTTAACCAAACTATGCAATTGACAATCATTCTTAACGCTTTCACAGTATAAGGGCACTTGGAGAAGTGAATGTACGTTTGTATTTGTAACGGATACCGGGACTCGGAAATCAGCAATGTCGCGCGCGGCGGCATTCGCTGCGCGCGCCGCGCTTACTTCGAGCTCGGAAGTGGCCCGCAGTGTGGTCAGTGCCTCGATATGGCGCAGGACCTCATCGACGAAGTTCACGAAAACAAGGGCCCGCTGAGTATCGGTCAGCCGATGTTAGCAGGCCAAGCCGCAGAATAACCTCAAGGCAGGCCCGCAAATCCGGTAAACCGGCAATCGCGAGACCACCTCAGGTATTGGCCAATAGCTTCAATTCACCGAGTGGCTGTTGCCATCCAGCAATCAGTCTTCCGCGGCTTTACTCTGAAGCTGGATATAGTTCTCCATCCCCATACGTTCGATCATGTCGAACTGCGTCTCGAGGAAGTCGATATGCTCTTCTTCGCTGCTGAGGATTTCGCGGAAGAGGTGCCGGCTTACATAATCGCCGACCTTTTCGCAGTGGGCGATCGCGTCACGTAGGTCGGGCAGGGCGTTGTGTTCGAGCTTGAGATCGCACTCGAGGATCTCTTTCACATTCTCGCCGATCATCAGTTTGCCAAGGTCCTGAAGGTTCGGCAGCCCTTCGAGAAACAGGATGCGCTCGATCAGTTCATCGGCGTGCTTCATCTCATCGATGGACTCTTCGTACTCATGCTTGGCGAGTTTTGAAATGCCCCAGTCTTTGAGCATCCGAGAATGCAGGAAGTATTGATTGATTGCTGTCAGTTCGTTTTTGAGCACCTTGTTCAAAAACTCGATGACCTTCTTGTCGCCCTTCATCTCTCAAGCCCCTCAGTTCTGATTTTTTGATCCACCGATTTCGCTACTTCGACTGGAAGCAGCAGCCGGCCATTTCGATTAAACAGGCAGGCAAGCATGACTTAGTGCTTATCAGGCGCGAAACTAGGGGTTGAAGTAAATTTTATCAAGGAAAAACCAATTTGAATCAATCGTTTACTGAGAATGAAACGCAATCGATATGCTAATGATTGTCATTGCCACATGGAGTTCGGCAGCAGCAAGGACAGGATCGGGAAGGCCACCAGCAAAACCAAAACCGTCACATCCATGATGAGGAAGCGCAAAATGCCGGCGAAGATCTTTTCCAGTGGCACCTGGCTCCCCACGACGCTGGAGATGACGAAGACATTCAAGCCGACGGGCGGGGTGATGAGGCCGATCTCGAGCAGCTTGACGACCACAACACCGAACCAGATGAGATCGAGACCCATGCCTTCGACCAAAGGCACCACGAAGGGCAGCGTGAGCACCATGATCCCAAGCGGATCGAGGAACATCCCCATGGCCAGATAGATGGCGACGATCGCGAGCAGGACGAGCCAGGGAGCCAGATCGGCTGCTTCGACCGAGGAAACGAGTGTCGGCGCAACGCCCGTCAGCGCGATGAAGGCGACGAACATCTTGGCGCTGGCGGCGATAAAGAAGATCGCCGAAGTCTGGGTCACCGTCTCCCACATCGCTTCCTTGAAGTCCGTGAAGGACAGACGCCGTTGCAGGACACTGACCAGCAGTGTGATCGCAACGCTGACCGCCGCGGCTTCGGTCGCGGTGAAGATGCCGCCGTAGATGCCACCGATCACGACAACAAAGAGGAGAAGCGCCGGCCAGGCCTTGAGGGCCGCGCCGCTACGTTCTTCCCCCGACATCGCCTGGCCCGGCGCTGGACCGGCGGCTGGATCGCGTTTGACCCAGATGTAGATCACCAGCACGAAACCGGCCAGGGAGAGCAGGCCCGGGATGACGCCAGCCAGAAACAACTTGTTAATCGAGGTTTCGGTGAAGATCCCATAGATAATGAAAAGGACACTGGGCGGGATCAGCGAACCGAGCGTACCGCCGGCCGCGACGGACGAGGTGGCGAGCCGTGGGTCGTAGTTGAAGCGAAGCATCTCGGGCACGCAGATTCGTCCCATGGCCGAGGCGCAGGCGACACTGGAACCTGTAATGGCTGAGAATCCGCCGCAGCCAATGACAGAGGCCATGGCCACGCCGCCCGGGATACGCGCGAGCCAAACCCGCGCCGCGTGATAGATGTCCGTGGTGATGCCGGCCCGGTAGGCGATATGCCCCAATGCGATGAAGAGGGGCACCATGCTGAGATTGTAGGAGTGAATTAGCTCAAAGACATTGGAGAAGATCAGCGTTGTCGTCGGACGGACCGCGCGCGCAAGATCGAAGCCTCCGGATTTGGTTGCGAAGAACAGCAGAGTGCAGAGAGCGGCCATTCCGGCCAGCGCAAAGGCGATGGGAACGCGAATGGCCAGGAGGAGCAGAACGATGAGAAAACCCACCGCGCCGAGAAGGATTGGATCCACGCGTTACTGTTCCTTTGCGCTGTCGGAGACGCCGGGTCCGCTCACCGCGGTTAGCAGATCGCTCGCGGTCAAGATCCCGAGCCGGAGGACGAAGAAGACGAGGCCGATGAAAAAGGCGAGCTTGCCGGGCCATTCCGGCAGCTCCAGATCACCGAAAAAGTAGGCTTCGGACTCATAGGCATAGGCGAACTCGTGCCAGGCCGCATAGGTCAAGGGGAGAAGGGCGAGAAAGCCGAACAGGGTGCCGAAAGCCAGAAGATGGAGCTTTGTGTGCGGGCCAAGCCGTTCATAGAGAACTTCGACGGCAATGTGGGCGCGATTGCTGGTGACATAGGCCAGTGGCAGGATGATCGCGCCAATCATCAGTTCCTCAACGATGGTGACATCGTCTGGAATACCCCAGCCCAACAGCCAGCGGGAGAGCACCGTTCCCGTGATGACCAGGCAAAGGCCGACCACACAGAGAGCCGCAACGCCGGCAAGCGCGCGTTCGACAGTTGCAAGCATTGCGATGCTCCCCCTAGTGGCTCGTTAGGATAGTTGCAGGAAAGCGCGCTGAGCGGCTCAGCGCGCCCAGGGATAGCCTTTCTCATCCCGCTCCGACTGATACTTTGCGATCAGAGCCTGGTATTCGGCCAGCACTTCATCGCCCGGCATGCCGCTGTCGTTGGCCTTGGTGACCCACTCTTCGACGTACTTCTTGCTGGCATCCAGGAGCTTGGCGCGTTCGGATGCTTCCAGACGGATGATCTCGACCTTGCGTCCTTCGATACCGTCAGTGAAGGCTTGTTCCGCAGCGCTGTTTGCCTGCTGAAGAATCGCGCCGTAGTGATCGGCGAACTCACTCGAGACCTCCCGCAGGACAGCGCGCTGCGAGTCCGAAAGTGCAGCCAGGCTATCTTTGTTGCCGAGTACGACAAAGGCGCCGATCTGGCCCCAGTCGAAGATGGTGAGGCTGTCGGAGACTTCGTACTGCTTGAGCGCGCGGATAGCGTAAGTGTAACCCTGAGAGCAATCGATCAGACCGGTATCGAGGCCTTGATAGGCTTTGTATATGCTCATGCGCACCATGTTGGCGCCGAAATCCTTGAAGACTTTCCCGTAGGCGCCAATACCCCGGACTTTCTTGCCTTTGATGTCTTCTACGCTCCGGATGGCGCTGCCCTTACAGGCGATCTGAACGGCAGAAGTCGAAAAGGCCGTGACGAAACCGACATTCTGTTTGTCGAAGGAGGCTTTGAGAGCCTCGTTGTTCATAGCGAGGTCGTAGGTCGCCCGCATGCCGACCCAGCCGTCTGGGTTGCCAAGCGGAAGATCGGCCACGGAAAGGGCATGCATCTGTCTGGGAACGTATGCGGCAATAACCGAGCCCAAGTCGGCCACGCCGTCGCCGATCCCCTTCAGCGCCGACTTTGCGTCGAAAAGCGCACCGCCCCATTGGAATTCGATCTTCAGATCGCCATTGGAGCGCTTCGCGATCTCCTCCGCGAACCAGTTCAGAGCCTTCGCGCGTGCGCCGCGATTCGGTGAGGCTTCAGCATAGGTCAGAACCGTTTCGGCCTGTAAGTCGCCGGCGGTCGTGATCAACGCCGTTCCAGTCAGCGCGACGGCTGCCACGGTTCCAGTGATTTTCGTCCAAAAGCTCATTGCGTTCCTCCGCTTTGTAACTCCCGCCCGCAGATTTCTCCGAACCTCTTGGCCGAGCGCTTTGCCATCCCCGCACTGAATGTTGGGGAGGTGTGTTTTTGTCATTGGAGACTGAACTCTCTCGAACTTCGTCGTGAGTCGAGCCGTCAGCCTCGGTGTTTGTTCGCCACTTCGGCGCGCTGGAGGGTCATAATACCTCAAATCCAGTGCGCCGCTTCAATTCCAACATGTGGAATTTAATTCTGCATATTGACCGAGATGCTACCGCATGATTTTCTGTGGGGCAATCGGCAATCAACATACCCCTGTGTTGTCGCGGCCGTTCCTGGTTGGTGGCATAGGGATGTATCCCATAATGTAAGTTGTCATTCAGTGAGGTTCGGTGCTGGGAACCAACCTGGATGAGCACAGAGCCTGGCGTTGGCTTAACTGAAATCTTTGGAGGCGGAGAGAGCTTTGGAGGACTGGGCGTCGATGCGGCGGATCCATGAGATGCTTGAGCCCTGGCTGCGGGAGAAGCCGGGGGCGCAGGCTTGTATCGATTTTGATGACCGAGTCCTGACCTTTGAGGAATTCGATGGAGCGATCACCGAAGCCGCCGCGCTGCTTACGTCGGTTGGTGTTGGCGCCGGTGATCGCGTAACGCTCGTCTCCGAGAACTGCGTTGCTTCTGCGGCGATCATCCTGGCCTGCAGCCGCCTCGATGCCTGGGTCAATCCTCTCAACGCCCGTATGACCGACAGCGAGATCCGCCGCATTACCGCGCATTGTCAGCCGCGCGCGATGATCTTCACCCATAAGGCTTCTGAAGCTGCCAGTCGGCACGCGGCGGCTTTTGCCGCCCGGGAAACGGAGGTTTCGGCCTTCGGCCAAGTGATGCACTGCAGTTTCACCGATAGCCTTTCAGAACCAGTCTTCGAATCCGCCGAGGAGCAGCCGGCGGCTTTGCTCTATACGACGGGTACGACGGGCGATCCAAAGGGCGTCATGTTAAGCCACCGGAACCTGCTTTACATGGCGGATGCTTCCACGAACGTTCGCGGACTGCTCGCTGGAGAGTATCTCTACTGCGTGTTGCCGATGACCCACGTCTTCGCTTTCGCTTCCGCCTTTTTGGCCTCGATCCGCGCCGGGGCCATGATCCGTTATGTCCCGCGCTTCAATCCCGCCGATGTGCTGGCTGCCTACGCCGAGGGAGTCGCGGTGATGCAAGGTGTGCCGGCCATGTATGCGCAAATCATCAAGTATTGCGCCGATCATGACATTTCCGAACTGCGGGCGCCGAAGCTGCGCTACCTCTCTGCGGGCGGTGCGCCGCTCGACGTCGACTGGAAGCGCAAGATCGAAGCCTTCTTCGGCCTGACGCTGCACAACGGCTATGGCATGACGGAGACTTCGCCCGGGATTTCCGCAACGATCCCCGGCCATACACGTTCTGACGACAGCGCTGGCCCGCCCTTGCCCGGTCTCGATGTTCGTCTTATGCCGCCACCGGGGCAGGACGAACTTAAAGAGGGCGTCGGCGAGATCGTTGTGAAGGGCCCCAATGTTATGATGGGTTATTACAAAAACCCGGACGCGACCGCTGAGGTGATCGACGGTGACGGGTATCTGCACACGGGAGACCTGGGGCGTTTCGACGAGAGCGGATGGATTTATGTTGTCGGGCGCTGCAAGGAACTGATCATCCGCTCCGGCTTCAACGTCTATCCGCCTGAAGTCGAGACCGCGCTTAACTCCTTTCCTGGTGTGGTGCAATCGGCTGTGGTCGGCGAACGGCTCAAAGACGGGAACGAAGATGTCGTGGCCTTCGTCGAAATCCGCCCGGCCGCCGGCGTCACGGAAGAAGATCTCCGGCAGCATGTCCGTGATCGACTTGCGCCTTACAAGATTCCTTCGCGCATGGTTCTGACCGAGAAGCTGCCTGCAGCGGGGACCGGAAAGATTCTGAAGCACAAGCTGCTAGAGTTTTTTGCAGGCATGGGCGACCGCCCTGCCATGTAGCGAGACCTAATCAACTGACTTTTTTCTACGACAAGACTTGGAACGACAACAATGCTCGATGCTTACATCTACGACGGATTGCGTACTCCCTTTGGCCGCCACGCGGGCGCGCTTGCCCCGATCCGCCCCGACGATCTGCTCGGCCATGTCATGAAACAGGTGGTCGAACGCGCGCCCTTTGCCAAAGAAGACTATGAGGATGTGGTTGTCGGCTGCGTCTGTCAGTCGGGCGAAGACAGCCGGAATGTCGGTCGTTTCGGCGGGCTGTTGGCGGGCCTGCCTATTGAAACCGGCGGCCATACGGTCAACCGCCTCTGCGGTTCGGGCATGTCCGCGGTCCTCGATGTTTCGCGTTCCATCACCTTGAAGGAAGCGGATCTCTACATCGCTGGCGGCACCGAAAGCATGACCCGTGCGCCTCTGGTTATGGGTAAATCCTCGACGCCTTATCAGCGGACTTTCGAGATGTACGACAGTGCGATCGGCACCCGCTTTCCGAATCCGAAGATTGCAGCGGTATTTGGCGTCGATTCCATGCCGGAGACCGCTGACAACATTGCCAAGGACTTTCAGATTGGCCGCGTCGAATCAGATGCCTTCGCCCATGCCTCACAGCAGAAATACGAGGCGGCGCGGGCGGAGGGTTTCTTCGAAGAGGAAATCTGCGCGACAGAGGTGCCGCAGGGCCGCAAGAAACCGCCCTTGAGCGTGACCGCCGACGAGCATCCGCGTCCGGAAGCGACGCTGGAGAAGATGGGGACCTTGCGCCCGCTGTTCGAAGATGGGGTGGTCACCGCCGCCAATGCGTCGGGGATCAACGATGGCGCGGGTGCGCTGATCATGGGATCGCGTGCGGCCGGGGAAAAGGCAGGCGCAACGCCGCGCGGCCGGGTGGTCTCGGGCGCGATTGCCGGCGTTCCGCCGCGCATCATGGGCGTCGGGCCGGCCTATGCCATACCGAAGGCGCTGGAACGGGCCGGGCTCGAAATGAAAGACATGGATGTCATTGAAATCAACGAGGCTTTCGCAACGCAGGTGCTGGGCTGCTGCCAGATCCTGGGCCTGGACGGCAATGACCCGCGTCTCAATCCCAATGGCGGCGCGATTGCCGTTGGGCATCCGCTGGGCGCTTCCGGCATTCGTATCGTCTTGACCGCCCTGCGCCAGCTAGAGCGCACCGGCGGCCGCTATGCGCTGCTTTCCATGTGCATAGGCGTCGGCCAGGGCATTGCCATGGTGATCGAACGGGTTTGATCTTCAGCGGGTTAGGGGGCCCGTTGCTTCATTGAAGACCGACGGGATCCACGATACCACCATTGCAGCCGGGCGCGGTTTTCGCGCCCGCGCGGATGGTGTCGGCGAGACTGGCGTCATCGTCCAACGGACCGGCCAGGTGGATTTTCAGTTCGGTGATTAGCCGGCGGCGGCCGTCGTTCTTGCAGGAGACCTGCACGCGCTGGCCGGCGCCGCGGCCGAAGGCATTGTCGAAAGCCTGACGAATCGCCTTCGTGGTGAGATTTTGACCTACATTTGCCACAAAGAGCGCCTGAACTTCGGAAGAATTGAGCTGATTCATCGCCCGCAGTGAATCCCGGTAGTAACGTTCCGCGTCTTCCGAATAGCAGGTGCCGTGCTTGATCCATTCGTGCCGATGGAGAAAGGAGGCCGTACCGGGCATAACTTTGTTCAGCTCGGATCTTGTCGAGCTGTCGAGATCGAGGATTGGCAGCCAGTCCCAGTGCCGGTTCTTATCGTTCGCTTTGTCGCGCGTTGAGACCCCGCAGTAGACATTCTCGCGCGGCTGCGGCCAGAGACCATGCAACGTGAAGTTCGAAGCGTCGAAACGGCCCCGGTGCTGACTGCGGCACTCGCGCTGCCGGGAGCGGGCTTCGCAGAATGCGGGCTGCCAGGAGACGGCGAGTAGCAGCGGCACATTTCGCACGACGACCTTCCGGTCATTGTCGTTACTTTCTTCTTCGTTTGTCGTGGTGACTTCGGTCGCGTCCGAACCAGGGTCGGCGCGCACGACGTGGACACCGCAGTCGATCCTGACCCAACGGTCGCTGCTGCCAGACAGACCCAGCCTGACGCGGTAGTGGCTGGCGTCGTCCGCCCGGTTTTTGCCGAGGAGTTGATAGGCGAAGCCGGGCTCCAGCTTCTCGCCCGTTGACCCTCGCAGGGATTTCGTCGCGATGCAGGCATCCTGCGCGATCAACCATCCCTCTAGTTTAACTGAAGCGGATACTGGGCTGGAGAAAGTAAAAGCTATGGCTGCGACAACGCTTAAGGTTTTTGCGCAATTCATTTCGTTTTCCCCAAAAGCAGCTTTGCCCAAGTGCGTTTCTCGCGAAAGCTATACCATACTTGTTGCATGGCGCGGCCAAACATCAGCTTTGCAGCTTCACCTGCTATCTACCGGCGAACAGAAATTCACTCTTCAGGTTAAGCGCAAGAACAAGCCGACCGAAAGGCAAACCAACAGTGTCGGAAGGCATGAAGCTATGCCAACGATTTCAATCTTTTTGGAACGACAGATGCTGCTGATCGCGAGTTTTTTTCTGTAGTCAGTCCAAATGTACAGCGAAGAGAAGCCAGGGATTAATAAGAGCAGAAACGCGATGAAGCTCAGAAAATTTGTAAGGTAAGGGAAAACGATCTTCGATCCCAGCAGAGCTAAGAACAGAATCAAACCTGCGTAAAGCAACGCCGTCAACGTGAGAACGAGCGAGGCGCAATAGCATTGGAACAATATCGATTTTGGAAAGGGATTCGCTGTCGTCAACGAGCGCACTCACTTGCTAGATAAATTTTTTATCTCTTGTTATTCACGACTCCACCGACGGCGGGGGATAGCGGAAGTGGCCAATAATGCGGTGGGCGAAGAGTTGGTCGTTGCGGCGGGTGCCAAGGCCGCTGTTGTGGATGATCAGCGGGCGTTTGCCGTCGCGGCTGGCGCGGTCGCTGACGATGGCGATATGGGTGCGGGCGCGGGGGAAGAGGTAGGCGACCACGTCGCCGGGCTGATAGTGGGCGGGGTTTTTCGACTTGGTCAGCGCGGCGCCCTGGCGGCTGAAGTAGGTGACCAGATTGGGGACGCGGCGATGGTCGATATTGGGATCGGGCTTCTTTAGGTTCCAGAGATTGGGGTAGGCCTTGAAATTGCGGCGCATGTCTTCGTGCACGGCCTGCTGAAGATCCAGACCGAAGGCATCCCGGTAGGCGCGGACGATGACGTCGGTGCAGACGCCGCGCTCGATGGGGATATCGCCGCTGGGATAGGAGATGCGGACATAGGCGGGGTCGTAGCGAACGGTCTTGCCGATCTGACTCTCGGCGGCGGTGACCAGCTGCGCCGCCCAGCCGTCAGCCTTCGCATAGGTTTCCGGCGGACCGATGACCGCGTCTTCGATTTCCGCTTTAAGCACCGGCGCCGCTTGGCCGATGCGATTACGTTCCAGATAGGCCCAGCCCGAGACCGCGGCGAGGCCTAATCCGGCAGCCAGGAAGCTGCGCCGTTTGATCGTCATGGGGCGCGAGTGTCGGGTGGAACTGTGTCTTATCTGTGGAGGTTTTGAGGCGAGCTTTGGTTAGTTGCGGTGCCAACCCGCACCCCCTCCCGGCCGCCCCACGACAGTATGCTATGGGTGGCCGGGAGGGGGTGCGGGCTGGAACCGTGCCGGCGCTAGCCGGAAAACTAAAACCTACCCCGCGCTGATCGCGTTCAGTCTTTGGCTCGCCCGCACCATCTCCTGCTCGAAGCGGCGCACGATATCGGCGAGAGGTTCGATCGCGTCGGCGAAGACCACCGACTGGCCTACGGAGAGAAGACCGCGCGTGCAGTCGCCGGTCTCGTAGGCCTGCCGCCCGATCTTGCCGGAGACATAGGGGATGAGATCCTGGATCGTAACCTCTTCTTGTTCCGCTTCGATCTTTGCGACGATCTCCGTGGTCTCGTTGCGCAGGGCGCGTACGTTGTTGCGCACGGACTGCATGACCATGTGGGTATCGCGTTCGTTGGCTTCGATGAGGCGCTGCTTGTAGCCCTCGTGCGCCCAGATCTCTTTCGCGATGGTGAAACGGGTGCCGACCACCACGCCGGCTGCGCCCATGGCCAAGGCGGCGATGACCTGGGAGCCGGTACCGACGCCGCCGCCGATCAGATAGGGGATCTGGATCTGTTCATCCGCCATGGCGCTCTGAACGAAGCTGCCGATGACGTCCATGCCCGGGTGACCGCCGCATTCTGCGCCGACGATAGAGACTGCGTCCACGCCAACCGATTGCGCTTTGGCTGCGTAGCGCACGGCCGGCACCTTATGCAGAATCTTGATCCCGGCTTCCTTGAGGGGCGGCAGGTAGGGTTCCGGATTACGGCCTGAGGTCTCGACGAAGCGCACGCCCTCCTCGACGATCAATGCGAAGATCTCGTTGGTCCGCTCCCCCTGCACCAGTTTCGGCAGCATGGAGACGTTGACGCCGAAAGGGGCGCCGTCGCAGAGGTCGCGGCACTTGCGGATCTCATCCCGCAGGCTCTCCAGATCGGGAAAACTGGCGGCGGTGATAAAGCCGATGATGCCGGCGCGCCCGGCCGCAGAAACATAATCTGCATTGGCAAGCCACTGCAGGCCGCCGGCGACAACAGGCAGGCGGATGCCGAAGAGCTCGGTAGCGGCGGTTTTATAGGTGAGCGGTAAGGCGCTATCCGGCATGCTCAGGCTTCTCCCGATTTGCTGTCACCTTCAGGACGAAATTTGGCTTTGCGTTTTTCCAGAAAGGCTGCAATTCCCTCGGCACCTTCCGGCGTTCCAAAGGAGGCCGCCATGGAATTGGCTTCCAGGTCGAGCTGTGATTCCAGGTCGTTTGTCGCACCTGCATCGGCCAGGGCCTTGATGCGCGCCATGGAGAGGGCAGGGCCGTCGGCGAGCCGTTGCGCAATCTCAAGTGCCGTCTGCAAGCTTTCGCCTGTCCCGACAATGCGGTTGATCATGCCGAGATCGTAAAGCCGCTGTACATCGATCCTGTCGCCGGTCAGGCAGAGCTCGTTCACCAGCTGGCGTGGCAGACTGCGCGCCAGAAAGGCCGTGGCCCCGCCGTCCGGCGTCAGGCCGATTTTGACATAGGCGACTGAGAAGTAAGCGCCCCTGGCGGCAACCGCCAGATCGCAGGCGAGCGCCATGGAGACGCCGGCGCCCGCCGCGCCGCCCTCGATGGCGGCGACAATTGGCTTGGGGCAGGCGCGCATGGCGCGGATCATGCCGTGAAGCTTTTCGATGCCCTGTCGCCGATCCGCTTGCTTCATGGTGGTGCGCGCCTTCAGGCCGGCGACATTGCCGCCTGAGCAGAAGAAGCCTCCGGCACCTGTCAGCACGATGGCGGCGATGGTTGGATCTTCACCCGCCTGTTCCAGAAGTTCGCGAAAGCCGTCGTAGAAGTCTGGCGTCAAGGCATTGCGCGTCTCGGGCGCTGAATTGACGGCAACCAGGACCGCGCCATCTCTTCGCGTTTCGATCATCCTCCGCTCCTATTTCGAGCGTTTGAAGACGCCGGTCGCGGTTGCGATCAGGCGGTCATCTTCGTCCCGTACTTCGGCTTCGGAGAAGAGGGTCTTGTAGCCCCCGCCGGTTACGCGCCCGATGGCGCGGATGGTGCCTTCGGCGACCGGCGCGATGAAGTTGGTGGTCAGGGACATGGTGACGAAGGGAATACCCGCGTCCTCGGCGGCGTGCCGGCTGCAGGCATAGCCGCAGGCCGAGTCCATCACCGTCACGATGATGCCGCCGTGCAGCACATCGCGGCGGTTTCGGTGCTGGGGCCCGATGGTCAGGTAGACTTCCGTACGGTCCGGATAGACTCGCGCCATGTAGCCCATCGACTTCTGAGCGCCGGTGTCGTTACGGAAGATCAGCGCGCCATCGCTATCCCTATGGCCGTGGCTGGCGGTCTTGTCGTTCATTGGGACGCCTGGGACAGCGCAACGAAACGCTCAATGTGATGTTCACTGTCGCCGAAGAGATGATCGATCATCGTCAGGCGTTTGGCGAAGTGGGGCAGGGCGTATTCCCAGGTCATGCCGATGCCGCCGTGCATCTGGATCGACTCCTCTGCAACCAACCGGGCCGTGCGGCCGACGAGATTCTTCGCGGCGCTGAGAGCCGTCTCACGGGTCGCGCGTTGTTCCTTCATGCGGCCGGCGGCGAGAATCACGGCTGAGCGGGCCTGCTCGATTTCCAGACACATCTCGACCATACGATGTTGCAGCACCTGGAACTTGCCGAGTGGCGCGCCGAACTGCTTGCGGGTCTGCAGGTACTCCAGCGTCATGTCCTTGGCGGTCTCCATAGCGCCCAGGGCCTCGGCGCAGGCAGCCAGGATACCGCGTCCGACAGCGCGTTCGATGATCGGGAACGCCGAACCGACGCTGCCAATGATGTCTTCCTCCGGAACTTCCACGTTTTCCAGGGTGATCTCCGCCGCACGGCCGCCATCGACCGTCGCGTAGCCGCGCCGTGACAGCCACTTAGCATCCGCATCGATCAGAAACAGTGTCAGGCCCTCTTCGTCATCATCCGCGCCAGAGGTGCGGGCGGAGACGATGATCTTGTCCGCGGTGTCGCCGTTCAGAACCACAGCCTTCTGACCGGTCAGTGACCAGTTGTCGCCGGATTTCTCGGCGCGGCAACGCACCTCCGACAGGCTATAGCGGCTCTCCGGTTCCCCATGTGCGAAAGCGAGCAGAAGTTCACCTGCAATGGTGCTCTCCAACAGGGCTTTCTGTGCGTCAGATCCGGCATCGGCCAGAATCCCGGCCCCCAGCACGGCTGTCGGCAGAAGCGGCTCGACCACGATCGCGCGGCCCAGTTCTTCCATCACCGTCATAATGTCGAAGCCCTCGCCGCCGAAGCCGCCTACCTCCTCCGGGAGCATGGCGCCGATCAGACCGAGCTCCGCCATCTGACCCCAGAGTTCCCGGCTGAAGCCTTCCTCGCTCTTGGCGATCCCGTCGCGGGTTTCGAAGCCATAGTGATCCTGAAGAAAGCGCGACAGGCTTTCCTTCAGCATGCGGCGGTCGTCAGACAGGTTGAAGTCCATAGTCCGTCTGGCCCTCTACAAGCCCAACATCATCTTGGCGACAATGTTCTTTTGAATTTCGTTCGAGCCGCCGTAGATCGAAACCTTGCGCATATTGAAATACTGCGAGGCGACCGGATTGGCGTCGTCCGGGCCGATGGGCGGTTCGTTGTAGCCTTCGTCCAGAGCCTCCGGCACGAAGGGTGCGGCGTATGGGCCAACCGCGCGGCGCAGCAGGTCCGTGATCTCCTGCCGGATCTCTGTGCCTTTGATCTTCAAAAGCGAACTCTCGACCCCCGGGATGCCGCCTTGCTGAGCCGTGGAGACCATGCGCAGGTTGAAGGTTTCCATGGCCATGAGGTCAATTTCGACCTGCGCGATTTTCATGGCGAAGAGCGGGTCCTGGGCCAGCGGTTTACCGCCCTTCATCTGACGCGCTGCGACCTGTTTCAGGTGCGCAAGGCCGTTCTTGGCGAAGGCGACGCCCGCGATGCCCGTGCGCTCGTAGGTCAGCAGGTATTTGGCGTAGGTCCAACCCTTGTTTTCCTCGCCCACCAGGTTTCCGACCGGCACGCGCACATCTTCGAAGAAGACCTCGTTGACTTCGTGTTCGCCGTCCAAGGTAATGATCGGGCGGACCGTGACGCCGGGTGTCTTCATGTCGATCAGCAGAAAGGAAATGCCCTCCTGCGGTTTGCAGTCGCTGTCGGTCCGGACCAGGCAAAAGATCCAATCGGCGAAGTGTCCCAGAGTGGTCCAGGTCTTCTGGCCGTTGACCACGTAATGGTCGCCGTCGCGGACTGCCTTTGTTTTCAAGGACGCGAGGTCGGAACCGGAACCGGGTTCCGAGTAACCCTGACACCACCAGTCGTCCCCGTTCAGGATGCGCGGCAGGTAGTGGGCGCGTTGTTCATCGCTGCCGAATTTGATCAAGACGGGGCCTAGCATGTTCAGGCCGAAGGGCAGCACACGCGGCGCACCGGCAGCAACGCATTCCTCTTCGAAGATATGTTTCTCGATGGGCGTCCAACCGGTTCCACCATGTTCGACAGGCCAGTGCCAGGCGAGCCAGCCGCGTTCGTTCAGGCGTTCGTGCCAGAGTTCGTAATCACTCCTGACCAGCCGCTTGCCGCCTTTAACTTTAGCGGCGAGCGATTCGGGAAGCCGCTCTTTCAGAAAGCTGCGTACCTCGTCGCGGAACGCAATCTCTTCAGGCGTAAAGTTCATGTCCATGACGCTTCGCCCTTCTCGCTTTATGTGTTTAGGCTCTCGAAGTTTTCGCCGCGTTCGACCAGATCGACCAACAGCTTTGCCGGCTGCCAGGCGAAGTCATCTTCTTCTGAGTAGGAGCGGATGTCGGCTAGGATCTGGTCGAGTCCCACCATATCCGCGTACTTCATGGGACCGCCCCGCCAGCGTGGGAAGCCGTAGCCGTAGAGCAGAGTCACGTCGATGTCGAGGGGACGCAGGGCAATGCCTTCTTCAAGCACCTTGGCCGCTTCGTTGATCATGGCGGCCAGATAGCGGCGCTGAATCTGCTCCGGCGAAAGAGCTTTTGCCTCGATACCTTTCTTGCGGCGTTCGGTCTCGACGATCTCCTCGACGACCGGATCCTTGGCGCCGCGCCGGTCGCCCTCGGCGTAGAGGTACCAGCCCGCGCCGGTCTTCTGTCCCATACGCCCGGCTTCGTAAAGCCGGTCGGCGATTTCCACATAGCGTTCGCGGGGGTCGCGGGTTGCGTCCAGGCGTCGGCGGGTCATCCAGCCGATATCGACGCCGGCCAGATCGCTGACCTGGAAGGGGCCCATGGGAAAGCCGAAAGCGCGGATGGCGTCGTCGACTTCGTAGGGACTGGCGCCGTCCTCGACCATGTAGTCGATTTGCTTGCGGTAAGTGGCGAGGATCCGGTTGCCGATGAAGCCGTCGCAGACACCGGCGCGTACGCCGACTTTGCTCAGCCGCTTGGCGAGTGCGAAACCGGTGGCCACCACTTCCGGCGCGGTCTTCTCGCCGACTACGATCTCCAGCAGCTTCATGACATGCGCTGGTGAGAAGAAGTGCAGGCCGATCACGTCCTCAGGGCGCGAGGTGGTGGCGGCCAAAGCATCGACATCGAGGTAGGAGGTGTTGGTTGCCAGGATTGCGCCAGGCTTCAGCACTGCATCGAGCTGTGCGAAGACGGCTTTCTTGACCTCCATGTCTTCGAAGACCGCCTCGACCACGATCTCGACGTCGGAGAGCGCCGCATAGTCCGTCGAGCCGGAGAAGCTTTCTGACATGACCGCGGCTTTGCTGCCGGCGGTCAGCTTGCCGCGCTTGACCGAGGCGTCGAGGATCTTGTCGACGGTGGCACGGCCCCGGGCGAGGCTTTCCTCATCCCGCTCGATCATCACCACGGTCAGACCGGACAGCAGCATGGAGACGGCGATGCCCGCACCCATGGTGCCGCCGCCGATAACCCCCGCCGAGACCAGCGGACGTCGGGCAGCGCCTTTCAGACCCGGGACTTTCCCGACCTGGCGTTCGGAGAAGAAGGCGTGGATCAGGCCGGCGCGTTGTGGTGAATCTACACATTCCTTGAACAGCGCACGTTCCTTGGCAACGCCTTCGTCGAAGGGCAGCTCTACAGCTGCTTGCACGGCTTCGACGATCTTGAAAGGCGAGAACAGTCCGCGGGCGCTCTTCTCGAGCTTTGCACGCGCAGCGTCGAAGACTTCGGATTCTCCCCGGTCCGCGAGGATCTCATCTTCCAGGTCGCGTACGCGGCGCAGCGGATAGGCTTCGTCAACCACTCTGCGGGCGAAGGCAAGTCCGGCTTCCAAAGGCGTCGCTGCTTCGCTGACCTCGTCGATCAGGCCCAACTCGAGCGCCTTGTCGGCCGCGATGAATTCTCCCGACAAAATCATATCGAGAGCCTTCGCAGCGCCGATCAGGCGGGGCACACGTTGCGTACCGCCCGCGCCGGGAAGAATCCCGAGTTTGACTTCGGGCAGACCGACCTTCGCGCTGTTGAGTGCCACGCGATAATGGCAACCGAGGGCGACCTCGAAACCGCCGCCCAGCGCGGTACCGTGGAGCGCGGCAATGATCGGCTTGGGACTGGCGTCCATCTCCAGGATGACATCGGGCAGGGAGGGCGGTTGCGGCGGTTTGCCGAACTCACGGATATCGGCGCCGGCGATAAAGGTCTTTTCTGCGCCGAGAATCACGATGGCATGGATTGAACTGTCGCTGTTGGCTTCACCGAGCCGTTCCGAAATCCCCTGACGGACCGCCTGGCCCAGCGCATTGACGGGCGGATTGTCCGCCACGATGGCTGCGATATCTCCGTGGCGTTCGAGACGCACCACTTCACTCATTCCGATCTCCTGGCCGATCTGGCTGCTGCTGGTATTGGCCGTCATTCTAAATTAAGTGCGGGACGCTATCGACAGGCATTCAGCCGAGGCGGATGGGCACCTAACGCTCGTTTTCCTGAAGGATAACGAGCAAGATCTCTAATTCCAATATCTAAAATTTAATTCCGCATATCGGAATAGAGATTGGCCGCGGTTGGGTTGCGGCAGCTTCAGCGCGCAGCCATCTGGCCCGTCATGGATTCCAGATCGCCGATCTTGCGGCGTAGGAGCGGACCGACTTCCTTCAGGATCCGTTCTTCCGAGAGGTTTTCCCGCAATGCGCCGCAATTAAAGACGAATGCCTGGGAGGCTTCGTGGCTGCGGAATGGGACCGCAACGGCGTTGATGGTTTCCACCCAACTGCCGATAGAGGGCATGAAGCCTAAGGAGAAGAACTGCCGCCGGCATTCCGTAACCAGGGTGTCGAAGCGCTCGCCGGTAACTTCGCCTTCGGAGAGGAAATCCTGGCGCAGTTCGCGCAGTTCCTGCTCGGAGGCAGAGGCCAGGAAGCAGCGACCCGAGGCCGTCTTGTCGATGGGAATCTTGCGCCCGACCTCCAGCCAGATCGTGGCAACACTTCGCGGCCGCCAGCAGTGGGCATAGAGCATGGAAAGGTTATCACGCACGGTGAAGGCGACCAGGGTGCCGGTCTCGTCGGCCAGTTCCTGCATGATCGGCTGGGCAGCCTCCAGGAAGGAGAGGTTCACCCGCGCGATGTTGCCCAGCGCCAGCACGGCGGGTCCGAGCCGGTACTTTTCGATCGAACGCAGGTGATCGAGATAGCCCAGCTGTGAGAGGGTGTAGGTCATGCGCGAGACGGTGGACTTGGGCAGGCCGGTGCGCTCCGCCAGATCCTGGTTACCGAGCGGCCCATCCGAGGTGCGGAAGGCGCGCAGAACGCTCAAACCCCGGGCCAGAGTCGTCGCAAAGCGGCGGTCGGGACCGCTGTCTTCTTCAGTCTTCCGGTCGACCTCTGTCGAACTTTCTATCGGATTCACGCCCGCACCCTCATCCTGGATCAGATCCGGACTACCGCAGAAACCCGGGACAGGTCAAATGGTGCAAAGGTGGTAAGGCGTCAAGCGGCGCGGCGAGGGGCGGTCAGTTCCAGCCACTCGGTCAGCCGGGCTTCCGGGCTGTCGGCCAAAAGGACATCGGTCACGACCGAGATGGAATCGGCCCCGGCTTCGAACACCGCAGGCGCGCGCTCAACGGTCAGACCGCCGATGGCGACCAGGGGAACATTGCCCACGCGTTGCTTCCAGCCGGTGACCTTCTCCACGCCCTGGGGCGCCCACTTCATGGCCTTAAGGATGGTGTGGTAGACCGGACCGAGGGCGACGTAATCGGGCTTGAGCGCCAGGGCGCGTTCGAGCTCGGCATCGTCGTGGGTGCTGACGCCCAGTCGAATACCCCCGGCGCGGATGGCATCCACGTCGGCCTCATCCAGGTCTTCCTGGCCCAGGTGGACATAGTCGCAGCCCAGATCCAATGCGATTTGCCAGTAATCGTTGACGATGAGCTGACAGCCCGCGTCGGCGCAGAGGGTTTTGGCTTCGGCGATCTGGCGGCGCAGCTCGGCCTCCGGCTGGTCTTTGATGCGCAGTTGCACGAGCTTCAGGCCAAGCGGCAGAAAGCGCTGCAGCCATTTGACGTCGTCGACGATCAGATAGAAGGGATCGAGCATCAGTTGCTCCAGAAGGGTGTACCGGCGACTGGCGTGGAGGGGGCGGCCATGTCGCGGGCTTCCATGGGTTCGGCTTCGAAGGCGGTGCGCCCGGCCTCGATGGCGGCAGCGAAGGCGCGGCCCATAGCGACCGGGTCACCGGCCTTGGCGACGGCAGTATTCAGCAGGATCGCATCGTAACCCAGTTCCATGGCCTGAGCCGCGTGGGAGGGTAGACCGATGCCCGCGTCCACGATCAGCGGCACATTGGGAAAATGTGCGCGCAAGCTGCGCAGGCCATAGAGATTGTTGAGTCCCCGGCCGCTGCCAATGGGAGCGCCCCAGGGCATGAGCACTTCGCAGCCGGCAGCCAGCAGCTTTTCGGAAACCACAAGATCTTCAGTGGTGTAGGGGAAGACCTCGAAACCTTCGGAACAGAGGATGCGTGCGGCCTCGACCAGGCCGAAAACGTCCGGCTGCAGGGTATCGTCCTCGCCGATCACCTCCAACTTGACCCAGGGCGTGTCGAAGAGCTCGCGGGCCATCTGCGCCGTGGTGACGGCTTCCTTCACCGTTTTGCAGCCGGCGGTGTTGGGCAGAACCTTTACCCCGGATTCCTTGATGAGGGACCAGAAGGCCTGCCCGGCGCGTTCCGTGCCCGATTCGCGGCGCAGGGAGACGGTGGCGATCTCGGCCTTCGAAGCTTTGAGGGACTCCAGCATGATCGCCGGCGAGGGATAGAGCGAGGTGCCGAGCAGGAGGCGGGAAGAGACCGTCGCGCCGTAGAGGTCGAGGCTCATGCGCTCAGCCGCCTTTCATCGGTGCGATGACTTCGATTGCGTCGTTTTCGGCGATTGTCGTCTCCAGGCGTTTGCCCTTGGGCGCGAACTCGCCGTTCAAGGCTGTCGCCACAACGGCGCCGTCGTAATCTAGTTCGCTCAACAGCTCGGCCAGCGTCGCCACCCCGGTCTCGTAGGGCTGACCGTTCACCGTGACCCTCATTCGTAATCTCCTTGTGTGCCGATATCATTCGGCACCTTTCCCTCCAGCACGAAATCCGCTGCCCGGCGCGCCACGGCGGGCGCGGCCAGATAACCGTGCCGGTACATACCGTTGACCCGGACCGTCCGTCCGTCCCGGCGGATCCGCGGCAGATTGTCGGGAAAGGCGGGGCGCGCATCGACCCCAATTTCGACAATCTCCGCCTCACCGAAGGCCGGATGCAGCGCATAGGCCGCCGAAAGCAACTCCAACACGGAGCGCACCGTCGGGCGGTCACGTTCTTCGCTTTCTATCATGGTCGCCCCGACCATGAACAGACCGCCGTCGCGCGGCACGATGTAAAGCGGAATACGCGGGTGCAGCAGGCGGATCGGACGGCTGAGAGAAACCTCATCCGTCTTGAGCAGCAGCATCTCGCCCTTGACCCCGCGCAGGTCCGGCAGCTTGTCGCGCGCGGCCAATCCCCTGCAGTCGATGCGCCAGTCGGCCTCGGGATCCGAAGACAGACGATCGTCGGTCAGGGTTTCCTCGAAACGGAAAGACACCCCGAGAGACTTCAGGCGCTCGACCAGGGCCGGCAGCACCTCGCGCGGATCGAAGTGGGACTCTTCGGGAAAGAAGAGCCCCGTGGCGAAGCGCTCGGCGAGATCCGGCTCCAGGGCGCCGATGCGGCTGGCGTCAGCCGGCTCCCAACCCTCTGTGACGCGACCAAAGCGCTTCAGGTCGGGCGTGTCGCGGGCGGCGGCCACGACCAGGGTACCGTTCTTTTCCGGTTTGGGCTCCAGGCGGTCCCAGAAGGCCATGCTCTCGGCGCCCAGGACCCCCATGACCGGTTCGGCGGATTCCATTTCGCAGCCCGGGGCCAGCATGCCGCCGGCCCACCAGGAGCAGCAGCTCGCATCCGGCCCGCGGCTGCCCGCGACCAGGGTCACGGCACAGCCTCGTTCGGCAAAGGTCAGGGCGCAGGTCAGGCCGACGACCCCCGAGCCGACGATCTCGACCCGGGGGGATTTGGTCTCAGAGCTGGGCATTGGACTCCTTCTCCGCCACTTGCGCGTCCACGTAGAGGTCGCCGCCGAGGCGCTTAAAGGTCTCGCTCATCTGCGCCATGCCCTGTTCCTTGTCGTTCAGCCGGTCGGCGAAGTCTCGGACCTCCTGGCTGATCTTCATGGAGCAGAACTTGGGTCCGCACATGGAGCAGAAGTGCGCCACCTTGTGGGCCTCCTTGGGCAGGGTCTCGTCGTGGAACTTCTGTGAGGTCTCGGGGTCCAGTGAGAGATTGAACTGGTCCTGCCAACGGAACTCGAAGCGCGCCTTGGAGACCGCGTCGTCGCGAATCTGCGCGCCCGGGTGGCCCTTGGCGAGATCCGCGGCGTGGGCGGCTATCTTGTAGGTGATGACGCCGACCTTTACGTCGTCCCGGTTGGGCAGGCCCAGATGCTCCTTGGGCGTGACGTAGCAGAGCATGGCGCAGCCGAACCAGCCGATCATGGCCGCCCCGATGCCCGAGGTGATGTGGTCGTAGCCCGGCGCGATGTCGGTGGTCAGCGGACCCAGGGTGTAGAAGGGCGCTTCGCCGCATTCGCGCAGCTGCTTGTCCATATTGACTTTGATCTTGTGCATCGGCACGTGGCCAGGGCCTTCGATCATGACCTGACAGCCCTTCTTCCAGGCGATCTGCGTCAGTTCGCCCAGGGTTTCCAACTCGGCGAACTGTGCCCGGTCGTTGGCGTCGGCGATCGAGCCGGGGCGCATGCCGTCACCGAGTGAGAAGGAAACATCATACTGATTGCAGATATCGCAGATGTCGGCGAAGTGTTCGTAGAGGAAGCTTTCCTTGTGGTGATAGAGGCACCATTTGGCCATGATCGAGCCGCCCCGTGAGACGATGCCGGTCACCCGGTCGGCAGCCAGATGCACGTAGCCCAGGCGCACGCCGGCGTGGATGGTGAAGTAGTCGACGCCCTGTTCCGCCTGCTCGATCAGGGTGTCTCGGAAAACCTCCCAGGTCAGGTCCTCGGCCACGCCGTTCACCTTTTCCAGTGCCTGATAGATCGGCACCGTGCCGATGGGAACGGGCGAATTGCGGATGATCCATTCGCGGGTGTTGTGGATGTTGCGGCCGGTGGAGAGGTCCATGACCGTGTCGGCGCCCCAACGGATCGCCCAGACCATTTTCTCGACCTCTTCCTCGACAGAGGAGGTGACGGCTGAGTTGCCGATGTTGGCGTTGATCTTCACCAGGAAGTTCCGGCCGATGATCATCGGCTCCAGTTCCGGGTGGTTGATATTGGCCGGAATGATGGCGCGACCGGCGGCGATCTCGCTGCGCACGAATTCGGGGGAGATAAATTCCGGGATTTCAGCGCCGAAGCTCTCGCCGTTCTTCAGGGTCTCGGCGGCATTCTCCAGGGCCTGTCTGCGGCCCATGTTTTCCCGTTCGGCGACGTAGATCATCTCCTCGGTGATGATCCCGGCGCGCGCCGCTTGGAACTGAGTGAGCGGCTTGCCGCCCTTGCCGCGCAGGGGGCGGTGGCGCTGCGGGAAAGCGCGGGCCAGATGGCTGCCGCTGACGTTGCCGTTGTCCTCGGGCCTGATCTCCCGACCTTCGTAGTCCTCGACATCGCGTTCGCCCAGCCAATTCAGACGGTGGCGCGGCAGGCCCTGCGCCACATCGATGCTGCACGCCGGATCGCTGTAGGGGCCGGAGGTGTCGTAGACCCGCACCGGTGCTTCGGCGGGATCGCTCAGGGCGATATCCCGGAAGGGCACGCGCAGTTCCGGCTTGGCGGCGGGGTTTGTGTAGACCTTTTCGGAGGCCGGCAAGGGGCCGGTCGTTACGCTAGGCGTGGCGCTTGGCGTTGCGGAGGTCGAGTTGGAATAGGTCGTTTCAGTCACGAAAAGTCTCCCGAAGAGTTGGCGAGTGAAAAGACCCGGGGAAAGCTCTGGGAGATTGTGGCTGTGTATCTGTCTGTCAAAGTAAGACTCCACTCCCTTCGCCGGCATGACCCGGATCAGGTTCTAAGAGTCCGACGCGGCTTCAGCGTCATCTCAGCCCTTTGCCAGAAGGGCACCCCTAGGAATGTCAAAGCGATATCACGCGCGCCCGCGCAGTGCCAGACTTTTTATGGCGCTTATCGGCGTTCGAAGGCCAGCTTCGCTGCAAGGCCCAGGAAGATCGAGCAGGTCACCCAGCGGTAGATGCGCATCAGCGCAACGCTCGAACTCAAGGTGCGGCCGATACCGCCGGAACAAGCCCCGACGATGCAGTTTATGATCGTCCCGCCGCAATTGAGGATCGCCCCCAAAATAAGGAACTGCAGGATCGTCGAGCCCCGCGCCGGATCGACGAATTGCGGGACGAAGGCGAGCACGAAGACGGCCACCTTCGGATTGAGAAGGTTGACGAGAGTCCCATCGCGCCAGGCGGCAAATAGCGTGCCGGACCTGACTTGCGCCGGCGACAAGCTGTCGTTTCGGCTCCGCACCGCCTGAATGGCCAGCCAGACGAGATAGGCGACACCCGCCCAGCGTACGACCTCAAAGGCGAGAGGATAGGCGGCGAGCAGGGCCGCCAGCCCGAAGGCCGCCAGCAGGCTGTGGATCATAGAGCCTGTGGCGATCCCAAAACTCGCCGCGATTCCGGCGCGCGGCCCGGATTTCAATCCCTGGCCCAGGCAAAACAGCATGTCGCTGCCAGGCGTTAAATTGAGTGCCAATGCGGCAGGAATGAAAATCAGGAGTTGGGCCGGATCGATCATTGCATTAGGCGCTTGCCAAAATTCCCTCGATCTTCTCCTGAACGCTCAGGGCCTCCTGCGGTGTTGCCAGGACATGCGAGTCCCCGTTCAGGCAGTTATCCAATTCATTGAGTTGACGTTGCAAACTGTCGCGGCGCGGATCCGCAGGCCGCTGCAGCACTTCCTTGAAGTCTTCTCCTTCCGACGACCAGAGTTGGTAAAACTCTGAGATACGGTAACTGCGTTCTGAACCTTTCACCGTTACTTCCTGGCGGTCCGGCTGTGCGCCGCCGACCGAACCTAGAATGGTGACCGGAACCCCATCTGCATTCTCGAGCCTTGCCAGAACGTGGGTTTCGCATAGCGATGGGTCCGAAGGGTAGCTGGGATGGGCAGAGATCAGCTTTGTCGGCCCGATTACCCGCTCGCTGAAAAAGACGAAGTGGGAAATGACCTCGCGGGTGAAACCGCCTTCATTTCGAAAGCGCAGCCAGTCCGCGTCGACCTGCCAGGCGCGTGGCCAGGCGGGATAGGTCACGACGATATCGACGCCTTGCAGCAGGCCCATTTCCCGTGCCTTTTTGGCCCGCTGGACCTCGGACAGCGCCCGTCCGGCCGCCTGGGTAAAATTGACGGCGGCTGGGACGCAGGCCTGTTCGAGGCGTTGCACAAGATCGCGGCTTTCGGCGACATCGATACCCAGCGGCTTCTCTAAAAAGACCGCTTTGCCAGCGGCAGCCGCGTCCAGCGCATAGGCCTTACGCGGAACCGGCGGGCAGGCGAGGTAGACCACCTCGGCGGCGGCCATGGCTTCTTCCGCGGAGCGCATGACCGGAACGTCGGGCGCCTCTTCCTGTGCTTTACGGCAAGCCTCTTCGGAGGGGTCCCAGACGGCAACCGGTTCAAAGGCCACGTGGTTCCGCAGATTACCGAGCAAACGCCGGCCCATGATACCCAGGCCGATCACCGCGATCTTGTGCTCCATACTCATCCTTTTGCAAACCTTCCTGGTTGCCGTTACTTCCTGGAGGGACCTTCCCGCTCTGCAGAGGCCGCCCAGAGGTTTACCCCGCCTTCTACCGCGTAGCGATCGATTTCCGCCAGTTCTTCAGCCGTGAAGTCCAGGTTGTCCAGGGCTTCAACGGAGTTGTGGACCTGCTCCGGCCGGCTGGCGCCGATCAGAGCTGTTGTTACTCGCCCACCGCGCAGGGTCCAGGCAATTGCCATTTGGGCCAAGGTCTGTCCGCGTTTTTGTGCAATCGCGTTGAGCGCCCGGATCCGCTCCAAGTTGTCGTCCGACAGGAAGGCCGGGCGTAAAGCCCCACCCTTGGCTGCGCGGCTGTCGTCGGGAACACCGTTCAGATACTTGTCGCTCAGCATGCCTTGGGCCAAGGGTGAGAAGATGATCGAGCCGATGCCTTCCTCGTCCAGAGTGTCCAGCAGGCCATCTTCCTCGATCCAGCGGTTGATCATGGAATAGCTGGGCTGATGGATGAGGCAGGGCGTGCCGAGATCGCGCAGGATCTTGGCGGCTTCCTGGGTCCGCTGAGAGTTATAGGAAGAGATGCCGGCGTAAAGCGCCTTGCCCTGGCGCACGGCCGTATCCAGCGCGCCCATGGTTTCCTCCAGAGGCGTGTTGGGGTCGAAGCGGTGGGAGTAGAAAATATCGACGTAGTCGAGCCCCATCCGTTTCAGGCTCTGGTCCAGGCTGGCAAGCACATACTTGCGGCTGCCCCACTCGCCGTAGGGACCGGGCCACATCAGATAACCGGCTTTGGAGGAGATCACCATCTCATCCCGGTATCCTTGGAAGTCCGTCTTCAGCATATCGCCGAAATTCTCTTCCGCGGAGCCCGGCGGCGGGCCGTAGTTGTTTGCCAGATCGAAGTGGGTAATGCCGAGGTCGAAGGCCGTACGGCAGATTTCGCGCGCGTTGTCGCGTGGCGCGTTGTCGCCGAAATTATGCCAGAGTCCGAGGGAAATGGCCGGCAGGCGGAGGCCACTTTTGCCGCAACGATTGTAGATCATTTTTTCGTAACGGCTCTCGGCGGGAAGATAACTCATATTTGTTTTCTCCTAGGAACGTCTCAGGGAAGGACGTTTGATTTCAATCTGCCTGTTTCGACCTGGCCCGCTCGTTTTTGCGAGAGGGATTTTGTTCTTTTTCTTGAACGATTGTTCCAATATCATAAAGGAAGCAGGACATCCCGTCAGAAATCCGTGAGGTCCGTCCCGTCGAAAGGATCAATGGTCTGAAGGAGTCATGAAGTGATGGCCGAGTCCGGTGTCGTAGGCCAGACCTTCGGCCGTCAGCGTCGCAACGGCCATGGGGTTGTTACTATGGGTGAGTCCTTTGCGTGCCAGCGCGGCCCAGACGGCAGGGTTGGTGAGACCGCTGGCGTCTCGGGTAGAGATGGTAAAAGCGCCGACGTGCAGGTGATTGCCATGGGCATGCGGCAATTGAAGTAGTGTGACTTCTCCGGTCGTTTCGTCCTGTTGGGCCATCGCCGGATCTCGAGCCAGAACCTGGGCGAGGGCAAGGGTCCGCAGCTGCAGCTTGTTGAGTTTTAGAGGATTTTTTTTGGCTGGCATATCGGTGCGGTCCGGGTTTTGAAGGAAGAGCAGGTTTGAGGCGGTAGAGTCGATTGGAACGAGCGTCAAAGCCGCATCCCTGCTTTCGGATAAGTATGAACTTTCGTCCAAGCATTCTAGCGACCGTGTAGATCAAAACGAAAGACGCATCTCGCCTTTTTCCATCATTCGGAAATCAACACTAAGAGGAACAGACCTTGGAAAAGATCATCTTTCACGCCTACCCGCAGTCGCCGGTTTCCGAAAAGGTCCGTGTTGGATTCGGGATCAAAAATCTCTCCTGGAGTGCCGTCGAGGTGCCGCGGATTCCGCCGAAACCGTTACTGATGCCGTTGACCGGCGGTTACCGTCGCGCGCCCGTTGTTCAGATCGGCGCCGATATCTATTGCGACAGCCAGTGCATTTTGCGCGAACTGGAAAAGCGCTTCCCGGATCCGAGTTTTTATCCGGGCGGCGCCGATGGGATGGTCTGGGGCGTCAGCCGCTGGACCGACGGGCCTTTGTTCGACGAGACGGTCAAGCTGGTCTTGGGTTCGGCCGCGGACCAACTGCCTGAGGCCTTCGCAAAGGATCGTGGCCGGCTCTATCTGGGCCCGGACGCCGACCTTAAGTCGGTGCAGGCCGATCTTGCCCATGTGATTTCCCAGATCCGCCCGCAGATCGGCTGGATGGATCAGCGGCTCGCGGGCGGCCGCAAATTCATGTTGGGCGAGCATCCTGGGCTTCCCGATGCGGTCGCCTACTACATCATCTGGTTCATTCGCGGCCGTTGGGCCAAGGGGCCGGAATTTCTGAGCCAATTCCCGGCGCTGGAGGCTTGGGAAAAACGTGTCGAGGCCCTGGGACATGGAACGCAAAGCGACATGACGGGTGAAGAGGCGCTGGAGATCGCGAAAGCCGCGACCAGTGTGACACCCGAGGCGACCGATCCCCTGGATCCTTTGGGGCTGCAGGTGGGCGACAAGGTCGCAGTGGTTGCCGATGTCGATGGCGGCGAGACGCCTGTCGAGGGGCCCCTGCGGTTTCTGGACCGGGAGACCATCGCCATCCTGCACGAGAATGACACGGTCGGCGAGGTCTGCATCCACTTTCCGCGGGTCGGCTACCGGGTAACGCCGATCTAAAGATTTCTTGCGGCGGTAAGCCGCGTTGTTTCCGAAGGAAATCCGGCCTATGTCATAGGCCGGATTTCTCTTTTTCCAAAGGTCGGATATGAAACCCTTCATACCGCAGCGCTTTGAGTTTCTCGTATTCGGGTTCCTTCTTTCGGGTTTCATGTCCTGTCTGGTAACCTGTATCGCCACAACGCTGACGGTCGGTATGACCCCCGGCCTTTTCATGCTCTGGATGGAAAACTGGTTTTCCTCCTGGATCGTGGCCTTTCCAGCGGTGCTGGTGGTTGCGCCTCTGGTCCGCCGGATCGTGCACCGGCTGGTGGTGTCCGGCTGATGCTCGGGCGAAGATTGATAAGCCGCCTGCTACTGGTCGCCGCATGGGTGATGAGCGGCGGCGCATCTCTCCAGGCTGAACCGGCCGAGTTGCTGGCGGATCATCCTCTGGCCGGCACGGTCTGGAATCTGAAAGAACAGCGCCAGGCGACACCGCTCGAACTCTTCGAGGCGGCCGCGCAGGCACGCTGGGTTTTGCTGGGTGAGAAACACGACAACGCCGAGCACCATCAGATCCAGGCTCTGGTGGTCGGGGCCTTGGGACAGCGCGGCCGGCAGCCCGCTGTTGTCTGGGAAATGGCCGAGCCCTTGCACGATGCCGCCCTTAAGGCCGCAAGCCTGGCGGATCTGGCAAATCTCGGTCCCGCTGTCGACTGGGAGGAGCGCGGCTGGCCGTCCTGGTCGGAGTACCAGCCGATTGCCGAGCAGGCTCTGACCCATGGAATGACCCTCGCAGCTGGGGATGCGCCGCCAGAAACCCGGCGAATGCTGGGCCGTGGCGGCGAACTGGATCAGGCGACGGCGGCACGGCTCAATTGGTCGCGGGACTACGATGCCGAGCAGCAGAAACGGCTGACCCGGCTTTTGGCCGACGCGCATTGCGGCGTACTGCCTGTCTCCGTACTTCCAGCGATGATGTCCATCCAGCGCCTGCGAGACGCCTGGATGGCGGATGTGATGCGGCGCGAAGGTGCGACTGACGGCGCGATTCTGATTACTGGCGGTCAACATGCGCGCAGAGACCGGGGCGTGCCTTGGCATCTGCAGCCAAATGGCGGAGAAGTATTTGCCATGACGGCTGTGGAAGTGGTGCGCGGCGTCGAGACGGCAACAGATTATCCCGCCTTCGATCCTTTACTTTATGACTACATCTGGTTTACGCCCCGGGTCGACGAAAAGGACCCTTGCGACGCCTTCAAATCCGGCAATAACTGACCGGCGCAGACCCGGTCAGTTGTTAAGACGCCTGGGGCTTGAAGCCAAATTGGTGTGAATGCTCCGGTCCGATCCTGTCAAGGCATCCGGACGATGAATTCACAGTAAAATTTGTCGGTCGGTGTTAAATTATTCCATACAACCACTGGTATTTATTTAGTGAGGCTTATCACATAAATTTTACCTGTCAGATCAATGGGTAAGGCATTTTTTGGGCAAGCCCGTAAAAGTGGGCGATAAACCGCAGGTCTCCGTCTTTTGTTCCATTTGATCTTTAAACTATCGCTTGGTGATCTCAAGTATGTAGAGTGCAGTCCTTGAACAGGACCTTCTCGCTATAGGAGTTTTCTCATCGATGCAAAAGTTCGACACCGCAATTAACGCAGCAGAAGCCGAAGTGCAGGCAGCCAAGGCAAAAGTCGCCGCGTTGTCGAGCCAGATCGAGGGCGCGCGGGAGCGCCTGAAACAGGGCGAAGATATCGATATCGATATTGAAAATGCCACCCTGGATGATGTGCATTCCCACAACGAGGCCATGAACGCGAATATCGCGGATCTGATCATGGGCCTGGACGAGGTGACGGCGGGTTTCTCGAAAGACTTCGACGAAATGCGTGAGCGCTCGACCATGGAGACCGTCATCGGCTTCTTTTCCAGCGCCAAATCCGATTCCATGCGCGAGGAGCGGATCCGCAATTCTTCCGTCGACGACAAGTTGCAGGACCTGATTTCCAAGTCTGACGTGATCATCAAGATCCTCAGCGACCAGCTGGACGTGCTGAACAGTCATAAGGACCGGGTCAATGACAACCTGACCGAAACCCTCGGGGACCGGGAAGCGGTTGTCTCCGAGCTGGAGCAGGTTCGGGCGGAGATCCTGAGCATGGATCCCAAGATCATCGATCTGGAGAATCGGATCTCCATGGAGCAGGACGCGGCCGCGCGGACCAATCTGGAAACCGAACTGGCGGAAACCAACACCCGCTACAACGAACTGGTGCAGGACGAACAGGTCAAGCTCGCGCGTTCGCAAACCCTCGAGCGCTACATCGAGAAGGGCAAATCCTGGGTCGACTCGCTCCAGAACCAGGCGGCCACCCAGATGGTTCTGATCAACAAGCTGCAGACCGACACCAAACAGCGCGTGGTGCTCTATGACGCCTTGACCAAGTCCTTGAAGACCGCCCAGCAGCAAGATGTCGCCCACCGGATTAACGAAATCGGCGTGGCGACGGACCAGAAAGCCCAGGCGGCCATGGCGGCGATCGGCTCGGCCACCCAGAACCGCATGACTGAGATGATGGAAAAGCACGAAGATCACATGGTCTTCGCGCGCAAGGTCCTGGAAGAGAAGGCAAAGGCGGACGAGCGCTTTGTGCGCCGCTTCGCGGCCATCGTGGAGAAGCACGACAAGAACCTCTATGGCGAGGAGTCGATCTGAAGCGACAAGAGCTAGAGGGGATGTCGTGACGGACCTGACTGAAGATCATATTGAAATCCGCGACAACGCGGCCTGCCGACGCTACTTCGCCAAGTTTGCCAAGATCGTCGGGCATTTGCGGGCAGTGGCGACACTGGACCGGCCCTCGGCCAATTCCATGTTCGCGACTCTGCAGATCGATGTCTTCGAATCGTACCTGACGGCCTTGGCCAACAGTTTCGACGCGCTGTCGACGAAGTACCTCCTGACCGGAACCGGGACGAAGGGCGTCGAGGCAGCGTTGGAGATCGACCGCACGGACTCTGGCTTTCCGGTATTCCGCGAACTGCTGCAGATGGCCAACGATCTCTCCGAGGCGAACCGGCAACTCGACCTTTTGCCGGAGAAGCAGGCTCTCAAGAGGGAGATGGTGAACCACATCCTGCAAAAGCGCGAGAAGCCGCGCGAGTTGCAATACGCCATGAGCCAGCGGGTCTACTACGAAACGCTTCGCCATAAGACCTTGTTTCTGGCGCAGAACGAGCCGCAGATCGTCTGGCTTGGCAAGGACGATCGGAAGCCGGGCTCAGGTCTGCAGCGGCGGCGCTACTTTGTGCACTGGGCGGTCTATGACTCCTCACGTAATCTGCCGGCGCTCTATCAGATGCTTGTGGAAGACAGCAGCGATCAAGCCTTGAGCACCGATGAACCACGTGTGGCGCGGCTGAAAAAGCATCTCTTGGCTCAGTCTCTGTCTGATCTGAAGCTGCTGACCATTGCACGCGGGTTCGACAAGGACTTTCCGGAACTGCACCCAAAGTTTCTGCGCCGGGTGCATGTCGGGCCGATGTACTCTCACGCTTTCACCCAGCAGAGTGGTCCTTTACGCGAAATTCTGGCCGAAGCGGCGGGCGCGCCTGGGTTGGACTGGACTATGTCCTGGACCGTAGAAACTCTGCTGTCGAAACAAAGCGAGCGCAAATCCGCCGGCCTATTTGGATCCGTGGAGAGCGAAGTTTTTCACATCGACCCCTATGATGCCGTGTCCAATGAAGCGGGCGTGACGCACCTGGAGCGCTCGATGATACTGCCGCACCGGCCCTACCAGGTGTTGGTGGATAAGGATTTCGACAGCCTGCGCAACATTCGAAAGTATGTGGTCGCGCCTGATGGGGTTGTGATGACCGGCGCTTAAGCCAAATCAAACCAAAGCCAGAATGAACCTAAGCCGGTACCCTGCCAACCGGACCGCAAGATGAGAAACGGGAAGTAAGATGTCCGTCGCAAAAAACCTGATGGAGATCCGCGAAGAGGATATTCGCAGCCACTATGAGCCGGCCTATCAGCTGCTGGCAGGCTTCGAACATCATCCGCGGATCGGCAAGGCCCGCGTTCCGGCGAGCGCAGCGGAGGCGACGCCGTCCCGCGGCGGCGTTCCGCAACGCCGCGCCTTCCGCTCCACGACGCCAGGCCTTTCGACACGTCGCCCGGTTCGTAAAGAAGGGATCGATCTCATTGCGCGGATCGAAGCTGCCGACGAGGGCGACCCCTTGGTCAGCACGACTCAGGCAACGGTGCTGTCGGCGCTGCGGCGGGCATTGGCGACCGCGAATGCGGTGTCCGATCTCTATGATGAGCAAACCCCGCTTGGCGCTCTGAAGCGCAGCAATCTGGATGGCGCGCTCGATGCCGGAAAAAAGGCGGAGTTCGGCGAGCTGCTGGCGGCTTCCTCGCTGATCGCCACCCATGTCTTCGCCAACATGCTCGCCTTTCTCTTGGCGCCTCAGGCGGGAGAAGCGGGGGATCACGAGGTTCAGGTCCAAGATGTCGAGGAGATACTGACGGACAATCCGGGCTTGGCCTTGAAGGGCGTGCTCTGGGAACTCGATCAGGTTATCGGCGAAAAGGTCACCGAGGACGCGTTTCTGGTGCCGGCGCTCATCGCTTTTTCTGAGCGACTGATGGAGGAGGTTGCCATCCGCGCGCAGTCGGCGCCGCGGCTGGAAGCCTTCCAGTCCGTCAGTTTCCGGGTCGAGGCCGACGATTTCCAGATCGACGGCTTTACCCCGGCAACGCGGGCGCGCTCCAGCAGCCTGACCATGACCTTCAAGAAGCCCAACGAGGTGGTAGGCAACCACATCGCCAAGTATCAGTCCTTGAAGCTGGCCAAGATGCTGATGGCTTATGACTTCGACCGGCGGCTGAATCCTTTCGCTGAGTTGGGCGGTTTCATCTTCACCTTCATGGGCGATGGCAAGCCGGGCACCGGTAAGACGACCCTGATCCAGATGATCGCCGGTCTCTTGAACGACTACTGCCAGAACGCCGGCTATCCCTTTCGCTACGAGAATCTCTCCTCGGACTCGATCGACAGCTATCAGGGTAAGTCCGGACAGAATGCCAAGGCTTTCATCCGCTCGGTGATGGATCCGCATGTCATCGGCTTCGGGACCGTGGACGATATCGATCAGATCGCCGGCAAGCGCGGCGACCGGCAGTCGTCTTCCGGACAACAGGAGGTGACTTCGGTCCTGATGGAGAGCTTTGCCGGCGCCAATACGGTCGTGCGCGGCAACTGCACCTTCGGCATGTTCTCGAACTTTCCGGAGAACGTCGACGATGCTCTGCGCCAGCGCGCCGGAGCCCGCTTCCTAGTCGACGGGCCGCAGACACGGGAAGATTACATCGATATCTTGCATCTACTGTTGGGGTCGAACCATGATATCCCTGTCGGTTCCCACGATCTCTTCGCGGCCCAGGAGATCAAGTCCGCGGTGGCGGCGTCCTATGAGCAACATGGCCGTCCGCAGGAGACGCAGCTCGCCAAGGTCTTCGATAAGGTTCGCGCCTCCATCGGCGATCTGGATACCATCGAAAAGATGGGCGGTTATCTGAAAGCCATCCAGGAGGCTGACGAACGTTTTACCGGCCGGGCGGTAAAGAACATTACCGATGCGGTCAAAGTGCGTGCGATGGATTTCGAGCTGCCGGACGAATGGATGGAGAATCCTGAGCTGTTCCTGCAGAAGGATTACGACACTAAGCTGGCGATGATTCGCGAGCTGACGAAACCGATTACGCCCGAGATGGTGATCCAGGAGATCAACCGCTACGCGGACAGTGAGTTCCGCTATGGCAATGCCTCCGACGAGGCGGCGATAGATGCACAGGTTACCGAGATGGCGCGAATGGCGGAAGCGCGCCGGCGTTTCGCGGAAGGGGGGAGCTAACGTCATGCGGCGGCTCATTGAGCGCGGACTGATGTATGGCAACCTGGTGGAGGTTTCTTCCCCGAGTCAGGTGAAGCGCTATAACGCCGCGCTGGAAAAGTTGACCGGACGCTGCAGCGAGCTGGAGTCCTTCCACATCGATCTTTCAGGGTTTTCGCCGGAGATCGGCGACGAATTCGGCGACAACAACTACCTGAACCCAAATGGCTGTAACCGGCAGTTCATCCTATTGACGCTGGCGCAGGTTTCCTGTCCGTTGGTTGGCGCCAAGTTCTCCACCAGCCGCTCGATCCTGAAGCAGTTCATCGAAGACAACCGGCCCACGCTCTTTGCGCTGACCGCGCGCGATGCGGTGATTGGTGAGCTGGTGAATTCCGTCTACCGTATCGACAGCGTGGCCGACCTGCTCACCATTCGCACGATCCAGGTGGAGGCCAATACGCCGCGTGGCCTGGTATCGGATGCGGAAAAGCTCAAGCAGCGGGTTGAAGGCTTCCTGCAGAGCGAAAATGCGTGGTGGGACGAGGATGCGTTGGACGAGATGGTGACGCTGGCGGGCCGGGTTGGCGATGTGTCTCGCCATCCCATGACCCCGACCGAAATCACCTACCGCAAGGGCAATTTCTTTACCGCGCATCTGGGCGGGCTCTATGTCTTTCGGGACACAAAGAAGCCGGCCGTGATCTACTGCGACCCGGATTTCGATCCGGACTCCAGCCCGATACCCGCTATTTCGATTTCGGATTCCGAGGCGGTTGCGGATTTCCTGCTGTCGAACCGGCTGGTGGAGACGCTGTCCGACGCGCGCGGTCTGGATGAGCGCAGTCTGCTGCGCCAGCGCCTGGACTTTATCCTGGTCGATTTTCTGGCTTCGACAGAAACGCCCGGCGATTTGGAAAAGCTCACGCGCGACGATCTGCGGATCGCCGTTCACCGGCACCTCGACGCGCTGCCGGAAGAGTTTCATCAGATCGCTAAGACCCTCCGCGGGCTCGAGCAGAGGGGCGAATGGGCGCAGCTGGCGCCCGATGAGCCGGCTTATTTTTATCATCTGCGTGCTGCGTCCCATGCGGATCGGGACATGGTCAATCACCTGCTGGCGCATCTGACGCCGCTCGATGTGCGTCAGCTCTTTATCTGCAACAAGGACCGCTTCTATCTGAACTATCGTCAATGGGGGGATGCCAAGCGGACCTATGTGGCCGAGTTTCTGGCCAAGGAGTATGCAATCGACAAGCGGGGTGTCCGCGAGTCCCTCTATGGCCCGGAGGAGGGTATGGATGCGGTTGTCCAGCCCGAGGAGGATTTGGTCGAAGAGACTCTTGTCGAAGAGCCGGAGGAGCGGACATCGCCACGCCGCTCCGGCTCCGTGCCACGCTCCGGCTCTCTGCCGGAGTCACCCGACAAGCCGGTGGCGATTCCCATGAGCAATCCGCGGCCGCAGTCCGGGCGGAAACCCCGCAAGCGGCCCAGCGTTAAGGCAGGACCTTGGGGACCACGCACGAGAGGGGGTAACTGATGAAAGGCGCAGGCCAATGATCGGACTTGTTCTCAGACTGGTGATTCTGTTCGCGGTTTTGACCGTGATCTATCTGGGCCTCTCGCGGTACTTCCGCTGGTACAAGTCACGCGAACTGGAAACGCGTTTCGACAGCGGCGAAGTCCGGTCGCGTGACCGCGAAGGCTATGTCGCCCGCGGCATGGCGGAGTATGATCGCTCCCTCACGCGCAAGCTGTTGTTGGGTGTTTATCTGGTGCCGATTGGGATCGTCGCACTCCTGATCTATATTGCTGACTTTACCTGAGGGAAGACTATGCGCATTGCAAAATACGTCGCTTTGGCCCTGCTGGCGGCCTTGGTTGTCGCCTTCCTGAATTTCTATCTGCCCTCAAAGGACGTGGTGCGGATCGTCGGCACGGACGTGAAGCGGATGGATGTCGTCAACCGCGATTTCGTGAAGGAGGGAGATGGGAAAGCCGCGGGCAACACCCGCGACGTGCGCTTCGTCAACGCGGTTTGGGAGAACGGCTCGCCGCGAGTCTACCGGAACGAGGAAACCGACTGGGGCTTTCCCTGGTACTTCAAGTTCGACAGCGGCAACGTCCAGGCCAAGGCCCAGAACCTGGCTTCGACCCAGGAGAATCCCAAGTGGGTCGTGGTCACCCACTACGGCTGGCGCATTCAGATCTTCTCAATGTTCCCCAACGCCGTCGATATCGAACAGGTGGATGGCCCGGATTACACGCCGGTTCCCTGGTTCAATATCGTCTTTCTGATCAGCCTGGCGGCGCTGATCTGGGTGATCTTCTCTTTCCTCATGCGTTTGCGCGAACGCCACGTCGACCCGATTGTCGATCACATTGAAGTGGAAACCGCCGTCTACCGGGAGGCAGCGGAGAGCGGCGCGGAAGAAATCAAGGAACAGGCCTCCGGTCTCTATGACCGCCTGCAACGCTGGCTCGACACCTGGCGGCCAAACGACAAGAAACGCTATCCACGGCGCTAGCCTCTGCGGTTACGGATTGCCGTGACCGCGCGTTTCTCTCGCGTAACGAACCAGGGCCAGAAAGCGGTAGAGCCCGTGCATGAATTTGCCATAGGGCATGGTCAGGAAGAGCGCGAAGACCACACCCAGATGAATGGCCAGCAGCAGACCCATCGCCGGCGTCGCCCTTAGAAAAAGCAGCAGCAGACCGGTGAGGCCGGTCAGGAGCAGCATCACGAGAAAGGCGACGTCCATGCCTTTGCGCGACTCATCTTGAAGCGCTGAATCCCGGACCTGCTTGGCTTTCAGCAGCCCAGCGGGGCCGATCACCAGCCCGAAGCCACCTAAGGTGCCGAGAACCACAGGCAGATCATACCAGGGATAGGGTGCTTCCAGGCCAAGCAGATAATGATAGAGCGTGGCGAAAGAGGTCGAGGCGAAGCAGAGCAGGAAGCCGTAAAAGGTAAAGTGGTGATAGAGTCGGCGCCTGTCGTCCGGTTTCTCGTCCTCCCCATAGCAACCGACCCCGCCGCCGTCCAGATAGCGCAGCGTCGAAGCGTCTTTGATGGCCCGCCAGAGGCTCGGTTTGTCCGCCAGGGTTGCCGCGGGTTCGCCGATGTCGTTCCAGAAGTTCCGTAAAGATAGAATGGCCGCGAGGATGGCGTAGAGGAAGACGGCGCTAAAGATCGCGACCATGGTGTTGTGCGGCATCAGACGATAGAAAGCGCCCGGCCCAGTGTGGCTTTGCCAGAGCACCGCCGGATCGTGCCAGCCGATGAAACCGGCGACGAAGAGGGTGACGCTCAGGGCGGCGATCAGGCTGACAGCCAAGCCGTTGCGCGCAAAGAGCGGCGCGAGCGCCCGGGGCCAGGCATAGGCGCGGTAGCTGTCGTTGCGTACCACCGATAGGGTTTTCGGCACGTTCACATGGAATTCGTGCGGCGGGGAAAACTGACAGTCGACGTAACAGGCGCCGCAGGCATGACAGAGATTGCTCAGATAGTTGAGGTCGCCGTCTGAGAAACTGCGCCGCATCTCCATTGCAGGGAACACCGCACAAAGGCCTTCGCAGTAGCGGCAGGAGTTGCAGACCGTCATCAGGCGTTCGGCCTCCTGCAAGGCGCTGCCAGATTGTGCGAAGGCGGCAAGGCTTGGTGTCTGTTCGTTCATGTCACGGCCTCCGCGCGCCTGACGGCGGCGCTGTTGCTGCGCGCCGCGGCTTGGGTGCCGGCGATGCGTCCGAAGACGCTGCCGATGGTCATGCCGATCCCAGCCGCGTAGCCACTGCCGAGGATATTGCCGGCCATGATTTCGCCGGCGGCAAAGAGGTTCGCGGCGGGTTTACCGTCCTTCAGGATCATGCGTGCCTGCTGATCCACCTTGGTGCCCAGGTAGGTGAAGGTGATGCCGGGCCGGACCGGATAGGCGTAGTAGGGGGCGGTTTCGATCCGCTGCGCCCAGTGCGACTTCGGCGGTGTGAGGCCCTCGGTTCGGCAATCGTCCAGGATCGTTGAGTCGAACGTTCCGGGCTGGACGGCTGCATTGAAGTCAAGCACCGTCGCTTCCAGTGCCTCTGGATCCAGCTCCAGCAGACCCGCCAGTTCGCGCAGGCTGGGCGCGGAGATGGGCGGGAAGAGCGAGGGCATGAAACGCTCCAGGGAAGGCGCGTCGAAGAGTATGTAGGCAATCTGTCCCGGCTGCTGCGCCACCAACCGGCCCCAGATGGCGTAGCGCTTCGGCCAGATGTCTTCGCCCTCGTCGTAGAAGCGCTGGGCGTCCCGGTTTACGACGATGCCGAAGACCACGCAGTCCAGGCGGGTGATGATGCCGCCGTCGAACTTCGGAGCACGCGCGTCGATGGCGACCGCGTGGCACTGGGTCGGATCGCCGATGGTTTGCACGCCCTCGGCCATCAGCATCTTCAGGACACTGCCTTTATTGTAAGGCGTGCCTCTCACGAGAAAGTTTTCAGCAATCTCGCCCCAGCCTTCCTTCAGCCAGTCGATGTTGGCCTCGAAACCGCCGGCGGCCGCCACCAGAGCGCCGGCCTCAATCCGCTTGTCATTCACGACAGCCGCGGAAAAAAGTCCGTCCGTGACCTCCAGCGCCGTGACTTCGGCATCGTATGCCACCTCGACCCCCAGGCGCTCCGCGGTCAGATAGAGCGCGTTCAGCATGGCCCGGCCGCCGCCGAGAAAGAAGGAATTGGTGCGCCCGAGACTGAGGGTGCCGCCGAGTGAGGGCTGGAAGCGCACGCCCTGTTCCGTGATCCAGGTCAGCATCTCCTTGGATTCGGCGATCATATGGCGGGCGAGATCTTCGTTCGTGTTGCCTCCGGTCACACGCAGAAGATCCTCGAAGAACTCTTCCTCGCTGTAGGGACCGGTCAGGGTTTCGGTTGCCGCATCGTGGGCGCAGCGCATGTTGCGGGTATGGCGGGTGTTGCCGCCGCGATAGAACTTCGGCGCCGCCTCCAGAACCAGCACGCTTGCGCCGCCACGGCGGGCGGCAATCGCGGCGCAGAGACCGGCATTACCGCCGCCGATGATCAGAACGTCGTAGCGTTTGTTCAAATCTGCCATGCTCAATCTAGATCATTTTCGGTTGGTCTAAATCCTGCCGAACCTGCCAAATCGAAATTCATAGGTAAAACGCAAAAAATAACTTTATAATTGCGTTATGCGCATAAAATTCGATTTCGGTGATCTTGAGGCCTTTCTGGCGGTTGCCGATCTGGGTTCTTTTCAAAGGGCTGCTGAGCAGCTCAACCTCTCGCAATCTGCATTATCCCGGCGGATCCAGAAGCTCGAAGAGGTGCTCGGTGTGACGCTGATCGAGCGCACAACCCGCTCCATGAAGCTTACGCTCGCCGCTACCGGCTTTCGCGCCCGCGCGCAAGGCCTGCTCGATGAGGCGACGGAAGCCCTGCGTGTGCTGGGCGACGAGAGTGATGAAAGCCGGCAGCGGCGGGCACTGGTAACGGTTGCGGCGGTTCCGACAGCGACTCACCGCATCCTGCCGAGTGTCATCAAAGACTTCGTTGTCGCTGGCCAGAGGGCGCGCATCCGGGTGTTGGACCTCTTCGCTAACGACGTGGCTGAAGCCGTGGCCCAGGGCGATGCGGATTTTGGGATTAGCTTTATCGGCGCGCAGGAGCCGGACCTGACGTTTCGAACTCTCACGGACGACCCCTTTGTGCTCGTGGTGTCGCAGGACGACCCCTTAAGCGTTCAGGATTCGGTAAGCTGGTCCGACCTTGATGAAGAACGCTTTATCGCGCCCTGGAAGGGCAGCGGCAATCGTATGCTGATCGACAATGCCCTGGCGCGCAGCCGCAAGACTCTCAACTGGCGCTATGAAGTACGCCATTCTTCGACAGCGCTGGGTCTGGTTGCGGCGGGCGTTGGCGTGACCGCCCTGCCGGCCTCGGCGATTCCGCGCGGAACCCCGCAGCCTGTGGTGTCGCGCCCGTTGGTCGAACCCGAGGTTTTCCGCGCTATCGGCACCCTGCGCCGGACGCGCAGTAGCCTGTCGCCTGCGGCTGAACGCTTTTATGAGATGCTGGTGGCGCGCTGGTCGGTGGAAATGGCGTAGAGCACTATCCAGGTCTTTTGTGTCGCCTTCGGCATCAAAGGACGATGAACAAACCAGCGCTTTCCGTTTCGATATGCCGATAGGACTGCGGTTCCTGCATGGCGCGCGCGATCCTTTGGAAAGCTGCTAAAAGGTCTTTGTCTCGAAGACTGAAACGTGCGATCCGGCAGGCCTGTTCCTGCCGGGTTAGAAAGGTGCCGATCGTGATAATCGACTTTACAGTCTCGGCGACCTCTTGACTGGGCGTTTCCTCGTCCGTCAGGCGGGGCGCCAGAACGATGCTGTTGATGCTTGTGTAGCAGGTCTTTTCGTCATGCCGGTTGACCAGCATTCGTACGAAGACGGCGTCATAGTTGTTTTCGCCGTCATGAATGGTATGGGCCGATTTAAAGTCGTTTGTGGGACCAGCGGATATTTCCTCGACCCGCTTAATCAATGCGGGGTGATAAGACGAGAAATCCTTTTCCAGCGCCGCGCTTTCCCGCGTCCAGGATGATTTGATCTCTGGCCAGTCGTCTTGAGACAGTTCGAGTTGAAGTTTCATGCGACTGAACAAGCTTTAGGTCGAAGCGGGCACGCGGACACATAGGTACTGTGATTCAACACATAAGTTGTATCGCCGGCCTGTTCTTCATGCGTAAGGGTGTGGCCGGCTTTTACGGATCAGCTCTCAAGATACAAAGCTATCAATCGACATTGAAGATTTGATGAAACAAGGCGTTTCTGTCGTCCTACCATCTCCGCGGGAGCTGCTCATCACAGGTTTTACTTTGAGCCGACAAACAGATTCCAACCCTTGGTGTGCCTCCGCCGGTTGATATGCTCTTGCGAAGCCTTTTGGTTACCTCGGCTTCGATAATGATAGGAACTTCGATTCCGTCGCATTACCTTTATGGAAGAATCCTTGAAACTGGCCGCGTTGTTGCACAACACCGCGAGATTGCGAAATAGGGGGGATCAATGCAGGCGAATGGCGGACGGGATGTCAGAGGTGTTCCGGTTTCCTATGCAGAAGCAGAGGCGATCGAAGGGCTGGAACGGGCGACCGAAATGGCGCTCGGTTTCCGCGGAGACGCCATTGCTGAGATCGACGCGCTGCTGGAACGTCACCCGGCCTTCGCCATGGGCTGGATCTTTAAGGCGGCTTGGCTGACACAGGCCATGGAGACCCGCATTTACGATCAAATGGTCGAAGCCGTCCGTGAAGCCGAGACGCATGCCGATCATGCCAATGAACGCGAGCAGGGGCACTTGAAGGCCCTGCAGGCCTGGATCCGGGGCGATTTCTTCGGCGCCGTGCAGCGCTGGGAAGAGGTCTTGACCTTATACCCCATGGACCTCTTGGCCTTGGCCCTGGTTCACTACACCGATGTTCTGTTGGGGGATGTTGTGGGCCAGCGCGATGTGGTGGCGCGGATCTTCAATATCTGGGACGAAGGAACGCCGGGTTATGAGTTCGTGCTCGGTTTCTATGCCTTTGGGCTCGAGGAGAATCGGGATTTCGGCCGCGCGGAAGAGATGGGCCGAAGAGCCCTGGCGCTGCGTCCGGACAATCCCTACGCCGTGCATGCCGTTGCGCATGTCATGGAGATGCGCGGCCGTCAGGTGGGGGGCATCCGATTTATGGCCGACTATGCCGATCGCTGGGGCACGTCGAACTTCGCGAATCATCTCTGGTGGCATACCTCGTTGTTTCATCTCGATATCGAGGAAACTGACCGGGTTTTCGAGATCTACGACGCGCATCTGAGTTCCGATGGCAAACATGGCGACAAGTACGAGGAACTGGACGCCTGCGCCTTGCTCTGGCGGCTGGATCTGCTGGGCGCGGAGGTCGGCAATCGCTGGTGTCATCTGGCGGATAAGTGGGAACCGGCGGCCGAGAACACGCTTTACGCCTTCAATGACGTGCACGCCATGATGGCCTTTGCGGCGGATGACCGAACCGACGCACAGAAAGCGCTTCTGACGGCCAACGAGCGGTATGTCGAGGAGGCTTCGGACGCCAATGCGGCCATGAGCCGTGAAATCGGCATGCCTTTCTGCCTCGCTATCCAAGACTTCAAAGGCGAGCGCTACGATGACTGCGTCGACCGGCTGTTGCCTATCCGTTATCGCACTCACCGCCTCGGCGGCAGCTTCGCGCAGCGGGACATCATTGGCTGGACTCTTCTGGAGGCAGCCCTGCGGGCGCGCCGTTTCGACTTGGCGCTCGGTCTTGCGAACGAAAGGGTCGAATTGAAGCCGACCTCGGCGCAGAACTGGCGCGCGGTGTCCCGGGCATTCAAGGGGCTTGGCCATAGCGGTAAGTCAGACAAGGCGGAAGCGCGGGCGCAGTTCCTGACCGCGGCCTAGAAGGCTCTGGCAGAGTGACCGATTGAGGTGTTCCGTGGCGAAGAAAAGCAAGAAGACTGACAAGGCGGGTCTGGCAGGCGAGCGGTTTTTCGACAACAGGCAAAAGTACCTGATGTTCGTCAATACCTGTTCGGAGAAACGGGAAATCGGCCGGCGGATTGCACGCGAGCTGCCTCATATTCATCCTCGCCCGCCGGCTGTCCGGGTCTTCGATGCGGGGGTCGGGGACGGCACGGTTTTGGCGGCCCTGATGCGGGCGATGCACCGGCGCTTCCTGACCATGCCTTTCTATGTCGTGGCCAAGGAAATCTCCATCGAGGACGTGCGCCTGGCGCTGGACGAGATGCCGGACCGGCTGTTCGAACATCCCGCGACCGTTCTGGTCTTTACCAATCTCACCTATGCCGAGAGTCCCTGGCTGACCGCCAAGACCCCAGCGGCGGCGGCGAAGCTGGTCTGGAAAAATGTAGCGTTGCGAGGTTCTTCCTCGGACGAGTTTCACGAGCAAATCGCGGAGCTGCAGCCCTTTCTATCGGAAAACTGGCAAGTGGAACCGGGCAAGCATGGCAACCCGGTCTACCAGCGGCCGGCCGTCCTGGTGCTCTACCGGGAAGATCATCAGTTCCTTCTCGACCCCATCATCCCAAAACCCGGCGCGGCGCGTGCCGATTTCGATCTGATCGTTGCCGCCCAGCCTTACCGGGCACGCGCGTCAGCTGCTTTCAAAGCCGAGAATGTGATCGGCCCGCTGGCAAGGGCGCTCGGTCCCGGTGGGCGACTCGTGGGCATTCATTCTTGCGGCGGTGATCCAGGGCTCGAGCTTGTCCGAAAGGTGTGGCCCCGGGAAAATCCATTTCCCGTCGACCGACGCGCCCTGCTGAAGGCGGTCCGTCAGGCCTTGGGTCCGGAGGCCCGGCATTTCAATCTGCCGGTCGGGACCGACAGTCGGGCCAAGTTCCGTTACGATCTGCATACACTGCCAACTGACACCCACAGCACCATTGGAACCTCGACGGTGATGGCTGCCTGGAACGCCGCGACTTACGTGGCGCAGATCGAGGAAAAGCGCCTGGAGCAGGCGATGCTCGAGAACGCTTATGTGAATGCCACACGTGAAGTGCTGCAAAAGCACGGCGGGCTTTGGTTTAACGATGAAAGCTACGTGATTGCGCGGCGGGAGTTTTAACACCCGGCTCTAAGAGGCTTTGGCTTTTTAAGGCTGCTTTCCGGTTTCCTGCCTAAGAGTTTGGCAAAGGCTGCGTCAGATTCCTGATGATCGTTTGACGTACGGGCGGGAGCAGGCGGCCTGCGTCCAGCAAGGCACGCCGCGTCAGCCGCACCGGCAAGTTTTCGCGCGCCGACAGCTCGGCGATGGCCAGGGTCGAGCGATAGAGATTCAAAGACAAGCGGCGGTGGTCCCGCTCGTAAGCGGCGAGGCTGTTCGGGTCGGCTGGTCCGCGTCCGCGTTCGAGCGCATGACGGATATGGCCGGCGAGGATGGATTGACCCTGTACCCCCAGATTGAAGCCGTGCGCCGTGATCGGATGCATGCCAACTGCCGCATCTCCGATCACCGCGAAGCCCGGCCGGACAAATCTGTCCGCGAAAACCCCGACGAGCGGATAGCTATAACGCCGTGAAAGCGAAGTCATCCCGCCGAAGCGGTCCCGCAGCCTGATACGCGCGGCTTCGAGGTAGCTCTCGATATCCAGATCCATCTGGCGCCTGGCTTCGTCCGGTGGAAAGGTTTGAACCAGGGAGGCCGTGCGGTCATTTAGCGGCAGAATAGCGAGCGACCCTCCGGGCAGGAAGCATTCCCAGGCAATGTTGTTGTGGGGGTGCTCGAAACGGACCTTGGTGACGATCATTGTCTGGCCGAAGTCATGCTTGGCTGCGGTGATTCCCGCCATCTGTCGCGCGGCCGAAAACCGTGTGTCGGCGGCGACGATCAGATCGGCCTTGATTTCGAGGCCGCCGGAGAGCGTGACCTTACCGCCGCGCAAGCCGTTGCGCAGCGACAGCATCTGCGTGTCGGTCATCAACCTCGCTTCACCCGACGCCGCATGTGCTGCATAGAGCGCTCTGCGGATCTCACTATTGGCGGCGAAGAAACCGAGCTTATCCTCACCCACGGCTGTCGGATTGAAATGCAGAGCACTGTTCCACTTTCCGGCCATGACCTTGGCAGAGCGCAGCGGCGCGATCTTCTCCGGCGCCATGTGATGCCAGGCGCCGAGCTGTTTCAGAATCTCGATCGAGCGTAGCGAGAGGGCTATTTCCCGGCCATCGTAAGCCGGATCGGCGAGACACTTCTCGGACTGGCGCTCGACCAGGCGCACATCCAGACCGCTGCCCCGCAGAGACAGCGCCAGCGACAGCCCGGCGGGCCCTGCACCGATGATCAATACGTCGCAGCGTGCGCGACCGAATGGAGAATGAGCTTCCGTCATGACAATGCCTCGGCATGTTTCTGCCAAGCAGTTAGGGCATGAGGCCGCTTGAGGCAATGAGGCGTTTTGACACCCTCCCGGCAGCGGCTTCGGAGAAGAAACCGGGGTTCAGCACAGGTGGTGCGGGTGGGGAAGATGTTTCAGAAGTGTTGGCGGAGGGAGAGGGATTCGAACCCTCGATACGCTATTAACGTATACACACTTTCCAGGCGTGCGCCTTCAACCACTCGGCCACCCCTCCGTCGTCGGCCGTTTCCCTGTTGTTCATCGGAGACTGTTAAGAGGCTCCGCCGGGAATACGGCTGCGCAATTCCGCGCGGCGGGAAATTAGCCGAGCCGTTCCGAAGATGCAATGCCCGAATGCGCCAAGGCGGAATGGGCTGTTTCCCAGGTGCCAAAGCGAGGATTGGCCATCATTTGGCAGGAAAGCCATTTAGCTGATATGGTCCCGGTTCCCGGTTGCCGTTCCCAGACGCTGGCGGTAACCGGCCCCTTTTCGGCGTTGCACAGCAGGCGCCCTTCCTGTGAGTTTTCTTGGGGAGCAATGTGAGAGTTTTTTGCCGTTTTGTAGGCTGTTTCCTGGTGGCCGTCGCTGTGATTGCCTTGGGCCGGGATCTGGTTGCGATCGTCGCGGGTGAGTCCTTTCGCCTCGCGCCTTTGGGTGAAGTCTGGTTCAAGCTTCACGCGGCCAGCCTGAATATGTTGCAGGCGGGGATCGAGCGGCGGATTGCTCCCGAAGTCTGGGATTCGGTGGTAGCGCCGGCTCTGCAGTGGCCGAGCGCTTTGGTCTTTGGGGTTCCTGGCATTCTGTTGGTGCTGCTTTGCCGCGAGTGGGGCGGACAGAAGCGGCGCTTTCGCTAGGAGTGAAATCGGTGAGCCAGCGTCAGTTGCCGGCTCCCCGCAGGCGATCCAGGCGCAGGCGATGCCGGGCATCTGTTAGCCGCCGTCCACCGGCCCAGACCACGCCGGTCGCGCCGATGGAGGTGCCACCAGCGATCAGGAACATCACAAGCAACTGATACTTCACGGCTTCCTCAGGATCGGCGCCGGCCAGGATCTGACCGGTCATCATCCCAGGCAGCGAAACCAGGCCTGTCGCCGCCATAGAATTGATGATCGGCATGAGCGCGGACTTCATGGCGGCCCGAGTAACCGGTAGTAAGGCTTCCTGACGGCTTGCGCCGAGCATCAGGCGCGCTTCCACGGCGTTGCGTTCCCGGACCAGTGTTGAGGTCAGGGTATGCAGACCGAGACTGATGCCGGTCATGGTATTGCCGAGCACCATGCCTAACAGCGGGATGGCGTAGCGCGGGTGGTACCAGGGATCCGGGCTGACCTGGGTGGCGAGCGCAAAGATCGTGACCAGTCCTGCCGCGAAGAGCATACAGCCTGTGCCCAGTCCATAGCTCCAGCCGCCGCTCAACCGGCGTTCCTGGCGGGCGGTGACCTCGCGTCCGGCGAAGGCGATCATGGCCAGCGCCGCGAGACCGGTCCAGAACGGCGACACCAAGGAAAAGAGCGTGGTGAGTACCAACCCGACCAGAATGAGTTGGACCACCATGCGCGCCGTCGCGATCAAGAGCTGGCGCTCAAGCTTCAGCGAGAGGGCCAGCGACAGAGCGCCGTTGATAAGGATCAAGAGCGCAGCCAGGGCCAGGTCCCAGTAGGAGAGGGCGATGGCGTTCACTGCGGGACCCTGGCTTCGGATGTGGGGCTCGTGCTGTCGGAGATCTGTGCGTCTCCCAGAGGCAGGGCTTCCCGGAGTTGCCCTTTTTCCAGGTAGAGCCAGCGATCGCCGACCCGCTCCGCCTGCGCCGGGTCATGCGTGACCCAGATGACACCGGCCCCGCCCGCGCGGACCTCTGCAATCAGGTTTTCCACCGCGAGGACCGCTTCCTGATCCAGGCCGGACGTCGGTTCGTCCAGCAGCAGGACTTCCGGGCTGATGGCTAAGGCCCGGCTGAGCGCCAGCCGCTGCCGTTCTCCCGTCGAGAGCCGCGTGATGGGCCAGTCTGGCTGAGCCGCGTCCAGACCAAGTTGCCGAAAGAAGGGTTGGGCTTGGTCCCAGTCTGCAAAGTGGTCGCCGAGGGTTTCGGCCCACCAGCCCGCCTCGGCCGGAAGATAGCCAACTTTGCGCCGCCATTCAGGGGCGGTGACAGCTTCTCTGGAAACGCCATTCAGGCTGACTTGGCCGTCGTTTGGATCCAGATCGGCAATTGCCCGCAGCAACAGGCTCTTTCCAGAACCGGAGGCGCCCCGGATAACGAGGCATTCGCCGGGGGCCAGTTCGAGGCTGGCGTTAAGCAGATTGGGGCGGGAGAGTCCCTGGACCTTGAGCATGGCGTCTCGCTGGGCCGCAGCGAAGAGTGTGATTTCGACGATGACCGCGCAAAGTCATAGCACCGAACGCGGCCAGCGACAAAAGGCTCGGCTCAGCCGTCACCCATCTTAAGGGCCGCCAGGAAGGCCGACTGCGGGATCTCTACATTGCCGACCTGACGCATGCGCTTTTTACCCGCTTTCTGCTTTTCCAGCAGTTTGCGCTTACGCGAAACGTCACCGCCGTAACACTTCGCCGTAACATCCTTGCGCATGGCCGAGATGGTCTCGCGCGCCACGACCTTGCCGCCGATCGCCGCCTGGACGGCAATCTTAAAGAGCTGACGTGGGATCAGCTCTTTAAGTCGTTCACAAAGGACGCGGCCACGCGGCTCAGCCTGGCTGCGGTGCACGATGATGGCCAGGGAGTCCACCGGCTCGCCGTTCACCAGGATCGCCACCTTGACCAGATCGTTTTCGCGATAACCCTCGACCTGGTAATCGAAACTGGCGTAACCGCGCGACACCGATTTCAGCCGGTCGTAGAAGTCGAAGACCACCTCGTTGAGCGGCAGGCGGTAAACCACCATGGCCCGCGTGCCGGCATAGGTCAGGTCGATCTGTTCGCCGCGCCGCTCTTCGCAGAGCTTGAGAACTGCGCCGAGATAGTCGTCGGGCACCAGAATCGTGGCCTTGATCCAGGGCTCCTCGATGGAGCTGATCTTGACCACGTCCGGAAAATCCGCCGGGTTGTGCAGGTCGATCTCTTCGCCGGAGTTCATCTTGATCTTGTAGACCACGCTGGGCGCCGTGGTGATCAGGTCCAGGTTGAATTCCCGCTCCAGGCGTTCCTGAACGATCTCCAGGTGCAGCAGGCCCAGAAAGCCGCAGCGGAAACCGAAACCAAGCGCCGCCGAAGACTCCGGCTCGAACTGAAAGCTGGAGTCGTTCAGCGCCAATTTCGCCAGGCTGTCGCGCAGGTCTTCGTAGTCGGCCGCATCGATAGGGAAAAGGCCGCAGAAGACGACCGGAACGCTGGGCTTGAAGCCGGGCAGCGGTTCGTCCGCCAGGCGGCGCTCTTCTGTCAGGGTGTCGCCGACATTGGTATCGGCGACTGATTTGATCCCGGCGGTCAGAAAGCCGATTTCGCCCGGTCCCAGTTGTGCCAGGCTCGACATCTTCGGTGTAAAGGCGCCGACTTTATCCACCGTGTGGGTCGCGCCGGTGCCCATCATGCGCACCTTCATACCTGGCTTTAGGACACCGTCGACCACCCGGACCAGGGTAATGACGCCCAGATAGGCGTCGTACCAGCTATCCACGAGCAGAGCCTTGAGCGGGGCTTCGCTGTCGCCTTCCGGCGGCGGAACGTGCTGGACCAGGGCTTCCAAGACTTCGGGCACGCCCTTGCCGGTCTTGGCCGAAATCTCAAGGGCTTCGGACGCGTCGATGCCGATGACCTCTTCGATCTGCTCCTTGATCCGCTCGGGCTCCGCGGCCGGCAGATCGACCTTGTTGAGGACCGGCAAGACCTCATGGTCGTTGTCGATGGCCAGGTAAACGTTGGCCAGAGTCTGCGCTTCGACCCCCTGGCTGGCGTCGACCAGCAGCAGCGAACCCTCGCAGGCGGCCAGGGAACGGCTGACTTCGTAGGAAAAATCCACGTGTCCTGGGGTGTCGATCAGGTTCAGGGCATAGACCTCGCCATCCTGCGCTTTGTAGCTCAGGCGGACGGTCTGCGCCTTGATGGTAATGCCGCGTTCGCGCTCCAGGTCCATCGAGTCCAGGACCTGGTCTTTCATCTCCCTGTCCGCCAGGGCGCCGCAGTGCTGTATCAGGCGGTCGGCCAGGGTGGACTTGCCGTGGTCGATGTGCGCGATGATCGCGAAGTTACGTATGTTCTTGAGCTCTGTCATGGTCTGCTGGCTATAGCATCGGCGCACCTCAGCGCCAAGAGCGGAAGCGCATTGAAAGGGGACTTGGGCACCTTGCCCGTAAAGTTTCTCAACGCGATTGCCGAAATGTCAGCAGATCCTGTTTAAGAAAAGTTATTGTTTGACAAGTAAAGTAGTGTTTTTTGATTTGTTAATTAAACTGCTGGTCGTTTCAAAGCATTGAGGCGTCGGGAAGTTATGGTCTATCAGCTAATGTACTACAGTACGGCGCGCCGCGAGCAGACCGATGCTGATCTCGTAGAAATATTGGATGTTTCACGCAGGAATAATACTGCTGCTGGTATTACTGGAATACTGCTCTACGGCGAAGGGGTGTTTTTCCAGGTGCTCGAAGGCGATGAAGAGAAGGTTAAGGCCTGTTTTGAACGTATCAAGGCAGATGAGCGGCATCTCTCCATGCTTGTTGCTTCAGAAAGAACGCTTCCGCTTCGAAGTTTTGAGGCTTGGGCGATGGGGTACATGCCAATGGACCGTGAACTGCACGACGGTGTAGAGGCTCTAGTCCAACTTAAGGAAGTCGGTAACGAGAGCGGATATCCCGATTGCGATCCGCTGGTTCGTCTGTTGATAGATAGCTTCCTGGTCAATCAGCGGCTGGCCTGACGCGTTCAACTCATACTCAATAAAATTTTACCTATCGTGACGCCCACCCCTCCTTGAAAGGGGGCAGACTGCGCCCTGAGTGCTTCTATTGTTTAAGCTCATGAGGGGGCGAACTTATCATGTTTAAAGGCATCAAAGCCGCCACGGCTGCGGCCGCGGTTGCGGCTGCCGTCTTTGTGTCGGCCGGTGCGAAGGACGCAGAGGCTACAACGCTGCGCGTTACCTTCGAAAACCTGGCGCAAAATGGCGGTTTCTTCTTCACGCCGGTCTATGGCGCGTTCCACGACAATACCGGCTTCGACATCTTCAATGTCGGCGAAGCTGCTAGTCCGGAATTCGAGCGCCTGGCTGAAGACGGCGTCTTCGCGCCGCTGCGCGATGACCGGGTGGCCAACTTCCCGAACTCGCAGGGCGTTGCACTCACGGGAATCGGCCCCATCGGACCGCAGTCGAGCGTTTCCTTCGACATTCATGTCGACGGGACGATTAACACCCACTTCGTCTTTGCGACCATGCTGATCCCGTCGCAGGACGCCTTCATCGGTCTGGACGATTCGGTTCAGCTGTTCGATGCCGGCGGCAACTTCATTTCGCCGTTCTCGCTGACCTTCGATCGTAGCGATATCTATGATGCCGGTACGGAAGCCAATAGCGACAACTCCGAGGTAGCCTTCCTAAATCAGTCTGGGCCGAATACCGGTGCGGACGAGAACGGCGTTATCGGCCTGCATGAAGGGCTGAGCGATGCCATCCTGGATTCCGATTTCATCGGTCCCGCCGGCAACATTCCCTTCAGCCGGCTCGCTGCCGACTTTACGCAGGACGATTTCGGTCCGATTGCCCGGATCACCGTGACAACGGTTGCCGTGCCGGAACCCTCGTCCATTGCCATGCTCGGTTTTGGCCTGTTGGGCTTCGCGGCTCTGCGTCATCGCAGAAAGCGTATGGCCGCATAAGGCTTTTAAGCTTTAAGCACAAAAAACGGCAGTCCCATCTGGGGCTGCCGTTTTTCTTTGGAGCGATGACTTGCTTTAACCGCGGAGCGTCCCGCCGGTTGCCTTGACCACCTGAGCAACCACCTTGGCCGCGACCGCCTCGATTTCCTCGTCGGTCATGGTCTTTTCGGTCGGCTGCAGGGTGACCGAGATGGCGAGGGACTTTTTGCCTTCCTCGATTCCCTTGCCCGCGTAGACGTCGAAGAGCTCCACGTCGGTGATCAGCTGCTTGTCGGCGCCCTTGGCGGCGCGCAGCAGCTTTTCGGCCGGTGTGTCGGCTGCCACCACGAAGGCGAAGTCCCGTTCGACGGGCTGATAGGGTGAAAGCTCCAGTGCCGGCTTGATCTTGCCCGTGCCTTTGGCCTTGGGTTGCGGCACGGCGTCCAGGAAGACCTCGAAAGCGACAGCAGGCCCGCGCAGGTCCATGGCCGCCAGCACCCGTGGGTGGAGTTCTCCAAAGAACGCCATGACCTTCGGTCCGAGGCGCAGCGCACCCGAGCGGCCCGGGTGGTACCACGCGGGGGCGTCGGTCGTGACCTGCAGGTTGGCCACCGGCGCACCGACCACCTCCAGGGCGGCGAGGGCGTCGCCTTTGGCGTCGTAAGCGTCCAAAACGCGGCCTTTGCTTTCCCAGTGACGGGCCACGGCTGCGCCACTGCGCAGGCCGGCGGCGACCAGCTGTTGACCGCTCGGACCGTCGTCGTGGTACTGCGGTCCGATCTCGAAGAGCGCGTTGTCGGCAAAACCCCGGTCGCTGTTGCGAGCGGCTGCGGCAACCAGTGTGGGCAGGGCCGAAGGCCGCATGACGTCCAGGTCGCTGGAGATCGGATTGACCAGCGTCAGCTCGTCCTGCGCACCGCCGAAAAGCTCAGCCTGTTTGCGCGAGATGAAGGAGAAGGTCACGCACTCCTCGAGCCCACGCCAGGCAAGGGCATTGCGGGCATAGCTGCGGCGCTTCTGGCCGGTGGTTAGAACCCCCTGGGGCAGCGCCCGATCCCGCTCGAGCGGCACGACGGGGATGTTGTCGAAGCCATGGATCCGCATGACCTCCTCGACCAGGCAAGCCTCGCATTCGACATCATTGCGCCAGCGCGGCACCACCGCATCCAGGCCGTCCCCGGTTTCGGTGACTTCGAACTCCAGATCCTTCAGGATCCGAACTTGTTCGTCGAAGGGAATTTCGATACCGCCCAGGCTCTTGACCCGCTCCCGGCGCAGGGAAATACGGCGTTGCTCGCTCGGATGCTCACCGGAAATGGTGGTTTCACTAGCCTCGCCGCCGCAGAGCTCCAGGATCAGCTTGCTGGCGACTTCCACACCCCACAGAGCGGAGTCTGGATCCAGGCCCCGCTCAAATCGGTAGCGGGCGTCGGAAAGGATACCCAGCTTGCGTCCTGTGATGGCGACGCGCGCCGGATCGAAGAGCGCCACTTCCAGAAAGACTTCGGTGGTCTCGTCGGAACAGCCGGAAATTTCACCGCCCATGACGCCGCCGATACCCTCAGGGCCATTGTCGTCGGCGATCACGACCATATCCGGCGCGAGTTTGTAGTTCTCGCCGTCCAGGGCCAGGATCTCCTCGCCCTCGCGGGCCAGACGCATGGTCACATCGCCTTTCACCTTAGCGGCGTCGAAGACGTGCAGCGGCCGGTTCAGGTCGTAGGTGACGTAGTTGGTGATATCGACCAGGGCCGAGATTGGGCGCAGGCCGATGGCGCGCAGGCGATCCTGCATCCACTTCGGGCTGGGACCGTTCTTTACACCGCGGAAGTGTCGGCCGGCCACATAGGGGCAGAGTTCCTGCTGGTCGGCGGGCAGATCGCGCCGCCACTTGATTGGCGGCTCGAAATCGCCCTTGGTTTCCGGGAAGGCCAGGGGCTTGAGCTTGCCCAGCCCGGCGGCGGCCAGGTCCCGCGCAACGCCGCGCACACCGAGGCAGTCGCCCCGGTTCGGTGTGATGGCGATGTCGATCACCGGATCGTTCAGACCGGCAAGTTCGGCGAAGGGCAGGCCGATTTCTGTGCCTTCCGGCAGCTCGATGATGCCATCGTGCTCGTCGGAGATGCCCATCTCGCGCTCGGAGACCAGCATGCCGTTGGATTCCTCGCCCCGGATCTTGCCGGGTTTTAGGACCATATCTGTGCCGGGGACGTAGCTGCCCGAGGGCGCGAAGACGCCGACCATGCCGGTGCGCGCGTTGGGTGCGCCGCAGACAACCTGGACTTCACCATCCTCGGTCTTGACCCGGCAGACCCGCAAGCGGTCGGCGTTGGGGTGCTGGACGGCCTCAATGACGTAGGCGGACTTGAAGGGCGCGAGTGCAGCAGCGCGATCCTCAATCTCTTCGACCTCCAGGCCGATCATGGAAAGGGCTGCTGAGATTTCGTCAAGGCTCGCCTCGGTCTCGAGGTGATCCTTGAGCCAGCTGAGTGTGAACTTCATAACCTTAGAGTCCTCTCACCATGCTGGGGGTTTCCAGCGGCAGGAAGCCGAAGTGGCGCAGCCACCGCAGATCCGAGTCGTAGAAGGGGCGCAGGTCCGGCATGCCGTACTTCAGCATGGCGATGCGCTCGATCCCCATGCCGAAGGCGAAGCCCTGGTATTTGGTGGAGTCGATGCCGCAGTTCTCCAGAACCTTGGGGTGCACCATGCCGCAACCCAGAATCTCCAGCCAGTCGTCGCCGGCGCCGATCTTGAGCTGGCCACCGGCGCGCGTGCAGCCGATATCGACCTCCGCCGAGGGTTCGGTGAAGGGGAAGTAGCTGGAGCGGAAGCGCACCGGCAGATCGTCGATGCCGAAGAAGGCCCGGCAGAACTCGATCAAGGTGCCTTTCAAGTGACCCATGTGGGTCTTCTCATCGATCACCAGTCCCTCGACCTGATGGAACATGGGCGAGTGGGTGGCGTCATGGTCGGCACGGAAGGTCCGGCCCGGCACGATGATGCGGATCGGCGGTTTCGTGCTCTGCATGGAGCGGATCTGGACCGGCGAAGTGTGCGTGCGCAGCACCTGGCGGCTGCCGTCCTCGCGCTCGGGCAGGTAAAAGGTATCGAATTCCTGGCGCGCGGGATGCTCCGGCGGGATGTTCAGGGCCGTGAAGTTATGGAAGTCGTCCTCGACATCCGGGCCTTCGGCGACGGAAAAGCCCATCTCGCCGAAGATCGCCACCAGTTCCTCGATGGTCTGGCTGATCGGATGGAAGTGACCGAGACCGCTAGGCCGCACGGGCAGGGAAACGTCGATGGTTTCCTGCGCCAGGCGGGCTTCCAGTTCGGCTTCTTTCAGGCTGCCACGACGGTTTTCGATGGCATCGGCGAGGGCGGTCTTGACCAGGTTCAGGGCCTGGCCGGCTTCGCGCCGTTCGTCGGGCGAGAGACCTCCCAGCGTCTTCATGAGCTGGGTGACCTGGCCTTTTTTGCCCAGGGCCTGCACGCGAATCGTCTCGAGCGCGTCGGCGTCGCCGGCGCTTTCGATCTGCTGCATCAGGCTTTCGCGAAGTTCTTCAAGGTTCTCCATCTGCATCCCGGTGGAGGTTTCGGATGCCTGGAGTTTCGCCGGGTTCGGATCCGACGGCTGTCCTCCAGCCCCGATCTCCGCCGGTCCCTATTCGCTTTGTTGAGGCGAGTGGTCCTTCAAAAGAGAAGCCAAGACCGAGGCCGGTCTTGGCTCTGCTGCTTTCGAAGCTCTCGCTCGGGTGGCCGGCGGCTGCATGACGTTTTCTGGTCCCGCAGCCGCCTGAGCCGATTTACCTTAAGCGGTCTTGAGAGCGGCCTGAGCCTGATCGACGAGGCTCTTAAAGGCGGCCGGCTCGTGAACGGCGAGGTCCGAAAGAACCTTGCGGTCCAGCTCGATGCCGGCGCGCTTCATGCCGTTCATAAACTGAGAATAGGTCAAACCGTGCTCGCGGGCGCCGGCGTTGATCCGCTGGATCCACAGGCCCCGGAAATTGCGCTTTTTGACGCGGCGATCACGATAAGCGTACTGGAGACCCTTCTCCACCCGCTCGACGGCGACCCGAAAAACGTTTTTACCGCGTCCACGATAGCCCTTGGCCATCTTGACGACTTTTTTGTGGCGTGCACGCGCGGTGACGCCCCGACTTACTCTTGCCATGAGTCAGGTATCCTTAAGCGTAGGGGAGGAAGTTGCGCTTGATGATCTTCGCATCGGCATCGCACAGGATGGTGGTGCCGCGGGCTTTGCGCTTCATGGACTGGCTGCGACGGCGCAGCATGTGGCGCTTATAGGCATGATTCATCACAACTTTTCCGGTTCCGGTGAGCCGGAAGCGCTTTTTGGCGCCTGACTTCGTCTTCAACTTGGGCATTTCGCATTCCTTTCGCTTGAAACGAATCTTTCGTGAGCCGCTGGGCATGCCCTTTTCGCCCGACCGCTCGTTTGAAGCCGCAGGTTATAGCGGCGGCGCACGGCGAATGCAAGCCATTGCCGTGCGTTGCACAAAACCCACCCGGGCCTGTTTTATACTACTGAAAAACAAGCCTAATTTTTGGAGGTTGCTGCGCGCGCTTCCTTTGGAAGCCGCGTTGGGGGAAGGTGATCCCCGATTAACCGGTCGGTTAATTCATCGGGGTGCCATCACCATGATCATCTGGCGGCCTTCCAGTTTTGGAAACTGCTCGACCTTGGCGATTTCCTCCAGCTCGTCGCGGACGCGCTGCAGGACCTTCAGGCCCAGATCCTGGTGAACCATCTCCCTACCGCGGAAACGCATGGTCACTTTGACTTTGTCGCCTTCGCCGATGAAGCGGTTGGCGGCGCGCATCTTCACGTCATAGTCATGCTGGTCGATATTCGGCCGCATCTTAATTTCTTTGACGTCGATGACCTTTTGCTTTTTGCGGGCTTCGTTTTTCTTCTTTTGTGCCTCGTAGCGGAAGCGCCCGTAATCCAGAATCTTGCAGACCGGCGGGTCGGCATTGGGCGAAACCTCTACAAGGTCCAAACCGGCGTTAAATGCGCGCTGCAGCGCGTCATTCCTGGAAACAACCCCAACCTGCTCGCCGTTTTCGTCGACGAGGCGTACGGACATAACGCCAATTTGTTCATTCACACGCGGTCCGTCACGGGACGGCGTGAGATCTGCGGGTGGACGTGCTATTGCTAAACTCCTCCGTTAGCCAAAAATACGGTTTTGTCCCATAGGCACCCGCCCACGGCTGCAAATTCAGCCGGAACGGTTTGCCGATAGGATATTCCCCTCTCTAATCTGGACTAAAAATAAGTCCAGTGACAACTCTCTAGAGCGCTTTAGCTCTCTAGACCCTTACGATGGAGACTGATTCACCTGCCGCCGTTACCAGCGAAAACGATCAGGCTCCTGCCGGCGAGGCCGACTCTTCCCCCAACAGCGCGACGGCTTCCTCCAGGCTCAGGATCTGCTGTTCCTTGGAGCCCAGACGCCGCAGCGCCACCTTACCTTCTTCCGCCTCACGGCGGCCGACGACCGCGATCACCGGCACTTTCGCAAGGCTGTGTTCGCGTATCTTATAATTTATCTTCTCGTTGCGCAGGTCAATTTCCGTTCGCAAGCCTGCGGATTTTAATGCTGCCTGCACCTTGCGGCCATAGTCGTCCGCATCGGAGGTAATCGGCGCGACCGTGACCTGGACCGGCGCCAGCCACAGCGGGAAGCGCCCGCCGTAATGCTCGATCAGGATTGCCAGGAAGCGCTCGAAGGAGCCGATGATCGCCCGGTGCAGCATGACCGGCCGGTGGCGCTTGTCGTCCTCGCCGATATAGGTGGCGTCCAGCCGCTCTGGCAGCACGAAGTCCACCTGCAGCGTGCCGCACTGCCAGTCGCGCCCGATCGCGTCGCGAAGCACGAACTCCAGCTTCGGGCCGTAGAAGGCGCCTTCGCCCGGGTTGGGCGAGTATTCCAGACCGGCGATCTCGACCGCTTCCTTCAGGGCCGCTTCCGCCTTGTCCCAGGTTTCATCCGATCCCGCGCGCACTTCCGGCCGGTCGGAGAACTTCACCACGAAGTCCTCGAAGCCCAGATCCTTATAGATGCTGGAGAGCAACTCGCAGAAGATCACCGTCTCGCTGTTGATCTGGTCTTCCGTGCAGAAGATGTGGGCGTCGTCCTGTGTAAAGGCGCGTACCCGCATCAGGCCGTGCAGCGCGCCCGAGGGCTCGTTGCGGTGACAGGCGCCGAATTCGGCCATGCGCAGCGGCAGGTCGCGGTAGCTGGTCTGACCCTGGCGGAAGATCTGGACGTGAGCCGGACAGTTCATGGGCTTGACCGCCAGAACCCGGTCGTCGTCGCTGACCGCCGTGAACATATGCTCGCGGAACTTCTCCCAGTGGCCCGAGGCCTCCCAGAGGCTCCGGTCGATCAGCTGCGGCGTCTTGACCTCGACGTAGTCGGCGGCCTCCAGGCGTTTGCGGATATAGCGCTCCACGGCCCGATAGAGTTCCCAGCCCTTGGGGTGCCAGAAGACCGAGCCGACCGCCTCTTCCTGCAGGTGGAAGAGGTTCATCTCCTTGCCCAGGCGCCGGTGGTCGCGTTTCTCGGCCTCCTCCAGCATCGTGAGGTAGGCTTTGAGCTGCTTTTCTGTGGCCCAACAGGTGCCGTAGATCCGCTGTAGCTGCTCGTTCTTGGAATCGCCGCGCCAGTAGGCGCCGGAAACCCGCAGCAGCTTAAAGGCATGGCCCAGCCGGCCTGTGGAGGGCAGGTGCGGCCCCGTGCAGAGGTCGAGCCAGTTGCCTTGCCGGTAGATCGAGATCTCGGCATCGGTGGGCAGGGTCTCGATATGCTCGGCCTTGTACTTCTCGCCGATCTCCTGGAAGTGGCGAATGGCTTCGCTACGGTCCCAGACCTCGCGCTGAATGCTCTCGTCGCGATCGACGATCTCATGCATGCGTTTTTCGATGATCTCCAGGTCTTCGGTCGTGAAGGGCTCTTTGCGCGCGAAGTCGTAAAAGAAGCCGTTCTCCGTCGCCGGGCCGAAGGTCACCTGGGTCTCGGGGTAGATTTCCTGCACCGCCTCGGCGAGCACATGGGCGCAGTCGTGCCGCAGCAGTTCGAGGCTATCCTCGTGCTTCGCGGTCACGATTTCCACGGTAGTGTCCTGCTCGACGATATGGGCAAGGTCTTTGACCAAGCCGTCGGCCTTCAGCGCCAAGGCGTCTTTCGCCAGGCGCGGGCCGATGGCGGCTGCGATTTCGGCGCCGGAAACCGCCGCCTCAAAATCGCGCCGACTCCCGTCGGGCAGATGAATAGCAACCATGAAACTCTGCTTTTAACCCTCTGAATTGAAGAGACAAGTAAACACACCGCAGCCATGCCGCAGTGCGAAACGCGCAATGTAGAAGGATTCCAAGGACTGTCAAGCAGGGTGGGGGGCGAGTTGCAGACTTAGTCAATCGAATGGTGACGCTTCTATGGTCAAACTCACAATTGACTGTATCTCTGCGTTGTCGGGGAATCTTGCCTGCAGGATTATTAAGGTCTCGAAGATGGCTCTGGCATCTTCGGTCAGGCCGACTTTGCCGTAATCGAGGATGAGATTGACGCTGCCTCTGACGCGTCGAAGAACGATTTCCTCATCGTCTGGGAACTTTTCCTGAAGATCTACAAGGCTCTCGAAGATGGTCCTGGCCTCGTCGATCCGGCCGGCTTTGCCGAGAAAGCTAATGAGATTGACGCTGCCCATGGCGCGCTGCAGCGCGATTTCCTCATCGTCTGGGAATCTTTCCTGAAGATTTATTAGGCCTTCGAAGATGATCTTGGCCTCGTCAGTCTGGCCCGCTTTGCCGTAATCGAGAGAGAGATTGACACTGCCCTTGGCCCGTCGAAGGGCGATCTCCTCATCATCGGGGAATCTTTCCTGGAGGTTTAGCAGGCTCTCGAAGATGGTTCTGGCTTCTTCGATTTGCTCGGCTTTGCCGTAATCGATAATGAGATTGATACTAGCCTTTGCAAGTGGCAGTGATGCGCCGGCGTCAGAAGGTATCTCTGACAGAAAACTCGTTAGTTTTTCAAACTCTTGGCGAGCGCTCTGAAGGCGATTAGCCTGACCATGATAGTAAATGCGTCCGAAACAGTGATGCGCCCAATTACGACGGAACGTTAGGTCTTTAGGTAAGTCCTGGTCAAAATAGGGCAAGGATTTGTGGTCAGGCCAATCGCGGTGGCACAGAGCAAGCATTGCACTGACTTGCATTGGTTCAGTCTTATGGCAGGCAGTGACAAATTCCTTCCGTGATACGGATGGAAGTTTGCCGATTCTCTCCAGCCCGAAGAGTCCTCCGAGCAAGTCAGGTTCGAGTCCCCCAACAAACCAGTGTTCTTCCATCAGACGTGAGCGGGTTATCTTCCCAATGCGATCACCGGTTGCGTCGCGGTTCCAATGTCCCGGAAATACCTTGCCGGAACCTTCTTCGCATATGCTCTCCAACGTTTCGTCGAAGAGCCCTCGGCAGAAGGTGACGAGTGCTGCCAGATTCTTTTCTTTTTCGGTGGCGTCAGACCAATAGCGCTCTTCGTCACGTTTAAGAACGTCTTTCACCAGTCGTGCTTTGTCCCAGCCGGCGAAAGCTTCTCCGCGGCCAATGGCATCCCCGAGGAACGCTGCGAACAGCGGTCGCATTTCCTCGTCGAGACGCATCAACTCTTCTTCGACTTCCTCATCGTCGAGCAAAGGCGCCGGACCACCGGCATTTTCAGACGCTAGAATGGCGTAGGCGCGAATAATCGAGCTTGGGTTATCCAGGAGTGAAAGAGTGACGACTTCGCTTGGGTCTTCGAGCTTGACGTCGCCCTTGTTCAGTTCCTCCCGCCAGGGTCCGTCGGCTTCGCGTTCCAGAAGCAGCACGCGTAGCGGGAAGGCGTAAACTCATCGAGCACGCCCCTTTGCAGTTGATGCAGAAGCTCCCGCGTCGTTTCGATTTTCGCGGCGGGATAGTCCACGACGATCAGCGTGGGCTGTTTCGGCTGCCAGTCGTGCCAGGCGCTGGCGGCTTGCGTCGCCCGATAAAAGCCGGCCTCGAACAAGGGCGTCGCCATGCGCACCAGTTCGAGGGCCAGCCGGCTTTTCCCGACACCGCCGGACCCGGCCAGAATTTGCCAGGAAAATTTTTCGTCCGACTGAAGCCAGGCGCGAAAGGCCGCCAGTTCGTTCTCCCGGCCCACCAGCGGTGTGGATCGCGAGGTAAAGACGAAGCGGTTTTCGAAGCTGTCCGGGGAAAGCATCGCGTCCAGATCCGGGCGGCCGCGAACCAGGGATTCGATGCTCTCGAGCTGTTCCTTAAGCTGGGACCGGAGACTTTCGATCAGATCGGAGAGGTGCTGGCCAAGCGACTGTGCGACGGCCTGGGTGATGGCTTCGGGAAGATCGGCAATATCCCGTCGAACCTCTTGCAATTGCCGCGCATTGAAGATCGCCCGGAAGGGCGCGTTATCTTGAATTTCCTGCGCTATTTCGTTGGCGAAAATCGGCGCGTAGTCGGCAAAGGCTCCCTCGATGCTCGCGCGCACCTCCTTGCCACTGCCGGTCGCGGCCACAGCCTCCTCTATGGCGAAAGCCTGGACGGCGTGCAGGCAGGGAGCGACTCCGGGTGGCTGCGCGTCTGCCCCTCCTGCCGTGCCGAGATTCGACAGCGGCTGCAAGGCTGCACGGATCGCGTTCGTTGGCGCCTCTAATTTGAGCGGTGACTGACCCAGCGGATGGTCGTAGGGGTTCTCCGAAGCCTTCGCCTTAAGCAGCTTCTCGTAATACAGGCTTCCGGCGTTGAAAAGATCGGTAGGGCCGCCACCGGTCCAGCGGGCGGAGACGGTGTCGCCCATCTGTGTCCGGTACGCCCGCTCGATCAGCAGCTTTCCCGTGCGCGCATGCGCTCTCCGGAACCCGTCGAGCAGGCAATTGCCATCACTGGGCGCGGTCTCGGCGCGCTTCAGTAGAGCGCAAGCCCCGTGAAAAGCCCCGTCGCCCAGTGCTTTCGAGAATATCGCGTCGCCGGTTTTCTCAAGCAGCCAGAAAGTGCCGGAGGCAACTAAACCGAGCGAAATTGGTTCGAGCACAAATCCCTCAAACGCCGATTTGAGAAAGGGTTGTAAATATAGACTTCAAGGTACACTCAGAGACGTGACGCCGGAAGCGCAAACTTGGCCCTTAGTGCGCATAAAAACTTTCAGCACTTCGGAAGTGCATAATTGAACTGGGGGCGCGGGGGAACGCGTTCCCCCGAAGCTATGTTTTGCGGCCATGCTGCATGATGAAACCTCGACCTGACTATTCTGGAACACTCTTTTTCACCATCCGCTCCCGCCAAATAATGAACAGCCCGCCGCCGACGATCAGCAGCACACCCGGAAACAGCCGCTCGAACGGCGCTTCCGCGAAGAAAATCCAGCCGAGCGTGAAGGAAAAGGGAATCCCGAAGTACTCGAAGGGCGAGAGGCTGCTGGGGTCGGCGAAGCGGTAGGCGGTGATGATGCAGAAGGCGGCGGTGCCGCCGGCGATGCCCATGGCGGCGATCCAGAGCCAGTCCTCGAGCGTCATGATCTCGACGAAACCGCCGGTGACGAGTGCCAGGGCGAGGGTGCCGGTCAGGGCGCCGGTGTTGGCGTAGAGATTGATCAGGGCCGTGGGCACCGTCTTGTCGAAGCGCTGGGAACTGACGCTGATGCTGGCGTAACCGAAGGCGGCGCAGAGCGGCAGGACGGCGTACCAGCTAAAACTCTCCGTGCCCGGACGCATCACCAGCACAACGCCGGCAAAACCGGTCAGCACCGCAAGCCAGCGCCAGAGGCCGACCCGATGGCCCAGTAAGGGAATGGAGAGCGCCGTGACGAAGAGCGGGCCGGCGAAGAGGAGGGTCGTGGCGGTCGCGTATTCCAGGTGAAAGACGGCGATGTAAAAGCAGACCTGGGAGAAAGCGCCGATGCCGCCGCGGGCCAACCCCATTTTCCACTGCCGAATCACGATGGGCCGGCCGGATTTGCGCCAGTCCTGGGACCAGGAGAGGATGATCAACGTCGGCAGCAGCCCGAAGAGGTTGCGGAAGAAGGCGAGCTGTTCGGTGGGATAGCGCTGGCTCAAATGCTTAATGATCGCGCCCATGACATCGTAGAGGAAGATCGCCAGGAGAATGGTGGCGGCCGCCGCGGCAAAGGAAACCGATGTCTGTCGGGTCGTCACGGGGGCAGCTCCTGTTGATTGCGCCGCGTCTGAAGGAGCTTCACGGTAGCGGTATTTAAGTTATTGACAAGTCTGCAATTTCTTCTCAAAATTTGGCTATCCACAAAGTCTGGAAAAGCCTAATGCGGTTCGGTCGAAATGCCGGGCCGTTTTTGCATTCGAGTTGACTTCTTTTAAGCGTGCCGACATGGAATTGCTGAAGTGTGTTGCAGAGTCTTGGGGCTGGTTGGGCCTTCGCCCTAAAGAGGTCCTCGACCAGAACGTCTTCGGGAACATAATCGTGCTCGATGAGAGCGGATGTTTTTGGCGCATCTGTCCTGAAGAGCTTTCCTGCGAAGTGGTTGCGCAGGACGCCGCGGCTTACGAGCATTTACGAAACGACGACGAATTTTTAGCGGATTGGGAGATGTTGCCTCTTGTCGAAGAGGCTTACGCCGCCTTGGGGGCTCTGCCCGAGGGCTGCTGTTATTGCCTGAAGATTCCTGCTGTTGTGGGTGGAGAATACGCTGCTGAGAACATGGGCACCATCAGCCGGGACGCGTTGATCGCTTTCGCAGGTGACTTGGCGCAACAGATCAGAGACCTACCCGATGGAACCCAGGTTGAGCTGAGAGTCACCGAGTAATAGTCAAGCAACAGTGCGAGCCACTTTTGATACGCGGCCAAAAATTTTGAAGCTCAAATCACATCAAAGGTGAACGCGCCTTATTAAGGCAAGCAGGCGCCAGAGAAGGTGATATGATGCGCAGGGCTAAAGCCCCATTGCTCCCAATGGCTAGGACGACTGCATGCCAGTTTGGAGTTACGTCTTATCGGTCGCGCTGCTTGCGTTTACGTTCCTGACCGCTGGAGCTGCCCAGGCGCAGACGGAAGGCTGTCCGGTCGCACTCGGAACCACAATAGAAGACCTGCCTGCCGCTCTGGCGAAGCATGACAGTTGGTTCGAGGAAAACTACGACGCGCTGCTGGGGGCTCACCTGCTCGGCCAACAGCTGCGTCCGGTGGGGGCGTCAAGCTTCTGCAATATGGACTTGCGAACCCATGATCTCCGGGGCGCCATGCTGGCCTTTGCAGATCTGCGCGGAGCGCTGCTTACGCGCGTCAACCTAAGTGACGCCATCTTAGAGCGTTCGGATCTGACGGCTGCGAAACTGCGTTTCGCAAAGCTCGCTGGCACCCAACTGCTGGAGGCCAATCTGCGCGGCGCCGATCTTGCCGGCGCTGATCTTCGCAAGGCAGGTCTTAGCAGGGCTGATCTCACCGGCGCCAATCTTCAGGGCGCGGACCTCGAAAGCGCACGCCTCGATGGGACTCTTCTGACGGATGCAAAACTCGAAAACGCCAACCTGGCAGGCGCGTATTTCCAGCCCAGAGGTCAGCCGGCACCGGAATGGCTGGTGGCTGTGCGCGGGGTCTCGCAGGTCCGCTTCTGTGAGGATGAAGAGGGCGCGACGGTGCGGCTGCGCGCTGCCTTCAAGGAAGCCGGGCTCAGGGGGCTCGAGCGGGAGGCCACTTTTGCGATCGAACGGCATCGCACCGCCTATGCCCTCGCCAGTTGGGATCCGGACCTAGAAAATTCCTGCGGCCGTTTGCGGCAGGATCGCTGGGCCGCGGTCGAAGGCGTGTTTCGCCTGGTCTTCTTCGAGTGGACCAGCGGTTACGGCCTGGCTTACGGGCGGCCGTTGCTGATTCTGCTGGGGCTGATCGGCCTCTTCGCGCTGCTCTACCTTCCGGTGCTATTGATGGAGCCGGGCCGGACGAAAGGCGGGGGCGTCTTCCGCATCTGGCCCGCGGGCCGCATCATCCAAAGCAGCGGCGAGCCGTCCGTCGCGGCGGATGTGGCGGTGGAGCGGCTGCACGCCCGAGGTCCGAAGGCTTTGGGACTTTCTCTCTACTTCAGCCTGATCTCGGCCTTTCACCTGGGTTGGCGCGACTTGAACGTCGGCACCTGGCTTGCGCGCCTGCAGCCGCGTGACTACGCCTTGCGTGGTCAGGGCTGGGTCCGTGTTGCCGCTGGTCTTCAGTCGCTGATCAGCGTCTATCTGATCGCGCTCTGGGCGCTGACCTACTTTGGCCGTCCGTTCGGTTGAAGCCGGGGGGCGTCGTCGCCTCCTCTATGCGCCAACCCGAAATCCCAACTCCACCGGAACCGTCCCGACCCCGTTCACGCTGGTCATATCCTGCGGGCAGGCGGACATGACGGCGATGCAGTCTTCCAGGGCGCGCAGAGTGATGTGGTCGCCTGGTTTCGAGGTCGGTGCGGTCCAGTTGTAAGTGCCGTCCGCGGCGACTGGGATGTTCATCCAGATGTTGAAGGGGCAGGGGACGTGGACCGGCGTAGCCCCGATGGCCGCAAGGCTCATGCGGAAATTGTCGGCGCAGTTGTCGTGGTAATCCGTGCATCCGAGCTGCTGATAACGGGTGTGGTCGCAGGCCGCGATCAGGATGTCGTGGACGCCGTCGGAAGTGTCTTCAGCGATCTCGATCAGGGCACGGCGGCGGTTCGTCACCAGGCGGTCACCTGATTTCACATAGATACGCCCCAATGCGGTGCGGCAATGCTCCATGGAGAGGAACTCGGCCGGCGACTCCGCTGTGACCGCAAAGAAGTCGCAGACCTGATGACCCTTGGGGTTGACGATGGTGAGGCTTTGCCCTCGCGTCAGCCGGACGGCCCGACCCTGGCGCGCCGGGATCTCGTAGTTCTGGCCCGGCGCCGGTGTGCCGTCCGGTGAGATGGGATCGTCTGCGGTCGGGTTTTTGCCGTCGGGTTGGCTGGGGTCATAGGTGCTCATAGTGCCTCCGCTCGGATCACGGTCTCGAAGTTCAGTCTCGGGTCTTCGCTGATAAGCTTATCGAAGCGGGCCGCCTCCTGCTTCAGCCAGCGCCGGAAAGACTCGATCTTTCGCTTCTGAAGGCTTTGAGGCAGGCAGACGAAATAGTAAGCGCGGTTTTCCAGCGCGATTGGGAAGGGACGGACCAGCTTGCCTTCCAGGATCGGCTCGGCGGCCGCAACGATCCCCAGCAGTCCGACGCCGCGACCGGCAAGCGTTTGTCCTAATGCCATATGCTCGTCGCTAAAGGAGGGCACGCGGTCTGCCTCGGGAGGGACGGTGCCTGCCGCACGGAACCACTTCTCCCAGCTTGGATCGCGGGGACCGAAGCCCGACCAGCGGTAGTCAATCCTTGGCATCTCCAGAAGATCGGCGGGGCTGGTAAGGCCTGCAGCCAGTTCCGGCGTGCAGACCGGTGCGATCAGGTCGGGGAACAGCATCTCGGAGTGGAGCTCGTCATACCCGCCTTCGCCGTAACGGATCGCGACATCGATATTGCTTCGGGTCAGATCCGCGGGGATGTCGGAGCCCTCGATCCTGATTTGGAAGGGCTGTTCCGTCTCAGAGCCGGTGAGGCTGTTCGAACCGGGCAGTCTGCTGTTCAGCCAATTCGATGCAAAGGACATGGTGGCCGAGACCGCCAGTTCGCCTGCGTCGCTTGCACGTCTCAGCTCTTCCGAGGCCTCTATCAGGATTTCGAAGCCCTGCCGGACCAGGACCGCATAGGCTTCACCCTCCTTGGTAAGCTCCAGGGAACGGGTAAGACGGTTGAAGAGCTTGACGCCGAGCCAGTCTTCGAGCCCGCGGATCCGGTGGCTGACTGCGGCAGGGGTAATCGCGAGCTCCTCGGCCGCCTGCTTGAAGCTCAAGAGCCGGGCTGCGACCTCGAAGGCCCTAAGAGCGTTCAACACAGGCAATCTGGATTCGCGCATCGGAAGCCTGACGGTTACCGGGACCTGCCTGGCGCCGGCTCATGCGGATGCCCTGCCCCTTGCGGAAGCTGCGGGTCACGCGCGAGGGTTTCCGCCAACGCCACAGTGTTCTGCCGGGCTGCGGCCTTGGACCGTTCGTGGCGTTCGTCACCGAATTCCTGATACTCGACAGCGATAAAATGACGTTCCTTCGCACCGAGATAGGGAGCCAAACTTTCGATATGGGGATCGAGGTGGTTCATGTCTTCCCGCGGACCTCCTTTTGCGAATCCGAACTCGCCTTTCGATGTCAGGCAGACGAGGGTCTTGCCGAACAACATCGGTTCCAGGGGGTGATCCCCGCGCGCCAGATCGAAAGAGAAGGTCTTGTTGATCCGGACGATTTGATCGACCCAAGCCTTTAAGCAGGCTGGCGGACCATAATTGTACATCGGCGTGCCGAGGACAATTACAGATGCCTGTTCCAATTCGCTGATGAGAGCATCCGATTCCCGAAGCGCTGCCTTATGGGCCGCGGTTCTTGCGGGTTCGGGGGTAAAGCAGGCTGCGATCCAGTTTTCGGAGATGAAGCCGGGTGGGTCGATACCGAGATCCCGGCGGATGATTTTGTCTTGCGGGCGGTGCTGTTGCCAGGTTGCGATGAAGCTTGCCGACAGACCACGGCTGATCGAGCGATCACTCCGCGCACTGGCGTCGATGTGCAAAAGGCTGAGCATTGTCTGTCTCCGATGGCGCTGTGAAGGGGCGCGTCTATAGGAGCGCTGCTGGCACGCGAAGACGAGCGCAGACTTTTCAGGTGTCAGGTGAGCCGATTTCAGGCGTGCGGGCGCGGCGCGAAGACTACAGTGTCCGATGCGCGTCCTGACGCATCAGCTCGTTGTAGAGCCCGAGCGTCGCATTGCACATGCGATCCTTGGAAAAGAGGGTCTGCACCCGATCGATGGCGATCTTGGAGAGCTTGGCGCGTTCTTCGGCGTTGAGGGTCAGCGCCTGGCGCAGGGCGGCGGCCAGCGAGCTGGGGTTGCCGTTCTCGAAGAGGAAGCCCGTGGTGCCGGGAATGACCTGTTCGCGCGCGCCGCCGTGGTCGCTCGCCACCACCGGTCGGCCCATGGCCTGACCCTCGCTGACCACACGGCCGAAACCCTCTGGATCGGTGGAGGCGGAGACGACCACGTCGGACAGCATGTAGGCGGCGGCCATGTCTGTGCAGTTGTCCAGGATGAAGGCCTTGCCGGCGAGATCGTTGGTCATGATCTGCCGTTCGAGTTCCTGCCGGTAGCTGGTTCGGCCCTGATCGGAGCCGACAAGCGCGCAGCAGAAGTCGAGATCGCGCAGCTCCTTTAAGGCATCGAGCAGAATCGCCTGACCTTTCCAGCGGGTCAGACGGCCGGGCAGCATCACCAGCGGCACCCCGTCGGGCAGGCGCCAGTCGGTTGCCAGCTTAATGACGCGCTCGGCGCTGACCTGGTCCGGGTCGAAATGCATCAGATCGACACCCCGTTGCACCACCCGCACCCGAGTGCGGTCGACTTTGTAGTTCTGGTCGATGTGTTCCGCGATGAACTGAGAGATGGCGATGACCCGCTCGCCCTTGGTCATGATCGCGTTGTAGTGCCGTTTGAAGGCATTGCCGATGTTATAGGGGGCGTGGAAAGTGGTGACGAAGTGCCGTTGCGTCGCCTTGGCGGCGAAGTAAGCCGACCAGGCTGGCGCGCGGGAACGGGCGTGCACGATGTCCACATTGTGGGCGAGAATGGTCTTTTTCAGCCGCCTGATATTGCTGCTCATGACAATCGGGTTCTTGGATGCCATGGGTAGCCGAATGTGCGTTGCGCCGATTCGCTGCAGCTCATACTCCAGCGGTCCGCCTTCGGAGGCAATGATCGCCGTGCCGCCGGCTCTGGTGAGTGCGGCAGCCATATCCACGGCGCCGCGCTCCACCCCGCCCGTGACCAGACTCGGAACGACTTGCAGGACCGTGGGGCCGTCATTGCCGGCGGCGCCGTCTTTTGTCACGGGTCCGGGAGTGATAACCTGCGCGACAGTTGTCATTGCCAGGCCATAGGTGTTTGATCTTCCATGTCTTCCGAAGAATTTCCCACAGGACAAGATCCGAGACAGGAGCTGGATTCCAGCCGACCTCCGGCCTCCGGCGCGGAACTCCCGAATCCCAAAATACTAGCACGCGAAGACGGTGCGAGCATCGCGTATCACAAGTTATCCGGCGATAAAAGCGCATCGGAGCGCCCGGGCGTCGTATTTCTGGGAGGATTCATGTCGGATATGACCGGCACGAAGGCTCTGGCACTGGAAGAGCATTGCCGGAAGCGTGGGTTGGACTTCGTCCGATTCGACTACCAGGGACATGGACAGTCCTCTGGGAAGTTCGCCGATGGCACCATCGGCCGCTGGGCGGAAGATGCCGTCGCTGTGCTGGATCAGGTGACCGAAGGTCCGCAGATTCTGGTGGGTTCCTCCATGGGCGGCTGGATTATGCTGCTGACCGCTCTGGCCCGGATCGAGCGGATTACGGGACTGGTCGGGATCGCCGCAGCGCCGGACTTTACCGAGGATCTTATGTGGGCCGAATTCTCACCGGAAATTCGGGCTGAGATCGAAAACAAGGGCCGCTATGAGCAGCCGACAGACTATGGCGATGAGCCCTACACAATCACCCGTGACCTGATCGAAGAGGGGCGAAAGAACCTGCTGCTGCGCGCGCCGATCCCGATTCGCTGTCCGGTGCGGCTGCTCCAGGGCATGCGCGACGAGGATGTGCCCTGGAAGACGGCGCTGCGCCTCACCGATGCTTTGGAAAGTGAAGACGTTGAGGTGACGCTGGTGAAGAAAGGCGATCACCGCTTGTCCGAGCCCGAAGATCTGGCGCGTTTGATGCAGACCCTGGATGAGTTGCTGGAAAAGGTTAGTTAGCTTGAGGTTCGACTGATGTCGAACCGGTTCCAGCCCACACCCCCGCCCGGCCGTCCCAATCATAATGCCGATGGGCGGCCGGGCGGGGGTGTGGGCTGGCACAGCCGGTCTCAAAACAAATTCCTAAAGCAAACTCGCCAAACCTGCTTTGTAATCAGGATAGCGCAGTTCGACGCCGAGCTCTTCGTGCAGCCGCCGGTTCGAAACCCGCTTGTTGTCGAGCCAGAAGGTCTTACCCATGGGTGAGAGGCCGGCTTCTTCGAAGGGCACCAGGGGCGGCGGCTCGACGCCTAGCAGTTCGCAGGCATGGGCGGTGACCTCGGCGGGGGAGGCCGCCATATCGTCGCAGACGTTGTAGATTCGGCCACCGTTGGGCGCGGCGATGGAGGCTTCCAGAACCGTTGCGATGTCCTCCACATGGATTCGGCTAAAGACCTGTCCCGGCCGATCTATACGTTTCGCCTTCCCGGCGCGCACCGTGTCCAGCATGCTGCGGCCCGGACCGTAAATACCAGCCAGGCGAAAAATATGGACGGGCACCCGGTCTTCGGCTGCCAGTTCCAGCCAGGCCTGTTCCGCCGCCACGCGGTATTCGCTGCGCGGGCTGCTGGGGGATAATGGGGCCTCCTCGTCGACCCAGCTGCCGTCGTGATTCCCGTAGACGCCGGTGGTCGAAAGGTAGCCGAGCCACTGCAGGTTGGGCAGGGCGGCGATGTCCCGGCGGTGCTGCATCAACACAGGATCACCCGTGGCATCCGGTGCCGCGGATATCAGGATATGCGTGATGTCACGCAAGACATTCGAAGGATCCGCAAGCGGCTGCGTGCCGTCGAACAGAAGCACTTCGCTAAAGCCTTGCGCCAGAAGAGCCTGTCGCTTTTCCTCGCTGCGGGTCGTCCCGGTAACCCGCCAACCCTTGGCCAAGAGGCGTTTTGAGAGAACCCGGGCCGAAAAGCCCAGGCCGAAGCAGAAGAGATGGTTCGATGGTTCGGTCATGATAACTCGTGCAGAAAATCAGGGGGAGCTGTGGCAGGCACCACGAACTTGCCTCTTGATCAATCGGTGATTGGCGTCGATTTTAGATCAAGTGATATGGCATCCTGCGCATCGAATTTGAAGCCTGTCTGAGGGATTGTGTTGGTCTTCTCCAGATTAACCATTGTGACTGCGACCGCTTTGGCGATTATGGCCGGGACTCTACCGGCCGCGGCCGAAGAAATCGATCACGCCGAGCAGTATGCCGCCTGCATGCAGCTTACTCAGATCGAACCGGAAGAGGCCTTCGAGGCGGCGCTCGCCTGGGAATCCAAGGGCGGTGGCAATGCGGCCCGTCACTGCGGCAATGTCGCGCTGATTGGCCTTGGACAATACGATAAGGCGGCGGAACGCCTAGAGGCTCTGGCCCAGACCATGACCGATTCTTCGGATCGGCTGCGGGCCGATGTTCTGGCCCAGGCGGCGCAGGCCTGGTTGCTGCAGGGTGATATCGATCGCTCTTACAAGGTGCTTTCCGCGGCTCTGAAGCTCGATCCCGACAATGTTGAACTGCTCATCGACCGCTCGGTCGCGCTAGCGGCGGCCTCGAGCTATTGGGATGCGATCGACGATCTCAACCGGGCACAGGATCTGGCGCCGGAACGTGAAGATATCCTAGTTTTCCGGGCGACAGCCTATCGTTATCTGGATGCCAATGAATTGGCGCTGGAAGACGTCAATCAGGCATTGAAACTGCGTCCGGAGAACGCCGAGGCCCTGCTGGAACGCGGCATTTTGCGCCGGTTGAACGGCGACGAGCAGGGCGCGCGCGCTGACTGGCTGACCGCCGCCAATCTCGCCGAGGGCACGCCGACCGGCGATGCGGCTCAGCAGAATCTCGAGAAGCTCGACGTCACGGTCGAGTAGCGACCCGATACAGGCGAAGGATTCGGCCTTTGGACGATCTGGATCAACTCTTTTCCGCGCTTGAAGAACGCTACAGCGACGCCAGCGCGACCATCGACCGGGCGGCACTCGATGAGCGTGCTGACATTCCGGCGCTGTGGGAGGCGCTTGCGTCCCGCGGCTCCGTGCGAAACTTCACGCCTGAACCGCCACCGCTGGGGCAACTGCAGCTACTCGCATCGCTGGCCCTCGCAGCGCCGACGAAGAGCGATCTTCAACAACGCGACATCGTGATCGTTACCGACGACGAGCAACTCGCGGCCTTGAAGGCTATTCTATCGGATCAGGCCTGGGTCGAGGGCGTGCCAGCCCTGGTGATTTTTTGTGGGAACCATCGGCGCCAGCGCAGCCTTCATAATCTGCGCGGCCACGCCTTTGCGAACGATCACCTGGATGCCTTTTTCAACGCCAGTGTCGATGCCGCCATCGCGCTAACGGCCTTCGTACTTGCTGCTGAATCAGCAGGCCTGGGGACCTGCCCCATCAGTGCCATTCGAAACCGCGCGCAGGAAGCGAGCGACCTGCTCGGTCTGCCCGATCTGGTCTTTCCGGTTGCCGCGCTCGCCGTCGGCCAGCCCTTGGAAGCGCCCACCATGAGTCTGCGGCTGCCTTTGGCAGCCAGCCTGCATCATAATCGTTATGGCGAGGTTGGTGGCGAAGAGACGATTGCTGCCTATGACCGGCGGCGGGCAGCGGTTCAGCCTTACAAAGAGCAACGCTTCGCATCTGAGCTCGGTCAGATGGACGATTACGGCTGGTCCGAGGATAAGGCACGGCAGTATAGCAAGCCGGAGCGTGCCGACTTCGGAGATTTCGTGCGGCGCAAGGGCTTTAAGTTGGACTGAGTTCATCGCGCGGGCGCGATCATCGCGCCTTAGAAATCTGGGTCTGCGTAGTATTTGGGCGGTTTCATTCCTGGCACATGGTCCGCCAAGATCGGGCGGATGCTGGGTCTGGATTTGACCCGGGCATACCAGTCCTTTGCGTCCGGGTGTTTCTCCCAGGGCACGTCGCCGAGATAATCGACCGCGGAAAGCTGCGCCGCGGCGGCGATATCGGCGAGGGAAAAGGAGTTCCCGGCCAGCCAGCGGCGCCGGTCGCAGAGCCAGGAAATGTACTCCAGGTGATAGTGGATGTTGGCGTGGCCGGCCCGGATGGCGTTGGAGTTGGGTTCGCCCGAGCCCTTCAGGCGCTTCATCAGTTTCTGCTCGACCAGATTGGCCGTGACTTCCCGATGGAACTTGCCGTCGAACCACAGCATCATGCGCCGTGTTTCCGCCCGTTCCAGCGGAGTCTCGCCCAAGAAGCTGCTGTCGTTATAGGCATCTTCCAGATACTCGGCGATGACCGGTCCGCCGGCGACAGCGGTGCCGTCGGTTTCTGTCAGCACCGGGACTTCGCAGGCGGGATTGAGTTGCAGAAAACCCTCGCGCCGTTCCCAAACCGGCTCGACCTTCAACTCGAATTCCAGCTTCTTTTCGGCCAGAAGAATCCGAATCTTGCGGCACTGGGATTCGAGGGGCAGGTGGAAGAGGTAACGCATCACAAAAAGAATGGGACTCTGAGAAATCTGCAGGCGCCGAAGTGAATAGCCTGACTCTAGGCGACTGGCACTCAAAATCTCAAAAAAAATCGGACGCTCCCCTATTCAGGAAGCGCCCGTTGCAGTTTTACAGCAGTTACAGGGTACGCTGTCTTGACGGTTTAAGCGGCCTTCTCAGGCGCGCTGCTCGCGTGGTCCCGCGCCGATGGGATGCGCGAGACGATCGATCATCTCCTTCGGTACGACCTGCCAAAACTTGCCGCGTTCATGGGTCCAGTCGATCAGCAGACGCTCGGCAAAGCGCGACTGGGTTTCTTTCACATGCTCCTCGATCAGCGACTTCAGCACGCCTTCCCAGTGATCGGTTTCGATCCGCTGGAAGATCACGCTCTCGCTGTTGATCCGATCCGGCAGGGTGCCTTCCTCGTCGTAGACGAAGGCCATGCCGCCGGTCATGCCGGCCGCGAAGTTGTGACCGACCTGGCCGAGAATGACTGCCGTGCCGCCGGTCATATACTCGCAGCCATTGGAGCCGCAGCCTTCGACGACGGCGACGGCGGCCGAGTTGCGCACGCAGAAACGTTCACCAGCCTGGCCCGCCGCGAAGAGGCGACCGTCGGTCGCGCCGTAGAGTACGGTATTGCCGATGATGGTGTTTTCGTTGGTGGTCAACGGGCTGGCCGTGGTCGGGCGGACCACGATCGTGCCGCCGGAAAGGCCTTTTCCGACATAGTCGTTGGCGTCGCCGAAGACCTCCAGCTTAAGACCTCGGACGGCGAAAGCGCCAAGGGACTGACCGGCCGACCCGCGCAGCCGCACGGTGACGTGGCCTGCATTGAGTCCCTTCATGCCGAAGCGACGGGTGATCATGGAGGACAGCCGGGTGCCGATCGCGCGATGCGTATTGCGGATCGAATACTGCAGCTGCATTTTTTCGCCGTCGTCAAACAAAGCGCGGGCGTCTTCGATGATCTGGGCGTCCAGGGTGTCGGGCACCTCGTTGCGACCCTTCAGCGTGCAGTGGACCGGGTGACCATCGCTTTCCGCGCGGGCGAGGAGAGGATTGAGGTCCAGATCGTCCAAGTGTTCGGCGCCGCGGCTAACCTGAACCAACAGATCGGTCCGACCGATCACTTGCTCCAGGGACCGCACACCCAGCGAGGCGAGGATCTCGCGGACTTCCTCGGCGATGAAGCTGAAGAGATTCACCACCTTCTCCGGGGTGCCTGTGAACTTCTCGCGCAGCTTTGCGTCCTGAACACAGACGCCCACCGGACAAGTGTTGGAGTGGCATTGCCGCACCATGATGCAGCCCATGGCGACTAGGGATGCTGTGCCGATACCGTATTCTTCGGCGCCGAGGATGGCCGCGACCACCACGTCCCGGCCGGTTTTCAGACCGCCGTCCGTACGCAGGGTGACGTTGTGGCGTAGACGATTCAGGGTCAGGACCTGCTGCACTTCGCTCAGGCCCATCTCCCAGGGTACGCCCGCGAACTTGACGGAGGTTTGCGGCGAGGCGCCGGTGCCGCCGTTGCCGCCGGCGATCAGGATCACGTCGGCCTTCGCCTTGGCCACGCCTGCCGCGATAGTGCCGATACCCGAACGCGCCACCAGCTTGACGCAGACCTTGGCGTCCGGATTGATCTGCTTAAGATCGTAGATCAGCTGCGCCAGATCCTCGATGGAATAGATATCGTGGTGCGGCGGCGGCGAGATCAGCATCACGCCGGGCGTTGAGTGTCGCAGCTTGGCGATCATCTCGGTCACCTTGAAGCCCGGCAGCTGACCGCCCTCACCAGGCTTGGCGCCTTGCGCCACCTTGATCTCGATTTCGCGGCAGTTGTTCAGGTACTCCGCGGTTACGCCGAAACGACCCGAGGCGATCTGCTTGATGGCGGAGTTCTCGTTATCGCCATTCGGGCGCGGAATGAAGCGCTCGGGGACTTCGCCGCCCTCGCCGGAATCCGATTTGGCACCGATTCGGTTCATGGCGATGTTGAGCGTGCCGTGGGCTTCGGGGCTCAGTGCGCCGAGCGACATGCCAGGCGTGACAAAACGCTTACGGATCGCCGTAATGGACTCGACCTCCTCGATCGAGATCGGCGCGATGCCGTCGCGTTTGAAGTCCACCAGATCGCGCAGACTGCTAGGTGGGAGCTTATGCACGCCGTCGCTGAATTTGCGGTAGGTCGAATAGGCGTCGTTGGCGACAGCAGTCTGAAGCGTATGGATCAGACCGGCCTCCCAGGCGTGGCTTTCGCCGCCGCGCCGGTAGCGATAGAAACCGCCAACCGGCAGGGTTATGAAGTCTTCACTCCAGGCTTTCTTGTGCATATCCAGGATTTTTTGCTGGATGCCCGACATGCCGATACCCGAGATGCGGCTGGGCATGGCAGGGAAGTACTCGTCGACCAGCGTGCGCGACAGGCCGAGAGCTTCGAAGTTGTAGCCGCCGCGGTAGGAGGAGATCACGGCGATACCCATCTTGGACATGATCTTCAACAGGCCTTCGTCGGCTGCCTTTTTGTAGCGCAGCATGCAGTCTTCGAGCGACAGGTCGCCGAAGAGGCCGCGCCGGTGACGGTCGGCAATGGATTCCTGGGCCAGATAGGCGTTCACGGAGGTCGCGCCGACGCCGATCAGGACGGCGAAATAGTGCACATCCATACATTCGCCGCTGCGTACATTCAGCGAGATAAAGGTCCGCAGCTTCTGCTTGACCAGATGCGAATGGACCGCGGCGGTCGCGAGGATCATCGGCATTGCCGCCTGCTTCGCACCCATCGTCTCGTCGCTGAGGATCACGTGCTCGCAACCCTCACGCACGGCGTTCTCTGCCTCTTGCTGAATGCGGGCCACCGCATCGCGCAGGGCGAACTCATCGCCCGCCGCATCAAAGGTGCAGTCGATAGAGGTGGCAGTATCGCCCATGTGACGGCGCATAGCCTCGAATTCGGCATTCGAGAGCACCGGGGAATCGAGCTGAAGCAGATTACATTGGGTTTCGTCTTCGTCCAGGATGTTGCCCAGGTTGCCCAGACGCGTCTTGAGCGTCATCACCTGGCGTTCGCGCAGGCTGTCGATCGGTGGGTTGGTGACCTGACTGAAGTTCTGCCGGAAAAAGTGATGCAGGGCGCGGTAGCGGTCCGACAGAACCGCCATCGGTGTGTCGTCGCCCATGGAGCCGATCGCTTCCTTGGCGTCCTCGACCATGGGGTGAAGGATGAGTTCCAGGTCCTCCATGGTCTGCCCGAAGCTCAGTTGGCGCCGGCGCAGTTCGTTCTTGTCGAAATGCGCCGTTTCGCCTTTATCGGCGTTGGCGCGCACGAGGTCGTCGATCGCGGTGATGTTGCCCACCCAGTCGCCATAGGGCTGCTGCTCCGCCATGAAATCCTTGATCCCGCGGTCTCGGTAGAGCTTGCCCTCTTCCAGATCGATCGCAATCATCTCCCCGGGGCCAAGGCGGCCCTTTTCCCGGATCGCGCTTTCGTCGATGCGCACCATACCGGTCTCCGAACCCGAAAACAGCAGACCGTCGTGGGTGATGGTGTAGCGGAGTGGTCGCAGGCCGTTTCGATCCGTTCCAGCCATCACCCAGCGCCCGCCGTAGCCGCAGATCGCGGCGGGCCCGTCCCAGGGCTCCATGACGGCATTGCTGTAGGCGTAAAGATCCTTATGCGATTTCGGCATCGCGCTGTTGTTGCTCCAGGCCTCGGGCACCAACATGATTTTTGCCATGGGCAGGCTACGCCCTGCGCGGACCATCAGTTCGAAAACGGCGTCCAGGGCGGCCGAATCGGAGCTGCCCGGCTGAATCACCGGCTTGAGTTCCTCAATGTGGTCGCCGAAGGTTTCCGACGCCATGCGACACTCGTGCGCTTTCATCCAATTGACGTTACCGCGCACGGTATTGATCTCGCCGTTGTGGGCGATCATGCGGAAGGGCTGGGCCAGATGCCAGGTCGGGAAGGTGTTGGTTGAGTAGCGCTGGTGAAAGATTGCGAAACTCGAGACAAAGCGCTCGTCGTTCAGGTCCGGATAAAATTCCGCCAAGGATTCGGCCAGAAACATACCCTTGTAGATCACCGAGCGGCAGCTCAGCGAACAGATATAGAAATCCTTGATCGAGTCGGTCTCGGCTGTCTTCTCGATGCGGCGGCGGATGACGTAAAGGTCGGTCTCGAACTGTTCAAGCGACACACCGCGATTGTTGGCGATCATGATCTGCTCGATCTCGGGCCGGTTAGCGGCGGCCTTCTCACCGATCACCGTGGTGTCGACCGGGACCTGGCGCCAGCCGTAAATCTTGTAGCCGAAATTCAGGATCTCGCGCTCGACGATGACTCGGCAGCGTTCTTGGGCCGAGAAATCTGTGCGAGGCAGAAAGACCATGCCGACCGCCAGCTTGCCTTCGATTGGCGTATGGCCGGTGCGCTCAACGTGCTCGTGAAAAAAGTCCTGCGGAATCTCGACGTGGATGCCACAGCCGTCGCCTGTCTTGCCATCCGCATCGACGGCGCCGCGGTGCCAGACGGCCTTCAGCGCTTCGACGCCGGCCTCGACAATCCTGCGGCTTGCGCGTCCGTCGATCGAAGCGACCAGGCCGACGCCGCAGGAAGAATGCTCTTCGGCCGGGTCGTAGAGGCCGTTTTCCGAGAGATAGCCAGCATTCTCCTCCCAGTCGCTGATGAACTGGACGCCGTTCGTTTCCGGCTGCTGCTGAATTTCGTTCTTCTTCGTCATGCTCTTACATCCCTGAAGAGATGCCGTCTTGGGCGCCTCTCGTTATTCCTGCCTTATATCTCGTTGCCTGAAGTCCAGATTATCGGCTTGTCAGGCGACGGCGCGCTCGCTGGTAGCCGCTTTTTCGTTTGCGGTCGCGGTCGCGCGTTTCTGGACATAGCTATGGATCTGCTCCGCCACGTCGCGGCCGTCGCGTACCGCCCAGACCACCAGCGAGGCGCCGCGCACGATATCGCCTGCGCCGAACACACCGTCCAGCGAGGTCATCATGGTCCGGAAATCGACCTTTAAGGTGCCCCAGCGGGTGACTGTCAGGTCGCTGCTGCCGAACATCTGCGGCAGGTCTTCCGGATCGAAACCGAGCGCTTTGATGGCGATGTCCGCCTTAACGGTGAAGCTGGAGCCTTCGAGGATCTGCGGGGTCTGACGGCCTGTCGCATCGGCTACGCCCAGGTGAACCCGGGCCGCCCGAACACCTGTCACCTGGGTATCGCCCAGGAAGGCTTCGGGAGCCGACAGCCACAGAAACTCAACGCCTTCTTCCTCGGCGTGTTTTACCTCCCGCTGAGATCCCGGCATGTTCTGTCGGTCGCGGCGATAAAGGCATTTGACCGATTTCGCGCCCTGGCGCACAGCCGTGCGAACGCAGTCCATCGCGGTGTCACCGCCACCGATGACCACCACGTTCTTGCCTTGGGCATTCAACTGACCGTCGTCGAAAGCTGGCACCGCGTCGCCCAGGCCCTTGCGGTTCGAGGCGGTAAGATAATCCAGGGCCGGGAAGACGTTCTTCAGGCCAACGCCCGGCATCTTGATGTCGCGGCCCTTGTAGACGCCGGTCGCGACCAGCACCGCCGCGTGCTTGGCGCGCAGCTCCTCGAGGGTGGCATCCTTACCGACTTCGAAATTCAGCTGATAGGTCACACCGGAGTCCGCCAGCAGCTTAGCGCGCCGCTCGACGATCTCCTTCTCCAGCTTGAAGTTCGGGATGCCATAGATCAGCAGGCCGCCGACCCGGTCGTAACGGTCGTAGATGACCACCTGATAGCCCTTGCGCCGCAGTTCTTCGGCGGCGGCGAGGCCGGCCGGACCGGCGCCAATGATGCCGATCGTCTCTTCGCGCTCTTGCAGGGGTTTGACCGGCTTGACCCAACCTTTCTCCCAGGCGGTATCGGTGATGTACTTTTCGACGGAGCCGATGGTGACCGTGCCGTGGCCGGCTTGCTCGATTACGCAGTTGCCCTCGCAAAGGCGGTCCTGAGGGCAGATGCGGCCGCAGATCTCCGGAAAGTTATTGGTCGACTGGGAGAGTTCGTAAGCTTCCTCCAGCCGGTCTTCTGCGGTCAGCATCAGCCAGTCGGGGATGTTGTTGTGCAGCGGACAGTGAACCTGGCAGAAGGGCACGCCGCATTGCGAACAGCGGCTGGCCTGCTCGGCGGCGCCTGCGGGGTCGTATTCCTGATAGATCTCGTCGAAGTCCTGGCGCCGTGACGAAGCATCGCGCTTCTCCGGCATATGCTGGTCCTTATGGACGAACTGCAGCATTTTCTTCGTCATTCTCCGACCTCACTCCTGACGTCTCTCTGTAATCCGGCTCTGTATCCGGCCCGACACAGGTTCTTGAACCCCTGGCTTGCAGGCAGGAATACGTTGCCGGAGGTCTTTTCTTCCGCCGGCAGTTGCCAACTCCTGGTTTTTTGACCACCCGGGAAATCACACTCTTGCCCGGATCCCTCACCTCTTTGGCTCTTTTTCGTCCTGCGGTCTGTCCGGATTTTCCGGCAGCGCGGTTTGAGCCACCTGACGCCCGCGCAGTGTTGTCTGCTAGAGCCCAAGGTTAATTTCCATGAGCTATAACCGATCTCACCCTCCGTGGCGACAGGAATTTGCTATTTATGTCATAAATACTGACCTATATGCAACAAAAGCTATGAAGCCTTACAATTTCGAGTTCATATCGATCGTATTTAATGAGAAAATTAGTACCATAATGGGACTATTTTGATTCTGGGCGGGCGTCAAAGTCGAGTGTTATAAGCCCTCCAGCGTGTGATCTGCCCGAAAATCTATTCAGCCATCTGGATGCTGAGGCGGGGACGGAGGTTTCTGGCCCTTTCAGCTAAACGCTCGAGTCTGTTTGTTTTTGTTAACCTTAATTGTTTACCTTCGCGGAGTCTGAAGTGCCATCGACGCGGATTCGCGTCTGAACACGGGCGATTTGGAAGTAGAGTAAGAGGGAACCGCCTTGGCGCTTCTTCATGTTTTTGTCCTGGCCATCGTGCAGGGACTCACGGAATTTCTGCCGGTCAGTTCCTCGGGGCATCTGGTGCTGGTTTGGGAAGGGGTCGACTACGCCGGCCTCGAGGTCCCGCAAGAGAGCGAGCAGTCGCGCCTGCTGCTCGATATTGCGGTGCACCTGGGCACCCTGCTGGCGGTCTGTCTTTACTACTATCGCGATCTAGGCGCGATGGCCGGCGGCCTCTTTGCGCTGCTGGGCGGTCGCATTACGCCAGGCGCTAGGCTGATTTTCCTGGTGGTTGTTGCCAGCGTCCCGCTGGCGTTGGTTGGTTACTTCTTTTTCGATCAGATCGCGGACCAACTACACAATGTCGAGGTGGTGGCCTGGACCACCATCATTTTCGCACTGGTGCTCTATGTGACGGACCGCATCGGTATGACCTTGCGGCGGATCGAACACATGAGCATCTGGGCGGCCTTGCTGATTGGTTGCTGTCAGGTGCTGGCCCTGATCCCGGGAACCAGCCGTTCTGGCATTACCATGTCGGCTGCGCGCCTGCTTGGCTTTGAGCGGACAGAGGCTGCGCGCTTCTCGCTGCTCATGGCGATCCCCGCCATTGCCGGGCCGGGGCTGTTGCTGGCCAGGAAGTTCTATGAGGCCCCTGACCTGCAATTCGGTGCTGAAGTGGCGCTGGCCGCAGGCATCTCTTTCATCGTGGCCTACGCGACCATCGCCTTGATGATCCGATGGCTGCAGTATGCTGGCTTCGCGCCCTTCGTCGTTTACCGGCTGTTGCTCGGTGCGGCGCTCCTTTACTGGATCGCCTGACCGCCTGGGCCTCGATTGGCCTCAGCGCCCGCCTCGCATATTGAAGCGCCCGCCCGCCCGGTACTTGTCCAGGTAGGTCGGAATGATGGCCTCGACGGCGCAGGGTGCGATTCCGAGTTCAGCGAAACCCTTAGCGCCTTCGTTCACGACATTGTCGCTGCGGAGCATACGGACCTGATCGCGCGTCAGTGGCGGAACGGGCAGCAGTTCCAGGAAGGTCGCCTGAAGACTGGCGACAGCAAAGGGCAGGGGAAGAAGCGCCCGGCGTTTGCCGATCTGTGTGAGCATCAGTTCGAGCAGCGCCTTGAAGCTATAGACCTTGGGGCCACCGAGTTCGTAAGTCTCGCCAGCCAGCGCATTGCTCTCCAGGCCCATCTGGATCGCCTGGGCCACGTCGCCTACGTAGACCGGCTGGAACTTGGTCAGACCTCCACCGACCAGTGGCAGGAAGGGTGAAAGCCGCGTCATTTCCGCAAAGCGATTGAAAAATCCGTCTTCCGGGCCGATGACGATGCTCGGTCGCAGGATCGTGGCCTCGGGGAAGGCTTGGCGAACCGCTTCCTCTCCCAGGCCTTTGGAGCGGGCATATTTGGCTGTGGCGTTTGCGTCTGCGCCGATCGCCGAAACCTGGACGAGGCGCTGTGCGCCGGCGTTGGCGGCGGCTTTCGCGATATTGGCGGCTCCGGTGTGATGAACGCCTTCGAACTTCTGGCGACCGGACTCATAAAGAATGCCGGTCAGATTGACGACCGCATCCGCACCCTCGACCACCTGGGCAACGCGGGCTTCGTCCTGGACGCGGGCCGCGACGGCGGAGATCTGCCCGACATCGCCCAGTGGCTGCAGATAGTGAGCGCGCGAGGGATGGCGTTCGGCCAACAGGATCGACCAGCCGGATCGCGCGAGGCGCGTGACAAGATGCCGTCCCAGAAATCCCGATCCGCCGAATATGGTGACTTTGCGCTGAGCCATAATTTCCCCGTGTCTTCCAGTCCTTGCCGCAATTGCCTGCGAGTCCACGATCTAGGTCGGACCTCAGGAAATCATAGCCCCTGCGGCGGTTAAAGGGTATAGCTGCGCAAAAGTCACTCTCTGGGCTCTTGAGCGTGGTACGTCTTGACAGACAACCCGGTGTCCAGAGAATACCGCCGACTTTTCTCGTTAGGGCGCGTAAGTCCGAAATCTTGCTGTTACAAAGGTTCAGCCAAGTGAGCACACCAGAAATTCATCTGCATCAGGGCGATCTTCCCGATGGCCTGACGTTTGGCGCTTCGGTCGCCATCGACACGGAGACCATGGGCCTGAACCCTTTAAGAGATCGTCTGTGTCTGGTGCAGCTTTCGGCTGGCGACGGTGTTTGTCATCTGGTGCAGTTCCGCGGCGGCGTTTTCGACGCGCCGAACCTAAAGGCGCTACTGACCGATCCCGCGGTCACAAAGTTGTTTCACTTTGCCCGGTTTGACCTTGCGGCTTTGAAACACTATCTGCAGGTCGACTGCAGTCCGGTCTACTGTACCAAGATCGCGTCCAAGCTGACCCGCACCTTCACCGATCGGCACGGTTTGAAGGACCTCTGCCGGGAGTTGCTCGGCAAGGAACTGTCGAAACAGCAGCAGTCATCGGACTGGGGTGCGGCTGACTTAACGCAGGAACAACTGAAGTATGCGGCTTCGGATGTGCTCTATCTGCACGAGATCCGGGCGCGTCTGGATGAGATGCTTGCCCGGGAAGGCCGCAGTGATTTGGCGAAGAGTTGTTTCGCGTTCTTGCCGACCCGGTCCGGCTTGGATCTGGCGGGTTGGGATGAGGTCGATATATTCGCCCATTGATCTGAACGAGGCTGGCAGTGCCATTGGACGTGTAAATCTGCCCGGAAGTGGTGTAGTTTGCGGTTGTTGACTTGGTTTTATGGCGAGGAGGCGGCTGGTGTTTTTGGTGCCGGCCTGGAGTGGTCGCTTGGCAGTAGATTGCTTAGGCAGGGAAGCCGATAGGCAAGGGTGTGCATGATTGAGACGAAATCCAAACCGGGGGGTGTGGCATGAAGCCGCAAGCAGCCGACCCCGTACCGCTCACGGATCCCCTTCAAAACAGCTCTTCTAACCCGACCCCCAGCAGCAGTCATTTGCCGGAGGAAGAGACACTGCCCGAAGTTGACATCAGCCGAGGCCTGGAGTTTGGCCGCCGTGTCTTGCAGCGGGAGATCCAGGGGCTTCAGGAACTTGCCGAAGGCCTGGATCAAAGCTTCTTGCGGGCGCTGGAGATTCTCGCATCGCTCAAGGGCCGGGCAATTATCACCGGGATGGGTAAAAGCGGCCATATCGCGCGAAAGATTGCCGCGACCCTGGCGTCGACGGGAACGCCTGCGCAGTTTGTACATCCGGGTGAAGCCAGTCACGGCGATCTGGGCATGATCGCGCGCGACGATGCGGTGCTGGCGCTTTCCAACTCCGGCAACACCACTGAACTGACCGACATTGTCGCTTACACGCGGCGCTATGCTATTCCTCTGATCGCGATGACCAGCAGGACGCGATCCTCTCTGGCGGACGCGGCCGATGTTGCGTTGATCCTGCCGCAGGCACCGGAGGCCTGCGCAATTACCTCCGCGCCAACGACCTCGACCACGATGGCTCTGGCTTTGGGCGATGCGCTCGCGGTCTCGCTCCTGGAGAGCAAGGGTTTCTCCGCGCAGGATTTTCATGTCTTTCATCCCGGCGGTGCCCTGGGCAGCAAGTTGATGCGGGTTTCCGAGGTCATGCGCGGCCGTGACGAATTGCCGCTCTGCGACCCGGATACGACGGTTGCCGATGCGATTCTGAGCATGACCGGCGGTGGCTTCGGCTGTGTCGGCGTCACCGATGGAACCGAGAAGCTGATCGGCATCGTTACCGACGGCGATCTGCGTCGCCATATGGACCCGGGGTTGCTGCAGTGGAAGGTGGGCGATGTCATGACGCCCGAGCCCAAGTCGATCCGGCCACAGGCCCTGGCGGCGGAAGCCCTTGGCGTAATGAACGACAACAAGATCACCAGCCTCTTCGTTCTAGAGGACGGATTTCCCGTCGGTATCATCCGGATGCACGATTGTCTGCACGTCGGCGTGGCTTTCGGCAACATGTTCATTTTCCTTCACCCTGCAAAAATTTTTTTTCAGGCTTTACCAGAACTTGTTGGTCAACAAAGCGAAAAAAACCAGCACTTCTGACGCACTTTTATACTAGTATTTTTAAAAACTATTCGATTTCCTTCGTTGCCAACGTTGATACATGATATCAACAACGCGTTTTTCTTTGTCACATATGGCAAATTTTCGTTGTTTAATTTCGATTACTTACTTAGTAGTTTTCAATTTCTAACAAAAAAATTTAATATAAGCGATGTTTTGCATGCAACTCGATGTCGAACACAAGACTGTAGGGAAATGATGGGAAGCTAAGAACGAATGCGATAAAAGTCTTTATCGTTGCAAAAGCTATAAGTTAATGCTACAAAACTTATGCTCATGCTATTCATGCTGCAATTGTTTTTTCAGTGAAGGTAAAAATATTTTCGCAAGAATACGTGGAGGATGCGGGCGTCGATCCCGCTACCTCGCGCATGCTAAACGCGCGCTCTACCATTTGAGCTAATCCCCCTAGCCCTGAAAAATTCACTGTCAAATTCAATACAACCTCTTATGAATAGGTTCCAAAATTCAGTTACCACTTTTTCTTAGTGTTTGCGTTTTCTGTAAAGGGCGCAATTTCAACGTGAAAATTAACCACAAATAAGCCGAAATAGCTCAGTTGGGAGAGCGTAAGACTGAAGATCTAAATGTCCCTGGTTCAATCCCGGGTTTCGGCAACATGTTCATTTTCCTTCATCCTGCAAAAATTTTTTTTCAGGCTTTACAAGAACTTGTTGGTCAACAAAGCGAAAAAAACAAGCACTTCTGACGCACTTTTATACCAGTATTTTTAAAAACTATTCGATTTCTTCGTTGCCAACGATGATACATGATATCAACAACGCGTTTTTCTTTGTCCCATATGGCAAATTTTCGTTGTTTAATTTCCATTACTTACTTAGTAGTTTTATATTTCTATCAAAAAAATTTAATATGTTTTGTATGCAAGTCGATGTCGAACACAAGACTGTAGGGAAATGATGGGAAGCTAAGAACGAATGCGATAAAAGTCTTTATCGTTGCAAAACTAGAAGTTAATGAAAACAAATTTAACCTCATCCTATTGATGCTGCAATTGTTTTGTCAGTGAAGGTAAAAACATTTTCGCAAGAATACGTGGAGGATGCGGGCGTCGATCCCACTACATCGCGCATGCTAAGCGCGCGCTCTACCATTTGAGCTAACCCCCCTAGGCCTGAAAAATTTACCGTCAAATTCAATACAACCTCTTATGAATAGGTTCCAAAATTCAGTTACCACTTTTTCTTAGTGTTTGCGTTTTCTTTAAAGAGCGAAATTTCAACGTGAAAATTAACCACAAATAAGCCGAAATAGCTCAGTTGGGAGAGCGTCAGACTGAAGATCTGAATGCCCCTGGTTCAATCCCGGGTTTCGGCAACATGTTCATTTTCCTTCATCCTGCAAAAATTTTTTTTCAGGCTTTACAAGAACTTGTTGGTCAACCAAGCAAAAAAAACCAACACTTCTGACGCACTTTTATACCAGAATTTTGAAAAACTATTCGATTTCCTTCGTTGCCAACGATGATACATGATATCAACAACGCGTTTTTCTTTGTCCCATATGGCAAATTTTCGTTGTTTAATTTCGATTACTTACTTAGTAGTTTTCAATTTCTAACAAAAAAATTTAATATAAGCGTTGTTTTGTATGCAACTCGATGTCGAACACAAAACTGTAGGGAAATAATGGGAAGCGAAGAACGAAGGCGATAAAAGTCTTTATCGTTGCAAAAGCTAGAAGTTAATGCCACAAAACCTAGGCTCATGCCATTCATGCTGCAATTCTTTTGTCAGTGAAGGTAAAAATATTTTCGCAAGAATACGTGGAGGATGCGGGCGTCGATCCCGCTACCTCGCGCATGCGAAGCGCGCGCTCAACCATTTGAGCTAATCCCCCATGGCCTTAAAAATTCACCGTCACATGCAATACAAAGTCTGATAAATATGTTTGAAAATTAATTTACTACATTTGATTATGGTAAATCTTTTTTTACAGGGCATATTTGAGCTTGAAACAATTCAGCCGAAATAGCTCAGTTGGGGGAGCGTCAGACTGAAATTTTCTGGAAACTATTTCTAGAATATTTAGCGCATACTTTATATGCTGAATTGGTTTTTTCACTAAATGTCAAAAAATTTTCGAAACATTTCGTGGAGGATACGGGCATCGATGCCGTACCTCGCGCATGCTAAGCGCGCGCTCTGCCATTTGAGCTAATCCCCGTAGGCCTGAAAAATTCACCGTCAAATGCAATACAACCTCTTATGAATTTGTTCCGAAATTCAGTTACCACATTTTGTTAGGGTACGTTTTGCGTTTTGTGTTTCAGCGTGAAAATACACACAAATCAGCCCAAATAGCTCAGTTGGGAGAGCGTCAGACTGAAGATCTGAAAGTCCCTGGTTCAATCCCGGGTTTCGGCGACATGTTCATTTTCTTTCATCATGAAACATTTTTTTTATTCAAGCTTTTACAAGAACTTGTTGGTCAAGAGACCAAAAAAAGCCGACACTTCTGACGCACTTTTATATTAGTATTTTGAAAAACTATTCGATATTCTTCGATGCAAACGATGATACATTAAAACAATCACAAATTAGCCGAAATAGCTCAGTTGGGAGAGCGTCAGACTGAAGATCTGAATGTCCCTGGTTCAATCCCGGGTTTTCTTTCATCCTGCAAAAATTTTTTTTTCAGGCTTTACAAGAACTTGTTGGTCAACAAAGCGAAAAAAACCAGCACTTCTGACGCACTTTTATACTATTATTTTGAAAAACTATTCGATTTCCTTTGTTGCAAACGATGATACATCATATCAACAATGCGTTTTTCTTTGTCCCATATGGCAAATTTTCGTTGTTTAATTTCGATTAGTTACTTAGTAGTTTTCAATTTCTAACAAAAAAATTTAATATAAGTGTTGTTTTGTATGCAACTCGATATCGAACACAAAACTGTAGGGAAATAATGGGAAGCGAAGGACGAATGCGATAAAAGTCTTTATCGTTGGAAAAGCTAGAAGTTAATGCTACAAAACTTAGGCTCATGCTATTCATGCTGCAAATGTTTTGTCAGTGAAGGTAAAAATATTTTCGCAAGAATACGTGGAGGATGCGGGCGTCGATCCCGCTACCTCCCGCATGCGAAGCGCGCGCTCTACCATTTGAGCTAATCCCCCAAGGCCTTAAAAATTAACCGTCACATGCAATAGAAGGTCTGATAAATATGTTTGAAAATTAATTTGCTACATTTGATTATGGTAAATCTTTTTTTACAGGGCATATTTTGAGCTTGAAACAATTCAGCCGAAATAGCTCAGTTGGGGGAGCGTCAGACTGAAATTTTCTGGAAACTATTTCTAGAATATTTAGCGCATACTTTATATGCTTAATTTGTTTTTTCACTACATGTCAAAAAATTTTCGAAACATTTCGTGGAGGATACGGGCATCGATGCCGCTACCTCGCGCATGCTAAGCGCGCTCTCTACCATTTGAGCTAATCCCCCTAGGCCTGAAAAATTCACCGTCAAATGCAATACAACCTCTTATGAATTGGTTCCGAAATTCAGTTACCACTTTTTGTTAGGGTTTGCGTTTTCTGTAAAGGGCAAAATTTCAACGTGAAAACTAAACACAAATCAGCCGAAATAGCTCAGTTGGGAGAGCGTCAGACTTAACATCTGAATGTCCCTGGTTCAATCCTGGGTTTCGGCGACATGTTCATTTTCTTTCATCATGAAAAATTTTTTTTATTCAAGCTTTTACAAGAACTTGTTGGTCAAGAGACCAAAAAAAGCTGACACTTCTGACGCACTTTTATATTAGTATTTTGAAAAACTATTCGATTTGCTTCGTTGCAAACGATGATACATCATATCAACAACGCGTTTTTCTTTCTCCCATATGGCAAATTTTCGTTGTTTAATTTCGATTACTTACCTAGTACTTTTCAATTACTAACAAAAAAATTTAATATAGGCGTTGTTTTGTATGTAACTCGATGTCGAAAACAAAACTGTAGGGAAATAATAGGAAGCGAAGAACGAATTCGATAAAAGTCTTTATTGTTCAAAACTAGAAGTTAATGAAACAAAATTTAGCCTCATGCTATTGATGCGGCAATTGTTTTGTCACTAAATGTAAAAATATTTTCGCAAGAATACGTGGAAGATGCGGGCGTCGATCCCACTACCTCGCGCATGCTAGGCAAATTTTCGTTGTTTAATTTCGGTTACTTACTTAGTAGTTTTCAATTTCTAACAAAAAAATTTAATATAAGCGTTGTTTTGTATGCAACTCGATGTCGAACACAAAACTGTAGGGAAATAATGGGAAGCGAAGAACGAATGCATTAAAAGTGTTTATTGTTGCAAAAGCTAGAAGTTAATTCTACAAAACTTAGGCTCATGCTATTCATGCTGCAATTGTTTTGTCAGTGAAGGTAAAAATATTTTCGCAAGAATACGTGGAGGATGCGGGCGTCGATCCTGCTACCTCGCGCATGCTAAGCGTGTGCTCTACCATTTGAGCTAATCCCCCTAGGCCTGAAAAATTTACCGTCAAATGCAATAGAACCTCTTATGAATAGGTTCCAAAATTCAGTTACCTTTTTTTGTTAGTGTTTGCGTTTTCTTTAAAGAGCGAAATTTCTACGTGAAAATTAACCACAAATAAGCCGA
>CBDDBN010000029.1:20000-574981 GCA_965225735.1 Denitrobaculum sp. | reverse complement strand
CAGAGATTGACTTTTCACTTTTCCACTCATACTCATTGCCATGCCTTCTTGTCATTACATCTTCTTACTTCTCAAGTGTACATTAGTACCCAAATACACCTCATTGTTTGTTTAAATTTCAACACCATCCCAATTTTTCAGAGCAACAATACAACTAATTTTATGGTTACACCAACTAGTTACATACAATAAACTACATCAACCTCACAAGGAAGCACCAAGTTTAAAAGAACTAACATCGCCAGTGTAGCCAAATTCACAAAAAAATGTGGGATCTATTACTGTCTAAACAACATTAACAGAAATTTGATGTTCCAATCAGCTCTATATGTTAAATCTCAGCTTATTCAGGAATTGAAAAATTCGATGGTTTTTCTGTAAGCTTTGAAGAGAAGATACATTACAAAGGAGTTCATTTCCAAAATCTTAGTTAGTTTGAAACATAAGCCTACATTCTGCAGGTGCAATGAGAAAACTGGTTAGATAGAATGGAGAGCGATACTTGAAAACAGTATTCTTCTTGATAGAGAAGATTACTTGGGCTGTGCACCGGAGGGCTGGAGACCTGCCAAAGCTCCGGTGAGTTGATATGTCATTTTCCAGCTCCAGCTGAAGTAAAATCATGGTTAAAAAATGCTACGTTGTGTTTTGGTGCAATATGAACCATACAAATATAGAATGCTTTGCAAAAACTAGTGTATTCTTTGGGAAATTATAATTATAGCTTGGTTTCTACTCTTATTCTTTCACTGAAGTATTGAGTCCCTTGCAAACTTTAACTCATAAACATTGCACAACTCTGAAACAGTACAAAAAAATCAACCCAACAAAATAAATTACATATGCTATTAGCATTATTACCCTGATAGATTTTGATGTATTTCCACTTTTTATATGGATTGTTTAAAGAGTAAACAAATTAACAAATATATGAAGTCAGAGCCATAATTTTTAGCCAAAACCAGCCAGAAACCCTTGACATTTGGGTAAATTTGGGCATAGTCAGATTTGGTTTATCCACTCATGTATTTAATATCTAGAATAAGTATTTTTGGGGGGGAATATTTATTTTTATATAAACATTTTATTGCTTTTTTATTTCATGCAATAATTAACACCAATTTGACTAGTTAATACTACCTTTTGCATACTACCTCACCATATATTAAAAGACAGTTCATGGCGCATCTGTTAGATTTCAACCATTCGCACACCAGGAATGGAAGAGTGCTTAGAAGAAAAACGTTTATTGTTCAAGAAATTGCTAATACTCAGTGGCAGATCCAGATGCAAGTTACATAAATTTAGCAGAAACTTAAAATTCAAAGGAATTCAATAATAGGCCTATATAACAGGCCTATATAACAGGCCTATGTAACAGGCCTACTTGTTGACAATTTTCCAAGAATAATTCAGGTACCCAATATAATTTCAAATCGTGAACTGCTAATTTATTTGACTTACTTCCGAATCTGCAGTACCCACAGGTATGTGACCCATACTTTAAAAAAAAGGGAAAGAAAAGGGACAAATTCAAGTTTCCTAATGCCCAACAGTCCTAAAATCTAAGTACCATAAATAAGCTTTAGAGGGAAAACCCCCCAACATAAAACATATTACTGAAACATTTATCGTGCATATTCTCGCTCAAATTACCTTTAAATTTTAGGTGTTTCATAAATACTAAACTAATTTTCTGTGTACAGTTGATGCAGATGTAGACAAATCAACCCTCAGTGAAAACAATCCCCCCAATTTTCTCTTTTGGCACAAGGCAGGAAACCAAAGCCTGTTTACACCACTCTCATTCTTTGGTCGAGCACACTTGAGTTTGAAATGGCTATTTACACATTCAAACCAAAGACAAAAAAAATGGCACCATACCAAAAATTGAGTCGTACTGTAAACAGGCCCCTAGAAGGGTCACAAATGGACAGAATTAAAGAAGGAAATATTTACCATTTAAAAGGGCATAATCTCTGTAGTTATTCACAATCACAGCTCGGCAACCTGCAACAGAAAAAATAATCTTTCGAGTGGTGACATTATGAATTTGAACAAGAAAACAACTGTGGACAAAGTTTTTCAATTTCTTTTTTATACCAATGTTGACAATATTTCTTGCTGATAAGCAAAACTACAAACTACTATAAATCCTAACACGAAAAAAACCACAAAATTCTTTTTGTACATGTTTTCGATTCTTGGTTTTTAAATATTTTTTTGAAAATATTTTTGCTTCACTAAACACAATGTGTTAAACGCGGTGCGCAAACGCTTGTTACCAATCAATAATCGCTATATACAATGCATTTTAAATTCACTTCTTTGCCCGTGATTTGCAGTTGCAGCTATGTACAAGCAGGTTAAAATACCCACAATTTAAAATCTTGACTTCGTCTGTAAGTACCGAAAAACAATACCAGCAATTCTTCTGTACACAAAACATTCTTCAATTGGAACACAGTCAATCCTGTGCCATTTTGCTGCAACGTTGACAGAATTCAAGCGAGACCTTGCTTTGTTTTACATGAAGACAGATACCACCTCCAGAGGCAGTTACGTCACCCCTGCCACGTTTGGCATTCGTAGCTGGCTGGGAATCTTGGGCACGTTTTCTGGATCTTGTCGAAACCGTGTTTTCCTTTTCGCAATCGTCACCGTTATCCTTTAAGAAAGATTTCCTAGATGAACAGAAAGAGGTAGACAATGAAATACCAGGCGTCTTCGATACATTTTCAATTAACCTCGACAACATGCTTTCATTAGCCAGAACACTTTTCAAGTAATCGACTTCCGTTTGTAGCTCGTCGACTTTCTTTTCCAATCTGTTCGACTTTCCCAAAAGGACATTCTTTTCATTTCGTAGTTGGTCAGCTTCCTTTTCAAGACCCTCAATGTATAGTTTCTTTTTCAGACGGTTTTGTCTGGCATTCTCTGCATTCTTTTTGCGTTCAAATTCGTCTTGGTTGCCAGTAGCCTTTTTCCCGACTGGTGCCTTTACTGGCATCTTTGAGCTTGCTTTTTGGACTATATCAACACTTTTCAAAGCGTTCTTGTCGGAATTATTACTAAAATCCATCTCTGCCTTTTTTAGTTCTGATTCAAATCCAAGGTCATCATCCAACAAGAAATTTAAGAAATCATCATCTTCGCGACCAAAACCTTGGGCCAAATCGTTGGCAAACGAGTCAATTCCACTGTCGCAGCTATAAGCTGGTGAAAGGCTAAGCGAGTCGACTTTGTCCATTTCAGCATCCATGCTCTTCGGAGAAGATACAGAATTCAAAAGGTTTTCTACCACGAAATCGATGTTTTTTTCGTCTTGTACTTTGGAACCACAATAATCATGGTCATGGTTAACGCTTTTTTCGGTAGTTGTCATGTTTTTAGGCTCAAAAAGAAGAAAATTCAACAAGAAAATTTGAGCAACCTTCCTGCTCTAGTGAAACTCTGAAAACGTACAATAAACGTTCGCCTGCCGTTCCTTTTCTCTGAGGTCATGTGACCATCCTCCACCAATCAGAATCGCGAATTTAAGCTCGTTTCAACCCTCCAACGCTTCATTTTTGCCACGGCCGTTTCCGGCTCTTCTTCACATCCTTCAAAATGTTATGACGTAACTTCAAAAAGTATTTCATTCCTGTTTTAATCGCAATTTAGCAATATTTTCAAAACTTTTCAACTCAGTCATAATCATTTAGACGTTTTCCGTACATTTCGTAGAATGTAATTAAGATTAATAGATAAGTTCTAAATTTTAAGTCATTTTGCTTTTCTAAAACTATGACGTTCTACTTTTAACGGATGATTTTGGAAGGCGACGATTTTTTCACAAGATTAGCACGGGCTCTTACGAATGTGTTGCGAAGTTACTACGAAGTAATTATACCACGCGAAAATGGTGCCGAGTCGAGTCGCTGTGCAACTACCATTGTTCTGTAGAAATTTAATTTTCCGCACTGCTGGTCCAGCTCAATGGAGAAAGAAAACATTCAATGTGCTTTATTCAACTGAAGATAAAGGTGGTGAAAGTGATGAATTGTACCAAAATGCTGAATTTAGGTAATGATACAAGGTGTAAATCAGGGGTGGCCGGGTGGGGGTGCCACACCCATAAAATATTGGGCTTACACAGTTACACCCTTACTGGTATGTTTCGAATCTACTCTGTATCGTGAATAAATCTTTTCCTGTTTAGATATGCATATTTTCAAAGTTTTTGCCCTATGCATGCATATTTCTCTTACTTTTTATTGGTTTCTAGCAATTTCACCAGCAATCCTTTCCAAGGTGCATCTCAGGAAGCTTTCCCGAAAGAAATTTCCAAGATTTTAATGGCTCCAATTAATCACGATGACATTGAAATTAAACCTGATGGTATGCACACTTTGATGGTAGCTCACCTCAGTTACTCTCCCCCCCCCTGCATTTCTGTGAATAAATTTCTCCACATGTCAAAAGAGCAGATCTTGGCTCCGACAAGGCAAAAACCGCTGGCACTCCGGCGGGCCTTTGGCTTCCGGCCCTCTGGTCCACAGCCCTACCTTAGTACGAGATTTTAATATATTACTGCATTCGTTGTGCAAAAGCTTGAAAGTGCCAGATAAGCAGTATCCCTCACCAAACATTATCGAATTCATTCTTGAGTATAAAATAAAATTAATTAAAGTATGCAATATTACAGTTGGGTATCTTTTTAGGTTTACTCTATTTGCCTGAAATCAAATATCGAAGAATTTTGAATGAATCGTTTGGCCCAGGGGGCTGGGCACTTCTACCAAGAGGTGAATCACTGCAGTTTCAGGTTTGTCGAAACAATGATCCTAAATTTCAAGATCTTTTGAAGGCAATTTAGAAGCACACTTTCTAATTTTTCAGCAGCTTAATTTTTGAATGAATGATTGTAGAATGAAAAAGATAGAAGCCAGCTAATCACAAGAGAGTATGCACTATTCTGCAGTGGTCGCTATGTATCGCAAGCTGTTGGCGAACACACCTTTTATGGACTAGAGAATATGGTCTATGGTAAGGCCATGGAAGCAGCCAAGTCTAACGCATTAGTACGCTGTTGTAAAGATCTTGGCATAGCCAGCGAGTTATGGGATCCAAAGGTAGAAGAACAAGTCCATTTGGTTGGGGGTTTAGGATGCAATAGAAATATACTTGCCTAACTTGCTGTCACGTGACAAGTCACGTTATCACGCACGTGAGAAATCACGTGATCAGTCACGTGACAAATCACGTGATCAGTCACGTGATGAGGATCATATTCTGAGGAATTCTGAACGTTCTAACTACGGGTATTTGTTCTGTTTTTCTAGTTCGTTTCCGACTGGAAAGAACAGTTTGCAAGATCGATATGGTGTGAGCACTCGTTCACGGCTGAAAAACGAAAATTGTGGCATCGAAACGACCGCGAGACGGCAAAAGCAATCCCTTATCCTTGGAAAATAATACCTGGAAATCGTGGAAAATGATAACAGGATGATACGAGTTATCAAAGTCACAGCCAGAAATTTCAGGTCGGACGGAATGCGGGTGGACTAAAAGTTCGTTTAAATATATACGAGCATAATTTTGCATGACTACTGCACTATTTCCCTTTTTAGACAAACTTTTGAATTAGGAATATTGACATTAGTACATTTGGTAGCAAATGGTGAAGTTTGTTTGCAAAATATTGTAAAATGTCGAAAATACAGCCCTGTGGCTGTGAAGTTTGCAAATTTTGTATACTTTTGTATTATGGGCGGAAAGATGCAATCACATTTCGAAATCTGATTACACTTTACCGCGCATAATACAATGCAAAAGTATACAAAATTCGCAAACTTCACAGGACTATATTTTCCACATTTTAACTGAAATGTTTTACAATTTTAATAAATTTGGGATGTTTAGGATGGAAATTTAGGAATAAATTCAAAGGTTTGTGTAAAAGGGGAATCGTCCATACCACCAGGACAGCGACCGGGGCAGCCTGCTCGGTCTGGGACGAGGCAGGCAAGATCGGAATATAGATATCCATAACCAGACCGGCGGCGGTTGTTCTCGGTGCTCCAAACTGTCGCTCACCGGCGGCCAGAACTTGGAGGGCGCGCGCCGATTGCTGCGCTTCAAGCGGTGTCGCACCGCCGCTTGCCACATAAGCCACGCCCGTTTTTCCAACCACGTAACCGGCGGCAAAATCGGCAGAGATCGCAAAGTCGGTTAAGACCCGTTCCATATAGGGCAGTTGCTCGAGCAGTGCGATCCCGAGCCCGGAATCATCCGCCGTCGTTGGGGCCGTCTGATCGATCTCCCCGCCGGCGGCATCGACGTCGCTGGCGAAGAGACGGAAAAGTTCGCTCTCGACCAAACGGTCGGCAAGACGAGCGGTTCCGTCCAGCCAGGTCGATATGACCTCGGCGCGCGCTTCGACGGTGATGCGCATCCGTTGTTGCAGATCTTCGAGGACCTGTTCTTTCTTGGATTCAATCGTGATCCATGGAATCACAACGGCGAACACCACAATCGCGGCAAGACCGATCAACGCCGGTTTGGGCAAGCCTTCGGAGGAGGCTGAAGTGGAAACGGGAGCTTCCAGTTCACTCGCGGACGCATCGAGTGTCTGCGGCTCGATTGCGAGCGGCTTCTCCTCGGTCATTGTGTTGCTGTTGGACATCTTATTTGGTCTCTTGTGGTCGAAGTCTACGGCTGCACGAAATGTGCCCAGCGGGTGGTTTCATTCATCGAGTATTGCGGCAGGTAATGCTTGTACTTTGAGTGTGACAAAATGACGTTGGAAAGGCTATCCAGGACCAGGATGTCATTCCTCTCGTAAACGGCCAGAACGGCGTGGCCGATGTTGCGAATTCGGTCCATCACGATCACAACGCGCATCTCCTCCTGCTTGAAGCCCAGTTCTCTGAGTGCAAAGTACTTTGCGATTGAAAAGTCTTCGCAGTCGCCGGAGCGGGTCATGAACTCCACTGGGCTGGCCCAGTATTCGTTGACCCCGAAGACCTCGTGATCGAGCTTGTAGGGCCACCGGTTGAAGTAGCGGTTGACCTTGTTCAGGGTGTCCATGCGCCCAAGGCCCTGGGCAGCCGTTATGATCTCCCGCCAGGATTTCTGTACTTCGCTGGAGCAGTTCGCGGCATTGCTGATACAGGCTTGGAAGGCCTTTTGTTCCTGCTTTACCTGCTCTAGGACCCGGCGCCACTGCGGCAGGGCTTTAAAGGATTTCGATTTGAACTCGATGGTTCTGAAGATGCCAGGCGATGCCGTCTTCAGGGAGTTGGTCAGATCGAGCAGCGTTGCGGCCCGGCTGGACAGAGGTGCGGCCGGCAACGCGACGGCAAGCGCCGCGATCCCCGTGAAAAACCTTCGCCGATGCACTCTGAGCGAATCCCGTCCATGATTCCTCGCCCGCAAACTGGCAGGCCCTAAGTTGCGGAAAGTCTTTCAGATATTGGTTAATAGGCGTTGAAGATTTGCCGTTAACGCCGATCAAGTGGCTGTGAGAGCGTTAACCCTGGAAGGCCAAGAAAGTGCTAGCGCAGCGCGGCCGCCTCCAATTGCAGGAGATAGCTGGTCAGCCGGGGTTGCATCCAGTCGAAGCGTTCCTGTGACCCTGAAATCATGCCCTTTACAAGGTCCGAGAGCGCACGTGTCATGTTAATCAGGCTTGATCGCCGGCCTTCCGATGCGAGGTGTTGGACCAACTGAGCCAGATACCGCCTGTTGTGCAGCGAATTCGGTCGCGTGGTCAGGCTGTTGTCGGCATAGGGAATGTCAGCGACTTGAGGGTAACTCTTCGCTATGGCCTGCTTGAAGACATGACCGCCGACGAGAATCGGTTCGGGTACCGACATCACGAACTCAAAGAATTCCTTATCGAGAAAGGGCGTATGAACAGTCTCAATACCGCGCATCAGGCCGAAGGGAACAGGCGCCACAGCCCGGCGCATACGGCTCCAGAACAGGAAACTGGAAGTGGGGCAGGCTTGGTTGGCATGCCTTTTTAGCTCTTCGACTGTCCGTTCGATGGCCTTGTCCCGGCTGAAACGCTGATAGCTTTCCGCGTTGAGTATGCGCGCGAGCATAGCTTCCGTGTCCTGGAGCAGGTCGATTGCAAGGTCGGTGAGTTTTCCTTCCGCAAAAAGCCGGGCGCGTTTGTCGCTGTACATCCCGCAGTCGATGTTGATCCCGTCATAGGTGGTCGTCACGCTGTTGGAGAGACTATCGGCCAGTGGCAGAACCCAGGAGTGTTCGAGAGTCGAAAAGTCCGTTCGCAGGTTCTTTGTCCTGTCGGGTTCGAAGCCGGACCACTGCGCCGGAACGATCCGATGTTCGATGCCCAGTCGCTCAAGCAATAAAGCGGCAACCTTCGCATCCTCATTGACGCGCGGGGGCGGGTGAAGTGCCGTAACGCAGAATTCGGGCCGCTGCTTCTGGCGCACCAGCTCCAACAGGATGCGCCGGGACTCCTTTCCGCCGCTTAGAGGCACCGTGAAGCGGGCGCCCTTGGGCAGCCGGCGGGAGACCGACTGTTCGAAGAGTTCGTGAATCCCGTCGAGAACGGCCGAGGGTTTGAGATTCAGTGGCGCAGCGTGGAAGACGTCGCTTTCAAGCGACAAGCCGTCCTTGCTCCATCTCAAATGGGAATTGGGCGGCAAGCAGCGGATCGCCTTGAAGGGCGTATCGTCTCCAACGAAGGTCTGTCTGCGGATGAACACCGCCAGACCGGCCTCGTCGAGTTCACGCGGTGCGCCTTGTTCCAAGAGCGCTTCGATGGACTCGCCGATGCAAAAGCCGTCCGCCGACTCAAAGTAGTAAAGAGGCAGCATGCCGAAGCGGCAGTTCGATGCGCGCAAAGTGGCGCCATCCCAATCCCACTTCGACCAAATGCCATCCCGGATTTGATCGCCGCGTTCGGCCAGGTGTTCGCGTAGATGATGAGAGCAGCCGTCGCTAATGTACTGTCCTGCCTGAAATCGCAGGTGCAGATATTCTGATTTCACGCGCGCGACTTCCAGTCCCGTCAGTCTACTGAGACCTAGCTCAAGGCATCGGCCTATAGAGACATGGCACGCAGCGGAACGCCGTTAAAGGGTCAATTTTGTGTCGCGTAGAGAGAACGCCGGCCGCAAAATTTTCCAGCAAGCGTTGCGTTTCGATCAGCGTTCGCGCAGGGCTTGATCGCGGGCTTTAAGGATCGGTTTGAGCAGATAATCGAGAACGGTTTTCTTGCCGGTCAGGATTTCGACTGTGGAGGTCATCCCAGGGATGATCGGCAAATCGGCGCCGTTGCGCTGCAGCGTGGTCTCATCCGTTCTTAAATAGACCCGGTAAAAGCTCTCGCCCTGGTCGTCCTTGATGGTGCCGGCAGAAATCGTTTCCAACTGCGCGTTGAGGCCGCCGTAAATCGAGAAGTCGTAAGCGGTGACCTTGATGGTGGCCTCCTGGCCGGGTCGCAGGAAGGCGATGTCGGAGGGCCGGATCTGTGCTTCGATGAGCAGGGTGTCGTCGAGGGGTACGATCTCGAGGATGTCTTCGCCCGGACGGATCACGCCGCCCACGGTATTATGCTTCACTTCCTTGATGGTGCCGCGCACCGGCGAGCGGACTTCGGTCCGGGTCACCAGATCTTCACCGGCGGTCAGAGATTCGCTGATCGAATTGGCTTCGCTGCGCACCTGGCTGAGCTCGTTGGAGATTTCCGCTTTGGTCGACAGCACCAGTTCGTCAATCCGCTGCTGGGCTTCCAGGACCGCTGTATCGAGACGCGGCATGCTCAGGCGGATGGTTTTGAGCTCGCCTTCGAGATCGGAGATCTGACGATCGATCCGGATAAGATCGAGCCGCGGGCTGATTCCCTTCTTCACGAGCGGCGCGGTGATCCCGCGTTCTTCCTGCGCCAGTTTCAGGCTGCGGCGGAGCTGTTGGCTGCGGCTTTTGGACTCGGCGATCTCTTGCTCGCGCTGTGACTTCTGAGCCTGCAGAACGGCGATCTGCGCGGTCTGCTGTCGTTTCCGGTTGTCGTAGAGGAGGCGCTGGGTCGCAACTTCGCCGGACGCATTTTCGACCACGTCCGCCGGGAAGTCGATCGGGCGGTCTTCCAGTTCCGCTTCCAGGCGGGCCGCGGTTGCGCGCAAAGCAAGGTACTGACCGCGCGTGTCGCGGAAGGTCGCCCGCGCGGCCGAATTGTCGATCCGCACCAGGATGTCGCCGGGCTCCACGATGTCGCCTTCGCGCACCTTGATGTCCGCCAGGATACCGCCTTCTAGGTTCTGGATGATCTGGGTTTTGCTGGAAGGCACCACGGTGCCTTCGCCGCGCGTTACCTCGTCGAGAACCGCGTGATTGGCCCAGATGCCGAAAACCAGGAAGAAGAGGAAAGAGGTGAGAGTCAGGATATAGGCAAAGGTGCGCCCGCGCCGGCGTGCGGCCGCATGGACGTCGGGCATGAAGAAGAGATCTTCATCTTTGTAGGAACCGGAACTCGACATGCCTGTTTTTCCTCTTGTCCTCTATCCGTCGCGCTAGTTCGCGCCTGCGCGGATGCGGCCCTGTTTCAGCGCCTCCAGAACCTCTTCCTTCTTGCCGTCGGCCACGATCTTGCCGTTGTCCAGAATGATCAGGCGGTCGACCAGGCTCAAGAGCGAGCTGCGGTGCGTGACCAGCAGCAAAGTCTTGCCGGCGAGCGCCTTGCCCAGGCGGTTCTTGAACATAGCCTCGGTCGAATTGTCCATGCCGCTGGTCGGTTCGTCCATCAGGATGATCGGCGGATCGAGCAGAAGGGAGCGGGCGATGACGACCGCCTGCCGTTGACCGCCCGACAGCGCCATGCCGCGTTCGCCAACCTGCAGGTCGAAACCGTGCGGGTGCGTGCGCAGGAAGTCGCTGACACCCGCCACGGCCGCGGCGCGCAGGATTGTCTGATCGTCGACATGGGGTGCGCCGAAGGCGATGTTTTCACGCACCGAACCAAAGAAGAGATAGTTGTCCTGAGAGACATAACCGATGTTGCGGCGCAGATCCGCCGGGTCGATCTGGCGCAGGTCGGTGCCGTCCATCAGCACCGAGCCCTCAATCGGCTCGTAGAGGCCGAGCAACAACCGCGCGATGGTGCTCTTGCCGGAACCGATGCGGCCCAGAATACCGATCTTCTCGCCTGGTTTGATCTTGAAACTGACGTTATCCAGCGCCAGAGGTTCCTGGTTCGGATAGTTGAAGTTGATCTTTTTGAACTCGATCTCGCCGCTGAGACGGGGACGATGCAGGAAGGTCTTTTCCTGGTCGCGCTCCACCGGCGACTTCATGAGGGTATCCAGCGATTTGAGCGCGACCCGCGATTGCTGCAAGCGGGTCAGCATGCCGGCGATGGCGCCGAGCGGGGCAAGCGCCCGTCCGGTCAGCATGGTCGAAGCGACCAGGGCACCCATCGTGATCATGCCTTCGGAAATCAGATGCACGCCGTAGATCACCACGATGACCGTGACCAACTGGATCGTCACCTGCGCGAAGGTCGTGGCGATGCCCGACAGGAAGCGGGCCTTGCCGGAAGATTCGGCGGTCAGTCCGACGAAACGTTCCCACGAGCGCTGCACACGGCCTTCGGCGGCGGTGGCCTTGATGGTCTCCAAACCGTCAATGGTTTCGACCAGCAGGGCATGTTTCTGGCTCGATTCCCGGTGTGTCTTTTCTATGACTTTTCGCAGGGGAAACTGAAGACAGACTCCCACGAAGATTACGATCGGTACGGCGATCAGCGGGACCAGGGCGATGGGGCCGGAGACCAGGAAGATCACGCCCAGGAAGAGGAAAATGAACGGCAGATCGACAAAGGCGACCAGGGTGCCGGAGGTGAAAAACTCCCGCAGGCTCTCGAATTCGCGCAGATTGTTGGCCATCGCGCCGGTCGAGGGCGGCTTGCTCGAAAGCTTCATGGACATCAGCTGTTCGAGCAGCCGGCTAGCGATGATCACGTCCGCGTTCTTGCCGGCGATGTCGACAAAGTAAGTGCGCATATTGCGCATCACGAACTCGAAGAGGAAGACCGTACAAACCCCGAGCGCCAAAACCCAAAGCGTTTCAATGGCATTGTTAGGCACGACCCGGTCGTAGACGTTCATGATGAACAGCGGGCTGGCGATCGCGAAGCAGTTGATCATGATCGAGGCCAGCGCCACATGGCTGTAGATTGGCCAGAACTTCGCCAGCGTTCCCCAGAACCAGGCGGTCGGCTGCTTCAGTCGGATGTCCGAGGCCCGGTCGTCGAACTTGAACTCGGGCCGCGCGAAGATTGCGTAGCCCAGATACTCTTCTTCCAGCTCGTCGATATCGATCGTTTTAGTGCCGCCACCGCCCTCGGGCACCATGATCTCGGCGGTCTTTCGGCCTTTGATCTGGGTAAGCACGCAGGCGCCGCTGGCCTTGAGCAGCAGGATGCAGGGCAAAGTCACCTGCTGGATCGATTTCAGTTTCGGCCGGCGCACGACCCGCGCGGTCAGCCCGGCCCGCTCCGCGGCGCGCACGGCGAGCTCCGGGGTAAAGCGTTGTTCCGCGTGAGGCAGGCCGGCTTTCAGGGCTTCCGCCGAAATGGGACGCTGCAGCAAGGTGGCGATGATTGTGACGCATTGCACCAGGGGGTCTTCGAAATCGACCATGGAGGGGGCAACGTGCCAGTCCGATTTTGGCGCTTCGAGCAGGTCTTCCGGCTGCAGAGCTTCCGGCTTCTGGGGAGGCGCTGAGGGCGCGCCGGCAGCAGCCGCGGCGCTCGATAGGGAAGGGCTTTGTTCGGGCGTGCCGGACGCCGCGCCTTGGGGAGACTCACTTTGTTGCTGTAGCGGGGATGCGGAAGCTGTCCCTGCGCCGACGCTGTGATCGCGTGGTGCCATCGTGCTCTTGTGGTCTCCTGCAGTCATTGCGACCGGGCTGGTTCCATCACCTGGGTGTTTTGGGCAGACAGACTTGCCGCCGACGCTTTGAATTTATGGCGGCAATAATCCATCACTAGGTGCTTCCCATTGGTTAATGCCTGTCAAAAGAAGGCATTGAATTTACACATTATGGTTAATGCGGCGTGAAAGGACACGAAAAATACGCCATGTGCGCGCAATACCAGGCCCGGCGGCAACGATCGTTGACTGACCGTTGCCGCCGGGCTCAAAGATCACGATTGAGTCGGTCTTAGGTCAGGCCCAGCCGCTCCTTTGCGAGTTCCGTCACGGCGCCATAGTCGGTCTTGCCGCTGCCGAGCAACGGAATCTCGGCGATTTGGTGCAGCAATTTCGGCAATTGGATCTCAGCCCAACCCCGGGACTTTCCGTGGCTTTGCAGCTCTGCCGGTTCCGCTGTCTCCCTCGTGGTGAGCAAAATGATCTGCTCACCCTTTTTGGGATCGGGCAGTGCCGCCGCGACATGCTGCTCATCAGGCCAAAGCTCGGCTGCGAGTGCTTCGACAGCTGTCAGACTGACCATCTCACCGCCAATTTTGGCGAAACGCTTCGCCCGGCCCTGGATTGTTACGAAGCCCTGATCGTCCAGCTTGCAAATGTCGCCGGTGTCATACCAGCCGCTTTCCAGCGGCTGCAAAACAGCCGGTTTGTCGGCTTTCAGATAACCGCGCATGATATTCGGACCACGGACGAAGAGCCGCCCGGTGTCCGGCTCATCCAGGCCCGGAACTGGCTCCAACCGCGCATCGATACCGGGCAGCAGGCGCCCGACGGTGCCTGTCTTGAAGTGCATCGGCGTGTTGACAGCCAGGACTGGCGCGCACTCCGTCGCACCGTAACCTTCGAAGATCCGCAGGCCGAAACGTTCCGACCAGATGCGGCGGGTTTCGTCCTTTACGCGCTCCGCGCCGGCAAAGACGTAACGAAGGGAGTAAAAGTCGTAGCTGTCCGCCTTGGCATAAGCTTGCAGGAAGGTGTCCGTGGCGAAGAGGATCGTTGCGTTGCTGTGATAGATCATCTCCGGGATCACTTTGAAATGCAGGGGCGAGGGGTAGAGAAAGCTCGGAACGCCCGAGAGCAGCGGCAGGATCAGCCCCCCGGTCAGGCCAAAGGAGTGGAAGAGCGGCAAAGGATTGAAGACCTTGTCGACCGGATTGAAGTCCAGCACGGAGGCCACTTGCCGGCAATTGGACACGATGTTGCGATGGCTGAGGGCAACACCTTTCGGCAGGCCTTCGGAGCCAGAGGTAAAGAGGATCACGGCGGTGTCGTCCGGGGCGATGCCGCGCCTGCGGTGAAGGGCTTCTGCAAAGGGCCGCTTCAGCAATGCGGACAGCCGGTCGAGAGTCGTGATCTTATCACGGATATCCTCGAGGTAGATCAACTCGACAACCTCGGCCAGTGCCTCTTCCAAGGCCGTCAGTTTCCCAAGTTCAATGAAGCGGCGTGAAGTTACGACCTGCTTAATATCGGCAGCTTTGATCGCCGCCTGGATAGAGGCGGGTCCGACGGTGAAGTTCAGCATGGCCGGGATTCTGCCGACGAAAGAAAGCCCGAGCAGGGTGACCACGCTGCCGACCGTGTTGGGTAGTAGCAGCCCGACAGGAATTTCGGGCGTGGTGCGCTTCTCGAGCGCACGGCCCAGCGCAAGGCTCGCGACCAGCAAACGATCGTAGGTAAAGGGTTTCTGTTCGACGTCCCGAAGGATCTCGCTCTTCCGCCCGTGGGCATGGCGCGCGTCCAGGAAGGCGTCGAACAGCGTTTGTGGGGAGTCGGAGGTCTGGAACATCATACCGGACATGACGTCGTAGAGCTTCTGAGCCACGTTCTTGCGGCGCATCCGCCCGGACAGTCCCTCGTCTCCGTGGAACTCGCGCGGCTCCAGTACCGTAACGGTGACCTGGGGGAACCAGCGCTGATGCAGCTTGCCTTTGAGGTAAGTGAAACGGCTGTGCTGCACCCCGTCCAGGCGGATCGGGACAATCGGCGCGTCGGCCTTGTCGGCAATCATGCCGGGGCCTTCGTAGATCTTCATGAGAGAGCCGGTACGCGTTAGACGGCCTTCAGGGAAGATGACGCAACGCTTGCCTTTGGCGACTTCCTTGATCAGCGATTTTGTGGCCATGGGGTTGGTCGGATCCATCGGGAAGGCTTCGACCAAACACAGGAACAAACGCACCCACCACTTCTTGGCCTGTTCCGTATCGACGGCGAAGACCAACTGACCTGGAAGGAAGGCGGCGAGCAACAGGCCGTCGAGATAGGAAATATGATTGGCCACGATGACCGCCTTGTCGCCGACCTTCTGCAGGTTTTCCACATCACGCAGTTGGACCTTAAAGAGAACACGAAGGATCGTGGCGGCCGTGGTCTTGAAGAGCTCCTGCGGCAGCAGACGGCAAACGTAGACAGCGGCGATCGCACTGCCGATCGCGATGGCGATGAAAACCTGAATAACGGTCGCACCGATTGCGAAGGATGCGGCCGTCAGGCCCGCAGCCGTGACGATGAACAAGGCGTTGAGAATGTTGTTGGCCGCGATGTTGCGCGAACGGTGCGCGTCACTCGACCATGCTTGCAGAATGGTATAGAGCGGGACCACGAACAGGCCGCCGAACATCGCCAACAAGGTCAAGTCGGCGAGCAAACGCCAGTTTTGCCAGTGGAGCAGGAAGCTCTCTGCCGTGTAGGTTTCGCTAGGCGCCGTGATTGCGCTGGCGGCGAAGGCCAGGTCCAGCGAAAAGAGCGCGATGCCGAGCGCACCGAACGGCACGTACTTGGCGCTGACCTCACCTTTCAGCAGCTTGCTGCACAAGAGTGAGCCGGCCGCGATGCCTATGGTGAAGGTCGCCAGCAGCAGCGTAACAACGCTTTCGTCGCCGCCTATGATGTCTTTGGTCAGCCCCAGGAATTGGGTCAGGTAGGTCGCGCCCACTGCCCAGAACCACGATATGCCGACGATCGAGAGGAAGACCGGGCGGTTGTCGGCGGCATGGCGCAACACCGCAAAGGTCTGGCCGAACAAGATGGATGTTTTCTTGGCGCCGTCTTGCGCCGCGGGGGCTGGGGGTGTGGGCTTAGCGGTCGAGGGAATGAGCCAGCTTGCGGCGAGGCCCAGGCCTGCGCAGATCAGCAGAGCGCCACTGACCAGTGTGCGACCGGCTTCGCCCTCGATGAGCAGGCCGCCGGCGATGGTGCCGGCCAGAATGGCCAGAAAGGTGCCGCCCTCTACCAGGGCGTTGGCGTTCAAAAGCTCATCCGATTTCGTGAGTTCCGGCAGAGCAGAGTACTTCACCGGTCCGAAAAAGGCGGACTGGGTCCCCATCAGGAACAGCGTCGCGAGAAGAACCGTCACATCGCCGCTGTAGAAGCCGAAAGCCGCCAGTCCCATGATCGGAATTTCGGCGGTTTTAATTATGCGCATCAGCCTGGTTTTGCTCATGCGGTCGGCGATGTTGCCGGCCATGGCTGAAAACAGGAAGTAGGGCAGAATAAAGAGACCAGTCGCCACATTGACCAGAATCTGGCCGTGACCGTTGGAGCCGTCCGCCAACTGGAAGATGATTAGAAAAGCGGCCGCGTTCTTAAAGAGGTTATCGTTCAGCGCCCCTAAAAACTGGGTGGCGAAGTAGGGAAGAAAGCGTTTGGTTTTTAAAAGAAACATCGGGCCGTGAGACATATGCGGCTCCTCTTGAAGCTTTCGAAAAGAAGTATTGTGAATAGCGGCGCGCTGGATCTTTTCAGATCACACCGCAGATTGTTTCATGCGGGATTAAGGGACTGCGTCTTTCTCATTGGCGCCGAGGCAGGCCAAGGCGGTTTGGACCAGGTCTTCGGCAATGGCTGACATCGTGATTTCAAGACGTCCATAGATCATGAAGACGGCAGGCTGGGTAACGAGGCCCAGAACAAAGGCCGTCATAAGGTCCGGATCTGAATCTCTAAAGGCTCCGGCCTCTATGCCTTCATGAATGATGCCATAGAGCACTGAAACCGGTGTTTTCTGACCCTCTCCGCCATAGGGAAGGGCCTGATGCTGGGTCAGGAGCAGGAAGCGGAAGCGTTCGGGTTCTTCGTCATGAAGCCGGCAGATATCGCGCAGAATTGCAGCCAGCTTATCGCGCGGGTCGTTCTCCTGCCGTGCAAGCCCGTCGCAGCGCTCCGCAAGGCCGCTGTAGTGCTTGTCAAACAGGGCTTTGACCATCGCTTCCTTACTGGGAAAATGACGGTAGAGACTGCCCTCAGCGACCCTGGCAGCAGCCGCAAGATCCCGGGTTGAGGTTTCTTGAATACCCTGGGTCGCGAAAAGACGAATGGCCGCCGCTTCGATCTTTGCCCGGGTTTCTTCCGATCGCTTGTTCATATCTTTCTCAAAATGAGTGAGCGCTCACTTTTATTTGGGGAGCCGCTTCTGACTGTCAAGGCGGAACCTTTGCGTAAAAGCGTCTGCGTCTGCGAACGGCACGACAGTTGCCAAACAACACTAACGAAAGAGGTCTTGCAGAATACTGAAGTCCGGAATGCGGCTCCTAAAACGGGTGTAACTTCACTGCTAGGATGTTTTTCTTACATCAAGACTTGATTAACCTTGTGCTGCTTAAGATCGGCCCGTCTTTGTTCTGAGTGTAGTTTTCGAGGAAAATGCTCCCCTGCTGGTTGTGTGATTTTTGCGCGAGCTCTACGACTCTCGGTCGTTGCGTTCATGGCGTGCTGAACCCGCGCAAGGGTTCAAGACATTGACAGTTCGGGAATATTAACTGTAAAAGGCTCGTCAGAATCTGCGCGTCGGTTTCGGTAGGTCGAGTCTCTTGTGGGTGGTGCCGAAGTCATCTGAGCAAAGGCAGAGACTGTTCTGGCCGGTGTCCACCGCCGTGATATTGTAGGGGAAATCATAAATGCGCCGCTCAAAAGGTGTTTTCGGCCGCAGCCTCAAGGCTCATTTGCTGGCAGGCGTGGTGCTTGTTCCGTTTGTATCGAACGCGCAAGCAATTTCCCTGAAAGACGCTGTGGCTAACGCCCTCTCGACGAACCCGGATATCGGGATTGTCGCCAGTAACCGTGAGGCGGTGGATCAGGAGCTGCGCCAGGCGCGCGGATTGTATCTCCCGCAGATCGACGTTGCCGCTGGGTATGGTCTCGAAAGCCTCAACAACCGCACTTCCCGCCTGAGCGGCAATGACACCAGCACACAGAATCGTCGGGAATCCTCGATTACTTTGCAGCAGCGTATTTTCGACGGCTTCGACGCGGACAGCACGGTGGCGCGCGAAAAGGCCCGCGTTGAATCGGCGGCGGAGCGTGTCAGGGAAAACAGTGAATTCTTGGCGCTGGATGTTGTGGGCGCTTATCTGGAGGTCCTCCGTCAGCGCGAGTTGATCGCGTTGGCCGAGACTAACCTGCAGATCCACCTGGATATCATCGAATCTCTTGAGGAACGCCTGCGCGCCGGTAGCGGCAGCCGGGCGGACGTCAGCCAGACGGAGGCGCGTGCGGCGCGGGCCAGGGCAACCTTGACCCAGACTTACAATACGCTGCGTGATGCCGAGGCTAACTACACCCGGATCGTCGGCGAGTTTCCGGACGATTTGAACGCACCTGAGCTATCCGACGCGGTCTTGCCGGTCGATCTGCCGACGGCACTCGATCTGGCGGCAAAAAACAATCCGACGACCAAAATTTTCGAGGCCGACGTTCGTTCGGCAAATGCCGAGGTGGGCATTTCGGAATCGACCTTCTATCCGAGCGTTACGCTGGAAGCTGAGTCCGAGTACAACGACGGAACGGACAGCTTCGATACCTATGAGTTCAACAACCAGGTTATGCTGCGTGTCCGTTGGAACCTTTTCCGCGGCGGGATCGACCGCGCAGCGCGTCAGGAGGCGCTGTCACGCGTTTCAGAGAGCAAAAACCGCCGTTATCAGGCTGTCGTCGAATCCCAGCGCGAAATGCGCCAGTCCTGGTTCGCCCTCGAGGCAAACCGGCAAGCCGTGTCGGATTTCTCGAGCTCCGTAGAGTTCAATGTTGAAACCCGGGACGCCTACCGCGATCAGTTCAACGTGGCGCAGCGGACGCTGCTTGACGTTCTGGATGCGGAAAACGAGCTGTTCGTTTCGCAGGGCCAGCTGGTATCTGCGATGACCAACGAGGAGCTCGCGGCCTATCGTATTCTGGCCTTGAGCGGCCAGTTGCTCGCGACTCTCGGCGTTTCCGCGCCAGAGCAGGCCGATGTTAATCACAAGTCCTGGGCAGAAGGCCTCTTCGACTGAGGCTAGAGGCGGATTGTTCCCGCCTGTTTAACTGGTTTCCATGGATTTAGGGTGACCTGAGACTTTAGGTCATCGCTGCCGTTTCCGAAATTTAACCTGAGGTTGTTGGCTTCTCACCTCGCGTGTAGCCCTTTGCAGGGCGTTGCACGAACCCAAATGTTCGGCTATCTTCCGCCTGAAGAATATCTTTCAGGGTGTAGCAGTAACCATGGCCGAGAAGGCTAAAGACTTACCGGAAATGTCAGATGAGAGCGATACCGTCGTTCTCGATTTGGCCGACCTTTTGCCAGATGAAGCTGGCGATGTGGTCCTCTTTGCCGGTGATGAACTGCCGGTGAGCATCACCGCGCAGGAAGCGGTGACCGAACATGGCGTTTCCGACGGCCACGTAACCGCGACTGGTGTAGATGTAACCGGCTTGAACTTCTATGCTTTTGAGAATGGCGTGACGATTTACAGTCTTTCGGACGTCACCATTACCGAAAGCTGACGCTTCGGGGTTTTCTTCCCCTTTTATCAATAGATTATAGTCTCGGGTGCCTGCGTTTGGCGTGATGCTAAACTGGCGCTATTCGTCTCCAGCGGGCTGCGCGCCGATTACCGCGCTTGTGGCGCGATGGTCAGCCACATCACTGAATAGAACCTGAGCGGATCGTCTGAGGGTAAGGCGAGGATCCGCCCCTGAGCAGTAGAAACGCGCCCCGGTGCCACGTGAAGAATGCGGGCGTCGATGTGGGACGCTCCTCCGTTAACCATCTCCTGCCAGACTTCGTTGAGGGAGCGGCGGGTTCTTACCTGGACCACCGCTGTCAGGTCGGAACCGACGACCGGCGCGTCGGGCATGCCCAGCCATCGGGTGAAAGCTGAGTTGCTCGCGATTATGGTCCTGTCGTGAGATAGAATAACCCCGGGAGCAGGGCAGGCTTCGATCAGCTCAACGAGCGACGCCCTGCCGTCACCCAACTGACGTTCGGCTAGACCGCGTTCGGCGTCCAGCATGCAAAAGACCCGCAAAAACGAGGAGAAGTTCTTGCCTTGATAGGTTTCTTCCAGCTCGGCCACGAAGCGGCCAAGGCGCTGGCGGCTGCGGGTCGCCAGGTCTTCGAGCGCGCGCCAAAAGACCGGTTCTAGCCGGATCGAGTATCGCCGGTTGTTGAACTGAACGATCCGGGGTTTAGGTTCCTGTTCGCCCGGTCGAGCGATGCCTGGTTTTGCCATAGGTTAGATCTGTCTGTAAGGTCTAACAGATCAAAACACATACATTTTTATATAGTTTCTGGCAATAGGTCGCACTGAGCCGGAGCGATCAGGGCAGCATCAACTCTTCGTTGTCGGCGACGATCGAGCCGAGATCCGTCAGTTTGCTGCGCAGACCATAGCGACGGGAGAGCTTCTTTTGCGCAGCGGCGGGCAGATCGGTCATGACGATGACGCGCTTATCGATCAAGACGGCAATCAGATCTTCCAGCACACGAATCATATCGATGTCGGAGGCCGCGAGATCGTCTTTCACCACGCCATGCGGGGCCTTGCCGGAGCGCCCTAGAAAGGCTTGCAGCTCTGGCGAGGAAACATCGACTTCTTCGTTTGCAACAGAATTGGGTTCGACATGAACCGAGGTTATTCTGCCGCTGCTGTCACGCACCACATAGGGCATAGGATAACTCCTGATGAACGTCGGTCAGGCTATGCGCGAGTGGTTAACTTTAGGTAAGCGATGCGGCTGGCCCTGAAAGCCGTCCTGGGCGTTATTCAGTTAGGATTTGTTCGAAATTCGATAGGTTTAATTGACGCTCTGGCGTTATCGTGAAGTAGAAGAATTGCCACACCAGAAGGGATACGGGCTGAATGGCCGATAAAACACCGAAATCCTATCACGACGATAAGTTTATGAGCAGTCCGAACGCCCGTTCGCTGCGCATTCTTGCCGAGTATCTGGAACCTGAGAGCCGGTTCCGCCGTTACAAGATTGACGACACCATCGTATTCTTCGGCTCCGCGCGCATTATTTCGCGGGAAGAGGCGGAGGCCGCACTGGCCACGGCAAAGGCCGAGGGGAAGAACGTCGAAGCGGCAGCAAAGAAGCTTGAGCTCTCACACTACTACGAATCGACGCGCGAACTGGCGCGCATGTTCACTGAATGGTCGAAGTCACTTGACGACGTCGACCGGCGCTTCGTCGTCTGCACGGGCGGTGGTCCAGGCATCATGGAGGCGGCGAACCGCGGGGCCTCGGAGGCGCGTGGTGTCAATGTCGGTCTGAACATCTCTTTGCCCTTTGAGCAGCATGAGAACCCCTTTGCGACCCGCGAGCTGATTTTTGAGTTCCACTACTTCTTCATGCGAAAGTTTTGGTTTACCTACCTCGCCAAGGCCCTGGTGGTCATGCCCGGTGGCTTCGGGACTCTCGATGAACTCTTTGAGACTTTGACTCTTATCCAAACCGATAAAATCCGCAAAAAAATGCCGATTGTGCTTTTTGGCAAGAGTTACTGGGAAAATGTCGTTAACTTTCAAACGCTTGTCGAGTTCGGCACGATCAGTAAAGAAGATCTCGATCTTTTCCTGCTGACCGATTCCATCGATGAAGCCTATAGCTACATCACCGAGCAGCTTTCAACCCACGCGTTGGACTCCCGGGGACCGAGCCTTTAGCCTCTGCCTTGGAATGCCGTCTTAAGGCAATGGCTGCAAGCCTTTGAAAAGGCGCGATCTGCGGTCAGTCCATTCTTGTCAGAGTTGGAACGTGAAGTTTGTTATGCCAATGAACCACTGAGGCTCGACCTGCCAACTGCTGCGCTCGTCGCGCGAAGAGGCATCCTCGCCATAGATCGGCCTTATTTGCAGCGAAAATTGTTTGGCGCGTAAACCGAATGTTCAATTGGACGTGCTTTTTAGTTTCAAGGCCTTTTCCCATGTTAATCTGACCCAATATTCTCTAGCTGAGAGGAGGGCAACCGACGTAACATGGCCCGACCGGATTTGGGCAGGATTATCAAGAGGGAATGCTGCGAGTTCGATGAGTGACAATGGGAGAAACGATAACGATACCTCGACCGGGATTGTCGTCAAAAGCAAGCCGAAGACGAAAAAACCGGCGATGTACAAGGTTTTGATGCTGAACGACGATTACACGCCAATGGAGTTTGTCGTCCATGTTCTTGAGAGCCTGTTTGGTAAGACGCGCGATGAAGCGACCCGTATTATGCTGCATGTGCATCAGCGCGGCGTCGGTGTTTGCGGCGTCTACAGCTACGAAGTTGCTGAGACGAAGGTCACACAGGTTATCGACTATGCGCGGCAGAACGAACATCCGTTGCAGTGCACGCTAGAGAAGGAATAGTGCCCAGATGCTCTCGAACAACCTAGAACAGACACTGCATCGTGCCTTGGGACTGGCGAACGAAAGACGCCATGAATACGCAACGCTCGAGCATCTGCTGCTGGCTCTGACGGACGATCCCGATGCGGTCGCCGTTCTGCGGGCCTGTGGACTGGATCTCGACAGCCTGCGTAGCGATATCCTCGATTACATCGATAATGACCTGACCAGCCTGATCACCAGCCAGCTTGGCGATGCGAAACCCACGGCCGGTTTTCAGCGCGTGCTGCAGCGCGCTGCGATCCATGTGCAGTCTTCGGGCCGCGAGGAGGTGACCGGCGCCAACGTGCTGGTCGCCATGTTCTCCGAGCGCGAGAGCCATGCGGTCTACTTCCTGCAGGAGCAGGAGATGAGCCGTCTCGATGCCGTGAACTACATCAGCCATGGCATCGCGAAGGTCGAGGGTATGGAAGAGACCCGCACCGTGCATGGCGCGGACGATGAGAGCGACCCGGAAAAGGTTGTGCGCAAGGGCAACGAAGCGCTCGATGCTTACTGCGTCGATCTCAATAAAAAGGCCGCCGATGGCCGCATCGATCCACTGATCGGCCGCGCGCACGAGATCGAGCGGACCATTCAGGTGCTTTGCCGCCGGACCAAAAACAATCCGCTCTACGTCGGTGATCCGGGCGTCGGTAAGACGGCCATCGCCGAGGGCCTGGCCAAGCGTATTGTCGACGAAGATGTGCCGGATGTTCTGCTGGAGGCGACCATCTACTCGCTCGACATGGGTGCCCTATTGGCGGGCACCCGCTACCGCGGCGACTTCGAAGAGCGTCTGAAGGCCGTCATCTCCGAGATCGAATCGGTCGAAGGCGCTGTCCTCTTTATCGACGAGATCCACACGGTGATCGGCGCCGGCGCGACCTCCGGCGGCGCGATGGACGCTTCGAACCTTTTGAAGCCGGCCCTTCAAAGTGGCGCGCTGCGGTGCATCGGCTCGACCACCTACAAGGAATACCGCACGCACTTCGAGAAGGATCGCGCGCTGGTGCGCCGCTTCCAGAAGATCGATGTGAATGAGCCCAGCGTCGAGGATGCGGTCAAGATCCTGCGCGGCCTGAAGCCTTACTACGAGGAGCACCACAAGGTCCGCTATACAAGCGAAGCCCTGCGTTCCGCCGTGGAGCTCTCGGCGCGTTACATCGGCGACCGCAAGCTGCCCGACAAGGCGATTGACGTCATCGACGAGGTCGGCGCTTCGCAGATGCTGTTGCCAGAATCCAAGCGCAAGAAAACGCTGGGTGTGAAGGACGTCGAGGCAGTTGTCGCCAAGATCGCCCGAATCCCACCGAAGTCGGTCTCTAAGGATGACACGGCCGCGCTGCAGAACCTGGAACGCGACCTGAAGACCATGGTCTTCGGTCAGGATCAGGCGATTGTCGCGCTGTCGGCAGCCATCAAGCTGGCGCGTGCCGGACTGCGGGATGCCGAGAAGCCCATCGGCAGCTACCTCTTTGCCGGGCCGACCGGCGTCGGCAAGACCGAAGTCGCGAAACAGCTTGCCCGTTCCCTGGGCGTCGAGATGAAGCGTTTCGATATGTCCGAGTACATGGAGCGTCACTCGATCTCCCGTTTGATCGGCGCGCCTCCGGGCTATGTCGGTTTCGACCAGGGTGGTCTTTTGACCGATGCCATCGATCAGCATCCGCACTGTGTGCTTCTGCTGGACGAGATCGAGAAGGCCCATCCGGATCTCTTCAACATCCTCTTGCAGGTGATGGATTACGGTAAGCTGACGGATCATAACGGCAAGTCGGTGGACTTCCGCAATGTGATCCTGATCATGACCACCAACGCCGGTGCCTCCGACATGGCGAAACCGGCCATGGGCTTCGGCCGTGAGGCGCGGGTCGGCGAGGACGAGGAGGCGATCAACCGCTTCTTCACGCCGGAGTTCCGGAACCGGCTCGATTCGATCATCAGCTTCAAGAACCTCTCACCTGAGGTCATGGTTCGGGTTGTCGATAAGTTCGTGATCGAGCTGGAAGCACAGCTCGCCGACCGGAACGTCGCCATCGACCTGACCGATGCGGCCCGCGAGTGGTTGGCCAAGATCGGCTACGATCCGCTCTACGGCGCACGGCCGCTGGCACGGGTGATCCAGGAACGCATCAAGAAGGCCCTGGCCGAGGAACTGCTGTTCGGCAAGCTGAACAAGGGTGGGCACGTGCGTGTTGACGTCAAGGACAACGCCCCGGTCTTCACCTATCCGAAACCCAAGGCGGAGGGAAAAAAGGCTGCCGGCAAAAAGCGGAAACCCAAAGCGAAAGCTGAAACGGTTTCCTGATTGCCAGGATTGAAAGATAAAGACGAAAAGACCGTCGCTCCCATGGAGCGGCGGTTTTTTTTGTACAGCCGAACACCGAAACGGTGGCAATGCTCACTTGCTCTGGAGCGTCTGAAGCCAAAAATTTTTACGCCGCCCAGCAACTGGATCTGTATAGAATGGCAGCTGTTGGCGACTGATAGTAGATTTTGAGTGTGTTTGTACCGATCATAGTGAATTGCATTTTGTTTGAATCGCAACGCCTCAAAATCTGTGCCAGAAAACTAGCCGCCGAGATCAGCAATTTGCTGATAGAGAGGCAGCGGATTTTGTGTCTGCGTAAACGCAAATTGCTTTAGATGTCGAAGCTCGACTCTCTCACGCTTGACGGTTTGTCCCATTTCATCGTTCTCGGGAAGCGAAGCGGTTTCCGTCGCGTGCCGCAGCATCTCCTCATTACAGACCGCTACGAGCTCGCAAACGCTCTTCGGCCTTTTACGGATGTCAGGGCCTCGGACCTGCCGCGCCTCAGGCTGTTTTACCGACGTATTTCGCAAAGCCAAAAGCTGCCGGAAACAGGTGAGTTTGCAGGGCATCTCGCTTTGGCGCTCTTGGCGGCGGGCTACTGCGCTGCAAAGGTGCAAAAAGACGTTGGCGGCGAGTTACCCATCGAGGCGGTGCGCGACATCAAACCGCTTGAAGCCGCAGGCGTTCTCACCGCGAGTCCGGAAGATAAGTACGCCCGAGTACTTGAGATGGTGCCCCAGTACCTGCCCGGCGAAATGAAAGGGGCTTTCGCCAACCTGGTCACGCCGGAGGCCATCGGCACAACCGTCGCTATCTTGGTCCTTTGGGCCGGATCACATGCGCTCGGTGTAGGCTTTGCCATTGATGTGCTCCTCCTCGCCATTGGCTTCGCGATGGCTGGCTGGTCGATCTTCGCTGCGGTGGGCGATGTGATCGAGTTCTTCGAAATTATGAACACCGCCCGCAGCGACGCTGACCTCAACCGCGCGGCAAAAAAGCTGGCGGGTGCGATTGCGGCACTGGGTGTCGGCACCTTCATTGCGTTGCTGACAAGGGGCGCGGGGCGTATTGCAGCGGCGAAGAAGGCGAGTGTTGCCCGGAAGCCGAAAGGAGGTGGCGGCGATGCAGTAGGTAGCCGAACGGTCCCTCAGTCGGCTATGCCGAAGACGGGAGATGGGCCACGACGTTCGACACGCAAAAAAACCAAAACAGAAAACGATGATCTTCAGCCAACGCCAAAATCCTCAGCAGCAAATGCAGATGATTTAGCAAGCATCCGCAGTCGCCACAATTTGTCAGATCGAAATACAGTTGCTGCTAGTCGAACCGATATCGCAGGTTTGGAAGATCAGTTGTTTGAGGGATTGTCACCTGCATTGCGCCGGGAAGCCGGACTCGAGTCACTTGATGATCTGTATGGCATAGATCGTCCAATACGGTCACCGAATCCCAATCCGATTGCTTCGAGGCATGCTGAGGAAGACGTTTTGAACGCACTGGCAAAGCAAATTGATGACTTGGGTTTGACTGAGGCTCAGCTCAATGGGCGCACGGTCAATGTGCATATTTCAAACCCAAAAGGGGTTTGCAATGTATGTTATCAAGGGCTCGGGAAATCAACAGCTTCTCCCGGCGTAATCCGCCAGTTCAGCGAACGCTACCCAGGGTTAAATGTGCACGTCACGGCAGAGGGCGGTGCTGTTCGACCTGGCATCAATTCGGTCACTGTACGTGGAGGACAGATCGTTGATTGAGTGGAGTGAGTTTTCTGACCAACCCGAACCTGCTCAAGCGCGGATGCTGCTAGACGTTGCGTCTGCAGCATGGACACTGCAAACAGCTTTCGGCGACGTAAAGGCGGAAGTACAACAGAACCTTGCGTTAGGTTATGAAGTGCTGAGTGGAAGGCATGAGAAATTGCCGCAATTAATCAACTTTCTCGATGATCCCGAAATGGCTCATGACTTCAGTGCCCTTTACGAGCGGGTGAAAAACGACGAGGCGGTATCGGCGGCATTAGATCTGGCGAGTTACGCTTGTGGTTTTGTCGCAAGGATCGTGGCTGAGCAATGTAAGTATGGACCGCTACCTGATCCAGTTTTAGAGTCGCTGCCTGAAATTTACGGATATTATCAGGAACGCGCAGAATATTTGGGTCTTTAAGGTCTACTGAAACAAACTCACATCTGAATTTGTCGCGCGCTGGTTACGATCGGCACACCGCACGGGGGAGCCCGGAGGCCCGTAAGCTTCTCACGGGGCGCCGGCCTGGACGCTTTCTCGCGCCATCGACCGTTTCTGACCTGGCGACTTCGTCGGGCGAAGGCTTCAACGCCGAAGTCCTGGAACGTGACGACGTAGCTTACGCTTCCTATGCGGGAATCAGGCCTGTCGATGAATTGCTGCTCTGGCTTCGTCCCGCCGGTCGATGTGTGGGCCAAGCCGAGGGTGTGAATGACGGGTTGGTATCCGAAAGTTCGGTACGTTGGGGAACATTCATGGACAGCGTTCGGCGCTTCGTTTCCTACAGTGCTCTGGAGCTATTTTGAATGTCCAACGAGCTTAAGACCGCGATCAGAGCGGTTGCGAATGAGGTTCCGACGGTCAAAGAACTGACCGCTTTGGAGGCCAGCAGATTGACAGATCGGGTTGCGCAGGAATTCGTTGCAGACCCAAATCGCATCTGGTGGTGGGAAGCCTTAAAGGTGCCTTCAAGAACTCTCAACTATGGCGAAGAAGCTGGCCTCGAGAAGATCGCCAGTATGCTCGATCCTGCGTCGGTCGTGACGATGCTCGTCACGGATGACAATCCACCGCCTTGGCCGGCATTCAAAGGGCCGCTATCGGAAATCCTTCATGTCATCGGTGAGCAATGGTTCTTCGAATACCTTTTGGTAGGTGAAGCCGGGGACTGGTGCATCTTCGATACGCACCACAACAGTCTGGTGATTGCAGGATCGCTTATCGAGCGGGAGGCTACTCGCTCTTAAACGGGCTGTATTCCCCCAGCGCTTCGATATCACGCCGCACTGACGCGCTCTCCCGCTGTAAAAAGTCCGCGATGGCATCATTGAAGCCAGGATCGCGGATCCAGTGGGCGCTGTAGGTTTCGACCGGCAAGTATCCGCGCTGGATTTTGTGTTCGCCCTGGGCGCCGGCCTCAACGAATTTCAGACCGTGCTCGATGGCATAGTCGATGGCCTGGTAGTAGCAGGCCTCGAAGTGCAGGAAGCGGTAGTTGCCGTGGCAGCCCCAGTTGCGGCCGTAAAGCGTATCGTCGCTTTTGAGGTTGAGGGCACCGGCGACGATTTCACCCTCGTCCTCGGCGATCATGAGCACGACGCGTTCGGCGAGGCTGGCGCCGATGCGGTCGAAGAATTCGCGGGTCAGGTAAGCCTGGCCCCATTTCTTGTCGCTGGTTGCGAGATAGAAGCCGTAGAACTTGTCCCAATGCAGCGGCGTGATCTCGTCGCCGGTTAGCGCCTTGAGAACAATGCCGCTCTCGGCGACCTTGCGGCGTTCTTTCTTGATCGCCTTGCGTTTGCGGGAGGCAAGATCGGCAAGGAAATCGTCGAAGCTGCCGTAGTCCCGGTTCTGCCAGTGATACTGCAGTCCGATCCGCTGCAGCAGGCCGGCCTCACCCAACTGATCCCACTGGTCTCGGTTCGGAAAGGTGATGTGAAGGGAAGAGACATCGTGCCGGCGGCCCAGCTCAATCATGCCGGCAATGAGGCCGTTGCGGATCGTTGTTTGATCGCAATCGGGACGCAGTAGAAGGCGCGGTCCGGTCGCAGGGGTGAAGGGGACGCAGACCTGAAGCTTGGGATAGTAGGCACCGCCGGCACGGTGGTAGGCATCTGCCCAGCTCCAGTCGAAGATATATTCGCCGTAAGAGTGGCTTTTCAGGTATAGCGGCACAGCGCCGGCGAGGCGGCCGCTTTCGTCTGTGATGGTCAGGTGTTGAGGCTGCCAACCGGTCTCGGCGCAGGCGGAGCCGCTTTCTTCCAGGGCATTGAGAAAGGCATGGCTGACAAAAGGATTGTCACCGGCGCAGGCGTCCCATTGCGCCCAGGGAACTTCCGAGATCCGGGAGTGGACCGCGATGGCAATTCTATCGCTTCCGTCGGGCAAGGCGGGATCCTGTTTTCATGACACGATTCTTGAGGCGTTAGTCTAGGCTCTGGCGGCCTGTTAGAACATGGTATTGCCACAGTTTTTTGACCAGATGCCATGGATGTGATTCTTGCTGGCGAAGCTGAAGAGGAGTGGATGGGAAGCTTGTATAGACAACTTGTGGGACTGACTTTGCTTGCCGCAACCCTGTTGTCGGGGTTCGCCGCCAGCCACGCGGCGGAGATTCCCACACGCCAGGCATCCTATTCGGCGGATGCGGTGTTTCAGATCAACGATCGTCGCTTTCCCTCAAAGATTTTCCACCATCAGGGAAAGGAGCGCCGTGAGTTCCAGATCGGTGGCATTCCGCAGGTCCTGATTCTGCAACCCGACCGCAAGCGCGTCGTGTATCTCCTACCCGTGATGGGGATCGGGATGGAACTGACCCTGCAGCAGCACGAGTCCCTGCCGGATCTCTCGCACTTTGCGCGCCTGAAGCCCAAAGCCTTGGGCAAAGAGACGGTGAACGGCCTGTCGGCGACGAAATACGACGTCGAGCGGCTCGAGGCCAAGGAGCCCTACACACTGACACTCTGGCTGACCGACGACGGCATCCCCGTTCAGGCAGAGGCATCCGACGTGCGGGGGGACTATCGCTTGATCCAAAGCAACATCGAGCGCGGTCCGCAGGATGCCGCTCTATTCGAAGTGCCGGAGGGCATCAAACTTGCGCCCGTCGACCTCGCGACTCTGCGCGGCCTGATCGGCGAATAAGGCGCCCCCTCAATCCGACTGGAGATACCAGTCGTACTCGGTTCGGCTGATGGTGCTTTCGAAGCGGTCGAGCTCCGCATGCTTACAGGCAGCATAAGCTTCCAGATAGTTCTGGCCAAAGTAGTCGCCGAGCAGGGTCTGTCCGTCGAGACGCTCAAGAGCCCGGCGCGGCCGGAAGGGGATGTCCGGATCGTAGGCGTGACCGGCATTGCCCTCCGCCGATGTGCCAGGGTCTTTCTGCTGGGTTAGACCATGATGAATACCGGCCAAGGCCGTCGCGAGAGTCAGGTAGGGATTGGCATCCGCACCGGCCATGCGATGTTCGATCCGCCGGGCCGGGCCCGGACCGAGCGGGATGCGCAGAGCCACTGAGCGGTTCTCGTAACCCCAGCAACGGCGGATCGGCACAAAGATGTCGGGTTTGTAACGCCGGAAAGAATTGACGTTGGGAGCGATGAAGGCCATGGCCTCGGGCAGCATCTCCAGGATTCCGCCCAATGCATGCAGCAAGCGCGGGCTCGCCGGTGTATCGGCGCCGCCGTCGAAGATATTACGGCCCTGGTCGTCCAACAGCGAGATGTGCATATGCAGGCCGCTGCCGGCCTGTTCCAGGAAAGGCTTGGCCATGAAGCTGGCCTGATAGCCGTGCTTGCGGGCGACGCCCTTGACCACGCGCTTGAAGAAGACGCAGTGATCCGCGGCCTTCATGGCGTCGTCCAGATGATGCAGATTGATCTCGAACTGGCCCGGCGCATACTCCGAGGTGATCGCCCCGGTCGCGATGCCCTGCGCCGCGCAGGCCGCGGTAACCTCTTCCATGAACAGGGCGAAGCCATCGAGGTTGTCCATGCCGTAGACCTGCGTGCCACGGTCACGCTGGTTTGTCAGAGGATTGACTGGTGGCTGAGGCGCGCCTTCGATGTCACGCTCCCAATCGAAAAGATAAAACTCCAGTTCGAAGGCGACCACGGGTTTCAGACCCAGCTCCTTCAGCCGTTCCAGCACCGAGAGAAGGATGTTGCGAGGCTCGAAGGGGTAGGGGCTGCCGTCGGCTTCCTTGAGGGTGATCAGCGCCTGCGCGCCCGGCTGTTGCGCCCAGGTGACCGGCAAGAGGCTTCCGGGTACGATCTTGGCGACGCGATCGGGGTCGCCGTCGGAAAAGCCGAGCCCTGCCGGATCGTGACTCTGCCCCAGGCTGTCGAGCATAAAGACGGAAGCCGGAAAGGCGAGACCGTTCGCCATGACCTTGCCGAATTCCGACATGGGATAGCGCTTGCCGCGGATCACCCCAGCGAGATCGGGAAAGATCGCATCGAGGTACCGGGTGTCCGGATGGCGCGTCAGGAACTCGGCGGCTTCCGGCGTCAAATTGGTCGTGGTATCGGGCATAATCGCCATTCAGCCGCGCGGGAGACGCCGGGTCAAGACCTGCCGTTCCGCGCGGCTGACTGGAAGTCTATTCGAGTTCGGCTGTCGCTTCGACCTCGACGGCCACACCCATGGGCAGGGCACCGGCCGAGACAGCCGCACGGCAGTGGCGGCCCTTGTCGCCGAAAACCTCGACCATGAGATCCGAAGCGCCGTTGATGACCTTCGGTTGATCGGCGAAGTCGGGAGTGGAGTTCACGTACCCGCCCAGGCGAACAACCCGTTTGATCTTGTCCAGATCGCCGCCGCAGGCTGCCTTGAGCTGCGCAATAATGTTGATGCCGCAGAGCCGCGCCGCGGCCACGCCGTCTTCCAGCGAGACCGAGTCGCCCAGCTTGCCCTGGTACTGAAACGCGCCGTCCTTCAAGGTCACCTGACCGGAGACGTAAACCGTCTTGCCGCTGATCACGTAGCCTACGTAATTCGCCACCGGCGCGGCCGCTTCCGGGATCTCGATTCCCAATTCAGCCAAACGCGCATCAATCTGTCCCGCCATGGAGTCTCTTCCTCACCTGATAGAGTTAAACTTTGGGGGAGGAGTTATAGCGGATCAAGACATCGCTTCGCCAGCATTGCGCAGTAACGCAACTCTACGTGATCATTCACGGTATCGGATGACCTGATCACCAACTTTCAAATCGCGGAAGTTGGCCGGTACCGCCGAGAGTTTTCCAGATTTCAGATCCTCCCAAAGAACCGAACCTGTCACGCTGTATACAAGGTTGAGCGAGCGCCATCCCTCAAGCTTCTGCTCCAAGATGTAGATGCTGATGTACTTACCTGAATCTCGTGTTGCGAAGATAACTTCGTCTCCGGGACTGTCGGTCAGATCGAGTGTGCTGACGATACAGTTCAGATCGCCGGCTTCTCCGCAACGCCTCAGTGTGGAGTTGAGGTTCGGCAGATTTGCCGCCAGAAGATCTTCCGGCAGTTGAAGGTCAGATGGCACCAGCGTCATGCGATCGGGGTCGCCCAGAACGCTGGACTGGCTCTGCGACGCGCTGTCGTGAACTTGCTGTCTCCACTGGCTCTCGTGCTGGGTTTCTGCGAGCAAGTCGAGCTGCGCGACAACGATATCACGCTTCGCGACACCCGAATCTTCGCGGATGCGCTCCAAGGCCTCGCGCCCGGGGGCGCCCAGTCCAAACTTGAGAAAACCATAATCGAAGGTCTCGGCATCTGCGGTGCCACTGACCAAACGTTCATACTGGCTTTTGGCGCTGAGGACGAAGGGATCCGCGAACGGGGTTTGCATTGCGAGCGCGATCGTCGCGACGATCAGGGCAATGTAGACATTGGCACGCCGGCAAAAGGACATCCAGCGATCACGGAACAGGAGAGAGACGACATATGCGATTGCGTAGAGCGCGAGAATTCCGGTGCCAACCGCGATCCAAATACGATCCGGCGTGAGCCCGTAATCGGAAATGCGGAGATGAATGGCGTAGTAAGCAAAGCCAACGAAACAGAGTAAAACGGGCAGCAATGCCATGGTGGCAATGCGAAGCCAGCGATTCGCCGCGAAGGCATCGCTGCCGTCGCGAAAGACGGCATTGCTCAGGACGACTCCGATGGTGATGAGGGACAGGATCGTGGCGGAAGCGCTGACAACATCGGACAGCTTCTCAAAGCCGCCGACAGAGAGTGCGATCAGAAACCCGACAGCCAGAATCAAGAAGACCGGGTTCAGTACAGAGAGGAGGGAGAAAAGGATGCCCCTGAGCGCCGCGACGATCCGCGAGTGATCGCGGGCAATGAATATGCCCAGCGCGGTGGCTCCGGCTTTAGCTGGAACATCGAACAGGGGTTCGCTGAGCAGCTGTATCATCGCTTCGATGCCAACTGTTTGAAACAGAAGAGCAAAAAGAAAGAGAATCAACCAGAACAGCCACATGAAGGTGAGGCCGACCAGAGCGAGCAGTCCGTTATTCCAGGAATGAACGAACAGTCTTTCGTAAGAAAAGGAGAAATCGCCGTCGTCCAGCCAGGTTTGAAAAAAGGGCAGGAGAATGTAGGTAAAGATGATCGCCTGGCCCGCCAGAAGGAATAGCAGCCCTGCGCTCTCCGACAATTCAAGACCGAAACGATAGATCGACGTAGAGGCGAGTAGCCCAAGGCAAAGTACCGCTACACTCGCGAAGACCGCCGTCGCTATGACTTTCCCAGGACGAACGCCCAACAAAAACAAAAGAGGGCCAAGCAGGAAGCCCTGTGAGAGGGCAAAGGACAGCGCGACATCGTCGATGTGTTCGATGCTCAAATGCGTGAAGAGTCCGGAAAAGATCCCGGTCAGAAGAAATAGCGCTGCCCATAGTTTTGGGAGCCGTTCCGTTTGTGGTCCGGCGGAAGAATCGTTCGAGCTCATAAATCCATCCGTGCTCGTGATAAAAAAAGAAATTGAAAAATATGCGCGGAGTGTTGCTCAGCTAAGAGACCAAAATATGGCGGCACCGTGTCGCCAATGCCACGATTTGCCCAAGTCCAAAAAGAAAATCGGGGTGCCTTGGCTAGGCACCCCGAAGTTGACAGGGAGAACTCATTTCTGAGCTGTCAGGCCGGAAAACGATGGCCTGACTGGCTGTTCCCGAGTGGCTGGCTCAGGAGCAGCCGCTGGTGCTGCCGCAGGTCGCGCATTTCATGCAGGTCCCATTGCGCACCAGGGTAAAGTTGCCGCAGTCTCCACAGGGATCGCCCTCGTAGCCTTTCATGCGGGCTTCGCGCACGCGTTCCAGGCGTTTATCCGACGAGGACGTGGAGGCTGAGGCCCCACCGGCGGCGCTAGGCGTGGACGCTCCACTCGGAGCCTCCGCTGTTGACAGGATCGCGCCGGCGAGTTCGGGCGACGGTCCGCTTCCGCCCGTTGCAGGCGCGACCGTCGAAGAGGTGATGGGAGATACGTTGCTTGCGGTGGCGACCGCGGCCGAGCTGGCCTGACTGCCGCCATTGAAGACCAGCAACTGATTGCGGACGTAGCCGGTCGAGGCAACGCGGCGGACGGTTTCTGCGACGGCCTCGCGGGTGTCTTCCGGCAGATTTCCTTCCTGATCGCCGCGGCCTACAGAGTCAGGCATGACGTCGGTCGGTTCCACATGAGCAAGATCATTCCGGCCCAGGTAGGAGATAGCCAGTTCGCGGAAGATGTAGTCGATGATCGAGGTTGCCATCTTGATGGCATCATTGCCTTCGACCATGCCCGAAGGCTCGAAGCGGGTGAAGGTGAAGGCCTCGACGTATTCCTCGAGCGGCACGCCGTACTGAAGGCCGATCGAGATGGCGATAGCGAAGTTGTTCATCAGACTGCGGAAGGCAGCACCTTCCTTGTGCATGTCGATGAAGATCTCACCGATGGAACCATCTTCGTACTCGCCGGTCCGCAGATAAACCTTGTGACCGCCGACGATGGCTTTCTGGGTGTAACCCTTACGCCGTTCCGGCAGCTTCGCCCGCTCGGTCTGACGCTCGATGATGCGTTCGATGATACGCTCTGCAACGATCTCGGCCCGCTGGTTGGTCGGTGCCTCCGCAACCTGCTCGGCCAGGGTCTCTTCGTCTTCGTCCTCGTCGAATTCCAAGATCGCCGTTGAGAGCGGCTGAGAGAGCTTGGAGCCATCGCGATAGAGCGCATTGGCCTTCAGGCCCAGGCGCCAGGACAGCATGTAGGCATCTTTGCAATCATCCACACTTGCCTGGTTCGGCATGTTGATGGTCTTGGAGATCGCGCCAGAGATAAAGGGTTGGGCTGCGGCCATCATACGGATGTGGCTTTCGGCCGAAAGGAAACGCTTACCGATGCGGCCGCAGGCATTGGCGCAGTCGAAGACCGGCAGATGTTCGTCTTTCAGGCCCGGCGCGCCTTCCAGCGTCATGGCACCCGTACAATAGGTGTTGGCGGCCTCCACATCGGCTTTGGTGAAGCCGAGAGCTGACAGCATTTCGAACGACACGTCGTCCAACTGCTCTTCGGTGAAGCCCAATACCTTGGTGCAGAATTCTTCACCCAAGGTCCATTTGTTGAAAGTGAACTTGATGTCGAAGGCAGATCCCAGGCTGGCTTCGACTGCTTGCAGGGCAGACTCCGTGAAGCCCTTCGCCCGCAAACTCTCGTGGTTGACGCCTGGAGCGCCGACCAGCGTGCCGTGACCGACCGCGTAGCCGACGATCTCTTCGATCTGGCCGTCGTCGTAACCCAGGGTCTCGAGCGCCTCGGGCACCGTGCGGTTGATGATCTTAAAGTAGCCGCCGCCAGCAAGCTTCTTGAACTTGACGATGGCGAAGTCCGGCTCGATGCCCGTCGTATCGCAGTCCATTACCAGGCCGATTGTGCCGGTGGGGGCGATCACCGTGGTCTGGGCGTTGCGGAAGCCGTACTTCTCGCCCTTCGAGAGAGCGTCGTCCCAGGCGCGCTTCGCGGCCTTAAGCAGGACTTTGTCCGAGCAGTTATCAGCGTCGAGCGGAACCGGCAGAACAGAGAGCTCTTCGTAGTTGTCGCTGTGCCCATGGGCGGCGCGGCGATGGTTGCGGATCACCCGCAGCATCTCTTCGCGGTTTTCTTCGAAACCGGGGAAAGTGCCCAGTTCGCCGGCCATTTCGGCCGAGGTCGCGTAGGCGACGCCAGTCATGGTGGCCGTCAGGGCACCACAGAGGGCACGGCCTTCGTCCGAGTCATAGGCGATACCGGCCGCCATCAGAAGACCGCCGATGTTGGCGTAACCGAGACCAAGTGTCCGGTAGGCGTAGCTGAGTTGCGCGATTTCCTTCGAAGGGAACTGCGCCATCAGCACCGAGATTTCCAGCGTCAGAGTCCAGAGCCGTGTGGCATGCTCGTAGGAGGGCACATCGAAGCGCCCGTCTTCGTGCCGGAAGGTCATGAGGTTCAGGGACGCCAGATTGCAGGCCGTATCGTCCAGGAACATATATTCGGAACAGGGGTTGGAGCCATTGATCCGCCCCGAAACCGGACAGGTGTGCCATTCGTTAATCGTGGTGTCGTACTGGATGCCCGGATCGGCGCAAGCCCAAGCGGCCTGGGCAATCTTATCCCAGAGATCGCGCGCCTTAATGGTTTTGGCGACACCGCCGTCGGTCCGCCGCAACAGCGCCCAATCACCGTCGTTTGCGACAGCTTCGAAGAAGCCGTTGGGTGCACGGACCGAGTTGTTGGAGTTTTGGCCTGAGACGGTCAGATAGGCATCCGAGTCCCAGTCCGTGTCATAGGTCTTGAACTCGATCGAGGTATAGCCCTGACCGGCGTACTGCACAGTCCGCTGAATAGCGTTGTCAGGCACCAGCGCCTTGCGCGCGGCCCGGATGGCCTTTTTCAGGACCGGGTTTTTCTGCGGATCGAGGGAAATCTCGCCAGTCTCTTCACCCTCCATCGCGTGGCAGGCTTTGATGACTGCGTTCAGGTACTTCTCACAGGTCTTGGAACCGGTGACCAGAGCAGCAACCTTCTGTTCTTCAACCACCTTCCAGTCGATGTAGTCTTCGATGTCCGGATGGTCGAGATCGACCGTCACCATCTTGGCGGCGCGGCGGGTGGTGCCGCCTGACTTGATAGCGCCCGCGGCCCGGTCGCCGATCTTCAGGAAGCTCATGAGGCCGGAAGACTTGCCGCCGCCGGCGAGGTTCTCATTGGCGCCGCGCAGACGCGAGAAGTTCGTGCCCGTGCCTGAGCCGTATTTGAAGAGGCGGGCTTCACGCACCCAGAGGTCCATGATGCCATTCTCGTTCACCAGGTCGTCGTTGACCGACTGGATGAAGCAGGCATGGGGCTGCGGATGCTCGTAGGCAGAAGCCGAACGCACCAGTTCGCCGCTTTCGAAGTGCACGAAGTAGTGCCCCTGGCCCGGGCCGTCGATGCCATAGGCCCAGTGCAGGCCCGTGTTGAACCACTGCGGCGAGTTCGGAGCGGCCATCTGGCGGGCCAGCATGTAGCGCATTTCGTCGAAGTAGGCGCGCGCGTCCTCTTCGGCATCGAAATAGCCGCCTTTCCAGCCCCAATAAGCCCAGGTGCCAGCCAGCCTGTCGAAGACCTGCTTGGCGCTGTGCTCGCCGCCGATCCGGCTGTCTTCCTCAAGCTCTTCCAGAGCTTTCCGGTCAGGCACCGACCGCCAGAGCCAGGCCGGAACGTTGTCTTCGCGGATTCGCGTGAGCTTGCGCGGCACACCGCGCTTGCGGAAGTATTTCTGGGCAAGGATGTCGCACGCAACCTGGCTCCAGGCAGCTGGGACCTCTATGTCCCGCGCCTCAAAGACGATTGATCCATCGGGATTGCGGATCTCGCTCGATGTCTTTCTGAATTCGATCGAGTCATAAACGTCTTTGCCGACTTCGGTGAAGCGACGTGCAATGCGCATGCCGTGTCCTCTCTTGACCTAAATGTAAGTTTCGCCAGATTTCAGAAGCTCCGAGCGGGAAAATTCTCCCGACTCCCCGAAGCTATGCCCCCGCCAGTACCATCTAAAACGCCGGAAAAATCCCCCGCGACAGCACATCTTGTTGCATGACCGGAGTAAACCACAACATTTGCCTTGCGTCACCAGATATTGTCTTAACGAAGCGTTAACGAGCGCATTCTTAAAGTTGTATATTGCTGATTTTAAAGCTATCTATAATAGGTAATATATGGGGATAAATTCATCTTTTTCAATGTTTTAGAAAATCATCCACAGGCTAGCAGACTATGGTTAATTTATTTGTAACATCTTGTCGCAGGACTCAGGCGCTTGCGTATATCTAGTGGTGCGATCGAAGCTGTGGTTGCGAGGGGCAACCGGGTCCGCTTGGTCTGGTCGCAAGTTGTAAAGATGTCGCTGATAGAGTTCTGAGATCCGGTTTGGCAGTCGGAAAGTCTTCCGACGCGGGTTTGATGCCTGTTCCTGACTGCAGTTTGGGGCGGTCTGAAGCTGCTGGACTGAGGTCTTTCGAGATGTAATAGTCCGGCGCGACGAAGAGCTCGGCGAGATGAAGAGGTTTGCATGGTTGGCGGCACGTTTGGCACATGGCTTTACACCAAGCTCAAAGGCGAGTTGGTCGGCCAGGACGGGCAGGGCAATCGCTACTATCGCATGAAAGGCGGCGGCACCGTGCATGGCGAAAGCCTGCGCAAGGAGCGTCGCTGGGTCTACTACAACGGCGATGTCGAAGCGAGCCGCGTTCCAGCAGAATGGCATGCCTGGCTGCACCACGGCACGGATGAGATTCCGCCTGAGGGTGGCCCGGCGAAACATGCCTGGCAGAAAGAGCATCTGCCGAACCAGACGGGGACCGATCAGGCTTACCGTCCGCCCGGACACGCTTTTAAGGGCGGAGCTCGAGATAAAGCCACCGGCGACTACGAGCCCTGGACACCGGGCTGAGATTTCGCTTCAGGTTGCCTCTTCTGAGGTGACGCAGCGGGTGCACAAAGCAGCTATCAGGAAAGTCGGAAGATGCGCAGAAACATTATCGAAACCATCATGGGCGGAATCGTCATTCTGGTTGCGTTGTTTTTTGTCGTGTTCGCTTTCAACAGCAGCGGTGTGAGCACCGTCGACGGCTACGAGGTGACGGCCGAGTTCGACGATGCGACAGGTCTGGCGCCGGGAACGGACGTTCGCATGGCAGGGGTCAAGATCGGCACCGTCGTCGAGCAGAAACTGAACCCCGAGACCTTTTTCGCGCAGGTCGTGCTTAACATCGACGAGAACATCAAGCTTCCGGTCGGCACCTCTGCCCGGATCATCTCCGATGGATTGCTTGGCGGCAACTTTGTCAGCCTGACGCCGGGTGGCGATGACGCCAACATTCCGGCGGGCGGCGCCATCGAATATACGCAGGGTTCGATCAACGTTGTGGATCTGTTGGGTCGCTTTGTCTTCAGCGCTGCGGAGCAGAACGGTGATGAAGCCGATACGGAAGGCGGGCTGCAGTAGTCGTGCGCGCTATGGCAACGAGAGACGAGAAATCAGATATTCCGGTGTGGCGGCAGCCAGATGGCGCGCCAGTCTCTTGCCGGGAGAAGATTAAAGTCTTGAACGAGAATCTCGTTGAGATTCAGGAGATGGCGCAGGACGCCTTGGAAGACGCGATCCTGATGGGCTGTGACGAGGAGCAGGTCCGCGAGGTTCTGAGCGGCTTGATCGATAAACTCGAAAACCCCTATGCGGCCAAGACCGCGCCCTCCGCCAAACTGGCCAGCGGCGAGGACAGCGAATGACGAAGTCCGTGAGGTGGGCTGCTTCGGCCATCGCTGTTGGCGCGCTTGTTTTTCAGTCACCGCTGCTTGCGCAGACATCCGATCAGGCGGAGCCTTCTGTGATCACTGAACCAGGACAGAGTCCTGCTGACGTTGGGGTAACAGAGCAAGAGCCTCAGTTTGTGACCAGTGCCATCATGCAGGGTTTAGATAAGATCACCGCGCGGGTATCTGAATTCGACGCGCCCATCGGCGAGACGGTGCACTTCGGCAGTTTTGAGATTGTCGCGAGAGTCTGTGAGAAAACGCCGCCTGAGGAGCCACCGGAGTCCACAGCGTTCCTGGAGATCACCGATATTCGCCCGGACGAACCGGCGCGGCTCGTCTTCAAGGGGTGGATGTTTGCATCCTCGCCGGCGCTTTCAGCGGTCGAACATCCGGTTTACGATGTTTGGGTGACAGGCTGCCGGATCTCGAAACTCGAAGCGGATCCGGCGTCTGCGCCGGAAACGGACGATGCCGCCGAAGCAGACGAATCTAAGGAGCCTGCCGCGCAATAGCCGCGGGTAATGCTTCAGTCCTGTCTGACGAAACGTCTCTCAGTAATTAAGCGCTATCGCTCATTTCGGCCAGTTGCTGGCTGACCGTCTCAAACTTGTTCTGCAAGTGCCGTTTCAGGATACCTGCGAGCAAAGCACCGTTTCGCGCCTCTAGCGCCGCGATGATCTCTTCGTGCTCCTCTGCGGCCTGAGCCCAGCGGCTACGCGACATGTTGGCGAAGTATCGGGCCCTGCGGACCCTGCCGGCTAGCGAGCGATACATGGTGATGAGGCTGTTGTTTCGCGAGCCGGCCAAGATGGCTTCGTGGATGGATTGATTGAGCTGGAAGTAGGGCTTGAGCTGTTCCTGCCGGTAGTGCTCCATCATGCGGTCGTGGAGCGAGCGCACCGAGGCGATCTCCCGCGCCGTCATCTGCTGGCAGGCCAGTTCGCCGGCAAGCGCCTCCAGCGCGCCCATGACCGGAAAGACCTCTTCCAGATCCTCAATGGTGATCAGGCTGGCCGCGGCGCCTCGGTTAGGCGTAAGCGTCACCAGGCCTTCGGAAGCCAGCACCTTCAAGGCTTCGCGTAGAGGCGTGCGTGACACGCCAAAACGTTCGCAAAGCTCTTTCTCGGGAATTTTGATTCCCGGCGGCAGGTCGCCGTCCACGATCAATTCCCGGACGAGCCCGACCAGTTCCTCGTGCAACGACTGCCGGACAATCGGCTGTTTGAGGGGGCTTGAAGCCATCTTTCGGTTCCCCGACCGCTCTCTCACTGTTGTAACGCGTTCTACATGATAGGCATGGGGTTTCTCAATTCAATGCGCAATGAGGTCACGACGCGAGTCATTTCCCGTGCAACGCTGACAGGAGAACCTGTGCCACATGCTGCGCCTGGCGCGGCGTTCCGTCCGCGATCTGGTGGCGGCAGGAGGTGCCGTCAGCGACGATCATTGTATCATTGTCTGCTGCACGCACCGTTGGAAGTAACGAGGCTTCACCCATCTTCACGGAGATATCGTAGGTGTCGGCGCCATATCCGAACGCGCCGGCCATGCCGCAGCAACTGCTGTCGATCGTTGCGACCTCCAGATTTGGAACTAGCTTCAGGGCCTGCTGCGTTGCCGTCAGGGCGCCATGGGCCTTTTGATGGCAATGGCCATGCAGCAGCACCTTCTGCGCAATGGGTTGGAGTTCGAGTTTGAGCTTACCTGCCTCCGCCTCCTTGCTCAGGAACTCTTCGAGCAGCAGCGCTTGAGCGGCAATGATATCGACCTGTTCTCTCCGCTCTGGGTCATCCGGAAACAGCGCTGTGTATTCATCCCGTAGCGTCAGAAGACAACTCGGCTCCAGGCCGACGACCGGAACGCCGCGGCGCGCGAAGGGAAGCAGAGTGTCGATGACGCGTTCGGCTTCGACTCGGGCTTCAGAGACCAGGCCGGCCGACAGGAAGGTGCGGCCACAACAGAGCGGACGTTTGCCGTCAGCCGCCTTTATGGACTGCACTCGGTAACCGCCGGCTTGCAAAACCGCCATAGCCGCCCGCAGGTTTTCCGGTTCGAAGTAGCGGTTGAAGGTATCCGCGAGGAGGACGGCTTCGCGCTCTGTTGTTTTGCTGCTGTCCGCGTCGGTCCGGGCCGCGGCTTCCCCGTCATCGAAGCGATCGCGGCGCCATTTCGGCAGTTCCCGTCGGGCCGAGAAGCCGGCCAGCTTCTCTGACATGGCCGCGAGGCCCGGGACGCGATCGCGCAGGTTGGCCAGCCAGGGAAGCTTGGACAGAAGAGGTGCGTAGCGGGGCAGGTAGGCCACCAGGCGATCATGCAGGCTGAGGCCATGCGTTCCGATTCGGGCCGCAAGCACTTCGGTTTTCATCTTGGCCATGTCGACGCCGGTCGGGCATTCGCGCTTGCAGCCTTTACAGGAGACGCAGAGCTTCAGCGTCTCAATCATCTCGTCCGAGGTGAAGGCCTCGGCGCCGAGCTGTCCAGAGAGCGCCAGGCGCAGGCTGTTGGCTCGGCCCCGCACCGAGTCGCGTTCGTCCCGTGTGACCCGGTAGGACGGACACATGACCCCGCCGCTCAGCTTTCGGCAAGCACCGTTGTTGTTGCACATCTCGACAGCGCCCTGGAAACCGCCCGCCGCACCGGGATAGGCGCTCCAGTCCAGCAGGCTGCGCGTCTCCGGGGCTTTGTAGTCCGGGCCGTAACGCAGAAGCTTGCGCTCATCCATCTTGGGCGCGCGGACAATCTTGCCCGGATTGAGCAGGCCGTCGGGGTCGAAGCGGTCCTTGACCTCCTCGAAGCTTTGGATCATCTGCGGCCCGAACATGCGCTCGTGGTGTTCCGAGCGCACGATGCCGTCGCCATGTTCGCCGGAATGAGAGCCTTTGTATTCGGCAACCATGTCGAAGGCTTCTTCGGCAATCGCGCGCATCTTGCGCAGATCTTCGTCCAGCTTCAGGTTCAGGACCGGCCGGACGTGCAGGCAGCCGACGGAGGCGTGGGCGTACCAGGTGCCGCGCGTGCCATGTTTCTCGAAGATGTTGGTCAGACGCTCGGTGTAGTCGGCCAGGTCGGTCAGGCGGACAGCACAATCTTCGACGAAGGAGATGGGTTTCCCTTCCGACTTCATCGACATCATGATGTTGAGGCCCGCTTTGCGGACCTCCATCAGTGCGGACTGTTCGGCGGGGTCGGTAATCTCGACGACACCACCCCAGTGTTTGCCCTCATGGCCCCAGGCGAAACCCAGATCGCCGATGCGCTCACCCAGTTGTTTCAATCGGCGCAGATTCTCATCGCCGTCGTCACCGGCGAATTCGACGAGCAACAAAGCTTCAGGGTTGCCTCGTACGACGCGTTCGATGGTTGGACGGTACATGGCAACGTCCCGCGCCAGGTCGATCATAGTGCGGTCGACCAGCTCGACGAAGGCGGGGTCCAGAGTGACCAGATGCTGGGTCGCGTCCATGGCTTCGTAGAAGCTGGCAAAGTGACAGACGCCGAGCACCTTGGTCCGTGGCAGCGGCGAGAGCTTCAATTCAATGCGCGTGGAGTAGGCGAGGGTGCCTTCCGAACCGACCAACAGGTGCGCCAGATTGTTTCCGGTCGCAGCGCCGCCTGGAATGAGGGCATCGATGTTGTAGCCGCCAACCCGCCGAGCGACCTCGGGAAAGCGCAGACGGATTTCCTCGGCTTCGCGCGTGCCCAGAGCCAGGAGATCGCGAAAAAGATCGTGCTCCGGCGAGGGGCTGTTCACCGTTGCCAGGTCCCGCGGCACCTCGCCGAAATGCAGCATCGTACCGTCTGCCAGCAGCGCATCGATGGCATGCACATTGTCTCGCATGGTGCCGTAGCGGATCGAGCGGCTGCCGCAGGAGTTGTTTCCGGCCATGCCGCCGATGGTCGCGCGGCTGGCGGTGGAGACATCGACCGGAAACCAAAGGCCGTGCGGCTTAAGGGCCGCGTTGAGATGATCGAGGACGATGCCTGGCTCGACAACGCAGCGCCGGTTTTCGACGTCCAGTTCGATCAGCTTGTTGAGATGTTTTGAGGTGTCGATCACCAGGGCTTCGTTGACTGTCTGGCCGCACTGGGAGGTGCCGCCGCCGCGCGGCAGGACGGGCACGCCGGCGTCGCGGGCGATGGCCAGCGTCTTCTGCACATCGTCCAGGTTCTCCGGAACAATCACGCCCAGCGGAGTCATCTGATAGATGGACGCATCGGTCGCGTAACGACCGCGCGAAAAGCGGTCAAACAGCGTTGTCCCGCTGATCTCGGATGACAGTTGGCGCTGGACAGCGAGGTCAAGCTCGTCGTGTCTCTTGGTCGCTGTTGTCATGCTCTGAATCCGGGCTGTTTCCGGCGCAATATTACCGGAGTTCGCGTAATCCGCTTGACTCAAAAATTGAATTCATAATTCATTATTGCAATAATCAACTTGCCCGACAAGCCGCGATCCACCGGGCAAATGGGCAAAGAGTTATCTGCCGACCGGTCTGCGATTGACCCTGCCATCGCCTCGCAGCTTGGTTTGGTGAGAAGCCCTCTGGGAGACGTTTAGATGTCCAATCAAGGCCGCCATTTTCTGCAAATTCCCGGCCCGACCAACGTTCCGGACCGCATTCTCCGCGCGATGGACATGCCGACCATGGATCACCGCAGTCCGGCCTTTGGCGAGCTGGGCTTGCGCGTGCTCAGCGGTATGAAGTCGATATTCAAATGTTCGGGGCCGGTCTTTATCTATCCGGCTTCAGGCACCGGTGCTTGGGAAGCGGCTCTGGTCAACACCTTGAACCCTGGCGATCAGGTGTTGATGTACGAGACCGGGCATTTCTCGACGCTCTGGAAATCCCTGGCGATCAAGGTCGGGCTGCAGCCGGAATTTCTGCAGGGCGACTGGCGCAGCGGGGCCGATGCCAACGCTATCGAACACCGCCTTCGGGAAGATCCCAATCACGAAATCAAAGCCGTCTGTGTGGTCCACAATGAGACCTCGACCGGCGCGACGACGCAGGTGGATGAGGTGCGCAAGGCCATCGATGCGGCGGGTCACCCGGCTCTCTTGATGGTCGATACCATTTCCTCGCTGGCCTCTATCGATTTTTGCATGGATGACTGGGGTGTCGATGTCACGGTGGCGGGATCCCAGAAAGGACTCATGCTGCCACCGGGTCTGTCCTTCAACGCAGTAAGCGAAAAGGCGCTGGCGGCGGCTAAGGACTGTAACTCCATGAAAGCCTTCTGGTCCTGGGAGGATATGACTGGACCTAATTCGACCGGCTTCTTTCCTTACACCCCCGCGACGAACATGCTTTACGGCTTGGCGGAAGCCATCGACATGCTCCACGAAGAGGGCTTGGACAATGTCTTCGCCCGTCACGACCGTCATGCGGAGGCGACCCGCCGCGCCGTTCAGACCTGGGGCCTGGAAATTCTCTGCAGTGAGCCGAAACACTACTCCAGCTCACTGACCGCTGTCCGTTTGCCTGAAGGCCATGACGCCGACGCTTTCCGAAAGGTGGTCGCTGACAACTTCAACATGTCGCTGGGCAATGGATTGAGCAAGCTGGCGGGCCGCGTGTTCCGGATCGGCCATCTCGGCGACTTCAACGATCTGATGCTGGCTGGAACGCTTTCCGGCGTCGAGATGGGTTTGGAACTTGCCGCCGTGCCGCACCAGCGGGGCGGCGTGCAGGCGGCGCTTGACTACCTCGCGGCTGAGGCGCGCGCCAAGTCGGTCGGGCAGGAGGCCGCAGAATAGGTCGAAGACAAATCATCGGATTGCGCGGCGCCGTTCCCGCAGCTCAAGCCGCTACGACACAAGAACGGCATAATGGGAGGAAAAAATGAAACTGATAAAACTTCTGGCAACAGCCGCCGTCGCGGCCGCCATTTCCAGTACCGCTTATGCCGAGAAGATCCAGCTGAAATTCGGTCATGTGGGTGCGCCCGGTTCGCTCTTTGCGGCCTCGGCGGATGAATTCGCCCGCATCGCGAATGCCAAGCTTGGCGACAAGGCCGAGGTTGTGGTGTTCGGTTCCAGCCAGTTGGGCAAGGACAAGGAACTCCTTCAGAAACTGAAGCTCGGCCAGGTACACTTTTCGCTGCCGTCCTCCGTCATGTCGTCCGTGTCCGATGAGTTCGGCGTCTTCGAGATGCCTTACATCATCAAAGACCGCGACCACATGAAGCGGGTTGAGGGTGAGATCATGGACTCGGTCCTGCAGCCCGCCGCCAATGCCAAGGGCTACAAGATCCTGGCGCTGTGGGAGAACGGCTTTCGCCATATCACCAACAACACCCGCCCGATCAATGTGCCTGCCGATCTTGCCGGCGTGAAGCTGCGGACACCCAAGGGTGCCTGGCGGGTTAAGATGTTCAAGCTCTATGGCGCGAACCCGACCCCCATGTCCTTTTCCGAGGTCTTTACGGCGCTGCAGACCGGTGTGATCGATGGACAGGAGAATCCCTATGCGCAGATCTGGAGCGCAAAGTTCCAGGAAGTGCAGAAGTATCTTTCCATCACCGGCCATGTCTACACGCCTGCTTATGTGCTGACCTCCGAGAAGCACTTCGCGAAGTTGCCTCAGGACGTACAGGACGCCTTGATCGAAGCGGCACAGGAAACCCAAGCCTACGTTTATGCGACGGCGGCTATGCTGGAGACCGACCTGCTGACGAAACTCAAGGACGGCGGCATCACGGTGAACGAGGCTGACAAGGCCGCCTTCGTTACGGCCTCCAAGCCGGTCTACGACGAGTTCTCTTCGTCGGTCGACGGTGGGGCGGCGTTGGTTAAGACCGTTCTGGAACTCGCGAAGTAAGCCGAGTCCCAAAGATAAGCCGGTGCCGCGAGACAACCACTGCGGCACCGGCTTTTTTCCAAAGCTGCTTCGGTCGGGAACACAGGGGAAAAGTCTTTGCTTGCCGGGATATCGCGTGCGCTCGACGCCGTGCTGCAATGGATCCTGATCATTCTGATGATCAGTTTGACGGCCATCGTGGTCATTGCCGTCATCTACCGTAAGTTCGATGCCTCGCTGTCCTGGTATGACGAGGTCGCGTCGATCACGTTGGCCTGGATCACCTATTACGGCGCGGCGCTGGCGGCACTCCGGCGTCAGCACATTGGTTTCGACAGCGTCATCCTTGCGCTTCCCAGCGGCCTGCGAACCGTGGCTGTTGTGATTGCCGAGGTTCTGGTGATCGGATTTTTCATCCTGTTGGCCTGGGCGGGCCTGGAAGTGCTCGAGGTCCTCGAAGGTGAAAGCCTGGTCAGTCTCACCTGGGTGCCGATCCAATTCACACAGTCAGTGATTCCCATCGGAGCCATCCTCTTCATCATTGCGGAGCTTCTGAGCGCACCGGCCTATTTCAAGGCCGTGCTGAGCGGACAGTCTACGGAGCATCCGGATATCGAAGTCGATGACATCGAGGGAGGGGCGAAGCCATGATCGTCTTTCTGATGTTCGTCGCGCTGGTCGCTATGATCTGCCTAAACGTGCCGATTGCGGTTGCGCTGGCGATCTCCGGTATTCTGGGCTTGCTGGCGACCGAAGGCGTCGACAGTCTGGTCACTGTTGCGCTGGACATGTACGACGGCTCCACCAAGTTTTCGCTGATTGCCATTCCCATGTTCGTGCTCGCCGGTGCGATCATGAACGCCTCCGGCATTTCGCGCCGCCTGATCGCCTTCGTCAGCGCGCTGATCGGGTTCGTGCGCGGTGGGCTCGCCATGGTGAGTATCGGCGTGTCGCTCTTCTTTGCCGAGATTTCGGGTTCCGCGGTGGCCGACGTCGCCGCGCTCGGTTCGATCCTGATCCCGGAGATGAAGAAGCGCGGCTACAAAAAGGCCTTTGCCGCGGCCGTGACCTCATCGTCGGCTTCGCTGGCAATCATTATTCCGCCGTCCATCCCCATGATCCTTTATGCCGTCTCTGCCGAGACTTCGGTCGAGCAGCTTTTCGTGGCCGGTGTGGTACCTGGCCTGATCGGCGCAGCCGGTTTGATGGGCGTCGCTTACCTCTCGGCTCGTAAGTACAACCTGCCTATCGAAGAGGCGTTCAATCTCAGACAGGTCCGTAAAACCTTCCTCGATGCTCTGCCGACCTTTTCTCTGCCGGTGATTATTCTCGGCGGCATCTTCGGTGGCTACGTGACGGCGACGGAAGCTGCGGGTCTTGCGGTCATCGTCTCGATCATCATCGGCCTCTGGTATCGCGAAGTCGATTTCGGACGGCTTAAGGAAGCCATGCTCGAGGGCGGTATGCAGACCTCCGTGGTCATGTTGCTTGTGGCGGCATCCGTATTGATGGGCGGCTTTTTGACCCGGGCCCAGATCCCTCAGGAGATCGCGCAGTCCATCATCGACTTCACCGACAACAAGTATGTGATCCTCGCGATCCTGAACGTCTTCTTCCTGATCATCGGCTTCTTCCTGCATTCGGCGGCGGCGATCATTCTGGTGGTGCCGATCGTTGTGCCCCTGATCCAACAGGCGGGCATCGATCCCATTCATTTCGGTCTGGTAGTGACCCTCAATCTGGCGATCGGTCAGCAGACTCCGCCGGTGGCATCGGTTCTGATTACGGCCTGCTCCATCGCCAAGGCTAATATCTGGGAAGTGAGCCGTGTGAACCTGCCTTTCATCGGGGTTTTGCTCGTCGTGCTGATCCTTTGCACCTATGTTCCTCAGGTACCTCTGTTCCTGGTTGATTATTTCTACAGATAAGGCATGGCCGTGGCTGAAGACTCGGAAGAGATCCTCTATGAGGCGAAGGATTCGATTGGCTGGGTGACTTTCAATCGTCCGCAGGCCCGCAACGCGCTGACCTTTGGCATGTACTGGCGGCTGGCGGAGATCTGCAAAGACGCGCCCGAACGCGACGCGCTAAAGGCGATCGTCCTTCGCGGTGCGGGCGAGAAGGCCTTCGCCGCCGGGACGGATATCGCACAGTTTCGAAACTTCTCCACAGCTCAGGATGCCCTGGATTACGAACAGCAGATGGATGACGTCCTCGGCGCGGTCGAGCGCTGCAGCGTGCCCACGATCGCTGCGATCCACGGGGCCTGCACCGGCGGTGGAGCAGGCATCGCTGCCGCCTGCGATCTTCGAATAGCGGCTCAGGATTTCCGCTTCGGCTTTCCTATTGCGCGTACATTGGGGAATTGTCTTTCGGTCGAGAATCTCTCTCGTCTGGCCGCGCTGATCGGGGCGGGCAGAACGCGCGAGATCATCTTCACCGCGCGTTTGGTTGGAGCTGAAGAAGCCCATTCCATTGGGCTGATTTCGGAAACTCTCGAAGACCGTGACGCGGTTATGGCCCGCGCAGAAGAGCTTGCAGTGCTGATGTCAGGTTTCGCGCCGCTTACATTGCGCGCGACGAAGGAGGGGCTCCGGCGATTACGGGCGAGGCAGGCTGATCTGGATGACCATGATCTGGTGACGCTCTGCTACACCAGCGAGGATTTCAAGGAGGGTCTTGAGGCTTTTCTGGCGAAGCGCAAACCCGACTGGAAGGGCCGCTGAGCCATGAGCGAGAGACCGAGTGGTCCGCTGGCGGGCATGAAGGTGATCGAGCTGGCGCACATTATGGCCGGTCCGGTCTGTGGCCTGATGCTGGCTGATATGGGGGCTGATGTCATTAAGGTCGAGAAGGCCAATGGCGGGGACGATTCCCGCCGCTTTCTGCCACCGGATATTGAGGGCGAATCGGCCGCCTTCATGATGATGAACCGCAACAAGCGGGGTATCGCCCTTGACCTTAAATCGGAGGATGGCAAGGAGGTTCTGCGCCGGCTCTTAAAAGACGCCGATTGTGTCATCGAAAACTACCGTCGCGACACTATGCAGAAGCTGGGCTTAGGTTACGACAGCCTGCGCCAGCTTAACCCCGGTCTGATTTATTGCGAGATCTCGGGTTTTGGACGGACGGGCCCTTACGCGGATCGTGGTGGCTTCGATCTGATCGCCCAGGGCATGTCGGGTCTTATGGCCATCACCGGCGAGGGACCGGGTCGGCCGCCGGTCAAAGTCGGAGCGCCAGTGTCCGATATTACGGCGGGGATTCTTGCGGCCATGGGCTGCGCATCTGCTTATGCGCACAAGCTGAAGACCGGTGAAGGACAAAGGGTCGACACCTCGCTCTTCGAAGCGGCGATCACCCACACTTATTGGCAGTCGGCAATTGCCTTCGCGACAGACGAATCGCCAGGCCCCATGGGATCGGCGCATCCGCTCAATGCACCCTATCAGGCCTTCGAGACGGCCAACGGTTGGGTCAACCTCGGGGCCGCGAACCAGACAAATTGGGAGCGAACACTCGGGGTGATCGGTGCAGAAGAGCTCGGAAAAGATCCGCGTTTCGCAACCAATCGGGACCGGATGGTAAATCGGCTCGAACTGGAAGAAGTCCTGAACGGTCACTTCCGCAAGCGCAGCACCGAGGACTGGATCGCGGCGCTGGAGGCTGTGGGTGTGCCGTCGGGTCCGGTTTTGTCAATCCGCGAGATGCACGAGGATCCACAGGCCCTGGCGCGAGAGATGGTGGTGGAAACCCAACATCCCGTCGCCGGTGCCGTCAAAACCATCGGTGCACCGGTTAAATTCCATGGCTCGCCAGGTGGCGTACAGCGGCCAGCGCCTCTATTCGGACAGCACAGCCGCGAGGTGCTGGCGCAAGCGGGCTTCCATGAAGATCAGATCGCTGACTTTTTAGCCAAGGGTGCAGTGATCGCGGATGACAGCGCGAAACCCATCTGATCCAATAACACGTTAGGCGGGAAATCTGCCTTTTCCGACCGACCTCCCAACAACAGGATTTTTTATGACCGATCTGACACTCGAAAGCGCACGCCTTATCATCAGCATTGCCCTGGCCAAAGGCCGGGAGCTGGATCTCAAACCGCTGACGGTTGCGATCCTGGATGCCGGCGGACAGTTGAAGGCTTTGGAGCGGGAAGATGGCACCTCAACCTTGCGGGCAAAGATTGCTCAGGGCAAAGCGAATGCGTCGCTGGCCGTGGGCGCCGGGACTCGCACGCTCTTTAAGCGCGCCCAGGAGCAGCCCTACTTCGTGGATGCACTAAACGGCCTGGCCGATGGCAACCTCGTGCCAGTGCCGGGCGGTGTGCTGATCCGCGACGATGACGGCAAGCCCGTCGGGGCAATCGGTGTGACCGGTGACACCTCCGACAACGATGAAATCTGCGCGGTTGCCGCTGTGGAAGCGGCTGGCTTTACAGCCGACGTCGGGTAGAGTTTACGAAGCGCTGCTTTAGAGGGAGAGTTCCGTGAAGCCCGAAGTCGTTGTTCTGTCGCGCCTCGGACCGCCGCCGGTGATGGAGGCTCTAGAGGCGAACTACTCCCTGCATCGTCTCTGGGAAGCGGAAGACCGGCAGGCAGCTTTGAACGCCGCTTCGGCGGCGCGCGGACTGGTGACGACCGGGGCGATCGGGGCCGATGCTGCGCTGATGGATGCCTTGCCCAGCCTGGAGATTATCTCGATCAACGGCGTCGGCCTCGATGCCGTGGACTTGCCAGCCGCTAAGGCGCGAGGCGTGGCGGTGGGCTATACACCCGGCGTCTTGACCGAGGGCGTCGCGGATATGGCGGTGGCCCTCATCATGGCAGCGAGCCGGCGGCTGGTTGCGGGCGACCGCTTCGTCAGGGATGGGACCTGGGCAGGAGGCGCAAAGCTCGCTCTTGGCTGGAGCATCCGGAACAAGACGGTCGGCTTTCTGGGTTTCGGCCGGATCGGACGCGAGATTGCATCGTTGCTCTCGGTCTTCGGGATCACGCCCCTCTATCACGAGCCCGAACCACTCGTGGATGTTGATGCGGGCTACCGCGAAGACTTAACGGAAATGGCGCGAGAAAGCGACGTGCTGGTGGTCTGCTGCGCGGGCGGTCCCGGGACGCAAGACCTCGTCAACGCCGATGTTCTTTCGGCGCTTGGCCCGGCCGGGCTTCTGGTCAATATCGCGCGTGGATCCGTAGTGCGGGAACCGGATCTGGTGGCGGCCTTGCAGGCAGAAGAGCTGGGCGCTGCGGCGCTGGATGTCTTCGCGGATGAACCGAAGGTGCCGGATGCCTTGCTGGCGATGGATAACGTTGTTCTGACGCCGCATATCGCCAGCGGTACGACTGAAACACGTATGGCGATGGGGCAATTAGTTTTGGACAACCTTGAGGCCTTTTTTAGCGGAAAGCCCCTGGTAACACCCGCACCTATGTAGGGGTGTCTCTATTTTACGTAATTTTTTGGGAAAATGTTGGTCAAACAGGTGCTAAAGCCCTGAAATCGTCCGAAATGCGATAGCACAGACTTTACCCTCATTAACCCGTGGACAAGCGGCATTTATACGCAAAGAATGCTTGTGCTCGCGCAGCGCCGTCTTTAGGACTGCGCTAGCAAAAAATTCGGCTGAGGCAACGCTTCGGTCGGGCTAGGAGGTTCAGTAAATGTCTGGCAAGTTGCCGATGGCCGTGATCGGAACCGGTCATTTCGGTAAGTTCCATGCACAGAAGATCGTTGCTTCGCAGCGGGCCGAACTCTGTGCGGTTGCCGACATCGATGCGGCGCGCGCGAAGGAAGTCGGAGACTCCCTCGGTGTTCGATCCGTAAGTGACTATCGTGAACTGTTTGGCGAAGTCGAAGCGGTTTGCATCGCAGTGCCGACGCACGCTCACCATGCAGTCGCCAGCGATTGCCTCTCACAGGGCCTTCACGTTCTGATCGAAAAGCCGATTGCTGATAGCCTGGAGGCAGCGGATTCTCTGATTGCATTGGCCAAGGAGCATGACCGCATCCTGCAGGTGGGGCATTTGGTGCGCTTTTCGGGTGTTGCCGCCGCGCTTCGAAATCATGCGACCCGGCCGCTCTACATCGATTCTCTGCGCATTACGCCCTTTCGGGGTCGGGGAACCGACGTCAACGTGATCCTCGATCTGATGATCCATGACATCGATCTGGTCTTATCTCTTATCGATGCGCCGATCATCGAGATCGATGCCGCTGGCGCGCCGGTCTTCAGCGAAAACGAAGATATCTGCAATGCGCGGATCAAATTTGCTAACGGCTGTATTGCGACCATTACCGCCAGCCGGATCAGCTTTAAAACCGAACGGCGGATGCGCATTTTCCAACCGAGCAACTATCTCAGCGTCAACTTTGATGAGCAGTCTCTGAACGTTGTGCGGCGCGCGAAGGAAGGCAACGTCTTGCCTGGCGTGGATATCGCCGAGCACCGCTATGAAGAGGTCGATGCCCTCGAGCAGGAAATCGAAAGCTTCATCACCTGTATTCTGGAGAACAAGGCGCCATTGGTCGGGGGCGAAGAAGGCCGACAGGCGTTGGAAGCGGCCCTGACTGTGACCCGTAAGCTTCAGGAACATGCCCGCTTCGTCATGAGCGCCAACAGCGACGACGATTTTGAGCGTCTGGCCAAGGGCTAACGCGCTTTAACGCAACATCGGGAAGATCGTAAGCGCTAACAGCACGCCCATGGCGATGTTGAACCACTTCAGCCTTTGCGGATCGGAGAGAAACGAGCGCAAGACGGTCCCGAAGCCGACCCAGGTCGAGACACTGGGAAAATTCACCAGCACGAAGGCGCCAGCCACCAGCACCACGGAGAGATACGGTGTCTCCGGGCTGCTGTAGACCGACATTGCGGTCACCGCCATCATCCAGGCCTTGGGATTGACCCATTGGAAGGCTGCCGCCGCGCCAAATGACATAGGGGCACTCCCGGTTTTTGCATCCGTCTGTCCCATGGAGCGCGACATGGCGATGCGCCAGGCAAGGTACAGCAGGTAGCTGCCGCCTAGGACTTTCAGAACCAGATTGAGTGCCGGAAAGGCGACCAACAGGGCGCCCAAGCCGAAGCCTACGCACAGCAACAACGAACCGAAGCCCGCGGCGATGCCGCACATGTGCGGTACGGTGCGCCAGAAGCCGAAATTCACGCCCGAGGCCAGCAGCATGACGTTATTGGGCCCCGGTGTAATTGACGACACGAAGGCGAACAGCAGCAACGCTAAAAAGGTATCGACTGGCATGGCTTAGCTCCAACTATGTCAGTGATGCTGACATAGTTGGAATCGGCTGTAAACGGCAGTATTGTGCCCTTACAATTGGTTTTCGCTGCCCATAACGCTGAGGCTAACCGCGCATGCGTTCGGCCTTCGGGTCGAACAAAGCTTCGGTGATCAACCTCGCTTCGCGGAACTCGCCCAGGATCTCGATCTCCACCTCGCGGCCTTCGTCGACCAGCTCGACCGGCAGGAAGCCAAGGGCCACAGATTTTCGAGCATGATGCGCGTAACCACCGGAGGTGACGAAGCCGACGACCTTGCCCTCGTGCCAGATCGGTTCATCGCCCCAGGTATCGGCATCGACGGCTTCGACGACGAAACTGCAGAGCCGCCGTTTCGGGCCTTCGGCTTTTTCAGCCAGAGCGGCGGCCTTGCCGATGAAGTCTGCCGGCTTGTTGTAAGAGACGAAGCGGTCCATGCCGGTTTCCGCAGGCATGTAGTCGGGCTTGAATTCGCGCAGCCAGGATCCGAAAGCCTTTTCCAGGCGCAAGCTCATCATGGCCCGCATACCGAAGGGCCGCAGGCCCAAATCGGCTCCTGCCCCGCTGAGCGTTTCGTAGAGCGCGATCTGGTCCTCGGCGTCTACGTAGATCTCATAACCCAGGTCGCCGGTGTAGGAGACCCGCTGCACCAGCGCGCGGCAAAGACCGATGTCGGTCTCCAGGATGCTCATGAAGGGCAGGGCGGCGTTTGAGACGTCCCCCATCGCAACCCGGCTCAGCAATTCACGCGCGTTGGGACCGGCGATCTGGAAGCCGATGCGTTTGGTGGAGACTTTTTGGATCTCGACGCCTGTTTCCGGCAGATGCTGCCAGAACCAGCGCATATGAAAGGCCTGTGCGCCGAACGAGGCGGTGAGCTGAAAGTGGTCTTCTGCGAGTCGGGAGATCGTGAAATCGCCGATCAGCTTACCCTTGGGACTCAGCATCGGAGTTAGGGACAGACGCCCAACCTTGGGGATGCGGCCGGCCATGATCCGGTCGAGCCAGGCTTCCGCGCCTGGACCGCTGACCAGGTATTTTCCGAAATTGTGGATCTCATTGATTCCGACCGCCTCACGCACGGCGCGGCATTCCTGGGCCGTGGCTTCGAAGGCGTTGGAGCGCCGAAAGGACGGCGTTTCGAACAGCTCTTCGCCTTCGGGTGCGAAGTAGTTCACCGCTTCCATACCGTAGGCAGCGCCGAACACGGCGCGCTGCGCCTGCCAGATCCCAAAGGCCGGCGTGGTCTGGTAGGGCCGGGCGGCCGGCAGTTCCTCGTTGGGATAGCCGACGGAAAAGCGGCGCTGGTAGTTTTCGCGCACCTTTGCGCGTGTGTAGCCAGGCGAGATCCAGTCGCCGAAGCGTGCAACGTCCATGGCGAAGACATCGCGGGAAGGTTCGCCCTCGACCATCCATTCCGCCAGCGACAGACCGACGCCGCCGCCCTGGCTGAAACCGGCCATGACTGCGCAGGCCGACCAGTAGTTTTTCAGACCCGGCACTGGACCCACAAGCGGATTGCCGTCGGGGGCGAAGGTGAAGGGGCCATTGATGATGGTCTTGATGCCGGCGCGCTCCAAAACCGGGTAGCGCCGGAACGCCAGCTCCAGGGAGTCTCCGATCCGGTCCAGCTTATCCGGCAGGAGTTCGTGGCCGAAATCCAGGGGTGTGCCCTCGACCGCCCAGGGATCGCAGCTTTGCTCGTAGAAGCCGATCACCAGACCGCGGCCTTCCTGACGCAGGTAGCTCTCGCCCTCCGGGTCCATGACGTGCGGCAGTTCGCTGTCGCGCTCGTAAACCTCGGGTGTCTCCTCGGTAACCAGGTACTGGTGCTCCATGGGATGCAGGGGCAGGTAGATGCCGGCCAGCGCGCCGACCTCGCGGGCCCAGAGGCCGGCGGCATTCACCAGATGCTCGGCGATGATCGTGCCCTGCTCGGTGACGATCTCCCAGGAGCCGTCTGGGCGCGGATTGGTTTCCAGAACCGGGTTGCGCAACACGATTTCGGCCCCGGCCTTGCGGGCGGCTTTGGCGTAAGCGTGGGTCGTACCTGAGGGATCGAGATGGCCGTCGAGCGGATCATAAAGCGCGCCGATCACACCTTCTGTGTTGGTGATGGGCGAGAGCTTTCTGATCTCTTCAGGCCCGACGATCTCCGTCTCCAGGCCCATGTAGCGGTGCTTGGCGCGCTCGGCCTTCAAAAAATCCATGCGGTCGGGCGTGGTCGCGAGCGTCAGGCCGCCGACATGATGGAGCCCGCAGGATTGCTCGGATAGCTGCTCCAGTTCTTTGTAGAGCTGGATAGTGTAGCCCTGCAGGGCGGCCATGTTGGTGTCGGCGTTCAGCGTATGGAAACCGCCGGCGGCGTGCCAGGTCGAGCCGGAGGTCAGCTCGGAACGCTCGATCAGCATGACATCGCTCCAGCCGAACTTTGTCAGGTGATAGAGCACGCTGCATCCGACGACCCCGCCACCGATGACTGCTACTTGTGTATGGCTTTTCATGGCCCTGCCTCCCTAGCCTAGAACCGAGAAGCTGGAGTCTGCGTTGACCTCCCGGTTCCGCGAGTAGAAGCCGATGGAGAGCTTCTGGTCGATGTTCTCCATATGAAACTGGACCGGCGTCGTATCGTGGTCGAGTCCGTTCTCGCAAGCCTCGACCAGGGTCGCCATCATCTTGCCCGCGACGGGCGCATTCTTGAACTGGTTGCCGCTAGTGCCGATGGCGACGTAGAACCCCGGCAGATCGGTCTTGTCGTAGATCGGGATCCAGTCGTCGGTGACGTCGTAGAGTTCGACCACGCCCTTCATTTTCGAGGGAATGCCCATCTCCGGAAAGCGCTGTGCCATGCGCATGGCCTGGATCTGCCACTGGTCGGTGAAATCGCGGCTAAAGTTGTCCGGATCGACCCATTCGCGGCTGTCGCACTCGGGATCTTCCGAACCGATCAGGATGTGGTTGCCGAGTTCTGGCCGGCAATAGGTGGCGATATCGCTGTCGGAATAGACGTAGCCGTTTTTTTCGAAGTCGAAGCCCTCGGGCGAGGGCACATGGGCGACTTCATGGCGCAGCGCGCGGGTCTTCATTTTCATGGCCTCGAAGACGCCTGCCATCTGGTTGATCTTGCTGGAGTGCGGCCCGGCCACATTGACCACCACTGGCGCATCGATCTGCGTGCCGTCTTTCAGGGTGATGCCTGCCACCCGGCCGCCGCTTTGGCGGATTTCGGCGACCTCGGCGTTATAGAGGAACTCAGCGCCGCGTTGCTTGGCCGCGTGCTCAGCGTTCTGAGCCGAGAGAGCAGGATCGCTGACATAACCGCCGCGCGGAAAAAAGACGCCACCGATTACGCTCTCGCCAGTTGGTTCGCAGAAGCCCGGATCCTCAGGCCGCTTGGCCGGACCGAACTGCTGCATGTCCATGATTGGGAGCTTCGCCTTCATCTGCTCGGGCGTGAGGTGTTCGTAGGGGCAGCCGATGCGATCCATGATCTCACAGATCTTGCTGAGGTGTTTGTTGTGCTCGGTCTTGATCACCAGACAGCCGGTGTCGTGGTACTTGATCATGCCACGCGGGTCTTCGCAGCCTAAATAGCCGGCCCAGTCCTTCCAATAATACCAACCCTCGTAAGCCAGGGCGCAGGTGTCGAAGACAGAATAATAGGTGCGGATGATGGCGCAAGATCCCGAGGTCGAGCCATATCCGGCCATCGCATTTTTGTCGACACTCAGGGTCTTGAGGCCCTTCTTCGCCATTTCGAAGGCGGTACAGGCGCCAATAACGCCAGCGCCGATGATGATCGCGTCGTAGGATTTGCCCATGCCTGTTCTCCCCAGTCTCAAGCAGCCGCTGTATCTGGCTCCGGCTCGGTGTAACGCCTGAAAACCCCAGGCCGTTCCCTATGCTTGGTGTTTCGACGCAAATCTTGTGCATGACTTCATAGTTCAGATAAAATAATTTAATTGTATTCAATAAATCAGAATTTCTGATGTGCTAACGCTCCGTTCTCTCAAGTACCTGGTCGCGGCGGCGGATCATGAAAGCGTGACCGAGGCCGCACTGGCGTTGAATATTTCCCAGCCGGCGATCTCGGCGGCGATCGCGCAGCTCGAATCCCATTATGCGCAACAGATCTTCGTGCGCCGGAAGGGGCGGGGCGTGAGCCCAACCCCCTTTGGCCGAGAGCTGATCGTGCGGGCGCGGCATCTCTTGAACCACGCTGCGGAGCTGGCGCTGTTCGGGCGGGATAGCGATGCGGTTGCGGGAGAAGTTGCGCTCGGCTGTTTCGCAGAGTTGGCGCCGCACTATCTGCCGGCCTTGAACAAAGCCTTCGAGGCGCGTTTTCCTCATGTACGTGTGCGATTTCGCGAAGCCGGTTTCGATGAGTTGCCGAGATTGCTGGAGGAGGGCAGTATCGATCTGATGCTCGATTACGATATCGGTCTGCCGGAGGAAATCGAACAGGTCACGCTCACATCGCTCGCACCTTATGTGTTACTGCCGGCGGATCATCGCTGGGCCGATCGTAAGCGGCTTAGCCTTAAAAGCTTGGCCGGTGAACCACTGGTTTTGGCCAGCGACAGCCAGAGCCGGCGCTACCTGCTCGATCTGTTCCACCGCCGCGGCCTTCATCCGGAGGTCGCCAGGACCGGAGAGTCCTTCGAAACCCTGCGCGGTCTTGTTGCCAACGGTTACGGTATCTCGGTCGTGCACAGCCGCCCTGCATCGAATGTCAGTTATGACGGTTCGCCCCTGGTTAGCATCCCCATTACCGATATAGAGCCGACTCACCGGATACTATTGGCCTGGTCGCGCCGTTTCCCTCTCTCGCCCGCTGCTGAGGCATACAAAGATTTCACGCTCGCCTGGTTTCACGAACGAGGTAGGTGATCGCTGCTTAAGCGAAATGCTGGTTGTTTATGTATGTTATCGATAACAATTTTCCTTGATGTTATCGATAACTTTCGCGTAATATTCTTGTCGCATAGCCGAGCGGTGGGCTTTGGAGTCCGCCAAAGCAATCCACAAAAAAGAGTCTCGGATGCCAGGAGGAAAAAAGTGTCCGCCACAAATCCGATCATAACGATGCGGGGAATCTCAAAGCGCTTCGGCGGGGTGACGGCTCTGCAAGATGTCGATCTAGAGGTTCACCCTGGTGAAGTCCTGGCGATTGTCGGCGACAACGGCGCTGGTAAGTCGACGTTGATCAAGATCCTGACCGGTGTCTATCAGCCGACCGAAGGCGCCATCGAAATGGACGGCAAGCCGCTATCCATGAACAGTCACTCGGAAGCCATCGCACTGGGCATCGACGCCGTTTATCAGACGCTCGCTCTTGCGGACCATCTGGACCCGGCGGCCAACATGTTTCTGGGCTCCGAGCTGACCAAGTCGTTTCTGGGATTCCAGTATCTCGACAATGGGAAGATGCGCGCCGAAGCCGAACGGGTGCTTCTTGAACGCCTTGGCGTGCGCCTGAGGAGTATGGATGTGCCGACCGAAAGCCTGTCCGGCGGACAGCGTCAGGCAGTCGCCATCGCCCGGGCCGTCTATCACTCGGATCTCAGGGTACTGGTGATGGATGAACCGACGGCGGCGCTCGGGCCTCAAGAGACCGCGCGGACGTTGAAGTTGATTGAAGTCCTGCGGCAAGAGGGTCTGGGGATCGTTCTTATCAGTCATTCCTTGGACGATGTCTTTGCTGTGTCTGACCGTATCCAGGTGATGCGGCGCGGACGGCGCGTGGGCGTCGTCGACACGAAACAGTCGTCGCGTCAGGAGGTCTTGGGAATGATCGTCGGGGCAACCGAGGCTGCGGCCTGAATTCGGAGAAGAGAGACAGATGTCCGCATCCGCTCCCAAAGCTTTAGAGTCCTCTAAGGGGTTACAGGAAAGGCTCGATCCCTATCTGGCGATCATCGGTCCCATGGTGATGATCCTGATGATCCTTGCCTTTATGGGAATTGCCGAGCCGGCACGCTATTTCCGCCTTTCAAACCTCAACATCATCCTGCTGGAAGCGGCGCTCTATATGCCGCTGGCGATGGCCATGACCTTCGTCATCACCCAGCGGGGCATCGATCTGTCTATCGGTTCGGTGGCGGCCTTGACCGGGATTATCATGGCCTTCGCGATCAAGGAGTTCGGTTTTCCCGCCTGGGTCGCCATCCTGCTGGCCATCGCGATTGGCGGGCTTTTCGGTCTGATCAACGGCCTGGTGATCACCAAGTTCCGGGTGCCGGATCTGATCGGTACGCTAGCAATGGACCTGGTGTATCGCGGTTTCGCGCTGGTCCTGGCAAAGGGGCTGGTTCTGGCGCGCTTCCCCGATTTGCTTACCGAGATAGGCCGGGGACGCATTCCAGGCTTTCTGCCGATTCCGGTCCTCATCGGCATCGCTTCGTTGCTGATCGGTGCCTTCCTGCTGCGGCGCAGCTGGTTCGGCCGCTACTCTATTGCGATTGGTTCCAATCCGGAATCCGCCGAGATGACCGGCATCGCCGTGAACCGCTACAAGGTTTACGCCTACGTTCTGATGGGGGCTATGGCAGGGCTCGCCGGCGTTATGCTAACGGGTAAGCTCAACGCTATTCAGGCGACCTCTGCACCCTACTTCAACCTGCATGTCATTGCGGCTGTTGTGGTTGGCGGAACTTCGCTGTTCGGTGGACGCGCTTACATGCTGGGTTCCTTCGCTGGTGTCCTGCTGCTCTCCATGATGATCAACGCGCTGGTCACACTGCGCATCGAATTCTTCTGGCAGTCGGTTGCTTCCGGCGTCGTGATCATTCTTTCGGTGGCTTTTTACACCTGGTTGCAGAAGAAGGATCGGGACGGCGCGAAGGGAATTCTGCGCAGCCTGAAAACGCCCGACAACATCAAGCTCACAAAACTCGGCGGTGCGATCGTGATGGGGATCGCTCTACTGTTTGTCGCAGGGACATTGCTCTCAACAGGGTCTGTGCCGAGCGGCTGATAACCAACTCCAGGGAATGAAGCTTCATCAAGTTTGGGAGGAAAAAATGAGAAGAACAGCATCGAAAACAATTGGGTCGGCCGCTTTAGCTTTGGCGGCTTCCGCGGTCATGGCAGGCGCTGTCGCGGCGCAGGATCTGCCGCTAAAGGCTTTGCCAGATGATGCGGATCGCGATCACTGGCTGCCCGAACAGGTCAACGCACCTGGTAAGCTCGAAGCGCTGCAGGCGGCGACCGGCGGCGAAGCCGTGAAATTCGCAGGATCCTTAGAAAAGCCAGTGCAGATCGCTTTGATCTACCCCTCGGCCGATGTCTCCGATTTCTGGGCGCGCAACTATCTGGCTTTGACCAAGCGGCTCGACGAACTGGGCATCAAGTACGAAACGACCGAGTTCGCTTCCCGCCAGATCGAGCATTCTCTGCAGTCGACCTATGCCACCCAGGTCGAACAGGATGCAGATCTCTACGACTATGTCATCTTTGGTCCTTCAGAACTTGCAACGCAGGCCGATAACATCGAGAAGCTGTCAGGCAACGATGGCTTCGTGACCTATGTCTGGGCCTTCCATACGCCCTTAAAGCACTTCAAGAAACAACCGGCGGTCTGGTTCGACTTCTCTTCGGCTTACGGTGCACAGGTGATCTGCAACTACATGATCGACCGCTTGGGTAAGGACATTACCTACGCAATGAACCGTGGAATCCCTGGGGTCACGGATAATCAGCGCTCAGGCGATTTCAAAGACTGCGTCGCTGAGAAGGGCAACTGGACCGTGGCTTATGAGCACTACGGCGAGTATCAGCGCGAAGGTGGCTTCGCCGGTACGAACCTGATCATGCAGGCCTATCCCGAAGCGACCGTCATCCACAACGCCAACACGGCCATGGCCATGGGCTCTGTCGAAGCACAGGTTGCGGCAGAAAAGCACAAGGACGTCTTTTCCACGGGCTGGGGCGGTACAGGGCTCGAACTTGACGCTATCCGCCGTGGTGAGCTGGATGCCACGCCGATGCGTATGGGCGACGACGTCGGCGCCGCGACGGCAGAAGCCATCAAGGCCGATCTGGAAGGGCGTTCGGAAGAGCTGCCACTTGTCTTCCTCGGGCGTATTACGGTTGCCCATGATCAGTTGAGCAACGAGGAAATCGACAATCTCGAGAAAGAAGCCTTCCGCTTCTCCGGCGTCGGAGCGCTCAAGCGTTAGCTTAACGTTTGCATCCAACCTAGGCCGGCGTCCGTTGTGGTCGCCGGCCTATATTCTGCGCCAACCGGGTTCTCGAAGCCGAGTGCGCGGATTGTCCGCATGACGTGCCGATAGTCCAGTTCGCCGTCGTCTGGCTCAGCCCGTGACGGCACCGCCGCGATCTGAATATGGCCGATGATCGGCATGAATTGTTCCAGGCGGCGGGTCATGTCGCCCTGCATGATTTGGATGTGATAGCAGTCGAACATCAGCTTGATGTTGTCCGCACCGACGGCTGTGATGATCTCCCCAGCCTGATCGGCTGTATTCAGGAAATAGCTCGGCGCATCGTGGTGGTTCAGCGGTTCGATCAGGATCGTGATGCCATGGGGCGCTGCGGCGTTACAGGCGTAGCGCAGATTGTCGATGAAGGTCTGCCGCGCTGCGTCTCCCGCGGCGAAACCCGCCATGACATGAATGTTCGGCGTTTTGATAGCGCTGGCGTAAGCAACGGCCTGATCGATGGCCGCCCGGGCTTCGTCTTCCCGCCCTGGCAGTGCCGCGAGACCGTTATCGCCATTGTCCGTGTTTCCGCGCAGGGTGTTGAGACCCAGCATGCGCAGGCCCGTCTCTTCCAGCGCGGCGGTGATGTCCTCGGCCGGCGTGTCGTAAGGCCAGTGGCACTCGACCGCGTCGAAGCCCGCACGACCGGCGGCACGAATGGCCTCCGGCAAAGAAAGTTCCGTCCAAAGAAAGCCCAGGTTCGCGGAAAAGCCAGTCATGAGTCCCAATCCACATCAAATTTATCGACGATGGCGCCGATCTGCGCCGCATTGAGCAGCGCGGGATTGGCGCCGCGTGTTAGCAGCGCGAGCTTAGCCGTCTCCTCCAGCTCTTCGATGGCATAGACGGCGGCTTCCAGGTCTTTGCCCGCCACGACAGGACCGTGATGAGCGAGCACCACGGCGCTCCGCTTTCCAGCCAAGCCCTTAATGGCATCGCCCATGGCCGGATCGCCGGGCATGAAGTAGGGCAGAAGTTTCACCTTGCCCAGCCGCATAACCGAGTAAGCGGTTAGCGGCGGCAGCATGTTTTCCGGGTCGACTTCAGGCAAAAGGGACAGAGCGACGGAATGACTCGAATGGAGATGCACCACTGCACCGGTTTTCGCGCCACGCGTCTCGTAAAATGCGGCGTGCAGCGGCATCTCCTTGGTCGGCTTGTCCCCGCCAATATGATTGCCCTCGGCATCGAAGAGCGAGAGACGGCTGGGGTCCAGAAAGCCGAAGCAGGAACCAGTGGGAGATACCAGAAGCCGGCCATCTGAAAGCCGCGCCGAAACATTGCCAGAGGCGCCGCCGGTCAGGCCACGGTCGAACATTGACTTCGCGAGCCGGCACATGTCTTCCCGAACTTTGGCTTCTTCGCTCATGACGCCTCCAGCATGTCGAGTGCGCGCATGAAGAAGTCTTCCTGTCCAAAGTTCCCGGACTTCAAGGTCAGCGCAATGTCTTCGCCGTTGCTTTGACACCAGGTCCAGGGGACGCCGGGTGCGATTTCTGGACCGATCGTCATTTGCTTTACGCCCAGGGCGTTGGTGACCGCGCCCGAGGTCTCTCCACCTGCGACCACGAAGCGCCGCACGCCGGAGTCCCGCGCCTGAACCGCGAGGGCGGCGAGCGCATCCTCGACCACCTCGCCGGCACGTTCGACGCCGAGCCGTTCCTGCGCTGCCGATACCTCTGCCGGTTCGGCCGTCGCGTAGATGATCTTCGCGGTTTCGGCTGGCTGCCCCGCGAGCCACTCTTGCGCGGCCGAAAGCCCGTCGTTGGCAAGGGCGAGTGGATCCAGCTTCAATGCGTTTGCCTCACTCGTGAAAGCCGCGACCTGTTTGCGGGTCATGGCGGAGCAACTGCCGGATAGCACGATTTGACCCGCCGCGAGCGAAGGTTTGCTCGGCTTTGGCGCATCTGCCGAAAGGACGCCGTCGGCCAGGTATAACCCGGGTAAGGGCATGGCGATGGCGCTGCCGCCGGTCATCAGGGGCATGTCCCGGCAGGCTTCAGAAATGATGGACAGGTCCTCGTTAGCCACCGCATCGACCACGACATGGGCGATGCCCTCTGCCTTGAGTTCGGCGAGGCGGGCACGTAGCGCATCCACGCCGCGCGCGACCACCAAGCGATTGGCTAAGCCGACCTGGCCTTTCACCTGCGGCGCCAGGATCCGCATGAGATTGGAATCTCGCATAGGGGTGAGCGGGTGATCCTTCATGGGGCTCTCGTGCAGCGGTTGTTCGCCAACGAAGAGATTGCCCATGAAGATGGCCCGGCCGTTTTCAGGAAAAGCCGGACAGTAAATTGTCTGATCGCAATTCAGCTCCGCCATCAGGGCTTCGGCGACAGGACCGATGTTGCCTTCAGAGGTGCTGTCGAAGGTCGAGCAATACTTCCAGAAGAAACGTGACGCCCCCGCTGCCTGCAGCCAGGTGAGTGCGGCTTTGGTTTCCGCGACTGCTTCCTGTACCGGCGCGGTCCGGCATTTCAGGGCGATGACTTCAAAGCTGGAGATTTCGACTTGATCGGGCGCTGCGTCGGGCACGCCGAGCCGGAGTGAAACCCGGACGCCGCTGCGCGCCAGTAGTCCGGCCAGGTCGGTGGCGCCGGTAAAGTCGTCGGCGATACATCCTAACACGACGCTCATGAATCTTCCTTCCTGTTCTCTTGCGGCAAGGAGACCTTACCCTTGGCGGCGTATATCTTTGCGACGGCTGAATCGTCTTCTCGTCCGTAACCTTCTGCCTTGGCCTCCTCGAAAAGCGAAAGCGCGGTTTTCGAGAGGGGCAGGGGAAACTCGGCCGCATCACCTTCCGAGGTGACGATTCCCAGATCTTTAACGAAAATATCGACGGCAGATTTTGGTCTGTAGTCACCCTCGACGACATGTTTGCCCCGGTTTTCGAACATCCAGGAGTTACCGGCGCATTCCACGATGACCTCGTAGAGCGTTTTGGCATCCAGGCCAGTTTTGATGCCAAGCGTGAGCGCTTCGCCCATTGCCGCAATGTGCACGCCGGCCAGCAGTTGATTGATCATCTTGACCCGGGAGCCAATACCCGGTTCAGGGCCCAATTCGAAGATTTTGGTCGCAACCGCGTCCAGCGCGGGCCGCACTTGCGCGAAGGCTTCCGGTGCGCCCGACGCCATGATCGACATTTCGCCCTTCAGCGCTTTTTCCGCGCCGCCCGACACTGGCGCGTCGATGACATTCATGCTGGCGGCTTTGAGGCGGGCGGCCACGGCGACTGTATAGGACGGCGGCATGGTGACACAGAGCACAAAGGTCGTGCCAGGCTTTGCAGCGCCGATGGCGCCCTGCGAACCGAATAGAACCTCTTCGACCTGCTCTGCATTGACAACGAAGAGAAACACGACGTCGGCTCCCCCGACAGCTTCATTCGGCTGCTTCGCGGTTTGGCCACCGGCCTCTTCGAAGGCTGCTAGGGCGTCGGGCCGCACATCCACACCGATAGTGGGGAACCCGGCTCTCAACAGCGAAACCGCCGCGCCCCAACCCATGGAACCAAGGCCGATAACGGCTGTTTTCAGAGGCTCGGTCATAGGCGGTTCCTTCAAACACTGATCTGGATTGCGGTTTTGAAACTGGACAACTGGTATCGATACCGGTATCGATACCAGTTGCTGCTATTCCTACGGAATCCTGAGGAGAGAGTCAATCCGCGACCGGAATGCTCATAAACCTCTCGCGGGGAGGGAAGCCTCGTGAAGACGAGGCCGACACTGGTAGAGGTTGCGGCCCTGGCCGGGGTCAGCAAGATGACCGCATCCCGCGCCCTGCGTGGGGCCGCGGATGTTTCCGAACGCAACATCGGCAAGGTTTTACAGGCCGCCGAGGAAATCGGATATGTCACGAACCATCTGGCGACATCTCTGTCATCCCAATCGACCAACCTGATCGGCGTGGTGGTGCCTTCCATGTCGAATATCGTTTTCGCGGAGGTTTTGGCGGGGATCTCCGAGGCGATTCAGGAAAGCGGCAAACAACCGGTATTCGGCATTTCCAATTACGACGAGGCCACGGAGAAAGCGATCATCCGTGACATGCTGTCCTGGAGGCCGGCCGGCATGATCGTCACCGGCCTCGAACAGGCGGCGCAGTCGCGCAAGTTGCTGGAAGGGGCGGGAATCCCGGTGGTCCAGATTATGGACGTAGACGGCGATGCCATAGATATCAATGTTGGCCTGTCGCACAGCGAAGCAGGCCGCGATATGGCGCGGGCTCTCATCGAACTGGGCCGATCGAAGTTTGCCTATGTCGGCGCAGCGCTCGAAAACGATGTCCGTGCACGTAAGCGTATGGAGGGCTTCCGGCTAGAACTTGAGCGACAGGGAGCGCTGCTGGCCGTATCGACATTGGACGAGCGCTTCTCGTCATTGCCGCTTGGCCGCAGCTTGACGACCGACCTGCTGGCGAGAGGCACGGAGATCGACTGTATCTACTACTCGAACGACGACATGGCGGCCGGCGGTCTTTTTGCCTGCATGGCGGCGGGCGTAGAAGTGCCGCAGGAGATTACGCTTGCCGGTTTCAACGGGCTGGAATTCCTCGAGGGCTTACCGGTGCGGCTGGCGACGGCACACTCGCCACGTCGGGAGATCGGTGCCGAAGCCATCAGAAGGCTATTGGCGGAAATCGAGCAGCCGCTTTCTCCTAGCGAGAGGCGTGTGGTTTTCCGGCCGGAGATCGATCTGGGCGACGCAAAGCCTCACTCCGATTTGTCTGGCGCCCTGTAGGGCCTTCACATAAAAGCGGTTGGCCGGTCACCTCCAGGGCGGCGAGAAAAGAGATTTACCCAAAAAGGCGGAGCAATGGCTGAGTTCGAATTGATCATAGGCAACAAAAACTATTCTTCTTGGTCTTTCAGGCCCTGGCTCGCAATGAAGGTCAAGGAGGTCCCCTTCAAGGAGACGCTGAGGCCGTTTGACGAGGACAACGATTCGATACACTTCCTCGAGTTTTCGCCGACAAAGAAGGTTCCGGTTCTAAAAGATGGCGATACGGTCATTTGGGAGTCGTTGGCCATTCTGGAATACTTGGCGGATCTCTTTCCGGAACGGGGGTTCTGGCCGTCAGATAGAAAGGCCCGTGGTCTTGCGCGCTCCATATCCAACGAGATGCATGCGGGCTTCGCCGCGCTGCGGATCGAGTGCTCGATGAATATGCGCCGTGAAGTCCGGGCGATCGAGGTTTCCGACGCGGTTCGTAAGGACGTCGCGCGCATCGAAGCCATATGGGAAGACTGTCTCGCGGCGTCGGGCGGTCCGTTCCTGTTCGGTGAGTTCAGCAACGCCGATGCGATGTATGCGCCCGTCGTCAATCGCTTGCATCGCTACGAGCTCAGCCGGACTCCTGCGGTCCTGACGTACTCCGAGGCGATGACGGCACTTCCCGCCTGGCAGACGTGGGAAGCGGCTGGTAAAGCTGAACCCTGGATCGTTGAGGCGGACGAGGCTTAGGAAAAGCTGGGTTTCGGTCTTTCGCTAAAAACAGCAAATTTCGGTGTTTATGAAGTTCGAAGACTTGAAAGAGGCGCTCTCGGATGTGTTCGAAGCGTCGAATGACGATGCGGTCTTAACTTTGGATTCCGGCAGCCCGGGGCCAACCGTTTCTGTGGTTGCTCTCACGCACGGCAACGAGGTGACGGGGATTGCGACGGCGCAGCGCGTTCTTGAGGGAATCCGCTCAGGGCAGTTGCAGCAAACCACGGGCGTGCTGCAGATCGTTCTAGCGAATTATGAAATCCTCCGCGATGCCGACGGCTTCGATGATCTGGTCCGCTTCAGGTTCGAGGATATGAACCGAATCTGGGCGAAAAACGGCGCAGATGAACACGAGTATCAGGCTAAGGAACGGATCCGGCCTTACATCGAGCGCTCGGATCATGTCATCGATCTCCATTCCACGAACCGTGCCTCTACCAGTATTGGCATCCTAATGGGCGCCGGCGAGACGGGGATCGAAGCCATGCGTCAGCATCTTGATACCCCCTTTGTGCTGCTGGATGCGGAAAAGTTTCTCAATGGAATGTCGCTGGTTGAGTATCATCATAAGAGCCGTAGGTCCGGCTTGTCGCTGGTGATCGAAGCCGGCCAACACTTCGATTTTTCGACCATCGACACCAATGCCGAAAACACCATTAACTTGCTGAAACACCTGAATATTCTAGAAGGTGATGCGCGCCGACTCGAGCAGCCGCCCAAGGTTTTGCGCGTGTACGAGTCCGGTATCGCTAAGTTCGCGGGCAACGCCATCTCCTGGCACTACACCGACGATCCCAAGGGCTTCGACTTCGTCGAGAAGGGGACGCATATCTGCGATCTCAATGGCGAGGCGGTCGTCGTGGATCGCGACAGCTACATCGTCATGCAGCAGGTAGAAGCTCTGCATGCAGGCAAGGAGATGTACTATCTCGCCTTTGAAGTCTGAGCGTTTGGTGCCCTGTAAGCAGCATTCGCATTTACAGGCGATTGCCTAGCAGCTAAAAGCCGCGTCAGTTGCCAAAGCGAACAACTGCCTGGCAAGTCATTGACTGTTTCTTTGCTTAAGCATCTGGAACGCAACCCGACTCCGCCTTTCTAGCGGCCGATTTCAGCGTTGCCGACTTTGGGCTGACGGAGTTCTTTCAGTGATTGAGTAGTGTGCGCGACGTTGTGGAGTGACCGGATGGTCGACAGCATTCCCTTTATCGATCTCGGAGCTCAGCGCGACCGCCTGCAGCCGCAGCTGGATGAGGCGATCGCCCGTGTGCTCAGCCATGCGCAGTTTATATTGGGACCGGAGGTGCGGGAGCTGGAGGCCGGCTTGGCCAGCTATGCGCAGGTTCGCCATGCTGTTACTTGCGCGAACGGGACGGATGCACTCATGTTGGCGTTGATGGCCGAGGGCGCCGGCCCGGGTGACGTGGTCTTTGCGCCGGCCTTTACTTTTGTGGCGACAGCCGAGGCACCTGCTGTTCTTGGGGCCCAGGTTGTCCTGGTCGACATCGAAGAAAACAGTTTTAACATCGACCCGGAAAGCCTGGAAAAAGCCATCGAAGGCATAACAGGCTCCGATCTCAGGCCTCGCGCTGTGATTGCCGTCGATCTCTTCGGTCAGCCTGCTGATTATACCGCGCTCAGGGCGATTACCGACAAACACGATCTGTTGCTGATCGCCGACGCGGCGCAGAGTTTCGGCGCCACCTTGGATGACCTACCGGTAGGCGGTCTGGCCGACTACACGACGACCAGCTTCTTTCCTGCAAAGCCTCTGGGCTGCTACGGCGACGGCGGCGCGGTCTTCACGCAAGATGACGATGCAGCCGCGCGTCTGAAATCTCTGCGTGTTCACGGCGAAGGCACCGACCGCTACGAAAATGTGCGTATCGGTATGAACAGCCGGTTGGACAGTATTCAGGCGGCGGTTTTGCTGCAGAAGCTGTCAATTCTGTCCGATGAGCTCGAGAAACGGCAGGCGGTGGCCGACCGTTATCATCGAGGTCTTGGGCAGCTTTGTAAGACGCCGCAGTTGGCGCAGAATGCAACGTCATCCTGGGCGCAGTACACCCTGGTTGTTGAAGAACGCGACGAACTGCGCCGGATCTGCGCCGAAAACGGCGTGCCGACCGCTGTCTACTACCCCATCACGCTCGACCGTCAGAAAGGTTACGGCGATTGCCTCGTTGGTGCGGGCGGTTTGCATGTTTCGCATGCTCTGAGCGGGCGGGTCGTGAGCCTGCCGATGCATCCCTACTTGGAGCCGGAGGTTCAGGATCGCATTATTCAGGTTGTCGGCTCAGCAATTTCTTCGACTTGAGCGGATATTGCCTCGGGTTTGGTTCACAAACCTTCCCTAACCGGCAAAGCGCCGCGATTTTCTGTCATAAAAGCCAACGAAGAGTTGGTGCATAAGAAATCTTAACCACTGGCATGCGAAGACTTCGCCGTGCCTTCGAGCCGAGGGATACCGGAACTGAAAACCCTGGTATTTTGAGCGCGACAAAGGCCGGACGAGCGTTTAAGTTCTTGCGAAATTTGCCCCACCACTCGTTAAGCAGTTGTCTGGTATGAAATTTCTGGTCACTGGCCACGCTGGCTTCATCGGTCATCACGTTGCGCTGCAATTGCTGGAGCGCGGCGATGAAGTCGTCGGCCTCGATAACTTAAATCCTTACTACGATGTTAATCTCAAGCAGGCACGGCTCGACCGCTTGCTGCCCTATGACGGCTTTACCCATTGCCACCTCGATCTGGAGGACAATGAAGGCGTCGCGGAAATGTTCCGGACCCACAAGCCGGAGAAGGCGATTCATCTGGCGGCACAGGCTGGTGTGCGTTACAGCCTCGAAAACCCGCGCAGCTACATCGACAGCAACATCGTCGGATTTCTTAATATTCTAGAGGGGTGTCGGCATAACGAGGTGAAGCACCTGGTCTATGCTTCCTCCAGCTCGGTCTACGGCGCCAATGAAAATGCACCCTTTTCGGTGCATCACAACGTCGACCATCCTTTGAGCCTCTATGCGGCGAGCAAGAAATCCAACGAGATGATGGCACATACTTACAGCCATCTTTTCCGGATTCCCGTGACGGGTCTGCGTTTCTTTACGGTTTATGGCCCCTGGGGGCGTCCCGACATGGCTTTGTTCCTCTTCTGCAAGGCGATCCTGGAAGGCCGGCCCATCGACGTGTTCAACCGTGGTCAGATGCAGCGGGATTTCACCTATGTCGATGACATCGTGAAGGGCGTCATCGCCTGCGCCGACAATACGGCCCAGGTGAACGAGAACTGGAGCGGCGCGGCACCAGATCCGGGCACCAGTGGGGTTGCGCCTTACAAGGTCTATAACATCGGCAACAGCCAGCCGGTGCAGCTTATGAAGTACATCGAGGTCCTGGAGCAGTGCCTGGGCAAGACCGCCGAAAAGAACATGCTGCCCATGCAGCCCGGCGACGTGCCGGCAACTTGGGCGGATGTCTCCGATCTAAAGAACGATGTGGGTTATCAGCCCTCCACTACGGTTGAAACGGGCGTGGCCCGCTTCGTCGAGTGGTACCGGGAATTCTATAAGGTCTGACCCGCTCTCAAATCAAAGTGCAAGAGACTTACGTCTCCGCGGCGGCCATCCGTTCGTCGCGCGCCCTTGCGGCTTCGCTTCGTCGCGATATGAAGGAAGCGATCAGCACACCCGTCGCCACCAAGCCGACCAGGATCGTCGAGACCGCATTGATCTCCGGCGTCACGCCGAGGCGCACCTGGCTGTAAATCTTCATGGGCAAAGTGGTCGCACCCGGACCTGTCGTGAAGCTTGCGATGACCAGGTCGTCGAGCGACAGGGTGAAGGAGAGCAGCCAGCCCGAAACGACGGCGGGCAGGATGATCGGCAGGGTGACCGCGAAAAAGGTCTTGCCCGGCGGGCATCCCAGATCCATGGCTGCTTCCTCGATCGAGTGATCGAAAGTCGCCATGCGCGACTGAACGACGACGGCGACGTAACACATGGAAAAGGTAATGTGCGCGATCGTAACCGTCAGGAAGCCCCGGTCGAGGGAAATCGCCACGAACATCAGCAGCAGCGAGAGACCGGTGATCACCTCCGGCATGACCAGCGGCGCGTAGATCATTCCCGAAAACAGCGTGCGGCCACGGAACCTGCCGAAACGGGTCAGCATAATCCCAGACATGGTGCCCAAAAGTGTTGCTACGCTGGAGGCGACAAAGGCGACCTTTAACGTTACCCACGCCGCATTCAGCAAACCTTCGTTCCGGAACATCTCGCCATACCATTTGGTCGAAAAGCCGCCCCAAACGGTCACAAGCTTCGACTCGTTGAAGCTGAAGATCACCAGCAGGATGATTGGCAGGTAGAGAAAGCCGAACCCAAGGATCAGCGCCGACCAGGTAAACCAAGTGAGGCCCTTATTCATATCGGGCCTCGCGGAGGCAAGGCGAAAGGCGGCACGCGGGTATGGACACGAAATCTGTCATATCAGGCCGCCTTATCCTTTTCCTGGAGTTTCTGGAAGGCGACGATCGGAATGACCAGGATCAGGAGCAGAATGACAGCGACTGCTGAAGACAATGGCCAATCCCGGTTGTTGAAGAACTCGGCCCAAAGCGTTTTGCCGATCATCAGGGTTCCTGAGCCGCCCAGCAGGTCCGGAATAACGAATTCGCCCAACGCCGGGATGAAAACCAGGAAGCAGCCCGCGATCACGCCTGGAAAGGAGAGGGGGAAGGTGATTTGCCAGAAGGCTTTGATCGGCCGACTGCCGAGGTCCGCGGCGGCTTCCAGCAGAGAGTCGTCCATCTTCTCCAAGCTGGCGTAGAGCGGCAGAACCATGAAGGGCAGGTAAGAGTAGATAATGCCGATATAGACCGCTGTGTCCGTGTTCATGATCGTCAATGGCTGGTCGATAATGCCAAGGTTCAGCAGCAATAGATTCAGCAGGCCCTCTTTTTTTAGGATGCCGATCCAGGCGTAGACGCGGATCAGGAACGATGTCCAGAACGGCAGAATCACCAGCATCAGCAGGGCAAGGCGCCATTGCCTGGGCGCCCGGGTCATTCCGTAGGCCAGTGGATAGCCCACCAGAAGCGTCAGGAACGTCGAGATGCCAGCAATCTTCACGCTGTTGAGATAGGCGCGCCAGTAGAGGTCGTCTTCGAAGAGGAGCTGATAGTTCTCGAGGTTCAGTTTGATCTGGATATAGATCTCATCGACCAGTTCGAAGAGCGGCGTGTAAGGCGGCTGGCTGATCGCATACTCGGAGAAACTGATCTTGAGAACGATCAGGAAGGGCGCGAGAAAGAACAATAACAGCCAGATATAAGGCGTGGAGATCAAAAGACCTCGGCCGCTAAGACCGAAGTGACCTATCACAGCACTGATCCAGCGGTATGGGGGCAGCAATAGTAGCTGCTTGTGCAGTTCCTCCAGGGTACCCGCCAGGCCTCCGGCGGCGCGGGCGTCCAGGTACTCGACCTTCAGCGTCTCGCTATCCTGCTTGTTCCGGTTCATGGCTTCCGCTCACTGTCCAAGAACGATGCCGGCATCGGGCGTCCAGGTTAGATAGACCCGGTCTTCCCAGGTGATTGGTTGCTCGACATCCCGCGTGCGGTTGGTTCGCGCCGTGGTCACCATCAAGCCGCTATCGAGCTTAATATGGTAGATCGATAGATTGCCGAGATAGCCGATATCCCAGACCTCTCCTGCCATACAGTTGTTGGCGGTGTCGGCCGGAGGATCCACCGAAATCACCAGCTTTTCCGGGCGCAAGGCGATCCAGACGGTCGCGCCGACGGGCGCATCGACGGCATGGCGCGCGCGAACGTTGCAGCCCGATTGCTCGCTGACAACGTTCAGATGGCCTTCGCCTACGTCGGCGACTCGTCCTTCGATGATGTTGACATCGCCGATGAAGCCGGCCACGTAGCGCGAATTCGGGTATTCATAGATCTCGGTCGGTGTGGCCACCTGCACAATGCGGCCGTGGTCCATGACCGCGATCCGGGTGGAGACGGTCATGGCTTCTTCCTGGTCGTGGGTCACGATCACGAAGGTGATGCCAAGCTGCTCCTGGATATTCATCAACTCAAACTGAGTCTGTTCCCGCAGTTTTTTGTCCAGTGCGCCTAAGGGTTCATCAAGCAGCAGCATCTTCGGCTTCTTCACCAAGGCGCGCGCGAGCGCGACCCGCTGGCGTTGGCCGCCGGAAAGCTGATGAGGTTTGCGTTTCGCAAAAGCGCCGAGTTGAACCAGATCGATGACCTCCTCAACACGCTGCTCAATCTCTGTCTTGGGCACCTTGTCCTGTTTCAGTCCGAAGGCGATGTTGCTTTCAACCGACATGTGCGGAAAAAGGGCGTAGGACTGGAACATCATATTGACGGGCCGGCGATAGGGCGGAACGCCGGACATGTCGGTTCCCTCGAGTAGAATCTGACCTTGGCTTGGCTGTTCAAAGCCCGCGAGCATGCGCAACAAGGTAGTCTTGCCACAGCCTGATGGCCCGAGCAGCGAAAAGAACTCGCCTTTATAGATGTCGAGGTCGATGTTATCGACGGCCGTGAAGTCCCCGAAACGTTTGCTAACGGCCTTTATCTGGACGTGCGGGCTCTCTTGCGGGTCGTTCCAAGGTTCCCATTTCTTCCGAACCTCGTTTCCCGAAGTGGCCATGACCTCTTTCCCCCTGTTTCCCTGAGATCCGCCATCGAAACTCGCGGATTGGCTCAGGCTCTTGGGTGAAGCCACCCAAGGGCGCGGCCGGTCAGATGGATCGGCCGCGCCTGGATTGGCAATGCTATTGGCTGCTCTTCACTTTGGTCCAGAGCCGCGTAACCTTACGCTGAACCTTCGGTGGGTAGGGGGTCGTGGTGTAGAGAGTCCCGAGCGCGGCTTCGCTCGGATAAATCGCGGTGTCGCCGATGACCTCTTCGTCCAGCAGTTCCTGGGATGCCTTATTGCCGTTCGCGTAGTAGACGTAGTTGGAGGCCTTGGCCATGACATCTGCCCGCATAATGTAGTCGATGAACTTATGGGCGTTCTCGACGTGTGGCGCGTCCTTCGGAATGGCCATCTGGTCGAACCACATCAGCGCGCCCTCAACCGGGGTCGAATAGCTGACTTCAACGCCGTTTTCCGCCTCATCGGCGCGGTCGCGCGCCTGCAGAATGTCGCCGGACCAGCCGACGGCCAGGCAGATATCGCCGTTCGCGAGCGCATTGATGTACTCGGAAGAGTGGAATTTTTGGATGTAGGGACGGATGGACAGCAGAAGCTCCTCCGCTTTGGCGATGACCTTCAGGTCGTGGCTGTCCGGGTCTTCGCCCAGGTAGTTGAGGGCAGCGGGGATCATCTCGTCCGAGGCATCCAGCATGAAAACACCGCAGTCGGCGAACTTCGAAATCACCTCTGGGTCGAAAATCATCTTCCAGGAATCAACCGGCGCATCTGGCATGCGCTCGGCAACCTGCTTTACGTTATAGCCGATTCCCGTTGTGCCCCACATGTAGTTGACCGAATGGGCGTTTTCCGGATCGTACTTTGCCGTACGCGTGCTGACCACGTCCCACATGTTGCTGAGGTTCGAAAGCTTCGATTTATCAAGCGGTTGAAAGACGCCAGCCTGGATTTGCCGCGACAGAAAAGTGCCACTGGGAACCACCACGTCATAGCCGGTGCCGCCAGCGAGGAGTTTAGTCTCCAGAATGTCGTTCGAATCGAAAACGTCGTAAACGACCTTGATACCGGTTTCTTTTTCGAAGTCTTCGAGAATGCTCTCGTCGATATAGTCTGACCAGTTATAGACATTAACGACAGCATCTTGGCCCCATGCCGGAGCCCCAGCGCCTGCGATGAACGCCGCAGCAAGCGCTGATTTGGTTAGGAATTTCATACAACGTCTCCCAGTGTCATTGAGCTTTGGATTTTGTGGCGTACTTCTCTGCCAACTCCATTGTGCTTGCCTGATTTCAGGACGGGCGGGCGCGTCTGTCAATCGTTCAGGCGCGGCGTGATGAATTCACAGTGGTTTTTGAGGGGATTCCAACGATTAAGTGATTAAACTAATACAAAATACGACATTTCCGCCTGTCGGCGTAGCGTGCTATTCTGTTGGTGCGGACACAAAATGATCACATCCGGTCGGTGTTGTTTGCTTGTAGGGGTAAGGGACTGCTCTGAGGAAACTCAGGGAGAAAACCCGGCGTGTAGCCCTTAAATCGGCAGATAATACGGACAGGGATGTTGAATCGAAGTAGAGACAGGCGACAAACGTAGGTCACTGCGACCTCGTGTCGGAAATTGCGATATGATTCGTCCTTGGGCCGTTGTGGGGCCGGTTTTCCTGGTGGTGTCCGGTTGTGCTCAACTCGATCCACCGGCTCCAGACCCGGAAGAAGTGCAAGCTTCGATCGAGTCTGACTCGACCGTGCCCATAGATCTGACCGAACCGGAAACGATCGAAGAAGCCATCGTCGTTCAGGATCCGCCGCCCCCGCCGCCACGCCGAAAGCCGCAGATACTGCCGGCCGAGCCTGAAACGGTGGAAGAAGCGGACCCGGATATGCTGATAGGGCTGGATTTTACGGTGACGAGGGCTCTGCTCGGCGAACCTGCTGAGCAGACCGAACAGTCGCCAGCGAGAATTTGGACCTACAGCGGTCAGGAATGCATGTTGAATGTGTTTTTCTATCCGAGCGTTGAAGGTGGTGCATTCCGGCTTTTGACCTACGAGGCGGAAAGCGGAGAGAGGGCAACAGAGGGCGAGCAAGCGGTTGCCGTTACTGAAGAGCCGCAGACGGCGGAAGAGAACGGCGAAGCCCAGAGCAGTGAGGAACAGTCTCCCGATGAGGTCACTGCCTTCACAAGGACATGTTTCACGGGTTTGCTGCGCGAAGCGGAGCGCCAACGTGAATCTGAGCGCCTGAAGCAAGCGCAGAGATCAACGGAAAGCGGTCAATCACTTGATAAGGAGCCGCCACAGGCGGAATAGCGAATGGGGCAACCAATGGTTATTGAGGCAACTTATCCAAGAGTTGTCATCGTCGACGACGACGATTTGTTTCGTGAGTCACTGGGGTTAAATCTGGCCGAAGAAGGCTATGAAGTTGTCGATTTTCCCAGCGGCGACTCAGCATTAAGTTATCTTTTGAATGAGGAAGCGGCCGACGCAATCCTGTTGGATTGGCGGATGCCTGGGCTTGACGGGCTGGCCGTGCTGCGCCGGCTGCGCGAGGCACGGCTGCAGACACCGGTCATTTTTCTGACCATGCTCAGCGATGAAATTTATGAGGAAGCTGCCCTCAAGTGGGGCGCGGTTGATTTCATCGATAAATCGCGGCGTTTGCCGATCATTCTGCAGCGTCTCAAAATTATTACCGAAGGTGCGAAACCAGCGGCGGTTCAGGTCGGCGATGGCGAAAGCGGCTCGGCTGGCTTTAAGCGTGGGCCCCTTGAGCTGCGCGACGACATTAACCGTGCTTTCTGGAACGATCAGCAAATCGATCTCACCTTGACCGAGTTCGCTATTGTGCGCTTTCTCGCGACGCAGGCCGGTGGTGACGTTTCCTATCGGCAGATCTACGACATCGTTCATGGCAAGGATTTCGTCGCTGGTTACGGCACCGATGGTTTCAGGGCGAATGTCCGTTCCTTCATCAAGCGCATCCGGAAGAAATTTCGCGATGTCGATGACGACTTCGATCGAATCGAGAACTATCCCGGTTTCGGCTATCGCTGGCGCGATGAGGAAGGTGAGACCACGTCCGGGGTATACGGGGCCAACTGACCATGGCGCGGGTGGAAGAGGCGCCCATGCTTGCGGGCGTGCCGTCGAAGCGGCCCTCGTCGCTGTGGCGTCTGTTCCACTCGATTGTCGGTAAGTTTATCCTGTTACTGATCGTCTTCGTCACCGTGCCGGTCATGCTCTACTCGGAGTTCCGGCAGGCCGACCAGGACCGACAAACCCTGATCCTCAAGAGCGTGCGCGAACAGGGCCGGATTATAGCGGAGAGCCTGCGCCCGCTCATTGAGCGCGAAGGGCCGTCGCCTCTGCCGGCGCTGAACAGCGAAGTGAAGCGCTATGCAACCTCCCAAAGTGGTGTAAAGGTCCTGTTTCGCCCGGCCGAAGAGGCGCGTGCTCAAGCCTTCTACTTTGTGGCCGCCGAACCGACTCTTGCAGCCGCCGAGCTAGCCCGCGAGCGGGACAGTCTCGTCGAGCGCGGCGTTTTCGACAATCTGGTACAGAGTTGCCAGGTGGAATCGCCGATTGCCCTTCGGCACCAGAGACCCAGCGGTAAGGAAGAGCTTCTGACTTCCATCACCGCGATCACCACCAATGCAGGCTGCTGGGCCATTATTACGACGCACTCGACTGGTGAATTCCTGGGTACTTCGATTGGGCAACCCTATTGGAAGACTCTCGAAGTTCGGCTGGCGGCGATGATCTACCTGGCCATGGCTGCCCTGACCATTGGCCTGTTCTTCAGTATCTGGCGCGGTCTCATGAGTTTCCGGGACCTTGCCCGGGATATCCGCATCGGCCGTCTTGAGAGCGCAAATTTCACCGTCCAGAACAAGGTGCCGGAATTGGCGTTGGTGGCGGAAGAATTCGACCGCATGACTTCGTCTCTCCAAAACTCGGCGGACAGCATCCGGCTGGCGGCGGAAGACAATGCCCACGCCTTCAAAACGCCGATTGCGATCATGCGTCAGTCGCTGGAGCCTCTGAAACGGATCGTGCCATCTGACAATCCCCGCGGACAGCGCGCGCTCGACGTGATCGAGGAGTCGGTGGATCGGTTAGACCATTTGGTTGCCAGCGCCAGACGCCTCGATCAGGCGACCGCTGAATTGCTTGATCCGCCACGGCACGCGGTCGATCTTTCCCAACTGGTCGAGCGTATGCTGGCGGCTTATGTCAATACCTTCGATAGCCGCAGTATCGTTCTGGAAACCAAGATCGCGAAGGGCGTTATCGTGCGCGCCGGCGAGGACCTTCTGGAGACCGTAATAGAAAATGTGATCGACAATGCTATCGAGGCTTCGCCGCGTGGAACGACTGTGATCGTCGAACTAGATCGAGAACAATCCTGGGGCCGGCTGACCGTAAATGATCGAGGTCCTGGTGTTCCTTCAGGCGATTTAGAGAGGATTTTCGAGCGTTACGTGTCGCTCCGCCCCCAGCAATTACCACCACCGGCAAGCTCTTCTACAGCTGGAGCGAGAAAAGATTCGTCTATGGATGCCGAGGAACAGAGCCCGCATCTGGGGATTGGTCTTTGGATTGTCCGCAGAAATCTTCAGGCGATCGGTGGCGATGTGCGCGCTGAAAACCGTAAGGATGGCGGACTTTCAATGATTTTACGCCTACCCGTTGCTGCTTAAGACCTCGGCCTGCGGTACATTCGGTAGGGTTTTGTTAACTATGGTTAACCCGTGTGCCAGCCCTGACACAACTTTCGGGGGCAGGCTGACACATAATTCGCACACCTACCAGTTTCAACTCGGCGCTAGACTCCCTACATAGAATCGGAACATACCCCGGTTGGCATTTTTGACGTAGGGAATCAGGTAGACATGACAGTCGCACTCGCGGGGACTTTTGAAACGCAAGCAACGGAATTTTCGGGCTTTGAGTATCAGAGCACGGGACTTTTCCTCTGCGACCTCGAGGCGACGCTGAAGCGCCTGCGCGGCATTCGCCTGCGCCTGACGCTTTGCCGCATCGACTTTCCTCTGGGGCGCGAAGGTGCGCTCGAGATGGCTGCGGCTGTCGAAGATCCTTCACTGATCGCTGGTTATGACGCCTGCGGGCGACTGCTCGTCCTCTATCTCGGCCCGCGCCCGGAAGGTGCTCGTGGCGATGCCGTTGCCTTTACGACGATCATGTCCAAACTGCGCGGTGCGCTAGCGCGCGAGGGCGGTTCGGCTTCTATCGAAGGTGGTCGAATTGTAACGCTTCACGGTTGGTCCGACGCGCTGGCCGATTCCAAGTCCATGTTGCGCGAACTGGACCAGGTGCCGGTCATCCCGCTGGCAGCGGTCATGGCGCACGCCGCCTGAGATAAAATCAAAACTTTCGAGTTGATGGTCCCTATGCCCGAAGCTTTTCTGGCATGGGGATGCTGCGTTCCAACGCCGGGTAAGCGACCGCCAAGGTAACGGCTCGCGCGACCATAAAGATCATGAAGGCCAGCCAAAGACCGTGGTTCTCAAGAGCTGGAACCAGCACATAGCAGGCCGCCAGGAAGACGATCAGCGAAACGATCATGGCGTTGCGCATGGCAACCGTCCGGGTGGCGCCGATAAAGAGGCCGTCGAGCAGGAAGCTCGGCGCAGAAAGAACCGGCGATAAGATCATCCAAGGCAAATAGACAACAGCGGCTTCGATGACGGCGTCGATGTCGGTAAAGAGACCGATGATGCCTTCTCCGAAGAGGGTGTAGACCGCGGCGATGGCCAGGGTGCTGATGGTCGTCAGGCGTGTTGCCGCTAAGACGATGCGCCGAAATGCGGTCCGATCCTTAGCGCCGACCGCGCCACCTCCCAGAATCTCGGCTGCATGAGCGAATCCGTCGAGGCCATGAGCTAAAAAATGCTGCAGGTTGATAAGGATGGCATTGGCCGCTAGCACCACATCGCTCATGCCCGCGCTCTGGGCCGTGAAACTGCTGGTCGCCAGGATTAAGCAGAGCGTGCGGATGAAAATGTCGCGATTGACCCGAAAGAGGGCGACCAGGCGGTCGCGACGCAGAATGGCCGACCGGTCCCATTTGCCGCCAACACCGCGGAGTGTGTGAAGCACGATTGCGAGGCCGATGAGGGTGCCGACCACCTCGGCGATCAGCGTTGCCGCCGCGACGCCCTCTACGCCCCACCCCAGTTCCAGGACGAAGTAGAGATCCAGTAGGATGTTCAGGCTGTTTACGGCGATCTGCGTCGCCATTGCCGCCCAGGGCCGCTGCAAGCCCAACAGCCAGCCGATCACGCCGTATTGGATAAGCGTGGCGGGTGCACTCCAAATTCTGATTTCATAGTAGGTGATCGCAAAGGCCGTGACGGTCTCACTGGCATCTATCAGTGGGAAGACCAGCGCCGCGATCGGCGCCTGCAGGAGAACGAGCAGGATGCCGAGGCCAGCGCCCAGGGCCAAAGGCCTTATAAGGGTTGCGCGCAGTTCAATTGCATTGTCAGCACCGAAGGCTTGGGCCGTAAAGCCGGTCGTCCCCATCCGCAGGAAGCCGAATCCCCAGAAGAGGAAGGAAAAGATGATGGCGCCGACAGCGACACCTCCGATGTAGGCCGCGTCGGGCAGATGCCCCATCACGGCTGTGTCGACTGCACCGAGAAGGGGGCTGGAAAGGTTCGTGAGAATTATCGGCCAGGCGAGGGCCCAAACCCTGACGGCGTCGTTCGCTGTTGCGGATTGGGCCAAAACGGTTACCTGTTGGATTTTTTGCCATTGTTTGCGCAAGCCTGCGTTGCACGCCTGGCCGGCGCGGAGCGCAGATTCGCCAGGATGATATGGCGCTGCACAAAAAGCGGCAACAAACTAACCGGAATCGATAAGCCAGGCTTGCAAAGTAGGGGGTGTTTTCGGCAACATGCCGCGCCTGCGGAAACTGGCGGCGACGCTTCGCTCGGTTGGCATTTCAGCAACCCCTAATGTGCGGTATCACGAAGATGGACATTAAGCACCCTTATCTCATGTTTCTCGGTGACGCAGCGGACCGTTTGGCTGCTAAGACGGCGCAAGGCGTGGCGGACTGGCGCCCGGAATGGTGTTTGGGCCAGTTCCGGATGGAGGGATGCAATGCCGACCTTAAGCTGCCCGATATGACCATGGAGCAGGCGGCTGAAGCGGGCGTTAAGACGGTGATCGTCGGCGTCGCCAACCGGGGCGGTGTCATTTCCGATGCCTGGATCGAGCTGCTGGAGCGCGCGCTGGATCTCGGTATGGATATTGCCGCCGGGCTGCATAACCGCCTGAATGACGTGCCGGCGTTGAAGGCTGCGGCCGAACGCAACGGCCGCTCTATGTTCGACGTGCGCCATCCGCGCGAGAATTTTGCTGTGGCCTCTGGCAAAAAGCGCAGCGGCAAACGCGTGCTGGCCGTGGGAACGGACTGCTCGGTCGGTAAAATGTACACCACGCTGGCCATGGAAAAGGAAATGCGCGCCCGTGGCTGGAAAGCGGATTTCCGGGCCACCGGCCAGACCGGCATCTTCATCGCCGGCAACGGCGTCTCGGTCGACGCCGTGGTTGCGGACTTCATCTCAGGCGCCGTCGAGGCCATCAGTCCGGCGCACGACGAAGATCATTGGGACCTCATCGAGGGGCAGGGTTCGCTCTTTCACGCCTCCTTTGCGGGCGTCAGCCTTGGCCTGCTGCACGGCGCACAAGCCGATGCACTGGTGCTGTGCCACGAACCTACCCGCGAGCATATGCGGGGCCTGCCTGAATATCAGTTGCCGAGCCTTGAGGACTGCATGGCCGCCAATCTGTCGGCAGCCTATCTCACGAACCCGGAAGCCCGCTTCGTTGGGGTTGCCGTCAATACCTTTCATATGACCGAGGAAGACGCCCAAAGCTACCTCAAGGAGGTGGAAGACCGGCTCGGCCTTCCGGCGGTGGATCCTGTCCGCAACGGTGTTGGCCGTATCGTCGATCAGCTGTCCTGACACTGGGGAGAAGAGGGAAGCATGAGCCTAGGCGCACTCGAACTCGAGGTCCGGCGCGAAAGCTGGCCCATTGCCGGTAAGTTCACCATTTCTCGCGGCAGCAAGACCACGGCAGAGGTGGTGGTGGCGGAACTCACGGCTGGTGGACACACCGGTCGCGGCGAATGCGTTCCCTACGCCCGTTACGGCGAGAGTGTTGAAGGGGTGATCGAACAGATCGAGAGCCAGCGTGCCGCCTTGGCGGCTGGCGCCGATCGAGCGGCGTTGCAGGCTGCTTTGCCGCCGGGTGCCGCACGCAACGCTCTGGATTGCGCTTTCTGGGATCTGGAAGCCAAGACCAGCGGAAAGCGGGCCTGGGAGCTGGCCGGATTGCCTGATCCCGTCCTGATCAAGACAGTTTACACGCTCTCGCTCGACTCTGTTGAAAACATGGCTGCCGCGGCGGAGCGGAATGCCGACCGCCCGCTGTTGAAGCTGAAACTTGCCGGTCCGGATGACCTTGACCGGGTCCGGGCCGTTCGCGCGGCGGCGCCCGGCGCCAAGATTGTCGTCGATGCCAACGAGGGCTGGACACTGGATCAGTATGTGGCCTTGGCCCCAGAGCTTGCGGAGATCGGCGTTGCGATGATCGAGCAGCCGCTGCCTGCGGGTGAAGACGCCGGTCTGGCTGAGGTCGAGCGCCCTGTGCCGGTCTGTGCAGACGAATCCTGCCACGATACCGCGACCTTGGCGTCGCTGGCCGGACGCTACGACATGATCAACATCAAGCTGGATAAAACCGGCGGGCTGACAGAGGCTTTGCGCCTCAAGCAAGCGGCACAGGACGCTGGAATGGAGATCATGGTGGGGTGCATGATCGCGACCTCGCTTTCCATGGCGCCGGCGGTGGTGGTCGCGCAGGACGTGGCGGTGGTCGATGTGGATGGCCCTCTGCTGCTGGCTGAAGACCGGCCCGACGGCCTGTTCTTCGATGGCAGCCTGGTGTCTCCGCCACAACCGGCGCTTTGGGGGTGACAGAGCTCGCCCACCCGGTCTGCGCATCGCGGTCGGGAGGTTCGCGAAGATGATCGGCGTGTTCGATTCCGGCGACGGCGGTCTGACGGTTTTGAAGGCCCTGATCGGGCGTTTACCAGAGCAGCAGTTCCTCTATCTCGGGGACCAAGCCAACGCGCCTTACGGTGGCCGCGAAGCCGAAGAAGTCTACGAACTGACCCTTGCCAGTGTGGATTTTCTTTTCGCTCAGGGCTGCCGACTGGTTCTTTTGGCCTGCAACACGGCTTCGGCTGTTGCATTACGCCGTCTACAACAAACCTGGCTCGATAGCCGCGATGTCGAACTCGGCGACCCGGGGCGGCGGGTGCTGGGCGTTTTGGTGCCGATGGTTGAGGCCATCGCCGGCGTTCCCTGGAATACGGAATCGCAACAAGCGCCAGAGCCACCTCCGGAGGTTAGCAGCAGCGTCGCGATCTTCGCGACACGGCGGACAGTAGAAACAGGCGCCTTTGTCCAGGAAATTGGTCTGAGGGCACCCCGGATCGAGGTCATTCAACAAGCCTGTCCCGATCTGGTTGCCCGTATCGAGGCTGCGGCGCCGCGCGGAGAATTGGCGGCTATGGTCGAGGGTTATGTCGAAGCACTGTTGAGCCGAATGGAGGGACGCGCTCCTGGTAAGGCCGTGCTGGGGTGCACGCATTATCCGCTCGTCGCCGATGCCTTCAAAGCGGCGTTGCCGCCATCGGTCGAGGTGCTCGATCAGCCAGCATTGGTCGCCGAGAGCCTCGCAGACTACCTGTTGCGGCATCCCGAGTTTGAGCGGCTCCAGGCTCCGGGGCTGATCGAAGCGTCCGACCCACTTGAGCCGCGATTCCTCACGACCGGCTCCGCAAACCACGCGTCCGCCAAAGCCAGTCTGTTCTTTGGGCGGAAAGTCAGCTTTGAAAGCTGTTCGTTCTAGCGCGGGTATCGTCGTTAGCGTCGTCGCCGCCTTTTCGTGCGGAGCCTGGAGAGCCGCTCTCGCGGAAAGGCCGCGACTTCTTCCAGGGTCTCGAACAGCCGTTGGGTCGAGTGGCGGCTTCGTGTTCCAGGCAATGTCGAGTCCGAAGTATCGTAATGGTCGAGAAGATTCCCGGCGGCCACGGCTGGATCCCGCTCGGGCGGTAGGCTCAAGAGCCAGGCGAAAACCAGTTGTTCGACCGAAGTGGTCAGCTTGTCGCCGGCAGTTACGGCAGCCGCGATCACGAGAGAAGGGTCGTCGAATTTGGGATTAGAAGCGCCGGGCTGCGGCCGGTCGCAAGAAACATCTGTCATACAATCCTCCCCGGCACACCCCGTCCGGTCAGCGGTTGTTTCCAGGTGTTGGCAGGTCTCCTGGCTTGCGGATCTTCGCGTATCGCCAGCCTTCCCGGATTGCTCCAGTGGCTATTCCCTTGGCGAACGCTCTCCGCTTACAGTTGCGGGGGCAGCTTCGGCTTAGCCCGTTCCGAATCCCTTCGAAAACGGCCGCACCGAATTCCCGTTTTAATCCCTAAAACTAGGGAACCAACACAGCGAAGGGTCAGAGTACGTTGCATTGCACAAAAGTCAATGCATCTCGTCGCTGACAAGAGGGGCAGCGCTACCGCCGGCGAAGCAGGTTCAGGCGACTCGGTGAGGCGAAATGGTAAGCACTGTCTCTGAAGTCGGCCGCCGCTTCGAAAGCCTCGCGCAGCTTTTCGCCTTCTGCCTCCACGGCTGTCCGGCGTTTCTCATCCACGGCGATCATCCCATCCCGGCAGGCTTCGAAGCTGTCATAACGTAAAGGCGCGGCATAGCTGAGCTCGCGGTGCTCGGAGACGCTTGCTGTCTTGGCCGCCGCCAGGATGGCCTCGTAAGCATGGGCGCGAACCTCGGTTTCATCCTCGATCGGGCGCATCATCTCGAAAAAGGCGCCTTCTGCTATGGGCTCCAGAATGTAGACTTCACCGCCGGGCCTGAGAACACGGAGCGCCTCCTCCAGGGCCGCAGGTTGGTCGTCTATCGGGATGTGATGAAGCGAATTGAAAAAGACCACCGCATCCAGCGTGTTGTCCTCGAATGGTAGCTCCTGGCCGACGCCAGAGAGATAGTCCTCTTCGCCAGCCGGTTCGGCGGCATGCGCCCGTGCGAGTTGCCCTTCGGAGCACTCCAGCCCGGTCACTCGGGCGCCCTGGCGGGTCATGAAACGCACCAGACCGCCGTTGCCGCAGCCCACGTCCAGCACCCGCTGGCCCTTGAGTGGCAGAACATCGCGCATGACGGCGGTGTGTTTTCGTGGCTGCTGTTCCATAAAACTTGCCCTGCGTGCTGACCGACAGGTGGGTGATAGACCGTTGTCTCCGATAAGGCCACAGATGGAGAGCCTGCAACAATGGCAAAGTGGTGTGGCGCGCCTTTTGGTCGCGACCGCTTTCAGTGTCTGTTTTGAAAGGCTTGCTGGAACTGTTGCGGATGGATTTCGGTCCCTCAGGACAAAAAAAGAGATGGATGCGCAGGGGGGCGCGCACCCATCGGCAAGTTCAGGGAGGTTCGATAGCCCCAGTGAAGGGGTGTTCTCTCAGGAGGTGGCTTCGGCGCGCTAAGGCCTACGCTTCATTGCACCTTAAGTATTGCCTTCGCTTCGGAGAGCTTGGCGATACAGTTTTCCTTGTCGCCACTCGCCGCGTCCGTTGCGGCGGCATTGCGCAGTTTCTGGACCTCGATCAGCTCTTCGGTCGTTACAGCCGGACTGGCCGCGAGGGCGGAATCGATCATGGCCAGATCGTCTTCGCATTGACCCGCCACGGCACTTCCCGTCACCGCGAGTGCGATCGCGGTCGAAAAGAGAAATGCTAACCAGAAAATCTTCATGCCATGACTCCGTCAGTCTGTGACGGGCGACACACTGCCTGATCGGCCGCTTGGCGTGTTGTGCGAATATCGTGATGGATATCGGTCAAATCCCGGCCGGGAATATGGCCGAAACTTGGCGGATTTTTGTCGTTTGTCGTCCTCTCCGACTACAATTTGATCAGGGCCGTGCAGAGGCGTTCGATCTCTTCCTCCGTGTTGTAGTAATGCACGCTGGCGCGCAGAATATCTTTAAGGCCGCGCCGCTCCATGTCGATACGCGTCGAATTGATGGTTGAGATCGAGACGTTGATATTCTGAGCCCGCAGCGCCGCGCGCAGGGCAGGCGCGTCAATACCCGTTTTGGTGAAGGTGACAATGCCGCATTTGCTTGCGCCAATGTCTGTAACGGTTACGCCGGGGATTTCTGTGAGAGCGGAACGAAGATTGCCGGCCAGTTGGGTTACTCGCTGCTCAATCGCATCCAGCCCCCAGGAAAGCGCATAGTCGACCGCAGCGCCCAAGCCCAGCACGGCAGCGTAGTTGAACTCCCAGTTTTCGAAACGACGCGCGTCGTTGCGCAGCTCGAAGGAATCCAGCGACGTCCAGACCGCGGCGTGATTGTCCAGCATTGGCGGTTTGATGCTCTCAAGCACAGGCCGCCTGACATAGAGAAAACCGCTGCCACGCGGGCCGCGCAGATATTTCCGGCCTGTTGCGGAAAGAAAGTCACAGCCGATGGCTTCAACGTCCAGGTCGATCTGGCCCGGAGACTGGCAGGCGTCCAGCAGGTAGAGGATCCCATGGGAGCGGGCGACTCGCCCAACCTCGGCCGCGGGGTTAACCAGGCCGCCGTTGGTCGGCACATGGGTGATGGCGATCAGCTTGACCTTGCTGTCGATCATGCGTTCCAGGGCTTCGACATCGAGCTGGCCGCTGGCGTCGCTGGGCACGACCTCGATCGCCACGCCCTTATCCTTGGCCACTTTTAGGTAGTTGATGTAGTTGCTGCTGTATTCGGCTTCGGCGGTCAGGATGCGGTCGCCCGCCTTCAGGTCTAGGGCATAGAAGGCGAGGCACCAGCCGACGGTCGCGTTTTCGACGAGGGCCACTTCATCCCGGTGACAGTTCAAGAGGCGTGCGATGGAGTCGTAGCAGGCCGCCACGCGTTCGCTGGCGATATCGGCCGCCTCGTAGCCGCCGATTCGGGCTTCCAGTTGTAGATGCCCGATCTGGGCATCGATCACGGCCTGTGGCATCAGCGCTGCGCCGGCATTGTTGAAGTGCAGCACCTCTTCACAGCCCGGCGTTTCAGCTCTTGCGCGTGCGATATCCATTTGCATCCTCGCTGACCAAGTGTTTCTAGCGTCAGCGTAATGGCACAAAAAGACGGCGCTTTACAGGCCCTCGTTTCCGCAGAAGAGCAAGCAGAGCTTACGCCCTTTGAGTTCACAGCGGGATCGAACTCACCTCTTGCTCGTTAACGCCAGATACCGGCTGATCCGGAGGTTTTCTTTTGCTCTGCCGCAATCTGCAAAGCGGCCTTTTGGTCTTCACGAGCCTTCGCTGCTTCGCGCAATCTTGCCTTTCGTTGTTCGTGCTCCGCGATACGGGTGGCACGAAGGCGCCGGTTTTCCGCGTGCCGCTCCGCCCGCCAGGCTTTGAAGACCTTGAGCCGATAAATCCGGGCAAAGGAAATGGTCTTGGAGTGATAATCGCCGATCGCCCGGGTCCAGGAGCCTGCGTTGCGCCGATGATCTGTAAGAAGTTTTGCGGCGTAGCGGGTGTTCAGTGCCGGATCGAAGGCCTCCTCAAGAGATGCGAAGGCCTTCGGGTGATAGTAGAGATTGATCTGCATACAGCCGACGTCGATGTTTTTGACGCCTTTTGCTTGCAGGGCGCGGACTTCGGCTATGGCGGCGGTTTTACTGGGCAGATATCGCCCCTTGCCTTCGGCCATGACGGTCCAGGGCCAGGCAAGATTTGCCTTGGATTGGGCGTGCCAGCGACCCGATTCGACTTTGGAGATCGCCGTCAAGAGGTGCGGTGGGAGACTATGCTGCGACTCGGCTGCGCGAATATGGCGCGGACAGACCGACCAGGCGTCATCGATAGCGCCGGCGCCAGCAGCCTGCGTTTCCAGCGAAAAGAAGCAGAAAAACAAGATCGCCGCGGCCAGGCGAAAGCTCCAATGCGTTTGTAGTGGCTGTTGGGTCAGCGAATCGGCATAGCTGCATGGCTGCTGCGCTTGAAAGACATGGCAAATCATCTGGCTCACTCCTTGCCTGAATCCTGAGCAATCGGCGTGCCAGAAATTTAGTTTCGTTTTTTAGGGCTTCGCGGACCGGATGTTCCAAAATTTAGCGACGATTTCTTCAAAGCGTGCGCTGCAGCAGAGTGCTTTTCTATCAACATCAAAAAGTTAACGCCATTTCGATTATCTTTATGAAATTCAATGATATGCAAAAGTTCCCTTGCAATTTAGCCCCTGATCATCATATTGTGCAGTGCGGTATGGATCGAGGGCGCCCGCTCTTGATCACCGCACGCCCATAGGGCGTTTCCTCCCTAAACTTGGGCCGTGCAATTGCACGGCCTTTTTTTTGCGCGGAAGGCTTAGGTGTCGGGCAGGGAGCCATCCCCCTCTCCGATGGCCCGCTGCATGATGACACTGTCAACCCAGCGGCCGAACTTGAAGCCGATGGATTTAAGCCCTCCGGCGTGCCGGAAGCCGTGCTTTTCGTGCAGGCGGATAGAGGCGTGATTCTCGCTGTCGCCGATGACCGCAATGACCTGCCGGTAACCCAGGGCCCCGCAACGTTGCAAAAGCTCGCTTAACAGCGTTGAACCGACGCCCTTTCCTTGAGCGTCTGGCGCGACATAAACCGAATTCTCCACAGAGAAACGATAAGCCGGGCGGGGACGGTAGGCGCCGGCATAGGCGTAACCCATGATCCTTCCTCCCGATTCGGCGACCAAATAGGGAAGGTTCCTCGCAAGTGTCGCTTCAAAGCGCACTGTCATCTCGGCCAAATCGGGTGGCGACTCTTCAAAGGAGGCCAGACCGTTTAAGACATGGTGACCATAGATAGTCTGGATTTGGGAAAGATCGCCGATGACGGCGTCTCGAACGACAGGCTTGGCGGAAGTTGGATCAGACAAAGGCAAATCTTCACGTCTCAGGCTTACTTACTCCGCGGCGAGCGGGGTGTTCACCGCAGCCGGATCCAAATCACCTAGGCGCTGGATCAGCGCGCGCATTTCCCCAGAAAGCCGCGCCAGGCCGGGCCCTCGCTGCAGGCTGGCCTCATCCATGTAGATGTCCCGCGAAATCTCAATCTGCAGAACGTGAACGCCATCGACAGGATGGCCGTAGTGGGTGGTGATGAAACCGCCAGCATAAGGTTTGTTCAGCCCGACCCGGTACCCGCAGGCACGTAGCACAGCCGCTGCTGCGCCGGTGACCGCGCCGCTGCAACTGTCACCGTGATGGTCACCCAGTACAAAGTCCAACCTATTCCGGTCGTCCAGGCCGCCTGACATTGCCGAGAATGACGGCATGGAATGGCAATCGATAACGATGCAGTAGCCGAATTTTTCCACGGTGCTTTTGATTAGAGACCGCAAAGCGGCATGATAGGGGTAATAGCAGTTCTGAATCCGTTGCTCGACTTCCGCAAATGTCAGCTTGCTGCGGTAAATATCGACGCCGTTGGCCACGACTCTTGCGACGGTTCCCAGCCCGGCTGCAATTCGTGGCGAATGCGTATTGACGAACTCTGGCAGAACTTCGTCGAACATCGCGGGATCGAGCTCGAAAGGCTCTCGGTTTACATCGACGTAAGCCCTTGGAAAGAGCGCGCGCAGCAGTGGGGCGCCGCAGTCCGGCGCCGCGCGGAAGATCTCGTCCACGAAGCTGTCTTCGGAACGCCGCAAAGTAGTTGGGTCGAGGCGGGATCTGGCGACGAAGTCGTCGGGATAGTTGCTGCCGCTGTGGGGTGAGGACAGCACCAAGGGAATCGTTTGTTCTCTCGGCGCCAGGATTTCGTGCCTTTCTTCAGTTGTCGCCCCGGAAAGCCTGCTGAAGATCAGCTTTGGTCGCTTACTTCGAACCAATTGATTTCCTTTGTACTTAATGCTCAGCGCCTGGGTCTTGAGCGTTCCAGCGGCCACTCGACTGCCAGTCTGACATGCTGAAAGAAAACCTGAAAGTCGTATCAAGCGGAAAAAACCCGCGAGGTTATTCTATCGAGCCTTGGTATTCCGCTGCGGGGATATGTTAAAGACTAATTAGCAGATATGGCATAGGCTCCCTGTCGGTCTGTTGGCATGCTCTGAGCTTGACGTGCCGCTTCCGATTAAGCAGGAGTTAACGATGTTCCGGCGGGTTCTGACGCCGGGCGATAGAGTAGGGCGAACGACGCAGGGTACGATGGCGCAGATTCTCTTGGCAGAAGACGACGACTCCATGCGGGATTTCCTGGCAAAGGCGCTCCGCCGTGCCGGCCACGAAGTCGAAGCCGTTGGCGACGGTCTCGATGCGATGGAAAGCCTCACTCAGTCGCCGGTCGATTTACTCTTGGCCGATGTGGTTATGCCAGGTCTGGATGGCATCGAGCTTGCGCGTCGCGCGGCGCAGGAGCAGCCGGGTATCAAGGTCATGTTCATCACCGGATTTGCCGCCGTCGCTCTCAAGAATCGGGAACAGGCGCCCAAAGGCGCACGCGTGCTCTCTAAGCCGTTCCACCTGCGTGAGTTGGTCGATCAGATCGATGTCATGCTGAGCGCTTGACCCTGGGACCGGTTACCAGGTTCTTGGCTTCCGCCAACCCCCTTTAGCGATTTCATAATTTCTGCGCGACGAGGGGCTTGCAAAAGCATTGCGATGATGTTACTTCGCCGCCCGTCAACGTCGTCAAGCGGCGTTTGGCTTTGAGAGTTAGCCCCTGCAGAGGGGTGTGTCCGGTGAATACGTCCGGATTAAGACTCACAAAGGGCGTATAGCTCAGCGGGAGAGCGCCTCGTTGACATCGAGGAGGTCCCTGGTTCAATCCCAGGTACGCCCACCATTTTCCCCTGGAATTCGATCATCACTGGCCGCTGGCCGGTTTCCTTTGCAACGAGGCAGTAGCCCGTTCTTTTCGCGTTCCCTTTCTCGAAAGTTTGTGTTCTGACGACGCAAGTCTTTGACGGGTCTCGATAAAAGAGAAAAGGGATTTTTTCCTCTTGATCGTTTAACTTGTTCTGGTTGTATTTTTTGCCAAAGTGGACAGCGCCTAACCCCTGTATTTACAGGGAAAGTCTTGGTTTGAGTTCAACCGTGAATTAACATGCTTTTTACTTTATCCGATTAAGGTTAATCCGTTTTTGAGTCGGCGGGATAAGCGCCCGGCTTGCATTGGATTTTATAATGGTTGCGTCCGCCAAACAGTCTCCCAAAGGCAAGATTACGCTGCTCGCGCGCTTGAAAGCGTGGTGGGAAGGCTATGAGCTGGCAGTCGTACAAAAAGGCGCCGGTGGGACCCTGGAGGTTCCGGAACACGATGTCCGGGCTGGACAGCACACCTGGGATTCGCCGCGCGTGCAGATTGTTCAGGATGTCTGGGGTGAGGGTTTTTCCTCTCCCGGCGATGCCGAATACCTTATCGAAATGCTGAAACCCTTCGCGCTGACACCGGCCATGAGTGTGCTGGAACTTGGCGCCGGACTTGGGGGCGCTAGCCGGGTCATGGCGGAGCATTTTGGAGTTTGGGTGACAGCCTTTGAGGCGGATCGCGACTTTGCAGATGCCGGGATGGAGTTGTCCACCATGGCTGGTTTGGCGAAAAAGGCGCCGGTCGCGGCATTTGATCCAGAGAATTTCGAATACAAAGAGATGTCCTGCGACTGCATCTACGCAAAGGAACTCTTCTTTACGGTCAAGAAGAAGAAGGAATTGCTGACGGTTGTTGGGGATGCACTGAAGGACCGCGGGCAGCTTCTTTTCACCGATTTCGTGAAGGCCGAAGAGGTGAAAGACACGGAAGCGCTCGCAGAATGGGAAGCGGCCGAACCGGTGGAGCCTTCGCTTTGGAGCCTCAAAGACTACGATATGGCCATGACGCGCCAGAAGATCGAGATTCGCATCACCGAGGATATCACCGATGATTTCCGTGAGATCGTCACGAAGGGTTGGGCCCGCTATCTGGCCTCTGCGGTCAAAGGCGGCGTAAGCGACGCGATGGCCGAGGTCGTGGTCTCGGAGGCCGAGCTCTGGGCCCGGCGGGCCAAAGCCCTTGAGAGTGGCGACCTGAGGGTTTGCCGGATCTACGGCCTTAAAAAGCAAGGAAATCTTCTTTCTGACTGGTAAGCAAGGCGCGGATTTCGTTTTTGTGACCGAATGGCCACTCCAATGGTTGACAGGTCAGGGGGCGTTCCGTATTTTCCCGGCGCTTTCCGGTGGCTCGCAACAGCGGGCTCAATATGCCGAGGACAGGATTATGAAAGTCGTTAATTCTTTGAAGACCGCTAAGCTGCGGGAAAAAGGTTGCCGCGTTGTGCGCCGTCGTGGACGCGTCTACGTGATCAACAAGAAGAACCCGCGCTTTAAAGCCCGCCAGGGCTGAGGTTTTCTTCAGGTTCGATGCTTTAGCGCATCGACCTGCCGAACATTAGCAAAGCCGCGCTCCTGACTGGAGCGCGGCTTTGCTTTGTGCTGCCCAGAAAGCAATGCGGCCGTGCCTATTTGACTGGCGGTAGAACGCTCGACCGATCAATTCACAGTTAGGGGATTGACCGGGCAGCGCGTCGCACCATATCTTCAAAAAAGTGGTAATACCAATTTTCCGAGGCAGGCCTGGGACGATTTGGGTGAGCGTCGGGTTATATTTCTAACGATTCGCACTGACGAATCGGCAAACGACTGGCTCGACAGGGCTGACGCAGGCTGGAAGGCTGAAGACTGGGAGGAGGCTTTTGCTATGTTGATGCCGGATCCGGATCAAACGACTATTTCGCGCAAAAGCGAGATCGTTGCGCAGCTTCGCGAGATCGTGCCGGGCGAGGGTGTGATCGCTGACGAGGATGAGCTTAAGGTCTATGAAAGCGACGGTCTGACCGCTTACCGGCAGCCGCCTCTCATCGCTGTTTTGCCCGAAACGACTGCGCAGGTCAGTCAGGTCCTGAAGTTTTGTCATGACCAAGGCATCAAGGTCGTTCCCCGTGGCGCCGGCACGTCGCTCTCGGGCGGGGCGCTCCCTCTGGCCGATGGGATTATTCTCGGGCTGGGAAAATTCAATCGCATTCTTGAGATCGACTTCGACAACCGCTGCGCTGTGGTTCAGCCCGGCGTGACCAACCTCGGGATCACCAAAGCCGTCGAGGACGAAGGCTTTTACTACGCGCCGGACCCCTCCAGCCAGATCGCTTGCACCATTGGCGGTAATGTCGCGGAAAACTCGGGCGGTGTGCACTGCCTGAAGTACGGCCTGACCACGAACAATCTGCTGGGCCTGGAAATGGTGCTGATTGACGGAACCGTGCTGCGGCTTGGCGGCAAACACCTTGAAGCGGAAGGCTATGACCTTTTAGGCCTGATGACCGGTTCCGAGGGCCTGCTGGGCGTGGTGACCGAGGTCACGGTGCGGCTGTTGAAGAAGCCCGAAACGGCACGCGCGCTGCTTCTTGGTTTCGCCAGCAGCGAGGCGGCGGGGGAATTGGTTGCTGCTATCATCGCCGCTGGAATCGTTCCAGGGGGTATGGAGATGATGGACCGCCCGGCCATTCATGCCGCAGAAGACTTCGTCCACGCCGGCTATCCTCTCGATGTCGAGGCCCTGCTGATCGTCGAATTGGATGGCCCGCAGGCGGAAGTCGATTATCTGATCGAGACTGTTTCCGCTCTGGCCGATGAAAAAGGGGCTGTGACCAAACGGGTCAGCGAATCGGAAGAAGAGCGCCTGCGATTCTGGGCAGGCCGAAAAGCGGCCTTTCCAGCTGTCGGTCGCATCTCGCCGGATTACTACTGCATGGACGGAACGATACCGCGCAATCAGCTGCCCCATGTCCTGCGGCGCATGCGGGAGATGAGCGAGCATTATGAGCTGGGAGTCGCCAACGTCTTTCACGCGGGCGACGGCAATCTGCACCCTCTGATTCTCTACGATGCTAATAAGGAAGGAGAGCTGCAGAAAGCGGAGGACTTTGGCGCCGATATCCTGCGGCTCTGTGTAGAAGTTGGTGGCGTCCTGACCGGCGAACATGGTGTGGGTGTCGAAAAACGGGATCTCATGCCGGACATGTTCTCCGAGGTCGACCTTAAGCAGCAGCAAAGAGTCAAATGCGCTTTCGACCCGGATGCTTTGCTCAACCCGGGCAAGGTCTTCCCACAGCTTCATCGCTGCGCTGAGCTAGGGCGCATGCACATTTCCAAGGGCCAATTGCCCTTTCCCGAACTGCCGAGGTTTTAGGCTGTGGGGGACAGATTCAAACCCGAGACGGTCGAACAGGTTGCTGAGATCGTCAGCTGGGCCGCCGCAGACAAGATACCGCTCGAACTTGTCGGCCGCGGCAGCAAGACTGCGCTCGGTCGGCCCATCCAGACGGAGTACAGCCTGGAACTCTCCGCGCTGAGCGGCATCACGCTCTATGAGCCGGACGAACTGGTTCTTTCGGCGCGTGCCGGCACACCCTTGGCCGAAATCGAGGCTGCGTTGGCTGAGCAGAACCAGTATCTGGCCTTCGAACCAGCTGACTATGGCCATTTGTTGAATGGCGAGGAATCGATTGACGGTCCGTCCGGCAGCTTGGGCGGTCTTGTTTCATGCAATCTCGCTGGTCCGCGGCGGATCAAGGCAGGCGCGGCGCGGGATCACTTTCTGGGACTTACGGGCGTCACCGGGCGCGGTGAAATCGTTCAGGCCGGCGGTCGCGTGGTCAAAAACGTGACGGGCTACGACCTGATGAAACTGCACGCCGGTGCCTACGGTACGCTGTCTGCGCTGACCGATATCACGCTCAAGGTTCTTCCTGCACCCGAGAAGACCCGCACGGTTTTGCTGTTCGGTATGGACGATGCTGCGGCCGTGCGGGCGATGACCCAGGCCATGGGATCCTCGCACGAGGTTTCTGCCGCGGCTCACCTACCGGCTGACATCGCTGCGACTTTCGCTTCCGGGTTTTTCCCGCAAGAAAAAACCGCGGTCACGGCGATCCGGGTCGAGGGGCCAGGGCCCTCCGTCAGTCACAGATGCGCGGCCTTGCGGAACGAGCTGGCGGACCAGACTGGGTCGGAAGAACTGCACAGCCATAACTCTCTGGCGTTCTGGCGGCGCATTCGAGATGTCTTGCCTTTCGCCGATTCGGCGAACGGGCAAGACCAGGATGCGGTCTGGCGAGTATCGGTCCCGCCGGCGAGCGGCGCCGAGTATATCGATTCGCTAAAGCAGAAGATCGGCGAGAAGGCGGGAGGGTTGCGGCACTATTTCGACTGGAGTGGCGGCCTCATCTGGCTGACGTTACCCGAGGGCGAGGACGGGTCGCATCAAGCGGTGCGCGAAGCGCTGGCTGGAATCGGCGGGCATGCCACGCTTGTTCGGGGCTCAAGCGACCTGCGTGGCAGACTGCCGGTCTTCCAGCCGCAGGATCTAGGCGTCGCGGCTTTGAGCAGCCGGGTGAAGAACAGCTTCGATCCGCATGGCATTATGAACCCTGGCCGTATGTATGCCGGGGTTTAGGTCTCTGGCGCAATACGCGCGTTAGTGTAGAAAAGAAACGGAACGACAGGTGCAAACGAACTTCACTCTGGCTCAGTTGGCCGACTCAGGCGTTGCGGAGTCTGAAAAGATCCTGCGCAACTGTGTGCACTGTGGCTTTTGTACGGCGACCTGTCCGACCTATACGCTGTTGGGCGATGAGCTGGATTCGCCGCGCGGGCGTATCTATCTGATCAAGGACATGCTGGAAAACGATCGCCCGGCTTCGGCCAAGGTCGCGAAACACATCGACCGTTGTTTGTCCTGTCTGTCCTGCATGACGACCTGTCCCTCCGGCGTGCACTACATGCATCTGGTGGACCATGCGCGCGCTCATGTCGAAGAGACTTTTCAGCGACCGCTGGGCGAGCGGCTCTTGCGATCGATGTTGGCGAAGACCCTTCCGTCCCCCACTCTGTTCCGTCTTAGCCTGATCGGGGCGTTTCTGGCGCGACCCTTTGCGGCTGTTCTGCCTGGCCGCCTGAAAGGGCTCGTAAAGGCGGCGCCCAAGAGCATTCCGCCGCGCAGTTCCGTCGATCATCCACAGGTCTTTCCGGCCCAGGGCACACGCCGAGCCAGAGTCGCTTTGCTGTCTGGCTGCGCGCAACCGGTCCTGGATCCGCAGATCAACGAGGCGACCATTCGTCTGCTCACCAGGCATGGCGTTGAAGTTGTCATTGCCAAAGGCGTGGGCTGTTGCGGTTCGCTCACTTTGCACATGGGCAAAGAAAAACCGGCGCTCGCAGCGGCGCGCGCCAATGTGGAAGCCTGGATGCGGGAGGTAGACGGCGAAGGCCTCGATGCCATCGTTATCAACGCTTCAGGCTGCGGGACTACGGTCAAAGATTACGGCTTCATGCTGCGTGACGATCCGATCTGGAAGGAGGCAGCAGGCAAGGTTGCCTCGTTAGCAAAGGATGTCTCCGAGGTGATGCTGGAACTCGGGCTCCAGCAGCCAGAGCGCCAGACCAAGGCCAGGGTTGCTTATCACGCGGCTTGTTCCATGCAGCACGGCCAGAAGGTCGTCGAGCAGCCCAAATCACTCTTGAAGGCAGCAGGTTTCGAAATCGCCGCTATCGGTGAATCGCATCTCTGTTGCGGTTGGGCGGGCACCTATAATGTCATGCAACCTGAGATCTCCGGGAAACTACGCGAGCGCAAGGTGGGCAACATCGAGCGCAGCAAACCGGATCTGATCGCCGCTGGTAATCTTGGTTGCATTTCCCATATCGGTGGCGGCACCGATATCCCGATCGTGCATACGGTGCAGCTCTTGGACTGGGCGACAGGCGGTCCTCTGCCTAAAGCGCTCGAGAAGCACGAGGCGCTGCTTCATTAATAGAAGCCTTTGAAGCCATACAGTCTGGATCAGTTCTCGGTCAAACCTCGCAGAGCCATCCTTTGTGTGTCCACCGCGCGGTTCCAGATGGCCGCCTTCCAATCGTCGGCATCCTGATAAAATGCGTCCCGAACCTGCCGCTTGATCTCGCGGCCTTTCGACGAATTGGTGTCGCCGTAGAGATGCAGCCAGTTATCGGCGCGGAGCGCAAGGTTGACTTCCGGCGAGGATTGGGTGCCGTACTCCAACGCAATGACGGTAAGCTCCGCGTCTGACAAACTGCGTTCCATTCCGAAGACATTCACGCCGTGGAGTTCGACGGAAGAAGACGTGCCGAGATAAGGCGAGGTAACGTCTTCGTCGTACCAGTCCATGGCGCGCTTCAGGTCGCTCCCGTTTGGCCTGTGGCAACAAATACGCTCACCGTGTCCCCTCGGACCAAGGCCTGTGTGATAGTCGATGACAGCGATCTTTTTGGCCTTGGACAGTTTGTCGGCAAAGACCTGCAGAAGGATTTTCTGAGACCAGGCAATCTTGTTGCCACCGAAGAAGAGGCCGTCGGCATGCCTGTACTGCCCGCCTGAGATTGCTGCTTGCAGCGCTTTTTCACCGTGACTTTCGGCGTAGCTCTTTAAAACTCTGTGCGTGTCCGAGATGGTCGCGTCGTCCCAAGTTTGGGGGCAAATAGCTTCAGCCAGCTCGTCGTAAGCGGTGTTCTCGGGGTAAGGGCCATCGTGATCGACGAAATTCCGATTGAGATCGATGTTGTCTTCGGTCACACGCCGCAGCCAGGCGAAGCCATGAGGATTGATAGCGTGGATCTGCAGCAAGGCAGTATCTTCCGGCATTTCCTTGTAGAGACCGCTCTCCAGCCATCCGATCTGTACCCCTGAGCCGCAAAATCCCTCCGCGCCATGTGTGGCCGAGATGGTAACCAACACCTTCTCGGCATCGGCAGCGCCGCGCCAGGCGATGTCTGTTGTCAGCGCTTCGCCGTCTGGTCCCCGGCTTGGGCACTGGTAGGAACTCATGGTCGCAGCTGCCTTGGTGCTTGCATCCACGAAGCGTTCGCGCGCCTCTGCATAGTCCTTGGAAAAGTAGCTGCTAACGCTCATTTGCACCGACCCTCATACATTTGTGATCGCAAATCCTAGTCTAACGCTTGGGCTTATTCGCCATCTGGGTCATACTTAGCAGCGTGAAAACATTATCGGCAATAGCGATTCTGCGAATATTTCTTCCCCTATTAGTATTAGTGGGCGGGCCGGTGCTGGCCGATCAGAAGGATTCCCGACTGGATGGACTGTTCGACCAGTTGAAGAGCGTCGAATCCTTCAGCGACGCTAAATCAGTCGAATTCTCGATCTGGAATATTTGGGTTCAGTCCGGGGACAATGCGATCGATCTCCTGATGCGCGACGGTGTGGATTCGATGAACCGTCGAGACTATCGACGTGCTCTGCGCTCGTTCGATCAGATCGTAATCATCGCACCGGAATTCGCCGAGGGCTGGAACAAGCGGGCGACGCTTTTCTATCTTATGGGGGAGTTCCAACGTTCACTCGCGGATATCGAGAAAACTCTGGCTCTTGAACCACGTCATTTCGGGGCCCTGGCAGGGCGCGGACTCATTTACGTCGAACTAGAGGACGACGCCAAGGCCCTGAAGGCTTTCGAAGATGCTCTGGTAATCAATCCCTTCCTACCCGCCGCGCGTCAAAACGCCGAAGTGCTGCGCAAGCGGCTGAAAGACCGCGCGATCTAACCAACCGCTGCGTCCGACGTTTACCAGCTATTTATCGACGTCATCGCTTTCGCTGGTCTGCAGCAAGATTTGCGCAAGCTGAGGCATGGCAGCTATGCAAAAGTGAAGCTGGGCCACTCCCGGGAGAGACAATAACATCCGCGACACTGAAAACGCGGTTGTTAGGGAGGTTGGATGACAAAGGAGACTCGCTTAGGCGCCGCTTACGCGCTGGGCGCGTTTTTTCTTTGGGGAATCAGTCCTCTCTATTTCAAGGCCGTCGAACAGGTTCCAATATTCGAGGTCCTGGCGCACCGGGTTCTCTGGTCCGTGGTTTTCCTCTTTGTTTTGCTTTCGGTCAGCCGGCGATGGGCTGCGCTACGCAGCGCTCTGCGCGAGCCGCGGACACTCTCAATGTTGATGCTGAGCACGCTGGTCGTGTCGGTGAATTGGTTTTTCTTCATTTGGGCGATCACCAACGACCGCGTCCTGGAATCCAGTCTCGGTTACTACATCAATCCCTTGGTCAATGTTTTGCTGGGGACCATCTTCCTGCGTGAAAGGCTGACCAGATGGCAGACGGTCGCAGTGTGTCTTGCGGCGGTCGGTGTCTTGAATTTGACCCTGCAGGTCGGAACTTTCCCTTGGGTATCTTTGCTGCTGGCCTCGACTTTCGGCATTTATGGCCTGATCAGAAAGACAGTTAAAATCGAATCGGTTGACGGTCTATTCGTCGAGACCTCGATCGTTCTGCCGATCGCCGTTGGCTATCTCATTTATCTCTCGAGCAACGGACAGGGAACCTTAGGCAGTATCGATCTGCAGACGGATCTGCTGCTCATTGCTGCGGGTTTGGTGACGGCGATCCCGTTGATCTGGTTTACCTGTGGGGCTCGCCGGCTGAACTATTCAACCATCGGCCTGTTCCAGTACCTAGCGCCGACCTGCCAGTTTCTCCTGGCGGTACTCGCGTTTGGCGAGGCCTTTACTTGGGCGCACGTCGTGACTTTCTGCTGTATCTGGACGGCTTTGGCGATCTACTCGGCGCAATCCTGGTTGATATCGCGGCGCCAACGCTCGGCGATCGCCTGACATCAAGGACGGGCTTCAGGCTTGCTGCCACTCTTCGGGCAGAGGCTCGCGTTTTGCGGCGGTGTCGGCATAGCCGCTGACTGGTAGATAACGATCGCTTTCCTGCTGCAAGGCTTGAAACCGCAGTGCGTTTGGATGGACGCCTTCGTCGTTTGTCGAATCCCGCCGGGCATGGAAAAGGTGTAACACCGGCGAGGTATGATCGCCGTCCTTCCGGCGCAGGCCAGATCGGATCATGCGCAGGACTGCATCCGAATCCTCCATACCATGACCTTCATAGCTGATGTCGAAGCCATCCACGGCGATGAAGTCTTCGCGCCAGACGCCAAGATTGCAGGTCTGCACCTTCTGCCAGGATTCTGGCCGGCGCTTGCGCTTGGCTTCGGAGGTGGGCAGGCGCAGAAACTGAAAGGGACGGTTGCACTGACCCGAAAGCGAGAGAAAGAACCAAAGCAGTTTCGGCCAGCGATAATGTTGGAAGGAATTTCGGAAGATCCTTCCAGTCATGCCTTTACGGATGTAGCAGCGCCGGCCGGCAACGAACCAACCCTTTTCCGCCAGTTGTTGATGGCTCGTCACGAAGTCCGGCAGGAGACAGCAGTCGCCGTCGATAAAGATGAGGTATTTGCCTTCAGCCATCTCGACCGCGCCATTGCGAGAGCGGCTGAGCCGGTAGCCCTCATCCCTTTGCCAGAAGTGCTTCACTCGAAGACCGCTATCGCGCGCAAAGCTTGCGACTAGATCGCGGGTTTCCTGACGGGAGCCGTCGTCCGCTACCACCACCTCAAAGTCGCGTGTGGTTTGATAGCGGAGCGAGTCCAGGACCATGGAAAGCGCTTCCGGCCAGTTATAAGTCGAAACGATAACCGAAACCGTTGGTGACTGGGAAATGGCTCTGATCCTCGCACAGCTTGGCTCGACCGAGCCCGAATTAACGAGGCGTCACTTACCCGAAGGGGCCAAAAACATCAAGGAGACTTCAGGCTTCTGGCGTCCAGTGGCGTGTTTCGCTGCTCTTCGGGTTCGGAGCGGTAAACCTCAGCCGACCCAAGCGATGCGAAGAACGTTGGTTGCGCCGGGCGTTCCGAAGGGCACGCCTGCGGTGATCACCAGTTTGTTGCCTGTGACCGCAAACTCTTCCATCACCGCGATCCGGCAGGCCTTGTCCACCATTTCCTGGAAACTGTGAACATCGGAGGTGTGCACGCAGTGTGCGCCCCAGGTCACGGCGAGCCGCCGGGCCGTATGAATGTTCTCGGTCAGGACCAGGATCGGCACATCCGGGCGCTCGCGCGCAGCGCGTTTCGCTGTCGAGCCCGATGTGGTGTAGCTGACAATGGCGGCTGCCGAGATGGTGTTCGCCACCTGCGCTGCGGCGACAGATATGGCATCCGGTGCCGTGGCCTCCGGTTCGGGAGTCAGGGCGTGGATGACCTTTTTGTAAGAGGGATCCGCTTCGGTGCGTTCGATGATCCGGGCCATCATGTCAACGGCTTCTTCCGGATAGTCGCCTGCGGCGGATTCCGCAGAAAGCATGACCGCGTCCGCGCCGTCATAGACTGCTGTCGCGACGTCGGAGGCTTCGGCGCGGGTCGGGGCCGGTGCGTGGACCATCGAGTCGAGCATCTGTGTGGCGACCACGACCGGTTTTCCGGCGAGGCGGCAGGTCTGAATGATCTGCTTCTGCCGGCTGGGTACTTCCTCGGGCGGCATTTCGACACCCAAGTCTCCCCGCGCCACCATAATCGCGTCGGAAAGCTCGACGAGTTCGGACAGCGCCGCGACTGCCGCAGGCTTCTCGATCTTTGACATGATGGCAGCGCGGCCGGCGATCAGGCGCCGGGCTTCCGCGACATCTTCAGGGCGCTGTACGAAGGAAAGCCCGACATAATCTACGCCGAGATCGAGGCCGAAGCGCAGATCCTTGCGATCCTTTTCCGTCAGCGGCGAAATCGGCAAGATCACACCGGGGACATTCAAACCTTTCCGGTCGGAAAGAGGCCCGCCCGTTTCCACGACCGTTTCGGCAAAGTCTTTGCCGCAGGACTTCACACGCAGTCTGAGCTTTCCGTCATCCAGCAGCAGTTCCGTCTCCGGTTCCAGTGCTGCAAAGACCTCCGGATGCGGCAGAGGCGCACGCGTGGCATCGCCGGGCTCGTCAACCAGGTCGAGCCGGAAGTTCGCGCCCTTTTCGAGTGTTGCGCTGCCATCCTTCATCTTGCCGACGCGCAGCTTGGGGCCCTGCAGGTCCATCAGAATGCCGATGGGCCGGCCGGTTTCCTGTTCAAGATCGCGGATAATCTTGACATTACGCTTATGGTCGTCGTGCGAGCCGTGGCTGAAATTCAATCGGAAAACATCCGCGCCCGTCTTGAACAGGGAACGGATCATCTCGGGGCTTGAACTGCTGGGTCCGAGCGTCGCGAGGATCTTTGCTTTTCTCTGGCGTCTCATGGGCGAGAGAATAACTTTATTTCGCAGATACAAAAGTTAAATATAGATTATTGCGCTATCGGTTGGGTGATTTTTCCTATCGCAGCGCTGCTGTCACTCAAATGCCAGCCCTCATGATTGTCGGCGGCTTCCCAGAATCGCCTTCGACGCCGCCGATTCATGAATAAGGTCTTCCGCTTCTTCAGGTTCCGCGTAGGCCGAAAGGGCCCGCTTAACATGAACGGTCATGGCTTGGGCAGCGGCTTCACCATCCCGATCACGGATTGCTTCGTAGATTTTGCGATGCTGCTGCAGGAAGACGCGGTCGTCGGAACGAGTCGCCAGAAGCTTGTAGCGATGATAGTCGAGGGTTTCGCGCAAGATATCGCTCATACCCGTCATCAGATGCATGTAGATGACACTGTCCGCAGCCTTCGCGACCGCCATATGAAAGGTGACATCGTCTTCGGCCTTAAACTCTTCCGGTCGGGCCGGGTCGGTCATGATGTCCAGAGCGCGTTTGATATCCGCGATTTGCTCTTCGGTCGCGTTTTCCGCCGCCTGCCGGGCTGCCCAAGCCTCGATTGCGACGCGAATCTGGGCGAAATCCCGCAGGTTTTTGCGATTTTCCCGGATCAGACTCACGAGCGCCGAATCCTTGTCGTCGGAGGCGGCGATGACACGGGTCCCGCCGCCCTGGACGGCCGTAATGAAGCCTTTGCCTTTGAGCTGCTGAAGCGCGGCGCGCACGGAAACGCGGCTGACGTTCATCATTTCCGCGAGCTGTCGCTCGCCGGGCAGCCGTTCTCCAGGCATCAATTTCCCGGTGGCGATCAGTTTCATCAGTTCCTGCGCAACCCTGTCGGCCACACGCTCGCGCGGTATCTCCTGGAAACGCGTATCGTATTCCGCCTGGTCGCTATGATCTGTGTTCTGCACGGACTTACTTCCTGTATTGCCGCCAAAGGTCCGAAAATAAAGGGTAATGGCTTGGACCGAGGCACGTTTATGAGTGGAGTCGCAGAAAAGGTCAAGCAGGGCTCGACGGCACCACCTTCCTCAGAATAGCTTGTAATCTGGGTCGGTTCTTCGTCAAATCAATCGACTTATTATAGAGAGAACGGGGATTCCTTTGCCTTCGCTGCGAACGAGAGCAGGACGGAGAAAGGAAAACACAGCAATATAAGAAGTGTGGCCCGGTCGGGGAACGGGGCCGGTGAGGATTGTTCGCAAGGCTATGGATAGAATGATGGAGAGCGGTGGGAGCGAGTTACAGCTGCTGGCGAGGGACGAACCGCCGCCTTTCGAGATTGTCCGACCGAACGCACCAATGCCTGCCGTCTTAGTCTGCGACCATGCCAGCCCCTTTATTCCGCGCGCATTAAGCGGCCTGGGGCTGGACGAGACCGAGCTTGCGCGGCACATCGCGTGGGATATCGGTGCTTCCGAAGTCACGCGGCATCTCGCGGGGCTCTTGGATGCCCCCGCCGTAATCAGTCATTTCTCCCGGCTTGTTATCGATCCTAACCGCAAACCGGATCATGAAACCTCTATTCCTCAGGAAAGCGATGGTGTCGCGGTTCCTGGGAACCGAAATCTGACGGAACGGGAGCGATCCGCTCGAATCGATAGCTTTTTCCGGCCTTACCAGGACGCGATTGGCCAGCGCCTTGCCGAGCAGCGGCACAGGTGCGGCGTCGACCCGGTGTTGATTTCCCTACACAGTTTCACGCCCGTGATGAACGGCGTTGAGCGCCCTTGGAAGGTTGGCGTTCTCTGGAATGAAGACCCGCGTCTCCCGAAGCCTCTTATCGACCGCTTACGGGCTGCCGGTATTCCGGTGGGCGACAACGAACCCTATTCGGGGCGGACGCACTTTGGTTACACCACTCAGACACATGCAGACGCGCAGGGCCTGGCCAATGTCCTGATCGAGATCCGGCAGGATCTGATCGATACACACCACGGCGCGCGTGAGTGGGCTGATCTGCTCGGACCGGTCCTCAAGGAAATACTCAGAGACCCAGAGCTGTACAACGCGAAGGCAGAGCCATGAAGACTGTAGAACCCACCTTCACCATTGGGATCGAAGAGGAATACCTGCTGGTCGATCGCGAAACGCGCGACCTTGTGGTCGAAGCACCCGAGGGCTTGATGGATGCGTGCGAACAGCGGCTCGAGCAGCGGGTCAGCCGCGAGTTTCTGCAGTCTCAGATCGAGGTGGGGACGAGCAAGTGCGCAAACGTTAAGGAGGCCGCGGAGGAGCTGGCCTATCTGCGCCGCAATATTGCGGAGGTCGCTGACGAGTATGGTTTGGCACCGATTGCGGCTTCCACTCACCCCTTCGCGGCCTGGGGAGCGCAAAAACATACGCCGCGTGAACGCTATGACGTGCTCGCGCGGGATATGCAGGGAGTCGTGCGGCGCCTTCTTATCTGTGGCATGCACGTCCATGTCGGGCTGGATGACGATGACTTGCGCAACGACCTCACCGGACAGATTTCCTACTTTCTGCCGCACCTTTTGGCACTGACCACGTCATCGCCCTTCTGGAAAGGGGAGGATACAGGCTTAAAGTCCTATCGCTTGTCGGTCTTTAACGAGCTGCCGCGGACTGGTCTGCCCGAGACCTTCGACAGCTTTGACGAATATCAGCGGCATCTCAATGCCCTGGTCGGGGCGGGAGTGATCGAGGACGGCAGCAAGCTCTGGTGGGATGTGCGGCCTTCCGCGCGCTTTCCGACCCTTGAGATGCGTATCGCCGACGCCTGCACGACGATTGCGGACTCGGTGACGGTGGCGGCACTCTACGTCTCTCTGTTGCGCATGCTCTACACTCTGAAACGCAATAATCAACGCTGGCGGCGCTATGCAAACATGCTGATCCAGGAAAACCGCTGGCGGGCGCAGCGCTATGGCCTCGATGAAGGGCTGATCGATTTCGGCAAAGGCGAAATCTTCCCCTATGCGGAGCTACTGGAAGAAATCCTCGGACTGGTCGAAGAGCACGCCAATGCTCTGGACTGTTGGGATGAGGTGACCCACGCCCGCGAGATTGTCGCCCGAGGCACCTCCGCGCACCGGCAGGTGGCGATCTTCAACGCGGCACTGGAGCAGGGCGCCGACAAAACAGAGGCGCTTCGGCAGGTGGTGGATTTCCTCATCGAGGAGACCGTAAACGGCCTTTAATAGTGAGGTTTTGGACCTCAAATAGAGTTGATCGGAGGCGAGGACTGGCTGGTGTCCATGAAGGAGCTTTCCCTCTAGTCTAGCCGCAACAAATACATATCCAGAGGTGGATAGGAGCCAAAACGCTATGTCAATCGACGAGAAAACCCAAACCGAACTCGAAGCTGCCGCCTTCCGCCGTCTGATGTCTCATCTGCGCGAGCGTACGGATGTACAGAACATCGATTTGATGAATCTCAGTGGTTTTTGCCGAAACTGTCTCTCCAAGTGGTATCGCGCCGCCGCTGAAGACCGGGGCCTCGACATGGACTACGATTCTGCCCGCGAAATCGTCTATGGTATGCCTTACGCGGAATGGAAGGATAAGTACCAAACCGAGGCGACCGCTGAGCAAAAGGCGGCCTTTGCCGAGTCCCACAAAGCGCACGAATAATTTTTTCCTCTTTTGTCCCCAGTCCCGTTGCCTGGAGTGAGCCGCGGCGATAGTCTGCGCCGCGATTTACGAAGCGGATCTCGCCGCGTCCAAAATGGGCGCTTAGTCCAACGCGCGATATCCCGGCAACAGATGCGTCAGGTCCCCTCAGGACCGGCGGCAAGACAGGAGAATTCGAATGGCGGATGTCGGTGGAATCGGCGCGGATCAGTTAAAATCCTACATCGAGCGGATTGAGCGCCTTGAAGAGGAAAAGGCGGCAACTGCGACGGACATCCGCGAAGTCTACGCCGAAGCCAAGGGCAACGGCTTCGATACCAAGATCATGCGCCAGATCGTACGTCTGCGGAAAATGGACGAGCAGGACCGGCAGGAGCAGGAAGCGATCCTCGAGCTGTACAAACATGCGCTCGGCCTGAGCGATTCGGTCGAATAGGGCTCAGCTGAAGAGGGAGCCGGTTCGTTAGATCGGCCTGATGAACTGGCGACGTTCCGTTTCCAGCTCTTCCCGGCGGAAGCAGCCTTCCAGGTGGTCGTTGACCAAGCCCATGGCCTGCATGAAAGCGTAGACCGTGGTCGGCCCGACGAAGCTCCAACCCCGTTTTTTGAGATCTTTCGACAGGGCGGTTGAGCGCTCTGTGCTCGGCATGGCGCGATACTCAGCCACTGTCATGCGCGCGGGGCGTTCGTCTGCACTAGGCTCGAAGCGCCAGAAGTAAGCGGCGAGGGAGCCGAACTCTTTCTTGAGTTCCAGGGCGCGTCTCGCGTTGTTGATAGCAGATTCGATCTTTTTGCGGTTACGGATGATCTCAGCGTTTTCCATCAGGCGGGTGATATCGGCCTCCCCGAATTCCGCAAGCTCTCCGCAATCGAAATTCGCCATGGCGGTACGAAAACTCTCGCGCTTTCGAAGGATTGTGAGCCAGGACAGACCAACTTGAAAGCCTTCCAGGCAGACCTTTTCGAACAGCTGCCGGTCATCGGCGACCGGACGCCCCCATTCCTGGTCATGATAGATGAGGTAATCGGCATGGTCGCCGTGCCACGCACATCTTCGGAGGCCGTCTTCTCCGGTTACAAGTCCCTCGGTTTCCATCCTATCACTCACGTTTTCACATCCTGTGCGGTTACCTGAAGTCTCTTGGCACCTGAACAGCAGTCTTGTGCGACTCCTGAGAGAAGAGCAAATAGAATCAGCTTTCTAAACCGCTCTGTGACCTCTCGCTTCTCCCGCATTGAGCTCTTCGAGCAAAAAATTATCTTCGCTGCTTCGAAGGCGTTGACAGGCTCGACGAATTGGCATTTACTGCAATTGCAAATCATTCTTAATATCAACGAAGACGCAAACGTGAAGCAAAACGATCCAGCCAAGACTTGGATGAGCGACTTGAGCGAAGGGCAGCAGTTGGTTGTCTGGTCTTTTCGCCGTTGGCTGAGCGGAAAGCAGAGTTGGCCGCTTGTTTGGAACGAATTTGCGGTGCGTTTCGGAACCGAACCTGCGCGGCCCCTGATGGCGAGCTTCGTGCGATTGGTCGACGCGATTCGGACGGGGGCGCGGCGGATGGTTCACTACCATCAACCCTGCTGTCCCTGTGTTGGCGCTGACGAAGCGCTCCTGACGTCTATTGTTGGAGCAGCCCAAGCCGGGCGTCCCGATCTCGTGCGGGTCTACGCACTTGAGATGGTTCAGGATCCCATGGCTGACGCGTTGGTCGAGCGCGCGCTGGACCTGGCGACGGTTCTCTCCGAGCGAGGCGTCGAAGTGCCACATCAGAGAGAGTGGAAGTCTTTAGCAGGTGTGCAGCCGGAGCATCACAACGCACGCGCCGAGGCGGTCACGCTGCACTAGAGATGCTCGAATTTGCGTAGTTGGAAATTGCCATGGGCGGCGTCGAGGTGGCGTGCCGGTGGCTGTGTGAGTGGGGTATCGGAGCGCATCAAATGGGCTCGGTGATCTCAAAAAATAGATTGACGATTTTGGCGGAGATAAAGATGAAACAGAAGATCGGTCTTGTGGTGGCGGCAGGTCTCGCAGCTGCGTCCCAGGTTCTGGCGCCCGTGTCGGCGCAGGCTGATGGACATTCCAAGGCGGCGGTGCTCAAAACCTACGGTGACATTGCCTTGGCGGGGTATGAAGACTCACTTGTAACCGCGCGGACTTTGAAAGCCGCCGTAGATGCTTTGATCGCTTCACCCTCCCAAGCTTCCCTGGTGCAAGCCCGAGCGGCTTGGCTTGCTGCACGGGAACCCTATCAGCAGACCGAGGTTTACCGCTTCGGCAATGCCATCGTCGACGATTGGGAGGGGCGGGTGAACGCCTGGCCTCTCGACGAGGGTTTGATCGACTACGTTTCCACTGACTATGGCACCGAGTCAGACGAGAACGCATTTTACGCCGTCAACGTCATCGCCAATCCGAAGCTTAAGGTCGGCGGTCAACAGATCGACGCCGCAAAGATTACGCCTGCGTTGCTGTCCGAGGAGTTACAGGAAGCGGGCGAGGTCGAAGCCAACGTCGCCACAGGCTACCATGCTATCGAGTTTCTGCTCTGGGGGCAGGATCTGAACGGCACGGATGCGGGCGCCGGTAACCGGCCGGCGACTGACTTCGATCCAGACAACTGCACCGGTGGCAACTGCGCGCGCCGCATCGAATATCTCCAGGCGGCGACGGATCTCCTGATCACCGATCTGGAAGAAATGGTGGCGAATTGGGAGGTCGGTGGTCCGGCCCGCGCGGCTCTCACGGCAAACGGTGAAGACGGCGGTCTGACAACCATCCTGACCGGCATGGGATCGCTCTCTTACGGCGAGCTGGCTGGCGAGCGCATGAAGCTCGGACTGCTGCTCAACGATCCGGAGGAAGAGCACGATTGCTTCGCCGACAACACGCACAATTCCCATTTCTACGATGTCATCGGGATTGTGAATGTCTATCGGGGCCGCTACCGGCGCATCGACGGCTCCGTCGTCGAGGGGCCGAGCATCGCCGACCTTGTGGCTGCGGCTGACAGCGGTGTCGATGCCGAACTCGACGGTAAACTCAATAAGACCGTTGCTGCTGCCGAGGCGATGGTTCGCCGGGCGGAAAACATCGAGTCCTACGATCAGATGATCGCGGAAGGCAACGAAAAGGGAAATGCCACCGTTCAGGGCGTCATCGATGCCTTGGTCGATCAGACCAAGTCGATCGAGCGCGCAGTGGCTGCTCTCAAGTTGCAGAGCGTCGCATTCGAAGGCTCCGACAGCCTGGATGATCCCTCCGCAGTCTTCCAGTAAGTCTCTCACCCTCTCCGCGGGCGGGGGGACAGACACAGTGATCCACCTCTCACTGAGTTTTGTCTGTCCCCCCATTTTTTCCGCGTAACTCAATTCGGTAGAAACAGCGAAGCCGCTTTGCCACATCAGTGCAAAGCGGCTTCAAATGTCCTCTACCAGCGCGGTTGACCTCGCATTTCCCTTAGACAGGACTTTCAGCTTCGAAACCCTGGTGCTAAGCTAATTCAAAGGCGGCGCAGTAGCGCGCCCAGGCAACGGCAATGTCGCAGGGCGTATCCTGATCTTGCCGTATATCTTATTGAGATACAGAGAGTTAATCGGCGATGCATTTGTCATCCTTGATTGCTGGCGCAACGGTTCTCTGCGCTGCGGCCGTCGCGGCAATGGCCGGCACTTTCGATTATCGAGATGACCTGAGCAGCACGGATAGGTTGAAAGTGGCGTCGGTGACTGCCTTGGCGACCGACTTCGATGCGGCCGAGAAATTTGAGCGTTGGCCCGCAGGCGCCGGGACGTCGAAGAAGTTTTTCAACAAAGACGCCTTTTCGCAGTTTCTACCGAACCTCACCTTCGAGGAAGAGCAACTGGCGAAGGTTGGCAACGGCATCTTCAAGAAAATCTGGGTTTCCTCTCCCTCGTCGACCCAGGCGTCCGATGGTTTGGGTCCGCTGTTTAATGCGCGCGCCTGTCAGCATTGCCACCTGAAGGATGGCCGCGGGCAGCCTCCCGCTGCCGGAGAGACTGCCGTCTCTATGTTCCTTCGCTTGTCAGTGCCAGCTCGAACCGAGGAAGAGAAAGCGGCACTGCAGACAGGGCAAGTTGGTCTGATCCCAGAGCCGACCTATGGTGTGCAGCTCCAGAACTTTGCCGTGCCGGGTCACAATGCCGAAGGGCAGATGGTTATTGCCTACGAGGAAATTCCTGTTGAGCTCAAGGGTGGAGAGACGGTTTATCTGCGTAAGCCGACCTACTCGGTGAAAGACCTTTCTTACGGCCCGCTCGATCCGCAAACGATGCTCAGTCCGCGTGTCGCCAACCAGATGATCGGCCTCGGCTTGTTGGAAGCGATCCACGAAGGGGACATCCTGGCGCTTGCCGATCCCGACGATGCCGATGGAGATGGTATCTCTGGGCGGCCGAACTGGGTGCGAAACGATGAAACCGGTGAACTTGCGCTTGGGCGGTTTGGTTGGAAAGCCGGCAACCCGACCGTCAAGCAGCAGTCGGCTCATGCCTTTACGGGAGACATCGGGATCTCAACCGACCTTACACGGTCTCATTGGGGAGAGTGTACCGAACGTCAGGCCGAATGCCGGCAAGCTCCCCACGGGGTCCAACTGGCGCTGGGCGATGTCGAAGCACCGGAAAAGGTTTTGGATCTTGTGACCTTCTACGCCCGCAACCTCGCTGTTCCTGCGCGCCGCGAGGTTTCCGGAGATGATGTCCTGAAAGGCAAGTCACTGTTTTATGCTGCCGGTTGCGTGGCTTGCCATGCGCCGAAGTTCGTCACCCGCCGGGACGCGGAACCCGATGCTCACGCTTTTCAGCTCATCTGGCCCTACAGCGATCTTCTGCTCCACGACATGGGGGAGGGATTGGCGGATAATCGGCCCGAGTGGCGCGCCAATGGCCGTGAGTGGCGGACGGCGCCTTTGTGGGGTATCGGTCTGACCGAAACGGTGAATGGCCATACGAAGTTTTTGCACGATGGCCGGGCCCGCAACCTGCTGGAGGCAATTCTCTGGCACGGCGGGGAAGCGGAAGCGGCAAAACAAAAAGTCATCGACATGACACCTGGGGAACGTGAAGCCCTTTTGGCTTTCGTTGGATCATTGTGATGGGATCTCGGCACATGCGTACAACGACTATCCTGCTCGTGGGTTTTCTTGCCGTTCTAACCTTTGGCGCAAGTCCAATTGTCGCGGCCGATAGCAAAAATCAGCAGCCGGCCAGCGATGACGGCAACGGGGAAGCTGGACCAGATTATGCATCCATCGTTCGGGCCGCCGTTACCGGTCACATCCGTCCCGCTTATGGGCGGATGGCAAAGGCCAGCAAAAACCTGGCGCTGATTGTAGAGGCCGCTTGCCGCACCGATGACGGTGTGAACACGCCGACCATCACCAAATCCTTCACGGACGTCGTCAGTGCCTGGGTTGCCGTTCAGCACATTCGTTTCGGGCCGGTGACAGAAGAAAACCGATATGAACGCATCGCGTTCTGGCCGGATCCGAAAAACCTGACGTCTCGCCAGCTCAATCGGGTTCTTCTAAAACGCGACGAAACCGCGACCTCTGCTGAGAGCCTCGCCAAGAAGTCTATTGCACTGCAGGGTCTGACCGCTCTGGAGCGTTTGATGACCATGGCGCCGGCGGAAACGCGCGAAGACGGTATCTTCCGCTGCCGCTACGCCCGAGCGATTACCGAAAACCTGGTGCGAATGACGGGGGCTGTGGATGCGGCCTGGCAAGCAGACAAAGTCTTTGTCAACACACTTAAGCAGACAGGCCCGCAGAACCCGCTCTATCGCGATGACCGGGAGGCGGCCCTCGAAATCCTGAAGGCTCTCAGCGGCGGTCTGCAGTTTCTGCATGAGCGCAAGTTACAGGCCCCGCTTAGTGACAGCATAGAAAAAGCGCGCCCGAAACGTGCCGAGTTCTGGCGCTCGGGTACGACTCTGGCTGCCCTGGATGCGCATTTCGAAACCCTGCTTGAACTTTACATGGCGAGCGGGATTTCGGCCTACATCAAGTCTGTCGATGCTGATCTCGATGTCACGCTGAAGGATTCCTATCAGCAGGCCCTGGTGACCTTGAAAGCGGTGGATAAGCCGTTTGTCGAGGCGGCAGCGGACAAGGCGCTGCGGCCGAAGTTGGATTACCTGCGATTCCTGTCCGAGGATCTTTATCTCAGGTCTTCGGGAAACCTGGCGATCGCCTTGGGCTTGTCTCTCGGCTTCAACGCCTTGGATGGCGACTGAAAGTGGTGGAGCTGGGCCGTAGAGAGGCGCTTCGTTTGTTTGGAGGCGCGGCGGTTACTTCTGTGCTCTTGCCGGCGAAGGCGGGCGCCTCTCGAGGTAAGTCGCACGGTTTCTGACCGCGCGAAGCCGTTCGGATGGGGCGCATGGTGGCGCCATATCAGCAGGCCCTGGTGACCTTGAAAGCGGTGGATAAGCCGTTTGTCGAGGCGGCAGCGGACAAGGCGCTGCGGCCGAAGTTGGATTACCTGCGATTCCTGTCCGAGGATCTTTATCTCAGGTCTTCGGGAAACCTGGCGATCGCCTTGGGCTTGTCTCTCGGCTTCAACGCCTTGGATGGCGACTGAAAGTGGTGGAGCTGGGCCGTAGAGAGGCGCTTCGTTTGTTTGGAGGCGCGGCGGTTACTTCTGTGCTCTTGCCGGCGAAGGCGGGCGCCTCTCGAGGTAAGAAAAGGGTCGCACGGTTTCTGACCGCGCGAAGCCGTTCGGATGGGGCGCATGGTGGCGCCATTCTCTCCGCCGCCGGTGATATTCTGATGGAGTTCGATCTACCCGGGAGAGGCCACGGCGCGGCCTTGCGCCCAGATCGTAAGGAAGCCGTCATCTTCGCGCGCCGGCCGGGCAACTTCGCTGTCGTGCTGGATTTGGCGACGAGGCGCCCGGGTAAAGTTTTCGCGGCGCCGTCGGATCGACACTTTTATGGCCACGGCTCCTTTTCGGCAGATGGAAGGATTCTCTTCACGACGGAGAATGACTTCGAAGGCGAACGTGGAGTCATCGGGCTTTATGACGCTCGAGAGGGCTATCGACGGATCGGGGAGTTTTATTCCTATGGGATCGGTCCTCATGAAATTGCCCTGATGTCTGATCGGCGGACACTCCTGGTCGCCAATGGTGGGATTTTGACCCATCCGGATGCTCCACGGATGAAACTCAACCTGGCTGAGATGCGCTCTTCCATCGCGCTGATCGATGTCGAAGAAGGCGCTTTGATCCAGGCGTTTGAACTGCCAGCGGAACTGCGGCAGCTGTCGCTCAGGCACGTCGCCACGCGTACGGACGGTCGGATCGTCGCGGTCGCGCAGTGGGAGGGGACAACGCTTGCCCAGCCGCCTTTGGTCGCGGTGATCGATCGCGATCGAGGCCTCCGTTTGCGCTCCGCACCGGACGAGATTGTACCCAGAATGCGGAATTACTGCGGTTCGGTTGCCTTCTCTCGTGACGGCCAACACTTCGCTGTATCTTCCCCGCGTGGCGGAATCATCACACTGTGGGATGCTGACGGCGGCTTTCTGCGTGCCGTCGATCTGGAAGACGGCTGCGGACTGGCGGCCCTCGGTGACGGCTTTCTGATGACCAGTGGTCGGGGCGTGGTTGCCGAAAGCAGCGGCGCGCAAACACGGTCTCATCGACGCCTCGCCTTCGATAACCATCTAGCGGCGCTCTGACTGAACTTTGGCGGCCCAGTTATCCTGTGCGCCGATTTCTGCGGAAGGACGACGGCGGACGCCCGTAGGTCGCGCGAAAGGCGTCGTTGAAACGCCGGATGCTGCCGAAGCCTGCTTCGAAGGCGATTTCTGCCAAGGGTCTTTCGGTGCTGTCGATCAAACGTTTCGCCATCTGGACTCGATGGGTGGCCGCGATCGCACTCGGGCTGGCTCCGGCGTGCCGCAGGAAAAGGCGTGAAAGGTGCCGCGCGCCCATGCCGAGTTTCTCTGCCAGGGCCTCCACAGTCTGCTGGTTCAGGAAGCCTTCCTCGATCAGCCGCATGGCGCGGGCGACCGTGGTGGCCGTCCCGCACCAGGCGGGGCTACCCGGCGCCGTCTCGGGCCGGCAGCGTAGACAGGGCCGATAGCCGGCGCGCTCCGCCGCTGCCGCGGAAGGGTAGAAGGTCACGTTTTTGGAATGCGCGCAGCGAACCGGACAGATCGGCCGGCAGTAGATCTTCGTCGTTCGAACCGCGGTGAAAAAGAGACCGTCATAGCGGGGATCGCGCGCAATGCGGGCCCGGTCACAGGCTTCCCAGTCCCGCCAGATCTCCGGATCGATCTCTGGCTCGACGGGACGATGGTCGTTCGGTTGCGTAAATACATTCATAGGACGCTATTATGCCTATGGTTTTCGCCAAGACTAGCTGGATTCGGACATCGTCCCGCTCGGTGGCAGGACAGAGTCCGATCCCGGCCAGACAGGGGGCTGCGGCTGCTTTCTTGTCGTCTCGAACCTTGGAAGAAAACGGGAAGGCTTCAAGCATGAAGGATACCGAAGTTCTGCAGCGCGCGCTGCAGCACGCCAGCAACTACTTGGAGCACATCGGCGATCGTCCGATCGGGACCTCGGCAAGTCTGGCAGACCTGCGGGCGCAATTGGGCCAAAATTTCCCGGAACAGGGTTTGCCCGCGTCTCAGGTGCTTGATGATCTGGTCCGAGATGCGGAAGGCGGGATTTTAGCTTCTAACAGCGGGCGTTTCTTCGGCTGGGTCATTGGCGGGACGCTGCCCGTGGCCTTGGCCGCGGACTGGTTGACTGCGACCTGGGATCAGAACGCGGCCTCCAACGTGACCGCGCCGGCCGAGGCGGTGGTGGAGGAGATTTGCGGCGAGTGGATGAAGCGGATCCTGGGTTTGCCAGAGACCGCGTCCTTCGCTCTGGTCACCGGTTGTCAAATGGCACACACGACCGCCTTCGCCGCCGCGCGGCATCATCTCTTGCAGCAGCGCGGTTGGGATGTAGAAACCCAAGGTTTGTCGGGGGCGCCCAGGCTCAGGATCCTGACCAGCGAGAACCGGCATGAGTCGGTTCTGCGGGCTGTCCGGCTCCTAGGCATTGGAACGAACGCAGTGACCTATGTGGAGAGTGATCCACAGGGACGCCTGGATCCGGCAGCATTGGAACGGACTCTGGAATCAGCGCCGGAGACCCCGACGATCGTTTCCTTGCAGGCCGGCGATCTGAATAGCGGCGTCTTCGATGACTTTAGCGAACTCTGTCCGCTGGCCCGCCGCTACGACGCCTGGGTTCATGTTGACGGTGCTTTCGGTCTTTGGGCTGCGGCCAGCCCACGCTACCGTCATTTGCTTCAGTCGGTGGAACTGGCGCAGTCCTGGGCGACTGATGGCCACAAGTGGCTCAACCTGCCCTTCGACTCCGGTTTCGTTTTCGTATCGCAACCAGCCGCCCATCGGGCCGCCTTCGCCCAGTCGACCAGTTACGCTGTGCCGATGGAGGCCCTGCGCAATCAGAAGGATTGGAATCCGGAATGGTCTCGGCGCGGTCGGGGTTTTCCGGCCTATGCCGCGCTCCGTCATCTGGGCCGCGACGGACTGGCGGATCTGGTTGAGCGCTGTTGCGAATTCGCCCGTCGGCTCGTTGAGGGGATCGGCGCGCTGGAAGGGGCGGAGGTCATTGCCCATCCGATCATCAATCAGGGGCTGGTAAGGTTCCTAGATCCGGAAGGTGATCACGACCGGCGTACGGATGAGGTGATTGCCCGAATCCAGGCAGGGGGCGAAGCCTGGTTCGGTGGCGTAACCTGGCAAGGGCGGCGGGCCATGCGGATTTCTGTTTGCAACTGGGCCACCACCGCTGAGGATATGGATCGTTCCGTCGAAGCGGTAAAACGAGCATTGGTGAAGCCTCCGAGCTGGCCATAATAGATGATTGGGAGATCGCAATGCAGCGTGGATTCAATCCGGCAGGAACTTGGGGGCCGCGTGGTCGCGGCTTTAGTATGGGGGTGGTTCAGCAGCCTGGAGAGATTATTCACTTTACGGGCCAGGTCGCCTGGAACGAAGCTGAGGAAATCGTAGGCCTGGGTGACGTCGCAGCACAGACCCATCAATGCTTCCGCAATATCGAAACCGTCTTGGCGGGCGTTGGCGGACGCCTAGAGGACATCGTGTCGGTGACGACCTACTTCACGGACCGGGCACAGCTTCCGTTCATCCAGGAAGTGCGCAACCACTATTTCGATCCCAGCCATGCGCCGGCCAGCACCTCGGTCATGGTCGCAGGGTTAGGGCACCCCGATTTCCTCGTGGAGCTTGCCCCGGTTGCTGTTGTTCCACTGGAACGTTTTCGCGCACCTGAAAGCTAGCTGTTTCAGTGCGACGCGGACGCAGTCTCTGTCGTTTGGGGTCTCAGAGCCGGTAAGGCAGCTGCTGCCATGAGTACGATCGCCGCGGAACCGGCCAGCAGCAGATACTGCCGATCGAAACCGTATCCCATACCGTGCAGACCAGCGATCAACGGAACGATCGCCGAACTCATACCCAAGGAAAGGACGTATTCTACGGCGAAGGCGCGGGAGCGCCACTGCAGTGGAATGTAGCGCCCCATGAGCCAGCCGGTGACCGGTAATTCGGCGAACATAAGCAGGACCAGAAACAGAGCTGCCGGCACGACCAGTAAACCCGAGGTATTGGAGACAACGATCAGCGCACTGACCTGTAGTGCAAGCAGGCTGGCCAGTATCGACTTGGCACCGAAGCGGTCAAGCAGATCGCCGACCGGAAGCTGCGCAAAGGCCGCGACCGCGAAGACCAGAGCTGTATAGCCCCCGATGGCCGAGAGGTCGCTCGTGACGTCACTCAAACGTTCCTCAAACAGCTTGGGCAGCGAGATGCTGACACCGTTGAAAACAGCGCCTCCGAAAAGTGCGACGATCAGAACGACGCCAAAAACCCGCAGTTGAAGGCGGCGTTCCGACGTCAGCAAGGGCTGCATCTTTACGTTGGTCTGGTGCGTTTCCTGTTCTATAGGGGTGCGTATCAGGAATGCGTAGAACAGCCCGATGGCGATGGCGATAAGTCCCGGAAGAAAAAAGGCGCTACGCCAACCGAAGTGCTGCGACAGAAAACCGGTCAAGAGGGTTGCGCCAGCCAGTCCCAGGTTTCCGTATATCCCATTGACCGCTAGCGCTCGCCCAGGGCGCTCGGAGAGTTGGGTGACCATGGATAGACCTACCGGATGGTAGATTGACGCGAAAAGACCCAGCGCAGCGAGACTGATCATGAGACTCGCCGGGCCTTCGGAATTGGCTGCTAGGAGGCAAGAGAAACCGCCGCCAAGAAAAAGAAACGCGATCATCCAATCCTTGCGCCAACGATCGCCCAGCCAGCCGGCGGGCAAAGTGCCGATCGCGAAGGCGGCATAGAGCGGCGTACCCAGTGCCAGAGCGGAGCCGTAGTCTAGCTGCCAGTCTTTTTCGATTGCGATCACCGCGGTCGGGAAGATCAGCAGAAAGAAATGGTCGAAGAAGTGCCCTAGATTGAGAAATCGTAATGTGGTTTTGGCGGGCATCGCAGTTTCCGGCAGTCGCAATATAGGAGTTCAAAAGCATAGGTGAATGTGGTTCGGCAGTCTTTCTGTGTTATGACAATTTATGTCTTGAAAGTGACAGAAGGTAAGAATGCCCGATCTCGAAGGCCTCGCGAACGAATATCCAAAGGGGACCTGGATCGAACCCCATTCGCATGACGCGCACCAGATTGTTCATGCCCGTAGCGGCGTGATGCGGGTGACGACAAGCGAAGGGAATTGGGTTCTGCCGCCGGGAAGGGCACTTTGGGTGCCGGCGGGGTGCGTGCATGAAATTCACTGCAGTGATACTGTTTCCATGCGCACGGTATATCTTTCCCCGGAGATTGACGCCGTACCGGTAAACTGCGTTGTCTGGCAGGTTTCGCCTCTGGTTCGGGAAGTCATTCTGCGCATCGTTGCAGACCACGATGTGCGTCTCAACGCCGCATTGCTGACGCTGCTGTTGGCCGAAATTGAAAGCATCGATGTCTTACCGCTGCATTTGCCGGAACCTGCCGATCCCAAAGTGCGTCTTGTCACCAGCGCTTTACGCGCCAACCCGGCCGACGGTCGCGGGCTGGACGATTGGGCTTCGTCGCTTGGACAGTCACCGCGCACCTTGATGCGACGCTTCCAAGCTGAGACCGGTATGACTTTTCGCCAGTGGCGCCGTCAGGCGCGACTGCTCGCAGCATTGGAACTCCTGGCCGCTGGCGAACCGGTGACCAAGGTTGCCTACGACGTCGGCTATGACGGACTTAGTGCTTTTGTCGAGGCTTTTCGCGAGGCCTTCGGAACCCCCCCAGGGAAGTACTTTCGAAGCTGATTTCGCGCCCGATCGCGGATAGCATCATGGAAAGGTTAGGCGAATGCGAGCTTAGGTATGACGAGAGTTGCGGTAATCGGCAACGCTGGTGGTGGGAAATCTACGCTCTGCCGGCAGATCAGCGGCGTGCTGAAACTGCCTTATCATCCCATCGACAAGATCCAGTGGCTGCCAGGCTGGCGCGCGTTGCCTGACGAAGAGTTCCATGCCCATCACGAAGTTCTCATCGCGCAGGAGAGGTGGATTATCGATGGATTCGGACCTTGGGCGGACATAGAACGGCGGTTCGACGCGGCCGACACCATCGTGTTTATCGACCATCCTCTTTGGCGGCACTTCTATTGGGCAGCGAAGCGGCAGCTTCATGCGATCTTCTTCGGCCGTCCTGACGGGCCCGAGGGTTGTCCCATGTTGCCGGTGACGCTTAGGCTTTTCCGCATGATGTGGCGACTGCATCGAGTGACGCGCCCCAGACTTATAGAGGCAATCGAAGCTCGGCGGAGCGGTCGAAAAATCGTCCACATTCGTTCACTGGCGGATCTCGCTCGTTTTAGAAACGACTGTCTCGCGGCGCAGTGATTGCGATCGTCTCTAGACCCGCTTAGCTGTAGACGGCCACGATCCAGATGGTTCCGATCTTGCCGAGATTGTCCGACAAAGGCATTTCGATGCCTTCGAATGACTGAAAGTGTTTCTTCGCGAAGTCGGACTTTCCGAAACAGCGCAGCGGCTGCCGGTTCGCCCGAATCCACTCCACACCCGTCATAAAGGACCGGAGGGTAGGCTCGTCGTAGAGGTCATCCCAATATCGACCGGTCGAGTCGCGCCCCAGTGCTGTGGTGACATGAGTACCGATCAGCCGCCAGCAGAAGCGTTCCGGAGGTCCAGGTTCGATATCCAAAAGCTGAATGTGCGGCAGCATCGCGCGTGGGATCTGGATCGGGTCCAAATCGCGGCGCGACGGCAAGTCCCGGGCGCCCTTCAGCCTTTCCCACAGGTCGTAGGCCTCTCGGAGAAGAGGATGTTGAAAATCCAGATCGGGGTCGTATTTCAGAGGACCCCAGTCGTGGGACAGACGTGACCCTGCAGGCTGAGCAGGCTTCATAGTTTCACCGTTTTCAAGTTCATCACAGCCCAAGCCTTGTGTTGACACATAGTCCAGCTTGTTTGTCATTGCCGCGATATAACTACGATTCATTTTCTATAAAGAAGGTCATTTAACAAGTTGTTATCGATTTGATTTTTGTTTTTCGCTAATTTAAAGAAATAAAATATGGAAACGCCACTCATCCGGGCAGTATTAAGTGGCATGTTTCTTTTTTGTTCGCGGATATTGCTAAGCGGCTGCGCTTGAAATCTTAAAGACCTCAGGCGGACCGGGGTCTTTCACATACCAAATTTTACCGTCATTTATTTGTACAATACCTAACGCTCGATCAGCGTAAGCCGACCGAGCGTCTAGATGCACTAATAGGCAGTTCCGTATGGGATAGGAGGGGCGGCCTATCAGCCGCACATTGCGACTGAAATCCGCTCAAACAGGCAGTATCCCGCTAGGCCGCCTGGACTGTTTCCGCGCTGTAAGGCGGCGAGGGGAAGTACTCTACGTAGGCTTGAACCTCGCGGGCAAAAGCTGGCGACGTCAACTGGCCAAGCAGCCAGAGAGTCATGTCGATGCCTGCCGAAACTCCCGCCGAGGTGATGACATTGCCGTCCTGCACGAAGCGTACGTCGTCCAAAACTTCGGCTGCCCGGCCAGAGTCGCGAAGCTCTGGGATTGCTTCGTGGAAGGTCGTGATCCGCTTGCCGTCCAGCAAACCGGCCGCTTCGAGGATGCGGGCACCTGTGCAAACGGAGGTGATCCATTGAGCGCCGGCCGCCTGATCGCGTACCCAGCTTACCATGTCAGGATTCTCCGCCACGGCGCGACTGCCATTGCCGCCCGGAACCAGCAACACATCAAGCTGCGGCGCGTCCTCGCAGAGGGCATGTGCCAATACGCGGAGGCGTTTATTGCAGGTCACATCCAGCTGGCCGAAGGCGTAGGTTCGAACCTGAATTTCATTGGGGCGCCGATCTTCGGCCGCTCCCAGGATCTCGTAGGGACCGGCGAAATCGAGCTCTTCCACCCGATCGAAGAGAAGAATTCCAATCATCATGATCGCGTTCCTTTTGTGTGTGTAGAATTCCGAATTCCAAGTTTGGAATTAAATGCTTGACCTAATCATCCTAGTGGTGCGTGTTACTGTCTGAAATGACAATGTGCAGTCAAAATCGGACAGGCGCGATGGCAGAACCGATCTCCGTGACCATGATTCTCTTTCCAGATGTTCTCATGCTGGACGCTGTGGGTCCGCTGCAGGTCTTCAGCACCGCGAACAGCTTTATGGATGAGCCCTTTTATCGCGTGCGCACGATCAGCGAGGACGGCCAGCCTGTGAGAAGCGAGTCGGGACTTACGCTCATGGTCGATGCCGGTTTCGATGCGGAGTTGCCGCCAGGCGATCTCTTCACTCCCGGCGGTCGAGGCACCGACGCCCAATGTTCGAATCCGGCAATGATCGCATTCCTCAAAGGTGCTGCGCCGGGCCAGCGCCGTATCGCTTCGGTGTGTTCGGGCAGCCTTCTTCTGGCAGCGGCGGGACTTCTCGATGGACGGGAGGCAACCTGCCACTGGGGGCGGACGCCCGACCTTTGGCGCCGATATCCATTGGTCCGCTGGCTGCCCGATGCGATCTACACGCAGGATGGTAATGTCTACACCTCCGCGGGCGTCACGGCGGGGATCGATCTCGCCTTGGCGATGGTGGAGCAAGATCTTGGGAGCGATGTCGCTTTGGAAGTCGCCCGGGAACTCGTGGTCTACATGCGCCGTTCTGGCGGTCAGAGCCAGTTCTCTCGTCCCTTGCAGGCACAGAGCGCGGCCTCACCGCGCATCCGCAGCCTCTGTGAAGCGATCGCTTCCCGGCCAGCAGAAGACTGGCGTGTCACCCGTATGAGCGATTTTGCCCACATGACCGAACGCAGCCTGCACAGACAGTTTATCCGCGAGTTCGGCGAGAGCCCGTCACGCTTCGTCGAGGGCGTGCGCGTCGACTTTGCCCGGACGGCACTCGAACAAACGCCGGCATCCTTCGATCAAGTTGCGGCGCTCGCGGGATTTCGCGATGCCCAGACACTTCGCAGGGCCTTCGCAAAGCATCTGGGATTGACGCCCGGCGAGTATCGCAATCGCTTCAAGCGGGCTGGTTGAGACGCTCTCGAGCTACAGTCCTTCAACAAGAAGGAAAGTGCCATCTGACACGGGCGTGCGCAGCTTGACGGCCTCCTGGTAGGCGTCGGAGTTATAAAAATTCCGCGCCGTTTCCATATCGTCGAATTCGACAATGACCAGCCGACTGCCGGGATCCTGGCCTTCGAGAACCTCCAACGCACCGCCGCGTACGAGGTAGCGTCCGCCGTGGGCTGCGATGGCTGCCGAGGCTTTGGTTTTATACGCTTCGTAGCCGTCGGGGTCGTGTACGTCGACGCGCGCGATCAGATAGGCTGCCATCGGTCTTCTTATCTCCTTGAGGATAGGCTGCGGCCATCGGATGGGCCGCGCGAGAAGGAACGGAGTGCTCAGTTACGCATTTTGACCGGCTTTCGTCTTCAAGCAAGCATGAAGAGCAGAGCGGCGTTACTCGGCGGCGCTGCGTGCCGGCTCGGGATTGCGGAAACTCTGCAGCAGCGCAGCTTCTCTTTCCTTGGCCTGCGCGATGTGACGCTCCTTGACGTGGCCAAAGCCCCGGATATGCTCCGGCACCGAGGCCAGATCGACCGCCAACGCAAGAGTCTCATGCGAGAGGCCGGTGAGCAGTTCTTCGATCAAGGCCTCGTAGTCCGTGATGAGCTGGCGTTCCATCTTACGCTCATCGCTGTAGCCGAAGATATCGAACCTGCCGCCACGCAGACCCTTGAACTTGGTCAGAATCTTGAAGGCACTCAGGATCCAGGGTCCGAATTCGCGCTTCTTGAGATGCCCGGTTTCCGGATCGCGTGCTGCCAGGAGAGGCGGGGCGAGGTGCACGCTCAGTTTAAAGTCGCCCTCGAACTGCTGGCGTAGTTTTTCGGCAAACTCGCTGCTCGAATAGAGCCGTGCGACTTCGTACTCGTCCTTGATGGCCATGAGTTTGAAGTAATAGCGCGCAACGGCTTCGCTCAAGGCGGTCGAGTTCGGAACCTTCGTGTGCTCCGCTTGCCGGACCTTCTCGATCAGCGCCTGGTAACGCTCCGCATATGCGGCGTCCTGGTAGTCGGTCAGGAACGAGACCCGCCTGCCGACGATCTCATCCAGATCCTGCGAGAAGCGCCGGCTTTCGGGTTCCTGCGGTGGGGCAGCGAAAGCTTGAACGGCGGACAGGTCCTGAGCGGCGCGCCGGCCCCAGCGGAAGGCGCGGGCATTGGCCTCGACCGCCACGCCATTGAGGGCGATGGCCTGATCGATCGCATCGAGACTCAGGGGCACCAGGCCCTTCTGCCAGGCATATCCGAGCATGAAGAGGTTCGTGGCGATGGAATCGCCGAGGATCGCAGTGGCCATCTGGGTGGCATCCAGAAAATCGGCATTGCCTTTGCCGGCTTCTTCCTCGATCCGATCCTGCAGCTTCTGCGAGGGAAAGAGCAGATCCGGGTTGCGGGTAAAATCGCCCGTGACCGCTTCGTGGCTGTTAATGACAGCGCGGCCGCGTCCCTTTTCGATCTTGGAGAGGGCGTCGAATCCAGATGCGACGACCAGGTCGCAGCCCAGCAGAAGCTTCGCACCGCCCGCGGAAACGCGCACCGCATGAATGTCCTCCGGCTGCGCCGAAATGCGGACGTGACTAACGACTGCGCCGCCTTTCTGCGCCAGACCCGCCATGTCGAGCACCGAACAGCCCTTGCCTTCGATATGAGCCGCCATGCCGATCAGGGCGCCGATTGTAACCACACCGGTGCCGCCGACACCGGTGATAACGATGCTGTAGGGCTCGTCCAGGTTCGGCAGCGTCGGTTCTGGCAGTTCGCCCCACTGAGCGGACTGTCGGTCGGCACTATCTTGTGCGATTGGCTTTTTCTTGCGGACCGTACCGCCATGGACGGTCACGAAACTGGGGCAGAAGCCGTTGACGCAGGAAAAGTCCTTGTTGCAGGAGGACTGGTCGATCATGCGTTTGCGGCCGAACTCGGTCTCGAGTGGCGCCACCGATACGCAGTTGGACTGGACGGAGCAATCGCCGCAGCCTTCGCAGACCGCGTCGTTGATGAAGGCGCGCTTCGGCGGATCGGGAAAGAGGCCGCGTTTGCGCCGGCGACGCTTTTCCGCTGCGCAAGTCTGGTCGTAGAGAATGACCGAAACGCCTTCGACCTCACGCATCTCGCGTTGGACACGGTCCAGCTCGTCCCGGTGCTCGATGGTGATGCCATGCGCCCAGCGCGTGCCAAGCGGATACTTGTCCGGTTCGTCCGAGACCACCACGATGCGGCTAACGCCCTCAGCTTCCAATTGCCGCGTGATCATGGCGGGGTCCAGGGGACCGTCGTGCGGCTGACCACCGGTCATGGCGACAGCGTCGTTGTAGAGCAGTTTGTAGGTGATGTTGACCTTTGCGGCGATGGCGGCGCGCACCGCCATGATGCCGGAATGGAAGTAGGTGCCATCGCCCAGATTGGCAAAGACATGCTTGGTTTTGCTGAAAGGCGCCTGACCGACCCAGGGCACGCCTTCGCCGCCCATCTGGGTGAAGGTTTCGGTGTCCCGGTCCATCCAGATCACCATGTAGTGGCAGCCTATGCCAGCCATGGCGCGACTGCCTTCGGGCACTTTGGTCGAGGAGTTGTGCGGGCAGCCGGAGCAGAAGTAGGGGATGCGTGAAAAAGGCGCTGGTTCGGCGTTAAGGGTTTCTTCCTTCTGGGCCAGGAACGCCAGGCGCTGGTCAATCTGTTCGCTGTTGTAAAAACGGCCGATGCGTTGCGCGATCACACGGGCGATGCGCGCTGGCGTGATCTCATTGATCGAGGGGAGGATCCACTCGCCGTTTTCGTCGTATTTTCCGATCACCCGCGGGCGAACGTCCGGACGCCAGTTGTAAAGCTGTTCCTTCAACTGGTTTTCGATCACCGCGCGCTTTTCCTCGACCACGATGATCTCTTCCAGGCCTTCCGCGAAATGCCGCATGCCTTCGCGCTCGAGCGGCCAGGTCATGCCGACTTTGTAGAGGCTGAGTCCGATATCGGCTGCCATGGCCTCGTCAATGCCCAGATCGTCCAAAGCCTGACGGACGTCGAGATAGGACTTGCCGGCAGTGACAATGCCGAGCCGGCGTTTCTGAGGGGAATCGATAACGGTTTTATCGAGTTTGTTCGCCCGGGCGAAAGCGAGGGCGGCATAGATCTTGTGTGCCTGGAGGCGTTCTTCCTGTTCCAGTACTCCGTCCGGCCAACGAATGTTGAATCCTTCGGGCGGCATCTCGAAGTCGGTGGGAAGCTGGATGTTAATCCGATGCGGATCGACATATACGCTTGCAGAGGAGTCGACGGTTTCGCCAATGGTCTTGAAGCCAACCCAGCACCCCGAATAACGGCTCATCGCCCAGCCGTAGAGGCCGAGATCCAGAAACTCTTGGACGCCCGCCGGGTTCAGCACCGGGATCATGGCGTCCATAAAGGCATGTTCGCACTGATGCGCCGTGGTCGAGGACTTGGCCGCGTGATCGTCGCCGGCGAGCAGAAGCACACCGCCGTGCTTCGAGGAGCCGGCTAGATTCCCGTGGCGGAAGACGTCGCCGCTGCGGTCGACGCCGGGACCCTTGCCGTACCACATGGCATAGACGCCGTCGTAGTTGCTGTCCCCGAAAAGATCACCCTGCTGGCTTCCCCAGACGGCGGTGGCCGCGAGGTCTTCGTTCACGCCGGGCTGGAAGTGAATGTGGTTCTTCGCAAGAAACTGCCGGGCGGACCAGAGCTGCTGGTCGACGCCGCCGAGCGGCGAACCGCGGTAGCCGGAGATAAAGCATCCGGTGTTGAGCCCGGCGGCCACGTCGCGCTGGCGCTGCATCATCGGCAGCCGCACGAGAGCCTGCGTACCTGTCAGATAGACCCGGCCGGACTCGAGCGCATACTTGTCGTCGAGAGTTACCGCGTTGAGTGCCATCGTTTCCTCTCCCGAACAGGTTTTTTTATCGACTGCTGCCTTAAAAGGTAATCATTGCTGACCTATATGGCAATTTGTCGCAGTCGAATCGGGGCAAAAAGCAACGTCGCTGCTCATTATATTGGATTTGATTTACGAAAGTACCAACGAGGCAGCGCCGAGAGAAATTTACGGTCGGCGAATCGTGACTCAGAAGTGAGCGAATAAACTCCCTTAACTGACCGGCGCTGTCAGGCCTTTTTCTTTTCGTAAAGTTCGTCCAGCACCTTGCCGTACTCCAGCAGGATTTTGTGCCGCCGGATTTTCAGGGTCGGTGTCATCATGCCGTTGTCGGTAGTGAAGGCTTCCGGCGCTATGATGAAGCGGCGAATCTTCTCCATCGGCGAAAGCAGTTTGTTGACGTTGTCCACGACGTTCGAGAGATGCTTGCGCAAGTCCGCATCGGCGCTCAGAGCCTGCATGTCGTATTTCTTGTCGTTCTCTTTGGCCCAACCGCGCAGGAAGTCTTCGTCGGGTACCAGCAGGGCGACCAAATGTGGCCGTTTGTCGCCGTAGGCCATGGCCTGATGGACTTCGGCCTGGAGCGTGAGAAAGCCCTCGATGCGCGCTGGCGAGACATTGTCGCCGCCGGAAAAGACGATGATGTCCTTCTTGCGGTCGGTGATCTGGATATAGTTGTTTTCGTCCAGGCGTCCGATATCGCCGGTGTGCAGCCAGCCGTCTTTGATGACCTCGTTGGTGGCTTCCTCGTCACCCCAATAGCCGTTCATCACCAACTCGCCGCGCACCAGGATTTCGCCATCGTCTGCGATCTTGACCTCGACCCCCTTCAGCGCCGGCCCGACCGTGTGCATTTTGACCCGTTCTGGCCGGTTACAGGAGATTACCGGCGCCGACTCTGTCTGACCATAGCCCTGCAGCACCGGCAGGCCGAGTGCCACGAAGAAGACGCCGATATCCGGGTTGAGGGCGGCGCCCCCAGAAACCATAGCCTTCAGACGGCCGCCAAAGCGTTGCCGGATCTTGCGGCGTACCAGGATCTCGACGACGAAATCCAGAAAGCGTTCCTTGACGCTCAGGCTGGTGGGATCGACATAGCGTTTTCGCCCAAGGGTTTCGGCGAGATTGAAGAGCTTTTGTTTGAAAGGGCTTTGGGTAGAGACACCGCGCCGGATCCGCTGCAGCATATTTTCGTATAGGCGGGGCACCGCGGTCATGATGGTGGGTTTGGCGTCCGCCAGGTTGTTCAACAGCTGTTCGACGCTTTCGGCGTAATAGATCTCTGCACCGATGGACATGGGGAAGAACTGTCCAGCGGTGTGTTCGTAGGAATGGGTCAGGGGCAGGAAAGACAGAAAGACTTCCCGCTCCAGGCCCAGCTCCTCCAGCAGGTGGTGCGCGCCCATGCAGTTGCAGATGATCGCCCCGTGGCTGAGCATCACTGCTTTCGGCACGCCGCCCGTGCCGGAGGTGTAGATAAAGCAGGCGGTGTCGTGGCGCTGGGCGAAGCCGGCGTATTCCTTCACATCGTCAGGCGCTAAGGATCCCTTTTGCAGAACCTCGTCCCAAAGATAGAGATCGAGGGGAACGGACTGGCCCTGCTCGAGATCTTCGATCGAAATAACCCACTTGCAGGTTGCCGAATCCAAAGCTGCAGGCAGCAGCTTCCTGGCGAGCGCGCGGGTCGAAACGATAACGCCTTTGGCGCCCGAATTGGTCAGGATGTGCAGGTGGTCGTTCGTGGTGTTGGTTGTGTAGGCCGGCACGGTGATGCCGCCAGCCGCCATGATCGCGACATCGGCGATCAGCCATTCAGGGCGATTCTCGGCAACCAGAGCGACCCGATCTCCTCGCTCAACGCCCAAACCGCGCAGACCGCGGGAGAGGTCTTTCACCCTGGATTCGACTTCGCGCCAGGTCAGTGGTCGATAAGCGCCATCACGCTTGGCCCAGAGAAAATTACTGTCCGCATGCTTTTCCGCATGTTGGAAAAACATCTCGGTCAGACTGTTCCAAGCCGAAAAATCCATTGCTCCCCCCTTCACACGGCATGCTACCGCTTTGCGGCTGTCCGCTTCGATCACGCAGGTTTGTCCTTGGCGATCACGTTTTTGCGGCCTATATCGCTAGCGGTCAAGGAACGACTGCCCTCGAGGCTTTCTAACCCTATGAACTAGAGACAGATTGCCGTTTTTCACCGTTTTCGTGAAAAACGATCAGATTCCAGGAGGAATATTCGTGTCGAACGCCGCCAAGCCGCAACCCGTAGTCGACGAAAAGCTTGGAACTCTGCCTGCCTGGGATCTGAGCGATCTTTATCCAGGCACGGATTCGCCGGAACTGAAGCGGGATCTGGATAGCTGCGACAGCGCGGCCAAAGATTTCCGGAAACGCTACGAAGGTCGGTTGGCGGACCTGGATGGCGCGGCGCTTGCCGGAGCAATCGAGACTTATCAGAGCCTTCAGGAAACCCTCGGACGGGTCATGAGCTACGCCCAGCTCGTCTACTCTGGAAACATGAGCGATCCGGCGGTCACGCAGTTCTATCAGGCGATGCAGGAACGCACGACGGTCATCTCGACAGCGACACTTTTCTTTACCCTGGAACTTAACAATCTGGACGATAAGGTGCTGGAAGCCAAGATGGCCGCGCCGGAGCTCGCGCATTTTGCGCCCTGGTTGCGGGATCTGCGCGCCTATCGGCCCCATCAGCTGCATGAGGATATCGAACGCCTGCTGCATGAGAAGGCCGTTAGCGGACGCGCCGCCTGGACCCGGCTGTTCGACGAGACCATGGCGGCGTTGCGCTTTCCTTTCGATGGCGGGGAACTGGGCAACGCGGAAATCCTGAACAAGCTTGGCGATCGCAATCCCAAGGTCCGCAAGGAAGCCGCCAAGTCGCTGGGTAAGGTGCTTGGCGAGAATCAGCGCACTTTTGCCCTCATCACCAACACCTTGGCCAAGGACAAGCAGACCGAGGACAACTGGCGCAATTTTGGCCGCCCTGTGTCATCGCGCAATCTGGCCAATGTGGTCGAAGATGAGGTGGTCGACGCTCTGGTGACGTCGGTCACCGATTCCTACCCCAAGCTTTCGCACCGCTATTACAAGCTGAAGGCAAAATGGTTCGGCGTCGATCAGATTCCCTATTGGGACCGCAATGCGCCTTTGCCCGCCGACAACGACAAGATCATTTCCTGGGACGATGCGCGCAGCACCGTTCTGGATGCCTATGAGTCCTTCTCGCCAAAACTGGCGGAAGTCGGCCGCCGCTTCTTCGACAAGCCCTGGATCGATGCGCCGGTACGCCCCGGCAAGGCGCCAGGGGCTTTCGCCCATCCGACGGTGCCTTCGGCTCATCCCTACCTGCTGCTCAACTATCAAGGCCGCACCCGGGACGTCATGACCCTGGCCCATGAGCTTGGTCACGGCTGCCATCAGGTCTTCGCCGGCCCGCAGGGTCACTTGATGGCCGATACGCCACTAACCTTGGCGGAAACCGCGTCGGTGTTCGGCGAGATGCTGACCTTCCAGTCGCTGCTTCGGGCCGAGACTAAACCGGAGCGCCGCAAGGTTATGCTGGCCTCCAAGGTTGAGGACATGCTGAACACGGTGGTTCGGCAGATCGCCATGCACCAGTTCGAAACCAAGGTGCATGACGAGCGCCGCACAGGCGAACTGCTGCCAGAGAGGCTGGGCGAGATCTGGCTGGAGACCCAGCGAGAGAGCCTCGGTCCGGCGCTTAAGTTTGACGACGACTACCGCCACTATTGGGCATACATCCCGCACTTTATCCATGTGCCGTTTTACGTCTATGCCTATGCCTTCGGCGATTGCCTGGTGAATTCGCTCTATGCCGTTTACGAACAGGCGTCCGATGGTTTCGCCGAAAAGTATCTCGATATGCTGAGCGCCGGCGGAACCAAGCGTCACAAGGAGTTGCTGGCGCCTTTCGGTCTGGATGCTTCCGATCCGGACTTCTGGGCGCAGGGACTGAGCCTGATCGGCCGCTTTATCGACGAACTGGAGCAGATGGACTGACGGCGGCTGGACAAGATCGTTCGCCGGGCCCATGTTCCCTGCATGAGTGATGAAAGCTTCGGTCGAGAAGAGTCGCGTTTAGGCGGCAGGATGCGGCGTTACGCCAAGGTGGGTACCTCTGTGGGCGGGCTGGCGGCGCAGGTCGTTGGCTCCCGCTATCTGGGCCTCAACCTGGATCGTGGCCAGCATTCCAATGAATTGAAGCAGGCGCTCGGCGGCCTCAAGGGGCCGCTAATGAAGGCGGCACAGATTCTGGCAACGATTCCAGATGCGCTGCCGCCTGAGTACGCCGAGGAGTTGCGCCAGCTGCAATCGAATGCGCCGGCTATGGGCTGGCCCTTCGTGAAACGCCGCATGCGCAATGAGCTGGGCCCAGGCTGGCAAAAAAAGTTCGAAAGCTTTGGCCACAGCGCCGCGGCGGCGGCGTCGCTTGGACAGGTGCACGAGGCTACCAGCCTGGATGGCCAGCGGCTGGCCTGTAAGCTGCAGTATCCAGACATGCAGTCGGCGGTCGAAGCCGATCTCCAGCAGCTTAAGATTCTTTTCGGTATTTACCGCCGTTACGATCGCGCCATCGATCCATCCAATATCTTCGCGGAGCTTTCGGACCGCCTGCGGGAAGAATTGGACTACCATCGTGAAGCCCGCCACATGCAGCTCTATCGACTGATGCTGGCGGAAGAAGAGGGCGTGGAAGTCCCCGAACCGATCGCGGAATTGTCCGGTGAACGGCTCTTGACCATGAACTGGCTCGAGGGTGAGCCACTTATGAAGTTCCTGGAAAAGACCGATGACATCGAACAGCGCAACAGGGTGGCCATGAACATGTTCCACGCCTGGTATGTGCCCTTTTACTATTACGGCGTCATCCACGGCGACCCGCATCTCGGCAACTACACCTTAAGGCCTGACGGCAGGATCAACCTGCTCGACTTTGGCTGCATTCGTGTCTTCAATCCGACCTTTGTGAAGGGTGTGATCGACCTTTACTACGCCCTGGAGCGCGAGGACGAAGCGCTCGCCGTACACGCCTATGAGTCCTGGGGCTTCAGCAAGATCACAAAGGAACTTCTCGAGGCGCTCAATATCTGGGCGAAGTTCCTCTACGCGCCTTTGCTGGAAGATAAGCCTCAGCAGATCATGGAAGGTGAGGGCGGTATGTACGGTGCCCGGGTCGCGAACCAGGTCCATCGGGAGCTAAAGCGTCTCGGCGGTGTGAAGCCGCCGCGGGAATTCGTTTTGATGGACCGCGCCGCGGTTGGGCTGGGATCGGTCTTCATGCATCTCAAGGCCGAAATCAATTGGCATCGGCTTTTCCATGACATGATCGCCGATTTCGATGTCGCGGATCTGGAACGACGCCAGTCGGATTCGCTCAAGGCGGTTGGTCTGTCCGTCGAATAGTCTTCATTTCAAAATCGATTCGCAGTGCGCGCGAAAATTGTGCGATGCGATGTCGTGGCAATGTCAACCGCCGTTGAGTGCCGCGCACTTACTGCGTCTTAGACTATGGTATAGCTTTCATAAGAAATTTTTGTGCACTGCAACAAAATTTTTTGCGTACGCGTAAAAAAACGACTCTGAATCGTCGGTTTTCTGCCAAAAAGCTTGAACCAACACTGCTGTACGTTCAATAAAGAGTGAACGAAAAGCTGGAAAGCGCCAGATCGTTTCAATTTGGATCGGGATGAAACGGGCGGGGTTCGCGCAAAACAACCAGCAACTGGTCTCAGTCTTTGGCCATCTTTCAGGCCACTAGGGAAAGCAGAGCAGGAATTACATGAAAATCGCCATTCCAAAAGAACGGCGCGCACACGAGTCTCGCGTCGCCGCCTCTCCTGAAACGGTAAAAAAGATGATCGCCCTTGGTGCGGACGTCGTGATCGAAAAGGGTGCCGGTATAGGCGCTAACTTTACCGACGACGCCTACAAGACAGCGGGCGCGACAATTGGCAGCGATGTGACCGCGGACGCCGATGTCGTCCTGAAGGTGCAGCGCCCAATCGTCAGCGGCAAAGACGCCGAGATAGGTTCCCTTAAAGAGGGCGCGCTCGTCATGGCCATCTGCGATCCTTATCGCGCGACGGACGACGTTGCCGCGTTGGCAAAGACCGGCGCTACGGTGTTCGCTATGGATCTGGTGCCACGGATCACCCGTGCGCAGTCGATGGATGTGCTCTCGAGTCAGTCGAACCTGGCGGGCTACAAGGCTGTCCTGGACGCCGCAGCGGAATACGCAAATGCTTTTCCCATGATGATGACGGCGGCCGGGACCGTGCCGCCTGCGAAGGCCCTGGTGATGGGTGCGGGTGTTGCCGGCTTGCAGGCGATCGCGACGGCCAAGCGCCTGGGCGCTGTGGTTTCCGCGACGGACGTCCGTCCTGCGGCCAAAGAGCAGGTCGAAAGTCTGGGCGGCACTTTCGTTGCCGTGGAAGACGAAGAGTTCAAGCAGGCGGAAACTGCTGGCGGTTACGCCAAGGAAATGAGCGACGCCTATAAGGAAAAACAGGCCGCGCTGATTGCCGAAACCATCAAAAAGCAGGACATCGTCATTACCACCGCTCTGATCCCGGGGCGGCCAGCGCCGATGCTGGTCTCCGCCGATATGGTGAAGTCCATGAAGCCGGGTTCGGTCATCGTCGACCTGGCGGTCGAAAACGGCGGTAACTGCGAGCTGTCTCAAGCTGGCAAGGTCGTGACGAAGCACGGTGTGCGGATCGTTGGCCACTACAATGTGCCGAGCCGCCTGGCTGCTGATGCCAGCGCACTTTACGCCCGCAACCTTTTCAATCTGTTGCAGTTGCTGATCGACGGCGAGAACAAGACGCTTGCTATCGATTGGGAAGACGAAATCGTCAAGGGAACCTGTATCACCCGTGACGGCAAGATCGTTCATCCTGCGCTGGCGCCGAAAGAGGAGCCGGCCAAGGAAGAGGTTGCCGCTGAAGCGAAGAGTGATGAGACACCGAGCGCAGAGCCGTCGGAAGATGCCGGCGATGCTGCGAAGGGGGAGGGGTAAGAGTCTGATGTCTGCCGAGTCTTTTGTAGAGAAAGCGACAGAAGCCGCCAATCAGGCGCGTGAACTGTCGGAAGAACTGATCGGTCTGGCCGGTGAAGCAAGCCGGCTCGCGGTTGAGTCCTCAGGTGGCGGCGGCGTCTCGCCGCTGGTGATTGGCCTGACCGTGCTCGTACTCGCGGTTTTCGTCGGCTACCACGTGGTCTGGCGGGTAACCCCGGCGCTGCACTCCCCGTTGATGGGCGTCACCAACGCGATTTCCTCGGTCATCATCGTCGGTGCTTTGATTGCCGCCGGACCGGATGATTTCGGGTTCAGCGAGGTCATGGGTTTCTTGGCTGTGATGCTGGCGTCGGTGAACATCTTCGGTGGCTTCATCGTCACTCAGCGCATGCTGCAGATGTTCAAGAAGAAAAAGTAGGAGCTGCTTAAAATGAGTCCAGATTTTGCAGCTCTGCTGTATCTCGTCGCGTCTGTCTGCTTCATTATGGCGCTGCGCGGCCTGTCCCACCCGGAAACCAGCCGTTCGGGCAACCTCTTCGGCATGGTCGGTATGGCCATTGCCATCATCACCACCTTGGCGCTGCCGAGTGTTCAAAGCTACGGCCTGATCATCGCCGGCATTGTCATCGGTGGCGGAATCGGTGCGGTTATCGCCCTTAAGATCCAGATGACGGCCTTGCCGCAGCTGGTCGCGGCCTTCCACTCTCTGGTCGGTTTGGCTGCTGTCTTTGTTGCCGTCGCTGCTTTCTATAAGCCTCAAGCCTACGGAATCGGTACGCCCGGTGATATCCACGTCGCCAGCTTGATCGAGATGTCGTTGGGCGTTGCGGTCGGTGCCATCACCTTCAGCGGTTCGGTTATCGCCTTCGCAAAGCTCCAGGCGCTGATCTCCGGCAAGCCTCTGGTCTTTCCCTTCCAGCATCACCTCAATGCGGGTATCGGGATTGCCATTGTTGTTTTGATCGTGCTGCTCTGCGTCGACCAATCCAACGCCGTGTTCTGGCTGATCGTGATCCTGTCACTGTTGGTTGGCTTCCTGTTGATCCTGCCGATCGGCGGCGCGGACATGCCGGTCGTGGTGTCGATGCTGAACTCCTACTCTGGTTGGGCGGCCTGCGGCATCGGCTTTACGCTGGGCAACAACCTTCTGATCGTCACGGGTGCCTTGGTTGGCTCTTCCGGTGCAATTCTCTCTTACATCATGTGTAAGGGCATGAACCGCTCCATCTTCAACGTGATCCTGGGCGGTTTCGGCACTGACGGTGGCGCGCCCGCGGGTGGTGCCGGCGGAGACGACGATCGGGTTGCCAAATCCGGTTCGGCAGAGGATGCCGCCTTCATGATGCAGAACTCTGGCTCTGTCATTATCGTCCCGGGTTACGGCATGGCGGTAGCACAGGCCCAGCATGCGCTGCGCGAGATGGCCGATATTCTCAAGGCCGGCGGCGTGGACGTACGCTACGCGATCCACCCGGTGGCGGGTCGTATGCCAGGCCACATGAATGTTCTGCTGGCCGAAGCCAACGTGCCTTATGACGAGGTGTTGGAGATGGAGGAGATCAACCGCGACTTCAAGTCGACGGATGTGGTTTTCGTCATCGGCGCCAACGACATCACCAACCCGGCGGCCAAGACCGATCCGGCTTCGCCGATCTACGGCATGCCGATCCTCGAGGTCGACCAGGCGCAGACCGTGCTCTTCGTCAAACGCTCCATGTCCACCGGTTACGCCGGCGTTCAGAATGAGCTCTTCTTCCGCGACAACACCATGATGCTGTTCGGCGACGCGAAGAAGATGTGCGAAGACATCGTCAAGGGTATGGAATAACCCTTTCTTCGGGAAGTTGACCTTCCCGAATGGCAAACGGCGGGGCTTTGGCTCCGCCGTTTTTTTATTCGCTTGTGGCTTTCGGTTTCCGGCCTGCGACACCGGTGGCGCAGCCGAAGAAATAGCGCTTGAACTCGGTCTCCAATCCTTCGGCTCGGAGCATTTCCGCCATCTCCGAAGAGTCGCCGAAATTACTGCAATAGGTGCCGATCATGGCAAAGTCCCGCGCCCCGCGCAGCAGTGTCCGTTCGACCAGGGGCAGAAGTCTTTGCAAATGAAATAGGTAAAGCGGACGAAGCAGCCAACCTTTGGGATCGGAGGCTTCGACCAGCGCAAAGACGCCTCCCGGCTTCAGTACACGCGCGATAAGTTGCGCGAGCTGTCTCTGATGATGCGGCCTTAGGGTCTTCAGGCCGAAGGACGAAATCACGAAGTCGGCGCTGTTGTTCGCCAAATTGCTGGCGAAGACGTCGTCCTCGATAAAATCGATTTTGTGGGCGCGGTGCCGATGCAAACGCTCCATGGCGTGCCGATGCATACCTGCGGAGATGTCGACGGCCGTTATGGCACCGGTCTGCGGGAATCGCCTTAGAAGGTGAGGCCAGATTTCTCCTGTCCCGGCCATAAGGTCGTAGCCTCGGGGTGTTTCGGCGTTGGGGGCGGGCATCGATTCGACGCATTGCCGCCGCCAGCGTTCGATAAAGCCAAAGGAAAAGAGATCGCTGAAGAGGATGTAGCGTCCTGAACAGCGGTCAAAGACGCCTTTGATAAATTCGGGGTCGTAGATATCGATTTCAACGGTTGCCGGTCCCGGCAACTCCGATTTCGAACCTTTGCCCATTGCGCCTGCTTCTACCTGAAAGTCGCTTTCTATCTAAACATCACCGGCATTTGGGCACAAGAAAAGGGCCGCTGAAAGGCAAAAGCCTACGGCCCTCGTTCTCGTCAGACTTGATCGCTATCCGGACGCTTTGACTAAAAGGGCGCCCTTCCAGACTTCCAGTGGAGACTAGAAGCCTTCGCGTTCGATCCGCTTGCGGAGCAGTTTCCGGTGGCGGCGGACCGCTTCGGCGCGCTCCCGCTTTTTGCGGGCAGACGGCTTTTCGAAGTTGCGGCGCAGCTTCATCTCACGGAAAACACCCTCGCGCTGCAGCTTCTTTTTAAGCGCGCGCAGGGCCTGATCGACGTTGTTATCGCGGACGTGTACTTGCACGGGCGACCATGCTCCTTTCAGTGCGACGGGCCTTTAGACCCGACGGCTTATCCTAACGGTCATGTCAGGGTTGAGAATAAAACAATCCACTCGCTATGGCGATGCCGTAGCGTGGTGGAGAGGGTGTTATCATAGGAGCACGGCCATGGGAAGGACGATTTGCAAGATTCTAGCGCTTTTTGACGCAGGCAGCCGAATTTCCACTTAACCATGATCTGGCGGCTTTACCCTCGCTCTGCGCGCCGCCATATTGCTTTCATGGCTCTATTGAAGATCGCCCGCATGGGACATCCTGTCCTGAAACAGCGCGCCGCTGAGGTTCCTGACGCTGCAGCCCCGGAAATCCGCCGATTAGTAGCGGATATGGTCGAGACGATGCGCGATGCCAACGGTACGGGCCTGGCGGCTCCGCAGGTCCATGTGCCGCTGCGCGTGGTGGTGTTTTTTGTGAATGCGGGGCGTGCGGCGAGGGAAGATGCGGCGCAGGGCGAATCGGCTGAAAATTCAGACGAATCAAGTGAATCCGGTGATGGTGGCGTGCCACTGACGGTTCTGATCAACCCCGAGATCGAGTTTTTGACCGAGGAGCAGGCCGTGAGTTGGGAAGGCTGTCTCTCGGTCCCTGGTCTCGCCGGGCAGGTTCCCCGGTATACGGCCTTGCGTTACAGCGCCCTGGACCTCGAGGGACAGCGCTTCGAGCGGATCGCAAGAGGTTTCCACGCCCGTGTGGTGCAGCATGAGTGCGATCATCTGGACGGCGTTCTTTATCCGCAGCGGATGACCGACCTTTCGAGCCTCACTTTCACCACCGAGATTGCAGCCGCCGCAAAGGGCGAGGGCGGAGAGGCGGCGGTCGATGTCGAATGAGACAGAGTTAATTGTTGGTTAAGCATTTTAACCAGGTTTTTGAGATCTTAGTTAAAAGGAAGACATCATGACCACGGACGCCGCACGTATCGAGCTTCTCGAAGCAACGCTGCCGCATGTCGCTTTCGACGGTTGGTCCATGAAGGCCGTTCAGGCCGCGGCGCGGGAACTGGATCTGGATCCGGTGGATGCACAAAATCTCTTTCCCGGGGGTGTGTCGGAGCTGGTTGAGGCCTTCAGTTCTCACATCGACCATCTCATGATGGTCGAGCTTGAAAAGCGCGACCTCCCGGCGATGAAGGTCCGCGAACGCATCGCCGCCGCTGTGAAGCTTCGCCTCGAACTGCTCGAGCCGCATCGCGAGGCTATCAATCGCGGTCTGACCTTCCTCGCCATGCCACAGAACGCTCAGTTGGGATTGACCTGTCTGTACCGGACCGTCGACGCCATGTGGTTCGCCGCTGGCGACCGTGCAACCGATTACAATTTTTACAGCAAACGCCTCTTGCTGGCCGGTGTTTACTCTTCAACCTTGCTCTATTGGTTGAATGACCGTTCCGAAGACTATCAGGACAGCTGGGCTTTTCTTGAACGGCGCATCAGCGAGGTGCTGAAAGTCGGCGGGCGCTTCGGGAAGGCGATGGGTGGCATGTTGAGCCTGCCGGAAAAGCTGTTGGACCGTGGCCGACGCTTTTCCCAAGGCGGCCTGAAAACGGGCCGCTTCCGTGCGCGTGGCATGGGAAGCGGTTTCCGGCCGGGGTTCCGGGGACGCTGAAACTGAGCCACGCCGGCGGATGTCCGCAAGGCGTCGACGCCAGTGAAGCTCTTAGATCTTGGGTGACAGCCGGTTGACGTGCCCCATCTTCCGGCCCGGACGCGCTTCCGCCTTGCCGTAAAGGTGCAGCTTGGCGCCCGGTTCCGTGAGAATCGTCTGCCAATCATGCGCTTCGTCGCCGATCAGATTTTTCATGACCGCATTGCTATGACGCTCCGCGGAGCCGAGCGGCAGGCCGACAACGGCGCGGATGAATTGCTCGAACTGAGACGTCACGCAGGCATCCATGGTCCAATGACCCGAGTTATGGGGGCGGGGCGCCATCTCATTGACCAGAATGCGGTCGTCACTGGTCACGAACATCTCGATCGCCAGCAGGCCTTGCAGGTCCATCTCCTCGGCCAGGCGCCGGGCAACGATCTCCGCACGGTCGGCCAACTCGGGCGAAATGCGCGCCGGGGCATAAGTCTGGTCTAGGATATGGTTTTTGTGATGATTCTCGACCGGTAGATAGCATTCGCTGGAGCCGTCGGTGCTCCGCGCGATGATCACCGAAATCTCCATGCGGAAATCGACGAAACCCTCCACAATCGCCGCAGCGCTCTCTTGACCGCCTGACATGCTGTTCCAGGCCGCTTGCAGGTCGTCTCCATAAGAGATGAAGACCTGACCTTTACCGTCGTACCCGAATTCGGCCGTTTTGAGGATGCAGGGAAAGCCGAAGTCGCGCGTGACCCTTACCAGGGATTCCGCTGTGGTGACTTCCGCGTAGCGGGTCGTCGCGACCGAGATGGAATTGCAGAAATCCTTTTCGCGCAACCGGTTCTGACAGATATGGAGCACCTTGGGGCCGGGCCTGACAGGGACGCGTTTCGCAAGGAACTCTGCTGTGGCGGCAGGGACATTCTCGAATTCATAGGTCACGACGTCCACGGCGCTTGCGAAGCTTTCCAATGCCTCCCAGTCGTCATAGGCGGCAACCGTGTTGCGTGAGGTGACTTGTGACGCCGGTCCATCTGTTTCGGGACTGAAGACGTGAACCTTATAGCCTAAGGCGGCAGCCGAGAGTGCCGCCATGCGGCCCAACTGGCCGCCGCCGAGCATGCCGATTGTCGAACCGGGTGGGAGAGGAAGTTTCTGACTGTCGTTCATCGTCTTGGTTGGGCCTTATGCGCCTACATGAGGCGGTTTAGGTGACGTCACTCGGTATCTCGGCGACGGCATCGCTCTGCCGCTGCCGCCAGGCATCGAGCGCTTCCGCGATGTCTGTGTCGGTAAGCGCCAGTATCGATGCGGCGAGCAGACCGGCGTTAGTGGCACCGGCCTTGCCGATGGCTAGGGTCCCGACCGGTACGCCACCCGGCATCTGAACAATGGAAAGCAGGCTATCCTGACCGCTGAGCGCCTTACTTTCGACCGGCACGCCCAGAACCGGTAACGGCGTCATGGCGGCCACCATACCTGGCAGGTGCGCCGCCCCGCCGGCGCCAGCAATGATGACTTTCAGACCACGATCTCTCGCAGTCTTCGCGTAATCCATCATCCGCTGAGGTGTGCGATGGGCGGACACGATGCGCTTTTCGAAAGCTACCCCGAGCGTTTCCAGAACCGTCGCGGCATGCGACATCGTAGGCCAGTCGGACTGGCTCCCCATGATAATACCGACCTGCGGCGCGTCATCCGAAACCATTCGTTTGCCAACTAAAATTGCCCAAAAGAGGCCGCATTATCGTGACAAGGTCCCACTGAAGCAAGCTAAGTCGGGCGATCTCGGACCGGCCGCGTTAACCCTTTTTGTGCATTCGTGACAAGCTCGTGACGTTAGTTGTTCAAATGGCTGTTATTTGTGTTCTTTTTAGGGGTTTAGGGCTCGACGTTAACTTTCGTGATAGATTGATTGTGTAAAGATTGACGGTGACCGCTGGTCTGACCGGTTGGAAAAAAGGCGACGATGAAAGTCAGAAGTAACACCACGTCCTCCTACGTGCCCGGGGCGTCTGTTGCCACGGGCAACGGGCCAGTGACCAAGGCTGCGCCAGTGACGCCCACGCGCCGCGCATCGGACCAGCCGCTGGACGTGACGACCATCATGGGCATCCCGGAATCGGAGCTGACACCGAAGGTCAAGGCGGCCTTCGAAAAACTGCTCGCCGAGGTGGTTAATATGCGCCAGGAGCTCGAGCGCGCGCAAAAGCGCATCGGTTACCTGGAAGAGCTCGCCGATCGGGACAGCTTGGCGCCGGTTCTCAACCGACGGGCTTTCGTACGTGAACTCAGCCGGATGATGTCCTTCGCCGAGCGCTATGGTTCACCGGGCAGTGTGTTGTTTTTCGACGTTAACGGCATGAAGCAGGTTAACGATGCGCATGGTCACGGGGCAGGCGACGCCGCCCTGAAGCACATCGCCGCCACTTTGCTTGCCAACGTCAGGTCATCGGATGTGGTCGGTCGCCTCGGAGGGGATGAGTTCGGCGTCGTGCTTGCCCAGGCCAGCCGGGAAATCGCCATGGAAAAGGCGGCTCATCTAGCCGACAACGTGCAATCCGAGCCTGCGGTTTGGGAAGGTATTGAGCTCGAAGTGTCGGTATCTTACGGCGTTCATACCTTTGCGGGCGAAGAACAGGTCGATGAAGCGCTCAATGCTGCCGATCGGGCCATGTATGAGCAAAAACGCAGCACGGCAAAGCGGCCGGAAATTCCGAGCCCGAATAATCCGGAAAACGCTGATCGCGCCTAAACGCGGGCCAAACCGTTTCCTCTCGTAAAAGCGTGACGCCCGTTACGAGCCTTGCCAATCCAACTGAGAGTGACCCTGTTTCTAGGGTCTGATGCAGATATTGGGTCCAACTTTCCTTTGCTTGCCCTGCTCGTCCTAGAGCGGCGATAGCGGGAAAGTCAGGCGATGATATCTGGAAGCAATTCGCTTTCGAGTTTGAGAATCAAATCCTTAAGCATCAGCTTGCGCTTTTTCATGCGCTGCAGCTGTAGCTGATCGAACGGTGCCTGTTCGTGGATTCTTGCGATCACATCATCGAGGTCGCGATGTTCCTCCAGAAGCTGCGTGAGTTGCTGCCTCATTTTCTCTCGATCAGTCTCTTCCATGATTTTCACGAGTAGTGAAGTACCCAACCACAGTAACCCGGAGTCGAGCTCTGTAACGACAGTGTAGCACAGGAATCCGTTCGATTTAGCATGGGATTTACGGGTTTTTTCACTTCCGGCCATTGTGGTGTTTGCGTCGGTGATGATTTTACGCGAGAATCGCAATGCTAAGTCTTTGAAATAAGCAGAGTCGCAAAGCCAAAATCACCGGATAGCATGAAGCGGATAGCAGTTCTTACCAGCGGCGGTGACTGTGCGGGTCTGAATGCCGTCGTGCGGGCGGTGACCCAGAGGGCGATCACCGGTTACGGATGGGAGGTTTTCGGGATTCGCCAGGGAACCGCCGGATTTCTCGCGCGCCCTGTGGATGCCGAAGCCCTCCACGTCAGCCGTTTCGAAGGCGATCTCTTACGCCGGGGCGGGACCTTTCTGGGCACAACGAACAGCGGTAATCCCTTCGATTATCCCGCAGCGGACGGTCGCCGGGTCGACCGTTCAGAGGAAATCATCGCGGGCTATCGGGAGTTGGAGCTCGATGCCCTTATTGGCATCGGCGGCGATGGCAGCATGGCCATTCTGCGGCGATTGGCGCAGCAGGGCGATTTGAACCTGGTTGGTATCCCGAAAACCATCGACAACGATTTGGGTCACACAGAAGTGTCAGTCGGCTATGACACCGCCGTGGGTGTGGCGACCGATGCGCTCGATCACCTGCAGCCGACCGCCGCCAGCCATTCCCGCGTGATGATCCTGGAGGTCATGGGGCGCGACGCAGGCCATATCGCGCTCAGCGCGGGGATTGCCGGCGGAGCCGATGTGATCTTGATTCCCGAGATCGACTACCGGATCGATTCGATTGCGAAAAAGATTGTGGCTCTTCGAGACGCGGGGCGGAATTTTGCTTTGGTGGTGGTGGCCGAAGCAGTGACGACCGAAAGCGGGGAGCCGGTCAAGCAACGTCAATCCGGTGGCGCTGTGAACTACGGCGGAATCGGGCACTATTTCGCGGAGCGTATTGCCGAAGCGACAGGGGCGGAGACGCGGGTCACGGTTTTGGGCCATGTTCAGCGCGGCGGCGCGCCAACACCGATGGACCGTCTGATGGGGACAGCTTTCGGTGTGCATGCTGTCGACCTGATCGCCGAAGAAAAATTCGATCATATGGTGGCCTGGTCCGAGCGCCGGGTAACGGCAATTCCGATCGCCGAAGCCATCGCCGGATACAACGCGGTCGACCCGGAGGGAAGCCTGGTCAAGACCGCCAGGGGGGTAGGGATCTGCTTTGGCGACGACTAAGGCGATGATGCGCAAGGCGCGCTCCAAGGCTGGTAAAGCGGACAAGTCTGATAAAACCGGAAGCGATACTGCGCCCAACCCCTTTTGGGATTTCTCGCTTGAGGTTTATGGCCGGGACGGTGCCGCGCCGGCTTGTCTCGCGCTGCAGGATTCGAAAGGGCTCGACGTAAACCTGCTGCTGTTTTGCTGTTGGGCAGGCGCTTGCGGACATGGGCTGCAGCCGCCTGAGATTGAAGGGCTGATTGCTTCGGTGCGCCCCTGGCGGTCCGAAGTCGTCGAACCGCTTCGCAGGCTGCGGCGGCAACTGAGCGATGACGGTGGCAGTGATGCGCTGATCGCGCAGGCGAAGGCGGCGGAACTTGGCGCTGAGGCCGTTGTGCAGCGAGTTCTCCTGGAGGCCCTTCCTCTTGAGCCGGGCGGCGGTTCCGCCGAGCTGGCCGCGAAGAACCTAAAGGCCTATGCGCGTCTGCTCGAGGTCCAATGCGATTCGGCCGTAACAGCGGATCTTGCGGCCGTACTGCGCGGCGCCTTTCCGCGTCTTGCCCCACTTGAAGCGGTCTGGACCCTTATCTAGCCGGCTCTTTTTCCGCGCTTTGGTGCCCGGATCGCAGCGGTGCCATCGGGGGCGTCTTCTCCCCAACGTTTTAGCTTTCCGCTTTCGATGCCAAAGAGATCGAGGACCCGGCCGATGGAATGATCCACGATGTCGTCGACCGACTGAGGATTGCTGTAAAAGGCGGGAACCGGTGGCGCCACAACCGCGCCCATCTCTGACAGAGCGACGAGATTGCGTAGGTGTCCGGTGTGCAGGGGTGTCTCGCGCAGCATTAGCACCAGACGCCGCCGTTCTTTCAGCGCAACGTCGGCGGCCCGGGTCAGCAGCGTGGAGGTCACGCCACTGGCAATCTCCGACATGGAACGGATCGAACAGGGGGCTATCACCATGCCCAGGGTGCGGAAGGAGCCGCTGGAAATGGAGGCGCCGATATCCGCGACCGGATGGCACACATCGGCGAGCGCCTGAACCTGCGCGACTTTCAACTCGGTCTCATAGGCAAGCGTGATTTCCGCCGATTTACTCATCACCAGATGGGTCTCAATCGGCAAGGACCTGAGGCATTCCAGCAGACGGATGCCATAGATGACGCCGCTGGCGCCGCTAATCCCCACAATTAGGCGGTCTGGATGCGTCATTTGGCCTCTCGATAGCGTTTGTTTATCACGCCGAATTAACCCTTGTGTCTTTGCATTCTGACGCGGGGAGGTTTAGCATAACTGTAACACTTTGATTAGGAGGTCACGTATGCCAGCAAACGAGCGGATTGTATCTCTTCAAAGCAAGCATGCCTCACTCGACCGGGAAATAGACGAGGAAAACCAAAGGCCTCATCCCGATGACACCCGCCTCCACGAACTTAAACGCGAAAAGCTCCGGATCAAGGACCAAATCACGGAAATGATGGCTACCAGCCATTAATTCCCGCTTCGGCAGCTGCTTTTATGCCCGGGTTGTAGATATGGTCGGACTGTGGGAAACCGTGCAGTCTTAAGTTAACGCCCGAGCAAGAGCCAGAACCCTAGACGTTTTAGCGCGTCCGGTGCTGTGAATCCGGCGTCGGTGCGGTGTTTATGCTGCGTCCTTTCATTGGAATCCTGCAGGCCCTTGCCTTTAGAAGGCCAAGTCCTTCCTCAGCGTGTTTCGCTAGAATCTTTGGCAAGCTGCCAGCTTGGCCAAACTCCATAGCTTTCGTTCGATCAGAGTGGTTCAGCGCTTGCCCAAACCCCGGGCGGACAAGATACTGCCCGCCGCAATGTGCGGGATCGGCAAGGGCGCGGACTTTGGAATGCCAGCGGCCATTGACGAATCTGCAATTATCGACAACATCGCCAAGCCGTTCGACAGGCTGATCTATCCAAAAGGGTTTGAGTTATGCGTTTGAAAGACAAGGTGGCCATCGTGACCGGGGCTGCGGGTGGTATCGGTTTGGCGTGCGCGCAGCGACTTGCGGCGGAAGGCGCGAAGGTCGTACTGTCCGATCTGTCGGTCGAGAAGGGAGAGCAGGCTGCGGAAGCCATTCAGGAAAGTGGCGCCGATGCTCTCTTCATTGCTTGCGATGTTGGCGAAAAGGCGCAGGTCGACGCTCTGATCGCTGGAACGGTCGCCGCCTTTGGGCGCGTTGACTGTGTGGTGGCGAATGCCGGTATCGTTCACGCTTGCGAGTTTCTGGATTTGGAAGAGGAAGACTTCGACCGGGTTCTCCGCGTCAACCTCAAGGGTGTGTTCCTGACCGGGCAGGCGGCGGCACGTCAGATGGTGGCCCAGGGCGGTGGTGGCACTATCATCAATATGTCGTCGGTCAACGCGATCATGGCCATCCCCAGCATCGCCTCCTATGTGGTTGCGAAGGGTGGCGTAAATCAGTTGACCAAGACCATGTCGATTTCATTGGCGGACAAGGGCATTCGGGTGAACGGCATCGGCCCTGGCTCCATCATGACCGACGTCCTTAAGAAGGTGGCTGATGACAAGTCCGCCATGGACAAGATTATGATGCGCACGCCGATGGGCAGGGTCGGTGAGCCGGAAGAGATTGCCAAGGTTGCCGTGTTTCTGGCCAGCGACGAATCAAGCTATATCACGGGGCAGACCATCTACCCGGACGGCGGACGGCTGGCGTTGAACTACACTATGCCGGTTCCTGAGTAACTTCAGATAGCGGGTGCCACGCCCAACATCTCACGCTGGACGGACAGGAAGAGTTCCAGTTCGTCCAGATTGATGTAATCGACGCCCCATTCGATTGCATGGCGGAATTTATCGGGATCCGCGCCTTCGTAATAGACCATGATCTCCATACCCAGATCATGGGCGCGCTCGACCAAATCTTTCGTGAGCGCAGGCATCTCGGTTTCATAAATGGCCGCGCCGTGCTCACTCTGGGCGACCGCCGGATCGTCGGTTACGGACCAATTCACCATTTTGCGCAGCTCGGGTGCGGCCTCACGCATGCCTGCGCGGATTTCCGGGTCGAAGGAGAAGGTGAAACTCTGGTCCATCGTACCTGTGCGCCTTAAGAGCTCCGCCACGGCTCCGCAGTCCGCATACTTGACTTCAACGTAAAAGCCGGCGCGTTTCTTGAAGGCGTTTAAGTAGTGTTCAAGGCGCGGAACTTCTTCGCCTGCGAAGGAGAGATCAAAGCCGATTCCCGCATCGAGATGATCGATCTCATGCGAGGTCATCTCGGCGAACGGTCCATAGGCGTCGGTGGTCCGATCCACGAGTTTGTCGTGGATGACGTAAAGCACCCCATCCGTGCTCTGCCGGACGTCGAGTTCGATGATGTCGCCCCCGAGCTTCACTGCTTCCAGGGCGGCCGCAAAGGTGTTTTCCGGCGCGACTTTATTGGCGCCACGATGGCAAACGGTTTTGACCGGTTTCATGAGGATCTGGCATGACCTGTTGCTAGGGAAAATGCTGCGGTAGCCATAGGCGATTTAAGCCTTTCGAACAACCGCAAGTCCCGCAACCCTGGAATGATCAAGGCGCGACGAAAAAAGCCCCGGCTATCTTCCAAACCGGGGCTTTTGATCTCTGGCCTAGCGAGGCCGTTATTGTGTCTTGGTCAGTCGTTGCTGAGCCCGAAGCCGGCGAGCGGTGAGGGGGCCTCTTCCTCGAACTGGGGTTCCGGAATGGCGATGCCGGCACGTTCGGCTGCTTTGCGGGCCTTTTCGACTGCTGAGTTTAAATCGATCTGACCGCAGAGACCGAGCAGCACCGGATCCCGGGGGCGGATGTTCGCCATGTTCCAGTGCGAACGGTCGCGGATCGACTGAATAGTGGTCTTGGTCGTGCCGATCAGCTTGGAAATCTGGGAGTCCTTGAGCTCCGGGTGGTGGCGCAGCAGCCAGGCGATCCCGTCGGGTTTGTCATGGCGTTTGGCAACCGGGGTATAGCGCGGCCCCTTGGTACGCTTGGAAGGTTGCGGCAGGTCTAGCTTCAGGAGTTTGAGCCGGGCCGAGGGATCCGCCTGACAGCGGTCGATTTCGGCCTGGGTAAGCTGACTGTTGGCGATCGGGTCGATGCCCTGGATGCCGACCGCGACTTCGTCATCCGCAATGCCCTGGACTTCGAGCGGGTGCAAACCGCAGAATTCCGCGATCTGCTCAAAAGCCAAAGAGGTGTTCTCGACCAACCAGACGGCGGTCGCTTTTGGCATAAGTGGTTGAGACATTTTCTCTCCTCGTCTGCCCGAGCCACGGTTTTGAAGGACCGTCAGCTGGGCCTGCGCTTGTTTCGGTCGTCCGCCATCGCGCCGCAAAGAGGGCTGCGTGCGGATCGGAAGCTGTGGGATACCCTGAATATAAGCCTTCGCCAAGCGGGAAAAAGACTTTATGGCACCAAGATTGCTCAAAATTCCTCATTGAGTGGTACTTCAGGCCCCAATATCGTCATTGCTGCTGTGGGCCGATGGACAACGGGTGTCAGACCGTCAGCACGATTTTCCCGATATGCGTGCTCGATTCCATAAGGCTGTGCGCCTCTTTCGCCTCTCTTAGCGGGAAGGTTTTGTGGACGACCGGCGCAATTTCGCCCGCTTCGATGAGCGGCCAGACCGTTTTTCTGAGGTTCTGCGCGATTTCGGCTTTAAAAGCGACCGGTCGCGGGCGTAGCGTGGAACCTGAGATCGTGATGCGCTTGAGCATGACCGGCGCAAAATTGACCTCGGCCTTGGGGCCGCCGAGAAAGGCGATATAGCAAAGCCGCCCGTCCGGCGCGAGCGCGGAAATATTCCGCTGGATGTAGCTGCCGCCCACCATATCCAGCACCACGTTGACGCCCTTGCCGTCGGTCATTTCCTTGACGACCGCAACAAAGTCTTCTTCGCGGTAGTTGATGGCCCGTTCCGCGCCGAGGTCTTCACAGGCTTGGCACTTATCCGCCGAACCCGCCGTTGTGAAGACCCGGGCACCGAGTTTAGAGGCCAGCTGGATGGCCGTGGTGCCGATCCCGGAAGATCCGCCATGCACCAAGAGGCTCTCGCCCGCCTGCAGGCCGCCCCGGTCGAAAACGTTGGTCCAGACCGTAAAGAAGGTCTCAGGCAGCGCCGCGGCCTGAATAGCTGTCAATCCCTTGGGAACCGGCAGGCACTGCGGCGCCGGGGCCAAGCAGAATTCGGCATAGCCGCCGCCTGCGACCAGCGCCGTAACCTGATCGTCCACCTTCAAATCCGTTACGTCGCTACCGAGCGCTGCGATCCGCCCCGCAACTTCCAGGCCCGGGATATCGGATGCGCCCGGCGGCGGTGGGTAACCGCCCGTACGCTGGAGGACATCCGGGCGGTTGATCCCCGCTGCAGCAACTTCGATAAGAACCTCACCCGGACCGGGTTGCGGTACTTCACGCTCGCAAGGGGTCAGAACCTCCGGGCCACCGGGTTCCTTGATCTCGATTGCCGTCATGCTTGAAGGAAGAGAGCTGGTCATTTCGGGTTTCTCGCAAGGCCGGTTTTTGGTGGGATGATATTCCTGTTTTCGAGGCAAATCCGGCGACCTGAAAAGGCCTTCGCTGCGCAAAGTTTCACAGGCCGGGATCAAGCTCTAGACTATGCCGTTATTTAGTCGCAGCCTGTACCTCAAGGCAAGGGATCAGCAGGAGAGGTCTCGATGGAATTGGAAGATCTGGAACCCAGGAAAAAGCAACCCACGCTAAAAGATCTTACGGTCATGGGGCTCGAAGAGCTTGCGGAGTACCGTCAGTCGCTGGAAGCGGAGATCGCCCGGATCGATGCTGAGGTTGCCAGAAAGAAAAGCCATCGCTCCGAAATCGATTCGCTGTTCAAGAGCTAACCCAGGCTGTACTCACTTTTGTAAGCTGTCTGTTATCTTAATCGGCAGGCCGTCAGGCGGCCGCACTTCGCGCCTGTCCATTCTTCTTAGGAACTGTCAGATCTAGATGGAAACGGCGTTCAATATTGTTTTGCCGGTCTTCGCCCTGGTGCTCTGCGGATACCTCGCCGGGCGCAGTCGCTTCATGTCGGAAGAGGCGGTGAAGGGCCTGACGACCTTCGTCTTCTACCTGGCCATACCGGCATTGCTTTTCCGCACCATGGCAAAAGGCGGTCCTCCGGCCGGCTTCGATTTCTCGATTGTCGCCGCGTACTTCACCGGGCTTGCGATCACCTTTGGCCTGGCCTGGTTTTTCTCGCGCCGGGTTTTTACCGCGAGCAGCGACGAAGCCGCGATCATGGGCATGGGATCGATCTTTTCCAACACCGTCTTGCTCGGATTGCCTCTTGTCTATGGTGCCTTCGGTGAGGAGGGTTTGCTTGCCCTCACACTGATCATCGCTTTCCATTCACCGACCATCATGCCGTTGGTGTCTCTGATCGTCGAACTTGGGCGAGGTTCTGCTTCGTCGCTTTGGCAAAAGCTAAAGCTGGTCTTTTTTGCGATCTTCAAGAACCCCGTGATTGTGGCCTTGCTGGCGGGTGAACTTTACGGTCTTTCTGGTCTGCCGCTACCGACGCCGGTCGACCGCTTCGCCGAGCTTCTTAGTGGAGCGGCCGCGCCCTGCGCGCTCTTCGCGCTCGGTGCCTCGCTGGTGGGCTACAGGCTTGGCGGCGATCTGAAACAATGCGCCGCGCTTGTGAGTTTCAAATTGGCGATCCACCCGATCATCACGGCGCTGTTGGCCTTCTTTGTTTTTGACTTGCAGCCGGTCTGGGCCGCGGTTGCTGTTGTGACGGCGTCGCTGCCGGTAGGCGTGAATGTCTTCATCATGGCCGAGCACTACGAGATCTATAAGGCGCGCGCAGCGTCTGCCATCCTGATCTCCACCGGACTGTCGATTCTTTCGGTCTCGATCCTGCTTGCGTACTTCGCTTAGTTTGGCGCTTGTCTGCCCGCCTATACCGACGGACGGGCGGATTGGCGGGTGATTGCCTGCGGCCGCTTACTCAGGATTCAGAGAAAAAATAATACGATTCAATTGAATTTCATAAGCGTGTTAACTATTTTTTAGGAGAAGGCGGTTATCTTCTTCATGACGGTTCGAGAGATATTCCTGTTCTCTCACCGTTGTTCGGAAGTTTTCCGTTCCTTGTAATGCCTCCCTGTAAACTTGCCGCCGGTTCGTCCGGCGGTTTTCTTTTGAAACTCGGATTAGTTGAATTCTATTTTTTATATAGAGTTAACGTCCGTTCTTCATCCATGATATTAGATGTTAATAAATCGGCCCTTGACCGGCAGTTTCGGCCTGCTTAGTGTTCCTGCCAAGGCAAGTTGACAGGGTATGGCATAATAAGATGAGGGCCACGATCCAAAATAAGGATCGAAGGCCCTCTCTTTTTTTCAGTGACATGTCGTTTCTTACGAAATCGGATTGATTCTCGTTGGGAAGACGTTGAAATCCCCTGTACTCTCAGCCTCACATTGGTTCCGCCATTGGGAAATCCGCGGGAATCGGCAGATTGCCGCCAGATACGGAACCCAGATGTCTTTATGCGGGACTGCAGATGGTTGATGCCAAGTTCTTAAAGTTCGACACTCTGTCACTGCACGCCGGACAGCAACCGGATCCTGTTACCGGCGCACGGGCAGTTCCAATCTACCAAACCTCTTCCTTCGTATTTCAGGATACCGAACACGCCGCCTCCCTCTTCAACCTGGAACGGCCTGGTCATATCTACAGCCGGATCTCGAACCCCACCGTCTCGGTCTTAGAAGAACGTGTCGCGGCGCTGGAGGGCGGTGTCGGCGCTGTGGCCATTGCCTCCGGACAGGCGGCGCTGCATCTGGCGATTATCACCCTGATGGGGCAGGGCGGTCATATCGTGGCCTCGTCCTCACTCTATGGCGGCTCGATCAATATGTTCGTGCACAGCCTGCCGCGCTTCGGCATCACGGCCAGCTTCGTCAATCCGCGCGACATTGATGGGATGCGCGCGGCGATCACGGAAGATACGCGTCTGATCTACGCCGAGACCCTTGGCAACCCGGGGCTCGAAGTTTTGGATATCGAGGCGGTAGCCAAGATGGCGCATGAGGCGGACCTGCCGTTGATGGTCGACAACACCTTCGCCTCGCCCTACCTCTGCCGGCCCATCGAATACGGTGCTGACATTGTCATGCATTCCTTGACCAAGTGGCTCGGCGGTCACGGTTTGGCGCTGGGCGGCATCGTGGTGGATGGCGGCGGTTTCGACTGGGCGGCCAGCGGTAAGTTCCCGACCTTGAGCGAACCTTACGCCGGCTACCACGGGATAAACTTCGCGGAAGAATACGGGCCGACCGCCTTTTCCATGCGCGCCCGTGCCGAGGGGCTGCGCGATTTCGGCGCTGTGCTGTCGCCCCAAAATGCTTTCTATATTCTGCAGGGAATCGAAACCCTGCCGTTGCGTATGGAACGGCATGTCTCGAACAGCGCCAAGATTGCGAACTTTCTCGAGTCGCACGAGGCGGTAAGCTGGGTCATTCACCCCAGCCTGGAAAGCCATCCCGACTATGCCCTGGCGCAGGAGCGGCTGCCTAAGGGGGCCGGCTCGATTATCAGCTTTGGTATCAAAGGCGGCCGCAGCGCCGGAGCGCGCTTTATCGAGCGCTGTGCGCTGGCGTCGCATCTGGCCAATGTTGGCGACGCTAAGACGCTCGTTATTCACCCCGCCACGACCACTCATCAGCAGATGACAGCCGAACAGCTGGAGGCCGCCGGCGTGGGTGAGGATATGGTGCGCCTTTCGGTCGGTCTGGAAGACGCGGTGGATATTATAGACGATCTCAATCAGGCACTGAGGGCATCGCAAAAGGGCTGAAGAGGCGGACGAGCCGTGGCGTGAAACCACGGCGCGGAACGGGGTAGACGGGATCAATCCATGAAACTGACAGTTGACGGCCAAGCTGTTTTCGCGGCAACAGGGGGCAAGGAATTTGATCCCAATTTACCTGTTGTCGTCTTCGTCCACGGCGCCGGAATGGACAGGACAGTCTGGTCGTTGCAATCGCGCTACTTCGCCCATCATGGGCGTTCGGTTCTAGCTGTCGATCTGCCCGGACATGGACTTTCCGAAGGTGTGCCACTGTCATCGATAGAAGATATTGGCGATTGGCTGTCCCGGCTGCTGGATGCTGCCGCTATTGAGACGGCAGCCGTGGCCGGCCATTCGATGGGCGCGATCTCCGCTCTCGAGTTCGCTGCGCGCCACCCCGCGCGGGCAAGGGCGCTGGCTCTGCTCGGCGTGGCGCCAAGCATGCCTGTTCATCCTGCGCTGCTTGAGGCGGCGCAGGCAAACGACCATCTGGCCGTTGACCTGGTCACTTCCTGGGCGCATGGAACGACCGGTCACCTGGGCGGCAATACGACTCCTGGCCTTTGGATGCTGGGTGGTGGATCGCGGCTCTTGGAGCGTGCTGCTCCTGGCGTGCTGCACAACGATCTGGCGGCTTGCAGCGCTTATGAAGGCGGGCAGGCGGCGGCCGGCAAAATCGCCTGCGACAGCCTTCTGGTCTTGGGCAGCGATGACAAGATGACGCCCTTCAAAGCTGGCACCGGCCTTGCGGGGCTGATCTCCGAGGCTCGCGTAGCCCGGATCGAGGGTTCCGGTCACATGATGATGCTGGAAAAACCGGATGAGACCTTAGCGGCGTTAAAGGGCTTTCTGTGATGAGCCGCCCGCCCGCACAGACCCGTGGCAGCTATCCGCATTTTCTACAGATTCCGACCCGCTGGATGGACAACGATATCTACGGGCACGTCAACAACGTCATCTACTATTCCTACTTCGATACGGTCATTAACAGTTACCTGATCGAACGCGGCGGTCTCGATATTCATGAGGGGAACGTCATCGGCGTCTGTGCTGAGTCCACCTGCCGCTACCGGGCGTCTTTCGCTTTTCCTGACATCATCGACGCAGGTCTGCGTGTTTCTCGGCTTGGCGGCCGCAGCGTTACCTATGAGATCGGGCTCTTTAATCAAAGCGCCGACGCGAAAGCCGAAGATGAAGCTGCGGCCGAGGGGCACTTCGTTCATGTCTTCGTTGAACGAAGCTCCATGAAGCCGGTTCCAATTCCAGACTCGTTGCGGAACGCACTGCAGGCCCTTGCGGTCGAATAGCGACGACACGGTGCCGTTGCTGCGCTCGCGCCCTGTCGCCTGAGTCGAATTTTCTCAATTTATCAACGTGTTACAGCTGCAGATCCTGATGGTAGTCATGTTGACGTAAAATATATGTTTACATATGATTAAATATACGTATACTTACGATATTGATTTGTTAGAGATTGCCTAGCGTTCTGCAGAGGCAATTCGGCGTCCGTACAATCTATTCAACGGTCAGTGGGTTCAGCCGCCTGCTGCAACGGCTCCGGGTCGAAGGACCGCGGGAGCGGAGGAGACGGAAAATGCCAATTTCGATCAATAGCGATACAGGTAACATCTTTGCTGGCGGCGACGGATCCGATGGCGATATCGTGCTACGCGCCAACAGTGGCCAAAATCGTATTCGCCTGGATGCCGGTGGCGGTAACGCCTGGCTCGGCGGAAATGGTGCCGATGGCGACCTCGTGATGTTCCGTTCGTCGGGCAACAACACCACGACAGCCAATGCCTCGATTCATATGGATGGCAATGGCGGTAACATCTTTGCCGGTGGCGATGGCGCGGATGGCGATTTGGTCTTGCGCAGCACAGCAGGCCAAAATCGTATTCGCCTGGATGCGGGTGGTGGTAACGCCTGGCTCGGCGGCAACGGCGCCGACGGCGACCTGGTGATGTTCCGCTCCTCAGGCAACAATACCACCGTGGCCAATGCCTCGATCCATATGGATGGCAACGGCGCGAATATCTTTGCTGGCGGGCAGGGGGCAGATGGCGATCTGGTTCTTCGCAGCACCACGGGGCAAAACCGTATCCGCCTGGATGCCGGTAGCGGTAACGCCTGGCTGGGCGGCAATGGCGCCGATGGTGACCTGGTTCTCTTCCCGGCCAGCGGCGACAACACGACTCTTGCCCAGGCGACGATCCACCTGAACGGTGACAGCGGCGATATCATCCTACAGAACGCAGACTGCGCCGAGGATTTCGAAGTTGAGGATTCCGCCGAGGTCGAACCTGGAACCGTGATGATCATCGGGGATGAACTGCGTCTGCGCAAAAGCGACCAGGCCTATGACAAGCGGGTCGCCGGCGTGGTTGCCGGTGCCGGCGAGTATCGTCCCGGTATCGTTCTTGGTCGACGCAAGGGTTTGCTCAACCAATTGCCATTGGCTCTCGTCGGGCGAATCTTCTGCAAGGTTGACGCCGAGCAGAATCCCATTGGTGTCGGCGATTTGCTGACCTCGTCACCAACCCCCGGACATGCCATGAAGGCGCAGGATCCCATGCAGGCTTTCGGGGCAGTCATCGGCAAGGCACTGGGCAACTTGAAGTCGGGCCAGGGAATGATCCCCGTTCTGGTCGCATTGCAGTAACCGGCGCGGAACGGGAGTAACGACGATGGCTACCTTAAGTGTGAAGTCGATCGCGTCGTCCTGCTTGGGGCGCAACCCGCCCCTTTCGCTGAAGCGCGACGTGTTCGGCGTCTATGGCAATAACAACCAGACCCGCTCGCTGAAGGCGCAGCTCGACCGGATCGAGAACAAACCCTTCCTGCGGCTGGCGCTGGTAACGGTGCGGCCCACCGGCTCTACCGCTGGCCAATATGGCAACCTGCAGCGGGACATGGATGCCGCCAACGAGGTTTGGTTGAGCGACTGCGATGCCTGGATCTATGTGGTTGGCAGCCTCACTGAGACCACTAACATTCTGGGTGGGAACGGAGTGCTAGATCAGCCTTCTTGCCCGCTCGGGGTGCAGGGAAGCCCGACCGACGAGGAAGACGATCTCTTCGATCTTGGACGCAACCTAGGCGCGGATGTGGTCGGTTACTTCATCTCCGGCTCAACCGTCGCGGGGCGCGCGGGCTGTTCTTCTTATCCCGACGGGCGCCGCGGCTTCTGGGTTCGCTTCGGGTCTTCCGCGTGGGTTTTGGCCCATGAGTTGACCCATGTGATCGGTCTGAATGCGCATGTCAGCACAGACAATGCGAGCAACAGCGATAATCTCATGTGGCCGAACACGAGCTGGTCGAACCTGCCGCCGGACCTCAATTCATCGCAATGCGATTCGGTACTGGACGATCCCAGTATCGAATCCTGCTGAAAGCGAGGTGGATCATGGCAAGGCTTTCCGAACAACTGGCGCTTCAGCTGGAATCAGAGTGTGGACATACCTACGAAGAGATCGTAGCCCGCAAATCGGCTGAGGATTTCCGTCAGCTCAGATCGCTGCTCAAGGATGCAAAGGAAGACCCGGGCCGCCGGCAGTCGGCGATCCATCTTCTGGGGCGCTTCGGTAAATCCGAGGTGGTTCCCGACATCATCGCGGCGATCCCCGAACTAGATGAACGCGGCCTGATTGCGGCTGTCGATGCCCTCGGTCAATTGGGCGGCAAGGATGCGCTGAAAGCGCTGAAGCAACAGGCCAAAAGCACGTCTCCCGATATCCGCCGCTTTGCGGTTTCTGCCCTAGATCGGATCGGGACCAAGGAAGCGCTGGCCGAGGTCAGCAAGATGGCGCGCAGCGATCAAACCGGCTTTGTGCGCAGCAAGGCGCGCCGGCTCCTGAAACGCCGCGCGGAGAATTAGCGACGCTCCGCGTACAAGGAACCTCCCCTGTCAACTTGAGCCGGACGGAATTGCTTCCGCCCGGCTTCTTTTTTCTGGAGTGGATTGCGCCTTATCTGAAACTGCAATCCGCTTTAGTGACTGGGGTTAGAGAGGTTATGCAGCCTGATCTTCGATCACCTTGGCCGCTTTCGGTGCGGTGGTGTCGATCTTGATGCTGCGCGGCTTCATGGCTTCGGGGACCTCGCGGACGAGATCGATGTGAAGCAGGCCGTTTTCCAGAGCGGCGCCGGCGACCCGGATGTGGTCGGCTAACTCGAAACTGCGCTGGAAGCTGCGGTTCGCGATGCCGCGATGCAGGAATTTGCTGTCTTTATCTGCACCCTTTTCCTTCTTACCCGAGATGACCAGCGAATTCTCGGTCACGGTGATGTCGAGTTCCTCCTCGGCAAAACCGGCGACGGCCATCGAGATCCGATAGGAGTCTTCGTCGATTTTCTCGATGTTGTAAGGCGGGTAAGCGGGCGCGGACTCATCGACGCGGGCAGCGGAATCCAACAGATTCATCATCCGGTCAAAGCCGACGGTTGCGCGATAAAGGGGGGAAAGATCGTAACTACGCATTGCCATATTCTCCTTTGAGCAACATGGTTAATTTTGCGGGCCCACCACCATGGTCTGGCCCTATCTCGCCGCCGTTAGCAACCCTCTCCGAGGCATTGCCTGGCGACAATTTGCATATGGTTTTGTTGAAAATGAGCTTCAAGAGGGGTGGGTTATTTTTTGAGAGACACAAGGCAAATTACTTAACCGACTGAAATAAAACAAAAGATCGGTAAGATATGATTCACCTGGAACCAACCAATTGTTAAGGCGGTCCTTGATAGACTCGCGCGTTCGATGGCCGCTTCCAGGGTCATCTGTTAATAATCGCTTTGAGCGACCGGCATTGGGTAAGTTTGGTTTTGAATACGTCAGCGGCACCTATCGCGTTTTTTGACTCGACCTACGATGAGGCGATGGCTCTCATGCGGGAGTCGCGCGACTATCTTACGCACCATGACCGGGCGGAGCGTGCCAAGATGACGCCCGAAGCCCAGCTCTGGGCAAGCTGCGAGACCATGCGCCTGACTGCTCGTCTCACCCAGATCATGGCCTGGTTGCTGGTGCAAAAGGCCGTTCACGCCGGCGAGCTTTCGCGCGCTGACGCCGCGGCCTCGGAACACCGTCTTTCCGGACAGGAAGTCTGTGAGTCCACCGGCTGTATCGAAGATGTGGTGCTGCAGCCGAAGCTGATGGAGCTGCTCGACCGCAGCCACCGGCTCTATCAGCGTGTGGCCCGATTGGACTCCATGCTCGACGGAGCCGCCTGATCGCGGTTAGCGCGCGCTCCGCGCGACCACAGCTATCTCGTTAAAAAGAAACGCAAATGGGCCCCAAAAGGAGCCCATTCATTCTTCGGTGCGATCAATTTGATGTAGCTGATCGCAGCCACCTGGCCAAAAGCCAAGATCTTACTTCAGGCCGAGACCCGCGAAGCGCTTGTTGAACTTCGCAACCTGACCGCCCGAGTCGACCAGACGATGCTCCCCAGTCCAGGCTGGGTGCGTCTTGGGGTCGATGTCCAGGCGCAGCGTGTCGCCGGGCTTGCCGTAGGTCGAGCGGGTTTTGAACTCGCTGCCGTCGGTCATCAGAACCGTGATCTCGTGGTAATCGGGGTGAATGTCTTGTTTCATCGTTCTGGTCCTCTTGAAGGCCGCGTATATAACCGAGCTGTAACGGCGACGCAAGCCCTGGAAGCCGCTTATTTTCGACTTTCTGCGGAATCTCCGCTCCTTCGCATGGGATCGCCGCGCGAACATGGTTAACGGTCTCTTTACAAGGGCTTCTCAGCTGCGTGGGACGCGACCCTCGATAGGGTAAGCGGGATCGTTATAGCCGGGTGTGGAGGCATGCCCGGTGACCACAAGATCGTCGATCAGCGCTTCGTCCTCGGCCGTGAAGAGATAGTCGAGCGCGCCCAGGTTCTCCTGCCATTGCGCCAGGGTCCGCGGTCCGGCAACCGCACCGGTGATCCTCTTGTTATTGAACAGCCAGGCCAGAGCGAACTGGCCTGCCGTGATGCCCCGTTCCTCGGCATGCTGCTTGATCTTTTGGGCCAGGACAAGCGATTCACGGCGCCACTCGGTCTCCATAATGCGTTTATCTTGCGCACCGGCGCGGCTACCGACATCAGGGGCGGCATCGGGGTCGTATTTACCGGTCAGAATGCCCCGTGCGAGCGGGCTATAGGGAAAGACGCCGAGACCGTAATGATCGCAGGCAGGAAGGTGTTCGACCTCCATGGTGCGGTTGAGCGCGTTATAGAGAGGCTGGCTCACGACCGGGCGCGGAACGCCGTAGCTGTCGCAAAGCCGGCAGATTTCTGCAATACGCCAGCTGCGGTAGTTGCTAACGCCGAAGTAGCGGGTCTTGCCCAGGGTGATGAGGTCGCCGACCGCCCGGACGGTTTCCTCCAATGGGGTGCTGAGATCCTCCTTATGGAGATACAGGATATCGACGTAGTCGGTTCCCAGACGTTTCAGGCTGTCTTCCAGCGCCTGTATCAGCCAACGCCGGCTAAGGCCCCGGCGATTCGGGCCTTCCCCCATGACATTTGCGGCTTTTGTGGCCAACACCCACCAGTCGCGATCGCGGGCTAGCGCCCGGCCGACAATGCGTTCGGATTCGCCGTCGTTGTAGACGTCGGCTGTGTCGATGAAGTTGATGCCCTGGTCCCGGCTATGAGCGATGATCTCCCGCGATGTCGCCTCGTCGCTTCGGCCACCGAACATCATGGTGCCGAGGCATAGCTTCGTGACCTTCAATCCGCTGCGGCCTAGATTCCGGTATTCCATGACCCTGATCGTCTCCCGATTGCCTACGGTCGGAGCCTGCCTCCGACGCGGCCTGAACTTGTCATAGAAGATGAGCTGGCTGCAACGTGGTAAAACGCAACGCCATGCGCGTGGATCAGCGGAGCCGCATCATGCAGATTGTGCAACGAGGATTTCTGCGCGGGCTTGGCGAACGATCTGAAGCGACGACCAGAGAAAGAGACTGGCCATAATCCCGGCAACTGCCAGATCAGGCCAAGCCGTACCGCTCGCCCAGACGCCGCTGGCTGCCCCCATCACGGCCAAGTTGCCGATGGCGTCATTGCGGCTGCAGAGCCAGACCGAGCGGACATTGGAGTCGCCGTCCCGATACTTCAACAGCAACAGAACAGAAACGAGGTTTGCGATCAGGGCCAAGAAACCGATCGCGCCCATCACTTCCGCCCGGGGTTCGTTCAGAAAGAAGAGATGGTAGAAGGTCGAGGCGAAGACCCAAAGACCCATGACGGCGAGTGAAAAGCCTTTGAATAGGGCAGCCTTGGCCCGGATGGCGATTGGCATTCCGATTACAGCAAGGCTGAGCCCGTAGGTGACCGTATCGCCCAGGAAGTCGAGCGCATCTGCGAGCAGAGCCTGCGAACTGGCGGCAATACCCGCCAGTATCTCGATCCCGAACATAGCGCCGTTGATCACGATGACCGCGATCAGGACCCTCTTGAAGGCTCGGGATGTCCCGTCGAACTTGGCTTCCTGTCCACAACAACCGGCCACAATCGCTGTACCTCTAACTTTCTGGAGACCACTTGATCTTCGTCAAGGTCTGAACCTAATGTCTCTAGTAGCTATAGCTTCAAGAGAAAAAACTGGTGCCGGAAACGATGGAAGGTAGGAAAGGTCAGGTGAGCGGGAAGGGTGCCGAGGCTTTCACCATTGGACGCCTCGCGCGTGAAACCGGCTGCAAGGTTCCGACGATCCGTTACTACGAGCAGATCGGGCTGCTGCCGGAACCGGGACGTTCGGCGGGTAATCAAAGGATATACGATCAGCGGCACCTCTCGCGTCTGGCCTTTATCCGCCACAGCCGGGAACTTGGCTTTTCCCAGGCCGCGATCCGACAGTTGCTGGAACTTTCGGACCATCCAGATCAGTCCTGCGACGAGGTGAACAAAATCGCACAGGGTCATCTTGATGAGGTCAACCATAGGATCAGCCGCCTGGAGGCTTTAAAGGCTGAGCTTGAGCGGATGGTACAGGCCTGCGAGGGTGGCAAGGTCGGCGATTGCCGGGTGATTGAAACACTTGCTGATCACGCCCATGGCCGTTGTCTGACATCAGAACATTGAGGCCTTTGCGCCAGGCTCGTCGGTCTGTCAAAGCTCGGCGGAAATCGGTACGCGGCGAGACAGTCTGCCGCGTCGAAGCTCCTTGACTTCGGGGCTTTGATTGAACAAGGGATAGGGACAATGAAGGCTTTGGGCTTGTCGCTGTTAAGACATACAACGCTGCGCTTGCCGGCCTTTTCAGTGAAAGAAGTACGCCACCCATGACGCGACCTCGTCCTAACGGACAAAGCAATATCCGGTCCAACGGCGATCGCGATCCGAAAGGCACCGGTAACAGCGACCGTCCGTCCAGCAAGGAGCTTTCCCATCTGGTCAGGCTCTGGCAGTTCGTGCGGCCTTACAAATTGCAGGTCGCCGGCGCGATGGTTGCGTTGGTCGTTGCGGCGACCACGGTCCTAGGGCTGGGTTTCGGCCTGCGCACTCTGGTCGACGATGGCTTCGCCAGTCAGAACGCCGATCTGCTGGATCAGGCGGTTATGGTGCTTTTGGGGGTCGTGGTGCTATTGGCGGCGGCCAGTTATAGCCGTTTCTACCTTGTTTCCTGGATTGGTGAGCGGGTTGTGGCTGATATCCGCAAGTCGGTCTTCAATCATCTCATTACACTCTCACCGGCCTATTTCGAGGTTACGCGGACAGGGGAGGTGCTGTCGCGCCTGACCACGGACACGACCTTGCTCCAGATGGTGGTTGGCTCGTCAGTCTCGGTGGCGCTGCGGAACTTCCTGCTCTTCGCTGGCGGTTCCGTGTTGTTGGTCGTCACCAGCGCTAAGCTGACCGGCATGGTCTTCCTGGTCGTGCCGCTGGTGGTTCTGCCGATCATCATTTATGGCCGACGGGTCCGGCGCTTGAGCCGTGACAGTCAGGACCGTGTTGCAGATCTCGGTTCTTACGCCGATGAGTCTCTCGGCGCAATCCGGACCGTGCAGGCCTTCAGCCATGAGGAAGTTGACCGCCGGCGTTTCGGCCAGCGCGCGGAAGAAGCCTTTGTAACGGCCGTCTCTCGCATCCGGGCGCGCGCCATGCTAACTGCGGTAGTGATCATGCTGGTCTTCGGCGCGGTCAGCGCGATCCTCTGGATCGGCGGACGTGACGTGCTGGCGGGCCGGATTACGCCCGGTGAACTCTCCGCCTTCGTTTTTTACGCCATTGTCGTGGCCGGTTCGGTGGGCGCTATCAGCGAAGTGATCGGCGACCTGCAGCGAGCTGCGGGTGCGACTGAGCGTCTCTTTGACCTGCTCGCAACGAAGACGGAGATCGCGCCGCCGGTCGTGGCTGAGACTCTCCCGGTTCCTGCCCGCGGCGATATCGCTTTCGAAAAGGTGCTCTTCCACTATCCCGCCCGTCCGGAGGATGCGGCGCTGTATGGTCTCGATCTGAAGGTCAAGGCGGGCGAGAAGATTGCTATCGTAGGCCCGTCAGGCGCCGGTAAGACAACGGTGTTCCAACTGCTCATGCGCTTCTACGATCCCAGAAGCGGTCATATTCGCCTGGATGATGTCGAATTGACCAAGGCAGACCCTCTGGACTTGCGACGCCGCATCGGCCTGGTACCCCAGGAGCCGGTGATCTTTTCCGCCAATGCCTGGGAGAACATCCGCTACGGCCGGCCGGAGGCGAGCGATGAAGAGGTGCTGCAGGCCGCCAAAGCCGCAGCTGCGCGGGACTTCCTGGAGCAACTTCCCGACGGCTTTGACACCTTTCTGGGAGAGCGCGGTGTGCGCCTCTCCGGTGGCCAGCGCCAGCGCTTGGCCATCGCCCGCGCGATCCTGCGCGACCCGGCTGTGCTCTTACTGGACGAAGCGACCAGCGCGTTGGACGCGGAGAGCGAGCGCGCGGTCCAGCAGGCCCTGGATAGCCTCATGGTGGGGCGCACGACCCTCGTGATTGCCCACCGCCTTGCCACCGTGCTCAAGGCGGATCGGATCATCGTGCTGGATCAGGGACGCGTGGTCGCCAGCGGCACGCATGAAGAACTGATCCGCCAGGGCGGGCTCTATGCGCGCCTAGCGGAGCTGCAGTTCGGTGAAGCCGAGATGTTCAACGATCTCAGGACATCGGCAGGCTCATAAAGCCCGATGCCGCGCTTTAGCGCTGTGTGAGTTTGAGCTCGATGCGCCGGTTGCGACGATAGGCGATCTCGTCGTTGCCTTCATCGATCGGCTGGAATTCACCGAAGCCCGTGGCGGCGAGCCGGTTCGCCGGGATGCCCTGAGCGTTCAGGAACTTCACCACCGAAATGGCCCGCGCGGTCGAAAGCTCCCAGTTTGACGGGAACGCGAAAGTGTTGATTGGCGCCCGGTCTGTATGGCCGTCGACGCGCAACACCCAATCGACCTCCGGAGGGATGTTGCGGGAAATATCTCGCAGGGTCGCCGCCAGGCTGGCGAGCTGGTTTTTGCCAGCATCCTCCAACTCCGCGGCGCCGCTTGAAAACAGCACTTCCGACTGGAAGACGAAGCGGTCACCGACCACACGCACGTCACGACGGTTGCCCAGGACCTCGCGCAGGCGCCCAAAGAACTCGGAGCGGTAGCGGGCCAGTTCCTGAACCTTGCTGGCCAGGGCGGTGTTCAGGCGGCTGCCCAGGTCTGCGATCTGAACCTCTTGCTCCAGGTTCTTGGCTTCTGTGGCTTCCAGGGTCACGGCGATCCGGGCGAGCTGTTGCCTCAAGGCAGCGATCTGCCGGTTTAGCAGCACGACCTCGGCCTGCGCCTGTTCCGTTAACTCTTCCTGTGCTGCGGCAGCTTCATCGGCAGAGGCCAATCCCTTGGTCAGTTCGTCACGCATCTGCTGCAGCAGAGCAAGCTCTGCCAATTGCGTTTCGATCGTCTCTCGGTCGGCTTCAATCGTCGTATAGGCGTCTTCGAGCTGACTTTTGGCCAGCGCCGCCTCTTCTTCGCGCAAACGTTTCAGGAGGGCCAGTTCGGCCAACTGTGCCTCGATGGTCTCTTTATCCGCCTCGATCGTCTTGAAGGCTTCTTCCAGCTCGCTCGTCTGATTGGCCAGGGCTGCCGCAGCCTTGGCTTCCTCATCTTCGCGAAGCTTCTTGAGTGCGGCCAGCGCCGCGATCTGCGCTTCGATGGTTTCCTTGTCCGCCTCGATCGTCTTAAAAGCCTCTTCCAACTCGGCTGTCTGGGCGGCGAGTGCCGCGGCGGCCTTGGCTTCTTCTTCCTCGCGGAGCTTTTTAAGCGCAGCCAGTTCGGCGAGTTGGGTTTCGATGGTTTCCTTATCCGCTTCGATCGTGCTGTAGGCGGATTTCAGCTCCTCCGCGCGGCGGGCGATTTCTTCTTCGCTCAGCCCGAGACGCTCGGCGAGGTCTTCGTTTTGACCCTGCAGAGCGGCCTGTTGCTGTTCGAGTTCGCTCAAGCTGGAGGTGAGGCCGTCGCGTTCTTCTATGACGGCCGCCAACTGGTTGCTGAGGCTGTCTTGCTGAACCTGGGCCTCGTCGTACTGACGGGTGAGATCCGCGAGCTGGTTCTCGAGACTGTCCTGTTTGACCTGGGATTCGTCGTAGTCGCGGGTGAGGTCTGCCAACTGGTTTTCCAGGCTGTCCCTGCGGGAGACCGATTGCTCGAGCTGAGAGGTCAGAGCGTCGCGCTCATCGTTGAGGGCGGCCAACTGGTTCTGCAGCGTGTCGCGAGCGGCAAGCGAGGAACTAAGCTGTGCCGATAGGTCTGAGGATTGCGCGCGCAGATCTGCATTTTCTTGGCGCTCGAGGGACAGTAGGTCGGCGAGTTGGCTGACTTCCCGCTCCAGCTTCTGCAGGGCGGCGTCCCTGCCACTCAGGGCGACGCTCAGAAAGAACTGCGCGACCATGAAGACCATGAGGACGAAGATAACCACCAGCAGCAGGCTGGCCAGTCCGTCGACGAATCCCGGCCAGATATTGACCGATCGTCGTGCGCCGCCTCGGCTCATGGAATACATGGGCTAAGTCCTACTCGCTTTCCTCGGCGATAGCAGCGATCGTCCGGGTCAGGAGGCGGATCTCGCCTCGGATCTCCTGGATGGCGTTCTCGCGCCCGCTGGCAAGCTCGCCGGCGATCCGCTCCAGGCGGAGGTCCAGGTTGCGCAGATGTCCGCGCGAAGCCTCGTCAAGGCCCGCTGAAGCGGCACTGCCGTCCGTCTCTGTCAGCTTGTTCATAACCTGCTGAAGCTGAATCTGATTCTCGGCCATCTTCATCAGGACGCTCTGTTCGGTACGCATCTGGTCGGTCAGAGTCGACATGCGGTCCGTAAGCCCGGCGAGGCCCTGGGTCATGGAGGCCCGATCTTCTTCGCCGCGCGAGATGGTGCGCTGCAGCTGGTCCAGGCTGTCGGCGGTTTTCTCGAGCAGGGCCTGGATATAGGCCGGGACAGACTGATCGCCTTCACCGCCGATGCTGCCGCTCGACAGCTTGGTCACGCCCGAAAGCCATTCCTCCAGCTCGTTGAGGAAGCGGTTGTGGGCCTGACCTGCCTGCAGCTCCAAAAAGCCTAAAATAAGAGAGCCCGCGAGACCGAAGAGCGAGGAACTGAAGGCCGTGCCCATGCCGGCTAGCGGGGTCGCCAGTCCGCTTTTCAGCTCTTCAAAGAGCGAGGCCGGATCATCGACCGCGCCGTTCAAGCCGGCAATGGTATCCGCAACGGCCGTCACGGTCTCCAGGAGACCCCAAAAGGTTCCCAGCAGGCCAAGAAAGATCAGCAGCCCGATCATATAGCGTGAAAGTTCGTGCGATTCCTCGATCCGGCTATGGATGCCGTCGAGCAGCGTACGCATGGAAATGGTCGAGAGAGACAGCCGTCCGGCGCGATCCCCCAGCATGTTGGCCATGGGGCCCAGCAGGCGCGGCGGCCGTTCCTCGGAGAGCGTCCCCGGGAAGACCAGCCCACCCTTACTTTCCCGCCGCAGGTTATCGAGCCAGGCGACCTCTGGATTGAGGCGCCAGACCTGGAGGAAAATGTAGAGGATACCCAGAACCAGAACGAAGAGGATCAAGCCGTTGAAGAGTTCATTGGCCTGAAAGGCATCGATCACTTTATCCGCGAGGGCGAAGACCGCCAGTCCGACGAGCACGAGAAAAATGCTCATGTGGATCAAATAACGCTTTGGCCGGTTCATAATCCGCTACATTGCCTCGCGGCTTAGTTTTATGTGTGCAGCCTTGAGCGACTGCGTTGAAACTCTTCCGCGTTTAGCCCAACGGAGAAATTCCGTCAACGATACAGGCTTTAGCGTTTGGCGGGAACGACATCGACGCGATCGGGGGATCCAGAGGTTGTTTTGTTGCCCAAAGCGCGGACCTGCATGCGGGCTGGACGGATGCCCTTGCCGATCAGAAATGCGCGGACGGCCATGGCGCGGGAGAGGGACAAGCGGCGCGCCTGCGTCGCGTCGGTACCTGTCTGCCCTGCATAGGCGAAGAGTTGTATTTCGCTCGAATCGTTTTCGAGCATGGATTGGGCAACGTTTTCCAGCGCGGACTTGGCGGCGCCACTCAATGCGGCCTCATTCGTGCCGAACAAGACCTGAACTTCGCTAACCTGCGCCGCAGGGTTGCCACGCGAAGCACTCTGTTGTGACGGTGTCGAGTCAGTTGCGTCTTGTGCCGCTTTCGGTGCGGCGGCCTGCTGCTGCGGCTTGGCGGCCGTTGCGGCGCCCGACGGGGTAACCGGCGGCGGCGGAGGCGGCGGTGTCAAAGACGACGTCGTCTCGGTCAAGCGGGGCTGTGACGGTGCTTTCGGCGCCGGAGGGGCGGCGAGAGAAGCTGTTTTCGGCGCAGCGGTCTCTGCCAGTTGCTTGGGAACGATTTTAGGTGGCGGCGGCGCGGCGATGGCTTTAGGCGCTGCTGCTTTCTGTGTTGGGGCTTTTGGAGCTGGTACCTTGGGCGCCGGAGCTTTGGGCGTTGGCGCTGCAGCAACGCTATTCGACGCCGCTGCGGCCGTTTTCGGCGGTGCCGGCACTTTCGGCGGCTCTGGCGCTTTGGCTTTTGCGATTTGTTTCGGCGGGTTTGGCGCTGCCTTTGGCTTGGCGGCGACCTGTTTCGCTGCCTTGGGCGCTGCCGGTTGCTGCGCGATGCTGGGCGGCAGGGGCACGAGCAGGCGCGATTCTGCCTTTTGAGCTGTAGTTGCCGTATCGGGCGAAGGCGGCGTTAGGCGGGCAGCGGACTGCGTCGCCGTACCGTTGCCAGAAGCCGGATTGTTGAAAGAGTAAGCAGTGCCGCTACCTGATGCGGTTCCCGAATCAATAATCGTGACGCGGCTACGGGGAAAGCGGGGCGGCGGAAACAGCAAGGTCGAAGGTCGCGTAACATAGTACTGCGAACCGTCCGGGTTGGTGCCGACAATGGTCGTGGCAGCCCCTCCCGACGAAAAGCCTGGCTGGCCTCCATACGTCGCCTGGGCGTTGTAAGGTAGAACGGGCACACCCTGCTGAGAGATTCCGTCTAGCAAGGCCTCGTTTACGAAAACGCTAGAATCTGCCAGCGCAGGGGCTGATATGACTGAGAGAACGACGGCGCAACAGAGACCGCACAGCCGCGGCGCTCGCTGTTGATGAGTAGGTCCGGGCAGGCCCTTCCGACCGCCAAGCTCCTTGTCCGACTCAAGAAAGAGCGGCGACGTCGCTTGTCTGGTTCGGTACGTTTCTCCAGTCATTCGTTCCCCACCGAGAGATTCCCTTTGCGAATCCGGGCGCTAGCTTAAGCTTCCACAGGCGCGTCGACAACTTCTTTAGCCAAAGCTGGGCGAAGGGCGAAAGAGCGCTTCAACAGGTTACTCTCTACTCAAGAGAGGATAACATCCTGTTAACCCTGTCTGTGGTGACCCCTTTGTGAATGGATTACGCCGCCATTTCCGAGGGCTTGAAGCCAAAGAACGCTATTTCTCCCGGGCTGAACGTAGAAGCTTGACCAGGACTGGATGCAGGTCGAGGTTCGCCGCCAGGATTCCGTCGCCATTGAACTTAAAGGCGTTGCCCTTGACCGTGGAGACGTGGCCACCGGCTTCGCGGATGAGCAGCACGCCCGCCGCCACATCCCAGGGACACAGTTCGCGTTCCCAAAAGCCGTCGAAGCGCCCAGCCGCGACGTAGGCCAGATCCAGCGCAGCCGAACCCCAACGCCGAATTCCTGCCGTCACGGCCGTAACCGCTTCGACTTCCTTCACGAAGAGAGCCCGATCTCCATGGCCCAGGAACGGTGCGCCTGAACCGATAATTGCGCTGTCCAGGCTGGAGCGTCCGGAAACCCTGATACGGCGGTCGTTCAGGAAGGCGCCCGCCCCCTTTTCCGCGGTGAACATTTCATCCTTGATCGGGTCGTAGATGACGGCGGCTACAAGTTCGCCCTGTTCCTCCAACGCGATCGAGACCGCGAAATGCGGCAAACCGTGCAGAAAGTTGGATGTGCCGTCGAGCGGATCGATGATCCAGCGGCGTTTGTTTTCGTCCGTGCCTTTGGTCTCAGCGGACTCTTCGGTCAGGAATCCGAACTCAGGCCGGGCGTTTCCAAGCTCCTCACGCAGGATCTTGTCGGCTTTTAGGTCGGCCGTTGAAACAAAATCGGCTGGGCCTTTCTTGGAGACCTGCAGGTTCTCGACCTCGCCGAAATCGCGCTTCAATCCCCGCGAAGCTTTGATGGCCGCACGGGTCATAACAGTTAGGATGGGCGAGCGAGTGGCCATTTTTAAGGTTCCGGATCTCTATCAGGCTGAGAAAAAGGTTGGCAACGAGGCGTTAAACGCCCCTCAGTTCTTCGCCCGCTCCACATAACTCGAGTCCGCGGTGTTCACGACCACGCGGGTCCCGGATTCGATATGCGGCGGCACCATGATCTTCACGCCATTGTCCAGCTTGGCCGGTTTATAGGAGGAAGAAGCCGTTTGGCCCTTAACCACCGGATCTGCCTCGGCGATCTCGGCCACGATGGTGTCGGGCAGCATCACAGAGATGGATTCACCTTCGTAGGACTCGATGGTCACCGTCATACCGTCCTGCAGGAAGACAACCGGTTCGCCAACCAGATCCGTATGCAGCATCACCTGATCGTAGGTCTCATTGTCCATAAAGGTCAGCATTTCGCCGTCGGCAAAGAGGAACTGATATTCCTTTTGGTCCAGCCGTACCCGTTCGACGTCCTCACTGGCGCGGAAACGTTCGTTCAGCTTGGTGCCGTCGCGGATATCCTTCAACTCGACCTGCAGATAGGCGCCGCCCTTACCGGGCTGCGTGTGTTGGATTTTGGTCGCGCGCCAGAGACGGTTCTTATGCTCGATGACGTTTCCAGGGCGAATGGCGTTGCCGTTAATCTTCATGATCGTCAGTCCGTTTTTCGGCCGAATTCAAGGCCAAGTTCCGATAGAGCGCCATGTCCCTGCAGCGCGGTTTTGGCTTGGCAAGCCGGTGCCTATTGCCCTGAGAGGCAACCGGCAGGCTAAAAGCATGGCGCTGGCTGGGACGAAAAGCGGGCGGAAGCTAGCAGGTCGCATGCCCGCAGGCAATGGGATGCTGTCGATTGCGGAAAAGGCTGCGCTTTTGCAGCCCTTTTACTCGATCACACGAACATTCCTGGCAAGATCGCGGTAGAGATCCAGCGTTTTCGAAGCATCGGTGAATTCGTGGCACCGCCGCGGCATGGTGACCTCTGCGAAGTGTGCGGGATCGATATTGGGCCAGTTTCGCCGCTGTGCTTCAAGCAGCGCTTTCGCTTCTTTCGCCCGTTCCAGGCCATTGAGTAGCGCGGCCATGCGCATGACCGTGTCCGGCGTCTGGAATATCTGGTGTGTGCGCTGTTCGGCATCGAGCGCGAGTTCAAGCTCGCCCCGGTTGAGATGCAGCATACTCAACCATGTCAGCGTTACCCATCGAACCGGATTGTCCGAAGCAAGCGCCGCGTCGTACGCAATCGCCGCCTCGACAATCTCGTCGGGCGGCGCGGCGCAGGTAAAAGGGAACAAGCGGACCAGTATCTTTGCCAGCACGTGATTCGGGTCGAGTTCCAGGACTCTGGCCATGTCTCTCACGGCCTGCTCGGACCGGCCCACATGCCAGTGATGGATGGAAAGATTGAAGAGAACATCAGCATCGCCAGGGGCCAGTTCGCTGGCTATCTGGGCGTGCTGCTTAGCCTTTTCGATATTTGCCTCGGAGTTCGAGGGCGGGTCCACGCCTGCGAGATACGCCAGTTTGTCTGCCAGGACGGCATGTGCCTGACCGAACTGCGGCCTGAGTTCGATCGACCGCAGTGCGAGCTCCACCCGCTGCTTTTCCCAATCCAGCGCGCTGATCGCTTCTCCAGGCGCCCAAGTCGCCATGAGATAGAGTTCCCAGGCCGACAAGTCGGCTGGATCTTTTGCAGCGATCGCGCGCTTGGACGCGCTATAGAACTGTGGCCTCATCTCGCGGGTCGCGGCGCCGACGAAATCGTTTCGAAAGGCGTCGAGATTGGCAGTTTCTTGCTGAAAGCGACGCGACCAGACCACTTGGCCGTTTTTGCCTTCGACCAGTTCGACGATGACACGCAGCGATCCGGAAACCTCCTGGACGCTGCCGGTGACGAAAAAGGCGACGTTGGCGCTCTCGCCAAGAGTTCGCAGGTCATCAGAGACCGTTGTTGCCGTCGAAGGAACGTTTGTGATCAGCGATAGGGCCTGGTTCCTAGAAAGCGAACCACGCAACTCCGTCGCCAAACCGCCGGAAAACTCCTGTGAAAGCGTGCTTTCAGACAGAACTTTAAAGGGCAAAACCGCTACGGTAATGGCGTTTCTATCCAGAGGGTGCGTTCGCTCCAGTGCGTGGGAGTCGCCCGGCTTGCTGGGCGCCTCCCAAATTGGCTTTATGAGCAGCGCCGCACCAATAACAATGACAACTGAGGCAGCGGCGAGCATCCATTTCGATGGCCATGTTCGCGGCCTCTGCTCGTCCGCTATCGGCTGCTGCTGCGACTCTGCGGTGCCTTCGAAAACAGGCCTGTAGCTGCCCTTCGGTATGATGATCTTAAAGGGATCCTGGGCGCCTAGGGTATTGTAGTAGTGGTCCAGTGCCTGTCGAAGGCGATTAACCTCGACTCTAACAATACTGTCCGTGCGTGGATCGAAATCGTCACCCCGGCCGAAGACCTCGGTCGCAATCGTAAAGGCCTTTAACCTGTCGCCAACTCCTTCGAGTTCCATCTCAAGGAGAAAGCGCAACAGGGTCTGAATACGAGATTTGCTGCCCAGAACGCCGCTTTCAACAATCCGTTCCGCCGCTGCACTGACGTCTTCGGTGCTAAAAGCCTTCAGCTTCTGCTGATCATTCACTGAGATGATCTCCGCAAGTAACGCTGAATGCAAAGGAATGCGAACATCCTGTGAGCCCACTTCTTGGGCGCTATCCCATTGCTTTCACTTCATCGATGAGGCGTTACAACGCCTGTTGTTCTTTAATTTATCGCGATATCGGGCAGTTTGTATCTGAAAAAAATGGAGCTCTGACAGAGGTCAACGAGTATGAGCAGTGCCCGTCCAAATGAAATCCTTAACCAGTTCGTTGCGCGCCGCCTTGTGCAGTACCGAATCCGTAGCGGAACGAGTCAGGAAAAACTCGCCGAAAAACTTGGTTTGAAGTTTGAAGCGGTGCTGCGTGCCGAGAATGGCTTGGAAAGGCTTGAGGATTGTAAACTGGCGGAAGCTTGCGAGCTGTTCGGTATGTCTATTGCGGCGTTCTTCCATGGCTACAGCTGTTTTGAAGAACAGTTCCAATACCGACAAGCTCGGATACAGGCGAAGCAAGTCCCGTTTTCGATGGCTGGAGCTTAAGGCGCGAAGTCATCGTCTTCACGACCTGGCGGCGCGCGGGGGCGCCCAGGACCTCGTTTTCTTTAACCTAGTGCCGCAGCAAGTGCCTCAAGTGTTTCAGCCGACTTCCCGTCTCTTTGCCAAATCTCAGGGCCCAGGGCGACAAAATCTGCACCAGCCTTAGCAAGACTAAGGCAATCCTCCTCGTTCGAGGCATCCATGGCGACGCAGGGTGTCTCGATCATAGCCTGCCACCAGGCCAGCACGGCCTCCAACGTAGGCGCGGTTTCGTCGACCGCATCCTGATTGTTCGCTTCGCTGTCGGGTAGGCGTTGGAAAGCAACGTAGTCCGCGCCTCGTTCGGCGGCTTCAAGCGCAAGATGGCGCGAAAGGCCGCAGTCCACCCCAACGATGGCGTCGTCGCCGAGAAGTTTCCGGGCTCCCCGGTAGGCCCTGGGATTGTTCAGATGCACCCCGTCGCAGCCGGTTTCCTTGGCGAGACCCGCGTCATCCTCCAGGACCACGGCGACTCCGAGTTCCTGTGCAATGGGGGCAATCTGCTCCGCCATCTTCCGCATGTCCGCCTCCGCCTGCGCGCCGCGACGCAGCAACAGGCAATCGACCTCGATGCTTTGCAGGAGGCTGGAGAGCAGATCGGCGAAACCTTCAACAGGTCGGTCGGCGGTACCCAGGTTTTCAGGTGCGATAAGATAGAGACGGCAAGTCATGCGCAGCTAATAGAGGAGGCCGCAGGCGATTTCAATCGCTTCCGCCGCGCAGCCAATCGCGGCAGGCATCGAAGGGATCGCTGTGACCGAGTAGATCGAGTGATTCTGGGCGCTCGGCATGAAGTGTGGCTTCACAGCTTTTCGCAATGTCCGCCAGTTTCGTGCTGACCGGTTCCGTGCTTTTAAAACGGATATCTTTCACCCCGTGCCTTAAGGCCGCCAGAACGCAGCCGGGTTTATCCCCGCAATCGAGCAAAGTCTCTAATCGCAGCGAATCCGCAGCAGGCACGGCTTCGACTGCCTGCTCGATCAGGCTTGCGAACCAGGCTGGACCGCTTTGCAAGCCTGCGTCGGGTGCAGAAACCAGCAGTACGGGAGCTGAGAGTTCGACCGCGGCCTCAAGGGCGGCGCAGGCCTGTTCGTAGGAGTAGACGGTGATAGCGCGTGGCATCAGGCGATGATATCGCAGCGGACGGAGTTGGCGTGCAAAGAAAAAGCGGGGCTCGAAGGCCCCGCTTTTGTGAACCGGATTATCTGCGGGATCAGAGCAGTTTGCCCATGGCTACCGCCGTATCGCTCATGCGATTGGAGAAACCCCACTCGTTGTCGTACCAGGCCATAACACGGACGAACTTGCCGTCGATGACCTGGGTCTCGGCGACGTCGAAGGTGGAGCTTGCCGGATTGTGGTTGAAGTCGGTCGAGACCAGCGGCTTTTCGTTGACCGCCAGAACGCCTGCCAGCTTGCCTTCGGCCGCCGATGAAATCGCGCCGTTGACTTCCTCGACCGAGGTTTCCTTCCCGGCGTTGAAGGTCAGGTCGATGAGGCTCACGTTCGGCGTGGGGACGCGCACCGAGGTCCCGTCCAGCTTGCCTTTCAGCTCCGGCAGCACCAGGCCGACCGCACGGGCAGCGCCTGTGGAGGTTGGGATCATGGAGACTGAGGCAGCGCGGGCGCGGGCCAGATCCTTGTGCAGCGTGTCCACCGTCCGCTGGTCGCCGGTGAAGGAGTGGATGGTGGTCATGAAGCCCTGCTCGATGCCGACCGCTTCGTTCAGCACGTAGGCGACGGGGGCCAGGCAGTTGGTGGTGCAGGAGGCGTTGGAGACCACGGTGTGTTCGCTGGTCAGCTGGTCGCTGTTGACCCCGTAGACGACGGTGAGGTCGGCGTTGGTGCAGGGGGCGGAGACCAAGACCCGCTTAGCGCCGGCTTCCAGGTGCTTCGCCGCTGCATCGCGGCTTGCGAAGATGCCGGTGCACTCCATGACGATGTCGACACCCATCTCGCCCCATGGCAGGGCGGCTGGGTCGCGCTCCGACAGGACCTTGATGGACTTACCATCGACGATGATGCTGTCGTCACCGGCATCGACTTCGCCCGGATAGACGCCGTGAACCGAGTCGTACTTCAGCAAGTGGGCGTTATCGGCGGGGGAGCCCAGATCGTTGATCGCAACGAACTCCAAATCGCTCCGCTTGGATTCCATGGCGGCGCGAAACACCAGGCGGCCGATCCGCCCAAACCCGTTAATTGCAACCTTCAATGCCATTTTGGACTTCCCTTTCCTTCATCCTGAGACGGCCGCAGTGCGGCGCCGTTTGAATGCCCCGGACCTTTGGCCAGGGGCTGAACTTGAGATGGACTACAAGCGTGCCTTAACGTTTTCGACCACGGCTTCCGGTGTGATCTTGAAATGCGAGAAGAGGTCCTTGGCCGGGGCCGAGGCGCCGAAACCCTGCATGCCGATGAAGGCATCGAAGGGGCCGATCCAGCGTTCCCAGCCAAAGGGCAGGGCGGCCTCGATACCGACGCGGAGACTTCCTGGACCGAGCACTTCGTCGCGGTAGCTTTGACTCTGTGCGGCAAAGAGTTCCCAGCAGGGGATGGAGACCACGGCGGTCGAAACCCCATCTGCGGTCAGCATCTCCTGTGCCTTCAGCGCAACTTCGATTTCCGAGCCCGAAGCCACAAGCGTGACCTGACGTTCGTCCTGTGCGGGCGAGAGGATGTAGGCGCCATAGGCCGCGAGGTTTTCGCTGACGTCCTTGCGGACCGAGGGCAAGCCCTGCCGGGTCAAGGCGACAACCGATGGTGCGTTGCGGCTCTGAATCGCCAGTTCCCAGCATTCCGCCGTCTCGATGGCGTCGGCTGGACGGAAAACCTGAAGGCCCGGAATAGCGCGCAGGGCTGCCAGATGCTCCACCGGCTGGTGGGTCGGTCCGTCTTCACCCAAACCGATGGAATCGTGGGTCATGACATAGACCACGCCCTGCTTCATCAGGGCCGACAGACGCATGGAAGGACGGCAATAGTCCGTGAAGACCAGGAAGGTGCCGCCATAAGGCAGAACACCGCCATGCAGCGCTAGCCCGTTCATAGCCGCGGCCATGCCGTGCTCGCGGACACCGTAGTAAATGTAGTTGCCGGAGAAATCGTCGCGGCTGACCGGCTGCTGACCGGCGGCCTTGGTATTGTTGGAGCCGGTGAGGTCCGCGGAACCGCCAATCAGTTCAGGAATGGAGGCCGCGAGAACGTCGAGGGCTTTCTGCGAGGAGACGCGGGTGGCGAGCTTCGGCTGCTCCTCCGCCAGCTTGGCCTTGTAGGCGGCGAAGCTATCCTGCCATCCATCAGGCAACTCGCCGGCCATGCGCCGCTCGAATTCACTACGCTCGGCGGCTTCCAGGCCTGCCATCCGCGCATCCCATGCAGCGGACAGTCCAGCGCCTGCGGCGCCGGCGGCGCGCCAAGACAACAAAACTTCCTCGGGCAACTCAAAGGGAGCGTGAGGCCAACCCAGGGCTTCGCGGGTGGCGGCGATTTCCTCGTCGCCCAGAGGAGCACCGTGGGCGGAGTTCTTACCCGCCTTGTTCGGCGAGCCATAGCCGATCGCGGTTTTGCAGGCGATCATCGAAGGTTTGTCGCTGGCTTTGGCTGCTTCGATTGCGGCCGCGACAGCATCAGGGTCGTGACCGTCGACCGCCTGGCAGTGCCAGCCGCTGGCTTCGAAGCGTTTGGCCTGGTCGTCTGAGACCGAGAGCGAGGTCGGGCCGTCGATGGAGATTTCGTTGTCGTCGAAGAGAACGATCAGCTTGCTTAGGCCCAGATGACCGGCCAGCGAGATCGCCTCATGGCTGATGCCTTCCATTAGGCAGCCATCGCCCGCGATGACATAGGTGTGGTGATCAACCGCCGCGTCACCGAAGCGCGCGTTCAACAGACGTTCGGCGAGCGCCATACCGACGGCGTTTGCCAGACCCTGGCCCAGGGGACCGGTTGTGGTTTCGATCCCCGGCGCATGGCCTGCTTCCGGATGACCTGCGGTGATGCTGCCCAGCTGCCGGAAGTTCTTCAACTGCTCCAGGGTCATTTCCGGATACCCGGTCAAATGCAGCAGGGAATAGAGCAGCATGGAGCCATGGCCGGCCGACAGCACGAAGCGGTCGCGGTCTGGCCAGTCTGGGCGCGCCGGATCAAACTTCAGAAAGCGCGTGTAGAGCACAGTCGCGACATCCGCCATACCCATGGGCATACCCGGGTGGCCGGAATTCGCTCGCTGGACGGCGTCCATCGAGAGGGCACGAATAGCATTCGCCATATCTTTGTGGCTGGCGGTGAGCTTACCTTCCGAGCCCGCAGGGCTCGACTGCTGAGAGTCCATTAACTGTATCCACCGTGATGGGGAAGAGCCGATCATCGGCCGGCGAAGACCGGGTTCCGAGCAAATTTTGGCGCAACATGCCGTCGCGCCCCAGTCAGGTCAACCGGGATGTCGCTTACGGTCTCGATTCGACTTTGGGCGGTCGACGCACGGTCCAGAGGCGTCAGGTGAAGGAATGTCTGCAAGTCCAGGTAATCCCGTCGAGTTTGTTTTGGGGTCAATTGTGATATTGCGGTGTTTTCCGACCCGCTGGCGGTTGACCTTGTTGACATGGCGCGCCTATGCTGGCCGCTATAGTTAATGAATCTGAGTTCCCGCAGAGAATCGATTGTCCCGATAGTAATGACGCGATTGAACCAAGCCACAGAACGATTGATGTCCGCACTCGACCGTCTCGACGAGGCGGTGGAAAGCCGCGCGAAAGCGCGTGCGAATGGCGAGGGGGAATCCGACGACGCTGAACTTCGGGCGGCGCTCGCGGCGGCCCGCAAGGAAAACGAGACCCTGCAGAACCTTGCCGGCGAGGTCTCCAGCCGTCTGGATTCGACGATCGCGCGGCTCAAATCGGTGATGGAAGCTTAGGCCTTGGCACAGGTAAACCTTACAATAAACGGGCGTCACTATGACGTCGCTTGCGACGATGGCCAGGAAGAGCACCTGATGAAGTTGGCGGCCTTCGTCGACGACCGGGTGGCAAATCTCAAGCAAACCATGGGCAATCTCAGTGAGGCTCATCTCATGATGATGGCCTCGCTGGTCATCGCCGACGAGCTGGACGAGGCACTGATTCAGATGGAAGAGATGGAGGAGTCCGGCGGCGCTTCGGCGTCTGGCGCAACTCCGCCGACCAAACCCTCTGACCATGAAGGCACGGCGACTGGCCCCGATCCGCTCGAGGAACGGGCGGCAAATGCGCTCGAAGCCTGCGCCTCGCGGCTGGAATCTATTGCGACGCGCCTCGAGGGGGCTTAAATAGCAGCCCTGAGTAATTAAGTTGTAGGTGCTGCGGGGTGCGTCAGGCCACTCGATCCCTGGGGCCAATACCGAACCTCTAGGGAGCTGTCCCTGTCGGAGCCGTGGTTTCGATATATGGCGCCCACCTGCTTGGCAGGCCACAGAGGATGATCGTCGCCAACGGCCTTCGCGGCACCACTTCCCACTCAATTGTTGGATCTCCCGAAAAGGCGCGAGACAGGATGGTCGATGCTGAAGCGGTCTCGCTGGACCAGCGGAAACAGGAACTCCGGAAGCAAGCCAAGAAACAGAGACGTGCGGCCTACGAGGCGGGCGCCGATGCGCCCGAAGCCCTGAAAGCGCGTGTACTTGCGAGCCTGGATTTCCCGGTCGGCACGGTTGTGTCCGGCTATTGGCCGCTAGCGGATGAGCTGGATCTTCGGCCGCTTTTGCAGGCGCTGCACGCTAAAGGTTGTAAGGTCGTACTGCCGGCGATGACCGGAAAGGACCGTCCGTTGGTATTCCGGGACTGGACCCCTGGCGATGCGCTGGTGCCGGCCGGATTCGGAACCCTGGAGCCGGCGGCTTCCTCGCCGGCCCGCGCGCCGGATGTATTGCTGGTGCCGCTGCTGGCCTTCGACCGCGAGGGTTATCGTTTGGGTTACGGCGGCGGGTTTTACGATCGATCCCTCGCTGAGCTTCGCGCGGCAAAGAGAGTCACGGCCGTGGGAACGGCCTTCGCAGGTCAGGAGGTGCCAGCCGTGCCGCGCGATCACAACGATCAGCCGCTCGACTGGATCGTGACCGAGCGCGAGTCCATTGAATTCACGCAGGATGATGCCGAGGTGGCGCTATGAGACTGCTGTTTTGCGGCGATGTCGTAGGCCGGCCGGGTCGCGAGGCTCTGGAGGCACATCTGCCACGGCTGCGCCGCGAGCTTGAGCCCGACTTCATTGTGGTGAATGGCGAGAACGCCGCGAGCGGCTTCGGCATTACGGAGAAGATCTGCAACGGCCTCTTTGAGCTTGGCGTCGATGTCATCACCGGTGGCAATCACTCCTGGGACCAGCGCGAAATGCTGACTCACATCAACCGGGAGCCACGTCTTCTGCGCCCGCAGAACTATCCGACAGGCACGCCGGGGCGGGGAGCGGCCGTCTTCGAGGCCACGCGCGGACGCAAGGTGCTGGTCCTGAATGTTATGGCTCGGCTCTTCATGGACCCCTTGGATGATCCCTTTGCCACGGTCCAGAAGGAACTGGAGCGGCACCGCCTGGGCGCGACCGTGCAGGCGATCATTCTCGACTTCCACGGCGAGGCCACGAGCGAAAAGATGGCGATGGGACATTTCGTCGATGGGCGGGTCAGCCTCTGCGTCGGCACCCATACCCATGTCCCCACCGCCGACACCATGGTCCTGCCGGGCGGAACGGCCTACCAGACCGATGCAGGTATGTGCGGCGACTACGATTCGGTGATCGGGATGGATAAATCCGTGCCGCTTGCGCGTTTCACGCGGAAACTGCCGACCGAGCGGTTGTCGGTTGCGACCGGGGAGGGAACGCTGAGCGCGGTGCTGGTGGAAACGGATGATTCAAGCGGTCTGGCAAGGCGGGTCGAGCCTGTGCGCATGGGTGGCCGCCTACCAGAGGCGGTTCCAGTTCTATAAAAGATATAGGCTTAAGGGCGGAAGCTTAGCCTTTGGGGGCCTGAGCCAGGAAGCGTGCAACTTCCTTCTGCACCATGAGCGTCTGATCGCTGGCCTCTTCGGCCTTCTCAGCCATCGTATTCGCCATCTCGAGGACGTTCTCTTCGCCGGCGCTGAGCATTGCATCGAATGCGGCCAGGCTAGACTGCTGCACGAAATCGTGAACCAGCTCAGCGGCTTTTTCGCTGCGCCGCGCGAACTCGACCTTGTCCGTGTCGCCGTCGCCGACGACGCTCAACTCGGGAATGTTTATCGACAACGCCATGGTTAGACCCTTTTACCCATCTCGTCCAAGGCTTGCGGGACCGGCCGCATGCCTGAAATTCCGTACTGCGAGTGTGTCGGAAAAGCGTTAAGCAGCGGTTAATCGGTGAGGCTGCGCAGGGGAGACGGACGAAGCGCGCCGGCTACTCTGGTTCGCGGCGGTTCTATCAGGGCCGCTGTGTAAAAATCGAGACGTAGATGAGGCCAATTCGGAGCCTTTTGAGACAAAATGACGGCTTTTGCTGTTTTGGCGCCGGGATTGGCGGCGAGAGGGCTTCAGGTTGCGGCGAATACCTGCTAGAAGGCGCCCTATTGTCGCCATATTGCAGGAATATTTCTTGCGGCCGTACACCCGCAATTCCACAAGATATGGCCGGCAACTTCGTTATTTACATCATCATTTAGGATACGTGGTCATGGCGGGCCATTCCAAGTTCAAGAACATCATGCACCGCAAGGGTGCCCAGGATAAGAAGCGCGCGAAGGTCTTCGCGCGTCTGATTCGCGAAATCACGGTCGCGGCGAAGTCGGGAATGCCCGATCCGGATAAGAATCCGCGCCTGCGCACCGCGATCATCGCCGCGCGCTCGGCCAATATGCCCAAAGACAATGTCGAACGGGCCATCAAACGCGTCGCTGCCGGCGAAGACGATTCCAACTATGAGGAGATCCGCTACGAGGGCTATGGTCCGGGTGGAGTTGCGCTCATCGTTGAGGCCATGACCGACAATCGGAACCGCACGGCCTCCGAAGTCCGCGCCGCTTTCAGTAAGTTCGGCGGCAGCCTCGGCGAGACCAACTCAGTCTCTTTCATGTTCGATCATGTCGGCTTGTTGCAGTACCCGGCCGATACCGCCTCGGCGGACGAAATGTTCGAAACCGCGGTGGAAGCCGGCGCCAGCAATGTAGAGTCCTCGGACGACGGTCACGAGATCACCTGCGATCCCGATGACTTTTCCGCCGTGCGTGACAGCTTGATCGAGACCTACGGCGACCCTGAAGAGGCTTATCTGGCCTGGAAACCGCAGACCTTGACCGCGCTCGATGAAGACAAGGCGCAGACCATGCTGAAGTTGCTCGATACCCTGGATGACAGCGACGATGTTCAGCGTGTCTCTGCGAACTTCGAGGTGGCCGACGACGTTCTGGCGCGTCTGACTGCATGACGCGACGGCAAGGGGAGGTCTGAACGAATTGATGCGCGTCGTCGGACTTGATCCCGGATTGCGTCACCTTGGGTGGGGCATCATCGAGGCGGATGGCAACAGCCTCCGCCATATTGCCAACGGCGTGATCAAATCCACGCAGTCGAAGGATCTGGCGCAGCGCCTTGTGGAGCTGCACGACGGGCTGCAGCAGATACTCACCGATTTCGAGCCGCAGGAGGCCGCCGTCGAGGTGACCCTCGCCAACAAGAACCCTTCTTCGACTCTCAAGCTTGGAATGGCGCGTGGCATCGCACTGGTCACACCGGCATTGGCCGGAATGCCTGTCAGTGAATACCTGCCGATGATCGTCAAGAAAGCGGTGGTGGGCACTGGGCACGCGACCAAGGATCAGGTCGGTATGATGATCGGTCGCCTTTTGCCTGGCTGTGAAATCGCATCAGCAGATTCCGCGGACGCCTTGGCTGTGGCCATCTGTCATTCCCATCAGGCCGCGACCAGCCGTAAGTGGTCGGCTGGCCGTGCGGATCCTCTGGCTGCTAAGCCAGCCGCGCGCGCTTCTGACGTGATCGGAAGGGCGCGATGATCGGGAAACTGACAGGCCAACTCGACAGCAGTGGCGAAGACTGGGCGATGATCGATGTCAGCGGCGTAGGTTATGTCGTCTTTTGTTCCGGGCGGACTCTTTCCCAGCTTCCCTTCGCGGGCGAAACGGCCAGCGTGATGGTCGAGACGCATGTGCGCGAGGATCATATCCATCTCTACGGTTTTATCGATCAAGGTGAACGTGATTGGTTCCGCTTGCTGGGGACGGTGCAGGGGGTTGGAGCAAAGATGGCGCTCTCAATCCTTTCCGTGCTCGCACCGGAAAACCTGCTGCAGGCCATCGCCGCGCAGGACAAGTCGGCTCTGACTCGCGCCAACGGCGTCGGTCCTAAGATCGCCGGGCGGATCGTTGCAGAGCTTAAGGACAAGGCTGGTGGCATCGCGCTCGGCAGCATGGCGGCAGAGGTGACCGGCCGCGCCGCACCTGCTGCGGCTGTCGCCAGCGGTCCTTCTGAAGATGCGGTTTCGGCGCTCGTCAACCTCGGATACCGCCGGTCGGAAGCCTTCGGGGCCGTCGCCAAGGCGTCTCATCAGCTGGGGGGTGAAGCCGGCATCGAGGATCTGATCCGTATCGGTCTGCAGGAGCTTGCGTCATGACGGATGAGCGGATTATCGCGCCGGATTTCGCTCAGGGCGATTCGCCTGAACAGAGCTTGCGGCCGTTGTCTCTGGCCGATTTCATCGGTCAGAAAAAACTGCGGTCCAACCTCAGCGTCTTTATCGAGGCCGCGCGTGGCCGGGGTGATGCCCTCGATCATGTTCTTTTCTTCGGACCGCCCGGACTTGGCAAGACGACGCTGTCGCAGGTGGTTGCGCGGGAGATGGGGGTCGGCTTTCGGGCAACCTCGGGTCCGGTCATCGCCAAAGCCGGAGATCTGGCCGCGATCCTGACGAATCTCCAGCCCCATGACGTACTTTTCATCGACGAGATTCATCGCCTGACGCCGGCGGTCGAAGAAATCCTCTATCCCGCCATGGAGGACTTCCAGCTCGATCTGATCATCGGCGAGGGACCGGCGGCGCGCTCGGTCCGGATCGATCTGCCGCCCTTTACGCTGGTCGGTGCGACCACCCGCTCAGGACTGATTACCACGCCCCTGAGGGAGCGCTTCGGCATTCCCCTGCGCCTGCAGTTCTATGAGCCGGACGAGCTTGAACTGATCGTTTCCCGTGGCGCCGGCATCCTCGGGATCGAGATGTCCCGGGATGGAGCCTTGGAGATCGCGCGACGCTCGCGCGGCACCCCGCGTGTTGCCGGTCGTCTGCTGCGCCGGGTGCGCGATTTTGCAGCCATCGATGGCGCGACGACGATCGACGCGGCCGCGGCCGATGCAGCGCTTCGTAGACTCGATATTGACGAGCGCGGCTTGGACTCAATGGACCGGCGCTATCTGCGGAACATCGCCGAGAACTATGGCGGCGGCCCAGTTGGCGTAGAAACCATGGCCGCAGCCCTGTCTGAACAACGCGATGTCCTTGAGGATGTCATCGAACCTTATCTGATCCAGCAGGGCCTTCTGCAGCGCACCCCGCGCGGACGCGTGTTGGCGTCGGCTGGCTATGCCTATCTTGGTCTCGATGTTCCGGCGAATCTGGCCGCACAACTCGATCTGCTCTCTGGGAACGGTGCGGCCGGTGATCTGGAGGAGATGTCGTGACGGCCTTGCCTGACAGAGTTCTGTCGGCGGATGAGGGACAGCGCGATCCGGCTGGCGGATACCTCTCTGGTGCCGAGTTCAGGCTGCCCATGCGGGTCTATTACGAGGACACGGATGCTGGCGGGATCGTCTACCACGCCAATTACCTGAAATTCGCGGAACGTGCGCGCACAGAAATGCTGAGGTTTGCAAATATTAACCAAACCGACATCCGTAGAGACTATGACCTGTTGTTCGCGGTTCGAAGCTGCACGGTCGAGTATCTGCGGCCTGCGGTTTTGGACGATGCGATCGAAGTGCGCAGTCGCGTGGCTCGGATCGGCGGCGCATCGGTTGAAATCCTTCAGGATGTCTGGCGCGAAGACGGCTGCCTCGCACGGCTGGTGGTGAAGATCGGCTGCCTGCGCGGCGACGGTCGCGGGCCGATGCGGATGCCGCAAGCGGTGCATACCGCGCTGAAACGATTTGAGTCTGGAACAATGACAACCTCGGTTGGGGGAAGTTGATGGCAAATGAAACGGTAGAGGCGGTTGGACTGGCCGGCTCTGTTGCACATGACCTGACAGTATGGGGGCTGTTCCTGCAGGCCGACATCGTCGTGAAGATCGTCATGGTCATGCTGCTACTGGCCTCGGTCTGGTCCTGGGCGATCATCTTTGAGAAATCCCTCAAGATGCGCCGGCTGCGTAGCCTGGCCGAGCAGTTCGAGGAAGCCTTCTGGTCGGGAGGCTCTCTCGACGATCTTTACGACCGCATCGACAAGCGTCCGCCCGACCCCATGTCGTCGCTGTTTGTTTCGGCGATGCGCGAATGGCGGCGTTCCAGCTCGAAAGGAGGAGGGGTCAGCGGCCAGAACCGGATCAGCCTTCAGCAGCGCATCGAACGGGTCATGGATATTTCCCTGGGCCGGGAGATGGAGCGCCTCGAACGCCACATGATCTTTCTGGCTTCGGTTGGGGCTTCCGCGCCTTTTATCGGCCTCTTCGGAACGGTTTGGGGCATCATGAATGCCTTTACCTCGATTGCGGCCTCTAAGAACACAAGCCTGGCCGTGGTGGCGCCCGGCATCGCGGAGGCTCTTTTCGCGACGGCGCTCGGACTTGTCGCCGCAATCCCGGCGGTTATCGCCTACAACAAGATCTCGACCGATCTGGGCCGCTACGCCGGCCGACTGGAAGCCTTCGCCGGTGAGTTCGGCGCGATCCTCTCGCGGCAGCTTGAGGAGAAGGCCTGACCATGGCTGGCAACTACCCGGGGTCACAGCGCCAGGGACGCGGCGGACGATGGCGCAGCAGCTATCGGCCCTTGAGCGATATCAACGTCACGCCTTTCGTCGATGTCATGCTGGTGCTGCTGATTGTCTTTATGGTGACAGCGCCGCTGTTGACGGTTGGCGTGCCGGTCGACCTCCCGAAAGCCAAGGCCCAGACGCTTTCCGATCCGGACGAACCTCTGGTGGTTTCAGTGAATGATCAGGGAGTGCTCTACGTCCAGGATACGAAGGTTGAGATCGATCGCCTGGTGCCGCGCTTGATCGCGATTACCGAGAACAAGCCGGATACACGGATCTTTGTTCGTGGCGACCGCAAGATCAATTATGGACGCGTCATGGAAGTCATGGCGACGGTGAACTCAGCGGGCTTCACCCGTGTGGCATTGATTGCCGAGCTGCCGAGCGGCGCCGCGCCGATCACTGGAGCGGGCGACAGTGCAAACGGCGATTCCGAGAATTCGGAAAACCGTTAGGAGCATCGCGGCCGGGTATGCGCAACGGGACAATCATTTCGATCCTCTTCCATGCGGTGGTAATCGCTGCCTTGGCATTGGGTCTGCCTACCTTTGTGACTCCTCTGCCGCCTATCACCTCTGTCCCTGTCGAATTGGTCACGCTCGCGGAGTTGGAGGCGGAAGCGCCCGAACAGCCCGAGCCTGAACCCGAACCGGTTGCCAAGGAAGAAGCACCGGAACCTGAGCCGGAAAAGGAAGAGACTCCGCCACCGCCGGATCCCAAGCCGACTCCGGCACCCATTCCAGAACCCGAGCCGGCACCTATTCCCGAGCCGGAACCTGAGCCCGAACCCGAGCCGGAGCCGGAACCCGAGCCGGAACCCGAGCCGGAGCCGGAATCCGAGCCGGAGCCTGAGCCTGAGCCAGAACCGGAACCCGAGCCTGAGCCGGAACCCGAGCCCGAGCCCGAGCCGGAACCCGAGCCAGAGCCGGAACCTGAACCCGAGCCCGAGCCCGAGCCAGAGACGCAATCGAAGCCGCTGCCGCCAAAGCCGCGACCGAAACCGCAGATCAAACTCGCGACGCCGGAAAAGCCGAAGGAAGAAAAACCTGAGGAGCCGCCAGCGGATGCACTGACGTCGATCTTGCGCAACGTAGAAAAGCTGAAAAATCAGCCGGCGCAAAAGAAGCAGACGGCGACGGCACCAAAGACCGCGGAGCAGGCTAAACCAAAACAGCAGGTTAGCCGTATTGCTCAGGAAGGAATCGCGCGCGCCATTCGACAGCAGATTCAACGCTGCTGGCGGTTGGATCCCGGTGCACAGCAGGCGGAGGATCTCGTCGTTGAGATTCGCATCACCTTGCGGCGCGACGGGACGCTGGTTTCGGCCGAGGTTGTCGACCTCACGAGAATGTTTGGCGACGCCTACTTCCGAAGCGCGGCGGAAAACGCGCGGCGTGCTATACAGGCTTGCAGCCCTTACAAGCTGCCCGTGAGTGAGTATGAAGTTTGGCGTGTGATCAATCTGAAGTTCGATCCAAGAGAGATGTTTGGGACATGATGAAGAACCGACTTACCTCGATTCGCCTGATCGCCCTGTGCGCGGTTGTTCTGACCGTTGCAGCCTTGCCTTTGACCCAGGCTGCACGCGCTCAGCTGAATGTCGATATCACCCAGGGTTTTGTTGAGCCGTTGCCCATTGCGGTGTCGGATTTCTACGGCGCCTCGCCAGAGGAGCAGCTGATCGGTCACGATGTGGCCGAAGTGGTTGCAGCCGATCTCGAACGATCCGGCCTGTTCCGTGCAATCGACCAGGGCGCCTTTATTCAGGATCCGGCGGCTCTGCGGAACGTGCCGCGCTTCGGTGACTGGCGTGTCATCAATGCCCAGGCCCTGGTGAGCGGTTCGGCGCAATTGCAGCAGGACGGACGTCTGCGGGTCGAGTTCAGGCTCTGGGACGTGTTCGGTGAAACGCAGTTGACGGCTTTCGCTTACACTGTGCCGCCGTCGATCTGGCGCCGGGTCGCGCACATCATCGCCGACAATGTCTATAAGCGGCTGACGGGTGAAGAGGGCTATTTCGATTCCCGGATCGTTTACGTTGCCGAGAGCGGACCTCAGAACCGCCGCCAGAAGCGCCTGGCGATCATGGATCAGGACGGCTTCAATCATCAGTTCCTGACCGACGGCAGCAACCTTGTGCTGACGCCGCGCTTCTCTCCGACTCTGCAGGAGATCACTTATCTTGCTTATGTCGATCGGGTGCCGCGGGTTTATCTCTTGAACCTGAACACCGGACAGCAGGAGGTTCTGGGTGACTTCCCCGGCATGACTTTCGCGCCGCGTTTTTCACCGGACGGCAACACCGTCATCATGTCGCTTGCGCAGCAGGGCAACACCGAGGTCTACACGATGGACCTGCGCACGCGGCAGGTCACACGTTTAACACGGCACCCGGCGATCGACACTTCGCCGTCCTATTCGCCGGATTCGCGGCAAATTGTCTTCAACTCTGATCGGGGTGGAACACAACAACTTTACGTGATGAACGCCGACGGTTCCGGGGTGCAGCGCATTTCCTTCAACAAGGGGCGCTATGCAACGCCTGTCTGGTCTCCGCGCGGAGACCTGATCGCCTTTACCCGTATGAGCGGCGGGACCTTTTACATAGGGGTTATGCGGCCTGACGGCAGTGGCGAGCGTATGCTGGCTGAGGGTTTCCTTGTGGAGGGCCCGACCTGGGCGCCGAACGGTCGCGTACTGTCCTTCTATCGACAGATGCCAGCCGACGCGCGGGGCAAACAGGTTACCAAACTCTTTACCATCGACTTGACCGGTTTCAACGAACGCGAGGTGACGACACCAATTGACGGTTCCGATCCGGCGTGGTCCCCCTTGATTCAATAGGTTGTCGCCGGTATATTCCACGAAACTTTACCGGTGCTTAACCGGTGCTGGGGGATGTATTCTTTCTAAGGGGGCCTCAATGAAGACCGGTAGCAGGCCTGACCTTGTCCATAGGATTCCGGGGATGTCTCGAGAGGGCACAATATGCGTTTAAAGTTCCTCACGCTCTTTGCGGCTGCCGCGCTGCTGGGTGCTTGTGCAAGCGATGATGAAACAACGGCTTCGGGTGACAGCAGTGGACAGGCTGCTGCGCCGACGACGCAGTCTACCGCTCCAGTGCAGTCGACCGCGATTCAAGGCCCGACTCCTGGCACGCAGGAGCACCTCACCGTCAATGTCGGTGACCGTGTTTTCTTCGACACCGACAAGAGTGACCTGACGGCGGACAGCCGTGAAGTCCTCGAGAAGGTTGCCGTCTGGATGAACAGCTATCCGGTCGCGACTCTCCTGGTCGAAGGCCACGCCGACGAGCGTGGCACTCGGGAGTACAACCTGGCTCTGGGTGAGCGCCGCGCGAATTCCGTGAGCGACTACCTGGTGGCGTTGGGCGTCAACCCGAACCGTCTGCAGACCGTCAGCTTCGGTAAGGAGCAGCCGGCCGTTCTCGGATCGACCGAAGAAGCTTGGGCGCAGAACCGCCGCGGCGTGTTCAAGATCAACTAAGCCTCGGTTCCGAACCAGCTTTCATCGCCCGCCTCCGACGGCCAGTATCGGGGGCGGGCGTTGCTGTTTTTACGGCTGGTACGCGGCGTCGAATCGATGTTGTTGCATCTCTGCCGTTCCCACAGCAGTTAGAGGCGCGACGTTGTTAGCGAACATCTGAACCTGAAAGACTTTTGGTCTTTGCTGTGGCGCGAGAGCGCGCCATATTTCTGACAAGAAATTTAGCTCTAACTTTGAATGACTCTGTCTGAAGTTTAGAGAGCAGCGCGCGGTTCGACGATCCAGATCCCTGGTTCCGCGGCAGTGACGTGGACACAAACTTTGAGGTCTGCCCCACCCAAGCAACCGCAGTGGTCGGAGCAGGAGAAGACTATGAAACCCTTCAACCTTCCCTTCGCGACTTCCAGCGCCCTTCCGGCGTTTCCTTCTTTGAAGCGAGCGGTCCTCAGCGTCGTTTTGGCAGGCGCCATCGGGACGTTTGGCGTCTTGTCTCAAACCGGCGTTGCCAGCGCGCAGGAGTCGCTCAATGCCCAGGTCGAGCGGTTACAGAGGGAACTGAGCGCACTGCAGCGTCAGGTCTATCGCGGCGAGGCGCCGCCCGCCTCGGCAGCGGGTGCCGCCGCCCCGGCAGGTGGCGACCTTACAGGCACCCAAGCCGCGCGGGTTGAACTCCGGCTGTCCCAGTTCGAGTCCGAACTCCGGGCTCTGACCGGCCAAATCGAACAGTTCGGCTTCAAGGTCAATCAGATCGACCGTCGACTCGATAATCTGGTCGCCGATGTCGACCTACGTCTGCAAAACCTGGAACAGCGGCTTGAAGGTGGCGCCGTGGTTGGCGATGGCACTGCCGGATCCGACTCGGCAGCCGGCGCACAAAACAATCTTGCCCAAGGCACGACCCCCACGCAGTCGGGGGCGCCTGGGACGATTGGCGTCATCAATCAGGGTGATCTGCAGAAGTTCCAGGAAAGTCAGGCCGGCACCGTTGAAGGGCAGGCGCAATCCGGAAACGCGGCCGCTTCCGGGCAGACCGCTGCTGTTTCTGCCGGCGGATTGCCGGCTGGTTCGCCGCAGGAGCAATACAGCTACGCCTTCAGCCTGCTGCGTCAGGCGCAATATAATGAGGCCGAGCAGGCCTTGCGCGCATTCGTCGAACAGCACCCCGAAGATGCCCTGGCTGGCAATGCCAAGTATTGGCTGGGTGAGACGCATTATGTGCGCGGCGACTACCAACAGTCGGCCGTGATTTTCGCCGAGGGCTATCAGCAGTATCCCAATAATTCCAAGGCGCCGGACAATCTCCTGAAGCTTGGCATGTCACTAGGGGCGCTCGGCAATACCAACGATGCCTGTGGCACCTTTTCTGAACTGCTCAAACGTTATCCGGACGCGGCTAAGACAGTGCTGAGACGCACCCAGCAAGAGCAGCGGCGGTATTCCTGTTCTTAGCGATGGGATAAGCCACGCGCGGTCAGGTCGGAGCGTGCGGCCTTCTACATGGCCTCCAGCCGTGGCGTAAGTTGCCCGATCCTGGATCCGCAGTACGAGGCTGAAAAACCGCGCAACTCTGGAGCCGGTATGAATCTGCCTAGAGAAAATGCAACGGCGGCCGCGGTGACTCCGGAAGCCTTTGCATCGCTGATGTCTCGGCTTGGGCCTTTCGAGGCGCAGCCGGAGGTCGCTGTTGCGGTTTCGGGCGGAGCAGATTCGATGGCGGCGGCGTTGCTGACGCGTAACTGGGTCCGTTCGCGTGCTGGAAAGCTTGTCGCCCTGGTGGTTGATCATGGCCTGCGCTCCGAATCCGCCGCCGAGGCGTCAGAAGTAGCGCAAAGATTGTCGGCGTTGGAAATCGAGGCCGTGATCCTGCGTTGGAGCGGCGATAAACCTCAAGCCAATCTGCAGGCCGCCGCTCGTCACGCGCGCTATCACCTCTTGAGTGAGTTTTGTCGGGACCGCGGTATTCTACATCTCGTGCTTGGCCACCACCGCGAAGATCAGGCCGAAACCTTTTTGATGCGTTTGTCGCGCGGCAGCGGGCTCTACGGTCTGGCCGCGATGACTCCGTTGCAGGAGCAGTCCGATCATCGGCTGCTGCGGCCATTGATAGGCTTCTCCAAAGCGCAACTTATTGCCACGCTCGAAGCTGAAAAAATCCAATGGGTCGAAGATCCGAGCAACCTCGACCCAAAGTTTACGCGCACGAAATTTCGAGAACTGCTGCCACAACTTGCGGAAGCCGGCATCACGCCAGAGACCCTCTCTGAGACGACCGACAGTCTTGGGCGCGCCCGGAATAGCATCGAGGTCGCAGTGGCAAGTACCCTCGCGCGCGCCGTCTGGCTGCATCCCGCGGGGATCGCCTTTGTAAAACCCGAGGTTCTGTTGTCGGCGCCGAAGGAAATCGCCCTGCGCGGGTTGGCCCGGATCCTTGTGACCGTTTCAGGCGCAGACTATGGACCGCGGCTGGTGCGGCTTGAACGGCTCTATGGGGAAATCGCCTCGGGCCTGACATCAGGAACGACGCTCTCGGGCTGTCGTCTGACGCCATGGCGGCGGCAACTGGTTGTCTATCGCGAAAATCGTCACATCCGGCCGGTTGTCCTGGAAGCAGGCCAATGGCTCCATTGGGACGGACGTTTCGATGTGCGCTTGCGCGGCGGGGTGGGAAACAATTTTAGTGAGTTTTCTATTGGACCCTTGGGGCGTGAGGGCTGGACTGAGCTGCGATCAGCTGTCGATAGTGACAGGCTGACGGTTCCGGCATTTGCGGCGGAAGCCGTGCCGGCCTTTCGCAATGACCAGAGTATTACCGCGGTACCCCATTTAGGATATTTTAACGAAGGCTGGATTCGCGACATGGTTGAAATCTGTCGCTTCAGGTCAGGAAATTCCCTCACCGGAGTCGCCTTTACGGTTGCTTAGGCGAGGAAGCCTATTATCTTTTAGCTAAAGAAGGCGTAGGACCGCGCACGCCCGCGCAATTAATTCGACCGAGTGGAAGGCACAAACAGTGAATTTCAGCCGCAACGCAGCGCTTTGGATTGTCATCGTGCTGCTCTTGATCATTCTGTTCAATGTTTTCCAGGGATCGCCCAATCGCGGTGGCCAGGAAACGCTTGCCTTCTCTGATTTCATCAATCGCGTTGATGCTGGCGAAGTTTCAGAAGTTAAGATCCAGGGTCAGCACATCACTGGCCAGACCCGTCAAGGCCGGAACTTCGAAACCTACGCGCCCGACGATCCCACTTTGGTAGACCGCCTCCAGAAGGCCGGTGTGCGCATCGACGCGGCGCCGGAAGAGGAAACCAATCCGCTTCTGCAGATCTTAATCTCCTGGTTCCCGATGCTGTTGCTGATCGGCGTCTGGATCTTCTTCATGCGGCAGATGCAAGGCGGCAGTGGCAAGGCCATGGGCTTTGGCAAGAGCAAGGCGCGACTGCTCACTGAGAAGCAGGGCCGGGTGACCTTCGACGACGTGGCCGGTATTGATGAAGCTAAGGTCGAACTTGAGGAGGTCGTCGACTTCCTGCGTGACCCTCAGAAATTCCAGCGCTTGGGCGGCAAGATCCCGAAAGGCTGTTTGCTGGTCGGACCTCCGGGTACCGGTAAAACGCTGCTGGCGCGTGCGATCGCTGGTGAAGCCAACGTTCCCTTCTTCACGATTTCCGGCTCGGACTTTGTCGAGATGTTCGTCGGTGTCGGCGCCAGCCGTGTCCGCGACATGTTCGAGCAGGGCAAGAAGAATGCCCCCTGCATCATCTTCATCGACGAAATTGATGCCGTCGGCCGCCATCGTGGCGCTGGCCTGGGCGGCGGTAACGACGAGCGCGAGCAGACCCTGAACCAGTTGCTGGTTGAGATGGACGGCTTCGAGGCGAACGAAGGCGTGATCCTGATCGCAGCTACGAACCGCCCGGACGTTCTTGATCCCGCACTGTTGCGTCCCGGTCGTTTCGACCGCCAGATCGTGGTGCCGAACCCCGATATCCTGGGTCGCGAAAAGATCCTCAAGGTGCATATGCGCAAAGTGCCACTGTCTCCGGACGTGGAGCCGCGCACCATTGCCCGCGGCACACCCGGTTTCTCCGGTGCCGATCTGGCGAACCTGATCAACGAAGCCGCCCTGTTGGCCGCGCGTGCCGGTAAGCGTGTCGTGACCATGGAAGACTTCGAGAAGGCACGAGATAAAGTCATGATGGGTGCGGAGCGTCGCTCCATGGTCATGACCGAGGACGAGAAGGAAATGACCGCCTATCACGAGGCCGGCCATGCCATTGTCAGCCTCAACGTGCCGGGCAACGATCCCCTGCATAAGGTCACGATCATTCCGCGGGGCCGCGCGCTTGGTGTCACCATGAACCTGCCGGAGCGTGACAGGCTCAGCTTTAAGTTCATGGAGATGAAGGCACGTCTTGCGATGATGTTCGGCGGCCGGATGGCCGAGGAACTGATTTACGGCCTGGAGCAAGTCTCTTCCGGTGCGAGCAACGACATCCAGCAGGCCACTAACCTGGCTCGTGCCATGGTCACGGAGTGGGGGATGAGTGACAAGCTCGGCCGCCTGCGTTACGTCGACAACCAGGAGGAAGTTTTCCTGGGACACTCGGTCGCGCGCAGTCAGACCATTTCCAATGACACGGCGAAGCTGATCGACGAAGAGATCCGCCGCCTGATCGAAGAAGCCGAAAATAAGGCGCGTGAGATCCTGACCGAAAAGTTGGATGGATTGCATGCCGTAACCAAGGCGCTGCTCGACTATGAGACCCTGAGCGGGCCGGAGGTCGAGGCCATCATGCGCGGCGAGTCGATTAACCGCGATGACGAGACCGACAGCGGGTCTGCGACAGGCGGCCGGTCTTCGGTACCCTCGAGCGGCAAGCCGGCTGGTAGTTCGAGCAAGGATAATCCCGGTGGGTTCGAACCCGAACCCCAGCCAGGCGGCTAACGAACCGGCCTCATTTTCCGCCATTGCGAAACACGACAAGCCCTGCCAAAACGGCGGGGCTTGTTGCTTTAGACCCTCGAGTCGATCCGAAACCTCAGATGCCCAGACAACTATACCTGCGCCCCCTTGCGCTCACCGGTGGCTCCGATGGCCTTCATGCCTCGAGACCCCTGGCGGCCGGGCAACGCCTGTACGATCGCTGCGAAGTGACATTGCGGGCGGATGATTCGGAGGCGCTGGAATCGGCGACCTTGGCGCTTGACGAGTTGGCACCCTGGGTTAAGACGCGCGAAGTCTCCGGCGAAGGCTTGTCCGAGATACTTACGGAGCGGCTGGAGAAACTCTCCGTGGCGCGCCCGGACTTCGCTGGCTTACCTATGGACAGTCCGCACATCATGGGCATCGTGAACGTGACGCCAGACAGCTTTTCCGACGGCGGTGACCGCCTCGACGCCGGTAGGGCGATCGCGGATGGCCTTGCCATGTGGGAAGCCGGCGCATCCATTCTCGACATTGGCGGGGAATCGACACGCCCGGGTGCGGAACCGGTATCCGAAGAGGAAGAGATCTCCCGGGTCGTACCGGTGATCCGCGGTCTGAGTGATGCGGGCGCGCGGGTTTCCATCGACACGCGGCACGCCGCCGTGATGCGGGCGGCGATAGAGGCCGGCGCGCAGATCGTAAACGATGTAACCGCTCTCGAAGGCGATCCGGAGAGCCTGGCGGTCGTGGCCGATGCGGATTTGCCTGTGGTTCTGATGCATATGCAGGGTGAGCCGCGCAGTATGCAGAAGAACCCCACCTACGATGACGTGGCGCTTGATGTCTTCGATTATCTCGAAAGGCGCGTGGATGCGTGTCTCGAGGCCGGGATTGCCCAGTGTAATATCGCGGTCGATGTGGGCATCGGCTTTGGTAAGACCATTCAGCACAACCTGGCTTTGCTGGACCGTCTGGCCCTGTTCCACGGCCTTGGCCTGCCCGTTCTGCTCGGCTTAAGTCGAAAGAGCTTCATTGCACGGCTTTCGCGCGGCGAAGCCCCTAAGGATCGTCTGGCTGGATCCCTTGCCGGAGTCGCTGCGGGACTGGCGCGCGGCGTCCAATTCTACCGGGTCCACGACGTAGCTGAAACCGCGCAAATGATCGCTTTATGGCGGGCTATTGAGGAATCGCCATAAATTAAAGGGAATTTTAGTCCTAGCGGGCCTAAAAGCGTACTTTGTGCAGTGTTTTGGGCGAATTTCAGCTCTCGTTATTACCGGCTTGCGATCCTGGCGCAGGATGGTTGAGTTCGGGATAAGACAATGGTTATAAGATTAGTACGCAAATGGAAAATCGTATGACACGAAGCTTATTTGGTACTGACGGCATTCGTGGGACGGCGAACGTCGAGCCCATCACTCCCGAGACGGTCCTGGCTGTGGCTAAGGCCGCCGCCGCGCAATTCCGACGTGGTGACCATCGCCATGTTGTGGTGATCGGGAAGGATACCCGACTCTCCGGCTATATGCTGGAGTTCGCGCTCACCGCTGGTTTCACCTCCATGGGCATGGAGGTTGTGCTGCTGGGTCCGCTGCCGACACCGGCAGTGGGCATGCTGACCCGTTCCATGCGGGCGGATCTGGGGGTCATGATTTCGGCCTCGCACAATCCCTACCAGGACAACGGCATTAAACTCTTCGGCCCGGATGGCTTTAAGCTTTCCGACGATGTGGAGCGCGAGATCGAGGCACGGATTGCCGGCGGCAATACCGCGCCGCTGGCGCCGAGCGACAAGCTGGGGCGCACCCAGCGCATGGAAGACGCGCTTGGCCGCTACATCGAGTTCGTGAAGAACACCTTTCCGCGTTCGCTGCGCCTGGACGGGCTGAAGATCGTGGTCGACTGTGCCAACGGCGCCGCCTATCGGGTCGCGCCGAAGGTGCTCTACGAACTCGGCGCGGAAGTGATTCCCGTGGCCGTGACGCCGGACGGTTTCAACATCAACCGGAACTGCGGCGCCACGGTGCCCAGCAACATGCAGGAGGCCGTGGTCGCCCACGGCGCGCATCTCGGCATGGCCCTGGATGGTGACGCGGACCGGATCATCCTGGCGGACGAGCAGGGGCGGGTGGTCGATGGCGACCAACTCATGGCCCTGGTCGCGCGCTCCTGGAATCAGTCCGGCCTGCTCGACAAGAACGGTGTCGTTGCGACGGTCATGTCTAACCTGGGGCTGGAGCGTTACCTGCAGAGCATCGGTATCGAGCTGATCCGTACACCTGTCGGCGACCGTTATGTTGTCGAGCGGATGCGCAATGACGGCTACAACGTCGGGGGCGAGCAGTCCGGGCATATTGTCCTGAGCCGCTACACCACGACCGGGGATGGCCTGATTGCCGGTCTCCAGGTTTTGGCGGCGCTGGTGCAGGACGGCCGGCCAGCCAGTGAAGTGCTTCAGGTCTTTAAGCCGCTGCCGCAGCTGCTGCGCAACGTCCGTCTGCAGATCGAAGGCAGTCTGGATCAGGTTCTGTCGCTGGATATGGTCCAGCAGGCGATCCACAACGGCGAACAGACCCTGGGACAGAGCGGCCGCTTGCTGATCCGTAAATCGGGCACTGAGCCGCTGATCCGTGTGATGGCCGAGGGGGAAGACGAAACGCTGATCGATCGGGTGGTCGGCGACATCGTTTCGACCATCCAGGAAGCCGCGGCATAAGCACTTTGATAACAAGAAGAACAATGATGTAAGAGGGGACGTGTTGTGACGGCACGCGTACTGATCGTAGCTGGATCCGACTCTGGTGGAGGGGCGGGAATCCAGGCCGATATTAAGACTGTAACCGCGCTGGGGGGCTTCGCGGCCACGGCTGTTACAGCCTTAACCGCGCAGAATACGCGTGGCGTTGAGGGGGTTGTCGGCGTCGAACCGGCTTTCATTCAGCAGCAGATGCGCGCTGTGCTGGACGACATAGGGATCGATGTTCTCAAAACCGGCATGCTGCACAACGCTGAAGTTATCGACGCGGTCTCCGACATCATCGATGAGCTGGATCCTTCCATCCCGATCGTCGTGGACCCGGTGATGGTGTCACAGAGTGGCAGCAGTCTGCTGGATCCGAACTCGGTGCAGACCCTGACCCGGCGTCTGTCCCTGCGCGCCAGTGTCATGACCCCGAACATTCCCGAAGCTGAAAAACTGACGGGTATGACCATCCGCGATATCGACGGCATGCTTCAGGCGGCGGCGATGTTGCACACGATCGGCCCGAAAGCGGTCTTGCTCAAGGGTGGCCATATGCAGGGCGGCGATACGGTGTCCGATATCCTGGCGAGCGAGGAGGGCATCGAGACCTTCGAGAGCCCGCGGATCGAAACGCCGCACGTCCATGGTACGGGCTGCACCCTGGCCTCGGCCATTGCCACCAGCCTGGCGCAGGGAATGAGTGTTAGAGATTCGGTGTTGCGCGCACGCGCTTACCTGCACGAGGCAATCCGCACCAATCCCGGTCTCGGCGGCGGGCAGGGGCCCGTGAACCACGGCCATACCTTCGCAGGCTTTGATGCACCGAAGTAACTGACCGGCTGTTTGGCTCAGATGCTCTTCGGAAGTTAAACCACCGCCAGATAATAGTCCGACACCTCGCCGCGCAGGATCTGCCGGAGGGTTTCCAGCCCTGTTCTCAGGGCTTGGTGGTTTTCGGGCTGACCGAAACAGACCCGCACGGCATGCGGCGTTTCCCGTCGTCCCACGGTGAAGGCTTCGGCTGAGGTGACCGAGACGCCGCGTTTGGCGGCTGCCGCGGCGAAATCGCCGGTTCGCCAGGGATCCGGCAGATGCAGCCACAGGAAGGTGCTGTCCTCGGCGCAGTCGATGTCCCAGCCGTCAAGAATCTCCATCGCGATGGCACGGCGCCGGCGTCCTTCCCGCCGCCGGCTGGCGAGGATCTCTTCCGCGACGCCGTTCTCGATCCAGCGCGCGGCAATCTCCGCCGTTAGAGGAGAAGCCATCCAACAAGTCGCGCGTATGGCGTTGGTCAGCCGGTCGGTGGCCGAGCGTGGGCCCGCGATATACCCGACGCGAAGACCGGGCGCGACCGCTTTCGTCAGGCTGGTGACGTAGTAGCCGAGTTCGGGCAGCTGTGTTGCGATCGGCGGTGGCGGAGACTTAACGAAGCGGCCGAAGACGTCGTCTTCCACCACGGCCACCTGGTAACGTTCCGCAATCTCGGCAATGGCCTCGCGGCGTCCGGCGGACATGGTCTTGGTGGTCGGGTTCTGACCGGTTGGGACGCAATAGAGCGCCTTGATATCGTTGCTGCGGCACGCAGCCTCGAAGGCTTCGGGAATGATGCCTTGCTCGTCCATGGCCAGGCCATCTATCCGCAAGCCAAGGACACGGGAGATGGCCTGAATACCGGGGTAGCTCAGGGTCTCGGTCACGATACGATCGCCCGGCCGGGTGATGGCGGAGAGTGCGACTGTCATCCCGTGGTGGGCGCCTGCGGTCAGAACCACCCGCTCCGGGTCCATATTCGGTAGGCCGCTCTGCGCGATCCATTGCACGCCGGCAAGCCGGTGGCGCCAGGAGCCGCCCTGCGGCTGATAGCCGAAGTTCGCAACTGTCCGAGGGTCATCGGCCAGGCTGTGAAGCATCTCTGGAATGTACTGACCTTCGCACCCCGGAGGTGGGAACGCGAAGTTCATATGGATCGTGTCTTTGTCTTCCTGGTCCCTATGCGTGAGGACATGGTTGATGGCCGCCGTGGTGCCGCGCACGTAGGTGCCGCGCCCAACTTCGCCACTGGTCAGCCCGCGACGCTCGGCTTCCGCATAGGCCCGGCTGACCGTCCCAACCGTGACGCCGAGACGCCATGCCAGATCCCGGTGGGTGGGTAGGCGGTCGCCCGGCTTCAGCCGGCCCGCGGCTATGTCATCCGACAGGGCATCGGCCAGAGCGATGTAGCGTGGCCCGCTTCTGCCATCGATATCTGGTTCCCATTTTGTCATGGTGACAATAATTACATTGACGGAGTTAAAGGGCAATAGATAAATACAATTTCAGTTTCGGGGGAGGGATTGTATCGATTTATAGGAGAGAAAAATGAGTACAATATCATCCCGTTTTGAAAATTCCCCATTAGGCACCGGGCTTAATCTGCTGTTTGGAGAGGGTTCTCGCCGGCTCTCGGGTAAAGACACCGGCTGGATCGAGACTTTAATCCAGCGTTCGATTCAGAGGCGCCAGTTGATGGAGATGGATGACATACAACTGATTGATATGGGGATTTCCAGAGCCGAAGCCGAACGGGAAGCCCGCAAGCCCATCTGGCGCGCTTAGAGCGAATGGCACGTTACCTGGGGACAATGGTGACAATTTTGACCGGCGAGCTTGAGGCGAAAGCGACGGCACAGTTGCATCGGCATTGCGCGGCTGCCATCGCCGCGTGACAATTATTTTCGAGAGTGACAATGAGGAACGCAGACATGGCGCAGGAGATTCCCCTTTATCAGGTTGACGCTTTCACCAGCGCAGTTTTTGGCGGCAATCCTGCGGCTATCTGTCCGCTGGAAAGCTGGCTGGATGACGAGGTGCTGCAGGCGATCGCCGTCGAGAACAATCTCTCGGAAACGGCCTTTATCGTTCCGGACGGCGATGATTTCCATCTGCGCTGGTTCACGCCGGGGGCAGAAGTGGATCTTTGCGGTCACGCGACCCTGGCGACCAGTTACGTCATCGCGAACTATCTGGAGCCGGGGCGAGAGGTCATGGGGTTCCAGTCGCGGAGCGGCCGCCTTGAGGTCAAGCGTGACGGCGAACTCTACACACTCGATTTTCCGGTCCTGGAGAGTGCGGCCTGTGATTGTCCCGCTTTGCTACGCGAAGCGCTGAACGCCGAGGTGCTTGAGACCTTCGACGGCATGGACCTTATGGCGATTGTTGCCAGCGAGGAGGATGTTCGGAACCTAAAGCCAGACATGGGCAAGATCGCCGCGCTTGAGACGCGAGGTGTGATTGTGACCGCGCCTGGCAAGGAATGCGATTTCGTTTCCCGCTTCTTCGCGCCCAAACACGGCATTCCAGAAGACCCAGTGACGGGTTCCGCGCACTGTCTGCTGACGCCTTACTGGGCGAAGCGGCTCGGAAAGACCCGCATGACGGCGCGCCAGCTTTCAGCCCGCGGCGGAGAACTGGTTGTGGAACTAAACGGCGACCGCGTTCTGATCTCCGGTCATGCCGCGCCCTACATGATCGGCACCATCCGTATTTAACTCTAGAAGGGCCAAACCATCAGGATGAGTGGGATTGCCACAGAGATAATGAGGATATCGAGCGGCAATCCCATACGCCAATAGTCGCCGAACTTGTATCCACCCGGTCCCATGACCAAAAGGTTCGACTGATGTCCGATCGGCGTCAGATAGGTGGATGAGGCGCCGACGGCAACTGCCATGAGGAAGGGGTCGATGCTGACCCCGAGACCCTGGCCGATGGCGATACCGATGGGGGCCATCAGCACGGCTGTTGCCGCATTGTTCATAATGTCCGAGATCAGCATGGTGACGATCATCAGCAGGGCCAGCACCCCCCAAAGCGGAATCTGATCGGCCAGCGCGAGAATTGGTCCGGCGATCACCATGGTGCCGCCTGTCGCCTCCAGTGCAGTGCCGATTGGGATCATCGCACCAAGCAAGACAATGACGGACCAGTCGATGGACTCGTAGAGTTCGCGCAGTGAAACCTGCTGCAGGATCACCAGAGCGACGGCGGCAGCGACAAAGGCGATCTGCGCCGGAACGGTCCCGGAGACCACAAGGGCAATGGCCGATCCGAAGATCAGTGGCGCGATCGGCGAGCTCTTTGGCCGGCCCAGACCGATTTCCCGCTGCGCCAGCGGCAGGCAGCCTAGATTGGTCAGCGCGTCCTGCATAGAGGCGCGCTCGCCTTGCAACAGCAGCACGTCCCCGGCGCGAAAGCGCACCCGGCCGAGGCGTTCGCCAACCACCTGGCCCTGCCGCGCCACCCCCAGAAGATTTACGCCGTAGCGTGTGTGCAGGCGCATGCCCTGCGCCGTTCGGGCTTCGAGGCGGGAACCGGGCACGATGACGGCTTCCATCAGGCCGACCCGCTCCGAACGAAGGCTCTCGGTCTCCACCTCGGCACTACGCTCCACGTCCAGCTCGGCCTTTTCCGCGATTCGTTCCAGGGTCGCGGTGTCGGCCTCGACCACGAGAATGTCTTCCGCTTGCAGCCGCAGGAAGCCGGAGGGGGCCAGCATCCGGTCTTCCCGGCGGATCAGTGCCACCACCACCATGTCGCCCTGGCTAAGCGCCTCCAGCTCGACCAGTCGCCGTCCGACGAAACGCGAGTCCGTGCCGACGCGCAGTTCGGTGATGTAGTCCTCCAGCATGAAGCGGGCCTGGCTGTCATCCGCGACGTCGATCCGCTTGGGTAAGAGGCGCCAGCCGATCAGCGCGATGAAGATCACGCCCACCAGCGCGACGCCCAGACCGACCGGCGCGAAATCGAACATGGCGAAGGTCTGGCCCGTGGTCTCAGCGCGTACATTCGCGATGATGATGTTCGGCGGCGTTCCGATCAGGGTGATCAGTCCACCAAGCAGCGAACCGAAACTCAAGGGCATGAGAAAGCGGCTGACCGGCCGCTTGGTTTCCTTGGCGCTGCGGATGGCAACCGGCAGCATCAGCGCGAGCGCGCCGACATTGTTCATAAAGGCGGAGCAGGCCGCCGCCGTTCCGCTCATGGCCAGCACATGCAGCGAGGTACTGGAAGTGGCGGGTTCCAGCATCCGCGACAGGGCTTCGACGACCCGGGACTTTCGCAGGGCGCGAGACAAGACCAGGATGGCTGCAACCGTGACGACGGCGGGGTGGCCGAAGCCATTGAAGGCCTGATCCGTTGCCACAACGCCTGTCGCCACGGCGGCCAACAGAAGAAGGATTGCGACCACGTCATAGCGCAGGCGGCCCCAGGCGAACATGCCCAGGCCAACCAGGATAATGGCGAAAAGAAAGTACTGTTCCATCGGCATGGGTTACCCGACGTCCTTCCGATCAAAGTCCTTCTCACGCCGCGCTTTCTCATTGCGGGTTGGCGGTATCATGCTTCATCCCTCATAGAGAGTACCAATCTTAGCCTCTGGACTTCGCAGCGCAACAGAGGGTGATTGCACACTGGCGGGCGCATTGACGCACTGCAACATGGTCTCTAGTATCCGCGACACTTTCCGGGGCGTTTGCGACAGATACCGGTTTGCCGCCCTATAACCTAAATCCAGGAGATGAGTGAGATGGCGTTGAACACGCCGGCCGTTCGGCCCAGTAACCCAAGGTTTTCCTCCGGTCCTTGCGCAAAGCGTCCAGGTTGGTCGCTGGATGCGCTTTCCGGTGCGAGCCTGGGCCGATCTCATCGCTCCAAAGACGGTAAAGCCAAGCTGGGCGAGGTCATCTCGCGCTCCCGCGACATCCTGGGTATTCCAGCTGATTACCGGATCGGCATTGTGCCGGCATCGGACACCGGCGCTGTGGAGATGGCCATGTGGTCGCTTCTCGGTGCACGTGGCGTCGATATGCTGGCCTGGGAGAGCTTCGGTAAAGGCTGGATCACGGACGTGGCCAAGCAGCTCAAGCTGTCCGACGTCCGCACCTTCGAAGCGGACTATGGCGAGGTCGTGGATCTGTCGCAGGTGGATTGCGACCGGGATGTGGTCTTCACCTGGAACGGCACAACCTCGGGCGTCAAGGTGCCTGACGGTGACTGGATCCCCGCGGACCGCGCTGGCTTGACCATTTGCGATGCGACCTCCGCGGTCTTTGCCATGGATCTGCCCTTCGACAAGCTCGATGTGGTGACCTGGTCCTGGCAGAAGGTTCTGGGCGGCGAGGGCGCGCACGGCATGCTGGTGCTCAGCCCGCGGGCCGTTGAGCGGCTCGAGAGCTATACGCCCGACTGGCCGCTGCCGAAGATTTTCCGCCTGACCAAGGGCGGCAAGCTGATCGAAGGCATCTTCAAGGGCGAGACCATCAACACGCCCTCCATGCTTTGCGTCGAGGACGCTCTCGATTCCCTGCGGTGGGCCGAAACGATCGGCGGGTTGCCGGCGCTGATTGCGCGCTCGCAAGCCAATCTTACGGCGGTGTCCGATTGGGTTGGTTCCCGGGAATGGGTCGATTTTCTGGTGACCGACTCCGGGCTCCGGTCCTCCACCTCCATCTGCCTGCAGTTCGTGGATCCCTGGTTCCGGAGCCTCGGCGCCGAGGAACAGGCGGCGGTCGCGAAGGCGGTTGCGAAGCAGGTGGAAGACGCCGGCGTCGGTTTCGATCTCGGCGGCTACCGTGATGCGCCTCCGGGCCTGCGCCTCTGGGGCGGCTCCACCGTGGAGGCCGAAGACATGTCGGCGCTGCTGCCCTGGCTGGATTGGGCTTTCGAGCAGGTCAAGTCCCAGAAAGCCGCCGCCTGACAGGCCTTCGCGCCGTCAACCTGAAACACTTCCGCGACGGGCCACAACAAAGTTTCGCTGCCCGGCGCGCTTCCAGTTCAAGGTTAAGAAACCATGCCTAAAGTTCTGATTTCAGATAAGTTGAGCCCGCGCGCCGCGGATATCTTTCGCGAGCGCGGTATTGAGGTCGACGTGCTTGTCGGCCTTGCGCCCGAAGAGCTGATCGCAAAAATCGGCGACTACGACGGCCTTGCCATCCGCTCCGCGACCAAGGTTGTCGCAGACGTCATCGACGCTGCCGATAATCTGAAGGTGGTCGGCCGCGCCGGCATCGGTGTCGATAATGTCGATATTCCCGCCGCGACCCAGCGCGGCATCGTGGTCATGAACACCCCCCACGGCAATTCCATCACCACGGCCGAGCATGCCATCGCGATGATGTTTGCCCTGGCCCGACAGATTCCCGAAGCGGACCGTTCGACACAGGACGGCAAGTGGGAGAAATCCCGCTTCATGGGTGTCGAACTGACCGGCAAGACCCTGGGCATCGTCGGCTGTGGCAATATCGGAGCGATCGTCGCCAACCGGGGGCAGGGTCTACGCATGAAGGTCGTGGCCTATGACCCCTTCCTTTCACCGGATCGGGCCGAGGATCTGGGTGTGGAAAAGCTGGAGCTGGATGAGTTGCTCGCCCGTTCCGATTTTATCACCCTGCATGTGCCGATGACCGACCAGACCCGCGGTATCATCGACGCCGCCGCCATGGCCAAGATGAAACCAGGCGTGCGGATCATCAACTGCGCGCGCGGCGGCCTGGTCGTCGAGGAAGATCTTAAGAAGGCGTTGGAGTCGGGTCATGTGGCCGGTGCCGCGCTCGATGTGTTCGAGGATGAGCCGGCCCGGGACAATCCGCTGTTCGGCATGGAAACTGTGGTTGCGACGCCGCATCTGGGCGCTTCGACGACGGAAGCTCAGGAAAAGGTCGCGCTGCAGGTTGCCGATCAGATGTCCGACTACCTGTTGACTGGGGCTGTCAGTAACGCCCTCAATATGCCTTCGCTCACGGCCGAAGAGGCGGCGAGGTTGCGCCCCTACATGCTGCTCTCAGATCAGCTTGGGTCCTTTGCCGGGCAGCTGACCCGTACCGGCCTCAAGAACGTGACCATCGAATACGAAGGACAGGTCGCCGGTCTCAACTGCCGGCCGCTGACTCAGTCGATCCTGACGGGTCTGCTGCGGCCAATGCTGGAGTCGGTCAACATGGTCAATGCGCCGGTGATCGCCCGCGAACGCAACATCGATGTGGCGGAAATCAAGCACGAGCGGGACTGCGACTTCCAGACCCTGATCCGGGTTTCGGTCACGACCGAGCGCGGCGATCGGGCCGTGGCGGGCACGCTCTTCGGCGGGCACCGGCCCCGGTTGGTAGAGATCAAGGGGATCGAGATTGAGGCCGAATTGGCGGCCCACATGCTGTACATCACCAACGAGGATAAGCCGGGCTTCATCGGCGCCCTTGGCATGGCACTGGGTGAGGCCGGCGTCAATATCGCCACCTTCCACCTGGGCCGGGCGGAGCGCGGCGGCGATGCCATCGCTCTGCTGGAGCTGGACGCGGCGCTGGAGCCCTCCGTGATCGAAACTCTTAAGGCTTTGCCGAGCATCAAACAGGTTCAGCAACTGCACTTTTAGCGGATGCGATGGGAGAGGGGAGAGTGATCTCTCCTCTCCCTTTCTACGGGCCTGCGTTGCGGCCCGCGCTGCGATGGGCGAGATAGGAGATGCGCCAGACCGCGAACATGGACAGCATAACCGCAGCGCAGAAAACGTAGAGCCCGGTATGTATCGTCACGTCGGAGACCAGCGATATTTTGACGATGACCACCACCAGAGCCACCACGAAGACATCGAGCATCGACCACTTGCTGAAGAGCTCGACCCAGCGCAGGGCTCGTTTCAATTTGCCCTTTTCCTGTTCGTCCCCGGTCATTTCGCCCCTTTTTGATTCACTGGGTGCGCTGTCGGCGGGCGCATGAAAGTCCAACCTGCGCCAGACGAGGAAGGCGAGGCCGAGTTTGCAGACCGGAAAGGCGATGGTGAAGGTCAGGATGATCGCAACCAGAAGGTAATCGCCGCTTTCAATCATGCGCAAAGCGCCTTCGACAATCGAGACCTCGTCATAGAAGACGAACAGAGTCCGGACCGTCATCACAGGCATAAACCAACCGGCCGCCAGCAAAATGGCAGAAACCAACAGCAGAACGCCCAGAATACGGTCGGTGATCGGCGGTGCAGTGGGAATTCCTGGTATGGAGGCCTCGGCCGCTTTTTCCTCTTGGATCTCGGACTTCATAGGGCCTTTTTGCCTGTTGCTACCTTCGGAAGCCAGGGAGCCTGCGGGGGATCCGGTGACGTCCTGCCGTTCCGGTGCATTTCCAATTGCCGTTGCCCGGTAAACCTAGTAGTCACTTCCCGGCTGTCAACAAAGGACGCAGGGCGCCCGGCGGATCGGGCTGTCGCAAGGATTGCACCAATCTCCATGGCGATCGTATGAACACTCTCGGTGATAAAGCACTGCTGCCCGCGGGTCTGCAAGATATTCTTCCACCCGCCGCGGCACATGAAGCGGGCGTCGTAGAACGCTTGATCGGCGCCTTTGAAGGCTGGGGCTACGAGAGGGTTAAGCCGCCGCTTTTGGAGTTCGAAGAAGCGTTGCTCTCCGGGACCGGTCAGGCGGTATCCCAGCAGACCTTCCGGCTGATGGACCCCGTCAGTCATCGCATGCTCGGTTTGCGTGCCGATATGACACCTCAGGTCGTGCGTATCGCGGGGACCCGCCTGCGCAACGCCCCTCGGCCGCTTCGGTTGTGCTATGGCGGACAGGTCTTGCAGGTCAAGGGCAGCCAGCTCCGGCCGGAACGGCAATTCGGTCAGGTCGGTGCTGAGTTGATCGGTGCGCCGCAGGAACGGGCCGATGCAGAGGTGGTTCTGTTGGCGGCGCGGGCTTTGAACGCCGTTGGTGTGCAAGGGCTTTCCATCGATCTCAACCTGCCGCCCCTGGTCGGGGCGCTCGCCAAGGACTTGGGCTTTGGCGAGGCCGAAACAGCTGACTTGCGCGAGGCTCTGGACCGAAAGGATGCCGCGAGCGTGGCTGCTCTGGCGGGAGAGAAGGCGGAGCCGTTTCTCGCGCTGCTGCGGGCCGCTGGTCCGGCCGACGAAGCTTTGGCAAAGCTGCAGGGCCTGCGGCTGCCACCGGCCGCCGATGTGGAGCTCCAGCGTCTGAAACAGGTTGTCGGCCTGATACGAGATGCCGCGCCGGACCTCACCCTGACGCTCGATCCGGTCGAGCATCGCGGCTTTGAGTATCAGACCGGGATAAGTTTTGTCGTCTTTGCCCGGGATGTGCGCGGTGAACTCGGCCGGGGCGGCCGCTACGATGCCGAGACGACCGATGGGGCCGGTGAATCTTGCACCGGTTTCACGCTTTATATGGACACGGTGTTGCGGGCGCTGCCCAAACCGCAGGCGTTGCGCCGGCTGTTCGTTCCTGTCGATGCGGATCTCGAACAGGTGAAGTCGTTACAGGATGAGAACTGGATCGCCGTCGCTGCGCTGGAACCGGTCGCGGATCTGGAGAGCGAAGCCAGGCGCTTGCTTTGCAGCCATCTCCTGCGCGACGGCCAGGTGGAAGCGCTGACTGAAAATCTTGAAACAGAGGAAGAGTAACCATGGCTAATGTCGTTGTCGTCGGTTCCCAATGGGGCGACGAGGGGAAAGGCAAGATTGTCGACTGGCTCTCGGAGCGCGCCGATGTGGTCGTGCGTTTTCAGGGCGGCCACAACGCCGGCCATACCCTCGTGATCGACGGCGTGGTCTACAAGCTCTCCCTCTTGCCTTCAGGCATCGTGCGGCCGGGCAAGCAGTCGGTCATCGGTAACGGTGTTGTCGTCGACCCCTGGGCTTTGCTCGAAGAGATCGAGCGGATCCGCGAGCAGGGAGTCGATGTCACGCCTGCGACTCTGAAGATCGCGGAGAATGCCGCCCTGATTCTGCCGTTGCACGCTACCGTCGACCGGGCGCGGGAACTGGCCCGGGGCGATGCCAAGATTGGCACCACAGGGCGCGGCATCGGTCCCGCTTACGAAGATAAAGTCGGCCGCCGGGCCGTACGACTCTGCGATCTGGCGGACGAAGCCACCGTGCGTGAGCGGGTCGAGGCGCTTCTGCTGCATCACAACGCACTGCTGCGCGGGTTGGGGCAGCCGGAAGCCGATGCCGCCGAACTGGTTGCCGCGCTCCTGGACATTGCCCCGAAGATCCTTCCCTTTGCGGAGAGGATCTGGAACGTGCTGGACCAGGCCGATCGTCGAGGCCAACGTATTCTTTTCGAAGGCGCTCAAGGCGCCATGCTCGATGTCGATCACGGAACCTATCCTTTCGTGACCTCCTCTAACACCGTCGCCGGTCAGGCCGCGGCTGGCTCGGGCATCGGCCCCAGAGCGATGGATTATGTCTTGGGCATCACCAAGGCCTACACCACGCGCGTGGGTTCCGGTCCTTTCCCCACCGAGCTGGAGGACGAGATCGGCCAGCGCCTGGGTGAGCGTGGTCACGAATTCGGAACGGTCACTGGCCGGCGCCGGCGCTGTGGCTGGTTCGACGCGGTCATGGTCCGGCAGGCAGCTAAGGCCGGGGGCATCGATGGCATCGCCCTGACCAAACTGGATGTGTTGGACGGCCTGGAAACCCTGAAGGTCTGCGTGGGCTATTCCATCGATGGCGAACGGATCGATTATCTGCCCGCTCTCTCCTCGAGCCAGTCCAAGGTCGAACCCATTTATGAGGAGCTTGAAGGCTGGAGCGAGAGCACCCAAGGCGCCCGGTCCTGGGCTGAACTGCCGGCAACAGCGGTGAAGTACATCCGCCGGGTAGAGGAGCTGATTGAGGTGCCGGTTGCCTTGCTTTCCACCAGTCCGGAGCGGGACGATACCATTCTCGTTCGGGATCCCTTTGAGGGTTAAGTCCCATCGGTCGTTATTAGCTCGGCGTTAACTATCTTTTTGTTCTCTCCAGGTTAACTTTTCGAAGCTGCGGCAGGGCACGGGCAGCGATGCGCGTGCCCTCCGCTTGTCGGATTGAAACTGTTTGGCCCCGGTGTCTGGGCGCCGACTGATGTCGGGCTTTCACAAGGCGGGGTGGAGAGAGCGAGCGCGGAATGGCGGCGGGCAGGGCGTCTAAACGAGGGAACGGACCGGGTATTGAACTCTCCGACCGCTATGAGGTCTATCCCGACCAACCTCTGCCGTTCCTGAATTCCCCCGGAACCGAAGCGGTTGCGGCGCACGATAACCGCAATCCCAGCCGTTCACTCTTCGCGCTGATCTGCAACAAGGAACTCGCCCCGCGCACTGACGCCATTCGGTCTCTCTCTCATGTGGAGTCTGGTGCCTTTCTGACACCACGGGCGTCGGGTGTCGTCACTTTTGCCAAGGACCAGAGCCGCAGGTTCGTTGTCGTCTTCGAACAGCCGCGCGGCGATCGGGCTCAGCTGGACGCCGATACCAGCTTTCAACCCCTCTCCGAAGACGATGTAATCCGCGGCGTTATCGTGCCGATGATTTCCATCCTGCGGGAAATCGGCGGGCGCGTGATGGCGCACCGGGCCATCCGGGCCGATAACATCTTCATTAGCGGCGGCAGCTCGCAGGAGGTTATGCTCGGCGAATGCGTCAGCACACCTGCCGGCTATTTTCAGCCGCTCATATATGAGCCGATCGACGCCTCCATGGCGAACCCCAGCGGGCGTGGCGCAGGATACATCAGCGACGACTTCTACGCCCTCGGCGTTTTGATCGCCGTCCTCTCCAGCGGCGGCAATCCGGTTCCGAATATGTCCGATGAGGAGGTCGTGGCCTCTAAGATCGCGATCGGGTCTTACGCCACATTGATTGGACAGTCCCGGGTGTCGCTTAAGCTTATGGAGGCGCTGCGGGGACTGCTCTGCGACGATCCTCATGAACGTTGGGGCATCACCGATCTGGAACTCTGGGCCAACGGGCGGCATCTCAGTCCGAAGCAGGCTACGCTGCCGCCGAAAGCAGCCAGAACCTTTGAGTTCAACGACGAAGAATTCATCACGGCGCCCGGCCTTTCCTATGCCATGGGCAAGCACTGGGCCAAGGCGCAGGAGATCTTGCGGGACGATGCGCTCGAAGGCTGGGTCCGCCGCAGTCTGGCCGATGAAAAGCGCGCTTCCGCCATTCTGAAAGCCAGCCGCATGTCGCGCCTCAGCGGCGACGGCGGTGGGGGAAGCGGGCAAGACAAATCTCTCGCCGGTGTGTTGGTCGCGCTCGATCACACGGCCCCGATTCGCTACAAAACCGTCGCCGCACGCCTCGATGGTCTGGCGCAGGCCCTAGCGATCGACTTCGAGAAAGAGCACGTGCCGCAGATGATCGCAGATGTGGTGCGTTCCAAGATGCATAAGGCCTGGATCGAATCACAACCTTCCATGCGGCCCGATTTCGTTCCCTGGATCCGTCAGGCAGACACGATGGAGACCTTCTTAAATCGAGGGCGCATCGGTTATGGGCCGGAACGCGCGCTCTATGAGTGCAATTCAGGATGGCCCTGTCTTTCGCCGCTCTTGCGCAAAGACTTCGTCAATGAAATTTCCGATCTGCTTCCCGCATTGGAACGTTTGGCGGAAGCCGGCGCGCCGGAGGGGGAGCCGATTGACCGTCACATCGCGGCTTTCTGCGGTGCACGGTCGAAAAACCTGTCCGAGCGCTTGCTGAACAAATTGGCGGATCCGGAAAACGCGCTCGAATTTAACATTTCCGTTCTTCGTCTCTATGCGGAGGTGCAGCGAACTTCGGGTCCCGCGTCTTTGCCCCATCTGACCGAATGGTTCTCCAAGCTACTCTCACCGATCATCGAGACCTACCATTTCCGCAGCTTCCGCGCGCAGCTTTCAAAAGGACTTAAGAATGCGGTGAAAGGAGGCGATCTCGCCGAACTGCTTTGGCTCGTCGACAACGAGAATCTGAGGATACAGGACGATAACGGCTTTGCGCAGGCGCAGCGTGAGTATGCTTACATCGCCGGCCAGATTGCCTGGCATGAGGAGGGCGGTCTCACGGGAACTGCGCGGGTTGCGGTTGTCAGTCAGCGTGCCTCGGCGGTTGTCTCCGCGGTCCTGGCCAGTGTTTCAATCGCGGTTATGTCGCTGATTTACGTGATTTAGTAGGAAACTCGATGGCTTCGGATACCGCAAAAAGCAACAAGATGACATGGATCCTGCTAGGCATTCCGGTTGCCGCAGTCCTCATGCCGAGTTGCCTGCTTCTTCTGGTTCTCATGATGCCGACCATGGTCGTTTTCGTGGTCGACGGTTCGCCGGGCCGGAAGTTTGTGGTGACGGTCGGTCTGATGAATTTAGCTGGTTCCGTTCCCGCCCTTGTCGAGCTTTGGGCACAGGGGCAGTCCTTTGAGGCCGCCTTCGATGGGATGGCGAATGTCTTCTCCTGGGCTGGGGCTCTTATGGCGTCTGGGATCGGTTGGCTGATCTACTGGATCATGCCGCCCATCATCTCCAACTATCAGGGTATCGCATCGAAGACGCAGGTCCTGGCATTGCGTGCCAAGCAGAAGAAGCTGGTCGAAACCTGGGGCGAGGAAGTCGCTCTCGTCGCGCCGCAGCCCTATGGGCCGGAGGGAGATGGGGCGCCTTCAGAGCAGGAAGAGGCGGAAGAGACTTAAACCCTCACGCGGTACGAAGTCGATCAGCCAACATTCGGCCTAGTGTTTTGCTAGCTCTTCAAAGCCAGCAGCCGGCGCCGAAGAATGATCAAATTCAGCAGAATAAAATAGAAGAAGTAAGTTTCCTGAACTTCGCTGGCGCGGCTGAAAATCAAGACGTCAGATTCGATTGCAGACAGAAGCCGTTCTGAGTTCTTTGAAAACTCCGCCAGAAGCGCCGTCGGCAAGGTGACGAGGGGAGGAAGAATGATCGCGATTCGGCTGGTGCGGATGTCGGGGCGCTTCAAGGCGGCCAGAGGGATCAGGATGCCGCCGAGGATCACGCCAATTTCCAGCAAAGCACGTGGCTTTTGATCGAACCAGGAAGAGGTATTGTGGAGGTTGGTCTCCTCCTGATCGTTGATCTTTTCCCAGGCTTCGGGTGTTTCCCACTGCATGTAATGCTGTCCCCAACTCGCTTCCTCACCTCCGATATAGAGGCATCCGAGTGCAGCAAGGAGAACCCAGAGACGTAACCATTTGAAACGCCTGACCTGCGGCATGAACAGGATTCTCAGGCTCAGGACAACACCGGCAAGTGGGATCAGAGCGTGGGACAGCTCCAGCAGGCCGCGTTCTTCGCTACCCAGCCAGACTGCGTAAAAGTCCGGTGCGCTGTGAGCTATGACAGATAAAACGACCGCGAGCGCCAGCGGCAACCAGAGCCAGGCCCAACTGGGTAATCTGTCTGCGTCGATGTTCCACAAACTGCTGGTGGAGGATTCGTTATTGACCATAACTGATTGCTCTAAGCCTCGTTCCGGTAGTGGTCAAGGTCGAAATCTTCGCTGCATCCAACAGGAATCCAACCAAGCCAAACCCTTAGCAGCCGGTCGCTGCGTTGGGTCGGTCGTGGAGACGCTCATTATTGGAAAGGAAAAGGCCGGTCTCTTTAGAGCCCGGCCTGGAAGTTCGGCTTTGCGCCGGTTCAGGGAGGAGTTATCTCGGTTCAGTTACGACGTTGCGAGTCGTTGCTCGATCGCGGCGTTGCGGATGGCTTTTTGCAGTTTTTCGAACGCGCGCACCTCGATCTGGCGTACCCGTTCGCGGCTGATGCCGTATTCCTGGGACAGCTCTTCCAGAGTCGTCGGATTATCCTTCAAGCGGCGCTCTTCGAGAATGTGCCGTTCGCGGTCGTTGAGCGACTTCATGGCTGTGACCAGCAGAGCCCGGCGTTTGCCGAGTTCTTCATCCTCGGCCAGCATGGTCTCCTGATCCATGGTATCGTCGACCAGCCAGTCCTGCCATTCCCCGTCGCCGTCGATGCGCAGAGGTGCGTTCAGCGAGTTGTCCGGCGCGGCCAGGCGGCGGTTCATGCTGATGACGTCGGCCTCGGGAACATTGAGCTGCGTGGCGATATGAGTCACCTGCTCAGGATGCAGATCGCCCTCGTCGATGGCCTGCATCTGGCCTTTCAGCTTGCGTAGGTTGAAGAACAGCTTTTTCTGAGCCGCCGTGGTGCCCATTTTCACCAGCGACCAGGAATGCAGGATGTATTCCTGAATTGCCGCTCGGATCCACCACATGGCGTAGGTCGCGAGACGGAAGCCGCGTTCGGGATCGAAGCGCTTCACCGCCTGCATCATGCCGACGTTGCCCTCGGAAATCAGTTCGGAGACCGGCAAGCCGTAGCCGCGATAGCCCATTGCGATTTTGGCGACTAGCCGAAGATGGCTGGTTACGAGCTGATGGGCGGAATCGACATCGCCGCCTTCGCGCCAGCTCTTAGCCAGCATGTATTCTTGGTCCTGCTCCAGCATGGGAAACTTGCGGATTTCCTGCAGATAGGACGAAAGGTTGCCCTCAGAGCCTAGAGCTGGAACCTTCGGCGAAGCCATAACAACATCCTCCTGTCACCTGGCTCAGGTAAAGGTTTTGTCCTTCGTTTCCGAGCCGGGCCAAATACCGCAGCCGAGTTTAACCCAACCACGGTTTTTGCGTTCTAACGATGCCAGGTAATCCCCCTGGACACAGCTTCTTACCTCGAAGCCGTAAACTTTATGTAGGAACGCGACTTGCGATCCACAAGCGATCGCTCTCAGTTTCGTGTAATACGCGATAATTTAATACGATTCTAAAGAAAAAATCAAGTCATTTATATCTCGTGGTAATTCGCTTTCGAATGAGTGTGTAACGCCGGTAACCGGGTGTTTGAAGCCCAGAGTTTGCGCATGAAGCGCCTGTCGACAGAAATTTTTTACCGTATTGCGAGCATTTGGAGGCAGACGCTGTAGTTTCGTCTCATTCTGTCGTCCGTAAACGGGGTCACCGATCAGCGGATGGCCCTTTTCGGTCAGATGCACCCGGATCTGATGCGTGCGGCCTGTCATAAGGCGGCATTCGATCAGGCTGACATTGCCCTGCGCCAGACTTTTGAGCGTCCGGTAACGGGTCAGCGCCGTCTTGCCGCCATGACGCAGGACCGCCATTTTCTTCCGGTTCTTTGGACTGCGGCCGATATTGCCCTCGATCTCGCCCTGGGCTGGGCTGGGTCGCCCCCAAACGAGGGCTTGGTAGGCCCGTTCGATATCCCGCGCCGCGAAGAGCTCGGTTAGGGCCTGATGCACGGGCTCCGTCTTGGCTGCGACGATCAGGCCGCTGGTATCCTTGTCCAGGCGATGGACGATGCCGGGGCGGCGGACACCGCCGATGCCTTTCAGCGATTCGCCGCAGTGGCCGATCAGGGCGTTCACGAGCGTGCCGTCCAGGTTTCCGGGCGCCGGATGAACGACCATCCCGGCCGGTTTATCCACGACGATCAGATGCGGATCTTCGAACACGATATTGAGAGGAATTTCCTGGGCCTCAGGCTCGGCGGGGGCGGCCGGCGGCACCTCCAGGACTAGGTTCTGACCGGGTTTGACCCGAAAGGCCGGGTTGTCTATCGTCTTCCCGTCGATGGTCAACTGGCCGTCAACGATCAGGCTTTGCAACCGGCTTCGGGACAGAGCCGGCAGCTTCTTGACCAGCAAACGGTCGATCCGCTCGCGCTTCTCGTCGGACCCTACCTCGAGTTCGTGGCGCTCGGGTGCGTCCGTGTTGCTGGCTACATCAGTGTCGGGCAAAGCCGTAGGTTTCGTCTGTTGTGTCAAATCCGTTAAGAGAGATAGCCCTACGGCATGCAGCTTGAAAGCCAAAATCGATGAAGGCCCTAAAGGCCGTTGTTATTCTGATGGCCGTGGTGATTGTTGCCGGCTTTGGTTTTGTGATCTACACGATTGTCGATCGCACAATGTCGGGCGAGCCGGTTCTTGCGGCGCGCCAGACGGAGCCGGAGGCGTCTGTCGCCACCGCCAGCTTCGGCGAGATCGATCTGCCTGTACCTGTCGGGTGCGAACTGGACTCGGTGCAGCTCGAGGGGCATCGCCTCTTGATCACGCTGGATGGCTTCGACGACCAGCGCTGCAAGCAGATCGTCATCATGGACACGACCGACGGGAAGGTGCTGGGACGCGTCACCCTGCGGCCGCCATTGTAGCCAAAAAGAAGCTTCGCGCTGACGGGCCGTTGGCCCGAGTGCTCATCAGGAAAACACTATGACCAATTTCGCATCCGACAACGTGACCGCTATGGCGCCCGAGATCTTGGAGGCCCTGGCCAAGGTCAACGAAGGCCCGGCGATGCCTTACGGCGAGGACGCGGTGACCGAGCGGGTGCGGGCGCGCTTTGACGAACTCTTCGAGACGAAGACGACGGTCTTTCCCGTGGCGACGGGAACGGCGGCCAATGTTCTCGGGCTCTCCCTGCTGACCCCGCCTTATGGTGCTGTCTACTGCCACAGCGCGGCGCATATTGCCGTGGATGAGTGTGGTGCGCCCGAGTTCTATACAGGCGGTGCGAAGCTGGTCACACTAGAAGGCGAAGAGGGGAAACTGACCGCCGGAGCGCTCGAGACCGCGATCGGCGGGGCCGGCGTGGTCCATCATGTGCAGCCGGCGGTCATCAGCCTCACCCAGGTAACGGAGGTCGGCACGCTCTACCGGCCTGATGAGGTGGCATCGATCTCCGAAGTCGCCCGCAGGCACGGCCTTGGATTGCATATGGACGGCGCGCGTTTTGCCAACGCGATCGCCGCGCTGGGCTGCAGCCCGGCAGAGATGACCTGGAAGGCCGGCGTTGAGGTTCTCGCCTTCGGCGCCACCAAAAACGGCGCCATGGCGGCCGAGGCGGTGGTGATCTTCAAGCCGGGATTGGCCGAGGAATTCGGTTATCGCCGCAAACGCGGCGGCCACCTCTTCTCGAAGGGCCGCTTCCTCTCTGCGCAGCTCGAGGGCTATCTCGCCGAGGATCTCTGGCTGCGCAACGCGGCGCATGCAAATGCGCTCGCCGCCAGGTTGGGAGAGGGGCTTTCGCAACTTCCCGGAATCACGCTGCATTATCCGGTCCAAGCCAATATGCTGTTCCTGCGCTTGCCACAGGCGGTGATTGACGGCCTGAAGGCTGCCGGCTTTATGTTCTACGACTGGAGCAATGCCGATACGGGTCCCGGGTATCGTGAAATCCGTCTGGTCACCGCTTTCAACAGTACGAGCGAGGATGTCGAGGGCTTCATTTCCACGGCTGCTGATCTGGCGCACGAAGTCGCGGCCTGAGGCAAAACACAGCTATTTTTTCGCTATAAGGCCTCATTCGGGCAAAACAAATGCTTGCCCCGACGCGCCGCTTTCGCTATGTCATGCCCCCTGTTCGCTGGGTCCCCATCGTCTAGTGGCCTAGGACGCCGCCCTCTCACGGCGGAAACAGGGGTTCGACTCCCCTTGGGGATGCCAATGTTTTCAAAGGCTTATGGGGATTTTTCCCAACTACCTAAGCGCTTAGGTAATTTTTAGGTAGTATAACCGGGTAGCTGCTTACCTAGCTGCGCGGGGATGCCCTTGCGCTATGAGTGCTGACGCGACAGCTCTTGTGTCGTCAGATTGATCAAGATCTGATTTTCTGTTGTCTGTCTGCTCTTGGCGTCGCAATATGAGTGTCTAAGCGCGATACATGTTCGCGGTGGCGCCTTCACCGCAGCCAGTACAGTGCGATGGGCCCTGATCTTACATCTTTGCGAGAACAAATTCTTAGACTGCGGTTTGCTGCACCACGTGCCTACCGATTTTAAGTGGATTCCGACCTAAACGCGTTGTTTCTGATCCTTGACGTAAGGCTAGTTTCCTGAAGAAAATGCTGCGTTTATAGAGTCTGCTGACTTTTGCAGGACATTTGCACGCGTTTGAACGTCTATTAGGTTTTTTATCAAATCATTGTTCTCTAAGTTGGGGTCTAGTTTGAAGCGAGCACTTAAATCTGATGCTAAAATACTTACAGATTTTGAGAGCTCACTTGCATCTAGCGCTATTTTGTTTGTTGATGCTTGAGCGACTCTATTGGTTAAGCTGCTTTGCTCAAGGCGACCTTGAAGGTTTGAAATACGCGAATTCAGATTTGCAATTTGCTCTCTGAACTCACTTAAAGTTTTAGCGTACTCTGAGTTTACTGCTTTTGGGAGGACCAGCTCAACCTCGCTTTTCAGCTCAACTACAGTATCGGTTAGCTTTGGAAGACCCGAAATGTCACGTTGAATGTAACCAATATGTGTGTTTAACTCATTGATTCCTTTGGGTCCATTTACTGTTCGATCTATGTTTTTGAGCAGTTCATCGTGATTTTCTAAAATTGTTATTGTACGCGCATTTAGCGCAACAAGCCCTTGTGTCCCATTTATGGTTTGCTCAAAGTTTTTGAGCAATTCACCATGGCTCTCCAAAACACTTTCAGTTTTCCCCTGAAAATAAAAATAGCCTGCAGTAACCGTCAACGCTGCAATGACGGCAGACATTACGCCGTTGATAAGAGGCGAATACCTTTCATACCAATTGTTGCTTGTATCAGACATAAAAACCTCCCCGAAGGGAGGTAATTTTACGAAAGTGCGACCATGAAAATCAAGACAATAATTCCTTGAATTGCTGCGGCGATAGTAAGGGTTTTTGCAATGTTTCCATTTCGTGCGCGTATTGTTTTGGTGTCAGACATGTATATCTCCAATAAAAAAGGTAATAATGTGTATATTTTACTTTATGGTGTAATTTTTTTATTTTTCAACTTTTTATTGAGATATTGTCATAGAAAACAATAGCTTTGGAAGACTCGAATGGTTACTTTTCGCTCTTAACCTAAGTTCTGAGCGTAAACTTTCTTGGTTAAAAGTCGGTAAATCCAAAGACTGCAATACATTTTCTAGACTTAAACGCGTTTCGCCCATGGCCGTGGTCACCCGGATCAGTTGCCCGACAGCCGGTACAATACGATGCGCCAAATTCACATCTTTCGTGAATTTCCGAAATGATGATGTAGCAGAGGCTGCGCTTATCGCTTTTGACGAGGTGCCGGTTTAAGGCTCCATGCCCACGCAGTCGGCGAGTTTTTTCTACAACCATCTTCGAACCTGATTCATTTTATGCTACCTTAAGGCGCATATCTCGCTTTCAGGGGTGGTTGCCATGTCTATGGAAAACACGACCTACACCGTGAAGTCCGGTACCGTCGTTACAACGCTCAGTGGCTATAAGTGGCGGGTTCCAAGCGGAACCAGGATTACCCAAAAGCCTGGTTTTCAGCAGGCTGTTCACCCGGATGGTATTTGGTGGGTCTTCACACCTGATTTTTTCGCAAGTGTGGAAGATGCCGACGGATTGTGGATGTCCTGGTACACCTATCCCAGGTTTGATGCCGATATTTGGTGGTTACGTCCCACTTACGAGGGACAGATACCCGGTAGCAATATCGAGTTCCCCCTGTGGATGAGAAGGCATGAGGTAGCGCCTTTGTTGACGCGACTTTTGGAGACCATGACACAACCCGGTGTCTGTCCACCAAATAGCCCTATCTCAACGCAAGAAGTAGCGCGGGACGTGGGGGGATTTATGGAATTGCCTGAGATAGATCCTGAAATCCCCAGTAACGCACATGTGGCGCTTGAACGAGAAGTTATGGGACGACAAAGCGACGGAACCTCTCAGCTGCTAAAAAAGGGGCCTTATGCAACAAAGATTCGTGGTTACACGATTCAGACAGGGCAGGTGACAAGCATTCGGTTTGAGGCTTTAGCCGCAGATGAAGACTATGAAGACGTTGTCGACGGCGACATGTGGAAGAAGTGGCTAACCAGCGGTTCGCTCAAAATTGTTCGTAACTTTGACACCGACCCTATTTGATCGGTGCAGCTTCATGAGCCGTGACAGACAGCCTTTGAATGAATGGCTCCGGCAGATTGCTGAAGAAAACGCGCAGCAAAGATCACACAATCGTATGTTGGCCGAGCAAAGTGGTGATCCGCTGATCGCTGAGGCTTGGAAAAAGTACGACAGGCAACGCGCAGTGTCTCAGTCTCAAAGTAAGGCTGCAAAGAAGCCGGATATCGAGTTAGAGGCTGCCGCCATTAGCCGGTATTACGATGCGAAGGAAGGGCATGTCTCATTTGGGGACAATGGCAAGTATGCCCGGCGGCTCGATATGTTGCCGCCCAACGACGTTGAGCGCTTAAAGCTGCTCCACCAGCTTCGCGTACTCGGCGACATCGATGAGGGGATGTACGACACTGTCGTCCACCTCATTTGTGATGGTGAGGGTAAAGCAGATGACTACGTCAAACTGCACTTTGAAAGTGTCCTGAGTCGAGGAAGCGCCCTGGGAAAGAAGTTAGTACGGAGGGCTGTTATGGGAGGCAATTCCTGGCTGACCACTGACGACATTCCTGGCTCTATCTACGATGAAGCCAATGATAGTGCATTGGTCATTGGTCCGCTGCCCGACAAAGCCGGCATGCTCCAATACAGTGGTGAAGGCTCCCTTTGCACCATAGCGCCACCAGGGGCAGGAAAGACCCAGTGCCACCTCATGAGCAACCTGCTGCGCTACAAAGGCCCCGCTCTGGTCCTAGACATCAAGGGAGATGCATGGCGCAAAACCAGTCGGTGGCGGGCCAACAATGTTGGCCCAGTGTGGCGCTTTGATCCTCTCGATAGCGCCTGTAGCGCCCACTACAATCCTTTGTCCTTTGTTGGACATAAGCGGACCTGGATGCATGCCCGCCAGCTTGCCAGCCAACTCACGATGCCCGGCAATATGGGAAGCGGTGACAGCTACTGGCAGAACCGGGCACAAGATTTTCTCACCGCTCTCATTTACGTTGTTGCGAAGCACGGGACAAAGCAGAATCGCAATATGGCGAAAGTGTGCGAGCTTGCTTCCAGCAATCTCGGCCCCTTGTTTGATAAGATGAAAAAGATGGACAGCGACGAGGCCCGCAACACCGCCGGTGCGCTTTCCGACCTGATGCATTCAAGTGAAAAACAGTGGATGGGCGTGATTGACAGTGCCCGCGCAGCACTGGGCATCTGGGCCGATGAGGAAGTGCGAGAGATCACCCGCGACACGTCGGCCAAATGGCATCCTCAACGGTTACGCCAAAAGCCGTATCCGACCATTTATCTGTGCGTTTCGCCCCGCGATGTTGAACTTTATGCCCCGGTATTGCGAGTGATCATTCTGCAGCACGTGATGGCTTTGAGTGCCGCGCTGCCAGAGCGAGGCACCATGCCGGTGCAGTTTTTCCTGGATGAACTGCCGCGCCTTGGTGGCAACATGCAGGCTATCCCAACGGCCATTGAACTGGGCCGCGAGTATGGCATCCGCCTGTGGATTTTTGCCCAGACACTGGCGCAGTTGAAAGACGCCTATCCCACCGCCGACGGCATGGTGGCGTCGTGCGCCGTGCGGGCTTTCATGAACCCAAGGATGGAAGATCGCACGGCGCAAAAGGTGTCTGAAATGCTCGGCTTCAAAGAGAGCATTGTTGAAAGCGGCAAGACCCGGCTGGCTGAGCCCACAGACTTGACCGGCCCCGACTTCAAGGACGTGCAGATCGTGTTCGGCAGCGGTACCCGGCCCGCCAAACTGGCAAAGCTCTTTGCCTGGCAGGATACCAGCATTGCTGACCGCTGGGGTGAGGTGGAGCCTTAGCGGTCTTTGTTCTGCCTGCGTGGTGGGCATGCCGTGCGGCTTTTTGGTCTTTGCCCGGTCTCGATTCATCCGGTGTGGAAGTCTTTCTGCCGTTGATGGTTGGCGTGCGTGTTCCTGCGCCTTGATCTCTCTAGCCACTTCGTCTCAAAGCCACCCCCCCCCCCCTTTACGTACCTTTTCATAGGGGCTGTTTTTAGCGCCACCCCGTCCAGCATCAAGAGGCCCGTGTACTCGCTTCGCTTGCGTGCCGCGCCAGCCTCTTGACCCTGTCCGGGCCTCTGCATTTTCAGCCTTACAAAAGGTCGCAAAGGGCGGCTTTGAAACGAAAATGGAGAGAGAAAATGACAAATCGCAAAACCACATCAAAACCCAATGGCAACGGCAGCAATCGCCCGACGCACACCGAGTATCTGGTGCAGGAGCGTAGCGAAGATCAAAAGGCCGCATGGCGGGCGATTGGCGCAGGCTGGCAGAACAAAGACGGCCAGGGCTTCGGGCTCAAATACGATGGCAGCCTGATGCTTGTTACCGATGAAGACGGCACCGATACGCTGTGCCTGGTTCGGCAGACCCCGGACATCAAAACGCAGACACGTATCGCGCACATAAAAGTCCATGAAGACGGGGCGCGGGAGTTGATCTTTGAGGGCCAGCGCATCCTGCGCAAGCGCCGCAACAACAACGACGGAACCGAGGGGCTTTAGCCCCTCTTTTCTATACTAACTCTGGTTTTTCCGCGTTTCAGGGTATTTGCAGCATGTCGGATGCGAGCTTTTTGCGCGTGTTCATCCAAGCCCGCCATATCTCCGATGCCACGTAAAAAATCTCGCATATCAGAGGGAGGAACGCGATCTGTTATGCGTAGCCCAAAAAGCGTTGGCATAATTTTCTTTCCGTCCTCGGTATTCCGCCGGATAAAACTGGGATCAAGAATAAAGTGGTTCATTAAGAACTGAGGATGCATCACAACATCGTCTCGCTGCTGATGGCATCTCAATGCCTTTAAAACAGCGGTTTCTTCAGTAAGCCACCAAGTGTTGTAACCGTACAGATTTGATGAAACGTGCTCGCTTCGTGTTTTTCTTTCAGAATTTACAAAGAGTGCCATTTGTGCATCATTTTTAGCGAGAATCCTACTGCCATCGGTTTGAACATCTCTTTGCGACATTATTTCAGCCGCAATTTGCTCTGCAAGATCGTCGTCGATGCCTGCGAGAACCTCATCTATCTCAATAAAGTTGAGTTCAAATTTATCAATAAGGAACGAAGCAAACTCATCGACATACTCTTCTGATGTGTTGTCGTCTGTTTTTGAAAACCAAATTGCAGCGCCAAAGTTTCGCAAGTAGTCTGACCAGTCTCGTGGAGCTTTCACATGGCGTTCTGGTTCGAGGAACGCGTAAAAAAAAGATCGAATTAGAATTCGGTCTGAGTTTTTTGCTTCTTCCAATGTCGCGTGTCGGAACCAGGTTTCATATTCCCTCCGGAATATTCCTGTGGAGTGCCTGATATGTGCAAAGACTTCCTGAACAGTTTGCCGTGTAACATGTAATTTCACTCCTGCGGAGGTGAGTAGCCCTAACGAGTTTGTCATGCCCCGGCTCTCTTCCTTTACAAGAGCCTCCGACAAGCAGCGGACAATGATGTCAGTTCCTACATAGATTCTGAGACTTGCTGCCATGTCAGAAAAGTATCGAGTTACAGCGTGATCTCCGTCCATCACAAATTGAATTGTGAAGAATTTCATCAAGAGATTTAGGTACTCTCGCTCTTCTTCATTCGACGAATAACAAACGTGTCTGAATATGATTGATGTAGCGTCCGAGACGGTTTCTCGCAAATCTGATGGGACATTGAAATCATCCAAAAGATTTTGGATGATTTCATGAACACGAATATCGGTCTCAAAATCGCGATTTGAAAATGAAGCAGCGAAATTGATTGCCTGTGTTTGATATGTTTTTAGTACAGCATCCTGAACACAAGAAACGACTAAAGGACGGATTGCGTTTGCGTTGCTCATGTTTAGTTCGTTGAATCTTTGGTTCACGCTTCCAAGAAACCGATCAGAGGTGTTTTCAAGTCTTAAATTTTCGTCATTGAATGCACACCTGACAGTGTAAGGCAGAGCGTAGCGGTTTGCCGGATGACGCCTGATTCTCGGATCATTTTGTTTAGAGCTCAGGAATTGCAGTCTATCGCCAAGTGTGCTTTCTGCCTTTGAGAGTACGTTTGGGTGTCCTTGCTCAATATGCTCGCGAATTTCATCGATATTGCGAAATAGCTCTGCGTCAGGGTCCGTTCCTACCAGGGAGTTATAGACAAGTGTATCGAGGCAGATATTTTGAAAATTTTCTGAGCCTGGTATTGAGCGAACGTGTGCTTCTAAATATGCAACAATACTGAGGCGTGATGAGACGTCCAGTTTCCGTTCAGAACTTTGGACCTTTGATAAGCCGTCAACTAACTCCTTACTGTATCCGTAAAGGCTCTCCTTCAAATGATCGTGCAATTTTGCTTGGATCATGAGCCATCTTTGATCGTGTATTACAACCTCAATACCGAGCTCTTGTTTCAGCTTCGCTTCAACCAGATCGCGTTCTGCTTCGCTCTGACTTGTCAGGTAAGTGAGTTTCTCAACGTTTCGCGATTTCGAGAGTGATCTAAAGGTTCTTCTGATCTTGTTCCTTGTATTTTGTTCTTTCGATATTTGGATGAAATGGGTGGGGGTGCCAATTACTTGTCTAATAAACCCATCCTGCCCACCATCATGCATTCCTCCAGTAGGTTCAAACCTGTAGCCTTTGTCATTTGCTAAAACCTCTTGGCACCACAGCTCAAAGCTTGTCGTGTCCATTTGTTCGATTGCGAGAGTAATAAACGAATCCGACACGATGAGGCCTCATTGGAAATCAATTCAATTTCACCATAAGTTGTGCTTGATCAAAAGGCCATATCAAATTGTGACACGTGAATATGATACTTGATCCTACAGGCCTTAGTGGTTTGAAGCTGTCCAACATGCTTGCCCTTACTGTCCGCCCGCATATGACACCCGTTCGCCGGTGATTGTGCGTGTTCGTGCGTGCGCTGACGGTAGTGTATGGACACTGGCGGCAGCGCACTTATACACTACATGGTAGTGTGCGTCGGGGCAGGGCCCCGAACCCCCGCGTCTCGGTCTCATGGTGAACGGCGATGGCACAAGAGGGGCATTTTCATCTTAACGCTGACATCGTCGGACGAAGCCGGCCGCCTGAGAGCATGCGTCATAACGCGATTGCGCTTGCGGCCTATTGCGCTCGAACGAAACTCCGGGATTATCGCACTGGGTTTGATTACGACAAGAGCGCTGACGCTCACGAGCTTCTTCACAGTGAAATCATCGTGCCAGACAACGCGCCTGAGTGGGCTGTTGAGCTGGCTACAGATCGTGAAAAATTCTGGAACGCGGTTGAGGCGAGAGAAGACAAAAGCACCCGGCGCAAAGATGCCCAATGTGCGCGCGAGATTGATATAGCCATTCCACATCAATTATCTGACGACGCACGCACGGGCGTCATTCGACGGTTTGTCCAAGAGCAGCTTGTGTCGAAGGGATTGATCGCAGACGTGTCCTGGCACGCGCCACCGGAAGAGGGGGATCACAGAAATTATCACGCCCACGTCATGGTCACGACGCGGACGCTTGAGCCGGATGGCTTTGGCAACAAAATCCGGGGTTGGAACGAAAAAGAAAAATTGCTGATCCAGTGGCGCGAGGCGTGGGCGAAGACCGCGAACGCTGCCCTCGAGCGTGAGGGCATTGACGTGCGGTTGGATCACCGCAGCTACGAAGACCGCGGTATCGACAAGGAGCCCGGCACTCATGACGGGCCCATTGATACCGACCGCAAGCGCCGCCAGCGGGCGCGGCAAAAAGAAAATGAAAAGCTTCCTCCTCCTGAACCTGAGATACGAACCCGGCTGTATCCCACAGATGAAAAACACCGCGAGATGCGCGTCCAGTCGTTCCTTGAAGCACAGGACGCCATTGAGGATTTCAAGCTTTTGCAAAAGGATGTTGGCTTTGCCGGAGAACGGCAGCGGGATGCTCGCCGCAAGCTCAAAAAGGTCGAGTGGCAGATCGAGCAGGAAGAATTGCGTGTTCAGGAGCACCGGGCGCGTTTTGAAAAGGCAATTGAGATCGCCTATCAAAACCCTGAAGAAGCGCTTGGCGTGTGGCATGGCCAGATTGAAAAATGGCAGGTGCCGGACCAGGTTGATCGAGGGCGTTGGACCCTGCGCGGCATTGGTGCTGCTATTCTGGTTGGGCTAAAACTGAAAGAGCCGGACGAGCAACGAACCGGAGCTAAATCACTTGGCAGATTGCGTGGTTTTAATGCTCTCGGGTTTAAATCTCCAAAGCGTCGCCAGGCGGAATTTGCCACACGGCAAATGCGCTCTCTCTGGCAAAAAGTGCGTGAAGCAAACTTACGCAATGAGGTGCTTTCCGGGCAGCGCGATGCCGCTACCCAATTGCTTGAGACAGCTGAGCGAAACTACACTCACAAACGGAAAAAACTTGGTGGCCACAAAGAGCGCACCAGAACGCGCAATGGTCTCTTTGCCAGAAGGTCGGAAGCGCTCAAAAACTTGCAATCTAGTGACATATGGGAAAGTCAGCTGCCCGAAGAGCAACAACAAACTTTGGCCCGTGAATGGGAGCAAATTCACCAGCGCAAAGCGGAGCGTGTGGCGGAGTGTGAAAGCGTATCTAATCCCAAAAACAGGCAGGAGTTTACTGATCTTTGGGACGAAGAACGCGCTGCTGACGAGGCCGCTGAGGCTAAAAAGCAGGCGTGGTGGAACGATCTGGAAAAGCGCCAAAAGAAAGAGGAAAGAGAGCGGACAAAGCGAGAGCGGGGGCGCGGGCGCAGCTAACTTTTGCGTTTTTCAGCTTTAACCGGGGATGCCCAACGGCGGGGTTGCCCCAAGAGTTAAATGGCCTGACGAAGTTGATCGTCGGCTTTTTGGCCGATCTGGCTACTACTCCACCACATAAGAAAACAGGGTTTATAACGGCGCACTGATATGTTGCACGCAACATTTGCGCCTTAACGGCAACCAAACCAACCGAAAATCAATCAAAAAACAGGGGGCAGCGGCATGGTGCATTACCATTCGCATACGCGGATTATTGGCCGCTCGGCGGGCCGATCTGCCGTGGCCGCTGCCGCCTATCGCGCCGGCGAAAAACTCCGCAATGACTATGAAGAATGCGTAACTGATTTTTCCCGTCGCTCTGGCGTTCTCCACACTGAAATCATGGCTCCAGATGGGGCATCCCCTTGGGTTTATAACCGGGAAGAACTCTGGAACCGGGTTGAGGCGTCGGAGAAGCGTAAGGACGCTCAACTTGCCCGTGAGGTTGAGCTGGCTTTACCTCATGAGCTGACAGACGAGCAGCGGCTTGAGTTAATACGTGGGTATGTCAAACAGCAGTTTGTTGGCCGGGGGATGGTGGCGGACATTGCCATTCACAAGGGGCATACCGATGAGCGCAACGTCCATGCACATGTGTTGCTGTCTACCCGTGAAATGCTCTCGGAAGGCTTTGGCCACAAGGTCACTGAATGGAACCATCCCCGCAACGTGAAGCACTGGCGCCGGGAATGGGCGCGGCACCAGAACCGGGCTTACCGTGATGCAGGTCATCACTGCCGCGTAGATGCCCGGAGTTACAAGGAGCAAGGCATCAACCGCCGCCCGCAAATACATGAAGGAGTGAAAGGGCGGCGTATGCAGCGGCGTGACTATCAACCCGGTTCAAAAACCGTGCAGCGACGCACACAGAGTGGCAAGCAGCGCACCATCGATTATCTGAAAATCGATCAGGGCCGCTGCCGCGTACAGCGCAACGCGCAAATCATTATGGCCAATCGGGTGCGTGTTCATGGAAATGAGCGCGTTGCCCGCGCGGTAGAAGCCCATATGCATAGGCGCCAGCTTGATAAGGTTTACCGACAAACCCGGAGCGCTGGTAAAGCGCTAGGTGAGGTTTCCAAGCAAGCAAGACATGCCAAGTGGTTGGCGGGTAGGGCGGCTAAGATCGTGACGCTGCATCAAGAACGGGTGCAGTCTCTCATTAAGTTCGCTGCCCAGCTCCCTATGCATTCAGGCAGGCTGGCGACGTACATTGTTCATAGCCAGGTCCGATTGAGCCGCGCTCGAAATAGGATGATTGCTAAACGCGCGCAGGCAGGCCATGCAGAGGCCGTCGCCCGCAAAGCTGCTACTCAGTACCGCAATCTCAAAAGCCGCCTAGGTGGCCGCCACAGCGACGCGATCCGCGCACAGGTAAATCAAACCCACAAGGACGCTCTGCGGCATATCAGTCCGACTGATATTCGCAACAGCGTGCTTTCTGATACGCAGCAACGCGATCTTTTAGGGGCTTGGCACTTAAGGGCACGGGAGCGTCAAAGAAATCAGGGACGTGATCGTTCTGACTGACAAGTAAGACGAGTGAGCAGGCGAAATCATTGTTAGTAAGGCAGGGAATGCGCGTTAAAACTTTAAAGGACTTTGATGTACCCTTAAAAGTTGATATAATATTCTTGTGTGCATGCGGTCTAACCTATTCAATTGGATACGACCCATAACTGCTACAAGAGAGTGCTTCATATGAATGAGCCTCCTTCACCTAATCAACTCAAAGTTGGTTATGATCTTTTTTGGGGCGCGGCGGCTTACGTTTTGCTTTTCGTTGGTGGCCCGTATCTCTTGACATCGGTTGGGATAATCGAAGGGGTGGAATGGCAACAAGCGTTTACTTTGTTTTTAGTTGCCTGTTCACTGCTTTTGACCATGTTTTATGAGAAGTTGGCGGATGGTGCGTATTATTTTTATCGTTTCGGCTTTCAGTGTTGCGTAATTGGAATTGGTGCGGCTATTTCAGGCATAGTATTCTACCGATCAGACACCGTCACGCTGGTGAATGAGCAGTTAGCGGAGATTGGTGGGCTTATTGGGGTGGCCAACAGTAGTAGTGACTTAAAAGTTGCCGCGACATACCTTTTTATCGCTCTGCTTGTCGGTTCGCTGGTTATCGGCTTTTTTAATGCTCACATCATAACGCTTGTCCGTGAAGGTGACCTTCAATCCAAAAACATACTGGCTATTGTGACATCCCTCCTGGGCGGGAGTGTTATGTTAGCAAATATCTCTCTAATGATTTTAGTTGGTTGAGTAATGTATCTTTGGCTTTATTTTGTGTTGATCACAACCTCGCTCCCTTTGATATTGGAAGCGCGATTTCATGCAAAGCGCTCTCGCTATGAAGGGATTACGGCGGAGCAGCGTAGCGTTCTCGGTGGCTCGTTACGTGAGTTAACGGACGGTAGTGTCCTAGATGACCTCTCTTTTATTGGAAAACGTATTGGGGTTGCATGGGCATTCCAAAAGCTATTCGCGCGCATTTCGTCAGGATTTAGAAAAGGCGAGAAAGTGCCGTCTTCGACAGTTGGAGGTAGAGGTGCAGCGGGTGATCTTGTCGCTTTCGCGGTTGTTGGAATCGTATTGTTTCTAGTATTCGTCGTTGTCTGGCCATTGTTTGGGTTGGTGATTGTTTTATTTGGATTGGTGATGGTCGTACTTTCTTTTGTTTGGGATCTTGTTTCTGGCATCTTTGGTCTTTTCATTTGGCTGTTCTTCGATAGCAATGAGGCAAATGATGTGGCCTTGAATTTTCAAACGTTCTTATTAGGGCTTGTTGAAAGTTATCTGTGATATAGATAGAGAATGAGGTTCTTCATCTTGAATTTTGAATGAAGACTTGACCCGTGCCATTTAATCGATAGAGACTTGGCACGTGGTGGCGCGACAGAAGTAGTCGTGAACGTTATTTGGAAATCGTTTACCTCTCACCTGCGATACTGACTAAAGCAAATTTTGGTGTCTGAAAACAGGCCTTTTCTGTATGTTCGTCTGGTGTAAATCCAGAGGACAATTGCTGGTAGGGGTGAATAGAGTTGGTTTTCTGCCAGTGATGGATGAATTGATTTCGCAATCTACCTTGCGGAAGTGAAAATTGTGGTTTGCACTAACTTCCTCCGATTTTCGCTTGAATGCTTTAGACTGTGAGATCATAAGTCGATGACTGGTAAGAACGAGAGATCTAATAATGGCGAAAACGAGCGACAAAATTGATGAGAAATGACTATCCAAGGGAGAGCTTCGCAAGCTCATTGCGTTGCGGAAGTCTCTTGGTGATGAGATTGCCAATGAAGCTTTCGCAAAGTGGCATTCGCAGAAGGAAGTCATCGTAGAAAGCAAAGACCCGAATGTGGAGTTGATCGAGTCAGCGCTCAATCCCCTGATTGATAAGATCCGAATTCAGCGCGGCGGAGCCTATGCAATTCGTCGTGGTCGGGGCCGTTTTATCATCGAGCCAATCGAACTGAATCGGTAAGTGCAGGCTCGTCGAGATTGCTGCGGCAATCGACGTCGAGACGTTTCTTAACTTTTGGGTGGGGTACGTCTATGCGGAGAGTGCGATTCGGAATAGACAGAGACAGGATACGTGCGAGCTTGACCATGTGTTATGACGCAGCGGAAAAGTCTCTGCCAGCGTGTAGCGCAGCGCTCATTAAAAGTCATTGTAATGGTAATGAGTAATTCGCAATTGTGGCAAACCACGTAAACTTTCTGATTCCTACTTGATGATCGAAGGGTGGTTAGCAGATCCCGCGAAGATTCCCATAGATTGTTTTTTCAAATGGTGGGCATGACGGTTGGTTCAGCAGTTCGGTGAGTTGTATTTGCCTTGTTTCTATCAGCGCTTCTAGCTGGCTCAGTTTCTCCAAAAAATCAGTATGCCGCTTCTTGTATTCAGAAATTGTTCTCGGATTATTAGTACACAGCCGTCTTCTAGGGTCCGCAGTATCGATTCCGCGTTGTAAATGACTAAGAAAACGACGGCGCGCATGCACCATCAGACTTAGCCAGGGATCCGAAGCAACGCTCGTGGCACTCAAAACCGTTTGAGTATCAAGTCTGGGGCCGTAAGTCCCAACTACAGCGATAAGGCGTGCACGTACTAGTTCTGCATTTTCCGCAAGATAAATAGCCCATGGTTTGTTAGGCACTACTACTTCAAAAGCTGAATTGTTGGACTCTACATAATCGTGAATATCGAGGTTGCAAAAAAAACCTCCACTGAGTCCAGAGATTGCTCTTACTGTGTCATAGCGCCCACCAGTGCCGTGCGGATCATCTGTCATGATGAAGAATGGTTCTAACGCCACGAACTGTGCTCCCTCTAGCTCTGTTAAGCCGGCAAGCTCAACGGTCCTGTCAGACACTGATCTGGCAGTGATTAGGTATGCGGTTCCTCCGAAGCCGAAGATTGCAATGGAAACGAGGACCCAGCCTGCGCTAGTAACATTTTTGGGAAACTGAAGCCCGTCGACTGTTGTGGCTGACAAAGTTCCTATGATCGCGGTCAAGAGCGTGACAATTGCAACAAGTAACCCCGCTCTATCTTCCAACAGGAAGGTAAACCAGTCCATGATCATAACTCCTTAGATGAACAGGCTTGCTTCTTCGTGTATTGCATCATTCACTCAATGGTCTAGTATGGGTTGCAGAAAAATTTGAAGCAATTTCCTACGTTGTGCAAACCCGTGTTGGGTTTGCGGCGTGCATGGATGACCAAGACATCTCTTTTAACAGCACTTTTCGCACGTACTCCGATGCAGTCAGGTTGTTCAAGCTATCGCGCCTCCAACTTGTTAGGAGTAACTAAATGGTGAAACCAAATTATTCATTGCGCTTGTATCACTCGTTCGCAGCATTGTTCAGCGTGCTTCTTGCATTCCAATCTCTTTCCGCCAGTGCGGCTGATTTGGGTGACAAAGAGCTTGACCCGTTTGCCGAAGAGACACTTGGAGAAGGATGGTCTTGCTTCTTGATTCACACACCAGGTTTGTTCCGGGCAGGGGCGGTGGTCGAGCTGGTGCGTGGAGAATACTATCCTGGTGAGGCTCTATGGCCAGCAGACCAGATCGAAGTTAGGGATAGATTTCTCGTTGGGCATTATAAAGCTTCGAAGAAAATGGAGGTTGGTCTCTTTGCCAAGGTGTTAAGAACGTTTGGTCTAAGCGCAAATGCCGAACTTGACAAGCGTGCAGATGTCCTGGTCGATCTAGGTACCGAGCTGGCTTTAGAATACATTTCTGGCACCGCAGATGACGTCCGCGCGATTGTAGGAACACCTCAAACTGGCAGAAATTTGAGAAAACATGTGCCACGCGCACAGAGCACTCGAAGCTGGTTGATAACGAAGGCACTGCGTGCGCGGAAAGTGCACTATATAGTCCAGGAAGGTCTTATTGGTGAGCTCGGCGCTTCTGGGGGCGGCAAGTTAGCGAATGCGGAAGTGAAGTATCAGCAGAATAACAAGGGCCGTTACGAGTTGTTCTGGGAAGCAAATGCGGAAGTTGGGTTTGTAAGGCCTTGTGTTCAGTCGTTCGAGATTTACACTAACCACGGAGCGGCTGGCCCGCGGTTTGAGCTCTCGGAAGAGCCGGTTGCGATCCCTAGGCTATGACACCGATCGGTCGGACCCTTCTCGTATCTCTTGTGGTGGTATTGTTGTGGGCTTGCTCGCCGACGAATGCCCGCATAGCGACACATCCCGAGACGAGTCTTGTGCAAGCTATGCGCGAGATCTTTGTGATTTCAACGGAGTTGTTTCCACAAGGTTTTGATGTTTGGTTGAAGGAACCAATTCGCGAGATTGAATCGCGTTATATCTTGCCGTCAGAGCTTTCGGCGCACCTGTCGGGCGCTGATGTCTTGCTGATTGAAAATGCTGAATTTCGAGAGCTCCTATCGAAGGTGCTTGTGGAACATCGTGCGGGCTTCTTCGGCCTTAGCGAGGAGGCGCATCATTGGATTGCGCATGACCCCCAGACCCGTGAAATCCGACATCGTTCTATTGCAAATGGAAGTGCGAAGTTTTCGTTAATGCTGCTCTGGCAGTGGAGATTTGATGAAAACCTGCGATTTTATATCGACAATCGCGGCAAGTTGGAAAAACAGCGTTTAAGTTGGTCGAATGCAGAGCTCCGTGCAGGGTTGGTTGATCTTGAGGGCATCATCTTCTTCGAAAACCCGCAATGGTCAGAGATGGAGGGCAGGGAGTGTGCAGAGCGTACGTGGGGGCGACTGTACAATCCGGAAGAGGAAATCTCTGTTGATGCGGCGGCAATGCGTGACTCTGAAATCGATTGTGCCAAAATACTGAATTTTTCAAATCGTAAACCAACCTCAAAGGAAGAGTTTGTAAAGACAATTGACGAGCAGTCTGATGTCCGGCGGTTGGTACGTTCGCGACTCTTCACAGATACCCCGGACCGAAATGGAAATGTCACGATTCCGCCTGTGGCCTTGGAGTGGCTGCGCAGGGAATTCAGGTACTTTTATCGTGCCGTCAGGCACAAGTTCCCAGCGGTGCATGCTCAAACACTGAATTTTGAACTCGAAGCACCGGGCGATTGGGGAACACTCGAAAAGGATCGTTATCTGTTTAACCTTATGTACAAAAGTCATAATGGTCCGGAGCGTGTCATCATTTCACCTGTTCTCGTGCGCGCTGTATTCGCGGTTTGCGAGAGTCGAGCTCGACCAGTCGTGGTGGGATTTAATTCTTGGCAGGCAGACGGAGCGAACGGTTCTGCAAAAGAGGCTTTCCTTCAGGATTTGTCGCAGCTTCAGGAACCGTCCGATCCAGATAAAGTTCTGGGATTTTCCTTTTCACGCAGAACCAGTATGAAAGTTGACTGGCGCGAAGTTGAAACTGATATGCCATATTTTGTTGAGAGTTATAAAGACTGTGTGAGGCGTCAGATTGCCTTCGCGTTTTTGCATGAATTGGCGCACGTTTATCTGGCAGACCGGAACCTCAATCTTGAGGACGAAGAAGCTCAAGCTGATTGCGAAGCTCTACGCCATGTAAGAGAGATCCTAGGAGAGGTTCATCTTGGACTGTTCGATTCTGTGTTGCGCGCAGCAGTCGACCAAGGCATTCCACAACTCTGGGGAGTGCCGGTTGGGGAAGAAGCGCCATTGCAAGAGCGCTTCAAAGCCCTGCGCAATAACTCGTGTGAGACACAGTAGTTTTGGTAGCGTGTCGTAATGTTTGTAAACATCATTGGGCACCACAACTTAGGACCGCCAAAAGGCCTCTTTTTTGAGCTGAGCGCGCTTGTTTGCAGTCGCATTGAACAGTCGGAAACCACCTGACTCGATCAACTTTGTGCAACCACAAAAGAACTCGAATGAGTTTATAGGGGGCGCTGGTTTTACGAACCTAGCTTCATATCACTGTATTCTCCATTTGCATTCACCATCATCAGCCACACATTGAACATCCGCTCATCGATGTAGAGCTTGCCGTGCTTGCCAAGGGTTTTGACTACCACGGCATCTTCAAGGCCATTTACAGCACGGTACTTGAGCCAATGGCGCAGTTTGCTCTCACGGATATGACACCCTTCGATAATCTGCCGGAGGGTACGCAGGTCGCGGTAATCACCCGTGATCGGCTTGCCCTCATAAAGCCACTCATTAAGGCGGCTCACATCCCAATAGACATTGGTATCGATTTCTACAAACACGCTTGCCATCCCCATCCGGTCCCGGTGGAAACGCCATTTCTCCAGGGTGCCTTGTGATATGGCCTGAGTTTCCTGGGCAATCTGTTCCACAGACCGCAGGTTCTTATAATCAATCATGCTGCTGTCCCCCCTATATGGCTGCTCGCGGGTTCCCAGCGGTCATAACGGCCCTGATATGCCGACTGCTTGTAGTAAGGCACCTTGCGGCACAACACCGGGCGCATGTCCTTTAAGAACAGCAATTGCCTGTCATTGCCCAAGCAGCGGATCTCATCAGCCGTGAGAAGCGGACGGCCCGTCTCACTGGCACTGTGACCGAAACGGTCATAGTCAGGCACCAACCATGAACGGCGTGACTGACTGCGTTGCTGCGTGCGGCGGGTTTGATTTCCTAGCATCTTCGACAACAACTCTGCTGTAGCCTGATCCATCGTCCCGAAAGCCTGCAAGACACAGTTGGCAAGGATCGAGCGCGTGCCTTCCGGCCCGTGGGTGTGTTGGAGCTGGGCGAGGTCTTGTGCAAACAGCCAAAGCTTGCAGCCATATCCGGCTAAATACGCCAGGCCGTCTTGTAACGGACGCATCGGCCCCAGGGCCGGAAACTCGTCCACCAGCAACAGGATGTCTTGCAAGGGCCGTTTCGTATGACGCGTCATGCTGCGCACGGCAATGCCCAACATGATACGCAATAGCGGACGATATACTTCTAAGTGCTCTGGCGGGATACACAGATAAACCGTAGCCGGCCTGTCTTTAAGAGCTTCAAAGGTAAAGTCTGATGAGGCTGTAACGCGGGCCACGCGCTCACTGTCAAACACCATGGTCTGACTTTGTGCTTCGGCCATAATGGACGACTTAAGCCTATCTTCTTTCTGCATGAAGCTGTTGGCCGTGCGCCGTACTATTGCGTTGCGGCTCTTGGTCATGAGATCAAGGTGTTGAGACAGACCGTACTCACCCATCATGAGAAGCCGCCGCAAATAAGCCAGATTGCGCTTATGGGCAGGCACATCCACCAGGATGTACATCAACAGCCCCGTAATCAGTGCCCGCGCCTCCGCTTCAAAGAACACGGCTTTAGAGGAGCCGGACGGCGCCACGATCATTTCAGCGAGTAAGGCGCAGTCTTCCCACAGGTCATCATCACCGCGTACAAAGTCCAGCGGGTTGAAACACGCACTTGCTTCGTCAAAAGGCGCAAAGCGGAACACAGGACCCGCCAGGGCGCGGTGTCTGGCGGTGATGGCAGCAATCTCGCCTTTGATGTCGATCACTACTGCGGATTGGAAGCCGCACCGTTCCGGCTTTTCCAGCAACTGCGGTATCACCGCACAGGTGGTTTTGCCTGAGCGAGTTGGCGCAATGGTTAAGAGATGACCGGGCTTGTTGAAGCGCAATAAGCGGCCAACTTGCTTGCCGACCACCAGACCACGATGGCCATAGAGCCCGGCGGCACGGATTTCTAAAGGTTCGGCGAAACTGGCGGACCCGAAGGTATCGGTTACGTCGTCAAACAGTCGGTCAAGCTCGTGAATGGCTGCGGCGAGCAAGCCGCCACACACGACGCCAAAAGACCCTGCAAGTATGTTCTCAAAATATGAACCCGGTTCAATGACATTGAACCCGATTGCCCCAAGACATGCCGCCAACGGCATGAATAGCACTGTTAGCTTAAACCACAGCATGATGCTGCCTCCCTATATTGATATTCTGCATACTACTTATGATTGTATACACAAGTAGTTTTCTACAAAGCTGGAGAAGGGCTGTGGATAAGTCTTATGAATATATCAGTTTATGGGTTAGTATTACTATGCGTCCGCTACCTCTATATTGATGTTCTGCAACATTGAGAGACTGGCGGACGCGGGCTGTTTGTGACTGTCGATTCGCTTTGTCGTCCTGTTTGGCCCACGTCTTGCCCGCAAATCGGGCTGCTCGTGAGCAGCTCGCAGGTGCTCTCTTTTTTTTCGTGTACTGGCGCTGCTTATTTATTGGATATATATTTTTTAGTTACGCACTTAAATTTTCAATTTATTGTTTTTGGAAGAATTTTATTGTATAAGTGAAGCAATATTATTTATTGGGTTGCTTTGGCGACAAATTTTTACTGTCCTAAATTTGTCCCAAAGATTTTGGTGTTAAGAATTTATGTGATGTTTAAACTGCGTAAATTGTTGATTTCAAAGATGTAAATTTTATATGGCGGTCGTAGCTCAGTTGGTAGAGCATCAGCTTGTGGCTAAGAAAAGACCTTATAAACCGCGGTTTACCGTCTGTCCCAGAAAACTGACATCTTTATGGAACCCTGGAAAACAGCCATTTTTTGATAAGTGAGCTGTATACAAAATAAGTGTGTTTCTTTTCCAGTGTCCCAATTCTGTCCCAAGAAATAATTACAAGATAAGTGCCGATACGAGGCGCCATAAGGCTTGTGAGAGAGTGTTATTTAAAATGGAGAGTTAAATGAGATGCCAGATTATGAGACCAGATACGATAAGAACGGAAAGAAAAGATTTCGAGCGCGAGTTCGCGTTGCACCGTTTCCCACTGAAAATATAACGTTTGACAGCAAAGACGATGCCAAGGCCTGGGCAGAGTCCAGGGAGGCAGAACTGCGCCGTATGAAGCAGCTGGGGCAAGCCGATGAGCAGTTGTTAGCAGCTACATTGACGCTCGGTTATGTCATTGATCAGTTTGTCGAGAGGCAGGTGGTCGCTCACAGAAAGGATTACCCAACGATCAGTCTTCACTTTCAGTGGTGGAAGAACAAGCTGGGGCATAAGAGACTTTCTCACCTTACGCCTGGCGTTATCGATGATGCTGTAGAAGCTTTAAAGTCAGAACCGTGTGCCAACAAGGACATCAATGGGAAACCGATAGCGAGCATGGTCAAAAATCCAGACGGATCAACACGGGTCCGATCTGCTCGCACGATCAAGTACTACATAGGTACTCTATCTTTGATCTTTCGCTACGCGGTGAAAAAAAGATGGGCTGCATATAACCCGGTTCACGATGTAGAAAAACCGAAGGTCACTGATCAACGCGACCGGTATCTCTCTCCAGACGTTTACCATTTTCCTGGAGAAGACAGGCCGCGAACCTGGGGGCAGCTCACAGACGAAGAAAAAAAATCGGTTCCAAACAATGCGTTTGAGCTTCCACGATTTTTAGAAGCGTGCCGAAACCAGGAACACATTTACAGCTATCATCCCGAATGGCTGTTTAACCTGGTCTGGCTGCGACTGGCAACCGGCGTTCGGCCGAGCGAAGCACGCTTTCTAAAGTGGTCACAAGTTGACTTGATGGGGGAGCAATTTGTGTTACTTCAAACCAAGAATGGCAGACCACTATCCGTTCCCCTTGAGGGCGCGGCGCTGGATATTCTGAAAGACATGCAGCGCACCCGCCGGCTGGACACCGATTATGTTTTCCCGCGCAAGGATGGCATGGCGCCCTTGAATTTTCGGAATCGCTTCAAGCGCGCCCTGAAGGATGCGAACATCACGAACTTTCGCCAACATGACATCAGGCACACAACAGGTAGCTACCTCGCGATGCGTGGATGCTCTCCAAAAGAAGTTGCTGAAGTTCTCAATCAAAGTAGTTCTGAGATTGCCGAACGCTACATGCATCTGGCACCGGCTCACACTCGGAACAAGGTGCGGGATATGAATGCCGCCTTCCTAAGCAGAGAGATGATCGAGAGCTTGTCTAGTGACAACGACAATGAAGCTGATGAGGTGATTTCTGCCAAGGAAGCAAGGAAGGTGAGGCGGTCCTAATCGGCTTCTGCACCCTCACCAAAAAAAGCCCCCACAGGCACACCCAAAACAACAGCCACAACAGCCAGCCGCGCAGCTGAAATTCGATCTTGCCCGGTTTCGTATTTCTGGAGCTGCTGGTATGTGATGCCAAGGGGCTTTGCCAGGGCGCTTTGGGTCATTTTGGCGGCTTTTCGGTGCTCTTTCAGGCGGCGGCCAATCTGACGGTTCAAGTCCTTTATATTCTGCTTACTCATGGCGCTGCGCCTCGTATCGCTCAAGCGCCCGGCGCAGGGTATCGGGATGAACATCAAGGTCTCTGGCCACGTCCTTATGCGTCGCCCGGCCTTCCTTCAATCGCGCCTGCGCGCTCACAATTTGCGCATCCGTCAGTGCGTGGCGCCGCCCGATGTGTTTGCCGCGCCTTTTTGCGGCCTGCATGCCTTCTTTCGTTCGCTTTATCAGGTTGGCGCGCTCAAACTCCGCCAGGGCGGCCAGTACGGTGTATACGAACTGCCCCGCCGGCGTTGTCGTATCGATGTTCATGGTGACAATCTGAAAATCAACGCCTCGGTTCCTCAGTTTATTGGCTTCAATAATGGCATCAATGGTCGAGCGAAACGCACGGTCCAAATCCCACACCACAAACACATCCCCTGTCTGAAGTTTGGCGATAACACCATCGTATGTGGGGCGTTGTTTGCTCCGTGCCGACACATACTCAATATGAAGTTCGTCGCAAACTTCCTCCAACCCGTCAATTTGGCGATCAGGGCGTTGTTCATCTAGCGAAACCCGGACGTATCCATAACGGCGCGGCACAGTATCATGTCCCTTAAACTTTGCTCTGGCGCACAAATAATCGCCGCCAGACAGGCTTTTTGATGTTGCAAAAGGGTTCCCTTTTTCCATGTCGTGTTTTGCCTCCTTTTTTCCCTAACACAAGAATATCTTTCTCAGTATTATGGGCGCGTGCAGTAAGGACGGCATGACACATTGTATACCGCAAAAGGGAACCCTTTTGCCTGATGTAAAACTCCCAAAAAATTCTCAAAATATTTCAATGTACTCGGTGGAAATTGTTGCCGAGTAGTCGAGCGAGAATTGCGGGGGAATTGTTTCTCACGTCACTTTTCAGGAGAAAGAATATGCACATCCGTCCGACAATTTTTGCGCCTGCTGCGCTGCTGTCTTTTGTTGCCCTGGCGGCTTGTCAAACGACTGGTTCAACGGGCGCTGCACCAGAGAAAATTGCAGCTTCAACACCTGCTGAGTTCACCATTGCCGCGTTACGGACCACGCTGAAAGACCGCACCTTCGCGTGCGAGACGGCAAAAGGTTTTGCGTACCGGCTGACGTTTGCCGATACGGCCGGCGACGCCATCTCGTTCACCTACACAAACGGGAAGACTGGCAAAAGCAATGCCGAAACGTACCTGGTATCGGGCGAAACCGTCCGCATGAAAAGGGACGGTAAGGAGCGTCAGTTTTTTGATCTGGGCAGCGGCGCCTTCCGCACCACGGGCTCAAGAAGCCCGAGCGACTGTCAGCCGGTGGGTTGAGGCGCAACACTTCTCTGGGCTTTAGGCGAGGGGGCTTTGGCTCCCTCGTTTTTTTTGGCTAAAAGCAGTTTTTGAATGTCGCGTGCACCATGCAGGATGCGCTCGATGCGGATACTTTTTTCAGTGTGATGCAAGAGGTCAAGCGTGGCGTATTCCTACCAAACGCCAAACAATCCAGACTGCCGATCACTAGAAAGACATGCTCTGGAGTTGGTGGAGCCGTTGGATTGCTGCGGCAGCTTGGTGTGTGCTCCAACTCTTAATTGGCTTGTGGCGGGTCAACTACTGCGCCTAACAAACAGTGACACTAGATGCAGTACCTCGATTACTTGAACGTTAATTCCAGTTTGTTGGCCATCTAGAAATTCTCATTAGCAGACCCTTTTTAAGCAGAGTTAAAACCCTTTCTTCTTCTCTGGTGAGTAAGCCTGCGTTTGCAGTGTGGTGTTGGGCTACGAACTTTATCGCGTCAACATAGAGTTCGCATTGAAGCAGTACCTCAGTTTGGTTTAGAGCACTGACATGAGAATCGTCTTCGTTATGATATTGCGCAATCTGGCGTCTGCAATCGTTCGCCTCGTCAGAGTTTAAAACCCTAAACGATCCATACTGTGTTGCGCCGTCCGAAAAAGTGGCCTTCCAATGAACCAGGTCAAACGTTCCTGAATGATTTTCGATTTTGACCTCGTTGTTACGCAAGGCCCAGTAAATGTGTGAGGAGTTATTGGGCTTTAGCGCAAAGGTTTTCAGGTTTCTTTCTTCTGTTCGAGGCCAGATTAGGGAAAACGAATGTCGCATAAAAGCACTGTAGCTTGGGTGAAAGATGGCATTCAAATCTTCTGAAGTGTTCCTTTCTGCTCCAGATTTATTGGCGTTCCATATCGTGTTAATGATCTCGGAGCCTTCGCGACCCCAAATTTGAATTTCGTCCGGCCCTGCAAATACGGCCAACTTCGGGATTTCACCGTCGTGATAAAAGATCTCTATGAAGCTACCTGAGGGTAGCAAAATGGTATCACCGTTAACTAAGTTCCCTTTCGTGATTGCCCTAACTTTCTGTCCATCTCTCTCTATAATGACATCGCCCTTTACGTTATCAATCTTCCCGACAAAATTTTGCGCTATTGCGAAATTACAAAAAAGCACAGTGTGCAAAATGACTAAGGAGGCGCAGAAAAATTTGAAAAATATTGAATTGCAAAGTGACTTGAGCATTTTAATTTTGTGATCCTTTATCTTGGTAAATTTACGAAGTTTATTTGTGAGTTCTCTTCGTCAAGCATCACAATTATATGCGATTTAGATAGCTCGACGTTTTTGAAATGGCTGAGAAGTTGCGGGTGTGAATTGACGCTGGCTTTGAACTCACTCAGCAAAACCTCTGCCTCTTCCACAAGTTCAGCATCGGCGAAATCGATCAGTACGAACAAGTATAAACCGTGCTCAGTAGTGTTTGATATGTAGATTTTGTTTCCGAGCCGAGATTTGATTTTTGAGAGTATCTCGGACTGCGAAATAGAGTCGTGTTGTCTGATCAAACTCGGGCCACGAGCTAAAATACCCTGAATTTCTTCGTAGTTTTGCGCTTGGTTTATGCGGAACGGGAACTTAACGACAAACGCGTTTAGTTTTTCTCCGATACAAAGATGAAGGTTTTCGAGGCTTTCTTGATCTTCCGGATAAATAAGATGGGTGGAAAGTGAGATATATGAAGGTGACCGCTGCCGTGAGGCTAAAAGAAAAACCATAGGCAAACAACATGCGAAAACGATTGGCAAAAATATGATAAACTGAGAGCTTTGAATGCTCGTGTTGGTGCGTGATATTAAGTATGAGTCTAGAAAAAATGCAATTAATAAGAATATCAAAAAAAATACTACAGTAAGTGTTGACGTGTAATTTAATATATTGGCGTATTTTTGTTTGTTTTTTAAGAAAATTATGACTCTGAAAAATACAAATAGAGATATTACATAAAATAAGGAGACTGAAATTATTGCTGATACATTTTGGGTAGCAAGGGGGAATGAATGAATGTGATTCCAAATACTAAAAGCATGAAAATATGAGGATGGCCAAGTAGCTGTGTCTGTACTGCTCAGCATCTGAAAAGGGAGTGGGTGAAAATTAAAGCTGAGAGGGTTATCCAACTTTCCGTCTGTTTCAATAAAAGACTCACCGATTAATACGAATTTATCTTCTACACTAGGTAACAAAAATCTGGCTTGTTCGCACCCAGAGTCTCTGAAGATTGAAAACTGATGATCAATTGATGTGACGCTAAATACGGTTTTCGCTGATGGAAAACGTAGTCGAATTCTGCCATCTCCTCTTAGTAAAGCACTATCGATACCTAGTGTTTTGGAAAACACATCATAGTCTGCGCCTCGTACACAGGAATCTAAACAAGTACGTTCAGTGTCGAACAGCTCAGCCCTGGAAACATTTTTTGAACCCTTGCTCCAGATTAACGAGCTAAATGAAGGGACTAGACTCTCAAGATTATCTCGGCTTGTAACCTTAAACACCGGTGTAAGTGTTCTTGCCGGCTCACCCGGCAGTGTTTCGTAATCAGAAATGCCCCATTGAAGTGTGCTTGACGGGCGAACCTGACCACCAGGGGCGCGTTCATACGGGGTCACATTTACTAGCGATTGCCGAAGAGAGCTTGAGAGTATGATACGATCATCATTCAGCAAACGTTTTGTATTTTCTGCTCGTTTTTTATCTTCATTGTTTTTGATACCCAAATGGCGATCAAACCTGAGGTCCAGACCAACTGATTTAGCGCCGGAGTTCGCTGCAATATTGGCCATGCAAGCTAAGAAATTTCGGTACCCCCACTCGCTAACCTGCTCCACGCCAGAGCTGTCGTTAATTGTCAAAATCGCTATGGGAGGAGTCCTAGTTGATGTTTCTGACGCTGCGAACTTGTTTGCAAAAGCTTGAGCTAAATCGTCGACCGGGTTCTGATAGCCGTAGAAGAAAAGAGTAGAGATGAGTGGGAGTGTAAAAGCTATTATTTTCAGGTAATGCCTTTTAAAAGAGGCGCGGAGGTTTTTGTTAGATAAAATACTTTTAGAATATTTTTTGAAAGTTTTTTTCATGTTAGAGCCTTCAACATTGAAGACTTAGTGCAAGGAGAAAACGGAGAATGGCGCCCACAATCGTGGATGCTGATACTTGTCGCCAAGTTCGCCTGCTGACATCCGCATTGCCTGCATATGGACGGCGGCAGATAGATTCCCTGATTTGGAATAGCCCTTCAAAGCTCCTGATAAAAGTCGCGAAGTGGACTCGTCGTTGATAGGCCAGTGGCTTGCTAGTAAGCCTCTTGATCCCGCATATATTGCTCCTCTAGCTAAAGCCCCAACACCGTTGCTTGATTGCTTCGACGGACTACCAGTGTTGCAAGCAGAGAGTAACAGCCAGTCTGCGTTTAGCTCTAACTCGAAAAGCTCGGAAGCAGTCAAAATACCATCAGCATCAGGATGAGAAGTTTCGCGTCTTTCCAAAATAATAGATGGCTCACCTATCTCCGGTATCTCTCCAGGCATAACAGCATGTGTCGAGAATAAAAGCAGTTGATACTCGTCAAGTTTTTCGTTTCGAAACGCCGTTTCTGTTGCATTCGATCCCATCAACAATGTGCTTCTATCTGGACGAAAAAGTCGGAATGCTTGTTCAAGTTCGTCTCGAGCGCCGGGAAGCGGGACAAGGCTCGCTGATCTTACTACCGCATCACGACGCTTGGTCGTCAGTCCTAACGAACTATCTGGTTTCATTGCGCTGCTCGGCAATTCTGACTCAAAATTTGGTGCTCCAATCCCTAAAAACTCTCTTTTTGATATCGACCGAGTGTTTTGTGTGATTGTCGAGAGCGTAGGTAAGTTTCGGAATTCATGGTTCCTAATCAGCCAATTCCATGGTGATTCATTAATCTTGGAAGTTGGCTTTTGAGTTAACATTGCAGAAAACGGGAGGCTGTGAATGCCGCCATCTTTCACAACATATATTGTCTTTATGCCACGTAAATGTGGCTCGAAAGGTTGATAGAGCTCTCGATAAACTTCATAGAATGGAGACGGGTTTAAGTCTTCGCGTTTGTTGAGAATCTCATGGCGAACCGCCTCAATCAAAGAATCTAACTGAGTTGGTGCTACCTTTAGTTCGATAAGCTTTGCTGTGTCTGAGTTCATCACGAGCCCGAACACAGAATCGATGCCATAGGTGTAAACAAGCGTCGCGGAGTTTTTGGGTAACGACTCTTGAAGCAAATCAAATTTAGGTGGCTCAGGGCGAACTATAGATGTGTAGTTTGGATGCTGTAGGCTCAGTTTCTTCTGGAGCGATACCACGCGGTTTCGCATTTCCTCGAGCTTATTCCACTCCAGTTGATTGGTATTGGAGTCAGTTGAAAGCCGCGGCCCTATGTTTGAATATGCTTGGTAAAACTCTCGACTTGCATCCTGTTCCTGCCGAATGAGTTTGGCCAAAGCGTCGTTTTTTTCTGCAAACCGAACCCCAACGAGCTCGCCAACTCTGTTGAAATTGCTTTGGGTAAGGGTGTGCATCGCTACGATGGTTGATTGGATTTCGTCACGGCTTAGGGCTCGTAAGGATGACAAACTCGCGACCACAGATAGGTGGCTTCCCAATACACTTAGATCTATACGGCCTGCATTTAATCGATTCAAATTTGAGAAGGCCGAGCGATTGTATTCAACTAGCCGGTATACGAGTTCCTTTCCTCGCTTTGCCATATCTTCTAGCTGACTCTGCTTATCGGCAGCTTTTGAAAGCGAGCGGAGGCGTGATCGAATTTGAATAGATTCCGCGTAAAGGAATAAGGGGTGTTGGTTGCCAAACAGCTTTTCAACCATTCTGGCGCCATATGTCGCGAGCTCTCGTGATCGACCACTATTAGAACTATCCAAATCGGATTCTGCCGCAACCAAAGCGGCGTTAACGGTTTCGGGGGAGATGCGACCTTGCTGAGTGTTGATGATCAGATCAATGAATGGTGAAAGAATAGCGTTTGCTTGTTTATGTTTGTTGAGAGCGATCAGGCTGCGAGCTGTGCCGTTGAGAACAGCCAGGTGCATAACTGGATCGAGGCTCTCGCTATTCAGTAAATCCGAATAAACGCTGAGGGCTTCATCGAACTCACCTCTGGTCTCCAAAGATCGACCATAACCAATCTTCATGGATTGTATAATGCCTTTGGATCGTTTTACGTACTTTAGGTCCTTTCGCTTCAACAAGTTTGAGAAACTTTGATGAGCCGCCTCTACTCTTCCACTTTCAAGTTCGCTCCACGCAATTAGCGAAAGGCCGCGAATATACAAGTGGGCCGTTCTATTGCTATCTGGAGGAATAATTTGAACCGCAAGGTCGGCCAGTTTTCGTGCGTCCTGGATGTTACCATAGCTCATCAAATCCCACGACAAATCTAGATAACGTCTTGCGCTTTTGAAATCGCCTGGGGCCTTGTGCAGATAACTTCTAGCAGCCCTCACTCGACGCTCGTAGTCTTTATACTCGTAAATTGAGTCGGAACCTGGCCTGGATGGCATGTTCGCGTGCGCAGAACTACAAACAAGGCAAGCTGCAAAGAAGGTGATTGGGAAATGCAGCGAGCGTTCTCCTAACCTTTTGATCACTTCAGAAAATCCATTTAAGCTAAAAGTCGGTCAATGAGCTTCTTGAATTCAGCGTCGTAATCACTTTGGCTCTTTCCACCGCTGTTTATTTCCAAATTTTCATCCAATATCGTGTCTAATGATACACCTCTCTTGGCTCCAAAATTAGACCTTCTCGGATTATATTGAGTGTCGAAAACTTCTTGGGCTCGCGGATCAACAGTCCGGTTCTTGCCAGCCATCAGGGCGATTGTTGAGTCTATGGTAGTTAGAGCTACGAGGCCACATGCCTCATCTCCTATTTCGACGCATGATGCGTATGCCTTCGATAGCAACGATTTAGAGTTTTTATATTGCGTTTCGCTTATCCGGGAATTTGAAGCCCCACTGAGGACAATTTTTTGAAGCTCCTGGTGTACGTTTAATTGTTCTGCTGTTTTCCTCTGAAATCCTCCTAGTTCTTTGCTGTTTGTCATCCGCATCATGTGAGAGTTGTACTTTTCCGAATCAGTGAAGTTGCCGGTAATATTTGAAGTTACGGTTGCTACATAAAAAAACGTGAAAAGCTCTTTGGAGTCACTGCCGTAATCGCGTGAGATTTGACTGTGTAATGCCCTGGAACGATCGGAAGCTGCCCTATTATCATAGCTCTGAGCAGACTTATAATATCTGTACAACTTCTCGCTTAGAGGATGTGCCGACGCTTGAGACTGTTTCGCTAAAGGTTTGAAAAGATTCGCGTGATCAATATAGTCTCGTGATGAAATCTGACCAGAAGCGGCTAGTGTTAAAGCGTCTTGAAAAAATATTGCGCTAATACTCTTGTCTGCTTCTTCGCGATTTCCCAGTCTATAACTATTCAAGGCGTAGGCAATTATCGTCAAAGAATGATCGAAATTCTGATAACTGTTAAGATGATCTTTAACGGTGGCGCCATTGCTGTTTCCAGGTAATCTTTGGTCACTACCGGTAACACTTGGAGCTATCATATTCCCTTCTTCACATAGCGACTCACTTGCAGTGGATGACTGTTTGCCTCCAGACAACTTTGGACACTCAAACGATTGTGGACTCTGCAAATCTTTTAGAGGGAATTTTCCTCTATAGTTCAGTTCTTGCATTGCATGCCAAAAACCATTGCCCAAAAGTACCTCATCTTGCGTGTTGCGAACCATTATCTTCTTTTGAAGTTGGCGGCTGTGAACTAATCGTTTCTGTAAGATTGGTACTAGATACTGTTCGACACTATCTACATCGCCGTCAAAGTGTTCAGTGATCGCGTTCGCGAAGCCGGTTGCATCGTGAGAGATATGGGCGTCATTAAAGCGTCGCTTGGAATAATTGGTGAGTTTTTGAGCTTCTATCTGAAGTTTTTTCCACTCTCCGGAATTTTGATGTTGCAGTATTTTATAGTAAAGTTGGTCGAGTTCGGTATTAATTTCGCCTGAGCGTCTGTCATTGAGAGAAAACTTGTAAGGTTCTTGATCGGTGATAGAGGTTACAGCAGCGTTTGGCCTGTCGCCGACGGTAGGTTGTTTTGGGGCCACAGCATCTGAAACTGTATTGTGAAGTGCTTCAGCTCCGGTTTGAACGGCGTTGCTTATATCGTCTGTTACCTGCTTGACTGTTTGGCAGCCAGTGAGTGACTGAGCTATCAAAACACAGGCTGCTGTCTTCCAGCCTAAGCGATTAAATTTCATGTTGCCGTCCCCAAGCATCTCGCTGATAAAGTGCTTCCAAATAATTGCAATTCCTTTTCTTTGATGCAACTATAAATCTTCGGCGCACTTGTTGGCGCCGCTTGTGGGGAGCAGATTTCGCAATTCATCGGTGTCCTACTCGGAGGTGCTAATCCGTCGGATAGTTGTTGTCTTTTTGCGGCGGCCGATTTTGTGTGCCGAAAAAAGATTCTCTGAATACCCCGATCCAATTCCTCTGTCGGTCATAACTCTCACCCCGGCCTGATCACCAAGGAGGATTGAGCTTCGTTTTGTACCGAGTCACTTAGGGCACCCGCCCTCAAAATTTCTTTGCCCCGCTCTCATGTTTCAGTTGGTGCCATCAAGGCTCTGTATGAGGTCGGGACGATTGAGCCCCGGATGGAACGTGGCTTCGGCACGCTCCTCAATTGCCTCAAGTGAGGTGATGGCGTTTTCAGCGATGGGGCGGACTTCATTCCAGCTTGCCCCGTTTTTGGCATTATTGTTTTCCAGCATGAATGAGATTGAGTGCCAGTGAGCGCCGTCTTTGCGCATCAAGGTTTTGTAGTAGTGGCTGGATATGGCCACGCGCGCTTTCTGGTTTCGGCTGCCCATGCGTCCTGCGCTTTTGTCTTTGTCGCGCTAGTCGCCGCTGAAGAAGTCAAATATGGCGCCGGATGTGATGTAGACTGTACCGAATTCCTCCGCCCAGGCCCGGCCAAGATGCTCGAGCGACAGCCAAATGCCCCGATTAAACCGACAGTGCTGTGGTGACATGTTGGACATCATGTAGGTGTTGATCTGTTCGATCAGGACGTCCTTCATATCGGCATCGTTTGCCATGTGCCTCTGGTCGTAGATCGGTTCTTTGTAGTCTGATTGGAATGCCGTATCGGCGGATGGTAATCTTGGGTCTCTACGAATGCAGTTGACCCGATCTTTGTTTGCCGCACCGGCAATGTCCGCGGCCGTCAGTTTATATGACACCCAAAGCCCGGTCCGCAGATCGCTATCATGGAGGAGGAGATACCCTTCCTGGAAAAGCAGGGTCTCATTGTCAGGGCCGCCTTGGGATGCATGCGTGCCAGTGTGTTGCCCGAATGGTAGATGTAAGCCCATCAACTCGGCTTGGCGCGATGTGTCGCTTTGCAATGCCATAAGCTGTGCGTTGCCGTCGGCTTTTTCCTGAGCAGTGCAGTTTCGAGTTGCTGCGTCAGCTGTTGACACCAGGAGCGAGGACGCGGTGAGGATAACAGACAGGCAAATGATGGACCTGGTACGCATGCGGATGTCTCCGTTGTGTAGTGGCACTGCCGTGAAAGCCGCAGAGGGCAAAGGTTCTAATGCTTCTGCAATTGGAATTGCAGAGAGTGAGTAAAATCAGTCGGGCAAATGCCGATCTTCGAACATCAAAAACACGTCCATAGTTTGACTCTACTAGGCAAAATTTGCTACCTAATATTGTATGTAAAATACTATTATCGACCAGATAGTGTAGTTTCAGATGCTTAACGTGTATCTATTTGAAACGCTGCACAACCAATATCCAACCTTGGAGTGTGGCTAAGCTTCAACGATTTACTTGTGCCGGTCTCGTGTCGCTCGTTACGTAACCGGCCTTATCTGGACGCGCGGATGAAGGCAAGTTCTCTCGCTATTATTGCGAGTTACGATTGCATGACCTCGTTTGCTTTAGAAGTTTTCGAAGGAACCAAATGTAGATTGGTTCTTGCGTTTTTTTCGCGTTGTTTGTGCCGCCCTTAATTTGCGATGGAAGGGGGATTGGTATGAAAGCTACAGAATTGCAAACCGCGTACATGGTCCCATACACGGATGGCAACGAAGTAAACTCTATGCAGGCGTTGTTCGAAGCAGCCGTTAAGGACCACACGAAGGTCATTTCCTTTTATGAAACGCGAGCGAAATTGTGCCGTGTCGGTTCGATTTTGTCGCGTGGAGTTGCCATACTCGCCGGTGGGGGCGCAGCTGTTCTTTTGAACCCGCTCATTGTCGTCGGGATCGACGCCTACACCACTGCGTCCTTTACCGAAGCTGACGGCGTGCGAATGGCTTCCATACTCGCGATCGCGGCTGGTGTCGTTCTTATGTTGGATTTTGGGTTTGGCTTTACCCGGAAGTACACCAACTGGAACGTGGTCGCTTTTGAACTGGCCTTCGAGCGCGCGAAGTTCATGGCAGCGTTTCGGAAGCTCTATCTTTCCCAGGGAGCTGATACTTCGGCGGCCGCCTTTGACGAGGCCAAAACTCTCTGCGACGAGACATTCGAGGACTTCCGGGACAAGCAGGTAGAAGAGACAACAACCTGGGCCGCCAATACCCAATCGGTCATGGAGGCACTCAGGAAACAGAACAAGACGCTCCAGAGTACCACGCAAACCGCGTCGACTGCAGCGGCTAAGAAAGCCAATGATATTGCCGCTACGAAGTCATTGGAAAAAGCGGCTGCCGCTGCAGCGGAAAAAGCGGCTGCCGCTGCCGCAGCAGCGGAAAAAGCGGCTGCTGGACTCACGATCCTTGTTGAGGAAACTGAGGACCGTAAGGGTAAGACGCTCAAAGTCGTCGTCGATAGCAACGGCACGCCAGTTTGGACACAGGAGTTCCAGGCAGGGGAGTCAAACGGCAAGTTCCTCCGTAAGGGACCCTACACCGTCACGCTCTTCGTTGACGGGATCGATAGGGCCAGTTCTGCCGTTACGCTGACCGGTGATAAGACCGAGACAATATAGAAGTATCGCAAAAAAACGCCCTATCTTGGTTGTACATCGACTCGTTGGTTCGTATCGCCCGTGATCTAAACTGATCTTCAGATTTAGCGTAGCCGAGTTGATCGAAGACCTCCCTGAGGGAAGAATGCTAGTGGCTGACAAGGCATATGGTTCAGATGTCATCAGGGGGGGGCAACGCGCGCGGAGGTTGGAAAAACATCCCACCGCGCCGCCACCGTGGGGATCCGATCTGCTTTCGCCCATACCTGTATGGGGATCGGAACTCAGTCGAGCGGTTCTTCAACCGCATAAAACACTGCTGCCGGATCGCCACATGGTGCGGGAAACGCGTTTTAAGTTCCCCCGCTTTCGTCAAGCTCTTGGCGTGCTTGCTTAGCAGCAAACTGGTTGTATGGATTTCATCGCTGCGCTGTAGCAATAGGCGATCTCGAAAAGCCAAAGCGTTGATAGGCGCTTGCTCTGTTTCACCCTTTACTTAAGTTGATTACATTTCAATAAGGGCTATTTGCATGACGCTACAAACTGACCACGCTATCAATGACATGTCCGAGGATCGGCTCGACCGGGCCAACTTGGCCGAAACTCTGTTTGATGTCCTTCAGGGTCCTGATTTGCAGACCCCGATCACGGTGGGTATCTATGGCGGCTGGGGCAGCGGCAAGACCAGCGTGATGAACATGGTGCGCGGGCGGCTTTATGCGCAAGGGGCCGGCATCACGCTGTGGTTCAACGCGTGGAAGTATGCCAGTTCAGACGAGTCGCTCTGGCGGGCGCTCCTTCTGGAAATTGTTACCGCCCTGGGCCATCCTGAGACTGGCATTCCGGCGATGCCCGCCAAGGACGGCGGAGCCGTACTGGACGCAACAGGAGGTGCGGAACAGCTAGAAAAGCGGCTAGAATCCCTTAAGACCAGCCTTTATCGTAGCCGCAGATGGACTGAAGAGGGGGCGTTGACGGTCAATTGGAAGCAGGCCGTGCCTTTTGCGGTCGACCTAGTCCTACGCGCCTCGGGCGTCACCGCGAGTTTCGGCCTGTTTAGCCTCTTTCGCGGGCAAAAAATCGCCGAGGACGAACTGCAAACAAAGCGCAAGCAGGTCAAGGAGCATGCCAGCGCGGCCATGAACCTATTCGAGCGCGAACAGATTGAGCGCTTTCAGGAGCACGTAACCTCGCTTGAGCAATTCGAAGACGAACTGAAAAGGCTGATCAGCGATGAAATCGCCGGACGGAGCTTGCGCCTTTACGTCTTTGTAGACGATCTCGACCGCTGTATGCCGGACCAGGCGGTCTCGGCACTCGAAGCGATCAAGCTCTTCATGGACCAAAAGGATTGCGTGTTTGTACTGGGCATGGATCGTGACGCGGTTGAGCAGGGCATTCGCCAGCGCTATCCCCCGGTTCTGGATTCAGCAGGGCAGTATAAAGTCCAGGTGGACCCGCGCAAATACCTCGATAAGATCATCCAGTTGCCCTTTAACCTCGCGCCGCTCTCCGCAGGCCAGGTTCGTGACTTTGTCGAGAGCTTACTTGCAAACACAGGTGCCGACCCCGAACTAACTGATCGCATCGTCAGGGCCTGCCCGCCCAATCCACGCACGCTGAAACGGGTGCTGAACGTACTTACGCTGCAACGACGGCTGCTGCCCAATCTCGCCGAGGACGAATTCGGTCTCCTGACCAAGCTGGTGTTAATCCAAACGCTCTATGACCGAGTGTTCGACATGATTTCGGGCGACGTGGAGAATCTTCTCGAATTCGAGAGGGCTGTTGGCAAGCTCGATCGCAGCGGCTTACTATCCAAGTCTCCTGAAGAGCGCGCGGCCGAGTCTCCCGAAGAAGGCCGACTTTGGGACAATGCTTTCGAACTGGGTGCAGATGACAAGCTGGTGGCGCTCTTGAATGAGGGACCGTATTTTCGGTCGTCGCAACATGCTCTCGGACAGTTGCTCAGCCAGACTCAAGCTACCTCTGACCGGAGCTTCGAGAGCGCCGATGCTGAGCGCAAGCAAAAGCGGGTGCGGCGCAAAAAGTGACTACACAGACCATAGAATGGTCGATTGTAAGGGGGGTATGGGGATTAGCTGATGCTCCTCCGCTGAGATCCAGTAAGAGCGCCTTTGCAAAGTCCTGGGAAAACTGCTGATCTGTGCAGGCCTCTCGCGATGAAGACAGCATTCGCAGCGCCTTGAAGAGTGAACACTTTGGGCTCCGAACGGTCGAACTGGCTAAATAAACAAAAAGGCGACGCAAAGCGCCGCCCAAGTCTCAGGTTGGCCCGTTTTATCACTGCATTGGGCCGATGCAGGTTATTGTTATTCGGGTGCTGAATTTGTATGCCGCAAAATCGGCGTTTGGGATTCTGGTCCTGGCTGCTTACACACCTTGAGCCTCTGAGGTTTCAGCGCCGTATAACCAGTCACGAAGTGCTTTTGCTGTAATGAGTGTGCGGTTGCCGACTTTTTTGATTCGCAACCGCCCTAATTTTATCTGTTCGTAAAGTGCTGTGCGGCCAATTGGCACGCGCTCGAGTACATCATTAATTGAAAAGGCTCGAAGCATATCTTCTTCAACTGAGTAGCCTGTTTCCATCCGGCCTCCTCGTTGGGGTTCATATTCGGGCTAAAACGGTTTTCCTTTTTTTCTCCTTTTCTGGCTATTGGCTGAGCTTACATGCGCACACAACCACTGTCTGTGTGCCTCATGTCTTTGGTCTTTGAAAAATTGCTTTTTACTCCGACAGGAGTCGGATGTGTTCTAACACTCTGATCTCGCATTATTTTGGCCGCAGGGTCTCTTCTAAGGCCGTTTCAGAGTTCTAATGCGTGCAAAAAAATCTTCTACAAACAACTTTATCGTGCAACTATCGTTAATAAACAGTTAATCGGCGGAACCAAAATGACGAAACAAATTTCAATGATTGCGGGTATAGTCTGCGTCGGATTGGGTGCAAGTGCCACCTACGCGCTCACAAGCGATCATCGTATTCCGGTCGAGTATTTCCTCGGGCATACCCATTCTGACGACATCACCCGTGGGGCACCTCAGCACAGTTGTGGAACGGATCGATACGGCTACCACAATGGGTCAGTGCCTTATCACTGTCATTGAGTTTGACGTGGCGTTTTCGTTGCAGGTAAGGGGGAGTGTTGATTATGGCGCGCAAAAAACACCTGATGGTCGTTCACGGGCGATCCACCAAGCCAAGCGAAAAAGAAAAAACACGGATTGTAACGCTGGCGCTGATGAACGGTCTGAACCGAGTCGATCCAGGCGCTGCCGCAAAAATCGGTACTGAAGAGGGCCAAGTTAATCTCAGCTTTATCTATTACGGTGATCTGTCTAACCAGCTGATCGTTGAGCGCAATCCGGACAAGCTCGAAAGGCTTCAAGGACAAGACTCCGATCATGGCAATCAGAGATGTGAAGCTGAGGGGTTTTATAATAAAGGTCTTGCCAAGTTGTTCGAGCAAGAAGGGCATGATGAAGCAGACTACAAAGCATTTTTGAAAAAGTATGACGACCGGCGGTGGGTCGACAATGCGGCGTCTGTGGTTTCATTCCTTGGCAACCTCGCCGGCTTGTCAGATCACGTTATCGCCAAAGCCACTGCTGATATGGGAGCCTATCTGCTGACGCGTCGGTGGGGGTCTGCCATCCGTGATCGTTTGCAAAGGCCGCTTAAAGAAGCGCTGCTCAATGGAGATGATATTTGTCTGGTGTCGCACAGCATGGGCTGCATCGTCTCCTATGATGTCCTATGGAAGTTCTCCCGCATGAGCGAGTATCGGGAGGTTCAAGCGAAAGGTAATCGCGTCACCAAGTGGTTCACGCTGGGCAACCCTCTTGGTGAACCTGGCGTGCGTAAAAACCTTTACGACTCTGATGAACCCAAAGACGGAAAGTACCCTAAAGACATCATCAAAGAATGGGTAAATTTCTCAGCGCAGGACGATTTCATTTGTCACGATGCGACTGTGGAAGATGACTTTAAACAGATGATCGATAACGAACTCCTAAGCGGCATCAGAGACGAAAAAATTTACAATTTCTGGATTGGTGCCAAGGCGACCAATCCGCACAAGTTTTATGGTTATCTGGATAATCCAATTGTCGCTGGTGAGATTGTCGATTGGATGAACTCTCCGTAGCGGACTTATTCAGCACAACTGTTTTTGTGGCTTGGCGTTTGTTGAGTGTTCTTATGCCCGCTGTTTATCACCGTATTTCTGACTGGTGTCAGGCTTTTTAACTTTGCCTTCGCTCATCCAGTCGGAGACTACCGGCGACTTGTCAGATGTGATCTTGAGCCAGAACCTCCAAAACTTCGATGGGTTGTCGGGTTTTGGAACATCGCAGACCATGCGATTGATTACTACGTAGTTTACGAAGCACATAGACAGAAACCATGCGAAAATTGCTATACCCAGAACACAAGGTGCCAAACTAAAACCAAACTGCTTATGCGCCACATTGAGGCACGCGCCCACCATAATCAGGCAACTGAACGCCACCACCCCGTGGCATGAACCTCGGGTTGCTCGCGCAAGCACCACCATCGAGTCAGCGCCCATTTGCATGACGTTTAGTTTTTCACTGCTGATGATGTTCTGCTGATCAATCTGTTGCAGTGAATATCTGATAACTTCCAAAACCCTTGGCACAAAATAGATTCTCACAGCGGTAGAGATGGCTATGAAGATGCAGAGAACAGAAAAGACAGCCACGGCTATGTCATAGCTGGTCAGTTCCTGTGCTGGTGTTGCATTGCTCTTCGGTGTGGTCGCAACTGCCAGGCCCGCGAGCGAGGCTAACCCACCCATTATAGTGATGTTGAATGTTGCTGTTCGATCCATGAAGTCACGGGCGAACTTGATCTGATCTAAATGGAATTCTTCGGTATCAAAATGAGTCATTGAAATGCCTTTCTGAATGGTTCTCCCACAACTTGCGAGAACGTGGCTCCAGATAGGGCTTTAAGCGTATGCAACTATGGGGTGCTTGTCCAATTCTGGTGACTTAAGCCTTGGCGTCGGTCACAAGGTGCTGCGGCGCTAGCCACGTCCGACATCAAGCGCTGCCGCGTCTGATGCCATTGATCTCGCCTTCTCAGATGACGTTCCTTTCTCCTGAAATGTGCGGAGATTACGTCCCTTAATCTCTGAAAACTGCAAAGCTCACTGCGGACACCGCCCCTTCAGGGCGATGGCGTTTCTTTCCCCAGGATGGGTGGGCGAGGGGCCTGGATAAACCCATCCGGGCACCATGCAAGCCGCGCTTTGCGCGGCTCCTCCTCTGCGTTCCGGCCTGCGGTGCAAGGCACCTAACGGCTGGGTTTTTCAATCCCCTTTTTTCGTCGCCCACCCCTCCAGGGGAAAGGTGTTGATTTTTAAGAAGGAAGGGGACCCATGACACGTAAGCACAAGCCAGCATCCATCTACAAAGAAGTCACCGACAGCATCATTGCGCAGTTGGAAGAAGGTTGTGTGCCTTGGGTGCAGCCGTGGGGCAGTGCTGAGGGGGCGCCGGCGGCAGGACTGCCCAAGAACGTTATCAGCGGGAAAGCCTATTCAGGGATCAACATTCTCAATCTGTGGGGCTCACTCTTTAAACACGAGTTTGGGTGTCAGAACTGGCTCACCTACAAGCAAGCAAAAGAGCTTGGCGGTAATGTGCGCAAATCCGACAGTACGGCATGCGGATTACATTGGCTCATGGCTGGAAGTTTTGAGGGGAGACGATATCGCTATTTTTAGGGCAGCGAGCCAGGCTTCAGAGGTGGCGGATTATGTTTTGGGGATTCGGAGTGTGGTTGTAGGGCTGGAGGCTGCTTGAATCCTACCGCGCTGACGTCGGATGTTCGGCGGTGGTTTACTGCGTCGTTCTGTGACTTGGATTATTTATGCTACAAGAATTTGATCTTCCACGAAGTTTTGAATTGCATGCGATAGCAGTTCGCGATCGTGATGATCCAGAGAGATGTCTTTGCATTGAATTGTTTTTGCGCTGCTACTGGAAATTATACCCGGAAGTTTTGCGCCGCATTCCTTCAAAATTACAACACCTTTTGACATGTCGCGGGTGGTTTCAAAGAGCGACGTCAACTCTGCTTCGTCTCGTTCGCCACGTGTAATTACCAGAGTAACAATATCAGCCCAAGACAAATCGGTTTTTATGCTCTTAATGCGCTCCGCTACGATAGATGAGCCGCTGCGCACTTCGTACCCAAGTTTTTTCACCACGTTAACAATGCTTTCGAGACTGTCCGTTTCTAGCGAAGTAGAGAATACAAATACTTTTGGTGTTTTCTTTTTATACGTAACAGAAGTTCGCTCTTTTACAGTGCGTAAAAATGATCCTACTTGAGAATGGTTGCTATCCTTATCGTATGGAATACAAAGTAAACCACGGTCCTGTGCAAGCCGTTTGCGCTCTAAGGGAGAGTGCCGGTCTTTGGGAGTGAGGATGTAGTGCTGCTCCAAACCATAATTTGACAATGCAGACAGTTTATCCATTAGTCGAGAGAGGTTCGGGTCTGTACCGCCGTATCCGATGAACAGTATTGAGAAGGCCGAAAAGATAGAATCCAACAAAGCAAGATAGCCAGGTGAGTTATAGAGAATATGATCGTAGTCACGATCGCCGAGCACCAATTCCTGACTTGTCTTAACGTCACCATGTATTTTGTATACGAAGAATCTACGCACTCTCAATAAATTGTAGATATATCCGTAGTCGTCACGCGAGGCCACAATAGGTTGCACTCCACCGCTATGCACTGTGTAGGTAGATTCAATTAGACAGTCGAAGTTGGTTGTCAGAACCGCTACCCAAGGAACATCTGCGAGCGCATAATGGGTAGAGCTGGGTTTTGCTCTGCCAATGGCAAGGCATTCGCTTAAACAGTCCTTTAGTTGAGACCCTAGCCTTTCTTTCAAGATCTGACCTGCCATGGTGAGTAAACCATTCTCAACCAAATCCATTAGCTCAGCCTCAGCCACACCAATGTCAATGTGCCGCGCGTGACACCAACTGATCATTTCTCGAATCATGCGTCCCCATGTTGGCATGGAGGAGCCGTCTGGCCGGATGGATTGTGCTGAAAGCCCAGAACCAACAACTACAATACAGCGGTGTTCATTGATTCGTGCAATCAAGTCGGGCGGAATATCGCCTTGGAATGTCTCTCCAGCGGGCATTAATCAATTCCCTTTCCTATCACGTCGTGGCCAGAAGGAGTAACCAGACTTCGTCTGGTTACCTGCGCCATTCTTTATGGCAGAGTGTAACAGCAAAACTTACGATCGCGCTATCTTATTGGTTGAATTTTTGACATATAGATCGTAATTAGGTGGTGTTTCAGTTCACCAATCCAGTATAGCTGCCACGCCTCTTGAAATAGAACTCTTAGCAATGTGGCAGAAGTTTTTTTGAACCCGCAGCTACTGAAGATGCCGAAGACGAGTTAAGAATAATACGTACAGTTGAGGCTAGATTGTAAGGTGATCCAGCATTTATTGGCATTCAATATCGATAAAGCATATTTTTTTGTGTTGATTTTGATGAATTTTGCCTATTTGAAAATATTAATCGCGGTGTTTGTAGGCAGAGTGCAGAATGTTAATTTTTTTTTGGTGGGTATATTGTGTGATAGGGTATAAGGTCTGGAAAATGAAAAAAACAATCTCTCTTCCTGCGCGGTCATCACTTAAAACGATTTCTATTTTTCCTACCTTTCTACATGTTAGATCTTGCGTGTTTGGACAGAGTCATTTTGATATTATTAAAAATTGTTCGTTATCTGATAAGGAATCAGTTTCTGACAAAGCTCTTGGAGTGAAATTTTTGGAGCTTGCCACCGAAGCACTGTATGCTGAGCATGTTAACTTTGATTGTTACGACACAATTGAAATCTCTGAGATGTGGATGAATGTACTGGAGCCTGGTGGTCACCACTGGTTCCATCACCATGCGAATCATATTATGAGCGGCGTTTTCTACCTCACTGAAAACTGCCACACTATTTTTATCGATCCCCGACCAGCGGCAAGCGTTTTGAGCCTTAATTATAAAAAGGATCTACCCGGAGGCTTGCGTAGCTATGTTCATAATGGTGCCCCTAATAGTTTAGTTCTATTTCCGTCATGGCTGGGACACAGGGTGGCGCCAACATCTACGTTGCGCAAAACGATTGCGTTCAATGTCATGATCCGCGGACAATTTGGAGGGGCTCACTCTAAAGAGCAAATTCGGCTTTAATTGTGTTGAGCGCTAATTCTGCGGCCTTATAGTATAATGCATTAGCTCATTACTAAGAGAGGTGGAGTCTTTTTTTCGCGAACTCTTAACGCAGCATACCCAATTCCTGCGACCCCTCTCATTAAGCCGAGATTGAAGTCGCTATTGCCAATATCCCAACGAACATCTCCATTCATGAACCAACGACTTTGCACTTTCGCTAGATCGGCCTCAGCGGCGTCCTGAAAATGTTGTAACTTCCAGTAGTTTGCTGCCTGAGCGAGAAAGTCTATTTTTCCAGCTGTACCGCAGCAAAGCGTGTCATTTGATGTCGTGTGCAATGTGATCACGTTCTCGCTTACCGACTTAACGCGTGCAAGTTCTTCATGTGTGAATTTAAATCCAGCCTCGGCAAGTGCGATGCGCCCATAGGCAATTCCAATTGCGCCGTAACACCATTGGTTAGGGTTCCTATTGCCGCCGCGCATCGACGTTGGACGCGTGTCTTGCCAGTTTTTTGTTATCTGGTCGAAATACTTGTCTTCGAAGGCCATAGTGTTTGCTGCAATCTTATGATAACGGCTACAGTTGGTCTGTGTAGCGAGTTTACCGTATGCAAGTGCAAACCCCGCAGTGCCGTGAGACATTCCTGTGATTGGTAAGTTTTGAAACGATGCTGACACCCATTGGTTCGACTTTGGATCACGCATAGTGAGCAATTGATCGGCAGCCATAACTGCTTGATCAAGGAACTGACTTCGCCCAGTGACATCGTAAAGTTTGAGGAGACTAAGAATTGCACCAGCCGATCCAGAAACAAGATCAAAGCGACGGTCTCTAGCTATAACTTCATGGTTAAGGAGACTGGATAATTCGCAGGCTGCTGTGAGCGACGTTTCATCGTGTTGAAGTTCCGCAAAGACTACAAGTGCATACAAAGCAGAGCCAACGCCCAAAAAACCACCGACGCCCATAGTACGGATCATTCTGTCGCGGTTTTCAGAGTGAACCGCACTTAGTAACGGGGCTATTGCATTTGCAGCAAGTTGCTTTGCTCGATCATCTCGACAAAAGCGCCCTGCCGCTGCGAAAAAGAGAGCTATTCCTGTGTTGCCATTATACAAGTCTAATCCAATCGGCACGACTTGTGACATCATCTTGTGGTCTTTGTATTCGAGACCAAGCCATGCGGCTGAATGATCGGTTTGAATTGCGCTTTGCTCTAGGTGATCAACCAGACTTTTGACAAAGTCCATCTCGGTGCGGTGTTGTTTGTAAGCTTCGTTTTGAGTTTGTCCCAAAGCCACTTTTGCAAACTGGATTTGGTTCGCAGTTGCGCGGGCAGATAAATCGCCTATGCGTGCCGTAGCAACTGTTAAGCCATCTGTAGCATGAAGGTTTGTCACTTCTCGGTTGCCGTGAGACACAACCGTCCGACTTGCCTGCAATGTGAATTTCGGCACGGTCATCTGACAAAGTGCGAGGCGCTCCTCTCGGAAAAGCTTCCAGGGCTGATCTGCCGCTTCATCCCAATCATAGAGCCGGGCAATGAGCTCTGTTTGTAGACTCCAGTTTACTCCGTCACCCATGGTCCGGTGGTCAAGCAATCGGCGAATGAGAAGATAGTAAAATCGTGTCGGGCGTATGACGCGGCGCACTTCAAGTTTTGCTCCTATGGATTTTAGGTATTCTCCAAGCTCAGAACGATGTTTATCTGCAGCATCTAAAACTGTTTTCAATCCGTGAAGGATTTCGTTGCGCCATTCATCCGCGGAGACGCGGTTACCTTTAAATACTGGTAAATTACTCTCTACTACGGTCCGAACCTTCTCTAATTTTGCTGACATTCCGTATGTGTTAATGTCGCTCCAAAAAAGATGTTTAGACTCAACCACTGACGGCTCAAGTCCGCCCACACTGATTGAGGCTCCATCTTCAGCCAATACATAACCTGGTAATAGGCCAACAGAGAGGACAGACCTTTCTAAGATGTTTGAAGCCTTCCATACGGCTTCGGCACCTTCTGGCATCGAGTTCGGAATTGTACCGATTGCTTGTAGTATGGTTTCAAGATCAACAGGTACAGGTAAATCACCTGAAGCGATGATATTTTCCATGTGAATGTCTGAGGCAGCAAGTAGATGAAAAACTCCCAGCCATTGGCCTGCCCTTTCAAAATAGCGTCCGACGCTCGCTTCATCCAAGCATGGCTTTTCAGGCACATTTGCAGCCCAACCATATTCTCCACGGTCGAGAAAAGATGGAATTGAGAGGTCGAAATCATGTATGTGCGCGCTGAAGGCATTCAAAAACTGTTTGACTGCTAGGTCAGGTGCAAAGGAGCGAGGCTTGTAGAAGACTGTAGGGCCTTGCGAAAGCTCAAGTCTAAGAACGGTCTCGCCATCGAAGTGAGGGTCGCTAAGACCCCATCCAAGTTCCTCAATCATGATTTCTCTGGATAGACGAAAGAAGAGGCGTAAATCTTCTTCGTCCGATTCAAAACGCTTCAGAAATCGAGTGTATCCAACTACCCACTGGCGGCAAACAGTGCCAGCTAATCTTGCTAAAATCGGTTTCGAGTTAAATAGCGAATTGAATCCGCTCTGTCTCATAAACTCACAGAACGCAGCAAAGCTCTTGACTCGAGTGCTCTGGTTTTGCCGCCAATCATTCAACGCATCAAGCAACGGCAAAGCTAATACATCGACAATTTTTTGCCAAAGTTGTTGCTTAGCAGACTCTCTAGCGTCGCTAGAGAGGCGGGTGTTCCAGGATGGTATGATCTCAATCTGTTGAACAGATGCCCTGACAAGTGGGTCAAGAAGTGGGGCGAAAGGTTGATCGTTAAACTTTTCGTCAATCAGATCATATGTACTATCTTGTAGTTGATCGATGACAGCAACAGCGTCATGAAACCAATCTGGGCACGGTATGCCTTCGCAGCGTTCAACGCCAGAAAGTCTTTCGCGTACATTTTGAAGTGATAACCCATCGCGCTTGAGTCGTTGAAGAAACCGGTCTTTGTTACCGCCTGCTGCAAAATGTTTCCACGTATCAAGGCGCTGCGCTGCTAGAGCTGTATCGGCCGTCGCGCTAGGCTGGTAGTCTTTCGAGAGAACCTCGTCGATTGTCAGGCATCGAGCTTCGAGTAGCATACAAAAACACCAACGCAAAAGAGCCGCCCGAGTTTCGGACGGCTCTCAATTTATTGCTTAAGTTCTAGTTGCAGCAACAGGTACAGTTGACGCCTGGATTCGATGTGCCATCTCCTGCTGTAGAGCGTCCGTCACCCACTCGACCGCTGCCGGCAGCAAGTTCAATGTCTTCATCAGATGCGATTGTTGCATCTATTAGTTGATTAATGCTCAGACCGCTTTCAACAGCTTCAAGTTCATATCTCACAAAAAAACTCCTCGCTTAGTTGAATTTTAACCACACCACTTGATCACAAATGTAGTCTCCTGGCAATATGTTTTCATATATCTATGATAGGAAAAAAGAAAATCAATGCACTTAGAGGCTGTTGGCAATTTGGGTGCTTACGTCCACAACGTTGCGCTTGATCGTGAGCTTTCGCAGTTTACTGTCAATAAACTTCACCATGCGCTAGCAGCGTTCGGCGTGCTTATCTTTCGGAATCAATCGCTCGATGCTATCGGTCTTCAGTCTTTTGCGAAAAGCCTCGGGCCGCTGCACATACACGACTACATAAAGGGAGTGGACGGTGCGCCTGAGGTGCACGAAATCCATCGCCGGCATGGAGATAAACAAGTCTTTGGAGGCGCTTGGCATAGTGACGGTAGTTACCATGTCTGTCCACCGATGGCGGGCATACTCGCTGCAAAAAGAGTCCCAAACCAAGGTGGAGAGACTGCTTGGCTCTGTCAACAATCAGCGTGGGCTAGTTTGACGCAGAGAATGAAACAAAGAGTTGAACAGTTGAGGGGGTGCCATTCGGCTGAACGCGCTTATGGCTCAATCGCTGAAAAAGCGGCATCTCGAGAAAGACAAGGAAAAGTAATCTGCGCTCAACACCCGCTCGTTAGAGCGCATCCGCTAACAGGTTTACCGAGTCTTTTTCATGCTGGGGCCTGTACTTTTAAGGTTGTCGGGGAGATGTCCGCGGAAACGCATACTATACTTGATGAGGTATGGAAGGCGGCGATATCATCGCCTCGTAGACTTCAACATCGTTGGGCAGAAGGGGATGTAGGTATTTGGGACAATCGGTTTTTGCTTCATCGGGCATATGATGATTGTTCTGGCGAGGAGCGCCTAATGCACCGTGTTCTTTTAAGGGGCGGAAAGGTAACTCCTTACATATCTGACCGGTCATTATCCGAGGATGTTAATCTCCCGAATGGGTCGAGAAAATGACCGAGTCTCCGTTGCTTTCGGTGCTAGACAGCTGCCCTGTACGCACTGGAGAAAGCCACTCAAAAGCTGTTAAGTCATGTATTGATATTGCAGCACATGCCGAGAGCTTGGGTTACGAACGCTTTTGGTTGACAGAGCATCACGGTGTTCGCGCTTCGGCTTCATCCGCTACTTCAGTTTTGCTTGGTATTGTTGGCTCAAGAACAAACCGAATTCGCTTGGGTGCTGGAGGTATACTTCTGCCTCACCACACACCCTACCGCGTGGCTGAGCAATTCGGGACGCTTGATGCTGCGTACCGCGGAAGAATTGATTTGGGTTTGGGTAAATCGCTGGGAAGTGTCAATGGTGTAGTAAAAGCGCTATCATCCCGCTTCCCGTACAGCGATGAAGCCTTTGTTGAGGACGTAAATTCACTCCGCGGGTTATTCGGCAATTCACCTAACGCAGAAAACATTGAAGCTGTTCCAGGACAAAAGTGTGGTGTGTGTTTGTTTGCGCTCTGCTCATCACCCACAAGCGGGAGATTGGCTGGGGCATTAGGCTTGCCGATTGCAGTTGCAGGCCACATCGCTGGGACAGATGTCAAGTCGACAATTGATGCCTACCGACTAGCTATTTCGGGTTCGAGCACTAAACAGTCACCGTATGTGATTTTGGCTCTGAATGTTTATGCGGCGAGCACGATAGAGGATGCTTTCCAACTTACGCTCTCCAGTCGAAGTATGATTTCTGCGGTCACGCGAGGTATAAACACGGAACTTGCCGATATCCGAGCCGAAGGCTTATACGATGGTGCCGACCCAGACCAGGGATACCCTAGTTTACCAGAACACAGCGTAGTTGCGACGGAAGTTGAGGTTGGGTGCAAGCTTCGTTCGATTGCTAGCTCAGTTCGAGCTGACGAAATTCTAGTCACTAGCCAGATATTTGACCACCGGGCATATAAAAGGAGTTTGAAGATGATAGCCCATAGTTGGATGAGAGCCTGATTTGCTTTTCGACGCGTAAAGTGACAATACCCAAAATCTAGGCGGTGGATCGATGTCCTTAAAAGCGATGCCAATGCGCTTGCCGAAGCCTCTAGTCCCCATGCGATATTGAGCTCTTCGAGATGGGTGCCGCTGGTCATAAAAGCAGGGTCGAAGATCGAGCAGTTAGCCCCTGCGAGACCGCAGAAATCATCCACCGAAGAACTGATCCGTAACGCCTTTATGGAATGGCCGACAAGTTACGGTAGGTATCCCGTTGATATATTGCTGTTTCTGCTCTTCTTATGGGCTGCTTTGTCTCTGTATTACATGCTTGTTGTTGCCGTGCCGAGCACTTTTTTGGGCGGGTTGTGGCGTTATTATCCCAAGCCAAAGGAAAGCTTGCGCTACTTTGGTGAAGAGGCACACAGAGAGCCGCTTCAGATCTCAGAGAAAACACTGTGTAAGGTATTTGGTTGGGGGATTTATTTTAGCTTTGTTTCTTCTGTGCGGATAGGTTGGCGCGAAATCAATGTGGGTGAATGGCTTGTACGCATGAACCCACACGAGTTCACGCTGCATACAAGAAAGATGTTTCGGATCGTCTCTACTGTGCAGTCGATACTGAGTGTCTATCTAATTGCGATGGCGGCGCTTACTTATTTTGGGCGTCCGTTCGGCTAGCCTAGCCTCAGCAGAATTTTAGCCTTTTTGTGCCAGCTGGAAAACTTCGGGCAACTGACCGGCTTTGCCGGCCACCGGGTGCTACGGTGCTAACCTCATCCTTCGGTAAGCTCTGCCAAACCCGATGGCATCGGTTTTGGCCTCTTCAGGTTGCGCCCCCTGTTGCGGGGCAGCCATTCGGCTGCCTATGGACACCGCCCCTTCAGGGCGATGGCGTTTCTTTCCCCAGGATGGGTGGGCGAGGGGCCTGGATAAACCCATCCGGGCACCATGCAAGCCGCGCTTTGCGCGGCTCCTCCTCTGCGTTCCGGCCTGCGGTGCAAGGCACCTAACGGCTGGGTTTTTCAATCCCCTTTTTTCGTCGCCCACCCCTCCAGGGGAAAGGTGTTGATTTTTAAGAAGGAAGGGGACCCATGACACGTAAGCACAAGCCAGCATCCATCTACAAAGAAGTCACCGACAGCATCATTGCGCAGTTGGAAGAAGGTTGTGTGCCTTGGGTGCAGCCGTGGGGCAGTGCTGAGGGGGCGCCGGCGGCAGGACTGCCCAAGAACGTTATCAGCGGGAAAGCCTATTCAGGGATCAACATTCTCAATCTGTGGGGCTCACTCTTTAAACACGAGTTTGGGTGTCAGAACTGGCTCACCTACAAGCAAGCAAAAGAGCTTGGCGGTAATGTGCGCAAAGGCGAGCAGGGTACGATGGTATGTTACGCCGATAGCTTCATTCCCAAAGATGAGAAGGAAAAGCTGCTGGGCGATGGCGAAGAGCCCAGGCGTGTCGCCTTCTTAAAGCGCTACACGGTGTTCAATGTGGAGCAGTGCGAAGGTTTACCTGAAAAGGCTTATGAAGGGGCGACGCCGTTGCCGGAGTGCGAACAGGTCCCCATGGCTGAAAAGCTCATAGCAGCCAGTGGGGCGGACTTTCGTATAGGTGGCAACCGTGCTTTCTATCGGCCGGCAGAAGACTACATCCAAGTGCCGCCGCAGCCGGCTTTCTTTCAACAGATCGACTACTACCGGACCTGCTTTCATGAACTGGGGCATTGGACCGGGCATCGATCGAGGTTTGATCGCGATCTGCCTAACCGCTTTGGCAGCAAAGGCTATGCCCGTGAAGAGCTTGTGGCTGAGTTGGCCAGTGCTTTTGTGTGTGCGGCGCTTACCATCAAGCCGACAGTACGCCATGCGGATTACATCGGCTCTTGGCTACAAGTTTTGAAGGAAGACGATATCGCTATCTTTAAAGCAGCCAGCCAGGCTTCAAAGGCGGCGGACTATGTTTTGGGGTGTTACCGTGAGACTGTGGAGCAGGAGGCCGCTTGACGAATACAGTGCCGCCGCTGGGGGGGAGCGATTTTGCTTTTTAAGCCATTAGACCCGGCGTAGCGTGCAAACATTGGCTGTTTGGTTACGCGACCAAAGAGACAAAATTTTTGGAAAACTCTCTCTGCTAATTCAAGCAGCCTATTGTGCAATACCAACACGAAAGCTTGCTCTGTTTAAGGCGTTGTAGAAATCTAATTCTTGACTGACGTGCTCCCCTAGAAGCTCCTCAGATATGGGTTAGTCTGTTTCTTGCAGAAGGAGATAGACGATGAAGCGTAGCAGGTTCACGGAAGAACAGATCATCGGGATCCTGAAAGAGCATCAGGCGGGCCTGTCGGCGACAGATCTTTGCCGCAAGCACGGCGTTAGTGATGCGACGTTCTACAAATGGCGCTCAAAGTATGGCGGCTTGGAAGTATCCGACGCCAAGCGTCTTAAGAGCCTTGATGATGAGAACAAACGGTTGAAGAAGCTTCTTGCGGAACAAATGCTCGACAATTCAACTCTCAAAGAGATGCTGACAAAAAACTTCTGACGCCTGGTTCGAGGAGGAAGGCTGTGGACTGGGCCATCAAGCAGAAGGGTTACTCGCAGCGTCGTGCCTGTTCTTTGGCCGGGATCGATCCGCGGGTTTATCGCTATCGGTCGCGCCGACCGGAAGATGTGGCTGTGCGTAAACGGCTACTGGAATTGGCTTCTGAACGTCGTCGTTTCGGTTATCGCCGTCTGCATATCTCGCTGAGACGTGAGGGGTTTCACATTAACTGGAAGAAGGTCTATCGGCTCTACAAGGAAGAACGGCTAAGCGTGCGCAAACGCGGCGGACGCAAACGTGCGCTTGGCACAAGAACACCAATGGCGGTTCCACAAAGAGCTAATCAGCGCTGGAGCTTTGACTTTGTCTCTGATGCTCTTATGGACGGTCGACGGTTCCGCATTCTATGTATCATCGACGACTTCACACGCGAGTGTCTGGCGACCGCCGTCGACAACTCTCTCTCAGGCATCCGTGTTGCCAGAGAATTGGACAGGATCTGCGAGATCCGTGTGCGCCCATGCATGGTGGTTTCCGACAACGGCACCGAACTGACTTCAAACGCTATTCTGAAATGGCAGGAAGATACTCAAGTCAGTTGGCATTATATCGCCCCGGGGAAACCGATGCAGAACGGATTTGTTGAATCATTCAATGGCCGGCTGAGGGATGAGTGTCTGAACGAACACCTGTTCTCCAGCCATGCCCACTCCAGAAGGATCATTAATGTATGGAGGGTCGACTACAACCAACGACGACCGCATTCGAGCCTCGACGGACTCACTCCAACCGAGTTCGCAACACGGTCCAAACTGGACCATAACCAGAACAGACCTAACTTATAATCGCGGACAAATTGGGAAGCACGTCATGACCTTTAGCGATGCTAACGAATTTCGTTACAATCTTCCTGAGAGCGTGATTATTGTTTGACTGGCAGACAAGGTGAAGCGCTAGTAAATCTACGAAACGTCCAGCGATGGGGAATGAAAAAGGTAAATTATCAACAGATCCATTGTTCAAGTAGGTTAGAAACTGAGCGGCAGGCCAGCTCGTTACATCTTTATCGACAAACTCCTCACTAGTAGTTGGTAAAACATCAAGCACGCCTCTAGACTCTACATCATCAGATTCGATTTGAAGAATATGATTTTCGAATTTGGAGCGGTAATTATATTGGTTGAAGTCAACCAGTCTACGTCGACCTGTATTGTCAATTCCAAACTGAATGTTCATCGGGTCAAAGCTCGCCGGGAACGATAGTTCATGCGTTTTGCAAAACTCTTCAAAAACTGCAACGGACGCTTTCGACAGGTTTTTTCCTTTATGAATTCCACAAATCTTATCATTTTCTCTGCATATTTTGAGTATGCGTTCATCAAGGCAAGAAGTTATACCATGTCGTCTTAGAATAAGCTCTGTATGGAAAAGGAAGTCTACATCGCGAGACGTGCTTGGTAAGATATCCGTTCCGTAGTGGTGTCGCGTGATATGAGGGCGTACAAGTAAGGCAGCAGGAGTGGTGATGCCCTTGATACCGGTAGAGAACTCAAACGGCAATTTGATTAGTGTGATGAATGGTAATGGGGCGACAGACTGACCTTGTTTTTGAATTCTCTGAAATAGTAAACAGGTGAAGAGTTCACCGATAGCACGATTAAGCGATACTAAGCCAGTTCGGTAACGCTCCAACTTTGGAGTGTGCCCCTGTTGTAAACCTGCTCCCTTCACGTCAAAAAACTGATCTCCGACTCTCAAAACAAATGCTCGCCCATAATGGATTGGTCGGTGAGCTGAAGTAGTGTCAGCGAGTCGTTCAGGAACAGCATGAACTTCGTTATGTAAGAAATGTGGTTGCGACAGAAATCCGAATTTTTTCAATAACCAGCTATCTCGCTCCACTGTAGTCTTAAATTTACGGAGACCGAGGTGACGGAATAAAGATTTTAGCAGTTGGTCGTCTGCCCAAAGTATCTTGGCGCCCTTTACACCGAAGACAACTTCATTAAAGAGTGTGTCAGGAAGGGTAAGCATTATCTCATTAAACGGCTGGGCCAAGCTTGCAGAAGTATGTTCTCGACGAATTGCGCGTAGTCCATACCTTCTGCTCGCGCTGCCATTGCCATCAATCCCTCTTGGTTCCCTCGCCCAGTACGTCCTGGACCAGTAATATTTGGTTTCATATTTACATCGAATAAGTAAAATTGGTCACTTTCATTGGCTCGACAGTCAATCCGAATTGGTGCCCGTGATTCAATCAGTTCTCCAACATGCGAACAAGCATCAATTATTTCCTGAAATCGACTGGATGCGCTTTCAGTGTTGTTGACTACTTGACTGTTTGCGGTTACTGGCACTTTCCCATTGTAGGGTATGATACCATTTCTCTGTTCCGTTCTTGTGACTGGCCGCAATGCCCAATGCTTGGGTTTGTGATATTTGAGATCACCGATTTGGTAGAGTCCCGGCGGCATCACAGTAACTGTAATTTCCTGCCCTTGTAGGTATGCTTCAACCAAATAAAATGATCCATATTTGGGAATAATCTCGTATGCAGTCGATACGACTTGATTAGCCATATTAATTGCTGCGCTACAAAGCATATCTAAGTCATTAACTCTAGTTACGCCTTCGCTGCCACGACCGCGCACTGGTTTGATGATACAGGGAAAGTTGATGCCATGTTTGCGAAGAACCGAGGAAGATAATGGCGCGTCATGCCAAAATAGATTGTTTTCTCGAACTTCAATCAAAAGACTAGAGACTACAGGTAAGCCCTTTTTTCTTAGTGATCTATTCATATTCCACTTGTTGTCGGAATGCTCGGTTGTGGTCGGGTCTTGACCTACAATAGCAATTTGGTCGCAAGAAATAGTCCGTAAGGGATGTTGTTTATAGAGGACGGTGTTTGCCCAAATGATAGTTGCCCCAGCAGCGCAAGCTTTGGAAATTCCATCTTTGGTATCGGGAAAGAGCGACGAATCTAAGTTAGCCTCGCCGCGTTTCGCGTCTACAAGAGACCAGCCTCTTTTGCGAAGAGCATAAGCTACATCAAGCGAGCTATCGCGATAGCCGCCAGGTTTCATAGGCTTGCAACAACCATCAATTATCGGCGGAGGTTGCATCTGGTAAAGGAGAGCAACATTTGCTGAAACCTTATCTGGTGGAGTGAAGCCATCAAAAGTCATATGTGGCGACCTTGACCAAAAGGGATTTAATCTTTTCGAATGTGAGGGGAGGCAACTTGATGCCACAGTTGATAGGGGTGGCCGTTTGAGTCAGGCCACTAACTTCAAGCGGAGCATAGTGCTGCATCCGTTGTGTGGCGCGGTTTCGTGTTACTTTATTCCCAAGATTTGTTAATTCCGGTGTTGCCTCTTCATATATCCAGGTTCTGCGAACTTGGCGCCGGTGTCCTGAGTATTGGGGACCTGAAACAGCGGTTCGTCCATGTAGACTGCGATAATTGTCTATTACTAAGATGTCACCAGGCGCAAGGCGTTGAATGTTCCATTGATCCGCATTTTCGATGTATCGCTTTCGTAAGTTGTCTAGCGCCACTAGAGCCCATTTGGGAGCATGTGTGACCTGATCCAATCTCAGTCGGAAGAGTAGTCGTTGCCCTGAAATAGCTTTGAAAACAGAGCAGTTAAAGGCTAGTTGGTCATCTCGAGAATACGAAACACACCCTAATCGAAGCAATGGTAGGATAAACTCTTCGGGGCCATTTAATAGCTCCTTCAATATGCGCGTTCCATCGAGAAGTATGTTTTCGCCACCGGTCGCGCTATTTGAAACGCATTGGATGAGTATCAACTTTGGAGGGCCAATGCTAACATATCGACCTGAGATTTCTGCAATCCCTTGGAGATAAGAACCGTCTGTGTGAGGTAGAAAAGCCTCGCTGCCAATGCCACGATATTCATGGCGGTACGACTTCCATTCTCCATCACGCGATCTTTCGCCGACAATACCCGCGCTGTCCGCCCGCGCGTGCATCTGAATAACACCAAATTTTTGTGCAAACTGAACCAATGAATCGGGATCTGATCCGATTGCCTTACAAACTACGTAGCCCGTGTTATTGAGGCGTTGTGTAATGGTTTCGACGGGTTCCATTTGACTATCAAACTTTTGAAAGAGAATGCCAAAAATACAAAGTGTAGGTGCGGGCAGTCATTCGCGTAACTCGCTAAATGTGTGACTGATTACAAACGGAGTAAATTCGTTCGGAACTGCCAGTGCTTATAAGTTGGACACCCTGAAATGCTATCTCTACTAACGCGAGAAAATCAAGGGGATATCATGATTTTTGCTTGTGGATAGCATAATTTATCGGCTATCGAATACTGCTTAGCCAATGTAAAAATGCCACCGGTGGTTTTCTTCGATTTGACTCTAACTTGGGTTGTGGTGGGTGCGTTTCGTTTTAGATTTGTATTGGCAAGAAGGGTGTGGGCTCAATCTTAATTTTGAGTTTTTTATTTGTACAAAATGTTGAGATATTTCTTTGTACTATGAATGATGACGAAAAATTAATTCTAGATCTTTGGATTGACCGCTTAAAGATAGAGCTCGGTCAAATTCGTGCAGCTATTTTACTTAACTTATTGTTGTCCGGTATATTGTTAGTAAATCTGTTTATGGAAGATTACTCATACGATCGAGAGTTAGTGCGACTTGCGATTGTTGCAGAAGAGTTTTACACAGAGAAGCTTGAAGAAACGGAGAAAGAAATTGATCATACGAATGATAAAGTTCGTATTGACGAATTAAAGCGTAAAAGAAGTGATCAGAAAACAAGAATTCAAAGGATTAAAAATTCTGTAAAAGATTTTAGATTTCGCTCGGTAAAAATTCCGTTTGTTGGCGTTACGGTGCCTGCCAATGACTTTAATGTAATAGCAGGCATATTTATGTTAATAATATCGGTTTGGATATTTATATCAATGAGAATGATAGACAAATTATTTGACTTAGATAGATATTTTCAAGAATCAGCCTGTGATTCCAAAATTATTTATAAAAGCGCTTTGCTGCTGTTGCCTGACTTGGGGCAGCGTCGCGGGGTGATATCGTTCGTGGCGTCATTTTTCCCTGTTATTGTCGTGGCAATTCTAATCATCGTGGACATTAACTCTTTTGTAGCTTACGTGCCGAGTTTTCCTTTCATGGAATGGCAGGACCGAATTATTCCGTTGTTGGACGTGATAACTGCTAGGTTATGGGCGCTTCTCATCATTCTTTTAATGTTAGCTGGGACTTACACGATGATCTATATTTCCTGGCGGCATGCGGTCGGAAAGGTGACCGTCTTTTTAGCCCGCTGAATTACTCTTGATGATAATAGTGAATGTCTCTTAGACTCCTGACTAGATTTTTTAGTACTCCAAGCGTCCCATAAGCGCCCCGCACAGCCTCGGCCACATGGTCGGCGGACAGGTGGGCGTAGTGCTTTTCAGTGATGCGGGTATCCGCATGACCAAGCTGCTGGGCAATGGCCTTCATAGAGACGCCCTGCATGGCCAGCCTTGAGCCGTAGCAGTGCCGCAAGATATGAAAACTGATGGCCGGAACAATCTGGGCCCGTTCGCAAGCCTCCCGCATGGGACGGCCCTGCTGAGACTTCTTCCATTCAGACCCATCGTCATGAGTGAAGACCAGATCTTCGCCTTGCTTGTCACCTACATGCTGCTCAAAGAAAGACACGCCCTCATCTGTCAGATACACCGTCCGTGCCTTGCCTGATTTGCTTTCAGCGATATAGAGCGAACCCGACCCCGCACTAAAATCCGATACCTTCAACCTGGTAAGTTCGCCATAACGGCAGCCAGACAACACCGCAGCCTGCACCAAAGGCTTTAAGTCGGGATCGCAGGCTTTGACTAGCCGTACCACTTCTTGCTGAGACAGATAGCGGATTTTAGGCGCATCCACATTGCGAAAGGGTGCCACCCTGCGCCACGCCGCATCCGTGGTGATGTCTCCATCAAGCTCAGCCCGGTTAAGGGCTGTTTTTATCTTATGCAAGCAGCCAGGGATGGGGTCCCTTAGGCAGAATCGATGCTGCAGTCACAGCACAAGTCAGTACAGCAGGCCTCGGAATACGACAACGATGTAGAAGCCGAATCGAGCCGGGTGGATCGGCTGATGGAATATTCGTGACGGCGTCATCCCATTCGATCCCGAGTAACATAGCGAGATCATTCCAGTTCAAGTTTGAACAGTTGATCTCTATCTAAGAGGTTTGTATTGCGCATTAGTGATACGGGATAGTCTGGGTCGGATACGAGTCGAGCGATAGAGAAGTCTCCTTCTAGCTTCATCAACTTGTGTACGATGCGTTTTGCAGATTTGTGTTCTCCATTCATTGTATAGATCGCAGTCAGGTATCTGAGCGGTGGCCGGAAGCTCGGCGCGAGCGCGTGGGAGGTTTCACCATAGCGAATTGCTTCCGCGCGCCGGCCTGTCACAGCGGCAGTAAGCGAGAGCTGGAAATCGCTCCAGGACCTGAAACTTGAACCCTGAGCTAGACGGTGCGCGTTTATGGCCATCGAGTGCGCCATCTCAGCATCGCCCGCGTAGAGTCTTGCGGCAGAAAGAGACCACCAAGCCAGAGGATTGGCTGAATTAGCTCGGACGGCCAACTTGGCGAGCTCGCAACTCTGGACGAAATTCTTGTCTAGGACCCGACGTGCGTTGGCTACTGCTGCAAGGACGAAGGAGTTGTTTGGTTCGAACTCCAGCGCATACGCAGCACATTCATTGGCTCTTTCTATCAGAGTCTTCGAGTCGGAGACAAACCGTTCAACAAACTGAATTGCGTAGAGCTGGGCACGCCAAGCCAGGAATAGACCTCGGCGATCGATATCAAAGGCCTTACCAAGTAAGCGATCCGCCTGGATAAGATCTTCCCTCCGCATTGTAAAAATCTGCTGAATGGCTATTGAAGACAGAAGGTTCGCATCTACGCTGCTGTTTGAACGACTGAAGGATGATGTCGCGCGATTCAAGACGACACTGCAGAGTCTGTTGTTTAGTCTTAAGAAAGCTAGGTCCTCAATGGCTGGCAAGCCGGTTGAGTTGCTGACGGCGTAGTCTGACCAGATGTGTTGTTGGGTACCGACATCTTCGATTGAGAGACGCAACCCCACTTCATATTCATTAATCTGGAATCCCTGTATCGATATCAGCAAGAGTTCGTTAGGAGCGCTCGTGGGAGTGCTACGATAGACCTTTACAGAAGCGAATTCCTGTAGCGATCTTGCCACGAGGTCCAAAAACAGTTCTTCTATCAGTCCGATGCGGGTTCCTGCGCTGCTGTTTGTGCGGAGATAAACCGCTGGCATGACGGACTGTGAAACATGACACAAGTGATCGGAGGAGGGTGGTAGGCTGGCGGCACGCCTTGCAATCAGCCAGTCTTCGAATTCTGGGTCCCGGACATCTATGCCCTCAAGGAACTCATTTTCCGCCCCGTCCGCAGGAGGCAAATTGGTAATACGGGTGAGGTCTAGAGAAACTATTCTACGGTCAGTATGCAGTAATTCCCGGTATTCGCCGAATGCCTGTCGAATTTCCCGGAGTGCTTGGCGAAGGCTTGCCGCGCCTTGTTCGCTGCCGCGATCACTCCAAAGCTTGTCCTGCAGCCAAATACGGCTGCGTGAGCCGTTGCTGCAGGTGAGGAGAAGCGCAAGCAAGCCCTGAGATTTCATTCCGCGAGGTGTAAGGTCTTTGCCGTCTTGCGCCGTTATCGAAAAGCGACCATGTAGGTTCGCGGTCGCAGTTACTCCCCTGAGCATTCCCGAGACTCCCTCGTGTGCTAACACGATCTATTTATATAATAGCACAACTTTAAGGGGGAATACGGTTTTTCTGTTCCGCTATAACGCGCGACAAGTTCCTGTCGAGTAGTTACCGTGAAATGATCGTGAAAAATGAACCGATTACGGGTCTGCTTAATTGAACAAGTTTTCGGGCAACACGATACTGCGACTACAACACTTATGAAAAGGAGGTCGTCATGCTGGTTGCAGGTGGAGGAGAAGGCGGAGGAGAAGGCGGAGGTGAAGGCGGAGGTGAAGGCGTCATCACTTCAAAGGGCGCACACGCGGGCGGCGCTTCGTCGCGAGCTTTGAACTGGGCGCTAGCGACCACACATGATGGTGTGGTCGGTTTTTGGGATCCGGACAATGTGTCAGCACAGGGTTCCACATACCGCACAATGGTGAGTGACGATGACACGAGCTACCTGGCTCCAAGTAACAGATCCCTGGTGGTCCGGTCGGAACTCTGTCGCGAGATTTACGCAACGCGCGGCCCGAACGGCTTCTCGGCAACTATACAGGTCGGTGCTCAAAAGATATTTAGTGTATCGAAACCAGGCGTGCCTGATCTCTTGAAACAGCTGGATTGGCTCCGAAGCTATGCAGACCTTCGCTCTGATCGCATCTCGGAGATAAATCTGCAGATCCATGATTTGCTGTCGTTTTTCGGTGGCGCAGCCTTCCTAAATTCGTCGGCGCGTAAATACACATTGGAACTTCTGTCTATTGGTCAGAAATTTGCGATTCAGCTGGAGATGTTGTTGAAGCACTATTGCCGATCTCCGCGCCCAATCGACCTTGCACCACAGGTCTTTCCCATTATTCAAACTCCGGATCATTCGACATTTCCATCCGGACACGCCACCGAGGCATTTGTTCTGGCAACTTTGCTGCATCGGCTCATGACTGGCGAAGGGCCCGCAAAGGGAGTGAAAAATCGGGCACTCCCCTTTCTTGTCGCACACCGCATCGCCGTGGGACGAACTATTGCAGGAGTACACTTTCCTGTTGATTCGGCTGCTGGGGCGTTGGCGGGATGTGCGATTGCGGAGTCAATTTACGCGCTGGCGCTGGGTGAAAAACCATTGGTATCGACATTTGCAATTAGCGAAGACGATGGTGATCTGCACCTCTTTAATAAAAAGGATGATTTCACCCTGTCATGGCTGACCGCCAAGCTTGCGAAAGATTCCAAGACAAAAAGCGAGCCGGTGGGCCAACACCCTCTTACGTCGTGGCTTTGGGCAGAGGCGCAGAAGGAGTGGTCAACGTGAGACTTGCTTGGAAAGAATGGAAGAGTTTCTGGGACAAAGGGGAAGTTGATCCCTATGTCCATTGGCGGATTTCCCGCGAGGGGTTTTCGGTTGAAGGCGATCCGAAGGAATTTGAATTCCGCAACAAGGGTCTGGATACAGAGATCTTCAAGCCCTTCGCTCCGTTTTTTACCAATGATGCTGCTGGCATTGGCATCGAGCCTTCCACCGAGAGCAACGCGTCTGACCTCGCAGTGTCGGGGGGAATGTTTGACGCGATCAGAATCCTATCGAAAAGCTACGGCGATCTCGAGCATGCCGCACTGGTATTGCCAAGCTCAGCAAGGAATCGCAAGTTCGATTACTCAAACTGGATTCCTGACCTAGACAGCCTCCCCGACCCGCCACCAGCAGACGCGGTTATTCTTGGCGTGATCGACAGTGGGATAGCATTGGGACACCGTCGCCTGCAGTTCACGGACGGTTCAACACGTGTTCTTGCAGCGTGGCAGCAGAGCGCATCGGCTCAAGGAGGTGGGCCAATCATGCCATTTGGGCGAGAGCTCTACAGTCAGGATATTGATGAGCTACTGAAGCAGAACCGCCCGGCTGGGGCTGATGGTCCCTTTGATGAGGAGACATTCAATCGACACGCAGGGCTTGTCGAAATGCGGGGGATGTATGGCCACCGCGAGCTGGAGAGGCGTGCGGCCCATGGAACCCATGTGATGGATATAGCGGCGGGTTTCGATCCAAAGTCAACGGGCAACGCGATTCTGGAGCAGGTGCCTGTCATTGCCGTGAACCTTCCAAGTAGGAAAGTTGTAGGACTGTCAGGAAGCTTTCTGGAGTTTTTCGTAATCCTCGCAGTATGCCGGATAGCTACTTTGAGCGATGCACTCTACGAGAAAGCGCGGCGAAGAAATGACTTGGATGAGGACGGCAACGAACGTGGATACCGCGTACTGATAAATCTCTCTTTCGGTATGAATGCCGGCCCGCGGGACGGAACTGCGCCATTTCACAGATTTATACAGAAACTGAATGAGAGCCGGACGGAGAAGGGACTGCGAGAAATAGAAATTGTAATGCCTGCGGGTAACGACAACCTCAAACGCGGGCAAGCACAGGCATTTCTTAAGGACGCGGGACCTAAGGGCGAGACGGAACTCTTGTGGCGCATTTTGCCTGAAGATAGCTCGTCCAACTATCTGGAGATCTGGTCAGACGAACTGATCCAGAACTCGGATGGGACTGTTGCAGGTCAGCTCGAGATCAAAGTCACACCACCGGGACAACCCTGCTTGGATTATGTAGCAGGCGTCGACGGTAGGGCTATCAGCTTAGGGGACGGAGTTGCGCGCGTCTACTGTACGGAAAAGGTTATCGGTAGTAACACTTCTCGCGTGCGCTACGTGATCTGTACTGGCCCGACTTACGCCAACACCCAATCTTCTTCCATCGCACCGGCAGGCCTATGGCGAATTGCTGTGCGGAATCGGTCCGGCGCGGAAAAGAGGGTGTTTTTCAGCATTCAGACGGACCAGTCAGCTCGCCCAGATGCAGCAACCGGTCTTCGTTCCTATTTTGAAGATCCGATCTACGAGCGCTACGATGAGGAAGGGCGCTTAATCGATAGCTTCGGATACAAACCAGGCCGAAAGGCAAGGTTCCGTGATCGAGGATTGCATGTCAGGCGGCATGGAACCTTGAATGCGTTAGCGCATTTTAACGCAGTTGCAGTTATTGGCGGTTATCGTCTATCTGACGGCAGGCCGGCAGATTACTCCGGCACTGGTACAGGTAAGAGGATGTTCAGCCGAAAGTCACGCGGAGCGCCCACCTGCTCGCTTCCGTCTGATGATAGTCCAACGCATTTTGGTCGTCTGGGAGCAGGTGCGCGAGATGGTTCCGCAGTCAACCTAAGTGGCACGAGTTTCGCCACGGCACTGGCGACGCGTTACATCGTTGATAAACATCTGAACAATTCAAAAGGAAAAGGCGAAAGCGCAAAGCGCATTCTGTTTGATGATACAAAAAAAGAAGACACTGATGTGTCTCCCAAAGGGAGTGGAGAAGTCGACATCGAAAAGGTTGGAAGCGGTCGGCTTGGGCCGCCGGATACAGGATATCTGGATCGAATTGGGTTTCGCTGGCGTGGTCGCGGACAGGCGTAAAATGGTGCATCCGTAACTTTCAAAAACGGCGGCCTAGACGTCGCAGTGTTGTGAGAGATTCCACGCGCCGGTGACGGGCGCCGGTGACGGGCGCCAGTGAGATCGCTCGCGATCCCATCCGTGGTTCTGTGGACCAAAACGACTGCAGACCTAAAGCGATAAAAAAACTCAATCCGTGAGCTATTTCGAGTTCGGGTGCGCTGGCTCAGATTGCGCATCCGAAGGATGGAAGTATCTGTGACTGTGACTACGGAATTAACGCTGGATTCACGCTGAGATTCGGGTCGCTCATTACAATCCTCGCGATTAACAACTTGCCCTAACGGGTGGATGCAAGAGGGGATTACGAATGGCGATCACCACGAAGTTTGAGCGAGAAGGGAAAGGAGCAACGCCACATATCGGATTTGTTCCATCAAACCGCATAATGCTGACCCAAGCACTTGAACCGAAGCAGCATTGCCGAGAAAGCGCCAACTCGGCCACGGCACTCCAGGCGTTCAATGCGTATGACATCGCTGGTGCCATCGAAGCACTGAAGGTGGGCATTCTTCTGTTGGAAGCAGACGGGCGACTGGTCTATTCGAATCCCTTGGTATCAAAGCTTCTACGAAGGCGAGACGGACTTTTCCTCGATACCGCTGGAGTATTGCGCTGTCACGATCGCGCAGCGCGACTCAAGCTTAAGACGTTGCTCGAGGCGTCGAGAAACTTTGCGCTAAAAGACCGGCAGGCTGACCTGGGCGTTCTGACGATTAGGCGCTCGGAGCGGATACCAATAGCGGCTTCGGCCAGCGCGTTGAAGCCTCCAAAGAGAGAGGGGCACGTGGAGCGGGAGCAGAGCACCGGCCGCCTTCTACTCGTCCTCAGAGATCCTGACGACTGCCTTGAGGGCTGCGATACGCGGATCGCTGATATATTTGGGCTTACACGGTCGGAAGCGCAGGTCGCCGCCCAGTTAGTCATGGGCGACGATATGAAACAAATCGCTGATCGTCGAAGCGTCAGCCTGACCACTGTACGCAATCAGGTAAAGTCCGTTCAAAGCAAAACAGGTGTTTCCCGCCAATCCGCCCTGGTCTCGCTGATGCTCCGGACCATACTGTTCTAACCTTCAGGCACTACTGATCCAGTCTTGCAGTGTTAGCGGATGGCTTTTCATCGGCAGAACCATATCGCTGCATCGTTGGCACACAATTGTGCCCACTAAGCACCCGGCATGCCTATGAGCTTGAGGCGTATCTCCCCTCCCGCGCTTCCAACTTTGAACCGCAAACATACCCGTCATGTCGCAAAACCGGACTCTGTGCGATTTGTTCAGATTTCGCGTTTCCATTGATCCGTTTGGATCATGGCGCGGTCACGTTGGGCTGATAGTCAGGAGATATCTTGAATATCAGCTACAGCTCAACGGGAGGCGAAAATGCCAACAATCAAATTTGACCCCAAAGGACCAGACGTAGTGTTCGAAGTTTTCTTTGGAGAGAAACAGCTGGGTCTATATTCCGCGTCGCTGCACGACAGCAAAGGGAACTTAATCGAAGGTTCAAAAATGGAGGGCAACAACATTGACGCTGCTCCCGACATCTACAAGCTCCCCATCGATCCTTCCGATCTCAACTCGAAGGTAATTCTCTGGGCGATAACAATCGCTGCGCCAGAAGACGAACCTGGCGAAGAGTATTTTGTCCGCCTTAGTTTTAAGCAGAACGGCGATGACCTGCCAGGCAGTCCAGTTGTCAAGAAAGGAAAGCTGGCGGGCGAGAAGATTGTCATCGGGCGCGGCAGGTTTGCTGCACGGGCATAGACACTCATCTCACAAGTCTGGCGGAGAGTTACGATGAAAAGCGGTTCGATGGTGAGAAGCGGTCTGTTCTCAGTCGCAGTGCTGAGTTTGCTGCCAATTGGTCAAGTATTTGCGCAAGCGAAAATCACAGGGTTAGAAGACTACTATGAAGCAAGGGATAGCGCGTTAGATGAACTAATTGAGAAAAAAGAAGACATCCTGAACCAGGAGTGGAGCAAGGCGAAAGAACAAATCGACAAGATGGAGTTTGACAAGAAAGGCGGGAAGCTCGAGAGAACACCGATTAAGGAAACAGCAGATGATCTTGCTGTGCCGGATGTGCCGGCGATCACGGTGCTGGACGTTACACCTGAGACAGTTGTGCGGCCATCCAGTCCGCGCCAGCTAGTGGTCGGTGTTCTGGAGGGATTGGATCCGAGTGGGGAGCTGCAAACAGGGCTGGCGTTCGAAACAAGTCCGTACTTGCTCCTTGGCGGAAACGAGGAGACGACTATCGGCGAGTACAATGACAGCTATGGTGTTCGGCTGCTTAGCGGGACGGGATTGTCGCTCGCGACGGCGAAGGGCACGACGGATGACGAAGCTGTAAGGCTTGCGGCAGGTCTCACTCTGACGTTGTGGGATCGCGGTGACCCCCGCCTTAAATCCGGACACGGACTTCCAACATGTCTTGTAAATGGGTTGAAGAGGTTAACATCCGAAAACCAGGAGTTTAACCAAGAACTGAATAAACGGATGGGGCAAGCATTCAGTCCGTTCGATGAAAACGCCAAGCGTATAGTCGAAGAGGAGGTTTCGGATGCGACCAAGTCTGAGAACCTGCAAGAGCAGATCCAGCTTGGGAAATTGGCGGCGGAAGCCGTGCAGTTCGAAGATCTTTTGCCGGAACACGAAATTACAGCCGCGCCCGTAAAAGTGAAGGCCTGCCGTGATGCGCACGAGGAAGCGAGTTGGAACGCGTCGGCCTGGAATTTTGGCCTGGCCCCGACGTGGATCAGCCCAAGTGGCGACGTCGGTGACTTGGAATGGTCTGGGATGGCGATCTATTCGAGCCTGGCCTACGGCTTCGAGGAGATCCCGATGCTTCGAGATACAGCCCAACTGATTGTTCACGGACGCTATCGTATGGACGAAGAGGCGCCCTTGCCGGACATGCCGAACACTTTTGTCGAGCAAGACAGCCTGACCCTCTCGGGGCAACTCCGCATTATTGGTTTTGACATCAGTCGATTCGACAAGAAGGGCGGCAGTGACCTGAACTTCCTGGGCGAGGTGGCGCACATTCAAAACTGGCGGGACGATGCATCGGACGAAGCCATCTGGCGTTACACGCTCGGTGCGGAGTACAGGTTGACGGAGAGTCTCTATCTCAAGGCATCTGTGGGCACGCAGGATGGGGAGAGCGAGTCCAGTGATGAGAGCTTCATGCTGTTTAACCTGAAATGGAACCTCTCCGAAACACCGAGTTTTGGACGGTAAAGCCGGCCACCTGAGCTGCCCAGCGCGGGCAGCTCAGGTGTGCTCTGCAAGAGGCGCCGATCTATCCATCTGATCCGATCCGTCGCGACAACTTGCGCCGGGCAGAATGGGAGGCAAGAAGCTAATGACGTTGGAATACACTGAAGAGTCGTCGTTCGATAATGTTTACAATGCAGCCTTGGCTTATCTAGACGAGAAAATCACCTATTACGATGTGCGCATACCAGTAAGAAAGTGCATGTCCTGGGCAATACGGTTTGTTGCCTTGTCGTGTCTGGCGGTCGGTGCCGTATTGCCGATTGTGGCGGCGAGCAATGTAGCTGGAGTAGGAGGCCTCACGCAGTTCGACCTTACCCTTTATGGCTACTACGCCGTTATCCTGGGTGGCCTGGTCTTCGCGGCTGACCAGACCTTCCTGATCTCCAGGAGCTGGATGCGGTTTGTTGTCACAAAGATGGCTCTGGAAGACATCAAGAAAGATTTCGAATCCGCCTGGGCTCATTCCTTTCACGGTCCCGAGCAAAAAACGGAGCCAGCAACATACGCGGGTGCACTCGCTTTATATGACGAGTATATCGAAAAGGCACAGCAACAGGTCTCGTCGGAGACGAGCCAGTGGATTCAGGAATTGAACGCTGCAATGACGGGACTTGAGAAGAAGATTAGTAGGCATGAGCAGAAGCTGCAGGTGAAGTTTGATGCTCTGGTCAAGGAACGACAAGAAGAAGACGCAGCGCGGAAGCAAAGTGCGCGACCCGGGGCGATTCTAGTCACCTTCGCTGATTCGGAGACATACATCGGAAACATTTTCCTCAAGGTGGCGGGGCCTATAACGCATGAAGTCAATGTGGCGCCAGGCACAATGAAACATCCGATCGGCGAACTTCCCGCTGGAGTCTACGCTGTCTCGATGCTAGCGCGTAAGAGAAAGACGGAGGGCGGCGATATCGATGTTAGCAATGGTGACATCGTCACACTTGTGGCTGGTGGCAAGGAAGAAGTTACCTTCTGACATGGGGTCGGTTCCGGTCGGGGCAGGGTCGTACGCTAGCGGCGATTGTCCCCGATCGTGAAATGCAGACCTTTGAACGCACTCATGAAAACAAAAAAACCAATGTAAAAGATCCGCTTGTCGCACCAAGGATAAGAATTGCAACAGAGCCATAATATTCGCACTACATAGCGGATAACATAACTCTCAAGCTCAATGCCTGCTGCTGCAATCACTTTTTTTTGCAGCCGAAAAGTCCACCAGAAGCGATTGGTCGGGTGCCAGCGTTATCGATTAGAAACCGTTCTGTTGCTGTTGCAGGAGCGGTCTGCGACGCTCCCTCTTCTCGACCTTCGGCATCACCGGTGTACAAAATCGATCTGGCAGCTACTCAGCGCGATCAACGTGGCGTCGCCGTCTGAAGACTAGCGTAGCGTTCTTGAAGAGTCTCTATGTCTAAGGAACTTGTAGAAGAGGCAGGCTTTACTTTTGCAAAACCCCCAAAGTCCCATAAGCGCCCCGCACAGCCTCGGCCACATGGTCGGCGGACAGGTGGGCGTAGTGCTTTTCAGTGATGCGGGTATCCGCATGACCAAGCTGCTGGGCAATGGCCTTCATAGAGACGCCCTGCATGGCCAGCCTTGAGCCGTAGCAGTGCCGCAAGATATGAAAACTGATGGCCGGAACAATCTCGGCCCGTTCGCAAGCCTCCCGCATGGGACGGCCCTGCTGAGACTTCTTCCATTCAGACCCGTCGTCATGAGTCAAGACCAGATCTTCACCTTGCTTGTCACCTATATGCTGCTCAAAGAAAGACACGCCCTCATCCGTTAGATACACCGTGCGCGCCTTGCCTGATTTGCTTTCAGCGATATAGAGCGAACCCGACCCCGCACTAAAATCCGATACCTTCAATCTGGTGAGTTCGCCATAACGGCAACCAGACAACACCGCAGCCTGCACCAAGGGCTTTAAGTCGGGACCACAGGCATCGACCAGCCGCACCACTTCTTCCTTTGACAGATAGCGGATTTTAGGCGCATCCACATTGCGAAAGGGTGCGACCCTGCGCCACGCCGCATCCGTGGTGATATCTCCATCAAGCTCAGCCCGGTTAAGGGCCGCTTTCAAGGAGGTCAGAATACGATTGGCAGATGCCTTTCTGGCGCGCTCTTCGTCTGGGGTGGTCGGTGCTTCCCGGTACTTCTGGGTTTCCCCTTTGCGGGTGCGCAAGCGCGCGGGGGAAGTGGCCAACTCATGATGAAACTTCGTGAAGCGCCGCATCAAGGCCCGTGACTTAGCCGGATCGTTTAGATCGGCAACCTTGATGCCGCCCAGCTTGGGGATGATGTGTTCGTTGACGTTGTAGGCAACCGCGACATAGCCCTTACGGTGCAGCTTGTACCAGTCGAGATAACTGAGCATTACGTCACAGAGCGTTTCAGGCGCTTCGTCATTCTCCATGACGCTTGCACCGTTGGCCAACTGCGTAAACCAGCGCCGCGCTTTCTCCTGCGCTTGTGAATACGATAGTATGGCGTTGCCGTCAGCCTCAGCCGTATCGTCGGTCAACCCAAGAACCTGCTTACGGTACTTACCGTCATCCATGCGCAGGCGTGCCAGCCAGGACGCCTTTTTCACACCCTTGCGGTAACCCAAATGTCGGCCCCCATCGAGCGAGCGCCAATAGGGTTCATGTTGGGGGCTAAGGCGCGTGCGGGCGGTGCGTGTTTCCAGCTTTGCATCGCGAACCGTTCTGGGCATGGGGACCTTGCAGAAGGGGCGGGAGAAAATTTTTAGGTATTTTTAGGTAATATACAGGGTGGAATAAGGGCGAACAAGCACGAACACACATGAACATGAAATTATAAAAATCAATAAGATAGAGTTTTCATGGCTGTTCGCTGGTGTACGCGTTTTAATTCTCTCACGGCGGAAACAGGGGTTCGACTCCCCTTGGGGATGCCAATTTTTTGTGGCTAGTTTTGTAACCAGCTGGTCACTAATAGGCGGCAAAATCCACCTTCCACGAATTCAGTCTTTGCGATCATCCTGATGCCGGTGAACGGACATCGATGACACTTGCCAGCTGACCCGCGATAACTGCGCCGATTTTGGCATCTTGTGCTTTGTAGTGGGCCGTCTGGTCAAGCATGTTCATCGTGCCGACGACACGTCCCTCGGACTTTATCGGAATGTTGAGAACGGCGGTTAGGCCCAGACTCAGGATGAGAGCGCTGTCGTCGAACACCCAGCGAATATCGTCACTGTCGTGGCCGATGAAGACCTCGCCCTGCTCGAGTACACGCCGCCGCCATTCGCTGTCGCGCTTCGGCTTGCGTCCGCCGATGGGATAGGCTTGAGGATTGCTCGAATAAACGCGCTCGACCACCATATGCGCTGCATCGAACCGCATGATCGTGAAGAGGCGGTGCCCGATCAGACTTTGCGCCGCGGTTTCCGCAGCAACGAAGATACTATGCTGATTCGGCGCAGCCGACACGGTCTTCGCGTAGCTGTCTAGAGCCTCGGCGGTGTCCTCTGGCGTCATGACGTCAGCGCCCCCGCGCAGTGCCGGCACGTCTGGGGTCGGCGCCGGCATAGATACCTCCCGTGTCCGGGTGCCGGTGGACGGCAAGCACGCCGCCTGCCTTCCAGGTGCCGTCCGGCCAGCGCTCCGCCTTGTGGCCGAGCGCCAGCAGTTCCGCGAAAACCTCGTCCGGGATGGAGTCTTCGACGGTCAACAGGTTGGGATGATAGGCATTCGGCGCAAAGGATGACGGGAAACTGTATGTCGCGAAGCGAGGCGCCTGTACCGCTTCCTGGACGTTCATGTCGTACAGGAACATGTTGAGAAAGACCTGTGCCATCGCCTGAATCTGCACGTCGCCGCCAGGCGTGCCGAACGCCAGAAGCGGCTTTCCGTCCTTTACGGCCAACGCCGGATTGGGCGTGAGCCGGGGTCGTTTGCCGGGCGCGACGGCGTTGATTGAATTGCTGACGCCCCTGGATTGCGACCCCCGCGAGGACGGGCACAATCCGGTGCCGGGAATGACGACGCTGTCGGCCGAAGTGTCGCTTGGCGTTGCCGAGAACATGTTGCCATGACGGTCGATAACCGCAACGTAAGAGGTGTCGGCGGATGCCGGATCAGTCAGCGCCCCCGGATCCTTCCAACCCGTGTCGTGGGGATCGCCGTCCGTTTTCCGCAGGGCCGAAGGGCGACTTTGATTCTGGCTGCCGATTTCGGCGGCGACACCGCAAGGGGCACCTGGGCTCGGCATCTCTGGGCAGGCCTTCCGCGGATCGATCGCTCTGCAGCGTTCCGCAAGATATGTCTGCTCAAGCAGTGCATCGATCGGAACCTCGACGAAAGAAGGGTCCGCGACAAAGGCTTCCCGGTCGGCAAACACCAGCTTGAAGACTTCGGTCAGGGTATGAATGTAGTTACCGGAATTGTGCTCGAGGGCTCCGAGGTCGAGCCGGTTAAGCATGCTCATTGTCTGGGCGAAGGAAATGCCCTGGCACCATGCACCGCAGGTGTATAGGTCGATGCCCCCGAATGGCACAGCCAGCGGTGCCTCGAAGCGGACATCGAAGGACGCCAGGTCTTCGTAGGAGAGGAAACCGCCGTTGCTGGCGTGGTACTCGGCAATGGTCCGTGCGATGTCACCTCTGTAGAAAGCATCGCGGGCCGCGTTCAGGCCGCTTCTCCGGTCGCCGCCTGCGGCCGTTTCCTGGTCGATCATGTATTGCAGTGTGTCCGCCAGATCCTGCTGCTTGAAAAGCTCGCCAACTTTCGGGGGGACACCGCCTGGAAGGTAAATCTCTGCGGAGGCGGCGTGTTGCCGATAGGCCTCCTGGTTCGTTTCGATGAAGTTCGCGAACACTGGATAAACGGGAAAACCCTCGCGGGCGTAGCGGACGGCAAAAGAAGCGACCTCGGCGAATGACATGCTGCCGAAGGTTTCTAGGGCCTTGATCCAGGCCGCCGGGGCGGCAGGGACCACCGTGCGCAGAATGCCGGTTGGGATCGCGCCGCCAAACTCGCGCTCGAAGAACCCGGCTGACGCGGCACGCGGCCAAACTCCAAGGCCGTCGATGGTCACAACCTCGCCGGTCTCCGCCATCCGGATCATGATCGGCGCAACGCCTGCAAAGTTCACCAGGTCACTGTGCAGGACACCGAGCGCGATGCCCGCGGCAACGCCCGCATCGACGGCATTGCCGCCATCCTCCAGAACCGCCAGGCCTGCTTTCGTCGCGAGATCGTGCCCGGCGGCGATGGCGTGGGTTTCCGCCGAGACCTGGGTGCGCTTTTCGATCATAAAACTCCTCGGCTCAATCGACCCTGTGCGGATACGCCACATCGAGTGAAAGAGACATCAAATCCCGTCCGATAACGATATTGCCGTCATAAATGGTCTTCATTTCGGCGACCAGCCGTTCCATCACGCCCGGCCTGTCGAGCAGGTGGATCATATGCGAGAGCACAACAGTCCTGACGTTGGCGCGCCTTGCGACCTCGGCGATGTCCATGTGATTGCCGGAAGCCTGGCGGTAAGCATCCGTCGGTTCCATGCCGGACGCGAAATGGCACATGTGGATCAGCATGTCCGCATTCTTGGAAAGCTCGATCATACTCTCCGGCACGCCGCCGCTGTCGCCGGAGTACACAAGAACACCGGCCTCCGATTCCAGCCGAAACCCGAGACAGTCCAGAATCGGTTGGAAGTGATTTGCTTCGCCGACCGTTACCCGCCAGGCGTCACCTTCGATCACATCGCCCGGCACGACCTCGCGCAGGATTGGCGCCGGCTTTTTGCGCGGCAACACTCCGCCGCGGGAGACATAGACGTCTTTGCTCGCCTGATGGCTGACACGTGATTCTATGTCCAGGCCGAAGACGCTGTCCTCACCGATAATCCTGTCCGTTATCCGTATTAAAGGCTGGGGGCCGTAGACCTTCAGTTCGGGAATTTTCCCCGCACCCATATCCCACCGTTGCAGCAAAAGGCGCGGGTAATCGAGCATATGATCATAATGCATGTGGCTGATGAAGAGGTGCGAGACCTTCGTCGGGTGGCTTCCCGCTTCCAGCAGACGATGCTGCGTCCCCGGCCCATGGTCCATCGCGATCACGTCGTTACCGACTTCGATCAGGTAGCCCGAACTCTGTCTTGTCAATGATGGGGCTGGTGTTCCGGTGCCGAGCAACGTGATCTTCATGGCGTTACGCCCATGGGAAATGTTCGTCCTTGACCTGATAGAGCTTCAATATACTATATAGTATAAAATCTAAAACTATTATGTAAAGCCTGCGCGTGACGGAACAAATAGCCACCGATGCCCTGGTCGACTCGATCGCCGCCCAAGCCGAAGGCAGGGACCGGCCGAAGTATCTGCGGCTTGCAGATGCCTTCGTCGAATGCGTGATTTCGGGTGTTTTCCTCCCGGGACAACGGGTCCCGACAGAGGCCGAGTTGACCCGAAAGCTGCCGGTCAGCATGGGCACGATACAGAAGGCAATGTCGAAGCTGGCTTCGGATGGCTTCGTGGTCCGCAACCGCAAGACCGGCACCTTCATCAACGACCGCCAGTCCCAGGTAAACGAGGTGTTCGTTTACCGCTTCAAGGATCCGGTGACGGGTAAAATCATGCTGCCGTTCGTCCGCACGCTGGCGGTCGAACCGGACGAGCAGGAAGGGGCCTGGTCCGAGGTTTTATCCGTGGAACGCACGGTGCGGATCGACCGCCTGGTCTGGTTCGATCAGCAGCCGCCCGCCTTCTCGAGCATCTACTTCAAGCCAGAACACGGCGAACAGTTCCTGCAGATGCCGTTGGAGAATCTGCATGGCCGGTCACTTCACCGGAGCCTGATCGAAACCTTCAACCTGCCATCGATCCGCATGGAACACAGGTTCGGTTGCCGGATCCTGAATGACCAGGCCTGTGAAGCTTTGATGCTGAAGCGCGGGTCCTACGGAACCGTATGGGACATCGTCGACTTCACTTTCGGCGACAGGCCGTTCCTGTTTCAGCGTTACCAGCTCTCGCCGGATCATCCGCCTGTGGAGATTGCGGAGAGCCATAGTCATTGAACTTCGATAGCCCGAGTGGGACGGCCGGCAAAGAGGGCTGAACGAGCCAACGAGAAGAGAACCGGCCCGATAACAACAAACCGCAGATGTACAGAGAGGAGTAAGACCCGATGAAAAGACTAACCACATTGGCATGTGCCGCCGTTGTCACGTTGGCGGCGTCACCCGCCCTCGCCGAGTGGGCGCCGAAGGGGCCGATCAGTTTCTGGATTGGTTTCGGCGCCGGCGGCGGCACCGATACACAGGCACGCGCGCTCGCCGAAGAACTCGAGACCCTCAAAGGCTGGCGGATCATCCCGGAAAACAAAGCCGGAAGCGGTGGCCGCGTCATGGCGGCACAGCTGAAAGATGCGCCGAAGGACGGTCAGACCATCGGGCTCGCGATCAATTCGACGTTCGATTTCCCGGCCGGTAAAAACATCAACATCGACGACTTTACCTTTCTGACGATGACCGCGGGTTCCCAGATGGCGATCCTGGCGCGTGCGGACAGCGGCTGGAAAAACCTCGACGATATGGTCGCGGCGGCGAAATCCGGCACGAACATCGTCTGGGCCAACTGGGGCGATCAGGTGCAAGCCGGTGCGGAGCTGGTGGCCCGGCACTACGGGATCAGTGTCAATCATCTGCGCGGTAAAGGCGGCAAGTCGGCCGTCAACGCCTTGGTTGCGCAGGACGCCAACGTCGGCTGGGGCGGCGGCATTCAACGCCCACTGGTCGCGGCTGGCGAGCTCGTCATCTTGGCTGCTGCTGAGCCGTCCCGGCTGGTTCAGGCGCCGGACACCCCAACCTTGATCGAGCGCGGCGTCATGAAGACCGGGCTTGGATTCCAGTTTCTGCTGGTCGGGCCGAAAGACATGGATCCGGAAGCCGCCAAGGCAATCACGGAAGCGGTTCACACGGTTCTGAAGAACAAGGATTCGAAGACCGCCAAGTTCGTCACCAAGCAATATCCTCCCGGTCCTTTGTTCACCTCCGGTGACGCGCTCTTGGAACAGCTCAGAGCCAACCTTGTCGCCAATCAAGAGATGATCAAGCTGGTTAAGTAGCAATGTGGCCTGGGGGTGAAAGAAAGGCTGGGGCGCTGAACCCGTGGGATATCGGGTTCGGTGCCGCTTTGCTCGCTTTTGCCCTTTGGGCCTTGTTCTTCTGGTTTCCGGCCGACATCCCGACGGGATTTTTTTTCATCAATTCCGTCGGCCGGGAGGAGCCGGGCGACGCCTTCTTTCCAATTATTCTCGCCAGTCTTCTTGCGGGATTGAGTGTCATTCAGATCATTCTGTCCTGGCGCAGCCGGCAGCCCCGCGCTGAGGGACGTGAGGCCGGCGGTATCACTTTGCCGAACCTCAAGTTTCTGGCGGGTTTCCTGGCGGTCGTCGGGATTGGGCTTGGTCTGATGTATTGGCTTGGTCCTCTGACTGTCGCGGTTTTGAATGCCGCGGGTGTCTTGGAGGGGACCTACCGAAATTTCTCCGACAGCGTGCCCTATAAGTATCTCGGCTACGTTGCCGGCGCCTCGGTCATGACGCTGGTGCTGATCGCCTGGGCAGAGGGGCGGGTCCGACCTGTCGCCTTGATGACCGTTATCGCGGTGATTGTCGTTGCAATTTTGCTCTTCGACGTCGCGCTGAGAAACGTGCTCCTGCCGCCGAACGCGGACTTCTGAGGCCCCCGCTATGGAGATCGTATTCGAGTACATCCTGCGCGGCGTGATGGAGGTTTTCTTCACCGCGGAGGGCGCGTTCGACTGGCTGCCGCTTGCCATGGTTTTCGGTGGCCTGATGACCGGTATTGCCATCGGCGCGACACCGGGACTCAACGGGCCCTTCGCCATGGCGCTCTCGCTTCCGATCCTGATCTGGATCTTCGGCGTCAACGATGAAGCGCTCTTGCCGATCCTGGGATTTCTGATCGGCATCATGAAAGGTGCGACCGTCGGGGGCGCGGTGCCCGCCATTCTCTTCAACACGCCGGGCACGCCGGATGCCTATTTGACGACGCTCGACGGCCATCCCATGACCAAGAACGGTCAGGGACCCAAGGCGTTGAAGGTTGCACATTTCAGCTCCGTCTGCGGCGATACGGTCAGCGATCTGGTGCTGTTTGTGGCTGCGCCCGTTCTCGCGGTTCTGATCGAAAGCATTCTCGATCTGCCGGAAAAGGGTGCGCTGATTATCCTCTCGCTCTCCTTCATGGCCGCCGTCGCGGGCTCTTCGCCTATGAAAGGCTTCATGGTCGGAGTCTTGGGTATGTTGCTGGCCCTGATTGGCTCCACACTCTCCGGCGCCGGTCCGCGCATGACTTTCGGGATTGTGGAACTCGGGAACGGCTTGCCACTGACGGCCGCCATTCTGGGCGTCCTTATCATCGGCGAAGTGTTCATCGGACTGGAAGAGGAGGTCCGCAAAAGGGCGCGAAACCTCCGCGCCGCGGTCGACACGGTCCTCGGAGACAACGCATTTTCTTGGTCGGAACGGCGCAAGCTGCTCCCGAGGATCGGGGTTTCGGCCTTGATCGGGACCGCGATCGGGGCGCTGCCCGGGATCGGCACGACGCTCGCCGCGACGCTCGGTTACGACGTCGCCAGACGCTTCTCGAAAACACCCGAAAAGTTCGGGACCGGACTACCCGAAGGCGTGGCCGCGACAGAGGCCGCGAACTCGGCGGTCTCCGGCGCGAACCTGATCCCCGTGATGAGCCTCGGCATTCCAGGCAATTTCGCTGCGGTCTTCATTATCCTGGCTGTGGAGTCGGTCGGTGAGTTTACGCTCGGCCCTCAAGTCTTCAGATTCACCGAGATTAAGGTCATCGAAGACTACGGCACGATCATCAACAACGATCTCGTCATCGCCTTTGCGATGTTTACTCTGATGATGCTTGCCAACATCATGAACTGGACGGTCGGCGGTGCGTTCCTGCGTTCGCTCGGCATCCTTGTCAAGGTTCCCAAGTCGATCATGTTGCCGGTCGTGCTGCTGATCACCCTCACGGCTGTGTACGCTCAGGACGGCGGCTTTATCGGGGTCTGGGTTCTTTTGATCTTCGGTCTCATCGGCTATGTCCTTAAAAGGCTCGACATATCGATCCTGCCGTTTGTGATCGGCTTTCTGTTGTCGCCGCGGCTCGAGGAATACATCCGGGGCGGTTATTCCGCCTCCGGCGGCGACGGCTTGTTCCTGCTCAAATCACCGCTCGCCGTCCTCTTTATTGCGGCATCGGTTTTCATTCTTGTTCTGGCGAACAGAAAACGGAAGATTCCCGAAGAAGCTTAGTGTTTAGAGTTCCAGTTCATAGGCAAGCTGGATCCTGCATTCCTGCGGCATGAACGCCGTAAAAGTGCGGTGCGCCACAATTTTTTCTCGGTCCCGCCAAGGAATTGCTGTTTTCATCCGTCTAATCACTGACGATGCGCATGGAAACCAGCGATAGCGAACTGGCCATACAGGCCGGTAACGGCGACGCGGCAGCCTTTAAGCTGCTGCTCGAGCGGCACTACGACTCAATTTACCGTATCGCTTATCGCTTCACCGGCCTGCGGGAAGACGCAGAAGACATCTCGCAAAACGTTTGTGCCTCGCTGGCGGGGAAGCTTACGTCCTACAAAGGCAGTGCGCGCTTCACCACCTGGCTCTACCGGATCATCGTCAACGCATCGCGGGATCATCATCGGCGGCAAAGTGCGACGACGAAGCTGCATGCGACCTACGGAGAGGTCTCGGAGTTGCGTCGCGGCGCAGAGGCCGAAAGGGCGCGCGAAATGCTGTGGCTCTACGAAACTCTCGAGAGGGTTGGGCCGGATCTGCGCGAGACGGCGATTCTTGTGTTGGCCGAGGACATGAGCCACGCGCAGGCGGCGGAAATTCTGGATATCAAGGAGTCGACGGTGTCCTGGCGCATGCATCAGCTGCGCAAGGAACTCAAAGCGCTGGCGAAAGCGGAAGCATGAGCGACGAACTGGAGAGAATGAAACAGGCGTTCCGGGACCAGGAACCCATCCGGCCCGAGGCTGCCGTGCGCGAGACCGCGCTTCAGGCTGCGATGGAAGGCTTTCAAAAAGCAAATGAACGGGTCCGCCAAGGAAGCGGCATCGGCGTGCGTCTTAAGGGGCGGGTGTACGCATTGCGCACCGCTCTGAAAAGGAAACCGACGATGAATTTGACCCGACCGAAACTCTCATACCTCTTGGCAAGCGGCGTGAGCCTTGCCGTTGTGGCTTTTATTACTGTCAACTTCAGCCAGATCGTAGAACGCCTTCATGTCGATTATGGCTATGGCGAGAAAATTGAACACGCTCGCGCGCCTGCAGACCAAGAGGACGTATTTGGTGCGTTTGGCGGAGGTTCGGCATCCTCGCCGGCAGAGGTCCAGAGAATGTCGGAAGCGTCGCCAGAGCCTTTGGCGAGAGGTGCGGCTGTGTCTTCGACTGCCATCCAAGGACCTGGACAGGCTCTAGCGCCAGCGCCGATGGGTTCGCGCATGGAGGCTAAGCAGGCGCGGGGCCTGGCCGACCGCAGTGACATCGTGGCCCCCGGTTATCAAGATCAGGGGCGTGACAAGTTCGAGGACATCACGCCCAATCCTTTAAAGCTGGTCACCGAAGATCCGGTCTCGACCTTTTCGGTGGATGTCGATACGGCCTCCTATGCCTTCGTGCGGGGCGCGCTCAATCGCGGGGTCCTGCCGCAGAAAGATGCGGTGCGGGTCGAGGAGCTGATCAATTACTTCGACTACAACTACGAAACACCGGACAGCCGGGACGAGCCCTTCCAAGCCAATATCTCGGTCATGCCCTCGCCCTGGAACGTCAACACCAAGCTGTTGCGGGTCGGCATCAAGGGCTTCGAACTGCCGGCCAGCGAACGGCCCAAGGCCAATCTGGTGTTTCTGATCGATACCTCGGGCTCGATGGAATCGCCCGACAAGCTTCCCCTGCTGAGAAACTCTTTCAAGCTGCTGCTGTCTTCGCTTCAAGCTGACGATACCGTGGCCATCGTCACCTATGCGGGCTCCGCCGGCACGGTTTTGGAGCCGACGCGCGCCGAGGACAAAAACAAGATCCTGTCGGCATTGGACCGCCTGCATGCGGGCGGCTCGACAGCGGGCGCCGAAGGTATCCGCCAGGCCTACCAGTTGGCTGAACGCCAGATGGAGGAGGGCGGCGTTAACCGCGTCATCCTGGCGACGGACGGCGATTTCAACGTCGGCATATCCGACGTCGAGGAACTGAAGGGTTTCGTCGAACGGAAACGTAAGACCGGCGTGACCCTGTCCGTCCTGGGCTTCGGACACGGTAACTATAACGACCAGCTCATGCAGGCTCTGGCCCAGAACGGCAATGGCAATGCAGCCTACATCGACACGCTGAACGAAGCCCGCAAGGTCCTGGTTGAGCAGGCTGGCGCGACGCTCTTCACCATCGCCAAGGACGTGAAGCTGCAGTTGGAATTCAATCCGGCGATGGTGAGCGAATACCGGCTCATCGGCTACGAAACCCGCATGCTAAACCGGGAAGACTTCAACAATGACAAGGTCGATGCTGGAGACATCGGCGCGGGCCACTCGGTCACAGCGCTCTATGAATTTACCCCTGCGGGCAGTGCTGCGCGTCAAATCGATCCCCTGCGTTATCAGGCGGAGGCTGAACCCAAAGCGAGCGGTCGGGACGGCGAGTACGGCTTTCTCAAGATCCGCTATAAGCTGCCCGAGAGTGACAGCAGCACGCTGATCTCGACCGCCGTCGAGACCTCGCAGGAAGTGCCCTCTGCGGAGCAGGCCCCGCAGTCCGCTCGTTTCGCGGCTGCAGTTGCGGCTTTCGGACAGATCCTGCGCGGCGGCCGTTACACCGGCGACTTCACCTATGACGATGTGATTGCCTTGGCTCAGTCGGCCAAAGGTGAAGATCCTTTCGGATATCGCAACGAGTTCGTGAACCTGGTGCGTCTGGCAAAGGCGGCGGCCGCGCTGGAACCGCAACAGCGGTAAGTTCTCAAGGGCGACGGGCAGGGGGCGTCACGCCCTCTGCGGTCTCTCTTCAGCCAGCCGAAACCGTTGGCGAATAGAGATAGCCGTCGAACTCCGGGTCGCCCACGTCGGACAGTTCGAGCAGTGTCTGCCGGACGTTCTCCAGATGCTGCCACATGGACTGCCGGGCACCATCCGCGTCGCGGTGGCGCAGGGCCTCGAGAATGACCGCGTGGTCGTCGAGCCATTTGCCCCGGTAACTGAAATCGAAGATACGATTGTGAAGCCGGTCCCACATGGGGCTGGCTTCACGCTTCGACCAAAGATCTTCGACCTGTGCGACCAGCACACTGTTCTGGGTGGCTTCGGCGATCAGACGGTGGAACTGCCGGTCGGCGTCGTAGTCCTCGACCTTGTTCTCGATGGCGCGGCGTTCCAGCTCCAGGGTTTCGCGCAGATTGACGATATCCGCCTTTGTCACCGTGGTGGCCGCGAAGCCGGCAATGCTGCTTTCCAGTAACTGCCTGGCCTGCAAAAGTTCGAAAGGGCCGAAGTCGATCCGCGTTATGCGGGATTGCGCTTGACTGCCGTCGGTCACGTAACTGCCTGAGCCTTTGCGGACATCGAGGTAGCCCTCGATTTCCAACATGATGAAGGCCTCGCGAACAAGCGAGCGGCTGATGCCCATTTCCATGGAGATTTGGCGCTCGGTCGGAAACTTGTCGCCGGCTTTGAAGTCCTCGCGGACAATCCGCTCGATCAGCGATTGCGCGACCTCCTGATAGCGGCGTTTGCTCGGCGTTTCGCTCATGGCCCCTCCATCGCGTCGGCAGGCCGCCGATCGTTCCGCGCCGCGATTTCCCGGTAATAATCCGCGAGGATATGAAAGGCCTTCTTCTTTGTCGCTTTGTCGGCGGCGATCAGTCCTTTGTGGTTATAGCCCTGCTGAAAGATGTTCTGCCGGCGCTCGACCCGGAAGTCGTAGAGGATCCAGGGCGACATGCCTTTGACATAGTCGAGCGGGCGGAGGGTCTCGATCTGTTTGCGATAGACTTCTGCCATATAGTCTTCGCTGAACAGGCCGGTTTTAGGCCCTTGCGGACCGATCACACCGTCCGCGCCGGTCTCGGTGATCACCACCGGACGGTCGGGGCGCGAGTTCGCGCCGATCTCGGTGAGGTCTTCGAAATTCTCTTCGTACCAGCCGTAGTATTCGTTCAGGCCGATGACGTCGATATGATCGGCCAGGCGGTCTTCGATCCGGTTCCTGGAGTGATTGACCAGGCAGGCCGCCGAGGTCAGGCGGGTGGGATCGGCCGTCTTGGCGGCCTCTGCGAGCCGCCGCATGAAGTCCAGCCGCGAGTCTGTGTCGGGGTTTTCGTTGCCAACGGACCAGATGATGACGCTGGCCCGATTGCGGTCGCGCCGGATCAGTTCCAGCAGCTGATTTTCGGCGTCTCGGTAAGTGGCCGGGTTGGCGAAGTCTATCGCCCAGTAAACCGGCACCTCTTCCCAGAGCAGCAGGCCGATTTCATCCGCCAGCTCCGCGGCGCGCTCGTGATGGGGGTAATGCGCCAGGCGCAGAAAGTTGCAACCCAATTCCTTGGCATGGGCAAAGCGCCGGCGCAGATCCTCTTCGTTGGTGACCTTGCCAAGCTCAGCATCGTCTTCATGCACCGAGATGCCGCGCAAAAAGAGGGGAGTGCCGTTTAGCAGAATCTCGGTGCCCTGGCGGCTGATCTGACGGAAGCCGACCCGGTCTGTGACCCGGTCTTCGCCCAGGGTGACCACGACATCGTAGAGGCGTGGGTTTTCGGGGGACCAGGGTTGCGGTGTGGCGTCGAGTATGAGATGGCCGTGACCATCCGCGTCAATCGGAACCTCGGACGCGACACCAAGTTTGGGAATTTCAATGCGCGCTGGCCCAGATGCCGAGCCCTCGACTTCGACCCCAATGGCGATCTTCCCAAAGCTGCCGTCCGGCACCAACGACACAGACAGCCCGCGGATAAAGCTTGCCGGCGTTTCGTAAAGCGCGACTTCCCGATAGAGGCCGCCGTAGTTGAACCAGTCGGTGTTGCGCATGGGCACCCGGTCGCGGGTGCGCGTGTTGTTTACGCAGGCCATGAGCCAGTTGCGGCCTGCCCGCAGCTTACCGGTCAGCTCGACACAGAAGGGCGTCGAGGCGCCGTAGTGATTGCCCAGAAATTCGCCGTTCAGAAAAATCTTACAGTCATACGCCGCCGCGCCGATGCGCAGGAATTGGCGTCTGTCGGCGGGAATAGTCTCTATGTCCAGCGGCCGGGTGTACCAGGCGCTGCCCTCAAAGAAGTACCACTTCTCTTTCAGTACGGCCCAGTTGGAGGGAACCGGAACCGTTTCACCCATGTAGGGGTCATAGTCCCAGGGTTCCGTCCGGGCTTCTGGTGGCACCGGCTGCATCTCGAACCATTTCTGACGCAGGCCGGTATCCAGCAGGTCGACGCAAAAATTCCAGTCGCCGTTCAGGCTGCGCGATGCCCGTCCGCCCGTGAAGATCAGCGTTTGATGGTTCAGCGACTGCGTATTGAAGGGGACGTCATAGTCCTCGTCGTGCAGTGCCTGAAGCGCATTCTCCGCCAACTCAGAGCGTTCGAGCATCGTTTATCTCCGCAGCCTGGGCGTTGGACTCCTGCGGTTTACTTCGCCTTGGCTTTGATGCGGGCGATCAGGTCGGCCACGACCTTGGACTTCGCGGCCGCTTCTTCATGCATCGGCAGAACTGCCTCGATGAAGGGGCCCTTTTCGACCTCGATGAACTTTACACCCAGTTCGGACTTCGCCTGTTCGACCGCCGCGGCGCTCATGGCATCCCACTGTTCGCGATGGAACTGCATGGATTCCTTGGCCGCCGTGCGCAGGGCCGTTTGCTGATCGGCGCTGAGTTCGCCCCAGGTCTTCGTGGAGATCATCACCACCGAGGGGATCATGGTGTGGCCGTCATCGGAATAGACCTTGGAGACTTCGCCGTGCCGCGCGCTGGTCAGCGCCATCGGATTGTTCTCGGCGCCATCGACAACGCCCTGCTGCAGAGCACTGTAAAGCTCACCCCAGGCGATTGGGGTGGGATTGCCGCCCAGGAGTTCGACCATGCGGATGGCCGAGGGACTGGGCTGCACGCGGATCTTCATACCCTTGAGGTCGGCGGGCGAGCGGATTTCCTTATTGGCATAGAAGGAGCGCGCGCCTTCGATGTAATAGGTCAGGCCAATAAAGCCCTTGTCGGCTGAAGCAGCGAGAATATCGTCGCCGATGTCGCTGCTGAGCACGTCAAAATAGTGGTCGGCAGAGGTAAAGATGTAAGGCAGGTTCAGTGCGCCGTAGGACTCTTCGAAAGCTTCCAGTTCGGAAGCGTTAGAGCGGGCCATGTCGAGCGATCCGTTCTGCATCAGCTCCATGGACTCACGCTGCGTGCCCAGCTGGGCATTGGCGAAGATCCGGATCTTCAGGTCGCCGTTGGTCAGCTCTTTCACCCGGTCTGCCATGAATTCCATAGACTTATGGAGTGGGTGATCTTCCGGGTTGTTGTGGTTCAAGCGCAGGGTCTTGGCCTCGGCAGCGACGCTGAACGCGACCATGCCGGCGGCGGCAAGTGCCGTAATCTTGGCGAACTTCATGAAAATATCCTCCCAAATAGACGGATCTGATCCGCATCCGTTTTTCACTTCTCCGGAGGCGGCGGTGAAAAAACCTTTCTCGCTGGCCCTTCGGCCGCGTTGCAAAATTAATCGCCCAATAGGAGAATTCGGTCAACCATTTTCAAAATTGGTTGACCAGTTTCAGGATGTCAGGCACCAAGAGCTTAAGGCAGAGTATTGAAGCGCCTTATCGGCGATGGTCAGACGAGCTCATACTTTGTAATCCGGAGGGAGAGGACATGGATCAGGTGACGCGTGTCGTGGACTCAGTCCTGCGGCTGGTGATCGTCGTGGCTTTTGCCGTGCTTGTGGTCTGCGTGATTTGGCAGGTCTTCTCGCGTTACGTTCTAGGGACGCCCAGTACGGTCACGGACGAGATGGCCCGTTTTCTCTTCATCTGGGTGGCGCTGCTGGGCGGCGCCTACACGCTGGGTCAGCGCCGGCATCTCGCAATCGATCTTCTGCCTTCAATTACCACCGGCTCCAAACGCTTCACGGTCAACGCGGCCATCGTTCTTGCCATCGCCGGTTTCGCCGCGATCGTCATGATCTACGGCGGCATCAATTTGGTTTCGCGCACGTTGGAGACCGGTCAGGTCTCGCCAGCATTGCGGCTGCCTATGGGCCTGATCTATATCGCCATCCCCTTCTCCGGCGCGGCGATCTTTTACTACTGCATGATTTTCCTCCGCGACCTGTTGGCCTCGGGCCGCGGTCCGAATGAACGGACGGAAGCCGCCGCGCCTGGCGGACCATTGGATTAGGGGCGAAGGGTATGGATATCCAATCGGTCGCTGTCCTCTTCGGGTCCTTCGCGCTGCTGATGGTGCTGGGTGTGCCCATCGCCTTCTCCATCGGTCTCGCCGCCTTCTTCACCTTCCTGCTGTTCATGTCGTTCGAGCAGTCGGTTTATATCGTCGCTCAGCAGATGGCCTCGGGGTTGGACTCCTTCACGCTGCTGGCCATTCCCTTCTTCATCCTGGCGGGCAACATCATGAACCGGGGCGGAATTGCCCTGCGCCTGATCGAGTTCGCGAAGGTGCTGGGCGGGCGCTTGCCGGGCGCGCTGGCCCACTGCAACGTCATTGCCAACATGATGTTCGGCTCGATCTCCGGCTCCGCTGTGGCTTCGGCGGCGGCCGTCGGCGGCGTTATGGCGCCGCTGCAAAAGAAAGAGGGTTATGATCCCGCTTTTTCGACCGCGGTCAACGTTGCCTCCTGTCCTACGGGGCTGCTGATTCCGCCGAGTTCCACCTTTATCGTCTTCTCGTTGATCACCAACGGCACCTCCGTGGCTGCGCTCTTCGTGGCGGGTTACGTACCGGGAATCCTGATGGGCCTCTGTCTTATGGCGGTTGCCGGCGTGATCGCAAAGCGCCGCGGCTATCCAGTCGCGCCGCGGCCTTCGATGAAAGAGGTCGCCGACAAAGCGCTGGCCGCGATGCTGCCGCTGGGGCTGATCGTGATCGTCATGGGCGGCATCGTCGGGGGCATCTTTACCGCCACCGAGGCTTCGGCGGTCGCGGTGGTTTACACGCTCTTCCTGGCCATGGTCTGGTACCGTGAGATCTCCTGGCGGGAGCTGCCGGGCATCGTTTTGGAGAGCGCGGTGACCACCTCCATCGTGCTGCTGATGATCGGCTGTTCCATCGCCATGTCAAAGGCCATGGCCTTCGCCGATATTCCCTATTCGATCTCCGATGCGCTGCTCGCCTTATCCGACAATCCGCTTGTGCTCTTGCTGATCATCAATCTTGCGCTGCTCGTGGTCGGCACCTTTATGGACATGACCCCGGCGCTCTTGATCTTCACGCCGATCTTCCTGCCGGTGGTTGGGGACCTCGGTATGGATCCCGTGCACTTCGGCGTGATGATGACCTTCAATCTTTGCATCGGGATCTGCACACCGCCGGTGGGCTCCGCGCTCTTCGTCGGCTGTTCCGTCGGACATGTGAAGATCGGGCAGGTGATCAAGCCTATGCTGCCCTTCTATGCCGTCCTCGTTGCCCTGCTGTTGATCGTCACCTACGTGCCGTCTCTCAGCCTTTTCCTGCCGCGCCTGCTGCTCGGCTACTAGGAGAGCCCGGTGAATAGGAGGGGCCCGTGAAGATTCTGCGCGACTGGCGACTGGAACAGAAGCATCCGCATGGACTGGATCTGCGGGTCGAGGAACGTCATCTGCTCTCGATCCGCGTCCTGGAAGACGACCTGATCCGTGTCACGCTTTTGAAGGATGGCGCTTATCGGCTGGACCGCACCTGGGCCATAGCACCGGCGGAGGATGTGCCTTGGGAAGGCCGTAACCGCGAAAGCTTCGAAGGCTTTTCCTGCCCCGATTTCACATTGGATGACGACGCGGGGCTCTTTCTTGAGACTCGCCATCTGCGTTTGAGCATTCACCACCCGTTGGCTTTGAAGTGGCAATGCCGCGCGACACCTCATGACCCCTGGATCGATCTTGCGGAGGATCGGCCAACGGCCGCTTACATGCTGGGCCGGCGTGATCACCGCAACGCGCATTTTCTGCGCCGCTTTGAGGGAGAACGCATTTACGGCCTGGGCGAGAAGGCCGGCGCGCTCGAGCGCAGCGGCCGGCGTTTCGAGATGCGTAACCTCGATGCGCTCGGCTACGACGCCAGGACGACAGATCCCCTCTACAAACACATTGCCTTCACCATCACCGAGCGACCAGGCACCGGGGCGATGGGGCTCTATTACGATAACCTGTCGAGCTGCTGGTTCGATCTCGGCAATGAGGTGGACAACTATCATCCGGCCTTTCGGGCTTTCCGCGCGGCCGATGGCGATTTGCAGTATTACCTGAGCTGGGCGCCGGAAGTCCTGGACGTGGTCAAGCGGCAGCATTGGCTGACCGGTGGCACGGCCTTTATGCCACGTTGGGGCTTGGGCTATTCCGGTTCGTCCATGGCCTATACCGACGCGCCGGACGGACAGGCACAGGTGCAGGGCTTTCTGGAGCGTATCGCCGATGAGGATATCCCCTGCGATTCCTTTCAGATGTCCTCCGGCTACACCTCGATCAATGACAAGCGCTACGTCTTTAACTGGAATACCGAGCGCTTTCCCGATGCGCCGGCTATGGGTGAAGCCTTTGCCGCGGCGCAGGTCCATCTAATCGCGAATATCAAGCCGGTGATGCTCGACGAGCACCCGCGCTACGGCGAAGCCAGGGATCTCGGTCTCTTCATCCGTGACAGCGAAAGCGGGGAGGCGGAGATTTCCGCTTTCTGGGACGGGCAGGGTTCGCACCTGGACTTCACCAATCCCGACACGGTCAAATGGTGGCAGGCCAATGTGACGTCGCAACTGCTCGACAAAGGCATCGAGAGCACTTGGAATGACAACAACGAATACGAAGTCTGGGACGATACGGCCCGCTGCGCCGGCTTCGGCGAAGCAATAGACATTGCCCTGATCCGCCCCCTGCATGGCTTACTGATGACCCGTGCTTCTTACGAGGCGCAGGTAGCGCGTGATCCGGCACGTCGGCCCTATCTCATTTCCCGCTGCGCCGCGCCGGGCACGCAGCGCTACGCACAGACCTGGACCGGCGACAACCGCACCGACTGGGATACCTTGCGCTGGAACATCCCGATGGGGCTGGGGCTCAGCCTCTCGGGTATCTACAACGTCGGACACGATGTCGGCGGCTTTGCCGGTCGGAAACCCGAACCTGAACTCTTCCTTCGCTGGGTGCAGAACGGGATCTTCCATCCGCGCTTCACGATCCATTCCTGGAACGACGACGGCAGCGTCAACGAACCTTGGATGTATCCGGAGGTAACGCCGCTGGTGCGGGATGCGATTAGGTTGCGCTACCGCCTCATGCCCTATCTTTACAGTCTGCTTTATCGAGCCGTCACGCAGGGTGAGCCGATGCTGCGTCCCTTGTTCCTCGATCACCCGGATGACCCCAAGTGTCGCGATCGCGAGTTCGACTTCCTGCTTGGGCGTGATCTTTTGGTGGCGAGCGTTGTCGAGGAGGGCGCGACGCAGAGAGAGGTCTATCTGCCAGCCTGCAAAGAAGGCTGGTGGGATTTTGCGGGCGAGCAATGGCATCCGGGCGGCACGACTTTGGATCTGCCGGTCGATCTGGGCAGTATTCCGCTCTTCGTCCGGGGCGGCACCCCGCTGCCGCTGGCAGGTGAGACGACCCGCGCCGAAACCGCTCAGGACAGAACACGTTCTTTCAAGATCTTTCCGCAGCCGGAGAGCACCGGCGAATTCCGCTCCCTGGTCTACGACGACGACGGTCTCTCTGCTGACGCCCTTGCAGGCAACCACCACCTGACCCGGCTGACGATGGCCTGGCGGGACGGTCATCTCTGTCTGGATTGGGAAAACTCTGGAGCCTGGCGACCTGCCTTTCGGCAGGTGACGATCGAGGTCGCAGGGAAGACTCCGATCCGGGTCAATGGGGCAGTCTGCCAAGACGGTGATGCAGTGCCGATCAGCGCGATCTGACTCACCTCGATGCGTCTCCTTCGATCTTGATTGTGGATTCCGGCCCCGAGCCTCACAGGCTTTTGACAACTGCTTGCTGGCCACGCGATCACGCGCGTGTCTTCTCGAAGGGTCTTCAGATAGCGATGCTCGAAGGCGATCACTCACTGTAACAATCCTTAATTTGTGCGCCGCACAGGTCTAGACGAGGGGTGTCGACTTCTTCCCATTCGCTGGATCAACAGCCGGACTCTTGCAGGAAATCAGCCTGTTTTACAGCACAACCAGTGACAGAAATTTACAAAACACACAGAATAATTTGTTATTTTTTGACAAATAACTTATTGAAGATAAACAAATATTTGATTTTTTGACTTAGGTTTGCTTTTCTAATGGTTAACGAGGCTTAAGACTTCGAAACTCACCGGAGGAAGCAAGATGACATCAGCACCATCCGCCCTGGATAACGTTTTTCCTGTTCCGGAATCTGCTGCAGCGCAAAGCCACGCGGATGCGGCGGCCTATCAATCCCTCTATGCCGAATCGGTTTCTGATCCCGATGGTTTCTGGGCCAAGCAAGGGCTCCGGCTGGACTGGATTAAGCCCTTCACCAAGGTCAAGGACACGAATTTCCAGATCCCCGATGTTTCGATCAAATGGTTCGAGGATGGCACACTGAACGTCGCCGCGAACTGTATCGACCGCCATCTGGCAACGCGCGGCGATCAGACCGCGATCATTTGGGAACCGGACGATCCTGCGACACCCGCGCAGCACATCACCTACCGCGCGCTCCACGAACAGGTCTGCCGTCTGGCCAATGTCTTTAAGGCCCAGGGCGTCGGCAAGGGCGATCGGGTCGTGATCTATCTGCCGATGATCCCGCAAGCCGCATACGCCATGCTGGCCTGCGCGCGGATCGGGGCCATCCATTCTATCGTCTTCGCCGGTTTCTCGCCCGACGCCTTGGCGAACCGCATCAACGACAGCGAAGCGAAGCTGGTCATCACAGCAGACGAGGCGCCGCGCGGCGGCCGCGTGACGCCGCTTAAGTCCAACGCCGATGCCGCGCTGCTGCACTGCTCGGACAAAGTTAAGTGTCTTGTTGTGAAGCATACCGGCGGTCAGACCACCTGGGTCGAAGGCCGCGACGTTGATGTCTTGGCCGAGATGGAGGCTGCGAGCGCCGACTGTGCGCCGGAAGAGATGGCTGCGGAAGATCCGCTCTTCATTCTCTACACCTCGGGCTCGACCGGTAAGCCGAAGGGCGTGGTGCATACGACCGGCGGCTATCTCGTCTATGCCTCCATGACGCACCAATACACCTTCGACTATCATGACGGCGATGTCTTCTGGTGCACGGCCGATGTAGGCTGGGTGACCGGGCATTCCTACATCGTCTACGGGCCGCTGGCCAACGGGGCCGTCACCCTGATGTTCGAGGGCGTGCCGACTTATCCCGATGCCAGCCGCTTCTGGCAGGTCTGCGAAAAACACAAGGTCAATCAGTTCTACACCGCGCCGACCGCGATCCGTGCGCTGATGGGGCAGGGTGACAACTTCGTCGAAGCCTGCGACCTCTCTTCGCTGCGCGTGCTGGGCACGGTCGGCGAGCCGATCAATCCTGAGGCCTGGAACTGGTACAACAGTGTGGTCGGTAAGGGCCGTTGTCCCATCGTCGATACCTGGTGGCAGACAGAGACCGGCGGCCACATGATTACCCCGCTGCCGGGCGCCACCCCCACCAAGCCGGGCTCAGCCACCACGCCTTTCTTCGGTGTGCAGCCGGTGGTCCTGGAACCACAATCCGGTGCTGAGATCACCGAGACCAAGGCAGAGGGCGTGTTGGCGATCAAAGACAGCTGGCCCGGACAGATGCGCACGGTCTGGGGCGATCATGAACGCTTCATGTCGACCTACTTCTCCAACTACGCCGGCTACTACTTTGCCGGTGACGGCTGCCGGCGCGATGAGGACGGCTATTACTGGATCACCGGACGGGTCGACGATGTGATCAATGTTTCCGGCCACCGGCTGGGGACCGCGGAGGTGGAAAGCGCCCTGGTGGCCCATCCAAAGGTCGCCGAAGCCGCTGTGGTGGGATACCCGCATGACATCAAGGGGCAAGGCATCTACTGCTTTGTCACTCTCATGGCCTCCGAAGAACCCACCGAAGACCTGCGGAAGGAACTGCGCGCCTGGGTGCGGACCGAGATCGGTCCCATCGCCAGCCCGGATCTTATTCAGTGGGCACCAGGCCTGCCGAAGACCCGCTCCGGCAAGATCATGCGTCGGATCCTGCGCAAAATTGCGGAGAACGACTACGGCGCGTTGGGGGATATCTCCACGCTGGCCGAGCCGCAGGTTGTCGAAAACCTGATCGAAACGCGGATGAACCGCGACTGAAAGTCCGGCCGCGAGGCTGCCAGGCTCAAGGGCTGGCGGCTTCGCGCGGCGGATCTAACGCAGACAACCTGATTTTTTGCGCGCCACTGTTTGAGCCGTTGCTTTCCGCGCGGCGGATGTTGCCCGTCGTGCTGATCGAGGCGCGCAAGCTGTAACCCAGCGACATAACAAAAAGGAGTGGAACAATGTCGGAAAGACCATCGGCCAATGAATACTGGTCGACGAATATCCGGATCGTGACAGTCTGTCTCGCGATCTGGGCACTGGTATCCTTCGGTTTTGGCATCGTCCTGCGTCCTCTGCTCTCCGGCATCTCCGTCGGCGGCACGGACCTTGGATTCTGGTTTGCGCAGCAGGGTTCGATCCTGGTGTTTTTGGCGCTGATTTTCTTCTACGCCTTCCGCATGAACCGCCTGGACCGCGAACACGGCGTCGACGAAGACTAGGGGGCGACGATCATGGAACAATATACTCTCAATCTGCTGATCGTCGGCGCGACCTTTGCGCTCTACATCGGCATTGCAATCTGGGCCCGGGCAGGCAGCACGACTGAGTTCTATGCCGCCAGCCGCGGTGTGCATCCGGTCACCAATGGTATGGCGACGGCCGCGGACTGGATGTCGGCTGCCTCCTTTATCTCCATGGCCGGGCTGATCGCCTTTACCGGCTATGACAACTCTTCGTTCCTTATGGGCTGGACCGGCGGTTATGTGCTGCTGGCGTTGCTGCTTGCGCCCTATCTGCGTAAGTTCGGCAAGTTCACGGTGCCCGAGTTCATCGGCGACCGTTTTTACAGCCCGACCGCGCGTCTGGTGGCGGTTGCCTGCCTGATCATCGCTTCGGTCACCTATGTGATCGGTCAGATGACTGGTGTCGGCGTCGCTTTCTCACGCTTCCTCGAGATCGAGGTTACCTACGGTTTGCTCATCGGCGCCACGATCGTGTTCTTCTATGCGGTCCTTGGCGGCATGAAAGGCATCACCTATACGCAGGTCGCGCAGTACTGTGTGTTGATCCTGGCCTATACCGTTCCTGCCATCTTCATTTCGCTGCAGCTGACCGGTATGGCCTTGCCGCCGTTGGGCCTCTTCGCAGACCATGCCGCTTCCGGCGTGCCGCTGCTGGAGAAACTGGATCAGGTCATCGCCGATCTTGGCTTCAACAGCTACACGGGCCACCACACCAACACCTTCAACATGGTGCTCTTTACCCTGTCGCTGATGATCGGTACGGCAGGTCTGCCGCACGTCATCATCCGCTTCTTCACCGTGCCGAAGGTAGCCGATGCCCGCTGGTCCGCCGGTTGGGCGCTGGTCTTCATCGCGCTGCTGTATCTGACCGCGCCTGCGGTTGGCGCCATGGCGCGTTTGAACCTGGTGGATACCATCTACCCGAACGGTCCGACCCAGGATTCCCTGGTCTATGACGAGCGTCCGGACTGGATGAAGAACTGGGAGGTCACCGGTCTTCTGAAGTTCGAAGACAAGAACGGCGACGGTAAGATTCAGTTCTACAACGACAAGTCAGAGAGCTTCGCGGCCACCGCCGAAGCCAACGGCTGGAAGGGGTCGGAGCTGAGCGTGAACCGTGACATCCTGGTCCTCGCCAACCCGGAAATCGCACGGCTTCCCGGCTGGGTGATCGCTCTGGTGGCGGCCGGCGGTCTTGCCGCGGCGCTTTCGACAGCGGCGGGTCTGCTGCTGGCGATTTCTTCCGCAGTCAGCCACGATCTGATCAAGGGGGCGATCAATCCGAATATCTCGGAAAAGGGCGAGCTGCTTGCGGCTCGGATCGCCATGGCGGTCGCCATTGCCGTTGCCACCTGGCTCGGCCTCAATCCACCAGGATTTGCGGCCCAGACGGTTGCTCTTGCTTTCGGCCTGGCGGCAGCTTCGATCTTCCCTGCGCTGATGATGGGGATCTTCTCGAAGCGTGTGAACAACGTCGGTTCGGTCGCAGGTATGCTGTCCGGTCTGATCTTCACGCTGGTCTATATCTTCTCCTACAAAGGCTGGCTGTTCATTCCGGGCACCAACTTCCTGCCCGACACGCCGGAGAACTGGATCCTCGGGATCTCGCCGCTCTCCATTGGAGCGGTCGGGGCGGCCATCAACTTCGCGGTCGCCATCACGGTGTCGCGGATGACCGAAGAACCGCCTGCGGAGATCCAGGAACTGGTTGAAAGCATCCGGATCCCGCGCGGAGCCGGTGCGGCCAGCACGCACTAAAACTTCGGTGCAGCCGGCGGGCACGATTGAGCCATACCCCAGCCCGCCGTACTTGGATGCAGCCCTCGCCCCACAGAGGGCTGCATCCCCCTCCTTCGCGGAGGGGAAGTAAGTCTAACGTCTCTTGAACGCAGAGCCCACTATGCAGAGTCAGACCGAAGACATTGCCGCGTTTCTCTCCACGCTGCATCCCTATGACAGCATGCCGGAGGACGGCCGCCGCGAGCTCGCAGACAGCCTGGATGCGCTCGAGCTGTCCAAAGGTCAGGAGATCTATACCGCCGGTCAGCGGTTGGAGGGTCTCTATCTGATCGCTTCGGGCGATGTCGAGGTGCGCGAACCCAACGGCGCACTGGTTTCGATCCTCGGTCCCCGGAATTCCTTTGGCGAGCGCGGACTGATGCGTGACGGTTTGGCCGCCACCTCGGCGCAGGCCGTTTCGGACGCACTGCTCTATCGTCTGCCGGCGGAAGCTTTTCATCGGCTCATTCGGAGCGACGCCGATTTCGCACGCTTCTTCAACCGCTCGCGCGCCGCGCATGCATCGGTTGACAGCATTCATACCCTGCCGGTCGCCGACCTCATGACCCGCGACCCCATCACCTGCGGACCCGACACCGAGATGGTTGCCGCTGCCCGGCTGATGCGCGACCGCAAGATTTCTTCACTGGTCGTGGTGGAGGGGGATCGCCCGCTCGGCATCCTCACCACCAGGGACCTGACGGACAAAGCGCTCGCCGAAGGTCTGCCGGGCAAAACACCCGTTGCCGAGATCATGACCGCCGATCCTATCGCCCTGGTGCCGGATGCGCTCGGCGCCGATGTGCTGCATCAGATGCTGGACCGGCACATCGGACACTTGCCCGTCGTCAAGGACGGCAAATTGCTCGGCATCGTGACCCAAACCGATCTGACCCGGCATCGGGCCGTTTCCTCTGGCGGGGTGATGCGAGACATCGCCAGTGCGCAAGACCTGGCCGCTTTGTCCAGAGCGGTATCGCGGATTCCCGATCTGCTGGTTCAGCAAGTGGCCTCTGGCAGCCGCCACGATATCGTTACCCGTCTCATCACCGACATTGCGGATGCCGCGACACGCCGTCTGCTCGCGCTTGCGGAAGCTAGCCTCGGACCGCCGCCGGTGCCTTATCTCTGGCTTGCCTGCGGCAGCCAGGGGCGACGGGAACAGACCGGCGTTTCCGACCAGGACAACTGCCTCATTCTGGATAAAGCGGCGCAGCCGGGAGATATGGAATACTTCCAAGCGCTCGCGAAGTTCGTTTCCGACGGTCTCGACGCCTGCGGTTATTACTATTGCCCCGGCGAGATGATGGCGAGCAACCCGCGCTGGTGTCAGCCCTTGCCGGTCTGGCGCGAGTACTTCAGCGGCTGGATACGTAAGCCTGATCCCATGGCGCAGATGCTGGCCTCAGTGATGTTCGACCTGCGCCCGATCGGCGGCGAGACGGAGCTTTATGGGCAGTTGCTTGCCGAGACTCTCGAGCAGGCTTCGGGCAACAGCATCTTCCTTGCCCATATGATCTCTAATTCGGTCAAGCACGTGCCGCCGCTCAGCCTCTTTCGCAGCTTCGCCACCATCCGCTCGGGCGAGCACAAGGATACGGTCGATCTGAAGCTCAATGGCGTGGTGCCGGTCGTCGACCTGGCGCGAATCTATGCTATTCAGAGCCGGCTTCAGGCCGTCAACACCAGGGCCCGGCTGCTCGCGGCTGCGGATACCGACGCGATCAGTCCTTCCGGCGCGCGCGACCTGCTCGATGCCTATGATCTGATCGCGAGCACCCGCCTGCGTCATCAGGTCGGCTGCATCCAGGCCGGCGGCAAAGCCGATAACTTCATGACGCCGGGTGTGCTCTCCGATCTGGAGCGCAGCCATCTGCGCGACGCCTTCGTGGTCGTGAAGACCATGCAGTCGGCGCTGTCCCATGGTAAAGCGATGATCCTATGAAGGATGCGACCTCATGTTGATTGAACTGATCGCCACTTTTGCGCTGGGTTTCGCCGCAGCGGGTGTCGTCATGACGCTCCGCCGCTTCTCCGCTCTGCGCCTGCCGCGCTGGTCGACGCCCGTCGCAGCGGGCCTGGCTATGATCGGCTTTACGCTCTGGAGCGAATACACTTGGTACTCCCGGACCGAAGCCGCCTTGCCCGAAAGCTTCCAAGTCGTGACCAAGCACGAGCACAGCTCGATGTTTCGGCCCTGGACTCATCTGGCGCCCTATGTCGATCGTTTTTCGGCGATCGATACCAAGGCTCTGCGGCGCAACGAACAGCTTCCTGGCCAGGTAATGACCGAAGTTCTGATGGTGGCGCGCGACAGCGGCAACGCCAAGCTGCCGGTGTTGGTCGACTGTCCGGGTACGCGCCGCGCCGATATCAGTGACGGTATGAAGTTCGATGAAGCAGGGGCACTCGTGGATGCGGTTTGGCACGACCTGACATCCGACGACCCCTTGTTGAAGACGGTCTGTTCGGCGGACTGATAGCCCTTCGTCGATCACTCTTGCGGTGAACGGGATAGAACGGGCGGAAAGGAGGGAGGCGTCAGATGCCAAAATCCATTCTTCTGGTCGAAGACGAGGACAGCATCGCGCTTGCGCTTGAATTCATGATGACGGAGGAGGGGTATAGCGTTGGCCGTGTGGCCAGCGGAACTGATGCCTTGGAGAGGCTCGAAAAGGAAACACCGGATCTGGTGCTTCTGGATATCTCTTTGCCCGGCTGTTCCGGTTTCGAGGTTTGCCAGGCTATCCGGCTCAATGAGCGTTTGAAAGACGTCCGCATCCTCATGATGACGGCGAAAGCCAGCGGCATGCTTCGCCGCAAGGGTCTGGCGCTGGGCGCGGATGACTTTGTGGCGAAGCCCTTTGTGATTCAGGATCTCAAGGCGCGCGTGCGTAGCCTGTTGGAAGAAGCCGTGAGTTGATGTGATGGCTCCCATCGGCGCAAAGCTCAGTCTCCGGCTGCGCATCTTCCTTTTCTTCTGCCTGATCGCGCTTGGCGGTGCGGCCATCGTTCTGGCCGCATTGGTTTTCGGCTATTGGCGCGTAAAGAATCCGGCGCTGGCAGAAGGCTTCGTCACAGCCGGTGCCGTCGCCGTATTCGGGCTCCTGGGCCTGGTCGCCTGGATCTGGCTGCTCTTCGACGAAAACGTCGCCAAGCCGCTTTCGAAGCTTGCCAGTGAAATCAGAGCGCGGGTTCACGCGGAGGTCGAGAGCGAGATCGATCATGGCGCGGCGCAGTACCTCGGCGACATCGCGCCCGCGGCTTCTGAAATCGCCAAAGACCTGACCAAGACGCGCAGTGCGCTGGAAGAGGCTGTCGAGCGGGAGACCGAGCGGATCGGGCAGGAACGCGCCTGGCTCGCGGCGATTTTGCGAGACTTTCCCGCAGGGGTGCTGATCTGCAATGGCGAGCATAGGATCCTGCTCTACAACATGCGGTCTGTCTCGCTATTGCATCAGACCGGCGCGCTCGGGCTGGACCGCCCACTTTTTGATCTCCTTCGGCCTGAACCCCTGCTGGACGCGCAAGAGCGCCTGGCGCGCGGTCGTGCGTTCGATGAATCGGCGGAGATTCTCTGCACCTCGCAGGATGGCGAGCGGATCTTCAAAGGGCAGCTCCGGCTTCTCGACGGAGAGCTGGGCAGAGGTGCGGCAAGTGGCGGCTACATCTTGCTGCTGCACGATGTGACCGAAGACCTGCAGACTCATGCCGATCGCGATCAGTTGCTGCGTGATTTGGTCGAGATGATTCGTCGGCCGGCGGCCAATCTGCAAACCTCTTTGGCGATCCTGCAATCGCCCGGCAGCTTCTCTGAGACGCAGCGCGGTCAGATCCAAGGTTTGCTGGATAAGGAGGCTCAGGCTCTGGTCTCCGTGATCGACAAGGCCGTGACACGTTATGATGCCATTGAAAGCACCTGGTGGCCTATGTCGGACATTGCCGCCGGCGACATCCTTGCCGGGTTGCAGGCACAGCTTGCCGCGCGTGGCATCGACATCCGAACCGAAGAGACGCAGCTTGTTCTCCGTTGCGGCGGTTTTGTCCTGATCCAGTTGTTGGCTGGTTTGAGCGAGCGGTTAGTCCGGCTGCATGAAGCGACGGACATCGTTCTGTCCATTGATTCGGAGGAAGTGGACGTCACAATCCATCTAAGTTGGCAGGGTGACGTGTTGACGGTTGAAGAGCTCGAAACCTGGCTCAGTGAACCTCTCGGGGCTTCCTACGACCGCTATAGCCTGCTGGACGCGGTTGAAGTTCATCGGACCGAGATCTGGCCGGAACCCTTGCCCGGAGGACGGGCATGCTTGTGTCTGCCGTTGCGCAGTCCGTCTCTTGAAGAAATCGGCGCACCGTTGCCGATCCGGACCGAATTCTACGATTTCGATCTTCTGGGCCGGAGTGAGGCGCATAGGGAGGATGACCGTCCATTGCGGGATCTGACCTACGTCGTCTTCGACACGGAGACGACGGGTCTTGAGCCAGCCGCTGGTGACGAGATCGTCCAGATCGCGGGCGTGCGTGTCGTGAACGGTCGCATCATGTCGGGCGAGACTTTCGACGTCCTGGTGAATCCGGAACGCTCCATTCCGGCGATCTCGACGCGCATACATGGGATCACGGAAGCCATGGTGGCGGATGCACCGACCATCGAAAGTGTCTGTCCGGACTTTCATCGCTTCTGTTCTGGCGCCGTGATCGTCGCTCACAATGCGCCCTTCGATATGGCCTTCCTGCGCCGCCACGGCGCGCGTCTTGACATCGACTTCGACCATCCGATTCTGGACACCGTCCTGTTGTCGGCAATCGTCTTCGGCCATGGAGGCGATCACACCCTCGATGCCATTGCCGAGCGTCTTGATATCGAGATCCCGGCGGCGGAACGACACACGGCCCTGGGAGATGCCAGGGCGACCGCGCTGGCCTTGATCAAGTTGTTGCCGATGCTCGAAGCGCGCGGTGTCGCGACACTCGAACAGGCCCTCGGCGAATTCGATAACTATCGTCGTCTGATCAAGGCCGCGCGCTGAGGAAAAGCAAGGCGAAGTGTTTACCGGCCGATCCTGTTACACTCCGGGAGTCTCGATTTTGAGTTTCCTCGGAGCGCAGGCAATGTGCCGGAATATTCGTACCCTCTTCAACTTCGACCCACCCGCAACGGACGCGGAAATCCAGGCCGCCGCCCTGCAGTTCGTCCGCAAGGTCAGCGGTTCGACCCGTCCGTCAAAACGCAACGCCGACGCCTTCGACCACGCCGTGGTACAGGTTGCTGCCACAGTCCATGAACTGATGCTGTCGCTGGAAACCTCTCAGCCACCCAAGAACCGCGAGGCAGAAGCGGCCAAGGCGCGCGCCAGAGCGGCGGCGCGCTTTTCTTGACTGGCAGGCTCTAAATTGCCGCTACCGTCTCCTTGCCCTCTCCGCCGAAGCGCGTGGCCAGGAAGCCGATGACCAGACCGACAAAAGCGCCCTGCAGAGCGAACCAGAAAGGCGAAGTGACAAGGCCGTCCGGGCCGAACGCACCGGCGAGGATTTGCGCGAGGCTTTCATAGGCGAAGAAGACCAGGACAAAATTCATCCAGGCGCCCAGGAAAGGGGCGCGGAACCACCAGCGTAAGGGTAGCTTTAGGATCGGGTGCCAGTCGAAGACGCCAAACAGACCGATCAAGCCGCCGAGAGTCGTATACCAGAGAAGCATGCCCCAGCGCATCAGTTCGCCGCCATCTGGGGTGAAGACAGGAAGGGCGAAGAAGCTCGCGAGGCCGAATACGAAACCGGCGGTTTTGCCGACAGTCATTCGGGTGAGGAGTGAAGGTTTTTCGAACATTGGACGCTCCCGGAGAGAGTGAAGCTTGAGCGGATGGCTCGATGCGCTCAGGCCGTTATGGCCCCCCGGTTCGTTCTTTGCTCCCACGCTAAGCATGCCTGAACGGCGCCGCGTTGCATTGATTTCGATCAGCCACATTGCGTTTGCTATTGTCTGGTGTTGCCGACATTTCGCTGTAGCATGCAGCCATGCCCGATCTATTTGTGCTCCTCTCAATCCTTATGACATTTTTGCTAGCCGGGGCCGTGAAGGGCGTTATCGGCCTTGGTCTACCAGTGGTTTCCCTTGCTTTGCTTACTGCTTCGATGGGTCTGCCGCAGGCTATGGCGTTGCTCTTGGTGCCGTCCTTCATCACCAACGTCTGGCAGGCAACCGTCGGCGGTCACGCCCAAACGATTCTTCGGCGTATCTGGCTCTTTCTGGCGGTCGCGTGCTGCGCCGTCTGGTTCGGTGCGCAGGCCCTCACTCTCGTCGATCTCGCCTGGCTTTCGGCATTGCTCGGCGCGCTGCTGGTTCTCTATGCGCTTTTGAGCCTCAGCGGTTTGCGCCTTTCGATCCCACCAGCGCGAGAGCTTTGGGCGGGGCCACTGCTCGGTGCCGTCAACGGCCTGCTCGCCGGCATGACCGGTTCCTTCGTTTTCCCGGGGGCGCTCTTTTTGCAAGCAATCGGTCTGCCGCGAGACCAGCTGATCCAGGCCTTAGGCATGCTCTTCAGCGTCTCGACGCTCGCCCTGGGCGTTTCACTGGCAGGCAATAATCTCCTGACCGCCGAACTTGGCGGCCTGTCGGCCGTTGCGGTCGCTCCGGCGCTCGTGGGAATGGCGCTGGGGCAACGTTTGCGCCAACGCCTTTCCGAAGACCTGTTCCGCAGGGTTTTCTTTATTTCGCTGCTGCTGATGGGGCTTTACATCATCGGCGATGCGGGTTGGTCTGAAATCTAGTCGGCCTCGTTGCCGCGTTACTTCTTCACCAGTCTGGCCAGAAAGATCAGGAGGCAGGCGCCCGCAGTCGCTGCCAGCAGGGAGGCGAACAGCCCCGAAATGCCGATGCCGGCCAAGGGCAGGAGCCAGCCAGCCACCAAGCCGCCGGCGATGCCCAGAAGTATGTTAGCGATTAAGCCCATATCGGACTTCATGAGTTTTTCGGCGAGAAACCCGGCGACACCGCCAATAATGATTGAACCAATAATCGAACCGATCATCTTCCCGTCTCCAATTTGTCTTTTTGAATCTTTTGGTAATGTTATGCGGACCAAAGGGGCCCACCCCTGCCGAACACCTTCTCCCGCTTATCCCAGGATGCAGTGCTTGGCGAAATCCTTGGCTTCGTTGGCCGTCCAGTCGCCCTTCGGCTTGTCCTTCATTTCTGCGCACCACTCTTCGCTGCCCACCTCAGGCGAACAGGCGGTCAGCGCGCCTGCGATGAAAAACAGGGCCAGAACCATTCGGCTTTTTCGATCCATTTCCATTCTCTTTCTGCCCGAGGTTCGACACTCAGGCGGTAACAATAACTAGTCACGCTGCGCACTGGGGCGCGATCCCTAGCGTGGTTGGTCTCACAAGCGGCCGGCCTTTGGCGCGGCGCCAGCTATAGGCTTCAGAATAATGAAAAGCTGGGCCTGCGCCTGTTCGTAATAACCCGTAGGAATGCAGCGCGCTTCGACCTGCGGCCAGTATTATTCCTGTGTAAATTTCCTGACGCGCCTTGTGGTGCGCGTCATGGAAAGCGGTTTCTCTCCGATTTCCTGCAAGAAAATGTTCCGGATTTGTTCGACAATTTTATTCGCTGATGATAGAGTCAAGTCACTGCCGGACTCGCCCTACCGGCTGCTCAAGCTAATTTACTGTTCAGGCCCTTACCGACAGACCGCCTGCTGATCGCTGGTTTTTGCCTGAGGTTTGCTGTCGCGGTTTAGAGCGAATTGCGGTTTTGTGTCTGCTTAATCGCAAATTGCTTTGGGCGAGTCGGAAGTTGCGATCCGCCGTCATTCTATCCTCTGGCGGCCATGTCCTTTCTGCCGTCATAGCGCTTATGGCGGCCGCTAGTTTTTCAAACTGCCCATCCCCTTGAGGCGGTCTTTGCAACGCTTTGCCAACGAGTGTGGAAAACAGAGCATGTATGCCTTTTTCGAACGTCTTTTCGATCCGCTTGCACCGGCTGCCATCGTGCAGCCGCCGGCGCGGGTGAAAGCTTTTTTCGAACACTATCTGCTGCCGATTAAAGGTTTGCTGAGCGTCACCCTTCTGGTGTCCGGGATCGCCGCCGTCTCCGATCTGGCGCTCTATGCTTTCCTTGGCGTGCTGGTGGACTGGATGGCCTCGACCAGCCCGGAAGACTTTTTTGCAACCCACGGCGATATGCTGCTGCTGATGGGCTTCGTCGCCATCGTGGTTCGTCCGATCGCGACTCTCGCGGCGCGCGGCCTGATTTCTTTGACACTCACGCCCGGGCTTACAAACCATATACGCTGGCGCAATCATCGCTACGTGCTGCGCCAGAGCCTGGCTTTTTTTCAGAACGACTTTGCCGGACGGGTGGCGCAAAAGGTCATGCAGACCGGGCATGCGCTGCGCGAGGCGGTAATCAACGTCATCGACGGTGTCTGGCTGCTGATGATCTATCTGGTGGGGACGCTGTTTCTCTTCTCTGGCCTCGACTGGCGCCTGATGCTCCCCATCGTGCTCTGGATCGTCTGCTATATCGCGGTCATCGTCTTCATGGTGCCTCCGGTCCGCCGCCGCGCGGCCAGTCTTTCCGAAGCCAATTCCGCGCTCACGGGACGGGTGGTGGACAGCTACACCAATATTCAGTCGGTCAAGCTCTTCGCCCACAGCGAGCGGGAGGACGAGTTCGCCGGCGAGACCATGCGCCGCCATACCCACGCTTTGCGCCGTCTGATGCGCTCGATCTTCGGCATGACTGTCATGCTGATGCTGCTCAATTCCCTGCTGCTGCTGACGGTCGCCGGGCAGTCGATCGCGCTCTGGCTCGATGGCGGCATCACGGTCGGGGCGATCGCCATCGCTATCGGACTGGTGATTCGCTTGAGCCAGATGTCCGGCTGGATCCTGCGCACGGTGACCAATCTCTTTGAGAACATCGGCACCGTGGAAAACGGCGTCGAGACCATCTCCCAGCCCAACGCCGTGACCGACCGTCTGGACGCGGACGTTCTCAGCGTGCCGAATGGCGCGATCTCCTTCGAAGGTGTGCGCTTTCACTATGGCAAGGAAGGCGGCGTCATCGACGATCTGTCCCTTAAGGTCAGACCGGGCGAGAAGGTCGGGCTGGTCGGCCTTTCGGGAGCGGGCAAGTCGACCCTGGTCAATCTCCTGCTGCGCTTCTATGACCTGGAGGGAGGGCGGATCCTGATCGACGGTCAGGACATTGCCGGCGTCACCCAGGCCAGCCTGCGCAGTCACATTGCCATGGTGACCCAAGACACCTCGCTACTGCATCGCTCGATCCGCGACAACATCGTCTACGGTCGGCCGGAGGCCGGCGAGGTGGAGCTGCGCCGGGCCGCCGAACTGGCTGAAGCCGCGGCCTTCATTCCCGACCTGGTCGACCGGGCCGGGCGGCGCGGTTACGACGCCCATGTGGGTGAGCGGGGCGTGAAGCTCTCGGGCGGTCAGCGACAGCGCATCGCTATTGCCCGGGTGATCCTGAAGGATGCGCCGATCCTGGTACTGGACGAAGCCACCTCCGCGCTGGACTCCGAAGTCGAGGCTGCCATCCAGAGCCAGCTCGACAATCTCATGGCCGGGCGCACGGTCATCGCCATCGCCCATCGGCTCTCGACCATCGCGGCGCTCGACCGCCTCGTGGTCCTCGATCACGGCCGGATCGTGGAAGAGGGCAGCCACGAGGAACTCCTGCGCCGGGGCGGTCTCTACGCCCGGCTCTGGGAACGTCAGTCCGGCGGGTTCCTCGGCCTGGAAGCTCCGGCCAAGGCGGGCTGAACCCGCCGTTTGGCCGTTCGATCGGCGCGCGAGGGCGGTGCGGAGCGCCTAAAGCTGGCGCTGCGCAGGCTCCTGCGTGCGTTGTTCGCGCTCGCCCGCCGTTCCATCGAATTTTCACGGATATGTGTATTTTTATTGTTTTAAAACAGCATATTATGTCACTTATGTGATGTTTAACTTTATCTGTGAGGTTTCGATCCGATATTCCTTTTGACTTCTGATAACGGTTAATAAATACTGAATTCCGTCGTGAACATGCAGCATACCAAATATGGAATTCGAAATTTATGATCCAGCAAATCAGGCAGAAGCCCGACCTCGTCGAAGAGGTCTATGAAGCGCTGAAGATCGCGATCCTCATGGGGGATCTCGCGGAGTCCGAAGCCCTGGTGCAGGACGAATTGGTCGAAAAGCTCGGTGTGTCGCGGCAGCCGGTCAGTCATGCGCTGGCTTTGCTCAAGCATGAGGGGCTGGTGGTCGAGCGTGGCCGCCGCGGGCTGATGGTTTCGCCCATCGATGCGGACAGGATCCGCGCGCTCTATCAGGTGCGCGGCGCGATCGATGGACTGGCGGCGGGTCTTGCCGCCGGGCGCGCCATCTTCGGCGGTCTCAAGCCGGAAGAGCGCGAACCGCTCGAGAAGGCGCTGGAAGTCGGTGAAGCCGCGGTCGGAGCGGATGACATTCGCGCGCTGGTCGAGGCGGACGTCAATTTTCACCGGGCGGTCTATGAACTCTCCGGTAACCCCGCAATCGCTGAGATGGTGCAGGCCTCTTGGCCGCACTTCCAACGCTCCATGCGGATCGTGCTGGAAGATCCGGACTATCGTGCGCGCGCCTGGGCCGAGCATCGGGAGATTGCCGAGGCGATCATGAACAGTCAGGGCCGCCATGCGGAGGAACTCGCGCGGCAGCATGCCACGGACGCGGGTGAAACCACCTGGATCCGCCTGAGTCAGCGCACGGCCGCGGCTTAGTCACGGTAAGTGTAGACAGGATTACTGTAAGCGATCTGTCGCAGAGGAAAATCTGATCTGCTCTTTTGAATGAGGGTGGGTTCGCATGTTTTGTCGAACAGGCAGAGCGTTTCCATCAAAACACGCCCCACTCTAGCCGAAGAGCCGGATCAGCTTATGTTTGTGTTTCAGCGCCGCAGCTATGGACGGCGCAATAAGAACGATGCGCCCGTAAAGTGGTGCGAAACCAGTTAGGGAGAGAAGGTCATGAGACTGTCCGAGGAACAGCTGAAGGAATTCGACGAACAGGGCTACGTGTTCCTGCCGTCCTGCTTTTCCGAGGCCGAGATCTCCGTTCTGCGTAGCGAGGCCGCGGAGATCTATGCTTCCGACCGCGAAGAAGTCTGGCGCGAGAAGTCCGGCGCGCCGCGCACCGCCTTCGCGGCCCATACCTACAACGAAGCCTTCCGCCGGCTGGGCGCGCACCCGCGCCTGATCGAACCGGTGTCGCAGCTCCTGGATGAGCAGGTTTACATGCACCAGTTCAAGGTCAATGCGAAGGCTGCCTTCACCGGCGACGTCTGGCAGTGGCATCAAGACTACGGCACCTGGGCGCGCGACGATGGCATGCCCGAGGCCCGGGCCATGAACATCGCGGTTTTCCTGGACGAGGTCATGGCGATCAACGGGCCGCTGATGTTCATCCCCAAGAGCCACAAGAAGGGCACTATCGAGGCGGCGCACGACCTGGAGACCACCTCTTATCCGCTCTGGACGCTGGACGAAAAGACAGTGACCGAACTGGCGGCGGATGGCGGCATCGTCGCGCCGACCGGCCCGGCGGGATCCGTGCTCATGTTCCACGGCAATCTGGTGCACGCCAGCCCGCCCAACATCACGCCCTATCCGCGCACCATCGTCTATCTGACGCTCTGCGCTGTTTCCAACCAAATCACCAAGTTCAATCGGGCCGAATGGATCGCCCACCGCGACTTCACGCCTATCGAACCGCTGGCGGACGACGCGCTCAGCAGCTACGCCGAAAGCCGCAAGGCCGTCGCCTGATCAGGTAAGAAGGGGAGAGTTAGGATGAACCTCCACGCGCTTTTGAGCGAACGGATGGCCGCCGGACGGCCGGTCCGCGTCGGCCTGATCGGGGCCGGCAAGTTCGGCACGATGTTCCTGAGCCAGATCCCGACAACACCCGGCCTCGAGATCGCGGCCATCGCTGATCTCTCGCCAGAACGGGCGCAGGCGGCCTGCCGCGCCGCGGGATGGCCGGAGGATCTCATCGCCGCCACCGCTTTCCTGGACGATGGTGCGGAGCTCTGCCGGCGGGACGATGTCGAGGTGGTGGTCGAGGCGACGGGTCATCCCGCTGCAGGCATCCGTCACGCTCTGACCGCGATCGAAAACGGCAAGCACATCGTCATGGTCAATGTCGAGGCCGATGTGCTCGCCGGTCCGGCCCTGGCCCGCCGTGCCCGCGCTGCCGGCGTGGTCTACTCCATGGCTTACGGCGATCAGCCAGCGCTGGTGGCCGAGATGGTCGACTGGGCGCGCTCAACGGGTTTTAAAGTCGTCGCGGCTGGCAAGGGCACAAAATATCTGCCGCTTTATCACAAGATGACGCCGGGCACCGCCTGGCCGCATTACGGGCTGACCGAGGAAGAGGCTCAGGCCGCCGGCATGAACCCGCAGATGTTCAATTCCTTTCTCGACGGCACCAAGTCGGGCATAGAAATGGCAGCTATCGCCAACGCCTGCGATCTCGCGGTGCCGAATGACGGCCTGCTGTTCCCGCCTTGTGGCACCGACGACCTTGCGCATGTCTTGCGTCCGCAATCGGCGGGTGGGGTGCTCGAAGGATCCGGCATGGTCGAGGTGGTCTCCTCGCTTGAGCGCGATGGCCGGCCGGTTTACCGGGATCTGCGCTGGGGTGTCTATGTGGTCTTCGAAGCGCCGAACGACTACGCCGCCGCCTGCTTCTCACAATATGGCCTGACGACCGATGACAGCGGCCGCTATGCCGCCATGTACAAGCCTTTCCATCTGATCGGTTTGGAGCTTGGCGTTTCGGTGCTCTCGGCTGCGCTGCGTGGCGAACCGACGGGCCAGAGCAAAGCCTTCAACGGCGATGCGGTCGCGGTGGCCAAACGCGATCTCAAAGCGGGTGAGACTTTGGACGGCGAGGGCGGTACCACGGTTTGGGGCAAGTTGATCCCGGCGCAACGCAGCCTCGGCGCGGGCGCTCTACCGATCGGCTTGGCGCATGGCGTCACCCTGAACCGCGATATCGCCGAGGGTGAACTGGTTTCCAAATCCGACGTGCAGCTCGACGAAGGAAGCGAAGCGCTGCGCCTGCGCCGGGAGAGCGAAGCCACAAGAGCGACACCGGAAGCCGCTCAGTAAATTCAGGCTTTAACCGACCTTCCGTGCGATCATAATGTAAGACAGTGGCAGTTGTTGCGGCTGGTTTTCGAACAGCGGTCGCGTGCCGACATTGTGCGGCAGCTCCTCAAACTCTTCGATGGTAAAGTCGTTGCGCAGCACACCCATGACCACGTCGCACATGCGGTGGAAGATCCAGTACACCGGCTTCGCCTCGTAGCTCTCGCCACTCCAGTAGTCCAGACCCTCATCGCTGCGGTAGGGCGTTGAACGGAAATAGGACTCGTCCGGAACCGGCGGTATCGGTTGTTCGCCGTCAGGATACATGTTGAGGATTGGGTGGTCCTCGTAGAGGAACAGCTTTCCGCCTGGTTTCAGGACCCTGCGCACCGTGGAAAAGAAGTCCGTCAGATCCGGCATCCAACCTAGAACGCCGATGGTCATGACCGCCAGGTCGAAGCTTTCGTCGTATTCCGGCGGAATCGCCGAGATCTCCGTCTGCACGAACTCTGCCTCCAGTCCGGCCACGGCGGCGAACTCCCGGCCTTGTTCCAGAAAGGCTTCGGCAAAGTCGAAACCCACGCAACGGCCCGCGCCCATGTTCTTGATCGAGAGCAGTTCGCGCGCGTTGTTACAGCAGAGCTGCGCAACGGATTTGCCAGCCAGGTCCAACTCTTTCAGACGCTTGTTGGCATAATCGTCGAAACAGGAAAAGCCGGGTTTGGCAAAGGCTTCCAGCAATGCCGCAAACTGTGGGTGCGCCCGGTGACTCTCCGCGGCTTCGTTCCAGCCCTGCTGATTGGCTGACTTCAAGTCTTCGTCGCTGAGACCTTCAGCTGGCTGGGTCGGGTCGGTCATGGAGGTGTTTGCCTGAGCCTCAATGGACGCTATTCTAGATGAGCTTTTTTACGCTATCCACTTGCAGATTCAAATCGCTATGGAATTTATCGCTGAGAATGACGCGTTGCTAGATTACTTAAAGGGTAATAATAGCCTGCTGGATTCTGTAGTAGAAAAGATCGAGATAACCGGCAGTGTAGATGAGGTCCGTGTAGCCGTATCGTTCAATATGCGATCTTCAGCGTCAAACGATAAAATTAAGATCTATTTTGATCGCTGCAAAAGCTATGATTTCGTCTTTTCGGACAGTTATGCTTTTTACAATGTTGAACGCATTAAACTGTTTCGCACGAATGAAGACCTATTCTACGTCTCGTTCGATCCGTTCGATGAAAGCGAAACGGTATCAGACAAAGATACTGACGTGATTGAGGCTCGCGCTATAAAGGCTTACAGTATTTAAAAAATCGGCACGTTTACCATTCAAACTCGTAAAGAAATAAACCTGTCCTATGGATTGGCGAAGGATGCCGACTTCGTGCCGCTGCGCGCGCGCTCGTCTTCCAGGGCTTTCAGCTTCCGGTCCAGCTCGCTGCGGTCGTGCAGGCCGGAGGGATTGGCTGCGGTCGGGATAGCTTCGGCGAAGTGCAGATAGCGTTCTTGGGCGACGGCATAAAGCCGGCGCAGCTCCGCCAAGGGATCGGCGTGATCGTCGGCGCGCAGGTCGAGCCAGGGATAGGCTTCGCCGCGATAGATCACCAGCGCGGCCGACTGTTTACCGCGCTTATCGCCGCCGGCGGCTTCCCCGGCGTCCATCGCCTTTAGCAGACGCTCCAGCATCGGCAACTCGCTATGGCGCAGATAGCTTTCTATCGTTGTGCCCACGACCTCCGGCCCGGCCAGCATGTTGCCGGCGACGGAGACGTTCTCTTCGATCAGATGGCCGGCCCAATCGACGCAGGCGCTGCCGGTGTAGGCCGCCTGACGGCCCTGGGCATCGATCATATGAAGCTGCCGGCTGTCGCGGCCTTCGTCTGCGGCGGTCAGGGAATCGACAATTTCCTGCGGTGCCATCCCGGATGCCAGCTGTTCCAGGCCCTCGGTGCCATAAAGCGGATTGACGAAGGCCTGGGTCGCGACGGCGCCGATGTGGCTACGGATGTGCGGCACGCGCGAACCGACGGCGAAAAAGCGGCTGGCAACGGCAATACCGAGATCGCCGCTCTCAGGGTCGCGGGCAACGATGGACCAGGTCATGATCTGTCTCCCGTCTTAGCGCCCGACCGCATAGGCCTGCATCAGGCGCGGCGTCGCTGCGGCGCGCAACAGGCCGTCTTTATCCCGCTTGGCCGCGGTCAGGCGGCCGACGCTCCAGGCCGGGGCGGCGTTGACGCCGTGGCCGCGCTTCTCCAGGTCCGAGAGGACTTCGGGGCCGGCACTTTCCTCGATCATCATCTGACCCGGCGAAGAGTTACGCGGATAGAAAGAGCTGGGGAAGTGCATGGAGTGGAACAGCGGCGCGTCGATGCACTCCTGCAGGTTCAGGCCGTGATGGACGTGGCGTAGGAAGTGAATGAGCTGCCACTGATCCTGCTGATCGCCGCCGGGTGTCCCGAAGGCCATGGTCGGCCGGCCTTCATGATGGGCGAGGGAAGGAGACAGGGTCGTACGCGGCCGCTTGCCTGGCGCCAGGGAGGAGGGCAGGCCCTCTTCGAGCCAGAACATCTGAGCGCGGGAGTTGAGAGGGAAGCCGAGGCCTGGCACCACCGGCGAGGACTGCAGCCAGCCGCCGGACGGGGTCGCCGAGACCATGTTGCCGTCCCGGTCGATAACGTCGATATGAACCGTATCGCCCTTGCGGTCAGAAAGATGCGCCATGGTCGGCTCGCCAGCGCCGACGCCGGGACCGCTGTCGGGCAGATTGCCCAGCAGCTCTTGGGTCCGGCGAACCTGCTCTTCGAAGCCGGCAATGACACCGGGGCGCTGTTCATAGGAGGCCTGCGCGCCGATCAGTTTCCGGCGCGTGTGGTTGTAGGTGTCGGACAGAAGGTGATCCATGGGCACCTTCACGAAGTCCGGGTCGCCGTAATAGGCTTCCCTATCGGCATAGGCCAGTTTCTTCGCTTCGATCACCGTATGAATGAATTCTGCGCCCGCCGGGTCCATCGCGGCGATATCGAAGTCCTTCAGCAGGGCGAGGCTCTGCAGGAGAACCGGGCCCTGGCTCCAGGCGTCTGCCTTGGACACCGTCCAATCGTGATAGTCGTAGGTCAGCGGTGCGTCATAGCTCGCCTGCCAGTTGGCCATGTCGTCGGCGGTGAGCAGGCCGCCGTGTTTCTCGCCGCTGGCGTCCATAACCTCAGCCGTGCGGAAATAGCCGTCGACCGCCTCGGCGACGAAGCCCCGGTAGAAGGCATCGCGCGCCGCATCGATCTGCGCCTCGCGGCCGGACTTTCCTTCGGCCTCCTTCACCACCCGCTGCCAGGTCTCGGCGAGCTGAGGATTGCGGAACAGCTTGCCGGCCTCCGGTGCCTGGCCGCCGGGAAGCCAGGTCTGGAAGGAGGTCGGCCATTCCTTTTCGAAGAAGTCACCCAGATCGGCGATGGTCGCGGCGACCCGCGGCAGCAGAGGATGTCCCGAACCGGCATAATAGATGGCCGGTTCCAGTGCCTCGCGGATCGAGATGCTGCCGTGATCGCGCAGCATCAGCATCCAGGCGTCGAAGGATCCCGGAATAACCGTCGCCAGCAGGCCCGAACCGGGGATCAGTTCGAGTCCCTGGTTCTTATAGGCCTCGATGGTTGCGCCTGCCGGGGCGGTGCCTTGGCCGCAAAGCACTTCGGTCTTGCCGGTCTTGGCCGAATAGAAGATGGCGGGCATATCGCCTGCCGGGCCGCAAAGGTGCGGTTCGACCACCTGCAGCACGAAACCCATGGCGACGGCGGCGTCGAAGGCGTTGCCGCCCTTTTCGAGAATGCCGAAGCCAACAGAGGACGCCAGCCAGTGGGTCGAGGTGGCGACGCCGAAGGTGCCGACGATTTCCGGACGCGTGGTGAAGTTGGACATAAGGGCTCCGATGATGCTTGTGCTTTGTTGTCGTTGACTATGTTTCTTTGGGATCGAGCGCATCGCGCAGGCCGTCTCCGAGCAGGTTGAAGCCTAAGACGACGAGGAAGATTGCCGCGCCCGGCCACATGGCCATCCAGGGCGCCTGGGTCAGAAAGTTCTTCGCGACGTTCAGCATGCTGCCCCAACTCGGTGCCGGCGGCTGTTGCCCGAGCCCGAGGAAAGAGAGGCTGGCTTCGGCGATGATTGCCGTCGCAATGGCCAAGGTCGCCTGCACCAGGATCGGCGCGAAGACATTCGGCAGGATGTAGCGGATGATGATGAGGGCATGCGGCAGGCCAATCGCGCGCGCGCCCTCGACATAGTCCTCCGTCTTGACGCTCAACACCTGGCCGCGGGTCAGGCGGATGAAGATCGGCATGGCCGAGAGGCCGATGGCAATCATGGCATTGGTCAGGCTCGGTCCGAGGAACGCGGCCAGCGCAATGGCCAGGATCAGGAAGGGCGTAGCCAGCAGGGCATCTGTGGCGCGCGAGATGATGCCGTCGAGCCAGCCGCCGAAGTAACCGGCGATCAGGCCGAAGGGCACACCGATGAGAACCGCGATGGCTACGGAGACCACGCCGGCCAGCAGCGAAGCCTGCGCACCCCAGATCATGCGCGAAAGGATGTCGCGGCCAAGCTCGTCAGTGCCCATCCAATAGGCGCCGGACGGGGCTTTGCGGATCGCGGACCAGGACGTCGCTGCGGGATCGTCAATCGGCAGGAGCGGAGCCAAAAGGGCAATGCCGACGAAAAAGGTGACTAGGATAAATCCAAGAGCGGCGCTCTTGTTGGCTTTGAGCTTCTTCCAGACGCGGCTTTCCTCGCGCACTTCGCTCTGCAGGCTTTCAGTGGCTGTGGTCATCGGCGGCGCCTCATACCTGATCCCGCAGACGCGGATTGAGGAAAAGGTAGGCGATGTCGGCAAGCAGGTTCATAAGGATGAAACCCACAGCGGTACAGAGCACGACGCCCTGGACCACCGCGTAATCGCGGTTGAAGACGGCGTCGACGATCAGCTTGCCGAAACCGGGAATAGTGAAGATCTGCTCGGTCAGGACGGCCCCGGCCAGCAATTCGCCGAACAGCAGAGCGCTCAGGGTCACGATCGGCAGCAAGGCGTTGCGGAAGGCGTGCTTCAGGACCACGGCACGCTCGAACAGGCCCTTGGCGCGGGCCGTGCGCACGTAGTCGGCCTTTAGGACGCCCAGCATAGCGCTGCGGGTGTGCCGCATCAGGGTGGCCGCCAGCGCTGTGCCGAGTACAAAGGCGGGCATGATCATGGTCTCGATCGATTTTATAGGATCTTCGAACAGCGGCTGGTAGCCGGAGGCGGGCAGCCAGCCCAGGTTCACCGAGACCAGTAGAATCAGCATGATGCCAAGCCAGAAGTTGGGCACCGAGAGTCCGGAGAGCGCCACAATGTTCGCCAGGTAGTCCGTCAGCGTGCCCTTCTTAATGGCCGAGACAATCCCAGCCGGTATGCCGACGAGCATGGCGATGATCATGGACATGACGGCCAGTTGGATGGTGACCGGCAGCTTCTCCTGGATCAGTTCGAGCACCGGCTGGTTTGTTCTGAGAGACACACCGAGATCGCCCTGGAAGACGGAGCCGATCCAGTAAACGTATTGATGGGGGATCGGGTCGTTGAGGCGATACTTCCCACGCAGAAATTCGAGGACCTCCGGGTCACGTTCCTCCCCGGCCAGCACCAGGACCGGATCGCCCGGCAGAATTTTCTGCAGGGTGAACACGAAGATCGACACCAGAAGCAGGGTCGGGATCGTGATCAGAATACGTCGGCCGATATAGGAATACATGTGACTTGTGTCAGGCGTTTGTTGTGATCGGGAAAAAGCTGGGGTCCGGCCGGTGCCGGACCCCATAGGCAGGCACCAGGTTAATTCACCTTGACGTTTTCGAGACGGATCATGCCGTCCGGATAGGGCGTGAAGCCTTCGACCTTGGCGGACATGGCCCAGATCCAGGTCGGGTGGTAGAGGTACACGATCGGCAGATCGTTCTTGAGGATCTGGCGGGCCGCATCGTACTTGACCTTCCGCACCGCATTGTCTGTCGACTGCCGGGCCTCATTCAGGAGGGCATCGATTTCCGGGTTGCAGTATTTGGAATCGTTGATGCCGCCTTCGCAGGTCATGAACTGGTGGATGTTCCCGTCGGGATCCACGCGGCCGGACCAGCCGACCTGACTGCCCTGATAGTCGCCGGCGGACTGAGCCTGCAGAAGACTTGCGAACTCGGTCGCCTTGATCTTCACGTCAATGCCCGCTTCCGCGGCCATGGCCTGGACCACCTGCATCACCTGCATCTGGACCGGGTTGTTGGCGACCTGAACGCTGATCTCCAGCTTGTCGTATCCGGCCTCTTTCAAGAGAGCCTTGGCCTTGGCGACGTCGCGTGCCGGCATCGGCGTGTTCTTGTCGTACCAGGGGCTGTTTGCCGGGTAAGGCTGATTGCCCGGGTTAAAGGCGCCCTCGAAGACAACCTGGTTCAGGGCTTCGCGGTCGATGGAGAGTTCCAGAGCCTGCCGCACGCGCGGATCTTCGCCCAGTGGGTTCTTAGCCATCTCGCCGTTGCCGACGTTGATGGTGATGCCCTGGTAACCCAGGCTGACGGCCTCGGCATATTTCAGGCCGGAGTCGCCTTTGACAGAGGCGGCATCGGGGGCTGCCAGACGCTCGAGCAGATCCAGATCTCCTGCGCGCAGGTTGGCCAGACGCACCGTGGTGTCGGGGATCGGCAGGTAAGTCACCTTGTCCACGTGGATCGCATCGGCGTTCCAGTAGCCGTCGAACTTCTCCAATACGATCCGGTCCTGCTGAACCCGCTCGACGAACTTGAAGGGGCCGGAACAAACCGGCGCGAGACCCAGGTCGACGCCTTTCTCGGCGGCGGCGGTCGGCGAGATCATCATGCCTGCACGGTCAGCGAACTGTGCGATCAGGGTCGCATCCGGCGCGGCCAGGGTGAATTTCACCTGGTGAGAGCCGGTGACCTCGGTGGTCTCGACGGAGGAAAGCTCACTCTTGCGGCGGGACTCCGGCATGGTCTTGGAACGTTCGATGTTGGCTTTGACCGCTTCCGCATCGAACGGCGTACCGTCGTGGAAGACCACGCCTTCGCGCAGGTCCATGGTCAGGGTCAGCCCGTCGTCGGACCAGCTCCAGGCGGTGGCGAGCTGCGGAATGATCTCCAGGTCGGGGGTGATGTCGACCAGCTTGTCGCAGACCGCGGCGTAAACGATACGCCCGACGAAGGTCCGCGATTGATCGGGGTCGAGTATGTCCGGATCGTCCTGCAGGCCGATCCTCAAATCCGCGGCCGAAGCCGCCGTAATGGCGCCGGGTGCGACGCCGGCGGCCAGCGCCGCCATCATCGCGGCGATTGTCAGCTTACGCATATCTATCGTCTCCTCTGTTTATGGGCTGTCTCACGTTCTTTCTGTCCCGTTCTTTGCGGGACTCTCTTGACTAGGCCCGGGCGTCGGATTCGGGTTTTCCCTCGCTCCAGGTTCGGTAAAGCTCAAAGCGGCGCGCCGCTGCGTCGTCTCTTGGCGGTTCCTGACCCAGGCCGGCGTCGGTGCGATCGATCTCCCGCCAGAAATGGCAGGCGACCCAGCGGCCGTCACCGGAAGCTTCCAGAACCGGTTTGTCCGAGGCACAGCGTGCCTGCGCGTGCGGGCAACGGGTGTGGAAACGGCAGCCGGGCGGCGGCGCGGAAGGGCTTGGCACATCGCCCTTCAGGCCTTCCGACATACGGCGGGCCTTGGGCGAGGGCACCGGGATCGCCGTCATCAGTGCCTGCGTGTAGGGATGTTGAGGCGCGTCGTAGAGTGCATCGGTCGGCCCGAGTTCGATCATCTCGCCCAGGTACATGACCCCGACCCGATCGCTCATGTGGCGGATGACTGCGAGGTCGTGCGCGATGATGATGAGGGTCAGGCCGAACTCTTCCTTGAGATCTTCCAGCAGGTTCACCACCTGCGCCTGGATCGAGACGTCGAGGGCCGAAACCGGCTCGTCGCCGATCACCACCTTTGGGCCGCTGGCCAGTGCCCGGGCGATGCCGATGCGCTGGCGCTGGCCGCCGGAGAATTCATGCGGATAGCGATTGGCGTGTTCGGCGCGCAGGCCGACCCGGCCCAGCAGCTGCCGCACCCGTTCCTTGCGTTCGCCGCTGTCGCTGATGCCGTGCACCTGCATCGGCTCCTCGATGATGGCGCCGACGGTCATGCGCGGATTGAGTGAGGAGAAAGGGTCCTGAAAAATGAACTGCAGCTCGCCCCGCAGATCGCGCATTTCCGACTCGGAGAGGCTGCTGATATCCCGACCTTCGTAGAGAACGCTGCCGCTGCTGGGCGCTAGCAACCGGATCAGCAGGCGCGCAAGCGTCGACTTGCCACAACCGGATTCGCCGACGATGGCGAAGGTCTCGCCGCGCCGGATGTCGAAACTCACCCCATCGACCGCCCTGACCGGCGCGGTTTTACCGAAGAGGCGGGTAGGCCCGGCGAAGTGGCGTGTTACCTCTCGCGCTTCGATGATGGGGGCTTCCTGCTGCGCGGTGGTCATGGCGTGACCCCGCCGACTTTTTCCTCCAGCGGCACCCGGAAGCAGGCCGCCTCGTGATCCGGGCCGACCTGTGACAATTGCGGCACATTTGCACGGCATTCTGGGGCAACAAAGGGACATCTCGTCGCGAAACGGCAGCCCTCGGGCATGGCGTCCACGGTCGGGACCATGCCCGCGACCGTCACCAGACGCCCACTGCGCTTGGCGAGCGACGGGATCGAGCTCATCAGGCCAAGTGTGTAGGGATGCTGCGGGTTCGTGAAGATTTCCCCCACCGGCCCAGCCTCGACGATCCGCCCGGCGTACATAATCGCGACCTTGTCCGCGACCTCCGCCACCACGCCCAGATCATGGGTGATCATGATCAGCGCCGTGCCCGTCTCCTCCTGCAAAGTCCGGACAAGCGAGAGAATCTGCGCCTGAATCGTGACATCCAGCGCCGTTGTCGGCTCATCCGCGATCAAGAGGCTGGGATCGTTGGCCAGCGCCATAGCAATCATGACCCGCTGGCGCATGCCGCCCGATAGCTGATGCGGATATTCTTTTAACCGCTTTTCCGGCGCCGGAATCCGCACCCGCTTCAGCATTTCCAGCGCGCGCGCCTGCGCTTCGTTTTTGCTCACGTTGCGGTGTCGGCGCACCGCTTCGCCAATCTGATCGCCGACGGTAAAGACCGGGTTCAGGGACGTCATAGGCTCCTGAAAGACCATGGCGATCTTGTCGCCCCGGATCTCTGAGATCTCAGACTTTGGCAGCGATAACAGATCCTTACCCTCGAACACCGCGCGTCCCGAGGTGATTTCACCGGGTGGGCAGGGCAGCAGTCCCATCAGAGAGAGGGCGGTTACGCTCTTGCCGCAACCGGATTCCCCAACCAGGCAAAGTGTTTCGCCCGGTGCGACGGAGAAGGACACGCCGTCGACCACGTTCGCGCCGATCCCCTTGAAGCCGATGGAAAGCTCCTCGACCGCCAATACTGGCGGGGCCGATGTCCGAAGGGCTGAGCTGCCCGATGCTTCTTGTCCGAGAGCTTCGGCCAAAGACGCGGATCCCTTCATCAGGTGGGAGTCAGGATGCATGGCTGAAGCCGCCAGCCGTTATGGCGAGAAGGCGTTCATGTAGAGAGAGGATGTGCTGGCGTGCGGCTGCTTCGGCGCCCGCCGGGTCGCGGCGCTCAATGGCGGCCACGATGGTTTCGTGTTGATCCGTATAAAGCGCCCGGCTTTCGGGGCTGCGCGCCATCTCCCGGACGTGCCGCCATGCGGGGTCTTGCCGCACTTTGTCGACGATATTGAACAGTGCGAGAAAAAGAGTGTTGCCGGAGGTTTGTGCGATATAGCGATGCAGGGCGCTGTCCCAGAGCTCGCGGCTGTCGGCGTCCTTGGCCTCGCTTATTCTTTTTGTCAGTTCGCGCAGATGCTTGATGTCGTCTTCTGTTGCGCGCAGCGCGGCGAGCTGCGCCAGCGCCGGCTCGATCCGAAGACGCACCTCCATGACCTCGAAAAAATTAGAACGATGGGAAAGACCGTCGATCACCGGCGCGGGTTTTTCCGGGGCGGGGCCGACGTAGGTGCCGGAACCCTGTCGCCGCCAGATCCGGCCTTCAGATTCCAGAACCTCCAATGCCCGCCGCACGGCCCGCCGACCGACACCGAGTATCTCCGCCAGTTCGCGCTCGGTGGGTAGCTGCTGATCCGGTGCAGCGAGCTCCTGGTCCAGCATGCTCCGCAGCCGCTCCAGCGCGAGGCTTGAATTCGTAGATTTGGTCGCTCCGCCGCGCGTGCCTTCCCGACCCGCATCTTCGGCGGGTAACTCGCTGGATTGGGAAGGCAATTCGCGCGACATGATGGATTTTCTTTACAGGGAACCAATCTCAATTGGGTCCATCATTGATTCGAATTGGTTCGATTGCAAGCTTCAGGAAAGGAGACGCGCGATTTTGTGTCGGGCACATCAAGAAAAGCACCTTATTCACAGGATTGGCATGGAGACGGAAAAACGAGCCCTGGTTAGAGCCGCTCACAAGTCTACAGACCGCATGGAACCAATTTAGATTGGTGTCATGAAGGCTTGAGCTGAACTGGTCTTCGCCGAGTCTTCGGGCAAGCCCCGCCCGCTAAGGGATGAGTTACCGAGTGGATGCTGAATCGGTTGCGACTATAGGTTCACGCGGCAGGCTTTGAGCCCGTCGAAATCGTCGACCAAGGCGCTATTGTCATGCCGGGGACCGGTTCCTATGTTCCTTGGATTCCAAGTAGTTCGTTGATCGCTTATTATTGTCACTTAGATTTCACGCCTGTGTGACCTTCTTGGTGCTTGTATGTCGTAAGTGCTCGTACAATATTATTTGGAATTCGGCCGGAAAGGCACGTCGCTGCACAGGTTGTGCGGTGCAACAACTCGATCGGTGGCAGGTAGGTCGTTCAGCCAAGCTCGATGACGCCGTCTGATCCAGAAAATAACCGCGTTGGAGAGACTGCAATCGACGATCTTCCCCCAGATATTTCTCAACCCTACAAGATTACCCTTCGTCCGGGGGACCTGCTTTTCCGGGAAGGTGAGGGGGGTGAACGCGCCTATGTCGTGGAGAATGGAGTCGTCGAAGTCGTAAAGGAAACTTCGGAGGGGTCCGTCACGTTGGCGCGGCTCGGTCATGGCGAAATCGTGGGTGAGATGGCGCTGTTCGACAACGCGCCCCGCTCCGCGACGGTGGTCGCGGTCGAGGAAACGACGTTGCTTTCCATCGACCGTTTGCAGATCGATGCCAAAATCCGCCACGCGGATCCAACCATTGCATTGCTGATCAACACCCTGACCAACCGGCTGCGGTCCATGCAGAGCTTAGTCGGTGCGCCGAGCCTGCCGCAAGCCGTTGCGGAGCCAGTTGACGGCGCTCTACTTTCGGCACGGGCCGGCATTGAAGACGTCCGACAAATTCTGCGTTTCGAACGTCAGCTCATAGCGGGCCTCGAGAACGACCAGTTCTTTGTCGAATTTCAGCCGATTATGAGCTTGGAGACTGGCGATCTGGCCGGCTTCGAGGCTCTGGTTCGCTGGCGACACCCCGATCTTGGGAACGTGTCGCCGCAGCGTTTCATTCCGGTTGCGGAGAACCTGGAGGCGGTGGTTCATCTTGATCGCGAGATCATTGCGCAAAGCCTGTCGTTCATCACGGAAGCGAACGAGGTTTTAAACGAGGTTTGCGCGAAGTCGATTAACTGCCCGCCGATCCACGTTTCCTTCAATCTTTCAACAGTCCGCCTCGCCGATGGCAGCGTGATTGGCGACATCGATGCGGCGCTGAAGGCACAGGCTGTGGATCCGGCCATGCTTAAGGTCGAGGTCAACGAACAGGTGCTGATCAGAGATGCTCAGCAAGCGATCGCAATTCTTTCCGAGTTGCGCAGCCGCGGTATCGGTGTCTTGTTGGACGATTTTGGAACCGGCTATTCTTCTTTGAGTTATCTCGCGCGGCTGCCAATCGACATCCTTAAGGTCGACCGCAGCTTCATCAAGGCCATGACCCGGTCACAGCAGAGCAAGACCATCATGGCCTCGATCTGTGCCATGGCATCTGCTCTCGGCAAGTCAGTCATTGCCGAGGGTATCGAGAAACCGGAACAGGTTCAGCTGCTGTCCGACATGGATTGCGCTTATGGGCAAGGTTATTACTTTGCCCAACCCATGGCGGCGCAGGACGCGCTGGCATTTATCCGCTCTTCCATGCCGGTCGCGGTTGAGGCTTAGCGACTGCAAAGGCCGCTTGGCGCTGCTTATTCTGCGGCTTTCGCGCGGCTGTGCTGATTGGCCACCGCTGCGAGCGCCGCCGAGGCCAGACGGGCCGCGGGAGGATCGGCCCGGCTGGTCAGCAGGATCGGCACCTTAGCGCCCAAGACGATGCCGGCGGCGCAGGCATTCATATAGTGGACCATCATCTTAAAGAGGGCGTTGCCGGTCACGATGTCCGGAACGACGATGATGTCCGCCTGTCCGGCGACCGGAGACGTCACACCCTTGGTCTTTGCGGCTTCTTCCGAAAGCGCCAGATCCATGGCCAGGGGGCCGAAGACATCGGCGTCAGCCACATTGTCTGCTGCCCAGTCGGACAGGGTGCGCGCTTCGATGCTGGAGGGCATCGCCTCCATCAGCTCTTCCGTCGCGGAGAGAAGGGCCACTTTGGGCCGTGCGAGGCCCAACGCATGCGCCAGATCCACCGCATTTTCGATCACGGCTTTTTTGGTTTCCACGTCGGGGTGAATGTTGACGGCGCCGTCGGTGATCAGCAACTGGCCCTGCCGTCCGGGCACCGTCATGTGGAAGATGTGGGTGAGGCGTCGTTCCGTGCGCAGATTTGCCGAGCGGCTGAGGAGCGCGCGCATGAAGACATCAGTATGGATATGCCCCTTCATGACCGCCTCAGCCTCGCCGTTGCCGGCTGCAGCAGCTGCTGCTGCCGCTGCGGACTGTTCGTCTCCGGCGGCGGTCAGCTGATACTGGCCGATGTCCCAGCCGAGATTTGCCGCATGGCTGTTGATCGCATCGGGATCACCGAAAAAGATCGGTTCAATAATGCCGGCTCTGGCGGCGTCGAAGGCGCTTTCCATCACCAGGGCGGCGCCTGCATTGACGATCGCCGTGCGCAGCGGCGCTTCCGATCTGACTGCATTGAGCAGACTGTGGGGGCATTCGACCTGGTTTTTCCCGAGCATCTCTTCACTCCCGAACCAATGCTGTTCCGCTTCGAAAGCCGTCTACCGCCGGAAGGCTCCGGTTTCACGATACTGCGTTGAGCGGCTGCTCCCAGCCTGGCGCAACGCAGGTCAGCTTCGGCGAAATGCAAATTTAGCAAAAAATGAGACTGTAAGTCTCAATAACATGAATTCTTGGTGCGATGTCAAGGAAAACCGCGCCTTTCGGGTCACGTGACGATCGATGTCTCCGGATCGATTGTGACGCTGTAAAGCTCCTTGGCAGCGCTGCGGAGAAGTTCGACATGTTTCATGGCTTTATCCAGAGACATGCGCTGGACCGGCGCGTGGATGGCGAGGGTCGCCATAAAGTCGCCGCGTTCGTTCTCCACGGGCACGGCGACCGCGACCATGCCCTCCACAAATTCTTCGTTGTCGATGCCGACACGGTTCTTACGGATCGCTTCGAGCGCCGTCAGCAATTTGTCCTTATCGGTAATGGTGTTGGGCGCCTGGCGATCCAGCTGCAGGCTCTCGATCAATCGGCGCTGCTGGGAACGTCGCAAGGTGCTGAGATAAAGTTTGCCGCTGGCCGTGCAGTAAAAGGGTACGTGACCGCCGACCGGCAACTCGATCCGGATGGGCCAGTGCGTTTCGACGCGGTCGAGATAAATCATGCCGTTGCTGTCCGGCAGCGTGATGTTGCAGGTTTCGCCGACCTGCTCCGAGACCCTTTGCAAGATTGTGTGGCGCAGCTGGGCGAGCGGCGCGAAGCTAAGAACGCCGGCCGCAATGTTACGCAGGCGCACACCTGGCAGATAGCGGCGGCCGTCGATGTCTTTTGTCAGGTAGCCGTCCAGGTGCAGTTCGTTGCACAGGCGGTGCACCGTTGGCTTCGGGAGACCGAGGCTCTCGTTGATATCCGTCGGTGTCATGGGATATCCCGCCTCGATCAGGACTTCCAGAATGTACAGACGCCGCAGGCCGGGGGGAGTGCGCTCCGCTTGTTCTTTGTTCTTATCGTTGCCTTGCCGCGCCATTCTAGCCTTTCCACTTGGGAGCGTCTCGAAACCAGGTCGCACTAACCTTTGCCCTTGTTCCTGGACAAGGGCATGTTGGTATAGCCCGACTGGTTTTTACACAAGTATAATGCTTTAAAATCCGATGATAAGCACGCAAAAGACTACAACCGGTGTTGTCTTCGGCTCCTCTAGCTTTATCACTTTGTAGGTCGCCGTGCAGCGATCGAGGACGAAAAAGCCGGCAATAGCCGTCCATGTCGCGTGAGGGTGGTGTGGGGAAAAGAATTTCGAGCACCATCTCTTGTTTCTTTTCGACGCGTCGCCAGATGTTTAGGTTAAAGCTCAAACAACTGGGAGGTGCATATGCATGGCACGGCGATCATGGGGCCGGGCCCCGGATACGAAAAGCATCCCGAACATACTGTCGAGTTAAGGTCGGACCACAGACGCGTTCACGTGCGCTTCAATGGTGCGGTCATTGCTGATACCCGCAACGCGATCATGGTGTACGAGGCCGGATACGAACCGGTCGCCTATATTCCCCGCGCCGATGTGCGTATGGAACTGCTGCGCGAAAGCGACCGGGAAACCCATTGTCCCTTCAAAGGCTACGCTTCTTATTGGTCGGTGAACGTGGAAGGGCGGACTGCGGAAAACGCCGCCTGGGCCTATCCGCGCAGCTATGAAGAGGTGACTGACCTTGCCGAATGCGTAGCGTTCGACAAACGCCTCGTCGATGAAGTCGTGACTTCCGAACACTGACGCCTGAAGCTGGGCTGCGCAGAAAGGAACGCCGTTGCCGCTTAGACGATCACGCTTTCGTAGTAGTGATCCTGGGTGTTGCAGCGGCTGATGCGCAGCTCCACCGGCACGCCGCTCAGGTTATGGGCCACGCGCTCGATCATCTGTAAGGGCGCGCCCTTTTTGACCCCCAGCCAGGCCGCGTCCTGAGATGAGGCGGCCACGGCCCGCAAATGCTCCACCGCACGGCTGATGGTCACGTAGTAGCGGTCTTCATAAAGCTGATAGAGATTGTTGGGCAGTTCCTCGAGCGGCAGCTTGTCCAGGTCGGGAAAGATCTTCGCCGGTACGACAATGGATTCCGCAATGACAGGTTTTCCCTCCAGATCGCGGACACGGTCGATCTGAATCACCCGCGCGGCGGCGGGTAAATTGAGCTTTTGCGCTTCATCGCGCAACGCCCGTCGTCGGAGCATGCCTTTTTCCCGACTGGAAGGCATCTGCCGGACGCCGCTGTTGTCGATAATGTGGAAGAAGTGAAACAGCGCCCGGTCCGGCGTGTGGGTCGCCACAAAGGTTCCTTTACCCTGATGGCGGATGACGAGGTTTTCCGCCGCCAGTTCGTCGAGCGCCTTGCGCACCGTCCCCTGGCTCACCCCGTAGTCCTGACCAAGCCGGGTTTCGCTGGGCAGCAGATCACCAGGGTTCCAGATCCCTTCCACGATCTGCTTGATGATCAGTTCCTTGACCTGACTGTAGAGCGGTCCGCTGCCGCGTATGGTTCTGATTTCGTTCAAGGGATTTGCCGCTTGTTTCTGTCCTTCGGCGCAACAAGCGCCTCGTTTGCCTGCACAGCCCTATATCGCAGATACGGAAAAATCATACAACTCTTATATAAGAGTTAAAAGAATATCTTGACCAATCGATTGGGCCGGGCATAACGTCGATCAGATTTTCTGGTCCGCCTCTGTTGCCTGGCTTCAGGGTGCGGATTTTCCTATGGGAGGATAGAAGTGGCAGCACCCGATTTTCTCGTCCACGAGACGAAGGACACCGTGGGCGTCATCGTGGTTGAAGGCATCGAGGCCGGTCAGGAACTAACCGGCTGGCTGATGGAGACTGACGAGACGCTTTCCGTCACCGCGCTCGATCCGATTCCGCTGGGGCACAAGGTTGCACTGGCAGATATCGCGAACGGCGACACAATCATCAAATACAGCCACGATATCGGCAAGGCGGTAGCCGACATCGGGCAGGGACATCACGTCCACGTCCACAACGTCAAAACCAAAAGGTGGTAGGCATGGCGCATTCAAGCTTTTGGGGATATCGGCGCGAGAACAACCGAGTCGGTGTCCGGAACCACGTCATCATCCTGCCGCTGGACGACCTTTCCAATGCGGCCTGCGAGGCGGTGGCTAATAACATTCAAGGCTGCATGGCACTGCCGCATCACTATGGACGCCTGCAGTTCGGTGAGGATCTGGAGCTGCATTTCCGCACCTTGATTGGCACCGGCAGCAATCCCAACGTGGCCGCGGTCGTGGTCATCGGTATCGAGCCGGGCTGGACCAAGCGGATCGTCGATGGCATCGCGGCGACCGGCAAGCCAGTGGAAGGTTTCGCCATCGAGCAGAACGGCGACATCAACACCATCGCTGCGGCCTCCCGCAAGGCGAAGGAATACGTGCAGTGGGCCAGTGAGAAGACCCGCGAGGAATGCGGTCTGGATGAACTCTGGGTCTCGACAAAGTGCGGCGAGTCCGACACCACCTCGGGCCTGGCCTCGAACCCGACTGTCGGCAACTTCATCGATAAGGTCGATGTTCAAGGCGCGACCACCTGTTTCGGCGAGACTTCCGAACTGACCGGTGCTGAGCTCGAATGCGCCAAGCGCGGCGTCACGCCGGAGATTGGCAAGAAGTTCCTCGCCACCTGGCAGGCTTACATGGACGAGGTCATCGAGCCGCACAAGACCAGCGATCTCTCTGACAGTCAGCCGACCAAGGGCAACATCGAAGGCGGTTTGACCACCATCGAAGAGAAGGCCTTCGGTAACTTCGAGAAGATCGGCAAGAAGACGAACTTCGTCGATGTCCTGAAGCCCGCCGAGATGCCGACGAGCGGTCCCGGTCTCTACTTCATGGACACCTCTTCGGCGGCTGCGGAGTGTGTGACCCTGCAGGCGGCGGCCGGTTTCGTGGTGCATCTCTTCCCGACGGGGCAGGGCAACATCATCGGCAACCCGATTGAACCGGTCATCAAGTTGACGGCAAACCCGCGGACTGTGCGCACCATGGGTGAGCATGTCGATGTCGATGTTTCTGGCATCCTGCGCCGGGAGATGAACCTGGACGAAGCGGGCGATGCTCTGCTCGATATGACGATCCGTACCTGCAACGGGCGTTTGACCGCGGCGGAAGCGCTTGGCCATCGTGAGTTCGTCATGACCAAGCTCTATCGCAGCGCTTAAGCAACCACTTGATCCTCAGGACAGCGTCGGGAACCGCGCTGTCCTGAGGTCTATCAGGCCCTAATCTCTCTTCCCGGGTCGCGGGATCCGTCATGCCAGATATCGTTATCTCCGAGTTTATGGACCAGGCCGCGGTCGACGGTTTGAGTGCCGATTTCGACCTTCACTACGATCCCGACCTGGTGGATAAGAGCGACGAACTCCTTGAGCTCGTTGCCGATGCCAGGGCGCTTGTGGTTAGAAACCGGACGCAGGTGCGGGGGGACTTGCTGGAGGCCGCAGCCAGCCTCAAGGTGGTCGGTCGCCTGGGTGTCGGCTTGGACAACATCGATCTGGAGGCCTGCAAAGCTCGTGGCGTCGAAGTCTGTCCGGCCAGCGGCGCCAATGACGACTCCGTCGCTGAATACGTCATCGCCATGACTCTGGTCCTGCTCCGCGGCGCGTTCCAAGCCAATGCGGCGGTGATCGCCGGCGACTGGCCGCGCCAGGCCTGTATCGGCCGGGAGGTGGCTGGCAAGCAGCTCGGTCTAATCGGTTACGGCGCCATCGCCCGGAACGTTGCGGCGCGGGCCCGGAACCTGGGCATGGCCATTACCGCCTTCGATCCTTTCCTTCCAACAGAGCATCCGGCCTGGGCCGATTGCCGCAAGCTGGAACTGGCAGAGTTGCTGGCGGGCAGCGATGTTGTCAGCCTGCACGTGCCGCTCAGCGACGCGACCCGCAATCTTCTGGACGCAGATGCCATTGCGGCCATGAAACCGGGGGCGGTGGTGATCAACACGGCCCGTGGTGGTGTGGTCGACGAGACTGCACTGGCGGAAGCTCTGCAAGCCGGTTCTTTGGGCGGCGCGGCGCTCGATGTCTTCGCGACCGAGCCGCTCACCGCAGAGGCCGGCATGTGCTTTGCCGACGTTCCCAATCTCTTTTTGACTCCGCATATCGCCGGCGTGACGGAGGAAGGCAACGTGCGCGTCAGCGGCGTGACCGCGGATAACGTGCGCCGCGTTCTGGAGCAAACATCATGACCGCATCGGGATCCTATGGGATCGAGTTTCTCAAGGATTTGGCAGGCCGGGTTCTGATCGCCCAAGACACCTCGCCCGAAAACGCCGCAAGCGTTGCGGCGGCACTGATTGCGGCGGAAGTGGATGGGCAAAAGGGCCACGGACTTTCGCGCCTTGCCAGCTACTCGGCGCAGGCGGCCTCTGGCAAGGTCCAGGGGCACGCCGTTCCGAGCGCGGAGGCGGCGGGTGCGGCCGCGATCCGTGTCGATGCCAAGGCAGGCTTTGCCTTTCCTGCCATGGATCTCGCCATCGAGCGCCTAGCCGAGTTGACGCCGCAAACGGGTATCGCGATGGCCGGTGTGTATCACTCCCATCATTTCGGCCAGGCGGGTTACCACGTCGAACGGCTGGCGGAAAAAGGACTGGTCGGCTTGATCATGGGCAATAGTCCCAAGGCCATCGCGCCCTGGGGCGGAAAGGAAGGCATTTTCGGCACCAACCCTATCGCCTTTGCCGCGCCGCGCCGGGCTGACGCGCCGCTGCTTATAGACCTGAGCCTCAGCAAAGTTGCGCGCGGTAAGGTCATGGTGGCGGCCAAGAAGGGCGAACCTATCCCTGAGGGTTGGGCACTGGATAGCGACGGCCAGCCCACAACCGATGCTCAGGCCGCGCTGGAAGGCACCATGATCCCCATCGGCGATGCCAAAGGTGCGGCGCTGGTGCTGATGGTCGAAATCCTGGCGGCCGCCCTGACGGGTGCCAACTTCGGCTTTGAGGCCTCTTCTTTTTTCACTGCCGAGGGCTCGCCACCCGGCGTTGGGCAGACCCTGATCGCCATCGATCCGGAGCGCCTGTCCGCTGGTGCCTTCGCCCAGCGGTTGGAGGGATTGTTGCAGGCCATCCTCACCCAGCAAGGCACGCGCCTGCCGGGCCTTCGCCGTTTGGAAGCGCGGGCGGCGGCTGAAACGAACGGTGTTGCGGTGGACCCGGCTTTCATCGAAGAACTGGAAGGTCTTGCACGCTGACACGGACCTGGCCGCTGTTTCTGGAAATGACTTGCGGTCGACCGGGGCTGACAGTCTAAACTGCGACAATCTTCGGCGGCCGGCGCGTCAGCTTCTTCCGTCACATCCTCGGTTTACTCGCGAAAGGACCGCGTTCCGTGATTGATCTCTATACCTGGACCACGCCCAATGGCCGTAAAGTCTCGATCATGCTCGAAGAGCTGGAGATGCCCTACAAGGCCATCCCCATCAACATCACGAACGACGACCAGTTCGCGCCAGACTTTCTGAAGATCAGCCCCAATAACAAGATTCCGGCCATTGTGGACACAGACAACGGCACCTCGCTGATGGAGTCGGGCGCCATCATGCTCTATCTCTCAAAGAAAGCGGGCGGCAAACTGGTGCCCAGCGACGAGGCCGGCTATTGGCGCATGATGGAGTGGCTGATGCTGCAGATGGGCGGCGTGGGACCGATGCTCGGTCAGGCGCATCACTTCCTGAAATTCAATCCGGGCAAGGCGCCTTATGCCGAGGAGCGTTACGGCAACGAAGCAAAACGTCTCTATGGCGTGCTCGACAAGCATCTGGGGCAATCGGCCTATCTCGCCGGCGATGAACTTTCGGTGGCTGACATCGCCACCTGGCCCTGGATCTCGCGCTTCGAGTGGCAGCAGATCGATCTGAAGTCTTTCGCCAACCTGGCGCGTTGGTACAGCGAACTGGCGGCCCGTCCGGCCTTCCAGCGCGGCTACCATGTGCCCAAGCAGATGGGCGAGATTCCGCTGCCCTGAGGCGAGAAAGAAGGGGAGGTCCTGGGATGCTCTACGCGATAGGCGATAAAACCCCGGTCTTTGCCGAGGAGGAGACGAGCTGGATCGCGCCCAGCGCCGTTGTCATCGGAGACGTGACCCTGGCCCGGAATACCTCGGTCTGGTGGGGTGCGGTGCTGCGTGGCGACAACGATAGCATTAGCGTTGGGGAAGGCAGCAACATTCAGGAAAACTCGGTCGTGCACGTGGATCCCGGCGTTCCCTGCAGCATTGGAGCGGATGTGACGGTCGGCCATAGCGTGACACTGCACGGCTGTACGATCGGTGACGGTTCCTTGATCGGTATCGGCGCGATCATTCTCAACGGCGCCGAAATCGGGCGCAATTGCCTGATCGGCGCGAACTCCTTCATCGGCGAAGGTAAGAAGATTCCCGACAACTCGCTGGTTTTCGGTGCGCCTGGCAAAGTCATCCGCGAGCTGTCGGAAGATCATATCAAGCGGCTGCGGTTGTCGGCGGAATCCTACGTCACCAAGATCCCCGACTACCGCAGTCAGCTTCGCCGTCTCGACTGAAGCGCGCTTCTACTTGGCGGTTGGCAAATCCGTTGCGACCAGGATCTTGTTTTCCTGGCTGATCAGATAGCCGGCTTCTGCACTTTTCTTAAGATAGGTCTGCCAGTCCGGGTCCGCCATCATCGAGGCGCGCCGCTCGGCCCGGTCCGCGGCATCCTTGTAGGCCCAAACATGCACGTAAGTGTTTACGTCGCCGACGTCGGTGGTGGCATAAAGCACCGGCTCACCCAGGTTCCGGCATTGGGCCGCGTAGCCGTATTCCTTGTAGAGCGCCATCTGTTTGGGCAGCGTGCCGGGCCGAACCCGATAGGTGCGGTGGTCGAAGATCATGAGCGTCTTTTCCCTAGCTGAATTTCCTGAGTGTTGCGGCAACCGAGGCCGCGTAAGAACTCCCGAACAATGCCGTATGAACCAGCAGGGGGTAAAGGTTGTAGATGTCCCGGCGGGTCTCAAAGAAGCCAGGTTCCAGCGGTCGGATTTCCTGATAGCGGGCGAAAAAGCTTTCGCCGAAGGTTCCGAAGAGAGTCGAGAAGGCCAATTCGATTTCCGGTTCGCCGTAGTAGATCGCGGGGTCGATGAAGGCGGCAACGCGGCCATTGCGCACGAGGACATTGCCGTCCCAGACATCCCCGTGTAACAGCGCGGGTTTGCTATTGGCCGGCAGAAAATCATCTAGCTTGCCGCAGAAGGTCTCCAGAGTCTTGAAGCTTGCGGCAGGCAAATGGCCGCGCTCCAAAGCGACCCGGCCCATATGAAGCAATCGCTGATCTCGGAAAAACTCGGTCCAGTTTTCCCTCTGCGGGTTTGGCTGCCGCAGCGGCCCGATGACCGTATCCTGCTCAAAGCCAAAGGTCGGGGCGGTCAGGCTATGCAGCTCTACGAGCAACTCGGCGGCATGCCGTTCCGCATTGTGATCGATGGGACTGCCCGCCTCGATGTACTCCATCAGCAGCACATCGCCGGCGGCCGCGATAACCCCCGGGACCGGCAACCTGCTGTTCGCCGCGAGAAAGCTCAGCATCTGGGCTTCGATTGCGAGGTGCCCTGTATGGTCATCCGGGGCGGCCATCTTGGCCACGCAAGTTTCGCCATCATCCAGCTTGAGCTGCACGACATCAGCAATGCAGCCTCCGCTCAGTGGGGTCGCGGACCTAATGGATCGTCCGATGAGGCCTTCGATTCTTTTTCGAGTGATGTCTGGTAAGTTCACCAAAGCGGTCGTCGGGAGCGCTACTTATTCCGCAGCATCTTCCAGCCCATGGCGATCAGCCAGATGGGTATCACCACAGCTGCACCCAGCAGCAGATAGGAAAAGCCCCATTCGAAGACCGAAGAGCCCATTTCGAAGATCTCCACGGCTGCTTCGCCCATGCCTTCGAAGGCCTGACGCGGCGTAAGGTCAAAATAGGACATGACAAAGCCCACCACCACGGAGGCGATGGCCAGCTTGATGATGGTGGAGACGACGTTCTTCGGCATGGCCTGCTTAAAATTCCCGCTCTGTCCAGCAATCCGGCGTGCTGTGGCATGTTGACCAAGTCTGCGCCTCTCGGCAAGCCGGCACTCGCCGTCCCAGTCTTCTGTATGATTCTCTATTGATACTCGGGCATGATTTTAAGCCCGTAAAACTACGGATTGTGTGAGAATCTGGGCGTCTGATATAGCAGAGACACCCAAACCTGCTAGGGCTAGAACTCCGGGGGATCTTCATGACCAAGAGCTTGTTCCGCGCTTCCATTCTCACGTCCCTGCTGGCGCTGGCCGCCTGCGACGATCCCGCGACCAACCAGACCTACGTGCATCCCTCGGGCACCTGGGATTTCCTGATCGAGGCGACGAAGGCGGGTCCCTTGCTGCTAAAGGTTCAGGGCGCGGCCTTCGATATGGATCAGGCGGCCTTCGAGGCCGAAGTATCTGAAATTCTTGCGGACTCAATCAAACGCCGGCGTTTCTCGGTCACCACCGATCCCACCAAGGCGCCGCAACCGAGCCTCTATGTCGTGATGACTTTCAATGGGGCGAAAAGCCTGAACGGCCAGGCGCAGTGCAGGGGCGAGACCTCAGGCGGCACCCCGCGCGGCCCCGATGCGCGCCTGGACGTCACTGCCAGCTTCTGCGGCAAGAATGCCCGCTACGCCACGGTGACGGGCTGGGTCGAGAAGCTTTCCGGGCACGACGACGAAAAGTATCCCAAACTCATCGGCCAGATCGCACGCGACCTCTTCGTAGAGCAGAAGCAGGATAAGTAGTCTTAAAGGAATTCTGGTGGATTGAGTCTTCGACCAGTTGCAGTCGCCGAGACTTTACTCCCAAAGGGGCTTGCCGAGATCGACCTGGTCTTTGTCCGTCAGGATACCCGTGAGACCGCCCGCGCCCGCGCCGATCAGGACGCCCTCGACGATCGTCAGGCCGGTTACGGCGCCGACGACTGCGCCTGCGCCTGCGCCAATGGCTGCGCCGCTAAGCCCGCGGTCCTTGTCGGTGCTGCCACAGGCGGACAGAAGAAATGCCAGGGCAATGAGGGGAGCGCTACGGCGAAGCATTGATGTCTCCTTCTTGGAACAGAACGCGTAAATCTGCGCGACTTACAAGTGCCTTTTTGCACAGTCCAAGGTCAGATAGTGTGCCAATGCTGTGGTTTCCTATGTCATAGCTGTGACAACTGCCCTGAATTCCTGCTATAGGATGTTTTTCGCCTTTGGGACGCTTCCGCTTCCCGGGTGGGTGTTGTTTTATGTCGGGAGGCATTGGGCGCGGATCCGTTCGAGCCCGGTGTCGTACAACAACCGCCAAAATGGCGAAGTGCAGAGAAAGCGTATCGAAACCGGGGGACGTTCTGGACCTATGACTGTTGGCTGTTTATCGGGAGCCTCCGCTGCTTAAGCGGTGGATGATAGGCTCCATGCGTATTGCGTTCTCCGTCACATTGATGCTTCTGCTCGCCGCCTGCGCGACACGCCAGCCCGCGCCGGAAGCCCAGCCTGCCACAGGTTCTGATATAGTCGTCGGCGATACCTCGTCGATCGCCCTCGACGAAGCCGATCGCGAGTCCACCGCCGGCCGGGACCCTGAGCCCAACGCGCCGCCTTACTATTCAGTCTTTTCGCCGGAAACGGCTGTGCCGGCCCGTAAGCCCGAACAGGTTCAGCCGCGGGTGCTTAAAGCTGCTGCCGGCATTCCACTGCCGCGCCTGAAGCCGGCGATCCACCGGGGTAAGCGGTCTCTGCAGTGCGTGCCTTACGCCCGGGAAGTCTCCTCGATCGGGATCCGTGGCGATGCCTGGACCTGGTGGCGCAGCGCTCAGGGGCGTTACGAGCGCGGACATGAACCCAAGGCCGGCGCGGTGCTGGTTCTGAGCAAGACCAAGCGTCTGCGTTTTGGCCATCTTGCCGTGGTCGCCGAGGTTCTGAACGATCGTGAGGTCCTGGTGCATCAGGCCAACTGGTTGAACCGCGGCCGCATCCACCGCTACACGCCGGTGATCGATGTTTCACCGAACAATGACTGGTCGTCGGTGCGGGTCTGGTATACGCCGGGCCAAAAGTACGGCAAACGCGCCTACAAGGTCTCAGGCTTCATCTATCCCGATACGCTGGAAGCCAAGCGCTAATCGGGGTCAGTCGTTCCCCAGCCAGCGGATCCATTTTCCGTGGTAACAGACATCCGCGAGGTGGGTTTCGCTGCCGTCGGGCCAGAGGGAAACACGAAGTTCAGCGCAGCGGCCATCCTCGGAGGGCTCCATCCGAAGCCAGGCGAGAGGCCTGTTCCTGGTTGCTGTTTCCGCTGCCCGCGCCATGACGTCTCGAATACCCTGGCGCTGTTGGTCGGAGACGTACTGCCAGACCACCGTGTGGAATACGACTTGCGTGCAGCCTTCGCGCTGTTCGGGGACGCATTTTCCCAGCCATTCCGCAGCGCCTGACGCCGTGACGACTGGCGGATTTTCCGCCGCGATCCTGAGGGCGCCGCGCATACGTTCCATGCGCGCTTCCTGGTCCGGCCAGATGTAGGAAAGCAGCCTGCTGGCTTCATCGGACGCCGGTCCTTCCGGGCTGTCGGAGAGCGTGACAGCGCTGAGATCCGCCGGATTGAGATCGCATCCCATTGCGTCGCAAACCTCGACCTCGGTGAGGACAGGGGCGGGGCCTTCCCAGGCCGGCGCAATCAGGACTGATCCCTCGACATCGCCCCATTCCAGATCGATCCCAGTTGGCCGATAGCCGTAGCGGTGCCAGTTTAGGTTCAGGCCGGCGCTCGCGCCAATCTCCCGCAGCGACAACGGCAGACCGGTCCAGCGCGCGATTGCCATGCAGCCGCCGAATAGGACGCCGGAGCGGCCGACTTCGTTGGTCTGTGGCGGACGTTCGATAAAGCGCATCAGTGCCGGGCTCTGCTCCGTCAGCACGCGCTCGATCATCTCCCAGGAGGTCGGGCTACCGCTCAGCGGCTTTCGGTCGGCATAAAACCTGGCCAATTCCTCATCGGTCTTGGTCAGCGCCAACCAATGGAGGCCAGCGCAAAAGCGCAGGCCCAGAGCATCGTCTCTCGCTTCACCCTTCCAGGACAGGATCGTGTCCCCGACCGCCGTATCACGGGTCAGCCTTTCCGCAGCGGTTTCCAGCAGGGCCGCGGTAAAGGGCGAACCCATTTTACGGCAGGATTCGCCTTGTTTTCGCAAATGAGCCCGGACGGCGGTTTCGTTTGTGCCGTTACTGGGCACCGAAAACCTTTTGCAGCAGCGCGGTGCTCCGCTTCAGCGGATCCTTTCGGATCGCCGCTTCTTCCTTCGCCAGATAGAAGAAGATGCCATCCATGCCCTTTTCCACCACGTAGTCGGTCAGGTCGGCTTTGGCGTCCGGCACGAAGGGGATGCTGCGGTACTCGCCCATGACGCTCTCATAGGACTGAATAGCGCCGACTTCGGAGAGACTCTCGTTGACCACCGGCTCCATCTCCTTGGCCAGAGGCGCGGACATCTTGCCCTGGAAATAACGGGTCGCGGCATCTTCCGGGCCGTTGTAGATCTTTTGTACGTCGTCCAGCGTCATCTCTTCGATGGCGTTGATAAACAAGGCCTTGGCTTTCGGCGCCGCGGCCTCAGCGGCACGGTTGAGACGCAGTTCCAGATCGTCCAGCATGGAGGAAAGGCCGGCCAACTCCAGGGCTGACTGAACCTTCTTCAGAGAGTCGGGCAGAGGCAGATGGATACTCTGGTCCGCATTGTAGCCGTCAGTCTGCCCGACTTGGTCGACGACACGCTGGGAACCGACGCGCAGTGCCTCGCGCAGGCCGTCGCTGATCTCGCTGCTGGAGAGACCGCCAAGCGCGGCATCGCCGGAGCTGCCGGACCCAGAAGTGATGCCCGAGGAATCGAGCAGATCCTTACCCTTCTTCAGCCAGTCGCTCTGTGCTGCGCTCTGAGAAAGCGGCAGGGCCGCGAGAAAAAAGGCGGTTATGACCAGAGCGCTGCGCATCTTCGGGAACTCCTGGGCTGTTACAACTTTCCGCAAGGCCTTTTCGATGCGGCGCGGGCACGCGAGACCTGCACGGCGCACGAAATTTGCAGTGGTGTCATCCTATCACGGGCGGCGCAGACAGGCCACGATAAAAGCCTGCGGAATGTCCATAAGCAGTTGAAAAATAATGCAACTCTAGGCCCTTTAAGCTCTGCTTGTCCAAGACGCCTCGGTGGTCCCGATCCACCTGGTACCCGCGGAGGATGCAATCGGTCCTAAATGGCGCTATAGTGACAAAGCAAGGAATGCGCAAAGCATCGCTCGAAGGTCATAACACGCAGTTGTGTCGGGAGAGAAAAATGTACAGGTCGGTTAAAGAGAGCAGGGACACGCGTCACGAACAAAGGAGCCTGTTGTTTTGGGCGGAAGGTGTGATCGTCGGCGTTGTTGTCTTCGTCGTCGTCGCCTATGTGTTCGGACTGCTCACCAGCGTTTGATAACGCGGCAGGAACAAGACTGTTTTGGTGATTTTCGGCGTGCCGCCGCCAGGCTTTAGCCTTGAGCCGGGCCTGCTTGCGCGCGGCTTTGAGGTGTCGTCGTCTTGCCCCCGGGTTTCTGGGCCTCGAGGCTGCGCTTCACGGCGGCGAGCAGGTCGGTTGAACGCAAAGGTTTTTCCAGAAAATCCGAAGCAATCTGATAGGCCTGACGGATCGCGATCGTGATATCGCCTGTCAGATAGATGATCGGCACGCCCAGCGATGTCAGCTCGAAACCGAGCGTCACACCGTCGATTTCGTCGTCGAGCTGAAGGTCCAGGATAGCAAGATCCGGTGTCTGCCGGTTGGCCAGTTCCAATGCCGCTGTACAGGTTCTGGCGACACCGCTGACCTGATATCCTGCTGTTTCAAGAACATCCCGGACTGCTGCTGAGAAGTCAGGGTCGTCTTCGACCAGAAGAATGGAAGGCGTCGTAGGCATTAAGTAAAGATAGGTGCCGTTTTTGGATGTCTGAAGTCACAACTTTGCGAACTCTACTTGGTTGTATTATTAAGGAATCACAAAGACTTAAAATTTATGTTGGAGATCAGCGGTTTACTGAATGGTCAGCAGGCTTTTCGGATTTGGCTCAGGCGAAAATCACTGTGGAAACGGGATGGTATAGGAGTTTTTTCAACTCATTAGTTTGTCTGCGAGGCAGCGTGGGAAACAAAGATGTGAGCTTCGTTAAAGGGCTGATGTTGCTGTGGTAATGGGCTGTTCGGCCACCTATTTGTAGGTATGAGTGATTCAGGGTGAAATGAGGACAGGTATGGCGGAAGTGGTTGCAGTCCCCGCTGAACGTGCGCAGTTGGAGGGCAATCCCGATTACAGGCTGGAGATCGTCTCTTCCAGTAAACGCGTGAAGGTCGTGTTCAACGGTGTTGTCGTCGCGGACAGCACCAAGGCCCTTGTCCTGCGCGAAACCCGCTATGCGCCGGTCTACTACCTGCCACGGCAGGACGTGCGCATGGATCTGATGGAGCGAACGTCTCATCGCACCCATTGCCCCTTTAAGGGAAACGCCAGCTACTGGTCGCTGCGCGTTGGCGACAAGACCGCCGAAGACGTGGTCTGGAGTTACGAAGACCCCCTGCCCGAGGTTGCAGAAATCCAGGGCTACATTGCCTTCTACCAGAACCGTATGGATGCCTGGTACGAGGAGGATGCCGAGGTGTCGATCGACGCGGGTCAGTCTGTCTACAGTCAAGGCAATCCCTTCACGGGCTGGCTGATGAGCGAGGCCTGGGAGGCGGCGGAAACGCCTGAACTGGTCGCGCGTCTTGGCCGAAAGCTGACGGAAGAGGGTGTGCCGCTGATGCGGCTGGCCCTGATCGTCCGGACCCTGCATCCACAGCTGTTGGGCAACGCCTATCGCTGGCACCGCGGCAGCGAGACCTCGAACCAGACCGAAGTGCCCTACGAAGCGCTGACCACCGCCGCTTACCTGGACTCGCCGCTGGTGCCCATCTTCGACGGTGTGGGTGGTATCCGCCGGCGCCTCGAAGGCGATAATCCGGTGCTGGATTTCCCGATTCTGCGCGATCTGCAGGCGGACGGTGCCACGGACTATGTCGCCATGCCGCTACCCTTCTCCAACGGGCAGGCGAATGCGCTGACCCTCACAACGGACGAACCTGGTGGTTTCTCCACCAAGGATCTCGGCCATATCTACGAGATCCTGCCGATCCTCAGCCGGCTGTTCGAGGTGCATGCCCTGCGTCAGATGTCCCGATCACTGCTCGATACCTATCTCGGTGCCTATACCGGCGAACGGGTGCTCAACGGACGGGTGAAGCGTGGCGATGGCGAGGACATCAACGCGGTGATCTGGTTCTGCGATCTACGCGATTCGACCGCCATGGCCGAGACCTTGCCGCGGGATCAGTACCTCAGTGTGCTCAACAGCTTTTTCGAATGCACCGCCAGCGCCGTTCTGGAGCGAGGCGGGGAAGTCTTGAAGTTCATTGGCGATGCTGTCCTCGCGATCTTTCCGATCGACGGCGAAAAGCCCATTCCGGGCTGCCTGAACTGCACGCAGGTGGGGGCGGCCTGTTTCCGGGCCATCGAGGCGGCGAAGGAATCAAGCCGGCGTCTCGCAGGGATCAATGCCGAGCGAACCGCCCGGGGAGAGAAGCCTCTGCGGTTTGCCCTCTCGATCCACAAGGGACAGGTGACTTACGGCAACGTCGGCGTCGACCAGCGGCTCGATTTCACTGTAATCGGACCCGCCGCCAACGAAGCGGCGCGGATCGGCAACATCTGTAAGCATCTGGATCAGCAGATTCTTTTCTCCGCCGAGATTGCCAAGCATCTTTGCAGCGGCGTCGTCTCGCTCGGCCGCCATAGCCTGCGTGGGGTGCGGGAGGATAGAGAGATCTATACCCTGGAAAATACCGACCCTGCGCCCGTGCCTGCCGATGACATCAAGATGATGAAGTGCAAGCCCGAAGAGACGGTCTAGAGCTGCGGGGCGGAAGCCTCTTAGCGGCTAAAAGAAACGGGTCAGGCGGAGCGTGATGACATCGTCGTCCCGGATGCCGTTTAAGATGACGTCGTCATCATCCACGTTGAGGAACAGGCGCCCCTCCAGCTCCAGCTTCCAGAATTCGCCGATGCGCCGCTCCGCTTCGATGGAAATGAGCGTCGATTGATCCTCGCGGTCGACGATCCCGCCGACCAGGAAGGTGGTGTCCTGTTCGTCGTTTAACGTTGCGCGGGCGCCGAGAAAGATATCGTCGTCGGTGATTACAGCGGGTGCGTCGTCTTCGTCCCGGCCATCGTAGAGATATTCCGCCAGCAGACCGAGATCGGCGTTGCTGTCGAAGATGCCGAACAGCGTGTATTCGAAGCCGGCGACCGTGGCGAAGAAGCGATCGCCCTGGCCGCTTCGGCTGATGGCTTCCAGCTTCCAGAGCCAGGCATCCTTGGTTAGCTGGGCATCCAGGCTGGTCTGGTCGATCTGATCGTACTGGGGGATCAGCACCACGCGGCCATCCGGATTGACGCGCGGCAACAGGCGGGGTTCCCGGCTGGTGCCGTGAAAGTGCGCGATTCCGACATCCAGATCGTCGAAGGTGTGCGCCCAGCGGAGCGCGAAATCGATGTGGTGTTCTTCGGCGTTGGATTCGAAGGTTGCGTTGTCGTCGTCCACCGGCAGGCTGCCGCGCAAACGGGCGTCGTTGGACCGGAAGGGACGTTCGCGGAAGCCAGGCAGGATAAAACCGCTCAGGGTGCCCCAATCCCGGAAGAGATTGAGGTTGATCATGGGCTGGCCGAGCTTGTCCTCGCCGTCCACGTCCTCAACCGAGTCGTCCTGGTTGATGATGTCGACCAGGTGCCGGGACTCGGTCACGCCCCAGAAAACCTTGTCGACGCCGATTACCGAATCCCAGTCATCGCCGACATGAAGCCAGTTCAGCTCTCTGAGATCGACATGGCTGCGATTATCGTCATGAGCGTCCCAGCGGCCGAAGGGGACGAAGGTGATGCGATCATCACCGCCGTTCCACTCGTAGACCACTTCGGGCTCTACGGCGATGGAGGGGGAAAGGCGGGTGTTGTCCTGTTCGTCGAACTGCGGTGAATGGGGAAAGGCGCGGATTTCGCCTGAGATCGAGCCGGAAAAGTCCCAGTCGCCCGCTGAGGCATCGCCTGGCAGCAGCAGGAATCCGCAAACTGCGGCTATGACGAGGGCTTCAGCTGCTGCCGAAGCCCTTCCTGTCCCCCGTCTCATAGGATACCTGCCGTTCCCCTCACTTAAGTTTCGCGCGCCGGTTCCGAGTCCCGCGCCAGCGCGATCAAGCTCTACATGAACTTAAGATTCGATAAAGGCGCGGGCGACTTTTCTTATCGCGCCCGTTTCAGCCTGTTGGAAGTAAAGTCGCTCTCCCGGCTGCCCACTTTAAACTGATAGCTGTCAAAAGTAAGCGTCGTCGATTTGCCCGTCTGATGATTGTCCATCTGCAGGGTATGGGCGCGCCAGTACTGATCCAGGTACTCCTTGTAATCCAGATTCTGCAACGTCTTCAGCAGGCTGTTCTTACGATCATAGAACTCGATCTTCATGGCCCGGTATTCTTCCTGATCGATCCAGACCACCTGCTTGGTGTAGCCGGAATTTTCATAGACCGGGAAGCGCTCGATGACAAAGCACTGCAATTCGCCGCAGGCCTCGTCGCGCAGCCATTTGTAGGTGTATTTTGCGACCTCCTGGCTCACCAGATCCTCGTAGGCGAACTCGCTGCCGACAAAGGGCCCTGATTTGTTCGCCGAGGAAATGCGCTTGACCCGCTTCAGGGCCGGCAGATAGAGCCACTGATCGTCCGGTTCGGTGATCTTGGTGTGCGAGAGGAAGGCGGTGCCCTCGATGTCGCGCGGATGGTCAAAGACCGTCAGGCTTTTGTCACCAAGGTTCGGATCTTCCACCTCAAGCGATTTGATACGCAGCTGGCGGGTGCTGGTTTCGCCATTGCGGTTGGTCAGCACCATCTTCAGCTCGGACTCGCTGTCGATCCAGCCAAGATCCCTCTTATCCGCCTCGACGGCGATGGCCAGGCCTTTTTCTTCCGGCGTTTCCGCCAACGCGGGCAAGGCGGCGAGACCGACGACCGCGGCGAGGGTGGCAACCAGAGTCTGGCGAGCCATTGCGTGGACCGAGTCTTGCTTATGGAATGACGTCATGCGTTCAACTACTCCGCAGCTTTAGGGGCAATTTCGGCTTCGCTGAGCCCTGCCGTCTTGCGGCCCTTATCGACCGTGAGCAGCAGGGTCGGCAAAAGCAGGAAATCCGCGATCAAGGCGACGGCGATGGCGATGGCTGTCAGCATGCCCATGTCCCCGTTGATGCGGAAGGTCGAGAAGGCCAGCACGCCGAAGCCCGCGATCAGGATCGCCGAGGTCACCCAGAGGGCCGTACCGACGGTCGAAAAGGCATAGCGTACGGCGCCCGCCACATCTTCGTTCCGGTCGCGCCGGCCGCGCTGATACTTCGAGAGAAAGTGCACCGTGGCGTCCACGATGATGCCCAGACTGGTCGCCGTGACCACGGAGGACGCCAGGCCGACCTCGCCCACGAAGATGGACCAGATACCAAAGGCCATGACGATCGGGATCAGGTTCGGGACCAGGCTGATGATGCCCAGGCGGACATTCCGCAGCGCGAACATCAGCGACATCGAGATCAGGACAAAGGCAATGACCGTTCCGGTCAGCATGCCGATGATATTGCGTTCCGAAATGTAGGCGAACATCACGAAGGGACTCGAGGCTTCAGTCTGTCCTTCCGGGAAATTGGTCGCGAGCCAGGCCTCGGCTGAACTCTCCAATGTCCGCAGCTGGTTGGTGCTGATGTCGTCCGTGGTGACGATCACCCGCATGGCGGACTTATCGACGTTGATCTGGTTGTTGAGATCCAGGCCGTAGGGTAGGGAAAGCTCGAACAGCAACAGGTATTGGGCGGCGAGCTCGCGGTCCTCGGGCAGCTTGTACTGCTCCGGGTCGTCGCCATGCATGTTCATGTTCAGGCGCTTGAAGGTATCGGTCAGCGTCTGCACATGGGCGACACCCCGCTGTTCCTTCAGCCAATTCGAAAAGGCGTCCGATTTCGCCAGGTAGTCGGGATCGCTGATGCCGCCGGAATCGGCCGCCGGCAGGGACCAGTTAACCTGGTAAACGCCCGAAAGATGCTCTGTGGCGAAGTCGGTGTCCGCGCGGAACTCCAGCGAGTTATCGAAGTATCTGACAAACTGATCGTTGAGCTCGATACGCGGGATCATGGCGCCGAGGCCGACCACGATCAGGGTCATGGTGATCAGCAGCGGTTTGCGGTTTTCGATAACAAAGTCCGCCAACATATCCATGCCTGCGACTCTGTCTTGGCTGCCTTGGTTGGCTTTTACCTTCACCGGCAGGAGGGAAATCATCGCCGGCAGCAGCAGGATGGAGAAGAGCCAGGCGGCCGCGACGCCAACAGACGACATATTGCCCAGATCATGGAAGGGCGGGGCGTCGCTGAAGTTCAGGCTGAGGAAACCGATGACCGTGGTCAGGCTGGTCAGGAAGACCGGGCCGAAATTGACGCGCAGGCTTTCGATAATGGCGGCATGTTTCGAGGCGCCCCTGCGCATTTCGCGCAGCATCGTAACCAGAAGGTGGATGGAGTCCGCAACGGCGATGGTCAAGACGACGTTTGGCACGATCGCGGAAGGCGGTGTCAGCTTGATGCCCATATAGCCGCCAACACCCATGGCGACCACCACGGAAAGAGCGATGACCAGCAAGGCTGTTAAGGTGCCGCTGGCCGAGCGCACCAGCACGATCATAACCAACAGTAGAACGCCGTACATCAGCGGGACCAGGAACGACAGGTCGTTTTGCGCCGACTCGTTGAAGGCGTTGTTGAGAGGAACGACACCGGTCATGACCAGCGTGACGTCCGGATTCTCCGCCCGGAACTTCTCCGCCATGTCGCGTGCGAAGGCCATGACCTCGGCTGATTCGGTTTCGGCCTTCTGAGGCAGGGTGACCGTCACGTTGACACTGGTGGTCTGCGCGTTGGCGGAAATGACCTTGTCTACCAGCAGCGGCTCGTTCAAGGCGACCTGCCGGATGTTTTCGATCTCGGCTGGATTGAGCTCCAGGTTTCGGCCCACCAGATCCTGGACGGTCAGGTCGTCGCCTTCCGCGAAGCTGTGCTGGAAATTGGTGATGCTGTCGACCCGGGTGCTGTAGGGAACCTGCCAGGCCGCTTCGGTCAGATCGCGCAGCGCCGTCAGGAACTCCGGCGAAAAGACCTGCCCGTTGTCCGGCTTCATGACGAAGCTGATGTTGTCGTCTTTGCTGTAGGTCCGCTGCAGTGCTTCGTAGGCCTGAAGCTGAGGATTCTCCTCCCCGAAGAAGACCCGATAGTCACTGGTGAAGCTTAGGAAGCGACCGCCGCTGCCTGCGGCGACAGCGACGAGCAAACAAAAGATCAGGACTGGCCAGCGCCAGCGCAGCACCCAGGCGCCATAGCTGATGACGTAGCGGTCGAACCCGGTTTTTGCACGACTGTTGGCAAGGGCCAGGGGATCGGCGTTGTCGGTCTCCGGCGTCGGGTTTGCAGGCCCCTCACTTCCGGGCGTTTCAGATTGAGACTCCCGGTTTCCAGGTTCCGCTGGCATAGACTCCCCTCTCGCTTCCGATCTGCGCCGACCCAAACATGCCGTAAGCTTTGATCTTGGTAAACGATCAAACACGGGTCTTTGATCGATTAAACTACACCGTGCAGTTTACTTTTGCACTTTAAATGGGAAGACGACGCCATCGATCAAGGTGCGTTGAGCATTTTTGATACCAAAGGACGAGCGAAACAGTGTGGCGGCATTTTGTCCAAGCGCTGACCCTTTATGCGAAAGCAATATACACCTCCAGCGCCGCCCGGAGGGGCAATAGGCTCTCGGCCAGGTGCTCGCCAACGACGGAGTTTTGGGGTGACGGTATGGGTCGATAAACCGGAGGCGGTGCTACCCTTCTTGAGATCCCCCAATCATCTGGAATTCGCCGCTTCGGCAGTAAGCCTCGTAGGCAAGCAGGCTGGCTTTCATGTTCGGCAACATCTCCGGAAGTTGTTCCAGGGAATGCCATTCTAGAGCAAGGCTTTCGCCATCAAGCATCCTGAGGTTTCCAGAGTAGGATTTTGTGAAAAAGTTCAGGACAAAGAACTGGCATCGATCTCCGTTGGGAAACCGGATGGTCTCGAGGTTTGGATTGCATCCAAAGCCGAAGGGCTTGGCGTCGGCGATTTCCAGCCCCGTTTCTTCAAATACTTCTCGCACGACAACGCTGGACAGGTCTTCGCCGGGTTCCGCGTTTCCGCCGGGAAGGCCCCAGGTGTTCAGATCGCTTCTTTTCTGAAGCAGTACATGCCCGGAAGAATTTTCAATCACGATGCGCGCGCCGGGAACCAGCAGCAGTTGCGACCCAACGATCTGTCGAATTTTTCCGAGATAACTGTCTTCAAATCCAGCCATTTAAGCCTCGCGGGACGTACCTGATCCTTTATAGGGCCCAGGTGGTTGGTCGGCTAGATTGCAGTTGGATAAAGCTGAACGCGACGAAGTTGAAGTGACTTCCCTGCGTGAAGTGCGTTAGTCGTCGAGTTCTGGAAAGAGTTCGCGCAGGCCGTCGGTGAGCTGTTCGGTGATCTCGTTTAAGAGGCGTTTGCCTTTTTTCGCGGTGGCCAATGTGGGGTCGCCGATGATGCCGGTCGCGCTGTAATCGATGTCTTCGGCGGTTTTATCGCCCGAAAAGCGGACGGGCTGCGTAAAGACCCGGTTGCCCGGGCGGCTGCGGCGCCCGTAGTCCGGCCGGGTCCGCTCCATGCGCACGGTCTCCGGCGCAATGGCAAGCATCATAGAGGTCACCCGTTCGTCCGCGTGGCCGCCCTGATCCTGCTCCAGGATGCTGTCCAGTTCCCGGCCCAGAACCCGCAGGTTCGACAGACCGACACGTATCGAGGTCTCGTCAAAGAACTGATTGATCACCAGACGTAGGGGGCCTTCCGTCGAATCGCCGCTGTTGACGATGGCGATCTGTTTCGCGCCCTGAGTGACGAGATTGCTCAGCAGCTCGCGCATCATCTGCATGAAGCAGTCGGCGGAAAGGTGCTGACTGCCTGGATAACCCTTGAAAACCGGCGAATAAGTGAAGGTCACGATAGGGGCGGCGACGATCGGCAAGCTGCTAACGAGCCGTCCCGTCAATTCCTTGACGATCAAATACTCGGTATTGAGGGGAAGATGATGGCCATGTTCCTTGCCGATAGCGCCCACCGGCACCACTACGATGCCACCCTCCGCAAAGCGCTCCGCGGCTTCCGGCCAGGTCATTTCCTCGAGAAAACGTCCAGTCACAGATTTATTCAAAACGAACCCAGCTATCTGAAATTGTATAATAAACAATAAGGTCGAAACTGTGAGGCGATATTCGAACTAAGTCAGTTGAACCGTCAAGTGACCTAGGATTGTATTTTTGCTAGAATTATCTTGCAATGATTTGGGATGATGAAGTTCTTCTAAGAAATAGATCAAATTATGTTTGGTATTAGAGGAAAAATTTAGAAACAATTCTTGCTTTAATTGTGATGCGTTGAATGATCGGGCTCTTTGTTGCAACCGAGAAGATAAAAAAAGGCCCCCGCAATGCGGAGGCCTTCAATTTGGCGCGCTCACACGATCATGTTCGTGGAGCGAAAAACTAGGGGGTGTCAGCCCTGATTGGCTGCGTAGCCGCCGGGTGCCTGCGACTCGCGATCCGTCCGAACGAACAGGCGTTTCACAAAACCCGAGAGACCTTTGACCTGTGCGGCCATGGCCTGGCTGCGCAGAACGCGCGCATGGGCGATGTGGTAATCAAGCGAGCTCGGCGACAGATCGTCGTAAGCGGGCAGTGGGGCGGTAAAATCTCTATGCATCGACATGGTAACCTCCGAATTCGAGTCAGAGGCGTTTCACATCCCGGAACGTCCTTTGTGGCGAATCGCGCTTTCCTGCTTTGCAGGCTCTCAACAATCCAAACTGGAAATCAGCAATCAGCTGACCATGCAGCAAGGGAATCGAGACAAGTCCAACGCGATCCGCTCAAACGGATCTTTGTTTTGTTGCAGTGCAATAAAGTTATGCGCCCTAGTTGGTTAAATCAAGGTTAACGGATTGAAAATTTAGTATTTTAGGCGAATTGCTGCTATGCAAAAACATCATGTCTTGCGGCACAGGCGTTCGCGATCCCAAGGTGCGATCCAGGCGTCAATCCGCCGTGCTCAACGAAATGTCGACCATCAAGTCGTTCGCCAAATCTTCGAGATCGCTTTGTAAGACGTCTAGATCGACCGAGTCGGGTACATGGATCAATGCGCTCGCGCGGAACAGTTTGCCGCCGGCCATCGATGCGCTGTCGGTACCGGTCGTGAAATCCTCGATGCTCACTTTCCGTTCCGCGAGAACGCGCGTGACGTCGTGCACGATGCCGGGATGATCGGAGCCGACCAGCTCCAGGGTTCTGACCTCGATATTGACGGGCGGTGGCGGGGTCTTGCTGCGCTCGACGACGATCTGCAGCTCTCCATCGCTCAGACCGTTGAGGGCCGCAAGTACGTCATCGGCCCGATTGTCTGGGACCTCGACATGGACGATGCCGGCGAATTTTCCTGCCAGATGGGTCATCCGGCTATCCAGCCAGTTGGCGCTGTGTGCAGTAACCGCAGAGGCTAGGCGTTCGACAATGCCGGGTTTGTCGTCGCACAGGACGGTCAGCACCAGTGAAGTTGCCATTTTATTCTCTCCTCCCATTGCCGCTGCGGGCGTGTAGGCAAGGCATCGCCCTTTATCTGAACAGCGGCTTACGCATCACTCTAAGCGGCTTCTACAAGCGCGAACAGTGGATTTCGTCGGCGCCTCGAGCTCAACCGTGGTTTTTTAAGAGCAACTTAAGGGCAACAACAGGATGATATATCGCTAGGCGTTTGAGGGTTGTATGATGGCGCCTGATTACAGCGGGGAAACGTCAAAGAGACCAGTCACTTCCTTACTCATGCCGCCCAGCCGGTATGGCGGTCAGGTCCGCCAAGCATTTCACTCGAACGCCGTTTTGAATTCGTCGCCAAGGGAACTTTTGGTGCTATGGAATATTTGTTTATGTTTTTCATCGCCGCGCTTCTGCTGGCTATTGCCGGCTTGGTGGCCTACAGCTTTTACAAGATCCGAAGGATCGACAAGAACATCAGCGAGATCCTGTTTCGGGTTGTTAAGCTCGAAAAGACGGACCTTGTGCATGTCTTCCAGCAGCGGCAGAACCTCGAAATCCTGCAGCACGAACTGACCCTCACGCGCCCCTTGCCCCCTATGCGTGGTTGGGCGGCCTCTCCCGACTTTCTGCTGCTGATCTCGCGTCATGCCCGTGAAACGCGGCCTCAGGTCATTGTCGAGTGCAGCTCCGGCGCCTCCACAGTCGTACTCGCCTCCTGCTTGCGCGAAGCTGGCCAGGGGCACGTTTACAGCCTCGAGAACGAGGCCGAGTTCGCCGAGATCACCCGCGGTCATCTGGCGCGCGAAGGTCTGAACGACTGGGCGACGGTGATCCACGCGCCACTCAAGGCCTACGATATCGAAGGCGGACGTTTCTTTTGGTACGACGACGAGAATCTTCCGGGTGCGGCGATTGATATGATCGTCGTCGATGGTCCGCCGCACCTGGTCGGCAGGATGGCTCGCTATCCGGCAGGACCAAACCTCTTCACCCGCATGGCCTCCGGCGGTACGGTCTTTGCGGATGACGCGGACCGCAAGGAGGAAGAGGCAACCTTTGCGGCCTGGCGCAAGCAGTTCCCCGATTTCGCAGAGCGTTATCATCACTGCGAAAAGGGCTGCATCTCTTTCAAAAAGCCATAACGCTATCAGGCCGTCAGGCCACTATTGCCGGCATTGTGCAGGCTGCGCGGATCCGCCGAATCCGCCAATTGCAGGGTGACTTCTGCTTCGCGCATATAGTCCCGGGTCAGGGGCGCCGCGTCCCGCTGCTTGGCGAGCTGCATCTGGAAAACCATGGCGGTGCCGTTACGGAAGATCATCTCCGCGGCGGTGAGATAAAATTCCCACATGCGGCAGAAGCGTTCGTCGTGCAGCGCGGCGACCTGGTCACGCCGGTCCGCGAAGCGTTCGCGCCAGGCCTTGATGGTCTCAGCATAATGGAGGCGCAGCACCTCCAGGTCGGTCACCCAGAGATACTGCCGCTCGGTTGCCGCCAGAACCTCGGAGAGGGAGGGTGAATAACCGCCGGGGAAGATGTACTTGCGGATCCAGGCGCTGGTGGTGTGGGGCGGTGCGCTGTGGCCGATGGAATGTAGCAGCGCGACGCCATCGTCGGTGAGAAGCTGTTTGATCCTTTCGAAAAAGGCGTCGTAGTGTACCACGCCCACATGTTCGAACATGCCCACCGAGACGATGCGGTCGAACCGACCTTCAATCTCGCGGTAATCCTTTAGCCGGAATTTGACAAGATCGGTCAGGCCCATTGCCCCTGCGCGTTGCTGCGCCAGAACCAGCTGTTCTTTCGATAAGGTAATGCCGGTCACCTTTACGCCGGCGTAGCGGGCCAAATAGAGCGAAAGGCCGCCCCAACCGCAGCCGACATCGAGAACCTGCTGACCGGGTTCGAGCCGCAGCTTGGCGGCGATGTGACGTTTCTTGTTGAGCTGCGCCTGCTCGAGATCTTCGTCGGCATGCCGGAAATAGGCGCAGGAGTATTGCAGGTCCTTGTCGAGGAAGCGCCGGTAAAGCGCGTTCGAAATGTCGTAGTGGTGGGCGACGTTCCTCTGTGCGGCGGGAATGGGATTGTACTGTTGGAGAAAGCGTCCGATGCGGCTGAGACGTCCCAGGATCCGGTGAAAAAAGAACGAGGCTTCCAGGGAGTCCTGGTTTAGGGACACGATCTGCATGAAATCGGCAAGACCGCAGTCTTCTAAGACCAGGTCGCCGTTTACATAGGCTTCGCCCGTGGCGAGATCGGGCTGCAAAAGGAATCTGCGATAAAGGGCTTTGTTCTTAATACGAACCGTCGCGGCAGCCTCTGCCGTTCCGACGAACTCGTGCAGTTTTCCGCCTGTATCGATGACCCGCAGGGTACCACGCCGTATGAAACGCCTAAGCATATGGGCCAGCAGCCGCATTCTACGCCTCCTGTCGTCTTCACACTTGCCGTTGCGCAGCTTTGTTGCGGAGAGCCGGTTCGAAACTGATCTGGAGTGATGGCCTGCTAGCCATATGCCCTTCAATAGCGGGCATTGTGCGTTCGCTCAGCGCAGGGCCGTTCGTATCGGTGAGGTCGCATCTACCGCGGGTCTCAGTGCCGATTTTGCCTGAGGATCCCACTTGCTCTGCTTGGCGTGCCTACCGTCCGGCCACAAGAGGCCGGTTCGAACTGCTTCCAAACATCAAAGCTCTTCCTCTAAAAATAACCTCAGGTAGTGCGCTATTCAATAGCGTTTCATATCAAGGGATTAGAACATCATCCTTCGTTTGTGTTCTTTGGTTGGTGGATGGTGGGACCCGGCGGCGGAGCAGCCTTTCGGTTAATTGGCTGTTAAGCTTGAGATGCTATCTCTCGCATTCGAGACAAACGCTTGCTGTTTCTGTACGTCCAGAATTAATTCCATGGGAGCTGGCCGGTCCGCCGCTATGAATACTGCACCAAAAGAAGGTTTCAACAACGTGGTCGATGTCATTGAAGGCATCGAAGAAGAGTCCCGCCTGCTGAGTGAGGAAATTGAAAAAGTCGGCAAGGTCGCCCAGCAGATCGACGCCATTGCCAAACAGACCAATCTGCTGGCTCTGAACGCCACCATCGAGGCGGCGCGCGCCGGTGAAGCGGGTAAGGGCTTCGCCGTTGTTGCTGGTGAGGTCAAGCAGCTGGCGAACCAGACTTCGGCAGCAACCTCTGAAATCAGTGAGACGCTTAAAACCCTGACTGAGCAGGCTGAACGCCTGACCACGCGAAGCCATTCCGCGAAGGCCGCTCTGAGCGGTGATATGGGCCAGATGCAGACGTCTGCTCCGGCGCCTGCCGCAGCCGCCACTGCAGCAGCACCGGTCGTCGCCCCGGCAGAAGTCGCAACGCCCGAGCCCGCCGCGGTCGAACCGGCGTTGGAAGGCGGCGTGACGATGTAGGCCTTTACGGCAATAGAGACGCGAAAAGGGCGGGTCAGAAAGCTGACCCGCCCTTTTTCTTTTTCAGGATGATTTTTCTACGATTCTGCGTCGAGCGCCGCCTGGGCCGCAGCCAGGCGCGCGATCGGCACGCGATAGGGCGAGCAGGAGACGTAGTCCAAACCGACCTTTTGGCAGAAGTCGATGGAAGCTGGATCGCCGCCGTGTTCGCCGCAGATCCCCAGCTTGATATCGGGGCGCTGCGTCTTGCCGCGTTCGGCGGCGATGCTGACCAGCTCGCCGACGCCATCATGATCCAGCGAGATGAAGGGATCCTGTTCGATGATCCCGCGCTGTTCGTAGGTGCCCAGGAAGTTTCCGGCGTCGTCGCGCGACAGGCCGAAGGTGGTCTGGGTCAGGTCGTTGGTGCCGAAGCTGAAGAACTCGGCTTCCTCGGCGATTTCCTTGGCCCGCAGGGCGGCGCGCGGAAGTTCGATCATGGTGCCGACCAGGTATTTGATCTCGATGCCCTTGGCTTCCATGACTTCCTTGGCCACCCGGTCGACCAGAGCTTTCATCAGCTCGATCTCTTTCTTCATGCCGACCAACGGGATCATGACCTCGGGCTCGACCGTGTTGCCCTGTTCCTTGGCCACCGTTGCGGCGGCTTCGAAAATGGCCCGGGCTTGCATCTCGTAGATCTCCGGATAGGAGATACCGAGGCGGCAGCCGCGGTGGCCCAGCATGGGATTGCTCTCCGACAGCTTGAGCGCACGGCTGCGCACCAGTTCCAGCGGTGCGCCGGCGGCTGTAGCGAACTCTTCCAGCTCCGTTTCGCCGTGAGGCAGGAATTCGTGCAGCGGCGGATCCAGCAGGCGGATGGTGACCGGCAGGCCCTCCATGATCTTGAAGATCTCGATGAAATCCTGGCGCTGCATGGGCAGGATCTTGGCCAGCGCCGCCCGGCGCTCGGCTTCATTGTCCGCCAGGATCATCTCGCGGACCGCTACGATGCGCTCGGCATCGAAGAACATATGCTCGGTACGGCAGAGGCCGATGCCTTCGGCGCCGAAGTTACGGGCCGTGCGGCAGTCGTTGGGCGTGTCGGCGTTGGTTCGTACTTTCATCTGGCGGATCGAGTCGGCCCAGCCCATCAGGGTGCCGAAGTCGCCAGAGAGTTCCGGCTGGATGGTCGGCACCTCACCCTTCATCACTTCACCGCTGCCGCCGTCGATGGTGATCAGATCGCCTTCGCGCAGTTCCTCGTTGCGGGCGCGCAGAACGCCGGTCTTGTAGTCGATGCGCAGTTCGCCGGCGCCGGCTACACAGGCCCGTCCCATGCCGCGCGCAACCACCGCCGCGTGGCTGGTCATGCCACCGCGGGTGGTCAGGATGCCCTGAGCGGCATGCATGCCATGGATATCGTCCGGCGAGGTTTCGATCCGGCAAAGGATGACCGCTTCGCCGGCGGCCGCCTGCTTCTCGGCCGCATCGGCGCTGAAGACGATCTTGCCGGAGGCCGCGCCAGGAGAGGCCGGCAGGCCGCGGGTCAGGATGTGACGCGGGGCGTCCGGATCAAGTGTCGGGTGAAGCAACTGGTCGAGCGCTGCCGGATCCACCCGTTTGACGGCTTCGGCTTGCGTGATCAGGCCTTCATTGACGAAGTCGACCGCGATCTTGAGGGCGGCCTGCGCCGTGCGCTTGCCGGCGCGGGTTTGCAGCATGTAGAGCTTGCCGCGCTGGACCGTGAACTCGATGTCCTGAATGTCGCGGTAGTGCTTCTCCAGGCGCAGGCGCACGTCGTTGAGCTGTCCAAAGACCTCCGGCATGACTTCTTCCATCGCCGGCAGGTCGGAGCCATTGGCTTCCTTGCCCCGGATGGTGAGATGCTGCGGCGTGCGGATACCAGCCACCACGTCCTCGCCCTGGGCGTTGACCAGGTATTCCCCGTAAAAGATGTTTTCGCCGTTCGAGGGGTCGCGCGTGAAGGCCACGCCGGTGGCGCAGTCGTCGCCCATGTTACCGAAGACCATGGCCTGGACATTGACCGCCGTACCCCAGGAGGCGGGAATCGAATTGAGCCGCCGGTAGGTGATGGCGCGCTGGTTCATCCAGGAGCCGAAGACTGCGGAAATCGCGGCCCAGAGCTGTTCTTTGGGATCCTGCGGAAAGGCTTCGCCGGTCTGCTCGACGATCTTGCCCTTGAAGCCTTCGATGACCTCGCGCCAGTCGTCGGCGTTGAGGTCCGTATCCATGGCGTAGCCGCGGTCTTCCTTGTGCAGCTCGAGGATGTCCTCGAAGTGATGATGATCGACCTCTAGCACCACGTCGCCGAACATCTGGATGAAGCGGCGGTAGCTGTCGTAGGCGAAGCGCTCGTCGCCCGAGGCCGTGGCGAGACCACGCACGGTTTCGTCGTTGAGGCCCAGGTTCAGGACTGTGTCCATCATGCCGGGCATGGAGGCGCGGGCGCCCGAGCGGACCGAGACCAGCAGCGGGTTCTGCTGATCGCCGAACTTCACACCGACCTGATCTTCGATCTGGGCGAGGGCTGCATCGACCTGGCCCGCCAGCTCGTCCGGATAGCGCCGGTCGTTGTCATAGTAGGCCGTGCAGACTTCGGTGGTGATGGTAAAGCCGGAGGGCACCGGCAGGCCAAGCGACGACATCTCGGCCAGGTTGGCCCCTTTGCCGCCCAGGAGGTTTCGCATGTCGGCCTGGCCGTCCGCCTGGCCATTGCCGAAACTGTAGACCCACTTCGTCATTGAACTCGATTACCCTTCGATTTTGGAGAAATCCGCGACCTGACCCAAGGTCGCACCAATACGAGAAAGAAGCCTTAATCTATTGACGCGCAACCCGGCATCCTCGGCATTGACCGTGACTTCGTCGAAATAGCGGTCCACAGGCTGACGGAGCTGCGCCAGCGCCGCCATGGCGCCGGTAAAATCTTCCTGGGTGAGGGCGGTGCCGGCGGCGGCCGATCCCGCCTCCAGGGCGTCGAATAGCGTCCGCTCTTCGTCCTGAGCAAAGGCCTCGGGCGCGACCTCGCCGTTGTAGGCGACGCTGTCCTTCTTTTCCTCGATGCGCACGATATTCGCCGCGCGCCGGAAAGCGATCAGCAGATTGCCGCCGTCCTCGCTATCGATGAAGGCTTGCAGGGCGTCGACCCGCGCTAACAGGCGGACCAGGTCGTCCTCGCCGCCGAGGGCGAAGACCGCCGTGACCAGATCGTGCCGCACGCCTTTGTCCTTCAGCACAACCTTCAGACGGTCGGCGAAGAAATCGAGGAGGTCCTGACCGACCGGGGCTGAATCCAGGTGCGGATAGAGTTTCTGCGCCGCCGCGAAAACGTCCTTCAAGGGCACGCGCAGTTTGTTCTCGACGATCAGCCGGATCACGCCCAGGGCTGCGCGGCGCAGCGCATAGGGATCTTTGGAGCCGGTCGGCTTTTTCGTCGATCGCGAAGAAACCGGTCAGAATGTCGATCTTGTCGGCCAGCGCCACGGCGGTCGAGACCGGGGCCGAGGGGCAGTTGTCGCTGGGCCCCAGCGGCGAATAGTGTTCCGCGATGGCCTGAGCGACCTCTTGATGCTCGCCGTCCTGCAGGGCGTAGTAACGCCCCATGATGCCCTGCAGTTCAGGGAATTCACCGACCATGCCGGTGACCAGGTCGGCCTTGGCCAGACGGGCGGCCGAGCGGGCGCGGTCCTTGTCGGCACCTGGGATGAAAGCGGCCAGCTCGGCGGCCAGGGCCTCGACCCGGTCGACCTTCTGGTCCAGGGTGCCCAGCTTTGCATGGAACACGATGTCGGAGAGGGAGGGTGTCCGGCTGGCCAGCGGCTCCTTCCGGTCCTGGTCCCAGAAGAACTGGGCGTCGGCCAGACGGGCGCTGAGAACCCGCTGATTCCCCTCGATGATGGTCTTGCCGCCGTCTTCTGCTTCCATGTTGGCCACGAAGACGAAGCGGGCGGCCAGCTTATCGCCGTCCTGGACTGAAAAATACTTCTGATGGCTGCGCATGGAGGTGGAGAGCACCTCCGGCGGCAGGGACATGAAAGCCTCGTCGATTCGGCCCATCAGGACGACCGGCCACTCGATCAGTCCTTTGACCTCATCCAGCAGGCCTTCATCTGGCTTCAGCGACAGGCCCTCGGCAGCAGTGATCTTGGCGGCGGCTTCGGCGATCTTCGTGCGCCGTTCCGCCGGGTCGAGCATGACATTGGCCGCTTCGAGTTTGGCCTTATAGTCGGCGAAGCCGGTGACTTCGAAGGGGGTACCATCGCTCATGAAGCGGTGGCCGCGCGTCTGGTTCCCGAAGGGGACGGACATGTCTTTGCCGACCTCCAGCGCACCCTCCAGCACTTGTCCGTCGAAGAGCGCGACAATCGAATGCAGCGGGCGGACCCAGCGGAAGCTACTGCGGGCCCAGCGCATGGACTTAGCCCAGGGCAGGGCCTGGGTCGCCTCGGTCAAGAGGCCGGGTAGTACCTCAGATGTAGCCTGTCCGGCGATCTCCTTGACCAGGAAGTAGAAGCTGCCCTTGGGGGTCTCGCGGACCTCGGCTTCGTCCACCGACGTCAGGCCGTTGGCTTTCAGGAAGCCGGCGATGGCCTGTTCAGGCGCGCCGACCTTGGGGCCCTTTTTCTCTTCCGAGACGTCTGGCTGCTTATCCGGCAAGCCCTCGGCCACCAGCGCGATCCGGCGTGGCGTGGCGTAGCTCTCGACGGCAGAAAAGGTCAGGCCGGCGGTCTTAAGGCGTTCGGAGACCAGGCGTTTCAGATCCGCGGCGGCCTTGGCCTGCATGCGGGCGGGGATTTCCTCGCTGAGGAGCTCGAATAGCAGCTCGGCCATGGCTTTACGCCTTATCCTTTTGTGTCTCGTACCAGGCTTCGCAGCAGGCCTTGGCCAGCTCGCGCACCCGTCCGATGTAGGCTTGACGTTCGGTCACTGAGATGACGCCGCGCGCGTCGAGCAGGTTAAAGATGTGGCTGGCCTTCATGCACTGGTCATAGGCGGGCAGGGGCATCAGCCGCCCGTTTTCCCGTCCGAATTCCAGGATGTGCTGGCATTCCTTCTGCGCGTCTTCGAAGTGTTTGAACAGGATGTCTGTAGTCGCAATCTCGAAGTTGAAGGTCGAGAACTCCTGCTCTGCCTGCAAAAAGACGTCGCCATAGGTCTTGCCGCCCTGATCCTTAGGGATACCGTCCCAATCCAAGTCGTAGACGTTCTCCACCCCCTGGACGTACATGATCAGCCGTTCGAGCCCGTAGGTCAGCTCGACCGGAACCGGATCGCAGTCGATGCCGCCGACCTGCTGGAAATAGGTGTACTGGCTGACCTCCATCCCGTCGCACCAGACTTCCCAGCCCAGGCCCCAGGCGCCCAGTGTCGGGCTTTCCCAGTCGTCTTCGACGAAGCGGATATCGTGCAGCTTGGGGTCGATGCCCAGCACGTCGAGCGAACCCAGGTACAGCTCCTGGCTGTTCGGCGGGCAGGGCTTCATGAGCACCTGAAACTGGTAGTAGTGCTGCAGCCGGTTGGGGTTCTCGCCATAGCGGCCGTCGGTGGGCCGGCGCGAAGGCTGCACATAGGCGGCATTCCAGGTGCCCGGACCCAGCGCCCGCAGAGTCGTCGCCGGGTGAAAGGTGCCCGCGCCGACCTCCATGTCGTAGGGCTGCAGAATGACGCAACCCTGGCGCGCCCAGTAATCCTGCAGTTTGAGGATCAGGCGTTGAAAGCAGGTCTCGGGATTTGCGGGTCGAAGGGTGCCGGCCTCGGACATGGGGCCTCATTTTTGTTGCGCTGCGAAACGGGGCGCACCTTATCCCCCGCTGGCCCTGGAATCAAGCGGCGGAACAGGGCGTTCCAAGAGGTAGAAAAAGGGGCTTTAAACTTAGGGCATGAACTCATAAACTTCGATGGGCCTGATCGCACTGTGACGTATTTTCGGCAGGAAAGAGCCCGAAAGCGGGCCTGAAGGCCCGGTGAGGGGGCTTGACGCACCGAAAATACGTCACAGTGCGACCTTTCGAGGCGATAGGATTTCGCTCCCTGGACAGCGTCGCGTCGTCGGTCACGATGTCTCAGCATCGCTCCGCTCCTAACTCTTTGCCAAAAAACGAACTCTTATCGTCAGGACCGTCGAAGTTTATGAGTCCATGCCCTCAGACTTATCAGGCAAGGCTTAAAGTAACCTTTGCAGTGGTGCGGATGATGCGGAAGAGGCTGTCCACGCAAGTCGTCGGCCCCTCTGTTAACCGTTAATTTCAGGCCCTCTGCGGCTCCCGTCACTCGTCGCGAGGATAGGTCGCGTCTTTCACGGATTCATCCAAAGCGAGGGCTGCCTGACTGGCGAATTTCAGGGCCGCGACGGGCAAGGCGCGCCCACGCAGATGTCCGAGATACAGCTCACCGCCTGAGACGTCCTGTTCAGCCAGTGGAATGAAAGCCATATCGGGCCGTGCCTTCCGGTTCAATCCGACCGGAATCTGAAAGCCGATCGATTGGCGGTAAGCCGCGAAATGCCGGACCATGTCGAAGGAGTCGGTTTCCAGCGACGCTTCCAGTTTGTGCCCCTGTTTGCGCGCGGCCTGATCCAGAAGAACCCGCACACCGAACTGCTGGGTTGGCAGTACTAGGTCGTAGTCCAGACACTCCCGCAATCGGAGTTCGCGCTTTTTCGCAAGCGGATGCCTGCGCGACATGACCGCCATGACGGGTTGCCCAACCGCGTGCAGAACCTCGAAATCCACCATATGGGCGGGCTCGAACACCAGGGCGAGGTCGCTTTCGAAGCTGGCCAGGTCCCGTTCCGCCTGAATGCGGTCGCGGACATTCACCGTAAAGGTCACGTCGGGAAAGAGGGCCTGGTAGCGAGAGATCTCGCGGGGCAGGAAATAGGGCAGCAGCGCCTGCGAACAGGCAATTTTCACATGTCCCCGCCGGACGCCTGAAAGATCGGCGACCTGACTGTGCACTCGCGCCATGGATTGGCGCTGGAGGCGGATATGGTGCAGGAGCAACTCTCCCGCCGCGTTCAGGCGCATCCCGCGCGGCAGTCGTTCGAAGATCTCGGAGCCGAATTCCTCCTCGAAGGCCTGGATCCTGCGGTTCAGGGCGGAAGCCGTAATATTCGTATCTTCGGCCGCCTTGCGGATCGAGCCGGAGCGGTGAACCGCTTCGATCATATCGTAGATCAGGAGGTGTCGCATCGAACTGCTGCATTTTTTGCATCACTATGGTGATAACTTAGCATTGGATTGCACCGCTGGCGAGGTGCACCGTCGGTCTAATGATCTCTTCGCGAAAAGGACCGGCCATGACCCAGACCTCCCGCAGACACTTCCTGAAGCTCACAGGCGGCGGCACCCTCGGGGCGGCTATGTTGCCTTTCCTCAAAGTCCTTCCCGCCCAGGCGGCCGGCGGCACGGTTGTCGTTGTCTCTGGTCAGACCATCAACAGTCTCGACCTTCATCGTACTGGGACCAATCGCGCCTCTTATCAGGTCGCCGTGAACTGCTACGACCGGCTGGTGAGCTTCGGCACCAAGGACGCGCCGGGCGGTGGGTTCTCCTACGACTATTCGGTGATCGAGCCGGAGCTTGCGGAAAGCTGGAGCATTTCCGAAGACGGCCTGACTATGACCTTCAAGCTCAAATCCAACGCCACCTTCTGGGATGGGCGGAAGGTCACGGCGGCCGATGTGAAATGGTCTTTCGACCGGGCCGTGTCGGTCGGCGGCTTCCCATCGGTCCAGATGAAGGCGGGCGGTTTGCTGCGGCCCGACCAGTTCGAGGCAGTGGACGACGAGACCTTCGTCATCAAGCTCGACCGCCCGTCCAAACTGACCTTGCCGGATCTGGCGGTGCCGGTGCCCTTTATCATCAACGCCGAGGTCGCGAAGGCCAATGCGACCGAGGACGATCCTTGGGCCACCGAGTACTTGCACACCACACCGGCCGGCTCCGGCGCTTATAAGATTGCGCGCTGGGATCAGGGCCAGCAGCTGGTGTACGAGCGCAACGACGCTTGGGTTGGCGGGCCTTTGCCGGCCTATGAGCGCGTGATCCTGCGTGAGGTGCCCAGCCCGGCTACGCGGCGTGCGTTGATCGAGCGCGGCGATGTTCAGATGTCATTCAACATCCCCAACAAGGATGCCTCCGAGCTGGATGCGAAGGAGGGCGTTGATGTCTATTCCACGCCGATCGAGAACTGCATCCACTGTCTTTGCCCGAACTTCACCTTCGAGCCCTTTAAGGACGCCAACGTCCGCAAGGCGCTTGCCTATGCGATTCCCTACGAGGCCATCTTCCAAACCGCGGCGTACGGACGTGGCGCGCCTATGTGGGGCGGGACGAGCGAGATCACCGATACGGCCTGGCCGCGGAAGTCGCCTTACATGACCGATATGGATAAGGCGAAGGCCCATATGGCGGCTTCCGGCTTTTCCTCCGGCTTCGAGGTGCCGCTGTCGATCAGTCTTGGACTGGCCGATTGGATGGAACCCACGGCGCTTTTGCTGCAGGAGGCTTTTGGAGAAATCGGGATCAAGGCCAAGGTCGAGAAGATCCCCGGCGCGAACTGGCGTTCCGCGGCTCTGGTGGAAAAGCGTCTGCCGCTGCATCTGGAGAACTTCGGTGGCTGGCTCAATACGCCGGACTACTACTTCTTCTGGGCCTACAAGAAGGGGCATCTCTTCAACTCGTCGAACTATCTCAATGAAGAGATCGAAAAACTGGTCGACGAGACGCTGCATATTCCTCAGGACGATCCGGCCTATGCGCCGAATATCAAGCGCATGTTCGAGATCGCCTTCGAGGATCTTCCGCGCATCCCGCTCTGGCAGCCCGCCTTGAACGTGGCGATGAACGGCGCGTCCGGCTACGAGTTCTGGTTCCACCGTCAGCTCGACGTGCGTCCGCTGACCTCCAACTCGGCGTGATGGGCGCACGCGCAAGTATGATCCTGGGCCGCATGGCTCAGGCTCTTCCAGTGGTCGTTGGCGTCGTGGTGATCTCTTTCCTGCTCACCCGCGCCCTGCCCGGAGACCCGGCGGCCTATTTCGCCGGGCCCGCGGCGGACGAGGCATCGATTGCCGAGATTCGCGAAACGCTGGGGCTCGACAAACCTCTGACCCATCAGTTCTTTTTCTATGTGGGCGACCTGGCGCAGGGCAACCTGGGCACCTCACTCTCGACCGGACAGGCAGTGGCTACCGATCTGGCGGCGCGTCTGCCGGCCTCGCTGGAGCTGACGCTGGTTGCTCTACTCCTGTCCTGCGCGATCGCGATTCCATTGGGGGTTCTGGCGGCGACCCGTCCCGGCACCTGGGCTGATCATCTCTGCCGTCTGCTGGTGACGGCGGGCGTTTCCATGCCGACCTTCTTCACCGGGATCGTGTTGATCTATGTGTTTTACTATCTCGCCGGGATCGCGCCGTCGCCGCTTGGCCGTCTCGACTTCATCTATCTCTCGCCGCCGCATGTGACTGGTTTCTATCTGATCGACGCTGCGCTTGCCGGCGATTGGGAGACCTGGGGCGGCGCCCTTAAACAGTTGATCCTCCCTGCTTCTACGCTCACGCTCTTTACACTGGCCCCGATCGCCAGGATGACGCGCGCCGCGATGCTGTCGGCACTGTCATCGGACTTCATTCGCACCGCCCGGGCGGCTGGCCTGGGCAACCGCAAGGTTCTCTACGGCTACGCCTTTCGTAACGCGCTGCTGCCAGTGATCACGACCCTGGGCATGGTGTTTTCCTTCACGCTCGGCGCCAATGTTTTGGTCGAGAAGGTCTTCGCCTGGCCGGGTATCGGCTCTTACGCCGTCGAAGCGCTGGTGGTGTCCGACTATGCCGCGGTGCAGGGCTTTGTCCTGGCCATGGCGCTGCTCTTCGTGGCGCTGAACCTGGTGATCGACATCGCCTACGTGCTGATCGATCCGCGCATCGGGTTGAATTGATGGTTGATATGACGGCTTCCCCGCCAAAAGACCTGTCTCGCCGGGGCGACACGACGCTGAACCACATTGCCTATGTGCTGCGCGAGAACCCGGTCACGATGCTGGCCTTCGCGATGCTGGCCTTTTTCCTCGCCTGTGCCTTCTTCGGCCCTGCGTTGGTGCCCTACGATCCCTTGGCGACGAATGCTGCGCGCGCGTTGGAGCCGCCGTCCTGGGACCACTGGTTCGGCACCGACAATCTGGGCCGCGACGTCTTTAGCCGGGTGGTGGTGGCCACGCGCCTGGACCTGACCATTTCGGTGGCCGCCGTCGCGCTGAGTTTCGTCATCGGATCCATCCTGGGCTCCATCGCCGGCTTCTGGGGTGGATGGCTGGATGCGGTGCTGAATCGCTTCCTCGATACCATCATGGCCTTTCCCCTTTTCGTGCTGGCCATGGGCGTGGTCGCGGCGCTTGGCAACACGGTGGAGAACATCATCTACGCCACCGCCATCATCAACATTCCCTTCTATGCGCGGCTGGTTCGGGCGGAGGTCAATATCCGCCGCGATGCCGGCTTTGCGCAGGCGGCCAAACTGGCGGGCAACAGTGATCTGCGCGTGCTGGCGGTCCACATCTTTCCCAATGCCCTGCCGCCGATGATGGTGCAGATCACCCTCAATCTGGGCTGGGCAATCTTAAATGCCGCGGGCCTCTCGTTTATCGGGCTCGGCGTGCGTCCGCCGACGCCTGAGTGGGGCATCCTGGTTGCCGAGGGGGCGAACTTCATCGTCTCCGGCGAATGGTGGCTCGCGGTCTTTCCCGGTCTCTGGCTGATGCTGGCCGTCTTTACCTTCAACCTGCTCGGCGATGGTCTGCGCGACATCGTCGATCCGCGCAAGCGAACCTGAGATGCTTTCGATCAAAGATCTTTCCGTGGCTTTCCGCACCCGTAAGGGCGAGGTCGATGCCGTGCGCGGCGTTTCCTTCGATGTGGGCAAGGGCGAAACCCTGGGTATTGTCGGCGAGAGCGGTTCGGGGAAGTCCGTGACCTCCTATGCGCTGATGCGCATCTTGGATGCGGGGGGTGAGATCCGCGCGGGCGACGTCAACTATTCCGGCGTGGATCTGCGTGCCGCCTCCGAACGGGACATGCGTGATATCCGCGGGCGCGAGATTTCGATGATCTTCCAGAATCCGCGCGCGGCGCTCAATCCGATCCGCCGGGTCGGACATCAGATAGAGGACGTGCTGATCCATCACGCGCAGGCAACGCGTTCGGATGCGCGAGACAAGGCGATTGCCGCGCTCGAGGCGGTGAAGATCAACGACGCCGCGGCCCGCTACAACGCCTATCCCTTCGAGCTATCCGGCGGTATGTGTCAGCGCGTGGTGATCGCCATCGCTTTGGCTTGCAATCCGAAGCTTCTAATCGCGGATGAACCGACCACCGGGCTGGATATCACCACCCAAAAGGCGGTGATGGATCTGGTGGGGGACCTGAATGCCGCGCGCGGGATGAGCATGATCCTGATCACCCACGATCTGGGCCTTGCCGCACAGTACTGCGACCGCATCGTGGTGATGAAAGACGGTCAGATCGTTGAAGAGGGCACTCCGGCCCATCTCTTCACCGCGCCGCAGCACTCCTATACCCAGAAGCTTGTCGATGCGACCCCGCGCATCGGCGCCTCGATCCGAGGGCTTCTGCCGCCCGAAGCGCGCACGGCGGAACCGCCGCATCAGGTGCTCGAGCAGTCACTGCTTGAGGTTCGCGATTTGGTCAAGACCTACCCCGGCAAGGCGGGGCCGGTGCAAGCCGTCAAAGGCGTGTCGTTTCAGATCAAACAGGGGCAATCATTGGGTCTGGTGGGCGAATCGGGTAGCGGCAAATCCACCACCTCCGCGATGATCGTGCGTCTGCAAGATCCGACTGGGGGCGAGATCCTGTTCGATGGTCAGGACATCGCGGTCACGCCTTCCGCCCGCTTTACGCGGCATCCCTTGCGTCGCGACATTCAGATGGTGTTCCAGGACGCGGGCGACAGCCTCAATCCGCGCGATACCGCCGGTTCCGCTATCGCGGAACCCCTCAAACGGATCGGCAGGATGCGGGGCGCGAAGCTGCGCGCGCGCGTGGCGGAACTGGCCGATCTGGTCAGCCTTCCGCAGGCGCTGCTCAGCCGCTTTCCGCATCAGCTCTCGGGCGGCCAAAAGGCGCGGGTTGGTATTGCGCGCGCCATTGCATTGCAGCCAAAACTGCTGATCCTCGATGAGCCCACGGCGGCGTTGGATGTCTCTATTCAAGCGGTGGTGCTGAATCTCCTGGTGGACCTGAGGGCGCAATTGGGTATGTCATACCTCTTTGTCAGCCACGATCTGAATGTGGTCCGCTTGCTCTGCGACGAGGTTTTGGTCATGAAACAGGGCGAAATCATAGAACGGGGGCCCGCCGCCACGGTCATGTCGAACCCCTCCCATCCTTACACGCGCGCCCTGGTTTCGGCCGCGCCTCAGCCGCCAGCCACGGCTGCCGCTTAAAATCAGGAACAGCGAGTATGTTGCAAGATACGCCTCTCACGCTTTCCGTGTTGAATGCCGCCTATGATAAGGGACTGACACCGGCGGATGTGGTGCGCGAGGTCTACCGGCGCATTGAGGCAATCGATGACCCGGCGCTCTTCATCCATCTGCGTGCCATGGACGAGGTGATTGCCGAGGCGGAAGCATTGCCGGCGCGCAGTGACGATCTGACTTTGTGGGCTGTGCCCTTCGTCGCGAAGGACAACATCGACGTGGCGGGCATCCCGACAACGGCGGCCTGCCCGGACTATGCCTACACACCTGAGAAAGACGCCTTTGTCATCGCGCAGCTCCGCGCGGCGGGCGCGCTGCTGATCGGTAAGACCAACCTGGACCAGTTCGCGACCGGTCTGGTTGGGGTACGCTCGCCCTATGGTATTCCGCGCAATGCCATCGACCCGGAGATCGTACCGGGTGGCTCTTCGAGCGGCTCGGGCGTTGCTGTGGGCCATGGCTTCGTGACCTTTTCCTTGGGGACCGATACAGCCGGCTCGGGGCGTGTGCCCGCCGCGTTGAACAACATCGTCGGGCTTAAGCCCTCGCTCGGAGCGCTTTCGGCCAGCGGTGTGGTGCCTGCCTGCCGGACGTTAGATACAGTCTCGATCTTTGCACGGAATGTCGAGGATGCCTTCGCGGCCTTTCAAGTCGCCTGCGTTGAAGATGTAGAGGACGCCTATTCAAAGGCGATCTCTCCGGGTCATCTGACCGGACCCGTCGGCGGATTGCGGATCGGCGTGCCGGACCCCCGCAGCCGTAAGTTCTTCGGCGATAAGGTTCAGGCCGCCAACTTCGAGGAGAGTCTTGCGCGCCTGGTCAGCTTGGGCGCGAAGATTCTCGAGATCGATTTTAAGCCCTTCTACGAAGTCGCCGACATGCTCTATGAAGGGGCCTGGGTAGCCGAGCGCTACACGGTGGTCGAGGACCTGGTGAAGGCCAAGCCGGACGCGCTGCATCCCACCACGGCTCAAATCATCGGCAGCGCGGAGCGCCTGTCCGCCGCCGACGCCTTCCGCGGCATTTATCGTCTGAAGGATCTGGAACAGAACGCGCGTGCTCTTCTCGAAAATCTGGACATGCTCTGTGTTCCGACCATCCCGACCTTTTACAGTCTCGCGGATCTGGAGGCGGACCCGATCACACCTAACTCGAACCTCGGGACCTACACCAACTTCGTGAACCTGCTCGATCTCTGCGGGATCGCGGTGCCAAGCGCCGCGCGTTCCGACGGCCGGCCCGGCTCGATTACCCTGCTGGGACCAAGCGGCAGCGATGCGCAGCTGGCGAGCCTCGCGCAGGCCTTCGAAGGTAAGCTGGTTGGATCGCAGAGGGCTTCAGTCTCCCTTCGGGATGACGAAATCGCGGTTGCGGTCTGCGGCGCCCATATGTCGGGCATGGCATTGAACCACGAACTGACGTCGCGCGGCGGCCGCTTGATCGAAGCCACCTGTAGCGCAGCGTGCTACCGGCTATACGCTCTGGCCGGCGGTCCACCCGCGCGCCCGGGCTTGCTGCGAAGCGAGCAGGGCGCGGAAATCGAGTTGGAACTTTGGGCTTTGCCTACGGTCTCCGTGGGCGATTTTTTGCAAGGCATCCCATCGCCGCTCTCCATCGGCACGATCGAACTTCAGGATGGAACCACGGCGCACGGCTTCCTGGTGGAAGCAGCAGGCGTTCAAGGGGCTGAAGACATCACCCACCTGGGCAGCTGGCGTGCTTATGTCGGCAGCGATAAGAAACTGGCCGCGAACCAGGCCTAACGGCCATAGGCTATCTTGCTTGAGGTTTGGTCGCGGTGGCTTTCCCCGTTCACGGGATCAGCACGAGAGATCCGCCGCCGCTGCGTCCTTCCAGCGTCTCATGAGCCCTGGCGGCCTCGGCGAGGGGGAAGGGCATGTGGCCGTCGGCTTTCAGCACACCGGCCTTAAAGGCTGCGAAGACGCTTTGGGCCATCTCCTGATAGCGCGCGGTGTCGACTATGTAGTGGAACAGGATCGGGCGGCTGACACTTGCGGATTTCGCGGCGAGCTGTGTCATCAGCAGTGGGTCGACCGGTCCGGAGGACTGGCCGAAATTCACCAGATGCCCGCAGAGCGCCAGCGCATCCAGCGAACCGAGGAAGGTGTCGGCTCCAACGGAATCGTAGGCGACCTCAACTCCGCGCCCATCGGTGATCTCGGCAACCGCCTGCACGAAGTCGGTTTCCCGGTAGAGAATCGTATGGCTGCAGCCTGCGGCTCGTGCCACAGCGGCCTTCTCCTCCGATCCGACGGTTCCTATCACCGTCACGCCCTTCTGCGCTGCCCACTGGCAGAGCATGCGGCCGACGCCGCCTGCCGCGGCCTGGACGAGAATCGTCATGCCCGCGCGGAGGGGATGGACCTGTTCCGCCAACATCTCAACCGTCATCGCGCGCAGCATGGTCGCGGCGGTGGTGGTGTCGTCCAGATCATCGGGCAACTTCAATGCAAGGGACGCGGGCAGAAGGCGGGCTGACGCATAGGCGCCATAGCTCGCCGTGACATAGACGATGCGGTCGCCGGGTGCGATGCCGGTGACCCCGGCACCGACAGCTTCAACCACGCCGGTCGCCTCGCAACCGGGCGTGCCGGGCAGGGCGAGCGTTTTGTAGAGGCCCGAGCGGACATAGACGTCGTGGAAATTCACCCCGACGGCGGTTTGCCGGATCCTGAGCTCGCCCGGCCCCGGTGCGCCGACTCCAATCTCCTCGAGTTTCAGGACCTCGGCGGCGCCGTAGTCGCGGATGACAATCGCTTCGGCCATATCGGTTTTTATCCTTTTAGATTTTGTTTTGTGTGGGACAGGGCCAACCAAGCATCGGCTTCACAGCGCTAAGGCGTAAAGCGTGCGCCTATCGCCCCGAGAGGGCCGTAATCCGCGACCACCTCGTCGCCCGGTATGATTTCCAGCGGGACCATGCAGGTACCGGTCGTGACCAACTCGCCTGCATGAATGTCGACACCGGTCCCGGATACTTCGTTCACCAGCCAGGTCAGGGCGCCGCAGGGATCGCCCAGAACGGCGGCGCCGGAGCCGTCGCGGGTGAACTTCCCTACAACCTCAGCCCGGACAGGATGGGCGGAGAGGTCGAGGCTGCGCCAATCCGCCTGAACTTCCGGACCGACGATCAGCTCGCGCGCACAGGCGTTGTCGGCGATGAGACTGGGCGCACCTACCTTGGTAAAATCGGTGAAGCGGCTGTCCGGAACTTCCAGTGTGAGGTGGAGGGTTGCAACGGCGGCCATGACTTCCACCCGGTCGTAGGCTTGGCCCGAGGGGAGGTCTTGCCCAAAGCGGAAGCCAAATTCCGGCTCGCAGACCCGCATGCGGTTGTTGTTGAGCGAGATTTCAGCGTCCGGTGCAAAGACCTTTTCCGCCAGCAATCGCCCGGCGATCGGACCGTCCACATTGATGTGTTGCTGGCCCGCCGCGCTGGTGGCGGCGATTTTCCAGCCGTAGCGGGCATGAGCGGAAAAGTCTTCGAAACCCGCCTGAATGGCATAGCCATCGGTGCGGTTTGCGGGCCTTTCGCCGTCTGGCAAGAGATCGATCAGGTCTCCCGATTGCGCGGTCGCCCAAAGAAGTCTGGCTGTCTTAATCATGGCGCCCATTTGCCCCGCCATCGCCCTGGTGGTCAATAGGATTGAGTTTTGAGGAGATGGAGGAGTGTGGGAAAGCAGTCTCAACCAGATAGGCCTATCGGACCGGCAGATCTTTACCTTTTGGTCCCATAGGCTACATATAAAGTCTCGCACGGCCCTGGGGAGATGAAAATGAGTGAAAGCCTGGCGGAAGACCAAGGATACGGGTTTGTTGGCCTGTCAGATGAGGCTTACTACGCTCTCACCACGGCGTTCGGCGAGCGGATTTCCGTCAACAAGACGCTGCGGGAACAGCATGCGAACCCGGTCAGTTGGCATCCGATCCAAATGCCCGATGTCGTTTTCTTCCCTAAGGACACCGGCGAAGTCGCCAAGCTGGTCAAGATTTGCGCCCATCACAAGGTTCCCATCACGCCTTTCGGTGCGGGCACCTCGCTGGAAGGGGGCTGCAACGCGCCCTATGGCGGCGTCTGCATCGATCTGAGCGAGATGGACAGCATCCTCTCGGTCAACGAGGAAGATATGGACTGCGTCGTGCAGGCGGGGGTGACCCGCAAGCAACTCAACGCCTATCTGCGCGACACGGGCCTCTTCTTCCCGGTGGATCCCGGCGCGGACGCCTCGCTCGGCGGCATGGCCTCGACCCGCGCGTCGGGCACCAATGCCGTGCGTTACGGCACCATGAAGGAAAATGTTCTGGGCCTGACCGTCGTGACACCGGATGGCGAGATCCGAAAGCTTGGCACACGGGCGAGAAAATCCGCTGCCGGCTACGATCTCGTAAAGCTCTTCGTGGGTGGCGAGGGAACGCTCGGGATTATCACTGAAGTGACGGTTCGCCTGCATGGCATTCCGGACGTCGTTGCCGCATCCGTCTGTTCCTTCCCAGATTTGAAATCGGCCTGCGATGCAGTTGTGACGACGATCCGCTGCAACATTTCCATCGCGCGCGTGGAGCTGCTCGACGAGCTGCAGATCAAAGCCTGCAATCTCTACTCCGGCTTGGATCTGGCCGAAGCGCCGACACTCTTCGTGGAGTTTAACGGCACTGACGCCGGCGTGCAGGAACAGCTGGCGCTCTTTCAGGAAATCGCCGCGGATGCTGGTTCGAAGGATTTAAAGTCTGCTGTTGACCCCGATGACCGCAACAAGCTCTGGCAGGCCAGGCACGACGTCTATTGGGCCTGCTTTGAACTGCGCCCCGGTTCCAAGTATGTCGCCACCGACGTTTGCGTTCCCATCTCCCGGCTTGCGGAGTGTGTGAGCGAAACCAAAGCCGATATCGAGCGAACCGATCTGATCGCCCCGATCGTCGGCCATGTGGGCGACGGTAATTTCCATGTTTCCATCATGGTGGATGGAGACAGCGAAGCTGAAATCCGCACCATGAAGGACTTTATCGGACGCTTGAACAGCCGCGCCATTGCCATGGAAGGCACCTGCACGGGGGAGCACGGCATTGGCCAGGGGAAGCAGGATGCCCTGATCGAGGAGCACGGCAACGCCGTCGAAGTTATGCAAGCCCTAAAGCAAACCCTCGATCCCAACGGCATCATGAACCCGGGTAAGATTTTTCGCCAGTAATTGAGGCGCAGAACGCAAAATGCCGCACTCTCGTCACATGGAACTTTGTGACTGTGCTGGTCATCGCGCCGTTAAGTGAGCTGCCACTCAAGACCACATCTTTGCGGTATTAGGAAATGCAACGGCCAACCTGTCGATTGGATGGTGCATGAGCGTCAACGTTAGAAAAAGATGTGGAGAGCTGCGCTTAGCGCTATCCCTAATGAGATCCTAGTGGCTCTACACCCACAAGTTCAGTCAGGATGTGCTTATCTATCGTGTTCGCCCAAGCGATGGTAACGAGGCGGGAAGGCCGGTCTCGACTGGGCTCGAGGCATTCCAGTTCGAGAGAGCTTCCAACCAATTGCAGTTGAGTCGCTTGGTCGGGCGCGTCATCCAGAAACACCACGCCCTTGGCACGCAGGCACTGAGACGTGAGGAGCTTCGTCAATTCCTCGAAGCGATGACGCGGGATTGGTGGGAAGCTTTCAAATGCGTAGGTGTCATAGAGTGCATTCTTGTCGGGGTGGCTTTGGTGCGCGTCGATGACGCGCTCGCTTCCGCTGTTGGACCTGGAGAGGGTCTCAAAGGAAACTTGGCCATAGGATGTAGTGTGGACTTCCGTGCCCGGGGCTGACCTCGCAAGAAGCTCCGCGATCTCTGACAGGCGCACGTCGCCAACCAGATCGGATTTGTTCAAGACCACGGTATCGCTGGCGGCGGCGTGATCCACCAAGTCTTCCGTATCGGCGTAGTCCAGGCCGCCAAACTGCAGCGCGTCGATGACATAGACGCGGCTTTGCAGATGCGCCAGGCCGGCTTGATGCAGAGCCTGCAAAGACGCATCGAGCGCCCTGGGATTGGCGACACCACTCGCTTCGATCATGAAGGCATCCGGCGGATCGGACCGACAGAACTCGGCCATGGACTGGATGAGATCATCGTTTAGCGAACAGCAGACGCAGCCGTTGGAGAGGGCGATGCGGTCCGTCTCAACCGTCTCAATCAGATCGTAATCGATATTCAGCGCGCCGAAGTCATTCACGAAAACCACGATGCGCCGCCCGTCCGCCTGCCGCAAAAGACAGTTGATCAAGGTGGTCTTTCCAGCGCCGAGGAAGCCGCCGAAAGAGTGTGTCGGGACAGAAGCGTTAAGTGACATGGGACCAAACCTTTTCACCGCCGAGCCAGGTTTGCCGCACCGCGATGCCGGCGATGCGCTCGGCCGGTTCGGCAAGCGGATTCTGGGCTAGCACCACGAAATCGGCGTGTTTGCCAGGTGTGATCGAACCCAGCAGATGTTCCTTTTTGATCTGATAGGCCGCGTCGATTGTCACCGCGCGTAAGGCGGCTTCCTTGGTCATGCGTTCGTCCGGGCCGACGCAGCGTCCATCTTTCGTCTTGCGCGTCACGGCGGCCTGCATCAGCTCGAGGCAGGAAGGATCGGTCATAGGGGTGTCGGCATGCAGAGAAATGCGCATGCCCTTCGCCGCAGCCGACCCCGCGGGCACATAGTGCGCCGCCCTGTCGGGCCCAAACAGGACATCCTCGATGGGCGCACCCCAATGGGTGATGTGGTTGATGAAAAAGCTGCCGAGGACGCCCAGGGTCATGCAGCGGTCGATCTGATCCTCGCGCATGAGAGCGCAGTGTTCCAGGCGAAAGCGGTGGTCCGGTCTAGGGACTTCGGACAGAACCTGTTCCAACAGATCGAGCACCATATCGATGGTACGGTCACCCTGGGTATGGATCGTCATTTGCCATCCCTGCGAGACGTAAGTGCGCAGCATAGATTCGAAGAACTCGGCCGGGTAGTTCGTACCTCCCGTGTGGCCTGGCTTCAGGCCCATGCGAACCTGGGTCACATCATTGGTCAGATAAGGCTCGGTCACCCAGATGTTGCCGATGAAGGGAGAACCATCTGCGTGGATTTTGACTCCCGCCATCCAGAGGCGGTCCGGGCCGATGCACATGTCGTCGACCGCCATATCGGGCCGCACCGCTTGCTGATAGGCGGCGATGCGCGGCATGGGCCAACCCTGTTTCAAGGCGCTGAGATAATAGGCCTTGTAAAAGGGCAGGTAGAGATGCTCCGTGGTGGTGGTGATACCATTCTCGATGAACTGGTCGATCGTGGCGCGAAACTCCGCGTTCAGCCGCTCGTCTCCCCATGCTTCGTAAAAGCTCTCGAGCGCTTGCCAGGTGATTGCCTCCGCGATCTTGCCTGTGGGCCTGCCATCTGCGTCGCGTTCTATCACCGATCCGGTTGGCGTCGGTGTATCTGGTCCGATTCCACAGGCTTCAAAGCCCGCTGAGTTCATATAGAGCGCATGGCAATTGGAGGTCTGAACGCCAAGCGGGGTGTTTGGGGCGATCTGGTCGAGCCTGTCGCGCGTTAAGGTCTGGAAGCCTTGATGAAGCTGAGCGTCGAGCCCGAAGAATAGCAGATGCTCCCCCGGCTTCGCGACCGCCACCCGCCGTTCGATTTTTGCCAATATGGCATCGAATGTCGGAACCGTTTCGGCGCGTACATCGACAACAGGGGCGCCACGGGTCTTGGCCGCCCAGAGCGGATGCGAATGCGCATCGATGAACCCGGGTAAAAGAACCTCTCCATCGAGGTCCACGCGCGTCGTAGAGGCGTCCGCGAGACCCTCGGCGTCTTTCAACAGGCCGACATAAGCAATTTTTCCGTCCTTTACGAAAACTGCCTCGGCCGAAGGGCAGTCGGGATCTACGGTAACGATATCTCCATTGAAGAACAGATTGCTGCTTGTCATTTCCCCGCGACCGCGTAGCTATCCGTCATCCGTCCTGCCTTGGCTTGCGCTGCCAGGAAGTCGTCGTTGGAAAAAAGCGGGATGATCTTGTGATACTTCGACATGCCGCTGGCATCGGCCAGCATCATGTTGGCGGCAACCGAGGCCATGTCCGGCATCTCGTAGATGAACATCATATCGTATTCACCGCAGGTGCCATAGGCATGCAGAAGCTGGCCGCCCATGGCCGCAACCGCCTTGCGGGATACCGCGGCACGGTCGTTCGGCGTTTGTATCATCGCGGCTTTCTTATCGTTTTCGTACTTAATGAACATGGCGACAGTCACAGTCATCCGGTTTACCTCCGTTTTCCTTGAATGATCCGGTCCAACATCATTGCGCAGATAAGGATCGCAAGACCGGCCAGAATACCTTGCCCTTCGGAGGCATACTGCAGAGCTTCGAGCACATCCTCGCCCAATCCCTTCGCGCCGATCAAGGAGGCGATCACCACCATGGCCAGGCTGAGCAGGATGGTCTGATTGATCCCGGCCATAATCGAAGGCATGGCAAGCGGGATATCGACCTTCCAAAGCAGGTATCGCTTGTTGGCGCCGTAGGCCATCGCGGCCTCGCGCACACTTTCCGGCACCCCCTTTAAGCCGAGCACGGTCAGACGCACGACCGGCGACCCGCCGAAGATCATGGTGGCGATGACAGCGGCGGGCTTGCCGGTGCCAAAGAACGCTATGATCGGGATCAGGTAGACGAAGGCAGGCATGGTCTGCATGAAGTCGAGTACAGGGCGCACAAAGGCGTAAAGGCGGTCCGAACGGGCGCATGCGATCCCAAGGGGAATGCCAAGCGTAATCGAGATGCAGGCGGCTGTGCCGAGCAGGGCAAGCGTCTGCATGCTTTTGTCCCAGAACCCGAGATAGCCGAGATAGGCAAGCCCTGCGCCGGTGAAAATGGCGGCCCGCCAGCCAGCGCTGAGCTTTGTCAGCAACAGAATGAAACCGCACATGACCGGCCAGGGCGTTTCGACAAAGATGGTCTCGAGAGTGTCCAGGACGGACCGGATCCCGTAAACAAGTCCGTCAAAGAACCATTCCGATTGGATGGAGGCCTCGGTGATCCAGGCCTTGATCCCATCCGCCACCGAGCCCTGGACGGATGGGTCCGCCGGAAAGCCCTGTAACGCGGGAACAGCTTCGGGGAAGCCGAACTTCAGGGAGCAGGTCACGTAGGTGATGAGCGTAAGGGCGGCGGCCAACGCCGTCTTGGGTAGGCTCAGGCCGTGGCCCAGATTGCGGTCGGACAACCAGTTGGCATAGCGGGCTTGAAGCGCGGTGTTGGCCAGGATCGCCTGAATGGCTTTGATAACGAGGAGGGCGGCCGCACCTGACAGGATGAGGGTCAGTGCCTGCGCATTCGCAGCAGCGGCGTCCGCTTTGATTCCCTCGACCGCCCGTTCCAGCGACGCGATGGCATTTTCGAATCCCGCCACACGATCCGGGGCGTTCTCCTTGGCGTCGGCAAGCTGTTTGTAGCGTTGCGCCAGTGTGGCCTCGATACCTGGCAAGCGTGCCAGGATCGGGGCGCCGAGATCTCCCCAGACGCCGCGGGCCAGTTGGACCACTGCAATGGTTTCCAGCGCGACGAAGGGCAGGAAATAGGCCCAGAGGCTGCGCATCCCGAACCAGACCGATCCCAAAACGAAAGCTGCCAAGTTCCAGGTGACCAGGAATCCCCGTTTGTCGCCAATGGCTTTGAATTGGCCAGCGTAATAACTTTCGTTGAGGGTCACGAAGGTTTCGACGTCGGAAGCTGTTTCCGCCGTCTCCACTGCTGTCTCTTCCGCTATGGCCGTCATGAATCTTCGGTCCCCAGGATTACGCCATTCAGGATGTCGTTTTTCGTGATAACGCCGCTGGTGCCGATATCGTCGTCCTGCACCAGGATCGGTCCGGTGCTGCCAGCCGCTTTCACAATGACCTGCCGCAGGGTGTCGTTGCCTGACACGATCGTTTCTTTGCCGCTGAGCGGGCCATGCTCGGCCTCGAACTCCTTGCGGGAACGTGCGAGCGAATGGGCGCGAATGAGGTTGATGCGCGAGATGCCGCTTACGAAATCCATCACATAGTCGTCCGCGGGATTCATGATGATTTCTTCCGGCGTGCCCGTCTGTACGATCACACCGTCTTTCATGATCGCGATGCGGTCGCCGATGCGCACGGCTTCTTCCAGATCGTGCGTGATGAAAAGCGTTGTCTTGTTCATCTGACTCGCCAGCCGCATGAATTCTTCTTGCAGCTGCCGTCGGATCAAAGGGTCCAACGCGCTGAAGGGTTCATCCATCAGCAGCACCTCGGAATCGGCGGCTATCGCGCGGGCCAGGCCGACACGCTGCTGCATACCGCCCGAGAGTTCGTGCGCGTATTTGTCCGACCAATCGGATAGCTCTACCAGGGCGAGGGCGTCTTCGGCCGCTTTCCAGCAGGCATTTTGCGAATGTCCGCGTATCTCTAGCGGCATCGCCACATTGTCGCGTACCGATCTGTGCGGCAGCAGTCCGAAATTCTGAAACACCATCGCGATGTGCTCGTTGCGGACTTTCAAAAGCTCCTCTTCGCCGAGCGCCATGATGTCCGTGCCGCTGACGACGACCTTGCCTGCGGTGGGTGTCAGCAGGCGGTTCACATGCCGGACCAGCGTGGATTTACCACTGCCTGACAGACCCATGATGCAGAAGATCTCGCCGCGCCCGACCTGAAAGCTCGCGTCGGCGACGCCGACCACGCAATTGAATTCCTCAAGGACCTCGGGTTTGGTCAGACCGCGCGCGCGAATCGCATCCATCGCTTCGGCATGACGTCCTCCGAATATTTTCCAGACGCCTTGCAGGTCGATAACCGTCTCGTCCGGGCTCGTTCTCTCTGAGACTGCGTTCAAGACGCCTCCTACATCGCGCGTTCAGGCGATTTGCAAAGTCTTGTGGGGTATGAATTGGCGGGTTGCCGTCTGCCTGCAGGGAGTTAAAGCGAATTGCGGTTTATAGAATCGTATCGTCTCAAAACTTGTGTTCAAGGCCAGCAGGTTGCTGATCGAGAGGCAATGAATTTTGAAACCGATTAAGCGCATTTTGCTCTACGGCAGACGGCAACCTCGGTCAGGCCCGAACTAGTTCAGGCCAAGCCATCCGTCGACGACACCTGGATTTGCGGCGATCCATTCGCGGGCGACTTCTTCGCTCGAACGCTGTTTGACCACAATCTCGTGGGTGAAGTTGTTCACCGTCTTGGTGTCCATATCGATATTGGCAAGAAACGCAGCCACGTTCGGTGTGCGTTGTTCCAGCGACTTCGAATAGCCGACGTGGATTGTCTTCGGCTCGTCCGCGGTCTCGACTTTGGAGTTCTCGAACCAGTTCGTATCTTCCGCAGGCTGCTTCATGTCGTATTTCGCCGGATCGTAGGCCGGCTCTTCAAGGCGGACCATGTCGAAGACGAACCAGTTGTAGTGCGGCGCATAACAATAGAAGGCGTAACCTTCACCCTTGTTCAGGGCATCGGAAATCGAGGCGGTGGCGACTTCTTCTTCGGCCTCGATGGGGGTGAAGAAGTTGGTAATGCCGTAGTCGCGCACTTTGACTGAGTTGATCTTGGTGGAGGCCCAGCCCGGCGCGCCGACCCAGATGTCACCCATACCGTCGCCGTCGCGGTCCATGAGTGCCGCCACTTCGGGCGTCGCCAGGTCGAATACGGTTTTGATGTTGTTCGCCTCGGCGAATTTCCGCGGCGCGCAGAAGGCCGAAAAGCCCTCATAGTTGCCATTGCTCAAGGCAACCGTTCCGTTTTTGCCGACGTATTCGTCCGTGAAGTTCGACTGGTTCGGCAACCAGACGTCCGGATGGACGTCGATCTCGCCCTTTCCGCGGTCCATACCCGCGAAAATAACGGCATTGGTTCCGGGGACAAGCTCTGCCCGGCCGCCCAACTTGTCTTCGATGATCACCTTGATCAAGCCTGCCATGGCCCGTCCGCTGGCCCAGTTCGGTTCGGCGACGCGCACGACCTCTTGCGCAAGGGCTCCGACCGAGGTGGTCAAGAGAAGAGTGGCGGAAATTGCGAGTGTTTTTAGCGGCTGCATTTGAGCCTCCCAGTTTTTTGTGTGATACTGAAATGTCACAGATTAATTTCTAACATGTCAACACTGAATTGCCAGATCGGCTTGATGACATGTCAATGCCCGGGCTATGATCTCAACCGAAAAACAGCCTGCCGAGACGTCAGAATGCCCGATGATGTGGTCATGAAAATCACGCCGATGCCGTTGAAAGACGAAGCCTTTCACGATTTGGAGCGGTTGATCGTCAACGGGACTTTGGAGCCGGGACGATGGGTGTCGGAGACGGATCTCATCGAGGTTTCCGGCCATACGCGCGCACCTGTTCGATCCGCGATCCAGCGTCTTTCGGATCAGGGTCTGCTCAGAATTGTGGCGCGCCGGGGCGCGCAGGTCTGTCCGATCGATCACACGGAACAGTTTCGATCACTCGAGTTGCGCCGGGTGGTTGAGAAACTTGTGGCGAGATCGGCGGCCGAGCGCGCAACAGCTCAGCAAAGAGCCGAATTGTCAGAGATCGCAGACAGGTTTCGCGTTGTCGGCAAATCGGGCGATCAGATTGAAATGACCGAGCGGGACGCGCGCTGCTTTGCGCTGTTGATCCAGGCGGCGGACAATAGGTTTGCGGCTCGTTCTTTGACTTCCGTGAAAGGCTTGTCCCGCCGTTTCTGGGTTCTGAACCAGGAACGCTACGGAGATATCCGGCGGATGGCGAGGGCGCATGCGGAGGTCGCCGAAGCGGTCAGCAAAGGCGAGGGCGATCAGGCTGAACGCGCGGTCGATGCGCTGATCGACTATGTCGAGGAGTTTACCCTCGCCGTTATCGGGTTTCGCACTTCAAAGAGCTGACCGCGGATAACCGCGATCGGAAATCGGATCTTGGTTCATCCTGCGACACCGCCACGTTCTGAACATATAGCCGGGCGAGTATCTCGGGCGGCAGGGGCACGGGTTGCACGGCCTGCCGCTGAATCATCCAGCTCATGTCTTTAAACGGAACCCGCTCTTGAAGTCTCTCATCAAGCGACTGTTCGGAACGATCCTGATTTTTGTCTCTCTTTACTATCTGCTTTATCCGACAGTGACAGTTTATCGGCAGATCCAGAAAGAAGCCGCGCCCCGATCGAATGTCTCGAGCTTCGCCTTCGATCTGCATCTCGCCATCGCAGAAGACTTTGGAAACTGGGCACAGGACCGGGTCGATCGCGCGGCCGGGACACAGCTCAGCATCGACGATATTTCCGGTACCGAATGGCCGATGTTCAGTGCGGTCTATTTTCTCTGGAGCACGGAGGAACTCGATAAGGCCTGGCTGGCGTTGGGCGATACCGCCACCCCGAGGCCGCGAGACTATGCGGCAGCGGCGATCGAGGCGGCGGCGAAGCTGATTGTGGATCCCTCGAATGCGAGTTGGGTGATCAGGCACTGGGGCGCGCGCTATCTCGAGCGCGAGAACGTCTTTTACCGCATGCTTCTGATCGCGGGGCTGACCTCCTATCAAACGATGACGGGTAAGGATATCTACGAGCCACTGCTGCGGGACCAGGTCGTCTCATTGTCCCGGGAGCTCGATCAATCGCCCCACGGTGTTCTCGATGACTATCCCGGTGAGTGTTATCCCATCGATATCCTTCCGGCCATTGCCGTCATGCAGCGGGCCAGTGCCTTCCTGGACATCGAGCTGGGAGATTTTGTGCAGCGCGCACGCCGGGGTTTTGAAGGCAGGTTGCTCGATCCGAGCACACAGCTTCCAAGCTATGTCGCAGATCCTCTCAGCGGTGTTGGAATCGGCCCGGCGAGAGGCGTAGGGATCAGTTACATGCTGATCTGGGCGCCGGAGCTTTGGCCTGACATTACGGAGAAGTGGTACCGGCTCTACGAGCGGCATTTCCTGGAGCGTGGCGCTCTCCTCAGCGGGGTCAGAGAGTTTCGCAGAGGCCTTGAAGGCTATTCCTGGCTGGGAGACGTGGACTCCGGGCCTATCGTCGGCGGGCTGGGTGTAGCCGCAAGCGCCTTTGGTCTCGCGGCCGCCCGGGTGAACGGAGACCTGCCACTGGCCCACGCGCTTTCGGCCCAGGCGATCCTCGCATCCTGGCCTTTACCCTCAGGTCGGTTGCTGGTCCCTTCCTTGCTGTCCGACCTGGCGGATGCGCCCTTTCTTGGCGAGGCGGCTCTTGCCTTTATCTTTTCCCGTCCCATGGCTGTCACGAGCAACGCAGGTGAACGCAGCACGCCCAAACTGGTTTATGTTATACTGACAAGCACCGCCTCTCTTGGACTGGTTTTCTTGATTTCAGGGCTAAGGCTTCTTCTAGGGGCGCCGAGGAACAGAGCTCGCACAAGCTGATGGAAATCACCCCATCAGGGAAGCAGAATTTCGGGAAGCAGCGAAGAGTAGAAGAAGGCATCTCACGTCGACGCAGATATCAACGAACACTAACGATTGAGTGAAACAATTTGGGACCAAAGTACATAGGTGCGACACCTTGACACACTTGCCCGAATCTTCCAGCCTTCGAGGCTTGCTTGTCCGTTGAGGTGGAGAAATTTTCTGAGTTTTTCTTCATCTGTTTCAAGCACTTAAAACGGTTACTAATTTCGGGAGAACGTTTTGTTGAGATTTTTCGGCACGCTATTGGTTTTAATGGCGTTAATCTCTCCTCATACAGGGCACAGTGCGGACAAGGCATTGGGGGAAACCAGATACAAGGAAACTTGTATCAACTGTCACGGACCAGCCGGAAAAGGCGCCGCCAGTTTTCCAAAAATATCTGGCAAAGAGATCTCTTATACGACCGCCAAACTAGAAGCCTACAGAGACGGAAAAGAACAAGGCTCGAACTCATTCCTCATGATTCCGATGGCCCAGCCATTGACTGATGAGGAAATCGCAAATCTGGCGGCGTATTTGAAAGATGCGAAGTACGAATCTGAATAGGGAGGGAAAGATGAAACAAATATCGAGTCATTTATTGTCGGGTGTCATGGCGTCTGCCGTGATGTTCGGCGTATCAGCGGCTGCGCAGGCCGACGGCCATGGTCATCAAGGCGCCATGGACGTACCCAAAATCAAAGCTGAGGTTGTGTTGAAAGGGCTTGAGAATCCCTGGGACATGGCTTTCCTGCCAGACGGCACGATGTTCTTCACTGAAAAATGCAAAGGTCTCTCGGTACGAACCGCTGATGGAACCGTGAATGCATTGTATGGCGTGAAGGGTTCCTCCGGTTACGCCGATGTCGGCGACGACCTGTTTTGTGAAGCGCAAGCAGGTGTGCTTGGCGTGGTGCCGGACCGGCATTTCGCGAAGAACCGCACCCTTTACCTCTACTCATCTTCGATGAAGTATCGCGGCGATGGCTGCAAAACCAACTTTGAAAGATGCGACGGCAACATCGTCATGCGGTTCAAGGTCAGCGATGACCTCAAGAGCGTCACGGACCGGACGGATATCGTAACCGATATTCAGTATAAGCCGTTCAGTTCCAATCAGCCTTTCGGTGACCCGGGCGCTCACAATGGCGGCCGAATCCGGATTGGACCCGGTGGCTATCTTTGGGTTGCTGGTGGCGACCGTCACAGAGGCGTTTGCCCTCAGGATGGACAGCTTCTGTGCGGCAAGGTCCTGCGGATCGATGGCGACGGGAATGCTCACCCGGACAACAATCCTCCCGAAGGCTTTGACAAGCGTATCTACACCTACGGCCACAGAAACGTTCAGGGCATAGATTTCCGCCCAAGCGACGGCAAAGCCTTCACGGCTGAGCACGGCCCGTGGCACAACGACGAAATCACTGCTCTTGTCAACGGCGGCAACGCCGGTTGGGATCCCGCGCAGAACACGGGCGGCAGAGGTGAGTGCCCGGACCAGTACTGTGGTTACGAGCCAAATCAGAAAGATGCAATGGATCCCGCATTGCGTGCTGCCTACACCCCGATGAGCGACACGCGTTTCAAAGACCTGATGCCGCCTTCATGGAACAACAATGGCTTCTCTCAGGGAACCGGTTCTGCCGCGTTCCTCAAAGGTGGCAATTGGGGCATCTACGAGGGCCGCTTGGCTGTCGGTATCATGGGTATCGGTTTCGGTGGTACACCAGCTGGCTCGCGAATCGACATGATCAGCCTTACGCCCGATGGCATGGGCATCAATGGCATCACGCGGATGCCTCTCGGATTCTCCAAGAGGTTCCGTGGCCTGGTCATGGGACCGGATAACGCACTGTACGTTTCTGTCGATGCAGGAGAAATCTACAGAGTGTCCGCGGAAAGCATGAAGTAATTCCGCTGCCGCTCGGCAATAGAACACCCGCGCCACAGAGTGGCGCGGGTGTTTTTTTATGGAATAAGTTTAGCGCCAAACCTCGGTGGCGAAGGCCCAGTTGCTATTGACCGCACAGGATTCCGGAAAGGCGCTCGGTGGCTGAGCCCGTCGTTATTTGACGCTTTGGCTTTTCCATCATGTCTGTGTTCATCGCAGGATTTTCCCAGTGCTTGTCTGAGAAAAAAGTGTTCTGCAAAATTCTCTCGGTACGCTCTGCGCAGTCGATCTCCAAGAGGCTTTGATAACTCGCGGCCCCCATGACGGAGGTTTTGTAGCGGACCCGGCTCCAAACTCTATGTCCGTTGTCGGTCTTTTCCACGCGCGAAGTATCGAAAAAATAGATATCGCCATTCAGTTCCTGGGAGTAGCTGCGCCACTCGCCTTCTCCATCACCAGCGGCCGACGCTCCGCTCGCCACGAAGGCTGCGAGCGCAGAGCAGATCAAAAAGGCTGTTTTCATCTGCACCTTATCCATCTCTCTCGGCGTGCCTCAAAGGTATGATTGTTTCAGGTGGAACCTGGCCGCAAATCGCGAAACCCTCTAACGACGCCTTCTTTTTTTCTCACCCCTGTCGCTGACCAAGACGCAGCTTTGTGGCAAGCGGGATAATGAATCTTTTCCTCTGAGACACCGTCTGTGTCCGAAAATGCACAGATGGCGACCTCTCGAAGCAGACGACTTTACCCGAGCTTGCGATTGAGTTGAACTCGGATCGGGTAGAACTTTGGTTTAGAGCGAACTGCATTGGCGCCTTTTCCGCAAGAACCTAGGGGCCGTGACGTCCTCCTGTTCCTTTTCGTCGTCGTCTGGCGAAGGGAAGTTGCGTGATCAGCATAAAGAGCAGGGCGCAGGTCAGGACCAGAGAGATGGGTTTGGTGATCAGGTCGGTGAAGAACTGCCCGACATCCTCGCGCGCCCCGATCATGGCCCGGCGATAGTTGGCGTCGATCATCGGGCCCAGGATCACACCGAGAATGACCGGACCAACCTGAAAACCGTAGCGCTTCAGCAGGTAGCCCGCCACGCCGAAGCCGAGCGCCCAGGTAATATGGACCGGGTTGTTCTGGATGGCATAGGCGCCGACCGCCGAAAGCACGACGATCAGGGGGATTAGGATCGCCCGCGGGCATTCGACAACCTTCGTGAAGATGCGGATCCCGGTCAGACCGAACAGCAGAAGGAAGAGGTTCGCCAGGGTCAGGTTGCCGACAATGAACCAAAAGAGGTGCGGCGTATCCGTCAAGAGCAGGGGACCGGGCTTGAGACCATGGATAAACAGCGCGCCGATGATGATCGCCGTCACGGCGTCACCCGGTATCCCCAGGGTCAACATGGGCACGAAAGCGCCACCGACCGCTGCGTTGTTCGCGGTCTCCGGCGCGATCAGACCTTCCTTCGCGCCCTCGCCGAAGGGAACTTCGGGGTTCTTGGTGCTGCGCTTTGCCTGATCGTAAGCCAGTAACGCCGCGATATCTCCGCCCGTGCCAGGCAGTGCCCCGATCAGAGTGCCGAGGCCCGAAGACTTGAGGCCCAGGGCGAGGTAGCGCCGGATATCCGACCAGGCAGGTACGATGCGGCTGACCGCCTGCTTGACCGGCGTCTTGGCCACATGCTCCAGCTGTACCAGGGCCTCGGCGACGCCGAAGAAGCCGATCATGGCGACCACGAAGGGAATGCCGCCCATGAGGTTGATGGAGCCGTAGGTGAACCTGGCTTCGGCCGTCATGGGATCGAGCCCGATCATCCCGATCATCACGCCGAGCGCGCCGGCGAAAGCGCCCTTCGCGAAGCTCTCGCCGGACAGCGTGCCGACCAGCAGGATGCCGATAATGCCGAGCAGCATGTAGTCCCGCGAGGTGAACTTGATCGCGAAGTCCGCGATGGCGGGGGCCGCGACGGCGAGCGCCAGAACCCCGATCAGGCCGCCGACGACGGACATGACGGTCGAGAGGCCGATGGCTTCGCCGGCCTGGCCCTTTTTCGCCAGGGGATAGCCGTCGATAGCCGTCGCGATGGCGCTGGGCGCGCCGGGAATGTTCAGGAGGATCGCGGTGCGTGCGCCGCCGTAGACGCCACCCACGTAGACACCGGCAATCAGCGCCAGCGCTTCGTTCACATCCCACTTGAAGGTGAAGGAGATCAGGATCGAGGTGGCCATCGTCACCGAAAGGCCGGGAATCGCGCCCACGTAGATTCCCGCCAGCGTTCCGATTGCCGTCAGAAACAGTAACCCCGGATCCAGCCAGGAGGCCGCGAAGAAACCGAGTGTTTCAATCATGGCCAGAGCGTTCCCCTCTGCCAGAGACTGCCCAGGGGAAGTACGACCTGAAAGACGACGCGGAACAGAAGGTAGATAACCAGGATGGAAAGCGCCGAGAGGGCAGCTGCGCGGAAGGCTCCCTTTCGCCACAGCAGCCAGATTGCGACGAAAAGGAATGCGCCCGAGGCAGCAAGGAATCCAAGACCGGGGATCAGGGCCGCGTAGAGCGCGACAAGGCCCGCGAAAAGCACGACCCGTAGAGGCAGCAGATAGGAGAGCAGGGCTTTACCGCCGTCGCTGTTGCGAGGCTTGCGCAGGGTACCGGCGAGGATGAAGAGGCTGCTGACCAGCATGACCCCGGCGGCCAGCATGGGCAGGACACCGCCCGTGGTCAGCCCTCTGAAACCCGAGATTCCGTAGGCCTCGGAAAAGACGAATCCCGCGACAAGAACGAGGAGCAGCGCGAAGGACCGCTCCCCCGGGCGAAGTTGATCTGAAGTCTGCATAAGGATGGCGTCCGGCCCGCGATGCGCGCGGGCCGGACCAGGACATTAGGGGCGCGAAATGCCGAGCTTCTCGGGGCTCACCTTTGCGGCGCCGGTATCCTGCAGAGCCCAGACGGTGACCTGCTGCCACTTTGCGAGGAAGTCGATGGCTTCCTGGCCACTCATGTTCATGACGACGTTACCGCGATTGGCCATGAGGTCCAGGAAGGTCTTGTCGGTTGCCGCGGTTGAGAAGACATCGGTCAGCTTTGCCTTCACGTCGTCAGGCACGTCCTTGCGCACGAAGACCCCGTAGAAGGGACCCCAGGGCAGAAACTTCGCCATCTCAGGGAGTGTGTCGGTGATCGCGGGAACATCCGGAAGGGTGTCCACCGGCGCCGGATTTACGACCGCCAGCGCCCGCATCTTGCCCGCCTTGATCTGCTCGGCCGCGGCTGAGATGCCGGAGGGCATGAAGTCGACCTCGCCGCCGAGCATGGCGGTCAGGCCGGGTCCCTCGCCGCCGAAGGGAATCGCAGTGACATCGAAGTCGGTCGCGTTCGAGACCAGCGCGCCGATGGTCGAAGGGAGGCCGCCGGGGCCGGTAGAGCCCATCTTCACCTGACCGGGGTTCGCCTTGATGTCATCCAGCAGATCCGAAAGCGTCTGGTACTTGGACTCTGCCGGCACCGCGATGACCGCGACGCCGCGTCCCAGAATATTGATCGGATACATGTCGCTGTAGTCGATGTCCGAGACGCCCATCACGCCGTGCAGCTGTGGGTTTTCGGCGCCGTAGAGGAAAGTGTAGCCGTCCGCTGGCGCGGCGTTCACAAAGGCGGTCGAAATGGCGCCTGCACCGCCGGACTTGTTCAGGACGACAATGGGTTTTCCAAGCGCTTCTTCCGCCGCGGGATTGACGGCGCGCGCCACGGTGTCGGTGGCGCCGCCGGCGCCCCACATCACAACTCCAAGGACTTCACGTTCCGGGTACTCCGCCAATGCCGGAGCGGCCGTCAACGCCAGCGCGGCCACGGCGAGCTTAAGTGACTTAAACATTGTTTCTCCCTAAGTGTCTGATACCAAGGGGCGATAATATTGACCCATAAGGACAGTTTTCTGAGGTTTTCGGTCAGGAGCGCGCGGCGCAGCGATGCGGCGCATCGGAAGCCGTGCGCGACGCAGTCCGAAAGCCTTAGAAAACTGCCGTTCCGGTTGCCTCCAGAAACCTTCGGAGGGCGTCGAAAAGCCTTGCCGATGCGCCGCATCGCCTGCGGCTCTTCTCCTGCCCGAAGGTTCCTGGAGCCAATCCCTATGGGTCAATATTATCGCCCCTTGGTATTTGAAGTTCAGGTTTTTTTATACCTGCACGTTCCCCCGGACCGCGGGCGGAGTCAAACAACATTCGCCATTTAATACCATTGGCTACAATCCATGATTATGGAGTCGCGCAACACGCGAAGCCGCCAGCGCAGCCGTCGGCCTGGACGGATCTGCGATCGCAGCAAAGTCTTCTTACTTGAGCAAAAAGACCGGGACCTTTCACCCCTCCCGATCGTTCATCTCAGTATGCAACAGGGTCGAACAGCCCGGCTAACGCTGACTCTTGGTCAGATGATTTCGTCCTCATCGAACATGGGATCGCGGTCGAGCTGACTGATGAGCGCGTCGACCGTCGTCTCGGCGGTCGTGCTGTTCGTTTCCGCGATGTGAAAGAGGGCGTCCCCTTCGTTAACGACCGGCAGGTTTGTGCGCCCGACGATCAGGCCGCTGGATTCACTCACGACATCCGTTTCGACCTCGCCGAAGGGATCGGAGATCTGGCCCAGCAAATCGCCCGGCTCGACGAACTCGCCCGTCCCACGATAGCCGCGCAGCAGTCCGCCTGCCGGCGCGCGCTGCCAGGAACTGGAGACGGTGTGAACCGGCTTCTCGCGGGCTGGCGCGACCCCTTTGCGCGGGATCATCTTCATGGCGTTCAGGACGCGCAGGATACCCGCGACGCCGGCGCGCGCCGAGGGCTCGTCGAAACGCAGACCCTCTCCGCCTTCAAAGAGCAGGACGTCAATGCCGCGTTCCTGTGCCGCCTTGCGCAGCGACCCGTCGCGCAGATTCGCCATGATGACAACCGGCGCCCCGAAGGCATCGGCATAGGCAAGGGTCTGGTCCGAGGAGGGCGACACGCGAATCTGTGGCATATTGGTCCGGTGTATCCCGGCCGAATGAAGGTCGATGCCGAAATCCGACCGCTCGACGATTTCCTTCATGAAGAGGTGCGCCAAGCGTCCCGCGAGCGAGCCGCTTTCATAACCGGGAAAGGATCGGTTCAAGTCGCGCCTGTCCGGCAGGTAGCGCGAATGGTTCAAAAAGCCAAAGGCGTTCACGATTGGGACGACCAGCAACGTGCCTTTCAGCTTGTCCAGTTGCGGTGCGCGCAGCAGACGTCGCGCGATCTCGACGCCGATCACCTCGTCGCCATGCACGGCCGCGCTAACGAATAACGTCGGCCCCGGGCGGCGTCCGTGAACGACATGCACCGACATGCTCACGGGTGTGTGGTCGGACAGCACACTGACCGGCAGGTCGACGGTTGTCCGGGTGGCCGGCGGAACAAGAAAACCGCCGATTTCAAAAGCGTCGCGTCCCGGCACTATCCGCGCCCGCGCGTCTTGGTTTTGCCTTTGACGGCGTGCTTCTCGAGGTATTCGATGATCTTTCCGGCCACATCGATGTCCGTGGCCTTCTCGACCCCCTCGAGACCGGGCGAGGAATTGACCTCCATGACCACCGCGCCGTGATTGGCCCGCAGCATATCGACGCCACAGACATTGAGCCCCATCGCCTTGGCGGCCCGGATCGCTGTCGAGCGTTCCTCAGGCGAAATCCGAATGGGCCGCGCGCTGCCGCCGCGATGCAGATTGGACCGGAAGTCTCCTTCCGCCCCTTGACGCTGCATGGCCGCGATGACTTTCCCGCCGACCACAAGCGCGCGAATGTCGGTGCCGCCCGCCTCCTTGATGAACTCCTGCACCAGGATGTTCACCTTGGCGCCCCGGAAGGCTTCGATCACGGATTTGGCGGAGCGGTTACTGTCCGCGAGCACGACACCGACCCCCTGGGTGCCTTCCAGAAGCTTGACCACAAGGGGCGCTTCGCCGGCCAGCTTGAGAACCTCTTCGGTCTGTTTGGGGTCATGGGCGAAGGTGGTTACCGGCAGCCCGATGCCGTCCCGCGCCAGGAGCTGCATCGAACGCAGTTTGTCGCGTGAGCGCCCGATTCCGACGGACTCGTTCAGCGGGTAGACACCCATCATTTCGAACTGGCGCAGCACGGCGAGCCCGTAAAAGGTGACCGACGCCCCAATGCGCGGAATGACCGCGTCATAGCCGGTGAGCTTTTCGCCGTTGTAATAGATCTCGGGCCGGCGCGACGCGATATTCATGTAGCAGCGCAGGGTATTGACGATATCGAGCTGATGGCCGCGCTGCTCCGCTGCCTCCTTCAGACGCTGATGCGAGTAGAGATTCGGATTGCGGGCCAACATAACGAGTTTCATAGGGGCTTCTCCTCGGTCTTTCGGGCAAGTGGTGAAGATCCCCTTGCGCCCGTTTTGCTGTCTTTTGTTCCGTCCTGGTCATCCAGAAGAAATGAATGTCCGGGATCTATAAGAATTCGGCGCCGCCTGATCGCTGTCCGGCCTAGAATAAGGTCGAATTCCATCTTCGCACGATTGGCGAGGGAAACGTCGATCTGCCACTTGCGGCGCCCGATCAGTAAGAGCGTGCGGATAATCAGTCGGCGTTCCGGTATTCCGCCCGTATTCTTGACATCCCTTTCATCGATGACGGGTTTGCAGATCCTCTGTGTTGTGCGGCGATTGTGCAGCGGGACCATAAATTCGACCCAGCGCGCGCCGTCGCGCTCGAACTCGCGCTGATCGACCGCGTGCAGCGCCGAGGTCCGCGCGCCGGTGTCAATCTTCGCCGCAATGCGCGGAATGCCGAGATCCGGCAATCCCACATATTCGCGCCAGCCGATGATTTCATGCGGGCGACGATTTTGAGACATTGGCTTTACCTTATGCAGTCTTCGTTCGCCCGGCGGTAATTCACAAAGCTGTTCGCGCTGAGCACGACGAAGAAACTGTCCATGTCGATCAGCACAAATCCGCGTTCCAGCAGTGCCCGCGTCAAGGCGCGGACGTCATCCTCGTAAAGCCGCCTGCGCCCGGCAATGTCACGCACCAGCTTGGTGGAAATCCGATAGCGGCCGCGTTCCTTCCTGCCGAACTTATGATCGTACAGCAACGCGAGGCGCTCGGCAGTATCAGCAACCCAATTGGTTTCTGTCATTGCGCCCATCTACAACACCAAAATTTTTTTGTCTATAGGCTAAAAAAATTTGTTTTAACCAATTTTGGTGCATTTCGACCGCCATTCGAAGCTGCGGATGGCGGGTACAGACTTCGGATGAAAAGGTATGAATGAACGACGTCTGTCCGCTACTGCAGAGCGAGATGGCGAAACGGCGTGAGCGTAACAGACTTGAGACTCGAGTCGTGAGGGCTTTCCGATTGTTCTCCCGGAACTCGAAACCTCTTGTATAGACCGCAGAGTTATGCCGATGACGCACTCAAGGCTGGAGCAGATCAAAAAAGGCTGTTGTCTTACTTCTGGTCATCAATCGGAAACTTCGCAAAGCTGGCCACATGCTTCGCAGTAGGATCATAACAGGCGCGGCGAATCTTTTTGTCGTGTTTTTCGCCGCAGGCAAGATGCTGTGCACTTACCTGAGAAACACTCATCGCACAATGTGTCGTCTCTCAATCCAGATCATCCTACCTGAGCCTCCGGTTGAGTTGAACTCTGGCTGATTAGAACTTTGGTCTTGCTTAGCCGCGACGCTGGTGCTTCGCGGTTGAAGCCGAGATCGAGCTCTATCTTCCTTTGACGGCAAAGTCATCGCCTGCGATCCGCTTCATTGTCGTTTCGATATCTACACCAATTCGGTGAAGCAGCGTGGCCGCAAATTACAACTCGCTTGCGGAAAATCGGAAAGTGATCGACACTGAATTCATTCGCGAGCCAATCGCACGACAAGATTTGAAAAGTTCTCCTGGCGGCGTATGCAGAGCTGGAAAGGAACGATATGTCAAATTCGGTGTTGGTGGCAGTCGATGGAAGTGGCGGAAGCGCAAGAGCGCTCAGCTATGCCAGTGAGCGGGCGAAACTCAACGGCGCGAAATTAATCGTGACCTATGTGATTGAGTGGTCTCCCTATTCTTTCAATACGCCGGAAGAAAACGCGGAACGCCATATGCGCCGCGAACAGGAAATCGAGCGCGCAGAAGCAGGCGTTGTCGCGCCCGCCGCCGCTCAATTGAAGGCGGATGGCATCGACCACGAAACCGTGGTGACCCATGGGCCGCCCGCCGAGACTTTGATTAAGCTGGCGGAAAAGCACGCGGTTCAGCAGATCGTCATCGGCCGGCGCGGTCAGTCGGGCATTAAGAATCTGCTGTTCGGAAGTGTCGCAGGTAACCTAGTTCAGACGTCGCCTGTGCCAGTTGTTGTTGTGCCCTAACAGTCTCAGCCAACAATCAAATATCCGGAAAATTACAAGCCGGAAATCGTGAGGGATGCATCATGGCCAGATTACTCACAGCATTGATAACGGTTTTGCTTTTTTCCTCGCCGGCGCAGGCGGGCTTCGACGAGACCATCAATGAGCTGACAGCACCGATCGCATCGGCTATCGGCAGCTTCGTATTCTTTAAAGTTCCGGTGTTTGGCGCGCAGCTCCCGCTCGTTGTTCTTTGGCTCGTGATCGGCGCGGTGTTCTTCACCTTCTACATGGGCTTTGTAAACATCAGCGGCTTCAAGCACGCGATCCAATTGGTCCGCGGCGACTACGCCGATCCGGACAGCCCGGGCGAGGTGTCACACTTTCAGGCGCTGGCGACCGCGGTGTCGGGAACTGTCGGCATTGGCAACATCGGCGGCGTTGCCGTTGCCGTTACCATCGGCGGCGCGGGCGCGACCTTCTGGCTGATCGTTGCCGGCTTTCTGGGGATGTCGACAAAGTTCGTCGAATGTACGCTCGGTGTGAAGTACCGGCAGGAAAACCCCGACGGTTCGGTGTCGGGCGGCCCGATGTACTACATGCGCAAAGGCTTCGAGGACCGCGGCATGGGGGGCTTCGGCAAATTCGTCGGCACCTTCTACGCAGTCGGTATCTTCATCGGCGCCCTGGGCATCGGCAATATGTTCCAGTCCAATCAGGCCTATGTTCAATTGAACACGGTGGCCGGCGGCGGCCTCGATGGATTGGGCTGGCTCGTCGGTCTTATCCTGGCGGGCGTGGTGTTTGCCGTCATCATCGGTGGCATCAAGTCCATCGCCCGGGTGACCGAGAAAATCGTGCCGTTCATGGCGATCTTCTACTGCCTCTTCGCGATCATCGTCATTCTGATGAACTACGCATCGATCCCCGCAGCTATCGGAAACATCTTCGCCGGCGCTTTTACGGGCGAGGGGGTTCAAGGCGGTGCCATCGGTGCGCTGATCATCGGCTTCCAGCGGGCGGTCTTTTCGAACGAAGCCGGGATCGGCTCAGCTTCCATCGCCCACTCGGCGGTGCGGACACCGGAGCCGGTCACGGAAGGTTACGTCTCTCTGCTGGAGCCTTTTATCGACACCATCGTGATCTGCACCATCACCGCGCTCGTCATCGGGACGAGCCAGGTCGCCGATCCCAACTTCGCCGGTGAAGCAACCGGGGTCGCCATGACCTCCGCGGCCTTCGAGCGTCAGATCAGCTGGTTCCCGCTGCCGCTTGCCTTCGGAGCGCTGCTCTTTGCCTTTTCGACGATGATCTCCTGGTCGTATTACGGACTAAAGGGCTGGACTTATCTCTTCGGCGAAGGCCACACGGGCCAGACCATCTACAAGCTCGTCTTCTGCGCTTTCGTGGCTTTGGGCTGCATGGTCCAGCTTGGCCCGATCCTCGATATCTCGGACGCCCTGGTGTTCCTGATTTGCGTGCCGAATATCCTGGGCCTCTATGTTCTGGCGCCGGTCGTGCGCGCCGAAATGCTCAGCTATAAAGCGCGTTTGGAAAGTGGAGAAATCAAGCGCTACGGCCATTAGAGGGGATCAGGTTTCGATAGGATCGCCACTGGCGATTCTATCTTTCATCCTGAAAACTCCGGGAGGATTTCCTCGGCGATCCGCTTCAGCGTCGTCTCGATGTCGGCGTTGTTGAAGCGCAGGTTCAGCGCCACGTGGTTCACGCCCAGGCTTTCGACTTCGCGCAGGTAGTCCCGCAGGAAATTGGTCCCGGCCGCGAAACCCAGATGGATCGGGCGCGCCGGCATGTCCGGCTTGGCCTGCACATCTACATAGAGCGACTGCATCACCGGTTTGCCCGGACCGCCGGCGTCAGCCACACGCTGGCGGTAGTCCGCGACCATGTGACTTTGGATGTCGGCATTGCGCGGGTAGGTCATCCAGCCGTCGCCCTGTTCGGCCACCCATTCGGGCGTCTGCTGACAGCCGCCCGTGACCAGCATGGGAATGCGCCCGCAGGCCGGTTTGGGCAGCATGTCGAGATGACCGTTGAGCCGCCCGTGCAGGCCGTCGAACCTGGCATTGCTGTCGAAGCAGGCGCGCATATAGGCCACGCTGTCGCGGAAACGCGCTCCGCGTTCTTCATAGTCCATGTTGAGCGCCGGGTACTCTTCCGGCCGGTCGCCGGACGCGATACCCAGCAGCACCCGCCCGCCGGAAAGCGCATCCGCCGAAGCCACCGCCTTCGCCACGTGGGCCGGATGGCGCAGGGGCAGGATGACGCTGGCGATGCCGAGGCCGATCCGCTTCGTACTGGCCGCCAGGGCGCCGAGATAAACGAAGGGATCGAAGATCTGTCCCACATCGCCGAAGGAGGGAACGCTGAAGGGAATGTCGCGCAGCCAGATCGCCGAAAATCCCAGATCCTCGGCCAGCTTGACCCGCTCCATATGGCGTTCCATGGTCGGCATCTCATCGATCAAATAGGCCTCGAGCGGCGCGACGAGTCCCAGGCTGAGACGTCCCGGCCTGAAGACCGCATTGTAGGTCGGGCTGATCTGCGAAAAGCCTGTGGTGTCTCTTGAGTTCAAAGTCGTCTTGTCCTTTGTCGCTTCCGCGCGATTTACAATGCATCCAGGTCCGTCTTTCGACGGCTTTACGAGTGGCGATGGAGCCCCACCGCTAACAAAGACGCTTTCCGCTTCGGATGAAACCCATATTTTTGCAGGAGTTTAGGAGATATGAAGTACTCGGCAGTCTAAGATTGCAGACTTCAGTCTTTATTACGGTCAAATAAAAATTTCGTATAACCAGTAAGTCAGTTTCGCTCGGCCTAATGTTGTGTGCAATATTTTTCTGTTATTCTAGAAGCTTGCAGAAATCATCTAGGCTCATGATTGCGTAGTCAAAATTTCCTTCACCGTTGGTCAATTCATCTTCGACTTTCACAAGTTTTTCTTGGAAATCGATGTATAAATTAAGTGTGTTTAGCGTGTAGTCCTTTTGGATGATTCTTCTAGAATTTTTGGCTCTAGCAATATCAGTTGCAATTTGCCGTCTTAACCGATCATCGGTCTCCTGTTTAAGAAGTCTCTCAATAAGCTCTGTGCGCATTTTCTCATCCTGGAGGCGTCGGACTCCACCGTATTCGATCCGATCTGGAGACGCATTAGAGGTTCCCTTGGGAAAAGGGGAATCGGGCTGTCAGCGATACTAGCATTGAAGTTGCAGTTTGATATCAGCGGCTTGCACAAACGCGAGTCCATGAAAATATCTACTAAAAAGGGATTTTTGATTTATTTGAAATCTTGATAGTTGCGGTTGGGTTGTTTAGTCTCGCTCTCTATCTGGGCGAGCGCGCACTTTGACGAATATCCCCGCGGTTCAGAACCGCTACAGCGGAGCAAATGAGCGCTCGTTGTCACGCGAGGAAGCCATGCGTCCCATGAAGGTCCCGGTCGTCTTTATTCCTGGTATCGGCTGCAGCGGCCAGATGTTCAGTCAGCAGATCGAGGAGCTTCGTGAGATTATCGAGCCCTGGGCCGCACCGCTCTACCCGGTCGACACGGTCGAGGAAATGGGGCGGCTGATTCTGGCGAACTGTCCCTTCGACCGCTTCGCCGTCGCGGGGGCTTCCATGGGCGGCTATCTCTGCTTTGAACTTTACAAACAGGCGGCCGATCGCGTTCTCGCGCTGGCGCCCATCTGTACAATGTCGCAGCCCGATCCCGAAGACATGGCGTCCCGCCGGCTTCTCCTGAATGAACAGGTGAGGGCAGGGCGCTGGCGTACAATGTGGGGCGCCGTCGTCCGCCGCTGTCTCGCGCCGATGCGTCGGGACGATCAGGCGACCATCGACGAAGTCACGCAACATGTAACAGGCACGAGCCAGGATGCCTTTCTGCTGCATCAGGACGCCATGCGAAAACGCGTGGGCTACGAGGCGATGCTGCGGGACATCGGCTGCCCCACGACGGTGATCGCCGGGATCGATGACGAAGTGATCCCCTTTGAAGTGCAGGCAGCCATGCAAGCTGACATCCCCGGCTCACATCTGATCGCGCTCGAGAATTGCGGCCACCTGCCAACCTGGGAACAGCCGGGAAGGGTTAGTGACGCGTTGTATGAATGGCTGAGGCATGCGCGGGTTGTTGCGGCTTGATCATTATCAGGGAGCTCGGGAGGTGGCTTAGTCTGCGTTTCGCGCAAAAGACAAGACGTGACCCCGATTACAAATCTGGGTCGGCGATTGCACTCTGTTCGAGTTTCCTGAGCATCATAACGAGCGTGTGCGTTGGATATGAGTAAGTTGAAGTACGACAGAGTGGCAGACAAGCTTAATTCGTATCTGAATACGTTTTGGAAGAATGGAGATGTAACGCAGTTTTCTCTCGTATATGCGCGATTACTGCTATTGTTTGAGGGCGATCTGTCGCAGATCGAAGTAGACGCGGTGTTAGAAAGAAGAAAGCAGTTGCGTGGAGAGAAATTCAATAGTGAAAAATTCTCAGAAGTAAGAATGGTGGCTAATAGGAAATTGAGCCAGGAATTTGAGGCGGATGGCATTCTAAGCAAAAATGCGATGTTAAATAGGATGATGTTTTGCTTGTTCCTTGATTCAGAGGAGCACGAATCATTCTACTTAACAGAACCAATATTTGAGTTTGCGAGAGTTATGGAAATTTCACCCAAAGAAATTCAAAGAGTTTTGGAGATGGAGTTCGATGGTTTTGCAGAGCACTCCTAAGTTACAGGGGCATAATACCCAACTGACATGCTCCTTATGATGACAATGGGGAGGGACGGCTCCTCGGAGTAACCGAACGAACTTTCTATTGAGTCCCTCTAACACCATGAACGGGAAGCCACTCACCGGTTCGAATTTGCGGACGAATTCTGTGGGCAACGCTCGTGCGATAACACTCCGGTGACTTGTCGGGACGGCAAAAGCCTGCAAGTCTTGAGTGACAATTGCAGGGAGGACTATGTCAGTGCGCAGATTTGCAGTTTCCATCTTCGGTATGTTCGCTTTGGCTCTTTTCTCGATGCCGGCTGCGGCGCAGGAACGGCCGGATTATGGCGCCCCGGTGGACAGCGCCACCGCCAAGCGCATTGCCGCCGCCACGATAGAAGCCTGCCGCGCCAATAACTGGAACGTCGCGGTCGCGGTCGTCGACAACCACGGCTTTCTTGTCTACTTCGAGCGCATGGACAATACGCAAACAGCCAGCGTCGAGATCGCTCAGATCAAAGCGAGTACGGCGGCGACCTACCGCCGCCCGACCCGCGTCTTCGCGGAGGCGATCGCCAAGGGCCGGACCGCTTTGGTGACCTTTCCCGGAATTGCCGCTTCGCCCGGCGGCATGCCGATCCTGAAAGACGGTAAAGTCATCGGCGGTGTCGGCGTGAGCGGTGTTCAGGGCGGACAGGACGAGGAATGCGCCAAGGCCGGTCTTGCCGCCCTGTGACCGAGGTCCAGGGACAGAAATTACGGGGGCATAATACCGTAACCCGTCGAGTGACGCTGCGGAGCTGTTCGCATCACATGAGACACGTCGGTTGCGTGTTATGTCCCTGTAGTTTCCATAAGATCTACTTCGATACATACCATGTTTGATGGATCGCCAAATTATCATTTATGTTCAGTAGTTTAACAATGATTGATATTTTGGGAGCAAGATGATCATTACAAGAATTTATCGTGTGAGAATAAAACCGGAGCTAAGAGATGAGTTTGAACCACTGTTCAAAACCGTCGCCCTCTCATCTGTGAAAGATGCCCCGGGATGTACATCCGCAAAACTAGGGGGGCCGATAGCCAAATCCCCAGATGAATATTTAGTCACAAGCATTTGGGATAACGAAGAGAGTCTAAAGCAATTCGTTGGTGCAGACTGGACAAAGGCTCATATACCGAATGGTATGGAGCGGTTTGTCGATCAATGTTGGGTTCATCACTATACCGAAATCTAGCATTCCTATAGCGAAACCAGACCTTCGGGCAGATTAGAAGTTCATGCATTCTGGGTTCGAAGGCGACTTTCGGCGCTGCAGTTAAAAGTTCGGTATAAGATCGCCTGAATATCGGCTTCAAACTTCACTGTATGACTGTCTCACGCATGCGGCGCACGCCCGTTTTGCGCCCATTCTGATTGTTTGTTTGACCGCAGCCGTTTCTGCAGAACGGAGCAAAGCCGTCAATTGCAGCAGGTTGCTATTCTTGCGGCAGAAAGCCTGAACCCGGCTTCCTCAGCCGTCCCTTACCCCTATCGCTCACAATTGCATCCGCTGTCCGCCGGGATATAGGCGTCGCAGGTGGGGTATTGCAACAGTTCCACGGCGCCGGTGTTGGTCTTGTCGACCGTCGCGCCGGCATTTTTGGACGCGGCCGCTTTCCGCCGTTCCTGCTCATCTCGTGCCTGCTGCATGTGGCCGATGCCCCCGGTTCGCTGAATTTCGATCAGAACCCGTCCATTACCCACACACGCAGTTAACAACAACAGTCACCGTGGCAAAGGCTGCGTGGACAACGTTTCTCAAGTCGCCTGACCGACTTGTCGAAGCGAGCTGCGGAAGGTGGGTTTTTGGGATGTAGGGGTCTTAGCGTGACACCTACTCGGCTTAGGAAAGGATCATAGAAAATGACCAGTTCAACGATCGAGACCAATCAGTCGGCACCGCTATCAAAAGGCGGGTACGCAAAGAACTATGCCGTCTTAGTTGTGCTTTACCTCTTGGTGGTAACGGCCTCTGTTGTTCTAAGAGTAAATGATGTCGCGGGGGTTTTACCGTTAATCGTGGTTGTCGGTGGGTTTTTATTCATTGGACTACGCTTTTTCTCCATAACAGTTTCGCGGCTAGAGGATGCTGGTATCACGGGAGCCGGAAGAACAGTTGCAATCGTTTTTTCGTTGCTATCGATTCTCTTGCCGTTGATTTCCGTCCCGGTGTTCCTAGTCCTCATGCTCTCGCCTAGCTGTTCTTCTGGCTGATAGAGCGCGCGATTTGTGTTTCGTTTAAACTGCCTTCAGAGGCAACTTAACCGATGACCGTCTGGCGCCTGCAGGTTCTTACGAACCATGGCGTGGTACCCTTGTAGGGGTTTGATTTGGGACCCTGACTGCTGCCGCTGATCATTCGAACCAAGGCTGAAAAGCGGCAGTGGTAGGGACTGGATCAGGAGCCATCCGGTACGACATGAAGCCGAAGTTCCTGAGGCGCGATATACGAAAGTGTTCGACCGCCATGTTCCCACAATCGGTAAGCAACCGTCGTTTCATTCGGCTGACACTTTGAGGGGGAGTGGCGCGGAAATTCACGACTCCCTACGCAGCTTACACATGCGTCACTCTAGCGTTGCGTTTGCCTTGGATTGATTGTTAACGACCAAGTCAGCCGTTGCTATGAAGCACCTCTATAGGGCGCTTTACCCCTGCCTTCCGCAATTGCATCCGCTGTCCGCCGGAATATAGGCGTCGCAGGTGGGGCACTGCACCAGTTCCACGGCGCCGCTGTTGGTCTTGTTGACCGGCGCGCCCGTGTTTTTGGAGGCCGCTTCCTTCTGGCGCTCCTGCTCATCTCTGGCCTGTTGCATGCGGCCGATAAACTTAAAGCCGTACCAGACCGCGCCGAGAATGGCTGCCAGCACCATCAGCTTGCCGATTGAGGGGAGTCCGAACATCGCCTGTCCTTCAAGTTTTAACCGGATCTGCGCCGGCTTTTATCCTGCGGCGGAGCGCTTTCCGCAATTATAGCCCGAATCGCGACCAGAGTGCCCTTTCTTCGGCGGCGGAGACAAGTCCCTGCGCCCATTCGTGCGGTTCCGCCACGCCGGCCAGTCCGCCCGAGGCAAAAAGGCCGCTCAATCCAGCCCCTGCGCCGAAGCCCATGCGCTTGCGCCACCAGGGGCGGGCGTCTTCCAGCGGCAGGATCTTAACCTTGTCGCCGAAGCGCGCTTTCAGGGTGCCGCGCAGCTCGCCGATGCCATCGATCAGACCCAGCTCGACCGCCTTGCTGCCGGTCCAGAACTCGCCGCTGAAGAGGACGTCATGCTCTTCCTTCAGGCGCTCCTTGCGCCGGCTGGTGACCATGTTCTTGAAGGTCTCGTGCAGCTCCTTGAGGATGCCCTCGAGCCGCGCGATGTCCTCCGGATCTTCCTTCTCGAAGGGGTCCAGCGTGGACTTGCGGTGACCGGCAGTGCGCACCCGGCGCTCGATGCCCAGGCGCTCCAGCACAGCGGGAAAGCCGAAGCCGGAGGAAATCACGCCGATGGAGCCGATGATCGAGGACTCCTGCGCGTAGATGTGATCAGCCGCGCAGGCCAGCCAGTAGCCGCCGGAGGCCGCCACATCCTCGCAAAAGGCATAGACCGGCACGGACTTTTCCGCCGCCAGGTCGCGAATGCGCTTGGCGATCAGGTCAGACTGAACCGGGGAGCCGCCGGGCGAATTGATCGCCAGGGCCACGGCCTCAAGATTTTTCATCTTAAAGGCCTGGTCCAGCCGTTTTTCCAGTCCGGCCAGGGTCATGCCGCCGCGCAAGGGGCCGGCCGCGCCGATCACGCCGTTGAGCCGGATCACGGCGACCACCGGATCCGGGTTCTTGAAGGCCTTGATCGGCAGGAAAGAGAGCAGTTTTTGTAACTTCATGCCTCGGAAGATAAGCAGCCGCCAAGGCCCTGCCAATAGCTAGCTAGCAGGAATAGGGCGCTTATTTGAGAGTTAACCACCTTTGCCGGTCATATGGAGCCTCTTGGGCAAAGCTAAGTGACAGGCCTGACCTGCCGGTGGATCGGCTAAGCGCAGCTCAGATCCAGCGCGGCGCCTTCCCTGAGAATGGCGTCGGCCGCTTGCGTGAACTGACCGTCTTCTTCATGCAGAACCATGCCTGGCGCCATGACGCTGGGGCTGGCGATCGCCTTGCGGGATTGCAGCAGCACGCGCTTGGCGGGTTTGCCGGCTTTGGGCCAGAGCGGGAAGACCCGCAGACCGCCGGTCGGGCCGGTCAGGCTATGGACCAGGGTGTCGAGGCGGTCGGCCCGGTGAATGAAAGTGATGCTGCCCTTGCGGTTCACCAAGGCGATGGCGGCCTCGATCCAGTCGCTGAGCTGGGCGTCGCCTTCCTGGTTCGCCGTAGTGCGGGCCTGGTTGGGTGAGGGGCGCGCCGCGCCGGAGGCCAGATAAGGCGGATTGCAGATGACATGATCGAAGGATTCGGGCGCGAGCGAGGAGGGGAGCTTCAGGATATCGCCTTCGATGGCCGTGAAGCGGTCGGCGAGATTGTTGCCTGCGGCATTTTGCCGCGATAAAGCCGCCAGATCGCCCTGAATCTCAAGCCCCGTGACCTCGACACCCGCCACGCGCCTCAGCAGGCAGAGGCCGGCCGTCCCTACGCCGCTGCCCAGATCCAGGACCCGCTCGCCGGCTTTGGCCGCCACGGCCGCCGCCAGGAACACCGGATCGATGGCGGCGCGGTAACCGTCCCGGGGTTGCTGCAGCAGGATACGTCCGTCCAGCAGGGCATCCTCGGTTGTATCCGGCGGTCTTGCCTTCGCGCCCGCCGCCGGATCTGGGCTGGGGGCCGCGGGTGAGGCCGGCGGAGGGGCGGAATCGCTCACCAGGCGCTCTCCTCGCCGCTTTCGGTGAGCAGTTCATGGGCACGCTCCAGGTCGTCGTCGGCCACCATGATCCGCCTTTGGATAGCGCCGATGGAACCTTCGATCACGGAGGCGTGATTATCGAGCAGCAGGCAGTCGATGCCCGCATCCGTCAAAAGGGCCTGAAGCCAGGAAAGTTTGACCGGATCGTTGCTGCGGAACAGTTCTTTCATAAGCTCCCGTCTGTGGCCTCGCTGGCCTATTCGTTCGTGTGCAACCTCCAGGCTTGGCTGTTTGCCTGGCATTTCGCGACTGACGACCCACCTATCACCAAGGATTTATTCTGCGACAACCTGTCGGGCTTGACCGGCCTGCGGTTAAACCTATTCTGGAGTTAATGCCGAGGACCGTCTCCGACATCCCTTGGCATAAAACATAGCCTGTCCGCTTTATCCTGGTAAAGCATACCGGGGCGGCGGCAGGGAGAATGAGGCTAGGAATTTGGCTGTCGCCCTCGACATAAACGATTCGGCAAGCGCGCCTGCGAAGGCGGGGCTGGAGGCTCTCTCGGGCCTGGTGTCCCAGGACATGCGCGCGGTCAATGGGCTCATTGTAGAGCGCATGCAATCTCCGGTCGCCCTAATCCCGCAGCTCGCCGGGCACATCGTTGCCGCCGGCGGCAAGCGTCTGCGGCCTATGCTGACCCTGGCGTCGGCGCAGCTCTGCGGCTATCAGGGAGAGCGCCATCTGGCCCTGGCCACCTGTGTTGAGTTCATCCACACCGCGACCCTGCTACACGACGATGTGGTCGATGAGAGCGACCTGCGGCGCGGCCTCGCGACCGCCAACGCACTCTATGGCAATAAGCCGAGCGTCCTGGTGGGCGATTTCCTCTTCAGCCGGGCTTTCCAGCTCATGGTGTCCGACGGTTCGCTCGAGGTGCTGCGGATCCTCTCCGATGCCTCCGCGATCATCGCGGAAGGCGAGGTGCATCAGCTTCTGACCTCCAATGACACCACCACCACCGAAGAGGCCTATCTGGAGGTCATCAGCTCCAAGACGGCGGCGCTTTTCGCGGCAGCTTGCCGGATCGGCGCGGTGGTGGCCGAGCGTCCGGAGAGTGACGCCGAGGCGCTCGACCGTTACGGCCGCAGCCTGGGCATCGCCTTCCAGCTGGTCGATGACGTGTTGGATTTCTCGGCCCGCCAGGCTGAGTTGGGCAAGGCCATCGGCGACGACTTCCGCGAGGGCAAGATCACCCTGCCGGTCGTGCTGGCCTTCGCGCGCGGGAGCGACGAGGAGCGGGTCTTCTGGCGTCGCTGCCTGGAAGAACTGGAACAGAAAGACGGCGATCTGGAACGGGCCATCGAACTGCTCGCCAAACACGACGCCATGGAAGATTCGATGGAGCGGGCCCGCGGCTACGGACGCGATGCCTGCGAAGCGCTGTCGGGCTTCCCCGATACGCCGATCAAGCGCGCCATGATCGAGGCCGTCGAGTTCTCTATCGACCGGGCCTACTGACGACGGCGCGTTCCCGCGTGTTTATCGCCGGGGATGGCGGTTTCGGCCTTTCTGGCAGACCTGTCGACGCCACCTGACGTGGGCTGTGGCAATTGTATGTCGAAAAAACACTATCCCCTGCCGAAACGCTTCAATGCGGCGCTGTCCGAGGATGCCTATGCGCAGCTGAGGGCGTTGAATGCCCGTTACGGATATAGCAACTAAAGCGGATCGTGTTTTCGAGAGTCTGACGTCGCGAAATTTGCGTTCGAAATCAGCTCTTTGCTGATTGAGAGGCAGTGAATTTCGCGTCAATTTAAACGCGATCTGCTTAATATCCTGACTATCCTCTTGGAAAACCTGGAAGAAATCGCCGATGAGCAGGCAATGGAACAGGTCTTCCAGCGTTTCATCGCGGAATATGGCGCGCCGGAAAAAGGGTAACTTCCGGCGCTTTTCTCCTTCAAGAGTTTAACAATCCCGCTCAGATAGCTGTTAACTATCGAGTTTTGCGTAAAGCTCCGGCGAGATCAGGATGTCTTCCAGGCGGTTCAGGAAGCCCTGAGCGACGGTCGAGCTCTGGTCGATTTCCTTTAGGATATGGCGCAGAACCGTGCTTCCTTCCGGAAAGCGGCGCATCTGGCGGATGGTTTCCTCGGCGAGTCTTTCGCCCAGCGGCCAGTCATCCTGATAAACGCCGCTGTCTTCCGGGACGTTCCAGTAGTGCGGCGTGCCTTCCTCATCCTGGCTAAAGGTCGGAAACTTCGACCATTCTTCTGCCCACCAGCGCTCCGCGCGCTCGGCCTCCTCGACGCTTTTGACCGTGCAGGCGGGGGCGCCGCCGAGGTCGGGGGTCTGTTTGCCCTGGGGCAGCGTGTGGACTGTTGCGAGGTTGCTCATCTTTCTTTCCTCCTCTTACCTACAGTGTCCGGCGGGGGAGCGATCTCGCCGCCGGATCAGGCGGTTACACCGAAAAATACTTGGCCTGCGGATGGTGCAGGACGATGGCGCTGGTCGATTGCTCGGGGTGCAGCTGGAACTCGTCTGAGAAGTCCACGCCGATCTGCTCCGCATTCAGGAGCGTTAGCAGATGATGCTGATCCTCCAGGTTCGGGCAGGCCGGATAACCGAAGGAATAGCGCGAACCGCGGTAGCCCTGCTGCAGCATCTTCGCCATGTCGCGATCGTCCTCGTGGCCGAAGCCCAGTTCGCCGCGGATGCGCTTGTGAACGTATTCCGCCAGCGCCTCGGTCAGTTCGACCCCGAGACCGTGCAGATAAAGATAATCCTGATAGCGGTTATCCGCGAACCACTCCCGGGCGACGTCGGCGACCTGCTGGCCCATGGTGACGATCTGCATGCCCAGCACATCGCGCTGACCGCTTGAGACATCGCGCAGGAAGTCGGCGATACAGAGCCCACCCTCGCGTGCCTGGCGGGGCAGGGTGAAGCGGCCGACTTCCTTGTCGTGGTCCTCGGCATCGAAGAGGATCACGTCGTTGCCTTCGGCATTGGCCGGCCAGTAGCCGTAGACCGCCTGCGGGCGCAACACATCCTGCTGCTTGCAAACGTCCAGCATACGTTTCAGGACGGGCCGCAGTTCCTGCCGCGCCCAGGTCATGTAGTCCTCGAGCGAGCGGCCATCCTTGCGGTAGCCCCACTGGAATTGAAACAGCATGCGGTCGTTGAGGAAGGGCAAGAGCGCATCGACTGGTGCTCTCGCAATGACCCGCGCGCCCCAGAAGGGTGGCTCGGGGATCTCGACGCCCTCGGCCAGTTCCTCGCGGCGCAGGCGGGTTTCTTCCAGATCGACCGGGCGCTGGTCCGCGTCGGCGGGCCGGCCCAGCTGTTTCTTGGTATTGACCTTGCGGCCCTCGATTTTGGCTTTGCGTTCCGCGACGTGATTGTCGAAGTCGTTGGCCACCACCTTCTGCATCAGGTCCAGGCCGTCGAAAGCATCGCGCGCATAGGCGACCCGACCTGAGGCGTAAGCTGCAACGCAGTCGGTCTCCACGTAGTGCCGGGTGAGAGCGGCTCCGCCCAGCATGACCGGAATCTCGACCTCGTCTTTGGACAGACGCTCCAGGTTTTCGCGCATCACGACGGTGGATTTCACCAACAGGCCGCTCATGCCGACAGCATCGGCGTTGTGCTCTCGGACCGCCGCGACGATGCTCTCAATCGGCTGCTTGATACCCAGGTTAACGACCTTGTAGCCGTTGTTGGTCAGGATGATGTCGACTAGGTTCTTGCCGATGTCGTGTACGTCGCCCTTCACCGTGGCGAGAACGATAATGCCTTTCTCCTGACCCTCGATCTTGTCCATGAAGGGTTCCAGATAGGCGACCGCGGCCTTCATGGTTTCGGCTGACTGCAAGACGAACGGCAGTTGCATCTTGCCTGCGCCGAAGAGTTCACCGACCACCTTCATGCCGTCCAGCAGATGGGTGTTGATGATGTCCAGCGGCGGCGTCTTCTTGAGGGCTTCGTCGAGATCGTCAGTCAGGCCCTGTTTATCGCCATCCACGATCCGGTCTTTCAGCCGGGTTTCGACATCCTCGGCCCGGGCTTTCTTTTCCGTCTTAGCGGCGGAGCGGCCTTCGAAGAGTTTCAGATAGGCCTGCAGCGGATCGTAGATCTCGCCGTTTTCCAGGGTCGCCCGGCGATCGAAGATCAGATCCTCGGCGACTTTCACCTCTTCCTCAGGAATCTTGTGCAAGGGCATGATTTTCGAGAGATGCACGATCGCACCGGTCAGCCCCCGCTTGATCGCGTGATCCAAATAAACCGAGTTCAGTACGTGGCGCGCAGCGGGATTGAGGCCAAAGGAGATGTTGGAAAGGCCCAGAACGATCTGACAATCCGGCAGCTCCTGTGCGATCCGCTCGATGGCCTCCAGGGTCCAGAGGCCCAGCTTGCGGTCGTCTTCGTTGCCGGTGCAGATGGTAAAGGTCAGAGGGTCGAAGATCAGGTCCTCCGGTGCCAGACCATGCTTGACGCAGGCGAAGTCATAGAGGCGCTTCGCGACCTCGACTTTCTTCTCGACGTCCTTGGCCATGCCGTCTTCGTCGATGGTCAGCGCGACGACCGCTGCGCCGAACTTGCGGGCCAGAGCGACCCGCTTCTCAGCCGGTTCCTCGCCGTCCTCGAAGTTGATCGAGTTCAGGATTCCCTTGCCGCCGTAAAGCTTCAAAGCCTGTTCCAGAACCGGCAATTCGGTTGAGTCCAGGACCAGCGGCGCTGTCACGGACCCGCGCATACGGGTAACGACCTCGGTCATCTCTGCGGCTTCGTCCCGCCCGACGAAGGCGGTGCAGACGTCCAGGGTGTGAGAGCCTTCCTTGACTTGCTCGACGCCCATGGCGACGCAGCCTTCCCAGTCGCCCTGTTCCTGCAACTGCCGGAACTTTTTGCTGCCGTTGGCGTTGCAGCGCTCGCCGATGGAGAGGTAGGCGTTTTCCTGCCGCAGCGACACCTGGCTGTAGAGCGACGCGATGGAAGGAATCCAGAAGGGTTTGCGCTCTATAGGTTTGGGCCGTATGCCTGCGATCTCACCAGAAGCTGCAAGGTCACGCAGCATATGATCAACAGCGGCGATGTGATCGGTGTTCGAACCACAGCAGCCACCCACCATGTTTAGCCCGTCTTCGGTGATGAAGCGCTGCAGCCATTTGGCCAGCTCATCTGGCGTTAGAGGATAATGGGTGTGGCCGTCGACCAGTTCCGGCAAGCCGGCGTTCGGCTGAAGGGACAGTAACCCTCTCCAGTTCTCCGACAGCCAACGCACGTGTGCCGCCATCTCCTGAGGTCCGGTCGCGCAGTTGAGACCGAGGATCGGGACGTCGAGGGCATCGATAATGGTGGCGGCGGCAGCGATATCGGTGCCGACCAAAAGAGTTCCTGTGGTCTCCACCGTGACCTGAACCATGATCGGCAGGTCGTCTTGTCCGGCCTTGGCGCGCGCAGCCTTTGCAGCATTCACGGCGGCTTTGATCTGCAAAGGGTCCTGACAAGTCTCGACCAGAATGCCGTCTACGCCGCCGTCTATGAGACCGGCGCATTGGGTCGTCAGCGCGCCTTCTAATTCGTCGTAACCGACGTGTCCGAGTGAGGGGAGGCGGGTGCCCGGTCCGACCGAGCCAAGGACAAAGCGTGTCCGCCCGTCGGGACCGAAACTCTCGGCTGCCTCGCGTGCCAGCTCACCGGCGCGGCGATTGATCTCGAAAGCACGATCCTGCAGTTCGAACTCCGCCAGTGTGAGGGGCGAACCTCCGAAGCTGTTGGTCTGCACGATATCGGAACCGGCGGCGTAGTAGCCACGGTGAATATCGATCACGACATCGGGGCGCGACAGGTTCAGGACTTCGGTGCAGTTCTCCTTGTCCCAGAAGTCGCGCTCCAAGTGCAGGTCCATAGCCTGTACCCGGCTGCCCATGGCGCCGTCGCAAAGCAGGACTCGTTCTTTTAAGGCCTCAAGAAATACGCTCATGATCTTACAGACGAACCTCTTGCTGTGCCGTTGCTTTGACCGGTGTCACCCGGCCGAGACCAGGGGCCCGGAGCATCCGGCAGATCGCTGCGGTCAGTTCGTGACGATTGAGGGTGTAAAAGTGGAATTCCTCCACACCGCGCGTCTGCAGATAGCGGCACTGCTCGACCGCCGTCGCGGCGGCGACAAAACCGCGCGCCACCGGCTCGTCAGCCAGGTCGTTGAAGAGTTCCGCCAGCCAGCCCGGCACGCTTGCGCCGCAAAGTGCCGCGAACTCAACCGTGCGCTCGAAATTGGTGATAGGCAGAATGCCGGGAATAATGGGCTGAGCGATGCCGGCCGCCGCAGCGCGGTCGACGAAACGCAGATAGTCTTCCGGATTGAAGAAGAACTGGGTGATGGCCTGATTTGCCCCCGCATCCAGCTTGCGCTTTAGATTATCGAGATCAGCCTGGGGGGAGGAGGCCTGCGGGTGTGCTTCCGGATAGGCGGCGACGGAAATCTTGAAATTCCCGATGCGCTTTAAGCCTGCGACCAGATCGGCCGCGTAAGCGTAACCCTCTGGATGCGGGCGATAGCGACCCTCAGCCTTCGGTGGGTCGCCGCGCAGCGCAACAATGTGCCGGATGCCGGCATCCCAATAGGCGCGCGCCACGTCGTCTATTTCGCCCCGGCTGGCGCCGACACAGGTCAAGTGGGCGGCCGGTTCGAGATCCGTTTTGCTCCGGATCTTCTTAACCGTTTCCAGGGTTTGCGCCTGAGTGCCACCACCGGCGCCATAGGTGACGGAGACGAAGCGCGGCGCCAGAGGGCGCAGATGTTCGATCGTGTTCCAGAGCTTTTCTTCCATCGCCGGGGTTTTGGGAGGAAAGAACTCAAAGGAAACCCGTGCGATCTTGTCACCGGGCGCGAAGATTGTGCGACCGCTCGTAAGACCGGTGTCAGCGTCGTCTTTGCGCGTGGCAGACTTTTCGGGGCGTTGGGCGGAAGCGGTCATGACTTCTTGGTCCTTCGTATGACGCTCTAAGGAGGGTTTCTTAGTTTTCTGTCAGTGCACTTGGTCGGCTCTGGGGCGCTCCGCCGTCCAGATGCCAACGGTCAAGGGGTCGCCCGGCAGCTCCACGTAATGGCTTGCGGTCAGGCCGGCATCGGCGCACCAGCTTTTGATGTCGTCGTCCCGGAAGCCGAGCCAGCGGTGGGAGTGCTCATCGCGCAGGTAATCCAACTCGTGCGCCCGGAAATCCACCAGGATCAGTTTGCCACCTGGACGCAGGGCTCTCGCGGCTTCCACCAGTACATCGTGCGGCGTTTCGGCGTAGTGCAGCACTTGATGCAGGGTCACGGCATCGAAACTGCCGCTTTGGACCGGCAGCTGGTACATGTCGCCTTGCTTGACCGTCCAGTTGCGCAGTGAAGCGCGCTCCAGGTTGGCGCGAGCGACCATCAGCATTTCCCGTGACATGTCGACACCGACCGCTTTGGCAACGCGCGGACCGAGCAGCTCGATGACGCGGCCGGTTCCGGTGCCGATATCCAGGAGATCGCCGATCCGTTCCTCAGGAAGCAGTTCCAGAAGCTTTTGCTCCACTTCCTGCTCGTCGACATAAAGCGAGCGAATCCGGTCCCACTGCTCCGCGTTGCGCCGAAAGTAGTCGGACGCGCGTTCGCTGCGCGTTCGGCGAATGCGTTCGAGGCGCTCCAGGTCGCGGGCAAGGGTCGGATCGTCGGAGGGGATGGCATCGACCAGGGTGCGGGCAATCTCCGCCCCGGTTCCATGCGTTGTCAGGCGGAAATAGACCCAGCTGCCTTCGCGCGAGCGGTCGAGTAGGCCGGCATCGCAGAGCAGCTTTAGGTGCCGCGAGACGCGCGGCTGACTCTGGCCCAGAATCGACGTGAGGTCCGAAACGGTCAAATCGCTGTGCGCACAAAGCGCAAGGAGGCGAAGGCGGGTGACTTCTCCGGCGGCTTTCAGGGCTGAGAGCAGAGTTTCCATAGCGGCGATCTTCGGGCTTAAGTGTTTAGATTGTCATAATGTAGATATAAAGATATCTTTATGTCAATGACAATGTCGTGACAATTTTGCCTTGGCTCAAATGGAGAAGCCGGGAAAATATTTCACAAATTCAAGGAATTGCTGTGCCTCTGATGACACTCGAAGGCGGTCGGAACCGAAGCAATCTGCTGTGATGGAGCTTCAACGCGCAGAGGCGGCAAGGCTAGAACGTCGGCAATGCTGACATCCCGTGGCGTAAAGCCGGGTTCTGTAGAGAAGAGGGCGTATGAAGAAAAAGCCAGCCGAGGAAAGACAGGCGTCATCTCCCAAGATTCACGCTTGAGAGCAGGTAACTGCTTGAATTTTATTGCAAAGTGCCTGGATTTTTCGATGGTCGGGGAGAGAGGATTCGAACCTCCGGCCCCTACGTCCCGAACGTAGTGCTCTACCAGGCTGAGCTACTCCCCGGAGCCGCGGCGGTTATAGCTTGTCGCTTTTTGTTTGGCAACGCCCCAGTGAAGGCAAGATGACGAATTTGTAAAGCTTTGAGCTGGGCGCCCATATGCGAGGAACCCAAGCCACAGAAGGCTGCTTTCCCATCTCATTTAATCAAGTTTTTGAGCTGCTCTTCTCAAAAGCCGTGGCAAGGCTGTGACCCTTTTGGGCTTGTCTTGCGACATCCTGGTAAGATAGCGTTTCGCGGTCAAAACCGCTGCCTGCCGGTAAGAATCTAGAATCGGTGCTGGCAAACGGCTTGAGAAGTGCCCGTCGCTTGATCGGAGACGGCAACAGCCGGAAGAGGGAGAGACTCAGCATGCGCTTCCGATCACTCTTGGCCTCGATGCTGTCCGGTTTTCTATTGGGGGGACTGCTGCCTCCCGCACAGGCACAGGACGAAGAACCCAACGTCGATTGGACGATGGCGAGTGTCTATGGCAGCAAGACTCCCCAACTTGGGACCCTCGGCGTGAGGTTGTCTGAGACCGTCACCAGGATCTCGGGCGGAGACATCCGTCTACAGTTTACTGAGCCAAACACGGTCATCGCTCCACCTGAAGTTTTTGACGCTGTTTCTGATGGCCGCCTTGATGCCGCCTGGTCGACGTCGAATTACTGGGTCGGCAGGAACGAGGCCTTTGCCTTCTTCTCCGCGGTGCCCTTCGGTCCTGACGCCGCCGAATACGGCGCGTGGATTTATTACGGCGGTGGCCGCGAGCTGATGGACGAGCTCTACGCACCGCACGGCATCAAGCCAATGATTTGCGGCGTGATCGCGCCGGAAGCTTCCGGATGGTTCCGCGAAGAGATCAAAAGCGCAGAGGATTTCAAAGGTCTGAAGGTCCGGTTTTTCGGCCTTGGAGCACGGGTCATCGAAAGAATGGGGGGCGTGGTCGAAGCCATTCCCGCGGCGGAAGTTGTTGAAGCCTTGGAGAGTGGTCGGATCGATGCGACGGAGTTTTCGATGCCTGCCATCGACGCCAATCTGGAATTCTACAAGGTTGCCAAACACTACTACTTCCCGGGATGGCATCAGCAATCGACTTTGTTCGAACTGCTCTTGAACAGGGAAAAGTGGGAGGCTTTGACGGCGCAGCAGAAAGCGCAGCTGGAGACCGCCTGTGGCGACAATTTCCGACAAGGGATGCTTGAGGGCGAGGCCATGCAGGCTGCGGCACTACAGACGTTTGAGGCGCGAGGCGTGACATTGCATCGTTGGTCGCCTGAGATCCTGGAAGCCCTTCGCAATGCCTGGCAGGAGGTCGCGACGGAGATCTCGGAGCGCAATCCGGATTTCCAAAAGGTTTGGGAGTCTTACACGGATTTCCGTGAGAGCTATCGTCTCTGGAAGGACCTTGGCTACGTCCAGTGAGATTGATGGAGAACGTTAGCGTTCTTCTGGAAAAGAAAAACGGCGCAGTCTTGTTGGACTGCGCCGTTTCGCTTCTTCGCCAGGTTTTTACCGAGAGGAGGAAGTTTACGCCGCGTACTGGTCCAGTTTGGACATCAGATATTCCAGATCGTCTTCGGTCATCTTGCTCGACGGGTCCTCGAACTGTGTCAGGACACGCTCCAGGATGCGGTTCGTGAAGCGGTTTCTATCGTTGCTGCCGCCGTCGTAATCGGTCTCGTTCATCAACTCGACACAGGCCCGGACTGCAGGCAGGAGGACGATCGGGAGCTGGGCTTTCTTGTAGACCGACTCCAGACCCAGTGTGCCGTCATCATGAATGAGCTTGCGGGCGTTTTTGACCGGAACCTGCGCAAGTTCGGCGACAGCATATTCGAAGAACTTCATATCGCCGGTGCAGAGCGCGCGCATGATCAAGGAAGGTGAGAGGCGCTGGCTGCGGTTGAGCTGACGTACGAGCTGGATCAGCTCGGCGTCGCTGGAACCGTCTTTCAACAGCGTTACAGTAGCCCGTTCGCGGGCCTGCAAAATGAGGTTGTGCGCCTTGTCGGACGGAAGGTCGTGCTTCTTGACCATGTAGTCCTGCAGCTGCGTGCTGAGCGCGGAAACAAGCTGTTCGGCAATTGCCGCGGGCAGGGTCGGGCGGCGGGCCATGGAGTCCGATACCGCGTCGCTGTTCTTGTAGTTGGTCATGACGCGACCGAGCGCGGTTTCGTTGAGATCGGCGCCCTCGTTGGAAACGAGGCGGGCAACGGCTTTTTCGTTGCCGGTGTCGATTAGGGCATCAGCGACGGAGGAGGAAACGCTGGAGCGCTGGGCTACGGCAACCTGCTTGGCGGTGTCGTCGCCCGAGACGATCTCGATCAGATCGCTGTCGGTGAGCACGTCGGAAAACTTCAGCACGGGAAGCGCCACGGAGTCGACGTCCTTGGCCATGGCCAGGGCGACATCGTGCGGCAGATCTCGGCTCGATTTCAGGTGTGCCGCAAGCGTCTCGCGAACCGAGAGCTCCACGTCCTTAACTAGGGCGCGGAAGATGTCTTCGGCAATCTTGCGTTCGGCCTCGCCCAGTTCCTGATCTGCGAACTGAGAGGCGATTTTCCCGGTCGTCTCGGCACGGACTTTCGGGGAGGGATCCGCCATTAACCTGGCGACGTCGGCTTGCGATAGGCTGCGTGTCATAGGGCCCACTACCTGTAATCATCACTTCGCTGGGTGCTTTCGCCGCAACTTCTGGATTTACGGCAGCTATCAGCGAAAAATCGATCCGAGTATAGCGAGCGGTCGGTTAAGGCAGGATTAACACTACAATACGAACTATTTTGCCCTATTCATGCCGTTTGTGGCCCGTCTAACGGGCGGCGAACCCCCTTCCAGGCCAAGGATGATGGGCGTTAATCGCCGCGAACCACCATCACGGACATCTTCGCGTGCCGCACGACCCTCGCCGCATTGGGACCGAGCAGGTAATCCTTCAACTCCGGCCGATGGGACGCCATGACGATAAGGTCCGCATCGGATTCTTCTGCATAGCGAAGAATCTCTTCATAGATCCGCCCGTGCGCGACCACGTGCCGGACAGCTGTGCCTTCGGGGACTTTGTCCGAAACGTAGGCGTGAAGCTGCTTGTTCGCCGCTTCCAACGCCTCATTCTCGTAGTTTTCAGGAAAGAACGAGCCGACCATGCTCATCCCGAAATCCGGCACGACGGTCATGACATGGAGTGTCGAGCCGCTCGCCTGCGCTTGCTCGAGGGCCGTTGCCACGGCCTTTTCCTGGCTCTCGGGATCGTTCAGATCGACGGCCAGCAGGATGTTTTTGAACATGTTTGTTGCTCCTGTTACGCCGTTGCCATGGAAAGCTCTTTTTTCCGGCGGCTGCGCTGCATCACGATGATTAAGGCCAGAACCACGAGCGCCGGAATATACATCAGCTGCTTGGGAAGCTGATCCGCCGGTGCGAAGACAACCGTGACCTTTTGGCCGAAGTCGAGACCAGCGTTTTGAGCATCGCTGTCATAGGCTGCATTGTCGACTTCGACATCCTCACCGTCGATCAGCAGTTCCAGACCGGCATTGAAAAGGCGATCCTCGCCTGTATCGCCCTCGCCCAACGGCAGGATAGCGACAAAGCTGCGAGGTTCGCCCACCGCATCTTCACCGTCGATTCTGAGGCGCAGCTGATCTCCGGCAGCCATGCCATCGGCCACCTGAACGATCTGGTTCGGCGCGGTTTCGACAAAGGGCGGCGAAATCATGTCCATCCAGAAGCCCGGCCGGAAGAGGGTGAAGGCAATCAGCAGAAGCAAGACCGTTTCATAGGCCCGGTTACGGGCGAGGAAAAAGCCCTGCGTTGCCGCCGCAAAGATCAGCATGGCGGCCGTGGCCACTATGAAGACGACGATGCCGCCGATCCAGCCGACATCGATCAACAGGAGGTCCGTATTGAAGATAAAGAGGAAGGGCAGCGCTGCTGTCCGCAGGCTGTAGAAAAAGGCCTGAAATCCGGTTTTGATCGGATCGCCGCCTGAAACCGCGGCAGCCGCGAAAGAAGCGAGCCCCACAGGCGGCGTCACGTCAGCCATGATGCCGAAGTAGAACACGAAAAGATGCACGGCGATCAAAGGCACAATCAGGCCGGCATCCTGCCCCAGCTGAACGATCACCGGTGCCAAGAGAGAAGAAACGACAATGTAGTTGGCCGTTGTCGGCAAACCCATCCCCAGGATCAGGCTGAGAATGGCTGTCAGCAAGAGCATTAGCATGATGTTGCCGAGCGAAAGAATCTCGACCAGCTCTGCCAGCACCAGGCCGACACCGGTCTGCGAAACGGCACCGACGATGATGCCGGCGGTGGCGGTCGCAATACCGATACCAATCATGTTTCTTGCACCGGCGATCAGGCCGTCGATCAGCTCCGACCAGCCCTGACGCATGTGCCGTCCCAAGTCGCTATCGCTGCGGAACAGAGCAAAGAGCGGACGTTGCGTGATCAGGATGAAAATCATGAAGGCCGTTGCCCAGAAAGCGGAAAGCCCCGGGGACAGACGCTCGACCATGAGGCACCAGATCAGCACAATCACAGGCAGGATAAAATGCAGCCCGGACTTGACCGTCGGCCCCACCTCGGGAAGCTCGACGACCGGTGAATTAGGATCATCAAGCTCGAGCTCGGGATACTTGGCGCAGAAGCGGATCAGCCCGACGTAAACGATCGCCAGCATCGCGGCGATGACGAAGCCGGCGGCATCGCCGGCCAAAGGTTTGATCCAGCCCAATCCGTAGTAAACCGCAATCGAGAGACCGCAGACCAGGGCGATGCCGAAGACCGTCATCACCAGGAATTTCATAAGCGGGGTGGGCTCGCCGCGGCGCGGCAGGCCTTTCATGTCAGCCTTCATGGCTTCCAGGTGCACGATGTAGACCAGTGCGATGTAAGAGATCAGCGCCGGTATGAAGGCGTGGGTGACGACGTCGAAGTAGGATATGCCGACGTACTCCACCATGAGGAATGCCGCGGCACCCATGACCGGCGGCATGATCTGTCCATTGACCGAAGAGGCCACCTCGACCGCGCCGGCTTTCTCGGAGGAAAAGCCCACGCGTTTCATCATTGGGATCGTAAAGGTGCCGGTGGTGACCACATTGGCGATGGACGAGCCGGAAATCAGCCCGGTCATCGCGGATGCGACGACCGCCGCCTTTGCGGGGCCGCCTCGGTAGTGGCCGAGCAGTGAAAAGGCGACTTTGATGAAGTAGTTGCCGGCGCCGGCCTTATCTAGGAGCGCGCCAAACAACACGAAGAGGAAGACAAAGCCCGTCGAGACCCCGAGGGCGATACCGAAGACGCCTTCTGACGAGAGCCATTGATGGTAGGTCACCGCACCGAAGCTGGCGCCTTTCCAGGCCAGAATACCCGGCATGTTGGGGCCACCGAAGGTGTAGAGCAGGAAGACAATCGCGACGATCATCAAGGGTGGGCCCAACGCCCGCCGGGTCGCTTCCAAAAGGGTCACGACGCCGATACAGGCAACGATAATATCGGTGGTGTTGGGATTGTTGGGACGCGTTGAGATCTCGGCGTAAAACAGAAAATTATACGCTGCCGCCAGGGCCGCGACGACGGCCAAAATCCAGTCCTGCAGGGGGATGTAGTCACGTGGCGAACGTTTCAGGGCCGGATAGGCCAGAAAGGCAAGAAAGACTGACAGCGCGAGATGTATCGAGCGGGCTTCCGTGTCGTTGAAGACGCCAAACCCGAGCGCAAAGGGGATGGGCGAAGCGATCCAAAGCTGGAACAGCGACCAAAATAAGGCGGCGCCCAAGATGACCTTGGCGGCCGGGCCGATGGGATTTCTTGCGCCCGTATCGGTCGAGGCAACCAGATCCTGCAGTTGCTCATCCGACATTGGTTTGCCGGTGGTTTTGTCGTCGCTCATGAACGCCCCCGCTGTTCTCGCAAAACTCTTAAACGTAAATTTTTATTCTGGTATTTGCGCCGCCTCGTCCAAGAGAGGACGGAAAAGTAGGCGGAAAAAAGAAAAGCGGGCGGGGCAAACCCCGCCCGCTCAGGCCGAACTTACATCCAGCCCTGTTCTTTGTAGTACCGGACCGCGCCGTCATGCAGAGGTGCGGAGAGGTTGTTCTTGATCATCTTCGCTGGCTCCAGATTAGCGAAAGCCGGATGCAGTTTCTTGAAGCGATCGAAGTTGTCGAATACGGCCTTGACCATCTGGTAGACGGTCTCTTCGTCCGTATTGCTGGAGGTCACGAAAGTCGCGCCGACACCGAAGGTCGGTGTATCGCTGTCCGTGCCCGTGTACATGCCGCCAGGGACCGTCGTGGTGGCGTAGTAATCGAACTCGTCAGCCAGCGACTGGATCTCGGGACCTTCGACCGGTACCAGGATCGATTCGCAGGAGGTGGTGGCTTCCTTGATCGAACCGCTCGGGTGGCCGACGGTGAAGACCATGGCGTCGATCTTGTTGTCGCAAAGCGCCTGGGACTGTTCTGCGGATTTCAGCTCGGAAGCAAGCTTGAAGTCGTCCATGGTCCAGCCGAGACGTTCCATCACGACTTCCATCGTGCCGCGCTGACCGGAGCCCGGGTTGCCGATGTTGACGCGCTTGCCCTTCAAATCCGCGAAGGTTTTGATGCCAGAATCGGCGCGTGCCACGACGGTGAACGGCTCAGGGTGCACGGAGAACACAGCCCGCAGCTCTTTGAAAGCGCCGTCGGGGAAGTTCTTTTCGTTCGTGCCGTTGTAGGCGTGATACTGCCAGTCGGATTGAGCGACACCCATATCCAGGTCACCAGCCCGGATACCATTGATGTTGGCCACGGAACCGCCGGTGGTGTGGGTACACTTAATGTTGTGATTCTTGGTGCCGCGGTTGACCAGGCGACAGATGGAACCGCCCACCACGTAGTAGACACCGGTCTGCCCGCCTGTGCCGATTGTGACGAACTTTTCCTCAGCCGAAGCAGAGGAGCCCGTCATGCCGACACCGATCAGAGCGCCCAATGCGACGCTCGCGACGGCTGCCTTCAAGGCAAATTTCTTCATGGCTTCTTTCTCCCTTTTTTCACCATGTGATTGGATGGACTCCGCCCAAAACCCGCGCGTTGCCGGTGCGCTATCACGCGCATCGCCTCGCCGGTTGAGCGATAGTAAGTCCTTGAATGATTAGCATTCCCTGCACTCAAATTTATCGTCAGTGCATCTTGTTCGTGTGCACTTGTTCACCAATTTGAACATACTTTCGCGGCCCGGCGCCAGTCCTAAGTATGCTGCAGTGCATTCAGCCAATCCGAGAATGCTCGACCACCAATACGATTACCGCAGCGAGCGGACTTTCGACGGGCGGTCGGCGCTCGTACTTTCCGGTAATCGGAATTCGCGATGTTGGCATTGCCACCCGGCGGTCCCGGCTGTACCAATGAAAACTTGTGCTTCGAAGCGATCGCGTGAGAAGAGAATCTTTGCGATGAACGCGAGGCAGGAGACCAAGACGGTTTCGCTGTCGCTAGAAGCTTAAAGGACCAGGTTCCGATTTTGGCGCCAAGGATTTGGGGGAAAGTCTAGCAATATGGATCTCAAGCAACACATCCGCTCCATCCCAGATTTTCCGAAACCAGGGATCCTTTTCTACGATATCTCAACGCTTTTGGCCCATCCGCAGGCCTGGCAGGCAACGGTCGATCGTCTGGCCGACGCCATTATGGAACACAAACCGGATATCCTGGCAGGCATCGAGTCGCGTGGATTTCTGGTCGCCGCGCCCCTTGCGCTGAAGCTGGGGCTTGGCTTTGCCATGGTGCGGAAAAAGGGCAAGCTGCCGGGCGAGACCATTCCCTACACCTACGACCTGGAATACGGCACGGACACTATCGAGGTGCAGGCCGATGCTTTCCATCCGGGGCAGCGTGTTGTGCTGCTGGACGATCTATTGGCAACGGGCGGCACCATGAAAGCCGCGGCGGAACTGCTGCGCCAGAGCGGCGCCGACGTGCGGGCGGCGGCCTGCATCATCGAGCTGACTTTTTTGAAGGGGCGGGAAGGGCTCGATATGCCGGTTACGACCCTCATCCAGTACGACGACTAAAACGGCGCTCTAGAGTCCGAATCGTGGCTCGGCAGAGGGATCGTTCAAGTCGCGGGTAAAGGCTTCGGCAAAGGAAAGCAGCGAAAGGTCCGCGTTTCGGCTCGCAATTAGCGAGAGACCGACGGGGCAACCAGAAATGCTGCACAAGGGCAGCGTGACTTGCGGCAGACCACTTAAGCCGGCAATCGAATTGAGACTGAGAACGCTGCCGCGATGTTCGAGCAGAGCCTCGCTGCTCGCCGATGCCAGGGGTGCAATGCCCGGTGTGGTCGGCAAACAGAGGATTGTGCCCTCGGATATCATGGCATCAATGCGTGCGGTAAAGTCCCGCCTCGCGGCGCTTGCTTCTTCTGCTTCATCGCTCCCTACCGATTGAGCCCAGGCAAAGCGTTCGGCGATTTCTGGCCCGAAGCTGGGATTCTGCTCTTCGATCCAGGCTCCGTGAACCTGCCAGATCTCGTGCGCCTGGATTTTCCGAAAGCGCCACATCCATTCGGCGAGGCCGCCGCCAGGTTCGCCGATGACGACAGCTTCTGCCGGGCTCAGACGGGCTTCGAGCTTTTGAACCCAGGTCTCCATTGCCTTGCGGACCGGGGGCTCCGCGAGTGCGAAGGCGTCTTCGGCGATTAAAAGACGGGTGGGTGCTGAAGCAGCTTCGGCCTGCTCATCAAAGAGAACCTCGCCAACTCGGCGCAGTACTTCGGCGTCGCGGGCAAACCACCCACAGGTATCGAAGGAAGGGGCCAGGGGCATGACATTGTCGAGTGATATCCGGCCGTGGGTCGGCCGCAGACCGTAGAGACCGCAATAGCTGCCAGGTGTGCGGATGGAGCCGCCGGTGTCGCTGCCGAGCGCGGTATCGACCAAGCCGCCGGCGACCGCGGAGGCGGACCCGCTTGAGGAGCCGCCGGGAATGCGGCCCGGTGCATTGACATTGGACGGCGTGCCGTAGTGGTGGTTCTGTCCGTTCAAGCTGTAGGCCAGCTCGTCGGTGATGGTCTTGCCAACCAGATAGGCGCCGGCATCGAGCAACCGTTGAACGGCGGGAGAGGTTTGCGTCGCCGCCGCATGGCTGCGGGCCCAGTCCGGATTGCCGCATCCGGTGACATGACCGGCAATATCAAAAATGTCTTTGGCCGCAAAGGTGAGACCGCGCAGAGGTCCGTCATCGGCCCCGGCTATGTTGACTTGGCTCTCCGGCACGAAAGCGCCCAGGCTGTCGATCATAACGCGCATCCTTGTTTGGAAAGCTTTGCGGATCGCGCCAGCTTCCGCCAATCGCGCGAACTGTCAAGCCGTACACACCCAAGTGAGAGGCTGTCTCAGATTTTCAGGATTGGATCTTGGCGCGAAACGGCGCTCAGTCGGCTTAGATGCGGGTTTTTCCCAGCTCCGGGTTTTCCTCTGGCTCGGTCTCGCCAGCGCTGCGCTTCCGCCGAATAATGATATCGCCGTTCTCATTGATTTCCGGCAACTCATACTGCGGGATCCGGTCGATCAGCACGTTCAGGGAACGCATCATCAGCTCAATGCTTTCCCGCGCCAGTTCGCTCGGATCCTTCTCTTCTTCGGCGGTCGCCACAGACATCGAAGAAATCAGAAGACAGGCTGAAAGGCCGAAGGCCGATAATCCGCGACGCATGTAAAGAACCCTTTCCTGGATAGGACAAAACGCCGATGGGGCGGATGCTGCGCAATTATACGAGCCTATAACCTAGGGAGCAAACGTGGCGATAATGCGGCGTTTAGCCTCGACGCGGGGCTCGACATCTGGTCACGAACATGCCAGAAGACCGGCCGCCTCATGCCTAGAACCGGCATGATCGAGGGCGACTGACCTGGGGTGGAAAAAGACAATGAGCAATCACGGCGCCGTTGCTTGCGGGCACCCGGTCACCGCTGCTGCAGTTGAAGAAATCCTCATTGAAGGTGGAAATGCCTTCGATGCCGTACTTGCCGGCCTCTGTGCATCCTGCGTCGCGGAGCCCATTCTCTCTTCGCTCGGTGGTGGCGGTTTCCTTCTGGCGCGCCGCGCGGACGGCGATGTCGGTTTATATGACTTTTTTGTCGATACCCCCAAACGCAAGCGCGCAGCCGAAGAAACCTCCTACTATCCGATTCACGCGGATTTTGGCACCGCGACACAGGAGTTCCACATCGGTCTCGGCGCGACCTCCGTCCCTGGCCAGGTCAAGGGACTGTTCCGGATCCATCGCGATCTCGGTAGCCTGCCGCTCAAACGTATTCTGGAGCCGGCCATCCGCCAGGCACGGGCGGGTGTGGAGCTGCGCGCGGTGGATGCTTATCTCATCGAGGTCGTATCGCCTATTCTTGTCGCGGAGCCGGAGGCGCGCGCGCTCTACACGGACGGCAAGGGTAAGCTCCTGGGCCAGGGTGATGTCCTGCGGCAGCCCGATCTTGCCGACAGCTTTGAGGCCCTGCTCGCCGAGGGCGAGCGTCTGTTCTACGGCGATGGCGATATCGCCCGGAAACTGCTCGATGCCTGCCGGGATCGCGGCGGCCACCTGACGGCAGAAGACCTGACCGGCTATGAGGTCGAGCTGCGTAAACCGATTGTCCGGCGCTACAAGGATGTAGAGATCCTGACCAATCCACCGCCGTCCGCAGGTGGCATTCTGATCGGATTTGCGCTGGAACTGCTGTCTTCCGCTGGGCTGGAGAAACTGTCTGCCAGCGATGCCGTGGCCGCGCTGGCGCAGGTGATGGCGCTGACCAATCAGGCGCGGATTGAGACTGCATTGGATGAAAGCCTCGAAGCAGACGGGGAGGCCGTAAAGCGGCTCTATGCGCCGGATCTTTTGGGCCGATACCGCAAGGAAGTCGCCGAGGCGCCACCGGCGCCGCACGGCACCACCCATATCAGTGTGGTGGATGCGCAGGGCAATGTGGCGGCCATGTCTCTATCGAACGGCGAAGGTTGTGGTTACATCCTGCCTAGCACAGGGATCATGCCGAATAACATGTTGGGGGAAGAAGATCTCAACCCGGGCGGGATGGCAGGATGGCGCGAAGGTCGCCGCATGTCCTCAATGATGGCGCCAACCGTGGCGCATCGGGACGATGGCAGCCTCATCGGTCTCGGCTCGGGCGGTTCCAACCGGATCCGCACCGCCATCCTCCAGGTGCTGATCAATCTCCTCGATCATCGGCTCTCACTGCGGGAGGCTGTCGAAGCGCCGAGGCTGCACGTCGAAAGCGGCGTGGCAAATTTCGAAGGCGGTTTACCAAAGCCGGATCTGTCAGCTCTGGCGGATTTCGTTGAGCGATCCCTCGATTGGCCCGAACACAACCTCTTCTTCGGCGGCGTTCATTCGGTCGGCCGAGAGGCGGATGGGAAGCTTTCCGCTGCGGGCGACCCGCGGCGCGGCGGCGCGGCACGGGTCCTGTAGAGCTGTCTCGGCGTCTGCATTCCCATTGAGAGTCTCGAGGGATGTGGAGCCGAATGAATTACTCGCGAACGGCGAATCCTGTCACTGACAAGCCTGCCCATCTATGAAAAACTAACGGGTCGGCGGTCAACGAAGATCGATCAGTTTCAGGAGGTTGGCATTATGACGGTAAGACAGGCTTCGCTCAGTCAGAAGATTTTTTCGGTGGGGAAGAGAGCTCCGGGCCGTTTCACCGCGGCCGCCTTGGCGACTCTGCTCTTGCTGCCGGCCAGCGGTGTATTTGCACAGGACCCGCAACCCGAGAGCGGTACGGGCCGTACGGTCAAGGAATCGGTCAAATCATCGAGCTTTATGGTGTCAGCTGCGAATCCCCTGGCGACGCAGGCGGGTTATGACGTTCTTAAAGCCGGTGGGATGGCCATGGACGCAGCGGTTGCGGTGCAGTTGATGCTCAACCTGGTGGAACCGCAATCCTCCGGTATCGGCGGTGGTGCCTTCCTGCTCTATTGGGATGCCGGCTCGAAGACCTTGGAGACCTATGACGGGCGGGAAACAGCACCTGCGGCCGCAACACCCGAATACTTCCTCAAGCCGGACGGAACACCGAAGGGCTTCTGGGAAGCGGTCATCGGTGGGCGGTCTGTCGGCGTGCCCGGTACTTTGCGGTTGCTGGAAGCTGCGCATTCCAAACATGGCAAGACGGCCTGGAGCGATCTTTTCCAGCCGACAATCGAACTTGCGGAAAAGGGTTTCGAAATCTCGCCGCGCTTGGCGGCGTCGATCGCGCGTGCTCAGGAAAAGGGCCTGAACAAATTCCCGGTGGCGAGGGCTTACTTCTTTGAGGAAGACGGTCAGCCCAAGAAAGCGGGGAGCCTTTTGAAGAATCCGGAGTTCGCCGCAACTTTGAAGACGGTGGCTGCGGGGGGCGCCGATGCCTTCTACAAAGGCGACATCGCCAAGGATATTGTCTCGGCGGTTCAGGCGACGACCGAGAATCCAGGAATTCTAACGCTTGAGGACTTCGCCAACTATGAAGTGAAGCAGCGGGCACCGGTTTGCGCGGACTATCGCGCTCACAAGGTCTGCGGCATGGGACCGCCGACCTCGGGCGGTCTTACCGTCGGCCAGATCCTGAGCATGCTCAGTCACTTCGATCTCCCGGCGATGGGGCCGGGACCGGAGGCAGCCCATCTCTTTGCCGAAGCCGGTAAGCTGGCCTACGCCGACCGCGGGCTTTATATGGCTGACAGCGACTTCGTGAAGATGCCGACCAAAGGCCTGTTGGATCCGGACTATCTGGCAAGCAGGGCCGCGCTGATCAAACGCGATGGCGCCATGGGAAAAGCGGAGGCCGGGTCTCCTCCCTGGAAAGATGCGGCTCTGCGCTCGCCGGACGAGACCCTGGAGCGGCCAGGCACCAGCCACTTCGTGATCCGAGATAGCTATGGCAATGCGGTTTCCATGACCACGACAATCGAGACCGGTTTCGGCAGTCGCGTGATGGTTCGTGGCTTCTTGCTGAACAACGAGCTGACCGATTTCTCGCGCACGCCGGAAAAGGATGGCAAGCCCATCGCTAACCGGGTCGAAGGCGGCAAGCGTCCGCGCAGTTCGATGGCGCCGACGATGGTGTTCGATGCATCGGGAGAACCGACGCTGCTGATCGGTTCGCCGGGTGGCAGCCGGATCATCAACTATGTGGCCAAGACCCTGGTTGCGGTTCTCGATTGGGACATGGATATCCAGCAGGCGATCGACCTGGGCCATTTTGTCAATCGCAACGGCGCGACAGACCTTGAGGAGGGGACGGAAGCCGCAGGCTACAAAGAGGCGCTGGAAGCGCTTGGGCATGAGGTCAAGATCCGGGATCTCAACAGCGGCCTGCATGGCATTGTCATTACGAAAGATGGCCTTGTCGGCGGCGCCGACCCCCGCCGCGAAGGAACGGTGCTTGGCGACTGATGGTGTGACCGACACAGTCCATGAAATCCTTGTCTGAGCAGTTCGGACGGGGCTTGACGTAGGGCAGATGGCGAGGCCAACTGCGCTTCATGAATGCTGCCGGTAACATCATTTTGCTCCGGGACGTCGCATCGGGCGGGAAAGCCGGGCTGGCGCGCGCCCTGGCGCAGCTCGAACGACGCCCGGATGCGCCCGAAACCCTTGCGCTCCTGACGGAGGCCTACCACGCGCCCAGGGCCCATGTGATTGGGTTGACGGGACCGCCTGGAGTCGGAAAGTCGACTCTGATGGGCGCCTTGATCGAGGCTCTGCGCAGCGACAGCCGGACCGTCGGTGTCATCGCTGTCGATCCTTCCTCAACGCGCTCCGGCGGTGCGCTGCTCGGCGACCGGGTTCGTTTGTCCCGCGAGACTGTCGACGAAGGTGTTTTCGTGCGCTCCATGGCGGCCCGGGACAGGCTGGGTGGTCTGGCAGATTTGACCATTGCCGCAATGGTTTTGATGCGGGCAGTGTTCGACATCGTATTGATCGAGACCGTTGGGGTTGGACAGTCCGAAACCGACGTGGCGAGCGTTGCCGATAGTGTCGTATTCTGTGTGCAGCCCGGTTCGGGCGATTCCCTGCAGTTCATGAAGGCGGGGATCGTCGAGATTCCCCATATCGCCCTGGTCACGAAGGCCGACATGGGCAAGACAGCCCAGCGGGCGCTTGCCGATCTGAAAGGCGCTCTCTCTCTTTCCGACGGCGGGCAGGAGGAATGGCCGGTGGCGGTCATGTCGGTTGCCGCGGCGGAGCGGGAAGGGATCGATGCTTTCGTTGCGGCCCTGGATGGGCACTTTGCTTTTCTTCAAGAAACGGGACGCCTGCAGACCACGAGACACACGCAGGCGGAGGTCTGGCTGCGCGCGGCGGTCCGGGATCGCTTCGGCCGGGAAGGTCTGCGCCGTGCGGGCGATCTGCGCCTGACCGGACGGGTTTCACCCTTCGAGCGCATGGGCGAAGTGATGCCTGAACTGCTGAAATCCTAGCGGATCATTTCCAGCCACAACCGAAGATCGCTGCGCGTTCTCCCGAGATAAGCTAGTCTCTTCTCAATTGGGGGATGTTCCGGAGTGCAGGATGGTCGAACAACTTCATCGGCCGGATCACCAGGATCAGGATCCGTCGGTCCGTAAAGCAGCAAAGAGTAACAGGCCCGTTGAGTATACGGCAGCCGAGCTCAAACAGGTTCTGGCGGCGCACCGCCTCTGGCTCGAGTCCGACGCAAAGGAAGGCGAAAAGGCCGACTTGAGAGAGGCCTGGTTGCCGGAGGCGCATCTGGTCGATGCGGATTTACGCCAGGCCGATCTTGAAAATGCTTATCTTCTGAACGCGGATCTGACAGGTGCGGATCTGCGCGACGCAAACCTGCGTGGCGCGACTCTCTCACCTGTCAAAGGTCTTCAGGTTCAGCAACTCGCAGGGGCCGATCTCACTGATGCCGAGGTGGAACCCGAAGTGGCCAGGTTTGTGGGGCTCGACTATGTCGCCGAGATCTCACGCCACAGCCGGGGCGTCTTTCTTGGTGTTGTGGGCGGTTGCGTCTATGCCTGGCTGGCGCTGGCAACGACGACCGATCTTGCGCTGGTCGTCAATGCCTCCTCGACGCCCTTGCCGATTATCCAGACCGAAGTGCCGATTGCCGGTTTCTTCCTCGCCGCCCCGGTCGTTCTGCTCGGAATCTACATCTATCTGCACATGTATCTTCAGCGTCTGTGGCGTGGCTTGGCGAAGCTGCCGGCCTTCTTTCCAGATGCCTTTTCGCTGGAGGAAAAAGCCTATCCCTGGCTGCTCACCAGCCTGGTGCGTCTTTACATGCTGCGCCTGACTGAAAACCGGCCGCCGCTCTGGTGGCTTCAGGTCGGAATCTCGGTGGTCTGTGCCTGGGTGCTTGTGCCTCTGACGGTCTTTCTCTTTTGGCTGCGTTATCTGCCGAAGCATGACTGGTTGGGGAGTTTGGGGCTCTCGCTCATGGTCGTGGTCGCTTTCTGGACGGGTTGTTCCATGTACAGAATCACCAAGGCCACCCTGTTGGGCGAACGCGCGCGCTGGCGCCCTTCCGAGCGCTTGCCTGAAATCGGCGTTGCCATTGCAATGGCGTTCCTGACAATCGGCGTTTCGACAGTGGCCATCACCGCGCAGCGGCCGATCGAAGGCATCGGCTTTCGACTCTATGCCGATTTGCGTGGAGCGGAACTGAATGAAACCGTTCTTGCGGGGGTTAATCTTCGCGCCGCAAATCTGCAGGGTGCGAAGTTGGAGCGGGCAAGCCTGAAAACGGCTTTGTTGGATGGCGCGGATTTCAGAGGCGCAGTTCTGCGTGCCACTAATTTCTCGCAGGCTTCGCTCGACGCCGCGGACTTTCGGCGCGCGGATCTTTGGTATGCCGATCTGCGCGGGAGTAGCTTGCGAGAAGCGGATCTTCGTAACGCCAACTTACACTTCGCCCGCTTTGGCGATGCGGACTTGAGCGGGAGCGATTTGACAGGAACAAAGCACCTCGTTCAGCGTGAACTCGATGCCGCTTGCGGCGACGCTGCCACGCAACTGCCTGACGACATCTCGATAACGCCCTGTCCTTGATGCCCGGTGTCCACAGTTCCGGGCTTGTGCCCTCAAAAGAGTGAAAATTGTCTTGGGTCCTTGGCCGGTGGCTGGAACTTCGAACAGTCGATTTTAGGCTCCTCAATATTCAGGTTCAGGCGTTTTGCCGCCCGCTCAAAGCGTCGCGCCAAAAGGTCGGCGAAAACCCCTTTGCCGGTCATGCGCTGCCCCCACTTGCTGTCATAGAGCTTACCGCCGCGGGATTCGCGCAAAATGTTGAGGACACGGTTCTTACGATCCGGTGCATGGGCGTCGAGCCAGTCGTTGAAGAGTTCCTTGATCTCCAAAGGCAGGCGCAAAAGGATGTAGCCGCCCCAGCGGGCGCCACGCGTTGCCGCTTCCTCCAGAATACTCTCTAGTTCATGGTCGTTCAGACTGGGGATCATCGGCGCCGCAAGAACCCCACAGGGGATGCCGGCTTGGTGCAATTCCTCAATGGCTTGCAAACGTTTTGCCGGTGTGCTGGCGCGCGGCTCCAGACGCCGGGCAAGCCCTGCGTCCAGGGTTGTCACCGAGAGATAAACCCGCGCCAGACCGTCACGGGCCATCGGGGCCAGAATGTCGATATCCCGGGTGACCAGGTGGGACTTGGTCACGATGCCGAGCGGGTGCTTGGTCTCAGCTAAAACTTCCAAAACCTGCCGAGTGATCTTCAACTGCCGCTCGATGGGCTGATAGGGGTCAGTGTTGGTCCCCAAGGCCATGGAAGCGGGACGGTAGGAGGGCCTGGAGAGTTCTTCCCGAAGGCGCTCCGCCGCGTGGTGCTTTGCGGTCAGTTTGGTCTCGAAGTCGAGACCGGGCGAGAGACCCAAATAGGCATGTGTCGGCCTGGCGAAGCAGTAGACGCAGCCATGCTCGCAACCTCGGTAGGGATTAATGGAACGGTCGAAGGGAATATCGGGAGAATCGTTGCGTGCGATGACCTTCCGGCTGCTGTCTGGCGAGACCGTCGTTCGCAGAGGCGGCAGTTCGTCCGGATCGGCCGAACCCCAGCCGTCGTCCACCGAAAGACGCTCTTCGGCATCGAAGCGCGGTTTTGGGTTTCCGACGGCGCCCCGTCCCTTTTTCGGCTTTGCTGTGACTGCTTCATCCATCTGTTCCAGATTAGTTCATGAAATAGAACATAACAAGAACATTTGTGAGAATCCGAAAGGCGCTCGGCAAAGAAAAACCCGCTCCGAGGGGGAGCGGGTAACTCTTCTTTTGATGCGATCTTAGACCTTAAGCCGGAACGATGTTGTGTTCCGGGCCAAAGGGAAACTTGGTGATATTCTCGGTGCCGTTCTCGTGAACGACCAGAATATCGTGCTCACGATATCCGCCTGCGCCCGGCATTCCTTCCGGCAGCATGATCATCGGTTCCATGGAAACCACCATGTTGGGTTCGATGACTGTCTCGATGTCTTCACGCAGTTCTAGACCGGCTTCACGGCCATAGTAATGGCTGAGCGTTCCGAAGGAGTGACCGTAGCCGAACGAGCGGTACTGAAGCAGGTCGTGTTCCTTGTAAATCTCATTCAGTTCCAGAGCGATATCACAACAGCGTACGCCCGGTCTGATCAGCTCCAGACCGCGGCGATGCACCTTGCAGTTGATCTCCCAGAGTTCCAGGTGCCGGTCGCTGGCATGGTCGAAGAAGAGAGTGCGTTCCAGCGCGGTGTAGTAACCGGCGATCATCGGAAAGCAGTTGAGGCTGAGAATATCGCCCTTTTGGATCTGCCGTGTTGTAACCGGGTTGTGGGCGCCGTCGGTGTTGATGCCGGACTGGAACCAGGTCCAGGTATCCATCAGTTCGCTGTGCGGAAAGCGTGTGGCGATTTCCCGGATCATAGCCCGCGTCGAATGCAGGGCCACTTCGTACTCCGGCACGTTCTCGGCGATAGCCTCCACACAATGAGCGCCGCCGATGTCGCCAACTTGGGCACCATGGGTGATCAGGGCGATTTCCTCAGCCGACTTAACCATCCGCATGCGCATCGTCGGGGCACCAACATCGAAAAAGGCGGCGCCAGGAAGGACATCGCCGAGTTTTGCGTGGTTCTGCAGATTGATATGGTCGAACTCAACGCCGACGCGCTTGCAGCCAGCGATTTCGTTTTGGACCGCCCTGAAATAGTTGTCCCTCTGCCAATCGGTATAAACGAGGTTGTCGTCGACGCTTCGGCGATAAGGCTGCCCTCCGTCGATGTTGGCGGAGATGGTTGTGGCCTTGTCTTGCGTGACCACCATGCCGTAGGGGCGACCGAAGGCGCAGTAGAGAAAATCACTGAAGTAGTTGACGTTATGAATCGAGGTAAAGAGAACGGCTTCCAGGTCTTCCTTTGCCATGTGGTCGCGCAGCATCTTTAAGCGCCGCTCGGATTCCTGCCGTGAAAAGGTTGGCGTAACCTTCTCTCCATTGGGTATTTTCAGAAACTGTTCCATTGTTCCCTCTTATGCGACACAGCCGCCGCCTCGCCGCTTGGGTCGCCCAGTGTTTTGTCTGTTGGATTAACGACGTCGATATCATGTCGATTTTGATTTGAGAAATTAATGTTTTTTATTATTTGATTTATATTCGCAATCATATAAAACTCTGTATATGTAATAGAATTGCTACCATAAGAAGCGTTTGCGCCAATGCGAAAACACCTGCCCATTGAAAGTCTGCGGACCTTCGTTTCGGTCATCGAAACCGGCAGCTTTACGCGCGCGGGAAGGGTGGTCGGCCGCTCGCAGTCGGCGGTTTCGCTTCAGATTCAACGCCTCGAGTCCCTCGTCGGTGCCTCGCTTCTTATGCGCGACAGCCGCGCGCCGATTTTGACACGGCAAGGCGAGATTCTGCTGGAAACAGCACGCGAGATCCTGTCGCTGAACGATACCTGCTTTGAGGTGATGGGCGACCCCTTCCTCAGCGGCTCGATCCGTGTGGGTATTCCGAACGATTTCGCGACCTCTATCCTGCCGCAGGTGCTGGGCCGATTTGCCCAGGCGCATCCGAATGTTACGCTTGAGGTCACCTGCGACCTCAGCGCGACTCTCGGGAACCATTTCGAGTCTTCGGACATCGACGTGATGATAGGGATTCGCACGGAGCGCACGACCGCGAAACCCTTGAAAACTTGGTCGGAGCCGGTTGTCTGGGTCGCGGGCGCGCAACAGACCGGGGAGAACCGGTCTCCTCTGCCGCTGGTGGTTTATCCCGAGGGATGCCGCTATCGCGCGGCGGTTTTGCGCGCTCTCGAAAGCGCTAACATTCCGTCTCGAATTGCCTTTTCCAGTTCCAGTCTTTCCGGTCTGCAGATGGCCGTGAAGAGTGGCCTGGGCATCATGGCCCTGTCTCGCAGCACCGTGCCTGAGGGATTGCATCCGCTGCCGAAATCGGCGCAGCTGCCGGAACTGGGCACAGTCAACATCGACCTGTTCGCGCGCATCGACCCGCCCAATGCGCCGGCCGAGCAGCTTGCGCGCTTTATTCAGCAGGCACTGGATGAACTGGCGGAACACACCACGGACGCGCGCAGCGGCAAGCTAACAGCTTAAGCGCAACCGTCGCCGTTTGAGCGGAAGTCCAGAGTTACTCAGAGATCCGCATCCAGTCTGGCTTGTGCGCAGTTATGCGCGTGTCGCCGGCCTGCAGTTCAACCTCATCAGACTCCTGGAGAGCGTCTAGCCGGACAGTCGCCAAGCCCTGGTTGGCCACCCCCGAGCGCATGGTTCCGACGTCTTTGCCGTTGAAGAGAAGCGGCGTACCGGGTTCCGGTAACGGACCGGCAATCTCAACCGGCATGAGACGCTTTTTGACGAGGCCTCGGTACTTGGTGCGTGCGGTGAGTTCCTGGCCCATGTAACAACCCTTGTCCCAGTCCACGCCGTGCAGCTCATCGAAGCCGTTCTCCAAGAGCGTGGACTTCTCGATTTCCAGATCCCGGCTACCATCTGGAACGCCGTAACGGCTGCGCAGTGCGTCATAGGCCGAAAGTTCCGATGATTGCAGGCCAATTTCCTCGAGGATCGATTCGGCTGACGCTGCGGGGAGAATTGCCCGGGCGCCTAGGCCTACCAAGCGCGGGTCGACATAAAAGAGACCTCCATGGAGAGGTGTTGTGGCGCCTGGAGTCTCTTCCAACTGCAGAGACGGAAGCACATTCGCGCCGAACAGAACCGCGACCCGGAAGTCGTCATGCACATCTTCGACCTGCACTTGAGATCGCAGTTTGTATAGTTTGAGACGCCGTTGCAGATCGGCGCGGCGGTCGGTCTCGCAATCGATCAGCAGTGCGCCCTCGTCCCCAGACGCTGTCGGATCTTCGGCGACGAAGAATTCGTGCAGGAATTTTCCCTGCGGCGTCAGAAAGGCGGACCAGACCGAGCGTGTGGCGGAAACGGCCTCCATGTCGTTTGAGACCAGGCCTTGCAGAAAGGCGATGCGATCGGGTCCCGAAACGCGAAGAACGCTTCGGTGTGACAGGATCAGGCTTTTTGCGTCGTTACTCTCTGCCATGTTCGTCTTTCTAGTGGTTTTATTCGGTCCGGAGATGAGACACATCCGCACAAGATTTGGCACTCCTGCGTTATTTGCGCAAGGGCCGCTTGGCAAGCCGGCGGCCCGCTCGTATAACCGCCGAGGAGGCACTTTTCAGGTCATGCGCTTTCATATGGTTTCATCGATGATCCAAGCTGCGTGCTACGCCGCGCCTATCGCGAGAGGCTGAAGCCGATGCGGATCCTAAATATCATGTCGGGTGGAAAAGCCGGTGGTGCGGAGACCTTTTTCGTCTCTCTCGTGCTGGCGCTGCGCGATGCCGGGCACGAAAGCCGCGCCGTCATCCGCAGCCATCCGGAGCGCGCCGCTTTGATCGAGTCAGGGGGCGTCACGCCGCTTCAGTTGCCTTTCAGGAAGTGGTTCGACTTCTCGACGAAAGCGGCCTTGAAGCGAGAAATCGACGCCTTCAGGCCGGACGTCGTCATGACCTGGATGAGCCGTGCGAGTGCGATTTGTCCGACCGGCGACTTTCTGCGTCTGGCTAGGCTCGGCGGTTACTATCCCATCAAAAACTTCCAGAACTGCGATCATCTGATCTGCAATACCACCGATCTGATCGATCATGTGGTCAAGAGCGGTTGGCCCGCCGAAAGAGCGCATTACCTCGCCAATTTTGCCCGCATCGAAACAGCCCCGCCAATGGCGCGGGCGACATTCGATACCCCAGAGGATGCGCCTTTGATTCTGGCGCTGGGGCGCCTCCATCCCTCAAAAGCTCTCGACGTTCTGCTGAAGGCATTGGCGATCGAGACCAGACCGTATCTTTGGATCGGTGGGGAAGGGGATCTGCGGCAGGAACTGGAAGCCTTGGCCGGGGATCTCGGGATCGCCGAGCGTGTCCGCTTTCTCGGCTGGCGAAACGACAAGGCCGCCCTCTTCGGCGCTGCGGATCTTTGCGCCTTTCCTTCGCGCATCGAGCCTTTCGGGAATGTGGTGCTGGATGCCTGGGGCTACGGTCGCCCGATTGTGGCCGCCGCTTCGACTGGGCCGGCGGAATTGCTGAGAGACAATGAAGATGGCTTGCTGGTGCCGGTGGACGATCCCTCTGCTCTGGCAGCGGCCATCGGCCGGACCATCGACGAAGACGGATTGGCTGAGCGCCTGGTTGCGGCGGGCCGGCAACGCTTCGATGCCGAATTTACCGAGGCCGCCTGTGTGCAGCGCTATGTTAGTCTGTTCGAGAAGCTTGCTCAGGAAAGGCGCGAAGGACAGCGTCTTGCCGGGTAGCTACCCCGGATGATGACTTAGAACCCTTTTTACGCTGATGGATCCAAGGATCAGGAAATCATGACACAAAGCTACGACCTGGTGATCAAGGGCGGTCGCGTTGCGACGCCTGCTGGCATTGTCGACACCGACGTTGCCGTTACTGGTGGGCGGATCGCGGGGCTCGGCGAATTCGATGCTTCGGTGGCGAAAGAGAGCTTTGACGCAGCCGGATTGCATGTTTTGCCTGGCGTCATCGACAGCCAGGTGCACTTTCGCGAGCCAGGCCTGGAGCACAAAGAGGATCTTGCCTGCGGCACCGCCGCGGCTGCCTTGGGCGGTGTGGTCGCGATCTTCGAGATGCCGAACACGCAGCCTCTGACTCTGGCCGCCTCGGATTTGGACGACAAATTCGCGCGGGCAGACGGGCGGGCCTGGACGGACCACGCCTTCTTTATCGGAGCGGCCGAGGAAAACGCTGATCGGCTCGGCGAACTTGAACGCCATCCTGGCTGCAGCGGCGTAAAGATTTTTATGGGCTCCTCGACCGGTAGCCTACTGGTGGAGGATGATGAAACCCTGTTGCGGGTCCTGCGTCATGGCACGCGGCGTGTGGCGATCCACGCCGAGGACGAACCGCGGCTGCGCGAGCGCTTGTCGATTGTGCGCGACGGAGCGGATGTCTCTCAGCATCCGGTCTGGCGCGACGAAGAGGTGGCGGTTCGGGCGACCACGCGTATCCTGCGTCTTGCCCGTCAGGCCGGCCGCCGCATTCATGTGTTGCACATCACGACCGCCGATGAGATGCCGCTGCTCGGCGCGAACAAGGACCTCGCCACCGTCGAGGTGACGCCGCAGCATCTGACCCTTGCCGCGCCGGACTGCTACGAACGCCTGGGAAGCTTTGCGCAGATGAACCCGCCGATCCGCGATGCCAGGCATCGCGAGGGACTGTGGGAAGGAATCCGCCAGGGTATTGTGGATGTGATCGGTTCCGACCATGCGCCCCACACGAAAGAGGAAAAGGCACGGGACTATCCTCAGTCGCCCTCAGGTATGCCCGGGGTCCAAACCCTCCTGCCGCTGATGCTGGATCACGTCAACGCGGGGCGTTTGTCGCTCGAACGCCTGGTCGACCTGACGTCCGCCGGGCCGGCGCGGATCTTCAACATTGCCGGCAAGGGCCGTATCGCCCTTGGGTACGATGCCGACTTTTCGATCGTCGATCTCAAGGCCCGAACTGAGATCACGTCCGATTGGCTTGCTTACAAGTGTGGCTGGTCGCCCTTTGAAGGCATGACCGTGACCGGCTGGCCCACGGCAACGATTATCCGCGGGCAGACTGTCATGCGGGATGGCGAGTTGATCGGCGATCCTCTCGGGCGACCGGTTCGCTTTCAGGACACCATGCCGCCCGTCAGCGGGTGAGCGCAAGGCTGGCAATCTCTATAGGATTATTGGTGAAGTTTCGCACCCCTGGTGATTTTATCGACGGTCTTTTTGTCCTCACGCAAGGCTAATCCGGCGAAGGTCATGCTGTCCGGCTGTTGCGCTTTTACCGCTGCGCGATTGGCCGCGTCATGGCCGGTTGCGAACATCTCATCGATGTAGAGGGAGAGGCGGACACCCCGATCCATCGCGCGTTGATAAATCTTTCGCAGACCGGCAGCGTCGGTGCCCAGGACGATCATAGGCTGGATCGCGAGGGGATTGTAGCGATTGCCGGCTGCGTCTTCGTACATTTCGCCCATCAGATCGGGCGTGTTGCCGACAATGCCGCTGGTCAAAAAGGCCGTGACATTCAACTTCTGCCAGTTGGCAAGGTCGTTACGGACGATGATCGCGATTTTCGTGTCGAACTGCATGCTATTGGACGAGTCCTTCTCTATTCTTCCGGGTACCTACTTTTCCTGCCATCGTTCGGCGCTGCCTAGTCGGCGTAGGCTGTTCAGGATCACGTCGGCGTTTTTGCCGAGTGCTGTTCGAGCCTCTGCATTGAGTTGATCCATAGCCTTGTCCAGAGGTTTGCGGAGTGCTCGCCCGCGTTTGGTGAGAAAAAGGCTGTGGACACGCCGGTCAATCGGGTCAGGGCGGCGCTCGACCAGTTCGCCCGCTTCCAGGCGATCGATAACGCCCGTGATGGTCGCACTGTCCATCTGGAGCCGTGCGCCGATTTCCGCTGCGCTTTGCGGTTGTTGCTCCCATAGAACTTTCAGTACGGCGTATTGCACCGGCGTTACACCAAAAGGGGCGAGTTTGTCCCGTGAACGGCGGGAGACCTGTTGGGCTGCTTTACCAATCAGAAAGCTTATGCAGTCTTCGACTCTGTCCAAGGTTCATTCCGGCTGTTTCTCTGCTATGCCTACAAGTATCTTGTATACGAGATACTTGTTTGTCAAATTTCTGTTCGGGCGACTTGTCGCAAGAGAGAAAGCAGCGATAACCGGTTTGTCTTAAGGAGGCTGTGAACCCGTAGCCTTAGCCAGGGAGCGCTTTCAACATCCAAAGCGCCATAGATTTGTCGCGGTAGCTGCCATCGGCCTCCGCACAGTCTTCATTGATAATCAGGTCGGGAATGGGCCAGTGAAATGGTGCCTTACAGAAATTCAGCGGCCGCCAGTCGCCATCGACAATGTCGATGTTTTTCTTTTGATCGGTGAAATGTGTGGTCAGTAACCACTTGCTGCCAGAGGTTTTGAAACCGGAAACTACGCGGCCGATATTCTCGAAGGAAAGATGGACCAGGCAGTCACGGCAGAGAATGAGGTCTGCCGTGGGGGGAGCTTGCTCCGTTAAGTCAGCGACACGATATTCACGGCGCGTTTCCTTGGAAAAACGCTGGGAGAGATGTGATATCAGGTTCGGCACGATATCCAGACCGATGTATCTTTCGTGCCCGAGTGGAAGAGAGGCGATCCAGTCGCCATCTCCGCAAGGGGCGTCGACGAGCGTCTTGACCTCGAGTTTTTCACAGAGGCTGGGTAGAACGGCGGCGAGAGCTCTGACGGCGTCCAGTTCGGAACCTAAGCCCGAGCGGGAGGTTTCCGCACCCCAGAGATTCATTTCGTGGATCCGCGCGAAGCGTTTGTCCAAGGAAAGATCGGCAAGTTCATCCCGATGGCGGATGAAGAGTTCCTGAGCAACTGTCGGACGCCGTTCCTTCATCTGGTCTTTCCTGTCTTTGCCTTGCGGTACTCTTCTTAATCCTAAAGCATATTCCAGTCGCACGGGATCAGTTTGATAGGCTTCGGAGCTTCATTCGGAATGGCGTGTTGTGAGGCACGATGCGGCGGTATCCGATGTGCCACATCGCGTTGCGAACCGCGTCTCTTCAGAGCAAAGAAACTCCCCGGTCAAATGATGCTGTGTGGTCGGAACATGCTCTAGTTGCCGGACAGGCGAGCGTCCACCAAGAAGGCGCTGTTGCTTCCATACCTCACGGTTTGGACGCGACCCTGGCGCGCGCGGTTTTCGTCTGACCTGGCAATAATATTTTTGTCAGTTGTTTTTGTTGTAAGAAAAACAACTGATTCGTTTGTCATCAATGTTTGTGTAGAGCAAACAGAACAAACACATTAACCTATTCCTCTTGTCGTGTTATTTGCGCCGGACTGACTGTGCTTATGCAGGCTGCGGTAAGCACGCGGACGTGTGTGTTCCAGCTTTGCGGGGGCAGAGCTTCTTTTCCGATGCTGTCGTCAAGGATTTGGCGGGGACGGACTGTTATGCGGTTTAGTGCCGCTGAAGGTGAATAGCCAGGTCGCAGGTACTTGGGTCCGGAGAGGGTTTGACGTTTGGTTTCGTATTACTGCCAGAACATGTCCGGGGCGCAGGGAATAATCCGAACCGATGTCTGCCGAGGCTTTGTTTCCCATTGTCTGTCGAAGTTCGACTGGTCCGACTCCCTGCCGTTGAAGCAGGCGTTTGATCCGCTCGAGGTGCCGGGACTCTTACCCTATATGGTGATGTACGAGCTTCCGCAAAGCGGAGGCGCTTACTTCAGGCTTGTCGGAACAAAGGTGGTCGAGCGCATCGATCACGACCCGACGGGTAAGAACTATCTGGATTTTGTACCTGAAGCGCGTCGGGAGAAAGCCTATCGACACCTCATTGGGATGTGTGAACATCCCTACGGTATGGGAGTCCTCACACGCTTCGTTCTCGACAGCGGGAAAATCAACACCGTGGAAACAGTCGGTTTTCCCTTTTTCAATTCGGCAAAAAATAGCTTCATCGTGCTCTTCGCTGGCGAACAGGTCGAAAGCCCCAGCTACGGCGAGGAAAGTCAGCAAAAGGTTGTTTACAACAACATTCTCGAGCGCTCGTTTTTTGACTTAGGCAAAGGCGTGCCGGTATTGGACGATTTGGACTGACCGGGGCAGGTGATGCAGTTCAGAGAGTTGACGAGGCTTTTGCCATTAATCCTGCTTCTTGCCTGCTTTGATGCCGCCGGGGCGATGGACGGGGCAGACCTCATCGCGGCCGTGAAGCGCGGGGACCGGACCGCTGTCGAACAGCTACTGGATAGCGGTGTGGAACCGGATTATGCAGATCAGCACAACAATACAGCGTTGATCTTCGCGGCGCGGGACGGCTTCACTGACATTGCCGAATTGCTACTCGAACGAGGCGCGACGGTCGATTGGATCGACGGGGAAGGCGTGACGCCGTTGATCCTGGCCGCTTTCAAGGGCCATGAGGCGATTGCGGCCATGCTGCTGCAGCGCGGAGCCGACAGCAGTATCCGGGATCAATGGGGCAGAGATGCCTTAGACTATGCCTTGCGTCGCGGGCGGGATGATCCCATTGCCATCCGGATCAGGCAGCGCCGTTAGGAATATGTCGACCAATCTTATGCAAGATAGAGGGAGGACATTCCTCTCAAAAGCAGGCGCCTGCAGAGATCAAAATGAAGTTGCATCGGAGTCTTCTGATCCAGGAGCTGAAAGAGCGCTTTCCTGAGATTGCTGGCGAACTGAATGCGCAGGAGGGGCTATTGAGTTTTGAAGTCGAGGTCTTCTCGCGCTATGCGCAACGGCAGATCGATCTTGGGGATGACCGGGAGGTCGCTGCGTGTTTTGAGATCGCGCAAAGGTTCTTTCTCCACGGAAATACCCGGATGAAAGATGCCATCGACACCTGTTTCGTCGAATTGCTTACGTTTCAAGACTCCCAGAAAACCGACCGCCGTTGGGCCTGGGATTGTTTTCCGGAAGTCTTGAAAGAACTCCACCGACGCTTTCACGGTCAGTTCGGCCGCTAGACTCTTATTGTTTTAGATCAGATTCCGACAGCAAGCTTCCTCGATTGGGTCGGCGTCAAGCGGTCGCATAGGAGGTTATGATCATCTCCGCACCTTTCCGTCGCTCGGAGACCAGCGTCTGGTACTCGTCCGAATCGTGGCAGCGTTTCAGCGTGTCTTGATCGGGAAAGCGGAAGACAGCGATGCCCTTGTGTGGGTTTTGACCATCGAGTGCTTCTCCTGAAGGCGATTTGAAGAGCAGTTCACCGCCATAGGCGGCGATGACCGGGCCGGCCTTCTGTGAGTAGGACGCCAGGACCGCGGGCTCTTTGACTGTAAACTGTGCAACGAAATAGGCTGCCATCGTCTCTTCCTTTGTTTTCATGAACTAAAGCCTTTGCTGACGCGTGAAGGCTTCTAAGAGTTAGTCTATGCGTAAAAACTAGCAAATATGTGATAATTCATTCTGGGTATGATATTTTGCATAGATGGAGAACTGGGACGATATCCGCATCTTTTTGGCCGTGGCCCGCGAAGGTTCCGGCGCCGCCGCTGCGCGCGCCCTCCGCATGGATCAGAGCACGGTGTCGCGGCGGATTAAGAGCTTCGAGGAGAAACTCGGCGCGCGGCTTTTTGAGGGCGGGACCGGAGGCGCGCGCCTGAATGCCGGGGGGCGCAAGCTTTACGAGACCGCTTTGCGCATGGAGCAGGACGTGATCGCGCTGGACCGGACGCTGTCGGGACAGGATCAAGAGCTCTCGGGCACCATCCGCGTTTCGATCGCCGACAGCCTTTCAAATCATCTGCTGTTTCCCGTCACCGCGTCTTTTTTACAGCGCTATCCGGCTATCAACCTGCGCATTCGAACATCTCTCAAGACCCGCTATGACGAAATCTCTCAAACAGGTCTGGAGGCTGATGTCATCCTGCGGACATCTAACAATCCGCCACAGAGCTTGGTCGGGCGCCGTCTCGCCACTGCGGCTTTCGCGGCCTATGCCTCACGCAGCTATCTCGACTCCTGTGGCGGTCGGATGGAGCGGATGCTTTGGATGAACCTGGATGACGGCTCGAACAGCCCCGTTTGGCCAAGGCTTGCGCCCGAGATCCCCGATGCACTCTGCCGCTTAAGGGTCGATTCCGTGCCAAGCCTCTTGGAGGCCGTGCGGCAGGGGGTAGGGGCGACCATTCTGCCTTGTTTCATGGGCGACGCGGATGACCGCTTGAGGCGTGTGCCGCCTGGCGAAATCGTTAGTCAAAGGGACTTCTGGTTGCTCACGCACGCAGACCTGCGTTACAGCGCGCGGATAAGGGCGTTTCTAGATCATCTGTCCGAGTCCATGTCTCCGTTTCGTGATCTGGTCGAAGGCCGGAAGCCACAGCCGGCTGGGTGACGCCAGAACCTCGACATCGGTTATGTCGCGCGTTTACGCGTAGCGGTTATCTACGGGCATTTTTCAGTGACTCGGTCAGTGCTGACGATAAACTGATCTACTCTGGAGCGCTCGCCTCTGGTCAGGTCACCTAACGTCTGTTAGGTTTTCGCCGCGTTCGACTCTGGGGGAGCAGGCGGAAGCGCGAAACCACCGCATCGGGCATTGCCCGCCTATAGATGGAGAGAAGCATGACGGCTTGTATCGTGGGTTGGAGTCATACGGCCTTTGGCAAGCATGAAGATGAGGATGTCGAGTCCCTGATTGCGAAGGTAGCTGTTCAGGCGCTTGAGGATGCTGGCCTGGGGCCTGACGATGTCGATGAAATCCTCGTCGGTCATTTCAACGAAGGTTTTTCTCCACAAGCTTTTCCAGCTTCTCTGGTGTTGCAGACGGATGACCGCTTCCGCTTCAAACCTGCGACCCGGATCGAGAATGCCTGTGCGACGGGCTCGGCGGCCATTCATCAGGGCATCAAGTCGATTGACGCCAAACACGCGCGTGTCGTGCTGGTCGTTGGTGTCGAGAAGATGACGGCGCTCGCCGGCAAGGATATCGGCAACACTCTGCTCAAGGCCTCCTATTTGAAGGAAGACGGTGAAATCGAAGGCGGCTTCGCCGGGGTCTTCGGGTTGATCGCGCAGAAGTATTTTCAGAAATACGGTGACCAGTCCGACGCCTTGGCCGCGATTGCGGCGAAGAACCATAAGAACGGTGCGGTCAACCCTTGGGCGCAGATGCGCAAGGACTTAGGCTACGACTTCTGCCGAAGTGTATCGGATAAGAACCCGATCGTTGCCGGTCCGCTCAAACGCACCGATTGCTCCCTGGTTTCCGATGGCGCTGCCGCGTTGGTATTGACCGATGTGGAAACGGCTTTGACCATGAAGAAGGCGGTGGTGTTTCGTTCCGCTGTGCAGGTCAATGATTTCCTGCCGCTCAGCAAGCGCGACATCACCCTGTTCGAAGGCTGCAAGACCGCCTGGCAGAGGAGTTTCGAGAAGGCCAAGGTCGGACTTGACGATCTCTCGCTGGTCGAAACCCACGACTGCTTCACCATTGCCGAGTTAATCGAGTATGAGGCTATGGGTCTGGCGCCTGAGGGGCAGGGCGCGCGTGCCGTTGCTGAGGGCTGGGTGCACAAAGATGGCAAGTTACCGATTAACGCGTCTGGCGGCCTCAAGAGTAAGGGCCATCCTATCGGCGCGACCGGGGTTTCGATGCATGTTCTCTCGGCGATGCAACTCACCAATTCAGCGGGTGACATCCAGGTCGAAAATGCGCAACTGGCCGGTGTTTTCAACATGGGCGGCGCCGCGGTCGCCAACTATGTTTCGATCCTGGAGCCCTTGCGCTGAGCGACGGCGGTTTGAGGGTGCGGTAACGACGAAGGGGGAAGTGTGAGGCAAACCAGTTCCGTTATGAACCTGGGGCACTTCCTGACCCAGACGGCCCGCCGGTATAGCGAGAGAACGGCCCTGGTTTGGGGCGAGAAGTCTTGGAACTGGGCTGAACTCAATAGCAGAGTCGATGCCTTAGCAGCCGGCCTGCGTGCGCGCGGTATCGGCAAGGGGGACGCGGTTCTGGTGATCTCCCGCAATTCGAATCAGATGTTCGAATCCATGTGGGCGGCTTTCAAACTGGGGGCGATCTGGGTGCCCTGCAACTTCCGCCTGACGCCGCCGGAGGTCGCCTATCTGGGATCGGCCAGCCGCGCGAAAGCGATGCTCTACGAAGAAATCTTTGCGGAGCACGTGGATGCGGTTCGAGCAGAGGCCGCGACAGTCGATGAGGTTATCTGCGTCGGATCCCCACGCGAGAACGAGCTGTCCTACGAAGCGCTGATTGCGGCGAACCTAGGTGAGTCTTTTAACGAGGCGGCTGTCGAACAGGATGATCCCTGCTGGTACTTTTTCACATCCGGCACGACCGGACGCTCCAAGGCCGCGGTCCTCACGCACGGTCAGATGTGCTTCGTCGTCAACAACTACCTTGCGGATCAGATGCCTGGACTGGGCCCGGAGGATGCGTCGCTGATCGTTGCGCCTCTATCGCACGGCGCTGGCGCGCACGCGATGCCCCAAGTGGCGCGCGGCGCAAAGTCCGTTTTGTTACCGGGCAGCAGCTTCGATGAAGAGGCCGTTTGGCGGCTGGTTGAAGAGCATCGGGTCGGGAACATGTTTACGGTCCCGACCATTCTTACGCGCATGGTCCGTCACCCTGCCGTGGACCGTTACGATCATTCCTCTCTGCGACATGTGATTTACGCCGGCGCGCCTATGTACCGGGAAGATCAGGTTGCGGCGCTTAACAAACTCGGCAAGGTGATCGTTCAGTATTACGGGCTGGGCGAGGTGACTGGCAGCATCACCTACCTGCCAGCTGACTGCCATTCGATTGAGGATGATGAAATGCCGGTCGGTAGCTGCGGCTTTGCGCGCAGTGGTATGGAAATCGCCGTCCGCGATCCTGAGGGCAGTGTTTTGCCGGCCGGGTCGCGCGGCGAAATCTGTGTGCGGGGACCGGCGGTTTTCGCAGGTTATCTCGATAACTCGGAAGCCAACGCAAAGGTCTTTCGAGATGGCTGGTTCCATACCGGCGATCTGGGATATCTCGATGAGCGCGGATTTCTCTACCTAACCGGACGTGCCTCCGACATGTATATCTCGGGTGGCTCGAATGTGTATCCGCGGGAGGCAGAGGAGGTTCTGCTGACCCATCCGGCGGTGGAGGAAGTTGCCGTTCTGGGTGTGCCCGACCCCAAGTGGGGTGAAGCTGGCGTCGCGGTCGTGGTTAAGTCATCTGACTACGTCGGGCACGCGCTTTCTCCTGAAGAACTGCTTGGGTACTTGGATGGAAAGCTATCGCGCTACAAGTTTCCGCAACGCTTCGTGTTCTGGGACGAGCTGCCCAAGTCGGGGTACGGTAAAGTGCCGAAACACCTGATCCGTAGTCAGCTCTATGAGCGCGGTGACATTGCGCCTCCAGAGGGCGAAGCCGGGCAATGACAGACGTCCGACCTGAAGAGCGAGCGATGCGGCGCCAGATCGAGCAACCTGGTTCCGTTTTGTCACCGCGTCGTATCTGTCTTTGGGCGGAAACCGGGCCGCAGTTCAGGATCGAATTGCCAGAAGGTTCGGATCTGCTTTCAGACTTGGCGCAAATACTCTCAGGCCAGGAAATAGAAAGTGCTGCTCTGCAGATCCTCTCTGGCGGATTTCGTAAGGTCAGCTACTTCACCGGCATGGTGGATCCGTCAGGGGCGCGCGTGGCGACTTACGGCGCGGCGCGTGAGCTGGATGGACCCGTCACGCTGCTCGGCGCAAACGCGATCTTTGGCCGGGGTGAAGCTGGCGAGGCTCTGGTCCATTGTCACGCTGTGATGGTCGATCGTGAAGGGCGGATTCACGGCGGACACTTGCCCCCTGTGGGTTGCGTTCTCAATGCCCGAGGCGCTGTGGTCATGACTTCACCCCTGGAAGGCGCCGGCTTCCAAGTGTCGTTTGACAGCGAAACAAATTACAGTCTGTTCCAGCCTACTGCCTTCGCCAGGCAATCCTGAGCGAATCAGTTTGATCACAGGCCTTTCGGACTCGTGATCTGAAAAAGGAGAGAGCCATGTCCGATGTTTCCTTGGAACGAGGCGCGTTTGGACGCTCCGCTATAATTCGGCTGCGCCCAAACGAAGACCTGGTCGAGGGCGTCGAGCAAGCTTGTGTCGAGAACGGCATCGAACGGGCGGTGGTGCGTTCCGCGGTGGGCAGCCTGGTCGATGCGGTATTGGGTTTTGGTGACGAGAGCCGCGGAGAAACGGTGTCGGCCGAGGGACCGGGTGTCGAGATTCTGACCCTGAGCGGAGAGATTCTGCCGGGAGACGACGGCCGCCCAAAGGCCGACCTGCGCGGCACGATTTCGACGCCCGACGCACGGGTCCTCGGTGGCAGGTTTCTACCTGGCCGAAACTCGATCTGTATCACGCTTGAACTGGTGCTTCAGGAATGGTTGCCTGAATCGAAAGCTGCGCAACCTTAAGAAATATGTATACTTATAGATAAATCTCGCGGATAAAGCAGCGTTAGGATGGATCCTAATCAAAAATTAACCATCGATGTTGTTGATTTATTGAGTTATTAATGCGTCGCAGCTGTTCACCCCGGGGTAGAACGGCTGTCTGTCTGTCTCAGATAAGCTGCGGTAACAACTTCGCGTAGGATCTTAAGAACGTTAACAATACCTTTAGGCTGTTTCGTGTATTGCTATCGAATGCTTTCGAGTCCTCGTTATTGGGGCGTCTGTTGAAGGCGGGGGTGTATCTGATGCGAGTGACTGCTTGATGTCGATTATCGTCGTGATAGACGATCGTGTTACCAATCGTCGCGTACTTCAGAAACTCGCGGCTTCGATCGGTGACAACATAACGGTGAAGGCTTTCGCCGAGCCCCAAGCTGCACTCGAATGGTCTAAAAGTAACGTGCCGGATCTTGTGGTGACCGACTTCAAGATGCCGAAGATGGACGGCGCAGAATTTATCCGCCATTTCCGCGAACTGCCACCCTGTATCGATGTTCCGGTGATGGTGGTGACGGCCTATGAAGACCAAGCCTTTCGCTATGCCGCGCTGGAATCGGGCGCAACCGATTTCCTCTTGAGCCCCGTTGACCACCACGAGTTTCGCGCCAGATCGCGTAACCTTCTGAGCCTCAGGGAGCATCAGAAACTCCTCAATGAACGGGCGATTACGCTCGAGCGCCGTTATGAGACAGATACCGACCAATTGGAGCGCGCGCTGACGGAAAGCCACGAGCGGCTGCTTCTGGTCATCGATGCGGTGCCAGCCATGATCTCCGCGACCACAGCCGGCGCCCGCTACGCCTTTATGAACAACTATCAGGCACAGCTCTTTGGCGTGATTCCAGATGAAGCGGTCGGTCGAACCGCGATGGAACTGCTCAACAACGATTATGCGCGAAACTCTATCGCGCTCGACGAGCGCGCCTTTGCGACGGGTGAGGCGCCGCCGCTGTTCGAAGAAGAGTTCGTTACGGTCAATAATGTCAGGCGGATTTTCCTGACTTCCAAGTCCCTGGTGCGGGATTCAAGCGGCCAGGTCACCAACATCGTCACCGTCTCCTTCGACATCACGGAGCGTAAGGCGGCTGAGCAGCAACTGATCCACGCCAAGGAATTGGCGGAAGTCGCGAACCGCAGCAAAACCGAGTTCCTGGCCAACATGAGTCACGAACTGCGCACGCCTCTCAACGCCATCATCGGCTATGCGCAGGTGATCGGCACTGAACTGCTTGGTCCCGTGGGCAATGAGAAATACGGCGACTACGCACGCAACATCGAGGAAAGTGGAAGTCTGCTGCTGCACATCATCAAGGATATTCTCGATGTCTCGATGATCGAAGCAGGCACCATCGAGTTGCATGAAGAGCCCGTGGATCTGGCGACCCTGGTGGATGATGTTCTGCGCTTGGCCGAGGAGCGGGCGGTTGCGGCGCGGATTGCCATCCGGACCGATATTGACCCCGAGGTTCCGCTCTTGATGGTCGATCCGGTCAAGGTCAAACAGATCCTGTTGAACCTGGTGGTCAACGCCTTGAAGTTCACCCTTGTGGCTGGGCAGGTGACGGTATCCGTCCAGCGAACGGACGGGGGAGTGCAGATTGCCGTTGCTGACAATGGTGTCGGCATGACTGAGGACGAAATCAAGGTTGCCGTGACGCGGTTCGGGCGTTTGCGGAATTCCGAAACTCAGGCTGTGCCGGGAACAGGTCTCGGCTTGCCGCTTTCGATCGATCTGACGGAATTGCATGGCGGGTCCTTGAAGGTCGAAAGTGAGAAGGGTGTAGGAACAACGATCCTCGTTCTGTTTCCGTACGACAGGATTTTGGAAGCGCCGCCGGACGAATTGAGCGTCGGTGGCTGATTAAGGCCGCTCCATGGCGATAGGTCACGACAGATCCAGCGAAGCTGCGCAAAAGCGCCCCGCAGACTCAACGGCGGCGTTGGGTTCTCCCGTTGTCACAGCAAAGAGTTTGAACAGGCGCACGCTGGTTGCGGTTTTTGGCTTGTCGATGACTGCATTGGGCAGTCTTGCTCTCGTTATCGGGCCGCTTTGGGTGACCGGTCGACCACCTTTGCATTGGCCGCTTGCCTCGCTCATGTTGATCGTGTTCCTGATCGCCACCCCACTTGCCCTTGCGCTGGTGTGGTGGCCACGCCGTTACGCGGTAGATCAGGCCTTTGCGCGACGGCCGGACAGCGAGCACGAGCAGGCCACGATCAGGATGGTGCTGGGCGGTGTCGCGATGCTCTATCTGTCCGTGGCGAGCTTTTACCTCGACGCCGACATTGGGCTTCAACAGGCATCGACCGCAATGGCCTGGGGCCTTTGCGTCGGTTGGCTAGCTTTGCTCCATATTGTTGTCTCTCCTGCGCAGTCGACGCCGAGACGCGGGGCGATGGCGATGGTCGACCTCCTAACGCTCAGCTACATGCTCGCGGTTGGCGGTGGTCCCGCTTCGGTTCTCTTCCCGATTTATCTCTGGGTCACCTTCGGCAATGGTTTTCGCTACGGTGTTGCCTTTCTGGTGTTTTCCGCAGGCATCAGCGCAGTCGGTTTCGGCGGCACGATCCTGACCAGCAGTTACTGGTCGGAGAATAGCTTTGTTGCATACGGTTTACTGATCTCGCTGATCGTACTACCGGCTTACGTTTCCACCCTTATCAAGAAACTCAATCGCGCCAGAGCGCTTGCGGAAGAGGCGAGCCAGGCCAAGAGCCGGTTCCTGGCGACTATGAGCCACGAGCTGCGGACACCTCTAACGGCAGTCATCTCAACCGGCGACTTGTTGGAAACCACCCCCCTGGACGCCGATCAGCGCTCTATGGTGGGGACGGTTCAGACCTCAGCCAAGACATTGCTGTCGTTGATCAACGAAATTCTCGATCTTTCCCGGATCGAGGCCGGGAAGCAGAATCTCGATCTCGACGACATCGACGTGAGCGCCGTTGTGTCTTCCGTTTGGCGCATGCTTCATATGCAGGCGGAACAGAAGGGCCTCCAGCTGCGAATCTCGTTAGACGCCCGGATTGAACCGCGTCTGCGTGGCGACACGAAACGGCTGACCCAAATCCTCGTGAACCTGGTCGGCAACGCGATCAAGTTTACCGCCGAGGGCGAGGTCGAGATTTCCGCGCGCCTGCTTGAGCGAAAGGGGCAGCAGGATCTGGTGTTCCTCTCGGTATGCGACACTGGCATCGGCGTTCCGCCGGAGAAACTGGGTTCTATCTTTGAAGGCTTTACCCAGGCTGATGACGCGATCAATCGGCGTTATGGCGGCACCGGGCTTGGCCTGACGATTACGAAACAACTCGTCGAAATGATGGGTGGCGAAATCGAGGTTTTCAGTGAAGAGGGAAGCGGCAGCCAGTTCAACTTGACCATTCCCTTCGAACGACCCGTGAAACCGGAAGAAGATGTCAGTGACGCGGCGGCGGAAGACCTAGCGATTCCAGCTGGGCAACAGTTGCCTCTGGTGTTTTGTATTTCGCAGGACAAGCGATCTGCGGTGGATGCGGCGTTCGATAGCACGCTCACCAATGTGGCAGATGTCTTCGAAGAGGCTGTTGCCGCCATCGAGGCTTATCGTGAAGAAGGGCATGTCCTGCTCGCGGTCAGCGCTGAGGGTGAAGACTTGCTGTCCGCACAGTTGCTTGACTATCTGCAGAACCGCGATGCGACGAACGAGGGCATCGCCGTAATTGAACTGTCCTCAAGCGCTGAGCAAAGTCACTCTGAGTCTGCTTGGCCGCTGGATGTCGTGATCAGGTCGTCGTTGGACGAAAGTTGCTTCACGTCAGCACTACGGCAAGGCGGTTTGTTCTATTCCTCCGGCCTGTCTTCTGCAGAAAGAGGAAGCGGCGAAACCACAGAAGAGTCGATTGCGGAATCGCTTCCGAGCCGCCGTATCCTCTTGGTGGATGACAATCGGACCAACCGCCGGGTCATCTCGCGTGTGCTCGAAAACGCGGGTCATAAAGTGGAAACCGCAGAGAATGGTGACGAGGCCCTCGACCGTCTTGATATCGAGCCATTCGATATTGTCCTGACGGATATCAATATGCCGGGAACCAGCGGTCTCGATCTCACAAAGATGTACCGGGTTCTCCATGCCGATGAACCGCACATGCCGATTGTGGCATTGACGGCCGACGCCACGGAGCAGGCGAAGCAGGATTGCCGTGAAGCTGGCATGGATGGCTATCTGACAAAACCGGTGGAAGCGCAGCAGCTTCTCGCAATGGTGAGAGAGTTGACCGCTGACGGTGAGCAGCTGCAACAGCCGGAGGCAGGCGCAGTCGGTGTAACAGATGAAGATGCTTTCGAGACAACGCACGAACCGTCAGTGCCGAGCGAAGCACCGCCAACTCGAAAGCGGCCCCCGCAACTGATTACGCCCATTTCCGCGCATCCAAAGTATGGCGGGGGCTCGAACGAGCCTGTGCTGGACCCCGATGCCGTGGAGTCTCTGCGGGCACTCGATTCGGATAACGCCTTTATGGCGGAGGTTTTCGACGATTTCCTGGCCGATGCCGAAGTCACAATGGCCAATCTCAACGATGCCTTTGACAATGGCGATCTGGCATTGTTCCACGATGAGGCCCATGCATTGCGCAGCAGCGCCGGCTATGTGGGGGCCAAGCGCATGGTTCGGCTGCTGCTTGACCTGCGCGAGTTCGGTCCCGATCGTGATAACAAGCGCACACGGGAACTTCTCGCTGAACTCAACAATGAGTTTGAGTTGGTTCGTGCCGCCGTCGGGCATGAAGTTTCTCAGGATCGCCGCGCAACGCCGGTCTGACGAGCTGTCAGGCGCTGGGGCGCAGGGCGATGTTGGCCAGGCAGGTCTGCCGCTATCTGCCCAAACAGAAACTCCGGAATACCCATGGGCTGGGTATCCCGGAGCTATTGTCAGAAACGCCTCATGCGAAGCATTCGGATAGCTGAGATCTAAGCCGTCTTTAACACGCGGTCACGGCGACGATCCTGCGCGGACACCAGGCGCGCCATCTTCTTGAGATCGGCGTCTTCCAGGGTCATGGCCGTTTCGACCCAAAGATCGGTAATGTCCATCATCTCTTTAAGGGTCACCGGGTTGATCCGCTGGCGTGCCTGGAAGATCGCCCGATGCGCCGCGTGGCGCCGTGCGTTCTTGGCGACGTATTGGTGAAGGGCCTCTTCGCCGCAACCATCATCGGCTAGAACGTCTACAACACCCATTTCGTAAAGTTCCTCTGCCGAATAGAGGCGTCCGCTCATGATCATGCGCTCGGCGCGACCGGGGGCAATCCTGCGGGAAAGGAAACTGTAGGCACCCATGCCAGGGAAAAGACTGAAAAGGATTTCCGGCAAGCCGAACTTGGCACTTCGTTCGGCCACGATCAGATTGCTGGAAAGAGCAGCCTCAAAGCCGCCGCCAAGTGCATCGCCTTGCACAAGGGCAACGGTGATAAGGGGCAGATTCAGATTGGTCCAGTTGGCGTAACCTTCGCGCACCACCCGATAGGCATACTCACGAAGCTTTTCGCGTTGCTGGGTTTTGATCAGCTCCGCGAAGAGCCTTAGATCACCACCCAGATTCCATACGCCGGGCATACTCGAGGCCCAAACGAGGTACTTCAGCTTGCTGTTACGGCCGTTGGAGCTTTCGTGCCATGCACGGATGCTCTGTTGAACCTTCCCGATGTCGTTCAGCAAGGCCGGCGTAAAGCTGGGACGGTCGTCAAAGTCGAACCAGCAGGTGCAAATCTCGTCCCGGCCGGAGAAGGCCAATTGCATTTCATTCAACTCAAGGCGGGCGAGTTCGTCCTTGAGATCAGTCGAGCGTTCGGCCATCGCACGCTTTACGGCGTTGCGGGCCTTTTCGGTTGCGTTTGACGACAAGGACGTCTGGCGATCGAAAAGCGGGTTCGGTGAGACTTCCTTCTCTACAGATTCAGCGGCATTGCCAAGCTGTTCGAGCATTCCTGTTCTCCGTAATCAAAATCAAGCGGTCTACCGGGTCTCGCCAACCGGCATACTCGCGGCAGGTTAGTTTCCACCCTGACCAGCATATCTTGCTCTATATGCTGCCCTTTTTTCCTCGCGAATGGAAAAATTAGATTCAAATTTTATCAATTTATAACACTTCCATTTAGGAATAATTTCTCTCATTCGTTAACGGCGTCGTGTTGGTTGATTAGATCGTATCGCGGTTAACTATTTTGCGATATGTCCTTTCGCTTGTGCATAAGCATTTGGAATTACGCATATTCTTGTTAACCTTTTTTGCAATCCTCGGAAATAACTTCATAATCCCGCGGCTGCAATGCAATCAGCGCGCGTTGTCCGCCGATGGGTGTGCTTGAAAAATGGGATAAGATTCATTTGCCTCCTCTCAACTTGGGGCTCATTTGCATGCGATAAGATAAAGTTCCTGTAATTCTTGAGCTCCTTTCCGTCATTTCGTCTGAACACAAATGAGTATGTAAAGAAAGTCTTAATTTTTAGTAAATAGACCGTTAATTCTTTTGGTTAAAGCGAGCGTGAATTTGTATCCACGCTGCGCGGTATGGTCGCAGGAACAAAAACTTTGGCCTGTCTGACCGTGAAATCGCATAGCGCGTCTTCTCGGAAATTTTTCTCTACATGGGAGCCGACTCGTCTCGTGAAAAGACGGGTAGGGCGGGTGGTCATATCTTAATTAAACACAAAAAATTTGTATTGAATAAATTTATATCATCAGCAAATGTAGAATATAGAAATTCCACACATCTTTGTGTGAATTAAGAGTGAGATTGAAATTCTGCAGGGCTTCGTTGGCCGAAAGCGATAGGAACGCGAGAGGTTGTGCGGACAACTGCAGGTAAACCTGGCCTTCTTTCGAAGGTCACTTTGGAAAACGAGATGCTGGTCGGGATCGAGTTGCCATGAAGTACTTTCCAACCTTTCTCCGTTTATCGGGTGAGGCTTGCCTGATCGTTGGCGCGGGCGAGACGGCGCTGCGTAAGCTGCGGCTGCTTCGGAAAGCAGGTGCGGTTGTGACCGTGGTGACCGACAGTGCGAAACCGGATGCAATTGCCCCAGAATTGTTGGAGCTGGAGGCTGCTGGCGACATACATATAACGCGTCGCACTTTTGAGGCATCTGACGTCACTGGGCGCGTCATAGTCATCTCCGCAACTGAAGAACCTGCACGTGATGAAGAGGTCGCCGCCGCGGCGCGTAACGCGGGACGGCCGGTTAATGTCGTCGATCGGCCCGATCTTTCCGATTTCATAACGCCAGCCATTGTCGACCGTGATCCGATTACGATTGCTATTTCGAGCGCCGGCACCGCGCCTGTGCTCGCGCGGCGGCTACGCGCGCAGATCGAGGCTATGCTGCCGGCTCGCTTGGGGGCGCTCGCAAGCTTCGCCGATTCTTTCCGCCGTGCGGTCAAGGCTAATATCGGAGATGGCCGGGCGCGTTTGCGCTTCTGGGAGCGTTTCTTCGATGGTCCCGTGGCCGCTTCGGTGATCGCTGGCGAGGAAACCACAGCCCGGGAGAAGATGCTCACGCTGGTCAATGCGAGCTCCGAACGGCAGAAGCCGCACGGCCGCGTCGCGATCGTAGGTGCGGGCCCTGGCGATCCCGACCTGCTCACGCTCAAGGCGATGCGCGCCCTTCAGCAGGCTGATGTCGTCGTTTATGACAAGCTGGTCGGGCCTGAGATTCTGGACTATGCGCGGCGGGATGCCGAACGGATCTACGTTGGTAAGACCAAAGGACATCACACCCGCAGCCAGGACGAAATCAACGGGATCCTTGTTGAAGAAGCGCTCAGCGGGAAACGGGTCGTTCGCCTGAAGGGCGGTGACCCCTTTATCTTCGGCCGAGGGGGCGAGGAACAGGATTATCTCGCTCAGCACGGTATCGATGTCGAGATCGTGCCAGGTATCACAGCTGCTGCCGGCTGTGCCGCCGCGAGTGGCATTCCTCTGACTCACAGAGAGCATGCACAGGCGGTCACTTTCGTTACGGGCCACGCCAAGGACGGTGAGCCGGATCTCGACTGGGCCGCGCTCGCTGGTCTTAAGCAGACGCTGGTCATCTATATGGGCGTATCGACCATCGCACGGAGCTGTGCACGCCTGATCGAGCGCGGCCTGGATCCGCACACGCCGGCAGCCGTGATCGAAAACGGCACGCTGCCCGAACAGAAAACCGTAACGGGCTCTCTCAACGACTTGGCGGCGTTAGTGGCCGCGAATGGAATCAAGGGGCCTGGGCTCTTTATCGTCGGCGACGTGGTCTCTGCGGCGAATGGCGCCCTAGCGATCCCTGCTGAAGTCGACTCACTCCGCCGCTTAGCGGTTTAAGGAAAGTTAGCGAAATGACAGAACAAGTCCTCACCGCCAACCGTCTTGGCGACGGCGCCGTCGTCTACCGTTCCCAGTCGGGCGCCTGGACCGAGAGTTTGGGCGAAAGCCGTGTTCTTGCGACGCCGGAAGAGGCGGCGCAGGTTCTCGCCGATGCCGAAACGGCGCGGGCATCTCTCGAAATCGTCGGGCCCTATTTGATGCCGGTCGAGCACCGGGATGGACAGGTGCGCCCGACAGAGATGCGTGAGTTCATCCGCGCCAAAGGTCCGAGCATCAGCTTCGATTCCGGCCATGAGGCCGAACTTCCTCCACTCGCCGCAGCGGGATAACAAAGACATGTACAGGTACGATGAGTTCGATCACACGTTGGTTAGCGAGCGTGTGCAACAATTCCGAGGTCAGGTCGAGCGCCGCATCAGCGGTGAGCTCACTGAAGATCAGTTCAAGCCCTTGCGCCTGATGAACGGTCTCTATCTGCAGCTGCATGCCTACATGCTGCGGGTAGCTGTGCCCTACGGCACGCTATCGTCGACACAGATGCGTAAGCTTGCCTACATCGCGCGCCGTTACGACAAGGGCTACGGTCATTTTACCACGCGCCAGAACATTCAGTTCAACTGGCCGAAGCTGGAAGAGACGCCAGATATCCTGGCGGATTTGGCTGAAGTGGAAATGCATGCGATCCAGACCAGCGGCAACTGCATCCGCAACACGACGTCGGATCAGTTCGCCGGCGCTGCCGCGGACGAGATCGAAGACCCGCGCGTCTATTGTGAGATCATCCGTCAATGGTCGACCCTGCATCCAGAATTCACGTTCCTGCCGCGTAAGTTCAAGATCGCCGTAACAGGCGCGGATCATGACCGGGCCGCTGTGCGGGTTCATGACATTGGTTTGCAGATGCGCCGGAACGAACAGGGTGAGGTTGGTTTCGAGGTCATCGTTGGCGGCGGCTTGGGCCGCACGCCCGTGATCGGCCAAACCATCAGGGAGTTCCTGCCGAAACAACATCTGCTGTCCTATCTCGAGGCGATCCTGCGGGTCTACAATCAGCTCGGCCGCCGCGACAATCTCTACAAGGCGCGGATCAAGATCCTGGTGCGCAGTGAAGGCATCGAGAACTTCGCCCGCCTGGTCGAGGAAGAGTGGTCGCACATCAAGGACTCGACGTTGCAGCTGCCCCTGGATGAAATCGCGCGCATCGAAAACTACTTCGCACCGCCGCGGTACGAGAACCTGGATGACAATGTGCGTGAGTTCGAGGTTAAGCGCTTCGAGGATCGGGAGTTCGCCAGTTGGGTACGCACTAATGTGACTGCGCACAAGCAGGCGGGTTTTGCGGTGGCCACCATCTCTTTGAAGCCGACCGGTAAACCGCCAGGAGATGCCAGTGCCTGGCAGATGGACGCGGTCGCTGACCTGGCGGAGAGCTATTCCTTTAGCGAAATTCGGGTGACCCACGAGCAGAACCTGGTCCTGGCGCACGTCAAGAAATCGGATCTCTATGCTCTTTGGCAGGGCCTGCGGGACTTCGATCTGGCAACACCCAACGCCGGTCTGCTGTCGGACATGATCGCCTGCCCGGGTCTGGATTATTGCAACTTGGCCAACGCCCGGTCCATTCCGGTTGCTCAACGTATTTCCGAGCGTTTTAGCGATCTGGAGCGGCAGCACGATATCGGCAATCTGAAGATCAAGATCTCCGGCTGTATCAACGCCTGCGGACACCACCATGTGGGCCACATCGGCCTGTTGGGCGTCGATAAAAAGGGTGAGGAGTTCTACCAGATTACCCTCGGCGGCAGCGCGGACGAGAACACCGCCATCGGTAAGATTGTCGGCCCGGCCTTTTCCTATGACGACGTTGTGGATGCGGTCGAAAAGATCGTCGATACCTACCTCAACATCCGTTCGGAAGACGAAGAATTCAGCGACACCTTCCGTCGGGTCGGCTTGGCACCATTCAAGGAGACGCTCTATGCCGCTCATTAAAGAAGGCGCGCTGGCTGAGGACAGCTGGCAGACACTGACCGACGAGGACGACCTGCGTGACGGCCCGGTTATCGTCTCCCTGGAGCGTTGGGAGAAGGAACGTGAGAGCCTGTTGGCCCGCAATACACCACTAGGCCTTCGACTGCGAAGCGATCAGTCGCCGGCATTGGTGGCGGAGGACCTCGACCGCTTTGCCCTGGTCGCCTTGGAGTTTCCCAAGTTCAATGACGGACGGGCCTATTCCTATGCGCGCTTGCTGCGGGAACGCTACAGCTTCCAAGGCGAAGTCCGGGCGGTAGGCGGCGTCTTCCGGGATCAGTTCCTCTTGATGCAGCGCTGTGGCTTCGACGCCTTTGAGGTTGCGAATGAAGCCGCCGCAGAGGCTTGGGAACAAGCCATTTCTGAAATCTCCGTGACCTATCAGCCGGGTGCGGATGCCCGACGCCCGGCTTTGGCCTTGCGGCGTACACGGCCCGCCGTCGCCTAAAGACCGTCACATGACGCAACCAAATGACGTTGCGCCGGAGAGCCTGATAGAGCGTTATCGGGATCTGCCGGACAGGGAACTGCTGCGCGCGGCCATCCGGGAGATCTTTCCGGGGCGGCTTGCCGTGGTCTCGTCCTTTGGCGCCGAGTCGGCGGTGGTTCTCAGCCTGGTGGCTGAGATCGACCGTTCGGTGCCGGTGATCTTCCTGGATACCGGCAAGCACTTTCCCGAGACCTTGGACTACCGGGATCAACTGGTGGATCACTTCGGTTTGACGGATGTGCGCTCGATAGAGCCGGTCGTGGCCGAGCTTGCGCAGGAAGATCCGGACGGCAATCTATGGCAGCGCAACACGGTGCGCTGTTGTCAGCTCCGCAAAGTTGAACCCCTGGCACGCGCACTGAAAGGTTTCGACGCCTGGATAACGGGCCGCAAGCATTTCCATGGTGCGCTGCGTGCCTATCTGCCGCGGATCGAGCACGATGGAGCGCATTTCAAGCTCAACCCGATCGTCGACTGGTCGCCTGATCGAATTGAATCGACCTTTGATGATCTAAACCTGCCGCGGCATCCATTGACCGAGGACGGTTATCTCTCGATCGGTTGCACGCCCTGCACGCAGGCGCCAGTGGACGAAAGCGCCGTGCGCTCGGGACGTTGGGCAGGTTCCGGGAAGACCGAGTGCGGCATCCATGATCGGCCGACGCCGGTTGGTCCCGCGTCTCGCCGGCCAGGCGCGCCTTTGCCTGGATGCTGAGCAAGCGGCTTCTATCCATTCCAGAACATTTGAAGACGATAAAGAGACAAGCAATGAGCCATATCTTTGTGACGGACCTCGAGGGGACCGAGCACCGACTTGATGCCATCGAGGGATGGCGCGTGATGGAAATCATCCGTGATCACGGCCTGCCCATCAAGGCGGAGTGCGGTGGCGCCTGCAGCTGCGCCACATGTCACGTTTATGTCGATCCCGAATGGCAGGGAAAGCTCTACGAAGCCTCGGATGAAGAAGTCGATATGCTGGACGAGGCCTTCGAGGTGGAAGATGAATCCCGTTTGAGCTGCCAGATTCTCTTTTCGGAGGAACTGGAAGGACTTAGGCTGCAACTGGCACCTCAATAGACGGCCAAGCAACATTGCTGTTGCCGAGGCGGGGGGAATTTCTATGCTGCATGGCATCGATGTTCCCCTGCAGATCCTGACTGGTCACGCTTCAGCAGATCTGCGTACCCCGGCTTTTGTGAGGTTCCGTGCAGATCAACAGCTCTTTCGATGGCGGCAATATTGAGGTGGTCGATCTCAGCGATGCCGGTAAGCCCAAGGTTCGCATTCGCAAGGACAATGAGTCCGACTTCCTACAGTGGTTTTACTTCCGGCTGATCGACCGGCGCGGCGCCGAGGTTGCGGTCGAGATCGTCAATGCCGGTGAAGTGACCTATGCCGGCGGATTCGAAGATTATCGCGCAGTTGCTTCCTACGATCGCGAGACCTGGTTCCGGGTCGATACCGACTTCGACGGCAAGGTTATGACCTTGCGCCACACTCTGGAGCAGGACGCGATCTACTTTGCCTATTTCGCACCCTTCTCCATGGAGCGTCATGCGGATCTGGTCGCGAGCACCGCCGAAGCCCCGAACGTAACGCTCGAGGTCCTGGGCGAGACCCTGGATGGGCAGGCGATGGACCTGCTGACCATTGGAAAGCCGGGCGAGGGACGCTTGCCTTGCTGGGTTATCGCACGCCAGCATCCCGGTGAGACTATGGCGGAGTGGTGGATGGAAGGCTTCCTCGACCGCATGACCGATCCGCACGATCCGGTCGTCCGTGCGTTGCTGGAAAAGACGGTCTTTTACGTGGTGCCCAATATGAACCCGGATGGCAGCCGGCGTGGTCATCTGCGGACCAACGCCAAGGGTGTCAACCTGAACCGGGAATGGGAAACCGCATCCCTGGAGCGCAGCCCAGAAGTCTTCCTGGTCCGCGAACGTATGAAGCAGACCGGTGTGAAGCTCTGTCTCGACGTGCATGGCGACGAAGCTCTACCCTACAACTTCATCGCCGGCTTTAATGGTATCCCATCCATGACCGATGCACGGCTCCAGCTCTATCGCGACTTCCGCGAAAAGCTGGCGGCGATCTCGCCAGACTTTCAGACCAAGTACGGCTATCCGGAGACCAAACCGGGTGAGGCGAGCTTTGCCATGTGCACCAACTACACGGCCGAGACCTTTGGCAGCCTCTCTATGACCCTGGAGCAGCCCTTCAAGGACACCAAGGATTCGCCGGATGCAGTCTTTGGCTGGTCGCCAGACCGTTGTGGCCATTTGGCGCGCTCCTGCGTAGATGCGATCTACTCCGTCGTAGACCGTCTCTAGCGGCTGTTTGTGTCCTCTCCCGCTTCCGCTGCTGTACTGCCGGTCGGATGGCGCGATCACGGTCGTATGTTGATTGCGACTCTCTTGATCGCGACATCCTTTCCGGTCGTCGCTGAAATTGCTGAGGAACTGGATTCGCTTGTCCTCACGTTTTTGCGTTTCCTCATCGCTGCGGCGCTGTTCCTGCCTATTGTTGTTTTGCGGTACGGCCTTTCGATGCCGGGTCTGCGCGATCTTGCCCGGTATGCGGCAATCAGCGCCTGCATGGTGGGTTTTTTCTGGTGTATGTTCGAGGCCTTGCGCACGACGACCGCCCTTAATACCGGTGCGCTCTTTACATTCATTCCCGGCATTGCGGCCATCGTCTCCGCAGTGCTGCTGAAGGATCGCCTGGGCCGGAAGAAGCTGATCGCCCTCATTCTCGGTTCGGTCGGCGCTCTCTGGGTGGTTTTCCGGGGTGACCCGGATCGTCTCCTGGGCCTGGAGCTCAATCACGGCGATCCGATCTTCTTTCTCGGCTGTATTTTCTTCGGTTTCTATACACCCCTGGTCAAATTCTTTCATCGGGGCGAAGTCATGCCCGTCATGACCTTTTGGACACTTGCGACAGGCGCCTTGTGGCTGTTCCTGCTGTCGGTCCCGCGCCTGCTTGAGACAGACTGGGCCGCGGTTGAGACGGGTGTGTATCTGGGCACGGCTTACCTCGCGATCTTCACCACCCTGATCACCTTTTTCCTGACCCAGTATTCGACCGTTCGACTGGGGCCGACCAGGGTGATGGCCTACAGCTACATGAACCCTGCGCTGGTCCTTGTGCTGACCTGGATTCTGGGTCAGGCGCCTGCGAGTCTCATGGTTTTACCGGGTGTGATCATCGTTCTCGGCGCCACGCTTGTTCTGCAGGGCTGGGTCCCGCTTGGAGCGTTGCCCGCGCGTTGATCGGGCTACCTGCGGTAAGTTTGAGATCGTTTACAGTCTTCCGCCGATAAGGCATGCTTTCATACATGACCGCGAATTTTCCCTAGCGGCGAAGTGCCAAATTGTCGGCCAGAGTCCTTCTGGCTGAGCACAGAAATTATAACAACAGGAGGTCAGGAACATGCGAAGACTATTGGGAGCGGCCGCGATTGCCGCTTTGGCCTGGGCCACTCCGGCAGCTTTTGCGGAGACGCCAAAAGATACGCTCATCATGGCCAATGCCATTGACGATATCATTACGCTCGACCCTGCGGAGATCTTTGAGTTCTCGGGCGCCGAATACGCGGGCAACACTTACGATCGCCTGATCGGCTACGATATCGAAGATGTTTCCAAGATTTACGGCGTGGCCGCTGAAAGCTGGACGATTTCCGAAGACGGCAAGACCTACACCTTCAAAATGCGGTCCGGTATCCAATTCGTTTCAGGTAATCCTCTGACGGCGGAAGATGCGGCTTTTTCTCTTCAGCGCGCGATCATTCTGGATAAGTCCCCGGCTTTCATCCTGACGCAGTTCGGCTTCACGCCCGAGAACGTTATGGAGAAGATCAAGGCTGTCGACGAGTCGACTTTGGTGATTGAGACCGACCAAGCCTACGCGCCCACTTTCCTGCTCTATTGTCTGACCGCCACGATCAGTTCGGTCGTCGATAAAAAAGAAGTTTTGGCCAACGAGGAAGATGGTGATCTGGGCCACAAGTGGCTGCGGACCAACTACGCCGGATCCAGCGCTTTCAAGCTTCGCCAGTGGAAGGCTAACGAAGTTCTGGTCCTCGACCGGAACGACGGCTACTGGGGTGACAAGCCTGCTATGAAGCGGGTTGTGGTGCGTCACATCCCCGAGCCGGCAACCCAACGCCTGCTTCTGGAAAAGGGCGACATCGACATCGCGCGGAAACTGGGTGCTGACCAGCTTGCCGGTCTGGCCGGCAACGCGGATATCCGGGTTCGCCAAGGCGAGAAGGGGGCCGTCTACTATCTCGGCTTGAGTCAGAAGAACGAGTTTTTGAGCAAACCGCAGGTGCGGCAGGCGCTGAAGTATCTGGTCGACTACAAGGGCATCGAACAGACCATCATGAAGGGTAAGGCCACGGTACATCAGGCCTTCCTGCCGAAGGGTTTCTTGGGTGCTTTGACGGAAACGCCTTTCAGCCTCGATGTAGAGAAGGCGAAGAGCCTGCTGGCGGAAGCCGGCTTGTCCGATGGCTTCAGCATTACCATGGATACGCGTAACACCGCTGAGATCACCGAGATGGCACAGTCGATCCAGGCCACCTTCGCTCAGGCCGGGGTCAAGTTGGAGATTATCCCTGGCGATGGCAAGCAGACGCTGACCAAGTACCGCGCGCGAAATCACGACATCTACATCGGACGCTGGGGCCCGGACTATCAGGATCCACACACCAATGCCGATACCTTTGCGCGCAATCCGGATAACTCCGACGATGCCAAATCCAAGCCTCTGGCCTGGCGGAACTCCTGGGACATTCCGGAGATGACGAAGCTGGCGGATGCCGCCGTCCTGGAGCGGGATGCCGCCAAGCGGGCCGAGATGTATCTGGCGCTGCAGCGCGAACATCAGCAGGTCTCGCCCTTCGTCGTTATGCTGCAGGATATCGAAGTCGTCGCCGAGCGAGCCAATACCAAGGGCTTCATTATCGGCCCGGCGTTTGACGACAACCGCTACCACAAGGTGACCAAGGAATAGTCCTTCGGGGTATCCTGTGACAGACGGTACGCATAGCGCGGCAACCGGAGAATCAGCTTTGATGCGTTTCCGGTTGCCGCGCCCCGTTCGGGTGGTCCTGGGCTTGGTCGTGACCCTGGGACTGACCTTTCTGGGCCTGCTCATGGTCACCTTTTTTATCGGCCGAGTCGTGCCGATCGATCCGGTGCTGGCGGCTGTCGGCGATCATGCTTCGGCCTCGGCCTATGAGAAGGCGAAGATTGAGCTGGGGCTGCATCTGCCTCTTTGGCAACAGTTTCTCATCTATGTCCAGAATGCGGCGGTTGGCGATTTCGGCCAGTCGGTTCTCACCGCCAACCCGGTGATCGAGGATATCAAGCGGGTCTTTCCTGCGACGCTGGAACTGGCCACCTTGGGCACCATCTTTGGGGTTGTTCTCGGCATTCCGATGGGCGTCGTGGCGGCGGTGAACAAGGGCCGCTGGCCGGATCAAGTGGTCCGGGTTTTGGGCCTGTTGGGCTATTCGGTGCCGGTCTTCTGGCTCGGCCTGATCGGATTGCTGTTGTTCTATGCCAAGCTCGACTGGGTGGCAGGTCCGGGTCGGCTCGATATTGCCTACGACTACATTGTCGATCCTGTGACCGGCATGCTGCTGGTCGACAGCCTGATCGCCGGCGAGATGGAAGTCTTCGCGAATGCCTTCAGCCATATCGTGCTGCCCGCTGCGATCCTCGGGTACTTCAGTCTGGCTTACATCAGCCGCATGACCCGCTCCTTTATGCTGGAGCAACTGAGTCAGGAATACATCACGACGGCCCGCGTAAAGGGTCTGAGCGAGACGCGCATCATATGGCGTCATGCCCTGGGCAACGTCATGGTGCCCCTGGTGACGGTGATCGCGCTGTCCTACGCAAACCTTCTGGAAGGCTCGGTGCTGACTGAGATCGTCTTTGCCTGGCCTGGACTGGGGCAGTACATCACCAATTCGCTCCTGCAGGCGGATATGAACGCAGTTCTCGGCGGCACCGTCGTGGTCGGAACGGTCTTTATCTCTCTGAACCTCTTGTCCGACATTCTTTATCGCCTGCTGGATCCGCGTGCCAAATGACCGAGTTCTCTGCGACTTCCTCCACTGGCCTTAAAGCCTGGCTCACCAACGAGAACCCGGAATCCAGCCTGCAGGCCAGTTGTGGCCGCGCCTATTACGCCTGGCTCGCGTTCGCTGCCAATCGCCTGGCCCTCTTCGGCCTGATTATCGTTGGGCTTTTGGTTGTCGTTGCCGCGCTAGCGCCCTTGCTTGCCACGGCGTCGCCCATCGCGCCGGATCTGCAGAACCGCTTGCTGCCGCCTGGCGCGGACCACTGGTTCGGTACGGATGAACTGGGCCGGGACATCTACAGCCGCATCGTCTACGGCACGCGCCTCACGCTCTACGTGGTCGTGCTGGTGGCGATCATCGCGGCGCCTGTGGGCCTGTTGGTCGGCACCACGGCAGGTTACTTCGGTGGCTGGATTGACAAGATCCTGATGCGCATCACCGATATCTTCCTCGCTTTTCCGCGCTTGATCCTGGCGCTGGCTTTCGTCTCGGCTTTGGGACCAGGTATCGAGAACGCGATCTTTGCCATCGCCATCACCTCCTGGCCGCCCTATGCGCGTATCGCCCGAGCGGAAACACTCACCATTCGCAAGGCCGATTACATCGCGGCGATCCGTCTGCAGGGTGCGTCCTCGGGCCGGATCATCCTTGGCCATGTGGTGCCGCTCTGTACCTCTTCGATCATCGTACGCGTGACCCTGGACATGGCCGGCATCATCCTGACGGCTGCTGGGCTCGGGTTCCTGGGGCTCGGCGCTCAACCGCCGTTGCCGGAATGGGGCGCGATGATTTCCTCCGGGCGTAAATTTCTGCTGGATCAGTGGTGGCTAGCGTCAATCCCAGGCATTGCGATCTTTGTGGTCAGCCTGGGTTTCAACCTTTTGGGCGACGGTCTGCGCGACGTCCTCGATCCCAAGAGCGGGGACTGATATGGCAGAGAGCTTGCTGTCCGTTCGCGATCTGCGGGTTTCCTTCGACACCCGGAAAGGACTCGTCGAAGCCGTGCGCGGGGTCTCCTTCGATCTCGGGCGCGAGAAGCTCGGCATTGTCGGTGAATCCGGTTCGGGTAAGTCTCAGACGGGCAGGGCCTTATTGCGCCTAACGCCACCGCCTGGGCGCGTGACAGCTGAGACCATGACCTTCGATGGTTTCGATCTGCTGACGGCCTCAGACCGGCAGCTACGCGACCTGCGTGGTGGCCGTATTTCCATGGTGATGCAGGATCCGAAGTACTCCCTCAACCCGGTCATGACCGTCGGGCGTCAGATTGCCGAGGCCTATCGCGCGCACGCCAACGCCTCGAAAACGACCGCGAAGACGAAAGCCCTGGAGATGCTGGAGGCGGTCCGCATCCGCGATCCGGAACGGGTCTACCGGGCTTATCCGCACGAAGTTTCCGGCGGTATGGGGCAACGCATCATGATTGCCATGATGCTGATCACCGATCCTGACCTGTTGATCGCCGATGAGCCGACCTCGGCGCTCGACGTCACGGTGCAGCTTCAGGTTCTGGCGATCCTGGACGACCTTGTCACACAACGCGGCATGGGCGTGATTTTCATTAGCCACGATTTGAACCTGGTCGCGTCCTTCTGCGACCGGATCCTGGTGATGTACGGCGGGCAGGTGATGGAGGAAATTGCGGCGGCGGACTTGCACCAGGCGCAGCATCCTTATACGCGCGGCTTGCTGAATTGTTTGCCGCAGATCGATGCGCGTCATGCGGCGTTGCCGGTCCTCGCGCGCGACCCGGCCTGGTTGCTATGATCGATATTCAGGACCTGGACGTAACTTTCTCCAGTGGCGCCGATCTGGTGCACGCGGTCAAGAAGGTCAGCTTTCACATTGCGCAGGGTGAATCCTTCGGTCTGGTCGGGGAGTCCGGTTCGGGGAAGTCGACCGTTTTGCGCGCACTCTGTGGCTTGGCGGTTGGCTGGAGCGGCCGGGTAGTCGTCGATGGCGAAGCTTTGGACCCCACCGCGCGCCGGTCGGATTCCTTCTACAAAACCGTACAGATGGTCTTTCAGGATCCTTACGGTTCGCTGCATCCGCGGCACACGGTGAACCGTATCCTGTCGGAGCCGATCGCCATCCAGGGATTGGACAACGCAAATCAACGTGTCGAGCAAGCCTTAGAGCAGGTGGGGTTGGGCCATGCCTTTCGCTTTCGCTTCCCGCATCAGCTCTCCGGCGGCCAGCGGCAGCGGGTGGCGATTGCCCGTGCGCTGATCTTGAGTCCTAAAATCCTTTTGCTGGATGAGCCGACCTCGGCGCTGGATGTTTCCGTGCAAGCGGAGGTGCTGAACCTGCTGATGCGCCTGCGCGAGGAGTTGTCGCTAACCTTTGTGCTGGTCAGCCACGATCTGGCCGTGGTTTCGCACGTCTGCGACCGCATCGCGGTCATGCGCAACGGCGAAGTTGTCGAGGAGGTCAGTGCTGACGACCTGGCGCGCGGTGAGCCGGAGCAGCGCTACACCCGTCAGCTTCTGGTTGCGAGCAGAGGATACGATCGTGCGGCGATCGATCAATTCGAGGATTTTGGCTGAGAGAGAAAGACCCTCTCCACCCGTTTTCTGATCGGTGGAGAGGGCTTCCCGGAGTGTAGAGGGCGGCAGGATATCCGCGCTCCAGAGATCTGTTTTGCTTACTTTACCTTCGCAACGCCCAGCGCGACGTCGAACTTCTCGCACCAGACCCAGACCTCATTGAAGTCCTCAGGATTGATGCCAGCAGGCAGCTTGTAGATCTGTTTGCCTTTGAGCTTGTTCAGCTTGCTGAAAATGGTGCCTTTGACGTAGCCGTTCTTGCCAAAGGCCAGCTTGGGATCCGGCGCGCCGTCCAGTTCGAAGTCGTCGCTCAATGTCAGTGTATAGCCACCGTCGGTCTTCAAGATTTCGAAGGACCCCGTCACCGTGTGATCGTTCTTGCCGGTGAAACTGCCATGAATGCCATGCCCGCCTGCGAACGCGGCTGTGCCGCCCAGCGAAAGAGCGGCGGTCGCGAGAACGGCTGCGGCGAGGGCGGCGCGCACAAACTGAAAGATTTTCATGGTCTGCTTCTCCTAGGAATGGCGCGTATCTGCGCGAAAGTGGACCTGACGAGGACGCTCCCTGGGATATCGAAAGAGTGTTTCCTCTCCTAAACCTGAGCCTGATTGCAGTTGGCCTTTGCCATTTGAGATGCGGGCTCTTGTATTATTGACTGATCGGTCACAAATTAAGCGCAGATACCCGTGTCGGCTTGGCTTCGGGTGAGTAAATGATGTTTTTGACCGTACAGTCAATAAGTGGATTGATCACAGATGAGTGAAGTTGCTGCGATCGGCCGGCCGCGCAAATTTGAGGAGCGCGCTGTCTTAGCTGCCGTCATGGATGTTTTCTGGGAAAAGGGTTTCGAAGGCACCGCGATGAGTGACCTGGTCGAGGCGACCGGGCTTCGTAAAGGTAGTCTCTATGGCGCTTTCGGTGACAAACGTGAACTCTATCTCAAGGCGCTTGCCTTTTACGACGAGACGGAAGTCGCGCTTGCAGTGGATCTGCTCAGTGGCCGGATTGAGAAGGGCGGTCTGTCCGAGCCGGATGCCGGCTACCTGCGGATCGATGCTTTGCTTCAAGCCGTTGTCGATGCCGTTGAGGTCGACGGCGACCGCCGTGGCTGTCTCCTCTGCAACGCTTCGGTCGATCAGGCGCCGCTCGACCTGGCCACCGAGCGCAGCGTAAACGCCAGTTTGGCCAGCATGGAGAACGCCTTCGTCGAGGCCGTTCGGGTGATCCCCGATTTCGTCGTTTCGGTGAAGGAGGGACGGCGTACTGCGCGGCACCTGCTTTCGGTGTACTTCGGGATGCGCGTTCTCGCGAAAGCCGGTGTTCCAGTCGAGGCTCTCAAGGATGCGAAGTTGGGTGCACTGACCGGCCTGAAACCGCTTTAAGTCTGCAGCTTTGTCGCTCGTATCATCGGTTCCGACTTTAAACGCCGCGCGAGACCGGACTACAGCCATGCGACGCGTTGGAGATGTCACAACACTTCTCGCCTTGGGCGACTATTGTTAGGAGTTCGATCCGCTGAGAGGCGCAGGGAGGCCGCATATGTCACGCGTTCAGCTCTATGGCGCGCGCTATAGCGTCTACACACGGATAGTTCGTTTGGTCCTGGAAGACTGCGCGATTCCTTACGACTTTACGGAGCTGGATATCTTCGCGAAAGACGATCTGCCGACGGATTATCTGGATCGTCATCCCTTCAGCAAAATTCCTGCCTTACAGCATGGAGATCTTCAGCTCTTTGAGACGGATGCGATTGCGCAGTATCTGATTTCGGCCTTCGATGGGCCCAAACTTCTGCCAGCGGACGTGCCACAGAAGGCGCGTTGCCTGCAAATCATGCGGATAGCGGATAACTATGTTTATCCGCGGCTCGTGTGGGGCGTATTCGTCGAAGAGAAGAATCGTAAATCGAAGCTGCAAGGCGATGAACTGCTCGAAGCCCATCACGTTCTTCGTGTGCTTGAGGGCCTTGTTAAGAGCCCATACTTTCTGGGTGATAGCCCGTCACTGGCTGACTTTTGGGTCCAGCCGATGATCGCGTGCCTGAACCATGCGCCGAGCGGGGCCGAGCTGTTGGCGGATTGCCCCAGATTGACAGCCTGGTTCGATCTCTTGGCGCAACACCCCGCGGTGCTGGCAACCCGTTTCCCTCAGGAGCTTTAATTGCCGCTCTCGAGCGCCCAATCGATTTGATCCGCGAACTCACCGATAAGCTCGTAACACATGGCAATGCCGCGTGTTTCACTGTCGTAAAAGGCGTTGGCTTCTTCGCAGTTGGTCAGTGTGACCGTAATTTCCTCCGGCGTCGCAAAAGCTTGATTGAAGTCCTCGATGGCCTGCGTCAGGGCGTCGGTCTTTCCTAACAGTTCGGCGGCTTTTTTGTTTTCCGCGCTGGGGGATTCCCGGATCAGGCGCAGCCCCTTTGTGTATTTGCTGTTCATTTCCCGATCCACCTTATCCAGAACGGCGCCCCAGGCATGCTCGACCTGCGCGCGTTCTTCGATACAAAGCTCACGCCGTTCTTCGGGGAGCCCCGCGTCGTCGGCCAGCTCTTCCAAGGCGTCAGGTTCGCTGCCGTAGTAAAGACAGACGATGTTGTAAAAGCGCTGCTGATCGAGTGAGTGTTCTCCCCAAAAGGTGAGTTCTTCGCCTTCGGCGGCCGCCCACTCGTCCAGGATGGCAAAGCTCTCGGCGGCGGAAGCAATAATGTCGTCCGCTACTTCTGGTGTGCGGCCATGGCTGCTTAAGAGAACGGCCAGGGCGTCAACGGCGTCCTCTTCACGGCCCAGGACATGCACGTCCAGAAGGTCGATTAGGGCATGTCCCAGTTCATGGTAGAAGGTAAAAACAGTGTTTTCGGCGACGAATGCGCGCCGTTCCGCTACCTGGTCCTGGTTGTTTTCTGCATCCGAGGACGGGCTTGCCAAAAGGAGCGATGCGATAGAAAGGCAGAGGCCTGCAAGAAGCGAAAAGAGGCGTGGTTTGCCGCGATCATCGGTTTTGAAAGACAAAGAATTCCAGCCCGTCGCTTAGTACATCCGTACCCGCTGCGACTCTTCGATTACCTTGTCCGCGTCGCCCTGGCTGACCCCGTCGATCTGATCGGAGAGGATCTTCCCAAGTGTTGGAAAGCGTCTACGCTCGATCTGGCTCTGGGGCGACCATAACTTCGAACGTATCAGTGCCTTCGCGCATTGTAGAAAAACCTGATCGACCGTGACCAAAAGACCGGTCCGCGGCGGCTTGCCGTTGACGGCCAAGGGGGCCAGGAGGGCGACATCGCGGGTCAGCACAGCGGTGCCGTTCAACCGCAGCGTTTCGTTCATTCCAGGAACGAAGAACAACAACCCGACATTGGGGTTTTCAACCAGGTTTTTCAGGCTGTCGAGCCGATTGTTGCCAGCTCTGTCTGGAATCAGGAGATGCTTGTCGTCCAGTACCTGCACAAAACCGGGGGCATCTCCACGCGGGGAGGCGTCTGCGGCGCCGGAAGGGGCGGCCGTGGCGAGGACGAGGAAGGGGGAGAGTTCGATGAAACGGCGGCAGTGTCCATCGAGGGACGACATTTCCTTGTTCAGGGCCAGCTCGCCTGGCGTCCCGTAGCATGACAATAGTTCTTCGACTGACCCTATGGCTGCGGCCTTAATCTTTTCGGGGTCCATGCTTCTCTCGCCGGAGGCATTTGGCTGGCTTTTTAGCGAGCGCTGGGCCAGCGTGGTTAATGGAAAGCTCTTTCTCGGTCCGGGACGTTTTTTTGTGGACTTGAGAAGCTAAGTACTTACGTTATCCCAAGAATGCCGTCTAGCGTTCTGGCCGCCCTGTTGTCAGTGATGTGACCGCATGGCACAAAAGTTGAAGCACTAATCCATTGATTTCACGAGTCGATTCGGGTGAAGATGAAATCGGTTCGGGTCTTGGCACCAGGCGAAAAAGGAAACATCGATGTCACGCACGGCTGAGAGGTTTGCCACCTGCGATCCCGTTTGGTCGCATATCCGCCGGGAAGCAATCGAAATGGTGGACAAGGAACCCGCCTTGGCCGGTTACCTGCATTCCACTCTGCTGAATCATCAGCGCCTCGAGGAAGCCTTGAGCTTTCACCTGGCGCAGAAGTTGGGCAGCACGGAAATGCCGCCCATGCTGCTCCGGCAGGTTTTCGATGATGCCTTTACCGCTGACCCCGATATCGGTGCGGCGATTCGTGCGGACATTATGGCCGTTCTTGACCGCGATCCGGCCTGCACCAGTCCGCTGGAACCGCTGTTATACTTCAAGGGCTTTCACGCGCTGCAGTGCTACCGCATCAGCCACTGGCTCTGGAACAATGACCGGCAGCCCATGGCGCTGTTCCTCCAAAACCGGATCTCCGAGGTCTTCGGCCTGGATATTCACCCCGCCGCGCAGATCGGCCGCGGGATTATGATCGACCATGGCACGGGCGTTGTTATCGGTGAGACGACAGTCATCGAAGACGATGTGTCGTTGCTGCAGAACGTGACCCTTGGCGGAACCGGTAAGGACAGTGGTGATCGCCATCCCAAGGTTCGCCGTGGCGCGTTGATCTGCGCCGGCGCCAAGGTTCTCGGCAATATCGAGATCGGCGAGTGCGCCAAGGTTGGCGCTGCCTCTGTGGTTCTGATCAACGTGCCGCCGCGCTGCACGGTGGTCGGCGTGCCAGGTAAGATCGTAGGCACCTGCTGCGACCAGCCTGCCCGCCAGATGGATCAAAGCCTGCCGGACGTTTGATCTCCGCTGATTCGCTCTTAGATTGTTAAAGCCGAAACGGGGCTAGTTTTTCCCAATCGAAGATCACGCCCGTTCCAGGTACGTCCGGCGCGACCGCCAGATGGTTTTCGACCTCTAGGGGACGCGTCGTATAGCTGTCGATCGGAAAGCTGTGGACTTCGAGCCAGCCTGCGTTGCTTTGACCTGCCAAAAGGCTGACGTGGAGTTCCTGCATACCGTGGCTGCAAACGGGTATCCCGTGTCGTTCGGCCAGTTTCGCAACTCGCAGCCACCCAGTGATTCCGCCGCAGTTTGAGGCATCGGGTTGAATGAACGACAGCTTCGACTGCGCGAAGGCGAACTCGAACTCGTAGATTGTGTGCAGGTTTTCTCCCATGGCAAGAGGCATGCCCGTGGCCTCGGCGATGCGCGCGTAACCCTGGTAGTCATCGGGTATAATCGGTTCTTCAAACCAATAAATATCAAAGTCTTGGAAGGCGCGGGCGGCTTCGATCGCTTGTTCGACGGACATTGAGTAGTTGGCGTCGACCATAAAGGTGACGTCCGGACCGATCAGATTCCGGACCGCCTCTACGCGTGCCAGGTCTTCAGCGAGATCGTCCCTGCCGATCTTGATTTTGACCGCGTCGAAGCCCCGGTCCAGATAGCCCTGGACGCTGGTAAGCAGCTTGTCCTGGGAGAAGCCGAGATCGATGCCGCCGCAGTAAGCTCTGGCGGTTCGGCCCGCGCCGCCGGCCAGTTTCCAGAGGGGTTTTTCCTCCATTTTGCCATACAAATCCCACAGGGCGATGTCGACGGCCGAAATCGCGAAAGAAGCGATACCGCCGCGACCGACATAGTGGATGTAACTCTTAAGATCTTCATGGATGGCTTCGATCTCGCTGGCATCACGTCCGAGCAGTTGCGGTATGAAGTCATGGCGGATCATGGCCAGGATCGCATGTCCGCCTCGGCCACCGGTATAGCTGTAGCCGGTGCCTCGATATCCGTTGGAGAGTGTCACGGTTACGGTAATCAGGTCGAAATGACTGTGGTCGCCGTGCTTGGCGTCGCGCAGCACTTCCGCGAGCGGAATCGCGAAAAGCTCCGCCTCGACGGCTGTGATCACCGTTTCTTTTGCCATTGGGGATTCCTATCCTGAATTCGGGGCTTGGACACGACTCTATAGAATGAGATTCACAATTAGGATTGAGTATAACCCGCGATATCCAACAAAAAAGTCCCGCTTTTGCATAAAATTAATTCGAATTATATTTTTGTAATTTTGAATTTTCTTCAATAAAACAAGCTTAAATCTGCTAGGCGCTAAATATAAGCTAAATTTCGATAAAATTTTATACAAATCAATAGCTTGTAATCCCGTCTAGGTGATTGAATAGTAACGCCTTCTTAAGAGCTAAGTTCTACCATCCTATCGCAATCCGTCTTTGAAGCTGCAGTCCCTGCTGACTGCGGCGCATCAAGGCGGCGAATATTCGGCGGAATCAGGATCTTCGGGACCTCGTGCTGCCAGCACTTTCCCGGACGAGCCAACGAACCTGAAGCGGGTTCGTACGAAATAGGAGCGTGATATCAATGCGGGTATTGGCGATTTCCTCCCAGAAGGGCGGCTCTGGCAAGACGACCCTTGCGGGTCATATTGCTGTCCAGGCCGAAAGGATGGGCGCCGGGCCGGTGGCACTGGTTGATACCGATCCCCAGGGCAGTCTGGCTGATTGGTGGAACGAGCGACAGGCTGAGACGCCGGTCTTCGTGAGCACTTACGTTTCCCGCCTCGCACAGGATGTTGAGCGCATGCGCGATGCCGGAATCAAGCTCCTGGTGATCGATACGCCGCCGGCGATTACGGATACCATTGCCGATGTCGTGCGGGTCTCCGATCTGATCGTGATTCCGACCCGCCCGAGCCCGCATGACCTGCGTGCAGCTGGCGCGACGGTCGAACTGGTGGAAAATCTCGGCAAGCCTTTGGTTTTCGTGATCAACGGAGCGACTCCACGAGCGCGCCTGACGACCGAGGCGGCCTTCGCATTGTCGCAGCATGGCACCGTCGCACCCTCCATCATTCATCATCGCACAGACTTTTCTGCCTCCATGATCGACGGGCGTACCGTGATGGAGATTCCAAAGGCGACGCGCTCGGCGGACGAGATTACCAAGCTTTGGGAGTATCTCGACGGCCGTTTGAGTTCGGGCCAGCGCAAGACCATCATGCCGTCCAGCACTGCTGCGCAGGGACAAAAGCAAGCCTTTAATGTTGGCGCATAACAGGGATAGACGCGTTATGACTATGAAAGCGGCCTCGCTGACTTCCTCGCTTCTGGCTCCTAAAGGTGCCGCGGTTCCTTCCGGCATTGCGCCGCCGCCGGCGCCTAGCGGTTTCGTGCCTGCCACGCCAGAGAACCTGGAAAACGATCAGAAGTCCCTGCGGGCCCAGGTGGCGGCCCTGACTTCATCTTTTGCGAAGGATGAGGCGGTAGCGGAAGATGCGGGCGACGGCAATACGCCGGCATCCAGAGTCACTAAGGTCGTGACGCGCTCGACTGCGCAGCGCAAGAAGGGCGGTACGCGCCGCGCCAAGACGAAGGCTCGCGGCGGCGCAAGAGCGGTTCGGCCAAAGCTGGACGATCTGGGCCGGATTAAGATGTCGCTGCGACTGGACGAAAAGCGGCATCTCATGCTGAAGCTCGCCGCTGCGCACCTGCGCACCTCGGCACAGGAATTTCTCGTGACCGCGTTGGATGACTATCTCAAGCAAGCCGCTAGGGAGATCAGCTGTTCCCAGTTTTCGGCTCTGGTCAACGGGCCGGAGGGGCAAGCTCACGGCGAAGACTGTTCGGTGAAGAAGGCCTGACCGAGCGTTCGAAACGTCGCTCCCAAGACTCTGCGCAGCCTGGCGGAGCGATTGAGAAAACAAGGTTTGGGCAAGATGGGCGGGAGCTCCCTAGGGAATGAGTGCAATGACTGAAGATCTGCTTCACGGCGGCGCTGCGGACAATATGCGGCCGGCGGCTTCGCTCACCAGCAGCATGATCAAGCGCCGGCGGCCGGTGCGCGTTGCGACGCCTGAAGATCTTTCATCGCCACAGGCTGATGCACCGGTTAAAGCCGCGCAGGAGCTTGCCGCGCGCGTTGAGGCGGCCTTTCCAGGCGAGACGGCACCGTCGGCACCGGTCCAGGAATCATCCAAGGTCGATACGCCGAAACAAAACGGCAGCCATGTCCAGACCGATGCCTTGCAGGCGCGTCAGCAAGAGCTGCGGCGACTGGCTGCGGAACGGGCCGAGGCCCAACGTAACACTCCCTTGCAGACGGATGCTGGATCAGAGACCCAGGCACGCGCAGCGAGCGTTAGCGATGCCCCGGCACGGCAAGAATCGGGCCGCGAGTCCGCTGTGCAGCCCGCCCGCGACCTGCTGCCTCAGCAGAACACCCACCGTGATTCCACGTCACGCCATGACCCAAATGGAAATTCGGCCGGTGGCGCCCCAAATAACGGGGCAGAGGACATCCACGAAATCGACTCGCTGCGAAATGGGCGCAGGGTCACCGAAGTAGCACCGGGCGCTCGGCGCAAGTCTCTCGTTCAAGGCGGTATGACCGCTCTTGAGCGTCGCCGGGCGGCTCTCGAGCATCACCGGAAACTGACGGAAGCGCAGCCGCAGGAAACGGCGCAACCACGCGATGTCGCGACCTACTGGGATGAACTGCGGCGCGGCCGCCAGGTGCCCTCCATGATCGATGTCGATCCACATGTGGTGGCTCAGCACTGGCCCAACTCTTTGCTGATCAGCTGCGACGACATGAATGGTGCCGCGACTCTCGAGCGCTCATTTGCCGAGGTCATGCGCGGCGCGCGGGAACGGGCGGCGAACCAGGGTGAAGTCGTGGTCGAATACACGCCCATGGTGACTGAGTGGATTATGACCGTTGGCCGCGAGGTTGCCCGCGCGGGCCGGCCCATCCAGGATATCGAGGTCTTCCCGACTTCTTTGGGGAATGTCAGCTATCGCGTGATTGCCCTACCGCTCAGTGGCGAGCGCTTGGGAACCGTCCACGCGCTTTGCTATATTTCTCACGCGTAAGACTGTGTGATCGCAGCAGTCTTCTCCTTCATTACAGTTTGTCGCTCACTTCCGGTTTCGTGAGCGTCGCCCCTGCGTTCCTGTCATAGTGTCGCCCTCGGAATAGAGGGAGAAGGATATGCTTGCGGCAAAGCCACTGTCGGATCAGATCGCGCTGGTCTATGGCGGAACAGGGGGAATCGGTCTGGCCTGTGCGGCGGCTTTCATTGAGGCTGGCGTGAGTGGTCTGGTTGTGGTTGGTCGGACGGCTAAGCGGGGTGAGGCTGCGCTGGCGACGTTGCGGGCGTTGGGTCACGACTGCGACGTCCGCTTTGTTCAGGCGGATGCTGCACAGATCGAGGGGGCTGAAGCGGGCGTGCGCGAAACACATCAAGCCTTCGGGCGGATCGATATCATGCTCAGCTCCGCTGGTGGTTCGCCGGTTCCCTCCATCCTCCATCGAATCCCGCTCGAACAAGTCCAGCCGACTGTAGACGCTTTGCTGATGGGAGCGATCCTGCCCTCGCGGGCTGTCTTGCCGGTGATGATGGAGCAGGGCGGCGGTGTGATCCTGACGGTGGCCTCCGACGCAGCCAAGATCGCGACACCGGGCGAATCGATCATCGGCGCGGCCATGGCGGGCATCGTGATGTTCACACGGGGGCTGGCGATCGAGGCCAAGCGATCCGGTATTCGCGCAAATTGCCTGACACCGTCGATCGTACAGGGCACACCTCAGTATGACGTGCTGATGGCGGATCCTTTCTCCGCAAAGCTTTTCAAGAAGGCCGAGTCGATGGCGGAGCTTGGTATCGTTGAACCTCAGGATCTCGCGGAACTGGCCGTGTTTCTGGCCAGTCCAGCAGCGGCGAAGATCACCGGACAGGCCATAAGCACCAACGGCGGCATTTCCGCGGCCTGATCCGGGATGCGGCCTGATCCGGGGTTTCGACGGATTTAGTGCGAGGCTTCGATAATCTCGCCAAGGAGCGGTACAGAGGCTTCCCCGGTCACCGGCAGGCCCATCGTGCTTTCGAAGGAGCGGATGGCTTCTTCACTTTGCTCTTCGCGGCCTGCTGCTTCTGCATAGCCAAGAGACACGAGCAGAGCCGAGATGGTCGTCGCCGGGACAGGCGAAGCGGCGCCGGCCTTGGGGGCTTGGCTGTGTCCACGGCTCATCTTGGCGCGGAAGCTGGCATTGGCGAGAGACCCGCTGCGGGGACGGTGGCGGGCGATCGACGTCAGAACGCGGTTTGCGACCACGTTGAACTTGCCGTCCATGTAAAGCAGGAAGGGCAGGTCGGCCCGGCCAGGCTTGAGCTGGCAGCGGTTGCCGATGCGGTTTTCGGCTGAAAAGAAGCCATCGGGGTCGCAGTCGAAGCCGACTGTGATCGCGTGCTGGGCATTGCGCCGGTAGCCTGCCTGGATCAGTGCGCCCTGGCCTTTCTGCAGTCGGTTCACCAGTTTTCGATCGAGATTCTTGAGGCCCAGCCAGCCTGCTTTGCGGCCCAGCGGCTTCTGGAGTTTCACCAGTGCCCAGTTGTTGATGATGCTTGCCAGGCTGACACCGCCGTGGGCGCGATACCCAGGGGCGAGTTCATAACTGGCGATCTTGGAATGCGTAACGTTGGTGTCGCGCTGATAGCCGGCGACGAAGTGTAGCTCCTCCGGCTGCCACCACCGGCCCTCCGTGCGGTAAAAGAGGCAGTGGGCGTCGGTGAGCACATGGGACTCGTCGACCAGGATGCCGGTGCAGTAACCACGTCCGCCGGTATTCAGACGTCCGACCGCGCTCCAGGGATATTCCGCAGCGTCGACAACCATGTCGTCGGGCATGTTGTCAGGGATCTGCACATCGGCAGGCTTGGCGCCGGTGAAGGACATGCTGGTCTGGACAGGCTGCGCAATGGTGGCGAGCGATCCGAAACCGATGCCCGCACAGGTGAGAAGAGTCGCGATAACCTTCGCGTGTCGCCGTTTCACAATACTTTTGCCCCTATCAACCAAACCCAGTCCGACCTAGGCTTCTGCCTTATTTTCCTTTGCGAGGCCGCGTGGTGTCGCAGCCCTTTTCAACTCCGAAAAAGATTACACAGCATTTATGAAGCATTTAGGCCGTGTCGCATGTTAAATTTGGGGCATAGAGCTTAATAATTGTTAACACAGCACAAAAACGCACCAGATCGTCTGTAAAAGACAAGAATTGTTTGCAAGCGATTGAGTGTAAAAGGCCATTGTTGGTTAAGCTATGGTTAACGCGCAGTCTTTATACAATCTTTCATATTTTCTAGGATCTTACGCTGCGTCCCGGGAAACTGCAGCTTGCCCGGAATACAAAAAATCGCTATACCGCTGCGGGTGTAGACAGTGTTTTTGGTGTCCGAATCTAATTGGGGAATCTAGTTTCCAGTTGCGGCGAATCGCCAATCGCGGTCCGGGAACGCAAGAAGTGGGGATGGAAATGAAAACGAAGTCTTTGATGACGAAATCTCTAATGCTGGGCACCTGTGCGGCTCTTATGGTGGCCTCTCCGGCTTCTGCCGGTCCTCTGGATGGCATCTTTAGCGGGTGGTTCGATACCGACAGTGCCGAAGACCTCAATGTCAGCGGTACGCCTTTCGGAAACGCCCTTTACGCGGGTTATAGCGACCTGGCCAGCGAGCGTGATAGCGCTTTCGATCTGACCGACAGCGAACATTTCAATCACAAAGCTCGCACCGCGGCGCGTCGTTCAGCCGTTCAGCCGGATGCCGTCATGGACCGCGACTTGACCGACGAGCAGAAGCCGCAATTCCAGGCCGCACTGGATCGTATGCGTATCGCCTTCGAACGGGGCGGCGTGACCCTGGCGCCTCAGGATGCCGCGACCGCGCAGGTCAGCTACGACTGCTGGATCGAAGCAACCGAAGCGAACCGGACCGTCCGCCGGGCGGACAACGCGAACGAGAAGTCCTGTCAGGATGAGTTTGAAGTCGCGATGGCAAAGGTTGAGGCGGCGGCCGACCATGAATTGACGCAGGTCGATTACACGCAAGAAGCAGCGATTGCGGCGCCAGCGCCGGCACCCGCGCCTCAGTCCGCGTCCTTCATCGTTTACTTTCAGTTCGACAGCAACCAGCCGACACCCGTCGGGCAGGACTCTCTGAATGGCGTGGTTGACGCGGTGAAAGCGGACGAGCGCCTTTCGGTTCGTTTGACCGCCCATGCCGACAGCACAGGGTCGAGCGCCTACAATCTTGCGCTTTCCCGCCGCCGTTTGGATACGGTTACTGACGCCTTCGTTGCGGCCGGAATCTCTCTGGACCGGATCAGCGAGGAAGACGCACTGGGTGAGTCCGCGCCTTTGGTGCCGACTGGCGACGGCGTGCGTGAGGCTGGCAACCGGGCTGTCGAGATCGAGCTCTTTTAAGCTGCAGTCTCTCGGGTTAAAGCTAAACCGCAGGGCAGCGGACTTTTTGGAGATTGGTGGAGAGATAAAGCGGTGATGGTGGGAAAAATTTGCTACCGGGCCGTTCTTGCTACCGTTGTGGTCTTGCTTGCCGCCTGTTCACCGGAACCGATAAAAACAGCACCACCCAAGACGATCGGTGAAGAGTCGAAACCTCTCATCGCTGGGAGCGGTGAACCCTACGCGCTGTCCTATTGCTACAGCAGCCAGCTCAACTGGTCGGATCAGGTGCTTGAGACGGCGCGTGAAGCTTGCCCCAAAGGGAAGTTGCACTTTCAGGGAGAAGACGTCCTCTGGACCCGTTGTCCCCTGTTCCAGCCGGTTCGGGCGACTTTCCTCTGTTATCCGCCTGAAAAAAAGCAACCGAAGCAATCTCTGCTTCGATAGGACGGATTTCTAACGAAAACTAAGACAATGACGCAGTGTATCTCCGCAGTTGCTCTTCTCGTCGGCGACTATGATGAGGCCATTGACTTCTATTGCGACAAGCTGGGATTCGAACTCATCGAGGACAGCGAACTTGCGCCTGGCAAGCGGTGGGTGCTTGTCGCTCCGCCGGGCTCACGAGAGACTCGTCTTTTGCTGGCAAAGGCAGACGGCGAGGGGCAGACAGCAAGGATCGGGGACCAGACTGGCGGGCGGGTTGGCCTGTTTCTTCAGACCGACGATTTCTATAGAGACTACGAGAAGATGCGCTCGGCCGGGGTCGCTTTTCTGGAAACGCCGCGCGAGGAGGAATATGGCACGGTGGCGGTCTTCGCCGACCTTTATGGCAATAAGTGGGACCTGATTGCCTATCGCGATTGACCCGGCCGTCCCGAGGGTTGGCGTTTATCGAAGCTCGGCCGTCTTTTGCGCATCAATCACCAGTTCGGAACCGCGCATGACCTTGAAGGTCGCTTGGTAACGCCCTGTCGGCCAGCTGTCGCCAGGACGCTTCTTTCCGATAAACCGCAGAAGCTGAGCCTTATTCCTGTCGAGCGTGATCAGGTTGCGGGCTACCTCGCCTTGTGGGCCGAGTAGGCGTGTTTCAATTCGATCACCCTTCTCAAGATTGATTGCCCAACCCCAAGCAACCAATGCCGGTGCTTTGGTATCCGGTATGAACTCCTGAGTCGAACCCCATTCCACGTTCTCCGACTTCACGTCGTCGGAAAAACCGACACCGAGCAGAATCGATGGACTGTAGCCAATGGCCGTAAGGCTTTGGGCCGACCAGAGGGGAGCGTCGCCGGCCTTGCAGTCCGCGCCGCCCGCCAAGCCGCGATAGGGATCCACAGTCTTGCCGTCCTTGCGGACGCTGAGATGAACATGCGGGAAGGCCGCGTCTCCAGAGTACCCGACCAGACCCAATTCGTCGCCCTGGCGAACTTTCTGTCCTTTTTTGACCGTCACGGAGCCGCGACGAAGGTGGCAATACTGCGTCTCCCAGCCGTCGCCGTGGTCTATCACCACACCGTTGCCGCATTCCTTGCCACGGACGGAAGCGCGCTGTTCCTTCGTTTTGAGCAGAATGTCCGTTTCGCCGTCGCGGATGCCCTTGACGCGACCAGGTGCCGAGGCCAGCACCGACACACCGCGTGCAGCATCGAGCAACGTGCGAACCCTGAAGTCTGTGCCTTTGTGACCGTCGTAGGTGGCGCTGCCGCAGGCATAGTCGCGCGCGCCCGGGCCGGCATCGTGGTCGACATACTGCTGGATGAAGCAGTCTTCGCCGATCGTACAGGCGATCGGAAGAGAGAGCTCCAAGGCTCTAGACTCGCCGCCACCGGCCATGAGCAGGGTTGCGGTCATTAAGGCTTTGCCGATGATCAGGTGCGTCTTGAACATAAATGTTGCATGCCCATTCTTTTGCTAGGCGCCAGTCAGGCTACGCAAAGATGGTCGCCGTTTGAGCTCTTGTCTAGCTTTCCACACCCCATTCTGCGGACACGACGGGATCACTTTCGCGTGGCGCAAGCCGGTCGCGCGACGCGCGGAAACGCTCTTCTGGCGCGAGTTGCGCAAGTGTCCAGACCGCCATGGCGCGCACCAGAGGCGAAGGATCTTCCAGCAGTGTTTCCACGGCATCGAGGTGATTTTCCGGCTGATCGCAGTTTCCGACGGCGATCAGGACGTTGCGCACGAAACGATCCCGCCCGATCCGTTTGACCGGCGAGCCGGAGAAAACCTGTCTGAAGCCTGGATCATCGAGCATCGCCAGATCGCGCAGGCGCGGCGCGGTCAGTTCGACGCGGGGCAGGAAGCCTTCCTCGTTGGTCGGTTCCGCGAATTTGTTCCAGGGGCAGACGGCCAGGCAGTCGTCGCAGCCATAGATCCGATTGCCCATGGCTTTGCGGAACTCGACAGGGATGTGTCCTTTGTGCTCGATCGTGAGGTAGGAGATGCAGCGGCGCGCATCGATTTGATAGGGGGCTGGGAAAGCGTCGGTCGGGCAGACATCGAGACAGCGCCGGCAGGAGCCGCAATGATCGATCTCCGGCTCATCCGGCGAGAGGGCGAGCGTGGTAAAGACTTCCCCTAGGAAGAACCAGGAACCGGCTTCGCGCGACACCAGGTTGGTGTGTTTACCCTGCCAACCGACGCCGGCGCGCGCGGCCAGCGGCTTTTCCATCACCGGGGCAGTGTCGACGAAGACCTTCACGCCTTCGCCGCTTTCCTGATGCAGCCAGCGTGCGAGGGCCTTCAGGCGCTTCTTGAGAATGTCGTGATAGTCTTTGTTGCGGGCATAGACCGAAAGATTGGCCCGTTCCGTGTGGGTCAGCAGTTGCAGTGGATCGCTTGCCGGACCGTAGTTGAGCGCGACAACCACTACGCTTCTGGCTTCTGGCCAGAGGACCTGGGGGTCGGCGCGGCGCGCTTCCGTCTCGGTCATCCAGCCCATGTCGCCGTGAAAACCCTGGGCGAGATAGCGGCGGAGATTTTCCTTCGTCTGAGCCGCTGCGGCCGCTGGAGCAAAGCCCACCGCATTGAACCCGAGCGCCAGCGCCTGGTCCCGAATAGCTTCCCTGGATACGGCTTCTTTGGGATCTGGCAGCGACATCCTTGGCTTCCGGATCGGTGTGTTTAAAGCGGTGGCAGGTCGCCCTCGGCCTGCTGCCGGGCGAAGTCCGCGGCGAAATCGTCCAGCGAACCGGCTTCAATTGCGCCGCGCAGGCCCGCCATCAGCTCCTGATAGTAGTGCAGATTGTGGATCGTCAAGAGGATCGGGCCGAGCATCTCGTTGGCCCGCACCAGGTGATTGACATAAGCCCGGCTGTAGTTGCGGCAGGTCATGCAGCTGCAGTCCGGGTCGATGGGCCGCTGATCGGCCTGATGACGGGCGTTGCGGATGTTGATGGTGCCGCGCCGGGTGAAGCCCTGACCGGTGCGCCCGGAACGGGTCGGCAGGACGCAGTCGAACATGTCGATGCCGCGTTGGACCGCGCCGACGATGTCCGAGGGCTTGCCCACGCCCATGAGATAGCGCGGCCGCGACTGGGGCATGTGGGGCATGGTGTCGTTCAGCACCCGGAACATGACCTCCTGGCCTTCGCCGACCGCCAGGCCGCCGACTGCGTAACCATCGAAACCGATCGATTCCAGAGCTTCCACGGATTGCCGACGCAGATCGGGATAAACGGAGCCTTGAACGATGCCGAAGAGGCCATAGCCGGGGCGCTTGACGAAAGCGTCTCGGCAACGCTGCGCCCAGCGCATGGAACGGCGCATGGAGTCCGCGGCGGTCTCATGATCGGCCGGGTAAGGGGTGCATTCGTCCAGCACCATGGTGATGTTGGAATCCAGCAGGTGCTGGATCTCCATGGCGCGTTCTGGGGTCAGATTGTGGCGGCTGCCGTCGAGGTGAGAGCGGAAGGCGACGCCTTCTTCGGTGATCTTGCGCAGTTCGGACAGGGACATGACCTGATAGCCACCTGAATCGGTCAGGATCGGTTTCTGCCAGTTCATGAATTTGTGCAGGCCGCCCAGCTCCGCAATGCGCTCCGCGGTTGGCCGCAGCATCAGGTGATAGGTGTTCCCCAGCACGATCTCAGCGCCTGTGTCCGCCACGTTTTCGGGCAGCAGACCCTTAACGGTGCCCGCGGTGCCCACAGTCATGAAGGCCGGCGTTTCCGCCGTGCCGTGTGCGGTGTGCAGGCGCCCGCGTCGAGCGGCGCCATCTTGGGCCAGGATTTCGTACTTAAGGGCCTCTTCGGTCATGGGGATCTCGGGTATGTCAGGCCTGGGCGCGCTGCAACAGGCTGCAGTCACCATAGGAGTAGAAGCGGTAGCCGCGCAGCTTGGCGTGCTCGTAGGCTGCTTTCATGGGTCCAAGCCCGGCGAAGGCGCTGACCAGCATGAAGAGGGTCGAGCGCGGCAGGTGAAAGTTGGTGAGCAGCAAATCGACGATCTTGAAGCGATAGCCAGGCGTGATGAAGATATCGGTATCGCCGGCGAAGGGGCGGAGGATGCCGTCTCGACCTGCCGCCGATTCCAGAAGGCGCAGGGCCGTGGTGCCGACCGCGATCACCCGCCCACCGTCCGCCTTGGCGGCGTTGATGGTCTCGGCAATTTCGGCGGATAGGAAGCCGGTTTCGCTGTGCATCTTATGGTCACGTGTATCCTCGACCTTGACGGGCAGGAAGGTGCCCGCGCCCACGTGCAGGGTCAGCGTGGTGCGTTTCAGGCCCCTTGCATCCAAAGCGGCCAAGAGTTCGGGCGTGTAGTGCAGGCCAGCGGTGGGGGCGGCAACCGCGCCTTCATTTGTTGCAAAGATGGTTTGGTAATCCGACTCGTCCTGTTGCTCGCCTTCGACACCGCGCTGAATGTAAGGGGGAAGCGGCATGATGCCGTGGCGATCCAGACGCTCTAGCAGTTCCGTGCCCTCGACATTGAAACGCAGGGTGAGCTCGCCGGCCTCGCCTTTGCACGTGACGACGGCAAAAAAATCATCGGCGAAATCGACACGTTCGCCGAGTCGGAGCTTGCGGGCCGGTTTGGCGAAGGCCCGCCATTGGAAGGGCGCCTGCATGTTAAGCTGTCCGGCTTCGAATGCGCCATCGGACTTGTGCAGTGTAACCTCTACTTTTGCCATGCCGCGCCGTCCGGTGAGCCGCGCCGGGATTACCTTTGTATCGTTGAAGACCAGGATGTCGCCCGGTGCCAGCAGCCCGGGCAGGTCCATCATGGTGTGGTCCGACAGTTTCTGCCCAACCGACAGCAGCCGCGCGGCGTGACGGGGGCTCGCCGGGTGCTGCGCGATCAGCTCGCGGGGCAGGTCGAAGTCGAAAAGGTCAGTTTTCATCTGGGTCGGACAAAGGGCGCAAAGTCATCATCAGGCGGCTTATTAGCACCTCGGCCACCCAGGGCAAAGAAATTGCGCAGCAGGCAGGTCTTGCCGGTCGCAGCATTCTGGCGGAGGATGCCAGGTATCGCGTGTGTCGGATCTTCTTCGAGGGCCGGATGCGCCTGGCGGAGGCCCATTGGTCTTTGGGTGTTGTGGAGACCTTAGTGACGGATTTAACTCTCTTGGACGGTGGCATGAGCCGTGAACTGGTCCGGCTGGGTGCGGAACTGCGGCAGCCGGAATGGTCGGCATTGGCTTTGATGGAAAGCCCCGATATCGTTCGGCAGGCGCATGAGGAGTTCATCGATGCCGGCGCCCAGATCATCACGACCAACTCCTACGCGCTGGTCCCTTTCCACATCGGCGAGGAGCGTTTTGCGGCGGATGGCGCCCGGCTGATCGCTCTCTCCGGACAGCTTGCCCGTGCTGCGGCAGACGCGCGCCCCGACCGCAAGGCCCTGGTTGCCGGGTCGTTGCCGCCGATATTCGGCTCTTACAAACCGGAACTGTTCCGCCCCGAAGATGTTCAAGATTACCTCTCCATCTTCGTTCGGGAGCTATCGCCCTTTGTTGATCTTTGGATCGGCGAAACCTTAAGCCTGACGGACGAGGGAGTGGCGGTTCTCGAGGCGGTGGGGGAAAGCGGCAAGCCGGTTTGGCTCGCCTTCACCCTGCGTGACGATGCGGAAAATTTGTCGCGCGGAGAGTGTCCGCTGCGGGGCGGAGAGAGCGTTCGCGAGGCTGCGCTCTGGGCCTCTTCAGCGGCGCCCGATGCCCTGCTCTTCAACTGCAGCCAGCCTGAGGCCATAAAGAGGGCGATTGAGACCACTGCCGAAGTCTTTCGCGAGACTGGGGCGGCGATGCCAATTGGCGCCTATGCCAATGCCTTTGACGGCGACACCAATACCAATGATGCCAACGAAGCGATCCATGGGATGCGAGAAGACCTGCATCTGGAGGGCTATTTGACCTTTGCCCAAGGTTGGGTGGACGCGGGCGCGACGCTGGTCGGCGGCTGTTGCGGAATCGGCGTCGAACATATTCGGAAGCTCTCGCGGAGCCTGAAGCCTGGATCGACGTGACCTCGGAAGGTGGGGGTATGCGCAAGAGTTAGAAGCACTCGGCGAAAGCAAATGCAAACCCGCCGCTGCGTCGAGGCTGTTCTCTGGAGGTAGAACAACCGATACGGCGGCGGGTCCGCTTTTTGTTTGCGGCTGGGCTATGCGGCCCGGATGCCCTCCATAAAGCCGTCGACGCTGTTGCTCATGGAATCGGCCTGCTGGCGCAGATCGTCGGCGGCCAGCAGCACTTCCTTGGCGGCTTTCTGGGTTTCCTGCGCGCCTTCGCTCAGGCCGGCAACATTCGAGCTCACATCGGCCGTGCCGCTAGAGGCTTCGGCGACATTCCGGGCGATCTCTTGGGTCGCCGCCCTTTGTTCTTCCACGGCGGCGGAGATAGTAGAGGCGATTTCGCTCATCTCTCCGATCGTGCGTCCGATCTTCTGGATCGCCTCGGCAGCTTCGCTGGAGATGATCTGGATGCCGCCGATCTGCGTGGAAATCTCCTCGGTCGCCTTGGCCGTCTGATTGGCCAGCGATTTGACCTCCGATGCAACGACAGCAAAGCCCTTGCCGGCGTCGCCCGCGCGGGCCGCCTCGATGGTTGCGTTCAGTGCCAGCAGATTGGTCTGTTCTGCGATGTCGGTGATGAGATTCACAACGTCGCCGATCTTCTGGGAGGCCTCACCAAGCTTGTTGACCGTTGCCGTCGTGGTTTCGGCTTCCTGCGCGGCGGACTTCGTGATCTGCGAGGAATGATCCATCTGCTGGGTGATCTCCAGAATGGAGCTGCTTAGCTGCTCCGTTGCGGCAGAAACCGTCTGGACATTTGCGTCGGCTTCTTCGGAACTGGCGGCGACCGCGGAAGATTGCGAGGTGGCCTGTTCCGCCGTCGCTGAGAGGGACTGCGCATTGCTGCGCAATTGCGACACCGCGGCATTGACGGATCCGAGCAGATCGCCGCTGCTGGTCTCAAATTCCGCGATGAGCCCTTCGATCCTTTTAGCGCGCGCTTCACGTGCCTGGATGTTCGCCTGTTCGCGTTTGTTCAGCTCTTCCTTCTCAATCGCGTTTTCCTTGAAGACCTGGACAGCGCCGGCCATCTCTCCGATTTCGTCGTGTCGGTCCGTGCTGGGAACAGTGATTGTGGAGTCGCCGCCACTCAATGCCCGCATGGCCAGAGTCATGTCTTTCAGCGGCCGGATAATCGCCGATATGGCGAAGTAGATCAGCAGGCCTGACACGCAGAGCGCGGCCAGCAAAAGGGTCGTGATCCAAAGGCTGGCCTGCGTAACGGCGTTGTTTGCGCTTTCCTCCGACGCATTGGAAATTGCCTCGGCATGTTCGGCGACCTTACCGAGAACGGCGGCAACCGTGTCGGCTTCCAGCTCCAGCTGTTCCGTCAGTTCGTCGGCCTTGGTTTCCGCGCGGAGCATATCGGCATGCGTGTCAAAGAGCATTTCATCCTCGCGGGCGAAAACCATCCACTGATCGAATAGCTCGTTCAGGGCTTTCGCATCCGCGCGGTCTTCGTCGGTTTCTGCGAGTTCAGAAAGGATGGTGGCATTCTGACGTACGCGTTCGGCGATTCCTTCAAATTCCTCGGAGATCGCACCAAGGTTTTCCATCGACTCTTCGGCCAGGTACTCACCTGCCGTATCCTGCATTTCTATTATCTTGCGCTGGAGTTTGAGGGCGGCTTCGACGACGGGATAGTCGGATTGTAGGAGTTGGTTAAGAGTCTGTTCGATCCGATCTGAAGACGCACCACTTCGCAGGAGTTCTCCGATTTCGACCTGCACCTTTCGCATCTCATCTTCGTTCTCGATTGCGAATTCATCCAGTGCGGTGATGATTTGCTGTCCGAGATTGTCGAACTCGTTAAGTAGTTGCTTTGCTTTGATTTCCTCTTCCAATTCAAGCCGGTGGGTGGCGAACATCTCTTCGGCAACCGTTACGAAGGTATCGTGCGCTGACTTGGTGGTCTCGAGTTCGTCACTGAGTCCAGGATCGGTCGCCACGCCTGCGAGGCTTGTATAGGACTGCCTGAACGCTGCTCCTAATTCCGCAAATTCCTCAGCAAGGACAGCGATATCCTCCAGCTCTTCGTCCGCGATGATTTCCTCTGCGACCTTGGTCGCTTCCCAAATGTTGGCGTTCAGGTTCTCCGCATAGAAGACGGTCGGTTCCGCGACGTTCGTGATTTCTTCAAGTGTGTCGTTGATGCGGTCGACGAAGAACACCCCGGCAAGACCTACGCCCATACTGATGATGGTGAGTGTCGCGAAACCTGAGATAAGCTTCTTGGAAACGCTGATGTTTGCAAAGAAGCCGCCGGTCGCAGCGCCGGAAAGGGCTTCTGTCCGTTTGGTATCATCTATGCCAGCACTGTTTCGCGATGTCATTCTGTCGGCTCCTGAGACTGAGTGCGGCTCGCAAGCGATAGGGCACTTCTAGCAATGGTTTTAGAAAAAATGTTTACGCGCTTTTAGTTCGTTTAAACATGAATCAATAATGTTCCATTAATACAGTGCGATTTTTCGCGGTGTTTTCGATCTGGAGGCGGGCGATTTCTTCGATAGAGGGTCTGATAGGTATAATCGATCAAATCTAGATCTAAATTTCGCGTATTAACTCAAAATTATAAGTTCGAAATAGAAGTAATATTTTGTTTATAATTAGGTTATTTTTTTTGCGGTCTGCTGATCTGTTTTTTTTGACAACTTCATATAAGAAATTGACGGATGGCAGTTATTTTGGGGTTATCAATATTTCGGAATTTTCGATGCTGACTCTTACCGCTTCGAGCCTGTCGGTTTTTGGGCGTCAATGACGCGATACCTTGTTCGTATTGGCGTAAGCCGTTGCTCTGCGTCTTAACAACCATAGAGAGATTCGGTCGGGCAGCGCTATCGACTTCATCCATCGTCTGCCGTACAAGGTTTGCATGACCGACTTTGCAGAACTGGTTCAGCCCGCCAGCAGTTTTTTGAATGTCGAGAGCCGACGGCAGATCGTGGGGGCAAAGGCAGCCGTGCTTGGTCTGCCATTCGATTGCGGCACCAACCAGGTGCGGATTGGTGCGCGCCATGGACCTGCGGCGATCCGGCAACAGTCATTAGCGTTAGACCGGCGGATCTTCGGTTTTTCGGAGCGTGATGCGATCGCGGAACTTGGGTTGATCGATTGTGGGGACGCGGTCGTGACGTCTGGACGGATCGACCCATCTTTCGCCGCCATGGAGCAAGCCACAGCGCATATTCTGGCTGCTGGAGCTGTGCCGGTAACCTTCGGCGGAGATGGCGCCGTGACCTTGCCGCAGCTCCGGGCCATGAAGGCGCACTATCCGGATCTCGCGGTCTTGCATTTCGATGCGCACACGGACGCCTATCCAATTGGCGACGAGCGACACAACACTGCAACCACCTTTACCTGTGCAGCCGAGGAAGGCCTGATCGACACGCGGGCCTCCTTTCATATCGGTTGCCGCGGCCCGGTCTCCAGAAGCGGACTGGCTGAATTCTCGTCGGGAATGGGCTACCGGATCGTGGATATGGAAGCCCTGGCAGCAGATGGCCTGAGGCAGATGGCGGCGATCAAGGAAGAGCTGGGCGGCCGGCCGGTTTATCTCTGTTGGGACATGGACTTTTTTGACGCTTCCTGCGCGCCCGGGGTCTGCGAACCAACCTGGGGCGGACCCACGGCTTACGAGGGGCTTACCCTGATGCGGAGTCTTGCGGGCCTCAACTTTGTCGGGATCGATATCAACACGGTTTGCCCGCCTCTCGACCCTGCAGACATGACCGCACATCTGGCGGCGACGGTTGCGCTGAATGCCCTGCACCTGATTGCGATTGGACAGGAAGGTTAGGACAAATTGCGCTTGACTGGTCTCAAAATTCGCTGCCTCTCGATTAGCTAACTGCTGATCTCGAACGCAAATTTTGAGATGATATGATTCAGTTAAAGCGCATTTCGCTATAGGCCGCAGACTCCTTCTCTGCGTGTGCTTTTTTGCCGTCATAACGCAGGCCGACGATGACCCGGCGTTCGGTTATATCCCGTAAGAAATGAAAGGGGCGGCGGTTTTGGCCGCCGAAGTCGGGCGCTTGCATCAGGAGGGCGTCACCGGGTTTTACGGGTACTTCGACGGCATTCAGGCCTTCACGATTGTCGCAGACGAAAAAACGGCCCTGGCCGGCGAGGATAATCAGGACCACGATCTGGCGGAACTGTAGAAAGTCCCGGTGTGGCGTTATGCCCGCGCTGCCGGGAACATAGCGCTGTACGGCGAGGTCGTTGAAGAGCAGGTCTTTGCTCAGTGCCGGTTTCGGCATCAATTCGGCAGCCGCGAGGAGATGTTCATCCAGGCGCTCCGCGAGATTGTGAAAGCTGTCGCCGGCCTGAAAATCCATGCAGATCTCGAAGTCCTGCTGCACCTCTTTGCCAGGCGCGCCCATAAAGGGTCGAGCCTGGCGAAAGGGCAGGGCTTCTGCTGCGTTCAGAAGTGAGCGGCGCCCTGCTTCGCTCAAGAGCGGCATGCCAAGCGCATCCACGTCGCGCAAGCGCTCGAGGTAAGACGCGACCTCGCCGGGAGGCGTGGCGAACAACGTGTTTTCAGAGGACATGGTTTTGCTGGGACTTGGCACGTCTATCCGTTTCACTGCGGCGAATTGCGCCTTTTAAATTGGGATTACAGCATCTAACGAAAAGAGCGGGTAGCCGAAATTCGACGCTTGCCGGTCAGTCACCGACAGACCATGCTTGCGGCGGCGGGCTCGGAATTCTTGCTCTAGTCAACTGATTTCAAAAGGAAAGTCATGTCGTTTTGGATCTTTGCGGCGGCTCTGAATGCGTTTATGGCGGTCGGAATGGGCGCATTTGCCGCGCATGGCCTGGAGGGGCGGGTGGAGCCAGTTGCCTTGGGCTGGATCGAAACGGCATCTCAGTACGGTCTGACGCACGCGGTCGCTTTGCTCGCCGTCAGCCTGTTCGCTGGATACCAAGAGGCGAATGCGGTGCCGCGCCTGCGCTATCTGATCTTGGTTCAAGCTGGTTTTCTTGCTGGCTGTATCTTCTTCTCGGGAACGCTTTACATCATGGCCTTGACAGGCCTGCGCTTTCTCGGTGCTGTTGTGCCTCTGGGCGGAACCGCCTTTTTGTTGGCCTGGCTGGTTCTGATGATCGCCGGCCTGCGCTGGCGCCGCGAAACACTATGAAGTGATAAGGGAGCAAGGGCGAGTATGAGCGCCGTTCAGCTCGATACCAAAGGCTTGAAATGTCCACTGCCGGTCTTACGCGCACGCAAGGCCATGAAACCAATGGCGGCGGGCGATGTGATCGAGATCGAGGCTACCGACCCTGGATCGGTGCAGGACTTTAAGGCCTTTTGCGAGACCACTGGCGATGAGCTGCTGGAGTCGCTTGAGGCTGACGGCGTCTACAGCTTCCGGATCCGCAAAGCCGGCTAATCCTGGGAGCTATTCGCCCGCAGCAAGTTCAGCCTGCGGCAACCGATTTTGCCGCCGGCGTTCCAATGGCCCGACCAGAATGGCCAGCATGGGTGGGATCAGCAGCAAGGTCAGCACGGCCGAAAGCGACAGCCCGCCCACCACGACCGATCCGAGACCGCGATAGAGTTCCGAACCTGCGCCTGGGAAAACGACCAAAGGCAGCATGCCGAAGACAGACGTCAAGGTGGACATGAAGATGGGGCGAATGCGGTTTCGGGTTGCCTCGATGATCGCGTCATGCGGGGCATAGCTCTCGTTCCGGATATGGAACAGGGTCTGGTGTACGAGCAGAATCGCATTGTTGACCACAATGCCGATGAGGATCACGAAACCCAGCAACGTGAGCATGTCCAGCGACTGATTGGCGCCATAGAGATTGAGAACGAAGAGTCCGCCGACACCGCCCGCCGCGGCCACCGGCACGGAGAGGAGGATGATCAGGGGATAGATGAAACTCTCGAACAGGATGGCCATCACCAGATAAACAATGGCCATTGCCAATGCGAGATCGAGGATCATCGCGTTCCAGGTCTGCGACAGCTTGTCTGCCGTGCCCGACATGCCTAAGCGGATGCCTGGCGGAACACCCTCTGCCACGACGGCGTCGATGACGTCCTTCTGGATCATCTCCAAAGCCGTTTCCAAGGGAATGTCAGGCGAAGGCCGCAGTTCGAGCGTGACCGTGCGCACATTCTCACGGTGACGGATTTCCGTGGGGCCGCTTGTGAGGATAACGTCAGCAAGTGAGGTCACCGGTATGATCTGACCGTTCGAAGTCACCACCGGCAAGTTGCCAATACCTTGGGTTTCCGTGACGTTTTCATCCGGCCCCTGCAGCATCATATCGATCCGCTTATTGCCGACAGTAATCTCCGCGACGCGCAGCCCGTCGTTGAAGGTATCCACGGCCTCGCCGAGTTCGCGCGCCGTGACGCCGTTATCCGCAAGACGCAGCCGGTTCGGAATGACCCGGACTTCCGGCGCGCCCAGTTCAAGGCCGGGATTGGGGCGAAACTGATTACCTTCGCTGCGGGGCAGGATTTCGGTCATCTTGCCGGCAGCGCGGACAGCGACGGCCAGGATCATCTCAAGATCGGGGCCTGTAATGTCCAGTTCGATCTTTCGTCCTCCACCGATTCCACGGCCGAAAATGGACGGCTGATTGATGAAGCCGAAGGTTCCAGGTTCGCGGAACACCGGGCCCTGTAGAACTGGAATCAGATCCTTGGCGCGCGAGGGATCGACTGAAACGGCGCCCAGGAAGGTACTTGAACTGCGCGCGACGAAAAAGAAGCGCTCTATTTTCGGGGGCTGTCCGGGTTCTGATTCAGGCCCGGTTTCGATCGCCCACTGAGAGCGGGTCGCGGCTTCGATGTTTTTTGCGATTCCGGTCGTGGTTTCCAGGTTGTATCCCGGCGGTGGAATAATGATACCAAAGACCAGATTCCGGTTGCCTTCAGGCAGGTATTCCAGCTTCGGCAGGAACTTCCAGGCGCCGAAGGAAGCGGCCCCGGTGACGGCGGCAACGACCAGGAAGGCGAGAGCCGGGTTGCGGATCACACCGCGGGTGAAGCCGAGCACAACTGCCACGAAAGCGGCGGCGAAGTGGTCGAATCCAGGCAAGGGTATGCGTTTGGTGCTGGGTTCCTTGCCGGGACCCGCACGGCCGAGCAGCCGGTTTGCCAGCGCCGGCAAGACAGTGATCGAGACCAGCAGAGATAAGATGACCGAAACGGAAATCGCCACGGCGATATCCCGGAAAAGCTGGCCAACCTCCAACTGCATGACCAGGATTGGGATGAAAACCATGACCGTTGTCAGGGCGGAGACCAGAATAGCGCCCCAGACCTGTTGTGCGCCCTTATAGGCTGCGACTGCCGTCGGCTTTCCGGATTCGCGCAGCCGATAGATGTTCTCCAGCACCACAATGGCCGCATCGACGACCATGCCGACCGCAAAGGCCAGGCCGGCGAGCGAGATGACGTTGATCGAGCGTCCAAGCCCGGCCATGGCAACGAAGGATCCGATAACCGACACCGGAATGGCAACCGAGATCACCAGGGTTGCACGGGGCGAGCGCAGGAAGATGAGGAGAATGAGTGCCGCCAGAGCGCCGCCGACCCAGATATTCTGCTGCACCAAATCAATGGAGGAGTCGATGTAGACGGTCTCGTCATAGACCTGACGGAACTTAAGCCCCGATTCGGGGATTACCGTTGCCTTCAGCTCATCGACGGCCGCGCGCACACCGCGCATGGTTTCGATAACGTTGGCGCCGGTTTCCCGGACCGCGTTCAAGGCCACGGCCTGTTGCGCCAACATGCGGATAGAAGCGGCTGGCTCCGTGTAGCCGAATCGTACCTCGGCGATATCGCCGACGGTGACCCGCGCCAAACGGCCGCCGGCCTGGCCGCTGTCCGAGCGGACCACCACCTCGTTGATCTTGTCGACGGTGTCGAGTTCACCTTCGGTACGCACGACATAGCGGCGCTTGCCTTCTTCGACATCGCCGGCGCTGACCGAGGCATTGGCACGCCTCAGTGCGGTGACCACCTCGCTGACTGTCATTCCATAGCGCGCGAGCAGCTCCGGCTGGACGATCACCTCAATCTCTTGGGTCGCTTCGCCGAAGATATTAACCTGGCTGATGCCCGGGACGCGTTCTATGCGTTCCTTCACAACGTCGTCGAGGAAATCGCCGTACTCGTGGATCGGGCGTTCGTTTCCTTCCGCGCGCGTAATGATAAACCAGGCAATCGGTGTGTCTTCGCTGCCTGCCGTATCGAGACTGGGCTCATCGACTTCTTCGGGATAGCCGGTGACCTGATCCAGCCGATTCGACACCAGCAACAAGGCCCGGTCCATGTTGGTGCCGATGTTGAATTCCAACGTGATGGAGGCGCTGCCCGTGCGCGAACGGCTGGTGATGCTCGCCAGGCCTTCCAGGCCCTGCAGGGCCTCTTCCTGCCGGTTCACGATGTTCCGCTCGACTTCGGCCGGGGCGGCGCCTGGCCAGAAGGTTCGCACCGTGATGACCGGCCGATTGACGTCAGGGGCCAATTGAATGGGTATCGTCTGTAGGGCAACTAACCCGAACATGACCACCATCAGGACGGCTGAGATGGTAGCAACCGGCCGTTCGATAGCGATCTTGATCAGGTTCATCAGCTGGCTCCGTCGACCCGGATAGACTGGCCCGGCCGCAGGCGTTCGTTACCACGCACCACGACCTTCTGACCTTCTTCCAGGCCGCTCTCCACGATCAGACGATTGCCGACCGCATCGCCGAGTTCCACGGGCTGAAGCCGGGCAACTTCGCCCTCGGCGACATAGACGATTGCGCCATTGGGGCGCTTGATGACCGCATCCTTATGAACCGTCACCACATCGCGTTGCGCGCCGATCGGCACATAGACGGTGACGCTTTGCTCATTGGCCAGCGGTTTCTCGACCTGGTCGAAACGGGCGTCGAAACGCACTGCCCGGGTACGGGTCAGGGGATTTTCATTGGGGACGACGGCGCGCACCCAGGCTTCGTGGGTCGTGGCATCGTCGAGCGCCACCCGGACCTTCGTGCCCCGAGTCAGACCGCCGATGAAGCGGAAGGGGACGTCCGCTTCGATTTCCAAGGACTGATCAGCAACCAACCGCAGGATCGCCTGTCCGGTCTGGACGTAGGCGCCGGCCTCGGTCATGCGTTGCGTGACGACGCCGCTGTAAGGGGCGGTGATGGTGGCGTAGCTCAAGTTAATATCCGCGGCCCGCTTGTCGGCGCGCCGGCTGATGATCGAGGCTTCGGCCTGGGTCACTTCCGCCCTGGCGATGGCGACCTCCTGCTTGGCATCCTCGTAGCGCGACTGGTTGAAGGCGGCTGACTTTTTGAGGCGTTCCAGCCGTTTCAGGGTCTGCTGAGCCAGGGCGAGGCGGGCTTTACGGGTGCGCAGATTAGCATCGGCCACGGCGAGTTCTCCAACCGCCAGATCGCGCTGTGCCACTAGGTAGCTGTCTGTAAGAGCCGCCAGGACCTGACCTTCCTCCACCCGGTCGCCAACCTCGACCGCGAAGAGTTCGAGCGGACCGTTGATCCGCGCCGAGACTTCACCGGCCTGGCGGGCAATGAGCCGGCCGATCACGGCTGCTGTTTGGGAAAGCGGCTCCACACGTACCACATCGACCCGCACCAGAGGTGCGTTCTGAGCAACCGCTGGTGGCATGGATAAGGCCAAGACGACTGCGGCCATAACGGCTGTCGCCATTGCGGTCAGGCGGCGCTTAACAGCGCTTCCAACTGCGTGCAATCCCAGCAGGATAACCTCCACCTCGGTATTTGCGGGCCGTCAAGATGGGCCAGCGCGGTGATCTGACAGGCCTAAACTATATAGTGTACCCAGGACATTTGGCCACTTGTCATCTGCAGTCAATGTCATGGGTGCCGCGAATCGCGATCTTAAGAGGCTACATCACACCTGAATGTAGCGTTTTGGCTGTGTCCGTTGCCCTGAAAAAGCGCCAGGACCTGCGGCTTTTCCGCCCAATCGGCCGGGACTAGCTTGTCGGCGGGGTCACCAGATTGTTATGACCTAAGGCCTAATAGGTCATAAGCCCCAAAATAGGATAAGAGGTCGTGGTCCCTAAGCGGCGACCGAACCGGGGACTTGGAGGAAGCGCAATGACGACACTGCTTTACAGCCATGATGCCTGTATCAGTCACGATCCAGGCGATATGCATCCGGAATGCCCTGCGCGCCTGGAAGCGGTGTTGAAGGCTCTGTCGGCGCCCGAGTTCGACGCTTTAGAGCGTCGGGAGGCGCCTCGCGCGGAGACAGAGCAGATCGCGCGCGTTCATCCGCAGGCTTATGTCGACGCGCTTCTTGCGGCCGTTCCGCAAAGTGGCCGGCTCGGCATCGATGGCGATACCATCCTCTCTCCCGGCTCGGGTGAGGCGGCATTGCGGGCGGCCGGTGCTCTTTGCAGTGCGGTCGATGCCGTCATGGCAGGAGAGGCGGACAATGCCTTCTGCGCCGTTCGCCCGCCAGGGCACCATGCCGAGCCCGCGCAGGCCATGGGCTTCTGTCTCTTTAACAATGTTGCGGTTGGCGCGTTGCATGCCCGTGAGGTTCATCGCTGTCACCGCATCGCGGTGATCGATTTCGATGTGCATCATGGCAACGGAACGCAAGCCAGTTTTTGGGACGACCCGGATCTCTTTTATGCCTCTACCCACCAGTCACCGCTTTATCCGGGCACCGGCGCGCCGCAGGAACGCGGCGTTTCGACGAATATTTGCAATGCGGTGCTTTCGCCGAGCGCTGGCTCCGAGGAGTTCCGCAACGCAATGCGGGCCAGCGTGCTCCCGGCTTTGACACGGTTTGATCCCGATTTCATTCTGATTTCCGCCGGATTTGACGCGCATAAAGACGACCCCTTAGCCAATCTCGAGCTTGTCGAAGAGGATTACGTCTGGGCGACGGACGAACTGATTGCGGTTGCCCGTCACGCCTGCGCCGGGCGGATCGTCTCGACGCTTGAGGGCGGTTACAACCTGGCGGCGCTTGCAAGTTCGACCGCCGCCCATGTCAGATCTCTGATGGCGGCCTAATTTAACTGCGCCGCGGCATTGCGTCGAAGGATGACAGGGACTAGGACTAACGAATGCCGGGCTGAAGATCGATCTGGCAAGGTGAGAGAAAAAGGACGAAACGATGGCGGAAAACGCTGCCCCACCCATTCCCGCGGACGTTCAGAAGATGTCTTTCGAAGAGGCGCTGGACGAGCTGCGCCAGATCGTTGGCGCTCTGGAACGCGGCGATGGCAAGCTGGACGACGCAATCGCTTCCTATCAGCGCGGTGCTGAGTTGAAGGCCCATTGCGAGAGCAAACTGCGCGATGCCCAGGAGAAGGTCGAGAAGATCAGCCTGGCGCCCGGTGGAGACATCAAAGCCGAAGCCTTCGATGTCGGTTGAGGCCCGTCGTCGGGCATTTGAGAGTCTGATCCCATGACATCGCTCATGCCACGTCTGACCGCGTACGCCGAGTCGGTAACGCGCCGGCTCGATGTCCTGCTGCCCCAGGTCGAAGGACCGCGCGGCCGGGTGGTCGAAGCCATGCGTTATTCTGCGCTCAGTGGCGGTAAGCGTTTGCGTCCCTTTCTGGTGATCGAATCGGCGCAGCTGTTCGACGTACCTGAGGAGGCGGCCCTGAACACGGCGGCGGCGGTCGAGATGATCCACTGCTATAGCCTGATCCATGACGATCTGCCGGCGATGGACGACAGCGACCTGCGCCGCGGTAACCCAACCGTCCATGTAAAGTTCGACGATGCGACCGCGATCCTGGCGGGCGATGGCCTTTTGACGGAGGCCTTTTCGGTGTTGACGGGCGAGGGTGGGCATCCGGACCCGGCGGTGCGCTGTGAACTGGTTGCCGGCCTGGCTGCCGCCTCCGGCGCGGCTGGCATGGTGGGTGGTCAGATGATCGATCTCTCACCGAGCCGGGACCAGCTCGATCTTGCAGGCATCACCAATCTTCAGGAGCTTAAGACCGGTGCGCTGATCGTCTTTTCCTGCCAGGCAGGGGCGATTTTGGCGCAGGCTTCGCAAGAGGCTCGCTTGGCGCTGCATAACTACGCCACCAAGCTGGGCTTGGCCTTTCAAATCGTCGACGATCTCCTGGACAGTCTTTCGACGCCGGAAGCCCTTGGCAAGCCGACAGGGCAGGACAGCGTCGCGGGAAAGGCGACCTTTGTCGGCCAACTGGGGATCGAGGGAGCCCGGGAAATGGCATCTGACTTGGTGGAGCAAGCCTGCACCAGTCTCGAAATTTTTGGGGATCGAGCCGAGATTCTGCGCGAAACCGCGACATTCGTGCTGGAACGGACCCGTTAATCCTGCGAAGTTACACGGTCAGGGACTCTGTTGTTCCTCGCGCGTAACACAAGCGCTTAACCGCCTGGAGGAAAAGAGTTTCCAGGCAAAGAGGTAAAGAAGTGAGCCAGATCGGTCACAACAGACAGACGCCGTTGCTCGATACCGTGTCGACACCGGACGAACTGCGCCAGCTCGACGAAGACCAGCTTCGGCAATTGGCCGATGAGCTGCGGATGGAGATGATCAATGCCGTCTCGGTGACCGGCGGTCATCTCGGTGCCGGCCTTGGTGTGGTCGAATTGACCGTTGCCGTGCACTACATCTTCAACACGCCCGACGACAAGCTGATCTGGGATGTGGGGCACCAGTGTTATCCCCACAAGATCCTGACTGGCCGGCGCGACCGTATCCGCAGCCTGCGTCAGCCTGGGGGGCTTTCGGGCTTTACCAGCCGCAAGGAAAGCGACTTCGATCCTTTCGGCGCCGCGCACAGCTCGACCTCGATTTCGGCCGGTCTCGGTTTCGCCGTCGGCCGGGACCTCGCTGGCCGCGCGAACGACGTGATCGCTGTGATCGGCGACGGCTCCATGTCGGCCGGGATGGCTTACGAGGCCATGAACAACGCGGGTGCGATGAACAGCCGCCTCGTCGTGATCCTGAACGACAACGATATGTCGATTGCCCCGCCGGTCGGGGCGATGAGCGCCTACCTCTCCAAGCTGATCTCTTCCGGCTCCTTCCACTCGGTACGTAGTCTGGCCAAGGAAGTGGCCAAGAAGTTTCCCAAACCTCTGGAAGAGGCTGCCCGCCGCGCCGAGGAATATGCCCGCGGCATGCTGACAGGCGGGACGCTGTTCGAGGAGATGGGCTTTTTCTATATCGGCCCTATTGACGGTCACAACCTGGATCATCTGCTGCCGGTTCTGAAGAACGTGCGCGACAGTGATCACGACGGCCCGGTTCTGATCCATGCGGTTACCCAGAAGGGCAAAGGCTACGAGCCCGCGGAGCGCTCCGCCGACAAGTACCACGGCGTGGCGACCTTCGATGTGGTCACGGGCAAACAGGCGAAGCCGACGCCAAAGGCCCCGGCCTATCAGAACGTCTTTGCCAAGGCCCTCATCGCCGAAGCCAAGGAAGATGACAGGATCGTAGCGGTGACAGCGGCCATGCCCTCCGGCACCGGCCTAAATCTCTTCGCCAAGGAGTTTCCGAAGCAGACCTTCGATGTGGGGATTGCGGAACAGCACGCGGTGACCTTCTGCGCCGGTCTGGCTTGCGAAGGCTTCAAACCTTTCGCGGCGATCTATTCCACCTTCTTGCAGCGGGCTTACGATCAGGTGGTCCACGACGTGGCGATTCAGAAGCTGCCCGTGCGTTTCGCCATCGACCGGGCGGGCATGGTCGGGGCTGACGGTGTGACCCATCAGGGCAGCTACGACATCACCTATCTGGGCTGCTTGCCTGGTGTGGTGCTGATGGCGGCGGCCGATGAAGTCGAGCTGATGGACATGGTTGCGACGGCGGCGCAGATCGATGACGCGCCTTCCGCCTTCCGCTTTCCGCGCGGTGAGGCGACCGGTCTTGAGATGCCGGAGCGTGGGACGCCGCTTGCCATCGGCAAGGGCCGCGTCCTGCGCGAAGGAACCAAGATCGCTGTGCTGTCTTACGGCACGCGCCTGCAGGATGCATTAAAAGCCGCGGAGGATCTGGCAGCTCGTGGACTCTCGACGACTGTGGCCGATGCTCGTTTCGCCAAGCCGCTGGATGAAGACTTGGTTCTGCGGTTGGCCCGCGAACACGAGGTTCTGATCACCGTGGAAGAAGGCGCCATCGGCGGTTTTGCGACCCAGGTGATGCACTGCATGATCACGGCCGGCATCTTCGACCAGGGCTTTAAGTTCCGTCCCCTTTATCTTCCCGATCACTTTATCGATCACGACAAACCCGACGCCCAACGCCGGGCTGGCGGCGTCGATAGCGCGGCCATCGTCGCAGCCGGGCTGCAGGCTTTGGGACTCGAGGAAGAGGCGCAATCGGTCCTGGTTCAATCGAACTGATAACCGCCCAAAGATGATACCGATAGTCCGGTTTGCGCGGCAGTGTTCGAGGCCGCGAACCGGTATGCATAGCCGCTCTGCGTTATCTACGCTTCTGCCGCCTCGGGCTTTTCTTCATACTGCGGCCCATGCGTGTAAATTCGGGCAAATTGGGCCGCGCTGATCGGAGTGCAGGGGCCAAAAGCAGCTTCGCCGCCTGGTGGGACGAGATCCGTGCGACCTCCGTCCTTGCGCTGCCGCTTGTCCTGACACAGCTGGCGGTCATCGCCATTCACACGACCGATGTGCTGATGATGGGCTGGCTCGGTCCCCAGGAACTTGCGGCGGGCACCCTGGCCAGTTCCTTCTACACGCCCTTTTTCTTCTTTGGCCTTGGCCTGCTGACGGCGGTCGCGCCAATCTGCGCGCAGGCTTTGGGCGCGCGGCAGTTTAAGATCGTTCGTCGTACGGTGCGCCAAGGTTTCTGGGTCGCCATCATGGTGGTGATTCCGTTTGGCATCGCGATCTACAACGTCAAGCCTGTGTTCCTCGCCTTTGGGCAGACCGCGATCAATGCGGAGTTGGCTGAGCTTTATCTGCGGGCGGCCGTCTGGGGTCTCTTGCCCGCGCTCTGGTTGATCGTCCTACGGTGTTTCGTTTCGGCGCTCTCCCGGCCGCGTTCCATCCTCATGGTCACGATCTTCGGCGTGTTCGCCAACGCCTTCGGCAACTACGCCCTGATGTTCGGCAACTTCGGCTTTCCCGCACTGGGTCTGCTGGGCGCCGGCATCACCACATCGGTCGTGAACTTCGCCATGTTTGCGGTGATGCTGACCTTCGTGTCGCTGGACCGGCGCATGAAGCGTTTCGCGATCGTCGTGCGTTTCTGGCGGCCTGACTGGAGCATCTTCGGCTCGATCCTCAAGGTCGGTCTGCCGATCGGTGTGTCGGTGGTTTCCGAAACCGGCATGTTCTCTGTCGCGGCTTTCATGATGGGCCTGATCAGCGTGGCAGCAACCGCTGGTCACGCGATCGCGCTGCAGTGCGCCGCCGTGGCCTTCATGGTGCCTCTGGGCGTGTCCCACGCGGCAACCATCCGGGTCGGGCTGGCGGCAGGGCGCCGCGATGCCGAAGCGGTTTGGCGTGCTGGCTGGAGTTCCGCCGGCCTCTCGACGGTTTTCTGCATGACTTCGGCACTGCTGTTCTGGTTCTTCCCTCTGGCGCTGATCAGCCTGTTCCTCGACCCGGCTCTGCCGGAAAACACCGAAGCGATTGCGCTTGCAGTCTCCTTCCTGGGCGTTGCAGCGCTGTTTCAACTGGTCGACGGTCTGCAGATCGTTGGGGCTGGCGCTCTGCGCGGCCTGAAAGATACGACCATGCCCATGGTGATCTCGGCTTTTGGCTACTGGGTGATCGGTTTCGGCACCAGCGCCTATCTGGGCTTCGTTCAGAACATGGGTGGACTTGGTATCTGGATCGGGCTCGCCATGGGACTGGCCTCGGTGGCGGTGGCACTGCTCTGGCGTTTCGCCCGCTTGGGCCGTGCACTGGACTACAGTGGTGAGAAGACGGCTCTAGCGCCCGCCTGAACCCCTAAAGCGATGGGAGAATCACACCTTCCAGCGCGCCGCTCTGGTCGCCCTTGGAAAGATTGTCCCAATTGTTGACCTTTTCTTTCCAGTCAACGAAGCGGAACTGGCTGTTGCCGCAGATGGCATCCGCGACGGCCTTGTCCAGTGTCCAGAAGCGCAGGGCTTCCGAGACGATGAAGATCAGGAGAATCAGTGCCCGGCTTTCCTGTGGGCCGAAGGTGGAGTTCTTGGTCACGGCCGCAAGTTTGGCAATCGCATTGTGGAAGGGCCAGATGTCCCGATAGACGAAGCTCTCGTTCCAGGCACCCAGGATCGAATAGTTCGGACTGAAGTCCAGGGTGCGTGAGAAATCTACGTTGTCGATGAGTGGATTGCTGTCGACGAATTTGATCCCTACGTTTTCATTTCGCAGGCCGATCAGATAGATATCCCGACGGCTGACGAAGACCTCGATCCAGTCCGCTTGCGGCAGCCCAGGCGGCTGGCATTCCAGGCGGATGCAGACATCCTGTCCCGCGCGGCTCAGGGCGAAGTTCTTACGTACCGCCGCGAGATCGCCGCGATAGGTCTTACAGGCCACCCGGATCACTTCACTCATTTAGCTGCCGCTAGTCATTTCGATAGTAACTGGTTAGCTATTGTTGTATAAACAAATCAAATGGCAAATAACATTAGGTGTTTCTTATAAATGGACCTGGTGTTTTAAGTTCTCGCAATTCGTTACGTTTTAGCGAAGTGGGATCATTCCTCCTAATAATAGTGCGAAAATATAGCTCGGCTCGTTCGCTGTGAACTGGAGGGTCACGATAAATGATAATCTATCGTCAACGACTTGCGCGCCTTCCCGTACTCTAAGATCAAGATTGACCTCTGATCGCACTCCAGGTTTGGTGAAGAACGAGTAGTGAGCTGGTTGTACCCACACAACAGGGGCATTGGGTTCAGTCATTGCGCGGTTCGCCTCATTGGAACTGAGTTCTAGACTGAAATTAATATCTTGCATTGGATCTCTGCTATCAATCCATGCGTACTCTGCTTCTGGTGGCCGGATTACTGTTGCAAATGCAACCCATTTGCCATTTAAGGTTCGGTCGTTTCTCCAATCTTGTTCTGAAACTTGAATATCCGGAACATAGATGGCCATGTCTGCCTCCCAATTTGAACTAAACAATGCTCGGCGGGATGAAAATCAGTAGCCCTGAATTTAATTCAACTTTTAATTTTATATTAAGACATATTTACACGTTTGTGAATTATTGGCTGATGTGCATGCCTTACATGATGCAAAATCGATTTATCCGAATCGGTTTTATCTACCTTAGACAGCGCTGAAGTCGTGTGTTTCTTCAATGAACAAGGTCCGAAAGCAACGCGTCGATCAGCTTCTGGTGGAGCGCGGTTTGGTGGAGAGCCGCAGCCGTGCCCAGGCTGTGATCATGGCCGGCTTGGTCTACAGCGACACCCGCCGCATCGATAAACCAGGTCAGACCCTTGCAGAGGATGCCGCCCTGGAACTCAAGGGACAGGACCATCCCTGGGTCAGTCGCGGTGGACTGAAACTCGTGAAAGGTCTTGAGAGCTTCGACATCGACCCCACGGGTCTTACCGCGCTGGATGTCGGCGCCTCGACCGGAGGTTTCACCGATGTGCTGCTGACCAAGGGGGCGGAGAAGGTTTTCGCCGTTGATGTGGGCCACGGACAACTGGCCTGGAAGCTGCGCCAGGATCCGCGGGTGGTTGTGCTGGAACGTTGTAACGCCCGGCACCTGACCGACGAACAGATCACCGTGCCGGTCGATCTGGTGGTTTGCGACGCCAGCTTTATCGGGCTGCGAACCGTCTTACCGGCGCCGTTGGGTTTTACCCGTCCAGGTGCGCGGCTACTGGCACTGATCAAACCTCAGTTCGAGGTAGGTAAGGCGCTGGTGGGTAAGGGCGGCGTGGTTCGGGACCCGGAACTGCATCAGAAGGTCTGCGAGGAGATCCGCGAATGGGTCGCCTCACTGCCTGGATGGACCGTGATCGGCATCACGGAAAGCCCGATCAGAGGGCCTGAAGGCAATACCGAGTTTCTTATTGCCGCAGAGCGCGAGGCTTAAAACGCCTTAGTCCGCGACGCGCAGATAGGGGGCCTCCAGTTGCCGGCTGCGCGGGTCCGCCTTCACGGCTTCCATGGCTTCGACAAAGGGACCGGCTGCCTCGGCCAAGCGGGTCAGGCTGCGAATAACACCCGTGATGCCCGGTCCGTTGAAATTGCCGGCAAGGAAGTCACGCAACAGATCCTCGAAGGATTCCTGCTCTGGGAGCACGCGCAGCCGGTGCGGCTGTCCTTCGTTCAAGCCAGCTGCGGCGCGGGCCAATTTCAATGCTGTGGTAAAGCCGCCCAGTTCATCGACCAACCCCAGGTCTTTGGCATCTTGCCCGGTCCAGATCTGTCCTTTGGCGGAGGTTAAGACCTCGGGCAAAGGCATGCCCCGGCCTTCCGCCACCTTTTGCGTGAAGTCGGCATAAACCCGGTCAAGGGACCGTTGCAGCAACTGCCATTGCGGGCCGGTGAAGTCGCTGTTGCCGCTCCATATGCCGGCATTCTTGCCCGCTTGAACGCCATCCCAGTTGACATCGAACTCGCGCCAGAGATCCTCCAGCACGACCTTGCCGGCGACCACGCCGATCGAGCCGGTAACAGTGGCCGGATTGGCAACAATGCGTTCGGCGGCGGCGGAGACGAAGTAGCCGCCGGAGGCGGCCAGAGCGCCCATGCTGACGATTACGGGCTTTCCGGCTTCGCGGGCCCGCACCACTTCACGCCAGATGGTGTCCGAAGCAACGTAGGATCCGCCGGGGCTGTCGACCCGGAAGACAATCGCGGCGACGTCAGGGTCTTCAATGGCATCGGAAAGCGCTTGCGCAATGGTGTCCGAGCCCATCACCTGCGAACCGCCGAAGGCGCCATCGTCACTCTCGGCAAGAGCGATTGCACCAACACCATGCACCATGGCGATGACCGGGCCTTCACTGTTGTTGCGCTCGAGGCCGGCGTAGTAGTCGCCGATAGAGACAGATGCTTGATCGCTACCCGGCAGGATCTTGTCGACGACCGCGTCCCAGTAACCCAACTCGCTGACCAGGCCCGCGTCCTTGGCCTCTGAGGCGGAAAGCGGGGCGCGATCGATCAGACTGCGCAGATTTTCGACATCGAGGCCTCGCCTTGCCGCGACGCTTACGACAATCTGGCTGTGCCAGGAATCCACCAGCTGCTGCAAATTCTGCCGGACCGGTTCGGTCATGGCGTAGTCGGTCAGGAAGCCGGCGGCGCCTTTGTATTCCTCTCGTTGCCCAAATCGCGGTTTGACCCGGTATTCGTCGAGCAGGCCACGGATGAAGGGGCTTTCCAAACGGATGCCGGTAATGTCGAGATCGCCAGAAGGCTGTAGCCAGATTTCTTCGAAGGCGGAGGCGAGGTAGTAGTGCAGCGTCCCGTTGCCGCCCTCGCCGAATGACTCCGCGAATGCCAGGGCGAACTTGCCGGTTGACTGAAAGTCCGTCACGGCTTCGCGCAATTCCTGAACCTGCGAGATCCCGATTTGGCCTCGTCCGACACGGGCGATGACGCCGGCAACGCGAGGATCGCTGCCGGCGCGTGAGAGCGCATCGACCAGGTCGCGTAGCACCAGGCCACCGCCGGAGGCCCTGCCAAAGGGCGACTGCGGGCTTGCTTCGCTAACTCCTTGGGAGAGATCCAGCTGCAGCACGATGCGATCGGGCATAGGAGCGGGCCGGTAGTCGAACCGCGCGATATCGTCGCGCACCACCGACAGCGAAAACCCGATCACGAGGACAATGAGAAACCCAAGCGTCGCGAAGAGCCCGACCAGGCATTTCAGCAAAAAGAGAATGACCTTCATGGTTTCGGACTGGCTCCCGTTGGTTATGCGGCAGGTGGCAAGTAAGACTTCAGGTGGCCGGGAAAATACACGAACTCACCCCATAGTGACTCGGTATATAGGGTTCGTTTTCACGTGGCGACAACGTTATTTTCGTCGCATCTCTTGCTCCGGCAGATCTCTTCACACATCCTTACGAGCGAGGGGGGAATCGATGACGGCGGCGTGGGACAGGAGAGTTCCTTAAGTGAGCATGCTAGCGCTTTGGTCCTTGTTCGCCAGCGCCTTCACCTCCGCGACCCTGCTGCCCGGCAGTTCGGAGGTCTTTTTGACCGCACTGCTGGCGGCGGATGGTGGTGCGTTGACCCGGAGCGGCATGGGCCCCTTGGTGATCCTGGTTCTTGTTGCGACCGCCGGAAACTCTCTTGGTTCGCTGGTGAATTGGGTTCTGGGTCGTTTCTTCTCGCACTACCGGGATCGCAAATGGTTTCCCGTCAACGAAGATGAATTCGTGCGCGCAGAAGCCTGGTACCGGCGCTGGGGTGTCTGGTCGTTGCTGCTTTCCTGGATGCCGCTGATCGGCGATCCCATCACGCTGATTGCCGGTGTTATGCGGACGCCTTTCCTGCCTTTCATTCTAATCGTCGTCGTCGCGAAAGCCGCGCGCTATGCCTTTGTCGCCTGGGGCATGGTGACAGTTTTGGCTTAAAGCAGATGTTGTTTAGAGCGGTAGGGCTATTTCGTTCTCTGTGCCTTCGGCGCAGGTGCGGCCTGTCTCTTTAAAGCCGAACTTCAAATAAAAATCGCGGGGGCACCCAGGGCCAGGAACGTAGCTGGCGAGCAGTTGCGTCATGCCAGGACGGCTGCGGGCGTGTTCAACGATCAAGTCGATGGCTTTGCGACCCAGGCCGAGTTTTTGGAAAGGCTCGGCGATCATGAAACGCCAAAGCCAGATATCGCTGCCGCCGCTATCGTCCATAGGTTTGGCACCCGGCAGGCTGGGGTCGTGCAGCATCACGAAACCGATGGGTGTTTGCTCGGCATAGATTGCGCGAAACCATGCGCCCTTGTCAAAATTGGCTTCGGCCATGGAGAACGCATTGTCGGCGACGAAATGGCGTTGCGACGGTGCCACATCCAGCGCCGCGATCGAACCAACCGTTTCGGCGGTGATCTCGACCAGCGAAACCGGAGAGGTTTTGCTGATGTTCTGACTGTCATCCGAAACCATCGTGTGGCCTTCTGCATTTTCGTGAGCTTTGAAATCACAGATAGCAAAGCGCCCGATTTGGACACAATATAAATGTGGTGCGCAGGTGGTAGGAGGAACCAACATGACGACAAAGCGCGGTCGCTGTCTCTGCGGGCAGGTCACCTTTGAGTACGACGGACGGGAAAACTGGCGAGGTCACTGCCACTGCGAAAGCTGTCGGCGCAACACCTCGTCGGCTTTTGCCACGTTCATGGGTGTTCCCCGCAAGGCCTACCGTTTCACCGGGGCACAACCCAGCGTCTATGTCTCTTCTCCAGGGGTCCGGCGGCTGTTCTGCGCCAACTGCGGGACGCCCATGGCATACGAAACCGATCAGTTGCCCCATGAAATACACTTCTATGCCGCTAGTCTGGAAAACCCGGAAGAGCTTCAGCCGGACTTTCACGTTCACTATGCAGAGCGTTTATCCTGGTCTGATATCAATGACGGACTGCCACGCCATGCGCACAGCTGGGGGGCGGACAAATGAGCGCTGAGAGCCCTGGCAGTCCACCTGATCATGCAGGCGTTCGTTTTCCGCCGCCGCTGATCTTTCTGATCCCGCTGTTGGCCGGTCTTTCTTACGACTCTCGCTGGTTTGACGGTCAGCTGGCCACTTTAGGGTGGAATCTGGCGGGTGGCGTTCTGGTTCTGATCGGGTTTGGTCTGCTGGCGGTCAGTGCGCCCCGCTTTCGGCGGGCCGGCACCAGCATCGAGCCCTGGAAACCGACCAGCAACATCATCGATGACGGCATCTATGGCCGCAGCCGCAATCCCATCTATCTGGCGATGGCCTTTGTCTATGCGGGGTTGTCCATCGCGGCCGCTAGCCTGCCGGCGCTTCTGCTGCTGATTCCTACGCTTTTCGTCATCCGCCACTATGTGATCGCGCGGGAGGAGGCCTATCTGGAAGCCAAGTTCGGCGAGGAGTACATCGGCTACAAGGCGCGGGTTCGACGGTGGCTCTAAGTGATGCGGATGATTGCAGCTTTGCGCTGACATGCTAGATTAAGACCATGGCATCTTTTCTATCACGCATTCTCGGCGGTTTGACCGGTAAACCGGCTGAAGGGGAGGACACCCCAAAGCCCAGTGAGGCGGTTGAGTACGAAGGCTTCAAGATCCGGGCGGCACCGGAAAGAGCGGACAGCCAATGGCGTCTTTCTGGCGTTATTATAAAGCCCGGTGACGACGGCGATATGGAGCGGATTTTTATCCGTGCCGATCTCTTTACTTCGCGGGAAGAAGCCGAGACCTTCGCCATCCGTAAGGGGCAGCAGATCATCGACGAACAAGGCGAACGCCTCTTCGCCGACGGCGCGCCGAGCGGTCACGCCTGAGGATTCGTGACGCCTGCGCAGCAAGGAACTCTTGCCCCGATTCAACTGAGATGACACCTTTTAAAAAAAGGCTGCGCGTCCTCTCGAAGATACAGCTCCGAGACAGACGATAAATGTGCCTGATCGGGGAAGAGGGGCCGCATGGTTGGCGGATCGGAAAACAACAGGAACAAGCCCTTAAAGAACGGTGATAAGCGACGCCGGCTTTTTCAGAGCCTTTGGGCGCAGATCGCGGTTGTTGCGCCGGCCCTGATCCTGGTCGTTGCGGGATTTGTGGTTGCCTATCAGTTCGTCGGACCGCCGCCGCCGAGCCGGATTGTCATGGCGACCGGTTCGGAAAGCGGCGCCTACAACGCCTTCGGCAAACTCTATGCCGAGCGTTTTCGCGCGGAAGGCATTGAACTGGAGTTAAAGACGACCGCGGGGTCGCGGGAGAACCTGGCTTTGCTGGCGGGCGAGTCGTCGGAAGTCGCCGTCGCCTTTATGCAGAGTGGAATCGGTGAGCCGATCGAACATCCGGATCTGCGTTCGTTGGGCAGTGTCTACTACGAACCCTTTTGGGTTTTTGTCCGCAGCGAAAGCGAAAAAGAACCGCGTCGTCTCACCGAACTTTCTGGCCTGCGTATTGCCGTTGGCGCCGAAGGCAGCGGTACGCGGGCGGTCGCTCTCGATCTTTTGGCCGACAACGGAATCACGGGCGAAACCGCCGATCTTACACCTCTGGCCGGAGCCGCTGCCGAAAAAGCGCTCTTGTCGGGTGTGATCGATGCCGCGATCTTTGTGACCTCGGCGACTTCGCCTCGAATCCGGAACCTGCTGGAAGCGCCGGGTATCGCGCTGATGAACTTCGAACGGGCGGATGCCTACGTTCGACGGGATCACTATCTCTCCAAGGTGCTTCTTCCCAAAGGGACCATAGATCTGGCGGCTAATCTGCCAGAAGAAGACAAGGTTCTGCTGGCGCCCACGGCGACCATCGTAGCTTCGCCACGTCTTCATCCCGCGCTAGCCGATCTGTTGCTCTTGACCATGCGCGACGCGCATCGCGGCGGCGGACGTCTGGAGAAGCCAGGCGCCTTTCCGACCGGCAACTTTGTGACCTTTCCTTTGGAGCCGGCAGCTAGGCGTTTCTATGACGAGGGGCCACCTTTTCTGCAGCGTTACCTTTCCTTCTGGGCGGCTAACCTGATCGACCGTTTGAAGATTCTGCTGCTGCCGCTTCTCACGCTGCTTTATCCACTCTTCAAGCTGCTGCCGCCGACCTACAGCTGGCGCATGCGCTCCAAAGTGAATCGCTGGTACAAGGAACTCCAGGCCCTGGACGACAAGCTGCGCGCCAATACCATCTCGCGCGAAGAGGCAACGGCGCGCTTGGATGAGATCGAGCAGTCGGTCGAAAAGGTGTCCGTACCCACCGGCTTCGCGGCCAACGCCTATACCCTGCGCCTGCACATCGACTTCCTGCGCCGCAAGATCGCAGACGCCCCCAGCGACGGAGATGATGCGGCGGCGATGAGTTAGGGGATTATGCAGACCCGGGCGGGACGGCGTTCGGGGTTTTCGTTCTGTCCTTTGCCGGCCATTGCTCTGAAGCATCGAACAGCGGGCTGACTTTGCCGGTCAGGCGTTCAATGGTCATCTCGTAGACCGTTATGTCTTTCATGCGTGGATAGAAGCTCTTGGGGCGCTCCGGGCCTTGCGTGCGGTATTTGGCCATGAGGGCGTCGAAGAATCGATGCTGGAGTGCCTCGTCTTCGACGATCCGGATCTCGCCGAACAGGATCACGCTTTGATAGGCAAGGGTGGAGTCGCATTCGAAGCGGCCGTAATCGAATACCGGCCCAGCCTCATCCACTTCGAAACAGGCTTTCTCGCAAAACTGAACGTTGTCTCTGAGATGACCCGTGGCGCGGGCGTTGTGGAGATAGACCTTGCCGTCCATCACGAGGTAGAGCAGGGGGACGCAATAGGGATAGCCATCCGGCCCCAGTGTCGCCAGACGGCCGCAATAGCCCTGCTCGAGAAAAGCTCTGGCTTGAGCCTCCGGCATGGCTTTGTCCTTACGCCGTAAACTTGGGGGTGCGCTCATTTCACTGTTCCTTATATGGGGTTATCGCCCAACCCGGCTTTTCAGTTCCAAACCCTCGGCTGTGCCTTTGGGGAAACCGACCCAGTTCCCTGGTGTCAGGTAGCGTTCCTTGAGGCGGTCTCCCTTCAGGTGACTCTCGAGGAACGCCGTAATGAAGTGCTGGGCGATATTATTCATGCGCGGCGTGTCCCAGACCGGATCGGCGTAGTGGCTGTAGGGATTGAGATCCGCGCTGTGTTCCGCTTTCCAGGCTTCTTGTGGCGCCGGGATCGGTGCCGCGACGCTGTGACCTGCGTTTCGGAAGGTCAGAAGGTGGCGTGAACAGCCTGTGCTTTCTTCAAAGATCGCTCGTACACCTTTCTCGTAGCCTGAGACCTCGTCACGTTCCCCGGCGATGAGCAGCATTGGTATCTTGATCTCGGAGAGCCCCTGTGCATCCCAGATATCCCGCTGGCGGCCCCAGGGTGCGATGGGCACCACGGCCCGGATGCGATGATCCATCAAGGCCGCGAGACTTGCGCTGCCGGCCTGATGTTGGGCCAGGAGATTTGCGGGCGGGGCTGTCTTGTCTCTTACGGCGCCCTCCGTGACGCCACCACCAGCGGCGATCAGTGCACCGTAGCCGCCCATGGAGTAGCCAATGATCGCGGATCTGGAGGCGCCGACCAGACCGGCGAGAAAATGATCCGCCAGGCCCGCGAGCCGGTCGAGTTCGTTGAGTACGAAGACCTGGTCCAACGGTCGGTGCAGCAATGTCGAGGCAAAGACAGCCTTGTTCTCGTAGGTGCTGTCGCTGTGCTCGATCGAGGCGACGACATAGCCTTTGGACGCCAGGTTTTCACCCAGATGACTCATGAGGAAACGGTTTCCGGGATAGCCGTGCGAGAGGATGACCAGGGGAAAGGGGCCCTCCGCCGTCAAAGGGACAGCATCTCTAGTCGCTCTGCCATGCAGGATCACCGGCGTTACGCCGTCGCGGAGCAACGTTTGATAGCTGCAGCCGGCAGCTTCGGCTGGCGCGTCGGCCGGATACCAGATCTCCAGCGGCAGCTTCCGGTCGTAGAGCGGTGGGGACTGTCCCTCGTGGAAGTTCGGAACGTCGATCTGGCCGCCGTTGACAAGCTCGAGATAGCGCACGCCGACGGCAAAGGGGCCGCGTGCGGCCAGCTCCGGTGCGTCGGGGCGGATGAGATCGATACGGTTGAGGCTGGTCACGGGGGGAGGCATTCCGAGGGGCAGGGGCGATGTCGGCCTATTGTAACCTTTGCCACGGGTTATGCGACTTTTCTTGCGCCATGAGTGGGAATGACTAATCTGCGGCCAATTTTCAGCAACAAGGATCATCAGGCGATGCGGCGGAAAGCACGGCGCGGCGGCGGACGGCAGGTCGAGGTGACCGTGGAGACACTGGGCGCGCGCGGCGATGGTGTGACCCAACTCGACGGCCGGCCGGTCTATCTGCCCATGACTCTGCCGGGTGATCGGGTCATTGCCCGGATCCAGGGGGAGCGGGCCGGCGGCCTCAAGGCGGAGGTGGTCGAACTGATTGAAACCGGTCCTGGCCGGGTCGATCCGCCTTGTCCGCATTACGGCCCCTGCGGTGGCTGCACGGTCCAGCATTTCGATCTGAAGCCTTACAGCGCCTGGAAGCGTGATATCGTGATCCAGGCCCTCGCGCGGCGTGGTTTCGACGCTGATGTGGTGAAGCCCCTGAAGCGGATCGCGCCGGGTAGTCGTCGCCGGATGTCCCTGCGCGCGTTGAAACAGGGCAAGAAGCTGCGGCTCGGTTTTAACGGCCGCGAGAGCCATCTCATTGTCGATCTCGAAACCTGCTTTCTAGTGACACAGCGCCTGCGCGATTTGATCGCGCCTTTGCGGGTGACGCTCGCTGATCTCCTCGAAGACCGCGAGAGTGCAGAACTGGTGGTGACCGAGACAGAAACCGGTCCGGATATCCTGATCACCTCGGCGGCGCGCCTCGATCTCCAGGCACGCGAAACCTGGGTGGCTTTTGCCGAAGCCGAAGATGTCGCGCGTCTCTCCTGGCAGCATCCGGAAGAAGAGAACGAGCCGCTGGTTGTCCGCCGTAGCCCGAAGATCACCTTCGGGGGCGTCGCCGTCGAGCCGGTGCCCGGCGGCTTTCTGCAGCCGAGCGTCGAAGGCGAGCAGAGCCTGACCGATCTGGTCCTGGCGCTTGTGCCCGAAAGCGCCGAGACGGTGGCCGATCTTTTCTCAGGCGCGGGGACTTTCAGCCTGCCGCTGGCTAAGCGGGCGCGCGTACATGCCGTGGAGGGGGACGAACGCTCAGTGGCCGCTCTCTGGTCCGCGGCGCGGCGCGCCGACCTGGCCAACCGAATCACGGTTGAGCAGCGCGACCTGATGCGCCAGCCGGTGAGTGCGGATGAATTGGACGGCGGGGATTGCGTGGTCTTCGATCCGCCGCGCGCGGGCGCCAAGGATCAGGCTGAGGAACTGGCCGAATCCTCGATTCCAACGATCGTTGCAGTTTCTTGCAATCCCAATACCTTTGCCCGCGATGCTCGGATCCTGGTTGAGGGTGGATACGCACTGACAGAGGTGACGCCGGTCGACCAGTTCCCCTGGTCCGGCCATGTTGAACTGGTTGCCGGTTTCAAACGAAACTAAGCCTGCAGCGATTTAGCCAGTCTGCGGGTCAGCCGCACTGCGCCCGGTTGCGGAGCAGATGATCCGCCAACACAACGGCCATCATGGCCTCGCCGACCGGAACCGCCCGGATACCGACGCAGGGATCGTGACGGCCCTTGGTGAAGATCTCGGTGTCCTTGCCGAAGATGTCCACGGTCTTGCGCGGGCTGAGGATCGAACTGGTCGGTTTGACCGCGAAGCGCACCACCACGTCCTGGCCGCTGCTGATGCCGCCGAGCACGCCACCGGCCTGATTGGAGGAGAAGGCGATCTTGTTGCCATCCATGCGCATCTCGTCGGCGTTTTCCTCGCCTGAGAAGGCGGCCGACGCGAAGCCGGCGCCGATCTCGACGCCCTTGACCGCGTTGATGCTCATCATGGCCTTGGCCAGGTCGGCATCCAGCTTATCGTAAACCGGTTCGCCCAGTCCGGCAGGGACGCCACTAGCGACCACTTCGACCACGGCACCTAGGGATGAGCCGCTCTTGCGGGCCTTGTCCAGAATATCGGCCCAGTCGGCGGCGGCTTTTGCATCGGGACACCAGAAAGGGTTCTTGCCGGTTTCGGCCCAGTCCCACTTTTCGCGGTCGATCTTGTGAGGGCCCATCTGAACCAAGGCGCCGCGGACAGTGACGCCCTCTTGCAGAACATGATCGAGGACCTTGCGCGCGACGCCGCCGGCCGCCACGCGCATGGCGGTTTCACGCGCCGAGGACCGCCCGCCACCGCGATAGTCGCGCACACCGTACTTGGTCCAGTAGGTGTAGTCGGCGTGACCGGGACGGAACTTGTCCTTAATGTCGCTGTAGTCCTTGGAGCGCTGGTCCGTATTCTCGATGACAAGAGACAGCGGCGTACCCGTCGTTACCCCCTCGAAGACGCCGGAGAGGATTTTCACCTCGTCGGCTTCCTGGCGTTGGGTGGTAAAGCGTGACTGGCCTGGCTTGCGGGCGTTCAGCCAGCCCTGCAGATCGGACTCCTGCAACGGGATGCGCGGCGGCACGCCGTCGATCACGCAGCCGATTGCAGGGCCGTGGCTTTCACCCCAGGTGGTGAAGCGGAAGCTTTCGCCGAAGGCGTTACCGGGCATAGGTTTCGATCAGGACTGCGGATTGAAGTTGGCCAGCAAATCGGCGAGCTGCGGTGCGGCGTCGACCGCCATCATGCCGACGACGTGATAGCCGGAGTCGACGTGATGGACTTCGCCGGTGACCCCACTCGAAAGGTCTGAGAGCAGGTAGAGACCCGCACCACCGACCTGTTCGATCGAAACGTTCTGACGAAGGGGCGAGTTGTACTCGTTCCACTTCAGGATATGGCGGAAGTCGCCGATGCCGGAAGCTGCCAGGGTCTTGATGGGGCCTGCCGAAATGGCGTTCACCCGGATGCCTTCGTTGCCCAGATCCGCGGCGAGATAGCGTACGCTGGATTCAAGGGCGGCCTTGGCCACGCCCATGACGTTGTAATGAGGCATAACCTGCTCTGCGCCATAGTAGGTCAGGGTGAGCAGGCTGCCGCCGTTTTTCATAAGGGGCACAGCGCGCTGGGCGATAGCTGTGAAGGAATAGCAGGAGATATCCAGACTGCGCAGGAAGCCCTCGCGGCTGGTGTCGACGTAACGGCCCTTCAGTTCTTCTTTATCCGCATAGGCGATCGCGTGGACGACGAAATCAATGCTGCCCCACTTCTGTTCCAGGGCTTCGAACACCGCATCGACGCTGGCGTCATCGGTGACGTCACACTGCAACACCACATCGGAACCGACCGATTCTGCGAGCGGCTTGACCCGCTTGGCCAAGGCATCGCCCTGATAGGTAAACGCCAGCTCTGCGCCCTGCGCGTGCGCCTGTGCGGCGATTCCCCAGGCGATCGATCGATCGTTCGCCACGCCCATGACGAGCCCGCGTTTGCCGGCCATGATCGGTTGCGAATCAGACATTCATTTCCTCGCTGTAACACCACTCTTGAGAGAGGCCGCATCCTACACCAATGACCCGGCGGGTCAAAGGCGACAAAAGGGGGCTTTTCTGCGGTCTTTGTAGGCTCCGGAAGGCCCTAAGGTCAATTGAATGAAGGGGAAAGCGCTTTTGCCGTGCTAAGGTGAAACAGTCATACACAAAATGTGAATTGGGTGATCCATGTCGGACCGATTCGATCCCGTCGGGACCTTAAGGGCGATGACCAGTCCGCGGCCGGTCAAAAGCTTGCTCGATCTGCCTAACATCCTGCTTTACGCGGGCAAACGCTTCATCAAAGACAGCTGTGCGCGCTCTGCCGCGGCCTTAAGCTATTCGTCGCTCCTGGCACTTGTGCCTTTGATGACGATTGCCTTGACCATCTTGTCCGCCTTTCCGGCCTTCTCGGAGGCGCGTGTACAGCTTCAGTCCTGGGTTTTCCGCAACTTCCTGCCTGACGCTGGGATCGAAATCAGTGATCAGCTCACATCCTTCGTGGAGAATGCGACCCAGACAACCGGAATAGGCGTTCTCGCACTGGCGGTGACGGCTCTGTTACTGCTCTCAACCATCAACAGTGCCTTCAACGCGATCTGGAGGGTGGCGGACCAGCGGGCGCTGTTTCTCAAGCTTTTGGTCTACTGGGCCCTGCTAACCCTTGGACCCTTGCTGATCGGCGCCTCGCTTTCGCTCTCGAGCTACGGTTTCGCGATGGTCGAATGGTCGGGGATCGACGGCTATACCCGTTCCTTCTTCGACGTCACGCAGTTCCTGCCGGCCCTGTTGTCGATTATCGCCTTTACCCTGCTTTATCTGGTGGTGCCCAATCGCCCGGTCCGCTTCCGGCACGCCGTCTTTGGTGCGGCCGTGGCGGCATTTTTATTCGAGTTGCTGAAGAAGGGCTTCGCACTCTATCTCACGCACTTTCCGTCTTATGAGGCGCTCTACGGCGCACTCGCAGCCGTGCCGATCTTCCTGGTCTGGATGTATCTCTCTTGGGCGGTGATCCTGTTCGGCGCCGAGATTGCCGCGTCCCTACCGGAGTGGCGCGCCAACTCACGCCGCGGAGCGAACTGCGGCGCTCCTGGAGCCCGCCTCGCTTTGGGCCTCTCGATCCTCGCTCGTCTGCAGAAGGCGGCTCAGGATGGCCGAAAAGTGCGTGAACTCAGCTTGGTGGCGGGAATGCCTGCCGGATTCGATGAGCTCGGAGATGTGCTCAGCGGGCTACGCCGGGACGGTTTTGTCTCCCGCACCTCGGGGGCGAAATGGGTTTTGTCGCGCGATCTGACCTGCGCCAAACTGAAGGATCTTATGGTTTCATTGGATCTTACGCTGGACCCGGGCGAAGGCTGGCCTGAAAACGTCGGTGAGGTCATTACCGCTCTCAGCCTACGCGGTGAACAGGTAACCGAGCGCTCGCTGGCTGAGTTGCTTGCAATGGCGCCGGTCGCTGAACCGCCCTTAACCTTCAGTCGACCGGCGTAGGTTTTCTTCCAGCATGGCCTTGGCGTCTTCGGGCAGTTCCTGGATCGCACCGTTGAGCTGCTCAAGGGCTCGGCGGAGTCCGTAGACTTGGTCCAACAGCCGCAGAACCACGGGCATGGCCTCCTCGTTGACGCCGATGTCGCGGCGTAGTTCCGCAATCAGGCGGACGCGCGCAAAGTCATCTTCATCGAAGTGATACTCGCCATCCTCTTCGCTCGGCAGTACCCAGTTCTGCTCGATCCAGATGGTGATTTCCGAGGCTGTTACGTCGAATTCATCGACCAGGTCGTCTACGGTTTTACGCATTGTTCGCCCCATACCTTCGTTTGTCCGCCGCGAAAGGTCTTCCGAACTAACTCGGATCTCTTTTGCTTCGCGGGTCGTACTTATTGTTCTCTGCCCAGCCTTCGACGAACCGCTTGAGCTCCTCGTCCGGGCGATCAGGAAGGACCACCTCGAGCCGAACGAACTGATCCCCCGCAGGGTTGCCGCCGCGCGCCGGTACACCTTTGCCCTTCAGGCGCAAGGTCGTGCCCGTGTTCGAACCGGCTGGGATTTTCATGGAAACTTTGCCAGCAACCGTCGGGACGGTAATAGCGCCACCGAGCACGGCTTCCTGCAGGGAAATCGGCAGGGTGAGTGTAATGTTAGCGTCCTCGCGGGAAAAGTCGGGGTGCGAGCGAACTTCGACCTCAATCAGGGCATCTCCGGCAGGAGCCCCGCCGATTCCCGGCATTCCCTGCCCCTTGAGGCGGAGGCTCTGACCGTCCTCGGTTCCCGGCGGAATGCGTACGTCGAGGGTTTTTCCTTCGCCCAGACGGATCCTTTTCGTGGCGCCGGCTGCCGCTTCCAGGAAATCCACGTCGACGGCGTAAGAGACATCGGCGCCCTTGCGCCGGACCGTGTGCTGTTGCTGCTGTTGTCTGCGTGCCCGGCCGCCGAAGAGATCGGAGAAGATATCGCCGACGTCGATATCCTCGCCGAAATCGTATCGGCTGTACTTTCCGCTGTCGCCAGCGTGTTGGCGGTAGTAACCCCCTTTCCAGGGCGTTTCCTGTCCGGAGGCGTCAATTTGACCGGCGTCGAATTTGCGGCGTTTTTCCGCGTCACCCAGAATACCGTAGGCTTGAGAGACCTCCTTGAACTGCTGTTCGATCGCTGCGTTGCCGGGATTGAGATCGGGGTGCAGCTTTTTCGCCAGCCCACGATAGGCTGATTTGATTTCCTCGGCGCTGGCTGTCTTTGAGACGTTCAGCGTTTTATAGGGATCTTTCATGACCTGTTCTATCGCCGTTTTGTCCGCGGGAGAGCGGAGTGTTTTCTGTCTAAGCGCGGTCGCTAGACAGTTTCACAGGGAGCATAAACTATGTCACGCGGGGTTTCGTCTCCCCGGACAGAAACGGCATCAGGATTGAATCTGCCAGGAGCCATCAGGCTGTCGGCAGGCGACGCCATAGGCCGTTTCTTCTTTACCGCCAATGCTGACCTGTTGCTGGAACTCTCTGCAGTAGTTTCCATTTTCAGCCGTGCCTTCGCGGGTCGCGGTGACCGTTCCGGAATTGCCGCTGTCGGGATTGTCCCAAGTAATCTCCTGGCCGATGGGCGCCGTTGTCGCTTTAGTATAGGCTTGTTCGGCCTTAAGTTTATCTGCCTCGTCCAGTGATTTTCCAAGCTCACTGCCCACCAGGGCCCCGAGCAGAGCACCGGCAGCGGTCGCAACCAACTGCCCCCTGCCACTGCCGATCTGTGCGCCCGCCACTGCGCCGCCAACACCGCCGAGAAGGGTGCCGATGGTTTGCTTCGTCCCGGGACCATCGCCGTTCTTATCGCAGGCGGCGGTCAACATCAGGAGGGTCATCGCAATAGCTATGGATTTGATTTTCATCTGTCCGTTCTTTCGATCTCTGCGCACTCGCTTTGTCGCATGTGAAGCCGATTCTATAGTCTGTTCCCCAGAAAATCATCCTTTTCCAAAGAGATAAGGCAAGAGTTGGGCCAAAGATGGCTTTCCTTGTGGCAAGGCCGGGTTTCAGCGCAGGATTCTCGGCCACAATTCCGGTAAGACATTGTCTTCGGTCCCCGCGACGCTTTAAGCTTTGCCTCGGATTTGGCGTTGCATGCCGACAGCGTCAAGCCGTGCCAGAACGGCAGTTGGCTGGGGGGCGGCCTAACACAGTTGGAAGTCTTTAAAGAAAGCGAAAAATGATTCGAGACAACACCCCCGCTGATCCCTTCGACGTCTTCGATAGCTGGATGAAAGAGGCGGAGGCCAGCGAGCCGAATGATCCGACGGCCATGAGCCTCTCGACGGTGGGCGCCGATGGCATGCCGAGTTCCCGCATGGTTCTGCTGAAAGGCGTCGATGCCCGCGGTTTTGTGTTCTATACGAACTTTGAAAGCCGGAAGGGTGAGCAGCTTTTGGCGAGGCCCAAGGCCGCCTTATTGTTTCATTGGAAATCGTTACGGCGCTGTGTTCGGATCGAAGGTGAAGTTGAGACCGTCACCTCCGAGGAAGCAGACGCCTACTTTGCAAGCCGGCCGCGACAGAGTCAGATTGGCGCTTGGGCAAGCCAGCAGTCTCGGCCTCTGGAGGGCCGCTTCGAACTGGAAAAACGAGTGGCGATCTATGCGGCGAAGCATGCGGTCGGCGCCGTGCCGCGGCCTGACTACTGGTCCGGTTTCCGGGTCATGCCGGGGCGGATCGAATTCTGGCAGGACGGTGCATTCCGGCTTCACGACCGTCTTGTTTACGAGCGGAGTGGCGAGGGGTGGGCGACTGAACGCCTTTATCCTTGATGGGTAAGCTGTCAGGCCTGCTTAGGGGGGCGCTCCAATAGGTCTGACGCATTCTGGGTTTTGGGGATATGAGCGATCAGGGGAACGAAGAGGCGGTGCAGCGTGATCGGACTGGCGCGATATCCAGTGATCGCGCCGCACGGCTCCTGAGAGCTGCGACCTATGCCTCAGTCGGAACCGCCTCCGCCTTGGTTTTGCTCAAGCTCGGCGCCTGGTGGTTGAGCCATTCGGTCAGCCTCCTCTCAACTCTGGTCGATTCGCTGCTGGACGTTGCGGCCTCCGTCATAAATCTCTTGGCTGTTCGCGCGGCTCTTACGCCAGCGGATCATGACCATCGGTTCGGTCATGGCAAAGCCGAGCCTCTGGCGGCATTGGGCCAGTCCGCCTTCATCGGCGGATCTGCAGTCTTCCTGCTTCTGGAAGTCAGCCAGCGTTTGTTGGAACCGCGAGAGGTGGAAGCGACCACCGTCGGCATCGTTGTCATGGTCATTTCGATCGTCGCAACTCTTGGGCTGTTGCAATTCCAGAAGTATGTGGTGCGTGAAACCGGCTCCTTGGTGATTGAGGCGGACGCACTCCATTTTTCGGTCGACGTCCTGGTCAACGCCAGCGTCATCGTCGCCTTATTGCTTGTCGCGCAGTTCGGTTGGCTTCTCGCAGACCCCATCTTCGGCTTGGGGATCGGCATATATATCTTCTGGAGCGCGTGGAAGTTGATGCGCGGATCTATGGATATGCTGATGGACAAGGAGTTGGCCGACGATGAGCGCGCAAAAATCAGCGAGATCATTCTGGCCAGCGACGACGTGCTCGGTATCCACGATCTGCGCACCAGAGCCTCCGGCCGGCAGGTCTTCGTGCAGTGCCATGTAGAGCTGGACGGCCGGATGTCACTGGCCGACGCGCATGCCGTAACGGATCGGATCGAAGCGCAGCTGGCGGAGGTTTTTCCTCATGCCGAGGTGTTGTTTCATCAGGATCCCCATGGCCTCGAAGAGCCGCACGGCCCTCTCGGCGTGCCTCAATGAAGCCTCGTAAAGTGTGTTGATTTAGGTCATATTGGACCCAGCGGCATCGCCATAAAATGCCTTCATGACAACCTTAGGGATGAATTGGAGAGCGCAATGGGCTTGTCGAAAGTGCTCGTCGTCATTGATGGAACGCCATCGGCGGAACATGCTCTTGCTACGGCATTGAAGCTTGGGCAGCACTTTGCTTGCCGTGTGGAGGCACTGCATGTCGAAGTGGATGCGGAAGCCTCGATCCCTATTCTCGGCGACGGCATGTCGGGAACCGTCGTCAGCCAGATGATCGATAGTCTGAGGGATACGGCGAAGGCCAGACGGGAACAGGCTTCTCGGACCTTCGATGATCTTTGTGTACGTGAGGGCTTGCCAGTAGTCGAAGCCTCTGAACCGCTAAAGGACGGCGAGTTTGGCGTCAGCTTCACGCATGTCGTGGGCGTTGAGGCCGACGAGGTTGCCAAGCGTGGCGGGTTAGCCGACCTGACAATCCTGGCCAGACCCTCCGTCGATAGCGATTTCGATTTGTCGCAGACCCTAGACGCGGCTTTGTTCGATACCGGCCGGTCCGCCATGCTGGTCTCCGAACCGCCGTCGGGAGCGTTACTCGAGACGATTGCGATCGCTTGGGATGGATCCCGGGAGGCTGTCCGTGCCGTTACCTGCGCGGTTCCCTTTTTGAAAGAAGCGGAACGCGTGGTGGTCATTACGGCGCGGGAGAATTCGGTCAAGTCTGAGCCTAGTGAATTGACCAACTACCTGGCCGGGCAGGGTGTGAAAGCGAAGACCTGGGCCTTTACACCAGGCGAAGAGGCTTTGGGCGATGCCATCCTTGGGGAAGTTGACAAGGCTGGTGCGAGTCTTTTGGTGATGGGCGCCTATGGGCACAGCCGCTTTCGCGAGATGGTCCTCGGCGGTGTAACGCGCAGTGTCCTGAACGACGCCAAATTACCCGTGTTGCTGACGCACTAAGAAACAGTCGGATGAGGCTTGAGGCCCTGCCTTGGGGCCGTCTGAAGGCACCGCGTTCAGAACGCGATTGTCTGCTGTGCAGGCCAACGCCAATCAAGAAATCTCAGAAGAAGTACAAGAGGAAAACGGCATGACACTCACCAAGGTACGCATGGAATTGGCCCGCGATCACGACTTTCCGCAGGGCAGTACGCGGCACGGGTATGAGTTTGTCGCCCCTCTGACAGCAGACGGGCATATCGACGCCGAGGCCTGGCGTAAAGATCGCCGGCGATGCACGGTGCGCCGATTCTGGGCTGGCGAAGACGATCAGTCCGGACACCTTCTGCACACAAAGGGTCGTTCATGGGTCTTCCACTACGATATCTCTACCGGCGATGCCGATAATCGCTCCACCTACAACGGAGTCGGGGTGAACGAACCTGGTGATGATGAGGCTGGTTTCAAATTCGATCACCATGTCTTTAAACAGGGCGAGTATGTGTCAGTTCATGAGCAGGATGGGAGCATGCGCACTTTCCAGGTCGTGAAGGCCGATCCGCTGGCTGCGCAGGCCTGAATTCATCGATCCGGAGCAAAAGACGGATCCGCTCTAGCGGTTACCCGACGATTGGGTAATATGCCCAGATGACCGCAGATCCCAATCGAAAAACCATGATCCTGACCGGCGCGAGCCGGGGGATCGGCCACGCAACCGTCAAGCGTTTCAGCGATGAAGGCTGGCGGGTGATCACCTGTTCCCGTGACATTATCCCCATGGAGTGTCAGCGCGATCCGAACTGGACCCATCACATCACGGCCGATCTTGCCGAGCCTGGCAGCACCGAGGCCTTTGTCGAGGAAGCGGTTGAGTTGCTCGGCGACGGGCCGCTGCATGCCCTGGTGAACAATGCCGCTGTCTCGCCCAAGACACCCTTTAAAGAACGGCTCGGTTGTCTGAACGGCGATGTGGGAACCTGGCGTGAAGTCTTCGAGCTAAATTTTTTCGCCCCGCTGATTCTGGCAAGAGGTTTCGCGGCGCAACTCGGACGGGGCCAGGGCTGTGTGGTCAACATCACATCGATTGCCGGTCACGGGGTGCATCCCTTTGCCGGTTCTGCCTATTCCACTTCCAAGGCGGCGCTTTCCGCCCTGACCCGGGAACTGGCCGCCGAGATGGCGGGTCTAGGGGTTCGGGTGAACGCCGTTGCGCCGGGCGAAATCGAGACCGCCATGGTGGGCGAGGAATACGAGGCCTTGATCCCGCGCATTCCGATGCAGCGTATGGGGGAGCCTTCCGAAGTGGCTTCGGCGGTGTTTCAGCTTTGCACAGCCGACTTTGGCTACGTCACCGGAACCGAGATTTTCGTCACCGGCGGCCAACATCTTTACTGATAAGGTACGGTGATTAGGCGATCCGGCTGCGCAGCTCCGCGAGCCAGGCCAGGCGGCCACGGGCCTGATCGATATCGTGGTCGAGCCAGTCGGTCAGGTGACCACGGTCTTTGTTGTGATGCGCCCGCAGCTCGGTCGAACGGTCCAACTGACGCTGCGAGATCTCCTGCAGAATTTCGATCTGGATCAGTTGATCGTCCTGCGGCAGCAGATGCAAAAAGCGCATCTTTAGAGCAATGATCAGCTTGCTGACATCGTTGACCGGCGCCCGGGAGTTCGATTTCAGGAGACGGTAAATCTCTTCCATTCCGCCCGGCGTCAGAGTTAACAGCTCGTCGTCCTGATCCTGGCTATCTTTCTGAGGTTCGATAAGTCGTTCGACCTTCAACACCTCAAGCGGGGTTCCCACAAGATCGAGTGAGGGGCCGATGATGAAACCCGTGAACTGCTTCACCTCCTGCGCAAGCGCAGCGTAGGTCATCGGTTTTTCGGTCAGACATCCCAGAGCGAGAAGCCGTACGGCTTCGGTCGGCACCAGACTGTTATCACGATACATCTGCAGCTATCCCTTGTAGGTAGAAGGAAGATAATCGCTCATGGAAGATTTGTCCAGTATATGTAAGTGAGACGCATTCGCAATTTGAGTGCGAGGATGTAGAAATTTTGGAAAACTAAGGCTTTGAGGCTCCATTCGGAGCCTCAAAGCGGTCGTCATTTCATTTAAAATTCACACGCAGGCTCGAAACCACCACGATGTGGACCCGCGCAAATAAGCTTTAGCGTCAGGTTTCCTGGACGCCTCGCAAGCGGTCATTGCGCCGGCGCAGCAGCTCCAGCACCGTCATCAAAACCACGGAGAAGAGGATGAGCAGGGTGGCGACTGCCAGGATGGTCGGGCTGATCTGCTCGCGGATACCGGCCCACATCTGACGGGGAACGGTGCGCTGCTCGAAACCGGAGATGAAGAGCACCACCACGACCTCGTCGAAGGAGGTGATGAAGGCGAAGAGGGCGCCGGAGATCACGCCCGGCAAGATCAGCGGAACGATGATCTTGAAGAAGGTTGTGGTCGGGGTTGCCCCCAGGCTGGCTGAAGCGCGGGTCAGGCTGTGGTCGAAGCCGACCAGGGTCGCGGTCACGGTGATGACGACGAAAGGCGTGCCCAGCGCCGCGTGGGCGAGGATGATCCCGGGGAAGCTTTGGGTCAGGCAGCTGCGTTCCTCGACAAGGCCGAAAGACCATTCCGGGGTGATGCAGACACCGGAGTAGAAGAAATACATTCCGGCGGCCGAGATGATCAGCGGCACAATCATCGGCGAGATCAGAATGCCCATGATCGCGTTGCGGCCGGGCAGGTGTGACCGGCTGAGACCCAGCGCGGCGAGCGTTCCCAGACCGGTGGCCAGGAAGGTCGCGAAAAAGGCGACAATAAAGCTGTTCTTGATCGAGAAGAGCCATTGCTCGTTGTTCAGGATGTCCTGGTACCAGCGGGTCGAGTAGGCCTCGGGCTGCAGCGCCAGCATGCCCTCGTTGAAGGTGAAGTAGGGCTCGGCATTAAAGGACAGCGGGATAATCACCAGGATCGGCATGATCAGGAAGAGGAAGATCAGACCGCAGATGACCCGGAAGCCATAGTGCCAGAGCTTGCCCATCGGACCGACATAGGGAGGGAGTGCGGTTGCCATATGTCGATTATCCCAGCTTCATGTTGTCGATGCCGACGAGGCGGTTGTAGAGCCAGTAGAGCGCAAGAACTCCGGCGAGAAGGATACCGCCCAAAGCCGCGGCAAGGCCCCAGTTCAGAGACTGCTGCATATGGAAGGCGATGAAGTTGCTGATCAACTGCCCGGTCCGTCCGCCGACCAGTGCCGGCGTGATGTAGTAGCCGATGGCTAGAATGAAGACGAGGATCGAGCCTGCGCCGATTCCCGGGACCGTCTGGGGAAAGTAGACCGTCCAGAAGGCGCGCGCGGGTGTAGCGCCCAAAGACTTCGCGGCCCGCATATAGGACGGCGAAATAGTTTTCATGACGGAGAAGAGCGGCAGCACCATGAAGGGCAAGAGGATGTGGACCATGGCCACGATCGTGCCGGTCATGTTGTAGATCATCTGGATCCGCCCGTCGTCACCGATGATCCCAATCCAGACCAGGATGTCGTTCAGGACGCCTTCGGTCTGCAGCAGCACGATCCAGGATGAGGTCCTGACAAGCAGCGAGGTCCAGAAAGGCAGCAGGACCAGGATCATCAGAAGATTGCTGGTCTTGGTGGGTAGGATCGCCATGAGATAGGCGATGGGGTAGGCAAGCAATACGCACAGCAGCGTGATGAAAAGACTAACCCAGAGCGTTCGCAGGAACAGCGCCACGTAAATCTGCCGCGCTTCCGGTTGATCCACGATGGCGCCATCGACGTCATAGGTCTTGTCGATGGCCGCGAGGTAGTAGGAGAGCGTATAGGGTTCGGCGAGCCGTTTCAGGACCGACCAGGTCTTGGGATCACCCCAGCGCTTATCGATCTCGATCAGTTCCGCTTTGGTGGCCGGTTCCTTCAGGCGCCGCAGTTTGCGTCCTGATTTCGTGACCAGGCTGCGCGAACCGGAAATCTCATAGTTTAGCCGGGTCGCCACCTTGCCCAGCGTTCGTTCTTTTGCCGCGACGGCCATTTCGCTGGCGAGCGAGACGAAGACGGCATCATCAGGCAAACCGTCACCGTCCCAGGCGCGCAGCATCTCTGCGGTTTCTGGCAAAAAGCTGCTGACGGTGGGGTTGTCGACCCCACGAAACACCATCAAAGCAATGGGATAAACGAAGGTAATAAGGATAAAGGCCAGGAGCGGTAAAACGAGACCGAAGGCTTTCATCCGGTTCCGGCGTTCCGCGCGGGCCAGGCTCGCTTTTAGCGGAACCCCAGCCGCGTCCAACATCGGACCGCTTGCTTCGACCTGTGCCATCCAAATCCCCCTGGACAATCAGCTCTGGCGATAAAATCGGACTTGTTCTTTTTTGGCGGGTTGATCCCGCCTTTAGAGGCTGGCGGGAGGCATCGGACTCGTAGCCAGACGCCTCCCGCCGCTCTTTTTAGGGCGCTTCCTGTCGGATTACTTCGCCAGCCAGGCCGCGAAGCGCTCGTTCAGTTCGTCCGCATTGTCCGCCCAGAACTCAAAGTCGTTCTGAAGGGCTGCTTTGAAGTTCTCCGGAGCCGTCGGCATGTGCGGCTTTACGTCGTCCGCCACCAGCGGGAAGGAAGACTTACGCACCGGACCGTAAGAGATCCATTTGGACTGGTCTGCCAGGCGCTGCGTGTCGGTCGAGAACTTCACGAAGTCCAGGGTTGCTTCCATGTTCTTCGCGCCTTTCGGTACCACCCAGAGGTCCAGATCCCAGACCTGGCCGTCCCAGATGATTTCAAAGGGCTTTTTCTCGGTGAAGATCGCGTTGAACAGACGGCCATTGTACGCCGAAGAGATCGAGACTTCGCCGTCAGCCAGCATCTGCGGGGGCTGAGCGCCTGCTTCCCACCAGACCACGTCGTCCTTAATGGTGTCGAGCTTGGCGAAGGCGCGGTCAACACCTTCTGGCGTGCCCAGAACTTCATAAACCTGCTCCAGCGGAACGCCGTCAGCCATCAGAGCCCATTCCAGGTTGACCTTCGGATTTTTCCGCAGGCCACGCTTGCCCGGGAACTTTTCGGTGTCGAAAAGATCGCCGATGGTCGTCGGCTTGGCACCCGGATACTTAGAGGCGTCATAGGCGAAGACGGTCGACCAGACGATGGTGCCCACGGCGCATTCGGTCAGCGTGTTGGGCAGGAAGTCGTCCGCAGCCGGAGTGCCATCGGCACCGGCAGGCAGGATCGAGTGATCGATCGGCTCAAGGATGCCTTCGTCGCAGCCGCGAACCGCGTCGGAGAGTTCCACGTCGACCAGGTTCCAGGTGACGTTGCCGGCTTCGACCTGCGCGCGAACCTGCGCGAGGCCACCGTTATAGTCTTCGGAGTTGATCTGGATGCCGGTCTTTTCAGCGAAGGGCTTGTGATAGGCCTCGACCTGACTCTTGGTGTAGGCGCCGCCCCAGGAGACGACAGTCAGGCTGTCTGCCGCTGCCGCCGGACCAGATGCATAGGCTGCGGCCGACAGGGCCACAACGGCTGCACCGGTCAATTTCGTGATGCTTTTCATACTTACAGTTCTCCCTTAGTTAAGCCTCGAATCTACTCTTACTCGATCAAAGTGTCGGAAGTTGCGTTCTGCTCTTTTGGCCAGAACGCTGGGATTTTTTTATTGTTGTCCCAAGACCTTGGCCGATTTTCAGGCATGTCAATGTTTCAGCAGGGTTGCCTCGTATCAATCTGTTTTACCCAGTTAGGCATCCAGCGCCCTGCAGTCTTCGGCCTGCCAGCCAACCTTTACCGTTTCGCCCGGGGCCAGATGGACATGCCCCGCCGAATTCGGCACCTTGACGATGAAGTCGTCATGTCCGCAGACCGAAACGCGTGTGCGCATGTGATCGCCCAGATAAATCAGCTCTTCTACACGCGCATCGAAGATATTCGGGCAGCTTCCTTCGGCAGGATTGACGAAGACCCGCTCGGGGCGAAGTGACAGAGACGACATGCTGCCGACACCGTCGATATTGACGGGCATCGCCTTGACCTCGCCGCTGCCCTCGATCTCGACCGTGCAGGCTTCTCCGTTTACCGCGGTCACCTTGCCCATCAGCTTGTTGTTTTCGCCGATAAACTGCGCCACGAAGGAGTTTTCGGGCAGTTCATAAAGCTGATCCGGTGGTGCAAGCTGCTGGATCACCCCGTCGTTGAATACAGCCACCCGGTTGGACATGGTCAGCGCTTCCGACTGATCGTGGGTGACGTAAACAACCGTGACGCCCAGATTGTCGTGGATATGTTTGATTTCGTACTGCATCTGCTCGCGCAGCTGCTTGTCGAGCGCGCCCAGCGGTTCATCCATCAGGACCAGTTTGGGTTCGAACACCAGCGCTCTGGCGACTGCCACGCGCTGCGCCTGGCCACCGGACAGCTGTCCCGGGCGCCGACCCGCAAAGCCACCCAATTGCACCATATCCAGAGCCCGCTCCACCCGGGCCTCGATATCGGCCTTGCTCATCTTCCGGACCACCAGCGGGTAGGCCAGATTCTCGGCGACGGTCATATGGGGGAAGAGGGCGTAGTTCTGGAACACCATGCCGATATCGCGCTTGTGTGGCGGCACGTTGTTGATCGACTGGCCGTCGAGAATGATCTTGCCATGCGTCGCGGTCTCGAAGCCCGCGAGCATCATAAGGCACGTCGTCTTGCCGGAACCGGAAGGCCCCAGCATGGTGAGAAATTCGCCTTTGGCTATATCGAGATTTAGGTTTTTGACGACGAGAGTTTCGCCGTCATAGCTTTTCTGGACCTCCTCGAAACGCACGAGGATTTCTGCGTTCTCCGCCACCATTCAGCCTTGTCCCTGCAGACATTTCTGCGGTTTGCCATTGGTCTTACGCCGCTGTGCTCCCGCTTTGTTGCAGTTACGCTACGACAAATGACGGTTCATTGTCACCCCTTATACTGAGGTTTTTTGCGCCGCAAAAAGATGCGGAAAAGTCGCGAATAATTAAGCAGTCCCGATAAACCGCTCATTTTGTCGGACTATCGCAAAGTTAACCTGGGCTTATTGAGAAAAGACGCGATGAGCTTTGTTGATGCTTACATTGGCGGGCGCAATAAGCATTTGAAAATTAAGTATGTCTACGTGTGTTTTCCTCACGCAGCCTGCGGCGAACCCAACCGACACGGCAGCAGGGCCTACTTTCACAACTCAGGCTGATGTGCCCAAAAGGGGCGTGATGAAGGTGCTTTCCGGAAGAAGGCCCTGTTAGGCAGCGCGATCCAGATTGAGGTCCTGCCAGATGTACAGGAGCGCTTCCACCAGCCGGTCGATATCCTGATCGCTGTGCAGAGGCGAGGGGGTCAGGCGCAGACGCTCTGTACCGCGTGGAACCGTCGGGTAATTGATCGGCTGCACGTAGATCCCGTAGTTGTCCAGCAAGGTATCCGTTACACGCCGACAAAGGACGGGATCGCCAACCGCGACCGGGACGATGTGGCTTTCAGAGGGCATCACGGGCAAACCGGCCGCCAGCAGGCGGGCTTTAACGGTTGCGGCGCGTTCCTGGTGCCGTTCGCGTTCGACGCTGCTGCTTTTCAGGTGTTTGATGCTCGCGCAGGCACCTGCGGCCACTGCCGGCGGCAAGGCGGTGGTGAAGATAAAGCCCGAAGCGAAGCTGCGAACGAAATCGACCAGAGCTGCAGAGGCAGCGATATAGCCGCCGAAGACGCCAAAAGCCTTGCCCAGCGTTCCTTCGATCACCGTCAGGCGGTCCATCAGGCCCTCACGCTCCGCGACACCGCCGCCCCGCGGGCCGTAGAGGCCCACTGCGTGAACTTCGTCGAGGTAGGTCATGGCGCCGTGCTTTTCCGCGACGTCGCAGAGTTCGGCAATCGGGGCGATGTCGCCGTCCATGGAATAAACCGATTCGAAGGCCACCAGTTTCGGCCGACCGGGCTCGATCTCGCTCAGCAGGCGATCGAGGTCTTCCGGGTCACTGTGTTTGAAGATCTTCCGTTCCGCGCGGCTATGACGGATCCCTTCGATCATCGACGCGTGATTCAGGGCATCGGAGAGAACCACACAGTTGGGCAGCCGGCTCGCCAGCGTTCCAAGTGCCGCCCAGTTGGAGACATAACCTGAGGTGAAGAGAAGGGCGGCTTCCTTACCGTGAAGGTCCGCGAGCTCGCGCTCCAGCAGGACGTGATAGTGATTGGTACCCGAGATATTGCGCGTGCCCCCGGCACCCGCGCCGCAGCGGTCAACGGCTTCGTGGAAGGCCGCCAGGACGGCAGGGTGTTGGCCCATGCCCAAATAGTCGTTGGAACACCAGACGGTGACGCTGCTTTGTTTGTCGGCGCGGTGGTGCGTTGCCGTCGGAAATGCGCCCGCGCGGCGTTCAAGGTCGGCAAAGACCCGATATCGGCCCTCTGTTTTCAGTCCCGATACGGCGTCTGCGAAAAAGCCTTCGTAATCCATGACCATGCTTCCCAAGCGTCGGAACGCTTACCTTTTTCCGCGGCAAAGCGCGTTTGAATATCGTCTCTCAATACCGCGACACAACAAACAGCGCCGCGCGTCTCTTCCATCAAAGCGCAGCAGCGTTAACAAAATTATACACCTTATCTATGGATACACCGCATTTCTTTAAGTGTCTCCGTGTCCGAAGGTCGCAGGCTTCACGAAGACGTTATAGAACCGCGTTCGCTACGCCCCTTGCTGACCCAGAAGAGGAGGACTCTCCGTGTTCGGAGAGATTCCACCCCATTGCTGAGCTTCATGGTCTTGATTAATAGCGGATTCGGAGCCGGACGCGATTGATCCAGATCACGAGACGGTCAAAGAAAACGGCCACTAACTTGCGGACGCCAGCCCCTCTTCCGCGATCCATTCTTCGGTATCCGCCAGAGCTTTGTCGAAGCTCGCGAGCATATCGTCGACCTGTTCTTCCGTAATGATCAACGGCGGCGAAAAAGCGACGCTGTCGACGAGATTCCGCAGAATCAGGCCGTGCGCCTGCGCCCGACCGACCAGGTAAGCGCCAACCTTGCCCGCCGGGTCGAAGAGCGTCTTAGTCGTTTTGTCGGCCACAATTTCAATCGCGCCGATAAGGCCGACGCCACGCACTTCGCCGACATAAGGTCGATCCGCAAACTTCCGAAGGCCGTTCTGCAGATGCTGGCCAACGGCGCCTGCGTGCGCGAAAAGCTTGCGTTCCTCATAGATTTTCAGCGTTTCCAGCGCGACGGCGGCGCTCACCGGATTGCCGGCGTAGGTGTAGCCGTGACCGAAGGTCCCGATCTTGGCACTGTTGTCTGCGATGGCCTGATAGAGCTTGTCCGAAATCATCACCGCTGAAATCGGCAGGTAGGAAGAGCTTAGCGCCTTGGCCATCACCATGATGTCGGGCTTGATGCCGAAGGTGATCGAGCCAAAGGCTTCCCCGGTACGTCCGAAGCCGCAGATGACTTCGTCAGCGATCAACAGAACATCGTATTTGGTCAGGACGGCCTGGATCTTTTCCCAGTAGGTTTCGGGCGGAACGATCACGCCGCCCGCGCCCATGACCGGTTCTGCTATGAAGGCGGCCACTGTCTCGGGACCTTCGTCCAGGATCATCTTCTCCAGATCGGCCGCCATGCGGGTGGCGAAGTCGGTCTCGCTTTCGCCTTCGAGTCCAAAGCGATAGTGGTGCGGGCAAGAGGTATGCAGGATGTTGGCGATCGGCAGATCGAAGTCAGTGTGGTTTGCCGGCAAGCCGGTCAGACTGGCGGAAGCCACGGTCACGCCGTGGTAACCCTTGATCCGGCTAATAATCTTTTTCTTCTCAGGGCGTCCCAGCGCGTTGTTGTAGTACCACACGAACTTGACGACCGTGTCGTTGGCTTCCGAGCCCGAATTGGCGAAAGCGACCTTGGACATTTTGACCGGCGCGATTTCTATCAGCTTCTCCGATAGATCGACGCTCGGGGTCGACACCTTGTGGTTGAAGGTGTGGTAGTAGGGGAGCTCGCGCATCTGTTTCGTCGCAGCTTCGATCAGGCGTTCTTCGCCGAATCCCAGGGCCGTACTCCAAAGACCGGCCATGCCTTCGATATAGCTCTTTCCCTGCTCGTCATAGACGTGGACGCCCTTGCCTTTCACGATCACGAGCGGTCCTTCCGCTTCGTGCTTTCGTGCGTTGGTGTAGGGGTGAAGGTGGTAGGCGATATCTCGGCTGGCAGTGGAATTGGGCAAGGAAGTCATCGAATTCTCCAGAAGCTCTGCGCCTGCGCCGGGCGTCATTTGTTTGATGTTATCTCGTGGCCTAGAAACATGCCAATTTGCGCAAATTTGAAATTCCGCAGTGGATTTCCGCAATGTGGGCCCCGTCGGCACACGAGAAGCTTGTTTCCTCTTGCAACACCGTACTAGGCTGACCGCTAACAGAAGTTGACCAAGGTCCGCAAGAGGCTTGTGGTCTCGGGACAGGCGTGAACTTCTCAAACAACCAATGCTCGAAATACAACAGCAGGGAGTTAAAGATGGGCTTACGACGTAGCCTTATTGTGGCCGCCAGTGCGCTGGCGATCTGTGTCGCCGGAGGCGCGCAGGCGAAGACTTTCAAGTGGGCGTTCCAGGGCGATGCACAGTCGTTGGACCCGCATACGCTGAACGAAACCTTTACGCTCGGTTTCCTGGCCAACGTCTACGAAGGCCTGGTCCGGCGCGGTCCCGATCTGCAGATCCTGCCGAGCCTTGCGGAGAGCTGGGAACTGCTGGATCCGAACCACTGGCGGTTTAAGCTGCGCCAGGGTGTCAAGTTCCACAACGGCAATGACTTCAATGCCGATGACGTGGTCTTCACCTTCGATCGGATCCGCAAAGACGGTTCCGACATGAAAACCAAGGTCGCACCAGATACCAAGGTTGTGAAGGTCGACGACTACACGGTGGACTTCATCACCACCAAGCCGAATCCCATCGTCTACTACGAATGGGATAACGTGCTGATCATGGACAAGGAATGGTCGGAAGAGCACAACGCAGCGGCGCCGACCGATGTCACCAAAGACAGCGAAAACTACGCGGCCTTTAACGCCAATGGCACCGGACCTTTCACCATCGCCAGCCGCGAGACCGATGTGCGCACGGTATTTAAGCCCAACCCTAACTGGTGGGGCGACGTGAAGCACAACGTCACCGAGGGCGTTTTCACGCCGATCTCTTCGGATGCAACCCGCGTTGCTGCGCTGTTGTCTGGCGAGATCGATATGATGTACCCGGTTCCGGTCCAGGACATCAAACGTATCGACTCGAACGGCGGTACCTCGACCCTGACCGGGCCGGAGCTGCGGACCATCTTCCTGGGCATGGACCAGTCGCGTGATGAACTGCTCTACTCGGACGTGAAGGGCAAGAACCCGCTGAAAGACAAGCGGGTGCGCGAAGCCTTCTACAAGGCCATCGATGTTGAGACGATCCGCAAGAAGATCATGCGGAATCTCTCGACCCCGTCGGCCATTATGGTTTCGCCTTTCCTCTTCTCGAAATCCGCTAAATATGAGCGGATCGGCTATGATCCAGAGGGAGCCAAGTCTCTGTTGAGCGAGGCGGGCTATCCCGATGGCTTCCAGATCGGCATGGATTGCCCGAACAATCGCTACGTCAATGACGAAGCGATCTGTCAGGCGGTCGTGGCCATGCTGGCCAAAGTCGGTGTGAAGGTCGATCTGTTGGCGCAGCCGAAGGCGCAGTACTTCAAGAAGGTCCTCGGTTACGACACCAGCTTCTATCTGTTGGGTTGGACCCCGGGCAGCTTCGACAGCTGGAACGTCATGTACAATCTGCTGTCCTGCCGTGACGACGCGGTTGGCCGGGCGAAGTTCAACCTCGGCGGTTACTGCAATCCGGAGCTGGACAAGCTGACCGATGAGGTTCTGGTCGAAACCGATCCGGCCACCCGCGACGGCAAGATCGAAGCCGCCTACGACATGTTGGCTTCAGACATTGGGTACATCCCGCTGCATCAGCAGGGTTTGGCCTGGGCCAAGAAAGATGCCATCGATCTGGTTCAGCGGGCCGACAACCAGTTCATGCTGTATCACGTCATGGTCAAGTGACCTTGATGTAACGCTATCGATAATACCGGCCTTCCGGGTTTGATCCGCAACCTGCCGTAGCGTGGGATCTGGACAAGCCGGAAGGCCGGATTTAGTTTTCGCGAGGTGATTTGGACCTGGGACGCAGTGAGCCCAAAAGCAGTCCGGGTTCGCCTCGTCAATGGATCTAGATCCAGGTTCCCATGATCGGCTTTATCTTCAAGCGGTTTTTCCAGTCCTTTATCGTGATGTTTCTGGTCGCGTTGCTGGCCTTCACGATGTTCAATTTCCTCGGCGATCCGGTCAATCAGCTGGTGGGTATCGACACCACCGCGGCGGATCGCGAAGCCTTGCGTGAGCGCTTGGGGCTGAACGATTCGTTGTTCGAACAGTTCTTCCGTTTCATTGGCAACGCCCTGCAGTTCGAGTTCGGCCAGTCCTACCAGCATAAACGCGCGGTATCCGGGCTGATTCTCGACCGGCTTCCGGCGACTCTGGAACTGGCCATGGTCTCGGCGATCTTTACGCTTGCGGTCGGCGTTCCCATGGGCGTGCACACAGGACTGCATCGCAATTCCCTGGTTTCCAAGATCTTTATGACGGTTTCCCTGATCGGTGTGTCTTTGCCGACCTTCCTGATCGGTATTCTGCTGATCTTTATTTTTTCCGTGCAGCTTCAGTGGCTGCCGTCCTTCGGGCGTGGCGAGGTGGTTGATCTTGGGTTCTGGAGCACCGGCCTGCTGACCGCCAGCGGCTGGAAAGCCATTATCATGCCCGCGGTCACACTCGGTCTTTTCCAAATGACCTTGATTATGCGTCTGGTGCGTTCGGAGATGCTCGAGGTGTTGCGCAGCGACTACATCAAGTTCGCGCGCGCCCGCGGCCTGCCAAGCCGGGCGATTAACTTTGGCCATGCGCTCAAGAATACCCTAGTGCCCGTGATCACCATTGCAGGGCTGCAACTCGGCTCTCTCATCGCTTTTGCGATCATCACTGAGACCGTCTTTCAATGGCCGGGCATGGGTTTGATGTTCCTACAGGCGATTCAGGTCGTGGATATCCCGATTATGGCGGCTTATCTGATGCTGATCGCCTTCTTCTTCGTGATGATCAATTTGATCGTCGACATGCTCTATTACGTCGTCGACCCGCGCCTGCGCGTCGATGCCAGCAGTTAAGGGGCGTCAAGGCATGTCGATTACAACCACATCCCGCGCTGTCGATCTCTTTCAACGAGCACTAAACAGCGACGTCTATCATTCTTTCCGCAGTTCCAAGCTGGTCATGCTGGCGGCATTGGTCAGCGCCATTATGATTATCGGTGCAACCTTTTCCCACATTCTGGCGCCTCATAACACGCTCGATCTGGCCAGCATCAGCCTGATCGACTCCCTAACTCCGCCAGTCTGGATGGAGGATGGCGATTCGCGGTTCCTGTTGGGCACCGACGATCAGGGCCGGGATATGCTTTCCGCCATTATGCATGGGGCGCGGGTCTCGCTCTTCGTCGGTTTCGCCAGCGTGATCTTCGCCATGGTGCTGGGGGTTTCCCTGGGACTGATCAGTGGATACGCCGGCGGTCTGGTAGACGCTTTCATCATGCGGGCCGCGGAGATTCAGCTCAGCTTTCCGGCGATTTTGATCGCACTGTTGATCGATGGCATATTCCGTGGGGCCCTCGATGCGAAAACCCACGCCGATCTCGCCGTCTACGTGATGATCCTGGCGATCGGGCTTTCCTTTTGGGTGCAATATGCCCGGACCGTGCGCAGTTCGACCCTCGTGGAAAAAAACAAGGAATACGTCGAAGCGGCGCGGGTGACTGGTTTACCGCCGTTTCTGATTGTATTCCGGCACATTCTCCCGAACGTCACCGGTCCACTACTGGTGATCGCGACCATCAATCTCGCGCTGGCGATCATCACCGAGGCGACTCTCAGCTTTTTGGGTGTCGGCGTGCCCCCGACCGAGCCCTCTCTGGGCACACTGATCCGTATCGGCAACGACTTCCTTTTCTCCGGCGAATGGTGGATCACCATCTTCCCGGGTATCGCTCTTGCGGTCCTGGTGCTGGCGGTGAACCTGCTGGGCGACTGGTTACGCGACGCCCTCAATCCGAAACTGCGGTGATCCTATGACGCTCTTGAAAATCGACGACCTGAAAGTCGAATTCCCAGGCCGTCACGATACCTTCGTCGCGGTCGAGAACATTCAACTGGAATTGGAGCCGGGCGAGATCTATGGCCTGGTCGGCGAGTCGGGTGCCGGGAAGTCGACTATTGGCAACGCTGTGATCGACCTGCTGGAGCCGCCTGGGCGTGTGGCGCAGGGACAGATCGCCTTGGATGGCCAGAAGATCGATCATCTGCCCTACGAGAAGATGCGCACGATCCGCGGCCGGCGTATCGGTATGATCTTTCAGGATCCGCTCACCAGCCTCAACCCACTCTACACGGTCGAGGACCAATTGGTTGAGACCATCCAGACACATCTGGATCTGAGCGATGTGGAAGCCAGTGCCCGGGCGATAGAGTTGCTGGACCAGGTCGGTATTCCGGACCCTGAAGTCCGGGTCAAACACTATCCGCATCAGTTCTCAGGCGGCATGCGGCAACGTGTCGTCATCGCCCTTGCGCTCTGCGGTGAACCGGAATTGATCATTGCCGACGAGCCGACAACGGCGCTCGACGTTTCGATCCAGGCGCAGATCCTCGATCTGATTCGCAGCCTCTGTAAGCAGCGCCAGGTCGGCATGATCATCATTACCCACGATATGGGGGTGATCGCGGATATCACGGACCGGGTCGCGGTCATGTATCGTGGAAAGATTGTCGAGAAGGGGCATACGGCACAGATTCTCAGTGCGCCCGAGCATCCCTATACCAAAAGCCTGATCAGCGCGGTGCCGCGCGCCGATCTGCGCCTCAACCGTTTTCCGATGGTCAACTACATCGAGGGGCCGGAACCTGAGCGTGGATCCTTCGATGTTTCGACGCACTGGCTAGGGCAGGCCCGTGACTTCGGCAAGAGCGACGGTGATGCCTTGGTGCGGGTTGAGGACCTGACAATGCAGTTCGTGACCGAGCGCTCGATCTTTCCGAGCCGCCGGAAACTCTTTACCGCCGTCGATAATGTCTCTTTCGAGATCCGTAATGGCGAGACCTTTGGCCTGGTCGGTGAGAGTGGCAGCGGCAAGTCCACTGTGGCGCGGACGATAGCCGGGCTGTACCGGCCGGCGGCAGGTCGTATCCACTTTGCCGGTGGCGAACTGACAGCCATCAACGACGAGAAAGAGCTGCGGCCCTACCGGCAGCAGATGCAGATGATCTTCCAGGATCCTTATTCATCACTCAACTCGCGCATGCGCGTTCTCGATATCGTTGCGGAGCCCATCCGTTTTCATAAGCTGGCGGGCTCGAAAGCGGAGGTGATCGAGATCGTCGAGGATCTGCTGGAGCATGTGGGCCTTGGCCGCGCTGCCGCAACACGCTATCCGCATGAATTCTCAGGCGGTCAGCGTCAACGCATCTCGATTGCGCGCGCGCTTGCGACCCGGCCGCGCTTCCTCATCTGCGACGAACCCACCTCGGCGCTGGACGTTTCCATCCAGGCGCAGATCCTCAACCTGCTGAAAGATCTGCAGGATGAACTCGGCCTGACCATGCTGTTTATCAGCCACGACCTGCCCGTCATCCGCCAGATGTGCGACCGGGTTGCGGTGATGCGTAACGGCAAGATCTGCGAAATCGCCGAAACGGAGCAACTCTTCGAGCAACCCGGCCACGACTACACGCGTCATCTGCTCGAACTGATGCCCAAATTAGAGAACCTTTCCCGCGAAGGCCTCGACGTAGCGGATGAAGAAGCCGCCAGGCAGTCGCACTAACCTTCCTTAGACAGAGATTGGAGAGTCCAGGCATGGCCGTCATCAATCGCATTGCGGAGTTTCACGAAGACATCAAAGGCTGGCGCCGCGATCTGCATGCCCATCCCGAAACGGCGTTCGAGGAGCAGCGCACCTCGGATTTCGTCGCTGAAAAGCTGGACGAATGGGGGATCGAGGTGCACCGCGGGCTTGCGACCACGGGTGTGGTTGGTGTGCTGCGCGGTCAGAACAACAATGGCCGCGCCATCGGCCTGCGCGCGGATATGGATGCGCTGCATCTGACCGAGCTGAACGAGTTCGAGCATCGCTCCAAGAACGAGGGCAAGATGCACGGCTGCGGTCACGACGGTCACACCGCGATGCTTTTGGGCGCTGCGCGGTACCTGGCTGAGACTAAGAACTTCGACGGTACAGTGAACTTCATTTTCCAGCCTGCTGAGGAAAACGAAGGCGGCGGCCGGGTGATGGTCGAGGAAGGCCTGTTCGAGAAGTTTCCTGTCGAGGCGGTATACGGTCTGCATAACATGCCGGGAATTCCGGCCGGGCAGGTGGGTATGCGGGTCGGTCCGGCCATGGCAGCTTTCGATATCTTCGAAGTCACCGTCGATGGGGTCGGCGCGCACGCCGCCATGCCTCATCTGGGCGTAGATGCGGTTGTCATCACCTCCCAGATCGTAACGGCGCTGCAGACCATCGCGTCGCGCCGGGTGGATCCACTGGAGTCGGTGGTCGTCAGCGTCACGCAGTTCCATGCCGGCGACACCTGGAACGTCATCCCGCAGCAGGCGGTGATTCGCGGAACGGTGCGCAGCTTTAAGAAGGAAATCCAGGATCAGGCCGAAGCCGACATCCGGCGCATCGCGCAGGGGATCTGCGAGGCCCAGGGCGCGACCATGTCCATGCGCTATGAGCGCCGCTATCCGGCGGTGGTCAATACCTCGCTGGAGACCGACATCGCCGCCGAAGTCGCAGCCGAAGTCGTTGGCGCGACCAATGTGGAAGTGGGAGCGCCACCGCTTATGGGCTCCGAAGATTTCGCTTACATGCTGCAGGAAAAGCCGGGCTGTTACATCTGGCTCGGCAATGGCGCGGATGGCCAACCCGGTGGGTGTTCGGTGCATAATCCGCACTACGACTTCAATGACGATATCTCGGTGATCGGCGCCAGTTATTGGGCCAAGCTGGTCGAAACCACCATGCCGCGGGCAGGGTGAGGCTTGCTTCCTCCGGAGACTCCGTGACACCGGATCTGGTGATTTTCGATTGCGATGGTGTTCTTGTGGACAGCGAGACCATCGCCAATGCCGTGATGGCCGAGGAGATCTCGGCCCTCGGCTGGACGGTGACGACCGACTACTGCCTGCGGCACTTCAAAGGTACGCACTTCGACAGCGTCATAGAGACGATTACGCAGCAGATCGGCCGGCCACCGCCGGAGAACTGGCTGCCGGACCTACGCGCAAGGACCGACCTGGCATTCAAGGAGAAGCTGGAGGCGGTGCCGGGTATATTTTCGGTTCTGGATGTCTTGGCGGCGGAGGGAATCCCGCATTGCGTCGCCTCCAACGGTCCGCAGCAAAAGATGGCTGTCACCTTAGGGATCACGGGACTGCGGCCGCGGTTTGAAGACCGTGTCTTTTCAGCTTACGAGGTCGAGCGCGGCAAGCCGCATCCCGATCTCTTCCTGCACGCGGCCGATCGGATGGGAACTGCGCCGTCCGACTGTGTCGTCATTGAAGACAGTCCCTTGGGTGTCCAGGCGGCGCGGGCTGCGGACATGCGGGTCTTCGGTTTCGATCCAACGGAAGACGATCCGCGTCTTCGGCAAGCGGGCGCAGAGGTTTTTTCCGACATGGCGATGCTGCCCGGGCTGCTCGGCCTTTAGCTTCACCTGAGCGCCAGATCGATCAGGGCTGTTTCCTGCCGTCAAATTCGTCCGGACAGGCGGCCACGCTGACTCAGGATGACGTCACAGAGGTGATCCGCGACAGCGCGTACGCGCCTGGACTGGGTCAGGTCTGAATGGATCACTAGCCATATCGCCTGATCCACCCCCAGTTCCTGCGCAACTTCGATCAGCCCAACTTCTCTGGCAAGGAAATGCGGCAGGACGGCGAGCCCCAATCCCGTGGTCGCCGCGTTCAGCTGAGCCGAGAGAGTCGTGGTCGCGATGACGGCAGGACGGCCTCGCAGCTTTCTCTCGATCCATTGGGCGGCGGGCAAATGGCTTTGCGCTTCCGACCAGCCAATGAAGGCGTCGTCCTCGGTCGGGCCGGCTTCCGGATTGCGGCTTCGTCCATCCAGGTAATCCCGCGCGCCGTAGAGACCGAAACCCAGCGTAGCGAGACGCCGGACCGTAACGTGTCCCCGGTCCGGCTTGACCATCCGCAGCGCGAGGTCCGCATCACGCCGGTGCAGGTTGACGGAGGCCACATCGGTGGCGATCTCCAGCTCCAGATTCGGATGCTGTCTCAGCAGATCGGGCAGGCTGGGGATGATGATGGGATTTGCGAGGTTTTCGGCGGTGGCCAGCCTGACAGGGCCGCTGGCTTCCGCCTGACGGTCGGCCTGACTTTCGAAATTCTGCGCGGCGTTTTCCAGCGCCTCAGCCTTTGGCAGCAGCGCGGCGCCTTCATCGGTGAGACGATAGCCGGTCTGATGACGCACAAAGAGTGGAACGGCCAAAGCCTGTTCCAGACGTTCAATCCGGCGGGACACGGTTGCAACGCCGCTGCCCAGAAAGCCGGCCGCGGCCATAAGGGAGCCTTTGCGGGCAACCGCCAGAAACACGCGGGCATCGTCCCAGTTCAAGGGCTGCGTCATATCTTCTCGCATTTTCCGAAAATGGAAATCAGGATTTAAAAATTGTCTCTACTTACACGGTAATCGAAAAACCATCCTTACGACAAACCTTGTTGGAGGACTGGCTATGCAGACAAGAAACCTGAACAACGACCTTAAAGTCTCCGCCCTCGGCCTGGGCTGTATGGGGATGAGCGAGTTCTATGGGCCGCGCGATGACGAAACCTCGATGCGCGTGCTGCACCGGGCTGTAGATCTTGGCACGACCTTCTTCGACACGGCCGATATGTACGGTCCGCATCACAACGAAGAACTGCTGGGGCGCTTTCTAAAGGAGCGCCGCTCCGATGCCGTGGTTGCCACCAAGTTCGGCATTGTGCGGGAAGGTAACAGCTATGCCCGCAACATCGACAACAGCCCCGCTTACGCGCGCAGCGCCTGCGAGGCCTCGCTGCGGCGGTTAGGGCGCGAAAGGATCGACCTCTACTATGTGCACAGGGTCGAGAAAACCCGCCCGATCGAAGAGGTCATGGAGGCTCTCTCTGATTTGGTCCGGGAGGGGAAGATCGGTCACATCGGTCTCTGTGAAGTCAGCCCTGAAACCCTGCGCCGCGCTCACGCCGTCCATCCGGTCGCCGCGGTTCAGACGGAGTACTCTCTCTGGACCAGGGAAGTGGAGGTCGAGATTTTACCGCTATGCCGGGAACTGGGGATTGGCTTCGTGCCCTATTCGCCGCTCGGCCGTGGCTTCCTGACCGGAAGTTTCGATGCAGGAACCGCCTTTCAGGAAGATGATTTCAGGGCCAATCTGCCTCGTTTTAAGGGCGATAATCTGCGCAGTAACCAGGCGATCGTCGAGATCGTGAGAGAGATGGCGGCCGAAAAAGGCTGCACACCCGCCCAGTTGGCCCTCGCCTGGCTGTTGGCGCAGGGCGATTGGATCGTGCCGATACCGGGCACCAAACGTCTAAGGTATCTCGAGGAAAACACGGCGGCGGTCGAGATCGCGCTGAGCGCGGAAGAAATTGAGAGGCTCGGCGCGGCCGTCAGCCGCCGGCCGGTAGCGGGTGAGCGCTATACGGAGGAGGGCATGAAAGGCGTGAACGCCTGACGCGGGTTCGTAGGCCGGAGGGCGCGTGCCCGAAGGCCGGCTATCCGGGGCCCAGGCCGCGACGGGGAGAGGAAGACCTCGAAGTTTATGTTCACCTTCGAGGTGGGGCAGGGGATCGATCGAAGGATCGGATATGAGGAAAATATTCGCAGAGACTTTTGGTGCGAATGGTCACGCGGCTTTGGACAGCAGGCGAGCCTTCGGCAGTTGAATGGTGACCCTTGTGCCTTCGCCTACTCTGCTCTCGATCGTCAGTCCGCCGCCATGGAGTTGCATGAAGACTCGGGCGAGATGAAGACCCAGTCCTGTCCCGTCGAATCTTCGGTTCAGTTCGCTGTCCACCTGTTCGAAGGGTTCGAAGATCCGTTCCAGGTCCTTACTGTCTATGCCAATGCCGGTATCGGAGATCGTAATCGAAAGGCCCGTGGTGGGGTCCAGGTGCGCGTCAATCCAAACCTGGCCGCCAGGCGGCGTGAACTTCACGGCGTTTGAAAGCAAGTTGAGCAAGACTTGCTGGAGTTTGATTTCGTCGCCTCTTAAGGCTGGGATCTCCTGGCTGCAGCGCTCCGAGATTTGGATCCCCGCCTTGACCGCCCGCGGTTCGACCATGCGCAGGCAGCGGTGAATCAGGTCCCGAGGGTTCATCTGGGATTCGTTCAACTCAGAATGCCCCGCTTCGATCTTGGCGACGTCGAGGACGTCGTTGATCACACCGAGGAGATGGGCGCCGCTGGCGCGAATGTCTTCGGCGTATTCGCGGTATCGGCCGAGTTTCTCTGGGCCCAGGGTCTGCCGGGCGATCAATTCTGAAAATCCGATAATCGCATTCAAAGGTGTGCGCAGTTCATGGCTCATGGACGCGAGAAACTGCGATTTCGCCATGCTCGCTGCTTGCGCGCGCTTTTGGGCCGCAGCCAGTTCGACCGCCCTGGCTTCCATGTGATCGACGGTCAGATTGAGCAGCGAGGCGGCGGTGCCGACACCGAGATACCGTTCTTTGTCGGTAACAATAAAGCCCTTTAGCAGGGCGCTGGGGCGCTCGCGGGCGATGATGGCATTGAGCGTTGAGATGTCGACCCCGACATCGACAACCAGCGGCGCACTGTCCATCAGATGGCTGATCGGTTTCTTGCCGTAAAGCGCCCGGCCGAAGTTATGGGCGAGTTGAAACAGCAATTCGTTTCGATCAACGATGCCAACAGGTCGGTTATCTTTGGTGACCGCCAGGGTCAGTAGATCTTCATCATCGGCGAAGCGATCGTACACTTCGGAGCAGGGGCAGTCCTCGGAGAGAGGCGGAACCTTCAGAACGAGCCTGTCCAACTGATTTGCCATCAAGCCTGTTTCCAGAACCAGTCCCTTCCCGGCATAAATCCCCCGGAAATTGAAACCGACCCTCGCTCCCTTGAAAGAATGCCGCTTTGCCCGCTGTCGTCTCTTGGTAGGGTTGTAATCCTAAATTGATCGTTAACAGTCGTTAAGCTTCATGGAACCGTCATGAAACCGTAATAAATCAGATGGTGTGACGGCTGGTTTCTGCGGGTGTTCCTGTTCTTGGGTCCGAGTTTCGAAGGCTCCAAAGATCTGACCGTCTGGAAGGGGCGAGTTATCTCTAGTTGCTCAGCCGCCAGATAACGGAGTGAAATCCATCTTCTAATTTTGCGGTCCGCCTAGTGGCTTTGCCGCAACCACTTTCCAGCCGCGCTCGTGACGGCTTTGTTCACCTCCGTCATAGCTTTGGCGACCATTCGGCTGGATTGCCAGTGGAGTTCCACATCGAGCGGTCGGTCTGGCAGCAGGGGCACAAGCCGGCCTGTATTCAGATGATCGGCGATCACGGGCTCGGGGTTCATACCCCAGCCGATGCCGGCCAGAGTGGCATCGACAAAAGCCTGGGGAGAGGGAAGGTGGTGCGTCGGCGCGACGATCCGGCGGCCGAATGTTTGCTGCATCCACTGAGTCTGTAGTCTATCTTTTCTGCTGAAGTCCAGCACCGGCGCCCGGCTCAAAGAGTCGTCGTCAACGCCATCCGGGAACCAACGAGACATGTAGTCCGAGCTTGCGACCGCAACGTAGCGAAGCGTGCCGAGCGGTTTGCTGTCACAACCCTGCACCGGCCCGGGTTGGGCGCTGACGGCGGCCACAACTTCACCGCGGCGCAGCCAGTCGGCGCTGTAGTCCTCGTCGTCCACGACAACATCGAACAGCAGGCCGTCACAGGCGGCGATGACATCGATGAACCAGGTGGCGAGGCTGTCGGCGTTGATCGCGACTCGCAGCGTTGCGGGCTGGTCGGTCGCGGTCAGCTCGCCGAGGTCGGCCTTCAGACTGTGTTCCATGAGCCTGACATCCTCCACGTGACGGAGAAGCCGCAGGCCGGTCGGCGTTGCCGTGCAGGGCTGCGCGCGAACGATAAGGACCGTGCCTAACCGGTCCTCCAGCAGCTTGATACGCTGCGATATGGCCGAGGGCGTGACGTGGAGTTCCTGAGCCGCCTGCTCAAAGCTCCCGGTTCTGATCACGGCGGCCAAAGCGGACAGGAGTGGGTAGTCGAGCATTGGATTAGTAAAACTTAAGAAAGGAAAGAAAGTTTAATTCGCCTAACTAAAACGGACGCGCTAGTCAAGGTTCGGCAAATTTGGAGCGGATGAATGACGACTGCTTTCCTACCTGGTTTTCTGCTGGGCCTCAGCCTGATCGTAGCGATCGGCGCGCAAAATGCCTTTGTGCTGCGCCAGGGGTTGCGACAGGAACATGTCTTTCTGATTTGCCTTACCTGTGCATTTTCCGATGCGGTTCTGATTACCCTTGGCGTGACCGGTTTTGCGGTGGTCTCGAAGATGTTGCCTTGGGTGGAGCCTGTCCTGCGCTTTGGCGGCGCTGCTTTTCTCTTTCTGTATGGTTTACGCTCGTTTTGGGCTGCCTGGCACAGCGATGGGGCCTTGGCGCCGGCGCAGGAAACGGCTGGCGCTCTCGTGCCGGCATTGGCGACCTGCCTCGCGCTGACCTGGCTTAATCCGCACGTTTACTTGGATACAGTCGTCTTTCTCGGATCCATCTCCACGCGCTATGGCGAGAACCAGAGCGTTTTCGGACTCGGTGCTGTGACGGCTTCCTTTGTGTTCTTCTTCTCCCTCGGCTACGGGGCGCGACTCCTCCGGCCATTCTTCGCGCGCCCCTCTGCCTGGCGGGTTTTGGAGGTCGTGATCGGGCTGGTTATGTGGGTTATTGCGGCGGGGCTCGTGTTGAACTGAGCACGCGGACACGCTTTGGTCGGCACCGAAACAATGATTGGTAACAGCTCTTTATCCTGAAGCCCTAGAACAGCGGTTGCAGTCAGGAGGATCAAGTGGCGGATGTGAAGGCGCTGAACGAAGGTTTTGTCGTCGCAATCAAGATTGAGGCGAAGGAGGGGGAGGCGGAGCAGCTTGCCGCCTTACTGGGTGAACTGACAGCACCTTCCAATGCCGAGCCTGGGATGAAGGTCTTTCTGCCTTATCGCTCCCCGACCGATGAGAATCTCTTCTTCATCTATGAACTTTATGAGAACGAGGTCGCCTGGGCTGCGCATCAGGAAACGCCGCACTTTAGGAAAGCGCTGCCGGACTTACTGCGTCTGGCCGCAACGCGCGAGCGCGTGCCCTTTGTTCCTTATCTGTCACTGTAGCTGAAGGGCAGATTTAAGCCCGCGCCCGGACCTTCTCCCGCAGGGCCGTGTCGCGGCGCGCTTTCGCGAGAGCCTTTTCGCCGCCGCGGGTGCCGGTGATCATCTCGAGATCTTCGAGGGTTTCGTCGCTGGACGGGGTGAGCGCGAGATCCATGAACTCCCTGCGCTTAGGGTCACGTTTGACCTGCAGGTAGTAGGGCCAGACCCGAGCCAGAAGAGCGATCCAGCGCACCTGATCGGCCAGGAGGCTGGCCCAGTACTTCGGATAGAATGACCAGGCCGGTTCGACTTTCATGCCGGGGCGCCGGTCGCGCCGGGCCTTGCGGCGGAAAAAGCCGCCCTCCAGCGGATGCACGCCCTCGATCTGTACGCAACCGGCAAACCAGATCATAAGCCAGAGGATATTGATGGGCGACCGGCCGCTGACAGCGAAACGGCGCATGATGGTTTGCATATGCTCCGGGCTGTAGTAGGTGGCCCAGGCGTCACGGTAGGCGCGCTCCCACTCCTCATCCGACATGAGTGCATGATGGCTGACCCGATGGTTCAGGTCGTACTTGTTCATGTCGGGATCCATCCAGATGCCCTGCTCGTAGAGGTGCTTGTGATCCTCGGAACCGGGTAGGGGGGTCAGGAAGAAAAACTCGAGCAGGTCGAGCGGCAGTTCCTTCTTGATGATCTCGATGTCCCGCATGATCGATTCGTAGGTATCGCCAGGGAAGCCGAGAATGTAGCCGGCGTAGGTGATGGCCTTATGCTTTTTCCAGGCCTGCAGCATGTCGCGGTATTCGACGATGCGGTTCTGCGCTTTCTTTGCCGCGGCCAGGTTTTCCGGATTGATGTTTTCCAGCCCGATAAAGACGCGGTTGATGCCGGCGCGCGTGCACTTTTCGATGAAGTTCGGAATGCGGTGACAGAGGGTGTCCACCTGGATCACGAACTTGATATTCATCTTCTCTCCGTGGCGCAGCTCAATCAGCCGGTCGACAAAGCTTTCCCAGTCCTTATTGCGGGCGAAGTTGTCGTCGGTGATGAAGAAGCGCTTGATGCCCTGGGCGTAGTTCTCGCGAATGATCTTCTCCAGATCATCGGGCGTCCGAAACCGGCTCTTTCGGCCCTGGACATTGATGATGGTGCAGAAGGAACACTGGAAGGGACAACCGCGCCCGAGATCGAAAGAAGAGTGAGATCCTGCCGTGCGTTGGATATGTTCGGCCGGCAGAATTGGGATCGGCTCACCGGCGACGTTGGGCAGAGCGTCCATCCAGTTGTAGATGGGTTTAAGCTTTCCTTCCCAGGCATCCTGCAGAACTTCGTCGAGGCGTTGCTCCTCGGCTTCGCCGGCGTAGATTGAAATCCCCAGGTCCTGCGCTTCACGGATGTCTGACGGGAGGTCCTTGAGCATGGAGATGCAGCCGGAAACATGAAAGCCGCCGATCGCGACTTGCAGGCCCGCGGCCCGGAACTGCCGGGCGATATCCATGGCGCGCGGGAACTGGTTGGACTGTACGCCCGCGAGCGCGATAAGAGACTTTCCCCCTGAAGCCTCGAGCGCTTTGATGATTTTCGGCGGGTAAACCCGGCTGTTGGTCTCGTCGTAGGTTGAGAGCCGGATCTCGACATCCTTACCGAGGACCTGTCGTTCCTTGCAGTCGACCGCGATGCCGTTCAAAGCCGCGAGTGTGTTCGAAGGGATGGCTGAGGTCAGCCACTGAATCGGGTAGCCGTCGTCGTCGTAGTGCGTCGGCTTGATCATCACCAGGTTAAAGATACCACGCGTCATACCACTCTCCCCCACGGAGCAGATCTGACGCGGTGCGGCGCTTTCTTTGGCGCCGTTCCCCCGCGAACGGCACTATTCTGCGCGAATTTACAATTAAGGTCGAGACCGGAATCTCAATACCGGCCTCTCTGACCTCAAGCGCTTAGCGCTCCTGACGCAGTTCGGGGTGCAGGCTCTTTCCGAGAATGTGTTCGCTCCGGGCAATAACATGCTCGCTAGATCCAACGATCAGAGGATCCGGAAGCCCAACGATTTCCAGGTTTTTATTGGGGTAGGGCAGGGATGCCAGGAAGTGCTGCATGCAGTTCAGCCGCGCGCGTTTTTTGTCGTTTGATTTGATGATAGTCCAGGGCGCATCGGCCGTGTCCGTGTAGAAGAACATGGCCTCCTTGGCTTCGGTGTAGTCGGACCACTTGTTCAGCGACTGCCGATCGATCGGCGAGAGTTTCCACTGTTTCAGCGGTTCGCGCTCGCGCGATTTGAAACGCCGTTTCTGCTCTTCCTGTGTAACCGAGAACCAATACTTGTAGAGCAGGATACCACTGCGCACGAGCATGCGTTCAAGTTGCGGCGTTTGGCGCATGAACTCAAGATACTCACTGGGATTGCAGAAGCCCATGACTCGTTCGACGCCGGCGCGGTTGTACCAGGACCGGTCGAACAGCACGATCTCGCCGGCCGAGGGCAGGTGCTGAATGTAGCGCTGATAATACCATTGGCTGCGCTCTCGATCCGTGGGCTTGTCCAGGGCGACGACGCGGGCGCCGCGTGGGTTGAGGTGTTCCATAAAGCGCTTGATGGTGCCGCCCTTGCCGGCCGCGTCCCGGCCCTCGAACAGGAGGACGACCTTTTGCCCCGTCGCCTTCACCCAGTCCTGAACTTTCAGGAGTTCGACCTGCAATTCGGCCTTTCGCCATTCATATTCATTCCGGGCGATCTTGTCCTTGTAGGGATACTCGCCGGTCTCGAAAAAACGCTTGGCCTCTTCCCGGCTCAGGGGCGCCTGCATTGGTTGTTCGGGCGAGAAGAGGGCGGGGTGCGGCGTTACCTTGCCATTGGTTTTACGCTTTGCGGCCGCAGGTTTCTTGGTGTTGCTTGAGCTGCCCGTCGCGGCAGTCTTTGGCGCTTTTACCACAGTATCATGCGAGTTGCTGCTCATCGTGAAGCATCCCCCTCTTCGAAGATTTTTTAATTGCTGGAAACGATTACGGCAGAGTAGATCGCCTATCGAGTGTACGGTAATGACGTACATCAATTTGGCGCGATAAAACGCGATTGCGGGCGCTCCGAACCCTTGAGAGGGCCACTTGGAAGCAGGGCAACGACAAAAAGATGCTTGATCAAGTTCGCGTCTCTGTCGCGGATTGCGGCTTAGAGGGAGTGTGGCTCGAACCGGGCTTTCGAGACGAACAGGAACTGGCTGGCACGAAGGGCGCGTACCTATTGCTGCTTCGCCTCTCGAAGGAGGTCACGATCACACTGCCCGGCCGGCCGGAGACCAGCTTGTGCGCGGGCAACTACGTTTACTGCGGCAGTGCACGAGGCAGCGGTGGTATCGCCGCTCGTCTCAAACGCCATTTCTGTGCGGAGAAAAAGCTTCACTGGCATGTGGATCGGCTGACGCTGCAATCCGAGGAGATGGCCGCACTCGCGATCCCGGCGGGCGATGAATGCGATCTTGCGGCGCACTTGTTGCGCAGCAAGCGCTTTGAGGTCGCAGTGGAAGGTTTCGGCAGCAGTGATTGCCGTCTATGCAGAAGTCATCTCCTAATGCCGGACTGAACCGGATCTCTCAAATTTCGATATTTACGTTTACGTAAACGTAAAGTATGATCCCTTCGATGAGCACAACCTTTTCGATCGCTGAACTGGCGCAGGAGTTCGGGGTAACCCACAGAACCATCCGTTTCTACGAGACGGAGGGGATGATCTCGCCTTTGCGCGAAGGGCAGCGCCGTATTTACCGGCAGCGGGACCGGGTCAGGCTGAAGCTGATCCTGCGGGGCAAGCGGCTTGGTCTGAGCCTGCAGGAAATCCGGGAGATCATCGATCTTTACGATGCGGATACGGGCGAAGCAAATCAGCTCAGGCTGCTGCTCGATAAGATCGACGCGCGCCGGGTGGATCTGGAGAACAAACGCCGGGATATCGATGCCACACTCTCGGATCTGGATGATGTCGCTGCCAAGTGCCGGCTGCGCCTCCAGGAAATCGATGGGGCGACCCAGGCGAAGGTAAGGAGGCGGGCGAAGTGACGGCCTTTACCGCTCGCGACCCGGATTTCGAGGCGAAAGTGCGTGCAAGCTTCGCCCGACAGAAGGTGATGGATCTGATCGGCGCGAAACTCGGGCGGATTGAGCCTGGTCTGGTGGAGATCGAACTGCCGTTTCGCGAGGACCTGACACAGCAGCATGGCTTTTTTCACGCCGGTGTCACCAGCACGATTGCCGACTCCGCGGGCGGTTATGCCAGCTTCAGTCTCAATCCCGAGGAAAGTTCCGTCCTGACCGTCGAATACAAGATGAACCTCGTTGCGCCCGCCGATGGCGAGCGTCTGGTCGCGACCGGGCGCGTGGTTAAGCCGGGGAGGACGCTCACCATTTGCGACCTTGAGGTCGTGGCTATTAAGGACGGGCAAAGCAAGCTGGTGGCTAAGGGGCTCCAGACAATGATGTGTATTCAGGACCGGCCGGATATCGGCGAAGCGGGATAGAATTGCGACCGCGGTGCTCAGCAGGTCAGCGATAATAGCCGCGGTAAGCTTCAGACTAGGAATAGAGAGATGATACCGAACCAATATCCGAGCCTGGATTTCGATCTCGGCGAGACCGCTGAATTGCTGCGCGACACGGTGATGTCTTTCGCTTCCGAGAAGATCGCGCCGCTGGCGGCGGATATCGATCGCGACGACCGTTTCCCACGAGAACTCTGGCCTCAGATGGGCGAGCTCGGCCTTCTCGGCATTACAGTCGAAGAGGAACTCGGCGGCAGCGGTATGGGGTACCTGGAGCACTGCGTCGCGATGGAAGAAGTCAGCCGCGCCTCCGCGAGCGTGGGCCTGAGTTATGGCGCGCACTCGAACCTTTGCGTGAACCAGCTGCGCCGGAATGGCAGTGACGAACAGCGGAAGCGATATCTGCCCAAACTGATTTCCGGCGAGCACGTCGGCGCATTGGCCATGAGCGAGCCGGGCGCCGGTTCCGATGTTGTGGGTATGCGGACCCGGGCCGAAAAAAAGAGCGACCGTTATGTCCTCAATGGCAACAAGATGTGGATCACCAACGGCCCGGAAGCCGATGTCCTGGTCATCTATGCGAAGACCGATCCGGATGCCGGGCCCCGCGGTATCTCGGCCTTCCTGGTGGAGAAGGACTTCAAAGGTTTCTCGACGGCGCAGAAACTGGACAAGCTGGGTATGCGCGGCTCACCAACCAGCGAGCTGGTGTTCGAGGATTGCGAAGTACCGGAAGAGAACCTGCTCGGCCAGCTCGGTAAGGGCGTCAACGTCCTTATGAGCGGTCTCGACTACGAACGCGCCGTGCTGGCGGCGGGCTCGACCGGTATCATGCAGGCCTGTATGGACATCGTCATTCCTTACCTTCATGAGCGTAAGCAGTTCGGAAAACCCATCGGTGAGTTTCAGCTTATGCAGGGCAAACTGGCCGATATGTATACCACCATGAACGCCACAAAGGCCTACGTCTATGCGGTGGCCAAAGCCTGCGACCGTGGCCAGACCACGCGCAAGGATGCGGCGGGCGCTATTCTCTATGCGGCGGAGAAGGCGACCTGGATGGCGCTGGAGGCGATTCAGGCGCTCGGTGGAAACGGCTATATCAACGAATACGCCACTGGCCGGCTGTTGCGAGATGCCAAGCTCTATGAGATCGGTGCCGGTACTTCCGAGATCCGCCGCTGGCTGATCGGTCGGGAACTCTTTGGTGAAACCGCGTAAGTCGATTGAAAGCGCCGGGCGATGCCCTTGATTATGAAACCGAAGTGTGAAGCTTGTGGAATCGGTCTCGCACAAGATGGTGAAGCCTATATCTGCAGCTACGAATGCACCTTCTGCGCGGACTGTACGTCGCAGATGCGGGACCGCTGCCCGAACTGCGGCGGTGAGTTGTTGCGGCGCGCTCGCCGGATCGAGGCAGCCACCTTTGCGTGATTGCCCAGCTTTTCCTTGTCGCGGGGTTTCGTTCGGTGAAAGGGAAGAGTAGGCTCGCGCTGTCGAGGCTCAAAGCCCCGAAGATTGAGGAGGCCCTGTGCCCACACTTCTTATCACCGGCGCCAACCGGGGTATCGGTCTGGCGCTCGTGCAGTCTTTCGCCAGGGATGGCTGGAAGATCCATGCCTGTTGCCGAAATCTGGAGAAGGCTAAGGATTTGAAGGCGGTTTCCGGTGACATCACCCGCCACAAACTGGATGTGACCGACAATCTGAAGGTCGAGTCTCTCGCGCGGGAGCTGGCAGATGAGCCGATTGACGTGCTCGTCAACAACGCAGGCGTCTACAACACGCGCGAAGGTTTCGGTACGACAGAGTACGAGGCCTGGGCGGATATGCTTGCAGTGAATACCTTGTCACCGCTACGCGTGGTCGAGCACTTTGCGGATTTGGTGGCGGCCAGCGACCGGAAAGTGATCGCCAATATGTCAAGCCGCCTGGGCTCAATATCGGCGGCGGAGAAGGGCGGAAGCTATCCTTATCGGACTTCGAAGTGCGCGCTGAATATGGTGACCAAGCTGCTATCCATCGACCTTGCGGATCGGGGCATCACGACCATTGCGATGCATCCGGGCTGGGTGCAGACGGATATGGGGGGTGATGCTGCCGATATCACGGTCGATCAGTCCGTGCGTGGTCTTCGGGCGCTGCTCGATCGGATTGGGCAAGACGACAACGGCGGTTTTTTCAACTACGACGGCACGGCTTTGCCGTGGTGATCTCAGTCCTTCTGGAACGGGGACTAAGGGGTAATCGACGCTGATATGCTGCTGAGCGATGAACAGAGATTGATCCGCGACACCGCCCGGCAGTTTGCCCAGGAGCGCTTGGCGCCGAATGCCGCCGCTTGGGATCGGGAAGCCCGTTTTCCGCGTGAGGCTATCGACGAGATGGCAGGGTTGGGTTTTCTGGGCATGCTGGTCCCGGAGGACTACGACGGTGTTGGCGCGGACAACCTGTCTTACGCGCTCGCCCTGATGGAAGTAGCCGAAGGCGACGGTTCCTGCTCGACGGTGATGAGCGTGCACAACTCGGTCGGTTGCATGCCTTTGCTGCGCTATGGCTCGGAGGCGCAGAAGGAGCGCTTTTTGAAGCCCATGGCGCGTGGGGAAATGCTCGGCGCCTTTTGTCTGACCGAGCCGCAAGCCGGATCCGATGCCGCGGCTTTGCGGACGAAGGCGCGCAAGGACGGCAATCATTTTGTCCTCGACGGCGTGAAGCAATTTATCACCTCCGGCCGGAATGCCGATGTCGCGATCGTTTTCGCAGTCACGGATCCGGACAAAGGCAAGAAAGGCATCAGTGCCTTTATCGTGCCGACCGATACGCCGGGATACGAGATCGCTTCGACGGAACAGAAGCTGGGCCAGAAGGCGTCGGACACCTGTCAGATCTCTCTCGAAGCTTGCCGTCTCACACCCGATCACCTTTTGGGCGAAGAGGGGGAAGGTTATCGGATTGCGCTCTCTAACCTCGAAGGCGGTCGCATCGGCATTGCCGCGCAGTCGGTGGGAATGGCGAGAGCCGCGTATCAGGCTGCGCTGAGCTATGCCAAGGAGCGCCAAAGTTTCGGCAAACCGATCGTCGAACACCAGGCCGTAGGCTTTCGTCTGGCCGACATGGCGACGCAGATCCATGCCGCCGAACTGATGGTGATCGAAGCCGCCCGCCTGCGCGATGCGGCGCAACCCTGCTTGAAAGAAGCCTCAATGGCTAAGCTCTTCGCCTCTGAAATGGCCGAGCGGGTTTGTTCCGATGCGATCCAGATTCACGGCGGATACGGATATCTGAGCGATTTTCCGGTCGAGCGCATCTATCGCGACGTCCGGGTTTGTCAGATCTATGAAGGCACCTCGGATGTCCAGCGTATGGTGATCGGTCGGGAGATCGCCAAGGACTGAAAGTGATTGAGACAGATCGAACCAGGTTCAATTGAGCGAGACGACCTTTCGAAGCGGTGGCCGCCACAACCGCAGAGCAGGAAAGAGACTCAAGCATGAGCAAAGATCCTATCGAGTTCCATTTCGACTTCGCCAGCCCCTTCGGTTACTTCGCGGCCCAACAGATTGATGAACTTGCCGAGCGGCAGGGACGTGATGTGTCGTGGCGGCCGTTTCTGCTGGGCGCGGTCTTTAAGGAGACCGGTGGCCGTCCCCTGACCTCCATTCCCATGAAGTCGAGTTATGCGGCGCACGACATCAAACGGACCGCGCGCAGATACAACATTCCCTGGACCATGCCAGAGGTCTTTCCCTTTCCTTCCATGGCCGCCTGTAGAGCCTTTTATTGGCTCGACGAACGCGACCCTGCGGCGGCGAAGGAATTGGCAAAGGCACTCTACGCAGAGGCCTTCGAGGCCGGGCGTTCCATTGCCGCCTTGCCGGACGTAGTCGCGGTTGCCGCCCGCTTAGGACATGACCCGGAAGAAGTGGAAATGGCGACCAAGGACCCGGCGATTAAGAGCAGGCTGAGAACGGTCGTACAGTCAGCCATCGATCGTGAAATCTTCGGCTCCCCTTTCTTTATCGTGGATGGGGAAGCCTTTTGGGGGCACGACCGCATGGGGATGCTGGAAGACTGGCTGGAGACCGGTGGCTGGTAGCTACATTTGAAGGAAAAAGGCTCGAGCGGAGAAGGCCAAGGCAGGGCATTCAGCGTCGATTGATTGCTTTACGTTTACGTAAACGTAAAATATCCTCGCAAGCTGAAAGCCCGTTGGGTATATAGTCTCTTACGGCCTGATGCCTTGCCCATCACCGGCTTTTGCCGGGCATGGGTTTCAGCGGTGTCGGATATGGCTTGCTGTCACGAATTGGGCAGGGTGAAGGGGACGAAGCCGCGCTTGGCAAGCGTCTGGGAGGAAAGCGACAGCCTATGACTCTTTTGAAAAGTGCCGTCTCGACGCGCGCACCTGAGTTCCAGGAGAATCAGGCCGCCATGAAGACTCTGGTCGAGACCTTGCGCGGCCAGGTCGACGAAGTGCGCAAGGGGGGTGGTGAGCGGGCCAGAAAGCGCCACCTGGATCGCGGTAAACTGCTGCCGCGGGAGCGCGTGCGCACGCTGCTGGATCCGGGCGCGCCCTTCCTTGAACTCTCCCAACTGGCGGCCTTCGATATGTATGGCGGCGAGGTGGCGTCCGCGGGTCTGATCACCGGTATCGGCCGGGTGTCGGGCCGCGAATGCATGATCGTCGCAAATGACGCGACGGTGAAGGGCGGCACCTACTATCCCATGACTGTGAAGAAGCATCTCCGCGCCCAGGAGATTGCCGAGCAGAATCATCTGCCCTGTATCTATCTGGTCGACTCAGGTGGTGCGAACCTGCCCAATCAGGACGAAGTTTTTCCGGATCGGGACCATTTCGGACGGATCTTCTACAATCAGGCAAACATGTCGGCCAAGGGCATCGCGCAGATCGCCGTGGTCATGGGATCCTGCACCGCTGGCGGCGCCTATATGCCGGCCATGGCCGACGAGAGCATTATCGTGCGGAATCAGGGCACGATCTTTCTGGCCGGACCGCCGTTGGTGAAGGCGGCGGTGGGCGAGATCGTTTCCGCTGAAGACCTCGGTGGCGCAGAGGTGCACTCCCGCACATCGGGCGTCACTGATCACATGGCACAGAACGACGATCAGGCGCTGGGGCTTGCGCGCCGCATTGTTGCCAACTTGAACCGGGTCAAACGGCACGATCTTGTGGTCGAGCAGCCGCAGGAGCCCCTCTACGATCCGGCCGAGATCTACGGCATCGTGCCCCAGGATCTGCGCAAGCCCTATGACGTGCGGGAAGTGATTGCCCGCCTGGTCGACGGCAGCGCCTTCGACGAATTCAAAGCGCTCTACGGATCGACGCTGGTGTGCGGTTTCGCACGGATTCTCGGCTATCCCGTCGGCATCATCGCGAACAACGGAATCCTTTTTTCCGAATCCGCACTCAAAGGGGCGCACTTTGTGGAGCTTTGTTGCCAGCGCGGTATCCCGCTGGTGTTCTTGCAGAACATCAACGGCTTCATGGTCGGCCAGAAATACGAAGCCGGCGGTATTGCCAAGGACGGGGCCAAGATGGTCACCGCCGTTGCCTGTGCCAAGGTGCCGAAGTTCACCGCGGTGATCGGCGGCAGCTTCGGGGCCGGCAACTACGGCATGTGCGGCCGGGCCTATTCGCCTCGCCTGCTCTGGATGTGGCCGAATGCGCGCCTTTCGGTGATGGGCGGAGAACAGGCGGCCGGTGTGTTGGCGACGGTCCGGCGTGACAACATCGAGGCGCGCGGTGAGACCTGGAGCGCGGAAGAAGAAGCCGCCTTCAAACAGCCCATTCTCGATCAGTTCGAGCATCAGGCCCACCCGACTTATGCCAGCGCACGTCTGTGGGATGATGGTATTATCGATCCGCTGGATACCCGCATGGCTCTTGGCCTCGGAATCTCCGCCGCGCTCAACGCCCCGATTGAGCGGACCACTTTTGGTGTTTTCAGGATGTAAAGCCCAAGATGCAGAACCCATTCTTTCTCGAAGAAATTGCTCCCAGCGGAATCGCCCGGATCACTCTGACCCGGATCGATGTCCACAATGCCTTCAATGACAAGCTGATCGCCGAACTGACGGCGGCCCTGAAAGGGCTCGACGAGGATCCGCGGGTTCGCCTGGTGGTGATGGCGGCCAAAGGACGCAGCTTTTCGGCCGGCGCGGATCTCAATTGGATGAAGGCCATGGCCGGCTATGCCGAGAAGGAAAACCTGGAGGATGCGCGCGGCCTCGCGGAGCTCATGCGTACGCTCAACGAATTGAGCAAACCGACCGTTGCGTTGGTCCAGGGGGCGGCCTTTGGCGGCGGCGTGGGACTCGTTGCCTGCTGCGATATCGCGCTGGCATCCGAGGAAGCCAGTTTCTGTCTCTCCGAAGTTCGGCTTGGCCTGATCCCAGCGGTGATCTCGCCCTACGTGATCGCGGCCATGGGGCAGCGGGCGGCGCGGCGTTACTTCCTGACAGCGGAACGTTTCCCTGCGGCCGAGGCGCACCGCCTGGGGCTGGTGCATGAGGTGGTTCCGGCGGAGGATCTTGAGACACGCGGACAGCGGCTCTGCCAGGTTTTGCTGGCCGGCGGCCCGGCGGCGCAAAGCGAGTCGAAAGACCTGATCTTTGCAGTCAGCGCAAAGCCGATTGACGATGAGGTGATCGAAGAAACAGCCGTGCGGATTGCGAGGTTGCGTAAATCGCCCGAGGGGCGCGAGGGCGTGAACGCCTTTCTCGAAAAACGCAAGCCCGACTGGGCGCAAGACTAAGCGTCATGCACGCCGACAACCGCAAACTCTTCGGGGCTATGGCCGCGACCGCGGCGATGGTTCTGCTGATTGCCTTTGCTGTTGGAGACCGGGCGGACTTCTTTCTTTTTGTCGTGCTCGCGGTGATCTCCGCGAGCATTGCCTTTTTCTTCACGGTGTTTCCCGGCAGCCGCTTCTTCGTCATTGCCCTGACGAACTTTCTGGCCGTTTACACCTGCATCTTTGTGATTTTCGTTGAAACCAATTTTCCGATGGCGATCGAACCGTCCGGTCAGGTTTCCTATATCTTACCGATTCTTGGATTCATGGCCGGGACCTGGCTGCGCCGGTCGGAGATCCGCGAGATCGTGGTTTCGCACCGGGTTCAGGAGGGCAGCAAGTTTCAGCGCGGACTGCCTTGGGTCCTGCCGTTGGTTCTCGTCGGCGCCGCGACTTTCGCCGTGCCGGGACAGGCGCTCAGCGCCGAAACCGAGAGCTATGTTCTGGTGGGCGCGATGGCGATCATTGCCGCGGTTGTTTTTGCGGTCAGCAGCAATGTATCGGCTTTTCTTCTCGATACTGGCCTTGTCTTCGAGGCCTTCTTCAAACGGGTGCAGGGTCTTTACATTCCGGCCTTTGCCTTCCTGACCTTTTACTCCATGAACGTGATCGTTTTCGCTGCGCTCTACCGCATCCTCGACCGTTTTGCGGATGCCCATCACTTCGTGATTGCCGGCGAGTTGCGCGGCATTACTTTTCAGGAAAGCCTCTACTTTTCCATCATCACTCTCAGCACGGTCGGTTACGGCGACATCGTGCCGGCCAGCAGTGCGCTGCGGGCGCTGTCGGCGGTTCAGATTGTGCTTGGCGTGCTGTTTTTGCTGTTCGGGTTTTCAGAGATCATGAGCTACAGCAAAGAGCGTGGCTCGAAAAAACAGGATGAGTCAGGTGTTTGAAAAAATACTGATAGCCAACCGGGGTGAGATCGCTTGCCGTATCATGGACACCGCACGGCGTATGGGCGTGCGGACGGTCGCGGTCTATTCCGATGCGGACCGAACCGCATTGCATGTCGAACGCGCGGACGAGGCTTATCGGATCGGCCCGGCACCAGCGGTCGAGAGTTATTTAGATGCGAAGGCCATTGTAGCCGCGGCTTTGGCGACAGGCGCCCAGGCGGTGCATCCGGGCTACGGTTTTCTGTCAGAGAATGCGGACTTCGCCGAAGCCTGTGCCGAGGCGGGGCTGGTGTTTATCGGGCCGCCAGCGGCTGCGATCCGCGCCATGGGTTCCAAAAGCGAAGCCAAGGCGCTCATGGCTAAAGCGTCCGTCCCCCTGGTGCCCGGCTACCACGGAGAGGATCAGGACCTGGCGCTCTTGGCCTCCGAGGCCGAGAAGATCGGCTATCCCATCTTGATCAAGGCCTCCGCCGGCGGAGGCGGCAAGGGCATGCGAATCGTAACCGCTGCAGCGGACTTCCCGGCTGCACTCGAATCCGCAAAGCGGGAGGCTGCGTCTTCGTTCGGTGACGACCGGGTTCTGATCGAGAAGTATCTGACATCGCCGCGCCACATCGAAGTACAGGTCTTCGCCGACTCTCATGGGGAGGCGGTCTATCTCTTCGAGCGCGATTGTTCTGTTCAGAGACGTCATCAAAAGGTGGTCGAGGAGGCCCCGGCGCCCGGCATGACCGAAGAGCGCCGGGCGGAGATGGGGGAAGCGGCGGTCGCGGCGGCCAAAGCCATCGGCTATCAGGGCGCCGGAACGGTGGAATTCATTGCCGAGGGCGAAGCCTTTTACTTCATGGAAATGAACACCCGCCTGCAGGTCGAACATCCGGTCACGGAGATGATTACCGGTCAGGACCTCGTGGAGTGGCAGCTTCATGTTGCATCCGGTGGGCCTTTGCCGCTGTCCCAGCCGGAACTGACGATCTCCGGGCATGCCTTTGAAGTGCGGCTCTACGCCGAGGATCCGCAACGGGATTTTCTTCCGGCAACAGGCACGCTTCATCATTTCGAGACACCTGCCCCCTCGCGGCACCTGCGGCTCGACAGCGGTGTGCGTCAGGGCGATTTGGTCACGGTTTACTACGATCCCATGATCGCGAAGCTGATCGTTTGGGACCGGGACAGAGACTCAGCGCTTGCGCGCCTGCGCGCCGCGCTGGCCGAGACGCATGTCATCGGTGTGACCACCAACACCGCCTTTCTACATGCGGTGGCGTCTCACCCGGCCTTCGCGGAGGGCGGGGTCGATACGGGCTTTATCGAACGCTTTAACGACGACCTGCTTCCACCGCCCGCTGCGCTGGACGAGGAGACTCTTGCGCTTGCTGCCTTGGCTGAGTTCTCGGCGGAGGGTCGAGATGCCTGCCGAATGGCGGCGGTTTCCGGCGATGAAGGTTCCCCCTGGTTCCGAACCGATGGCTGGCGCTTAAACGGCGAAACGCAACGCCGCTTGCTGTTCCAGTCCGAGGGGAGGGACTTTGCCGTCACGCTTCATTATGAAGGTGCCGCCAGGATAAAGGTGGTTATGCCGGAAGGCCGCGAGCTGCTGCTGGATGGGCAGTGGCACGGCGACGGGCGGCTGGAGGCCGATGTCGACGGTCGGCAGATGACGGCCCGAGTGGTCCGGCGCGGCGATGACTTTACAGTGTTGCACAAAGGGCGTTCCCATCATCTGCACCTTCATGACCCACGCAATCCGGATCTTGCGGGGCAGGAGGAAGCGGGGCAGTTGACCGCGCCGATGTCCGGCAAGGTGGTCGCCGTTCAGGTTGCCGTTGGCGCAGAGGTCGAACAGGGTGACGTCCTGCTGGTGTTGGAAGCTATGAAGATGGAGCACAGTATCACCGCGCCCCAATCTGCCGTCGTTTCGGCCGTGCATTACGCAGCCGGCGATCTGGTGGAAGAGGGGGCTGAGCTTTTGAGCCTCGAGGTTTCGGAGAATACGGAGGCTTAGTTTCAGCTTCCCGTGAGGATTGGCGAGGCAGCTTGCCAGCAGGCGTGCGCCACGACATTAATCTAGGCTTCAACGCAGCTGCGGCGAGTCGGTCGAGACCGCGCAGAAGGAGATTTGGCTTTTGGCTTATCCCCAGAAGGTAAAGATGGTCGAGGTGGGGCCGCGCGACGGTCTGCAGAACGAAGCTGAGGTCGTTCCTGCCGCCGTCAAGGCGGAGATGATCGACCGTCTGGCCGACTGTGGACTCCCGGTGGTGGAGGCGGGCGCTTTCGTTTCGCCGCGCTGGGTCCCACAGATGGCGGATTCGGCCGAGGTGCTGTCGGCGATAGGGCGCAAGCCGGGGGTCAGCTATCCGGTGCTGGTGCCCAACAGCAAGGGCCTCGAGCGAGCGTTGGCGTGCGGCGTGGAGGAGATCGCTGTGTTCGGCGCGGCTTCCGAAAGCTTCACGCAGAAGAACATCAACTGTTCGATTGCGGAGAGTCTCGAGCGCTTTGCACCGGTCATGGCCACGGCGCGCGAACGCGGTCTGAAGGTGCGCGGCTATGTGTCCTGCGTGCTGGGATGTCCCTACGAAGGTGAGATTTCCACCGGCGCCGTTGCGGAGGTGGCCGATGCGCTCTATCGCTCCGGCTGCTACGAAATCTCCCTGGGCGATACCATAGGGGTTGGGACGCCGGCGAAGGCGCGGGATATGCTCCGTGCTGTGGCGGCCCGGGTGCCGGTCGCCGATCTGGCGGTTCATTTTCATGATACCTACGGCCAGGCCCTGGCCAACATCCTGGTCTCACTGGAGGAGGGTGTTGCGACGGTCGATTCTTCACTGGCCGGACTCGGTGGCTGTCCCTACGCCGCCGGTGCTTCGGGCAATGTGGCCAGTGAAGACGTGCTTTATCTCTTGGACGGCCTGGGCGTGGAGACGGGCGTGGATCTGCCGCGCCTCATCGAAACGGCCTGGTGGGTTGCCGACCAGCTCGGGCGACCGCCGGCCTCGAAGGTGGCTTTGGCGCGTGGCCGGCCAGAAAGCTAAACCGGAAAGCTAAACCGGAAGATCCATGATGAGGTTTGAGAGCGTGGGCCAGGGAAATGAGTGAAGGGTTTGGAGCATCCATTTCGTGAGTAAGCTGCATCTGATCAAACTCTCCGTCGGGAGCGAATCCGTGGATTCTCTGCGTGCCTGGCAGGCCGGGCGTTTGAAGCAACTCGGACAGATCTTTCATCAGACCCGCATGATGCCGCGCCGGGCGGAGGAGCTGCTCGATGGCGGCTCGATCTACTGGATCATTCGCGGGCAGGTGCGCTGCCGTCAGCGTTTATTGGATATCGAGACGGTGCATGATCAGGAAGGCCAGCGCTTCGCCCGTCTGATCCTGGAGCAGGAGCTGCACCGCACGGTCAACCGCCCGCATCGGCCTTTCCAGGGCTGGCGCTATCTAAAACCAGAGGATGCGCCGCTCGATCTGTCCGATGCGCCTGAGGGAATTGCCGATATGCCTGAGGAAATGCGCGCCGAACTCAAGGAGTTAGGCTTAATCTAGGCGGAATACGGGGCTGTCGCTGGACTGCTTTTAAGGCCAGTTCTGGGGCGCGAAAAAAAAGATAATCTTTTTTCATTTTCCTGCTGGACAGCCCGAAGCTGAGGGCCTATATACCCCCTCGTCAGCGACGCAGACACCTCGGTGGATCACGCGCTGGCCATCCAAAACAACGAACTTCTCCAGGTGCACCTGGTAACAGTTGCACAGAGGGTTTGTTGTCGCTAATATCTTCGGCCTTACTTCACCGGAAAGA
>CBDDBN010000029.1:0-12500 GCA_965225735.1 Denitrobaculum sp. | reverse complement strand
GGTTTCTTGCCGTCTTGCCGAGGAGATGGGGCGTGACAGCGGCCTATCGAACCTTGATGCGGCCTTAAATATCAATCGCTTGGCGGAGGTTGTGCGACGTCACAACGCAAAGGGCGGGAAGCCCTTGAGCTTTGCCGTTGTCCATCCTTTTTCGGCGCATAACTACGATCTGCGCTATTGGCTTGCCGCTGGTGGCATCGATCCGGAAAAGGACTTGCGGATCGTTGTCGTTCCGCCGCCGCTGATGGCGGATGCGCTCCAGTCAGGACGGATTGACGGCTTCTGCGTCGGGGAACCCTGGAACAGTCTTGCCGTGGCTTTGGGCGCCGGCGTTATCGTCACGACCAAATCTTCGATCTGGCGCTCAAGCCCCGAAAAGGTGCTCGCGGTTTCGTCGGAGTTCGCGAACGCACAGCAGACGGCTCTAACAGCGGTTTTACGGGCGCTCTATCGCTCTGCGGGCTGGTGTGGCCAATCTGAAAACCAGGAAGAACTCGCCGCGATCTTGGCGCGCGAAGACTATATCGGACAAGATCCAGCCGTGATCCTCCCGGCCCTCCAGGGCAAGTTGCGCTATCAGGGCGACAAAATCGCTTCGGTTCAAGACTTCTTCGTGCCTTTTGATAAAGCCGCGACCTTTCCCTGGCAAAGCCATGCCCTTTGGTTCTACAGCCAGATGGTGCGTTGGGGGCACGCCGACTGGAAACCCGAGAGCGTTGCGCGCGTGACCCAGGTTTACCGGCCGGATCTCTATCGCGCGTCGATCGCGCCACTGGGCGAAGCGGTGCCCGCTGCCAACTCAAAGGTTGAGGGCGCGCTTAAAATGCCAACCCATGTGGGCTCGTCGGACGGCAGCCTGGTTCTCGGCCCCGATGGCTTTTTCGATGATCGGATCTTCGATCCGGATCAGATCGAAAGCTATGTCAGGGAACAGCGGGTTTAAGCCAGCCCCTTATTCTGCTGAATCTTGTTGCGATGCACAAAAAATCATCACTGCGGTTGCCTATTGTGCAGTTGCGAAACGATGAAAGTGGAACGCTCTTCTCTCTCGCTATCTTCTAACTATCTGAATTTAAACAAAAACCACTTCGCATCTCCGAGTTGGCACGGAATCTGCTGATATAATAGCGGTTCCACAGCTGGAACATGAGATACGCGTCCAACGCCGGGCGCATCAGGCAAAGCCGCCAAACTGGTTTCGTATTCCCCCCTTCCTCCCGGGAATGCGCTGACTGGTTTGGCGGTTTTTTGTTTCAACGGGATTGCCGGGCGTCCTCAAGAACGCCAGCAGGACAGGAGATGAGATGTTGTCATTCACCAGAAGAATTAGAGCGCTGGCTGCAGCTGGTCTCGCAGCCACGCTTGCGGCCGTCACCCCCGCGCAGGCGGAAATCCTCGATGTCGAGAAGGACGAACTCAAGTTCGGCTTCATCAAGCTGACCGATATGGCGCCCCTGGCGATTGCCTATGAAAAAGGCTTTTTCGAAGACGAAGGCCTGTTCGTGACGCTCGAGCCGCAGGCGAACTGGAAAGTTTTGCTGGACCGGGTCATTACCGGCGAGCTCGATGGTGCCCATATGCTGGCCGGTCAGCCGCTGGCGGCCACCATTGGCTTTGGCACCAAGGCGCACATCGTCACGCCCTTTTCCATGGACTTGAACGGCAACGGTATCACCGTTTCGAACGAAGTCTGGGCGATGATGAAGGAACACATTCCCCACGAGGACGGTAAGCCGGTCCATCCCATCAAGGCCGATGCGTTGAAGCCCGTCGTCGAGCAGTTCAAGGCAGAGGGCAAGCCTTTCAATATGGGTATGGTCTTTCCGGTCTCGACCCACAACTACGAGCTCCGCTATTGGCTTGCATCTGGCGATATCCACCCGGGTTACTATTCCGAGACCGACGTTTCGGGACAGATCCAGGCGGATGCTCTGCTCTCCGTAACGCCGCCGCCGCAGATGCCGGCAACGCTGGAAGCCGGCACGATCCATGGTTACTGCGTGGGTGAGCCTTGGAATCAGCAGGCCGTCTTCAAAGGCATCGGCGTACCGGTCATCACGGACTATGAGATCTGGAAGAACAATCCGGAAAAGGTCTTCGGTTTGACCAAAGCCTTCACGGAAGAGAACCCCAACACGACCCTGGCGCTGACAAAAGCCCTGATCCGGGCAGCGAAATGGCTGGACGAAAACGACAACGCCAACCGCGCAGAGGCCGTCGAGATCCTAGCCCGCTCCGAGTACGTCGGGGCCGATGCCGAGGTCATCGCCAATTCCATGACCGGTACCTTCGAGTATGAAAAGGGCGACAAGCGTCCGGTGCCGGATTTCAACGTCTTCTACCGCTATTTCGCAACCTACCCCTACTACTCGGATGCCGTTTGGTATCTCACCCAAATGCGCCGCTGGGGACAGATCGCCGAACATAAGGACGATGCCTGGTACGACGAAACCGCGAAGTCGGTTTACCTGCCGGATATCTATCTCAAGGCGGCTCGGATGCTCGTTGAGGAAGGGCACGTGAGCGAAGCGGACTTTCCTTGGGACAGCGATGGCTACCGCGCGCCAACGCCGGCCGAGGACATCATCGACGGCATCGCCTACGACGGGAAGCAGCCAAACGCCTACATCGACTCTCTTTCGATTGGCTTGAAATCCAATCAGGTCGTGGCTGGTAACAAGCTCGTCGGCGGCTGACCGGCGTCGCGCAGGCAAACAAAGGCTGGCCGGGTTTATCCCGGCCAGCCGAAACTAAGCAAAACTGAAAGACTCGAGGATAAGCTTTATGGCCAACGCGACAGACGCCGTCGAATCAGCACAAAGCAGTGTGGCGCGTGAGCGGTTCTTTTCCGCCATCAACCGGGCCAGCGTCTGGCTGGAAGCTCTTGGCTTTTCCTGGCTGACACCGGTTCTGAAAATGCTCGCCGGCGACAATCCGCGCGAACAGCTGGGCGAACTGACCCGTGTATTGGTCGTGCCGCTCCTGGGTATCGGCCTCTTCCTGATGGCCTGGAGCAGTCTTGCGCCGCAGGTGCAAACTTCACTCGGCGCTATCCCCGGTCCGGCGCAGGTCTGGGAGCAGGCGGGTAACCTCTGGGAGGATCATCTGCGCGAGCGCGAAAAGGCCGCGGCCTTTTACGAACGCCAGGAAGTCCGCAACGCGAAGCTCGTGGCGGCGGGGAAGGCCGACAAGGTCAAGCACCGCAACTATACGGGTAAGCCGACTTACCTCGACCAGATCTTGACGTCGCTCTTCACCGTTGGGCTGGGATTTGTGATCGCCACCGTCATCGCTGTTCCCATCGGCGTCGCATCGGGCCTGTCCAAGACCTTCAACGGCGCCATCAATCCACTGATCCAGATCTTCAAACCGGTCTCGCCGTTGGCCTGGCTGCCGATCGTGACCATGGTGGTTTCGGCTCTCTATGTGGACACTACCGATCTGCTTCCGAAATCCATGCTGATCTCGGCCGTCACTGTGACGCTCTGTTCGCTCTGGCCGACCCTGGTCAACACCGCGCTGGGTGTTTTGTCCGTCGACAAAGATTTGATGAATGTCGGCCGTGTATTGCAGCTGCCAACGCATAAAACCATCACCAAGGTCGTGATGCCGTCCGCACTTCCCCTGATCTTCACCGGGTTGCGGCTATCGCTGGGCGTGGGCTGGATGGTTCTGATCGCCGCGGAAATGCTGGCGCAGAACCCAGGCCTGGGAAAGTTCATCTGGGATGAGTTTCAGAACGGCTCTTCACAGTCGCTGGCCAAGATCATGGTCGCTGTTCTGACCATCGGCCTGATCGGCTTCATGCTTGACCGGTTGATGTATGCGCTGCAGCGCGCCTTTACCTTCTCGGCAAACCGGTAAGGAGAGGGCGATGAGCATGATCGAAATCTCCAGTCTTTCGAAACACTACGGTGAGGGCGCCGAACGCACCGAGGTTTTGTCCGATGTGAACCTGAAGGTGAACGAAGGTGAGTTCATCGCCATCGTCGGATTCTCGGGCTCCGGTAAGACCACGCTGATTTCCGCGCTGGCGGGTCTGATCGAGCCGGATCAAGGCGGCGTTATCTTCAAGGGCAAGGAGATCGCGGGGCCCGGGCCGGAACGCGGTGTGGTTTTTCAATCTTATTCCCTGATGCCCTGGTTGTCGGTGCAGGGGAACATCGCGCTGGCCGTTGACAGTGTATTCGGTTCGAAATCGCGCGCTGAGCGTCAAGATATCGTGACCAAATACATTGAGATGGTGGGCCTGTCTCCAGCGCGGGACCGTAAGCCTTCCGAGCTTTCCGGCGGCATGCGACAGCGTGTGGCTGTCGCCCGTGCGTTGGCCATGCAGCCCGAAGTCTTGCTGATGGACGAACCCTTGTCCGCGCTCGACGCCCTGACCCGGGCCAAACTCCAGGATGAGTTCGCGGCCATCTCTCAGCAAGAGAAGAAGACCATCATCCTGGTGACCAACGATGTCGACGAGGCCATTCTGCTGGCCGATCGCATCATCCCTCTAAAGCCAGGTCCTAATGCCAGCCTTGGCCGGGAGTTTAAGGTCGATCTGCCTAAACCCCGCGACCGGGCCGCGATGAACAGCGATCCGGAGTTTATCCGGCTGCGTGCCGCCGTCACCGAATACCTGATGGAGATCGGGCTGGAACGCAACGCAGATGTAGACCGGGATATCTCGCTGCCGAACATCGTGCCGATCACGCAGAACAAGCCATCGCAGGACCAGGAGCCACCGGCCGCCTACCAGCGCGAGTCGCAGTCGATCCGGCAGGAGCGTTACCTCGAGTTCAGTCAGCTCAAGAAAGTTTATCCGACCCCGAAAGGTCCGCTGACGGTGGTCGACGGCTTCGACCTGAAGATCGAAAAAGGCGAATTCATCACCCTGATCGGTCACTCCGGCTGCGGCAAATCCACGGTCTTGTCCATGGCCGCAGGTTTGAACGAGATTACACAGGGCGGCATCATTCTGGACGGAACGCATGTGACCAGCGCCGGACCGGACCGGGCTGTGGTTTTCCAGGCGCCCTCCCTGATGCCGTGGCTAAGCGCTTACGACAATGTCGCGCTCGGTGTCGATCGGGTTTATCCGAACGCAAGCCGTGCCGAACGCAGGGACGTCGCGGAATACTATCTCAACCGTGTCGGCCTTTCTGACTCCATGCACAAGCTGGCGGCGGATCTCTCCAATGGCATGAAGCAAAGGGTCGGTATTGCCCGCGCCTTCGCTCTCTCGCCCAAGCTGCTGCTTCTCGATGAGCCCTTCGGCATGCTGGACAGTCTCACGCGCTGGGCGCTTCAGGACGTTTTGATGGAGGTTTGGAAGCGCAGTCAGGTGACCGCGATCTGTGTCACCCATGATGTCGACGAGGCTATCCTGCTGGCCGACCGGGTTGTCATGATGTCCAACGGCCCCAACGCCCGGATCGGCAATGTCATGAAGGTCGATCTGCCTCGGCCGCGGTCGCGCAAGGAACTGCTCGCGCACCCGGACTACTACGCCTATCGCGAAGAACTGCTCGGGTTCCTCGACGCCTATGAGGGTGGCGCGAACCCGAGTGAAGAACAACTCAAATCAATTCAAGAAAAACGAGCCGCAAGGCTCGCGCGGCAGCAATCGTCTGCCGTGACGAGTGCGGCCTGAGGGAGGCGGTGATGAAGCAGAAGCTGGTCATTATCGGCAATGGGATGGCGCCAGGCAGAATGCTGGAACATCTCTTCGAGCGGGCGCCCGATTCTTATGAGGTGACGATCTTTAACGCGGAACCTCGGGTAAACTATAACCGCCTGATGCTCTCGCCTGTGCTCTCCGGTGAAAAAGCCTATCGCGACATCGTCACCCATGACGAGGACTGGTACGCCGCGCACGGGGTTACGCTCCACAAGTCCGCGCGCGTGGTTGAGATCGACCGGGATAACAAGGTTGTTCGGTCAGAAAACGGCATCTCCGCGGACTACGACAAGCTGGTGATCGCGACCGGCTCCAATCCCTTCATCATACCCATTCCGGGGCACGACCTCGAGGGCGTGCTGGTTTACCGCGATCTGGACGATGTCGAACGCATGCTGGAGGCGGCGAAGGCGGGCGGCCGCGCCGTTGTCATCGGAGGCGGGTTGCTCGGACTGGAAGCCGCCGCAGGCCTCAAGCAACAGGGTATGGATGTGACTGTCCTGCACCTGATGCCGACATTGATGGAGCGTCAGCTCGATCCGGCGGCAGGGTACCTGCTTGAAAAAGCCTTCACGGATCGCGGCATCGAGGTCGTGACCGAGGCGAACACCAGCGAAGTTCTGGGGCGCAAAGGCCAGGTGACCGGCGTCCGGCTAGACGACGGAACCGAGATCGAGGCCGCCATCGTCGTGATGGCTATCGGCATCCGGCCTTCGGCCAAGCTGGCGCAGGAAGTCGGTCTGGAAACCGGTCGCGGCGTCCTGGTCGGCGATGACATGCGGACCTCCGATCCCGACATCTTTGCGCTTGGTGAATGTGTCGAGCATCGGGGCCAGTGTTACGGTCTGGTGGCGCCACTCTACGAGATGGCGAGCGTCCTTGCGGATCAGCTGATTGGCAGGGAAGCGCACTACGAAGGTTCTGTCACAGCAACCAAGCTGAAGGTCACCGGCATCGACCTTTATTCCGCCGGCGACTTTGCCGAAGGGGACGACCGTGAAGAGATCGTTCTGCGCGACGCGGCCGCTGGCATTTACAAACGCCTCGTCCTGAAGGACAACCGGATCATTGGCGCGGTTCTCTACGGTGAAACGAATGACGGTCCCTGGTTCTTCGATCTCTTGAAGAAACAGCTCGATATTGCCGAGATGCGTGACACGCTCGTGTTTGGGCAGGCCTACCAGGGAGGGCCCCCGCTGGACCCTACGGCGGCCGTTGCAGCCTTGCCGGATGATGCAGAGATCTGCGGCTGCAACGGCGTATGCAAATCCAAGATCGTCAATTCCATCACTGAGCTGGGTCTGAGCAGTCTCGACGAGGTGCGCGCCCACACCAAGGCCTCGGCTTCCTGCGGCACCTGCTCCGGTCTGGTGGAACAACTGCTGTCTACGACCCTCGGCGACAGCTATTCGCCCTTGGCGGTTCAGCCCCTTTGTGGCTGTACCGACCTGGGTCACGACGAGGTCCGCCGGCTGATCAAGGCCAAGGGGCTGAAGTCGATTGCTGCGGTTATGCAGGAGCTGGAATGGAAGAGCTCTTGCGGCTGCGCCAAGTGCCGCCCAGCGCTCAACTATTACCTCGTCTCTGACTGGCCGGACGAATACGCCGACGATTACCAGTCCCGTTTCATCAACGAGCGTGCCCACGCGAATATTCAGAAAGACGGCACCTACTCGATCGTACCGCGGATGTGGGGCGGCATGACATCCTCGAAGGAGCTGCGCGCCATTGCCGACGTAGTGGACAAGTTCGCCATACCGGCGGTCAAGGTTACCGGCGGTCAGCGCATCGACATGCTCGGAATCTCAAAGGAAGACTTGCCGGCGGTCTGGGCGGACCTGGGGGAGGCGGGCTTTGTATCCGGGCATGCCTACGCGAAGGGGGTCCGGACTGTGAAGACCTGCGTCGGCACCGACTGGTGCCGCTTCGGGACTCAGGACTCCACGGGTCTGGGCATTCGCATCGAGAAGTTCACCTGGGGCTCCTGGACACCGGCGAAACTCAAGATGGCTGTTTCGGGCTGCCCCAGAAACTGTGCGGAAGCGACCTGCAAGGACGTCGGCGTGATCTGCGTCGACAGCGGTTTCGAGATCCACTTCGCCGGCGCGGCTGGCCTGGATATCAAAGGCACTCAAGTACTGGGTCTGGTCAAGACCGAGGATGAGGTCCTGGAGCATATCGTGGCGCTAATCCAGATGTACCGGGAGCAGGGTCACTACCTGGAACGCATCTACAAATGGGCGGCGCGCATCGGCGTGGACGAGATCCGACGGCAGATTATGGAAGATGCCGAGCGCCGGGAAGCTTACTACGAGCGCTTTGTGTTTTCGCAGAAGTTCGCCCAGGTCGACCCCTGGTCGGAGCGGGTCTCGGGTCAGGACAAGCATGAGTTCAAACCCCTGGCGACACTGGCACTGGAGGCAGCGGAATGAACGCGATGTTCGATGGCTGGGTAAAGATCGGAAACATCGGCGAGATCCCCCGGCGCGGCGCCCGTTGTGTGAAGACCGGCGATGTCACCATAGCGATATTTCGCACGGCGGATGATCGCATCTTTGCTTTGGAGGATCGCTGTCCTCACAAGAACGGACCGCTCAGCCAGGGCATTGTTCACGACGGCTGCGTCACCTGTCCCTTGCACAATTGGGTCATATCGCTGGAAAGCGGTGAGGCGCAGGGCGCGGACGATGGCCGCACCAAGCGGTTCGAAGTCAAGCTGTCGGGAGAAGACATCCTGCTCGACCTGAAAGAGGTTTGTCAGAACGGGCAGAGCCAATGAAGGAATTGGGACCCGAGCCGTCGTCAGTTTGCACGACCTGCCCGTACTGCGGTGTCGGTTGCGGTATTCTGGCTTCTAAAAGTGAAGATGGCTCGGTCAACATTTCCGGCGATCCGGCGCATCCCGCCAACGCGGGACGCCTCTGTTCGAAAGGTGTCGCCCTGGGGGAGACGCTGGACCTGGAGGGGCGGCTGCTCACACCGGAGGTGGACGGTGCGCCGGCGACTTGGGATACCGCTCTGAACCTGGTGGCCGAACGCTTCTCGACGGCCATAGCGGAGCATGGTCCGGACTCAGTGGCCTTTTATGTTTCCGGGCAGATCCTGACGGAAGACTACTACGTCGCCAACAAGCTGATGAAGGGTTTCATCGGCTCGGCCAACATCGATACCAATTCGCGCCTTTGTATGGCCTCCAGCGTCGCAGGACACCGGCGGTCCTTCGGGTCCGATACGGTGCCGGGCTGTTACGAAGATTTGGAGCTGGCTGATTTGCTGGTGCTGGTCGGATCCAACCTGGCCTGGTGTCATCCGGTTCTTTACCAGCGGGTCCTGGCGGCGAAGTCAGCCCGGCCGGATATGAAGATTGTGGTCGTCGACCCGCGCCGTACCGTGACGGCCGATATGGCCGATTTACATCTGGCGATCGAACCGGATGGAGATGTGGCCTTGTTCTGTGGACTATTGCGTCATCTGAAAGCGGCCGGCTGTCTGGACAATGGTTATATCTCGGATCACACGGAAGGCTTCGACGCGGCGCTCGCCAAGGCTGATTTGTCCTTGCCGGAGATTGCGGCAAGGACCGGATTAGCAGCGCACGAGATCGAGCAGTTCTACAGTCTCTTCGCGGCCACGGATAAAACCGTCACGCTTTACAGCCAGGGGGTCAACCAATCGGATTGCGGAACCGATAAGGTCAACGCGATCATCAATTGCCACCTTGCGACAGGGCGGATCGGCCGGCCCGGCATGGGGCCCTTTTCCGTGACCGGACAACCCAATGCCATGGGCGGCCGCGAAGTTGGCGGTCTGGCGAATATGCTCGCCTGCCATATGGACCTGGACCGCGCGGACCAGCGGGCGCTGGTCCAGGACTTCTGGAAATCGCCCGTGATCGCGGACAAGCCTGGACTCAAGGCGGTCGAGCTGTTCCAGGCCATGGCGGAAGGGCGCATCAAGGCGCTTTGGATCATGGCGACCAATCCCGTCGACAGTTTGCCAGATGCGGATTTGGTCAAGGCCGCCATCGCATCTTGTCCCTTTGTGGTCGTCTCCGATGTCTTGGCGGAGACCGACACGGTCCGCCATGCCCATGTGAAGCTTCCCTCCGCCGGCTGGGGCGAAAAGGACGGCACCGTCACAAATTCCGAGCGCCGCATATCGCGACAGCGGGCATTCTTGCCGCTTCCTGGTGAGGCGCGCCCCGACTGGTGGCAGCTTGCCCAGGTGGCGCAGCGCATGGGTTACGCCGAGGCTTTCGAATATCCGGATGCGGCCTTGATCTTTCGCGAATACGCGGCCCTCTCGGCGCAGGATAACGCGGGGACCCGCGACTTCGATATCGGCGCCTACGCTGACCTCGATCCTGAAGCTTATGACCGCCTAACGCCTTTTCAGTGGCCAGCGCCGAAAGGCAGCCAAGAGAGGGGGACTCGGTTCTTTGCGGAGGGCGGGTTCTTCACGGCCAACCGCAGAGCGCGTTTTGTTCCAGTCGCGTCGACGGAACAGAAGACCTCTGACAATCCGTCAGAACTAATACTCAACAGCGGTCGGGTCCGCGACCACTGGCACACCATGACGCGGACCGGAAAAAGCGCGCAGCTTTCGGCGCACATTTCCGAGCCTTTCCTGGAGATCCATCCGCAAGACGCTCTGCGCTTTGGCATTAGAGAGGCTTCGCTCGTCGAAGTGCTCAACGATCGCGGCAGAGCCTGTTTGCGCGCCCTGATCACGCGGCGACAAAAGCCCGGTAAGATCTTCGCGCCGATGCATTGGAACGATGACTTTGCCTCTGCGGCGCGGATTAATGCACTGGTGCCGCCGGTGACCGACCCCCATTCCGGCCAGCCGGCGCTCAAGAGCGCCGCGGTGTCGATCAGGCCTTTCGCACCGGCCCGTTACGGCTTTGCTGTCTCCAGACAGAAACCCGATCCGCGTCAATGCGACTACTGGGCGATTGCGCGCTGCAAGGACGGGTGGCGCCTGGAGTTTGCGCTCGCCGAACCCGCAGCGGATATCGAAACCCTCGCCGCAAGCTTGTTCGGGGAAGGAATGGCTCAGGATCCGGAGATCCTGGCCTACAGCGACCGGGACAGACGCGACGATCGCCGTGCTTCTTTCGAAGACGGTCGTCTGCTCTATGCCCTCTATCTCGCGTCGGAACCCGTCGCGGTATCGCGTCTCTGGGCTGTCGGTCAATTGGCTGTCGATCATGATTTGCGCCAGTCGCGCTATCGCATCATTGCCGGCCGTCCCGGGGATGACGGACAGGACCCAGGCGCGACCGTCTGTTCCTGTTTCGGCGTGGGCGCCAAGGACATCGAGTCGGCCGTTCGTGCGGGCTGTGGATCGGTCGATGCGATTGGCCGCGCCCTGAACGCTGGGACCAATTGCGGCTCCTGCCGCTCGGAAATACAGGAGATCGTGAATGCCCAGCGTGTCCTTGCTGCCGAGTAGTATGAACGCAGAGCAGGATCGTTCGGCTGCTCGTCGTATCGAGCCGCTGGCAACACTGCCGCTGTTCTTCAAACTCGAGGCGCAAAAGGTACTGGTCGCGGGTGGCAGCGCCGCCGCGGCCTGGAAAGTTGAGCTGCTGGTGGCGGCGGGGGCGCAGGTTCAGCTTTACGCCGCAGCGCTTGACGCCGCATTTCAGCCGCTTCTTGAGGACGACGCCTTTCCGGGGTGCATCAGCTGGCATCGGCAAGAATGGACAGACGAGAGCTTTTCGGATGCTGTGATCGCTATCGCGGATATAGCCCTCAAGGCCGTAATTCAACAGGGCTGGCCTGAACAAAAAACCGCTCTACCAGGTATCATCTTTCCATATTACAACATGAGAGATGAAATGTCTGTTCAAGATAAACTCATTTTCAAAGAAGTAAAGGTGGTAGTTCCAAGGGCGATTAGAGGCAATTTGATGGGTTCACAATGCGCATCTTAGTGTCAATGGATGTCTCAATAGAGCCCGATAATGTCTATACTGGCCTGGATCTGGGGACATCAAGAACTTTGTGTCTCCACTTTGCGAAGTGTGTAGGGAATATGAACAAGTCAGAGAAAAGAAACCCTAAGGAGTCATGAGATACCAAGTCGACCATGGCAGTGTGTAGCAGTCGATCTTTTCAAACATGCTTGAAGAACCTATCTCGTTACTACTGATTACTTCAGTGATTTCTTTGAGTTGGATCATCTTCTAAGGACAACCACGACGTCTGTGATCAAGAAATTGAAAGCTCATTTTTCAAGACATGGTATCCCTGAACAGCTAATAACAGACAATGGTCCACAGTTTGTGTCACGTGATTTTGTCAAATTCGCAAAGGAATGGGAGTTTGGGCATTTTACTAACAGTCAGCGTCATAGTCAAGCCAACGACAAAGCGGAGAGTGCTTTGGCAAATAAGATCATAATGAAGTGCAACAAGGCTGGAACCGATTCCTAGCTTTATTGGATCATAGAAATACACTACCTGCAACTGTCCAGATTAGTTCTACACAGTTTTTGTTAAGCAGAAGAACGAAAAGTCTCTTACCTATGTCTGCTGAATTACTCAAGCCAAGTATGGCAGACAAGGATGTCACACGACTTAAATTGCGCCTGCGTCAACAACAAGCACGATAACAGGTGCACGAGATCTTCCAACTTTAAAAGAAGACGACTCGGTTAGAATCAAGCCTTGGAAACTTGGAACGAAGAAATGCATGCCAACCAGGATTAGTAAGAAAGCGTTTCGATGAGGGATCCTACGAAGTGCAAACGCCCTGTGGTATTCTGCGAAGAAACAGAATTCATTTAAGAAAGTCCACTACATCTTTAAAGAACGAAGATATACCTA
>CBDDBN010000028.1:0-531125 GCA_965225735.1 Denitrobaculum sp. | reverse complement strand
TAGAAGGCATTGTTGATCCAGACTGTGTTCAAGGAATGGCAATATGACTTGGGGCATAACACGCGTTTTGACGAACAGCACGGTACAGTTTAAAAACAAGTGTAAACTAAGCAACGTGGTAGAGTGGTAGACGAGCAGACCTGCATATGATATTGATATACAAGAATTTAGGAACGAGGTTTTAAAGTTAGCGATGTGAGCAGTATGATTGGTGCAAGAAAAAGAACTTTATCATCATATGGCTAATCATGAGAGCATTCAGATCATGACATGTCAACAACTTATATATACGGGCTAGACCAATTAACGGAATATTCATGAGAACTTCTAAACTAAACTAACCTAGACTAGTAGCGTTACCTGGCAGTATGGCCACTCGGTTTATGTAAGAGGGTAACCCTAGCAGGACGGACAATTGTAAATTTACAACCTTGCACATGTAGGGGGTTGTGTTTGGTAGGGTGTCCTTTGTACCCGAGACCATATGAACAGGGCCTGAGATTATTCAAATTCACACGTCTTTTGCATACATAAATGATAAATTGCTCGGATATGTCATGATCTGAATGCTCTCATTATTAGCCAATTTGCACTAATAATTAGTTTATGTGGTGTTCCCAGAAAATTTAACTTGAAATTGTTCAAGTTAAACTGCTACACTATGTGATGCTAAGGTTCTTTTTTTAACACCAATGATGTTGCTTATATCACTAACTTTAAAACCTAATTTCAACAAAAATTTTATTTGTCTCTCTTGTGTATCAAAATCATATGCAGGTCTACTCGTCTACCACGTTGCTTAGTGTGTACTTGTTTTAAGCTGTACCATGCTGTTGATTTCAGAGAGAAAAAACGAGTATTAGCTATGCCACCAAGTCATATGCCATTCCTTGAACACAGTCTGGATCACCAATACCTTCTATAAATCTCGGTATTATATCTTCAAGTCTTCAACAGCGACTATATTTTCATTTATATTTTTATTCGCAGTCGCCATATTGTGATCCTTCTGCAATGTGCATGCGGGGGGGGGGGGAGAGAAAAGTACCTAAATTCGGAAACATGTTGAATGTTGAAATTAAAGCAATGCTAAATTTAAGCGCAATGCTAAATTTGATATGTCCAATTTTTAAAAGTACCTGAATGCGGAAACATGTTGAAATTGAAGCAATGCCAAATTTAAAGGCTATGCTGAATTTGATATGTCCAATTTTGAAAGCTACCTAAAAACGGAAACATGTTGAATTTATAACCGATTAATAACAACATGATTATTGGCGGCTATCCACATTAAACACCAAATCCAGCAAAAAATATTCTAGCTACTCGCGCTAAAACCTATATCAATGTTTCAGTTCCTATTGTAATAGATCTTTTTTATACTTGTGTATCTATAATTAATATATTCCAAGATTCAGATTTCCCTGTGTGATGACTATGCGCTCATATACAATCCAGTATTGACTATGTCTCATAGACAATGTCATAGACAATCCAGTCTCGCTACCTAATTGCTAAATATACTTGATAGCAACTTGGTATACACTCTTTTTGAAATATCTTGCGTCCAAGCCTAACTGCAATGTATGCAGTATGTTGTTGTCATTTATGGGTTGCCATGCGAAAGTTTGCATAACAATAGAGCTGTCGCTTGTATTTTTACACTACGTTTACAAAATAATTTTGAAAAATCTAATAGTACCAAGAACTTACTGGACATACCTGTACAAATTTCACCACGATAGGATCGTTCAGTGGTACCAAAATTATGGAATTGCACCCATTTAAAACAGACATACAACACGTCGCCACAGCGCGCCATGACATATTTCGGAACATTCGCATTTTCATACGACAACGATAGCTCACTCAGCAAATGTTCTTTCTCGAGATTCTTGAGGAAGTTATTACTCTGCTCTGGATCATTACAATCATTTGCAATTTGACAACAGAGTAATGTGTGATGAATATGAATCGAATCCAACAAGTCTGATTGTAAAATCATAACTTCAAGGTCGGATGTTTGTTTTGGCTGCACGTCATGCTGCACTTCTAAGGCATCTTTAATTTTCAATATTCTGCTGGTAATCAGGTCCTTTATTTCTTTGCAAGAATCCTCAAAAGGGTCTTGACCGAGAAGAGAACAATCCAACTTTTCGTATACATAAGCAACAAATAAATCGCAAGTACTGCCTTCGATGTGCTTCGCCGCTTCCGCATGTTTGGAAGAGACATTACTTATTATGGCTTTTATGAAGGTTCTGGCATGAGACATGACTTTGTCATTACGTTCGTTTTCCTCACGCCACACTAAACCGAATTTATTCTCCTTAATCACTTGTAGTGGCTCGATAAAATGCTTCATTGGTCCGTCCAAAATTTCATCGAATATCATACGCGCCGTATCAACGATTTTTGCAGACTCCATCGCAGGATTTGTATGTCTTTCTTCGCTTTTCTCCATACTGTATCACTATATGCTACCAATGCCACCAACAAACCCTATTTAGCTACAATGCAGCTCTATCAGAGAAAACCGACCTTAGTTTGACTCGCATTATTTGATTTGCGTACTTTAAATTTTTTTCTGAAGCATTAATATTTAATTAGCGTCGAGTGCCACGTATACATTCAAACGATTTCCTTCCAAGAACACCACCTTCCCACAAATGGAGATATATGACTTGAGAATATAAACGTACAGATTAGTGATGTTCGATAGTGATATGAATGATTGGGTTAAGCCAGCGTAATTTGATATTGCTTTAAAATGCGGTTGATTTTTTCCAGTCTTGATACATGTTGTGATCAGCATTTGCTCATGGTTGCATTTTCTGCACGAAAATAAAGTAATAAATGGTAAGAAATTGTGTCTAAATTGTGTTTGTGTACTTCCTTACTCCGCTAACATCCGTATAAAATATTCGTTACAGTCATGTTTAGGCTCATAATAGAGAGTAACCTGCGATCAAGCCTTTATTTAGATAAAGGCCTGATACAAATGTTATCAAATGTCTGTGCCATTACAACCAGATTCCGGTTGTAACTCTGATTGGCTTATTTCTAGCAAGAATATCTCTGATTGGTTAAAGCTAATTACATAAGATATATTTAGCCACTGTAACTTTAATTAGATTGTTGTTTTTGTTGTAAAACTATTGTGTGGGCGGAACGCGACCGGATTAAGGATTGTATCAGGCTCTACTACGTAGTATAGAGCATGATCGCAGGTTAAATAGAGAGGTTCCGATTTGGCTTCCAATGCCTCTACCGCTACCTTAATCTATCTTTGAGCCAATAAGATGTGCCGATTAACCAATCAAATCGGAAAAAGGTATTATCATAGCTACCGAGTCAATCCTCCGTTTTACCAGGTGCATATATTAATATACCTCATTATTAAAACATCAGGTATGCATCAAACATCTTATATGCCGATTTCAAAAGACGTCTTAAAGGGAAATGGCAACAAAAACTTTTATTGTTTCATTTGAAAGATACTCCAAAATAATATATAGAAGTCTATTACAAAATTTTTTTTATATCTGTTTTACTTCGGGAGATATTCTCACCTAAATAATCGAACTGTCCGCCATCTTGGATTAATTTTTAACCTCATTAACAATGTTTTAGTGACGTCACAACAGGATAAGCCATTTAAAGCTACTCCTAAATACCTACCAACAATCAAATATTGTTTAAAACCTTTTCAGTCCGTGTTTTAGTCGAGAGCACTTACCATGTGTGTAGTCATTGGAGAAGATTAATCATTGTATCGTAAGAAAAAAAATTGCGTGACCCCAGTTGTGACGTATCATGCACATCTACAAATATCCAAGATGGCCGACAACTAAATATTTCAGGTCAAAATATCTCACCAAAGAAGGCAGATATAAAAATTCTGTAATAGACTTCCATATATTGTTTTGCAATCTCTTTCAAATAAGACGATAAAATTTTTTGTTGCCATTTCCCTTTAATTCATTTTCAACTTATTTCATGATGATAAATGAAGTAAAGAATGTTACCCTATGTTCCCCACTGTGACAGCTTATAAATAGCTTTATAAGCCATTAATATAATATAAGCTTCATAAATAAAAATTTTTGAAAGAGGATTTCGCTCGAAGTATGCAGTCTGTATACATTGCATGTTCAGGCAGCCGGTCGTGGAAGGAAATACAAGAATGCATTTAATCCGCCCGTTGTCACCGCGTTAATATGGGCCGCCAAGTGTAATTTATTATTTGGCGAATGTTTTCCCGTATTTTTCATTATTTATAAATAATATTGAACAACTGTTATCTTTATTTATAAAGAATAAATGTAGATGGAATTATTTATCTATAAATAATTGGCTTTCACGCGCATCAATCATGTTGAATCCTTGGCCAGCTCATAGTTTCAGCAAACATAAAACTAGAAATGTCCCGAATAAGGTGTGCATAGTTGTAGTACACAATTTAATCTAATTCTAAACGGTATTGGCCCGCTACGACGGCGTGCGTTATGGCCTTCGGGTGCCGGGCGAAACTCTCGATGACATGTACGAGGCGACCCGGGGTGAGGGCTTCGGTGCCGAAGTTAAGCGCCGCGTCCTGATCGGCACCTACGTGCTCTCGGCCGGTTACTACGACGCCTACTACAACAAGGCGCGCCAGATCCGCACCCTGATCGCCAACGACTTCAAGGCGGCCTATGAAAAGGTCGATGTGGTGCTGACACCGACCGCGCCCAGCGCGGCCTTCGGCATGGGCGACAAGATGGACGACCCGGTCGCCATGTACCTCAACGATGTCTTCACCGTGCCAGCCAGCCTGGCGGGCCTGCCCGGGATCTCGATCCCGGCCGGACTGTCGAACGACGGACTGCCGCTGGGTCTGCAACTGCTTGGCCAGCCCTTCGAGGAAGGCACGCTGCTGAAAGTTGCCGAGGTGCTGGAGAGCGCCGCTGGATTTGAAGCCTTGCCCCAGATCATCTCCTGATCGACCGGCTTAAGGCATAGAGGAAAGACGAGACGTCATGGCGACAATCGAAGGTAAAACCGGCCCCTGGGAAATGGTTATCGGACTCGAGGTCCACGCCCAGGTGATTGCCGATTCCAAGCTCTTTTCCGGCGCGGCCACTGCATTCGGCGCGGACCCCAACAGCCAGGTTTCCCTGGTGGATGCGGCAATGCCTGGCATGCTGCCGGTGATCAACAGCATGGCGGTAGAGCAGGCGGTCAAAACCGGCCTGGGTCTGAACGCCAAGATCAACCTCTTCTCGGAGTTCGAGCGGAAGAACTACTTCTACGCCGATCTGCCGCAGGGCTATCAGATCTCCCAGTACCTGCATCCGATCGTGGGCGAGGGGACCATTATCCTGGACCTGCCCGACGGCGAGACCCGTGAAGTCGGTATCGAGCGGTTGCACCTGGAGCAGGACGCCGGCAAGAGTCTGCACGACCAGCATCCTACCCAGTCCTATATCGATCTGAACCGCTCGGGCGTGACCCTGATGGAGATCGTCTCAAAGCCCGATATGCGCTCGGCGGAAGAGGCGGGCGCTTATCTGCGCAAGCTGCGCTCCATCCTGCGCTATCTGGGTACCTGCGACGGCAACATGGACGAAGGCTCCATGCGCGCCGACGTGAACCTCTCCATGCGCCGGCCCGGCGAGCCTTTCGGGACCCGGACCGAGACCAAGAATGTCAACTCGATCCGTTTCGTGCAGCAGGCTATCGAACTCGAGGCGAAGCGTCAGGTGCAGATCCTGGAAGAGGGCGGCACCATCGACCAGGAAACCCGTCTATTCGACGCCAGCAAAGGCACCAGCCGCTCCATGCGCAGCAAGGAAGAGGCACATGACTACCGCTACTTCCCCGATCCCGATCTGCTGCCCCTGAAGCTAGATGGCGCCTGGGTGGAGTCGCTCAAAGGCGATCTTCCTGAGCTGCCGGATCCCAAGAAGCAGCGCTTCATCGCCGACTTCGGTCTTTCGGCCTATGACGCGGGTGTTCTGGTCGTCGATCAGGAAACCGCCGCCTTCTATGAGGCTGTCGCCGAAGGGCGGGATCCGAAGCTGGCGGCCAACTGGGTCATCGGTGACTACTTCGGCGCTCTGAACAAGACCAGCGGCGCGACCCTGAGCTCTGCGCCGGTCGATGCAGCGAAACTCGGCGGCTTGCTGGACCTGATCGCCGACAACACCATTTCCGGCCGGATCGCCAAGGAGGTCTTCGAGGCCATGTGGGAGACCGGCAAGGATGCGGCCTCTATCGTCGAAGAAAAGGGCTTGAAGCAGATCACTGACACCGGGTGCGCTGGAAGCGATCGTCGATCAGCTGATCGCGGACAATCCTGGCCAGGTCGAGCAGTACAAGGGCGGCAACGCCAAGCTGATTGGGTGGTTCGTGGGACAGGTGATGAAAGCGACCCAGGGCAAGGCTAACCCGGGTGTGGTCAATCAGCTGCTGAAGCAGAAGCTGGGATAAGCGGCCCGTGGCAATTGTATGGCTTTTTGCATCTGCGCGGGCCTCGTAAGGCGTCATGACTGACGCGGATAAGAGCAAGGATAAACGGCGGCCCGCAACGCTGGCCGCCCAAACCCTCAACAGCATCGATCCCGCCACCGGCGGTGTCGTTCCGCCGATCCAGCCCTCCACGACCTTCGTGCGTGACCGGAACTACGATCCCCTGATCGAAGGACGGATTTACGCGCGGGATCAAGCACCTAACCCCGAACAGGCGGAGGCACTTCTGGCCCGCCTGGAGGGCGGCCGGGAAGCGCTGCTCTTCGCTTCAGGCATGGCCGCGGCGTCGGCGGTGATCCAGGCGTTGCGGCCCGGCGATCATATCGTGGCCCAGAATGTCATGTACTGGACTCTGCGTGCCTGGATGGTTTCCTTCTGCGCCGATTGGGGGATCGGCCTGGACTTCGTCGATGCGACAAAAGAGGGCGCATTCGAAGCCGCGATCAAGCCAGGTGAAACCAAGCTTGTTTGGGTCGAGACCCCGGCCAATCCAACTTGGGACGTGGTTGACATCGCGGCGGTGGCAAAGCTCGCGCATGCAGCAGGTGCCCGGGTCGTGGTCGATTCAACGGTCGTCACGCCGGTGTTAACGCGGCCTCTGGAACTGGGCGCCGATATCGTTTTCCACTCGGCCACCAAGTATCTCAACGGTCACAGCGACGTACTGGCGGGGGCGTTGGTGACTGCGCAGGAAGATGAATTCTGGGGGAGGGTGCGGGACAATCGCCTGAATGTCGGGGGCGTGCTGGGCACCTTCGAATCCTGGCTGTTGCTGCGCGGGATGCGGACTCTTTTTCTGCGGGTGGCGCGCTGTAGCGAAAATGCCATGGCCATCGCCCGTCATTTCGAGGGTCACGCGGCTATTGAGGAAGTACTCTACCCGGGATTGGAAAGCCACCCTGGACATGAGATCGCCCGCAAGCAGATGCAGGGTGGTTTTGGCGGCATGCTTTCGCTGCGGGTGAAGGGTGGCCGTGAGGCGGCGCTACGCTGTACCGGGAAGCTCGACTGTTTTCTGCGCGCGACATCTTTAGGCGGCGTAGAGAGTCTGGTCGAACACCGTGCCACGGTGGAGGGACCAGATAGTCCGATACCTGACGACATGCTGCGTCTGTCCGTCGGTATCGAGGACATCGAAGATCTTATCGCTGATCTGGAAGCCGCGCTGGTTTAAGAGCCGCCAGGCGCGTTTCTTACAGGCCGGCCTGACTGCTTCAGGCGAAGCAATCGAGATCTACTGCTGCGGTCTGCCACTCAGTGTGTGACAGCGGAGCGGCTCCGGCCGCGTGCGCCACGGGAAATCTTTACGATTTCGGCAGGCTCACCTTCTTCTCTGCCAGCCATGGCCAGCAGTTCGCGGCGGCTTTGCTCGAGCCGAGCCAGCTCTCTAGCGTCGTCCCGATCATAGACTTCAACACAACTCAGTTTGATCTCAACCAGGTCGATAAGCGTTTCGACCGTTCCCCTCGACAGCGCCATCAGATGCTCCTCGTTCGGCAATCCATCTCATGTCACTTTGAGTGCTTTGCGCTTAACATAGAGTGAATGGAATTGCGTTTGTTCGAACAAATTCCTTGCTCTAGCGGTGTATGATCAATCTTTCTATAAAGCACTGTGATTTATCACTTCATGCTCATTCTTAACCGCATCTAGTCGTGATAATTAACTGAAACTCTTTACTAAAATTTTCAACACTCCTTTGTCTCAGGGTTGTGGCTGCTATATCGGCTCACCCGCAGGAAATTTCTTTTCATCCCACTCCTGGTTTGCGGGAACTGCGCAGTCGCTTGTTTTGTAGCCGCACGAAGCGGCCAACAGTGAAGCCGCCCTTGGTGTCAAAACTTCCGACGAGCCGTTTCCTCATTGACAAGAATTCTATCCTCTGAGATTTTCTGCAAATGATAATGATTCGCGATTGCGTTTCGTCGAAATGACCTCTAAGATTATTTGGCTTGATACGTAATAACATAACGTTATCTTGGCATTCCTCTTATCCAATCTGGACGGGGGCTTGTAGAGGATGCCCGGAGCGAATTCCTAAGTCTGGTTTCGCGGGTGGGCGCGTTTTCGAAAGGAATGAAGTTGAGTTTTCGACAACAATTGCGGGGCGGATCAGCACGCTCCGCGCTGGCTACGGTATCACTGCTTGCCGTGGCACTTGCTGGTTCCTCGGGAGCTAAGGCAGAGGAGCCGATCGCGCTCGGGATCGGCGGTTACATGGAGCAGTTTTTCGGCTATGCCGACAACGACACGGATCAGGATCACTTCGATCAGAAGAGCGATACCGAAATCGAGTTTTCCGGCGAGACGACCCTGGACAACGGTATCAGCTTCGGTGCAGCGGTTGTTTTGAACGGCAACACCGACGATGAGGAACAGATCGCGGAGAGCTTCGCCTATTCCGAGGGCGATTTCGGACGTGTTGAGATCGGTTCGAGGGACAATGCCGCTGCGATTATGCAGTACGCGGCACCGGATGTCGGTATCGGTCTGAACGATGGCGACGTATCGGACTGGGTTGAGAATACCACTTCGTCTGACGCTGATTCGGCCTTTGAGTCCACCTTCCTGTTCCTCGGTGAAGATAAGGCCAACAAGGTCACTTACTTCACGCCGCGTGTGTTCGGATTTCAGATCGGCGGTTCTTATATTCCTGAGTTCGAGCGAGACAGCAATGCACAGCCTGCCGAAGATATCTATGAAAACGGCGTCGCTCTTGGAATCAACTTTGTCGAGACTTTTGGCGATTTCGATGTTGCCCTTGCGGCCGGTTATCTGACGGCCTCCGCGCCAAGCGGCGGCGGCGACGATGCGGAAGGCTATAGCTTCGGTTTCAACATCGGCTACGGCGGCTTCACCGTTGGCGGTTCCTACGCTCAGACTGAGGGGAATGCCGGTGCCGGTGCCGACGCCACCACCTCCTTTGACGGTGAAGGTTACGACATCGGTGTGTCCTATGCCTGGGGTCCGGCGGCAGTCAGTCTTTCTTACCTGCACGGCGAAGCCGAAGGTCTGGTCGGGACCAGCGGTGACGACGAGAACGATACGGTTATGTTGTCCGGTAGCTATGGCCTTGGCCCAGGCATCGATGTCATCGGATCGGTTTTCGCGGTGGATTACAGCGGCGATGCCGCAGGCACTGACAACGAAGGCTGGGGCATCGTCACCGGCATTGTCTTGAGTTTTTAACGCTGCGGCGCCTGTCATCCTACAGGGCATGATGGTGACAGGAGAGAATGCAGCCCGCGACCGTACTGTTGCGGCAGGGCGGAAGCGGAGAAAGAACGGGTCGGATTGCTGGTTCCGGCCCGTTCTTTCCTTTCCAGGTTCCTAGTGTGGTCTCGGCTCAGCGCTATTCCATCGTCGGCGCCGACAGTGTGAGACCCTTGCGTCCGCAAAAGTTCCGTAATATGGATTTTTCAAGCGAACAGCCTTGAGAAATCCAGTATGGCAAAACAGCAGCAGAGCTCGATCGTCTCCAAATGCGCGGCGATTCTGGATGTTCTGGCGCAGGCCCGCCGGCCTTTAACCTTTACCGAGATCGTTGAGAAAACGGGGTTTGTAAAAAGCTCGGCTCACCGTGTCTTGGCGGTTATGCAAGGCGAGGGTCTGGTAGAGAAAGACGAGACACTGAAGGCCTACGGTCTGGGGCCGAAGCTCTCTTATTGGGCCCAAACCGCCTGGCAGAAGACCGATCTCCAGGAAGCTGCCGGACCTGAACTTGAAGCCCTTTGCGAAAAAAGCGGCTTCAATCTCGCCCTCTCAATTCGGGATGCCGACAAGGTTCTCTACCTGAGAACGCTCAATTCCGCGCGAGTGCGCTATGCCTCACGTGCTGGCGACAGGGCGCCGCTTCACTCGACTGCGGCTGGTAAAGTCCTGCTCGCCTATATGAATGAAGGTCCTCGAGAGCGTTTGCTCGGCGAATTGAAGTTTGAGCGGATGACGGAAAACTCCATTACCTCGCCCGATACTCTGCGCCGTGAGCTCAAGCTGACCCGGCTGCGCGGCTACGGCACGAGCGACCGGGAGGAGTTTCTGCAGGTTGTCGGCGTGGCAGCCCCGGTTTTCGACAGCGACAAGAGCGTTCTGGCCGTTGTTTCGCTCTGGTCTTTGATCGAACAGGCGGAGCTCGGACGGCTCGAGCTTCTGGTACCGGACTTGCTCGATGTGACCCGGCGGATTTCCTCTCAAATGGGCCATCATTCTGAGGCGCATTGAAGGGTGGCGTGGCCAAGAAGATACCTTGCTTCTTCTTTTGGTTGACGGGGTCAGATAGTCTCCTGTTTAATTTCGATATGTAAGAACTCTTGTTCTGTAATACGGAACTAAAAGAGTCGAAAGCAGGCAGGTTAAACGTGGCTATTCAAGAACGAGTGCTATGGCGGGATACCGCCCCGGCGCGGCCGCCGGGTGTGGCGTTGGACCGGGAATTGTCGTGCGACGTCGCCGTCGTTGGCGCCGGCTTCACCGGGCTGCGGGCTGCTCTTGCCTTAGCCGAAGCCGGGAGCCGGGTTGCTGTTTTTGATGCCGGCGATGTCGGGTATGGCGCGTCGGGCCGAAGTGGCGGTCAGGTCAACCCGATGCTGCCACTTGCGCGGCCGGAGGCCTTAAGGCGAGCGGTGGGCGACAGCTATTTCGAGCGTCTGGCGGAGGTTTCCTTGGGCTCTGCGGATGAGCTCTTCGACCTGGTCCGGCGCTACGACATTGATTGTGGCGCGCGGCAACATGGCTGGCTCCGCGCGGATCACAGCCCAGCGGCCTGCAAGGAGGCGCGCGCTGCCGCGAAAGCCTGGAACACGTTTGGCGCCGGTTTTGAGTTTCTGGATGGCGATGATGTCAGCCGCCTGACCGGCTCCCCAGCCTATCGTTCAGCAACCCTGGCGCCCAAGGGAGGGGCGGTTCAGCCTCTCGCCCTGGTGCGCGGTCTCGCAAGAGCAGCAGAGGCGGCCGGTGCACAGCTCTTCGCCCAATCGCCCGTCCGAGATCTCCGGCGCATTGATCAACGCTGGCATATGACCGCAGCCGGACATAGGGTCTTGGCGGATCGTGTTCTTCTGGCGACCAATGGCTATACCGACGGTCTCTTTCAGGGACTAAAGCGTTCGATCCTGCCCCTCAATCCTATCCAGATTGCGACCGATTCGCTGGGTCAGGACGAGATTGCGCCCATTCTGCCTCAGGGGCATACCATCTCGGATACGCGCCGCCTGATTATGTATGCGCGGCGAGAACCGGATCACAGAATTGTGTTCGGAGGCATCGGCTACAGAAAACCATTCGGCGGCACCGGTGGGTTCCAGCATCTGCTGCGCGATGCCAGGCGCATCTTTCCGTCGATCCGACCGGAGCGTTGGCGCTACCGTTGGAGCGGACAGATCGCCTTGACCGAAGACCGCGTGCCTCACTTCCATGAACCGGCGCCGGGTCTGGTCGCTGGGCTCGGTTACAACGGCCGAGGCGTGGCGATGTCTTTGGTCATGGGCCGGGTACTCGCGGAAAGAGCGCTTGGAGCGGATCCGGGACGGCTGCCCTTTCCGGTTTCACCGGTCCGGCCAATGGCGTTCCGCGACGTGCAGGTCGCCGGTGCCGGCCTTGCCATGACCGCCATGCGCCTGCGCGACAGGCTCGAGTTTCGTTAATTCCATTTGGGTGACGGGAGGAGAACGTTTGATAGAAGGTCTATGACGAGATAACACCATGTTTGACAAACAGAGTCTGCTGAACCAGCATCGCTGCAAACGGCATATAGATCCGAAACAACAATGCGCCCGTCTCCATAGACAGCAGACGTAAACGCGAACACCACTAACAGGGAAAGCAAAGATGAAGAAAACGATAGCCTCAGTAGCCGCCGCTGCCGCCCTGGCGCTCTCCGCGACCACGGCAAAAGCGTTGGATGAAATTACGGTAGCCTACTTCCTGGAATGGCCGATGCCTTTCCTGACTGCCAAAGCCGATGGCACCTACGAGCGCGAGCTCGGTGTCAAAATCAACTGGCGTTCTTTCGAGACCGGTACGGCTATGTCGGCCGCAATGGCCTCGGGCGACGTCCAGATTTCCGTTAGCCAGGGTGTGCCTCCCTTCGTGGTCGCTGCCTCCGCCGGACAGGACATTCAGGTCATCGACGTAGCTGTCAGCTACTCCGACAACGACAACTGCGTGGTTCACGCCGACCTCGAGATCGATAAGGACTCCGCTGGAGAGCTCTCCGGTAAGAAGGTCGCTGTTCCTCTTGGAACGGCTGCGCACTACGGCTTCCTCCGTCAGATGAGCCACTTCGGTGTCGATCTGTCCAGCCTGGAAGTCGTCAATATGCCTCCGCCCGAAGGCGCAGCGGCTCTGGCTCAGAAGTCGGTTGACTTCGCCTGTGGTTACGGCGGCGGTCTCGCCCGTATGCGGGAGCACGGCAATGTGCTGCTGACCGGCAGCGAGAAGGAAGATCTGGGTATTCTGGTCTTCGACGTGACCTCTTCGCCTGCAGCTTTCGTTGCCGAGAACCCGGAACTCGTTTCGAAATTCCTGGGTGTAACGGCTGCGACCAACGCCAAGTGGAATGAGAGCAAGAGCGACGAAATGCTGGCTGTTATTGCTAAGGAAGCCGGCATGGATCTCGAGGCAGCACGTTCGGCCATTTCGACCATGTCGTTCCCTTCGGCTGAAGAGCAGCTTTCGGGCAAGTGGCTCGGCGGCAACGCGCAGACCTTCATGAAGGGCGTTGCTGACGTCTTCGTTGAGGCCGGTTCGATCGACCGCGCGCTCGACACCTACGAGAACGCGGTTAACGCTGCGCCTCTGGGCGACGCTAAGTAAGTAACCCGGTTACGGACTCAGGGATCTCGCAACTCCATGCGAGATCCCTGGGGCTTCTCTTCATGACATGGGGCACAGCATGACTGGACTTCTCATCGAAGACGTTTCGATGCGTTTCGACCTGCCCAACGGCGCCTCAGTGCAGGCCCTGAAGAATGTCCAGTTGGACATCCGCACAGGCGAACTGATGGCGGTTCTCGGGCCGTCGGGATGCGGTAAGACAACGCTTCTCAATATTGTAGCCGGCTTCCTCGCGCCAACCGAGGGTACCATTAAGCTCGGCAATGAACGTGTTATCGGACCAGGGCCCGAACGCGGTATGGTGTTTCAGCAAGGCGCGCTGTTCGAGTGGATGAATGTGCGTAAGAACATCGGTTTCGGCCCTTCTATGAAAGGCACGCCAAGCGCGGAGATCGATAAGAGGGTAGACGAGCTCTTGGGAATCGTCGGCCTGCAGGACTTCGGCGAAAAGATGATCTACGAGCTGTCCGGCGGCATGCAGCAGCGTGTCGCGCTGGCCCGCTGTTTGGCTAACGATCCTGACGTGATCCTGATGGACGAGCCGCTGGGCGCTCTCGACGCCCTGACCCGCGAAAAGATGCAGTCGCTGGTGCTCGATATCTGGAAGGAGACCGGCAAAACAATCATCCTGATCACGCACTCTGTGGAAGAAGCGCTGCTGCTGGGCGAACGACTGCTGGTGATGGCGCCGAGACCAGGCCGTATCCACAAAGAGTACCAGCTGCCTTTCGCGGAGCTGGGGGTCGGCGCGGATTTGCGTGAAGTAAAAAAACACGAAGATTTCGGTCCGACCAGAGAAGAGATCCTCTCGATGATCTGGGACATGGAAGAAGAGATCATGGGCAGAAGCGAGACTGCAGCATGACGATTCTTCTTATCTACATTGCGATCTTTGTCGGCGCGTTCTTTGCGGTCCGACTGGTCTCAAGCCACCTGACCAAACGGCACGATTTCACCTCATTGAAGACTGTCACCTTCGGCGACGAGTCTGCGGTGACAGCGAACCGGGCCGCCTCCGTCATTTCGGTTCTGGCGATCTTCCTGATCTGGGGCGCTTTCACCGGATCGAGCTGGTCGCCAATCCATGCGCCAGGGCCTTTCATCGGCGATGCAAGCTTTACCTACACCGCCGAAGCCCCGGACGGCAGCCGGGATGATGCCACGGTAAGCGTGGTGGTTTTTCCGCGAGAGGAGAGCCCAGACGCACCTGAGGTGCAGCCGGGTGACGGCTTCGCAAAGAACGATGGCGCCAAGGTCGGCGCCTGGCGGTCGGTTCTTATCCGCGTGGATAAGAACGACGATTTCGATAAAAAGGCCGGCGCTAAGGTGGTGGCGATCGACGGTCAGCCGATCGGCCCCGGTGAAACGGTTGAAGTGGCCTCCGGTGTCGTGACCCTGACGCCAAAAGGCACGCCCAACTACAAACCTGCGCAGGGTTGGCAGATGGAGCCGGTCTGGCTGCCGCCGCCCGAAGCCGTATTGGGACGGGTTTTTGAGATCGTGCGGGAAGGCTACCAGAACTTTACCCTGGTCGAGCACGTAGGCTGGTCGCTCTTCCGTGTTATTGCGGGCTTCCTGGCTGGCGCGCTACTCGGTATTCCGCTTGGTTATGCCATGGGCTTGAGCGACTGGTTCCGAGGTTGGTTCGACCCGATCGTGGAGTTCATGCGGCCCGTACCGCCCTTGGCTCTGATTCCGCTGGTCATCATCTGGGCCGGTATCGGTGAAGTCGGCAAGGTGATCCTGCTGTTCCTCGCCGCGCTCTGGATCATGACCATCGCCGCACGATCTGGCGTTTCGGGTGTACGGATTTCGAAGATCCATGCGGCCTATTCGCTTGGCGCGTCCAAGTGGCAGATCCTCTGGCACGTGATCGTGCCTAACTCCCTGCCGGAGATCTTTACTGGTGCGCGGGTCGCCATGGGCGTCTGCTGGGGAACGGTGGTTGCCGCCGAGCTGGTCGCCGCGGAAAAGGGTGCCGGTATGATGATCATGGTGGCTTCCCGTTTCCAGCTCACCGATATCGTCATCATGGGTATCATCCTGATCGGCGTGATTGGCTACGGCATCGATATTCTGATGCGCATGGCGGAAAACTGGCTGATCCCTTGGAAGGGACGCGGCTAAGGCTTTTAAGCTGCCGCAGTCGTTCTAAAGCGGACGATTTAAAACCCGGTTCGAGTCAAACTCGGACCGGGTTTGCTTTTTGGCGCGGGCTTTCGACGGCTTTGGTATCGGCTTACGACAGGCGTTCCCGGATGGCATCCGGATAAAGGGACCGCAGAAACGCCCACTGAACCGACTGACTCTGGCGCCCCATCCGCCGGGTGGTTTTGCGCCACTGTTTGGCGGTGGTGTCCAAGGCTTCCCGGCTGGTGACCTCGCCTTTGTCGGCACGGACAATGTTCTCTCGCAAAGCGTCGAAATATTCTCCCTGACCCTGCAGATAGAGGTCGGGAATACTCTTTCGCATCGAATCCTGATGCGCCTTCAGGAAATCGGCGCTGTAAACCTCCACGATTTTGGGGTCTTTGTAGTGTTCTTCCCGGAAGGGATCGAAGTATCCGCCGCTATCTTGCACGGCCAATGTGGACATCTCCGGGCTGCAGGCAAAGAGTGCGAAGAGGTAAGCAATCTCCGGCTCTTTCGTCGCGCTCGAAACTGTGTAGTTCCAGCCCCAGTTGAAATACGGCGTCTGAAGGAGTTCGCCCTTTACCATGCCACCGGGGGTCGGGCTGAAGGCCAACTTGCCGCGTAAAGCGGACTCTGGGCCATTCAGAAACTTCTGCGTACCGCCCCAGCCGATGTTGCAGAAGATCTGCCCGCCGGCAAAGGCTTTCCAATTGTCGAAGAGCCCGTTCGTGCTGGCTTCGGGATAGAGGTGCTTGGAGGCGGCGATCAACTCGTCGAGCGCCGCGACCCCGGCTTCGTTGTTGATCTGAGGTTCCATATCGAGCGCAAAGGGCCAATAGCCTTTGGCATGAAAGCGGATCCACCATTCCCAAGCGACATAGTTCGGCGTGCGGAACAACGCGCCGCCGTAGCGTTCTTGTTCCGGCCGATGGAAGAAAGCCATCATGCTATCGAGTTCGGTCCAGGTGCAGGGCACCTTGAGCTTATAGCCGTGCTGATCCTCGAACCGCTTGCTTTCCTCTTCGTCTTCAAGCCATTCCCGATTATAGAACATCAGGTAGGTATCGCCGTCAGTCTGATAGCCATAAAGACTATTCTTGTAGTAGTCGCCAATCGAAAAGAGCGCGTCCTGTTGAAATGTATCCGGCGCGTAGCGCGCCGCCAGGTTGTCGAGATTCAGCAGTGCGCCAGCTTCGATAAGGTCCGGCAGGCCGAAGGTAGCGGGGAGGGCAAGATCGAAGGTTCCCGCGCCTGACAAGGTGTCGATCATCATCTGAGTGTTGATGTCATCGACCGGTACTTCGACGTAGCGAATCCTGACGCCGGTTGCTTGTGTGAAGCGGTCGCCGAGCGGCTTGATATTTCCGAGCGAACCTTTCGGTTGCAGAATCGACAGCTCGACTTCACGCTTGGCAGCCAACGCCAAAACCCGTTGAATGATTTCATCGTGCAAGGCGTTCAGGGAAAACTTCTGTGGCGCCGCGCGCGCGGCTGTTACGGGCAGAACCCAAGACGAAGTTCCGATCAGAGCTGCGCCAGCACCGTTGCGAAGAACTTGTCTTCGCGAAATACTACCAAGGGAAGAAGGCGTTGGCATAATATTACTCGTAAGATACTGCGCTTGTTTGATAGTAATCTAACAGACTTTTACAAATTGTTACCTAAATTTTAGTAAAGTCTATAAAACTAAAGCACAAGGGTGGCGGGCAGTTGATGGTTGGAAAGTGGATCAGAGGGCTGAGCGTCGGAGCAAGACTGCGCATTGCTCTTTACGCCATTGCCGGTTTGTCTTTCGTTGCCGCCGCGGTTGCCTTTGCAAGCTATAACGCAATCGAGAAAACCCAGCGGCGGATTGTTGAGCAAGCTGTGCCGTCGATGATTGTGGCGGAGCAGTTGGTCGAGCAGACCTTTGTTCTCACCACCTCGACCTCCGCACTTGCCAGTGTGACGACTCAGAACGACCTGAGCGATCAGGTCGTCAGTATTGAGGCGCAACTCACTCAGCTCCCGACGCTTATACGCCGGCTGCGACAAGGAACCGCTTCCATCGAGCTGGTGGACAGTCTCGATGGCTTGGTTGAGCAGCTCTCCGCGAACCGGGTTTCTCAGGAGAAACAGGTTGCTGACCGTATTGCCAAACAAAGGCTGCAACAGCAGCAATTGGAAAAGGCCTCCGCAGCCGCTAGAGCCATACTCGAATCCATTCAGCCCGTGGTCATCGAGTCGTCTTCGCAGTTCATCGAAGACAGCGATCTTCTCCGCGGTATTCTCAATGAACGCGGTGAGATCACCGAGCAGTTCATGGGGCTGTTCGATCGTGTCACGGGCGAAGACGTCGAGCGCATTGAGCAACTTGTCGAGCTGCAGTTCCGTTCAGAATCACTTCATCGCAGGCTCGATCAGGTTTCCCTGGAGCGTGACGAACTTCGCCTGGCTTCTCTGAAAGCAGAAGTGGACCTTGATATACGTGCGCTGACACGCTTGACCTTGAATCTTCAAGATGAAGTCTTGCGAAAACAGACAGCAGCTTATCTGCGTGATTTGTCTGCGACGGTCGCCGGCCCGGATAGCCTCTTTGTTCTTGGCGCGGATATCCTGGATCTGAACGATCGCATCGACCAGCTTCATGCGGATATTGTCGAGAATTCGGAATCCATCAATCAGCGCGCCGCCGTTCTTCTTCGGAACGCCGAGCAGGCCATTTCCGATGATGCAATGTTAGCGACCGATGCCATTACCTCGAGCCGTATCCTGTTGATTGTGATTGTCGCGATTGCATTGGGTGCTTCGCTGCTGATCGTGTTTTTTCTCGTCAGCCGACAGATCGTTCAGCGGCTCGAGCTGTTGACAAGTTCCACGCTCGCGCTTGCCCAAGGGGATCACGACACGACCATTGAGGTCCACGGACAGGATGAATTCGGTGCGCTCGGAAATGCCGTGCGGGTCTTCAAAAACAATTCGATCCTGCTGCGCGAGCAGGAACGGCAGCTGCGGCGTCAAACCGAGGCGTTGAAGGAAAGCGAAGAACGCTTTGCACTGGCGGCGGAAGGTTCGAGCGTCGGCATCTGGGACTGGATCAATATCAACGAGGACGCGGAGTACTGGTCTCCCAACTTCTATCGCCTCTTGGGATACGACAACGGCGAGATTGAGCCGGGGCTTGAATCCTTCAGATCGCTGCTCCATCCCGATGACCGGGCGGAGGTTACGGCACGGGTACAGGCCCATTTCGAAAAGAAAGCCCCTTTCGATCTGGAGTACCGCCTGCGTCATAAGTCTGGCGAGTACCGCTGGTTCCAGGCCAGTGGTATCGCCTCCAGGACCGAAAGCGGCGAGCCCGTACGTATGGTTGGTTCGATTGCGGACATCACAGAGCGAAAGCTGACTGAAACCAGGCTTGCACTGCAGTCGGAAGAACTAATGCGGTCCAACACGGAGCTCGAACAGTTCGCCTATGTGGCTTCGCATGATTTGAAGGCGCCCTTGCGCGGAATCGACAATCTCGCAACTTGGATCGAGTCCGATATGGCCGAGGTTATGAACTCGGAGAGCAAAGAAAACATGACGCTCTTGCGCGGCCGGGTCGCCAGGCTGGAGGCTTTGCTCGACGATCTCCTGAAGTTTTCGCGCGTCGGGCGAAAAGAGGAAAAGATAGAGCAGATCGATGTCCGATCGACGGTGGAAGAAGAGTTCGACCTTGTTATGCAGGGCAAAAACTTCGAACTGATCCTGGACGGAGATTTTCCAACTTTCGAGACGGCGAAGTCCCCACTGCGGCAGGTTTTTCGCAATCTGATGTCCAATGCCATCAAGCATCATGACCGCGACAAAGGCTGTATTACCGTCGGTGTTTCAGAGCTGGAGGACCGGTATCTCTTCTCGGTCGAAGACGATGGCCCGGGGATCGAGCCCGAGTTCCACGATCGCATATTCGGTGTATTTCAGACCCTCAAGGGCCGGGACCAGGTCGAGGGAAGCGGCATGGGACTGGCGATCGTCCACAAGCAGCTTCGCGTCGCGGATTGCACGATCAAGATCGAATCGGATCCGGCTAAGCAGAGAGGAACACGCTTTACTTTTGAATGGCCGAAGCTTTGGCATTCGCCTGGCGACCTTGAAGCCTTAAAGGTCGCAGACGCGTCTTGAACGCTTGTTCTCGCATAGGCGATTGGAGGCTCTGCGAAGCCGAAACCTCTCGAAGAAAATCGGCGGTCGCGCATGGTTATATTCTGACGCAATCACCACCTTAGCTCGCTTGTTCGGGTCCTTCATGTAGTATTATGATCACAAACAATAACCCTGAAACTTTAGGGGCGGATCAACCGCTTCGTGCCAAAACTGCGAAACCAAAATGACAGAAAAAACTGTGACGTTCTTGCTTGTCGAAGACGATGAAGTCGATGTGAAGGCCATCAAGCGGTCGCTCGATGCGTTGCGTATCGCAAATCCCTTGGTGGTTGCCAGGGATGGTCGTGAGGCGCTGGAGTGCCTGCGAGGTCAGAACGGGCGAACTAAGGTTGAATCGCCATACCTGATTTTGCTCGATTTAAATATGCCGCGGATGAACGGGCTGGAATTTCTGGCAGAGCTGCGGGCCGATCGGGAGCTTAACACGGCCGTTGTTTTCGTGCTCACGACCTCGCGGGACGAGCGCGACCGGCTTTCGGCTTACGAGAAGCATGTTGCAGGTTACATCGTAAAATCGAACGTGGCCGACAGCTTCGCGGAAGCCATGAAGCTGATCGATCATTACTGGCGGGTTGTCGAGTTTCCCTGACGATTACAAGCCGGCCGCGGCTATTCTGATGTCTGGTCCGAAATTCTCGCGCAGCCAAGTTGTACACAGCGCTGCGGTCATTGGCTTTGCAATGTAAAAGCCCTGAATCTCGATTCCCGTTGCGCCGTCCAGATGTTCCATCTGCTGTCTTGTTTCAACGCCTTCGGCCACCACTGTCACGCCCAGGTTCCGACCCAGCGTGATGACGGCCTCGACGACTGCCGCTTCCCGGGTGTCGGTCAGCATTTCGGATATGAAGGAACGATCGATCTTGATCTTGTGGATGGGCAGTTGTTTGACATGGGCAAGGGGAGCATGCCCCGTACCAAAATCATCGATGGCAAGCTTCACTCCCAAGGCGGCGAGGGCATGAAACTGTTGTTCCAGCTCATCGATGTTGTGGAGCATGGCGGTTTCAGAAATCTCCAGAGTGAGGCAAGCCGGTCGCAACCCGGTTAAGCCGAGCGCGCGCCTGACCGTCTCCACCAGTTGCCCGCGCTTGAACTGGACAGCCGAAAGATTGACGGCGACGGAAATTTCGTAGCCGAGGTCCTCGGACCATCGCCTTGCCTGTTCGCAGGCCTCCCGCAGGATCCAATCCGAAAGCGGGGTGATCAGGCAGGTGGATTCCGCAGTCGGTATAAAGTCGTTGGGAGCAATGCAGCCGCGCACCGGATGTTCCCAGCGCACAAGTGCCTCAAGCCCTGTCGGCTTTCCTGACGTTGCGGCGACCTGCGGCTGATACTCCAGAAAGAATTGCTTTTGCTCCAGCGCGACGGACAGTTCTGCCTTGAGTATGCTAATCGTCCGGATTTGGCTGTCCAGGGCTGCATCGAAGAAGTAAAAACCGCCGCGGCCCGCTTCCTTTGCCTTGTAGAGGGCGGCGTCCGCCTTTTTCAGCAACGCGTCGATTTCGCAGGAGTCGCGGTTTAGGATCGCGATACCGACCGAAGTGCCTGTGTTGATTTCGTGCCCGTCGATCTGAAAGGGGGCGGCCAGTGCGTCGACAATATGCTGCGCGACAATAGCGGCATCGTCCCTGTTCATCAGGTTGGTAGCGATAACGGCAAATTCGTCGCCGCCGAGACGCGCGACCGTATCGGTTTTGCGGGTGCAGTTTAGCAGCCGTTCGGAAACCTCTTTCAAAAGCCGGTCGCCGATGGGGTGCCCGAGAGAATCGTTGACCGACTTGAAGCGGTCCAGATCGAGTAGAAGAAGGGCCAGATCCTTACCGCTGCGTTGTGCGTGTGCGATCATGTTCTCAAGTTGCGTCATAAAGAGCGCGCGATTGGGCAGGCCAGTCAGGCGGTCTTGCTGGGCAAGGCTGCGATACTTCTGCTCGCTTTCCTCGGCGCGCGCCAAGGCTGTCTTCAGTTGTTCCTGCGTCGCCGAGAGCGTGGCTGCCATGTTGGCATGCATCAGGGACTGGTGTTCGATGTCTTCCTTTGCGGCCTTGATTGCGGCCGTCTCCTGCCGGAGCGCCTCTTTCTTTCGGGCCATAAAGAGGGCGTAACGGATCGAGCGTTCCAGCTTGGAGGCGGTGATCTCCGATTTAACGAGGTAATCCGAGGCCCCGGCACGCGTCGCGGCGAGGTCGACATCTCGATCCTCGTGTCCGGTCAGAAAGATAAAGACGTCGGGTTTTTGCTCGGGTTCGCAGCTTTCAATCAGTTCGATGCCGGTTTTGCCGCCCAGGAAATAGTCGATCAGATAGACGTCGTACTTGCCGTGATGGAGCGCTTCCGAAGCTTCTTCCCAGCCGCAGGCCCAGCCTAGTTTCAAGTTTTCTCCGAAGATTTCGCGCAGAATGCGCCGCGCCGCGCGAAAATCGACCTCATCGTCGTCGATGATCAGAATGCTCGGTAAGCTCAGATCTTTAGAAAGCGGTTCCGACTCGAACAGCTGGGGCAGGGGCATTCTTTCATACCTTCGCCGAGTGGTATGGTTTGCAATTTATGAATTATCTGCCTCAAAGGTATAGAAAGTGTTGAGCCCATCGGAGGTGGCAGTGGACTTGACTGACTATTTTCTTGGTTGAATTTGTGGTGCTGGCCCGGTGTTTGTGAAGCTACGACAAGCGCGACTCATCGGTTTCTTGGTGGAGGAGATTGGTTCGCCGTCGCCGGATTTCGTAAGATCGTTCCAGTTCCTCCACAATATAGCGTGCCGCGACACGGTATCCGGTGTCGGGATCCTGCCCTTTGACCTTGACCAGGACCTTCGAACGCTTAAGCGCGAGCGCAACCTTGCTGGAGATTTCGTCGAACATGTCGGTAAGATAAAATGAGAACAAAATAAGAACAATATAGATTTTCGCCTGTTTTCGCTTAAATTGTCCCCATGTGTGGACGCTACGGAATCGCCCGCTTGACCTGGAAAGAGGTCATCGAGGCTTTGGGGTTGACCGGTCTTTCAGTGCCGGCCTCAAATCTTGAGCCGCGCTATAATATTGCGCCGACGCAGCTGGCGCCGGTCATCCTCAGCGACCGGCATGAACTTCGTTGTGCTATGGCCCGTTTTGGGCTGGTGCCGGAGTGGTTTAACAAGCCCCTCGAAGATCTCAAGTTCGCGACCTTTAATGCGAAGTCGGAAGAGGTGACGGAAAAGGCCAGCTACCGAGGGCCTTTAAAGGCTCAGCGCTGCGTCATACCTGCCCAGTTCTTCTACGAATGGCAGGGAAAAGGGAAACCCTGGCTGATCGCCCAGAGGGACGACCGGCCCTTTTTCATGGCGGGGCTTTGGACCGCTTGGCGCGGGTTTTCCAAGGGTCAAGCCGTCGAGTTTTACAGCTTCACGGTTCTGACCGTTGCTGCGAACGAAGTAATGTCCGACATCTACAAGCGCATGCCGGTCATCCTGCAACCTGAGGACTATGAGACCTGGCTGAAGGCAGATGTGCCCGAAGCCCTGGGCGTTGCCGGGCAGTATCCGAGCCAGCTTTTGAAGGTTCATCAGGTCGGACCCGAGGTTGGGAACGTCCGCAATGAGGGCCAACAGCTTGCCGAGCCCCTCATAGGGACGCTTTTGTAGTCTCCCGACACTGGAAGGCTGTCCATTGTCACCGTCGGGTGTTCTTTCCGGGCCGGAGCCGATAGAGGCCATTTTTCGATTTACATCGCCGCGCAAAAACCATAGATATTCAGCCGCTTCGCGCGAACGGAGAGATGGCCGAGTGGCTGAAGGCGCTCCCCTGCTAAGGGAGTATACGTTAATCGCGTATCGAGGGTTCGAATCCCTCTCTCTCCGCCAAAAGCGTTTCGCGAAGCTAAATGTCGCTCAGATCGGTCACTGATAGCAGGGCGGCAGTCGTTTCGAAGAAATGACGAGAGCCCTCCGGGTCCGAACTTTCTCCTAGTGTCTCCGCCAGAAGCGTTTCCGCCAAACGAAATGCCCTTCAGGTCCGTCTCTGACGGCAGAGCGGCAGTTGTTTCGAAGAAAGGGCGAAAGCTCTCCCAGGGTTTGGGCTGTTTCCCTGCAGCTCTCTTAACAATCTTTCTAAATAGTGAAGTATTCCCGAGGCCTTCGATAGGAAGTTAGTGCTCTGCGGTTTGGCCCCAAAACCGCCGCGGAGGCTATAAGGCTCGGAATCCGTGTCAGAAATTTGACCCATCTCAATGTGAAAGCAGTTTTGCAGGCGTAATCTGCGCCCACATTCAAAACATGGGGTGGGTTATGCAGCGGCACGACGATGGGCGGGTCGCGAAGGGTTCCGTGCTTTTGGCGAGCATGCCGGAGGATGTTGTCGACTTTATCTTGGCGCATTCTGAAATTCGGAGCTTCGATCGCGGCGCCACAATTTTTTTGCAAGGTGAACCAGCGCATAGCGTGTTCATCGTACTCGACGGCTGGGCGAAGCTGTATCGCGTATCGCAGAACGGTGCGGAGGCTGTGGTCGGCGTTTTCACCAAAGGGCGCAGTTTCGGCGAGGCGGTGGCGTTTCGTAACGATCTTTACCCGGTCGCCGCCGAGGCGGTCACGGACTGTCGCCTGATGCAGGTGCGCGCATCGATCATTCTCGACATGATGAAGTCCCGTCCAGAGGTCTGCACCGCGATTCTGGCCTCGACCTTTAAGCATCTGCACGCGCTCGTGGCCCAAGTCGAACAGTTGACGGCCCAGACCGGTGCGCAGCGGGTAGCAGAGTTTCTGCTGGAGCTCTGCCCGGTCTCGGAAGGCCCATGCGCCGTCACCTTACCTTATGACAAGGTGCTCATCGCCGGACGGCTTGGCATGAAACCGGAAAGTCTCTCCCGTGCCTTCGGCCGGCTGCGCGACAGCGGTGTTAAAATCACCCAAAATCATGCGGCGATCTCCGATGTCGAAAGCCTGCGGCACTATGTGGAAGAAGATCGTGCGACCGTCTGGAGCAGAGCGCAATGACAGGACGCCTTCAGGCCGTTCTTCTGGCAATTGACGCCGCTAACGGCGCGGATCCGAATATCGAGTGTGACAGAACCGGCGAGCAGCCAGCAGCGCGGCTCTATGGTCATCGCATGTCGGCGGAATTGGCGCGCGTTTTTCCTGGTGCTTCTGAAGTCCTTCAGATTGCGGCGCGCGGTCAGCACATCGAACGCTGGAAGACACCGCGTGGTTCCTATCCCGAAGGGCGGAAGGGGTATCTGAGATGGCGCAAAGATCAGGGTGATTTTCACGGCAGACGGCTGGCGGAAATTATGGCCAATGCTGGTTACCCCGCAGACGACTGCGCGAGGGCCCGGCAGCTTCTACGTAAGGAAGGCCTTAAGAGCGATGCCGAGGTGCAAATGCTTGAGGACGTCATCTGCCTGGTTTTTCTGCGCTGGTATTTCGCCGCTTTCTCCGAAGGCCGCAATCCTGAGCAGGTTTTTCGGATTGTCGCGAAGACAGCGCGGAAAATGTCCGACGAGGGACGCGCCCGTGTTGCCGATGAATTCGACTTGCCGCCGGAACTCGCGCCGGCTTTGACTGCAGGCGCTGTATCGCCATAGGCGTCTAAACTTCGGGGATCAGATAGAGCGCCAGCAACAACAGCATGTAGAGACCGATCACAAAATTGAAACCGCGCAACCAGAAGGGCGCTGTGGCGAGGGCCAAGTAGTCCGCGAGAATAATCCGCGCTTTCAGATAGGCCAGGGTCAGGATTGCAAACCCGGCAAGTGGACCGATCAGCCCCAACTCGATAGAAAAGGCCGCTGCCGTGCTGGCCAGACTATAAGCTAGCAGCAGGTTCCAACTACGCCATAGCGGATCGCGGATCACAACGTCACCTCAAAAGATAAATGACCGGGAACAGCAGGATCCACACCAGATCGACCATGTGCCAAAACGCGGTTCCGCTCTCCAGGTTCCTTGGGCTGTGATATCTCGCCACAAGGCCAAGGATGACGATCCCGGCGATCACGTGAGCAGCGTGAAACCCGGTCAGCAGATAATAGAAGGTGAAAAAGGCGTGCGTCTCCATGCCGATCCCCGCGGCAGCCTTGTCGCTGTACTCCAGTGCCTTGACCCAGAGAAAGACAAGTCCCAGTCCTGCCGATGCCGCAAGCCAGATCCGTGACGATCTAAGATTGCCATGGGCGCCGTCGCGGTTGGCGACGGCCGCGAAGAGGCCGCTTGTTACCAGTACGGCTGTGTTGACGCCACCTGCGATACGGTCAAGATGATCTTGCGCTTCAGCGAAGCCTGAAGGATCGCCTATTCGGACCGCCAGAAAAGCTGCCAAGCCGGCGCCGAAAACCAGCAACTCGCTGACAATCAAAATCCACATCATGAGATCGCCCGGCAGGGCCGCGAGCGGACTCTCCTCTTCTGAACCGCTCATGATCCAACCAGGTGGCGATAGATCTCCGGCAAGGCTGCGGTCAGGCGATCCGGGTCCGGAATGACCGCGTACCCGCCACGCCCGAAGATGCGCGAGAACCAGGACTTTCCCTTGGCATCGATGGTGACGCCGTAAACGGCCTGGCCGGCCCGGCGCGCCTCCCGGATCGCCATGCGGCTGTCTTCTATGCCATGTTGGCCTTCGTAGTGATCCAGATCGTTTGGTTTGCCGTCGGTGATGACCAAAAGCAGCCGGCGCTGGCGCGTCTGCTGCGCGAGGTCGGCAGAAACATGGCGGACCGCCGCGCCGAGCCTGGTGTAGAAGCCGGGCCTGAGACCTGCGATTCTTGCCTCGATTTTGCTGCTCATAGGATCGCCAAAATCTTTGCAGCGGCGCAGATAGACCCGGTCCCGGCGCAGCGACGAAAAAGCATGGATGGCGCAGTCATCGCCGCAGGCGGACAGCCCCCAGGCAAGCGCAGTCAGGGCCTCACGTTCGATATCTATGACGGCGCGCCCGGTGACCGCGCTTTCGGTCGAGCGGGAGGTATCGAGCAGAATGGAGACCGCGAGATCCCGTGCTTCCGATCTTGCTGCGCGCCAGATGCGGTTGGAACCCCGCCCAGTGGCGTGCAATTCGACTTGTGATCGAACCGCCGCTTCCAGATCCAGGTCCTCTCCGTCCGGTTGGCCAGGCAGCACGACGCGGCGCGGCCGCAAAGCCTCGAACTGGCGCTTCACCGAACGGATACGCCGCTGGGCTCGCACGTCCTTGATGCAGGACGCGCCGTCGTCCGAGGCTTCCGCATCGCTGACGAGGACACGGCAATGGTCGAGCAGATAACTACCGCTACGCGCTTCCCATTCCGGGTAGGTGTAGGTCCCGGAGACCCGCTCACGATTGACGTCTTCCGGTGCGAGATCCAGATGCAGTTTCAGGCGCGTCGCCGGCGCTTTCGAGATTTGACCAAGGGCAATCTCATCCTGATCGTCCGCGGCCTTTTTGGCACTGTCCGGGTCGTCATCGTCGACCCGGCGATTCAGGTTCAAAAACTCCGTCCATGAGAAAATCGCCTCGAAGCGATGGAGGATCAGGCTGTCCTGCCGTTCGGCTTGATCCGTCTTTTTTCGGCGCGCTTTGTAGACACCCTCGTTCCCCTCTTGAGGGGGTCCACCTGTTTCCGGCGTGTTCTCTTGATTGCGGGTACTTGTCTCGAGGAGGCGAAGTTCAGGCCAAAGCGGAACGGGCATGAAGGGGCGGTAGCCACGAGGGGCTTCGTAAGCTTCGAAATCTGGCGTCTCGGCTGTGATCTGCGAGAGAAGCTCGGCGGCCAGAGGGTCGAGGAGGCTGTCGTCTCCGAGCAGCGCGCGGATCGCCTGCTCCACAGCTGTCTCCCATTGCGGTAAGCTTCTTGGGCGGCGGAGCGACAGGCAAGAGCTTGCGAGCCGTAAGTTCAATTCCAGCAATCCAGGACAATCGGCGAGCGTTGAACGCGTCATCCGGTGTGCCGCAGCGAGCGCGTTTAGGTCTGCGCGAAGCGGATCCTTTTCAAGGGCTGCCGGAGGGGCGTGCGCGGCGGTTGCCGTGAGCCAGAAGTAGAGCGCGACATTCGCTTCGCGCCAGGGAAAGTCGGCAACTCGACTGGGCAGGCGAAGAGCTTCTCCGTCAAAGCTCGCCTGAAGCACGCGCTCTTGAGGCGTGGCTATACTTCGGCGCCACGATAGTCGATGTTCGCTTGTTTTGAGCGCTGCCGATTTGATTTCAACTGAACGCTTGCCACCCAGACCCCGGAAGAAGACCGCCAGCCGCCCGACGACCTCTTCGAGGTCGACTGCGGCTCCCTCATGCGCCTCAGGCGCATCCAGGCGGCTGGCGAAAGCGTGCCAAAGTTTCCCGACGGTTTCTTCGGGTTCCCATGGCTCAAAGGCGATCCCGGTCACCGCTGTACCTCACCCAAAGACGGCGGTTACGAGATCGAGGAGCCCGCGTTTCACATCCTCATCGTCGGTGAGAGGTTCGATCATGGCGGCCAGCACCGCTCGTTCGAGGGGCATGCCTTGCTGGATAAGGGTCGCGCAGTAGACAACCAGGCGCGTGGAGACGCCTTCCTCCAGGTCTTGTCCTCTCAAGCCGCGCAACTTGCCGGCGAGACGTACGAGCGGTGCTGTTCTCTCGATGGACAAACCGCTCTCCGCTGCGACGATCTCGGTCTCTAGCGCTGGGTTGGGAAAGTCGAATTCGATCGAAAGAAAGCGTTGGCGGGTAGAGGGCTTCAGGGTCTTGAGAATGTTCTGATAACCGGGATTGTAGGAAGCGACCAGCATGAACCCGAGTGCCGCCTCCAGTTCTTCCCCAGTACGGTCGATTGGCAGAATCCGTCGATCGTCGGTCAGTGGGTGGAGCACGACGGTCACGTCCTTGCGCGCTTCCACCACCTCGTCGAGGTAGCAGATGGCTCCGGATCGCACGGCACGCGTTAAGGGGCCGTCGACCCAGATGGTCTCACCGCCTTTGAGGAGGTAACGTCCAATCAGATCGGCGGCGGACAGATCGTCGTGACAGGCAACGGTATAGAGTGAACGCCCGAGCTGTGCCGCCATATGCGCAACGAAGCGGGTTTTGCCGCAACCGGTCGGACCCTTCAACAACAGGGGCAGCCCATTGGCATGCGCGGCGGAGAAGACCTCGCATTCATCCCCCTGAGGAAGGTAGAAGGGGGCTGCCGCCCCCTCCCTGATCATGGATCCCTCCATGGCTGTCACTCCGCAGCGGCGTGGCGGGCGGGACCGGGCTCGATGAGCTCCTTCCGTGGGACCAGAACCGCATAGATGAACAATACAGCACCCAGGACGACCGCAATCCCCGAACCGAAGCGCATCAAATAGAAGACTTCGAGTTGATCCTGCACATCCATGAAGCCTTCACCCAAGACTCTTTGCAGGTGAGTCTGAATTGTGCCGGCAAAGGTTAGGACAAAGGTCATGAAGGTCATGCCGCCAGCCATCAGCCAGAAGGAACCCATGTTGAGTACCTGGTTGTAGGGATCGCGGTTTTTCAGGATCGGAAAGGCGTAGGTGAAGATCGCCAGGTTCAGCGAGACATAGGCCCCGAAGAATGCCAGATGCCCGTGCGCCGCTGTGATCTGAGTGCCGTGGGTGTAGTAGTTCACCCCGTGCAGTGTGTGCATGAAACCCCAGACACCGGCGCCGAAGAAAGCGAGCGTGGCGCAGCCGAGCGACCAGAGCAGGGCCGCTTTGTTCGGGTGATCACGCCGGCCTTTCCAGACCATCACGAAGGCGAAGGCCATCATGCCGAAGAAGGGAATTACCTCGAGCGATGAGAAGATCGAACCGATCCATTGCCAGTAAGCGGGCGTCCCAATCCAGTAGTAGTGATGGCCCGTACCCAGGATGCCGGTGATCAGCGAAGTGGCCACGATGACGTAGAGCCACTTCTCCACGATCTCCCGGTCGACACCCGTCAGCTTCAGCATAAGGAAAGCGAGGATCGAGGCCATGATCAGTTCCCACACGCCTTCGACCCAGAGGTGTACCACATACCACCAATACTGTTTGTCGAGGGCGAGGTTCTCCGGGTTGTAGAAGGCGAAGAGGAATAACAGCGCCAGACCCCAGAGGCCGATCAGGAGCACATTGCTGATGGCGGTCTTTTTGCCCTTCAGGACCGTCAAGGTGATGTTGTAGAGGAAGATCAGCGCCGCGACGACGATACCGATCTTGACCCAGAGTGGCTGCTCGAGGAATTCGCGTCCTTCCTTGCCCAACAGGATGTTGCCTTCGAACAGATTAAAGACATAGGTCACGACGACACCGAGCGTGCCTAATACCAAGATGGCGAGTTGAAGATACGCCAGCATAGGGGAATGGATTTCCTGCTCCGACTCTTCGGGTATCAGGAAGTAAGCAGCGCCCATGAAGCCAAGGATCAGCCAGACTACAAGGCTGTTGGTGTGCAGCATCCGCACGATGTTAAAGGGTAGGAGCTCGCTCAGTGTATTGGGCGCGACATAGATCCAGCCGGCGAGCAGGCCACCGGTCACCTGGACCACGAAGAGCGCCATGGCAACCAAGAAATAGATCTGCGCGATTTTTTGGGTTTGGTATTTCATCGCATTTACTCCTCACCCTGCATCGTTCGGCGGCCAGTCCTGCGTCCGGATCTTGTTGGTCCAGAGCAGGAAATCCGCCAGGGCGCGGACCTCTTCGTCCGTCAGGTTGAATTGAGGCATCTGCCGCCGGCCTTCGATGCCCGTCGGCTGGGCATCCATCCAGCCTTTCAGTGTTTCGAAGGCGGCGTCAGGATCGTCGATGACGTCCCAGCGGGTCATGACGTTACCCAGTTCGGGCGCGTAGTAGGCGCCTTCACCCAGAATCGTATGACAGTTGATGCAGGCCTTCTGTTCCCAGATGCGTTTGCCGTGCGCAACGCTCTCGGTCAGACCAGCTTTGTCGGTTGAGGTTTCTACAATGTAGATGTGGCTGTGGATCGACAGGCCGACGAAGATGACAATGAAGAACAATGATCCGCCATAAAAGATATTGCGGGCCATGCTTTTGGTCATGACTTCGCGCATCGCGCCCTCCTTCCCGGAGTCTTTTTCAGGTGGAAGGAGAATGATCCTCGCTCAGGCAACCGGCCTTAACGAAAGTCAAGCGAGCGGCGTTGGAGATGATTGTGATAAGTGTTTTTCAGGTGGACGCCTGTATCGGAGGCGGGGCGTTTCTTGCTTGGCTAACCGCTACATAGCAGGCTTGGCAGAGCAAAAGGGTCGGCGCGAGCTTGGGGCAATGCGCCGCGCCGACCCTTCCAATTAACACGCTATTGGAACGACTTCATGTAGGCGATGACATTGATTCGATCTGCTTCTTTTCGCAGACCCGCGAAGGACATCTTTGTACCCGGTGTGTGTTTTTTCGGTTTGGTCAGGTAAGCATCCAGTTCCGCTTCGCTCCAAACGAAACCTTCCTCCTTCTTGGCCAAAAAGGCTTTCGAGTACTTGAAGCCTTCGACTGCGGCGATCTCAGCCCCGACGATACCGTTTAGCGGTGGTCCGACTTTGTTCTTCGCGCCTTCGCCGACGGCGTGACAAGCCTTGCATTTGTTGAAGACTTTCTTGCCTTTGGCCAGGTCGCCATCGGCAAAAGCGGGCGAGGCGAAAACCGCTACCAAAGCCGCAATTACCGCAGTTTTGAAACTCTTCATGACAACTCCTTCTTCAATGGTGGATCACACAAGGACTTCGAGCCTGGAACCAGGATAACTCTGCAACGTCTTAGCAATCGCAGCTCGCGGCAGCAGGCAACAGGCTGTCGAAAGACCATCGGCTAAAGCCGCTCTTTCCGCGGAGACTGAGACCAAGCTCCAGCTCTTGGCCGGGCGCCCATTCCTGGGATCGATGATGTGACCGCGGCGGCCCGCCGGGTCGAGCAAGGTGCCGAGTGGCGCCGAGGTCGCCAGCGCGCGGTTCTCCAGGGGCAGCCGTTTTATGATGTCTCCAGTCGGCGCAGCTATGCCAGCTCGCCACGGCTGGCCGTCAGGTCTTTTGCCCTGCGCGGAAACTTCCCCCATGTCGATGAGAACCTGTTTCAATCCCCTCGCACGCAACAGATCGGCGATTTTGTCAGCGATATAGCCTTGGGCAATCCCGTTGAAGGTCAAGGCCATGCCATCGCGAGCAAACGAGATCTTCGAGATGTCAAATTGCACATGTTGCCATCCGGTTCGGTCCTGGGCGTATGCAATTTCCTTTGCGCTAGGTTGGGCGCCCGACGCGGCTTTCGATGCGTAGACCTGCCAGAGCTTTTGTACAGACGGGTCAAAGGCGCCGCCGCTCGCGTGGAACAAAGAGTTGGAGAGCGTTGTAATCTCCAGCAGTTCAGCGGGTGGCTTTGCCAGGTGGCCGTCTCTATTCAGCCGCGTGAGAGCTGAATCTTCGCGGTAAAGACTAAAGACAAGCTCCAGTCGGGTAAGCTCCGACTCAACAGCTGAGAAAAGATCACCTGCATCGGCCTGCGTAATGCCGGTCAGAGTCATCGAAGCCTGAGCGCCGAGAGCTCTGCCGCGCCAGTGGGCCGTCGGAATGGAGGCGCGGACGCCTGCAGGAAAGGCGGCGACAGCTGCGGAAAAGCAAAGGAAACGGCGCCGGGAAAGTCTCTGGGTCATTGGACTTCCTCGCCGGGTAACGTGAAGTCGACGGCGCTCAAAACCGCCGCTTTGGGGATTTCCGCCAGTCGCATGATCTTTCCGCCCTTGTCGGAAACGAAATTGTGGGCGGCATCCTCTGATCCAAAAGGTACGACTTCGGGTGCGCCCATCCCGCCTTGGACATCCGCCCCGACCACAAAGAAGACCTGGGACGCGTTTGCCCAGTTGCTGCTGCCAGGCTTCTCCCAGCTTGGTGCCCGGGCCATGTCGCTGACGTAGACGGCGACGACGGGCGCATCGCGTTCGGGACTGTTGAGATAGGCGAGAGCATCCCGGACCTGGGCGAAGAAAATCGGTTCGGGAAAGCCTTCCAGATGTATCTGCGCTTTGGGTCCGCCATGGTCGGCAATCCACATCTGGCAATAATAACTCAGGGCGTTTTCCGTCAGGGCCACAGGTTCCGGCAGCACGACCGTTTCCTCCCGACAACCCGGCAAGATCAGGAGAGCGAGCAACGGAAGGGCGAGATAGTGTCTTCTCATGGTTCGATCCTCCCGAAAGCCTGACGGGCTAGGAACAGCGCCAGCGGTGGCCAGATCAAAAGTGATGCCGGTGCGGCCCAGACCGGCAGGGCTTGTGCAGCGCCGGTCATACCACTAGCCAAGGCGACGCTTTCTGCCGCGGACACATTCCAAAGGCGGAAGGCGTCCGCTGGGTTGAAGGCCAGCAGCCAGGGAAAAATTGTCCGGGTAAAGAAACCGCCGTTGTCGAATACCACAGCCCCCAGGAGCCCCAAGTCATAGAGCACGACAAATATGAGCCATAGGCCGGCCGCCATTCCGGCAGCTCCCGCCGAACTGCCGGCGAGCGCCGACATCAGATAGCCGAGCGCCAGGAAGGTGGCACCCAGCAGGATCGAAGTGCCGATCAGCCTCAGCAGGGCGGTCACGCTCTCTGGTCCCGCACCACCAGCAAGGGCGGCGGCGGCGCCTGCTGTGCCAAAACCGAAGGCGATGGCAAAGGACAGCGCGCCGAGGTGCGCCAGAAACTTACCGAGCAGCACCTCGCCGCGGGAAACCGGATAGCTGAGCAACAGCGCTAAACCGCCGCGTTCGTTCTCGCCAGCCACTGCGTCGAAGGCCATCAGTAAAGCCAGCAAGGGTGCCAGATAGACAGATAGAGTCGTCATAGACGCGATTGAAACGGTCAGAAGGTCGACGCCAAGGGAACCGGTCGGTGCCGAGCCAGCGAAAGTCAGGGCCAAAGCGAAAAGGGTCATGATCAGGGTTGCTGTCAAAACCCAGAGATTGCGGCGGGCGATCTTTGTTTCGGTTGCCGCAATGGCGAGAACGCGGTTCATCATGGGCGTTCCTCCCCGGAGTAGTGGCGGTAAAGATCTTCCAGGCTTGGCGGTGCCATATCGAGGTCGGCGACCAGGCTGCCCAGTTGGGAGATGCGCGCCAGGCGTTCCATTTTTTCGCCTGGCTGGCAGAGCAGTTCGACCGACGCACCATTTACGCGTTGGCCGCCCAGCCTTTCATGCAGTTCCGTTGCGTCGCTGCCCTGCGCCGTGAGACGCAGTTTGATCGGCAAGCCGGCGCGTGCACTGAGGCGGTTGAGCGTGTCATCGGCGACCAGGCGCCCTTGCCGCAGGATCGCAATCCGGTCAGTGCGGGCTTCCATCTCGGTCAAGGCGTGAGAGGAAATCAGTAAGGCTGTTCCCTGCGCTGCCAGTTCGTCGATGATTGCATAGAGATCGGAACGCGAAATGGGGTCCAGACCGCTGGCTGGTTCGTCGAGCAGAGCGACTTTGGGCCGCCCCAAAAGGACTTGGGCGAGCCCCAGCCGTTGACGCATACCCTTCGACCAGGTTCCGATGCGCCGGTCGGCAGCGTCTGTCAGCCCGACCCGCTCTAGCAAGGGTGCCACTTTTTTCGTGGTTTCTCCGGATAGCCGGGCGAAGAGTGCAAGCTGTTCCCGGCCCGTAAGCGCGCGATGGAAAGCGACGGCTTCGGGCAAGTAAGCCACGGCAAGGCGCGCCTCCGCGCTGCCAGGGTAATATCCGGCGACGTCGATGCGGCCGTCGCTAGGGGGCATCAGGCCCAGGATCAACTTCATGAGAGTCGTTTTGCCGGCGCCGTTGTGACCCAGAAGCGCGACGCGTTCGCCGGGCCTTACGGTTAAGTTGACGTCATGCAGAACCTCGACTTCGCCATGGCTCTTACTGAGGTTCTCGACCTTGAGGATGGGATCTTTGTTCATGATGGCCCTTTCAGATCAGGGACCGGAATATCGAACGGCCGAATGAGTGGCCGGCTGTCGACGACGCCGCCGGGTAGGAGCGCCGGAAAGGCCGATTGTGCCCAGCGGACCAGTTGCACCGCTGGCGAGCCGAGCAGCAATTTGGCCGCGGGTTGAGTCCAGAGAATGTGGTCCATGGAATCGTTCGGCCGGTAGGGGCTGTCGGCAAAGCCGTCGCCGTTCACGTCATAGGCCGCGTAGTCGCTCCAGTGATTGCCGCGTCCATCCGCGGACCACTCCACCCAGCGGGAGCCGACATATTTCACCTGGGTGCGATTGCCGATAAAAGCGTTGCCGCTGATCTGGTTGCGTTCGGAACCCGCCGTGAAGTGGATGCCGATCGCGCAGCGCTCGAAACGGTTGTCTGCAACCCGGTTTTTGTGAGCATTGTAGAGAAAGGCACAGCGGTTGCCGCCGTCGCGCACCAGATTGCCAGTCACTTCAGAGCTGTTGGCGTAGTTCAGCATGATGCCGTGCTCGGCGTCGCCGATCGAGACGTTGCCGGTCACCTTCACGCGCTTAGAGAACATGACCGCGTAACCCAGGTCGTTTCCGATTGAAACATTGCCCGAGACTTCGCTGTCGTTGGCGTACATGTAGTGGACGGCGAAGCGCAGGTCGCGGAAACGGTTGTTTTTGAAACTGTTCTTGCGCGAGGTATTGACGAAGATACCGTCCCGTCCCCAGCGGACGTCGTTGCCCACGACCTTTGCGCCCGGCGCATTCCAGACGTAAATGCCGTTGCCGCGATCGTTGACCCTGTGGTCCTGCCGGCCTTCGATGATGTTGTTCGCGACCAGCGCATCCTTTGCACCGTGAATGTCGATGCCGTGTAGATTGCCGAGTAGCCGATTGTTCTCGACCACGGCCCGCTGCGCCTTCTTTCCCAGACTGACACCAGAATCAATGGTCTCGTGGGACGAGCCGGAACCTTGGATAACCAGACCACGGATCGTCACATCGGGTGCGGCGACTGTGATGACGCTGCCGCTGCCCCCGCCGTCGACGACCGCCTCGCCGCCGCCTTCCAAAGTCAAGGGACGTTCAATTAAAACGGCCCCCGGATGCAGGCCTGGCGCGAGCCGCAGGACATCACCGTCCTGCGCCCGTGCCAGCGCCTGCAGCAGGGCTCCGGGCACTGCGGGCACTTTTTGCTCCGTCGCCTCTAAGGGGAGCGGGAGGCAAAGCAAAAATGCCAGGAGCAGCCCGGAGCGTCTCACGATCAGGCTCCTCGCGGTTCCACGAGCATGCGGCCACGCATCTCCATATGCAGAGCGTGACAGAACCACTGGCAGTAATACCAATGCACGCCGGGCCGCTCTGCGACGAAAGTGACCGAGGCGGTTGCCTGCGGCGCAACCTCCATGGCAATGCCGAAGTTCGAGAGGCAGAAGCCGTGGGTCAGATCGTCGATGTCGTCCAGGTTCGTCATATAGACGGTAACTTCATCACCCTGCTTGACCGTGAACTTCTCCATACTGAAGTTCGGCGCCAGCGAGGTCATATAGACCCGTACCTTGTTGCCATCCCGGATCGGTTCCTCGGCGCCTTCTTCGAGGTCGACCCCATCCGCCGCGGCCTGCTTGATCGCGTCTTCGAAGGTTGGATCGTCGCGGTTCCAAACGATGGCTGGATTGACCTTCGAGCGGTGCACGATGATGCTGTCGTGCGGTTCCGCGAAGGTCGGGCCGTCGTGCACCACCGTCATCTCGTCGCTGGAGATATCGATCAACTGCTCGTTTTCGGGCTTCAAGGGGCCGACGTTCAGAAAGCGATCCTTCGAAAACTTGTTCATCGAGATCAGCCATTTGCCGTCGGCTTCGGCCGTCTCACCCATGGAGGTGGAGTTATGGCCGGGCTGATAATGCACATCGACTTTGGAGATGATCGGGTCTACATCGTCACCGGCATAGGCCTGGATCGCCTTGTCCATGTTCCACTTCACGACCTGACTGTCGAGGAACAGCGTGGTGAAGGCGTTGCCCTTGCCGTCGAAGGCCGTGTGCAACGGTCCGAGGCCCAATTGCGGTTCGGCGACGATGCAGGAGCGTGGATCGGCATCTTCTTCGAAAAGCGCGTCGACCTTGGTCACATCGATCACCGAGACCGTCGGTGAAAGTTTGCCGTTGATCACGATGTGTTTTTTGTCCGGGGCCGCGTTGCATCCATGCGGACTGTTGGGGATCGGAATATAGCGGGTGTACTTCGAACCCTTGCGGCCGTCGAGCACGGGCACGTCGTTCAGCATCTGGAAATCGCCGGCAGCGACACCTTCCTCGATACGCTTGATGTTAAAAATCACAGCGTGATCGGTTTCGCTCGCGGTCATTTCGGCCAGGTTGACGCCCATCTCCGAGTTGTAGCTGGTGGAGAAGGCGTACTTGCCCTGATAGTCGGCGTCGCAGTTGTCCAGGTTACCGCTGACGATCACCTGCCAGGCCACCTTCATCGTATCGCCATCGATGGCGGAGAAGATGTTGACGTATTCTTCTGGCTTATCGAGGATCATGCCGTCGTTGATCAGCGGCGCTTCATGTTCGCCGTTCGCAAAGACATACCCCGTGCGTGGGAATTTTTGTGGACGAAGACCGTGGATGTCCTTCGCGTTCGGAATCTCGATGATCTTGTCGCACTTCATGACGTCGCAGCGAATGCGGGCGACGCGTGTATTTGCCTTGTCGTTCGCAAAGAGATAGCGCCCGTCATAGGTGCCGTCGGTGAAGGACATATGAGGGTGGTGCAGATCGCCGTTGTCATAGGTGACTTTGCCCTGCGCCTTCAGGTATGCCTTACTCTCGGGCAACAGGCCCTCGGTGAGGATCTTCAGGGACTCGTTGGTTTGTCCCCAACCGGTCGCCGAGCAGCGATTGAAGACCGGAATGCGCATGAATTCCCGCATCGAGGGGACACCTAGGATCCGGATCTCGCCGGTCTGGCCCGAGGACCAGAAGCCGTAATACTCGTCCAGTTCGCCTGGTGCCAGATGTGCATCTCCGGCTGCAGCGCGGGCCGTTTTGCCGCCGGCTGCCATCATCGCGCCTCCACCAGCTGCTGCCAGAAGAGCTCCGCCCGCAGACGCGCCGAGCAGGTCCCGCCTGTTTATGGACCAGGACGTTTTTGTATCAGACATTTGTTCCCTCCTTCTGTGGGATGCGAGCCGCGCCGAACGCCCGTTCCAGGGCCTCCGCACTCTCCTTATTGCGCGCGACCATCGTCGCGTGCCGTTTCAATTTCTTGATGACGACCGGGCATTTACCGCCGGACTGATAGAGCACCTGGCAGTGCAGGCAGTTGACACATTCGTTGGGATTGATCTCGCCTGTCGGATGGATCGCCTGCACCGGGCACTCGTTCGCGCAGGTCCGGCAGGGATGTCCGCATTCGTGATAGCGCTTGAGCCAGTCGAACATGCGAATCCGGGCCGGAATCGCGAGGGCGGCGCCGAGCGGGCAGAGATAGCGGCAATAGAAACGCTCGACGAACAATCCAACGATCAGCAGGATCACCGCGAAGGTCACGAAAGGCCATTCCCGCGCGAACTTCAGGATGATTGCCGTCTTAAAGGGTTCGACCTCGGCGTAGGTTTCAGCCAAAGGAATGGAGGCCAAGGAGATGCCGAACAGGCCAAAGAAAATCATGTATTTGGCCGGCCAGAGCCGCTCGTGCAGGCCCCAGGGCAGTTCCCACTGCGGGATTTTGAACAGGCGGCCGATCCGATTGGTCAACTCCTGCAGAGCCCCAAAGGGGCAGAGCCAGCCGCAGTAGGCGCCTCGTCCCCAAAAGACCAGCGCAGCCGCGACCGAGAACCAAAGAATGAAGATCATCGGATCGAGCAGGAATGCGTCCCAGGTAAAGCCCTCTTTCAACGCCCCGCCGAGCGCCATGAGGTTGACCACGGAGAGTTGGGCGTTGGCATACCAGCCGAGAAACACCAGCGTGACCGTCAGATACCCCATGCGGAACCAGAACAGCACACGCTCGTTTCTAGTTGCCTGGAACTGAAAGAAGAAAACCACGGTCAGGACGCTAAGCATCACGATGAGGCCGGCGACTTCGAAACGCCGATCGCGCCAGATCCGTTGCCAGAGCGCTGCCTTGGCGGCGGCCTCTTCTTCAGGCGCTTCGACCAGAGGCGGCGCGAGAGGGAGGAGATAGCGTTCGGGAAGCCGGTAGCCGAGGTCGAATGTCAGGAAACTCTTCTCGACCGGCCCGACGGCGCGTTGCGCCAGGAGTTGCAGCCGCCAGGGCGCTGCCGGATCGAATTCCGCATCGGCCGGAATCTTGAAGAGATCGAGCTCGGTGAAGCTGGGGGCACCTTCTGCGGCGACTTCGCCAAGTCTGCGATGCTGCTTGTCAAAGAAGCGAACCGAACTATCCCCTTGGATCAATTGGATCCGATCAAAGATCCCACCGCGTACGTAGCCTGACCCCTTGAAGGAGTAGCGTCCGCTGGCGGCGACAAGGATCGCTTCTTCTCCGTCTTCCAGCCATTTGGTCAAGTTCGCGTATTCGGCTTCCCCAAGTAGGCTGCGGCCAATGGAGGGGATGGATACCACGGCGGCTCTCATGCTGATAAAGCTGTCGGTGTCTGGTCCTTTTTCAGGCCGGGCGGCTGCCCGTTCGTCACCGGAAGACGCGAAGGCAGCATTGATCTGACCGATGTCCAGCGTAAGACTGCGAACTGAGCCGTCTCCCTCCAGCGTCGCCCAGTCGTATGTCGTCTGAAGACTCTTGTCGATTTCCCGACGCTGCGCTGCGACCCGCGGTGCGAGGCCGCCAAGACCCAGCGCGCGGGCAACCTTCAGGCCAGCGCGCACGATGGAATCATCGATCACCATGATGGTAACGGTCGCGCCGGATATAATGTCCAGTTCGTGCGCCGATCCGCCGGCTTCGGCTTCCGCTTTGAGGTCCAGTCCCGCATAGCCTTCCGTGAGGCGCTGTACCTTCGCGTCTGGAATGCCGATCAGAACGATGGGTTCGGAATGCTCGACCAGCCGCACGCCCGTCAGAACTGCGTCAGGGGAGATCGCAGCCACCACATGGATGGGTTTGCCGGAATAACCTGTGGTGCCAACAAAGTCCGACGTCAGAAAAGCCCAGCCGAGCGTTTCCCCGTCCTTCAGAATCGGTGCGACAGGAACATCGTCACGCAGGTTGCCGAATCCTGTAGCGCCTGGCAGCAGATCGCTTGCTTCGAGTTTGCCCAGAAAGCGGGGAAGTTCCGGCGCTCCACTGGCTGCACGCAGACTGTCACTGGCCGCGAAAAGCAGCAGTGAAAAACACAAGCCAACGGTTAGGCAATGAAATAGGCGCATCAGGCGCATGGAGATTTCTCCATTCAACTGAGCGCACTTTGCTCGCTTCCAGCCTGCTACTCCTTGACTTGCGTCAAGAGGTTGAAGGGCTTTTCGTCTTTTTGGATCGAGTCTCGATCACCATAGGAAAATAAACGGCGACGAAGATCGTAAAGGCAACAATCCAGAGCCCACCGGAGATCAGCATCGCGGTGTTGTACCAGCCGAGACCCGCAATTGAGCCGCTCGCCCGCACTAGCGCCGCCGCCGCAACGCAAAGGTAGGCGAGTGCAATGGCGGGGCTGACGGTAAGGGGGCGGCCTGAATGACCCAGAATAGCCCGGCTCATAACAGCGAGGGTCATACCACCCACCGCACCGATCCCTAGAAGATGCAGGGCCGCCACCTCGCTGATCATGTCCAAATAGGAAAACCCCAGCGTAATGTAGCCTGCCGCGAGCATGGCGAACCCGAGATGCAGAGACCAAAGGATAGGTTGCCGGATAGTCCAGAAACTGCGCCAACCGGCCAGACGCCCCAACTGAGCGAAGCCTGCGATTATGGCTATAGCGGCAACGGCACTATGGCGAGTGCCGAAGACCAATAGCAGTGGCAGTAGGACGCCAGAGGCGATGCCGATGGCCTCAAGTGCGCTGTGAGATTTGGGGAGGCCGTTCTCTATGCCTTTGCGGGTCATGGCATTGCGCGTAAAGGCAGGGGTGATACGCCCGCCCAGGACGGTAATCATCGCAGCAATACCGAGCAGCCCAAGACGCAATCCTGGCCAGACTCCATCTTCGATCATTTCCATCCATTCCAAATGCACCAGGAGATTGCCACTCCATATCAAGGTGAGGAGAAGAAGAAACAGGAGGTTCTGTGGCTTAGGTCTTCGAAAGAGTTGGCTGGCGATCTTGCTCGCCAAGAGCGGCAGAAAGGCCAGATCGATGAGAGCGACGATAAGGGGATCGATTGAACCCGACCACCAGATGGCGAGGCGTCCGGCCAACCAAAGACCTGATGCTGTTGCGACGAAAAGGTGCCTGGCCGCGGTGGTGCCGGTCCAGCTTGGAACTGCGGTCAGGAAGAACCCGCCAAGTGCGGCGCCTGCGTAACCGAAGATCATTTCATGGGCGTGCCAAAGGTGCGGCGGCGGCGCAAAGGGCATGCGCGTCACGATTCCGCCCGCGGCATGGATGCCTAGCCAGGCAATCCAGAGCCCGACTGAGATAACGGCGAAAAGACCGGCAGCGAGAAAGAAGATGCGGAAACCTTCGCTGAAGAGCGTATGCAGAACTTTCATTACTGAGTGCTTTGCGGTGTAGGGGCTCTTTTGCCGCGTGCCGCCCGCCGTTTGAGGATCGTACAGCTCATAGGGTCGTGATAGATCATTTGGCATCGTAGACAGAGAACACACTCATTCGGGTTGATGCGGCCGATGGGATCGATGGCCCCCACAGTGCATTTGTGTTCGCAGAGCCGGCACTCGCGGCCGCATTGAGAACGGCGGCGCAGCCAGTCGAAGAGTTTGAGCTTGGCCGGAATGGCCAGCGCGGCGCCGAGGGGGCAGAGATAACGGCAGTAGAAGCGCTCGATGAACAGTCCGGCCAACAGGAGCGCGATGACGAAAAGCACAAAAGGCCAGGCGCGTTCGAAACGCATGGACATCGCGGTCTTAAAAGGCTCGATCTCGGCCAGGATCAGAGCCTGCTCCATGGAATAAAAGGACAGACCGAGAATTGCGACGAAGAGGGTGTATTTTATTGCCCAAAGCCGTTCCTGCACCACGAAGGGCACTTCGATCTGTGGAACCTTCAGGCGCTGTGCGATCTCGTTGGTGATCTCCTGCAGTGCACCGAATGGGCAGAGCCAGCCGCAGTAGACACCGCGCCCCCAAAACAGCAGGCCGAGCGCGACAAAGCCCCAGAGGATGAAGATGACAGGCTCGATCAGGAACGTCTCCCAACGGAATCCGGTCAAAAGAGAGTGAAGGAAGGCGACCACCTGAACGACCGAAAGCTGCCCACCGGCGATCCAACCGAGCCAGACCAGTGTCACCGTCAGGAATCCCATTCGGCCCCAGCGCCAAAGAGCGGGCCGGCGCACGAAGGCCGACTGAAAGAACAGGATCGCAGCGAGGGTCGCCAGCATCAGAACGATGCCTGCCACCTGTATTCGTTTATCCTGCCACGCGGAAACCCAAAGCGGTTCGCTTTCGGGCAGGGCGACCGGCGCCAGTCTAAACCGAGCAGGCAACTGATAATCCAACGGGATCTTCATGGAGACTTCGCCGCCGCCGGCGGTCTTGCGACTCGCAGTGATCTCGACGCGAAAAGGCCGGGCCGGATCGAACTGCGTCGCGGACAGGGAAAAGACGCTGAGCTCTTTGAATTTGGGACCGCCGTCGACCGCGAGGCGATCGATCCGCAGATAGCCTTCGGCGCTTAAGGAGATCACGTCGTTATCCTGGATAACCTCAATCCTTTCGAAGATTCCGCTGCGCCGCCAGGCAGTACCTCTGTGAGAATGCAAACCGCGGGACGCGACGAACAGCGCTGTGTCGCCAGGTGTGATAACTGCCATGGTCCTGCTGTAGAGATGCTGACCGAGTAGGTTGCGACCGATGCTCGGTGGGTCGAGGATCCCGGTCCAAAGATCGAGAAAAGGTGCTTTGCCTTCGGGAACTTGGACCTTGGCGGCGGCGAGGGCCGCGCGCGCTTGATCCAGGGTGACGGTCGTTTGGGCGAGAGCGCCGAGGTTCTTCAAACTGTCCCATGACAGGGCCTCAAAGCTGACGCGATCAATTGCTGCGCCTGTGTTGCCGACGAAACCACGCTGAAGGGCAACGGTTCTCGCGGTACGCAGAATGGCGTCGCGTATCACGCCCGTAGAGACCGTCGCACGGGAAATAATGTCGGGCAGATCCGACCGTTCGCCGAAGCTTGTCGTTTGAGGTGCCCTCAGATCGATACCGGCAAAGTCGTCCACATAGCGGGCAATATCGCTGGTGGAAATTCCAAGCGTAAGGATCGGTTCGTTGTGCCGGATGAGTTCTGCGCCGGCGATCCGGCCATCCAGAGTTACCGCGACGAGGATGTCGATGGGACGTCCCGAGTATCCGACGGATTTCGCGACCTCCCAGGTGGAAGCGATATAGCCGATGGCTTCTGCCCCGGATGTAACGGACCAACCCGGTAAATCCAATTCTTCACGCTGCAAACGTAATGGAGATTGACTTTGGAAAAGTCTAGTCGCCTGGTCCTCCGAAACAACGGGGAGCTTGACGTCTTGGTCCGACAGGAAGCCATCGAGCGCAAGGGCAGATAGCGGTGCGATTAGCAGAGCGATCGTTAATGACAGCAAAAATGAAAGCGGCGGAGACTTTGCGTGCCGCATCTGACACTCCGCGATTTGACAGGTTTCGGAGATTGTCTCTGCGCTGAACTGGCTGCCTTAACCAAAGTCAAGGCGGCAGGACGATGAGTTGGTCATGCTCCGAAACGCCTCACCAGCGCAACGGAGTACACTGGCATGACCAGCTTTCGCGAAATCCGGAGGATCGCACTCCTCGCGAGTGTCGCGATTCCGATGGCCTTTACCGCGACCGGGATTTCGGCAGAGGAAAAGCCCAAAGGACACGGAGACACCCCCGCAGGGGCCTATCAACCAAGTATGACCACGCTCGGTCAGATCAATGTCGAGATTCCGGGACGAAAACCCGGCGATCCGGTGATCACGCCACCCGAGTTCCAGAAAGCCACCACGATTTATTTCGAACGCTGCGCCGGTTGTCATGGCGTTTTACGCAAGGGGGCGACGGGCAAACCGCTGACCACCGACCTGACCCGTGAAAACGGCTACGAGTACCTGCGCGACTTCATCAAGTTCGGTTCCCCTGGCGGCATGCCCAACTGGGGCACCTCGGGTGAGTTCAGTGAAGAAGACATCGATCTCATGGCGCGCTATCTCCTGATCGAACCGCCGGCGCCGCCGGAATTCGGCATGGCTGAGATGCGCGAGACCTGGAAGGTTTTGGTTCCGCCCGAGCAACGCCCGGGCGAAAAGATGAACAACATCGACATCGACAATCTTTTCTCGGTGACCCTTCGTGATTCCGGTCAGATCGCGTTGATCGACGGCAAGACCTACGAGATCCACGCCATAATCGAGACCGGATATGCCGTCCATATCTCGAGGATCTCGGCTTCGGGTCGCTATCTCTTTGTCATTGGCCGCGATGCTCTGATCAATATGATCGATCTCTGGATGGAGACACCTGCAACGGTCGCACAGATCAAGGTCGGCGCCGAAGCTCGCTCGGTCGAGACCTCTAAAATGAAGGGATGGGAAGACAAGTACGCCATTGCTGGCAGCTATTGGCCGCCGCAATACGTCATCATGGATGGCGATACTCTTGAGCCGAAGAAGATCGTCTCCACGCGGGGCATGGTCTATGACACGCAAGAGTACCATCCGGAACCGCGGGTCGCGGCCATCGTGTCTTCTCACTACCGGCCCGAGTTCATCGTCAATGTGAAGGAAACCGGCAAGATCCTGCTGGTCGACTATTCGGACATCAAAAACCTGAAGGTCACTGAGATCGAAGCCGAACGTTTCCTGCATGACGGTGGTTTCGACTCGACTAAGCGCTACTTCCTGACGGCCGCAAACGCCCGCGGGAAGATCGCGGTGATCGATACCAAGGAAGGGACGCTGACGGCGCTTCTCGAAAGCGAAGGTGAAACACCGCACCCTGGTCGCGGCGCCAACCTGATGCATCCGAAGTACGGGCCTGTCTGGGCAACCTCGCACCTGGGCGACGAGACGGTCGCGTTGATCGGAACCGATCCTGAAGGTCACCCGGATCATGCCTGGAAGATGGTTCAGCAGCTTTATGCCTTGGGTGGCGGTTCACTCTTCGTGAAGTCGCATCCGACCTCGAACCATCTCTACGTCGATGCGCCCTTGAACCCCGACGCCGAAATTTCAGCCTCGGTTGCGGTCTTCAAGGTCGATGAACTCGATCAGGAAGAGCCGGAATACACGGTGCTTCCTATCGGCGAGTGGGCGGGCGTTGCCGAAGGACAGCCGCGCGTCGTCCAGGGTGAGTTCAATAAGGAAGGCAACGAGATTTGGTTCTCGGTCTGGAATGGCCGCGATTTGGAATCGGCGATTGTGATCGTCGACGACAAGACGCTTGAAATGAAGCACGTGATTAAGGATCCGCGACTGATCACGCCGACCGGTAAGTTCAACGTCTTCAATACACGTCAGGACGTTTACTGACGTGCTCTGGGGAGGGCGGCTTCGGCCGCCCTTCGATCTAATCGACTGCCAGGGAGGACGCGATGAAAAAGCAGGGGCGGGTATACCTGGTTGGCGCTGGACCAGGCGACCCTGAATTGCTGACGATAAAGGCGGTTCGTCTGTTGGGGCTTGCGCAGACGGTGGTTTATGACCGTCTGGTCTCCGACCGGGTTCTCGCATTGATTCCAGCGACCGCCTGCGGAATCCCTGTGGGCAAAGCGCCGAAGCACCACCCTGTGCCTCAGGAGAGAATCAATCAAATTCTTGTCGAACTGGGGCGAGCAGGACAAACCGTCGTTCGCTTAAAAGGCGGCGATCCTTCTATTTTCGGGCGGGGCTCCGAAGAAGCAGCGGCACTGCATGCCGCCGGTATCCCGGTCGAGATCGTACCCGGCATCACTGCGGCGCAAGGCGCAGCCGCTGTAACGGGCGTGCCCTTGACCCATCGTGGCCTTGCAACCGGAGTCCGCTATGTCACCGGGCATTGCCGTGGCGACCTGCCGCTCGATCTGGATTGGGCAAGCCTGGCCGATGCTCAGACCACGCTGGTGGTCTACATGGGAGCGGCAAACATACGGGAAATTGCGACGCGGCTGCTGGAAAAGGGAATGCCGACCTCGCTGCCGGTTATGGCCATTGCCAGTGCCACTACGCCTGACGAACGGCGGATCTTCTCGCGGCTTGAGAATGTTTCGACGGACGTCGCCCGCGCACGTTTGAAAGGACCCGTACTCTTCGTCATCGGAAATGTCGTTTCACTCTATAAGTCCTGTCCGGCCGAGATCGTCTCGCTCTTTTCCTATGGCCCTGTGCGTGAGGCGATGAATGCTTAGGCTCCTGATCGCACCGTTCTTACTCGCTGCCTCCATCGTGCAAGCTGGGGCGGTTGATCTCGCATCCGAGCGGGCGGCAGAACTCGAGCGGCTGGTTTTGCAGGACTGTGGTTCTTGTCACGGCCTAACGCTGAAAGGTGGATTGGGGCCGGACCTTCGGGCGGAGACCCTGGCCGGTACTTCAGCGGACGCCCTGACCGAGATCGTGCTGGATGGCGTGCCAGGCACCGCCATGCCGCCTTGGCGCCCGTTGCTGACGGAACAGGAAGCCCGATGGATCGCCGAGTTTTTGCTGAAGGGATCTGAAGAATGACCCGCAAGCTTTCTATCTTCCCGTTTGTTCTAACTCTCTTCTTTGTGACTGGGGTTTCCGCTGAAGAGCCGCGTGCAACTGGCGATCTTGGCGTCGTGATCGAGCGTGCCAGCGGTTCGCTGCTGATCGTTGATCAGTCGGAGCGGGCTGCGACCGGGCGAGTTGAAGGCCTCGGCGATCTTTCCCATGCCTCCGTCGTTTTTTCTCCCGATCAGCGTTTCGCTTACGTTTTCGGACGTGACGGCGGCTTGAGCAAAGTCGACATCCTCACGCAATCCCTGGCCGGGCGGGTTGTGCAGTCTGGCAACGCCATTGGCGGGGCCATTTCGGATGATGGAAAACTGGTCGCCGTCTCGAACTACGAACCAGGTGGTGTGCGAGTCTTCGACGCCGAAAGTCTTGAGCTGGCCGCGGACATCCCAACCGGTTCGAAGACTATCGGTCTTGTAGACGCCCCCGGCGGGCGGTTTGTTTTTACGCTCTGGGACGCGGGCGAAACCTGGATCGCTGACTTTTCTGCAGGAAGCGATCCGGAGATCACGCGGATAGAGAATATTGGCGACAACCCTTATGACGCTTTGATCACCGCGGATGGCCGTCACTACATTGCCGGCCTTTTCGGCGAAGATGGTTTGACCGCGCTAGATCTTTGGCAGTCAACGCCGTTACCCCGCAGAATTCTCCAGGGTTATGGGCGGGGAGAAGAAGCGCTGCCGGTCTATAAGATGCCGCATCTGGAGGGATGGGCATTGGCCGGAGAGCGCTTTGTTCTGCCCGCAGTCGGTCGTCATGAGGTTCTTTGGATCGACTCCCGCTCGCTAGAGGAAACGGGACGGACGAAGACCCACGGCCAACCCGTCTTTGCGGTCGCCAGGCCGGACGGCCGCCAGGTCTGGGTCAATTTCGCCCATCCGCGTAACGATACGATCCAGATCATCGACACACCTTCCGGCGAAGTGATCGAAAGCCTCAAGCCTGGTCCAGCTGCTCTGCATATGGAGTTCACGCCCCGCGGCCATGAGGTCTGGATCTCGGTACGCGATGCCGGCCGCGTCGACATTTATGACACGGCAACCTTCGAGAAACTTGGCGAGATTCCAGCCGACAATCCCTCTGGCATCTTCTTCACCGCGCGCGCGCATCGCACAGGACTCTGATCGATGAACGTCCATCTCGATCCCGTCGACCAGAGCCTGTTGGATCTTTGGCAAAACGACTTCCCTCTGGTTTCTCGGCCCTTCGAGGTGATTGCGGATCAGCTTTCGCTTTCGGAAGACGATGTGCTTGGACGACTGAAACGACTGACCGATGCTGGCGCAATCAGTCGGGTCGGCGCCACCTGCAGACCGAATACGGCGGGCTCTAGCACACTCGCGGCCATCGCCGTTCCTGAAGAACGGATCGAAGAAGTTGCCGCAGTCATCGGAGCTGAGCCGGGGGTCAACCATTCCTATCTGCGGGAGCATCACTGGAACATCTGGTTCGTAGCAACCGGCTCTGACCAAAGCACTGTCGATGAAATTCTAAACCGCGTTAGAAGAGCTTCGGGACTGCAGGTGCTCAGCCTTCCGCTTGTCCGTCCATTCAATATCAATCTCGGCTTTGCGCTGGACGGTTCGGGCCGGGTGCCGCCATCGCCGGACAAAGCCGACGCCAGCGTACTGATCGATGGTGATCGGGAGATCATGCAGGCCCTTTCTGTGGGGCTGGAACTTGTACCGCGTCCATTTGCAGCCATGGGTGCAGCGCTCGGCAGATCCGAAGATGAGATTCTGGCGCGCACTCAGGCTCTGGCGGCCGCAAGTCTGCTCTCTCGCATCGGCGTGATCGTTCGCCACCGGGCGCTTGGCTGGAGCTCCAATGCCATGGTCGTTTGGGATTTGCCGGAAGAGAAGGTCGCAAACATTGGCCCAGCATTAACCGCCGTGGCAGGAATCACACTCTGTTACCAACGACGGCCAGTGCCTGTGATTTGGCCTTATACACTCTACTGCATGATTCACGCGCGCAGCCGGCCAGAAGCGATGGCGGTCCTCGAGAAGGCTTGCGATGAGGTCGGACTAAGACAGGTGCCGCACCAGGTTTTGTTCAGTATCCGTTGTTTCAAGCAGACAGGCGCACGCGTGCTGCCGGAAAAAGGAGCCGCGGCATGAGACAATTCAGCTATCACCCTGACGCTATCGACCGGCGAATTATCAACGCGTTGCAGGAAGGCTTTCCGCTCTCACCGCGGCCATACGCCGATGCTGCCGCGGCACTGGAGCTCGATGAGTCTGAGTTGATCGAACGGCTGGCGCGTCTGCGAAACACAGGTGTGATTACCCGCTTTGGTCCCTTTTTCGATGCGGCCGCCATGGGGGGCGCCTTCTGTCTCTGCGCCATGGAGGTGCCATCGAAGCGCTTCGACGCGGTGACGGAGTTGGTGAACGAACGCCCAGAGGTCGCTCACAACTATGAGCGCGCACACCGGCTGAACATGTGGTTCGTGCTTGCCACGGAGATGCCCGAGGGAATCGAAACGGCAGCCCGTGCAATCGAACAGGCGACTGGTCTTACGGTCTATCGCTTCCCCAAACTCGAAGAATTTTTCATCGGATTCAGGATGGTGGCATGAGACTGGATGCGACGGACCGAAAAATTGTCGAAGCAACGCAATCGGGACTGCCGTTCCTGCCAATGCCTTATGCGGAACTTGCATCGAGGCTTGATCTCGATGAGCCGGATCTTTTGGAGCGCCTCTCGGCGATGCAGGCCCGCGGCGTTATTCGACGGATCGGCGTGGCCCCGAACCATTACGCGCTGGGGATGACGTCTAACGGCATGACGGTTTGGGACATCGAGGACAAGAACGCATCAGATCTCGGTGCTCAGGTTGGCGCCCTGGAATTTGTATCCCACTGCTATCTCAGACCACGGGCTTTACCGCTTTGGCCTTACAACCTTTTTGCCATGGTCCACGGTGCCGACCGGGCGGAGGTTGAAGAGAAGCGAGAGAGGATTGCGGCCCTTCTGGGATCTGCCTGCAGGGAAAGTGACATTCTCTATTCAACGAGGATCCTGAAAAAGACCGGATTGCGTCTCAAGCCAACAAGCACGATAGGAGGAGGCGGCTGATGTTCCGGCTCTCGCACTATATGCGCCAACTGGTGGCGCCGACACCCGTCCGGAACCGCCGTGGTGCAACGAAGCCAGTCGTCATCTGGAACCTGACCCGCCGCTGCAACCTTCAGTGCCGTCACTGCTACACGGTTTCTGCCGATCACGACTTTCCCGGCGAGTTGTCCCACGAACAAGCCATGGCGGTTCTGGAAGACTTGGGGTCCTTCGGCATCCCAGCCCTCATACTCTCCGGCGGCGAACCGCTCATGCGGAAGGACCTGTTCGAGATCGCCGAACGCGCCCGCCGCATGAAGCTGTATCTGGCGCTCTCGACCAACGGGACGGTGATCGGAGGAGAGACGGCGGCGCGTGTTGCGGATATCGGTTTCGACTATGTCGGCATCAGTATTGATGGCATCGGCGCCATCAACGACTGGTTCCGCTGCAAGGAAGGCGCATTCGATAGAGCTCTGGCAGGCGTACGCGCCTGCAAAGCGCGCGGTGTGAAGGTCGGCTTGCGCTTTACCATCACCGAACAGAACGCTTACCAGCTTCCTGAATTGTTGGATCTGACCGAGGCCGAAGGGGTGGATAAGTTTTATCTCTCGCATCTGGTCTATGCAGGCCGGGGAGATAAACATCGCGGTGAAGATGCCAGCCTGTCTCATACGCGCGCGGCCATGAATTTGCTTATCGAACGGGCGTGGAAAGCGGCGGACGAAGGGCGGTCTCTGGATATCGTCACCGGAAACAACGATGCCGATGCCGTTTATTTTTTGCGCTGGGCCGAAGAACGCTTCACCCGGGCGCAGGTCGCGCATCTTCGGACCCACCTGGAAGCCTGGGGCGGCAATTCATCGGGTGTCGGAGTCGCCAACATCGATCCTCAGGGGCGGGTGCACCCGGATACCTATTGGTCCGACTATACGATTGGCAATGTCAAAGAGCAGCCTTTCTCGGAGCTCTGGACCAGGGACGATCCTATGCTGGCTCAGTTGCGCCGTCGGCCGCGTCCATTGAAAGGACGCTGCGGTGACTGCTGCTATCAAAGCGTTTGCGGAGGAAACACACGGATCCGGGCCCTGCAACTTACCGGCGACCCCTGGGCCGAAGATCCTGCCTGTTATCTCGACGACGAGGAGATTGGGGTTTCAAGCTCTCCACGTCTCACTGTAACGCCCTTTAGAGGGAAAAGCCGTGATCCGATACATCACTTTCATTAGCTGCTTGCTGGCCTGTTCCACGGGTGCTTTTGCGAACCCGGAACAGCTTTACGTCGAGCACTGCGCGGACTGTCATGGTGAGAACCGGCTTGGCGGGATCGGACCGGCGCTGATCCCCGAGACTCTCAAGCGCATGCGTGGTCCCAAGTTGGGTAAGGTCATTGCCGAGGGCCGGGCCGCAACGCAAATGCCGGCTTTCGCCGAACTCTTGACCGCGGAAGAAATTGCGGAGTTGGCGAACTATGTCAAGGTGCCGCTTGCAAGCGTTCCGGAGTGGGGGGCGAAAGAAATCGCCGCCTCCCTCGAAATGACACCGGGTTACGAAGCGGCCGCTGCGCCGGTTTTCTCCGCCGATCCACTGAACCTTTTTCTCGTCGTTGAAACCGGCGACCATCATGTCTCCGTTCTGGATGGCGATAAGTTCGAGGTTTTGGACCGCTTCGCCACGCCTTTCGCTGTGCACGGTGGGCCGAAATTCACGCCGAACGGCCGCTTTGTCTTCATCATGTCCCGCGATGGCTGGGTGCAGAAATACGATCTCTGGAGTCTGTCCGAGGTCGGACGCATCCGCGCTGGATTGAATAGCCGCAACATCGCCATTTCTAAGGATGGCAAGCATTTAGCGGTTGCAAACTATCTGCCACGCAGTCTGACCATTCTCTCCACTGAAGATCTGGCGGTCGAAAAGGTTTTCGAAGTGCGCGCCAAGGATGGTTCCCTGTCGAGAGTCTCGGCGGTCTATCAGGCGCCCCAACGGGATAGCTTTATCCTTGCGCTTAAAGATGCACCCGAGATCTGGGAAATCGCGACCGATCCCAACGCCGAGCCTGTCTTCGAGGGACTCGTCCACAGTCACGAAAAGGGCATGGTCGAGGCACTATCGTCTTCGGAAGGTCTCTTTGCCTTGCGCCGGATTGAGGTGGGAGAGCCGATCGATGACTTCTTCTTTACCCCCGATTACCGGCATCTCATCGGCGCGGCGCGGGATGGTGCGCGCGGTGTGGTCGTCAATCTCAATGTCGGTCGCGAGATTGCCGAACTGCCTCTACCGGGGTTGCCGCATCTGGGTTCGGGTATTTCCTGGCACAGCGAGGGGCGGCGTGTCATGGCGACCCCGCACCTCAAGGAAGCGCGCCTTTCGGTGATCGATATCGAAAACTGGGAGGTCATCAAAACGCTGGAAACCCTCGGACCGGGTTTCTTTCTGCGCAGTCATGAAAACACCAACTACGTCTGGGCCGATGTCTTCTTTGGACCCAACCGTGACGTCATGCATGTCATCGACAAGGAGAGTCTGGAGATCGCCAAGACCCTTCGTCCCCAGCCTGGCGCGACGGTGGCCCATGTTGAATTCGACCGCGCCGGCCGCCATGCCCTTGTGAGCGTTTGGGAGGACGAGGGCGCGGTCATTGTCTACGACGCCGCTTCCCTCAAGGAGGTCAAGCGGCTGCCGATGCGCAAACCTTCGGGAAAATACAATGTCTGGAATAAGATCATCTTCTCCGAGGGCACATCGCACTGAGCCCTGTTCGGCAATCATCGTCTCCCACGGTTCGCCTTCCTCGCCGGCGGGCCCGGAAGCCGACATCAGGGCGTTGGCGGCACAAACCGCTCGCAGGCTTCCGGGGTGGAACATCCGCGGGGCGACACTTGCCGCCGGCGCGGCTTTCGACAAGTTGCTGGAGGAGCTCTCAGATTCCAGGATCCTGATATATCCCTTCTTCATGTCGGACGGCTGGTTTGTTCGCGAAGAACTGCCGCGCCGCGTGCACAGCAAACAGGGAAAGGCACCAGCAATCCTTCCGCCCTTTGGTTTCGACCACGGGGTTGTCCGACTTTGCGAGGAAGCGGTTACAAAGTCGGCGCATCTATACGGCGTCCCACCGCAGGACATGTCGGTCCTTCTGGTGGGGCATGGTTCGGAATCAAGACCACAAGCCTTTCAGTCCGTCGCGCGGACCGCCCATTGTCTCGCCAGTGGCAAGAAGTTTCGCCAGGTGCGAGCTGGTTTCCTCGAAGGATTCCCAAGCATCACTGCAGTCGCCCACATGCGATCGCCCGCCGTCTGCTTGCCGCTCTTTACCGGGCGTGCTGCACATGTAAATAAGGATTTGCCGCGTTCGCTGGAGGCTGTCGCCTGGATGGGTAGAGTCCTTGAACCTCTTGGTCTATGGCCAGGCGTTCCAGACGTTATTGCTCGCTCGTTACAAAAGTACCAAGCCGTGGACTCAGGTCTGTTGCGGTGGGATCGAATTGGTTCTCTGCAGGAGACGTGATGAAGTCTTGTCCAGAACTGCTACTGCGCTGCCTACTTATCGATCCTTCAAAAAATGCTAATGAAGATCCGAAATGTGTAGCTTGCGCAACCGTATCCACTGGCGACGGGCGACTTGGGAGTGCCGGAAAGTCTACTTGAAGCGAATGGCCTACGCACTAGGTTGCATCTTCGCGACTTGAGCACATTCAGCAGCAGATCCGGATTTTTCGCTATGCAGTTCCTTCTATGTCCGCATCCGAATGCGCTCAGCTAACTACATGCTTGCGCATCTTGGACCATCGACTGGCAATACGATCGATCTTCCATTCTATCTCCGGCGTGACCCAAGCTGGTCGGGTTTTCGTCGCTTGCAGATGACCAAACTCCTCCGTGATACGCTTCTCTCGTTCCTGTTTGGAGTGACGGCCATATTCCATCATGAGGTTAAGCCCCGCATCTTCTTGCCAACGAAAACGCTGTGGTAGACTACGATCGAGCAGATGCGCCAACACCAGAAAATTACAAGTTCCTTTGCGCTCTGTCCTTCCGGTGGCCTTTCTGCGGCAATGCTCGGCATGAACCGATCGCAGAATGAGGTAATTGCGTAGCTCCATCGTGTGCTCGCGCTCACGCAAATCTTCCGGAGTTTTAGGTCCGTTTATCTGCGCCTCTCCAGTTGCTGCATTGAGGACGATATCGTCAGGATGTGGTAGCAACTCCGGTGGGGATAGCCCCTTGCGCCTGTGCTCGGCTAGCACCCGCTCGCCGTGGCGCATGACGTTCTGCAGACGGACGTAGCTGTCGATCTTGTTTTGCAGGTGAAGTGTCTCCATCTGAACGAGATGCTCCAGAAGGTATTTTTGCTTGAAGTGATTGCCTTTGATCGCCCCTTTACGAATCGCGTATGCTTAGGTGGTTTCCCATAGCCGACTTCGTACCCCTCATCCTTCTTTGAACTACGGATCACCTGATCCATCTTCTTCAGATTGTCAGGCGTGCCGCCTCCAGAAAACTCCTTGGATTTATCCATCATGCCACGTCCTTCTCTTCCAGAAATTCGCCCAAGCTTTGCTCTTCGAGCTCCTCGAAGCTCTCTCCCGTTGCCAGAAGTGTTGCGCGTTTGCCGGTGAAGCGCTCCAAGCGCCGCGCGATGGTGTCGCAATAGATGGGGTCGTATTCCAGGAGTCTCGCCCGTCGCCCGGTTTTCTCGGCCGCAATCAAAGTCGCACCAGAACCGCCGAAACAATCGAGAACCACAGCACTGCGTTTCGAACAGTCTTGGATAGCATCTGTCACCAGTGCGATTGGTTTAACCGTCGGGTGCGAGGCCAGCTTTTTCTCCAGGTCCAACCCGAGGCTGCTGATACCGGCGTAGTTCCAGACACTGTTGCGACGGCGTCCGGACTCTCCCAAGCCTAAGTTGGTGAGGTGGGGCGCATCGCCGACCTTGAACACGAAGACCAGTTCACGCTTGGAGCGATAAAAGCTTCCCATGCCAACAGTGGTCTTGATCCAGACACGGAGATTCTTGAGCTCAACAAACATCTGCTTTCCAACAGTCAGAAGCTCACTCCTATGACGCCAATCAATACAGACGAAAGCGATTGCCCTGTCCCCGCATGTCTTGGCAGCTGCGCCCAGCGTCTCCTTCAGGAACGCGATGTATGGCTTTCGATTCGTCAAGGCGGTCAACGGATTGATACTTCTTCCAACACTCTCGCTTGCCATCCGCAAAGTTGCCTGAACTTTTGCGCCTTGGGCCGTGATCACCATTCGCCAAGTTCGTCAGGATCCCGTCAAACGATAAACCTGATCTGAGGTTTTGCCTCGATGCTTGTGCAGAATTCAGGTCGCGTTATCGATCTGATCACAGATCAAAACATGCCGAATGCAACCATAATAAGTTATTGATTTATGGTTAACAAGTTGATTTATCCACAGAGAATTATCTTTTTGGTAGTTGTTATCACTTGCCTGTGATTTTGCTGTGATCTAACCTAAGGCTGTAATTTGGGTCTGGCATTGTCATAAAAAAGGTGAATGAGCGTAATGCTTTACGCTTTTGTGACGCAATCTTTGCGAGATGCTCCTGCTCGCCTTGCCGATGGGTTTTCGATCTGCCCCATCGGTCAGGCAGGTAGCCAGACTGGGACGCTGAAGCCGGCTTCGCGTGAGGCCGGCTTTTTTGTGCCCTGAGGCCTTTTACCGCCTCAGGTTTTGTGTTTGTGGGGTTTCCTTTGGGGGAATGACCGATGGTCTCGGTATCTGAATTTCTTTCGTTTGGGTCCAAATCCGCTAAGGCGCGAAGTGGTTTGCTGCTCTCGGCCGTGGCTGCGGTGGGACTATTTCTGAGCGGAGCTTCGGCTTCCGCGCAGACCACGACGGTGGCCGGTGTCACACCCGGTGCCATTGCGGTGGACGAAAGCGGTTCGGCGAACTACTCCATTCCCATCTCGGTACCCCCCGGCGTGGCGGGTATGGCGCCGAGCCTCTCGCTGATCTATGGCAGCCGGGGCGATAACGGCATCCTGGGTGTGGGCTGGTCCCTCGGCGGTCTTTCAGTCATCCACCGCTGCGGCAAGACGATCGCGCAGGACGATGAGATCGACGGCGTGGATTACAGCGCTGACGACCGCTTCTGCCTGGACGGGCAGCGGCTGGTGGCCACCGATGGCGGTGTCTACGGTGCCGACGGTACGACCTACAGCACGGAGTTAGCGTCTTTCTCCAAGATCGTGTCCTACGGCACGGCGGGGACGGGTCCGGCTTACTTCAAGGTCTGGACTAAGTCGGGCCAGATCATGACCTATGGCAATACGGCGGATTCCGCCGTCGAGGTGCCGGGGCAATCGGCTGTGCGCTACTGGTCGGTGAACCGCATCGAGGACCGGGTCGGGAATTACATGGATCTGACCTACGCCGAGGATGATCCCAACGACAGCACGCCGGAAAACACCCACAAGATTGTCCGCATCGACTATGCCGGTAACACTGCGGCTGGGACACTACCGACCGCTTCGGTGCGCTTTCTTTACGCGCCCCGGAACGACATCCGCCTGCATTACATGGCCGGCGCGAAAAGCGAGACGGTGGAACGTCTGAAGTTCATCGAAACCTATGCGCAGGTCGGAGGTATCGATACGCTCGTCAAACGTTATGAGATGCACTATGAGTACGGCAACGCGACCAAGCGCCTGCGCATGACCAAGTTGACCGAGTGCGACGCCAACAACAACTGCCTCGCGCCGCACAGCTTTACCTACAGCGATCACAGCGACACGCTAAGTGCCTTCAAGAGCGAAGCGGGTTACGCGCTTCCTGACGTGATTTTTGACAAGAAAACCGAGATTACCCGGGGGCAGTTCCAGGATGTGAATGGGGACGGCCTCGTCGACTGGGTGCGGGCTTACCGGAACGCTAGCGGCACCAACTATCAGTCTACCGTGCTAAATACGGGTTCCGGGTGGCTTTACAACGCCGGCTACGTACTTCCCGATGTAATCTTTGACAAGAGCACCGGCATAACCCGGGGGCAGTTTCAGGACGTCAATGGCGATGGCCTCGTGGACTGGGTGCGGGCTTATCGCAATGCCAGCGGCACCGCGAGCCAAGCCACCTGGCTGAACACCGGGTCGGGTTGGCAAAACACGGCAAGCTACGCGCTTCCTGATGTGATCTTTGACAAAAGCACCGAGATTACTCGGGGGCAATTCCAGGACGTGAACGGCGACGGTCTCGTTGATTGGGTGCGGGCTTACGAGAACGCCAGCGGCAACAGCAGCAAAGTGACCTGGCTGAATACTGGCTCGGGTTGGCAAAGCAATGCAGGTTACGCGCTTCCTGATGTGATCTTTGACAAAAGCACTGAGATTACTCGGGGGCAATTCCAGGACGTAAACGGGGACGGCCTCGTCGACTGGGTGCGGGCTTACCGGAATGCAAGTGGTACCGATTCTCGGATTACCTGGTTGAATACCGGCTCGGGTTGGCAAAGCAATGCAGGCTACGCGCTTCCTGATGTGATCTTTGACAAAAGCACCGGGATCACTCGCGGCCAGTTTCGTGACGTGAACGGCGATGGTCTCGTCGACTGGGTACGAGCTTACCGGAATGCAAGTGGTAACGATTCTCGGATTACCTGGTTGAATACCGGCTCGGGTTGGCAAAACACGGCAAGCTACGCGCTCCCTGATTCCATTTTCGATAAAAGCACCGGGATCACTCGCGGCCAGTTTCGTGACGTGAATGGCGATGGTCTCGTTGACTGGGTGCGGGCTTACGAGAACGCCAGCGGCAACAGCAGTAAAGTCACTTGGCTGAACACTGGTTCGGGCTGGCACAACGAAGCAAATTATGCGCTTCCTGATGTGATTTTTGATAAGAGCACCGGAATCACCCGAGGCGAATTTCAGGACATCAATGGTGATGGCATCGTTGGCTGGGTGCGCGCTTACCGAAACGCAAGCGGCACGAACGCGCAGGTGACTTGGGTGAGTCGCTCCGGCATTCCCGATCTGCTGATCTCCGCCAAGGACGGTTTGGGCCGGATGGCGACGATCACCTACAAGCCCCTGACAGACGACAGCGTCTACACCAAAGGCAGCGGCGCAAGTTTCCCCGAGATCGACATCCAGGCGCCGATGTATGTGGTTGCCTCCGTGAGCCAGGACGACGGTAAGACGGAGACACCGGGCAATCTGGAAGGCCAGGCAGTTATCAACTATACCTACGCCGGCGCCAAGGTGAACAGAGAGGGCCGCGGCTTTCTGGGTTTCCGTACTGTCACGGCTCGCGATGAGCAGACCGGGATCCTGACGACCACGACCTACAATCAGACCTATCCCTTCACGGGTCAGGTGGACAGCTCCGTCACGCGCCTGGACAACGGCGCGGTGGTCGACCTGGTCAAGGAGGTGAACTCCACCTATGCCAGCCTGACGATCTTCGACGGCACTGCGACGAACCAGCCTTCGGTCCTCTTCCCCTATGCGTCGAGTTCCACCTCCAAGGCCTATGAGATTGCCGATAGCAACAACGCGGCCTTCCTGGTCTCCAGCACCACCACGACCACGACTTACGACACCTATGGCAATGCGCTAAACGTCACCCAGTCGGTCACCGACGAGACCACGGGTTCGACCGGTGGGCAGGTCTTCACCACCGAGACGGCCAGCCTCTACGACAACGACGAGGTCGACTGGATTCTGGGCCGGGTGACCAGCACCACGGTGACTAAGACCCGTCCTGACGGGGCCGGCGGCACCACCAGCCAATCCCGTAAGTCCGCCTGGGAGTACAACGCCACAAACGGCCTGCTGACCAAGGAAATCATCGAACCGGATCTGCCGGCCCTCAAGGTCACGACAAGTTACACATACGACACCTTCGGCAACGAGACCGCGGTCACGGTCAGCGGCCAGGGTGTTACCTCCCGCAGCTCCACCACCACTTACGATGCCAACGGTCAGTTCCCGCTCTCCAGCGCCAATGCCCTAGGCCACAGTGAATCCATGGTCACCGATGCCCGCTTTGGAGTGGTCACCAGCCTGACCGGCCCCAACGGCATCACGACAACCTGGCAATACGACGGTTTCGGTCGCAAGACCAAGGAACTGCGCGCCGACGGCACCGAAAGCCGGATCGCCTACGAGCTCTGCGGTGTGGGCTGCCAGGACGGGGCGGTCTACAAGATCACGACCCAGGACTTCCTGACCGCCGGCGGCACGGCGCTCAACACGCCCTCGGTCCAGTACTACGACAAGATGAACCGTGTCTTCCGCACGGAATCCATCGCCTTCGACGGCACGACAAAGATCTACGTGGATACCCGCTACGACCCGCGCGGCGAATCCCACATGGTCTCGCGGCCTTACTTCGATGGTACGGCGGCCAACGACATCAAGTGGGCCACGACGCATTACGATGTTCTCAGCCGGCGCATGAGCGTTATCGCTCCCGATGGCGGCATCCAGGAATTCGACTACGGCGGGCTCAGCACCCAGACCACCAACGCCCTGTTCCAGACCCAGACCAAGACCCAGAACGCCATTGGCGAACTGGTCCTCTCCGAGGATCACCTGAACGGTACGGTCACGTATAAGTACGACGCCTACGGCAATCTGCTGGAGACCAACGCCAACGGTGTTCTGACCACCATGTCCTACGACCAGCGGGGTCGTAAGACCGGTATGACCGATGCGGACATGGGCACCTGGTCCTACAGCTATAACGTCCTGGGCGAGCTCATCTCCCAGACGGATGCCAAGAACCAGGTCGTCACCATGGTCTACGACATCCTGGGCCGCATGACCTCTCGGGTCGAGGCCGAGGGCACCACCACCTGGACCTATGACACCGCCACAAAAGGCATCGGCAAGATCCATCAGGTCTCCGGCCCCAATGGCTACCTGGAGGTGGCGACCTACGACAGCCTGGGCCGTCCTGATACCACCGCCACCACCATCTCCGGCACGGTTTACAACACCTCCCTGACCTACGATGCGCAGGGACGCCCGGATACCATGACCTATCCCTCCGGTTTTGCGGTGAAGAACAACTACACCGCCAATGGCTTTTTGGGATCTGTCTCGGAAGTTCTCGGAGGCACGGTCTACTGGCAGGCCAATACGGTCGATGCCGAGGGCATGGTCACTCAGGAGACCCTGGGCAACGGCGTGGTCACCAGCCGGGCCTACGATCCCGCCACGGCGCTGCTGGATTCCATCCAGACGACAAAGAGCGGCACGAACATCCAGAACCTGGCTTTCGTGTTCGATACCCTGGGAAATCTTAAGGAGCGGGAGGACCTGACCCGGAACCGGAAGGAGGTCTTCGCCTATGACGGCCTCAACCGGGTGCTGACCACCACGCTGACAGACACCAGCACTACCTCGACGCTGAACACCACGACCTACACCTACGACGCGCTGGGGAACATCACCTTCAAGTCCGACGTAGGCAACTATCTCTACGGCCAGAACGGGGCCGGGCCGCATGCGGTCACCACGGCAGGGGCCAACACCTACACATATGATGCCAACGGCAGCATGATCACCGGGGCGGGACGGACCACGGCCTGGACCTCTTTCAACAAGCCTCAGAACATCGCCGATAGTGCCACTGGCAACTGGACGAGTTTCGTCTATGGTCCGGACCGTGGACGCATTCAGCAGAATGCCCAGACCAACGGCATCACCACCACCACCGACTATGTGGGCAGTTCCTACGAGCGCCGCAGCCGTCTCAACGAGCCGGACGAGCTGGTGCACTACATCCGTGCGGGCGGCGGCACGGTGGCGATCTACACCGAAGTCGATGACGGTAACAGCCTGACCGACAAGACCCGCTACCTGCACAAAGATCACCTGGGTTCGGTGGAATCCATCACCGACGAGCAGGGTGTGGTCACGGAGCATCTCTCCTACGATGCCCACGGCAAACGCCGGCAGAGCGATTGGGCGGCGGGCACCCCGGCCATTCCGAACGAGACCCCCAGAGGCTTCACCGGGCATGAGCATCTGGACGGTGTGGGGCTGATCCACATGAATGGCCGGGTCTACGATCCAACCCTGGGCCGTTTCTTGTCAGCCGATCCCCATGTTCAAGCGCCGAGCGACACCCAGTCGTTCAACCGCTACACCTACGTCAAGAACAACCCGCTCAGCTATACCGACCCATCAGGCTTCTTCTTTAAGAAGGTCTTCAAAAAGATCAAATCCGCTTTCAAGAAAGCCTTTAAAGCGGTCGCATCTTTCGTCAAGAAGGCTCTGCAAAATGAGATCGTCACAGCGGCGATTCAGATCGGGATCAACATCGCGTTCCCTGGCATTGGTGGAGTAATCGCTTCCGCTGCTTTCTCGGGATTGGTAACACTCGCCAACGGTGGGGATATAGGACAAGCCCTCATATCGGCGGGGATAACCATCGCGAGTGCCTTGGCCTTTCACGGCGTCGGTGAGTTGCTTGGCCATGAAACCCCGGTATTCCTGTCGTTTCAGCACATTGCCAAGACTGTTGCTCACGGAGCTGTCGGCGGTGCAATCAGCGAGCTGCGTGGCGGCGAATTCAAAGGCGGTTTCCTGGCGGGCGCCTTTGCGCAGTTTGCGGCTCCGGGACTTTCTTATGTCGATCAATATGCACCACCAGGAGTCGGTGTCGCAGCGGCTGCCGTCGCCGGCGGCGTCGGTGAGGAGCTTGGCGGTGGCAAGTTTGCCAACGGCGCGATCACCGGCGCTTTCTCTCGGCTCTACAATGATGGGGCGGGACTAACCGGTGGCGGCGGAGAACCTGACAGCGGTGGCGGTTGGCTCGACGGGTTCCAGTTGGGACTCGATGTCGTCGGCTTGATCCCGGTTGTCGGCAATGCCGCAGACCTCTTGAATGCGGGCATATCACTGGCGCGTGGCGACTATATTGGTGCCGGGGCCAGCTTGGCTGCGGCCGCACCTGGGGCCGGTCAAGGGGCTGGTCTCGCAAATATTGGGCGCAGGCTCGCGGGTAGAGTTTGCAGTTTCCGTGCTGGCACGCTGGTTCATACCAAAGATGGCTTGAAACCCATCGAGGCGATCCGAGTCGGTGATCTTGTCGCAGCAAAAGACGAAAAGACCGGTGAGATCGGCTGGAAGCCGGTTGTTCACCTCTTCCAAAGCAAGGACAAGCCAATTCTGGATCTGGCCCTGCTCGGTCCGGATGGCGAAGTGGACGTTATAGAGGCAACGGGCGAACATCCGTTTTGGGTAGAAGGTAAAGGCTGGGTTCAGACAAGCGCCCTCGCAGTCAACGATGAGATCGAGGCCCTAAAGAGTGAAGATCTTGTCGTTCAGTCGATTACGCAACGGCCCGGTGCCTTTTCCGCCTATAACTTCGAGGTTGCCGACTTTCACACCTATTTCGTAGGTGAAGATGGCGCCTGGGTGCATAATGCGAATTGTGGGCGAGCAGGAAGACAACAAAGACTCCAAGAACTCGGCAATGACCCAAAACTTGGCAGTGCTGATCGAGGATGGATAAAACAAGAACAAGATTCAATATTGAGAAGAAATCGTAGAAATATTCGAAACCCTCCAGGTAAAGATTTAGCACACGAAAGAGGGCGCGAAGCTGCGAAAGGGTACAGCTATAAACATTCAAATCTTCAGGATAGAAAATTACATCGAACGCAACACAAATATGATAACTTCGGCCGTAAAAACAAAGAACGTCCACTAGACTGAAAATGTGGTCTTTGGAGAAGAAATTTACATGGGTTCAAGTAAAAAGAAGATTGAGGCGATCGTCGCCCTCCCAGGCCAAAAGCGCTATTCGCATTTCATCAAAACAATTGCGGATAGGGAGGAAGTATGGGGACTTTACTTGGATGGGTGGGCTCTTGCTGTAACCGGTGATGGAGACGAAGTCTTTCCCATGTGGCCAGCCAAAGAATTTGCCGATATTTGTGCAAGAAACGAATGGATCAACTATGAAGCAACTCACTTTTCTTTGGATGAGTTGATGGATGAGCTGTTACCTAACTTAAAGAACGACAATGTTTTGCCAGGTGTGTTTTATACCCCTGAAGAAAAAGGCGTCACACCGTCTGTCGATCAATTATTGTCTGATTTGAAAGAAGAGTTGGAAGCCTATTAGAGCTCCAGGGACATGGCCGTAATCGCGGCTGGTCACGCTCCGAGCCTATAGTAGGGGGTCTGTGTTGAGCAGCCCCAGTAGGCCATGAAGGAGCGCGACCATGGAGTATTATATCGGTTTGGATGTGTCCCTGAAAGAAACCCATCTTTGTTTGGTCGATCAGGCAGGTAAGGTTCTTGGCCGGCGCCGGGAAGTGAGCCGTCCGGATCTTCTGGCTTCGGCGATCAGGTCTCTTGCGCCCGAGGTCCGGGTGGTTGTTCTGGAGACGGGTGGACAATCGAGTTGGCTGCAGCGCGAACTGAGCGCTTTGGGTGTGCCGGCGGTGATCGTCGATGCCCGACGCGCCAAAGCGGCCTTGAGTTGCCGGATGAACAAGAGCGATGCCAATGACGCGGAAGGCTTGGCGCAGTTGGCCCGCACCGGCTGGTACCGGGAAGTGGCCGCCAAGCGGCCGGAAGCGCGCCTGGCGCGGGCGTCTTTGCTGGCCCGTCAGCAACTGGCGAAGCAGCGGCGCGATCTGGAGAACTGCATCCGGGCGCTGTTGCGGGGTTTTGGTCTTCCTGTTGGGATGGTCAGCCGGCGCGGTTTCGAAGCGCGGGTGTGGGAGTTGCTGGGTAAGGAAACTTTACTGGAAGAGGCCGTGGCGCCTCTGCTGCAGGCCCGCCGTGGCTTACTGGTTCAGATCGAGGTGCTGGAACGTGACATCAAGGCTCTGGCAGCGGCCTCTGCGGTCTGCACGCGCCTGATGAGCGTTCCCGGTGTGGGTCCTATGACGGCGCTGGCCTTTGTGAGCGCCATCGACGATCCGGACCGCTTTACACGCTCGAGCGCGGTGGGTGCCTATCTCGGCCTGACCCCTCGACGTCATCAATCGGGTGAAGTCGACTGGTCCGGCCGGATCTCCAAGCGGGGCGATGCGCTCGCGCGGCACATGCTCTATGAAGCGGCCAATGCCTTAATGGTCAGGACCAAGAAGTGGTCGGCCCCCAAGGCCTGGGCCTTGCGCAAGGCGGCCCGCATCGGCCCCAAGAAAGCTCGGGTGGCCCTGGCCCGCAAGCTTGCTGTGGTCCTGCACCGTATCTGGGTCGATGGCAGCGAATTCCGTTGGACGAAGGAGGAAACCGCCTAAGGCACCAAATACACTAAGACCAGTTCCGTCCCCGCCGGGACGCGAGGCTCGGGCTCATCCCGCAAGTATTGTTGCGCCCCGAAAGGGACAAACGCGTGGCAGGGACATTGGGAAGCCTGGACCTCTTGGAAGCCATCCTGCGGCGAGCCTCATGAAAGGCCCATCAGACCGCGTAGACAACCATGATACCGGCGGTGACGTACAAACCGGAGCTTGACCGAAACACTCGCGATTAGACAACATAATACTTAATTCCGCAGCCGCGCTCCATAAACATGGGGGCGCGGGGGAATGCGTTCCCCCGGAAATCTATTTCTTTGCTGGCGTTTCCACAAATTGGATAGTCCACTCTGACCACGCCTTTCACCTAGCCTGTACCCGCCGCTGGCGTGTAGTCTTGCACCGTGAGCGCGCAAAACCTTTTTCTTCTTCTCTGTTCCCCTTTCATCGGCAGTTTTCTCGGTCTGCTGGAGGTGCGCCTGCCGGCGGAGCGCGGTGTGGTCTTTGGGCGCTCGCGGTGCGATCGCTGCGGCGCCACTTTGAGTGCGCGGGATCTCGTTCCATTGGTAAGTTGGTTACTGCTGCGCGGGCGTTGCCGCCACTGCGGTGGGGTGATTGGCTGGCTGGCGCCCGGGGTTGAGCTGGTGGCGGTTGGGGTGGTGCTTTGGGCTTTGGCGGTGCTGCCGGGTGAGGGCTGGCTGGTTTGGGCGGGGGCCGGGTTGGGCTGGGTGCTGCTCACACTGGCGCTGATCGATGCGCGGCATTTTTTGCTTCCGGACGTTCTCACACTGCCGCTGATTCCTGTTGGGTTGCTCGTGACCTGGTGGGGGGATCAAGTCGGGGGCGGGCCGGCGTTGCTGCCGCATCATCTTGGCGGGGCGGTGGCAGGCTTCGCGTTGATGTTCGGGATCGGCTGGCTCTACCGTCGACTGCGCGGGCGTGAGGGCCTGGGGATGGGGGATGCCAAGCTGATGGCGGCCGCGGGGGCCTGGGTCGGCTGGGCCGGATTGGGCAGTGTTTTGCTCTGGGCCGCGCTGCCCGCCCTGGTTGCCGCCGTCATCTGGGGGCGGATGCGCGGCGGATTGTCCGCGACCATGGCCGTGCCCTTCGGGACTTTTCTGGCCTTCGGCTTTTGGTTGACTTGGCTCTACGGCCCTCTGGGCTTCTGAAAGGCGCGAAAAGCCCCGTGTTTCGAAGAATCTCGCAGGAAAAACGGGCAGGACGGCAGAACCGCTTCCTTGTGACAGGATAATAATCCGATTCACCCTTTCGGTGTGTACCTGCCGCCGGAATGCGCTAAGCTGACTGCTCGGTTTCGGTGCATAAGACATTTGAACCTTACAGGGAAGTATCGGCGTTTTGGACGGCAGCAGAGAAGTCGAGATCGCGCCCACAAGGGCGGAGAAGGAGCAGCGGGCAGCGGCCTTGCAGGGCGCGCAGTCCGTGGAGCCTCTGCCTGATTCTGGGCCGCCCGATCCTGATCTGCCTGCGCCTGCGCAGGAGGGGATGACGCCGGAAGCCGGGGTCGGTGCGCTGCTGGTGGCCGAAGGAAAACTGGAGGCCGCGGCCCTGAAACGGGCCGAGCGTGCGCAGGCCGAAAGCGGCGAGCGGCTGGACCGGGTGCTGACGCGGCTCGGCCTGGTCGGAGAGCGCGATATGGCGAGCGCACTTGCACGGCATTTGAAGATCGCGCTGGCCACGGCCGACGACTATCCGGACTTGCCGTTGCTGGATGGCGTCCTGCCGGTGCGTTTTCTCAAGAGCAGCCATATCTTGCCCCTGGCCGAGGGCGAGGAGGGCATCACCCTGGCCATGGCGGATCCGCTCGACCATGCCGCGGCAGAGGCGGTGGCCTTGCGCACGGGGCGCAAGGTGATCTGCTGCGTTGCCGTCGCCGCGGAGCTGGAGGCGGCGCTCGAGCGGCTGTATGCCGAGGGCAAGTCCTCGATCGATCAGATTGCCGAGAGCCTGGACAATCCGGATGAGGAGTCGACCGATGCGGATGTGCAGCGTCTGCGCGACCAGGCCAGCGAAGCGCCGGTCATCCGCATCGTCAACCTGCTGATCAGCCGGGCGGTCGAAGCCCGCGCGTCGGACATCCATATCGAATCCTCCGAAGCGCGCCTGCGCGTGCGCTACCGGGTCGACGGGGTGCTGCGCGATGTGGAATCTCCGCCGGCGGCCCTGCGCGCGGCCGTGATCTCCCGCGTCAAGATCATGGCGCGCCTGAACATTGCCGAGCACCGGTTGCCGCAGGACGGGCGGATCAAGGCCGTCGTGCGCGGCAAGGAGATCGACCTGCGCGTCTCGACCCTGCCGACCCTGCATGGCGAGGGCGTGGTCATGCGTATTCTCGACCGCGACGGCGTGGTGCTGGATTTCGATGCGCTCGGGTTCGACGAACGCTCCTTACGCGACTATCTCGCGCTGTTGGAACGGCCGAACGGTATCCTGCTGGTCACCGGGCCGACGGGCAGCGGCAAGACCACCTCGCTCTATACCTCGCTGACCCACCTGAATTCGCCGGAGAAGAAGATCGTGACGGTCGAGGATCCGGTGGAGTACGAGCTGGAGGGATTGAGCCAGATTCAGGTGCGGCCCAAGATCGGCCTGACTTTCGCCCATACTCTGCGTTCGATCCTGCGTTACGATCCCGACATCATCATGATCGGCGAGATCCGCGATCTGGAGACCGCGCAGATCGCCGTGCAGGCCTCCCTCACCGGGCATCTGGTGCTGGCAACGCTGCACACCAATACGGCGGCAGCCTCGATCACGCGCTTGCTGGACATGGGGATCGAGGATTATCTGCTGACCTCGACGGTTGTCGGCATCGTGGCGCAGCGGTTGGTGCGCCGGCTTTGCCCGCATTGCCGGGAGGCTTACTCCGCGCTGCCGGAACTGGCGGCGCAGATCCGCCGCAGCACTGCATCGGCGCCAGGCGCCGATCGCGGCGATGCCGGAGAAGGGGAGACCGTGACGCTCTATCGCCCCAAGGGCTGTGCCGCTTGCAATGGCAGCGGTTACTGGGGGCGCGTCGGTATTCTCGAGATCCTTCCGATGAACGACGAGATCCGGCGGCTGGTTCTGCGTCAGGCGGAATCCCGGGAGATTCATGCGGCGGCTTTGGAAGCCGGAATGCGGAGCATGTATCAGGATGGCCTCGCGAAGGCGCGGCAGGGCGTGACCTCTCTGGAGGAGGTCATGCGGGTCATCAGTGAGAGCTAGCCGTGCCGCTGTTTCGCTATAAGTCGATCGCAGGATCGGGCGAGGTGATCAAGGGTGAGCTGGACGCCGCCGATAAGGCGGCGGTGGTACAGTCCTTGCGCCAGAAAGGCCACATCCCGGTCAAGATCGAAAGCGCCGGTCGCTGGTCGTTCACGGACTCCGGGTTCCTGCAGCAGGAGGTCTTTGCCAGCGGCGGGGTCTCGGCGGAAGAAGTCTCGACCCTGACACGGGAAATCGCAACCCTGCTGGGCGCCGGGCTGACGCTGGAACGGGCGCTCGAAATCCTCGCGGGCCTGGGTTTGAAGCCGAAGGTCAAAAGGGTCGTGGAGACGGTTCTTGAGGAGGTGCGCGGCGGATCGAGTTTGGCCGATGCGCTGGATCGTCAGCAGGGCGCCTTTCCCAGGTACTACCGCAGCATGGTGCGCGCGGGGGAGGCGGGCTCAAGCCTGGAAACGGTGCTGCGCCGTCTGGCCGACTTCATGGAGCAGTCCCGGGAACTGAGCCGCAAGGTCCGCTCGGCGCTAATCTATCCGGTGTTTCTGCTGGTCACGGCGGGCGTCTCGGTGATCATTCTTCTGACTTATGTGGTGCCGACCTTTCAGCCGCTGTTCGACGATGCCGGCGCGAAGATCCCGCTGATCACAAAGATGGTGATCGCCGTGGGCGATATCTCCCGCGTTTACTGGTGGGTGCTGCCGTTTCTGCTGCTGGGCGGTGGCTTGCTCGTCAGGCTGCATATGGCGCGGCCGGCGGGGCGGCTCTGGTGGCATGGTCTGCTGCTCAAGCTGCCGCTGATCGGCGGGCTCTGGACCCGGATCGATGTGGCGCGCTTCAGCCGCACACTGGCGACCTTACTCTCCAATGGCGTGCCCTTGCTGACCGCGCTAACGTTGGTCCGGGAAGTTCTGGGCAATGCGGCTTTGGCGCGCGCGGTCGGCGCGGCCGAACCTGAGGTCAAAGCGGGGCGAGGCCTCGCCAGGCCGCTCACCGAAACCGGCCTCTTTCCCGACCTCGCGCTGCAACTGCTGCAGGTGGGCGAAGAAAGCGGCCATCTCGAAGACATGCTGTTCAAACTGGCGGATATCTACGACCAGGAAAGTCAGGCCAGCATTCAGCGCATGCTTGCGCTGCTGGTGCCTGTTCTCACACTCGGATTAGGGGTTCTCATTGCGCTCATCATCTCATCCATCCTTCTTGCGCTCTTTAGCATCAATCAACTGGTCCTGTAGGATGCGCGTTTTGCCGAGAGTTCCTCTAAGCGTTATGGCCGCGAAGCAAGAAAGCCGGCAGGCCAGCGCCGAGGCAGCTGCGAAAGGCCGAAAGCGCAGCCAGGCCGGCTTCACGCTTCTGGAGTTGCTTGTGGTGATCACCATCCTCGGCCTGCTGGCCGCGGTAGCGGGGACTGCTGCGATCAACTATCTCGGCCGAGCGAGGACCGACACGACGAAACTGCAGATCGACCAGATTTCCGCGGGCTTGGATCTCTTTCGACTGGACAACGCACGCTATCCGACCAAGGACGAGGGCCTGATCGCGCTCTTTGAGGCGCCCGAAGGCCTCCCGCGCTGGCAAGGGCCTTACCTGAAGAAACGGGAGGCGATCAACGACGCCTGGGGTAATCCTTTCCGCTATGAGAGCCCCGGCCAGCACGGTGAAGTCGACATCTATTCCTATGGCGCGGACAATGCTGAGGGGGGAGACGGCGAAGACAGCGATGTCACCAGCTGGTAACATAGAGACGGGGCAATTCTCTCCACGGCAGCGGCAGCAGGAACGCGGGTTCACGCTCCTCGAGCTTTTGATCGTTCTGACGATCATTGGCATGCTGTACGCGCTTTTGCCCGGGACCCTTTTTTCTTCATCTGCGTCGGTGGAGGTTCGCTCGACGGCCCGCGATATTGCCGACGGTCTGCGTCAGGCACGAGGCCAGGCAATCGCCAGAAACAGGGAGGTGGTTTTCTTTCTCGATCTAGGCGACCGGCGCTATGGCATCGTCGGCGATGAAAAGACCGGTGTGTTTGGCGAAGATGTGGACGTCCGCTTCACAACAGCTCGCGAGGAGTTGGGCGCCAGAGACGAGGGTGCCATCCGTTTTTTTCCCGATGGCAGCGCGACAGGCGGCGTTGTCGAGATTGAAAGTGCGCAGCAACAGCTCCAGGTTCAGGTCCGCTGGCTGACCGGGCAGGTGACTCTTGTTCAGTGAATCTCAGCGCTTTCCGCATTGCTTCGGAGACCGCGCCTGCCTTGCGGCGGGCGGCTTACAGCGGGGTTTCACACTGTTGGAAGTGATAGTCGCCTTCACCATCTTCGCTGTCACCTTCACCTCTGTGCTGCAAATACTCTCGACCAGTACGCGCAATGAGGAAATCGCCATAAATTACGGGCTCGCTGTCAGCCATGCCGAATCCCTCCTGGCAAAGGCCGGGGTCGAAGCGCCTCTGCGTGCGGGCGAAACGACGGGCGCCCTTGGGCAGGGGATGCAGTGGAAAAAGAGGGTGGCCCGCTATGGAAGTGGTGCGGCGACAGAATCTTCCAAGGTTATCCCTTACAGCATCGCGGTGACCGTAACCTGGGGGGAAGGCGAGGCTGAGAGATCCGTGACCCTCTCAACACTCCGTCTCGGGAGAGCCGGATGATCTTTGGCAACGTCGACCTTCCTTGCAGCTTGACTCTGCGTCGGAGCCAGAAAGGCTTCACGCTTCTCGAGCTGCTTGTCGCCATGACTCTTATGTCGATGCTGAGTGTGATGATGTATGGCGGCCTGCAGTTCGGTGCGCGGGTGTGGGAGCGGCACAGCGAAGCGAGCGGCCGGCAAAGCGGTGTTTTGAACGTGCAGGATGTGTTGCGGCGTGAAATCTCGCAAGCCGCGACGGTCTTTTACCGAAGCCGGCAACAAACGGCAGTCTTGTTTTCAGGGCAGCAAAACGAACTGATTTTCGGCGGTCCGGTCCCGGAAGCGCTGGGGGAAGGCGGACGCCATGTGATTCGCTTGCGTCTCGAACGCGATGGTGAACAGGGCCGCTTGGCGCTTGCATGGCAGCCAATTGTCGCGCAAACCCGTGGCCTGGAGTTTGGCGAGAACTCCGAAACGGAAGTGTTGCTGGAGGGTGTCTCGGTCTTGCGAATATCCTATTTCGGTCGGGAGAATGACCGAAGCCCGTCGCGTTGGATGAACCAGTGGACAAATAAGACGGAACTGCCAAGGTTGATAAAGATCGGCATTGCTTTTCCGCCCGAGGACCCGAGAGTCTGGCCGGAGTTTGTGGCGGCGGTGATGACGGGCAGGCTGCGACGATGAGCACCGCTGTTTCGCATCTTAGTGGCATTCCAAACGGCGGCATTTCCAGCGCCAGTGGGTTTGCAATTCGTTGTGTTCCAGCGTTGCGTGGAACCAGCGTGAGTCTGTCGTGCGGAAGCTGGTTCCTGGCGGGTGACACCCAAGCGGAAGGCGAAGCATGAACGCTTTACTAAATCCCTTTACGCGGTTTTTTCGCTGGTGGTTTGCGGAACTCGCCGCCTTGCTCCCGAGCCCCCTCCGGCGTTTGGTGATGCAGCAAGAGTCCAGGCTGGTCGTTTGCCCGCAAGACGGCAAGGCCAGGTTTCAGTCGTTGCGCGGCGGTAAGCTCTCCATGCTCGGCGCGTGCGATCTCGACGCGGCGCAGCTACCTCCGGCTCTCGCGAAGCAGATCGGAAAGACCAGGCTGGATAAGAATGCGACGACGCTTGCATTGCCGCGACCCTGGGTAACGGTGAGAGAGGGCGAGCTTCCGCTTGCCGCATCTGAAAACCTTATGGAAGTCGCCGGGTTCGAGATGGACCGCCTGACACCTTTCCAGAAGGACGATGTCTACTTTCATGCTGGCGTGATCGAGGAGAACAGCGAGCAGCAGAAACTGCGTGTGTCGCTCACCGCGGCGCCGCGCGCGGCTGTCGATCCCTTGCTCGAGCGTTTGGATGCCTGGAAGCTCCCGGTTAGACGTATCGATGTCTTAACGGAGCATGACGACGGGCCGCAGGGTATCAACCTATTGCCCGAAGTCTCCAAAGGCGTTTCCGTTGTTATCGGACGCGTTGTTACGGCCGGCCTTTTGTTGGCTTGTTGTGCGCTCGCGGCTTTGGCGATTTCAGTTCCCTTGGAACGCAAGGCGCAATATGCGGAGGCGCTCGATCAGGAAGTCCTCTTGGCCCGCAAGAAAATAGCTGTCGTCAGGAACTTGAGTGATGAAATAGAGGCGCTGGAAACCAACAGTAGCTACGTCGCTTCCTTGCGTCGGGATGCCGTTCCGATGTCCCGCATCCTGAACGATATGACCCAGCTGTTGCCTGACGACACCTGGCTAAGCCAACTGCGTTTGGTGCAAGGCAGGCTTGAGATCAGCGGGTACTCGGCTGACGCGGCGAAGCTGATCGAAGTCTTCGATGACTCGCTTTTGTTTTCCGAGCCGAAGTTTCGCTCGCCGGTGACAAGGGATCAGAGAATCGGCGTTGAGCGCTTTAGCCTGACGTTAAAGGTGGTGGAGGAAGCCTCTTGACCCTTGGCGTTTCGAAACGGCCGTTGAGCAGCCTGATTGCGTTGTCGATATTGCTGCTGGTGTGTGCCGTTATCTACGCGGTTCTTTTTGTGCCGGTTCAGGCCGCCTTCGATCAGCGCAATTCTGAGATTCAACAATCTCTGGAGTTGCTGGATCGTTTCCGCGGCCGAAACCTTGACACCGGCATGCTGGAGCGCCGGCGCGATCTTTTGAAGCGGGAGGTCCAAGCGAGCTCCAATTTACTGCGCGGTGCAAATCCGGCGGTTGCGGCCGCGACGCTGCAACAGTTTATTCGCAGCTCGGTTCAGGCTGAGCGCGGGACACTGCGCTCCGTGCAGACGATGCCCGAGAAGCAGCAGGACAGCTTCCGGCGTATCACCGTCCGATCCCAAGTTGACGTCAATGCGGCCGGACTTCGAAACATCCTTCATCGGATCGAAAGCTCCCGGCCGTTTCTGTTTATCGACAACATCGATTTACGTCCTGGCCGGTCCGTTACGAGCGCGGGGTCAGAAGAAACCGAAGTTCTATTGACCGTGCGCTTCGATGTTTACGGCTTTGTCCGCGCGGCTGACGAGGCGTCCAATTGATCATGGTATCTGGAAAGGATCGGATAGAGTGGAGCTCCGGCGGCAGGTATGCTGTCAGGGAAAAGTGATCGATCATGATGATTTTGAGCAAGCTTAACCTGAGTCTTTGTCTGCTCTGCGCAGGTCTGGGCTACTTCCTGTATCAACAAACGATGCAGCCGGCTGAACGAGTGCCCAGGTTGGAAGCGGCGGCCGCGAGTAACGAGGCCGTTGCGCGCCGCGTGTCTCCCGTACAGATCGCACCGATGCCACCCCGCAACCACTTCTCGCAATTGATTGAGCGTCCACCCTTTTCCGCGACCCGCCGTCCGCCGCAACCCCGCCGGGTCGTCACAGTGACGAAACCGCAGCCCGTGCCAAAGCCCAGAATTATCTTGGTGGGAACCTTTGTGAACTCGAGTTCGGGTGTGGCGGTTATTCAGAGACCTGGAGCCGATAAACAACTCCGTCTATCGCTCGGCGAAAACCTGGATGGCTGGACACTGGAGAGTATCAAGCGCGACCGCATTGTGCTGCGTGCGAAGGATGAGGTCTTCGAAGTTCTTCTGCGAACGCCCGGTTCTTCGAACCGCAGATGAGGCGCAGATTTGTAGGTTAAGCGCCTTTCTCACCGGTTGAAATTCGCTTTGCCGCTAGATTTCCTTAGGTTGAAGTTGCTACACTCGCCGTTGCAGTTTTTCGTTGGGGGACGGCGAGTGTTTTTTAAGCCAAGATGGCTACTGACTTTATCTATCGTTACAGCAGTTGGACTGGGGCTAAGCGGGTGCGAAAGCCTCAATCTTCGGGATGATGGCAATTTTTTCGACAGTCTCTCGCCAAAAACGCCGCCGTCAAATCAAACCACCGAGGGACCGGGACAAGAGGCCGACCGGAGCGCCGGCGATCTAGGAACCGGATCGGCGGAAAATACCGGCGGACAGCCTCGCGTTACACCCTTTGAAATTCGCGGCTCGGGTCAATTGATCGCGCCTTCCCGTGCCGGCGACGGGGGGCGGGTCTTGAACCCGGCTCTTGCGGCTGATGATGGCGGCTACAGCTTGAATTTCGTCGAAGCTGAATTGTCTGAGGTTGTCCGGGCGGTTCTGGAAGACGCCTTGGGGCTCAACTACTCCATTGATCCACGCATTCAAGGTACCGTAACCCTCCAAACCAGCCGACCGTTAAACAGAGACCAGGTCTTGCCGACTCTCGAGGAAGTCTTGCGGATGAGTGGGGCAGCCCTCATCGAAAGCGACGGTTTGATCCAAGTTGTGCCGGGAGAGCAAGCCGGACGCTTGGCTTCTAATTTCACCTTCGGCAATACACCCGGCCGCGGTCAGTCCGTGCGGGTCCTGCCATTGCGGTTTGTTTCCGCGACCGAGATTGAGGTGTTGCTCAAACCCTTTTTGTCGAACCCTGAAGGGATTCAAGTCGACAGGGCGCGCAACCTGTTGTTTGTGACGGGATCGCAGCGAGAGCTGACGAGCATTACCGGGCTCGCGTCCACGTTAGACGTAAATGGCCTGAGCGGTATGTCATTCGCTCTGATACCTCTGCGCAACGTCGCGCCGGGCACCTTGACCGGTGAACTCGAAACTATCTTCAACGACCCGCAGGGACCGGTGCTGTCGGATCTGGTGCGGTTCGTGGCGATCGATCGCATGAATGCAGTCCTCATTATTGCTAAGCAGCCTCGTTATCTCGACGAAGCGCGATCATGGGTCGAACGGCTGGATCAGGGCAGCGCCGACGCGGAAAATGTCCATGTCTACTATGTCCAAAATCGCCGCGCCGCCGATCTGGCAAAGATTCTTGGCGATATCTTTTCCTCTGGCGGTCTCGATGTTTCGGCCAGCTCGTCAGGTCTGGCACCTAACGTAACCCCGGTGACAATCGATACCGGCGCGCCGAACAACGACTTTGTGGACCCTGCAGTCGGTGGCGAGCCTACCTTTGGAGAAACCTTGCCGGTTCCTAGCGGCGCCGCCGAGAGCGCCATTTCGCTGCGGGGAACTGGAAACATCCGGATTATTGCGGATGAAGACAGCAATTCGATTGTGACCCTCGCAACCTCGGAGGACTACAAAACAGTCGAAGCCGCGCTGCGTCAGTTGGACATCCTCCCCCTTCAGGTCCTGATCGAAGCGACAATCGCCGAGGTGACTTTGAATGACGACCTGGAGCTTGGGCTGCGCTGGTTCTTCGAGTCTGGAAGCGCCAATTCATCCGTGGCCTTTAGCGATGCGGCAACTTCGGCAGGGGCCGCCGCGCTCGGTTCGGTCTTTCCGGGTTTCTCCTATGTGTTCGACAACGGCAACATTCGCGCGACCCTGAATGCGCTCCGGGGCATGACAGATGTGAAGTTTTTGTCAGCGCCGACGTTGCTGGTACTCGACAATCAAACGGCCCGGCTGCAGGTGGGTGACGAGGTGCCTGTCGTCACACAGTCGTCCGTGGGAACCACCGACGCCAATGCACCGATTGTCAATTCAATCGAATTTCGTGACACAGGTGTGATTCTGGACATCACACCGCGTGTGAATGCGAGCGGTCTCGTCATTTTGGAAATCGAACAGGAAGTGAGCGAGGTTTCGGAAACCACGACTTCCGGCATCGACTCACCGACGATTCAGCAGCGCAAGGTCAAGAGCACCGTTGCGGTTCACAATCATGAGACCATTGCGCTGGGCGGCTTGATCCGGGATCGGATTGAAAAAGCGACGACGGGCGTGCCGGTGTTGTCCGATATGCCGCTTGTGGGGAATCTCTTCCGGTCGGTTGATGACAGCGCCAGCAGGACGGAACTGTTGGTCCTGATCAAACCGCAAGTGGTGCGCAATCAGGATGACGCCCGCGCTGTGACCAATGAGCTGCGGCAGAAGCTTCGGGGCTTGCTGTCGGACGGCGATGAGGACGAGCCAAGTCGGTTTCCGGGACTGAACTTCGACTGATCCACGGCCCGCGTAAATTCATCGGTTAGGGTGTTTCCTGTCTGCAGGGTGTGGGGCGCGCAGCAGAGTTCATTGCCAGGTAAAGATATGATAGGGCGGAGTTTCGTTCGGGGTTAGGGCGACAACCGCTTCCCGGGTAAAGGCGGTGCCGTCTGTGATCTGGGCATGGGCGAGGATCGTCATGACGGGCGCCTTGCTGTTGTTGTAGTGCCGCGAGTCCGGCAACAGCTGCCGGAAAGTTTCGTCATCCACTTTGCTCCGGCTGGCAACAAGGTCGGTTGCGCGTTCCGCATCGATGCCTGGCTGAGTCATAAACACCTCTGCGGGCGCGTAGCTCGGATTGAAACCCGGGCTTGCTGAATAGACGGTCAGGGCAGGGCGCAGCTTGCGATAAATGTCGCGTGTTACGCCGGGGACGAGCAGGAGCTCATCCAAAGCTTCGAAGTTACGGTTCTTTGCCCCGTACTTTAGACCCAAAGCTGCGTAGCCTGGCGTTTCGCGCCCGTAGGTGCGCGGCTCGGAATCAGGATCCCGGAAGTCGAGGATCGAGTGAGCGAGTTCGGTTGCTGTCGTTGGCGGGAGGTCGATGGCTCGCAGAAGCGCTTCCAGCAGTTCCTCGTCCTCGCCGTTGAGGTTGATTTTCCCGCTCTCCGACCGCACCGAAATTGCCACTCTGCCCTTGGCGAAAGTCCAAATGCGTTCCGCGCCGTCCTTGGGCAGGTTCGTTTGGGCGGCAAGGCCGTTGAGCTGCGGGCTGTTTACAGAGTATGCGTTCGCGTCGCGACCAAGGCCTGAAAGCAGTGCGTAGATTGCGCGATGGATACCGGCGTCTGCTAAAGCTCTAGCCTGCGCATTGGACAGTCGGTTCTGGCTCAGAACGGTTTCGGTTCTGCTTGAAGTCGCGAGGCTTGTGGCGATCACAGCGAGGACACCTGACACCCAGATAACCGCCAGCAATGCGACGCCTCGGCTGTTACGAAAGGCCGTCATGCCGTGCCGGCCGGACGGACAGAGGTTAGCGTGCCGCTGGTGGTTTGGTGGAAGCTCATGGTTCGGTCATTTTGCGCCACAAGCATCCCTATCTACAAGCTGCCCTTTGCACTTTCTGTTCTGAACTGCGTGGTTGTCGGCATCCGGATTTTGCGTCATCTCTGGGAAAGATACACAACCATAGTAAGTCATTGATTTATGGTTAATAAGTTGATTTATCCACAGAGAATTATCTTTTTGGTAGTTGTTCTCACTTGCCTGTGATTTTGCTGTGATATAACCTAAAGCTGTAATTTAGGTCTGGCATTGTCATAAAAAAGGTGAATGAGCGTAATGCTTTACGCTTTTGTGACGCAATCTTTGCGAGATGCTCCTGCTCGCCTTGCCGATGGGCTTTCGATCTGCCCCATCGGTCAGGCAGGTAGCCAGACTGGAACGCTGAAGCCGGCTTCGCTTGAGGCCGGCTTTTTTGCGCCCTGAGGCCTTCTACCGCCTCAGGTTTTGTGTTTGTGGGGTTTCCTTTGGGGGAATGGCCGATGTCTTGTGGCTTGTTGCGTTCAATTTCGAGCAGTCATTCGAACGAGAGAGAGAATACAGGGCAACGCGACGGGCCTTCGGTAACTCGTCTGACGTCTTTTGGGTCCAAATCCGCTAAGGCGCGAAGTGGTTTGCTTTTCTCGGCTGTTGCCGCGGTGGGCCTGTTTCTGAGCGGAGCTTCGGCCTCCGCGCAGACCACGACGGTGGCCGGTGTGACACCCGGGGCCATTGCGGTGGATGAGAGCGGTTCGGCTAACTACTCCATTCCCATCTCCGTGCCGCCGGGCGTGGCAGGTATGGCGCCGAGCCTCTCGCTGATCTACGGCAGCCGGGGCGACAACGGCATCCTGGGCGTCGGCTGGTCCCTCGGCGGCCTCTCTGTGATCCACCGCTGCGGCAAGACGCTTGCGCAGGACGATGAGATCGATGGTGTGGACTACAGCACCGATGATCGCTTCTGCCTCGACGGCCAACGGTTGGTGGCCACAGACGGTGGTGTCTATGGGGCGGCCGGCACGACCTACAGCACGGAGCTTGCCTCCTTCTCCAAGATCGTCTCCTACGGCACAGCGGGCACGGGCCCGGCTTACTTCAAGGTCTGGACCAAGTCGGGCCAGATCATGACCTACGGCAACACGGCGGACTCCGCGGTCGAGGTGCCAGGGCAGCAGACAGTGCGCTACTGGTCGGTCAATCGCATCGAGGATCGGGTGGGGAACTATCTGGACCTGAGCTACAGCGACGACACCACAAACAATGTGCATCAGATCGACCGCATCGATTACGCGGGCAACACGGTGGCGGGGACCCTGCCGACGGCTTCGGTGCGTTTCGTTTACGAGAGCCGGACTGATACGCGCGTGCACTACATGGCTGGTGTTCGGACGCAGACCCTGAACCGGCTGAAATCCATTGAGACTTACGCCCAACATGGCGGCGTTGACAGCTTGGTCAAGCGCTATGACATGGCCTACGAATACGGCACGGCGACCGGCCGTTCTCGCCTGACTTCCGTGACTGAGTGCGACGCCAGCAACAACTGCCTCGCGCCGCACAGCTTTACCTACCGAGACCTAACGGCCGGCAGCGAATGGACGCGTGATACAACTTTCGACGCCCCGGTCAACTTTGACTACGCTGATCCCAATGGTCGCAAACGTGGCCAATACATCGACACAGATGGAGATGGAAGAGTCGATTGGGTTGCGGCTTTCGTTGATGGAGGCGGGGACAAAAAGTGGACGTACTTAAGCACCGACAACGGTTGGCAACTGAGCACAAGTCACAACCTGCCTTTTCGTATCTTCAACTATGCGAGCAACCCCTCGAGACACTACGGCGAGTTTGTCGATGTTAACGCCGATGGCCTCCAAGATTGGGTTGTCTCTTATGTTGATGGAGGCGGATTCAAGAAATTTACTTGGTTGAGCACAGGTAGTGGGTGGCAGCAAAGCACACAGTATGAGCTTCCATTCAGGATCTACCATCACACTACGAGCCCCATCCGGAGATATGGTGAGTTTGTCGATGTGAACGGAGACACCCGTTTAGACTATGTTGTCTCATATGTAGATGGAGGGGGCTTCAAGAAATGGACCTACCTAAACACTGACACCGGTTGGCAGGTCAGCCCCGCACATGAATTGCCGTTCAGGATCTACAATCATACGACAAACCCCATTCGTGAGCATGGAGAGTTTGTTGACGTCAATGGAGACGGCCTTTCCGATTGGGTCGTTGCCTATGTTGACGGAGGCGGCGACAAAAAATGGACCTGGTTGAGCACTGGCAACGGTTGGCAACTCAGTGCCGCGCATACGCTTCCATTTCGGATATTCAATCACGTTAAGACACCTCACAGGCGCAATGGTCAGTTTGTTGACTTGAACGGCGATGGTTTGGCCGATTGGGTGGTCGCCTATGCCGACGGTGGCGGAACGAAAAAATGGACTTGGCTAAATACGGGAAATGGCTGGGAACTAAATGCTGACTATACTCTCCCGGGAATCCTCTATAACCACACAAAGAACCCCATCCGAAGCTATGGTCAATTCGTCGATGTAAACAACGATGGCTTGATGGATTGGGTGCGCGCTTATGTCGACGGTGGGGGAACAAAGAAGGCAACGTGGCTGAACACAGGTTCGGGTTGGGTCGAGGCCCCCAATTTCGAGCTACCCGACGTTATTCAAACACACGCGAAAACTCCTCATCGCCAATTTGGAGAATTTTTGGACGCAAATGGTGACGGTGCCACTGACTGGGTTCGGGCGCATCGTGATAACGCGGGTGTCGAAAAGCTGGCAACCTATCTGTCCAATCCCGTAGCTCCTGACCTTCTCGCCTCTGCCAAGGACGGTTTGGGTCGGATGGCGACGATCACCTACAAGCCGCTGACGGACGACAGCGTCTACACCAAGGGCAGCGGGGCGAGCTTCCCGGAGATCGACATCCAGGCGCCGATGTATGTGGTTTCATCGGTGAGTCAGGACGACGGCAAGACGGAGACGCCGGGCAACCTGGAAGGCCAAGCGGTCATCAACTACACCTACGCCGGCGCCAAGGTTGACACCCGCGGCCGTGGCTTCCTGGGCTTCCGCACGGTGACGGCCCGAGACGAACAGACCGGGATCCTGACCACCACCACCTACAATCAGACCTATCCCTTCACGGGTCAGGTGGAAAGCTCCGTCACGCGCCTGGACAACGGCGCGGTGGTCGACCTGGTCAAGGAGGTGGCAAGTACTTATGCCAGCCTGACGATCTTCGACGGGACGGCAACGGGTCAGCCTTCGGTGCTCTTCCCTTATGCGTATAGCTCCACGTCCAAGGCCTATGAGATTGCCGATAGCAACAACGCGGCCTTCCTGGTCTCCAGCACCACCACGACCAACAGTTACGACACCTACGGCAATGCGCTAAACGTCACCCAATCGGTCACCGACGAGACCACGGGTGCGACCGGCGGGCAGGTCTTCACCACCGAGACGGCCAGCCTCTACGACAACGACGAGGTCGACTGGATCCTGGGCCGGGTGACCAGCACAACGGTTACCAAGACCCGACCTGACGGGGCCGGCGGTACGACCAGCCAGTCCCGTAAGTCCGCTTGGGAGTACAACGCCACCAACGGTCTGCTCACCAAGGAAATCATCGAGCCGGATCTCCAGGCCCTCAAGGTCACGACAAGTTATACATACGACGCCTTCGGCAATGAGACCGCGGTCACGGTCAGCGGTCAGGGCGTCACCACCCGAACCTCCAGCACCAGCTACGACGTAAACGGGCAATTTGCGATTTCGAATACAAATGCTCTAGGTCATGGCGATAGCACGGTCTCTGACGCACGCTTCGGAGTTGCGACCAGCCGAACCGATCCCAACGGCATTACCACCATCTGGCAATACGATGGTTTCGGGCGTAAGACCAAGGAACTGCGCGCCGATGGAACAGAGACGCGCTGGAGCTATGATCTCTGTGGCACGCTCTGTCAGCCCGGCGCCGTCTATAAGATCACCACCCAAGACTTCCTGACCGGCGGCGGCACGGCGCTGAACACGCCGTCGGTCCAGTACTACGACAAGATGAACCGTGTCTTCCGCACGGAATCCATCGCCTTCGACGGTACGACAAAGATCTACGTGGACACCCGCTACGATCCGCGCGGGGAATCCCACATGGTTTCACGGCCCTACTTCGATGGTACGGCGGCTAACGACATCAAGTGGGCCACCACCCACTACGACGTATTGGACAGGCGCTTAAGTATCATCGCGCCAGACGGCGGCATCCAGGAGTTCGACTACGGCGGGCTAAGCATAGTTACAGAGAACGCCTTGTTGCAGGCGATGACCAAGACCCAGAACGCCGTCGGCGAACTGATCCTTTCCGAGGACCACCTCAATGGCACGGTCACCTATAGCTACGACGCCTACGGCAACCTGCTGGAGACCAACGCCAACGGTGTGACCACGACTATGTCCTACGACCAGCGGGGCCGTAAGACCGGCATGACCGATGCGGACATGGGTACCTGGTCCTACAGCTACAATGCTCTAGGCGAAATGGTTTCAAGAACCGACGCTAAGCTGCAGGTCGTCACCATGGCCTACGACGTTCTGGGCCGCATGACCTCCCGGGTCGAGGCCGAGGGCACGACCACCTGGACTTACGATACGGCCACCAAAGGCATCGGTAAGATCCACCAGGTCTCCGGCCCGAACGGATACCTGGAGGTAGCCACCTACGACTCCCTGGGCCGTCCGGATACCACCGCCACCACCATCTCGGGCACTGTCTATAATACCTCCCTGACCTACGATGCCCAGGGACGCCCGGACACCATCACCTATCCCTCGGGCTTTGCGGTCAAGAACAACTACACCGCCAACGGCTTCCTGGGCTCGGTCTCCGAAGTTCTCGGCGGCACGGTCTATTGGCAGGCCAATACGGTCGACGCCGAGGGCATGGTCACGAGTGAGACCCTGGGCAATGGCGTGGTCACCAGCCGGGCCTACGATCCTGCCACGGCGCTGCTGGATTCCATCCAGACCACCAAGAGCGGCACGAACATCCAGAACCTGGCGTTTGTCTTCGATACCCTGGGCAATCTCAAGGAGCGGGAGGACCTGACCCGGAACCGGAAAGAGGTCTTTGCCTACGACGGCCTCAACCGGGTGCTGTCCACCACGCTGACGGATACCAGCACCACCTCGACGCTGAACACCACGACCTACAGCTACGACGCCCTGGGCAACATCACCTTCAAGTCGGACGTCGGAAACTATCTCTACGGCCAGAATGGCGCCGGACCGCACGCGGTCACCACGGCGGGGGCCAATACCTACACCTACGACGCCAACGGCAGCATGATCACCGGGGCAGGGCGGACCACGGCCTGGACGTCCTTCAACAAGCCTCAGAACATCGCCGACAGCGCCACCGGCAACTGGACCTCTTTCGTCTATGGTCCCAGCCGCGCGCGCATTCAGCAGAACGCCCAGACCAACGGCATCACCACCACCACCGACTATGTGGGCAGTTCCTATGAACGCCGCAGCCGTCTCAACGAGCCGGATGAGTTGGTGCACTACATCCGCGCCGGCGGCGGCACGGTGGCGATCTACACCGAGATCGACGACGGCAACAGCCTCACCGACAAGACCCGCTATCTGCACAAAGACCATCTTGGCTCGGTGGAATCCATCACCGACGAGCAGGGTGTGGTTACGGAGCACCTTTCCTACGATGCCCACGGCAAACGCCGGCAGAGCGACTGGAATGCCGGCACGCCGGCCATCCCGAACGAAACGCCGCGTGGTTTTACCGGCCACGAGCATCTGGACGGCGTTGGGCTGATCCATATGAATGGCCGGGTCTACGACCCCACATTGGGGCGCTTCCTCTCGGCTGACCCACACGTACAGGCGCCAAGCGACACCCAGTCTTTCAACCGCTACACCTACGTCAAGAACAACCCGCTCAGCTATAGCGATCCAAGTGGGTTCTTCTTTAAGAAGATCTTCAAGAAGATCAAAGAGGTCTTCTCGAAAGCTTTCAAGGCAATAGGGGACTTCGTCAAGAAAGCTCTGCGCAATCCGATTGTCACTTCAGTGATACAGCTGGGATTATCATTTATACCCGGTGTAGGAATTTACCTTGCCGCGGCTTTCTCGGGCATTGTCACCTTAGTGAATGGCGGCAGTATAGGAGATGCCTTGCTAACAGCCTATATAACGTTAGTGACGGCGCAGGCGCTTCAAGCCATTAACTCAGCGCCTGGCTTTAAGAATCCAAAATTCCTGTCCGCGAAGCATATAGCAAAAACACTCGCTCATGGTGTTGTGGGCGGCGTCCGGACAATTGCCCGTGGCGGTAAGATAACGGCGAAGCGGATTGCGACCGGTTTCCTGACATCTGCAGTGTCCACAGGCCTGAAGGGCTGGAAAACGACGGAATGGGATGTCGCGAAGCCTCCATATGTCACTGAGGCAGATGTGAACAATGCAATAAGGCATTGGGATCAGATCATCGCCAAGACGATTGTCGAGGGAGCGGCAGGCGCGGCAATTGCGAAACTTAAAGGAGAGCGTATCGGAATAGGCACTGCAAAATATGCTCTCTCTGGCCTTGCTGGAGAGATTTGGCGAGCGTATGTGCCGGAAGATGTTCAGCCGCTGAAGACATTTGGACCAGGAGGTGCTGCTCCCGAAGACAAGAAAGGGGCAATACTGGTCGGTGGCGTCAATGTTTTCGGAGTAGATAGGAGTCACGGAATCGAGTTCCACACTGAAGGAGAACTTTTTAGTCGGATAATGGATGGATATGTGCCGGGAATGAGCGCGATCTCGCAAGTTCACGATGTCTGGACGTCTATTTGGCAAGGTCCAGGAACAATTTGTGAATCTAGTATCTGCGCAACCACAATGTTGCCGGCGGCTGCAGTGACTTATGGTGGCCTATATCGCAAGTATCGAGATCAGCTGGAGTAAGATGAACGGTCGAGTGCTATTCATGAAAGCCATATGAGATGCCCTTCTTAACAACTCAACGTGCCTTACTCGGAGAGTGAAGGCCATTTTCTGAAACGGTACTGTCTGCTAACTGGTCCGGAGTTCCAGGGACACAACACTTAACTATCAAAATGTAGGCTGGGTAAGGACTAGTGAGATGGTCCGACCCACCGGGATTTTGGTGGCCGAGGGCAAATCCCATTTCCTGCGTCACGCAAACCATGGTCATGCCCTCCTCGGCGAGCGCGACCGTCGTGTCGAGCACTTCCGATACTGTTTCCGTACCCAGGGCGGCGGGGAAGCGCGACAGCCGCCCGGGAACGCATCGCCACAGCCGTCCGGACCCGCGCGTGGTTTCCGCTTGGCTTCCGTCGATCCGCGATCGGCGCACCTTCGTTCGCCCGTACCGCCTCAATAGGCGTTCATTGTCTGCAGTTCATATTCGGCGACGGGATCGTCGTCGTGATCGCTCAGAGTCACGTGCCAGCGGACCTCGCCATAGTCCGCCGTGCGGCGGGTCTTCTTTTTGACCGTCAGTTTCACCTTGATCCGCGCGCCGGCTTCGACGGGCTTCATAAAACGCAGATCGCTAAGGCCCGTGTTCGCCAGAACCGGTCCTTCCTTGGGTTCGACAAACAAACCAGCGGCAAAAGACAGCAGCAGATATCCATGGGCCACGCGGCCGGGGAAGAAGGGATTCCGTTCCGCCGCCGCCTGATCCATATGCGCATAGAAGGTATCGCCCGTGAAATTCGCAAAGTGCTCGATATCGTCCAGCGTGACTTCACGCTCAGCGCTCTGGAGGGTTTCACCGATGGCAAGCTCACCGAACTTGCGGGTGAAGGGATGCGCGGGACCTGCGACTTCGGCCGCGCCCGGCACCCATTGCTCGCCGATCCGGGTCAAAAGCTCGGGGCTGCCCTGAATGGCCGTGCGCTGCATGTAGTGCTTCACGCCACGCACGCCGCCCATCTCCTCGCCGCCACCGGCCCGCCCGGGTCCGCCATGCACCATGTGGGGCATTGGCGCTCCGTGACCGGTGCTTTCCTTCATCGAATCCCGGTTATTGAAGTAGATGCGGCCATGATAGGCGCCGATACCCAGGACTGCCCGCCGTGCAACGTCAGGATCCTGCGTGATGACCGAGGCCACCAGGCTGCCGCCACCTCGGTTTACAAGAGAGATGGCATGATCCATGTCGCGATACCCCATGACCGTGGATACCGGTCCGAAGGCTTCAGTATCATGGACCCGCTCGGCGGCGTCCGGATTCGCGCAGTGAAACAGTATCGGCGGCAGGAACGCGCCCTTCTCAGGATCCGCGCCCTCGACATCAAAGGCATCGGGGTCGCCGAACACGCGCTCCGCCTCGGCGCTCAGCTGCGCAACCTTTTCAAGCACATCCAGCTTTTGTCCGCTCGAGACCAGCGCGCCCATACGGGTGCTTTCCAGTTGAGGCGCGCCGATCCTGGTCTTCGCCAGCTGCACGCTCAGCGCCTCGATGACCGCTTGTACCTGCGCTTCGGGCGCAAAGATGCGGCGGATCGCGGTGCATTTTTGCCCCGCTTTCGTGGTTATTTCGCGCTGGACTTCTTTGACGAAGAGATCGAATTCTGGTGTGCCCGGCGCAGCGTCAGGACCGAGGATCGAGGCGTTCAGGCTATCTTGTTCGGCGACGAAGCGCACCGCGTTGCGCAAGAGATGCTCGGAGGAGCGCAGCTTGAAAGCAGTATCCGCGGAGCCCGTGAAACTCACCACGTCCTGGCAATCCAGCAGATCCAGCAGGTTGCCCAGGCCGCCGGAGACCAACTGAACTGCGCCTTCGGGCAGGATGCCGCTGTCGATCATCAGACGCACGCAGGCTTCGGTCAGATAGCAGCTGTTCGTCGCCGGTTTGACGATCGCCGGCACACCCGCCAGCAAAGTGGGCGCGAGTTTCTCCAGCATCCCCCAGACCGGAAAGTTGAAGGCATTGATGTGGACGGCCACGCCCTGCAGCGGGGTGCAGACATGCTGCCCGACAAAACTGCCCGAGCGCGAGAGCTGTTCCACATCGCCGTCCAGATAGACAAAGCCATCGGGCATTTCGCGCCGGCCTTTTGAAGCATAGACAAGGAGCGTGCCGATCCCGCCATCGATATCGATCTTGCTGTCGAGCAGCGTCGCGCCCGTGCGATAGGAAAGCTGATAGAGCGAGTCTTTGTGCGCTCCCAGATGCGTCGCAAGAGCCTTCAGCATCTTCGCGCGCTCGTGAAAGTTCATCGCGCGCAACGCCTTGGCGCCTTTCGATCTGGCGTAGTCGCGCATGGCCGCAACATCGAGCGCTGAGTTGCCTGCGGTGGCGAAGACCTCTCCGGTCACGGCGTCGGCAATGTTGCGCGCGCCCGCGCCCGGTGCAATCCACTCGCCGTGGGCGTAGCTGCCGATTTCTTGCAAGCTCATTTCCTTCCTCCTCGAAAAGCGGATCTGCCTCCGTCCGGCATCACCCGTCGCTCGACTTATCTCCGCTGACTTTTAACGTTTCAGATGCCGGTCGACAAATTCGGAATGGGCGTGTCGTTGGTTTAAAGGGAAAAGGAATCCTGGAGGCCGCAGCGGCGGGGCTGTGCCCCAGAATCCTCATAGATCGCAAGTGCGATAGTATCGCAGGCATAGAGGCCCGCCATTAGTCGGTATAGGCATCCATCGCGGCCAGAATCTCGCCGCGCACGCTTTCGACGGCCTGCTCCTTGACCGGGCCGAAGCCCCGGATCTCCATCACCAGGCCGGCGATTCGGGCCGCTTCCTCCAACTTGTCCGCAGTCAGTCCTGCAACAAGACGATCCAGCAGGCTACGGTATTCGTCGATCAATGCCCGTTCCATCCGACGCTCGGCGGAATAGCCGAAGACATCGAACGGTGTCCCGCGCAGCCCCTTCATTTTGGCGAGCACACGGAACCCCGGCTGGATCCACGGACCGAAGGCACGTTTGAACGGGCGGCCGCGCGCATCGAGCCGCGCCGATAGAAACGGCGGCGCCAAGTGGTGCTTGATTGTGAAATCGCCTTCGAAGCGATTGGTAAGGCTCTCATAGAAGCCGGTCGCACTATGCAGGCGCGCCACTTCATACTCGTCCTTATAGGACATGAGCTTGAAGAGGCCCTTGGCAGCGGTCTCAGTCAGATTGCCCGGCGCCCCGGCAACAGCCGTTTCGGCGGCGCGCACTTTCTCAAGCGCCGTCCGATACGCCGCGGCCCAATCCGCGTTCTGATAGTCCGTCAGAAATGCCGCGCGGTGCGCGATGATCTTTTCAAGGCTCCGTACAAGCGCGACCGGCAGCGCGGCAATGCCTTCGACCGCGTCCGGCGCATGGACAACAATCCGACCCCAGGTAAAAGCATCTTTGTTGAGATCCGGTTTGACGCCGTTCAGATCGATTGCCCGCATCAGGGCCTGTGCGCTCAGCGGCACAAGACCGGCCTGCCAGGCCGCGCCCAGCATCATGACATTGGCGAAAACGCTGTCGCCGAGCAGAGCTTCCGCCAGCGCATTGGCGTCGAGCGTGCGCAGAGAACTTGAATCGACCGCCGCTTCGATTTCTTTTACGCGGGTTTCGATGTTCAGATCCGCGTCGCGATTCTGCACCAGATCGCCGGTTGGCATTACAGCGGTGTTCACAACGGCCCGGGTTTCACCGGCGCGGTAGGTTGCGCTTGCCTTAGGAGAAGTGCTGACCACCAGATCGCATCCGATCAGCGCATGGGCAGAGCTGCGTTCGATTTTGGCCTGGTTCACCTCCGCCTCGCTTTTCGCCATGCGGATATAGCTTAGAACAGGCCCGAATTTCTGCGCGAAGCCCATGAAATCCAGTACGCTGGTCCCTTTGCGCTCAAGGTTCGCCGCCATGGCGATGAGCTGTCCGACGGTGACCACGCCGGTGCCGCCGACACCGGTCACGAGGATATCCCAGGGCCTGTCGAGGCTGGGCAGCGCCGGGTCCGGTAGGGCAGCGGAGAGCGTCTCGAACTCTGCCCGGTTGCTATTGGCGCCTGCCTTTTTAAGTGTCCCGCCCTCGACCGTGACGAAGCTTGGGCAAAAGCCATTCACGCAGGTGAAGTCTTTGTTGCAGGTATTCAGATTGATTTTGCGCTTGCGCCCGAATTCCGTCTCCAACGGCTCGACGCTGAGACAATTGGACTCGACCGAGCAGTCGCCGCAGCCTTCGCAGACCAGCGGGTTGATGACGGCGAATTTCTTCGGGTCTGCCAGCTTGCCGCGTTTACGCAGCCGGCGTTTTTCCGTGGCGCAGGTCTGCTGATAGATCAAGACCGTCGTGCCTGGGATCTCGCGCAGCTCGCGCTGAACCGCATCCATCTCGCGCCGGTGCTTGATTTCGACGCCGGCCGGAAACTCAGAAAAGTGAAAGTTCTCGGGCTGGTCCGATACGACCACCAGCTTTTTGGCGCCCTCGGCGATCAAGCTATTTGCAATCGCCTGTACGCTGATTGGGCCGTCGACGTCCTGGCCGCCGGTCATGGCAACGGCGTCGTTAAAAAGAATTTTGTAGGTGATATTGGTGCCTGCGGCGATCGCCTGCCGCACCGCGAGGCTGCCGGAATGGTAATAGGTGCCTTCGCCCAGGTTCTGGAAGATGTGTTTGTTGCCGTTGAATTTGGAACGCGCGACCCAGTTCACCCCTTCGCCGCCCATCTGGATCAGCGAGGTGGTATTGCGGTTCATCCAGCTGGCCATGAAGTGGCACCCGATCCCCGCCATCGCCTCGCTGCCCTCAGGCACCTTGGTCGAACTGTTGTGTGGACAGCCCGAGCAGAAATAGGGGGTCCGCGTGGCGCCGGGAACCGCGATCTGCCGGGAAGCCGGAACGATGGATTCCGCCTTCTCGCTTAGCTTTAGGCTGGGAAAGTTTAGATCCAGCCGCGCAGCGATGATCTTTGCCAGCATGACAGCGCCGAGCTCGTGGGTCCAAGGCAGCAGACGTTCGCCCTTTTCGTCACGCTTACCGACCATACGCACCGGTTTTTGGCCCGGAAAGTCGTAGAAGTATTCCTTGAGCTGGCTTTCGATGATGCCGCGTTTCTCCTCGATCACCAGCAGTTCCTGCTTCCCGCTGGCGAACTTCAACGCGCCGACGTCCTCCAGCGGCCAGACCATGCCAACCTTATAGATGTCGATGCCCAGTTCCCGGGCGATGTCTTCATGGATACCCAGCAGGCGCAGAGCTTCGAGCGCATCCAGATGCGACTTTCCGGTGGTGACGATGCCGAAGCGGGCTTCCTTGTGTCCCCATTCAACGCGGTCGATGGGGTTGGCGCGGGCAAAGGCCAGAACGGCTTCCTTCTTGGCTTCCATCCGCTCCTCGATCTGAGGACCGGGTAGATCCGGCCAGCGGTAGTGCAAACCGTCTGCTGGCGGGGAGTAGTCCGGCGTCGCGAAGTCGCGGTCGGGCTGTAACTCGAAAGACATGCCCGATTCAACGGTTTCCGAGATCGCTTTAAAGCCGACCCACATGCCGGAGAACCGCGATAGGGCATAGCCCCATTCCGCGAAGGGCAAAAACTCTGCCACGTTGGCCGGGTTCAGCGTCGGCATGAAGAAGTTCATAAAGGCCACATCCGACTGATGCGGCATGGAGGAGGACACACAACCATGGTCGTCGCCGGCGACCACCAGAACGCCGCCGTTGGGAGACGACCCGTAAGCATTTCCATGCTTCAGTGCATCCGAGGCCCGGTCGACCCCGGGACCCTTTCCATACCAAAGGCCGAACACCGCCGCGCAGGTTTTATCGGGATCGTTCTCGACCTGCTGCGTGCCGATCATCTGCGTCGCGCCGTACTCCTCGTTCACGGCCGGCAGAAATTCGATGCCCGCCTCTTCGACGACCTCCCGGTTGCGGGAGATCTCCAGATCGATACCGCCGAGCGGCGATCCACGATATCCCGACACGTAGCCACGGGTATTTAAGCCACGCGCGCGGTCGCGCCGGGCCTGATCCAGGGCAATCCTGACAATGGCCTGGGTGCCCGTGAGAAATACACGTCCCTTCGCGCGCGTATAGCGCTCAATCAGTTCATAATTCTCGAGAATAGGAGACTGGTCGTTCATTCGGGATCTCTTCGCCAGGTTCTGGACGCGGGGCGTTTTTTCAGTTTTCTGATAATTTTATACCGCTGTATCCGAAAAGAGATTTCAATTTTCTCTAAAATTGTTAGTAATGTGATTGGTTTGTTTCAGAAAATTCTGGAAACTTAAATGAGTGATCCAAGTTTATCAGAGCTCGATGAACGCCTTCTGACCCTGTTGCAGCGTGACGCATCGCTCAGCATGTCGGAGATTGCCCGGCAGTCGAACTCATCGTCTGCGACGTGCTGGCGCCGCATTCGCAGCCTGGAAGAGCGAGGCATCCTCGGCCGGCATGTCCGCCTGGTCGATCCTGCTGCGATCGGCCGCTCTATGGACGCTTTCTGTCAGGTGCGCATGAAATCGCAGGACTCACGCGCACGCCGCGAGTTCCAGCAGGCGATGGATCTGGAGCCGACAATCGTCGAGGTTTACTCGATCTCCGGCGAATGGGACTATCTGCTGCACCTTCTTGTGCGTGACATCGCCGATCTCGAGTCCATCCTGATGCGCAGAGTGCTCGAACACAAAAGCGTTGCAGCCACCGCGACGATTTTTGCGCTCCGACGTGTGAAACACACTTCAGAAGTTCCTGTGTGAACAGCTATTGGCAGAGCGTGCGATAAACGCGTTGAGCTACGGGTTGGAAGCAGGTCCTTTACAAGCGCTTCATTCGACGGCGCATCAGAAAACCCGCAACAATCAGCAAGGGGCAGAGGCTGCTAATCCTCCGGAGGGTACCAATACAGCGCCTCTTCAGCATTGCGGCGGATCACGACGAAGTTGTTGGCGAAAACCCGGTAGGCTTGGCTCCAAGCGCCATCGGGCCATTTTATGCGGATCTGCGCGCGCTCCGCGGTGCCGGTGCCCAGATGCAGAAAACCGAGATGGCCGGAGGCATGGCCGCCGCCCACCTGCAGTTTGCGAACCCGGGTTTCGTTGCCGGATTTGACCGAGAGTGTTGCGCCCACCGCGTGCCGGTTTGGGCCGTCCTGCTGCAATTCGACAGCCAGCCAGTTCCCCATGGGGCGATGACCGAAGTCCGTTTGCGCACCCCGGTTCCGGAACAGGCTCAGCGGTTCCTCGCGGTTGACCACGGCCAGGTCGAGCAGGCCGTCCATGTTGAAGTCCGCGATGACGGCACCGCGTCCGCGCCGGTCGAGCGCGATCCCGGCTTTGTCGCCGACCTCCGCATAGCTGCCGTTGAAGCGGCCGAGCAAGAGGTTGTCTGGATCATAGGCCGCAAAGTCGGGCATCTGTTCGACGTTGCCCTTAGCGATGAAAAGATCCTGCCGTCCGTCATTGTTGAAGTCTGCGAACTCCGCATGCCAGCCTGTCGAGGGTTTCAGGTCGTCTCCCTTATAAGGCCGGTGAGCTGTGGCGCCGCGCTCGAAGGCGATATCCCGATAGACCGGACGGTTCTCCTCGGCTTCTTCATCAAGGGTTTGCAGCTTTGTGTCGCCCATGGAAGTCAGCGCGTACTCGGGAAAACCGTCGGCATCCAGATCCGCTTCGGCAATGCCCATGCCCCAGATCTGAACGCGCTTCCAGCCATCGGCGGAACGATAGGGCCGGGCTGGGCGTCCTGGCTCCAGCCGCCAGAGCTGCTCCTGGCCGTCGCGGTAGTACTGCCGGTCGTTGGTGATGCGTAGCGCCGGCGTGCCCGAACGATTCCAATCGGTAAAGAGCAGGGAAAGGGCGCAGTGGCCCGGCGTGAGCGCCTGCGGCTCCGAATAGTCCGGTCGGTCGCGTCCATCGGCGGGGCGCAGCAGTTGATTGTCATGACAGGTGCCCCAGGGAGATCCAGGCGCCGAGCGGTCTACATAGTTCCCGAAGGCGAGGGTGGGGAAAGCCCGATCGGGTTCGAAGGTGGCCGCGAAGGCCGTGGTCCAGTCACGGCCGCCGTCGTAGGAAAATTCCCTGTTTGCCTTGGTGAAACCGCAGTCGGGGCCGCCTTTGAGGATGACGTTCTCGCCGACGCGCAGCGCGACCAGATCCATCGTGCCGTCGTTGTCTATGTCGAGCGGATAGAAACCCGTGACGCCTTTCGAGACCGCTGCCGGAAGAGCATCGGGCCTGGCTTCGAACTTGAGGATGCTGCCGGCTTTGCTGCGATTGACGTAGAAGGCGGCGGCGGAACTGCCGCCGGCGACGGCCAGGTCCGGCAAGCGGTCGCCGTTACAGTCGAAGGCGGCCGCGCCCCCACCCACGAAATGCTCCCAGGGTCCCGTGTAGCGGTGTTCGATCCCAGCGGCGGCGGCCTGTTCTTCGAGATCGGGGATATCCAGGGCCAAAGGCGCTGGGGCTTCTTGCGCCAGGAGAGCGGGAGAGAGAGTGGCCGTAAAAATGAGCGAGAACAGGGAGAGAGGTTTCATTCAGCGATCACCAGGGTCTTGAGGAAAGCGATCACAGCGGCGCGTTCATTGTCGCTCAACGCCAGGTACCGCTCTCGGCTATCCCTGGCATCGCCCCCATGCGCCAGGATGACTTCGTCCAAGGTCGTCATATCGCCGCGATGGCCATAAGGCGCCGTTGAGGCGATGCCCCAGAGCTCGCTGGTCTGAAACACATTGCGCTCGACGAAGCGCTGGGAAAGCAATTCGTTGCCGAAGGCCGCGACCTGACGGTCGGTCATAACATGGCGTTTCAGATCACCGAACAGGGGAACCAGGATCTGACCCTTGTCGTTGCGCTGCAACTGCGCGGCCCAGTCCTGGGATCCAAGGTCATACCGAGTGGGGCTTTCGACTTCTTCCTGCCGCAGAGTACCGGCGGCGTCGAAGGGACCGGGATCCTGAAAGACCGGGTTGTCCAGAGGCAGCGCGCGCCGGTGGCAGGTGTTGCAGCCCACGGCATCGAAGAGATCGCTGCCCTTTTCTGCAGCCAGACGCCAGTTAGGATCGTCCGGGAGGGCGGGTAAGGGCGGCGGCAGCGTCGCCTGCCAGGCGACCAGCGCCGTTATGTCGCCTTCGCTGACTTCGTCGTTACGCCCATCTTCGTCGAAATCCCGCTCGCCGGTCCAGCGAGCTCCAAAGCGTTCGACTGGCTGCAGGCCGTGGTGATGGTTCAGCGCGTTCACCGTAAATTGCCGCAGAGATGTCATAACGCCCTTTTGACTGAAGGGGCGTACGACGAGATCGCTGTCGACACCCTCGACTTCACTCAGATCCAAGAGCCCGTCCGGGAATGCGGTGACGCGGCCGAAGGCCACTTCCTTTGTCGTAAGGTCACGCGTTTGCTCCTTGCCGAACTGGCGGGCGGCAGACAAGGCTTCTCGGCGGATCGCCTGCAGATCGGCTGTCATCTCGCGGGCGAGCAGCTCGACCAGGCCAGCGCCCATCAGGTGGTTCGTATTGCGCTCGTTCGAGAACTGCGGGTCGGTGCTGTCGAAGTCCGCATTGTTGAAACCCTCGGATACGAAGACATTGACGGCGAAGCCACCGGCGCCGCCGACGACCGGATCGTTATGGCAATCCGCGCAGGAACTGGCATCCAGGCCGGCTGTTCGATGAAAGCTCTTTTCCGGCGGTCGCTTGCGTTTGGTCGGAATGATCGCTTGCGTTGCCATCGGGCGGCCGACGCCGTCCTGTGTCGTGAACTTGCGAGTAAAGAGCGTCTCGCCCAGATCTATAAGTTCTGACAGTTGTTCTCCGGCGATATAACCGGCATAGCCTGCCTGGTCGGTCTGCTCGTAGGGTGCTTCGTTCCAAGCCGGCTTCGAGTCCGAATGCGTAGTGGAGGACGCCAAGAGCATTCCAAGTAAGACGAACCCTCTATAGATCTGGTTCATGTAGCCATTGTTTTCCTATGAGGTCCCTGTCTGACACTCAGCAGCGTCGCTCTGGCGGTCAATCTTGGGGGTAAACGCCTCGGGACACAAGAACACCAAAGTTCTGGTCCGGATCTCAGAAGTCTGGCTGTAATCGGACCTTTTCCAGTTCTTTCTGCAACTGCTTTTCGAAGATCGCGGGCCCGATCCAGGTGTAGAGGCAGAAGCCGATCCAGACGAAGCTCAGAGAGTTGGCCGCGTCCGTAATTCCATTCTGTCGAAGCACCGTACCGATAATCTGCACCAACAGGAACAATCCGACCAGGATGCCGATCCTCCAGGCATCACTTTTATGGATCATCCAGGAATTGAAGCGCCACCAGAGTGACAAGAACCAGTTTTCTTGAGCCTTTACGGCCGTCAACAGCGAGAGCGCGCTTTCGTCTTCCGCATTTTCGGAAAGCACCCAGAGCGCATGTTCGCGTGCATCGTCAGCTTCTCCGCGCTGAAGGTGCAGCCAACCCATCTCGATCAGGGCTTCCGGGTTCGCAGGGGCAAGGGTCAGGGCTTCCTTTACCGTGCGTTCGGCGTCTTCCCTATAACCCGCATTGCGGTAGGCCTGCGCAAGTCCGACCATGGCATCGAGGTTGTCTGGTTCGATGGCGAGGGCTTCCAGAAAAGTCTCTCCGGCGTCCCGCCAACGCTCCTCAATAATGTAGAGGCGGCCACGCGCTGCAATGAAGTCAGCATCGCCCGGCTCAATCGTTAGAGCCTGTTCGATAAAGGCGTGCGCCTCACGATAGCGGAGCTGCAGCATGGCGACGATCGACGCCGCGTAATGACAGAACGCAATGCCCGGCTCCAACGACAGCGCAATTGAAGCTTCCTGTTGCGCTGCGTGCAGTCGACCTTGTTTGACCAGCACCAATGCCAGGACAGCGTGCGCGATCGCATCGTTGGGATCACGGCCCAGCAGTTTGCACAACAAATCGATGGCGTGACCCAGTTGTCCCATCTCAAGAAATCGCTGTGCATCGAGCAGCAGATCTTCGTTACTCGGTCCGGTCATCCGTTCAGTTTCCAACCTGAAGTTCGGCATTGCGCTGGCGATAGTATTGAAACAGCGGGTAGGCCTTTATTTGCGACAGGTAGAGGTAGTAGCAGAGCGCAATCCAGCCCGTCTTGAAGGCTAGTCTGAAGTAGGGGCCCAGAGAATGTGCTTGCAGTAACTCCCGCCCGAGGAACGTGGCCGAAAGGAAAGCCGTGCCCATAATGGCGACCGCCGCAATCACTGCGATGATCAGATCGCGCTTGGCATAGGGACTGCCCATGGCGAAAGCGTTGAACAGCAACCAGACAGCCCCGAGCGGAAAGCTCAGAATCATCGCTGCCAGAATGATGAAGAAGGGATTGATCGCCAGTCGGTTGAGCCCACTGATTCTCGGTTCATCGGCGATGCGATAGACCATATCGCCGCTGCTCATCGCCCGTGTTTCCCCAAAAAATCCAGGACATCGTTGTACTGACCGCTCTCATTTGAGTAACGCGCGTAGTTGCGCGCAGTTGTCAGCCATTCCAACGTCGTCGGCCGGATATCGCGGAGCGCTTCGCGCAGCATGGCGTTGGTGAGGCCGGTGATGGTTTCGGTGTCGATGCTTTCTTCGATGGCTATATCGATGGCGGTTTCCACTAGGTTCTTTAGATCGGCGCCGGAAAAACCCGAACTCGCTTCCGCCAGCTTGGCAGCGTCAATGCTTTCGGCGTGAGGCCGTTCCTTCAGCAACCCGTCAAGGATGGCTGCACGCGCCATGCGATCCGGTGGCGGAACGAAGATCACCCGGTCGAAGCGTCCCGGTCGGCGGAATGCCGCGTCGATTGACCAGGGAACGTTGCTGGCACCCAGGATCAGCACGCCCTCGTTGTCTTGAGCGAAGCCATCCATTTCCGAAAGGAACTGGCTGACAAGATGGCTGCTGCCACTGTCGCTTTGCGTGCGGCGGCGCGCGCCGAGAGCTTCGATCTCGTCGAAGAAGATGACCGACGGTTTTTGCTGGCGCGCAGCCTCGAACAAAGCGTGCAGCTTCCGTTCCGACTCACCCTGCCACATATCCAGCACATCGGAGATCTCGACATTGAAGAACTGCGCATTGCATTCACCCGCCGTTGCGCGGGCGAGAAGGGTCTTACCCACCCCTGGTGGACCGTAAAGCAAAATGCCGCCACCGGCTTTCTTTTTGAATTTTGCGAAGAGCGACGGTTTTTCGAAGGGTGAAATTATCTTCCGGTGGATGAGCTTTTTGACGTCGTCCAGGCCGCCGACATCCGCGAAGGTCACTCGTTCCTGCGGCGGGGCAATCAGAGTGACAATCTCCGCGGACAGACCGTTCGCGCTGTCATTCTCGCCGTCATTGCCGACCCCGGGCGGTACGGCCACGGCTTCCGATGTGCGACTGCCGCTCGGAAAACGCACGACCTTGCGCTCGATATGTTGTTCGAAGCTGCGGTCTTCGAGCGCCGGATTGCTATCAACAGCGCGGGCGTAGGCTGCTTGGGCTTCTTCCTGGCGATCGAGTGAAAACAGCACACGGGCCAAGAGAAGGGATCCTTCGGGGTTTTCTTCTTTCTCCAACCAAATCAGGGCATCATGCGGCCATCCTCCTGTCGAGAGAAACTCGGCGATGAATAACCGGTCTTCCAGCTTTTCGACATCGGCCGGCGCGAGCGGAGCGAGCGTTAGGCGCGCCAGGTCGACTTCATCCAATGCGACAGCGGAACGTAAAATGGTAAGGCGAAGGCCGAGGTTGTCCGGTGATACGTCCAGTGCGGCTTGTAAGGCCTTCAGAGTGTCCAGGTCCATAAAGTTCTGCCGTTACGCCCTTTGCCGCCCGTGTTCGACACAAAAGTGAAATGCAACTTAACATCTTCAACTCTGTGTGGTTGGACCGCAGCCTAACGAAGCCGGTCCCTGTTCGGCAAGACGCTAGCGCTGCTTGGCTCCTTTTTTGAGTTATCGGTCGAAGGAATCTTTGACAGTCCGCCGAGTGTGACTTCTGATCAGACAAGGTTCGAGAGGCGCTTGCCAGGGTTTTTTGTTGAGTGCAATCCGCCTTAAATGCAGGAATAAGGATGTATTGTATGTCGGGTGACACGATAGACTATTTCTACTCGGTCCGTTCGTCCTTCACCTATCTTGGTGCGGCCAGGCTGAATGCCATGGCGTGGCAGCATGGGCTGACGATCCGTCACTATCCGCTGGACCTCGGGAAGGTGATCGAGGCCTATGACGATCTGCACGATCCCCGGCCATCGGACCGTGCCCACGCTGGCGCCCGTGCATATGAGAAGTTCCCCGCGCGGGAGCGCTATACCCAGATCGAATATCAGCGCTGGAGCGATCATCTGGGCATTCCCATTCAATTGGATCCCAAACACCACTACGGAACCCGTGAGCTGCCCACGGGCGTGGTCATCGCCGCACAGGAAATGGGTTTGAATGCCGATCGACTGAGCCACGGTGTTTTGCAAGCCCTCTGGCGCGACGATCGTGACATCGCCGATGAAGCGGTCATCTGCGATGTGATTTCAAACAGCGGACTTGAGGTGGACCCAAAGGCGCTCTGCGCGGCGGCCATGCGCGAAGACACCCAGGCTCTTTTGCAGAAGAACACGGATCTTGCGGTCGAGCGGGGCGTGTTCGGTTCGCCCTTTTACTTCTTCCGGGATGTGCCTTTTTTCGGTCAGGATCGCCTGTTTTTCCTCGAAGCCGAGATACTTCGGACCAAGGGGCTGTAAGCTAACAATCAGTCTGCAAGTTCAGTGGCCGGCATAGGCGGGGTGCGCTTTTGGAATTTGCCGCATGCACCAGACCAGCCCGATCAGCGAGAGCAGGGCGGCGAAGGTGAAGAGCGGTGCGTAACCGAAGGTATCCGCGAGGAAGCCGCTGATCATCGACGCTATCATGTAGATAATGAGCTGTGCGCAGGAGAGGATGGTGAAATCGGTGGCCGGCTGGCTCTGTGAACTGGCCCCCATATAGAGGCTATAGAGTCCCACCACCTCCATGTAGCGGATCACCGTGTTGAAGAACGCCAGTCCGATCAGGAAGCTCGCCGATGCGGTCCCCGTCGCGGCCGCAAAGGCGAAACCGGCGAAGCAGAGCGTCCGGGCCAACCCGAGCCCATAGAGACAGATGAAGAGGCCGGATTTTCGGATCACCAGAGCCGCCAGCAGCGACCCTGCGAGACCGACCGTGGCGGCGGATGCGCCGCTGGTCAGCCCGATGAGACTCAATGACAGCCCTTTATCGACGAGGAAAGGCTGTTCCATGGACTTTACGAAGCCTTCACTGCACCGATAGAGCAGCGCGAAGGACAGTACCTGTACCGCATCCGTGCGGCGTAGAAAGGCACGCAGGGAAGGGCGCTCTTTTGGCGACTTATCCTGGTCTTCGCTGTGGGCCTTTTCCTCCATCAGGCAGATCGGCAGTACGGCGATACCGGCAAGCAGGGCGATGGCGAACATCATGACCTGCCAGCCGAAGTGGTCGTAGAGGATCAAGGCGAAGGCGCTGCCGATCAAGACGCCGGCGGCGATGCTGCCGCCCTGGATCGCATTGCCGAAAGCGCGCTGATCGGGCGCGAGAATCTCGACGGCATAGCCGTCGGTGGCAATATCCTGGGTCGAGGCGGTGAAGGCGACCAGACAGGCTAGAGCGAAGATCAGGACAATGTCCTCGGCCGGTGAAAGCTGAGAAAGCACAAGCACCAGGGCGATGTTGATCGCCTGCATCGGCAGGATCCAGGAACGCCGCCGGCCAAGCCGGGAGAGCTGATAACGGTCTACGAAGGGCGCCCAGAGAAACTTCAAAATCCAGGGTATCAGCAGAACACCCATCGCCCCGATCATGCTTCGCGAGACGCCGAGCTCCCGGAAGATCGCGGGCAGGGCGGCGATAAAAAGATAGATTGGGATGGCTTGCGCGACGTAGAGCCCGCTGAGAACCGCAAGTACCTTTGCCTTTGGCAGAGCCTGGGACGCGGTCACGATGCTTGCGTCTCGGCGCGTCGCGGCGCCTGTTCTTTGAGCCAACCCGTGAGGAGCGGCAGAGCTTCTTCCTCGGTCAGAACGCGCTGTGTGGGAAAAGGCATGGCGCGCACGAAGTTGTCGTCGCTTTGCTTCGGATCGACCTGCGGGCGGACCCTGACCAAGCCAAAGCAGATTTCGGCCAGGCGCTCCCGATTTCGCTTGAACCAGAGCGCCTGGTCGCGGCGGGTTTCCTGACTGACTTCGCCCTTCTCGATGTCGATTACCGAGACCAGGCCGAAAGGTCTGCGCCGCTCCTCGAGCCGTGCGAGCGCCTTCAGATAGTCGTCTTCATCTCGGGCTGTTACTTCGCCGGTCAGCCGCATCCATAGGAATGGATCCGCCGTTGTGTCGAAGCTGAACATGCGCACTGCTCCCCTTAGTTAGTAAAGCCGCTCAAAAGGTCCGGCTGTAGCGCAGGGAGACGACCCGCCCGAATCCGTTGACCGGGCGGTTGCGCGAGGCGCTTGCCGTCGGGTTTTCGTATTCGACGTCCAAGATGTTCTCGACGCCGAGGCTCAGGGTGCCGTCCAGTACCGGATAATCAGCGGCCAGATTGAAGGTCAGTGCGTTATCGATCTTGACCCGCTGAACCCCGTCGTCGCGATCGCGCGAGCCAGTGTAAACGCCTTCCAACCGCAGCCTCAGATCGAATTCGGTCGTGTAGTCGACATAACCCGTGAGGCGGAGCGGCGGCCCGATGCGATTGTTGGGCAGGTAAGAATCCAGATCGCCGTCGTCGTCTGTATCGCGCTTGCCTTCGCTCCAGGAGAAAACGCCGCCGATAATCAACTGATCCATGACGTCGGCTTCCGCGATCGCCTCCACCCCGTAAACACGCTCCTTCTGCTGACTGACCCTATTGGTCGAGACATCGAAGGTGGTGCCGAGATCTGATTCGCTGATGTAACCGCTCACGCTGCCGCGCACGCGGTCCCACTCGCCGCGCACGCCGACTTCATAATTGTCTACCAACTGCGCCTCAGGGGCGATGTCGGAGAAGTCGACAGGCCCGAGGGTGCCCAGTCCGGCGCGGCGGGTAAAGCCGCCCACATCCGGGAGAGAGTAGCCTTGAGAGAAGGCACCAAAGACTTCGACTTCATCGGTCAGATAGGCGACGGCGCCGATATTGAAAACCGTCTCGCTATAGGTTGCCGTGCCACCGATGACCTCGACGGCGGGCAGTGGAAAACCACCGAAGTTGTAGCTCGGTCGCGTAAAGTCTTCGAGTTCCAGTCTGAAGCGTTCGTACCGCACGCCGCCGCGCAGCTGTAGCCAGTCCAGCGGAGCGACCTCTGCCTGCAGGAAACCGGCGTAGCTGTCCTGTTCCATAGGCGCGATGGCCTCGACACCATCCTGGAAATGCTGGCTGGTTTCATCGTGCGTGAAATCGAAACCCCAGGTCAGAGAAAGACTTTCGTAGATGCTGTCCAGCTTGGTATCCACCGTTGTGCGCAGACCCAGCTGATCGGCGACCAGTGTCGTCTGACCTTCGTCCGGATTGATGTAGACCGCGGGATTGGCGACCGATTGCCGGGCATCGGCGAAGCGCTTTTCGATGTCGTTGCGGAAGGCCTGGATCGAGAGGCTGCCAAGGGCGAAGTCCCTGTCGTCGAATTTCAGGGACTGATAGTTGGAGTCTTCGTAGATGCTCTTCGCATTGTAAGGATCCATAAAGTCGACGCTGACCGGGTCGGTCGAATAGTCGCTGTAGAATTCCGGTTCCTGGTCGAAGCGGGTCAATTCCGCGGTCAGTTCGATGCGCTTGCTGTTGTCGTCGAAGTCCCGTCCGATCTTCGCCAGGCCATTGTAGGAGTCGCCGTTCGCGAAGGCGCCCTGGCCGAGCAGAGGGTCGTCGGGCAGGCGGTCGCCGTCGCCGTCGAAGGTATCGCGGGTCATCTCGCCCGAGCCGATCAGAAGGTAATCGAAAAGGCTGTTGTCGCCGGACAAACGGACCGAGGCTTCCGGCGCCAGGGAATCTCCCACATCCGCCGTGAAGGCGCGCACGCCGGCGCTTACGCCTAGCGACGGTGTTCCATCCGTAGATTTCTTGGTGATGAAGTTGATGATGCCGCCCGTCGCGCCATTGCCGTAGATGCTGCTGGCGCCATTGACCACCTCGATCCGTTCAACCTGGTTTAAGTCGATCAGGGAGATGATGCGTGAGACGTTGCGCAGCGGCGTGTTGCGGGTCACGCCGTCCACGAGCACCTGAACGCCGCGCCCTCGAAAGGTCTCGGCAGAACCAGACACGGTCTGGTTGCTGGCGGAGTAGCCAGGCACATACTTCGCGAGGATATCCGAAGGATCGTTCGAGATCGAAAGCTGCTGCTCGATCTGCTCCTGATCGATGACGACCACTGAGCCGGGAATTGCGGAGACGGGGCGGGGGGCTCGGGTCGCAGTGTTGACGATCGGGTCCAACTCAACGGCCGCGGGCGACCCGGAATTGGCTGCACCGTCTTCTGCCTGGTTCTCTTGGGCCTGTCCGGCCTTCGCACCGCCCAGTAGGATTCCAGCCAAAACCATAATCGATGCCTGATACGTGAGGCCTCTGCCCATTCTATCCCCCGAGATTTTGCAAATTTTGCCAAGGACTTGGCTATCGGCCTGCGCCGCGGATGACCCATGGCGCAGGCCTCATGAAATGTCCCGTCGCTTATTCCAGAAATGCGAATAAGAATCAATCGCAAAAAACTATAAGGGGAAAGAAATTCACTCAGCGGTACTCCTAGGTAGGCGCTTCGAGGGCAGGGCTCAGGCGGCAACGGTTCCGCTGTTCTCTCGTTGCGCTTCACCCTGCCAAGTTACAACAGGTGGCGACTGTTCGATGTCATAGACCTGACGGTCCAGGAGGTCGTTGACGATCGCGGCACAGCGCCAGGCCATCAGACTGAGTTGGGGGTCGGCGATGCCGTGGCTGTGACGTGCGCAGTTCTGCATGTAGATTCGCCGCTCCGCCGGGCCGTCCCAGAGAAGTTTGAAGTTCCGGTCCAGCCGCGGCCGTCCCCGGCTGTCGCAGTCCATCCTGTCCTTGAGGGGCGCCAGGAAGTCGGGCAGGGGCGTGTGGTAACCGGTACAGAGAATGACGTTGTCGGCGGCCAGGGTCTCGTCCTCGCCGACCATATGATTGCGGATGGACAACAGCATACCCTGGGGCTGCTCTTGCATCGCGAAAACCTTCCGCCCCGGGAGCAGTGCGAGTCGGCAACGCGTATCCGAAAGGTGGCGGTGCTGATAGAGCAGGTGATAGATCTCGCGGATCGTCGACGGTGAGATGCCGTCGCTTTTGAGCTTCTGTTCTTCGACGATACCGGCTTTGCGGCCCTCCGGCAGATCGAAGAAGCGTTGCAGGTAGTCCGGCGTGAAGATCTCGTTAGCGAAGTGCGTTTCGTCCAAGGGATCGAAGTTAGGCCGCCGGCTAACCCAGCTGACGCTTGCTGGGCGCCCGAACAGACCCTGCGCCAAAGCAAGAAAGACTTCCGCGCCCGTCTGGCCGCCACCGACGATCACCACTCGCTTGTCTGTGACATCGCGGGATTCGCGCATGATCTCGCTGGCATGAAAGCAGTCGTCGCCTAGAGAACGGCTCGCCCAGTCAGGCAGGTTCGGGCGGTTGCCTGTCGCGATACAGAGATTGGAGGCGGTCTCCGTACCCTGGTCTCCACGCAATACAAATTGCCTGCCGTCGAAGTCAATCCCACGCACCGGCGAAGAAAAGGCGAGACCTTCTAACCGCCCGGCGACCCAGGCCAGGTAGTCGGCGAATTCACAACGCCCGATATTGTCGAAAGCCGCATTGACGAAGTCGTAAAAGCGTTTCTTCTCGACCAGATAGGCCAGGAAAGAGTAGGGGCTGGTCGGGTCGACGGCGGTGACCAGGTCTTTCAGGAAGGAGGTCTGCAAGCGTGCGCCCGGCAGCATTAGGCCCGGATGCCAACTAAAGTGTGGGCGTGCATCGAGGAAGCGCGCGCGGAAATCCGTGACGGGCTCCAGCAGAGCCGCGAGGCTGAGGTTGGAGGGACCGATGCCAACGCCGATCAGATCGTGGGAGGGCTGAGTCATGGAAGTTCTGTGTCCTTGTTTTCGGATCGTTCAGTCCGGGTTTCATCGAAACGGTACAGGGGATTCTCGAGGTCTTGGCCAACCGCCGGTTTCGGCCGCTGGCTGAAGTCGGCGTAGCCGATCTCGTAGCGGGCCTTGTTGAGACAGACCCTTGGAAACTTTGGCGCGAAGAGATCGAGGGCTTCAAACCGCTCCCTTAGCTCCGGGTGGGCGTGTTGGTAGCGGCGTAACCGCTGAGCCAACAGGCTGTAGAAGGCGCGCTCGCTCAAGACGCCAGAGCTTTCCGCAGTCTCCGAAATGAAACGCAGGACCGTGACGAAATGGCCGGTCAGAATGTTGTGGACGATGATTTCCGGCCGCTTTCTGGGCAGGATGCTGCGGATGTCGTCCGGCAGACTGTTCAGCTCTTCGAAGGGCCGGTCGACGAGATCCAGATCGCCCTGGAAGTCCTTGACCACGAGTGCGGTGGGAACCCAGTCGCGCAAAACCACCGAGATGTTCTGGCCGTGGGCGATGAAGGAGACACCGTGTCGGCAGAGGAAGTGATAGAGCGGTACGGTGACCTCGTCGAACAGCTTCACCAGCCAGTCCGCCGGGCTGAGCCCGGATCGCTCGATGTACTCCGCCAGCAGGGGGCAGCCATTGCAGTCCTGATGATGCAAAGCTGAAAGCATGACTCCGCGTTCGTTGTCTTCCAGCTTTTGTTCCAGCCGCTCCCGCCAGATCACGCCCAGTCCCTCGTGGTATCGGTAGGGCAGGTCATCGATCCGCTCAAAGGCCTTGTTGGCGACATGCATACCGGCGACCTCTCGCAACACCACGGTCCGGTGTTCGTGCGAAAGGAAGGAATCGCTGGCTACCAAATCGTCCAGCCACACAGAAAGGCGGGGACCGATCGGGATGAAGCGCCCGGGAATACCCCGGTAGCAGGAGGTGTTGAGGATCGAGAGCGACAGCTTGATGTCGAAGCGGTTTCTGCGCTCGACATTGCTTAGGGTTCGGAGCGAAGGCTGAGCCGCGAAGCGGTCTCCAAAGTGCCCCAGATATACAAGGTCACCTGCGGCGATCTCTTCCACGAACCACTGGGAGATGACGTTGTCCCACTGCCAAGGGTGCGCCGGAACCAGTCTGTAAGCATCTGTTATGCCTCGCGCCGTGCAGATTTCTTGCAAGCGATCGATCTCTTCGGCGGACATCGCATCTATCTGCAGGGCGAAGTCCGAGAGCTCGTCGAGCATGGCGGTTGCGGCGATCTTCCGCTCGACCGCAAGCCATACCAGTTGAAAGGCCGTGCCGGATTCTGGGGCGAAGGCGTGGAAGTCTTCCGTTCCCCAGCCGATCCGGCCTTTGCTGGTGACCGCTTTCGGATGGCCCTCAAGGTGGGTATGAAGTTCCAGCTCCGGTAATTCCGCCAGCATGGCGCAACTGACATCCTCGTTCCGGACGGCGAGCTGATAGTCAGCAAGCGCTGTGTTCTGCAGTTCGCGCAGGTACCAGGCCATGTCCGCCGGCGCCATGGCGATCTCGTCTTTCGCATCGGCGACAAAGCGGAAGATGCTGATGTCTTCGCGGGTCGAGTCCCGTTCGATGCTGCCGGGGTCGATGGTGAGATTGCCCCAGATCCGCTCGGCAGCATAAAAGCGGTAGCGCACGCCCGAACCGAGCGTTATTCGCCAGCTGTCCTTGTCTGCTGTTCTTGCCGGCTGAAGAACCTCCTCGTAGGCCAGTTCGCTCAGGGCCTTTGCGACCAGCCGGCGCTGGACACTCGACCAGAGTCTTGGATCGATGCCGGGCTGGACATTCCTTTCCGGTGGTACGGCAATGGCAAGCGCAGTCATAGACGCACCGTTTCGAAAAAGGTTTCGCGGTCGCAGCGCATCAATGCGGATCGCTTATGCGGGAAATCGAATTCCTTGACCTTGTAGTAAGCGACCGCGGCGGCGTAGCGCAGCAGCTTCGTGTGCGAGGCCTTGGGTTCGCCGACCACTTTTTGGGTCCGAATGTCATCGATGAAGAGATAGTGGGTGACGGCCCGCAGCCAGGCCAAGGTCTTGGCATGTCCGAGATGGCGGCGATTGCCAACCAGACCGTGCCAGCCTCGGTCGTAGTCGTCGGCGTCGTAGTAAGAGCCGAGCCGGTCCTCCTTAGCCCAGTAGATTTCGAAGTAACCGAAGGGATCGCCATCGAAGCAACCGATGAGACCGAAAGCGTGCGGATCGCTGTTCAGCTTGTCGAGGTATGCGGCGAGTTCTTCCTCCGACTGCGCGAGTTCCCAGAAAAAGGCCACGCGTCCATCGTTCATCCAGCTGTGAAAGGTCTTTAGGTCATGTCCTCGATCGATGGTGCGGAAGGAGACGGTCATCCCAAGCGTTGGGTCGAAACGCTCGTAGACCAGGCCTTCAGGTTCGGGCGGCCGCAGCGGATGCTTGATCTTGCCCATTTCCGTGATACTGGTCAGCGGGTAGGCACTGGAACCGAGGTTCCGCAGCCAGGGCGATGCACTCTGGAAAAAGCTCTTTCGGTTGCAGGAGAGTAGCGTGTTTTCTTGTGGCGAAAGCAGTGCGAGCTCCGCATCTCCATGCAAGGTTAAGCCGACGAGATCACGCTCCAATGAGATTGAGTCCGCGTCGGTTACGGCGGTGAAGGCGTGCTCGATCAACTTCAACAGCTGCGGTGGTCGCGTGGCCCAGGTGCTGGAGGCCCCGCCGTCGGGCAGAGAGAGGGTCGCGGCCCCCGGGGTAGCAGGGTCGCGTCGAACTTCGAGCCGTTGTGCGCCAGCTTCATCGATCGCGAAACTGTTGTCAGAAGTCGAAGGGAAGGGTGGTTCCGCCGGCACGTGGCCTTGGGCTTGGTTGTGCAGCATCTGCATTCTGGTCATCCCGTCTTGGCGAGGTTGGATTCAGGGAAAGTGGTGTCGCGCTGTTCGATGTTTTGTGCGCTGGCGATGGGATTGGCCATCGGCACATAAACGGCGAGCTGGTCTTCGCCTTCGTGGCTTTCATTGATATCGCGCAGGCAGGTCAGGAAGTTCCCCTTCGACCAGATCAGAGGTTCGTCGATCAGTTTGTTCACGAAACCCGGATCGCGCAGTCCTGCGTCACGCAGGTCGATAAGGAAGCGGCGCAGTTGCGCGAAAAGCCGCGCCTCCGTAACCGCCTGGGTCTGTGCCAGGGAGGCAATGACGTTGAAGAGGTTATTGACGATCAGGTAGTAGCCGAAAAGGCGGTGGCCGAGTTCGTCGTCGACCGTGTTCTGCGCCTCGCCACCGATCTCGGGCAGGAACGCTTTGAGGGTGGCGTGCGCGCTGCTGCTGTGGCCTGTGCCCTGACAGTCGCGATAGTAGACCGCCGCGGGATAGTCGTTCTCCAATACCAGGATGGTGTTCTGCTGATGCGCGCCGAACAGCAGGCCGTAATCCGCTTGGATCTGCAGGAATGGCCGCAAGACGATTTCGAGAAAGCGGGCGAACCAGCGTTCCGCCGCCGACGGGCCATCGCAGTCTTCGCGTTGGCTGATGCGCGTCACGATTTCGGCGAGGCGGCTTTTCCCGCCAAGGGGATGATCCTGGCAAAGACTGGCCATAACTTCCGTGTTCTCAGCTGCCGCGCCTCTGAAGGGATTCTGGCGAAACAGTACTGCGGTTTCCCGGATCGTTTGGCCGTCGGCGCTGCGTAACGCCATGTGGACCGGCTCGCTGAGGATGTGGAAACTTGGGAAGCGAGCGGAGATTTCCTGCCAGAGCGGTGTCGCAAAGAGTCGGTGGATCTGCTTGCCGCGCTCCCATTCCTTGGGCAGCAGCACGCGCACGGAATTGGTCAGGCGGACGCTGAGCGAGAACTTCAACATGAAGGGGGCATGTGCGCCGTAGAGCGACCGGACAGAAGATGTGGGCAGGAAGGGCGAGCCCATCACTCCCAGATCGATCAGGTCACCCTTGGCGAGCATCGCCCGGATCTCAGGCTGAGACAGCACTTGGAGCGCCTGCCAGGGATGCATCGGCATCGGCAGGTGCTCCGGTGCGTTCTCGATCAGCGTCAACGCCTGTTCAGGAAAGTCGGGATCGTCGGTAATAAGATCGTTCAGCGCCTGCCGCAGTGGCAAATCGTCGGTTCCCGCTGCATCGAGGCAGTGCCGATGAACCAGCATCCAGCGCAGGGGAAAGGCTGCGGCAAACTCGGGCGCGAAAAGGCGCACCTCCTCGTCGCTCCATTCGTCGTGGCTCTTCGGTGTCGGGTGGACCGGGTGCCCCAGCAGGAGGGCTTGTTCGGACTCAGCGAAGCTGTGCGGCGTCCGAAAGATCCGCTCCAGGTCCGATTTGCGGTTGTCTACCGCCGCGTCCAGGCTGTGGATACTGTCAGCCAGTCGGGTCAGGAACAGCGACCGTGCGTTGGGAGAGACTTCCCCCACGATTTCGCTGTTGTGAAGTAGGAGAGCGGCAAAGGTCATAAGATCGATCGCGCGTGCCGATGCCGGCTCTTGCCCGAGGAGGAGAGGGGGCAGGAAAGCGTAGCGGCCCGCCTCCGAGTTATTCCGAAGTCTGATGAAGACCTTGCTGTCCTGCGATGCGAGAGGAATCGATAGCAGCTCCCGCTCTACACCCGCCAAGACATCTGTGCGGATCGTCCAACCCTTGAATTCCCGCAACAATGCGTTGAGAAAAGCGGAAATCGATGGGTCGATATTTTGAGGTGTTCGCATCGTTCAACCTGAAAAGCGGTGTCGCCGATGCGCAGTTCAATAATGCAAATGATTCTTAATTGCAATCATGAATGTTCTTTTTTATAGTGCCTTCATCGCGCAGTGAGATTCCATCATCATATTATAATAATTGGATAAATAAGATTTTTACACGAATTTATCACACTAAAGGGTTGATGCCTTCCGGCGTCGAGATACCGCTGTGCCTCGCGTTGAGTGCGACAGCGGTTGCACAGTCACTCTTGTTTGTGATGGTTCCCGTAATCGGCGAATCGACTGGAATTGATTTCAGAAGCCTTAGTTTTGTCATAACGCTTGGGATCGTCGGTTTTATCTGTGCCGCGCCTCTCTGGGGCCGCTTGAGCGATCGCTGGGGACGTCGTCGGGTTTTGCTCTACGGATGCGCCGGCAGTTTGATCGGTCACGCTGGCTTGGCGCTGACGATTGAACTGGCCGCGCGGCACATGATCGCCATGGAGCAGGGCTTCTATCTGCTTCTGCTGTCCCGTGTGATTTACGGCCTGTCGGCGGCTGCCGTCTTCCCGGTTGCGCAGGCCTGGATGGCCGATCTTTATGGCGATGCGGAGATGATGTCGAAGTTCGGCGCCCTACGGATGGCGATGACGCTCGGGCGCTTTGCTGGTCCACCAGTGGCGGCTGTCTTGCTTCTGTTAGCGCCGCTGGCGCCGCTTCATTTTGTAACGCTTTTCGCAGTCCTGGCGCTCGGAGCCGTATGGTTGTTGCAAGATTCGCAGGCGCGAGGGTTTCCTGCATCTGCAGGGGAAGCGGCGACCTCACGACGCGGTTTCCAAGACACGGTACTTCCAGTCTTGCTTCTGATCGTTGCGTTGCTTTGCATGAGTCTGGGCCAGCTTCAGTTCTCCATAGGCCTGCATGCACAAGCCCGCTTCGGCTATGGGGCGACCACCGCTAGCCAGTTTGTCGGACTCTTACTGACAGCGGCCGCGCTGGCGGCTTTGGCGATGCAGGTCTTTGTGATCAAGCGTCTCCAGCGTCATGCCGTTGCAGCGCTCGCCATTGCAGTGACCGTCTTCAGCGCTGCACTGGCTCTGGTGTCCTGGGGACATGCCGAGTGGTTGTTTCTCTTAGGCGCCCTGCTGACGGGTGCTGCCATCGCCATTGCCTTGCCCGCATGCGCAGTTCTTGCCGCTACAGCACAAGAAGGGGGACGTGCGGGGCGGTCTATGGGTGCCTTCGGTTCAGCGCAGACGCTTGGCTACGCGTTTGGAGCGGCATTGGGTGGCGTCTATCCGACGGTTCCCGCTCTGTCTTTCGGGGTCGCGATTGCAGCGCCGATCCTTGCGGTTACCCTCATTCTCGCATCGACTGGATTGAGACGGCATGGGGCAAGCTTGAAAGAGAAGGGCCTTGCGAGCGAGAATGCCGAGATAAGAAATGTCCGGTGACGCTGCGGTGATGTGAACACTGTGTCTGGAATGACCGGACCGGGAGGAGACCGATCATGCCCGACGGCGCTTTTTTCTCTAGCGAGTTGCGCCTGCTGCGCGACCAGATCCGGCGCTTCGTTGCGGAGGAAGTCTTACCTCATGCCGATGCCTGGGAAGAAGCGGGATCTGTGCCGCGCGAAACCCTGCGCAAGATGGGTGAACTCGGATTCTTTGGCATTTGCTATCCGGAAATCTACGGCGGATCGGATCTGGATACCCGGGCGACGGTCGTGCTTGCTGAGGAACTGGGGCGCTCGACCTACTCAGGCTTCGCCATAACAGCTTTGGTGCACACGGATATGGCTTCGGTGCATATCTTCAATGCTGGCAGCGACGCACAGCGTGATCGCTATATGCCCGGTGTCGTCGCGGGAGAGCTCATCACAGCGGTCGCCGTGACAGAACCGGATGCGGGCTCGGACGTAAAATCGATCCGCACGACCGCGCGCCGGCAAGGAGACGGATTTCTTCTCAACGGCGCGAAGATGTTCATCACCAACGGCGTCCATGCAGACCTTTACTGTGTGGCGGCCAAAACAGGCGATCACGAAAGCGGCAGCAAGAGCGTCACCATGTTTCTGTTGGAGAAAGACACACCAGGCTTCAAGGTGAGCCGGGCGCTGGACAAGCACGGCTGGCGTTCATCCGACACGGCGGAGTTGGTCTTTGAAGACTGCTTCGTCCCAGCAGAGAATTTGCTCGGTCAGGAGGGGCAGGGCTTCTACGCCATCATGCGTAACTTCCAGAACGAGCGTATCGTTTTGGGCGCCATGGCCATGGGCGAGGCCCAGGCCGCGCTCGATCTCACACTCGACTATGTCCGCACGCGAAAAGCTTTCGGCGCGCCGCTCTGGGAAAAGCAGGCCATTCGACAGCGACTGGCAATGCTCTCTGCGAAGGTCGAGGCTGGCCGGCAACTCGTCTACGCCACTGCATCACGGGATGCGGCGGGCGAGGAGGTCGTCAAGGAAGTCTCCATGATCAAGGCCTACTGCGGCGAGTTGGTCAACGAGGTGATGTACGACTGCCTCCAGTTCCACGGCGGCATGGGCTACATGCGTGAATGCCCTATCGAGCGCATGACCAGGGACGCCCGAATTCAAGCCATCGGCGGCGGCGCGACGGAGGTGATGCTCGAGGAAATCGCCAAGCGCCTCTAGCTACGCGGCGGCTTACATGATCAGGCGTGCTGCCTTGACTGTCTTGGCCGGCCCCCGTTGGCGATCTGACGCATGGCCGGAACGTCGATCATAAAGACACGGTCGGGCTCCGGTATTGCGATGCGCCGTTCCTTTTCCAGTTTGCGGATCGCCCGGCTCACCGTCTCGGGCTTCACACCGATATAGTCCGCAATGTCGATCCGTAGGATCGGGATCTGGATGCTGTTGCATTCCTTCTTTTCACCGCTGCTGCCAGGCCAGCGCTTGAACTCGAATAAGACCGAGGCCATACGCTCGAAAGGCGTCTTGGACGCCAGGTCTGTCACATGGTCACGCATGCGGGCAAAGTGGTTGCCCTGCTGGCCGATAAAGGCGCTCGCGAGATCGCTATGCTGATCGGTGCAAAGCGCGACGCGCTCTTGATCCAGCATTAGGAGTTCGGAGTCTTTTAAGGCAATCAACCGACCTTGACGGATCCGTTCACTGCGCCGGAGGTCAATGAGGTCGCCTGCGTGGAACAGGGTGCTCAGAACGCGCCGCCCGTCGGACAGCTCACGCTCGACGGCGAGCGCGCCCGACAACACGATACAGACGTCGGAAGCGGCTTCCTCACCGCGCGTCAGATAGCTGTGTGTCGCCGTTTCCAGCAGATCGCTTTTGCAGTTTTCCGAAAGTCCGTTCCACGGCGCGTGGTCGGGAAGAACGGGGGTCTCAGTGCAGCAGCAGCTTTGAAACACGTCCATGGCAAGCCCCCAAGATTGTCTGGGGTTTAAGTAACGCCAGGCTGGTGAGGCTTCGTTGATCTGCATCAACTGTTGATACCGATTTTGCGCTGCTGCCTGTGACCGGATGTCGCAGGGCGATCGGGGGCGAAAATACAACCAAATGGAAAAACTTGCCCCCTATTGATTTCAATCAAGGACGTCCCCACGCGCGAGCGCCTAACGTCCCGCGCATGCCGCGTCGGAAAGGCTCGGCCCTGTGACAGGAGGACGTCGATGAGACTGATACTCGCCCTTGCCCTAACCGCGTTTGCCGGGTCTTCGGCACTGGCGCAGGACACAGGGCCGATCAAACCCATGGAGGTTAAGCCCGCGCTCGCCGATCTCGGAAAGCGCATGTTCTACGACACCCGGCTATCCGGCGACACGACGCTCGCTTGCGCCACCTGCCACCAACCGGACAAGGCCTTTACCGATGGCGAAGCGCTCTCGGCCGCTTACACCGGCGCGGGCCATTTCCGTAATGCCCCGACGCTGGCAAACGTCGGCTACCGCGCGGCTTGGTTCCACGATGGACGTTTGGGCACGAACCTCAACGACGTTGCGCGTGAGATGATCACCGAAACCTACATGATGAACATGGATATGCGCATCATGCAGGAACGCATGAAGCAGGATCCGGTCTACGTGAAGATGTTCAAGGCGGCCGGAATGAAGGAGCCGTCGAACGGCGGCGCGCGCAACGCGCTCCAAGCCTTCATGCAGACCATCGTCTCGCGCGGCGCGCCCATTGACGAGGGAACGCTGTCCGCGGCCGCTCAGCGGGGGCAAGGCCTGTTCGAGGGTAAGGCCGGCTGTGTTTCCTGCCATTCGGGGGCCCGTTTCACAGACGATCAGCCCCACAACACCGGAGTGCCAGGCAACGGCGATATCTGGAGCGATCCCGCGCGCCACTCGGCCTTCGTGACCTACGCGAAGTTCATGGGCATCGAAAACTACATGAACCTGCGCGAGGATCTCGGCGCCTACGTCCGCGGCCATGACCCGGAGGCGGCACGCAGCTTTTTGACTCCCACGCTGCGCGAGCTGACCTGGACCGCGCCCTACATGCACAACGGTGTCTTCGAGACGCTGGAAGAGGTGGTCGACTTCTACGACGCCGGCGGCGGAGACGATCCGCTAAAGGATCCGCGCTTGCGGCCTCTTGGTCTGGTGCCGAGCGAGAAAGCCGATCTTATCGCATTCCTGGAGGCCCTGAGCGGTGAGAGCTTCGATCACGACGACTACGTCTGGCGCGAAGACGACTACGGCTACGAGCTGATCGAAAACTGGCGCGAAACGAAGAATTGAAGGAGGCGATCATGAACGCACTCAGAACCATCGGCGCTGCCCTGATCGTATCTCTTTCAGCGTCTGGCGCCCAGGCGGCGGATCCGCGGCCGGAGGGGCTGGCACCGCTGGGCCCGCCGCCGATCCCGGCCGATAATCCCATGACAGATGCCAAGATCGAACTCGGCAAAAAGCTGTTCTTCGATCCGATCCTCTCTGGCAACTACGCCATGCCGTGTTCCGCCTGCCACCTGCCGGACGCAGGCTGGGCGGTTCAGGCGCCGATCAGCTTCGGTTATCCCGCGACGACGCACTGGCGCAACAGCCAGACCATCATCAACTCGGCCTACTACAGTAAGCTCTTCTGGGCTGGCGCCTCCAAGTCGCTGGAAGCCCAGGCGCGCTCGGCGGCACGCGGCGGTGTGGCCGGTAACGGCGAAGACGACATGATGGAGGCCCGGCTTGCTTTTGTCCCAGAGTACCGCGAGCGCTTTGCCGAAGTCTTCGGCGACGACTGGCCGAACATCCGCCACGCCTACATGGCCATTGCGGCCTACCAGCGCACGTTGGTGCAGACCGACACGCCTTTCGACAACTATATGCGTGGCGACGACGCGGCCTTAAGCGAACAGCAGAAGCGGGGACTCGAACTTTTTGCGGGTAAGGGCAACTGCATCGCCTGCCACAACGGTCCGCTGCTGTCGGATGAGCAATACTACAATCTGGGCGTTCCGCCTTACTCGGGTTGGGAGGAAGACGAGCTCGCGCAGATCACCTTCCGTTTCGAACTCTATGCCAAGGGTTCCACCGAGGAGCTCTATCGGAAGACCAAGGACGATCCCGGTCTCTATTTCCGTACCAAGGACGCCCGCCACAAAGGCAAGTTCCGCACGCCCAGCCTGCGCTACACCAAGTACACCTTCCCTTACATGCACAACGGCATGCTGGAGACCTTGCGCGACGTAGTGGTCTTCTACAACGAAGGCGGCGGTGAGAACGAGTTCAGCGAGACCAAGTCACCGCTGATCCAGCCGCTCGGCCTGAGCGACAGTGAAATCGATGATCTGGTGGCCTTCCTCGAGTCCCTGTCGGGCGAGGAGATCCTGATCGAAGAGCCGGATATCCCGGAGATGGAACCGCTGCCCACAGCGCTTCAGAATTAGAAGGAGAGGGACGAGATGACGATCGATCCCCGCATCGCAGCCGCCGTCAACGGCGAGAACGGCGAAGCCAAGAAAGCCGGCACAAGACAGTGCCTGATGAACCGGCGTCAGTTTCTACTGACCGGCGGCCTTGCCACTACGGTGGTGATGGTCGGTATTCCGGGCCTCGCGGAGGCACAGACTCCGGCCGTGGTTGCGACCTATCCCCGCAAGTTCATCACCAAACTGTCTTCCCTGAAGGTCGATGAGCCTTTCGACTTCGAATACCCGGACGAGGGACAATACGCGGAGTCCATTTTGGTCAAGCTCGGCACCGAAGCCGGCGGCGGCCTGGGGCCGGACAAGGACGTGGTGGCCTTCAACTACACCTGCACCCATCAAGGCGGTTCGCTGCAGGGCACCTACCAGCCGGCAGATAAGGCGCTCGGACCCTGTCCGCTGCACCTGACCACTTTCGATCTTTCCCGCCACGGTATCTTCATCTCTGGTCAGGCCTATCAGTCCTTGCCGCAGGTACTGCTGGAGCTGGAAGGCGACGACATCTACGCCGTCGGCATGTTCGGCCTGATCTACGGCCGTTTCGACAATCTTCAGGGCTAAGGAGAAGCTATTATGTCTACCCCGTATTATGTCCCCGAAGAGTCTGTGCCGCTTCCGCCGCCCGATGCGGATGTCATCTCCACGGCCTGCGATTACTGTATCGTCGCCTGCGGTTACAAGGTCTACCGCTGGCCGGTGCGTGGCGGGAAGGTCGGCGGGCCGGCTGCCGATCAGAACGCCTTCGGCGAGGACTTTCCGGTTGCCCCGCTCGGCGCCTGGATTGCGCCGAACCAACACAACATCGTGCTGCACAACGGCGAACCGCACCATGTGGTGATTATCCCGGACAAGGACACCGAGTTCGTCAATCCGCGCGGCAACTCCTCGATCCGCGGCGGTGCCATCGCGCAGAAGGTCTACAATCCCCAGACCCCGACCCGCGACCGGCTGAAGTCGCCCATGGTGCGGATGTTCGGCGTGCTGATGCCGGTGACCTGGGACTTTGCGCTTGATATCGCGGCCGAGGTTGGCCGGCACGTGCTGGACCATCACGGCACCAATGCCTACGGCGTGAAGACCTTCTCCTACGGCTACATGGAGAACACCTACGCCATTACCAAGTATGCCTTGCGGAACATCTCCACGGCGAACTTTACCTTCCACGACACGCCGTCGGACGTGACCTCTACGCCGGGATTCCGTGACGCAGGCTTCGATAACTTCGGGCCCGCCTACGAGGACTGGCGCGACGCCGAGACCCTGCTGATGTGCGGCACGGACCCTTACGAGTCCAAGACCATCCTCTTCACCGACTGGATCATGCCGGGTATCCAGAATGGCCAGAAAGCCATCTTCCTGCTGCCGCGCAGCACGGGCGGCGTCGCCTATGCCGAAAAGAACGGCGGCATGATGATCGATATCCAGCCCGGCACCGATCTGCCGGTGGTGCTCGCCATCGCGCGGGTGATCGTCGAGAACGGCTGGGAAGATTCGGAGTGGATCAAGAACTGGGTCAACTCGAAGTGGGAGAGCTCCTCCGGCTTCGGTCAGGGCACGCGCAACACCCCGTGGCAGTGGCGCACCACCTGGGGCAAATTCCAGACCAATGGCTTCGAGGACTGGAAGAAGTGGCTGCTGGAACAGGACTATGCCGTTCCCGAAAAGGCCGCCGAGATCGCCCAGATCGACGTGCAGAAGATCTACACCGCGGCCGAATGGATGGCGAAGCCCAAGGCGGACGGCACGCGGCCCAAAACCTCGATCATGATCGAGAAGGGCTTTTACTGGTCGAACAACACCGGCAACACCAACGCCATTTCGTCTCTGGGTATCATCTGTGGCTGCGGCGGACGCCCCGGCCAGGTGATCGGACGTGCTGGCGGCCACCAGCGTGGCGGTCTGCGCGGCGGTTCCTATCCGCGTAACAAAAGCCCGGAGAAGCTGCCGGGACGTCGCCGCCGGGCCATGGATACGGACCGTTACCTCATGTCGGGCCATACGCGGCTCGCCCATGTGATCGGCACCACCTGGGTGCAGGCCATGTGCGGTTCCCAGTCGCTGCAGGCCAAGTTCGACGAACTGACGACGCGCAACCCGCATCAGGTTCAGAGCTTCGACAAGGCCGATATCATCGACACCTTGAAGAAGCGGGTCGACTCCGGCGGCATGGTGGTCTGGAACCAGGACATCTATCTGGTCGATCCGATCGGTGCGCGCTACGCGGATATCGTCTTCCCGGCGGCCGGCTGGGGTGAGGATACCTTTACCCGGGCCAACGGCGAACGGCGCATCCGGCTCTATCCGAAGTTCTACGATGCGCCGGGCGAGGCGAAGCCGGACTGGTGGATCATTGCCCAGCTCTCCAAGAAGATGGGCTTCGAGGGTTTCGACTGGAAAGACTCCAACGAGGTGTTGGAAGAGGGGTCGCGCCGTTCCCGCGGTTCGCGCAAGGACTTCCACATGGTCAAGGTGGCTGCCCATCGCGAGGGCAAAACCCTGCACCAGAAGCTCGGTGAGTTCGGCACCAACGGCATCCAGGGTCCGGTCCTGATGCTGGCCGACGGTACGCTGGAAGAGACCAAACGTCTGCATGACGTCAATCGGGTTCTGCCCGATGACGGGCCCGCCGGCGGTACGGTCTTCAACAAGAAGCTCACGCACTTCAATACGCAGACCGGTAAATGCAATCTGCAGAAAGCGCCCTGGTCGCTCTTCTCCAGTTACTGGGAATGGCTGAAGCCGCGTGAAGGCGAGATCTGGATGACCTCTGGTCGCATCAACGAACGCTGGCAGTCCGGATACGACGACCGGCGGCGGCCGTACATCGTCCAGCGCTGGCCGGAAAACTGGATCGAACTGCATCCTGATGATGCTGCGGCTTACGGTGTGGAATCGGGCGACTATGTGCTGCTCTATTCGGACCGCATCCCGGTGCAGAAGGACACGATCATCGGCATTGAAGGCGATGACTTCGATTTCGCCGCACTGCTGAAGAACGGTCATATCGAGCTGACGCGCGCGTCGATCACGGCGGTGGTTATCGTGACCCCGGCGGTGAAGAAGGGGGTCGGCTATATGGACTTCCTGCACACCAGCCAGCCTGCGAACGCGCTGGCCGGGCGCGTCGTCGACTGGATCAGCGGCAACTACAACTACAAAATGGGTGTAGGCAAGGTGCGTCGTTTGGGCGAAAGCCCCTACAAGCGGCAGTACCGCGCCATGTCCTTCGCCCGCCGCGATATCGCTTAGTCTCGAGCAGGCGTAAGAGGACAGTTGTAAGAGAAAGGAGCCTGCAATGATGGTTGCCGCCAAGCTGCCGACGGATCTTTCACCGGAGAATACCGGACCGGTCGTTCAGCACCTTCGGGATGGAAACGAGGTCTTGCGTTGCGCGGCGGCGCGGGCGCTCGCCGTCCTGGGCGGCAACGAAGCCGCAGCAGCTCTGGTCGAGGCGCTGCTGGATGAAGACCCGGACGTGCGGACCGATGCCATGGGGGCATTGGTCCGCTGCGCCCGGCCCGAGGATGCCGACACGATCCGTCGCTCACTGCTCGGCGATCCCATCAAGGAAGTGAAGCTCGCGGCGATCGAGGCGCTCGCCCGTCTCGAGGACCGAACCTCGATTCCCCTGCTTGCGGCCCTGGCGAAAGACCGTTGCGATCACGACGTCGCCTGGGAGGACGAAGCCGGTATGTGGGATGACTGGCTCGACATTCAGGTCGCCGCCATCGAAGCACTTGGCCTGCTGAAGGCCGCGGACTGCGTCGACGACCTGCTCGCTGCGCGCGACGACGAGATGGGACAGGAACTCAACGATGTCGTCTTTGGGGCGCTTGCCGCTATCCCGGGCAAGGGCATCGCCAGTCTCTTGAAGCTCCTACACGATGAGATGCCGAGGGTTCGCGAACAGGCATTCATTGCCCTCGCCAAGGCGCAGCCAAAAGCCCTTGAGCCGGTCATGGAGCTGTTGCTGCAGGATGCCAGCCCCGATGTCCGCGGCCTCGCGGTCCAGAACCTTGCCTCAGATGATTCGTCATTGGAGCGGATTCTGCGCGAAGATCCTGCTGCCTCCGTGCGCCTGGCAGCCTTGCAAAGGTTGGGCATCCAACGCCCAGACTTTGCTCTGACGGCTTTGCAGGACGTCGACGAGTCCATCCGCGCCGCGGCCCTGGAGCTGCTGCTGTCGGATCCGGGCGCGACAGTTCCCGAAGATCTCGGCGCAAATGTCCAAGCCTGGCTGACGACTTCGGGACCTGTGCTGGCAGCCGCTTCGGCTGGCTATCTACCTCGTCTTTGTGGATCTGCGGCAAACGCACCGCTCCAGGAAATTGCGCTCGAGCTTGATCGATCTCTTGAGGTCAGGATCGCGGCGCTGCGCGCGTTGACGCAGACCCCCGCGCCAGAGGTTGTCGCGACCCTGGAGACGGCGATTACCGACCCGGCCCGCCAGATCCGGGCGGCGGCTCTCCTAACCCTTCTAAGCTTTACGGAGTCCGGCGACGCGGCGCTCGCAGAGCCTGCGCGCGATCTTTTGGCCGCTGCGATCGCGGGCCGTCTGACGTCTGTTGCCGATACAAACAAAGATAATGACGCGCAGCCCTCCGAATCTCTGAGCGCTTCGAAGGTCGAGGACGAGGAACGGGCCCGCATTCGAATTTCCCGTGAAGGCGATATTCTCACCGATCGGCCCGGCGCTCCGGATGAGGACGCCCCAGACAAGGACGCCCTAGACAAGGATGCTGAGAGCAATGTCGTGAATCTGCAATTCCCGACCTCCACGCTGGCGGCAATTCAGGCGGGTGCTGAAATCCATACCCCTGAGGAAACCCAAAGCGAACAGCGGCTTGAGAGCCCGCGGGCAGGTGACCGCTCCTATCAAGGGCAGACTGAACCCCTCGTTAGGGGCCAGGGCAAGTATCGCCGGCGCGTAGCGGTCGATGGACCTGATGATATCGTTCTCGATTTACAGCTGGTGGGGTTGCCTATCGCGGCCTCTTGCGCAGGAGAGAAGATTGAGGCGGCTTTATGCGCAGCGGCGGCGAGCTCCGCCACTGAGGCGGTTAGGAGCGCAGCTTTCGCGGCTATTCAGCGGCGTTCTGAGACGGAATCTCTATCTCCTGTGGTCCTCTCCGTCCTTATGGCGGGCCTTGAAGATGAGAATGCGCTCATCAGAGGTGCCGCGGTTCAGGCGGCGGGAAACTGCGGGCAGGTCGCACGGGACAGTTTGCTGCCGCTTATAGACGATCAGGATCCAGTTGTGCGCGCGGCCGCTTTAAAGAGCTTGTGTGGTTCCCTCGGCGAAACAAAATTCGACGCTTTGAAGGATCCCTCAGCCCTGGTCAGGCGGACTGCCTTCCAGATGTTACTGGACTCTGATACGACGGCTGAACTGGAACGCGGTCTGCAGATCTGCCTCGACTGCGGTTGGGCTGACAGCCTTACCGAATTCTGCCGGAAAAGCCCGGAAGCGCGGAATCTGCTTTTGGCCGAGCTTCACGATCGTGCGCTTGGACGCAAGCAGACACTTACGGTCTTAGAGGCCGTTGGCGCGGCGGCTTGAAGCAGTGCCCCTTTGGCTTCGGCCCCGTTAGAACGACCGCCGAGCGTCTTCAAATCTTTGTAAGGATCGACCTTGATGACGGGCCGGAACCCGTGAGGCCCGGTTGATGCTGCGAGATTTTTGGCAATCTCCTATTGCATGAAAGATCCCCCGCCTCGGAGGTAACCGGCAGTACGCTTTGTGTAATATCAATGGCTTTTGCGACAAGTAAGCTGCTCATTAACCCCTTTTTATAGAGATCCTTCGTACCTTTAGCCTGCGAACGGCTTGATCTGTTCTGAGCCGGGGGTGAAAGAGTAAGGACTTGCCTAGGATATGTGCGCTGGTTACTTTCGTCGCGCTTTGAATTTTGCGCCCTTTTTGTTTGTTTGCAGTCATTCAATTGACGCAAAGCTTCGATGGGCGTTGGGGATCATTCGTCAAGGAACAGTCGGCGCTGTTCCCGGGTGCGTGCCGGGAGCTTGCAGCGGGTGGCTGGCAACCGCTTGTCGCGATGCAGGCTCTGTGAACGGAGTGCGCTGACATGACGGACCGGACGGAAAGGGAGAAGGATCGAGTGCCCGCTTCGGGATTGAAAGGCCGCATTACGGCTTTTCTCGACCGCGTCTTCGTACCACGCGAGATTCACCTGCGGTCGAACGATGAGATTAAGTTCATTCGTTTGTCTTCCCGCCTGCAAAAGTGCGTTGCCGGCGGCGCTGTTGCGGCGATTGCCTGGGTCCTGGTATCGACCAGTGGCGCTGTTTTCATGGGCGGTCTCCTGAACTCGCAAAACGCTGACACCAAGGCTGCGCTGGCGGCTAAGGACGCCGAGATCGAGCGTCAGAAGCTGGCTTACTTCGAGCTGCTCGCTGAAGTCTCCGAATACCACAACCAATTCGCCGAGATCACGGAAGGCCTGGAAAAGAACCAGGATCTCCTGCTTTCGCGCCTGGGCAGCGGCCGGGTCGCACCGAACGAACTGGCGGCTATCCAGGAAGAACTGAAAAGCTCCAGCACAGAGCGTGCCCGCGTGGTGATCGCGCGCGAAGGCTTGCGCGAGAAATTACAGAAATTCGAGAGCGATCTTCTGAAGATCGCGGGCCGCAGTTCTGCGTTGAAGAGCCAGGTGGACGAAATCCAGGATACCCTGGAAAACACCGAGGCCGGCCGGCAAGAGGTCGTTCAGGCGCGTGAGCGTCTTGGACGCAAGCTTCAGGACGTCGAGAGCACCTTGGCTTCGACTCTGGAGGAAAAGCAGGGTCTGGAAGCCGATCTGGCTGGCCTCTCCGAAGATCTGGAAAGCTCACGCTTGGCTTTCGACAGCGCAATGGCTGAATCCAATGCGGCGCGGGCAAACCATCTCGCAGCGCAGGCTCTGGTGGAAGCCCGGATTGCTGCATTGAATGGCCGTCTCGCAGCCAATGCGGATCGGCGCGAAAGTCTCAACGCCGAATTGTCTTCGACACGTGAGGTTTTGGCGCAGATGGAAGACAAGGCTCTGCGTTTTGCTGAAGAGAACGGTCAGCTCAAAACGCAGATTGTCTCGCTGCGCCAGGAAATGGGCGAGGTCAAGGATGCACAGAGCATCGTGCTGCGCCGCCTGACCGAGCGCACGACGCTGGGTATCGAGGCTATGGAACGCACTGTCGCCATGACCGGTTTGAACCTCGACGACCTTTTGAGTGGCGTTGGTGAGCGGCTGAATGGTCAGGGCGGACCTTTCGTCCCAGTCGGGCGCGACTTCGAATCGGAAAGTGATCGTGAATACGATGAAGCTATGGCTTCGCTGGATTGGCGGCTGAACCGCTGGGCCGCCCTGCAGGAGGTGGTCTCGATCCTGCCGCTTGCACCGCCGCTGGACCAGTATCGTATCACCAGTACCTTCGGCAAACGCCGCGACCCCATCAACGGCCGCACAGCGCGTCACAACGGGTTGGATTTCGCGGCGCGACCCGGCGTCTCGGTTTATGCCACCGCTCCTGGCAAGGTGGTCTACGCCGGCTGGAAAGGCCGCTTCGGCCGCTTCATCGAAATCGACCACGGTAACGGCATTCGCACCCGCTATGCGCATCTGCGCAAGATCATGATTCGTAAGGGTGATGTTGTCGCCAACCGAGACAAGATTGGCTTGCTGGGCAGTTCTGGCCGCAGCACCGGTCCACACGTGCACTACGAAGTGCTGTTCAACAAAAAACCGGTCGATCCCCGCAAGTTCCTGCTGGCCGGCAAGCACGTCTTCAAGAACTGATTGCCTTGTGTCGAAAGAACCCGCCGTGTCTGGAGCGGCGGGCGCTTTCGGCTGTGCGGAAAGCAAGTTGCCCTGAATCAATCGCAGGTGCGCGCCGTTTGGATTCCGTTAACCATTCTTATGCTATCTTCCGTTAACACATGATTTGCGCTGCACGTGAGTTTGCGCAGGGCGGATGGGCCGATGTTATTGGTTAACGCCGCCTGATTTCGTGCTAGTATCCCGCCGCCTTTCGGCAGGGAACGGCCCGAAGAACCGCCTGCGCCGACGGTATTCGTGCGTTACCTCTTTTCGAACTGATTTATAGGGTTGGCTGACTGATGTTTTCGAAATCCTCCAAGTCCAACACCGAAGCACCCAAGTCCAACGACGCCGGCCAGCAGTCGGCATCGTCCCGGGACACTGGCGTGCCTTCGATCATCTCCGCTGATCTGACGATCGTGGGGAACCTGACCAGCAGCGGCGACCTCCAGGTCGACGGCACGGTCGAGGGTGATATTTCCAGCCGGACCCTGACCATCGGCGAAAAAGCTCAGGTGCGCGGTTCGGTCGTTGCCGACTCCGTGCGCGTCTGCGGCAGCATCAACGGCCAGCTTCAAGCTTCTTCCGTCGTGTTGGCGAAGTCTGCCCGGGTCACCGGCGATATTTCCCACAGCACCCTGGCGATAGACGCGGGCGCGTTTATCGAGGGGAACATCCGCCGTTTGGATGAAAAGTCCGTTGGCTATTCCGCGAGCAATGCGAAAGCAGCGGTTCCCTCCGCCGATCCTGCGGTCGCGGCTGCAGCTGCGGCTCAAATGCAGAATGGCGGCGCCCAGGCGAACGGCAGCGCCACCAAGCAGTAAGCGTTCTCGGCACAAATTGGGGAAAGCTGCGGCTGGATTAAGTTCCGGCCGCAGCTTTTTCTTTTCTGGTGTCCTGGTGCTTCCTAGAGGTGCAAATCAATCGCTCGGTTGATTTCCCGCCCTGCGTTGATCGCATGATACGTGGGAAAGGGGGCACGTTGGGAGAGGTCTATTTCGCGTTTGAGCCAGGCCTGATTCTCCAAAACGCAGAGCGATTTTGACAAGGCGCGATCGGTGATTGCGCCCAATCCGGATTTTATGACCGAAAAGCGTTTTGGCGAGTTCGTTACGGCCAGGATGGGCACGACCCAGCTGCGCTTTATTATGGCGAAGGCGTCGGTTCCGGGCGCAATCTCAAGAATCCTGCTGGCGATTGCGGCAGCCGTCACACCGGTCCTGGTCAGGCGGAACTCTGGCCGCAGGGGATGGCCATGCCCGGGGTTTTTCTCCAGCAAACCAAGTTCAATCAGATGATTTAGGCTTGATGCAAACGCGCTTCGGCTTGCGTTGGTTGCTGCTATCAAAGAGGCCTGCCGGCCTGGCGTGCCGGAATGCAAAAGGGCCAGAATTTTCAACGACCAGGCCTTGGATGTGAGATTGACAAGCAGCATGATTTCCATAAATTATAGTTACTATATTTTTGATACATAAGGAAGCGTTATGCCCGTGGTTTCTTTGGACAATACGATCACTTTGGCTCTTTCCGTCCGTGACAGGCATGCCAGTGCGGAATGGTATGAGAGAAACCTCGGCTTCGAGCTGCTCTTTCATATCGATGAAGCCGGCTGGAGCGAGATGCGGACCAACACCGAAGGTGTCACTCTGGGATTGGGCGAACAATCCGAGCCCAAACCCGGCAATACGGTTCCGGTCTTCGGTGTGGCGGACATCGCGGCCGCGCGCGCAGCCTTGGAAAATGTCGATGTGAAGTTTGATGGTGAAACCGAAACCATCGAAGGGATGGTCAGCATCGCGACCTTCTACGATCCCGACGGTAACGCCCTCATGTTGGCGCAGGACCTTTCAAAGTAGACGGCGGCTGGCGGAGGACGCAGACGCGATTTTACGAGTTCGAGCCCGCTCTCCAAATGACCGGGAACCAGTCTTCCCGCAGCTTCTGACCCGCCGTCATCTCATGACCGGGATAGGGTGGCGAGGTGCGGCCCGGCCGCTCCACATAGCGGGCGTCGTCGCCGACCCAGCGTAATGACAGCGCCCGGCGCCGCCGATCCGTCATGTTGGCCCTCGCGCCATGGACGGTCCTGAAATCGAACAGCACGGCATCGCCTGGCTGCATGGCCCATTCCAGGGTTTCGAACGTCTCCGGCTCCTTGTCTGGATCCGGCACTGGCAGATAGGCCTCGCGGTCCGGGTAGAAGTCGTCATTGTTCAGCCAGCGCACCGGCAGGACCATCTTGTTCCAAAGGTTCGACCCCTTGATCAGCCGTAGCGATGCCTCCTCGACGGGATCGATCGGGATCCAGAAGCTGACCGTCTGGCTGCCTTCGACAAAGTAGTAGGGCGAATCCTGATGCCAGGGAGTGGGCTTAGAGGTGCCCGGTTCTTTCACCAGGATATGGTCGTGAAAGAACTGCGCGCTGTCGGACCGCATGATCCGCGCCGCAGCTTCGGCGGCCGGTGACTTCTCCACGATGTCCCGCAGTTCCGGGATGCGTTCCCAATTGCAATAATCGTCGAAGAAACGACCGCTCTCGCCTTCGGTGATGTTCTCCGCGGCGTAGGGACCGGGTTCGCGCATGTTGTGCTCGATGGCCTCTGCGATAGCCTCGATCCAATCGGCGAAGAGCCCAGGGATATGAACGGCGCCGTCCCGCGCGTAAGCCTCTATCTCTTTCGTTCCGATGAGATCACGGACGCGGGACATGGCATTCAACCTTCCAGGATCGATGCAAAAAGGGCCGGGTCGACATTGCCGCCGGAGAGGGTAATCGCGGTGGTTTTGTCCCGAGTCTCGATCTTGCCACTCAGCACAGCGGCCAGCGCGACTGCGCCGCCCGGTTCGACCACCAGTTTGAGCCGGTTGAACGCAAAGCGCATCGCGTCGCGGACCTCGTCTTCGCTCACGACAAGGCCGCCGGCGAGCAGCCGCTGATTGATCGCAAAGGTGATTTCGCCCGGCGTCGGAGTCAGGATCGCATCGCAGATCGAACCTCCCTCGCGCGCGTTGCGCAGGCGGTCGCCAGCTTTAAGCGAACGGGCTGTGTCGTCGAAACCCTCAGGCTCGACGGCATAGATTTTTGTATCGGGCGATTTTTCGGACAACGCCAGCGCGATGCCGGAGGTCAGACCACCGCCGCCGCAGCACACCAGCATATTGTCGAGTTTTGCGCCCAGATCGATGGCTTGCTCGGCGATTTCCAGGCCACAGCTGCCTTGTCCGGCGATGGTGTGGGGATGGTTGTAAGGGGGCGCGAAGATCATACCGGTCTTCCCGGCGATCTCATCGACGATTTCCTCGCGCGATTCCTTTTCCCGCTCGTAGAAGACCACTTCGGCGCCATAGCCTTGGGTGTTGCTAACCTTGATACGTGGCGCGTCGCTCGGCATCACGATGATCGCCTTCATGCCCAGGATCGCGGCGGCCGAGGCGACGCCCTGGGCGTGATTGCCGGATGAGCAGGTCACGACGCCCGTGGCCCGTTGCTCGTCCGTCAGCTGGCTTAGAAGGTTGAAGGCGCCGCGGAACTTGAAGGAGCCGGTGCGCTGCAGGATTTCCGGCTTGATCAGGATCCGGCCGCCGCAGTGCTCGTTCAGCTGCTGGTTCTCGAGCAGCGGCGTGCGGACCGCATAGCCGGCCAGGCGCTTCGCGGCGGCTTCGACGTCGGTGAAGATGGGCGTTTCGATGGGCGTCTGCTCAGCCGCCAGGGTCATGACGGCAGCCCGATCAGTTCCACCAGATCGGACAAGCCGGTCATAACGGCTTTGGGGCGTCCGGGAAGCACCTCTTGGATCTTGTTGAAGCGGTTAAGCCAGGCGACATTGAAGCCGAAATGTGCTGCGCCGGCGGCATCCCAGGCGTTGGTCGAAACGAAGCAGACTTTGTCTGCCGGAACCGTCAGCCGGTCGCAGGCAAGCTGATAGACCCGATTGTCGGGTTTGTAGATACCCACATCTTCAATCGAGAGGTTTTCGTCCAGTAGAGCGTCGATACCCGCGGAAGTGACGGCGGCTTCCAGCATCTTCGGCGTGCCGTTCGAGAGGATCGCGGTCTTGAGGCCTGCCTTGCGAAGGGTTTCAAGGGTCGGCCGAACGTCGTCGTAGGCATCGAGTGTCATGTAGAGCTCCATCAGCTTTGCATGAAGTTCTCTATCGTCCACGCCATGGGCTTCCAGTGCGTAGTCGAGGCCATCCGAGGTGACCTGCCAGAAGTCCGCATGCGCGCCCATCAGGCTGCGCAACCAGGTGTACTCCAGCTGTTTTTGGCGCCAGGTGTTGGAGACGTCATCGGCCTTGGCGCCCAGCTTCTCGCCACCTCGAGCGACGGCGGAATGCACATTGAAAAGGGTTCCGTAGGCATCGAAAACGCATGCTTCGACCGCCGCGAAGTCTGGATGGCTCATCGCTGTTCCTTCTGTTCCGGACCCTGTTCGACAGTCCGATCTCTGAATCGAGCGGCAATGCTATCGGAAAGCCCTCCGGCCTGAAAGATGTCGGTGCTGAAGATTTCTTGAGGTCGCCATCTCGATAACGAGCCGCTTTACAGTCCGGCGCCGATCGCTAAGATCGGAGCGTCCATTCAAGTGCGGCTAGGGTTCCGTTGCTTCCTGCGGGAGCAAGCCTGGACCGAGCGCCGTTATGAGCCGTGTACGGCAGACACCTTAAAGACGAAAAACCTAGGGGGGTTGAAGGGGCATGCTTTTGCATGTCTTTCAACAGCTTGTCTTTAAGGTCTCCCAATGTCTCTTTCCGGCTTTGCCCTGGTCATCACCGCCGCTTGTTGTCACGCTTTCTGGAACTTCTGCGTCAAACGCATCAATGCCGGGCCAGAGCTGGTCTGGCTCTTTTCCTTCGTTGCCCTCATCCTCTATCTGCCGCTAGCGCTCTACATCCTGATCCTTGAACGGCCCGTTTTCGGGCTTTGGGAATGGATCTTCATTCTGGGCAGCGCGGTCTGGCATCTCGGCTATTTTCTGCTTTTGCAGCAGGGCTATAAGCGCGGAGACCTTTCGCTTGTGTACCCGACTGCGCGCGCGACGGGCCCCTTTCTCTCATCCACTTTCGCTGTCGTCTTCCTGGGCGAAGCCGTGAGCCTGCAGATTGCTGCTGGGGCTGCCGCGGTGGTGATCGGGATCCTCGGGTTGACCGGCGGTTTTGCGGTAAAGAGCAGAGATGTCGCCGCCTCTCTCATTTTCGGGGTGTCCGCCGGTTTGCTGATCGGAACCTACACTGTTTGGGATGCCTACGCGGTTTCGACGCTTCTCATACCGCCGCTGTTGCTGGACTATGCCTCCAGCGTTGGACGGGTGGTGCTGCTTGCGCCCGTGGCGGCGCGGCGCCGACCGCAAATCCGGCATCTTTGGCGTACGCAGCGCGCTGCGATCGTCGCAATCGCTGTTTTCAACCCATTGGCTTACATTCTGGTTCTTTACGCACTGACCTTTACGCCGGTTATCTACGTCGCCCCTTTGCGTGAAGTCAGCGTGTTGTTGACCGTTCTTCTAGGTGCTTACTTCTTGCGGGAAGGGGACATCACAACCCGCCTGCTCTGGGCATCGGTCGTTCTGATCGGTGTCAGTCTGCTCGCGACCGGCTAGAGGCTAGAGACAGCAGGAAGGAGCGTTGTGGCCCCAGGAGGCGAAGGGATCGCCGGCGGGCAGGGGATGGGCCGCTGGTGTAGTGCGTCCATCGGCCAGCAGCAGGCGGTAGACCGAGAGACTTTCGAGGATCCGCTGCACGTAGTTGCGGGTTTCGTCAAAGGGGATGTGCTCGATCCAGTCGATGGGGTCCACGCCCGGATCCCGTGGGTCGCCGTACTCCTTGATCCAGCGGCTGGCGCGATGCGGGCCCGCGTTATAGGCGGCGAGCCCGAGGATATAAGAGCCGTCGAAGCGGTTCACCACCTGCGACAGATAGGCCTTGCCCAGCAGAATGTTGTAGGCCGGGTCGGTCACCAGGCGTTGTTTGTCGTACGTCTGCCGCTGCTTGCGGGCCACTTCCTTTGCCGTGGCTGGCATCAGCTGCATCAGACCGCGGGCGCCGGCGTGGCTGACCGCTTTTTGGTCGAAGGCGCTTTCCTGACGAATGAGGGCCAGCGTAAGCGCTTTCTCCGGTTCGGCCTCGCCGACATCGATCGAGGGGTAGAGGTAGTCGAGCAGCGTGATGCCGTTGCGCTGGGCGGTCTTCGCCACCCGCAGGGCAATGCCGTTGCGCTTCTGCTGTTCCGCCAACTCGGCAGTCAGGCTGTAGTCCGCAGCTGCTTTGGCATCCAGGCGCAGGCGGCTGAGGAAGGCGTCCTGATAACGGGTTTGCTGGACCAGGCCGAGCAGCTTGACGGCGCGGACCAGATCCTTGCTCTCGAAATCCTGGCGCTGGGCGTAGCTGGGCAGACCGTAGGGATTGATCGGCAGGCTCGGTTTGCGTCCGAGGCGGTGGGCGGCCAGTTGCCCGTAGAACGTGGTCCGGTAGCCGGCGGCAATCTTGTGCCAGCGCTGGCTCCATTCGTCGTTGCCCATGATGCGCGAGGCTTCGCCCGCCCAATAGGAGCCGCGTGCTCTGCTGATCGGCGATTTGACGCCGTAATAGAGCCGCGCGAAGTGCTCGTAGGCCCGGCGCGGTTGCTTGAGGAAGCGCAGGGAGATCCAGCCCGCCAGCCATTCGCCGTCCGCAAACCCGATGCCGCTGCTCATGCCATGCTGGCTGCTAATTCTGTAGGCCTGTTCGATCTTGCCCTTGTTCAGCGCCCTCCGCGCCAAGCTGTGCCGCATGGACCACCAGAGATCTGCTCTCGGGACTTTATCGCCGGCTTTTTCCAGCAGCTCGGCGACGTCGTTCCGCCGACCGCTGCGCCAGCGCCAGCGCGCCCGTTCGTAAAGCAGGCCCGGATCGTCCTGCAAGTGCTTGGGCACCCGTCGGATTGCAGCATCCACGCCGGCGCGTTTCCGGCCCAGCGTGATGCGCGCCATCGCCAGTTTGCGCTGATCGTCGGAGACAAGCTTGGCCTGCCGTTCTGCGGCCGAATACTTGCGGTCCCACAGAAGGCGCTCCAGGCGGGCCTGTTCATGTTCAGGTGTGAGCAGGGACTTGTAGCTGCGGTGAAAGGCTCTGGCTTCATCCTGGGTAAAGTCCAACTCCACCCAACTCTTCGCCACATAGGCCGCCAGATCTTCATCCCGGCCGGCGCGTTTCAGAGCAGCGGCATAGGCAACGGCGCCCTTGCCCTTGAGGGCAGGCTGCGTGTCGAACCAGGCGAGGATCTCGGCGTCCGCTGTCCGTTTGGCAAGAGCGGCCTCTGCCTTGCGCCTCAGGTTCCCGTGCCAAGGCCAGTGGGCGTGGCTTGCCGCGAATTCACTGTAGCTCTTAAAGGTGGCTCTTGTGCCGCCCTTTTGCAGGCAGACCCAGGTGGTGAGGTCGGCGGCAAGTTTGTCCGTGATCTGACCGCCAACACGTGCGCAAGCCTGCGCCACGCGGCCCCGGCCGACGTCGACGAAGAACTTCTTAAACTTTGCGTGATCGTCGGCGCTGAGCGGCTTATCGGAGGCTGCGGGCTTGGCCGCGGAAGGCGCTTCGGCCTGAGCTGGCGCCTTTTTCTGAGCCGGCGCTTTGTCCTGGGCAAGCGCGGAGCCAGGCAAACCGCCAGCCAAAAGGGTCAAAAAGAGAAACGCCGAGAGTCCACGCATGACTTATCCATTTGGGGGTCTAGGGACATCTTTCAACGCCTGCCAAAAGGCTCTTAGGCGGGACCTGAACGCCGGTTTTTGAGGCACCGCCAGGCGATCGATGTTTCTTGACCCGAGTTTATCAGCCTATCCGTTCAATCCAAAGTGACCGAAACAGGGTATTGAGTGAAACTATTGTGTCGAACCGACCTTGAGACACGCGGCGATGCCCTTGCCGGGCTACCGGCGAGAGAGTATCTTCGCGCGCATCATCATGCATTTGTGACGCTTTAAATTTGATTACTGGGGAAAAACTATGGCTGGCCCAATGTTCAGCGGCTCACTCCCGGCCCTGATCACACCTTTCTCGAACGGATCGGTGGATGAAAAGGCGTTCCAGGACTTCGTCGCGTGGCAGATTGACCAGGGCAGCCATGGCGTGGTTCCCTGCGGCACGACCGGGGAATCGCCCACTCTGTCTCACGAGGAAGACATGCGGGTCACCAAGCTCTGCGTCGAGGTCGCCGATGGCAGGGTTCCCGTGATCGCAGGTACAGGCTCCAACTCGACCGAGGAAGCCATCAGCCTGACCAAAGGCGCCAAAGAGTCGGGTGCAGATGCGGCTCTGGTTGTGACACCCTACTATAACAAGCCGAACCAGGAAGGCCTCTACCAGCACTTTAAGGCCATTCATGATGCCGTTGAAATTCCGATCGTTATCTACAACATCCCGGGACGCAGCATCGTCGACATGAGCGTCGAAACCATGGCACGCCTGGCCGAGCTGCCGAACATCGTCGGCGTCAAGGACGCGACCGCGGATCTGGCCCGGCCGGCCAAGACGCGGCTTGCCATCGGCGACGACTTTGCCCAGTTGTCAGGCGAGGATGCGACGGCGGTACCGTTCCTGGCGCAGGGCGGGCACGGCTGCATCTCGGTGACCGCCAATGTGGCGCCGGCGCTGTGCGCGGAAGTTCAGAATGCCTGGCAGCAGCGAGATTTCGACCGGGTCGATCAGATCAATCAGCGTCTGATGCCGCTACACGATGCCATGTTCATGGAGCCCAGCCCGGGACCCGCCAAGTATGCCCTGAGCCTGCTGGGTCACTGCGAGGACAGACTGCGCCTGCCGCTGGTCTCGGTCTCCGAAAGCTGCCAGACGGCGCTGCGCAAGGCCATGGTCCACGCCGGCCTCTTGAATTAACGGAGCAACAGTCCGGGATCCCGCATGGCTGAGAAGCAGCGGCGCGTTTCCTGAACGAAAGCGGATATGGCTACCACCCCACAGAATCTCGTGGCGCAAAACCGGCGCGCGCGCCACGACTACTTTATCGAGGACGTCGTCGAGGGCGGCCTGGTCCTGACAGGCAGCGAGGTGAAGTCGCTGCGCCAGGGGCGGGCCTCAATCCTCGAATCTTACGCCAGCGAAGAAGACGGCGAGATGTACCTGGTCAACGCCCATATTCCGACCTATGACGCCGCCAATCGCTTCAACCACGAGCCCAAACGGCCGCGCAAAATCCTGCTGAAGCGCAAGGAAATGGCCAAGATGATCGGTATGGTGCACCGTGAGGGCTACACCGTGATCCCGGTCAGCATCTATTTCAACAAGCGCGGCATCGCCAAGGTTGGGCTGGGCCTTGCCCGCGGTAAGAAACAGGCGGACAAGCGTGACACCGAGAAGAAGCGGGACTGGCAGCGGGAGAAAGCCCGCCTCATGCGCAATAAGGACCTTTAAGCCGCGTCGAGCCGCTCGCGCAGCGTCCGAAAGACAGTTTCGAACATCTCTTCCGTAAGGCGCCCTGTGTTGGTGTTGTAGCGGGAGCAGTGATAGCTATCCACCAGCAGCAGTCCGTTGGGTAAAGTGTGCTCGGCGGCATGGCCGAACTTGCAGTGACTCTTCCGTAATCCCAACGCGCTGAGAGCCGCGCCGTGTGCGACGCCTCCGAGCGCCAACAAGACCTGCAAGCGGGGCAGGGCGGTCAGCTCCGAGGTCAGGAACGGCAGGCATTCCTTGATTTCCTGCGTGGTCGGCTTGTTTTCTGGTGGGACGCAACGCACCGCGTTCGTGATCCTGCAGTCCCGTAATTCCAGCCCGTCATCAGGGCTGTTGCCGAAGCGGCCAACCGCGAAGCCGAATTTTTCCAGGGTGGCGTAGAGCAGATCTCCGGCAAAGTCGCCGGTAAAGGGTCTTCCTGTCTGATTGGCGCCCTTTAGGCCCGGCGCAAGTCCGACGATCAGCAGGCGCGCGTCCAGCGGACCGAAGGAATCGACCGGGGCGTTGTGAAAGCTCGGGTACTTTTCCTGATTGGCGTGCCGAAACGCGGTCAGACGGGGACAAATTGGGCAGTTGGGGGACGGCGCATCCGGGCCGGTTGATGCGCCGCTGGCAGGGGACACCTGCGGTTTCCGGGTTTAGGCGGATTCAGCCTCGTAGACGTCGTCGTAGTCATCGTAATCGTCATCGTCGACGTTGCCGGGCTCTGCCGGCCGGCGCTGCTGCTGCTCGCCGCCGCTCTGACGCTCTATCTTGGGCTGAAGATCGTAGAGATCGAGGAAGCTGTCAGCCTGCCGCCGCAACTCGTCTGCGACCATGGAAGGCTGGGAACGTACGGTCGAGACCACGGTCACACGTACGCCTTTGCGCTGAACGGCTTCGACAAGGCGGCGGAAGTCGCCGTCGCCGGAAAAGAGCACGATGTGGTCCAGATGCTCCGCCATCTCGAGCACGTCGATCGCCAGCTCGATGTCCATGTTGCCCTTGATCTTGCGGCGGCCCGTTGCGTCGGTGAACTCCTTCGTCGGCTTGGTCACCATGGTGTAGCCGTTGTAATCGAGCCAGTCGACCAGGGGGCGGATTGGGGAGTATTCCTGATCTTCGATCAAGGCCGTGTAGTAAAACGCACGGATCATATTGCACTGACTCGCAAAAAGTCCTTGCAACCGCTTGTAATCGATATCAAAACCCAGCGCCCGGGCAGTGGCATAGAGGTTGGAGCCGTCGATAAACAACGCCACCTTCTCTTGTGGATAAAAGTTCATGCTTAATCCTCGCGCTAGGGTAAATACGTCAAATTGTTTGTGTGTAAATCGACTACAGATTGAACTGACTCGAACAGATCTAATGCAGTGCTCTGTATACACTGCAATATTTAGGACATATTCACCCGTCAGCAAGAGACAAAAACAGGGGTAGCGATTTCGTGATCTTGATCGGTATTGGGGCGAATCTGGAAAGTCCGCGCTTCGGCTCGCCGCGCGCTGCCTGTCAGGCTGCGCTTAAAGAGATAGAAAATCAAGGCATTACGCTTCTTCGCCGGTCTCGCTGGTATCGCAGCGAGCCGGTGCCCGTCTCCGATCAGCCTTGGTATATTAACGCCGTTGCTGCGCTTGAAACGGATCTGGCGCCGCAAGAATTACTGGCGCGCCTTCATGAAATCGAAGCAAAATTCGGACGTGTACGAAAGATTCGTAATGAAGCCAGAGTCATTGACTTGGATCTTCTAGCATACGGGGACCGCGTTTCTGGAGAAGGCGAGGTGCCGATCCTGCCGCATCCGCGCATGAGCGAGCGGGCCTTTGTGGTCTTGCCTCTGGTCGAAATTGCACCCGATTGGCGCCATCCGGTGAGCGGTCTTTCAGGGGCGGATCTGGTGGCGGCGCTGCCGGGTGGGCAGGTGACCGAGCGGGACGAGCCTTGAGCACTGGAAAGATTCGACGTTTCAAGGCCGTGAAACGATTCCAGGAATGGCTCTAATGTCCGCAGAACGCTTGTAAAATTGGCTTGCGCATGACATATCTGAAGCCTATAGTCCGCGGCTTCGGGTCATGTCTGCATGATCCCGAGGTCCCCGACACCACGGATTTATTGACCGGAGCTCCGAATTCATGGCGCGCGTAACCGTTGAAGACTGCGTTGTAAAGATCCCGAACCGTTTCGAACTGGTGATGTTGGCCGGGCAGCGCGCCCGTGACATTTCCGCCGGTGGAAGCCTGACGGTCGATCGCGACAACGACAAAAACCCGGTTGTTGCCCTCAGGGAAATTGCCGACGAGACCATCAGCGTCGATGCGCTGGGTGAAGAACTGGTGCAGGGTCTGCAGAAGCATATCGAAACGGATGAGCCTGAAGAGGACCTTCCCGAGTTCGACGAGCCGATGCTCGATCCTTCCAAGGCTGCTGCGGGTGAAGAACTGGTGGCCGCGGGCGTCCTGGGGGTAGAGACCGCGCCAGGCGCTGGCGAAGAGGCCACCCCGGCTTCACCGGACACCGTCCTGGGTCAGGCTGCAGGATCCGGCGAAGACGGTCCTGACGCTGCTTGAGCGGCCGGGGCGCAAAGATAGATGCCTGCCGCGGGTCAAAGTTCCATCGGAAACGACAGTGTGAATTTGTTCCGCGGCGGTGACATGTCGCTCGCTTGTGATTTCTGTTTGAGTTTTTGTCCGATAGGATAGAAACCGGACGTGAAGGCGGGCGCGGGATGATCCGACAGTTTGAGTTAGTAGAACGGGTTAAGGCTTACGATCCCAATGTGGATGAGGAAGCCCTAAACCGCGCCTACGTCTACGCCATGAAGTACCACGGCTCGCAAAAGCGCGAGTCCGGCGACCCTTACTTTTCCCATCCCATCGAAGTCGCGGGGATCCTGACGGATCTCAAGCTCGACGACGATTCCATCATCACCGCGTTGCTGCACGACGTGGTGGAGGATACCGAGGCCACCCTCGCCGATGTGGAGCGGGTGTTTGGCAAGGATATCGAGCGCCTGGTCGACGGCGTGACCAAGCTGACCCGTCTGGAATTGCAGTCCGAGCAGACCAAGCATGCGGAGAACTTCCGTAAGCTGGTGTTGGCGATGTCCGAAGACATTCGGGTGCTGCTGGTTAAGCTGGCAGACCGCCTGCACAACATGCAGACCCTGCATTTCGTGAAGTCGCCTGACAAGCGCCGCCGCATCGCGCGCGAGACCATGGATATCTATGCGCCGCTGGCCGAACGGATCGGTATGCAGCGCTTCAAGGACGATCTTGAAGACCTTGCTTTTGCGCAGTTAAATCCGGACGGACGTCAATCGATCCTGGCCCGCCTCGATTTCCTGAAAGGACAGGGCGACGATCTTTCTGGCCGGATCGTGGAACAGCTCCAAGCGGATCTGGCGGAGCATGAGATCGAGGCCAAAGTCTCGGGCCGCATGAAGACGCCGCATTCCATCTGGCGCAAGATGCAGCGCAAGGACGTAACCTTCGAGCAACTCTCCGACATCATGGCCTTCCGGGTGGTGGTGGCGGATATCAAGGATTGTTACGCCGCGCTGGGTATTCTCCACGGCAGCTATCCCGTCGTGCCGGGCCGTTTCAAGGACTACCTCTCTACGCCCAAGCCCAATGGTTACCGTTCGCTGCACACCTGCATCATCGGGCCCGAGCGCCAGCGTATCGAGGTGCAGATCCGCACCAGCGAGATGCACGAGGTCGCCGAGTACGGCGTGGCGGCCCACTGGGTCTACAAACAGGGCCATAAGCAGGAGGGGCGTCAGTACCGCTGGCTGCGCGAACTGCTCGACATTTTAGAGCATGCCTCCAATCCCGAGGAGTTTCTCGAGCATACCAAGCTGGAGATGTTCCAGGATCAAGTCTTCTGTTTTACGCCGAAAGGCGATCTGATCGCTCTGCCGAACGGATCAACTCCGGTGGACTTCGCCTACGCGGTGCACAGTGAAGTCGGCAATACCTGCGTCGGGGCCAAGGTCAATGGCCGCATGGTGCAACTGCGTTCCGTCCTCCATAACGGCGATCAGGTCGATATTATCACCTCCAAGGCGCAAACGCCCTCGCCGGATTGGGAGAAATTTGTTGTCAGCGGCAAGGCGAAGGCCTGTATCCGCCGCTTTGTGCGTCTGAAGGAAAAAGACCAGTACGGTGAACTGGGTCTGCAGATTCTGCAGAAGGCCTTCCGCCAGGAGGGGTATGACTACACCGAAAAGGCCGTGGCCGGTGTTCTCAAGAAATTTCGCTGTGATTCGGTCGAGGATCTCTATTCCCGGGTTGGGCAGGGGCATCTGACCGGGCGGGAAGTCCTGGTGGCTGTCTTCCCAGGCGTCAAGGACGAAGCCAAGGCGCAAAAGGCCGCCCCAACCAACCGGGCCAAGCCGAAAAGCAGCAAGCCTTCAGATAACGCGGTGCCGATCACCGGACTGATCCCCGGAATGGCAGTGCACTACGCTCATTGTTGCCATCCACTGCCGGGTGACCGGATTGTGGGGATTGTGACGACCGGTAAAGGCGTGACCGTCCATACGATCGATTGCGAGACCCTGGAGACCTTCCAGGAAACCCCAGAGCGTTGGGTCGATGTCTCCTGGGATTTCAAGGAAAGCGACGACCGCCATACCGGACGCTTGCATCTGGTCGTTGCGAACGAGCCAGGAAGCCTGGGCGGTCTCTCCACAATTATCGGCAAGAATTATGGCAATATTAGTAACCTCAAGATTACTAATCGCTCCATAGACTTTTTTGAGATGCTCATCGATGTCGAGGTTCAGGACGTCAAGCATCTCAGCAACATAATCGCTGCCCTGCGGGCAACGCCTGTTGTGACATCAGTGGATCGGGCGCGCGGCTAAAGGCTGTTTTTGGCCCTGTCCGTGAGTGCGGTTTGCACGGTCTGAGGCCTTCCTCCCTAGGTGGCATACGATCGTGTGATCGACTGTTCAGTTGATTCACAGCGTCGGCGTGCGCAAGTAGGGGGTATAGGGAAGATCGGCGCGGCACCGCGGAGTTTCCGCGCCAATTTGGGTGTGACCGCGTAGTATGTTTCAACGACGCAATCCTCTGACTCGCGCACAGCGCCTGGCCCAGATTCTCTGGCCACAGCAGGGATGGCGGCGTGCCGGCTCTTATGTCGCCCACAGGCTTCGCCGCTTGCCAGGAACGCCGTACCGGATCGCGGCGGGCTTTGCCAGCGGCGCGGCGGTTTCCTTTACCCCTTTCATCGGATTGCATTTCGTCCTGGCCGGCCTGCTGGCCATGCTGCTGCGCGGCAACATAATGGCGGCGGCGATCGGGACGGTCGTCGGTAACCCCTGGACCTTTCCCCTGATCTGGGCCTGGATCTACAGCCTGGGAATCTGGATTCTTGGCGGCAGCGATGCGAACGGACTCCCAGACGAGCTGACATTTTCCTATATCTTCGACAATCTCTGGAAGGTCTTCATACCGATGATGGTCGGTGCCGTTCCGACCGCCACGGTCGCGTGGTTCTTGTGTTTCTGGCCGTTGCGCCGCATGGTTGACCGCTATCAGACAGCGCGGCAGAAGCGCTTGCGCAAGAAGACGGAAAAAAGACGTGCCAAGCTGGCGGCGAAGGCTGCTGTGCCGTTCGAGAAGATGGCGGAGCCAAGTGAATAGGCCTTCGGTCGTCTTTGCGCGCCAATACGAATGACAGCTCGGTGCTCCAAAAGCGGAGACCGAGGCCAGAGACCTAAAAAGACCGAGGCCAGAGATGATTATAGGGATCGGCAACGATCTGATCGATATTCGCAGGATTGAGAAGAGCCTCGAGCGCTTCGGCGATCGCTTCACCAATCGGGTGTTCACCGAACTGGAGCAGAAGAAATCGGATCGCCGGGCGCAGCGGGCCGCAAGCTATGCCAAGCGCTTTGCCGCGAAAGAAGCCTGCGCGAAGGCCCTGGGGACCGGCGTGCCACGCCGCGGCGTTCATTGGCGGGATCTCGGAGTCGTTAATTTGCCTTCGGGTAAGCCAACCATGGCTTTGACCGGCGGTGCGGCGGAAAGGTTGAAAGAACTGACGCCCGAAGGGATGACAGTGCAGGTCGATCTGACTATAACCGACGACTTCCCGCTGGCGCAGGCCATCGTGATCATTTCCGCTGAGCCGGCTTGACGCCACCCGCGGCAAAGGAACAGAACAGAGAATGTTTAAGAGACGAGAGACGAGGGATCTTGACCCGGAATCGCGGGTTTCCGGTGGCGGTGAGAGCGGCGAATCCTCGCAAGGAACCACGATGGAAACCATCAAGACGGTGGTCTATGCCGTCCTGATTGCCTTCGTCGTCCGGACCTTCGCTTACGAGCCCTTCAACATTCCCTCAGGCTCCATGAAGCCGACGCTCCTGGTCGGTGACTACCTTTTCGTTTCGAAGTTCTCATACGGCTACAGCCACTATTCGCTGCCTTTCAGCCCGAAGATCTTTCGCGGGCGGATCCTCGCCAGCGAACCCGAGCGGGGTGATGTGGCCGTTTTCAAGCAGCCCCAAGATAACAAGACGGACTACATCAAGCGTATTGTCGGCTTGCCGGGCGACACCGTTCAGGTTGTCGGCGGTATCCTGCACATCAACGGCGAGCCGGTGAAACGCGAAAAGGTCACCGATCGGCCGGATCGAAATGCCTATAACATGCCGACGACCGTAACCGAGTATGTCGAAACCCTGCCCAATGGCGTCCAGCATCTGATCTGGGAAGAGAGCGATACCCGGCAATTCGACAATACCCGTCCCATCAAGATTCCCGAGGGCTATTACTTCGGGATGGGTGACAACCGGGACAATAGCTTGGACAGCCGCGCCATCGGTCTCATTCCTGCCGAGAACCTGATCGGCCGCGCTGAGTTTCTCTTCTTTGCCCATGACGGCAGCGCGCGGATTTGGGAGATCTGGAAGTGGCCTTCGGCAATCCGCTTCGGACGGATAGGCGATGGGATCGACTGACTTTCCTCCAACCGCCGATGGTCCTGTAAACGCCGAAGCCGGCTCTTTGGCGGCGGCGGGAAAAAAACCTTCCTCGGGCCGGCTGCGGCCGGAAGATCTGGCTGACAGGCTGGATCATGACTTCACCGATATAGAACTCCTGCGTCGTGCGTTGACTCACCCCAGTGCAGCGGGCAAACGCAAGGGCGGGACACCGGACAGCTATGAGCGGCTGGAGTTCCTCGGCGACCGGGTTTTGGGTTTGATTGTCGCTGATCTTCTGTTGCGGCGCTTTCCGAAAGAGAGCGAAGGCGCGCTGGCGCGCCGCCATACGGCGCTGGTTCGGCGCGAAACGCTCGCCGATGTCGCCGGTGACATGGGTATCAATCGTTATCTGCGCCTGGCGAAGGGCGAAGACGAGGCGGGTGAGCGTGAAAACCCTGCCATTCTCGCCGACGCCTGCGAGGCAGTCATCGGGGCGCTCTATTTGGACGGCGGTCTGGAAGTCGCCCGGCGGGTTGTGGAGAGGGCGCTGGAGCCTTATCTCAGCTCGGCGCAGAAGCCGCCTCAGGACGCGAAGACCGCTTTGCAGGAATGGGCGCAGGCGCGTGCATTGCCGCTGCCGCAATACCGGGAAATCTCGCGTGAAGGGCCGCCGCATCAGCCGGTTTTCGCCATTGAGGTTTCCGTGGAAGGTCATGCGCCCGAGGCAGGGAAGGGACGTTCGAAACGGATTTCCGAACAGTCCGCGGCGCAGGCCCTCCTGAAGCGATTGAAGGCCGGAGACAATCATGGCCAAGGATGATCAAGAAGACAGAACTGAAAGCGTTAGAGATTTGAAAAGCCGCTGTGGCGTCGTCGCCCTGTTGGGCGCGCCCAATGCCGGTAAGTCGACCCTTTTGAACGGCCTGGTCGGCGCGAAGATCTCGATCGTGACCCACAAGGTCCAGACCACCCGCGCGCGGATCCGCGGCATCGCTGTGGAGGGTGACAGTCAGATCGTGCTGGTCGACACACCGGGCATCTTCGCCGCGCAGCGCCGTCTGGAACGGGCCATGGTTGCCGCTGCCTGGGCTGGTGCGCGGGATGCCGACTCCATCGTGCTGATCTACGACGCCTCGCGCAAACGCCTGGACAAAGACACGCGCATGATCATCGATGGCTTGAAGGAAACCAACCGCCGGGCGGTTCTGGTCCTGAACAAGATCGATGCCATCAAGCGCGACCGGCTTCTGGAGTTGGCGGCCATCTTCGAGGCCGAGGGGATCTTCGATCAGACCTTTATGATTTCGGCGCTGAATGGCGATGGCGTCGGGGATCTTATGAAGTATCTGGCCGAGACTGTTCCCGAGGGGCAGTGGCTCTTTCCGGAAGATCAGCTTTCGGACCTGCCCATGCGTCTGCTGGCGGCCGAGGTGACGCGCGAGAAGCTTTTCCTGCGCCTGCACCAGGAAATCCCCTATGCCCTGACGGTGGAGACCGAGAGCTGGGAGGATTTTGACGACGGCAGTGCGAGGATAGAACAGACCATCTACGTCCAGCGGGAGCAGCACAAATCGATCTGCCTCGGTAAAAAGGGCCAGATGATTCGTCATATCCGCGAAGAGGCTCAGGCCGATCTGGAAGCTATGACCGAGCGCAAGATCCATCTCTTCCTCTTCGTGAAGGTGCGCGGGCGCTGGCTCGACGATCCCGAGCGTTATCGGGAATGGGGCCTGGAGTTCAATGCCTGAGGCCCCCGCTGGCTTCGTCGCAAGGCTGAAGCGCCCATGATCGAATGGCGCGATCAGGGTATCGTCCTTTCTGCGCGCCCTCATGGCGAAACCGCCGCAATCATCCATGTTCTCACACCGGAAAAAGGCCGCCACGCCGGACTGGTCCAGGGCGGGCAGGGGCGTAAGGCGCGGGCGCTTTACCAGCCGGGCAATCTGCTCGACGTGACCTGGACGGGCCGGCTCGCGGATCATCTGGGGACCTTTAAGTGCGAGCTGGACACCGCTTATGCCGCGCAGTTGCTGGAGCAGCCGAAACGCCTCACGGCTCTGAGCGCGGCGGCGGCGATTTGCGAACGGGCCCTGCCGGAGCGAGAGCCGCACCCGGCCTGCTACCACGGCTTCCTGGCGCTTCTCGGCGCGTTGGAAGGTGACCATTGGGCGGAAGTCTACGTGCGCTGGGAACTGGGGCTTCTGGCGGATCTCGGGTTCGGGCTGGATCTCTCGCAGTGCGCCGCGGGCGGCGATAACGACCAGCTTGCTTATGTCAGTCCGCGCACGGGGCGTGCAGTGTCTCTGGCGGCCGGCGAACCTTACCGGGATAAGCTGCTGCCGCTGCCGCCGTTCCTGATCGGGCGTGGTTCCGGCGGGGCGGAAGAGGTTGCCCAGGGACTGCGGCTCGCCGGGTTTTTCCTTGAGCGCTCGATTTTCCATCTCCAGGACAGGCCCCTGCCACCGGCGCGCGAGCGTTTGGCGGCGCTCTTTCCCCTTTCCGGCGGCGACGTTACGCCTGCGTAAAAAATCTGTGGAAAACCCGGTCTGACGGGCCGCAATCTGTTGTCATGGGGCGGCAGTCCGCTACTATATTTGGTGGTTTTAAGGCGAATTGCGTAAGACGCGCAAATTGCTCCAGAGGAGTCTATGAGTTCAACTGTTGCACCTGCCGCCGGTGGCGAAATCCGTGATGTCCGCCTGACCGAGGCGCTGTCCGACCGCTATCTGAGCTACGCGCTCTCGACGATCATGGCCCGCTCGCTGCCGGACGTGCGCGACGGGCTGAAGCCCGTCCACCGTCGGCTGCTCTACGCCATGCGCCAGTTGCGGCTGGATCCTAACTCCGGATTCAAGAAATCGGCGCGCGTGGTCGGTGACGTGATCGGTAAGTTCCACCCCCATGGTGATCAGTCGATCTATGACGCCCTGGTGCGGTTGGCGCAGGAGTTTTCCCTGCGCTATCCGCTGATCGACGGGCAGGGGAACTTCGGCAATATCGACGGCGATAACGCGGCCGCCATGCGGTACACAGAGGCCAGGCTGACGGAAGTCGCTCAGGCGCTGCTGGAAGGCATCGATGAGGACGCGGTCGATTTCCGCCCGACTTACGACGGCGAGGCGGAAGAGCCCGTCGTTTTGCCCGCCGCCTTTCCGAACCTCTTGGCGAATGGCGCCCAGGGAATTGCGGTCGGTATGGCGACCTCCATTCCGCCGCACAATGTCGGTGAAATCTGCGATGCGCTGATCTATCAGATCAAGACGCCCAATGTGGGTTTCGACAAACTGGTCGATTTCATGCCGGGACCGGATTTTCCGACCGGTGGCGTCCTGGTCGAAAGCCGCGACTCCATTAAACAGGCCTATAGCACCGGCCGCGGGTCTTTCCGTGTGCGCGCCCGCTGGGAGCAGGAAAGCCTGAAGGGCGGCGGCTACCAGATCGTCGTTACTGAAATTCCTTTCCAGGTCGCCAAGTCCAGGCTGGTGGAAAAGATCGCCGAACTGCTGACCGCGCGAAAGCTGGCCATGCTCGGCGACGTGCGCGACGAATCGACCGACGAGATCCGTCTGGTTCTGGAGCCAAAGAGCCGGAATGTCGATCCGACGGTTCTGATGGAATCGCTGTTCCGCCAGACCGATCTCGAAACCCGGATCGGTCTGAACATGAACGTCCTGGATGCGGACAACACCCCGCGGGTTATGAACCTGCGCGAGGTGCTGCAAGCCTTCCTTGACCATCGTCTCGTCGTCCTGGAGCGGCGCACCAACTTCCGCCTTGAGAAGATCGCCCGGCGGCTCGAAGTCCTCGATGGTTATCTGATCGCCTATCTGAACCTGGATGAGGTGATCCGGATCATCCGCGAAGAGGATGAGCCCAAGGCGGTGATGATGGCGCGCTGGGACCTGACCGACGTGCAGGCCGAAGCCATCCTCAACATGCGTCTGCGCGCTTTGCGCAAGCTCGAGGAAATCACCATCCGCAAGGAACGGGACGAGCTGGCGGCGGAGCAGGCGGACCTGCAGGATCTCATGGCCGATGAGGGCCGCCGTTGGAGCGCCATCTCCGCGCAGATCCAGGAGATCAAGAAAGCCTTCGGACCAAAGACAGAGCTTGGTACCCGCCGTACGGAAATCGGCCAACCGCCCTCCGACGTGGTGATCCCCATGGAGGCGGTGATCGAGCGTGAGCCCCTGACCGTGCTCTGTTCCGCCAAGGGCTGGATCCGGGCCATGAAGGGACACATTGAAGACACCTCGGACGCTAAGCATAAGGAAGGCGACCGGGGTCGCTTCGCGGTGCATGCCCAGACCACCGACAAGCTTCTGGTCTTCGCCACCAACGGACGCTTTTACACCATAGGTGCGGACAAGCTGCCGGGTGGCCGCGGTTTCGGCGAGCCTTTGCGCCTGATGATCGACCTGCCCAACGACCAGGACATCGTCGGGCTCTTCGTTCACGACCCGGACCGCAAGCTGATCGTGGCTTCGGCTGATGGACGCGGCTTTCAGGTGCCCGAAAAAGACGTCGTGGCCCAGACCAAGGCCGGCAAACAGGTGCTCAATCTTTCCCCCGGCGTCGAAGCTGCCGTCTGCGCCACGTCGGAAGGCGACATGGTCGCGGTGATCGGTGAGAATCGGAAACTTTTGGTCTTCCCCTTGGCGCAGCTGCCTGAAATGACCCGCGGGCGCGGCGTGATTCTGCAGCGTTACAAAGACGGTGGCCTGTCCGATGTGAAGACCTTCACCATGGCCGAGGGACTGACCTGGCAGATCGGTAGCAAGACGCGGACTGAAAGCGAGCTGGATGCCTGGTTGGGCAATCGCGCCGGTTCCGGACGCCTGCCGCCGAACGGTTTCCCCAAGTCCAATCGCTTCGGGTAAAGAAGTCCAACTGCCGGACTCGGCCGATAAAGCGGTTTTCGTTCCGTTACAAAAAGCTTAAAAGGGGGCCATCGGTCGCCATTGCTGATGGCGACCCCGGATTTCAGTTTGGCCCGAACTTCAATTTGGCATGCAACGAGGAAAATGAAATGCAGGCTGCCCCTACCGTAACTTCGACTCTCGCCGAGGCGCTCTGGCCGACCCAGGGTGGATCTCAGAGTAAGGCGATGAGTGCGGCCCGTGCCGTTCTTTTGGTTTTCGCCGGTTCCGTCCTTCTGACGGTTTCCGCGAAGGTCCAGATTCCCTTCTATCCCGTCCCCATGACCATGCAGACCTTTGTGGTCCTGGGCCTTGGCATGGCGCTGGGCTGGCGTCTCGGTGCTGCCAGTGTCGCTTTCTATCTGGCGCAGGGTGCTGCCGGCTTGCCGGTCTTTGCCGGCACGCCTGAGAAGGGCATCGGCATCGCCTATATGGCCGGGCCGACCGGCGGTTACCTGCTGGGCTTCCTGGTCGCGGCTGCCGTCGTCGGCTTCCTGGCTTCGCGCGGCTGGGACCGCAAGGTTTTGACCACCGCAGCGGCGATGCTGATTGGCAATGCCATCATCTATATTCCTGGCGTGCTCTATCTGGGCGTTCTTTTCGGCTGGGATAAGCCGATCCTGGAGTGGGGCATGACGCCCTTCCTGCTCGGCGATGTCACGAAGTTGGCTCTGGCCGCCGCTGTGCTGCCAGCCGCCTGGCACCTGTTGAAGCGTTTCGGCCGCAGTTAGAGCTGGCGTTACTTCGATGCACAAAAGGGCGCTGGTCTTTCCAGCGCCCTTTTTGCGTTTTAGCTCCGACTTTTAAGACGGAATTCGACAGCTTTCGAGGAACACTGTCTTCCTTGGTGGGCGCGGGCGACAGGCTGGTGGTACAAGCGTCGCCTTGAAGTGAACTTTCAGCTACAACCTAACCTTTATTGTCGTCTGCCGAAGTTGCCCGTTTGCCGGTGCGTTATCCTGCAGATCACTCCTTTTTGAGACTCGCTGAATAAACATTAGGTTGTTTGTTTTCAGCAGATAATCACCCAATAAGGGCTTTCGCTTGGTTAAGAAAATTCCGAATTAATATAATAATATCAATCGAATAATCTCTATCATTACAGTCGTTTCCTTGCAGTCTCTCCTTTCTTGCTAAAGCTTATACCTGACTTGACACCTCAAAAGCCTTGCCGCCGGTAAGCCCAGCCTTGCACTGAGTGTGAAAGATCCTGTATTGCTATGCGACGAAGCAGGTAGCGGGTCCCATGACTGCTGCCTATTTGAAAATACTGGGAGGTATAATAAATGGATCGTCGTTCCTTTATCAAAAAGGCAGGGGTCGGTACCACGGCTGTTGCAGCGAGCACGCTTGCAGCGCCGGCTATCGCTCAGGGCCGCGAAAAGCTCACCATGGTGACCGCGTGGGGACGTGGTCTCGCGGGCGTTTTCGATGCGGCGCAGCGCGTTGCCGATTCCGTTAACGTGATGTCCGGCGGCACGCTGGAAATCGAGATCAAGGCGCAGGGGGAACTGGTTTCGGGCCTTCCGGGACTGTTCGATGCCGTGACCTCGGGTCAGGCGGACATGTACCACGCCGCTGACTACTACTATGTCGGTCAGCATCCGGCATTCGGCTTCTTCACCGCTGTGCCCTTCGGCATGACCCCGAACGAGCTGCACAACTGGTACTACCATGGCGATGGCCACAAGCTTCACCTGGAACTGGGTGAAGAATTCGGTCTGGTCTCCTTCCTGGCCGGTAACACCGGTCCGCAGGCTGGCGGCTGGTTCCGCAAGGAAATCAACTCGGCGGACGACTTCAAAGGTCTGAAATTCCGTATGCCTGGCCTCGGCGGCAAGGCGCTCGGCAAGCTCGGCGCTTCGGTGCAGACCATTGCCGGTTCGGAAGTGTATCAGGCTCTGGCTTCGGGTGCTCTGGACGGTACCGAGTGGATCGGTCCCTGGGCGGACGAAAAAGCCGGTTTCCAGGAAATCACCAAGATCTACTACACCTCCGGCTTCCATGAGCCGGGCGCAGGTCTGGCTCTGGCAACCAACGCCGACCGTTGGGCTTCGCTCAGCGACCAGCACAAGAAGATCATCGAGATCGCAGCTGGCGAAGCGAACCTCTGGAACCTGCACCAGTATCTGGCAAACAACTCGCAGGCTCTGGCCCGTCTCCAGGCTGGTGGCGTCAAGACCCTCGAGTTCCCGGATCAGGTTTGGGATGCTTTCGGCGCGGCTTCGAAAGAGGTCATGGAAGAGAACTTCGGCGACCCGCTCTTCAAGAAAGTCTATGACTCGGTCATCGACTCGATGCAGAAGTCGGCGAGCTGGGATTCGCTCTCCTCGGGCGCTTACACGCGTCAGCGTACGCGCGTTCTCGGCTGATTTTCCGAATCAGACCGCTAAGAAAAGTGGCGAGGCCGGGCAGGTCTCGGTCTCGCACACTTTCTCATCGGGCGAAAAATGCCCTGAGCGGGTCCGGTAGGGAGCCGGGATTGATCGGAAAAACGGGTGGCGCCGGTGCCAACTATGCCTGGGCCGTACCCTGACTGGGAACGTGATCAACAGCTGATTTGAGAGGCTGCGGCTTTTGAGCTCGCGGCCGCGTTTGACGCTGACTGGGGACAATCAATGGATATTCTGGGGCAGTTCGTTCTTGCGTTTCTGAAAGGATTCGCGGACCTCTTTTTGCTTCCCTGGCACATTTACACTTGGACGCAGCTTCCGACTCTCAAGGAACAACTGAATGTCGTTCTGTTGGCGGGCATGTCGTCCGAGTTCCTGTTCGTCGTTCTGGCGGCGGTTCTGATCCTGCTGGCCATTGGCCTCTACAATCGGCGCTTTCTGCGCAGCATGGTCTTCGGACTTGAGCGCTTTAATGGCGCGATCGGCAAGTTCGCCGCCTGGTTCGCATTGATCATGGTGCTGCAGCAGGTTCTGATCATCGCCATGGGGCAGGTGTTCCGGGGCAATGATCTGATCTTCTCGCCGTTTGGCATGATCATGTCTTCGAACGAACTGCAGTGGCTCTCCGGCCAGCTCAAGTTCTACAACGCAATCCTGATCGCGATCGCTTCCGCCTATACCTTTATCGAGGGTGGGCACGTGCGGGTCGATCTGATTTACAGCACGGCCAAGTACCGGACGAAAAAGCTGATCGATCTGATCGGTACCCTGTTGTTTCTCTTCCCCTCATCGCTGCTGCTGTGGTGGTTCTCTTGGCCGATCGCAACCAACTCGCTCTTTGCGCAGCGGCCCCTGAACATCTGGTCTGAAACAGCCCGCTGGCGCGGCATGCGCTTCGAATCTTCGGGAACGGCGGAGTTCACCTGGGTCTGGGCCTTCAAAATACTGATCGTGATCTTCGCGGGTCTGATGTTCATCGTCGCGGTGTCTTTCCTCTACAGGAACATTCTGGCCCTGCTGGAGAAAGACGAAGAGATCCCCGCGCATTACTCGCTTGACGGTCCGGCGTCTGACGACGGCGAACCTCATCCGACACACTAGGAGTTCCGTCGCGTCATGCTTTTTGGTCTTACGGGCGTTGAACTCTCGCTCATCATCGTTTTCATCCTGCTCTTCGGCGGCATTCTCTCGGGTTACCCGGTGGCTTTCGCCATTTCCGGCTCAGCCGCCGTCAGCTTTCTGATCATCGCGATCCTCAGCGAGCACGGCTATCTCTACGTCATGGAGACGCATAACGGCCAGCTCGAGAAGGTCCCGGTCTTGCCTCAAGGCTGGGAGAAGGCCCTGTTATCGACGCACTCGACCTGGGCGCAGGGCGTCTTTTCGCGCGCCTTCGGCGGTAACGTGGAAACGCTGCTTGCCGTGCCCATGTTCGTGCTTATGGGCATCGCGCTGGAGCGCTCGCGGATCGCCGAGGATCTGCTGATCACCATGGCAAAGCTGTTTGGCACCTTGCCTGGCGGTCTGGCCATCGCCGTGGTCTTCGTCGGCACGCTGCTGGCGGCCTCCACCGGCATTGTGGGCGCGACCGTGGTCACAATGGGCCTGATCTCCCTGCCGACCATGCTGCGCTACGGTTACTCCAAGTCGCTGTCGACCGGTGTGATCGCGACTTCTGGTACTCTGGGGCAGATCATCCCGCCCTCGATCGTCATCGTCCTCCTAGGCTCCATCGTCGGTGACATGTACGCGCTTGGCCAGGAAACCCGTGCTCAGCAATTGGGCATGACGGTGTTGGAGATGCTGGGCGAACCCGCGGTGCTCTCGACCGGTACGCTTTTTAAGGCGGCGTTCATTCCCGGCGTGGTTCTCGCCATGCTTTATGCTGGCTACGCCTTTATTTTCGCGTTGCTGAGGCCGGACCAGGCGCCGCCTGTCGATCTGACAAAGAGCGACGAGTTCCATCTGGTCACGCACTACGGCGGCAGCAGCGGCCGGATGGTGGCTGCGGTCATCGGTCCGATTTTCGCCCTGGCCTTCATCTGGATACTCTTTACCTGGGGTGGGATAGCCGGTTCGACTGTGGTCGATGGCGCGCTGGTGCATGGGCCGCTTGAGCACGGCACCATGGCGACCGTCTTTCTGGTCGGTTCGATGTTCTTCCTGGCCCTGTCGTTGCGGCCGCAGCACCCGCGCCAACCGATTCTGATCGGTTTCGCTGGCCTGGTGCTGATGGCCATTGCCGACAGCGCCTTCATCGCGGCCGAGGATACCGGCGGCGTCCGCTTCCTCTTGCTCTTCATTCCGGCGGTTCTGATCGTCTATAGCCTGCGCACCGCCATTCCACGGCTGATGGAGGTTGAGGCTCTGCGTGTCGTCTCTCCGCCGGTCATTCTGATCGTCGCGGTTCTAGGCTCGATCCTGGGCGGCGTGACGAACCCAACGGCGGCGGCGGCACTGGGCGCGGCCGGTGCAGTCATGCTCGCAGCGACACGCCGGCTACAGGAAGCGGGAGAGAAGAACAAAGTCATCATCTGGGCCGCACTCGCGATCATCGTGATGCTGCTGCTACGCGGGAATTTCGACCTGCGGATGACGGTGGATAATATCTCCTTCGAAGACAAGGTCGCCATCCTGGTGGCGATCATCTCCTACCACATCGCGGTCTTCGGTCTGCTCTATTCCTGCTGGATCCTGATGCGCGACGGGACCATGAAAGCGGTGGTGCAGGAGACCACGAAGGTCACCTCGATGGTCTTCGTGATCCTGATCGGTTCGCTGTTCCTCAGTCTGACCATCCGCTCCTTCGGCGGTGAGCACTATATCCAAGAAAGCCTGCGCGCCTTTAAGGATCCCATGACCTTGTTGCTGGTGGTCATGTTCGTGCTCTTTATCCTCGGCTTTGTGCTCGACTTTATCGAGATCATCTTCATCGTGATCCCGATTGTCGGGCCTGTGATCTACGCTGCCGATCCGACCATCATGCCGCCGGAATGGATCACGATCCTGATTGCGGTGAACCTGCAGACTTCCTTCATCACGCCGCCCTTCGGCTTCGCTCTCTTCTATCTGCGCGGCGTGGCGCCACCAGGCATCACGACGATGGATATCTACAAGGGCGTGATTCCCTTTGTGATCATCCAGGTGATCGGTCTGGCGCTGCTGTGGTTCTTCCCGGGCATCGTCACCTTCCTGCCGGATCTGCTGCCGCAGAGTTAGCGGAGCGGGTTGGAGAAATGCGAAACGGGCTCTCATCATCTGGATGAGGGCCCGTTTTTGACTGAGCCCAAACTACTACTTAAAGCCGAAGAATGTCGATGGAACGCGTCGTAGATCTCCAAAAGGCTCAAGAATTTAATCAGTTCATGGGCGGCGCTCGCGAATGCTCGATTTCAGCGCGTTTCGCGCTTGCTATGTGCTTCTTCAACGATTTTTGTTCTCGAAATGAAATCACTGCCATCAGCTTGGATGATTTTCGAGATCACTTATGGAACTGCCCGTGCCTTCTAGCTGAACTCGGTGACTTTCAAGTATGGTACGCCACTAAGGATCCGATGGTAGAAGCGGCTTTGGGTGATCGGAATTTTCCTGAAATAGCGTGTTTGTCAGCTAAACATTATGATGTAAGCGATCGGTTTTATCGTCTTATCGAACTCACAACAGAGATGCTCTATGTTAATTTTTGGGGCGAGGATGACAACGAGCAGACCTTCGATCTTTTGAAGAAGATTCAACGCCAGTCACAATCTACGCGTCTTCCTTCACTGACGCCGTTTAAGTTCTCCGTCTTTGCTTACTACGATGGATGGGGAGTAGATATGACCAAACAAGATTTAAGCTTTTGGCGTCAGTACAGCGAGACATGGATGCGCGATCAAGTTGAGATGTCGTAGCCCATTGACCAGGAATTCTGTGTCGGAGGATCAACTCAGTAGGAACTCCAGCCGAGGATCGGCCTTCGAGGGCGACATTTCGGCGATCTCTGCGGTTACCACCTGTTCGGCGACGAAAGGATCCTCCTGAACGCGCGCTTCAAGCTCTGATCGCGAGTCCGCCTGGGCCAGGATGCCGCCCCCTAAACCGGGCTGAAGGCTACCGGCGAGCAGGAAGGCGCCATCGTCGAAACCGCGTTTCAGCCAGGCCTTGTGGCCCTCCAGAAAGTCGGAGACTTTGTCTCTGTTCACGGAAAACTTCAGGAATACGATAAACATCTGTAGGGAACTCCTTTTTGGAATCAGGTTGCAGGGGCACGCGACTGCGCGACGCTGGCCGCTTGGGTCTCCAGCCAGTCGCACATCAGTTTCACTTCCTGCCGAATGAAGGTTTCGTCGTGGAAGGCATTCGCCAGCGACGCAACACCCTGACTGCGGGCGAGCAGGTGCATGGCCAGTTCGTCGGCTTCCGCTTCAAGTCCGAGCTTTGAGAATTGTTGCGATAGCCAGGTCCGGAAGAGGGTGAAGAGTTCGTTCGCCTCGGCTTGGGAGGCATGACCCAGCTTCGCGAGTTCGCTGGTCAAGGTCCCGACCGGACAGCCGTAGCTCTGTATGTCTTCCCGGTTCGCGATCAGGATATGGATGAAGCAGCGGATGCGGCCCAGAGGGTCTTTCCCTTCGATATCCCACTGTTCCAGCATCGCCCGGGTCTTGGCCAGGCGGGCGCCGATAACCGCGTCCAGGATCTCGTCCTTGGTCTTGAAGTGATAGTAGAAGTTGCCACGGGAAATCTGCACAGCCTCGGCGATATGGGCGAAGGAGGTGTGCTCGAAACCCTGATGGTAGAACAGCCGGTCGGCCGCTTCGACGATCTGCGCCTTTGTCGCGCTGGCTTTGCTCATTTGCCGATTCTCCTGGTCTAAGCAACTACTGCCGCGACCTGTTTTAGAACACGATCAAAAATATTAGGTCATTTGTCCTAATCAAAATTAGGACGATCGCCCTAGGCCGTCAAGGTGCTTTTAATCAGGCCCCCGGGGAGCTCGTAAACGTCTCGTGGGGATCGCTTTGTCGACAAGACCGGATTCGCAGTCGTAGAAGCGGCGAAGCACTTGGTTACGGCCAATGCAAGAACAGGCGACTGGGGAGCAGAAGATGCAGACACTGCGTCAAGCCATGCGGCAGTTTCTGGAGGGCTGGCGCGGTGATGTTGCGCCGGAGTGGCGGGACTTTCTCGAAGGGGTGGAGCCGGCTTTCGATGCTGTAGACGAGCGGCTGACCTTAGAGGATCACGAGATTATCTTTCCCGGCCGCAAAGGCAGGGAGCCAGCTGGTGCGCAGCCCGGTTCGCATATCTTCAGGGCGCTGGATGGCTTGCCGCCCGGTGAAGTCCGGGTTGTTATTGTTGGCCAGGATCCCTATCCCAATGTGGCGCAGGCGACAGGCCGTGCCTTCGATCAGGGGGATCGGAAGGTCTGGATTCAGAACAGCAAGCCCAGATCGCCCACCAACAGCCTGCGCCGGATCCTGCAGCAGCTTGCCGTGTTCCGTACGGGACAGGCGGTCTACGGCAAGGCCTCGGGCGGCTGGGGGACAGTAAAAGACGATATCGTCAGCGGCGATCTCGAGCTGCAGGCGCCAGGGGCGCTCTTCGATCACTGGCAGGCGCAGGGCGCGCTTCTGCTGAACGCGGGCCTGACCATCACGCGCTTTCAGGACCCCCACCAGCAACAGGGGCACATCCCTCTCTGGAAACCGGTGGTCGGCGCGATTTGCAAACGCCTGGCGGAGAGGCCCGACGTTCCGGTTGTTTTTATCTGCTGGGGGACAGACGCCCTGAAGTTTCTGGTCAAAGCGGGCGTTCTAAGGAAAGCCGCATCGTCCTTTGTTTTCGCGCCGGGGCTTTCCCGGGCGAGTCTCGTCTTCCGTAACCACCCGGCAACCACGAAGTTCCTGGAGGGCGATAACCTCTTTGCAGAGGTGAACGGCGAATTGGAGAAGCTGGGCGGCGCAGCGTTGGACTGGTGAAGCCCCGTTAGCCGTGTCGGAGGGTCAGTCGGAAAAGACTTCCCAACCCCCGGCGGTAAAGCGCTGGATAGGGCGGAAACGGGTTTTGTAGGACATCTTGGGCGAGTCTTCGATCCAATAACCCAGATAGACGTAAGGCAGGCCGCGTCCGACAGCGGCCTGGATCAGCCAGAGAACCATATAGCTGCCAAGGCTGCGCGCCTCCAGGTCCGGATCGAAGAAGCTGTAAACGGCGGAGGGACCGTCCACCAGCCAGTCCACCAGACAGGCGGCGATCAGGCGACCATCCGCCTCGCGGAATTCGATGACATTGGTGTTGAGCCGGCTGTGCTCGATCATGCCGCTGTAGTCGTCGAAGCGCATGCCGATCATCTCACCGTCGGCGTGACGTGAGGCCAGATAGAGATCGAACAGCGCGTATTGTTCCCGCGTGGCCACGGCCGCCTGCTCGATGACTTGCAGGCCTTCGTTGCGTTTTGAGACCCGCTTCAGGGACTTGCCGGCTTGAAACTCGCCGGCGACAACCCGGACCGGCACGCAGGCGTCGCAATTGCTGCACGCCGGTCGGTAGGCGAAGAAATGGCTGCGTCGGAAGCCGGCCCGCGACAGCAGGTCGTATTGTTCGACAGCGTTGGCGCCGGCGATGTCGGTCATCACCTTGCGCTCCCACTTACCGTCAAGATAGGGGCAGGGGGTCTCCGGCAGGGCGCAGTATACCTGCGGCGGTGCTCGCCACTGCGAGACCCTTTGGCCCTTTCGCGCTGTCGAGTTATCGAGCTTCATCGCTGCTTTCCACTGACGCGCCTAGAGCTTATCGCGCTCTGCGCGAAGACGGCAGTAAAATCTTGGTGGCGCCTCATTGGGGCTGGGTAACGGCGGTTTCATGCCGAGGCGGCCTCTTCGTAGCCGAAGTAGTCGCGGCCCAGTTCGTTGTGCACATTGATCAAGGTACTCTGGATCCAGTCCAGGAACTCGTGCAGCCCGCTTTCGACTACGCTGTCGGCGGTTTGGTTCACCAATCCGCTGCGCAGGTTGTCCAGCTGTTCCAGGGCGCCGACCCCCTGGCGGAGGTCGTAGGTCGTCTTGAGGTCGTGCAGCAACTCTTCCAGTTCGCTCATGCAAGCCTTCACCGAGCGGGGGAAGCGCTTGTGGAACAGAAGAAACCCGGCCACATCGGTCGGCGTCATGCCGCTGGGGTGGACCCGGCGGAAGGCATGGTAACCGGCCGCGGAACGCAGCACCGAGTTCCACTGGCTGACGTCCAGGGGCGAGCCGACGTCCCGAGCGGATGGCAGGAGCAAGTGATACTTCACGTCAAGCAGGCGCGTGGTCTGATCGGCGCGCTCGATCCAGCGCCCCAGCTGATAGAAATACCAGCCCTCGTCCCGGTAAAAAGTGCCTTCGGTGATTCCCGTGTGGGTCTGGCAGGCTTCCTTGATGAAGGAACAGAAGCGCGCAATACGCGGCTCGGCCAGGTTGGCCCGGGTCATGGCGCGCAGGTGATTGTAGAGGATGTTCAGTTGGATCCACATCTCGGTGGAAATCAGCGGGCGCAGGGTCCGGGCATTCTCCCGGGCCATGTGGATCGAGGAGATGATGGAGGAAGGGTTGTTCTGATCCAGCGCGTAGAAATAGAGAACGTTCTCCGCCGTGGCCTCCAGGCCGCTTTCGGCGAAGCGCTCCTCATCGCGATAGAGCTGCAGGATCGAGATCCAGTTCTGGCTGCCGCGGCTGTCGCGGCTGAAGGTTTCGTTGACGTCCAGCACGCGGGCCAGGTTTTCGGTGCGCTCGATATATCTGGCGAGCCAGTAGACCGCCTCGGCGTAGCGGGAGAGAAGATGATTACTCAAGAACCCAGGTATCCTTTGAACCGCCACCTTGCGATGAATTGACGACGATCGACCCCTTGGTCAGGGCGACGCGGGAGAGACCGCCTGGCAGGATCCAGGTCGACTTGCCTGTGACCGCGAAGGGCCTCAGGTCCACATGCCGCGGCTCGATGCCGTCGTCGACCAGGGTCGGGCAGACGGAGAGGTTGATCATCGGCTGACTGATATAGTTGGCCGGGTCTTCCAGAAGCTCTTTACGGGCCTTCTCCAGGGCCTCCGCCGAAGCGCGCGGGCCGATGGTGATGCCGTAGCCGCCGGCTTCACCGACCGGTTTGGTCACCAGCTTGTCCAGGTTGGCCAGGGTGTAGTCCAGCCCTTCTTTTTCCCGGCAGATGTGGGTCTCCACATTGTCGATGATCTGCTCTTCGTCCAGGTAATACTTGATGATGCGCGGCATGTAGGCATAGACCGCCTTATCGTCCGCGACCCCGGTGCCGACCGCGTTGGCCAGGGCCACGTTACCCTTGCGGTAGGCGTTCATGAGGCCCGGCGCGCCCAGCATGGAATCCGGATTGAAAACCTCCGGATCCAGGAAGTCGTCGTTGATCCGCCGGTAGATCACATGCACCGGGCGCAGGCCGTTGACCGTCTTCATGTAGACCCGGTCGTTCTCGACGGCCAGATCCCGGCCCTCTACCAGCGGCACGCCCATTTCGCGGGCCAGGAAGATGTGCTCGAAGTAGGCCGAGTTGTAGGTTCCGGGCGAGAGCAGCACGACCTGGGGATCCAACACCGATTCAGGCGCCATCTCGGTCAGCGCCTCGTGCAGCTTCTGGCCGTAGTTGGAGACCGAACGGATCCCGATGTTGCTCATCAGATCCGGAAAAATCCGCTGCATCAGGTGCCGGTTCTCGACCACATAGGAAACGCCGGAGGGTGAGCGGGCGTTGTCCTCCAGGACATAGAACTTGCCGTCGCCCCCGCGCACTAGGTCGGTGCCGTTGACGTGGACGTAGTTCTTATAGGCGACGTCCAGGCCTTCCATCTCCTTGCGGTATCCGGAGTTTCCCAGCACCAGCTCCTTCGGAATGATGCCGTCGCGCAGGATCTTCTGATCGTGATAGATGTCCCAGAGGAAGCAGTTGAGCGCCGTCACCCGCTGCTCCACGCCGCGCTCCAGAAAGGCCCAGTCCTCCGCCGAGATGATCCGCGGGATCACATCGAAAGGCAGAATGCGGTCGATCGCTTCTTTTTGGGTGTAGACGGTAAAGGTGATGCCGAAGTTGTAGAGCTCCAGCTCCGCGTCCCGCGCCCGGTCTCGCAACTCATCGACGGGAAGTTGTCCCAGCCGGTAGCGGACGGGCTTGGTATGGGCTGCGAGCGAGGTGTCCTTTCCCAGCATCTCGCAGTAATAGTCTTGCGGATCGTAACTATCGAGCAGTCGCACGTGCTCTGTTTCCGTCATGCAGTACCCCTGACACTTGCGGTTTGCGTTTTCCGAAACACAAACTGCTTTATTTCGCCTGTTCTGTGTCCGGCGGTTCAGGTTGCATCGCATTTTTGCGGCGATAACGACCCGTCGCCGTAATTTATTAATATGAGTATTGCAGCTATTTGCTGTGTTTTGCCAGCACGGAATGAAGTCGGGACCGGATTGGTGTGCGAGAGCCGGTTTTAGTTCAACTCGCTGGAGGGCAGGCGGCCTTCGCGCCGGTCGATGCTGAGGACGAGCAATGCGCCTGCGAGACCTAATGCCGAACAAACAAACATGATGCCCACCAGCGCCTGGGCGCCGGTTTCTTCAGTGACGATCGTACCTGTCACAGAGGTGACCAACGCGCCGACAGCCACAAGAAGTGCCCCCGATAGCCCGGACGCGCTGCCGGCTAGCTGCGGCCTTACCGAGAGCGCGCCGGCGCTGGCGCTTGGCATGGTGACGCCATTTCCGATGCCGACGAAGATGGTTGCGCCGAAGAGGGTGAGCACGTTCACGTTCCCGCTCGCGAAGAAGATAAGCCCCAGCAATAATCCGCTGCAGGCGACGATCCGTCCCGCGATCATCATGCTCGTGAGCGCGAAATACTTTGCCAGACGTCCGGAAAGAAAGCTGCCGAAGAAAAAGCCGCCGGTGATCGAACCGATGTAGAGCCCCAGTTCGGCGGAGCTGACCCCCAGCAGGCTTTGCGCCACAAGGGGCGCGCCGCTAAGAAAGGCGTAGAAGGCAGCGGTGGAGAAGGCCATGCAGAGGGAATAACCCCAGAAACGCCGCGAACGAAACAGCTCCGGATAGCTTTGGAATTGCCGCCGGAAGGTCGCTGAAGGTTCCGCGTTGGTCTCGCCCAGATCCGCCCAGCAGAGCCAGAGCAGGATCGTGCCCAGTCCCGTAAAGGCCAGAAAGTTCGCCCGCCAGCCGAAGACCGCGTCCAGCAGCCCGCCGAACATAGGTCCTAGCATCGGCGCCACCGCCATGGCCATGCTGACATAACCCATCAGGCTCGCTGCCTCCTGCGCGGGCACCATGTCTCGGATCACCGCCCGTGATAGTGCGGCCCCCGCGATGATCGCCCCCTGCAGGATCCGAAAGACCAGGAAGGTCCAGACGTCCGTCGCCAGCGCACAACCTAGCGAGGCGAAGACGAACAAGACCAGCGCCGCCAACAGAACCGGCCGCCGGCCGTAGCGGTCCGACAGGGGGCCGATGATCACCTGCAACACCGCCGTGACCGCCAGGTAGCCTGCGATGGAGAGATTGACCAGCGCGTAGTCCGCCTGAAAATCCGCCGCCATACCCGGCAGTGACGGTAAAAACATGTTCAGCGACAGCGTCGCCAACGCAGTCAGCAGCACCAGCGTCGCAAGTGTCGGCGGTGTGGTGGCGGCTTTGAACATCTTGCTCCTTCAGTGGCGCCAAGGCCTCTGGCGCGCATAAAAAAAGCCCCCGGTCTTTCGGGGGCGCATGGAAAAACCTCAGGTCTCCGTTACCGGGCCATGCGCCTTTTCCTGACGGGGACGACGATGATGGTCATTGGTGTGGGCTCCAAGGTTCATCTAAGTACTAGGCTAGGTCGGCAGTTGTAACTGGTCAAGAAGCCGTGCAGGTCTATTCTTGGATCACCGTTTCGACAAACTTAATTGTCCCGAAGCTTAGTGGCAGCAGCGACGATTTCGCGACACCGCTCGGTAAGCTTCCGGTTTGTGTGAATTTCATGCGCGATACTCGCGCACATGCGGTTGCTGGGAAGCTGGTCGGCGATAGCGACCGACCAGACATCATTTTCACTAGGTGGTTTTCGCTCGTACGACAGCATGGGGTCTAACATCAGGACGAGATGGAGTGTCCGTCCCACCGGGCGCCAAGTCGAATGAAGTTGCCAAATAGCAAAGGCCCACCAGGCATCGCTGGGGAGTTCAACATCGGAAATCTCCCATCCGTTGTTCTCCAGATCCTCTTTTAAACCTGCAAATCTACTCATTCGAAAGGTCGTATCTTCAACTCTTGTCCGTGCTTGGTGTCGCCACCCACACCAACGCGTGCCATGTGCCGGCCTTCTCGTCCATCTTGGTAAAGTCGCGCGCCGGCTCACGGCGGAGATTGAGGCGTTTCATAACCGCCTGAGAGCGGAGGTTGTCTGGGGAGGTATAGGCTAGGATTTCATGCAGTCCGATCCGCGTGAAGGCGTCGTCGAGTGCGGCTCGTGCGGCCTCGCTCGCATAGCCTTGTCCCCAGGCCTGGCGCGCAAGGCGCCAGCCGATCTCGTGATGTGGGTCGAGAGGGTGTCCTTTCCGGGTCGGCATGACACCTGAATATCCCAGAAAGGCTCCGGACTCTGACTCGATCACGAAACGGCCGAAGCCATTCTTCGTGAAGGAGGCGGAAAAGCGATCGAATTTCCGATCGCTTTCGGCGCGGCTCAAAGGACCGCCGAGGTCAGCCATCACCTCCAAGTCGCTGTTCAAGGCCGCGAAGGAATCCCGATCGCCCTCGCGCCACGCACGCAGCCGCAGCCGCGGCGTTTTCAGGGTGATGCCGTTCTCCGTCATCCCTTTCGTCTTTCTTGTTGTCGCCAGAGGCCCGCAGCCGAGCCTCCGGCGTTACGCGTTTTAAGCCGCCACCCGCCGGCGTCCTGTGACGGCCTCTGCGAGATCGTACAACACGCCGACCGTTGTCGCCCAGTCGATGCAGCCGTCGGTCACCGACTGGCCGTAGGTCAGCGGACAGCTGCCCAGATCCTGACGCCCGGCCACCAGGTTGCTTTCGATCAAAAGGCCCAGGATGCGCCGTTCACCACCGGCGATCTGGCCGGCGATGTCGGCGGCCACCAGGGGCTGGTTCTCCGGCTTCTTTTTGCTGTTGGCGTGGCTGGTATCGATCATGACCGCGCCGCGTAGGCCTGCGGCCTCCGCCGCTTGGCAGGCCGCGTCGACCGAGGCGGCGTCATAGTTCGGCTCTTTGCCGCCGCGCAGGATGACGTGGCAATCCTCGTTGCCCGCAGTCGCCGCCACCGCGCAGCGGCCGGTCTTGGTCACCGCCATGAAATGGTGCGGGTGTGCCGCCGACTGCACGGCGTCCAGGGCGATCTTCACGTCGCCGGAGGTGCCGTTCTTGAAGCCGACGGGGCAGGAGAGGCCGGAGGCCAATTCCCGGTGAATCTGACTTTCGGTGGTGCGTGCGCCGATGGCCGCCCAGCCGACCTGATCCGAGATGTATTGCGGCACCGTGGTGTCCAGGAATTCGCAGCCGACCGGCAGCCCCAGTTCGTTGATCTGCGCCAGCAGTCCACGCGCCCGGGTCAGGCCGGTCGCGATATCGAAACTGCCGTCCAGGTGCGGATCGTTGATCAGGCCTTTCCAGCCTACCGTCGTGCGCGGTTTTTCGAAGTACACCCGCATCACGATCTCCAGGCTGCCGGCCAGATCCTTGCGCAGGACGGCCAGACGTTTGGCGTAATCCAACGCGGCTTCCGGGTCGTGGATCGAACAGGGGCCGACCACCACCAGCAGGCGGTCGTCCTGGCCTTTCAGGATGCGCTGGATCGCGCGCCGCGTGTCCTGCACGGTCTGGGCAGCCTCGGGGGTCAGGGGGATGGCCTCGCGCAGGGTCTCCGGTGAGTCCAGTTCGCGGATCTCCTTGATTCTCAGATCGTCTGTCGTTTGTTGCATCGCTCGGGTTCCTTGTTTTTCGGCCCCGGCGGAAACAAAAAACCGCCAGGAAGCTGGCGGTCGGTTTCGGTCAATTATGTTTCTGTGTGATCAGAACATAGGGTCCCCTCCGTCCGCCATTTGGCCCGGATAGCTAAAGTAAAACCAAAAAGTGGCGAACGAGGTCATCATGCCTTTAGCGTTACACGGCTGGGAGGAAGCTGTCATCTGTTTTTTTGATTAGGGCCGAAAAGCTTGGATTTGTTGCGAAAACTCGAGACGCCGCGCATGCGTGCATTCCAATGAAACCAAGGTGCGACAGATTTCCTGACCAATCGGACAGATCGGATTTGCGCTGTCTTTCGACTCTGGGCTAAGACTGAAGGATTAAAATACATCCGCAAGCGGTCCGCCTGCAGGTAGGTATGCCTGCTTTTAAAACCGGCCGCTGCGAAACCGCACAGACATAACACCAGTGCCGCCTGAGATTGGGGAGACAGCCATGAACGTCAACGTCGACATCAACGATTTCAGCCAGGTCATCGAGAATGACCGCACCCGTATCTGGCATCACCTGACCCAGCATAAGAAGTTCGAGACGGCCGATCCGCTGATTATCATCGAAGGCAAGGGCCTGCGCGTCTGGAACCAGGCTGGCCGCGAGCACCTGGACGCGGTTTCCGGCGGTGTCTGGACGGTCAATGTGGGCTACGGGCGGGAGCGCATCGCCAACGCCGTGCGCGATCAGCTGGTTAAGATGAACTTCTTCGCCGGCTCTATGGGTACGATCCCCGGCGCCAACTTCGCTGAGATGCTGATCGGCAAGATGCCAGGCATGAGCCGCGTCTACTACTCCAACTCCGGCTCTGAGGCGAACGAGAAGGCTTACAAGATTGTCCGCCAGATCTCGCATCAGAAGCATGGCGGTAAGAAGCACAAGATCCTGTACCGCGAGCGCGACTATCACGGCACCACCATTACTGCGCTGTCCTCCGGCGGTCAGCAGGAGCGCAAGGGCATGTACGGGCCCTTTACGCCCGGCTTTGTCGAGGTGCCGCACTGTCTCGAGTACCGTTCCCAGTGGGGTGACGTCGAGGACTATGGCGTGCGCGCGGCCAATGCCATCGAAGAGGTGATCCTGCGCGAGGGGCCCGACACGGTCGGCGGTCTGATCCTGGAGCCTGTGACCGCTGGCGGCGGCGTGATCGTTCCGCCGAAGGGCTATTGGGAGCGGGTGCAGGAAATCTGCAAACAGTACGACATCATCCTGATCATCGACGAGGTCGTCTGCGGCATGGGCCGGACCGGTGAGTGGTTCGGCTACCAGCACTTCGGCATTCAGCCGGACATCGTGACCATGGCCAAGGGCGTGGCTTCCGGTTACGCGGCGATTTCCTGCACGGTTACCACCGAGGCGCTGTTCGAGGAGTTCAAGTCCGATCCGGAAGAGCCCATGAGCTACTTCCGCGACATCTCGACCTTCGGCGGCTGCACGGCCGGGCCGGCCGCGGCCATCGAGAATATGCGGATCCTGGAAGAGGAAAAGCTGCTCGAGAACACCACCAAGATGGGCGACTACTGCCTGGAGCGGCTCGAGGAGCTGAAGGGCAAGCACGCCCTGATCGGCGAGGTTCGCGGCAAGGGTCTCTTCGTCGGCGCGGAACTGGTCGCCGACCGCGAAAGCCGTGATCCGGTGCCGGAGTTCGTCACCCAGGGCATCGTGGCCGACTGCATGAAGAACAACGCGGTTGTCATCGGTGCCACGAACCGCTCCCTGCCGGGCCTGAACAACACCCTCTGCCTCTCGCCGGCGCTGATCGCGACCAAGGACGATATCGACGAGATCGTCAATGCCATCGACGATGCACTGATGCGGGTTGTCGCGGGTTAAGTCAGGCGAAAATGTTAGGCTTCGAAGGCCGCGTCACCGGGTTGCCGGTGGCGCGGTTTTCTTTTGTGCCGATGGTCCTTACGGCTGAGCGGGTAAGGCTGAACCTTGAATCCTGCGAGGCTATCCCCATCATGAATTAGACTGTTTTTATACAATTGATTTTTGATAACCGAAGTGAGTTTTCAAGGTATGAGCTACTTATCCTCAGCTCCGGAGCCACTCATTCCAAACCCGGGTACGCCGGGGCCGTCTTACCCAAACCCCACCGCTGGCCTGATCGGCTTTGCGATCGGCGCAGCGGCAATCCTCCTCGTTCTGGTGCACTTTTGGGCCGGCCCTTTCGCCCCTCAACCGGATGTTGGCGTTTCCATCGGTGAACTCGCAGGCGAAATCCGCGATTCCGCTGCCCGCGCCCTGTCCGGCGCAGAACAACCCTCTGCTGAGTCCGCTCCGTGGGATATCGACCGCATCCTAAAGCTCGTGGCCGCGATCCTGGCCGGTACGGCGATCGTACTCGGCCTCTTTGCTTTTGTGCGAGGTGAGACCTGGCGCCCCGCCGCTGGCGCAATTGCGCTTGGGGCAAGTGCGATGGTCTTTCAGGTCTTTGTGTGGGTTGTCGTGGTCTTCCTCTGCTTCCTCGTAGCCATCGCGTTCATCCATATGCTGGGCGGCATGCTGAGTGGCTGACGGCTTGTCGGCTTGCGACGAGAACAGCGATCCGGTCAGCTTCCGCAGGAATAGGACAGCCTTTTAAAGCCATCCTTGGATGTACTGTAGGTTGCGGAAAAAATCATCCGAGAGTAGGTTGAAACTGGGCGATGGATCAGGGGCTATTCGCTCAGGATTTGCATAGTTCATTTCCTGTTTGGCGTATTACGGGGAGCCGTTTGTGACGGGCCGCGTCGGTCGTTAGCGCGTTGCTCGACCCGCTCGTCTCCCGCTGAGAAATGAGGGGCTACAATTCATGCTGACACCGGTAACGCTGAAGAAGACCGGCCGGCGCGCCTTCATGGGCGGCGTCTTTTCCAGCCACAAAAAGATCGACATCAATATCACCCACGAAGGCATCGTCGAGGCCTGCTATGACCGTGAGCTCGGCAATGAGCTCTTGAAAATCGGCCGGAAGTTTCTCTGGGGGGAATCCATCGGTTTCATCATCGGCGTCAATCATCTGCTGCTGCGCAAGGTGGGAATCGGCACGAAGCTGCAAAAGGGTGCCGGTCTGACCACAGCCAACCTGGACGGTCAGATGCAGCAACTCTATGACCTTTACATCCCGGCCAGTGCCGAGGAGCAGGTCAATATCAACAGCGCGAACCGCGCCAATCTTCTGAACAACTGGCATGCGATCAAGTCCGCGCAGGCCTGCGGAATCCTAATGGACGCCCGGCACGATATCGTCGAGATGATCCGTCTCGATTGCCTGCCCCGTGATGTCAAAAAATCGATCATCTCGCCCCGCCTCGCGAAGATCCTTGCCGTGAAGCCTTCGCCGACTGATACGGAAGTCGTGAAGCGTCTAGAGGCCCAGGGGCCCACCCTGATCCAGCACCTGGGCGGCCGGCGCCTCGGCTGGGAGGAAACCCGCGCCCAGTACGCGGCCCTGCACGGTCAATAGCCCTGCCCACTCCGGCGCCCGCAGTTTTTCTTCGCGGGCGCCGCGGTGTTTTGCAGCACAGTCCGGTTTTCCGATCTTCAGTTACCCCGAGCGATACCGCGCCAAATCAGGGCATAGAGACTTTCAAGCTCGCTCTTATCCGTGCGCCTGCCGCTCAAGGAGGCGCGCCGCGCCAGCGTGATGGCAGGGGAGGCCAGAATGGTCTCGATAATCGTGACGGGGGCTTCGACCAGAACTGACTGTTCAATACCCGCTTCGATCTCGGCCAGCACCTCAGTCTGTATCTGCCGCAAGTCGGGATCGCTGAGAAAGGGCTCGCGGATCTCGGCACTCATCATTTCGACAAAGAGAAAGTCGTTGGGCGCTTCAAAGCCATAGTTCACCAACGCAAACCACATGGCGCGCAGGCGTGCGGCCGGGCCTTCGAGATCGTCGGCGGCCGCCATCATGGCCCGGTGAATATCGCGTTTGACCTCCAGGAAGACGGCGAAGAGTAGGTCCTCTTTGGTCTTGTGATAGCGGTAGAGGGTCCCCACGGCGAGGCCCGCGCGCCGCGCGATCTTGTTGACCGAGACCGCGGTCGAACCGACGGCCGCGACTTCGCCGATGGTGGCGTCGCGAATGTCTCTGGGTTTATCGCCTGTCTTCGGTCGGGCCATGACTTCGCTTCCGTGCCTTGAAATTCCTCATATCAATTGGGTTCCTCTGCGCCAACTCAAAAGAATTTCCTGACATCTATTGTAACTGAGCAATTGCTCATTAATTGTTGTATCGAACAAACACAACCGCCGGCGCGGCGTCAAGCAAGTCCGTGTGAAAGCCGGCCCTAAGCTCCGAAAGAGGGAAACTTCCATGTCCAAGATTGTCCTGATCACCGGCACCTCCACCGGCCTCGGTATCTCCATCGCCGTTCAGGCGGCCCAGGCGGGCCACAAGGTCTATGCCACCATGCGCAACCTGGCCAAGCGTGATGCGCTGGATGCGGCCGCCGCGCAGGCCGGAGTGGACCTGAACGTCCTGCAACTCGACGTCCAGGACAGCGTTTCGGTCAACACGGCGGTGGAGACCGTCCTGGAGCGGGAAGGGCGCATCGATACGCTGATCAACAATGCCGGCGCCGGTTTTGTTCGTACGACCGAGCAGGCGAGCGAAGCCGAGATCGACTGGGTTATGGACGTGAATTTCCTGGGTGTCGTGCGCTGCACCAAGGCTGTAATCCCGCACATGCGACAGGCCCGCGCCGGCCATGTGATCGCGATCACTTCCGTCGGCGGCCTGGTGGGCCAGCCCTTCAACGAATTCTACTGCGCCGCCAAGTTCGCGATCGAGGGTTACATGGAATCCCTTGCGAGCTACGTCGGTCCCAACTTCGGCCTCAACTTCACGACGATCGAACCCGGCGGTATCCAGTCCGAGTTCGCGGCCAACATCATGAAACAGGTCGAGGCCACGGGCGGCATGCTGGACGACGAGTACCTGCCGATCCTGCAGAAATACATCGGCGGCTCCCAAAACCGCCAGGAAGGTTCCGACATCTACCAGACGGCAGATCAGGTTGCCGCCGTCGTCATGAACTGCCTCGACAACCCCAACCCGCCAATCCGCAAGCGCACCTCAGTCTGGGGCGAAAACTTCGCGCGCTTTAAGACAGAACTGGACCCGACGGGTAAGAAACAGCAGGCGGCGGTGATTGAAGAGTTTCTGGGGTGAGGGGAGACGTGTAACATCTGCTGGTTTTCAACGGATCTCGTTTCTGGGTGCAAGATGCTAGGGTGCCGAGGGGTAAATGCGCTTTGCTATAGTAAGGACGCTGATCCCGATTCATGCGTAGTTCGCGCACACCGGGCGCACGAATTTGGGCCGGAAGCCGCAAAGCCTTTTCCAGCAGATGTTTGTGTCCTTCAAGATCACCCACAGTACGCGGTCTCGGATCCACACTCGCCTCTATCACCTCTACAACTTTCCCGTCCGTAGCAGCACCCCGTAACCCAGGCACGCCGCTACGGCCCCGGCGGCATCCATCTCCGCGCCGTCGCCGATCACGGCCGCCTTTTCATCATACTTCAGCAACCCCTGAAGATTGATCGCGACGTCGGGATGGATCAGTAGGTGTAGGGAGTGCGCGGCATCACTGCGGGGCGAGCTGTGGGGCAGGGGCAGTCGCGCTTGCATCTGCTCCGGGCATCATGCGGAGCTTGTCCATGACCTTCTTATCGGTGGGCGACTCCTCCAGTTCCAGGACCTTGGCCAGCCGTCTGGAGATCACCTTCTGACTCAACGTTTGCTCCATGTTAGAGATTGCCAGATTGACGCAGGTGTTTCTCGAGGTCAGTAGTGGATACAGGTACTGGCTACTCTTGATGCCTTCCCATTGTTTCCAAAGCGACAGGCGCGAAGCGGAATCGATGTTGATCGACTTGTCGCCGCTGGACGATAAGTACAGGTCGAAGACCTGTTGCATGTGATCATGCATGCTGCCCGCGCGGGTCAGTCCGGCCGAGCGCGCCAGTTTCGTGGCCGTATTTGTCCGGCGCCGCAGCAGATGGTTTATGGCGGCAATGTAGCCGATATTCTCGTCCCAGAAGCCCATCTTGCCGAACTTCATCAGCTCCCGAGTCATGTCGACGTCGTGGCAGGCTTCGATCAGTCCGCCAGCCTGGATCGCAATATCGGCGTGTTTGTTGGCGAATGCCTTGCCATTGAAGAGCGCGCGATAGCCGGTTTTCTGGAGCAGAACATGGGTCGTCACAATCTCATCTCCTCGATGTTGTCCGCCGGGGCATGCGCCGGCGCGGTTCGCGACGGGGTATCGAGTCCAAGCAAGCACGGTCCGCTATGTGGGACCAAGAGTTCCGATGCGACTGTGTCGGTTGGGTGCAACAATACCCAGCTTGGTTGAAATGAATTTACAAAAAAGAAGAGTGCAATTTGCAGTAGAAACTGTCAACCAACAACCCTGGAATGGAAACGAGGGCGAAGCTGAACGAAAGGCGTAAACTGTGTCCCTTCCTACGTCTCCATCTCTGTCAGCCGGGCGGGTCTCGTTAGCGCTCTTTCTAGTCTTGCCTGCCCATCAGCCAACCCACTACCGCCATCAGATCCTCCACCACAACATTCGGTCTCGGATCGACAGTCATCTCCTCGCCCTCTACATACTTTCCCGTCCGCACCAGCACCCCATAACCCAGCCCCGCCGCCTTGAGCCGGGTCGCGAACTCCAGGTCTGCGACGAAGGGGCCAGCATCCAGGCTCAGTTGGCCGTCCTTGTCCTTGAAGGTCCGGTTATTGGCCTGCGCCAGGAATTTTGCGCCGTCAAAGACGCGGAAGGTGGCGTTCAGGGAATCGGAGGTGAAGCTTTTAATCGCGTCTTCGTTCCCAGTCTCCCGTTAACTGCACGCAACCACGTCAATATCTCTGGTGACGACAAACCCTTGGCCCTAGGCTCCGCAGCACTTCTTATATTTTTTTCCCGAGCCGCAGGGGCAGGGCTCGTTGCGGCCGACCTTCACGATCTTCCGCGGCGCGCCTTTCGGATTTATCAGCCCGTCGCTGTAGACCCAACGTCCGTCTTCACGTTTGAAGGAGGCCAGTTCATGATGAGCGCGCTGCTGACCCTCCAGACGAAAGCTGGCGATAAATTCGACTGTCCCGGCCTCGTCATTCTCGCCACCGCCTTGGGTGCCGCGGATTTCCAGTCCCAACCACGTCACATTGTTGGCGGTGTTCTCTGCTTCGACCTCGTCGAAATCCAATCGCGATTCGAAAGACAGCGTTCGTGAAAGATAGCTGACATTGCCGAGTGCGAAGGCGGTGTAGCGTGAGCGCATCAGCGTTTCCGCGGTCGGCGCGGGCGCGCCGCCAATTATGGCACCGCAACAGTCGTCTAAGTTCCGGCCTGTTCCGCAGGGGCATGACGTCACGGTAAAAGACTCCCTTTTAGCCAATTAATACCAAGGGTCGATAATAACGACTCATAGAGACATTTTTTCCAGTGTTTTCGGTTAGGAGAGTGCGGCGCGGCGATGCGGGGCAGTTATCGGCGATCGGCGGAACGGCTTGCAGACTGTTCGACAGGCGTTTCCCAGTCACAGCCCTGAAATCAACCTGATACCTAAGTGTCCGGTCAGTCGCGCCAGCTGGGATCGTCGCGGTCCAGCATGCGTTTGATCGCATCGAAGTGCGCCTGAACCTGAGTCGTATCGCTTTCTTCGAGAATCTGGCGCGCTGTCTGCTCGACCACCTGTCGTGGGATCTCCCTGAACGGCTTGCCGTGCATCCTGGCCAGCGTCTGCACCTGCGCGGCGCGTTCCAGGTAATAGAGATCGTCAAAGGCCTTGGCCATGGTTGGCGCCGTCACGACAACGCCGTGATGGCCGAGGAACGCGATTGGCTTGTCACCCATCGCATTGGCGATCCGATCGCCTTCCTGATGATCCAGCGCCAGCCCGCCATAGCTGTCGTCGTAGGAGATTCGCTCGTAGAACCGCAGCGCGCCCTGCTCAACCATCTCCAAGCGGCCATTCTCGACGAGGGTTAAGGACGTCGCGTATGGCATGTGGGTATGGAGCACGGCTTTGGCGGCTGGCCGCCCGGCGTGGATCGGCGCATGGATGAAGTACGCCGTCGGCTCGACCATATGCTCGCCATCCAGCACCCGGCCGTCGCGATGGCAGAGCACGATGTCAGAGGCTCTCAGCTCCGACCAGTGAAACCCCTGCGGGTTCACCAGAAACTCCTGGCCATCGTCAGAGACGGCTAGCGAGAAATGGTTGCATATGCCTTCACTCAGACCAAGTTTGTCGGCATAGCGCAACGCGGCAGCCAGATCTTCTCGCGCTTCCCGCAGATCGGTGCTCATAAACGTCCATTTCCCATATGATAGCCGGTCCTGACCTTATGGCTTGAGCAGAGACGCCTTCAAGCCTTTTGCGTCTTTCTTTGAGAGGAACCCTGCATTGGCATTAGGTCCCGTCTTCTGGCCGACCATCCCCTCAATGGGGAGGAACCCTGTGTTGCGTCGAGGCAATGCGTCGATCAGAAAAGAAGCTCTGTCGATTGGAGTTTAACGCGAACACCGGCCCCTTTCTTTGAAGGGTCTGGTTCTGAATTGTACTCGTTGATGTTCGAGAGAAGCAGTCCATAGCTCTCGCGAACAGGCTCAAATATAGGAGGGGCGCAGGGGAACAGGCTCCCCGGAAAACAAACCTACTGTCGGCTTCCGGAAAACGGCAACTTAACCCGCGGTCGCCGCTGCTTCATCGCCCCCAACCGCTGGCGTTTCCCGCAGCAAGATAATCGAAATCCGCCGATTCTGTGGCGAGGTCGGGTCTTCGACAATCAATGGATCCTGCGCTGCCCGGCCCACAACGGAAACCACCCGGTCGGGGGCCAGGCCTTCTTGGATCAGGGCGCGGCGGCTGGCGTTGGCGCGGTCGGTGGAGAGTTCCCAGTTGGTGTAACCGTTGTTGCCGCGGAAGGGCGTGGCGTCGGTGTGGCCCTTGATGGAGATCTTCTGGGGCAGATTACCGACCGCCTGGACCACCAGCCCCATAAGCTTGGTCGTATGCTCGAAAGGATCGGCCTTGCCCGAAGGGAACATGGACTTGCGGCTTTGGTCGACCAATTGAATGCGTAGGCCCTCGGGCGTGTGATCGACGACCAGGTTGTTGACCAACTCGGCCAGTTCCGGGGCTTCCTCGATGGCTTGCTTCAGGGCCGCCTCGGCCGCTTCGAACTGTTCGGTCTCTTCTTCGAACTTGGCCTTTTGCTCGGCCAGGGCCGCCGCCGCCGCGGCGGCTTCGGCCTCTTCAGCTTCGCGCGCGGATGCCTCGTTGACCTTCTTCTCCAGCTCGCCCGGCGGTGCATCGGGGTTCTCGATGGTTTCGTCGGAGGGGCCCAGCGTGATCTCTACGCCGATGGCCGAGCGTTCGGAGATCAAAGCGCCGTCGGAGCTGATGCTGGTGCCGCCCAGCACACCGTCGGAACCGCTGGTGGAGGAGGAGACGCGTGGATTCGGGGTGAAGTAGTCGGCGATGCCTTCCTTCTGTTCTTCCGAGGTGTTGGCCAGCAGCCACATCAGCAGGAAGAAGGCCATCATGGCGGTCACGAAGTCGGCGTAAGCAATCTTCCAGGCGCCGCCGTGCGCGCCATGGCCGCCCTTCTTGACCTTTTTGATGATGATGATGTTGCCGCCATCACCATTGCCGCCTTCCGCCATCTAAATTCTCGCCTTTTCTGTTCGTCCCAACCTTGTTCCGGGACCAGCCTAAGCGGGCGCGGGCAGGGCGTCTGAGGCCTCTTCAACCTCGGCAAAGCTAGGCCGGGCGTGGGACAGCAGGCACTTACGGGCATACTCCACCGAGACCGTCGGCGGGTTGCCGGCCATGTGCGAGAGCATGCCCGACTTGATGCACTCGTAGTACTTGGCGTCTTCAGCGGCGACCACGTTGAAGGCGCCGGCCATGGGGCTGATCACGCCGTAGGCCATGAAGATCCCGAAGAAGGTTCCGACCAGCGCTGCGCCGATCAGACCGCCGAGAATTTCCGGCGGTGCCGAGATGGAGCCCATGGTTTTGATCACGCCCAGCACGGCCGCGACGATGCCCAGGGCCGGAAGGCTTTCGCCCAGGCCGCCGATAGCAGCGCCGACTGCGTGCTCCTCTGCATGGTGGGTTTCGAGCTCCAGGTCCATGATGGCCTCGACCTCGTGCGGGTTGTTCGCGCCCAGGGACATCAGCCGCAGATAGTCGCAGACGAAGTCGACCGCGTGGTGGTCCGAGTTGAACTTGGGAAACTCGGCGAAGAGCGTGGACTCGTGCGGGTTCTCGATGTGCGGTTCCAGCGCCAGCATGCCCTTGGTCTTGGCCAGGCGGTAGATCTGATACTGAAGGGTCAGCAGCTCAAGGAAGTCTTCCTTTTTGTAGGCCGGACCTTTGATCATACGGCCGAAGGCCTTGCCCACGCCGCCAAGGATCGCTTTGGAGTTATTCGTGCAGATAAAGGCGCCGAGGCCGCCGCCCAGGATGATGACAAACTCGAATGGCTCCCAGAGCACGCCGAGCTTTCCGCCCATGGCGGCATAGCCGCCCGCGACGCAGGCGAACACGACCACAATACCGACGATTACAAACATGTGCGCCCAGATTTCTAGTTGCGGCAAATTTGCGTAAAGTTAGATCGATATCGGTTAATAAGCTGTTTAAGCGAGAAAAATTGGGGAAGAGGCTGGAGCCGGAACGCTTAGAATCTATACAGCAGCAGCCGCGTTTCCCGCCGGTCCTCCAACTGCAGCGTCACTTCGGGCGCGATGTCCGGCACCACGAAGGAGTTGCTGACCAGCAAGCTGCCAGTCTGCATCTCGCCCTTTGCTTTTTCGTAAAGCCGCGGCATGGGTTCCGGCGAGAGGAAGCAATAGAGCAGATCGTAACGGCCAAGGTCCTGGTTCCAGAGGTTGCCATAGCGGATCGTCAGGTTGTCCAGACCGCTGAAGGCCTGGCGAATGCGGGCGAGAGCAAAGGGCAGGGGGGCGGACTCGACGCCGGTAAAACGGTGCTCGGGGCAATGTCGCGCTAGATAGAGCAGCGCACCGCCCAGGCCGCAGCCCATGTCGGTGACTTCCAGCGGCCCCTGTTTGCGTTGCGCCTCGGTCTTCAACAGCTCTTCCAGGGCTTCCCAGGTGGTCCGGTTGGTCAGGTAAAGCGGCACCCGGTCGCCGGCGCTGTTCCAGAACACAAGCGCCAGAGCCAGAAAGGCCAGCAGGTAAACCCAGCCCGGAATCTGGAGTGATAGTGCCAATACGACCGCGGCTGGCAGCAGAAGGTTGACCGGGAGCCACCACTTCGCCAGTCCCATAATGTGGCCGAGGCCGGCCGCGACCAAGCCCTGGAGCAGAAAACCAAAGGGAGGCGGTATAGCGGCCCAACTGAGCATTTCGACCTGACCGTTGATTGCCTGGTGCCCGCTGACTGCCGCTGCCGCAATCAGTTGGGCGAAGACCGCTCGGATCAGCGGGTAGCTTCGACGGCGCACCTTTCGCGGCTGGTCGTCATCCGGCGAAGGCGGGTGATCGTCGTCGAGAGAGGTCTCTGATTTTTCGGGCGCGGTCAGTGGAGTGGTCTCTATCTAAGTCTGATGGGAATCGGATTGGGAAAAAGCTTAGGCGGCGCGGCGGTCAGCCGCAACTTGTCTTCCCGGTCCATCCGAATAGCGCTTCAGGCCCTCGCTGTGGCAATTGTATGCCGGAATCCATGTTTCCGACCGTCCGAGGCTTTCTCGCCGGGACAAAGGTAAGATATTTATTTTTCCGCCGCGCTGGGGTATCGATGCCCCTGAACTGGCTCCTGAAGCGGACAGAAACGCGTAATGACCTTCGATTCCAAGGATTACCGGACGGCCCTGGGCTGCTATGCCACCGGCGTTGCGGTCGTGTCGGTGCTCGACGAGGCGCGTCTGCCGCGTGGCGTCACGGTCAATTCCTTCAATTCGGTCTCGCTGGAGCCGCCCTTGGTCTCTTTCTGTATCGACCGCGCGGCTTATAGTTTTCCCTGCTTTCAGAAGGCGGAACACTTCGTCGTTAATGTTCTAGCTGAAGACCAGCAGGACCTGTCGGTGCGTTTCGCCAGTCCCCATCCGGATAAGTGGGACGGCATCGCCTACGAGACCTGGGAAAGCGGCGCACCGATCCTGCCAGGTTGCCTGGTAAACCTCGAATGCGCCCTCGACGCCGTGCACGACGCGGGCGATCACATCATCTTAATCGGCCTGGTGACGCGGCTCGCGCTTGGGCCCGCCGGTTCACGGCCACTGCTCTACTTCCGGGGTGCATACAGCCAATTGACCGAGTGACCCTCAGGTCAGCTTCTGCTGATACAAAGCCGCTTTCTGATCACATCCCCATCTGCTTGCGGCCCAGTTCCGTTAGATCCTCCAAGGTCGCGCGCCCGTTGAAATCGATCTCGTAGTCTTCCGGCGCAAAATCTGGAGCACTGCGGCCTTCTAAAAAAGCCTGTGCCTGTTTTTCGGCATAGGCGGCGTTCTTCGCGCAGCGGGGCGAGGCGCCGACATAAACGACGTTTGAGAAGCCTGCGCCGTTGTGCTCGTCTTCGACCGCATGAACGATGTCCGGATGCCACCAGACCGTGTCGCCGGGCTCAACCGTGGGAATGGAGACGAGACCTGCCATAAGCGACGGATGCCATTGACGATTTGCGCCCAGAGCCCGGCCGGGCTCCGCGCCGCAAAGGTCGTCCTCGGGCACGTCGTCTTGCAGGGCGCGCAGCAGCATATAGGCGATGCCCTTGGCGACGGGGACAAGCTGCAGCGTTCCGTCGTTGGGCCCCTGGGTGGTCAGGCCGGTCCAGCCCTGGAAGGTGCGGAACATGGAGCAGACGGCAGGTGAGGGATATTCGCGGGTCTTGGTGCGTTCCGCGGCATTCCAAGGATCGTAGTTGCGCCAGTCGCCCGCGAAAACACGTGCGTAGATCTTCTGAAAAGCCGGATCGGTCCAGCGTTCGTAGGATCCGGAATCCATATGCGGTGACAGCCCGAGCGTTTTGTCCCCAGGCTCCCGCCGCCGGGTTCGGTCGGCGTAGGTGAAGTCGTTGTCCGGGTCGAACTCCCGGCCACCAGGGCCGTCGACCTGCCAGAGCCGGTTCAGGAAGCGTTTTGTCTCGGCCATGGCTTCGCTCTGTCGGATCATGACCTGCGGCTTGGACCAGTAGATACCGAAAATCTGAGGCCGTCCTGAGGCGAGCTCGCTGAAGTACTTGTCCAGCCCCCGCTTTTCGACTTCTTTCTCGTAGTAGCCGTTCCCGGTGATGTAAGCGCCGAGCTCGGCATTCCAATCTTCTGCCTGCGCCCGCTCGAACACCCCACGGACGACGACAGCGCCGCGTCTGCGGATCTCGGCGCGCGTCTGGTCCGACACCTGACCGTCTCTGACAGTGGCATAGGCGAGTTCCGGAATGCAGCCGCGGCCCGCAGCGACAGCGGTCTGGATTTCCTCCGCCTCGGCTTTCATGGCGTCGTCGAGTTCGCGAAACGACCTTCGAAGCGTTTCCTTGTCCCCACGCAGCCGGCGTTTGGTTTCAACGATTTGAGTTTTGATGCTTTCGTCCATTCTTTCCTCCCGGAAAGGAGGCCTCTTCAGGGCCTTTACGTTGCTTCATGCAATGGTGTTGCGGCTTCGGTTCTAAAACGCGGTGCGGGTTTGCCGACTGACTGCAGCGTCTCCACCGGTTTGTTAGCCAGACGGCGTAAGAGAATATTGGCAAGCTCCCGGCCGGTGCCGGTCAGGTCTTCGTAGATCGTGTCAATCTGGGGCAGGTAGTGATTGAAAATACTGGAGGTCTGCTTGGCGATGACATCGACGTCGCGGCCGATCTGTAGGCCGGCATCCGCTAGTCCAGCCATGAGAGCGATAGCGGAGACTTCACCGCCGCAGACGAATCCGTCAGGGCTCCGGTCTTCCCGCGCCAAGTCGCGAACGGCGGTCCTGATCTGCTCGGAGGTGCTATCCAGATTTACCTCTGGCAGTTCGATGCGCTCAACGCCCGCTTCGCGAACCGCAGTCATGAAGCCGTGGGTCATATGCTGGTGGAAGGTGTGCATGGCTGGCGGCGCGATCAGCACGAGACGTTTTCGGCCTTTTTCGATCAGCCGCCGTGCGGCGAGGAGGCTGAACTCGAAGTTGTCGTAGTCATGGTAAGGGTGCGCCGACGCAAGTTCGGTCCGGCCGTGACAGACAAAGGGAAAGTCGATTTCCATCAGATAACGGACACGCGGATCGAGGGGTTCCGTGCGCGAAAAGACGATTCCGTCCGCGGAGCCGCTCTCGGTGATATAGCGCACGGAATCCATTGGGTCGGCGTTTAGAAAGTGTGGCGTGACCACAAGGTGATAAGGCGTGTCGCTTAAAACCTGGGACAGGCCGAGAATGACCGAGGACCCATAACCCACCACCTCGTCGTGCGGGTTCAGGATCAGGCTGATGACATTGGTCTTTCCGGTCCGCAGGCGGACCCCGGCCCGATCCGGGTAATAGCCGACATCCCGTGCAATTTGCCGGACCCGGCGCTTGGTTTCCTCCGCGATCTCCGGACCGTCCTTGAGGGCACGGGAAACAGTCGTAACCCCTAATCCGGCCAAGTTGGCAATGGTCTTGAGAGTGGGCCGCTTGGTTCGTTCGACACTGACGCGCGAACTTGATCGCGTGGCAGGAATCTCTAACGAATCACCGGGACTTTTGTCGTTCACGGACAGGCCTCAAAAGATCGCAATTGGGCTTGCAGCATACCTGTAACGTTACAGATTTCAATCCTGTGTCAGGAAAATTTTTTTGATCTACTTTTTCTGTACCCTATAAAAATTAGAAAAAACAATTAGATAAATACTATATCTTCTTGGAATCCTTCTGAGAGACTATTGACCTGAACGATCTGTAACGTTACAGATTTAACAAGGCCTGGATAATCAAGCTTGAATCCAGTGTTACCTGATCACGGGAGGACAAAAATGAAGCGTTACCTTTCAAAGCTGGCCTGCGGTGTCGCGGCCTGCGCCATTCTTTCAGGTGCCGGTGCTGCTACGGCCGCCGATAGCTCCGTTGAAGTTTTACACTGGTGGACGTCCGGAGGCGAAGCCAGCGCCCTGAACGTGCTGAAAGAGGATCTGGAAAGTAAAGGCGTGAGCTGGCAGGACATGCCGGTCGCAGGTGGTGGCGGATCGCAGGCTATGACCGTGCTGCGCGCGCGGGTGACGGCCGGCAACGCGCCGACAGCCGTCCAGATGCTCGGCTTCGATATCCAGGATTGGGCCAATGAGGGCGCGCTCGCCGATCTGAACGCCGTCGCCGCTAAGGAAGGTTGGGACGATGTGGTGCCAGCCGCGCTGCAACGCTTCGCCAAGCATGACGGAAAGTGGATTTCTGCGCCGGTGAACGTGCATTCCACCAACTGGGTTTGGGCCAACAAGAAGATTTTCGACGAACTCGGCATTGCGCAGCCGACCAGCTGGGATGAGCTGGTAGCCGCGCTCGATAAAATCAAAGCGGCGGGTTACACCGCAGTTGCGCACGGTGGCCAGGCCTGGCAGGACGCGACGATCTTCGACGCGGTTGTCATGAGCGTCGGCGGTCCCGAGTTCTACAAGAAAGCCTTTGTCGATCTCGATCCCGCTACGCTGGGTTCCGATCAGATGAAGGAAGCCTTCGACCGCATGGCGACGCTGCGTTCCTACGTCGATGATAACTTCTCCGGCCGCGACTGGAACCTGGCCTCGGCGATGGTGATCGAGGGCAAAGCCGGCGTGCAGTTCATGGGTGACTGGGCCAAGGGTGAATTCCTCAAAGCCAATCTGAAGCCGGACGAGGATTTCCTCTGCTTCCGCTTCCCCGGTACGCAGGGCACCGTGACCTTCAACTCCGATCAATTCGCCATGTTCTCCGTTGGTGAAGAAGGCCAGGATGCGCAGGTCAAGCTGGCCAGCTCCATCATGGCGCCGTCCTTCCAGTCGGCCTTTAACGTGGTCAAGGGCTCGGTTCCGGCCCGCACGGACGTTTCCGACGATGCTTTCGACGCCTGCGGCAAGAAGGGTATGAAGCAGCTGGCTGAAGCTAATTCTTCCGGCAAGCTCTTCGGTTCCATGGCCCATGGCCACGCCGCGCCGGCCGCGGTGAAGAACGGCATCTATGATGTTGTGACCGCTCATTTCAACGGCGAGTTCGATTCCGCGACGGCTGTCGAGGAACTGGTCGCCGCCGTTGAAGGCGCGCTCTAACAGAGCCTTACCGTCTAAATGCGATGGGGCTGGCGAACAGCTCCATCGCCGACGGGAATCCCTACAGATCTGGACAGGATTAGGCACCTTCGGCGGGCCGAAAGCCTTGTTCAGAACGATTTGAGACTGCAATCGAGATGGTCGAGAGACTTCAGACACTTCTGCCGCGGCTTGTGCTTTCGCCGAGCTTCGTTCTGATTCTTCTCTTCGTGTACGGCTTTATCGTCTTCACGGGCTATCTCTCTATGTCCGACTCGCGGATGCTGCCGTCCTTCGGCTTTGTCGGCCTGGAGAACTTCGGAAAGCTCTTTAACCTGCGTCACTGGTCGATTGCCCTGAAGAACCTGGCGATCTTCGGCATTCTCTACATTGTGATCTGCACGGTTATCGGTCTCGGCCTTGCCATTCTGCTCGACCTCAAGATCCGTGGTGAGGGCGTTCTGCGGCCGATCTATCTCTATCCCATGGCGCTGTCCTTCATCGTGACCGGCACGGCCTGGAAGTGGTTTTTAGATCCTGGAATCGGCCTCGAAAACGTCATGCACCTCTGGGGCTGGGAGAGCTTTTCCTTTAACTGGATCAAGAGCCGCGAGATGGCCATCTACACCGTGGTCATCGCCGCGGTCTGGCAGTCCTCCGGCTTCGTCATGGCGATGTTTCTGGCCGGTCTGCGTGGCATCGACAACGAGATCCTGAAGGCGGCGCAGATCGACGGCGCTTCGAACTTGCAGCTCTACCGCCGCATTGTTATTCCGATGTTACGGCCAGCCTTCCTCTCGGCTTTCGTGGTTCTGGCCCATCTCGCGATTAAGGCCTACGACCTGGTGATCGCCCTGACCAACGGCGGTCCCGGCCGGGCGACGGAACTGCCTGCGACCTTCATGTATTCCTATAGCTTCACCCGCAATCAGATGGGCGTTGGTGCATCGTCTGCGGTCATCATGCTGCTGATGATCGCCTCCATCATCATCCCCTATCTCTACAGCGAGCTGCGGGAGAAGAAGTCATGAGCGCCGCTTCGAAAGAGACTGCGCTGCGCACCGGAACGCTCGCCCGCGCGCTGATCTACTCGGTCTTGCTTATCTTTGCGGTCTTCTATCTCTTGCCGCTCTTCGTCATGCTGGTGAACTCGGTCAAGCCGCTGGACGAGATCCGTCAGGGCAACATGCTGGCCTTCCCGGAAGTCTTCACCATCGAACCTTGGTTGTCGGCCTGGGGGACGGCGCAGATCGGTGTCCAGCCGACCGGTTTGAAACCCTACTTCATCAACTCTCTGGTCATGGTGATCCCTGCGGTCGCGATCTCGACCTTGCTGGGCGCTATCAACGGCTACGTCTTGACCAAGTGGCAGTTTCCCGGACATCGGATTGTCTTCGGGCTGATGCTCTTTTCCTGCTTCATCCCGTTTCAGATCGTGCTTATCCCCATGGCGCGGATCCTTGGTTTGCTCGATCTCGCCGGCACGACCGCGGGGTTGGTTCTGGTGCATGTGGTCTACGGACTGGGCTTCACTACGTTGTTCTTCCGGAACTACTACGACGCCTTTCCGACCGAACTGATCCGGGCGGCGACCATCGACGGCGCCGGGTTCTTCCGGATCTTTCAGCGTATTCTCTTGCCAAGCTCCGGGCCGATCATCGTGGTCACGGTCATCTGGCAGTTCACCAATGTCTGGAACGACTTCCTCTTTGGGGCTTCCTTCGCCGATTTCGACAGCCAGCCCATGACGGTTGCGCTGAACAACCTGGTCAGTTCCTCGACTGGGGTGAAGGAATACAATGTGCACTTCGCAGGCGCGATCCTGGCGGCGCTGCCGACTCTTATCGTCTACATCGTCTCCGGACGCTACTTCGTGCGCGGTTTGATGGCCGGCGCGGTGAAAGGCTGATCAGCTATGGCGTTTCTTGAAATCAATAATCTGCACAAGCAGTATGGTGCCGTCGAAGTCCTAAAGGGCGTCGATATCTCGATCGAAGAGGGCGGCTTTCTGGTGCTGGTCGGTCCCTCCGGCTGCGGGAAGTCGACGCTGCTCAACACGATTGCCGGCCTGGAAGGCATCACTTCGGGCGATATTCGCATCGATGGCAAGGTGGTCAACGACCTGCATCCCTCCAAGCGCGATATCGCCATGGTGTTCCAGTCCTATGCGCTCTATCCCTCCATGTCGGTCGCTGAAAACATCGCTTTCGGCCTCGAGATGCGCGGCGTCTCTAAGGCTGAGCGGGAGGAGGCCATTCAGGGCGTCGCGGGCATGCTGCAGATCGAACATCTGCTGAAGCGCCGTCCTGGCCAGCTCTCCGGCGGGCAGCGACAGCGTGTCGCCATGGGCCGCGCACTGGTGCGGGACCCGAAGCTCTTTCTCTTCGACGAACCGCTCTCGAACCTGGACGCCAAACTGCGCGTGGACATGCGCACCGAGATCAAGCGGCTGCATCAAAAGCTGGGCACCACCATCGTCTACGTGACCCATGACCAGATCGAGGCCATGACTCTGGCGACGCAAATCGCTGTGCTGAAGGACGGGATCCTTCAGCAGGTGGGCACGCCTGATGAGGTTTATTCCAAGCCCGCGAACATGTTCGTCGCGGATTTCATGGGATCGCCAACCATGAATCTGATCGAAGCGAAGATTGCCAATGGCGGCGGATCGCTGGCGGTCGAGATCCCTCAGCGCGACAGGTCTCTGTCGCTCCCGGTACCGCAGCCGCCGGCAGCGCTGCATAGCTATAGCGGCAAGTCGGTGGTGCTCGGCATTCGTCCAGAGGATATCACCGACCCCGACGGCGCGGATCCTAAGGCCGAACATATTGCGCAGGCGCCCTGCAGTGTTGAGGTTGTGGAGCCGACAGGCGCAGACACTTTCGTGGTCACGCAACTGGGGGGTAAGGAAGTCACCGGTCGCATGCGCAATGCCGCGGGTCTTGCTGTGGGAGAGGACGTGCCCTTCGCCTTCAATATGGGTAAAATCCACTTCTTCGATCCGGCGACAGAGCAGCGCATCGCTTGATCTTGCGATACTCAGCAAAGAGATTAGGAAAATGGCACCTCGTGTAGGTTTGATCGGATACGGCCTGGCCGGCAGCGTGTTTCACGCGCCTTTGTTTCCGGCGGCGGGTCTTGAACTGGCGGCTGTGGTCTCCTCGCGAGAGGAGCAAATCAGGCGGGATCATCCTGACGCAAAGATCTATGCCGCACCGGCCGAGCTTTTCGCCGATGACGATATCGACCTGGTCGTGATTGCGGCGCCGAGCGATCAGCACGCCCCGCTCTTAATGGCGGCGCTGGCGGCCGGCAAACACGTGGTGTCGGACAAGCCCTTTACAGCGACGGTCGAAGAGGCCGATGCGGTTGTAAAAGCAGCCGAGAAGGCGAACCGCATTGCCTCCTGTTTTCAGAACCGCCGCTGGGATTCCGATTTTCTCACGCTTTGCAAGCTGGTCGGGCAGGGGACGCTCGGCGAGATCTATTCCTATCGTGCCCATTTCGAGTTCTTCCGTCCCAACGTGACAGAAGCCTGGCGTGACTATGTCGCTCCGGCCCGGGGCATTCACTATGACCTGGGCGCTCATCTGATCGACCAGGCACTGGTTCTCTTCGGTACGCCCGACTGGTTGAGCGCCGATATCACGGTTCAGCGTCCCGGCGGCAGGGTCGAGGATGGCTTCCATATTCGTATGGGCAAGGGCAATAAACGTATCGATCTCTTTTCGACTTACCTCGCGCCGGACTTTTCGACGCGATACGCCGTTCACGGTTCGCAGGGCTCTTTCGTCAAACGTCATATGGACATTCAGGAAGCTCAGCTGCGCGGCGGGATGACGCCGCAGGACGAGGGATACGGGATCGAACCTGAAGAGCACTGGGCGGAGGTGGCGACCATAAGGGATGGCGAGCCCTCGATGCAGAGAGAGCCCAGCGTGCCCGGGGCGCACTATCTCTATTATCGCGGTATTCGGGACGCCATAGAAAAGGGCGTTCGGCCGCCGGTGCTCGCCGAGGAAGCGCGCGAGACCATCAGAATGATCGAAGCCGCGAAGCGCTCCAGCGACGAAGGCCGGAGAATCGTTTTTTAACGGCTCAACGATAGATTAAACACGGCAGAAACTCTCGCCAGCGAAGGTACGGTGTTATGAAACGTTCGGAAATTAACGAGATTGTCCGCGAGGGGCAGGCCTTTATCGAGTCCTTCGGTTTCGTTCTGCCGCCTTTCGCCCATTGGAGTGAAGATGACTGGGCGACGCGCAAGGAAAGCTGCCGGGAGATTTTTCGCGCAGGGCTCGGCTGGGATATCACCGATTATGGCCTCGGCGACTATGACAAGACCGGCTTGTTTCTCTTCACCGTGCGCAACGGACGCCAGGAGGATCTGAGTTCCGGTCGCGGTATGCTCTATGCCGAGAAGATCATGATCTCAAAGAAAGATCAGCTCGCGCCGATGCACTATCACGAGTCCAAGGCCGAGGACATCATCAACCGCGGCGGCGGCGACCTGGCGATCAAACTCTATCACTCGACAGGGGAGGGTGAACTCGATCGTGAGCGCAAGGTCACGGTCTTCACCGATGGAGTTGAGCGCAGCTTTGCGCCCGGCGATATCCTGAGCCTGAAACCCGGTGAGAGCGTTACGCTCCTCCCACGCGTCTACCACGCCTTTTGGGGCGAGAAGGATGACGTGCTGGTTGGCGAGGTCTCGACTGTCAATGACGATCATGTCGACAACTACTTTCTCAACCCGATTGGGCGCTTTCCAGATATCGTCGAGGACGAACCGAAGCATCGACTTCTGGTAGGCGACTACGATTCGCTTCAGTAAGCCTGATTTCAGGGTTTGACAGCATTTTTTGTGTGCTTTTGCCGATCTGGCCTGGCTTTCGCGCGATCACGGATACGTGATTGGAATATTCGTATGCACTCAATTATCTCACGGCGACGTGAAGATCGAATTATTGACGCGATTATCCAGGGTTGTAGTGGATGGCGAGTGCGAAGATGCCTTTGGCGCAAGCGAGTCTTGCTTTAGCGGAAACCTCTTTTCACGTCGGCGCCTGGCATGTCGATTTGGCAAGCCGGAGCGTCAGCGATGGCGTCCAGGTCAAGCGCCTTAGTCCAAGGGCCGCTCGACTGCTGGAAGTTCTGGCGGCGATGGAGGGCGAGGCTGTCGCTCGCACAACGCTTATGGATGCGGTCTGGCCGGACGTGACCGTTGGTGATGACAGCCTGACGCAAGCCATCACCGAGTTGAGGCGGGTCCTGGAAGACCGGCAGAGTTCGAGCCGGATGATCGAAACCATCCCCAAATACGGTTATCGCCTAAACGCGCCGGTCGTTCTCACGGGTGGGTGCGATGCTGCGCTCTTGCCGGAGGCGAGCGACTGTTTCGATCTTGAAGCCTACGGCCTCTGTCTCGAATCCCGCAGCCTGATGTCCCGCGGTGGAGTCGACTGGCTGCTGGAGCCGGAACGGCTGACCCGGGAGGCGGTCGAGCGGGCGCCGAACTTTGCGCTCGCTCGTGCGGAACATGCAATCGCCTCAGGGTACCGGTGGCTTTATCAGCGCGGCGACGATGATGGGCTCTACCGTGCGCTGAACCATGCGGAGCAGGCCGTTAAACTGCGTCCGGACGCGGGCTTCAGCTATGCCGCGATGGCCTTTACGCAAGGCGCACTTGGCCGAGGCGATCGCTTGCGCGCAGCACTCGCCGAAGGATTGGCCTGCGATCCGGACGACGGTGACTTGCACTATCTCGGCGCGCGCTCTTTGTTAGTGATGCAGGATTATCGCTGCGCGGCCTCTCTGGCCGAACGCGCGGCCGCGCTCAATCCGGATGATTTTCGACCGCTTTATCTGGCGGCGCGCATGGCGCTGGTGTTCGACCCCGCCCGCAGCATCCGCAATGCCAACGCCTGTCTGGCGCGGGTTCAGGCTCGCCTGGCGCTCGATCCAACAGAGCCGCGTGCGCTGAACACCCTCGGGCCGCTCTACGCGATCCTGGGTGAAGCGGATAAATGCCGCAGCGCCATGGCCGCAGGTGCGGGATTCCGTTCCTCACTGCAATTCTACGACGTTGTCGCGCTGGCGCAGATTGGCGATCTCGACGCGGCGTCGGAGGCCTTCGAGCAGGTGGTCGATCTGGGGTGGCGCCATCGCGAGTGGCTTGTCGCGGAACCGGCCCTTGTTGCGCTCAATCAGAATGAGCGCTTTCGCAAAACCGCCCGCGCTATCGGTGTCGCCTAGATTGGATCGTCTTTCATCTGAAAGACTTTGCGGTTCCGATAAAAGATGTGAATTCGATCTAACTCAAATGCCTGGAGCAGATTCGCAACTACGATACATCGCCTTGGGCGATGCTATCTGAACTTGATCTGCTCTAGAGCGGCCTCTTTTCAGAAAACCTTCCGGACTCTTTCAGGTCTTTTGCCGTCGCTGCGGGTAAGTCAGATGGCAACGGCTTCTGCTGCTCCTCCCTCGCCGGCAGGGCCGAAGATTTCGAAACGACGGAAGGAAGTTTTATGTCTTTGACCATTGGCGATATAGCGCCTGATTTTTCGGCCGATACCACAAAGGGGCCGATCTCTTTCCACGATTGGATCGGCAACGATTGGTGCGTGCTCTTTTCTCATCCGAAAGACTTCACGCCGGTTTGCACCACCGAGCTAGGGACCATGGCGCGGCTGCATCCGGAGTTCACCAAGCGTGGTGTGAGGGTAATCGGCCTCAGTGTCGATCCGGTCAAAGCACACCATGAGTGGGCGGAAGACATTCGGGCGACTCAGGGCGTTGCTCCGGGCTATCCGCTGATTGCCGATCCCGAGCTTGCGATCGCTAAGCTCTACGGCATGCTGCCTGCCGAAGCCAATGGCATGGCCGACGGCCGGACGGCTATGGACAATGCCACGGCACGTTCGGTCTTCGTGATCGACCCCAGCAAGAAGATCATGCTGACGATCACCTATCCCATGACCACGGGGCGGGACTTCAACGAGATCCTGCGCGTCATCGACAGCCTCCAGCTGACGGCTCAGCACAAGGTGGCGACGCCGGCCAATTGGCGGCAGGGCGAAGATGTCATCATCGTGCCCTCCGTGTCCGACGAAGACGCACGCAAGGCCTTCCCTCAGGGCTGGAAAGCGCCGCGGCCTTATCTGCGGATCGTGGAACAGCCTGCGTAACCAAACTCAATTCAGGAAATCTACATGTTTCATCTATTCAAACGCGGCGCAGTCTTTAGCGCCATCCTCGGCGCGGGCCTCGCGACGGTGGCCTGCGCCAATGCTGGAGACTACGCCAACCCTGAGCTCCTGGTCGGTGCAGACGATCTGGCCAAGATGACCTCGGTCAACGCCACCGAACCGGAGGTCATCGTCATCGATGTGCGGCCCAAGGCCGAGTTCGATGCCGGGCACATTCCCGGTGCGCGTCATCTCGATCCCAACGAAGTGGTCGATGCGGGTTCTCCGATCCAGGGCGCGTTGAAGTCGGAAACCGAAGTCGCTGAGATTCTGGGTGCGCTCGGGATCGCGGCAGATAAGCGGGTCGTATACTACGACGATAAGGCCGGTTTCCATGCGGCCCGCATGTTCTGGCTGACCGAACACTATGGGCATCGCAAAGTCAGCTTACTGAACGGCGGGCTAAAGGCCTGGACGGCGGCGGGCTACAAGCTGTCGCAAGAACCGATCGCGCATGAGCCCGCGCGCTTCGCGCCCGCATTAACGCCCCGGCGCCATGCCTCCGCGGACTACATCCTGCAGCGTCGCGACGACGCCGAAACCGTGGTCATCGATGTGCGCCCGACGAAGCTTTACGACGCCGGTCATATCCCCTGGGCGCAGAGCCTGCCTTGGAAAGGAAACCTTGCCGAGGACGGAACCTTCAAGTCGCCCGAGGATCTGGCGGCTCACTTCGCGGCGCAAGGCGTGACCGACTCCCGCAATGTTGTGATCCATTGTCAGACCGGACTGGCTTCCTCCCACAGCTATGTGGCGCTCCGCCTGCTGGGCTATCCACGGGTCCGGGTTTACCACCGCTCCTGGGCGGAGTGGGGCACCGCTGGCGATCTGCCTGTCGAGAAGGGCGCGTAGAGTTAACCTCGGAAAAAAGAGAAGGCGGCCAACTGGCCGCCTTTTTTACTAGAGTAACGCTTGCTCAAGATCGGCGATGAGGTCGTCGACGCCCTCGACACCGACCGACAGGCGTACCAGCCCATCACTGATCCCCAAGGCCTCGCGGTTTTCCAGCGGGATCGACGCATGGGTCATGATGGCGGGGTGTTCGACCAGGCTTTCGACGCCGCCAAGGCTTTCCGCGAGTGCGAAGATCTCGACCCGCTCCAGGAATCGTCGGGCGTCTTCCAGGCCGCCCTTGAGGACCGCGGTCACCATGCCGCCATAAGCCTGCATCTGCCGCTGAGCGAGCGCGTGTTGGGGATGGCTGGCGAGGCCGGGGTAGTAGACCTTTTCGATCTTTTCATGGGCCTCTAGGTACTGCGCGATCTTGAGGGCCGAGGAACAATGACGCTCCATGCGCAGCGCGAGGGTCTTAAGGCCGCGCAGGGCCAGGAAGGAATCGAAAGGCCCCTGGACCGCGCCGACGGCGTTCTGCAGGTAGGCCATCTGCTCGATCAATTCGGGCCGATCTCCGATGACCAGGACGCCGCCGACCATGTCGGAATGACCGTTGAGGTACTTGGTCGCGGAATGCATGACCATGTCGAAACCTTGCTCGATCGGCCGCTGCACCCAGGGTGAGGCGAAGGTGTTATCGCAGACGCTGATGATGCCGCGCTCCCGTGCCAGGGTCGCGATCGCTTCCAGGTCCACCAGTTTCAGCAGGGGATTGGTCGGGGTCTCAACCCAGATCATCTTGGTTTCCGGCCGGATCGCGGCATCCAAAGCGCTCAGATCGGTCATGTCGACGAAACTGAACGCGAGACCAGAAGAGCGTTTACGGACGTTCTCGAAGAGGCGGTAGGAACCGCCGTAGAGATCGTCCATAGCGATGATGTGACTGCCGCTGTCCAGCAGTTCCAGGGCCGTACCGATAGCCGCCAGGCCCGAGGCAAAGGCGAAGCCGGTCGTGCCGCTTTCCAGATCGGCGATGCAGCGCTCGTAGGCCATGCGGGTTGGATTTTGCGAGCGGCTGTATTCGTAGCCCTTATGGACGCCCGGACTTTCCTGCACATAGGTCGAGGTCGCGTAGATCGGCGGCATGATCGCACCGGTCGAGGGGTCCGGACTCTGGCCCGCGTGGATGACACGGGTCTCGAAGCTGGCGCGGTTAGTCTTGGCGGTCGGTTTGTGAGAGCTGTCTGGCATAAGATCCTACTTCATTCTACGGCGCAGATAGTTCAAGAGATCGATCCGCGTGATAAGACCCAGGAAGGAGTCGCCGTCCAGCACGATGGCGACCATGTCTTTGTTGAAAATCGGAAGCAGGGCTTCCATGGATTGACTGGCCTGAACCGTTTCCAGCTTACTGGTCATGGCGCCGGCGACTTTGTCTTTAAAGCGGTCTTCATTCTCCGAAACCGCCAGCAGAATATCGCTTTCATCGATGATGCCGACGACCTTGCCGGCGTCATCGAGAACCGGCAACTGCGAGACGTCGTAAAGCTTCATCCGGCCATAGGCGACCAGCAGCGTGTCTTCGGGGCTGACCAGAACGGTGGCGTGCTTTTCGTGCAGGCGTGAGATCAGGTCGCGCAGATCGTTGTGCCGCTCGCGCTCCAGAAAGCCCTGATCCAGCATCCAGAAGTCGTTGAACATTTTGGAGAGGTACTTGTTGCCGCTGTCGCAGACCAGCGTGACGACGCGTTTCGGCTCACTCTGTTCCCGGCAGTATTGCAGGGCGGCTGCGATCAGGGTGCCGGAGGAAGAGCCCGCCAGGATGCCTTCCTTTGTCAGCAACTCCCGCGCTGTGAGCAGAGCTTCCCTGTCGCTGATGGTATAGGCTTTCTTCGCGAGCGAAAGATCCGAGATCGGTGGTATGAAGTCCTCGCCGATGCCCTCGACAACCCAGGAGCCGACATCGTCCGACAGATGGCCGGTGTTGACATACTCCGCCAGGATCGATCCGACCGGGTCGGCCAGTATCATTTCCGTTTTGGGGGAGGTCTTGGCGAAGAAGCGTCCCAGTCCGGTGATAGTGCCGCCAGAACCCACCCCGCACACCATCGCGTCCAGATCGCCGTCCATCTGAGCCAGGATCTCCGGGCCGGTCGTGGTTTCATGGGCGAGAGGGTTCGCGGGATTTTCAAACTGATTGATGAAGATCGCGCCGGTCTCTTCAGCGATGCGCTCGGCCATGTCCTGATAGTATTCGGGATGGCCTTTGCCGACGTCCGAACGGGTCAGGATGACCTCCGTGCCCAGCGCTTTCAGATGAAAGATCTTCTCCTGCGCCATCTTGTCGGGAACGATCAGGGTCAGATGATAACCCTTCTGCGCGGCGACCAGTGCCAAGCCCAGGCCGGTGTTGCCCGCGGTGGCTTCGATCAGTCGACCGCCGGGTTTCAGGCTGCCGTTCTGTTCGGCGGCCTCGATCATGGATTTGCCAATGCGGTCCTTGATGGAACCGCCCGGGTTTTGGCTTTCGAGCTTGAGGAAAAGGCGGCAAGGACCGGTATCCATCTGCCTGACCTCGATCAGCGGCGTATTGCCGATTGCTTCCAAAACGTTGCCGAAGACGGGCGCGTTGACGGCCATACTGCGTTTCCTGCCTTTCGTCTTATCTTTACTTGAAAGGTAAGGTGCCCTGGGCAGGAAGGCGACTCAAAAAGCGCGCCGCGAGAGGTACGCGCCGCCTTCACTGGCTCAGGCCAGGGGATCGGGCCCGTAGCGGTTGTCTCCTTTGGTGCCTTCCAGCAATCCCAAGTCAAAGATGGCCCAGAAAAAGCCCACGAAGGGTATGAAGAGGATCAGGCACCACCAACCCGATTTTTCACGGTCATGACAGCGTTTGATGTGCAGGCATAGATAGGGAATCAGCAAGATCATGTCGATCGCCAGGGTCATGGTATTACGTTGCCCGAGCAATCCTGCAACGATGCTGGCGCAGGCGACCAAAAGGATGACGCCCAGCCACCAGAGCTCGCGGTTTATACGTCCGCGAGGAGATAGAAAGAACTGGCCCCAGTCGACTTTGCCTTGCACTTGTTTTCCTGCTTGTAAACCAACGTGAAGAGAAACGTCCCAAAATCGAGACGTTTGTCATTCAACCAGACCTTGCCCGAAGGAGCTATGCTCAAAGTCTTGAAAAACAAGGCGCTGAACGGATTTCCGATGATAGCTCTAAGATAATCATCGATTAGCTTTTAAGGTGATCCCCAGTGTCTTGATTTTTGAGTAAAGCGTGGTTGGTTTCATGGAAAGTTTTGCGGCGGCACCGTCCGTTCCTGAGACCTTTCCATTGCAGGCGGCCAGCGCGCGTTCGACGTTGCGCTTTTCAAAGGCCTGTAACTGGGCAACGGTCAGGATCCCGCCTTCGTCCGGTGCGGCGGGTTCAGGCTTCGGGCTCGTTGCATGTGTTGCGGGAAGGTGGAAGGTCAAGCGTCCCTGGCGCGCGAGAATCATCGCACGTTCCATCACGTTCTGCAGCTCACGCGCATTGCCTGGCCAACTGTAGGCTTTCAAGGTCTCGATGTTGGCGTTTGTTAGTTTGAGCTGCTTCAAGTTCAAACGCGCCGCGGCGGTCTTGAGGAAATGCTGCGCCAGTATGGGAATGTCGTCACCACGTTCCCGCAGAGGGGTGCATTCGATAGGAAAGACATTGAGGCGGAAGTAAAGATCTTCCCGGAAGCGTCCTGCGCCAGCTTCTTTCTTAAGATCGCGGTTGGTCGCTGCAATGAGGCGAACGTCTACCTCTCGCGTCTTTTCTTCACCAAGCCGTTCAAAGCGCCGATCTTGCAGTACGCGTAGTAGTTTGGCTTGCAAATCCAGCGGAATCTCTCCCACCTCGTCCAGAAAGATGGTGCCGCCATCGGCCAACTCAAAACGTCCGACCCGATCTCGAACTGCGCCGGTGAAGGCGCCTTTGATGTGTCCAAAAAACTCGCTTTCGAAGAGATCGCGAGGGATGGCAGCACAGTTGACGCGGATCAGCGGGCGATCACGGCGATCGGAGGCTTGATGAATAGCGCGGGCGACTAGCTCCTTGCCTGTGCCGCTTTCGCCTGTAATCAGTACCGACGCGTCGGTGGGCGCGACCAGATCAATCTGCTGCAGGATCTTCTTCACCGCGGCGGAGTTGCCAAGAATTTCGTGATGATTGGCGTGGGTCAGGATCTCTTCCTGAAGATAGGCGTTCTCCTTTTCCAGACGTTCGCGCAAGCTGGCGTTTTCCGAAAGAGCTTGGCGTAACTGCTCTTCCGACTGCTTGCGCTCCGAGATATCGCGGAACACGATTACGGCGCCGACCATGGCTCCATCATCGACGATTGGCGTCGAAGTGTACTCGACGCGCAGCGGCTTGCCGTCCTTGCGCCAGAAGACCTCATCGTCAACCGTGTTGATCTTACCGTCGCGAAAGGCGTTATAGATCGGACAGGTGGCGCTGTGATAGCAGCTGCCGTCGGCGTGACTGTGATGGATAGCGCTATGCATGTCTCTGCCGACCAGCTCTTCGGCTTTCCAGCCCAGCATTTTCTCCGCGGCCGGATTCACGAAGGTCGTCACCCCGTCCGCATTGACGCCATAGATGCCTTCGCCGGCGGCGCTCAGGATCATCTGATTTTCGCGTTCGATCTCGCGAAAAAAGCGTTCGGCTCGCCGCCATTCGTCAAGTCCTTGGCGATGATAACTGTTGGCTTCGCTGTCGATGCTCCGATACCGCAACGGGGTGAGGTCAAGGATCGAGAGTAGGAGATACCGGCGATTGCGCTGCCGGCAGGTAACCAGGGCATGTTCGAGGTCCATGGCGCTGCCGTCCGGCCGACGCAGGATCAGATCACGGCTCCAAGCATGTCCGCGTTCGAAAGCTTCTTCCGTCACCACCAGCAGTTCGCCCCGGGATTCCTGATAAAGGCTTGAGAACGGACGTTTCAGCAGTTCGTCGGCGGTCAGGGAGAAAATCGCGCAGGCCGCCTGGTTCGTGCGCAGGATCGTGTCATTCAGGGGATCGACCAGCAGCCGTGGCTCCGGCGCATTTACGAAAGCGGCGTTGAGCAGCTGCGTCGTGGAGGGACTTGCTTCGACCCCCTGCGTATTGGGGCTGAGATCCGGTGTGACAGAGTCGGAGATGAGTAAGGACAAACCTTGGCGAACTCCAGCGAATAGAAATTACGATTTATCGTAAGTCAATTACGAAAAAAAAGAAAATACGAAATTTCGTAATGTCATGACAGCTAAGAAATGCCTGCTAATGAATTGAAAAAGCGGAAAACTGTGCGGTGCACAATAACTGGCACGGGGATTGCTGTTGTTAAAGGAACATCGGCCAAGCAACGACCTACAACAGGGGGACAGACATGGCTTCGAAACGACCGATCAATTCCTTGGGCAATCCTTACAGCGCCGAGAGCGACTTGCGGCATGGTGCCGGCTGCGGCTGCGAAAGCTGCAGTGTTGCGGGTTCCGCGCACAATGCGAAAGCTCCGCATGAGCCTGAGCTTGCAGACACGCACGAAGCCATACTTGAGCGCGCAGTCGAGAGCGCCGTTGTACGCTCCGTTTTCGGCCATAACGAGATTTCCCGGCGCAGCTTCGCCGGTCTGCTCGGCGGCACCACGCTTGCCGCCGCGCTGGCCAGCGTTTTCCCGATGGACAAGGCCAAGGCGGCAATCCTGGATAACTTGGGTAAGCCCGAGAAAACCAAACTGAACGTCGGCTTCGTGCCGATCACCTGCGCAACACCCATCATCATGGCGAAGCCGCTGGGATTCTACGAGAAGTACGGCCTGGATGTGGATGTCATCAAGACGGCGGGCTGGGCGGTCGCGCGCGACAAGTCCCTCAACAAGGAATACGACGCTTCGCACATGCTCACACCCATGCCGTTGGCCATCACCATGGGCGCCGGTTCGACCGCAACGCCCTTTTTGATGCCGGCTGTGGAGAACATCAATGGACAGGCCATCGTTCTGCATGTGGATCACAAGGACAAAAACGATCCGAAGGATTGGAAGGGCTTCAAGTTCGGCGTGCCCTTCGAATACTCCATGCACAACTTTCTGCTCCGCTACTACGTGGCTGAGGCGGGGTTGGATCCGGACAAAGACATTCAGATCCGTGTCGTGCCGCCGCCCGAGATGGTCGCCAACCTGCGCGCCGGAAATCTGGATGGATATCTCTCGCCGGATCCTTTCAATCAGCGCGCGGTTTGGGAGAAGGTCGGCTTTATCCATATCCTGACCAAGGAGATCTGGGACGGCCATCCCTGTTGCGCCTTTGCCTGTTCGGCCGAGTTCGCGGAAACCCTGCCAAACACCTACGGCAATCTTCTGAAAGCACTAGTCGACGCCACGCAATATGCCAGCAAGGCCGAAAACCGGAAGGAAATCTCGGCGGCGATCGCCCCGACCAACTACCTGAACCAGCCGGTTCCCGTCGTCGAGCAAGTCATGACCGGCCGCTATGCGGATGGTCTCGGCAACGTTAAGGACGTACCCGACCGGATCGATTTCGATCCCTTCCCCTGGCACTCCATGGGCGTCTGGATCCTGACCCAAATGAAACGCTGGGGCTATGTCGAAGGCGACATCGACTACAAGAGCATCGCGGAGCAGGTCTATCTGACTGCAGACTGCGCGAAGGTCATGAAAGACTTGGGGCTGACGCCGCCTGAAGAGACCTATGAGAGCTACAACATCATGGGTAAGACCTTCGATCCGAATGAACCCGAAGCCTATGCCAAAAGCTTCGCCATCACACGGGTCTAGGGCGGCGCAGATGATGTCTTCGCTCGCAATGAGAGCTTTGTTTCTCTCCGGCGTCATCCTGGTGGTGACGCTGGGGGTTTGGGAACTGTCGACGCCAGCGGTGAAAGCCGCGGCGGAGATGACGGAATACGAAAGACTGATGGGCGGCGCCGACCAGGAAGCGCGTGTGCCGGCGCCCTCTCAGATTTTGTCGCTGGCCTGGGATGAACTCACCAATCCCTTTTACGACAACGGACCGAACGACAAGGGGATTGGGATCCAGATCGGTTATTCCCTGTTCCGGGTTCTGACGGGTTACTTCCTAGCGGCGCTGATCGCCATTCCCATCGGTTTCCTGATCGGCATGTCGCCGCTGATGTACAAGGCCTTGGATCCATTTATTCAGGTCCTGCGCCCGATCTCACCGCTGGCGTGGATGCCGCTTGCGCTCTTTATCATTAAAGATAGCGAGGCTTCCTCCATCTTTGTCATCTTTATCTGTTCGATATGGCCGATGCTGATCAACACGGCCTTTGGGGTGGCCGGTGTTCGCAAAGACTGGGTGAATGTTGCCCGGACCCATGAACTCGGTGCTCTGCGCACAGCGCTCACGGTCATTCTGCCGGCGGCGGCCCCGACCATCGTGACCGGCATGCGCATTTCTATCGGTATCGCGTGGCTTGTGATCGTCGCGGCAGAGATGCTCGTGGGCGGCACTGGCATTGGCTACTACGTCTGGAACGAGTGGAACAATCTCGATCTTACCAGCGTCATCTTCTCCATTCTGGTGATTGGCGTCGTCGGCATGTTGCTGGACGCCGCCTTCGCTCAGGTTCAACGCGCTGTGCGCTATCAGGAATAGGGACAACATGGACAATCCCTTTTTGGAAATCGATGCGCTAACCAAGCGCTACCCCAGTCCGGAGGGAGGCGACCTTACGGTCTTCGAAGATGTCAGCTTCGACATCAACAAAGGCGAGTTCGTCTGCATCATCGGCCATTCCGGCTGCGGCAAGTCGACCATCATGAACGTTCTTGCCGGCTTGGATAGTGCCACATCAGGGGCCGTTACCATGGACGGCAAGGAGGTTGATGGGCCGAGCCTGGACCGGGGCGTGGTCTTTCAGAACTACTCTCTGCTGCCGTGGCGATCGGCGCTCAAGAACGTCACCTTCGGCGTGCGGGCCCGTCACCCTGACTGGAGCCGGGACCAGGTGCTTGAGCATTCCTACAAATACTTGGAGATGGTCGGTCTGACGGACGGTGCCGAGCATCGCAAACCGTCGCAGTTGTCAGGCGGAATGCGTCAGCGGGTTTCCATCGCGCGCGCTTTTGCGATCCAACCCAAGTTGCTTTTGCTGGATGAGCCGTTCGGCGCGTTGGATGCTTTGACGCGCGGCACCATCCAGGATGAGTTGATCCGTATCTGGTCCGCCTCCGAGCAAACGGTTTTCATGATTACCCATGACGTGGACGAGGCCATCCTGCTTGCGGACCGTATCCTGCTCATGACGAACGGTCCCTATGCCCGTGTGGCGGAGAGCGTCGTGATCGACATCCCGCGGCCGCGCAACCGCGCTGAGATCATCCATGATCCAGGATACTACAAAATCCGAAACCACCTGGTGGAGTTCCTGGCCTTGCGTTCGAAAGCTCTGGCCGACAAGCGCAGCGATACCGGCGGCCGGAAGATACCCCGCAGGCCCGTCACGGTTCGGCCCGGCTTGTCCGGAGATGCCCTGGACGGCGGCGGCAACCACTCGGCGGCGCTCGTTGAACCGGAATTGGTGTCGCTGGCGCGCTGAGATCCAAAGGTTACAAGTTCACAAATTGAGAAAGAAAGAGCGATGGACAAAGTAGAAGTTGCAGAAATGATCCTGGAAAAGAAAAAGACCGCGGGTCTGACTTGGGAGGGGATCGCCGAAAGCATCGGTATGTCGCCGGTCTTCACGACCTCGGCCTGTCTTGGGATGAACTCGATGCCCCGTGAAAAGGCGGACCTGCTGGCGAAGGAACTGGCCTTGCCTCAGGAAGCCGCCGTGGTGCTCTCGGAGTTTCCCACCAAGGTCTTCAGCCAGACAGTGCCGACCGATCCTTGCATCTACCGCCTCTATGAGATCGTTGGTGTGTACGGCGAGACAATCAAGGAACTGATTCAGGAAAAGGGTGGCGATGGCATCATGAGCGCCATCGACTTCGAGATGTACGTCGACAAGATCCCAGACCCCAAGGGTGACCGCATCGAGGTCAAGATGAGCGGCAAGTTTCTGCCTTACAAAGCTTGGTGACAGCTCTCCATCAAGGGACCAGTCGCAGCTGCTTTTGAGGTCCGCGGCCTTCGCGCGGGATGGTGACGTATTCGCTATCCCGCCAGCGCTCCGCGAAACTGCCGTAGTGAGGCGAAAACGGGTTGGCGGATTGGCCGGTCGAGATCATGAAGCGGGAGTTTTCCGGATCCGCCAGATCGTAGACGGCGCGGTAGCCGGCGCCATGGCGGTCGTTGAACCGCTTATCGAACGGTCCCCGGTAACTTACACCCGCCCGTTTAACTGTCTCACTGCCGCCGTCCGTCTCGACACCGATATCGAAGATACTGGAAACAACCGGGATGCGGCTCAGCACGGGATGGGGCAGGGGGGCGCGATGTACAGCGCCCCAGCGCCACGCGGACATGTCTTCGCCGAAGTTCGCGATGATTTCCTCCAGTGCCTCATCCAACGAAGAGGATAAGGCGGTCTCGCAATCTTCCGTAGTGGAGGTTTGGGCATCATCGCACCAGGGCGATGATGGTTCGGCGGAGAGAATGCGTGCGATCAACTCGGTTTTTGGCCTCTGGAAGCCACTGAACTCCGCGCCCAATTCATCTTCGATCAGGGCCGCGTTCAGCTTGTTGAGCCAGTTGGCGTAGATCAGGGGTTCCGCCCGGTTCCGATCCATCCTGAAATCCCACTTCGCCAAGAGCGCGAGAGCTTTGCGGGCCGGCTGGGACATCGGTCTGGTCTTGAGCAAACGTGGCATCAGTTGACGCGCCGGGCCCGAGAGAATGTCGTTCTGCAGCGCCAGGGACTCCTCGATGCCGCTCTTTTCAGTGGCGTCCAGGACTTCCTGGATCCGCGCGGCGCGATACTGGCTAGGCCAGTCGGCTGTTATCAGATGGGGGTAGTCGTCATCCACGATCTTGTTGTTGGCGACCACGTAGACGCCGCTTTCCGGGTTGCTGCCCTGCGGCAGTTCCTCGAAGGGGATGAACCCGGTCCAGGCATAGTCATCCGTCCAGCCCGGCACGGGGACACGGCCGTCGCCCTTCGCACGAACCGGCACGCGGCCCGGCACGACCAGGCCGATTTCGCCAGTCCGATCGGCATAGACGATGTTCTGTTGCGGTGCGTGAAAGAAGCGGCTGGCGGCCAGGAACTCCGGCCAGTTCCGCGCTTTGTTGAAGCCGTAAATCGCTTGGGGGATAAGATCGTCATCGCGCAGCGCTGACCAGGCGAGGGCGACCACGCTTTCGCTCTCAGCGCCCGCCGCGTCGGCGGCCTGTTCGAACTCCTGCGGGTCGGCTAATTCATCGAGGATCGGGCCGTGGCGGCTGCTGCGCACGGTCAGCAGGACATCTTCCTCACCCTTGACCTTGATGACTTCCTCACGCGTTTCGAAGGCGCGCGACCCGTCCGGCGTGAGGTAGTGGCCGGGTTGGTCCGGGTCGAGCCTCTCGACGAAAAGATCCTGCGTGTCGCTGTGGGTGGTGGTGAAACCCCAGGCGACGTCGTCGTTCTGTCCAAGCACAACGAAGGGCACGCCTGGCGCCGAGGCGCCCCTCAGCCGGCCTTCGGGTGTTTGAATGTCAACCAGGTACCAAAGACCTGGCGCATCCAGGGATAGATGGGGGTCGTTGGCAAGGATCGGCTTGCCCGTCGTGGTTCTTTCGCCCGACAGCACCCAGGAGTTGGAGGCGTCCTTAGGCGCCAGCGACCAGGGAAGCGCCTCAAGCGGATCCAGTGCGGCCCTGCGGTCGAGACCGGCCAGTGCAACCGGGGCGTCGGCGGGATAGTCCGGCCAAAGGGCGCGGATCTGCTCTGGCTTTAAAAAGGCCTGCAACCGGGCGCGCTGCAATTCGCTGCGCCAGTTGCCCGAAAGCTGGATAGCCATCAGCCGGCTCCAGACCAGGGAGTCCGCGGGCTTCCAGGGCTCCGGCTCGTAGAACAGCAGATTGAACTCCAGCGGCCAGGCGCCTTTGGCGGTCTCGATGTAAGCGTTGACCCCGGCCGTGTAGGCCTCGATGGCACTGCGAACTTCCGGTGTGAGCCGATCGAAACTGGCTTCGGCGACGGCATACAAGCCCAGTGTTCGCATGATCTTGTCGATGCGGATCGTCGGCGCCCCCACCACTTCTGACAGCCGGCCCGCGCCGCTTCGCCGCATGAAGTCCATCTGCCAAAGCCGGTCCTGGGCGTGGAGATAACCGAGTGCCTGGTAGGCATCCAGATCGGACCCTGCCTCGATCCGGACGATGCCGTCGCTGTCGCGCGACACCGTGACCTCGGCCTCCAGGCCCGCGAGCCGGGCCTCGCCCTCGAGTTGGGGCAGGGAAGTTCTCAACCAGAGGAAACCGCCGCCGCCGACGATAAGCAGGAGCGCTGTGAGAGCGGCAAGCAGGAGTGCCACGAGGCCCCCAAGACCCGCGATACCGTAACGCAACAAGCGTTTCATAAACCGATATCCCCTATTGTTGATGGTCCGTTCCGGCGCTGGCTGCGCCTTCTGGTCCCGAAACTGCGGCGTAATGGCATTTTCGTCAAAGCTTGCTATGACTCACAGGACGCTCTCTACCAAGAACAGATGGATTCGGTTACATGGCGGCTCAAGGGTCAAAGAAAGTTGTATACGCGGCTTTGGCGGGAAACTCACTCATTGCCATCACAAAATTCACCGCGGCCTCTTTTACTGGCTCTTCGGCCATGTTCAGCGAGGCGATCCATTCCAGTGTCGATACCGGCAACCAGGCGCTGCTGCTGTATGGTATGAAGCGTGCCGAGCGGCCGGCCGATTCACGCCATCCCTTCGGTTACAGTAAGGAGATCTATTTCTGGGCCTTTGTGGTGGCGATTCTCATCTTCGCCGTTGGGGCGGGGGTCTCGTTATACGAGGGTGTTGAGAAGACCCTCCATCCTCACGCGGTCACGAACGTCCACATCAATTATCTCGTGTTGGGGGCAGCGATCATCTTCGAAGGCTTCGCTTGGTGGATTGCCTTCAAGGAATTCAAGAAGGGCGTAGGCCGGCGGTCGATGCTGCGCGCGCTACAACGGAGCAAGGATCCTTCCATCTTTACCGTGTTGCTGGAAGATACGGCGGCTATGGCGGGCTTGATCGTCGCTCTCATCGGTGTCTTTCTGGCCGACGTATTGGAAATGCCGGTGCTGGACGGCGTCGCCTCAATCACGATCGGCGTGATCCTGACTTTGGCCGCGATCGTGCTGGCCTATGAAACCAAGGCCTTGCTGATCGGTGAAACGGCAGAGGACGAGATCGTCGAGGGCATCCGTGGGAAGTTGACCGGCATTCAAGAGATCACAGGGGTCAACGAAGTGCTCACCATGCACATGGGGCCGGCGGACATCCTGGCCAATATCAGTGTCGACTTCGCCGATGGTACCAGCGCGGAACGGATCGAAGCTCTCATCACCGATCTCGAGACACGGATCAAGGAAGCGCATCCGGAGATCAAGCGCATCTTCATCGAGGTCCAGTCGCGCCAGGGACACGCGAAGAATCTGTAGGCCGCGTGAGGTCTGTTTTCACTCGCGGCAACAGACTGTTAAGTTGAAAAAAGTTTTCTAAGGTACGGATAGCTATCATGCGCGTTCTTGTTTTAGGGGCCGGCGGGACCGGTGGGTATTTTGGCGGGCGCCTGGCCGAGGCCGGTGCAGATGTGACCTTTCTTGTCCGAGAGCGGCGCGCGGCGCAACTGGCGGAGCAGGGCCTGCGGATAGAGAGTCCTTTTGGCGATGCGGCCTTTCCGGTCAAGACCGTGACGGCCTCGCAGTTAAGTGGTGACTACGAGCTCATCCTCTTGAGCTGCAAGGCCTATCACCTGGATCAGTCCCTCCAGGACATTGCCCCGGCGGTGGGCAGCAACACGGCGATCCTGCCGCTGCTCAACGGCATGGCGCATATGGAACGGCTGACGGAGCGTTTCGGCGAGGACAGAGTTCTCGGCGGTCTTTGCCATCTCGCGGTCACCCTGACCGGAGATGGTTTGGTCAAACATATGAGTAAACTGCACCGGGTCACTTTTGGGGAACTGGACGGCAGCCGCAGCGAGCGCTGCGCGGCAATCGAAGCCCTTTTCGAGGGCGCCAACTTCGATAGTAAACTGAGTGAAAGGGTCCGTGCTGACCTCTGGAAGAAATGGACCTTGCTGGCGACCTTGGCCGGAATGACCTGTTTGATGCGCGGCGCCATGGACGCCATTGTCGCGACGGAGCGCGGCGCCGACTATACCCGGGCCATGCTGACGGAATGCACTGCAGTGTCAGCCGCCGAGGGCTTCGAGCTGGGCGAAAAGTTCCTGGAGAGCACCTACGGTTTCCTGACCAACAAGTCCGCGGTCCAGACGTCCTCCATGCTGCGCGATATCGAAAACGGTGCTGAGATCGAAGCGGACCAGATCGTCGGTGATCTCATCGGGCGCGGCGACCGGCACAGCATCGAGACCCCGATGCTGGATCTCGCCTATTGCCACCTGCAGGCTTACATGGCGGGCCGGGCGGAGGCCGCGTCTTAGTCCTTTACCAGCCCCATTCGTTCATGCCATCCGGCCAACGACTCATCGGGGTAGCGGTCGAACTCGCTATCGCCGTCCGCTTTGTCCACCGGCACCCAGGCGGCCTTGGAGCCGAGCATGATGTGATTGTGGCAGGGCGCTGGCGGTAATTCGCTGTCGATGGCTGAGGCGAAGGGGTGGACCAGTTCCGGCCAGCGCGGGTCCCAAAGCCACAGGGCCGTGCCGCAATCCCCGCAAAAACTGCGTTCGGCCTGGCTCTTTTCGCACTTGCCGGTCTCTGGGTCTTCAATCATGGCCTGATAGACCCGGATCCTGTCGGTTCCGCTGGCAACTTTCAGGCTCTCGAAGACAGCGCCCAGATTGATCGCATATCCGCCCCCGCCGCCGGTCTTTCGACAGATACTGCAATAGCAGCGCATGTAGGGGACGGGGTGAGGGGAGTTGACGGTGAAGGTGACTGCCTTGCAGTGGCAGGAGCCGCTTAGATGCATCTTTGACGTCCTTGAGGCATAGCGAAAAGGCAACGCTTTAAGTTTCGAAGTAGAACAAGAGCAGGGCCAAGATACCCATCAGCCCTATCGATATACGCAACAGTTTAGGGTGCGCTGCTTCCTCTGGCCCGTAGGTTCGTATCGCGCCAAGTGCACAGGCCGCGAAGAACAAGAACAGCAAAAGCCTAGTTACGATGCTGTCATCGAGCTTTAGCAGGAGAGCCGCCACCATAGCGAGGGATACCGCGACTTTTACAAACAAGGCAGCTTTAGAGGTTTTCGGATCGTAGCGTTCTGGATTGCCCATGGCATATACAAGGAGCGCGATATTCAGGAAAAAGGCGCTAATCAGTATGCTGCCCGACTGAAACAGAGCAAAAATTGCGAATAGGACCGGCAGAATAACGAAAGCTGGAGTGTGATCGCGTTCCGACACCTCCCTCCAGAAACCGAGGAAACTCGTGTCTTCCGCTTCATCCTTTAACTCGCTGTCTTCTTTTGAAGTCCCTCGCATGCCTGCTATTCCGCCAAAAAACTTGCCATCGGCCATAGTCTGTAAGAGAACTCCAAAGATAGTTGCTAGAGCCTTGTATTGAAAGAAGGAGGCGGCCCAATGGGCGCGCGGGTGTTTATCGACGGTGAGGCGGGCACGACCGGATTGCAGATCCGGGCGCGGCTGCAGGAAAGGGATTCAATTGAGCTCTTGTCCTTGGACGACTCTCAGCGAAAGGACTCTGTCCACCGGGCGCGCCTGCTGAATGCCGCCGATCTCGTGATCCTCTGCCTGCCGGATGCCGCCGCAAAGGAGGCCGTGAGTCTGCTGGAAAACCCGGCAACCCGGGTGATCGACGCCAGCACAGCCCATCGGACGCATCCCGACTGGGTGTTCGGTTTTGCCGAGCTGGACGCCGAACAGGAAGAACGGATCGCCAAGGCGCGCTTTGTCAGTAACCCGGGCTGTTACTCGACCGGCGCCATCGCGCTCATCAGGCCGCTGATCGACCGGGGATTGGTGCCGGCGGATACGCCGCTGACATTCAACGCGGTTTCCGGCTACAGCGGCGGCGGGCGCAGCCTCATCGAGGCCTACGAGGATAAGTCTTCATCGAATTACGTGACACGGACTTATCACGCTTACGGCCTTGGCCTGCACCATAAACACGTGCCGGAGATCATCGTGCGCGCGGGTTTGAGCCAACGGCCGATTTTTGTCCCCAGCGTCGGACGTTACCGTCAGGGCATGCTGGTGCAGTTGCCGCTGCAACTCGGTGCGCTGCCCAACAAGCCTTCGGTCGCAGAACTCCACGCTGCCCTGTCCGATCACTATGCCGGCCGCCGTTTCGTGTCGGTGGCCAGCCTGGAAGAGGCGGCTGAGGCGCAGACCATGCTCGATCCGGAGGCCCTCAACGGCACCAACGACATGCGATTGTATGTTTTTGGTGACGAGGCACTGGGGCAGGCGGTGCTGGTCGCGCAGCTCGACAATCTGGGCAAAGGGGCCTCAGGGGCCGCGGTGCAGAACCTCAACACCATGCTGGGCCTGGAGATCGACGAAGGCTTGGAAACGCAGGCCGCCGCTGAATAACGCGGCAGCAGTCTCTAGCCGGTAAAGGCGTCTTTGTAGTTTTCGCGCAGAACGTTCTTCTGCACCTTGCCCATGGCGTTGCGCGGTAGCTCCTCCAGGAACACAACCTTCTTCGGAACCTTGAAGTTGGCAAGATCGCCCTTCACTGCGTCGATGATCTTTTGGGCTTCCAGCTCGACGCCGTTCTTCCGTGTGACGACGGCAACCACCGCCTCGCCGAAGTCGGGGTGGGGCAGGCCGATCACCGCAGACTCGCCGACGCCCTCGATGGCATCGACGCAGAGCTCGATCTCCTTGGGATAGACGTTGAAGCCGCCGGAAATGATCAGATCCTTGGCGCGGCCGACGATCTGGATGTAACCGCGCTCGTCGATGCGGGCGACATCGCCGGTGATGAAGAAACCGTCCGGCCGGAACTCGGAGGCGGTCTTTTCCGGCATGCGCCAGTAACCTTGGAAAACGTTCGGCCCTTTGACCTCCAGCACGCCCGTCGCGCCCTGGTCCAGGATCTTGCCGTCTTCGTCCGCAATGCGCACCTCGACGTCCGGCAGGGGAAAACCCACGGTTCCTGCACGACGGTCGCCGTCCAGCGGGTTCGAAGTGTTCATGTTGGTCTCGGTCATGCCGTAGCGTTCGAGGATGCTGTGGCCCATGCGCTCTTCGAACTGAGCGAAAGTCTCTTCCAGCAGCGGGGCTGAGCCCGAGATGAAGAGCCGCATGTTGCGGCAGGCTTCGGCAGTGAAGTCGGCTTCGGCCAAGAGGCGGGTATAGAAGGTCGGAACACCCATCATCACGGTGGACCGCGGCATCAACCGGATCATGGTGGCCGCGTCGAACTTGTTCAGGAACAGCATGCCGCTGCCGTTGTAGAGGACGCAGTTGGTGGCGACGAAGAGGCCGTGTGTGTGGAAGATCGGCAGGGCATGGAGCAGCACGTCGTTCGGCTGGAACCCCCAGAGCTTATGCAGGGTTTCCGTGTTGGAGCCCAGATTGCGGTGGCTCAACATGGCGCCTTTGGAACGGCCAGTGGTACCGCTGGTGTAGAGAATGGCGGCGACCTCATCGGCTTCGGCGGGCACGCAGCCTTCGACAGGCGCCAGATGGGCGCTCCGCTCGATCAACGTGCCGTTGCTCTCCTGTCCCAGGGTCAAAACCTCGGCCACACCTGCTTTTATGGCGATCTCTCTCATGGCTTCTTCGCTAGCCGGGCGGCAGACCACGGCCTTGGGCTCGGCGTCGCCCAGGAAGTAAGCGACTTCGGATTCCTTATAAGCGGTGTTCAGAGGCAGATAGATCGCACCGATCCGGAGGCAGGCCAGGTAGAGAAAGATCGCTTCGGGTGACTTTTCGACCTGAGCCGCAACGCGGTCGCCCTTGACGACCCCAAGTTCAGAGAGCACCTGCGCAAAACGTCCTGATATCTCGACAAGGTCGTCGTAGCTGTATATCCGGCCTTCGGGGGTCTCGATGAAAGGTCTTGAGAGATCCTGCGGGAAGCGGCTGGAAAGTAGGCTGTAGAGGTTCTGGTTCATCGAGGGATCTCTGGACGGCTTTCCTGTTGTATTTGATATCCCGGAAAAGCTAACCGGTCTTGGCCTGAACATAAGCGGGCGGCAGGGCCGAGACCAGATCGGAAAAGACATCCCCCTGAATGCTCACATGCCCGCGCATGCGGTTGGTGGCCAGTTCCGGCTCGCCGGCCAGGACGGCTTCCACCACGGAGGCGTGTTCTTGCAACGATTTACGGATCCGGCCCGGATGGTGGAGCTGGAACCGGCGGTAGGGCGAAAGGCGGTTCCGGGTACTGGAGGTCATCTTCTCGAGAAACTCGTTATGGGAGCCGGCGTAGAGCGTTTCGTGGAAGACTCGGTTTTCCTCGTAGTAAGCGTCGACATCGCCCTTTTCCGCCAGCTCCGCGCAGCGTTTGTGACTGGCTTCCAGCTCCGCGCGTTCCTCCGGGGTCATGCGCCGCGCCGCGAGACCGGCGCAAAGCGCTTCCAGTTCCGCCATTACTTCGAACATCTGCAGCAGTTCCTGGACCGTGACCGCGGCCACCACAGCGCCCTGGCGCGGCCGAAGCTCAACAAGTTTCTCCGTCGCCAACTGCTGGAGCGCTTCACGTACCGGCGTGCGCGAGACTGAAAAGCGCGCGGCCAGTTTGGTCTCGTCCAGGCGGTCGCCCGGCGCCAGTTCGCCGGAGAGGATCTCTTCCTCAAGGCGCAGGCGCAGGTCGTCTGCCAGGCGTTTCGGTTCCTTTTTCATGCTTTAGGTTTACCGCATGCAATCTTTCTAAACAAGAATACATAAATAGATTTCTTGTATACAAAACTAGACTCTGGGAACACAGCGAGATAGGCTTTCCATCTGAAACAAGCAAATTCGGCCTGCATTCAAGGGCTGTCCAACGGGAGGAAAAGATGAAAAAGCTATCAGGTTTCCTGACGGGATTTGTATCTGCTGCTGCCATCGCCGCAATCGCCGGTTCGGCTTCGGCGGGCGATATTAAGCTGAAGGCCTCGCATCAGTGGCCAGGCGGCAAAGGCGATGTACGCGACGAGATGGTGCAGATCATCAAGCGTGAGGTCGAAAAGGCCGGCGTCGGCGTGTCTCTGCAGGTCTACCCCGGTAAGTCGCTCTTCAAGCCGAAGCAGCAGTGGGACGCCATGGTCAAGGGGCAGCTCGACGTCTCGGCTTTCCCGCTCGACTACGCCAGCGGTAAGCATCCGCAGTTCAGTTCGACCCTGATGCCGGGCCTGGTGAAAAACCACGACCATGCCAAGCGGCTCAACGACTCGCCCTTCATGGACGATATCAAGAAGATCATCGATGACGCCGGCGTGGTGGTGATTTCCGATGCCTGGCTGGCCGGCGGTTTTGCCTCGAAAAAGGAGTGCATCCTGGACCCGGCGGACGCCCAGGGACAGGTCATGCGCGCGGCCGGCCCGGCCTTCGAGCAGATGCTGGTGGCCGCCGGTGCCTCGATCAATGCCATGCCCAGTTCCGAGATTTATACCGGCCTGCAGACCGGCGTTCTGGACGGGGCCAACACCAGTTCCGGCAGCTTTGTTTCCTACCGCATCTATGAGCAGGTTTCCTGCCTGACCGAGCCGGGCGCGAACGCCCTGTGGTTCATGTACGAGCCGATCCTCATGTCCAAGAAGACCTGGAACAAGCTGGACGATGCGCAGAAAGACGCCTTTATGGCGGCCGGTCAGGTTGCCGAGGACTACTTCTTCGACGCGGCCAAAGGCCTGGATCAGAAACTGGTCGATGCTTACAAGGGCGCGGGCGTAAAGGTCGTCGGCATGTCTGCCGAACAGCATGCCAAATGGGTCGCGATCGCTAAGGAATCTTCCTACAAAAACTTCGCTGAAAAAGTTCCCGGCGGTAAGGAACTGATCGAAAAAGCGCTGGCTGTCGAATAAGCCAGCTCGAGATCCGGACCGGCCACGTCACATTTCGTGGCCGGTCACGCTATCTGCATTTTCCTGCCACCGGTGAGCATGAAGCCGCTCACCTATAGGCAACAAGAGTTTTCGCCACATGAATATCTTCATCGACACTGTGCGGCGCCTGTCGGTGCTGTGCGGCATCGTCTCTGTCGTGCTGATCATCGCTTCAGTCATCGTGGTCTGCCATCTGGTGATCGTGCGTTACGCCCTGAATGAATCCGCCATCTGGCAGCATGAGTTCGTCACCTTTGCCTTGATCGGTGCGACCTTCCTGGGCAGCCCCTATGTGCTGCTGACCCGGGGCCATGTGAACGTCGATCTTTTGCCGCTTTATCTAGGGCATAAAGGCAGAATGGCGCTGGCTCTGCTCTCCTCGATGATGGCGCTGGTCTTTTGCGTGATCATCGCCTGGACCGGCCTCCTCTGGTGGGAAGAGGCCTGGACGGGCAATTGGCACGGCGAGACGGTCTGGGCGCCGCCGCTCTGGATCCCCTATATCGCGATGCCTTTGGGCATGGGACTTCTGTCACTTCAATACGTTGCTGATATGCTGGCGATCCTCAACGGACGCGAAATGCCCTTCGGCCTCGAGAAGGAGGCGCGCTGACATGGATCCGCTTCCTCTCGGCATTTTGGTGGCCACCGTCACCATTATCATTCTCATGACCGGCACGCCTGTCGCCTTCTCTTTGGGAATCGTTGCCGTTGTCTTCCTGCTGATCTTCGATGGCATGGGCGCGCTTTCGATCATTCCGCAAATCTTCTACGGTGGCATCGACAGCTTCGCGCTGCTGTCCATTCCCATGTTCATCGTCATGGGCGCGGCCATCGCCTCGTCGCGAGCGGGCAGCGACCTCTATGAGGCGCTCGACCGCTGGCTTTATCGCGTGCCCGGCGGTCTTCTGGTTTCCAACATCTCCGCCTGTGCGATCTTCGCCGCGCTCTCCGGCTCATCCCCCGCGACCTGCGCCGCTATCGGCAAGATGGGCATTCCTGAGATGCGCAAGCGCGGCTATCCGACCGGTATCGCCACCGGCTCCATCGCCGCGGGCGGTACGCTTGGGATTCTGATCCCGCCTTCGGTAACCATGATCGTGTACGGCATCGCGACCGAGACCTCGATCGGCCGCCTGTTCCTGGCGGGACTTTTACCGGGCCTGATGCTGACCGCTCTTTTTACGGCCTGGGGACTCTATGCCGCCTGGCGCGGCGGTTACCGCTTCAGCGACGCAGCGGCGCACTTCACTTTGCGTCAGCGCTTCGAGATCCTCCCGAAAGTCCTACCGTTCCTGATCATCATCGCCGGTATTCTCTGGGTGCTCTATGGCGGAGTCGCCACGCCTTCAGAGGCGGCGGGCGTCGGGGCGGTCTTCTGCATCATCGTGGTGGCCGTCATCTACCGCATGTGGAAGCCGCTGGCCTTCTGGAAGGTCTTCAAGGAATCCATGCGGGAATCGGTCATGATCATGATGATCATCGCTGCCGCCGCGCTCTTCAGCTACATGATGTCTTCACTCTTCATCACCCAGTCGCTGGCCATCTGGATCGGCGAGCTGGAGGTGAACCGCTGGGTTTTGATGTTCTGCATCAATATCTTCCTGCTCGTGGCCGGTTTTTTCCTGCCGCCGGTTGCGGTGATTCTCATGACCGCGCCGACCCTGGTGCCGATCATCGAGGCGGCGGGTTTCGATCCCATCTGGTTCGCCGTTGTGCTGACCATCAATATGGAAATCGGCCTGATCACGCCGCCGGTAGGGCTGAATCTCTACGTGATCAATGGGATCGCGCCGGATGTCCGCCTGCCGACGATCCTCTGGGGCGCCTTGCCGTTCATGTTCTGTATGGTTTTGGGGATTATTATCCTTTGTCTTGCCCCAGAAATCGCTCTGTGGCTGCCGCGCACAATGATGCAATAAATCCGTGTTAGGATTTAGCGGCGGCTGATGGGCCCGAGAAAGCGGGGCGGAGCCGGTCGCATGGATGAGGTGATTTATGGCGGTTCCCGAGACGGAAACCCTGGTTGAACGGACCCTGTCGAACTTGGCGGGAGCCTGGCGCGACATTGCTAAGAGCGCGGCGCGCTCGGTCGGCCTGAAGGCCGCGCCGGCGGGGGATGGTGACGAGAAGACCATCCGCAAGATGATGGCGGAGTGCCTGGAAGCGCGCGGCGGCGAGGTCTCCGCGCGGATGCGGGCGGCTGAATTGGGCAAGAGCTACCTGGAACTGGACGCGGAGGGCCGGTCGAGTTTCCTCGCGACCTTGGCGCATGAATACGCGCTGGATCCGGACGTGGTCGCCAAGGCTATCACGGACTATCAGTTCGAGGCCGACCCAGACAAAAAGCTGATCGCAGAGGAACGCCTGCGCCGGATCGTCGTGCCGCCACGGGTTAAATTGCTAAGGCAGTTCAATGGCTTGCCGGAGGGCGTCAAGTTCCTGGTCGATCTGCGCGCCGACTTGCTGCAGCTGACCAATGGCGATCCTTATCTGCGCGGTTTGGATCACGATCTGCGGGATCTGTTGGCTTCATGGTTCGATCCGGGGTTCCTGGATCTGGTGAGGATCACCTGGGATTCGCCTGCGGCATTGCTGGAAAAGCTAATTGCCTACGAGGCGGTGCATGAGATCACCTCCTGGGACGACCTGCGCAACCGGCTCGATTCCGACCGCCGCTGCTTCGCGCTGTTCCATCCGCGCATGCCGGACGAACCGCTGACCTTCGTCGAGGTCGCGCTGGTCAAGGGTATCGCTCGTAACGTCCAGACTTTGTTGGATGAATCGGCCCCAGAGGCGGATCCGAGCGCGGCAGATACCGCGATCTTTTACTCCATTTCCAACACCCAGCGCGGTCTGCGGGGGGTGACCTTCGGCGATCACTTGATCAAGCAGGCGGTTCAAAGCCTGGCGTCGGACCTGCCGGGGCTGAAGACCTTCGCCACGCTCTCCCCGGTGCCGGGTTTCCGCAAGTGGCTGGATGGTGGCGAGCCGACCAAGATCGACGCCTTCCTGAGTGAAACAGAACGCAACGGAATCAGAACCTTAGGCGGCAGCGAACTGACCCTGGAAGCGCTCAATGCGATCCTGGCCGATGCGCATTGGTTCCAGGATCCGGTGATCGAAGAGACTTTGCGCGGGCCTTTGATGCGGCTTTGCTCGGCTTACTTCCACGCCCGGCAGGATAAGGGCTTCCCCATCGATCCGGTGGCGCGCTTCCATCTCAAGAACGGCGCCCGGCTGGAGCAGATGAACTGGCTCGGGGACAGATCCGCGAACGGTCTGAAGCAGTCGGCGGGAATCATGGTCAATTACCGTTACATACTGGACGATATTGAGAAAAACCATGAGGCTTACATGAAGGACCGGCGCATCACACTAGGCAGCGAGGTCAAGGCCATCACCCGTCCTTTGAAGGACGTGGAAAAGTCACAGCTGAAAGAGCTGAATATCGTTCGGGTCTGACGATCCGACATACATTTGCCACAGCTTTCGAAGTCCGACGGCTTTTCACGTAAAAGTGGACTGGACTTGGAAGACCGCCTGTGGCTTTTTGCGCGCCTTTCTTGTTTCGGCGGCGTGATCGCCGATCTCTAACCATGGGATGAGACGCCAGTGCGCAAGGACGTGAGACGCTTCGCCGATGCCGCGGCGGTGGTGCGGGCGCTGGAGCCCAGCTATCCGATCTTTTGCCTGCGCGAAGAGGTGATCCGCGACGTCACCCGCCGCTTCCTCGAAGGCTTTCCGGGCAAGGTGCTCTACGCCCTGAAATGCAATCCCCATCCGCTGGTTCTAAGGGCGCTCTATGAGGCGGGCGTGCGGCACTTCGATACCGCCTCGCTGCCGGAGATCGCTCAGATCGCCGAGACTTACGAAGACGCTACCTGCTACTTCATGCATCCGGTTAAGGGGCGTTCGGTGATCAAGACCGCGCGGCGGGTTTACGGCATCCGTCACTACGTTGTCGACCACGCGGACGAGCTAGAGAAGATCCTGGAGGAAACCCGCCTTGCCCAGGCCGCCGGAGCGGAGGTCGACGTCAGCGAGCTGGTGATCGTGGTGCGAGTGATCACGCCGCCGGCCGAAGGTACGCTGCTGCATCTCTCCTCCAAGTTCGGCGCCACGCCGATTGAGGCGGCAGCGCTGCTGCAGCAGGCTCAGGCGCAGGGCTGCGCCACCGGCATCGCCTTTCATGTCGGCTCCCAATGCTGTCATCCGGAGGCCTTTACCACGGCGCTGAAGATCGTTGGCGAGGTGATCGAGATGGCGGGCGTCAAGCCGGTCTGCCTGGATGTGGGCGGCGGCTTTCCGGTCAGCTATGCCAATGTGGCCGCGCCGCCGCTTGAGGACTTCTTCGCGGCGATCCGCGAGGGCGTGGCGGCGCTGGATCTGGGACCGGATTTGGAGCTGCTTTGTGAGCCGGGCCGTGCGCTGGTGGCTGAGGGTCTCTCGCTGCTGACCCAGGTCCATCTGCGCAAGGAGAGCCAGCTCTATATCAACGACGGAATCTACGGCAGCCTCTCGGAGCTGGGCATGATCGGCATCGAACCGCCGGCCCGTTTGATCCGTTTTGAGGACGAGGTCTCCGAGACGATGGAAAGCTTCACCATCAACGGACCGACCTGCGACTCCATCGACGTGCTGCCCTGCAAATTCTCTCTGCCGGAGGACGTGCGCGAGGGCGACTGGATCGAGATCGACCGCATGGGGGCTTACAGTTCCTCGGCGGCCTCGCGTTTCAACGGCTTCTTCGCCGAAACCTTTATCCAGGTCGGCGACGAACCCCTTGAACTCGCGCCGCTCCCGCCGGAAACTGAGGGGGATTAACCCCGCGCAACGAATCCCGCCCGCCGCATAGGAGACCCCATGGAGCCCACCCTGCACAGCTATCTCGGCCTTTCGACCGGCGGTTTCCACAAGGTGGCCTATCGCGAATGGCTGCCGGAAGGGCGGACTTACGATAACGACCGCACGGTGGTCTGTGTCCACGGGCTGACCCGTAACGGCCGGGACTTCGATGCGCTTGCCGAGGATCTGGCGAACCACGGATACCGGGTCATCTGTCCGGACGTGGTGGGGCGCGGCGACAGCGACCGCCTGGCCGATCCCAAAAACTACAGCTATCCCCAGTATCTGGCCGACATGACGACCTTGATCGCGCGGCTGGACGTGGAGGAGGTGGAGTGGATTGGCACCTCCATGGGCGCGCTGATCGGCATGATGCTGGCGGCCCAGCCTCAGAACCCGATCAAAACCCTGGTGCTGAACGATGCCGGGCCGCTGGTGCCAAAGGCCTCGCTGGAACGGATCGCGACCTACGTTGGCGCGCAACCGGACCTGCCGGATTTCGCCGCCGCGGAAGCCTTCACGCGCAGCACTTACTCTGGCTTCGGTCCGCTGAGCGATCAGAACTGGCGCAAGCTGACGGAGGTCACGGTGACGGAGACGGGCAGGGACGATGGTTCTCTCGCCCTCAACTACGACCCGAGCATCGCCGAAGCTTTCAAGCAGGCGGAGTTGAACGACGTGGTGCTCTGGCCTTTCTGGGATGCCATCACTTGCCCCAGTCTGGTGCTGCGCGGCGAGAAGTCCGACCTGCTGTTGGAAGAGACCGCGCGGGAGATGACAACGCGCGGGCCGCGGGCCGATCTGGCGGTGATCCCGGACTGCGCCCATGCGCCAGCCCTGATGGATGCGGCGCAGATCGGCGTGATCCGCGACTGGCTCGAAAGCCACGCGCCCGAGGAGGACGACGAGGATTAGAGGACTGTACTCACCTCAAGGGCTTTGTGGCTCCTGCGGCCTTAGTCAGTCTGTAGGTGTTCTCGTTGAATTACCGGCAGCAGTCATTCGTTAGACTCAGCTAAGGCGCACTGGAATTCCGATTCATACTCTGCGACTTTATCCTGGAGGTCCATCTGTCGTGCCGCCTTTTGAAGCCGGCGCCAAAATCCGGATTTTGCACCACATTTTCGAGCAACTGCTCCAAGCTCCAGCATCGCAAGTTCCAACTCTTTGATATCGGACCAATCTTGCTGTTCAGCCAAGCTCCTTTCAGGAATGTTGAACTCCTGCGGATCGAGAAGAAAATCGGCCGCTTGACGCAGCAAAGCCTCAGTAACCTTCCAATTCTTGACGACACTGAGATCAGCCATCACGGAAACCCTTAGTCATTGGAGGCGAATCTGTGACCTACTGGTTTTAGCCCCACCGAAAAGCCGCTTATGTTAATCCGGATGCGCGCTGAGTGGTAAAGCTAAGACTTGGAGCAACGGGATTGAGACAAAAGGCAAGTTCGTGATTCAAAATGCCGGAACGGATCTTAATCAATCGATATGCCCGTATCTACCAAGATTGGAATTTCAATTGGCCTATCCGGTGACCGGCTCGATGCTGTGCTCCCGGGAAGACGAACCCCAGCTTCGGCGACGGTCGATCGTTACTCCGGTGAGAAGCCTGCGCGCCCGAAAGAGCTGAAGAGAGCGCCCGGCCTGGATTTCAGGTCGTCGGCGTGACAGGAACCTCCGGCCTCGTCGCGCAGGCGCGGGCAGGCGGCGAAGATCTCCTCAAGCGCTGCGCCGCCGCCAAGCCGTGGCTGTTGCAGGCAAAGCGCGCCTTCGGTGCTCCAAAGTGCCTCGAAGGCTCTGTCGGAGGAGGGGCGCGAAGCGCGCAGTCCGAGGCGGTCCTCGAGCTGGATGGCTGTGCCGTTGCGGGTACGCGGCTGACCGTCACCGCAGTAGTCGGCACGGATCGCGCGGGTGCAGGCCTGGTGATAGTCCCGCAGCGGCTTACCGTCCGGGCCGTCGCTCCAGGGCTTGTAACCCAGGCGCAGGCATTTGCCGACGGCGCTGTTGGCGCAGATCAGGCTGATTTCTTCGCTGGAGGGGCGATAACTGCCGTCTGGGCCCCAACTGCCCTTTACGGGAAATCCGACTGGCAGTCCGTCATGTGTTTCGGGACAGTAGCTTTGCCAGTCCCCGGTGGCCGATTCCTGCAAGAAGCGGTAGAGCAGAAGCTCACCCGTCTGGTCCGAAGGATCGGGCCGGATGCCGTCGATGCGCAAGGGGAGTGTTCCGCCCACGCCGTCTGAAAAGGAGACAACGGCGCCGATCAGATCCCGTCCTGCCAGAACCTCTCCGTCGCTGCCTATGACCTGCAGTTCCGTGCCGGAGACGCGGATCGCGGTCGTGTCAGCCGGCGAGGGCCGGCTGACAAACCAATGATTCAGGACCAGCAGAAGGGGCAGAAGAAGTAAGAAAATCCTTTTACCCATGATCGGCATCCGCAGTGACCCTTTTGGGCTCAAACGGCAAGGCGCGTCACACGCCCTTGATGGAAATAACGTGGACGACCTTGAGCGAAGTGGTGCCGGGAACCGCCGAGCCAGTGAGAGATGGCCCGTTGATAATCCAGTCGCCACCAGCATGACCTCCGTCGCCACTGCGGTTCGGATCGGCCGTTGTCGTGTGAGCGAAGGCCGTCAGTGCGATGGCTGCTGTCAGGGCTGCTGATAAAAGTTGATGTCTCATGTACTGTTCCTCATCCGATCAAGTAATTGATTCCAATTGGGGGCTTGCCTGTGACGGCAAGATGCTTGGTCATGGATGGCTATTTGGCCTCGGACAAAGTGATCTTGCTGACGGTCAATGAAGAGGTCGCTGGGCTCTTGATGCCCTGAAGATCCGTGCCATTGATGATCCAGTCACCGCCCGTGCGGCCTCCGTCACCGCTGCCGCTTGGGTCGGCGATGCTGCTGGTGGCAAAAGCGGTCAGTGCGAAAGCTGCAGCCAGAGCTGCTGAAAGGAGTTTTTGTCTCATGCTGTTGTTCCTTGTCTGAGTAAATTGTCGCTGCCAATTGGGAACCCTGCCTGCGGCAGCGGGAACCGCTCTCGCGGCTACTTCGCACCAGGCAAAACGATTTCACCGATGCTCAAAGAGGAGTTGCCGGAGCGCTCGACGCCTAGCAGATCCGGTCCGTTGACGATCCAGTCGCCGCCGGTGCGTCCGCCGCCGTCGCCACCGTTTCGGTTCGGATCGGCGGAGCTGTTGTGAGCGAAGACCGTCACAGCGCAAACTGCTGCCAGGGCCGCTAATAGTGATCTGTATTTCATGGGAAACTTCCTTGTTCTTGTCGAAGGATCTAAGCCGTCAAAGCGGTCCGCCGGGGAGGCAGCGCAATACCGCTTAGTTATTCGTAAGCATATGATTGTGGGCGCCATCCGTGAAGCCGCAGCGCCGCAAAGGCACCATGTAATTTTGCCGCGCGACTGGTACAGGCATGGCTTCGTGGTGTGAAAGGCGCCATAGAAACCGAGACGCCTTTTGAGAGGTGTGGCGTTGACGAAGGCTGGAGGCGTTCGTTGCCCGGATGCGGTGCGTGGAGGCGGGTAATGGGAAGGGGCAGACTGCGATGCTTGCCGGGCGATAGCTGAAAAAAGGCAGTGCGCCCCGAAGAAATACCAGTGTCAGTTAGCGCCTTGGCTGGGTTAACCGTGAAACGAAACGAGCGGACAAAGGACGGCAGAAGCTAGAAATCGCTTCAATCCATCTTTCGTCCGCTCGTTATTGCCGTGAGCTATTGCTGGCGGATGATATTACACGCCGCCGGACAGAAGGACCTTCTCGACCTTGAGTGAAGCCTCCCCGGTTTCGTCGATGCCGGTTAGGGCTGTGCCGTTGATGATCCAGTCTCCGCCATCGCGGCCACCATCGCCGCAACAGCTACCGTCGCGTGGGTCGGCGTAACTGCTTTGCGGCATGGAGGCCAGGGCGAAAGCGGCGGCAAGCGCCAAGGGAGGAAATTTGTGTTTCATGTGATCAATCCTCATTTATAGAACAAAAGAAAAAATCAAAAAAAAGCGTGTTAGCTGCGTTCGTAAAAAAGTTACGACCTTTCGACAGGTAGAACGACACGACCTGGCGTCCGTGTAGGAATCTGCAGGCCGTGTGAGCCCGTCAGAGAAGTACCGTTGTTGATCCAATCGCCGCCACCGGGTTTGTTCGGATTGGCGTCGGCCCCACCGGCACCGATATAGAAAGCCAGCACAAAGGCGCTGACATAGGCCAAGGCAATGGTTTTAAGAGTCATAGTCCTCTTCCCTCTGTTTGGGCGGATTGGCCTCATCACCGAAAGCGTGAGATCGCGCCGCCCGTCAGATCTGCACAGACCATAAGGAAAGTGTTTTCCGACGAGAACCCGCAGGGCCGCAGAAGGCTTCTGCAATTTTGCGTAAGCGCCGTTTTCGGCGCGAGGCTGAGCCTTTTAGCAGGAACTTGATGGCTTTAGCGCGAATGTGAATCGCGCGGTGAGGCGTTGACTGTCAGACTGTTAAGGGTATCTCTCTCGTTGCAAGGAAGAGTTGGAAGGTAGGATCACGCGCCTTGGATCTTTACGTTAAAGCCCGGACTTTCGATATCCAGAGCTGGCAGCCGCCGGCGCCTTTTCGCGAGCGCTTCCCCTGGATCGGCGGCGACTTGCAGACCCTGCGCAACTACATCCTGCGCCGCAGCGCCGATCTTTCGCCCTGGCCGTCGCGGCGGATCGAGGTCGAGATGGCCGATGGCAGCGGCGACCGTCTGCTGGCCGAGTTACATGAGAATGGCGCAGCAGGGGCGGCAGGCCAGCGTCCCCTGGCGATCCTGATCCATGGCCTGACCGGCTGTGCCGACAGCGCCTATATCCGCAATACAGCCAGTGTGCTGCTGCGCGAAGGTTACGGCGTGGTGCGTATGAACCTGCGCGGGGCCGGGCCAGGGGGAAGCGCGAGCCGCTTTCACTACCACGCCGGCCGCAGCGAAGATCTACGCGATTTTCTGACGGGGCTGAGCCGGCAGGAACCCGTGCTTTGCACACAGGGTTTCTTCCTGGTCGGCTACTCCCTCGGCGCCAACATGATGCTGAAGTTCCTGGCCGAATACGGCCACGACTTCCCGATCCATGCCGCGGTGTCGGTCTCCGCGCCGCTGGACCTCAAGGCGACACAAGTCCGCATGATGGCTCCGCGCAACCGACTCTATCAGAACTACCTGCTGAAGCGCATGAAGGCGGAGACGTCTGATGAGGTGCTTGGGCGTGTGAGTGTGACGCGGAAGGTCTTGCAGGAATTCCGAAACATCTACGAGTACGACGACCGGATTATCGCTCCGGCGAATGGCTTCGAGGGCGCAGAGGACTATTACCGGCGCTGTTCGTCGGGACAGTTTTTAGAGGCGATTGCTCTGCCGGCTTTGCTGATCCATGCAAAGAACGATCCCTGGATTCCGGGGGAGACTTATGGGCCGGCGTTGGAGCTGGCGAACCCACAGGTACGGACCCTGCTGCTGGAGAAGGGCGGACATGTAGGGTTTCATGCATTGAATAGAACCGTCCCCTGGCACAACGATTGCCTGTTAGGTGTTCTTGGTTGGTTAAAATAATATTGTAATAATGCTTTCAAAGTTGAAGTGGTTTTATTCAGATTTTTAATACATAAAAATATCAGTGGGTTGTTATTTGGAAATTGAGGCAATATCTTTAACCATATCTCCGATGGTTTTTAAGAAATTTGGATCGAAATTGGCTGGTGGAGGAGTTTGGCTGGTGGAGTTTTGACCAAATAGCTTTTCGCTAAATTTCTCTTTTAGAATTCGCTGCTGATCTTCGGAAAGTGAAGATATAAAAGGATCGATTGCCTTTACTTCTAACGCGAACCAGCGAGTCTGCTTTTCGTTATTGCGGTGTAGATTGCTCTGTTTTGACGCGTAAACAGCACCGAACAAAAGAACACCCGTTAAAGAGGTTGCTTTAATCACTTGCACCCAGATTACTTCATTATTTTCAGTTGTATTAAATCCTGTCAAGTATGTGAGTGCAATCCAAATAGCTGTGGCGACAATAAAAAGTATGGATGCAATCCGCCAAAAATTTGCTTGGTCACGTTCGTGGTCAGCAAGCTGCTTGTATCCCCCTGCTACACTGTCTTCGGCGACGAGACCGTGAATTTCGCGTATTGATTGATGTTTTTTTTCTGCATCAATGCTCTGATTTTTAATTTTGTTTTTAAACTCCTCATAAAAATTTTCTAACTCTGTGTTCCAGTTCTCAATTATTTTTCCTGTGCTTTGATTTGTATCTGATTTGTATTTGTTAAACCACTCGTCGAATTCGTTTGTTTGATCACTTTGCTTTTGAGTAAATGCTTCTGATCTTGACGTTTGAGCTTCAGTAAATTGTGTGTGCCATTCGTTTAGTTTTTCACTCTTAATGGAAGATAGTGCGTCGACTTCCTTTTTTATGGACGATTGGTTTTTTTCCATCGTTTCGAGCTCAGTTCTCTTGCGAGCTACTTCGCTCGAGACTTCCTTCATTTTAGAGTCAACTGCAGCGCTAAATTCAACAAATGCCTTTTGCACAGAATCATCATGTTGAACTGATGAAGGGTTCTTTGATAACAAAGAGAGATGACAGATTGCAGGTATCTGACTATTGATCTGATCGTTGGCCCGCATAAGATATTCGACTTTAGGGGAACCTCCATAAGCTTTGACTTGTTCCCAGAAGTGGGGTTGACGCAAGTGTTGATTTATCTGATCCAGCCAAGCGATTGGAACTGATTCTTTGTCAATTCCATCAAGCGCTTTACTCAAATAGCTTACAATTTTATTTAAACGCAACTTTTCGGTGGTGTGTTCGCTATCTGGTTCGTCAAGCTTTGTCGCCAACCAATCACGAATTTGACCTAGGGTTGCGTGGATCGGATGATTGTTAAACTCTTCTTCCCAACGTGACATGGTTTATCCAGGGTTGATTATGAGTATGAAAATTAACGCATAAGATTACGCTATCTTACTTTGACGGCTTTGGCTATTTCTCATGTACCTTAAGATACGGTATTGAAGTTCAGTTGCTGATAAGCCGTGGCGTTTGTAAGAAGATCGCGGGACATAGTATCCAAGTCTCGTGAATGAAGCGCTTGGCCTTTCAATCAACATGGTCAGGGCCAAGCTTCTGTTAAGCATTTTTTAGACCCGTACCTATCCTCCTATGCATGCCAAATCCGTACGATAAGGACCTGGCTTTCGAAAACTCTGCAGCGAATAACGAAGCCGCGCGCACCGAAGCGAACTGACAACTCGCGAAAATCCATTTCCAGATGCCAGGGACGGCCTCGCTCCGGTAGGTTTGTGTGGCTTTCGACGGCGGTGATTAGCGTCCTGACGGCACGAACGGCGGCCTGGGACTATGGGGTTTTATTTAAGCGTTTGCGGTCTGAGAAGGCGTTGCTGAGCCATCTGACTTCGACCATCAGGTGGAGACAGTGTTACTGTCGTCGCTCTCTGCGTTACCGGACGGTGTATCGTTTAGTCCTCCCGTCCAGGCCGTTATGTCGCTGTGGTCGAGCGCTTCGCCAGTCAGTTCGTATCTTTCCCAGCGTGACTTCACCAATTCGCGCTCTGCATCCAGAGCTTCGAGACGGTTCTGCGCTTCATCGCTGAAATGCGTGCTCATCGTTGATTTCCCTCTTGTCATCACGTCAGCGGTTGGAAGTAAACAACTTTGCAACTGTACGGCACAGTTTGCCAACGCTAATCGACTGGCTTCGTGAATTGCCGTGATCTGAGTTGTCTTGTCGACCCGTCAGGTGCTTTTCGAGGGCAGTGCTCCCAGGGGAGATCCGGAGGTTTGCGCTCCCTCGACCCGCCGCATCGAAGTCCTCCTGTTCAAAATCTGACGCCGCACAAAAGCCACCAGGAAAAGCGCCGTCAGGATCAGCACGACGGTGGGGGCAGGGGCGCTGTCCAGGAAGAAGCTGAGATAGATGCCCGAGAGCATCGAGGTTGCGCAGATCACGACCGAGAGCCAGAGCATGGTAGAGAACCTGCGCGCCAGCAGAAAGGCGATGGCGCCGGGGGCGATCAGGAGGCCGATGGCGAGGATCAGGCCGGCGGCGCTGAGGGTTGCGACGATGGTCAGGGAGAGGGCGGCGAGCAGGCCATAGTGCAGCCAGTTGACCCAAAGACCGGATGCCTTGGCTTGGCCCGGATCGAAGCTGTGCAGGAGCCAGTCTTTCCACTTCAGGGCCAGCAGCAGGCTGACGCCGGCGGCGATGATGCCGGCGGTCCAGAGCTCTTGGCTGTCCACACCAAGCATATTGCCGAAGAGGATGTGGTCGAGGTGGGCGTTGGTCTCCACCGAGACGTAGAGGACGATGCCGAGGCCGAACATTCCGGAGAAGACGACGCCCATGACCGTGTCCTGCTTAACGCGGCTGTTGCCGGAGAGATAACCGGTCGCCACGGCGCAGGTCATGCCCGCCGCGAAGGCGCCCAGGATCAGGGGGAAGCCGAAGATGTAGGCCAGGACGATGCCCGGCAGCACCGCGTGGCTGACCGCGTCGCCCATCAGCGCCCAGCCCTTCATCACCAGGAAGCAGGAGAGCAGTGCGGTCGGCACCGAGATCAGGATCGCGATCAGGAAGGCGTTCTGCATGAAGCCGAACTGGAAGGGCAGAAGCAGGGTCTCCATCACGCGACGCCCTTTAGCTCTTCAGCCGGTTTGGGATAGGCCTTGACCGGCTTCGTCTCCGGCCTGCGCCCGTGCGCGGCTTTGCGCCGCGCCGCTAGCAGGCCGTGTTTGGGGGCCAAGATGAAGACCGAGAGGAACACCAGGGTCTGCAAACAGACGATGATCCCGCCCGTCGCGCCATCGATGAAGTAGCTCAGGTAAGCGCCGAGGAAGCTGGTGACCGATCCGATCATCACGGAGGTCGCGATCAGGCGCGGGAAGCGGTCGCAAAGCAGATAAGCGGTCGCGCCAGGCGTCACCACCATGGCAATCACCAGGAAGGCGCCCACGGTTTGCATTGCCGCCACAACCGACGCCGAGAGCAGGACGAAGAAGACTGCCTTCAGTAGACCGGGGCGCAGGCCGATGGCGCGGGCGTGGCTCTCGTCGAAGAAGGTGACCATCAGGTCCTTCCACTTGGCGATCAGGACGATCAGGGAGACCGCGGCGATGATGACCAGCTGTAGGGTATCTTCGGGCGTGATCGCCAGGATGTTGCCCATGGTGATGGTCTGGATCGAGACCGAGATGGGATTGAGCGAGGCGATGAAGAGGCCGAGCCCGAAGAAGGAGGTGAAGATCAGCCCGATGATGACATCGACCTTGAGGCCCGAACGCTCTGAGAGAAACAGCATGGCGCCGGCGGCGAGCGCGCCGGAGATAAAGGCGCCCATGGCCAGAGGCAGGCCCAGAACGAAGGCCCCCGCAACGCCGGGCACGACGGAGTGGGCGAGGGCGTCGCCGATCAGCGACCAGCCTTTCAGCATCAGATAGGCCGAGAGGAAGGCGCAGACACCGCCCACCAGAGCCGCCACCCACATGGCGTTGGTCATGTATCCGTAAGTGAAGGGCTCGAGCAGGTACTGGGTCATGATCTGCGCTGCGTCTTGTCGCCGTACTGCACGAAGGGCCGTTCGTCGTCGGTCAGGATGGTGACTTCGCGTGGGTCCTCATCGTCGTGCAGCGCCGGGCCGCTCAGGGTGAAGTGCCGCAGCACGCCACCGAAGGCCGCCTCCAGGTTCTCCCGGGTGAAGGTCTGTTCCGTCAGGCCGTAGTCCAGCACCGTGCCCTTGACCAGAATGGTGCGGTCGCAGAACTCAGGCACCGAGCCGAGATTGTGGGTGGAGACCAGCATGACCCGGCCTTCGTCCCTCAGCTCCTGCAGGAGGGCGATGATCTGTTCCTCGGTCTTCACGTCGACGCCGGTGAAGGGTTCGTCCAGCAGGATCAACTGGCCGTCCTGGGCCAGGGCACGGGCCAGGAAGACGCGCTTGCGCTGACCGCCGGAAAGCTCGCCGATCTGGCGGTGGCGGTAGTCCTGCATATTGACCCGCTTGAGCGCCTGATCGACCGCCGCGCGGTCGGCCGTTGTGGGGCGGCGCAGGAAACCCATATGGCCGTAGCGGCCCATCATCACCACGTCCTCGACCAGCACGGGAAAGGACCAGTCGACCTCTTCGGATTGCGGGACGTAGGCGACCAGGTTCTGGCTCAGGGCCGATTTCACATCCTGTCCCAGGACCTTGATCTCGCCGCTGGAGGTGTTGACGAAGCCCATGATGGCTTTGAAGAGGGTCGACTTCCCGGCGCCATTGACCCCGACCAGAGCGGTGACGCTGCCGCGCGGAATTTCGAAGCTCGCGCCCCAGAGCGCGGTATGGCCGTTACGGTAGGTGACCGTGATGTCCCGCGCCATAAGACCGTCGTTGGCGTCATCGATGACCCCCGCGTATCCCGTGACCGGCCGCGCGCGCTTGTCCAAAAAGGCGGCGGCGGTTTCCAGCGGACTGAAGTGCGAGATGGCGAACATCGGACAGGTTCCCTGAAGGTCGCGGGGTTAGTTGGTTGCTGCTGTGAGGCCCTCGGTCACCCGGGTGGCGGTCACCTTGAGCAGATCGAGGTAGGTGGGCACGGCGCCGTCCGCCGCGCTCAGCGAGTCGACGTAGAGCTCGCCGCCATAGTGGGCACCGGTTTCGCGGGCGACCTGCTTGGCGGGGGCGGTGTTTACGGTGCTTTCGCAGAAGACCACGGGGATGTTGTTGTCGGTAACACCGTCGATCACGGCGCGCACCTGCTGCGGTGTGCCGACCTGATCCGCATTCATAGGCCAAAGGTAGAGCTCCTTCAGGCCGAAGTCCCGGGCCAGGTAGCTAAAGGCGCCTTCGCAGGTGACCAGCCAGCGCCGGTCTTCCGGGATCTGGGCAATGGCGGCGCGCAGAGGCTGAATGGTTGCCCGCAGTTCGTCTTTGTAAGCAGCGGCGTTCTTTTTATAGACCTCGGCGTTCGCGGGGTCCTGCGCGATGAAAGCCGCCGCGATGTTGTCGATGTAGATCAGGGCGTTGTCGAGACCCATCCAGGCATGGGGGTTGGGCTTGCCCTCATAGCTGCCCGACGCGATGGAGATGGGGTCGATCCCCTCCGTCAGGGTGACCGAGGGGACGTCTTCCATGTTGGAGAGGAACTGCGCGAACCAGAGCTCCAGGTTCATGCCGTTCCACAAGATCAGGTCCGCGTCGGCGGCGCGCACGATATCGCGCGGGGTGGGCTCATAACCATGAATCTCGGCGCCCGGTTTGGTGATGGAAACCACCTCGGCCGCATCGCCCGCCACGTTCGACGCCATGTCGGCAAGAACGGTGAAGGTCGTCACGACTTTCATCTTGTCCTCGGCCTGGGCGTTCGTCGAAACGGCGCTTGCAACGAAAGCGCCTGCCGCGAAAAGCGAGAACAGGGCCGCGTGAGAAGTAGTCTTCAAAAGCCGGGTCAGCATGGGTGTCTCCCTCGAACATCCATCTCTCAGGAAATGAGCCTGCCTAGATATAAATGCGAGCGGTTCGCAATTGTCAAGATATTTTAGAATGATTTTAAATTGCAGAATCATTTTGAGCATCGAAACCGCTTGTCAGACATCACAGAAGCGTGATCTTCGAGGGGGCTAACAGATTGATATTCTGTAGATAATCACGCTGTGCGCGAATTCCAGGCACACGCGACTAAAGTGCCGGTTGGTTTCGTGACACCCTCTAGAAATGGAGGGCGGATGACGTCAAGATTCGGGGGATTTTGGTGTGAATGGGGTGGGAGCGCTTAAAAACTGGCTCAGGATTCCGCACGCCAGGCTTCAAGTTTTTGCCGGAAGTCTTCGGGGGTGAGACCCTCGGGAAGGGCTTCGTTTGGGAGGGGATAGATCATCAGCCCGCTGCGCAGACCTGTGCCCGTCTGCAGATCGTGAATTTCCTCAATGCCTTGCCACTTGAGAAAACAGTCTCCGAACGCGGATTCGGCCCGGAAACCATCGGGACCCAGTTCAACAGAAACTGTCCCTTGCAGTGTTTGTGTTTGAGTGAGGATGGTGCTCATCCTTTTGCGCTGGATCCATATACTGGCGTACGCAGCTATCGCCATGAATATAACGCCCGTAACAAATGCACCGACCAGCGGTTTCGTTCTCGCATCTTGCAAGACGTCCAATTGCAACACCCCAAGCATCGCAAATACGAGCGCGAACCAAGCGGCAACCGTCCATAAGCGGGTGTGGGACTTGTTTTTACCCCGTGCTTTAGTGATGGCCTTGGTTGATCTCCAAAAAAGAGACGGTTCGATCCCGGGGTAAGTGAATGAAATGGATTGGGTCATGTTCTGAAACCGTTTACCGAACCTGATTCGTGAAAAGCAATGCAACTTAAACTAACTGCACAGGGAAATGGATACAAACCAAAGGCGCGTGGCTCGACGTTCACGCTTTAGCGCAACCAAGCCCCATCGCTTAGCCAAAGCCGAACCAGAGCTTTTCGAATGCGTATTTTCCGATCTTTGTCGCTTTGGCTAGAGTGAGTCTCGATTGGGCGTTGCGTGAAAGCGCCCTGAAAGAGGAACTCTGTCGTGGCGGTGGAACAAGTCGATACGCTGGTGGTGGGCGCGGGGCAGGCGGGGATCGCGTTGAGCGAGCACCTGCGCAACAACGCGGTGCCGCATCTGGTCCTGGAGAAGAACCGGGTCGCGGAGGCCTGGCGCTCCGGGCGCTGGGACTCGTTGGTCGCCAACGGGCCGGCCTGGCATGACCGCTTTCCGAACCTGGAGTTTGCGTCTTTCAATCCGGACGGTTTTCCAGGCAAGGAGCAGGTCGCCGACTATCTGCTGGACTACGCGAAGATGGTCGAAGCGCCCATCCGCACCGGCGTCGAGGTGTTGAAGGCCGAGCGGCTGGAGGGGCGCGGCCTCTTTCGCGTGGAAACGTCCGATGGGCCGATCGAAGCCAAGAGCATTGTCGCGGCGACGGGCGCCTTTCAGCATCCGGTGATCCCGCCGATCGTGCCGGAAGAGGCTGGGCTAACGCAGCTCCACTCCTTTCACTACCGGAACCCCGAACAGCTGCCCGAAGGGGGCGTCCTTATCGTAGGAGCGGGCTCGTCCGGCACGCAGATTGCGGACGAGTTGAGTCGCGCGGGCCGGGATGTCTACCTGTCGGTCGGTCCGCATGAGCGGCCGCCGCGCGCTTATCGGGGCCGGGACTTCGTTTGGTGGCTTGGCGTGCTCGGTCTATGGGATATCGAGGCGCTCGCGCCAGGCACGGAACATGTGACCATCGCCGTGAGCGGCGCCTATGGTGGCCGGACCATCGACTTTCGCCGCCTGGCGGGCGAGGGGATCACACTGCTCGGGCTGACTCAGGCGTTCCGCGAAGGTGTCATGACCTTTGCCGGTGACCTGCGCGATAACATCGACAAGGGCGATGCGAGTTATCTGGGCATGCTGGATGCCGCCGATGCCTATGTGGCGCGGACCGGCATCGATTTACCGGAAGAGCCGGAAGCCCGCACAGCTTATCCCGACCCCGCGTGCCTGATCCATCCGATCCGGGAGCTGGATCTTGCGGAGACGGGGATCGCCTCGATCATCTGGGCGACCGGTTTTCGTCAGGATTTCGAGTGGCTTCAGGTCGAGGCCTTCGACGAAACCGGGAAGCCGAAGCATCAGCGCGGCGTCTCTTCAGAGCCCGGCGTTTATTTCCTGGGACTGCCCTGGCAATCGCGTCGCGGCTCAACCTTCCTTTGGGGCGTATGGCACGACGCGAAGCATATCGCGGATCACATCGCTATCCAGCGCAAGTATCTGGAATACAGAGGACCGGGTGAAAAAACGGTTTGAGGCTCTCTAGAGGGCGAGCCAATTCACTTCCAGCCCGCCTGTTTTTTTGACCCTCTGGCTTTGAGCAGGCCAGCTTCATTTTACACACAATCGGCACAAGAATTAAGGCAACCTTTCCGAGTGCGACAGCCTGCCCACTCGTTCAATATGAGTGCGCGGGCCAGGACTCGTTCTTTGGGTGGTATCACAAAGCGGGAGACTCAATCCGTGCCGAAACTCTATCTTTCTGGAGGTAACCTGAAACCACCGCAAGGCGGTCAGGTACATGTGAAATATAGTTACGCCGCAGTCTTCAAATCCGGCAGCGAAGTCAGAAGCGGTCTGATCGATGCCGTCAATGAAAGTAGATTGGCGCTCGATACAACGATCGGCTACATGCAAACACACGGCGCAAACGGCGTGAGTGATCGTTTCAAGCAGTGGGCGGGTAAGTACTTCCTTACGGACTATAGCAACGGCCCCAGCGCGAGTGAGTTCGACGCCATTATGGCCGTGCTGAGGCTGACAAACACCGGCGTGAACAACTCGGATCTGTCGGTTAAGGTTTACAATAAATCAGGTGGCGCCAGGGGTTATGTAACAACCTATCACGGCTCAAACGCCAATCGCTCCCACCGCACGCCGGGGGCTTACAACCCAGGCAACGGCCAATTGAGACAGGGCTACAAGGGCGATATCCATATGAGTGTCGGTGGCATCAAGTCCGATTCTCTGATCGCCACGAAGCTCTTCATCCATGAGGCAACGCACAAATTCGCCAATACCGCGGATTTTGGTGAGAGCGGCTACACCGATGATGACACTGGTTCCTTCCGCGCCAAGGGTCTGACGAAGGAGCAGGCTCTTATGAATGCCGATAGCTATGGGCGCTTTGCTGTGCACTTTTATCGGGCCGAGAACGGACTGCCTCAGTGGTAGGTGGCGCGGAGTTTCGCGCGGACTAGCTCCGCGCTAGCTGCGCGAGGCTCCGCTGCAGGTTTTGGCGCGCCCGGGTCTCTAGGAGATCACGGAAGTGGGCTGTGAAATACAGCCGCTGCCGATCCAGGAAGTTTTGCAGGATCGCGCCGCGGCCTTTCCGGTAGTCCTCCGGCGGGACGAAGGCGTATTCCTTGCGGATTGCCTCCTCGTAAGCATCGAAGACTTCGTCCTCTGCGCCGAGGATCGAGAGGTCCATATCGAGGAAGAAAGCGCAATCGGATAGCAGGTTATCGTCGCTGGTTTCCGGCAGCGCATGCCCGGCGGTGGCAAGAATAAGGGTTTCGGCTTTTGTAATAAGGCTTCGCGGGAACAGGTTCTCGAGGTCCGAGAGCATGAGTGCCGCGCTCCGTGCCTCGTTGTCTTTCGAGCGCGGATCGTAGACGGCGTCGTGATAGAGAATGGCCAATTCGACCGCCTGCGGCTCCGTGAGCTGCGCCTTTGTCTCGTTGAACCAGGCCAGTAAGGCTTCGATATGCGCCCAAGTGTGGTAATGCCGCTGAGGTTCGGCGTGGCGCGCCTTAAGGCCTTCGAGAATGTCGCTTGGGATCCGCATATCGCTCATGAGGTGGTTCTAACACCTTTCGCCCGCAAAGACCTACTCACGCAGCCTTTTCCGAACGGCCGCCCCGACTTGGATGCTCATTCGGTTTATCGCGCTATGACCGGGACGCCGGCGAACCAGGGATGCAGCGCCATTGCGCCGATAAAGATGGCGATGCTGATCGCGAGACCCTTGAATTCGATGGCAAGCGCCGGCGCGTCCGGCTTGATCCAGGCCCCTTCGCGGGCGGAGATCAGGAAGATCTCGACCAGAGCCCAGAGGCCCAGTCCGCCGAAGAGCACCAGGGAGCGGCTGTCGCCGTTGGAAAGGAGGTGCGCGATCGCCCAGACGACCAGCCCGGTGAGCTGAGGGTGCCGGACGAAGCGCTTGATGCGCGTTGGGTGTTTCGCCGCGCCGAAGAGGATAAAGGCGGCGAGCATCAAGAGGGTCGTGACCGGGCCGGTCCAGACGCCGAAGCCATAGAGAAAGCTGGGATCGCTCGATCGCCATCCGAAGATCATCAGTAGAATCGCGGCCACCACCGTGAGGGAGAAGATGATTTTATAGGCCTTGGCGCCGAAGCTCTCGATGACGCGGGCCTTAAGCGCCGGTGCGAGGCTCGGGACGAAGTGAATAACGCTCCAGAGAACCACACCGAGACTCAAGTAAATCACTGAAACTCTCCTATCGTACGAACTGTTGCTGACCTTGTCGGGGAACGATGCGTCATGCGGATTGACCTTGGCGTCCTCGACCTCATCTCTTGCAGATGCGATACTTGCATATGCAAACAAAAAGCCTTGCGCAAATGCTTTCCTTGCATCAGTTGCAGGCTGCAAGTGTTTGTACTTAATAGATCGAAATGCCGGAACACCGCTATGCAGATTTCCAGAACCCAGCGCCAAAGACAGTCCAGTTTCGGCTTCTTGCTGCAGCTGCTCGCACGCCGTATGGATAACCTGATGAAGGAGCGCCTGGCGGAGATCGGGGTCGATAAAAAGATCTTTGCCAACCTGCGTATGCTCAGCGACCGGGAGGGTATCAATCAGCGGGAATTGGGGCGGTTGCTGGAGTTTCCCGAGTATCATACGAGCCGGAACGTGGACGCCTTGGTCGAAGCCGGATTTGTGGAGCGCCGGCCCGATCCGAAGAGCCGGCGCTCGGTCTTGATTTTCCTGACCGAGAAAGGGCGTAAAAAGGCAGCCGAATTGCCGGGTGTGATTGCGGCGGTGAATGAAGAGTTTCTGGCGCACATGAATGCGGCGGAACGCCAGGAGGTGGTCCGGCTTCTGCGTAGGGCGGCCAAGATTCCCGAAGATGGCGACCCCAAGATGTGAGGGTGCGGAGGCGAAACGAGCAAGCATGACAGAGAACGACCTATCGACCGATCCTGAGGTCGCCGAGCTGGAGCGCCTGGCGGCGTTGCTCGATGCGCAGTTCGGTATCCCGGGCACCCGCTTTCGCGTCGGGCTGGACGGTCTGCTCGGCTTTATCCCAGGGCTAGGCGACGGGGCAGGGGCTTTGCTGAGCCTTTACATTGTCGTAAAGGCGCGCAGTCTCGGCGCGCCGATGTCACTGGTTGCGCGCATGCTCATCAATGTCGGCATCGATTCCGCAGTGGGCAGCGTTCCTATCGCCGGAGATTTGTTCGATCTTGTCTTCAAGGCGAACCGGCGGAACGTCGGACTGCTCAGGCGGCATCTGGAAAACCGGGCCGTTGTCAGACCTCATAATCGCTGAGGTCTTTCGGGGCATGCAGCAGGGTGCCCTCGTACTTCGGAAGATCGTCGTTCATCTCAAGCCATGGCAGCTTGCTTTGGTAATTGACGTGAAAGGTCGGCTTGAAGTCGTTGGGATCGTCCAAAGACGCGGCGTAGAGGTGCATTCCGCCGGCATAGTGTTCTGCTTCGAACCCCATTGGGGAGCCACAGGCCGCGCAAAAGTGCCGGGTCACACCCTTTGAGCTCTGAAACGATCTCGGCGCTGCGCCCGACCAACGGAAGTTTTTGATTGGGACGCCGAGCCAGGCCACCACCGGCGCGGCGCAGTTACGTCGGCAATCGTCGCAGTGACAATAGCAAGCCCAGGTGACTTCGCCGTCGAACTCCCAAGAGGTTTTTCCGCAAAGGCAACGGCCGCGCGTCGTCATGTGACTCTCCTGTTTCGCCATAGATCAGATCCGGGTTACATGGAATCGCTTGTAGTGATCCATTCACCCGGTGAATCTGATCTAACCCTTTGAAGTAGAGAGGATTGAGGCGCGTAAGCCCCGGCTCTCTCGTTCAAGAGCTGTTCATCGACCTCACTATGGCAATTAGATCTGAAGCAGTCTGGGCGCTATCCCAAAAGCGACGGTCGATGGTTGCGGATTACTCCTGCAAAATTCGAACAATTTCTGGTGTGATCTTGCGCTGCAATTCGTGCATTTCTGGCTGCAGCTGACGCAGTATGGTCGTCATGAAGGGGGCCATTTTCTTCATCACAGTCGCCCCATGTTCGGAGGAGTAAAAGTCAATCAGGGCTTGCAGTTCGCCCGCGCTAAAAGTGTCGGCGACCCCGGTGACCATTAGCTCTTCTAGTCTTGGCCGCAAGTCGCTCATGGCGTCAGACATTACAACGCCGATCTTTTGTTTCTGTTCCTCGCTCAAGGTTATGTTGGCTGGCAGGGTCGCGGCCATTTGGTCTGCCATTGCGGTCGGAGAGAACATCTCGGTCATCATGTTCTGCACTCCGGGCATATTTACATACTGCGTGGCGAGCGCTGTTTTGTCTTGGGCAACCGCGGGCGCTGTCAGCAATACAAGGGCGGCGGCGAAAAGGAGGCGTTTCATCGAATAGTCCCGAATATCAGATCGATAGATGACCCTAGACCGGATCGCGTCTTGGTGGAAACACTTCGTTTCGCCGCAATGAGGCGCAATCGAGCTCCATGCTCGCCAGGCAAACGGGTGTTGGCCGGACTCCCCAAGGTCGGCTATGAGCCCACTTACGACATTTGCTGCAAAGTATTCATTGACCGTTATTGTTTCGAGCAAGCAGCTTCGGCTCATCTGCATGCATGTTTTCATGCGGGATTATTCTTCACAGCGGACAGTATGTAACGATTGAGAATTACTAGCGGCAGCCATGCCTGCATTCCATCGGAGTAATGCCCGGCGGTTATGACAACCACCATATCGAATTCTGGAATGACAATCAGGCGTTGCCCACCCAGACCAATACCTGCGGCCCAACGCACCACACGACCATGAACCAATGATTGCGCTAGCCAACAATGATATCCGTAAAAAAATAGTCGGTCATCAGCCCCAATTTGTGGGGTCAATGATTGCTCCAACCAAGCTGCGGAGACCACTTGCTTGTTTTGCCATCGCCCTTTGTCAATCATCACCTGGCCGATTTTAGCTAGGTCACGTGAACACATTCTTAGGCCGCCAGAAGCCGATGGGGTGCCATCTGAATGTCGGGCCCATTCGACATCTCGAATTGAAAGAGGCTTGAACAACGTCTCTTCAGCATACTCGTCGATAGGCCGACCAGAGACGTTCTGAAGCATCGAGCCCAGCAATTCTGTGCATCCTCCCGAGTAGTTCCAGACAGACCCCGGAGCAAACTCCAGGCGAGGTTCTAGGGCGGTACGCAGCATGTCATCTGATCGCCATAACCGCATTTCTCCATGTAATGGGTCTGCCGCAGATATGTTTTCATTCCATTCCAGCCCGGCCGACATGGTCAGGAGATGTCGCACCAATATGTGCTCTTTGCCAGCGGTACATAGATGGGCATATTTGGGCAGATACTTGAAAATTGGATCGTCTAAGCTTGAGATCAGGCCCTGCTGCAACGCCCTTCCTACCAGCAAACCTGTAATCACTTTTGTTACAGATCGAAGGTCATGTTTTGTGCTGGTTGAATGATTGGCGTTAGGCAGCGGCTCACGCCAGCGCTCGTCATTGCCAGCGCGGTAGAGCTCGAATGCTAATGAACTATTTCGAGCAACTAGAATACTATGAACATTGGAATCTGGGATCGTATCCAGCCATCTGGCAATTTCAGAAAGTCTTTCGGTCTCCAGATTCAAAGATTCTGGACTGCTGATAGTCCATTCACGCTTATCTGGCAAAATCGGAACCTTATCAATCCACGTAGAGCCACATACAATTATTCGTCTTCTCGAAACTTCTTGCAATGCGTCATGATTGTTATGATGACCGCTGGTCGAAGACATGCATTGCACGGGAGAAGCAGGCATCAGTTCGCAAAGTCGGTATGTCCGAAAAGTCCACCTTGCTGACGTCGGATGCCAAGCTGGCTGTCACGGCGTCGATTCCGGTAGAGGCCGGACGCACGAGAGCGTGTTAACGCGGCTTTCGGCTAAATGAGGATCTTCCAAATGCGAGATTGGCAGATTGCTGGTTTTTGACGTTCGGTTGGTATCGCAATCGCTCACCGCTTTTGGAAAACTCGAGCTACGCTTCACATTCGCAGTGAGTTGATGCTCAAAGAAACAACGACGTCTAAGCTTGATCCATTATCTGAGAATGGCAAACAGAGAGCTTCAGCATCGACATGTCTTTGATTGGCGCTCAGTGGCCAATATACGTAGCTGGGTCGGCCGGTTCTGCAACAGGAATCGAAGAAATCTTTGATTCGGCTGCCCAGATGCGGGTCGATCTCGGATAAGAGATCACCGTTTCTTTCACCGTAGTTCTTCGATACCTCAGCACCGACATATTGAAAGCAGTAGTCGTTTTCCAGGATTTCGGCCACCGAAACGTACGGCGAAAACTGTGCAGAGTTTAGGAGATTCGCGTCACTCCACAACGGAAAAGCCTGATCTCCCTTTAGTTTTTCCCAATGGGAGAGCGCTTTCTCGAACATGGGGGAAATAAAGACAATGCCCTCTGTGCCAGTCGGCCCAAATGGCTCTACTTTTTTTGCGTAGCTAGGCAAATCCGTCATATCGTATTGAGACTTCGGCTATTTTGAATCTTCTCAGGCATGCCTTTGACAGTCACAAGGTGTGCTAGAGTACCTTTACCGTTTTATCAGGCAGCAGGTAATTTGGATAGAAATTGATCCATATGCTGAACGTCTGGGGATGTCCAGGCCTGCAGCCGGTCTGCAAAAAACTGCGGCCGCGGTTATGTGTCAGAGCTGCGTGCCTAGGGACACATCCTGCCATTCGTTCGAAACGCAGCGAAGGTCTGCCTTGAACCCATATTAGCTATCCTTCAACAAGTTCAGGGTTGACGCGAAATTGAGTGCGACCTTGGACATCTTCCATTCCGTACGGTTCGCTGATGTCTATTACTGTATCAGCATGGGACCGCGAAATGACCTTACATTCCAAGACCACATTGATTGGAAGTGCGTCGACCCGCCCTGGCTCCTCTAATCCGGCGACAGGTAGTTTTTCATGAACAACAACTACTTCTCCTAACAGATCTCGAAACTCGAACGCTCCGACGTTCGGGAATCCAAAATCGATGATACGGGTGAGTTCTACTTTGATGGATGCCATTAAATCTCGCTGTTCGGGATGCAGGTCAATCCGCATCGTTCCTTCGATTCAGCAGGTATAAAGAGTTAACATTGGAAACCGCTGAGCGGCAACTTCGTCCCGCGCAGTCGCCGTTCGCGTCCAATGTGATCCGGGACGGATGATTGCGATCCCATCGCACAGAATATGATCACATTTGCAGATAGCGTGAGTTTGGCACGCCTGATCGAGTCAAATAACGCGAGCGAGAACCTGGGATGTTCGCAATCCGCTAAAGTCACCCCACTCCCGCCGGACAGGATTGCCGGACAGGATTGATGGACATCAAAGCGTAGCGCCAGGGACTCCCTAAACTGGAGACAGCAAAGGAGGGAACGCTATGTTCAAGAAAATCCTGGTTCCGGTCGATCTCGGTCATCTTGAAACGCTATCCCGCGCCTTGAGCGTGGCGGCAGATCTGGCCAAGTCCAATGACGCGGAAATCGTCTACGCGAGCGTCTATGGCAACCTGTCGAAAACCGGCCTGCCGCAGCCGGAGGACCATGCCGATGCGCTGGAGGCCTTTGCGGAACGTGAAGCTAAGGCGCAGGGCATATCGGCGTCCGCACTGCCGATCTTCAGTCACGATCCTGCGGCAGAAACGAGCTCAGCACTGGTCTCGGCGGCCGGAGACATCAATGCGGATGCCATCGTCATGGCGTCGCACGTTCCGGGCTGGGTGGAGCATATCTTCCATTCCAATGCGGGTTACGTGGCCTGTCATTCCAGCGCCTCGGTCTTTGTCGTGAGGTGAGATCGCACGCTTGCGAAGCTGTCTTAGCGCCGTGGCTGAGACGCATTGCGCAGAGCTTCAATCGATGACGGCGACCCAAGCGGGTCGCCGTTTTCATGAGGGGCCGGTGCGGTGTCTTTTATATCAGCGCCTCGGCCAGCAGATCGAACACCAGCCTGATCCTGGCGCTGCTGCGCAGTTCCCGGTGAGTGGTCAGCCAGATGGGAAAGAGAAAGGGTGGGTGCTCGGGCAGGACGCGTTCGATATCGGGTGTGAGCGCGGCGATCTCTTCGGCCATGATGCCGATGCCCAGGCCCTGTTTAGTCATCTCCCAGGCTACCACGCCGCTTTCCGAGCCCGCAGTGAAATTGCGGCGGGTGATGTCGAGCCCTTCGTCCTTCAGGGCCGCGATCAACCGGTCCGGCTGACCGAAGCCGATAAAGTCGTGGGAAGACAGATCGTCCGGTGACTTCGGCCGGCCGTGACTGTCCAGGTATTCCGGTGCTGCGTAGAGGTAGGCCCTGGCGTCGCGCACCAGTTTGGCGATCAGGTCCGGCTGTTCCGGCCGCACGTGACGGATGGCGATGTCGGCTTCGCGGCGGCGCAGATCGCTGAGCGCGTTGGAGGCTACCACTTCGATCTCGATCTTGGGGGCGATCCGGCGCAGGCGTTTCAGGGCGGCGGGCAGGATATAGGCGGCCATGGCGTCGCTGGCCGAGATGCAAACCTGGCCCTCGATCGACTGGGACTGGCCAGAGGCGGCGAGGGAGATGCGGCCCGCGGCCTCGCCCATGGACCGCACATGCTCCAACAGATCGAGACCGCAGGGCGTGAGAGTGAGGGAGCGGCCGATCCGTTCGAACAGCACCACACCCAGGTCTTGCTCAAGGGCCGCGATCTGCCGGCCCAGGGTCGGTTGGGTTTGGCCCAGCGCGCGTGCGGCGGCGGAGAGCGAGCCTTCCTCGGCCGTGGCGAGGAAGGCCCGCGCCTGGTTCCAGTCGAAGGAGACGGCGTTCCAGTTCATGGGATGGACCAGTTCATGGTATGGGCCAATTCATGCAAATACGTATAAGCCACCTGCGAATTTAGGCAATGTATCTTTGATCCCCGCATGGGTTAGGAGAGGGCTGTAAACGAGAGACGGGCGGTAGGTAAAAGGCAGCAGGACGTGAGCATGGTGGTGACAGCAGAAAGTTTTTGGGACAAGTCGGCGGAGCGTTATGCCAAAAGCCCGGTCAAGAACCAGGCGGCCTACGAGGAGACGCTGGAGCGGACGCGCGCCTGGCTGCTGACCACGGATCGGGTGCTGGAGGTCGGCTGCGGTACAGGAACCACGGCACTGATCCTGGCGGAAAAGGTGCAGGAAATTACCGCCAGCGACATCTCGGCAAAGATGATCGAAATCGCCAAGGGAAAGGCGGTCGATCAGGGCGTTACGAATGTCGCCTTCCAGCAGGGCACTCTGGAGGCCAGCCCGATGGACGGCGGGTCGCTGGGCGAGGGGCCCTACGACGTGGTGACGGCGTACAATTTCTTGCACCTGCTGGAGGATCCGGCGGCGGCCGTGGCGCGCGTGCGGGGACTGCTGAAACCTGAAGGACTCTTCATCTCCAAGACGGTTTGCCTGGCGGGTTTCAGCCTCTGGAAACGCGTGCTGATTCGCTTCTTGATCCCCGTGATGCAGCTTTTCGGGAAAGCGCCCTACGTCAGCTTCATGAGCGTACAGGACGTTGAGCGCTGTATCGCCGATGCGGGTTTTGAGGTCCTGGAAACCGGTGACTATCCGGCTTCGCCACCCTGCCGCTTCATCGTGGCGCGCAAGAAATAGACCGCTTCTACGAGTCTACACCGATGCCCGCCTTGATCTCCTCGCTCGGCGTTTGCCCGAATTCGCTGCGATAGAGTTTGGCAAAGTGGCCAACGCTGGAAAAGCCCGCGGCATGGGAGATTTCGGCGACCGTCTTGTACTGACGGGTCAGGATCAGATCGCGCGCGAATTTGAGGCGGACCGAGCGGATGAAGGCGGCCGGGGCGAGCCCGTGCGTGGCCTTCAGCCGGCGGCCCAGAGTCTTGGAAGACATACCGAGCGCCTCCGCGAGTTCGCGTGCCCCGAAACCGGCTTCGCCGATGTTGTCCAGGACGCTCTCAGTCGCACTATCGGCGAAGCGTTGCTCAGCCGGCGGCAGCAGGTTCTTTTCGGGGTTTTCCAGTAGGCTGGCCTCCAGGGCCTCGATCCGTGCGCTTGCGGCTTTCGTCGCCTCGGCCTGTTCGTCTTTCACGACGCCGACCGCATGAAGAAGGCTTTCCGCGCGCTCGAGGGCGGCTTCCTTCTCGGACTGCATGGCCTTCACCATGCTTGAAATCGCCAGGATCATGAAAGTGGTCTCGCCCATGATCGCCATGTAGTAGCCCCAGGTCAGCGGACGCAGGAAGATCAGATCGAAGGCCACGGCTGCCTCGGTGATCTTGACCGGGTAGGTGAAGAAGTAAACGGCGATACAGAGCCCGAGCGTGAGGGACAGCAAAGAACCGGAGACGAACTTGGCTTGAGGTAATCCTTCGCGCATCTTGCGAAGCGAGACGGTGAGCAGCACCAGCGGCGAGGCGAAGTAGGCGATATGCAGCGGCGCGGAGAGACCCCAGGGGTCGTAGGCCGCAAGTCCGGTGGTCACGACCGCGACGGCGGAGAGCAGCAGGAACAGCCAGCGGGTTCCCATCCCCCCTTCGTCCACCTTGAGCAGGACGCGGCAGTATTGAATGTTGGCGAAGACCCCCAGACCCGCGGTGAACTCGCCGATCCGTGACATCACCGTGACAGGCAGAGTGGAGCCGGTGAACTTCGCGAACCAGCCGTCGTAGATGAAAGAGAAGACGAAGAAGCAGGCCATGTAGAGCGCGTAGTAGAGATAGAAGCGCGGCGCGACATGACGGAAGAGGAAGAGGCTGAGCAGCGCGATGGCGCCGACATAGCCGAGGAAGATCGCGGTCATGATCAGGCTGAGGACCGACCAGCCGGAAAAGAGTTCCGCCGTCATGATGACCGGCGTGATGGAGGGGGCGAAGGTGCCGGCGATGCGCAGGTAATAGGTGTGCTCTTCGCCTGGCTGAAGCTTCAGCGGAAAGCCGGTCTTGACCGCATTGTCGGCCCGTTCCCTGATGGGAAAGGTCCGGCCGTTGCGGGCCACTTCCGCCAAACCCTCCGGGTTCTCCTGGTAGAGCACAGCCTCATCGAAGATGTACTCCATGAAGGTGATGAACCACTGATGTGAACTGCTGTCTTCGTTCACCACGGCGAAGCGGAACCAGAGGGCTTCGCCAGGGCGCGGCGATTGGAAGAGCAGTGCGCAATGCCCGGCTTCGAAAGTCTGTGCGGCGATCTGAGCGGAAGTAAGCGCGCCGGTGGGGTCGAGGAAGAAGTCAAGAGACAGCGGGCGTAGCTGGTCCTGCTGCCGCTCGGTCAGACTGTTGATCAGGGCCGGCGCGCCGGCGGCGTCCAGGGCGGCGCATTGATCCCAGGGGCTGCCAGCGTCAGCGTCACGGCTTTGGGCAACGGCAGGGTCGGCAACGGCGGAATGAGCAGGCAGGAGCTGTGCCGCAACGGCGAGCGCCAGCAGGAAGAGGAGAGGCTTCGCAGTCATCTTTCGCGTTGGCTCTGCAACTGTTGTTGTTTATCGCTTGCCCGAATCCTCAAGACTTCGATTCCCATCAGGGTGGTTATGTAACGTATTGGACAAAATTGCCCGCAAACGGGACAAATGGCTGAAACCCTGTTCCTTTTGCCGTCTGATCGGCCTCTACTATCAATCAAAGCTTAACATTACAGCAAAGAGAGCTCGGGTTCCGGTTCTTTCTGCGGTTGTTGAATCACGTCCTGGTGACAGTCGCAAGGCGAGCAGGCCGCTGGCGAACGAAACGCCATGAGGAATTTGGGGAGATTACATGCAAATGGGCCGGTTACAGAGATTTGGCGGTGGCTTGATTTTAGCCTTGTTTATGGCGGTTGTGATGGCGGCTGCAGCCAAGGCGGGAGTCATCCGTACGATCGATGCAAACGGTCAATTGACCGGCGCGCGGAATGTCGATGTCAGCGGCACGCTCTATGACGTCACCTTCGTGGAGGGGAGCTGTATTTCGATTTTCAGTGGTTGTGACCAAAATAGCGACTTCGACTTTTTTGGCTTAGAGCAAGCGGGAGTGGCAGCGCAAGCCCTCGTTGATCAGGTGTTTCTCGATGTGTTGGAGGGACAGTTCGACAGTGACCCCTCACTGACCCTCGGATGTAGTTCGACCGTTGAATGCAGCGTTGCCGTTCCGAGTTTCGTAAACAGCGTCAACGGGGTTACTTTTGTGGAGGGTGCGGTCGCACTGAATGAGGCCGGGATCGGCGGGTCGATTGGCTTTTTGTTCCTTGCGCCCGGCGACTCAATAGGGGCGGATTCTAGTTCGGTTTTCGCGCGCTTCAATTTGGCGCAACTGCCTCCGAACCCAACGGGACAGATTCCGGAACCTGCCACGCTGCTTCTCTTCGGGCTTGGACTTGCGGGCTTGGCAGGGTCCAGGTTCGTGTCCAGCCGACGGCGGGCGAACCCGGATCGCCGGCTTAGGCTAGTGGATGGCCGGGTGTCTGTTGCCTAACGAGCTACGCGGCGTTCTTCATGTTGATGACCGGGCGTTCTCAAGGGTCTCGTTCGAAGGGCTTGCCACTGATCATTGGGTGCAAAATCCATAGTAAAAGCTACTTAAAGCGACATTTTAATCGATTCAATAACAGGAGGTTTTTGAAACATGAGAGGCTTGGCCAGGTTAGCCACCGCTATCCTGCTTGCGTCATCTGTCAGTGGTTTTTCGACTGCGCAAGCTGTTACTATTCTCGATACCGTTCCAGCCGCGGGAACCGGCACCGTTATATTCGGCAATTTCGGGCCGAATGCTCTACAGGATCCCTTGGGACAATCTTTCACACTGACACAAGCCACCAACAATTTGATGGTTGGAGCAAGCGTGAGAGACTTTAATCAAGCGGGGGCTCCAAGCTTCGATTTGACCTTTTCGGTGGTCGAAGGCGCGGGCACAAATGGTACGGTTCTGGGCGCCAGCACATTTACGCTCGCTGACCGTTTTCGGGGAGTTCATACGGTAGATTTTTCCTTCCTCGGGACACTCCTTGCCGGAACTTATACTGCGGTGTTTTCCAATGGGGCGGCGCAACGTGGAGCACTTGACACCACCGTGGGCGACGCTGATCCGAACAGCCTTTCATACAATTCAGCGGGTGTTTTCGAAATTAACCCGGACGGCCGAGACTTCGTTGTACGCGTCACAGGCGATCTTGTGAGTGACCCGATTCCCGTACCCGAACCTGGGACCCTCGCTCTCTTTTTAGGCGGGCTCATGGGGCTTGCTGGCTTACGTCGGCGACAAGGGATTGGCCCTAAGCCGTTTGCCGCACGATGAGCTCGAAACCGAGGTCGATGATCTGGCTGCGTTCGGCGGTGGTATCCCGGCTGGCGAGGATCAGTTCGGCGGCCTTCTCGCCGATTTCAAAACCGGGAATGCGGATGGTGGTCAGACCGAGACCGCTCGTCCCGGCGAGTTCGAAATCGCCGAAGCCGGTGATCGCGAGGTCTTGTGGAATCTTCAAGCCCCGGCGTTGCGCTTCGCAGTAAGCGCCGAGTGCGACGGGGTCACTGACGCAGACTACAGCGTCGGTGTCGGGCTGCTGTGCCAGCAGCTTCGCGAGACCCGCGGCACCCAGGTCGGGGCCGCTGCCCTCGCCGGATAGCGAGATGCTTTCCGGTTTCAGGCGCCGCGCGTGCAGGGCGTCGGTATAGCCGTCGGCGCGCAGGCGGCCGCGTGTGTCTTGGGACGCCTGACCGCCGATAAAACCAATCTTGCGATGCCCCTTGTCGAGCAGGAAATCGGTGATCGCCCGGCCCGCGTCCCGGTTGGAAAAACCGACAGCGCAATCGATTGGTGCCTCCGGCAGCTCCCAGAGTTCGATCACTGGAATTCCGGCTGATTTCAGCAGCTCCGCCACTTCTGCTTCGTGCTCGCTGCTGGTCAGGATCAGGCCGTCGGGGCGGCGGCCCAAAAGGGTGGCGATCACCTCCGCCTCGATGGCCGGCCGGTAGTCGCTGCTGGCCAGGAGTAGCTGGTAACCGGCTTTGCGCAGACTTTGCGTGAGTCCGTCCACGGTGGAAGCAAAGATCGATGCCTCCAAGGTGGAGATCACCGCGCCGACCATGCGGCTACGGTTGGAGGAGAGGGCACCGGCAGTCTCGTCGGGGACATAGCCCAGTTCGCGGATCGCGGCTTGAACACGTTCGCGGGTCTCGGGCTTGACCTTGTCCGGGTTGCGGAGGACGCGTGAGACCGTGATGGTTCCGACCTTGGCCCGCGCGGCGACCTCGCTCATGGTCACCCACTTCCGGCTGCTTCTCATCCGATCTCCCTCAACGAAGCCCTGGCACCGCACCATAATCTTGACGCCAGGCAAGGTACAGTGGTATCGATACCATAAATAAAATGGTATCGATACCATATTGGCTCGATCAAGCCGACTTAGGGAGATTTCGTGATGCTCACTGCCGAACAGCTCAGCTTCTATAACGAGCAGGGCTACCTGCTGGTCGAGAACGCGGTCAGTCCGGAACAGCTGGACCGTATGCGTGAGATCACCGCAAGCTTCATGGAGGCTTCGCGTGCGGTTTCCGAGAGCGATGAGGTCTTCGATCTGGATGAAGGCCACGGACCTGAAGCGCCGCGGCTGACGCGAGTCAAGCTGCCGCACAGGCAGGATCGATATTTCTGGGAGGTTTTGCAGAACTCAGGCGTGACCGATGTGCTGCGGCAGATCCTGGGCGAGAACGTGTTGCTGCAGACCTCCAAGCTGAACACCAAAGCGCCGGGCGGCGGCGCAGCGGTAGAGTGGCATCAGGACTGGGCCTTCTATCCCCACACCAACGACAGCATGCTGGCCTGCGGCGTGATGCTGGAAGACGTGACGGAGGAGAACGGCCCGCTGCAGGTGATCCCCGGGTCGCACAGAGGTCCGATCCTGGATCACAGCAATGCCGCCGGCGAGTTCTGCGGCGCGGCGGATCCGGAAGATCCCGACTTTCATATGGAAAAGGCCGTGACCCTGACCGGAAAGGCCGGGAGCATGACCGTACATCACGCGCGCCTGCTGCATGGTTCCGCGCCGAACCGCAGCGACCGGCCGCGCTTCATCCTTTTCTACGAATGTTGCGCCGCCGATGCCTGGCCGTTGATGGGGGCGGCGAACTATCTGCAGCGACTGCCGCAGGCCGAACAGTGGGCCGATCTGCAGGAGCGGGTGGTGATCGGACAGCCGGTGCTTCAGCCACGCATGGAGGCGGTGCCCGTACGCCTGCCGTTCCCGCCGGGGCCGGACACCAGTTCAATCTTCAAGCTCCAGAAAAGCGGCGGCGCCAAGAGCGGTTTCGCGGCCTGACATCCAGTCAGTTTTGTTTGAAGCGGAGAGGGGGAAGGGATGACGAACAAGCTTGCGTTAGCGCCGATCGCCGCGGTTTTGTTTCTATTTGCTGCGGGTCATGCCGAAGCGGCTGAAGATGCCGGGTTTCCGGCGCCAAGTGGCGACAGCTCTATCCTGTCGCCCGATGCCCGTGTTGAGCGGGTTTTCGATGGCGGTTGTGCGGTCGCGGAGGGGATCGCCGCCGGACGGGACGGTAAGATGTACTTCAGCGACGTCACCTTTACGGCGTTTTGCAAAGACGAAGCCGGTGTCTTCCCCCAGGGTGGTCACATCTGGCGTTACGATCCGGTCAGCGATTCCACGGAGATCTTTCTCTCACCGAGTAACATGTCCAACGGCATTGAGTTCGATGCCAAGGGCGACATGGTCTTCGTCCAGGGTCCGGATTCCGGCGGGCGGCGCGTCATGAAGAAAGATATGGCGACGGGGCGCAGCTTTATTCTGACTCACCTCTTCGAGGGCCGGCCTTACAACGGCCCGAACGACGTCAGCATCGACGAGGCCGGGCGTATATATTTCACCGACCCCAAGTACTTCGGGTACGAGCCCATGACCCAGGCGCAGCACTCGGTCTTCCGGATCGATCCGGACGGCTCGGTCACGCGTTTGATCTCGGATGCGGGTAAGGTCAACGGCTTACTGGTCTCTCCGGATCAGAAGACGCTCTACGTGGGGGCTTGGGATAATGGCTCCTACGATTTCATTCGCGTGCCGGAGGGCGAGGGCGCCATACCCGCCTATATTGCCGAGACCCAGGCGATTTATGCTTACGACCTGGCTGCGGACGGCAGTGTCGGACCCCGGCGCGATTTTCTGAAACTGCCGCAAGGCGCGCCGGACGGTTTTAAGGCGGACGTTGACGGCAATCTCTATGTCACGCTTCGGCACAACGATCCGGCCCTGCGCGGTGTCTACGTCTACTCGCCCGCGGGGGAAGAGCTTGCGCGTATCCCCATGCCTGACACCTGGCCGACCAATGTCGCCTTCGGCCGTGGCGATGCGGCCAGGACGCTCTATATCACCGCCTCGAACAGCTTGTTCCGGATCACGGTGGAACGTGCGGGCTATCAGCTGCCGGCAAACTAGGATCCGCCGAAGAGAAACTCTCGAAGTTAGCCAGGCACTGTCTCGATCTGGCTTTCCAGATGGGCCACGAGGTCCGCGGGCAGTTGCAGACGTGCGGCAAGTGCTTGCAGATAGGCCTGTTCGATCGGCTCGTCGGGATCGATCGCCAGGCGCGAGGCGAGGTAGAGTTCGGCGGCCTGTTCCGGGCCCTGTGCGAGACCCGCGATGTCCTGCAGGCTCGGCGGCTTACCCAGTGCGTCGAAGACGAAGGCTTTGTCTTCCGCATCGAGGGGAAGTTCGCCCACCTGCTGGAAGATGTGGCGCTGTTCCTCGGAATCGATATGACCGTCGGCGTTGGCGGCGCCGATCATCGCCATGACCAGGGCGAGCTCGAAGGGCTTGCCATCCTGAGCGGGTGCCGTTTCGGGCAGGAACTTGGAACCGGCTGGAAGTGGCGCAGGTTGTTGCTGGACCGAAGGCTGTGGGGCTGGTTGCGCAGGTTGCTGTTGGCCGGACTGATAGTTCTGATAGGCGCGAAAAGCGAGGGCGCCGAGGGCCGCCGCGCCGCCGTAGCCGACCACGCCGCCGGCCAGCTTGCCAACCTTCTTCCGCGCCTTCTTATTGCCCAGCAGAACGCCGAGCAGTCCGCCGGCCGCCAGGCCGCCGGCGACACCGGCCATGCCGCTGCCGGCCAGCTTTTCCTTGCCGCTCTGCAGCGCGCCGCTCGCGGTCTTGGTTACGTCCGGGCCCAGGAATTGCTCGAGAAGGTTCTGCGGGTTCATCGTCTACCTCTTGTTCTGTTCGAAAGGTAGATAGGGATGAGGCGGTCGCGGTGCAATCGGGGGCGGCGTGAGCCGGTGTTTATCTGCTTCAGCGGCGGGAAGGCGATCCTGCAGATTCGGCCGTGCGCCGCTTTCGCGCCCGCGCGTGCAAGGCCTTCGATGCATTGATCTCCAGCGGCAGCTTGGCGGCCCAGTCGACCTCCGCGCGGGTGACGCCGATGTCGTCGAGACGTCTCTCGTCGAGGCGCAGGATATGCATGAAGGCGTCGCGGGCGTCCCGTTGGTCCTGGCGGGTCCGGCGGGCTTCGCGCTGTTGTTCTAACAGCCGCCAGAACAGGGTGATGCCGCGTGAGAGGGCTGAGGATGTCGGGGCGGTCGAAAGATCTGCGGACATGATCGTCTCCTTATCGAGACGAAGATGGCAGTTCTCTATTGATCAATCGAACGAATAGTATTTATCGTATCGTTCAATCTTACTGAAGGGTTGGAGCGACTATGCAACCCCTGGCCAACGGACTGCTCGAGACCGATCTGATACAGACTTTCGTGGCGATTTCGGAAGCCGGGAGCTTCACGGCGGCGGCGAAACGTGTGTTCCGGACACCCTCCGCCGTGAGCATGCAGATGAAGCGGCTCGAGGAGCAACTCGGCCGGCCGCTGTTTCACCGTCATGCGCGCTCGGTTACGCTGACCGGCGACGGAGAAGCCTTTCTGATCCACTGCCGGGAGCTGCTGCGGATCAATGAAGAGGCGCTGGCGCGCTTCCGGGTGCCGCAGCTCGAGGGGCTCGTGCGCTTCGGTGCGCCGGACGATTTCGGCACGCGTTTCCTGCCCCAGATTCTATCGCGCTTTGCCAAGACCCATCCGCTGGTCGAGGTCGATGTGGTCTTGTCCTCGAGCGTCAAGCTGATGCAGAAGTTCGAGGCGGGCGAACTGGACCTGACGCTCACGGTCGCCCGTGGCGAAGGAGCGCCGCCGGGGCGGCCCGTCTATAGCGAGGCGCTGGTTTGGATCGGTATCCGCGGCGGTCGCGGCTATGCCCGCACGCCGGTGCCACTCGCGCTCTCGGCCCCGGGCTGCCCCTGGCGGGACGCGGCGCTAAGGTCGCTGAAGGAGACGGGGGTGAGCTACCGCATCGCCTATACCTGTGACACCGGCTTGGGGCAATTGGCGGCGGTGCAGTCGGACCTCGCGGTTGCGCCGCTGACGGCTAGCCTAGTGTCGGAGGATTATGAGGTGCTGGGTCCCAAGCAGGGCCTGAGCAAGATCGGCGACTATCAGCTCCGCCTGCATGAAGCCAAGACCCTGGGTTCCGCAGGCCGGGCCTTTTCCGAGCATGTTTTCTCGAGCTTTCGCGACGTGGCCGACAGCGGCGCAAAGACATCCTGAAGTGTGAAAGAGTGACGGCCGTCTCCGATAACCTATCGAGGACGGCCGCTGTTTTCCAAGAGCATCGGCCGAAGGTTATTCGGCAGGCGCTGTCTCCGCCACGCCATGCTTGTCCCGCAGGCTATCGCGGTAGAGTGCTTTGGCCATCGAGATCACCATGCCGACCATCACCATGGTGAAGGGCAGGGCGCCGATGATCATGGCGTTCTTCAGCGCTTCAAGCGGATCGGCCGCGGCACCGGTGTTGCCCGCGATGATCAGTGCGCCGATCACCAGGGTCAGAATGACGCCCCAGATGATCCGGTGCTTGATACCCGCGTGCTGTTCGCCGCCCGACATGATGGTGTTCATGACCAGGATGCCCGAGTCGGCGGAAGTCACCAGGAAGGTCATGATCAGCACCACGCACATGATCGTAATGCCGGACAACAGTCCGCCGTCGATCATCTGCCCCAAGGTGGCGAAGAGCTTGTTGGTCGTCGAAGCGCCGATGATGGCACCGTCGGCGATCCCCTTGAGCTCCAGGTCGATGGCCGAACCGCCGAGGATGGTCATCCAGGCGAAACAGACCAGGGCCGGAGCGATGACGCAGCCGAGCACGAACTCGCGGACCGAGCGGCCTTTCGAAATACGTGCCAGGAAGAGTCCCACGAAGGGGGAGAAAGCGATCCACCAGGCCCAGTAGAAGGTCGTCCAACCGGCCTGCCAGCCGAAGAGACGGCCTTGAGCACCTGTCTCATAGACTGTAGCGGCAAGCGCATCGGAATTTTCCAGTGCTTTGAAGGACTCCGGCAGGGCGTCCTTGAAGCCAGCAAGAGAGCCCCAGGCATTGGTGCCGCCGCTGTAGATCGACGCGATGTCCTCTGCCGGCAAGGCCTTTACGGCCTCGGGGAGACCAGCCACGAATTCTGCCTGCGAAAGCGGCGAGTAAGCCTCGAACGAGAGGGAAACGAAGTGGATGATGTAGTCCACCATCGCCGTGCCGTACTGGGTCATGGCAAAGGCGAAGGAGCCGAAGATCACGAAGACCAGCAACAGGATGATGGAAAGCACCAGGTTCAGGTTCGAGAGGTACTTAATGCCCCGTCCGACGCCCGAGACCGCGGAGATGATCGACAACCCCATGATGACGGCTAGTGCCGCGATCAGGCCGACGGTGCTGGGTTTCGGCGCGCCTTCTTCGCTGGCGTTCATCAGCCACTCCATGCCGGTGACCGAGTAGACGCCGTCGACGAACTGGCTGACACCAAAGCCGATGGTAACGGACACGCCCAGGATGGTGGCGACCACGCCCAGCACGTCCACAATATGGCCGATGATGGAGTTCGACAGCGGGCCGAGGATCGGCGTCAGTGCCGATCGGATCGTCAAGGGCATGCCGCGTGTATAAGCGTAATAGGAGAGGGACAGGCCCGTCACCACATAGATCGCCCAGGCGTGAAAGCCGTAGTGCAGGAAGGTGTAGCGATACGCCGAGGTGACGGCTTCCTCCGTGTTGCCGGCAACCTCGCCCGCGACGACAACCGGGTTCGAACCCCAGAGGCCCATCGGCTCCGCAGTGGCGTAGACCATCAGTCCGACACCGAGACCGGCGCCGAACATCATAGAGAACCAGGAGAAATTGGAGAACTCCGGTTTCTCGCCTTCCTGTCCCAGGATACGTTTTCCGGAGGCTGGGATGATCGCGACGGCGAAGCAGAAAAAGGCGAAAAGCCCGACCGCAATAATGTAGAAGGTGTTGAAGCCCTCCAGTAGCGACCAGTTGACACTGGAGAGAACCCCGTTGGCATTCAGGGGCCAGACCAGGGCCCAGATCACCAACAAAGACATGCTGATCTTACTGATCAACGCGATTGGAAGGCTGTAGCCTTCGTAAAAGCCCGACGGGGCTTTTTTGATTTCAAGATCCGTGAATGGCGGTTTGATCGACATTCGCCCTCAACCTCCCTTTTGGTATTTTTTGATTACCTCTACGCATAGCCCGCGGACCCGCGCGCCTATGACGAGGTTCCGACAAATTTCTGTCCGATACCGACGCGGTTTGGTGTTTTTGTCGCAACTTGACCTAATGCTTGCTGCATTGCGTTCTTATGCCTCTGCGACTCCAAACGCCTTATTTGGGCAGGTTGAAATATTTCAGTCAAAATCGAATAAATTAATACAATTTCAGAAAAACTGAAATTTTGACGAGCAGTTGAGATCGGCAGCCTCCACGAACTGTCATATTTTTCTCTTATGCTGCGGTGCAATAGATGGAGTCGTGGATGTTTTCCCTGCGTGGAAAGAAGGCCCTGGTTGTTGGGGTCGCGAATGAAAATTCAATCGCATGGGGTTGCGCGAAAGCCTTTCGGGGACAGGGTGCGGATCTTGCCGTCACTTATCTGAACGAAAAAGCCGAGCGGTATGTTCGGCCGCTGGCGGAAGAGTTGGAGGCGGACATCATTGCGCCGCTGGATATAACGGACGATGCGCAACTCGATGGTTTGTTTCAGGCCATCGAACGCCAGTGGGGCAAGTTGGATATCCTGCTGCATTCCATCGCGTTTTGCCCGAAAGAAGATCTGCATGGCCGCGTGATCGATTGCTCCCGCGAAGGATTCGGGCTGGCGATGGACATCTCGGTGCATTCCTTCCTCCGAATGATCCGCAAAGCCGAGAACCTGATGCCTCAAGGCGGCACCTGTATGACCGTGACCTTCTATGGCTCGGAAAAGGTGGTCGACCACTACAACATCATGGGACCGGTCAAGGCGTCGCTTGAGGCGGTGACCCGCTATGCCGCGGCCGAGCTCGGTAAGAAGGGTATCTCCGTCCATGCACTCTCGCCCGGTCCGTTGGCGACGCGCGCAGCCAGCGGCATCGATCATTTCGACGAACTGATGACCAAGGCGGCGGAGCGGGCTCCGACGCGGAGTCTCGCGACCATTGAGGATGTGGGCGCTTATGCGGCGTTCTTGGCCAGCGACGAAGCCTCGAATGTCACCGGGGTCGTTCACCACATCGACGGTGGCTACCACGTGACCGGGTGAGACGCATTGAAATTCAGGAAAACTGCTGATGTATTTTGATCCGCTCGATCGATACAAGGATGCCATGAACTGGGCCGCGCAGAGCGGCTCGCTTCAAGCGAGTCTGCTACAGCACGCCGTGGGCCGGCGCGTCGAGCGCAACCGGGATGTGATCGCGAGAGAGAGCGACCAGCGTCGCCACTCGGCTGTTTATATCGAGACGGAACTGGCGGCGCTCCAGACCCCGCTTGGCGTGTTCGAGGCCTGGATGCGCTATGTGATTGATGCCGGGCAGCGCGGTGTCTTGACGCTGGATGCCTTGCGCAAACGCGGCGATATCTTTCTGGAACACCAGGCGGCCGGCGCGCCACCGGTTCTCATTTACGACTACGAGGTGGTGGTCGATGGGAAGGACTTGCCGCGGCCCTGCAACTATATGTTGCTGCACATCCTGTCGCCGGAGGGCGTGGAGGTTTTTTCCTGGAAACGGCCCTACGTGATCATCGATCCGCGCGCAGGTCATGGGCCGGGCATTGGCGGCTTTAAGCCGGATAGTCAGGTCGGCGTTGCGCTGCGCGACGGTCATCCCGTCTACTTTGTCGCTTTCCGGCCCATGCCGGAGCCTGGTCAGGTACTCGCAGACGTGACCCATGCCGAGGCGGCCTTTCTGCGCGAGGTGCAGCGCCGCCATCCGAAGTCGCCCAAGCCAGTCGTGGTCGGCAATTGCCAGGGCGGCTGGGCCGCGGCGATCCTGGCGGCCACCAATCCGGATCTCGCAGGGCCGATCCTGCTGAACGGCGCCCCCATGTCCTACTGGTCGGGACGGATAGGACAGGACCCGATGCGCTACAACGGTGGCACGCTCGGAGGTGTGGTTTCGGCCATGATGACGGCTGACGCGGGCGGTGGTCTCTTCGACGGCGCCAATCTGGTGCTGAACTTCGAGATGCTCAACCCGGGTCGGACCTGGTTCCGCAAGTATTACGATCTCTACGACAACATAGATCGCGGCGAAGCGCGATTCCTGGAGTTCGAGAAGTGGTGGGGGGGCTTCTTCCTCCTCACCGGTGATGAGATCCGCTGGATCCTCGAAAATCTCTTCATTGGCAACCGCCTCAGCAAAAACGAAGCACGACTGGAGACCGGCCGGCCGATCGACCTCAAGGCCATTCGGGCGCCGGTGATCGTCTTCGCCTCGCGCGGCGACAGCATCACTCCGCCACAGCAGGCCCTGAATTGGATTGTCGATACCTACGCAGACGAAACCGAAATCGAAGTCCGCGGTCAACGGATCGTCTACATGGTCCACGAGGAGGTCGGCCATCTGGGGATCTTCGTTTCGTCCTCAATTGCCAAACGCGAACACAGTCAGATGGCCTCGACGCTCAAGACCATCGAGGCGCTGCCGCCCGGGCTCTACGAAATGAAGATCGAAGACATGGCCGGCTCCGGTCATGACAAGGTCTTCACCGTGAGTTTTCACAGGCGTCGGATGACCGACATTTTAGGGCTGGACGACGACCGGGCGGAGGAAGCTGCCTTTGCGGCGGTATCGCGCCTGTCGGAAACTCTAGCCGAGGTCTATGCGGTGACGCTTAGACCTCTGATGCGTAGCCTCTTTTCGCCCCAGCTTGCCGAATTGCAGCGGCACTTCCATCCTCTGCGTGTGCAGCGCTCCGTCTTTGCCTCCGTGAACCCGGTAATGACCGCGGTTGAGGCCTTGGCCGATGAGGTCAGGGCCAAGCGCGAAAGCGTACCGGTCAACAATCCCTTCAAACTGACAGAGCATTTCTGGGCGGACGTGATCGAGAGCGAGTGGAACCGGTGGCGCGATCTGCAAGCGGCCTGGACCGAAACCTGCTTCCTGACCTTTTACGCCAATCCGCTCGCCGTCTGGTATGGAGGTCCTCACGCGCAGCGGCGGCAAAGGAAACGACACGAGGATCTGCGGGCTCTGCCGAACGTTTTGGACGCCGTGGAACGCATCTCGAAAGGCGGGTTGGCGGAGGCGGTCGTGCGCATGTTGGTTCTGCTTGCGGACACGCGTGGGAACGTGCGCCGCGATCGGCTGGAACGCTCTTCGCAAGTCCTCTCGACCCGCAAGCCCTTTGTCGATCTGGACACATCCGCGCGGGCTCGTATGATCCACGAACAAACTTTAATCTCTCACTTCGAGCCGGAACAGGCGCTGGCCACTCTGCCTAAGCTGCTCACAACACAGAAGAAACGTATGGAAGCCTTAGATCTTGTCCTCTATGTGGTCGGCGCGCGGAAGGAGATGGAGCCTGCGACCGCCGAGCGGATCGATCAGATGCGCCAACTGCTGGGACTGACGCAGGAAGCCCTGCCTCTGCAGACTTCAATATGACGCCGCAAGATTTGGCGGCAAGTGAGACCCGCGAGGTTATGGCGGGTGTTTTGCTCACCCTCAATGCGGGGTCGTCTTCGATCAAATTTTCACTCTATCGGGTCGGCGGCGCGCCGGACGAACCGATCCGCGGGCAGGTTGAAAACCTGGGGCCGCAGGCACGGCTGATCGTCAAGCAACCAGGCCAAGCGAAGGAAGTCTTCGAGATCGGTCAGGCAGATCATGTCAGCGGCCTGCAGACCATATTCGATCACGGCAACGGCTTCCTTGCGGACTTGCCGGTCGTCGGTGTCGGGCACCGTATTGCCCACGGCGGAACCGATTTTGTCGAGCCGGTATTGCTCGATGACGATGTCCTTGAGCGCTTGCATGCCTTGGCGCCGCTCGCCCCCCTGCATCAGCCGCACAATCTAAAGGCCGTTGGCGCTGCGCGTGAGGCCTTTCCCGATGCGCTTCAGGTTGGATGCTTCGATACGGCCTTTCACCGGGGGCACCCCTGGGTCAATGACACCTTCGGTCTGCCGCGCCGCTACTATGACAAAGGTGTGCGCCGTTATGGCTTCCACGGCCTGTCTTATGACTATATCACTTCCGCGCTGAAGCATTGGGAACCCGACTTGGCCGCCGGCCGGGTGGTGGTGGCGCATCTCGGCAACGGCGCATCGATGTGCGCCTTGAAGAACGCAAAAAGCGTGGCCTCGACCATGGGTTTTTCGGCGCTGGACGGTTTGGCGATGGGCACGCGTTGCGGCCAGCTGGACCCGGGTGTTCTTCTCTACCTGATGGATCATGAAAAGATGACCTCGGCTGAGATCAGCGATCTGCTTTATCACGAGAGCGGGCTGAAGGGCCTGTCGGGGATGTCCAACGATATGCGGGAACTGACGGCTTCCGATGCGCCGGAGGCCAAGCAGGCGCTCGACTACTATGCCTTTCGCGTGCGGCGTGAACTCGGCGCAATGGCGGCGGTGCTGGGTGGCATCGATGCCTTCGTGTTTTGCGGCGGCATTGGGGAAAACTCCGCCCCCATGCGCGCGCAGATCTGTGAAGGCATGAATTGGCTGGGCATCGATTTGGATGCCGCTTCGAATGCCGACAATGCTTTCGACATCGGTCGAGGCCGAACCCGCGTTCTGGTGATGCCGACGGATGAAGAGCGTGTGATTGCGCGGGCGCTGATCCGATTTGCGACGAGAGATCGGAACTGACAACGACCCGTCTGTCGCGGAAGAGCCGGCTTCCGCGCTCTAATCCTTCACAGCAATGCTGCTCTTGATCCAGGTTTTCAGGCGGGCGATTTCCGGTGAAGAGGTCGGACGCTGAGGCGCAATGAGGCCGTAGTGCGAGCCGTCCTCCTGGAATCCGCAGGGCGCAACGATGCGCTTCCGGGCCAGATCGTCGAGCGCGATGATCCTCGGGCAGAGCGCGACACCCAGTCCGCCCGCCGCCGCTTCGATCATCAGGAAGTGATGGTCTAGAAAACGGATTTCCTTTGGTGATGGCGTTTCTGGATTTGCCGCCAGCCACTGCGCCCAGGCGTCGGGGCGTGTTTTGCTGCCCAGGCCGATGTAGTCGCCCGAAGAGAAATCTGCACGCATAGCCGGTTGCATGACCGGCCCGGTGGACTCGGCCAGGATGGGCTCGATCTCCCAATTGTCCCGGGTTGGAAAGTCCAGGCGCCGGATCGCGAGGGAAATGCCGTCGTGGTCGAAATCGAGCGCGCCGCCGCCGACCGACAGATGCACAGCGAGATCCGGGTTGGCATCCTGGAATCGGCTGAGGCGCGGAATGAGCCAGCGCATAGCCAAAGATCGTTCGCAGGACAAGACAATCGGTGACGTGGCCGGCGGGGTTTGGATCTCGGCAAGCGTCTTTTCGAGTTCCGAAAAGATCTGCCCACAGCTTTGTGCCAGCTTCTCTCCGGCTGGCGTCAGGCGGAGGCCGCGCCCGTCGCGCAGGAACAGCGCGACTTGAAGCTCCGAAGCGAGCTTCGTGATCCGCCGGCTGACCGCGCCATGGGTCAAGGCAAGGTCTTGTGCGGCTGCGCGTACGGACCCGCACCGCACGACGGCATCGAAGGCCCGCAGGTCGTCCAAAGAGGGGATAACAGAACGTTTCATTGGTGAATATTTATCACCGGTATTGGTTAAGATGTATCGCTTTTTCTGTCTGATATGCGCGTTAACATCACCATATGATTCGAATCGACCGTAAGATCGCAGATATCGGCATTGTTGCCGATGACCTGACCAGCGCCGCCGATGGCGCCGGCCCCTTTGTCGCGCGGGGGCGGCAGGCGCGGGTGGGGCGCAAGACTGCGCCTGAACATGCAAGCACCGCTGAGGTTCTTGCCGTCGATTGTGGAAGCCGTGCCTTGTCCGAAAGCGAAGCGGGTCATGCCGTTGCCGCAGTGACCGCGGCGCTTGCCGGACGCGCGCTTCTTTACAAGACGATCGATTCCACCCTACGCGGCCATCTGCGCGCGGAGATCGCAGCGGCCTTTGCCGCAAGCGGCCGCAAAAGGATCGTTCTGGCGCCGGCCTTCCCGGACGCCGGACGGACAACGCAAAAGGGTATTCAACTGGTCGATGGGACGCCTGTCGCCGAGACGCAGTACGGCCGTGACCCAGTCCATCCTGCCAGGACGTCGCGGCTCAGCGATCTTTTGCCGCGCGGCATCGGTGGCGAAATCGCGATCATGGATGCGCGCTCACAAGCAGAGTTGAACGTGCAGGTCGCCGGCGTCGAAGATCCTGAGTCCGTCCTCTGGATCGGCTCTCCGGGCCTGGCGAGAGCACTGTCGCTGATTGACGCCGCTGCCGGGTCGAAGCAAGCCCGTTCTTCGGACTTGCCTGCGGTCCGCAAGCTGCTGGTCATGGTCGGTAGCGCGAACCCCGTCAGCCGGGAGCAGGCGAAAGGGCTCTTAGGGATGAAATCTCTCCAGCTTCTTGCCGCGCCAGAAGACCGCAAGAGCCGGCCGGAGACCGTGCTGACGGGACTGATCGGTGAAGCGAAAGAATTGCTGGCGAAGGAGCGATTTGATGCGGTGATTGCGACGGGTGGCGATACAATGGAGGCCTTGCTCGATTGCTTGTCGATTTCAGACTTCGCGCTATCTGGTGAGCTGGAGCCCGGCTTTCCTTGCGGGGTTGCGGACAGCGCGGAGAGGGGACGTTTAGTGCTGGCGATGAAGGCGGGCGGCTTCGGCGATGCCGGCAGTCTGAGACGGGCAGCCGAGAGGCTGCTATCTCTGAACGAAATGAGGAACGATAGCTTTTCATGACCCCGACTTCTGCACCCCTTGCCATCACCATGGGCGACCCTGCCGGTATCGGTCCGGAGATCGTGGCGAAGACCTTGGCAACCAACAACCGTGCTGAAGCGATTGTCGTAATCGGCAGCGCGCTCGCGATGGAGAATGCTGTCCAGCAGCTAGACCTGGACTTCAAAGTGCGCACGGTGGCTTCGCTTGAGGCTATCGAACGCGACCCTGGTGTCGTTTCAGTCTGGGAGACAGCGGACTTTTCTGACCTGCCGTTCAGAGGCATGGTAAGCGCGGCTGCGGGCAAGGCGGCCTATGATGCCATCGTGGAGGCGATCAGGCTGGCCAAAGCAGGTGAGGTCAGCGGCATCGTCACCGCGCCGATCAACAAAGCGGCGTTGGCGGAAGCGGGTGTGAAGTATCCCGGTCACACGGAAATCCTCGCCGATTTCGGTGGTGCCGAGCGCGTGGCCATGATGCTGGCGAACGATGAGATCCGGACCGTGCTGGTGACGATCCACTGTTCTCTCAAGGATGCCATCGCCCGGGCCGATTTCCCGGCGCAGATGTCGGCCATCCGACTGGCGCATGAGGGCGCGCGCGCCCTCGGTATTGCAACGCCTCGGGTGGCCGTGGCCGGCCTCAATCCCCATGCGGGCGAGGGTGGGCTGTTCGGACAGGAAGAGATCGAAGTCATTGGGCCGGCCATCGAGGCTGCCCGCGAAGAGGGTATCTTGGCGACGGGCCCTTGGCCCGGAGATACGGTCTTCATGCAGGCGCGCCAGGGTCAGTTCGATGTGGTGGTCGCGCAGTATCACGATCAGGGCCTGATCCCGGTGAAGTACATGGGCCTGGAGAAGGGCGTGAACATTACACTGGGCTTGCCCTTCGTGCGTACCAGTCCGGATCATGGCACGGCCTTTGACATTGCCGGCGAGGGGATCGCGGATCCATCCAGTCTTAAGACCGCGCTCGATTATGCAGCGCGAATGATTGCAGCGAAACATCCGGCAGGTACTGACGAACAGGCGCAAAAAGCGGAGGCAGCAACATGGGCCTGAGATTTATCTTTATGCTGACGCGGAACGACCAGACGGTCGCCGACGCGCGCGAACATCTCGACACGGCCTTGGCAGCGGGCGTGCACCATATCGGCTTCAAGGATGTGGGTCTGCCCTTCGAGAAGCTCCAGGAACTCAACCGCGCCATCAAGGACGGCGGCGCAACCAGCTATCTGGAGGTGGTGTCCCTGGACCGGGAGAGCGAGTTGAAGTCGGCCCGCGCTGCCGTCGATATCGGCGTCGACATCCTGTTGGGCGGAACGCATGTGGATGACGTGCTGCCGGTCCTGGCGGGGACGGAGATTCTCTACTATCCCTTCGCGGGCCGGATCGCGGGGCACCCCAGTGTGCTGGAGGGTAGCATCGAGGAGATTATCCGCTCGGCGAAAGATCTCTCGGCGCGCGAAGGCGTGCATGGCTTGGATCTCTTGGCCTACCGTTCTTCGGAGTATGTGCCCGCCGTGATGGCCGCTGTCTGCGCAGCTGTCGACAAACCGGTAATCATGGCCGGCTCAATCGACAATGCCGAGCGCATCGCCGCGGTGAAAGAGGCGCGCGGCGCTGGCTTCACCATCGGCACGGCGGCGTTGGACGGCAACTATCCGGCTGAGGGTAAGGACCTGTCCAGCCAACTGCGCGCGATCATGAAGGACGTCGCGGGCATCAACCGGCACATCTCACCATATCGCAAAAACAATCTCGATCAGTCTTTCAGCGGCCTGACCGAAACCTGGAGCCCGAAGGTTGCCGGGCAGATCAACGATATGCAGATCAAGCTGGCGAAGTTCGAGGGTAACTTCGTCTGGCACTATCATCCGAAGGAAGACGCGCTCTACTTCGTGCACCGCGGCAGCCTCGAGATGAAATTCCGCGACCGCGACGAAGTGATCGAAGAAGGCGAGTTCATCATCGTGCCCCACGGCGTCGAACACTGTCCGGTGGCGCTCAGCGAGACCTGCGAAGTGGTGCTGGTCGAGCCGAGCACGGCGCGGGACAAGGACGCCGTGCTTGAAGAACGAACCGGGGCCGAATTGGAACAGGTATAGGGCGTTTCGGCAGGCAGGCTGTTTTCAGGCGTTTGCGGGATCGGTCGCGAACTTGATTGCGTCGATGATCTCTTCGCATTCCTGCCGGTCGACGCCCTTGGCGAAGGTGACGACTTTGGCCCCGTTGTCGAACTGGATGGCGCCGTAGCGCATGCCGTAGGTCCGACTGTTGATCGGTTCGCTGTCCCAGACGGCGTGGCGCTGCAGCCATCGGAAATTACTCACCTCCGCCAGATCGTAAGACTTCCCATGGAAGAAAAAGGGGACGCTCAGCCGACGTTGGAGCTTATCGTCCAGGATCGTGATGGTCTCGACCCCAAGGGTCTGCCAGATCAGGACACAGGTCGCGTGGAGCCAGGGAAGAAACCCGACCCAAAAGAATATTGAGAGCAAATACTGACTGAGCGGATCATACCTGGAATCGGGACCCAACTGGGCATTGATGCTCAGGCCCGTGTAGGTCAGAAACAACCACCAGCACGCCATAAAAAAGATGACCACCGCGTTGCGACGCGGCGGTATTCTGATGCTTCTGCCATTACCCTCCATTACGAAGGAAATGCGGGAAGAGTGGCGCGTTTTTTGTTGCAAATTTGAGGCTCTCAGCGCGTTCTAGCGACAGACGACACCACCTGCATGACGCCTGTCAGATAAGATCGAAAACATCGATAGGCGTGCCCCAAAAGCGATAGGCCAGCAGCAGGCTGCATGTTTCCCCCTCCAGTGTCACCTCGAAGTCGCCATACCAGTCACCAACAAAGGCGTAGGATACTCGCCTGAGCGTAGGACGTGGCAGGATGGTTGTTTCCTCGATCACGGTCTTGTTGGTGCCGTGAGCAATACTGACCTTAATGGGGCCATTTGCCCAACCGCCGATGAAGAACTCGACTCCCAGCGTGTCGGCCCGACGCGTACTGAGTTGGATCGGTACGCCGTCGCAGGAGGTGACCTGAAGCGTGCGAAAGGCGAAATACTCTCGCACTCCCAGACCGCCTGCAAAGCCCAAGGCCAAGAGGAGGAGAACGACGGAAGCGACAATAAGACGACGGCGCATGCTTTAATCCCGGTTTGCATCTTGCGGCTTGAATACTGCCGCTTTCCAGTCCGGGCACAAGCTTGCTCTAGGTCCGGAACGCCCTCCATGTGTCGGGCGTCGACGTTGCTTCGAGCGACCTCCTCCAAAAGACGCTCTAAAGGAGGCCGCTCTCTGACGCTTATTCCGTCGTGCAGCGCTGGATCAATGCGCGATCATGACGTGACGGACAGCCGTGTAGTCCTCCAACGCGTAGACCGACATGTCCTTGCCATAGCCGGATTGCTTCAGCCCGCCGTGCGGCATTTCATTGACCAGCATGAAGTGGGTGTTGATCCAGGTGCAGCCATATTGCAGCTGGGCGGCGGTGGCCATAGCGCGGGAAATGTCTGTGGTCCAGATAGAGGAAGCCAGGCCGTAATCGCTGTCGTTCGCCCATCGCACCGCTTCGTCCACGTCACTGAAAGGTGTGACGGAGACCACTGGCCCGAAAACCTCGCGGCGGACGATTTCGTCCTGTTGCGTCGCGCCGGCAATGACGGTCGGCTTGTAGAAGAAACCATCGCCGTTGTGCATGGCCCCTCCGGTCGTGATTTCCATGTGCTTCTGTTCCGATGCCCTCTCGACGAAGCTTGAAACCCGATCGCGCTGGCGTTTCGAGATCAGGGGCCCGATTTCGTTCTGCGTATCGTCTTCGAGGCCGTACTTAATGCTGGAGACCGCCGAAGTGAGGTCGGCGACCAGTTTTTCGTACACCTTCGGGCCGGCATAGATGCGACAGGCGGCCGTGCAGTCCTGGCCCGCGTTGTAATATCCGAAGGCCTGAAGGCCCTCGACCACCGTATCGAGCTCTGCGTCATCGAACACGATCACCGGGGCTTTGCCGCCGAGCTCCAGATGCGTGCGCTTCACCGACTTGGCGGCGGCTTCCAGAACCTTTTTGCCGGTCGCGATGTCGCCGGTGATGGAGACCATATTGACCTTGGGATGATTGATCAGGGCGTTGCCGACGCTTTGACCGCGGCCAAGCACAATGTTCACCACACCGGCGGGCAGAACATCCGCCAGGATCCTGGCCATCTTGAGGGCCGTCAGTGGAGTCTGCTCCGAGGGTTTGAAGACCACTGTGTTGCCTCCGCCAATGGCTGGCGCCAGTTTCCAGGCCATCATCATCAGCGGGTAGTTCCATGGGGCGATTGAACCTACGATACCGATGGGATCTCTTCGGACCATGGAGGTATGCCCCTCCATGTACTCGCCGGCCGCGCTGCCCGGAACGCAGCGAACCGCGCCGGCAAAGAAACGGTAGCAGTCGACGATGGCCGGGATCTCGTCTTCCCTGACCGCATTAATCGGCTTGCCACAGTTCAGAGCTTCCAGCGCCGCAAATTCTTCCGCTTCCGCTTCGATGCGGTCGGCGATTTTGAGGAGATAGCCGGCGCGTTCGGCAGGCGTCGTACGCGACCACCTGGCGAAGGCGAGCTCCGCCGCATTCACCGCACGGTCGATTTGATCGTCCGAGGCTTCGGGAAGGTCGACGATGCTCTGTCCGGTTTTCGGATTGAGGACGATCTCTTCCTTTTCGGAGCCGTTTTCGAAGTCCGAGCCGATCAGCATTTGGGTATCCATGAGACGTACCTCCTCTTGTGATTACTTGCCGTGTCCGGCGACCTGGTCGCCGTCACGGGTGAGATAGTAGGCTGCGAGAATGGGCAGGAAGGTCACCGCGACCACGACGATGGCGACCACATTGGTGACGGGGCGTTGACGTGGACGGACGAGCTCCTCGAGCATCCAGATCGGTAAGGTGGCCTGCTGCCCGGCGGTGAAGGTGGTGACGATGACCTCGTCGAAGGAGAGCGCGAAGGCCAGCATACCGCCGGCCAGCAATGCCGTTCCGATGTTCGGCAGGACGACGTAGCGGAAGGTCTGAAAGCCGTTCGCGCCCAGGTCCATGGAGGCTTCGATCAGCGAACCCGAGGTCCGGCGGAAGCGCGCCACGGCGTTGTTGTAGACCACGACCACACAGAAAGTCGCGTGACCCAGCACGATGGTCCAGAAGGAGAAGGGGATATCCGCGATGTTGAAGGCCGAGCGCAGCGAGATGCCGGTGATGATGCCTGGCAGCGCGATGGGCAGGATCACCATCAGGGAGATGGCTTCGCGGCCGAAGAACTTCGTGCGCACGACCGCTGCCGCGCAGAGCGTGCCCAGCACCAGTGCGATGACGGTGGATATGCTTGCGACCTTGACCGAGAGCTGCAGGGCCTCCCAGACATCGGGGCGGTTCCAGGTGACCGCGAACCACTTCAGGGTTAGCCCGGGCGGCGGCCATTGATAGGTCTTGTCCTCGGTGGTGAAGGCGTAGACCAGGATCAGCAGGATCGGCAGGTGCATGAAAGCCAGCCCTGCCGCCGCGGCGACCTTCAGGGCGGTCGGGGCGCCGGATCTCTTGTCAGAGCGCATCGAAAGCCCCCTGACGTTTCGCCATCCAGAGATAGAAGCCCATGATCACGACCGGCACGACGGTGAAGGCGGCGGCCAGGGGAATGTTCCCGGCGGTACCCTGATGTGTGTAGACGGCCTGGCCGATGAAGAGGCGCGAAGAGCCGACGATCTGCGGGATGATGTAGTCGCCCAGGGTGAGGGAGAAGGTGAAGATCGACCCCGCGATCACGCCCGGCAGCGCCAAGGGCAGCAGGACCAGGCGGAAGGTTTGGAAGGGCCGGGCACCCAGATCCGCCGAGGCCTCGAGATAGCTCGATGGAACCCGCTCCAAGGCGGCTTGCATGGGCAAGACCATGAAGGGCAGCCAGACATAGAGGAAGACCAGGAAGGTGCCGCTGTAGCTGACCGAAAGGGAGTTGCCGCCGATGAGCGGGATCGAGAGGTAGGCTTCCAGTGCCCAGGTCAGGTGCAGAACCTCGAAGATCCAGTTGAGAATGCCCTCTTTCGCGAGGATCAGTTTCCAGGCGTAGACCTTCACCAGATAGCTTGACCAGAGCGGGAGCATCACGCCGAGATAAAACAGGGCCTTCCATTTGCCCCGGGCGTAGCGGGCCGCATAGTAGGCGATGGGGAAGGCAACCACTGCCGCGGCCACCGTGACACTCGCGGCCATGAGGGTTGTGCGCACGATGATGTCGAGGTTGGCCGGAATGAAGAGCTCGCGGTAGGTCTTAAGCGTGAACTCGTAATTGATCAGACCGGAGAACTCATCGATGGAGAAAAAGCTCTGCGCGAGCAACGCGAAGAGCGAGCCGAGGTAGATGATCCCGAGCCAGAGGGCAGGGGGCGCGAGCAGTAGAATGAGGAAGAGGGTTGGGCGACGCCAAAGGGCATCAGAGAGGCTCGCAAGGAGACCGTCCCGCCGCGGTGCCGATGTAATCGCGGCGTCAGTCATCTCCGCCGTCCATAATGTGTAAGTCAGACGGATCCCAGGCGATCTGAACTTCTGTTCCCACCTCACAGGATTGAGACCGATGATCGATCAACGCATGAAGGCGCAGTTCGCCCATTTGCAGCGCAAGTTTCGTCGCGGCGCCGACAAAGCTGGCGGCGATCACTTCGGCGGGCTGTCCACCATCGCTGACCAGCCTGATCGCCTCGGGCCGTAGACTGGCCGCCGCGCGCCTGCCGGTAAGGCTCTCCACCAGCTCGCTTGGCAGAATGTTGGAGGAGCCGACGAAGTTCGCCACGAAGACCGAGTTAGGCCGCTGATAGATATCCTGCGGCGTGCCGATCTGGCGGATCCGGCCTTCGTCGAATACGGCGACCCGATCCGCCATTGAAAGGGCTTCGCCCTGGTCATGAGTCACAAACACGAAGGTGATGCCGAGCGAACGCTGCAGGAGCTTCAGTTCCTCCTGCATCTCCTCGCGCAGTTTCAAATCCAGCGCCCCCAGCGGTTCATCGAGCAGCAGGACCTTCGGCTTGTTGACCAAGGCGCGGGCGAGAGCGACCCGTTGACGCTGTCCGCCGGAGAGCTGGCTCGGCTTGCGGTCGCCGAGGCCTGTGAGCCGGACCATCTCCAGGGCAGTCTTTGCTTCGGCGTGGCGTTGTTGCTTGCCGACGCCTTTGATCATCAGTCCATAGGCGACGTTGTCGACCACGCTCAGGTGCGGAAAGAGGGCGTAGTCCTGAAAGACGGTGTTCACATTGCGGCGGTAGGGCGGTACGCCGCCTGCGGCGCTGCCGAAGATCTCGATCTCGCCGGATGTCGGCTGCTCGAAGCCGGCGATCAGGCGTAGGCAGGTGGTCTTGCCCGAGCCAGAGGGACCCAGCATGGCGAAGAATTCGCCCTCGCCGATGGCGAGATCCACGGCATCGACGGCTTTTACGCTGCCGAAGTGCCGGGATACCTTGTCGAAACGAACCGCAATGGTCATTGGAAAATCCAGCCGGAAGGCACCGCCGGACTAACCCGGCGGGCCTGACAGTCCAATACAGGTGGGTCGGTTACGGCGCCCTCAGCGGCCGCCGATCACCCCGATGTAGTCGCTGACCCAACGGTAGTAGGGGACGCACTCGTTGTTCTGCGTCGCGCACTTTGAAACTGGCGTGGTCCAGAACTTGATCTTTTCGAAGTCGTCCATGCCGTTCTTGGTGCAGCCTTCCGCAGTCTGCATGCCGCGCCCGTCGGTGCAGGCCGCCGGAACGCCGGGATTGGCACCGAACCAGACCGAGAGATCGCTCATGAGGTTGGAAGACAGCGTGTGTTCCATCCACATGTAGGCGCAGTTCGGGTTCTCGGCATCGGCGTGCATCATGGTCGTATCCGCCCAGCCTGTTGCGCCTTCTTCAGGAATAACCGAAGCGACAGGCGCGCCTTTGGACTGCAGGATGTTGACCTGGAAAGGCCAGGAGCCGGAGGCGACCACGCCTTCGTTGGTGAAGTCGTCCATCTGGATAAAGGCATCGTGCCAGTAGCGCGAAACCAGTTTGCGTTGACCGCGGAGCAGGTCCAGGGCGGCGGCGTACTGTTCGGCGTTCAGCTCGTAGGGGCTTTCGATGCCCAGTTCCGGCTTGTGCTGCATGAGGTAATTGGCCGCGTCGGCGACATGGATCGGGCCGTCATAAGCCTGAACCCGGCCTTTGTTGGACTTGCCGTCGGGCAGTGTCATCTCTTCAAAGACCACGTTCCAGCTGGTCGGCGGTTCCTTGAAGACCTCGGTATTGTACATCAGGACGTTCGGGCCCCACATGTAGGGGACGCCGTAGTGTTCGCCGTTCACCGTATGCCAGGGCGCGGACTTCAGCCGGTCGTCGACCGTGCCCCAGCTCGGGATCAGATCGGTGTTGACCGCCTGCACCCGCTTGCCGGCGATCAGCCGCAGGGAGGCGTCGCCCGACGCCGTCACGAGATCGAAGCCGCCTTCGTTCATCAGTGCGACCATCTCGTCCGAAGTGTTTGCCGTCTTGATCTGAACCTTACAGCCGGTGGCCTTTTCGAAACCGGTGACCCAGTCGAATTTCGGGTCGGTTTCGCCGCGTTCGATATAGCCTGGCCAGGCGACGATGTTGACCTGGCCTTCCCCCGCGCCGAGGCTGCTGAGTTTCTCAGCCGGCGCAGTCTGTACAAACATGGCAGACGCGAGCAGCGCCGTGCCAAGACCTGTCACGATCCTAGTCATCCGAAAGTCTCCCTTGTTCAGGTTCCCCGTTTTCTTGGGTAAAACAATGACCGGGAGGGCGCGTATTCGCAATTTCAATTACCAGAATTATGATATCGGAAAAATCGATATCATCAGGAAATCCATTATCCCAATCACTTCTGGCGCATCAGATTTTGCGACTGGGCGACCGCGATAAAGTTGCGCGCGGCGGCGGAGAGCGACGAACCGCGCCTCCAGACAACGCCCACCTGCACGACGGGAAGGGCAGCGGAAACGTCGCGGCTTTCGATGCGGTCGCCTTCCAGGGACCAGGGCCGATAGACCAGGTGCGGCAGCAGCGCGACGCCGGCGCCGGTGGCGACCAGGCTGCGCACGGCTTCCACGGAGCGTGTCCGAAAGGCGATCTCAGGCCTTGCACCCAGCGCACCGAGCAGATTGCCGGTGGCCTCCTCGATCTCGTCGATGGTCAGGAGGATGAGGGGTTCGTTGGAGAGATCCGCCGGATCGACTCGCTCGGCCGTGGTGAGGGAATGCCCCATGGGCAGCCAGAGTTTGTAGGGGGAGACTTCCAGGATTTCCGCTTGCAAGGCATCGCGGCTGCGCAGATTGGAGATGACCATCACGGCCGCGTCGAGCTCCCCGTTGATCAACAGATGCTCGAGATAGCTGCCATCGTCCTCGATCGCGGTGACGTCAATAGCGGGATAGGCGCGGCGGTAACGTGAGAGGATGTCGGAGAGGACATAGCCGGCGACCAGTGAGGTTACGCCGAGGTGCAGAGTGCCGCTTTCATCCGGCTGCTGGTCTTGAAAGGCCCGCCGGGCATCCGAAACGCCGCTGAGGATCGTGGTGGCGTGACGCAGGAACTGATGACCCTTATGGGTGATGTTGAGGCCGCGGGAGTGGCGTTCGAACAGCGGTACACCGAGATCGGCCTCGAGTTCCTTGATCGCCTCGGTGATGGAAGACTGCGAAATGGAAAGCGCCTGGGATGCGCCCGTTACGGTCCCCGATTCCGCCACGGCGACAAAGTACTGAAGCTGGCGGATGGTGAAGGCCATGGTTTCCGAACGGCGCGCTTGGGTGCGTCACCCGGCCCGCAGCTTCTCCGACATCTCGATGGCCGAGTAGGTCAGCACTGCGTCGGCGCCGGCGCGTTTGAAGGCCATGAGGCTTTCGTAGACCACCTTGTCGTTATCCAGCCAGCCGTTGGCGGCGGCGGCTTTCATCATGGCGTACTCGCCGCTGACCTGATAGGCCATGGTTGGGACGCCGAAGCGGCTCTTGACCCGGTGGATGACGTCCAGGTAAGGCAGGCCGGGTTTCACCATCACCATATCCGCACCCTCGGCCAGATCCAGTTCGACCTCGCGCAGGGCTTCGTCGGAATTGGCGAAATCGAGCTGGTAGGTCTTCTTGTCGCCAGTCAGGGCACCGTCGGCGCCGACGGCTTCGCGGAAGGGACCGTAGAAGGCGCTGGCGTACTTGGCGGAGTAGGCCATGATCTTGGCGTCCTGATAGCCGGCGTCGTCCAGCGCCCGCCGGATCGCGCCGATCCGGCCATCCATCATGTCCGAAGGGCCCAAGATGTCGCAGCCGGCCTCGGCCTGGACCAGGGCCTGCTTGCAGAGGGCCTCGACGGACTCGTCGTTGAGAATGCATCCGTCCTGAACCAGGCCGTCGTGGCCTAGAGAATTAAAGGGGTCCAGCGCGACGTCGCAGAGGATACCGATCTCCGGCACCTGTTCCTTGATCAGGCGCACGGCGCGGCAGACGATATTCTCCGGATTGAAAGCCTCGGCGCAGTCCTGGGTCTTGAGGGACTCGTCCACGTAAGGGAAGACGGCGATCGCCGGGATCTTGAGTTCGGCGGCCTTGGCGACGGCCTCCACGACCGTATCCAGGCCATAGCGCAGGACGCCGGGCATGGCGGAAATGCCGCTGGTGCCGTTGGGTTCCTGAACGAAGAGCGGCCAGATGAAGTCCTGCGGACCCAACCGGTTCTCGGCAACCATGCTGCGGCTCCAGGCGTCGGTGCGGTTGCGCCGCATGCGGATCTGTGGATAGCCGCCCAGGACGTGGGGCTTGCGCAGATAGGGGTTCAGTTCGCTTCTTTGGCTGGCCATGACTTTTCCATTCGCGGCGGCGCGGACGCCGCCGTTCTCAATCGCAGTTGCCTCACTGTAAGGCCCGCGTTCCCTGGCAACAAGCTTCGAGGGAGGCACTGCCGAGGCTGTGCCTCCCTCGTTATCTGCCTGGCTCGCTACTCAGCCGCTGCCGCGGACTCGCCAATCGACCCGAGGGCCTGATCCAGATCGGCAATGATGTCGTCGATGTGCTCTATGCCGATGGAGAGGCGCACGTAGCCGTCGGAGACGCCGCTGGCAATCTGCTCCTCGGGTGAGAGCTGCGAGTGGGTCGTGGTGGCTGGGTGGATCGCCAGGCTCCGTGCGTCGCCGATATTGGCCACGTGGTAGAAGAGCTTCAGCGAGTCGATGAATTGGCGCCCGGCTTCCTTGCCGCCCTTCAGCTCGAAGCCCATCAGAGCGCCGTTCTTGCCGCTCATATAGGTCTCGGCACGGCGCTTCTGTTCGCCGTCGAAGAGGCTCGGGTGGATGACTTTGCTCACCGCGTCGTGGCCGTTCAGGAAGGCGGCAACCTTATCGGCATTGGCGCAGTGCTCGCGCATACGCAGGGGAAGCGTCTCGAGGCCCTGGATGAACTGGAAGGCGTTGAAGGGGCTCATGGCCGATCCCAGGTCGCGCAGCAGGGTGACCCGGGCCTTGATGATATAGGCGATGGGACCCAGGGGTTTGACGGCTTCGGTCCAGACCGCGCCGTGGTAGCTGGGATCCGGCTCGTTCAGCAGTGGGAAGCGCGCGGCATTGCCTTCCCAGTCGAAGGTGCCGCCGTCGACGATCAGACCCCCGATGGAGGTGCCGTGGCCGCCGATGTACTTGGTGGTGGAGTAGACCACGATGCTGGCGCCGTGCTCGAGCGGCTTGCAGATGATCGGGGCCGCGGTGTTGTCCACGATCAGGGGCACGCCCAATTCGTTGCCGATATCGGCGACTTCGCGGATCGGGAAGACCGTCAGCTTGGGATTGGGCAGGGTTTCGGCATAGTAGGCGCGCGTTTTATCGTCGGTCGCCTTCCGGAAGTTCTCCGGATCGGCCGGGTCCACGAAGCGGACCTCGATGCCCATGTTGCTCAGGGTGTTGGCGAAGAGGTTCCAGGTGCCGCCGTATAGGTCGGTGGAACTGACCACATTGTCGCCGGCCTTGGCGATGTTCTGCAGCGCCAGGGCGGAGGCCGCCTGGCCGGAGCTGACGGCGAGCGCCGCAACGCCGCCTTCCAGAGCCGTGACCCGCTCTTCCAGAACCGCGCAGGTCGGGTTCATGATGCGGGTATAGATGTTGCCCAGTTCCTTCAGTGCAAAGAGGTTGGCCGCATGTTCGGCGCCCTTAAACTGATAAGAGGTGGTCTGATAGATCGGCACTGCGACGGCGCCGGTGTCCGGATCGCTGCGGTAGCCCGCGTGCAGGGCCAGGGTTTCCGGGTTCTTTGACTCAACAGTCATGGGCCTAGTTCCTCTCTCTGTATTCGGCTTTGGACTGAGGCGCCTGTTGCCTTATCTGTCAGGCGCCACTTTCAAATGTCTTTTCGGGCGCGGAATCTCTCAAATCTGAGGAGCCTTCCACGCAATAATAAAACAAAAACCGCCGCAGCTGTAGCTGGGCGGTTACATCCGCTCGCTTTAGCCGGATTTATAGAGCGCCCGCAAGCTGTGCTTCAAATCGGCGCTGGACGGCATCCAACGCTGTCGGAGGGATTTTGTCAAGATGGATCACGATCAGCTCAAGCCGCTTGTCATGCGCGCCTGCGCTGGTTACGACAGTTCGCGCGGAGCCGAACTGGAGGTCGAATGTCGCTACGCCTGCCACAGAATCTCACACCGGGACTGAATGTCGAAACGGGCGCGAGCGTTCTCGACTACGAGATCGCCGGCGAAAAGGCGGCGGCGCTCGGACGCGCCGGCGAACAGGTGGAAAAAACGCTTAAGGCCTTGCGGGCGCTGGACAAGAACGACGTGACGCGGCCCGCGGCTCTCCAGGCCGCGACGGAGGCGGTCTATGGCTATTTCATCCAGCGTGAGCTGAGTGGCTTCGCCAAACACGATGGGCCTATCAAGCACTACGGCATTCCCGGCGAGATACTGGCGCGGCTCGGGGCGAGTTAGCTCAGCAGCAGCTCTTCGAGGCTTTTCCAAATCTCACGGTTGACTAAAACCGAACATAGGGTGAGGCTCTTCGCGCGATCAATCTTTGCGTGCAGTCAATCGGCGGGCTTGGGATATGCGGACAGGCTTTTGGATCATCGCGTTTCTACTCACTTTTGTGGTGGCGAACCCATCAGTTGCGGACAAACTTATGTCCGAGGATGCGTTTTTAGAGAAGGTGTTGGATGAGTTCCGGAAAAAGGCGCCCGAGCAAAAAGTTCGGATCGCGGGGCCATTGCACCTGGAGATCGAAACGCCAGGCGGGGGTGAGATACAAGTCTATCTCGATAACGCGTACAAAACCTATCAAGCTTATCCCGACAACCTAGAGGAAGTGGTTGAACTTCATGCTTCTGCGTGGGTTTCACCTGCGGTCGAGGAAAAGCACGCGTTCGATGCTTCGCGTATCGTGCCAGTCGTAAAGGACAAGTATTTTATTGTCGATCTGCGCCAATCGATTTTGGATCGCCGGGCAAACCTCGATGATTGGGAAGATCCTGCGCATGAAGCTCTAAATTCTGAACTTATTGTCGTTTACGCGGAAGACGCGGAAACGACGATACGTTTTATTAGTGAACGGGACTTAGAAGAATTAGGCTTTAATGAAGCGAACCGGCTTGAGCGCGCCATAGGAAATCTGAAAGCATTACTGCCGCCACTTCAAGCGCGAGGCGGCGATGGAGTTTATTTACTTTCCTTGAATGGCGACTACGAAACCAGCCTCATCCTATTCGACAGTCTATGGGAAAGCGGACAATTGGAAGTGAAAGGGGAGATTGTAGCGGCTGTTCCGGCCCGTGGTTTCCTTATAGTAACCGGCAGCCAGGATCCGGAAGGTTTGCAGTCCATGAAGGAAATTGTCGCGGAAGCCAGCCAAGTCGAAGCTTATCCGCTGACCGATCGCCTGTTTGTCTACCGCAACGGCCGTTTCGAAATTTTTGAATAAATGCCCCGCACAAAAATAGCCGTTGCCCAGACCCCCATCACTGCCGATCCCAGGAAGAACGGGGAGGTTATTCGCGCGCATATGCGTGTCGCGAAGGAGCAGGGCGCGCGGCTGGTTCAGTTTCCCGAAGGCTCGGCGTCCGGCTACAGCAAGAGTGAGATTAAGGACTGGGCCGATGTCGACTGGCACGTCTTGCAGCAGGAGCTGGGGGCGACCGCAAAGCTGGCCGGGGAATTGGGCATCTGGGCGGTGCTGGGCGGCGCGCACATGCTCTCGCCTGGAACGCGTCCGCACAACAGTCTCTATGTCATCGACGATCACGGCCGGCTGCACGACCGCTACGATAAGCGTTTTCTCTCCAACTCCGAGGTGAACGACTGGTTCACGCCGGGCTTTCGACCTGTTCTCTTCGAGGTCGACGGCATCCACTTCGGCTGCGCGCTCTGTATCGAGATCAGTTTTCCGGAGGTCTTCCGCGGCTATGAGGAGGCCGGCGCGGATGTCGTATTGCTTTCGAGCTACAGCGATGTGCCTGACGACCGGCTGCTGGCCCAAGCCCACGCGCATTTGAACAAACTCTGGGTGAGCCTGTCGCTTCCCGCGAACCCACGGCATGCGGAGGTGAGCAGCCTGGTCGCCGGGCCGAATGGCAAGGTGCTCGCGGAAGGGCCGGCAGGCGGCCCGTCGGTAACCACACTTGAAATCGAGCCTGAGGATCCGCGCTGGGAGATCGAGTTGCGCCGCGCACGCCCCTGGCGGCGAAAGGCGCGTCTGGGCGAGATCTATCAGGACAAGCGGGTAAGCGACGAACGAAGCGATGACGTCACGTCATTCTAACGCGAACCGACGATGGCCTGCCGATCAGAGGTAAGGGTTCTCCGTTGGTAGCGGAGCGTCCGGGTCTAACAGGCCCTTGTCTTGTAGATCTGTCCAGAAGTCGGCTGGTATCGGTGACTTCGCCCAGTCCAGGATGGTCTCGAACTCGTCGGCGGAGCGGGAGCCGGGGATAACACTGGCGATGACCGGGTGCGCGATCGGGAATTGCAAAGCAGCGGCGGGCAGGGGCACGCTGTGGGCCTCCGCAACGGCTTTGAGCTTTGTGACCCGCTCGACGATGTCTTCCGGCGCCTTTGCGTAGTTCCACATTTCCCGCCCGACCAGGACACCCGAATTGAACGGGCCGCCGCAGATGATCGATGTGCCCGCAGCCTGACAGGCGGGGAAAAGATCGCTGAGCGGTGTCTGTTCCAGCAGAGTGTAGCGTCCGGCGAGCAGAAAGACGTCCCATTGGCCGATGTCGAGCGCGGCAAGGCAGACTTCCTTTTCATTCACGCCCAGGCCGATGGCGCCGACCTGACCGGAGTCCTTGAGCTCATGCATGGCCTTAGCGCCGCCAGACTTGAGATCGGCGAAGTGTCGTGCGTTCTCTTCCGCGCCGTGTTGAAACTCGCCGATGTCATGGACCATAAGAATGTCGATGCGGTCCAGGCCGAGGCGGTGCAGACTGGCCTCGAACGAGCGCATGACCCCGTCGTAGCTGTAGTCGTAGACCGGATGGAAGGGCAGGGGTTCGATCATCCCGTAAAGCATGGGATCCGGCGCCGCACCCGGCATGAGCAAGCGGCCGACCTTTGTGGAGAGCACATAAGACTTGCCACGAAGCAGGTCGCCGACAACGCGTTCTGAGCGGCCGAAGCCATAGAAAGGCGCGGTGTCCACATAAGAAATGCCGGCGTCCAGCGCGGTTTCCAGGATGGCGGCGGCGTCTGAGCGATCCAAGGTCGCGAAGTTTCCGCCAAAGGGCGCGCCGCCGACCCCGAGTACGTCGACCTCAATCTCGGTTTGGCCGATCTTTCTTTTCTGCATTGGGCTTGTCCTGACTGTTACTTGGTTCGCTGCTTAAAGCCAGAGCGATAAGCAGTTGTCGGGAAAACGGGTGTATATCAACCTGTTGACAGGTAGTTATTCGTTGAGCTGTGGCCTCTAGGCATGCGACTGCAAAGCTATAAAGGATTTACAGCAAGGCGCAGCCTCAATAAAGCGTGATTGAAATGGCTCTGGCGGTCCATCTTTTCACCGGGACTTTGTGATGGCGGTTTGGCTAGACTAAGCCGCGTCGGCCATCCAGCGCCGTTTATCCCTTTTCAGCTTCCGAACCTTGAGGTGTACCATGACCGATCGCTTTGCCATCTATCCTAGCCTTGAAGGCAAGACCGTGTTCGTGACGGGCGGCGCGTCCGGGATTGGCGAGCTGATCGTGCGCGCCTTCGCGGTACAAAAGGCACGGGTCGGTTTTATCGACCTGGATGAGGACGGCAGCGGGGCTCTCGCGGATGAACTGGGCGAGGATGTGGTCTATGAAATCTGCGATCTACGGGACATTGACGCTCTCAAAGCGGCCTTCGCCCGATTGCAGGAACGCCTCGGTCCAGCGGCGGTGCTGGTCAACAACGCGGCGCGGGACGACCGGCATTCCTGGCAAGACGTCACGGCGGAATACTTCGATGAACGCGTGGCGACAAACCTTCGGCACATGTTCTTTGCGATCCAGGCCGTCGCGCCCGGCATGATCGAAGCGGGCGGCGGCTCCATCATCAATATGGGCTCCAATTCCTGGTGGGAGGCGGGCGGTGGCTTCCCGGCCTATACCACCTCGAAGGCGGCGGTACACGGCCTGACGCGGACCATGGCGCGCGACCTGGGCGATCACCGGATCCGGGTGAACACGGTCGTGCCCGGCTGGATCATGACCGAGCGGCAAAAGACGTTGTGGGCCACCGAAGAGGCCCTGGAAGCGCACCGCAAGCGGCAGTGCTTGCCGGATTTGATCGAACCGGTCTATGTGGCGCGGATGGTGGTGTTCCTGGCATCCGACGACGCGGCTATGTGCAGCGCCAACAACTATATGGTGGAGGCGGGTTCGATCTGACGACGGAGAAAGTTGCGGAATGAAAACAGCAAAATAATGTAGTCTGCGCCGGGATTTGTTTCGGAGCTTCGAATGTTGAACGGCACTTTGCTCTTGGCTTTTGTCGCTGCCGCCCTGGTCGTTCTCGTCCTGCCCGGGCCCGGTGTCTTCTACGTCGTGGCACGGACGCTGGGGCAGGGAACCCGCGCCGGGCTGATTTCCGCGGCGGGGCTATCTGTCGGTGTGCTGGCGCATGTAGCGGCGGCGGTTGCCGGGCTCTCGGCGATCCTTCTCACCTCGGCCACGGCCTTTGAGATCGTCAGGCTGTTGGGTGCGGGCTATCTGATCTATCTGGGCCTGAAAGCCATTCTCTCCGCCCGCAAAGCTCAAATGACAGCGGTGAAAGTTGCCAGGCCGCTGCCAGCCGCAAGGATCTTCCGCGACGGGGTTGTGGTGAGCATTCTTAATCCGAAGATTGCGGTTTTCTTCCTGGCTTTCCTGCCGCAGTTCGTCGATCCGGCGTTGGGCGCTGTGCCGCTGCAGATTCTGCTGCTTGGCCTGCTCTATGCGGCTCTGGCGTTGATGACCGACGGCAGCTACGCGCTTTTGGCCGGCGGGCTTCGGCGGTGGTTAAGTGGCCCTTTGTTGCAGGGGGCTCCATTTGAATACTTCAGTGGGATTGTCTTTCTGGGGCTTGGTCTGCATACCTTGCTGACTGGACGACGCTCTTAAGGCGTCGTGAGCGATAGCCAAGCGAAGGGCGGCAGCAAGATGAAGGCAAGCAACTTGGGAAGTGTGGCATGAGTGGAAGTCCGAAAAAGACAGCGTTGGTGACGGGCGCGGCCCGCGGGATCGGTCTGGCCACGACGCGGCTGCTGCTGGGGCGCGGCTGGCGTGTTGCGATGGTGGACATCGATGGGGAAGAACTTGAGCGCGCTGCCGCGGATTTGAGCGGTGTGATCGCCATTACGGCGGACGTTTCGGATCCTGACCAGGTTGCTCGGATCCGGGATGAAGTCTTGGCATCCGCCGATGAACTCGCCGCACTGGTCAACAACGCCGGTGTTGCCGATTTCGGCCCCATCCGGGAGACCAGCTTCGAGCGCTGGCGCCGCGTGATGGCGACCAATCTGGATGGCCCTTTCCTTATGACCCAGGCCTTGACCGAGGCCCTGGCAAAGGCGCACGGCGCGGTCGTCAACATCACCTCGATCTCCGGTGTGCGCGCCAGCACGCTGCGGGTAGCCTATGGCACTTCCAAAGCGGCGCTGGCGCATCTGACGCTGCAGCAGGCCGTGGAACTGGGCGAGTTTGGTATCCGCGTCAATGCGGTTGCGCCGGGTCCGGTGAACACCAAGCTGGCTTTGGCGGTGCATACACCGGACATCCGCGCGGCCTATCACGATGTAATCCCGCTCAATCGCTACGGGCAGGAGGCGGAGGTCGCCAATGCCATCGTGTTTCTCTGTAGCGAAGAAGCCAGCTATGTCACCGGACAGGTTCTAGCAGCGGACGGCGGCTTTTCCGCGACGGGGATCGGCCTGCCATCCTTACGCACCTGAAACAGCTGCCGAGCTGAAGATAAAACATCCGTGGGATATCCATCCGTGCCACAGACCGCCGATCAGCAGATTACCTTCGTTTACACCACCGATCTTGAAGCCACGTCGAAGTTCTACAGCGAGGTCATGGAGCTGCCTTTCGCTCTGGATCAAGGTTGCTGCCACATCTACCGCACCAGCCCGAGCAGCTATCTTGGTGTTTGCGACATTGCGGACCGGCCGAAGTCGCCGGTGGGCGTGACGGTCTCGCTGGTGGTTTCTGACGTGGATGATTGGTGTGAACGCCTGAAGACGAAAGGCGTCGTCTTCGAACGTGAACCGGCCTACAGCGAGAAGTTCAAAGTCTACGGCGCGCTTTTTCTGGATCCTAACGGCTATCGGATCGAGATTCAGCAGTTCAGAGATCCCAACTGGAAAGAAGGGTGACATCACCTGTCACCGCTTTCGGATGGACGATGGCGGTTGGCTCAGTTAAAAGAAACCTAACAAGTGTTAGGGAGAAGTGAGCCTTGGAGTTCGATCTGTCCGAAGAGCAGCGCGCCTTTCGCGATGTGGCGCAGGACTTCGCCCGTAACGAAATGGCGCCGCAGGCGGCGAAGTGGGACGAAGAAAAGATCTTTCCCGAAGAGACGCTGCGTAAGGCGGCAGCACTCGGCTTCGGCGGCATCTATGTGCGCGACGATGTGGGCGGTTCCGGTCTCTCACGGCTGGATGCAGCGGTAATCTTCGAGGAGCTGGCAGGCGGTTGCACCTCAACGGCGGCCTATATCTCGATCCACAACATGGCCTGCTGGATGATCGATCACTTCGGCAGCGATGACACCCGCCGGGCCTTCCTGCCTCGGCTCACGTCAATGGAGCACTTCGCCAGCTATTGCCTGACCGAGCCCAGCGCCGGCTCCGACGCGGCCGCACTCAAAACCCGTGCCGATCGGGACGGCGACGAATATGTGCTGAATGGCACCAAGGCCTTTATCTCGGGCGGCGGCCGCAGTGACGTCTACGTGGTGATGTGCCGCACCGGCGGGGAGGGCGCGGGTGGTATCTCGACCCTGGTGGTGCCGAGCGACACGCCTGGCCTTTCCTTTGGCGCCCAGGAGCGCAAGATGGGCTGGAACAGTCAGCCCACCGCCATGGTGATCTTTGAGAACGCCAGGGTGCCGGCGGCGAATCTCCTGGGGCAAGAAGGTGACGGCTTCAAGATCGCTATGATGGGGTTGGACGGCGGCCGGATAAACATCTCCGCCTGTTCCCTCGGTGGCGCGGGCACGGCGATGGAAGCGGCCCGCGGTTATATGAAAGAGCGCAAGCAGTTCGGTAAGCCGCTGGCGGCCTTTCAGGCGCTGCAGTTCAAGCTGGCCGATATGGCGACCGAACTGGAGGCCGCGCGTTTGATGATCCACCGCGCGGCTCAGAAGCTCGATGACGACGCCCCCGATAAGACCGCCTTTTGCGCCATGGCCAAGCGTTTTGCGACCGATGTGGGCTTTCAGGTCTGCAACGAGGCGCTGCAGCTGCATGGCGGTTACGGTTATCTGCGCGACTTTCCCATCGAGCGGATTCTGCGCGATCTCAGAGTCCACCAAATCCTTGAAGGCACGAACGAGGTGATGCGGCTGATCGTGTCGCGTCAACTGCTATCCGATTAAGGGAGGTCGCTTCTCCGGCGTCTCCAACAAGTATCGACAGGATTTTTCCAGTATGTCTGAATGCGAAGAGGTTCTCTTTGAGCGGCGCGGCGGTGTCGGCTTCATCACGCTGAACCGCCCCAAGTCTCTCAATGCCCTGACCCTCAACATGATCCGGGCGATCGATCCGCAACTGAGTGCATGGGAGGACGATCCGGGGATTGCCGCTGTTGTGATCCGGGGTGAGGGAGAGCGTGCTTTCTGTGCCGGTGGCGACGTTCTTGCGGTCTGGAAGTCCGGGCAGGAAGCAAAGGGCCGAGGTGTCGTGGAAGGACTGGCGGCGGATTTCTTCTTTGAAGAATATCGCCTTAACCGACGGATCCACCGCTTTTCCAAACCCTATATCGCCCTCATCGACGGCATCACCATGGGCGGCGGTGTCGGGCTTTCCGTCCACGGTACATTCCGGGTCGCGACGGAACGGACCCGGATTGCCATGCCGGAAAGCGCGATCGGACTCTTTCCGGATGTGGGCGGCAGTTACTTTTTACCGAAGCTCACCGGCGAGACAGGGTGCTATCTGGCCCTGACCGGTGCCCGGATGAAGGCGGCGGATGCGCTCTATTGCGGGATTGCAAACGCCTATGTCGAGAGTGCGGATTCGTCTGCGCTCGAAGAGGCCCTGGCGTCCGCGGATTGGGCCAGCGATGCCGTTAGCGTGGCGAAATCGATTATCGCGCGTTTTTCAAAAGATCCCGGCGACGCGCCTCTTTCGGCACAGCAGGCGCAGATCGACCGGACCTTCGGCGCGCAGAGCGTCGAGGCAATCATTACAGCGCTGGGGAGAGAAGAAGGGGACTGGGCAGAGGAGACGGTCAAGACCCTGCTGAGCCGTTCGCCCACCTCCATGAAGGTAGCTCACGAGCAACTGCGGCGTGGCCGGGATCTCGACTTCGATGAAGCCATGATCATGGAATACCGTATGAGTCAGGCCTTTATGGCTGGACACGACTTTTTCGAGGGGGTTCGCGCTGTGCTGGTCGACAAGGATCATGCGCCGAAGTGGTCGCCGGTGAGCCTAGCCGAAGTGACGGAGGCTATGGTCGCGCGATACTTTGAAGCGCAGGGTGGGCGTGAACTGACTTTCTCCTAAGCGCCTCTGGGCGCTAAGTTAGCTAAAGCAAAGAGTAAGGCGCTTGCGGTTGCGTAAGGCCTGCAACGGGAGTGAAACGAATGGCGGATATCGGTTTTATCGGGCTGGGAAATATGGGCGGGCCGATGGCCAAGAACCTGGTGCAGGCCGGTCACAGCGTGAAAGGCTTCGATCTGGGCGCAGCGGCGCTGGAGACGGCACAGGCCAACGGTGTCGAGACCGTTCCAACGGCGACAGATGTCCTGAAGGGCAGCCAGGTCGTGGTTACCATGCTGCCGGCCGGTGAGCACGTGCGCTCGGTCTATCTCGGCGAACAGGGGCTGATCGCTCAGGCGGACCCCAACACACTCTTTATCGATTCCTCCACCATCGATGTGACGAGCTGCCGCGAAGTTCACGAGGCTGCCGCTGCAGCCGGCCATGTAATGTTGGATGCGCCGGTTTCTGGCGGCGTCGCGGGCGCTGACGCCGGAACGCTGACCTTTATGGTCGGCGGTAGCGACGAAGCTTTTGCGCGTGGCAAGGCTTTCTTCGAGATTATGGGCCGGAACATCGTCCATGCGGGCGGGGCCGGAAACGGTCAGGTCGCCAAGGTCTGCAACAACATGATCCTTGGGATTACGATGTTGGGGATCTCCGAGGCCTTTACGCTGGGCGAAACCTTGGGACTGGCGCCCGAGAAGCTTCAGGAAATCAGCTCGACCTCCTCGGGTTCCTGCTGGGCCATGCTGAACCACAACCCGGTGCCGGGGCTGGTCGAGACGTCAGCCGCCAATCGGGATTACAAACCCGGCTTCGCTGCTTTCATGATGCAGAAGGACCTGAAGCTCGCCCAGGCTGCAGCGCATCAGGCAGGCGTACCGACCCCTCTCGGCGCCGAAGCCGCTGCACTTTACACCATGTTCGTAAAATCTGGACGCGGCGATCTCGATTACTCCGCTATTATCAAGATGTTACAGGATGTCTGACCAGCGGACGGGCGGTGCCGGCAAGTGAAGGTAAAAAGAACCTAAAGGTTGTATTAGGGTCTTGCCGCTGACCACTTAAGCAAACTTTAACACCCTCGCGTCATGATTGGAGTGGAACAACTCTGTCCATGTGAACATTAAGATGCGAGGTTGCCGTGAAGGCCTCTTACTTAGAGACGATTAGCCTGGTCGAACGCCTGCACCGCCAATGTCTTGAGGTGGTGAAGTCCGAACTGGACCGTATGGGCGTGCGCGACCTGAACAACGTCCAGGCGCTGATTCTCTTCAATATCGGTGATGAAGAACTGACGGTCGGTGAATTGACCCAACGCGGTTATTACCTCGGCTCGAATGTCTCCTACAATGTGAAGAAGATGGTTGAGAACGGCTATCTTATTCAGGAGCGTTCGCTGCACGACCGCCGGTCTTTCCATGTCCGTGCTTCCGAGACCGGTTTGAAGATTTGCCAGTCGCTGGGGCAGCTGTTCGATCAGCATGCCGAAAACGGTCTGCAGTCCGCGCAGTTGAGTGACGAGACACTGAAAGCCGCGAATGAAACCTTGGCGCGCCTTCAGCAGTTCTGGTCGGTGCCAGCGCAGTTTGCCAGCCGGATTTCACCGGCCGCCTGATCGGCAAAGGGTTCAAATGGGCAGGTCAGATCTTGCCGGACGAGACAGACAAAGCCACCGGTTCAGCGGAAGGGATTTCCGCGCCGGTGGTTTTCTTTGTGCTGCGCCGCGATGTCCAAGGTTATGAAAAGACGCCGAAAAGTAGAAGCGGCAGTGGCGCTAGGGGCTTGAAATGACCGTTCAGGCCCCCAACGTCGAAAGAGTAGGTATCAACGTAAGCCGTTGCGAAAGGAGCATCTGCGCGGCGGCAAGAAGGGGTTATGATCTATAAAATAGTCATTGCGCGCCCGGTCTCTCCGCGGGTGGCGCGTCAAGAGCGTTTAGGAAAGCTTTTCTCGAAGGTTTTGCGTTACCTGAGTTTTCGAGGCTGAAAACTGGGTGTCGGCTTTGGGGAACGGCGAAAGCAAGGCTTGAACCCCTGATTCCCTGAAAGGCAAAACGTAACAGACGCTATGAAAGACGCCGACGTCATTGTCGAATTCGTGCAGCAGGGGGCTTATGTCAAAGTCTCAGCGATGCATGCGCCGACCATGATCGAGGCGGTCATCGTCGGTCCTCCCTCCGCAGGTGAGTTGGTACTGCGCCGAAACGCGCTGAGAAAACTCGAATACCTTCTATCCAAAGCCCAGCCAAAAGGCACCCCGAAGCGGGGGATCCTGGCCTAAGCGCTGTCGTCGGTCATAAATCTGCTACCCAACAGAACTGACATGCTTATGTGTTCGAGGCAGAGGTCGTTTCGACATGATTGATGCTGCTCCTACAGCCAACAAAGGGCGCTGGAATTACCTCTCCGCGTAGCAATCCGGATAGGAGCTGGCAAAGGAAAGCGATTTCCTGGATGTCAACTTGTCCTTAAGTATTGTATTGAACTGTTCTTTGTCGTTTTTGTGTGGGAATCGACAAACAGCTGCGTTTTAATTCATAAAAAATGAGACTAATAGGCTCATCAACGCTGCGGCCTACACCAAGCTGAATACGATAGCGTGGCGCAAATTGCCTGTTCCAGAACGCGTAATTCGGAGTCATCTTAACCAAGCAAGTTGCTGTTTTGCAACGCACAGCTGTTGAATCTCCGTCCTGTTAGTGATTCGGTTTTCTGAGAAAAACGAACCTGGAATCCTGTTGAAAAGGGGCGCGGGGAGAGCCGTCGATCAACCCGAGGTATATTGTCGCCTACAATCTCAGTGCGAATAAAGGCGCCGTAAAAAGTAAATAATATGATTTGCCTGGTATGGTAATTTGTACGCTGTTGCGCCGAGGTTATTGCGCAATGGGTTTTTTGCCCACGACACGCATGGAAGATCTCTTCGTGGCGCTGGCGCCTACGGCTTGAGCGGAGAAAGATCTCTAACGCGCTAAGAAGAACGGCTTGGACGCCCGTTGCATCCAAGCCCTTGCAGAAGATGAAAATATCTTTTTAAAACAGGAGTTTACGTTTCCTGTTTTGTCGGGATGCAAGATACGTGAGTGCTTGCGAATAACCCGATCCGCCTCAGATTGGTAGCGCTTTAGGCTGCTCTTCCGCGCTTGCGCGTCTGCTTGGCACCGCGGCCTAAGCCAATCTTTTTTGCGAAGGCTGAGCGCTGCGCGGCATAATTTGGCGCAACCATTGGGTAGTCTGAAGCCAAGCCCCATTTCGCCCGATATTCGTCCGGCGTCATTCCGTAGGTTGTACGGAGATAACGTTTCAGCATCTTCAATTTTTTGCCGTCTTCGAGACAGACAATGTAGTCGGGTGTAATGGATTTTCTAACAGAAACAGCGGGTTTCGGTGCTTCAGAAGTGTTCGCCGTTCCGTTGTTGAGTTCCGCAAGCGAGTCATGCACTGTCTGAATCAGACCGCGGAGTTCGTCGCTGGCGATAGGGTTGTTTCGTACATAGGATGCGACGACATCGGATGTCATTCGCAAAATGTCTCTGGAAGTTAGTTCTGGGGTTACAGCATCAGTCATTTTTATTCCGCTTAATCTCAGAAATACTGTATTTTCAGCAAAAATTTGCACAGCCATAAAATAATGTCAACTATTCAGTTATTTCAGTCTGTTGTGTTGAGGAAGAGGCCAAGATTTGCGCCAGGTCACAATTGTAGAGCCTGAGTTACTTTAAAGGCTCTTCGCGTTTATTGGGGTGAACGTAAAAATTCGGACATGGCGACCTGTATGCGGTGCTTGCGCAGCTTTTCATCGCGCGAGTGCTTATGCTAGTGTCCGCGCGCTCGCCGCCGGTCCGGTTTTTGGGTCGGTATAGGGTCACCGCCTCAAATTCAGGTTTAATGAGAAACATGACAGAGAAACCGATCGCTCTTGCCTCGGATCACGCCGGTTTTGAACTCAAGTCCCTCCTTGTCGGGGAGCTTGAAGCCGCCGGTCACCAGGTTCTAGACCTCGGTACCTATGGGACGGACTCGGTCGATTATCCGGACTTCGGTGTTGCTCTGGCGCAGGTGATGGAACTTGGAAAGGCCGATAAAGGGGTGTTGGTTTGCGGATCGGGTATCGGTATTTCCATCGCTGCCAATCGAAATCCGGCGGTCCGTGCGGCACTTTGTCACGATGAGACCACTGCGCGGCTCGCCCGCGAGCATAACGATGCGAATGTATTGGCCCTCGGTGCGCGCACGACCGGCGTCGAGGTTGCGAAGGAATGCCTGAAAATCTTCCTCGCGACTGAGTTCGAAGGCGGAGAGCGCCACAGCCGGCGCGTTGCGAAGCTGGGCTGACACTTTTCATTCGTAACGGACATTCTTGGAGATTACGCGCCATGACTGCAGTCGGTTCACAGGCAGTTTCTGAGAACGCCTTCTTTTCGACCGGATTGGCGGAGAGCGATCCGGAACTTGCCGAGGCGATCCGCGATGAACTGCGCCGGCAGCAGGATCAAATCGAACTCATTGCGTCCGAAAACATCGTCTCGAAGGCGGTCCTCGAGGCGCAGGGCTCAGTTCTCACCAATAAGTATGCCGAGGGCTATCCCGGACGGCGCTACTATGGCGGATGCGAGTTCGTCGATGTCGCCGAGAGTCTGGCGATCGAGCGTGCAAAGAAACTGTTCGATTGTAACTTCGTCAACGTCCAGCCCCATTCCGGCGCGCAGGCCAATCAGTGCGTGATGCTGGCCCTGCTCAAGCCCGGCGATACGATCCTGGGTTTGTCGCTTTCCGCTGGGGGACATCTTACTCACGGTGCCCGGCCCAATCTGTCTGGCAAGTGGTTTAGCGCGGTACAGTATGGCGTGCATGAGGAAGACGGGCAGATCGACTTCGATGAAGTCGAAGCGCTTGCGAGAGAGCACCAGCCCAAGCTGATCATTGCCGGCGGCTCCGCCTATCCGCGTCATATCGACTTCGCGCGCTTTCGTCAGATTGCCGATGAGGTCGGCGCCTATTTTCATGTCGACATGGCGCACTTCGCTGGCCTTGTCGCCGGTGGCGTTCATCCAAGCCCCATTCCGCATGCGCATGTGGTTACAACGACCACGCATAAGACGCTGCGGGCCGGGCGGGGCGGCATGATCCTCTCCAACGACATGGAGATCGGTAAGAAGATCAATTCAGCAGCCTTTCCAGGGCTGCAGGGTGGGCCACTGATGCACGCGATCGCCTCGAAGGCGGCGGCTTTTGGCGAGGCGCTCAAGCCCGAGTTCAAGGTCTATTCGCAGACTGTGGTGGACAACGCCAAGGTCCTGGCCGAGGTTCTGATGAAGAACGGTTGCGATATCGTGTCCGGCGGCACGGATACGCATCTGATGTTGGTCGACCTGCGCCCTAAGGGGCTGACCGGGAATATTGCCGAGGAGAGTCTCGATCGGGCAGGGATTACCTGTAACAAGAACGGCGTGCCGTTCGATCCGGAAAAGCCGACTGTGACATCGGGTATCCGGCTCGGTACACCAGCGGGCACGACCCGAGGCTTCGGACCGGCTGAATTTACCCAGATCGGCGAATTAATCAGTCGCGTACTGGACGGACTGGCCGCCAATCGGGAAGATAACGGTAAGACCGAATCGGAAGTCAGGTCGGAAGTGGTCGCGCTGTGCCGGCGGTTTCCGATCTATCCTGACTTGGAGGTTTGACATCGGCCCGGCTCTGTTCCTTGAGGACGGCGCTTTGGTGTGACGTGTTTTTGTTGCGGTAACGACCGGCTGCGTTTCTAAGGCAAAGGGAAACGCGCGGTCGGGTTTTGGTATAGAGAAGATAGTTTGAATTCTGTGTTGGGTGACCTTCGGGTCGTTGGGAGGGGGAATATGCGCTGTCCGTTTTGCGGTCATGAAGATACTCAGGTTAAGGATTCACGACCGACCGAGGACCATTCCGCCATCCGCAGACGCCGCCAGTGTCCGAACTGCGCGGCGCGCTTTACCACCTTTGAACGGGTGCAATTGCGTGAACTGACAGTGGTCAAGGGCGGCGGACAGCGCGAACCCTTCGACCGAGACAAACTGGCGCGCTCCATGACGATCGCGCTACAGAAACGTCCCGTGGATCGCGACCGGGTGGAACGGGTGATCAACGGCATTGTGCGGCGTCTCGAATCCTCGGGCGAAAGCGAGATCCCAACCAAACTGATTGGCGAACTGGTGATGGACGCGTTGGCGACCCTGGATCAGGTCGGCTATGTGCGCTTTGCGTCGGTCTATCGCGATTTCCGCGAAGCCCGGGATTTTGGTGAATTCGTTGGCAAGCTCGGTATCGACCAGGATTGAAGAGCATGACGCCGCGTTCATGCGCGCGGCGCTCAATCTTGCGGCGCGCGGTCTTGGACGGGTCGCGCCCAATCCGGCGGTCGGGTGCATTCTGGTCAAAGAGAGCAGGGTAGTTGGCCGCGGCTGGACTCAGCCGGGTGGACGTCCTCATGCGGAAACCGAAGCCCTTCGGCAAGCCGGGACTCAGGCGAAGGGAGCCTGCGCCTACGTTACGCTTGAACCCTGCTCTCATCACGGCAAGACGCCGCCCTGCGCCGAGGCGCTGATCGAGGCCGGCATCGCGCGCTGTGTTGTCGCACTGCAGGATCCGGACGAACGGGTGCAGGGCAGGGGCATCGCAAAGCTGCGTGAAGCCGGGATCACGGTCGAAACAGGTATCGGTGAAGCGGCGGCGCATGCCCTGAACGAAGGCTTTTTGCGCAGAGTGATAGACGGTCGACCGATGGTGACCCTCAAGGTCGCCACCAGCCTGGACGGTCGCATCGCGACCCGGAGCGGCGCAAGCCAGTGGATCACTGGACCTGCAGCCAGGCGGCGTGGGCATCTGCTGCGGGTCGATCATGACGCCATTCTCGTAGGAAGCGGGACGGCCCTTGCCGACAACCCGCGTCTCGATGTCAGGTTGCCCGGGCTTGCCACGCGTTCGCCCTTGCGGGTGGTTTTGGACGGTCGTCTGCGCCTGCCGCTCGATGCAGATTTGGTCACGCGCGCCAAGGAACAGCCGACGCTGCTTTTCACCCGGCCCGGCGGCGATGGGGATAAGCTGGCAGCCTTCCGCGCGGCGGATGTTGAGGTGATCGAATTGGGGACGGCGGCGCATCCGCTTCCCCTTCCCCTAGACGAAGTTCTACAGGTGCTCGGGCAGCGCGGTATCACTCGTCTCCTGGTGGAGGGGGGCGGTACTCTTGCCGGCGCGCTGATGGCTGAGGACCTGGTCGACCGGATCCATTGGTTCCGTGCTGCCGGCGTGATCGGCGGCGATGGCACATCCGCCATCGCAGGCTTTGGTCTGGACTTGCTGGAGAATATGCCGAAATTTCACCTGCGGTCCTCGATTGCGCTTGCAGAGGACCGCCTCGAGGTTTTCCATCGGCAGGTCATGGATTGAGAAGGAACGCAAGGTGTTCACCGGAATTGTCACTGACTTGGGTAAGATTCGCGCGCTGAGCGGCAGCGATATCCTGCGCCTGGAGATCGAGACCGCCTACGATCTGGCGACGGTCGATATCGGCGCTTCGGTCGCCTGCTCCGGGGCCTGTCTGACAGTGATCGAAAAGGGCGAGAACTGGTTCGCCTTCGAGGCTTCGCGCGAAACCCTGGAAAAGACCACTATGGGCCAATGGCGCGAGGGGACGGTCATCAACCTGGAACGGGCATTGAAGGTCGGTGACGAACTGGGCGGTCATCTAGTCTCGGGCCATGTCGACGGCGTGGGGCAGGTTGTCGGCAAGGCGCGGGACGGGGAGTCCTGGCGCTTCCGCTTCGAGGCGCCGGATGAGCTCTCGGCTTTTATCGCTCCTAAAGGTTCCGTGGTGGTCGATGGCGTGTCGCTGACGGTCAATGAAGTCGAAGACAATGTCTTCGGGGTGAATATCATCCCGCATACAACGTCGGTCACGACTTTCGGCAAACTTGAACAAGGCGATCGGGTGAACCTGGAAATCGACATGCTGGCGCGCTATCTCAAGCGGTTGCTGGAAAAGGAAAGATCATGAGCAATCCTGAGCAGGAGCCCTGGCGGGCGACCTTTAGCGAGGTCGTCTCAACGCCTGAAGAGGTCATCGAGGAAGCCCGTAACGGCCGGATGTTTATCCTGGTGGATGACGAGGGGCGGGAGAACGAGGGTGATCTGGTCATTCCGGCGCAGATGGCGACCCCGGAAGCGATCAACTTCATGGCCAAGTATGGCCGCGGCTTGATCTGTCTGGCCATGACCGGCGAGCGGATCGAGGAATTGGGCCTTCCGCTGATGGCGCGTAAGAATGAATCTCGGCACGAGACGGCCTTCACGGTGTCGATCGAGGCCAAGGAAGGGATCACGACGGGTATCTCCGCGCCGGACCGGGCGCACACGGTTGCCGTTGCCGTCGACCCTAGCAAGGGCGCCGCCGATATCGTGACGCCGGGGCATATCTTTCCTCTGATGGCCCGAGAGGGCGGCGTTCTGGTGCGCACCGGTCATACCGAGGCCGCGGTCGACATCTCGCGTCTTGCCGGCCTCAATCCGGCGGGCGTTATTTGCGAGATCATGAACGACGACGGCACTATGGCGCGCCGCGACGACCTGATTGCTTTCGCGCAGCAGCACGGCCTCAAGATCGCGACCATTGCGGACCTGATCGCCTATCGACGTGCCAACGACCATATCGTCGAACGGACCCTGGCCACCAAGTTCAACAGCCAGTTCGGCGGCGACTTTAATATGGCGATCTACGTCAACCGGGTCTCCTATGCCGAGCATGTGGCGCTTTGGAAAGGCGATCCCGCCAGCCAGGACGGTCCGGTTCTGGTGCGTATGCATGCGCTGAACGTGCTCGACGATGTGCTGGGGGATGAGTCCAGCGGAAAGGCCGGTGAGTTGCAGAGGTCGCTGGAGATCATCGGCAAGGAGGGCCGTGGGGTCGTGGTGCTGATCCGGGAACCCTCGCCGAAGAGCTTGTCCGAGACCCTGCGGACGCGTATAGGGGTGCCGCGTGAGACCTCGGGTGAGCTGCGCGACTACGGCGTTGGGGCTCAGATACTCTTGGACCTTGGCGTCCGGCAGATGATATTGCTCTCCAACACCCAGCGGAACATCGTCGGGCTTGAGGGCTATGGGCTGGAAATCGTCGACCAGCGGCCCATCGACTAAGGATTGGCCGGGGAGTCGAGTGACCCCGAACAACAGACAGATAGTTAAGTGACAGGCAAAGACATGGATGACGCGCCCCACATTTTGATCGTGGAAGCCCGCTTCTACGAAGAAATCGCCGATGAACTGGCGAAAGGCGCTATCGCCGAGCTGGAAAAGGCCGGCGCCACCTACGAGCGCCTGGAAGTTCCGGGCGCTTTCGAGATTCCGGCGGCCATTCGCATGGCGATCCGTTCGATGGATTTCTACTCGGGGCGTCGACGCTTCGACGGCTATATCGCGCTTGGTTGTGTGATCCGCGGCGAGACGACCCACTACGACTATGTCTGCGAAGAGTCTGCGCGCAAACTTCAGGATCTTGCCTGTGGATACACACTGGCGCTGGGTTACGGCATTTTGACCTGTGAAAATGCCGATCAGGCCTGGGCCCGAGCGCGAGTGAGCGAGAAGAACAAAGGTGGCGACGTGGCCCGTGCCTGTCTGGACATGGTGAAGGTGAAAGAACGCTTTCACCTCTTCCCACGCTGAGGGGCCGGTATGCCGTCAACCGACACTAACGGTCAGGCCAAGAAAGCGCCGCAGCGCGGCCGCCGGAAAGGCACGATGAAGCGCAGTCTGGCCCGCCTCGCAGCCGTCCAGGGCCTCTATCAGCTCGAGATGTCCGGCGGGAACGCAGCGGTCGTGGTCGACGAGTTCCTGCGCCATCGCCTCAATGACGAGGTCGACGGCGTCGACATGTCGGAGGCTGACCGGGATCTGCTCGCGGCTCTGATCAAGGGCACGACGGCGGAGGCCGAACGCTTGGACGATATGCTGGCGGCGGTTCTCAGCGAAGACTGGCCGATCGAACGCCTGGAGGCGCTTCTCAAGGTTCTGTTGCGGACCGCGGTCTATGAGCTTTCGGAACGCCTGGATACACCGGTCAAGGTGGTGATTACCGAATATATGGATCTGGCGCATTCCTTCTTCAGCGAGAAGGAGCCGGCGCTGGTGAACGGTGTGCTCGACCGGGTGGCGCGCAGCCTGCGGCCCGAAGAACTGGACGGCGGCGAAGAAGCCTCGTCCTGAGATCCTAAGAAGGGATCGCCCTGAGCATGAGCGGCGAATTCGATCTGATTGCGCGTTACTTCGCGCCCTTGGCCCGGGACAAAGCCGGCACTTACGAATTGAAGAACGACGCCGCGATCCTGCCGGACCTTCCTGGCCGCTCCGTCGTTGTGACTGCAGACAGCTTGGCCAGCGGCGTGCATTTCCGTGCCGAAGACCCGCCGGAACTGGTCGCGAAGAAGTGTCTGCGGGTTAACCTTTCCGATCTGGCGGCCATGGGCGCGAAGCCCCTGGGTTATCTCCTGGCATTAGCGCTGCCCAAAGGTACCGACGAGGACTGGGTGCGTTGCTTCAGCGAAGGTCTGGCGGCGGATCAGGAGAGTTACGGCGTTTCACTCTACGGCGGCGATACGGTTGCCACCAACGGACCGCTGCTGATCACCATTACGGCTTTCGGAGAAGTGCCGCAGGGCAGGGCGCTGGGGCGCGGAAGCGCACAGGCTGGGGATCTGCTTTACGTCTCGGGGACGCTTGGCGACGCCGCGCTCGGTTTAAAAGCTTTTCTTGGAGAGTTTCCCGATCTTGCGCCGGCAGCGGCGGCGCATCTGCAGGAACGCTACCAGCTTCCGCGGCCGCGCACCGGGCTCGGTGAACGCTTGCTTATGAAGGAATTGGCGCGGGCGGCCATGGATGTTTCGGACGGGCTGGTTGCGGACCTTGGACATATCTGCGCTGCTTCGGGTCTTGGAGCCGAGGTCTTGGCCGCCAATCTGCCCCTCTCTTCGGCGGCGGCGGCGGTTCTGGAAAGCAAACCGGAACTCGGTTCCGCGATCCTGGGCGGTGGTGACGACTACGAACTGCTGTTCTCCGTCGCGTCTGAGCGGGCGAATGAGGTCGCGGCGCTTGCGATTGAGCTCGATCTGCCGTTGACCCACATTGGAAAGGTCATCGAAGGTGAAGGCGTTGCAGTCTTCGCGCCGGACGGCTCTATTCTCGAGGTGGAGCGAACGGGCTGGAATCATCTCGCCTGACCGCTAACACCCGGTTGTTAGACTTTGTTTTAAAAAGAAAAACGACCCTTCCTGAGGCGCCGCTTTACCTTTGATTCATCATACTGCGTTAGGACTTTCCTAAGGTCGCAAGGACTCTTCCTTGCGTTCAGGTGTGTTGCGAACGTGGGCTTCGATGAAGCGTCTGATCATCTTCTTGCTGCTGTTTCTGGTTCTGGCAGGCGGCGCCGGTGGCGCGGCCTGGTGGTTTCTGCTGCGCGAACCCGAAGGTGAGGAGCAGGTTGTAGAAGAGCCGGTGATCGAGTCGGCCTTTATCGAATTTCAGCCCATGATCCTGCCCATTATCGAGCGCGGTCGGATCGCAGATCATGTGACTATGACCGTGATTATCGAGCTTCCAGAGGGTGAAGATCAAAGCCGGGCGGAAGAGTATAAGCCGAAACTCAGGCACCTCTTTTTTTCGGAGCTGCATGCGCTCTATGCCCTAAAATACGTGACCGAGCGCGGTTACGACGGCGAGATCGTCAAGAAGCGCCTCATGGAGGTTGCGGAAAAGGTGGTCGGGCCCGATGTCCTTCGCGGCATCGAGTTGCAGCAGAGCGAATATCCCGATCGTTCCTGAAGCCCTAAGTTCCTGAAGCCCTGCGTTCGCGCAGATCGCGTTTGCAGAGACGCAGATTTTCCAAACAGAAAGTTTCCGCGAAGCTTTCCTCTCTACACAGCAGGAAGAGGAAGTCGCGATGATCTATGCCGTGTTCTTTGAAGATGACGACCGCCACGCCGACAAACGGGCTCAACACATGGCGGAGCACTTGAGCTTTTTAGAAGCCAACAATGAAGCGATCTCCGTTGCCGGGCCTCTCAAGGATTCCGCCGATGGCAGTCCGGCAGGTGGGTTGTGGCTGGTGACGGCCGAAAATTCCGCAGCGGTGCAAGCGCTCGTCGAGCAAGACCCCTTTTGGCCGACCGGATTGCGCAAGGCGATCCGGATCATGGAATGGACGCAGGTCTTCGCTGACGGGAAACGCAGGATTTAGCTGCGATTGGACCCTGACAATTCCGCCATATCTATCGGATACTTTTACCGCTAGCCTGCCGCTTCCGATCAGTATTGGAAGTGGCTTATGCGTGAAGTTCCCTATGTTGTCGTCGACGTCTTTACCCGGACGCAATTCGGCGGAAACCAGTTGGCTGTGATTACCGATGGGCGCGGTCTCACTGGCGAGGAGATGCAGAAGATCGCGGCCGAGTTCAATTTCGCCGAGACGAGCTTCGTCCTTCCGCCTTCGGATCCAAAAAACACGGCGCAGGTGCGGATCTTTACCCGTGCGCAGGAGGTGCCTTTTGCGGGGCACCCGAATGTCGGCACAGCCTTCGTGCTGGCCAATCAAGGAGATGTCTTCGGAACCACTGTCGCCGACCACCTTCGCTTTGAAGAAGCGGCTGGTCTGGTGGAGGTTTCGTTGCAGAAGGACGGCGCGGCGGTTTCGGGTGCGACCATTACAGCCCCGCGCAAGCTGGAAGTCGGCAAGAATATTGAGCCGGGTGTTTATGCGCGTTGTGTTGGCCTGGCGGAAGAGGCGCTGCTTCTGGGGCATCACGCGCCGCAGGCGGTGTCAGTCGGCCTGCCGTTCTATGTCGCGGAGGTGGATCTGGCCTCCTTGGCTAAGGCGCATGCGGTGCTGGACGCTTTTAAGACAGCCGCGAAAGACCATGGTCATGCGGATGCATCCGGCCGTTTCTCTACCTTTGTCTACGCGCGTCTGGGCGCGGGCACCGACCGGCTGCGCGCCCGAATGTTTGCCCCCTTGAGCGGCAACTTCGAGGATCCGGCAACAGGCAGCGCCTCGGCGGCGCTCGGGGCTTTTCTGACGTCGCTCGATCCGGCGCCGGATGGCGATTTCCGGATCGAGATCGAGCAGGGGGTCGAGATGGGTCGGCCCAGCAAAATCATCCTGGATACGCGAAAGTCCGGCGGCGAAGTTTTAGAGGTGAAGATCACCGGTCAGTGCGTGCAGGTTATGCGCGGTACGCTAACGCTCGAATGACGTCAGCGTGGTCATCCGCCTTTAGCTTTGCCGTAGGTGAAGAGGGCGATGGCCGCAACGGCGAGGACGGTTGCCGCGATCTGATAGCTGTTGATGCTCTCACGGTAGACGAAAACGCCCACACCGATCGAAGTCGTGAGGATCGAGATGACGGCGTAGAGGCTGTACTGGGAAGCGCCGAATTTGTTGTACAGCAGAAAAAAGCCAACGAAGGTTAGGAAGAAGCCAAAGCCGCTTAGGATCATCATCTTCCAGTTGGTCGCCGCATAGATAGCATCGTTCGGCGTTTTGGCCACCAGACCGGCTGCGCAGAAAAAGGCGAGGCAGGCAAGTACGGCGCCGCCGACAAAGAGAAAGGGATTGTCGGGCGGGGTAACGCCGCGCTGGCCGTAAACGAAGATGGCGTTGCCGACCGCGGCGAGCGTGGCGAAGAGAAGGGGCTGCAGCATCTGAGACTCGGGCTTGAGGTGACGGGATGCCGCAAGCTTACAGCGTCGCGTCGGCTTGTCGACTGCGACACCGGGGCCGCGCAAGAGAAATTACCACCGTGACAATCTGAGCGCTTGCCCGGTGGCTATCAGGCTTTATTGTCGCGAGCATGTTCACTGACGCCAATATGAGAAACGTCGGCCTGCTCGCCTTCTGTCAGGCGCTCGCTTTCTGCTGCAATGTCATGATGGTGGCGATCGCGGGGCTCGTCGGACAGAATCTGGCGCCTGACGGTTCGCTGGCGACCTTGCCTTTCGCGCTGCAGTTCATTGGCATCATGATCACCACGGCCCCGGCCTCTTTCATGATGAGCCGTTTCGGCCGTCGCTTCGGCTTCAGCCAGGGAGCTGTGCTCGGCATCATTGCGGGCCTGGTTTGCGCGATCGCGGTGTTCGACCGCAGTTTTATGATCTACTGCATCGGTTCGTTGATCTACGGCGCCTTCGGGGCCCATGCGACCTACTATCGCTTCGCCGCGGCCGATGCCGCCAAGCCGGAATCCAAGGCTCAGGCCATTTCCCTGGTGATGGCTGGAGGTATCGTAGCCGCCATCTTCGGTCCGGAGCTGGCGAAATGGTCGCGGGATCTCTTCGAGCCGATCTTCTTTGCCGGCAGCTTTATCGTCGTTTCGGTCCTCAGCTTTTGCATATTGATTATCGTCCAGTTCATCCGCATTCCCATGCCCAAGGTCGAAAAGGGCGGCAAGGGCGGACGCCCGCTGTCCGAGATCGCCCGGCAGCCGGCCTTCATCGTGGCGGTGCTTTGCGGCATGATCGGTTACGGCGCCATGAACCTGATCATGACGGCGACACCGCTGGCCATGCTGGCCTGCGGCCACACCTTCAACGATTCCGCCTTCGTCATTCAATGGCATGTGCTGGGGATGTTCGCGCCGTCCTTCTTTACGGGGCATCTGGCGAAGCGCTTCGGGGTTGAGCGGATCCTGCTCGTCGGAGCGCTGCTGATTCTGGGGACAATCGCTGTCAATCTGACAGGAATCGAGATTGCCCAGTTCTGGGCCGCGCTGGTGATGCTGGGTCTGGGGTGGAACTTCCTCTTTGTCGGCGGCAGTATCCTGCTGACAACCACCCATCGCCCGGAAGAGCGGGCAAAAGTCCAGGCGCTGAACGAGTTTCTCACTTATTCCACGGTGGCGGTGACGGCGCTGTCTTCCGGTGCTTTGTTCCATAACTTTGGCTGGGACGTCGTCAATCTGGGCGTCCTGCTTCCCATGGCCGTGGTTCTTGCGGCCATTTTGTGGTTCCTGCGCCAGAAACCCGCGGCGCAGGCGCAAGCGTCGTAAGTCTGGCAGTCGCATGGAGGCTTTCCCGCTCTGTGGAAAGCCTCGCCGGGACAAGGTGTTGCCATCGTTAGGCGATTCTGGCACCTTTCGCCGCGATTTTCGCGCTACGCGTGGATACAAAACCTATAGCGGCCGTTCGAGTCGGAAATAATTGGGGGGAATGTTCTTAAATGTCACCAGAGTTATTGGTTTCCATTGCTTGCGGCGTTCTCGCGCTGATCTATGGAATTTGGGCGGCGCGTTCTGTTCTGGCCGCTGACGCCGGAACGGCGCGCATGCAGGAGATTGCAGCCGCCGTTCAAGAAGGCGCACAAGCCTATCTGAACCGCCAGTACCGGGCCATCGGTGTGGTCGGCGTTGTGATTTTCGTTCTTCTCGTTCTGGTTTTCGGCATTGCCGACGGCATCGGCTTTCTGATCGGGGCCGTGCTTTCCGGCTTGACTGGCTACATCGGTATGAACGTGTCCGTTCGGGCCAACGTACGTACGGCCGCCGCCGCCCAGAGCAGCCTGGCAGAGGGCCTTAGCATCGCCTTCCGCTCCGGCGCGGTAACGGGCCTGCTGGTGGCGGGCCTGGCCCTGCTTGCAGTGGCCGGATACTACGCGATCCTGCTGTCTCTGGGCTACGAAGACCGTCATCTGATCGTGCCGCTGGTGGCATTGGGCTTCGGCGCCTCGCTGATTTCGATTTTCGCCCGTCTTGGTGGCGGTATCTTCACCAAGGGCGCCGACGTCGGCGCCGACCTGGTGGGTAAGGTCGAAGCCGGCATCCCCGAGGACGACCCCCGGAACCCGGCCGTGATTGCCGATAACGTGGGCGACAACGTGGGCGATTGCGCCGGCATGGCCGCCGACCTCTTCGAAACCTACGTGGTGACCATCGTGGCCACCATGGTCCTGGCCTCGATCTTCTTCGCTGGCTCCGACGCCATGGTCCAGATGATGGTCTATCCGCTGGTGATTGGCGGCGTCTGCATCGTGACCTCGGTCATCGGCACCTTCTTCGTCCGCCTGGGCGCCAGCCAGAACATCATGGGCGCGCTTTACAAGGGCTTTATCGCTTCCGCTGTCTTCTCGGCGATCGGCCTTTGGTTCGTGACCGACTGGGTGCTCGGCAATTCGACCAGCTTTACCGTAGATGAAGTAACCTTCACCGGCAGCAGCCTGTTCTACTGCGGCATCGTCGGTCTGGTGATTACCGGCGCCATCATCTGGGTCACGGAGTACTACACCAGCACCGAGTACCGCCCGGTCCGCAGCGTGGCGGAATCCTCGGTCACGGGGCACGGCACGAACGTGATCCAGGGCCTGGCGGTCTCCATGGAAGCCACCGCTATCCCGGCTCTGATCATCGTGGTTGGCATCATCGTCACCTATCTGCTGGCGGGCTTGCTGGGTATCGCCATTGCGGTCACGACCATGCTGGCGTTGGCCGGTATGGTGGTTGCGCTGGACGCCTACGGTCCGGTGACCGACAACGCTGGCGGTATCGCCGAGATGGCCGAACTGGATGAGTCGGTGCGTAAAACCACCGACGCCCTGGACGCCGTCGGCAACACCACTAAGGCCGTTACCAAGGGTTACGCCATCGGTTCCGCCGGTCTGGGTGCTCTGATCCTCTTCGGCGCTTATACCGCCGACCTGGAACACTTCATCGATGCGGGCGCCATCTCGGCTGAGGGGGTGGACTTCTCGCTCTCCAATCCCTTTGTGGTTGTCGGCCTCTTCATGGGTGGTCTTCTGCCTTATCTCTTCGGTGCGCTGGGCATGACCGCCGTCGGTCGTGCGGCCGGATCGGTCGTGATCGAGGTTCGCCGTCAGTTCAAAGAGATCCCGGGTATCATGGAAGGCACGGGCAAGCCGGAATACGGCACCTGCGTCGACCTGCTGACCAAGGCGGCGATCAAGGAAATGATCATCCCCTCGATGCTGCCGGTTCTCTCGCCGATCGTGCTCTACTTCGTGATCGACATCATCGCTGGACAGGCGGCTGCGCTTTCGGCTCTGGGTGCGATGCTGCTGGGTGTGATCGTGACCGGTATCTTCGTGGCCATCTCCATGACCGCCGGTGGCGGCGCCTGGGACAATGCCAAGAAGTACATCGAAGACGGCAATCATGGCGGCAAGGGCTCCGAGGCCCATAAAGCCGCGGTGACCGGCGATACCGTCGGCGATCCTTATAAGGACACCGCCGGCCCAGCCGTGAACCCCATGATTAAGATTACCAATATCGTGGCCTTGATGCTCCTGGCGGCGATCGCCGGTTAAGGTCGAACGCGACAGACTGCCGGAGGAGTGCGGTGCGCTCCTCCCAGAATAAAAAAGCCCCGGGGCCGGTTCTCTCAGAGACAGCTCCCCGGGGCTTTTCTTTTGTTGCAATCGGGCCCTCAGCTATCAAATCCAGATGAGCGAATGGATTTTAGGCCGTAAGCATATAAACTTCGGAAGGGGACCCGGAAGCGCTGCTGCCCGGAGAATCCCCGGATTGCGAAAGGGAGACCATGGGGATGACGCCGCGGGTGACCGCCTTCTTTCACGAAGGAACGAATACCGTCAGCTATGTAATCGCGGAGCCTGAAGGGCCGAGCTGCGCGATCATCGATTCCGTCCTGGACTACGATGCCAAGTCGGGCCGCACGGCAACGACAGCCGCCGACGAAATTGTCGCGCATGTGGTGCGCGAAAACCTGCAGGTCGAGTGGATTCTGGAAACCCACGCCCACGCAGACCATCTGTCCGCTGGCAGCTATTTGAAGTCTAAACTCGGAGGACGGATCGGGATCGGTGTGAACATTCGCGAGGTCCAGTCGGTCTTTAAGGATATCTATCATCTCGCGCCGGAGTTTCCGGTCGATGGCTCCCAGTTCGACGTGCTTTTCGAAGACGGCCAAACGATTAGCCTGGGCGGGCTCGAAGGTCGGATCCTTTGGACGCCTGGTCATACGCCGGCCTGTATAACTTTCCTCTTTGGAGACGCGGCTTTCGTCGGCGATACGCTTTTCATGCCGGATTTCGGCACGGCGCGGGTCGATTTTCCCGGAGGGGACGCCAGTACGCTGTACGACTCCATTCAGCGGATCCTCAGCCTGCCCGACGAAACGCGGCTGTTCATGTGCCACGATTACGGGCCCAATGGGCGTGATTACGCCTGGGAAACCACCGTGGCGCAGCAACGTGCCGAGAATGTCCATGTGGGCGCTGGCCACACACGGGAAGACTTTATCGGTTTCAGGACCAAACGGGACGCTTGTCTCTCCATGCCGGAGCTACTGCTGCCGTCCATACAGGTCAACATCCGGGCCGGTGCGCTCCCAGAGGAAGAAAGCAACGGGATCTCCTATCTGAAGATTCCGCTAAACGCTATGTGATCGAAGGGTAAGGGCCTTATCTCGGCCGCTGGCTCTCGCGCCGTCCGCCGCCGCCGAGGATCGTTCCCGGCACGGAACTGCCCAGATTACCGAAGATCTGCTGCAAGACCGTTAGCTCGCGCCCTTCGGTCGGCGTGGTCCGCGATACGGGATCGATAATCTGCCCGTCAGCCAGGGTGTAGGTCTTGGTCTCGTCGACCTTACCGGTTCCGTCGAAGGTCACCACCAGGACGTTCCGTTCCAGAACCTCGGGCTCGAAGAAGGCGAACTGGGTGCTTTTCTGCCCCACGTAGTACCATTTACGGTCTTCGAAGGTTGAGATGGCGGAGGGGGAACCCAAACGTTCGGCGACCTGTCGCCGGGAGTGCACACCGGTTTCGATCTCGCCCACAATCTCGGGATCCGGCAGATTGCCGCGCACCTGCACGTCGCTCGAGCAGGCGGAAACAAAAAAACCGGCCGCACAGAGGCCCGCAATCAGCGGGGCTTTGCGGCGCTTCGGCGAAGCATGAGTTTCGTAGCGCATGGATCCTTGCCAAACAGCCTTTATCGCATCGCGACACCCTCAACGAGCCGATAAAGCCGGCGAATGTGATTTCTGGCCGATCACAGCTTGATAAAGCCAGAAAAGAGGGGCATTTCAGTCGCTAACACCGCTTTATATCGTGTCGACCCCGCCGCGTGAAGCGAGAAACCCAGCACAAAGGCAGTGAAGCATGGTTTTCAAAGGGCTTTTCGGTCCGGATCCGCTACAGGAAGCGGCGCATGAACTCTATGGGCGGATCGTTGCCCAGGCCCGCCAGCCTGGGTTTTACCAAGGGGGCGGGGTGCCCGATTCGATTGACGGGCGCTTCGATCTGATCGTTCTGCATGTGTTTTTGGTCCTCAACCGCTTGAAACGTGAAGAAAGCCGAGCGTCGGGTCTGTCGCAGGCGCTTTTCGATCTGCTGTTTCTGGACATGGACCGTAGTCTGCGGGAGATGGGCGTTGGGGATATTGGCGTGGGCAAGCGGGTTAAGGCTATGGTCCAGGCCTTTTACGGGCGCATGTCCGCTTATGACACGGCCCTGGCGGCTGACGACGCGGCATTGCAGGAGGCTTTGAAACGGAATCTCTTCGGGACTGTTGAGCCCGATATCCTGGAATTAAGCGGCTTTTGCGCTTATCTCAGAAGGGAGGCGGACAGCCTTGGGACGCTGCCTCTGGAGGGCCTGTTAAAGGGCGATATATCCTTTGGACCTGTTCCTGCTTTCAAGGCTTAGAAAGGCGTTGACCCGGCAGGGCTGTCCCCCTAATGTGCGCCGCTTTCGGCGGGTTGAAATCAAGGACATAACGGTGAGGGCGGATCCTGTGGATGCCGATGTCGGTGACGATTCTGCTGAGTTTAGCCGTTTGGTTTCGATCGAGGACCTGAATCCGGGTGTTGTCGAGCGCCACTACAAGGCCGATGAGGCTGAGTGTGCAGCGCTCGCCCTGCGCTTTGGTGTGACGGCTTTGAAAAACCTGGAGGCGGATGCTGTTTTACGCCGTAAAGGCCGGAATGACATAATCCGGCTGGAAGGGCGCTTTAAGGCAGACGTCGAGCAGCCCTGTGTGGTGACGCTCGACCCCGTCACCGAGTCGGTGGAAGAGAGCTTTGAGCTGCGCTTCACGCTGGATCCGATGAAAGCTCAGGGCGAATCGGGCGGCGATGGGGCGCAGGATGTCCTGGTCGATCCCGAGGCCGAGGATCCGCCAGAGCTGGTGGGGCCGAAGGGAATTGACGTCGGGGAAGTGATCGCACAGCAACTCTCTGTAGCGATTAATCCCTATCCCAGGTTGCCGGGAGCGACGCTGGGACAAGAGGTTTTGTCGGCTGGGCCCGATGCCGTGGCGGCAACGACGGGTGAGGCCGAAGAAGAGGAACCTGTGAAGGAAAACCCCTTTGCGGTCCTCAAGACGCTGAAAAGCGGTAAAAAAGACGGCGATTCTTAAGCCAGTCGGACTTGCCGCAAGAGTATAATTTGGCTATGAAGCGGCGGTGCGCGTACGTGCCGGCGTCGCGATGGCCCAAAGAAAGATGGATAGAGAACGATGGCTGTTCCAAAGAGTAAAGTATCCCCGTCGCGCCGTAACATGCGCCGTGCCCATGATGCGCTTGCGTCAAACAGCTACCATGAGTGCCCAAACTGTGGTGAACTGAAAAGACCGCACCACGTCTGCGCAGCTTGCGGATACTACGACGGACGCGAAGTCGCCGAGACGGAAGCATAGTGCGGTCGCGGCTGATTTGAGTTGGCCGATGGTCCCTGCTGACGTCTGGCGAAAGTAGGTTTTGTGAATGACCGTCTGACCATAGCACTTGATGCAATGGGTGGTGACGCGGCACCTCGGGTGGTGGTCGGCGGCGCCGAGTTGGCCTGCGAACGCTTTCCGGAAGTCGATTTCCTGATGTACGGCCGTGAGGACGAGGTCGGGCCTCTGCTCGACCGTTCCGAGCGGCTGAAGGCCGTTTCGACCCTGATTCACACCGATCATGTGGTGCGCAGCGGCGACAAACCCTCCGTGGCGCTGAGGGCTGGCCGCAAATCCAGCATGCGTCTGGCGATCAACGCCGTGCAAGAAGGTCACGCCGCCGGAGTCGTCTCCGCGGGCAATACCGGCGCGCTGATGGCCATGGCCAAGTTCGTCCTCAAAACGCTTCCCGGTGTCGACCGGCCGGCAATCGCGTCGTTCTTTCCGACGCTGCGCGGCGAATCGGTCATGTTGGATCTGGGCGCAAATCTCAACTGCGACGCCAACAACATTGTCGACTTTGCGGTTATGGGAAATGCCTTCGCACGCTGCGTGCTCGGTATCCTTCAGCCTTCTTACGGTATTTTGAACGTCGGTTCCGAAGACATTAAGGGCCATGAGTATCTGCAGGATGCCAGTGCGATCCTGCGCAACGCCGATTTGCCGGGTGAATTCGTGGGCTTTGTCGAGGGCGATGACATCGCCAAGGGCAGTGTCGACGTCATTGTGACCGACGGTTTTACGGGCAATGTCGCGTTGAAGACCGCGGAAGGCACGGCGAAGCTGATCAACGAATATGTACGCCAGACCTTCAAATCTTCTCTCCTGGCCGGAATCGGCTACGTTCTGGCGCGCTCGGCGATGAAAAAGCTGCGCAAACGGGTCGACCCGCGGGTCTACAACGGCGCGATTTTTCTCGGCCTGAACGGTGTGGCGGTGAAAAGCCATGGCGGCACCGACGCACTTGGCTTCGCCAATGCCATCGGTGTGGCGATTGACATGGCAAATCACGGGGTCATCGAGAAAATCCAGTCGGATTTCGCAACTTTGACCCGCCAACAACCGGAAGCGCAGGCGGCAGCCGTCTAAAGATGATCAGATCTCAGGTAAAGGGTTGCGGGTCCTATCTCCCCGCGAAGCGAGTCACGAACGCCGAACTGGCCGAACGCATCGATACTTCAGACGAATGGATCACCCAGCGCACGGGCATTCGGGAGCGCCGGATCGCGGCCGAGGGCGAGCATACCTCTCATCTGGGCATCAAGGCCGCGCAGGATGCCTTGAGCAATGCGGATATGACGGCGGCGGACGTGGATCTCGTGATCTGCGCGACTGCAACTCCCGATGATACCTTTCCGGCGACCGCGACCCGCATCCAGGAAGGCCTGGGCATGGTCAGAGGCGCGGCCTTCGACGTGCAGGCAGTCTGCAGCGGCTTTGTTTATGGGCTTTCGATTGCTGACAGCTTTATCAAGAGCGGTCAGGCGAAGACTGCCGTCGTTGTGGGCGCCGAAACCTTTTCGCGGATCCTCGATTGGGAAGACCGCGGTACCTGTGTTCTCTTCGGCGATGGCGCCGGCGCGATTGTTCTATCGGCGGAAGAAGGCGAGGGGACAACCGACGACCGAGGTATTCTTTCGACACATATCTATTCGGACGGCCGCCACAGGGATGCGCTCTATGTAGATGGCGGCCCTTCCACTACGGGCACCGCAGGCTTCCTGCGAATGGAAGGCAAAGAGGTTTTCCGGCATGCCGTCGTGCGCATGGCGGAGGCTATCGACGCGGCGTTGGAAACCAATGGGTTGAACGCTTCCGATATTGATTGGTTGGTTCCGCATCAGGCGAACCTGCGTATCATCGAATCTATGGGCAAACGCCTGAAGCTGCCGGACGAGCGGGTGGTAAAGACTGTCGACCGTCACGCGAACACCTCAGCGGCTTCCATTCCCTTGGCACTGGTCGAAGCTACCCGCGATGGCCGCATCAAAGCCGGCGACCTCGTGTTGATGGAGGCCATGGGCGGAGGCTTCACCTGGGGCTCAGCCCTGGTTCGCTGGTAAAGGCCTACCACAGGTCGTATTGCGGGCTGAGACAACGCTAAAGCTTTTCTTTAAGTCCCTTAACCAAACTTTGTGCGAAACTGTGTAAAGTTTGGCTCCCATCCATCAGTAGTCGTTGTATGTTTGACGCTTTGAAGGCGATGGGGTAACGTTGCCTGAAATGGGGATTGGAGGGGGCCAATGGCCGAGGCGACAATAACTCGCGCCGATTTAAGCGAAGCTGTTTACCAGGAGGTTGGACTGTCTCGAAACGAGTCCGCCGAGCTGGTTGAGACTGTATTGAATGAGATATCGAGTGCTCTTGTCCGGGGGGAAATGGTGAAGCTGTCGTCTTTCGGAAGCTTCTCTGTTCGGCAGAAGGGCCAGCGTATCGGGCGCAATCCTAAAACCGGTGAAGAAGTGCCCATTCTCCCGCGGCGTGTTTTGGTGTTTCGTGCCTCGCATGTATTGAAAAACCGAATAAACAAATCCCTGTCTTCGTCGTAAGGGCGATGCCTTCGATTTGAAGGCTGTATTGCGTAGATAGGGGGCGCCGACAAGGAGTCACCGCTTTAATATGCCTGCTAGCCGCGCTGCTGGTAAATCCCATGCTGCCTTTCGAACGATAAGTGAAGTCTCGGACGATCTCGACGTTCCACAACATGTTCTGAGGTTCTGGGAAACCAAATTCAATCAGGTCAAACCCCTAAAGCGGGGTGGTGGCAGACGCTATTATCGACCTGAAGACGTTGATCTTTTACGCCGCATCCGTGAACTCCTCTACACCGATGGCTACACCATCAAGGGTGTTCAAAAGCTGCTGCGCGAAGGTCACGGTAAGCTTGAAGTAGAAACTGAGGTCACGGCGGAACTGCCATTGACTCAGCCACCTGCGGCAAAGAGCAAAAACGACGAACTCCAGGAGATCGTCGCGGAACTGAGCGAGCTCCGCGACATGCTGCGCGCTGCGCGTCGCTGAAGCCCTGGGCAAGAGAATAACGGTCGGCGACCGGCCGTATTTTTTCCGTTCCAGCCCATTGCGTTGCCGATATCGCCAGAGTATATAGGGCCACCCTGCGTTAAGCGGGGCCGGAACGTTGAGGCGTTCCGCCAGATTTCCGGTTCGGAGCGTGGCGCAGTCTGGTAGCGCACTTGGCTGGGGGCCAAGGGGTCGCAGGTTCGAATCCTGCCGCTCCGACCATTCTCTCTCTCTTTCGATCCTTCGAATCTCGTTTCCCGCGTCAGTCGGGTTTTTCGTCGATCGGATTTGTGCCGTCGTAGCGCCAAAGATAGTTCGGGGGCGTCGGGCCCTTGTTACGTCCGCCTTGCTGCATCTGTTCCCAGGCATGAGAGACGATGCCGATGGAGCGGGACAGACAGAAGAGGCCCCTGGCCAGGGGCGGGGCGAAACCGAGTTCGGCAAAAATCACCGCTGTTGCGCCGTCGATGTTCATGGGAACGGCCTTACCGGCCTTTTCCTCCAAGTGCGCCTGCACAGCTTCGGCGATGACGCCGAAGCGGCCCGATACCGTGCCCTGCGCAGTTGCTTCCTGAACCAATGCAAGCAGACGCGGTGCGCGCGGGTCGCGTGGTTTATGAAAACGATGACCGAAGCCTGGAATATACTTGCTATTTTCGTTCTGCCAGCGCTCGATTTCGGACGCGGTTGCTTGCGCTTGGGAGAGGCCGTTGGAGATCCCTGTGTCGATCCGATGATAAAGTTCAACTGCTTGTTCGCCGGCGCCGCCGTGCACATCGTCGAGCATATTCACGGCGGAAGCCAAGGCACCGTTCAGGCCTAACCCGCAGGTGACCGCCATGCGCGCTGTCGCGATGGAGGGCGCCTGGGGGCCGTGATCGACGGCTGCGACGAGTGCGCATTCCAGCAGCTTGGCCTCGGCTTCGCTAGGAAGGCCGCCACGGGTCATCAGCCAGATCATCTGAGGCAGCGTAACGTTGCCGATCAGCTCCTCGACGGGATGGCCGCGCAGGTGAATGCGCCCCGGGGCCATATCGATGACCGAAGTGCGCCACCAGTCGCCGACATCGCTCATATCACCTGCTCCTCTCGCAGTTTCTCGATCGCAGACTGGCTCAAGCCCAGTTCGGCGAAGATTTCGTCGTTGTGTTCTCCCAGACGGGGTGGCGGGCTGGCGACAGCCGGCGGCGCACCGTTAAGCTTGATGCCTGTGCGCACCACCTGGATATCCCGCTCGGTGCCTGGTACGGCGTCGAAGGCGGCAAGCATTCCGCGTTCGGAGATCTGCGGGTGCTCGAGCACCTCGGGCACCTCCATGACTTTGCCGGCCGGGACGCCGCGCCGGTTCAGCTCGTCACACCAGTATTCCGCTGAGGCCGTCTTGAAGGACTCTTCGAGTTCCGTCTTCAGAGCGGCGCGATTCCGCTTGCGCAGTTCTCGCGTCACATAGTCCGAATGCGTGAGCAGATCTTCGCGCTTCAGAAAACGGCAAAGAACTTCCCACTGCTCTTGTTTATTGGCGGCCAGGTTCATGGGCCCGTCGGCCGTCTCGAAGGTGCCGGAAGGGGCAGAGGTGACGTTTTCGTTTCCGTTGGGGCTTGGCCGTTGCCCGGCGATCAGCCAATTCGAAAGAACCCAGCCCATGGTCGAGAGGGTTGCCTCCAGCATCGAGACATCGATGAAGCTGCCACCGTTGCGCTCGCGTCCTTGCAGCGCCGCGGTGATGGCGAAGGCCGCGGTCAGGCCGCCGATCGTGTCGCTGATCGGCGTTCCGACCCGGTAGGGCGCAGTTTCGGCATCGCCGGTAATGCTCATAACGCCGGAAACGCCCTGGATGATCTGATCGTAAGCCGGCAGATCACGCCAGGGGCCGTCCTGTCCGAACCCGGAGATCGCGCAATAGATGAGCTTAGGATTCACCTCCCGCAGCACCTCCCAGCCGGCGCCGAGCCGGTCCATTACGCCTGGCCGGAAGTTCTCAACCAGAACATCAGCAGATGCGACCAGATCTTTCAGGAGAGAGAGGCCCTTTTCACTCTTAAGATTAAGTGTGACCGAGCGTTTGCCCGCGTTCTGGGCAAGAAAAGAAACTCCCATAAGCTTTTGATTTAGATCGGAATCGGCACCTAGCTGCCGTGCGAGGTCGCCGCGGCCCGGGACTTCCACCTTGATGACGTCGGCGCCCAGATGAGCGAGCTGATGGCAGCAGAAAGGGCCTGCGAGCACGTTGGTCAAGTCCAGGACCCGAATTCCGGACAGCGGATTCATAAGGTTTCTCCGGATGGAGTTTGTCGGTGATCTCTTAGCTAGTTGAATCCAAATTCTGTCTGCAAGAACGATGTTCTGTTATTCTGCTGACCAGAACGCTGGTGGATTTAAGAGGGGGTTATCGGGTGAAGGAGCAACGCGTTGAGGCGGTCGAACGTGCCTTATCGATTATGGAGGCTTTCGGTGAGGAACGTAGAACGCTGACCCTCGCCGGACTGGCGGAGGAGACAGGTCTCTACAAGAGCACGATCCTGCGCCTCTCGGCCTCGCTCGAGCGATTCGGTTATCTCACCAGAGACGAGGCCGGGCTCTATCGTCTCGGCCCGAGCGTCTGGCGTTTGGGTTCGATCTATCGGCGCAGCTTTGATTTGGGTGAGCAAATCCGGCCCGAGTTGCGGGCGCTGGTTGAAGCGACCGGTGAGACCGCCTCTTTTTATGTCCGTGAAGCGTCGGAACGGGTCTGCCTTTATCGCGAGAATTCCCGGCAACCGATCCGCCATCATCTGGACGAGGGCGCGCGGCTACCGTTGGACCGGGGGGCGGCGGCGCACATTCTGCGCGCCTACTCAGGAAAAGAAGATCAGGTGAGTCACGAAGTGCAGAAGCAGGGCCATTATATCTCCGTCGGAGAAACGCAATCCCGACCTCTCGGCAGTTGCCGTGGCTGTGCTGGGTCGTGACGGCGGGCTGCGCGGTGCACTGGCGGTGTCGGGTTTGACTTCCCGCTTTACCGAAGAGCTGCGGCAGAGCAGCCTAACTCTGTTAGAGGCCGCATCAATGCGTCTCAGCAGAGCTTTGCTTTAGCAGCTTTTCTGCCGTTTCTGGCGGCCAATTTTGAACCCATAAAATGCCTGACCCGAAGCGGTCACAGCATCCAAAAAGATAGCCTATCACTGACACACTTTTGCTCGGATCTTGTCCCTTCTCGGTTCCGGTTGCTGGACATACATTTATCCACGCAACTTATTGTAAACCGTAACCAAATTGGGATACAGACTATGAAAAAGTTACTGACTGCACTCTCCGTCCTTGCGTTCCTCGGTTTCGCTGGCGCGGCCCATGCAGAAGAAGCTTCCGGTCGCATCGCCATGGCCGATCCTGGAACCAACACCCTGACGCTTGAAGACGGCACCACGTTTGAGGTTGTCGAGGGTGTACCGCTTGACGGTCTGGCTCCGGGCACCGAAGTCACGGTTTCCTATGAGCAGCAGGACGGCAAGAACGTTGCGACTTCGATCGCACCGGCTCAGTAAGCGCCTGCGCTAACGCTGAGGGCACGGGTCGAAAGGCCCGTGCCCCTTGGCACTACATGATCTGAAGACTGCTGACAGAGGCCGAACGGCCGGCAGGTCAGTTGGTCTTGGTTGCTACAGGATTAGCGGCCGTTACCTTCGGGCAGTGGTCGCCGTTTCCGACCAAGGATGCCCAGGCATTGTCCGATGTCAGATTGGCCAGTTGGGCGTCTCTCAACTGGCAGCGGATATCGGCAATGGGAATAACCGTCGTCTCGCCGGCGATGGGAACGCTGAGACTCTGCCCGTTGCCACCGGGGACGGAGAGTTTAGCCGTGCGGTAACCGCGCACGATGCCCAGAAGATTTCCGGTTGCTCCATTGAAGACCCCGCCACCGCTGGTGCCATAGCTGACAGTCGCATCGATGAGGCTGATCGGACCCCGAGTGATCGAGGCCGGATCGCCGTTTGCCTGTTCCACTTGGCTGACGAAACCATTGACGACGGTGACGCGGCGTCCCCAGGGGAAAGACACCACCCAGATATTTTCACCCAGCCGGGCATCGTCCTGAAAGCGGACGGGGGTCACGGCCAGGGACTCGGTCTCGAGCAGTGCGATGTCCTTTTCCGAATTGACGGTCAGGATCTGTGCCTCAGTGCGCTCGCTGTGGCCGGGCAGGGCGACAAACACCTTCTGTGGAACCTGCGGCTCTAATGTATGCGCCGTGGTGACGATATAAGCGCGCTCGCCATCCAGTGCGAAGACCACACCGGATCCTGTACGTCGCCGGCCATCTTCGCGTTCCGTAAACAGCTGTACCGAAGAGGCAAGCGCCGACTCGATAATCGATTCGGGCGTCGCTGCTGTCTGGGGTTCGGAGGGCGCTGTCGCGCAGGCCGACACCGCGAAGGTCAGGCCTAAAGCGAGCAGACGTAAGCTGTTACGCGAGGAGGTTTTGGCAAGGGCGAAAGGCGTTTTCGTCATTTCCGGGTCCGCTGTCTAGCTCCAGCTGTGGCAAAATTGTGTTAGCAGATTTATGGTTAACAGTTAGTAAGCGTCTGTCTAGATTTTCACCCATTGGGACGTCACTTTCCTGTTGAAGCGTTGCAAATTTACCAATCAGTTCGTTTCTTCGGTCCCGCAATGAACGTTATAGGTGATATTGCTGCCAAGGAAGCTCCCGAGTGCGTTGTGGATACCTGAAGACGTGGCTTGAATGAATGCGGAAGCGATTTCTCTTTAAGCGTGAGGAAACGATTGATAATCCACAGGTTTCAGGCCTATTGTTGGAGTCAAAGAAGAGCGGATGGTCTCTGAAAGGGCAAAAGGCTTTCGGCCGAAGCCTCTCCAGAGATAAGTTGCTGTTAGCATTGGGGGATGAGGGGGCAGCCGTATCACGCGAAGTGCAAATCACTGTGAAGCATGTCAATCTCGCGCATGGCTTCGTGATTCTGGGGCGGATTCGATGACGTTGGGCCGGGTTATCTGGTCAGGGACGAATCGGCGATTTGGGATTCAACCAAAATGACACCGCTGCGTACACTTCCTGCAAAAGCCGCTGCTGATTTCGCGCGCCTTATAAAGCGTTCCACCCTGCTCAAGCATTGGCTGGCTGTTAGACTGAACGGGTAGACCTCTATGGCGTCGCAAGAGAACTTGGACTTTGAAGCACTGCTGGCTCCGATCGAAGGGGACAATCCAGCGGGAGAGAACCTGCGGGACGATGCTTCGCCCACCTCTGTCTATTACCAGATCAAAGATGCGCGTTCGGCTGCTCGTGCCGCGGAACGCAACATGGAGATGGACGAAGAGCCGTCGGGCTTTCTCGATGAGTGGCGCAGCATTCTCGAGCTTTCGCCGGATGTGATCGCGACCCGCTCCAAAGACCTCGAGATCGCATCCTGGCTGACCGAGGCCATGCTTCGGGCGCACGGTTTCGCGGGGCTGCGCGACGGCTTCCGTCTGATTCATGGAATGGTCGAAAATTTTTGGGATGGTCTTTATCCACTCGAAGACGAAGACGGTGTCGAAACCAAGGTCGCGCCGCTCACCGGCCTGAACGGCGACGGTGGCGATGGAACCTTGATACAGCCGATCCGCAAGGTCGAGATCACCCAGGGGACCAGCGACGAACCCTATGCCTACTGGCAGTACGAGCAGGCGAGCGAGCTGGCGAAGGTCGCCGACGAAGAAAAGCGGCAGGCGAGGATCGCGGCGGGTGCTCTTACTATGGAGCAGATGACGCTCGCGGTTTCCGAAACGCCGACGCCTTTCTATCGCGAACTGATTGACGATCTGCAGGCGGCGCTCGATGAATTCGCCAAGCTCAATGCCCTGTTGGATGAAAAGTGTGGGATGGACGGCCCGCCGGCCTCAAACATCCGCAATCTACTGCAGGCAATTCTCGACGAAGTCAGTTTCCTGGCGAAAGATAAGCTTGCCGTTGAAGCGCCGGTTGAAACAGACGGTGATGAGGCCGAGGGCGGCGGGGCACCTGCTGCTGCGGCCGGCGGCGCGGCGGCCGGTCCAGCCGTGCCGGGCGCGATCAATAGCCGGGAAGATGCTTTTAACACCCTGCTGAAGGTCGCGGATTATTTCCGGAAGACCGAACCACATTCGACCATGTCGTATACGCTGGAAGAGATGGTGCGGCGTGCCCGAATGCCGCTATCCGATCTTCTGGTGGAACTGATTCCGGACGAGGAAGCACGGCGCGGCTTCCTGATGCGCGCCGGCATTGCGCCGCCGCCGGCCGACGACGGTTATTAAAGTTGTATGGGAAGTGGACGTCAGGTGCTGGTTGGACAACACTCGGCTGGTGAGACAGAATTTGCAGGAGCTACAACCGCCGGGTAAAGAATATGGTAATTTGTGTTAGAATGATCGGCGAGGTGCAGAACCCTTTTGAGAGCTTCACGGCCGCCGCGGGTCACATCATCGTGGTACAGAGCGATTGAGAGTGTAGTGCGCGTGGCATTTCTTACAGTACGAGCAAACGAGGACAGGGATCATGGCTAGTATTCACAGCAAGTTGGAGCGCGTTCGCAAACCGCGGGTTCACATCAGTTATGACGTTGAGACGGAAGGCGCCGTCGTTCAGAAGGAATTGCCATTCATCGTCGGTGTCATGGGCGATTTTTCCGGCGACCCGACGGAGCCCTTGGCCTCGCTGAAGGACCGCAAGTTCGTACAGATCGACCGGGATAACTTCAATCAGGTCATGGGCCGCATCAATCCCGGACTGAACCTGAAGGTCGAAAACACCTTGAAGGGCGACGGCAGCGAAATGGCTGTCGATCTGAAGTTCCGTTCGATTGAGGATTTCGAGCCTGGCGCCGTGGTCGACCAGGTACCAGCGCTGAAGAAGCTTCTGGAAACCCGTAACCAGCTCCGTGATCTCATGAGCAAGGTGGACCGCTCTGAAGACCTCGAAGCCCTTCTCGAGAAGGTTTTGCAGAACAAGGAAGCGCTCTCGGAACTCCAGGGAGAGCTGGGCGTCGATGAGCCGGCTGAAGGCGGCGAGGATAAAGGGAGCGAATAATGAGTCAGACCGAAACCGATGCCAAGGCCGAAGCCCAAACAACAGAGGCTGAAGGCGAAGTCAGTCTGCTGGAGCAGGCGATTGGCGCAACCAAACAGACCGAACCGGAGCGCGCGACGGAACTGCTGAAGACCCTGACAGAAGAAGCGCTTAAGGGCACCGTCAGCTACAGCAAGAACCTGACCGTCACCTTCAATCAGGCGATTGCCGAGATCGACGCCGCCATGTCGAAGCAGCTGGCTGCGGTGATGCACAACGAGAAGTTCCAGAAGCTGGAAGGCTCCTGGCGCGGACTGCATCATCTGGTGATGAATTCGGAGACCAGTGCGACCCTGAAGATCCGGATGATGAACGTCTCGAAGCGCGAGCTTTACAAGGATCTCAGCAAGGCGGTCGAGTTCGATCAGAGCCAGACCTTTAAGAAGATCTACGAGAACGAGTTCGGCACCCCCGGTGGTGAGCCTTACGGCGCGCTGATCGGCGACTACGAATTCACCAATCATCCGGAAGATGTCGAGCTGCTGACCGGTATGTCGAACGTGGCGGCCGCGTCCTTCGCGCCGTTCATTTCGGCGGCCGGGCCGAAGCTCTTCGGCTTCGACGATTACAACGAACTCTCCAAGCCGCGTGATCTCGAGAAGATTTTCGAATCGATCGAGTACGCGAAGTGGCGCTCCTTCCGCGAAAGCGAAGACGCGCGCTTCGTCAGCCTGGTGATGCCACGGGTCTTGGCTCGCCTGCCTTACGGCGAGAACACCAAGCCGGTGGAAGAGTTCGGCTTCGAAGAGGGTGAGATGGACGCCAGCGGCGCCGCGAAGCCGATGGATCATGACGAATACACCTGGATGAACGCGGCGTACGTCATGGGTACGAACCTGACCAGCGCCTTCGCGCAGTACGGCTGGTGCACCGCCATCCGTGGCGCCGAGGGCGGCGGCCGGGTCGACAACCTGCCGAGCCACGTCTTTATGAGTGACGATGGCGATCCGGATCAGAAATGCCCGACCGAGATCGGCATCACCGACCGCCGTGAAGCGGAGCTTAGCAAGCTCGGCTTCCTGCCGCTCTGCCACTACAAGAACACCGACTATGCCGTGTTCTTTGGGGCGCAGACCACGCAGAAGCCAAAGAAGTACGACCGTCCGGAAGCGACCGCCAATGCGGCCATTTCGGCCCGTCTGCCTTACATGATGGCATCCTCCCGTTTCGCCCATTACCTCAAGATCATGGCGCGCGACAAGATCGGTTCCTTCATGGAAGCTTCGGATTGCGAAGACTGGCTGAACCGCTGGATCCTCAACTACGTGAACGGCAATGCCAGCTCTGGTCAGGAAATGAAGGCGAAGTATCCGCTGGCCGAAGCGAAGGTTTCGGTCAAGGAAATCCCGGGTGCGCCGGGGTCCTATAATGCCGTGGCCTGGATGCGGCCTTGGCTGCAGATGGAGGAATTGACCACCTCCATGCGGATGGTCGCCAAGATTCCGCAGATCGGCGGCTGATTTCGCCTGGTCGGGGGAGACCGGCGATTGGAAGGCTTCTTTACGCGGCCGAGGGTTGGGCTTAGCTCTGCCATCGGCCGCGTCAGAGGTCTTTTCGGACCGGTCAGAAATATTGCCATGACAAAGTCGCTATGACTCAGGCCGCAGTCACGCTTGCTGGTGTCTCCGCTGCGCTTCGGGAGCGGCGCTCCGAAGCTGTTGGGAGCACGAGCCAGGCGACGGGCGTGATGGGCGACGGCGACCGGCTTCAAGCGTTCCTCACTACGGGTCACACGATCCAGGGCCTGCGGCTCTGGTTCGGCGACGGCAAACTCCTGCAACCGCCCTACGATCGAAACGCGATCCTGGCCGCACTCGATCGGGACATTGCCTACCTCGACCGGCTTTTGTCGGACCAGGTCGATGCGATCCTCCATCACCCACGGTTTCAGAAGCTCGAGGCGTCCTGGCGGGGCGTCGAGTACCTGGTCGAACAGGCAGACGAAGAGCCCGGGGTCAAAATCAAGCTGTTGGACGTGTCCTGGGCGGAAGTCACGCGTGATATGGAGCGCGCGATCGAGTTCGATCAGAGCCAGCTCTTTATCAAGATTTATGAAAATGAATTCGGCATGCCGGGCGGCGAGCCCTATGGCGTGCTGATCGGCGACTACGAGGTTCGGCACAAGCGGGGCAAAGACCACCCCACGGATGACGTCTCGACCTTGAAGTCGCTGGCGCAGGTCGCCGCGGCCGCGTTCTCACCCGTCATTCTGGGGGCGGCGCCGGAACTTCTCGGCCTCGACAGCTTTCGCGACTTGGGCATACCGATCGATCTCAACGCCGCATTGCGGCAGCCTGAATACGACCGCTGGCGCTCGCTGCGAGAGATGGAAGACTCACGCTTCATCGGTGTGACGCTCCCGCGTATTCTCATGCGGCTGCCCTATGGCGACGGCGCGGCGCCGGATTACGGTTTCCGTTACATCGAGGATGTCACCGGGAACGACGACAGCCGCTATCTCTGGGGAAACGCGGCCTATTCCTTCGGCGCGGTGTTGATCCGCAACTTCTTCGACAGCGGCTGGTTCGCGGATATCCGCGGCGCCGCGCGCGATGTGGTCGGCTATGGCCTGGTGCCGGGATTGACGGTTCCGAGCTTCGCGACGGACCGACGCGGCATCGCGATTAAGTACTCGACGGATGTCTCGATTTCTGAAGTCCAGGAGATGGAACTCAGCAATCTGGGCTTTGTTCCCTTGAGCAAGTGTTCCAACAGTCCGTTTTCGGTCTTTTACAGCAATCAGTCGATACAGCTTCCGCAAAGTTACGACCGGGCGTCTGCCAACGTGAACGCGCGCCTCTCGGCGATGCTGCAGTACATTCTCTGTGTTTCGCGCTTCAGCCACTACGTGAAGGTTATGGGGCGCGACCGGGTCGGCTCCTTCATTTCCGCCGAGGAGTGTGAGGACTTTCTGCAGCGCTGGTTGCTGAATTACTGCTCCGCCGTTGACGGCGCCTCGCCGGAACAAAAAGCAAAATATCCACTGCGCGAAGGCCAGGTTTCGGTGCGCGAAACGCCGGGGCGGCCCGGCGTCTACGCCTGCACTGTTCATCTGCAGCCGCACGCGCAGCTCGATCAGGTTATTTCTTCCTTTAAACTGGTGACGGAACTTTCCTCCGTCGGGCCCGCATAAAACGGTAACTGAAAGGATCGCCTCATGACCCTAAGCGCCAAAGAGCTGTATCAGGCGGGCAATCTGACGGACGCGATTTCCGCCATGAACGATGAGGTGCGCAAGAACCCGGTGGACCAAGGGCGGCGCGGCTTTCTGGCGGAGCTCTTGTGCTTCGCGGGCAACCTGGAGCGGGCCGATAAACTGCTCGATGTGGTTTCCACGCAGAACCCAGATGTCGCCGTGGGCGTCGCCATGATCCGGCAGCTCATCCGCGGAGACCAGGCCCGGCGCGAGCTCTTCAGCGCGGGACGGGTGCCGGAATTCCTGGAAAAGCCCTCGGAGGCCCTGAGCAAACATCTGGAGGCGGTTACCTTGCTGCGGGAAGGCGACAGCGCGGGCGCCGCGAAGCTGCTCGAGGAGGCTGAAGCTTCGCGGAAAAGCCTGAGCGGGACCTGCAACGGAAAGGCCTTCGATGACTTTCGCGATCTGGACGATGTCTGCGGGCCCTTCTTCGAGGTTCTGACCAGCACCGGCAAGTACTTCTGGGTCGAGGCGGCCCGGGTCCGTGAAATGGAGTTTCATGCCCCCGAACGCCCACTGGATCTAATTTGGCGGCGCGCCACGGTCGATGTTGTCGAGGGGCCGGACGGCGATGTCTTCATTCCCGCGATCTACCTGCCACCGAGCGACGCGATGGAAGAGGGGCAGGAGGTCGATGATCAGGCCTTGCTAGGGCGCAGTTCCGATTGGATCGGCAAAGAGGGCGACCCGGCGCGCGGCGTCGGTCAGCGGTGCTTCCTGGTCGGTGAAGAGATGCTGCCGATCATGCAGCTCGAAAGCCTGCAGTTCGACGTCGGAAGCTGAAGTTCGCATGGCCCGGATCGATCCCGATCAACCTATTCTTCCGTCCGTGCTGGACCGGTTGCTCGACGAGCATCCGGACGAAAGTCGCGAACGGCCGAAGTCCCGTGGCCAGCCCTTGATCGAGCTCCGCAATGCCATCCGGCGCGACCTGGAAGCACTGCTCAACAGCCGGCAGCGGCATCTGTCCTGGCCGTCTGGCTTGAAGGAACTGAACCATTCGCTGATCAATTTCGGCATTCCGGATGTGACGCGCATCGACGTCGCGACGCAGCAGGACCGGGAGAACTTCTGCCGGGAGCTCGAGCTGGCGATCCGCCGGCATGAACCGCGCTTCCAATCCTTGAAGGTGGTGATGCTCGATAATGCGGAGCCTTTGGACCGGACTTTGCGGTTCCGGGTCGAGGCTCTGGTCTATGCCGATCCGACGCCGGAATCGATGGTCTTCGATTCCAGCCTGGATCCGGTGACCCATAATTTTTCGGTGACCAAGCCCAATGGCTGATGAACTGCTGCCATATTACAATCGCGAACTGACGTATGTTCGCAAGCTCGCGGCCGAGTTCGCGGACGCGCATCCTAAGATTGCCAGCCGATTGCGTTTGAGCGCGGATGCGGTCGAAGACCCGCACGTTGGACGTCTGATCGAGGGGTTCGCCTACCTTACCGCGCGCATTCGCCACAAGATTGACGACGACTTTCCCGAGTTGACCGATGCGCTCATTGGCGCGCTCTATCCGCATTACCTTGCGCCGATACCTTCGATGTCGATCGTGCAGTTCGAGTGTCAGGCGGATCATACCGGCTCCTATGACATTCCAAGGCAGACCGAGATCGAGACCGAGGCGGTCGGTGGCGAGTCCTGCCGCTTTACGACCTGTTACGACACAACGCTCTGGCCAATCACGGTAGAGAACGCGACTTTGAGCGGACGCCCGCTGGCAGCGCCGGCCAATCCACGCGCTTCCGGAGCTGTCGCCGTTCTGCGGTTGAGCCTGAAGTGCCTCAGCAAGGAAATGACCTTTACCAAGCTGGGACCGCAGTCCCTGCGTTTTTTCCTTCGCGGCCAGCCGCAACAGGTTCTGCCGCTGCACGAGCTGCTCTTCAACAATGCCGTCTCTGTCGCTTTGGCCGATGGTGTTTCCGATCCCAATCCGGTGATCCTCGGCCGGGACTCCATCAAACCGGTGGGCTTCGAGCGGGATGAGGGCATTCTGCCATATCCGGCGCGTTCCTTTGTCGGCTACCGGCTGTTGACGGAGTACTTCGCCTTTCCTGAGAAGTTCCTCTTCTTCGACCTGACCGGTCTGGAAAGTAAGGTCCTGTTGGAGGCGGGCAACAAGCTCGATGTCTTTATCTATCTGAACCGCAGTTCGAGCGATCTGGAGCGCAGTGTCTCGGCGGAGACCTTTGCACTCGGCTGCACGCCGATGGCCAATCTCTTCAAACAGCGGGCCGAGCCGATTGCTCTGAACCAGACCTCGCACGAATATCGGATCGTGCCCGATGCACGGCGCGAGGGGGTTACAGAGGTCTTTTCCGTCGACAGCGTTTCCATGTCCTCGCCCGACGGCGAGACCCAGGAGGTTGCACCGTTCTATTCGCTGAAGCACAGCGGCGATCCGCGAAAGGATCTCCGCTTCTGGCAGGCGGCGCGGCGGCCGGCGGGTCAGTTCGATCGCGGCACAGAGGTTTACCTCTCGCTCGTCGATCTGGATTACACTCCCTCCACGCCGGCCAACTGGACCGTCTCCGTCGGGATTACAGGCCTGAACCGCGATCTGCCAGGTAAGCTGCCTTATGGCGGCGGACATCCTTACCTTCAGCTCGTGGAGGGGGCGTCTCCAGTCACCAAGCTCAGCTGTATTACCGCGCCGACCGATACTCTCAGACCGCCTGCGGGGCAGCGTGGTTACTGGCGTCTGATCTCTCATCTCAGCTTGAACCATCTGTCGATCACAGATGCGGAAAGCGGCGAGGGGGCCGATGCCCTGCGGGAGATCCTCAAGCTCTACGATTTCCGGGATTCCGCCGAGACACGGGGCGTCATCGACTCCGTACTCTCGGTAAAGAACCGGCGGGTTGCGGCGCGGGCGGCTTCGCTCGGTGTCGGCGGTGTCTGCCGGGGTATGGAAGTGGAAGTCGAGTTCGACGAAAAGGGGTTCTCTGGGAACGGTCTCTTCCTACTGGCGCAGGTTCTGGAACGTTTCCTGGGTCTTTACTGCTCAATCAATTCCTTCACCCGTATGACCGCCCGCGTAAAGGGCCGGTCTGGAGTATTGCGGAAATGGCCACCGAGAGCCGGCGACCGGACTCTTCTCTGATCGACGAGCTGTTTCGCGCGCCCCATCGTTTTGGATTTTTCCAGGCGGTGCGGTTGCTGGAAGCAGCGGAGAAAGGCCGTGCGCGGAGGGCCGGACCTTCGGCGGCGTCCGATGGCGATCGCACCGAAGACGACGCCAACGACTTTTCTGCGCGTGGCGGCGATGGCGTGGTCGGTGAGGATACGGCGCCTGATCGCGAAGCGGTGCGTTTTCGGGCGCTACCCGCCTTACACTTTCCACCGAACGAAATCAGCCGTCTGGTTCAGCCGCAGGCGGACGGGAGTGGGGAAAAGGCGGCGCCGCCGGTCGAGATGACGGTCGGATTCATGGGCCTGACCGGTCCAAGCGGTGTACTGCCGCAACACTATACGCAAACGCTGATTCAGGAGACCCGCGCCAAAAACACGGCGCTGCGCGATTTCTTCGATCTCTTCAATCACCGGATCATCTCTCTCTTTCTGCGCGCCTGGGAAAAGTATCGCCTGCCGCAGGTCTATGAGCGCACGGGAAGGGAGCAGGAAGACCCGATCACCGCGAGCCTCTTCGCCGCGATTGGGTTCGGAGAGGCAAACCTGCGCAACCGCCTGGCGTTCGATGATCAGCTCTTGCTGCACTATGGCGGACACCTCAGCCACTCGCCGCCTTCGGCGGTCGCGCTGGAGGCCCTGCTTTCAGACTTCTTCGAACGCGAGGTGGAGATCGACCAGTTTCAGGGCCGCTGGCTCTCTCTTGCCGCGGACGAATGCACATCCCTGCCGGCAGATCCGATCCTCGATCCGGGCTTTTGCCAGTTGGGCGTCGATGCGGTTGTCGGTTCTCGGGTGTGGGACGTGCAGAGCAGTTTCCGGATCCGGATGGGGCCGCTCAGCTATCAGCAGTTCGTCGCCTTTATGCCGGAAGGAAACGAGCTTCTGAAGCTCGCGCAGATGACGCGGCTGTTCGTTGGCGCTGATAAGAGCTTCGACGTGCAACTGACCCTGCGCGGCGACGAGGTGCCGCCGCTGCAGCTCGGTGGGGCGCAGGACGGACCGGGACCGCGCCTCGGATGGAACACCTGGGTCAATCAACAGGACGCGCGCGCGGACGTTTCCGACGCGGTCTTCTCACTGGACAATTACGAATAGACTGAGGAAAGCGGATGAGTTCTTGGGATGCGGGCTACATCTCCGACATCGAGTATGTGCCCGGCTTCTATAAGCAGCAGGCGCCGGTTTACATCAACTTCGCATGTATGCTGAACGGCTATGAGCCTGTGCCTCTGGATCGCGGCTTTAGCTACTGCGAACTGGGGTGCGGGCAGGGGCTTACGGCGCTTGCCCTGGCCGCCGCCAATCCGCAAGGCGACTTTCACGCCATGGACTTCAATCCGGCGCATATCGTGCGCGCGGAGAAACAGGTCGCGGATACCGGTCTTTCCAACATCACCTTCTACGAGGCGAGCTTCGAGGACTTCGCCGAAGGGCGCGTCGAGCTGCCCCAGTTTGATTTTGTGACCATGCACGGCGTCTACAGCTGGATCAGCGAAGACAACAAGCAGGCGATCGTGAAGTTCCTCAGCCGTTACCTCAAGCCGGGTGGCCTGCTTTACGTTAGCTACAACTCCATGCCCGATACGACGGCTGGCCTGCCGCTGCAGCGGATGTTCAGTGAGTTTGCGCGCCTGATGCCCGGGCGCAGCGATCTGCAGGTCGAGCGGGCCTTGAAGTTCGCCAGCGAACTGCGTGACAGCGGCGCAAATTTCTTCGCCGACAATCAGCGCCTCGACTATCTGATCAAGACCTGGGAGGGAGAGGGCGGCCATTATCTGGCGCACGAGTACCTGAACCAGCATTGGGTGCCGCTCTATCATGCGGATGTGGCGCGCGATCTTGCGCCGGCGAAGCTGAGCTTCGTCGCTTCGACGATTTTGCTGGAGAACTTTCCCGACCTTACGCTCAATCCGGATCAAAAGCAGGTACTGGATAAAATCCAGATCCCGGAGATCCGCGAAACCTTCAAGGACTACTTCCTCTCCCGGTCTCTGCGCCAGGACATCTTCGTGCGCGGTGCCCGCCGGATGAGCCGCCAACGTCAGCAGCAGGTCTTCGCCGAGCTGGAGGTGGCAAGCATGGTGCCGCGCGGTGACGCGACGACGAAGGTTTTGTCACCACGAGGACATATCGAGGTGGCCGCCGACGTCTATAATGAGGTGTTCGATGCGCTGGCGACGGGACCGAAGTCCATGGCGGAGATCATGTCTCTTTCCTCGATCAAGAAGCATCCAGATTCAACCATGCAGGAAATTGCCGGCATCCTGATCGGCTCTAACCAGGCACAACCGCTCAGCGTGCCGCAAGCGATGAGCGGGGCCGACAGCCTTCGAGACTTCAACCATAAAATTGTGCGTCAGGCACGCGACGATCTTACCCAGGTTTCGGCGGCGCTGGCCTCTCGTCGACTCGGCAGCGCCGTGCCTGTGACAAGTCTGGAGACGCATTGCTTCTGGGGGCTCTGCGAGGGCCTGGAGCAGGAAATGCAGAAATTTTCCGAGGCTGTGTGGCAGGCTTACGAGCAACGCGGCGAGCGTATGCTGAAGGACGGAGAGCCCGTTGAAGGCCGCGAAAACAACCTGCGGCATGTGTCTGAAAGGCTTGAGGAAATTCTCTCCTTGAAAAAGCCGATCTGGGAGGGGCTGGGTATGTTCTAAGGGAAAACAAAGAGCTGTCGTACAGCCTTCATTTTGTTACTGTAAGAATAGGGCTTACGATTTTCGCGAAAATAGCGTAGAAATAAAAAATCGGATGCATACATATGAAATGCATCGCGAGAAGGGGGACAGATGGCAGCAGTGGATCTAAAGGCGCTTGTCGGGAAGCTCAACGGGACCTGCCGTACGTCGCTTGAGAGTGCAGCCGGCCTGACCCTCTCGCGCAGCCACTACAACATCGAGATCGAGCACTGGCTGCTCAAGCTGCTCGAGACCAACAACACCGACCTGCAGTTGTTGCTCCGGCATTACGAGGTCGATGAGTCGCGTCTGATCGCTGACCTGACGAAAGTCCTCGACAAGATCAAGACAGGCAACAGCCGCGCGCCCGCACTTTCACCGCAGGTGGTAAAGCTGGCGCGCGAGGCCTGGGTCCTCGCGTCGCTGCAATTCAGCGCGCCGAAAGTCCGTTCCTGTCATCTCCTTTGCGCGTTGCTGCTGGACGATGGCCTGGCGCCGATCGCCCGCGAGAGCTCTGCTCAGTTTGCACGCATCCCTGCCGATGCGCTGCAGCGTGACATGATGAAGATTGTGGCCGACAGCGACGAGGCGATTGGCGAAGCGGTCGCGGCGGTTAGCGAAGGCGGCGGCGAGGCGGCTGCCGCGCCAACAGGGGCAGCCGGTGGAACGGCGCTGGCACAGTTCACCATCAATCTGACCCAGCGGGCCAAGGAAGGGAAAATCGACCCGGTGCTTGGCCGCGATCCCGAGGTCCGTCAAATCGTTGATATCCTGACCCGCCGGCGGCAGAACAACCCGATCCTGACCGGTGAGGCCGGCGTCGGTAAGACGGCGGTCGTTGAAGGCTTTGCCCTGCGGCTGGCGTCTGGCGACGTGCCGCCCGCGCTGCAGAACGTTGCGCTCCACACCCTCGATCTCGGTCTCTTGCAGGCTGGCGCGGGCGTGAAGGGCGAGTTTGAGAACCGCCTGAAGTCGGTGATCGAAGAGGTCAAGGCTTCGCCGAAGCCGATCATCATGTTCATCGACGAAGCGCACACTCTGATCGGGGCCGGTGGACAGGCGGGGCAGGGCGACGCCGCGAACCTGTTGAAGCCGGCGCTGGCCCGTGGCGAGCTGCGCACCATCGCCGCGACCACCTGGGCTGAATATAAGAAGTATTTCGAGCGCGACGCCGCGCTGGCGCGCCGCTTTCAGGTGGTCAAGGTCGAGGAGCCGACCGAAGCCGTCGCCATCGAGATGATGCGCGGGCTGGTCGGGACGCTGGAGCAGCACCACGGCGTGCGCATTCTGGATGAGGCCGTGATCGATTCGGTCCGGCTGTCTCATCGCTACATTCCCGGCCGTCAGCTGCCGGACAAATCGGTCAGCCTGCTGGACACTGCCTGTGCGCGGGTCAACATGAGTCAGGCAGCCGTTCCGCCGGAGATCGAGGACCGGCGCCGTCGGCTTGAACAGATCGAGGTCGAGACGGGCATTCTTGAGCGCGAGTCCGCAACCGGTGGCGCGCACACTTCCAAACTCGCGGAGATCGCTGAAGAGAAAGAAAAGGTCAGCGGCGAGCTGACTGAGCTCGAAGAACGCTGGTCGAAGGAGCGGGATCTGATCGACCAGATCCGGGATCTGCGCGACAAGCTCGAAGCCGCGCACGGCGGCAATGATGCCGAGGGCGACGAGGCCGCCGAAGGTGAAGCGCCGCAGGAGCCGGCTTCGGAAGAAGATATGAAGAAGTGGCTTGCCGAGCTGGCCGAGCTGAATTCGCAGCTCGACGAGCTGCAGGGCGAGCATCCGCTGTTGCAGGTTTGCGTCGACGGCCAGGCGGTGGCGGCGGTGGTCGCGACCTGGACCGGCATCCCGGTCGGGCGGATGGTCTCCAACGAGATCCGTCAGGTTCTGAACATCAAAGAGGATCTTGAGAAGCGGATCATCGGACAGTCCCATGCTCTGGACGCGATCGCACAGGCCATGCGGACTTCGCGCGCGAAACTGACCGATCCACGCAAGCCGATCGGTGTGTTCCTCTTCTGCGGGACCAGCGGTGTCGGTAAGACGGAAACCGCGTTGTCTCTGGCCGAGCTTCTGTACGGCGGCGAGCAGAACGTCACCACGATCAACATGTCCGAGTTCAAGGAAGAGCATAAGGTCTCGACCTTGATGGGCTCGCCGCCTGGCTATGTGGGCTACGGCGAAGGCGGTGTTCTGACTGAGGCGGTGCGGCGCCGGCCTTACAGCGTGATCCTTTTCGACGAGATGGAAAAGGCGCACGCCGGCGTGCAGGACGTGTTCTATCAGCTCTTCGACAAGGGCATGCTGCGTGACGGCGAAGGCCGCGACATCGACTTTAAAAACACGGTCATCATCATGACCTCGAACGCCGGCACCGATACCATCGCCGGCCTGTGCGAAGACCCGGAGACCATGCCGGACGAAGCCGGCCTTGCCGAGGCCCTGCGTCCCGAGCTCTTGAAGGTTTTCAAGCCGGCCTTTCTCGGTCGTGTCACCCTGGTTCCCTACTTCCCGCTAAGTGACGATGTCATCAAAGGCATCATCAAGCTTCAGTTAAACAGGATCGCGACCCGCGTGCGGGAAAACTACAAAGCGGAGTTCAACTACGATCCTGCCCTTATCGATTCGATCGCGGAGCGCTGCAAGGAAAGCGAGAGTGGCGCACGCAATATCGAAAGTATCCTCTCCCGAACCATGCTGCCCGAAATGTCAGCGTTGTTCCTTGAGCGCATGGCTGAAGGCGGCGATATCACGGACGTCAGTGTTTCGGTAGACGAAAGTGGTGGTTTTGAATACCGTATAGGGTAAATATTCCCATAGGTTTCAGAACGACAAGAACAGCGGGTTTTATTTTTGGAACCTGCAACCAAGGCAAACTGAAACGTCTTTTTTTGGAGGCAAGCGATCATGGCAATTTATGTAAAGTACGAAGGCATTGACGGTGATGCGACTCACGACAAACACAAAAAGTGGATTGACGTTTCGTCGCTGCAGTGGGGCGCTGGCCGCGCAATCATGACGCCGACGGGTGCTGCCACAGGGCGTGAAGCTTCCGAGCCTTCGATCAGTGAAGTCACATTCGTTAAGACTCTCGATGCATCTTCTGCGCATCTCTTTACGGAATCGACAACCGGCGCAGCCGGCAAGAAGGTCGAAATTCATCTCGTCAGCACGGGCAGCCCGGGCGACATTTACCTGACCTACGAACTGACCAACTGTCTGGTGTCCGGCTACAGCGTCAGCAGTGGTGGCGATCGGCCCTCGGAGTCGGTCAGCGTTAACTTCACCAAGATTGAGATGAAGTACACGCCGTTCGACGAGAAGCACAAAGCAGGATCGCCTATTCCTGCCGGCTACGATCTCTCGACCACCAAGAAAGTCTGATCTCTCTCGGTTTGTTCTTGTAACCCGCGGCGTGAAGGTTTCTTTGCGCCGCGGGTTCAAGGTGCATTCCTAGAGCGGACCAGACCCGTCAGCGGCGTTGATGCATAGCGGTCTTAGCTAGATTAGACACGATAAATTCGTTGTGCTTCTCTGACTGCCTGACGAGAGATTGACCTGAGATTTCGCTTTTTTGAAACAAGCGAAGTTTCCGGCATCTAAGGGACGCGGCACTTATCGTGGCTTGGACGCAGGATGGCAGACTGCTGACTATCGAAACCCCTTTGGGGGCGGATACGCTATTGCTGTCCGGCCTTGAAGGCGAGGAGCAGTCGTCGCGTCTGTTCCGTTTCGATCTCGAGCTGCTTTCTGAAAAGACCGATATCGATCCAAATGACATCCTGGGAAAGAATGTCTCTTTCAGCGTCGGGCTTTCCGGCGGAACCGAAAGGCGCTGGTTCAACGGTATCGTCCGTCGTTTTGCGGCCGGCGGTATGGTCGGGCAGGGCTTTCGTAGCTACCGTGCCGAAGTCGTTCCGAACTTCTGGCTCTTGAGCCGGACAGAAGACTGCCGGATTTTCCAGGAAAAAACGGTCAAGGCGATCATCGAAGAGGTGCTCTCCGATGCTGGACTCTCCGACTACGAAACGAAGATCCAGCAAGACTCGCCCAGTCTCGAATATTGCGTTCAGTTCAATGAAAGTGACTTCGACTTCCTGTCGCGCCTGATGGAGCGCTACGGATTCTTCTATTTCCATAAGCACGAACAGGGCAAGCATACGCTCGTCATCGCCGATCATGTCGGCGCCTACGAAGATGCGGCGCAGTCGGAAGTGGAATACCGGCCGAGCAGCGTTGCGGGCGGCAGCATCAATGCCTGGACGCCGAGCTTCGAGTTCAAGTCCGGCAAGTGGGCGCAGAGCGATTACGAGTTTAAAACCTCGACGACCGATCTGGGTGCGAAAACCAACACCGTGTTATCGAACTCCGATTTCAAAAAATACGAGGTCTATGAGTACCCGGGGCACTACAAAACGGCTTCGGAAGGAAACAATTCGGTCAAGTTGCGCATGGAAGCGGAAGAGGCTTCCTACGAGACCGTGGAGGGTGCCGGCGACTGTGCGACCTTCGCGCCCGGATACAAATTCCGGATCACCATGCACAGCGTGGACGCGGAGAACGATAAAGACTACGTCCTGTCGCGGGTGGTCCATCATGGACGCGATCCGACCTTCCTCGGCGGCTCAGGCGGCACGGCAAGCTACGCCAATGAATTCACCTGTGTTCCCAAGGACACGATCCTGCGGCCGGAGTGCATAACGCCGATCCCCCGCGCGCACGGCCCCCAGAGCGCGGTCGTGGTCGGGCCGTCGGGCGAAGAGATCGACGTCGACGAGCATGGCCGGATTCATGTGCAGTTCCACTGGGACCGCTATGGCAACGACGATGAAAAGAGCTCCTGCTGGCTGCGGGTAACCCAGATGTGGGCCGGTAAAAACTGGGGAACCATTTTCACGCCGCGTATCGGCATGGAAGTGATCGTTAGCTTCCTCGACGGCGACTACGACCGGCCGCTGGTAACCGGCTGCGTTTACAACGACCAGAACAAACCGCCCTATGCGCTACCGTCAAACAAGACGCAGAGTGGGATCAAAACCCGAAGCTCTAAAGATGGCGGGACGGAAGACTTTAACGAGCTGCGCTTTGAGGACAAGGCGGGCAGCGAGGAGGTCTACTTTCATGCGCAGAAGGATTTCATGCGCAAGGTCGAGAATGACGACACGTTGGAAGTCGACAACGACCAGACCAGAACCATTACCAACAACAGGACGACGGAAGTCAGCCAGGGTGATGACACGCTGAAGGTTGGCCAGGGCAACCGGTCGGTGACGGTCTCGCAGGGCAACGACACCCTTGCCGTCAAGCTGGGCAACATCAGCGTTAAGGCGGATGCCGGCAAGATCACAGTCGAAGCGATGCAGTCGATTCTTCTGAAGGTCGGGGGCAACTCGATCAAGATCGATCAGACCGGCATTAAGATCAAAGGAATGATGGTTACGGTACAGGGTGATGTGAAGGCGGATCTGAAGTCGCCGATGACCACGGTCGAGGGATCAGGAATGCTGACCGTCAAGGGTGGAATAGTAATGATCAATTAAGTGTTCTCGATGTGACAGGAGGTTCTGTCGGGAATTTTTGGATGAGTTTCGTGGATCAATCGGGATCAATTGGGAAACATGTCGAAGGTGAGCGGTTAAAATGACGGCACTCACGAAAGTCCAAGCCTCGACGGCGGCCGAAGTGTGCCGCCTGTACGAGTTGGACCCGGAGGCTGCTGAGCTGCTCGACGAGACGTCCACTCCGGCCTCGTTTATCGAGCGCTTGATGGCGGAGCAGCGTTTTGCGGATGCTGCACGTTTCCTCGCCTATGCGCTGCCGAAGCGCGAGGCGGTTTGGTGGGCTTGTCTCTGTGCGCGCGCGGTGACCAGCACTGACGCCTCGCCCGATAATGCGGCGGTACTGGATGCCGCCGAAGCCTGGGTCTACAAACCGGTTGATGAAAATCGCCGTAAGGCTATGGCTCTGGCAGAGAAAACGCCGATGGATACCTCGGCGAGTTGGGCTGCGGTGGCGGCGTTCTGGAGCGCGGGCTCCATGGCGCCGGAAGATGCGCCTGTGGTGCCGCCCGGTGAAGAGTTAACCGGCGCTGCCGTCTCGGGCGCCGTGATCCTGGCCGCAGTGCAGACCGAGCCTGAAAACGCGCCAGAGAAGTTCGCCAGGTTCCTGACCCAAGGCCTCGATGTGGCACGCGGAGGCAGCGGTCGGGATGCCAACTAAGACCAAGCTGCGGAGATAGGCTTCTGCCTCTGCAGCTTGCTATAAGTATCTTTTTCTTATCGTTTTTTCTGATTTCCGCGATCCAGGCATGGTGTGTGGCGGTATTGCGTGTGTAAGATGGACGCGAGACGGGGAACGTACCTGAGAATTACATGATTTTGCGAATGACCATTATCGGCGATGTCAAACCGCCGGATCCACAGGATGTCAGCCACAGTTTCGGCTCTCAGGGCGGTAGGATCGGTCGTGGCTTGAGCAATGAATGGGTCTTGCCGGACCCTCACATGTCGAAGAATCACTGTTCGATTCAGTTTCGCGACGGACAGTTCTCTATAACCGACACCAGCACCAACGGTGTGTTCCTTAACGGCTCGCCGGAGCGTATGGAGCGTGGGTCTACGGTATCAATAGGCGATGGCGACCGCCTGAAGATTGGCGATTACGAGATCAGGCTGGAGATCGACGAAGCCGCCGAGGCCGCGCCGGTGCCGGATCTCGATTCCTTTGCCAAGGTGCTTGGGGTTGGTATAGGCGAGGACTTGGATCCCTTCGCGATCAATTCCGAAAACGCCGGTAACGCCGCGCCGGAGCCTGCACCCATGAGGCCTGGAGCCGGTTCGCAGGATCCTTTTGACGATATCTTGGATGCGCCTGCCGCGCGCAGGGATGACGAAGATCCGCTTTTTGCCGGGCTCGGCTCAGGAAGCTCGGGTTCCGGTGGATCGGTGATCCCCGATGACGACGATCTCTTCGGCGATCTGATGCCCAAGAACCCGTCGAACTCCAGCGAGAATTCACTGGACCCTGTCGAGTCCGAACAGGATCACGTGCCGTCACCCAATGAATTTTTCCAGCCGCCGAAAGTCGTTGGAGACCAGATTCCGGACGATTGGGATGCCGATGATCTCTTGTCGCCGTCTCCAGAAGAGCCGGCATCCGCAGCACCGCAACCTCAGGCGCCGCCTGCGCCTTCGGCACCTGTAGAACCCCCGCAAGCTGCTGCTCCTCCGGCGCCGGCCAAGGCCGCGGCGCCAGCGCCTGCAGCGGCGCCTATGTCCGCAACCGTCAGCGATGCCGAGGCGGCACTGCTGCGCGCCTTTTTGGAAGGTGCGGAATTGACCGACCTCGATGTTCCGGAAGCGGCCCGGATCGAAATGATGCGCACGGTCGGCCAGACTTATCGTGATCTGGTGCGCGGCCTGGTGGAAGTTCTGAAAGTACGGCAGTCAATCAAGAACGAGTTTCGTCTCGATCAGACGATGATTCGTGCCGAAGACAATAATCCGCTGAAGTTCACCGTCAATGTGGAAGAGGCGCTGAAAGCCATGCTGGGTAATACCAGTCGTGGCTATCTGACGCCGCGCCGTGCCGTCGATCAGGGGTTCTCGGACATTAAGGCTCACCAGATTGCGGTGATGGCAGGCATGCAGGTCGCGTTGAAGGCTCTGCTCCTGCGTTTTGATCCAAAGGAGCTGGAAGATCGCCTGCAGGAAGGCTCGGTACTCGATAAGGTCCTGCCAGGTTCCAAGAAAGCGCGTTACTGGGAACTCTTTACTCAGCTTTATGCGGAGATAGCGAAGGAAGCAGAGGACGATTTTCACGGCCTCTTCGGCCGTGAGTTTGCGCGGGCATACGAGGAACAGGCGAAAAAAGTGTAAGGTCTAAGCGACGCCATTGATTTTTCAGACGAAAGCGGCGCGGCCAAGGCGGATAAATCTGTGCTACTCTGCGCGGATCGGCGATTCGGTCAGATGATCGGGTCACCCGGATAGAGAATGTGAACGATGGGGCGGTGCTTCGGGGTGTGATAACGACCGGCATCGGGGGCGTTCAAAAGAGGAACGCAGTTGTTTTGGCGGCAGATGTCGCATCAGACTGCGAATCCAGCGGGGAGAATGAATGTGAGACTGATTTATTGTCTGTTTGCGGTTCTGGTCGTTTTGAGCGGTTGCGCAGAGAAAAAGCCCTCGCCGACCGTCGTTGATGTCTCGATTTCCGCCGCGTTGAACATCAATCCCAATTCCCAGGGGCGGGCGTCGCCGGTCGTTCTGAGAGTCTATCACCTGGCATCGCCGAACGCTTTCGAAGAAGCGGATTTCTTTCAGCTTTTCGAACAGGATGCCGCGATTTTGGGGCCCGATATGATCGGCCGCGAGGAGATCATCGTAACGCCGGGCGCGGCGCAAAAGCTGTCGCAGGAGGTCTCACCGGATGTTCGGCACGTCGGGGTGATCGTCGCCTACCGCGAGACGGAGACGTCGGTCTGGCGGGCGCTTGGCGATGTGGTTCCTGAAAAGGTTAACAGCTACGCCGTCCAGATCGATGCGCTGGCCGTCGCCCTGTCCAAGACCGAAGAAGACTAGCATCTGGTGTCCCTTAGTGACGCGCGCGCGGCGAGGGGCATTCGGGAGCGGTAAGTGAGCCGAGAGACTATGTATGGCATGGGATAACAAAGTCGTCTGGTCCGAAGGCATGTTCCTTCAGACCCAGCACTTTCAGCAAAGCGACCGCTATTTCGAGAGGCTGGTGCGTGGACGGGTCGACGGGATCCGGCCTTATGCCTGGGGTGTTCAGGATCTGCAGATCAACAAGGATCTTCTGACGACCGGTAAATTCGCGGTCAGCAGTTGCCGGGGGATCCTCGAAGACGGCACGCCCTTTAGCATCCCGGACGATACGGACCATCCGCCGCCGCTCGAACTGCCGGAAAATGCCCGCGACTGCATCGTTTATCTCGCTCTTCCGGTGCGTCAGCCGGGAGGCTCCGAATTCGATCTCGGCGAATCGTCCGATGGCATTGCACGTTACGGGGCGGAGGAAGTCGAGACCGTCGACAGCAATATGGGCGCGGAAACGGTCTCGAACATGCGGGTCGGCAAACTGCGCATGCGCTACCTGTTAGAAACGGACGAGCGTGCCGGCTATGTATGCCTCGGACTGGCGCGGATCATCGAAGTGCGGGCGGACAAAAACACCGTCCTGGATGAGCACTATATTCCGCCCTGCCTGGACTGCGCGGCCTACTCGGTGCTTGCCGGTATGATCAGTGAAATCCTTGGTCTGACCCATCACCGAGGCGAGGCTCTGGCCGGGCGGGTGTCCGAATCCGGCACCAAGGGTGTTGCTGAAATCGCGGACTTCTTGTTGCTGCAAGCCGTAAACCGCTACGAGCCTTTGTTGGCGCATCTTTCTTCCTCGGCGAACGTGCATCCGGAAACCTTCTACTCCGTGGCCCTTTCGATCGCCGGCGAGCTCGCGACCTTTACCGCGCCGGGAAAGAGGCCAGGCAAGTTCGGGGTTTACCGGCACGACGATCTGCAGGGCACCTTCACGCCTGTGATGAAGGAGTTGCGTCAGTCTCTGAGCGCCGTCCTCGAGCAGACGGCGATTCCGATCCCGCTGCAGGAACGCAAGTACGGCATCCGTGTTGCGGCGTTGACGGATAAAGGCCTGCTCAGCAATTCCAGTTTTGTTCTGGCAGTGCGTGCGGATCTGCCGGTCGAGACGCTGCGCAGAGGTTTCCCGAATCAGGCAAAGATCGGCTCGGTGGAACAGATCAGGGAGTTGGTCAACGTCGCACTGCCGGGCATCGCGCTACGCCCGCTGCCGGTCGCGCCGCGGCAGATTCCCTATCATGCCGGCGTGACCTACTTCGAATTGGATCAGAGCGGACAGTATTGGAAGCAGCTGAAGAACTCGGGCGGTATCGCGATCCACGTATCGGGAGATTTTCCGCGCCTCGAGATGGAGCTTTGGGCCATTAAGAATTGACGGGCGCAGAACGAAAGAAGTGCGGGACGTTGTATCGCTTGGGAGCCGTTGCGGGTGGGCGCAGTGGGAAAAGGGGTTTTAGAGCATGAGTCACGACGATCCCTTTGATGAGGATCGCACGGTCTTGAGACCGACGCCCGGCGGGCGTCGCGCGGGGACAGGCCAAGGCGGGTCGGACACGACGCAGATGCCATCGAGCCGGGGAGGGGCTGACCCGGACAGAACGGTGGCGCCGCGACGCGCCGGCGCGAATGTCGCCGCTGCGGATATCAGCCAGGCCAGTTTCAACCCCTTAATCGGCGCGGCTAATGCCTTGCTCGGCCTCGCGATCCGGCTGAAAAACTCTGGCCAACTGCAGGATGTCGATGGTTTGCGCCGGCGGGTAATCGAAGAAGTCAAATCCTTCGAGCGCCGCGCCAACGAAACCGGTCTGAGCCAACAATCCGTGCGGGCTGCACGCTATGCGCTTTGCGCGACGCTGGACGATCTGGTGCTGAACACACCCTGGGGGGCGGCCAGCGCCTGGGGGCAGCAAAGCATGGTGGCGCTGTTCCACAACGAAACATCTGGCGGCGAACGCTTTTACGATCTGCTGGAAAAGCTGGAACGCGATCCAGGACGTTTCGCCGAAGTGCTCGAACTGATGTACCTCTGCCTCTCGCTGGGCTTCGAGGGGCAGTACCGGGTTATCTCCCGCGGATCGATCCGTCACGGTGAGGTGCGCGAAGGCCTGTTCCGTATGATCCGTTCGCGGCGCGGTGACTTCGAACGCGATCTCTCGCCGCGCTGGCGCGGGGTCGATGCCGGGCACAAACCCCTGAGTTCTTATGTGCCGCTTTGGGTGATCGCCGTAGCGACCGCTGCTCTGCTGGCTTTGATGTTCGTTGGCTTCAGCTACAGCCTGAACAGCGATTCAGACATCGTGGCCGGTGAGCTTCGGGAACTGCCGCCGACCGGTCCTGTTGAACTGGCCCGCGTCGATGCGCCACCGCCACCGCCACCACCGGAAATTAAATCCGAGCTGCTTCCGCGCATCAAAGGTTTCCTGGAAGATGAGATCGCGCAGGGACTCGTGGTCGTGACAGAAGATGTGCAGGCCTTGACCATTAGGGTTCGGAACAGAGGCCTTTTCGCGTCTGGCAGTGCGGCGGTGCAGGATCGCTACCTGGCGATCATCGAGCGGATCGGCAATGCGCTGAACACCGAACCAGGAAAAGTTGTGGTCGCCGGGCACAGCGATAATGTGCCGATCCGGACCGTGCGCTTTCCATCCAACTGGCATCTCTCTCTCGCCCGTGCTTCATCCGTCGCCAAGATCCTGACCGGCTATCTCAAGGATCCGGGACGTATCTCGGTCGATGGGCGTGCAGATAACGAGCCGATCGCGTCGAACAAGACAGCTGAAGGCCGTGCCGAAAACCGGCGGATCGAAATAATCCTGATCAAGGAAGGAGCGGTGATCCAATGAACTGTTTCAGCCCTTTCTTGCTATTGACGTTGGAGGATAGACGTCATGTCTAAACTCCTCGAAGTCCTGCGTTCGCGTTGGTTCATCACCTTTATCGGCGCGTTGCTGCTGTCGCTATTGATCTGGTTCGTCGGACCGCTGGTTGCGATTGCAGACTTCCAGCCGTTGGAGAGCGCGACCGTGCGGATCTTCACGGTGGTGGTGATCTTCCTGATCTGGGGACTGGTCAATCTGATCGCCATGCTGCGGGCCAAGAAGGCCGACAGCTCGATGATGCAGGATCTGGCCGAAGGCGGCGGAGATGGCGATAGCGAAGAGACTGTTGCGTCCGACCGGGAAGTGGCGGTTCTGAACGAACGCATGCAGGAAGCGCTCGGCCTGCTCAAAACCACGCGTCTTGGCGGCGGCAAGGGTGGCCGTAAGTTCCTCTATCAGCTGCCCTGGTACATCATCATCGGACCGCCCGGCGCGGGTAAAACCACGGCGCTGGTGAATTCGGGACTGCGGTTTCCGCTGGCGGAAAAGCTTGGCAAGGATTCGATCCAGGGTGTCGGTGGCACGCGCCATTGCGACTGGTGGTTCACCGACGAGGCCGTGCTGATCGATACGGCTGGGCGCTATACGACCCAGGACAGCCATCAGGCGGTCGACAAGGCGGCCTGGACCGGTTTTCTCGATCTTTTGAAACGCTACCGGGCGCGCCAGCCGATCAACGGCGCTATCGTGGCGATCAGCCTTTCGGACATGGCCACGCTCAGCGATACCGAGCGCTTCGCCCATGCGCATGCGGTGAAGCAGCGTCTGCGCGAACTGCACGATTATTTCGGCGTGCGCTTCCCGATCTATGTCTTCTTCACGAAGGCCGATCTGGTGGCCGGCTTTAGTGAGTTCTTCGACGATCTCGGGCGCGAGGACCGGGATCAGGTCTGGGGCGCGACTTTCAAGTTCGAGGGCAAGGAAACGGAAGATGGGGCCGTCATCCAGTTCGAGGAAGAGTTCGATGCCCTGGTCGACCGGCTGAACGGGCGCCTTGTGGAACGCATCCATCAGGAGCCGGATATCCAGCGCCGTAGCCTGATCTATGGCTTCCCCCAGCAGATCGCCTCCCTGAAGCGGCCGATCAAGGAGTTCCTGGACGAGATCTTCAAGCCTAGTCGCTACGAAGATGTACCCATGCTGCGCGGCTTCTACTTCACCAGCGGTACGCAGGACGGTACGCCCATCGACCGCCTGATGGGCACCATGGCGCAAACCTTCGGGATCGGGCGCCAGTCTCTATCGGCTCACTCGGGCAGCGGACGGAGTTACTTCCTGACCCGCTTGCTCAGTTCCGTGGTCTTTGCCGAAGCCGGCGCCGTCACAGCCAACCGAAAAGTCGAGCGTCGGCGTTTCTGGATGCAGAATGCGGCCTATGCGCTTGCAGGATTGGTGTTGTTGGGGGCGGCCGGAGCCTGGCTGACCAGCTTCACGGGCAACACCGGCAAGATCGGCGAAGTCGAGGATTCCATTGCCGCCTATAACGCGGCGACCGCTGGGCTTTCCTTCGACGCGGTGGAAGACGCCGATCTCAAGCGTATTCTGCCGGCGCTGAACGAGCTGCGGAACATGCCGACCGGCTATGCGGTGCAGGATGAGACTGTGCCGCTGACCATGACCCTGGGCCTGTACCAGGGCGACAAACTGGGCGCGCAAGCGCGTGCGGCCTACCGGCGGGGTCTGTCTTCACTCTTCCTTCCGCGTCTCCTGGTCCGGCTTGAAGGGCAGCTGCGCGACAACATCGGCCGGCCCGACTATCTCTACGAAGCCCTGAAGGTCTATCTGATGCTAGGGCGTCAGGGACCCGTCGATGCGGACTTGGTGCGCCAGTGGCTGGTCCTCGACTGGAACGCGACCTTCCCGGGGCAGGTCAACGAGGCTGTGCGTGGGCCGTTGGTGGAACATCTGGATGCTTTGCTGGAAGAACCGCTGAAGCAGATTCCGCTCGATGGGCCGCTGGTGCAGCGTGTACAGCAGAGTTTGCGGGCTTTCCCGCTATCCGAACGGGCCTATGCGGTCATCAAGCAGAGCCCCGAGGCGCGTAAGCTGACGCCCTGGCGGGCCAGCGAAAAGATCGGCGCGGATGGCAACCGGGTCTTCCTGCGCCGTTCCGGCAAGCCGCTCAGCGAGCCCATCCCCGGACTCTATACCTACAACGGTTTTCAGAGCGTCTTCCTGCCGCAGGTGACCGAGGTTGCCAAGGAAGTCGCGCAGGAGAGCTGGGTTCTCGGCCCCGAGGAAGAAATCGGTCTTAGCGACGAGGCGATCGGCCGCCTCAAGGGTGAGGTGCTGCGCCGCTACTTCGATGACTACAAGGCCTTCTGGGATGTTCTGATCGCGGACTTCTCGATTGTGCCTTTCCGGGATCTCAATCATTCGGTCGAGGTGCTGAATATCGTCTCGGCGCCGACCGCTTCACCGGTCAAATCACTGCTGCTTTCCATCACCAAGGAGACGACCCTGACCGCGCCGCCGCCCGCGGCGGGCGGTGTTGCCGGTGCTGTGAGCGGCGCTGCCGATGCGCTGGAAGATGCCGCGCAGAAGCGCGTCGAATCCCGGTCTAAGCGGCTTGCGGATATCGTCGGTTCCGCGCAGGCGGGCGAGGGGAACGAGATCCCCGGCGCCGTCATCGACCGGCATTACGAAAGCCTGCATGCGCTCACCCGGGGTGAGCCGGGCGCGCCGACGCAGCTGGATGGTGCGATCTCGCGGCTGAACGATCTCTACACGCAGCTTAATCAGCTCGCGATCTCCGGCAATCAGGGGCAGGCGGCCCTCTCGGCCGCTACGGGCGGCAGTGGTGGCGCTGCACAGATGGTGCTCTCTACCGCATCGCGCTTGCCGGAGCCGGTTAAGGGCTGGCTCTCGTCGCTGGCGAAAGGCAGCTCGACGGTTACGGTCGGCGGCGCGCGCTCTCAGATCGATGCGGCCTGGAAGTCGGAGGTTCTGCCGACCTGCCGCGCGGCGCTCAATAACCGCTATCCGGTCTTCCAAAATGCCGATGCGGAGATCGCGCTGGAGGACTTCGGGCGCCTCTTTGCACCGGGCGGCAAAATCGACGGCTTCTTTAAGACCTATCTGAAACCTTTCGTGGACACCTCGCGCGTCCCCTGGAAGTGGCAGCGGGTCGACAACGTCAGTCTCGGGATTCCCAATTCGGTGCTGGTGCAGTTCCAGCGCGCCGCGGTGATCCGCGATAGCCTCTTCTTCGGTGGCGGTCAGACACCGGGCGTGCAATTCGAGATGATGCCGGTGGATCTGGATGCACAGGCGACCCAGGTGGTTTTCGATCTGGATGGTCAGTCGATTTCCTATCGCCATGGACCGCAACGTCCTTTCCGCCTGAAATGGCCGGGGCCGAACGGACCGAGCCAGGTGCGCGTATCTTTCGCGCCGTTGATCCCTGGGCAGCGCTCGAGCATCTCCCGCGAGGGCCCCTGGTCTTGGTTCCGGATGCTTGACGAAGCCTCGATCCAACGCAGCGGACTGGCGGATCGCTTCAACGTCACCTTCGAGATTGGCAATCGTACCGTTACCTACGAGCTGCGCGCCAACAGCGTCGTGAATCCCTTTACCTTGCCGGAACTTCAGCAGTTCCGCTGCCCACCCTCCCTGTAACTGCGAGGTGTGGTGAGAGAGCCGTTATGAACGACGAGACCCTTGATATCCTGGAACCGGACCGGCAGCCGGATTCTGCAGATTGCGCGCCGGGCTTTTACGGAAAGCTGCCGTCGAAGGGCGACTTTATAACGCGCCGCCTACCGCAGAGCTTCGTAGAGACCTGGGATAGCTGGCTTCAGAACGGACTGCAAACAAGTCGGGATCGCCTCGGCGATGACTGGCTTTCGATCTATATGACCAGCCCGATCTGGCGCTTTGCGCTTTCGCCCACGGTCGGCGGGCGTGAAGTGATGACGGGCGTCTTGATGCCGTCAGTCGATCGGGTTGGCCGTTATTTCCCTCTGACGCTCGCAGTTGCGGTTGAACGCTGCGACAACATCGCGGCTCTGCCTAAACAGGCGTCTGACTGGTATACCCAGGCGGAGGATGCGGCTCTGGCCGCCCTGGAGGACGGCACGGAATTCGAAGAGTTGGACGCCAGAATTCAGGCGCTTGGGCTGCCAGCCTTTGAAGACGCGTCGGTGCCGGAGCTGGAGCATGGCGGCGGTGAATGCGGTCTGCGGATGACGGTCGATCCGGAAAAGGGTTTCACGCCGGACTACACCAGTCTGGTCGGGCACTTCTTCGCCGAACGCTATCCACGCTACTGCCTCTGGTGGACCGCGGGTTCCGAACGGGTGGTGCCGTCGATGCTGGTCAGTTCCGGGCTGCCGAGCATGGGCGCCTTCGTGGCCTTCCTGGATGGCGATTGGCAGGACAGCGGCTGGATAGGCGGCACGAACGGTCTGGGCGACGACGGCCTGGACGGAATATTATAGAGGGTGAGGCCCTAGGGGAAACTATGATGTCGTCCGAACAGGTTTACCAATACATCACCGGGACCTGTACCCACGTCGGCAACGTTCGACGTCTGAACGAGGACGCTCTGCTTTCGCGGCCGGAGATCGGCCTCTGGGTGGTCGCCGATGGCATGGGCGGACACGATGCCGGCGACTACGCCAGTAAAATGATCGTGGAACGTCTGGATGCTCTGCCGCCGCCAGAGAGCGCGCCGGCGTTTCTGTCGGCGGTCAAGGACGCGGTGATCGGGACGAACGAGCATCTGCGCAGCGAGGCGTCGCGGCGCGGTGGACATAGCGTCATCGGAAGCACCGTCGTGATCTTCCTGGCTTATGGACGTTACTGCGCGTACCTCTGGGCGGGTGATAGCCGGATTTATCGTCTTCGGCGCGGCGAAATGGTTCAGCTGACGCGCGACCACAGCTATGTGCAGGAACTGGTCGACATGGGCCAGCTCAGCCATGACGAAGCGGAAGCGCATCCGCAGGCGAATGTGATCACCCGGGCGGTGGGTGCGGAGGATGAGTTACAGCTCGATGTTCGTCAGGAACTGTTGATCGAAGATGACGTGGTCTTGCTCTGTAGTGACGGGCTGACCAAGGTTTTGCCAGACGACGCACTCTTCGCGCGCCTGTCGCGCCATCCGGTGGAAACCGCTGCGGAAGACCTTGTTGAGAAGGCGGTGGCAAATGGCGCGAAGGATAATGTGACGGCTGTGGTCATGAAATGCACGGCAGATACGACGCTGTCGCCGTGATCCGAGGAAATGAGACATATGGGGTTGCCGTCAGGCACGGTTCGACTGACGGCTCGTTAACCTTTATAAGCTAAGTTTATGAGGCCTTTACTGCGTTGGCGGCATCGATGTTTAAGCCTGTAAAACCGACAGGCCAGCGAGTTTGAGATGAGCGGGAAACCACCTGGAGATAACGGCGGCGGCCTCGGCAAAGGGGATCCGATTTTCGATCCGGAAGAGCCGACGCGCATGGTTACGCCCGAGATGCGACCTGACGGCATGCCTGCGGACGACCGTTCTCAGACCGGCTCGCGAACCGGTACGGGCACCGGAACGGGAACCTTTGGCGATCTGGCGGATTTAGCGGATGGTCCGCTGCAGGTCATGCAGGAAGGCGATACGCTCAAGGATCGCTTTGTGCTGGAGACCCGCCTGGGCACTGGCGGGATGGGGACCGTCTACAAGGCGCTCGATCTGCGCAAGCAGGAAGCCGAAGACCGGAACCCTTATATCGCCATTAAAATCCTGAACGAGGATTTCAGGTCTCATCCTGAATCTCTGCGCACGCTGCAGCGTGAATCGAAAAAGGCGCAAAGCCTGGCGCACCCGAGCATCGTAACGGTCTACGACTTCGACCGCGACGGCAGCTCGATCTATATGACGATGGAGTATCTTGAGGGCAAACCGCTCGACAAGATCACGAAGTCGGGGAACTTCAAAGGCCTCCCGTTCGATCAGGCCATGGAAATCATCAAGGATGTTGGCGCCGCCCTTTCCTTCGCGCATGGGCAGGGCATCGTCCATTGTGACTTCAAGCCAGGCAATATCTTCATCACCGAGACCGGACCCGCGAAGGTCATCGATTTCGGGATCGCGCGTGCCGTTAAAATGGGCGATGACCCGCACGCGGATGCCACTGTTTTCGATGCCGGGACGCTCGGGGCGCTGACGCCTGCTTACGCCAGTCCCGAGATGCTCGAAGAGCAGGAGCCGGATCCAAGAGATGACGTCTACGCGCTGGCCTGCATTGCCTATGAACTGATTGCCGGCCGCCACCCCTTCGGCCGGATGCCGGCGACGGAAGCGCGGGATAACGCGCTGGTTGCGAAGCAGCCAAAGCAGCTGAATCGTGCTCAATGGCGTGCTCTCTCAGGCGGGCTGGCATTCGAACGCGACAAGCGCACCGCGAGCGTTAAGACCTTTGTTGAGGAACTGAGTGCGCGCGGTGGCAATGGTAAGATCTTCGGAATGGTGGCCGCGGTAGCTGGCATTGCTGTTCTGGCCGGCGCTGCTTTCCATTTCAACCTGATTCCGCTGGGCGGAGACGGGGCATCGGAGCCCGAGGTGATCGCGGACGCGCCCTCGACGGACGGTAAGCCTGAAGTCGACAATTCCGCGACGCAAGACACCAGCCCACCAGTTGAAGAGTCCGATCCTGCGCCGACGACCGAAGTCGCGGAGGAGCCAACCCTGATCCCACCGGTAACCTCTGACGAGGTCCAACAGCAAGAGGCCTTGGCTTTACCATCGCCGTCGCTGACGGACATTGGCACGCTTGTCATGAATGCTACCTGTTCGGACATGCGCTACAGCATGGATGGCAACGCGGTGTCCTTGACCGGATATTCAGGCGCGATGGCGGAAATCAATCTGTTACGCGAGAAAATTCAGGCTCTGCCCGGCGTCGAGAATGCGGTTGTCGATGTCAAAGGTCTCGACGGTGCGCTCTGTGGCCCGCTCGATCTCTATGCGCCCTTCCTCCGCAACAATCGTGACGGTGCGCTTGGATTGCTGGTGCAGGCCCGCAATCCCGACGGAAATTACGTCGAGGATGAAAACCTGATCGTCGATCTGCGGCTTCCAGGTCACGAATCCTATGTCTACGTCGACTATTATTCGATCGACGGCGGCGTTCTGCACATGCTGCCGAACGAGGCCTATCCTGAGAATCTCGGTTCGCCGGATCTCGTGTTCTCGCTCGGAGAGGCCGACTCCGCGAGAAACTGGAGCATTGCGGCGCCCTTTGGCACTGAAATCGTGGTGGTTCTTTCGTCCCCGGTGGCGTTGTTCGATAGCAACCGGGAAGAAATTGAATTTGCTTCGGGTTATCTCTCAGCACTGCGCGACCGACTTCGCCAGATTGAAAGTGGGCCGAACGGTGACCGCCTGGCGGCCGATGTGTTCTTCATTAACACCAAGCCTGCACAGTAAGGCTGAAGCGAGGCAGTCGGTAGCGACTTGCCGGAGGCCTAAGGATCGATAATCCTGCGGAGGTTCTGTGCCGCGACGAGGATATCGTGTCTGGCCACGACCTGGCTGCGACAGTTATCTTTGTGGCTCTGCAGAAAGTTTTCGTGGCGTAAGAGAAACGTCAGGTTGTTCAGCAGTGACGATGGGTTTGCAGGTAGAGAAAGCCGTCCGCTGCGGCCGTTTTCAACCACCTCTTCAATGACCGGGCTCTTAGCGGCAATCACAGCAAGGCCTGAGGCAAGCGCTTCCAAAACATCGGATACATTCCCGCCATTTCGATCTGCGGTCAGAAAGAGATCGCTTGCGACCATGAAGGATCGCCTTTCCATAGTGGTGTCGTCCTGCAGAAGGTGACGGTCGACGCCGGACAAGCGCGGCAGGAACTGTTCGACCAGCGGACGCATCCCGCTGGCAGAGGAGATGACAAGGGACCAGTTTTGCAGGGGCAGTCGCGCAAGGCCTTCGAAGGTGGCGAGCAGCGACTCTTCAATGCTGTCCGCCGTGACGGACAAAAATACCCAGCGACTCTCAGCGGACAGGTGATGTTTCTGCGATAGGTTTTGGCGGAGCATCGCGGAATCACGCTGAGCCGAAAAATAAGCCTCCGGGTTGATAAAGGGCGAGAGGTAGAGCCCCGAACCGGCGCCCTCAGTCCAATGACCACAACGTTCTGCCTTAGGCGAAAAGCAATAGACCGCACCGGCGGCTTTGCCGGGGCCTTCACGTTCATCCGATCCGGTCTCTACCGAGAGAACCGGATCTATCAGGAAGAGGGGCTCCTGACTGTTTGCGCCGGCCAGGTCTTCAGGCTGCAGGCTGTCTGTATCCGCGACGACAATATGCGCGTCGCATGTGGCAGAGCTATCTCTTTGGACTTCAAAGCCGGCGATTTCCAGTGCCGCCTTGATGAGGTCGAAAGTCGCTGCGCCGGCATAACCGGCCCCCGACGGCAACCTGTCTTCAACGAAGAGTTTCCTGGCTTCAAGGGCGCACATAACTGCCCGGTCCATGCTTGTTGCGAATGCAAGGAAAGAGGTGAGGGCGGAGACTACTGGCCATTTGAAGAAACGCAATAGGCGGCGCGAGAGCTTCCTCCCGCGCGCCGCTTACAAAACTGCGTCCTGCTATTGGGTGTCGACAGCCACCCGGAAACCGTTCACCAGGTAGCGAACGTTTGCGTCGTAGTTAAAGCGGGAAGCGGAGCGCAAATAGGACGGCTCGTTGCGCCAGGATCCGCCGCGCAGAACCCGCTGACGGCAATCCGCGCGCTCGCGGGCCGAACCGTCTCTGGGCGCGCCATCATGCGACTTGTTCCAGCAGTCGGCGGTCCATTCCCAGACGCTTCCACTGGTGTCATGGAGGCCGAAGGGGTTCGCGCCGAATGTGCCCACTGTCGGTGGGTTCTTGCGAACCCATTCGGTACCGCAATCTTTGCAGTCGACTTGACCCTTGCCGACTTTGCCGCCCCACCAATAGCGTGACTTAGTGCCAGCCCGGGCCGCGTATTCCCATTCGGCCTCAGTTGGCAGGCGATAGGAGCGTCCGGTTTTTTTGCTCAACCATTTGACGTACTCCATTGCATCGAGCCAGCTTAGGTTCCCCATGGGGGCCTGATCGCTCTGGCCAGATTTTCTTTTCGGCTTGTAGCTGCAGCCGCCGTCGGTGACGCAAAAATCCCATTCGGCGACCGAAACCTCGTAACGTCCAATCGCGAAGGGCTTTCGGATCGTCACCTTGGTTGCCGGGCGTTCGTTGTCGTTGCCGTTGTTGGAACCCATAACGAAACTGCCCGGCGCAACCTGCACCAGTTCCGGACAGAGTTCGCAATCGCGAAGGCCGTCGCCTTTCGGTGCCGTGACCTTGGGAACAGCCGCAACCTGTGTTGAGGTGTCGGCAGGTATTTTCTTTGCTGAAACAGCAACCTTGGTTTCGGCTTTCGGTTTCGCGGCTACGACGGGCGCCGCCTCCTTCTTCGCCGGTGCCACTGCCGACGCTGTCGGTGTGGTCGCGGGTTGCGGCTTTTCTTTGGCTGCTGCCGTTGCCTGCTGCGTCGCCGAAGGTCTCGCAGTGATGGCGCTCTCGATCAGATCGCTGAATACATAGCCGGTTTTACCGTCCACCCGAACCCGATACCAGTCTGCGCCGACCACTCTGCCGGTCACTTCAACGTCGTCGCCTTTGCTGAACTTACCGACCTTGTCGGAGTCTGCAGCCGGTTCAGCGCGCACGTTGGCGTTTGCGAGCGCCACAAACGGTGCTTCCATGTTGTCGACTTTAAAGGCTGGTTCTTCTTTCTTGGAAGGCTCTTCGGCGGTTTTGCTGAACTGACGTATGCGCAGCCGTGCAAGTGGCGCGAAACTGCCCTCAGGAAAAGACTCGAGGTAGGCCTCGTAGTCGGCTGGATCGGTGCTGTCTTTGATCGCGTTCCAGAATTCCAGGTCGTGAGCCCCTGATTTTTTCGGTAGAATCCCGCGGCCTTGAAGACGCGCTACCTGCAGGGGCTTAAACTCGAGCGACTCGAGTCTCACTGTGCCGTCGACGGCGTTTCCGGCGACCAGGGCGGTTCTGTCCGGCTGCGCCGGATCGGATTTGCCGTGGCCCTCTTGCGTACCGAACGTAAAGAACGCCGCGAGCGCAATAACGATGCTCGAAAATCTTAGCATGATACTGTCAGACACCATTTCGCGTTGTCGTTGCAGCGGATTAACCAGAGAAAGTCGGTTGAAACTGTCTGATTATACGCCTGAAACTACTCAATATCTGATTAAAGCGCCGTTGGGCTTTGACTCTTTGCAAGTATTCGCTGGTTTTCCAACCCCGACGAATACGTCCCCAGCCATTGCTAGCGCCGGAGTTTTTCCTAGCGAATCAAAGCCTTTGCCATCACCCGGTTCTTTCGCGCCGTTAACCAGCTTTGGACTTTACTATAGTTGGTTTGGCCTTTGAGACAACTGGAGTTCGCGGATAACCTGCTCTCGTGAGCGGAATTGGCGATGAACAGGATTAACGTCTTACACCAATGAGATGCCTATGTTAGCCTACGACACTGCTTTAATTAGCATGCCTATCATCAAACGGGGGATGTGATGCGCAGACTTTTCAAGTATGTCGGTATGGTTGCGATTGCCGGGGTTTTCTCAATGGCAGGGGGCGTAACCGGGGCGTTTGCCGGCGATACGCCCGCGCCGAAGGATGCTAAGGTCTATATCATCTGGCCGAGTGACGGGACTGTCATCGAGGGCGGAAAGTTTTGGCTGAGGATGGGGGCGCGTGGCATCGGTGTCGCGCCGTCTGGCGTTGAATGGCCTAATACAGGGCATCATCACGTTATCATCAACTCGCCGCTTCCGCCTTTCGATGAGGATATTCCAGCCGACAACAATCACTTGCACTTCGGCGCTGGTCAGTCGGAAGCCCGTGTAGAACTTCCCCCCGGAACACATACTCTGCAGCTTTTGATGGGCGATCATAATCACGTCCCTCACGATCCGCCTTTGATGTCCAAGAAGATCACGGTGATCGTTCCGTAAGGGTAGGACGGAACAGAGTGAGATTGTGTTTGCTCAACAAGACCGCGCCTGAGGCTTTGTTTAACGAAGCAATGGCAGCCGGTCAGGGAAAGGACTGCAAAAGAATGAAAAAGATCACTACAGCCTCAGTCTTCGCGGCGCCGTTGCTTGCGGTCGCATTACTTGCATCTGGAGGCTTTAGCGCCCCACCGGCGCTTGCCGGCGATACCCCCGCACCCAAGAACGCCTATCTTTACATAGGCTGGCCGAACGACGGCGAGGTCATCAACAGCCGCCGCTTTCGGGTGTGGTTCGGTCTGCGCAACATGGGACTGGCGCCCTCGGGTGTCGAATGGCCGAACGCCGGGCATCATCATCTTATAATCGACCGGGAATTGCCGCCTTTCGATGAAGATATCCCAGCGGATAACAATCACCTTCACTTCGGCGCCGGCCAGACCGAAACTGTTATCGAGTTGGAGCCGGGTGTGCACACCTTGCAGCTTTTGCTGGGCGATCATAACCACGTGCCGCACAACCCGCCGGTGATGTCCAAGAAAATCACCATAACGGTGAAGTGACAGCCGCAGGCGGCGCGACCGGGCCTGTTGGCCTAGCGCGCTGCCCAAAGAGGTTTGGGAGCAGAGAGAAATGGGACAACCTGCTGCACGGATGAGCGATATGCACACCTGCCCGATGGTTACGGGTGTTGTGCCGCACGTTGGTGGCCCGATCATAAAGGGACAGCCGAACGTTCTGATCGGGAAGATGCCGTCTGCCCGTGCGACCGACATGGCGACGTGTGTCGGCCCGCCTGACGTCATTGCGAAGGGCTCAGCTACCGTCTTAGTTGGAAAGATGCCGGCTGCCCGCATGGGAGATATGACTTCCCATGGAGGCGTCATCGTTATCGGCTGTCCGACAGTTCTCATCGGCGGTTGAAGCAACGCCGTAGTTGGAAGCAAAAGCGCCTAACCGGCGCTTTTTTGACCGATGCGAGGGAACAAAATCCGGAGTTCGGGTGTTTTCTAGGTAAGACAGACACACTTGCGGTTCGAAATATCTAACGATTCTCTGGAAAAGCCGCTATTATCGAACGTATGCATATGAATTAATCCGCTGCGATTTCGCCGCGATGCTCTTGCGAGGAGTTGGTTCATGAAAAAGAAATCTCTTAAATCAAAGGCATACTTGCCCGGGCTCGTGATTGCGGGATTGGTGATGTCCACGGGAAGCATCGCATCCGCAGCCCACCATGACGCCGAAACCGGCTCTGATTCGACGACCAAAGCGACTGTCTCTGCTGCTGAAAACCAGCTTGCCATGCAGATCCCTTCGCCGTCTGGCCACAAGCGCCATCAACCCTACAACCCCATCGCCCGTTCTGGCACCGGTCTGGAAGGCGGTGGCGGCGGCAACGATGGCGGTGGTGGTGACGGCGGCGGTGGCGGCGGCGGCGGCGGCGGCGGTGGCGGTGGAGGCGGCGGCGGTGGCGGCGGCGGTGGCGGCTGGTAACGCCAATGCCTCAGGCTCTGACAACTCCGCAGGTTACCGGCGGCAAGGCTCTCAAGATCGCGAGTCTCTTTGCCCTCGCTTTCCTGACCGCGACTTCTGGCGGTGCCCATAGGAGCGAAGCAGCGGCCCCGGTAACCAGTTGCGATCGCTTAGCTGCGCATCCGGCCGATACCCAACGCGTTGTCGAAGGCGTCGCGTGGGATCTGATGGACGGGCGCGCTGCTGTGCGGGCCTGTGAGGACGCGGTGCAACGCTATCCTCAGGAACTCCGGTTCCAGTATCAGCTCGGACGCGCGCTCTTGCGCTCGAAGCGCCGTGACGAAGGTCTGCCGTACCTGTTCGACGTTGCGGAAAAGGGCTATTTGGTTGCCTTTGCGAACATTGGCGGTACCTATCAGTTTGATCTTGGGAATCTGGCTGAAGCCTTAAAGTGGTACCGCCGTGGGGCGGACCTGGATGACGTCAGTTCGCAAACGCACCTGGCCGAGATGTATTTGGAAGGTTGGGGGGTCAAACAGGATCTGTCCCAGGCTCTCCGCTGGTTCATGCCATCCGCGCGTCAGGGTTATCCTCTGTCGGAGTACAAGGTCGGCCTTGTCTATCAAAGAGGCGATTCTAAAGTCCGCCGTGATTTGCCTCAGGCGATTCAGTGGTTCAACAAAGCAGCGGCGCATGGCTTTGCCCGCGCGCAGAATGACTTGGGCGTGCTGTATGAGCGCGGCGAGGGCGTTGGCCGGAATTATCGCGAGGCCGCGCGTTGGTATCGCCTGGCGGCAGAGCAGGGATGGGCGCTCGCGCAGATCAACCTTGCGCTGCTTTATGAAGCCGGTAAAGGCGTAGACAGAAATCGCGAAGAGGCCTTTTACTGGTTCCGTCTTGCGACGCAGGCACGCAGAAACAACCTGGTTGCGACTGCGAGAGAAGGCGCGAACCGCACCCGTAAACGGCTATCATCGTCACAGATCGCCTCCGTCGACCGCAGGATAGACGCTTGGCGTTCTGTCACCCAGGAAGAGTCGGTCCTGGCGGTACGCCGCTCTAACGAAACGCAGGGGACACAGAGCGTCGCATCCGTCGAACGAGCAACGGGTAGCACTGTGGACCCGGTCTATACGCCACCCCCGACCGCGGCTGGAGTCGATACGACCTATCGGCCAGGTGGTTTGGATGCGGACACGGCCGCCACGACGAAACCCGAGGCTGCACCGGCGAAAAAAGAAGAGGCGACAGTTGCTGTCGTCAAGCCTGCGCCAAAACCAGTCGAACACGTCGAACCGCCTGAGGTCGTGCCAGAGTTTTCGGTCTATGTGGCTGAGAAGAACGCGAACATTCGCGCGGCGCCGACGGCAGGGGCCGGTCGCATTGGCGGTTTGCGCCGTGGTGACAGCATCACCGTTCTTGGCCGTGTTGTTGGCAAGAACTGGGTGATGGTGAGCACGGCGGACGAACGCATCGGCTACATTTTCGCCGATCTGGTCCAGCCGCAAACAGAAGGCAACACGCAGGTCGCCGTGCGAGCCTTGCCCAAACCTTCGCCTGTCGCGGAACCGAAGCAGGATCGGACAAGTCGCCAGGGTGAACCGGCCGTCGTACCTGGTTTGGGGCGCTACCATGCGCTGGTGATCGGGATCAATGCCTACGAGAGCCTGCCGCGCCTTGAAACGGCCATCAACGATGCACGCGCGATCGGTGATGTTCTCGAGAATGCTTACGGTTACAAGGTTCGGCTTCTGCTTGACGCCACCAGGGCCGATATCATCCGCGCATTGGACGACTACCGTAAAACCCTGACCAAAGACGACAACCTCCTGATTTACTACGCCGGTCACGGTTACCTGGATACGGAGTCCGACCGCGGCTTCTGGCTGCCGGCCGATGCCTCCGGTGAAACGCAGGTAAGCTGGCTTTCCAACGTCACCATCACCGACAGCTTAAAGGCCATTGAAGCCAAACACGCGATGCTGATCGTCGATAGCTGCTATTCCGGGACGCTGACGCGGGGCTTGAAAGTTACGCTCCGCGGTCCCGAGGCAGAACAGCGGCTGCGCGAGAAGCGGGTGCGGGTTGTCTTGACATCGGGCGGCCTGGAGCCCGTCGTGGACGGCGGCGGCGGCAATCATTCGGTCTTTGCCAAAGCGGTGCTTGAGGCTTTGCGGGAGAATAAGGGCCACTTGCGTGGCACGGAACTCGCGCTGCAGATCAGACGGCCCGTGATGCTGGCGGCGAACCAGACACCGGACTATTCGGATATCAGGTTTGCCGGGCATGAGGGCGGAGACTTTGTTTTCGCCGCGCAACCGAGATAGCAACGCCCTAAACGTTGATATTGCGCTGGATTAAGCGCAAAGGCGACATGCAGAAAGGGGTTCCCAAAAGACTAGGGGAACCCCTTTTTTTGCGCCGCGCTGCTGCGGCGGGATTGAAGCGCGCCCGTTAAAGCGCGTCGAGCATGATGGCTCTTTTGCGGCTGTATTCCGCTTCTGAAATCAGTCGTTCGTTGATCAGGTCGTTGAGCAGGACCAGGCCGTCCTTGGCGTCCATCTCTTCGGCGTTGATCTTTGCAAGGATGCCTGCGCGGGCCTGAACGAACTCCTCAGGATTCATTTTGCCCTGACGGAACAGCGTATTGGTCTGGCGCAGTTGTGTGGCGATGTCGACCGACTGCGGTGCGCCCAGCAGCGCCTGACGCTTCTGACGGTACTCGGCCTCGGAAATGAGGTTGAGACGTCGCAGTTCGTCCAGCCTTTCCAGACGGCTTGCCTTATCGTCGGGAGCCGCCGGTTTAGCCACGGCGGCGGTCTGCGCCGGTGCAGGTGCTTTCGGTGCCGGCTTCGGAACGGCAGCGGTCCGCGTCGCCGGCGCCTGAGGTTTCGGCTTGGGCGCCGCTGCGGGCGCATCGGCTTCCTTGAGAAGGCCGCTGAAGATATAACCGGTTTTGCCATTATCCAACGGCATGGCGTACCAGCGTTCTCCGCTCACATCCACATAACCGGCGACGGAAACACGTGTATCGCTGCCGAGCCGGCCGACACGCGGTGCCGTGCGCGAGGGTTTTTCCCGGATATTGGCATTGGCGACCGCGCGCATACGGCCTGGCTTAGCGACCAATGCAACCTGCTGCGCTGTACCGGCCGCGGCCCCGGTGCTGGCAACGGCGGCGGTCACACCCTCAGCCGTCGCCAGTTCGCATTCGACTTCCGCGCCGTTGGAATCTTTGTATTCCCAGCTTAAGGGGAAGCCCAGATCCAGGGCGTATTGCACGTCCATGTTCGACGAAAAGACGTTGACCCAGCGGGACTCGTTGATGGTGACGACCTTAAGGTCTCCGAAGGCCCGATTGTAGACGGTCTCGCGGCCCAAAACGGAAACGGTATAGTCCCATTCCAGTCGCTCTTTCGGGCGACGCTCGGTTACGTATCCCGAGTATTTGCCGCCAACGGAAAGGGATTGGAGTTGCTGGAACTCGCTCGGGATGCTGAACATGGAGGATTCCTGGCCACGGATACTCTGTTTCGACGCCATGGTCGTGGGCAGGAGATAAAGAGGTTTTTCGTACCAGTTCCGATCGATGCCATCATCCACTTCGACGCGGACCGTGGTGTTGTTACTGGCGACGATGGAATAGACTTCTTCGTAGTTGGCATTGACGCTTGATGAGCAGTCGTACGTGTACTTCGCGCCAACCGGCGGGGGAACCATCTGGCTCCATGCAGGTTGCGAAAACAATGCCGCGGTTCCCAGCAAGCCGGAAACAAAGGCTGTAGTGCGCTGAAAAAGCATAGACCCTGGCCCCCAAAATTAAACGACAGCGATAATTAACGCCTTTTTCCTCGAATCTGTTGGTATTGTAGTGAGGCCTACAAAAACAGGCAAGCAAGCCTGGGCCGATGGCGTAATGAGGTGTGAGGCGGCGGGATGAGACTTTTTGGGGGAGTTTTTGCTGCGATTTTGCTGGCTGCGCTGGTTCAAACCGTTCCTGCGCGCGCGGATGTCGCCGCTACCTGGAAGCGTTCTTACGTTTCCATTCCCGGCCATATCTTCGGAGGGCGCCCGATCCTTGGGAAATGGCGCGACCCTTTTGTCCAGCGCGGGATTGCGGCCATTCCGGCCGGCACCAATATGGCCGCCATCATTTTCCTCCATGGCTGCAACGGTATCGACCAGGAGGAGGAGGCAGCGCGCCTGGTTTTTATGGAAGCAGGCTATGCGACCTTCTTTCCGGATAGCTTTGCGCGTTCGCACCGACGTTCTAACTGTTCGGTTTCCGAGCGTCGAACCGCATTGGCGCCCGAAGCCCACCGTTATCGGGTCGAAGAAATCGATTATGCTCTACGCCAGGTGCGGCAGTTGCCTTGGGTGGATCAGACGCGCGTCTTTGTGATGGGCTTCAGCGAAGGTGGTATGGCGGTAGCCAACTATCCCGGAAACGGACTTGCCGGCCTCGTCATCACAGGCTGGCATTGCCAAGGACGCCCTCCCAATGTGGGCATCAAAGCCGATATCACCGTTCCGGTCCTGGCGATCCTCGGCGCCGAGGATCCCTGGTATGAGGCGAAGCGCGGCGAGCACTGCGGTCAGGTGTTTTACGGTCGCCCCGATGCGACCTCCCTGGTTTTGCCCGGCAATGGCCACGCCATTGTCAACTCGCCGATCCTTGAGAATGCGGAACGCGCCAGACAGGCGATCATCGCCTTTTTAGAGTCGCATTGACATTTTAACGGCTGAGTTTTTTTTGTTAGCCCTTACCCGTAGGCGCAGGCATGACGGCGCAATACTGCTGCTTCTTCTTTAGCTCGGAACAGACCTGAGCCGCAGCGGGCTTGTCTTTAAAGGGACCCGCCAAGACGCGGAAGAAAATACCCTTCTTGCCCAGATCGGTACGCGCGATTTCGGGCTTCAGCTCTCCGAGCTGCTTGGGGAAAGCGGTTTTGAGTTGCGCCCACTCCCGCATCGCCGAATCCTTCGTTTTGTTCGAAGAAAGATGAAGGGACATGGCAGCGCCCGCTGGCTTTGTCATGACGGCGGATTCGGTCTCTTTCGCCGCCATCGCCGGTTTTTCCATCGGCGCTTTTTCCGGCGCTTTGCCGGCAGTTTGTGGATAGACGTTTGCGCCTAGTTCATTGCTGTTCGTTTGCGCAGGTTTCGGCTGTTCGGACGGTGCGCGGGTGGCGGCAGGCAAGCTGCTGCTCGTACTGGCGATGCGCGTGTCTTTCGCCATTTGGTCCTTCGCCATGCTCTTCTTCATCATAGGATCGGACTTGGCTTCCTGCGCCGCCGCCATTTGCGTTGCAGGTTCAGCAGTCCCTTGCGCGACAGCTGGCGTATTCTCGCGCGGCGGATAGGGTTCGCCACGTATTTCAGCGCCGATCGGGGCGAGCACATCCGCGCGAAACCAGGCCTCGACGTCGTTCCCCCAACCTTTCGTATCGTCGTAGATCTGGCTGCAACCGGAAAGCGCCAAGCCAGCGACGAGCGAGACGAGGAGGTGGGTACGGGTAGGTGAAGAAGACCGAAACCTTGTGAGCATGATGAGCCTGCCGCTGCGCGTTCATGATGAGTGGGGATATGCCTCTGGAGAGACCGAAATCCCCTGGAAAACAGCAGCAGTTTAAAGGTTTTATGGTGTAGGAAAGCTTAACCGGAGTCAGGCGTTCTCGAGCTCGCTTCCGTGAGGCTTCGGCACGGGGTTGCCGTTTCCTAAGGCATAGGCTCTGAGGCGTTCGACGTCATGAAGCTGTAGGCAACCGGCTTCCTTCGTTAAGAGATTCTGCTTTGCGAGTTTACTCATCTCCCGCGAAACGGCTTCCCGGTGTGTGCTGATCCGCGTTGCCAAATCGAAGTGGGTGGGGCTGGGCTGCACGACTGCCCGTCCGACCTCGCCTTGGACCGGTTCGGAAAGACGGAGCAATTCCGCAATCAATCGCTCTCGTACAAGCATTGTACTGTATTCGAAGATGCGTTCGGTCATATGCCGGGACTGGGATGCAAGGTGACGCAGCAGTGCCCAGGAGAAACTCGGGCTGTTTTCTACCAGGGCGCGAAATTTAGCGGCGTCGAGCCGGCCAACACGAAGCTCGCCGAGGGCGATCACGCTGGCCGAACGCGGCATTTCGTCAATGGCGGAGAGTTCGCCAAAGATTTCACCTTCTAGGATATCGCGGTAAGCAACGACCTTGCCATCTTCGGAGTAAACCGTGACCCGCGCCGATCCTGCTGTGACGAAAAAAACGTCGCAGCTTTCCTCCTCCTGGGCGATGACGATCTCGTCGCGGTCATAGATTTTTTGAACCATGAGGTTTTCGAGTTCCGCACGAGCCTCTGGATTCAACTGCTTGAGAAAACTGGATTGCTCCATGAATGCCAACTCCTCTTTCGGCCACCGCGCGGAGCGGCCCAAACCACCATGCATTGTAGCATAGGCGAAGAGGGCGACATAGTTCGTCACTCAACAGAATAAACCACTTTGTTTTCATCAACTGTGCGAATGCGCACATTCGATCGCAGGTCCGAAGTGATAACTTTATGACCGGCTGGATATGGTGCCGGCAAGAGCCGCGATCGAACAGAGTCACGCAATGGGGAAAGGGTGAAGGTCTCGCTTCGCCTAACGTTTTCTGGTGCGAAACTTTTGATAGCGGTTCGAATCTGGGACAGCGGTTCCGCAGGTTCGGTTAAATGGAATTTGTCGTGAAAGTGAGAGCGTGAATGCAAACAATGCGTAAATAATTCTTTTTGTAGTAAACTTATAATTGCGTTAACGTATAACGTAAGAGACGTCGGAGGGGAGCCGTGTCGTGTTTAGATTCAGTTGGGAACTCAAGCAGATTTTCCCTGTGCGGAAACCTTTCCGTAGACTCGGCGGATCATGATAGCCTGCCCGCAGGAGCTTTGTTGAATTCAGAGCTCACCCTACGGGATCACAATAGCCTGCCGACGGCCGGTTTGCCGGAGATAGATTCGATTTCGACGCCGCTTCGTAAGGCCTATCGATCCGGAACGCACCGGTCTCTTCCGCCAACTGAAACACTTAAACATTTAACGCCTTTGCTTTCGCGCTTCGGAATTACCCGGATTGCGAATGTAACGGGACTCGACCGGATCGGGATTCCGGTGGTGATGGTCGTTCGGCCGAACTCCCGGTCTGTTGCGGTTTCGCAGGGGAAGGGCTTGGATCTCGATTCTGCGAAGGCTTCCGGCGTAATGGAAGCCATTGAAACCTGGCACGCGGAAAGAATGACCCATGCGCTAAAGTTGGGAAGCTACCAGGATCTTCGCACAGATCATCCAATTGCCGATCTGGAACGGATACCACGTATTTCAGGTGGACGCTTCCACGAGACTCTGCCCCTGCTATGGGTTGAAGGCACAAATCTGCTGAACGAATCCGCTGTTTGGCTGCCTTATGAGATGGTCCACACCAACTACACGCTGCCACGTCCCACCGGCCACGGTTGTTTTCCGGCAAGCAGCAATGGTCTTGCCTCGGGTAACCATCCCCTAGAAGCACTCAATCACGCTATTTGTGAAGTGATTGAACGGGACGCGACGACACTTTGGCACTATCTGCCGGTAACACAGCGCGCTGCACGTCGGGTGGATCCGCAAAGCATCGACTATCCCGATTGTGTGCATTTGCTCTCGTTGTTAAAGGAAGCGGGAGTCACGCCCGTTATCTGGACGACGATGACCGATGTCGCGGTTCCATCCTTCTACTGCTTGCTATTGGATGAAGAGTCAGAGCGCGGACACATGGGGGCAGGGGCCGGTTGTCATCCTTCCAAACACATCGCACTTTCTCGTGCGCTGACGGAAGCGGTTCAGACGCGCACGACCTACATCGCCGGTTCCCGAGACGATCTGGGTGACGATGAGTTTTCTCCGGCCGGTCGGGACGCAAAGTACGCCTATGCCGAGCAGATGATGGTGGGGCGGGACGGCAAACGGGACTATCGCGAGCTTGTCACGGCCGACAGCGACAGCTTCGAACGAGATCTCGCTTTTCTATTGGATAGATTGAGCGATGCCGGAATCGAAGAAGTGATCGCTGTCGACTTAACCAAGGCGGATTTCGATATCCCTGTCGTTCGCGTGGTGATTCCTGGCCTTGAGGCGCCACACGACGATGACAACTTCCTGCCCGGTCCTCGATCGCGCGCGGCAAGCGGAGGAGAGGGCAGATGATCACAGTCTTCACGGGTCCGACGATTAGTGCCGAGGAGGTCCAGTCTGTTTTGTCCTGCCGCTGTCTACCGCCGGCGGCGCAAGGAGATATCTACAAAGCCGCGTTGGACAAGCCCCGTGTTATCGGGATTGTCGATGGCTATTTTCAGGGGCGCCTGTCGATCTGGCACAAAGAGATTCTTTGGGCCATGTCGCAGGGGATTCATGTCTTCGGCTGCTCCAGCATGGGCGCTTTGCGGGCGGCTGAACTGCATACTTACGGCATGCGCGGTGTTGGGAAGATCTTCGAATCCTACCGGGATGGGGTGATCGAGGACGACGATGAAGTCGCGCTTCTGCATGGGCCCGAAGAGACCGGATTTGCTCAAGTGTCGGAGCCGATGGTCAATGTTCGTGCGACGCTCACCGCGGCTGCGGATTCTGGAGTGATTGATGCTGCTTTCTCCGCGCTGCTGCTCTGGCTCGCGAAGGCGACTTTCTATCAGAATCTTTCCTGGAAGGGATTGCTGAGTTCTGCGGAGATACGGCGCTACGATTCCGAACAGGTTCAACGTCTGAAAGATTGGCTGCCGGAAGGTCGTGTCGATGCCAAACGGCGGGATGCGCTGCAGATGCTGCGGTCGATCGGCGATTTCATTGCGCAGAACCCGGCGCCTCAGACCGTGGACTACCATTTTGAATGGACTCATCTCTGGGACGAGGTTGTGGCGAAGGGCGTGCAAAACGAGGCTGAGATCAAGCTGGCCTGTGGGACGGACGCGCGAGACCTGCTGGATGAGATTCGCCTGGACCCGGATCGTTACCAACGGGTGCGGCACGACGCGCTGCTGCAGGCTCTTGTTGCTGAAAACGCTGCGGGCTCGGCGGTTGATCGAAAGGCCGTCAGAGATGCGGTGGCACGCTTCAGGTTGTCCCACGGTTTGCTGTCGGTGAAGGCCCTCGATGCCTGGTTGGATGAACGCGGCATGTCGCAGCGGGATCTAGAACAGTCATTGGAAAACGATCTGCGGAGAGATCTTCTGCTCTCGGAGGCGAACGGCGCGCTTTCGGGTCAGATGCTGACGCTCTTGAAGACAGCGCCGGAGTTTCCTGAACTCATGGCCAAGGTTCGCAGGAAAAAAGCGCTGCAGAAACGTCAAAACGGAGAGGGCGTGGCCGCGGGAATTCCAAGGCTGAAGCTGCTCGAATGGTTTTTCGGCGCAAAGCTGCGGCGCCCGATTCCCGATGATCTTGACGGCTTTGTTGCTGACTTGGATTTGCCGGGGACATCGCGGTTCTACGAGATACTGGCGCGGGACTATGACGCCTTGGCAGCGAACGATGCCGCTAGTATTGCTTCTTCACAGGGACAGGTGAAGTCTGGCACTTAGATAGAGGACCATTGTTTTCACTGGGGGGGGGTGAAACAGGAAATGCGATCACAGGGGACCCGGTTTCTGCTCTATCCGCAGCCGCCGTTTCTGGAAGGCTTTGGCAAACCGGAAGTGGTCGAGGTCTCTTCGCCTGCCGGCACCGTGGGGCCTGGACCTTCCGACGAGCGCATGTATGCCGTCTATCCGCACGAGAAGCATTTGACGTACGGCACGGTGATTGGGCCGAATGGGCAAAAGTACAGCCCACCCTGGACCGGAGATGCCTATCCTCCTGCGCTGCCGAACCAACAGGGCCATTTCGATCATTTGGTGCCTGGCACCCCACAGTTTGAGATGGCGCATCTCTACGGATCGATCCGGTTCGTTCTCGACATATGGGAAGGCTATTTCGATCAGCCGATCAATTGGCATTTTGGCGATCGCTACGAGCGCATGGAACTGATGATCATGCCGAGCTTTCCGAATGCGACCATGGGCTACGGCTTTATGGAAATTGGCGGTTACAACCTGGATGATGGGCGGTACAGACCTTTCAGTCTCAATTTCGACGTTTTGGGGCACGAAGTCGGGCACTCGATCATTTACCCCATCGTCGGCTTACCGGACCCGGAGCTGGTTTCGAACGATTATTATGGTTTTCACGAGTCTGCAGCCGACCTGGTGGGGCTTATCGCGTCTCTGCATTTCGACAGTGTGGTCGACGATGTGCTTCAGAGTACGTCGGGCAATCTCTATGCGGTCAACAAGTTCAACCGCATGGGGGAATTGACCAAGAACGATCAGATCCGGGTTGCTTCAAACCGGAGTACACTTTGGGACTTTGTGAACGGCTGGAGTGACGAGCACGATCTTGGTCAGCCCCTAACGGCGGCGGTCTTCGATACCATGGTCGATCTCTTTCACGAGAGCCTCAAGGCACGCGGTCTGATTTCCGAGAAGATGGAAAATCTCTCGGATGCCTTGGAATACAGCCCCGACTACGAAGCGCGCCTGCAGGACGATTTCGACGAAGTCTATGCCCGGCACCCTGAAGAAGTGCGCGAAGCTTTACTGGAAGCGCGTGACTTCATCGGGACCTATCTTGCGGTAACCTTCTCGAAACTGACACCGCAGCTGCACTACCGCGATGTCGCGGAAAGTCTGATCGAGGCGGAAAAAGAGGTCAGCGGTGGACGTTACGTCGAACTGCTCGGTTACAACCTCATGCGGCGGGGTATTGGTCAGGTCCCGGTCGGGCCTCGTTTGACACCACCCGACGATGACAGTCATGCCTTTTCGATCCGCACCGAAGTCCCTCACGAGCATAACTGCTCGCGGCGGCGTCGATGGACTCGTTAGAGCATGATTCATGATTTATCAGCAAAATCTGCCAGCAGGATGCGTCGGATTGTCGAAACCCGAGGTAACGGTTTTTTTGGGGGAACAACGTAAATGGTGAGTTCAATTCAATCGAGCACAGCTGTCGTCCTGTTTGGGCAGAAGGTCAGCGATATTCAGCTCGCCAATTCAGTCATTGAGGAAGACATCAAATACATCATGCGCGGCGTTTTGACGGACGCCGAATTCAATTTCGATTTTGACTACCCGGATGGGTTCAAGATCGATGGCATGACGATCATGTACGGGGATGTATTTCTCTACGTTGCGCCGGGCGGTAGCGAGGCAGAAAAGGTTTCAAATGCCTCGGAAAAGAACGGCTTCTACAGGGTTGTATCTCCGGATCAGGCGGCTGTTCCCATCAAGGAAGTTTCCAACAAAAGAGCGGGTGAAATCGTCACCAGGAAGCCGCATGGACTGTCGACTGGCGATGAAATCGTTGTCTACGACGTTGAGGGAATGATCGGTTTGAATAACCGCCAATACACCGTCGGCGCGACGCCATCCGCGACGAAACTGATTATCGTGGATGATGTTGGCGCGCCCATTGAAACCACAAATTACAAAGACGAGGGCGAGGGCGGAAGTTTGCAGCTCGCTGCCGGAAAACGGAAGCTGAAGAAAATCGACGTAGATAAGGAGCCCAAATACAGCGTTGATGTCGGTGAATTCGTCCGGGGTTATGAAACACCGCATCTGGTCACTGACGAGGTTGGAGGTCAGATCATTGAAGAAGTGATCGCCTACAACAATCAGTTCTATTACCGCTCCGGCTTGAGTATCAAAACGCTGAACCTCTATGAACGCTTCAACGAAAACCAGGTGAACTGGAGAGCGGAATCGGCCGGCGGCAACGATTTCATTTCCAGTAAGATGTATAATGCCGATGTTGTCTTGGCCAAAATCTATGGCTTTAGCTTCAATGGCGTGCATTTTGATCTGGATCGTCCAAGTGTGTTTCTCGTTCACGGAGACGGCGAGATGCTGACAGATGACGACCGCGATGCACGCTCACCCGTGAGCCCAGCGCAGTCCGGCGTTGGCGCTCAGGAGTATCAGTTCGGCAGCGAGATGCGCTGCTGGCAATACGATAAGTCCGATTTCTCCGTCCGCATGGACATCTACACCGGCATGTTCGAGCAGATCCTGCTCGACGCGGAAATCGAGTTCGAAGACCACGGAATGTTCGGCGGCAAAGTCGGCGGTGGCAAGGTTGGCGGCGGCAAAGTCGGCGGTGGAAAGGTCGGCGGCGGCAAAGTCGGTGGCGGAAAGGTCGGCGGCGGCAAAGTTGGCGGCGGTAAGGTCGGTGGCGGGTAACGCAAAGAACTAAGTTAATCGGATGAAACTAAGCGTCCGAGGATAGGAACTTTCGAGTTTTGCTTGCTGAAAGGGCAACACAGCCTTGCTTTAGTGCCAGGTTGTGTTGCCAGGCGCGCTAAATACTTATGCCTGTAACTCTATTTCGTCATGGGAAAGTGATTTCAAACATAACGGGAACTTGTATAGTGAATTAGGGTTCTAGCTGTTTTTTCACTATACCGGCGTCCGAGATGTCCGAGCAGGAACACGAATTAAGGGCTGTGCTCTTTGCTGATGTCAAAGGCTACACCCGCCTCATGTCGGAAAACGAGGCGGAAGCCCATGCGCTCACATCAAACTGCATGGAACTCTTCCGAGAGCTGATCGAAGAGCATCGCGGCAAGTTGATCCGCACGACCGGCGACGGTGTCATGGTCGAATTTCCTTCAGCCATATCCGCGGTCCGCTACGGCATTGATATTCAAAACAAACTGCGTGCGCACAACGCTCACGTGGCCCCTGATCGGCGTCCTCATTTTCGTATTGGGGTGCATCTCGGCGAGATCATTCGCGAAGGCGGCGACATCTATGGGCACAGCGTGAACGTTGCAGCGCGGATCGAACAATTTGCGGATCCCGATGGCATCTGCGTTTCAGATGTGGTTTACGACTTCGTCCATCGGAGCATGTCCGTCGGTTTCGAGTGTCTGGGCAGCCACGAACTGAAGAATGTGGACAAACCGGTCACCATTTATCGCGTGAGGAGCGAAATCGATAGCTCCGCCATGGCGCCCAGTGTCCGCAAACCCAAGACTGCGCTTTCGGTTCCGGAACGGCCTTCGATTGCGGTTCTGCCCTTTAGAAGTCTCGGGGGCGACGATCAGATGGGCTTTTTCGCTGACGGGATCAGCGAGGATATTACGACCTGTCTCTCAAAGTTCGAAGAGCTCTTCGTGATCTCTCATAAAACAGCTGCGTTTTATAAAGATGCAGATGTTCCGATCTCCGAAATCGCCTCCGATCTGGGGGTCAGATACATCCTAGAAGGGAGTGTGAGGTTTGGCGGTGACCGGATTAGGGTCACGACGAATTTGATCGATAGTGCTTCCGGCCAACATCTGTGGGCCGAACGCTACGATAGAAAGCTAAAAGATATCTTCGAATTACAGGATGATGTGGCAATTGTCATAGTTACGACGCTCGCCGGCCGGCTAAAAAACATCGAAGCAGGACGGAGAAACGAATTGGCCACTGAAAATTTGAGTGCTTACAGCGATTTGCTCCATGGGCGCGAATTGCTGATGAAACATAATTCAATAGATAATGCACGCGCACAGGAATTGTTCCTTTCCGCGCTCGATCATGACGCAAACTATGCGCCCGCCTGTGCGGCCTTGGCGCGTGCCAGAAATTACGACTGGCAGTTTTCCTGGGGTGACGACTACGAAAGCGGACTGGATGACGCACTTCTCTGGGCGACCAGAGCAGTGTCCATGGACCGCTCGAGCGCCCGGGCTCATGCGGAATTAGGCTTTAGTCTGCTTTTCTCGAAGAAGCTGGATAAGGCGATTTCGGAATTGCGGGCGGCGCTGGAGCTCAATCCCAACGATTGCGATATCATGGCGGAACTTTCCGATGCACTGACCTATAACGGCCAGACGGAAGAGGCGGTTGCCCTCTTGGAAAAGGCGATGCGCCTGAACCCCTACTATCCGGATAGCTATCTCTGGTATCTCGGCGATGCGCTGTACGCATTACGCCGGTATCAGGAAGTCGTCGAAGCGATTGAGCGCATGACCAATCCCATCATTGGTTGCCGGCTGCTGGCTGCAAGCTACGCGCAACTCGGCGAGACGCAGAAGGCCGAATTGCAGATGCAGAACGTTCTGTCGATCCAACCGGACTTTTCAGTCGAGGCCTGGATGCAGAAGCAGCCGGAGATCAATGCGAAAGAGATTGAGCATTTGGCGGAAGGCCTGCTAAAGGCCGGTTTGCCAGCCTAGATCGCGCCATCGCTAAATTTGCCGTTCGAGATCAGCAATTTGCTGATTGAGAAACCGTCGGTTTTGAGGCCGATAAAACGCGTGTTGCTCTAGACAGAGCATATGCGTTCTTTCGAGTCTTTGGAGACCGCGCAGATTTGCGTTCGGCATCGCCAGACGACTGAGGTCGGCCTTGGATGCCGAAGCCACTAAGAGTTGTAGGGCCTAAAAGCTTGGATCGTTCGCCCGGATGAACTCGGTGATGTTCGGGCGAATTTTCTCGCGCCAGCGGCGGCCGTTGAAAATGCCATAGTGACCGACCTGCTTTTGCAGGTGATGGGCGCGCTTTTCTGCCGGCAATGAACTGCAGAGATCATGGGCGGCATAGGTTTGCGCTGGAGACGAGATATCGTCCAGTTCGCCCTCGACGGTCATCAAGGCGGTTTTCTTGATGAGTTTCGGATCGACGATCTGATCGCGCCAGCGCATGGTGCCGTTCGGCAGGTGATGTTGCTGGAACACGCAGTCGAGGGTCTCGATGTAGAACTCCGCGGTGATATCCATCACAGCGAGGTATTCGTCGTAGAAGCGCCGATGCGCCTCGGCGGAATCGCCGTCACCCTCGATCAGGTGCTGGAACATCTGGACGTGCGCGTTGACGTGGCGCATGGCGTTCATGGAGATGAAGGCACCCAACTGCATGAAGCCGGGATAGACTTCACGGGCGGCGCCGGGATAGTACAGCGGCACCTTGGCGATCATGTTGCGCTTGAACCAGCCGAGCGGCCGGCTTTGGGCCAGGCGAGTGACCTCGGTCTCGCTCGCAGTGGTGTCGACCGGACCGCCCATGAGGGTCATGGTCAGCGGCTGGCAGGGATCCTTTTTTTCCGCCATCAGGGCGACGGTCGCCAGTACCAGCGGCGCCGGCTGACAAACTGCGATCACGTGCGCGTCTTCGCCCAGGAACCGCATGAAATCCATCAGATAGGCGATGTAGTCCTCGAGACCGAAGCGGCCTTCCTCCAGCGGCACGGTCCGTGCGTCCGTCCAGTCAGTGACATAGACATCGTGAACCGGCAGCAGGGCCTTGACCGTGCCCCGCAACAGCGTCGCATGATGTCCGGACATCGGAGCGACCAGCAGGACCTTCGGGTGTTTTTTCTTCGTGTCGCGCTCGAAATGGAGCAGATCGCCGAAGGGGCGATGCATCGCGACCTTTTCCGTGACCTTGACGACCTTACCGTCCACCTCGGTCGTATGGAGCCCCCAGGCGGGTTTGCCGCGGTGACGGATTGCGCCATCCAGAACGTCCGCACCAGCGGCGAAGGCCTGTCCTAGGCTGGTATAGGAAAGCGGTACCATCGGATGCTGGAACATGTTGCGCGTCGCCTTGGCAAGGGCGCGCACCGGCGCAAGGGCCGCATTGTTCATCTCGTGGTAGGCGTACAACATAGCGATCGACTCCGCGTTGACCTCTTTGTGGACGTTCCATCACGCCGTTTTTGAAACCTTTTGTGACATTTCTATGCCATCTCGACGGTTTCTACGCCGGCCTGAGCTGTCTCCTCCCGGGTCCCCTAAGCAGATATCCTTTCGCCTTCGATACCACGGATGCCACGATTAGCACATTGGGGTTAACACGAACTTTGTCTGCAAAAGATGGCAACTTTGTGAACTCGGACCTACCTTAAACGAAATTTTCGTTCCAAAGGCAAGTAAAACAATGGTCGTAGCCAGGCAACGATGGCCATTAACCAATTGAATTTTCGGAATTTCAAGAAGTGGTATTCTAAAAAGTCCAATGCAATTGTTACGCTCTACGAAAACCGTGGAGACGTTTGATATCAGTCTTCTGGGCGAGTTCTTTCGCTTACAGAATTGATGATTTTGGCGAGTAAAAAACTAGATGAGAGATATCTGAGATTGTGCGCGCCCGTTGAGAGCTTGAGGGCGTTTTTCTGAGACTTCTTTTCTCGTTTTTGCCCGTTCGCTGTCGGGTAAGGAAGCAATCATTCGTCCCGAGTCGGTCAAACGGCAGACCAGCCAGTCCGGTTTCAGGGGGTTGTTGAACCAGGGTTCTGCCCAACCTTGGTCGATGCAGCTCTTAATGGTTCGCGCGGAGTATTCCTGTCCTTCCCGGTTAAAGAGAGGCAGCTTGCCACCCGGCTGATCCAGGCCCCGGCGCAGCCAGGCCTTCTGTGCACGCGAAGGGCGAGAAGGGCGCTTAAGCAACATGAGAGGCTCCTTCGCTGCCATCGCCGTAAGACTGTATGGCATGTTTCAGCGCCCAGGTTACTTCATGCACCATCTCAAGTTTCCCCAAAAATCTTGTGATTGCAGGGGCATGTTAAGACAAATTAATGCCTTAAGAAAGAGGGGGAAGCGCAAGAATCCTGACGCCAACAGCCTTCAAGTTCCCTCGGGCTTTCTGAATTTCTCAGGTTATGCAACTGATTTGAAAGATAAAACCGCACTGCCTGCATTTTATGTTTTGTTGTTGCCGTCGGATTTTAGAAACCTGCCTTAGTCCAATGGTTTTAAAAAAGAAATGGCCGAAAAATTCTAGCGAGATAGGGGGTATGACAAAAGCGCACTTTTGTCATTCCAGGTTGTCAACTAAGGTCATTTTTCTTTTTTAACGGTCAGTTTTGAGGGCGGCGTGCACATTCTTTTAGGTTTAGCAGCGGTTGTTGGGGGCATTATTTTTTGGATTTGGCGGATCAGGAACACGGCCTCCGCCGCGAAGGAAATGATTGAGGTTGCAGACGATGTGCGTGCTGCCGTCCGGCGTTTCGGATACCGGCGCTCGGCCGATAAGAACCCGCTGGAAACGATTGAAGATCCGCGTCTTGCCGCGGCCGGTGTCTTGGCTTCGGTGGCGAAGATGGATGGTGACTACTCGCGCAAACAGATGACCGTCATTCAGCAGGAATGCGCCCGTGTGTTCCAGGCTTCCGATAAGGACGCCGAGCAGATTGCCGCCTACGGCCGCTGGCTGGCGCAGCAATCGGACAATACGGATGAGGTCATCCGCCGGCTGACGACCTGCCTATCGAAAACTCTGGCGCAGAAGGAACGTCAGGAGTTCCTTGGGATGGTCGAGCGGGTCTCGGCGGTTGAGGGCGGCGGCGCCTCGGACAGTCAGATCCTGGTGCAAAGAAGATTGGCCGAGGCGTTAAGCTGAGCCATCAATCTGTAAGTCTTAGACGATGGGGTAGGGGCCATCGGCGAAGTTTTCGGCATGGTAACCCTTGCTCGCCACTGCCCGCGCCAAGGGGCTGCGAGGATCTTCGTCACGTTTGAGGCAGCCCAGGATGTGGGTGAAATCGTAACGGGGAGTCCAGTCCAATTCCCGCCGTGCGCGCGCGTTAACGTAGACGCGATCGATGGTGGGAAACATAGACCAGCCGCGCCGCGCATATTCGGTTTCGTAGGCGGGTAACTTCCTAGCTAGGACAGCAGGCGCATCCTCGCGCAGTTCGGACAGGTCGACCGGAGAAAAAGGCGTTGTCGCGCTGACAATGTAGCGCCCAAAGCCTATATCCGCTGCTTTCTCTAACGCGGCCAGGTGCGCTGTGACCGCATCTTCAAGCTCTACGCGGCGAAAGAGGTATTCGTTAGCTTTGACGTTGTCGTCCTGATAGCTCGAGCGAATGTCGCGGCGGTCATCCTCCTCCGGAAAAAATCGCGAGGTCCGTAGGACGAGACAGGGCAGACCATGGTTTCTGTAAAAAAGCTGGCAAAGGTCTTCGGCAGCGGCTTTGGTGACGCCGTAGATGTTTTTTGGAACCGGCGTGACCTCTTCTGTGATCCAGGCCGCCGGCGCGCCAGGCGGTGGTATCAAGGCGTCGCCGAACACGCTTGTGGTGCTGGTGAAGATAAAGCTCCCCGCACCGGCGACTAACGCTTCCTCGAGAAGATTGAGCGTGCCGGTAACATTTGTGTCGACAAAATCTTGCCGGCTGTGGGTCGCGACGTGGGGTTTGTGGAGCGTTGCCGCATGGATAACGGCATCGATCCCACGCATACATTTCTTCACGAAGTCACGATCGCTGATCGAGCCCACGTGACTGGTGAAGGCTGAGGGCAGGATGTCGAGGCTGATGACCTCGTGCTCAGTTCCACGAAGGCTTCGGACCAGAGCCTCTCCGAGATGCCCTGCGCTGCCGGTAACCAGAATCTGCATTTTCGTGCTCTGTCGATCTGATCGTAGGTTCGAAGCGAGTTTAAATGCGTGGCTTCCGTCTTGCCACCATCGCCGCTTTGGCGTGGTGATATGCGGGTTCTCACAACGTTGGCAGAAACAATCGTGATCAAAGCCGCTCGGCTGGTTTCATGATCCGAACAGCGGCTATCGGCGTACAGCAGTTATCTTTGCGGAGAGTGGGGTGAGAGACATGGATTCCAGCCTTCAAAACATGGCACCTGCGGCAGTCATCTCAATGCCTTTTAGGCAGGATCGGCGTCAGGCGCCGCCAAAGACGCGGGTGTTTGGCGAACGCCGTGGGGGATCGAACGGAGCCCGCACCTATTTGTTGCGGAATCCGATCTGTGATACCAAACCGGACCGCAACCGCAGAGGCATCGATGCCGTGATTATTCCCAACCTTCTGGTCACTGACATAGAAAAGTCGATCATTTTTTACCGCGATACGCTCGATATGAAGCTGGTCATGGCGGTAGACCGGAACCGTAAGATGTTGGTTGAAGGCGAGGGCGCCTCAGGTGCGGTCTTTGCCATCTTGGAGTGGAACGGCGGACAATTGATGTTGCAGACTGCAGAATCCCTCTCCGAAGAACTGTCCACCTTTGAATCGCAGCAAAAGCCGGTGGCTTCGGGGACAATTTATTTCCGCGATCTGCATCCTAAGGACGTTTTGGAACGTGTGAGCGAGGCCCAAGTTATCAAAGGGCCGAGTTTGCAATGGTACGGGATGATGGAGCTCTACCTGCGGGACCCCGATGGTTATGTGGTTTGCGTCGGTGCGCCGGAAGGCCCGCCGCCGTCATAACGTCTTGATCGTGGGCTGGGAGGCGGTTTCAAGCCTCTGCGCGTTCCTTTTCCTCGATTTCTTCGTCCTCGCTGCTCCAGCGTAACGCGACCTCGTTCAGCCCGTGCAAAACGGATTTGAGTTCATGTCCGCGGGCGGTCAGGGAATAGGTCACTGCTGGCGGAATGGTGGGTTTGTAATCGCGGTGAAGAAGGCCCGCGGCCTCTAGCTGCCGAAGGCGTTCCGTCAGAACCTTCGATGAAATGCCCGGCATCCCAGCCTTCAATTCGCCAAAACGACGCGGACCTTCCGATTCCAAAAGCCAAAGGATGTAAGTGGTCCAAGGCCCCATCAACAGCCGCAGAATGGCATCCATGGGGCATTTCCCCGGCTGATGTTCGATGGCCACAGTCTTTCCTTTCGTTCCTCAACGGTGCTTTAGTTACTAAATAGTACCTACTTTTAAATAGTAACTAAAGGTCTTACTTACCTTTTGCGCAACAGAGCGCAGCCGAGTTTTCGGCGCCAGATTCTCACAACCGGAAGAGGTCAGGAGCAAGAGATGTCGAAGGTAGGTATCGTTTACTTCAGCGGCTACGGCCACACCATGAAACAAGCCGAAGCCGTCCAGGCCGGCGCAGAGTCGGTCACTGGCGCCGAGGTGCATCTGTTTGCTATCCCCGAGGACGGTGATTTACCGGACGGCAGCTGGGATCTGCTGGCCGAACAGGATGCGATCATTTACGGAAGCCCGACCTACATGGGCGGTCCGGCCTGGCAGTTCAAAAAGTTTGCAGACGCGAGTTCCAAGCCCTGGTTCGTGTCGGCCTGGAAGGACAAGATCGCCGGTGGTTTTACCAACTCTGCGTCCGTCAACGGCGATAAGTTCTCCACCATCAACTACTTTTTCACGCTGTCGCAGCAGCACGGACAGATCTGGGTCGGCACCGGTTTGATGCCAGCGAACAAAAAGGAAAACGGGCCAGAGGACGTCAACTGGACAGCGGGCTTTGCCGGGGCGCTCTCGATCTCACCGTCCGACGCCTCACCCGAAGAGGCGCCAGGTGCCGGTGATCTCGAGACGGCCCGGTTGCTGGGGCAGCGAATTGCGGAATATGCAGTCAAGACGCGCGGCTAGCCGCTACAGGCTGGCTTAAGCGCGAAGCCAGGCGGGGAGATGAAGTTGTCTTTCCGCCTGTGCGAGCGATCAGGTCGGGACCGGTTCTTAAGCGTGCGTCCGTGACTTGCCGGGATCGAAGAAGGGAATGGGCTCGACGACGGCGTCGCAGGTTAAGTCTTCACCGACCACCTGGAGCTTCGTGCCAGGTGCAGTCGCGCTTGGCTGAAGGTGGACCAGGGCCAGGGACTTGCCCATGCGATGGGACCAGGCGGGGCTGTTGACCACACCGACCTCGGTGCCGTCCAACAGCAACTTTTCACCGCCGGTCAGAGCGTCATCGTGCGCGGCCGCAATGCCGGCCGGGAGGAAGCGTTCCTGGCCTTCCAGTGCGAAGACGGCCTCTTTGCCGCGGAAGGACTCTTTCCTGCGGTTGACGGTGAAACCCAGACCGATTTCCCAGGGCGAGTGTTCGTCGGTCATGTCGTAGCCGAAGAACAGCAGCGCCGCTTCGACCCGTACCTTGTCCAGCGCGGTGAAGGAGCAGGGAAGGACGCCCTGGGTTTCGCCGTTGCCCAGGATACTGTCCCAGAGATCGCAAACCACGGACGCGTCTGCGAAGATTTCGTATCCGCGTTCACCCGAGTAACCGGTGCGGGATATTTGGCAAGAGTGACCGAAGAGTTCCGTTGCCTGATGATGGAAGTATCGGAGGCCGCCCAGGTCCATGGGGGTATGCGCATCGAGCAGACCAAGAGCCTTCGGCCCTTGAAACGAAATGTTGTGAAGGTTGTCGTCGAGCGCGATATCCACATTCCTGCCGATGGCTGACTCTTGCAGGCGCTTCATGCTGTCACCGGAACCATGGCAGAGCATCCATTCGTCGCCACCGTTGTTGGAGATGATGGCGTCGTCGCAGACGGTGCCGCGCTCGGTCAGGATGGCGCCGTAAGCCGATTGGCCAGGCCCGATTTTGGTCATGTCGCGGGTGATGACGTGATCCACAACCGCCGCTGCGTCGGGGCCGCGCACGAAGACCTTCTTGAGCGGCGACATGTCAAAGAGGCCGGCCGCCTCGCGCACGGCGTCATGCTCGTCGTTGGGATCGCTGTTGTAGCTCCAGGCCGTTCCCATACCGTTCCAGTCCTCAAGTTCCGAACCCAGATCCCGGTGACGGGAGGCGAGGGCGGAGCTGCGCGATAGTTCGGCGGTCATAGGATGTCTCCTTTCGAGTCTAATGCTTTCGGGCCGGACGACGGTCAGTACCACTCGTCGCCGACGGCTTTTTTCTTGCGGGCGATAAAATCCAGAAGCGCTTCGTCGATTGCCGGATCCATCGCGGGTGGTTCATAGCTGGCCAGCATTGCCTTCCAGCGGCGGTTGGCGCGCTGTTCGATGGTCTCACGACCATTCTCTTCCCACTGCTCGAAGGAAGAGGTATCGGCCAGTTCGGACTGGTAGTTGGCGGTTTCGAAATTCCGCAGAGTGTGCGCTGCGCCGAAAAAGTTCTCGCCTGGTCCGGCCTCGCGGTAGGCCGCGGTCCCTAGTTCGTTATCGTCGATGGTCAGACCGTCGAGCAGGCGCTGCATCATGCCGCAGTGGTCGAGGTCCATGACGAACTTCTCGTAGCCCATGGTTAGCCCGCCTTCGAGCCAGCCTGCCGCATGCAGGACATAGTTGGCGCCGGCCATGAGACCTGCCGTCATGCTGTCTGCGGATTCCTGCATCGCCTGGCCGTCAGCGGACTTGGCTGCGGTCAGATGCCCGCCGCAGCGCAAGGGCAGGCCGAGCCGGCGGCAAAGCTGGCCGATTGCGAGCGCTGAGAGATTGGCCTCCGGCGTGCCGAATGTCGGCGCGCCTGATTTGAGATCAAGGGTGGTCAGGAAGTTGCCATAGACCACCGGTGCGCCCTTGCGCACAAGCTGGCTGAGGGCGATGCCGACCATGGCCTCCGCATGAGCCTGGGCGATGAGCGCTGGCTGCGTCACCGGGCCCATGGCGCCGCCGAGGATGAAGGGAGAGAGCACGATACCCTGATTGGCACGGGCGTAGGCCTTAAGCGCGCCGGTCATGATGTCGTCGAAAACCAGGGGGGAATTGACGTTGATGTTGCCCTGGATCACGCACTGGCTTTCCAGACTTTCCGTCCCGAAGACGATGCGCGCCATTTCAATCGAATCTGTCGCGCGTTCGGGCGCCGTGACTGAACCCATAAAAGGTTTGGTGGAATAGCGCAGGTGGGCGTAGACCATATCCAGATGACGCTTGTTCACCGGGAGGTCGACCGGCTCGCAGACTGTGCCGCCCGAGTGGTGCAGCCAGGGCGACAGATAGGCCAGTTTCACGAAGTTTTGGAAGTCTTCGAGGGTGGCGTAGCGCCGTCCCTTATCCAGATCGCTTACAAAGGGCGGCCCGTAAGCAGGGGTAAAGACGACCTGTGGTCCACCGATGACGATGTCATGCGAGGGATTGCGGGCATGCATCTTGAACTGGCTGGGGGCCGTAGCGCAGAGCGTGCGCGCGAGGCCGGGATCGAACCGCACACGACGGCCCGAGACCAATGCGCCGGCCTCTTTGAAGAGCCTCAAGGCCTCCTCGTCTCCGCGGAACTCGATGCCGATTTCCTGGAGGATCCAATCCGCCTGCGCTTCCAAGGCGGCAATCGCCTCTTCGTCCAACAAGTTATAGAGCGGGATTTTCCGCGTAATGTAGGCGGGGGCCTTTCGCAGACTATCGTCTTGCCGACGCGTAACACGGGCGCGTCGCCCGCCGCCACGGCTGCGGTTTGTGGAAGGGGAATGCGGGGCGGCGCTGCCGTTCAAATTCGGTTCCTCTAGGAGTTTAGCCCAGCAGGTTCAATATTCCTTGCCTGGGACTTCTGTTCGACCTCCCAATGAAACGCTTGATCGTGGTTTTGTGCAAACCAAATGATTTGCACTCTGTGTTCAAAAAATTTAAACCAAAGCATGCGTTTCCGGTCGTTCGACAGCCTCCGCCTTTTTGATGTTGCCGCCCGCCACCTGAGCTTTACGGCGGCTGGGGAAGAGCTGAACCTGACCAAGGGCGCTGTGAGCTATCAGGTCGCCAGGCTCGAAGAGGAGCTGGGTTTTAAGCTCTTCGAACGAGGGCACCGGAGTCTTGCCTTGACGGAGAAGGGCAAACGCATCTGGCACAGCTCTCAGGTGGCTTTCCGGGATCTGGAGCGGGAGATCACGGCGTTGCGGGAGGAAAGCCCGGGGCGCATCACGATCGGTCTTTCCACTTACTTCGCGTCACGCTGGCTATCGCCGCGTCTCATGACCTTTCTGGCGGCGCATCCGGGCATCGGTTTGCGCCTTCAGCCGGTAATCGATCTGATCGATATCCGGAGCGAGCATATCGACATGGCGATCCGCTGGGGCAAAGGCGAATGGCGCGACCTGGAGATCGAACGGCTGTTTTTTTGTCCGGCTATGCCAGTGGCGGGACCGGAGACGGCCCGGCGAATTGCGGCAGAGGGGCTGGAGGGCGTTCTACCCGAATTGAACCTGCTTCAGGACCGGGAAGGCAGTGAAGCCTGGCGGGATTGGCACCGCGCTGCCGTGCTGCCTTACCGTTCGGTACGCGATGAACTGGTGATCCCAGATCCTAACGTGCGGGTGCAGGCGGTGGTCGACGGTCAGGGCGTGGCGCTTAACGATGCGCTGGTGGCATCGGAACTATCGGCTGGGCAACTCGTTCCCATGTCGGATATCGCGCTGGAAGATTACGGCTATTGGTTAGCCTATCCAAAAGGCGCTTTGGGGAATCCGGCGCTGAAGGATTTTCGAGATTGGATCCTGGAGGAGGCGGCGTCCTACCGGCCTGACGTTCCCGCGGGCTGATAAACGTCCTTCGCGGGTTATCGCTCGTAGGCGCCGCCGCTCAAGAGATGTCGGACCTGATCGCGATACTCCTGGTCCCAGACCACGCGTTCCAGGTCGATGTCATCGAGAGAGCTCTCGATGGGTTCAATCAGATTGCCGAGCGGCAGGCGCTCGCAATTGTGCTGGTTTTCGGTCTGAGACTGCATTCTTTGTCTTTGCTCGCTTTTCGGCCTGTTTCGGTCGTCCATGCTGGCGAATATGCAGTGGGAGTCGGGCCTCAATTGGGCTGGTATGCGAGATAATCTGGCGGGAATGAGGCATAACCGGGGCAGCGAAAATGCCCCTTAAAACCCCTGCCGCAGGGCTGCCATGCAGAGCGGCTGCTTGTTCGCTTCGCCGGCAGGCTGTATAGCCGATGAGTGCCTGTCTTCTAAAGCCTGCGCCAAAAAGCCCGTAAATCTCGAGGGATGATCAACTGTGACCAAGGCCTCCGCCCAACTTTCGCTGGTGTTTTCCTGCATCGGGCATGCCTTCGTTCATCTCTTTATGGCGCTCTATTTTGTCGTCGTGCTGGCCATTGAGATCGACTGGTCGATTCCCTACCACGACCTGATCGGGCTCTGGACCTTGGGATCGCTCCTCGTTGGCGTCTGTGCGGTTCCAGCGGGCTGGATCGCTGACCGCTGGTCGGCTCCGGGTATGATGATCATCTACTATCTCGGCTTGGGCGGTGCGGCGATCGCCTGCAGCTTCATGGACGCGCCCTTTGCGCTCGCGGTCGGACTGGCGGCGATCGGTCTTTTCGCCGCGATCTATCACCCGGTGGGTATTGCCTGGCTGGTCCGCAACGCGGAATCTCAAGGTAAGGCACTCGGCATCAACGGGATCTTCGGTGGGCTCGGGGTTGCCGGCGCAGGTGTAATCGCCGGCTTTCTGATCGATGCCTATTCCTGGCGCGCAGCGTTTTTTGTGCCCGGTGCGGCCTGCGTCGCTACGGGGCTGGCTCTGTGGTACTGCGTACAACGCGGCCTGGTTGCCGACGATGGGGAAGACCGGGTTAAGAGTAAGCCAGTCCATCGCGGCGATATGCTGCGGGTATTCGTAATCCTGTTGCTAACCATGTTGCTGACGGGATTGGTTTATCAGTCGACCCAGGTGTCCTTGCCGAAAGTCTTTGACTTGCGTCTGCGGGACATAGCCGGTGAGGGCCTCCTCGGGATCGGGACGGCTGTTGCGGCGGTTTATACCATCAGCGCGGTTGTTCAGGTCTACGGTGGTCATCTGGCCGACCGCTATCCTCTTAAGCCGATCTACGTGGGTGCCTTTCTGCTCCAAGTGCCGCTGCTCGTTGCTGTCGGCGCCTTCTCCGGTTTACCCCTGATCCTGGTGGCGATGTTGGCGGTACTGGTAAACGTCGCAGCCTTGCCTGCAGAGAATATGCTGCTGGCACGCTATGCGCCCAAAGAGCACCGCAGTCTGGCCTTCGGCATCAAGTTCGTCCTCGCCTTCAGCATTGCCCCCGTCGCGCTGCAACTGGTTGCCTTTGTCCAGGAAGGTACGGGCGAGTTCGTCTGGCTCTATTACATTCTGGGCGGTGCTGCGCTGCTTGCCTGCCTGGCGGCGTTAATGCTGCCGAAAGACCGTGGGGCAGTGCCCGAACCTTCGGCGGCGTCGGTTCCTGCGGAATAGCCGGGTAGGTCGATGCGGTTTGCCTGGGTTCTTGCTCTCCTTGTCTCGATGACTGCAGTGATCGATTCTGCGGAAGCAAAGTACCTTCATTGTTACAGCGAACAGGCGAATGATGAGATCGAGGTCGGGCCGCCCGAACTTAAACGGAAGCTTCTCTTTCTCGAACACGGCCTTGCTATCACTATCTATCGCAAAGCTTGTTTCCTGACCGATCAATCAGACCGACGCTATGTACGGTCGCTTTATGGTCAGGCCGGTTGCACGTCTACCAGCGATGTGGGCCGGATATTTGATCGCGTCTTCCAGGTCGACATCGCAGAAATCGAAGGATGGTCGGGTTTTCGCGCCTTCACGACGAAGTATCCGAAATGGACAGATGACTTCTGTGGGCTTGTGGAAGCTTCACCCTGGCCCGTTTTTCGATCCGATCTCACGCCTATTTCACCTGAGCTCTTTTCCGCCTATCAAAACTCGCTACAGGCAATAGAGGCGTTCCTAGAACGTGACGTCGCAGAACGCGACGGATATCCCTGATGATATCTTAGCGGTTCGTGGCGGCGATGGCCTGATCCAGGTCGGCAATGATGTCGTCGATCGTTTCAAGACCGATGGAAAGCCGGATGACATCCGGGCCCGCGCCGGCGGCCTGCTGCTGTTCTTCAGTGAGCTGACGATGCGTTGTCGATGCCGGGTGAAGGATCAGCGAGCGAGCGTCCCCGATGTTGGCGAGGTGTGAGAAGATCTCGCAGTTCTCGACCACCTTGGTCCCGACCTCATAACCGCCCTTTACGCCAAAGGTGAAGACCGAGCCGGCGCCCTTGGGCAGGTACTTTTGCGCCAGGTCGTAATAGGGGCTGGAGGGCAGGGCGGCGCAGGAGACCCAGGCGACGCCGGGATGACCTTCCAGGAACTCCGCGACCTTGCGAGCGTTCTCGCAGTGACGCTCCATGCGCAAAGACAGGGTCTCGCAGCCTAAGATCGTTTGAAAGGCGTTCATGGGCGCCATGGCGGAACCCAGATCGCGCAGACCGACTGCATGGGCATGGGCCGTAAAGGCCATGTCGCCGAAGGTCTCGTAGAAGGTTAAGCCGTGATAGGCGGGCTCCGGTGCGGCAAGTCCGGGGAACTTGTCGTTCTGCGCCCAATTGAACTTGCCGCTGTCGACCACGCAGCCGCCGACCGAGGTGCCGTTGCCGGACAGGAATTTGGTGGTCGAATGCACGACGAGATCGGCGCCCCATTCGAAAGGCCGGCAAAGGTAGGGGGTGGCCATGGTGTTGTCGACGATCAGCGGGATACCGGCCTCGCGTGCGACGGCCGACAGGGCTTCCAGGTCGCTCACCACGCCGCCGGGGTTGGCAAGGCTCTCCACGAAGATCGCCTTACAGTTCGGCGTCAGCGCCTTGCGCACGTTATCTGGGTCGTCGACGTCGACGAAGATGGCCTGCCAGTCGAATTTTTTGAAGGTTTTGCCGAACTGGGTGATCGAACCGCCATAGAGCCGGTTGGAGGCGATGAAGCTGTCGCCCGGCTCGAGAAGCGGGAAAAAGGCCAGGATCTGCGCGGCATGCCCGGAGGCGCAGCAGGTTGCGCCGCGCCCATCCTCCAGGTTGGCGATGCGTTCCTCCAGCACCGCGACGGTGGGGTTTGTCAGGCGCGAATAGATGAAGCCGAAGGTCTGCAGGTTGAAGAGCGAAGCGGCGTGATCGGCATCGTGAAAGACGTAGGAGGTATTCTGATGAATCGGTGTTTGACGGGCGCCGGTCACCGGTTCCGGCTGCGCGCCGGCATGGATCATCCGTGTCTCAAAGCCGAACTTTTGCGCCTTGTCGTCGCTCATCCGATGCGGACCTTGCGGCGTTTGGACGTGATGACCTTTGAATTGAATCCGCCCCAGGAAAGCTCGCTGTTCAGCCGGCCGAACTCGATCTTCGGACAGCGGTTCATGACCACCTGCAGGCCAGCGGCTTCGGCGCGGGCGGCGGCCTCGTCGTTGCGCACCGTCAACTGCATCCAGACAACCTTAGTGTCGTGGGACTCTTTCAGTGATATGGCCTCATCGGTAATTTTTCCCGCAATCTCTGAATTGCGGAAGATGTCCACCATGTCGAAGTTTTCGGGCACATCTCCGAGAGAGGCATAGACCTTTTCGCCCAGAATCTCCTTGCCGGCGACGCCGGGATTGATCGGGAAAATGCGGTAGCCTTTCTCCTGCAGGTACTTCATGACGAAGTAGCTGGGCCGGTTCCAGTTGGCGCTGGCGCCGACCACGGCGATGCTGCGCACACTGCTTAGTATCCGGCGCAGGTAAGCGTCGCTGTAGTTATCGTGGTCCACACTTGTGTTCATGTTTATTCGCCGGTCCAGGTGGGCTCGCGTTTTTCGATAAAAGCGTCGATGCCTTCCTCGGCATCGCGGGCAAGCATGTTGGTGGTCATCACTTCGCTGGTGTAGCTGTAAGACTGCTCCAGATCCATCTCGATCTGCCGGTAATAGGCTTCCTTGCCGATTTTCAGAGTGAGTGGCGACTTGCTGGCGATCTTTTGCGCAAAGTCCTGTGTGACTCGGTCGAGATCTTCCACTGGGACCGCCCGATTGATTAGACCCATGCGCTCGGCCGTGGCTGCGTCGATGCTCTCGCCGGTCAGCAGCATCTCCATCGCGGTTTTTCGCGGCACGACCCGAGAAAGGGCTACCATCGGCGTAGAACAGAAGAGACCGATGTTGACGCCCGGTGTTGCGAAACTGGCGGTCTCCGCAGCGATTGCCAGGTCACAGGTGGCGACCAACTGGCAGCCGGCGGCGGTGGCGATACCCTGAACCTTGGCGATGACCGGTTGGGGCAGGCGGGTGATGGAGAGCATCATACGGCTGCACTGTTGAAAAACCGCCTCGAAGTAAGCCCGCTTGTCGCTGGCGCCGCCAGCCGCGCGCATCTCTTTCAGATCGTGCCCGGCGCAGAAACCTCTTCCAGCCGCCTCCAGGATCACAACATTGATCGAACGGTCGTCCCGAAGTGCGTCCAGCGCAGTTTGAATCTCGGCCATAAGACCGGTAGACAAGGCGTTGTATTGCTTGGGGCGATTCAGCGTCAGGGTGGCGATGCCGTCTGCGTCCCGGCGCAGAAGAATAGCCTCGTTGTCGGACGCCACGGGCGAGTCTTGAGAAGCGGTGGCCAAAGACATGGGCGCGATCCTTTAATTGGGCGCGGCTGGGCTTTCGAGATCCGATCAAGCCTGCTGGCGCCACTATTCCCCCTGGGAAGGGCTAAGTCCAGTCCAGCTACGCAAAAGATCTTCTAGGTCCGCGGCTTTTAACGCCTGCCGTGCTTTAGGCGGCGTTTCGTCGATCCAGGCCGGATAAAGGGCATGCACAAGCCCCGCGTCATTCTTGTCCTGCGCGAGCATGGCGCGTTCGCGGATCTGCGGATGCGTGGCGACCTCGGGAATTTCTGCGACTGTTTGAAAACAGCAATCGACGGAATCCAACCGCTCTTGCCAGGCCGCCAGGTCTTCTTGGGCGATCGCGGAGGCAACCTCGGCAATGAGGGCGCTTTGCGGTGTAGGCTCCATCTGACGCGGGATCCATTGTGGCCGAGTCAGCGCATTGCAGAAGTTCGCCCAGAACTTGGGCTCGATGGCGCCCAGGCTGATGAAGCGGCCATCCGCTGTCCGGTAAATCTGATAACAAGCGTAGCCGCCGTTCAGGATGTTGGCGGCCCGCTCGGGCAGGTGACTGTTGCTCGTGGCGGCGGTCAGGTTCATGCCTTGCCAGGAAAGCACGGATTCCGCGATGCTCATGTCGAGGTAGCAGCCCTTACCGCTGCGCTCCCGCCCGAAAAGGGCGGCCAAGATGGCCGAAGCCGCCTGACTGCCGCTGGCGAAATCCGCCACCGGCGGTGCTGCCGCGACGGGATGTTCGGCCGTTCCCGAGGCCGCCAAGCCGCCCGCCAGGGCCATGTAGTTGATGTCGTGTCCGGCGCGCAGGCGATAGGGACCGCTTTGGCCGAAACCGGAAAGTGCGCAGTGGACAAGCCGCGGGTTCAGATCTTTCAGGTGGCTATGGGGAAAACCGAGGCGTTCGAGGGCGCCGGGCCGAAAGGATTCGATCAGCACGTCGGCGCGCGCAATCAGCTTGCTGAAGCCTTGCCGGCCTGCATCCGACTTGAGATCCAAGGAAACGACAGTCTTTCCTGCGTTGATGCCCTTATAAAATAGAGAGATGCCGTCGTTGCCCAACGGCCCGAAGGCGCGCATGGGATCGCCGCCTGGAGCCTCCAGCTTGATCACTTCCGCTCCCATGTCCGAGAGGATCTGAGCGCAATAGGGACCGGGCAGGAATTGTCCGAGATCGAGAACGCGGATGCCGTTCAGAAAGCTGGCCATCGTCCTCTCATCCTCTTTTTAATCTACACTAATGCGTCCCAAACGAATGTTTGGTATGCATCAGGTCACGAGGTCTCCGCAAGGCTATAGAGAGAAAGAAACGCAATGGCGCGCATCACTGCTGAGGAAATTTTCGAGATCTGCCGGGCCGAAATGCCCCTGGTGCTGGACCTGGGGCTGGAGATCCAGGAGATCGGTGACGGCAGCTGCCGGGTGCGGCAGCCATACCGCGAGGCATTCGTGCGTCCTGGCGGCACGATCAGCGGCCCCACCATGATGGGGCTCGCGGACTGCGCCATGTGGATTGCTGTGATGTCGGTGGTCGGCCGGGCGGAGATGGCGGTGACCACAAACCTCAACATCAACTTTCTCAAGCGCCCCAAACCCGGCGCCCTGATCGCGGATTGCCGTGTTCTCAAGGCAGGCAAACGGCTTGCTTACGGCGAAATATCCTTGTTTTCAGAGGGAAAAGAAGAGGAGGGGCCGGTGGCGCACGTGACCTGCACCTACTCTCTACCGCCGCGCTGACGCAGGAAAGCCCCGGAAACCCTTGGTTTCGCCGTGCTTTTCGATGTTTAGTCTGTGGTTGCTATTTATGGATTGAAATCAGCAGGTTAGAATTGCGGTATTATAATACCGCGTTCGTAAAATATTCGAAAAACAGGCTTTTTCGGCGTTGACAGGCCTGTTCCTCTGAATTAGAAACCGCCGCGTTACGGACGGGCTTTGCCTGTGCGTTCAATCTTTCCCTATTCGTGAACTCCTTTTGAGCGTTCACTGCGAGTGGATAAAACGATGAAAACCTATTCAGCCAAACCGGCGGATATTGAGAAAAAGTGGATCGTGATCGACGCCGACGGTGTCGTGCTCGGTCGCTTGGCGGTCGAGGTCGCTCGTATCCTGCGCGGTAAGAACAAGCCGACCTATACCCCTCATATGGATTGCGGCGACAACGTCATCGTGATCAACGCCGAAAAGGTCAAACTGACCGGCAAGAAGCTGAGCGACAAGGTCTACTACTGGCACACCAACCACCCAGGTGGCATCAAGCAGCGCACGGCTGGACAGATCCTGTCAGGCGCGCACCCGGAGCGTGTTGTCACCAAGGCCGTTGAGCGCATGGTCCCCCGTGGTCCGCTCGGCCGTCAGCAGATGAAGAACCTGCGCGTCTATGCCGGTGCCGAGCACCCGCATGAAGGACAGAGCCCCGTTGTTCTGGACTTCGCGTCGCAGAACACGAAGAACAAGAGGAGCGCGTAAGTCATGGCCGAGGAAACTCAGACCCTGACCGATTTGAGCCAGCTGGGCGACGTCGCCACGGCGGAAGCTGCTGCGGAAACCACGGCGGAGCCGAAGCGGGACGCACAGGGCCGCTCCTACGCCACCGGTAAACGTAAGGATGCGGTGGCCCGCGTCTGGATCAAGCCGGGCAGCGGCAAGGTCACCGTGAACGGCCGCGACCAGGAGCAGTACTTCGCCCGCGCCGTGCTGCGCATGATGATCGGCCAGCCCTTTACCGTGACCGATCGTGCCAATCAGTTCGACGTTGACTGCACGGTCACCGGCGGCGGTCTCTCCGGCCAGGCCGGTGCGGTTCGCCACGGGATCTCGAAAGCCCTGACCCTTTACGAGCCGGGCCTGCGTCCGGTCCTGAAGGCCGGTGGCTTCCTGACCCGTGACTCGCGTGTTGTTGAGCGTAAGAAGTACGGTCGCCGCAAGGCTCGCCGGAGCTTCCAGTTCTCCAAGCGTTAAGCGAAAAACGCACAGTCAAAGCGACAAGAAAAACAGCGCTCCCAATATCTGGGGGCGCTGTTTCTTTTTGTCTGTAGTCATGCTGGAGCCTTGGTTAAGGCCGAGCCAGCTTGGCGTGTGAGCTTCTCACCACGTCATGCCGCTGGTGGTGACGAGCGTCTCCACAGTGGAAAGGGGTCTGGCAGGTCGGGAAGCGCATCGGGCCCGTCAGCCTGGTCCTCGGACAGGAGACATTCATCTAGGCGTGCCTTCAAGCCCGGCCAATCGATCCCGCTGCCGATGAAGACGATTTCCTGTCGCCGGTCGCCCCAGGGCTCCTGCCAATGCGCATGGATGTAGTTGTGTGCGCTTTCCTGGTCCGGCCAGCGTTCTCGCGGCACAGAAGCCCACCAGATACCGAGCGGATTGACCGAGGACAGTGCACCTGCAAGGGAAAATTCGGCAACCCAGCCGGGCCGTGTGGTGATCCAGAAGTGCCCCTTGGCGCGGATCACGCCGGGCAGGTCGCCGTTGAGCAAAGCGTGGATGCGTTCCGGCACGAACGGACGGCGGGCACGATAAACAAAGCTCGTAACACCGTACTCCTCGGTCTCGGGGACATGATCCTCGTAGCCATAGAGTTCCTTGGCCCACATCGGATGCTCGTGTGCCTTCTCGTAGTCGAAGAGCCCGGTGTCGAGGATCTTTTCCGCGGGAACATCCGAATGGTTGGTCTCGATGATCTTCGCATCGGCATTGAGGCTTCGAATGATTTTGCGCGCGGCGTCGACCTGATGCGGCTCCGCATCGGCGACTTTGTTGAGGACAACCACATCGGCGAATTCGATCTGGTCGGTCAGAAGGTGCACAAGCGTGCGCTCGTCTTCCTCGCCCATGGTTTCACCCCGGTCGCGCAGGAAATCGTGACTGGAGTAGTCGTAAAGTAGGTTCACCGCATCGACAACTGTCACCATGGTGTCGAGGCGTGCGACATCCGAAAGACTTACACCTTCTTCATCGCGGAAATCGAAGGTCGCGGCGACCGGCAAAGGCTCGGAGATACCGGTCGATTCGATCAGCAGGTAATCGAAACGGCCCTCTTCTGCGAGACGCCTTACTTCGGCGAGCAGATCGTCACGCAACGTACAGCAAATGCAGCCGTTCGACATCTCGACCAGCGTTTCGTCGGTACGGCTCAGTTCCGTATCCGCGCGCACCAAATCGGCGTCGATGTTCACTTCCGACATGTCGTTCACGATGACGGCGACACGCCGGCCATCTCGGTTGTTCAGCACCCGGTTTAGAAGCGTTGTCTTGCCGGCGCCGAGAAATCCGGAGAGCACTGTGACAGGAAGGCGGGGGGCTACGACGTTCATCTTTTCCCTTGCTCTATGTTGGGTCTTTAGCCAGAGCGTGCGGCGGGACGCTGTGGTGCGAGACGCTTACAGCAACCAATTCATCAAATGAGATACAATACGTTATAACGTTACGCAATGAGATATTGGCAGAAGCATCTTGTGCGTGTTCCAGCGCTAAAGTTCCTGCAGAAATAGTGCGACAGAAAGCTGTCTGCCCAATGGGATTTGAACGCAGGAAACCGGGCATTTCCTGCGCGTTGTGCGGCATCCTTAGAGCTCGAAAAGCTGCAAAACTCTTCCCAGCCGCCTTGAATGAGTAGCGATCAGACGGAGTTAGCTCACCGTGAACTGTCCCATCATACCATGGTCTTCATGCTCCAGGATGTGGCAGTGATACATATAGGGGTGCCGCTCGCTCGCCGGATGATCGAACCGAACGATGAACTCCGACCAATCGTCGTCATCCACCACCACGGTGTCTTTCCAGCCTTGCTGGTCAAGCGGTGCGGCCGCGCCTTCCATCTGTTCGATCAGGAAGGAGCAGCCGTGCACATGGAAGGGATGTGCGCCTTGATCCGCGCGGACACGCCAGCGTTCCCAAATGCCGCGCTCGACCTTTTCGTTGATGACGCTCATGTCCATCGCCGCCCCGTTGATCGACATGTCCATGGCCGCATGACCTTTATGTCCGCTGTGACCGCCACCGCCGTCCATCTCGAGCAAAAAGTCGCGGGTGCGCGTTATCTCGCTTTCCTTGGGGCGGATAATGGTCGCGAGTTTTTGGGGCAACGGCGCGATGTTTGCTGTCAGTGTGCGATCGACCTCCAGGGTTAGGGAGGGCTGCGGCGGAACTTCGGATCGGTCTAAAAGCTTGAGCAGATCGCTGACAATACCTTCCTCGGCTTCGTCGAACTCGTCTTCGAAAAGCGTCAGCAGTTCGGCGGGGTTGCCATCGGACAGATCGACGACGATCTCGCAACGTTCACCGGGCGCCATCTCCATTGTCGTCAAGGGCACTGGGGACGCCAGCAATCCGCCGTCGCTGGCGATCTTGTAAAAGGTCCGGTTATCGGCGAAGGCGACGATGTAAAAACGGGCGTTCGCGCCGTTCAGGATTCGAAGCCGCACCTTTCCCGCCGGCACCCTGGCGACCGGCGAGATCGCACCGTTGATGACCACGGTTTCACCGAGCCAGCCATCTTCGTCTGCGTCTTCGAGTGAATAGACCAAGCGTCCCTGCGCATCGAAGGTTCGGTCTTGGATGATGATGGGCAGATCGTCGACTCCATAACGACGCGGCAGTTCCAGTGCATCGCTGTTCTCGTCCTCGATCACGATCATTCCGGCCAGTCCGTGGTAAACCTGATGCCCGGTCCTGCCGTGCGTGTGAGAATGATACCAACAGGTGGCTGCCGGTTGCACGATGGAGAGGGTGGGGTGCCAGCGATCGCCCGGTGCGATTTCCAGCTGTGGTCCGCCGTCGACATTGCCCGGAACATGTAGGCCGTGGCCGTGAACAGCCACCCCCTCTGTCAGGGAATTCTGATAGTGCAGGGTGAGTTCGCTGTTTTGCCAGGTGCGGATCGTGGGACCCAAATAGTCCTGGCTGAAACCCAGAGTGGGCGTCATCACCCCAGGCATGAACGACCATGCGCCGTTTCGAATCTCCAGAGGAACAGGTTTCCCGGCCGTGCCGTCGATCAGCGTCGGTATGGGGAGTTTGCGGGCGCTGGCCTTTGCCCAGGCCGACCGATGAAAACTGGCGCCGAGCGTCGCGATGCCGACTGCAAGAAACCGCCGCCGGGAAACGGTGAAGGACATAGTGCTTTCCTCGCAATTGAGAGATGCGCAGTGAACGAAGTGGCCACTATGATTTAAGAACCTGGGATCTGCCGTCTATTGGACAAATGCCGGATTGGCGGCTCGGGACATCGGGCATAGGTTCGGTTTCGGCACTCCCGCCAGATACCAATATCCCGATGACATATTGGATTAAGGAACAACACTATGTTCGATGCGATCGGGCAGTTACCACAGCGGCAAACGCTGTTTGCCGTCTTTGTGCTGTTTGTCCTTGGGACCAGCGCTGTCGAGATCCTGTCCGAATTCGCCGATGGCGAGACACTGGCCTCGATGGGCGATGATTTGTCGAGATTCGTCCTCAGCATCGTGGTGTTGGCGGCTTTTGTTTACGAATACCGCACCCAGCAACGCGCGCTTAAGGAACTGAGCGGACAGCTGAGTAAGGCGCGCGGGCAGCTGGCCCGGATCGATACGAAATCCCAGGAAATCGCCAGTCAGTATCGCGCCGTTATGCAAAAGCAGTTCGACGCCTGGAAACTGACGGCGAGCGAACAGGATGTGGTCATCGGAATGCTGAAAGGCTTGTCGTTTCGGGAAATCGCCGAACTCCGGAACACACGGGAGAAAACAGTTCGCCAACAAGCCTCCGGCGTCTATCGGAAAGCGGGTGTGACCAGCCGAAATGAACTCGCGGCCTGGTTTTTCGAGGACATGCTGGATCCTCCGCCGGTCGGCCACGATTAGTGTGCAATGGCTTAGGCATATCTGGTTTTCAAGGTGTTAGACGCTGCGCCGCGGATCCCCGCCGGGGGCGGCATGATGTCGCGATCGAGGCACCAGCGTGGTGTTTGCTCGGTCGTTGACCTAGGCTGCCAAGATCGGATTTGGGTGAATTGGAGCTGGCTGCATGACGGTGATGGCAAGTGAACTGGCGCCCGAAAGTGGCCTGCGCGCCTATATCAAGCCGGGCGACTTTCTGGATTGTTACGCCGTTGAATTGAAGCATGACGGCCAATCGATCTCGCAGATTGCGCAGCAGTTGTTCCTGGATATGCCCGGCTGGGTGCGCTTCCTCCTGGCCGTTCGTGATATGGCGGTTTCGCCTTTCGGCTTGAAAACGGCGGCCAGCTTGCCGATGGACCATCGCCGCCGCACGTCGGTCGAAACCGGTGAAGCCATTAACTTTTTCCGTATTCATAGTGTCAGCGAGAATGAAATCATCCTCGGCGAGGACGACAGGCATCTGGACTTTAGAATTTCGATCGCCAGAGATGCGGTATCTCCGACACGGGTTTCGCTGGCAACCTGGGTCCACACCCACAACCGGCTGGGCCGGACCTATCTGCGGCTCATCATGCGGTTTCACGTTTTGATCGTGACAAGCCAACTCGCGGCTTTGCGTAAAGAACTCGCATAGCGGCGCTGCGGTTTTAGCGTTACCGGTCCAAGTTACAGGCGGGTTAGCGTGTCATCATGACCTACGTGACTGAGACATTGGGTCCCGATGACTGGCCGCAGTTCAAGCGTCTGCGGCTGGAAATGCTGTCTGACGCACCTGCGGCCTTTGGCTCGAACCATGCGCGGGAATCGCAATACAGTAAAGAGGAATGGCGTGCATTCCTTCAGGCGTTTCATCCGATTGTGATGAAAGTCGGGGCCGAGACTGCCGGCACTGCAGGTTACCTGTTGCCATCCGAAGAGGCGCCGCTTCGGGCGAAGATTGTCTCGATGTACGTGCGGCCGCCATTTCGCCGTGAGGGGCTTGGCCGTCGGCTCTTGAGCGGGATTATGTCTTTGATCCGCGAGGAGACGGCGGCGACAGAGGCAGTGCTGACTGTCTATGAGGAGAACGCCAAAGCGTTTGAGCTCTATCGCTCAACGGGATTTCAAGTCTGCGGGGGCGGTCAGCAGACTGAGGACGGCCGCAAGGAGCTGTTGATGTGCAAGGCGCTCGAGACATGACGGAGATGCCGTGACTGAAGATTTTCTCCGTCCGTTAAAGCTCGAGGATGTCATTCAGGTCCGCTGCAACCCGGTAGCCGATATCCCGAACAATCCTGCGCTTCCGGCCCTCATCTATCCGAAGGTGGTTGCCAGAGGTACGCAGCCGCGACGCGTAACCGAGCTCTATGAGCAAAACGGCTGGACGCGCACCTGGGTCTACACGCTGTTCGATTTTCATCACTACCACTATGCCGCTCATGAGGTTCTGACTGTTGTTGCCGGAACGGGGGTTTTGCAGCTCGGCGGTGAAGGCGGCCCCTGTCATTCATTGTCGGAAGGCGATGTTGTTATTCTTCCAGCCGGTTATGGCCATAAGCTTCTGGAGTCCGAGAAGGGCTTTACTGTGGTTGGCGGATATCCTGACGGTCAGCCCGACAGCGGATTCAACCACGCGGGAAAGGAGGCCGCGCTTGATGCGACCGCCTCGATCGCCGCGACGCCTTTGCCGGACTGCGATCCGATCTTTGGAAGCCATGGTCCACTCTTGAGCCTATGGTACTAGGCTTTGGGCTCTGGCCGGGGGCGGACTGAGCTGTGAACTTTATCGCCTTTTCCCGCTTAGCCTTCGCGCGTATCGTGGAGTAAGCGAGTCGGACAGGCGGCCTTGGGGCGGCGAAGAATTCGGCGTTAATCTCAGAGCTCTTGCTCAAAAAAAAGCGGGAGGGTCGAAATGCCTGCCACAAAAACAAAGAGCCCACGACCTCTACCTTTGATCATTGTCGCTTTCGCTAGTCTGCTTGCTTCTTCTGCGCCGGCGCTTGCCGAAACCACAGCGCAGCTTCGGATTCTTGAGACGGCGGACATTCACGTTCATGTGGTCGATTACGACTACTACGCCAATAAACCCTCGAACTCCGTGGGCCTCGCCAAGGTCGCGACCTTAATTGCCCAGGCCCGCGCGGAGCGTCCCAACTCGCTCATGATCGACAACGGCGATCTTATTCAGGGTAACCCTCTTGGCGACTATATGGCCAAGCGGCGTGGCCTGGAAAAGGGCGAGGTTCATCCGATCTACAAGGCTATGAACCTGATCGAATACGACGTGGGAAATATTGGAAATCACGAGTTCAACTATGGCCTCGACTTCCTGAGTCTAGCGGTTTCCGGGGCCAAGTTTCCCTATGTCAGCGCCAACGTGGTTGTGGATGACGGAGATGACGATCCCAGCAACGACAAGCCGTACTTCGCGCCCTATGTGATCCTGGATCGCGAAATTCTGGCCGAAGATGGCCAGCGTTATCCGATCAAAATTGGCGTTATCGGGTTTGTTCCACCGCAGATCATGCAATGGGATAAAACCAATCTTGCCGGTAAACTCGTGGCGCGGGATATCGTCGATTCAGCCCATCGCTATGTGCCTGAGATGCGATCCAAGGGCGCGGATATCGTGATCGCCGTGCCGCATTCGGGCCTGACGACCCAGGCGCCGCGTGCCATGGACGAGAATGCGACGTACGAGTTGAGCCTTATCCACGGCATCGATGCGATCTTGTTCGGGCACGCGCATCAGGTGTTTCCCTCAGAAACTTATGCAGACCTTCCAGGCGTAGACATCGCGCAGGGCACGATCAATGGCGTGCCTGCGACCATGCCCGGCTTCTGGGGGAGCCATCTGGGCGTTGTGGACCTGGAACTTCGCCGTGGCGTGCTGGGTGGCTGGGAAGTGACCTCCGGGACCGGTTCTGTGCGGGCCATCTACAAGCGCGATGGCCGGAAAACGCTGCCTCTGGTCGAGGCCGATCCGAAAGTGCTCGCCTCCGTGGCAGAAGCGCATCAGGCAACCATCGCCTATATGAACGAGGCAGTCGGCAAGACGGAAGCGCCCATTAACAGCTATTTTGCGCTGGTGGCCGACGACCCCTCGATCCAGATCGTCACCAATGCCCAGAAGTGGTACGTCGAGCAACTGATCAAGGGAACCGAGTACGATGGTATTCCTGTGCTCTCGGCGGGTGCGCCCTTCAAGGCCGGCGGCCGAGGCGGTCCCGACTACTACACGGTGATCGAGAGTGGTGATATCGCGCTCCGTAATGTTGCGGATTTATATATCTACCCCAACACTTTACGAGCGGTTCTTTTAACCGGTGCAGAGGTGCGGGAGTGGCTGGAGATGTCCGCGGGCGCCTTTAACCGGATCGATCCAGAAAGCCGCAGCGAGCAGCCTCTGCTCAATCCGGATTTCCCATCCTATAACTTCGATGTCATAGACGGCGTCAGCTATGAGATCGATCTGACGCAGCCGGCGCGCTACGACAAGAACGGAAATCTGGCTAACCCTGATGCGCAAAGGATCGTCAATCTGAGCTTCGACGGGGCGCCGATCGATCCGGAGGCGCGCTTCGTCGTGGCCACCAACAACTATCGAGCCGGCGGTGGCGGGAACTTCCCGCGCCTGGACGGCAGCACTACCATCATCGAAGCGCCGGACGAGAACCGCACGGTCTTGGCCAACTATATCTTTCAGCTTAAGAGCCTCAATCCTTCGGCCGACAGGAACTGGTCCTTCAAGCCGCTCTCCGGCGAGGTAAATGTAACTTTCGCCTCTTCACCCGCCGCGGCGGAGGTATTGGACGGCGATTTGCCGATCGAACCGGCGGGGCAGGGCGATGATGGTTTTGCCAAGTACCGGATGATCATGAAGTGATGGATCTGGCGGCACCATGAGCGGAATCATACGTCCCTTTCGCGGAGCCCTGCCAAAGGTCCATGAGACGGCCTTTGTCGCGGAAGACGCGGTCATTATCGGCGATGTCGAGATCGGACCCGGGTCTTCCATCTGGTACGGATGCGTCATTCGCGGAGACGTCAACAGCATCCGGATCGGCGCGGAGACCAATATCCAGGACGGCACCGTCATCCACGTGACCCACGACCGGGCCGGCGACTATCGGGAAACGGGCGGGGGCGTGCCGACGACCATCGGCGATGGGGTGACGGTCGGGCATCTCGCGCTGTTGCATGCCTGTGAAATTGAATCAGGCGCCTTCGTTGGCATGCGGTCTGTAGTTATGGACAGGGCCGTGGTGGAGAGCGGCGCGATGATTGCCGCAGGCGCCGTTGTGACGCCCGGAAAGCGCGTATCGGCCGGACAGCTTTGGTCGGGAACCCCGGCGGCCTATATGCGAGATGTCAGGCCGGAGGAGGCGGAATTCATCACTTACTCGGCTGGCAATTATGCGCGATTGGCCGAATCGCATAAGTCCGGTGTCTAGAGACTATCGGCTCAGACAAACCTTGACGTAGCTGCCAGGAGCGTCTTCGACCGCCTTGACTTTGCCGCTGCCCGGCTCTCGCGCGGGCACGTCTTTGCCCTGATGCTTATGTATCCAGCGGGCCCAGTCCAGCCACCAGGAACCCTCATGTTTCTTAGCGTTTTTGTACCAGGTCTCCGGGTGTTTCGCGCGCCGGCTGTTGGTCCAGTAAGCATAATGGCTGCTGGCCGGCGGGTTGACGACGCCTGCCACATGGCCCGCAGACGTTAAGACGAAATGGATCGGACCTTTGAAGAGATCGACGGCCAGGTAGGTCGAGCGCCATGGCGCGATATGGTCTTCCTTGGCTGAGACCATGAAGACTGGGGTTTCGATCTTCGCCAGGTCGATCGGCACGCCGCCAAGCGTGACGCCGCCTGGCACGGCCAATAGATTCTCTAGGTACATCTTGCGCAGATAGAAGGAATGCATGGCCGCTGGCATGCGGGTCGCGTCATCGTTCCAGTACAGCAGGTCGAGCGGGAAGGGCTCCTTGCCAAGCAGGTAGTTATTGACCACGAAGGACCAGATCAGATCATTGGCACGTAGCAGATTGAAGGTCGCGGCCATCTCCTTGCCATCGAGATAGCCTTGTTCTTCCATCTTTTCTTCCAGCAGGGCGACCTGTTCCTCGTCGATGAAAACACCGAGTTCCCCTGGCTCCGAGAAATCGGTCAGGGTCGCGATGAAGGTGGCGGAATGGATCGTCGGCTTCTTCTTTGCGGCAAGATAGGCGAGGGTCACGGACAGCAACGTGCCGCCCAGACAATAGCCGATGGCATTGACTTCTTTCTCTCCGGTGGCCTTTTGGATGACCTCCAGAGCGGTGAGGGAGCCCTCGAGCATGTAATCCTCGAAAGACTTCTGTGCCAGACTTTCGTCCGGGTTCACCCAGGAAATGCAAAAGACAGTCTGCCCCTGGTCTACCAGCCACTTGATGAAGGAGTTTTCGGGCCGCAGATCGAGGATATAGTATTTGTTGATCCAGGGCGGAATGATTAGCACGGGCCGCTTGGCGACCTTCTCCGTGGCCGGGCTATACTGGATCAACTGCATCAGGTCGTTTTGAAAGACGACTTTGCCAGGAGTAACGGCGACGTTTTCTCCCAGTGCGAAGGCCTCGTCGTCGCTCATACTGATTTTGAGCTGCCCGCCGCCGCGTCCCAGATCGTGGAGCAGGTGTTCCAGGCCCTTCAGAAGGTTCTGCCCACCGCTTTCCACCGTTGTTTCGAGCACCTCGGGGTTTGTCAGAAGGAAATTGGAGGGGGCGAGGGCATCCACGAATTGGCGGGTAAAGAAGTCAACCTTCTCTGCTTCGTGCTCGTCACCTTCATGGAGGCTCTGGACGGTCGAACGTAGCCAGCGGGCGCTGAGCAGGTACGACTGTTTGATGTAATCGAACAGCTGATTGTCTTCCCAGGCTTCGTGCCGGAAACGCCGGTCGTGACGGTCGGGCTCCACGACGGGCTCGACCTCCTGGCCCATCATACGTCGCGTGGTCGATTGCCAGAGGTCCATGTAGCTCTTCCAGAGGGACATCTGGGCCTGCACCATGATGGCCGGATTGGTCATCATTCGTGTGGTCAGTTCCAAAAAGGCGCCGCCGATGTTAAGGGGATCGACCTGAGACGCGTAATCGATGCCGTAGTTGTCCTTCAGAAAATCCGTCACCATATCCCGGCTCTGTTCGGCAATCATGCCTAGAGAGCTGGCGAGATCCTGTGTTTCTTCGGAGGTGCCGTCGGCGTACGGTTGCTCATCCATAAGGCCTTGCCTATGATTCATCCGATTCGAAAAGTAAAAGCTTGCCCCGTAAGAGTGGTAATGCCTTGAGTCCTATCGCCGCGCTGGAAAACGCTTTGAATCACTTCGAGCATGCCACGTTACGAATGGCCTTTACAGAGGGCAACCACGCTTGTTGTAGCTTTTTAAAGCTTCGTAACGCTATAAGGGCTGACTTTTGCGCCGGATACAGGCGGTAAATCTGGGGGTTAAGGCCGGAATATGACCATGGCCAACGACAAGACATTCCTGAACCTTCAACGCGTTCGTTGGTTGCGTGGCAGCGTTGCCGCGGTAGCCTTGACGACGCTTTTGGCGGGTTGCTCTTCTTCCTCTGACTGGGCCGATCCCGGCGAATGGTTTTCGGGCGACGATGCGCCGGAGACAACGTCCCAACCGAGCCAGCAAGCCGAGCCAGCTGAGGGTTTCCCGAATCTTTCCAGCGTTCCCGGAGAAGCGCCGGCGACGTCATCTCGTGCGGAGCGCGACAGCCTGAATGAAGGCTTGAACGCTGACCGGTCAAACGCTCGCTATAGCGACCAGCCATTGACTGCGGAATCGACTTTGATCCCGCCCGCGCCGCCACCCCCGAGCGCGGTCCGGCGATCGCCTGCGCCAACTGCAGCACCGGCTGCTCCGGCGGCACCATCGGCGCCCGCAGCTCCAAGCGTTGCGCCCAGGGCGACGGCTCCTGCAGCGCCAGCCGCGCCGGCCAGTACCAGGACCACAGCGGCCGCTGCGCCTCCACCACCACCGCCAACCCCGGCGGCACCTGGAACGACCACTCAATCGGCCACGACAGCGGTAACGCCGGCGCCCGCGCCTCAACAGCCGTCCGCGCAGCCATCGGGCTCGAATTCGGAACTGCCGCCGGCGTTTCCCGCACGTTCGGCCTCTAATGCCGGTTCGAACTATGTTCCGCCCACGTTTGAGCCGCCGCGGTACCAGTTGCCGGGTCGGAGCGGCGCTGCCGCTCCAGCGACGCAGCAGGCGGCGCGCCCCCAGGTTCCCGGCGTACCGGCAGGTACACCCTCAGGCGCGGCGGGGCAACTGACGGCGGTGATTTACTTCGGGCACGGCTCATCGGGTCTGGACAGTAACGATATGAAGGTTCTGCGCGACGTTGTGGCGATCCAGCGCCAGAACAATGCGCAGATTGTGGTTGTGGGACATTCCAGTTCCAGGACTGGCTCGACAGATGCGGTCAGTCACCGCGTTGCCAATCTTGAGACCTCGCTGAAGCGGGCGAATGCGGTCGCCGCTGCGTTGACGCGCCTTGGCGTTCCGAAAAACCAGGTGGCAACCGAGGCTCGCTCGGATAATCAGCCGGTTTTCCATGAATTCATGCCTACCGGTGAGGCGGGCAACCGTCGGGCGGAGATCTATCTGGCATATTAGGCGGCGGGACGCTAAAAAGCGGAACGTTAGCTTGATTTCCGGACGGGAACGGCACGCCCATTAGGCGTTTTCGTTTCACCCTCCGGGAAACATGCAGCCAGAGATCGACCGCCACCGGGTGGCTAATCCCCTAGAGTTTGCGATGGAACAGGAATTTCACCGTATCAAGCGTCTGCCGCCCTACGTGTTTGCGGAGGTCAATGACCTGAAGGCGAAGGCCCGCGCCGCCGGTGAAGACATCATCGATTTCGGCATGGGTAACCCGGATCAGCCGCCACCGCCCCATGTCATCGCGAAACTGGTTGAGGCAGCGCAGGACCCACGCACACACCGCTACTCGACGTCGCGTGGTATTCCCGGCCTTCGCAAGGCGTTGGCCGCCTATTACCAGCGTCGCTTTGGCGTCGAGATCGACCCTGAAAGCGAAACCTGCGTCACGATCGGCTCGAAGGAAGGCTTGGCCAACCTGGCGCAAGCCATCACCTCGCCGGGTGACATTATCCTCGTGCCAAACCCGAGCTATCCGATCCATGCCTTTGGCTTTATCATTGCCGGTGCCGCCATTCGCAGCATGCCGGCCGGTGCTGGTTTCGATTTCATGGCCCAGTTGGAGCGGGCCGTAAAACACTCGGTGCCGAAACCCACGGCTCTGGTGCTCAACTATCCGTCCAATCCCACTGCCGAGGTGGTTGGCGTCGATTTTTATGCCGAGGTGGTGGATTTCTGCCGCCGCCACGGCATCTATGTTATCTCTGATCTCGCCTATGCCGAGGTGTACTTCGAAGGCGAAGCGCCGCCCTCGATCCTGCAGGTCCCCGGCGCCCGGGATATTGCGGTCGAGTTCACCTCGCTCAGTAAGACCTATTCCATGCCCGGTTGGCGGGTCGGTTTTTGCACCGGGAACAAGAAACTGGTAGCGGCTCTGACGCGGGTGAAATCCTACGTCGACTACGGCGCCTTTACGCCAATCCAGGTGGCTGCGACGACCGCTTTGAATGGTGACCAGGACTGCATCGACGAGATGCGCGCGCGTTACAAATCCCGGCGCGATGTTCTGATCTCAGGTCTGGAAGCCGCCGGCTGGTCGGTTCCGAGTCCGCCCGCCACCATGTTCGCTTGGGCGCCGCTGCCCCCGGAATTCGCGGATCTCGGCTCTCTCGAATTTTCAAAACTCCTATTGCAACACGCAAAGGTCGCGGTTGCTCCCGGTGTTGGCTTTGGCGAGTATGGCGACGGTCATGTCCGCCTGGGGCTGGTTGAAAACGAGCACCGGACAAGACAAGCGGTGCGCAATATCAAAGCGCTTTTCAAAGATCCCGGAAAAGTGCGCAATCTATTGGACGAGCGGAAAGTAGCGTCGTGACGAAACCTCTGCGTATCGGCATTGCCGGCCTTGGCACGGTCGGAGCCGGCACTCTCAGCATCATCGAATCCCATGGGAAGCTGCTCGCGGCGCGTTGTGGACGGCACTTTTTAGTATCTGCCGTCTCGGCAAGAGACCGGAACAAGGATCGAGGGGTCGACCTCTCCGCCGTGCGCTGGTTCGAAGATGCGGTCGCCATGGCGGCTGACGATCAGATTGACGTGGTCCTGGAGCTGATCGGCGGCTCGGACGGTATTGCCAAGGAGGTCGTGGAAACGGCCATCGCCAATGGCAAGCACGTGGTGACCGCCAACAAGGCGCTCTTGGCGCATCACGGCACTGCCCTGGCACAGGCCGCTGAGGAAGCTCGCGTTTTCATGGGCTATGAAGCCGCTGTTGCAGGCGGAATCCCGGTCATCAAGTCTCTAAGGGAAGGCTTGGGCGGTAACGCGATAGAGCGGGTCTATGGCATCCTGAACGGAACCTGCAATTATATCCTCTCGGCCATGCGCGACAGCGGGCGGGAGTTCGGCGAGGTCCTCGCCGAGGCTCAGGAACTCGGCTATGCGGAAGCCGATCCGAGCTTCGACGTCGATGGTGTCGACGCGGCCCACAAGCTGGCGATCCTCACGGCTTTGGCTTTCGGCAGCGAGGTGGATTTCGACTCCGTCTATGTCGAGGGTATCCGCGAGATTTCTTCGCTGGACATCGCCTATGCGGAAGAACTTGGCTACCGCATCAAGCTTTTGGGTATCGCACGCCGCGAACAGGGTGGAATTCTGCAGCGCGTGCATCCCTGCATGGTGGCCAAGGATACACCGATCGCCAACGTAGAGGGTGTTTTCAACGCAGTTGTCGCGGAGGGCGATTTCGTCGGGCGCATCCTTTCGGAGGGCGCCGGCGCTGGCGCTGGTCCGACGGCCTCTGCTGTCGTCGCCGATCTGCTGGATATCGCCCGCGGCAGCACGCTGCCGACCTTCGCCATTCCCGCAGACCAGCTGGCCAGCAGTCAGGCATCGGACATGGACGATCACTCGGCGTCGCATTATGTCCGCCTGATGGTTGTCGACCGACCCGGTGTGATCGCCGATATCGCAGCGGCATTGCGCGATGAAGAGATTTCGGTCGAAGCTATGTTGCAACGGGGCCATGCCCCAGGTGAGGCCGTTCCCGTTGTCATCACGACCCATGCAACCACGCAGCAGCGGATTGGCAGAGCATTGCAGCGGATCGAAGCTATGGCGGCCGTACTCGAGACGCCACGTATGATCAGAATTGAATCACTGTAACCGATAGCAAATAGAACCGGCACAGTGACGCCCTGTGACAACAGCTGTTCGAGGGCGATTAATGTTCAAGATTGAATTGGAGTAGAGGAAAGATGTCACAATCCGACGCAGCAGCAAGCGCGATGGACCGAAATCTGGCACTGGAAACGGTCCGCGTAACGGAAGCGGCCGCGCTTGCGGCGTCACGACTGATGGGCCGGGGTGACGAAAAGGCTGCAGACCAGGCGGCTGTCAACGCCATGCGGGAATCTCTGAACGAGCTGGCCATCGACGGTACGGTCGTGATCGGCGAAGGCGAGCGTGACGAAGCGCCGATGCTCTATATCGGCGAGAAGGTCGGCAAGGGCGGACCCAAGATCGATATCTCGCTGGATCCCCTTGAAGGAACGACCCTCACTGCAAAAGGCGGCCCGAATGCACTGGCGGTCATTGCTTTGGCAGAGTCCGGTGGGTTCCTGAATGCGCCTGACACCTACATGAACAAAATTGCCGTTGGTGGCGGTCTGCCGGACGGCGTCGTCGATCTGGACGAGACACCGGCGGATAACCTAAAGAGCCTCGCGAAAGCGAAAAAGACCGACGTCTCCGATCTTGTGGTTTGCATTCTGGATCGCCCTCGTCACAGTGAGCTGATCGCACAGGTGCGCGATGCGGGTGCGCGTATCATGCTGATTGGCGATGGCGACGTCTCCGGAGCGATGGCAACCAGTCGGCCTGATAGCGGTGTCGATCTCTATATGGGCACTGGCGGCGCGCCGGAAGGCGTTCTGGCTGCTGCTGCCTTGCGGTGCATCGGTGGACAGTTCCAGGGCCGTTTGGTGTTCCGTAACGAAGACGAGCGCGACCGCGCCCGGCGCTGGGGTATCGAAGACTTCGACCGCAAGTACCAGCTCAATGAGCTTGCCGGCGGCGACGTCATGTTTGTGGCGACCGGAGTGACTGATGGCAGCATGTTACGTGGTGTGCGGCGCTTCCCAGGCGGTGCGACGACCCATTCCATGGTCATGCGGTCAAAGACCGGGACGGTCCGTATGGTCGAGGCCCAGCACGACTTCACCCGGAAGACCTGGTACGACAAGCTGGGCGTTTAAAGCAATTTGCGTTTAAGCAGACACAAAATGTGCTGCCTCTCGATCAGCGAATTGCTGATCTCGAACGCAAATTTTGAGATGATTCGATTCAAGAAAAACGCAATTCGCCATAGGCGCAGGAATGCAGCAGGCTCCCGACCGGCAAACGCCACGCAACAGCTTTCTGGAAGTTGAATCTTCCGTTAGCGGAAAGCGCTGGGAAGAGCGGCTTTCGGATCCCAGACTGGGATTGGCGCTGTCACAGCGCCTGGGGCTGCCGGAGATTGTTGGCCGGGTCCTCGCTGCTCGCGATGTGGGGCTGGAAACGGCGGAATCCTTTCTAAACCCGACCTTACGACAGTTTTTGCCCGATCCCTCTCATCTGCTCGACATGGATCGCGCCGTTGCACGTCTGGTTGCGGCTATTCAGAACAGCGAAGGTATTGCGGTTTTCGGCGACTACGATGTTGATGGCGCGACGTCATCCGCGCTGCTTCATCGCTATCTTCAGCAGGTTGGCGCCGCGCTGCGCGTTTACATTCCCGATCGGATTTCCGAAGGTTACGGCCCCAACGCGGCTGCACTGCGTAAGCTAAAAAGCGAAGGTATCGCCGTGGTCGTGACAGTCGACTGTGGCATTACCGCCTTCGAGGCTCTCGAGGATGCGGCGGGGCAGGGGCTCGAAGTCATCGTTGTCGATCATCATGCCGCAGAACCCAAGCTGCCCCCGGCTGCCGCGGTGGTCAATCCGAACCGGCAGGACCAGGTTTCCGATTGCGGGCATCTTGCGGCGGTCGGCGTCACGTTCCTCCTGATCGTAGCCTTGAATCGGGGACTGCGGAACGCCGGATGGTTTACAGGCGCTGGTCGTGCCGAACCGGATCTTAAACAGTGGCTGGATCTCGTGGCCCTTGGCACGGTCTGTGACGTGGTGCCGCTTCACGGGCTGAACCGGGCTTTTGTGACCCAGGGCCTGAAGGTCATGGCGCAACGTCGAAATCCGGGCCTGGTCGCGCTTTCAGATGTGGCAAAGTTGAGCGAACGTCCGGACAGTTTCCATCTGGGCTTCATGCTGGGGCCGCGGGTCAATGCGGGCGGCCGTGTCGGCGAGTCGGGATTGGGCGCCACGCTTCTCTCGACGGAAGATCCTTCGGAGGCTCAGGATCTGGCTGGACGACTGGACCGCTACAACGCCGAGCGGCGGGAAATCGAAGCGCAGGTGCTGGACCAGGCCATCGAGCAGGTTGAACAGCGTATGAGCCTATCAGACGGCGGGACGGCGGGCGGGCTGGTAATCGCCGCGGGAGAAGGTTGGCATCCAGGTGTCATCGGCATCGTCGCCAGCCGTTTGAAAGACCGTTACAACGCGCCGGCAATTGTCATCGCGCTGGACGACGCCGGACTGGGTAAGGGTTCGGGCCGCTCCGTGCCTGGGGTCGATTTGGGTGCAACCGTCATAGCTGCCCGTCAAGCCGGGCTGCTGGTAAACGGCGGCGGCCATCCTATGGCTGCCGGCCTGACGGTCGCGGCCGGTGCTCTAGAAGCGCTCAAGGCATTTCTGGATGAGCGCATCTCGGCGCAGCTCGCGGCGGTCAACTACGTTCCGTCTCTCGGTATAGATGGTGCCCTGCAGCCTGGCGGTGCGACATCGGACATTTTGCAGCAGATAGAACGCTGTGGCCCCTTTGGTGTGGGTAATCCGCAACCGCGCTTTGTCCTTCCGTCCGTGAGGGTTGGGCATGCGAGCGTCGTCGGGGCCGATCATGTCCGCTGCAACCTGACCGGGGCGGATGGAAAGCGGATTAAAGGCATTGCCTTCCGGGCACTGGATAATCCTCTCGGTCAACTTTTGTTGAATTCGGGCGGTTTACCCCTGCATGTTGCTGGAAAGCTTAAGCTTGATAGCTGGGCGGGCCGGGACGCGGTTCAGATCATTATCGAAGACGCCGCATCCATATAAGTCTACAATCGCCGCATGACGCGACCTCATGACTCGGCGAATCAACGCAGTACTTCCGGTTTTTCTGGGTTTCTACGGCGGTATTCCTCAAAATCGACAACCTTAAACAGCCACCTGGCGGTGATGCCGCGATTGCTGGCTTTAGGCCTGTTGGCACCTCTTTTGGCGGCCGCGGGGCCCCGCGATGAAATTCCGCAGCAGATAGCTCAAGAGCGCACTGTCGATCTCGAACTGATTCTTGCAATCGATACTTCCTCGAGTGTCTCCTCCGATGAATTCGATCTGCAGATGAGGGGAATGGCGCAAGCCTTTCGGAATGAAGCGGTAATCGGGGCGATTCGGGCGGCCGGCGATCGTGGAATCGCCGTTGCGATGGTTCAGTGGTCCGATGCGCGCAAGCAGCTTTTGGCCATCGACTGGTACGAGGTCAACGATCGCGAATCGGCCGAAGCCTTCGCGCAGGAAATAGACAACACGCCACGTTTCCTCTTCGGCGGCGGGACGGCTCTGGGCGGCGCAATCACCTTCGCCGCCAGGCAGTTCGAAAAGAACGCCTATGCTGGACGCCGAAAAGTCATAGATGTATCGGGCGACGGACGAACCAACCAAGGGACGCGACCTGAACGGGTGCGGGATAAGGTGGTCGATTCGGGGGTTACGATCAACGGGTTAGCGATACTCAATGAGGATCCGACGATTGATTCCTACTATCGCTACAATGTTATCGGTGGCACCGGTGCTTTCGTGATCACGGCGACGGATTATGAGGATTTTTCCGCAGCAATGCTGGAAAAGCTCATCAAGGAGATATCGGGAGTCCCGATTGTCGAACTGCCTGGAGATTCACTCCTCCAGGAGGCCAAGGCCTTTTCGGCCATAAAGAAAAGCGGTCCGAATCAGGAAAAGTGATTTTGTCGGATTGTTGGGCTTGCATTCGTGCTACGAAGCCGTTACATCCCTCTTCACACAGCGACCCCATCGTCTAGAGGCCTAGGACACCGGCCTTTCACGCCGGCAACACGGGTTCGAATCCCGTTGGGGTCGCCATTTCTCCTCCTTAAAAAAACTTGCTCTAGACGAAATTGCCGCGTGCCGCGCGGCTGCCGGCTGCCGGCTGCTGCGTCGGATAACTTTCGGCAGTGTGGGAAAAAACACAGATCTTCCGCATCTGACGCCTTATTCCAAGAGGCCAGTTGGCCCCCTAGAGAAAACGGGCTCATTGCGGGCGCGGCAAAGGTTTCCACGCGTTAGATAGTATGGCTGAGAAGGGTGGAAGGCTGGGGTCAGGCGATGACCAGAATGCCCCAGGTGACGATGCTCCAGATTCCGACCGATGCGATGAGTAAAATAGCTGCGGTGCGCCGTGTCGGCCACTTGGCGGCTCTCTTTTCCTGCACGATCATCTGCGAACTCCCGTCCTGATCCGTGCGGTCACGCTAGCAAGCGTATTATTGAGGTGTTGTGCCAAAGTTGTGTCCTTGCCCGAATGATTATCCACAAGCCTCCGAGATCGCGGGAAATCAGCCCCAAAAACGTGAGAACTCCTGCTTCTTTTTCATATTATTATTAGAAGGCGAACAAATTTAACTTTTGGATAGTCTGCCGAAATCTTGGGCAAGCCCTTGAGATCTAGTGATTGTTTAGAATTACATCACTAACAATAGGATTTAATGCACCGAATGGGTTGTTTTCCAGCCACTATTTGACGTAATTTCAGTCGGGTTCGAGCTCATTCGCTTCTGACCCGGACGGGGAGCAAAACACCGAAATGCTTGAGCAGATCCGCACCGAACCGCTCCGAGAAATCTATCGCTACTGGCAGGGAAAGTGTCAGGATGGTGTTGTTCCTTCGCGTTCCGATCTTGATCCGCCTGTGGAACTTTCGGCGAAGATTCTGCCCTACGTCGCGATGATCGAAGTCGAAAACGACCCGCGCCGCTACAGATACTGCTTGGTGGGCACAGCCATCAACAAGCAATACGGCGAAGAAACAACCGGGCGTTATGTTGACGAGATCGATCTGGGCGATATGAAGAGCTGGGTGATCAGCACCTACGACGAGCTGGCTGCGACGCTCCATCCCTCGATCATTTCCCGCGAATTTCGGAAACAATCCGGCGAGTTCATTTGGTTCGAGCGTCTGGCTCTACCGCTATCGAGCGATGGCAAGACTGTCGATATGATCTTCGGCGGCGCCGTGGTCGAACCCTTGACACCATTGCAGGCTCTACGCGGGTTTGGTGGCGTTTAGGACCGCTTGCACTCGACTTTCGAAAATCTATCGATCACGCCAACCCATCGCTTGGAGGGTGAAACAAGCGAATCTGGCCTTGTCCGCTATCTACGAAGCGAGTTATCGGAAGGCTTTGTGGACTAGGAGCGCTGCGGCTGTCTTGCTAGTCCGCGTTGGCTGCAAGGATATGAACCTGGCCGTCGTTGGTGATGATGTCATTCACGGTTTGGGATGGGCCTTGGAGCTCCCCCTGAATGCCTCCCAGACAGGTTGAGTAGAAAATCTGCTCAACGTCTTGTCCACCTTTCGTGAGGGGCAGCAGCAGCCGTTGGATACTCCGAACCGATGAGTCCCGATAGCGGCACATACCTAACGAATAGACAGGGCAACGTGTCTGAATGACCTTTCGATAGAGAAGGGTGATGAACTGGCTGTAGCCGATCGGCGCCACATCATCCAGATAGTGTCCGGTGTAATCATGACCGAATGCATGATTGATGTTGCTGCCGACGACGCGAAAATAGAAGCGTCGACCACCGTCTACAACGTCAAGAAGACCGATGTCCGGCAGTAATTTGGGAATATCGATCGGATCGATATCGGCGCGGTCGGGCATCAGCCGCTGGCGCCGCTTTGTGACCCAGTAGTCCAACAACGCTTTATGTCGGTCGTCGGTAATTCGGGATGTAAAGTTCTGTAGCGAAGCATGAGCTTCGCCGGATATCTCTTCAGGGATCGAGATTAGATCCAACACCTACACGCGCCTCCGGAAGTCCAGAGAAAAAACCTGTTTATAGAACCTGCGTAGAAATACAACCAAAAGGATCAAAAATATGTTGGCGGATACTAAAGTAAGGTCGCCAATTTGTCACTATGAGATTGCATCGTCGGTCTTTTTATGAAACCAGCGGGCTCAAGGCTATGTGGGTCGTTATACCACATAGGATTCTGGATTTCCTGTGCGGAATATGGTGTTTCCGCGTTTCGGGCCCGCTGTTTCTCGTCCAAGTCATTGATAGGTTTAGGTGGATCTGTGTGCTTCCTCTGCACTGTGATAGGCTTGGCTACGTGTTCTATGTGTAAGGGGCGATAGCGAAGAGTATCGGAGCAAAGCGGTCTCAAGACCCCGGAAGATGGAGCCTAGATCGGAGCTTCGTCTGTGTCTGAATTTTTGAGGTATTTTTGTGTAGAACTACACGTTTAAAGAGTAGCGCAAAAGAGGGAGGCAAACTGATGTATGCCCGTCTGATTACGATGCACCTGAAGCACGGCAATGCAGAGAAGGTTGCTGCTCTTTATCGGGATTCTATCCTTCCGGCTTTGCGCAACCAGCGTGGATTCCTGGAAACCAACTTTGGGATCGACAAAAACGGTAAGGCGATAACCTTCGTTGTTTTCGAAAATGAGCAAGATGCTCTGTTGAGCGAGGAAAACGGTTATTTGTCGGAGCAGATCGCGAAGGCTATGCCGTTTTTGGACTATCCACCAATCGTGGAGTACTTCGAGATTCCGGTAAAATCGTGAGCGCTGACACTTCGTTCCGCAGTGCCATTAGAGACCGGCGAGTTTGGCGTTGTTCCAGACGACGAGGCCAAGAATAGGGATAACCGGCGCTACGACCAGCAGTACCGCGCGATGCGGGTACCAGATAATCATGATCGCGGGTATGAGTTGGGCGATCAGGCGGGGAACGAACCACCAATCGCCCATGTTCTTCTGAAACCATCTGATCAGCTTGTTTGCCTCGACCGCGCCGGCGGCGAGCCCGAGATTCGTCGTGATAACATCAAGGATCGCCAAGGAAATAAGAATACCGGCGATCAAATAGCTGGCAGCCTTTAACCTTGGACTGTTTCGGTTCTGGGAAGCGATTGCGGGGAGCCACTGAAACACAATAAAAGCCTCAAGCCTGAATGACGCCGCGCAGCGGGTGACGCGATTTATCAGTTTTAGCTTTCACTGCTTTCACGAAAGTTAATCGAAATGCACAAGTTGACCGTTCTGATCGCGGAAGCCTCAATAATACAACCAAAAGATTGTATAGTGGTTTGAGTTTTATCGCGATTTAAGTTCGCGTACCTCAGCGAGCAACGTTTCCATACGTTCGTGTAGGCCCTGCTCGGAGGCAGCAAACAGCTGCGCCTTCGCGAGATTTTTCTCATTGAGTTCGTGCAGGGTCTTTTTCAGCCCGCCGATACGAAACCAAATAAGGAGAGCAGCAAGGATGATGACGATCTCGGTGCTTGCCGAATCCAGGAAGGCGGGAATCAGGTTTAGATAGGGGGTAATGGCGTCCATCTTATGGTCCTTTTTGCACGGCAAACGGCCTGTTTTGTTTCACCAATTTCGAGTGTTGAATAAAAAGTTTATCTCTTAACGCGAGTTTTGCTTCCGAGTGACTGTTTATAAAAAACAATGCATTAACGGATTTTTTTATACAAATTTCGCCATAATGCCCAGCCTGGAAGGTGGCAGAGGGCTTCCGCAGCCGAGAGGCCACAGTTTTAACACACCGTTTTCTTCGAGATATTGGCACTCTGTGTTCACCGAGAGGTTGGTTGTTAACGCAACTGACAACGGCCTTCCCCAAGGCCTATTCCTCGCAAAGGCCCCCACGGTATACGCCGAACCGTGGGGGCCTTCCTCTTTTCAGGCTGTCGTGCCCGCGCTCGCTTGATGCTTAGATAAGGCTTCCCGTTACATCGGAAAGATCATACAGGTCGTCGTACCGTGAGCGTAGAGCTTACCGTCTGCGTCGAGCAGTCGACCTTCCGATGTAGCGATCCGGGACCCCCGATGAATGATACGGCCCTCAGCGCGCACCTTCCCGGTTTCATGGGTCATCGCTTTGACGAAATTCACCTTCAGCTCCAGCGTCGTGTAACCGGTTCCCGCAGGCAGCGTCGAATGAACCGCGCAGCCCATAACCGAATCCAGGACTGTTGCGGCATAACCGCCGTGTATTGATCCGATGGGGTTGTAGTGCTTGGGTCCCGGCGATCCCTCGAATGCGACTTTACCCGAGTCAACTTCGATGAGACGGAAATCCATGAGCTTTCCGATCGGCGGCTGCGGAAACTTGCCCGAAGCAATCGCGGTGAGAAAGTCGAGCCCGCTCAGATGCTTCATTTCGCTGGCAGATATGACCTCTATATCGCTGTCACGAGCAGTGTTTTCACTATTTGTTGCTGTCGACATTGCCTATTGCTGTCCTTTCGAGCGGAGCTGCGTTTGAGAGGAGGGTAGCGAAAGCTGTTCGGGCCTTCCGGCGCGCGTCGCGATCGCGCAGGAAGCGGTTCGCAAAGTGATAACCAAAGCCGATCGCATTGAATTCGAAAGCAAATTGCGCACAGTCGAGGTTGCTGCGCAGATGGCCGGTGGCAATTGCGATCTGGGCAGCCTGCGCGATGGTATTCAACCAAGTCTGCTGTTGATTTTGGAGATAATCACGCAGAGGGCCCGGCTGGTCATCCAGTTCCAAAGTCGCCGCCATAATGGGACAGCCACCGGAGAACTCGCGACTTTCCGACCAATCAAGCCAGTTTTCAAACAAAGCTTCCAGTCGGGGGCGCCCGGCGGGCCGTTTGAAGGCAGTTCGAATGACCACTTGGACAAAGCGCTCAGAAGCAGCCTTTGTGACCGCCATTAACAGCGCGTCCTTCGATCCGAAATGACCGAATAGCCCGCTTTTGGAGAGGCCTAGATCCTTTGCCAGACTACCGATTCTAAGACCGGCCAAGCCTTCCTTACTCGCAAGATCAGTCGCGGCAGCGAGGATTGCGGCTCTGGTTTCGTCGCCTTTAGCCATGCATTAAACTAACGAACGTTTGTGCTTTTTTAAAACAGAATCGCGAGCTCGATAGGTTCGGGGGAAAGAATTTCTACATTTTCTCTGTCGTATGCTGTCAGAGGCGTACTCCTGCGTCAGGAAACTTGGGACCCGTCATGGCCAAAGTCGTTGCCGTCAGACCGAAAGAGCGTCGTCGCGATCTCCGTCGAAACGTGAACTTCGACGGGCTTGTGGACGACGGTCAGATCACGGTCGTCGATATCAGCGCCAGCGGCGTTGGGGCCAAGGTCTTCAGCAAGCCGGGTCCAATAGGAATTGGTGACGAGGGCTATGAACTGGAGATTGTGCCTATCCAGGGCGCCAGCGATGCCGCGGTGCATTTTGAGGTCGGTGACGAAGCCATCTTGAAGGTCTTCAAGGATCGGGATGTGATCCTGGAAGTTCACATCGAGATCGTGCGCTTCGACAGGCAGGTCGATAGTTTGGGCGCGCGCTTCATCGACATGACGCACGAACAGTACGGCGTTATTGAGAAACTCGTGACCGGCCGCCCACTTAAACGTCCGGCCAAATAGATCTTAATCCGAGCGCCCGTCGCGCATTTACCCTAAACCTGGCCGGCCGATGGCGACCGCTTCGATGCGGCTTTCCACGAAAATCCTTCTGCCGCCTACATCGTCAATCATCTTGTCTTGGCGGCTTGATTGAACTTCTGGCTCGACCGCACCGGCTTCGATGGCGGATTCCTTTGCCAAACGCAGCGTTTCGGTTTCCGCGAACTCCGTGGCCAACTCGAGGGAGCTAAACTCCCGCATACTGTCATTCAGATGCACGCGGTAACGCCCTTCGCCTGGCGCGGTGATCGTCGCTGTCCTGGTCTGCGCGACGCTGCTCACAACGGCACCGACCGCGTTGCAAACCTCGGCATGTGGCGGGATCGTTACCTCTGCCGCCAGACGCTTTGCGATTTCAGGATAGTAGTTGGCCGCCGGTGCGCCGATCGCGACGACAGGCAGGCGCAGCTGCATGGCAAAGGTGATCGGCTGATCGCTCGTTGGCGTCGTATCTGAGTCCCCGGCGCTGGTGGAGAGCTCGAGCAGATAGCGGCTCATTTCATCCAAAGCCTCGGGCCGGAGAGAAGGCAGTCTGTCTTGCAGGCTTGTGATCACAAGAAGTTCCGCCGAGGCTTTGATCATGCTCTCGTTGATAAGCTCAGCTAACTTCTCCGGATCTTCGCTCAGATTGAAACCATCGGATACTGCCCGGCGGATGAAAATCCGGGCGGCGTACTCCGCGGCTGGCCGTGACCATCCTTCATGTCGCCCAAGAATGTGCGCGGCATCGCTGGGCGTCAGGCCGGAGACAACCGCCAGGCCACGTTCCACCAGGCGATGGAAGGGGCGTTCCATGGCGGAGCCTGACAGAAGTTCCGCAAGGGCGACTGGCCGATCCTGCAGCGCGTACCACAAACGGCGCTCGGAGGAGGTGAGGGAGCTTTCTGTCGTATCGAGCTCGCGTTGTTTGTGCGCAAAAAGGCCTGCGAAGGCTGGCAGCCGCTCTTCTTCAAGTTGCCGCTTGAGAGTTTCCAGAACCTCTGGATGGTCTCTGGCGAGTAGAGAGATGGGAGTGTTGCGCCGGGGACCAAGTTTCAGCTCGACCGTCTTCCAGTCAGTCGACTTCGATCTCTTGTCGGCTGCTCGGGTGTTGCGCGGGCGATTGTCTTTAAGGCGGATTTCACTGTCTCCGCCCAGCCCGAAGGTCTGGACCGCGATGGCCTGAACCATTGTTTTCCAGCCGCCGATGGTAGCGCCGTCGGCACTGAGCAACGGGCGGCCGTTTCGCAAGATGGCTATGTCGGACGTGGTTCCACCGATATCCGAAACCAGCATATCCGACTGGCCGGCCAGATAGGTTGCGCCGATCGTGCTGGCGGCCGGTCCAGAGAGAACCGTTTCGATCGGGCGCTTGAGCGCCACGTCAGCCGCAATGAGCGAACCGTCCCCTTTGACGACCATGAGGGGGGCTTCGATGCCGCTTTCCGCAAGGAGCCCTTGTACCGAAAGAATGAGTTCCTGAAGCTGTGGTATCAGTCTTGCGTTCAACACTGCCGTAAGGGCGCGGCGCGGGGCATCCAGGCTGGAAGCCAACTGATGTGCAGCTGTTACAGGGCGTCCGGTCAGTTCCTGTACCAGTGTGCTGACCGCGATTTCATGGGCCGGATTTCGGACCGCGAAAAGGCCGGCGACCGCGAAGGCAGATACACTGGGCGCGTAACGCTGAATCGCTTCTTTGGCCGCTTCGATATCGAGCGGCGCCACTTCATCGCCGGCGGCATCATGCCCGCCCCTCAGAAAGACAACCGGGTCTTTTCCCAAGGCCTCGCCAAGGCCCGCGCGCTCAAGCGCCTTTTCCTCATGTCCGATCAGGAGGAGACAGACTGGGCTGCCTTGACCCTCAACCACCGCGTTGGTGGCCAGCGTGGTTGAGATCGAGACCAGTTCGACTCTCTCCTCCGGAGCTCTCTGTTTGAGAACTGCACCAATCGCTTCGCCGACACAGCACGAGAGATCATGTTTCGTTGTGAGGGCTTTTGCCGAAGCGAGAACGCCCGATTCGCGGCTGAAAAGCACCGCGTCCGTGTAGGTCCCACCCGTGTCGATCCCAAGAAGCTGTGCCATCAACGCCAAATCCAAAAGAGAACCCGCGGCTGCGGGTCAAATCGGAAATTCCTGTAGCACCTGGAAGCGGCTTCTGTCTCGCGGAATTCCCAAAGGGAATGAGGTAAAATGATCCAAGTTGGTATCTTGGAGCAGTGCATAGATTCGGCTGCGGCGATCGGCCTTTCGCGTTGCCTCGGTGCGGCTATTCTGCCGCCAAGAGATCTGCTGCGGAAAGCTCGTGGATCTTGCCGTCGTCGTCTTGCACGCTCAATCCAGCGAATCCGCTCTGCGAGCTGATAGGTCCGACGATAGGGGTTGGAGGCTCCACCAGGTGCTGAAGTTCGACGAAACTGTATGGGCGCGCATAGAGCCATTCACGATTCGCGACGGATTCCACGTTCGGTTCGGGGAGAGTTTCATCGGACCAGCCGTAGAAGTAGAGATCGAACTTCCGCTCTGGCAACGTGATCCGCTGCCGCGACATCAGGCGCATTTTGAGCCGTTGCTCATAGAGTTTTTGCGAGGCGGAAAAGTTGCTTGTCCGCAAAGTGATATGAGCGAGAATTGCCTGCGCGGCCATGGGATGCGCCGTTTGCGTTTCGACAGGGCTGTGATTGCCTTCGAAGCCCTGTTGCAGCAGCTCTATGGGGAAGCCGTTCGGGTCTTGAAGATGGCAGAGATAGCCGACGTCGAGGAACTGTCTGGGATCCGATATCGAAAGCCCTCGTGCCCTGAGACCCGCGACCACTTGGTTGAGGTCGCGGACTGTGATGCCGATCTTCCAATAGAAGCTGTCGTTCGATGTCCTGAATGGCCGGTAGTCACCTGTGCAAAACTCGAGCAGGCACTGTCGAGGATCATAACCAAGAACCAGGGCGTCTTTCGCATCGAAGCGTTGCATGCCGAGGAGGCCGCAGTAGAAGGCCTCTAAGCCATCTAAACCTGGGACGTTATAGCGGCACCTGGCGATCTTCATGGCGAACTCTACGAGTCGTCGTTCTAGAGTGTCTAGAGGCGGTCAGCCCGGCTCTGTCAAAGCTGGAACTTGGTTTCGCGCTTGATCGAATAGACCAAAATCTGGGATACCGCTTCGCCATCGTCGGAGAGCGGAAGGAAAATCGTGGCCTCATTCCGCCATTTACCGTTCGGCGTCTGGTACTCGAGAGGGTCGTAGATGAAGGTGCGTTCGCGCCGGACGAAGTCATAGCTTTCGATCACATCTTCCAGGCTCGGGCCGAAGAAACCCTCTGAAACCAGCTTGCCTGTCGGATCATGTCCTCGCAGCCAGACCTCCTCGGTTCCCACGACCCGGTAGCGAAAGATGCCGACGCCTTCATCGTCCAGTCCTTCGACATCGACAAGGAGGATTCCGGGAAGGTGCGAAACGAAGTCTTCGGGGCTGACATCAGCGCGCTGTGGCATGATGCGTTGACCGCGCTTTTTGTCCCAATAACGAAACAGCTCCGCGATTTCCTCGGGACAGTTTGCGAGCAGGGCCTTGCTGGTAATGTATCTCGGGTCTTTAGATGCCCGTTGGCCGTTACCGTTCTTATCTATCATTAGCGATCCCGCAACAGGCTCCCAACGCAAAGAGGTTTCTAGAATTATGCCGCCGAAAAAGGCGACGGGGCGGCCGAAACCTCGAGTCTCGACACAATAAAATCGGCTCACCCTAACACGATATCAATAGATTAACTCAATCATATGTAGTCATTGATTCGTGAACTAACAGTGATGTCCTTACAGAAAATCTGCTTGCGGTAAAAGCAAGGCTTTCCAAAAGATCGTGAAAGCTGCGTGAGCCTGCTCCCGAGGCCTTGAGAGCCAGCAAACACAACAGGCGGACTGGGCGAAAATCGATACGCTGAACAGGCATTTGATCATACACTGGAACGCATTGCGGCTTTCAGACAGAAGGGCGGAGCGTTGGACGAAATTGTCGTGCCTTTCTACTTCGGTTTGGGCAGCCGCTACTCCTATCTGGCCGCAAGCCAGCTCGAACGGATCGAGCAAGAGAGGGGCTGCCGCTTTGAGTGGCTACCGCTACAGTCGGGTGAGTTGATCCGTCGCGCCAACGAGGGACGATCGCCGTTTCATGATCAGGCGCCGTCGGGCCAATACGACTGGGATTATCGGCAGCGGGACGCAGAGGCCTGGGCTGAATACTATGGTATTCCCTATCGTGAACCTGAGGCTTTCCGGGTGGACCCCGCGGATCTCGCGAAAGCTTGCTGGGTCGCAGACCAGGAAGGCCGGCTTAAGGCGATGGCCCGGCGGATTTTTCAAGCCATATTCGTCGATGCTGTCGTCGTGACGCGCGATGTTTTGACCGGGCTTGCCGAGGAAACCGGGCTGGATCAAGAGGCTTTCATAAGACTCCTGGATGCGCCGGAGGTCGTTGCGAAACACGAAGCCGTTCTGGCGCGGGCTCTGGGCGACGGTGTTTTTGGCGTGCCCAGTTTCCTCTTGGACGACCGGCTCTTCTGGGGCAACGACCGATTGCCGCTGCTGGAAGCGGCGCTTTCAAAGCCAGGATGACCGCTTGCCTCAGACGGGCTCACGTTCGTAGAGTCCAACGATGACTGTGTTACATGAAAAGGCATCTCTGCCGGTCATCGATATCGCTCCGCTGTTCACGTCCAATGTGGCGGAGCGAACCGAAGTGGCGGCGGCAATTCAGCAAGCCTGCCGGGAGTCAGGTTTCTTTTATGTTAGTGGGCACAGGGTCGCCCCGCAGTGTCTGGAAGCCCTCGATGCCGCCAGCCGTCGCTTCTTTTCGCTGCCCGAAGACATCAAGATGAAAGTTGCCATGGCGCACGGTGGTTTGGCCTGGCGCGGTTTCTTTCCGGTTGGTGGCGAACTGACATCCGGCAAACCGGATATCAAGGAGGGACTTTACTTCGGAAGCGAACTGCCGCCGGACCATGCACGGGTCGTGGCTGGCTGGCCGCTACATGGGGCAAATCTCTGGCCGGAGGAGGTGCCGGAACTCAGAGAGGCGGTGACAGACTACATGACATCAGTCGCGAAGGCCGCGTCGGTTCTTTTGGAGGGTATCGCGCTCAGCCTCGATCTGACGCCGGATTATTTCGCGGCCAACTACACCGCCGATCCGACAATCCTCTTTCGGATTTTCCACTATCCGCCGCCGTCTGGCAGTTCAGCCGAGGGCAGCTGGGGTGTCGGCGAACACACGGACTATGGTCTGCTCACGCTCCTGGCGCAGGACCGTCACGGTGGGTTGCAGGTCAAGACACCCGGGGGATGGATCGATGCGCCGCCTATCGAGGGCTCACTCGTCTGCAATATCGGCGATATGCTGGATCGGCTCACGGGTGGATGGTTCCGTTCCACACCGCACCGGGTCCGCAACGTCAGCGGCCAAGACCGTCTGTCCTTTCCTTTGTTCTTCGATCCGGATTTCGCGGCTGAGATGAAGCCCCTGCCAGAGCAGGCCTCACGACCCGCGACGAATGGAGGAGGCGCACGATGGGATGGCGCCGATCTTCAAGCCTTCGAAGGGACCTATGGCGACTATCTGATTGGCAAGGTGTCCAAGGTTTTTCCGGAACTCAGCGGCAAAGTTCTGTAGCCGGGCAACTCAATAATCCCATTTCCAGAACACACCGACACGGCCGCTCGCGTCCTGGCCGACATCGCTTTCGACAGAAATGTTCGGCGTCACCTCGACCTCAACCGTGACCTTGGTGCTGGTTGGATCTGCGCCCTGGGTAACGCCCACAAAGACATCATCGGCAACATATTTTCCAGCCCGGACCTCGACTTCGCCGCTTTGCTCGTTCGTACCTGCAGAAAGCACGTCGACGCCAAGGGTCTTGCGCACGAGACCCAGGACACCTTCGCCGGATCCGAGCTGGCCTGAGACCGAGGCAACGGCTTCGGCAAGTTGCAAAGCCTCAACCGGCGAAAGTTGGCCGGTCGATTTGCCAAAAAGGATCCGGGCCAGGATTTCGTCCTGGGGCAGGTCCGGTTCTGAACTAAAGCCGATTTCAGGGCTGGAGGCGGTACCCGTGATAGCCACCAGCGCTTTGAAGTCATCAAGTTCGTAGACAGCGGAGAGATCCAGATCCGGGTCGACCTCCTTGCCGCCAGCCAGCGAGACCTTGCCCTTTTGCAGCTTGAAGCTTTTGCCAGCGAAAGAAAAATCGCCACGGACCGGGCTGAGATCGCCTTCAATCACCGGTGCGTCTGCAGTGCCTTTGACCTTGAATTGGCCCGCCCATTCAGAGTCGAGGCCGCGCCCGCGGATAAAAACCCGGCGGGGCAGGGAGAGAGCGAGGTCCAGTGCAACGCGTGAGCTTGCGCCAGCCTCTTGAATCTCGTTCTTTGAGCTTTCTTCCGCTGCCGCGCCCGGTCGATTTCGCTCTTCGACCGCGAGATCGACGACTGAGGGTGGCAGGGCGCCACCGACGTTGATTTCAATCAGATCGCTGACGACTTTGCCCTTGACCTTCAGGTCGTTCGCCCGTCCGGTCACATCGATCGTTCCGCTTGCCTGTGCAAAGACATCGTCGCGGCGTAGCAGACGCGCGCTCTGCAATCGGGTCGTCAGCGAGATATCGGGATTCGTGCCGTCGCTGAGGTCGATTCGGCCGTCGGCCGATACCTGACCATCATCACCGTCTTTGCTGCTGAGATTGATCTCTACGGTCTGGGCATTCGGTAGTGTTGCTTCGAAAGTTAGATCCGTGAGCAAAGTGCCAGCCTCGAGGTTCTCATAGCGGCCTTCTGAAAGCGCGGCGGTGCCTTTGACTTCTGGCTGACCTAGGGTGCCCGCAACAGTCAGATCCGCGGCTACCTTGCCGGCTAACAGATGTTCGTCGAGCGCCAAGAGAGGCCAAAGGCCGGCGAGATCTCCGCGCAGCTTGAGGCCCGCCGCTAGAGGTCGAGCCTTCGGTATGGCCGCGGCGAAAGGTGCCAGCGCAATGTCGAGCGGTAAAGTCCCCTGCGTCTCGATGTCGGTGCCCTCTAGACCCGTCACGCGCCCGGCAAAAGCGAGCTTTCCTTGAGCGAGGTTTCCGGTCAAGCGGCCATTAAGAGGTGGCAGATTCTTAAAGTCCGGTCCCTCCGGCTTGACCGCATCTGTAGTAAATTCGAAGTCCCCTTGCGCTCTGTTGCCGCTTATGTCGAGGCGCGCCTGACCGCCCAAACTTCCTGCTGTCTTTAACTGCGGATCGACCAAGGTTAAGAGTTCGAGAGGGATGGCCGCGAGAGTGATCTGCGCTTTCGCGGCGGCGGATGTCAGATCGGCGGAGGCTGTAATCTCACCGCCGGCCAGGTTCAGATTCAGGCCCTCGATCGAAGTCGCTGTCCCGGATTGCGTAACTGAGAAGGGGGCGAGCAAGCGAACGTCACGGTTTTCGAATGCACCCTCGAGTGCCGAAAACCCGATCCTCGTAACATTATCCGACAGCGTCAGCTGTCCCGATCCTTTGAAGTCGAGTGCCGGTGTCTTTGGATTGGCGAGGACGAAGCTGAAGTCAGTCTCGGACAGGGTGCCTTGTGCTTCCAGGGCAAGGCTGTCGATTTGGCTCTCTCCAGCCCGAAGAGTGCCCGCGTTTGCCGAGAGCACGAACCCAGGGTTCTGCAAGAGGTCGGTGCCCGTCACACGGGCGGAAAGCTTGGCCAAGGAGGGGGCGGCAGGGTCGTCACGATCCAGCTTTAACCCCTCCGATCGAAGCTCGACGACGGCCGCTTGTCTCCGGTCTCTATCTTCCAGGGTGGCTGTAAACACGAGCTTGCCGCTCGCGTTCTGGCCGGCCAGGGTGGCGAGTTCGTTCAGATCCGCGACCGTCCCCTGCAGTTGCCCGGTGATCGGGCTGCCATCGAAGGGCAGCGACAGGTCGCCGTCGATTTCCGCATCCAATGCTTTCAGGGACAGCGCATCGAGAACCAACCGCTGAAAATCCGTGACCGCGAAGTTAGACGCAAGGTCCAGCGTCGTATCGGGATGGGTGAGGCGGCTTGTGAGTTTTCCCCGCGGACCGCTGGCGAGCTGTTCGATTTCAAAGCCGCTATCGAGCCGTCCCAGGGTCGTTCCATCGGCAACGAGTTCCTCGATGAGCGCGTCGCCCCTTAAGGTCGGGTCGGTGAGGGCACCTTCCAGGCGGCCTTTGATGTTCGTTTTGCCGCTCAGATCGACCGCCGCGATCTCACTTAAGGGACGCATGTCGGGCAGACTGGCTTCGAATTCGGCGGTGATACCTTCGAAGCTGAGAGGGAACTCGGCGGAGCCTGTGACTTTGGCCAGTGCGTTTTGCGCTGTTAAAGAGGACAGGGTCAGCCGCTCTGGTGTCGCCGTGGCGGTCGATTGCAGCTCGATCCTCTCACCAAGTAGTTTCTTCAGCTTCGGATCGCCGGGATCCAGGTTCTGAACGACTGCGTCCATTGCCACTTCGGCAGCCTGTTCGAAGTCTGAGGTTACAACCACGATATCGCTTTGCAGCGCACCGGAAACAGGGGCGGCGAGCGCGAGATCAGGTAGCCGTAAATTGAGATCGGCCTTTGCCTCCCGGCTTTCCAGTCCCACGGACGCCGATCCACCGAGCTCAACTCCAGAGCCTTTGGCATCGAAAGCGGAGAGCGTCAGCAGGTTGTCTGTAAGCCCGAAGTCCAAATCGAAATTTACGGCGAGTTTCGGACCCAGCAGGCGTTCCGCCTCGGGCGGGAGGCCAGACAAACCCTCGACAAGGGTCGTGCCTGTTACTGGAAGGCGAGTCAGATTCTGCGGCGTGATCGTGGTCTTGTAACTGCCAGTAATCTTGGCGAGCGCCAGATCAGGGGCCGGCGTCAGCTCTTCAAGTGCAACATCGACATTTATGGAAAGCGTCTGCAGATTGCCGTCCAGCTGCAGGTCGACCAAAGCGTTTTCGAAACTTGCGGGCGCGGTGAGGGAAGAAATGACCGTGCTGTCTAAAGACCGCAGACTGAGTTTCGCTGTGAGGTTCTGGTCCGGGGTATCAAAGCGGCCTTGGGATGTCACGCGCAGGACGTCGGTTTCAAAGCGGCCCATCTCCATGACCAGAGACTGAGCTTCACCTGACCAAATCAGGACTGCTTCGAGATCCATGCGCGGGGAGGTGAGGGGTGCGAGTTCAGGCGGCAACAGACTGGCAAACCGCGTGTTGCCTTGAAGCGTAAGGCGGATCTCTTCCTTCCCATTGCCCAGGTTCTCGAGGCTGCTATCGGTCTCCGTCACCAGCAGCAGTTCTGTGTCCAAGACATCGCCGGCCTTGGCCAGCAACTGCCCTTGCCAAGCGGACAAAGGCCCATCTCCCAGCAGCGAAAGCTCTATTGCAGGCGCGCCGGGGAGTTGGGCCATCTTGCCAAGAACCCCGCCCTGGGGCTCTAAGAAAGTCACGTCGACCCCAAGCGTCTCTTCATCTGGATCGAAAACGACCGCGCCGGAGAGTGTGGCGTTACCGCCATCGAGCTGCGCCAGGTCGATTTCGCTCGCCAGGGCGCTGCCGCTCGGTGCATTCAGGCGAAGCGCCAAGCTAAAGACGGCTTCCTGACCGACGACAGGCTCCGCCAACCTGATCCGTTCGATCTGGAGTTCATCGACGGCGATGTCGATGGGCATGGACGGCAGGGTTAAGTCCTGATCCTCTTCCTGCTCGTTGGCAGGAAGGACTGGTTCCCGAAGTAGATCCAGGGATGCGAGCTTGAGAGACGCGATGGACAGACGCTTGTCCAGAAGATCGAAGGGAGACCAGGAGACGGAGAGATCCTGCGCGATCAGCCAGTCGCCGTCAGGATCGGAAAGGACGATGCGCTCAACCTCAAAGGCGGAGAGCAGGTCGCCCTCGATCCGGCCTAACGTCAGCTTCAGACCGTCCTCCTCGCTGACGGCCGCCTCGATTTGCATTCGCAGCTGATCTCGTCCGAAGTCGCTGTAAAGCGCAGCAAAAAGCCCACCCGCCGCTGCAAGGAGAACGAGAAGCGGCACAGCGATGAGGGCCAGAACAAGCTTCCGGCCCTTAGGCAACTTAAAGCGCGACATTCTAGAAGGCTTGGCCGAGGCTGATGTAGAACTGGAAGGCATCGTCAATGTCGTCGTCGCGCGGGTTTACCGGCACGCCGACATCCAGCCGTAGCGGTCCGATGGCGGTATAGTAGCGGAAACCGAGGCCTGCCGCCCACTGGATCTCCTCTGAGAAGTCCGGCACCTCGCTGTCAAAGACGTTTCCGCCCTCGACAAATGGGACAATCCCGATCTCTTCGGTAACCTTTATGCGGGTTTCGAAGCCGAACTCCAGGACCGAGCGCCCCCCCAAGGGATCGTCGTCGTCGTCCAGAGGGCCCAGGGTTCTGAATTCATAGCCGCGCACCGATCCGCCGCCACCGGCGTAGAAGCGCTTGGTTGCTGGGATGTCGTCGGTTTCTTCCCCCGCGATGGACCCGACCCTGCCGCGTACCGCCAGGACCAGGCGATCGTCTTTAAGAACCGAATAGTAGGTAGAGCCCTCAATCTCAGCACGGACGAAGTTGGTTGATTCCGCCAAAACACCGACGTAGGGCGTCAAAGCAGTTCCGATGCGAAAGCCGCTGGTTGGGTCGAGCAGACTGTTGCTGGAATCGTAGCGCGCGGTCAAAGGCAGGCCGATCAGGGCGAAGGTCTCCTCACCCTCTTGATCATCGATGATGGAATACTCATAGGACGTGCCTGCGCCCAGGGTCCAGTTGTCTCGCCATTTTCGCTCCAATCCGACAAAGCCGAAAATTGTCTGCTCTTCAAAGGCCTCGCTATCTTCCTGTCGGATTGCCACTTCAGTCCGGAAATCCTGATCGTCCTGCCAGAGGTTGGGCTTGATGAAGCTGCCTGAAATCTCCTGACGCAGCTCGGCGATGATCAGATCGCCACGCAGGCGCTCGGCCTGACCGAAAAGGTTGCGGTGCTCCCAGAAAAACCGGGTGCCTGCGCCTTCGCTGGAGGAGTACTCAACGCCGGCTCCGATCGAACGCCGCTCACGTTCCTTAACCTCGACCGTGACCGGAAGCTCGCCACTGGATCCGATATTTTCCGCTTCGCTCAGTTTGACCGTTTCGAAAAGACCCGTTCCGGAGAGTTTGCGGCGCAGCTCCTCTAAGCGGGTGCGATTGAAAACTTCGCCACGTGGCCATTGCGCCAGACGACGCAGGTAGTCTTCTTCGACTTCTTCCAGGCCGTTGAAACGCAGGGCGCCGAAGCGCGCGGCTGGGCCGCTGGCGATTGTGAGCTCGACTGTCATGGTCATGGTGGCATGGTCGACCACCGCCTGCTGGTCGGTGACGGTAGCACGCGGATAACCTTGACGGGCGAGCTGCCGGAGCGCCTGTCTTTGAGCGGAAACGATAGACTCCGCACGTGCGGGCTGCCCGGCCTTGACACCAAGGCTCGCGGGATCGATGGCCGCGGGGGCAGGCTGTCCTTCGGGCGATTGAAACCGGATTCGATAGCTTTCGAGATGAAACACCGGGCCCGGATCGACGGTTATGGTGACGCGCGCAGGGGCAGCGTCTTGTTCGATTTGGGAGTTGACCTCACCTGCGTAGTAACCTTCGGAACGTAACGCCTTCTCAAAGGCTTCCAAATCCTTAGCCACGCGTCTTTCTAACGCGGCGAAACTAACCGGGGGCTTCTCCTTCAGGCGCTCCAGTTGGGAGGTCTGTTCGAGAAGCGAGAGAAGGTCACCTTCGACCGGACCATCGATTTGAAGTTCATAGAGGACCTCGTTGCGGTCCTCGACTTCACCTGCATCATCGGTTCTGCTGTTTTTCCTCGGGCCTTGAGGGGCCTCGTAGTTGTCGTATGCGCGTTCGCCCGATGTCTGCGCCTGAAGATCTCCGCTAGGGGCTGAGAGGGCCAAAAGACCAATGAGTGAGAGCCTGGCCGCAGAGGCGAAGGCGGTTCTAGGAAGGCCGAGAGTGCGTGCCGTACTAAAGTTATGCATATTTAACAGCGTCATGCGCTAGGCACCTGATTCAGCGCATGAATATATGCAGGGGTTGAATTCATTGCCGCCAATGTACCGGTAAAGGCGGTGTGGGTATACAATCTTACCGTAAGGGTTTCTACGCATGTGGCAGACTACGCAACGGAAAAAGGGCCGGAAAACCCTAGGTTCCCGGCCCTTCAATGAATTCAAAAGCTTGTGAGACGCTCTAGGCTTCTTCTTGCGCCCGCTTAATGGCGGTCTCAATCATGCGGCTCGCTTCTTCGGCTTCGCCCCAGCCGGTGACCTTGACCCACTTGCCCTGCTCGAGATCCTTATAGTGCTCGAAGAAATGCGCGATCTGCTCGCGCAGAATGGTCGGGAGCGAGCGGTATGAGGTGACGTTCGAATAGAAGGGATGCAGCGCATCCACCGGAACCGCCAGAATCTTTTCGTCCTGTCCGGCTTCGTCTTCCATCATCAGTACGCCGATCGGCCGGGCCCTTACAATGGCGCCCGGGACGACGGCCTGAGTACCGGCAACCAGCACATCGGTCGGGTCTCCGTCGTCGGAAAGGGTGTGGGGGATAAAGCCGTAGTTACAGGGGTAACTCATTGAGGTGTGCAGGAAACGGTCGACGAACATTGCGCCCGAGTCCTTGTCGAGTTCGTATTTGACCGGCTCGCCGCCCAGCGGCACTTCGATCACCACGTTGACATCCCACGGCGGGTTCTTGCCGACCGCGACTTTTTTCAGGTCCACGCTGGTTCTCCATCGGATCGAGAGTAAAATGTTGCGGTGCAATATGACGTGTTTTACGGAGAATACAAGCGTCGTTTCTGCGGCTGCGCCTAAGTAGGTTTTGGCGGTGTTTCAGTTCTTTTGGTGCGCTAGCTCGCCCAACAGCGCCTCAGTCGTGACCTGACGGCAGTAACCCTTGATCGTTTTCAACGAGTTTTCGTGTCGCGCCTGGCTGTAGGTGGCGCAGGCATCGGGCACCAGGGTAACGAGATAACCGAGGTCACAAGCATCGCGGACGGCCGACTCGACACATTGGTCGGTAATCAGACCCGAAATCACAAGCTGACGGATGCCGAGGTTGCGCAAGAGGTAGTCGATATGCGTCGAGACGAAGACGCTAGAAGAGGATTTCGGTAGAACGATCTCATCCTCGCCGGGGGCTATCTCGTCGATGATCTTGCCGTCCCAAGCACCCTTAGGAACATGAAAACCCGTGATCTTATAATCCAGGCTGCGGTCCCGGCCGTCTTTGGTCAGGCTCTCGATTGTCGTATAGAGCACCTCAACACTTGCACCGCGACAGGCCGCCTGGAGCCTTTGCATGTTTGGGATGACGTGCTTGTAAAGCCGCTCAAAGTAGTAAGCGTACTTGCCTGCTATCTCATTTTCCGAAAGGCCATTGAATTCGCCGCCTTCGCGCCGTACCGACCAGTTCTGGACATCGATAAAGAGCAATGCCGATTGCTCGGCGACCAACGGCAGGTCGCGGCTCAAACTTGAAAGATCACTCATAGTCTAGGTTTTTCATTCCCAAACGACGTCGTGTGTCATCGGCACAAGAACTTAGACAGGTTAGCGCTAGGATCTTGCTTGAGGCTATAGTTCCTGTTTAGCAGCCTGCGGTGCTGGCAGGCGATGGGTTATTGGGGGAGGTTCACTGGGTGAAACGAGAAGCTCTAATTCTGGCTTGCACGAGCGATATTGCGGGCAAAGTGCGCGGCAAGGCTTTCGGTGAACAGGAGTTCGACAAGCGGCTGAAGCGTGGCATCGGCTGGACACCGACCAACGTACAGATCACCTGTTTCGATGTAATTGCCGACAGCCCTTTTGGTGCGCTCGGCGATCTCGTCTTGATTCCCGATCCCGACACACTGGTGACTGCGGATTTTCATGACGAACGGCCAGCGGAACACTTTGTATTTGGCGATATTCTGAATACGGATGGGACCGCCTGGCATTGCTGCACGCGCTCCATCCTGAAGGCGGCGCTTAGTCGATTCGAGATGAAGACCGGTCTGCAGCTTTTCGGCGCCTTTGAGCACGAGTTTCATATTAAGGGCATGTCTGCGCCGCTTGGCCGCGCCTACACGGCTTCGGGTTTTCGAGCGCAGCGCGATCTGGCGGAGACCTTGAGCGCCGTGGTCAGAGCAGCGGGACTGGTGCCGGATACTTTCATGAAGGAATACGGGCTCGATCAGTACGAGGTCACCGTCGGGGCTTCGACCGGGATAACGATTGCGGATCAGGCGGCAATCCTGAGGGAACTGGTCTATGCGACCGCCGAACATCTGGATCGGCAGGCGAGCTTCACCCCGTTGAGAGATCCGGCGGGTGTCGGCAATGGCGTCCATATCCATACGAGTTTTCGCGACGGAGACGGAAAGGCGGCGACCTATGATCCTGACGGCCAATACGGTCTGAACCAGGTCGCCGGTCAGTTCATCGCCGGTGTTCTGAAATACCTGGACCGTATACTGGCGATCACAGCCCCCAGTGTGGTTTCTTACACCCGCCTCACGCCGCATCGCTGGAGCGCAGCATACAATAACCTGGGTTTCCGGGATCGTGAGGCCGCGGTCCGTATCTGTCCCACGTCAGATATCAGCGATGTCGACACGGCGGATCAATTCAACTTCGAATTCCGTGCGGCCGACCCGGCTGCCAGCCCGTACCTTGCCTTAGCGGCTATTGTTCATGCCGGAACGCAAGGGATCGAGGAGGGATTGGAGTGTCCCGAGGCGACCGAAGAAGATCTTTCTTTGCTGCCGCCAGCAGAGCTTGCCGGCCGGGGTTACATACGGCTGCCGGAGACTCTCGAAGCGGCATTGGAGAGGTTTTCTTCAGATTCGGTTGTAACAGGTTGGTTTCCCGAAGGATTTGCCGACGTCTACCAACGCCATAAGATGGGCGAAATGGCCTTCCTGGAAGGCCAGACGGAGGCCGAGATTTGTGCGGCGTACGAGGAAGCCTACTGATAAAAGGCGAAATTGACGGTCAACTCGCCATCGATGACATCATTTTGCCCGATTTTTGTCCCATGTCATGCCTATATGCGCTGCGTAAATTCGCGAGAACAGCGCGGTTGTGCGCGAGTCGGACTCCAGACTTTCGAGGCTTAAATGGTACAGCAGACCAATCCTTCCTTGCCCGCCCGCTTAGCCGGCATTCCTGGTGCCCGCGCTCCCAGCGTCGTCTCGGCTGCTCAGGAACGCTCGCCCGAAGCGCTGGCAGGAACTTTGGTGGTCGGTGCTGGCATCCACTTGAAGGGCGAAGTGACGGCTTGCGAAGTCCTTCACGTCGACGGCAAGATCGAATCTTCCGGTCTCAAGGCCAAGACCCTGAAAATCCGCAAAGATGGCGCCTTTGTCGGCAATGCCGAGATCGAAACCGCAATCGTGGCCGGGAAATTCGAAGGCAACCTGAATGTACTTGAGCATCTGACAGTCAAGCCGACCGGCCGGGTTTCAGGCAAGATCCGTTACGCCAAGCTGACGATAGAAGAGGGCGGTCAGATTGCCGGTGACGCAGACATTCTGAAGAATGCGAAGTATCAGAAGGAACGGGATCAGGCCTGAAGACAGCGTCTGACCGTAGCGCCGTTTACGCCAGAAGTGTCGCCGCGTGGTGGCGCAGATGATCTTCCACGAAGGTCTGGATGAAATAGTAGCTGTGGTCGTAACCCGGCTGCATGCGAACTTCGACTGCTTGCCCCGCCTTGTCGCAGGCGGCTTGGAAGACTTCCGGCTTAAGCTGTTCCGCGAGGAAATTGTCTTCAAGACCCTGATCGATCAGGATTTTTGCCTTCGAAGGATTGGCGGCGACGAGTTCCGTTGAGTCGTATTCCTTCCAGCTTTCCCGGTTTGATCCGAGATAGCCGGTAAAGGCCTTTTCTCCCCAGGGACACTGCATAGGGGCGCAGATCGGCGAAAAGGCGGAGACCGACTGGTAGGTATCCTGGTTCTTCAAATGGATTGAGATCGCCCCGTGACCGCCCATGGAATGTCCCATTATGCCCTGACGGGACATATCGGCGGGGTAGTTCGCCGCGATCAGAGCCGGCAGCTCCTCGGTGATGTAGCTGTACATCCGGTAGCGCTCGGACCAGGGCGCTTCGGTTGCGTTGAGATAGAAGCCGGCGCCGCTGCCGAAGTCGTAGCTGTCGTCTTCACCCGGATAACCTGCGCCGCGCGGTGAGGTGTCCGGCGCTAATACCAGGACACCCAACTCGGCGGCGACGCGCTGGGCGCCGGCTTTCGTGGTGAAGTTCTCGTCCGTGCAGGTCAGGCCGGAGAGGAACGTCACCAGCGGCAGTTTCGCGCCGCTACTGGCTTGTGGTGGTTGGAAGAGCGCAAAGTTCATGGTTCCGCCGCAGACGGCTGACTCGTGACTGTAAAAGCCCTGGGTTCCGCCAAAGCAGGCCTGTTCACTCCGGATCGTGATCTCGGACATTGCGCTTTCCAAACTCGTTTTACTGAACGAAGAACCGTTGCTTAGTAGACCACGACGCCGCGGATCGACTCACCGTGGTGCATCAGGTCGAAGCCCTTGTTGATGTCTTCCAGCGGCATGGTGTGGGTGATCAGATCGTCGATGTTGATCTTTCCGTCCATGTACCAGTCGACAATCTGCGGTACATCCGTGCGTCCACGCGCGCCGCCGAAGGCCGTACCCCTCCAGACGCGTCCCGTGACCAGTTGGAAGGGGCGCGTGGCGATTTCCTGACCTGCGCCGGCGACGCCGATGATGATCGATTCGCCCCAGCCCTTGTGACAGCACTCCAGGGCCTGGCGCATGACGTTAACGTTGCCGATGCATTCGAAGCTGTAGTCGGCGCCGCCGTCGGTCAAATCGACCAGGTAGGGGACAAGGTCGCCTTCAACTTCGTTCGGGTTCACGAAGTGGGTCATCCCGAACTTTTCGCCGATCTCTTTGCGCTCGTTGTTCAGATCGACGCCGATGATCTTGTTGGCGCCGACCATACGTGCGCCCTGCAGGACATTCAGACCAATGCCGCCCAGACCGAAGACGACAACGTTGGAGCCAGGCTCGACCTTCGCGGTGTTGACGACAGCGCCGATACCGGTGGTGACGCCGCAGCCGATGTAGCAGACTTTGTCGAAGGGAGCGTCTTCGCGAATCTTAGCCAGCGCGATTTCCGGCAGAACCGTGTAGTTCGCGAAAGTGGAGCAACCCATGTAGTGATAGATGGGGTCGCCATCGATAGAAAAACGGCTGCTGCCATCTGGCATCAGGCCCTGGCCCTGCGTGGTGCGAATGGCCTGACAAAGATTGGTTTTGGGGTTGAGGCAGTAATCGCACTCACGGCATTCCGGCGTGTAAAGCGGAATGACATGGTCGCCTTTCTTGAGCGTCGTGACGCCGGGTCCGGTGTCGACCACGACGCCAGCCCCTTCATGACCGAGGATGGTCGGGAAGATGCCTTCCGGATCGGCGCCGGTAAGCGTGAAGGAATCCGTATGGCAAATACCGGTCGCTTTGAGCTCGACCAAGACCTCGCCTTCTCTCGGACCCTCGAGTTGAACGGTCTCGATCGATAGTGGTTCGCCGGCTTTGAAGGCGACGGCAGCGCGGACATCCATGCCACTTCTCCCCATGCAAAGATGTTGTTGTTCTAATTGGTATACTTTGTTCGAAGAGCGCCGCGCAACCATTGCCCAGCAAAATCGTCTTGTCCCTTTGTCTAATGCTTTGGGAGGAGTGGGACAGGAGAGTTCGAGTGCGCCCGAGTACGCATACCCATGGGGTAAGAGCCTGTCTGTTCGGTTTGAGGCGCGCGAACGGACTATGCGGCTTTTGGAACCTTGACTCCGATGAAGGCGCCGATCTTTTCGCGCTGACCTTCCTCGAGCGCGAATTGCAGATGCGTGCCTTTGGCCGACTGCGCGACAACGACGGCATTGAGACTGTCGCCCAGACCGTCGATGATGATCTGGACCTTATCGCCAGACTTTACCTGGGGCACCGAAGCCAAAAGTGCGCCGCCGAGCGATATATCGCCGAGCTTGCAGTCAAAGGTTTGGCCTTCAAAGATCAGATGGCCGCTCCAGTCACCTTTGATACGCTTATGAACGCGCCGGTCGCCAGCGGCCGATTCGCGAAGTTCGCGCAGAACTTTGCTCATGCGCGTATCTAGCCGATCGATGTTGCTTGAGGTCTGTTCTGCATTTTCCATGACGTCGTTGGAATGGCGGTCGACCTGTTCGGTCTCGCCGGCCACGTCGGCAACTTGGCCCGAAACTTCCGTCATATGCTGGACTGTGGTTTGTACGCTCGCGCTGATCTCCTGCGTGGCGTGGCTTTGCTGCTCGACGGCGGCGTTGATGCTTTCGGAGATCTCGCTGATCTTCTGAATAGTACCGGTGATCGAACGGATGGCGCTGACGGCATCCGTCGTCTCGTTGCGAATGGCGCCAACCTGCGCACTGATCTCTTCGGTCGCCCGGGCGGTCTGGCTCGCTAAGCTCTTCACCTCGGATGCCACGACCGCAAATCCCTTACCGGCCTCGCCAGCCCGAGCCGCTTCGATGGTGGCGTTGAGCGCAAGCAAGTTGGTTTGTTTGGCGATATCCTGGATCATGACAATGACATCGCCGATGCGTTGGGCGGAGTCCGCTAGTCCCCCGACGGTCTGATCCGTACGTTCAGCTTCCTTGGATGCCGTGTTGGCGATGATTGAGGCTTCGCCGGCCTGACGCGATATCTCATTGATCGAGGTCGAGAGTTCCTCCGTGGCGGAGGCGACTGTTTGGATAGAGCCGCTGGCCTGGGTCGCGCCTTCGCCAACAGTGCTGGTCCGTTCGCGCAGAGCGCCGATGACGCCGCTCATTTCGGCACTGCTGCCTTTCATGGCGTCTGCCTGGGTGTTGGTCTCCGCGACAGCCTCCTTGACCTCTCGCTCCAGGGCATCGGCAATGCGCAGCAATTCGGTCTTCAACTGGGAATCCTGTCTGGCCTGGCGTTCCTCTTCATCGGCCTTTATCTGCTCGATTTCCTGGGCATTCTCCTTGAAGATCATGAGCGCCTCGGCCATCTGACCGACTTCATCCGATTTGTCACGGTAGGGGACATCGACGTCGAGCTTACCGTGTGTCAGCTTTGACATGACCGCATTCATCGCAGTGATCGGTTTTATTGCCATCTGCTTCAGCAGGAAAACCAGCGCCGCGATGATCAGCGCGGTAACCACGACGGAGGCAATAACGGAGGCGTTGCGTACCGATCCCAGGGCGCCTAGGGCCTCCTGCTTGCTCCAGGCCATGACGACGTAGCCGACGGTATTGCCGCTTTTCTCATCGACCGCTGCCGATAGGGTGATGACATGGCTGTCGCTATCGACCGTTCGCGGCGCAGCAACATCAAGCGACTTGATCTGTTTCTTTAGAAAACCGGTCAGGTCGACATTTTCGTAGAAGTCAGATTGGAATGAGGAGAGGACGTTCTGTTGAGCATCGGTAACCAGCACGTTGGCGAGGTTTGTGCCGCTGTCCGGATCGGTCTGCTTTACATAGATCCTGTCAATCGACGCCGCCTTACGAAACTTGACGCCACGCGTCATCTGCCCGGCCAGGAGCAGCGTCTTCTCCTCGTAGATTTTTGAAAACTGGCTGGAGAAGAAGGAATGAGAGAGATGGCTCTGGGTATAGAGCAGGACAGCCATTCCAACGATCATCAGCAGCAAGATTTTCGAGGTAATACGAAGAGAGAGCGATCTGCGGAACATCCTGTTCTCCTGCGTCTGACAAATTCCGTCTGGCATAAAAGCGGCCTGCCGAGGGCTGATCGTTCCATGAACCAGTGGCCATCTGTCTGGTTCAAAGCTGCTCCCTGAAAATCAACGCTGGAAGCTATTCAGCGCAGCGGAATACTGCTTCGCTGACCTGGACACGGCTGATGTCCCGGTTCGCGCCGGGCAACAGCCACATATCCTTTATGGTTGTGTTTATTGAATTAAAAATTCTTTAAGTGAGAAATTCTTGATAAAATTTTAATTGGTTTTTCTCAAGCGGTTCCGTTTATTCGCAAGGGGAGGGCTTCGAAGAGTAAGCAAAGAAAAAGGACCAGCTGCTTTAAAGGCAGCCGGTCCAGCTTTTTATCGAATAGCAGGTAAGAGATTACTATCCGCGAATATTTTTTCCTGCGTTTCCCTTCACTCCGCTGCTGCAACGTGATTTGCAGACTGAGCCAGTGTCTGAAGCTCTTCTTGCAGGAATCGAGCAATCGCTTCCATGCCTGTTTCGGCAACGGCGGCTTTGCGCTCGGCATCCGCGTTGTAGTTGGTGTTGGTGTTGACGTCGTAGGTAAAGACCTGGCCGTTTACATCACGAATGAACTCAATACCGGCGATCTCAATTTCGTTGGCCCGCAGAAACCTTTCATAGACGGCGATGAGGGCCGGGTCGACGTCGTCGACTACGGTGAAGTTGATCGCCGGTGCGCTCGAGGCGGTCGCTCCATCGATAGCGCAGACATCAGCAGGGCAAAGTTCGAAACTGCCGCCGGTCTCGACCCTCACGGCATAATGGAAACGTCCGCCAACGAATTCACAGCGGGTGATGTAAGGGTCGGGGCTCTGGATATAATCCTGAACGAGCCAGGTGCCATCGATGGGGGCTTCTTCCTGGGATTCAGCGGAATCGAGGTAGACCGCGGCTTCTTGTGCCGTCTGAAAGAGGCGCACGCCAAGGCCTTTTCCACCCCGGTTGGGCTTTAGAATAAAGGGGGCGGGCGCGAAACTCCCGGCAACCTCGAGAACCGCGTCCCGGCCGACAGCGATTTTTGTCCGGGGCGTCTTGATCCCGGCGGCTTCTAAAGCCGCATACTGGGCCACTTTGCTGACTTCGAGATAGAGCGCGCGCAGGCCGTTAACGACCCGGCGGCCATGAAGGGTGAGCCAGTTGAGAACCGCATGCGTCAGTTCCGGCGCGAAGCGATGGCCCCGGGTGTGGGACGATGCACTCATGCGATTGTAGAAGACGCCCTCTGGTGGGGGACTGTCGAAAGGCACGGATCCTTGATCCAAAAGCCACTCTTCGGCGCAGATACCGCGCTCTGCAAAAGCCGCTCGGAGTGGTTCTACCCAGACAGGATTTTCATGGAGGACGAAGATTTTCGACATTTTAACCCACAATAAAAGTGTGAATATAAATATACCCTCATTGCAAAATGTAAAATATGGTTATTTGCGCATGATTACAAGGAGAATAGAAAATTCACAGATTTGTTCTCAGATCGTTATCGAAAGCTTTTGATTTGCTCGCTACATATTGAGACCTGGGTAGAAATGACTCGCGTCCGGTGACCTTCGGTGAGAAAGGACGTGCGAATTGGAAGAAAGAAGCTTCTTAGGCGGTGTCATGACGTTTCTCTGGTTGGGATTTCTCGGATATCTGCTGCTGCTCGCTGTGATGTTCTTCATGCAGCGCTCTCTGCTCTATCCGGCGGGCAAGAACCTGCCGGCGATTGAGTATTTTGGGATTTCCGGCCTCCACGAGGTTGAGATCGAAACGAAAGACGGGCTGAAGCAGAAGCACTGGTATGTTCCGGCTCGCGACTCAATGCAGCCAACCGTCGTGGTTTTCCATGGGAACGCGGGTCAGTTGGCGGATCGTGTGCCCAAGTTTCACTTTTTCGCAGAGGCTGGCTACGGCGTGCTGTTTGCCGGCTATCGCGGCTACAGCGGCAACGAGGGATCTCCGAAACAGGAAGACCTGGTTGCCGATGCTCATGATCTATTGGACTGGCTGGCTGCGCAGGGTGTCGGGCCGGAAAAGACGGTTCTCTATGGCGAATCTCTCGGCAGCGGGGTCGCCGTTCAGGTGGCCGCACAGCGCGAGGTCGCGAGCCTTGTACTCGAGGCCCCCTTTACTTCGGTCGCCGAAGTCGCGCAGTCGCACTACTGGTATCTGCCCGCCCGCTGGCTCATTCTGGACAAATGGAATTCTCTAGCCCGTGCTGACCAGATCCGAGTGCCGGTGCTGATCCTGCACGGCGAACAGGACCAGGTGACGAACGTGCGCTTCGGTCGTCGTCTGCTGGACGCCATCCAGTCGCCGAAAGAAGGTATCTTTGTACCCGAAGCCGGACACAACGACCTTTATAACTTCGGACTGCAGGACAGGGTGACGGGCTTTATCGGACAGATCGCGCCCGCACAGTAGCCGGACACCTGCCGTCTGATCAGCCTTGGTTCGGATAGTGTTCCGCCCAGTGGCGGGCGATGTCGTCGCGGCGGCAGATCCAAACGGCATCATGCGCGGTTATGTAGTCCAGGATCCGGTGAAGCGCGCCGATCCTCCCTGGCCGTCCCAGAAGGCGTGCATGCAGGCCGACTGTCATCATCTTCGGATGGCTTCTACCCTCTTCATAGAGCACATCGAAGCTGTCCTTGATGTAGGTAACGAACTCCTCGCCAACCTGGTAGCTGCGTTCGCCGCGGCCGAAACGGGAATCGTTGGTGTCGAGCGAGTAGGGGATCAGGAGCAGGCCCGGGTAGTCGGGGGACCAGTAGGGCAGGTCGTCGTTATAGACATCCGAATCGTAAAGGAAGCTGCCGGCTTCCACGACCAGCCTCCGGGTGTTGGCCGAGGGCAGGCCGGCATAATAGCCAAGTGGGGCTTGTCCGGTCAGATCTTTGACCTGTTGGACAGACTTCGCGATATAGGCCCGTTCTTCTGCTTCGCTGATGGAGTCAAAATCGATCCAGCGCCAACCGTGTGGGTGCAGGTCGAAACCCGCATCGATCATTGCCTGCAGCGCTTCGGGGTGTTTCTCACCCGCGAGGCCTATCAGATTGACGGTGGCCGGAAGATTTCGGTCGGTGAAAGCCTTTAGGAGGCGCCAGTAGCCGACGCGTGATCCGTACTCATAGCTGGACTCGATATTAAGGTCGCGGCGGCCGATCCGGGACTCGACAGCGACATCCGAAAGACGCTCCTCAGAACTGTCGTCCCCATTGAGAATGCAACGCTCGCCGCCTTCTTCGAAGTTGATGCAGAAGTTGACGGCGATGCGGGCTTCGTTCGGCCAGGCGATCTTTTTAGACTTCGCGCCATAGCCGACGAAATCACGTGTTGGAAGCTTTTGCGTGTTGTCCATAAGCCCAGGGTCTCAAAAAGACTGGGTCATGGCTGCTGCGCGATAATGCGGATTTCGACGATCGCACCTTCGCGCACGAAACCGGCGACCTCGATTGCTGTCCAGGCTGGATAGGGTTCTGTCACATGTTCATCCCGGACTTTTTTGAACAGCTCGAGATGGTCACGCAAGCCGACATGATAGCTGGTCATCTCGACGACATTGGCGAAAGTCATGCCGCCGGCGTCGAGGACGGACCGCACTTTGGCAAAGGCGTCGCGGATCTGCTGCTCCGGATCTGACGAGAGCACCCCGTCCGCGCGGGTGCCGGTGAAACCGGTGAAGAAGACGAAACCGTCACAAAGGAGACCTGGCGACATATGCCAGTCGTCGTAATAACTCTGTAGCTCCGCCGGGATGATCGCTTGAGATTTCATGCGGCAAAGATGGCGTCTTTTCGCAGAGAAGTAAAACGCCGAAAGCTAAGAATCAGGCGGCCGCCGAAGTCTGCTCCTGCGCCATCTTTACAGCCATCATGAAGGCATTCTTGGCCGGCGTTAAGTTCGCTTTGTTCTGACCGGCAATGTCATAGGCTGTCCCATGAGCCGGTGTGGTAACGGGGATGGGTAAGCCAGCCAGGACAGAAACACCCTGGTCGAAACCCAGCAGCTTGATCGCGATCTGGCCTTGGTCGTGATACATGGTTACGACTGAATCGTACTCGCCGTCGCGGACCTTAAGCCAGAGTGTATCGGCGGGCAGGGGCCCGCTCACCTGCATCTGCCGCTTCTGCATCTTTTCAACTGCCGGCGCAATGACGTCGATTTCTTCCCGCCCCATAAGGCCACCATCGCCCGCGTGGGGATTGTAGGCGGCCACCACGATACGCGGACGCTCGTAACCTGCGAGCCGCAGCGTCCTGTCGGCGAGTTCGATGGAATCGCAGATGCGCTCCTGAGTCAGAAGGCCAGGCACATCCTTCATGGCGACGTGCGAGGTGACCCGGCCGTTCCACATGCCGTGTGCGACGTTGAACTCGCTGACACAGCCGGTCAGGCCAAAGAAGTTCCGCGCGTAGCCTAATTCGTCGCTGAAATCGTTGCCGCCGAGATGCATGCTCTGTTTGTTGAAAGGCATGAAGCAGACGCCGTCGATCCGGTCTTCGCTTGAAAGCTCGAAGGCAGTCTTGAGACCCTCGATGGAGGAACGGCCACCCTCAGCGCTGACTTGCGCTTGCGGCACGTCGGCGATGCCTTCGATCTGCAGGTCCAGATGCAGACAGCTTTCTTCTGAAAACGCCACTTCGTCGCTGTTCGACACATGACGGCAGCCAGACGAAAGGCCGACGTCCGCCTCTCCGCGGGCGAGAACAGCCGGGTCGCCAATAACGACGACATCTGCCGCTAAGCGGACCTCTTCGTCACTGAGCAGCTTGACCAGGAGCTCCGGTCCGATACCTGCCGGATCACCTTGAATAACGCCAATACGTGGCCGTTGCGTCATGCTTATTCCTTTCCGGCCGCGCTCTCGCGCATGGCCGCGCTGATGTTTTCGAAAGCCGATACCAGGTGCCGCCGCAGCGCTTCGGCGCTCGCACCTCCATCCCGCCGTTCGAGCGCTTTGACGATTGCGCGGTGTTCACGCAGGGCGCGTTCCCGGTTGGGTTTGCGTAAGGAGGAGATAAAGCGTGCGCGCCACAGCCTGGCGTTATAGGTCGCATGCGTTTCGGCCAGAGGCGCGTTGCCGCAAGCCCGCACGATTGCCCGGTGAAAGGCCATGTCGCGTTCGAAGAAGATCAGCGGATCGGAACCCTCGGGCAACTCGTGCATACTGCGTTCGATTTTCGCGATGCTGGCAATCTCGTCATCGCTCGCTTCTGCACATGCCAGTTCGCCGGCCAGTGCCTCCAGCGCGCCCTGAACCTCGAGCAGATGCTTGACCTCTTCCAGTGTTGGTTCTGAAACACGCGGCACCCGGCCAGGGACGATCTCCACCAGGCCTTCGCCAGCAAGCAATCGCAAGGCTTCGCGCAAGGGGGTTCTGCTGACGCCGAGGGCTTCGGCATACTCCCGTTCCGGGATGGCCGCGCCGGGTTTCAGCTTTTCCAGCAGGATGAGCTTGCGCAGCTCCTCTGCAGCCTGTTCAGCGAGGTTTTTTCGCTTAAGCGGCTGCAGCGGTCCGGCATTAAGGCTTTCGATGGTTTGCAAGAGTGGCTCCACGTCTATTTGCCCCATCGAAGTGCCACAGGATCCAACTCGCGGGCAAGCTCCAGAAGCCCTTCGCGCTGGTGCGGCGGCAAGGGCGTGAGCGGGTGGCGGACGTGGTCGGATTTGATAACGCCGCCTTCCATCATGACAGCCTTACAGGCGCGCAAGCCGCACTGGCGATTCTCGTAGTTGATCAGCGGCAGGATTTTGCCGTACTGAGCGGCTGCCGCTGCCCGGTCACCGCTGCGGTGTGCCGTGAGCACAGGCTTGATGAGGTCCGGCAGGGTCGCGCTGGACATGGTGCCGGTGGCACCTGCGTCGAGGTCGGCCATCAGGGTGATGGATTCTTCCCCGTCGAAGGGCCCTTTGATGGCGTCGCCTGCGCCTTCGATCACGGCTTTGAGTTTCATGGCGGTTTGCGGCGTTTCGATCTTCAGATAGGAAACATTTTCGATCTCAGTCGCCAGCCTGATCAGAAAGGGTACGGAGAGTTCGACCCCCGAAAGCGGGGCGTCCTGAACCATGATGGGCAAACCGACATCGGCGGCTAGGCTGAATTGGTCGAAGATCTGCGCTTCCGAACCCTTCAGCAGGGCACCGTGGTAGGGCGGCATGAGCATGATCATCGCCGCGCCGGCATCCTTCGCACGCTGGACCCGCTCGACCACGATGCCGGTCGAAAAGTGCGAGCAGGTGGCGATCACCGGCACGCGTCCGGCCACATGATCGAGACAAAGCCGCAGCAGAACATCCCGCTCGTCATCGGACAGCAGAAATTGCTCGGAGTAGTTGGCGAGGATGCAGATGCCGTCGACCTCCTGGTCGATCATGCAATCCAGCACGCGTTTCATGCCCTCGAGGTCGAGAGAACCGTCGTCGTTGAAGACCGTGGGGGCGACCGGAAAGGTGCCGCTATAGACGCTGTCGGTCATTGTGTGATCCTGAAGTTTTCAAGGTGCCTGTCGTCGAGTTCGATTCCGAGGCCCGGCAGGTTGTCGTCCAGTTGAAGGAAACCTTTCTCCGCTTCGGGATCGCCCTTGAAGATGTAGTAGAAGAGTTCGTTGCCGATTTCGACATCGAAAACCGGAAACCATTCACTCATCGGGCAGTTAAAGTTAGCCATGGTCAGGTGATAATTATGCATCTGCCCGGCGTGCGGGATGACAGGAACCTGATAGGCCTCGGCCAGGGCGTTGATTTTCTGGGCCGCCGTGATGCCGCCGACGCGGTTGGTGTCGTACTGGATGACGCTGACGGCCTTGGCATCGAGCAGCTGCCGGAACCCGAGCAGGCTGAATTCGTGCTCGCCGCCGGAAATCGGAATGGGCCCGGCATTGAGTTCCGCGTAACCCAGAATGTCGTCCGCCAGGACCGGTTCTTCCAGCCAGCGCGGCTGAAACTTTTCCAGCTTCGGAATGATGCGTTTGGCATAGTCCAGGTTCCAGCCCATGTAGGCTTCCAGCATCAGATCCTTGTCGTAGCCGATCACCTCGCGCAGAGCTTCGACCCGCTTTAGGTTCTCCACCATGCCGGCGGGCCCGTCTTTAGGGCCGAATCCGAAGCGAGACTTGAACATGGTGAAACCTTTATCCAGCCAGGTCTGGGCTTCGGCCTGCATGGCTTCGATGGAATCGGCATAGAGTTTGGAGTAGTAGCAGGGGATCCGGTCTTTGGTTCGCCCGCCTAACAGTTTGAAAACCGGTTTGCCGCTTAGCTTACCCATTAAGTCCCAGATCGCGATATCGACGGCGGAGATTGCCGTCATACCGACTCCCCGGCGACCCCAGGCGTGGGTGATGCGGTACATCTTTTCCCAAAGATAAGCGTAGTCGAAAGGGTCGTGCCCGATCACCAGCGGTGCGTAATAGCGGTCGATGGCCTCCTTGACCAGCGGCGGGCAGAGAGCAGCGTTACCGAGCCCAATCGTTCCGTCATCGGTTTCGACCTCGCAGACCAGCCATTGGTGGAAGCGGAAGGATCCCATGTTGTCGCGCCCTGCATCGCCCATCTGGGGCAGGGCATCGGAGGCATTGGTGCAGAAATGGCTCTGCGGCGGCACGGTCGGGCCTGTCCACTCGTAGAGCTTGGTTCGGACGGCCGTGATTTTGGTCATGATGGATCCTATGGCTTTCGATCAGCGGTAAAAGAACTCGACGAGACTCATTGGAACGACCGGCAGGTAGGTGACCATGAGCAGGACGAAAAGCAACACCCCGATGAAGGGCAGATTTACCTTTGTGGTGGCCCAGATATCGGTCTTGGCGACGGAGCAGGCCGTTGCCAGAACGCTGGCCACGGGCGGTGTTTGCTGTCCGATTGCGAGATTAAGGGTCAGGATCACGCCGAAATGAACCGGATCGATACCGACGTCGCGGATCAGCGGCAGGATGATCGGCACCACCAAGATGATGGCCGCCGCGCCATGCAGAAACATGCCGAATAGCAACAGCATAGCGTTGAGCATCGCCAGGATCAGGTACTTGTTATCCGTAAGCCCGGTAATCGAGCGGGCGAAATTCTGCGGCAGTTCGAGTTGGGTCAGATAAAGGCCTAAAACGGCTGAGGTCGCGACGAGAAGCATGACGACGGCTGTCTGGGTAATGCCATCGACCAGGGCCGCATAAAACTGCCGGATCTCCAGTTCCCGATAGATCACGAAGCCGATGAAAAGCGCTGCGACGACGGCAAGGCCGGCGCCCTCGGTTGCCGTGACGATGCCACCGAAGATGCCGCCCAGGATGATGATCGGCAGCATCAGAGCCCAGGCCGCCTCTTTCCCGGCCTGCCAGACTTTCGGCAGGGAGAAACTCTCTTCGCGTGGCAGGTCGTAGCGAACGGCAAACCAGTAGCAAAGCAGCATCATGGAAAAGCCGCCGATCAGCCCAGGCAGGATTCCGGCGACGAAGAGCTGGACGATCGAAGTATCCGCCAGCGCGCCGTAGAGGATCATGGGGATCGAAGGCGGGATGATGATCGCGAGCGACGCCGAAGCAGAGGTCACGGCGGCCGCGAAGGTGGCCTTGTAGCGGCGCTGCTTCATGCCGGGGATCAGCACCGAACCGATGGCGGCGACGTCGGCCACGGCGGAACCGGAAATCTCGGCGAAGAAGAGAGACACGCCGACGTTGACCATGGCGAGGCCGCCACGCACGAAGCCGATTAAGGCGCTAACGAAGTTGATCAGGCGCCGGGAGATTCCGCTGGTGTTCATCAGCGCGCCCGCCAGCACGAAGAGCGGAATGGCGATCAGCGGGAAGCTGGTGGCGCCGTCGAACATCTTGAGGGCTGCATCAAAGAGACCGATGTCGCCCCGGCTGACATAGAGTCCTACGAGCGCCACCGCGCAGATCCCGACGGCAATCGGCACATTGATGAGGATGAGGAGCAGAAGTCCGAAAAAGAGGGAGAGGGCGGTAATCAGCATCTTATGGCTTGCGCCCCCGCTTCTCGCGCTCGAGTTCGGCTTGGGCTTTGGCAATCTCGGTCTCGATTTCCTCAGCCTCCACATCGCGACCGGCACAGAGGCGCGCCCAGGCCTGCGGCGTGGAGAGAAGCTGTGCCGTAATAAACAGCGCACATCCAATCGGCACGATCGATTGAACGAAGGTGAAAGAAACCCAGGGCAGGGCCTCCAAGGTCATGCCTTCCATAACATGGAGGACCCGCCAGCCGGCCCAAGCCAGGGATATGAAAACGGCATAGACAATGATCTCCGCCAGCGCGAAGAGAACGGCGCGCAGTTTCAAGGTCAAGGCCAGCAACGCGGCGGAGAACCCGAGGTGCGAGCGCCCCAGGGCCGCGAGCGCGGCACCGAAGTAGGTGATCCAGGCCAGCAGTACTGATGCGACTTCGTCATACCAAGGAAGCGAGTCGTTCAAAAGATATCGAAAGCCCACCGCCAGGACGACGATCACGGCCAGCGTGATCAGCAGAAGCACGGCGATTGCTTCGATTGCCTTGCCGAAGACAGTCGAAAGGAAACGCATTCTGGGTTTCTTCCGGTTAGATGAAACAGAAACGTTCGGAAGTTTTCTGCCGCTCACCCGCGGACGAACTGCAGGTGAACGGCAGACTTCAGCCCTTACTTGGCAAGAGACAGGGCTTTATCGATTAAGGCCTTGCCATTAGGCACTTCCTTGGCGAACTGGTCGTAGATCGGTGCAGAAGCGTCGACGAAAGCCTGACGGTCGGCGACGTTTACGGTCATGCCGGCCGCTTCCAGCTTGCCCTTCAGATCACCGTCCGCTGCGCCGCCCTGTTCCCGAGCCCAGGCCGCCATCTCAACGGCTGTTTCCCGCAGTACTTTCTGCACTTCGGGATCCAGTTTGGCGAAGGCTGCTTTGCCCACGGTCGGGTAGGCCGGCGAGTAAACGTGACCAGTCACTGAGAGGTATTTCTGAACCTCGGAGAACTTGGCGCTGTGGATATTGGTGTAGGGGTTTTCCTGACCGTCGATCACGCCAGTCTGCAGCGCGACAAAAACCTCACTGAAGCTCATCGGTGTGGGGTTCGCGCCCCACTCGGTGAACATCTTGACCCGCCAGGTGGATTTGGGTGTCCGAATCTTGAGGCCCTTAAGGTCGGCGGGCGTGTTGATGGGTTTGCTGTTGTTGGTGATGTGGCGGACGCCGTTCTCCCACATGGCGAGAACTTCATAGCCTTTAGCCTCGGCTGCGGGCGCCAGGTCGCTCGGAAGCATTTCCGATTCGATCTTCTGAACGTGCGCTCTGTCCTTAATCAGGAAGGGCATGTCGAAAACGCCGAATTCTCCGGCGATCGAAGACATGATCGAGGAGGGCAGGGTGATGTGGACGGAACCGAGCTTCAGTTTCTGCATCAGTTCCTTGTCTTTACCCAACTGCCCGGAGTCGAACAGTTTGACGGTTGCCTTGCCGCCCAGGCGCTCATTGGCGCGCTTGGTGAACTCGGCAGCTGTGACCTGTTGAAGGGAACCGGGTTTAGCGCCGATACCGAAGATGACTTCCTGTTCGGCCGATACTGGCAAAGCGAAAGCAGCAGCAACGGAGAGTGCTGCGGCGAAAGTGACCATTTTTTTCATGATTTTCCTCCCTTTTGGTCGGCACCGAAGAGGAAAAGGCCTGGCGCCGACTGTCTCACAAGGAAAGCGCTTCGACGTATTTTTGTCAATGGTATTTGGTATACCAGTATACTTAATCAATTCCAGATGCGTGTCGTCGGTCTGCCGTGTGGTTGGCGTCCCCTGCGCAAAAATCCAGTAAATTGTCGGCTTGCGCGCCAGTTTGGGCCTGATGACAAATCACGCCACGCCGTGCCGTTCTCTTAAGGAAGAGCCGGTATGAGGATTGATGCAGGGGAGAGCGGGAGGATCAGGTGACCGGTTTGGTCAAATCTTCCGCCAGCTTTTGATCGGCAGGTCCGCGCCGGAATGGGTACTGGGCGACCAGCAGCCGATGAATCTCGCCTTCCTTATTGCGAAACGGCAGAAACAGCCTCTGACAGTCGAAGACTCGAGAGTTATCCGGCGGAACGTGCTGGGTATAGAGTGTGGTTCGCTGCTCGCTTGTGACGATGGCGAGCGCGTGAAAAACGACACCAAGAGAGGCTGCTTTGTCCGCCACGGCTTCACCGGTGTAGTCGTAGCCATAGTATTCGGCGACCGCGGTGCCGAAGATCCTGAAGCGCATTCGATCCTTAGCAATAAAGTCGAGTACGTGAAGGTTCGGCAGGAGTCCGCGTAAATCGAAGGGGATTTCTTCGTTCCAGAGCGGCAGGTCATCCCCTTGTGTCAGGGTTGCATAGTGCTCGTGAAGAAATCTGAGGTCCGGGTGCTCGATTTCTGTGCGTTGGGGCGCGAAGCGCGCGGTGAAATTCGCAGAGCCGTAGCGTTTAAAAAAACCGGGCAGAGTGTCGAGCCGCTGACCGCGACAGAGTTTTAAAACTTCGTCGAGATCGATTGGGCTCAGCCTGCCGTCGCTCGAAGTGGGTTCCTGGTTCCCCATCTTCTCCTCTGCTACTCCTGAATCCATCGGTTGCATCGCGCGCAAATGGTTCAGCTTAAAGGATCTTTGTCCCAGGAAATTATAGTTGGATAGCGCTCAAACCCTCAAGAGATTGAGCGCTATACCAAAGGATAGTTGTAGTTTCCAGCACCCAGTCAGGCGGAATCAATTCCTGAAGCAACCTGACAGGGCGTAATTTCCAGGCCGCGTCTAGTTGACGAGCTGCGGACCGAACATCGCATTCGGAAGGAACGTCGAGATCCAGGGAACGTAGGTGACCAGGATCAGGAAGACGAACAGGATCGACAGCCAGGGCAAGGCGGCTTTGACCACCTGCATCAGTGGCATGCCGGTGATGCCCGACGTCACAAAGAGGTTGAGGCCCACCGGTGGCGTGATCATGCCGATTTCCATGTTCACCACCATAATGATGCCCAAATGGATCGGGTCGATACCGAGCTCAATCGCGATCGGGAAGACCACGGGGGCAACGATCACAAGAAGACCCGAGGGCTCCATAAACTGGCCGCCGGCAAGCAGCAGCAGATTGACGATGATCAGGAAGGTCCAGGGCTCGAAGCCAGCGCCGATGATGGCCTCGGTCATCGCCTGCGGAATGCGTTCCGTGGTCAGAACATGGGCGAAGAGCAGGGCGTTCGCGATGATGAACATCAGCATCAGCGTGACCTTGCCGGCTTCCACCAGAGTGCGTTGCGTGTCTCTATGGAAAAAGGCAGGCACGAACTTAATGGCAACCTGTCCAAGATTGCGTGCAAGGCTGCCGCCGAGCGACTCGCCATCGTTGCGCAACGCGACCCCCATCAAAGGGCCCATGTCGCGATAGACGAAGAGGGCAATCACAAAGGCATAGACCGCCGCCACCGCAGCAGCTTCTGTAGGCGTAAAGACGCCGCCGTAGATACCGCCCAGGATGATGACGATCAGCAAAAGCCCCCAAAAGGCGTCACCCGCCGACTCGAGGATCTCTGAGAATCCGGCCCAAGGTTGCGCCGGAAGTCCTTTGATGCGCGCGGCGATGTAAATGCCGCCCATCAGCATAAGGCCGGCCAGAAGACCGGGAATTACGCCCGCCATGAACATGCGCCCCACCGAGACGTCGGTCGCAGCGGCATAGACTACCATGACAATCGACGGGGGAATCAGGATTCCGAGTGTTCCGGCATTACAGATTACGCCGGCCGCGAATTCTTTTGTGTAACCGACCTGGCGCATACCGGCGATCACGATAGTGCCGATAGCGACCACAGTTGCCGGCGAGGATCCCGACAGGGCGGCAAAGAGCATGCAGGCGAACACGGATGCGATCGCAAGGCCGCCGCGCATATGGCCGACGCAAGCGATGGCAAAGCGAATGATGCGCTTCGCGACTCCGCCGGTGGACATGAAGGCCGAGGAAAGAATGAAGAAGGGAATGGCCAGCAACGTGTAATGCTCCATGGCCTCGAAGAGCTTCAAGGAAATGGAGGCGAGTGAGTCGCTGGAGAAGAAGAGGATAATGATAAGGCTGGAAAGCCCGAGCGAGACTGCGATCGGTGTGCCGATCAGCAGCAGCAACAGCACAAGGCCGAAGAGAACGATAGGTTCCATTTTGTCTGGTCCTTGTGATCGTCAGGTCTTGGAGGAATCTTGAAGCGCCGCTTCCTGGACTTCCCGAACGGCGTCCTCGGCTTCGTGACCGGCCGAGAGCGTCTCGCGCTTTCCAGTGACGATCAGATAGGTGGCTTCGACAAAACGAATGATCAGCAACACAAGGCCGATCGGAAGGATGCTGTAAGGAATCCAGCGGGGAATGGGGAGGTCTTCCGCTTCAATCCCGAACTTGTAGATTTTGGAGATGTATTCCCAAGCACCGATGAGCAGGATCACGCCATAGGCAATACAACAAAGCGCCGCAATGATTGTCAGGACCCGTTGACCCGGTTTGGAAAAAAGCTTCACGAAAGCATCCACACCCAGATGAGCGCCGATCTTTACGCCGTAAGACATTCCAAAGAGAACAAGCCATGCAAAGAGGTAGGTCGTCAGCTCCAGAGCCCAGACGGCGCCCGAGTTGAAAACATACCGCGCCACCACCTGCGAAAACGTGACGAGCACCATGCCCGCAAGAAGGATCGCGATAACCGATTCTTCAATGCGATTGATAATTTTACTGAACATTTCTGCGTTCCCCCACGCAGGCGGTCGACATCAAGCCGTGAAAACACAAACACGTCTTGAGAAGAGAAACCGGCCGGCGCTCCGATGAGTTCGGGTACGCCGGCCGGACGTCGAATTTCAGGCCGGTGTTAGCTGCCCGAATTGGCGGCTTGAGCCGCTTCGATCAAGTCGGCGCCAATGTCGCCTTCGAACTTCTTCCAAACCGGCGCCATGGCTTTCCGCCACTCTTCGCGCTGGTCCGCATTCAAAGTCCGAACAGCAGTGCCTGCCTCGATCACTTTCTTCTTGTTACCCTCGTTGATCTCGGTCGAGAGACCATTCCGCTTTGCGGAGACCTCTGCCAGGATCGTTTCGAGCTCGCCACGGATGTCGGCGGGCAGGCCTTCCCAGAACTCAACCGAAGTCACGACCAGGTAGTCGATGATGCCGTGGTTGGTCTCGGTCACGCCATCTTGCACCTCGAAGAACTTCTTAGTGTAGATGTTGGACCAGGTATTTTCCTGACCATCGACCACACCGGTCTGCAGCGCGCCGTAGACTTCCTTAAAGGCCATTTTCTGAGGATTGGCTTCGAGGGCCTCGAACTGCGCTTCGAGAACGTCGGAAGTCTGGATCCGGAACTTGAGACCAGAAGCATCACTTGGCAGCAGCAGGGGTTTGCTGGCCGACATCTGCTTCATGCCGTTGTGCCAATAGCCCAGGCCGAGCAGACCACGATCAACCATGCTCTTCAGCAGCTCCTGGCCGGCCGCGCCGCCCTGGAAACGATCGACGGCATTGATGTCGTCGAAGAGGAAGGGAAGATCGAAAATCCGGAACTTCTTGGTGTATTTCTCGAATTTGGAGAGCGAAGGCGCAGCCATCTGGACATCGCCGAGCAGCATTGCCTCCAAAACCTTGTTGTCATTGTAAAGCTGAGAGTTTGGATAAACCTCGACAACGACCTTGCCAGCCATGCGTTCGTTCACGGTATCGGCGAAAAGCTTCGCGGCTTCACCCTTCGGGTGGCCGGTTTCCGCGGTTACGTGGCTAAACTTGATGACAATTGGATCGGCGGCAGAGGCGGCAAAGGCCGTCAAGCTGACACCGGCAAGGGCTATCGCCGCAACAAATTTGCGCATGGATCTTTTCCTTCCCTGGTTCGCATTTTTGTTTTTGACCCTCCCACTCGAGAGGGCCGTCTCCGTTTATCTGTAAGCAACCGTTGTGCCAAAACCCGGCGCCAGCGGCTGGAACTTAACATCTAGAGTGTAACATCCTGATGTTACGAGAGAAACAGCGCTGATGCTTTTGATGGGTGAGGGGGAGGGAAGCGAGTGCTATTGCGGGTTTGTGCGGAAAATCGCACAGGTTTCCGCGACGGGTGTGCGGTTTTCCGCACAGATGCCTTGAACAGCGGAGGAGGTTTTTACGAAAATACGGGGCGATAGCGTCAGTCGATCAGATCGTCGCGTCTTATGCCATGGCGTTTCATCTTGTCGTAAAGCGTTTTTCGCGGCAGCCCGAGTGCTTCGTAGGTCGCAGTCACGTTGCCGCGCTGTTTGATGAGTTCCCGCCTAATCAAACTGCTTTCGAAGGCGTCGATTTGCTCGGAGAGCGGAACGCGGGCGACAGCAACCTCCTCTCCAGCGTTTCCGCCGTCCGGTTCGAGACCGATACCCATGCCAAGGGCAAAACGTTCCGCCGCATTTTGCAATTCACGCACGTTGCCGGGCCAGCTGTGATCCAGGAGTTGTGCGGCCGTTTCCTGTGTCAGGGCCGGCGCGGCCCGGCGATAGCGGCGACTGGCTTGAGCAGCGAAATGCTGAAACAACAGCGGAATATCCTCCAGCCGCTCGCGCAGCGCCGGAATTGCGCAGTGAACCACGTTTAGCCGATAATAGAGATCTTCTCTAAAGGTCCCTTCGGAGCTCGCGGCGCGGAGATCGACCTTCGTGGCCGCGATCACCCTAAGATCAAGCGGTATGACCTTATTGGACCCGAGCCGTTCTATGGCGCGCTCCTGAATGACCCGTAGGAGCTTGACTTGAAGATCGAGCGGCATGCTCTCGACTTCATCGAGAAACAAAGTGCCGCCGCTGGCATGTTCGAACTTTCCGATGCGCCGGCCTGTTGCGCCGGTGAAGGCACCTGGTTCGTGACCGAAAAGCTCGCTTTCGATGATGTTCTCGGGGACGGCGCCGCAGTTGATGGCGACGAAATTGCCGGCGCAGCGGTCGCTGAAATCATGCAGGCAACGTGCGACCAGTTCCTTCCCTGTACCGGTTTCCCCTAGGATCAGGACATCGGCGGCGATCTGGGCGACAGCTTCGATTTCGCTGCGCAACTTGATCATGCCAGGCGAGCGTCCGACCAGGCGCGAGGCAAGGCCTTTATGAGCTTCCAGTTCGGCGCGCAGCTCGCGGTTTTCCAGGATCAGGCGACGCTTTTCATACGCCCGTGTAACGACATCGACCAAGAGGTCAGAATCATAAGGTTTCTCAATGAAATCATAGGCGCCGTCGCGCATGGCGCCGACCGCCATGGGAACGTCGCCGTGTCCCGTGACCAAGACGATTGGTATGTCAGGGTCGACGGCTTGCGCTTGCTTCAAGAAAGCAAGTCCGTCCATTCCCGGCATCTTGATGTCGCTAACGACCACACCGGGCCAATGGCGGGACAGGGTGCGCAACGCGGTTTCGGCGGAGTCCATGCAGTTAACTTCGAAACCCGCAAGCTCGATCGACTGCTTCGTCGCCATGCGGACATGGCGTTCGTCGTCGATGACGAGGATCGGTCCTACAGGCTCTTCGTCCATTTGCATCTCGATTATACGGCCTTTTGTCGCAAACCCGGCTTTTCGGCTCGCGGCAGGGTCAAACTGAAGACTGCGCCGCCGGTCTCGTGATTGGAGGCGCGAATGCTGCCACCGAAGTCTTTAACGATACCGTAGGTGATGGATAAGCCCAGACCAAGCCCTTGTCCCACGTCTTTGGTGGAAAAGAAGGGGTCGAAAATCTCATTGATATGTTGCGCCGGGATTCCGGGGCCATTGTCGCGAATGGCGACTATGACTTCGTCTTCGTCGGCCTCTAAGGAGACCTCAATCAGGCGGTCTTCGCTGTCTTCTATCGCGTCGAGTGCATTTCCCAGGATATTCGTGAGAACCTGCTCCAGCCTCAAGGCATCTGCAATGACCTGGACTTCGCCGCCTGATTTCCTTTTGAGCTGGACCGACATCTCATCGATCCTGGGCTGCAGGACCTCAAGGCTTCGATCCAGGATCGCCGGTAGGGAGACCAGCGATTTCTGTGCCGGGGCCTTCCGCGCGAAGGTTCTGAGCTGCTTCATCAATTGAGCCATGCGCCCGGTCAGTTCCGAAATTAGGCCGAGGTTCGACCGCACCTCGTCGAACCGCTCGCGGTCCAGCAGTTTCGTGGCATTGTTCGAGAATGACCTGATTGCCGTGAGCGGCTGATTGAGTTCATGGCTGATTCCTGCCGACATATGCCCAAGTGCGGCAAGCTTTTCGGCCTGAACCAGTTCATCCTGGGTTTGCCGCAGGTCCTGCTCGGCTTTTCTCCGGACCTGAATTTCGCTCAGAAGCTTGCGGTTGCTTGAGAGCAGATCGCGTGTCCGGTCTTGGACGCGCGTCTCCAGCTCGCTGTAGGCCGCTTCCAGGGCAATCCGGCTTTGTTCTTTCAATTCCAGGCGTTGAGTCTGATTGCGCCGGCGCTGAATCAAAAAGCCGCTGCCTAAAAAGATGGTCGCCAGCAGGGCGCCAACCAGGATTGTGACCGTGGCCGTTTGGCCGGGGATAGCGCTGATATCGGCCAGGAAGTAGAGCGACCAGCCCAGCTCTCTCATCTCCAGCTTTTGTAAGAGATAGTTTTCGGTGCGATCCGCGCCTGATCCTTGCGTCAGACCGGTTGGGAGCAAAACCTCGACCAGGCGTGTTTCAGACGGCGTGCCGAACGCCACCGCCTCCGATTTGTCGAAGGGCACCACCTCGACAACGCGATCACCGCTTAAGAGTTCTCCCCCGTACGACATTTGGAAGGGTTCGATGGCGGAGAGTCGGTAGCGTTTCGATTGAACCTGCGACGCGTGATTGTCGGCAACGCGCTCGGATGCAGCTGTTTGTTCCGGTTGCGGTACCTGCCGGTAGCGCCAGCCTGGCCGGCTGGAGATAAAGATGATCCCTTTATCGTCGGTGACGAAGATCTCGTTGCGTCCGGTCGTCCACCAGGAGTCTTCGATCGCTTCGACCCCGACTATCGAGACGATCACGCCCCGGATGATGCCATCGCGCCTTACCGGCGAGGCAAAGTAGTAACCGCGTTCTTCCGAGCCTGTGCCGATGGCGTAGTAGCGCCCAAGACGTCCTTGCATCGCGGCCTTGAAATAGGGTTCGGCGCCGAAGTTCTGGCCAATGAAGTTCGCAGGCTGATCCCAGTTGCTTGCAGCCAGCGCGTAGCCGTCGATGTCGAGGAGATAGGTGTCGGAGGACCCGGTCAGGCGGTTAACCCGTTCGAGCAACGCATTGCTGCGCGCCAAAAGACTTGGATTGCCAGGGGCCGCCAAAAGGCCCGCTATGCTATAGTGGTTGGCATAGAGTGTGGGCAGAAACTCGTAGCGTTCGAGCGACCGGCGTAGGTTCTGCGCATAGAGATTCAGGGCTTGGCGGCTTTGGATCTGCGTTTGCGTGAGGTAGTAGGCATAGCACAAACGCGCTGTCTGCCAGATAACCAATCCGAATCCGACAAGGCATAGCAGGATCAACACCCCACGCCGTCGCGATTGGCGGGGGCTTTTGGCCGTGAGCGGTTCTTTTTGGCTCTTTGCTATCATCATTCCTTCGTGAGCTGTGAACGCCCGAGGCGCATCGCATGGCTGGAAAGGATTGCTTTTTCCGCACCTGCAGCCCAGCCGTGCTGTCTTTCAGCAAGAGTAACTTAGATCCCGGTCTTGCTTGGCGGCAAGCTTCTGACTAAATGGGCGTGTGCCCCAAGGGTTTTCGCGCTCTGCTGAGACGTATAGAGTTACCGTGGGGGCAGCAGGGCAGAACACAGGGGGGATAAAAATCGTGAATGGGTCGAATACCGTCAAGGCGCCTTTGCGCCTTTTGATCGCCAGCCTGGTATTATTGCTGATGGGGTCGTCGGCTGCCATGGCGGCCGGAGCGGGCGCGCCGCATCTGGAGGGTGGTCAACTCACCTTGATTTGGGTGGCGCCTTTTGCGGGGATTCTCCTCTCGATTGCGATTTTCCCTTTGTTGGCGCCGCACTTCTGGCATAGCCACTTCGGTAAGGTTTCAGCCTTTTGGGCCTTTGCGTTCTTGATCCCCTTTACGATTTTTCACGGCGTCGAACTGGCGCTTTTCGAGCTGTTGCATGTGGGTTTCCTGGAATACCTGCCTTTCATCATCCTTCTTTTGTCGCTCTTTACCGTGGCCGGCGGCGTTCGCGTGACCGGCAAGCTTCGCGGTACACCGATGGTCAACACCATGATTTTGTTGATCGGTACGGTCATCGCGAGCTGGATGGGCACGACCGGCGCGGCCATGTTGCTGATCCGCCCGATCCTGCGGGCCAATGACTGGCGGAAGAACAAGGTCCATGTGGTGGTGTTCTTTATCTTCCTGGTTGCGAACGTTGGCGGTTCGCTCACACCGCTTGGAGATCCGCCACTGTTCCTGGGCTTTCTGAAGGGGGTCGAGTTCTTCTGGCCGACGCAGTACATGTTTCTGCCGATGGTGCTCGTGGCTTCGATCCTGCTGGTTGTCTTCTATATTCTCGACAGCTTTCTCTTTAAGCGCGAAGCCGCCGATGGCGCGCCGGTCGAGGAAGAGAGCGATGATGGTGCAGAGCAGGAGAAGCTTGGCTTAGACGGTAAGATCAATATTCTGCTGCTTGCGGGTGTGGTCGGTGCTGTGCTTCTGAGCGGCATCTGGAAGCCTGAGATCGCCTTTACTGTCTTCCACGTCGATGTCGAGCTCCAGAACATCACTCGGGATGTCCTGCTCTTGGCGATCGCGGGTCTTTCACTGGTGCTGACCAGCAAGGCAAACCGCGAAGCAAACGGCTTTTCCTGGTTTCCGATCGTTGAGGTGGCCAAGCTCTTTGCCGCGATCTTTATCACCATCGTTCCCGCAATCGCGATTCTGAAGGCAGGAACCGATGGCGCCATGGGGGCTATCGTTGCCTCGGTGAGTGACGAGGCAGGGCAGCCGGTCAACTTCATGTATTTCTGGGCGACCGGCATCCTCTCCAGCTTCCTGGACAATGCGCCGACCTATCTCGTGTTCTTCAACACAGCCGGTGGCGATCCCGTCAATCTTATGGGACCAAATGCCCAAACATTGCTGGCGATTTCGGCGGGTGCGGTCTTCATGGGCGCGAACACCTATATCGGTAACGCGCCGAACTTTATGGTCCGCGCCATTGCCGAGGAACGCGGCGTACCCATGCCGAGCTTCTTCGGTTACATGGGTTGGTCCATCATTTTCCTGATCCCAATCTTCATACTGGTGACCTTTGTCTTCTTTTAGATAAGGGCATCCTTCCTAAGGCTCTTTGAAAGCGCCGGCCGTGACTTTAACAGCGCGGCCGGCGTTTGCGTTTGGTCTTTGGTTAGAAGAAATACGTCGAGATTATATTGACATTTAAGATGTCGTAATGACATTCTAGATGTCATGAAACGAAATCAACAAGCAGACCCCGAAAGTCTCTACGAGATCATCAAGCTCGTGCGGCCGCTCTACAAGACGCTCGCGACTTCGGTGGCTCAGGAGTTGGAGAAAACGGGTGTCACGGTTTCGCAGCGGGCAGTGCTGGAACAGATCCAGGATGGAAACGCGCTGACGGTACCGTCTATCGGCCGTCGCTTAAGTTTGCCGAGACAGTTTATCCAGAAGATTGCGAACGAATTGCTCGAAGCGGCGCTCATCGCGCGTCGGGAGAATGCCGCGCACAAGCGTTCGGTCCTTCTTGTTCTGACCGATGACGGGCGGCGAATGATCGACGCAATCAAAGCGCGGGAAGCGGCGGTCATGGCCCCCATCGCGCGGGCTCTCAATCCCGATGATCTGACCACTGCCAAGGCTGTGATAACCGAGGTTATTGCTGCCTTTGACGCGCACAACGGTCGAATGACTCAAGATCAAGAAGAGGAGACGATATGACAGTCCTTCATGGTGGTTGTCTTTGCGGTGCGGTGCGCTTTGAAGTCGAGGGCGCGCCGTTGCTGGCCGGTGCCTGCTATTGCCGGGACTGCCAGTATGTGTCGGGTGGTGCGGCGGCTTACGGCATGATGTTTCCGGCTGAAGCGGTCCGTATCACGAAGGGAGAGACGAAAGCCTTTGTGGTGAAGGGCGAGAGCGGCGCCGATGTTTACAGGCAGTTCTGCCCCGAATGCGGCGTGCATCTCATTTCGCACAACAACGCGCATCCGCAGTTCCGGTCGATTAAAGCCGGTGTGCTCGACGATCCGAGCAAGTTTCAGTCGCAGGGCAGTATCTGGGTATCCTCCGCGCAGCCGTGGCATCAGCTCGACAAGAATCTTCCTTGCATCGAAAGAAATCCGGAGATGGCGCTGGAAGACTTCGCGCCCTGTGGCACCTGACCGCCGGCGTTGGAATCACGTGAGGTCGAAGCGATAAAAACGCGAGTCCACGGCCATTTTCGGAAAGGCCTCTGGCAGCTTGGCTTCGTCGACGAGTAGGAATCCGCTCTTTTCGTAAAAGCGGTGTGCCGCCAGGAAGCTGCTTGTCGTACCCAGATACACCTCTTTGAGGCCTTCCCGCCGCGCATGCGCCAGGAGCGTCGCTAATAGCTTCCCCGCCACCCCGGCGTCTTTGCCGCGAAAGCCCGCATCGACGAACATCTTCCGGAGTGCGGCCTGCCGCCCGCCGATATCGATCAAAGCAATGCTTCCGACGACACGCTCATTTGAGAGAGCGACCCAGAACTCGCCGGTGCCTCGCCGGTAAAAGGTGTCTATGTCTTGCAGGTCGGGCTGATCGTCGCAGGTGATCGCAATGCCGAATTCTTCCTGCTGTATAGGCAGGATAAGGTTTTTAATCCCTTCCTTGTGCTGCTCGGCGGCGGGCAGAATTTGTACCGTCATCTTCGACCTCTGCGGTCAGGGTTTCTGCTTATGGAGCCAGCGACGTAAGTGGTAGGACCGGCGGAGTGCGGTGACGGCGGCGCCGATGGCAATGATCCACAGCGCGAGCGTCAAAGTTTGGGTCCTGCCATCCCAAAGGGGCTCGGTCGTTGCGATCACGGCCGCAACGGTTAAGGCGGCCATCCGGTGCGGCTTGGCCATGGGACCGGAAAAGTCCGGCGGCATGCCGTTCGCGCTCCCCAGTTCGCGGACGTAGGCCGTCAGGACCGCAAAGGCCGAAGCGGCCCAACCGAGAATTGGATCGCCGGCCGCGTAACCGGCGCCGACGAGAATGAGGATGTCGGCGATCCGATCCGGAAACTCATTCCAGAAAGGTCCATCGGGCGCACTCTTGCCCGCTTCAATGGCGAGCATACCGTCGAAGAGATTACAGAGCAGCCGCATCTGGCAGAAGAACGCTGCAGCCAGCAAAAGCGCGATGCGCATACCATCATCGCTATGCACAGAGCCGTAAAAGGCTACGCCTGAGACAGCGGCCATCAGCATACTGGCCTGGGAAATCTGATTCGGTGTGAGCGCGGTCTTTGCCAGCGCGGCGGCGATGCGATTGGCCCATCCGCTTTGTCGGCTGGCGAGCGGCCGCCGATTGCTCTCATCAGGCATGGTTCACGGCCTCCGGGGGGCCTGACGGCCGTAGTTGTAGATGGTCACGTAGCTGCCAGCGATCATGAGTGGCACGGAAACAGTCGGAAGGATCTCAGGCGTCCCGGCGATAGCGTGAATCCCGACCAATAGACTGGCAGAAACGGAGATGGCGATCAGCGGCGGTGCCCAGAACCTTATGGCCGTTGTGAAGCGCGCGGCCAGCCTGTCGACGATGGTTTTCAGGATCAGCGTCAGTGTGGCTGAGAGTGTGCCTTGCACGACTCCGGCAATCGCTGGCTCCGGCATGGGGTGAAGTCGGTTTGAAAAGACGGCCCAGCTGCCCATGCCGAAAAAGGCGAAGAGAACGTGGGTTACGCTATGCCCGGCAGTCTTTCGGATCAGCGGGATCACGGCACCCACCAGTACCGGACCAGGTGGAAGAAGATGGGCGCAGAAAAGACCACAGAGTCCAGACGATCGATAAAGCCCCCGTGACCGGCGATCAGGTGCCCCCAGTCCTTAATGCCGCGGTCCCGCTTGATCGCCGACATGACAAGTCCACCAAAGAAGCCCATCAGCGCAATGACCAGGGACAGCAGCGCCGCCTGGATAAAGGTGAAGGGGGTCATCCACCAAAGGCAGGCGCCCAACAGGGTGGCACTCAGGATCCCGCCGAGAAAGCCTTCAACGGTTTTCGATGGCGAGAGCGAAGGGGCAATCTTTCGCCGCCCGGCCAGCTTTCCCCACACGTATTGCAGCACGTCGCTCGACTGCACCACGACGACGAGGAAGGCGATCAAGAGCACGTTCCGGCCTTCGTAACCGGGGATATCAAGACTGAGCAGAGCGGGCACATGAGAGGCGCAAAAGACGCAGATCATCAGAGCCCACTGCGTCTCTGCGATCCGGTCGAGAAAGTTTCCAGTATCGCCACGGAGCACGGCCACAATCGGCATCAGCAAGAAAGCGTAGACCGGGATGAAGATGGAGTAGAGACCATACCAGTCGATCCAGATCAGACTGTACTGGATCGGCAACACGACGAAAAACGCGCTGGCGAGCGCCCAATGATCGGCGCGGCGCGTGTTGGTGAGGGTCGCGAACTCCCGCAGTGCGGCGAAGGAACAGAAGGCAAAGAGGATAACGACACCGGTCCGCCCTCCTAAGAAGGCGATCCCCATCAGGACCACCATGCCCCACCAGGCGATAATTCTGGCGTTGAGGTTTTCGATAACCGCATTGGATCCGTCAGGCGAATAACGACGCTGCAGCAGGAAACCGATCGCCGAAGCAACGATCAGGATCGCGCCTATGCCCCCGAGCAGACGGATGAGATCGCCGTGGAAGCCGGTCATGGCGCATCGCTTTCATTTTGAGGCGACAGCGCGAGCAGCGCGGATTCGGCGCGGGAGATGAATGCGCTTTTTTCTTCATCGACTGCGAGGCGAAGCGGCGCGCCGAAGGTAACGGTGCAAATGAGCGGGATAGGGACCAGTTCACCCTTTGGCATGACCCGATTGAGGTTTTCGATCCAGACGGGCACCAACTCAACGGCAGGACGCGCTTTCGCAAGATGGAAAAGGCCGGCCTTGAAGGGCAGGAGCCGCATGGTCGTTTCGTTTCGAGTCCCTTCAGGAAACAGAATCAGCGAAGCACCCTGGTCGAGTGCCGTCGCCATGGTCTCAATGGGATCGCTATCTCTGTTTTCCCGATTTCTGTCGATCAGCACGGCGTCGAAGACATTGCCGCCGATAAAGCGCTTAAGAGACGATTTGAGCCAGTAGTCCGCGCCCGCGACTGGGCGGGTCTTGCGGCGAAGGGAAGGGGGAAGGACTGTCCAGATCAGAACGAAGTCGCCGTGACTGGCGTGGTTTGCAAAGTAGATACGCTGTGTCGCGGTGGGTTCGATCCCCTGCCAGATGCCCCGAACCGCTGTGATAAAACGCGCAAAGAGAACGATAGCCAAGCCTGCGAGTTGCGCGACAAGCTTCATCGGTTGCCGACCCCAATCAGTGGGAAATGACGACCGGCAATTCGGCGTTCTTCAAGACATGATCCGTAACGCTGCCCATGATCAATTCTCGCAGGCGCGAGTGTCCGTGGGCACCGAGGACGATCATATCGACATCGCAGCTGTTGGCGGAGTCCAGAATGGCCTGCCCGACGGTGTCTTCGTAGTTCGCGATATGCTGCGTATCGACGTTCACGCCGTGACGCTGCAGATAGGTGGCGACTTCCTGCAGCGACAAGGCGTCATGGGCATCGGGCGCGACGGTCAGCACGAAAACCTTATCGGCACCGATCAAGAGTGACATGTTGTCCCTGACGGCGCGCACGGTTTCGCGGGTGTCTTTCCAGGCCACCATGATGCGCTTACCGATCTTCTCGATGTTTTTCTCCCGAGGCAGAATCATCACCGGAAGGCCGCTGTGCAGCGCAAGTTCCTCCGGAAGACGCATGCGCAGATGATCCTCAAAGCTGTCGTAGGTTGGCTGACTGGCGATAATCAAGTCGGCCGTGTGGGCGTGCTTGGCCAAGAGATCCAGGTGATCGCCTTCGGTCGTAATCCAGCTGTAATCGATATTCTTTCGTTCGCAGCTGGCATCGAATTCTTGTTCCAGCGCTTCAGCTTTCTTGCGGGCCTGCGCGGTGGCTTCCGCAAGGTAAGCGGCGGAGGCGCCGCGACCGGTGATCTGCGCAGGCATGCCGATCGGTGTTGTAATGAAGAGGGCCGTTACATGCGCCTTGCGCTCCTGCGCAATCTGCAGGGCAACATCCAGTCGCTTCAGGTGTTCTTCATCGTCCGCGAGATGCACCAGGATTGTTTTGACGGTCATTTTTCCCCCTCTTGCGCAGAACGGTCAGGAGACTGAGTTCTCGCGGCCCACTGTTTGCTTTATGCAAGCTAGCGAGCGACGCGGTTTGACGCAACCTGTGCTTCATTGTGCGAAGTGCACCGGGTCACAAGGCTTTGTCCGCCTGCCAGGAGATCAATCGGCGCAGGAGACGGTCGATCGTAAAGTAAAGACAGACCGCGAAGACAGCTAAAACCAGGAGCGCTGCAAACATGAGATCGACTTGAAGCCTGGCATTGGCATGCAGCATCAGATAGCCGAGGCCGGCGCTTGAGCCGACCCACTCGCCGACGATCGCACCGATCGGGGCTACCGATGCCGCCACCCGTAAACCTGACGCAAGAGCAGGCAGGGCGGCGGGTATCCGAATAGCGACAAGGCTGCGCCAACGCGAAGCGCCCATGACCTTGGCGAGGTCCAACCAGCCGGGTTCCGTCCTCCTCAAGCCGTCGTAAAAGGCGACCGTCACGGGGAAGTAGATGATCAGTGTCGCCATCGCGATTTTCGATGCCAGACCATAGCCAAGCCATAGCACCAGGATAGGAGCCAGGGCGAAGACGGGGATCGCCTGACTGACCACCAAGACCGGCAGAACCCACAGTCTCGCGCCGCGATAGCTGGCGATGATAAGTGCCGATAAGCAACCCAGGACCGTCCCTAATAGCAAGCCGGCGAGGATTTCGACGATCGTGACGCCTGCATGGGACATCAGCGAAGGCCATCGATCGATCAGCGCTGAAAAAACGGCTACGGGCCCGGGGAGAATGAACGCGGCGACTCCTGTGAGACTGACGATGATCTGCCAAAAAACCAGGAGACCGAGAAAAATGAAGAGGGGACGAGCCACGCTCATGACGCGCCTCGCCCTTTGTTTACATACCCACGTGTGCTTGCCTTGGCGGCGGTCAAACGTTGCATGATAGTGGTTTGGAGTTTGGCCACTTCCGGTTCAGTGATGTCGCGCAAAGGTTCACTCTGAGGATCGATCGGCGCTTCAAATCGCGCTGGCGACCCGGTGAGGAGCAAAAGCCTGTGGCCGATCCGCAGGGCTTCCAGTGGGTCATGCGTGACGAGAAGAGTTGTTTTACCGCTCAACAGCTTCGATGCCAGCTCTTGCAGCTCAAAGCGCGTGATGGCATCCACAGCGGAAAAGGGTTCGTCCATCAGGACGAAAGCCCGGTCCTCCATCAGCGTACGCGCCAACGCCACCCTTTGCCGCATACCCCCGGACAGCATCGCGGGACGATCCTTCTCACGCCCCTGTAGACCCACCTGTGCGAGAAGTTGAAGCGCGCGCGGCCGGTCGGCTTCTTCCCCTCGTAGCCGGCTGCCCAAAGTGACATTCTCCAAAACAGAGAGCCAGGGCAGCAGGAGATCCTGTTGCGCCAGATAGGCGATCCCGGCGTCGGCGCCGGTAAAGGAGAGTTCCCCCGATACCCTGGTCTCCGAATCGCTTTCTGTAAGGCCAGCGATGTAGCGGAGAAGGCTGGACTTGCCCACGCCCGAGGGACCCAGCAAACAGGTCATGCGTCCGGCCGGCAGGTCCAGATCGAGATTTTCGAAGACGACCTTGCCTTGATAGCTGAGGCTCGCGCCGCGCAGGCTGATACCGGCTTCCGGCGCTGGCTCGTTCTGCTGGATCTGGGACGGAGGGTCTGACGCGCCGGTCACGGACTCTGCTGCTCCTGGGATCGGCTGTTGGCACCGGTTCTTGACCTGGCGCTCTCTGCCCTTAGGTTTCTCAAGTGCGCGAATATGGCAGCCACCGCCCGGCGCGGCAAGCTGACCAGCCAGGGCGCGAACGATCGGATTGTATCGGCAGGGTGGGATAAGCTTGGAGAGAGAACCACAGTTTATCGGGAGCGAGATCTACCGGCACTCGACCTATGGCATGTGCCATCCACTGGCTATCCCCAGGGTCTCGACCTGCATCGATCTCTGCCGTGCCATGGGGTGGTTGCCGGCGCGCCAGTATCATGATTCGCCAATGGCGACCGAGAGCCAACTGGTGCGGTTCCATCATCCCGAATACATCGATGCCCTGCGTCGCGCTGAGCGGGATCAGGCGCTTTCTCCTGCGGAAAGCGAACGTTTTAACCTGGGACGCAATGGAAATCCGATCTTCAAAGAGATCTTCCGACGCCCGGCAACCGCGGCAGGCGGTTCGTTTCTGGCGGCGCGGTTGGTTACGGAGTCAGGCATCGTCTACAGCCCTGCGGGCGGGACGCACCACGGGCGACCAGACCACGCCAGTGGCTTTTGCTTCTTCAACGATCCGGTCCTGTGCATTCTCGAGCTCTTGGCACTTGGAAGCCGACGCGTCTTCTATCTGGACGTGGATGCGCACCACGGTGACGGGGTCCAGGATGCCTTCCATGCGTATGATCAGGTTTTGACCGTTTCGATCCACGAGGATGGCCGCTGGCCGATGAAGAAAGCTGGAGACGGCAAGGGAGAAGCGGCGGACCGAGCGGCGGGGATGGCGCGGAACATGCCAGTTCCCCCGGACTTCAACGACAGTGAATTGGACTACATCATGGAGGCTTGCGTTCTTCCGCTGCTGGAGGACTTTGGCCCCGATAGCATCGTCCTGCAAAGTGGCGCCGATGGATTGGCGGACGATCCCATGAGCCGTCTGGGGCTCTCCAATGGTGCCATTTGGCGGGTGGTGAAGAGGTTGAAGGGCAGGGCGGAGAGGTTCGTGGTGCTGGGCGGTGGTGGCTACAATCCCTGGTCCGTTGGGCGTTGCTGGGCGGGTGTCTGGGCCGCTCTCAACAATAAAGATATCCCGGATCGTGTTCCCAAAGCCGCCGAGGAGGTCCTGCGGGCGCTGACCTGGCGGCATAGCAAAGGCCGAAATCCGCCCGAGCATTGGATGAACACGCTCATGGATCCCGTCCGTTCCGGTCCTGTCCGCTCGGAAATCAGAGATGTTGTCGCCAAGGTTCTAAGACCCTAGCTTTAGAGATTACACTCTGCGTTGGAATGACCACATGATCCGATCCTTAAAGTTCGTTCTGCTGTTCGCGGTTTTGACCGTCGGTGCTTTCTATTCGCAGGCGCAAAGTGGCCTGGCCAGTTTCGAGAAGGATGAACTCACCGTCGTCACGAAAGAGGGAGAGGAGCACAGATTCGAGATCGAACTGGCTTTGGATCACAAGCAGCGGGCGCAGGGCTTGATGTTTCGGCGTCAGCTGGCGGCGGATGCCGGTATGCTGTTTGTCTACAAGCCTGCCCGCGAACTCACTATGTGGATGCAGAACACGTTCCTGCCGCTCGATATGCTTTTCATTCGGGCGGATGGCCAGATCGTGAAAATCGTCGAACGCGCAGTTCCAGAGTCGCTCAAGCCCATTCCTTCAGACGAGCCGGTGACCGGCGTTCTTGAGCTGAACGGTGGAACCGCGTCGCGCCTGGGCATCAAAGTCGGGGACCGCGTTGCGCACTCGACCTTTTAGGCCTGTTAGGCGTTGAAGCGTTCTCGGATCAGCACGAAAAGGCTAGAGTCAGGGGTGATCGGACAGCGGTAAACGGCAGTCCCACCCAGGACCTTCAGGGCGATGGCGGCGGCGTTCCAGGCATCGTCTTCCACCGCATCTTCCCACAGAGGTTGCGCGAAGAATTTCAGACCGGATGTCTCCGTCAACTGCTTTAACTCGGCCGACTCTGCTGAGAAGCTGTCGAGAATGGAATCATTCGCCCAGGCCCACATCCAGGTTTTGTTGGCCAGGGAACCGATGGCGACGGCATCGAAGACCAGCGGGGATTTGCCTTCGGCTGTCAGCGTTATCGTGCATTCTTGCTGATCCATCTGCCAGTTGCGGCCTTCGAGGTCGAAGTTTCGCTCCAGCGCCGCCTGAGCGGACTCGAGCCTTTCCCAAGCTTCGGCCGCAAAAGCGTTGATCTCGTCCTGGTTCCAGCTCACGGGCGTTTCCACGCGAGCGTTAAGCCATCGCCGATCGGCACCAGCGAGAGATCGATCCGCTCGTCGTTTTTGAGCTTGGCGTTCAGCCTGCGAATAGCCTCTGTGTCTTCGCTTTTGTCCCGCGCATCGGCGACCGCGCCATCCCAGAGGACGTTGTCTATGGCGATCAATCCGCCAGACCGGATGAGCTGCAGACAGCGTTCGTAGTAGTTCTCGTAGTTCGTCTTATCGGCATCGATGAAAGCGAAATCGAAGGATTCCGTTTCGCCTTGAACGATCAGATCGTCCAGTGTTTCCACGGCAGGGCTGATGCGCAGATCGATTTTGTCGGCAACACCGGCTTCTTTCCAAAAAGGGCGCCCAACCGATGTAAATTCGTCGCTGACATCGCAGGCGACGAGCTTGCCGTCAGCTGGCAGGACAGAGGCAACGGAAAGCGCGCTGTATCCCGTGAAAGTGCCAATTTCCAGAGTCTTCCGCGCGCCTGTGAGCTTGATGAGAAGCTGGAGGAACTGTCCTTGTTCCGGAGAGATCTGCATACCTGCCTCGGGCATAGACCGGGTTCTTTCCCGCAGGCGGGCGAAGAGCGGTGGCTCGCGCAACGAGACTGAAAGCAAGTAGTTGTAAAGACCGTCGTCGAGACCGAGAGAGCGCGTCGACATCCAAGATTGCTCCAGTAAGGCTTTGAACAGATAACAGCTTATCGCCCGCAGGGGCAGTGGGGCAATCTGACTTACGCCTTTTCCTAGGACTTCATTCTTGCTTTAGGTGACTTGCTCACTGTTTTGTGATAAGTATACCAACAATAAAAGCGAGCGATGAGCGGCCGTCAGGGGGAAAGGCCATGCCCTGTCCATTGGTGAGTTTCGAGTTACAGGAACTGCGCGGCGACTGCGTCGACGAGCGCCGCAAGGTCCTCTTTCGGGTGACGGTCCGTGAGGTGGACGGCGGAACCTTCGTCATTGGGGACATTCATACCGGCGACTTCTCCTCCGGCAGCGAAGCGACAATCAGCGTCTACTATCCCGACAGTGACGATCCCTCCGCCTGGCAGGACGGCACGGAAGAAAACAGCAAGGTGCGTATCTACGAGCACCTCTATCTGCCGGGACTGCATCAGGATGTCCGCTTCGAGTTCGCGCCGCTGCCCATGTTCTCGGACTGCGAGCCCGTCTTTTTGACAGGCGAAGACGTCGAGGAGTCCAAAGATTCCCGAGCCGTTATCGACGTGCCTCCTTGTATTGAAGATCCTGGGCCCAGTTGCCCTGAGATCACCTGGGACCCGGTCGACAAGAGGGAAACCTGTAATAAAGATGGCCTTTGGGATCTGTCTTTTCGGGCGCGGGTTGCCTCGACCAGCGTTGGCGGCGAACTCTTCTGGGTAGATGAGGATGAGACCGCGCATGCGCTGGAAAATCAAAGCGACTATGTCGAAAGCGGCGAGCGGGTTTTAGAGGGCAGCCGCGCCTTTCCGCCGGGCTTGTACAAAGTCCGCGCTGTCACGGACTGCGGATCCGCCTCGGTAACGGGCGAGCTGCCGGCCTGTCCCGTCACCTGTCCCAAGATCGTTGTTTCTCAACCGTTCTTTGGAACAAGCTGTGAAGATGGCAAGCGGGAGGTTTTTGTCACCGCAAGCGTCTCCATGCCGCCGGGGCACGAAGCTTTCCTGCATGCCCGCCTGCTGGATGAAACCGACACGATCCTCGACGATGCCTCGCTCACCGGAAGCGTGTTGAGCCTGTCGGGCTCAGGATTCTATGCGGAAGGCTTGCGCAATTTTCGGGTTGTTCTGCTCTCTCCGCAAGGCTGTTCCTACAGCGATGGCAGCAACTCCATCGCCGTTACGGTTCCCGGCTGCCCGCCGCCACCAGATACGGAGCCGAACGACCCGGACTGTCCTGAGATCGAGATCCAGCAGCTCACGGCCGAAGTTGAAGCCGGTTGCAGTGGCAACTGTCCGGTGACCATGGTGGCGCGCGTGGCGCTGCCGGCCGATCTCGACGAGCCCGCGACTATCGAACTGGCCGATGAAACCGGAACTTTCGATAACACGGTTTCGACTTCCGGCACGGTCGAGCGGACCTTCGAACGGATTTACAACGCCGGACAACATCTTTTCCGGGCCAAGGTTTCGCTGCCGTCCGGTTGTAACTATCTTGCCGAAACGCCCTTCACAGTCGCTCAGCCCGATCCCAATACGCCGCCGCCCTGGTGGCCTGACTGGCTGCCGACACCTCCGGCCTGGCTCTGTCTCGTCTGGTTCTGGATCAATATCGGATTGTTGATCCTGACTGCGGTTATGATCTTCGTGGCGGCCTGTTTCTTTACCTGGTGGCTCGCCGTGATCGCCGTCATCCTGGCGATCGTCACGCTGATTTCCATTGTCCTCAACATCATATTCTGTGCCTGGCACGGCGACGTCTGTACGGTCTTGCGCTGGTTGCCGCGGATTATCGCGACGATTGGCCTGATCGCGGGTATCATCACGCTCATTGTGGCCATCATCCAGGCGATCTTCTTCTCAGAGGCAGGGACTGTGCCGTCCTGGCCCTGTTTCCTGGGGGCGGTTATCGAGTTCGCCTACTACGGCATCCTGGCGTACGTGGTCTGGGAAGTGCTGTTTTTCTTCGGCTGCAACCCTGTGGCTTTTCAGGATATCGCGGAGATGATCCCGCAGCAGGACGACTGAAGCCGCCCTAATCGGGCTCGCTGGCACTGCAGGAATGTTTGAAATTCCGGCAGCTTCGAGGCATAGAAGGGCCCGAATCACGGTTCGGCAGCCTCGAGAGGCCCTGAACCGAAGCCACGGAGCATAGATTGTCAATGAACGATATGGCGCCTGCGGCGGCCTCAGCGGCGCCCGTGACGGCTGGCGAGGCAGCCAGTCAGCGGCGTACCTTCGCCATCATCGCGCACCCGGACGCCGGTAAAACGACGCTGACCGAGAAGCTGCTGTTGATGGGCGGCGCTATTCATCTCGCCGGCCAGGTGAAGGCCAAGGGCGAGGGGCGGCGCGCGCGTTCGGACTGGATGAAGATCGAGCAGGCGCGCGGCATTTCGGTCACCACCTCCGTCATGACCTTCGAATACCGCGATGTGACCTTCAATCTGCTCGATACGCCGGGCCACGAAGACTTCAGTGAAGACACCTATCGCACGCTGACGGCGGTGGATTCCGCGATCATGGTGATCGACGGCGCCAAGGGTATCGAGGCGCAGACCCGCAAGTTGTTCGAGGTCTGTCGCCTGCGCGACGTGCCGATCATCACCTTCATCAACAAGATGGACCGGGAAGCGCGCGACAACTTCGAGATCCTCGATGAGATCTCCGAGATCCTGGCACTCGATACCACGCCATTGTCCTGGCCTGTTGGCATGGGCGGCATCTTCCGCGGCTGCTATAACCTGCAGCGCGAAGAGATGATGCTGTTCGATCCGGCCAAGGACAACGAACTCGACGCCGAAATCGTGGCGGCGCCCCTGCAGGATGAAAAGCTGGACGCGGCCTTGCCGGCTGACCAGCTGGCGCAGGCGCGCGAAGAGATCGAACTGGTCCAGGCCGCCTGTCCCGAATTCGACCTGGAGAGTTATCAGGCCGGACATCTGACCCCGGTTTTCTTCGGCTCGGCCCTGAAATCCTTTGGCATCCGTCAGTTGCTCGATGCGGTTGTGGACTTCGCGCCATCACCGCGCCCACAGCCGACGGACAAGCGGGAGATCACACCCGACGAGAAGCCGGTAACCGGTTTTGTCTTCAAGGTGCAGGCAAACATGGATCCGAACCACCGCGACCGGATCGCCTTCATGCGCCTGTGCTCCGGTAAGTTCCGGCGCGGCATGAAGATGCATCAGGTTCGTACCGGTAAGGCCATCGGCATCTACAACCCGATCCTCTTCTTTGCGCAAAGCCGCGAGCTGGCGGAAGAAGCCTGGCCGGGCGATATCATCGGCGTGCCCAACCACGGAACGCTCCGGGTGGGCGACACGCTTACGGAAGGCGAGAGCCTGCGCTTTACGGGTATTCCGAACTTTGCGCCTGAGATCCTGCGTCGCGTGCGCCTGGACGACCCGATGAAGGCCAAGCATCTCAAGAAGGCGCTCGAGAGCCTGGCGGAAGAAGGCGTGACCCAGGTGTTCCGGCCCATGATCGGCGCCGATTGGATTGTCGGCGTGGTGGGCCAGCTCCAGATTGACGTGCTGGCGACCCGGATCGAAACGGAATACGGCATCAAAGTTGGCTTCGAAGCCGCACCCTTTTATTCGGCGCGCTGGGTCGACGGCGAAGATCCGGCCGAACTGAAGCGGTTCCTGGACCGGAATCAGAGCAGCGCGGCGGAAGACCGTGATGGTGCTCCGGTCTACATGGCCCGCAACAGCTGGGATCTGAACCGCGCCATTGAAGACTGGCCGAAGCTGAAATTCACCGCGACGAGAGAGCGGGCCTAGGCGCGCCTGCGCTCATTGCGTTTCAGTCCGGGGATTGAGAGGGTGGAGACATGTCTGCGGAAGACACTGCCGATCTGACCATCCTGCGGATGCTTCAGAACAACGCGCGAGAACGCCTGGAGAATATTGCCGCGGAAACCGGTTTGTCCCTCGCAACCGTGCAGCGTCGGGTTAAGGCGCTCAAGGCCAGCGGCAAGATCGCCGGTGAGCAGGCCATTCTCTCGCCGGAAGCCCTCGGTTACGGCATGACTTTCCTGATCATGGTGGAGCTCGAACGCGAGAGGCTCGATCAGCTGGATGCCTTCCGCCGCAAGGTGAAGGCGGAACCTCAGGTACAGCAGTGCTACTACATCACCGGCGAAGCGGACTTCGCATTGATCGCGCTGGCGAAATCCATGCAGGATTTTGAAAAGCTGACTCAGCGGCTGTTCTTTTCCGACAGCAACGTCAAGCGCTTCCGGACCTCCGTGGTCATGGACCGCACAAAGGTCGGGCTCACCGTACCGCTCGAAAGCTAAGGCCGTTCAGCTTCCACCCGTCGCGCCTTCGGAAACAATAATCAGAGCGTGGCAATCCTCGCCGGGCGACATCTCCTTCAGTGCAGCGAGCGGCGCGGCGCCGCTTGGTGTTGTCGCAATCCCATGGCGCGCGAACAGTTCCGTGGCTTCGTTCGCCTGCGCGTCCGAGACCGTGACGAAGCTATCCGCGTCCTGGCGGAGCGATTCGAAGCTCAACAGGGAGGCATCCTTGCAATCCAGGCGGCCCATGTTCGAGAGCGGGCCGTCGGCGCGGGTGAGTTCGCCCGCTTTCACACTGGTCATCAGGCAAGGTGCGGCCTGCGGTTCAACGACGATAATCTCGGGCTGTTCGGCCCAGAAGTCTCGGATATGCCCGGCCACGGCCGCGGCCAGACCGCCGACGCCGGCCTGCAGATAGACCTGTGTCGGCCACTTGCCATTCGCTTCGAGGGTAGCACGACACTCTTCGGCGAGGACGCTGTAGCCTTCCATCACAAGGGCAGGGCGCTCGGTGTAGCCTTCCCAGGAACCATCCGCCAGGAGCAGCCAGTTCTTTGCTTCCGCGGTCGCCATAGCCTCGGCTACTGAGTCTTCGTAACTGCCATCCACGCGAATCACGACCGCGCCAAGCGCCCGGATCCGTTCGGCGAAATCCTCGGGGACGGAAGAGGAGAGCACGATCGCCGCGCGGGCGCCGAAAACCCGCGCGCCAGCGGCGATAGACAAGCCGTGATTGCCTGCACTGGCCGTAATGAAGGTCATCTCGGCAGCGGCTGCCTTGGCTGCTTCGCCGGTAAGATCGTCTGTCCCCACCACTTCATAAATCATCTGCGCGACGGCGAAGGCGCCGCCGAGGGCCTTGAAACTTCCCAAGCGCATACGCTGCGTCTCGTCCTTCACCCACAAAGACGCGATGCCGAGTTCCCGGGCCAGGTCATCCTGCGTGCGAAGGGGCGTGGGGTCATAGGCCGGGCAGGCCTTTAGAAGCGCCAAGGGGCGGGCGGCAGAGACTCTAAAGCTCCGCTTAGAGGCTCTGCCAGCTTGAGGGTTTCTGTAGATATCCATAGCGGCAGGATAGCGGTAAATCCTGCTCTCTACAGATCAGTTATTCAGTTGTAGATGAGAAAATTTCTTAAATTGTGTGCGTAACATGAGCGAATACTATTTCGTTCCTCAATCGACGAGCTGATAGCGCACCGTACTGACGACCCGGATAACCTTGAAACGTTCGAAGCGCTCATCGTAGTTGCCGTCGCGCGCCAGGAACTGCACGACACCCTGATTCGCCGAGGCGATCCGCCCGATCTCGCTGCCGGAATCCTCCGCGAAACGTTGGGCTGCGTTGCGCGCACTCTGGGTCGCTTCCGCGATCATTTCCGGTTTGATGCTGTTAATGCCGGTAAAGAGGAATTCGGCGCGTGGGGTCTCGCCGTAATCACTGTCGCCCAGCAGAACGCCACGATCTAAAAGACTCGGAGTATCGGCCGTCAACGCCGCAATCGCGCCCGTGTTGCCGCTGCGCAGGCGAACGGCGCCTGAGGCGACATAACGGATCTGCTCCTTCTGTTCGCCGTCGATGGTCAGGAAGTTTCGCTCGACCCGCAGGGCAAAGGGTTCGACGGTGAGTTCGCTTCGTTGCAGGCCGCCTTCTTCGGCAAAGGCGATGACGGTATCGCGTGCCTTTAGGGCTTCGGTGACCGCAGCCTGCCGATCACCGGCAGTGCCGCGGAAAGGAATGCGCCAACTTGCAATGTCCGCCTCGACCTCGCGCTCGGATAGGCCTTTGACAGTGACGATCCGCTCTGCCCGCCGCATTTCGATCAGGCTGTTTCCCAATACCGCCGCCGCGCTGCCTAAGCCGATGGCGACAAACAGTCCGGCCATGGCTAGGCCCGTTCCCGATTGTTTGACGATGTCTTGCACTCTTCGCATCCCTTCAATTTCATAATCAGAATGATGCGAGATCTGCCTAGCTTTTCTGTCGGAATTAGGGCGCGGACGCGGCAATCTTCAGCCGGGCCGTTTCAGAGCACTTTGCCCTCGAAGGGGTGTTCGCCCTTGCGGTTCTCAATTTCGACCACCCAAAGGTCTGGATCCCGCGAAACTGCCCGCTCGATATAGTCGTTTGCGATGCTTTCCTCGACCAGTTCGCCCTTTAGAGCGGGCATCCAGCCAAGGCGGCCATCGAGGTCCCGCATTTGAGTCAGGATACGGCACCCAAGGTCCAGCTGATTAAGTTTGAGCAGCAGCATTCCGCTCATGCGTTCGCCTTTGTGGACGACGAAGGCAGGCGTTCCTTCTGCGGAACAGCGGCGAATATGGGCTTGGATCCAAAGATGCGTTGGCAAGCGGTCGTCGGACATAGGGGCTTTCGGAAGAGACTGACAGGCGTGCGAAAGGGTAGGTGCCACCCAAGGGAAGGTAAAGGCGAAAGCGGATTCGTTGCGTCTTGCGTGGCTTGAGAAATTGCTTGAGAACATAACAAGAACACACTAGATTCAGGCTATGTCCGTTGACTTCGAGAGCAAGGTTCAATGTCTGACAGCGGTGAGATTGTTATTCGCCCGGTAAGCCCGGAAACCTGGCCTGCTTTCGAGGATTTAATGGGAGAGAGGGGCGGCTATGGCGGATGCTGGTGTATGGCCTGGCGGTTGAGTGCAAAGGCCTTCGACAAGGAGAAGGGGCCAGGAAACCGGGCGGCTATGAAAAAGCTGGTTTGTGACCGGCAAGCTCCTAACACACCCCCGCCGGGTCTCTTGGCCTTTGATGGCGACGAGGCCGTCGGCTGGTGTTCGGTTGCACCGCGTCAGCAATTTAAGCGCCTTGAAAGCTCCCGCGTTCTCAAACCTGTCGATGATGCAGAGGTCTGGAGCGTTTCTTGTTTCCTGATTCGCAAGAGCCATCGCAAACAAGGTCTTTCCCTCCTGTTGCTAAACGCGGCCTGCGATTTCGTCCGGGAACAGGGTGGGCGCATCATAGAGGGTTATCCCATCGCGCCGACGAAGAAGCCCTATCCGACGGTTTATGCCTGGACCGGCTTCCATGACGTCTTTCGGAGCGTTGGCTTTACCGAAGTTCTGCGGCGCTCCGAAACCCGGCCGATCATGCGCAAGATCCTGACATAGTTGTAGAATTGGGCAGATGGCGTGAAACTGGATTACTTCAACTTTGACGAGGCGCTTGATCTCGTCTTTCCGGCTCGGGTCAAGAGAAGGAACGCGCGCGTTATGTCTGACGACCGATCTGTGACCAAGGGGAGCTGCCTCTGTGGCTCCGTCGCCTTTGAACTGTCGGGACCTCTGCCGGCGGTGATCAATTGCCACTGTAATCAGTGCCGGAAAATGACAGGTCACTTTTTGGCGGCGACGAACGTTTCTCACGAGGATTTCCGGTTTCTGCGCGATTCCGGTCTGAAATGGTACCACGCCAGCGATATCGCGCGGCGGGGCTTCTGCGGCGATTGTGGCTCGACTCTCTTTTGGGAAGAGCATGGCAGCGGGCGAATCGCTGTAGCTGCAGGGTGTCTGGACGCGCCTTTGGATCTCACAACCGAAGCGCACATCTACGTAGCCGATAAAGGCGACTACTACCTGTTAGAGGATAATCTGCCGCAATTCCCTCAGGATAACGATCCGGACAGGAACATAGTATAGTTTTAAAACAAGAAGTTACCGGTGTTTTTCCCAGATGAGTCTTGGGGGCTTTCTCCTGATTTGACGCTGGCGTCGATTTTTCCCCCTGGAGAGCGACTTAACCGGCTTGCAAGGGAAAGAAAGAAGCCTTAGGTTCCGCCCAGTCGGGGAGTAGCGCAGCCTGGTAGCGCATCTGGTTTGGGACCAGAGGGTCGGAGGTTCGAATCCTCTCTCCCCGACCATCAATCGATCGTTCGATGTTTGGACGTTTCGGCGAGGATGTCGAACCTCGGACCGGACCGTTAACCCGGTGGTGAAGATTGGGTGGCTATGGTCCGACCCGATATGGCCATCCGGCCACATGCGAGACAAAGCCGCAGTTTTCCTTCGCTCGGCTGATGATTTATGCGGGGAATGACGTCGATGCAGGTACGAATCTTCCAGCCTCCCAAAAATGCCATGCAATCGGGCCGCGCCCAGACTGACCGCTGGCTTGTCGAGTTCGAGCCGGAGACTGCGCGTGAGGTCGAACCGCTGATGGGATGGACCTCGTCGGCGGACACAAAGACCCAGCTTCGCCTTTGGTTCGACAGTAAGGACGAAGCCATCGCCTATGCGCAACGCAAAGGCTTGATGTACACGCTGGAGCAGCCGCGTGAGCGGAAGGTTTCGCCAAAGGCCTACGCTGACAATTTTGGCTTCAAGCGCGCCGGTCGCTGGACCCACTAACCCAGATTTCGTCGCTGACGCGCTAGCAACACTTTCGGCCGAGCACGTTAACTCGGCCGAAACGCAGGCATAGTGTGGTTACGCGGCGCGCAGATTGGCGAGGAAACGGTCGATTTCCGTGTTCAGGAACTCGGACTTTGATGACAGTTCGCCGGCTGCGCTGAGCACCTGAGACGCCGCGCCGCCAGCTTGTGCCGCGATTTCGTTCATGGCCAAACTTGTGGTCGAAACCTCTTGCGTGCCTTCTGCGACGCTCGAGACGCTCTGTGAAATTTCCTGTGTAGCCGCGCTCTGCTCTTCGACTGCACTGGCGATGGCGGACGCGTTTTCGCCGATACGCGCGATAATGTCCCGCACACCCGTGATGGCGCCCACCGTGTCCGAAGTGGCCGACTGCATGCCGGTGATTTGCAGGCTGATGTCCTCCGTTGCCTTAGCGGTCTGATTGGCCAGATTTTTGACCTCAGACGCGACCACGGCGAAACCCTTACCGGCATCGCCAGCGCGCGCGGCTTCGATGGTTGCGTTAAGAGCCAGAAGGTTCGTTTGTTCGGCAATATCCTGGATCAGATTGACGACATCGCCAATCTTTTGCGCAGCATCTGCAAGCCCCTCGACAGTGGCACTCGCCTTTTCCGTTTCTTCAATCGCAGACTTCGTGATTTCAGTGGATTGCGTAACCTGTTGACTGATCTCGCCGATTGAAGCGGACAGCTGCTGGGTGGAGGCCGCAACGATCTGCACATTGGCCGAAGCACCCTCGGATGCCTGTCCGACAGCCTGAGACTGATCGGCTGTCTGTCCGGCTGCGGCGGTCATGGATTCCGCCGAGGCCTGGAGTTCGGTGCTCGCCGATGCGACCGTGGAGACGACTTCCAGGATGGAGTTTTCAAGATCGTCCGCCATCTGAAGCGTGGCAGCCCGCTTCTCCTGCGCCGCTTGCTGCTCCTGCTCTTTGCGTTGAGCCGCCAGATTACGCGCTTCCAGGGAGTTTTCTCTCAAAACCTCGGTTGCACGCGACATCGCGCCGATTTCATCCTTTTGTGCGGTCGTCGAGATTTCGATGTCCAGGTCACCTTCAGCCAAGCGGCCCATGTCTTTTGTCAGGCTGGCAATTGGACGTGTGATGCTTATTGCTGCTCCAGCTGCGAAAACCAACGTCAGCAGGAGAAGGCCGATCGCTTTGATTTTCGCCAGAAAGAAGTTGGTTTCCGCGTCATTCTTGAGCTCAAGGGCGAGACTTCGAAGATCGGCTGAAAGCCGGTCTTCGACAGCTTTAAGCAGCTCGATTTTCTGTGTGATTTGGTCGAACCAATAGGGACCGGTGATACCCTCCAACTCGCCGCCGTGAACACTCGCGATGGCCACTTTCCGCAGCCGGGCGACCTCTTCGACTACGGCGCCGTTTACAGTCTCGCGATAAAAGGTCACCTGCTCAGGCGTGGCGGAGCGCTCGAAGTCGTTCAGAAAGGCAATTTGCTGTCCGATCAGCGAGATGAAGCGCTGATGAATATTGGGCTCGAAGGCGCCTTTGCCGAAGCCGCCGGCTCCCATGGCGCGTTCGATGCCCGCTTTTTCCTTGGCTTGCAGGAAGCTGACATAGCTCGTCACAGCATTGGTGATCTGCGCGTCTGTGCTGAGCACCGCCATGTCGCCGATGACATCGAGCAGCTTTCCGATCGTACCGGTGTAGTATTTGGCCATCTGCGGAATGCTATAATCGAGATCGCTGACCGACGTGCGCTTCTCATTCAGAAGCCCGACCTGTTCGCGGGCCTGATCGATCCGTTGGACAAAGGCTTCGCCAAAAGCCGTGTCATCGAAACCGTTCATGACAGAATTGAAGTTTTCTAGAACGCCATCTGTTGCCTGCCGTTGCGTCGTTAAACGATCCTTGAAGGCACTGCCGCCTTTCGAGCCGATGAATCCCGCGGAATTGCCGCGTTCTTTCTGCAACTCATGGACCAGAGCACTAATATCCGGCGCGATCTGGGCAAGGTGTTGAAGGCGGGTAAGCTTCGCGGCGTTGTTGTATTCTCCATACATCACGACGCCTGCGAAGAAGACCAGACCCAGGACGGGGAAGACCAACGCGAGAATCAGACGATTCCGGATTTTGAGATTGTTTAAAAAAGCGAACATCTTTAAGGACCTCCCATGCCTTGTCGCGCAAGTGCACCCGTTAAATGATCTTTCGTTATTTAGCTCTATTTGACATGGAGACGTAAAAATAATGTAAAAAGATAAGAAATATCGAAAACAAAACTTTTGTGTAAATTAAAAACCTAGATAAAATTTTGAGTACACGCAAATATATGCGCTTATATGGTGAAATTAAAAAATCTATGCTCCAATTATGAGTAAAAATAAATCAATGAGGGTTGTTTTTATTTTGGGTTGCAATTTATTGGTTTAAGCGGGCTGTTCTGTTGCCAGACGCCAACAAGATCTGCCATAAGATCCCCTGTGCTGGCTCTAGATCAGTCAGGTAAAAACCGAGGATACTAGAGCAGTAAAAATGCGCCCGTAGCTCAGCTGGATAGAGCAACGGACTTCTAATCCGTAGGTCGTAGGTTCGAATCCTACCGGGCGCGCCATCTCCCTCGAAACCACAGTTTTCTGGCGCAAATAGGCCGTGTTTCCCGACAACCCGAACACTCCCGCCGGCGCAGGGTTTCCAGCCGGTGATATCAACAAGCGTCCGAAAGCCACATCCAAACTGCGATCTGCGGGTTTGAATGGAAAGGTATCTTGTGACCAGAGGAGCAGGTCCGTTCGGCTGAGCCTGACGGTCATGAGCGACGGGTGAAGGTTGTGTGCAACAGAATGAAAGCGATGCTTAAAGGAGCACCTCTATGAGGACAGTCGGCAAGGCCCTCGTGGATATGTTGGAAACGCTTGATGTTGAAGTCGTTTTCGGAATTCCGGGTGTTCATACAGTTGAGCTGTATCGAGGGTTGGCCAGATCGGGGATCCGGCATATCACGCCCCGCCACGAACAAGGCGCGGGCTTTATGGCGGATGGCTATGCGCGCGCGACAGGCAAACCTGGCGTTTGCTTGCTGATTACTGGCCCAGGGCTGACAAATGCGCTGACGGCCATGGCGCAGGCGATGCAGGATTCGATCCCGATGCTCGTTATATCCGGGGCGAATCCTCGCGATACTCTTGGAAAAGGGCTCGGACATCTTCATGAACTCCCTGATCAGCATGGGCTTTTGGCCAAGCTGACTCCTCACGCCTACAGCGTGCGCGATGCGGAGGAACTGCCAGTTGCGCTTACAAAGGCATTCGAGATTTTCGCTTCCGCCAGACCAGGACCGGTGCACATCGAAATTCCGATCGATCTTATGTCGGAGACCATGCCGGAGTACGAACTTGCCGAGCCTGCGGCCGCGCCACCGCAGGCTGCCGATGATGACTGCAGGCGGTTTGCTGAGCTTGCGAGTTCGGCGAAATGCCCCGTGATTCTGGCGGGCGGGGGAACGGCACGCGCGAGAAGTGAACTCATCCAGTTCGCCGAAACACTTGATGCACCGATTATTACGACAGCCAACGCGCGATCTGCTATGGGCGATCATCCCTTGCATGTTCCAGCATCCGGCCATCTCAAGAGCGTTCGAGCCGCAATCGCGAATGCAGACCTGGTGATCGGGGTTGGAACCGAGATGGGGCCGACGGATTACGACGTCTATGCTGATGGAAAGTTTCCGAACATCGCCAGGTTTTTGCGCATCGATATCGATGCCGAACAGATCGGCAGAGGACCTGAACCGATCCTCGGTATGGTTGCGGAAGCGGCGGCTGCGCTGCGGGCGATCATTGCGTACCTTCCCAATACGCCTGCACTAAAGGACGGCGCTGGCCGTGCGGCGGAAATCGTGCGGGCTGCTTTGAACGAACTTACGCCCGAGATCCTGGCGGATCTCGATATCATCGATTGCGTGATCGAAGCGTTGCCCGGCTGCACACTTGTCGGAGATTCGACCCAACTGATCTATTCGGGGAACACCATGCATCGCGCGCCTGTTCCTTCCGGATGGTTCAACTCGGCGACTGGCTTCGGTACGCTCGGATACGGTCCACCGGCGGCGATCGGAGCAAGCATTGCAAATCCGGACGCTCCGGTCGTCTGCATCGTGGGCGACGGTGGCATCCAGTTCACGCTGGCGGAATTGGGCTCTGCAAGAGACGCAAATGCGCCTGTGATCTTTCTGATCTGGAACAATTCGGGCTACCGGGAGATCGAGAAGTTCATGATCGAAAACCAGATTGAGCCTGTCGGCGTGAAACCCTCGCCGCCCGATTTCGAAAGCATGGCAAAGGCCTATGGTTTGGCCTTTGCCAGACCGGAATCAAGGGATGAGTTAGCCGCAGAACTTGCCAAGGCTTGGGAGCAACGCCAGGCGGCAGTCATAGAGCTTCGCGACCCAGAGGTCTTCCCGGATTGCGGCTATCGCTAACCAGGACTCTGGCGTTTACTTCTAAGGCGCTTACAGGGCGAGAAAATCGAGGAAAGCCTGGGTTGGCCTGCTCGGGTAGCGATCGCGTGCGATCGCCCGGCAAATGACGTAACCGAAGCTATAGGCCGGGTGAATTCGTGCCAGCCGACCTTCCTGCAGGTCGGTCGCCACGTTGTTGCGCATGAGTAGCGCACAACCAAATCCCTCCAGCGCCAGCCGATGTGCGACGAGCTGATTGTTCACAACAAACTTGCGAGGCGCGGAGATTTTGAGCGTGACCGGGGAAGGATTTTTTGGTGAAGAGCCCAGACTTTCAGCTCGTGGAAAGGCTTCAATAATTCTGTGATTTCGGGAACCGCTGGCCTGGCCGATAATGCCGATACGTTTGAGGCGCTGTTCTACAGTTTCTTCGACCACGCTTCCCGACTGCTCCAACAAAGATGGTGCGCAGACCACCTCGAGCGGCAGGCAAGCGCAGACGTCCTTGTCACTTGATGGCCGGGGGCTGAAGCTTGTGCGGATCGCCAGGTCGAAGCCACTCGATGGGAGAGAGACGATGTCGTCGTCGGCATGGACTTCCAGGCGGATCTCCGGATAAGCCGTCTCGAATGCGCGTAGAATGGGGGGCAGCCAAGCAACGCTGAGCTCTGTCGGCAGTGTAAGGCTGACTACGCCCTTCGGGGCGCCACCATCCTTGCGTGCCGATGCCATAGCTTTGTCTCCGGCCGAAACGACCAGAGCCGCGTGCTGAAACAAGGCGTCACCTTCGGCGGTTACCTGCATCGAGCGAGTCGTGCGCCGCACCAGCGTAACGCCCATGATGTCTTCCAGGTCAGACAAGGCTTCGCTCACGACCGCGGGTGAGAGCGATAGCCGAGCCGCGGCACTTCTGATCGAACCGGCGCGAACGATCTCAACGTAATAAGCCAGAAGCCGAAGATCCCTGGGGGACGCCATTGTTAGGTTTTTCCGAACTAATAATTCTACAGTTTATATCTACCGAATAAATTCGCCTAACGCTATCCCGTCCTGAGGAAGGCGGCAGTCTCTCGTTCATAGCCAAATCGTCGTTTTGGCCTGACCGCTGCCCATCTCATTGACCAATGGAGGATTGGATGCGCACTTTGTTTGGAAGCATTGTCACAGCGATCATTGTCTTTTCAGCGCCTATGGCTCAGGCCGGCGACCGTGAAGTTGTCGAAGCCTTTTATTCGGAACTGCTGAGTGCGCCAACGGCCGGCGATATCGACAGCCGGGTGCGTAAGGTGGTTATAGAAGACTGGGTCTCGATCCCGACACCGCGGGGCGGGAAGGGCGCGCAGGGCATGATCGAGACTCTGAAGTTCTTCGGTTCGATCGTCCCCGACCTGAAATGGGAACCGCAGGAGATCCTGCAGGACGGCAATCGCTATATCGTCCGCAGTATCGCGACTGGAACACCGACGGGGAAGTTTTTTGGGATCGATCCGAAAGCGGGCTTCAAAATCATGACCATCGACATTCATGAGGTGAAGGACGGCAAGATCGTGAAATCCTACCATGTCGAGGAATGGGCCAAGGCGATACAGCAGGTGAGCGGGAAGGCGAAGCACTAACGCCACGCAGGGAACCTTGGCACTGAACGTCTGGAACCGCAGGCAGCCTGGGCCGGGATTCGATGACAGCGCTCCCAGATAGAGTGCTCTCAGAACGAACCCGGCCCAATCGGGCCCAGCCCAGATCGGACCCAGCCCAGAGCGTTGCTATTGATGATCTTCGTCATAGGACGCATCGACGGCCACATCTAAAAAGCTCTTCACCAGGCGCAGATCGCGCTTGTCCGATGGGGTCACCAGGCAGACGCTATAGACCTCGGGCATTTCCTCGACATCGATGGCGACCAGATTGTCGGAGGGGTATTGACCGTCATCCAGCATCATTCCAATCCCCACGCCATGCAGGATGGCTTCCTTTACGACAGGAAAAGACTTGGTGGTGATGAGGCGGCTGTAGGTGATGCCGAGTTCCGCTGCCTTCTGCCGCATAAGCATTTGTGTCAGCGAGCCGTCTTCGGGGACGATGACCGGCTGTTCGGCCAGCTCAGTGAGTGAGATCGATTGCCGAACGGCGAGCGGATGCGCCTTGCTGACAAAAGCCTTGTAACGCGTCTCGCCGATTTCCCTTTGATAGAGATCGTCGCTGGTCTCTGGGGCGACCACAATCGCAACTTCGACTTCGCGCTCACGCAGCTGCTGCATGGCCATCGTCCAGCTGCAGAGGGAAAACTCGATCTGCACCTGAGGATAAAGCGCCGTGTAGCGGGCAATGGCCGGCAGCGCCGGGCGCGGCGCGTTTGCAATGATACGCAGATCGCCGGCTGTCAGCTCGCCGTAGTCCTCGATCTTCTCTTCGACAAGCTGCTCCAGCGTGCGTAAACGGTCTGAGATAGCAAAGAGCTCGCGGCCCGCACGAGTCATCTCCAGACCTTCGCGTCGCCGGATAAAGAGCTGCGTCCCCATCAAGCGCTCCAGCTTGGCGACGTGTTGCGTGATGGAGGATTGCGTCACGCCGAGAACCGCCGCGGCTTTCGAAAAACTTCTTTCCCGCGCAGCGTGCGTGAAGGCGGTGATTTGATAGGGGCTTGGTCTCATTGCCTCACATTTCGAATGAAGATGGTGGGCTTTCGAACGACACAGGCGCTACTTTGAGCATTAGTGCAGCTAATATTACGTCACAACCATGTCAACATACTTTGTTAAACCTCGACTGGGTTCAGGTAAGGCGGTTGGGGGAGAGCGGGCGTGGCCCACATCGAATTGTCGGGAATTGAGAAGTCTTTTTCCCAAGAGCGTGTGCTGAAAGGCATCGATCTCGAGATCAACGACGGAGAGTTTTTGACCCTTGTCGGGCCGTCGGGCTGCGGTAAGTCGACACTCCTTCGAATCATTGCCGGCTTGGAAGCGCAGGATAGCGGTTCGGTTCAGATCGGGCCTCGGGTTGTGGACGGTGTGCGTGCGAGCGACCGTGATCTGGCGATGGTGTTTCAGTCCTATGCGCTCTATCCGCATTTGAGCGTTAAAGAAAATATGCTGACGCCACTCCGTCTGCGGGACTTGTCTTTCGCGCAACGTCTGCCGTTGGTTGGACGATACCTTCCCGGCGCTGCCGAAAAGCTGACCGAAATGTCCAATACGGTCGCGGAAACGGCGGAAGTTCTTAAGATCGAGCCACTCCTGGCACGCAAACCGGGACAGTTGTCAGGCGGACAGCGACAGCGTGCGGCGCTTGGTCGGGCCATGGTGCGCCGTCCCGTGGCCTTCTTGATGGACGAGCCATTGTCCAACCTCGATGCGGCTCTTCGGGTTCACATGCGCGCGGAGCTGAGCGATTTACATCGCCGGCTGGCGTCGACCTTCATCTATGTGACCCACGATCAGGCCGAGGCGCTCACCATGTCAACGCGCATGGCGGTGATGATGGGGGGCGAGATCCTGCAGTTGGATACGCCTTCGACAATCTATAGCGATCCTGAGAACCTTCGTGTCGCCGAGTTTGTCGGCAGCCCGAAGATCAATGTGCTCCAAGGCCATCTGGGCGGATCCGGGCAGGTCACATTGCTTGATCGGGTTTTGCATCGCCGGATCAATGCCCCGGCGCAGGAAGTCTCCATTGGACTGCGTCCCGAGCATCTGACCATCAGGTCTGTCAGGGAGGGTGACGAGCTCTTTTCGGGAACCGTCAGGCACTTTGAAAATCTGGGATCCGATGTCTACCTGCACCTCGGATTGGCCGACGGCCGCGAGGGTTTGATCGTGCGCGCCGATCCGGAAGCGGCAGCTGGTCTTTCGTTCGGTCATACCGTCCGGGTCGGTCAGCTTCGCGGCGCGGCCATGGTCTTTGCGAAGGATGGCCAGCGCCTGCGGTTCGATGTGGAAGACAGCGCGGCGCGCGAGGTCGCCTGATGGTTTCCAGGAGCGCTCCTCTTTGGTTCGTCGGGCCCGCCGTCGTCCTGATGGTGGTGATCCTGATCTTGCCGATTGTGATTGCGGGAATCTTGTCCTTCACGGATTACAGCCTCGGCAATGACAGTGCCCGCTGGGTCGGTTTCACGAATTACGAAAAGATCGCGACCCGTTCGACTTACAATAAAATGCTGACCTCGACGGCGATCTACGTTCTGACCGTGGTGCCGATTTCCGTCGCGCTCGGCTTGGGTGCGGCGCTGCTGATCAACTCGCTGAAGTTCGGCCGCGATCTCTACAAGACGATTTTCTTCCTGCCGGTCATGGCGGCCCTGCTTGCTATGGCCATTGTCTGGGAGTTTGCACTGCATCCCACCATCGGGATGGTGAATGAGACACTGGCGGCAGGTTGCGGCACCCTGATTCAGGCGATCTTTGATTGGGGCTGGATTCCCTTCGTGGACGGTGCTCAGACCTGGTACGGCAAAGCCTGCGCGACCAACGACTTTCCGCTCTGGCTACGTGATCGCGACTACGCCATTTGGACTATCTGCTTTATCGGCATCTGGCAGGCTTTCGGCTTCAACATGGTGCTGTACCTGGCGGGCTTGACGGGGATTCCGCGCGAGCTGCTTCAAGCAGCCGAGATGGATGGCGCACGAAGCGCCTGGGAACGTTTTCGGCTGGTTACCTGGCCCATGCTCGGCCCGACCACTGTCTTCGTCGTAACAATCTCTTCGATCCGTTCGTTCCAAGTCTTCGATACCGTTGAAGCGCTGACTTTGGGCGGCCCGTCGAAATCCACCTACGTCATGATGTACGCGATCTACGAGAAGGCGATCCGGCAAAACCTTATGGGGGTCGGTGCCTCGATCACCATCGTCTTTTTAGTCTTCGTTCTCTTCATCACCCTGGTACAGCGGCATCTCGTCGAACGGAGGGTGCACTACTCATGACCCACGCACACTACATCGGCGAAGGCTGGAAACATGTGGTCCTGATCCTGGGCGCCATGATCGTGATTCTGCCGTTCTACGTGATGCTCAGCTATTCCCTGAAAAGCCCGGGCGAGATCGAACGCAACGAAGGCGGTTTCTTCGGAGCGCAGGCGCCCATGGTCGACGAGCGGTGTGTGGTAGTCGGCGGCTCGCGCGAGGACTGCACCATGCTTCCGGTCGTCTTCAACTACAGTAAGGCGTTCTCTGAAGCGCCCTTGTTGCGCTACCTCTTCAACGGCGTGGTGGTAACTCTGTCGATCTTTCTGATCCAGATCGTCATCGCGCTGCCTTGCGCCTATGCGCTGGCCAAGCTGCGGTTCAAGGGCCGGGAGTTCGTTTTCGGGATGGTGCTTTTCTGCCTTCTGATCCCGGTGCACGCCATCGCCCTGCCGCTCTACATCATGCTGGCCAAGGTCGGATTGACCAACAGCTACGCGGCTCTGGTCATTCCCTGGACGATCTCGGTCTTCGGTATCTTCCTCATGCGCCAGTTCTTCATGACCGTGCCGGACGATCTGATCGACGCGGCGCGGATGGACGGCATGAGCGAGCTTTCGATTGTCTGGAAGGTGATGCTGCCCACCGCCGTTCCAGCGCTGCTTGCTTTCGGCATCTTTTCGGTGGTCGCGCACTGGAACGACTATTTCTGGCCACGCATTGTCGTGACAGGCAACCGCGATCTTTTCACACCGCCTTTGGGCCTTCGGGAATTCAAAGGGGATGGGGACGGCAGCTTCTTCGGTCCCATGATGGCCACGGCCACCATCATCGTAACCCCCCTCATCGTCGCCTTCATGCTCGCGCAGCGGCGCTTCATCGAGGGGATCACACTATCGGGCATGAAATGAACCATGACCTGATATTGAGCCTGATCATTTTCGCGAGGAGCGCGAACAACGTTAATCAGTCTCAAAAAAATAAGAGGTGAGGGCGATTCACGTTCTTGTTTTTGACAAGAACGATCGCACTCAAGGGAGCTCCGGCGGATGCCGGAAAGTAGAAGGGCCCCGGCCGTCGCCAAACAAACCGGGACCCGCACAGCGAAAGAGAGAGACAATGAAACGCACACTCGCCACCGCCGTGATGATAGCGGCAACCTTTGTAACGGCTGCTCAGGCAGAGGAAAAGGTGAAGATCGAATTCGCCTATCCTTACTCGCACCTGTTCGATGTAACCTATGAGAAGATCCTGCCGAAGTTCTACGAGCAGCATCCGAACGTGGAAGTCTCGTTCCGTGCGACCTACGAGAACTATGAAGACGGCACGAACACGATCCTTCGTGAAGCCGTTTCCGGCAATCTGCCGGACGTCACGATGCAGGGCCTGAATCGCCAAGCCATTCTGGTGGAAAAGGGCATTGCCCGCTCGTTGGAACCCTTCATCAACAAAGAAGCCGACTTCGCCAAAGAGGGTTATCACGAGGCCATGCTGACCCTCTCCACCTTCGGTGAGCAGGTCCACGGTCTGCCGTTCTCGGTCTCGCTGCCGGTCGGTTACTACAACATGGATCTGATGGCCAAGGCTGGGATCACAGAGTTCCCGAAAACCTGGAACGAGGTGGTCGATACCTGCAAGACGCTGAAAGCCAACGGTGTTGAGAATCCGATTTTCTGGGGCTGGAACATCACCGGCAACTGGTTCCTCCAGGCGCTGATGTGGAGCCAGGACGAGCCGACTATTAAAGGCGGCCAGTTCAACGTGGCAAGTGACGCGGGCCTGACATCTCTGAAGACCATGAAGATGTTGTTCCGCGAATGCGAAATGAAGAATCTGGAGTGGAAAGAAGCGCTTTCGTCCTTCTCCGCAGGTCAGGTCGCGATGATGTTCTGGTCGACCTCCGCGGTTGGCGCGGTCGAGCGCGCGAAGGGCGACTTCACTCTGAAGACCGGTCCTTATCCTGGCATTGAAGGCAAGCCGAAGGGCCTTCCCGCCGGCGGCAACGCGGCCATGCTGGTGTCCGATTCCGACGACCCGCGTGTCCTGGAAGCTTCCTGGGCCTGGCTGAAATTTATCACTTCGGGCGAAGGTGCTGCCGACGTGGCTCGGACGACCGGTTACATGCCGCCGAACAAGGCTGCCAACGAAATCATTCTGGCGGACTTCTACAAGGAAAATCCCAACAAGCAGACGGCAGTCGATCAGCTTCCGCTGCTCCGTGACTGGCAGGCCTATCCCGGAGACAACGGTTTGGCCGTCACCCAGGTCATCTACGACGCCATCGAAGGCATCGTTGTGGGCGAGCAGGACGACATGGAAGCCCTGCAGGAAGAACTGGTGGAAGAGGTCGAAGATCTCTTGCCGGCGCAAGGTTCCTAAGGGTTCGCGACCTGAAGGGCTCATAGCCCAAGAGTATGAACAATAACAAAGAACTGGCCGGCGGAGGATTGCTTCGCCGGCCGCTCTCCTCGCGCTGGAGCAGCTTCGAGCCGGACGTGGAGAACGGGCGGGATCTCTTAAAATGAAACTCATTCACTTAACCGACACGCATTTCGTCCCGCAAGGCGAGACCCTTTACGGTGGCGACCCCCGCGCTGTTCTCGAGGCTGCGGTGGCTGACATCAACCGGCATCAAAGCGATGCGGATCTCGTGTGTATCACCGGTGATCTGACACACTGGGGGGAGCCGGAAGCCTTCGAAAGTCTTGCGGAAGTTCTTTTGCCGCTAAAGCCGCCGCTAAAGCTATTGCTAGGCAATCACGACCATCGCGAAACCTTCTCGGCGCACTTTCCCGATCAGATTCGAGACGAGAATGGTTTTGTACAGTCGGTACAGCAAACACCCCAAGGGCGTCTGATCTTCCTGGATACCAATCTCGAGGGGACACACGCCGGCTGGTACTGCGAAACCCGCAGGCGCTGGCTTTCGCAGCAGCTTCAAGCGGCGGCGGCTGCGGATGACGCCGTCTTTCTCTTTATGCACCACCCGCCGTTTGAGATCGGGTTAGCACCGCTCGACAACATCTCGCTCCAGGAACCCGAGGCTTTCGCGGCGACGGTCGCGCCCTACGCCAACCGGGTCCGGCATCTCTTCTTCGGACATATTCATCGGCCCTTGTCCGGTAACTGGATGGGTATTTCCGTCTCCAGCCTGCGCGCGATGAACCATCAGTGCTGGTTCGATCTGGAAGCAAAGAGTGCTATCGCGGGCAGTTTCGAACCGCCCGCGTATGCGGTCGTTCTGATCGACGCGCGGAACGTCATCGTTCACACCCACGACTTCCTAGACAAAAGCCGAAAGTTCAGTCTTCACGAGAGCCCTGTCGACGACTGGGCGGTCAAATACGCCCACCCCTGATGAAAAGCGTTTGACCTTCCTGTGTTGAAAGAGGGTAGCATTCCCCATCGGCAGGCTGAGGAGCGGTGGGGCGATGTTAGATCAGACCTTGAGTCAGGAAATCCTGGCGGCAGTTGACGAAGCCTTTGCTGGGCAGGTTTCCTTCACGCAGGATCTCGTCCGCTTCCCCTCTTTGCGCGGTCAGGAACACACGGCGCAGGACTTTCTCTTTGAGGCCATGCGCGCCCGAGACCTGGCCATGGATCGCTGGGCCATCGAGATCTCAGATATTGAAAACCATCCAGGCTTCTCTCCGGTCAAGGTCGATTACAGCAACGCCATCAACGTTGTCGGAAGCCACCGTCCGCGCGAAGAAAAAGGCCGTTCCCTGATCTTGAATGGCCACGTCGATGTGGTTCCGACTGGGCCGCTTGACATGTGGAGCGAGCCGCCTTTCGAGCCCCATGTCGAAGGCGACTGGCTCTATGGACGCGGGGCAGGGGATATGAAGGCGGGCATCGCCGCCAACATCTATGCCCTGGATGCTCTCAAAGCGCTTGGATACCAGCCGGCCGCCCGTGTGCATCTGCAATCGGTTACCGAGGAGGAATGCACCGGGAACGGTGCGCTTTCTTGCCTGGTGCGGGGTTATAAGGCCGACGCGGCAATTATTCCTGAGCCTATGGACGGCAAACTGGTTCGCGCCAATGTTGGCGTGCTCTGGTTTCGTATTCATGTGCGGGGTGTGCCGGTCCATGTATTGGAGGCAGGATCCGGCTCCAACGCCATCGAGGCGACCTTTCCTCTGATAGCAGCGCTACACGAGGTCGAGGAAAGTTGGAACCGCGAGAAGGACTCTCAGCCCTATTTTGAGGGTGCCGAACATCCCATCAACCTGAATATCGGTAAGATCGCGGGCGGCGACTGGGCGTCTTCGGTACCCGCCTGGTGTAGTATTGATTGCAGGATCTCAATCTATCCTGGATGGAAGCCGCAGGAGCGGGCGCGGGAGATCGAAGCCTGTATACGGGCCGCGGCTCAGAAACACCCCTTCCTTGCCAATAATCCGCCGGAGATCGAATGGAACGGCTTCTTTGCCGAAGGTTACGTGCTGGAAGAAGGCAGTGACGCCGAACGCCTCTTAGAGCAGGTCCACCAGGCCTCGCACGGGCAGACACTCGAAAGCATGGTGACGCCAGCCTATCTCGATGGCCGGGTTTTCGTGCTCTACGACAACTGCCCTTGCCTGGTCTATGGGCCCTATTCGGAAGGCATTCACGGTTTCGACGAGCGTGTAAGCCTGTCGTCCATAAAGCGCGTGACCGGCAGCATCGCGCTCTTCATCGCGGAGTGGTGCGGATTGGAGAGGGTTGTTGCAAACTAGTCTGGTTCTCTCCCCGATGCGAAGGATGTAAATGGTGTTTCTTGTTTTGAGATAAGACGGTTCATGACTGCAGATATGGCTCACAAAGATTTATTTTGCTTTTTCGTTTTTTGTTTGTTCATCGCAAACCTTGCTTTCTCATCGACGGGGGCATCTGCTGAGGACAAGCCTCAGACGGCGGTTACCTTTGCCGTCGAGGAGATCAGCTCGGGCGCGGTGAGTCAGAACTTCATCAAGGTTGTTTTAAACGACGATGGACAACGGGGATGGGCGCTCGACTCTGAAGGCGTAATCCTGGCGACGAAGGATGGCGGGCGTAGTTGGAGCGAACGGTACCGGAGCGACCACTCGCTCCATAGCATCGCCTTCATGAAAGATGGCCTGAGGGGTTGGGCTGTGGGCGTCGGCGGATTGATCCTTGCCACGCGGGACGCTGGCGCAACCTGGGAGATTCAGCACGCCGGCGGCTCGGATCTTTACAGCCTGGTTGTAAATGAGGATGGAAAGAAGATCTGGGCTGTTGGCGGCAGCGGTTATCCGGGAGGCTATGCAACTGCGGCTTTCGGATTTCTTCCAACAGACGGTGTGATTTTGGCAACGCATGATGGCGGGCGCAGCTGGAAGAGGCAGTATGATGGCAGTCTCGCTTTCTATGACATTGCGTTCGGTCCCGAAGGAAAGCATGGCTGGGTCGTAGGTCAGGATGGCGAAATCCTCGAAACCAGTGATAGCGGCGCCACCTGGAACGAGCAGATCACCGGTGCAGACGCCTTGCTCGGAGTTGCCATACATGATGATGGGCTGGTCGGCTGGGCGGTTGGACTGAACGGCCGGCTTTTGAGAACGCGGGATGGTGGCCGGAACTGGGAAAACATGTTCTTCGGCCGAGGCGCGTTGCGGGATGTTGCCTTTCACCAAGACGGAATGCGGGGGTGGATTGCCGGAGACGACGGTCTCATCCTCTCGACTCGCGACGGCGGCGCGACCTGGACTGAACAGCGTAAAGAAGACCATGCGATCACAAGTGTCGCATTTTCTGCTGACGGCCAGCACGGCATAGCGGTCGGAAACTTCGGCGTGATCCTCACGACGTCGAATGGAGGCGCGAACTGGGCCGACCAACGGACCGGAAGTCCGGTCCTGTTGGACGTTGCCTTCGCGGAGGATAATCGCACCGGATTAGCCGTCGGTTCGAGTTTGCGCGAAAACAGCGGCGTGATCTTTAAAACGATCGATGCAGGGGAAAACCTGGATCGAAGTCAAGAGTGGGACGGCAAATCTGCGTGCGGTCGTGCTTAGCGAAGACGGGCAACGCGGTTATGCGGTTGGCACCCATGGTGCGATCCTCTCGACTCAAGACAGTGGACGCCAGTGGCGAGAGCAGAGCAACCTGCAAGGCTTCCTGTACGATATTGCTTTTTCGGGTGACGGTAAGCTTGGTTGGGCTGTCGGATTTGGCGGGGTGATTTATCACAGTAATGACGGTGGTCTCAGTTGGACCAAGCAAAGGGATTGGGACAAAGGCCTTAGCGATGGCATGATCCTGTGGGGCGTTGCAGCTTCGCAAGACGGCCGTCGGGCTTGGGCCGTGGGCGGGAGTCAGTTTAGGGCATCGGGGCGCAGACGGGTTTTGACGACAACTGACGGCGGTCAGACCTGGCATCAGGAAAAAAGTAATGAGCCGGCGCTCTATGATGTTTTTGTAAAGAGTGACGGCAAAGAAGTCTGGGCGGTTGGGGGCGACGAGCGACGGGGTGAAGGTCGTATTCTAAAGACCTTGGATGGCGGGGATAGCTGGCAAGAAGTTCGAAAGGGCGGCCCCTTACTCTTTAAGATCGTCTTTCAGAACGATGGAGAGAGCGGTTGGATTCTCGGAGCTGAAGGGTTAGTGCTGGTGACAGCGGACAGCGGTGCGAACTGGAGCGAACACTACCTGGCGGACAGCGGCAGTCTGTTGGCGGTCACGGCGTTAAAGGACGGCAGCTTTATCGCTGTCGGGGAGAACATGCGAACGCTTGCTGGGGAGGTTCGCTCTAAAACCCACCAGTGACTCAGGCCGGGTCCAGTGCAACGCTGTCGCCGACCGAGATTTTCCCGCCCGAAATCACACGACAGCAGACGCCGCCGCGCCAGTCCGGTTCTAATGCCTGACGAAGACCCTGGCTGGCTTTGTCCATGACCGCGCAGGGGTCGGTTTCGCAGTAGACCTCAAGAATGACGTTGCCAATTTTCAAGCGTGCGCCCTTGGTCTCTTTAAGGGCGGTACCCTCTAGCAAGAGATTGGCGCGTCTCGTGGTCCAGGGCAGGTCGCGGTCGAGATCTTCGCAAGCTTTGTCCCAGTCCTCTCGCGACAGAACGGAGATCTGCCGGCGGCGTAACTTCCCTCGGTAGTCGCCTTCGAGGCCGCGCTCGACGGTGACTTCCACTGTATCGAGGTTCTCCATCACGGCGCCGCTCTTCGCTTTCCGGGCAATGCCAATGAGTTTTCCCAATTACCGGCTCCTAGCTGTATAGATCCGCCCGCGTCGGCGGCAACCCTGAAGGTCCCCGGGTGCGTTTCGAGGCAACGGTTTGAAAGATGTTCAGGGTGCCGCGCTCAAATGCCAGGGAGACGCCGCTGAGATAAAGAACCCAAAGTCGGTAGTGCCCTTCGCCGGCCTCGGCGATGGCCGCATCCTTGTTGGCCATCAAGCGTTCTGCCCAAAGCCGGGTGGTTCGGGCGTAATGTTCTCTCCAAGCCTCGACATCGTGGACCTCGAAACCGTGCGCTTCCAGGTTCCGCACCGACATACCGATATGATCGACTTCTGCGCCAGGAAAGATGTACTGCAGCATCGAAGTGTATTCGGGACGTTTTTTGTTGAATTTCGCGTCGCTCGATTTGCCGCGGCGTGCGATCGAATGATGAAGATAGAGACCGCGGGGCTCAAGCAGCCGGTTGACGGTGCGGAAGTAGTCGACGTGGTTGGCGATCCCAACATGTTCGAACATGCCGATTGAGGAGATTTTGTCGAAGGTTCCTTCGAGGTCGCGAAAATCGCGCAGCTCGACGGACACTTTGTCCGTCAATCCCTGCGCCGCGATGCGTTCCCGCGCCAGTTCGAGCTGCTCTTCGGACAGGGTCACACCGAGTGCCGTTACGCCGTAGTTCTTTGCGGCATGGCAGATGAGGGCACCCCAGCCACAGCCAATGTCCAACAGCCGATCACCTGGTTTCAGGCGTAGTTTTTTGCAGATCATGTCCAGCTTGTCGTGCTGGGCTGTATGAATGTCGTTGTTCCAGTCGGTGAAGTAGCCGCAGGTGTAGACCATCTCGCGGTCGAGAAATAGACGGTAGAACGCATTCGACACATCATAGTGATAGGCAATCTCGGCTTTGTCGCTGCCCTTGCCAGCAGTCGATCCTCCACCGAGCTTGTCCGCTGAGCCGTCCGACTTTTGCCGTGCGAACAACAGGGGCAAGGCGGCCTTCAGAAGCAATAGCTTATCGAGGCGAGCGCGCAATGCCTTCGATTTCGCTTTTGGGCGCCGCGCCGCCAAATCGAAAAGCGTTCCGCCGCGAATATCGATCGCACCTGAGATATACAGATCGATAAGGGTTTTCGCCTTTGGGCGTCTTAGGAGATGCGATAAAGCGAGTTCGTCGGTTATGGCAAGCCGTAAGTCCGTGGCGCCACTGTGTTGCGGCGGGATGCTTGAGCCGTCCCACAATTCGAAACCGAATTCCAGTTCAAGTTGCTCATGCACATGTGCCAGGGCCCGACGCGCCGCATCAAGGCGGCTTTGGCCACGGCTGTTAGACATGAGTGCTCCTATGATGGAGGTTCAAATCCGCCGACTTCCGGCGTCTTCAGGAAACCGCGCTTGCAAGACCTGCGGCGTGGGAATTCCAATTGCCGCACCGAATTGCGATTGGACCGACAGCGGAAAGATCAATACTGACGCGCCGCGACGATCAGGCAATCGACCTCGGTTTCTCCCAGCGCACGGCAGGCCTCCAGCCGATTAAGGCCTTTGACCAGAACGTAACCCTTCTTATCGTCCTTTCGAACCTGGATGGGTTTTTGCTCGCCTTCTTCGAGCAGGCTCTCCGCCCGTTCCGCAATCTTGTCCTCGTCGAGTTCCTTTTTCAGCTTTACCGGGATGTAAATGCCGTCGATCGGAATCTGATGGGTCTTCATGCTGCCGCCACTGTTTTCAGGAAGATCTTGCCGCTCGGGAGCTTCAAGCTGTGCGCTGGATCAGGTGGTAGCCAAAGGGCGTCTCGACAACATCGCTCGTGCCGCCAATGTCCATCGAAAAAGCCGCGCTTTCGAATGCCGGGACCATCATGCCCCGACCGAACGGTCCGAGGTCGCCACCGTTTTGACCGGAAGGGCAGTCGGAATGGGTACGGGCGAGTTCGCCGAAATCGGCGCCTTCTTCGAGTCGAGTCTTAAGATCCTGAATCAGACTCAAGGCTTCATCTTTGGAACGCGTCGCACTGGAACGCTGGGAGCCCTCGTACATAAGGAGGATGTGTGACGCGGTGACTTGATCTGACATGCAGAACCTCTTGTAAGAAAAGCAAAAATTTAGAAAGAGCACATTGCCGTGTTAAAACGGCTGCGAGAAAGCTTTAACAGATTGAAAATAGTTTGTCCCGCAACCAATTTCTTGTGGTAAACGATCCTGTTAACCGAACTTTGCAAGACTTTAGAAAAATGTGATCTTTATCGTCGGACCTTCGGAACGAAAGATAAGAAAGAGAGAAGGAGTGCACCCAATGACGTTGAGTGGACGGCAGGACCAACGCCGCAGATATCGGCGCTACCGGTCGACCAATGGAGCCACGCTGAAGCTGGGAGAAGATTGGAATCCCTGTTCGGCCGTGGACGTCTCGGGGGGTGGAGTCTTTCTGGAAACCTCGTGCCGGCCCGAAATCGGCCTTCCGGTGGAAATGAAGATTGAAGCCTTGGGTGATTTTACCGGTACGGTTGTTCGCCATGCCTGGAATGGCATTGGGATCAAGTTCGACGAGGTCGATTTTAAGAATGAGGGTCTTGCTCAGAACCTGGCTCACCCGAACCGTCGGCGTCTGCACTAAAGCCGGGAAATCGGCGCTACGAGTTCCTAGCCCAAGTCTTTAGTCTGGCCTTGAGCAATCCGTAACGTCAGACCATCCAAGAGCCGGTCAAAATCCTTCGGCGGCTGGCGGTCCACAATCAGAAAATCGCTTTCTCGAAGCTGCGGCAACGCCAGAGCCGCGCTGTTCCCCTCGAATTTGGACTGATCGACGGCCATGATAACGCTATCGGCGACGGCCATCATGGCTTTCGAAATGTCGAGCTCGCACTGCTCCTGAACCAGGAAACCGCGTTGCGGATGCACGAGCGACGCCGATAGGACGGCATAATTTACCTGCAGAGACGCGATCACATCGAAGGCAGCCCGGTCGAAGGCGGCGCCGTCGTGGCTGCGCAATTGCGTTCCGGCCATGAAGACCTTATTGCCTTCGATCAGACTGAGCGAGCTGGCGACGAAGGCTGAATTGGTAACGACCGTCAGATCGCGGTGTTGGCGTAGTGCCTGGGCGATAAAGGCAGATGTCGAACCGGTATCGATTGCGAGCGACGATCCGTTCTCCACAATCCGCGCGACCTCATTCGCGATCGCGATCTTTTCTTCCCGATTGTGGTTCATACGCGCGAGGAAAGGGGGATCGATGACGCTTTTAGTGCTTACGATGGCGCCGTGGACCTTTCGGACCTGACCGCGCTCGACCATCGGTTTGACAATTCTTCGAACGGTTTGGTCGCTGACCTTAAGACGATCAGCTAACTCGTTGACGCTGATCCGGCCCCGCAGGCCGATGGCCTCCATTACCTCTTGCTCATATTTCGACATAGTTAGTTCCCAAAGCGGTGCTCTCTCACAGGCCGTTGCAAAGTCCTGCCCCAACACAAAAAGCAACAAATATGATCATAAATGTTGATTTTTGTCGAAAATAAAAGTCTGCTTTGAAACCAGGGCGTCCTTAGCGGTTGGAAATCATGGCCGAACATTCTGCGAAGCATCTCGTCATCGGCGGCGGCATCATTGGCTGTTCGATCGCCTATCATCTTGCGAAGGCCGGCGAGACAGACGTCGTCCTTTTGGAGAAGTCCAGCTTGACGGAAGGCGCAACCTGGCACGCGGCCGGTTTGGTCGGACAACTGCGCTCTTCCCGCAATACCACCCGCATGCTTCAAAGATCTGTGGCGCTTTACGACCGGCTGGAAGAAGAAACCGGCATGGCCTGCGACTGGAAGAAGGTTGGGAGCCTACGCTTGGCCGCGTCACGGGACCGTATGCTCGAGGCGAAACGCCTGGCCGCCATGGCCCGCAGCTTCGGTCTGGAAATGAACATCATTTCACCATCCGAGGCGAAAGCGCTCTTCCCTTACGTCGATATTACAGGTTTGGAAGGGGCGGCGTTTATTCCCACCGATGGCCATGTCGACCCAGCATCGCTGTGCCAGTCGATTGCGGCAGGAGCCCGGCTGCATGGCGCTAAGCTCAGGCAGGGTGTGAAGGTTCTCGATTTCAAAGTCGAGAAAGGCCGTATTGCGGAGGTAATGACCTCCGAAGGAGTCTACGAAGCGCAGACAGTCACTCTGGCGACAGGTATGTGGAGCCGCGAACTGGGCGATAAACTCGGCATCAAGGTGCCCGCCTGCGCGGTGGAGCACCAGTACGTCGTGACGGAACCGATACCGGGTTTCCCGGCGGGACTTCCCACTCTGCGGGACCCGGATCGGCTGGTGTACTACAAACCCGATGCCGGCGGCCGCCTGGTCATTGGCGGGTATGAGGATGACACGCTGCCGTTTGGAGATCGTGGTATCCCTGGTGAATTCGCCCGCCAGCTTTTGCCGGAAAACATGGAACGCTTCGAACCTCTGGCCACATGCGCCGCTGAGGTTACGCCGGTCGTCAACGAAGTCGGCATCCGCCAGTTTATCAATGGTCCCATTCCCTATTCGGCGGACGGTGACTTCGTCATGGGGTTCGTGCCGGACTTTCAAAACCTGATGCTGGCAACCGGTTTTCTTTACGGAATTGCCGCGGCAGGTGGTGCGGGAGAGATGATCGCGGAATGGCTTCTGGAGGGACGTCCCAGTCTGGATCTTTGGCCATTGGATGTGCGCCGCTTCGGTCGTCACCACGGGACCCGCGCCTATATGTATCCGCGTGCTGTGGAACACTATGCCCATCACTACAAGATGCGCTATCCGGGATCCGAGAGCCAAGTTACCCGTGAACTCCGTCTCAGCCCGCTTCACGATAGGCTTAAAAACAAGCGCGCGGTTTTTGGGTCCAAGAATGGTTGGGAACGTCCGCTTTGGTTCGCACCGCCCAACGTCGCGCCTGAAGACCAACTCGACTTTCTACACCCGGGGTGGCAGCGCTTTGCCGCAGAGGAACATAAGGCCGTCCGAGAACGGGTAGCTTTGATCGATCAGTCGAGCTTTTCCAAGTTTGAGCTAATGGGGCCTGGTGCGCTGGATGCGATCCAGAGGCTGGCGGCTTCCAACATGGATAAGGCGATAGGCAGCGTCGTCTATACGCAGCTGTGCAACGAGCGCGGGGGGATCGAAGCGGATCTTACGATTACACGTCTGGGAGAACAGCATTTCTATATCGTGACGGGCGCAGGCTTCGGCGTGCATGACAGCGACTGGATCCGCCGTCATCTGCCGCAAGACGGCTCGGCCCTATTGGTAGAAGTGACGTCGGCGCGGGCGGTGATTAACGTCTGCGGTCCGAAAGCCCGGGACCTGTTGTCGTCTGTCACGGAAGAAGGAATATCGAACGAACTGTTCCCTTTTGCGACAGCGCGCGACATCACAATCGGCGCCGCGCCGGTCCGCGCGATCCGGATTGGCTATGTCGGCGAGTTGGGGTGGGAACTGCATATACCGAGCGAGTTCGCTCTGCATGTTTACGATCTGCTCTGGGCCGCGGGACAGAACTGGGGCGTTAGCGACGTGGGATACCGCGCAATCGAATCCCTCCGCATGGAGAAAGGTTACCTCTATTGGAGCGCGGATATCGGTCCAGATTATAGTCCCTACGAGGCCGGCTTAGGCGGTAGGGTTCATCTCAAATCCAAAGATGATTTCATCGGGCGGGCGGCACTGGAGGTTCAGAAGCGGGAAGAGGTTTCACGTCGGCTATGCCGCTTTACTTCAGAGCAACCTCTTCCACTTTATGGCGGGGAGCCTATCCTGTTCGAAGGGGAGGCCGTTTCCCTGGTCTGCAGCGCGGCCTACGGACATACGCTCCGTTCAACGATCATAAACGCCTATCTGCCGAATGAACTGCTTGCGCAAAGGGAATTTGAACTTGAGGCCTTTGGCGAACGCAGCAAAATCCTGCGAAGCGAAGATACCATCTTCGATCCCGAGAACCAGCGACTGAAGTGCTAACGGCGAACAGGGGGAAACATGACCGATGATCTTAAAGCTGTAGAGGCAGCCTTAGGCAATTGGCCGGACTTTCGGAATGAGAGTCTGAAAGAGGAGTTGGTAACGCGGCTCGGTGGCCTGACAAACCTCGTCTATCGTGTCGACCTAAACCCATCTCCCGTGATCGTGCGCATTCCGGGAAAGGGGACCGAAAGCTATATCGATCGCAAGGTGGAATTACATAATGCGCGGGCTGCTGCGAACGCGGATGTTTCGGCAGAGGTCCTTTGGGCCGATCCGGACAGCGGGCTGATGATCAGCCGCTGTATCGAGGATATCGTGACCATGACGCCGAAAGCTTTCAAAGACCGGAACGGCGCGCCGGCGAGAGCAGCCCAGGCGTTCCGTCAATTGCACAATTCGGGTGAGAGCTTTGACTTCCGCTTCGAGCTCTTTGCCATGATCGACGATTATCTTTCTATCCTGGCTGGCAAAGACACGGCTCTCCCGAATGGTTATCACGATATTGTCGCCGCCGCGGCACCTGTGAAGAGCTTGCTCGCCGAGCGTCCGGCAAGGCTCGCACCTTGCCATTGCGATCCGCTTTGCGAGAACTTTCTCGATAACGGCGAACGCATGTGGATCGTCGACTGGGAGTACTCAGGTATGAACGATCCGCTTTGGGATCTCGGCGACCTCTCGGTGGAAGCCGGGTTCGACGAGGCGCAGGATCGAGAGATGATGTCGGCTTACTTCGATGGCGAAGTTGCTCCGGCCGCATTCGGGCGCATGGTCATCTATAAAGCCATGTGCGATCTGCTTTGGACCCTGTGGGGATTGATCCAGCATGCGGATGAAAATCCGGCTGAAGATTTTTGGGCCTATTCAGTGACCCGTTTCGAGCGTTGTAAGGCGCTTATGCGCAGCGCGGAATTTGATGCGCACCTCGAAGCAGTAAGAGGCTAAGGGGGCAAGCCTTAGCTGTAGCAAAAAGAAAGGGCGCTCCGAGTCTGATCGGAACGCCCTTTTTCGTTTGTTTTAGCGCTGCTTCAGGTGATGTTGAAACGCTGCAGAACGTCTGCCAGGTCGTCGCCAAAGTTGGGGCCGCGCCGGATGAGGCCGGAGTTCATCGGAAGCGCCGCGAGATCGGGGTGATTCGGCTCGAGGCTCGTGAGGACTGCAACAGGGATCGACTTGGTCGAAGGCATGGCGGCCAGGGCACAGGCCAAATCGACGCCGCTCAAGCGCGGCATGACAACGGTCGTGATAACGAGGTCGGGACGCGTTTCGACGATAAGGCCGATGGCTTCGAGCGGATCGAGAACAGTTGCGACCCTGTAGCCACAGGCCGCCAGCTCACGGCCGACCACATGGGCGGCGGAGCGCTGCGGCAGCACGACGGTAACTTCAGTATCCGTGATGGTAACGTCACTGACGTCAAAGGTCATCGTCTGCGGGAGATTACGCACAACCTCCGCAGCTTCCTCAGTCGAAACGTAGTCGCCATCGAGCAGAGCGCCGATGCGGTCACCGAAGGTTTGAAGGTCGGTAATATGTTTGTCTTCGATCACCGTGATGGCGGACAGATATTCATCCAGACGGTGAGTGATCGGCGCCAGACCGTTGATTGCGACCGTACGGGCTTTCAAGCGCAGGTTGGACGCATCTTGAGACAGCAGCGTGGCGGCTTCTTCGCGGCTCAGGCTGCCGGTGCGAACCTGCTGCAGGCGGATTTCCAGATTAGATACAACGTCCCGAGCTTCATCGAGAACTTCACTCTCGGCCTGTTCGTCGACCTGCTCTTCCGACATGACCTGCGCAGCATTGGTGCTCATAGCGTCCTTACCCCTCACAAAAATTTTTCCGAAGAATAGGGGCTAGGCGTTAAAGGCTTCCTAAGAAGAGGCCCTCTGAAAAGGCGCATTTTGAGCTAAACCCTGAGAAACAAATAAAGTCACAGGGTCGAGGTGCAATAATAAATGCACTTTTTGAGATTTAGTTTGGCAAAAACACTCTCAAAGAGAGTGTTTAGGTCTCAGACAAAAACCGGTCGCGCCCGGTGACACGCCCTAGACTGTGGCGGTCGACCGCGATTGCTTTCACCATGGCGTAGATATCTTTTCCAGGACTAAGGTGAAGCGAATTCATTGCGCGTTTCGTGATTCTTGCCCAGACAACGGCGCCGCCTGCATCCAGCCTGAGATCGACCTGTGGTCCGGTTTCGCTGCCGATATCCGTTATCTTGGCGGGGAAGACGTTTTGAATGCTTATACCTTCAGGAGGTGACAAGGCGAGCGAGACGTCGCGTGCGCGAATCCTTATACGCAATAGTGTCCCGATGGGTGCTTCCAGCAAAGGAATCCGCAGCAATCCGCCACCAAAGCGCAGTTCGGTGAGCCCGAATGCGCTGTCGTGAGCAGTGATTTCCGCTGTGATCACCGCACCTGCCTCGTAGCGACCGGTGAGAGGGCGCAGATCGAGGCGCCCCATGACGTCATCGACCGCGCCAACCGCCTCAACCCTGCCTTCGGACACCAGGACCATCGTATCGGCCAGCCGGACGATTTCCTCCATGCTGTGGCTAACATAGATAATCGGAAGATCGAAATCGTCGCGCAGCCGCTCAATAAATGGCAGAACGTCTTCCTTACGAGCTTGATCTAGAGCAGCCAGCGGCTCGTCCATCAGCACGAGCTGAGGGTTTGCGAGGAGCGCCCGGCCCAAGGCGACCCTTTGCTTTTCGCCACCCGAGAGCCTACTGGGGCGGCGTTCCAGCAAAGCTTCGATACCCAGTAGGGAAACGACTTGATCAAGATGAATTCGGCGCTCGGACTGGGGCGCACGTTTCCAACCGTAGAGGAGGTTGTTCCGGACGCTCAGGTGTGGAAACAGGCGGTCTTCCTGAAAAACGTAACCCAAGCGCCTTTGTTGTGGGGGCATGTCGAGGTTTTGAGCGGAATCGAATAAGACCCGGCCTCCGATTTCGATGCGTCCTTGATCGGGCTTCAGCAGGCCGGCAAGCATGTTGATGATCGAACTTTTGCCGGAGCCTGAGCGTCCAAAAAGCGCAATAACACCTGATGAATCGCATTCGAAGTGACTTGTCAGTTGAAAACTGCTGAGTTGCTTCTCGACACCGACCTTCAGCATAAGTGTGCCTCTCAACCCGTCATGCGGGCGCGTAAGCGCCTTGCCATGACCTCAGACACGGCGAGAGCGGCGAAAGAGAGAACGACAGAAAGCACGGCGAGCCGAAAGGCCAGCGTTTCGCCGTCTGGCGTTTGAATGACGCTGTAGAGCGCAAGGGGGATTGTCTGTGTTGCCCCAGGGATATTGGCCGCAAAGGTGATGGTCGCGCCGAATTCACCCAAGCTGCGGGCAAAGGCGAGCAGTGAACCTGCCAGGATACCGGGCGCCACCAATGGCAGCGTGATTGTGAAAAAGACATTCACGGCACTGGCGCCCAGGGTTAAGGCTGCGTCCTCAAGCCGCCGGTCTACGAGTTCAAGAGCCAGTCTGATCGAGCGGACCATAAGCGGAAAGGCCATAACCCCGGCCGCGACCGCCGCACCTTGCCAGGTGAAGGCGAGGGTAATGCCGAAAAGGCTGTCCAGCCATTGCCCAATGAATCCTTGCCGGCCGAGAACCACGAGCAAGATATAGCCGACGACGACAGGCGGCAGTACAAGCGGCAGGTGAAGGATACCGTCGAACAGCGATTTGCCTGGAAAACTGCAGCGCGCGAGAAGCCACGCTGCCCCAAGTCCCAAGGGCAGGCTCACCGTCACGGCGACGAAGGCAACTTTCAAACTGAGTTGAAGTGCTTCTGTTTCCAAGGGCGTTAAGGAAAACATCGCGAACCAGGTCTCCGCCCGTTACTTGGCTGATGCCGGTTCGTTGAAGCCATGCCGCGCAAAGATCTCCTGAGACTTTGGACTGCGCAAAAACTCATGGAAGGCCTTGACGGCCGCATCGTCTCCGTTGGATGTGATCGCCAACGAGTAGACAATTGGTGGATGGCTGTCCTCCGGGAACAGGCCTGCGCGCCGGATGTCGGAGACAAGCCGCGCATCGGTCTCATAGACGATCCCAGCCGCCGCTTCGCCGCGCTCCACCAGCGCTAAGGCGGCTCTTACATTGCCGGAATATGCAAGCCTCGGCGCAACGGCTCTCCATAGTCCCGTAGACTCCAAGGCCGCTTTGGCATAAATGCCCGCCGGCACGTGGGCCGGATCGCCGATGGCCAACCGGCTGTCACCGAGGATCTTCACCAACGGCGTTTCAACGCCGACGACGTCGGGTAAGGCCTCATCGTCGATCGAGTTGCGAGCGCTGACGACAAGCACAAGCCGGTTGCTCAACAAGGGCGCAACCGAGGCAGCCTTCAGGGCGGATTTATCGACGACGTAATCCATCCAGCGCTGATTTGCGGACAGGAACAGATCGGCAGGCGCGCCGTTGACGATTTGCTTTGCTAAGGTCGAAGAGGCGGCGAAGACCGCACGGGCTTTGTTACCGGTTTGCCGATTGAACTGTTCTACGATTTCTGAAACGGCATTCGTGGTGCTGGCGGCGGCGAAAAGAGTTACGGACTCTCTGGTCGCTTCGCCGCGCACGGCGCCGCTTGCTAGGCTGAGCGGTGAGGCGAACGCCAAGATAAGCGAAAGACCTTGGCCCAGAGTCCGGCACAACCTGTAGAGACGGCCTGAGCGCAACGCCATCATCCCTTACTTTCCGTATAGATATCTCGGGTCGATAAGAACGGCCAGTCTGTCTTCGAGTTCTCCGTTTGCCGTCGCCGCGCGATAAAAGCAACTCCGCCGTCCGGTGTGGCAGGCGACGCCGGCCTGATCGACCTGTAGCAAAATACTGTCGCCGTCGCAGTCGAGGGTAAGCTCGATGAGCTTCTGTACCTGTCCAGAAGATTCGCCCTTGCGCCATAGTTTTTGACGAGACCGGGACCAATAGCAAACCTGGCCGCTTTCCAGAGTCTCCGCAAGCGCATCGCGGTTCATCCAGGCCATCATCAGCACTTCACCAGTATCGTGCTGTTGGGCGATCGCGGCGACTAATCCATCCGCGTTAAAGGCGACTTCCTGTTCTATCGCTTCTGGCAGTCCCTGAACCTTTAGCTTAAAGACCGGTGCTGAGTTTTCATCTGAGGACATAGTTTTCGGATCGCTCATTCTGCGGCCATAGCACGTTTTAGCCGGTCGAAGCCGGCTTCGAGGTCAGCAATCAGATCACTGGGATCTTCGAGACCGGCATGGATGCGCAAAGACGGTCCCGGTTCGTCCCACTCTGTCGCGGTCCGGATGCTTTTAGGGTCGGTCGGAATGATCAGGCTTTCATAGCCGCCCCAGCTGTAGCCCATGCCAAACAGCTCGAGATTGTCCAGCATTTCGTCGAGCGCTTCACGCGCAACCGGATGCAGAACCAGACCGAACAGGCCGCAGGCACCGCTGAAATCTCTTTGCCATATGGCGTGGCCCGGGTCGTCGGGCAGGGCAGGGTGCATCACCTTCGCGACTTCCGGACGCGATTGCAGCCAGCTCGCCAGCTCCAAACCGTTTTTGTGATGTCTTTCCAATCGAACGGCAAGTGTTCGGAAACCCCGCAGGCCCAAGTAGACATCGTCGGGGGCAGCATTGTGTCCAATCGACATGACGCCGCGGCGCACTTTTTCATAGAAGGCTTCGCTGGTGACGATTAATCCGAGCATCGCATCTGAATGACCGACGATGTACTTGGTGCCAGCGTGGATTGAAACATCGACGCCCAGTTCGAAGGACTTGCAATAGAGAGGCGTTCCCCAGGTGTTATCCAAGAGGACAGCGGCGCCAGCTGCGTGAGCGGCTTCTGCAATTGCAGGAATATCCTGCACCTCGAAGGTTTGCGAACCCGGTGATTCAGTGAAAACGATACGGGTGTTTTCACGTATCAGCTTTGAGATGCCGCCGCCGATCCGCGGATCGTAGTATGTGGTTTCCACACCGAAGCGTTTAAGCGTGGAATCGCAGAAGGCCCGCGCAGGCCCATAGACCGAATCAGTCATCAAGACGTGATCGCCCGTCTCGACCAGCGCCATGATACTGGCCGTGACCGCTGCAAGTCCCGATGAGACCGCGATACCTCCGTAACCGCCTTCCAGAGCAGCCACAGAATCCTGCAGCGCGAAGGTGGTTGGAGTGCCAGCGCGGCCGTAGGTGACCGCGTCTCGATTCATGCGGATGTCTTTTGCGCGCCTGAGGCTGTCCACATTTTCATAGAGAATCGTGGAGGCGTGATACACGGGTGGATTGACCGCGCCATGCTGCGATTTTGGATCGCGGCCGAGATGCGCCAGAAGCGTATCAGGTTTACGGTCTTGAGATGACATACAACGGGTCCGCACAATAAAGGTTAACGCGAGGATCTGCTCTATTCCGGCAAGACGCTCAGAATGCAGAGATAACATGGTTATGACAGGCTGATCCCTTGCTTGCCAACCTTTGGTTCATTGTTGGCACGTGTCCTTTTTGCCGCCAGTTGTATGGGGGCGCATTGCGCTAAGACAAAGAGCAGCTGAAATTGTATTAACAGCGGCGCAAAAATCGCCCTATCGGCGATGTAAGACTTCACATCAACAACCTTTTAGATGTGCTTCTCTTCCTTTTTTATCCTTAAATTCAGCATCTTATCGTCATTGTCCGGTAACAATTTGCTTCTTGGTGGTTTAGCCCTGTTGCGTTTCACGGCCTGATGCGACATGGTTTGTCCGTGAGGTGCTGTCGCACGGCGATCCGCGTAAGGTCAAAAATATAGCGACACGGCGTGGACACAGCGCAATCACACAAAAACAACAAGATTACTGAATTGAACAGCAGGGAAGATCCTACCAATGAAGCTTGGAAAGTTTCTCTTTGCCGCGGCTGCGGCTACCGCGTTGTCCACTGGTGCATCGGCGGGCACGCTCGACGACATCAAGGCCAAGGGTCACGTCCAGTGCGGCGTTACCACTGGTCTTGCCGGTTTTGCGGCTCCTGACGATCAGGGCCAGTGGGCTGGATTCGATGTGGACTTCTGCCGGGCGATGGCTGCGGCGATCTTCGGCGATGCCGCCAAGGTGAAGTACACGCCGACCACGTCTAAAGAGCGTTTCACCGCTCTGCAGTCCGGCGAAATCGATGTTCTGGCACGGAACACCACCTGGACCTTCTCGCGTGACGTTAACCTCGGCTTCGAGTTTGTCGGCGTTAACTACTACGACGGTCAGGGCTTTATGGTTCGTAAGAGCCTCGGCGTCACTAGCGCCAAGGAACTCGACGGCGCTTCGGTTTGCATCCAGACCGGCACCACCACCGAGCTGAACCTGGCAGACTACTTCCGCACCAACGGCATGAGCTATGAGTCGGTTGTCATCGAGACTTCCGCTGAAGGCCGTGGCGTTTACGAGGAAGAACGCTGTGATGTGTACACCACGGACGCTTCCGGTCTGGCCGCTCAGCGTTCGACCATGTCCGATCCTAGCGAGCACATCATCCTGCCGGAAATCATCTCGAAAGAGCCGCTTGGCCCGCTTGTACGTCATGGCGATAACCAGTGGGGCGACATCGCACGCTGGACTCTGAACGCGATGATCGTTGCAGAAGAGTTGGGTGTGACCGCCGCAAACGCTGCGGAAATGGCTTCTTCTTCCAAGAACCCCGAGGTTCTGCGTCTTCTGGGCGCCGAGGGTGACATGGGCGCGCAGCTGGGTCTGCCGGCCGATTGGGCGAAGAACATCATCATGCAGGTCGGCAACTACGGTGAGACCTTCGAGCGCAACCTTGGCACCACCACGCCTCTGGCTCTCGAACGCGGCCTGAACGCTCTTTGGACCGACGGCGGCATCCTCTATGCCCCGCCGATGCGTTAATAAGGCAGATACAACTGCTTAACGTGACTTGAATAGCACGCCAGGCTTACTGCTTGGCGTGCTTCAAGTCGTTCTCAGTCACTGATAGCGCGGACCAGAACGGGGGTCCGAACCTTCAGGGCAGCCAGCAGGGGGCGGCATGGCTACACAGACCTTTGATGGACCAAAGGGCGGTTCATTTCTGACGGACCAAAGAACCAGGGCGATTTTCTTTCAAGCCCTTGCGTTCCTCGCGGTCGTCATCTTCTTCGTCTACATCGGCTTAAACACGGCGCACAATTTGGAAGTGCGTGGCATCGCGACCGGGTTCGGTTTTCTGAACGCACCGGCTGGCTACGACGTGGCCATGTCGCTGATTCCTTACACCGCAACGGACACCCATGGACGCGTGTTCTTTGTCGGTTTGTTCAATACGCTTGCCGTTTCGATCAGTGGAATTATCGCTGCTACACTTCTTGGTGTCGTTCTCGGTGTGCTGCGCCTGTCGAAAAACTGGCTGGTTGCAAAGCTCGTTTACAGTTACGTCGAGGTGATGCGGAACCTTCCGCTGCTGCTTCATATCATCTTCTGGTATGGCGTGGTCATTACCCTTCCCAAACCTCGAGATAGTATCCAAGTCGTCAGCGAAACCGTCTTTTTGAACGGCCGCGGGCTCTATATGCCACAGCCCCTGTTCGGCGATGGCTCCGGCTTGATTCTGATCGGTTTCGTGATAGCGGTCGTGGCCTCTGTCGTGATTTCCAAGATGGCGAAGAAACGCCAGGAAGCGACCGGCGAGATCATGCCCGTCTTTTGGATATCGGTTGGCTTGATCATAGGGCTTCCCTTGGTTGCCGCTGTTATCTCCGGTTTCCCGGTGACCTTCGATGTCCCAGTGCTGAAGGGCTTCAACTTTAAGGGCGGAATGGTTCTCCGGCCCGAATTTGTGGCGCTCTGGTTTGCACTGACGATCTACACGGCGGCCTTTATCGCCGAGATCGTCCGCGCGGGCATTCAGGCTGTGAGCCATGGTCAAACAGAAGCGGCTTATTCGCTTGGGGTTAAACCTAGCTGGACCATGCGGATGATCATTCTGCCGCAGGCCTTGCGGGTGATTGTGCCGCCGCTGACCAGTCAGTATTTGAACCTGACAAAGAATTCGTCACTGGCGATCGCCATTGGTTATCCCGATCTGGTCTCGACCTTCGGCGGAACTTCGCTGAACCAAACGGGTCAGGCGATCGAGGTCATTATGATCACTATGTTGGTCTATCTGGCGATCAGTTTGCTGATCTCGATGTTCATGAACTATTACAACAAGCGCATTGCGCTGGTTGAAAGATAAGGGGGCTGAAAATGAGTGATTTCACGCAAAACGCAGCCCCGGGTCAGCATTATCCACCAGGAGAGCATCCGGATCTGCCGCCACCCGCGGGCACAGTAGGTGTCGTCGGATGGCTGAAGCAGAACCTTTTCTCGGGCATCTTCAGTTCGATTCTGACGATCTTGTCGATCCTGGTCCTGATCTGGGCGATCCCGCCCATTCTGGACTGGGCTTTCTTTAGCGCCGACTTCGAAGGTGCGACGCGTGACGACTGCACGTCTTCGGGGGCCTGTTGGGCTTTGATCGGCGTTCGTGCCAATCAGTTCTTCTTCGGTTTCTATCCGCCTGAAGAGCTTTGGCGCGTATACCTTTGCGGTCTGATCCTGATCCTCGCGATCCTGCCGGTTCTCTTCGACAAAATTCCGTTCCGGAAGCTGCTTTTCATCAACACGGCTCTGCTGCCGATCACGGGCTTTTTCCTGCTCAGCGGCACCGGTGCTGGCGAAGACGCACTTCTGACCACGGTCGAGACACCGCAGTGGGGCGGCTTGCTGCTTACCCTTGTGATCGGCGTGACCGGTATCGTCGCCTCGTTCCCCATCGGAATCGCGCTCGCCTTGGGACGGCGCTCGACCATGCCTGTCGTGCGCTCCATGTGCGTGGTTTTCATCGAGTTCGTGCGCGGCGTACCGCTGATTACCATCCTCTTCATGTCGTCCGTCATGTTGCCGCTGTTCCTGCCGGAAGGCGTGAACTTCGACAAACTTCTGAGGGCACTGATCGGTGTGGCTCTCTTCTCTGCAGCCTATATGGCGGAGGTGATCCGCGGCGGTTTGCAGGCGATTCCGAAGGGACAGTATGAAGCGGCGGCAGCGATGGGCTTAAGCTTCTGGAAGATGATGAACCTGATCATCCTCCCGCAGGCACTGCGCATCGTGATTCCGGGAATCGTCAACACCTTCATCGGCCTGTTCAAGGATACGTCGCTGGTGTTGATCATCGGTCTGTTCGACCTGCTCGGTATTGCCAAAACCGTTATTACGCACCCCAACTGGCTAGGACTAATATACGAATCCTATGTCTTCGTGGGCCTCATCTATTGGGTATTCTGTTTCGGCATGTCCCGGTACAGTATCTGGCTAGAAGCCAAGCTGCATACCGGTCACAAGCGATAGGAGAAAGTTATGTCTGAAGCTGCTCAGACCGTGTCGGTGCCGGGTGTATCCGACGAAGTCGCCATCCAGATCATCGGGATGCATAAGTGGTACGGTCAGTTCCATGTCCTTAAGGATATCAATCTGACCGTGCGCCGTGGCGAGCGTATCGTCGTCTGCGGGCCTTCGGGGTCCGGTAAGTCGACGATGATTCGCTGTATCAACCGCCTGGAAGAGCATCAGCAGGGCCAGATCATTGTCGATGACATCGAGCTGACCGGCAATCTGAAGAACATCGATGCGATCCGCCGGGAAGTGGGCATGTGCTTCCAGCACTTCAATCTCTTCCCGCATCTTACGGTTCTCGAGAACTGCACTCTGGCCCCAATCTGGGTCCGCAAAGTACCGAAGGCCGAGGCCGAGGAAACCGCGATGGAGTTCCTCAACAAGGTGCGGATTCCGGAGCAGGCCAACAAATATCCCGGTCAGCTGTCCGGCGGACAGCAGCAGCGTGTGGCCATCGCCCGCTCGCTCTGCATGAACCCGCGCATCATGCTGTTCGATGAGCCGACCTCGGCGCTCGATCCGGAAATGATCGCGGAAGTGCTGGAGGTCATGGTGAACCTGGCCGAAACCGGCATGACCATGATCTGCGTGACCCACGAAATGGGCTTCGCGCGGAAAGTGGCGAACCGGGTCATCTTCATGGATGGCGGTGAGATCATCGAGCAGAATGAGCCTGAGGAGTTCTTTAACAATCCGCAATCGGAGCGGACGCAAAAGTTCCTCAGCCAGATCCTGGCTCACTAGGAAAACAAGGGCGCGGACTTCGGGTTGCGCCCTTTTTCTTATCTCATTTCGGCATGCTGAGAATCGCGCCGCTTTCCTTTCTTCTTCTCTTCGCATTGAACGCCTTGGGAGCGTCGGGCGTCGCTGCCGGCGAAGTCTTTGATGCCGTGCGTGAGCGTGGGGAGCTGCGCTGTGGCGTGCAGTCCGAGCGACCGGGGCTCGCCGCGCGGACGGCCGACGGAGAACTGGCCGGGTTCGAAATCGATTTATGCCGCACTTGGTCTGTGGCGGTCTTTGGAAAAGCCGATCGGGTCGTCTTTGTTCCGGTTGCGGGCGAGGCTGGTCTTAAAGCCCTGAGCGATCGGCAGATCGACGTGCTGGCGCTCCACGAAGACGCTCTCTTCGGCCGTCGGGAAGTGAGCTTTGCTGGCAATGCCTTTGTCGACAGTTTGGCTCTGATGGTCCGTCGCGCGGATGCGCTTGGGAACGCTCTGGAGCTGGACGGCAAGACCATATGTGTCAGTGGCGGGGAAGAGGCGACAGGACGCCTGGAAGCTTTCGCATCCGAGAACCGGCTTACCCTTTCAACGCTTGAGACTGACACGGTCGCGGCTTCTGTTCGAGAGCTGCAGAGCGGCGCCTGTGCAGCAGTAATGGCCGGGCGCCTTGTACTGGCAGGTGCGCGCGCTCAGGCTGACGAAGACTACGAGATTCTGCCAGAGCTTTTCTCCAAGAACCTATTGGGTCCCGTTACCGCGAGCGATGATCGCGCTTGGCTCAATGTGATCCGCTGGGGTGTCTTCGCAATGATCGTTGCGGAGGAGAAGGGGGTCTCTTCCGAAAACTTGGCATCCATCGCATCCAGCGAAAAAGATCCCGCCGTGTTTCGCCTTCTGGGGTTTGAAGGAAATTTTGGCGAAGAACTGGGGCTCGATCGTCTTTGGGCCTATAAAATCATCGAAAGCGTCGGGAACTATGCCGAAGTCTATGACCGGCACTTTGGTGCAGGCAAAGCGAGCGAACTGGAGCGAGGGCCTAATGCCCTATGGCTCGACGGCGGATTGATGCGCGCTCCGCCCTTTCTGTAAGCCGCCTTTGCCGTCGCCAGCGCGCGGTTATGCCGTTTTCCAGTCACCGCCTTTGTTCCACCAGCGATGCGGGTTTTGGGAATCGTCAAGCCCTCGGCAACGGCTGCGTAGGACCTCCCGCACGAAGACAACCGGCTCGTAATAGCTGTGAACCTCGTAGATGCCTTCGATGATCCGATTTAATAGCTCTTGATCCCGCGCGATGAAGAAGGAGATCTCGTCAACGCCCGGACGTTTACGGACTTCGTTTTCCGCTCCCGTTGGCGTTCCCTCGCGCGGCCGGTAGTACTCCTGGCCGCTTGCGGTTCGAAAGGCGTTGCGGTCGGTTTTACCGTGTTGCAGCGGCGTATGCCGGACGATTTCCTCGAAGATACGGTCAACGTCCTCGACCGGAGCCTGGAAAGTGACGAGCCAGTGAGGCTCCATTAGCATCGACTTGGTTTCGAAACCCGTTTTGAGGATCACTTCCTGACTCATTGCACTCTCACTGTTTGTCGTGGCTTGAATAGGCGGCAAGTGAAGCACAAAGCTCCTGACAGCGTTTTGTCAGGAGTGGGAAACGGCGTTTTGGCGACCGTCTGTTGCCGCCATCCATTCATCGACCAGCTGCCGGCCAGAGTCGGCGAAGCTGTCTTCGAGGAAGGCGATGTTACTGATCCGGTCAACCCGGAAGTGCCGGAAGTCTTCCCGCAGTTCGCACCAGGCGCAGATCAGCTCAACCTCGACATAGTAAGCAACGGCGATGGGCCAGATGATGCGGGTGGTCTCCCGGCCCTCCGCGTCCCGGTAATCGATCTCCAGTTTCCGGCTTTCCCTTACCGCCTTGCGAATATCCGCAAGGTCGATGAGGGGAGAGGGCTCAGCGCCGTAATCGCAAACATAGAAGGGACGTATCGCGAGCGGGGCCTTCCGGTCGTTTGGAAGAACGGCCTCGACCTTTGCCAGCACCGATTCTGCTGCTGAGTGGAGGCCGCGGTCGCTTGTCCGCCTCAACAGGCTCATGCCAACCAGAAGGGCCTCTGTCTCATCCGAACTGAACATGAGCGGTGGGAGATCGAAACCCGCGCGGAGCATATATCCGACGCCAGCTTCGCCCTCAATGGGGACACGGCTGGCTTGCAAGGTAACGATGTCGCGATAGATCGTGCGCACTGTGACTTCCAGCCGTGTGGCGATCTCGTCCGCTGTGACCGGTTTACCTGCAGATCGCAGGATCTGGATAATGTCGAAGAGTCGATCAGCCCGTCGCATAGAGTTCTCCGACCGAGACAGCGCCGCAGTGTCGGTCTATTCTTTCGTAATCGAATTCAAGACGTCGAGTCAGGCCAGGCAAGGATAGGCGGAAATGTCCACCGCGTTGATTGTTATCGATATGCAGCAAGGCTCTTTTTCGCAGGAAACGCCGCGTTACGATGCCGACGGTCTGGTGCGCCGGATCAACGAGTTGGCTGCGAGGGTGCGTGACAAGCAAGGTATAGTCGTGTTCGTCCAGCATGACGGTCCTGAAGGCGATCCGCATCACCCCGATGCGCCCGGCTGGCATTTGCTTCCGGAACTCGAGGTCAAGGAAGGTGACCGCTTCGTCAGAAAGACGGCCTGCGATTCCTTTCTGTCGACAGATCTCGAGAATCTGCTGCGAGCAGCTTCCATCGAACACCTCATCATTACAGGTTGCGCGACCGAGTACTGTGTCGACACCACGGTTCGTAGCGCGCTGGCACGCGGTTATCGAACCACAGTGCCCGAGGATGGCCACACGACAGCCGAGCGGGCGCATCTCTCCGCGCGCGATATCATCGTGCATCACAACGCAACCTGGGCCGATTTTATCTCGCCAGCCGGGCCAGCAGCAGTCCGGCCGGCGGCCCAACTTGATCTGTCCGTCTAGATTAGCAAAACGCTCCTGACAGCATTATGTCAGGAGAGAGCAGGCCGTCTTTGGGAAAGTCAGGCAGGGAACTGACCGGTCAGCCTAGGATCGTCGATAAAGACTGTTTCTTGCTTGTAGGCTTTGAAACCGCAACGTTGATACACGGAGAGCGCCTTGGGGTGATCGAAGGTATTGGTGTGCAGATGCAGTCTTGAAGGCGCATAGCTCCAGGCAATATCGATCGCGGAGGTCAGAAGGTAGGGACCGAGCCCCTGGCCGATGAAGTCGGGCATCAAACCGAAATACTCCAGTTCGATCTCGCCTTCCTGCCGGCGGTCGAGCTCTGCGTAACCCGCTGGCGCGCCATCCACATAGAGGACGTAGATCTCGACCTTGGGATCTTGGATGATCTCTGTTAGCAAGTCGTCGTCCATTGCGCGCCGTTCCCACCAGAGCCAGGGTTCGCCGACTGTGTTGTACAGATAGCGATAGAAGGCGAGGGGTGGGTGCTTACATCGCAGCAATGCGACTTTTCGCTCGTCATTCAGATGCGCAATCGGCTGTTGGGGGCGTTCGGTCATCTCGAGGTAGGTTATGGTGTTCTCGATCTTGCCGTCCGGTCTTGTTGCCTGCTTTGCCGGCGCGTCCATGCCCTCCACCAACCAGCGCTGCATGATATGGCAAACATTCATATGATAACCGATCCGGCGGTAGAATTTTTTGACCGCCAAATTGTTTTCCCGGATCAGCAGCTCGACTTTGGGAACTTCCCGCTCTTTCAGCCAGTTTTCGGCCGTTGCGACCATATGAGATGCGAAGCCTTGACCGCGTTGTGCCGGGGCGCAGGCAAGGTAGTTGAGGCGGCCGCGGTGACCGTCAAAGCCGACGCATATCGTGGCGATAACCCGCCCGTCCAATTCGCCGACGAAGATCTCTGAGGTTGGTGTCTCAAGCCAGCGTGCGATGTCTTCATCTGGATCGTTGTACCAAATCAGAAGACCGCATTCGTCCCAGAGCCGGACAACCTCATCGCGGTCTGCCGGCGCATAGGAACGTATCTGGAGTTCGGTCTTTCCGGTCAAAATGACACCTCGCGCCGCCGGCAGCTTTGCTCAGGCTTCAACGGGCGTATCACCCGCGAGACCCCATTCCGCCCAGGAGCCGTCGTAAACCGAGTAGTCCCGGTGACCGGTCAGTTCCAGCGCCAGCGCGAGGACGGCAGCTGTGATGCCGGAGCCGCAGGTTGTAATGACAGGCTTCTTAGGGTCGATGCCTGCGCCGGAAATCAAACTCTGCAGCTCTTCGGTTGGTTTGAAGGTCTGCGACGTGGGGTCGATTAGATCGGTAAAGGGTAGGTTCAGGCTGTCTGGAACGTGGCCGCTGCGCAGCCCCGAACGCGGTTCCGGCGCCTCGCCGGCGAAGCGTTCCCGCGAACGCGCATCGAGAACCTGTTCCCGCTTGCTGGATAGATTGCTGAGGATTTGGTCTTTTTCCCGCAGCATGAAGGTGTTGAAGCGCGGCGTAAAATGGCGCTCCGCCGGGGAGGGCGGCGCATCGGTCAGGGGCCGTCCTTCATGCCGCCATTTCGGCAGACCGCCATCGAGAACCGCCACGTCATCGTGCCCGAAGATCTTAAAGGTCCACCAGACGCGCGGCGCCGACATAATGCCCCGTTGATCGTAGACAACAATCCGATTGCCGTCTCCGAGACCCAGCCTGCGCACCCGCGATGCGAACTTCTCGGGCGGCGGCAGCATATGGGGCAGATTGCTCGAAGTGTCAGCGATCTCGTCGATGTCGAAGAACACAGCGCCGGGAATATGCTCGTCATCGTATTCCGTGCGCGGGTTTAAACCCTCGTGCGGCAGGTAATAGCTGGCATCGACGACCCTGACGTCTGGTGCGTCCATATGCTCCGCCAGCCATTCTGTGCTGACCAGGGAGGAAAAATTTGCGTCGAGCATGGCACCTGCCTTTTAGCCGGAATGAAGAGGGAGCGAATCGCGTCCGCTTACGCGTCCCGAATCATGGCATTTTCAGCCGTCGAAGTGAATATTGATCCGGCGGTTTTGCCGGCCCTTGTTTTCGATCTTGCCGATGCGCACGCGGCCGATCTCGCCCGTTTCGCGCACATGGGTCCCGCCGCAGGGCTGAAGGTCGACACCGGCGATATCGAGCAGACGCACCTGTCCGGATCCGCTTGGCGGTTTGACCGACATGGTACGGACGAGATCAGGGTTTCCTGCTAGCTCTTCATCCGTAATCCAGCGCTGGGCGACCTGATGGTTTTCTTCGATCAGGCGGTTCAAGTCCGCAGTAAGAGCTTCTTTGTCGAGCTGCGTATCCGGCAGATTGAAATCGAGACGGCTTTTTTCTTCGCCGATTTGGCCACCCGTGACGTCGCCGGTGACCACGGCACAGAGCAAGTGAAGACAGGAATGCATCCGCATGAGACGGTACCGCCGCTCCCAGTCGATCTCAGCGGTTACTTTGCTACCGACCTCAGGTGCGGTGGCATCCGGGTCCAGCACATGGACGACGTCTTCATGTGTTTCGCCCTTGCGCGTATCGATCACCTTGATTTCGCCGCCCGACGCGGTTTTCAGCACACCGACGTCACCGGGCTGACCGCCGCCCATGGGATAAAACACTGTGCGGTCTAGCCTTAGACCCTCTTCGCCGACCGATACGACCGTTGCCTCGCATTGCGTGAGATAAGCGTCGTCACGAAAGAGAAGTTCCATTCTTGTCCCCAAAAGCTTTGGTCAGTTGGCGGTGTTGTCTGGTTACTGCGTAGTGTCTGAACGGGGCGGTTACATGCCCTCGAGCCAGGCTGGAACCGGAAGATCCTTTTCCCGCAGGAAAGCAGGATTGAACATCTTGCTCTGATAGCGGGTGCCGTAGTCGCAGAGCACCGTCGCAATGACATGGCCTGGGCCCATTTGTTTGGCCAGACGGATGGCGCCCGCGACGTTGATACCGCTCGAGCCGCCAAGACAGAAACCTTCGTTTTCGAAGAGATCGAAGACGATAGGCATGGCTTCCTGATCGCTGATCTGAAAGGCGTCGTCGATTGGCGCGCCTTCGAGATTGGCGGTAATCCGGCCTTGTCCGATGCCTTCGGTAATGGAGCTGCCTTCCGCCTTTAACTCACCGTTCTTGACGTGATTGTAGATCGCGGAACCCATGGGGTCGGAGAGGGCGATGACCACGTCCTTGTTCCGCTCTTTCAGAGCCATGCCGGTGCCGGCCAGCGTTCCACCTGTACCAACCGCGCAGACAAAGCCATCGATTTTTCCATCGGTCTGGCCCCAGAGCTCGGGACCGGTCGTTTCAATGTGGCCTTGCCGATTGGCGGTATTGTCGAACTGGTTGGCCCAGATCGCGCCGTTTGGTTCAGATTCGGCCAGTTCCTCGGCCAGGCGCCTGGACCAGTGGACGTAGTTGTCCGGGTTTTTGTATGGCACCGCGGGGACCTCGCGCAGATCCGCGCCGCAGAGCCGCAGCATGTCTTTTTTCTCCTGAGACTGAGTCTCCGGAATAACGATAACGGTTCGGTAGCCGCGCGCCCGCGCCACGAGCGCAAGGCCGATACCGGTATTGCCCGCCGTGCCCTCGACGATGACGCCGCCCGGCTTGATCTGACCCCGGGCTTCGGCGTCCTTGATGATCGCCCACGCCGCCCGGTCCTTAACCGAACCACCAGGGTTGAGGAACTCGGCCTTTCCTAGGATCTCGCATCCAGTTTCTTCGGACGCCTGTTTCAGGCGGATCAGGGGCGTATTGCCGATTGTGTCGATAAATCCGTCGCGGACATTCATGGAATTTTTCTTCGCTTTGGGCAGGTTGAACAAATAAGTGATGCTGGCGCTATCAAATTGGTGAAACCAAGGGGCCAGAGACTAACGGCAGGGGGTGGCAGGTTTCAAGGATTTGCCGGTCACGCGCACGTGAACTCGTTATAGCCACTTAGCGCGCAATTCCTCGCGATTCAAGACCAGCCACTGCAAGGCGGCAAAGGTGAAGAGGTTTGTAATCTCGCCTTGTTTCAGCAGTTGGCAGGCTTCCTGGTAGGGCAGGACGAACGCGCGGATATCCTCGCCTTCAGTTTCCAGGCCATGAAGGCCACCGACAGTGGTGCTGTCGACACGGCCGCAAAAGAGTGACAGCGTTTCGCTCGATCCACCCGGACTGACCAGAAGCCGGCCGATGGGAACCAGGTCCTCGATCTTGCAACCGGCTTCCTCGACGGCCTCGCGGCGGACGACATCTTCCGGTGTTTCGCCGGGATCGATGATGCCTGCAACGAATTCGAACAGCCAGGGTTGCATGTCGGCAGCGAAAGCGCCCATTCGAAACTGCTCAATAAAGACGATGGCATCGGCCACGGGATCATAGGGTACCACTGCCGCTGCGTGGCCGCGCTCAAAGATCTCGCGGGTGATGGGTTGTGACAGACCGCCGGCAAACAGGCTATGGCGAACAACATACTCGTCTAGGCTAAAGTAACGCTTGAAGAGAGTTGTTTTGCTCACAAGCTCTGAAGTTCGAGGATTTTCAGGCGTGGTGTCATTGTTTCCGGGGTCATTGCTCATATGATGAAGACCTGATTCTCAATTGTATGCTTGATCGCTCGATAGAGAAGTGGCGATCCTGATCGTTAACAGGCATCGCCCAGTAGATTCTTTGCATCGCAGCAATGGTTTCAGGATTCAAGGATGAATTCGCAAGATTGCCGGTTTGAAAGCCAGGGTCGGGCCTGGGTGCGGGGCGCGTTAACGGACGCGGATTTGCTGAAATTCGATACCATTTGTGATCTGGGACAGGCGCCGGGCGAACGATTGGCTTTAAATGGACCGATAGCCGATGCGGTGGGTGAAGAAAGCCCCTTAACATCTTTAGCGCGCCGTTTTTTACCAGGTGCCGTGCCTGTCCGCGCTCTTGCATTCGATAAGTCTCGCGATAGCAACTGGACCGTCCCGTGGCATCAGGATCGGGTGATCGCCGTCAGGCAGCGTCATGAATTGCCCGGCTATTTGGCTTGGAGTAAAAAGGGTGGCCAGTGGCACGTGGAACCGCCGCTTGCGCTACTGGAATCGATGCTTTTCGTGCGGATCCATCTCGACGACAGCCATTTATGGAATGGCTGCCTCGAGCTTGCCTTGGGAAGCCATCGGCTTGGACGCGTTCTTGCCGGCGACGCAGAAGCGGCGGCCAGGGCCTGTGAGATTGAGTCCTGCCAAGCACGACGGGGAGATCTTCTGTTCGTTAAGGCGCTCACGCTGCACCGTTCGGGCGCTTCGAGCCTCGAAGATAGCCGCAGAACACTGCGTGTCGACTACGCCGCGGCGGACCTGCCTAGTCCACTGCAATGGGACCTGTGAATCTGCTCCACAGAGCCGAGGGGCGGCGTTTTTCAAGAAGGATAAGAGCATGACTGAGGCGATCGGCTTTCGACGCGCAACCCTCAAGGACCTGCCCGGAATCGTCTCACTGCTTGCCGACGATGAGCTCGGAATGACGCGCGAGCGTCCGGGTGTACCACTCGATCAGGCTTATGTGGACGCCTTTGAAGCGATTGAACGAGATGAAAACCAGTTGCTTGCCGTCGTGGAGCGGGAAGGGGCCTTACTAGGTTGCCTGCAACTGACCTTCGTTCCAGGGCTTTCAAGGCTGGGCATGTGGCGTGGTCAGATCGAAAGCGTCCGCATTGCCGCGGGCGCTCGCGGCGAGGGCTTGGGGCGGCAGATGTTTGGTTGGGCAATCGAACAGTGCCGAGAGCGCGGTTGCGGTCTGGTGCAGCTGACATCCGACAAAGCGCGGCCCGACGCGATACGCTTTTATGAGTCGCTGGGTTTCGTCGCTAGTCATGAAGGATTGAAGTTGGCGTTATAGCTTGCAGAGCGATTCCGAACTGTATCGCGGTTAGGGGATTTGCGCTCGACGCAGTGCTCCATTCGGATAGACTTCGCGGATCATCATGCTGCAGGAGATACCGCTATGGCCGCCGGATACGAGAAACTGACATTTCCTGGGGCTGGCGGCGAAATGCTGGCGGCGCGTCTGGATTCGCCGGCGGGAAAACCGCGTGCTTATGCTTTGTTTGCGCATTGCTTTACCTGCACCAAGGATATCTACGCGGCCTCGAGGATCGCCGCAGGACTCGCGGCAGAAGGAATTGCGGTTCTTCGCTTTGACTTTACCGGCCTGGGTGCAAGCGAGGGTGAATTCGCCAATACCAATTTTTCCTCCAATGTGGCTGACCTGGTCAAGGCGGCCGATTTTCTCCGTGAAACCCGCGAAGCCCCGAAAATCCTGATTGGACACAGCCTGGGCGGCGCCGCTGTTCTCGCGGCCGCTGCTTCCGTTCCCGAGGCTTTGGCCGTATCGACCATCGGCGCGCCGGCCGAACCGGCTCATGTGGCGCACCTCTTTCAAGAAGCAAAGCCGGAGATCGAGGATCGCGGTGAAGCAGAAGTCCTCTTGGCGGGACGACCCTTCCGGATCAAAAAACAGTTCCTGGATGACATCTCGGAGCGAAATCTCCAACAGTCTGTATCTAGCCTCAAGAAAGCGCTGATTGTCTTCCATTCTCCGATCGATCAAACGGTCGGTATTGAAAACGCGGCGAAGATCTTCGGCGCGGCGAAACATCCAAAAAGCTTCGTGTCTTTGGACAGCGCCGACCATCTGGTCTCCAAAAAGTCGGATGCCGCTTATATTGCAACGGTCCTTTCTGCCTGGGCCTCTCGCTATCTCGGCGAAGATGCCAGCAATGAGGACGCAGTACGTGCGAAAGCCGGAAAAGTGGTGGTGCGGGAAACGGGTGAAGGAAAGTTCACCCAGGATATAGCAACCGAGTTTTATCGGCTCCGGGCCGACGAACCGGAAAGCTACGGCGGCGATGAGAGTGGCGCGACACCTTATGACCTTCTTTTGAGTGGCTTGGGCGCCTGCACCTCAATGACGGTACGGCTCTACGCCGACCGCAAAGGCTGGCCCCTGGAGCAGGTCGAGGTCACGCTGGCTCACTCAAAGATACACGCTGAAGACTGTGCAAATTGCGAGACCAAAAGCGGACGGCTGGACCGAATTGAGCGCGAACTCCATCTGCGAGGGGATCTGAGCGATGAGCAACGCGCGCGGCTCCTAGAAATCGCCGATAAATGTCCTGTACATCGGACTTTGGAGAGTGAAGTGCTGGTGGAGACGCTTCTCGCATGACCTTGAGTGGTCAAACATACGTCGTGATTGACCAAGTTGATGTCGGGATGTCGCAACTTGGCGCGAATTTCAGCGGATAGTCTTTTTAACACAAAAAACGAACAAACAGACTAAAGCAGGGAAAATTGGCACCGTCGATTCGTATCGTGCCCATAAAAAAATCTGTCACGATAGATATCTGCCATCACGGCTTCAGCCACGCCTTATGGTACCCTGATTGGTGTACCAGAGGTTTCGTTTGCACGTCAGTAACTTAAGGTATGCCCGGCCGGTGGGTGTTTGCGATATCCACGCGAAGGTGCCAAAATACTGATCGGTAAATGGAATTTTGTGAAGTGGCAGCTGGCATGGGCGGAACCTGACGCGACGCACGGACCAAAGAACAGAAGCAACATGACCTGGGAGACAGAAATGACGAAAGAAGCGGTTAGAGAAGACGGAAAAAGGGTTCATCCCTATGTTCCCGAACTATGCGAGCAACTTCGTAAGGGTGAAGTTGACCGTCGCGAATTTATGCGTACGGCGACCCTGCTCGGCGTTTCGGCGACAGCAGCTTACGGTATGCTGGGCAAGATCACGGGCGACGATGTAATCCCGAAGGCAAAGGCCGAGGGGACGCCGAAAAAGGGCGGTTCTTTGAAAGTCGCAATGGTTGTTCAGGAAATGACCGATCCCGCGACCTTCGACTGGGTCGAAAAATCCAACGTTGCGCGGCACGTCGTCGAATATCTGACCATCACCGGATCCGACAATATCACGCGTCCCTATCTGGCCGAGAGCTGGGAAGCCTCTGACGATCTGAAGACCTGGACCTTTAAGCTGCGTCAGGGCATCAAATGGTCCAACGGCGACGACTTCAACGCCGACGATGTGGTCTTCAATTTCACGCGTTGGCTCGATCCTGCGACGGGTTCCTCAAACATCGGCCTGTTCAAGTCCATGACCGAGGTGGTGGACACCGGTAAGAAAGACGATGACGGCAATGCGGTGACCGAACAGCGGATGACCGCTGGCGCGGTTGAAAAGGTCGACGACCATACGGTCCGGCTCAACCTGAACCAGGCCGAACTCTCCATCCCGGAGAATCTTTATAACTATCCGACCGCGATCGTACACCGCCGCTTCTCGGAAGAGGGGGGCGATCTCTCCAAGAATCCGATCGGTACGGGGCCCTTTGAACTGGCCGAGTTCACGATCGGACAGCAGGCGGTTCTGCGTCGTCGCAGCGAGCCCTACTGGGGCGGAGAAGTCTATCTCGACGAAATCCGTTATGTAGATACGGGCAGCGATGCGAACGCGGTTATGGGCGCACTCGCGTCCAAGCAGGTGGATGCCGTTTACCGTCTCGACATTACGGCGCTCGATGTCGTGGAACGCATTCCCGGCGTGACGATCCATCAGTCCGTGACCGCGCAAACCGGTGTGGTGCGTATGCAGGTCGACCAAAAGCCTTTCGACGACGTTCGGGTTCGTCAGGCACTGGTGGCCTGTTGCGACAATGCCAAGCTTCTCGAACTGGCGCACCGTAATTTCGGCGCTGTCGGCGAGAACCACCACGTCGCGCAGATTCATCCTGAATATGCCGAACTTCCGCCGCTTAAAGTTGATTACGACAAGGCCAAGAAGCTTTTGGCGGATGCCGGCTATCCTGACGGCATCGATGTGACCTGTAACACCGGTAACACCGATGGCGCCTGGGAAAGCGCACAGGTTCAGGCGATCAAGGAAATGGCGGCACCGGCCGGCATTCGTATCAACGTCAATGTGATGCCGGCGGCGCAGTATTGGGAAATCTGGGACAAGGCGCCGTTCAGCCTGACCACCTGGACCCACCGTCCGCTCGGTGTGATGGTTTTGAATCTGGCTTATCGTACGGGCGTTCCCTGGAACGAGACGAACTACGCCAATCCGGAATTCGACAAGGCGCTTGATGAAGCCGGCGCGATTCTGGATGTGAACGAACGGCGCAAAGCCATGGAGAAGGTTCAGAAGATCCTTCAGGACGACGCCATCATGGTTCAGCCTTTCTTCCGCTCCGTCTTTACTGCGGCGGTCGATAAGGTCAAAGGCTATGAAGGCCATCCGACCCGTTACCACCAGTTCAACAAAGTCTGGATCGACGCCTAACATGGCGTAGTGAGTGTTATCGGCCCCGGGCAAGGATCCGGGGCCGAAACCGCTCACCTGACTAAGATGAGGCTGATGAACCCTGCCAAAAGGCACGGTGAAAATCCCATCGGGCTCTGTTGATTAAAATGCAGCAGGCGATCGGACGATACGAGTTTCCTTCCGCCGGTAAGAACTGCAGCCGAACAGCCGAAAAGGTCGTAGGTGGCGTAGGGGACCTTTAAATGCTCATTTTTATTATCCGGCGCACAGGCACGATGGCGTTGACCATGCTCGTCGTGTCAATCCTGCTGTTTATTCTTTTAGAGCTTCAACCGGGGAACGTTGCAGTCAAGGTTCTCGGTCCTTATTCCTCTGAAGAACAGCGAAATATCTGGCTCGAAGCCAATGGCTATTTCGATCCGATTTATCAGCGATATTTCAGTTGGCTGTTCAACTTCATCACAGGCGACTTCGGCGATTCGATCCGCTTTAAAGTTCCCGTGAGCGAAGTCCTATGGCCGCGGCTGGGTAACACCGGCATTCTGGCGGCCGCGACGCTGGCCGTTGTGGTGCCCATCTCTCTCGCGCTCGGGGTCCTGGCCGGGATGCGCGAAGGTTCGAAGCTCGACCGGACGATTTCGGTGGGCTCCATCATCACCACCTCGATCCCCGAATTCGCTTCTGCGCCTCTGCTCGGAGCAATTTTCGTCTTCTATCTGGGGTGGCTACCAGGTACCAGCGGCATGATCGATGGCTTCGATATCGTGCAGCTCATCCTGCCGGTCATGGTTCTGGTGCTCTACGACTTCGGTTACGTGACCCGCATGACGCGCGCCTCGATGGCCGAGGTCATGATGACCCACTATATCCGCACGGCGATCCTCAAGGGACTGCCTTACCGCACGGTGATTTTGAAGCATGCTCTGCGCAACGCGCTGATCGCGCCTTTCACCGTCATCATGCTGCAGATCAACTGGCTTCTGTCTGGCGTGATCGTGGTGGAGTTCTTCTTTTCCTACAAGGGTTTCGGCGCGCTTCTTCTCGAAGCCTCCTTGAACCAGGACATTTACATGATCGAAGCCTGCGCCATGGTGGCGGTCTTCGTGGCGGTTGCAACACAGACGATCGCGGACGTGGGGTACACCTACCTCAACCCGCGGATTCGCTTTAGCTAAGGGAGGGACGAAAGATGGCTGTCGACACTCAAGACGTCCCCCGCCGCGAATCTGCATTGCTGCGTTCGCTTAAGGGAATTGCTCTCATCCGCGAGAGCGTGGTCGGCGTCATTGGCCTCGGCATCATCCTGTTCTGGGTGATCGTGGCTCTGCTCGCCGATTTCATCGCGCCCTTTCCACCCAATTCGAACTACGTACCCCTGGCGCTGCCTTTGACGCCGACACCCGACGGCACCGGCACCTTTTGGCTGGGCACGGACCTTCAGGGGCGGGATATTCTCTCAAGAATCATTCACGGCTCCCGAAAGGTGCTGATGCTGGCACCTCTCGCGACCTTCTGCGCCTATCTGGTCGGTATCCCCATGGGACTGGCGGCCGGCTACAAGCGGGGCTGGATCGACGATGTGCTGTCGTTCCTCTCGAACGTCATCCTTTCGTTCCCGATCCTGGTGCTCTACGTCATCATTATCGCGACGATCGGTTCATCGGCGATCAACATTCTGCTGGCGGTCACCTTCGCTTCGGCACCGGGCATCATGCGTATCGTCCGCGGCCTGGTGCTCGATCTGCGGAACCGGGAATATGTCTTTGCTGCGGAAACACGCGGTGAGTCGCCCTGGCGGATTATGCTGGTGGAAATCTTGCCCAATGCTCGCGGGCCATTGATCGTCGATGCCTGTTTGCGGGTCGGCTACGTGATCATCACAATCGGCGTGCTCGGCTTCCTGGGCCTTGGCCTGCCGCCGCCCGATCCCGACTGGGGTGGCATGATCAACGAATTCCGGGTCATGTCCATGTCGTTCCCACATATGACGGTGTTCCCCTGCCTTGCGATTTCCTCGCTGGTCCTCGGGTTCAACCTGCTGGCGGACGGCCTGCGCGAAGTGTCACTGCGAGATTAAGGAGGACCTGATGACTGGCTTTGCTCAGGACTACGACGGTCCCATCCTGGAGTGTCGAAACCTCTCGATCTCCTACTTCACCCGCGCCGGCGAAATTCCGGCCGTCATCGACTTCAATCTGACACTCCACCAGGGCGACTCTGTCGGTCTGGTGGGGGAGTCCGGTTGCGGTAAATCCACGGTCGCCATGGCCATAATGCGCTATCTCGGCGGCAACGGCGCAATCGTGGGCGGGCAGGTCTTCTATAAGGGCAGGGACCTGGCGACCTGCAGCGAGGAGGAACTGCGGCAGCTGCGCGGCAGCGACATTGCCATGGTTTATCAGGAGCCGATGGCGTCTCTGAACCCCAGCATGACCCTGGGTAAGCAGCTGATGGAAGTGCCTCTCTGTCATGAGGACGTGACAGAAGAGGAGGCCTACGCTCGGGCGCGGCAGATCCTTTCCGACGTCAAGCTGCCCGATCCGGACCGGGTGATGAACAGCTACCCGCACCAGATCTCGGGCGGACAACAGCAGCGCGTCGTGATTGCCATGGCCTTGCTGTCCAATCCGTCGCTTCTGTTGTTGGATGAGCCGACCACGGCTCTGGACGTTACGGTCGAGGCCGGCATTGTCGAACTGATTGGTGAGATCGCGTCGAAGTTCAATACGTCGATGGTCTACATCTCGCACAATCTTGGGCTGATTCTCGCGACCTGCCGTCGGGTCAATGTCATGTACTCAGGCGTGGTGGTGGAATCCGGCACGGTGCATGAAGTTTTTGACCAGATGCGTCACCCCTACACAAAGGGTCTCTTCAACGCGATTCCTCTGCCGGGAACCGATAAGAAAGAGCACCCACTGGTTCCAATTCGTGGCCAGTTGCCCTTGCCTCATGCCCGGCCGCCCGGCTGTTACTTCGGGCCGCGCTGCGATTTCTTCGAGGCGGGCCGTTGCGACGTGGCCAACGAAGGTTCGACCGTTGCTATGAGCGAGGTCCCCGACGAAGAAGGGCATGTGGTTCGTTGTACCCGCTGGCAGGAGATCGACTGGGCGAACTACAAGCCGGAAGGCTTGGACGGAACCGAGCTTGAAGCGGGTGAGGAAGTGCTCTCCGTCAAGGCAATGAAGAAGTACTACGAGATTCGGGACAATTCCATTGCCGCCATGATTTCGGGAGATCGTATCCGCCATGTAAAGGCAAACGAGCACATCAGTCTCGATGCCCGGGCGTCCCAAACGGTGGCTGTGGTGGGCGAATCAGGCTGTGGCAAGTCGACCTTCGCCAAGGTGCTGATGGGGCTGGAAACGGCAACTGACGGTGCTGTCGAATTCAACGGGCAAGATATTGCCAACGAAACCGTTCAGAAGCGCTCGCCAAAACAGGTGGGCTCCATGCAGATGGTGTTTCAGAATCCCTTCGACACCCTGAACCCCAGCCACACGGTCGGCGCGCAGCTTGCCCGCGTGATTCGTAAGTTCGGTGTCGAGTCCGATCCGGACAAGGTTCAGAACAGGGTGCTGGAACTGCTGGATCTGGTGAAGCTTCCCAGGGAGTTCGTCTGGCGTAGGCCGCGGCAGTTGTCCGGCGGGCAAAAGCAGCGGGTTGGTATCGCACGCGCGTTCGCGGGTAATCCGTCGCTTGTGGTCGCAGACGAGCCGGTATCCGCACTCGATGTGTCCGTGCAGGCGGCGGTGACCGGCTTGCTGATGGATATTCAACGTGAATACCGTACGACACTGATTTTTATCAGCCACGATCTCAGCCTTGTCCGGTATCTGGCGGATCGGGTTGTTGTCATGTACCTGGGGCATATCGTCGAAAAGGGGACGACGGACGAGGTTTTTGCACCGCCTTATCATCCCTATACCGAAGCGCTGCTGTCGGCGGTCCCGATTGCCGATACTGCCATCCAGAAGAAACGAATTATTCTGGAAGGCAATCTTCCGAGCGTGACCAATCCGCCGAATGGCTGTGCTTTTAATACACGCTGTCCCAGAAAAATCGGTGGGATCTGTGAAACGGAGGCGCCGCCCGATGTTGAGGCATCGCCGGGTCATATCATTGCCTGCCATATTCCATTGGATGAACTCCGCGCAGTGGAACCGGTGATCGTACAGGTCCAAAAAGACCAGCCCGCAGCGGAATAAGAAAAGATTGGAAGAGGGGGCAGGTCGTCTTCGAGACGGACTGTTTTCTCATTTATGTACGACGACCGGCGAGCCGATTGTGTTACACACTGGAGAAACCGAGTTGCGCCCTAAAAAAGGGGCGCGCCCTACCTGGGCGCTTAATAGCGCCTACCTAGCTGCTGAACTCTAACCGGCGCTGCTTAGTTTTGGATGAAGCAACGTAGTAAAGAAGACCTTAGTTCAGAGTTACGGATCGATGAATTTTAAGAGCTGATAAGACCATCGTTAGATCTATGGCATGCTCGCTAGCACGACGGTCGAAACCGTGTTGTACATCCGCTCCAATGCGCCGCCGAGATCTCGAAAACCGGCAATCGCAACGACACCGACCAAGGCGGCGATAAGACCGTATTCCACGGCCGTCACACCGGATTCATCTTTAAGGAATTGGCGGATCATTTGCTCAGACTATCCGCGAACTGGTAAGAAAAAATTAATAATTTCAACAATGTCTGCTTAATGTAGCGCGTGATTTACGAAATTTATCGAGATCTTTGGCAGTTAGGTCGCGTGATAGATCTCAGGGTCTGGTATGCCGAAAGACCAAGTCGGTTGTATCCTGGCCTAGAACCTTCCTATCCAACACCGCGCCGTGACCCATAAGCGTCCAAAGGGCGGTGTCGTGGCAAAACATGCCCCAGGCCGCAGCGGTCGGAAAAGGGCCCCCCAGGTATACCGAGCGCTCGGAAAGCATAAAAACCTCGTAGGCTGGCCAGTCGTCCATTTTTGGCAGCCGCAGCAAAAGGCGATCGGTTCCAAGATTTGGGATGCTTGTCATGGTCTGTTCTCGCAAGACACCGGAAATAGCGAGTGAAAGCGGTCCAAGCTAAAACGCTTATGGAAGCTGTCCAAACATAGACAGCAATTCTGAGGATAGGATGTCTATTCTTGATTGCGGCTTCTAAGTCTCTGGTACGGGCGGAAGACAGAACCCGTTAATACTGTCCGTGTTCGGACAGATAGGCCTTCACGGCCTGGGCTTCTATTGGCCGTGAGTAAAGATAGCCCTGAACCAGATGGCATCCCAGCCGGAGAAGCCCTTTGGCGGTTTCTTCATCTTCCACGCCCTCGGCGACGACATCCATGTTCAGACCATGTGCGAGCCCGATAATCGTCCGCACGATCTCCTTGATCTCGACGTCATGCGTCATTTGGCTGACAAAGCTTTGATCGACTTTCAGATAGTCAAATGGGAACTTGTGCAGGTAGCTAAGGCTCGAATAGCCCGTGCCGAAGTCATCTATCGAAAGCTGCACCCGTAGGGTCTTTAGTTCGTTCAGAATTTCGACTGCGGCCTTAGGGTCTTCCATTAGAAGCGATTCGGTCACTTCAAGTTTTATGCAGTTGGGTTCGAGATCGTAACGGCTTAAGCACTGGGCGACGTCCTCGATCAAACTGTCATCGGTCAGTTGTCTGCTCGAGACATTGATGCTCATGAATATCTTACGGTCTACGATGCCCTCATCCCGCCAACGGCGCAGTTGAGCACAAGCTTCTTCAAGCACCCACCGGCCGATCTGAACAATCAGGCCGGTATCTTCCGCAATTCCTATAAAGTCACCGGGGCCGACCAATCCGCGTGTGGGATGATGCCATCTGATCAGCGCTTCGAACCCGGCAACCTTGTGCACGTTGAGTGCCATAATAGGTTGATAGAATAGAACGAATTCATTGCCGCTTTTCACGGCCCGGCGGAGATCCGTCTCGATCTCCAGCCTCGGGATTTCCGAGCTGCGCATGGCAGGCTCGAAGAAGACGAAGTTCGGTCGGCTTTTCGCCTTTGCCGTTTCGAGGGCGCAGGTGGCATCTTGAAGGAGGCTTTCTGCGCGGATGTATTCCGTCCGGTTATCGGCTATGCCAATACTTCCACTGCAGAAGACTTCTCTGCCCTCGACTTCTATCGGCTCCTCAAGCAAGCTCAAAACGCGGCGGGCGCAGGCTGTCGCGTCCTCAGAGCCGGAGACATTTTCGATCAAGATGGCAAAGTCGTCGCCACCGAGCCGAGCCAGTGTATCGCCGGGACGCAGAGCCTTTCGGATACGCTGACTCACCAAGACCAGCAGCTGATCGCCGGCAGTTAGCCCCAAGCTGTCGTTAACGTCTTTAAAGCGGTCGATATTGAACAGAAGAACGGCAAAACCAGATTCACCCTGGCGCTGAGTACGCTGTATTGCGTGGTTTAGCCGGTCGGAAAACAACGAGCGGTTCGGTAGAGCCGTCAAACGGTCGTGGAAGATATCGTATCTGAGCTGGTTTTCGGCCAGTTCGTGTTCCACGATTTTTTGCTGAAGAGCTTCGTTCGCTTCTATGAGTTCAGCGGTGCGAACCTGGAGTTGCTTTTCAAGATCGCCGGATGCATCAGAGAGCGCACGCTGGGCTTCTGCGAGATCGTCTTGAATTTCGCGATTCTGCTGAGCAAGATTTTGCCAGGCGCTTGCCATGGCCTTCAGTCCGCTCGGCGCGCTCCGCAGCAATAACTCGCTCTCATGCTGGGCTGCGGCGATGTCGCGTTCTTCGACCGCCTTGACCCATTGGCTCATGGGCGTGAGTAACGCGCGCCGCACGATTTCCAGGATAACACCGCCACCGGCTAATCCGGACACCCATACGGTAAAAAACAAACCACTTTCGGGCAGGAGCGCCCCGTTGATCGTCCAGCTGTACAGGGAAGCTATGCCAATCGCGGCAAGCGAGATACCGATAAAGGCCGGCACATAGATTTTGCGCTTGGAGAGCAGGAAATTCGCACGGTGCAGCGAATGCTGGTTGGGGGCAGGTAGAGGGCCGTTGGAAAGCGTGGGAGGAAGATCGGTCATGTGCTCTTCGGTGATCCGCTCTACAAAGGCCTCTGGAACAATCCGCAAACCAATCCCCACGGATGCGAATGCTTAATACGGTTATGCGAACCACGGTGATACACGAACCACCTTAACGGGTAGTTAGCGGAGGTGCCGCCAGCAGGGTTCGGGAAACTGACCTTTAGTCGAAGTTCTAAGCTTTTCTAGACTTGGAGCTCCGCCTAAAGGAGGCCAAAGGCAGCGGCTAGGATAGTGCCCCAAAACAACACAGACATTAGGGTCAGAAGTGAAACAGACCGCCGCTGGTCCCATCGTTCCGGCTGACTTTCCTGATACTGCTCCGACACGGCTGTGCGGATGAGTTCCTGCCACTTGAGCACAACCGGTTCTCGATCGAGGCCCGCGCGCTCCGCCAGTTCTCCTACGGTTTGGACCGCTCGGGAACGAATGTGAAGCTGCGGAACCGATTGTTGCGGCATGTGACTTTGGATTGCGTCTTCACGAAAGCTGTCGCTTCTTCGCAGTTCAGCTGAGTCCTTCAGAACTGATGCCATTGCGTTTCCCCTGAGATATTCACGCGTGATTCGAATCAAGTGAACGGGCACCTGATCTGCTGCAACAGGCCGAGCCTGTCGTTTCACAATCTTGCCGGCTATAAGCCACGCGATCTCACCCCCAATTCGGGAGGAAAAAGTGTAACAGTTGAGTTTAAAATGTTAGATGGGCCGTATGTTTAAATAGTTAACAGATGGCGGATAGCTAAAATTCGTTGTAAATTCTTGATAAAAGTAGGCTTTAAACAAAATTCGGCGGAGTATTGTTGTCTTTGTTGGAGAATATACCTTGGGATCTGGCGACGGCACAGTTGTTAGGCGATCGTGAATTCCAGGAAGACGCCGTCGGGATCCGTTTCTCGGAAGATCCCCTTTGTTGTCTTTTAGCGGTCGCTGATGGCTTGGGTGGTCATCGCGGCGGGCGGGAGGCCGCTCTGTCGGCGATTGACGCGCTGGTATCGATGTGGGAGCAGAACCCGGGCGTAGACGAAACGACGCTCTCTCGCTGTATGGATAGAGCCGGACAAGAGGTGGCGCGGATTTCCGCCAAAAGCGGGCAGGAAGGTCGGACAACGATCGTTGCGGTCGCGTTCGACCTGAAAAACGCCAGTTGGTCGCATTTGGGAGATAGTCGATTGTACCGTTTCTGCCAAGGCGATACGATCCACCAAACAAAAGACCATTCTGTAGCCCGCCTAATGGTTGAAATGGGCGAACTCAGCGAGGAAGAAGCCGTTCGCGGGCCAAATCAAGGGCGGCTGTATAAGAGCCTTGGCCCTGAGGTGACACAGGAATTTAAAATTCAGACGGCTTCACTGACTCCTGAGGATGCTTTTCTGCTCTGCACCGATGGTTTTTGGACAGAAGTGACGGAAGCGGAGATGGCGGCGGCGCTACAGGAAGACAGTCTTGAAGAGACTCTTGCGCAGTTAGCTGAACTCGCAGTGCATCGGTCGAAGGGGCAAAGTGACAACGTGACAGTTTGTGCGGCTAGGCCTAAAAGCCTTTTGTCTCCAAGGCAATAGCGTTGAATTTAGTTATCTGGCGTGATCTTGAATGAGCGATCTTTATCATCATAATGCGCTTCCGCCGGGTTCGACGGTCGATGAGTATCGCCTTATTGAGGTCTTGGGTGAGGGCGGTTTTGGGATCGTTTACCGGGGCGAAGGGCGATACCTTGGCGATCAGGTGGCGATTAAGGAATACCTTCCGCGCCACTTGGCGACGCGAACAGAGGGAACGACGGTCGCTCCAACCTCTTCAGATTCGGAAGAGGCCTATAGTTGGGGACTGAAGAAGTTCCAGGAAGAAGCAAGGATTCTCTGGAAGCTGGCGCAGCCGGAGCGTCACCCCAATATCGTCGCCGTCCGCCGCTTCTTCGAAGCGAACGGCACCACCTATATGGTGATGGACTTCGAAGAGGCCCGGCCGCTTTCGGACCTTTTGAAAGGCAATGCGACCCTTCCTCAAAAGCGCCTGGAAGCGGCTCTTTTTAGTCTCCTCAGTGGCCTGAAACGCGTACACGAGGCGGGCGTTTGGCATCGTGATATCAAGCCTGCGAATATACTTATTCGCGCGGATGGAAGCCCCGTTCTGCTCGATTTCGGCGCGGCTCGCCAAACACTGGACAAGCAAACCCGTTCCGTTGTGGCCGCGATCACGCCACCTTACGCGGCTTTTGAACAGTATGCCGCTCGCGGGAACGACGGTCCCTGGACGGATATCTATGCCCTCGGCGTGACACTTTACCGCTGTGTTACCGGGGAGCTTCCTCCGGAAGCCGCCGAACGCGCCGATGAGGACAATCTGGTGCTTCTGGCGGAACGCGATCTGCCAGGCTATAGCCAGGAGTTCCTCGCAGCTATAGATAGCGCACTTGCCGTACGTGCTAAGGATCGGCCGCAGTCGGTCGACGATTGGCGGGCGTTGTTCAATCCTTCAGAGAGTGCTTCTGACGATCTGTTAGACAGCGGAGGCGATACAACCGTATTGCGGACTGCGCCGCCTCTTGATGCTGTTCCCGATGAGCCTGATGCCGATCGCTCCCCATCGGCACTGGTCGGAGAACGGGAACGGATTAGTGAAAGTCGGCAAGGCGATAGCGCATCCAATAAGAGATTGGCGGTTTTCGGCGCTGTTATCGCCGCTTTAGTGATCGCTGGCGTCGCCGCATCGGTGACGGATCTGGATGCACTGTTCGGTGAGTCGGAAACGGAAGCCTGGAACCAAGCACAGCAGGCGGGCAGTGCAGCTTCGATCTCTGACTTTATGGAACGCTTTCCAGATGGTGCGCACATCGCCGAAGCCCGCGGCCTACTGGCAAAAATCGAGCAGGAAAAAAGAGCGGCTGAGGCGGCGCGAGCTGAAGAGCAGCGTGTGGCCGCTGCGGATCGTGTACGAGAGGAAGCCGCAGTTGCTCGGCGTGAGGCCGATGAGAATGCCTGGAACCGGGCACAAGCAGCAGATTCAATTGAAGGTTACTCAGCCTATCTCTCACAACAATCCGATGGCGCGTTCATCACGCAAGCGGGCAACCGGCTCGATGTGCTCAAACGCGAACAGCAGGCTTGGGAGCAGGCGAGCAGCGCCGACACCCTAAAAGCTTACCAGGATTTTCTGGCGACATTTCCGGACGCCGCACAGGCGGAAGGCGTACAGCGCCGCATTGATGAACTTGAGGCGCAGGCGACAGCGCAGGCCGAGGCTGAAACCAAAGCCGCTTCGGAAGCCCAAGCGGCGGCAGCCAGAGAAGCAGAAGAGCGGAGACGGTCGGAACGCGAGGCGGCCTTGGCTCAAGAGCGTGAAAGCTGGGCCTCTGCAGAAAGAGCGGACTCAATCGAAGGTTACCAGGACTATTTGAGTGAGTTTGGTGATGGGGCTAATGCTGCTGCGGCGCGGGATAGAATAGCGGCTCTCGAACAACAGGCGCGCGCAACCGCAGAACAGGCAGAAGCAGACGCCTGGCAACAAGCCGAGCAAGCCAACAACGCGACCGCCTATAGAAGCTATATCGAAAAACACCCTGACGGACGACAGGTTAAAGAAGCCGAGAAACGCATCGCGGATCTTCTGACCCCGGTCGTTACAGAGACCGCCGGGCGTTATGCAGCTCGCAGAAACGTCAATATACGCAGCAAACCTTCGCGTGAAGGTGCGATTCTCGGCAGTTTGAAAACCGGGAATGAAGTGGACGTGACTGCCCGCGTGGCCGTGGCGGGAGAAACCTGGCTGAGGATCGACCGGGGCGGTCGGGAAGCTTTTGTCTACGGCAGCTTGCTGCGTGAAATGCCGAGAGAAGAGATCATAGCCTGGAACGAACTCCGGATCCTGCTGGACGAGTCGTTCGGCGATCCTGTCGCTCCAAAAGAAAAGGTCGCGGCTATTTCGCGCTTCGTCGAAGCTTTCCCCAACAGCCACCGAGTTGCGGAGGCGGAAGCTGAGGCGCAGGTTTATCAAGAAGAAGCTGCCCAGATTGAGGCTCGAGCGGCGGCTGAAGCGCAGGCCGCTAAACAGGATTGGGCGAAGGTTGACGGCAGCGAAGATCCCGAGGCCTATCAGGACTATCTGGAAAAACACCCTGTGAGCGAGTTTGCGTCCCAGGCGAAGGCCGTCTTGGACAACCTGCTGGCGGCGGTGAGCGCCGAGAGAGCCGCAAAGGCGGAAGCCGAACGCCGCGAAGCGGCCAGGAAAAAGGAAGAGGCAAAAAGGGCGGAGGAAGCGCGGCAGCGTGAACTGGCAGAACGTGAAGCTGCGGCCGCTGCGCAAAACCCGAATGGAGCTCAAACATCGGCGACGGCATTTCCCGAACCGAGTATCAGCCGAGACGAGATGCAGGATTACTTTGAAGATAATGAGTTCGTGCTGCGGCAAATAATCACCGAATATAATCGTAAAAATCGGATCCACGTCCGAGGCGCGGCTGCTGACCCGCGTGCAACGAAGATATTTTCACTTTCGGTGCGCAGCGCTTTACCGCCGTCGGTCGGCGACGGCAGATATGCCGACGTCAATTTTGCCGTCAAGGATGGGCGGAATGAGATTTTCCGTCCGTTCAGGTTAGGAATACTCTGGAATGACGGCGAACCGGAAGTGATTTCGCACAGCCGCTTGAAGTGATCCTCGTGAGCCGATGGCCGCTATTGAGCTCGGCAGTGGGATCGGGCGCGTCTACGTTCAAATGGCAGACATGCGATAGCCGCGGCCGCGGACGGTCGATATCAACTTCGTTTCCGCCTCCTCGTCATCGATTTTGATGCGCAAGCGGCGAATATAGACATCGACGACATTGGTGAGCGGGTCTTCGTGTGCGCCCCAGACATTTTGAAGAATGCGCGCGCGGCTGACGACTTTACCGGCCTCGGACATCAAAAACTCCAGCAAGGCGTACTCCAAAGACGTCAACTCGATTTCGCGGCCGGCACGTGTCACCATTAAGGCATCGCGGTCAAAGGTGAGGTCGCCGACCGTCAGAATTCGATTTTTGTCGCCGCGGGCCGCGGGTTGACTCATTCTTCTTTGCAGATTCTCCAAGCGTGCGAGGAGTTCGTCAAAGGCGAAGGGTTTGGTCAGATAGTCGTCTGCGCCCATCTGCAAACCACGGACGATGTCTTCCGTACTGTCCAGTGCAGTCAACATAAGCACAGGGACCGTATTTCTTTCCATGCGTAGCGATCTACAGACTTCTCGTCCATCCAGCTCCGGCAGCATGAGGTCTAAAATAACGGCGTCCCATTGACCTTCTCTAGCGAGGTCCAGTCCCCTTTGTCCGTCATTTGCAACCGTTACGCTGTGTCCTTCGGCTCGTAGGCCGCGCGCCAAAAATTCAACGATACGAACGTCATCTTCGACCACCAGCAACTTCATGACCGCGCCTCGCTACGCAACCCTGCCACCGTAGTGTCCTCCTGATCCGAATAATGTTGTCCATGACTTAGGGGCAAGCGGACATGTACGGCGGTTCCCTGCGGCCTGTCGGGGTCTATTCTGATCCCGCCACCGTGGGCCTGTGCGATAGATTTGGCGATCGGAAGGCCAAGGCCTGTTCCTTGCGTGCGTTCCCGTTCCGCACTTCCGGCCCCGCGGTAAAAGCGGTCGAACACGTGGGGCATCTCATCCTGAGGTATGCCGGGGCCATTATCCGCCACCGACAAGATCCATTCCTCCTGCATCGCGCGCAGTTCGATTTTAATTCGCACGCCTTGCTGGGAGTGTCTTATCGCGTTTGAGATCAGAATCTGGAGCAGTTGGCAAAGCCGTTGCATATCGCCTTCGACCATCGCGGCCGTTATGGGCAGTTCCAGCTTGAGGTCAGCATCATGCTCGTCGATAAAGGTTCGAAGTTGACCAATTGCCATCGTCACTGCTTCGTTCAGGTCAACCTCAGCCCGCCGCATATCCGCTACGCCCGCCTGCGCCCGCGCGATGAGAAAGATGTCGTTTACGAAGCGGGTAAGCTGATCGCTGATCTCGATGATTCGATCCAGAGCCGAACGGTAAATTTCGAGATGATCGACTCTTGTTCTCAATGCGACTTCGGCCTCGCCGCGTACAGCGGTAATCGGCGTGCGGAGTTCATGACCGATATCGGCGAAGAACTGTCGTCGCATTTTATCTCGCCGTTCGAGTTCGGCGTTTGCCGCGCGTAACTCCTCGGTTCGTTCAGTTACGCGCCGTTCGAGAAAGGTTCTGGCATCTTCCAGCGCTTGGCGCTGGTCCCGAAGCTGATAAGCCATGGCATTAAAGCGATGCGACAGTTTGGCAAACTCATCTTTGCCTTGGACTGGGATCCTATGGTCGAGCCGGCCAGCGCCGAAGATCTCAGCACCGTTTTCAAGATTCCGAAGGTTGGTGCGAAGCCGCAAGAGCAGCATATAGATCACGAGACCGGTCAGGATGACGCCAGTGGTCGTCGCAGCGATTGCGGCCCAAAAGGCGACGCGGTTGACCAGTTCGATTTCCTCCAGGGCCTGCGCCAGTTCCTCGCGTTCGTCAGCGACAGCGGCTTCGATGATTTGGGCAATGCGTCCGTCGATACGGCCTGTGAGCGTCGCGCCGACGAAGGCCCGGCCGTCGCTATCGGCGCCCTCGGCCAGCATGCGTTCACCCTGCCGAATCTCTTCGAAGGCTTTAGACAACTCCTGACGGAGTGCAGTGATACGATCGAGATCCCCGGTGCCTTCATTGGAGCGAAGTCCAACGATCTCAAACTCCATCGATTCCTTTACGCGTATCTCTTCCACAATCACAAAGAGCCGCGCTTCGGCCTCGTCGAGATCGAACGTGAGCGCGCCATCTCCATCCATCAGGTCTCTGCGTACCTGTTTGAAAGTCCGGAACATATCGCCCGAGAACTGGAGATAGCCCGCGAGTTCCTGATAGGCGAGGCTTGAGCGCTGATGATTATAAGTTGAACGTTGGGTGTTCCATAGAAGCAGGCCGGCGCAAGCCACAATGACGGCTGCGAGTGTGCTGACGCAAAGCGTGATTTTTGTACCTACCTGCATGCGAAGCAAACTAATCAGTTCCCCGGTTTGCGACCATGGGTCTTTGATTAACAGAGCATTAACACAAGCCGCTTGTATTTCGGCGCACGGTGTCAGACCGTCGAGACAAGGGTAACGCTATTACAAAAGAAGGCAATCCCGGCCGGTTCAGCTCAAAAAGTGATATGGCGAAAGTGCTGCCGAAGTTCGCTTTTATGCTTACTATAGGTTGTTCATCTCTGAATGCGATCGAAAGGCTCTTCGGGCTTTCGGGCACGCCGAGTCATAGGTGCGCTCCCAGTTTCAACGAAGGAGCTGGCGCTTCGGGCGGGCAGGGTGATCGGATCTGATGGTGGCACCCGCCGCTGTGCAACGGGTGCCACATAGATTTATTTGATTTTGGACAGCAGCGCGGGGTTCACAACGAGATTGCGAACGGCATGCGCATAGTCTTCGCCAAAGGTGTTGTCTTTAAACCAGGCTTCGACCGATGCGATGTTCACCTTCGCGACCTTCGGCCTCACGCTCCAGGAAACCTGGAATGGCGATCCAACTTCATTGTACGACGGCCCCGTGGTCGAACCTGCGTACTGTACGGGCGCACCGGTGTCGGTTGGGATGTTGACAGCCTGATGGACGCCGTTGACGACTTCATGCTTGGTCAGCTCGACAAAATCGAGCGCGTTGTCATCGTTCACCAGCACGTAAACCTGGGCTTCGACGCGCAGCTGCGGGTTACCAATAGCTTCGCTTAGACAGGCGCCGAGCGTCGGGCCCGGTTTCACCTGTGCCGTCGTATGGACATAGTGCACTTCAATCGTGTCGCCCGGAACGAGTCCGCCATGACCTTTGTCGCCGATTGGCGCGCTAACCGGTTTAAGCTCCGCTTCGGTCAAGGCGCCGTTGTAGAGAAAGCCCGTGCCGTAGCCTTTGCCATCACCATTGCCGGCATAAGAGGTAAACTCGCCGCCTTTGTGTTCCGCAGCCTCATGAAAGTGGATATTGCACAGATTCATTTGGGTGTAGTGGGGCGCTTGCGAGAAGGCACGTTTGTTGTCGCCGCCAAGCGTATCGATATCGCGCGGTGATTGAGGGCCAAATCCGGCTCCATCCGTACTTTTCGCCAACTTCTGACGCTGATCGGCGATCACGTTGTCGGACACTTCTCCCGCAGCGTACGCAGAATCGGATTGCGGCAGGATGGCTGCTGCGGACAGCAACGCAATAGCCGTTAAGCTCAAGGTTTTCATACTCTTCATCATCCTTTCGTTTCCAATCGGGTCTCATAGGCGGAAAGCGATACCTGGACAAAACAAGCGGACGCCGATTTCAGGTCCACACGCTAACCGGTTATGGCTGGAAGGCTGAAGCCGGTTAATTTGTTCTTAATCTATACGTAAATCTGCACCCATCCAGAAATCACATTCAGTTCATGTTGATTAACCTTAGTTTTTAGAAGTTACACCGGAGGTGGAAGGATAGGTCATCAGTCAGCAAATTACAGTATTTTCAGTGTGGTCCATTAACAGAGGCATTGTCGTGTCAAGTCTGTTGCATCTCTTCAAGTCTTTGTAACTGTGTTTGCTGTGCCAATGGATTGACTGCTGCTCTGCGGAAAGGCGACCGGATCGACCGACGTTTGTTACGTCGGCGGAGGTACGGCCGCACTGTCGATGGCAGCAGGATTTTGTAACGCTGAGAACTGTGTGTCTCGTATGTTGCCAAGCTAAACATCATATGTTTAGCTTAATCCTATGAGCGAGCTGGCTTTTTATGACCTGAAACAGACTGCTGGCCTGACGCCGAGCTTGGCAAGTCAGATGGCGCGGGAACTTGGGCGCCTCATCGTTGCCGGTAAATATACCCCGGGCGGGCTTGTAGAGGACGAGGTTGCCTTGTCGGAGCGCTATCAGGTCAGCCGGTCGGTTGTCCGAGATGCGGTGAAGATTTTGGTTGGCAAGGGTCTATTGGAAGTGCGGCGAGGTATCGGTACGCGCGTACGGGCTCGGGCCCAATGGGGACTGCTGGATGACGATGTCATGGCGTGGTTCCAATCCGCACCGCCGAATTCCGATTTTTACCGGCAGTTGATGGATATCCGCCGTATCGTGGAGCCCAACGCGGCGCGTTGGGCGGCCGAACGGGCCGATGACGCAGACATCGCGGAAATCATGGCGACGATCTCGTGTATGGAGTCTGAAAAAGGCTCGGTCGAGGATTTCATTCTCGCCGATGCGCGTTTTCATCGCGCAGTCTTGAGGGCGACGCACAATGAAATCCTGGTGGCGATGGAAGGTGTCATCTTCTCTGCCTTACTGAGCAGCATCAGGCTTACAAACAAAGATCCTCGTGAAAATGCGGATTCCATTCCTTTCCATCGCGCCGTCTGCGATGCCATTGCGTCTCGCGATCCAGAGCGAGCGGAACGGAGCATGTCGCGTCTGCTGAGCGATACCAGCCAGCGCATTGGCGCGCGGCTCGGAAAAGACCAGGAAGAGGAGTATTCATACTGAAGACGAATTGATGCATCGTCTCGGCAGCGCTAGGAAGAAAAATCCCGGAATTCCGGGAAGAATGCCGATCGAATTTGGAGAAAGGCAGCGGCTAAATTGCTGACATGGTTATTAAGAGTCGTGTTCTGGACCTCTTTTCTCTTATTCTTCGGTTGCCCAGGGCATCAGGGGCAAATTTAATAGGTACCTAAACACAAGGAATAAGCAGGGAGGATTCATGCTTAGGAAACTATCGAACATCGCGGCAGGTTGCGGAACGGCGGTTGCTGCCGCCGTCTTGTCGACCACGGCACTGACTGCAGCGGAAACTTCGCTTCGCATCCAAACGCACTTCGCGCCTGAAAGTGTGTCTGGCAAGCTGGCAGCTGAATACATTGAAGACATCCAGGTCATGTCTGGCGGCGAAATCAAGGTGGAAATGTTCTATTCCTCCTCGGTCGTCAAATCCGTGGAAACCTTTGACGCGGCGGCGTCGGGCATCCTCGATTGCGATATGACTGGCGGCGCTTACCAGACTGGTAAGAATCCGGCATTCCAGTTCGTCGGTGACATCATGGGCGGCTACGACACCCCTTATCAGCAGCTTTCCTGGCTGTACTACGGCGGTGGTCTCGAGGCCGCGCAGAACCTCTATCACACCTACGACATGCATCTTGTCGGCTGGTGGGTTCCCGGTCAGGAGTCCCTGTCTTCGTCCAAGCCGATTCGCAACCCAGACGACTTCAAGGACTGGAAGTTCCGTTCTCCGCCGGGCATGGAGACCAAAATCTTCGAAAATCTTGGCGCCAGCCCGATCGTTATGGATTTCACTGAAATCTTTACGGCACTCGAGACCGGTATCATTGACGGTGCGGATGCCTCCGGTATCGCCAACAACGTAAGCCTTGGCCTTTACGACTTGGTCAAGCACGCCAACTATCCGGGCTTCCACTCGATGCCTTCGGATCACCTGGCTTGCAACAAGTCGGTTTGGGACTCCATGCCGGAAAACCATCAGCGCATCATGTCGACCGCGATGATGGCACTGGCACTGAAAACGGCTCTGACCTTCGAAAAGAAGAATGCTGAAGCCGTTGCCAAGCTTAAGGAAGATGGCGTGAACATTTACGCTTGGTCGGCGGAAGACCGGAAGACCTTCCGCGATGCCGCACAGGCTGCCTGGGGCGACTTCGCGACCACGCCGGAAGCAAAAGCGCTCGTTGAGAGCCACACGACTTATCTTCGCCAGCTAGGATTGGTGGAATAAGCTGCAAAACTGCGGGCGGCTCAAAAGCCGCCCGCAGCTCTATTTATCTCTGCGTTGGGGCCCAAAAACATTGCCCCGGCACATTCCGTTTTTTGCCTTTAGACGCTCGAATCCTATGAGGACGACACCCTCCAAGGAACGGGATCGGATACCCGAATGAAAATTACCGAAGTCCTCAGTCACGTCCTGCAATACGACCTGCCAGAGGAACTTGGGTATTCACAGCAATACTATGCCAGGCGGACGGCACACATTGTCGAGGTGCGAACCGACGAGGGCCTGGTCGGTTGGGGCGAATGCTTTGGCCCTGGCAATGTGGCACTGGCCAACAAAACGATTGTCGAACGCGTCATCCAGCCGATGATTCTCGGGCGCGACCCGCTGGATCGTGAAGTGCTGTGGCATGAGGTTTACAATCTCCTGCGCGATCACGGCCAGAAAGGCATGCCGATGCAGGCGCTTTCAGGCGTCGATATTGCACTCTGGGACCTCGCCGGAAAGATCGCGGGTCTGCCTCTCAATAAGTTGGTGGGCGGTTGTTATCGCGACCGCGTGCCTGTCTATGGCTATGGCATGATGTTGAAGCGGGAAGATCTGCCAAGCCATCTGTCCCGCTTCAAGGAGGAGGCCGCCGCGATTAAGGCGGCCGGTTTCGTTGCCACCAAGATGAAACTTGGCCGTGGGCCGGCGGAAGACGTCAAACTGGCCGAAGCGGTGCGCCAAGGCGTCGGTGACGACTTTCCGTTTATGGCCGATGCGAATCATTGCTACACGACCAGCGACGCGCTCTATGTGGGCGAAGCTCTGTCGGAACTCGACGCCTACTGGTTCGAAGAGCCGGTCGCACCGGAAGATCTCGATGGTTATCGGGAACTGCGGCAAAAACTGAAGGTCAATATTTCTGGCGGAGAGGCGGAGTTCACGCGCTGGGGCTGGCGCAATCTGCTGGAAGGCCGCTGTCTCGATATAGCCCAGCCTGAAGTCTGCGCCTTGGGTGGGGTTTCAGAGTACCTTAAGGTCCTGGCGCTGGCGCACACGCACTTTACGCCCGTGATCAACCATGTCTGGGGTTCGGCGGTCGCTGTTGCGACCAATCTGCATTTGCTGTCGGCTATGCCCCCATTACCAGGGGGGCTCTTCCCGCGCGAACCATGGCTTGAGTTCGATACGACGGATAACCGGTTTCGGGATGAACTGCTGCTTGAGCCTCTGAATATTCAGGATCAGGTGAAGCGAAACGGCGGATATGTGGCGATCCCCGAAGGGCCCGGTCTCGGTGTCGAGCCGGACCGTGCCTTTATCGAACGTTTTGAGGTTCTTTAGCTGGTCCATTGAACGGACATCTCACGAAAGAAAAAGGGCCGGTCAAGTGAGACCGGCCCAAGTTCTTTTGAGTGTCTGTCGAGTTAGACTGTTTCGCCCATCGGCAAGTCCCGAATACGCTTACCAGTAGCATGGAACACCGCGTTGGCGATGGCGGGCGGTATTGGCGGCACTCCCGGTTCTCCCACGCCAGCGGCATGAACGGAGAAGGGGTGCTCGACAATGTGCGTATGGACTCTTTGCGGGTAGTTGTCCGAGCGCACCATCTTGTAATCATGGAAATTGGACTCGACCACGGCGCCATCCTCGTAGGTTATGCCGCTGTAAAGCGCAGTGGTCATGCCCATAACGCAGGCGCCTTCCATCTGGCTTCTGATCCGTTCCGGATTGACCGCAAAGCCGCAGTCTACGCCCAGATGGATCTCGGGAACGGTGATTTTACCCTCCACGATTTTGACCCGAGCCGCAGCCGCCACATAGGTGACAAAGGAGCGGTGAACCGCCAGCCCCAAGGCTTCGCCTTCGGGCAACTCTTTACCCCAGCCCGCTTTGTCGGCAGCCAGTTTCAGGACATTCTTCAGCCTCGCGGTATCGATCGGATACTCATCGTAGACCTCGCCGTAGTCCCAAAAGTCGTCCGGGAAGCCCTGATTCGGCGGATCCAGCACCCGGTCGGAACCGATCAATTCCAGCATGGTCTCGAGTTCGTCCTTCCCGAGTTCCGTAGCAAGCTCGGACGCGAAGGATTGAATCGCCCAGGCGCGCGGGATATTGGAGACTGAGCGGAACCAGCCGATCCGTGTATGCGCCATGGCCGGCCCATTCTCGACCGAGATGTTTGGGATCTCGAAAGGCATATCGAGATGTCCCATGCCGCTCTCGATAAAGAACTGATGACCGCTGTCCGGAGCGAAGGTCGATAAGATCGACGGTGCGACCGAGTTGTGACGCCAACCTGTGACTTTGTTGTCCGCATCCAGAGCAACTTCGATGCGCTCCACAGAGGTCGTGGCGTTGAAGCTGTGTTGAATATCGTCTTCGCGTGTCCACTGCACGCGGACAGGGGCGCCGACTTTCTGGCTCAACAAAGCCGCCTCAATGGCGAAATCGCATTTCGATTTGCGCCCGAAGCCGCCGCCAAGAAGCGTGACGTTCACCCGGACCTTCTCGATATCCATCCCCAGAGCCGCGGCAATGTCGCCGCGGGCACCGAAAGGCGATTGAACCGGCGCCCAGATCTCGGCACTGCCGTCTTTGACATCGGCGACGGCGACGGGTGGCTCCATCATGGCGTGCACCATGTGCAGCTGACTGTACTCCCGCGAGACAACCTTCGAGGCTGCGGCGAAGGCTTTATCCGGGTCGCCTTCCTGGCGCAGGACCTTGCCGGGTTTCTGTGCGGTCGCACGCATCTCGTCCGTATAGGCAGCCGAGTTATAGCCACTATGCGGGCTTTCGCCCCATTGGATTTCCAGTGCGTCTCGTCCTTTGATCGCGGCATCGGTGTTCGTGGCGATGACGGCGATACCGCCGAGGGGGGCGAACTTCGCCGGCATGATCGAGCCGGCAAGCTCTTCGACCCGCTCGACGCCTGGAACCGCCATGGCCTTTGTCGAATCGTAGCTGACTGGCTTCGCTCCGACGACCGGTGGGCGGGCAATTGCGGCGGTCTTCATGCCCGGTACCACGACGTCGGCGCCATAAACGGCTTTGCCGGTCGTGATATCGTGCAGGTCGTAAATGCCGACCTGGCCCTTACCGATGTAGCGGAATTCCGACGCTTTCTTGAAAGTCAGTTCTTCGAAAGCCGGAACCGCCTGACTCATAGCTTCAACCGCCAATTCGCCGAAGCCGACTTTCTGTGCGCCGTTCGTCACTTCGTGGACGCCCACTTCGACGCTCGCGCGGTCAACGCCCCAGCGTTTCGCGGCTGTGCGTGCCAGCATTTCGCGTACGGAAGCGCCCATCTGCCGCATCGATTGCACGTGGTGGCGCATAGAGCGCGAACCGTCAGTGTCCTGGTTGCCGTATTTCGGTTCGTCGCCTTCGGCCTGCGTGATCTTCACACGGGACCAGTCAGCGCCCATCTCATCCGCCAGCACCATTGGCAAGGAGGTGCGCGAACCGGTTCCCATTTCGGAGCGATGCGCGACGATCGTAACCGTGCCGTCCGGATCGATTGAAACGAAGATGTGAGGGTCGTAGCGCAGACCGTTGGGCATGCCGTCGCCGCCGGTCTTGTACCGGGCAAAAGCGCCTGCTTCCGTTGCAAAGGCAGCTACCGCGAAACCAACGGCGGAACCCTTTAGAAAGTTCCGGCGTGAGACATTGGAAAACACCAGGGCAGGGGGCTTGTCGCTCGCCACTTTTGTCTGGGGTTCCAGGGCTTGTTCCATGTAATGCAGCATGACTTAGGCTCCCGTTGCTGCCTGGCGTACGGCCGAGACGATGCGTTCGTAACAGCCGCAACGGCAAACGTTGCCGGACATTCCGTCCAGGATCTCCTGGTCGCTCGGATTGGGATTCTGAGATAGCAGGCTGGCTGCCTGCATAATCTGTCCTGCCTGGCAGAACCCACATTGCGGTACGTGCTGGTCGCGCCAGGCGACCTGAACCGGGTGATCGCCTTCGGGCGATAGCCCTTCGATGGTCTTGATGTCCTTGCCTGCGACTTCACCCAGTGTCACCTGGCAGCTGCGAACAGCCTCGCCGTCCACATGAATGGTGCAAGCGCCGCAAAGTCCGATCCCGCAGCCGTATTTGGTGCCGGTCAATCCGGCCATGTCGCGAATGGCCCAGAGCAGATTGGTGTCGTCAGGACCCTCGATACTCTGGCTCTCGCCATTGATTTTCAGGGTTGCCATTCATTCCTCCTCATTTGAACAGGTCGAAGTTGTTCGGCGATTGTGTTTTTGCCGTCGCGTTGTTTGGACGTGATAAGCCGCGACTTGAGGGCGCTGCCTGCGCGGGAAGGGAGCCCGTAGAGCTACGGGCTCAGTGCGATGCGCTTTTAGATTGCGAATGCACGGGGTTTGATTCGCTCCAGTGTAGATTGACCAATAGATTGCGCAAGCAGGCCCCGGTCGTAAAACCGCTTTCGGGGTTCTAAGTTTTGGAGTTTCTCGTTCGATGGTGATCGAGCGGAACAGGCCTGTCCGTCCGTCTAACAGATCTCTATCTGCTTTAAGAAAGAATGCCAAAATATTGATATACAAAAAATTATTTGTAGACCGATGAATTTTCAAGATCTCGTGAAAGGCAATTCTCCTTACAGTAGAACTCGATCGTCGCTGAGCTGACCGATACTTTATTGGATATTTGAAACGCCGCAGTGCTATATTGCCAGGCTGGGTGTGGGGATCGTACGGGGGAACTTGGATTGTGAAACTCTTCGAGTTCAAGTGGGTCTTGGCGGGGCTGATGTGTTTCAGCGCCTGCTGGACGAGTCCCGCTTGGAGCGTGACCTTCGAAGCAGGACTTGAAGCCCTTTATGCGGGCGAATCAGCTAAAGCTCTGGCAGCCTGGAAAGTTTTGGCCGCACGGGGGGATGCCCGGGCGCAATACCATTTGGCTCGGCTGTACGAACTCGGCAGTCCATCTCGAGAAAAAGATCCGGCCCGTGCCCTTGAATGGTACCAGGAGGCTGCTGCTCAAGGCCTGGCGGACGCCCAAAATCGTCTTGCGGAATTGACGTCGGAAGGTCAGGGCGTCGCTGCAGACCCTGTGCGCGCTGTGGACCTCTGGCGCGAAGCGGCCGAGCAGGGGCATCTTGCGGCGCAATACCACCTGGGTTTGGCCTATTTTCGTGGTCAAGGCGTCGGGGAGGACGCTGCCCTTGCCGAAGACTGGCTCAGAAAGTCTGCGTCAAAGGGTTACGCCCCAGCCCAGTTCGTTATGGGTCAACTTCGAAACGAAGGACTGTTGCTGGACCAGGATCAAGGCCTGGCCCTGGCCTGGTTTCTGCGTGCGGCGGATAACGGATACCTGCAGGCAACGACTCAGGTGAGGGCTCTGCTTGCCGCCGGCGTGTCTCCGGCCAACTTGCCGAATGCAACACCAGATGACACCGATAGCGATGGTGCTTCGGCACAGGCTGAGATCGATGCCGCCGAAGCGAAAGCTACTGCGTTGAGTGAAAAGCTCAAAGCCGCGGAAACGAAGTCCGAAGGTCTGCAAAATTCCCTTACCGAAAGCACCGATAAACTTGCAGCCCAGGAAGCCGCCGCACTCGCCGAAGCGGCTTCTCTAACGGCACAACTCAGTGCGGCACGACAGGAGTCCGAAGATTTGGCTGCTGACGCCCGGGCGGCTAAGGACGAAGCGGGCCGCGTTTCGGAGGAGCTGAAGGCGGCACGCACTGAAGTCGATTCATTGAAAACGACTGTAAAAGAACTGGAGAGCGCTGCCGCAGATCGGGAGAGCGCTCTGGGTGAGGAAATTGCAAATCTGAAGAGTGAAGCCTCCAAGCAGAATTCAGATCTAGCGGAGACATCTGCTGCCTTCGAGGCTGCGAAAAAGCAAACAGCCGATTTGCAGGCGCAGGTCGCGGCAGTCCAAAGCGATGCGGCAGACAAGACGGCAGCGCTAAATGAGGCCGAAGGCGAAATCCAAGCCCTGAAAGCATCCGTCGCGGAACGGGATGGACAGGCCGAAGATAAACAGGCCGCCTTGGCTGCGGCGGAAGGCCAGCTAGCGGAGCTAAAGAGTAGTTTGGCTGCTCAGGAAGCTGAGAAAGAGACAGCCCAAGCAGCCCTTTCTGACGCCGAGGCGCAAATCGCCGCGCTGAAAAATAGTCTGTCGGTGAGCAATGCGGATGCGGCGCGTCAAGCCGAACGCCTCGAAGCAGAGGAGCAACGCACGGAGAAATTGGTCGCGAGCCTGAAAGCCAGTGAGCAGGAGACGGTTGAAACCGCCGCGCAGCTTGCGGCGGCACAGAGCACAGTCGATGCGCTTCAAGACCAACTCGCTAGCGTGAAGGGCAACCTCTCCGACGCGGAAGGCCGGGAACAGGCAGCTCTGGAAAAACTCACCGGCGATCTGGCCGATGCTCAGGGAGAAATCGTGCGGCTGACCGCTCTGAGCGCCAGCTTGGAAGAGAGCCTAAAAACAGCGGAAAGCGCTGCCGATAGTCTGATCTCGGATTTAGAGGACAAGAACGCGTCTTCGCTCGAGAATGCGGCACGGGTCAGCGCCGCGGCGAAGCTGTGGGAAGAAGACGCGATAGCGAAGGGGAACGAGTTGGTCCTGCTGCGCAACGAAATCAAACAGACCAACAGCAGGCTTGCGGAGGCGGGTGACCGGCTCAACGATGCCGAAAATCGGATCGCTCGCTTGAAAGAAGACCATGCTGAGGATTTGAGTACGGCGAGTGCCAAGATCCAAGAACTCGAGCAAACCTCGGCGGTTTCGCGCGAGGAAAGCGACGCGCAGCGTTCACGTGCTGGTGCTGCGGAAGCACAGGTCGCTGAACTGACGGCTGCCTTAGCGGCAGCAGAAGCGGCGTTACAAGGCCAAGGGGAAACAGCGGCCGAGCAGCAGGTCGTTTCCGAGGCACCCGAGCCGGTATCGGCGCCTGTTCAAGCTGCTGCGGTAACGCCAACCGTAAGTCCTGCGGTAGCTGTCACCAATGATGCCAATCTGCGCCGCGGCGATGAATTCCTGGCATTGGGTGACATCGCCTCTGCGCGGCTGTTTTATGAACTGTCGATGGATAGCGGCAACCTGCGGGCGGCGACGGCCATCGGTAAAACCTATGACCCGGTTTATCTGGAAAGCCTGGATGTCGTCGGTGCGCCCGGACAGCCGCAAAAGGCAAAGGAATGGTACGAGATCGGGGCAGGCGCGGGCGATGAGGACGCGATTACCCGGCTGAAAACGCTTCAGGCTTGGGAACAGAGATAAGCGTGCGGCATTTGGAATAACGCCGCGTACAGAAGTTAGAACACAGCCCTTCGTTGGGCGGAAACACGAAGAATAAGCGTGTCAGGGAGACTGATGATGTTGAGATGGCTAATCCGGACGCTCGTTGCTGGGCTTTGTCTAACGACCGCCTTGTCGGTGAACGCGGCGCAAGAACTGCGCGAGCAGGTCAACAAAGGGACGGTCAGCATTATTTCCGGCGGGATCAACGGAACCTACATCCGGATCGCCACGGATCTGGCTTCGGTACTGGACAACAACAAGGACCTGCGCGTCCTGCCGATCATGGGCAAGGGATCGGTTCAGAACATCGACGATATCCTTTACCTGCGCGGCATCGATATCGGCATTGTTCAGTCCGATGTTTTCGCTTTCGTGAAGCAGTCGAACCGGCATCCGACCATCGACAGCCGGGTGCATTACATCACCAAACTCTACAACGAGGAACTCCACCTCCTGGTCTCGAAAGATATTCAGTCGGTCGAGGACCTGGCTGGCAAGAAGGTCAACTTCGGAGTTCAGGGCAGCGGCACCTTCATGACCGCATCGATTGTTTTCGACCGTCTGCAGGTCAAGCCGGAGCCGGTGACTTTCGATCAGGGCCTGGCGCTGGAGAAGGTGAAATCCGGCGAGATTGCGGGCCTGGTTTACGTCGCCGGAAAACCGGCGCAGCTTTTTAAGGACATCGAGGCGACGGATGGCATCCGGCTGCTCCCGATCCCGCTGACCGAGCCCATCCTGGAAACTTATCTGCCGTCACGCTTCTCCCACAGCGACTACCCACGGCTCGTTCCCGAGGGTGAGCAGGTCAGGACGCTGGCGGTTGGTGCCGTCATGGCCGTCTATAACTGGCCCGAGGGGCACCCGCGGCGGCAGAAGACAGAGAACTTCATCGACGCCTTCTTTTCGAAATTCAACGAATTTCAGAGCGCGCCTCGACACCGCAAGTGGCAGGAAGTCAGCTTGACGGCAGTCGTACCAGGCTGGAACCGCTATCAGCCGGCACAAAGCTGGTTGGAAAGCAACATTATGGCTGGTGAGGATATCAAGGATACAAAGTCGGCTTTTGAAGCCTTTCTGGCCAGTCAGGACTCTTCCATTTCCGACAAGCTGAACGATGAGGCCAGCAAGGAGGAACTCTTCAAGCTGTTCCAGCTTTGGCAGGCAAAGCAAAGCCAATGAACGACTTCTATAAAGTCGTTTTGATGCGGACCGCGCGGGTAACCGGCGGTCTCTGCGGGCCGTAACGCGATGTATAGCGACTTTTTCAAACTCGACGGCAGTCCCTTTCGGCTCAACCCGGACCACCGTTTCTTCTATGTGGCCGAGCCGCACCAGAAGGCCATCGCACACCTGCAATACGCGCTAAGCCGAAGCGAAGGCTTTGTCGTGGTCACGGGAGAAGTCGGGGCGGGCAAGACCACGCTCGTTAACAGGATCCTGTCCGAGCTCGAAGAGTCGAGCTACATCACCGGCAATATCGTGACCTCCTACATTGAGCATGCCGATCTCATCCATCTGGTCGCTTCGACCTTTGGGATCCGTCATGAAAGGACCAATAAAGCAACCTTGCTCTTGGACATTCGTGCTTTCCTGGAAGAGCAACGTGTTCTGGGTCGGCATCCCATTCTCTTTGTCGATGAAGTTCAAAATCTGCCGGAATCTTCCCTCGAAGAACTGCGGATGTTGTCGAACTTCAGTCTGCCAGGTGAATCCTTGCTGCAGATCTTCCTTGTCGGCCAGCCGGAGTTTCGTGAGACCTTGGCGGACGAACGCATGGAACAGCTTCGTCAGCGCGTGATCACGGCTTGTCATCTCGGGACGCTGGATGAGGATGATACGCGCAACTACATCGCGCACCGGCTCCGCTTGGCCAATTGGCGCGGTGACCCGAGTTTTTCAGTCCGGTCGTTTGAATTGATTCACCGTTTAAGCGGCGGCGTGCCCAGGCGGATAAATCAGGTATGCGACCGGCTGTTACTTTACGGTTTCCTCGAGCAGATCCATCGCATCGATACCACCGCCGTTGCGGCCGTTGCCCGGGACATGACCGAAGAAGGCTTGATAAAGGCACCCGCCTCGGTCCTGCACCCCGAAGGCGACGACGAGGTCGACGCGGATATTGCACCCGCCGTGGATATACCCGAAGCGGCCGAACCAGAAATCCTCGACACGCCGCTGCCCGAAGAATTTCTGGCTGAGATTGAATCACTTGAGACGGGCGCAGACATCCTGTCCACACTCGAGAAGGCTGACGACGGTGAAGAGGCGGCTGATTCCACGCCGGAGGTCACCTGGGAATCGGAACAAGATCCGGATATCGGCGAAGAGGTAGAGAAGGAGAAACCCCAGGAAACTGGTACGGAACAGCTTGCTTCAGCGCCAGACGTGCAAATGCATGAACCCGACGGCGTGACCGAAGATCGTGAGTCGAAACCCGCGTTCGTCGAAGCCGAAGCGCAGACCGAGACTGAGGCGGTTGAAGAGGATGAAGAGGAAGCGGTCCAAGAGGCCGAAACGGTGCCCGAAAGCGCGTTAGAGCAATCGCTAGGCACGGAATCGGAAGAGCAAGACGATGCCGCTTTCGAGCCAGAGACGAATGAGCCAGAGACGGCAGAGTCAGAGAAGGCAGAGTCAGAGAAGGCCGATCCGGAGAAGGCGTCGGAAACAGAGGAGGAGTTGGCTGCCGCGAAGTCCGCAAACCCAGTCGCTGTTCCGACTGCTGCTTCGCTGCCTTTGTATCTTCCCGACGAAGCCCTTCAAGATGGAGCGAACGCGGGAAGGGCGAAAAGCGTGCCGCGCCGGTGGCGTCTTGCGGCTGGTGCAGCCCTCGCTGCCTGCATTGCCGCGGGTCTGTTCGCATTGCCGGAGGATTGGATCCAACAGCATATGATCAATGCTGAAGACCTGGTCGTTTCTCAGGACCTGGATCTGCGTTCGTTCACGCCCGGCGGCGATTCTTTGACCGAAATCCGGCAAACGCAGCAGATCGGTGGTGGCGACGCCGTCGCTGCTGCACCCCAAAAGAAAGGACCCTACATCGTTCCGGCTGCGACTGGCCTGGACGGCAGCGGTGCCATACCAAAAGTCGCAGCGGAAACGTCGGTGGTAAAGGCGGCCGAGACCACGCTTGTGGCTGCCGTTCCTGAGAAGAGCGTCGCTGAAACAACTCTGCCAATCGAAGAACGCTTCCTGATTCAACTGGCGACTCTACGCACGCAGGAAGAGGCTATTGAGCTTCGCGACGGTTTGGAAAAGCGATTCGAAGACCTGCTGGCCGATTTCGGCTTGGGGGTCCGCCACGCGAATATCGCAGGCGCAGAGTACTACCGGGTCATGACCGAGCTCGGGGATGCGCGCGAACGCATGTTCGATATCTGCACCAAAATCAAGAGCGAGGACCAGAGCTGTATCCTGGTGTTGGATACGGCTGCGCAGGCCCGAGCGGTCAACTGAGATAAGAGAGCGTTGCTCTCTCACTAAGACAGGCGAGATTTCTGATTTCGGGAGAATTGGCTCCGCGGGCAGGACTCGAACCTGCGACAGGGTGGTTAACAGCCACCTGCTCTACCAACTGAGCTACCGCGGAACAGTGGACTCCGGCGCATGGCCGGCGGACCGATATGGCTCCCAAGTGGGAGCGGCGGGGTTATATCAAACCCATCAGAGGGCTGCAAATGGTTTGGCGGCTTTTTTGAGATTTTTATGACCACCTTATTTCGCAGCCTAGAAAAGCTGCTGGATAAGGTCCTTGCGCTGTGCGCTCAGGCTCCGGCCGCGACCGTGAGGATGCATTTAGCGACTGAGAGATAATCGGAGTTGGGCATGTGAAACCAGCGCAGGAATTCGGCGGTGGAAAGATCGCCCGAAAGCCAGTTGTCGAGATAAATCCGGCTAATGGGATGAAGTCTATCAGGCAGGCAAACCCCGATGCTTTCTCTCAACATGCCGCGAATCCGTCGCTGTTTTAGATCCAAACCGTAGCAAAAGACGCAGTCTGTACGTTGTTTGGTTAGCAGAAGCTTAACGAAGAAGCCGCGCGGACGATAGCAAATGCCTTGGAACCCGCCATTTCGGGCGATCACGTTCGCGTGGTTTTCCTGAGTGAAAGGGCTCTAGGGCCGTCGCAGAGCTTTTGAGATTAGTCGCCGTTCTGTCGGGAACTGCGAAGGAAAGATGTGAGGGAAGTGGAGGCCCGGGCCGGAATCGAACCGACGTACAAGGATTTGCAGTCCTCTGCATCACCACTCTGCCACCGGGCCTCAGCGTTTGGCAGTCTTCGGCGTTCGCCGAGACGCGAGGTATAAAGAGACGGATAATCGCGGTCAAGCGATCAAGTCGGAATTCCTATGCCAGCCTATTATCTGATTTTTGCGGCGTTTTGCCGTCCCGATCGCAGCGCTTGAGCGATTGTCTTCCTTCCATGCCCGTCCTATAACGACGCAGAGGCTATGCTTTAAGGGATTCGTGGTGTCCCGCTGGTATGACCGGAAATCGACAGTCTCCCCGGTGCGTTGAGACGACGGTTAGACTTGATAGTGTTTTCTAGAGCGATGAGACAGAAATGATCGACTTCAGCGCCGCACGCACAAACATGGTGGATAGCCAACTGCGGACCAACAAGGTTACGGACCAGCAGGTAATCGCCGGCTTCGAGGCGATCCCCCGGGAAGCTTTCCTGCCGGAATCGCTGCGGAGCGTCGCCTATGTCGATGAAGACCTTGCGATCGGCGGCGGACGCTATGTCATGGAGCCGATGGTCTTGGCACGCTTAATCCAGGCGGCGGCGCCCAGCGACAAAGACATCGTCCTGGAAGTGGGCGCAGCCAGGGGTTATGGCACAGCCATCTTGGCGCAAATCGCCGCGACGGTGGTAGGACTCGACAGTGACCAGGCTTTGGTCGCCACGGCCAACGAAACGCTGAACAATATGGGCATCGACAATGCCGTTGCCGTTAACGGCGATCTGAAAGCCGGATATGCCAAACAGGCGCCCTACGACGTGATTCTCATCGAAGGCGCCGTGGGCATGATTCCTGATGAAATCCTTGCTCAGCTTGCCGATGGCGGACGACTGGTTGCGGTTGTGCAGGACGATGGCGGCCTGGGACGGGCGACTCTGCTGCAGCGGACCGGAGACAGCATCTCCGAACGACGGCTCTTCGATGCCTCAACGCCGGTCCTTTTGGGCTTTGAACGCCCGAGCGAGTTTGTGTTTTAGATCTTGTTTTCTTCTATTCGCGCACAACTTCGGTACAGTTGGCGTTTAAAAGCTTTTCGGGAGCGGCAAAGTGAAATCGATCGCGGTTCGTAGAACATCCGGAATGAAGCTCAGCCTCAGCGCCTGCGCGGTGGCTGCGTTGTTCGCGTTGCAGGTTCCGGCCGCATCGACGGCAGATGCACAAACGCTTCCGGAAGCCCTTTCTCAGGCTTACGACAGCAATCCGACCCTTCGTGCCGCACGTGCAGCTTTGAGGTCCGTGAACGAAAACGTGCCTCAGGAGCTCTCTAACTGGCGGCCAAACGTCACCGCTGGCGCTTCCGCCGGTTTGCGCCGGACCGAGACCGATGCGGATGGCGCGGACAGCGACAACAGCCTGAACCCGGTAACGGCGAACATCGATGTCACCCAGCCACTTTATCGGGGGGGGCGCACGATTGCAGGCACCGAGCGGGCGGAAAATGAGGTCCGGGCGCAGCGGGAAAGCCTGCGTTCGACCGAACAAGGCGTGTTGCTGAGCGCGGCTACCAGCTACACCGATGTCTGGCGCGACCAGGCGGTGCTCGAGTTGAACATCAACAATGAAAACGTGCTGGCGCAGCAGCTTGAAGCCACGCAGGACCGGTTCGAAGTTGGTGAAGTGACCCGAACCGACGTTGCCCAGGCTGAAACCCGTTTCGCGACGGCCGTCTCCGACAGAATCGCCGCGGAAGGAAACCTGACGTCCAGCCGTGCGGCGTACGAAGAGGTTGTTGGCTCTTTCCCGGGCACGCTGCCAGCACCGCCGGTGCCTGGAGATCTGCCGACGGAGCAGGACGAAGTTGTCGAACTCGCGATCAAAGACAATCCGGATGTGACGGCCGCGGTCTTTACCGAGCTGGCCGCGCAAAAGAATGTGCGCCAGGTCAAGGGTGAGCTCTATCCCGAAGTCAGCTTGGTCGGCAGCCTGTCCCATCAGGACGAAGTCAGTACCGAAGATACGGAAACCGATTCGGCCTCCGTCATCGCGCAGGTTTCGATCCCGATTTACCAGCAGGGCAGTGTCTCCAGCCGCGTGCGCGCGGCGAAACAGATTGCGAGCCAGCGCCGCGTCGAGATCGAGGAACAGCGCCGCAGCGCGGAGCAGGGCGCGGTTTCATCCTGGGAAGCTCTGATGACAGCCCAGGCGCAGATCAGATCCTTTGAGTCCGCTGTCGCATCGGCTGAAATCGCGCTCGAAGGCGTTCGCCAGGAAAATGAAGTTGGCGCCCGCACCATTCTGGATATCCTGGACGCCGAACAGGAATTACTGGATGCACAAGTCAGTCTTGTTGGCGCGCAACGCGATGAAGTTGTGGCGGCTTATCAGGTGCTTGCTGCTGTTGGCCGATTGAACGCGAGCTTCATCGGTCTTCCGGTAGAAGTCTATGACGTTGAAGCGGATTATCGCGCTGTTCGCAATAAGTGGTTCGGTTTAGGCGCTCCCGGCACCGAATAATTCTTAACTTTAACCGTTATTAACCAGCTTGTGCTATTTCGTGTAGCCAAGCAGCTTGTTATTCATACACGGTTAACCACGTTTTTGCGCCAGGATACCTGATCGATGAGTGATCAACAGAACCAAGAAGAGCCGTCAATGGAGGAAATTCTCGCCTCCATCCGGCGGATTATTTCTGAAGACGATCCCGAAGAAGGTCAGGAGGAGAAGGCGGAAGCGGAAGCCGAAGCCGAGACGGCAGCGGAGCCTGAACCCGAACCTGAACCGGAAGCGCCCGCAGAAGATCCTGTCGAAGACGATGAGGAAGATGAGCTGGAACTGACCGAAAAGGTCAATGCCGATGGTTCTGCGCTCGATGAGGCCGGCGAAGACGAAGTAGCCGAAGAGGCTCCAGAACCCAAGCCTATTTTCGACGAAGACGAAACTCCTGAACCTGAGCCGGAACCTGAACCGGCTGAATTGGAAGCCGTTGAAGAAGAGGCTCCAGCAGAAGAGGCCCCAGTAGAAGAGGTCAGCGAAGATCTCGACGTCGCCCTCGAGCTGGATGACGATCTGCTCGCGGAACCCGACGACAATGAGGAAAGCCTGATTTCGGAGCCGACCCAGGTGGCAGCAAGTTCTGCCTTGTCCGAAATTGCGCGGGCCGCCATCACGCAACGGGCCTTGGCCATTGGCGAAGGCCGGACACTGGAGGATCTCGTTCGCGAGGCTCTGCGTCCCGAGCTGAAGCACTGGCTCGATGCGCACCTCGCCTCCATGGTCGAGCGCATTGTCCGCGAAGAGATCAAAAAAATGGTCCGGCGGGTTGAGAATCAATAGTTCCGCCGGTAAACACTTCTCTTCATAGCCGGTTTCGGCCGGCGACTTTCTCACGAATTCCCCGATCCGGCGGCTGAACGCGCAATGCGCTTCGACCGCCCCGGTAAAAGAGGATGACCCAGCAATGCTGGAGAAAACTTATCGACCCGACGAGGTCGAGGCGAAGCATTACGCGCAGTGGGTTGAGGCTGACGCCTTCAAATCGGATGTAGAGTCCAACGCCGCGCCTTACACCATCATGATGCCGCCGCCGAACGTCACTGGCAGTCTTCACATGGGGCACGCCCTGACGTTCACCCTGCAGGACATTCTGATCCGCTACAAACGGATGAGTGGCGACGATGCTCTTTGGCAGCCAGGCTCCGACCATGCGGGCATCGCCACGCAGATGGTTGTCGAGCGGCAGCTCGCGGAAAAGGGGCTGTCCCGGCATGACCTGGGGCGCGACAAGTTCCTCGAAAGAGTTTGGGATTGGAAGGCGGAATCCGGCGGCACGATCGTTCGTCAGCTGCGCCGTCTCGGCGCGTCCCCGGACTGGGAGCGCGAGCGTTTCACCATGGACGAGGGCCTTTCAAAGGCCGTGCGCAAAGTCTTTGTCGCTCTCTACAAGCAGGGCCTCATCTACAAAGACAAACGCCTGGTGAACTGGGATCCGAAGCTGCACACCGCCATCTCGGATCTGGAGGTGCTTCAGACGGAAACCAATGGTCATCTCTGGCATTTCCGCTATCCCATCGAGGGCAGTGACGATTACGTGGTGGTGGCAACCACCCGGCCGGAAACCATGCTGGGCGACAGCGGTGTCGCGGTGCACCCAGAGGACGAGCGCTACCAGGCCATCGTCGGAAAACATGTGATCCTGCCTCTGGTCGGCCGCCGCATTCCGATTGTGGCGGACGAATACGCCGATCCCGAGACCGGCAGCGGCGCGGTCAAGATGACCCCGGCTCATGATTTCAACGACTTCGAAGTCGGCCGGCGCCATGACCTGGAGATGATCAACATCTTCGACCGGGACGCCAAATTGAATGACGAAGTGCCCGAGAAATACCGTGGCATGGATCGCTTTGAAGCCCGGCAGCTGGTGGTGGCCGACATGGAAGCGGCCGGACTGCTGGAGAAGGTCGAGGACCATTTCCACACGGTGCCGCACGGTGACCGCGGCGGCGTTCCGATCGAACCCTGGCTGACCGATCAGTGGTACGTGGACGCGGAAACCCTCGCCAAACCGGCCATCAAAGCCGTAGAGGAGGGGCGGACCAAGTTCGTCCCACAACAGTGGGAGAACACCTATTTCGAATGGATGCGCAACATCCAGCCCTGGTGTATTTCCCGCCAGATCTGGTGGGGCCATCAGATCCCGGCCTGGTACGGACCCGACGGCGAGACCTTCGTGGAGGAAAGCGAAGAGCAAGCCAAGGCGACGGCGGAAGCCCATTACGGCAAAGCTGTAGAGCTGACCCGTGACGCGGATGTGCTCGACACCTGGTTCTCCTCGGCGCTCTGGCCCTTCTCGACCCTGGGCTGGCCGGAAGAAACGCCGGAGCTGAAACGCTATTATCCGGGGGACGTCCTGGTGACGGGTTTCGATATCATCTTCTTCTGGGTTGCCCGGATGATGATGATGGGCCTGCATTTCATGGACGACGTGCCGTTCCACACGGTCTACATCCATGCCTTGGTGCGCGACGAGCACGGCCAGAAGATGTCCAAGTCCAAGGGCAACGTCATCGATCCGCTGGATCTGGTCGAGCGCTACAGTTGCGACTCCCTGCGCTTTACCCTGGCGGCCATGGCCGCGCCGGGCCGCGACATCAAGATGTCCGAATCCCGGGTCGAGGGTTACCGGAATTTCGCCACCAAGCTCTGGAACGCAGCGCGTTTCAGCCTCATGAATGGCGCGAAGCTGGATCCGGACTTCGATCCCAAAGCCTGTAAGCTGCCGATCAATCGCTGGATCGTCGGTAAGGTGGCGCAGGCACGCCTGGACCTGGATAAGGCCTTCGCAGCTTACCGCTTCAACGATGCCGCCAATGTGCTTTATCACTTCGCCTGGCACGAGTTCTGCGACTGGTATCTGGAATTCACCAAGCCTGTCATCGGTGGCGAAGATGCCGAGGCGGCGGCGGAAACACGCGCCGCCGTGGCCTGGGCGCTGTCGCAGATGTTACATCTGCTTCATCCCATCATGCCTTTCATCAGTGAAGAGCTTTGGGAGACCCTGAGCGAGAAAAGCGGCGATCCGCTGATCACTGCGTCCTGGCCGGACGTAGGTGAAGACATGATCGATGCGGAAGTGACCGCGGAAATCGACTGGGTGATCAAAGTCATCTCCGAAATCCGGGCCATCCGGGCGGAAATGAATGTACTGCCATCGGCACAGGCGACTGTCCTGGTTTGCGATGCTAATGAGGGCACGCAGGTCCGGGCCGCGCGTCAGTCGGATATCATCAAGCGCCTTGCACGGCTGGAGCGCTTCGAACTGCAGGATGGCCAGGCGCCTAAGGGTTCGGTCCAGATTGTGGTCGAAGAGGCGACCCTGGCCTTGCCGCTGGCGGATCTGATCGACCTGGATGCAGAGCGGGCGCGCCTGAACCGCGAAGTCGAGAAGGTCGATGGCGAGATCGCCAAATTCGATAAGAAGCTGTCGAATGAGAGCTTCGTTCAGCGAGCACCTGCAGAAGTGGTCGCTGAACAGCGCGCCCGGCGGGAAGACGCGGTGCGCTCGCGCGAGAAGCTGACGGCCGCTCTGGAGCGCCTTGCTGAAGCCTAGGGAAGAGCAGATGACCGACGGTCATAAGGTCTACGCGTTCGATTCGGCGATCATCCGCACTCCAGGCCAATCCGTGGTTCAGGGGCTGCGGGCCGGAGACGGTCAGGATCCAGACTTCGAAGGGGTTCTGGCTGAACACCAGGCCTATGCCCGCGCTTTGACCGATGCCGGTGTGCGCGTCCAGTGCCTGGAACCGTTGGAAGCCTTTCCGGACTCCATCTTCGTCGAGGACCCGGCCCTGGTCTTTTCGGAAGGAGCGATCCTTCTACGGCCGGGTATCGAAAGTCGGGAAGGGGAGGTTGCCACCATCGCGCCGATCCTCCGGGAGCGTTTCAAGCGGGTGCTTGAACTGCCCGAAGGCTACGTCGATGGCGGCGATGTCCTGACAACGCCTAGAAGCGTGATGGTCGGCCTTTCGGCGCGGACGGATCCCGTCGGTGCCGACGCCCTCATTGCCTGCCTGGAAGAACTTGGCCGCAAAGGCGAAATCGTACAGACGCCCGCTAACGTGCTGCATTTCAAATCGGATTGCGCGTTGCTGGATGAGGAAACCGTTCTGACCACCGCCCGGCTGGCAGCCTCCGGCGTCTTCAAGAACTTCGCCCAGATCGTCACACCTGAGGGCGAGGAGGGTGCCGCCAACGCCCTGCGCGTCAACGACCGGGTCTTCCTTGGAACGGGTTTCCCGGGAACCGCTGAGCTCCTGGACAAGGCGGGATACAAGATTGTTCCCTTGAAGACTTCCGAGATCGCGAAGATCGACGCCGGTCTCTCCTGCATGTCCCTACGCTGGCAGAGCTGACGCCCGCCGACTATCCAGTTCTATCGAAGTCGCCGTCCATGCGCCCTTCGGGAGGGTGTTGTGCGTTATTATTCATGGTGGCAGGCGGGCGGCGTCGCTATTCTGCGCGCGTTATTTAAGGATCCGGTCTTCAAATCCGGGCCCGAGGTGGACAAAAACAAAAGACAGCAGAGGGAGTGTCATGTCACTCAAAGCCAACCCCAACTTCGACAAGTCGAAACTGCCGAGCCGTCATGTTTCGGTCGGGCCGGCTTCGGCGCCGCATCGTTCCTATTACTACGCCATGGGGATGACCGACGAGGAAATCGCACAGCCTTTCGTTGGCGTTGCGACTTGCTGGAACGAAGCCGCTCCCTGTAATATCTCGCTGGCCCGCCAGGCCCAGGCTGTCAAAAAAGGCGTTAAAGCCGCGTCGGGAACGCCGCGCGAATTCACCACCATTACCGTGACCGACGGCATCGCCATGGGTCACAGCGGCATGAAGTCCTCTCTGGTCAGCCGCGATCTGATCGCGGACTCGGTCGAGCTGACGATGCGCGGACATTGCTACGACGCGCTTGTCGGTCTCGCTGGCTGCGACAAGTCTTTGCCCGGCATGATGATGGCCATGGTGCGGCTGAATGTGCCATCGATCTTCATGTACGGCGGATCGATCCTGCCCGGCCGCTATAAGGGCAAGGACATCACCGTTCAGGACGTTTTTGAGGCCGTCGGCGCGCACTCCGCGGGCAAGATCTCCGACGAAGAGCTGCACGGTATCGAATGTGTGGCCTGCCCATCGGCGGGCTCCTGCGGCGGGCAGTTCACAGCCAACACCATGGCCTGTGTTTCGGAAGCGCTCGGACTGGCCATTCCTTACTCCGCCGGCGCACCGGCGCCCTATGAGTCTCGCGACGAATACGCCGAGGCCTCTGGTCAGGCCGTCATGAAGTGCATCGCCCTGGGTATTCGCCCGCGCGACGTGGTGACCCGCAAATCGTTGGAGAATGCCGCGCGGATCGTTGCGGCCTCAGGTGGTTCCACAAATGCGGGCCTGCATCTGCCGGCTATCGCCAACGAAATCGGCATCGACTTCGATCTGGAAGACGTCACCGACATCTTCCGCTCGACACCCTACATTGCGGATCTGAAGCCCGGCGGCCGTTACGTCGCCAAGGACATGTACGAGATCGGCGGCGTTCAGGTGCTGATGAAAGCGCTCTACGACGGTGGCTATCTGCATGGCGATTGCATCACCGTCACCGGCGAGACCATCGCCGAGCAGATGGAAAAGGTGACCTTCCCAACGGATCAGGACATCATCCGTCCGGTCTCCAACCCGCTCACACCAACGGGTGGCGTGGTTGGCCTGAAAGGCAATCTGGCGCCTGAGGGTGCGATCGTGAAGGTCGCCGGCATGCAGAAGCTCAAGTTTACCGGTCCGGCCCGAGTCTTCGAATGCGAGGAGGACGCCTTCAGCGCGGTCGAGCGCCGTGATTATCAGGAAGGCGAGGTTCTGGTGATCCGCAATGAAGGGCCGAAGGGCGGTCCCGGCATGCGTGAGATGCTGGCCACCACGGCAGCTATCTACGGCCAGGGTATGGGCGATAAGGTCGCGCTGATCACGGACGGCCGCTTCTCGGGTGCGACTCGCGGTTTCTGTATCGGTCACGTCGGCCCTGAAGCCGCTGTTGCCGGCCCCATCGGGCTGCTGCGTGACGGCGACATGATCACGATCGATGCCGAAGAGGGCATCTTGAGTGTCGATCTCAGTGACGAGGAACTTGAGAAACGCCGCAAGGACTGGAAACCGGGAACCCATGACTTCCAGGCAGGTGCCATCTGGCGTTACGCCCAGACGGTCGGTCCGGCTTATAAGGGAGCCGTCACGCACCCGGGCGGAAAGGCTGAAACGCACGTTTTCGCCGATATCTGACCATCGGACGCTAGTCCAAAGTCAAAACGAGAAAAGCGGAGGCCGAAACCTCCGCTTTTTCTTTCGGTAGCTCCAGATGACGCTTTAGTCGAACAGCGCGTCGATATCGTCCTGCGAAATACCTTCGTTCTGCAGGGCGGGGCCGTTCATCAGAGCATCGTCGCCCTCACGTTCGTCACCAGCTTCAACCGGCAGATCGGCAAAGGCCTCGACACCCCAGATCGAGATCATGGCCAGGATACGGTCTTCGATGTAGCGCAGGGTATTCACCACTTTGGTGATGCGCTGACCCGTGATGTCCTGGAAGTTACAAGCCTCCAAGATCTCGATCACGTTAAAAGCCACGTCCTCGGTCATGGCCTGAACGTCCGGATCGTCGTGATGCGTGGTGTTCAGTTTGTTCATGGCCGCTTCGATCTTCTCGTTGCTGGCCAGGATCTTGTTGGTCGCCGTTTCGGTGTCGAGCACGATAGCGTCCAACTCACTCGACGCACGATGGACCTTGTCGTCGGTCTCGCTGGCGAGAGGATGCTTGATCGCCGCGATCTCCGCCTTGGCACGGCCGATAGAGCGCACCATCTGGGCAATCTCGATACGGACGTCACGGGCTTCTTCGAGCGCCGTCTGCTCGTCTTCCGAAAGTGGACCTTCGCCGGCGGCGACACCGCCACCTGCGGCAATCTTGTCACCCAGTTCCTTCAGGGCTTCAAGGATCTCAGCATTGCTGACACCGGAAGCATCGACGGCTGCCATGGCACTTGCCAAAGCGGCGCCATCTCCGCCTTCTTTGCCGTTTGCTAATCCCTGACGCCGCAGGCGCAGCTGGCGCTCCGCGGAAAATTCTTTAACAGGAAGGCTCTGCGACATGACCCCGTCCACCTACTTCTTGATCTCACTTGATACTGCTGCGTAACCGCACAGACTGATGTATAAGCCCTCAGTCCTTAAGGATTTATGATCAAGTGAGTCTATCTCCGCAGCCCTTTCCGGATGTTGCACTCTCTCTACCCGGCAAAGTAAAGCACTCACAAGCCCATATCGTGCATCGAGCTAAACAATTGGAAAAATTCACAAATTAGGAGTTTGAATCCTTTATGGCAGGTTCAAAAGGCAGGATTGCGGTCGGCGGTTTTCAGCATGAAACCAATACCTTTGCGCCGACCAAGGCGAAGTTGATCGATTTCGAACTGCCGAGTGCCTGGCCGGGTTTGACCCGAGGCGAGGCTATGTTTGACGCTGTGGCCGGAGTGAATATACCGATCGCCGGTTTTATCGAGGCCGCTCACGGCGACGGCTTCGAGATTTTGCCGCTTTCCTGGTCCGCTGCGTCGCCCTCTGCGCAGGTCACGGAAGACGCTTTTGAACGTATCGTCGGTGATATGCTGTCGGATCTGCAAGATATGCCCAGCGTCGATGCCGTCTATCTGGACCTCCATGGGGCCATGGTCGCCGAGCATTTAGACGATGGCGAAGGGGCCTTTCTTCAGCGCTTAAGAGACCAGGTCGGGACAGAGCTACCGATCGTGGTTTCCCTCGATCTCCATGCGAATGTCACGCCTGAAATGGTGGAGCTGTCGGATGCCCTGGTGATCTACCGTACCTATCCGCATGTCGATATGGCGGTTACGGGGGCGCGTGCGGCGCGCCT
>CBDDBN010000027.1:0-491637 GCA_965225735.1 Denitrobaculum sp. | reverse complement strand
TTTATAGACCGTATAAGGGATCAATTTCTAAATTTGCATAGCATGACCAAATTGTCGGGCTGGCTTCGCTACTGGTTTTACCTGATAACTGAGGCCAAGAATGTGTAAAACGTTATAGCAGAGATTTTTCATACATGCATTGCAAACTAAATAGAATTCGTTTGGTTAAAATAACTAGAAAAGGGCTCATTTGGGAATTAAAACATTCAAATTCGAATACGCGGCACTAGCGCTTGACTTCAAAGGGTAGCACTTTTTGGGACACACTATAAAACAAGATGGCAGATGGCTAATGTCGTAAGATGACTTGTTTCGTTTTAGAAATATTTGGGAATAAATGGTGAAATCTTTGTAAATAACAGGCAGAGCTCTTTGAAACTTTGCATAAGTATAGCAATTTGGTAGCAACATAAGACGATTTCATTTTCTATTGTTTGGTTTCAAAATGGTCAGATCTGAAATAGTATTTTTGACAATGTTGGGTAGATACATTGATTTTCATTGTTTCTTTACACTTAAGAAATACGACTTCAATTCACACTTTAAATTTAAGAAATAGGATTTAAATATACATATAACCATGGATAGCTAGGTTAAAGAATTGGATAAGACACTGGCTGACGTCAGTGTCACGAGAGATTGTGAATGTTGTAACAGTTTTCGGCAATTTTCTATTTTGCTTTATTTTCCGATTTCAAACAGCAATATTGAAGCCTAAATTGGTCCTATTGGTTTTCAAACATGCCTATGCCACAATAAAGTATTTGAGGTAAACGTTTCAGATCTTTTTTCCTTTGAATTTTTTACTATGGTAGCTCCGAAAATGACGTCCTAAAACCTACCGTTGATTGAACTGAAATTTGGGACACAGTTTTAACTATTTAGTTTTTGAAATATTGGCTAAAATTTACTTGGGATGCTAAGATATTTCATAATAGAATGTCATAGTCAAATTTATTTGTTTTTCTATTAAAATCTTCAGATGTATTATTGCTAAAAGTGAAGTTATTTCAAAATTTGCTGATGTCATAATTTGCAACCAGGTTCAAACGCCATCAGCATGCTGAAAATATCACACGCGACCATGAGTTTCCTATCCACTTCTTTAACTATCCATGATATAACTATGCCACTATGCACCGTGTAAATGTCATTTAATAGGCAATAAATAGTGATTTTTACATACATCACATTTGCATCCAAACGGTCTTCATGGCAGCAGCATTGTGGGAACAGTGGTATGCACTACACTTATGCAAAGTTAGTAAAGGCTCTGAAAATCACATCTAAAGATATTCATCATTTTCTAAATATAATTTATTATTCGTGTGTAGATGACGTCAAGAAACGCCTAATGTACAAGCTTTGAAAACCTAAATATCGCGAAAATGCAACGAGAAATTGAAAACACTATTTAGGCGTAATTTGCCATTGCAGTGACTTGACTTTAAGGAAAATGACAGCAAAGGTTGATAAAAATTCAGTATATTAACAGAAAAAGTAACCCTATCTGCCGCTGCATATAAGTCATTTTCAAGCTACGTTGATACAGCAAAACGTTTTATTTTTTTGTACATTTGTTTTTTAGAATAAAGTATAAATCTTTGAATCTATTAATTATCCAATGATTCAAACCTTTCATTTCAAAAGGCGATGGGGTATGAAGAAATGCAAGAGAAAAAGACCAGAAGGAACGATCCTGGATGACATAGACCCACAAAAGAATAACAAAGCTCAAGAATGAGAAAGCAAGACATTACTAATATGACACTGACAAAAGTGGAAACTATACAACAGTAAGGTAGTAGAAAACAAGATACTTATATTTAGAAATCAAAGAGGATTAAACTAATTATACTAAGTTGAAGTGTCGATAATTTTTTAAAATGAGTTAAGTTGAAGGCACTTCTTTTTATTACAATAATTAATTACCATGTTTAAAATGATGGTAAATAAAATTTTAGAAGAATAAAAATTTATTCTAATTCCCTGGGGTATATACTATTTCTTTGTTTTTAGTTTATTTGATTCATATGCATGAAAATCAGTAGGATTCATTATTTTTTTGCACATTCTAAATTCCCATGGGAATACAGCCTGCTTGGTTTTCATGGTAATTTATAATTATTCATGGTGGAAACTAGACTTTGTAATGAGAATCCTCTTTGATCATAAATATGATATGTATCTTGGTGCTTTCGGGTTTGTTTTGGTAGGCAGGAACAATGGAACAATTAAGCCATTGTTTGTGTGCACTGAAGCCAACTACGGAATTAGTTTGAGAGCAGCTGCGACATACCATGCAAATGAAGGTGTTTCGGTTAAACAAGTATGAGAATTGCGACAAATATTTCTATTGTTTTTAACTTTATAGAGTAGCTGTACTAGCTATATAGGGACATTAAATTGCATGGCAACTGCACTTTAGAATTTAAATTCCAAAAATGTATTCTTCTAATTCTCATACTTATTTTACCCAGCCTTAGACTTTGGCAAGTATCGCTTTATATTTACTTCAAACCAGTTAACATCACGAAAAGCCCATGCCCTTTCAGTCTAGGTTTAATGTTTGAAAACTCAATTAAAACTCAGTCTAAGTGGGCTTAAGTAGCTAGAGATAACGTAATTTACCTTTTTATTTTGCTTTTTTGTTTATAACGTAATTTAATAGCTAAATGTATGGACTGTGAGAGTGTGAGCCGTGTGTAAGCTGCATGGGGTTAGGCCAATTAAAGGAATTAAAATTTCAAAAAGTATGCTTAAAAGCAAAATCCACCGTCACTTCTCTAACAAAACAGCTAGGAGTAAGTTATCAAGATTAATTAAATTGCTGTGAAATTATTATTGACGTGGTAAAATTAACAGGGTCAACAATACAGGCTAAGGCTTCATATATTTTGATATTTTGTTTGATATTTGAGTGAAATAGACAGCTCACCTTTTTTGTACGGCCTTTGCTGCTTTTTCATTCGACTATTTCTGCTTACGTTTGGCCTAAAATATCCGAATAAATTACATTTAAAATGCATACTTTACCGAAATTTTAATGCTTTTAATTTTCGGATTTGGGTGGCAGTCGGGGTGGTGGTGGTGCATGCGGGTTTATCAGCTGTGAGTGACTGTGTGATCGTGAGGAAAGTGAAGGTAACGAATGGAATGCAGGAGCTTAGGACCGAGGAAGACAGCTTAGAACTGAGGCAGGTAAACAGTCGGTAGGACCAGCGGGGGGGGCACTTGTCATTTTGGCCTTGGGATTTAAATTTGCATGTTAGGTACTTACGTCGCTAACGCTTGTTGTTTCAATTTGTTAGGTACGCGCGGCAGCTCTCTAGGGAAGATCAACTTAGCAATTTGCATTAGCATTTGCAAGGTTGGTCTTTCTTCGCTCCGCTACCCCGGCCAGCTTTCCGAGTGCGCAACTTCCACTGTAAATAAGTAGAAGCACTTGTAGAGTTGTGTACAAGTACCTTCTACTTAGGTGGAAGTAGCACTTGGAGAGCTGGCCGGGGGTAGGGGGATTTTTTTTATTTAATTTCTCAATTCCCATGGGAATTGAATTTTTTATTAAAAAGGGGTCACATTTAAATTTTGTAAACAATTTATTGAAAAGAATTTGTAAAGATTACAATTTAAATAACAATAAAAAAATTAACCATCACATATTGTACTTATTATATAACAATAGAAGAAAACAGACATGGCGTAAAAAACTAACTGACACTGAACTCAACACAAGTGAATGAACACAAGTGAATGAATGAACACAAGTGAATGAATGAACACAAGTGAATGAATGAACACAAGTGAATGAATGAACACAAGTGAATGAATGAACACAAGTGAATGAATGAACACAAGTGAATGAATGAACACAAGTGAATGAATGAACACAAGTGAATGAATGAACACAAGTGAATGAACACAGGTGAACGAACACAAGTGAACAAATACAAGCACAAAGGTAATGTTAAAAAATTGGTCTTTTCAAGATAAATGTTTATACTTCAAGATATCAATAATTATGAAACAACTTGGAATTAATTTGCGAGTTAAATAAATCAAGAGACGAATCATCCAACATATACAACACCAAGTCTTTTCACAATTACAAAGAGAATACATGGCTCATACGTCGAAGAGAAGTTTTCAATGAGAGTTTATTTTTTATTTTATTCTCAACAGCCCACAGGCACAGTATATAGCAAATGAGCAATAAGGCCTCTCAGCAATGATCGAAGCAAAAACAAATGCGTGAACTTTCTGGAGATCACTTTTGATCTCAGGTCCGGCACCTTCAAACCGTACACGAAGCAACCATCCCCCGTCTATTTTACGTAGAATTCATGAAGCTTTTAACCAAAGCCTCTCGAGAATTTCATTCGACAAGCAATCGCTCGACGCAAGCACTCTCTATATCAAGAAGCTTTGAAAAAGAGCGGCTACACTTACACTACGATCTACAACCCGCACAAAAACCCGCGCCACAGAAGCCGTAATATTACCTGGTACAACATTAAAACACATTAAAACTAAGCTATAGTTGTATGCCGAATGTCCAGAGCATCATCTCGTCGTACAATAAAACCATTCTACGCAAAGAAGCCAACAAGAACACCGTCACAGAAAGAAATTGCAATTGCCGCGCGCAAGATGCCTGCCCACTGCAAGGAGAATGCCGAACAAAGGCAGTAATCTACCAGGCTGCAGTCACTAACAAAGCTACGAAAGAAGCTCAAAACTATATTAACCTTCAAAACCCGCAACCTTAATAGGCCGTGGGCCGACCACGGGAAAATCGTCTAGAAAAGCAATTGCGTTGCCCAAATTTGCAGAATGAAATATTTCGATATAGGCTTACGTTTTGAACTGTGCTGAATTCAATTCTTCTTGTTCCCAAGTCTGAAACCCCGCAGTTTTTGTGTAGAATAGCATTGAATATTCATGTTTTGAAATTTAAATATAGAGCATTGACATAAATACATCTGGACTGCCTGCTCGTAATATTTTCGCTTGAATTTTGCGTTATCAGTTCAAAATTACGAAGGCTGACGAATACTGACGAAAAATGACGAATATGAGAGTGATTGAACATCGCTGGCTCTTAAATAATACAAAAAATACTGGTCAGCAGTCAACTTCATGAGCAAACACTCTCATATTTCGGCCATCTTTGATAACGCTTTTCAAAGCCGAGCTGGCAGTCCAGATGTATTTATGTCAATGATATAGAGTAAGCCGCCATTGTTCTATTAAAAACACATCGTTCAACAATGCGATGTTTGGTACCAGTCTCTCCCGCAATGTGCTCGAAACTCCTTTTGATGTATAGTTTTTTATAACGCTCGGAATGTTAACATGCGCAACTGAAAATGGCACAACAAAAATCTACATTTTTAGACTGAATCTTACTGGGCATTTCAGATCGAATGAGATAAAAAGTGCTGGTACAGTATTGCTCAATGCTGGAAAAATTTGCGCTGATTTTCAGAGAAATTTCATAAGCGCGCGCGCACAGAACTATTGCAGTAGAAAATTTCTGAACGGATGACCAAAATTTACCATATGGGTTCAAACTCATTTTCTTATTCCTCGACAAAACATGTGAAAAAAATGCTGTTTTCCAAAGTGTTTTAAAGCGACAAATTTTGACAGATTTTATCTAGAAGAAGTTAGCGACTTTCGCCAAGCTTTGACTTTACGCAATAAACAATGTTCTGCTGTGTTTCCCCCTACGACTCACAACCCATATATGTGCAATACAAAACATATATGTACAATACAAAACATAATCCGAAGATTAGCATCTTGAAACCCAAAATATGAGTTAAGCATGAAAATTGAGCAAGTAATATTTCGATTTTATTAAAAAATCATCATCATGATTTTGTAATAAAATCGAAATATTACTTACCCAATTTTCTTGCTTAACTCATATTTTGGCTTTCAAGATGCTAATCTTTGGATTATATGTTTTGTATCATACTTTTTGAAATTGTCGGCTGGTATTGGTTTTTGGTCCATATATGTACATACCTGTAAACTTTAACTTGTGAAAGACCAGTGAAAAGCTTTTAGTGAAAGTCTGCTGTGAAGTTGTATATAAGACGTAAATTCCACTGTCTTACGAAAGTCTAGCTTGCATGTCCCACTTTGGTTCCCAGCAGACGGAGCGCGTCTTAGCAGATGTCTTGTATATCAATATGTCTTTAGGCGGGGGTGCGAATGCACGTAAACTAACGTCGGACTGGATTAGTCATCATCGCTCATGTTTTCATCCTCGTAGTTACTATTGATCATGTATTCTTCATCGTAAAACAGTGGAATTGACGTCTTATATACAACTTCACAGCAGACTTTCACTAAAAGCTTTTCACTGGTCTTTAACAAGTTAAAGTTTACAGGTACGTACATATATGGGTTGTGAGCCGTAGGGGGAACACAGCAGAAACATTGTTTATTGCGTAAAGTCAAAGCTTGGCGAAAGTCGCTAACTCCTTCTGGATAAAATCTGTCAAAATGTGTCGCTTTAAAACACTTGGAAAACAGCATTTTTTCACGTGTTTTGTTGAGGAAGAAAATGAGTTTGAACCCATACGGTAAATTTTGGTCATCCGTTCAGAAATTTTCTACTGCAATAGAGTTCTGTGTGCGCGCGCTTATGAAATTTCTGTGAGAATCAGCGCAATTTTTTCCAGTATTGAGCAATACTGTATCAGCACTTTTAATCTCATTCGATCTGAAATGCCCAGTAAGATTCAGTCTAAAAATGTAGATTTTTGTTGTGCCATTTTCAGTTGCGCATGTTAACATTCCGAGCGTTATAAAAAACTATACATCAAAAGGAGCGTTGAGGTTATTTTATATACATTGCGGGAGAGACTGGTACCAAACATCGCATTGTTGAACGATGTGTTTTTAATAGAACAATGGCGGCTTATTCTATACTTAAATTTCAAAACATGAATATTCAATGCTATTTTACACAAAAACTGCGGGGTTTCAGACTTGGGAACAAGAAGAATTGAATTCAGCACAGTTCAAAACGTAAGCCTATATCGAAATCTTTTATTCTGCAAATTTGGGCAACGTCGTTAAACGAAAATCGTTAGTGGCCCACGGCCTATAACCACACCAGCTCCTTCCGTAACAAAACCAAGAGAAACGCAACCGAACTAAGCAAGCACATCTAGAAATTAAAAGATTCTAAGACCTCGTATACTATTAACTAGTAAATCATCACGAAATCACAACCATACTTTAATAAAACCAAACGCTGTAACTTATGTACGCCCGAAAAATTTATCATCATCAAACTTACCACTACAGTCTGTTTCAGCCAAAGAGAATCTTCAGGTGGTAGACAAATTTCGAAAATGTGCGAGCTTCTTTTATGCTCAAGGTGGAAACGTCGGCGCGTGGGTGGTTGAAAAGCATGCATTCCTTTCTTTGTTTAGGTTGTTTACCTGAAATCTGCTTTTGTGTTGGCAGGCCGAAACTATTTCCGATCTTTTGATAAGCAAGCAATTGTTTTTTCTTTCAAAATACTAATTTTTTCCTCCAAACATAAATTACATCTTTTGGATCCTCCCGTGTAAGAAATGGACTTTTTTATTATGGACCATTTTATGGTAAAATCTGTTTTCTTTTGCTTTAAGTGCCAAACGTGTTTCGAAAGTTCCGTCTCGTTCGAATATTTTTTGTGTGTGAAAGATTTGATATGATTCCTGTATCGCTCTTTGAATGTGTTTGAGGTCATGCCATTGTAGTGCTTTGTGTCCTGTGTGTTGCCTGTAAAAATTGTTGCTTTGTATACAATGTCCTTACTCATGCACTTGTTCTGCAATGGGCATGCGTGCTTGTTCCTACAGTTACAGTTCTGTGCGCAAATGTCTTGTGGTTGGCTTTTCCTAATTATGCGTGTGTTGTGACTTGTGATAATTGACTTAACGTTACTCATGCAGCTGTAACTGACCTTAACTGTGTTCCTATTGAAAATTTTGTGTAACTTGTTGCCTATTGGAAAGTGCGTGTGTACAAGCTTGAGGAAATTGCGTGCGATGTTTGTCTTGACATTTTTGCTAAATGGAGGGTTAAACCAAATGATGTTGCGTTGCCTGTTCCTGCGTGGTTGCTGTGTTACATGTGGCATGTATTCCAGCTTGTGGCTGAAGTTGCTATGTCCTAGTGCGTTTTGATATGTTTGTACTGCATCGTCAAATACTTGTTTGTCAGATGACAGCGTTGAAATGCGCTTGTTGATAGATGCTGGAAGTTGCCTTAAGATGCTGGGTGGGTGGTTAGAGTGCTTGTGTATGTATAATGGATCATCATTGGGCTTCCTATAAGGTTTATATTTTCCGGTAGAAAGGTCGAAAGTTACGTGTAGAAAGTTTACCGCGTGTAAATTTGATTCTGCTGTTATTTTTAGGCCAAACTGTTCGAAAATTTTGTGTAGCTCTTTCCTGGTTTTGTCTGCCAAACGTGCTGATCTGTTTTTAATAATCGCCAAACGGTCATCTCTGTACAAGCCGATGTTTTTCTTGCCAAACTTTTTTCCTAAATGGTTTAAGATGAAAAGACCTACTAGTTCGCAAATTTCTGCCCCGTCATAGCTACCCATGGTAACATCAAACAAATTGCTATTGTTGTTTTTGTTCCACGGTCTTCCGTGATTGAAAAGGAGTGATTTTCTAGCGTGTTTTATTATAGAAATGTCTTCGTTCGAAATGTCAGCCAAACTGGAGGCCCAAGATAATGCTTGGCTTTTTGCTTGGGTTGATGAGCCGGCATTTTGGGTTGTTCTTAAAATTTTCGTTGTGATCTTTGAGAGAAATAAAAGCTTCGCGTTTTTTCATGCATTCAACTCGGTTGCCAATCGAAAGTTTGTTTGCGATATGATTTAGTTCGTTGTTTATTTCCGAAATGTTTTCCTCAGATCCGTGTTTATATGTTTTTGTAATATTGTCGTGCAAGAGCTTGTTGTTTGTGTCGAGCGAGGTTTCATATATATTTCTAGTTTTATCGGCGAAAACGAACATTTTGTCGGATGAATTGATTTTCTTTAAGTCATTTGCCAAAGTGTCTTGAAAATGGTCTTTTTTGTCTCGCAATTTAATGGTTTCTAGTAATTTTATAACGTCTTCTTCAAAAGGTTTCAGTTCCAAAACTGTGGGAGGTGTTTTTGTAGACGAAAGGCCGAAATTCCTAGTGTTTTCCTGGCTTTTTTCTCCTTTTAAAAAGAAATGAGCTTTCCATCTCATACGTTTTAGTACGCTCTCCGCTTTTTCAATCAAATTCCTCAAATAGCTGTCCCTTGATGGTATAGGGATGTTTTTCAGTGAATACTCTAGTCGAAATTGCCTCATTTTAAGGTAGAAAATTAGATTTCATAAACGAGAGTGCACAACCAATAAAGGGTGCGGATGAAATGTGCTAGTTTTGGTTAGCGAAATACAAAAGAGTGGTCAATGACATATAGACAGAGCGAAATGTATAATTGTGCAAAATACCTCAAAAATTTACCACTACAGTCTGTTTCACCCAAAGAGAATCTTCAGGTGGTAGACAAATTTCGAAAATGTGCGAGCTTCTTTTATGCTCAAGGCGGAAACGTGGGCGCGTGGGTGGTTGAATAGCATGCATTCCTTTGTTTAGGTTGTTTGATGCATGAAAAAACGCAAAGCTTTTATTTCTCTCAAAGATCACAACGAAAATTTTCAGAACAACCCAAAATGTCGGCTCATCTACCCAGCAAAAAGCGATTCCGGAAAAATTAGTAAATCAATTTTGGACATATTAAACACAAAACTTCAGTCAATTTTGAACGTAAACCAATGGAGAAACACGCAAATTCGTTCATTTCGTTTGACATAGTCGACTTTTACCCGTCAATTTCAGAAAATTTACTGGACCAAGCATTATCTTGGGCCTCCAGTTTAGCTGACATTTCGAACGAAGACATTTCTATAATAAAACACGCTAGAAAATCACTCCTTTTCAATCACGGAAGACCGTGGAACAAAAACAACAATAGCAATTTGTTTGATGTTACCATGGGTAGCTATGACGGGGCAGAAATTTGCGAACTAGTAGGTCTTTTCATCTTAAACCATTTAGGAAAAAAGTTTGGCAAGAAAAACATCGGCTTGTACAGAGATGACGGTTTGGCGGTCATTAAAAACAGATCAGCACGTTTGGCAGACAAAACCAGGAAAGAGCTACACAAAATTTTCGAACAGTTTGGCCTAAAAATAACAGCAGAATCAAATTTACACGCGGTAAACTTTCTACACGTAACTTTCGACCTTTCTACCGGAAAATATAAACCTTATAGGAAGCCCAATGATGATCCATTATACATACACAAGCACTCTAACCACCCACCCAGCATCTTAAGGCAACTTCCAGCATCTATCAACAAGCGCATTTCAACGCTGTCATCTGACAAACAAGTATTTGACGATGCAGTACAAACATATCAAAACGCACTAGGACATAGCAACTTCAGCCACATCCGACATCCTGCGGGATGTGGGGTAGAACGTCGTCGATGTGCTCTATGCGTACCTGCATGACTAACTCCTAATACAAAAAAAGCCGCTTCGGACGGGAAGCGGCTTCGAACGGCTGTACGTGAGGTGAGGATTTACATCAAACTCGACTCGCGCAGGCGTTCGGCCGCGTGCCGGTGGCACAGACCTGAATCAAAGCCATTCGACACCACCGACTTATGTCGGGTGGGTTCGAGTGCGATATGGTGGTTCGTGGTCATTGTTTGTCTCAATCCTCGCGCGCCTTTTCCCTCATTCGGAGAATAGGGTCAAGAAAAAATCTACTTTATCGTAGAGAGGAAGAGCTGCCGCTGCAAATTTCTCTAAATAAAAAATTCATGAAATCAATAAGTTGTGAGCCTTTTTCTTGAGGCCCTGCGGTTCGAGCTGTTGGTGTGCTCGCAACCTCTATTTGGTTGGATCGGCGTCTAAAGCAGCTTAGCCGGTTTTCGGAATCAGCCTATCGTGGACATGTTCGCTGAGGAAATCGAGGACCGCCCGGATACGCGGGATCTTCGTCAGATCCCGATGCGTCAGAAGCCAAAGATCGAGCGCAAGATCGAACTCGTCCTTCAGGATCTGTTTTACATTCGCGTTGCTCGAAATCATGTAGACGGGAAGGGCGACGATCCCCAGGCCGGCCTCGACAGCCGCTAACTCGACCATGATGTTGTCGCAGGTAAAGGACACACGCGCGCCTTCGCTGTTTTGGCGCAGCCAGGCGGTCTGTGGAAAATTGTTCATCTGCCGCACAGACTCGATGATGTTGTGGTTCGCCAGGTCCTCGATGCTTTTCGGTTCCGAGTTGCGCGCCAGATACTCAGGTGAGGCGTAGAGTCCGAAATGGACTTGGCCAAGGCAACGGCCGACCAGGTCCTGGGAACGCGGGTCGCCGACCCGCAGCGCAATGTCCGCCTCGCCGTTGATAATGTCGACGGCGTGATAGCCGATGATCAGATCGAGATCGATCTCCGGATGCTCAGCATGAAAGTTGCCGAGCAGATTGGACAGCCAGAAGTATCCGATGTCTTCCGTGGTCGAGAGCACCACACGGCCGATCGGGGACTTGTCGATATAGCTGACCTTGCGTTCGATCCACTGGGACTCGCCATTGATGACTTTGACGCGGTCCCGCACCAACTCACCCAGCTCCGTAAGCAGATAGCCATTGCGGCTTCGCTGGAAGAGCTTGGCGTTCAGGCGTTTTTCGAGTTCGGCGATCCGGCGGCCCACGGTCGGCTGGGTCGTGTCCAGCTTGCGGGCAGCGCCAGATACGCTGCCTTCTTCGGCGACCGCAAGGAAATAGCGATAGTCGTCCCAATTGGTCGTCACCAGAACCCGCCCCCAGACCGATTACACACTCGCTGTTAAGTACCACAGTCGAGTGTCGGAGTATAACTGTAACGGATGCTGCCTCTTAAGGCAGTACCTACTTCTGCGGGTGGTTCGCCTGGCTGCTAGGCGATCTGCGGCAGCTCCCGCCTGTAGAGCGCGGCATTCCAGTCTTCGCCTTCAAAGTTACGTGCCGCGAGATGCCCTTGATACACGGCGTTGGCGATTGTCCCGGGGGCTAGGCAGTCGCCGATACGCTGAAGCGTCTTGATGCCTGCCTCTGCCATGTTGTCGGATTGGGCCTTTAGAGTCTGAAACAGATCGTCATTCGCGTCTTGCGCGGTGACCAGCACCAGGGCGTCCGTGGCAATCCTTTGCGCCCGCCCGCTATGCACGCAGCTAAGTTCGAGGCCGGAAGCGTCGGCAGCCGCGATACTATGACGTTCGACGAGCGTGACGTTCTTCTGGAGCAATCGGGCGATGATTTTGTCCTGTTCGAGCGTGTATTCGCTCCAGGCGGAGACCGTCAGGGCAGGGGTGACAAGTGTGACCTCACAGCCGGCATCGGCAAGTGTCTCGGCGATGACTCCACCCAGGTAGTAATGGTTGTCGTCGAAGACCGTAACGCGCTGACCTGCTGGCCGACGACCGTCCATGATGTCGTCGGCGGTGAAGACCGGTAGATTTTCGAGTCCGGGAATTGGGCGATAGCACGCGCGCCCGGTACCGTCACGGCGCCAGGTTGCACCGGTTGCCAGGAAGATGTGCTGAAAGCCGAAGTTTAACAAGGCTGCGCCATCGAGGCCGCTCTCCAGATAAATCTCGACGTTCGCCATCGTCCTCAAGAGACTGATGCGGTAATCTTTGACCCGCGCATAGCTGGCAAGACCGGGCAGGCTGCTTTCGCGCAGCGCACGGCCGCCAAGTTCGCTTGTCGCTTCGGCCAGGGTCACTTGATAGCCCCGATTTGCGAGCTGCAGGCTGCACTCCAACCCGGCCGGTCCGCCCCCCACCACCAGGACAGAATCATCTGAGGCTTTAGGGGCAATGCGTTCAGGGTGCCAGCTTCGGCGCCACTCTTCGCCCATCGTCGGATTCTGCGTACAGCGCATCGGGACGTTGAGATTGTCTCCCGTCACGCAGATGTTGCAGCCGATGCATTCGCGGATGGTCTCGATGCTGTCGTCCCGAATCTTAGCGGGCAGGAAGGGGTCGGCGATAGAGGGACGGGCGGCCCCGATCAGATCCAATACGCCGCGGCGGATCTGGGAGACCATGGCATCGGGTGAGGTGAAGCGTCCGACGCCGACGACCGGTTTGCTGGTCATGGACTTGACGAAGGCCGTGTAGGGTTCTTGATAGCCCTCGACGGGTTCGAAACGGGCCGTCGCGGAATCGTTGTCCCAGCCGCTGACGTTCACGTCCCAAAGGTCCGGCAGTTCTGCGAGCAGGCCGACGATGTCCCGCGCTTCTCCATCGGACGTGAGACCTTCTTCTCCCATAAGCTCGTCGACCGCGAAGCGAAAGGCGACCGCGCAGCTGTCCCCGACCGCCTCCTTCATCTCAGAGATGACCTCTCGGGTGAGACGCACACGGTTTTCCAGCGAGCCGCCGTACTCGTCGCTGCGCTGATTGTATCGCGGCTGCATGAAGTGCATCAGCGTCGCCATGCTGTGCCCCGCATAGGCGTAGACGATGTCGTAACCGGCGGCTTTCGCGCGCAGGGCGGCCTCGCGGTGCCAGCGCCGCAAATTGCGGATATCGGTCAGATCCATGGCTCGCGCCTGAATCGGATGCAGGCTGTCGATGGGCGTCGCGCTTGGCGCCATGGGTGGGATGCGGGCGCTGTGGTTCGGCGCATGCAGGCCATTGTGCACCAGCTCGATACCTGCCAGGGCGCCGTGCGCGTGAACGGCATCGGTCATCAAGCGGTGAGCGGGCAGATCCAGCTCGTCCCAGATCCGGCCTTCAACGGCAGGGGAAATCTCCGAGGAGGGATGGATCTCCACTTCTTCGGTGCAGACGACACCCCAGCCGCCTTCGGCCTTCATGCCGCGCATGGCCGCCAGGCCTTGCGGCCGCAAATGTCCGAAGCCATTGCAATGGGGCACCTGATAAAATCGGTTCGGCGCAGTCACCGGCCCGATCCGCACGGGTTCGAAAAGGATGTCGTAGGGAGATTTCACTGTCATCCCGCTGCATTTCCTTGGAGTTCGAGGACTGCGTTAACGGCGTTCAAGCCAATGGACACCAGATCGTTCTCTTCAAAGATGTCGCCTGCCAGACAGCCTTCCAGCCAAAGACCGTCGATGACAGCATTCACGGTAATCGCGTGGCGGGCCAGGGTTGCCTTGTCGACTCTTCTGCCTTGATCCATGAAGAGAGCGTCGATCAGGCGTTCGAGCTCGTTTCTGTAGGCCAGATAGCTTTCCTTATGGATCGCCGCCATTTGCACATCGACATGGATAAGGCTGACAAAGGTGGCCCATAGCGAAAGTGTGCGCGCGTCCACTACAGGTGCGCTGAGGCTTGCCTCCACAAAGCAATCAAGGTGCTGCCTCGGTGTCGCATCTATTTTCGCGGCGGCTTCATCGGCGAGACTTTTCACTTGTCCGGTCATGCGCTTCATGGTTTCGCGATAGGCGGCGTAAACCAGTTCGTCCTTGCCAGGGAAGTAGTATCGGATCAGTCCACCCGTCACGCCTGCGCGCAGCGCGATCTGGCGCACGGTAGTGCCCTGCAACCCTTCTTCCGCGATGCAGTCAAGGGTGGCATTGATTAAATCCTGCCGCCGGACGCCTTCAGGGGCATGTCGGAAACTACGCCGAGTCATAGAGGTCTTTCGCGGATGCTCTTGCTCGCAATTGTAAACAAATAGAGGGCTGTCTTTAACAGCTTTCGCGTGCGATCAGAAATTATACAGTTGCATAAATACCGGAATAATGCGCTAGTATGAAGCTAGAAAATACAGCACCGGGCGTTTGCTGCGCCCGAGAACGACTTTGACCGTTGTGCTTAAACCTCGAGGGCTTGGGAGTTTTTTTGAATGTCGCAGCAGGCTGAAGTCCGTCTGGCCGATATCGAGCCTCGAGACGAAGGTTTATCGCTCCGCTGGGCGAGCGGCGAGGAAACGGTCTTCCCATGGTTCTGGTTGCGGGACCATGGCCAGGATGAGGACAGCCTGGATCCCGAAACACTTCAGCGCCGGGTCGATACCTTCGCCATCGCCAACGACATCCGCGGTCAGGAGAGCAGGCTGCTGGAGGAAGGGGCCGCTATCGAAATCGCCTGGCAGAACGATAGCCCGCCCAGCCGCTTTTCGTCCGCCTTCCTTGCGTCGATGGCGGGGCTGGTGCCCGGAGATTCGGATCTGGCGCCGTCGGTCGCGCGGCGTCTCTGGTCGGCTGCGGAACCGCTCAATCTGCCGCCGGCTTTTGCACACGACGAGGTTCTTGGCAGCCAGGAAGGACTGCGCGCTTGCCTTGAGCAGGTGCATGCCCTGGGCTTTGCAGTCGTCGAGGGCGTGCCGACCGATGATGCGTCGATCGAAGCCTTTCTGACTCGGATCGCCTATGTCCGCCAAACGATTTTCGGTGGCCTCTGGACTCTCTCGGCGGAGGTCCAGGACCACGACGATACGGCCTACAGCACACAGTATCTCGAGCCGCACACGGACAGCACCTATTGTCATGACGCCCCGGGTTTACAGTCCTTTGTGTGCCGGGAGTTTGATGGCACCGGTGGTGAATCGATTCTGGTCGACGGCTTTGCATTGGCGGAAGAGATGCGGCGCGAATCGCCTGATCGTTTCGAGACGTTGTGCCGCGTGGCCGTGCCGGGACGATACATAGAACCGGGCGTGCATCTGCGGGCGGAACGCCCGGCCCTGCGCACCAATGCCGACGGCATGCTGCAACAGGTTAGCTTCAACAACTACGATCGGGCACCCTTTACTTTACCGCTTGATGAGATGTCGGCCTTCTATGGCGCTTATGGTGATTTCCATGAGCGGATCATCGACCAGCGCAACTGGACAAAGATTCCGCTACGTCCGGGGATGGCGCTGATTTTCGATAATTGGCGGCTGTTGCATGGTCGAATGGGGTATAGTGGCAAACGGGTGTTCTGCGGCTGCTATCACAATCGGGAAGACTTCGAATCTGCGTTGCGCACCCTTAAAGCCTGACTGGGCAGAGGGAACGAACTGGCGGCGCATACAACAGCGGCAGGAAAAACGGCCGCACCAACAACAGGGAAAGCAACAAATGAAACAGTTTCTGAAAGCAAGTGCAGCGGTTTTGCTAGCGGCTGCGGTTACGGCACCCTGGTCGTCCGGCGCAATGGCCGGTGAGACTCTAGACCGGGTTATGAGCTCCAAGACCCTCACCTTGTCGTCGGATCCGGAGTATCCGCCGCAGTCCTTTTTGAACGACCAGAACGAGATGGATGGCTTCGACGTTGAGGTCGCCGAGGAGATCGCCAAGCGCATGGGGGCGGAGCTGAAGATCGTTACCCCGGCTTGGGAAATCATTACTGCCGGTAATTGGGGCGGCCGCTGGGATATCTCCGTCGGTTCTATGACTCCGACCACCGCGCGGGCCAAGGTTTTAGACTTTCCGGCAGTTTACTACTACACACCCGCCGCTTTTGCCGTTCACAAGGATTCGGCTGCCTCGTCGCTTGCCGATCTGAATGGTAAGAACCTCGGTGTCTGCGGTGGCTGCACCTATGAGGCCTACCTAAACAAGAACCTCGTGATCGACGCAGAGGGTGCGCCGCCTTTCGACTATGAAGTGACGGCTGGCAGCATTCGTACCTATGAAACGGACATCAACGTTCTGGACGATCTGCGTCTCGGTGATGGTGCGCGGCTGGACGGGCTTCTGAGCGCGCGTCCGACAATCGAAGAAGCCATCAAGAACGGTTACCCAGTCAAGGTGGTAGGCAAGCCGGCTTTTTATGAGCCGCTGGCCGTAGCTGTCGACAAGGGCGATCCCGAATTCTCCGCCAAGGTGGCTGAGATCGTCGCAGCCATGCACAGCGACGGCACGCTCACGAAGCTGTCGATGAAGTGGTACGGCACCGACTTCACCAAAGCCGACTGACCGCGAGACGATGTCGTCCAACAAGGCCGGGGCGCCAGGTGGCGTGGAGCTTTCCACGCTCCAGCGCCCCGCGCTCCTTTTCATCATCCTGACCATTCTGCTCGCTGCCGCCAACATTGGTGGCGGCTTCTTCGGCGAGTTGATCGCGCCTGCGGCCGAGGCGGGTTGGCACACGCGGATCGCGTCCGCGCTGGTGCTTTCGCTGATACTGGTCGCGAACCTTGAGGGGCTGCGGTTTCTGCCCTTTAAGTGGCAGGTCGGAATTGTTTGGGTTGAATTGCTATTCCTGGCGCTGGCCTTCTTCAATTCCTTTGGTTTGAGCTATGAGTTTATCGGCTCGCGCCTGCCGTTCCTGATTACCCAGGGCGCCTTTACAACCATTTACATCTCCGTGGCGGCCATTGCGATTTCCTTCATGATCGCGCTTGCCGGCGCGCTCGCGAAACTGTCGAAAAACGGGGCCGCTTACGGTGTTGCCACCTTCTATATTTCCTTCTTTCGCGGCACGCCGCTGCTGCTGCAGGTCTACCTGATCTACCTGGGTTTGCCGCAGCTCGGCTTTATCGTCGATGCGGTGCCAGCGGGGATCGCCGCACTCTCGCTCTGTTACGGCGCCTACATGGCTGAAATCTTCCGTGCCGGAATACAGGCCATCCCACCTGGACAGAAAGAGGCGGGCAGGGCGCTGGGGCTGCGTGACGGCGTCATCATGCGCAAGATCATCCTGCCACAGGCGATCAAGATCATCATTCCGCCCACCGGGAATCAGTTCATCGCTATGCTCAAGGATTCCTCTCTGGTCTCGGTCATGGGCGTTTGGGAGCTGATGTTCCTGGCGCGCACCCAGGGAAGATCGGAGTTCAAGCACCTTGAGATGCTGATCACCGCCGCTGTGGTCTACTGGATTATCTCCATGTTTTTCGAGCTGATTCAGGCGCGCATCGAACGCCACTACGGCAAAAGCAGCCTGCGTTGAGGCCCAATGCTGGGGTCTCCGGCCGACGGCTTACGCACGCTTGAATTTGAAACCGCACAGGCTTATCTTTGGGGCATCAAAAGCTTGGCGTTCGAAGCGCACAAGCTGAGCCAAGAGCGATGAGGATCATGCGACAGGACCTTTCCATCTGAGACTTCGATGTCTGTAGCTGTCCGGCTGAAAGCGCCGGTTGGCAGCGGACAAAGGTAGATAGTGATGGGAGCTCCTTCATGGCTCGCTCTTCCGCGGCGCTTGCCGCACATGGTGTTTCATTTCAGTTTGACGACGGCGGCGTTCTCTTTGAGGACCTGGACTTTGCATTGGGACCACGCTGCTATGGCCTGGTTGGCCGCAACGGCATCGGCAAGTCGGTACTGGCGCAAATCCTGGCTGGCCGAAAAGAACCGACGTCCGGTTGGATCGAACGGCATGCTACGCTCGGTTTTTTGCCCCAGGATGCAGCCGATGCCGTGCAAGGAAACATGGCCGACGCGTTGGGTATTGCCGACCGGCTGACGGCTCTCGCGCGAGTGGAGGCTGGGATTGCAACGGAGATGGACTACGAAAGGATCGGCGACGACTGGACGCTCAGGGAAGATCTCCAGACTGCCCTCCAAGGTCTTGAATTGACTCCAGACCTGATGGCGCCAACGTCGCATCTCAGCGGCGGCGAACGGACGCGCCTCGCGCTGTTAAGGCTGGAGCTCAGCCATCCGGATTTCCTGATTCTCGACGAGCCGACCAATCACCTGGACCGTGCCGGACGCCGCTGGTTGATCGAGCGGATGTCACGCTGGACACGCGGTGCTTTGATTGTGTCTCACGACCGGGAACTGTTGGCGCAAGTCGATCGGATCCTGGAACTTACCGCTCTGGGCCTCACGAACTATGGCGGCAACTACAGTCTTTATCGCGCTCGGAAGGATGCCGAGCTTGCGGCGGCGCAGCAGTCGCTCGAATCTGCGCAGGCGACCCAGGCGCGTGAGCGCCGGGACGCGCAGGCACGAAAGGAACGCCAGGCACGACGGGATGCTTACGGACGGAAACAGCGTGGTACGGGCAGCCAGGATAAGATGGTTCTGGACGCGGCCAAAGGGCGCGCCGAAGCCTCCCGCTCGCGATTGGCCGGGCTTGCCGAAAACCGGAAGCACTTGGCTGAAGATGCCGTTGCGGCGGCGCAGTCGCGGGTCGAACGGATCGACCCGCTCACGGTCTTTACACCGCGTGCTGAAACGGCGAGGGGCGTTCTCTTTGCCTGCCGCGCTCTCGTCATGCCCTATGGCGGTCAGTCACTGCGCGCCGGCCTGTGGTTGCAGATTTCAGCCGGCGAACGTGTCGCTCTAACCGGTGCGAACGGTTCCGGTAAAACGACCCTCCTGCGCTTGATCCAGGGGATCATCGAGCCTGAAGATGGCGACGTATATCGAAGTGCCTGCCGACAGATCCTGCTCGACCAGCATCTCAGCTTCCTCGACCAGGGTCGAAGCGCGCTTGAAAACCTGCAGCAGCTTCTACCTGACGTGACGCAGACAGAAGCCAGAACCCGCCTTGCGCAGCTGCGTATGCGGCGGGAACAGGCTCTGCGTCCGGTCGGAGAACTTAGCGGGGGCGAGCGTTTGAAGGTCGCTTTGGCTGGGGTCTTCGGTGGTGCCTCGGCACCGGCTCTGCTGTTGCTCGACGAGCCGGACAATCATCTGGATTTCGAGTCCTTAAGCGCCCTCGAGCAGGCCCTGCGAAACTACGATGGGACGGTGGTAGCCGTATCCCATTCGGACAGCTTTCTTGATGCCATTGGGATCGAGCGCCGTATCGATCTGAACGAGGCGACGAAGGGACAGTGACGACCGCCGCGCACCTGCTCGCAGGGCTCTGTGTCAGGGATCGCGATAAACTGCTTGAAGCGAAGATGTTTTTCGTCGTGAACTGTCGGCGCATGAGGGTCAAGAACAGGCGCAGGCATGAGCCAAACAGATAAAAAAACCTTAGCGATCAGGGGCCAGGTGCTTCAGTTCGTTGGGGATCCTTTCCACTCGGATCCAACCTCCTCCTACCGCTTCTGGTCGGATGGTCTGGTGGTGATCGAAGCCGGCGTAATCCGGGAGGTTGGAGAGGCCGGCGAGCTACTTCCCAAGCTCAATCCCGCCGCTGAGTTGCACCACTATCCCGATAAGCTCGTGATGGCGGGCTTTGTCGATACCCACGTCCATTATCCGCAGATCGAGGTGATCGCTTCCTATGGTGCGCAACTCATCGAGTGGCTGAACGACTATACCTTTCCGGCCGAGGGTAAGTTCGGCGACCCGGACTACGCAGGAGCGGTGGCCAAAGTCTTTCTGGATGAGAGTTTGCGCAACGGTGTTACGACCGCCGCTGTCTACTGCACGGTCCATCCAGAATCCGTCGATGCTTTCTTTCAGGCCTGCGAACCGCTCGGTCTGCGCATGATCGCGGGCAAGGTTTTGATGGACCGCCATGCGCCGGATTTTCTGACGGATAACGCACAGTCGGCCTACGACGAATCAAAAGCCTTGATCGAACGCTGGAACGGCAAGGGGCGAGCGCTTTACGGAATAACCCCGAGGTTTGCACCCACCTCGACACCGGCGCAGCTTGAAGCAGCGGGTGCCTTATGGCGCGAAGTGCCCGGGGTCTACATGCAGACCCATGTTTCGGAAAACCGAAAAGAACTGGAGTGGGTGGCGGAGCTTTTTCCCGATTGCGCGGATTACCTTGGGGTTTATGAGAAACACGGACTGCTCGGGCCTAGATCCGTTCTGGGGCACGGCATCTATCTGTCAGAGCGTGAAAAGGCTCTTGTCGCCGAAACCGGCAGTGCCATCGCTCACTGCCCAACCTCGAACCTCTTCATCGGGAGCGGTCTCTTCGATCTCGAAGCCTCTCAGGAGCGCAAAGACCCCTTACGTGTCGGGCTCGCCACGGATGTTGGTGGCGGCACCAGCTTTTCTATCTTCGCGACCATGCGAGCCGCCTACGAGATCGCGCAGCTTCAATCCTTCAGCCTGCACCCGCTTAAGGCCTTTTACCTGGCGACCCTGGGCAGCGCCCGCGCGCTTTATCTCGATGACAAAATCGGCAATCTAGCGCCGGGTTTCGAAGCAGACCTGACGGTGATCGATCTTCACTCTACGCCGCTCATTGCGCAAAGAATGCGGCATGCAAACGACCTCAGCGAGGCGCTCTTCATTCAGATGATCCTGGCTGATGACCGTGCCATCGCCGCGACCTACGCGGCGGGCCGACAGGTTTACCTGCGCGACGAGAGCCATACCTGAAGTTCAACGGAAGTCCCGATAAGTCTTCGCAACCCATTGAAGACTGGGCCGGTCTTTCAGCCGGCTGAATTCGGCTTCGATCTCCGGCGGCACCTCGACCTGACTGTACATGCGTTGCCGTGACAGTTCCGCGAAAGGAGAGAGCAGGCTGGCGACCGCGATGTCCGCGCGTGTGAAGCGATCACCGACCAGATGACGTCGACCGTCGGACAGCCGGCTGTCGATCCAGTCCAACTCCCTATTGAGCCGGCTGCGCGAATCTTCCGCGGCTTCCGGGGCTGCGTCCAGAGTTTGGATCATGGCCGTCTGGATCTTGGGCCAGAGGTTGTGTCCGACCTTGCGGACACGCTCTTCCAGATTGCCATAGAGCAGTTCAAGAAGAACGTCGGGATGCTGGGTGAGAGTCTGCGCGTAGAGCAGCCGGCGGACCTCGACGCCGATCAGATCATCCGCGCGCTGTTCGATCTCCCGGATTTCAGCGTCATGGGCAGAGTCTTCAAGGCTGCGTGCCGCGTCCGGGTTGACGCGGTTCGCCCAGTCGAGAATCTCCTGACTGCCCTGAAGGATCTCATCGCCGAGCATCAGGATCGGCACCGAGGACTTAGGAACGCCAAGCTGCCGGATCATCTTCACGTGGAGACCGATCGGCCAGAACTCTTCGCGATAATCGATGCCGTACCAGTCGAGAGCCCAACGGGCCTTTTCGCAGTAGTGCGAGATTGCGAAGGAGATGAGTTTCGGCTGGGTCGGTTCCATCATGCGGGTCTTTCAAACATCGCGGTGTGGCTGCTTTCGCAGACTATCACCTTGATGCAAGAAAGCCCGGGGTCAAGACTCGGTTCTGCAAAGAAGCCCTAGGCCGCGCGTCTGCGCTTCGGACCTTTGTAGCCGCCATCCTTGAACTTGCGGAACTTTTGCCCGTCGTTTGCGTGCTCCTGCACCCGCGTGGCGTCTTTACCGAACTTGCCGGATGATTTTGCGTAGGGCTTCTTGCCGCCTTTGTTGGCCCCGCCCTCGGCATTTGCTGATTTGAAGCCCTTCTTCTGGAACGGCTTTTGGCCGTTGCGGGACTGTGGCTTGCCGTACTTCTTGCCGTTGCGCTTGGCGCCATTGCTCCGGGCGCCTGCCAGCTCGGCATGGAAAGGATGGTCCTTGTCGACCGGTACCGCCTGACGGATCGCGCGCTCAACGTTGCGCAGCAGATTGCCTTCCTTGGTCTCGCAGAGCGAAAGGGCAGTGCCTTTGGTACCGGCCCGGCCGGTCCGGCCGATACGGTGTACGTAGCTCTCGGCCTCCAGCGGCATATCGTAGTTGATGACGTGTGTGATGTCGGGCACATCGATGCCGCGGGCGGCAACGTCGGTCGCAACCAGGATATCGATGACGCCGCGACGGAATTTCTGCAGAACCTTTTGGCGGATGCGCTGCTCGCGATCGCCGTGGATGGAGTCCACGCGGTGGCCGGCTTCGCGCAAATCCTTCGACAGCGTGTCGGCCATGGATTTCGTGCGCGAAAAGACCAAAACCCGTTTTAGGCTCTCGTCCTTCATCAGATGCAGAAGGAGATCTTTTTTATCCTGGTAGCGTACGCAGAGGACCCGGTGGTCGATGGTGCTCGCGACCGTGCTTTCCTTGGCGACTTCTACCTGGACCGGATCGTTCAGCAGTTTGTCGGCCAGACCGCGGATGGCGCGGTTCATCGTGGCCGAGAACATAATGGTCTGATGTTCTTTCGGGAGGCTGGCCGCTACTTCCTTGACCTCATCGATGAAGCCCATATCAAGCATGCGGTCGGCTTCGTCCAAGATGAAGGTGTTGACGCCATCCAGGGAGAGATTGCCGCGGCGGATGTGATCCATCATACGGCCAGGCGTGGCCACGACAATATGGACCCCGCGCTGCAGGGCTTTCATCTGCGGGAAGAAGGGTGAGCCGCCGTAGAGCACCGTGTGGTAAATCCGCTGCCCTTTTGTGAACTGACGGATGCATTCGCCAATTTGATTGGCGAGCTCGCGGGTCGGCGCCAGGATCAGCGCCTCGGCCATGGCCCGCTGCGGATCCTTACGGTCGGCCATAAGCCGGTGCAGCAGCGGCAGCACGAAAGCGGCGGTCTTGCCGCCGCCGGTCTGCGCCACGCCCTTGAGATCGCGTCCCGCCATCAGCTGCGGGATTGCCTTGCCTTGGATCGGGGTTGGTTCGGTGAAGCCCTGGGCCTCAATTGCGCGCAGCAGCGCATCGCTCAGGCCGAGCGTGTCGAAAGATGCCATCGTCTTTGTCCTTCCGCAGACGTTACAGCCCCTTTTCAGGCCAGGAGCTGAGCATTCCGCGGTGAAACCCAAAACAAGGGACAAAAGGACGTCACCTGGGCCTAAACCCAAGGTGCGCGCAAAGGCACGGCGGAAACATGTTTTCTATTTTTAGCTGAACCGCGCGTCAAACCGAGTGGGTACAGCGCGGTGAGTGAGGGGGATGTGAGGCTTTTTGGCCTTCCTGTCAAGCCCTATCGCACCCGGAGTTTCCCTAATATCAATGGTTAACCGCTTGGTGCAGAGTGAAAGCTCGGCGAAATGAGGGTTCGCCAGAGGGGGTAGATTGCGGTGGAACCCTGATTAAAGAGAGGGAGTTCAACCATGAACAAAGCCATTGCAGAGTTTATCGGGACCTTCACCTTGGTCCTGTTCGGCTGCGGGTCTGCGGTGATTGCTGGAGATGTCGTCGGGGTCCTGGGTATTAGTTTCGCCTTCGGTCTCGCCTTGATCGCGATGGCCTACGGTATCGGACCGCTGTCCGGTTGCCACATCAATCCGGCGGTGAGCCTGGGTGTGCTGATCGCGGGGCGCATGTCGCCTCAAGATTTTGTCTCCTATGTGATCGCGCAGTGCCTGGGCGGGATCGCTGGGGCGGGCGTGCTCTATCTGATTGTGAGCGGAAAGCTTGCTGGGCATGACCTGGCCGCTTCTGGACTGGGACAAAACGGATGGGGGGCCGGTTATCTCGGAGAGTATTCGATGGTTTCCGCCTTCGTGTTCGAAGTTGTGGCGACTTTCCTGTTCCTCATTGCGATTCTGGGTTCGACCCAGAAGGGCGGTCCGAATCTGCTCGCGGGCCTCGCAATCGGACTGACGCTGGTGGTGATCCATATCGTTGGTATCCAGGTGACCGGCGTTTCGGTCAATCCGGCGCGCAGCCTGGGGCCGGCAGTCTTTGTCGGTGGTCAGGCGCTGGCGCAGCTCTGGCTCTTCTTCCTGGCGCCTTGCATCGGCGCAGTCATTGCCGGCTTTGCTTTCCGCGGCGGACTGCTGGCCGCTGAGGCCGAGGCCTGATCGATTGCCCGTCCGTCAGCCGTTCCCGCCTGTTGCAGGGAAGGGCTGGCGGACGGAACTGACCCGAATTCTCAACTTCCTAGCTGCGGGTTTCCACTAGACGGAATTGCGTTTGATGCCACTTGGCGTTGTTCGATAGTATCGCGCCGCATCGGGGAGAGTCTTTGTGCCGGTCCCCGGGACAGGTTATTCAAGCACCACATCAGTGAAGTCAGAGGGAGTTCGGACGGGAATGCAGTCGATCTATGAGATTCTGAAGGCGGGAACTCCCAACAAACCGGCGCTCGGTGCGCCCGCCGCCGAGTCGATGAGCTATAGCGCTTTGCTGCAGCTTGCAGACGGCACAGCAGCCTTCCTGCGCGGGATTGGCATCGGGCGTTCGGACCGCGTAGCGATTGTCCTGCCGAACGGTCCGGAGATGGCGGCTTCCTTCCTCGCGGTCGGCAGTGCCGCCAGCACCGCGCCATTGAATCCGAACTACCGCGCAGATGAGTTCGATTTCTACCTCTCGGACCTCGGGGCCAAAGCGCTGGTGGTCGAGGCCGGAAGCGACTCGCCTGCTGTTGAAGTCGCGAAAAAGAAAGGCATCGCCGTCGTTTCGCTTCATCATAGCGAAGGTGCGCCGGCTGGCCTCTTCACGCTGCAATCGGACGAGAGCGTAGGCCCAGCCTCTGGTGACGACCCGCATACCGGCCCTGACGATGAGGCCCTGGTGCTCCACACGTCGGGCACGACCTCGCGGCCAAAGGTCGTGCCGCTGCTGAACCGGAACCTTGCTGCGTCAGCGAGGCATATCCGCGAGACGTTGGGTCTGACTGACGGGGACCGGGGTTTGAACATCATGCCGATGTTCCACATTCATGGCTTGATTGCATCGCTGCTGTCCTCCATGGCGGCCAGCGCGCATGTGGTCTGCACCCCAGGCTTCAACGCACTGAAGATCTATCAGTGGTTCGCGGAGGTCGACCCCACCTGGTACACGGCTGTGCCGACCATGCATCAGGCCATTTTAGGGCGCGCCAAGCGCAATGCCCAGGTTCTGGAGAAACTCAATCTGCGCTTTGCCCGTTCGTCCTCTTCTTCCCTGCCGGCACCGGTTATGGCCGAACTTGAAGAGACCTTCGGCTGTCCGGTGATCGAAGCCTACGGCATGACCGAAGCCTCGCATCAGATGGCTTCCAACCGACTGCCGCCGGGTCTGCGCAAGGCGGGCACCGTCGGTGCGGCCGCCGGTCCGGAAGTTGCCATCATGGACCTGGACGGAAAGCTTCTGCCTCAGGGTGAAACCGGCGAAATCGTTATTCGCGGCCCGAACGTTTTCAGCGGTTACGAAAACAACCCTGACGCCAATGCGACAGCTTTCAGCGACGGTTGGTTCCGCACGGGCGACCAGGGCTTTTTCGATGAAGACGGTTATCTCGCCATCTCTGGCCGTTTGAAGGAGATCATCAATCGGGGCGGCGAGAAGATCGCGCCGCGTGAGGTGGACGACATCATCCAGGCGCACCCGGCCGTGGCCCAAGTTGTGACCTTTGCGCTGCCGCATCCGAAGCTGGGTGAGGAGGTCGCGGCAGTTGTGGTTCTCAACGAGGGCCAGGAGGTCGACGAGAAAACCCTGCGCAGCTTCGCATCTGAAAAGCTTGCCGATTTCAAGGTGCCGCGGAAGATCATCTTCCGGGATGAGATCCCCAAGGGTGCGACCGGCAAGCTGCAGCGCATCGGCCTGGCCGAGAAACTTGGGATCGTCGCATGACCAAAGTCGCGATCTTCGGCGCCGGGGCGATCGGCGGCTACATGGGGGCAAAGCTGGCAACTGCCGGTGCGGACGTCTCGCTGGTGGCGCGCGGGCCGCATCTGGCGGCGATCCAGGCCAACGGCTTGACTCTGATTGAGAACGACGAGTCGCAGAAGCTTGAAATTCAAGCCAGTTCGGACCCAAGCGATCTGGGACCGCAGGACTTTGTAATCGTCACGCTGAAGGCCCATTCGCTTCCGGGTGTTGTGGACAGCATGCAGCCTCTGCTCGGTCCCGATACCGCCGTCGTATTTGGCGTGAACGGGGTTCCCTGGTGGTACTTTTACGGCCTGGAAGGTGAATATGAGAACCGGCGGCTGGCCAGCGTGGATCCGGGCAACCGGCTCTGGGACGGCATCGGTCCGCAGCGGGCCATCGGCTGCGTAGTCTATCCGGCGGCCGAGGTGATCGAACCTGGCGTGGTGAAGCACATCAGCGGCAACCGTTTCTCCCTCGGCGAACCCAACGGCGAGAAGAGCGAGCGGGTCCAAACCCTCAGCAAGTTACTGAACGAGGCCGATCTGAAAGCGCCGATCCGGCCCAAACTGCGCGACGAGATCTGGATCAAGCTCTGGGGCAACTGTTCGCTCAATCCGGTCAGTGCGCTGACCGGTGCGACCATCGAGCAGATGTGCCAGGACCCGGGCACACGCGCCATTATCCGCGCCATCATGGTCGAGGCGCAGGCGGTGGGTGAAAAGCTCGGCGCGCGTTTTTCCATCGACGTGGAAAAACGGCTGGCCGGTGCGGAAGCGGTCGGCGCACATCGAACCTCCATGCTTCAGGATCTCGACATGGGCAGGCCCATGGAAATCGACGCCCTGGTCCGGGCGGTCCAGGAACTGGGGCAGTTGACGGAAACGCCGACACCGACACTGGATACGGTCCTGGCTCTGGTCTCGCAACGTGCGCGGCTGGCCGGCAGCTACGGCGGATAATCGGGTCGGACAGATGCTTCAGACGACAAGAGCCTACGGCGGTGTGGTTGTCGCGCCCCATCATCTGGCGGCGCGCGCTGGCGAACGGGTATTGGCCGAAGGTGGTAATGCCATCGAGGCGATGGTGGCCGCTGCTGCAGCCATTGCCGTGGTTTATCCCCATATGAACTCCTTGGGCGGGGATAACTTCTGGCTGATCCATGAGCCGGGGGAGAAGCCCGTTGGGATTGACGCCTGCGGTGGCGCGGCGGCTCTTGCTTCGATCGACTTCTACCGGGAGCAGGGGCATTCGGCGATTCCCGGACGCGGGCCTCTCGCCGCTTTGACGGTCGCTGGTGCACCGTCGGGTTGGGAGAGCGCGCTGGCTTTGTCTAAGGGTGCCTGGGACGGGCGGCTGCCTCTGTCGCGCCTCCTGGAAGACGCCATCGGATATGCGCGTGACGGTATCGCCGTGACGCAGACCCAAGCGGCCAACACGACAGCCAAACTGCCGGAGATGGATGGTTCGCCGGGTTTCGTTGAGACCTACTGCCCGGACGGGCGGCCGCCTGAGGCTGGGCAACGCTTTTACCAGAGTCGCTTGGCAAGCAGTCTTGAGACTTTGGCTGAACAGGGACTTGATAGTTTCTACCGTGGCGATCTGGCGCGCAGTTTGGCGAAGGATCTCAAGGACATAGGCAGCCCGCTGCGACTGTCCGACCTGGAGGCTTTCAAAGCGCGAAGCGTCGAACCACTCTCGGTCGAGGTTGCGGGGCACCGTGTTTTCAACATGCCGCCGCCAACCCAAGGCCTGGCTTCGCTCATGTTGTTGGGGATTGCCCAGCACCTGGATTTAGGTGAGCCGGACAGCTTTGAATTCGTGCACGGTTTGCTCGAAGCCACCAAGCGTGCGTTCCTGGTGCGCGACCGCCACGTGACCGATCCGGATTACATGACCGTCGAGCCGGCGTCTTTCCTGGACCCGAAGCTGCTGCAGGAAGAGGCCGGCAAAGTCGACCCGGCCAAGGCTATGCCCTGGCCGGCACCGATGAACGCGGGCGATACCGTTTGGCTCGGCGCGATAGACCGGGAAGGACGGGCGGTCTCTTTCATTCAGAGTACCTATTGGGAATTCGGTTCCGGCGTCGTGTTGCCGGAGAGCGGGATTGTCTGGCAAAACCGCGGCACCAGCTTCAGCCTGGATCCGGAACACCACAATCATCTGCTGCCGGGCCGGCGTCCGTTCCATACGATCCAGCCCGCTTTGGCCCAGCTTTCCGACGGCCGGGTCATGGCCTACGGCACCATGGGTGGCGAGGGGCAACCGCAAACCCAGGCCATGCTCTTCGTGCGCCACGTGCTGCAAGGCCAGGGACTACAGGAAGCCGTCTCTGCGCCGCGCTGGCTGCTCGGCCGCACTTGGGGTTCTGAGCACACCAATGTTCGGATTGAAGACCGCTTCGATCCGCAAATGATCGAGCAGCTAAAAGAGGCGGGACACGATATCGAGGTGGTCGGCGCCTACGAGGAGATCATGGGGCACGCCGGCGCATTGGTGCATCACCCCAACGGCCTGATTGAAGGCGCTGCCGATCCGCGTAGTGACGGGCAGGCGCGGGGGCTTTAAGCCAACTCTCCCACAGCGCCCAGCACTTTCGCAGCACCATCCGCCGTCTGCCCGTCACGTCCGAGGCGCTTCGCGATGGCTGCGATCACCCGCACCCGCTCGGCATTCGAGGCGGCGATTTCTCCGTCCGCATGCCAGAGGCTGTTTTCGAAACCGACGCGGGCGTGGCCGCCCAGTGCAAGCGCGGCGGTGAGGGAGGCGGTCTCGCTGCGGCCGAAGCCGCAGACCATCCAGTTGCTCTTGGCTTTCAGGCCCGAGGCGGTGAGGGCCTCCACGAAAGGCAGGAGGTCCTCAACCTCGCTTTCCAGGTTCTTTGCATAGCGGCCGAGCACGAAAAGGAGGGCGTGGCGATCGCCGGGGATAACCTCGCGGCGGACCAGGTCCGTGAAGCGATGGATCTCCTCGGCTTCATAGAGGATGTGCTGAACCGCGATCTCCTCCGCCAGCGCCCAGTTATAGAAAGCGGCGGCGTCGCTCTCGCGCTCGGGTGACGCGAGCAATTCTTTGAGCGCAGCGCTGAAGCCGCGGGGCTTGACGGCGCGGACCACGGCCATTTGCTCCTCGGGCTGATAGATGCCCACAGCTTCAGTCGTGATCTGCGCGAAAATGCCGTCGCCGCATTCCCGCTCGATTTCTGCGAGCAGATCCCGGTAGAGCGCTGCATCCAGGACGTGATTGCCCTCTGGGTCGCGAACGTGGGCGTGGATCGCGGTCGCCCCCATCTCCGCGCACTCAGCCGCAACCCTGGCCGTTTCCGCGACGGTGACGGGAAGGGCGGGGTGGTCGTCTTTGGTTTTTCTTGCGCCGTTTGGCGCCACCATGATCGTGGCCGCGGATGTCATGCCGCGCCCGCCTGGGTCAGCGCCGTTACAAAGGCGCGCTCAAGCTTGTCGGTGATCTCGTCCAACTGCGAGTCTTCGAGGATGAAGGGCGGCGCCAGAAGAACGTGATCGCCGTTCTGGCCATCGACCGTGCCGCCCATCGGATAGCACATGAGGCCTTCGTCCATGGCGGCCTTCTTGACCTTTGCATGAAGTTTCAGTGCTGGGTCGAAGGGGGTTTTGCTTTCCCGGTCCTTGACCAGTTCCAGGCCGCGAAAGAGCCCGCGGCCACGAATGTCGCCGATGTTTGGGTGCTGACCGAAGCGCGCTTCCAGGCGCGCCTGCAGGCCTTCGCCAAGAGGGGTGACGCGTTCTACCAGGCCGTCGTCGACCAGTCGTTTGACAACGGCGGTTCCTGCCGCGCAGGCCGTGGGATGACCGATATAGGTATGGCCGTGCTGAAACAGGCCCGATCCCTGGACAATGGCATCGTAAATCGCCGCGCTGCAGAGCATGGCGCCGATCGGCTGATAACCGGCGCCGAGGCCCTTGGCGATGCAGAGGATATCCGGTGCGATGCCGTCCTGATCGCAGGCGAAAAGTGTGCCGGTGCGGCCCATGCCGCACATCACCTCGTCCAGAATTAGCAGCACGCCGTATCGATCGCAGATCTCGCGGATGCGTTTGAAGTAACCTTCGACGGCGGGTACGGCGCCCAGTGTGGCGCCGACCACGGGCTCGGCTACGAAGGCGGCGACAGAGTCTTCGCCGAGGCGCTGGATTTCTGTCTCAAGCTGGTTGGCGACCCGTTGGCCGAAGTCGAAGTCGCTTTCACCGTCCTCTTGGCCGCGATAGGCGTAGCAGGGGTCGATGTGTGACATCTCTACCAGCAGAGGTTCGAACTGGGCACGCCGCCAGCGGTTGCCACCGGCCGCCAGGGCGCCGAGCGTATTGCCGTGATAGGACTGCCAGCGTGCGATGACGTGTTTGCGCTGCGGCTGGCCGACCTCGATGAAATACTGCCGGGCCAGCTTCAGCGCGGCTTCCACGGCTTCCGAACCACCGGAGACGAAATAGACACGATCCAGGTTCCCCGGTGCGAGCTCGATCAGTTTGTCGGCTAGCGCTTCTGCGGGTGGCGAGGTGAAAAAGCCGGTGTGCGCGTAGGCGATTGAGTCGATCTGACCGCGGATGGCGTCCGTCACCTCTGGGTCTGAATGGCCCAGGCAAGAGACCGCCGCGCCGCCGCAGGCGTCGAGATAACGCTTGCCGTTGTTGTCGACGATATAAGGGCCCTCGCCGTGGGAGACTACCGGCGGGCTGGCTTTGCTATGGCGGGGGAAGACATGGCTCATGGGGTGGGATTCCTGAAGCGCGACGCTGCGGGCTTTCCTCAAGGAGAAGGCAGCACATCGAGACTCTGTCGCAGGTTGGTATGTGGCCGCAACCGCTATCTGTAGGTATGGGTCATTTGTTTCAGAAACAAATAATATTGAAACACTCGCGTCAAGCAGTTAGTGTCTTCCGATGGGGATCGATATGCATACGCGTTTGGATGCGGCCTATGAGCGCCTGGGGCCCAGGCTGAAAATTGCCGCGCGTTATGTTCTCGATCACCCGGATGATGTGGCGCTTTATTCGATGCGGACCTTGGCGGAGCGGGCGGGTGTGGCGCCGGCGACGCTCTCGAGACTGGCCCGGGCCATCGAGTGCGAGGACTACGAGGCTTTCCGCCACAGCTACCGGGCCAGGGTGACCGGCCGTCACCAGCCGGACGCCAGCTTCGCCGGGCGCGCGCGGGCTTTGCAGGCGGAGGCGGGCGGTCGAAAAGCCTCCATGCGGCAGCAGGCCGAGGCCGCGGTGGCCAACATCGACGCCTTTCTCAGCTCAGACTATCAGGCCGGGCTGGAGCGGGCGGCGGATCTCTTGATCGGGGCGCGCAGCGTCCAGGTGATCGGCATGATGAGCGGTTTTTCGCTGGCGATCTATGCGCATTATGTGGCCAGCATGGCCTTCCCGAATTGGTCGCTGCTGCGCACCCAGGGGGGCTCAATTGCCAATTCTCTCTATGACTTAACGGCCGAGGACGCGATCATCGCCTTTTCCTCGGAGCCCTATTCCCGCGCGACCGTCATTGCCTGTCAGGATGCGCAGGCGGCGGGCATCCCTCTTGTTGCGGTAACTGACCGGCGCTCCGGCCCCCTGGCTCGGGCGGCGGACGTGGCGCTGGTCGCGCCCGCGGATTCCGCGAATTACTTCCCCTCGATTGCGGCGCAGGTCGCGGTGGTCGAGGGTTTACTGGGGACCATGCTGAAGAAAGCCGGACCAGCGAGCTTGACGAAAATCGAGACCATCGAGGCCGCGCGGCAGGCCTACGGAGAATACTGGGACGAGGAGTGTGAGCCGGCGGCCGCACGGCCGTAACAGGGGAAAAAGGGGATAGTAGGGTCTGTTGGCAGTTAGGCTGATGGCGCGGTTGGTCAGAAATGACGCGAGATTAGAAGCGAGGACGCAGGACATGCAGCGCATATTCCAGGACGAGCGACGCGAGCTCGCGTCATTTCCGACCAATCCCTTCGGGACGGGTCTGCTTTTCCCAGCGGCGGCGTCTCGGATGTCTTGTGTGGAACCTGCCACACGGCAACATCCGCTCCTGACCGCTGGAAAAAGCAGTTCCCGCCGCGACAACACCCTAACTGCCAACAGACCCTAAGCTTCGGAAATGACCGACATTTGCCACAGCTTTGCGGATTGGAGTGCGCGTCTCGCGCCGGAAGCGATTCCGGCGGCGGTGACGGCTTCCGCCCGTCGGGCTGTCCGCGACACCATCGGTGTGATCGCGGCGGCGAATGCTCATCCGATGCTGCCAAAGTTGCGGGAGATTTACGGCACGGGTTCGGGGCCTTGCTCGGCGATTGGATGTGAAAGCGGCGTGACTGCCGGAGACGCGGCCATGATCAACGGCGCGGCGGCCCATGCCTGGGACTTTGACGACACCAGCTATACTGGGATCATGCATGGCTCGGCGGTGGTCTTTCCAGCGGTCTTCGCGGCGGCGGAAGAAACCGGTGCCGGCGAAGCGGAACTGCTGACGGCCTTCGTTGCCGGCTCGGAAGTAACTTACACGCTGGCCGACATCTGCGGCCACGGTCATTACTTCAAAGGCTGGTGGAGCACGGTGACCTTCAGCTTGACCGGTGCGACGGCGGCGGCCGCCAAACTCTATGGCCTGACTGCCGAGCAGACGGCTCATGCAATTGGGCTGGCGGCGGCGGCTTCGGGAGGCGGCAAGGCGGTCTTCGGGACCGATGGCAAGCCCTTTCTGGTGGGCGATGCGGCGCGGCGGGCCATCGATTTCGCCAAGGCGGCCAAGGTTGGGCTTAGCGGCCCAACCCAAGCCTTCGAGGACGAGCGCGGTTTCCTGGCGTTGCTGAACGGCTGCGAAGCGAAACTGGAGGAGTTGAATACGCTCGGCCAACGCTGGCGTCTGATCGATCCTGGCCTTCTCTTCAAGACAAGCCCGGCTTGCTCGGCGGCCCATGCGGTCATCGAGGCGGTGACAGAAGCCCGTGCTTCATCCGGCGCTGATCTGCGCGATATCGAAGGCATAGAATTGGAGGTGCCTGAACTGGTGCGCATCAGCCTGGTCTACGACCGGCCGGAGACGCCGCAGCAGGCGCAATTCTCACTGCCCTATGCCGTGGCTTGCGCGCTGTTGCATGGCCATGTGCGGCTTGAGGAACTGACCCCTGCCGAAATTGTCTCTGCTGACAAACGCGCTTTGATGGCGCGGGTGGCCGTTGAAGTTTCGGCGGAACTCTCCAGCGAGGAGATGCGCGCGCGTTATCCCGAGAGCGCGCGGGCAACGCTGAAAATGAAGGACGGCAGCCGGCACGAAGCCTTTTGTAGCGAGGCTGAGGGCATGCCGCGGCGGCCGCTAAACGACGCAAAATTGCAAGCGAAGTTCGATTCCTGCCTATTCTATGGCGGTCTTCAGGTGCAGACTGGCGGGGATGGGCAAGGAGATCTGTGGACATTGGCCCGGCGGATCATTGGATTCAAACGGGGCGATGAGAGGACCGGCGGGGCGAGCCTGGTGGCGTAAATAGTCGTCACCCGATGGCGGCTCGGCCGGATGCGAGAAAGTCATAACAAAACCATCAAACAAGGAAACGGGAGAACGTTATGAGGAAAATGATCAGCCTTCTGAGTGCGACGGCCATGACCCTTGTCGCGACCAGCGCCTATGCCGAACAGTGCACCAACGAGGTTTGGAACAAGGTCATGTCCCGCGGCAAGATCGTGGTCGGCGTGAAGCCGGACTACAAGCCCTGGGGCTTCCGCGATGAGAGCGGCAAGCTGGTCGGCATGGAAGTCGATATGGCCCAGTCGGTCGCCGATGCCATGGGTGTCGAGCTGGAGACGGTCGCCGTGCAGTCCTCCAACCGCATGCAGTTCCTGGAGCAGGGCAAGATCGACCTGATGATCGCGACCATGTCCGATCGTCCAGACCGCCGCGAGATCGTCGGCATCGTCGGCCCGAACTACTACACCTCTGGCACCAACATCCTGGCGCCGAAAGCCTTGAACCTGGGCAACTGGGAACAGCTGCGTGACCGGCCGGTCTGCGGCAAGCAGGGCGCTTTCTACAACAAGATCGTGGAAGAGCGTTACGGCGCCAAGGTCGTCGCCTTTGGCGGCAACGCGGAAGCCAAGCAGGCCCTGCGCGACAAGAAGTGCATCGCCTTCGTCTATGACGACAGCTCCATCGTCGCCGATTTGTCTTCGGGCAACTGGGAGCAGTTCGAGATGCCGTTGAAAACTGAGGACGACAACCCCTGGGCACTGGCGGTTCCCAAAGCCGAACAGAATTGCGTCTTCGGCCGTTTCATGTCCGGCATGCAGTACAACTGGCACCGTGACGGCACGCTGGTCGAGCTGGAAAAGAAATGGGGCATCCAGCCCACCGCTTATCTGGAAGCCCAGAAAGCGCGCTTCGCCGACTGGATCAAGTAAGTAGGCTTTGACCCCACGGGAGCGGTCAATACAAACGGCCGCTCCCGAATGGGTCGACAACAAAACAGTGCTGTTCGCAAGAGCAGCTGTTTGAAACAGGGAAGCGACGAAAAAAACCGTCAGCTTGAGTCGAGCTTTAGGAAAGGGTTTCGCGAGAACCGGAGCGTAGCTCAGCTACGTGAGGATCGCAGCGAAGGCCTTGACGCGAAGATCGGCCAAGATGTCGGTTTTTCGGGGGCCAATGATCGAAGTCGTACAAGAATTTTTTAGGGAAGTGGCCGCCAACCACCCCACCTGGAACTTCATCTTCTTCTACGAGGAAAGCCAGTGGAACAAGGTGGTGTCGGGGCTCTGGATGACCGTCCAACTGTCGGCGGTCTGCATCCTCTTTTCCCTGGTGATCGGGGTGATCGGCGCGGGCATGCAGGGGGCGAAAAACCCGGTCCTGCGGGCGGTCGTCGCCGGCTACATCCAGTTCTTCCGCAACACGCCGCCTTTCGTGCAGCTGCTGTTCTTCTACTTCGCGCTGGGGCAGTTCACACCGACCTACTCGCCGGACGGCTGGCTGGAAATCCCCATCATCAGCAACGTGGGCTGGGCGATCATCGCGCTCTCCTTCTTCGCCGGCGCCTTCAACGTGGAGATCTTCCGCGCCGGGGTGGAGGCGGTGCCCAAGTCGACACAGGAGGCTGCCGAAGCGCTGGGCTATACGCGTCTGCAGATCTACGGCCACATCGTCTTTCCCCTGGCGCTGCGGGTCTCCATCCCGGCGCTGAACAACAACCTGGTGAATCTGGTCAAGACCACGACCCAGGCCTTCGTCATCGCGGTGCCGGAGCTGCTCTATCAGTCGGTGACCATCTGGAACGATTATCCCTCCGCGCAGTATCCCATGATGACCTTCCTCTTTGTCGCCTATCTGGCGTTGGTCGGGATCGTGGTGGTCGGCATGAACAAGTGGGAGCGCACCATGCGCATCCCGGGTTATGGAGGGTAGGGCGATGAAATCCACACTTCACCGCCGCGCCATTCCGGGTGTGACCAGTGCCGCCAAGACCGACCTGCCGGTGCTGCATTCCTTCAAGGTTGTCTACAGCGCGCCGGGTGAGTTGGGCTTCAGCCGCTGGCTCGCCAGCCTGCCGCCCTGGAGCCTCTTCGTGTTAGTGGCTGCCGCCGGGCTCTGGCCCCTGAGTGCGCTGGCGCAGAACGGCGGCTATACCACGGCGCAGGCTTTCGATGCCCTTCTGCGTTGGATCCCCTTCCTGCTGAGGGAAGGCTTCTTCCTGACCATCGTGATCTCGTTTCTTACCATGTTTGTGGGGACGGTCGCGGGCGTGCTGCTGGGGCTCGGGCAGATCTCCCGCAATCCGGTCATTGCCAAGGGCAGTTGGTTCGTCACCCAGGTCTTCCGCAACTCGCCCTGGCTGGTGCTGCTCTTCATCGTGATGCTGACCTTCCCCTTCGAGATCAAGATCGGCGACACCATCATCCCGGTGCCCGACTGGATCAAGGCGGTCTTCGGCCTGGCCCTACCGATCATGGCCAACATCTCCGAGATCGTGCGCGGTGCCATCAACTCGGTACCGACCGCCCAGTGGGAAGCGGCGGAGTGCCTAGCCTTTTCGCGGCGGCAAACGCTCTTCGAGATCATCCTGCCCCAGTGCATCAAGCGCATGATCCCGCCCTGGATGAACTGGTACGCGATCCTGACCATGGCCACGCCTATCGTTTCGATCCTGGGGGTCAACGAGGTGCTAAACCTGGCCCGCCAGGCCATCGAGGCCGAGGACAACCACCCGGAGCTTCTGATCCCTTTCTACAGCTTCGTTCTGGTGATCTTTTTCATCTACTGCTACCCGATCGCGCGCCTGACCATCCGGCTGGAGCGCAAATTTGCCGTTAAGCTATAGGAGCGCTGAAGAATGGCGAACACTGATTCAACTTCAGCAAACGGCTGGACCCCGGAGCAGCCCATCGTATCCCTGAAAGAGGTGCGTAAATCCTTCGGCGATCTCGAGGTGCTCAAGGGCATCACCTTCGACGTGATGAAGGGCGAGGTGATCTGCATCATCGGCCCTTCGGGCTCGGGCAAGTCGACGCTGATCCGCTGCGTCAACGCGCTCAACCCGATCGATTCCGGTTCGATCACGGTGGAGGGGCAGGAGGTCCATGACGCCAAGCTGGACAAGCTCGCCCTGCGAAAGAAGGTCGGCATGGTTTTCCAGCAGTACAACCTCTTCCCCCATAAGACCGCCCTGCAGAATGTCATGATGGCGCCGGTCCAGGTCCTGAAACAGGACAAGAAAGAGGTGGAGGAACGCGCGCGCCGGCTGATTAAGAAGGTGCGCCTGGAAGGCAAGGAAGAGAGCTACCCCGGCGAACTCTCCGGCGGCCAGCAACAACGCGTCGCCATCGCGAGATCGCTGGCCATGAACCCCGACATCATGCTGTTCGACGAGGTGACCGCCGCGCTCGACCCGGAGACAGTGAAGGAAGTCCTGGTCACCATCAAGGAACTGGCCCAGGACGGCATGACCTGCATGCTGGTCACCCACGAAATGGGCTTCGCGCGGGAAGTGGCGGACCACATTTACTTCACCGACCGCGGCGTGATCGTGGAGCACGGGCCGCCAGCGACCTTCTTTAGTGAAGCGAAGGACCCCCGGACGCAGGAGTTTTTGGGGCAGATTTTGTAGGTTGTGGGGTTTATCACTGGAGAATTTCGATTTTTGTAGCACAAGTGCGATTGCTCTAATTTGAGCCCAATCTTGGGTGCCGCTCGTTTAGCAAGTACTCCCTTGATGCTCGTGTCTTTTTGAAAGCACGGCCTTGGTCGCCTTAGGGAAGTATTCGCCAAAACTGCTTTCTATGATGGTTGGATTTGCCCTTATTTTGTGTTAAAGTTGATGAATTATCTTGTAATGGTAGTGATTTGCTTTTGAAGCGATGGCGCAGATGCCGTGATGTGGAAAGAACCATGTCGAGGTAAGCGGCGTAAGCCATTGTTTTTTTTATTTATATTGCAATTATTTTGTGTTGATCAAATTGTCTTGAGTGTTGTGGTTGTTGAATATTGTGGGTGAGTTATTACATTGAATAAAGATGAAGGTTCACGCAGCGACGAAGAAGAAGCTGTTGAAGTAGAGGCACAGGATACTGATCCAGGTATTCATAGTGAAGGTGGACTGGACGAAGAGCATGATGGGCAGGGCGATGTCGACCAGGATGCGAAAGAAAGCGAGAGGCAGCAAGTTCCATTACAGGAAATAATCGCATCATTTAAGTATTTGATTGGTTTGATTAGAAAAATACCTCAAATTAGAGTCAAAATACATCATGTATTTGGGCCCGATCACATTGAAAAAGGGGAGTTAAGTTGGGCGCTGCGATCACTTTGTGGCGCACTTGGGGCAGTATTGATTTGTATTGTTCCTGTTTTGTACTACGCTGTGACAGATATTGAGACGATTAAAGCCTTTTTTAAGCATGAACTGCTTACGATGCCCATATACCCGCTTGCATTTTTTGTTGCGGTTGTTGTTGGGGTCGCAGTGGCCATTAGCAATCCGACAGGTACGGTTTGGGGCCATATTTGGCGTAGCGCCATAGACATAGTGTTGTTTTTTATCTTCTGCGTAATTGGTATTCGGTACTTGGGAATTTAGTCACTGTTGAGTAAGAGCGTGGCGTTCGGTTAAATGTAGTCGTTTGGAGTCTCGGTCATGAATTTTAAGCTCTCTAATTTCTCGATTGGTTTCGCTAGCTTGCTTGCTTCCGCAGTGGTTGTTGCTGGCGTTCATTTTTCAATCGGGGCTGCGCAGGGACAAGACGAGACGCCTGCCGGTCTATTTGGTGGCACCCAGATAAATCATGCTCAGGTTGTTCGGCATTTAAGTGAAAATCTTGCTCTTGTTGTGCGAACTCAAGGTGAACCTATCTCTGCGACAAAACTTGACTGGAGGGGCCAAGTTGAGCGCGCAAAAGATTTTTTTGTAAACCCGCCTAAATTTAAGTCCAATAGAGTTCTATACTTGTACCAAGTTGATAAGCTGGATAATGCCGCGCTTGAGAAAATAATGTCTTATACAGAAAAACCTGAAGCAATCTCAGTTTTCCTGGTGGGTGATGCTCTTGCTTCTAGCGACAAAACATCTGAAATGTTTTACGGTACAGAATTTACTTCATTTACTGCCACAAAGTCTGCTTTGTCTTCAATAGTTGATGATCCTATGAATGCACTCGCTTCAAACGATTTGGGTGGCAACTTAGTGGAAGCAGGACATAATAGTGTAGAGTTAGCCGGGCCCAAAGGATGGCAAGATTTTGGGAGATCGAATCGGCTGTTTGTTGCTCTTGGAGAACCAATCGTTGGTCTGAAAGCGCAAGAGTTTGCCGTTACTGACTTAGCTAGATTCTCTGTGGATCAGCGATAGTGTTAGGATGAGGAGCACGCCACTCTTGTGCACTGACATAAGTGCTGCTCTGCCGTTAACCGAAGATCTGGGGAAGGTTGGTTGATCAAATACCATCCCGCACCATGAACCTGCCCTTATCCCATTCCCGCCTCAACACCATCCTCGATCGCATCGGCAACCGCCGTTTCGCGATTGTCGGTGACGTCATCCTTGACCACTACGTCTATGGCCGCGCAGAGCGGCTCTCCGCCGAAGCACCGATCCCGATCCTCGACGCTGACAGTGAGAGTTATCATCTCGGTGGGGCGGCGAATGTGGCGAGTAATCTCTTTGCGCTTGGGGAAGGGGCGTCGCTCTACAGTGTGGTGGGGCGGGACGATGGCGGGCATCGCTTTCTGCGCATTCTGGGCGACAGCGGCGAGTCTGCGCAGTTCGTGGTCATGGATCCGGAGCGCAAGACCACGGTCAAGCAGCGCTGGATCGCCGATGACCGGCAGATCGCGCGGGCGGATTTCGAGACGCGGGAGTTGATCGGTGAGGCTCTGCGCGCGCGGTTGCTGGCGGATCTAAACGCCAATCTTGCGCAGATCGATGCGGCGATCCTAGAGGATTACGACAAGGGTGTGTTGGGGCCGGAGCTGATCGGCGAGATCGTCGCGGCGGCGCGGGCGCAAAGTGTGATCACGCTGGTGGATCCCAAGTTCGATAACTTCTTCGCCTATCAGGGCGTCACGGTCTTTAAGCCGAACCTGCGGGAGGCCTCGGCGGCGCTGGGGCGGACGGTGACCGCTGCGCCGGCGGAGGTCGAAACCTGCTGCCGGGAGCTGCAGGAAAAGTTGAGCTGCGAGAACGTGGTGCTGACCCTTAGCAAGGACGGGGTTGCCATGCTGGACAGCGAGGGCAACTTCGCGATGCTGCCGGCTATGATCCGCTTCGTACATGATGCAGCCGGTGCGGGCGATACTGTGATCAGCGTTCTGGCGGCGGCCATGGCGGCGGGCGCTTCGCTTCGGGAGGCCGTGACCCTCGCCAATCTGGCTGGTGGCGTCATCTGCGAGAAGGTCGGGGTGCAGCCGGTTTCTGTCGAGGAGATCCGGCAGGCGCTTGAGCACTTCGCGCCGGGCATCCAATAAATGGCAGCTTGCGAATTGGCAAACTCACAGCGGGTATGAACTTCAAACTTAAATCGACGCCGCGGCGTACCTGGCTTGCAGTGCTTGGGTTGTTTTTGCTCTTGGGGCTTGGGTACGTCGCGACAGCCAAAAAAGAAGTCCACATCGGCATATATGCCAGTCATATCGCTTTGAGCGTTGATTGTGCTTATCGATCCATCGCGAAGATGGGGGGTGTCACCAAGGCTGCGGTGCAGGGGACCGTGATCACGTTTGAAGGTCGTTCTTTCTCAGGTCGACTTTTCAGTGAGACGGAAAGTGAACTTTCTTACCGCTTTGGTCTCGACGTCAGCTCGTCGCTACTCTTTGGCGAGGATGTAGATTCTTTGGCGCTGAGATTCAGCGAACGGATCGCGGATAACTACAAATGTGTGTTGCAGTAGAGCCTCATTCTTAAGGCTAACTTCCATCTTGGATGCTCAGAAAGCGAATGTGCAATGAACGTCCGTGCCATAGAAAACCGCTGTTTGCATAAAAAATGGCCGCCCTCGAATGCATGGATCGAGAGCGGCCGCAATTTCCAGCGTGGCAACTTCGCACGACATTCTGTTCGGCACTACGAAGTTTCTGATTGCGCTATGAGCTTTTTTAGGCCTTTTTGCGCCGGCGTCGTGACGCCAAGGCAAAACCGGCAAGACCCAGGCCGAAGACGGAGAGCGTACCAGGCTCCGGCACACTGATCGGATCGTTGCCCGGGTCGCCACCAGTGTCGCCACCGCCCGTGTCGCCGCCACCGCCGGAGGTGTCGCTGATCTCGAAGCCCAGTCCTGTGATGAAGAACTGCGCGCCGACCGGCTGGCCCGCGATGCCCGCCAGATCAAAGCCCGGAGGCGAGCCGATCAGGAGCGAGGTGATGTCCAGGAAGGGTGAAAAGTTGTGCCGGAACGGGCCGTCGCTGGCGTCGTCCTGGGAGTTGACGGTCTGCTCACCGGTAATGGCGTCGGTCAGGCCGCTGGAATAGTCGAAGGCGCCGTTTTTGCCGACGGCCCAGATGTTCCGATTGAAATTGGACGTATCGTCAACGTCGATGAAGGAAACATCCACCGCCTGCGAAAAGGTGATTTCCATCCACTCGATGGTCGACAGATTGCCAAAAGAGACGGTGTCGAAACCGGGGATGATCAGTCCGCCGCCCGGCAGATCGCTGGCGGTAATGGCGAAACCCGGGCTTGGCAGCGCCACAAAGCCAATGCCAGGCTCTCCCAGGTTGCGCGGGTCGTAGTTGAAGATCTCTCGTCCGTTCGACGTCGGCGCCGGTCCGAAGACCGTTTCGTCGCCCGAAGGCGCAATCTCGACCTGGTAGCCGCGCATTGTCAAAGTGACGCCGTTCGACATCTGCGTCAGCGAGTTCGAACCGATGATTGTGGTGGGATCGGATTCGCTAAAAACAACTTCAATCGGTGCTGCCTGGGCCAAGGGCGCAAAGCCCACCAATGCCGTGGCCACGAGGCAGGTTTTCAGTGCGCCAGCCAGCCTGACGCAATTGGTACTGTACATTGAAATTTCCCCTGTTCGCCGTGTTCCGTAAATATCCGCTATCGTTAAAGTCAGGCTGGTACCTGTCACTTTCTTTTCTCGGTAAAATACATCTTGCCCAACTCAAGATTGGATTCAGCAATATTTATGCCACCTAGGGAAAACAATCGCTTGGCTAAACGGAAGGCAGAAATTGGAAAGTTTTTCGACGCTCTCGGCGCATTTTGAAAGGAAATGGGGGGTTATGTAAGGTTAGGCCGCGACGTAAACGTATCCATTAAAACAGCACTGTAAGATCCACCGACGTCGCTAATACTGGATTGCCGAAACTGGAGTATTTACCCTCGAAAAGACGATCAAGTCTCAAGGTGTCTTTGGGAGCTGTCAAAGTATCGGGCGGTGTTCAGCTAAACGGCCGGGGCTTTTTCTTCGAGCACGGTGGCTCGTCGCCGATGTTTTCTAAAGCAATCTTGGGTCTGTCCTGCAGAGCGGAGAACGCAGTAGTGTGGCTTCGCGATAGTGAATGGATGGGAAGATCCTATCATCGTGTCGTCCGTAACTCCTTCTTGTGAAGTCTTTTGCGCAATTAATCGTTTCTGGAGCGGTAAGGACCCGTGGCGCGGCCTGTTTCGCAGCGCCAAGGCCCCGACTTTGGCGCTGTCCGCGGGCGAGCGGACGGCGTCGGCCTGCTGGCTGGCATGACCGGCGTGGTCGCCGCCCGCAAGGGCGGGCGCGGCGCTAGGGGCCGAGGCGGCGAAGAGGCCCAAGGCAGCTAAGGGTATGGTGCCGGCCGAGAGCAGGCTGGTGAAGGCGCGGGTTTTCATCTGGGGGCTCCAATCTGTCGTGTTGTGATTTTCGGAAAATAGTAGCGAGTCGATATTATTGCAAGAAAGATTTCGAGTCGCTATTATATTGAACATGACGACGACGGATCACTCTGAGCTGCGCGCCCTGATCGACCGGATCTCGCGCCTTAATGCCGCTGAGGACTGGGGCGGCGGGCTCAACCCGACCCAGCGGGCGGCGATCGCCTACCTGGCGCGGGCCAACCGCTTCTCGCGCATGCCCTCTCAGGTGGCGGACTATCTGAGCGCCACCCGGGGCACCGTGTCGCAGACCCTGAAAGCGCTCGCGCGCAAGGGCCTGGTGGCGGAGACGCGCTCCACCAGCGACCGACGCAGCGTGTCCTATGTTGTCACAGCGGAGGGCCTGCAGGCGCTGGAGACCACCACGGCGATGGATGCGGCGATCGCGGGTTTGAAGGCGAAGGAGGCGGCGCAACTGAGCGCGGCCCTGAAGGATCTGCTGACGGCGGCCCTGGCGCAGCGGGAAGGGCGCAGCCTCGGAATTTGCAGGACCTGCCGGCACCATAGGAAAGGCCCGGAGGGCGCGCGCTGCGCCTTACTGGAGGTGGCGCTTCAGCCGGAAGAAACCGAGCAGATCTGCCACGAGCATGAGGCCGCGGCGTGACGCTTCGAAAGCGCGTTAGGCGGCCCGCTCGACAGAGACCGGCACTCCGCGCTGGAGAGAATTGCTGACCATGCAGCCGGCCTTGGCCTTGTCGATGACCGCCTGCGGGTCCGAACCGTCCTCGGTTTCGCAGGTCACCGTCATCTTGGCCGAGGTGGTGATCAGGGGCTCGCCCTCCAGTTCCACGGTGACATCGACGGCGATCTTGCCGAGAGGAACTTCCATCTCATGGGCCGCGTAGCGCAGGTCGTTGCAGAAGCAGCCGCCCAGCGCCAGGGCTAGAAGCTGCGCGCCGTTGAAGCCGAGCCCCTGGCCGCCGGCGGTGCCCTCCGGCCGGTCCACCACGATGGTGTGGCTGCCCGCCCAGCCCATGGCGGCCTCCGTCCCCGCGACATTGCGCAACTGCACTGTCATGGCAAGCATGGCTCTGTTCCTTTCACTGTGAGTGTTCGGATCTGGCCAATCAGTTTAGCAGACTCGGTGTTCGATGCATGCGTCGGCGGTTTGGATGCGCGCCGCAAAGTGCAGCAGATCTCTCCTAACCGTCCACGTAGACCTCACCGTCCAGATCGTCGAGTTTGACCTGTAGGTGGGCGCGCACGTCCTGGACGGCCTGGTTATAGACATCGGGACAGAGGACCTTGATTGCGAGTTCCAGGACTTCATTCGCGCGGAAGTCTGAAAGTTCCTCATCGAATTCTTCGCGGAAGAGGGATTGAAGCTGGCCCTTGAAGAGGGCCTTCCGGTCGTCGGTCAGGTCGATCTGCACGCGGCGCGTCCTTTGTCCACTGTGTTGCTCGAACGGGCGCTTAGGCTGCCGTTGGCGGCAGGCGGGATTTGAGCGCTTCGAAGGGCAAGAGAGCCAAGGTGCGGCGTCGAATTGGAGTCCAGCCGAGGCCGAGCGCCAGAACGATGGCACCGAGGATCAGAGCCGTGATGGCGAAAGACTCACCGCCCAAAAGCCGGCTGCCGGACAGGATTTGCGAGATGGCGACGGCGAGATAACTAAGGCCGGAGACCAGGAGCGCGCGCCGGTCGATCAGCAAGGCGATGACGGAGAGCAACGCCATGATGCCGATAATGGCGACGGCGTTCAGCGCCAGGGCTGACAAGGGGCCTACAGCCGTATGGACGAGCAGCGGCGCCGCCACCAGATGAAGCCAGAAAGCGCATTCGGAAAAACGGGTAATGCGCAGGCGGTCCTTGACATCGAACCACATGGCCGCAAGGAAAATGACGACGCCCCAAAACCCGACAAACGGTCTCAAGCTATCCGGGAACCTTTCTGGACCCTGAGCGATGAACAGCAGCAACAACGAGAGACCGACAAGCGAACCTGCGAGCGGAAGGAGCGCAAAAGGCAGGCGGTAGCGCCAATAGAAAAATGCGCTTCCGGCGATCGCGCCTGCGATTGCGGTAAAATTCATTATGGATCTCTCTGCTTTGAGAGATTGCACCTCGCCGAACAGTGAGGGATCCATCAGTTTGCTTGCGATCGCAGCGAAAAGCGCAGCCGTCCAGCCCGCAAAGATGAGCGAAATCAAGAGGCTGGCAAGAGGAAGCCTCTGTCGGCGCGTGACAAATTCCGCAAGGATCAGTGCCACGACGCAGAGGCCAAAGGCGACCGGAATGCTCCAGGCCGCGCCTGTTTCGCTGTGAAAAAGATGACGGTCGAACCAACCGAACATGAGTGTTTGCGCAGAGGCTGCAAACCATAGACCCGAGGCGAAAATCGCAACGCCAATCGCAATGAAGATATCCCGAAAGCCGCGCAGCAAGCGGAAGGGTTCATCCCGCGGATCCTGGGAGAAATCGACTGCGGCCTCGTCACCGGTCTGGGTCTTGCGCGAAAGATCCTGCAGCTGCAGCGCCTGGGCTTTTGATATGACTCCCTCGGCAACGGCAATGTCGAGGTCGAGATTCTTTACGATCAAATTGAGCTTTCCGGCAGCAGGTGAACAGAGATACGCCGGACTATTAAATCTGCCTTCTCTTCAATTTGCACGATAAAATGTGTTAATACAGTTCTCCTAAATCCTGCGCTATAGCCTATTGGCTTTTTTGAAAAGACTCCGCCCGGTGACGGCGATTCAATGAATCGCCTGCGTCACCTCGGCGATGCTGTCGCGCAGGATTTCACCGATCTTTCCGATCTCTTCTGGGGTGAGAATCAGGGTCGGGGAAAGGATGGCAATGTTGCCGAGCGGGCGTGCGATCAGGCCGCGGTGTTGCGCTGCTTGCGCGATGCGCAAGCCGACCTGATGCTCCTCGGCGAAGACCTCCTTGGTCGCTTTGTCCTTCACGAATTCGATGCCCATCATGAAGTGGCTGCCGCGCACCTCGCCGACGATATCCATGTCCTCCAGGCCGCGCAGGGTGTTCTCGAAAAGCTTGCCCGTCGTGCGCACCTGCTCCGGCAGGCCTTCGCGCTCCATGATCTCGATGTTGGCGAGGCCTGCTGCCGCGGCAGCAGGATGGCCGGAGTAGGTCATGCCGTGGAGAAACATCCCGCCGGGGGCGGAGATGACTTCGTAGATCTCGTCGGAGATGATGGTCGCGGCCAGGGGCTGGTAGCCCGAAGTCAGGCCCTTCGCCGTGTTGATGATGTCCGGCTGGCTGTCGAAGAGGTCCTTGGAGGCGAACATATGGCCGAGCCGGCCGAAGGCGGTGACCACCTCGTCGGCGATGAACTTGATGTCGTTGTCCGCGCAGATGCCCGCCATCTTCTTGTGATAGCCTGCGGGCGGGACGATCACGCCGCCGGCGCCCATGACGGGCTCGGCGACGAAACAGGCGATGTTCTCGGCGCCCAGGTTTTCGATGGTCTGGCGCAGGTCGTCGGCGAGGGACTCAAGGAACTCTGCCTCGGTCATCTCGCCGGCTTCCCGGTAAGCGTTCGGGCACTTCAGGTGATGCACAAGGCCCTCGGCGGCAGTGTCCCAGCCTTCGCTATACAGCGGTGTGGTCATGGCCATGGCGAGATGCGTGGAGCCGTGATAGGCGCCGATGCGTGAGAGCACCTTCTTTTTGTTCGGGCGGCCGAGCCGGTTGTTGTAGTGATGCAGCATGCGCACCGAGGTATCGTTGGCGACCGAGCCGGAGTTGCTGAAGTAGATGCTGTTCAGGTGACCCGGCGCGAGCGACGCGATCTTTTCGGCGAGCTGCGCGGCTGCCGGGTGGGTGAAGTTATAAAAAGTGGAGTAGTAGTCGAGCCGCCGGAGCTGCGCCGTGATGGCATCGATGATCTCTTTGCGGCCATGGCCAACGTTCACGCACCAGAGACCGCCGATCCCGTCGATCAGTTCGTTGCCTTCGCTATCGCGCACATAGGCGCCTTTGCCGCTGACAATTGCGGTGCGCGCGGAGTTCTGTTTCAGCGCGTCGAGGTTGGCGAAAGACTGAATGAGATGGGCATCCTTGGTCAGGATTTCGTCGGTGCTGAGCCTTGCGCTAAAGCTGGTCATGACGGCCTGAAGCCTCCCTGAAGTCGTGGATTTGTGTGCTGATTCGGCTGGGATCGATTGTCCCGCTGCCGCTTAGGTCTGTGATAAAAAGCGCCTCGGTTGTTCCGGCCTTGGCCAGGATTTCTCCATCGGGGCCGATGGCCAATGACTTTCCGCCGAAGGCCAATCCATCGTCGGATCCGCAGTAGTTTGCGTAGGCGATGGTGAGATTGTTTTCGATCGCGCGGGCTGGCAGCAGGACATCGGAAACATGTTCGAAGCCGGCCGGGTTGGCGGTCGGGACGAGCAGAAGTTCGACGCCCCGTTCTTTGAGAGCTCGGCAATGGGGGGCGAACTCCACGTCGTAGCAGATCAGTAGAGCTGTCCGAATGCCATCCAGATCAAAGACCTCATAGTCCGTTCCCGGAGTAAAGACGGACTGCTCCATGGCGCCGAAGAGCTGAAGTTTGCGGTAATGAGCGAGCTTCCGCCCGGCCGCATCGAAACAGCTGGCCGCGTTGAAGCGATCTTCGCCGTCCCGCTCGGCCCAGCCGATGGTCAAACCACAGCCGGCGGTCTGCGCGAGCGCCGAAAAGCGCTCCTCCCAAGCCCCGCCCTGCGGCTGGGCCAGGGTGCGGTGCAGATCCGGCTGATTGTAACCGGGCAGAAACAGCTCGGGAAAAACCGCCATCTCAGCGCCCGCAGCCGCGGCGGCCAGAAGCTTACCTTCGAGCGTTTCGAAGGCGGCTTCCGGATCGCCGGCGGGCGAAGGGCCCTGATAGAGCGCAAGTTTCATTCGGGCTGTCTCTGCCTCGGGTGGGTCAGGTTACTTTTTCAGATTGGTCCAGATGGCGTCGTAGAGCTCCTGGACTTCCTGAGAGCAGGCCTGCACGAAAACGCCCACCGGCTCCGCCGGCGGATTGGACTCCGGCGAGTTTTTGACCTCGTCCGACAGGAAGGGCTCGGTGCCCTTCACGCCCGCGGTGTACTGGGCGAAGTTGGTGACCGCCGCCGCGTTCTCCGGCTCCAGCAGGAAGTTCATGAACTTCAGCGCGTTCTCGCGGTTGGGCGCATCTTTCAGGAGGACGACGTTGTCCATCCAGACGATGTAGCCTTCCTTGGGGTAGGCATATTCGACGTTGGCGCCTTCGTTCCGGGCCTTGGCGGAGAAGCCGCTCCAGATCATGCCGACATGGGCGTCGCCGGAGACCAGTACGTCCTTTGCCGTATCCGAACCGAAGGAGGCCCAGTGCGTCTTGGCACCCTGTACCAGCTTGTTCAGAGCTTTGAGCTGTTCGCGGTCCGAGCTGCACTGCGGAATGCCCAGGTGGATCGAAGCCAGGGTCAGCAGTTCACCCTGGGTGTCCAGCACGTTGATCTTGCCTTGGACTTCGGCGGGCGGATCGAAGATCATCTTTGTGCTGTTGATGTCGCCCGTAAACTTGTCCCGGTTGACCGAAAAACTGGTCGAGCCCCACTGGTAGGGGATGGAGCTCTTGCGGCCGGGGTCGAAGCTGACGTCCAGCCACTGCGGCTGGATGTTGCCATGGTTGCTGAGTTCGCTGGGATCGAAGGTATCGAGCAGGCCTTCGCCGGCCATGATCTCGACCATGTAATCGCCGGGCACCGCCACGTCGTAGCTGCCCATCTTGCCTGCTTTCAGCGCGGCCAGCATAGCCTCGTTGGAGTCGTAGGTGTCCATGGTCACCTCGACGTCGTATTCCTTGGCGAATTTATCCAGCAGCTCCTGCGGGATGTACTCGAACCAGTGATAGATCGAGAGTTTGCCTTCGGCCTGTGCGGTGCTTGAAAAGCCCAAAAGGGCGAGAGCCGCGACACTGTATTTCAAGATCTGTTTCATGATGCGCTCCACTGTTGCTTTAGGTTTTGTTCTCTTTGTTTTGTCCCATCCGGTTGATCAGATAGGAGAGGGTGACGAAGCCCACCGAGACCAGGAGGAGGAGGGTGGAGATCGCCATGATGCTGGGCTTGATGCCTTGTTTGACCGATCCGAAGATGGCGGTTGGTAGTGTTTCGATGCCGGCGCCCTTGACGAAGTTGGTGATCAGGAAATCGTCGAGGGAGATGATGAAGGCCAGCAGGAAGCCGGAGAGAATGCCCGGCGTCATCAGCGGCAGTAGGATCAGCCGGAAGGCTTCCGCCGGGGTCGCGTAGAGATCCATCGCGGCCTGCTCATAGGTGCTTTCGATGGATTGCATCCTTGCGGCGATGGGCAGGTAGGCGAAGGGCACGCAGAAGACGATGTGCGCGACCAGGATGGTGGCGTAGCCGGTCTTGAAGCCGATCGCCGAGAAGAAGATCAGGCTGGCGACGGCAGTCACGATTTCCGGCACCATCAGTGGCAGGTTTATCAGCGCGAAGCTGGCGGTTCGCCCGCGCAACTTGCGGGCACGCAGCATGGCGACCGCCGCCGAGACGGCGATCACGGTGGCGCAGGTTGCAGCCATGACCGCGATGGTGAGGGAGTTGATGGCCGCCTGTTGGAACTTGGGCGCTTCCACGCCGAAGAAGACCTCTTCGTACCAGCGCAGGGAAAAGCCGCCCCAGATCGTGATCGAGGTGCTGTCGTTGAAGGAATAGACCATCACCACGATCAGCGGCGCGTACAGCAAAACCAGGCAGAGCAGCGTAAGCTGCAGAAAGCCGGGAAAGCGGCGCATGTCGGCGGCCTTGAGGCTTGCGGCTTTGGACATCAGCGCGCCTCCTGCCGGGTCTGGTTGCGGGCGTAGAAGATCAGCACCGTCATAACGATGGTGAGCAGGATCATGGAGGCCGCCGCGCCGAAGGGCCAGTTACCAGCGTTGCCCTTGAATTGCTCTTCGATCAGGGAGCCGATCATGAAGGTCTTGGCACCGCCCAGCAGATCAGGCGCGAGAAAGGCGCCGAGGCTGGGCACGAAGACCAGGATCGAACCGGCGATGATGCCCGGCTTGACTGCTGGCAGGATCACCAGCCGCAGGATGGTCCAGCGCCCGGCATAGAGGTCGGCGGCCGCCTCCGACAGGGCGAAGTTGTAGCGCTCGGCGCTGGCGTAGATCGGCAGCACCATAAAGGGCAGGTAGGAATAGAAGAGCCCGAGCTGCACGGCGAGATTGGTGTTGACCAGGTGTAAGGGTTCCCCGATCGCGCCCAGCCAGAGCAGAAACTCGTTGACCGGTCCGTTGTCACGGATCAGGAACTTCATGGAGACGGTGCGGATCAGCAGGTTCACCCAGTAGGGGATCGTGATCAGCAGCAGCCAGACGGTTCGGTGGCGCGGGACGCGCGTGGCGATGAACCAGGCGGTGGGAAAGCCGATGATCAGACAGAAGAGGGTGGCCAGTCCGGCCTGCCAGAGCGAGCGCCAGAAGATCGTGATGTAGGTCCATTCGATGCTTGGCGGCTCGTCCCCGAAAAGCCCTCGGTCGAAGAAGAACTGGTCGTAGGCGGCGAGGCTGAACTCCCAGATCACACCGCCGCGGAACTCCTTGGTCAGGAAGGAGTAGATCAGCATCATGGCGACCGGCAGCAGGAGGAAGAATCCGATCACCAGCCAACTTGGCAGGATCAGCAGCCCCGCGCGGCCTTTGTAGATGCCGGCGCTGCCGCCGGCTGTTGCCATGCCCCCGGCCATCAGTCGGCCAGCAGGCGCGCGGCGCCTGCCTCCAGTGCGATCCCGACCCGGCTACCGATCTCGGGGATGGCGACGGCGTCGGAGTTCTGGACGCGGAGGGTCAGAATCTCGTTGTCATCCAGACGCACCACGACCTGCATGTCGGTGCCCAGATAGATGTGGTTCTCAACCTGGCCTGCCAGGACAGCCTCTGCCTCCGCTGTCAGGACCATGCGTTCCGGGCGAACCGAGAGATGACCGGGACCGGGATCCACCACGGCGGCGGCCGGACAGATGATTTCGCGCCCGCCCGGAAGCACGCAGAGCGCTTGGCCGTCTGCCACCGAGGAGACCGTGACATCGAGCAGGTTGGTCTCGCCGATGAAGTCGGCCACGAAGCGGTTGCGCGGCGCTTCATAGACCTCGCGCGGGCTGCCGACCTGCTGAACCTCGCCCGCCGACATCACGGCGATGCGGTCCGACATGGTCAGGGCTTCTTCCTGGTCGTGGGTGACGAAGATGAAGGTGATGCCGGTGTCTTTTTGAATCTGTTTCAGCTCAACCCGCACGGCCTGACGCAGCTTCAAATCCAGGGCCGAGAGCGGCTCGTCGAGCAGCAGCAGTTTGGGCTTGGGAGCAAGGGCGCGGGCCAGGGCCACACGTTGCTGCTGGCCGCCCGAAAGCTGGTTCGGGAAGCGTTCCGCGAAAGCCGTGAGCTGTACCATCTCCAGTACCTCGGCGCAGCGGGTCTTGATTTCGCCGTCCGGCTTCTTCAAACGGCGCAGTCCGAACTGAACGTTCTGGGCGACGGTCATGTGCGGGAAGAGGGCGTACTGCTGAAAGACCGTGTTCACCGGACGCTGGTGCGGCGGCAGGCCGGCGATGTCCTCGCCGTAGAGACGGATCGCACCGTCGGTGATTTCCTCGAAGCCGGCGATACAGCGCAACAAGGTGGTCTTGCCGCAGCCAGAAGGGCCCAGCAGTGTAAAGAACTCGTTGTCGCGGATATCCAGCGACACCCCTGACAGCGCGGTAAAGGCGCCGTAGTTCTTTGTCACCCTGTCGATGTCGACCGCAACGGTCGTATCTTGCGTTCTTTGCAGCAAGCTTTCCCTGTTATCTCTTTCGAGATACCCCCTGATACTGTAAATCAGTCTAACGACTCTTGTTGGGAGGGGTATATACCCCCAAGGTGGTATGGCCGAGGTGCGATAGATGGAGAAGCTGCCGAACGCCGCGGAAGCCAGTCTTGGCGCGGCGATTGCCGCGCTAAAGGGCGATCTCTTCGAAACCAGGCTACACGATTGGCTAAATCGCTGCCTGGACATCGATAACATCACGATCCTGGTTTATTACCAGAACCGGGCGCCATCGGCGCTTTACCTGCAGGCCAAGGACCCCTGTGTCCATTCCGAGATGGACAGCGTCTATATCGGCGGGGCCTATCTGCTCGACCCCTTTCACGAACTGCATGTGAAGCGCGCGCCGAAGGGCGTTTACCGCCTGCGCGACATCGCGCCGGATCAGTTCCACCGCAATCCCTACTACACCAGCTATTACCGCTGTACGACGCTGATCGACGAACTGACCTTCATTTCCTACCCGGGCAAGGGTGTCTCCCTGCATATCTGCCTGGGGCGGGACGCGACTTCCAGCCGGAAGTTCTCGACCCGCGAGGTCGAGACTGCGCAGCGTATCGCGCCCATTGCGGTGAACCTGGCGGAAGTCCAATGGTCCGGCCTGAGCTCAAGCGGCGATTTCAAGGAATCCGAGGTCGCCCAGCGTCTGATCGATGCCGCCAAGGCGGAGCATGGCGTTTCGCTCAGCGGCCGTCAGGCGGCAGTGGCGCTGCTGATCCTGCGCGGCCACTCTTCCGCATCCATCGGCCTGCGCCTGGGCATCAGTCCGCAGACGGTGAAAGTCTTCCGCAAGCAGCTCTACCGCAAATGCACGATCTCGTCGCAAGCGGAGCTTTTCTCGCTGATGATGCCGTTGCTGCGGGGTTAGTTGTTCCGGCTCTGCCAGGCGTCCCAGGTCTGCACTACCTCTGCCACGGCTTGATAGCCCGCGCCATTGCTGTGCAGACCGTCGTTCGTTTCCAGGCCGGTGGTATAGTCTTCGTTCGCTGATAGCTCCGCGAAGAGATTGAGATAGGGCACCTGCCGCGCCGCGCAGATCTCGGCGTAGTTTGCGGCGGCCTCTTCAATATCCTGGTTCTTGAAGTTGAAGTTCATGCCGCTGACCGCGGAGTGGAAGGGCATCTTGGCTTCGCAGACCGGGAAGGGGCCGACAACCAGAAGTCCGGCAAGCGGCGCAAGTTCCTCCACCAGCTTCGTGAAGTCCTCCAGCGTGCGCCTTTGCGGGGTGCGGAATGCGCCGGTACCGATGCGGGCAAGGTCGTTCATGCCGGTGCCGAGCACGATCAGGTCGTTGGTTGGGTCCTGGATGCGGGCCCGGCATTCCATTGCGGCACGCGCGCCGATTTCCCGCAGGGTCTGGCCGCGCACGCCCAGGTTATAGAGGACAAAGGGCGCGCCGGACTCCCGCGCCATGGCGGCGAGGCGGCCCGGCCAGCCGAGTCCGGCCTCATCGCCCAGGCCCTCGACCGTAGAAGCGCCGACAAAACAGATGCGCTTCATGTGACAGGTTTTCTGATCTCGCGGTCGCGCAGTTCACGGCGGATGATCTTGCCCGTGGTGGTCATCGGCAGGCTTTCGACGAAAGCGACATCACGCGGGTATTCGTGGGCGGCGAGACGGGTTTTCACGAAGGCCTGAATCTCCTTTGCCAATGCGTCGCTGCCCGCGAAACCCGGGTTGAGCACGAGGAAGGCCTTAACCCGCTCGGTACGCAGAGGGTCCGGTACACCCACTGCGGCCGCCATGGCGATGGCGGGATGTTTGATCAGGCAGTCCTCGATCTCACCGGGACCGATGCGGTAGCCGCCGCTGGTGATCACATCGTCCTCCCGTCCGACGAAATGAAAATAGCCGTCCTCGTCCAGACGGCCCCGGTCGCCGGTCAGCAGCCAGTCGCCCGCGAACTTTTTCTCGGTCGCCTCCGGATTGTTCCAGTAGCGAAGGAACATGACCGGATCCGGGCGGGGGATGCCGATGTTGCCTTCCTCGCCCTGGGGCAGGGGATTGCCCGCGTCATCGACGATGGCGACTTCGTGCCCGGGCACGGCCCGGCCCATGGCGCCCGGCTTGACGGGCATCAGGCTGGCGCAGTTGCCGACCACCAGATTGCATTCGGTCTGGCCGTAAAATTCATTGATGGTCAGGCCGAAGGTCTCGCGGCCCCAAGCCAGTAACTCTTCGCCCAGGGATTCCCCGCCGCTGCCGATGGAGCGCAGGTCGTAGTTCCAGCGCGCGCGCGGGCTATCGACTGAGCGCATCATCTTGAGCGCGGTCGGCGGCATGAAAGCGTTGCGCACCTTGAACTCCGCCATGAGGGCGAAAGCGGCTTCCGGCTCGAACTTCGCGAAACGATGGGCCAGCACTGGCACGCCGTGGTGCCAGGCGGGCAGCAGCACGTCCAGAAGACCGCCGATCCAAGCCCAGTCGGCCGGCGTCCAGAAGAGGTCGTCCGGCTGCGGGAAGAATTCGTGCGGAAACTCGACGCCGGGCAGGTGGCCGAGCAGAACCCGGTGGGCGTGCAGCGCGCCTTTTGGAGGACCGGTGGTGCCGGAGGTGTAGATGATCAGGGCCGGATCCTCGGCCAGGGTCTCGACCGGCGTGAAGTCGGGACTGGCTGGCTCCAGCAGGGCGTGAAAGTCGAGGAGGGTCTCCTCGTCGCCGGGTGAAAGGTCGTCGATGCAGAGTACGTGTTTGAGGACCGGCAGGCGTTCACGGAGGAACGCGAGCTTAGCGGCGCCCGCCCGGTCGGTGACGACCACCTGGGCGCCGGAGTCGGAGAGGCGGTACTCCAGCGCTTCCTCACCGAAAAGGCTGAAGAGCGGAATGGCGACTGCGCCCATCTTATAGGCGGCGATATGAGTGATGGCCGTCTCAGGGGCCTGCGGCAGCAGGATGCCGACCCGTTCGCCGCGCTCCAGGCCCAAGTCTGTCAGGACATTGGCGAGCTTATTCGAGAGGTTTTTCAGGTCTTGGAAGCTGTAGTTTTCGACCTGACCGTTGGCGGCTTTGTAAATGAGCGCCAGGCGGTCCGAATCGGCCCACTTATCACAGACGTCGACACCGATATTAAAGGTCTGAGGAATAGACCAATCGAAGCTTTTTCGGACCTCATCGTAGCTGTTGCCCGGGGTTAGCATAAAGTTTTTTACTCTCGTTTGTATACTCTCTATTGCGGAAGAGTTTCTCATCACTTGAATGGTTTAGCGGAGATCTCTGATGTTCTCTTATAACAACTTGGATGCACTTTGTTTCCGGCTGTCGAAGCCTGATTGAAGACCGTAAAGCCTACCGTTAAAGTAACTGCCGATTCCACTAGAGTCTGATCGTAATTTTCGCCGTTTTGGTGAAAAGCGCCGGATTGGGCTCTAAGTCAGTCGTTAGGGAGCAACGCGCAGGCTATGCCGCTAGACAGCGCCGCAAAACCGCCATTTGTGCAGTCGACCTGCCCGCATGATTGTCCCAGCACCTGTGCTCTGGAAGTGGAACAACTCTCTGCAACCCGTATCGGCAAGGTGCGGGGCGCGCGAGATAACAGCTACACCGCTGGTGTGATCTGCGCCAAGGTTGCCCGCTACGCCGAGCGCGTCCACCATCCGGACCGGCTCGACAAACCGCTGCGCCGGGTTGGCGCAAAGGGTGTTGGCAAAGACGCCTTCGAGGAAATCACCTGGGACCAAGCACTCGACGAGGTGGCCGAGGCTCTGCTGAAAGCCGAGCAGCGGTTGGGTCCGGAGACGGTTTGGCCCTATTTCTACGCAGGGACCATGGGGTTGTTGCAGCGCGACGGTATCGAGCGTCTGCGCCACGCCAAGGGGTATTCGCGCCAGCATTCGACGATCTGCCATACCCTGGCCGATGCAGGCTGGCTGGCCGGTGCCGGGGTCAAGCGGGGGCTCGACCCGCGGGAGATGGCCAGTTCCGACCTGATCGTCATCTGGGGCGGCAATCCAGTCTCGACCCAGGTCAACGTCATGACCCATGTGGCGAAGGCCCGCAAGACGCGCGGCGCCAAGCTGGTGGTGATCGATCCCTACCGGACCGGGACGGCGGAGCAGGCGGATCTGCACCTGGCGCCGAAACCGGGAACCGACGGCGCCTTGGCGGCCGCTGCGATCAACGTGATGCTCGCGGAGGGCTACGCGGACCGGGCCTACCTGGCGCGCCTCTCCGACTGGGACAGCGAGATCGAAGAACACTTCGCCCAGCGCACGCCGGAATGGGCGGCGGAGATTACCGGCCTGAGGGTCGAGGAGATCGTCGAGTTTGCCCGGTTGTTTGGCGCAAATAAAAAGGCGTTCATCCGGATCGGTTACGGGTTCTCCCGCTCGCGCAATGGCGCGGCCAGCGTTCATGGCGCCACCTGCCTGCCTATAGTGACCGGGGCCTGGCAGCACGAGGGCGGTGGTGCGCTCTATTCGAATGCAGGGATCTTCGGAATTGATGCCACGCTGATCCAAGGGCTGGACGTTCTCGATCCGGAGATACGGATTTTCGACCAGTCGCGCATCGGCCCGATCCTCTGCAACGATCCGCGGGATCTGGGCGACGGTCCGCCGGTGACGGCTCTTTTCATTCAGAACACCAATCCCATGGTGGTCTGTCCCGAAAGCCTGAAGGTCAAGCAGGGGTTCGAGCGAGACGATCTCTTTACCTGCGTGCACGAGCAGTTCATGACGGACACCGCCGCCATGGCGGATATTGTGCTGCCGGCGACCACCTTCCTGGAGCATAACGATTTCTACCAGGGCGGCGGGCATACGCACCTGCAGGTCACCCGACCGGTCATCGAACCCTTCGCCGAGAGCCGCAGCAATCACCAGGTGATCTGCGCATTGGCCGATCGTCTGGGCGCCAAGCATCCAGGCTTCGAGATGAGCGAGTGGGAGCTGATCGATGCCACGCTGAAGGCTTCGAACCTGCCCGACGCGCAGACTATGTACGACGCGCGCTGGTGGGATTGTGCGCTCGAGTTCGACACCGCCCACTTCAGTGACGGCTTCGGCCATGCTGACGGACGCTTTCATTTCCGGCCCGACTGGTCGGCAATCGGCGTGGATCACGCCGACATGCCGCGCCTGCCGGGCTTTATGGACGCGATCGACGCCGCTCAGCCGGACAAGCCCTTTCGCCTGGTTGCCGCGCCCGCCCGGACCTTCCTGAACACCTCGTTTACGGAAACGCCCGGCTCGTTGAAGCGCGAAGGCCGACCGACCTTGATGATCCACCCTGAGGCCTGCGAACGCCTGGGGATCGAAGATGGCGACAAGGTGCGGCTTGGCAACGATCTGGGCCGCGTCACCTTGCATGCGAAAGCTTTTGACGGGCTCCAACCCGACGTCGTGGTGGTGGAGAGTATCTGGCCGAACTCAGCCTTCGAGGACGGCATTGGTATCAACGCACTGGTGTCAGCGGACGCCGGCCCCCCGCGGGGAGGGGCCGTATTCCATGACACCGCTGTATGGATAGAGGTCATATGAAATATCGGCACGGCGGCCGACGGCCCCATGTGATCGTTGTTGGCAACGAAAAGGGCGGGTCGGGGAAGTCGACCACGGCCATGCATCTGACGGTCTCTCTGCTGAAGCGCGGTTTTCGCGTTGGTAGCATGGACCTGGATGCGCGCCAGGGCAGCTTTTCACGCTATGTGGAAAATCGCCTGGCCTATGTCGAGGCGACCGGACTGCAGTTGGATTGCCCCGAGCACCGGCGCATCTACAGTTCGACCCGCGACATTCAGGAGGTTGCGGAACAGGAAGAGAAGCAGAGCCTGCAAACCGCCTGGGCCGCGCTGGACGACCGCGACTTTATCGTGATCGATACGCCCGGCAGCGATAGCTCTCTGTCGCGTCTCGGTCACATTATGGCCGACACTCTGGTTACGCCGCTGAACGACAGCTTCCTCGATATGGACATGCTGGGCCGGGTCGAGCTGGATGGCGACGACTATTATCTCTCGCCCAGCGTCTATAGCCAGATGGTCTGGGAACAGCGCCAGAAGCGGGCCATGGACCGCTTGCCGCCCATGGACTGGGTGGTGATGCGCAATCGCCTGTCGCACATCAACGCCCGCAACAAAAAGGACATCGGCCAGCTGTTGGAGCAGCTTTCCAAGCGACTGCGTTTCCGTATTGCACCGGGTTTCGGCGAAAGGGTCGTGTTCCGCGAACTCTTTCCCAAGGGGCTGACATTGCTGGACCTTGGGGACGCGACCGGCGACGTCTCCATGAGCCTCAGCCACGTTGCAGCGCGGCAGGAACTGCGCCAACTGCTGGATGTGCTGAATCTTCCCGGCAATGTCGAGGCGCAGCCGACGGGAAGCAATGGCGCGGCGAAGGCTGAGGACGATAAAGAAAACGCCAATGAAGCCGCGGTCAAGGCGGCTTCAAATGCGGTGGAAAATGCCAGAGCAGCGGGTTCTGCGCCTCTGTTGGAGGAGGTTGAGGCAGCTGTAAAGGCCTGAAGCTTGGCAGCTTTCGCAGACTATCGCGTCGAAACCCTGAATGATGGTGAGCCTTTCTTGCCACTGGAATCTCTTCAAGGTGAACCTACCTAAATAGTGATAGGGAATCCTGTGCATGGCTGGTGATCAGAAAATTCCGAGCCGCTCCGGCGACGGCGCCACGCCGCAGCAAAGCAAAGGCTCTTCGGATGTTGCGCGCTCGTCGGGCGCGGAGGTCGATGCGTTTTTGCGCAAAGTGGCACAAAGCGCAGCCCCGGCAAGCGGGGCAGGGCGCGGCCGGTTGATTTTCGCTATGGATGCCACGGCCAGCCGTCAGCCGACCTGGGACCAAGCCTGCCATATCCAAGGTGAAATGTTCAGGGAGACCAGTGCGCTTGGCGGCCTGGAAATCCAATTGGTTTTCTACCGGGGTTTCGGTGAATGCAAGGCCTCGAGTTGGCTCTCCAATTCCGAGGAACTCCTGCGCCGGATGACTTCGGTGTCCTGTTTTGCCGGGCATACGCAGATCGGCAAAGTCTTAAAAAGGGCGGCCGATGAGACCCGGAAAGAAAAGGTTGGGGCGCTGGTGTTTGTCGGCGACGCGGTTGAGGAGGATATCGACCATCTGGGGCATCTGGCGGGAGAACTGGGCGTTCTAGGCGTTCCCTGCTTTATGTTCCACGAGGGCCACGACCCCGTTGCCGCGGGCGCATTTCAGCAGATCGCGCGGCTTTCAGGCGGCGCTTACTGCGCCTTCGACGCCTCGAGCGCGCGGCAGTTGCGGGATCTTCTGGCGGCTGTCGCTGTCTATGCGGCGGGCGGACGGCGGGCGCTGGTCGATTATGGGCGTAAGGCCGGCGGGCCGGTTTTGCAGCTTACACATCAAGTGAAGTGATGATCGGTTACTTTTTTCTCGGTATCTGCGTTCTGGTCGGCCTGCTGCTTCTGGCGAAGTGGTACAGCAGCGCCGATCCCAAAACGCTCGCCAGGACCGTGCCAAGGGTCGCGATCGTTATCGGCATCCTGGTTCTGGTCCTGCTGGTGTTCACGGGGCGGGGCGCCCTGCTGCTGGCTCTGTTGCCCCTGCTGCTGATGTATTTTACGCGCTTCCGGGCGCTCAAAAACCGGTTCCGGGCGGCAATGGGACCCGAACCCGGTCAGTCTTCGGAGGTGGTGACCCGCTATTTCCGGATGATCCTGGACCACGACAGCGGCGGCCTGAGCGGCGATGTTCTCGAGGGAGACTTTGCTGGGCGGTCATTGGACGATCTAACCCGTGAAGAGCTGATGGCGCTCTGGAACGAGATTGTGGTCGACGCGCAGTCGGCTTCGGTCCTGGAGAGCTACCTGAACCGGAGACTCGGTCCGGACTGGCAGGAAGATCTGACCCAGGACAGTGGCGCAGGGACTCGCAGTCAGGAGGAGGCCGGCCATCAGAGTGCGGGTGGTGAACGCCGCAGCGGATGGGGCAGCGGCGCCGGCGGTCGTCAGGAGCGCGGCGCGGCGCCGGGGGGCGCCATGACCCGCCAGCAAGCCTATGAGATTCTCGGACTCGAGCCAGGCGCCTCGAAAGAGGAGATCCGGGAGGCGCATCGGCGGCTCTTACAGAAGATTCACCCCGATCACGGAGGGTCCAATTTTCTGGCGGCGCAAATCAACCAGGCCAAGGATTTGTTGCTGAAGGACTAGGGCATGAACTCATAAACTGCGATGGCCCTGATCGCACTGTGACGTATTTTCGGCAGGAAAGATCCCGAAAGCGGGCCTGAAGGCCCGGTGAGGGTGCTTGACGCCCTGAAAACACGTCACAATGCGACCTTTCAAGGCGATAAGGTTTCGCTCTCTGGACATCGTCGCGTCGTCGGTCACGATGCCTCCACATCGCTCCGCTTCTAACTCCTTGCCAGAAAACGAACTCTTATCGTCAGGACCGTCGCAGTTTATGAGGCCATGCCCTATTCACCCGAAACGACCTGATGTTAACCTTCCTGCAATAGTCTGCCTCGAGTTGTTGTCACGTTATTAACGCTATGGCATTACAACGTCCTACTTTAAATGCTGTGGCTCGTTCGAGCCTGTTGATTCAATAAGCCAAGGATCCATATTCCGATGAACGCTAGGGTGCGCAAGGCGATATTCCCTGTTGGCGGACTGGGGACTCGATTCCTCCCCGCGACCAAGGCCATGCCCAAGGAAATGCTGCCGGTGGTCGATAAACCACTGATTCAGTATGCCGTTGAAGAGGCGCGAGATGCCGGCATCGAAGAGTTCATCTTCGTCACCGGGCGCGGCAAAGCCTGCATCGAGGATCACTTCGATCGCAGCCATGAGCTGGAAGAGACGCTGTCAGGCCGGGGCAAAACCGCCGAACTGGAACAGATTGCTGAACTGCTCGAGGCACCTGGCAAGGTTTGCTACACGCGCCAGCAAGAGCCGCTGGGCCTCGGTCATGCCGTCTGGTGCGCACGGAATCTGGTTGGAAACGAGCCTTTTGCCGTCCTTCTGGCAGACGACCTGGTGCAGGCCCGGACGCCCTGTCTGAAGCAGATGGTCGATGCCCATGCGCCGATCGGCGGCAATCTGGTCGCGGTCATGGACGTTCCGAAGGAGCATACCAAGCGTTACGGTATTTTGGATGTGGTGAACGACGACGGCACTCTGGCAAAGGCCCAGGGCCTCGTTGAAAAACCCGATCCCTCTGTCGCTCCCTCGACCCTTTCGATCATTGGCCGCTATATCCTGCAGCCTGAGGTTTTCGATGAGTTGGAGCGCCAGGAGCGCGGCGCGGGCAATGAAATCCAGCTGACCGACGCCATGGCCCGTACCATCGACCGAATTCCTTTCCATGGCCTGCGCTTCGAAGGCACCCGTTTCGACTGCGGCAGCAAGGCGGGCTTCCTGGAGGCCAACATCGCCTTTGCGTTGGCCCGTGACGACCTCGGCAACGATATGGCCGACATTCTGAACCGCTATGCGTCCGGACCGGCTGCGGCCAGGGCGTAAAACTCATCCATAGCGACCGTTTTTAGCGGAGATTTTCCTTTATGCGTATCGCAATGATCGGGACCGGTTATGTCGGTCTGGTATCGGGCGCCTGTTTTTCCGAATTCGGAACCAACGTGGTTTGCGTCGATAAGGACGAAAGAAAGATTCAGCGGCTGCTCGCCGGCGAAATTCCGATCTTCGAACCTGGCCTGGATAAGCTGGTTGAAAATAACGTGGCCGCCGGCCGTCTGTCCTTCACCACGGATCTGAAGTCGGCGGTCCAAGGGGCAGATGCGGTTTTCATCGCTGTCGGGACACCCTCCCGGGCCAGCGACGGGCAGGCAGATCTGACTTTCGTGCGCCAGGCTGCCAAGGAAGTGGCCGAGGTCATGGACGGTTACACCGTCGTCGTGACCAAGTCGACGGTTCCCGTCGGCACCGGACGCGAAGTCGCGCAGATTATCCGTGAAACCCGCCCTGATGCGGATTTCGATGTCGCATCGAACCCGGAGTTCCTGCGCGAAGGCGCGGCTATCAACGATTTCATGCGTCCGGATCGCGTGGTGATTGGGACTCAAGTCCCTCGCGCTCAGGAGGTTTTGCGCGAACTCTACAGGCCGCTCTACCTGATCGAGACGCCGATTCTCTTCACCGAGCTGGAAACTTCCGAGCTGATCAAGTACTCGGCCAACGCCTTCCTGGCGGTCAAGATCACCTTTATCAACGAGATCGCCGATCTCTGCGAAAAGGTCGGCGCGGATGTACATGATGTGGCCAAGGGCATCGGCCTGGACGGACGTATCGGCCGCAAGTTCCTGCACCCCGGACCCGGTTACGGCGGTTCCTGCTTCCCGAAAGACACGACGGCTCTGGCCCATACGGCGCAGGAAAAAGGCTCTCCTGTGCGCATCGTCGAAACGGTTGTCGACATCAACGACAAGCGTAAAAGGAACATGGCCGACAAGGTCATCGCTCACTGCGGCGGGTCCCTGGAAGGGAAGACCGCGGCTGTGTTGGGCCTGACCTTCAAGCCTAACACCGATGATATGCGCGAAGCCCCGAGTATAGAGATCGTGCCGGCCCTTCGGGCGGCTGGCGCTGAAGTGCGGGTCTACGATCCCGAGGGTATGGAAGAGGCCAAGAAGGTCATTTCCGATGTGATTTGGTGCGAGAACGCCTATGACACCATGCCTGATGCGGATGTCCTGGTGATCATCACCGAGTGGAATGAGTTCCGGGGCCTGGATCTCGGCCGGGTCAAGGATCTGATGCGGACGCCGGCCATGGTCGATCTGCGGAACATCTACAATCCGGGTGAAATGGCAAACGCTGGCTTTGACTACACGTCGGTGGGGCGCCCTGGCTCGCTTGCCGCCGCGGGGGAATAAATCATGACGAACAGCCACCAGTTCAACTCGACCATTCTGCGTGAGTACGACGTGCGCGGCGTGGTGGGGGAGACGCTTTCCGCCGATGACGCGCGGGCCATTGGCCGCGCTTTTGGAACCATTGTCGCCCGCAAAGGCGGCAGCCGGGTATGTGTCGGCTATGACGGGCGCCTGTCTTCACCGGAGATGGAAGCGGCTCTGGTGGAAGGTCTCGGCGCCAGCGGAATTACGGCTGTTCGGGTCGGGCGCGGACCGACACCCATGCTCTATTTCTCGACCTACGATCTGGACGCCGACGGCGGCATCATGGTCACCGGGTCCCATAATCCGCCGAATTACAACGGCTTCAAAATCATGCTGGGCAAGAAGTCCTTTTTCGGTGAGGACATTCAGGCCATGGCTCGGATTGCGGCAGCCGGGGATTTCGAGACGGGTCATGCCGAAGCCGAAGACCACCCCATGTTCGACGCCTATGTCGAGCGTCTGTTGTCGGATCTCGATATGGGCTCGAAAGTCCTCTCGATTGCCTGGGATGCCGGTAACGGCGCGGCCGGCGAGGTTATGACGGCCCTCTGCAAAAGGATCCCCGGGCAGCACAAGCTGCTGAACGCCGAGATCGACGGTAATTTCCCGGCCCATCACCCTGATCCGACGGTTCCGGAGAACCTGGTGCAGCTGCAGGAAGCCGTGGCCGACGGCAATTGCGATCTGGGTATCGCATTCGATGGCGATGGCGACCGGATCGGGTTGGTCGACGGACAGGGGCGGATCCTCTGGGGCGATCAGATCATGCTGTTGCTTGCGCGCGATATCCTGAAGGATCGCCCCGGTAGCACCATTATCGCAGACGTCAAGGCGAGCCAGGTTCTCTTCGACGAGGTGGCACGGGCCGGCGGTAAACCGGTCATGTGGAAGACCGGGCATTCGCTGATCAAGACCAAGATGATCGAGACCAATGCCCCCTTTGCCGGTGAGATGTCGGCGCATCTCTTCTTTGCCGATCGTTTCTACGGCTTCGACGACGCGCTTTATGCCGCTGTGCGGCTGCTGAATATCGTCAGCCATTCGGACGAGAGCCTTGCGGCCTACAGGGACTCATTGCCCCAGGTGGTCAACACCCCGGAGATCCGTTTCCCCTGTTCGGAAGAGCGTAAGGTGCCGGTGATCGCCGAGGTCAAAAGCCGCCTTGCAGAGAGCGGCGCCGATGTGAACGACATCGATGGCGTGCGCGTGCGGACAGCAGACGGCTGGTGGCTTTTGCGGGCGTCTAATACTCAGGATGTCCTCGTGGCCCGCTGCGAAGCGGCGGATGAAGCCGGCCTGGCGCGCTTGAAGGAGGCGGTTGCCGAACAGATCGCGGCCAGCGGTTTGGACGTCCCGGAATTCTGATTGCGCTGCTCTAGCCCTAGACCAGTTCCGAGCGTAGCTCGTCGTTTCGCAGTTTGGGGAAGCGGCCGGAGAAACTTTGCAGTTCGCAAAGAAAATTCGCGGATCAAAATAGCACCCTTATAGAGATTTTCGCTAACCCACTGCTTTTGAACAAAAAATAAAAGTGGTCTGGATTCTGCGTAGTTGTCGGAAGCAACGGCGAAGGCCGTGCGTTCGTTTCGACAAACGTGGGATAGGACCGATGAAACAGCTTATTTGGGCCGTCGCGGCCTTAGTCTGCGCCAGTTCAGCGGCGCAGGCCGGAGTCATCTACGAAGACAGTTTTGAGACGCCTGTCAATTCGAAGCGCTGGCAGGTTTACAACCAGATTTCCGGTGGCGACTGGGTGACCACGCAAGGGGCTGGAATCGAGATCCAACGTTCCGGCGTCGTTGTTAAGGCGCACTCTGGCCGTCAGTACGTGGAGTTGGACAGTCATGATAACTCGGCCATGACACTCGATCTTGAAGGGCTGAGCCGCGGCGTCTATCTCTTGTCTTACTATTACCAGCCCAGGACCAAGTCGGCAGAGGACAACCGGATTGAAGTCTTCCTGGATGACGGGGTGCTGTTTCAGAATCTTCTGGACCTTGCGGAAGGGGCGGGCCGGAAAGGCTGGAAAGAGCGGCGCGTGGAGTTTTTCATCGACGAGCCTGATGCCGCACGCAGTCTCTCGTTCCGCGCTGCCGGGAAAAGCAACCGGTTGGGGGGATTTATCGACAGCTTCCGTCTGGAGCAGACTGTGGCCGTGCCAGAGCCGGCGAGTCTGGCGCTGTTTGGCCTCGGTCTGATCGGTCTTGGTTTCGCGGCGAGAGGACGTCAAACCCGCGAGCCTCTTCCGGTTAAGAAATAGGTCGGGGATCTCCCGGCTGACTACTAGCAGCTGGGAGTTCTTTGGCTGCGCTGAAACGAGGTTGAAATTTAACCAAGGGTTATTCTTGCGTTGGTACGCTTTGCGAATTTTAAACGCAACGTGCCGTGGTGCTTTTCAATGGCAGAGAGTAACCCAGAAAACCTGAACCTGGTTGACCGTTTTGCCCAAGGTGCGGGCAACCTCAGTATTGAAATCGTCGACGTCGCGGGGAATGTAGACGAGGTCGCCGAACAGGTGACGCGGCAGGTCGAGGCTTTCAATGCGCTTCTACAGTCCGCCGGCTCGGTGAACGAGAGCAATCAACGCATTGCCGAAATTGCCCGCAACGCCAAGCAGCTGGGTGCGGACGCGGTGGCGGAAGCCGATGAGTCGCGCGGCCGGGTCGAGAGTTCGCTGTCCCAGATCCACGAATTGGTAGAGGCTGTGACCCGCATTGAAAGCCAGCTCAGCGGTCTGCGGGAGGCTGTCGCGCCAATTGCGACGATTGCCGAAGGCATCGAAGCGATCGCCAAGCAGACCAACCTGCTCGCCCTCAACGCAACGATTGAAGCGGCCCGCGCCGGGGAAGCCGGGCGCGGCTTCGCGGTGGTCGCCGGCGAGGTCAAGGTCCTGGCGCAGCAGACCAGTGACGCAACGGCGGAAATCCATGCCTCGGTCGCTCAACTGACAGAACAGGCTCAGGACCTAGTCTCGCACGGCGCGGAAACGACCAAACGCGCCGAAGCCGTACGGGCTGGCACCGCCTCGATCGGCGAGGTGATGACCTCCGTCGGCAACGCCATGAATTCCATGGACGAGGGGACTTCGGAAATCGCTTCGGCTGCTGCCGAAATCGAAACGCTCTGCGGCGGTTTCGTCTCCACTTTGAGCGACATGTCGGCGAGCGTCGAACAATCGAACGCGACTCTCGGCGAGGCGCGAGACCGGGTCAATCGGCTGATCGGTGTGACCGAGGGTCTCGTTAGCATCACGGCCTGCGCCGAAGACAACACCCTGGATCGGCCCTTCGTGGAGAAGGTTCAGGAAACCGCCAGGACGATCAGCGGTCTGTTCGAAGATGCGCTCGCGCGTGGCGAGATCACGCGTGCGGAGCTGTTCGATCGTAACTATCAGCCGATCGCCGGTAGCGATCCGGAACAGCTGATGGCCAAGTTTACCGCCCTGACAGACCGTTTGCTTCCGGACGTGCAGGAGCCGCTGCTGGACTTCGACGAACGCGTTGTCTTCTGCGCCGCCGTCGATGAGAACGGCTATCTCTCGACCCACAACAAGAAGTTTTCTCAGCCACCGAGCGACGATCCGGTCTGGAACGCCGCCAATTGCCGCAACCGGCGCATCTTTGACGATCGTGTGGGCCTGCGCGCCGGACGGAACAAGGAACCCTTCCTGCTGCAGAGCTATCGCCGCGACATGGGGGGCGGCAACTTCGTTTTGATGAACGACGTTTCCGCGCCGATTGTTGTTGGGGGAGAACACTGGGGTGGCGTACGCCTGGCTTACAAAGTGTGAGCTTGGGCAGTCGGCCTCGCGCGCAAAGAAAAAGCGGCCTCTCGAGGGGCCGCTTTTTTTCGGACGTCCTGAGGATCCGGTTCAACTGCTGCCCGGCGGCACCACGACGCAGTTGAAGGACATGAAGGTCAACTGCCGGCAGGCTTCGCGGGCGCTGGCTTCGTTGAGATCGCCGACCCGCGCGCGATAGAGCGTGCCCTTCAAGCCATCGACCGAGAGAACGGAGATGGGCTTTGAGCGCAGGATCTGAGGCACGCTGTGCGCGGCCAGCGTGGCAGCCTGCTGGGCCGGCGCGGCCCGGCTGAAAGCACCGACCTGTACGCCCCAATCGCCTGAACTTATGCCGGCCGTCGAGCCCTGTTCGGTAGGTGCGAGACCGGCCTGCTGCGGTGTAAGGGACAGAGGCTTGGTGCCCGCAGCCGTGATCAGGGGCGTGCCACTGACAGGATCCTTCGCGGGCATCAGGGTTTTATCAGCGTCATTCAAGGCGAACTGCGTCGATGTCGGTTTGCGGCGCGGCACCGGTGGGGTCTTGGCAATGCGCAATTCCGCCAGCTTCTTAAAGCCGCGGTCCAGCAGCTTGCGGATATGGCGATCCCGGGAGCGGGAGGTCCGGCCACCGAAGACGACAGCGATCAGCCGCCGGTCGTTCCGCTTGACCGAGGCAACCAGATTAAAACCTGAGGCCCGGATGTAGCCGGTCTTAATGCCGTCCGTACCCTTGTAGTTTTTGAGCAGCTTATTGTGATTGCGGTAGGTCCGGCCCGCGTATTTGAAGGTCTTGGTCGAGAAATAGCGATAGTAGGATGGGAAGTCCCGCAGCAACGCTTGCGCCAGCTTTGACATGTCGCGCGCGGTGCTCAGCTGCCCGCGGTTGGGCAGGCCGGAAGCATTGCGGAAGGTGGTCCGCTTCATCCCGAGAGCACGGGCCTTTTTCGTCATCATCCGAGCGAACGTGGTTTCCTTGCCGCCCAGGGCTTCGGCCATGACGACGGCGGCGTCGTTGGCTGACTTCGTGACCAGGGCAAGGATGACATCTTCGGCGCGGATCGTTTGCCCGCGTTTCAGGCCGAGTTTGGAGGGCGGCATGCCGGACGCGCGTCGGGACACCTTGAGTTTCTGATCGAGCTTGAGCTTACCCTTTTCCAGCGCCTCGAAGGCCATGTAGAGGGTCATCATCTTGGTCAGGGACGCGGGATAGTTGCGCGTATCCTGATTGGCGGCATGCAGAACCTGGCCGGTTTCGGCATCGATGACGATGGACGCGTAGCGCGCTTCAGCCGCATTGGCGCTGACGAGCATCGAAACCGCTAAGATCAAAAGGCCGAGAGTCCGGTACACGCCTGTCCCCAAGAGTCTGAGATTACTGACCGTTCTGCCAAAAACCAAAGGTGAACCCCTAAGAGTCGTTTATACGCCTATGATTCTACGAGGACTTTAGGGAATCGGCGACTCCCTGTCCAGAAGGATAATGCTGCCCTCCTTGAAATGTGGTTAAAATTCGCCTCATATTTTTAATATTCATATTCCGGAGACAGTCTGATTATGAGACCCAAAAGCGCCCTGGCCCGCCGAAGCCATTCGGTTTTTTTTGGCGTATCTGCGATGCTACTTCTTGGAGTCCTTTCGGCCTGCACTTACCGGGGGCAGATCGATCAGCCGCTTACACAGAAAGCAACCTGGTTCAGCTATCTGAACGGGGATGACATCCGCGCGCGCTGTCAGCCCGGGTCCGGTTTCGAATATCGTCTGGTCTACAATGGCCGTTACGACGAACAGATCCGCAGCTACGAACTGCGCGACGACCGTGCCGGAGGCGCCTATCTGACCGCCAGGGTTCAGGAAGGCAGTGGGATCGACCTGACCAAACTCTCCGTCACCGATCCCTTCAAAAACAACGCCTGGACCAAGTCGAGCAAACAGCTCAGCCCGGATCAGCTCATTAAGCTGGAGCAGGCCTTTGAAGAGAGCGGCGCCGGAAAGGCGACTTCGGAAGGCCTGCGGCTTTTCTCGGGCGAGTTCTACTGGCTGGCCAATATCTGCTACGACGGCGTTTTCGTCTTCAATGCTTGGCGTTATCCTTCGCCACGCTTCGCGGAGCTTTCCTTCCCCGAGGTCCTCTTAGCTTTGGATGAAACTGGCGTGCCCTTCAATCCGCCACGCGAAATCGCGGCCGCGGAGCGCATTCAGGCGAACGATTCCCATCCCGACCGGCGGGACTACAATCCGACCTTTAATGTTGAGGTTGGAGACAACGGCCTGAAAGGCGCGGCGGGTAAAATCTGATACCGGATAGATCTGATAGCGGGCAAGATCTGATAACGGCTTGCGCGACCTTGAGAGTGGCCGCGTGCCGCATGTCTTGACCTGCGATTAAGGGAAGGGACTTTCGTGACGCTTTATCATGGATCTTGCCATTGCGGCGCGGTGCGCTTCGAGATTGAGGCGGAGATCAGCGAACTGACGACGTGCGACTGCTCGCTCTGCCGCAAGAAGAACGCGGTCATGACCAAGGTCCATGAATCCGCTTTTCGTTTGCTGGCGGGCGAGGACAAGCTTTCGCTCTACAGGTGGAATTCGGAAGTCGCTCAGCATTTCTTCTGCTCGCTCTGCGGCATCTATACCTTTCATCGCAAGCGCGCGCAGCCGGACCACTACGGCATCAATGCTGCCTGTCTGGGCGATCTGGATATGGCGCAATTACCCCTTCGCGAGACCGCGGGGCTGGACATGACCCTGGTGGAAGCCGGCGCACGAGAAGAATGGCGCGGCCCGAGGGTTGGCGATGTCGATGAAGCGCGGGCGAAAATGCGCGGCGGCTAGCGCTTTTCGATCAGTCGTCGGAAACCAGCGTCAAACGCTGAGGATCTCCAACGGGAATCAGTCGTTCGGCCCAGGGACCGTCAGGCATGTCGTCGGCGAGCTGTTTCAGATGTTCGTTCCACCAGACCCGCTGATCCCGTAGATCGTCGTAGTCGTAGTGTGCCTGGCGCCAGTCCCGCTCGCCGCTGGTCAGGGTCAGGATATCAAGCGGAAACCCTACATCCGCAGCAGACAGGCGGGTTGAATCGAAGGAAAGATAGGCGAGTTTTAGGGCCGTCAGCAGCGAGGTTTCGTGGGTCAGCGCCCGGTCCAGGATCGGCTTACCGTAAGCCGTGGAGCCGATGGAAAGATAAGGCGTCCGCTTCCCGATCTCGATCCAGTTGCCTTCGGGATAAACCAGGTACGCGGTCGGTTCCGGGTCGTTCGCCAACTGTCCCGAGATGATCGCGTGGAGATTGAAGCTGAGTTCGGATTCAGCGATAGCCGTGCGGTCTTCCTCCGCCACCTGGCGTAAGCACTTGCTGTAGAGATCGACGGCATCCAGCATGCTGCGGACATTGGGGCCGTCAGGGGCGCGCAGATCGCGATCCAGGTAGGCGAGGGTTTTGTCCCGCAAGGACCGAAGGCCGGAGGTCATGATGCCGAAACGGCGCGTCTGTGGCAGGGCAGGGACGGGATCTCCGGAGGCTGTTTCACGCGTGACACCGTGAAGCGATACCTTGCTGGCGTTGGTGACCTGATTGCCGCTGGTGATGCGCCCGTCGGCGAGCAAAAGCAAACCTTCTTCAACTTTGATCGCCAGGCAATAGGTCATAGATCCGTCCAATGTTCCCTTAGCTTGAACCCGATTCTGCGCTGAGACTCGGGCGCAGAGGGCTGGATTCCGCAGGTGCTGAAAAAGGAATGACTGCATATTAGGCAGCCGTCGAGTCCAAAAAAATTTATCGCTGATTTTTGTGTCCTGCAGCATTTTTTGCTGCAGTTGCGAGATTTTCTGACTTTATGGTTAAAATTTTGTAACCAAAAACAACCTATTATGAGCTCCTCAACGCCTGGGAAGCTGCTGGTTGAGAACTCATGTTGCGGTGCAAAATAAGGCTTGACACCAGAACAGCATTAACTATCTTAGCGTTGTGTTGCGCTGCAACATAACAAGTTTTGAGGAAAAAGCCGAGCGTTCACGTTCGCACGGTGGGAGTTAGGCGCGGGGCCCCGTCAGTCTGGATGTCTGCGAGGTCACGCGGTTTTTTGAGAGCCAGATGGATCGTGCCAAATAGATCGTAATTGAGGCGATCGAGATCTTGAAGCGCTCTCCGACGAAATCGAATAAGGCTGGTCCGGGTTCTGTTTGGCATCAGATGGAAACGGACAGATTCTAAATCTTAGGAGTTTAAAAATGGCTGTTAAGAAGACGACCGCTTCGACCACTGCAAGCGAAGCGATCAAACCGGTTGAAGCTGCTGTCACCGCCAGCAAAGAAGTTGTTGAGTCTGTTGTTAAGGCTGGCTCCGAAGCCGCTGCTAAGGGCTACGAGCAGGCTGTCGCCATGACCAAGGAGCAGGTCGAGCGCACCTCCAGCGCCGTGTTCCAGGGCTATGACGAGATCGCCACGCTGGGCAAGGAAAACATCGACGCCTACGTCGAGAGCGGCAACATCGTCGCCAAGGGCTTCGAGAACCTCAGCAAGGAATGGATGAGCTTTGCTCAGTCCTCGCTCGACGCACAGGTCGCCGTCACCAAGCAGCTGCTTGGCGTCAAGACCTTCCGCGAAGCGATCGACATGCAGACCTCCTACACCAAGAGCAGCTTCGACACCGCCCTTTCCGAGAGCGCGAAGCTGACCGAGATGTCTGTCAAGGTTGCCAACGAAGCCATGACCCCGATCCAGGATCGTGTAAACGTCATGACCGACAAGCTTCTGAAGCCTGTCGCTGCTTAATTGGTAATTCCAGCCCCTCGGGCTGTGAACTTCGGGAAAGCCCCGGCGGTATCTACCGCCGGGGCTTTTTCGTTCTGATGTCTACTGCGATTTTCGAAGCGCTCCGCTAGGACTTGAACTCGTCCTGGCGGTAGCCTTGGAAGTAGAGCAGGGCGGTCAGGTCGCCGTGGTCGATTTGAAAGCCCGCTGCTTCCCGGACCACAGCTTTACCGTGATAGGCGACACCCAGCCCGGCGGCGGATAACATGGCGAGGTCGTTGGCGCCGTCGCCCACCGCGCAAACCGCGGCTGCCGCGATACCTCTCTGGCCAGCCAGTTCCTCCAGGGCTTCTTGCTTCGCCTCCCGCCCGAGGATCGGTTCCGTGACGGCGCCGGTCAGATGGCCGTCTTGAATAATCAGACTGTTGGCCCGGTCTTCGTGAAAGCCGCAACGCTCCCGGATCTGACCGGTAAAGAAGGTGAACCCGCCCGAGACCAAGGCGGTGTAGGCACCATGCGCGCGCATGGTCTGTACGAGGGTCCGCGCGCCCGGATTGAGCGTCATGAGGCCGCTGACCTCCTGCAGCCGGCTTTCCGGCAAGTCTTTCAAAAGGGCCACCCGATGCCGCAGAGAGTCTTCGAAGGCCAGCTCGCCAGCCATGGCGCGGGCGGTGATATCGGCGATCTTGGGACCGATGCCAAGAATGACCGCAAGCTCGTCAAGCATCTCCTGCGCGATGATGGTGGATTCCATATCAGCCAGCAGCAGCGCCTTACGCCGGCCTTCCGTTGGCTGAATCGCGTGATCCGCGGCAAGATCGGACAGCAGTGAACCCGCTGCCTGCCGGGCTTCGGCAGCGGTCAGGCCTTCGAACTTCAGATCGCAGGCGAGACCGGGCGCGAGCCAGTCGGGTGCTGAAACCTCCGCGCCAGCCGCATCAAGCGTCTGCCGTAGTTTCTCTACTTCGTTTAGGGCGAGGTCGGTCGCGCCGGAAGCTGCGACGAGGGTAAGCACGTTTGACATGGCCGCGGATATAGCCGCCGCATCATGACAAGTTCAAGCGCGAAGAGGGGAACTGCGCCGATTGCGCTGCCTGATCAGACTTGTTAACTCAGGGCGATCCGAAACCCGACTTGTCATGGTCATGACCGCTGCACCCGAACCGCAAACTGACAATCGTGAAGCCACCGCCGCGGCTCTAAGCCACCGGCCGGTCGTTCTGGTTGCCGGACCGACTGCCAGTGGGAAGTCGAACCTGGCGGCGGACGTTGCGGCAGCCTTTGGCGGCGTTGTGATCAATGCGGACTCCATGCAGGTCTACCGGGAGCTCGATATCATCACAGCGCGGCCAAGCTCCGGGGATCTGGCCAAAGCGCCGCATAAACTCTACGGCGTGCTTCCGGGTGCTGAGCGTTGTTCGGCTGCCCACTGGCGCGCTCTGGCGCTGGCTGAGATCGAGGCGGCTTTCTCAGCAGGTTTGCTGCCGGTCGTCGCGGGCGGGACGGGGCTCTATCTGCGGGCGCTCGAAGAAGGGCTCGCCCCGGTGCCAGAAATTCCGGAGCAGGTACGCACAGAAACGCGCAAAAGGTTCGAAGCTCTCGGAGCGGAAGTCTTTCACAGCGCGCTCGCCGAGCGGGACCCAGAGATGGCGGCGCGCTTAAAGACCGGCGATACGCAGCGCCTGCTCCGGGCATGGGAAGTGCTCGAAGCGACAGGGGAGTCACTGGCCAGCTGGCAGGCACGGCAGGCACCCGCCGACCCAAGTCAGGATCCTGGTCTATCTTTCCTGAAACTGGCGGTCATTCCGGAACGTGAGAAGCTCTACGCGCGTTGCGACGCACGTTTCACGGCTATGGCCGAGCAGGGGGCGATCGAGGAGGTCGAAGCTCTACTTTCGCTGGGTCTGGACCCGGACCTTCCGGTGATGAAAGCAATCGGCGTGCGGGAATTTGGCGCCTATCTGCGGGGCGAGACCGCTCTGGAAGCCGCAGTTTCCAAGGCCCAGCAGGAGACGCGGCGCTATGCGAAACGGCAAATGACCTGGCTGCGGCATCAGTATGCTGCGAAAAACGTCATCGAAACGCAATATTCGGAAAGTTTAAGGCCAAAAATTTTTAATATTATTCGTCAGTATCTGTTGACCCTGCCCTGACGAGCGGCTAGGGTGCGCGCCTCTTCGCCATGTATTTGGCGTTGATAGCCCTGCTTTGCCATGCGGCCGGAAAAGCGACTTTATTTTGTCGTTCTGCGGCCCGGCAAGGCGGAAATGAAAATGCCGATTTAAAGGATTTAGGAAATGGCATCGGAGCAGTTAAGCGGCGCGGAAATGGTGATCAAATCCCTGGTGGATCAGGGGGTCGAGGTCATTTTCGGATATCCTGGCGGCGCCGTCCTACCGATCTACGATGCGCTTTTCCAGCAGAACAACATCGAGCACATCCTTGTCCGGCAAGAAGGTGGCGCCGTTCACGCGGCAGAGGGCTATGCCCGCTCGACCGGTAAGGTCGGTGTGGTGCTTGTAACTTCCGGCCCGGGCGCGACCAATGCGGTGACCGGCCTGACCGACGCCCTGATGGACTCGATCCCGATCGTCTGCCTGACCGGCCAGGTGCCCACCCATCTGATCGGCAACGACGCCTTTCAGGAGGCCGACACCACCGGCATCACGCGGCCCTGCACCAAGCACAATTACCTGGTGAAGGATATCGAGAACCTGCCGCGCCTGATGCACGAGGCCTTTTACGTGGCGCAGAACGGCCGTCCCGGTCCGGTGGTCATCGACCTGCCCAAGGACATTCTGCAGGGCAAGAGCGATTGTTATGTGCCGCCGGAGCAGGTGCAGCACCGCAGCTACAAGCCCCAGATCGAAGCGGAAAGCAGCAAGATCGAGGAGGCGGTTAAGCTGCTTTCGAAGGCCAAGCGGCCGATCTTCTACACGGGCGGTGGCGTCATCAATGCCGGGCCGCAGGCTTCTGAATTGCTGACGCGCTTCGTGCGCAAACTGGGCGTGCCCTGCACCAACACTCTGATGGGGCTCGGCAGTTTCCCGGCCAGCGATCCGCAGTTCGTTGGCATGCTGGGTATGCACGGCACCTACGAAGCCAACCTGGCCATGTACAATTGCGATGTCATGATCAATATCGGTGCGCGCTTCGACGACCGGGTGACCGGCCGCCTGGATGAGTTCTCGCCGAACTCCACCAAGATCCACGTCGACATCGACCCCAGTTCCATCAATAAGAACGTCATGGTCGATCTGCCGATTATCGGCGATGCCGGCCGGGTGCTCGAGGCGCTGATGAACGCCTGGGATGAGGGCGAATACGAACTGGATCAGAAGGCTCTGAAGGCCTGGTGGACGCAGATCGACGAGTGGCGTGCGCGCGACTGCCTCAGCTATAACCAGACCGGTAAGCTGATCAAGCCGCAGTACGCGATCCAGCGGCTCTATGAGCTGACCAAGGATCGCGACACCTACATCACGACCGAAGTGGGCCAGCACCAGATGTGGGCTGCGCAGTACTTCAAGTTCGAGGAGCCCAATCGCTGGATGACCTCGGGCGGTCTCGGGACCATGGGCTACGGCCTGCCAGCGGCACTTGGCGTACAGCGGGCCCATCGCGATGCTCTGGTGATCGATGTCGCGGGCGAAGCCTCGATCCTGATGAACATCCAGGAGCTTTCCTGCATCGCGCAGTATAACCTGCCGGTTAAGGTGTTCATTGTGAACAACCAGTGGATGGGCATGGTGCGCCAGTGGCAAGAGCTGCTGCACGGGGCGCGCTATTCCGAGAGCTATTCGGCCTCGCTGCCCGACTTCGTCAAGCTGGCGGAATCCTTCGGCATGGTTGGCATGCGTTGCGAAGATGCGGCCGATCTGGACGGCATGATCCAGGAGATGATCGATACGCCGCGGCCGGTGATTTTCGACTGCGCGGTTACCCAGGACGAAAACGTCTTCCCGATGATCCCCTCGGGCGCGGCGCACTACGAAATGCTGCTCGGCCCTGACGATAAGGCGGCTAAGCCGATTTCCGAGGAGGGGATGGTCCTGGTCTGAGCCACGGCCTTTAGCTTGGGCCCGACCGCTTCAAGGCCGGGTACATTGAGTGAGAGGTTGTGGTCCTGGTGGCGGCGGACAGTTTGCTGTCCGCTCTCGCCGCAATCTCACGCTCGTCAATTCACTTGAGTGATAAAAGAACGGAACGCGGCCATGTCGCCGAAAGAAACCAATATAGAAAAACGCACCATCGCGGTGCTGGTGGACAACGAACCTGGCGTGCTGGCGCGGGTCATCGGCCTTTTCTCCGGACGGGGCTACAATATCGAGAGCCTGACCGTCAGCGAGGTCGATACACGCAAGAACTTCTCGCGCATCACCGTTGTCACTTCCGGCACGCCGCAGATCCTGGAGCAGATAAAGGCGCAGCTCGACCGCCTGGTGCCGGTGCACCGGATCAGCGACCTGACCAACGAGGGGCCGTCGGTCGAGCGTGAGCTGGCGCTGGTCAAGGTGGCAGGAACCGGCGAGAAGCGCGTGGAATCCCTCAGGATCGCGGACATTTTCCGCGCCCGCGTGGTGGACTCAAGCCACGATCACTTCGTCTTCGAGATGACCGGCAAGAGCGACAAGTTGGACGTGTTTATCGACCTTATGCAGCCGCTCGGGCTGGTCGATGTCAGCCGGACTGGTGTGGTCGCCATATCCCGCGGACCGAAAGGTCTTTGACAGAGGGCCGGTAACGCGATACGCCAGCCGCCGGCTGCCGCGGTCAAGACCGGTGCGGACACAGAACATTCGAGTTTCCCTCGCGGAACGTCCGGAGTTTCTCCCGAACGCGCGAAGGATAAAACCAGATTGCAGAGAGACAGGACTAACGGAAGGAAAACGCCATGCGTGTCTATTATGACCGTGATGCCGACGTAAATTTGATCAAGGGTAAGAAGGTTGTCATCGTCGGTTATGGCAGCCAGGGTCACGCCCACGCCAATAATCTTAAGGACAGCGGCGTTGCTGATGTCCGTGTCGCGCTGCGTGCCGGTTCGGCCACCGCGAAAAAAGCTGAGGCTGCCGGCCTCCAGGTGATGACCCCGGCCGATGCCGCCGCCTGGGCGGACGTCGTCATGATGCTGACCCCGGACGAGTTGCAGGCTGGGATCTATCAGAACGATCTCGAGCCTAACATGCGCGAAGGTACGGCTTTGGCGTTCGCGCACGGCCTGAACGTACACTTCAACCTGATCGAAGCCCGTTCGGACATTGACGTCTTTATGATCGCGCCGAAAGGTCCGGGTCATACCGTACGCTCCGAGTACCTGCGTGGCGGCGGCGTGCCCTGCCTGATCGCGGTTGAGCAGAATGCGTCCGGCAACGCCCAGGAAATTGCCCTTTCCTATGCATCCGCCATCGGCGGCGGCCGGGCCGGCGTGATCGAGACCACCTTTAAGGAAGAGTGCGAGACCGACCTCTTCGGTGAGCAGGTTGTCCTCTGCGGCGGTCTGACCGAACTGATCAAGGCGGGTTACGAGACGCTGACCGAAGCTGGTTACGCGCCGGAGATGGCCTACTTCGAGTGTCTGCACGAAGTGAAACTGATCGTCGATCTGATGTACGAGGGCGGCATGGCCAACATGCGCTACTCGATTTCCAACACTGCTGAATACGGCGACTACGTCACCGGACCGCGGATCATCACGGAAGACACCAAGGCCGAGATGAAGCGCGTTCTCGACGACATTCAGTCCGGCCGTTTCACTCGCAACTGGGTGCAGGAATGCCAGGCCGGTCAGCCGAGCTTCAAGGCGACCCGCCGGCGCAACGCGGAGCATTCAATCGAAGAGGTTGGCGCACGCCTGCGTGCCATGATGCCCTGGATCGCCGAGAACAAGCTCGTCGATAAAGAAAAGAACTGATCCGGAGTCGGCGTTTCGCCGATTCCAAAGAGAGGCCGGCTGTCCTTCAGCCGGCCTTTTTTTGTCACTACAACGCAATTCTTAGAAGCAGGTCGCGAAGCGATTGTTTTTACAGGTTCCCTGAGCTTCGGCGCGGCCGCCTCGCTGAAAGGCTTTTAACTTTGCCGGAAGAGCGATTTTCTGTTTGCGGAGTTAGATCTTGTTAACCATTTTCTGTAAGGTTAATAGAGTAGGTAATACACCGGTTTCCCCGGATTCTCGGGGAGAGTTTCTCTGTGATGTCGGACTCATTCGGAAGAACGCAACGTGGTGAGAAAACTGTGGTGACGAAACAGCATTTCAGTTCATCCGCGCCGACCATCCCGATCTGCCGTTGTGCAGCTGAACAGCGCGCTTCGGTTCCGGCTCGTTATGCAATTCTCTTATTTGTGAAGGGTTGAAGCTTTCATGTTTTCCCGTTTGCTCGGCATGTTCTCGGCCGATATGGCAATCGATCTCGGAACCGCGAACACGCTCGTCTACGTCAAGGGACGCGGCATCGTTCTGAACGAACCCTCGGTGGTCGCCACGACCGAATACAAAGGCAAGAAGCAGGTGCTTGCCGTTGGCGACGAGGCGAAGATGATGCTGGGCCGTACGCCGGGTAACATTGAAGCCATCCGTCCGCTGCGCGACGGCGTCATCGCCGACTTCGACGTGGCCGAAGAGATGATCAAGCACTTCATTCGCAAAGTGCACAACCGTGGCAGCTTCGCCAGCCCTGAAGTGATTATCTGCGTGCCCTCCGGCTCTACCGCCGTCGAGCGCCGCGCCATTCAGGAATCGGCCGAGAGCGCTGGCGCGCGCCGGGTCTTCCTGATTGAAGAACCCATGGCCGCAGCCATCGGCGCCGGCCTGCCGGTGACCGAGCCGACCGGTTCGATGGTCGTTGACATCGGCGGCGGCACGACCGAGGTCGCGGTTCTTTCCCTGGGCGGTATCGTCTATTCCCGTTCCGTACGGGTCGGCGGCGACAAGATGGACGAGGCGATCATCGCCTACATCCGCCGCAATCATAATCTGCTGGTGGGTGAGGCTTCAGCCGAACGCATCAAAAAGGACATCGGTTCCGCTTGCCCGCCGGAAGACGGCGAAGGCCGGACTATGGAGATCAAAGGCCGCGATCTGATGAACGGAGTGCCGAAAGAACTGGTGATTTCCGAGCGTCAGATTGCCGAGTCGCTTGCCGAACCGGTGGGCGCCATCGTCGAAGCCGTGAAGGTTGCCCTTGAGCATACCAAACCGGAACTGGCGGCTGACATCGTCGACAAGGGAATCGTCCTCACTGGTGGCGGCGGTCTCTTAACCAATCTCGATTACGTTCTGCGCGCTTCGACCGGCCTACCGGTCTCCATCGCCGACGATCCTCTGAGCTGTGTTGCACTTGGAACCGGTCGTTGTCTTGAAGAAATGAAGGTCTTGCGTAACGTCCTAATCGCCAATGATTAAACGTCAATAGTTTCTTTATTTATTAGGCTTAATATTTTAACCTTGTTATAAAGAATCAGATGCTTATCGGCGGTCTTTAAGCGGACCGTTTGGCGATCGGGAGCCGTTGTGAACAAACGTTCGGGTAATGTACTCGGCCTTGCCACCCCTTTGAGGGCTTGGGCACAGCGGTCCGCTTTTATTGTCTTTTTCGCTCTGGCGATCGTTCTTCTCATTCTAGGACGGGCAAACACACCGGCTGTCGAGCGGGTGCGGACGGCCGTCAATGACGCGGTCGCGCCTTTGCTCGAGCTGGCGACCAGCCCTGTGGCCACGGTTTCCGATGCCATCGTCAATGCCCGCGAGCTGATGGAGGTTCGCGCGGCCAACGAGGCTTTGCGGCAAGAAAACGAACGGCTGTTGCAGTGGCGGGCTGCGGCCCAACGTTTGGAAGACGAAAACCGGCTGCTGCGCGATCTCAACGAATTGGCAATCGAACCCCGTACTCGCTACATCACCGCGCGCGTGATCGGCGACCAGGGCGGGGCCTTCGTGCGTTCGGTGCTGGTCAGCGCTGGCACCCGAGACGGCGTGGCGAAAGGGCAGGCGGCCCTGACTGGCAAAGGCCTGGCGGGCCGTGTCGCCGAGACCGGTCGCCGTGCAGCGCGCATTCTGCTGGTCACCGATATGAACAGCCGGATTCCGGTACTGGTCGGACAGGCCCGTGACCGTGCCGTGCTTGCCGGCGACAATTCGCCGATGCCCGAACTGCTGTACTTCAGCCCGGGCGTTCAGATCCGGGTTGGCGACCGGGTGGTCACTTCCGGTCATGGCGGCGCCTTCCCGAGCGGTCTGCCGATCGGTGTGGTCACCGAGGTTCGTGAGAACGAAGTTCGGGTCGAACCCTATGTGGACTGGTCTCACCTGGAGTTCCTGCGGCTGGTCGACTATGAGCTTCCGCGCATTCTTTCCTCCACTGAAGACGGTGTTGCGCAGGCCAGGGGACAGAACAAAGCCGCGGCGCAAAGTGGGACGGCGGCTGAATCTAACGAAGCCGCGACTGCGGCCACGACTGCGACGGAGCCGGCGCGGTGAAACTCACCCTTTGGCAGCGCCTGGATGCCATCGCCCGCAGCATGTTTCCCGTCACCGCGACGCTGCTTCTGATACTTGCTTCTATGGTGCCTCTTCGGATTCCGGATCTGGCCCCCATCATTCCGTCACTGTCGCTGATTGCGGTCTACTACTGGACCATTCATCGGCCGGACCTGATGCCGATCTGGGCGGTCTTTGCGATCGGTGTGACTCAGGACCTGCTCAGTGGCGCTATGCTCGGTGTGGGAAGCATCGCTTTGCTTCTGGTGCGCCATCTGGTGATTTCGCAAGCGCGCTTCTTTACCAGCGCGTCTTTTGTCGTTATTTGGAGCATCTTCGCGCTGGTCGCGCTCTTCGCCTTCTTCATGATGTGGCTGCTGACCAGTCTATCGACTGCGACCCTGGTAGAGCATAAGCCGGCGACCTTCCAATATCTCATGACGCTGGCGGTCTATCCCTGCTTTACCTGGCTCTTTGTCCATGGGCAGAGGTTGTTTTTGCGCTGAGGGCGCTGCGTAGTGTTGTAAGGCCGCACCCGCCTAACCCGGAGGCGCGGAGAGCGGTCGAGACTGTAATGGATCACGGGTGTAACGGATAAGCCGGGCATGGCCCAGAACCACGACGATAGCAGCAAGTCCAAAACCTTTTCGCGCCGCGCCCTGTTTCTGGCCGGCGGTCAGGCGCTGCTGTTCTCGACGCTTGCCGGGCGCATGTACTATCTGCAGATCCTGAAGTCCGACACTTACAAGACCCTGGCCGAAGACAATCGGATCAACCTGCGTGTTTTGCCGCCGCCGCGCGGACGGATCCTTGACCGCTTCGGGGTCGAACTGGCGGTCAATGAGCAGAATTACCGTCTGGTTCTGGTGCGCGAACAGACGCCCGATGTCGAGGCGACTCTGGATGCGCTGGGCAAGTTTATCTCCCTCTCGGAACATGATTTCAAACGGGTGCTGCGTGAGGTCAAGCGTAAGCGCGCCTTCGTGCCGGTCACCGTTCGTGACAACCTGAGCTGGGAAGAGGTCAGCAAGATCTCGGTGAATGCTGCCGATCTTTCTGGTGCCAGCATCGAAGTGGGGCAGACACGGTTCTACCCTTACGGTCCGGCGATGGCGCACACATTGGGTTATGTCGCCGCCGTGTCGGAAAAAGACCTGACGGGCGACCCGCTCCTGGAGCTGCCGGGCTTTCGCATCGGCAAGAATGGCCTCGAAAAGCAGCATGACCTGATCCTGCGCGGCAAGCAGGGCAACAGTCACCTCGAAGTCAACGCCTATGGCCGTGTCATCCGCGAGCTGTCGCGGGATGAAGGTGAGCCCGGGCGCGACGCGGTGCTGACCATCGATGCAGGTCTGCAGACCTTCGTGCAGCAGCGCCTGATGAGCGAACTCTCTGCTGCTTGCGTCGTGATGGACATCAAGAACGGTGACGTCCTCGCAATGGGGTCGGTCCCCAGCTACGATCCGGCGGCCTTCAATCGCGGGCTTTCGACCCGGGAATGGAACGGCCTGGTCAAGGATCACCTCTCTCCCCTCACGAACAAGGCCATTGCCGGCGCCTATGCGCCAGGTTCGACCTTTAAGATGATTGTCGCCCTGGCGGCCATGAAGGAGGGCATCGGGGCGCAGCATTCCGTCTTCTGTCCCGGCTCCATGCGCCTGGGCAATTCGAAGTTCCACTGTTGGAAACGCGGCGGTCATGGCTGGATGGATCTGGTCCGTGGCATTCAGCATTCCTGCGACGTCTACTTCTACGACATCGCCCGGCGTATCGGCGTCGACAAGATTGCGGCCATGGCCAATCAACTGGGTTTGGGGCAGACGGTCGGTATCGACCTGCCGGGAGAACGCTCCGGTGTGGTGCCCACCAAGGCCTGGAAACTCGCCAACGTGGGCGAACCCTGGCAGGGCGGTGAAACCCTGGTGGCCTCCATTGGGCAGGGTTTCGTTCTCTCGACGCCGCTGCAACTGGCGACCATGACGGCCCGTCTTGCATCCGGCCTCAAGGTGACTCCGCGCCTGACCAGAGGCTTCAATGACGAAACCGGTGGCGTAGCGGATCCGGATCCAGTGTTTGAACCCTTGGGCATTCCGGCCGAACATCTGCGGATCATCCACAACTCCTTGGATGCGGTGACCAACAACCGGCGCGGAACGGCTTACAAAGCGCGAATCAAGGAAGAGGGCTGGGAGATGGCCGGCAAGACTGGCACCTCACAGGTCCGGCGGATTACCTTGGCGGAGCGTGCGGCGGGCGTGTTCAAAAACGAAGACCTGCCCTGGCGCCGTCGCGACCATGCGCTCTTTGTCGGTTATGCGCCTGTTCATAATCCACGCTATGCCTGTGCCGTGATTGTCGAACATGGTGGCGGTGGCTCCAAGACGGCGGCGCCGATCGTGCGTGACATTCTGACCGAGACCCAGCGCCGGGACCCCTCCGGCACGCCGGCTTTCCATCTGCAGGTACAAACACCCGGACAGGAGACCTGATCGTGGCGGGACGTTTCAGCAGCATGTCGGGCGGTACGGGCCTCACCCTCAGTCAGAAGGTCTGGTCGATCAACTGGGGCATGGTCTTTCTGGTGCTGATGATCTTTGCCGTCGGTTTCGCGATGCTCTTTTCGGCTGGCAATGGGAATGTCGATCCCTGGGCCTCGCGCCAGGCGGTTCGTTTCGGGCTTGGCCTCGCTGTGATGCTGACGGTCGCGCTGATCGATATCCGCATCTGGTTCCGCTACGCCTATGCCATGTACTTCGTGGCGCTGATCCTGCTCGTCGCTGTCGAGGTCATGGGCACCGTGGGTATGGGCGCGCAGCGCTGGATTGACCTCAAAGTCATTCAGCTACAGCCTTCGGAAGTGATGAAGGTCTGCCTGATCCTTGCTCTCGCGCGTTATTTCAACGGCGTTTCCGTAGAAGATATCGGCCGGCCTACCTATCTGCTGGTGCCGCTTCTGCTGATCGCCGCGCCGGCGGCGCTGGTCTTGAAACAGCCGGATCTGGGCACCACGGTCATGTTGGTGATGGCAGCAGGTGCGGTCTTCTTCTGCGCCGGCGTGCGGCTGTGGAAGTTTGCACTGGTCGGGGCAGCGGGGCTTGCTGCAATCCCCATCGGCTGGCAGTTCCTGCACGAATATCAAAAGGCCCGGGTCATGACGTTCATGAACCCGGAAACCGATCCGCTCGGCACCGGCTATCACATCATGCAGGCCATGATCGCCCTGGGATCGGGCGGTATGTTCGGCAAGGGCTTCCTGCTCGGCTCGCAAAGCCATCTGAACTTCCTGCCCGAGAAACAGACCGACTTCATCTTCACGATGCTGGCCGAGGAGTTCGGCATGGTCGGTGGCCTCGCGCTCATGGGGCTCTACATCCTGCTGATCATCTATGGCATCGCGATTGCCCTGCGCGCGCGCAACCAGTTCGGCCGCCTGTTGGCCATCGGCCTGACCACCAACCTTTTCCTCTATGTCTTCATCAACATCGCCATGGTGATGGGTCTGATCCCGGTGGTCGGGGTGCCTCTGCCGCTGATCTCCTACGGCGGTACCGCCATGCTGACAGTGATGGTGGGGCTGGGGCTGGTGATCTCCGTCTATGTCCATCGAGACACCTTTATCTCGCGGCGCGGGATGTCGGAGCAGCTTTAGGACGACCCTGAACCGAAGGTCCTGTGGCGTTGGTTTGAGGCCTGGTTTCCTCCAGAAAAGCGACGCCAAGCTTTCGGAAAAGTGCCGAGACGCGTTTTTTCGGTGCCGAAGCCCTCGACAAAGCCTTAGTGCTTTGCTATTACCCCGCCTCTTGGGGCTGTTAGCTCAGTTGGTAGAGCAGCTGACTCTTAATCAGCGGGTCATAGGTTCGAGTCCTATACAGCCCACCATTCCCCTTTCGAACATTCCCTCGTTCGCTTTTGCTACAGAATGTAAGCCAGAAAGCGCCCAGAGAGGATCGCTGCCAGCCAGAGCAGGATCGAAAGTCCGCCCGCAAGACGTAAGCGGGCGTCAGTTCCAAAGTTATCCCGTCCTTCGGTCGCGGCCCAGCCGGCGGCGCGCCGGAGCAACAGCGCGTTGGCCAGGGCCGCAAGAATCAGCAGCATTTTGATCTGGAACAGCGGCGTAGTGGCGTATTTCACGGCGCTGACCGAGAAGAGCAGCGTGCCGCTGATCACCGCTACGCCGAGTCCGCAGAGGGAAACCGGGACCAGAATGCGGATCAGCGGCCGAAGAGGTAGGGAGGGCCAGAGTCCCAACAGCCGGAGGTCGAGGGGCAAGATAGCGCCGAATAAGACAGCAAGCCCGAGGATGTGAGCGGCGTTGACCAGAGGGTAGACCCAGCGCGAAGCCCGCAGGGCGGCGGGCAGGTCCATGTCCTGAAACGCCTGCAGTGTCTCAAGTAAGAAAGGCGAGAGTTCCATGGATCAGGCGCGCGCCATCTGGTGACCCGACTTGCGCGCCGGTCTTAGAAAGCGCCTCAATCCCGATCCGGATAAAGGTCGTGGAGCGTGCCGTCGAAGATGATCCGCTCGGCCTTCATGAGTTTTTCCGCGGGATCGGCAGAGCGTTGTCCGGAGACGGTGATCTCCCGCCCGATGGCGAACATCTCGTCGGTCAGGCCGGCCCGTTCGTTGCGCCAGGGCTGGCCGACCTCGACGATCCAGACTTCGCCTTCGGCATCGACCGTGAGCACACCATGTGGATTGCCCAGGTTGACAGTTTTGATCAACCCGACCAATTCGAAGTTGCCGTCTTCGGTCCAGCGCCAGCCGTGATGGGCCTGAGCGGTCACCGAACCCATGAGCGTCCATCCAAGGATCGCGGTACCGCCAATCAGGAACTGCCGCCTAGTCGCCATGGTCTTATGCCTCCGAGCCTGGATTTATCGTTTCGTGAACCAGCCATAACCTGCACTTTGCACCGGCATTACAAATGCTAAGATAGGCTGACCCGGAAGCAGGACCAATCAAATTCGCCGTAGCAGCTGAAAAGACGGCCAATATGAACCATCAGGTTGTTTTGTGACTTGCCGTTTTCCTGCGGTTCGTGACACCTTCGCACCTGAGGTTGGAGTCTGTTCCAAGAGGTGGCCCGGCGGGCCAAAAGATAACAACAGAATCGTTCTGCTGCGTGTTTCGACCGGAGCGACACGGCGGAAGGGAGACGCGCCCACGGGCGCCAGGAGGAGCTATGCAATATCATACGCCCGGCAGTTTTGACGATGCCGCCGCGATTGCCGCCAAGGCGGAAGGGGTCACGCGCTTTCTAGCGGGCGGCACGGACGTTCTGGTGCAGTTGCGCTCGGACATGGTGACGCCTGACGTGCTGATCGACATCAAGCATATCGACGGCGTGAAGGATATCGTCCGTGAAGACGGTGGCTGGCGGATCGGCGCGGCCGTCTCAGGCGCAGAGATGACCGAGCACCCAGAGCTCTCCAAGGAGTGGCCCGGGGTGGTCGAGGCGATGGACTTGATCGGTTCGACCCAGATTCAAGGTCGTGCGACCTTGGTGGGCAATCTCTGCAACGGCTCTCCCGCCGCAGACAGCGTGCCGGCTATGGTTGCCGCTGGAGCGTCGATTTCGGTGGTCGGACCCTCGGGTACGCGCACGATTGCTGTCGAAGACGTTCCGACCGGACCGGGCCGCACCAGCCTGGAGAAGGGCGAGGTCGTGAGTGCCGTGCATCTGCCGGCGCGGGGCGAAAACGCCGGCGATGCCTACCTGCGATTTATCCCGCGCACCGAGATGGACATCGCTGTGGTCGGCTGCGGCGTCAGTCTGCGGCGCGAGGGTGCGAAGATCTCCGAAGCCCGTGTCTCGCTGGGCGCGGTCGCGCCGACGGTGCTGCTGGTCGAAGCGGCCGCGCAGGCCCTGATCGGCAGCGAGCTGGATGACGCGGCGCTTGAGGGACTGGCCGCGGCTGCCTCCGCCGCCTGTAGTCCGATTAACGACAAGCGCGGAACCGTCGAATTCCGCACCCATGTGGCCGGCGTCCTCGCGAAGCGCGCCGCCAAGATTGCTTACGACCGTGCGGGGAGTGCCTGATGAGCAATATTCACGTAACGACGACTGTTAACGGCGACGAGGTCGAGTTCCTCTGCGACCCGCGCGAGACCCTGCTTGACGTACTGCGTGACCGGCTGGCCCTGACCGGCGCCAAGGAAGGCTGCGGCACCGGTGACTGCGGCGCCTGTTCCGTGACCGTCGATGGCCGGCTGGTCTGTTCCTGCCTGATGCTTGGCGCTGAGGCTGAGGGTAAGTCCATCGATACCGTGGAAGGTATTGCCGATGGTGAAACCCTGCATCCCTTGCAGGAGAAGTTCATCGAGTACGCCGCGCTGCAGTGCGGTGTCTGCACGCCGGGTATCCTGGTGGCGACCAAGGCGTTGCTGGAAAAGAACCCGGACCCGACCGAGACCGAGGTGCGCTATTGGCTGGCGGGGAACCTCTGCCGCTGCACCGGTTACGACAAGATCATCCGCGCCGTGATGGATACGGCCGCTGACCTCAGAAAGGCATCGTGATGGCTCCCGACGGAAGTATGACAAACGGATTCAAGGTTGTCGGTACCCGCCCGAAGCGGCCCGACGGCGTGGACAAGGTCACCGGCCGCGCGAAGTTCGGCGCCGACGCCTCCGCGCCCGGCATGCTGCATGCGGCCATCGTCCGCTCACCCCATGCCCATGCAAAGATCCTGAAGATCGACAGCGCCAAGGCCGAAGCCATGAAGGGCGTGAAGGCTGTGGTCACCCGCGACGATTTCGCCGAAGGTCTGACGGGGGAGAACTGGAACATCCTCGAGAACGTCATGGCTGGTGACACCGCGCTCTATGACGGACATGCCGTTGCTGCGGTGGCAGCCACTACGGCGCTTGCTGCGCGGGATGCCGCCAAGCTGATCGAGGTGGAATACGAACTGTTGCCGCACGTAACTGACGTGGATCAGGCCATGGAAGCCGATGCGCCGGTCATCCGCGCGGGCACCGCGGACAGCTCTGTGCCCGAAGGTATGCATCCGAACGTCGTGCGCTACCACGAGAGCGGCCACGGCGATGTGGAGAAAGGCTTCGCCGAGGCCGACCTTGTCATCGAGGATAGCTTCAAGACCGAAGCGACCCATCAAGGTTATATCGAACCTCACGCCTGTCTGGCGCAGCTGGGCCCGGATGGTAAGGGTGAGGTCTGGTGCTGCACGCAGGGGCACTTCAATGTGCAGAAGGTCTGCGCGGCGCTGGTTGGCACCGATGCCAGTCAGATCCGCGTTACGGCTTCGGAGATCGGTGGCGGTTTTGGCGGCAAGACGGCGGTCTTCATTGAGCCGGTGGCGCTCGCGCTTTCACGCAAGGCCAACCGGCCGGTGAAGCTGGTGATGAACCGTTCGGAGGTTTTCCGGGCGACCGGGCCGACCTCCTCGACCTCTATCGATATCAAGATCGGCATGACCAAGGAAGGCAAGATCACTGCGGCCAAGGGTGTCTTCCGCCTGCAGGGCGGGGCTTTCCCGGGCGCGCCGATGGAATTCACCGCCATGTGCGCCTTCGCGCCTTATGCGCTGGAGAACGTTCATCAGGTCGGCTACGACGTGATCACCAACCGTCCGAAGCAGGCAGCTTACCGCGCGCCCGGTTCGCCCATGGCGGCTTTCGCGGTCGAGTCTGTCATCGACGAACTCTGCAACAAGCTGGACCTCGATCCCATCGAAGTCCGGCTGAACAATGCGTCGCGGGAAGGTACGAAAGCCTCCTACGGCCCAAAGTTCGAGCGCATCGGCCTGGTGGAAACGCTGGAGCAAGCCAGCGCCCATCCGCACTACTCCGCGCCGCTGGGCGAGGGGCAGGGCCGGGGTATCTCCTGCGGCTTCTGGTTCAACCATGGCGGCGAGACCGCGGTTTCGCTGGCACTCTCCGAAGACGGTACGGTCTCCCTTTCCGTCGGCACGCCGGATATCGGGGGATCGCGGGCGTCCATGGGACAGATGGCGGCGGAAGAACTCGGCATTCCCTACGAGAAGATCCGCACCACCATCGCCGATACGGCCACGCTTGGTTACAACGAGATCAGCCACGGCTCCCGCGTGACCTATGCCAGCGGTCTCGCGACCATCAAAGCGGCGCGCGATGCCGTCAAGAAGCTCTGTGCCCGGGCTGCGGCCAAGTGGGGCATCGATGAGGAAGCGGTGGTCTGGGAAGATGGCTACGCCAAACCTTCCGGTCCGAATGCCGGCGACTTCGAGCCACTGTCGCTCGCCAGGATCGCCCGCAGCATGGGCCGGACGGGCGGTCCCATCGTCGGCCACTACGAAGCCACGCCGGAAGGCGCCGGGGTCAGCTTCGCCACTCACATCGTCGATGCCGAGGTAGATAAGGAGACGGGTCAGACCAAGGTCGTGCGCTACACCGTGGTGCAGGACGCCGGTAAGGCGATCCATCCGACCTATGTGGAAGGCCAGTACCAGGGTGGTGCCGCCCAGGGCATCGGTTGGGCCCTGAACGAGGAGTACATCTACGGCGACGATGGCCGGCTGCAGAACTCCGGTTTCCTGGATTACCGGATCCCGGTGGCCTCGGACCTGCCTATGATCGACACGGTCATCGTCGAGGTCCCGAACCCGGGCCACCCCTACGGTGTGCGCGGGGTTGGCGAAACCTCGATCTGCCCGCCGCTGGCGGCGATTGCCAACGCGGTCTCCAACGCCGCGGGCGTCCGCCTCAAGGAACTGCCCATGTCGCCGCCGCGTATTCTCGCGGCATTGGCAGCTCAGAAGGCCGATGGTTGAGGTCAACCTCTGGTCCGGCCTGAAGGCCTACACCGGTGGGCGGGACAAGGTTGAGGTCGAAGCGAAAAACGTGGGCGAGGTCCTTCGGGGCCTCGTCCGCGCTTATCCGGAGTTAGATCCGGTGATCGAAGCCGGGGTCTCCGTCGCGGTGGACGGGCGCATCGTGGCCAGCAGCCTGACCGAGCCGGTCAGCGATGCCAGCGAGGTTTACCTCATCCAGCGTTTGAAAGGCGGATAGGGGCTCTACCTCAACGCCACTTGATGGAACAGCCCATGGACGCGGCTTGCTGTTCCGGGCCGCGTCCTGTCTTTGCGACCAGACGCATAGCTTCCAGCAGTTCGGGTGTTCGGTTTGAAGCGTCACCCATCTTGGCGTCGTCGAGCCGACCGCGGTACTGCAGTTCCCCTTTGTTATTCAGACCGAAGAAATCAGGCGTGCAGACGGCGCCATAGGTCCGTCCCACGCTTTGATCCTCGTCGATCAGGTAGGGAAAGCTGAAGCCGTGCGCCTGCGCGAAGCGTTTCATCTCGGGCGGGCTATCGGCCTGTACCCTCGTATAGTCGTTTGACATGACCGCCAGCACCCCGATGCCTTCGTCCTGCAGGGTCTTGGCGTCCGCCACAAGCCGGTCGATGATGGCTTTCACGTATGGACAGTGATTGCAGATGAAGGCGATGAGCAGGCCATTCTCGCCCATGGCGTCTTCCATTTTCTGTTGGATTCCGTCCGGGTCGGCGAGTGTGAAAGAGGGTGCTTTCCAGCCGAAATCGCAAATGGGTGTATCGAGCAGCATGAGGGCGTTCCTTCGCTTCGGTCATCACCTGATGACCCTTAGTTTTTCATCGATGGCGTCCGCTGTACAGGGACGCAGAGCTTTCTTGCAGGGGCCGAGGCGGCCGGACCAAAGGACCGGCCGCTTCTGGCTTCATCATGCCGCGTTGGCTTCCTCGGCAGACCAGGCGTTGGCCTGAAAGGCATTGTCCAGCGGCGTCTCCGCGATGTGGTTGGTGTAGTTGGACAGGGTTTTGAGTGCCGTGCCCAAAATCACTTCCAGGATGTTCTGCTGCGTATAACCGGCCGACAAAAACGCGGCGACATCGGCGTCTGATGGCCAGCCGCGGCTCTCGTTGATGACGATGGCGAACTGCCGCAGAGCTTCCAGCTTAGCATCGGCGATGGGCGTGTTCTCGCGTAAGGCGGTGACCACATCGGCCGGCACGCCGGACATTTGCGAAATGGTCGTGTGCGCGGCCATGCAGTAGACGCAGCCGTTCAAGCGGTTGTTGGTCATGAGAATGATCTGACGCTCAGTCTCGCTAAAGCTGGTTTTGTCGAAGATACCGGCGAGCGTCATGTAACCCTCGAGAAGGGCGGGGGCTTCGGCCATGCCGGCGAGGAGGTTCGGGACGAAGCTATAAGCCTTTTGAGCGGCCGTCAGGAAGCCTTTGCTTGCTTCCGGTGCTGATTTAATGCTGTGCAGGGGAAAGTTAGACATGATGTGTTCCTTTTAGACTGATCGGTTTAGACAAGCCTGATATGGGGGTTTGGAACGATCGGTCAAGACATGGTTGAGAAAAAAATGTTGGGAGCGTCAGCGCGCAACCGCTTCGCGCCGCTCAGCGATCAGAATTTTATCGAATGCTCTGTGCGCGTACCGCGCGTGGCTCAGGAGGAAACGAGACGCAGCGCCTGATCTGCGGAGGTACGCAGGCTCTTTTCGTCGAAGGCGCCGCGCGCCATGACCCGGATGCCCACGAAGAGGCTGACCAGTGACTTTGCCGTCTCGGCCGCTGGAATGTCTTTCGGGATTTCGCCCTTGCCTTGGCCTTGTTCGATCATTTCACGGAAGAAGGTCTCTAGTTCACCCATGCCGTTGCGCACGATTTCTTGGACTTTTGGCTCGTGATGGGGCAGCTCTAGCGCTGTATTTACCAGGAAACAGCCCTTTTTTTGCGTATCCTGAATGGACTCCTGGACCAGGCCGTCAAACAGAGTCCGGATCGCCAGCAGCGGTTCGCCCATGGCGGCAAGCTTGGCCAGGGTGGCTTTGCGGTTGCTCGTGTCGTAGCGCAGCAAAGCCTCGACGAAGAGCGCCTGCTTGCCACCGAAGGCATTGTAAAGGCTGCCCCTGTTAACCCCGGTCGCTTCGATCAGGTCGTTGAGGGAGGACCCGACATAGCCTTTGCGCCAGAACAGCTTCATGGCGTCCTCTGTCGCCTTCGCCATATCGAAGGATTTTTCCCAGGGCATGTCTTCTACCGCGCTCGTTCGGTTTAAGTTTATATCGATTGGTAGAAATATAGTGCTTATTCTATCCGAATAACAGTCTTGAGCCTTTTTCGTAGCCCAAAGGCAGGAGACTGTACTTCGCATATCCGAACTTGGAAATTCAGCGGGACTAGCGACAATAAGATCCATGGAAATCCAAACCGCCCGCCTGAATCTCCGGCCGCCGCTCTTGGCCGACGTGCCGGCGCTGTTCGCCTTCCTCGGTGATCCCGCGGCCATGCGCTACACCCATGTCGACGAAAATCTGCGCGGCTGTCGGCGCAGGATCGCCTTGCATGAGCGCCGGCGCCGGCGGGACGGCTGCGCGCCCTGGACGATCGTCGACAAGGGCGATGGCCGGATCGTCGGCTGGGGCGGGCTTTATGAGGACCCCTTCGATCCAGGCTGGGGGCCGGAGGTCGGTTATGCCTTTCATCCCGATGTCTGGGGGCGGGGCTATGCGACCGAGCTTGTGGCGGCTGCCTTGAGTATTGCGGACGACGCGCTGGCACTTTCGCTGGTGAAGGCCTTCGCCAGTCCCGACAACGGGGCCTCGCGGCGCGTGCTGGAAAAGAGCGGTTTTCGGGAGGAGAGATTTATCCCGGAGATGGGCCGGCTGCTGTTTCACCGCCCGCGGCCGCTCTAGAGAAGAGTCGTTGAACTTTCCAATCACGCGATTGCCATCGGCCCGCACTTCTCAGATGACGCGTGAGGTGCCATGATGCTTTCACATCTTGCGGAGCCTCCGCACAGCGCTTTCATGGCGAAAAAAATCAATAGGGAGGATTGTTGTGATGAACCCTTTGCTGAGCTTTACCCGTCTCTGCGCCCTCGCGGCGACGGCTGCCTTGCCGCTGGCCCTGTCGGGCGGCGCAGCCCTGGCGGTCAATGACGAACCTTTGACGCAGAACTGGGCGCCCAGCGAGTGGGGCGCCGACGACAAGGCGGGCTCGGTCAACCGCACAACCCCGGAGATGGTGCTGAAGGCGGCTCAGCTGGTGAAGCAAGGCAAGGTCGCAACCCTGGGCAAGACCTACCAGCAGGACGCGCCGGCCTTCGGCTCGCGCGGCTGGCGCCTGACCATTCCGGGCATGCCCTCGGGCGGCCCATTCGGCGACCAGAAACTGGTTTACAACGACGAATACATTTCCACTGAGATCGGTCAGATCGGCACCCAGTTCGACGGTCCCGGTCATATCGGCGTTATCACCTCCAAGGGCACTTTTTCTATAACGGCCGCTACATGGAAGACCCGGATGTGACCGCTTACGGCCTTGGCCCGTTGGGCGTCGAGCACGTCGCGGAGAAGGGTTTCGTCTGCCGCGGGGTTCTGCTCGACGGCGAGGCCTATAACGGCGGCCCCATGCCGATCCCGACGTCTCGCGAAAAGACCGATCCGGGCATCGTGTCGGCGGCCGATATCGACGCCATGGTCGAGCGCCAGGGCATCGCGCCCATCCAGGAGGGTGACTGCGTGTTCCTGCACACCGGTCACGGTAACATCTGGCATCCCACGGACTGGGACAGCTTTGACGCGGAAGAGAAGAAAACGCGGGTTGCCAAGTTCAATTCCGGCGAACCGGGCTTCGGCCTTTCCGCCTGCCTCTACATGGCCGAACGCAAGATCATCCTCTGGGGCGCGGACACCTGGGGCTCCGAGGCGGTCGGTCCCGGCTTCGGCGGTGAGAACGACCAGCCCTTCGAGTGTCATATCGAGATGATGACCAAGCGCGGCATCTGGAACATCGAGAACCTGGATCTGACCCAGTTGGCGGCGGACAAGGCCTACGAGTTCCTCTTCGTGTGGTCGCCGCTCAAGATGAAAGGCGCGACCGGCTCTCCGGGCAATCCCGTGGCGCTGTACTAGAGCGTTTCACATTACTGTTGAAACCGGTGTCTCAAAACTTGCGTTCGAGATCAGCAGTTTGCTGATCGAGAGGCAGCGCGTTTTGAGTCCGCCTTAATGTGAATTGCTCTGCGTGGCAGACTTAAAGACGAAAGCGGCGGCTCCTGATTGGGCCGCCGTTTTTGTTTTCGGGACGATGGTTCCTCGGAGGTGATATCACGCGGGCACTGCGTCCGCCGCATACTGCTTCAGGAATTCTTCGCTCGGCGGGATGGGTTTGATCACGTCGATCAGCACGCCGTTGGGATCCTGCGTGATGAAGTGGCGCTGGCCAAAAGGCTCGTCGCGCAGGGGCAGGAGGATCGGAAGATCCTTGGCTTCAACCTGATCGTATTCTCCGTCCACATCCTCGACCTCGAAGTTGATGATCAGACCCGAGACCCGGCCGCGCCCTGGTGCCGGGACGGTTTCGTGATCGCCCTGCAGGATTGCGATGTTGACCTTTTCGTCCTCACGAGACTGCAGGTGCACATACCAGTCGCTCTCGAAGCTGGGCGCAAAACGGAAATGCTCCTGATAGAAGCGGGCGGTTCCGGCCACATCGTCGGTCATGATGACCGGATAGAACTGGGTGCATTTCATGGCTTTCCTCCTTTCGGTAATTAACATACAGTGTGTATGTAAATGATAAAAACATACAGGCTGTATGTATGCAAGATGAATCTGAGTCTGTTGCGACTTCCACAGGTGCGCCCAAAAACGCCCGCCGTTCCAACAAGGCCCGAACCGAGGCAACCCGCGCTGCCTTGATTGCCGCGGCCCGCACGCTCTTTGTGGAAAAGGGCTATGCCGAAACTGGCACGCCCGAAATTGTCTCCGCGGCGCAGGTCACCCGCGGCGCGCTCTATCACCACTTCGCCGACAAGGCCGATCTCTTCCGGGCGACACTGGAGCAGGAGGCCAAGGCGGTGGCGGCACAGATCGAGCGTGAAACCCGGAACCCCACCTCTGCTCTGGATGCCATGATCGTCGGGACCGAGGCCTACTTCGTCGCCATGTCGGAACCGGGCAGGGCGCGGCTTCTCCTGCTGGATGGACCCGCCGTGCTGGGACATGCTGAGATGGCCCGGATCGATCTGGAAACCGGGGGTGAAGAGTTGCGGCAAGGGCTGGCCTACGCATCGGCTGAGGGTGCGCTTGAGGCCGTTCCGCTGGATGCCATGACCCAGGTGCTCTCCGCAGCCTTCGATCGCGCGGCGCTGGCCATTGCCGCAGGTGAGCCGGCAGCGGACTACAAAGAGGCGATACGCATCTTGCTGACGGCGCTCTTTTCGAAGGCCGGTAATGCCGGACCCTAGGGCGGTGCCACGGCTTGCCCGAAAAAGCCTGTGGTGCTAGAAATCTTTCGCCGTCAGGGCGGCACCCGGGTCCGCGGAAAGCGCTTTAAGCACCCTGTCGATCAGATGTCATTTATCTGGTTTTTCTTCTTGTCCCAAAGCAGCGGACCCTTGGGCGTGAAAAAGGGAAAAACCAATGAAATCCGAACTCGAGAAACTGCGTGCGGAAGCCAAGCGGCTCAAAAAGGCCTTTGCGGCTGGGGAGCCGGAGGCGCGTCGGCGCCTGCAGACCATCGTCCCCGATGCGCTCGATCCCAAGCATGCAGACTTCCTACACGTAGTGGCCCGCGAGTCCGGCCATGAAAGCTGGCCCAAACTGAAGTTCGCCCTCGAGACGGCAGCCATGAACCGCGATCAGCGCGCGGAGCGGATGAAGCAGGCGCTTTACTTCGGCCAGAACTGGGTGATCGACAAGCTGCTGGCGGCCGAGCCGGACCTGCCGTCCCATAACCTCGGATTGCAGATCGCGCTCTACGATCTTCCTGCCGTGCAGGCGGCTTTGTCGAGACGGCCGGACTGTGCGACCGAGATGATCGGAGTCCGCAGCCCGATCCTGCACCTGGCTTTCTCCAAGTACATTCACAAGACGCCAGAGAAGCGGGCGGACATGCTCGCCATTGCGGAACTGCTGTTCGATCATGGCGCCGATCCGAACGACGGTTACGCCGCCGAGCCTGGCAGCGATCACAAACTCTCGGCACTCTATGGAGCGCTGGGACACGCGGACAACATGGCGCTCGCGGAATGGCTTTTGGATAAAGGCGCCGATCCGAACGATGATGAGAGCCTCTATCACGCGATGGAGCTCGGTCACAGTGAGGGGCTGAAGCTACTCATCAAGCACGGGGTCAGGACCAGTGGTACCAACGCCCTGCCGCGCGCGCTGGATTTCGATGACCTGGAGGCCGTACGCCTACTGCTGGAGCACGGCGCGGATCCCAACGAAGCCGTAAAAGGGCACCCGAGCGGACAGCCGGTGGACTCCATCCCTGCGCTGCACCAGGCGGCGCGCCGCTGGCGCTCGGGCGACTTCATCCATCTGCTGCTCGATCACGGCGCCGACCCAAAGGCGGTCTGGGAATCCCACACGCCTTACGCCATGGCCCGGGTCTACGGGAACCTCTCGGCGGCGGAGGCTTTGGAGGCGCGCGGCTGTGCAACCCCGCTTTCGGAGTGCGAGCGGGCCCTGGCGCTTTGCGCGGAAGGTGAGCTGCCCGCAGCGCCGATCAAGCAGGACGCACTAAGCCAGGAGGATCGCTTGCTGATCACGCGCCTGGCCCATGAGCCGGCGCGGTTCGAACACATCAAGACTCTGATCGCGGCGGGCTTCGATCCCAATCAAACCGATGAAATGAAGCTGACCGCGTTACAGGCGGCCGGCTGGCAGGGGCTCTCGGATCAGGTTGCCTTTCTGCTGAAACAAGGCGCCGATCTCGAGCACGTCAATGCATACGGCGGCAATGCGCTGTCCACCGTTATCCACGGTGCGGAGCATTCGCCGGAACGTGCAACGCGCGACCATATCGGCTGCGCCCGTCTGCTTTTGGAGGCGGGGGCGGTCTTCCGGCGGGAGAGCCTGCCGCATGTGGGTGATGAGGCCATGGCTCTATTTCTGGAAGACTGGCTGTCATGACGACCGGCTTCTGCTTCTGACTTACCGCGTTCTGACAGGAACTTGATTTGTTGCTCTGCGGGTTTACTTGCAGGCTGATCGACGTCGTCCCAATCCAGTTGCCGGTAGGTCAGATCAGGCAGATGCGAAAGATCCCGCCGCTCAATGCGCTTCGCGCCTTCGAGGCCGCGGCCCGCCATAAAAGCTTTACCCGGGCGGCCGCGGAACTCGGCGTGACGCCGACGGCGATTTCGCACCAGGTCAAGCTCCTGGAAGACACCATCGGCCATAGTCTGTTCCGCCGCTTTCCCCGGCCATTGGCACTGACGGCTGAAGGGCAGCGGCTGTTTCCGGCCATCCGGGATTCGCTCGACAGCATGGCTGAGGCGGTGCAGGACATAACGACGCCAGCGCGGCAACCCGTATTGCGCGTCTCGACCACGGTCGCCTTCGCCAGCGGCGTTCTGCTGCCCCACCTTGGCGATTGGGGGCGTGCCTGCAGCGATACCGAACTTCAGGTCCACGCCTCTGATTACCCGGTCGATCTCAACAGCGGCGAGATCGACGTGGCCGTGCGTTACGCGCGGGCGGCCGATGAAGACCTCGTCTGTGAGGAGCTCTGTCGCGATCATTACGTCCCGATGCTCAGTCCGGCGCTCCTCGGCGAGAGCCAGGAGGAAGACAACAAGGAAGAGGTACTATCCTCTCTGCCGCTTATCGCCTTTTCATGGAAACGGCCGGATCCCGCGGCACCGACCTGGGAGCGCTGGTTCGAACACGCCTGCAGGGAAGGGCGCCCGGTTTCCTGTCTTTCGAAGGCCCAGGTCATTCGGCTGAGCGAGGAGACGCACGCGATCGAGGCGGCGGTCGCCGGTCAGGGTGTCGTGCTCGCGAGCGCCGTGATTGCGCGGGGGCATCGGGAGCGAAAGAATCTGGTCGCGGGGACGAATATCACGCTGCCTGGGCTGACCTACTTTCTGGTCTACCCGCCGCGCCTCCAAGGCGACCCGCGGGTGGTGAGCTTTCGGCGCTGGCTTGGCGGAATACTGGAGGCGCATCCGGCAGGCGGGCAGGAAACCCGGCAGGCTTAACCGCCGGGCTTATCACCCTGAATTTTTTTCATCCTGGCCTTTAGCTATTCGATTTTGAACAGGCGTCTTCTGCTTCCTAGGTTTGAAACGCCGGGCCGGCGATCTTGATCTTCGAACCAAGCAGAGGACAGACCTCAGATGAAACGAACTGCCAAAATGATTGGCTGCGCCAGCTTACTCACTCTTGTCAGCTTTGCAGGCGCGAGTCTTGCTGAAAGCCCGCCGACGGAACACAAAGGCCTGACAGTCAGTGGACAGGACTCATTGCCGCTCGGGCGGCAGATCCCGGCCTTGGAGGGATACCAACTGCGCGTGCGCACCGTGGTGATGGCGCCGGGCGGGGTTGTCAAAAACCATGATCACACGACCCGCCCGGGCGCCTTTTATGTGGTCAGCGGTCAGGTGGTTGAACACCGTGGTCACGACAGTAGGGTGATAGAGGCCGGTGAAACCGTTCTCGAAGGTTTCGAGACGGAACACTGGGCGGCGAACAAGGGCACTGGCGAGGCCACTCTTTTCGTCTTCGACATCGTGCCGGTAGAGCAATAAACGCCAACAGTTTCCAGAAAACGCGGCGGTCGCGGAAAGCTTGTTACGGCAATGCTTCCGCGGCCGCTGAGCTGATCCGATAGATCCCGATGCCTTGTTAAGCGTATTGGGCCAGGCCATGACCGAAGGACCAGTTCTCCTTCGGCACTTCAACCAGGTTGATAAAGATGTCCTCGGGCCGAAGACCCGGATCGGACGACAAGCGCTCCGCCAGCCTGGCGAACAGCGCCTTTTTCTGCTCGAGCGTTCGGGTGTTGTTGGCCGTGATCTGGATGATCACCAGGTCGTCGGAGCGTGCGATGTCGAGATAGTTCCGGCCAAAGTCGAATGACGCGCCGTCATGTTCGGACATCGTCATGAAGCGGTCCTCTTCAGGCACATCGAAGGTCTCCCGCATCGCCTGATAGACCTGCTCCATGACAGCGCGCCGGAAGGCCGGCGCCTTTCCGGCTCTCAGCGAAATTCGGGTCAACGGCATTCAAGTCTCCTTTCCTGTTCTGTCTCTGATCTCCGCTGGAAAGCTAGGCTGCTTTCATTCATAATAAAAACGAATAGATTCTATTTTTATGATGATAAATTAGAATGACTGAATCGCGATCGCTCGACATCGATCTGCTGCGCAGCTTTGTGGCGGTTGCCGAGGCCGACAGCTTCACGGCTGCGGGCGCGGCGCTCGGGGCGAGCCAGTCGGCCATGAGTGTGCGCATCCGCAAGCTTGAGGAGCGCCTGGACCGGCGTCTGTTGGAGCGTACGCCGCGCACGGTTGCCCTGACAGGTTTCGGTGAGAGCTTCCTCGCGGATGCGCGCCGTATTCTGCAGGCTCACGACGACGCGGTTCTGCGCATCCGGGAGCATCGGCCACGCCCTGCCTTTAGACTGGCGGTCAGCGACCACGCCGCAGGCGCCTGCCTGCCCGATGTTCTGGCGCTGCTTGGGCAACGGCATCCGGAGACGCAGTTCATGGTCACGGTCGGTGTCTCCGCCGAGCTGATGGAGGCCTTCACAGCGGGCCGCTTCGATGCGGTTGTCGCACGTGACGAGGGCGGCGAGGCGACGGGGCGCAGTCTCTTCCGGGACCGCCTGATCTGGGCGTCCGCAAAGGATTTTTATTGGGACCCGGCGGAGCCTTTGCCGCTGATCTCGCTGGCCGCGCCCTGCGGGGTTCGGGCCATGGCCATCGCCGCGCTGGATAGCCATGAGATACCCTGGCGTGAGGTCTTTGTGGGCACCGGCGTGGCGGCGGTGCAGGCGGCCGTCTCTGCGGGCCTCGGGGTCGCCCCGCTGGACCGGCGAAATCTGCCTGCCGATTGTCGCCTGATCAGAGCGGGCACGGGACTGCCGGCGCTGCCTCCGTCTCAAATGCGCCTGTACCATCGCCAGATCCGGGGCAACAGGGAAGTGGTCGCGGCGATCGTCGCGGCCTTTCGGGATAGCACCCGCCCGGCCTGATCGGATCTTTGTTGTCAGATGCCCTCGTCGAGTCAGACCCCTTGGTAGTTTGGCGCGCGCCGTTCGGTCCATGCCGAGAGTGCTTCCCGGCAGTCACGCGTGACCGCCATGCGGGCAAACTGCTCGCGTTCGATCAGCAGCCCTTCATCGATGCTGGCATTGAGCCCGCGCGTGACCGCCGTCAGAATGCGCGCCGCGGCCAGCGGCGAATGCCGCAGAATGCGTTCCGCCAGTTCCACGGCGCTCGGCATCAGGTCTCCCTGTGGCACCACGCGGTTGACCAGACCCAGCTCATAAGCCCGTTGCGCGGAGAAGCTATCGCCGGTCAGCAAGAGTTCAAGTGCTCGTTTGCGACCGGCAAGACGCGGCAGGCGTTGAGTACCGCCGAAGGTGGGCGGGATCCCGATGTTGATCTCGGGCTTGGCGAAGCGGGCATGCTCGCTGGCCACGGCCAGATGCACGGCCTCGGTGACTTCGCACCCGCCGCCGTAGGCCAGCCCGTTGACCGCGGCGATCACTGGCTTGGGAAAAGCTTCCAGCCGTGCGGTCATGATTTGACCCCGGCGGCAGAAGTCTCTCGCCGCGACATCGGGTCCTTCTTCGATGCTGCGGGAGAACTCATGGATGTCACCACCGGCCGAAAAGGCGCGCTCCCCAGCGCCGGTGACAATGACCGCGCCGATGTTGCGGTCCGTTTCGATACTGTTGAGCAGTTCGAGCAGCAGGTCGTTGGTTTCGTAGTTGAGGGCGTTGAGCTTTTCCGGGCGGTTTAACGTCAGGAAGGCGATCTTGCCTTCGGTTTCAAAGAGCACGGGCTCGGTCATAATTGGCACCTCGGAGTTGGCTTGATCTCTCGGTCCGAGGCTAGCGGCCTGGCTCACTTGAGTACACTCACTGGTTAGTATACTTTGACTCTATGCCCCGCGACGCCGAAGCCACAAAGAAGCGTATCCTGGATGCCGCCAACCGCCTCTTCTACGGCGAGGGTATCCGGGCGGTCAGTGTGGATGCAATCGCCGAAACGGCCGGCCTGACCAAACGAACTCTCTACTATCACTTCAAGAGCAAGGACGATCTGGTCGCGGCCTATCTGGAATCCCGCGATCAGCCAAATCTGCAGCTGTACGCCAGTTGGTTCGATGAGGCGGAGGGCATCGTCGCCGACAGGGTTGAGGCGATTTTCATCAATCTCGCCAGCGCCGCGCGGCACCCCAAGTGGAAGGGCTGCGGTTTTCTGCGCACCGCTGCCGAGCTCGCCAACCTACCTGGGCATCCCGCCATGAAGGTGGGCGCGGCGCATAAACTTAAGTTTGAAGTCTGGCTGTCGGAGAAGATCACGGATGCGGGCTGCGCGAGGGCCGACGATCTGGCCCGGCAAGTGGTTTTGCTGATGGACGGCGCCTTTTCCACCATGCTCGTTCACCGCGACGCCGCTTACATCGAGACGGCTGGCCAGGCCGCATCCGCACTGATCTGCGCTCAGCTGCCCGGTGGCAGGAAAAAACCGCGTGCCGCAGCGGCAAAGCGGACAGCAGCCCGATAGGGTGCGTCGTGGCCGACGCCGGACATACAGAAGAGTTCTGCATCGCCCAGGTTTTCCGCCAGATGTCGCGCGATCAGCCTGTAGCGATCGTGACTGCGTTCTCCGTGGATCAGCAAAGTCGGAACCTCAAGTGCAGCCAGTTCGGATGTTGCTACCGCCGGCGCAGGTGGCAACTGCAGAAACGGCAGGAGCGTATGGGCATTGTCGCGGACGATCTGCGCCAGCGCGCCCTGTTCGATCACTCTGCCTTCTAGGGACGTACCGGTGACGATTTCAATGAAACGGAGAGCAGCGTCTTCGAGCCGGCCTGCTGCGATCAGGGCTTTCAGCGGTGCAAAACAGCTGCGGAATTTTGCCTCTGCCTCGGTCCCGCCTTCGATTTGAGGCAGCACCGCTCCCAGTGAAGGTTCGAACTGCACCGCGCTGGCAAAGAGATCGGGACGGCGAAGCATGGCGTAGGTCGCGATCTCACCGCCGAAGGACCAGGTCATGAGATGGGCTGGGCCGCAATCGAGGGATTCCACCAGCGCGATCAAGTCCGAGATCAGGTCTTCGCGGCAAAGGGATTCTGCGGCGTCGTCCGCGGCCAGACCGAAACCGCGGTGGCTGTAAGCGATGAAGCGAAAGTGCGCGGAGAGCAGGGCCTCTAAAGGATACCAGATCCGCCGGTCGGTCAGGGCGCCATGGACCGCGATCACCAGCGGGCCGTCACCGGACTCGCGATAAGTTAACTCTGTGCCATTCACCGTGATCCGATGGAGCGCACGCCGATTGAACTGCGTTGTCATGTCCGATTCTCCTGTTGCAGCCGGCATGTCTCTCGATGGCTCTTCCGGCGGATTTTCGACAAAGGTAGGAAGGCGGGAACCGCTTTCCGGTAGTTGCGGTAACTCTCGCCAAGCTCTTCGATCAGATCCGCTTCCTCGAGGGGCGTTACGACGAGGATGTAAATCAGTGTCGAAGAAGCGAAGACGACGTGACCGAGCGTCAGATGCGGCGTCAGCCAAGGTGTGATCATCCAGCCCAGCGAAATGGGGTGCCGTACCAGCGCATAAAGCCAGCGGGTCGTGAGTTGGGTGTTAGTGGCTGGCGGAGATTGCCTGAAGGCTGCCCAGGCTTGGGCCAATCCGAAGAAACTGAAATGCCCGAAATGAAAGGTCGCGCCCAGCATCATGCCCCAGGCGCTCAGATAGAGTGCGATCATCAGCGCAATGCTCCAGGTCGCCTCGAAGCGTAGAAGCGTCACTGGCAAGGGTTGCCAGAAAATGACGAGCACTGCTGTCATGATGGCCGTGGTGTAGAGATAGGTCGCCCGCTCGATCGATGCGGGGATGATGCGGGTCCACCAGCGTTTGAACCAGGTGCGCGCAAAGAGCGAGTGGTGGAAGCCGAAGAGGGCGACCAGGCCGGCATCGACCAAAGCCGCATTCCAGAGTGTCGTGGTTTCGCCGTCGCTTATGCCTTTGGGTACGGCGAAGTCGGCGAGGAATGCGGCCATGTAGGCGACGCTGACCAGTCCGATGACATAGCCGCCGGCGCCGTAGAGGAGAGTGAACAGGCGTTTCATAAAGCTCTAAATCCGTCTCGTGAGGGATGAGATGGAAGAGCTATAGCTTCGCGCGCGCAGGCCTGCTTGAGATCTGGATGAGAATTACATGAGAAAAGCCTGAGAAAGCGGCCGAGTCCGCTATTTCCCCTGCGAGCCCGCCTGAGCCTCCCCTTGCGACCAACCGCCAAAGCGGTAGCCGTGCCCGCGCACGGTCTCGATCGAAGAGGCATAGTCGCCAAGCTTTTTGCGCAGGCCGCGGATCAGAGTATCGATGCGGTTCGAACCCTCGAAAGGCTGTTTCCAGACCCGTTCCAGCAGGTCGTCTCGGGTCACGATCTGGTCTTTCGCAGCGATCAGCTCGGCCATCACCGCATATTCCAGCGGGGTCAGCTCGACTCTCTCGCCCGCCAACCGCAAGCAGCGGTTCGCTTCATCCAGGCCGGAAGCGCCGTTCTCTGTTTTGACTGTTGCGGCGACAAGCGTCTCTTGTCCGCGCAAAAAGCGGTTGGCGGTCTGCGCGATTTCGTCACCATTGACCCAGGGAGGATGAGAGGCGCCTGTCATGCTCACCAGTCTTGCGTCTTTGATGGCTGCCGCCAGCACACGCGCCGCTTCGAAGGGAATGGCCCGGTCGTGCCTGCGATGCAGCAGCAGGGCGGGGCAGGTGACGGACGTCAGATAGCTTCGAGCATCTATGGCGTAGGTGAGCTTGAGCAACTCCGCGGCCACATCCGCCTCCGCAGCGTCGCGCTGATGCCGCGCAAAGGCTTTCACCACATCCCGGTCGACATCGGGCAGGAAAATATCCGCAAGCGCGCGGGAACCCATCCCCCAGTGGGCCTTCACCGTGGCATAGACGGCCTGCTGCACCTCCGGAGGACAAAGTGTCTGACCGTCGGCGTAAGCGCCGTAAAAGCAAATACGCTCGACCCTCTCAGGATGCCGCGCCGCATGTAGAACCGCGGTCGGCGCGCCGCAGGAGACGGCGAAGAAGCTGTAACGCTCCTCACCGAGTTCCGCGGTCAGATCCTCAAGCAGCGCGGCTTCGTCTTCGAGGGACTGAGAGACAATTTCCCGATCACTCAGGCCGACCCCATGCCTGTCGTACCGCACCAGGCTTACGCCCTCGCCAAGCAGCGAAAAAAACTGCTGAAAGCTCTCGTGCCCCCAATCCTTTTCCACGTGACTGACCCACCAGGCGGGGCAGATCACCAACGGCCCTTCGCCATGACGGGAATAGGCGATGGTCTGGCCTTTCCGGTCACGGAAAAAGCGAATGTCGGGGGCATTTGCCATACCTTCATATAGCAAGCTTAGCGACCCGGCGTAAATCAATGGCTTTGGGCAAATCGGGTCGAGGCTGATCCGATCGACTTTCAATCCAAGGTCAAAGCTGCGGCTCTGCTTAAGGCTGACCGAACATCTTGTTCATATGTGCTACTAGTCTTAACGCCGGTTTCGATAAAATGCTGTTCGTTCGAGATCCAGTCGAATTCGCGCCAGGCTTCTTCGCTCGCTTCATCATCATATGGGTAGGCGATCCGCTGGGCCACGATCGCGACGCGTTCTGTGTCGATGTCACCCGACTCGAGAAGCTTTAACAGCCTGCCAGCCAGTTTTGCCAAATCGGCCAGGACGATACTCTCCTTCACTAGGTCAATCCGGCTTATGTGAGCGAGCGGCTCTCCCATTGAGAGAGCAAACAGAAAATCAGGCGGCTCATCCAAAGAAGCGATCATCTGATCGGCCCGTGCGATCAGTTCGGCGGGGCTGATCAGGCCGTATCTTGCGTCGACCAGCCATCCTCGAACCTCTTCTCGCAGATCGGTGCTCAAAGGCTTCTCCAAAGATACCGGCCGGACGCTGCGTGAAACGCCATCTGCTGGACGGTGATGGTCATCTTTACCTGGGGATTATCTAGGTAAGACAGGCAAGTCTTCAGCTTTTCGGGCGGTCTCTGCAGCAGGCTGTTGATCCGCTCGAATCGTCCGCAGGAGGTAGCCTGAAGTTCGCTTTGGACCAAGCCTGTCTCCATATCCAAAAGCAGGTAGTCGTTCGCGACCGCGATCCGCCCTTCCTCGGGTGGCCGGATCGCATGCCGAGTCGGTGTTCTTTCGATCACGACAATCTCGCCGGGTTTCATGCCACTGACCAGCAGCAGGCAGTCGGTGGGAATCACCGCTTCGGACAGGTGCGATACGGCCTCATCGAAATCGCGGGCCTCTTCGAAGACTTTGCGGATCTGCAAGGAGATCGGCAGTGCGATTTGGGCAGGTTCTTCGCTAAGCACGGCGTTGAGCGTGATCGCGAAGCGGCCAGGGGCCATCCCCGACAGCACACCGATGTAGCCGGGCCAGGCGATGGAGACAAATTCCCCGGCGGGCGCGCCGATAAAACGACAGGCGAGGGAGGTTTCGTTGAGCAGGCGGTTCTCTGTCCACCAGTCCAGGTTACGGGCATGTAGCGGACCGTTCGGCGTATCGACGGCAAAGGCGGTGCAGCCGATCGAAGGCTTGATCAGATCGTAGTAGGCATTGCCAAGCAGAGCTTTAGCAGGTTCTACCCCAAGCTGGGTCGCCAGCGATCTGACCTCTGCCCAATAGTCCGCCGGCAGAAGTGCTTGACCTATCTCCCGGACCATCGAGACAAGTTCCTCAGTGCTCCCAAGATCACGGTTATAGCTTTCGAGCAACTGCCGAGCCTGATCGATCTGCGCCGCCGTCAGTTCGCAGCGCTCGGCGGGTGCTTTCTCGAGATCGACAATCAGTTCCTTTACCACGGCTGCTTATCCTTCCTGGATGAGACTTTGCGTGCGTCAGACGATTACGGGAGGCGTGCAGGCTTTGTCCAGTAGGAAACGGCGCCTGCTGCTACGCCGCCTACGCCATCAATCCGGAGAGGTGCGAGTTCCGCCGCTCCAGGAACTCCCAAAGCCGCGCTGGATAATCGAGAGAAACCGCGTTGGCGATCGATGGACGGGCTGACAGCTCTGCGCGCCAGGCCGCGAGCTTCGGTTGGCTGCCCAGGATACCGAAATCGGCAATCCGGTCGAAGATGTCGAAGTAGCGAAAGACCGGCCCGAAGGCGGCATCGACCAGTGAGAACGCCGCGCTGTCGAAATAGGGGCCGGCGCCCAGCCGTTCCTCGAGGCGCGCAAACTTAGTTTGCAGGGCCTCGACTTTCGCGTTGAAGCTGACAGCATCGGTGGCCGCATAAAAACCCCAGATATCGTTCAGCAGGGAGGAGCTGAACTCGATCCAGGCCCGATGCTCCGCGCGCTTTAGCGGGTCCGCGGGGTGCAACGGGTTCGGCTGGCTGTCTTCCAGGTATTCCAGGATCACGGCGGACTCAAAGACCGGCGTATCGCCGACCTTCAACAGCGGTGTCTTCCCGAGTGGCGACAGCGCCAGAAACCAGTCCGGCTTGTTGGCGAGATCCACGTCGATCCGGTCAAAGGGCACCTTCTTTTCGGTCAGTGCGATCACCGCGCGCTGGACGTAGGGACAGAGGGGGTGACTGACCAGGGTCAGGGACTTGGACATGTGACCTTCCATTCGTCTATGCCTGTGCGGGTTTGAGGCTGGGAATGGCCGCGGATGGCTTAAGCGCGTAGGCGCCGTCGCCCAGCAGAAACTGAACGAAGGCCAGCAGGGTCAGATAGAGCGGATATTCCCAGCCGCCGTTTTCGTAGCCGAACATCCAGCCGTTGCCCCAATGCGCCCAGGTCGCGCCCGCGAGAATCGGCAGCAGGGCGAGGGCGACCCAGCGGGCCTGGACGCCGAAAATGAGCAGCAGCCCGCCGATCGCCTCAGCGAAGAAGACAAAATACGCGAACCAGCCGGGCAGGCCGATCGACTGAAAGAACTGCGCCGTCCCCGGCAAGGTGAAGATGAAGTATTTCAGCAAGAGACTGTGCGCCAGAAACATCGCGCCGAGCGCGACACGAAGCAGGAAGCCCGCCAGCGCTGTGAGGTCCTGTTGGGTCATCTGAATCTCCATTTTAATGCAATTGCATGTAGATATATGCGTTTGCATCTAAGAGTCAAGCTTGATGCAGTTGCATGAATCTGGCATCAATGACCCATGACGGAAATCCTGAACGATGCCGCGGTCACAGCATGGGTGCGCCTGATGAAGGCGCAGCACGCGGCGCATTCGCAAGTGGAGCAGGCTTTCAAGGACGGCGGTTTTCCGCCGCTCGCCTGGTACGATGTGCTCTGGGAACTGGAGCGCGGCGAAGCTGGCGGCATGCGTCCTTTCGAATTGGAGCGCGAACTGCTTGTGCCGCAATACGGGCTTTCACGCCTGCTGGAGCGCATGGCGAAGGCAGGATACCTGGAACGGCGGCCTTGCGCAGAGGATGGACGGGGACAGCTTATTCTTCTGACCAAAGAGGGGCGGCAGCTGCGCCACAGGATGTGGCAGGTTTACGCGCCTGCGCTGAAGGAGGCGGTTGGCGAGCGGCTGACGGAAAAGGAAGCCGTGACTTTGGGCCGGTTGCTTGGGAAGCTCCTGCCCGAACAGACTTAGAGAACTGCGTTTGGGGGGACAGGCTCTTGCTGATCATATTCGGAGGTCTGCCGGGGAGCGGTAAGACGACTCTCTCGAGCGAGCTGGCGCGCCGGCTTTCGGCCGTTCACCTGCGGATCGATAGCATCGAACAGGCGATCAAAAATTCTTCTGCCGGTCCGGTCGCGATGGACGACAGCGGCTATCGCGTTGCTTACGCGCTCGCCGAAGACAACCTGAGGCTCGGCGGTACAGTGATCGCCGATTCCGTCAATCCCATCGCTTTGACCCGTAGCGATTGGCGAGAGGTTGCAACGCGATCAGAAGCGAAAGCCATTGAAATCGAGGTGGTCTGTTCGGATGTGGCCGAGCATCGTCGCCGTATCGAGATGCGGTGCGCCGATATCCCCGGCTTGCATACGCCAAGCTGGCAGGAGGTGCAGGAGCGCGAGTACGAGACCTGGACCTCTGCCGATATGGTCATCGATACGGCGACGGAAGAAACCGATTTGTCGGTGGCCCGGATCTATGCCGCGCTGGTGGCGGCCCGCTCGTAAGCTGCGGTAATGCAGCCGGCGCTTTCGAACCGGCTGCATGCGCAGAGATCAGTTCCGTTTGGAGATGACCGTCGGTCCGAGAAAATAGTTGGTTGCGTCGTTCGGCAAGATGGCCTCCCAGGCGACGCGCAAGCGGTCCAGCTCTCCGAACGCGTCCGCGATCACGGGGCCGTCGGCGGTGATCACCGGCTGAACCGGCGGGCCATCGGTTCCCTGCGCCACCTGTTCAATGCGCAGGAAGCAGCGCCCGCTGGCCAGATCGATGCGCAGGAAGACGCGGTGTTCGTCCGCAGCGCCGGTATAGGTGCCGACGATGGGGCTGCCGATACCGCTGACCAAGCGGAAGTTACCGCCCGCGATCTCCACCCCGCAGGCCACGTCCTCATCGTCGTTAAGTGCGTCGATCGCAATGACCGGTGTGTTGGTCACGGTGAGTTTCACGCCCGAAAAACTGATCGCATATTCGCTGGTATTATGCGGATGGCCACCGACGATCAGGTCAACGAAGGTCGGTGAAGTGCCGTTGGCAGGCAGCTGGATATTGCCGCCATTGAAGATCACGGGACCTGCGGCACTGACAGAGTCGCCGCCCGGCGCACCGGGAATCGGTCCCGGACCGTCCGGTCCATCGCCGCTGGAGTGGGTGTTCAGGATTTCGGTGCAGCTCGCCAGCGTGCCGAGAAGGACGCAAGCTGCGAGTAGGGTTTTAACGTTGCGCATGGGGATTCTCCTCTTTCAGGGATCTCTGGTAAAGAGTGGCGGGCCCTTCGGCGTCTGCGGGCCCGCCACCCGGCAACTGCCGGCAGATCAGCCAGCTACCAGCAGCCGTCTTCCCCGCAATCCACCTGGAAGGTGTCTTTCGGGCAGGAACCTTCGCTGTCGTCGTAGGTGGCGCAGCCGGTTCCGCCGGTCGAAGAGTTCCAATGCGTGCAGCAGGTCAGCGGATCGCTTCGGCCGCGTGCCTGGAACTTCGCGCCCTGAGGCACCAGGCGCCCGCGTTGCGGTGAAATGCGCTTAAGGACACGCTGGAGTTCCGGAGAGGCCTGATACTGCCGTGCCTCCTGCGCAGGCGCCGTTTTCCAGGGCGCTGCATGGGTGAGCAGAACGACGAAGATCAGGCTCTTGGCCAGGGGCGTGACAGTCATCATGGTTCTATCCTCTCTAAACGCGCGCTGGGCTTTCGATTACTCGGCCGCGCGATGGTCGGTGAATCCCAGATCGGCGGTGCCGCGATGCTCGCGCCACTGGACGACGACATTGGCCACGCGGAAGCAGTCGCCCGTGCGACGGCGAATCGTCAGCCTGTTTTCGCCCTTCTTCAGGAAGTCCTTGGGAATGCGGTCCATCCAGAGGTTCCAGCCCTGTGCCGCGACCATGTCGAAGGAGGGCAGGTGCTGGCCGTTGATCAGGATCCGATGGGTGGTTTCCTCACCCGCATCGGTGCCGTCGCCGACATCCTCGGCCTGAATCAGGATGTATCCCTCGGAGGTAATGCCTTGCCCCTTCGGGTGCGCGGCAGCGGGTTCCTCGTCCACGAAAAAGATCCGGGTCGCTTCTTCGTTTGGGCTGTTGAACTCATTGTCGAAGTTGAGCCAGACGAAATCCGAATTGAACATGATGTCTTCCTTTCCTGAAAATCGGCGGACCGCTTCGGCGGAACGCCTGTCTTGGCTGCTTCCCCGGAAAGGCTTCCCGGCGAATGCGAGTAGCAGCGAAACACCGGCGCGTAGGTGGGAGCGTCATTCCAGCGTCATTGCCGCGTCATGCGGTGCCGCTGGCGGCTGTCGGCCGGAACCTCTTCTTGATAGAGTGCAGACTTCGGCGTGCTTACTTGCGACCTCGTGAAAGGAGCCGGTTATGGAAAATCCAGTCACCCTGCGGACCAAGAAGGCGATGGGGGTTCTTGGCAGTCTGATCAGGCAGTGGACGATCGATCCGGATGCGCGCCCGCAGCACACAGTCGAGGATGCGCGCCGCTGCGTTTTCTATATCGACGGCTTCAGAGAGGCTTTAAATGCTGCCGGGCTCAAGGAAGGCCGGCCGGATCGGGATGACGGGGACTACATCATCCGTGACGGTGTCGCCGAGGTGGAACTGATCCTGCGGCAGCCGGAGCGCTTCTCGATCCTTCTGCCCGAAGCGGAGATGATCCGCCACCTGCAGGAACATGACGGTCCGCTGCAGCTGCGCATGGCGACCCTCTATACAGAAATCGATCCGGCGGATCCCGATCTCGGCGCCAATCCCATAACCCCGGCCATCGAGGACGACGGTCCCGCCACTTACGACGTTACCCTGGGCGAAGATCCCTTCGCATCTTTCCTGGATCCTTACATGGCGTCCTATGTCTGCGGGCAGTGCAGGTAGGCCTCGGCTGCCTGGGTGGCGCCTTCGCTCAGGCGTTCCCGCGCTTCGCGCAGGCGGATCGGGAAGCAGCTGAGGAACCAGGCGAGAATGCGCTCGCTGCTGGGTTCTTCCTGAAGTGACCAGCGTTTGCGGGCGGCGGCCTCGAAGGCGCTCCAGGCTTCGGCCGCCGCAGCGTGTTCGCCCAGGTGCCAGAGAGAGGCCGCCTTCCAGGCCGGCAGGTTCATGATGCTGTCGCCGGCATTGTCGATCGCGGCCACGCAGCCTTGGTCGTCACCGGAGAGAAAACGGATGTTGCCGTAGTAACCCCAGAGCCAGAGATTGCTTGTCCAGCCCTCGTTCTGAAAGCGCGTCGCCAGCTCGTTCGCGAGAGGCAACTCTCCGCTGAAGGCGGCGCCGAGGGCGGAGGACATGATGGTCCAGGGGTCGTTCGCGTTGCACTGCCGGGAGATCGCGAAGCTGGCGGAGGCTTGGGCGTGTTCACCCAGCAACAAGCTGGCCCAGGCCCGGCAGAGATGTGCTCGGCTGTCGGTTGGATCCAGCGCGATGGCGGCATTGGCGAGGCGCTTGCTCTCCAAAAGCTCGTCACGCTGGTAGGTGACGCCCGGATGTACGAGATGACGGATGTTGTGGACCTGCGAGAGGCTGCTGTAGGCCATGGAGAAACTGGGGTCGAGATCGATGGCCTTCAGGAAGCAGTCCGCCGCCGCGTCCCAGTCTTCGGAACGAAAGCCGTCCAGCAGCTTTTGTCCCATAAGCCAGTTGTTGATCGAGCCTTGAACCGTCGAGAGGCTCCTGATTTCCGACAGGCGGGCTCTGGAGAGTGTAAGGCTGCAGGCGGTTGCCAGCCGGCTCGCGACGTCGGCCTGATACTCCCACCAATGCTGAACCACATGACCGAAACGTTCGCTCCAGATCACCATGCCGTCGGCCGAGCGGGTGAGGGTGGCGATCAGGGCCAATTGTTCGCTGGCCGGCACCATGGTCAGCCGCAGCCGATATTCGGTGTCCGCGCTCTTGATCGCGGCGTCAATAACGTCGATTTCCCGGAAACTGACCATGCGGGAAATCAGTTCGGTCCGAAAGAGATCCCCGATCATTTGAGCATCGCCTGTGGGATCGGAGACGGCGACAGGCAGAACCGCGATCTCTAGCTTTTCGCGTGATTCGGCGGTGGGCTTTCTGTCGTTGCGCCGCCGTTCCGCCACTCGACGTTCCCGCTGTATACCTTGCGGCGTTGGTTGAAGCTCCGGCTCAGGAGCAGACTCCGTCTGACTGGGCGCAGAGAGCTTGCCTGATTTGACCTCGACGATCAGATCCTGGGTCTGGGCGGCCGGTTCCATGCCGTAGACCTCATCCAGATGCTCCCAGAGATTCGCATAGACTCCCAGCGCCCGGCCCGTGTCACCGCGCGCGCTGTAGAGCCGGATCAGGGCGCGTGCCGCCTTTTCGTTGGAGGCGTCGAGGCCGAGCATGCCGCGCGCCGCCCGCTCGGCCTGATCCCGGTCGTCACCGCCCAGAATACGCTCGAGGCCGCCTTGGAGCTCGTTCTCGAATTCCTTGCGCTTCAGGTGCAGCCAGCTCGCGAAGAGTTCGCCCTGTTCAGGCACCGTGGAGAGCAGCCGATTGGGAAGCTCAGGCTTATTCGCGACGGCATCGGGAACCGTTCCCGATCTCAGTTGAGTGAGGATGTCCTCGACGTCACAGCCGAAGCTGCCGCTGCGTAGGGAGAGGGTGGAACGATCCGCCTGCAGGCCATCCCAATGCGACGCAAGATCGGCGCGCAAACCATAGAGCAGTTGCCGCAGGTTTCGCCGGGCGCGTTCCTCGTCGCTTTCTTCCCAGATCATAGCGGCGAGCTTGACGCGGCTTTCCGATTGGCTCGGCGATAGCGCAAGATATCCCAAGACCAGGCGCGCTTGCGCCGAGGAGATCGTCAGTTCCCGTCCATCGATGCACACGCTGAATCTGTCGATCAGCGTCAGGTGAAGGCTTGTGGTGTCGGTATCGTCCAGCATGGCGATTTTAGTAGAGGTCCCAGGCGGACCAAGGCGCTGAGACGCGACATCGGATCGCAGAGGGTGTCTCTCCGCTGTTTCCAGGCTTGCGCGGGGAAGGCAAGGGAAGATCTGGCGCCACGACCTGAACGACCTGGTGAAGAGGGTCGGGCCGCGGGAGTTCGGCGGCGAAAAGACGGAGACCCTTGTCAGCAAGATGTTCGGCGACGTCGCCAGCGCGGTCACCAGCGCTTGCGTCCGTCGCTTCCGTACCAGCCCTATGGGGCGTGAGAAGTGCTTTGCAGTTTTCTCTCTTCAATCGCGATGCGCGCGCAAGCACAAGCCGTTCCTTTCGGGCCAGTTTCACGCCGTGTCGCCGCCGGTAGCGTACCACGTCCAGCCCGAACTCCATCTGAAAAAGCTCCCGCAACGCGCCGCTCAGCGCTTCGCGAACACTCCTGCCGCAGGCGGTTCCGAAACACAGATCCCTGCCGTCCGTGCGGCAGGACCAGACGACGAAGACCGGAAGACCGAGGTCAGGCGAGATGTCGAGCAGAGCGGTCCGGCGCGATTCTTTCCGCATCCAACGTTCTTGCAGTTCCTGAAATATGCTGTTTGCCGAGGGGGAAGGCTGTGCCGCGGCGCGCTTTCCGGCCCACCAGTTCAGGCTCGCATAGCGCTCCACGGCTTCCAGGATCGCGTTCCGCAGCGCTGTCTCGTGATCTGGGTTTGCTGCGATGCCCTGGGCGAAAGACAAGTGGCTGGGACAGCCAAATAACTGCGCGGCGGGCAGATGATATGCTTCACCAGAGCAAGTATCCTGCAGCCTGATAGATTCACTGTTCGCTGATTGCGAGAAGAGGAGCCGCGCCTTGCCCTCGGCGAGTTCCGCATCCCGGCGAGCTTCGGCTTCCTCGCGCGACTCGCCCAGGCCGGTGCCGCTCAGGTCGGCCCCACGAAAACGCAGTGTCGCCGCCGCGCAAAAGAGACCAGGAAGATTTGGCAATCGGGCAGAAAACACGCCTTCACCAGCCAGGAAGCATGAGAGGTTTGAAGAGTGTGTTCACCCCACGCGCTTGCAAAAATGACGTCCCTGCCACTGCGGTGGCTGGTGGGGATTGATAATCATCCAGAGACCGTCGTTCGTCGGGACGAAACGGACCCGGAAGCGCTCCGACTGATGCATGTTGGTGAAGTCGGCGTATTCGCCTTGTCCTTTGAAGGTGTAGTAAGCCGAGGGACTGCGTACGTCGCCAGCCGTATAGATCGTATAGTCGCCGGTCGGAATGACACCGGTGATGCTCGGATTTGCGCCTGGACCCGTGACGATGCCGGAGGAGGAGACATACTCAACCGCCACCCGCATCTGCGCATTCACACCATTGAGGTCGCAAATGAACGCCATCTGCTGCGCGGCGCCTGCCTGACCGCACAATCCGATCAGGAGGATGGACGCGATCACTGCAAATCGTAACTGCATGACACTGTTCCTTCCTGCTTTAAACATCGTCCACGCTGGGAAAGGCGCGGGGTCAATGCCGGAAAGACTATGCTCGTTCGAATTATTTATAAGTATACGAACATAGTATCATGCAAAATGGCGACGAGCCAGTTTTATTTGGGACGTCTACTGTTTGGCGGCCGTTCCGTTAGGTGGCGGCCACCGTCGCGACGCCGGCTTCGGACTTAGTCGATCAATCCGACCCTCCGGCGTCCTTCTTCCGTCTTGATCGAAAAGTCTGTGCCGGCGAACTCCGCCGCATCTTCGGTGCAGAGCCAGGCGATGGCACGCGCCGGCCAGTCCGTGGGGATGTGCACCGAGGGGTCGAGCTGGCTGACCGGATTGATGCCGGAGGCCTTGATCGAAACCTGCATATCGGTGGCCACCGTGCCTGGGCTCAGGCCAACAACCCGGATGCCCTGATCCCGGTATTCCTTGTCGGCGCAGCGGGTGAGGGAGAGAACCGCGGCCTTGGTGGCGCAATAGTGGCTCCAGCCCTCCAGAGCCCCGGTGGCCGCGCCGGAGCTGATATTGACGATTACACCGCCGCCTTGTGCCTGCATCACCGGAATAGCGGCCCGCAGGCCGTGATAGACACCCTTGAGATTGATGTCGACCACCTGGTCCCATTGCGTCGGATCGGACTCTGCGAGACGCGCGATGGGGTCGATAACCCCGGCGTTGTTCACCAGGATGTCGAGCCGCCCGAAGTGGTCCCGGCAGGCGGTGACACAGCGGGCGACGTCATTGTATTCAGTGACATCGCAGGCCACGGCTTTCGCTTGTCCGCCTTCGGCGCTGATCTCTGCAGCGACCTTTGCGATCTCCTTTTCGCTCCGCGCCGCCAGCACGACCGAAACACCCTGCTTCGCGAGTTCGCGCGCCGCGGCGGCACCGATACCCCGGCTGGCCCCGGTAACAATGGCGGCTTTTCCGGAAAGTTCTGACATGGCGTTCTCCTTGTTCGGACGGATCTCTGCTGCTGGGCGCCGGCTGCGCGGTTGCGATGTGCTCGTCCCAGGCCGCGTAAAAAACTCTAGGGCGGAGCATAGGGGCGCGGCGCTACCGGATAAATAGCGGGCGCCTCATGACTTTCCTGCGATATGCGCAGGAATGAGATCTGTGCTTAACACCTTGAAGCGGGAAGCTAGGGTGGCGAAGGATAGATTCTCATTGCAAGGGGATCCATTTCGCTTTAATTGGTAAAATAAATACCTATTAAAGCGAAATGGAGAGCGGACCATGAAAGCCTTTCACTGGCTTATCAGTGGCTTCCTGATGCCTGGAGATCTCGTGATCAGACGGATTGGAATTACGGTTGAGGAGGATGGCGGCATTTTGCGCTCCTTCATCAACATGTGTGTCTGGGGTCTCGTTACCGTGATCGTCGTTTTCGCTGTGCTTTGACGCGGCTTTACCGAACAAAAGTTTGTCGACGGCGCTTTTCGTTCATGCCCGCAGCTTAGCAACCTTGTGTGTTCTTGGGCGTCGTCGATGCCCCAACCGGCGTAGCGAGCGTTACGGTCTATCGTTTAAGAGCTGCAGCATTTTGGCTAAGCCGCCTCGCTTCGTGACGGCATCGGCGAGCGTGTAGCGGTCCAGTGTGTCGAAGAACGCGGACTTTGCTTCGTCCAGGATAGAAGCTAGCCCACAGGCACCTTCGATGGCGCAATGACCATCGCGCATGCACTCCACCAGGCCCAGACCCGTTTCGGCGCGTCCGATGACTTCGCCGATTTTGATCTCCTCTGGCTTGCGGGCGAGTTTCAGACCGCCGCCTTTACCGCGTGTTGCGGAGACATAGCCGTGCCGCACCAGCCATTTGGACGCCTTGGCAATATGGTGCACGGAGACATCGTAGCGCTCGGCGATTTCCCGCGAACTGGCCTGCTGGCCGTCGCTAACGGCCAGAAATATAAGAATTCTGAGACAGTAATCCGAAAAGGTCGTGATCTGCATCCTGCATTCTTGTCAGATTGCAATTGGCAGATCAATTAAGTGGTTTGTCTGCGATGGGGTTCCAGAGAAGACCTCTGCAGGATCACCATCTTAATCGCGGCAAAATAGCCGTTGGACGCTCACCGGCTTGTTGCGCGACGATCTGGACCTTTTCTGGCCGCAGGCTTCCATCTGCATCCAATCCCAAGGCATCGGCATGTATGCCGCCAGCGATCCAGAGACCATCGATTCCAGCCTGCCGCGCGCCGCGCATATCTGTCGTCAGACTGTCGCCGATCATAACGGCGCGGTTGCGCGCGATATCGGGGCTTTCGGCAAAGAGATGATCGAAGATAGCGGGGTGGGGTTTGCCGAAGCGTAGAACATGTCCGCCCAAATCCTCGTAGAGAGCAGCCAAGGCGCCGGCGCCATAAATCGGCCTGCCGCCACGAATGACCATCACATCCGGATTGGCGCAGATCATCGTCAGGCCGCGGTCCAAAGCTTGCGTCAAGAGGCCGCGATAGTCTTCGGCCCGTTCCGTTTCGTCGTTGACCAGGCCGGTGCAGATGATGAGTTCGGCCTCGTCGATACCCGCTGCCCGGCCACCGCAGGCGTCAAAGGTGGCGCGGCCGCGCGCTGGTCCGAGGTGAAAGCAGGCGGGTCGGGCGTCCGCATCCGATCCCTTGGCGCGGGCTGCCATGGCCTTCGCCGTGACGTCGCCGGAGGTCAGCAAACGGTCGTAGAGTTCGGCCGTTACACCGAGTTTTGAAAGCTGCGTAGCAACGCTGTCGCCAAGCCGGGCAGCGTTGGACAGCAGAACGGTTCTCGCACCGCGCTGGCGTAACTGCCGGAGAGAGTCGATGGCCTCTGGAAAGGCCGTTTCACCGTCATGCACCACACCCCAGAGATCGACAATGAAGAGGTCATAGTCGTCGGCGATTTCGGAAAGACCGCTCAGGATTGGAATCTTCATCTTTCGGCTATGAGAATGAAGGCAAAAACGATGGCGGGACGACTCTGGGCCGCGGAAAGAAATTTCTAGAGTTCCGGATCCGTCTTCAGCTTAACCGGCTTGCCATGGGGCGTGGTTTCGTAGGCTTCACGCCAGGCCTCAACGGCGTTTCCCATCTCTTTCTTTTCCAAAGACATTACGCTTTCCAGAGCGTCGGTGACGGCGGCGAAATAGGTGTCCGTGGTATCGGGTGCGCCGGACGCCAGACGATTGGAAATGGCGGCGCGCATGGTCGTGGCCCAGACGTTCGGTTCGATCCGGCCGCTTTCGATCAGGACCTGCGCCATACCATAGACCTGCGCCTGCCAGGGTTCGTCGAAGGCAGGCGGTTCGGTTCCGTCGAATTCAGTCATGCGCTTCGAGATGACTTTCCCAGAGGTCGAGATAGACCTGATCCTCCGAGCCTGCCCGTTCCGGGAAGAGATCGCTCAGTTTGAAGACGACGGAGTAAAGTGGCTGCGGCTGGATTTTGCCGTGGGCAGATTCATCGGCGAAGACATGCGCGCCGCGATAGTCGGCGATCTTGCCCGGACGGCCACGCACATAGGCGGGCAGGCGACAATGCTCCACCGGCGTGATCAGACGGCCGAGCACACGATCGCCGGCCTGGAACCTTGGGGCCTGGTCATAGGGGAGTTCGAAGCTTTTCGCGCCGTTCTTCGCCTCGGCGACCTGCTCCGGCGCCATGGGGGCGGGCAGCCCTTCCGGTCGTGTCCCATCCGACTGTCCCGACGCAAGCTCGGTCACCGTCGCGATACCCGAGCCCACGAACATGCAGGCGTAGACCTTGTACCACTGATCGAAATAGGGCCGTGTCAGGTAGGTGACCGGGTCTTCAAGTTCGCGGGTGTGCCGGAACTTGTCCACGTTCCAGTCGATGGGGCGGGCCATCGCGCGCACGATACCGAACATGCGGCCTTCCCAGGCTTCATGGAACGCGGGCTCATCGGTGGTGATGCCAATCGGACCGAACCCGAGTTTCCCGCCAACGTCGTGAATGCCGTCCATGATCAGGCCTCGCCAGGTTGAGATGCGACCGCTTCCGAGGGCAGGTCCCGCTGCGTTCCGATCATGCTGTTGCGGCTGACCAGTGTCGCAAGTTCGGCTTCGCTCAAAGCCTCGGTGCCTGCAGGCCGCTGCGGCAGAACCAGGTAGCGAAGTTCGGCCGTGCTGTCCCAAACATCGACGCGGACGCTGTCGGGGATCGTCACATCGAACTCTGCCAGGACGCCGCGCGGATCCCGCACCGCGCGGGAGCGGTAAGCTTCCAGCTTGTACCAGGCCGGCTGAATGCCCAACAGGCGGTGCGGATAACAAGAGCAGAGCGTGCAGACCACCAGGTTATGAACAGTCTCTGTATTTTCAACGACTTTCAGATGGTTCTTCGCCCATCCTGTGATGCCCATTTCGGTGATGGCCGTCGCACCATCTGCCAAGAGACGTTCCCGGAAGGTGGGGTCGCACCAGGCCTTGGCGACCACGCTCGCGCCGACCTTAGGCCCGATTTCGTTGCTATAGACCTCGACCCAGGCATCGACCGTCTCGCTGTTCAGAAGACCCTTGTCGACCAGCAGGCTTTCCAGCGCCTTCACCCGCAGCGCAGGTTCGGAGGGCACGTGGGAATGGATCAGAGGGTGCAGCTCTGCGGCTTGCTTCGCATCGTATTCGGTCATGTCGTCAGCCTAGCGCCTCCCGTTCTCACTGGCGAGCAGGATTATCTTGGGTTGAAGTCAGTCAACGGCTTTGTGATAGCGATCGGCCAGATCTTTCATCGCGGTGAAGTAGGGGCCCGGTCCGAAACTGACTCTTGCAACGCCGTGGGAGCCCAGTTCCGCGATGGAGGGGACGCCGTCCTTCATCATGATGTTCACGGGCAGGTCTGTGGCCGCGCAGATGTCGCCGATCAGTTCGGGCTTCGCCAGTGCCGGTACGAAAAATCCGCTGGCGCCGGCTTCGGCATAGGCGGCCGCACGGGCCTTCGCCTCGGCGACGAGGTCCGCGTGTTTGTCCTGGTCGCGTTCCTTCAGGAAAAGATCTGTTCGCGCGTTGATGAAGAGGGGGACGCCGGCCGCCTCCGCGGCTTGCCGGATGGCTGCGATCCTCGCTGCCTGGGTTTCCAGCGGATGCAGCCCGCTGCCGCCGACCACCTGATCCTCGAAGTTGATGCCGACCGCGCCGGTTTCGATCACGCGCGTGATGTTGGCGGCGAGGTCTTCCTTCGCTTCGGCATATCCGCCTTCGAAGTCCAGGGTGACCGGCACCTCGACCGTGGCGGCGATGCGCTCGATGATCTGCAGGACGAAATCCAACGGGATTTTCTCTCCGTCGCCATAGCCCTGGGCCGCCGCGACGGACCAACTGCCGGTGGCCACCGCCTTTGCGCCGGCTTCGGCAACGGCCTTGGCGCCGCCCGCGTCCCAGATGTTGTAGAGCACCAGCGGCGTTCCAGGCTGATGCAGGTCTGCGAAGTGGCGGGCTCTCTCGGCTTGGGTCATGGTTTTATCCTCCTCTGGCGGGTCTTTGCGCTCCGGCGTGCTGTCCGGATTACCACTTTGGGTTCCACCTCACCATATGAGCAGCGACAATCAGGTCCGAAAGAGGCCAATCACGATGAATCGTCAGGAGCCAATTCTCTTTGCGTGCTCCGCTGACTTATGCTCTCAAATCAAAATCGCTTCGAATGGGACATGAGGGGCAATGATCACCGCCTTGGAAAGATTGGATTCTCATCACCGTGTTTTGGTCGCAGGCTGCGGCGGTGGATTTGACGTTTTCGCTGGGTTGCCTTTGGCCACGCGGCTGTTGCGCGCTGGGAAGACGGTCGTGATGGCGAATCTTTCCTTTACGGAACTGCAGCGGGGAGGTTGTGAGCGGATATTGCCTGCGGTTTGGCGGGTAGATCGGCAATCCAGGGAGCTGACATACTTTCCCGAGAAATGGCTCGTCGAGTGGTTAGCGAGACAAGACTTTGCAGTCCCGGTTTATGCTTTCGAGAGAACTGCGCCGAGTGAGGTAGCCGCAGGTTACCGTCATATTGTTGATGAGTATGACATCGATCTTGTCGTTTTGGTGGACGGCGGCACTGATAGTGTGCTTTTCGGGGACGAACCGGCACTCGGCACGCTGGTTGAGGATGCCGTCTCCATTGTGGCTGCAAACAGCCTTTCAGGTGTGTCGACCCTGCTGGCTGCAATCGGCTTCGGTATCGATCATTTCCACGGCGTTTCTCACCACAGCTTTCTGGAAAATACCTCAACACTCATTCGCGATGGCGGATATCTGGGCAGCGTATCCGTGACCCCGGGGTCACGCGAAGCAGACGATTTTCTTGATGCGGTTGACTTCACCAACAAGCGTTATGCGCAGCGCAAGAGCATCGTGCTGAACTCAATTGCCAGTTCGCTGCGCGGCGAGTTCGGAGATTACCATGCGACGGATCGGACCATCGGCTCGGAACTCTTCATCAATCCTCTTATGGCGCAATACTGGTTCTATAGTCTCGAACATCTCGTCAGAAGAATGTCCTTCGCTGAAGCGCTTTCGAGAGCTCAATCCTGGTCCGAGGCCCACGCCGTCATTGAACGGGCGAGTGAAGCGACCCCAAGACGTCCTTATTGTCCAATACCGCTGTGATTTACACAGACGTACTCGAGAGCGTCTTTCTCAGATGAGAGACGAATGCCGTGACTCGTCTGGGCGGGAATCCGCCGAAGGCGTGTGCGGCGAAAATCTCGGATGATGGGGCGTCGTCCTGTGGCAAAAGTACGACAATTCGACCGGAAGAAAGCTCTTCCCGGATTGCAATATCCGGGAGCAGCGCAACGCCCTGTCCCGCGCGCAGGAAGCCGAGGACGTCGTTGAAGGCGTTGCAGCGAATGCGTGGCGAAACCCGGACGGCCCGCTGACCCGGGCGCCTGTATTCCACTTCCGCGCCTTGCCATTCGTTGGCGATGTTGTCCCAGGCAGCGAGCTCGGCCAGGGTTTTCGGCGGCCCGCCCATCTTCGAAACCAGATCGCGGTGCGCGCAGAGCAGATCGCGAAAGGCCCCGAGTTTGGTGACCTTCAGCGATTGATCCCCCGGCATGCCGACCCGGATGGCGAGGTCGATACCATAATCGACCAGGTTGAGCTGCCGGTCTTCGGTCACGAAAGAAATCTCCAGCGCCGGATGGGCAGACAGGAAACTTTCCACGGCTGGGCGCACAAAGGCTGCGGCCAGCGCGTGGGGCGCGGTCAAGACCAAGCGTCCCGACAGGCTTTCCGATTTCGCCCGGGCCTCTTCCAGCGCCACACCGTAGATCTCGCGAATGGCGGCGCAGTGCCGGTAGAATCTCTGCCCTGGCTCGGTCAACGCAAGCCGCCGGGTCGTGCGTTGGATCAGACGCAGGTCGAGACTGCTTTCCAGGCGTGTAACGCTTTGACTGACCGAAGATTTTGTGCGCCCGAGCCTATCAGCGGCCTGGCTGAAAGAACCCGCGTCCACCACCTCGGCCAGCACAATCATGTCTTTGAGTGTTGGTTCCATAGTTTAATTTTATTAAACAGTATTTTTTGAAAAATCTATATTATAACGTTTTCCGTAACACTCTATATCTCCTGTTATCGAGGCCGACCGGCCAGCATCTGCGCGGATTCCAGGCCGTCGGTAGATCAAGAGGAGAATAGAATGTCTAAGCAAATCAACGATATGGTCGCTGCCGCCAAGCTCGCGAGTGAGAAATGGAAAACCGCTTTCAATGCCGGTGACGCGGCTGCCTGCGCGGCCTGTTATGAAGAGGAAGCCCTGGTCGTGGCGAAGCCCTTCGGCACCTTTAAAGGGCGGGCCGAAATCGAGGCGCTCTGGCAACAAGTGATCGGCGACGGCTTCAGCGATGTGGAATATCTCGATCCGGAATTCACGGCTGCCGACGCGGACACGGCGGTCCTGAGCTCACGCTGGAAAATGAACAAAGCGCAGGGCGTGATCACTAAGGAACTCTGGGCGCTCCAGGCCGATGGCACGGCGCTCCTGCGCGAGGATCATTTTGAGGCGCAGGGTTAAGATGCACATTTGGGCGCGGTCTCATTCCGCTTGCCTTGAGATGAGACCGAGCCTGATTTCGAATGAGCCATACTGTCAGGCTGAAGCCTGCAGCACACCGGTCGCTGTCGTTTGCAAACGTTTCGCCTGACGCAAGCCGCGGACTGAGTTGCCGAAGAGGACTCGCATGCTCGTTTCCAGGTCTCGAAGTGTCAGGACGGCTTCGGTCGCGACCCGGGGGTGATCCTCTATCAGGTTTCGGCGCAGGGTCCCGGGAAGGGCGCCGCTGGTCAGGGGCGGCGTTACAAGCATGCCATCCCGCTCCAGAAAGACGTTTGTCCGGCTGCCCTCCACCAGCTCGTCCCGCTCATTCAAGAACAGCACCTCGTCGCAGCCTGTCTCCTTGCTCAGCCGGGCGTGCTCGCCATCGTAAAGCTGCCGCCGCGTGGTCTTGTGACGGAAGAAGGGGTCGCGACTGTCGATCCTTTGGTCCGAGATGACGTAGGTAAAGATGGAAGAAGGGTCTTGCGGGGGCATGAGCGCGCTGGTGATCGAAACCCTGCCGGTCCGATCGAGAAGCAGCCGTACAAGGTGATGGCCGTTCGAAAAAGCCGCTGCGGCTTTGTCCAGGGCTTCAGCTGCGGCAGCCGGGTCGTGCCGAAAGCCGAAGTACCGAGCTGAGTCTTCCAGGCGGTCGAGATGGTACTTGAGGAGGTGGTAGCCATCGTCCGGCCGCCAGATCAGAGTCTCGATCAGTTCGAAGTCTTCCATCGGGTCGGTCAGAAAGCGGCCCTTGAGCAGGCACTCGTCATATTCGTCCGCAGGGTTGGAATCGTAGACGATACCACTGCCGATTCCCATTTTACCTTTTCGGACAGGACTTTCGGACGAGGTCTTCTCCTGTCCGATCATCAGGCTGCGGATGGCGACGTTGAAGCGGCAGTCGCCGTTCGGCGCGATCATGCCGATGGCGCCGGTGTAGACCCCGCGCGCCTGCGGTTCCAGTTCGTGGATGATCTCCATGGCCCGGACCTTGGGTGCACCCGTGATGGAGCCACAGGGAAAGATGTTGCGCAGGATGTCCCGGAAGCCGATGCCTTCCCGTAGGCGAGCGGTGATGCCGGATGTCATCTGCAACACGGTACGGTAGGTCTCGACCGTAAAAAGATCGGTCACCTCGACGCTGCCCGTCTCGGCGATGCGGCCAATGTCGTTGCGCATCAGATCGACGATCATCAGATTTTCCGCGCGCGACTTTTCATCGTTGCGCAGCCATGCCGCCTGCGCGGCGTCGCCGCCGTTGTCCAGTCCTCGGGCCGCCGTACCTTTCATCGGCCGGGTCCAGACGCGGTTTCCTTCACGTTTCAAAAAGAGTTCGGGGGAGAAGGACAGCAGATCGAAGCCTGAGCCATTGCCGGCGGGGTCATGGACGAAGGCGCCGTGGGCGACCGGCTGTTTTTTTCGCAGACTGCGATAGAGCGCAAGGGAATCGCCGGTAAAGTTAAAGTCATACTTGAAGGTGTAGTTGATCTGATAGACGTCGCCCGCCGCGATGTAGTCCCGGACTTTTCCGATCTTGGCAATGTAGTCATCGCGCGTGATGGAATGTTCAAGGTCGGTGATTTCGAAACCGCCATTCGGATTCAGGAGCCGTTCGACTGCTTCGTCATCCAAGACCTTCGGAGCCTTGAAAGCGCCCATCCAGATCAAAGGCTCTGCGCAGGAGCGACGCTTATCATCGCGATTGAGTAGGCCGTTTAGACGCGGCTCGAAGAGATAACCGAGCTCGTAGGAGAGGAAACCGGCGAGATGATGTCCCGCCGTGATCAGGTCTTCCAGCCGTGCAAAGGCCGCTTCGGCATCCGCCGGGGAGTCGCAGCGCACGATTTCCACCGGGTTTTCGAACAGCAGAGCTTTGCTGTCCGTCGAAAGGCTGTCATCGAGAAGCACGAAGGCTTCACCGGCGTCGGGAGCGTTTGTGGTCATGGCGGCGCTCTCAGACGGATAGGGCCTGAGTGTTTGTCGCTGCGGAAATCTGGTACCCGAAGACCTCTTCAAAGGCGACCCGCAGAGCAACGTCCAGGTCGGCGAGCGTCACCGGCAAGCCGAGATCCGCAAGCGATGTCACGCCGTGCTCCGCGATGCCGCAGGGGACGATACCCTCGAAGTGCGAGAGGTCGGGGTCGAGGTTTATCGATATGCCGTGAAAGGTCACCCACTGGCGAACACGCACGCCGATCGCGGCGATCTTGTCCTCGCGTCCATGACCCCGGTCGACCCAGATTCCGACTCGTCCTTCCCGCCGCTCACCCTTGACGTTGAAGCTGGCCAGAGCCTGGATGATCCACTCTTCGAGGTCCTGCACGTAACGGCGTAAATCGCCATTGCGCTTTTTGAGATCCAGCATCACATAGCCGACCCTCTGACCCGGGCCGTGGTAGGTGTACTGTCCGCCGCGCCCGGTCTGGTAGACGGGGAAGCGCTCAGGCTCGATCAGGTCGGCCTCCTGCGCCGAGGTCCCGGCTGTGTAGAGCGGTGGGTGTTCCAGCAGCCAGACGGTTTCCGACGCGGTGCCCGCGCGGATCTCCGCCACGCGCTGTTCCATGAAGGTCGTGGCATCGGGATAGGCAACGGGCGTATCCTCTATGAGCCAGTCGATCTGCGTATCACTGGATTCAATTATGCGCGCACCAGGTGCCGCCATTTCACGTTTTCTCACTCATTCCAGACTCTTGAGCGCCAGAGCGCCTTGAAGTCGCTGAAACAGGCTGCTAGGCCTTTTAGCTAATCACGATCCGCCGGTGGACAATGGCTCCAGAGCGACATGATTCGGGGGGAAGCTGAATTCAGGGGGCTTTTTAGTCTAGTCCGCAGTCCGGGTCACGGGGCATTATCGCTCCTTTGAACAGAACGATAGAGATCGGCTCCGTTTTGCGCAGTTGGGGCAGGTTGCCGTTGTAAAAGAATGAGCTCTAGGGAGGAAAAAACCTTGGCTGAAAACCTACGCGACGCGGCGCTGTTCTATCACCGCTATCCGAAGCCGGGAAAACTCGAGGTGACGGCAACGAAGCCCCTGGGCAACCAGCGGGATCTGGCCCTGGCTTATTCGCCCGGCGTCGCCGCGGCCTGTGACGCGATCGTCGAGGATCCCCAGCAGGCGGCTCAGGTCACGGCCCGCGCCAACCTGGTCGGGGTGGTGACCAACGGCACCGCCGTGCTGGGCCTTGGGGCCATCGGTCCGCTGGCCTCCAAACCGGTCATGGAAGGCAAGGCGGTTCTCTTCAAAAAGTTCGCCGGTATCGATGTCTTCGATATTGAGGTGGACGAACTGGACGTCGATAAATTCGTGGATATCGTGGCGGCGCTCGAGCCGACCTTCGGCGGCATCAACCTGGAAGACATCAAGGCGCCGGAGTGCTTTGAAATCGAACGCCGTTTGCGCGAGCGCATGAAGATCCCGGTGTTTCATGACGATCAGCATGGCACGGCCATCATCGTTGCGGCGGCGGTCTACAATGGTCTGCGGTTGGTGAAAAAGGACCTGGCCGAGGTCAAGCTGGTAACCTCAGGTGCGGGCGCGGCGGCGCTGGCCTGTCTCAATCAGCTCGTATCTCTCGGCATCAAGCGGGAGAACATCTGGGTGACCGACATCGTTGGTGTGGTCTACGAGGGCCGGACAGAGCAGATGGATCCCCTGAAGGCCACCTATGCCCAGGCCACCGACGCGCGGACGCTTGCCGATGTGATCGAAGATGCCGACGTCTTCATGGGGCTCTCGGCACCGGGTGTCCTCAAGCCCGAGATGGTGAAGAAGATGGCCAAGGATCCTCTGATCCTGGCGCTGGCCAACCCCACACCCGAGATCATGCCGGAAGAGGCGAAGGAAGCCCGCCCCGACGCGATCATCGCCACCGGCCGTTCCGACTATCCCAACCAGGTCAACAACGTGCTTTGTTTCCCCTTCATCTTCCGCGGGGCGCTGGATGTCGGGGCGACCACCATCAACGAGGAGATGAAGCTCGCCTGCGTAAAGGCGATCGCGGATCTGGCCATGGCGGAACAGTCCGAGGTGGTCGCGAAGGCTTACGGCGATGGCGAAAGGAGTTTTGGGGCGGACTACCTGATCCCGCGCCCCTTCGATCCGCGCCTGATGCTTGAGATCTCGCCGGCGGTGGCGAAGGCCGCTATGGACAGCGGCGTCGCCACTCGCCCGATCGAGGACTTCGGAGCCTATTGCCAGAACCTGGCTGAGTTCGTGTTCCGCTCTGGCCTGGTGATGAAACCGGTGTTCGAACGGGCCAAACAGAAGCCGAAACGCCTGATCTACGCAGAGGGCGAGGACGAGCGGGTATTGCGCGCGGCTCAAGTCGTGGTCGACGAGCAGATTGGTCACCCGACCCTGGTTGGCCGGCCCGAGGTCGTCGCGAACCGGATCCAGCGTCTGGGCCTTCGTCTGACCCAGGGTGAAGACTATGACATCATCAATCCGGAGAAGGACGACCGCTTCAATCTCTACTGGAAGACCTACCATGAACTGATGGAGCGCAAAGGCATCTCGCCCGATGCAGCCAAAACCATCATCCGCACCAACACAACCGCGATTGCGTCCATCGCAGTGCATCTGGGCGATGCGGATGCCATGATTTGTGGCGTATCCGGTCGTTACGCCAGGCACTTGAACCAGATTTCCAATGTGCTGGGTAAGGGGCCGGAAGTGCATGACTTCTCGGCGCTGAGCCTGCTCATCATGCCGGCCGGCACCTTCTTCATTGCCGACACTTATGTCAGCAACAATCCGGATACCACCGAGATCGTCGAGATGACGGTGCTGGCGGCATCTCACGTTCGGCGTTTCGGGATGGAGCCAAAGGTCGCCTTGTTGTCTCACTCGAACTTCGGGACACGGGACTCCGATAGCGCCAGCAAGATGCGCGATGCAGTCGCCATCCTGCACGAGCGCTATCCGGATCTTGAGGTCGAAGGTGAGATGCATGCGGATTCGGCGCTCAATCCGGATATCCGCGACCGGATTTTTCCTAATTCCAGGCTGGAAGGTGCGGCCAACCTTCTGATCATGCCGACGCTCGATGCCGCTAACATCTCGTTCAATATGATCAAGTCCATGGGCGAGGGGCTTTCGGTCGGGCCGATCCTGATCGGTTGCGCGGCTCCGGCGCATATCCTCACGCCCTCAGTCACATCTCGCGGCGTCGTCAATATGTCGGCGGTCGCGGTGGTCGATGCTCAGGACCATCAGCCAGGCCACGTCCTCTGACGGCAAAAGCCGGCGGGTTGTGAAAGCTGGAAACAGTTTTGTAGGCTTCCTGCTATAAGGTGATCGCATGAGCGAACCGCAGCCAGCCAAGATCGCAGAGGAGACGGCGCCGGGCGACACGGAAGAACCGGGTCTCTCGGTGGAGCTTGTCTTTGCCGTTCAGGAAGCGCTGGCGGAAGAGCGGGTCACTGAGGTCGAGGAACTGGTCGGCGACCTGCATGAAGCCGATGCGGCCGATCTGCTGGAAAGCCTGAACCGGGAAGAGCGCAAGCTGCTGGTCGAGCTGCTCGGGGCGACCTTCGATCCGGAAATCCTGCCCTATCTCGATGCCTCGGTCCGGGAAGAGGTGATCGAGTGGCTGGGTCCGACCGGGCTCGCGCGGGCCGTCTCGGAGCTGGACAGTGACGATGCGGTCGAAGTCTTTGAGGATCTCGACGAAGAGTTCCAGCACCGCATCCTGAGCCAGTTGCCGCAGGCGCACCGGATTGTCCTGGAGGAAGGCCTTTCCTACCCGGAGGACTCGGCTGGTCGTTTGATGCAGCGCGAGTTCGTCGTGGTGCCTTCCGCCTGGACCGTCGGTGAAACCATTGATTACATGCGTGCGGCCAAGGACCTGCCGGACGACTTCTACGACATCTACATCGTCAACCCAAAGCATCATCCCATCGGCTTCCTGCCGCTCAGCCGTATCATGCGCACCCGCCGTCATGTGCGCCTGACCGAGTTCATGGAAAGCGATATGAAGACCATCCCTCTGACCATGGATCAGGAGGATGTGGCCTATCTCTTCCGTCAGTACGGTCTGGTATCGGCGCCGGTCATTGACGAGCCAGGTCGGCTGCTCGGTGTGATCACCGTGGACGACGTGGTGCACATCATCGATGAAGAGGCCGGCGACGATATTATGAAACTGGGCGGCGTCAGCGAGCCCGATCTCTACAGTGCCGTGCTCGATACCACGAAATCCCGTTTTGCCTGGCTGGTCGTCAACCTTTTGACGGCGATCCTGGCCTCAGCAGTGATCGGTTTGTTCGATGCGACCATCGAGCAGATCGTGGCCCTCGCGGTGCTCATGCCGATCGTTGCCTCAATGGGGGGCAACGCAGGTACGCAGACCCTGACAGTTGCTGTGCGTTCCTTGGCTATGAAGGATTTGACGGAGGCCAACGCAACGCGCTTCATCGGTAAGGAACTCCTGATCGGCTCCATAAATGGGGTTCTCTTTGCGATCCTGGCAGGCGGGGTCACCTGGCTCTGGTTTGGATCGGCCCCGCTGGGTGCCGTGATTGCGGCGGCCATGGTGATCAACATGGTAGTGGCGGGATTGTCCGGTACCCTGATTCCCCTGGGATTGGAAAAGGTCGGTGTCGACCCGGCGATTGCTTCCAGCGTGTTTCTGACCACGGTCACCGATGTTATCGGTTTCTTCGCCTTTCTGGGGCTGGCGGCAGCTTTTCTGCTCTAAATTCCGGTCGCGAAACTCCCAGTCTTCAGCGCTATCGAACCGTGATGGTTATGCCAGGGCCTAGAGTGCAGCCCCACAATGAAGCGCCTAAATTTACAATCGGTGGTCTTGGTCGTTTAAATTTTCTTTACCTTATTTTTGCCTTTTTGACTTAAGTTTAAGTAGGTGTTGCTTTTCGTTAATCTGAAATTGTTCTTCATGCGGTCAATAGAATTATCAGAAGTTGAAGAAAAAAATCCGATCGTTACTATGGCGGATTATTTCTTCAGCATGTCCCGCAAGGTTTGCCCGCAGGCGCCGCTCTGGTCGGAGTTCGATCCCATGGCGGTGCCGGGGGTGCTCGAGTGGGATGATTGTATTGGAACGGCGGGACGAAACACTGGAAGGCCATGTGGTTCGGCTCATGGGCGAGGGGGTGAAGAATCTCTTCGGGGCGAACCTGGCGGGGAAAGACCTGGGTTCGGCGCTGAGTGATGGCAAAACGGCGCAGCGCTTGGAGGACCTCCAAGCGGTTGCCGAAACGCGCGAGCCCTCTTTTCATGTGAGCAATGTGCCCGTGAAGGCTCGGGAGTTCATCAAGATCTACCGGGGCTGTTTCCCTTTCTGCGATGAAGAACGCCGGATTATCCGTTTGATCATCGTCGCGGCGCCGACCGATGATTCTGTCTTGAAGCGGAAACAGGCAAACAAGTAACGGCCGGTTCCGTTGCGCTTGCAGCTCTCATTTGTGCGCACGGGAAGGCCATCTCTGCCGTCGAGCATGCTTACCCCTTGGGTCCCACCAGCAGCACCTTTTTCCGGCTCTTATAGGCCTCGTTCGCTGGCATCACGCGGATACCGGTGCCATGCGCAACACAGGCGCAGGCCGGTGGCATGTCTCCGGGACAGAGCGCAAGAAGGCTTTGATTTATAGCGGAATCGGCGGGTGCGCCGGTCGTTGCTGGCGTGGACTTTGAGGATTCCTCCGCATCTGCCGCGGTGCTAAGCGCCAGAACGGACAGTAGAAGGAAGATCGGGGTTGCAGGCTTCACGGCGGCCAGTTTACTCAGAAAAGGATGGGCTATTCTGCCGCGCGGCCGGGGGAGCTGCCAAATAACCTTTTCGCGTGCCAGTGCTAGCGGTCTACGCGCTCCTTCTACGACGGCCGCCCACTTGCCGTTCGCCGCTGCGCGCGATATCTGCCAGCTTTAAACGGGCGTTCGCCAGGCGGCTCATGACTGTCCCGACCGGGATGTCCAGGGCGGCGGCGGCTTCGGCGTAACTCAGGCCTTCCACATAGACGAGCAGCACGGCGCTGCGGTGCAGTTCTGGCAGCTTGGTGAGGATCTGGGCCAGAAAGACCTGGGCTTCGAGCTGTTCCTGGCCGTTGCTGACCAAGGCTTCCTCGGCTTCGACGAAGCCGCCGCCGCGGCGAATGCGTTCGGCGCGCAGTTCGTTCTTCCAGAGCGAAGCCAGGATGGAAAATGTCCAGCGGTCCAGGCGTGTACCGGGTTGAAACTGGTGGCTGCGCTGCAATGCGCGTAGGCAGGTCTTTTGCACCAGTTCGGCGGCGGTTTCCTCATTGTGAGACAGGACCATGGCGAAGCGCCAGAGCCGGCTTAGAAGAGCCGGCAGGCCAGCTTCCACCAAATTTTTGCGTTCGCTCTCTTCTGGATGCTTGGCCGGTTCGGCGCCGTCGTTCGCGATGGCGTCGCAAGACAGCTCGGCCTCGGGAGCAAAGTGAGTGTCAGTCAGGCGTTCACGGGTCGTGTGCAGTGCAGTCATCGATCCTATCGCGGCGGGTTTGGCTCAGGCCGTTGCGTTGCCGCGCTCCCCTTATGCTTCCCGTCAGAGACGGCGGTGGTTGCTGTTGGGAATTAGCTGGGGACGAAACGGGGTGCCTGAAATTGTACAAAATTAAATAGGGCTATACGCAAATATGGCATGCCGCAGGGCTGGACTTCGAGAGACGGGTTCCTAAAGCGAGGCGTTATAAGGGGTTAATGGCCGTTCCCGGCCTGCAAAGAGAGGTCCAGCTGTTCACGCAACCAAGCCTCGAAAAGGCGCACGCCGCGAGAGGACGGGCGGTGTTTTCCGACAACAAACCAGTAGGCGAGACCGGTTCGGAAGCGGCCAGGCAGGGGCGCGGCTAAGCGCCCCATCATTAAACTGTCGGCAGCAAGGGTTTCCCAGGCTAAGAAAACGCCCTGCCCAGCGATTGCAGCGTCCAGGCAGAGGGAGCCGTCGGAAAAAGTTGGTCCCTCGCCGAGAATGGCTTCCTCGCTGCCGTTCGGTTGCAGCCAGAGGTCCCAGCTGTAGACCTGGCCGGCGTCACGGATGATGGGATGTTTAGCCAGGTCTTCCGGCCGTTTGATTTGCTGAGCGAGTGCGGGGCTGCAGACCGGAAAGATACGCTGATCGATCAGTTTGTCGGCTTTGACATCCGCCCAGTCGCCTTTGCCAACCCGGATACAGAGATCGACGTCAGAGAGATTGGGATCGACCAGCGCGATGTTGGAATCGATGCGCACCCGAATGCCCGGGTGTTTCCGGTAGAAGTCCTTAAGACGCCAGACCAGCCACTTGGCCGCGAAAACCGGTGCGACAGAGACGGTCAGACTGTCTTCGCGGGTGCGCTCGGCCAGCGCAACGGCGCTCGAGAGCTCTGTCAGGCCCCGGGTCAGGCGTTGCAGCACCGCTTCTCCGTGTTCAGTGAGGACGAGACCTTTGGGGCGGCGTTCGAAGAGATCGCGGCCGAGCTGTTGCTCGGTTTTCTGGACCTGCTGGCTGACCGCGCCCGCTGTGACCCCCAGCTCTTCCGCCGCCGCGCGCAGGGAGCCGAGTCGGCCGACAGCTTCAACCGCGCGCAGGCCGCCCAGATTGATGCGGTTCAGATTTTTCATATAGAAATTCTAAAACGATCATCAGAAAGGATCGATAGAAAAAGCATATTTACTGCGACTAAGTTTTAGTCATGCTAAAATCAATAAAAACCACTGCACAAACCCTTATATGGATCTTCACCGGGTACAACAGCACCTTTAGAGATACCCGTGATCTTTGGAACTGCGATCCTCTGTCCCATCCTGAGCTTTCCAAGATGTCATTGAATGCCCTGGCGGATCTGCCCTTCGATCCGTCGGCAGTGCGGGGTTGCTCGGGGATCAGGCGAGGAAGCTAGCAAGCCGAAGTCACTCGTAAGGCAAGCCCACATAGTTCTCGGCGAGGGCGGTGGCGGCGGCATCGGACGAGGTGACGTAGTCGAGTTCCGCTTGCTGCAGCCGGCGTTCGTAGGGGCTGCTCTCGGGGAAGCGGTGCAGCAGGCTGGTCATCCACCAGGAGAAGCGTTGTGCTTTCCAAATCCGGCGCAGACAGTCCTCCGAGTAGCGGTCGAGGAAACTTATGTCATTTTCCTCGATTGCCGCGGTTAGGGCACGGGACAGGAAGAAAATGTCCGAGGCGGCAAGGTTGAGCCCTTTGGCGCCGGTGGGCGGAACGATGTGGGCGGCGTCACCGGCCAGGAACAGACGGCCGAAGCGCAGAGGTTCGGCGACGAAGCTGCGCAGGGGGGCGATGCTCTTCTCGATCGAGGGGCCGGTCACAAGCTGCTCGGCGACTTGCGCTGGCAAACGCGTGCGCAGTTCGTCCCAAAAGCGCCCATCGGGCCAGTCGTCGATATTTTCGTCGGTGGCGCACTGGATGTAGTAGCGGCTGCGAGTGGGGGAGCGCATGCTGCAGAGCGCGAAGCCGCGCGCATGGTTGTTGTAGATCAGTTCGTCGGAAACCGGCGGCGTCTCGCTCAGCAGGCCCAGCCAGCCGAAAGGGTAGGCGCGTTCGAAGGTTTTCAGCGCTTCCTGTGGCACCGAGCGGCGGCTGATGCCATGGTAACCGTCGCAGCCCGCGATGTAGTCGCAGACGATTTCGTGAGTAACGCCGTCCTTTTTATAAGTCAGCCGCGGGCGCGTGCCGTCGAAGTCGTGCGGCATGACCTCCTCGGCTTCGTAGATCAGTTTTCCCTCCAGCCGGTCGCGTGCGTCCATCAGGTCTTTAGTGACTTCGGTCTGACCGTAAACCGTGACCACACTGCCGCCGGTCAGGCGCTCCATGTCGATCCTGTGCGTTCGGCCCGCGAAGGCGAGCTCAATACCGCCATGAATCAGGGCTTCTTTTTCGAGACGGTCGGCGACCCCCGCGCTTCGCAGCAGATCGACCGTGCCCTGCTCCAGCACGCCAGCGCGGATGCGCCCCAGCACATAGGCACGGCTGCGGCGCTCAACGACGACGGCATCGATGCCCTGCAGGTGCAGAAGCTGCGATAGCAGCAAGCCTGCCGGACCGGCACCGATGATGGCGACTTGCGTGCGCATGGAAAGTTCCTCCGGAGGTTAAATCAGCCCGACAGCAGCCGAGGCATGAAGAGAGTCAGCGCGGGCAGGCTCATAAGAAGCGCCACGCGGATAATTTCCGCCGAGAAGAAGGGCATGACGCCGCGGAAGACCGCGCGCATACCGACATTCTCCGCGAGAGACGAGATGATGAAGACGTTGAGGCCGACTGGCGGTGTGATGAGCCCCAGCTCCACGACCACCAGCGCCAGGATACCGAACCAGATCTTCAATTCCTCTGTGTCCAAGCCGTAGGCGGCGGTTGCTGCGGTGACGTAGTCGCCGCCGTTCAAGTCGACCAGCACGGGCCAGAGGAAAGGCACCACGACCAGGATCATCGCCAGGGAATCCATGAAGCAGCCGAGCAGGATCAAGACCACCAGCATGACGATCAGGATGAGAAAGGGATCGAGGCCGCTGGTGCCGGCCCAGCCCGCCATGGCGGTCGGCAAGCCGGCGCGGGTGAAGAAGCCCTTGAGTACTTCGGCGCCGAAGAGGATGAAATAGATCATGCCGCTGGTGACGGCGGTCTGCAGAAGGGCTTCGCGCAGTCCGGTCAGCGTCAGGCCGCCGCGCTCTCTGCCTATCGCCCCGCTGCCGCCGTTCTGGAAACGGCGCAGGACACCGTAGAGGAGGATGGCGAAGACCCCGACCGCGGCCGCGGGCGTCGGCGTGAAGAGGCCGATGCCCAGGCCCAGAATGATCGCACCGAAGATGACCAGCACCGGTATGAGGCGAATGAGAGCCTGCCTGCGCGCCTGTGCCTCCATGGGATCGGCGAGCGGCGCCAGGTCCGGCTTGAGGCGTACCTGTAGAGCGATCACCGCAATGAAAAATGCGACGGCCACCAGGCCAGGCAGAATCGCCGCCTGGAACATCTGGATAACGGACGCCTCGACGATGATGGCGTAGATCACCAGGGCGATAGAGGGCGGGATCAAGATTCCCAGCGTGCCGCCCGCCGCGAGCGTGCCGGTGGCGAGCTTGGGATCGTATCGCATGCGCCGCAGTTCGGGCAGGGCAACGCGGCCCATGGTCGAAGCGGTGGCGAGCGAAGAACCGCAGACCGCGCCGAAACCGGCGCAGGCGCAGACCGCCGCCATGGCGACGCCGCCGCGCAGGCGACCGACCAGGGCATTGAGACCTTGGAATAGATCGCGGCTAAGCTGGGTCTGAGAGGCGAGATAGCCCATTAGCACGAACAGCGGCACGACGGAGAGTTCGTAGTTCGCCAGGCCGTTCCACAACAGGGTTTTGAACTGTTTCAGATAAGGCTCGAAACGCAGATATGGGGCTGCAAGGCTCAGCGCGTAGTTTCCTGCGATCCCCACGGCGATCATGGCCAGTCCTACCGGGATCCGAAGCGCCAGCAGGACGAAAAGCAACGCCAGTCCTGCGAGGCCGATCAGCTCAAGCTCAGACATGAGCCTCGGCCTGGAAGAACTGAGACAAGGCAACCAATGCCCAGAGGGCCAGCGACGCGATGCCCGGCAGATAGAAAGGCCATTCGGGCCAGCCCAGAACCCGCGAGAGCGCACCGTCACTATAGGTTTCGGCGAGCCCCAGCATCATCCAGTAGGTCAGGAATAGCGCCATCGCGGCGATGGCCAGGAGCGAAAGGCGCTCAAGCCCGCGTTGCGTTCGGAGCGAAAAACGGCTGACGAAGATGTCGACGGCGACATGCCCGCGCCGGAGCTGGCAGTAGGGGAAGAACATGGGGGCCGCGGCACTGATCGCCAATCGGACGAAGTCTTCGTAGCCGGGCAGGCCTGGAACGGCGGCCCCGAAGAGACCGGCGAGACGATCGAGCCCGAATGCCCCGACATTCACGCCGGTGACCAGGACAATGACGATCAGCAGCACGCCACCCAGCAGCGCCCATCCAACTGCAAGCTTTTCCATCAGGGCAGGCACGCGTGTCGTTCTCTCTCGTGGCGATGTTAGCTATGTGTTTTCGGACCGGCGCCCGACCGGGCCATGAAAGCAGTGGCTGGGCATGGCCGTAACCACGCCCAGCCCTTACGCTTAAGAGCAGCTCCGCCTACTGCGATGCCGCGTGTTTCGCCACGGAGGCACGGGCGGCATCGACCAGAGCCTGCCCGTCCAGGCCGTTCTTGTTGGCGTCCTCAATCCAGCGCGCCACAACGCCTTCACCGAGTTTGTCGAAGCTTTCCAGCGTCGCCGCATCCAGTTTGATGATTTCGCCGCCGGATTTCTCCTGCGCGGCTTTGCCAGGCGCTTCGATGCTGTCCCACAGCTCGCCGATCTCCGTCGCCAGAGCGCCGCCGGAGTTGGCATCGATCACGGCCTTGAGGTCGTCGGGCAAGGCCTCGTACCGGTCTTTGTTCATGGCGAAGAGGAAGACGGCGGTGCCAAAGCGCCCACCCTTGTCGCCCTCGACCGAATACTTTGTCAGTTCCTGCAGCTTGAAAGGCAGCACGACTTCGAAGGGGATCAGGGCGCCGTCGACCGCGCCCTTTGAAAGCGCCTGGGGAAGCGCGGGCAGGGGCATGCCGACCGGCTCTGCGTTCCAAGACTCGATCATCCAGGCGCCGGTGCGGGACGGGGTGCGCAGCTTTAGGTCTTTCACGTCGCCGACGGAGCGCACGGCGGTTTCGCGAAGATGCAGCGCATTGCCGGCATGAGCGTGCACGAGAATGGGTTTCAGGTCCTTGAAGTCGTCGGCCAGCAGCGCAAAGTTTTCCTGGATCGCCAGATTGGTCGCCCGCGCGCTGCCCTGATGGACGGTCGGCAGCTCGAAAACTTCGGAGCGTGGGAAGACGCCCGGTGTGTAGCCGATCACGGTCCAGACCACATCGGCGGCGCCATCGCGGACCTGCCGGTAAAGCTCCGGCGGTTTGCCGCCCATCGACATGGAGGGAAAGATTTTGACCTCGATCCGGCCGTTGGACTGTTCCTCGACGCGCCGCGCCCAGGGTTCGATGAAGGACTTATGAGCCGGTGCCTTGGGGCTGATAAAGTGGTGAACCGTGATGGTTTCCTCTGCAGCATAAGCCGTTGTCGCAAACCCTGTCGCAGTGAGCGTGACGGCAGCAAGTAAACCGGCAAAAAGAGCTGTCGAGCTTTTCATAGCTTTCTCCCTGTCGTTCCGGCGCCGAGGTTAAAGCCTGCGCCGATTTTTATCTTTGTCTAAATCTCCAGCCGAAGCAGTTTGGATGATGGTTTTGGTTATGGGAAATGAAATTTTTCGACGGATACATAACCAAATTTTGCTTGCGGTCAGTCGCCTGCGCGGCGTTCGCTAATGTCCCGGATCGCCTGCATCATCATTTGAGCCTCCAGCCCCGGTGGGCTGTCCACGCGTGTGGTGAGTCCGACCGGACCAAGCGTTTCGCTGGTATCGACCGGCAGTTCGGTCAGGACACCATCCTCAATTGCATCGGCGGCAACCCCGCGCGAAATGATCCAGACGGCATCGCTTGCCCGGGTGTAGCTGCGCCCGAACGCCATGGAGACCGTTTCGATCTGGTCGGGCGGCGTGCCGATGCCGCTGGCGATCAGGTAGCGCTCGACGGCCGGGCGGATGATCGAGTCGCGGGTTGGCATCAGGACCGAGAACTCCAGGATCCGCTTGAGATCGAAAGTCTTGTCGTCGAGCAGGGGATGGTTCGGCCGCACGATGAAGGAGACGCGCTCCGAGTAGAGGTGTTCGAAGGACAGGCCGGTCATCAGCTCAGGCTCGCCAAGGCGTCCGACCACAAGGTCGAGTTCGCCGACGCGCAGGCGCGAGAGCAGATAACTGTTCGGACCGGTGACGACTTGCACAATGCTCTCGATGCCGTCGGCCTTGAAGGTCTTGACCGCGGCCGGCATGACTTGCGCGGCCACGGTGGGCAGCGCACCGACCGCGATGGCCGCGCCATCCTTGGCCCGGGCCTGGGCGATGCTGTCGACGCCTTGGCGAAGCGCGGTTACGCTGGCCCCCGCGTAGCGCAGAAAGACCTCGCCAAAGCGGGTGAGGGAGATGCCCCGTTTGCTGCGGTCGAACAGCGTGACGTCGAGTGTCTCTTCCAATTCCCGCAGGGTCTTCGAGACTGCGGGCTGAGTGATAGACAACGCGTCCGCAGCCTTCATGACGCTTTTTTGGCGCGCGACTTCAAGGAAACACTGCAGATGCCGGAATTTGATGCGCCGGTCGATCATACGAACAGCCTCTGGTGACATGCCGATTTGGTTATGAATTCCGTTCAATATATAAATTTACATAACCACAACAAGAGCACATGCTTTCGGTCGTCAAGACGTCTTCCGCATCTTGAAATTCCGGTCCTACAGCCAGAGCGATAGCGCTAGTCTCGGGACCGGCATTTAACAGCAGGGATAGGGAAAGATGCAGTTCGCGAAGATCAATGGAATCGTCATGCACTATGACGATCACAAGCCTGGCCAAAACGCGGGGGCGGTTCCGACTCTGGTGTTTTCTAACTCGCTGGGGACGGATTTTCGCATCTGGGACCGTCTGCTCGCGCGTTTGGAAGGTTTGATCGAGCGGCCCCTGCGCGTTGTGCGCTATGACAAGCGCGGCCATGGCCTGACGGAAGCGCCCGCCGATCCTTACGTCATGGAAGATCATGTCGGAGATCTGGCTGCGCTGTTGGATCACCTGGAAATCGAACAGGCCGTGATCTGCGGTCTGTCGGTCGGTGGCATCATCGCGCAGGGTCTGAGTGAAAAATACCCGCGCCGCGTGAGCGGTCTGGTTCTGAACGACACGGCGCACGTCATCGGGCCGCCCGCTATGTGGGACGAGCGTATCGCCAAGGTCCGCGAAGGCGGTATCGAAGCGATTGCCGAGGCCATTCTGGAGCGTTGGTTTTCGCGGGATCTGCATAGTAATAATCCGGAGGAGCTGGCCGGCTGGCGCAACATGTTGGTGAGGACGCCTGCGGTTGGCTACATGGGGACTTCGGCGGCGATCCGCGACAGCGATATGACCGAAGCCGCCAAGGCGATCCGCGTGCCGACCCTCTGCGTTGTGGGCGATGAGGACGGCTCGACGCCGCCAAGCCTGATGCGCGAGCTGACCGCGCTTACTCCCGGCGCCCGTTTGGAAGTGATCGAGGGTGCAGGACATCTTCCCTGCATCGAGAAGCCGGACGAGCTGGCGGCATTGCTGGCCGGCTTCCTGAAGGAGAATGGGCTTGTCTGAGGACCGCTACGCACGGGGGATGAAAACGCGGCGGGCGACGCTGGGCGACCGCTACGTGGATGGTGCCGAGGCCAGGAAAACCGCGTTCGACGAGGACTTTCAGCGCTATATCACCGAAGGGCCCTGGGGCTCGGTCTGGTCGCGCGACGCCATAACGCCGCGCGAGCGCAGCATGGTGACGGTCGGCCTGCTGGCGGCGCTGGGCCACCAGGAGGAATTGGCCCTGCATCTTCGCGCCACCCGCAACACCGGCGCCAGCATGGAGGACGTCAAGGAGGTCTTGCTGCAGGTCGCGGTCTACGCCGGCGCGCCGCCGGCGAATGCGGCTATGAAGATCGCCAAGGCGACATTTGCCGAGATGGAACGCGAAGAGGCGGAAGGGCAGAACGGAACATGAGCGAGAAAGAGCTTTTCAAACCGCGTGACTGGGACAGCCATCCGGCTAGTTTAAGCCCCGGCTATAAGTCGACGGTTCTGCGCAGTCCGACCAAGCCGCTTGTGCCCTTAACGCAATCGCTCTCCGAGTTGACGGGGCCGGTTTACGGGCATGACGCAGTCGGCCCGTTGGATAATGATTTGACCAGAAACGGTGCGAAAGATGGAGAGCCGCAGGGAGAGCGCATCATCGTCACCGGCCGCGTGCTCGATGAAGACGGCAGGCCCGTGCCCAACGCTCTGGTCGAAGTCTGGCAAACCAACGCCGCGGGGCGATACATCCACAAGTCGGATCAGCACGATGCGCCCTTGGATCCCAATTTCTCCGGTGCTGGGCGCTGCGCCACCGATGCGGAGGGACGCTATAGCTTTCGAAGCGTCAAGCCGGGTGCCTATCCCTGGGGCAATCACCACAATGCCTGGCGTCCGAACCACATTCACTTCTCCCTTTTCGGTCCGGCTTTCACCACGCGTCTGATCACGCAGATGTATTTTCCGGGCGATCCGCTTCTCGATCTGGATCCGATCTTTCAGGCCTCGCCCGCGGAGGCACGCGACCGCCTGGTCGCTGGCTTTTCCCTCGATGCAACGGAACCGGGTGTCGCGTTGGGATATGTCTTCGACATCGTGCTGCGCGGCCGCCATGAAACGCCGACGGAGGTTTGACGGGTGAACAGGAAACAAACGCCCTCGCAAACGATCGGGCCTTTCTTTGCCTACGGCCTGACACCGGAGCAGTACGGTTACGATCTGACCTCCATCGCCTCGCCGGTGGTCGAGGATGCATCGGGAAACGGGGAGAGGATTCGCATCGAGGGTCAGGTTTTCGACGGCGAGGGAAACCCGGCCGGCGATGCCATGATCGAGATCTGGCAAGCCGATTCCGCCGGACGCTACGCCCATCCGGCCGATGATCGCGCGTCCAATGCTGGGTTCAAAGGCTTTGGACGCGTAGGCACAGGGACCGATCCACAGCAGCGGTTTTTCTTCGATACCGTCAAGCCAGGCGCTGCCGGCGACGGACAAGCCCCGCATATCAATGTCATCGTTTTTATGCGTGGGTTGCTGAACCACCTGTACACGCGAATCTATTTTCCCGAAGACGGCGCGGCGCAGGCGGCCGATCCGGTACTGAGCGTGGTGCCTTCAGAGCGCCGCGCAACCCTGATCGCGCGCAAGGAAGACGGCGAGGCGGGGCCGGTTTACCGCTTCGACATACATATGCAGGGCCCGCAGGAGACGGTATTTTTCGACGTCTGAATTCGGGTAAGCTTGCGTTATGACCGTCAGCCCCTTCGACTCTCAGATCTTCGCGTCGTTGCTTTCCGATAGCGAAGTCGCATCGTTATTCGCCGACCAAGCCGCGGTCGCGCGCATGCAAGATTTTGAAGCTGCGCTGGCCCGGGTCCAAGGCCGGCTTGGAATCATTCCGGCAGAGGCGGCGACAGCCATCGACAAAGCCCTGGGAGAGATCACTCTTCCGCAGGCCGCCTTAACGGAGGGCACCGCGAACGCCGGTGTGCCCGTGCCCGCGCTCGTCGCGGCTTTGCGTGCCGAGATGGATCCGGAAGCCGGGCAGTATCTGCACTGGGGTGCAACCAGTCAGGATGTGATGGACACGGCGCTGGTTCTGACCCTGCGGGATGCGCTTGAGATCCTGGAACGCCATCTCGACGAAGTAATCGAAAAGCTGGGGCTGCTTGCGGAGAAACACCGCGGCACGCTTGTGGCGGCGCGCACGCGGTCCCAGCAGGCCCTCCCCACAACCTTCGGGCTGAAGGTCGTAACTTGGCAAACCCCGCTGCAGAACCATCGGACGCGCCTTCAGGAATTGCGTCCGCGCTTGCTGGCGCTTCAGTTCGGCGGTGCCGTCGGCACGCTCTCGGCTCTTGGAGAGCGTGGTGTGGAGGTAATGGAAGCACTGGCGGCGGAACTGGACCTGGCCTGTCCGCCCGTTCCCTGGCATGTACAGCGCGACGGCCTTGCTGAATTTGCCGCTTGGCTGTCGCTGGTCACGGGGAGCCTCGGAAAGATGGGGCAGGACATCGTGTTGCTGTCGCAATCGGAGGTCGGCGAGGTTCGTGAGGCCGCGCCTGGCGGGTCGCGCGGCGGCTCCAGCACCATGCCGCAGAAAGCCAATCCGGTGGCCAGCGAGGCGCTGGTGACCCTGGCAAGCCTCAACGCCACCCTTTTGCCCGGACTGCATCAGGCGTTGCTGCAGGAGCAGGAACGCGGCGGTGCGACCTGGCAGTTGGAATGGATGACCTTGCCACAGATGGTGGTGGCGGCGGGCGCATCCCTCAGACAAGCCGCTTATCTGGCCGCCAACCTGCAGGTGGACGAGGTGCGGATGCGTGCAAACCTGGAGAGCTCGCAGGGTCTGTTGCTCGCCGAGGCGGCAACCTTCGCGCTGGCGGAACATCTGCCGCGGCCGGAGGCGCAGGCGCTGGTAAAGGAAGCTTGCCGGGAGGCACTGCAAAGCGGCCGGCATCTTATGGATTTGCTGGCCGAGCGTTGCGACGCGCCGGTGGACTGGAACCGGGTGCGTGATCCGACCAACTATCTGGGCGTGGCGGACGAACTGATCGAGCGGGCGCTCAAGAGTCGTTAATTCCCTCAAGATCCCGGAGCAGGTCTTCCAGATGACCATCCGTGGTTTCCGGATTAAGCAGGACGGAGCGCAGCAGGTATTCGCCCTTCCAAGGAGCGACGCTGAGCCATCCGCGGCCGTTTTCCGCAAGTTGCTTTTGCACCCTTAGCAAACGCTTGCCGGTCTTGTCGGCGGCCCCGAGACGGAAGACCTGCAGGTTGAGATCGGGCAGGTGCATCGGCGTTGTCGCAGGGGAGCTTTCCAGCAGGCTGTGAAACCGCCGGGTCAGTGCGATTCCCTCGTCGACCAGGCGGCCCATCTCTTTGCGGCCGAGCATCTTGAGCAGCACCCACAGCGTAAGGGCATCGGCGCGGCGCGAACCTTGAAGACCCCAAGTGCCGCGATGGCTTTCGCTGCCCGCGGAGTAGGGCATCGTCATGCCCAGGCGGCGGTCGAAGTCGTCACCTGTCTCGGCGCCGGGGAAGAGGGCGAGGGCGCTCAACCTGGGCACGAAGAGCCACTTCTGCGGTCCCAGTACAAGGGAATGGGCCTTCTCGATACCGGTCAGGTGGTGACGGTGATGCCGGCTGTAAGCCAGCGCGCCGCCATAGATTGCGTCAATGTGGAACCAGGCGCCGTGCTGATGGGTGACCTCGCCCAGGTCCGAGAAATCGTCCACGGCGCCGGTCACCGTGCCGCCCATGACTCCAACGGCAATCTTTTGAGCATGCTTGGAACGCCCGAGCACCGCATCCAGGTTTTCAGGCCGCAGGCGTCCGCCTTCGTCGGTCGCGATCTTGACTACATTGCGTGCTGGAAAGCCGAGAATGGCCGCCGCCTTGGTCAACGAAGTATGGCCGCTGTCCGGAAGGGCCAGCAGGATGTCGTCGCGCGGAACGCTGCCTGAGTAGCCGCCGACAGCCGCGAAGAGAGCGGTCAGGTTGGCGAGCGAGCCGCCGCTGCAAAAGAGGCCCGGTGTCGTCTGCGGCAGATGTAGTTGCTGAGCGAACTCCGCGGTCAGCAGCTCCTCGATCCGGCTGGCCAGGGGCGACAGCTCGCGGAAGAGCAGATTGTTGTTAAGGGCCGAGACGATTGCATCGGTCATGGCCGCCGCGGGATGCGGCGCAGTATCCATGTGACCGATCATCCAGGGTGAGGCCAACTGCGTGCTGTCGGTAACGAGATCGCGCCAGATCTGTCCCAGGGCGTCGCGCGCTATCCCTTTATCCGAGATGGCGAGGTTGCTGACCTGTCCTTGCGGCATGGGGCTTTCGCCCTGGTAGACACTCCGGAGGCTGTCCAGCAGATCGGCGCCGCAGTCCTCAATCCATTGAAGTCTCTTATCGCTCACCAGCTTCTGATTTCCTTAGGACAGTGTTTGCCGAGAGTTCCGGCCTTTCTCGCCGGTACATGACTATCCTTATCATTCAAGGTTAGGGATAAAAGTGAAGGTTTTATGGAAGCGGTGACGCGCTTACGTCGTTGCGAGGTAGTTGGAGAAGAGCGTTTCGGCGTTGCGCTGGAAGAGATTTAGACGGCCGGTCTGTTCGAGAATCAGGACGCCGGTGGCTTGGGCGATACCCGCTGCGGTCCGGTCCGCGGGATCTAGGACACCGACTTCAGCGAAGGCCACTTCGACCAGATCGAAGATCTCGCGGAGCTGCTTGTTCAGAGCCCGGTTGAGTTTCGCGTTGAGGCCTCTGGGCTGTATACCGCCGAAGAGATAGAGGCCGAGCGCGAGATCGTCAGGGTTCCGGCGGTAGTAGTCGAAGAAGGCGCGCAAACCCGCCTGGGGTCGTTCCGTTAGGGCCGCATCATCGAGGGCGCTTGTCACTTCCAGCTTGAGAGCTGAAAGGCTTTCGGCGAGCACGGCAGCGTAAAGTTCCTCCTTACCTTGAAAGTAAGGATAGATTGCGCCGGTGCTGCAGCCGGCCTCAGCAGCGATGGCGCGCATGGTGGCGCCCTCCAGGCCGACGGCGTTGAAGATGCGTTTGGCGGCTTTGATAAGGAGGCTGCGGCGCAGGTCCCGCAACGCGGTCGCGCGCTGCCTGCGGGCCTTCCCGTCAGGGCGTTGTGAGGGGCGCGCCATGGATCAGACCGGGTCGTCGAAGGGCCGGTCGGCGGTCCAGTCGTAGCTGCCGCTGTCGCGTTCTTGCACGGCCGTCTTCCAGCCGGCGGCCTCAGCCCGTTGCTTGAAATTGACCCCTTCCGGGCTGTGGCGAGTGATACCGTCGAAGACAGTTGCCAACATCTGGGTGTTGCGCAGGCCCATAGCCTCGATGGCTTGATTGATCATCAGCTTGTGCATCATCAACTGGTTGATGGGCACGCGGGAGATGCGATCGGCGAGGGCCTCGACTTCGTCTTCCAGCTCCGCGTCGGGAACCGCCTTGTGGATGAGGCCGACACGCTCCGCCTCGCGGCCGTCGATCCGGTCACCTGTGAAAAGCATGCGCTTGGCACCCTCGGCACCGAGGCGGTAGACCCACATGGCGGTGGTGGGGCAGCCCCAGACGCGTGCCGGCATGTAGCCGATCTCCGCGGTCTCAGCCATCACCACCAGGTCCGAGCAAAGTGCGATGTCGGAGCCGCCGGCAACCGCAAAACCCTGCACCTTGCAGATCACCGGACGGTGGCTGCGCCAAAGCGACATGAAGAGCTCCGTGTTGCGCATCATGAAGGCGTAGTCCTTCATGGGGTCCCACGGCATCTCCTGAATAGCGCCGCCGGTGTCGCTGGCCTCGGCGTAAGCCTTGAGATCGTAGCCGGCGCAGAAAGCGCGCCCGGCGCCTGACAACAGGATGACGTGGATCCCTGGATCTGCGTTTGCCTCTTCGACAGAAGCCGCGAGTTCGCCCGGCAGGTCGCCGTCGATGGCGTTGAGCACCTCAGGCCGGTTCAGTGTAATCCGGCCGATGCGGCCGTCTTTTTCGAAGATAACCTTGGGCATGGCGGACTCCTGTTCGAAGCGCTGATTTAGAAACCAAATGTAACACTGTATGAAAAAAATAACATTGTTATTTACGACTGCAGATTGCGTCCGAATCGGGTGCTGGGGATAGGCTCTCGCGAAGAATGGCGCGAGACTTTGCGAAACGCGTTTCCATGTATTCCTGGCTTCACGGCAAGGAGGTGCTTGTGACGAATGACGGACGGCGGCCGAGAGTCGTGGTGATCGGGACGGGTGGAACCATCTCCTTCGATGGCCGGCATGGGCGGGATACCTATGAGTATGTGGAATTCGGCACACGCCACGATATAGCAGAAGTGCTGGCGCGCTTTCCCGAAATCGGGACCTTCGCGGAAGTCCGGCACCTGTCTTTCAGGGCACTTTCCAGCTCGGCGGTCTCCCCTGGCGACTGGATCGAACTGGTGCAGACGATCCACGATCTTGTTGACGGACCCGAGCCGCCCGACGGCATCGTGGTCACGCATGGGACGGCGACTCTCGAAGAGACGGCCTATTTCCTGAATCTCACGCTGAAGACCGCTGTTCCTGTCGTGGTGGTGGGAGCTCAACGGCCGAAGAACGCCTTGGGTTCAGACGCCGGCCCGAACCTGGTGAATGCGGTGCAGGTGGCGGCCTCGGAAGAAGCGCGCGGCCTCGGCGTGCTGGTTATGCTGAACGAAGAAATCCAGGCGGCGCGCGAAGTGACCAAGACTTCGACCCATCGGCTCGAAACCTTTCAAAGCCCGGATCTGGGGATGCTTGGCTACGCGGATCCGGACGGAAGGGTCGCGGTTTATCGCCGCCCAGCGCGCTGTCATGCGCCCGACACCGAATTCGATTTGACTGGGTGGGAGACCCTGCCGCGTGTCGACATCGTGGCCAGTTATGCGGGAGCCGACGGCGCCGCGATTGAGGCCCTTGTGGCGGCGGGGGCGCGCGGTCTTGTGCTCTCCAGCGTCGCGCCGGGCCTGGTGACCCCGGCCCAGAAGGAAGCCGCGCTGGCGGCACGGGCCGAGGGCGTGACAGTGGTTATGAGCAGCAGGGCCGGAAGCGGCCGCGTCCTGCGGCGCGCCTCCATGCGCGAAGAGGGCATTGTCACGGCGGATAACCTCAACCCGCAGAAGGCGCGGGTGCTGACCATGCTGGCACTGACCCGCAGCGAGGATCCGGAGGATATTCAGGCGATCTTCGAGCGCTACTGATCTCTCAGGTCGCCAAGGTCCAATCCGCCCAAGCCACTTGGACCTGACCGGTCCCAGGCCTGCAGGGTGGTCATGGCGACGCTGTAGCCAAGCGCGCGGTAACACTCGAACTGGGCCTCATCGAAAAACTGATCGCCCGTCGACTCATGCGGGAAGTTCGGGTGTTTCGCCTTGTAGTGGGCGATGTAGGCACCGTCGTCGAACAATAGATTGTCATCCCGGTAGGGCGAGGTGATGTAGTTCTCTTTTTCCAGCGTGGCCTTGAGGTTGTTGTCGCCTAGCAGCGAGGATTTAAGATAGATCAGCTTGCCGATGCGACCGTTCGGATAGTGGATGGTGCCGACCGCATGATGCTGTTCGCCGCGGCGGATTTCGTCCAGACCCGACACCTCGATCTTGATGCCGAAGTCGATCTGGACCATGCGGATCACTTCCGCCAATCCGTTGAAGGTGAGTTCGGGATCGGCCTCTCCATCGCCAGCGATAATCAGGCGGCAGTTACGCCGGACCAGTTCGTAGATGCCCAGGTTTTCGATGTGACCGCCGTCGGAGAGGTTGATGTATTTGCTCTCGGCTGTGTTCCGACCGAGCATCTCGGCGATGAGATAGAGCGGGCCGACGCGAAAGAAGGGGCTCTTTCTCAGCGAGGCCGGCATATCGTCGTGGGTCACGAGTTTGGCCGGATTCGGCAGCCAATAGTTCAAGCGGATGTTCAGCATCGCGAGAATGAAGACGAGAGGCTTGACCGTGATCTTGCCCATGTTGGGCGCGGCGGCGGCACCGGAGATCGCCATTGCCGTCGCCAGGTCGATGTGGCGGCTTGCGTTTTCCATATCATGGGTCTGGCTGTAGCCGGTGATTTCCCCGCCGATATAGTTCTTGCTGAAGACGAAAAAATCGCCATGACGGCCCGATCGATAGCGTTCCTTGGTGGTTTTGAGGTTCAGGAGGGTGTTGATCAGGTGATAGGGACCGTCAGTCGTGTTCAGCTCGGAGAGCTTCGTCTTGTCCTTGTGCACGACCTCGTATTCCGAGAAGTCGTCCGTCTCCACCTCGCTGTCGTCCGGTTTCTCCAGGCCCACAATGTAGGCTTTGCTTAAGCGGTCACGGTAGAATTTGTGGATGCCGGTGAAATTCACATCGACCGTAAAGATCGTGTAGACCCAGACCACCAGCGCGATCAAGCCGATTACAAGCGGGTCGAAGAGGGAAAGGCCCGCGCTTTCGGCAGGCGCGTTATGCGCCTTCAAGATGTGGACGCAGATATAGATATAGATCAGCCATACCACACCGACACCGATGGCGCCGATTGCATAGACTGTCAGCCTGCCGGCGAGCTTTTCCAAACGCGGCAGGAGTTTTTCGGCGAAAGCTGCGACCAGAGATCCGATCAATCCGGATCCCAGGGTAAAGCCGTCCAAAGTGGAGAAACCGCCGTTACTGTGGTCGTAAAAGAACTTGATGGCGACGGGTTGCAACTCGACGAAGGCAGTCGCGCCAATCACGACGATAAAGAGGCTGAGCCAGCCGCCGACCCGATTGCGCAGTTCCCAGTTGGTGCGGGCATTTAGCGTCATCTCCTGGCGGTACATATGAAAAAACGGGAAGGCCGCAAAGGTGATGATCAGAAGGATCGAAAGCAGCTTGGTGAGAACGAAGGAATTGCCGAGTTCCGTTATCGGCCAGAAGCTCATAAACTTGGCGATAGTGGGCAGACTCAAACTCGCATAATCAGGTTTGATCGCGAGGGTTATCAGGGCCGCCAGAATAAGGTAGGGTAGGATCACCAACAGGTTGACAACCATACCCCGCAACAGGATGGCAGGAATGCGTAACACGTCGCGCAGGCCGTCCGGCGCCAGATAATTGGCGTTGTCGCGCAGATGCCGAAAGACGCTGGGCTCGAGCTCGCCCTGCTTATGGCCGAAAATCTCCGCCAGCGGCTCCTTCTTACTGTCTTCCGCGGGAACATCCCGAATTGAAGCCAGCGTCGAAGAGATGCAGGAGCCGATGTAACCGCCGCCGGAGACGGTTGAGAGGTAGTCTACGCAACTGAAGAGGCCCATTCTCTTGAGGGCCTGCATGACACCCAGATTGAAAGTGGCGGAACGGATGCCGCCGCCGGAAAAAGCGAGACCGACAAGACCGCTGTGGCGCACATCTGGATCCGAGGTCCAAGCGGACTCGTTGCCGGAATCCTGAAGTTCGTCGATGACATGGGCGAGAACGTTCGAAGGAGGTGTGTCTTCGGATATGAGTCCGTCGAAGTCGGGTAATCCCTCGCCACGCGGCTCGCTGAAACTGCCGCGCGATACGCGGCGTTCCCGAATTTCCTCTAGTTCATCCGGATAGACGTGATCCTCGAAATCATAGGTCTCGACCGCCTTGCCTTTCAGCATTTTTCCCCCGATGGGCCAATGTGCCCTGTACAGATTTATAGAGTCGAAACGATTTGCTGGTCTGGCGCCGCGCTACCACTTGGCCGAGTCGCCTCAGCCGCGCGGCTTTTTAAGAATGCGCAAGTTTATGGTGTGCTATTCGCAATATGCAACAATCTCCCTCTGTGCTACCAAGTCGGAAAGCCTCGTGAGTTTAATCAGTTAATTTCAGGGAGACTTTTTGATGTCATTTAAAGACGCGCTGGACAGTATCAAAAACGGAATTAGCGATCTCTCTCAACTCAATGTTCGCACCTTTACAGGAGAGATCGAAGCCACGGTCGACAGCCTGCCGGGCAAGGACGTTCGGCTGCCGGACTTCCTGCGTGCCGCCAACACGGGGGGCAAGATCGACGTGGTCGGTTTCACCGATATGAAAATCGACGGCGACATCGATCAATTTATCACCAGCAAGCCCTTCGCCTCGGCTATCGCGGCGCATAACAGCGCGGTGCAGGTCGGCCAGCAGTCGCGCAAGGCGACCGTCGACCTCTTCCTGGGCGCGATCCGGGACGGCATCAGCAAAGAGACCGGCACCAGCTAAAGCCTTATGAGCATGCAGGAACTGTCGGCTTTCGATCAGGTCGGCGCTGCGCTCGACGAAGCCGTTGCGGAAGGCTATCTGGGCGACAGAACCGCTAACCTGAATAAAGAGGAACTGCTGGCGCGTCGGCGCGTCGTAGGCGGTTACCTCTTTTTGCTCGGCTATCTGGCGAAGCGGCCGCCGACCGAACTGCAGGCGGAGCAGGTTCGCTTCGGGCACAAGCCCAGATCGCCGGGGCACGCGGGAGACGGCGACATTCAGATCGCCCTTGCCCGCTTTCAACAGGACGCTGGTCTGGCGCCTGACAACCGGGCAGGGGCCGAAACCTGGGAAGCGCTGCAGCAGCTTGCAAGTTTCGAACATCCCATCGAAGTGGTGCGCTGGCTGGATCGGGGGCGGCAGGGCGAGGTGCTGTGGCGCGCGGTCTACCTGCGTCTCTTCGCGCTCGGCCTGACCAAATTTCCGCCGCGCCCCGATTCTCGGCTTGGCAGCAAGCAGAGGCAGAGCGAGAAGGAAGTGCGCGAGGGCCTCGCCGCGTTTGTGCGCCTCATGGCTTTGATGCAGCCCGATGCTGAGCGGCTATCGCCTTCCTTTTCTGTGGTAACGCTGGAAACTCTGTTCGACCAGCAGGGGCTCTGTGCGCTGGCGAGAGACTATCTTCTCGCGACTGCGCCGCGGCCCGTTCAGAAGCAGGACCAGGAAGCGGTGACGAAGTTCCTGCGCGATCTAGCGCGCATCGAACTCTGGCTTTACGGCTACAACATCGATATCGGCAACTTTAAGCGGCGTGGTCCCTTCCAGCAGCCTGACCGCTTTCGCCAGAGCCTCGATTCCGCCATGGAGGATTTCTGCGAGGACCACGGGAAAGACAAGAATTTCAATGCACGGGGAAAGCGGGACGAGACCGCCGTGCTGACCTGGTTTTTCAAACACCTGGTCGCGATCCATCTCGACCTGCCGGCCGAAGAAGACCCGGCCGATGCGGATCGCGTCGTCGAGCGGGTACTGGCGAACGAGCAGACCGTCTCCGGTGTCCGAGGGGCGATCAAATCGCTGGGCGCGCGCCTTTGGGATGGCATATCGCGGGCGTGGAAGTGGTTGAAGACGGTTTTCGGTAAGATCTTCAACACGGTCAAGCGTGTGGCGAAACGGGTCGTAACCAACCTGACCCGCTTTGTGAAAGGTGCGGCACTCCAGGCCTTTTCCTATGTCAAAGCAGCGGTAAAGGCGGTTGTCGATGGCTTTCAGTTCATGAAAGAGAAGCTGCTGCGTGGATCCGACCCTCAACAGATGATGGTCTTTCACGACGGTGACTGGGATTTTGAGGTCTTCGTGAACGCGCGCGCGGATACAGCAGCCGTCGAAAACTTGACGGCGCGTCTGAAATTGCGCGCAGATGTCTTTGCGCTCGGCAGCCGCATAGTCGGGCGACTGATTTCGCTCTTCCTTTCGACGCTGCGCGCGGGCATCGCGACCGGTTGGTTCGCGATCATGCTGGCTCTTGTGCGGGTCTACAAATCCCTCGCGCAGTTAAAGGACTTCGCAAAACGTGCGCTCAGTCTGATGACCGAGCTGGAGGATTTGCGCGCCCAGGCCTGAAGCGTCAGCTCTTGAGCTCGGCAAGTTCCGCTTCCAACTCGACGATCCTTGCTTCGAGCTTTTGGAGAGCCTGAGCGACGACCGCCTCGTCGTACTTCGCGGGAATGTGTTGCGGGCAGTTGGCACTCCAGGCCTCGATGGTGAAGATGATCGCGCGTTCCGGGCGGGCGCGGTAGCCCTCCACGGTCAGGCGTTTGATGAGCTCCCGATCTTCGGAAACTTCCGCGCGGCCCCAAAGTTTCACGCGCTGGCGGCCCATGTAGTCCATCAGAAAGATAAAGGCCTTGGTCGTCTCGCTGAGATTCCCGGCGGTGATGTACTGCTTGTTCCCTCTGAAATCGGCGAAGGCGATGCGCTTTTCGTCCAGCACCTGAAGAAAGCCCTTCGGCCCGCCGCGGTGCTGAATATAGGGCTGTCCCTCGGCATTTACCGTCGAGAGATAGAAAGAGTTGCGGTCGGCCAGAAAGGCGGCGAGCTCTCCGGTTACGCGGTCCGGCCACTCAGATGCGCTGTCCATGTCGGCGTAGCTCTGCCGGGAACCATAGCGTTCCTGCAGTTTTTTGACCGCAGGGGTGAAGGCGATGTCACTCACATACGATGGCTCGTCCATAACCCGCTTCCCGTATTGTCTGGCTCCCGCCGGACTGTCCGTCCTTCGGTCCTTTCGCTACGTCGGGTAAGATTTTTCCGTCGCAGCTTGCAATTCACAGATACTGGATATAGTTTTACCGAACGATCGGTCAACAATATTCTTCGAGACACCATTCCATGCCACCACCTTTGCTGCCGAAAGAAGAAGTCATTGAGCGACTGGCCGTTGCCTTTCGGGAGCTGGGTTATGAGGGAACCAGTCTTGCCCGCCTGTCCGAGGCGACGGGACTGAAGAAGGCGAGCCTTTACCATTATTTCCCTGGCGGTAAGGAGGAGATGGCGGCTGTTGTGATCGAGCAGGTGAGTGCCTGGTTCGATGAAAACGTATTTAAGCCTCTCCAGGGTCAAGAAGCGCCGAAGGCCCGGATCAAGAAGATGGCGACGGCGTTGGACGGCTATTATTGCGGCGGGACCCGCGCCTGCATTCTGGATGTTTTTGGAATTGGGCAGGCCGGTGCGCTGTTTTCCGACTCTCTCACCGAAGGGCTCAAGGCCTGGGAGAAGGTGATCGCAGAGGTCTTGGTTGAAGCAGGGATCGACAAGACGACAGCACGCCAGCGAGCCGAAGATGCCCTGGTGTCGATCGAGGGGGCTCTGGTCTACACCAGGGTCACAGGCTCGTCCCGTGCCTTCAAAAGGGTCATGGCTAGTTTGCCGGAGCGGCTGCTGGCGTCAAAAGCGTAACTCTCTAAACCGGCCGCTTCTCAAGTCGCGTGAGACAAAGCGACGTAACGACACCGTGTTTTGAGTTTTAACAAACGTTCGGTAAAATTCAATCCTGAAAGATGAAGGACAAGTTATGAAACCCATTCAAGCGATCAAGCTATACCGCCACCCTCTGTCGGGACACTGCCACCGGGCCGAGCTCTTTATGTCGATCCTGGGCCTCCCCTACGAGCCCGTCGATCTCGACATGGCGAATGGCGCGCACAAGGCGCCTGACTTTCTGGCCTTGAACCCCCTGGGACAGGTGCCTGTGATCGATGATTCCGGCGTGGTCGTCGCGGACTCCAATGCGATTCTGATCTACCTGGCGGGCAAGTACGACGACGGCACCTGGTATCCTAGTGATCCGAAGGCTGCTGCCGAAGTTCAGCGCTGGCTGTCGGTCGCGGCGGGGCAGATTGCTTTTGGTCCCGCGGCGGCACGGCTGGTTACGGTTTTCGGCGCGCCGCTGAATGCGGAAGAGTTGATCGCCCGGGCCGAAGGGATCCTGAAGATCATGGACGGCGTGCTGGCGGATCGCGATTTCCTGACTGGCGCGAAGGCTTCCATCGCCGATATCGCCGGCTACAGCTACATTGCGCACGCGCCGGAAGGGAATGTCTCTCTCGAGCCTTTCCCGAACGTGCGGGCTTGGCTGGCGCGGATCGAAGCGCTGCCTGGTTTTGTCGCCATGCCCGCGACCAAAGCTGGACTTGCCGCCTAATTGTCGAAAGTCGGAACTCAGGACTGCACGATCGTATCTTTGGAAGGCCGGGAACAAACGCGATGACCGAACGGGGATGGGGCGCAGATGGCTCGCCATTTCACGAGGGCGAGCAGGAAGCTCAAAGCCGCGCCGGTGTTCGCGACCGGATCGAACGTGTCGGCCAAAGGATCGTGCGGGACTATATGCCGGATCAGCATCGGGAGTTCTTCGCGAATCTTCCGATGCTGTTCGTCGGTCATGTGGATCCTCAGGGGCGGCCTTGGGCCTCGGTCTTGATCGGTTCCCCAGGTTTCGTCTCTTCTCCTGATCCGAAACGGCTCGATGTCGCGGCTAAGCCTCTTCTGGGGGATCCGCTGGCGGCGGCCTTGAAAGAGGGCCAGGAGCTTGGGCTGCTTGGCCTCGAGTTTCACAGCCGGCGCCGGAACCGGATGAACGGCAAAATTCAATCCTTACGCCCCGGTGCTTTCTCGGTCGGGGTGGATCAGTCCTTCGGCAATTGTCCGCGCTTCATCCACAAACGCGACCTGACGCGAAGCTTTGAAGCAGGACGGACTGTACCATCGGCCAAGAGACAGTTCGGAAAGGCCTTGGGGACTGCGCAACAGGCGCTGGTGCAGCGAGCGGACACTTTCTTCATTGCCACCTGCTTTTCAAAAGCGCGCGGCGCCGCCACCGAGGGTGTCGATATTTCGCACCGCGGCGGAAAGCCGGGTTTCGTGCGTATTGAGGATGAGAAGATCCTTGTTTGGCCGGACTTCGGCGGCAATCTCTATTTCAATACCATCGGTAATCTGCTCCGCAACGCAGGGGCCGGACTGTTGTTTATCGACTTCGAGAATGGCGATCTGCTGTATCTGACCGGGCGCTGCGAGGTGGTCTGGGACGGTCCGGAACTGCAGAGCTTTGACGGCGCTGAGCGTTTGATGCGTTTTCGCCTGGAGGAGTTTGTCCAGATCGAACGAGCCTTGCCCTACAGCTGGCAGTTTCGCGAATTCTCCCCGGTGCTGGATCAAACCGGCGAGTGGCGCAGCGCCGAGTCGTCTGCCTACCCGTAATCTCTATGGCTTGAAGGCTTTGTGAAGCTCCTTGCCGGAAGCCATGTTGCGCAGGAAACCGAAACTTCCTGCTTTCATCTCTTTTGCGCTTTCCAAAAAGGCCCGCAGGGCGACACGGGAAAGTGCGCCACCGATGCTGATTCGCTTCACGCCGGCATCTTCTAGGTCTGTCTGGGTAAGAGACGGGTCGGCGAAACCCATCACCACATTGAGCGGTTTCGTCAGGGACGAAGCGACCGTTTGGATGTCTTCGAGACTGTAAAGACCCGGCGCGTAGAGCACGTCTGCCCCGACGGCTTCGAAGGCCTGCAGCCGGCGGATGGTCTCGTCGAGATCGGCGAGGCCATACAGCAGGTTTTCCGCGCGGGCGGTCAGCATAAAAGGGAAGGGCAGAGACCGGGCCGCTTCAACCGCAGCGGCAACACGCTCGACCGAGAGATTGAAGTCGAGCAGCGGTGTCTCCAGGCCGGCGCTGTAGTCTTCGATCGAGCCGCCCACGGCCCCACAATCGGCGGCCAGAGTGATTGCCTTTGCAGCTTCGGCCGGTTCCAGCGCGAAGCAGTCTTCCAGGTCGGCGTTCACCGGCAAAGAGGTTTCCGCGCAGATCAGCCGCAGGTTATCCAGAATCTCCTGTGGTGAGGCCTGCCGCCGTCCCAGCATGTTGGCCAGACCGAAAGAGGTGGTGGCCAGGGCTTCGTATCCCAGGTCTTCGAGCAAACGCGTCGTTCCGGCGTCCCAGGGATTGGGTAACAGAAACGCGCCTGGACGTTCGTGCAGAGCCTTGAAGGCTGCGGCCTTGATTGCCTGATCGCTCATCTGGAATCTCCAAGTCACTCGAGATGGAGTTCAGACTGTCGCGTCGTCTTCGGCAAGACAAATGCGAAGTTCTATCCCGTTGCATGCGGAAAACTAATGGGTGGCGGTGGGTTATATGGTTTCCGCCGCAAAGATGTCGCGATTTGACGCCGCGGGTGGTGTCATGCGGCCGGTGAATGTCTCCACCCAATCCTCGAAGAGGGTATTGTTATGCAACTCCAGTGAGAAAGCCTAAGCCGGTCCTTGGATTTTGGGCCTTTTGACACGGAAGTTTCATTTATCGATTGTTAGCTTCGCGGCGATAATCTTGGGCGCGAATCCAACCGGTAAGCGGGTCGTTCATGCCTCAGGATCACGTTTCCCAGTTTCGTGCCGAGGGTTATGCCGTCGTCAAGGGCGTGTTTTCGCCCGAAGAAGTTGCCGAGATGGCAGGTGCCTTCGATGCCATTCACGAGCGGGCGCTCGCCGACGGCCGCAACTGGCGTGACCGCAACACCTTTTTCTGCCTTGCCGACGATGCCGCAAAGGGCCGGATCTTGCGCTATGTGCAGTGGCCGGGCTGGATCGACGAAACTCTGGAGCGGGTCCGGCGGGATCCGCGCATGCTCGATATTCTGGAGCCTCTGATCGGACGGGACCTGAAACAGATCATCAATCAGATGCACTGGAAAGCGCCCGGCGCTTCGGCAGAGTTCGGCTTTCATCAAGATTCACGCTCGCGACGGCCGCGCGAGGCCTACCGGGACCTGGCGAACTCCTACATTCAGACTGGTATCGCCATTGACCCGCACAGTATGGAAAACGGTGCCATGGTGGTCTGTCCGGAGAGCCACCTGCGCGGGGATCTGCCCTTCGATCCGACGAAGCGGTCCATGGATCAGGAAATGAATACCGCGGATTTGTCCGGTTTCGGTCTCCGGTCGGACAAAATTTCGGTGCTAAAGATGTCGCCCGGGGATGTTGCCCTCTGGCATGTCCACACCCTGCACGGCTCCGGGCCGAACCGTTCGAGAATCGACCGGCGCTTCTACATCAACGGCTACGTCATCGCGCAAAACTGCGACCGCGGCGAATGGGCCTTCCGGGACGGCCAGCCCTGTTCACTAGAAGGCGAACAGAGCCTGGTCCACTACGAAGAGCTCCACAGCAATCCGGGTCCCATGTACTTGGATTAAAGTTTGTCGGTTTGTTTGGTTTTCTAGAATATTTTATGCTTAGTATTCAAAAATAAGAATATTTTACTTTAATTTTAATTATTGTGAACTAAAAAAATGTCACGATTTTATATGTACAGATATCCATAACGCATTTGTTATCCTGGATTGTATTTAATGGACGCTGATTTAATTATGCAATTTTAAAGATATATGTTAACATAAATATCTATCAAAAATCGTATTCTCGGGGGATGGTACGATGTATTGTTTCAAGCAAAAAGCATTTTTTGTCTTGTTGGTAGTGTTACTCTTTCCGGATGTTGGCTGTATTGATAAAGCATACGCTGCCGAGGAAAGTGAGAACGAAATTTCTAAATTGTTTTCAATATTTTCGCAATCAAACGATAGGTCAGAGATTTTTTCAGAAAAAAGAGCCGAAAGAAATGCGTTGCTTGGCGAAATTGATGAGCTTCGATCTCAGTTAAAAACCAAAGAAATTAAATTAAAGGAATTGTATGAGCAGAGAAATTTCGGATTTGTTAATCCTGCTGTTAGTAGAAGGGCATCGCAAGAGATATTGAATTTAGATGAAACGATACGAAGATTGAATTTTGATTCCGAAAATGAAAGACAAAGAGATGAGTTAGATAGGAAAAGAATTGAAAAAAGAATATTAGATTTGCAAAATAGTAATGATATTATTGATTCTCAGGAAAAAATTGCAAAATTAGAAGATGATCTTGAACAAATAAAAATATTTGCAATAAGTAGAGATAATAAAAGCAAATTTGAACTGGAAAATTTAAATCAAAGAAGGTTGTTCTTGCTAGAGCAAAAGCAGCAAGAGGAAAAAAATAGGCAAGAGTCAATTGCCGCAATAGAGGAAAACCAGAAAAAATTTGAAAACGAGATATCCGATCTCGAAAGATCTTCGAGTGAGTTAAGGCAAAGTATAAGAAAAAAACAAGAAAATCTCGATAAAATAAATGATCAAATAGCACAGTTAATCGATGTTAGTGATGCCGATTTGTCTTTTAGGCTTCGAATTAGTGTTATGTTTGCTGCTCTAGTTTTTATCGTTATATTAGGTTTTTTCTTAATTATAAGATCGAATGATAACATTATATTTGAAATATTTTCAAAAGATTCTGGGATTCAGTTCATCACACTTTTCTCTATTGTGATTGCTATAATTTTATTTGGAATTACTGGTGTGTTGGAAGGCAAGGAGCTTGCAGCACTTTTAGCTGGCTTGTCCGGGTACATCCTTGGACGTGGATCGGGGGTTAATAAGGCGCCGTTGCCAACCGGCGGCGACAGGCAGTAATCCAAACGCCGGACAAAGTGTTGACGGTTGTTAGTAAACGTTTTGGATCAGCCGGCCCTGTTCGCTCGAGGGCGAACAGAGTCTGGTCCACTACGAAGAGCTCCACAGTAATCCGGGTCCTATGTATTTGGATTAGCGGGGCTTAAGCTTCAGTCCGCGATATCAGATACCGACGGCACGATACAGGCGAAGCGGTCGGCCAGGGCAGCCAGCGCGCTGTCGTGCAGAACCTGCGCATCGACAGCGCCGCCGGAAGGGTTCGGTAGGGCGCGGGTCGAGCAGGCCTCCGCGGCGATGGTGTTGCTGTAGCCCAGATCGAAAGCCGCGCGAGCCGTTGAGCTGATGCACATGTGGGTCATGAAGCCGGCGAGGATAAGGTCCTTACGGCCAATCTTCTCCAGCTCTGCCTGTAGGCTTGTGTCGGCCAGGGCATTGGGTTTGCGCTTTTCAATAACCGTCTCGCCGTTTTCGGGCGCAACAGCATTCATGATCTGGCCCCGGTGCGCCGTCCGGTCGAAGGCGCCACCTGGCGCGCCGACATGGGCAATGTGAATCACAGGCGTGCCGGCGGCGCGGGCGCGCTGCAGCAGCGCAGCCGCATGGCTGACCGCCGTATCGATCTTATGCAGGGCGAGAGGGCCCTCGCTGTACTCGTTTTGCAAATCGATCATCACCAGAGTGGCGTCGAATAGCTTTGCAGGTGCCAGTGTAACGCCAGCCAGATTAAGGAGGGTCTTGGGTTCAGACATGTCGTGCTCCAGTGCATTAATCGTCTGTCTCTAATTTAGCGTTTCGACCCAACCTGCAAATCCTCGACATTTGCAGCCAAGTCCTGCATTTTTGCAGCTATGGTCAATTGGGACGATACGCGGGTCGCCTTAGCGGTGGCCCGAGGCGGGACGTTCGCGGCGGCCGCCCGCAGCCTCGGCCTGGATGAGACGACCGTCGCGCGCCGTCTCACACGCCTGGAATCCGCCCTGGAGACGGAGATTTTTCAGGCTCATGATGGGCGCCGGATACCGACGACGCGCGGCGCTTCGCTGATTGCCCAGGCCGAGCGTTTGGAGGCCGAGGCGCTGCGGTTGGAGCATCTGGCAGGTGAGAACACGGAAGAAGCGGTCGGGTGCGTCCGCATCGCCGCGACTGAGATGATGGTCCGCCATATCCTCGCCCCCCGGATCGCGGGACTGGCGGAGGCGCATCCCAAGGTCACGCTGCGGTTTCTCACCGGCCACGAAAACGTCAGCTTCGCGCGGTGGGAAACCGATCTGGCGGTACGCCTGGCGCGGCCCGAGCGGGGTGACCTTGTCGTACGCAAACTGGCGGATATCCGTTTCGGCGTTTTTGCCGCCGTGGGACATGAGCGCGGAGAAGGGCGCCGCTGGCTGACGTATCACGAAGATCTTTCGCACCTGCCCGAAGCCCGGTTCGTGGCACGGAAGCTCGATGGCGCGGAACCTCTATTGCGGAGTAACGATCTGGACGTTCTGGCCAATGCGGTCGAGAAGGGGGCCGGTGCGGCCTGTCTGCCGATGTATCTGGCGGCGGCGTCTGGGCGCGGATCGGAAAGACCGCTGTCGGTCGTCCCGGAACATAAAGACTTGAACCTGGTCCGCGAGGCCTGGTTACTGATGCGGCCCGATCAGCGCGAGGTCCAATCCGTCCGCGCTGTGGCGGACTGGGTCGTCGAGGCTTTCCGCGAAGCGCAGCCCAGGCTGAATGGGGCCTGCTAGCGCGGGTGCCGTTTCACCCACGCGCGGACCATGGGGGATAGGATAGAATCGGCCCGTAACCTCTAGACCAAACCCGGAGCGGCGATGCTGCAAAGAAATCTCGATACGTTCTACTGGGTGGCGACGCTCAAGAGTTTTCGCAAGGCGGCAGAGAAGCTCTATCTGACCCAGCCGGCTATCTCGGCGCGGATTGCGAGCCTGGAGGAAAGCCTCGATGTCGTGCTGTTCGACCGAGAGGGGCGTTCGATCCAGTTGACGCCGCAGGGCCGAAAGCTCTTGGCCTACGCCGAGAAGTTCATCCGGCTGGAAGCGGCCATGCTGCGGGATTTCGGCCGGGCAGGAGACACCGGCGTAGCGTTAAGAGTCGGGGTTTCCGAGACCCTCGTGGCGACCTGGTTTCCTGCCTTTCTGGCGCAGCTCTCCACGGAACAGCCGGCGACGTCCGTAGAAATGCATGTGGACGCCACGTCGGTTCTACGAGAGCAGTTGGTCAAACGGGAAATCGATCTGGCCTGTCTCATGGGACCGGTGTCGGACCCCAGTATCGCCAACCTGGAACTCTGTCATTTCGAGATGGCCTTCGTCGCAGTCCCGCAGCTTGCGGCCCAGCATAAGGCCTGGGGGGCGGCGGAGCTTGCCGGGCAGTCTCTTCTGACCTTTGCGAGCAATACGCGCCCGCATCGGGAGTTGCTGGAACTCCTGAGCGGACCGGATCTGCCGCCGCTCAAGATTACCAGCGCTTCGTCGCTCTCCACCCTGACAAAGCTGGTGCTGGAAGGCGTCGGGATTGGCGCGCTACCTCTGGCCGCGGTGGCGAGAGAGACGGCGTCGGGCGAATTGGCGGTGCTGAAAACCGATGCCGAACTCAACGCCATCGGATTCACCGCGTCCTACGCCATGTCGCCCTTTTCCAGCGTTCCGGCGGATGTTGCCGAGGCCGCAAAGGCCTTCGTCGCGCCTCATCTCATAAAAAAAATCTATCGAAAATAATCAAAAGTTAGAATTGGAATTTATAAGATCGCTCTTGCTAGGCTTTCCGAATGAAAGCGGCGAACGACATCGACTTCGGTACCCAGGGCCATGCGGTTCGGCAATCGGCCCGCTCCGGTGCTCTGAGCGGACATACCTCCGGCCTGGCCCGCGGCAACCTGCAGGGCAATGTGGTGATTCTGCCCGCCAGCCATGCCGGCGCCTTTCTGCAGTATTGTCTCAACAATCCCAAACCCTGTCCTCTGATCGGTGTCTCGGTTCTCGGTGATCCGGCCTTGCCGATGCTCGGGCGGGATATCGATATCCGGCGCGACGTGCCGCGCTATCGGGTGTTCCGTAACGGGGCTTTCGAAAAGGAAGTCACCGACATCGCCGACCTTTGGCGCGACGACCTGATCACCTTCGTTATCGGCTGTTCCTTCACTTTCGAGCAGGCCCTCGAGGATGCCGGGATATCGGTGCGCAACGTAGATGCCGCAGTGAATGTGCCGATGTTTCGGACTGCGGTTCAAACCATGCCAGCGGGTCCCTTCGGCGGGCCGCTGGTGGTCACCATGCGCCCGGTGCGCCGGGACCTGGTCCCTGCGGCCTTCGAGGCGACCCGGCCTTTCACCCACTCGCACGGTGCGCCGGTGCATGTCGGCGCGGCCGCCGAGCTGGGGATCGAGGATCTGACCAAGCCTGACTTCGGAGACCCGGTTGAGGTTGCCGAAGATGAGGTGCCCGTGTTCTGGGCCTGCGGGGTCACGCCGCAGCTGGCCTTGAGCGCCGCCAAGCCGCCGCTCTGCATCACCCATTCGCCCGGATCCATGCTGGTGACGGACCTCAATGGCGACGAACCGCCAGAGGTCGTGTTTCCCTTTTCGATGATTACTAGAGCATGTTTCAACCATTCGGGATCAATTTGATGGGTCTTGAAGTCTCATTCGGCAAGGCGCGTTGCGAAGCGCGATACGGCGTATCGGGCAAGCATCGCAACGCTGCCGATGAGTCTTCAAAACCCACCGTAGGCCGGGTTCTTTCCCGCTCTGACAGCGTTGCGGCTCTTATCCGATGCGCCGCATCGCATTGCAAACCGCGCCTTGTCAGAACGGAAAATCTTCCCGGTCAAATGATTCCGAATGGCTGAATCATGCTCTGGAAGCAAATAACAAACGACTTGAACAGAGAGGTTCTAACATGTTTACGCGTAATGCTTTTCTGGCAGCGGGCCTTGCCCTCTGCACCGCGCTGCCGGCCGGCCTGGCCAGCGCAAACGATGTCTCCTTGAAGGTGGTTGGCACCTGGGCCAACCTGACCAACTATCAGAAACACGAAGGACCCTTCTGGTCCGAAAAGATCGGCGCGGCGACGGGCGGATCCATCAAAGGCGAGATCAAGCCGCTGACCGAACTCGGACTCAAGGGCTTCGAGATCATGCGTCTGCTCAAGCTGGGCGTCTTCGACTATGCCCATGGCCTGCCCGGATATGTCGCTTCGGAAAACGCGATCTTCGAGGGTGCGGATCTTTCGACCATCGCACAGGATATCGAGACCGAACGAAAGATTGCCGAAGCTTATTTCCCGACCCTGGAAAAGTCCTTCGAGGAAATCTACGGCGCGAAGCTGCTGCAGCTCTACCCCTTTCCAAGCCAGACCCTCTGGTGCGCGACACCGGTCTCCGGGATCGAAGATCTGAAAGGGAAGAAGATCCGCGTCTACTCCACGACGCTGGGCGACTTCGTGCAGGGCGTCGGCGGTGAGTCCGTGACGGTCTCCTTCGGCGAGGTGATCCCGGCGCTGGAGAAGGGCGTGGTCGACTGCGCCATCACCGGCACCATGTCCGCCTATACGGCGAAATGGTACCAGGTGGCGACCCATGCCTACACGCTTCGGGTCGGCTGGGGTCTCGCCTTCGGTGCGATGAACATGAACAAGTGGAACAGCCTGTCCGCCGAACAGCAGAAGACGCTGAAAGCCGAACTGGACGCGCTGACCGACGCCATGTGGGCCGAGACCGCTACGGAAGACGACGTGGCTATTGCTTGCCTGACGGGCGGTAAGTGCGACATCGGCGAGGCCGCCAACATGGTCCTGGTCGAGCCGACAGACGCCGATCTCAAGGCCAGCCAGCAGGTGGCGCGCGATGTGATCCTGGCCCGCTGGGCCGAGCGCTGCGGCTCGGACTGCGCGGACAACTGGAACAAGACGGTCGGCCCCATCGTCGGACTGACCGCAGACAAGTAACCCTGCGACTGACTGCGGGAAGAGCGTAGAGAGACCGCTCTTCCCGCGTCACTTTTATTGTGAGGGGAGGCTTGTCCCATGCTCGACAGCCTTGTCGGTTCCTTGGACCGAATCTCGCGCCGGCTCGCCTGGGTGGGCGGCGCGGCCGTGCTCGCCGCCGCAGGCATCGTGACCTTCGATGTTTTCGCGCGGAAGCTCTTTAACTTCTCGCTCGCCGGTGCGGATGAAATTTCGGGCTATGTACTTGCGGATGCGGTGGCTTTGTCCCTGGCCTTCGTCATCTTCGAGCGCGCCAACATCCGGATCGATCTGGCGGTCAAGACCATGCCGTCGTTGCTGCAAAGCCTGCTCGATGTCTTGGCCATGCTGCTGCTGCTTGCCTTCCTCGGGGTCGTGACCTACTTCGGCTGGGGCCTGCTGTCGGACTCCTTGCAGCACGGTTCCCGTGCTGTGACGCCGCTGCGTACGCCGCTGGCAATTCCCCAATCGATCTGGATCGGCGGTCTTGTCTTCTCGCTTATCTCCGGGATTGTCCTGGTCATCGCCGCGGTGACCGCCCTGATGCGACGCCATGGCAGTAAGGCGCAGAAGCTGATCGGCATCAAATCTCTGGATGAAGAGATTTCGACCGAAGCTGCCGACTTCACCAAGCAAAACCAAGGGGCTTAGGCCATGGTTGCGACAATCGGTCTTCTGTTGTTGGGATTGATCGCTATCGGCGTGCCCGTGGCGGCTTCCCTGGGCCTTTTGGGCTTGATCACCGCTGAGCTCTTCTCGCCCATGCCGCTGCACCGCGCGATCGGTGATATCGCCTGGCAGAACTCCACCGAGTTTCTGCTGGTGGCTATTCCGATGTTCGTGCTGCTGGGAGAAATCCTGCTGCGCGCCGGGATCGCGACGCGCATGTACGAGGCCATGGCGCGCTGGCTCTCCTGGCTGCCCGGCGGCCTGATGCACTCCAATATCGGCGCTTCGGCGCTCTTCGCGGCAACCTCGGGATCCAGTGTGGCCACTGCTGCGACCATCGGCACTGTCGCGCTGCCGGAGGTGGGGAAGCGGAACTACAACGAGCCCCTGTTCCTCGGCACCATCGCCGCCGGCGGCACGCTGGGAATCCTGATCCCGCCCTCGATCAATCTGATCGTTTACGGTCTCCTGACGGACACTTCGGTGCCGGAGCTTTATCTGGCGGGCTTCATTCCTGGTTTCGTCCTGGCGTTGGTGTTCATGACGGTTGTCGCCATCGCCTGTCTCGCCCGGCCGCGCCTGGGCGGGCAGGGCACGCATTACAGCTGGCGCGAACGTATCGCCGCTTTGCCGGACCTGATTCCGCCGATCCTGATTTTCCTGGTCGTTGTGGGATCTATCTACGCCGGTTTCGCGACGCCGACCGAGGCCGCTTCGCTGGGCGTTTTTGCCGCGCTGGGGCTGGCCGCCTGGACCAAGACTCTCTCCTGGCCGATGCTGCGCAAGGCTTTCGAGAACACCATGCGGGTCACGGCGATGATCATGCTGATCATCATCGCAGCCGTGTTCCTGAACTTTATCCTGTCAGCAACCGGCGTGACCGACATCTTCGTGCGCTTCGTGACCGGCTTAGGTTTGAGCCCGCTGGAAACCATGCTGTTGATCATCCTGGCCTACGTGATCCTGGGCTGCTTCATGGAGACCTTCTCCATGCTGATTACCACCGCGCCGCTGATTACGCCCATTGTGGTGGCTCTGGGTTACGACCCCGTGTGGTTCGGCGTGCTGCTGATGGTGCTGCTGGAGACGGCACTGATCACCCCGCCGATCGGGATCAACCTCTATGTGGTGCAGGGAATCCGCAGCAAGGGTGTCATCGCGGACGTGATGGTCGGGATCATTCCCTTTGTGATTGCCATGTTCGTGGTGATTGCACTGCTGCTCGCTATACCGGATCTGGCGCTCTGGTTGCCGCGGCAGTTTTACTAGGGACAGGCTTAGCGCGACAGCCGCGGGCGATTGCCCGCAAGCACCTAACTTCATTGATAAAATTTTTGTGTCAGCCTTGCAGACTCTGGCGGGATGCTTATCTGTTTTCCAGTCCCATCGAGGCGCCTCACGACAACTTCAGATTTCAAACTCTTGCCGCGATGGTATGAATTGCCGTTCCCAACAAGGTGACATTCATGCATCGACGAGATTTCCTGACAGTGCTTGCGGCTTGTCCTCTTTGCGCCGCGGCTTCCGCTGTGCGCGCGGAGCGATTCCACGAACCCGGGGAGCGTGCTGCGGGTAAGAGGATCGCTTTGGGCTCGCAAGGGCCTGGCGGCGTCGATTTGTCGGGTAAGGTTGCCGAGGGCCTGGATCTTGTCTCGACTGACTGGCCGTCGCGAGAGGGCTTAATCCTGCGAAATCATGGCGACGCGCTTCAGGTTTTGGTGCCTGAGGGCTATCGGTCTTTCGTTCAGGGCCGGGAATTCGAGCTGTTGGAATTCAGCTTTCGTCGCGGACCAGTACACAAGTCCGGCGAAATTTTATATCCGCTCGAACTGCACTTCCTACACCAGGCGGCGGAAGGAGATTACATGGCCCTTGGCGTGCTGTTCGAGGCCGGCGCACCGCATCCGGGACTGACGCCATTCCTTCAGGCAGCGCCGACTGCACTTGGCGAGGGCAAGGTCGAAGGCGGGCTCGCACTTAGCGATCTGCTACCGGCCGACTGCGGATTCTACAGTTATGTCGGCGCGCCCCTGGGGCAATCGAATGCCGGTGCCGTCACCTGGGTGCTTTACGACCGGCCTCTCTCGCTTTCTCAGGTGCAGATCGAAGCCTTATCTGACCTTCTTCCAGACAAGACCCGTCCCGCTCAGCTCTCAAAACGGGAAGCAGCGTTTCCGGACGCCTGAGGTTACTGCGCGAGCAGTTTCCACAGAGCCTCGCCGGCCTCTCCGATGTGCCGGGTCAGACAGTCGGTCGCAGCGGCTTCATCCCGCCTGCGGCAGGCCTCCAATAGCTCCCGATGCTCGCGGTGGGACTTTTCTGAATAGTCCAGAGCCCCGATGGTGACCCGCAGGTAACGATCCGCGGCTTTGCTCAGGTTGTCGACATGGGCAAGCAGCCGTGGGCGGCGGCAGGGGGCGTAGAGTGTGGTGTGGAATGCCGCGTTCAGTTCTCCAAACTGTGAAACGGGTGCCGCTTCCATCTGCGCCTGGAGCTCGGCGGCGCGCTCGATCTGGCTGTTGGTCAATTCGGGCAGAGCTGTGCTGAGCGCCAGTGTCTCGGCGGCAATGCGCATCTCGTAGATTTCTCGCAGATCCTCCGCGCTAACCGGTGCCACGGTCGCGCCTTTGTTGGGCGCGAAGGAAATGAAGCCTTCCGCCTCCAGCCGGTAAAGGGCTTCGCGGACCGGCATGCGGCTGACCCCGAAACGCTCTGCCAGTTGCTGCTGACGCAAAAGACTGCCGGCGGTCAGCCGACCGCTGACGATGTCTTCACGCAGCACATCGAGAATCTCGAGGGCCTGTTCACCGTGCCGGCCTTGAACGCTTTCTGTCTTCGAATCCCGAGTCATCGCGCCGGCATCTTAGCGAAGTTCAGGCGTTGACAAAATATTCATATTGGATCCAAATGTATAAATTGTATCCAATATGAAAGATCCAGCTGTGCGCGCTTCCGTTGTCATCTCGGCCCTGGTGGCTGTTCTCGTGGGCTTCGGGTCTTCCGTCGCGATCGTGCTCGCGGCGGCCGATGCTCTGGGCGCCACGGCTGGGCAGGCCTCCTCCTGGGTTGCGGCCATCTGCTTTTCGATGGCGGCGACCGCCGGTTATCTGAGTGTCCGCCATCGCATGCCGATCGTCACGGCCTGGTCGACACCGGGCGCCGCGCTGATCGCGACGACTGAGGGTGTCGGCATGGAGGCGGGAGTGGGGGCCTTTATCTTCGCGGCCCTGCTGATCATCGCGACGGCACTATTTCGGCCGCTGTCCAACCTCATGGCGCGGATCCCGGTCAGTATTGCATCGGCCATGTTGGCCGGTGTGCTGTTCGGATTCGTGATCGCTGTCTTCGGACACCTGGAGGAAAGTCCGGTCCTGGTGCTGCCGTTGCTGGCGGCTTTCGTTGTGCTGCGGCTCTTTTCTCCGAGCTGGGCCGTTCTCACGGTGCTTGGGTTGGGGATCCTGCTCGCGGAACTCTTGGGGATGACGGCACCGATCGCAGAGCTTCAATTCTCCTCCCTGGAGTGGATCCAGCCGGCGTTCGAGCCTGCGGTTCTTATCGGTCTTGGCTTGCCGCTCTACATCGTCACCATGGCGTCGCAAAACCTGCCCGGCTTTGCGGTGCTGAAGGCCGCGGGCTATGACGCGCCTTCCGGCTCGGCGCTCGGTGTGACGGGGCTGGCTTCGCTGGTGACGGCTTTTGCCGGTGCGCACACCAGCAACCTTGCGGCCATCACCGCGTCGATCTGCACAGGTCCCGATGCACATCCGAACAAAGACAAGCGCTGGCTCTGCGGTCCGGTCTATGCTGCCGGCTATCTCGTATTGGCGCTGTTCGGTGCGTCGCTGGTCGCGGCCTTTAGCAGCTTTCCGCCGGCTCTGATTGCCACAGTGGCCGCCATCGCCCTGGCCGGGCCTTTGACTGCGTCTCTGGCCGCGGGCCTCGAAAATACACAAGACCGCTTCGCTGCGATCGTGACGTTTATCGTCACGGCATCCGGGATTGGCGCCTTCGGCATTGGCGCTGCTTTTTGGGGACTTCTTGCTGGGCTCGCCGTCATGGCCGCCGAGAAGCTCAAAGGAAAACTATCGTCTGCGACACAGAGCTGATGTGACGGACTACTTGGTCTCGACCTCTATGAAAGCGAATTCGAAATCGTTGGCGTTGATCACGTCGTGCTCCACGCCGGTTTCGCGGAAGTAGGGCACGCCTTTCTTCAGCTCGGCGATACTCTCTACACCACCTTCAGAGACGATTCTTAGCTGACCGTCCAGCATGGGGACGACGACGTAGTCCATTTCGTGGCGATGCCAGCCGGTTGCAGCGCCTGGCGCGAAACGCCACTCGGTGACGCGGACCTTGTCATTATCGATAAAGACGGTTGGTTTAGCAGCTTCGGTCATGAAACTTCTCGCTATGGAACCTTGCCTTTGGGCGAACTGCGAACTCAGGCGTTTTCGGCGGCGGGAAACTGAATTTCGATGCGGTTGCCGTCCGGGTCGCGCACATTGACCTGGGTATTGCCAAGTTCTGGAATCGTGCGGGTGCTGTGTTCGACGCCCATGGTCTCCAACTTGGCGAGGAATTCCTTGAGGCCCGAGGCCATGAAGGCGAAGTGATCGATCTGACCGTCCGCGCCCGCAGCATTGTCGGCGGTCTCAACCAGGTGCAAGGCCGCTTTGTCGCCGCAGTACAGCCAGGCGCCACCGAAGGAGAAGGGGGGCCTTTCACCGTCTCGGAGTCCGACGACCTCCTCGTAAAAGAGGATCATTTCAGCAAGATTGCTGGTCCGAATGTTGACGTGATCGAGATAGGTGAGACTCATGCTTGTCCACTCCAGGTCGTTGCTGGCGCAGTGTCTCACTGCATCCTGCGTCTTGCCAGAGATTTTGGCGGTACCCTCTCGGCGAAACGATCGCCAATAGCGTGATAGCGATGGATACCGGTTCCCCGGCCGGGAAAGTGCGGGCCAATATCGCATCGTGAGCCAAATCGGACCCTGCGATGGTCGCGTTTCGTACGTCCGAGGCCGGAGACGGGCGTCACAATGCATGCCGACAGGGACGCGGCGCGCAAACTCATCTCAGGCGTCTTAGAGATGGAGGATGCGACGGAAGTGGAAGAGGTTCAATCGCAGATTATAGCAAGCTTCAACTCTAAACTTGTCTTCAACAAAGCCGATTTGTCGCGTAGTTTTGAGCCCTTATAAATTGGAGAGTCTTCATGAGCCGAGCTGCCGCCAGAGAGATGGCGGATAAGATCGCCGCCTATCTATCGGAGCCTGCACCCTCGCTGTCTGCTGCAGAATATCTGGGCTCAACGGTCAATGGATTGAAAATCAGACGAGACCCGCCGGTCGAGGCTTTGCCGGCTGAACAGCTACGCTCAGTGCTGCAATTCTGGCTGGAATTGCCGAAAGTGGACGGCATCCCGAACATCGTTAAAGTCGAGCCGGAGCAGGTTCGCGAGGCTCTTGGCTATCTCATTCTGCTCGATACCGACGAGGAAAACGATGATTTCCGCTATTCGCTTTACGGCTCGCGCATTGCTGAGGTCACAGGTTTCGATATGACCGGGAAGAGCATCTGGTCGATCGCAACATCGCAAAGCGTGCAGATCTTTTTCGCCGGCTGCTACATGGCGGCGCTCCGTTTGCGTTGTCCGATATATACGATACACGAATCCCCGCCCTTCATTTCGGTCAGCCTGTGGCACCGTATTATCCTGCCTTTAGGCCTCAATGGCGCCGTTAGCCGCTTTCTGGTTTGCAACCTGCCGATCCATGAGGGCCAAGTTCGCTGACACCTGGATGCCGCTGATTTCCGGCGCCTATCTCGGCGCTCGGCGAATTGAGAATCACAAAACCCTGTAGACCCGGTCGGCGGAGCCCGGCTATGCTGCTTTGTTACAGTTTGCTGCATTGTCCCCGGTGGCCCAAAGGCGAAAACCGCTTGGAAGGGCTGCGTCGGGCGGGGACAGACTATTTCTTGCAGAAAACTGCAGGCGGGCGGTTCAGGAGGGAGCTGACTCGTGATGAGGGGTGTGAAGTTGATATCCGGGGCGCTGTCGGGGCGGAACCCGGTGAGGGTTGCTCTGCTCGCGGCAGCAGCCGTTTTACTGTGCCTTGACGGTGCCTCGCGTGCGCTGGCGTTAACAGAGACGGCGCAACCTCTGGAGCCGCCGAAAGTGCCGGTGGGTGAGGCCGATCTGGTCGAGACCTGGACGGGCGACTTCGACGCTATGGTCGAACGCAATCGCATCCGGGCGCTGGTTCCCTACAACAAGGCCTACTACTTTTTAGACCGCGGCCGGCAGCTTGGTCTGGCCTATGAAATGCTCATGGCCTTCGAAGCTCAGATCAACAGGGAATTAAAACGCCGTACGGTCAAGGTAGAGGTGGTCTTTGTACCTGTTCCACGCGATGAGCTGATCGAAGGACTGATCGCGGGAAGAGGGGATATCGCAGTTGGCAACCTGACCATCACGCCTGAACGGCAGGAACTGGTCGATTTCTCCGAGCCGCTCTTGACCGATGTCGACGAGATCCTGGTGACCAGTTCGGAGATTCCGGCGCCAACGGGACTTGAGGCCTTGTCGGGTAAGTCGATCCATTTGCGTCCTTCGAGCAGCTACTATGCCAGTATCCAGCGGCTGAACGAGACACTCGACGCGAAAGGTATCGCGCCGGTGAAGGTCGTTGATGCCAACGAAAATCTTGAAGATTCGGATCTTCTGGAAATGGTCAATGCTGGCCTGCTACCCATGGCCATCGTCGACGGGCACAAGGCGGAGTTCTGGGCGCAGACCTTCGAAGACATCCGTCTGCATCCCGAAATTGCTGTGAACAGCGGCGGCGAAATCGGCTGGGCCTTTCGCAAGAACAGCCCGCAGCTCAAGGCGGTTGTGAACCGCTTCATCGAGAAGAACCGCAAAGGTACGCTGCTTGGCAACATCCTCTTTAAGCGATACCTGGAGGATACCCGCTACGTCCGCAATGCATTGGATCCGGTCGAACTCGACAAGTTCAACGCCACGGTTAAATTCCTGCGCAAGTATGCCGGCGAGTACGGGCTGGATTGGTTATTGGTCGGCGCGCTCGGCTATCAGGAGTCCACCCTGGATCAGAGCAAACGCAGCGATGCCGGTGCTGTTGGCGTCATGCAGCTTTTACCGAGCACGGCCAAAGATCCGGTGGTGGGCATCACCAACATTGAAGAGCTGGAACCCAATATTCATGCGGGCGTGAAGTATCTGCACTTCTTGCACGACCGTTACTTCAGCTCTGAAGATATCGACCTCTTCAATCAGTGGCTCTTTGCGGTTGCTGCCTACAACGCCGGGCCGGCCAAGGTCGCCAAGCTGCGCAAGGAGGCGCGGACTTTGGGGCTGAACCCGAACAAATGGTTCCGCAATGTCGAGTTGGTGGCGGCCAAGCGGATTGGACGCGAGACAGTCCAGTACGTCAGCAATATCTTTAAGTACTACATCGCCTATAAGCTGATTCTCGAGGCGCAGAGCCAGCGGGCGGAAGGACAGAGAGAACTTCAGTAGGCGGAATGAGCCGTCCGCGGCCTCAAATCCGGCACTTCGGACCGGCGCTTCACCGGGGAGCTTAAGCCTCTCACCTTGCGCGTTTTTTGTGCGAACAGGCGGTTACTCGCCGAGGTTCTCTTCCAGGATCTCGTTCTGCTTGAAACGCCCGGACACAATCCATTTGTTCAGCGGTGTCGTCGGCCCTCCCGATGAAAACTTTTTCAGCGTCGTGTACCAAACATAGAAGCGGCCATCGGCTTGGCGTTCGGCTGTCGCTACCTGGAACTGATCCCACTTGTAGGTCCAGGTCGTTTGCGTGCCCGAGAGTTTCAAATCGCCGCTCAGAGTCAAATCGACTTTGTCGATGTCGATCTCGCTCGATTTGTTTTCGTAGCTCGTCAAATCGGCATTGATCACAAGACGCTCGTGTTCGCCAATTTCGTAGTCGGGCCGTGCCAGGGTTTCTTCGGCAATGGTCAAGAGTGCCGGATCCTTCGAGGCCGCATCGGGGAGCTTCGATGAACTGAGCGCGATCTCGCGGCTTCGCTCGAACCGGGTTCTGGCTTCCTCCACGGCATCCAGAGCGTTCTGATGAACCGCGGGCGTTTCGCGGCCCAGTGCTTCGTAGAAATGGACGCCGGAAGAAACGAGCAAACGCATCTCATCCAACTGTCTGTGCATTTCTTCGCGCTTGCCTTCTTCCAGATAGACCCAAAGATCCCGCGCGTTGGTCGGGTCGCGATGACTGTTGATCGTGGCCATCCTGCTGCGTGTGTCCTCGGCTGCGCGATCAAGAGCGGCGGTCGTCTCAGTGAGACGGCGGCCGAGGTTCTTGAGTTGAGAATCGGCGTAACCATAGAGCGATTCAAGATCACTGCGGTCGTAGGGAACTTGAGGCGGAACGCCGACTGTCGAGGGCAGGTAGGCGATTGGAGCCATCTGTTCTAACTCTTTCTTTGCCTGCTCGGCCAGGGGATGCAGTTCGCGCGCGGCGGCGACCCATTGATCGGCATCGGCGCGGGAGAAAGGCGCCGAGAGGCTTTCCGGCAAAGGCGTGCCGCGCAGAACGGCATCGATCTTCGCAAGACGCTCCTGAACGTTGCCCAGTTGCGCAAGTTGAGCCTTTGCGCGCGCGACCTCTGTGGTGGCCGCTTCGCTTAAGGCCTGATACTCCCGTCGTGCCGTTTGCACATCCGGGTCGTCCAGTTGCGGATAGCGCTTGAGGGCGGTAGTGAACTGGTCGAAACGTTTTTTGAGCTTGGCGAAGTTATCCGGCGCCTGCAGATGCGAAGGGCCTTCCGTCACGATGCCGTTGCGTACGTTTGCGATATCGCGGGCCAGCTTCTTTACCCGGACGCGTTCACCGGACACGAGGGGGCGCACGTCGGTCTGCTGCGCATTTCCAGTGTTTGTTCCTGACTGCACCGGCTTTTGCGCCTGAGCGGGTTGTGCGGAGGGATTCGCGTCCGTTGCGGCTGGCGGTTGCTTAGCCGAGGGTTGTTGGGCTTGAGCGGGGGCAAGCAGGCCTTCGAGTTGCGCACGCAGAGCTTTGAGCCGTTGGTCGGCTTGCCGCCAGGACTCATGAGACTTGTTGCCAGAACCATCCAGACGATCCCTCGTGATTGTCATGAGTTTCAAAATGCGCCGGATATTCGATTTCCGGGCGGCGGTCAGGCCTTGGGACTGTTGCTCGAACCGCGCGACGTCGGAGAGTGCGCCTTTGATGATGTTATCGGCTGGTTCGGCGGCAACCGCGGTTCCGATGCCCCCCGCAAGAAGAACTGCCGTAAAGGTTCTACGAAACGAAATCATACGATCACCTACGCCGAAATTCTGCCGTAAAGGGACCATTACATCCTTCAACAGAGTCGAAAGGGAAGTAAAAACAGAGGGCATTCGCGCCTTGAGGAGCGTTTTAGGGGGCGAATGTTTGGTATTTCTCGTTTAGGTGGCCGCTCGCAAGTATGGCGGTCTTACCGACGCGACTCTAGGTGCGCCGCGCGCCCTGTTTCTCTCCGCCACTGGCAAGGTCTGTCAGAATGGGACAATCCGGCCGGTGATCGCCGCGGCAGGATTCAACCAGTTGTGCAAGGGTGTCGCGCATCCCGGCGAGTTCCCGGATCTTTAACTCGATCTCTTCCAGATGCGCCCTGGCGAGGGATCGGACATCCGCACTGGTCCGGTCCGGGTCGTCATAGAGCGAAAGCAACGTGCGGCATTGTTCCACGGTGAAACCAAGGCTTCGTGCGCGCTGAATGAATCTGAGCTTATGGATTTCCTGGGCCCCATAGTCCCGATAGCCGTTTTCTCGCCGGTCGGAACGGACCAGCCCGATGTCTTCGTAGTAGCGAATAGTCTTGGCAGGCAGGCCACTTAAGTCTGACGCTTGACCGATCTTCATGACCTGACTCCGGTCTTAACAAGTCAATGGTTGCCGCCGCCGCCAGCAGTCATGCGTGTCCGCAGAAGGCTCATGGACCTGCCTCGGCAACGAATTCGGGCCGCAATCAAGGGCCCTTCCTGCGCGCGGCGGTGACAAATAGATAAAGCTTCCAGTCTCTGGAAGGTCAAGCTATTCGGAGTCGTCGCGTTGATTCGCGGTTTGTCCGATGCGCGCTTTCATACGAATTTCGCGCTTGAGCTTTTGAGTCAGGAACAGGATCGAGAGCCACTTGATGGCGGTCACTATCAAGTACATCAGTTGGCCTCCCCCAGGTTACAGGGGCCAAGGCGATGGGCGGACAACAAGAGCATATCTGCCGTTGTTCTGTTCCGTCCGTTTCGGATCATCCCAGTCGAATTCCACATCCTGTGACCTCGCCGACTATGTTGTAACTGCTGTTGCATCAGCACAGCAGCTCTTTAGGGCGCCAATTCCCGGCACCTGGGATCGCCTTAAACGACCGGAGTCCTTGGGTTTTCTATGTCCTGCGACGAACGCGAAGCCTTTGTTGTCGCGGTCGCAGTCAGAAGATAGTCACCAGGCAGTAATCTTGAAGCACCTGTGCTCGCGATCTGCCAGGCTTTCAGGTGCTGTGCACCTGTTGATTGCCTGTTCTTTGGCATTGTTCAAAAAGAGGCTGTAACTATCACCCAGGGAAACCGTGTATTTTACTCTAGGTAGTTGTTGTTTTTTCGCATCTTCGAATATTGAAACGACCGGTACAATAATTACGCTCTAAAGAAAGGCGCATATTTTCCCTGGAAACGTATCCTCGTCTTCGTTCAATGCAGCAAATACAGTCTACCTCGAATTTTATTAAGGCTTTATTGTTTCAAATGTCAAGGTTCTGTGGCTGAACTTTTGATAATTGCAGCTTGAAGCTGTTTTTGGGACGTTTCCTTTATCGTCTCCGGTTTCCTGGCTCCGGGGTGATCCAGAATGAGAGCCGCCTCTAAGTGCGGTTCTAAGGTCTGGTTGCATCCATTGCGCTGTGTTTTGCGTATCTGACATAACGACCGGAGTTTAATCGGCAAACTACGGTGACGCTGTCATTTGGTGTGGCAGCTGTTCGAGGACAGAATGGCTTTAAGGGAACTTCGCGCCTTATGAATTTCAGTTTGATACGACGCGTCTTTCACAGTCTATGTTTCGTTCCAACGATCTCTTTGCTCTTTCTTGCAACTGCTTGCTCGCCGCTAACTCTGGTCGATGCGACACTTCCTCAAGGAGATTGGCGGCAGCTAGAGTCGGTCGCCTATGGAAGCGCACCTCGGCAAAAGATGGATATCTATTTGCCGGTGGAAGACGAACCGAAAGCGCTTTTGATTTTCTTCTACGGCGGCGGATGGGAAAGCGGCGACAGGGCCGACTACCGCTTCGTGGCGGCGGCCTTCACCGCGGCCGGCTACGCAGTGGCCATTCCCGACTATCGAGTCTATCCGGAGGCGCGTTACCCGGCGTTTCTGGAAGATGCGGCGCAGGCGGTTTCCGCGCTTACCGCACACCCGGACCTCGCGGCCATTGCGCCCGAAAAGACCTTTGTCGCCGGGCATTCGGCCGGCGCCTGGATCTCGGTCATGCTTGCGCTCGAAGCGCGCTGGCTGCAGGCGGTCGGGGTCGACCCGGACCGCCTGGCCGGTGTTATCGGGATGGCGGGACCCTATGACTTCGACCCCAGGCTCTATCGGACGACACGGCAATCCTTCGGCCATGTCGAGGCGATCGAACTCTCGCAGCCGGTTCACTTCGCACGGGCCGGCGGCGCGCCTTTGTTTCTGCTTCACGGAGCGGCAGACACCACAGTGGAGGCTGTGGACAGCCGCATCCTAGCGGAGCGCGTTCGTACCGCCGGTGGCCGGGCGGACTACCTCTTTTATGAGGATATCGGCCATGCGCGGATCATTGGGGCGTTGGCGCCACAGCTAACCTGGATCGCGCCTGTGCAGGCCGATATAATGAAGTTCATGGAGGCCCGCCTGGCGGAGATCGAGCTGCGCTGACTCACCCTGTTAAAAGGTCATGTGTTGGGGTTCGTGGAGCGAACTTCCCGCGTGCGCATCTTCGCGGTGAGTCAAAAATCAATTTGTACCGAGACAAAAACAGGCTTGACTTTCTTCGCCGACCTAGGCAGCCTCTCGCTCATTAGTTGATTTGCCGCGACCTAACCGGGCGCGGTTTTCTGTAACCAGGACAAGATCCATGAGCCCGACCTTATATCAAGGCGTCAATTCCAACATGCGACAGCATGGCAAATGCCCTGCGGATACCGCATGGGAAATTGCGTGCCTAAGGGAGGGTGGGAGACCACTGCGGTAAAGATTTAAGCGCAGTCTCTGGTTTCGACAAAGACCCTCCCAGGCACAGGCCTCGGGAGGGTTTTTTCATTTTTGGCCGGACTGCGCGACGAGACGATAAGGGCGCGTCCGGAAGTTCCGCCACGCAGGCGGAAGAGGAGAGAGAGCATGAGTGGCTTTGAAATTATCGAGACGGGACGCGCCGTCGTGAAGATGTGGACCAAGGGTGTGCCGGTCGAAGACGAGGCGCGCCGGCAGCTCACAAACGTCGCGCGGATGCCCTTCGTTCATAGCCATGTCGCCGCCATGCCGGATGTTCATTTCGGCCGCGGCGCGACCGTCGGCAGCGTGATTGCGACCAAGGGCGCGATCATTCCCGCTGCGGTCGGCGTCGACGTTGGCTGTGGCATGATGGCGGTTCAGACGAGCCTGACAGCTGAGCAATTGCCTGATTCTCTTGCGGAAATTCGTTCGACCATCGAGCGGACCGTGCCGCATGGAGGCACCGGGAAAAAGGGCGGCTGGAAGGATGAGATCCCGGCGCGGGTGTCCAAGCGGTTCCGCGATAGCGGTTTGGGCGACGGCTTGGAGCTGATTGAGAAAAAGCATCCGGCGATTGCCGGAGCCAACTCAGTCGTGCATCTGGGATCGCTTGGCGCCGGTAACCACTTCATCGAACTCTGTCTCGATGAAGCCGGCAAAGTCTGGATCATGTTGCACTCGGGATCGCGGGGCGTGGGTAACCGGATCGGCAGCTACTTCATTCAGGAGGCGCGGAAGTCGATCGAGAAAAAGGTGCTTGGCCACGAACTGCCCGACCGGGATCTGGCCTACTTCATCGAGGGTGAAGATGCGCTCTTCGACGACTACCTCGAGGCCGTGTTGTGGGCCCAAGACTTCGCCCGGGTAAACCGGGAGGTGATGATGGAGCGGATCCTCGTTGCGATCCGTCCGCTGCTGCCGCCCTTCACGATGACGAAGCAGGCCGTGAACTGCCACCACAACTACGTGGCGAGTGAGCGGCATTTCGGAGCGGATGTCTGGCTGACCCGTAAGGGGGCCGTTTCGGCCCGTGAAGGTCAGCTCGGGATCATTCCGGGATCGATGGGGGCAAAGTCCTTCATCGTCCGGGGCCGGGGCAATGCGGAGTCCTTTCACTCCTGCAGCCACGGCGCCGGACGGATCATGAGCCGGACCGCCGCGAAGCAGCGCTTCACGGTGAAGGACCACGCCGAGGCAACAAAAGGCGTGGAATGCCGGAAGGACCGGGGTGTTCTCGATGAGACTCCCCGGGCCTACAAGAACATCGATGCAGTCATGGCCGCCCAGGCCGATCTGGTCGATGTGGTCCATACCCTCAAGCAGGTTGTCTGCGTGAAGGGGTGAGACCGACCCGCAAACGGAGGCCCCCCGTCCGTTTGCGGCATTGGAAGGCGGTGCCGCCGGGTCAATCCGGACCCGGCGGCGGCAGGGTGGGAAAACGCCCGCGGCCGCGTTCTTTGGAGTGTGAGAGATGAGGGAGCAGAGTGATGAAACTGTGGCGTCCCGTTGGACGGAGAGAACTCGCGAAGATGGAGGCGATGGACATGAAGGGCTTCCCGCCGCGTCTGCTGGAGCAACCGATCTTCTATCCGGTCCTGAGTTTCGATTACGCCGAAAAGATCGCGCGCGACTGGAACTCGACCCGCTCGGAGCAGGATTACGTGGGCTTCGTGACCGAGTTCGAACTCGATGACGCCTTTGCCGAGTCCTTTGAGGCCAATGAAGCCGGCGGCTCGGCGCACCGTGAGCTTTGGGTTCCTGCCGAGGAACTCGAGGCTCTGAACAGAAATCTGCTGGGACCGATCGCGGTCGTGGCGGCCTATCACAACGGAGAACGTGTGCGGTAGGCGATGAAAGGACGGGTTGCAGGAAAGTGACCCGATGGAGGTTGTTATGTGTGATGCAAGTTTGGCGAATCAGGTCGCGAGCGATCAGAGCTTTGGTTTTTGCGGAATCTGCGGAGTTGAGGTGCCGCTGCTTTCCCGGGACCAGGTAAACGAGATCGAACGCACCTGTAGTTCCGCCTTGGAAAAAGTCCGGGCCTACCGTGCGGCGCACGGCGGCCCGGACGCCGAGGTGCCTCAGGCCGAGCTCTTCGCACCGGTCTATGAGAAGCACCTAGCCCTAACGGGCGTGGATTTACGTGGGATTAGTAACTCTGCGCACCACATCCTGGTGCACCAGAAGTCCTGCCTCGGCCCGCCGTGCTGGAGTTGCGGAAAGCTTTTGCGGTCCCAGTACGATCGGCACTGCAGCGAATGTGGGGCCGAAAAGAACCTGGGGTAAGCGCACTCGCGCAGCACTTAAAGGTAGACGGCAGCACCGTTCGGCGTTGGCTGAGCGGTGCTTCCGTCATTCCCGGCCCTGCCGAAGTAGCGATCGAATTGCTGCTGGAAATGAAAAGGGCTGTAAGGGAGGGGCAATGAGTTTTGTGTAAGGTCTGAAGATCGGATCTACTCGATAACAGGAAGTTCGGCGTCATGATTGATCCGCAAGTACAGAAAGAAATCCAAAGACAGCTCGATCAGGTCGAACTGGATAACGACGTGCGGATTTTGCTGGCCGTTGAATCCGGCAGCCGCGCCTGGGGCTTTCCCTCGCCCGACAGCGATTACGATGTGCGGTTTCTCTATGTGAATCGTCCGCAGTGGTATCTGACCATCGAGCCAGGCCGCGATGTGATTGAGCTGCCTATCGTGGACGAACTCGACATCAATGGCTGGAATCTGAAAAAGGCGCAGCAGCTTTTGATCAAGCCCAATCCGGTCCTGCACGAGTGGCTGGAATCGCCCATTGTCTACCGGAGCGACCGGGCCTTTGTCACCGCGATGCGGGAGCTGGCAGATCAGACTTTGCATCACACGCCAGCGCGCTATCACTATCTTAAGCTCGGTGAGAAGCAGTGGAACCGTTTCATTGCAGACAAGGAAGAGGTCTCGATCAAGAAGTACTTCTACGCGCTGCGTCCGGCACTGGCCCTGCGCTGGCTGCGGAGCAATCCAGGGCGAAGGGTGCCAATGTCGGTGCCAGAGCTTCGGCCAGGCTGCGATCTGCCGCCAGAAGTTTCTGACTTTCTGGACGAACTCCTTGAGCGCAAGCGCGTCACGCGGGAACTTGGAAACGGTCCGCGTATTCCGCTGCTCGATGACTTCATCACCGGCGAGTTCGAGCGGGCGCGTGCACCGGACGAAGAGCCTTTCCAGCCACCCCGCCGTTTGATGGACGGCGCCAACAAGATCTTTCAAACCGTTCTGGGCTTCGGAAACGAACACCTGGAGCAGCAAGAAACCCGATAAGTTAGAAACATGCTTTTGACCATCACCACGAATCATCAACCCGCAACCGATCTCGGGTTTCTTTTGCACAAGAACCCGGAGAACCTTCACAGCCGTGAGCTGGCTTTCGGGCGCGGCCACCTCTTTTATCCGGAAGCGACGGATGAGCGCTGCACAGCGGCCCTGCTGCTGGACATCGATCCCGTCCGGCTGGTGCGCGGGCGCGAAGGCGCCTGGCAGGGCGGGATCTTCGGGCAGTATGTGAACGACCGCCCCTACGTGGCGTCTTCCTTTCTCTCGGCGGCCATTTCCAAGCTGCTGGGCACGGCGCTTGCCGGACGCAGTAAGCACCGGCCCGAGCTGGCGAAAACCGCCATCCCTCTGGAGGTGACGGTTACGCCGCTGCCCTGCCGGGGCGGCGACGAACTCTTGGCACGGCTCTTCGGGCCCTTGGGTTATGACTTGGAGGTGGAGAGCCATCCGCTGGATCCGGCCTTTCCGGATTGGGGTGAGAGCCAGTACGTCACGGCCACCCTGCGCGGGAAACAACGGGTCAGCGATCTGCTGACACATCTCTTCGTTCTGGTACCGGTGCTGGACAATCAGAAGCACTACTACGTCGGCAAGGATGAGGTGGAGAAGCTGCTCGCTAAGGGCACGGGCTGGCTGGACGCGCATCCGGACAAAGAACTGATCGTGCGCCGCTATCTGCGCCATCAGCGTGGCCTGACCCGTGCCGCGCTGGAGGAGCTGGCCGCCCGCGAAGAGCCACAGAGCGATGAAGTTCAGGACGCTCTGGACGCGCCGGAGGAGGAGCTTGAGAAGCCGATCCGTCTGAACGAGCTGCGTATGGAGACCGTAACGCGCGTCCTGCTCGATGCCGGCGCGGCCAGCGTGATGGATCTGGGCTGCGGGCAGGGGCGTTTGCTGCGCAGCCTGCTGCAGGAAAAACAGTTCACCCGCATTGCCGGACTGGATGTGGCACCGAAAGTGCTGCAGCAGGCCGAGCGGCGGTTGCGCCTGGAGCGCATGCCCGACCGTCAGCGCGCTAGGATCGAACTGCTGCAGGGCTCAATGCTCTACCGCGACCAGCGCATGAAGGCTTTCGACGCCCTGGCGGCAGTCGAGGTGATCGAGCATTTGGAGCCGGAGCGCTTGCCTGCCTTTGAGCGGGTTGTCTTCGCGGAGGCCAAACCGAAAACCGTGGTCGTGACGACACCAAACCGGGAGTTCAACGCGACCTTCGAGAATATGGAGCCGGAGCGCCTCCGGCATCCCGATCACCGCTTCGAATGGACCCGCGCTGAGTTCGAGACCTGGGCACGTGCAGTGGCGGAGCGCAACGATTATCAGGTGGAATTCGACGGCATCGGCGCTGCGCATGAGGAACATGGCGCGCCGACGCAAATGGCCGTCTTTGCCAGGTAGGTAACAGTTTATGACAGAAAAGAACCTTATTCGTATTCCGGAGTACTGCCTGGTCCTGCTGGTTGGGCCGAGCGGCTGCGGCAAATCGACCTTCGCGGCAAGGCATTTTCAGCCGACGGAGGTGATTTCTTCCGACCGTTGCCGAGGGATCGTCTCGGACGACGAAAACGACTTGGAAGCCACGCACGACGCCTTTGCGCTGCTGCACTACACGGCGGAGACGCGTCTGCGCCGACGGCGGTTGACAGTGATCGATGCGACCAACGTACGCTCGGAGGACCGCAGCGAGCTGATAAAGCTGGCCAAGAGCTACCACGCACTGGTGGTGGCCTTCGTCTTCGATATGCCGGAAGAGCTTTGCCACGCGCGCAACGCCGAGCGCCCGGGCCGCAACTTTGGCCCACATGTCGTACGCAACCACATCCGTTCGCTGAGGCGTGGCCAGAAGCGGATGGAACGGGACGGCGTGCGTTTCATCTATCGCTTCAAGACCCCAGAGGAAGTCGACGCGGTCGAGATCGCGCGCGATAAGCTTTGGGTCGACAAGCGTGAAGAGAGCGGGCCCTTCGATATCATCGGCGACATCCATGGCTGCGCCGACGAACTGGAACAGCTGCTGGAGGAGAAGCTCGGCTACCGCGTGTCGCTGGAGGAGGTCGAAGATGGACGCCGTTACGCGGTGGAGCCGCCGGAGGGCCGCCGCGCGATCTTCCTTGGCGATCTGGTCGACCGCGGACCGCGCGTGCCGGATGTTCTGCGCATCGTGAAGTCGATGGTCGAGGCCGGCAGCGCGCACTGCATTCTGGGTAACCATGAAAACAAGCTGGGCCGGGCGCTGCGTGGCCGCAACGTCAAACTGACGCATGGTTTGGCGGAGACCATGGAGCAGCTGGAGGCTGAGAGCGAGGATTTCCGGAAGGAAATGCTGCGCTTTATCGATGGCCTTATCAGCCACTTCGTGCTGGATGAAGGCCGGCTGGTGGTTGCGCACGCGGGCCTGCGCGAGGAGATGCAGAATCGCTCTTCGGGCAAGGTGCGTTCCTTTGCCATGTACGGCGAAACGACCGGCGAGACCGACGAGTTCGGTTTGCCCGTGCGTTACGATTGGGCAGCCGACTACCGCGGTAAAGCGCGCGTGGTTTACGGTCATACGCCGGTGCCCGAGGCTGAGTGGGTTAACAACACACTCTGCATCGATACCGGCTGTGTGTTCGGCGGCAAGCTGACAGCGCTGCGCTATCCGGAAATGGAGCTGGTCGAGGTGCCGGCGGCCCGTGTCTACATGGAGCCGACCCGTCCACTGTTTCCTGACGCTTCGGCGCAGTCGGATCCCAACGCTGCACCCGACGCGCTCTTGGATCTTGCCGATGTGACCGGAAAGCGGATTGTCTCCACGCGCCTGCGCCGTGCCGTCACCTTCCGAGAGGATCAAAGCGCGGCGGCTCTGGAAGTCATGAGTCGCTTCGCCATCGATCCGCGGTGGCTGATCTATCTGCCCCCGACAATGTCGCCTTCGGAGACCTCGTCGCGCGATGGTTTTCTGGAGCATCCGGAAGAGGCCTTGCGCTACTTCCAGGCGCAGCAGGTCGAAAGCGTGGTGGCGCAGGAAAAGCATATGGGCTCGCGCGGCATCGTGATCGTGACCCGCGACGAGACCGTGGCGCTCCGTCGTTTCGGTATTGAGAGCAAGGCGCTGGGGACGGTTTATAGCCGGACAGGACGACCGTTTTTCGATGATCCGGTCATGTTGGAATCGATCCTCGCACGTATTTCGGACGCAGCCGAGGTCTGCGGCCTTTGGGATGCGCTCGAGACCGACTGGCTCTGCCTGGATGCCGAGATCATGCCCTGGTCCGTCAAGGCGAAGTCGCTGTTGGAGTACCAGTATGCGGCGGTTGGGGCTTCGGCGAACGCAGGCCTTTCGGCATCGCTCGATGCGGTTCGGCAAGCGGCTGCGCGCGGGCTGGATCTTGGCGAACTGCAGGACAAGATCGCGATACGGTTGGACAATGCACAGGCCTACCGCAAGGCTTATGGACATTACGTCTGGCCGGTAGCCAAGCTGGAAGATCTGCGCATTGCGCCTTTTCATCTGCTGGCCAGCGAAGGCGCCGTGCATGATGACAAGCCGCATCGCTGGCACATGGAGCAACTGCGTCTCCTCTGCGAGGCGGACGCAGGCCTGTTGTTCCAGACAGATCACCGCTTTATCGATCTCTCGGATGAAGCGCAGGTGCAGTCGGCCTGTGACTGGTGGTCGGGGATGACGGAAAAGGGCGGCGAGGGCATGGTGGTCAAGCCCGCGGAATTCGTTACCCGCGGACCGCGCGGCTATGTGCAGCCGGCGGTTAAATGCCGCGGCCGGGAGTACCTGCGCATTATCTACGGTCCCGACTACGACCAACCGGAACATCTGACACGCCTGCGCCGGCGCGGACTGGGCCGTAAGCGGTCGCTGGCGTTGCAGGAGTTTGCGCTCGGCATCGAGGCTCTGGAACGTTTCGTAAAGCGCGAGCCTCTGCGCCGTGTGCATGAGTGCGTCTTCGGTGTGCTGGCGATGGAGAGCGAGCCGGTCGATCCGCGTTTGTAGTGTGCGGCACGGACCGACAGGCTATCTTTCCGCCGATTGTATTTCGACAAAGGAGACTACGCGCTTGAGTGACACCATGACCGAACGGGAGAAAATGCTCGCGGGCCTGGACTACTTCGACCGGGACCCGGAGCTCGTGGCAATGCGCAACCGGGCGCGCCAGCTGCTGAGGGCTTTTAACCGTTCGGACTTTCTCGAAGGTGACGGACCGAACCCAGTATTGCAGGAGCTGCTCGGCAGCATGGGGGAGGGTGTCTTCGTCGAGATGCCGTTCCATTGTGCTTACGGGATCAACCTGCATCTGGGTGAAAATGTCTATTTCAATGCGGGTGCCGCGATCCTCGACTGCGCCGAAGTGCGGGTCGGGGCCAATTCCATGTTCGGTCCTGCTGTCCAGATCTACACCGCAACCCATCCCTTAGATCCGGAAGAGCGGGCCAGTGGGCGCGAGACTGCCCAGGCCATCACCATCGGCCACGACGTCTGGGTTGGCGGCGGCGCCATCCTCTGTCCAGGGGTTACCATTGGCGACAATGCGGTGATCGGTGCGGGGAGTGTGGTCACAAGGGATATCCCCGCAAATGTCCTTGCTGTTGGAAACCCTTGCCGGGTGGTGCGGGAGCTGGAGGTCGGTTAGCGGCAATAGTCTTCTTTGTTTCATCTGTTCGGTCTGCTTGCGGTACAATCTAAGGCCGACAGGTTCTGAACCATCGGCGTTCCGATCTGCAAAGCTGAAGGGGGCGGCATGACTCAGGATGAAATGATTCTGGAACTGCTGAAGCAGGTGCTTGAGCTAAAACGGCCGGACTACATCGGTGACCTGATCAAAATCGGTCTGCCGCTGCTGGGGGCATCCATAGGTGCGATCATCGGATATCTCTCCGCGCGCCGCGCGGCGGAAATAAACCGAGACGCCATGATTGCTGTTGAACGCAGCACGCGGCTCACTGAAATGAAAAAGGAATACGGCGCGCGCCGGAGCTACCGCTTCGAGAACCTGCTCGACAACTTGGATGCCTTTTCGCAGTGTCTGGCTGATTACGTTGCCGCGATCAAGAACGCCTTGGAAGACCAGGCCAAGTCGGAGCTGTCCGATGAAGCGAAGGCCGATGCCATGGAAAGAGAGGTGAAGTTTCGCGACAGCTTTCTAAAGTTGTTATCGGCAGAATCTGGTCTGCTGGCTCTTGGTCATGCAGGTGCACAGGAAGACTTGCGAGCTTTTGGCGAAACGGCGCAAGACATTTACAGCACCGTCCATCTCAAGAGCGAGTTGAGCATAGAACAGATTGCGAAAAAGATGACGCATCTGCAGCAGCTGCGGAAGGATCTCATCCTGAAAATCGGTCAGCGTGAGGCCGAGTGGTGGGAGCAAGCGATAGAGGGGGCTTGATCCGGCAGCGAACAAACGAAGACTTCTATGGTTCTTCGGGGGTGTAGGCCGGGCGGCAGAGTATCACCAGCAAGCCCGCCCCAATAACCACCGCAGCAGACGACAGCATGAGCGAGGAGTCGAACGATCCGCTGCGTTCGGCCAGGAAGCCGGCGATCAGCGGTCCGATGATCTGGCCCAGGCCGAAGGCTGCGGTCATCAAGCCAATCGCGAGGGCCGTTGCCTGAGGTGCGATCTTGCGGCCATAGGCGACCACCAGCAGAGTGATGCCGACGAAGGTGCCGCCAAAGAGTGTTGCTGCGATGAGTGAAGGCAACAGGGCTGTGGAGAGCAAGGGGAGCGCAATCCCGATGGCCTGCAGCAGATGCGCAGCGATCATGGCGCGGATCTCGCCCCAGCGCTGTGCCGCCCAGGACCAGAAGAGGCAGGAGGGCGCGACCGCCAGGCCGACCATCACCCAGGCCAGATTGCCGATGTCGCCCAGCGCACCGAAGATTCCGATGTCACCGGCTTCGGCTTGAAGAATGGCGACCAGAAAAGTACCGCTGACCACATAGCCGGCCCCCTCCAGGAAGTAGGCGAAGCCCAGTATTGCGAGGGCGAGCACGGCTGTGGATGAGAGCGTTTTGCCGGGTTTTTTTAGGTTGGAACTTGCCACTGCTTGCTTGGTGGATTGCGCGTCTCGTAGCCAGATCATCGCGGGTACGGCCAGCACCAGCGATAGCAGCGCCAGACCGATCCAATCCGCGCGCCACCCGCCCGCTTCGGCCAGAGCCGGTACCAATAGTCCGGAAAGAGCGATCCCGATACCGACGCCGCCGAAGTGCACGCCGAGCAGGCGGGGCCTGCCTGCCTCGGCCAGAACGCGCACCACCATATCGGCGCTGAACACGAATAGCAGGCCGCTGATGATCCCTGAGGCAAGACGCAGAACACTCCAGAGCGCGAACCACTCGCTGGCCGCCATCAGTCCGGTGGTGGCGGCTGAGAGCAAGAGCGACCAGCGGAAGGCCTGGGTTCGCGCGCGGCCCGCCGCGACGAAACCGCCAGCGAGCGCACCGATCAAGTAGCCCAGATAGTTCAGCGAGGCCAGCAGGCCGGTCTCTTCGTGGGTCAGTCCCAGAGCCGTCTGCATTTCCGGCAGGATTGGCGTATAGGCGAAGCGGCCGACGCCCATGGCGATCATGAGGGTGCAGAGGCCACCTGCAAGAACGCGATAGACCGATTCAGCCCCGGCTGACGGCTGGGCGGCAGTCTCAGAAAGGCTTTCAGGTGCGCTCATAGCTTGACAGATTAGTGTTACAGGTGGATCATTACAAATGAATTGTAGATATTATATCATTCGTTTTTTGTGATGGATCTGCGAAACCTGAAATTCTTCTCGGCTATCGCCGACAGCGGCGGCGTTTCGAGCGCGGCGCGTCAGCTCAACACCGTGCAGTCGAACGTGACCGCGCGGCTGAAGGATCTGGAGAAAGAGCTGGGGGTCGAGCTCTTTTATCGCACCGGCAAGGGTATGGTGCTGACCTCGGCGGGTGAGATCCTGCGTGGCTATGCCTGGCGTCTGGACCGGCTCAGCGACGAGGCGCGCCAGGCGATGCGGGATTGCGCTGGAGAAGGCGGGTTGCTGCGAATCGGTGCCATGGAGACCACGACCGCGATCCGCTTGCCGGCGATCTTGAAGCGTTTGCAGGGAGTTCAGCCGAAACTGGAGGTGCGGGTTACGGCCGGTCCGACAGAAACGCTGCTCTATGAGCTCCTCGCCTATCGCTTGGACGGTGCTTTCGTCGCGGGTGAGCAGACGCACAAAGAACTGATCGGCGAGCCGATCTTCAAAGAGCGTCTGGTCTTGGTCCGGCCCGCAGACAAAGAGCTGTCGTCAGGTGCCAGCGATCCCGAGCAACTCATAGTGTTCCGGCGTGGCTGCTCCTATCGCCTGCGCAGCGAAGAATGGCTGAAGGAACAAGGCCAGTTGCCCTTCCGAGTGATGGAGTTCGGCACATTAGATGGTATCCTCGGCTGCGTGGCCGCCGGGCTGGGTGTTACCCTGCTGCCCGAGACGGTGATCGCGGGTTCGCGTTTCGCCGGTGATCTCAAGACCGAACGCCTGCCGAAACACCTTGCCGAGCTTCCGACCTATTTCGTGCGCCGCAAGGACGCCTCGCCGAAACGCAGCCTTGACGCCTTTCTCAAGGCCGCGCGCGCGAGCGGCAAGTCACCAGTTCCAAAGCGTGCCGTCGGTTAGGCGGTTCACAGGCAGATAGGCGCGGTCGTAGGGATATTTGGCCGCCAGTTCTTCATCGATGTCGACGCCGTGACCGGGCGTGTCGCCGACCTTTAGCATCCCGTCCGCGTAGCTATAGTCGTGCGAAAAGACCGCGTCGGTCTCCGGCGTATGGCGCATGTACTCCTGAATGCCGAAGTTGGGCACCCAGGTATCGAAATGCAGCGCCGCGCCCATGGTGACGGGCGAGAGATCGGTCGCGCCGTGGAAACCGGTGCGCACCTGATAGAGCGCGGCCAGCGCCGCGATGTTGCGCAGGTGCGTGATCCCGCCGGCATGCACCAAGGTCGCGCGGATGTAATCGATCAGCTGGTTCTGAATAAGGTCCTTGGCGTCCCACACCGTGCTAAAGATCTCGCCGACCGCTAGAGGCGTGGTGGTGTGTTGGCGGATCAAGCGGAAGGCATCCTGGTTCTCCGCCGGTGTGGCGTCCTCGATCCAGAACAGGCGATAGGGCTCCAGATCCTTGCCCAGGCGTGCCGCCTCAATTGGGGTCAGGCGGTGGTGGCAGTCGTGCAGCAGCAGCGGGGCCTCGCCGAACTTCTCGCGCACGGCTTTGAAGACACCCGGAATGAACCGAAGATAATCGGGGGTCGACCAGGATTCCTCGGGCGGCAGGCCCTTTTCCGCCGGCTCATAAAAAAGGTCGCCCTTGCCGACGCCGTAGACCTTATCCATGCCCGGAACGCCGCACTGCACGCGGATCGCCTTGTAGCCCATCTCGACGTAACGCCCCACCGCTTCAAGCGTCTCATCGAGATCCCGGCCGTTGGCATGGCCGTAAACCAAAACGCCGTTGCGGCTGCGCCCGCCCAGCAGCTGATAAAGCGGCATGCCGGCGGCTTTCGCCTTGATGTCCCAGAGCGCCACATCCACCGCTGAGATCGCCGACATGGTGACAGGGCCCTTCCGCCAATAGGCGCCGCGGTAGAGATATTGCCAAATGTCCTCAATCTGTCCGGCGTCGCGTCCGATCAGGCAGGGGATGACATGGTCTTCCAGATAGGACGCCACCGCCAATTCGCGGCCATTCAGAGTGGCGTCGCCGATGCCATAAACCCCGCTTTCGGTGGTGATCTTGAGGGTCACGAAGTTCCGGCCGGGACAGGTGACGATGACCTTGGCGGATTCGATTTTCATAGGACTGCTCCGGATTCTAACTCGGCCCAGCTTTCGCCGGGTTCGATCGTTTCGGTAAAGTATTCGGGGTGGTCGCGCGAGGCCTGGGGCAGGGTGGTCAGGACTTCGCGCAGATGGCTGCGCATTTGGGCCAGCGCCTTGTCCCGGTCTCCTGCCACCACGGCGTCCAGAATAGCTTTGTGCTGGGCGATTAGGCGTTTGAAGGGCGGCGTCTTCTTCAAGCTGAGGATTCGCACGCGGTCCATCAGCGCTTTTTCGCTTTCGATCATACCGCCAACCCTGGCGAACCCGGTGGCCTCGGCGAGTGCGCTGTGGAAGGCGTCGTCCGCGCGGTGAAAGGCATAGATGTCAACGGCGGCCGCGGCCGCCCTCTGTGCCTCTAGCAGGCTCTTGCAGCGGGCCACCGCCGGCTTGTCCAGGCGCCCCACGACCCGGTCGATCACAGCAGTTTCGATGGCCTCGCGGATGAAGCGGGCTTCGAGCAGTTCCTGCGGCTTGATTTTTGTGATGAAGGTGCCGCGCTGTGGCCGAACCTCGATGAAGCCTTGCTGAGTCAATTTGATCAGGGCTTCCCGCACGGGTGTGCGGCTGACACCGCAGCGCTCGGCGAGATCGCTTTCGGACAGCATCCGGCCTGGCGGCAGCTCGAGCCGGACGATCGCATTGCGCAGGTGTTCCACGATTTGACCTGCGGCAGGTCGTTCGGGCGCGATGCTGAAGTCTCTTAGGAAGGGCATAGAAACAATGAAGTTTGTCTTGGATGACGCATTCCGTCCGGTCTTGTGCACTAGTATACAAGTCGAGAAGGCAGACACAACAGAAAGCTCTTACGGCAATGGCAGGTCCGATCACTGCTGTTTTCTGGCGCCGGTCCCGTTTGTGGCTTTTTGCAAACGCGCAAAGGCAACAGCATCTGGCGACGCCGCCTTGCTGCTCTTCGTGTCTACGACGTAGACTGCAAAGGGGAGCGAAAGAAGACGGGCAGAAAATGAAGCTCCCTCGAGCGACCGCGCAGGATCGGTTGCAATGCCCGCGAAAGGAACGTGCATGATTACGGTTTTCGGCTCGATCAATCTCGATCTTGTAACGCGGGTCGCTAAGCTGCCCAGGCCGGGGGAAACGGTTCACGGATCGGACATCGCACAGTTTCCCGGCGGCAAGGGGGCGAACCAGGCTTTGGCGGCGCGCCGGGCCGGGGCCGAGGTGTGTATGGTGGGCGCGGTTGGCAGCGACGATTTCGCAACGCTCGCGCTGTCCGAATTGCGCACCGCCGCTGTGGATCTCGACGCCGTCGAGGTTCGGGGCGAGACCAGTGGCGTCGCCGTGATCACCGTGGACGAGGCGGGCGAAAACACCATCATCCTCTCGCCGGGCGCCAACCTGCGCGGCGAGGCGTCTCAGATTGCGCAGGCCGGACTAGGCCCCGGCGACAGTCTGATGCTGCAGATGGAGGTGACCGAAACAGAGACCTTTGCGGCTGCCCGCGCGGCGAAGGCTGCCGGGGCGCGCGTGATCCTCAGTCTGGCGCCCTTTGTTCCTCTGGCGAAGGAGGCCTTCGCCGATATCTCGATGCTGCTGGTCAATGAGACCGAGGCGGGGGATCTGGCGGCGCAGCTCGGTATCGGCGGAGAAGGGCAGGAGGCGACGATAAAAGCCCTTGCCAGTGATCTGAGCCTCACCGTCGTCGCGACGTTGGGCGCCGAAGGAGCCATCGCCTCGGACGGCGCGCAGGTCCTTCGGGTGCCCTCCCTAAAGGTCGAACCGGTCGACACCACCGGGGCAGGGGATACCTTCGCGGGCGTCCTGGCTGCGGGCCTGGATGCCGGGGCGGATCTTCAGGCGGCCATGGCGCGCGCCGCGGTGGCGGGCGCGCTTGCCTGTACGCGGGAGGGCGCGCAGCCGTCGTTTCCTCAGGCGGCGGAAATCGACGCGGCAGTGGGGGCTTTGGCGAGCATTTAGCAATGGGCATCCTTTGAATAACCATTAGCCTGGGAGATCGGTCCCAATAGGTGTCGCTAATGGAACTGTGTTCTCGCAACGGGCTGTGACAGCATCTTCAGCGACATTGTTGATTTGCCGTCGAAATGACGGCCCGTTGGAGTTGCGAAGAAATGAAGTCTGAGGTTCAGGTCGCGGTCATCGGTGGCGGCGTCGTCGGGTGCAGCGTTCTCTACCATCTGACCAAAGGAGGCTGGAAAGATGTCGTGCTCTTGGAGCGCGAGGAACTGACCGCCGGGTCGACCTGGCACGCGGCGGGCGGCTTTCATACCCTGAATGGCGATCCGAACGTCGCCAAGCTGCAGGAATACACCATCGAACTCTATAAAGAGATCGAGGAGATTTCTGAGCAACCCTGCGGGCTTCACATCACCGGCGGCATCATGCTGGTCTCCAGCGAGGAGCGTCTGGACTGGCTGAAGGCGGCGCATGCCAAGAACCGCTATCTGGGGGTGCAGACCGACCTGATCTCTCTGGACGAGGCCTACGAACACTTCCCGCTGATGGACAAGGACAAGTTCATCGGCGCCATGTGGCATCCGCTGGAAGGGCACCTCGATCCATCCGGTACGACCCATGCCTACGCGAAGGCGGCCCGGGTCAATGGGGCTGAAGTCTATCGTCATACCCGCGTGACCGATCTGCAGCAACGAGTCGACGGCACCTGGGACGTGATCACTGACAAGGGCAATATTCACGCCGAGCATGTGGTCAATGCCGGCGGCCTCTGGGCCCGCGAGGTCGGCCGCATGGTCGGGCAGGAGCTGCCCGTGCTGGCCATGGCGCACCAGTACATCCTGACCGAAGAGATGGAAGAGGTCGTCGCTTACAATAAACGCCACGACGGCAAGGAAGTGGTGCACTGCATCGACTTCGACGGCGAGATCTACATGCGCCAGGAACGCACCGGGATGCTGATGGGCACCTACGAGCGGAACGGTGAACCCTGGTCCGAACATGAAACGCCCTGGAATTTTGGCGCGGAGCTGTTGCCGCCGGATCTGGACAAGATCGCGGACAACCTGACCCGCGGCTTCGAGCGCTTTCCGGCCTTCAACAATGCCGGCATCAAGAACATCATCCACGGACCCTTCACTTTCGCACCCGACGGCAACCCGGTCATCGGCCCGGTGCGCGGCCTCGACAACTATTGGCTCGCGGTCGGCGTGATGGCTGGTTTCAGTCAGGGTGGCGGTGTCGGGCTGGCGCTGGCCAACTGGATGATCGACGGCGATCCGGGTTTCGATGTCTGGGCAATGGACGCGGCGCGCTATGGCGATTGGGCGACCAAGGCCTACACAAACGCCAAGGTGCGCGAGAATTACGGACGCCGTTTCTCCATTGCTTTTCCCAACGAAGAACTGCCGGCGGGACGTCCGCTGCGCATGACGCCGATCCATGACCGGCTGGCGGCGAAGAACGCGGTCTTCGGTGCCGCGGCGGGCCTGGAGCATGCGCTCTGGTTTGCGCCCGAGAGCGAGGAGGCTGTCGAGGACGTCACCTTCAAGCGTTCCAACGCGCATGATTCGGTCGCGGAAGAATGCGCCGCCGTGCGTAACGGGGTCGGTCTTCTCGAGACCTCCAGCTTCGCCAAGTACGAGATTACGGGGCCGGATGCGGAAGCCTGGCTGTCGCGCCTTTTGGCCAACAAAATGCCGCGCAATGGCCGTATCACCCTCACGCCGATGCTCAATCACGCCGGCAAGCTAATCGGTGACTTCACCGTTGCGCGCTTGAGCGACGAGCGCTTCTACATCTTCGGCTCCGGCGTGGCCGAGGACTATCACATGCGCTGGTTCGAATCCCATCTGCCGGAGAGTGGCGTGCAGATTCAGGCCCTCGGTCTGAACATGACGGGTCTCTCCATCGCCGGCCCCAAATCGCGCGAACTGCTGCAGAAGCTGACCTATCACGATGTGTCCAACGAAGCCTTTCGCTTCATGTCGATCCGCGAGTTGGATCTGGGGATGATTCCGGCGCTGGTCGGACGCATCAGCTTCACCGGCGATCTGGGCTACGAGATCTGGGTCAAACCGGAGTACCAGCAGGCGCTCTTCGATCTGCTGATGGCCGAGGGCGCGGCGTTCGGTATCAGGCTCTTCGGCGGCCGGGCGCTCAACGCCTTGCGTCTGGAAAAGGGCTTCGGCACCTGGGCGCGGGAATATCGCCCGATCTACAGTCCCTTCGAGGCCGGTCTCGACCGCTTCGTCGATCTCACCAAGAACGACTTCATTGGCCGGGAAGCGGCCGCGCGCGACAAGCAGGAAGGCTGCAAACTCAAACTGCTCGCCTTCACGGTCGAGGCCGAGGACGCGGATGTCATCGGCGACGAGCCGGTCTGGCACAGGGGTAAGGTGGTCGGCTGGATCACCTCCGGCGGCTACGCCCACGACGCGGGCAAGTCGGTGGCGCTGGGTTACGTGCCGGCGGAACTGGGCAACGGCGCGGTCAGTGACAGCTTCGAGATCGAGATCTTGGGCAACCGCCGCCCGGCGAAGGTTCAGGGAGCACCGCTATTCGATCCCGACGCGACCCGGATGCGGGGGTAACTGCCCAAACCGCCAGTCAATCCAGCGATAGCTTATAGACGTTCCGTTCCTTGCCGTCGGGGAAGCGTTCACGGGCGGTCTGCTGGCCGCCCAGGCGCAGGGCGAGCCGTCGTGCCGGCTCGTTGTTGTCGTCCATGTGAGTTTCGACATGATCCCAGCCGGCTTCCTCTAGCGCGTAGCGGATCACGGCGCGAGAGGCTTCGGTGGCATATCCGCGACCTCTCGCGCCGGCCCGCAGCCACCAGGTGAGTTCCGGGCGCGGCCAGCCCTCTGCCCAGAATAGGCCGCAGCCGCCATAGACTTCCCTGGTGTGCCGGTCTTCGACGGTCCAGAGACCGTAGCCGCGAAGCTGCCAGTGCCCAACATCCTGCGCCAGGCGTTTCCAGGCGCCGTCGGGGCGCAGCGGTCCACCGTAGAAGTGGGAGGCCTCACCGTCCGTATAGAACTCCAGGAAGGCCTCGTAATCGCTGGCGCGCGGGCCCCTCAGGACGAGCCGCTCGGTTTCCAGTACGGGGATTTCGTCGAGATTCACGGATGTTTCCTCTTCGCCGATTTCATAGGACGCGTCAGACTTCGAACGCCTTACCGATCCACATTAAGTTTCGCCGATAGTCGGTTCAATCGATTATGAACGTGGTCACGAGACTTATCGAACGCAAAGCTGTGGACGATAGGGACGGGAGCAAATTCCCGCTTCAAAAACGATGTGCTGTGGCAGGATACCGACTGCATCAAGTAACCGGAATCGGTTTCCATGAACGAACATATCAAGTCTGGAAGAACAAAACGTATCTTTGTCGGTGTATTCTTCGCAGCTCTCGCTCTCGCGGTTTTTGCTAATCTCTTTCTGACTTTGTTGATGTTTGGCGAAAACAGAGGTGCCATGTTCGTGCATCGAGCGGTTGCTGCTTGCGCCCGAACGGAACCTCTCGATCAGGATTGCAGGCTACAGACGATCGATCTCGGACTTACGAACGAGGCTTACATACTTAAGGGGGCCGAACTCTATATCTTCTGTGCGCCCTTTTACTCGACGAAGGCTGAGCTTTGCCAAGGCACTGGGCCGGGGAAAGCGTCTTCAAGCTAAGTACATCTTCACCCCAGCTCCCGGTGCGAATGGGGATCGACCGAGTAGGGGATGACGTCGTCCAGGAAATTCGGTTGCGCGCGAACGCGTTTCGTCCAGGCTTCGAACGCCGGATAGTCTGACAGCCGGTAGCCCGCATCCTCCGACAAACCCGCGTAGGCGAAGATGGAGATGTCGGCGATGGAGTAGCGCTCGCCGACGAGAAGCGCCCGGTCGCGCAGATGGTTGTTGAGGGCGGTCAGGACCCTTTCGCCCAGCTTGCGCCGCTCGGCAGTCACCGGGCTGTCAGGCACTAGTTTTCCGGTCAAGATCCGATGACGCAGCGTGGCGATACTGGATTGGACATATTCCTGCTCGAAGAACATCCAGCGCAGGGTTTGAGCCCGCTCCAAAGGAATGTCCGAAAGAAACTTCGTGCCCTCGGCCAGATAGTTCAGGATGGCATTGGATTCCGGCAGATAGCTGCCGTCTTCCAACTGTAGGACGGGCACGGCGCCCATGGGGTTCTTCTTCAGGAACTCCTGCGTGCGGCTTTCGCCGTCGAAAATGGCGATATCGACGGTCCGATATTCCAGGCCCAACTGTTTGAGCAGAAGGCGGACTTTGTAGCCGTTCTGGGACGGGCCGTAGTTGAAAAGAGTGATCATTTCGCTTTCCTCGTTGATTTCGGTACCCATCAAAGAGGAAGGCTTCGTTGGGAAAACTCCGCTTCTTGCGTTTGAAAACTATATTGTGAGAATGGCGTGGCCCTGCGCTGGCGACGGCGCGGACAAGAGATCTCTGAAAGGTGCATGAAATGGCTGATCTTCATAGAAAACCCACGGGCGATAGCAGAAAGGTTCTCGACATCACGCCGGAGAACGCGGGCTGGCGCTATGTGGGCTTCAGTCTCTATCACCTGGAGGCCGGAGATCAGGTTGGCGAGGCCACCGGCGGGCGAGAGGCCATCCTCGTATTGGTGGAGGGCAAGGCGAAGATCACTGCGGCCGGCGAAGACTTCGGCGAGATGGGGGAGCGCATGAACGTCTTCGAGCGCACGCCGCCGCACTGCCTCTATGTGCCCAATGACAGTGAGTGGCAGGCCGTCGCGACCAGCAAGTGCACCCTCGCGGTCGGCACTGCGCCTGGCATGGGTAAGCACAAGGCTCAGCGGCTCGGCCCCGAAGGCGTCGTCACAATGCCCCGCGGCACTGGTAACAACACGCGCTACATCAACAACATCGCCATGGAAGGCCAGGATGTGGCCGACAGCCTGCTGGTCACGGAGGTCTTCACGCCGAATGGTAACTGGTCGTCCTATCCCAGCCATCGCCACGACGAAGACGATTACCCCAACATCACCTATCTGGAAGAGACCTATTACCACCGCCTCGACCCGCCTCAGGGTTTCGGCATCCAGCGGGTCTACACGGAGGACGGCGATCTCGACGAGACCTTCACGGTGAAGGATGGCGACGTGGTCCTGGTGCCGCGCGGTCATCACCCCTGCGGCGCGCCCTACGGCTACGAAATGTACTATCTAAACGTCATGGCCGGCCCGATCCGCAAGTGGCGCTTCAAGAACGATCCGGCTCATGACTGGATCGCGCAACGGGATGCTGACGGGCGAGACGCGGAACAGAAGAAGGTGGGTTAACGGAGGGAAGGGCCCAGGGTATTGAGCGAGATGTCCGCTAACGCCGCCGTCATCCAATCAAGCCCTCCATCGCCGTGCGCGGCAGAAACTCGGTAATAGTGAAGTTTGCGACCTGATGGATGTGGAAAGGGTCTTCCTTGATCAAGGCTTCCACCTCGGCTTTGCTTTCCGCAACCGCGATGATCATGCCGCCGCTGCGCGGGATCTTGGGGCCGGAGACGATGAAGCGCTTTTCGGCGTAGTTCTTTTTCACGAAGGTCATGTGATCCGCGATCAGAGCATCCACCTCTTCCTGCGGGGCGCTGTACTCGATATCGATGACGAAGAGATTACGTCCTTTTTCGATCAAGCCCATCGCCAAACTCCTCCACAAAAAAATTGGCGTTCACGCCGTCCGAAGACCTCGTGTTTACCGAGATTATATCGACCCAGCTTCGCCGCCCGCTGTCATAGCAATCGGAACCGCCGATCGAAAGCTGCATCTTGATCCGCTCGGATTTTGAGACCGAACAAACGCCTTTTGCTCTAATTGACCCGCGCCCAGCGCAGGATAAAGAAGTTATCGGCGCGTTGTGTGAGATCGATGTTGCTTTGAACACCCCATAGAAGTGCCTGGACGAACATCGGAACATAGCCCGCTTCATCTTGCAGGATGCCGGTGGCTTCATCCAACAAGGCCTGTCGCTTGGTATCGTCTATCTCAGACTGAATTTGCGGCAAGAGTTCATCGATACGGGTGTTGGAGAAGTCGCCGAAGTTCCAGCTGCCGAGCTTTTTCTCGGGATTTGGCGTGGCAACCAGAAAACGAATGGGATGCTCGGCATCGAAAGATCCAGGCGACCAGCCCAGCATATACATGTCGAAATTGTCAGCCCGCAGCTCACTCCAGTAGTTGGCAACCGGCATGGCTTCCAACTGCGCCTTAAGACCAATCTGGGCCAGCATCGCAACGGTGGCCTGACAAACGGCTTCATCATTGATGTAACGGTCATTTGGACACTTCAGGCCGAAGGAAAAACCATTCGGATAGCCGGCGTCAGCGAGCAGCGACTTTGCTTTCTCGATGTTGAATTCGGGTCGTGCGGCCAGCGATGTCGAATAGCCGCGCATGGCAGGGCTGACAAGCTGCGAAACGGGTTCCGCCGCGCCGCGCATGATCTTCTGTACGATGGCGTCGACATTGATCGCGTGGTTTACCGCCTGCCTGACCCGAAGGTCGCGGAAAGGATTCGGTTTTCCAGCGTCAGCAGAATACTTCAACGACTCCGCCTGGTTTGCGAACCCGAACATGATGACACGCGCTTCTATCCCTTGAAGGACATTCACGCTTGGGTCCTTGGATAATCTGGCGACATCCTGCGTCGGCACAGGGTTGATCATGTCAATGTCGCGGGACAGAAGGGCAGCAACCGCGGTTGCCGGGTTCTTGATCGGGGTGAATTCACCGCGCGTTATGTTGTGTGTCGTCTCATCCCACCAATCGCCGTGGGGTACGACCACTGTTTTCAACCCAGGTTGCCGTTCGATGACTTTGAACGCACCGGTTCCGTTGGCATTGAGGGTGGCGTGATTCTCCTGATCTTTGGCCGGAGTGGCTGCGCCATTTTTTTCCGTCCATCCCTTGTCCATGATCATGAAGTTCGTGATCGTGTCCGGGAATATCGGGTTCGGCGCTGACGTCATGAAGTCTACGGTGAAGTCGTTGACAACCTTCACATTTGAAACAGAGGCAAACCATGACGCGACATCGGATTCCGGCAAGGTCGCCCGATTGTATGAGAACAGCACATCCTCGGCGGTGAAATCGGAACCGTCATGAAACTTCACACCTTCCCGCAAGTAAAAGCGCCAACCGTCGGTGCCAATCGGTTCCCAGTGCGTGGCCAACGCCCCTTCAATCTTCATTGAACGGTCGCGTCGCATCAGTCCTTCATAGACGTTGTTTAAGAAGCCCAAGACGGGCGCAGAGTTTACGGCATGTGGATCCATCGTCTGGGGATCTGTTGTCGTCGCCCACCTGAAGGTCTCAGCAGATGCCTGACTCACACTCAAACCAAGCGTGAGCGCGATAGCCAGTTGCGCCTTTAAGTTCATCACAGCCTCCTTGTTGGCTTCTTTCTCTTATTTATGCTTCGAACGCTTCCGCTGCTTCAAGAGCAGCAATCGTGGCAGGTCGGTCGGAAACTTCCGCGAACCATCGCTTGATAGCTCTATGCTTGTCGAACGTCAGTCCGGCATGGCCAGCGCGCAGTATCCAGGCGAAGTGTGCGATATCGGCGATCCCGTATTCGTTACCGGAAAAATACCGCGTGCTTTCCAGATGCTGCTCGATCAGACCGAAAACCTTTCGCCCAAGCTTCAGGTAGTGTTGCTCAACGGCGGGGACCGGGTTCGGTGCAAGCCGAGTCCAGAACTCGCACTGACCGAATGTCGGTCCCTGAGTGGACAGCTGAAACGCTAACCATTCAAGGCTGCGCGCACGTTCTCTTGGCTCAACTGGCAAGCCGAAGCCGGAAGACTCTGCCAAGTACATCAGGATCGCCCCTGACTCTGTGATGGTCAAGGGCTCGCCCGGAGCCGTCTCGTCGACAATGACCGGGACCTTTCCTCGTGGATTCATGGACAAAAAGGACGGAGACTGCTGATCACCCTTGCGAATGTTGACCGGAACAACTTCATAGTCGGCGCCAATCTCCTCAAGCATCATCAGCACTTTAATGGTGTTGACGGTGTCATATCCATAGAGACGGATCATTTGGGCGCCCTCTTGTTCGCCATGTTCATTTTGCCGGAACTGGGACACTGCATCTCGATACGGCTCAGGTCTCGTTTTGTGCGCAGTGTCAAAGTCGTAGACGCAACCTGACTACATAGCTCGCCGACCGGTGACAACCCCGAGCGTTAAGCCGGGGGCTTCGGCCTCTTTTGCAAGACTTCGCTCGTTTCTTCCAGCGGCGTAAAGACGGCCACGGGCTCAGAGAAACCGCGGACTGCGATGCGACCGATCTCGCGCAGTGGCACATCGGGTAGTTGCGCGACCGTCGCCGCATCGATCAGAATCTGTGTGCCATAGTCCTTGTTGAGGGCTTCAAGGCGCGCTGAGAGATTTACGGCCTCGCCGTAGAGGGAATAGGACTGTCGGCCGCCACCGCCGACACTGCCCGCGATGACCGGTCCGGTTGCGATGCCGGCGCGGATCGCCAGGCTTTCGCCGTTAAAACTTTGGCTGTTCGTCAGCTCGACGATGTTGAGCGCGGCGCGGAGAGCCTTGGCGGCATGCTCCGGGTCCTCCGCCGGCAGGTTGAAGGTGGCCATGATCGCGTCGCCGATGAACTGGGTTACGACGCCGTCGCAGTGGGTGATGCTTTCGGTGGCCTGATCGAAGAAGGCATTCAGTACGCCGACGACCCGACGCGGCCCGCTGGCTTCGGTCATCTTGGTGAAGCCGGCGACGTCGATGAAAAGGACGGTCGCCGTGCCTTCAATCGGTTCGAGCAGGCCGCGGTTGTCGATCAGGGAGTTCGCGATGGTTTTAGGGACGTAACGGCCGAAGACGTCGGACAGAGCACGCCGTTCCTCATCCAGTTCCAATTGCCGGCGTACTGTCCGTCGCGCGCGCCACATAACGACCGCGATCAGCACCGCGACCAAAAGGTAGGCGAGGGACTCCTGGATCCGGCCGCCGCTGTCAACGAAGTTGGGGTTCAAGAAAGTCGAGAGGAACCGCTCGGTGCTGGGTGTGCTGCCGATATCGGCCCAACTCAGTTGCTCGGGCATATCTTTGGTTGCCCAGGTGAAAGCGCCGAGCCAGCCGGCAACAACGACCACACCGGACCAAAGGACCAGACCCGGCGAAAAGCTGAAGGCGGCGAAGCCCAGGATCAGGAAATAGAGCGGGAAGATGCTGGTTCGGAACAGCATGACCTGGGGCACGTCGATGCCGTCGTAGATCGGCTGTGTCGCCATCAGGACTGACAGAATAGCGATATCGAGTGTGATGAAACCGAACTTGAGCCAGGGCCGGTCGTAGCGCGAGCCGATCAGGGCGTATTGAACCAGGCCCAACGCCGCAAAAACGGCGATGGCGAGACCCAGTTCGAGTGCGTGCGCCGGGTTCTGAAGACGCGTCAGCACCAGAAAGGCGCCGAGCAGCAGCAAAGCGGCGATGCGTCCCTTGATGGCAACGCGCAGGCCGGCTTGCTCGGCTTCGCGAAAGGTCTGATCGAGCGTGGTCTGCTGGTTCAAGCGATTGCTTGGCACGCGGATATCTCAGGCGCCAGATCCGATCCGGGCCGTATCTCTGGCAGTGTTATCTCTCGCTGGGGTAACAGCATGTGTCGACCCGGTCCCTCAAAGCTCTGTCATGGGCTGTTTCGATGACTGCTTAGGCTGCAGGCGCAGAACAGCCGACAGACATTGGATAGCTGCAGAAAGATTGCGCGACTCTCCAAAGATACAAAAAGCCCCAACCTCCTTTACGAAGGTTGGGGCTTTACCGGGCCGGGTCAAGATGTCTGTTACATCTTGATGCGTTCGGACTTTGGATCGTAGAGCGGCTTGATGCTCGCGGTGGCGGCAACGCGTTTGCCGGCGACCTCGATCTCGTAGCTGGACTCCAGCAGGACCGAAGGCGGCGTACCTGGTTCGCAGGGAACGTAGCCCAGGCCGATGGCGGCACCCAGATGGTGACCGTAGTTACCGCTGGTCAGATAGCCTACGATCTCGCCGTCGCGCACGATTGGCTCGTTGTGATAGAGCAGGGGCTCGGGATCGTTCAGCTGGAACTGCACCATCCGCTTGCTCAGACCCTCTTCCTTGCGCTTGAGGACCGCATCCTTGCCGATGAAGTCGCCATACTTGGAGGCTTCTTTGCCGGTCTTGACCGCGAAGCCGAGGCCCGCTTCCAGCACGTGATCCTGGTCGACGATGTCGTGACCGAAGTGGCGGAAGCCTTTTTCGATGCGGCAGGAGTCGAGAACGTGCATGCCGCAAGGCCGCAGGCCGTGGTTCTTACCTTCTTCCAGGATCTGCTCTGCCACGTAGCGGGTCATGTCGCTGGAGACATAAAGCTCCCAGCCCAGCTCGCCCACATAGGTGATACGGTGCGCCCGGACCAGGGCCATGCCCAGCTCGATGGTCTTGGCGGTGCCGAAGGGGAAGGCCTCGTTGGAGAGATCCGCGTCGGTCAGCTTGGAGAGCAGGTTGCGGGCGTTCGGTCCCATGATGGCGACCACGCCTTCGCCGGCGGTGACTTCCGTCGCGATGCAGTGGGCGTCCTCGGGGATGTGCTTCTTGAGCCAGCCCATGTCGCGCATGCCCACCGCGGCGGCGGTGATGATCAGGAACTCGGTCTCCGACAAACGGGTGACGGTCAGGTCCGCCTCGATCCCGCCATTGCGGTTCAGCCACTGGGTGTAGACGATCTTGCCCGGCTCGACCGCGATATCGTTGGCGCAGATGCGCTGCAGAACCGCTTCCGCATCCCGGCCCTCGACCCGGATCTTCACGAAGGTGCTGAGGTCGAACATGCCGACGGTCTCGCGCACGGCCTTGTGTTCCTCGGCGGCGTAGGGGAACCAGTTCTGGCGTGCCCAGGTGTACTGATACTCAGCCACTTCGCCGCGTTCCTTGGCTTCCGGCGGCAGGAACCAGTTGGCGCGCTCCCAGCCGCCGAGTTCGCCGAAGCAGGCGCCGTTCTCGGCCAGCAGGTCATGCAGCGGCGTGCGCCGTAGGCCGCGGGCGGAAGCATACTGGCGGTAAGGAAAGTGGTCGGCATAGAGCAGGCCGAGGGTCTCGGTGACACGCTGCTTGAGGTAGCTTTTGGTCGACTGCATGGGGTACATGCGGCGGATGTCCACGTCCCAGAGATCCAGGGTCGGCTCGCCCGCTTCCATCCACTCGGCCAGGGCGCGGCCTGCGCCGCCGGCGGACTGAATGCCGATGGAGTTAAAGCCTGCGGCCACGTACATGCCCTTGAGATTCGGCGCTTCGCCCAGCAGGTAACGGTCGTCCGGGGTGAAGCTTTCGGGACCGTTGAAGAAGGTGGCGATGCCGGCCTGTTCCAGCAGCGGCACGCGGTTGATGGCTGCTTCCAGCACCGGCTCGAAGTGATCGAAGTCTTCCGGCAGCTCGTCGAAGAAGAAGTCTTCGGGAATGCCGTTGACGGCCCAGGGCTTGGAGACCGGCTCGAAGGCGCCCAGCAAGATCTTGCCCGCGTCTTCCTTATAGTAAGCGCATTCGTCGGGCACGCGCAGCACCGGCAGGTCGCGCTGCAGGCCGTCGATGCCCTCGGTCAGGATGTAGAAGTGTTCACAGGCCTGAACGGGAACCCGCACGCCGGCCATGGCGCCGATCTCACGCGCCCACATGCCGCCGCAGTTGACGGCATTCTCGCAGGCGATATCGCCCTCGGTGGTCGAGACGCCGGTAACACGACCCTGGCTGGTCTTAATGCCGGTCACCTTGACGTTCTCGATGATCTTGGCGCCGTACTTGCGCGCGCCCTTGGCCAGGGCCAGTGCGATGTTGGTCGGGTCGCCCTGGCCGTCGGCGGGCAGGAACACACCGCCGGTGACGCCTTCCAGATTAAGAAGCGGGTAGTGCTGTTTGCATTCCTCGGGGGAGAGATCGTGCACGTCCACGTCGAAGCAGCGCGCCATGGAGGCGCCGCGCTTCAGCTCTTCCAGGCGCTCGTCGGTGAGGGCGACGCTGACCGAGCCGTTCTGCTTCATACCGGTGGCCGCGCCGGTCTCTTCTTCCAGGCTGTAGTAGAGGTCGGCGGAGTACTTGGCGAGCTGTGTCATGGTGTGAGTCGCGCGGAGCTGCGCGATCAGGCCGGCGGCATGCCAGGTGGTGCCGCAGGTCAGCTGCCGCCGTTCCAGCAGGACAACGTCTTTCCAGCCCTGTTTCGCCAGGTGATAGGCGACGGAACAACCGATCACGCCGCCGCCGATGATGACCACACGGGCCGTAGTGGGGATCTCTGCCATGACTTCGTCTTCTCTCGTTGGGCTTTAGGAGCCGGGTTTCTTGTCTCAGTTCGGGTTCAATAAACGGGGGGCGACAGGGTCCAGACGAGCACCGCGCGTTGGTCCGTCGCATTGCGCCAGCTAAAGGCTTCGTGCTCGATGCGGAAGGAATCGCCTTCATTCAGGGTAAAGCAGTCTTCGCCCACGCAAATCTCGAGCGAACCTGAAACCAGATAGGCGGCTTCCTCGGCCCCGCGGTCGATGGGCTGCGGACGTGCTGCGCCAGGCTCAATCACGGTCAAAAAGGTTTCGAAGGATCCACCTAGATCGGGAGACAGTAGTTCCTCGGTGATTCCGGTTTCGGGCGAACCCAGGCGGCGTCGCTGATTGGCGCGCACGATGTAGAGCGATTCGCTGTCCGACTGTTGAGCTGCCGTCTCGCCGGCAGTGAAAAACAGGCCCATGGGCACTTCGAGCGCTTCGGCGATGGCGCGCAGGTCGGCGATCGGCAGGTCCGAAATCCCGCGTTCGACCTGGCTGAGAAAGCCGACCGAGCGGCCGATCCGGTCGGCGAGGACCTGCAGTGTCACCTGTTTCGATTGACGGAGCGCGCGCAGATCCCGGCCCACGGCCAGGCGTTGAGCCGCGAGCTTTTCGCTGTCTCTAAAAGCGTCCTTGTTGTGTGCCGTCCCGTCCATGGGGCCGTTGTAAAAGAGTTGGTGAAAAAATCAATAAATTTTTCACATAAGGATAACTTAGGGTTTGATTTTCATTTTATCTTCTGCGGGTATCGTTGGCGATGGTCTTGAATTTCTTGACTTTTCCGGCTAGACAGACGGCCCAGACAGCGCTCGGAGATGATCACGATGAATGGGTGGGATGACTCTGCGAACGCCTGGGTTGAGGCCATGGGGGAGCATGGCGACTGGGGGCGGGAACATGTGCTGGATCCCGCAATGCTGGAGCGGGTCGATCAAGGCCGCTACCAGCGGGCGCTGGACGTCGGTTGTGGAGAAGGGCGTTTTTGCCGCCTTCTCTCTGCCCGGGGTATCGAAACCCACGGATTTGACCCCACGAAAGCGCTGATCGAGACGGCAAGAACAAGGGATCCGCAGGGACGTTACCAGGTGGCGCAGGCGGAACGGCTTCCCTTCGAAGCGGCCAGTTTCGATCTTGTCGTCTCCTATCTGACACTCATCGACATCACCGATTTCCGCGCGGCCCTCGCCGAGATGACACGGGTGCTCGGACCCGGCGGAACCTTGCTGATCGCCAATCTCAACAGCTTCGTCTCCGCGCAGCCGCACGGCTGGATCAGGGATGAAGAGGAGCGATATCTGCACTATGCAGTGGACCGCTACATGGAAGAGTTTCCGGAATGGGTCGATTTTAGCGGCATCCGGATTAAGAACTGGCACCGGCCATTTTCGGCCTACATGAAGGAACTGCTCGGGCAGGGCTTGGCGCTGACTTTCTTCGATGAACCGCTGCCGCGGTCGGGCTGTGAAGAACGCCAGGCGCGCTACCGGCGGGTGCCCTGATTCATGATTATGGAGTGGCGGCGGCCGGCTTGATGCTATCTTGCCTTCTGTCAGGAGGATACGAACAGCATGACCATACGTGCCGCGAAACCGGCCGACCTTTCCGCCATTCAGGAAATCGTCAAGCGGGCTTATAGCCCTTACATAGAACGCATGGGCCGGCCCCCGGGGCCAATGCTGGACGATTATGCAAAACGCATCGAGGCAGGCGAGGCCTCGGTGGCGGAGCACGAGCGTGCTGTTGGTGGCTTACTCGTGCTGATCGATCAGGAAGATCATCTGCTGCTCGACAACGTTGCTGTCCATCCCGACGCGCAAGGCCACGGGCTCGGCCGTAAGCTGATGGACTATGCCGAAGCCGAAGCGCTGCGGCGCGGCTACGGCGAACTGCGGCTCTACACCCACGAAAGCATGACGGAGAACATCGCCCTCTATGGCCGTCTCGGCTGGGAAGAGACGGGCCGCGGTCTGCAGGCCGGTTTTGAGCGCGTTTTTATGCGCAAGCGGGTCAGGTGAACGCGATGACCATACGGCATAACTATTATGTGTTTTTCACTGCAAGCTATGTCGCTTTTCTTGCTATCGGACTTGGACTTGGTTTCGTTCTGGGCAGCGCCACGGGCTGGAATATTGGCTATGTTGTGAACGTGTTGAGCTTTGCAGCGGCGCTGAAAGTAGCAACCGCAAACAGCGACGTTTGGTTTCTCAAAATTTTGGCGCCACCCAGATACTTCTTTTATTCAGAGTTGCGGGAAAAGCTTAAGACGCATTCGATCGTTTCTGCCTTGCTGGCGACCGCAATCGACTCGAGCAGTTACTTCGTGGCATCCCATTATTTTAGCGGGGCCTTTCAGGCTTTATCCCCCGGGCGTTTGCTGGTTTTGGTGTTTGCTTACTCTGTGCTTGCATATTTGCTACTCGATATCCTTACGAAGCAGGGAACGTCTCTGAACAGAGATGAAAGTGAAGCCGCTCAGTGTTTCGTCGAGGGTTTCAGGGTTCTTGGAGATGGGGACAAGTCCGTCCTCATCGCAGGTTTAAAACTCCCTGGGTCTCCTATGATTACGACCTCCGGGTCTCCCAACGATATCTTTTGGCGCGATTTGTCCAGGCACCGATTGACGGAAAGGGCAGAACTTTCAGAGGGTATTCAGGCCTCTGAAGTTTCCAAAAACTTGGTAGCTTGGACTTTAACCGAAGAAGGAAGTCGGTTGATTACGTTTTTGCTGCATTCGGCTGGTAAGTCGACTGCGGGCGTGTCTTCAGACAGGAACAGGTAGTTTTGTCGATCCGCATATTTTTTCATCGGGCCTTGTCACATTGCCGGAGACGATCTCGTCTTGATGGCAGACGACCTCATCTTGCGCAGTTGTGCGACAATCAGGTCTGGTACAGGCTTTCGAGGAGACTGCTATGCGTGCCTTTTTTGCCCGCCGGGCCATCAAAGCTTTTGGCGATCGCTATAACTACGATGTCAGCTACATGTCCCAGATGTTGAAGGCCTCGCCCGCCGCCTTCTTTCATCTCGGCGCTGTCGCCAAGCTTGCCCGCTATCGGCAGGTGGTGCCCGTGAATGCCTTCTACGCGGCGAAGCTGGTCGGCGCCATTACCGAAGACTGCGGGCCCTGCGTGCAACTCGGCGCCGATATGGCCCGCGACGCCGGCATGCCGGCAAACTGCCTGGAGGCCGTGCTCAAACGTGACCTCGCAGCCATGGATGTGGATACGGTCATGGGATTCCGCTTTGCCGATACTCTGGTCCGGCGGGCGCCGGAGGAAGACGATGCCCGGGAGGCCGTGCGTCAGCAGTGGGGCGATGCCGGCGTGGTCGAATTGACATTGGCGACCCAGATTGCCCGTGTTTTCCCAATGCTCAAGGCGGGCATGGGGTACGGAAAGGCCTGTCAGAAGGTCCGGGTCGGCGATCAGACGGTCGCGGTTTTGAAGGATGCTGCATGACGACTGTCGCCGATACGCTGACCGCCTGCCGGGGCCGGCTGCAGGGGCTTGCATACCGCATGCTCGGCAGCCACGCGGATGCGGAAGATATCGTGCAGGAGGCCTATCTGCGGGTCAGCAAGCGGGAAGGGGGCGATATTCGGAACCTGGAGGCTTTTCTTTTTACGACCGTGACCCGGCTCTGTCTCGATCAGCTCAAGAGCGCGCGTGTGCGGCGCGAAGTCTATGTCGGACCCTGGCTTCCAGAGCCAATAATCGATACCGAATCGCTCTCGCCCGAACAGGCGACTGAACTCGCGGACGACCTCTCGTTCGCGCTCCTGCTGACTCTCGAAAAGCTGTCGGCGCCCGAGCGCGCTGCCTTTCTGCTGCACGATGTCTTCGATACCTCCTTTGCACAGATTGCGGAGACCCTGGGCAAGAGCGAGGCGGCCTGCCGCCAACTCGCCGCGCGCGCCCGCAAAGCCGTCAAGTCAGCGCGGCCGGCGCAGCCCGCAGCCCCGGAGGCGCATAAAACGCTTCTGACACAGTTCGCCGAGGCTGTGGCGACCGGCGATCTTCAGCGTCTGCAGGCGATGTTGGTTGCTGATGTTGTCGCCTACTCAGACGGCGGCGGCGTTAAGATCGCGGCGCTCAATCCGGTGTTCGGGGCAGACAAGGTCGCGCGTTTCTTCGTTGGACTGTTTCAAAAGCACGAGGCGCGCGGCGGCAGCAGCGAACTGCGGGTTGCCTCTGTCAACGGACGTCCAGGCTTTGTCGTTTACGTTGACGGCGAACTCGATCACACCCTGAGTATCGAGGTGCAGGAGGGACGTATCGGCGCGATCTACGTGGTCCGTAATCCGGAGAAGCTGCGCGCGGTCGGTACGGCTTTCGGCACCTGACCTTTGCTTGCTTTTACCGCTTCGCTTCCCGGGCTTGGCGGCGAGCTGCCATCAGCTCCAGGGTATAGGCGGAGAGTTCCTCCAGCCCCTTGAGCGCGGCGCGCGCTTTCTGGCCTTCGATGGCATCGGTCAGAGCGCCATGTAGATCCGCGATGCGCGTGCGGTCGCGCATGCGGTAGGTGATCATGTTCATCAGCGGCTGCATGGCCTCGATCACCCCAGCCATCTGAAAGGACAGCACCGGGTTGCCGGCGGCATCGGTGAGCGCGCGGTGAAAGCGCACGTCGGACGCGCAGAAGTCTTCGTCGCTCAGGTCTTTGGTGCGTTGGAGCGCGATCTCCTGGCGCATGATCTCCAGGTGCTTGTCTTCCCGGCGTTCGGCGGCGAGGGGCACGCAGGCGGCCTCCAGGGTAAAACGGGCCTCGACCACATCCTCGAAGGGGATGTCGTTCATACCGACCAGAAGCGTGCTGGTGGTGACCAGGGCGTCGTGGGCTTCCGACCAGCTCAGGCGGTTTACGAAGGCGCCGCCGGTCGGGCCGCGCTGGGTGCGGATCAGGTTCTGGGCAGCGAGGCGCTTTAAGGCTTCGCGCACGGTCGGACGGGAGACGCCGAAGCGCTCGGCCAGCTCCGTCTCGCTGGGCAAACGCTCTTCGACCACCAGCCGGCCTTCCATGATTGCCGTGCGGATGGCGTCGGCAATCTGGGTCGAAAGACCTTCTTTATTGATCCCGCTATATTCGATGGACATTGGATTCTCTGGACTTTGAGAGACGGGCAGACCCTAACGGGCTGCTCCCCGCGCTGTCAATTCGATATATGTTTAATTGTCAGACAATTTATTGTTTGACAATTTTCGTAAGCTCTCGCAGGTTCGCTCCAGGATCCAATTGGCTGGAATGGGCAAGGCCATGCAGGGAGTGCTTTTCTTCGCGACGTTTCGCCGGGCGACATCTCGCTGGCGATGGGTCGGCTTTTTCGCCGGACTCCTGGTCGCTTGGCTGATGCTCTTCGCCATGCAGCCGGACGTGGTGGCCCCGGAAGGCTGGGAGGCACTGGGCGCGGACTACTGGGCGGCGCTCTGTCGGGCGGCCGTGGGGGATTCGTCGTACGGCGCGATCCTTGCGATGTGGGCCCTCATGTCCGCAGCTATGATGGCGCCCACGGCGATCCCGGCTTTCAAGGCTTACGATGACTTGACCCACACGGATGCGGCCGATGCCACTGGCTTCGCGGCCTTTATTGGCGGTTACCTCCTGGCCTGGCTGGGTTTTTCACTCTTCGCTGCCGGGTTGCAACTTGGCTTAGCCAAAGTAGGCGCGCTGGATTTCGAGGGGCGTAGCCTGCTGCCCTGGTTGAACGCGGCGCTGCTCGCGGGGGCCGGTCTCTATCAGTTTAGTCCCGCCAAGGAAGCCTGCCTGAGCAAATGCCGCGCGCCCATGATGTTCTTCATGGCCGAGTGGCGGCCGGGCAGGGCGGGCGCGCTGGCCATGGGTTTGCGGCTTGGCGCGGTCTGCGTCGGCTGCTGCTGGGCGCTGATGCTGCTGGCCTTCGTCGGCGGGGTAATGAGCCTCGCCTGGATGGGATTGGCCATGCTGCTCATGGCTTTCGAGAAACTGCCCGCGCTTGGGCGCTACCTGACACGCCCGCTCGGCGGGTTCCTTCTGCTTTGCTCCTTTTGGAGCGTTATCAGCGCACTTTAAAGACATTGAGAAAGGCGAGGCCAATGGATGATTGGGCGATCAAGGGCGAACTGATCCTGAACTGCAACTGCACTGTTTTCTGTCCCTGCGTGGTGTCGCTGGGAAAACACCCGCCGACCGAAGGTTACTGCCAGGCCTGGGCGGGCGTGCGGATCGACAGCGGACATATCAACGGTGAAGATCTCTCCGGCCTCAACGTAGGTCTGGTGCTGGATATTCCCGGCAATATGGGCCGGGGCAACTGGAAGTGCGCGGCCTACATCGACGAGCGCGCGTCGGATGCGGCCTACGATGGCCTGATCCGCATCTTCTCTGGTGAAGCCAAAGGCACGACCGGTCTGTTCAAGATGCTTGTCAGTGAATTTCTGGGCGCCGAACGGGCACCGATCGAGTACGTTAACGAAGGTAAGAAGCGCCGCCTAATCGTCGGTAAGGCGATCCGGGGTGAGGTTGAGCCGATTGTTGGGAACGATCCCGAGTCCGAAGTCGCTGTGACCAACACCGGTTACTGGATGGGGCCGGATATCACGATCGCCACCGCCAATCAGGGCCGGGTCCGCGCCCACGGCCGGGTCTGGGATTTCGATGGCCGCAGCGCCGAGATCTGCCAGATCGACTGGCACGGCTCCGCGGCAGCGTGACATTTTAGCTGAGGGTCAAACAGTGTCCGCACCTTTGCTTTCCGTCTCCCGGCGTCTCCGCCGAACGCCTTTCACCGACCGGGTGAATGCCTTCGGCGCTAAGAGCTATACGATCTATAACCACATGCTGCTGGCCACCGCTTTCGAGTCGGCGGAAGCGGACTACCGGCACCTCAAAAGCCACGTGCAGGTCTGGGACGTTTCCTGCGAGCGGCAAGTCGAAATCCGGGGACCGGATGCGGGGAAGCTTATTCAGATGCTTACCCCGCGCGATCTCGGCGGGATGGTTGTCGGGCAGTGTTACTACACGCCGATGGTCGATGAGACCGGAGGCATGCTGAACGATCCCGTTACGCTCAAGATCAGTGACGATCGCTATTGGGTCTCAATTGCCGACAGCGATTTGCTGCTATGGATCAAAGGTCTGGCTTACGGTCTTCACTTCGAAGTGGATGTCGACGAGCCGGACGTTTCGCCGCTAGCGGTGCAGGGACCGAAGGCCGATGAACTGGTCTCGCGGGTCTTTGGCGAGGCGGTGCGGGACATCCGTTTTTTCCGCTACGCCGTTCTGCCTTTCGAAGGGCGCAATCTAGTGGTGGCGCGCTCCGGTTACTCCAAGCAGGGGGGCTTTGAAATCTACCTCGAAGGTTCGGATCTGGGTGAAGCCCTATGGGATGCGCTCTTTGATGCAGGCGAGGATCTTCAGGTCCGTCCCGGCTGTCCCAATCTGATCGAGCGCATCGAGGGTCGGCTGCTGTCCTACGGCAACGACATGACGCGCGAAAACACGCCGCACGAATGCGGGTTGGGCAAGTTCTGCCAAACCCAATCGGCCATCGGCTGCGTCGGCCGTAATGCGCTCCTGCGCGTGGCGGTGGAAGGACCGACCCGACAGATCCGCAGTCTTACCATCGACGGCGATGCCATTGAGCCCTGCGGGGGCGTCTGGCCGGTCCTCGCCGGCGGCAAACGCGTTGGCCGGGTGACTTCGTCTGCCTGGTCACCGGACTTCGAAACCAACGTCGCCATCGGTATGATCCGTATGACCCACTGGGACGACGGCACGCGCGTCGAGGTGGAAACCCCGGACGGCATGCGGGGCGCAACGATCAAGGAAGAGTCCTTCATTTAAGAACAGGACATCTAAAGGCAGGGCAGGAGACGAAACCATGGATGCGCAGTATGAGGCCTTGGCAAAAAATGGTGCCAACCATCAGGCCCTTTCGCCGCTGTCGTTTATCCGGCGCACCGCGGATGTCTTTCCTGACCGGCTGGCGGTGATCTACGAAGACCGTCGCTACAGCTGGACCGAGACCTATGCCCGCGTGAAACGGCTGGCCTCGGCACTAAAAAAGCGCGGCATCGAAAAGGGTGACACGGTATCCATCATGGCGGCCAATACGCCGGAGATGTTCGAGGCCCACTTCGGTGTGCCCATGGCAGACGCCGTGCTGAACACTATCAATATCCGGCTCGAGGTCGAGACGGTCGCCTACATCCTCGATCATAGCGACGCCAAGGTCGTACTGGTGGACACGGCCTTTTCCGCGGTGGTCGCCGAGGCGCTCAAGTCGGTCGAGCGGGAGATCCTGGTGATCGACATCGTCGATGCGGCTGGGCCGGGCGGGGGGCGCATCGGCGCCCTCGACTACGAGACGTTGCTGGCCGATGGCGATCCGGACTTCGCCTGGCAGGGCCCGGCGGACGAGTGGCAGGCGCTGGCGCTGAACTACACCTCAGGAACCTCGGGGCGGCCCAAGGGTGTGGTCTATCACCACCGTGGCTCTTACCTTATGACCATGGGCACCGTGGTTGCCTGGGAACTGCCGCGTCATCCGACCTACCTCTATACCGTGCCGATGTTCCACTGCAATGGCTGGGGCCATGCCTGGACCATGACCCTGCTGGCCGGCACCGTCGTTTGCAACCGCGCGGTCAGCGCAAAAGCGGTCTTCGACGCCATCCGTCAGCATGAGGTGACTCATTTCGGCGGTGCGCCCATCGTACTCTCCATGCTGATCGATGCACCGGAGGAAGACCGCGTGCCGCTCGAGCATCCGGTGAAGGTCATGACCGCCGGGGCGCCGCCGCCCGCCGCCGTGTTGGAGAAAACCCGCGCCATGGGCTTCGAGGTGATGCAGGTTTACGGCCTGACCGAAACCTTCGGACACGTAACCCAAGCGCTTTGGCGCGAGGACTGGGACGATCTGGACTTTGCCGAGCAGGCGGAGCTGCAGAGTTGGCAGGGCGTCAGCTTCCCCATGAACGAAGAGGCAGCCGTGGTCGACCGCGAAACCGGGGAGCTGTTGCCGCGCGACGGAGAAACCCAGGGTGAGATCGTGATCCGCGGCAACACGGTCATGAAAGGCTATTACAAGTCGCCCGAAGCCACCGACGCGGCCTTCGTCGACGGCTGGTTCCGGACCGGCGACGCTGCGGTCTGGCACGAAAACGGCTACATCCAGATCAAGGACCGTCTGAAGGACGTGATCATCTCCGGCGGCGAGAACGTCTCCTCGGTCGAGGTTGAGGGCGTCCTCTATCGTCATCCCGCCGTCGCTGCCGCTGCGGTGGTCGCCAAACCCGATGAGAAGTGGGGCGAGGTGCCCTGCGCCTTCGTGGAATTGAAGGCCGATGAAAGCCTCACGGAGGAGCAGATGATCGACTTCTGCCGCGAACGCCTGGCGGGTTTCAAGCGGCCTAAAAAAGTTGTGTTCGGCGAGCTGCCGAAAACCGCCACCGGCAAGATCCAGAAATTCGTTTTACGAGAACAGGCCCGCGAGAATTGATCCGCGCGCGATTTGATCGATAGAAAAGGGGAGAAGGCATGAGCTTCAAGGCATTGGTCGTCGAGAAAGACGAGGAAGGTAAAACCGCTGCCGCTGTACAGGAGGTCGATGACGCGCGGTTGCCCGACGGCGATGTCACTGTCGCCGTCGAATACTCGACGGTGAACTACAAGGACGGGCTCTGCATCGGGCCGGGCGGCGGACTGGTCCGGGACTATCCGCATATCCCTGGCATCGACTTCTCTGGAACGGTCGAATCCTCCAGCGACGAGCGCTACAAGCCGGGCGACAAGGTCGTGCTCACCGGCTGGCGTGTCGGTGAGGCCTGGTGGGGCGGTTACGCACAGAAGGCCTGCGTCAAGGCCGACTGGCTGGTGCCCTTGCCCGACGGTCTCTCGACCCGCAACGCCATGGCGGTTGGCACCGCCGGTTTCACGGCGATGCTCGCGGTCATGGCGCTGGAAGAGCATGGTTTGCGACCGGAAAACGGCCCGGTGCTGGTGACCGGCGCGGCCGGCGGTGTCGGCTCGGTCGCGACCGCGATCCTGGCCAACCTCGGCTACGAAGTCGCCGCCGTAACGGGACGGCCGGAGACCGCTGATTACTTGAAGTCCCTTGGCGCCAGCCAGATCGTGCCGCGTGAAGAGATCAACGAAACGGTAAAGCGCCCTCTGGAAAGGGAAACCTGGGCCGGATGTGTCGATGCGGTGGGCAGCGCCATGCTTGCCCGCGTTCTCGGTCAAATGAAGTACGGGGCATCGGTCGCAGCGGTCGGTCTGGCTGCCGGCGCGGATCTGCCGGCCAGCGTCATTCCCTTCCTGCTGCGCGGCGTCAACCTCTTGGGTATCGATTCGGTCATGAAACCCTATGAGGCCCGGCTCGCGGCTTGGGAGCGGATCAGCAAGGATCTGCCCATGGCGAAACTGGAAAGCATGATCGAGCCAGCGACCCTCGGCGATCTTCCGGGGCTCGGCAAAGCGATCCTGAAAGGCCAGGTGAAGGGCCGCGTTGTGGTGGACGTAAACGCCTAACGCAGCGCGAGCTGGACCCAGTGATTCCTGGGTCTGGATCTTCCGCCCTGCATTGCGTGCTGCTACCCGTTACCCGTCGCTAGATGGGACGGGAGCAGAGGAATGACACGTTGGGCGGTAATCTTCGACGACACGCCGGGCATGTTGCCGGTGCGCAAGGCGCGCGGCAGTGACCACATTGCCTACCTTGAGAAAAACGCAGACCGCATCCTGATCGGCGGCGGTCTGCGTTCCGTTCCCGATGCCCCCTATGTCGGCGGCCTTTGGATTGTGGAAGCGGAAACTTACGATGAGGTCGTGGATCTGGTTCTGAACGATCCTTACTTCTGTCCCGAGCACCGTAAGTTCCGCATCCTTACGTGGGGTAAGGCGCTGGAGCGTCCCGTTACCCTGTGAGCCTTCAGGCGGCTGCTTTACGCAGGCTTTCCAAATGCTCGTCCCAGCCGGCATCGAGGGACAATAGCATCCGCATGGTCGCTTCTCCGGCCGCCTCCGCGACCCCTTCGTGAACGAGAGAGAGGCGTGTGCCGCCAACCGCTTCCTCCAAGGTCCAGGTGACGATGGTCTCAGCGCCGTTAAAGGGTTCGATGATGAAGCTGTAGACCAGCTTTTCTGGCGCTTCCATGGTCAGAACGCGGCCCCAGATCAGCTTCGATTTGCTGCCGTCTTCCTTACTTCGTATCAGGGCATAGTCGGTGCCGGCGGTGAGGTCTTCCTCGGGTGGATGGAACCACTGGGCCAGCTTGTCCTTTTCGGTCAGGAAGGCCCAGACGGTTTTGCGGGAGGCTTGGAAGAACACGGTCTTACGGATGGTGGTCGCGCCTGCGGTTCCTGTGTTCACGGCAGTCATTTCTTTTTCTCTTCCTTTTCAATGGCAATCTGCAGGGCGCGCAGCCGTTCGTCCCAGAACCGGTCGAAGTAGCCGAGCCATTCGGCCACGCTCTTGAGGCCCAGGGGTTCCAGGCGATTGATGCGCTCCCTGCCGCTGGTCTGGACGGAGATCAGTTCGCCCTCTTCCAAAATGGTCAGGTGTTTCTTTACGGCGGCCCGCGTGATGTCGAAGTGCTCCACCACCTGGCCGATGGTCATGTCCTCCCGGCTCAGCAACAAAAGGATGTCACGCCGGGTCGGGTCGGCGAGGGCACGAAAAGCCCCCTGGGCTGCGTGGTGGTCGAGGCCGATCATACCGGCCTCTTTAGGGTTGGAGGGTGTCTGCTCGATGACATGACAAACTCTAAATAATACCAAAAGGTACTGTTTTATATGATACCAATTGGTTTCATGTCAAGCTGTATGATGAAGGTGTCAATCGATGGCTGCGATTGCCGTTTCGTGCCGTTCGTGACTCGCGGCGTCGAAGCAGCAGAAGATCACCTCTTCGATTGCAGGGGCGCTAGACAGAAAGTCTGCCGTTGTCCCGACCGCAATTTGCGCTGCCGTCTCGGGCGGGTAGCGGTAGATGCCGGTTGAGATAGCGGGGAAGGCGATCCGTGCCAGGGCCTGTTCTGCCGCCAGCTCAAGCGAGCGCCGATAGCAGGAGGCAAGCAGCTCCGGTTCGCCGCTTGTTCCGCCGTTCCAGACCGGGCCGACTGTGTGGATGACGAAGCGTGCCGGCAACCTGTAGCCCCTGGTGATCTTGGCGTTGCCGGTTTTACAGCCGTTGAGCATCCGGCATTCCTGGGCCAACTCCGGTCCGGCCGCTCGGTGGATGGCACCGTCCACACCGCCGCCGCCCAATAGCGAAGAGTTGGCAGCATTCACGATGGCGTCGATTTCCAGCTTGGTGATGTCGCCGAGATGAACGGACAGGCGCTCGGTGATCGTCATAGTGCTTCTCCGGCTCTTGGAACGGCAGTCTATCAGACTTCGGCGACACGCTGCATTTTCCTGGCTTTGGCCCTGTGTTAAGACAGCCGCCCGCGTAGTGCCCCCGATAAAGAGCCACGGGTTATGGACGACTTCTTCCGATTTCCGCACACCGGCCACCTGACCTGGCTGGGAGATGACATGCCACGCGACGACAAACTGCTGACGCCCGACGAGGTCGATGCGATTCTGTCGGAAGAGGTGGCCGTGGAGGAAAAGCTCGATGGGGCGAACATCGGGATCTCCCTGGACGAAGCCGGGGAGCTGCGCGTGCAGAACCGCGGCCAGTATTTGGAAGCACCATACAGGGGACAGTTTTCCCGTTTGAATGGATGGCTGGCCCAATATCGTTACGCGCTATCCGATCTTCTCGATCCCGAGACCATTCTCTTTGGTGAGTGGTGTGCGGCGGTTCATTCTATCGAGTATCCAAGACTGCCGGATTGGTTCCTGCTGTTCGATCTCTATGATCGCAAGGCGGGCCGTTTCGCCAGTCAGGCGCGGCGCAATGCCATCGCGGCAGAAGCCGGCCTCACTGTCGTACCCGAAGTTCTGCGTGGACACTTCCAACTGGGCGAGCTGCTTGCAGATCTTAAAACACGGCAAAGCCTCTATGCCGACGCTTTGGTTGAGGGTTTCGTCGTCCGGCGGGACTCCGGCGCGTGGTGCGCGGCGCGAGGCAAGATCGTGCGCGCCGATTTTACACAGGCCATCGAGTCGCATTGGAGCCAGAAGGCTCTGCGCTGGAACCGGGTCATAGCGGCCCTTTAACGAGGTGATTTATGTCTGAAGAGGTCATCGGTTTTCTTGGCGTGGGCCATTTGGCGGGTTTTCTGCTCGAGGGTTTCCGGGGAAGGGGCGCACCGAACCGCGTGATCCTCTCGCCCCGTGGCAGAGCTAAAGCCGAAGCTCTGGCTACGCGTTTTTCGGCCGAGATAGCACCGGATAATCAGAGCGTCGTCGAGCAAAGCGATTTCATACTGGTTTCTCTGCCGGCAGCTCAGGGCCGGAACATTCTGGCCGGCCTCAAGTTCCGCGAAGGTCAGACCGTTCTTTCCGCGATGGCCGGAACCAGCCCTGGGGCTCTTGCCGAAATCGTCGCGCCCGCCGCCGCCCACTGCACCATGATGCCCGGATTCGCCAATGCTCTCGGGGTTGGGCCGAGCCTGCTCTATCCAGCGAACGGCGTTTGCGAAGACTTTCTGCAACATTTGGGGCCGGTGCATGTCTTTGCCGACGAGGCGGCTTTTGAAGCGGCCTGTGTCTTTGGCGCCTTCTCCGGCGCCAGCTTCGTCTTTATGCAGCGTATCGTGGCCTGGTTCGAGTCGCAGGGCGTCCCGCCGGAAACGGCGCGCAACCTTGTCGCCGAGACCCTGCGCGGCAACGCCGAGGTCGTCCGGTCTGTCGATCAGCCGCTCGACTCGATTGTGGAAGGTATCGCGACTGTCGGCGGCATCACCCGGCAGTGCGTGGACGCACTGGATGATGAAGATGCGCTGTGGAGTTGGGCACGCGCGCTCGATGCGGTGCAGGCACGTATGAAGCGCGGGATGGACTAAAAAGAAAAAGGCCCTCCGCTGGCTCGCAGCGGAGGGCCTTCTTATTCAGGGCTGTCGGGTCGCTATTCAGCAGGTCCCGACGCTGGCTCGATCGTGGTCGGCTGTCCCGCCTGTTCCCGCCGGCCGTCGTTGTAGATCGCTTTTGCCAGGGCAAAAACCTGCAAGACCATGACCACCGAGAAAGGCAGGGCACCGATCACCATCGCTGTCTGAATGGCTTTCAAGCCGCCAACCAGCAGAAGCGCTGTCACCACCGAACCCAGGGCAACACCCCAGAAGATGATGTGCGGACGGGCCTTCGGACCTTCGTCGCCCGCGGCGTTGATGGTGTTCACGATCAGGACCGCGGAGTCCGCCGTGGTCACCAGATAGGTCATCAGGAGAACCACGATCAGGACAGACATGGCCCAACCCAGGAACGGGCTCAGCATGTACTGCACCATCGCGAAGATCTTGTCGCCGTCCGGAGCACCGGCAATCACGCCGTTCGCGCCGCCCGTCAGTTCCAGATCGATGGCTGTGCCACCGGCCCAGGTGAACCAGACGAAGCACATCAGCGAGGGAACGATCATCGCGCCCAGGACGAACTCACGAATGGTACGTCCCTTGGAGATGCGTGCCAGGAACAGGCCGACGAAGGGTGCGAAGGCAATCCACCAGGCCCAGTAGAAGACGGACCAGCCACCCTGCCAAGATTCAAGCTTGGAAGCGACGCTGCCTTCAACACCGTCCGAGGACCAGACGCGGAACATCATATCCGGCAAGGCGATCAGGTAATCCCAAAGACCCACGAACAGAGCCTGCATGCCGAAGAAGGTGGAACCGAATAAGAGGAAGAAGCCGAGCAGGAAGATGCTCAGCGCCATGTTGATGTTCGAAAGCCACTTGATGCCTTTGCCGACACCGGAGAGTGCCGATACCGTCGAAGCCGCCATAATGACGAGGATCGCAACCAGGACACCCGCGGTATTTGCCGTGCCGGCGTCGTTGGTCAGACCGCCGATGCCGATACGCGTGAGACCGGAGACGAACTGTTCCACACCGAATCCAAGCGTCTGTGCAACGCCGAGGATCGTGGCGACCACCGCAACGATGTCGACGATGTGGCCGATGGAACCGGAGAGCTTTTCACCGAACAACGGCGTCAGCGAAGACCGCATGGTAAGCGGCAGGCCACGCCGATAGCTGAAGAAGCCCAGGGCCAGGCCGGCGATAGCATAACAGGCCCAGGCGCCAAGACCCCAGTGGAGGAACGACCATTTGTAGGCCATACGGATGTTATCCGCCGTTCCGCCATTGGTGAGACCCTGAATGACTTCAGGGTTGTTGTTCCAGTGATAAACCGGTTCGGCCACAGCCCAGGTGAGCATGCCGACACCGATACCCGCCCCGAACATCATGGAGAACCATGAGAAGTTCGAGAACTCCGGTTTGTCGTCCTGGTGGCCGAGTTTCTGCCGTCCAGCGGTTGGCCAGATGGCCAGACCGATACAGGCAAGAACGAAAAGTGCGACCGTCCAGATGTACCACGATCCGAAGGATGACAGGATAAAGCTGTTAATGCTGTTCAGCACCGCACCGGATTGCTCCGGAAATGCGATGGCCCAGACAACCAGCCCCCCGATCAACAACTTCGAAGTGATCGTGACGATGTGGCTGAAACCCCGGTAGAAACCTGTATCAGCTGTACTAATGGGTAATTCTGTTAAAGCTGGTTTGACTGTCATGAGTCCCCACTTTGCTCCCCTGGTTTCCAGTAACGCTATGAGCTGCTTGCCTCTTTTCACGAGTTTCGTAAAATCAAGAAATTTTCATCGTTTCTTGAAAGGCAGCCCTTTTGTCCTGGCTTCTGACTGATAACAAAAGTGTAGCAATCTACAGTGATTTTGTAGTGGGTAATTTGTTATGACAAGCATTAGTTCGCATTATTGGAAGTTCAGTCAGAACCTCGTGGGCATATGCGCATTCGATCTGGTGGCGCAGCATGGGAACTTCACAAGAGCCGCTGAGGTTTTGGGAATCTCTCAATCGGCGATCTCACAGCGTATCAGAGGTTTGGAGCTGGAGCTGGGCGTCGTACTGTTCCGGCGCGAACATCGTGGCGTGACGCTGACCAACGAAGGACTGCGCCTTTTCAATGCCGTGAACCCCGCCATGCGGCAGTTGAGTTCTTCGGTTACCTCTCTTCTGGATAGGAAGTCCAAGCCGCGTGTGCGTCTCTCTGCCGACTTCGCTTTTTCGACCTTTTGGCTGCTACCACGCCTCGCCCAGTTGCGTTCGGACCTCGGGGAAGAAATCGAAATACAGATACTGGCGTCGCAGGTTCCACCCGAGCCGAACGACGACGGCTGCGATATCACGATCCATGTCAGTCATTTGAGCCGCATGCTCGAGGGCGATGTTCTGCTCCTGAAAGAGCGTGTCGCGGCGGTCTGCAGTCCTAAGTTTCTGGAGGAGAACGGCGTCATCGGATCTCCGGGCGCTCTGCTGGACACGCAACTGCTGAGCCTCTCGAAACCCCCGACCGCGGAGTGGCAAACCTGGCGGGGCTGGTTCGATAGTCTCGACATCATCGGCACCACGTCGAAAAGCTATGTCAGCTTCAATAACTACGACATGGTGATGCAGGCCGCGGTGGCCGGGCAGGGGGTGGCGCTGGGCTGGCTGGGGCTGATCGACAACCTTCTGAAAGGCGGCGTCTTGGTTCAAGCGACCGACGATGTCGTCGACAGCGATGCGGGATATGTCATGTCGCGCGATTACGCGAGTCCCGCGCCCGGACCTAAGCTGGTTTTTGACTGGATCGCCAGCCAGGTTGAAAGCGATAGCTCTTCCGGACCGCGAACGCGAGGGGCGAAACGCAAAGCGAACGGCCGCGGCGTGAAGAAAGCGAGCTGATGTGCCCGGGCCTCTGTGAGGGCCGTTACTTCAGCTTTCGGTCCACATTGAAGTGCTTCGCCAGGTAATCCAGGATCAGCACGCGGTCGGCTGCTTCGGGCTCGTCCATGCCCTGTTCCTCGACCATCCAATCCAATAGCTCGTCCCAGTCTTCGCGTTTCAGCCCCTGTTGCTTGACGATAGCAAGGGAGTGGCAGGCGCCGCAGAGATAACCCGTATCTTCTCGGCCCGGGCCGAGCGGCCAGTCGGCGCCGAATTCGTCGTCTTCATCGATGGTGGCGGCTGCTTCGCTCGTCGCGGTTTGCGTGACCGAGTCGGCAGGATCGCCAGCAAGGCTTGCTGGGCTCGCGAACAGGAGCAGGGAGAACAGGGTGGCGAGAGCAAAGGGGCTCTGATTGACGGAGAGCATATAGGGTTCCATGCGCTGATCGTGAGAGATGGGGCAAAGGAAAGCCGGCTTGGGGGGAGCCGGCTTTCCGCGCCGTGCGGACGCGTTGTCCGTCGGTATGGCGTCAGGCGCTGACCGTCACGGCGATTCGATGCATGGAATTGTTCAGATACCCCTTCGGATTCCAGTTGATCGCAAAGGGCTGGGTCGTGCCCTGGTCGTCGGTCGCCCGCGCCCAGACCTCGTAGTAGCCTTTCTCCGGGAAGGTGATCTCCGCGCTCCAATCCTGCCAGGAAAAGGGATTGGGCGGTGGTGCGAGTTCGGCCTGCGTCCAGGTGGCGCCGAAATCGTACGAGATCTCCATGCGCGAGACCGCATGATCGCCGGCCCAGGCGTGACCGCGCAGCTTCAGACTCCGGCTTGAGATGGTCTGGTTCGTCTCGGGCGTGGTGATCAGCGACTTGACCGGCATGGATTCCATGATCTTGAAGTCCGCCTTGTCGACCTTCGTGCCCGGCGCGACCGGATAGTAGGGGGTCCGGTAGGAGGTTCCGGTCATCTTCGGCCCGTCGTGAACCACGTTGCGCAGCTGGATGCGCTGCAGCCATTTCTGGGATGTCGAACCAGGCCATCCCGGGCAGACGGTGCGCACCGGGAAGCCGTGCAGGGCCGGGATGTCCTCGCCGTTCATGGCGAAGGCGATGATCGAGTGCGGATCCATGGCCTTGGCCAGCGGCACGCCGCGGGAGATCGGCAGCTTGTCAGGGTTGCCGGAAAGATGGCCGTCCAGGCTGTAGTGCGCGGTGTAGATCGCCGAGTCCTTCACGCCCGCCGCCTTCAGCACATCGGCATAGCGCACACCGGTCCATTCGGCATTGCCGATCGCGCCAAGTGTCCATTGATTGCCTTTGGCGGGCGGGTTAAAGGCGGCGCGGCCGTTGCCGCCGCATTCGACCTGCAGCTTCAGCGTGACGTTCTCGAACTTGCTCTTGAGCTCCTCGAGCGAGAGCGACAGCGGTGTGTTCACCTCGCCGTCGACCGTCAGCTTCCAGTCGCTGGCATCCATGCTGTAAGCGATATCCGGCACGATACCGTTGTTGCGCACGAAGTGCCGATTGTTTGGAGTGACCGAATCGTCCAGCAGGTGTGGCGGGGTTTCGGCATTGATCGGCCGGTCGTTGAGGAGGGTCAGGCCGTCCTTGGTCTTGAAGAGGGCCAGCTCGCTGTCGTCCGCCAGCGCCGCCGGGATCAGTCCGGAGGGGTAGTTGCGGTGAAAGGGAATGGTCGCACCCAGCATGGCGCCCATTGTCGCCAATCCAGCACCACGCAAGAATCCGCGGCGGTCTTTATGGCTTTCGCGTCCGAAGACCAGCCGGTCCGCGCGTTCCGGATCTTCCTGGTAGACTTCGCACAGGCCGCGTTCTTTATTCCCTCTCGACATCTCTTCCTCCCGATATTTTTGTTCGTCGCTTTATGCGATCGGGAGAAGAAACGCACTTCGGCGTGGATTTATTCCACGAGGCTTAAACTTTTTTTCGCAGGGAGTCGGTCGCGCACAAGGTGCGGGTTCACACGAGGCGCAGGCTCACACGATGCAAGGAGCGCTTTCACGCTTGTTGGTCTGCAACGCCATGCGGATCTCTGGCGCTAGCGGTTGCCAGTCCGACGTGAGGCCTCTGAGGGTATCGGCGATCAGGCTGAAACGGGCCAGCGCCATGCCCTCGGCCAGCAGCAGATACTTCGCGCCTCCATGCTGCCACCCAAGGATCTGGTCGCCGCCGCTTTGCAGGGACATCACGGTTTGCGGCATCTGAGCTTCACCTTGCAGCACAAAGAGGCTGAGACGGCATCCCCGGCTGCCGCCGTAACCGACCCGGTAGCCTTCCAAAGCGCCAAGCGTGTCGAGCGGTTCGAGCAGGATCGGTGTCAGACCGCTGTCGGAGAGATCCGGCACCCTGATTTCCGCGGCGTTCAAGCGGCCGCTCGCCGGGATGGTCAAGGACGGTGGGCGGTCATTGGCGGTGGCGAGCGCCCAGTCATGATGGATCCTGGCCGCTTCGCGATACCAGGCGAGTTCTTCAGCCTTATCTCCTTGCCACTGATAGAGCGCCGCGACGGCAATGCAAACAACAAGAACGGCTGCGGCCGCCACCATGTTTCCGGCCTGCCAAAACCCGCGTTTATTCGCTTCTGCCCGCGCTGGCAGCAGTTCGAAGTCGTCTGGCGTTTCCGCCTGTTCTACGACAGCGGCCTTCAGGCTCGAGAGAGTTGAGGCGGCGGCGGCAGTGCCTGGATCTTGCGCGATGGCGCGTGCCACCGACGCTGCTTCCTCAGCGCTCAGTTCACCGTCGATGTAGGCGTTGAGCCGGGTCAGGTTTTCGCCTTGTCTTTTCATCACACCCGGCCTCCGCGTGCCGCGCGCAAGGGCGTGACGTTGGCGTCGGCGATGCGGGCGAGCAGGGCCTGGCGCGCGCGGCTGATCCGGCTCATCACCGTGCCCACCGGGATTTCCAATAGCTCTGCCGCTTCGGCATAGCGCAAACCTGCCACGTCGATCAGCGCCAGAATATCGCGCTGGCCCGCAGGCATTGCGGCCATGGCAAGTCGGACGGTCACGGCATCCACCATGCGTTCTTCACTGGACCAGACAGAGTCCGGGCTCTCCTCGAAATCTTCCTCAACGAAATCAGCCAGTCGATTGGCGGCACGGAGATGATCGAGAAAGGCGTTCCGCAGGATACGGAACAGCCAGGCCCGAAAGGCCGGCTCGTCGACGGGAACCCGCTTTGCACTGAGCGCCTTCAGCGCGGATTCCTGGACGAGATCCCTCGACAGATCCGGGTCCTGGGTGAGACTGATGGCATAGCCGTAAAGCCTTTCCCGATAGGTCTCTAGACGTTCCCGTTGATCCAAACTCTCAGCCGCCCTGTGCCGGGTTTCCCCGTGTTTCCTCCACGACCATGGCGCGCCGGTTGTGTTCCGGTTTCTGTGGCCATCGACCGCCGAGTATTCGCGCAGCTTCCGCGGTCTGTCAAATCGCGCTCTGTGTTCCCGGCTTAGACCGAGTCGTGGAGAGGTCAATTTTTACCAAGACAGTTTATGGCCAAGTTGCTCTGATCCGCTGGTCATGCGTCATTTTTGGTTGGATCGATGTCTTTGTATCTCTGTCACCAATATCCCGAACTCTACGAAGTGGAGTGTGAGATCGAACGGGCGGAGCCCGGGCGGGTCATGCTGTCGCGCTCCAGCTTCTATCCCGGTGGCGGTGGGCAGCCGGCGGACCGTGGCCGCCTCGTCTGGTCCCATGGCGAGAGCGAGATTACAGGCCTGGAACAGCGTGATGGCCGTCACTGGTATCTGTTGGCGGATCCCGTCGAAGCGAAAGGCAAGGCGCTGGCCAAGGTCGATCCGGCTTTCCGTAACCAGATGCGTCGTCTGCACACTGCCCTGCACATCGTCAATGCGCTGGCCTTCCGGGATTTCGAAGGGGCGCTGGTGACCGGCGCGCAGATCTCCGACAACGGCACGGCGCGGATCGATCTGGACCTGCCCGACGCAGACAATGACCGGCTCCGCGCGCTCGAACCTGAAATCAATGACATCGTACGCCAGAACCTGACCGTCCGGACTGAACTGGTGCCCTTGCCCGAGGCCGCACGGGAAGCCGGCACCTTGCGCAGCAAGGCCGTAACCCCGCCTGCGCAACCGGACGGCCGGGTGCGCATCGTCGAGATCGAAGGTCTCGACCGTCAGGCTTGCGGCGGCACGCACCTGAACGCGACGGGAGAGGCGGGTGAACTCAAGATCCTGAAGGTCGAGAACAAAGGGCGCCACAACCGTCGGGTCCGGATCGGCCTGGTTGAACTGAACCTATGAACGCGTCGGGGCAGAGCGAGTTTGCCGGAAGCTGTGTTCTGTTATCAGGCGGCACCTCCGGGATTGGAAAGGCCACCGCTTTGGCCTTTGCCAGCGCCGGCGCGCGGGTGGTGATCACCGGGCGTAATCTGGAGGCCGGAGAGGAACTGGTGCGCGCGGGTTCCAGCACCGCGGGCGAAATCATCTTCATGTCCTGCGATCTGGCGGATTCGGATCAAGTCGTCGATGTCACGCGTGCGGCGGTAGCCCGGCTCGGCCGGCTGGATATCGCCGTGAATAACGCGGGACACCAGGAAAAGCGCGGCCCGCTGCATGAACAGTCGCAGGCGGTTTTCGATCGGGTCTTTGCCGTGAACGTCCGTGCTGTCCACCTCGCGATGTGTACGCAGATCGAGGCGATGCTGGCGCAGGAGGCTGTGCCTGGGAGGGAAAAGGGTGTGATCGTCAATACCGCCTCGGTCAGTGGTATCCGCAATCCCAATCCCGGTTTCGCGGTTTATTCGGCCTCTAAGGCGGCGATGATCTCCCTGACGAAATCGGCCGCCATGGAATACGGCCCGCAGGGCCTGCGCATCAACGCTGTGGCCCCAGGGCGGGTGGAAACGCCGATGCTGCTGGCGTCCAAGGTAGCCGATATGGAGACAGTCGCTGCCGGTCTGCCTCTACGCCGCCTCGGGCGGCCGGAGGAGGTCGCCGAGGCGATCCTCTGGCTGTCATCCAGCCGTTCCGCCTTCGTGGCGGGACATGTTCTCGCTGCCGATGGCGGCTTTCTGGCGCAGTGAGGCCTGAGTTGTTAGGTTTGCGCAAGGACTAGAAGAGGACTAAATCGCGGTCATGTCGAAGGCGACGGCCAATCGCAGCATACTTTGGAGCGACCGGGCGGCCCCGGGCGCTCTGATGATGCGTGCTGACTTCACCACGCTTGAGTTCGCGCCCCATGTGCACGACGAACTGGTCATCGCGGTCACCGAGGCTGGCGGCTCGAAGTTCCGCAGTCAGGGCGTGGAGGATCATGCGGAGCCGGAGACGCTCTTGGTCTTTAACCCGGACGAACCGCACTCCGGCGCGGTTGGCGACCACGACTGCTGGCGTTACCGAGCGATCTACCTTCCCCTATCCGCACTGACCGACGCGAGCGAGGCGCTGGGGATGCGGGCCGGAGCCTTGCCCTACTTCCAGGACAACAAACTCAGGGATCGCGCCCTCGCGCGCCGCTTCGTCGCGCTGCACCGCGCCTTCGAGGAGGAGGGCGGTACGCTAGCCAAGTCCAGCGCTCTGCTGGAAGGTTTGGCCGATCTCTTTGCGCGCCATGGCACCCCGCACTACCAGGCCCAGGCACCCGGCAACGAACGTCAGATCGTCGCCCGGCTGGTCGAATATCTGTCAGCCCACTACAGCGACGACGTAACGCTCCCGCAGCTTGCCGAACTGGCCGGTATGACGGGCTATCATGTGATTCGCTGTTTCAACCGTGAAACCGGCCTCTCTCCGCACGCCTATCTCAACCAACTCCGCCTGCGGGAGGCCCGCCAGCTTCTGGCGCAAGGGCAACGCCCGGCAGAGGTGGCAATTTCCGTTGGCTTCTACGATCAAAGCGCCCTCAATCGCCATTTCCGCAAGGCCTTCGGCGTAACCCCCGGACAATACGCGCGGGCCTTCGCCGCGGGCGCTTGAGGCTAGTCTTTCACGGGCGCATAGTCCAGAGTTCCAAGACTGTGGGCCGAAGGAAAGCCATGTCGATAGATCCGGGACAACCGCCGAAAGGCAGATGGCGACGCTTGAAGTGGCGTCCTGGCCGCTTTACGCCGGCCCGCGCGAGGTTTGGCGGCAGACCGGTCAGATTGAATCCGGACAGCGGGAGATCTTCGTTCAGGATCCGGACGGTTATCTCCTGATGCTTGCGCAGGAATTTGGACAGAGGTCCCAGGAAGAAGGCCCTGTCGACTAACGTTTTTGCAACGAGCTGCGAACTGTCGATATTTCGGCGGTCAACGAAACAAACTCCGCGCGCGTTCCGCTAGCTTTATGACCTCCAGATCGATTGTGGTTGGAGGTTCGATGTCTGAACCTAAGATGTTTTCTCTTGCCGGAGAGCCGGCGCTTCACGTGCGTCGTCTCGAGGGAAATGGACCACCCGTTCTCTATGTTCATGGCGCCACCTTTCCCGCGGCGCTTTCCGTGGGTTATCGCTTCGGCGAAGCTTTGTCTTGGGAAGATGCGCTGCAGGCCGATGGCTTTGATGTCTGGAGCTTCGACTTCGCCGGTTTCGGCGGGTCGCAACGCCTTGCGGCCACGGCGGCTCTCCCTCAAAGCCGGGCGCGCGAAGCCTGCGGACAGATTGCCCGGGTGGTCAATCACATTGCCGAGGTGCGTCCCGACGCCCGTGTCAGCATCATCGCGCACTCTTGGGGTTCCATTGCCGCCGGTTGTTACCTCGCGGCGCAGAAGCATGACGTTGAGAAGTTGGTTTTCTTCGGTCCCATTGCGCAGCGACAGGGACCCAGGCGCTGCGAGCCCGACACGCTGCCGCCGCTGCGTCGGATCACGGTTGCCGCGCAGCTGCAGCGCTTCTTAAAGGACGTGCCAGACGGAGAGGCGCAGGTGCTGGCCGAGCCGGTTCTGACGCAGTGGGGGGCGGCCTATCTCGCCAGCGATCCGAACGCCATGACCTACGATCCTCCTGCCGTGGAGGTGCCCGGCGGACCGGCCGCTGATATTGTGGCGGCCTGGCAGGGGGAACTGGCGTACGATCCCATAAGAATTGCAGTACCGACTCTGCTGGTTCGCGGGGCGTGGGATAGTCTCTGCACCGACAAGGATGCGAAGCTTCTGCTCGATGGCATTTCGAGCAATGTGAAACATGATGTCGTCATTCCCAAAGCCACGCACCTGATGCATCTTGAAAGCGGACGCTTCGATCTGTGGAAGATCACTGCGGCATTCCTCAAGGGCGCAGACCCTGGTGAAGTTGGGCTCTTGTAAGCCCAACTCCTGATGCTCTCCGCGAAAACGCTGGCTATCGGCGCCGCAGTCCTCGCATCACAGGCCGCTTTCGTCATTCTGCGATGAATCCAAGTGACCTGGGCTTTCCCAGCTGCGCCATGAGCGGATCTGGAAAAATCCAGCTCACTTCACTGTTTGTGCTTATTAAGAAATTAGCGCTAGACTCGCTTCAAGTGCTTTGAAGTAGCTCGGGTTTCTTCCATGCAGATGACACTGAATGCCGATAAGATCATTGCCACGGTCGACACCCTGGCGCAGCGGATTGCCGAACGCTTTCCGGAGGCGGGATTGACTCGCGTGGCCCTGGATTTCACCAAGGTGGCGCGCGAGATTCACCTGGACGCCGTGGCTTTGGGGCGGCCCAACTGGCGTCTGCGGGTCGCTACGACGGGCATCTTCGTGGCGGGCCTGGTGCTCTTTGCTTTCGTCTTCAAGGAGCTGCAGTTCAACGCGCCCCTGAACGAGGCGGGCACCTTAGTGCAGATCGTCGAGCCGGCAGCCAACATCGCCATTCTGGTCGCGCTCGGCATCGCCTTTCTGATCCGCTTCGAAGGCCGCTGGAAGCGCAAGCAGGCCATGACGTCTCTGCATTCGCTTCGCTCCATGATCCACGTGATCGACATGCATCAGCTAACCAAGGATCCCAGTCTGCTGCTGGATACCATTGCACCGACCGCCAGCTCGCCGAAGCGCACCATGGGACAGATCGAGATCCAGCGTTATCTGAACTATTGCTCGGAGATGCTGTCCTTGGCCGGTAAGCTTGCGGCCCTCTATCCGCAGACGATTCAGGACGAGGTCGTTATCGACACGGTGAACGAACTGGAGACGCTCTCCACCAATCTGACGGGCAAGATCTGGCAAAAGATCATGATCCTGGACCAGGATTTGCTGGCGCGCCCGGCGCCGGAACCAGCCACGACGTAAACGGCCGTCTCAAGACTTGGTGCTATCGCCAGGTAACAGCAGATACTTCACCAGATCGTAGCGTCCGAAGACCTCGCGGCTGATCAGCTCCATACCGAGCTTTTCCAGAATTCGACGTGAAACAGCGTTGCTGCTTCGGGTAATGGCGATCACGCGCTCGAGATGGAGAGTCTCTCGGGCGTGATCGACGACCGCCTGTGCCGCTTCGGTAGCCAGGCCGCGTCCCCGGAAACGCGAGAAGAGCCCGTAGCTCAATTCGATCTCGCCGGAGTCGTCCTGCCAGCGCAAACCGCATTCCCCGGCAAAGGCATTTTCGGTGGCGTCTTCAACCACCCACATACCGAAACCGCGGTCCTCCCAGTGGTTCAGCATCACCTCCACATGCTCCCGCGTGGTTGCCGCATCCAGTACACCGTACTTGCGCACAGACATGACTTCTGGATCGCCGTAAAAGGCCTCGAAGAGGGCCATGTCGTCTCTTTGGACCGGGCGCAGGATCAGGCGTTTCGTCCGTAGAACGGTCATTTAGCTGCTTTCGGCAAGCGTCCGCAGTTGCTCCGGCTGACGCAGTTCGATCCGTCCGCGCGAAAGCGCGACCCAGCCACGCCGCTCCAGTTCCTTCAGCAGGCGGCCGATGACCTCGCGTGCGCTGCCCAGCTCTGTCGCCAGATCCTGATGCGTTACCGCGATGGATGCAGCCCCACCAGCCCGGCTTAGCAGCCGCTGCGCCAGGCGTTTGTCCAACCGTTCGAACGCCACTTCTTCGACCACATGCATCAGATCGGAGATGCGCCGCGAATAATCGGCGAAGACCAACCGCCGGAATCCGGGCGAGGTGGCGAGGGCCTCCTCGAACGCGGCCTTGGGGATCGCGACGGCATCCACGTCGGTTTCCGTGATGCCGTCCGCGGAATAGTTCTCGTCCGCCAGCAGGCAGGAGGTCGTCATGATGCAGGTTTCGCCACCGGTCACGCGATAGAGCACGATCTCACGGCCACCCGGCGAGACCTGTTGAACCCGCACCGTTCCCGCAAGGATCAGAAGAAAGCTCTCAGCCGCTAGGCCGGGTGCAAAAACCGTTGTGCCCGCAGGCAGTTCCACCCGTTTGGCATGGGTCGTGAGTTGCTGCCGGTCCGGTGCCGGCAGGGCGGCGAGTTCAGGAAAACGGTCGATCCAGCTTTCGCTCATGGCGGTTCCTGTTTGGCAGGAAGGGATGGGCTCACGAAAGGGTGACTTAGTCACAGACGCCTTGGTGGCGCAAGCCCTAGTCTGCGCGCAATCGACCTTCAGAACTATTCCTAACACCTTGGGAGAAAAGCATTGTCTGCAAACATCGGACCTCTCGACCGCGCGCTCCGTATCATTATCGGTGTCGCCTTGATCGCCCTCGCACTGTGGGATTCGACCTACGTCTGGGGCTTTATCGGCGTCGTGCCTTTAGCCACGGCCTTTATCAAATTCTGCCCTCTCTATCGGCTGCTTGGCATCTGCACCCTGAAGAAAGCCCGGAGCTGAAACAGCGAGCTGAATCATGACAGAGGAAACGCCTATGAAACCGAAGGTCAGAAGCTTCTTCGATGAAGCCACCTTTACCGCGACCCATGTGGTGAGCGATCCCAAAAGCGGACGTGCCGCCATCGTCGACTCCGTGAAGGACTTCGACCCCAAGTCGGGCCGCACAGCGACCACCTCGGCCGAAGAGATCATCGCTTACGTGAAGGAACAGGGACTCACCGTTGATTGGATTCTGGAAACCCATGTTCACGCCGACCATCTGACTGCCGCGCCGTTTTTGAAGCGCAAACTCGGCGGCAAGATCGGCATCGGTTCGGAAATCCGCGGGGTCCAGACTGTCTTCAAATCGGTCTTCAACGCCGAGGAGCAGTTCACGACTGACGGCCGGCAGTTCGATCATCTCTTCGAGGATGGCGAGGTCTTCTACATCGGTGATCTGCAGGCCCGCGTCATGCACACGCCGGGGCATACACCGGCCTGCGCGACCTACGTCATCGGCGATGCGGCTTTCGTCGGCGACACGCTCTTCATGCCCGACTTCGGGACAGCCCGCTGTGACTTCCCGGGCGGCGATGCGCGCGTGCTTTTCCGTTCGATCGGCAAGATCCTGAACTTGCCGCCACAGACCCGGCTGTTCCTTTGCCACGACTATGCGCCCGGCGGACGGGAGTATCGCTGGGAGACGACCGTCGCCGACGAGCGGGCGGAGAACATTCATGTACGTGAGGGGGTGAGTGAGACCGACTTCGTCGAGATGCGCACGGCGCGTGACAAACAACTCTCTATGCCGCAGCTCATTCTGCCATCGGTGCAGGTCAATATGCGCGCCGGGGAACTCCCACCCGCCGACGACAACGGCGTTCATTATCTGAAGCTCCCCGTCGACGCGCTCTAGGCGTTGCGAAAGTTACAAAAAATCCGAGTGCTGGAGGAAACGGACCATGGAAATCAAACAGCTGGACGGCGACATTAGCATTTCGCCGCAAATCACCGCCGCCGATCTCTCCGCGATCGCCAAGGCGGGCTTCAAGTCCGTCGTCTGCAATCGCCCCGATGGCGAGGGCAACGATCAACCGCTGTTTCACGAAATCGAAGAGGCGGCCAAGCAGGCCGGACTGGCCTGTCACTACCTCCCCGTGGAAAGCGGCAAGGTGAGCGACGAGGATGCCGCAGCTTTCGGTGCCCTCTTCGCGGGTCTGCCTAAACCGGCCTTCGCTTATTGCCGAAGCGGCACGCGCTCCGTCACTCTCTGGTCGCTGAGCCGGGCAGGGACCATGAGCCTGACCGACATCCTGGAAAAGGCAAAGGACGCCGGCTATGACATGCAGGGCGTGGTGCGGCGCATTGCCAACCACGGCAAGACGCCTTTGGAAGCCGTCGACGGCAAGTTCGATGTTGTGATCGTCGGCGCCGGTTCGGCCGGCATTGCGGTTGCCTCCTCACTCCTGACCCGTGCGCCGGATCTTGAGATCGCAGTGATCGATCCGGCGGACATCCACTATTACCAGCCGGGCTGGACCCTGGTCGGCGGCGGGGTCTTCGACGCCAATGAGACGGTCCGGACTCTCTCCTCCGTTCTGCCGGACAAGGTGCATTGGATCAAGGCGGCGGTCGCGGCCTTTGAGCCAGAGCGTAACGCGGTGCTGCTGGAGGGCTGCCGCCTCATCGAATACGGCCGTCTCGTGGTTTGTCCCGGCTTGAAACTCGACTGGCACAAGATCGACGGGTTGGTCGATACGCTCGGCAAGAATGGCGTGACCTCGAATTACCGTTTCGATCTGGCGCCTTACACCTGGGAGCTAGTGCAGTCTCTGAAGCAGGGGACAGCGCTCTTCACCCAGCCGCCTATGCCGATAAAGTGCGCCGGCGCGCCGCAAAAGGCCATGTATCTCTCGGCGGATCACTGGGCGCGTAGCGGCGTGCTCAAGAACATCGATATCGAGTTCCACAACGCCGGCGGCGTCCTCTTCGGCGTGAAGGACTATGTGCCCGCGCTGATGAACTACGTGAGCAAGTACGACATCGATCTGCAGTTCAGCCACAATCTGGTTTCTATCGACGGACCGGCCAAGCGGGCCACCTTTGTAAAGACCGATGCGGAGGGACAGAGCGAGCAGATCGAGCGCAGCTTCGACATGATCCATGTCTGCCCGCCGCAATGCGCACCCGACTTTATCCGTGTCAGTCCTCTGGCGGATGGCGCCGGCTGGGTCGATGTCGACCAGAACACCCTGCGTCACAAGACTTACGATAACATCTGGAGCCTGGGCGATGTCATGAATGCTCCCAATGCCAAGACGGCGGCGGCGGCGCGTAAGCAGGCGCCGGTGGTGGCGCAGAACCTGCTGTCCGATATGGGCCAGGCTTACAGCGTTTCCCACTACGACGGTTACGGCTCCTGTCCGCTCACCGTGGAGCGCGGCAAGATCGTGCTCGCTGAATTCGGCTACGGTGGCAAGCTGCTGCCGAGCTTCCCTTCGTGGATGATCAACGGTCAGAAGCCGAGCCGCCTGGCCTGGCTGCTGAAGGAAAAGATCCTGCCGCCGATTTACTGGAAAGCCATGCTGCAGGGGCGGGAATGGATGGCCAAGCCGGAGAAGGTCTCGCCGGAAGTGGTCAACTGACTCGATGAAAGAAACAGGCCAGACTGTCCTCATAGAGCGGTTTCTTCCCTGCATCGGCTGGCTGCGCCGTTACGACGGTGAGTTGCTGCGCAGCGACCTGATGGCGGCGGTGATCGTAACCATCATGCTGATCCCGCAGAGTCTGGCCTACGCGCTGCTCGCCGGCCTGCCGCCGCAGGTGGGGCTCTACGCCAGTATCCTGCCGCTCGTCGGTTACGCCCTATTCGGCTCGTCCAACGCCTTGGCGGTCGGGCCGGTCGCGGTGGTCTCGCTCATGACTGCCGCAGCAGTCGGGCAGTTCGCCGCCGTGGGCACGCCGGAGTACCTTGGCGCCGCACTGGTGCTGGCCTTGCTCTCGGGACTGATGCTGATCGCCCTCGGTCTGTTGCGGCTGGGATTTCTCGCTAGTCTTTTGAGCCACCCGGTGATCTCGGGCTTTATCACTGCGTCGGGCATTCTTATCGCCGCTAGCCAGCTCAAGCACATTTTGGGCGTTGAGGCCTCCGGCCACTCGCTACTCGAATTCGGCACGTCTTTGGCGGGCCATCTGGACGAGGCTAATCTGCCGACCCTGGCGATCGGCGGTGGCGCAACGCTCTTTCTGTTTTGGGTGCGGGCACAGCTGAAACCCCTGCTGAAAGGTCTTGGCCTCGGTGAACGCCTGGCCGACAGCCTGGCTAAAGCCGGTCCGGTGGCCGCCGTGATCGCCACCATTCTGCTGGTGGAATTTCTGTCTCTCGATGTGGCCGGCGTGAAGGTGGTCGGCGCGATACCCCAAGGCTTGCCGCCGGTCTCGCTGCCGAGCCTCGACCCGGAGCTCTGGCGTCTGCTGATCCCTTCCGCGCTCCTCATCTCCGTGGTCGGGTTCGTGGAATCGGTTTCGGTCGCCCAGACCCTCGCGGCGAAGCGGCGGGAACGTATCCAGCCGGATCGGGAACTGCTCGGGCTCGGCGCGGCGAACGTTGCCTCCGCCTTCAGTGGCGGTTATCCGGTCACCGGCGGTTTCGCCCGCTCGGTGGTCAACTTCGATGCCGGTGCCCGCACGCCCTTGGCCGGGGTGCTGACTGCGGTGGGTATCGGTCTCACGGCGCTGCTGCTCACGCCGCTGTTTCACCAGCTGCCCAAGGCGACCCTGGCGGCCACCATTCTGGTGGCGGTTCTTTCGCTGGTCGATCTGGGGGCGATCCGGCGCACCTGGGTCTATTCCAGGAAAGACTTCGCCGCGATGCTGGCCACCATCCTGACGGTTTGGCTGGTGGGAGTCGAAGCGGGGATCATTGCCGGGGTCGCGCTCTCTCTTGTGCTGTTCCTCGCGCGTTCTGCCCGCCCGCACTTCGCGCGCCTGGGACAGGTGCCCGGCACTCATCACTTCCGTAATGTAAAACGCCACGAGGTTATCACCAGTCCCTCGGTGCTCAGCTTGCGTGTAGACGAAAGCCTCTACTTCGCCAACGCCCGCTGGCTGGAAGATCAGATTTACGACATGGCCGTCACCGACCCGCAGGTCCGCCACGTGGTGCTGAACTGCGCTGCTGTGAACGAGATCGACGCCAGCGCCCTGGAAAGCCTGGAGGCTTTGATCGAGCGTCTCGAAGCTGCCCGTGTGCAGCTTCATTTGGCTGAGGTTAAAGGGCCTGTGACCGATCGTCTCAAGCGCTCAACCTCCTTCTGCGCCCACGCCGGCCGACTCTACCTCAGCCATTACGATGCTCTGGCGGCGCTCGACCCGGTCACGACCGCACGGGCAGATCGGGAGGCGCGGCCGCCGCAGTCCGAGGCAGCGATGGCGCTCTCCCGCAGTGAGGCGTTACCCTCTGCATAGTGGATCTGGCCTCCGCGCCAGGGTTGTTTCGTCACCTTCCGATCAAGATCTTTTTACGTGTGCATTGTTGCGAAGCTTTGTTCCTCGCTTTAGGAATAAAGCTGTGCACGAAGACTTGAGATCGGGAAGGTCAAATTAGCCGTTTCAGATTTTCAGGTCGTGCATATCTAATCGTTAGTAGCCTTTTCAAGCACGGCGGGGGCAACCGCCGGCTTACAATTCTAAAATTGAGACGAGGAAGACTTCGCCATGCGTATCAACGATGAAGCGCCTAATTTCACCGCCGACACCACTGCCGGTGAGATCAACTTTCATGACTGGCTGGGCGACGGCTGGGGCGTGCTCTTCTCGCACCCCAAGGACTTTACCCCGGTCTGCACGACCGAACTCGGCTATATGGCCGGCCTTGCCGGTGAGTTCTCGGCCCGTAACTGCAAGATCATCGGCATTTCCGTCGATCCGGTCGAAAACCATCACAAATGGAAGCAGGACATCAAGGACGTCACAGGAAACGCGGTCGACTATCCGCTGATCGGCGATCCGGAGCTCAAGGTCGCAAAGCTCTACGATATGCTGCCCGCCGAAGCCGGCGACAGCTCCGAAGGCCGCACACCGGCCGACAACGCCACTGTGCGCTCGGTCTTCGTGATCGGCCCGGACAAGAAGGTGAAGCTCTCACTGACCTATCCCATGACCACCGGCCGGAACTTCGACGAGATCCTGCGGGTGATCGATTCCATGCAGCTGACCGCGAAACACAAGGTCGCGACCCCAGCTCAGTGGAAGCAGGGCGACAAGGTCATCATCACTCCAGCGGTCTCCGACGAGGAAGCTAAGGAAACCTTCGGCAGCTTCGACCAGCCGAAGCCTTACCTGCGATACACCGACCAGCCAGGCGACTGATTCCAAGAGATCGTCGGGCTTAGGTTCGGGAATGAACGAACGGCCTCTCCAATGTTGGGGGAGGCCGTTTTTTGCCGGTAAGCCGATGTGCGCCGAACCTATTGCGCTTGTTTGTCGTGCAGGTAACGCCGAATGGCCAGGTACATCCCGCCAACGGCGAAGAAGCCGCCAAGAATGGAGAAACCCCAACCGACGTTGTTGGAGGCGCCCATAGTCTCGTAGCTCTTAAGTTCTCCGGTTTCCGGCACATAGCGCCCGGGCACCACGTCTCCGACTTTGTGCAGCGGCGGATAGGTGGAGACTTTCGAGCGGTAACGAATGCTCTGACCGTCGTTCGTCACTGTCTCGAATACGGGGGTGAAGCTCTCGCTTCCGTCTTCATCGAACTTAGAAAACAAGAAGACAACGGTCAAAGACACCTCCTGCGAACGCTCGAGGAAATCGTCCTGTTCGGCGCGCAGCTGGTTACCCGCGTAGTACATGACCGCGCCGACCACTATCACGATGTAGGGCACGATCCAGGCGATCTGTGTCGGGTCGAATTGAGATCCTGGGCGCGTCGTCATCTTCACTGGCCCGATCGCTTAGCATTCAGCAGATGCCGCCCAGAGAAATACAGGCCGCCGACAACAATAACGCTGCCGATGACGATGAAAATCAAACCGATTCCCGTCGTTGCTTCCATGCTTTCGTAGCTCATCAGCTCGCCAGTCTTTGGTGAGTACCGCCCCAGCACAACGTCACCCGTTTCATGAAGGCTTGGGCGAGAGGAAAGATGCGAGCGATAGCGAATGGTCTCACCGTTGCTGTTCACTGTTTCGAAGACAGGACGGAATATTACTTCGCCATCGTCATGGAAGCGCTCTTCCACCTCGACAACTGTCAAGGTGACTTCGATGGAATTTTCGAAGAAGTCGCTTTGATCTGACCCGGCGAACATCCCGAGCAGTATGAAGACGCCGCCGAACAAAATGGCAAAGTATGGCCATTTGCGGTGTGGGCGCTGAACTCTTTTGGTTTGCTGTGTGGGATGCGTCATAGGCAACGAAGATATGTGATCCAGATGGTCGTTACCAGTTCGCCTTCCGCCTGCTCTGTCACGAGCACAAGGATGCGCCCAGCACCGCTACGATAAACTGATGGCGCCAATCCCGTTTGTTCCGATCTATCTCTCCCTGCACCACCGACATGCAGCGTGCGCAGGGAGAGTTGACCTTGGTAGGTAGTGCGTGAGGCTTGAGCTTGCCCCGACGCTAAACGCTTAGGTTACCGTTGAACGCTGCCTGTGCGCAGCGAAGCCGAGGCCTATGAGTCCAAAACCCAAAAGCAAAGCGCTCATAGGTTCCGGGACCGCCGCAGTGGTCTTAAATCCGAAAAAGTCCGGACCGGAGGCCCCTGGCATGAAGGGCCCAAAAGAAGATTCAAACCCGTCAAAGAGCGGCGAGGCGATCTGTTCGAGCAGGACGAGATCGAAGTCGCCAATCGCCGCACTCAACAAGGGATTGACCGAGAAAGATGTCGAGACGAACTGAAGTTCGTTGCGGGCGTCGAAGCTTCCGTCGAAAAAGCGATCGAGCGTGCCGGACAGAAAGACCGTGTCCACGGCGATGCCGAGCACAACGCTGGTGCCTTCATAGGAAAAAGTCCCACCGGCCAGGTTACCGAACTCGTCGATGTTTGCCGTCAGATTGAAGCTGCCGATGAAATCGTTCACCTCCATGCCGAAGGGGAGTGTTCCGAAGAAGTACTGGTTTGTCGCGTTGAAGGTCTGGTCCCAGGTGAAGATGTCGGTGGTGGCGTCGTAGTTCAATATTTGCGCATTGGGTGATAAGGCGCCGCCGCTCGCGACCCGCTCGAGGCCTGTGGTGTCGAACACAACCGCTTGTGCCGGGGTTTGCAAAAGAAAAAGCGCAAAAAGAAACTTCGTAAAAAATGATCCAGTTCGCATGATGAACACCTTTCAAATCAAAGAGTTGCCCAATTCATTCGCCGGAATGAGAGAAGGGGTGTGCCAAATTCACATCCTTCCGAGAGTGACGTTCCTCGTAATGCGAGAAAGTTTATTATATGTATACGTATTAAACGCAAAAGTCGATAGGTAAGTTTGTGTTCGCGTAAAATTTACAACGCCCGCTTGTTGCAACTTGGCAGATGTGCACAGGGGCGGGGTGTGTCGATTGAGTCGGTTCTGGAAGCTTAAGTAGGAAGTCTTAGCCTATCCCGATAAGATCGTTCTTAAATGTGAAAACGGCGACTCTAAGCCTCATTGCCACCGGTTTGCAGTGTGACCGATCCACCAATTGGGATGTCGTTGGCCTCCGCGCCAACGACCAGAAAGGCCTCATCTTCGAGCGATTCCTGAGAGCGGCAAAGAAGCCACTCTTTGCTCGCTGCGTATTCTTGCGTTGTGCCGTCGTGCTGATGAATAGTCGCTCGCAAGCAATGGCCTGTTGGCAGATCGTTTCTTTGTCGATCATGACCACTGCTCCGCGGCCAGTTATCTCAAAACATTCAGTGATACGCGCCGAAACCATGCCCTAAGCAAAGCATGCTTTGCTTCGGGTGACAATCGGCGCGCTCGATAGCGATACCTGCGAACGCAGTGCTCAGCGACTTGTCTTCGAGATCGGCGCTCTGGATACAGCAAGCCCGCGGATTCTAAGCCCGTTCCAGCAAAAAATCCTTTAGGCTTCACCGACCGCTTTTTGCAAACCGGAGCCTTCCATGTCGGACGCTTTTTCTCCGTCTCTCTCCAGACCGGAAATACCGGGCTTCACGCCCGCGCCAGCGCATGTGCCGGGAAACCGTCATGTCGAGGTGGCTCTGGAGCGGCATAAGCGCGAAGGCATGGATCTCGCTGTGAAGACGCGCACTGTCGCGATGAGCATCGTCATTGTCTTGGTTGCCTTTCTTTCTCCCTGGCCGACACTGCTTTTTTATCAGGGGATTGCTCTGCTTTTCATCCTGAACGGTCTAGCTCAGCAGAGGATTGCCAGAGTTGGCCACTCTCGCCCGGAACTCCTGCTGCTCTTCACCGATCTTGCCCTGATGACAGCTACCTGCTTGGTGACACCGCCCTTTGTAACCGAAAACTGGCCGGCCCCGGTTCCCTACGAATTTAACGTCTTTATCTACTTTTTCGTTCTCCTGGCTGGCGCGACCTTGGCCTATAGCTGGCGCACGCTGATTGCGGTGGGGGTTTGGACGACGCTGCTCTGGGCCGCCGGTGCGGTCATCCTCTGGCAGATGAATGAAGGCGATCCTCAGATCACGCGCGTCCTCGATGCGCTTTATGCCGACATGCCGAGGTTGCGGGAGCTTTATGACCCGACCCGCATGCAGTGGGACATTCGGATACAGGAGGCGATCGTCTTCCTCATGGTCGCGGGCATCCTCGCGGTTTCGGTGCGACGTTCGAGTAATCTTGTCCTGCGGCAGGCGGAAGCCGCTCGAGAGCGGGCCAACCTCGCCCGCTATTTCTCTCCCAACGTTGTGGAGCAACTCAGCCAGAACGACGATCCTCTTAAACAGGTCCGTAAGCAGGAGATCGCCGTCATGTTCGTCGACATCGTAGGCTTTACGCGTTACGCCGCCAGTCATGATCCTGAAGCCGTGATCGAAACACTGCGCGAGTTTCAAGCCAGGATGGAGGCGGAGGTCTTTCGCCATCACGGCACCCTGGACAAGTATCTCGGCGACGGCCTTATGGCGACCTTTGGCACGCCGGTCGCGGGGGAGGAGGACGCGCAGAACGCGCTCCGGGCGGCTCGCGCCATGCTCGCCTCCGCTGACGCCTGGAATGCCGAGCGCCGCGCCGGCGGGCAGGAGGAAATCAAGGTGAGCGTCGGCCTGGATTTCGGGCCTGTCGTGCTTGGCGACATCGGCGGGAACCGGCTCGAGTTTGCAGTGATCGGCAACACGGTCAACCGGGCGAGCCGGATCGAGGCCATGACCCGAAAGCTCGGCGTTCGGCTTGCCGTTAGCGACGCCCTCATCCAGCGCGCCGGCGCAGGAGCTGGTTCAGGCGAGCAGGGGGTTGCCAATCTGGTGCGGCACGACGATCAGGAGGTTCGTGGCTTCGACCAGAGGATATCGGTGTGGTGTTTGGGGTAGGAGGACAGGGGGTTCCTGAGCCCAATTGGATGCTTGTTTGAAATCGAACTAGACGTGTCACATTGAGCAGATGCGTTCGGCCAGTTGAGTTGTGGATGACGCGAAACTATGCACAGACTGACATTTAGAAACCTAGAAGCATCAAATGACGAAGACTACTGGATGGTGGTTTTCGGGAAGGCCGCAGATGGCTCTCAAGCCTATGTCATGCTACAGCTTGCGAAAGAGCCGGATGATCAGGATCGCGCTTTGGCGCTAGATGATATCTATCTTGAGATTAATGATCAGAGGCACGGTGCTTACGGGGCTGTTCGGGCAATTGAGCTTGGGAACCGTTTCGTGCGTCTGACACTTGATCCCGAATGTTTGAGTCTTTCGGCCGATGTTTCGCCGATGGATATACGCTTTACCGGCGCTGACTCTTTGTTTGCCGTTGCCAGAGATCTTCTTGTCAAGATGGGTCAATCTGCGAAGGTAACCTTGATCGAAGCCTAGTTATATGAGGCTTTTCGTCGCTCAACCCGCAACCCTGGCCTGCCGGTCTCGATGCGCGACCAGACAGTCGATGAAGAGCCGCAGGCATTCGACCCGTTTGTTCTGTTCCGGGTAGTAAAGGTAAAAGGGCGGCAGTTTTTTGACGTAGGGATCGAGGATCGTTTCCAGATCGCCGGAAGCGAGGTAATCCGCGATGGTCGTGCGTAGGGACCAGCCGACGCCGTGACCGTCCCTGGCGGCCTGGATCACACCCATGATGTGATCGAAGACCAGGCGCGCCGGCGGATCGATGACTTTGTCCTGCCCGTCTTCGGTGAAGTGCCAGTCTGCCACTTTCTTCGCGGTTGGCAGCTTGTAGCGGATGCAGCGGTGATCCAGCAGATCGCGCGGATGCTCCGGGCGGCCGAAGCGTGCCATATAGGACGGCGCGGCCGAAAAGGCCGGGACCAAACTCGGTGTCAGACGCACGGCGACCATGTCGGGGGAGAGGATGTCGCCAAGGCGGATCCCGGCGTGAAAGCCTTCCCGGATGATATCTGTGAGGCCTTCGTTCAACGACAGTTCCAGCGTGATGCCGGGATTGTCGGTCTGGAATTTTTCTAGCACCGGCGCGACCGCCGTGACGTAAGCCCCGCGTGAGAGACTTAGGCGCAGGGTCCCCTTGGTGGAGGTGCCGACCTCCTGGGTTTTCTTAACCGCATAGATCATGTCGCGATAAGCGGGTGCCGCGGACTCGAACAGCACCCGCCCGGCATCGGTCAGTTCGATGCTGCGCGTCGTGCGGTGCAACAGACCCACACCCATCTTCTCTTCCAGCGCTTTGAGCTGCGAAGAGACCGCTGGTGCGCCGACGCCAAGCGCGGCGGCCGCAGCTCTCAAGGATCCCTCGCGGACGATGGTCAGAAAAACTTCGATACCGTGAACAGGCGCGCGCCCCATTATTCAATTAAATCAAATAATGGGTTTCAAACGCAATGCCTATTCAAAGGATCTCCTACGTCCTATGACCGAGTGTAAGACCAGAATAACCCAGCGGGAGACACAGTTTGAGCATCGCCAAGGCAGAAACTCGGCCACAGCAGGTGGCGCGCGGCGTGACCCTGATCCTGGCCGCTGCCCTTACGATTTCGCTCCAGGATGTCGTCTTTAAACTCTTCAGCGCCGAGCTCACTCTTTGGCAGATTTTCGCGCTTCGGGCGCTGATGACATTGCCCTTGTTCTTCGCCCTGGCCTGGCTGCGGGGAAAGCGCCGCGGTGTCCTGCGTGAGGCCCTGCGGCTCTGGCCGCTGCTGCGCGCGGTCTTCATGACCCTGACCTTCCTGGCCTTTTACGCGGCTATTCCGTTTCTCAGCCTCTCGACGCTCGGGGCCGCGAACTATATTGCCCCGATCTTCGTCACCCTGCTCTCCGCCTTTGCCATCGGTGAAAGGGTCGGCCCGCTGGGTTGGGTCGCTGTCATTCTAGGCTTCGCCGGTGTCGTGGTCCTGCTGCAGCCCGGCAGCGACGCTTTCTCGCCCTGGGCGCTCCTGCCGGTCATGGGCGCTTTTTTCTACGCATTGTCCCACATCACGACCCGGACCAAATGCCAGTCGCTTTCACTTGCGACCATGGCGCTGTCCGTCAACCTCACGATGTTCGCCGCCGGCGCTGTCGTGAGTCTTATCATCCTGGTCTGGCAGCCCGATGAAAGTCTGGTCCGCGCCTACCCCTATCTCTTCGGCACCTGGTCGCCGGTTGGCCTCTCAGAATGGTTGGTGCTTGGACTGCTGGCCATACTGGCCGTTGCCATCGCCATGCTGCTGGCCGGCGCATATCAGGCCGCGCCACCCTCCACCGTCGCGACCTTCGAATACAGCTACCTGGTCTTCGTGGTGATCTGGGACCTTCTGTTCTTTGCCACGTCACCCAACGGCACGACGCTGCTCGGCATGGCCATGATCGTGGGCGCAGGGCTTATGGTCCTGCGGCGGGGGTAACGGGATTACAGCCAGAGTAAGTCTCCCGGCAACCAGCCCCTGGACCCCGCTCGTCTAATCGAGCAATAAAAGAGGGGGCGTACGCTACGGCGCTGCCAACTCTGTCGCAAACCACTCCGAAAGCTTCCCCATGCTCACTGTCTATTCCGAAAAGCACCGCCTGCGTGACGCACAGACCGAGCTGCACGGCGGCAGCTTCGTGCGGCCCTTCGAGTGTCCCGAACGCGCGGAGATCGTGCTGGCGCGGGTGAAGCAGAAAGGGCTGGGTGAGGTGGTCGCGCCGAAGGAATTCGGCTTGGCGCCGGTGCTCAAGGTGCATGATCCGGAGTTCGTGGAATTCCTGGAGCATTGCTGGGAAGACTGGGTCGCGGCTGGCGGAGAGGGCGAGGCGGTGCCCAATGTCTGGCCGACCCGCGCCATGGCTGGCCGGCGCATTCCAAACCACATCGATGGCAAGCTGGGCTACTACGCGCTCGCCGCCGAGACGTCGATTTCCGAAGGCACCTGGGAGGCGGCGAAAGCCGGAGCCGATGTGGTGCTGACGGCGGCAGAGCATCTCCTGGCCGGCGGGAATTCGAGCGGTGGAAGAAAGGGGGCTTTCGCGCTCTGCCGGCCGCCGGGGCATCACGCTGCCAGCGATCAATACGGCGGCTACTGTTTCCTCAACAATGCCGCCATTGCCGCTCAGTTCGCCCGCGACCAAGGACGGGAACGGGTCGCGGTTCTGGACGTCGACTTTCACCACGGCAACGGCACCCAGAACATCTTCTACCGCCGCGACGATGTCTTTTTTGCCTCGCTCCACGGCGACCCAATGGAGGCCTTTCCCCATTTTCTCGGTCACGCGGATGAGTTCGGAGAGGATGCCGGTGAGGGCTTCAACCTGAACTTCCCTTTGCCGCCAGGAACGGATTATGCGCGCTGGCGCGACGCCCTCGACGTCGCCCTGGAACGCATCGCCGCCTTCCAGCCTGGCTTGCTCGTGGTTTCCCTGGGCGTCGACACTTTCGAGGCTGACCCCATCAGTTTCTTCAAGCTGAAAAGCGACGATTTCGCCGACTACGGCGCACGCATCGCCGCGGCCATGAAACCCGCCGACGTACCGGTGCTCTTCGTCATGGAGGGCGGCTATGCCGTCTCGGAGATCGGGATCAATACCGTGAACGTGCTGAGCGGCTTCGAAGGCGGTTGATCTGACGCCTTATCGCTTCCGCCGCGACACCCATGAACGCCCAGTTTTAGCTCATCCACATTCCGTAGGGTTTTTGATCGCCAAAGACCTTCATCCGGACGTTGTGAAGAGCCAGGCCCACAGCGGCTAAGGGCCTGAAAAGGCACTCGAAGCGATGGTGTAGGCGCAACAAACATGCGATCCTGAAGTTTCCGCTTATGGTTTTGTAGCGGGTGGTCCCGGGCCCTTGTTCCGGGGTTTGGCGCGATCATCGGCCGTTGAGGTCGCGGTCACAGTTTGGGCGTGGATCGATGAAGGTTTCTAAGCCGCAAGCCTTGGACCCTCTGCTTGAGTCGGCAGAGCTTTTTCGGGCCGTGTTCGATGCCGGCCGGGATCTGATGTCTGTTACCAAGTTTGAGGATGGCACCTGCCTTGCGGTCAATGCCGTTTGGCTGGAAGTGCTCGGCTACCAGCGCGAAGAGGTGATCGGTAAAACCTCAGCCGAGCTCAGAGTCTGGGTGGAACCCGAGACCCGTGCACAGGTACTCGCCAGGCTTAAAACAGAGCGGGTGATCGAGAATTTCGACACCACGTTACGCGCCAAGGACGGTCGCTGGTGTCACTGTACGGCGACATTGCGCCTGCTTGAAGTGGGTGGGGAAGAACTGCTGCTCTCCAGCGCTCATGAGATCTTTAAGGATTCCAGCGCCGAGCAGGCCGTGCGAACCACGCGGACGCTTCTGATCGATGCGCTTGAGTCTATCAGCGAAGGTTTCGTGCTCTATGGATCCGATGGACGGCTGATTGTCTGTAATTCGAAGTTCAAAGAGTTTTACGGCTACAGCGATGACGAAGCCGCGCCGGGTGCGCATCGCCGCGACCTGGGAAAGCTGGATATCGAGCGCGGCGCGGTGATTGTCGAGAAAGAGTTGGCGCACGACTACGTCGAGCGCCGGGAAGATATGATCGCAGGGCCGCCGGAATCTTTCGTGGTCACCTTGCGGGACGGGCGCATTCTGCTTTTGCGCGACCGCAGGACGGACAACGGCGGCATTGTCAGTATTCAAAACGACATAACCAAATTGAAGGAAGCAGAAGCGGCAATCTCGGCGGCCAAGGATGAGGCGCAGACTGCCAACCGCGCGAAATCCGAATTCCTGGCCCACATGAGCCACGAGCTGCGCACGCCGCTGAATTCTATCCTCGGATTCACCCAGGTCATGAAGGAGCAAGTCTTCGGACCGCTCGGCGACGAGAAGTATCTCGACTACGCCATGAATGTGAACCACTCCGGCCAGCACCTTCTGGCTCTGATCAACGACATCCTGGATATCTCCAAGGTCGAGGCCGGCGAAATTACACTCGAAGAGGACACTTTCGATCTGCCCGAAGCCATCGCCGCCTGTATTGAAATGGTTACGGGCCAGGCAGGGGAACCTGAAGACAGGATTACCTTCGAAGCTGTGGCAAGTGTACGGCATTTCAAAGGAGATGTGCGTATCATCAAGCAGGTGATCCTCAACCTCTTGTCCAACGCCACCAAGTTCACGCCGACGGAAAAGGCCGTGACCGTCTCGACCGATCTGGACGCCGAAGGCTGTGTCTCCATCGTCGTTGCGGACGAGGGCTGCGGGATCTTAGCGGAGGATATCCCCAAGATCCTGGAGCCCTTCGGTCAGGTCCGCCCAAGCGCCCATCAGGCACATGCCGGCACGGGCCTTGGTTTGTCTCTCAGCAAGATGCTGACCGAGCTTCACGGCGGCAGCTTGCGCATCGACAGCGTTCTGGATCGGGGCACCACCGTAACCCTGCGTTTTCCGCTCGAGCGCACCGTGGTGGCTTAGGCGACTACGTTCATCGGGAATGAAATTGTTAAGCTTGGGAAGGTTTTAGCGCGTCAGCGGCCGCCGTTTTGGAAGCGATCGAAGACCCGCCGAACGGCGCGACCTGCGGCTTCCGCACGATCTTCCTCGCGCGCGATCTGCTTGGCTTCCGTGACAACCACACGCGCGGCCTTGACCGCTTTCTCCCGCGCCTGGGGGTCCGAAGCGATTTTTTGCGCCGCATAGCGGGCGAGGTGTCGAAGAAGAAACGCCATGCCTGGATCATAGCGAAATCTAGCGATCACCGCCAGTAAATGATCCGGCATTTCAAACGCTTGCCGCGCATATGGTTAATGGCAGTCGCACCCGCTCTAACGCCAACGACCATACTTCGGGCTGCCCTTGAACCTACACAGGGAGCATCTTGCGGCTATTTCCGCTTATCGAAGGGGTCGAGGCCGCTGACGCCGTAATAACCGTTGAGAATCAAGATCATGTCGATCCGCTTCCCATCGCCCGCGAGGGGAAAGTAAACACGCTCGGAATCGATGAACTCCCGGTTCGGGTGAGGCATCGAGAAGCGGTCATATAGCGGGCTAGCAGAGGCCAGGACACGACGCAGGTTGTCGAGAATTCGTTCCGCGAAGGTGGGCAGCACGGCGTCTTCGACATAAAGGCCTGAGATATCCCGCTTCGCCATGATGGTCTGCGTCGTACCCACGAGGCGGAAGCGGAACCTGGGCTTGTCCTCCCCGTATTCAACGTCGACCAGGTTGACGAAGGTCAGGAGATCCGGGAAGTCGAGCGGGTCGATATGCTGCCGTCCCGCCAGACTGCCTGCCGGCGCCACGGAACGCAGATATTCGTACATGCGGATGAATTGTGGGCGCAGGGTCGGCGGCTTGGCTCCGATGTCGCGCGGATAGAAGTCAGAAAGCAAGCACCAGGAATCCGGGGTGCCGACCGGCACCAATCTTTCCGTCTCCTGACCCGGATTCAGAAAGAAAGAAGAGGGCTTTATGTAAGTTATTGGAGTATCCAATTCGTCACGCATATCTTTGAGCCTGATCGCCTTCCACTTAATATGTGGAAAACATTTGTCAGCCTCCCGTATCAACGATGACTGCTGTTCAGCGCCGCTTTCACCCAAATAGACAGAGCTTCACTTCACGACAGTATTAAATAGTCAAAAACTCATTTAATCACATGGTCACTGTTAATGAAGATGTCAAAATGCTGTGTTGATTAATGTTTTAATTTATAAAAATCACTTAATCATCTGAAAAATATAAAAATAAGCAAGAGGGGCAAGTTTTTCGTCTGAACTTAAGATCAAGGGGCTTTATCTATCGCTGGGTGATTTCAGCCAGATCGTTCCACACTTTCTGTTCAACAATCGCTCCATCTACGATCAGAAACCAATCGACAAAGCGAATGCCGGAGAAGGAAGTCCCGTCTAGCCATTCGCCGAATAGGGTGCCTTGGCAAACAACTACATTGCCATCCTCTGCGAAAGCCTCGTCGAACCGTTCATAGCTCTTGGCCACGTGCCGGTAGCGGGTTTTTGCCCAATCGACCATTGCATCCAGGGACTTGAAGGTTTGCTTGCCGGGGAAAACCAAGGTCGCGTCATTGCTCAGGAAGTTAGCTGCGGCCGCCAAGTCCCGTTGTTCCATCGCCTTGAGATAAGCGCGGACAATGTCAACTGGCGGCGCTGGGGCTAGACCGGGTGTACGTCGCTGGCCGCCGCGCATGTAGTTCCCACTCGGCAGCTCATTGAGCGTGACTGTCACACCGTCTGGCGGCGCCCCAATCACGGCCTGCGCGACCTGAGTGAGGCCTTTCGCCAGGCGCGCGCGGATGGCATCGTCATAACCTTCGATCAAGGTCACCGTGATGACTGGCATGACGCGCTCTCAAGCAATATCGACGACAATGTCGCCGATACCATCGATATGGCCTTCCAGATGATCTCCTGCGACCACCGGACCGACACCGGCCGGTGTTCCGGTGTAGATCAGATCGCCGGGTACCAATTCGACCAGTCCGGAGAGATAGGCCACCGTTTCCGGGACGCTCCAAATCTGTTGTGCGAGATCGCCGGACTGCTTGATCTCGCCGTTGACCTTGAGCCAGATGGCGCCGCTGTCTGGATGACCGATCTCGGTAGCCGGCCGCAATGCGGAGCAGGGGGCGGAACGATCGAAACCCTTGCCCATGTCCCAGGGGCGTCCGGTTTTCTTCGCTTCGCCCTGAAGGTCTCGCCGTGTCATGTCGAGGCCGGCGCCATAGCCATAGACGTGGTCCAAAGCCGCTTCCGCCGAAATGCCGGCACCGGCCACGCCGATCGCCACGACCAGTTCCATTTCATAGTGAAGGTTCTGCGTTGCCGGCGGGTAAGGGATTGTCCCGCCTTCCGAAACGATTGCGTCGCGCGGTTTGGTGAAGAAAAACGGCGGTTCGCGATCCGGATCGGCGCCCATCTCCCGCGCATGCTCGGCATAGTTCCGCCCAACGCAGTAGATCCGCCGCACTGGAAAAGCCGCGTCCTGTCCGGTCACGGGAAGAGTGATTTCAGCCGGCGCAGGAACGACAAACGACATCTTGGTCTCCGCTGGGATTTGTCTGATGAAAGACATAGGGAAGGAAAAAGGCGGCTGGATTTCCAGCCGCCTTCAAACTAGCCAAGCTTCAGGTTCAGGAAAAGCCCTCTGGTTGACCCCTGGTTCGCCGGGCGCTCAGAGGCCGGTTTCCGTGTCTTACTCCTTGACCTTGAAGATCCGCTTCCGCGCCTTCTCAAGCCGCGTCAAAATCCGGTCGACGCGGTCCGGTTTGACCATGAATTCCTGAAAGCCCTTCATACCGACCTTGGCCATCTCAGGCGTGGTGTCGCGGTCGTAGAACTGCGCTGTACCTGCTTTCGACAGCATTTCCGATCCGATGTTCAGGAAGTAGTCGTCCTTTGCGGTCGCATCGACATGCACGGGCAACTGCAGAATGGCTTCGTTGAAGCTTTGCTGGACGTCCGCGCGAGCGAGGTAAGACAGGAATTTGCGGGCATCTTCCTTGTTCTTGGCCTTCGCCGGGATGTGGATGGTGTCCGTCGGAGCGTCTTCGCCGATATCCACGCCTTCCTTGATGGTCGGGAATTGGAAGAAACCCATCTGGTCGCGAAGTTCGTCCGGGAAGTTCGGCGTGATGAAGTTACCGATCAGATACATTGCGGCCTGGCCGTTGTAGAGGAACGGCTGTGCTTCCTGCCAGGAATAGGTCGCGTGGTTTTCCAGGTAATAACCGGGTTCGACCAGTTGTTTCCAGTAGTCGAAGACTTCGCGCACCCGCGGATCGGTATAGGGAATTTTGCCGTCCATGAGCTCGATATGAAAATCGAGTCCATTGACCCGCAGGTTCAGGTAGTCGAACCAGCCCGCGGCGGTCCAGAGGTACTTGGTACCAATGGCGATCGGCGCGATTCCGTCCGCTTTGAGCTTAGCACTAACTGCTAGAAACTCGTCCCAGGTCTTCGGTTCCTTAAGACCGGCTTTTTCGAAGATGTCTTTTCGATAGTAAACGCCCCACTGGTAGTAGGTGTAGGGGATGCCCCACTGCTTGCCATCGATCGTCATGGAACTGCGGGCGGGAGCCAGCTTGTTGTGGAGATCGTCCTTGTCCCAGAGATCGCTGACGTCATCCAGCAATCCGCGATCCACGAAGGTTTTCATGCGATTGCCCGCATACCAGAACACGACGTCCGGGGGTTCGCTGGTCAGCCAGTTTCTGATCGCAGTTTTGTAACCTTCCTTTTCGAAGGTGTTGAACTGAATCTCGATATCAGGATTGTCTTTCTTGAACTGCTCGACCAACTCGTCGAACGCGCGTTTCGGCGCCGGGTCGGCCTGATCCGAATTGATAACGAGCGTACCCGCGAGGGCCGTGGCCGACATCATTGCGGAAACCGCAAGGCCACCCACGATGCTGCGAATTAAGGACATGGCTGTTTTACTCCCTTGTTCGGGCTGGCTGAGATCATACCCGCGAAACAGAGCGCGACTGATCCCGAAAACCCGTACCTCCCTTAAGACTGGACTTTATTTGCGCGGTCGCCGTGCCGCGGAATTCTTGTCCGGGTTGAGGCGATTGTCCGGAGGTTTCGAATTGTTGTCAATCATTATCCTTTCTTTCGAAAGGGCTCATTATGAACAGGAATCGAAAACATTGGCCCGCGGGTTTATCCGGCTGATTTGATCGCGCAAGGCGGCGCGTTTCGCCTGTTCCACTAAGGCCACGACGCAGCCTCCAAAGCCGGCGCCAGCCAGGCGCGCGCCCAAGGCACCGCTGGCGAGACAATCCTCAACCAGCCGGTCCAAAGCCGGGACCGAAACTTCATAATCATCACGTAACGAGACGTGAGACTGGTGCATCAATTTTCCAAGGTGTTCGTAGTCTCGGGCCGCCAGGGCTTCTGCTGCTTTTTTGACCCTGTGGTTTTCGTTGACGACGTGCCTGACTCTTCGGTCGAGCGGTGGCGGGAGATCCGCGAGATCCTGCTCGTTGCTTCTGACCTCGCGCAGGCTGCTGAGCCCAAGCACCTGGGCCGCGCGCTGACACTCGTCCCGCCGCAGATTGTAGCCGACCTCCGCGAGGCGGCGGCGTTCGCCGGAATCGATGACTTCCAGGCAATAGCCGTCGTCGATGTCAATCTGCCGTCGTGATAGATCCCGGGTGTCGATGAAGAGGGCCTGGCCCAGCGTTCCGGCCGCTAGGATTAAAGGATCCATAATGCCGCAGTTCACACCTACGTGGACTCGCTCGATCCGCTGTGCGGCCTTGGCAAGCATCTCGCCTTCCAACCCCGCGCCGAAGAGTTGCCCCAGGGCACGGAGCAGGGCGACCGACAAAGAAGCCGAGCTTGCCAATCCTGCCCCGACCGGCACATTGCCTGAGACCGCGAGCTTGATCGATGTCAGATCGGCGCCGGCAGCTTGCAGCTCGCGAAGCGCGCCGACCACATAGTCCACCCAGTCGCCACGACGCTCGTGGCGCAGGTGATCTTGATTGGCTGTGATGCTGTGGGCGACCCGGTCACCGGTGAGGGTCGAAAAACCTTCAATGTCTATTTTGTCTGGATTGTTGTTATGCCCGATGCGCGACGCTTCGACTTTGGTGGTCAGAGGCATAGGCGCAGCCAGCACGAAACCCTGATTGTAGTCCGTATGACCACCGATGATGTCGACCCGGGACAAGGCTTCCGCACAGACACTGGGAGGCTCGCCAAAAACCTCGAGGTAGCAGCCGGATCCTAGCTTTTCGTCACTGACCATCAGGTTTTTTGGCTTTTCCATTCTTTGTCACGATGTTTATTGGATTGCCTATTCCTTCAACCACGCTGCCACGCCGGCAGGAGGGACCATGCGTCCGCCTAACAAGAAGGTGGATTCCGCAGTCGCCGGCGCTTCGGCTTCCGCCTGCCCGTAGTTAAAGGCGAAGCTCAGATTGCCTCGCCGTCTGACGCGAAGATCGGCAAGCGGTGCAGTCATCTCCAGCCCCGACCAGTCACAAAAATCAGCAATGATTTTATCGAGAAGAGGCTTTTGGGCCAAGCAGGCAAGGTAGCGAAAGTTCTGCCGTTCCACCATCGCCGGCATGCCCGTACGAAATTCGCCGGCAAATGTGGCGAGGACCTTGCTGTCAGTCTCCAGGTGTTCGCGCCAGATGCCGGCAGCGTAACGCTGATTACCGAGTAGAACCGTCTCGATGTGCGTGGGCGCGAGGGATTCGACCCGTTGAACGCTCAGTCCAAGGAGAGGACCCAGCGGTCCCGGAGCCAGTTGGGCCGGAACGGCGAAATCGCGAGTCTTGCTGCCGCTTCGAGGGCCGATGAGGACCTTGCCGCGGTATTTTTTCAAACGCGCTGCGAGGTCTTCGCTGACGTGGGGTTGGCAGGGCACGACGAGGGATTTGTAGCCATGGAAGTCGTGCTTCGGCGAAACAAGGTCGACGTTGAGACCACGCTGACGAAGGGCCTGATAGACCTCGAAGACCCAGCGAAGCGCGGAAAAACTCTGACCTTGAGGTTGGATCTCGAGGCTCCAGATCGCTTCGTAGTCGAAGAGTAGGGCGACATCTGCGGAGTTGGTTGGAGTAAGGTCGATACGTTCTAGTTCCAATGCGACCTGTGCAACCTCCGCCGCGCCGCTGTCATGCGCGCCGTCGGGACGCAGCAGTCCCGCATGCATCTGTTCCTGGGCGAAGGGGGCCTGCCGCCAACGAAAGAACGAGGAGACCTCGCCGCCATGTGCGAAGCATTCCCAGGCCCAAAGCCGGAGCATGCCATCCCGGGGCGAAGGGTTGTGCGGAGCCCAGTTGACCGGACCAGGTTGCTGCTCCATGACCCAGAAGCGGCCCTTGCCGCAGGCCCGGTAGAGATCGTGATGAAAGGCTGCGAAGTCGGGGTGCCCTTGACGCTGATAAAGGGCTTTGTCCTCTTCCTCGAACCAGCCTTGATCCAGGAATCCAAGGGGGTAACTGTCCCAACTTGCCGCGTCCAGATCGGCGCCGACGTCGTAATGATCGAAACTGGTTTCGAAGCCCATGAAGTTGTGCAGCAGATCCCGTCCTGGAGAATGACGGCGCAGGATTTCGACCTGAGCCCGGTTGAAGGCAACAACCTGATCCGAGGAAAAGCGTCTGAAGTCCAGGCGGTGAGCCGGGTTGGCTTCCGTGACGGTCAGGTTGGGTGGGTCGATGTCTTCAAAGCCGGTGTATTCCTGGCTCCAGAAGACGTTACCCCAGGCTTGATTCAGGGCTTCGACCGTTGGGTACCGCTCCGCCAACCAAGCCCGAAAGGCTTCGGCCGCTGCCGGTGAGTAGCTGACTGTCGTGTCGTGACAGCCGTATTCGTTGTCGGTCTGCCAGGCGACGACATGCTGGTTCTTGCCGTAGCGCTGGGCCATGCGCTCAACGAAGCTACAGGCAAGATTAAGATAGGTGCGGCTCGAAAAGCAGTAGTGCCGCCGAGAGCCGAACTTTCGCGGCTGCCCTTGTGCATCATGGGCCAGGATCTCAGGGTGCTGTTTGACCAGCCAGCGCGGCGGTGTCGCGGTTGGGGTTCCCAACACGACTTTCAGGCCGGCTTTGCCGAGGGTTTCGATGGCTTCGTCCAGCCAGTCCCATCGATAGTCGCCAGGAGAAGGCTCAAGCCGCGACCAGGCGAACTCGCCAATGCGGACGAAGCGGATGCCCAATTCGAACATCGCGGCGGCATCCTCGCGCCAGCGCTCTTGCGGCCAATGTTCTGGGTAATAGCAGACGCCAAGTTTTGCCACGGCGGATACTTTCGGTCTCGAGGTTTTCTGAGTTAGCTGTTGCGCCCTGCGCGACGCTCAGTTGCTTCTTGCGTCTAAGCGAGGTCTACCGCCAGACCATTGGTCTTCAGCAATCGTACATGCTCCCGCGCTGCCGCGTTATCGGTAATCAGCATTTCGGCTGCCGAGAGAGGCGCGATTGCCGCCGTGGAGATTGCGTTCAGCTTGGTGTGGTCGGCCAGAAAATAGACACGTGCGCTGGCCGCCAGCATCGCCTGTTTGATCTCGGCTTCCTGCAGATTGGAATTGGTGAAGCCCTTTTCCGGATGGACGCCGTTACAGCCGATGAAGGCTTTGTCGGCATTGATATGCGCGAGCAGGCCGCCGCCCAGCGGGTTGACCAGGGAGTGCTGCAGCGGCCGCAAGGTACCGCCGGTCACGATCACGGTCACGCCCGGGTGGTTCTCCAGAATCATGGCGATGTTTAGGGCGTTTGTGATGACGGCGACGTTGCGCAGGTCGGGTGAAAAGGCGTTGGCCAGGGCGGTGAGCGTACTACCGACATCGATAATGACCGTGTCGTTATCTTCGATCAGGCGCGCGGCGCGTTTGGCAATTCTTTCTTTCTCGTCATGGCACGCGAGACTGGTCACTTCCACCGCTTGCTCGTAGCGGTTTGGCGGCATCTGGACAGCGCCGCCGCGATTGCGTCTCAGCTCGCTCCGCTCTTCCATGTAACCCAGATCCGCGCGTATGGTGACCACAGAGACGCCAAGATCTTCGGCCAGATCGGTCACCCGAACGTTGCCGTCTCTCACGAGCCGGGATCGGATATGCTCATGCCTGAGTTGGGCATCGAGTGACGGGAGCATAATCTTCGTTCTCTTTCCTTTTCTTGCGCTATAAAGCCAAACTACAATGATAGAAAGAAAAGTTGAAGCCTTTTGGAGCGGCCCCTTAAACGGCATAAAGGAGAGACCTTTGAGAGGATTCGGCGATGAATGACTTGAAAATCGAAACGTTGAGTCACGGCGCCTATCGGCTGGATCTGGCGCCTGAGTTAGGCGGAATCGTCACGGCCTTTTCTTCCACGGATAAAGGTGCGGAGCGGCAATGGATGCGTGTGGCCTCACGCGAGGACGTGCGGCGCGAGGGCGCACTTCATGCCTCTTGCTATCCCTTGGTGCCTTTTTCCAACCGTATAGCGCATGGTCGTTTCAACTATGAGGGCCGCGATGTTGCCTTGCCGCCGGACCCCTTGTTGCCGCCCCATGCCATTCACGGCCACGGCTGGCGCGCCGTCTGGGATGTTGCCGAGCGCAGCGGCTCCTCGATACTGCTTAAGTTTCGGTATGGTCCGGACACTTGGCCCTGGAGCTACGAAGCGACTCAACGTTTCACGCTCGAAGAGACTGGTTTGCGCGTCGAGATGACGCTGTTGAACCTGAGCCAGACCACCATGCCGGCTGGACTCGGGCTACACCCGCATTTCCCCATCAGTGAAAAGGTTCAGGTCCACGCCAAAGTGGCGGCAGCACACCTGGGGGACGAGACGCTTCTTCCGGTTGCGAAAAGCCGGGACCACGATGCCATCGCCCCTCTGGCATCGGGCGAGTCCCTACCGCGCGGTCTGGATCTGTGTTTCGAAGGCTGGGACGGTGTGGCTGAAATCCGTTGGCCGGAGGAGGGCCGAGGCTTACGGATTTCGGCGGACGGTCCTCTGCGCCATCTGGTTGTCTTTTCGCCGCCTGGACAGGATTTCTTCTGTGTCGAACCGGTCAGTCACTGCGTAAACGCTGTGAACCTCAGTCCTTTGGAGTGGGGCGAAACCGGATTGGTGCATCTAGCGCCTTCAGCGGTTCTCTCCGCGTCCATTCTCTTCGAGACCGTCGAGATTTAGTGCGCCTCTGCCACGGTGGAAAACTGCAGCAATAGTGCGCTGTCCGGATCCAGCACCGGGATCTGAAGTCCAGAGCTCGCCAGCGCTGCGCCTGATAGGATCAGCGTGCCGTCGAACAAGACATCGGGCATGTTTTTCATGCGGCGACCGGGATCGTGCGGCCGATTGAAGGCCTCGACGCGATAACGCTGCTCCGGATCCAGGCCGGGCAGCCGCAATGGCGCTGTCAGGCCGTCACGGGTCTGATCCAGAACGGCGTAACCTACAATGGCCCGGGCGCGATTTTCAGCCACGACCCCAAAGACTTGCGCGCGGCCACCTTCGAGCGTTTGACGAATGACGCGACCGCTATGCAGGACCTGCCGCCATTCCTTATGAAGCTGAATGTATGCCGCGATCTTTTTGCGTTCGTCGGATGACAGTTCGGTCAGATCCGCTTCCACACCGAAGTGCCCGAAGAAGGCGGTGATCGCGCGGAAATCCAGATCCAGGCGGCGGCCTGTCGTGTGGCAGTGCATGGGGCCGATATGGGCGCCCATGATTTCGGGTGGGAAGAAGAGGCTGAAGCCCTGCTGGATGGATTGGCGGTCATGGGCGTCATTGGAGTCCGAAGCCCAGATGCGATGAGTTCTCTGCAGGATGCCAAAGTCCGCGCGCCCGCCGCCCGAAGCGCAGCTCTCGATTTCAACGCCCGGATGGCTGGCGCGCAGGCGGTCGATCAGCGCATAGAGCGCTTTAGTCTGCTGTCCGCTCACAAAACTGCTGCCATCGGCTTGATGGCTGAGATCGCGATTCATGTCCCACTTGAGATAACGGATGGGATAGCGGGTCAACAGGACGTCCAGGCTCTCGAAAAGGTAATTCGCCGCTTCAGGTTTCGTCAGATTCAGAACATGCTGATAACGACCTGTCGGCTCTTTGAGGGACTCCAGGTGCAGCACCCAGTCCGGGTGCGCGCGGAAAAGATCACTGTCCGGGCTTACCATCTCCGGCTCCACCCAGAGGCCGAAGGCCATCCCAAGGCCCTCGACTTCGGCGATCAGAGGATCCAGTCCCTGCGGATACTTCGTTTCGTCCAGGACCCAGTCGCCCAGCGCGGTGCGTTCATCATTGCGGTTCTTGAACCAGCCATCGTCCAGGACGAAGCGCTCGACCCCGACTTCTGCTGCGCGTTGCGCCAGCTGTCCCAGTTTTTCGGGCGCGTGATCGAAGTAGATGGCTTCCCAGGTGTTGAGGGTCACAGGCCGTGCTTGCCGTGTCTCCTTAGGCAGAAGTTCGTTGCGCAGGAAACTGTGGAAGTTGTGTGATAGACCGCCCAGGCCCTCGTCGCTGACGCTGAAGCAGACTTCGGGGGAGCTATATGTCTCTCCCGGGGCAAGGATCACCTCGCCAGGCAAGAAAAGCTCACCGAGCTGCAGCTGACGCATCCCGTCGGGCAGGCGTTCGTGCAGGATTCGATGATTGCCGCTCCAAGCCAGATGCGCCCCAATGACCGTCCCCTGGTTTTCGTCGAAACCCTGCGTGCCGAGGATCATGGCGGGAAAGCTATCATGAGAGGTTCGACCCCGACGGTTCTCGCGCATCAGAATTCCCATGGGCGCGTCCCTGCGCGCCGTCTGAAACTCGCCGCACCAGCGACCATTGAAGCTCAGAATTTCCTGGAATTGTGCGGGAACCGGAAGCGCGGCTGCTGCGCACCATTGCAGATCATAGTCGCTGGAACCGTCATTGGTCAGTTGAGTGCGCACGGTCAGGACGTTGCTGTCAAACGAGAGAGCCAGGGAGATCCGCAGCGTCAGCCCAGCCTTGGCATCTTTCGCCTGAACGGTCAGGTGGCGGTCCTCTTGCTCGACCGCGACATCGTGGAAACCAGGCAAGGCATCGCGTCCGCTTCGGTGTCCGGTGAGCGCAGGCTGACCTGGAAAACCGTTGGCAAGCGACGGACAGAGCGTAAGCGGGACCGCATGATCGAGCCCGCCCTGCAGGGCCGGACGCGTAAGAGCCTGCGCCAGGTCCGCCGGCTGCTCACGAGCATCGAGTTTGCTCCCCCAGTAGAGGACGCGGGGAAGGCTTTCGGGTTGCCCCTTCTCAGGTACTTCGAGCAGCAAAGTGCTGCGGCTGGAATCCAGCTGCCGATAGGAACTCGTCATGAGTGGATTCTATCCCTTGGTGGCCCCGAGCGTAAGGCCTGCGATGAAGTGGCGCTGCATCAGGAAGAAGAGAGCGACCGGGGGCAGGGCGGCGATAATAGAGCCGGCGGATATCAGCTGCCAGGAGGCCAGCCACTGCCCTTTCAACGCGTTGAGTCCGGCCGTGATCGGGCGCACCTCGTCGCTCTGGACCAGAACCAGCGACCAGAAGTAATCGTTCCAGACGAAGGTGAAGATCAGCACGGCGAGTGCGGCCAACGCCGGCCGTACCAAGGGCACGATGATATAGCGGAAGATCCGCCACTCGCTGACGCCTTCGACCCGGGCCGCTTCGATCAGTTCGTTCGGCAGGGCCGCGATGAAGTTGCGCATAAAGAGGGTGCAGAAGCCGGTCTGGAACGCTGTGTGAAACACGATCAGCGCCCAGGGCGTGTCGTAAAAGCCGAGATCGATGGTCAGGGTGCGGACCGGGATCATCAGGATCTGGAAGGGAATGAAATTACCACCGACAAAGATGGCGAAGAGCAGGATGCGAAAGCGGATGTTGTACTTGGCGAGCGCGAAACCGGCCATGGTGGCGAAAGCGACCGAGACCACGACGGTCGGCAGGGTGATGATCACTGAGTTCAGCATGTAGGTCGCCATTGGCGTGACCTTGAAGATCTCCGCGTAGTTCTCGATCAGCATCCATTTCTCGGGCAGACCCCAGTAGTTGCCCTTGTTGAGATCGTCGATGGAGCGCGCGGAGGTCATCATCACGGCGATCAGCGGCAGCAGCCACATGATCAGCGCGATCGGCAGGGCCGTCTTATAGGCAATTTGCTTTCCGTGGGAGGATTTTTCGATCGGTCTCGGGAACATGATCTTACCTCCGTTCGGCGCGGATCATGCGCCATAGGAAGAAGGCGATATAGACATCCATGATCAGGAACAGGACCGTCGCGATGGCCGCGCCATAGCCCATGCGGTAGTTGAACATGGATTGCTCGTACATGAAGTAGGCGAGCACGCTGGAGCTGCCGTAGGGCCCGCCGTCGGTCATGATGGCGACCAGATCGAAACTGCGCAGGGCCCCGATGACGGTGACGACGATGGCAATGAAAGTGGCGGGCATGAGCTGTGGCAGGATGACGTGCCAAAGCATGCGCAGCCCCTTCGCACCGTCCAGGCGCGCAGCCTCGATCTGGTCCGGGCTCAGGGAGTTAAGCCCGGTGAGGTAGAGGATCATGCAGTAGGCGATCTGTGGCCAGAGGCCGGCGGCGATGATGCCGTAAGTCACCAGTTCTTCGTCGGAGAGGATCGGAATCGCCTCAAACCCGAAGACGCCAAGCAACAGCGCCAACAAGCCGTTATGAGGATCGTAGAACCAGGCGAAGATCAGGCCGACGACCACCTGCGAGATCACGAAGGGGAAGAAGAACAGAGATTTCGCCAGGCGGATGCCGGGCACGTTCTGATTGAGGAACAGGGCGATGGCCAGGCCGATCGGTGGCGCCAGCATATAGAGCACCAGCCAGTAGACATTGTTCTCGAGCGAGATCCAGAACTGCTCGTCGTCGAAGAGCTCTTCGTAGTTGGCGAGACCGATAAAGGTCTTCTCGCCCAGGCCGTCCCACTCGTGAAAACTGATCCAGATGCTTTGGGCGATCGGGTTGAGGACATAGAGCGCGAAGACGAAGAAGGCCGGTGCGAGGAACAGCCAGGGCGCGATCTTGACCTGATTCTTGCGCCAATACTGCGTCATGAGCCTCCCCCTTCTTCCGTGCCTTGTCAGGCGACTTTCTTTTGATTTCGATCGTGAGGCCGATCGTTACGCACTGCAGATAAAAGCCGTCGGAAGGTTTTGGATTCCTTTATCCCGATGGCTCTGGATAGCCCTGAAACCCGATAGGATCGAGTATTTCGTGAGAGCTTTGTTCTTGTCAAATGGAAAGAAAGAAAACGAAAAAAAAAGAAAGAGCTCGCTTGACGAAGACAGGCGCGCTGCTCAGACTGTCATGTGACTGCAATAGGCCCGGCTAGAGATGCCGGGCGACTGACAAGAATAAAAAGACTCGACCCTTTGGTCCCTAGGGAGGACTGTCGGAATGGCCGATGTACGACTGAAGTCTGTCGTTAAGCGCTTTGGCGACGTAGAGATCATTCATGGCGTCGATCTGGAACTGAAACATCGGGAGTTCGTGGTTTTCGTCGGCCCTTCGGGTTGCGGTAAATCCACCCTGCTGCGTCTTGTCGCCGGCCTTGAAGAGGTGTCTGAAGGCCAGATCTTTATCGACGACAAGGATGTCACCGATGTCGAAGCCGTCGAGCGTGGCATCGCGATGGTGTTTCAGTCTTATGCGCTCTATCCCCACATGACAGTCGCCGAAAACATGGGTTTCGGTCTGCGCATGACGAACCACCCGAAGGCGGAGATCGACGAGAAAGTGAGCGAGGCGGCGCGTATTCTGCAGTTGGGCCCGCTGCTCGACCGACGGCCCAAAGCGCTCTCGGGCGGTCAGCGGCAGCGTGTCGCAATCGGCCGCGCGATCGTGCGCAATCCCAAGGTCTTTCTCTTCGATGAACCGCTCTCCAATCTGGATGCCGAACTGCGCGTACAGATGCGCGTGGAGATCGCGAAGCTGCATCAGCAGCTTGATGCCACCATGATCTATGTGACTCATGATCAGGTCGAGGCCATGACCATGGCCGACAAGATTGTTGTGCTGCGCAATGGCTATGTGGAGCAGGTTGGTGCACCGCTCGAGCTCTACCATCATCCTTGCAACGAGTTCGTCGCTGGCTTCATTGGCTCACCGAAAATGAACTTCGTGTGGAGTGAGATTGTCGGCAAGAACGATGCGGCGGTGAGCGTTGCCTTGCCGGGAGGGGGCAAGGCGGATTTACCCGTGGCGATGAATGGCGCGGAAATCGGGCAGAAGGTGAAGTTGGGGATCCGGCCCGAGCATTTCTCGGAGCAGGATGACGGCAGTCCGCGCATGGAAGTCAATGTCGAGGTTGCCGAGCACCTCGGCGGGACTTCGTTCCTCTATGGGCGCGCGGGAGACGGAGAGCCCATCGTGGTGGAAGCTTCCGGTGCCAATCGGGCCAAGCCGGGCGAAGCGCTGTCGCTGTCCGTACCGCCGAGCTATTGCCATCTCTTTGACAGCGAGGGCAAAGCTTTTAAGCGGCTGCAGTGGTCGGAGTGATCTCGCACCAACCGGCGGCTCGCTAAGGCCGCCGGTTGGCTTAAGACTGCTAACTGAATTTACAAGACCGACAGCATGCTGGCGACCAGCGGATGCCGAACGATGTCTTCGTCGCGGAGGCGGACGACGGAAATGTCGTCAAGCGGCTCCAGGCGTGCGGCGATTTCCGCGAGTCCCGAGATGCCGGGCAGCAGATCGCTTTGATCCGGGTCGCCGGTCAATACCATCGTCGAGTGCCAGCCCAGCCGGGTCAGCAGCATCTTGATCTGGCCGAAGGTGCAGTTTTGCGCTTCGTCGATCACGACGAAGGCGTTGTTCAAGGTCCGGCCGCGCATGTAGGCTACCGGGGCGATTTCGATGGAACCGTCACTCAGCAGGGACTTCAGTTGCTTGCTGCCGAGCCGGTCGTTGAGTGCGTCGTAAAGAGGCCGCAGGTAGGGCGCGAGTTTATCTTCCAGTTCTCCGGGCAGGTAGCCGAGGCTCTCGCCAGCTTCGACGGCGGGGCGCGATAGCATGATCTTGCCAACCGTGCCTTTCTCCAGCGCTTCGACGGCCTTTGCGATGGCGAGATAGGTTTTCCCGGTGCCAGCCGGACCGAGCGCGAGAACCATGTTGCGGCTGTCAATGGCCTCGAGCAGGGCAGCTTGATTGTCGTTGTAGGGACGGACCTTTCGCAGGTAGCTCTTGTCTCTTCGCGGTTCGTCCAGCGGGGACCATGCCTCATGCTCGGGATAGAGAGGACGCACGTTGCTTTCGCTGCGGGACGCTTTGCGCGAGGAACGCTTTGCCATAAAGGCCTCCGTATTGTGAAACGATGAGGTGACCGGGTTCTCCCGAAGACCGGGAAACGGGCGCCAGGCGCCGGTCACACGGATCTGAAACGACAAACGCCTCCGCGAAGGGAGGCGTCTTACTGAAGTCTGCTACCTGAAGAAACTGCCGGATGCCGGGACTGGCCCCGAGATCGGTGCCGAGCCGCAAGCACCCCGGATCCCCTGTGTGCGCCGAACTGGACCGGTCAGCCGAGCGGTTCAATCTATTCGCCAAAGGCGCGGTCATAGGATGAAGCAATCTCCCTTGAGCAGCAGGTGCTTACAGAAATCACGCTAACGCGATTCGCGATTCGGCGCTTCAACTTTTTGTGCCTTTCACGAAATAATCATACAAGATAAGGGAAAGCGTCACACAGCACTGGCGTTCCTCTCGACGGCCTTTTCCTTCCAGATACAAGCAGCCCAGATTCGAATAATCATGTCTTTGCCGATCCTAAGTTCTGCCCCCAGTCTGGTGTTCTCTCTTGAGGTTCAGAGCGCGTGATCGAAGATCCTCTCTTCTATTTGGCGGCTGTGCCGGCCTTACTGATCATGGGCATCTCGAAGGGCGGGTTTGGAGGTGGCCTCGGCGTGGTCGCGGTGCCGTTGCTCGCGCTGACCATCTCGCCTGTTCAGGCGGCCGCGATTATGTTGCCGATCCTCTGCGTTATGGATCTCTTCGGACTTTGGTCCTTCCGCGGCAAATGGGATCGGACCAACACCAAGATCATCATCTCGGGCGCGGTCGTGGGCATCGTGGTTGGGACGGCCAGTTTTCGATATCTCGACGAGCATATGATCAAGCTGCTTCTCAGCGCCGTTGCCCTGGGCTTCAGCGGGAACTACTGGCTGCGGCGACGCAATGGCGAGCGGCCCGCTATGGCACCCAGTTACCTGCGCGGCGGTTTCTGGTCGTTGCTTGCCGGTTTTACGAGCTTCGCTGCCCATGCAGGCGGTGCGCCGCTGAACGTCTACTTGTTGCCCTTGAAGCTGCACAAGACCGTCTTCCAGGCGACAACGGTGATTTTCTTCACGGTCATCAACTACGTGAAGCTCGTCCCCTATGCCTGGTTGGGGCAGCTTTCCTTCGCAAACCTGTCCACATCGCTGGCGGTGTTGCCGATAGCGCTGGTCGGGATCGTTAGCGGTATCTGGCTGCATAGCCGTGTTCCTCAGGAACTCTTCTATAAGCTTTGTTACAGCTTCCTTTTTCTGACCGGATTGAAGCTGCTCTACGACGGAATTTCGGGAATGCTATAAACGGCCAAAAGGCCACATGATCTTTGGAGGTAAGAAAGAAATCATGGCGATAAAACTGTACGATCTTGCGGGCGCGGACGACGACCACCGTTTCAGCCCTTATTGCTGGCGGACAAAAATGGCGCTGGCTCACAAGGGCCTCGAATTCGAGGCGCTGCCATGGCGCTTTACGGAAAAGGACAGCATTGCAGCATCAGGTCAGGGATCGGTGCCGGTGGTGATGGACGGCGATCGCTGCCTGCACGACTCCTGGGAGATCGCCAGTTACCTGGATGAAGCTTATCCCGATGCACCCGCCTTGTTTCCGAGCGCCGAAGCCAAGGCAACGACGCTGTTTCTAAAGTTCTGGACCGAGAGGGTTTTGCATCCGCTGCTCATGCGTTTGATCCTGACCGACGTGCATGCCGGACTGCATGAAAAGGACAAGGACTATTTCCGCACAAGCCGGGAAAAGATGCTGGGAACCACACTCGAGGCGGTCTGCGAGGATTCGGAAACGCATCTTGCAAATCTAGGTAAGGGCTTGGCGCCGTTGCGCGCGACCTTGGACGCGCAGCCGTTCCTGGGCGGCGATTCCCCAACCTTCGCTGACTATATCGTTTTCGGCGCCTTTCATTGGGCGCATTGCTCTTCGCTGGTGGAAGTGCTTCCTCAGGAAGATTCCGTGCGGGCTTGGCGGAAACGCATGCTCGATCTGTACGACGGATTTGCCGCCAATGCCAAAAGGCCGGCCGCGTAAGTCAGTCCATATCTCCCACGGTCCCAAAGGGTTGTTAAGGCCGCATGCCAGTACCAATGGCTTGGCGAAACTGTTAGACTAAGTCCGACGGAGGCATAGGCCGGTAGGTCTAAATAAGCGCACCCGAGCAGCCGGGGTCGTGGGAGAAGGTTGCGGCGCGGAAGTGCACCTCTGAATGTGAATTGGGAGGTTCGCAAGGTCCTGGGCAGTTTGCCGAAAAGGAGGCCGCGCCATGCAACTTTGTTTCGCTGAACGACTGAACCGCAGTTTTTTTCGGCTGCTGACGGTTATATTGGTGCTCTTGGGGCTGTTCGCCTTCCAGGCGCAAGAGGCTTTTGCGCAGCAAAGACTGGAAAAGGTGCTGTCATCGGTCGTGCGCCTGCGCGCCGAGGTGCCAGGCGACGCACGGACGGCTTCTGCCCTTGGGCAGGTCCGGGAAGGAAACGGCGTTGTTATCGATGACAACGGTCTTGTCCTCACCATCGGCTATCTGATCCTGGAGGCGCAATCGGTATCGCTCTTTGCCGCCGACGGCGAAGAGATCGCAGCAAAGATTTTGGCTTACGACCATGAAACCGGTTTTGGCCTTTTGCGGGCATCCGGATCGCTCGGCGGTGGTTATGTGGCCTTGGGGGATTCCTCAACGCTGAACGAACAAGACCGCGTGCTTGTGATCGGGCACGGCGGAGTCTCCAGCACATTGGGGGCTGTCGTTGCTTCGCGGCGCGAGTTTGCCGGTTACTGGGAGTATCTGCTCGACGATGCAATTTACACTGTGCCGCCTCATCCGAACTGGGGTGGCGCTGCCTTGGTCAATCCTTCAGGCGAGTTGGTCGGGATAGGATCGCTGATCGTCAACGACGCTGTGGAGGATAACGCTGCGTTGCCAGGCAATATGTTTGTGCCGATCAACCTGCTGAAGCCGATCTTCGCCGACCTGCTCGATTCTGGCCGGTCTTCCGCGCCGCGCAAACCTTGGCTGGGCATGTTTACAGCGGAGTCTTTCGGCCGGGTTATTGTAACCAGCGTCACGCCTGGCGGGCCCGCCGCAACCGCGGGGATCGCACCTGGGGATGTCTTGCTCGAAGTCGATGGCAGAGAGGTGCCCAGCATGGCACAGCTCTTCCGCGCCGTCTGGAGTCAGGGGCAGCCTGGCGCCGCAATCCCTCTCAAGATCCTGCGCGGGTCCAAGCTGGTGGATGTGACGATCACCTCTGGCGATAGATACCAGTACTTGAGGCTAAAGCCTCGTTCGCAGTAGCGATGGCCCTTGGCGGGAGGGGCTGCTGCTGCGTAACTTTGCCCAGGCGTGGTTATGAGAAGTGGTTAATTCATATGTGTACTGTCGAAAAAAATTACAAAAGTCAGTGCCAAACAGATATTTGCGTCGGGAAACCTTACACAGCGATCGTTGATCAGATTTAACCTTGTTTTAACTCTTTGAATTTCCTGAATTCTTACAAGTGGCGCGATTGTTGCTTTTCCAGCCCTATGACACTCTTCTTGATGGAGGTTAGAATGGCTGCCGAAAAGACTCATGAGTTCGTCATCCGCTGCGACGGTGAACCCAGCAAGTTGATTATGTTGCCGCCGTCGGTTCTGGCAAAGTTCACACAACGTCTGCGTCAGCGCTATCCCGATCATGAATGGGCGGTCGCGGACCGATTCCAGCCGCAGGGCGCGGACTGAACGACCTGACAGCGCGACGATCGCCATCCGCGGCGAGGTAACGCGGGAGGCTGGGGCTCGTCCTTGGGCGTCTATCGGTGTAGTATGTCCTCCAAGGGGCGGTCTGTTGCGACAAGACTGGTTACGAAGCTGCCCTTGCGGCTTTGACGGGTTCGGCACAAGCGTCGGATAGACTGCAAGCTTGTGTGATCAAATGGCTTGCAGATTGCGCCGCGAGACGTGCCGGGCCATTATTTTGACTCTCGGCGTTTATGTCTTGGCGGCGTATGACAGGTGACGTGATGGTTCGGACCGACGGCGACACCGTAGCGACCAGATGTGGGGTATGGGCAATTGGATAACGACGTTACGGATCAGGTCGATGCGGATCAGATCGAAACAGATCAGGTCGACACCGATCAGATCGAAGAAAATCCCGAACTGACGAATCTGCGCGAAGAAAATCGCCGTCTCTACGAGCTGGTTGAAAGGCTGATTGCCTCTCAGGAAAGCGAGCAGGCCCATCGAAAGGCGATCGAAGCTGAGCTTCAGGAGATGAAATCATCCCTGATCGAGCAGGCATCCGCTGAACGTTCTGGAGATGGTGTGGGTGTCGATCCCTCCAGCTTGTCACAAGATCTGGAAAAGCTGGTTGCGGGCTTGGGTGAGAGTCTTGAGGAGCGCCTATCCACCAAGATTGAGGGACTCGAAGGCCGCATCTTGGAACTTTCCGATGCACCGAGAGAGCCATCAGGGCAGCCCGCTACCGATCCCGATGCTATTGCAAATGCAACCTGGAAGATGATCGCGCCTCTGGGCGAGGAGCTTGAGCGTCTTTCCGGTCGGGTTGCCGATTTGAGCGGACGGGTTACGGAGCGTGGCAGCGCCGATGGAGCGATGAACGGGGATGACGTTGAGTCATCGCTCGCGACCCTCCTTGAGGAACTCGGACAGGCGAATGACAAGCTGGTCACCTCCGCTCAGGATGCCATTACGCGCGAGCGAGAGGAAATGCGGGATGTTCTTGAGACGCGTTTGTCCGAAGTCGGCAAAACAATGGAAGAGTTGCTGGCGAGACAGGACGATACGCAGTCTCAGACCCTGACTCTCTTGCGTGGCCTTGTGGATTCCCATATCGGACGCTTGTCGACAGAGTGGGCAAGTCAGATCGACGGGTTGAAGCGTGCCGTCGATGATTTGCGTCTCGGACAGGTCGCGCTTTTGAATCCCGAGTCGGAACGGACTGACGGCGCTGCGGAACCTGTAGATCCCGAACAACTCGAGCCAGAAGCCGACGATATTTCCGAAAACGTTGTCTCGGCTGAGTTTCCCGCTTTCAAGCCGTCGCAAGACAAGCCGCTATTGGAAGCAGCGGAAGAAAAGCCTTCGGATAAAGATAAGACGACAGCAATGAGTCCGGGCCTTCGTCGCGAGATGCAGGCCATGGAGATTCTGTCCGAGCCGAAGGTGCCGGAAAGCGATGAGGCATCCGACGCTGAGGAAGCGGAAGACGCTCTGCTCACAGAACCTGCTGACTGGCGCGCCGAAGCGGCCGATGAGGATGGCTTTGACTTGCCTCGTAACGGTGTCGCTGTCGCGGAGGAAAAAGCAAGCGAAGAGCCCGGTGAAACCGATACCACCAAGCCTGAATCGGTTGATGGACGAGGGATCGATCTGCGTGCATACAAGGATCTGCGCCTAACCTCTGGAAGCGCTGAGGCTGATTCAGAGGCCGGAAACGGTAGTGCCAAGCCGGCTGGACAATCCTATGAGAATGCACCAGCCGAAGCCTCTCTAACGCGGTTTGTCAGGATGATCCGGGCACGCAAGCGCTCCACAACCTCTTGAACCCGTTATAAGCGCACACGACTTCTATTCTGTTAGGCTAGCGGCGGGCTAACGCTTGCTGCATAGCAGCTGACGCTTGTTTCCTCACTGACGACCTGGGTTTCGTGCTGTCCCTGCACATGGCACAGCGCCCCTAGTGGGTTGTTCTTTCTGCTATCAATTTTCCGCCAGAGAAAGGTATCCTCAAATGAAGGCTTTGGATCGTGTTCTGCTCGCTGTGCTTGCACTCGGTATCTGGGTTCTGGCTGTTGGCCAGTTTGTCGCGCCGAATCCCGTTTACTCACAATCGGGTTTTGAACGCCGCGAAATCCGCCAGGCAATCAATAACTGCCAGGTGCAGGGTCCGGTTTCGAACGGTCAGATCAATGCCAGCATTATATGCCGGTGAGTGCCGGGTGCCCGCGTAGCGGCGGAGGGACCTGAAGGCAATGCCGGCAGATAGGGGGAAAAATGGTTCGGAAATTTGTTTCCGTGGTTTGCCTGGCTGTCGGCTTCACAATAACGTCCGGTGGAAACACTGTTACTGCGGTTGAGCTCAGCAAGGAAGAGCGCTGCCTGGCTTTGGCGATGTACTGGGAGGCCAAGGCGGAAGGCGCAGAAGGCATGATGGCGGTCGGTGCCGTGGTTCTCAATCGGGTCGGGCACCCGGAGTTTCCGGACAGCGTCTGCGCCGTCGTGATGCAGGGCGGTGAAAAGCCGCCATGTCAGTTTTCCTGGTGGTGTGATGGGAAGAGCGACGTCCCGCGGGAAGCCGAAGCCTGGGCCGTTGCGCAGGACCTGGCGCCAGGTTTGTTGGCGGAACGACCGGCTGATCCGACCCTGGGCGGGCTGTTCTTCCATTCCTCCAGCATCGCGGTTCCCTGGCGGAGCAAGCGCGAGCGCACCGTTCAGATCGGTCGGCACATCTACTATCGCTAGATACTGTCGGTCGGGAGCCTCAGGCCCATAGCCTTACTCTTCGTCAGCGTCTGTGTCGTCATCTTCGTCGAGCTGCCGCAGGCGTTCGGCCAGTTCTTCGACGTTCCTCAGATTTCGGCCGTAGTCCAGCATGGTGGTCGGCATTTTGGGCCGGCTGATGATCTGAATCTCGCAATGGCCGGGCTCATGTTCGATAACCCGCATCCCGATCGCTTGTAATGTTGAAAAAACGTCCAGCTTGGATTTCGAGATAATCGTGCCGTGTAGGGGGTTGGGCTGAATCTGGCGGCAGCCATAGTCGTTAATCACCTTGGTGCAGCGCTGAAAAGCTGTGTCGTAATCCCAGTCGACAAAAATGGATTTCGATTGTTTTACGGCGGTGTTCTTCACCTCGTCGGGAAAGGGCAGGCGGTCGATTGCCTTGTTGTGAAGCGTTACTAGAATGATCGAGGCCAGTGCGCCGAAGGCTGTGCCTGCCGCCAAACCGCTCAAAATGCCGCTAAAGGTCCCTTCTTCGCCGGCGATGACGAACCCGGTCAGCGCACCGAAAGGGATGGCCATTGTGAGGAAGACTTTAAGATAGAGATTCATAGGGCTTCTTGCTGTTCGGCGGCTGAGAGAGACCGTTTGGAGCGCTGCGCTCAACTGGCTACATCATCGTGGGTGGTATCGAAAGGACAATATCCCGTGCTCCGGGGAATAGCGGAGCTCAGGTGCGGTTGTTCGTCGATGATCTTTACATCGAGTGTTGGGCGCTAAATTTAGCAAATGACAAGTAAGCATCTGGAAAATAACGAAAAAAATATAGATTCTTGATTGATTTTACTTGTCGACAGGCTTTACAAAAATTTGTTAGTATTAGTATGAAAAAAACATAACGTATTGAATAAGAAAGAAAAATGTTTTTGGCACGCGAGTTGCTTACTTACTAGGAAATAATTGTCTTTCTCGGCGTGCTTTTACGGTGCCGGTAGAGGTCAAAATTGGCATCGGAAGTTTTGTTTGGAGCCGAATATGTTGGATTGGATCGTTGTTGCGCTCTTGTTTGCTGTCACCGCCTTCATGTGGTGGCGCATTACCCGGCTGGAAAAGCGCCTTGAGCGTGTAAGCACGCGTTTGCGGGCTATCCACGATGATACCTCTCATCAGCACCGCGCCTTAGAAGTGCGTCTCGATCAGATTCTCGAGTTTATCGATCGTAGCCGCGGATGCGATCGGGCTGCGTAAGCTCAAAACGATCCTCCGAAGGCCTTGTTTGCCAGGCCGACTGGCGCTTCGGAGGGCGTCATCGATCTGGGGGCTAATTGTCAACAGGCTCCCACAGTACTCCAGACGATCTCTTATTCCGGAACATGATAACAGTAGCGTTTTCCGCCGCGCCGCTAACCTCGTGGGATCCGTGCGGCGGGCGTTTTTGCGTCCGGGTGTATTGCATAACGATTAGAAGTCTTTCTTTTTGTTTGTTAGCACTTGCCCGCTTATGCTGCTAATTTTTAAATAATAAAAAGTATTTTGTATCTGAAAATTTATGTCTTAGCCTTTTACGCTCGTACTGTTCGAAGTTGAGGAGGTTTCTTATTGTGACCAAGCCAACAATCATGGAGCGTCAACTTGCAGGTTACAGGCTGGCGACAGCCGAAATTATTTACCGGATGCCCGATCATCTGGATCTTTTACAGAGCTACATCTGGCAGGAATACGATTTGGTGCCGGAATACCCCGAGCTACAGCGCTTCTTGCAGTTTTGGACGAAAAACCTCGACGGACCGCTTTATTCCGTGACCGTTGGTTCACGCGAACTCTTCAAACGGGGGGAGTGGCGGCATTCAGAGGCTTTGCTCACCCTGCACTAGTAGTGCAGACCTGGCTAAAGGCGAGCGCGTCAGCCTCAGGCGACAATGATGTCGAAACGGCCGCTGAGTATGTTTTCACCGAGCGCCGGATCGGGCTTTAGGGATACGATCAGGGCCTGGCGCTGCGCAGGGTCGGAAATCCGGTTCAAAAGACCGTCCCTGCGGTTATCCGCTTCTCCCTCCACGTACATCTGGGTCACGAAGCGGTCGGCGGCATCGCTTCGAACCAGGAAGTGGATGTGCGGTGTCCGGCCGGGATAGGGCACTGGCTTGATGGTGCGGAAGCGATAGGCCCCATCCTCATTCGTTGCGGCACGGCCAAATCCCTGAAAGTTTCTGTCGCGTCGGCCCCGGCTGGCGTCTCGGCTGTGGATATAGCGTCCGTAAAAGTCGCACTGCCAGATTTCAACGATTGAGTCCTTCAGAACTCTGCCGTCTGCGCCGCGGACCTGTCCGAAGATATCGATGGGCTGCCCCAGTGCGCGGCCAGGCCGGTTTGCCACGCTGAGAAGGTCGTTATCCTGATCTAGAGGAAGTTTGTCTGGGTAAAACGGACCCAAGGGTTGCCTGGGTGTGCCAACAACCTGCGCCCGCACCGAGGTGCTTAGTCCAGTCAGCGCGGTTGCCGCTCCGGCCGCCAAACAGGCCGTCCGTTTGAGGATACGACGTCTGGTTATGGGTTTTTTGGTCATTGCAAGCTCCCGGTCTTTGAAGAAAGACATGGGGAAAGTGACCGAACATTTCAAACAGGACGCCTGTACTGAGGGGCGATGGTCACCTTTGTGAGGGGCAAGCCTTGAATGTCCAGAGGCAGGCTGCACCGCCGGCCAGGGTGTTGGCGACTGCGGCGGCTGCAAAGAGCCCGACAATTCCAAAGAACTGGCCAGCGACGTAGGCCAGCGGGATATAAAGAATCACCATCCGTAAAACGGTCAGAAAGGTTGAGCTTAAAGGGCGGCCGAGCGCATTGAAGCCAGCGCCCGCGACCATCACCGCCCCGTAGCAGCCGTAACTGACCGGCACGATGATCAGATACTCCTGGGCGATGGCGATAACCGCCGGATCGTCATCGAACACGCCGGCCATGGCTGGGCCGAACAAACCAAGCAATAGCGCCACGAAAGCGCCCCAGCCAAAACTCAAAAAGTAGCTCTGACGCAAAGTGTCCCGGATGCGCTCGAACAGGCCTGCGCCCAGGTTCTGGCCGACAATGGGGCCGGTGCTGGAGGAAAGGGCAAAGAGGAAAACAAGGCTCAAAGCTTCCAGCCTCGTCGCCAGACCGAAACCGGCGACGGCGGTCGAACCATAGGCGGCGACGAAGCGCGTGATCACGGCGATAGCGATTGGATTGATCATTTGCGTCCCGGCCGCGGGCAGCCCGACGTGGAGAATAGCGCGCCAGGAGGCCACAACCTCCGAAGCCTTGGGGATCGACCAGCGTATCAGGCGCTCTCTGTAGTGCAGGATAGCAATAGCCCCAAAGAAGGTGATGGCTCTGCTGGCAACTGTCGCAAGCGCGGCGCCCTGCAGCTCGAGTCTTGGGAAACCTGCCAAACCGAAGATCAGTAACGGGTCCAGGATGAGATTGACCAGGGCTGCTGCAATCATGATCAGACTGGGGAACCTCGCGTCACCAGTGGCCCGAATTACGTTATTGCCGACCATGGGAACAACCAGAAACGGGATTCCCAGGTACCAGATCTCCATGTAGTCGCGGATCATTGGCAGAAGAGCTTCTTCGGCGCCAAGTAACCGGAACAGCGGCTCGATGGTCAGGAGCCCTACGACAACGAAGACGCTAACCACAACGCCGGCGAGCAACAGACTGTCCGTTGCCAGGCGTTCGACCCGTTTGCGGTCTCCCTGACCGATGGCCCGGGCGACAACGGCCGAGGTGCCGGCACCCAGACCGATAGCGAGACTGATCAAAGTCATGACGACCGGGAAGGTGAAGCTGATCGCGGCGAGTTCCAAGGTGCCGAGCTGGGCGATGAAAAAGGTGTCGGCGACATTGAACCCGATGGTCGCGAACAGCGCCCAGACCATCGGTAGCGTTAGGTTCAGGATATGGTGAAAGGTGGAGCCTTGGGTCAGCTTGGCAGCCGTTTTGGGGGGACTGCTCCCAGGTTCGGCTGCTTCCGTCACGTTTACCTGGTTTCCCGCACACTTTCGCGCCAGCCCTCTGCTGGGCGATTCTCCTCGTCAGTGAGCCAAGCCTAAAGGGCCGTTGCTCTCCAAGTGATCGGCCTTTTCAGTCCAGAATCCGTAAAGGTCGCACCTGTCAGATTAGGAGATTAGAGGGAAATTAGCAGAAATTTATATAAAATCCCGTTTACCTTTCGGTCATAGATGGCTGTCAGACTTGCGGGATCAATGCGGTTTCGCAGGAAATGCAAAACATGTCAGTTATGCTTAAGAGCCCTTTGCCGGAACAGCCGGCTGTGTTGCAGTCCGATCCAACGGTTCTGACCGAGGAAGAGGTGCAGCAGCTGATCGCTATGGGTGAAAAGATGGTGGCTCTTGGACTTGCCGGCCATTGTGTTCCTTTGGCCACCGACGCGGGAGAGCAGGTTGTTGCTGTCTTGGACCCTGAAGGCGAGCGGATTCTCTGTGCATTCGGGAAGATCGGTGCGATCTACTGCGCGATCGACGCGGACTCGCGGGTTTTGGGGCACGGTGAATCCCTGGACGATGTCCTGGCAGTATTCCCTTACGTTTTTGGTCCGCACCCGGAGTTGGCAGACCTGCCGAGCTAAGCTCTGTCTGGCTTCGCATTCGGTCACGCGAATGTCGCGTTTCCCAAGCTCTTAAGCGCGATCAAATTGCGGAGTTCGGCAGCGGAAGCCTGCGCGCCGCGATAACGCCGCCACCAATGGCGGCAATCCTCCCGATAGTCCTGATCGTTGCCGGATTTCGACCCTTCGTTGCCTTGGCAGATGTTGCGGCTGGCACGGAACATCCGGCGTGCAAAGGCCATTTCGGCCTGCAATGCGTGATGTCGGGCCGTAAGCGGGTCGGCCGACCGAAAAAGAAGTTCTCTTACAGCCTCGGGAGGCATTGAGTCGTAGCGTGCTTCCATAATCTCGATATCTTCTATGGTTCTCGTCCTCTCTTTTTGTGCAGGCGGAACGGCGCTCTTTCATGCACGCGTTTGAGCTATGCGATACACGTGAAAGTATTGCTATTTGTATGATGATATCACAGAAAAAGATACGAAATGGGTACAAAAAGACTCATGTCAGCAGTTGTTGCTGCTTGAGGCAGAGCAGCGAGGTGTGTGCGCACACCACAACAAGTTCCCGATGACCGATCGGCGATCCTGAGGAAGTCAGACGCCGAGCAATTCCGACGCTGTCAAAATCCGGTACATGGCCCGGATGTTGTCATTGTCGAAGGCAATATCGTCCCGTGCCGGATTGAATTGCTGTAACACCGTCCGGGTCGGTGTGCGTTTCACCAGGCGTTTGATGTAGCACTGACCAGGGTCGCCGTTACGACCGTGCAGCTCAACAATAACATCGCAACCGCTCGTCGCCGGCCGTCCTGGATGAACGAAGACCAACTCGCCTTCTTCGAAGCGAGGCGACATGGATTGGCCGACGACGTAGATGGCAAAGACGTTTGACGCGCCGGCAATTCCAGGCGGGCGCCGAACCCGATCTACCACTTCTCCATTGAATTCAAAGCAACTTTCTTTGCCACCAACGGCAACGCCCCGGACCTCTACATCACGCATGAGATTGGCGGCGGCAGGAACCGTGACGGCGGCGGGGGCCGCCTCGCCGGCGTGCGGCGCGAAGTCCGACTCCGGAGCGTGAAATCCGCCAGGAGCTGTTTCCCATTCGCTTGATGCCGGCGCGCGGCTCGGTTCATGGCCACCGCTATTCTCAATCAGCGGTTCGTTGGCAAGAAGATCCGCCGGATGACAGTCGAGCGCCCGTGCCAGCCGGCGCATCCATTCGACTGTCAAGCGCCGTTCTCCACGCTCCAGCTTGACGATCTGCGAACGCCCGGTGCCGACCCGTTTGCCAAGGCCGTCCTGTGTTAGGCCGCGAAGCCGCCGCAGCTCTTTGATGCGATTGGTCATGGCCGCACTATAGCTTAAGTACAAAATGGGTACAATGTGTAAATTGGGCACAAGTCTATCTTGCTTAAAAGCCCCATATTGGGTACATAAAACTTCTATCATATGTTGCAGGGATCGCCAGGACTTATGCTCGTTTCCATTCAGCCCGCTCAAGCCTTCTGGCCGCGCATATCTGCGCCGTCTTTTTCGTGCTTAGGCCTCTCCGATTGTCACGGACCGAAGGCCTCCGTGTCTCAAGGGTGCCTTCTTCCCATTCACGTGCTGGAAACGAGAGCCGGGGAACGGCGCCATGTCTAAGGATCCGGAGGCCTTAGAGCAGGAATACTTAACGAAAACGGAGATCTTCGTTCTGGACTGCCGGCGACGCGGTATGAGCGATACGGCGATCCGTCGTCTCCTGCATCTGTCTGCGTCTGATGCAGTGGCCTTAGGCCTCACGCCAACGCAGAAACCGAAGCCGCAAGACGATCCGGAGTTGGAAGAACGTGCGCCTGATCCTTGGCCGCAAAGCGCAGGCCGCCGCAAACCCTTCGCGCGCAGAACTAACCGGCAAAACGCAAAGAAAAACCGCCTCCATCGGCGAGGACGCGCCGGAGCGATGAACCCTACCCGAATACCCCAACAACGAGGAGACAAGGTATGAGCCAATCCGCCGAAAACACGCAGGAAGCGATCGAGCAGGGGGAAGGTGGCTACTATGCACCCGCCACCTCCTCGGAACCGCACGATGTGAAAAAACTTGTTGAGCGAACCGCCTATGCGCGGGAGTTGACGCCAGACGAGATTTTGCGCGCGGTTTCCGACGAGAGCGGGATTTCGCTCGCGCTGCTTCTTTGCGCGCGGCGCGACCGGAAAATTGCGCGACCCCGCCAACTTGCCATGTATCTGATGCGCAAGCTCTGTTTCGAACTTTCGCTGGCCCGCATCGGTGCGAGTGTCGGGGGGCGGGATCATAAGACGGTGATGCATGCTTGTGATCTGATGGACTATCTGCTGACGCGCGACCGCAATCTGCGGAATCTGCAGATCCGTGTCCTCAATCGTCTCTATGCCGGCGAAGGCTAGTGTCGGTTCGTTGGTTCAATGAACAGGGCGATTGAAACAGGAGAAGTTTATGGCGGCGACGAAGCGAAAGACCCTTCGCTTGAAGAAAGCTGTACCGCGACAGGATGTCGTAAAAGATCAGGTTCCGGCAAAGAAAGTCGGTTTGAGAGAGAAACGCTATGATGCCCACAGCGTTAGCCTGAGTGACTTGGGCGCTAGCGCCCGGGCTAAACGTGACGGCGGTATCGTCATCGAAGCCCGGGAAGTCTCAGTTCGGGGTAATGTTGTGATCGTAGGCGCGCGGGCAAAATACGAATGTCTGCTCGATCAATTGTTGGATCGAGAGATTATCGAGCCGGTTCAATACGATGCGGGCGTCTGGCTGCGTTCACTTTATCTGCGTACACGTCAGAGTGAGGGGGTCTCGCGCTATGACGACCTGGGTCTCGACCGGGATGCGGGGCGCTCAAGCTACGGGCCTGAAATGTCCGACGAACTTGCGTGGAATCTGAGAGCCCTGCGTGACACAATGCTGTCTCTCGGCGTGTATTGGTTGCCGGTCAGAAAACTCTGCTGTGACGACTCCATGCCGGCATCCCGTCGAGCACTCGCCGAGGGGCTCTCGGCCCTGGCGAAGCTCCGGGGATTTTCGTAAAAACCCGGCGAAGCTCGCCTCACGGAAGCGTGGCGGAGAAAACCGCAACGCGCATCACGAAATGCTGATACCTTAGAGATAGAGCATCTGTGTAAGATCTTAAAAGGTAAGACGATGTCGAATGGAGATGAGCCGCACGGCTTTCCCGAATTGGAAACGGATCGCGAAGGGATCGTGTTCGCCAGAATCATTCGCGGCGTTGCGGAGCATTTCTCGAAGATGGAACTCGAGGAAGGGCCCGAAGAGATCGACCAGATGCTTCGGGTTTTTTCCGAGCTTGCCGATGCCTTTGAGACGACCAACGGCTTTGAGTTCGACCGCGAACAGGCGTTACCGCTCAGCTACGCCTTCACCATGCTCGAGGCAGGAATGAGGGTGATGTCGGAGCAGGCGACGAGCGGCGGTTACTTTAATGCGGCGGCCAAGATGGAGTGGGCGGCTCTGCAGGCTAAAGGAATGGTCGGAGAGCTTGAAAGGCGGCATCGGTCCGACGAAGGCGGCGTGATCACTTTTGATGACGACGATGAAGATGACGGAGATGAGGACTTCTTTGGCTTGGATACGGAAGGCGCGACCAAGCATTGACCAAAGCCTGCCGAGCTGCGGCGGGCGCGGTGAAACCGATTGGCGTTTAACGCTTTTCGCTCCGATATCGATAGCGTTGGCACTGGCATTTGCGCCCGTATCGGCCGTTGCAGATTTCGCGGCTGGCGTTGCCGCTTATGATGGCGGCGACCTTGAGCTGGCGATTTCAGAGTGGCGCGCCGCCGCAGAAGAGGGCGATACACGGGCCCAGACTGCTTTGGGAAATGCTTATGCCAGCGGACTTTTTGTGGCGACCGATCATCGAAAGGCAACCCGGTGGTATCTGAAAGCGGCGCAGAACGGGAACGCAGAGGCGCAATATAGTCTGGCCGCTAACTATGCCGCAGGTCTTGGGATCGGCAAAAACCTTCCAGAGGCGATCCGATGGCTGCAAACCGCAGCCGAAAACGGTGAGATCCGCGCTCAGTACGAATTGGCCGAACGCTATGCGGCAGGACGAGATGTTCCGCAAGATCCTGGTCTGGCCACGCATTGGTATTTGGCGGCGGCTGAACAAGGGCATGTCGTCGCGCAAATGACTCTGGCTCAGCGCTATGATCAGGGGCGGGGCGCCGTTCGGAACGCGGTCGATGCCTATGTCTGGTATTTTGTGGCGAGCAGACGGGACAGCACCTTCGCGCGACGCTTGGCTGAGCCCCTGGACCGGCTTGAGAATCTGCTCGCGCCCGCGGATTTGACCAGGGCGCGCGTCCGCGCTCAGGCCTGGCTCGACCGCCAGCTGTAGGCAAGGCGCTCAAGCTTAAACTTACCTGTAGGCATATGATATTTTAAGGTTTTTCTGTTTACGGATGTAGGCAGTGTGCCATCGCCAATGGTATAGTGGTTGGGTTTAACCTATAGACCATCTTTCTTTTTAAGACAGCGAGACAGCTATTCCTGAGACCTTCACAGATGCCGAACGGGAGCGGTTTCACAACCTTTTAATGCTCGCCTCGGAAAGCCCGTTCGAGGGGGAGCGGAGCAATGCGCTGGCAGCTGCCGAACGCATGGCGCGCCGTAAAGGGATGACGCTCGACGAGGCGGCCGCGATGCGCAGTCAGCCGGCGCAGGAGCAGGCGCAACCGGAGAGCCAGCGGCCGATGTCGGAAAGCGAGCGGAGCTTCAATAGCCGCTTCGCGACGGCGACGCATCTCATGGATCAGGAAATTCGGGCTGAAAAAGCCAGGCGGGAAGCCGCTTTAAAAGCGGCACAGGAGCGTGGACTCGACGCCGAGGAACGTCGGGCCGCCGAGCGGCGCAGCCGACAGCAGAGCTCGGCGCGATCAAACAGCAAGGCGCGCATGAACCCTTACCGGCATGCTGCTGTACTTTTGAAAGAGACCTCTTTGCCGTTCCGTGAAGTCGCGAACATTACGGGCCTGGATATATACCAGATCGTGGGTATGAAGCTGAAAATGCGGAAAGTTGCATGATCCCGTCTGATATGGTTGCGACCGGTGCAGTGTCGTGATGGCGGTTTATGATTTACGCTTGGCCGACTTCCTTGCCTTGGAAACAACGGGCAAGGTCATGCCGGGTAAAACCGTTGAGCAGGACATGGGGGCTTTGAGCCTCGCTTATGCGGATCAGTGGCGGCCTGATACCCTTTCTGTGATACCAGGGAGAGACGAGCGCTATGCGCTGGCGGCCGACTGGCTGGCAACGGCGATGCTGCTCGTCCGTCAAGGGCGAGGCCGTGGGAAGGCGACGGATGCCTGGGAGGTTGCCGGGGTTTTCTCGGAAAACCTTTTGTATATCGGGCGGCCTCACAGGGGCGCGTTGTTCTCGGTCGATCTGCAGCTCTTTGGTTTTACCCTTAGGGGCGGCCAAGTTGGCCGTCTGCCGCCTTATACGCCGATAGGTCTTGCCGCGCGCAAGTCGGCCTACAGAATTGCAATTCGCAGAGCAATTGCGGCCGGTCGGGAACTGTCTGAGCCTGTCCTGAGCGACTACCGGGCACTGGTAACGGCAAAGAAAGAAAGGGATGAAGCAGGTCAGCAGCGGCGGAGCGTGGAGCAGGTGTTGAGCGAAGTGGGATCTTAACAATCTCAAGGTGTTTTCGCGCTATAACGACAAAGTGTATGTGTTGGGGTGGCAGCGCGGCTTAGACTTATAAGCTTGGTTTAAGCAGGTGTTGTCGAGGATCACGAGGGAAGTTCGGTATGACAAGGCAAAGGTTTGAGCGCGGGGACATTGTTTTTCGCGAAGGCGACCTGAGCGACAGTGTCTTTCGGCTGGTTTCGGGCGAAGTTGAGATCATTAAGGAGCTTCGCGGGCGAGAAATATCGCTGGGCCGGGTTGGCCCCGGCGAATACTTCGGCGAAATGGGCGTGATCGAAGGGCGGCCCCGTAGCGCGACCGTAAAAGCCGTCGAGGCGTTGGAAGTTGAGATGATCCAGCGTGACGATTTTCTACGTCGCGTCAGTGAAGATGCGGATACCGCTTTTCAGCTGATGCAGCGGCTCAGCGAGCGCTTGCATACGCTAGACGACGCCTTTGCTGCCTCGATGGTGGTTGGCGGGAGACGGAAAACCGACCCAAGTGTTGAAGAAGTCGTAAGCGAGCGCAACAGCGTTAGCCAGGTCAAGATCCTGCCCGACTCTGAAATCGTGGCGCAGGTTCTTCCCGCCGACGGCCTTGCGCCCCAGGTCCTGCCGTTCTTTGTCGGCCGCCAACCTGTTGACGATGAAGCCTTGCCGCCAATCACGATCGACTTGCCGCTTTCAGATGGCGAGCCTTACCGCCTGGCAAAGGTGCACTTTTCGATCGCGAAGACGGCCAAGGGCTTTGCTATTCGTGACTTCCGCACGGAGCTGGGAACGCGCGTCAACGATGTCTCGCTGGGTGAGCATTTCTCGCGTGACGTGACCTTATTGGAGACGGGAGAAAACAGTGTTATCGCCGGCGGCGGCGACTCGCCTTTCCGATTTAAAGTTCTCGTCGAGGAGCCGGCTCGGACGTAAGCCTCTAAAGGGCCGGCGAAGCAAACTCGGTGCACCTTCGTTTTCTTGGCCTTGATCAGGTTTCAGACGTCAGGTGGTCTTTGTACTGATCCCGGAGCTTGTTTTTCAGGACCTTGCCGGTTGCGCCCAATGGCAGGGACTCCACGAAGACGATATCGTCCGGCAGCCACCATTTGGCGACCTTGTCGCGCAGGTAGTCGAGAATGGAATCCTTATCCTGCTCGGCGTTGGCTTTCGGCACAATCAACAGGAGCGGGCGTTCGTCCCATTTCGGGTGGGGGACGCCGATGACGGCGGCCATGGCGACGGCGGGATGCCCCATCGCCGCGTTCTCCATATCGATCGAACTGATCCACTCGCCGCCGGACTTGATCATGTCCTTGACCCGATCGGTGATCTGCATATAGCCGTTGGTGTCGATCGTCGCGACGTCGCCCGTTGAGAACCATCCTTCTTCCTGGTGCGCGCTGGTGTCATCCTGTTTGAAGTAAGCGCGACAAACCCAGGGGCCGGAGATCTTCAACTCGCCCTGCGCCTGACCATCGTGGGGCAGGGACTTGCCATCGGCATCCACGATTTTGAGATCTACGCCGTAGAGCTTTCGGCCTTGTTTGGTCTGAAGTTCGTAGCGCTCTTCGTCCGGTAATCCGCGTTGCGATTCCTTGACGACATTGATTGTCCCGACGGGACTGCTCTCGGTCATACCCCAGCCTTGTCGCACCTCGACACCGAAGTCCTTTTCGAAAGCACGAACCATGGACTTTGGCGTGGCCGAACCGCCAAGCACCACAAACTCCAGATCCTTGGGCGCACGACCTCGCTCCCGCATTGCCCTCAGTAGGTCCAGCCAGATGGTCGGCACGCCGGCGGAGGATGTTACGCCTTCGGCCTCCATCAGCTCCCAAAGACTGTCGCCGTCCAGATTGGGGCCTGGATTGACCAGTTTTGTGCCGGTGAAAGGCGTCGCGTAGGGAATACCCCAGGCGTTAACGTGGAACATCGGCACCACCGGCAGCACGGTGGCTTTCTCAGAAAAGCTCATCACTTCCGGCAGCGAGATAACGAGGGAATGCAGCACAGTGGAGCGATGGCTGTAGAGGACGCCTTTGGGATTGCCGGTCGTGCCTGAGGTATAGCAGAGGGAAGAAGCGGTGTTCTCGTCAAACTCTGGCCAGTCGAAACTGTCTGAAGCCTCCTCCAGCAAGTCTTCGTAACAGAGAAGGCCTGGGATAGTGCTCTCTGGCATATGTGCGCGGTCGGACATCACGATGAAGCCACGCACAGTCTCGAGATGGGGGAGAACCGCTTCGATCAACGGCAGAAAGGTAAGATCGAAGAAGAGATACTGATCTTCGGCATGGTTCAGGATATAGGCGATTTGCGTCGGATGAAGGCGCGGGTTAATCGTGTGGCACACCGCTCCGAAACCAGACACCCCATAGTAGATTTCAAAGTGGCGGTATCCGTTCCACGCCAAGGTGGCTATTCGGTCACCCCGATCTATCCCGAATTTTGTGAGAACATTCGCAAGCCGCTTGGCCCGTCCATGTGCGTCAGCATAGCTGTACCGATGGATTGGACCCTCCACGCTGCGGGAAACAATTTCCTGCTCCGCGTAAACCTCGGCACCATGTTGTAGCAGTGAAGAAATGAGAAGGGGTTTCCCCATCATCAAGCCGAGCATTTGAGCGCCTCCTGCATGTTCTCTCTTGTTTAAACCCCGGCCTTGCTCGGTGAATTCGGAACTCAACGCCGCGACGATCCTTCCGGGCGCGCGAAATGCAGTTGAGTGGCCGTTCTCTGCCGGGTTTCGTCAATTGACCACGGAACAAGCGTTTGCTTCAAGCCTCAAGACCTGTCGCTTGAGCCCGTTCGTGTTTTTGCTAAGGCGCAATAAAACCAGACCCGCCATCAATCTGATGTGCGTTATCGGCCCTGGTTGTTGGACCGAAACCAGGCGCCGGCTAAGAGACGATGGTTCTGATCGGCGGAATTCGCAAAGATATGAGCTTGCGAGTCGCAGACGATTTCCTCTTCGCCGATCAAAAGGAGCGTCTCCTGAACGATCTCGGGAAAGACATCGCAGAACTCCTCGAAGTCGGGGATCATTTCTTTGAGATTGTCATGGAACTCGTTAATCAGAAGGACACGTTTGTCCCAATTCACTGGCTTGAGCTGACGCGCCCAAATCTGTGAGAGTTCCTTTGGTAACTGTCCTGATGCCATAGTTTACCCGCCGACAAGTTCACCCGAAACGTCGTGCAGAGGGTCAGGATAGAGGAATGTAAAATGCGGGGCCTATGTTTACGCAGAGCCCGTCGCAGACTTCGCTGCGATACCCCTGCCTCTCGCTCAAAACACTGTCCACCGCTTCCGCTACGCCGTAAGAGCCCTCGTCCACTTCGCTTTGCAGAAGGACCGAATCCAATATAACACACTCCGAGCCGGAGATGGTTAACAGCGCGAAATCAAGGGGTTGTATGCTTATTCAATCTCTGGTGCGTTTTGAGCTCAGAGGCTTCTGCGAGCTTGGGTCTTGCGTAATGGGGTGGGTATGTAAGAGCGCTGGAGATACCCGGTTTCCAGAGCATTTGTCCGATAGGGATGGAGAATCAGCCGCTACTACCGACGGCGACGAGGCGGTCAAACAATACAAAAAGCCCGGCATAACCGGACAGGGTCACAATAAACAAAGTGCCGAGTGCGACATACCCGCGAAGGCGTTTCATCCTCTGGGGCCAGCCGTCTCCGGAAACGGTGTTCGCTTGAGGGTTTGATGCTGTGAGCTGGACCGACGACTCAACGGTCGAGTCGAATTGATTTGGGTCCGCAGCCTGCAGAGTGGACATTTTGCCAGTCCCCTTCAGTCATCCTTAAGTATTCGGCTCAGGTCGATGAGCAGTGGCGCAACAACGAAAAATGAGCGCTTCCGAATGCGGGCGAACGATAGGGTTCGTTTATGACCATACGATGGCAGGCGGGGAAAGTTCCTGTGACATCGGCGTGACTTCTTTCACGCGATTCCCATTCAGCTTTAGCAGGTATTCGTTGTGGCATTCTTGGGGTTTTTCAGCCACCGCTGAACACCGTCGGCGGCACAGACCGCAGTCGCAAATGTACCTTGAAGGAGATAGCCACCCGTCGGTGCGTCCCAGTCTAGCATCTCACCGGCCACAAAGACCCCCGGTAGGTTGCGCAGCATCAGATCGGGATTCAGGTTATCAAGCCTCACCCCGCCAACGGAGGAGATGGCGCGTTCGAGCGGCTGGATGCCGGTGACGAGGAGCGGCAGGTTCTTGACGGAATTTGCAACAGCTTCGGGCGACATTAAGGCCTCCGGAGAGAGACGCTCTCTTATCAGTGCCGTTGCTGCCGGTTGCAAACGAATGGCCTTGCGCAGCCTGTTCGCCAAACTGTCTTTTGCGCGCTGGGCGGTAATCTTTTTTGCGATGGACGCCTCGCTCAGATCGGGCCTTAGATCGATGGTGATTTGGGCTTTGCCATTTGTTTCGAGTTCTTCCCGAAGGCTTCTGCCCACGGCGTAAATACCGCCGCCTTCGACGCCGTAACGCGCGATCATGATCTCGCCGCGCACCTCTTGAGAACAGGTCCTCAAGCGCAAGTTCTTAAGAGCTGTTCCGGCGTGGCGCGCCGCAAAGTGAGTGCTCCATGAAACATCGAAGCCGCAATTGCTGGAGCGGAATTCGTCGCAAAGAATGCCTTCTTCCTGCAGCAAAGGTTTCCACGCCCCATCGGAGCCCATTCGCGGCCAGCTCGCGCCGCCCATTGCCAATACCACTGCGTCTGCATCTTCCCAGCTGTGTTTGCCTTGCGCGTCAAGAAATTGAAGGTGGATTGGTTGCGAGACTGATGCGTTAACGTTCTTGTCGGCCCTTTTGAATCCGCACCAGCGATGGTTGGGCTTCAGAACAACACCCTGATCCTGAAGGCGCCTCAGCCAAGACCGCAACACCGGCGATGCCTTGAAAGTTTCAGGGAACACGCGGCCGCTCGATCCCACAAAAGTGCCAATGCCAAGCCCTTCGCACCAAGTGCGTAGATCGCTTGGCGAGAACCGCGCAATCTTGTCACGGAAGAAGTCAGCGGACTTACCGTAACGCTGAAGAAAAGAATCCAGGTTTTCGGAATGGGTAAGGTTTAGACCGCCACGTCCAGCAAGCAGGAACTTTCGACCGAACGAAGATTTTGCTTCAAAAACCGAGACCTCGAAACCCTGCGCAGACAGGCGTTCTGCCGCCATGAGGCCCGCCGGGCCACCACCAATGACGGCAACTTTCGGCACGACCGAATTCATCCTGAGACCTCCTGTCGTTGCCGTTGTTTAGGGAATGGTGCGGTGAGTCCGCGCCGGGTCAGATAGAGACGCTGCATGTGGTTAGGTGGCTTGCGAGAACGTCTACCAGCTTTGTTAAACATCGGATTGGCGGCGGTGCAAGTCTCGTCGGTGCCAATGTTGAATTTCTACCCTGTCGGCAAGGCAGCTAGAAACAGCAAAAAGCCACTGGTTTGTCACAGAAAATCAGCGGCCAGACGGATGCGCTCTCAGGTAAAATAATGTTAGTATACAGTTTAATTTGGAGCGTCGTGCGTAAGGGAACGGATGGGGTTTGTGAGGTTTCTGAAAAATTTGTGGAGACAGCAGCCGGAGCTTTTACCTGAAGCCTTGGATGAGGGGCGTGCGCGACCAGAGGTCGAGCGTCCGAGGATTCACCGGAAAATGCTTCTTGTTGTCCACTATCTGGAATCTCTGCGCAAACGCAATCCCGGTCTCGCCTTTCGCTATGTGGGGCCAAATGAGATGAACGGCCAGGCAGAAGAGCTTCAAGTATTCGACTCAAATGCCGTCGAAGGCCGAAGCCTTTCGATCCGTTATCTTGATAGCTTGGGTGTTTACTTTATTGAAGATCCCGGCGGGGGCAGGTCTTTTCAGACCGATGAGGGGCGAGTCCTTTCAAGCCTTGCGGATGTTTTGACTGCGGTTTTTCCGGAAGACGGGCGGCCAAATCTGCCTTCGGCGTAACACCGTCAAGCATTTCGAAAAATCAAATGTGATCAGGCCATTCGCTTGCCAGCATTGGAGCTAACGGGCCTCTTGCGGTACCGTCTTCTTGCGCCAAAGAGAATGGATGTGAATGGCGATCGCGGTGAAGCTGGTCAACGCAATGATCAGAACCATCGGCAGAGCGCTGTCGGTTTGCAGATAGCCGACGACAAGGGTGACACAGGCTGAAACGGTCATCTGAAGGAAACCCGAGAGACCAGCGGCTGCGCCGGCAATGTTGGGCTTCACACTGACACCGCCGGCTGTCGCGCTGGGCAGGCTGAGGCCATTGCCAAAGGTAATAATCGCCATCGGGCCAAAGATCGTTAGGAGACTGACGTTGTCCGAAAGGGTAAAGACGCACATCAACAGCGCACCGCAAAACGAGAGGCTCGAACCGATTGTGATCATTCGATCCGTGCCGATTCGTTCGGCCAGCTTTCCAGTCAGGAAGTTGCCTGACATGTAGCCAAGGGCGACGAAAACGAAGCAGATTCCGTAGGTCGACTTTGGCTGCGCCATCAACTCGATCGCGACAAAGGGGCCGCCCGCCAGAAAAGCGAAGAAAGCGGCGGAGGTGAAGGTCGCGTTGAAGGCGTAGCTCCGAAAGTCGGCCGAGCGTAACAGGCTCTCGTAGCTCACAGCGATGCCGCGCAAGCCCGGTAGGGGCTGGAGGTTAAAGTTCGTCTCCGGGAGGCGGAAGACGGTAACGATCAGCACGACCAGACCGGCGATCGCGACAAAGAGAAAACCTGCCCGCCAGGAAAACCATTCGTCGAGGAAGCCGCCAATCAGCGGGGCAATCATAGGCACGACAACCATGCCAACAGTGATGTACCCGATCATGCTCGCAGATTTCTCGCGACTGTGCATGTCCCGCACGATCGCGCGACTGAGGACCAGGCCGGCACAGCCGCCAACCGCCTGAACCGTTCTGGCGACCAGAAGCCAGAAGATAGAGGTGGCGAATGCCGAAGCCAGGCTACCGATCAGAAACAGTCCGAGGCCGCACAGCAATACGGGACGTCGTCCAAAGCGGTCAGATAGCGGACCATATAGAAGCTGCGCAATCGCTGTGCCGAAAAGGTAGAGAGTGATTGTGAGCTGGATCGTCCCGTAGTCGACGTCGAACACCTTCTGCATCCCCGGCATCGAGGGCGTAAAGATGTTGAGCGCAAGGGGGCCAACCGCTGCGACGGCGATCAGATTGGTAATAGCGGGTCCTGGGCGTCGAGACGTCACCTTGGACAGATGCCTCCTTGGCTTAAGGTCCAGCGCTTGGGCTCGGTTGTGGGTGAGGTTTAGCTAGGGCGTAGGGCCTGCAGACTACAGGCCGGATGAATTCCTGTCGCCTCAAAGATGTGCAATGGAGATTGCGTCTGCTCAGAGAGAAACAGCCTTGAGATCTGACTGGACTGATTCTGATTACAATGTAGGCAGATTCCTTATGTTCTCAGGAAACAAAATTTGGACGGAAGCAAGAGGTCACGCACTTACCTCGAGATGAATATTTGGTTGTGCAAAAATAAATTCATTACAATCTGAAATAAATTATCTTTGCATTTCGACTGACAAAGTGTATAGCCGATTGCGTTAGCTTTTTCCTTCAAAGATTTCTATGTTTGACAGCAAACAATCTGCGCTTGATTTCCGAGAGACCATAGAACCACGTCCCCTTGTCAGGCTTTATGACTATTGGTTGTCAAGGTTTGTGGAAGGGAAAATGCCGAGTCGCGCAGAGATCGACCCTCTCGACGTGCCGGATCTTCTGTCCATCATTTTCCTGATCGATGTGGTCGATGAAGCTGAAGGTCCGGAATTCCGGTTTCGGCTTGTCGGAAGTAAGATTGTCGAGGTCGTCGGATGGGACCCGACTGGACAGAGCTTTACGTCTTTTTACGATGAAGAGAATCTGGAAGAGATGACGGCTCTTTACGGTCAGGTGGCGACCAGCGGAGAGCCTTTCTTGAATAGTGCGACAGCACCGTTCTCAAACAAAGACTACGTTCGGCTGGTACGCCTGCTGCTTCCGCTGTCGGAGGACGGGGTTCGCGTCGACATGATCCTCGGCTGTCTTTTTTTCGAAAATGTCTGAACGTCCCGAGTGGCGCGAGTCATCCCGACGCGAGCAGCTTTTCAATCACTTCGGTGATTTCATCCTCGTTGACATGGGTCTTTTTGGCACCGACGGCGTGAATGAAGTCAAACGCCAGTTCACCCTTTGAGTCGAACACGAAGACTGAAGGGATGCGTTTCACCTCACCGAAGTCTTTGGCGATGGTCTCGCCTTCACCCAGCGTTACGAAACTCGGATCCTTGAGCTTCAGGAAAGCTTTCAGGCGTTTATCGCTGCCCGGCCCGGCAAAGGATTCGAAAATGTTTACAGCGAGGATTTGGACCTGATCTTTCGGGTACTTGCCCCGAACGGCCTCAAGATGATCGAATTCAGGATTGCAGGGCGGACACCAGCTCGCAAAGAACGCCACCACCACGATACGATCCTTTAGATCATCGGGTACGATCTCTTCGCCGCGCAGGCTAGGCAGGCCTGCCACAGTCGTGCGTTGCTGCGCATCCAGAACAATGCCTTCGGCGCGCACGGGCTGCATGGTTAAGAATGCGCCTAACACAAAGGCAATGAGGGCAATGGCGGGGCGGAGAGCCCAGCGCTCGAAAGGAATTCGCGACGGCATAGCGGACCTCACGTCTGTTCGCCGTAAAGATGGCAATCTGACAGGCTGCAATCAATGTTACCGGATAGCCGTTCACACAGAGTTTATGAACGTACAGCTGCGGGGTTGGGTGACTCTAGAGCTCGAGGAAACTCTTAAAGTCCCGCGCGACCGCACCAGATGCTGCCTGCATCAGCTCTTCGCCATGGGTGGCTCGGGCCAGAGCGGAATGAGAGCCGACGCGGCCATCCGGAAAGCGAAGGCGATGCTCCTTCGCCGGCCCGTGCCGGTCGCCTGCGTGCGCGCGGATGTAGTCCGCGGACAGCTGCTCGGGTGGCGTTTCCGCAAGCGGGTGGGGCGGTACGACGCGGTGGGTGGCTTGCGTGATCGCAACCTCCGAAGGAGTCGCATGCATGCCCTCCCACTGGTCATAGTATCTTTTGCGCAGCACATTGACTTCGTCGAAATCCCACCAGCTTCGTACCCTGATGTGGCCGCTCGCTTCCGCAGCGACGCAGCGCAAGGGTTCGAGGTTGGCGCCATGTCCGTTCAGAAAGTAAAACTGCTGAAAGCCATGCTGTTTCAGACCCTCAAGGACTTCGTGCACAAGCTGCTTAAAAAGATCTTCCGAAATCGATAGCGTCCCTGGGAAGTCCATATTGAAAGGGGCGGGCGTCAGGGCGAACGTCGGAGCGACGATGGCGCCCACGCGCTGCGCGGCTGCTTCCGCAATCTCTTCAGCGCAGAGCGCATCGGTGCCGATTAGGCCGATTGGCCCATGCTGTTCCGTGGAGCCTGTCGGGATGATGATGGCGCGCGAAGTCTTTAGATAGTCTTCGACTTCGAGCCAGGTCATCAATTGGAGTTTCATGGCTTTTATCTTGTTCGCGCATGCACCCAGTCCTTTCGAGAGCGGGCGCTGATCTTCCGGCAGGTTGCCTGCAAAAGAAAAGGGGGCCGAAGCCCCCTTATTACTTCTACTCGGTCAGGCGCCATTTTTTTCCGAGTTCGTCGAAGAAACCGGATTCCTTTTTCAGTGAGATCCAGGTGTTTACGTAGTTGATCCAGACTTGGTCGTCCTGCGGCAATAGCATCGCGATCGGCGTGCGGGCGCGGGGCGCCGAAACGGGAACGATTTTAAGATCCGAATACTTTTCGACCAGCTTATAGGCCTCGACATTGGAGGTGATGTGCGCATCCGCGCGGCCCGCCAAGACTTCCTGAAAGTCGCGTGCAGGGGCCTCGACAATACGGTGGCTGGCATTGGGGAAGAATTGCTTGACCTGTTTTTCCTGGGTGGTGCCCAGCGTGGCAGCAACGGTGATGCCATCGACGTCGAGGTCAGCCCAGTCCTTGAACTTGTCGCCGCTCTTGGCGTTGACCAAGGGGACGGTCGCCAGCGCAAAGTAGCTGGAGGAGTAACCGGCCGCTTTGGCCCTTGACGGTGAAATCGAGGCCGAGCCGGTGAGGTGATACTTGCCCGCGGTCACGCCGCTGACCAGCGTCTTCCAATCGGTCGGCACGAACTCCACCTCGACCCCGAGGTCCGCCGCCAGCTGGGTCATGACGTCGATATCGTAACCGGTGTAGCTGTTGGTCGCCGGGTCCTTCATGGTCATGGGATTCCAGTCGCCGGTCGTCCCGACCTTGAGCACCCCTTCGCTCAGAATTTCCTTCAGGGCCGATTGTGCATAAACCTGAGTCGTCGCCAGACAGAGCACGACGGCTGCAGAAGCCATTTTGATCAGTTTCATTTTTTTCTCCCTGTTGCCCTAGTGTCCCGATTCTGCAGTTCGTAATCACTGGTGCCATGCTCGTTTCGAACTTCAGAACCGATCAGGACACTAGCTAACTTTTTAATCTAGTGCGGTTTTCAAGATTTGAAGTTCCTATGAAGTGCCTGCTGAAACATTGACAGGAACTTCAAATCCACCGCACTAGGGCTCGGTTCGGCGAACCTTCGTTTCAGGGCACGCGCAATTGAGCCACACATCCGTCGCTGTCCTGACTTTGCGGCAGCCCATGCGGCAAATGACAAGGCAAAAGCACTTCGGATCGTCACGCAGACATCATCCTTTGGAACATAAAAAATTGCAAGAAAATGAATTTATTGCGTGTGGTGTTATCATGTGACTAGACTTTAACCGATGAAACCCGGGCCTGACGGGCCGAAAAAAGGGGAGGGGGAGACCCGTGCGAGACATCGCCGAACCAATCATCCGCTTCGATGGCGTCCAGAAATTCTTCGGGGATTTTCAGGTGCTGAAGAACATCTCGCTGGAGGTTTCTCTCGGCGAGAAGGTTGTCATCTGCGGGCCCTCCGGTTCGGGAAAATCGACTTTTGATCCGTTGCATAAACGGTTTGGAGAAGCATCAGGGTGGCAGCCTGTCGGTGGAGGGGACGCGGTTGACAGGCGACAAGGCGAGCCTGGATGCGATCCGTTCGAGCGTCGGCATGGTCTTCCAGCAGTTCAATCTCTTCCCCCATCTGACTGTTATCGAAAACCTGATGCTCGGCCCGGTTCGGGTTCGCAAGCTTTCCCAGGATGAGGCGCGCGAACTGGCGCTTCGCTATCTGGAGCGCGTGCGGATACCGGAGCAGGCGGAAAAGTATCCCCGGCAGCTATCCGGCGGCCAGCAACAGCGGGTCGCGATCGCCAGGTCGCTCTGCATGGAGCCGAAAATCATGCTGTTCGATGAGCCGACTTCGGCGCTCGATCCGGAGATGATCAATGAAGTGCTCGACGTTATGACGGTGCTGGCAGAGAGCGGCATGACCATGATCTGCGTGACCCACGAGATGGGTTTTGCCCGGCGGGTGGCGGACAAGATGGTCTTTATGGACCACGGCGAAATTGTCGAGGTGGCGGATCCTGAAACCTTCTTCAGTGCGCCGCGCAGCCAACGCTGCCAAGACTTCCTGCAACAGATTCTTCAGCACTGAGGGGTCGTAAAGATGTTGAGAACCGCGCTCTGCCTAGTGCTGATGGCTTTGGTCTCCGGTTGTTCCGACAAGTGGGGATGGTATGTGGTCGATCCGACGACCAAATCCGGCGCCACGAACCTGGAATTCCTCTTGAGCGGCCTCTACTACACGGTGCTGCTCTCAGTGACCGCGATCACCATATCGATCGTCGTCGGGCTGTTGATCGCTTTGCCCGGCCTGTCGTCAAAACGGCCGTTGCGGGTCTTCAGTCGGACTTATGTCGAACTGGTCCGGGCGGTGCCCATTTTGGTGTTGATTCTTTGGGTCTATTACGGCCTGCCGCAGCTCTCCGGGCTGACCATTACGGTCTTTTGGGCCGGTGTGATCGCCCTGGCACTTTCCGACAGTGCCTTCGAAGCGGAGATCTTTCGGGCTGGGATTCAGTCGATTGCAAAGGGTCAGTACGAAGCGGCCCACTCCATCTCGCTGTCTTACGCCGACACCATGCGCTTCGTCATTCTGCCCCAGGCGATCCGGCGCATTCTACCCGCGCTGGGCAACCAGCTTGTCTACATGCTGAAGATGTCATCGCTGGTCTCGGTGATCGGAATGCAGGAACTGACCCGTAAGGCGAACGAACTGGTGGTCAGTGAATACCGGCCACTGGAGATCTACACCATTCTGGTTCTGGAATATCTGGTGCTCATTCTGATCGTTTCGGCCGGCGTCCGCTGGCTGGAGCGACGGATGCAGGCCGACGAACGCAACTGAGAAAGAAAACCGATCATGTCTGCCTGGATAAAGATGATCTCCGACGAAGAAGCCGGCGAGGAGCTTCTCGAGGTGCTAAAGCTCGCGCGCACGCCGCATGGCACCGTCGACAACGTCATGCGCGTGCACTCTCTGCGGCCCAACACAATGCGTGGGCACGTCGTACTCTATCGCGCGGCACTGCATGACGATGCCAACACTCTGCCCCTGTGGCTGCAGGAAACCATCAGCTCCTATGTCTCGATCCTGAATGACTGTCCCTACTCTCTGGCGAACCATTGGGCCAACGCACGGCATTTGATTGGCGATGAACAGCGCGCGGACGCCATCGAGACCGCTCTGCATGCAAGACGCCCCGATGAGGTTTTCGAAGGGCGGGAGTTAGCGCTGCTCCGTTACGCGGAGAAACTCACGCGCGATCCCGGCGCTATGGTCGAAGACGACGTTAAAGCGCTGAAGGCTGAGGGCGTGAATGACGGTGAGATTCTCGAAGCCAATCAGATCGTCGGCTATTTCAACTACGTCAATCGCTTGCTCAACGGGCTTGGTGTGACGACGGAGGGCGATATCGTGGGTTACTACGCCAAAACTTGACATGTTGCATAAAAATCAAATAATTTTTCATCAAGCAATATTCTTCATGGCGGGAGACACTCTATGAATTACGCCCGGGCCAAGCGATTTGACGGTGACCAGATTCCGGTTATCGACATTTCGCCGCTGCGTGACGGCAGCGATCCGGCGGGCGTGGGTGCAGCGCTGCATGCAGCCAGCACAGGTCTCGGTTTCATCTATATCAAGGGCCACGGCATTCCCGAGGATGTCATCGCGGCGGCACGGGAGACGGCCTTGACCTTTTTCCGCAGCGACCAAAAAGATAAGGAAAGAGTGAAGGTTACGGCGCGCCATCGCGGCTGGCTGGGGCAGGGCGGCGCAAAGATGCAGGACGATGCCAAGGCCGACCTTAAGGAAAGCTTTATCTGGGGCTATCAGGATCGCAATGGCGTGACGCCTGAAGACCATGCCCTGCGCGGCCCCAATCTGTGGCCCGACTTCCTGCCCGATATGCAACCGAAGGCCATGCGGTATTTCGAGGCGGCCCATGAAGTTGCTCACCATCTCATGCGGGGTTTTGCTGCCGGCCTTGGATTGGCGCCGGAGTTTTTCCTGCGCAGCGCCACTCGGCCATTGAGCCGTGCCTCCTTCGTCTATTACCCGCCGCAGCCGGAAGAGATGGGCAGTGAACAGTTCGGCGTAGGACCGCATACAGACTTCGGTGTGCTGACCGTTCTGTGTCAGGACTCAACCGGCGGCCTGCAGGTTCAGGACGTCAATGGCGACTGGATCGAGGCACCGCCGATCGAGGGCACACTGATCGTAAATGTCGGTGATCTGCTGGCCCGCTGGACGGACCATGCCTATAAGTCGACACCGCACCGAGTGGTCAATTCGTCCGGGCGCGAGCGCCTTTCGCTCGTGCTGGCTTTCGATCCGGATCCGCAGACTGTGATCGATGCGCGGGAGATCTTCGGGCCCTACCACGAGGTCCGTGAACCGGCCACGACCTGTGGCGATTATCTCGTCTGGCGCTTCGGCAAGGCCTTCTCCTATCGAAAGGCCTGATCGTGGCAAAAGAGATTCTTCCGGACGAGGAAACGGACCTTGCCATCGGTATTGCGCTGCGAGCACTGCGCGAAGAGCAGGGCATGTCGGCCCGTAATCTGGCGCAGGCTTCGGGCGTATCGGCTTCGATGGTCAGCCGGATCGAGAGTGGGCAGGTGTCTCCCTCCATCTCCACATTGAACGCCTTAAGCCGAACCTTGAATGTTCCGCTCGTCAGTCTGTTTCGTGAAACGACCACCGCACACACGGACTTTACCTATGTGAAAAGCGGTGAGGGGCTTCGTTCGACGCGCATCGTCGATGAGCATACCCACGAGTATGTCGATCTCTCCTACCACATCCGTCGCGATCTGCAGTTTGAAGCGCGCCTGGTGACGCTTCATCGCCAGGAAGCGCGTCCGCCCATCTATGTCGGCCACGGCGTCGTCTTTATATACGTGTTGGAAGGCGAGGCCGTCTATCGTTACGGCGAACGGGAAATGACCATGAAGGCCGGCGATAGTCTGAGCCTCGATTCCGAACTGAGCCATGGGTTTCGAAAGGTGGTGAGTGAGACCTTCGTATTCCTCACCGTGCAGGCGGAGCGGCGGCGATGAGCGACGAGACGCGGCTGACGGACGGGGCGCGCAACCTGCTTCAGCGGTGTGGCGAATTCGAGCCGGGCAGCGAAATACTGCTGGTTTGCGAGCCGCCGGAACTGGGTTGGTACGATGCGGCTGCGCCTGATGCGGTGGCAAAGGAAGCGGCGCGTCTTGGACTGAAACCGAAACGGATCGAAGTCGGTCCGCCATCTGAAAAACTAAGCGCGGAAGCGGCCCTGGCGATTGGTGAGCACAAACACACCATCTTTTTTGCGCGCATAGGCGACCAGGACCGTTTTGCGGAAGTGCCAGCAGGCCAGACGAAAGTCATGTGCTACATCCGCGATGCCAAGATGTTGGCGTCGGACTTTGGCACCGCCAGTCACCAGGCGATGCTGTCCTTCAAAAAGGCTATCGATGGCATTCTTCTGAGCGCTGATGAGATCGAAATCACCTGTCCGCTGGGAACTCATGTGACGGGACGGGTGAGCGACAGCGCGCGCGCAAATCCTTCCGACGTCGGTGTCCGCCGCTTTCCAATGGGTGTGCCGCAGCCAGTCGAGGCGCGTGAGTTCGACGGCAAAGTCGCCTTGGCGCGCTATCTAACGCCGACCGGTTCCCAGGCCTATGATCCGCCCGCTGTCGAGATTGCGAATCCCGTTTTCGCGGAAGTTGCGCAGGGGCGCATTAGACGGTTCTCAGGCGATCCGGAATCGCTGAGCCAGGTCGAAGCACACTACGAACGCGTATCCAGTCTCTTCGATATCGATCGGAACTTCGTGCACTCCTGGCATGCGGGCATCCATCCCGGCTGCGCCTATGAGCGTGCGGCAAGCGCGGATCCGGACTGCTGGTCGAACACTGCTTTCTGCAATCCTCGTGTGCTGCACTTCCATACCTGTGGGGCCTATGCGCCAGGCGAGATCTGTTGGATGGTTCTCGATCACACAGTGCGTATCGACGGCACTGCGCTTTGGGAAAATGGCAGACTGCATCCCGAGCGTTTTACGCAGACACAAGACTGCCTCGAGGCTTGGCCGGAGCTGGTGCCGCTGTTCGAGAACCCGACTCTCGAGGTCGGCGTATGAGGATTAGTCCGATAAGCCCGCGCGCTGACGGAGCAGGGGATCCCGGATCGTGAGTTCATGTCCGGCCAGGTCGGCGGCCGCCTGTGAGCAGAGATAGACGATCACCTGTGCCGGTACTTCGGCCGAGGCATGCTCGTCCCGCGTCATCTGACTGACCGGATTGATACCTGAGGCCCGAATCTTCACCTGCATCTCCGTATCGACGGTACCTGGGGCAAAGCCGAAAACCCGCAGGCCGCGTTCGCCATACTCAAGTGCCGTTGCTTTTGTGAGCATGGCGAGGCCGGCCTTGCCGCTGCAGTAGGCGCTCCAGCCTTCCAGAGCGCTATGCGCAGCGCCGGAGCTGATGTTCACGACAACGCCTTTGCTTTGCAGCAGATCGCCCAGGGTTGCGCGGATGCAGTGATAAGATCCCAGTAGATTGATCGACAGGTTCGCGGCCCAATCCTCAGGGTCGCTGTCGAGAATGGAAGCGATCGGTTCGATCACGCCGGCGTTGTTGATCAGGATCGAAGGCGGTCCGAAAGTCTCGCGGGTTTGATCTGCTAGCGCTGTGACGGCGGCAAAGTTGGAGACATCGCAGGCGACCGCAAGGGCTTCGCCGCCCGCGGCTTTGATTTCGTCGGCAATGGCTTTGCAGGATTCGAAAGTCCGCGCGGCAAGAACGACTTTCACACCAAGCGCCGCGAGACTTCGCGCGGCGGCCTCGCCGATCCCGCGACTCGCGCCGGTGACAATGGCGACCTGACCCGATAGTTCCTGCATAACAACCTGCTTTCCCAAATATCAACAAAAGGACCAACACATGGCGTGCAGTGTCTTTCTTTGACGGGGGTGGAGCAAGATCTATGGGAGATACGGGTCAGAGAACTTCGGTCGAGACCTTCTGACCATTGCGCGTTACCAGAACGGTCGAAGGCGGTACTGGCTGCCATTCGCCGACTGCGGTATCCAACGGTTCGGAAACAATCAGCGTGTTACCCGCCGTTTCCCGCCAATAAAGGCTAGGTGGGTGATTGTCGGTCGAGTGGCGGATAGCGTAGGTTGTTTGCCCATCCGTCAGGGCAGCGGTGCAGCGAAAGGCCTTTTTGCTGCCGATGCTGTCTGCTGCTCGCGCAACTTCTTCCAGGGTTTTGCGCAGAGCTTTCATCGGATCGTCTTCGAGACCGAAATGAAACAGCAGGTAAAACAGCAGTTCGCTGTCTGTTGAACCCTGCCGGAAGGTATAGAGCTCGTCGGGGATTAGGGCTTCCAGCCGGCGGCGTAGTCGGTCGTAGTCTCCGATCTGCCCATTGTGCATGAAAAGCCATTGGCCTTGCGTGAAGGGATGGCAATTGGGACGGGAGGTCGCGGTTCCAGTCGACGCGCGGATGTGGGCAAAGAAGTGATGCGTGCGGATATTTGCGGCGAGGCTGCGCAGGTTGCAGTCGCTCCAGGCTGGCAGAACCTCTCGATAGACACCGGGCGTCGAACGTTCGCCATACCAGCCCAATCCGAAACCGTCGCCATTTACGGCTACCTTGGCCTTACAGGAATGCAGGCTCTGCGCCGCGAGCGAATTGTCGGGCTCGAAGATCAGATCCTCCGGAAAGATCGGAGATCCGCGATAGGCCAGCCATCTGCACATTGGGATACGTCCCTGCTTATCCCCGTTTCAGGGACGAGCCATTAGACCCTTTAGAAGTGGTGTTTTGGTTAACTTGGCGACCGTGCTGAGATTACTCGGCGGCCAGAGGCTGGGAGGGACCGGCTGATTTTGCTGGCCGTTGGATCCGGTTTGTCACCATCCGATCGTGCAGCCGCGCAATGATTTTGCTGCCGGTCTTCTCGAACAGGAAAGGGAAGACGGCATGCACCATTGCTGCGAAAGCGCCGCACAGCATGGCGAAGCCGAAGGATGCGCTCATGGCCATGTGCTCGCCATAGGTCTCGTTGACGGAGTTGGGATGCTCTGTGAAAAGCGTTTTCATGGTTTTTATCGCCTGTTCTATCGATCTCTCACCAAAACGATAGTGCGAGTTTCTTGAAAAATGGTCGCAAATGTGCGCATAAAACAATGAAAGTTTCTCAAAATGTCCTATAAAAATAAAATTTTTGAGGAAAAAATTCTATGAATTCCATAGATCGGAAAATCCTCGAGTGTCTTCAAGAAGATTCGGCTCTGGCGGTGGCCGAAATCGCTGAGCGGGTTGGGCTTTCCAAGACGCCTTGCTGGCGTCGGATTCGTCAGTTGGAGGAAAGCGGCATCATCCGCCGGCGCGTCGCGCTGCTCGATCGGGATAAGCTGAATTTGGGCGTGACGGTTTTCGTCGGCGTCAAGACCAGCAAGCATGATGTCAAGTGGTTGGAAAATTTCGCAAAAGCCGTGGTGAACTTTCCCGAGGTCGTCGAGTTTTATCGCATGAGTGGCGACGTGGATTACATGCTCCGTGTCGTGGTGCCTGACATAGCCGCCTACGACGCCTTTTATCAGCGCCTGATCCAGCGAATCGACCTGACCGATGTGAGCTCGAGCTTCGCAATGGAAGAGATCAAATACACGACCGCGCTACCGCTTGCTTACGCGGACTAGGGGTTCTTGCGGAACCGCGGTCCGATCCGGTAAAAACGATCTTGAATTCAACGACCTGTTTCGGTGTGCCGACGGCGCTTTGCGCCACGGCTCTTTTGCCGGAACTTTCAATCTCGACGAAAGTCTCAACTTCAAGAACAGACAAAGGCGCATTCGGACCCAAAGCTCTGGGATCAAGCTGCGTCGTGGGAGATATTCATGAGCAAGAAAGTCGCTTTCCTCGGTCTCGGCGTCATGGGCTTTCCGATGGCGGGCCATCTCGCGAACGATGGCTATGACGTCACGGTTTACAACCGCACCGCGGCGAAATCCGAGACCTGGGCTGAGAAGTACAAAGGCAAGTCGGCAGCAACTCCGCGCGAAGCGGCGCTGGAGGCCGAAATCGTCATGGCTTGTGTCGGCAACGACGATGACCTGCGCTCCGTGGTGCTTGGCGAGGATGGCGCTTTTGCCGGTATGGGCAAGGGGACAGTCTTCGTCGATCACACCACTGCATCGGCCGACGTCGCCCGAGAGCTGGCGGCGGCCGGCGAAGATTTGGGGATCGGCTTCATTGATGCGCCGGTGTCCGGCGGCCAGGCCGGCGCGGAGAACGGTGTTTTGACCGTCATGTGCGGTGGCGATCAGGCGACCTTCGACTCGGTCAAGGGTGCGGTCGACTCCTATGCCCGCGCGGTCACACTTTTGGGTCCGGTCGGTGCTGGCCAACTGACCAAAATGGTCAACCAGATCTGCATCGCCGGCCTGGTGCAGGCTCTGTCGGAAGGCCTGCATTTCGCGCAGAAAGCCGGGTTGGATGCGAAGCAGGTGGCCGAGGTGATTTCAAAGGGGGCCGCCCAGTCCTGGCAGATGGAAAACCGCTTCGAGACTATGGTCGACGACGAGTTCGACTTTGGCTTCGCCGTCGACTGGATGCGCAAGGATCTCGGCATTGCCCTGGCCGAGGCGGACCGTCTTGGAACCAGCCTGCCAGTGACGGCTCTGGTCGATCAGTTCTATGGTGATGTTCAGGTGCTCGGCGGCGGCCGTTGGGATACCTCAAGCCTGATCCGCCGTTTGCGTCAGCTTGGCTTGAGCTACAAGGCATAACGGAAAACAGCGTGGCTGGGAGGCCGGACAATGGGTGAAATGATCGAGCTAACGGCCTCCGACGGTCACAAGCTGTCGGCCTATCGGGCGGAGCCTTCTGGCCCGGTCAATGGCGGGCTGGTGGTCGTACAGGAGATCTTCGGCGTCAACGGGCATATGAAAAAGCTCTGCGACCGCTTTGCGGCTGCCGGTTACGTCGCTGTGGCGCCGGCTCTGTTCGATCGTCTCGAACCCAGGCTAGAGTTACCTTACGACGAGGCTGGAACGGCCCGGGGCCGCGAACTGAAGGGTCAGATTGCCTGGGAGGATACGGTTAAAGATGTAGAAGCCGCTATGTCGAACCTGGCAGGAACAGGAAAGATCGGCGTTGTCGGCTATTGCTGGGGTGGATCCGTTGCCTGGCTTGCGGCGACCCGCCTGAAACCTGTGGCCAGCGTCTGCTACTACGGCGGACAAATTAACGATTTCCGCCAGGAAGCGCCGAACTGCCCGGTCCAGATGCACTTTGGTCGGACCGACCCCATGATCCCGCCAGAGCACGTGGAGGCCGTGGCTCAAGCACAGGCCGAGGCGTCCGTCGAAATCCATCTTTATGACGCCGGTCATGGTTTCACCTGTGACGAGCGCGGCAGTTTCCACGCTGAGAGCACGGAGCTGTCTGAGAACCGCACCTTAACGTTCCTGGATAAGCATCTGGCCTAGAGGGAGTCGCTTGGTTTAACGCCAATGGTTATATTGCGTAGAGTGTTGCGCCGTTAAAGGCTGAATGCGTTTAAGGACAAGGCGATGAAACTCCAGAAAGAGCAGGTCTTGGAGACTCTGCGCCGAGATGGAATCTCGGTGCAGGAAGGCTTTGTCGCGGGTGATCTTCTCGATGAAGTCCGAGATGAGTTCGACCGCTTTCTGACGACCGAAGAAGATGGCGTCATGCATGTCGAGCACCGACCCGGCAAAGCCTTTCGGATTGTTCTTAACGATCCGGATTTAAGGGAACTCAATCGCCGTAAGTCGCGTATTGCATCGCTTTTTTTCAATGACGATCTAAGGGAAATTGCAGACGCCTATCTGCCCGGCGCCACCTATTGCAACGGCCTGCTGGGGACCAACGAATTCCGTGCCATGCCCGTGACGGAAGTGCATTTCGACACCCTGCGGAGCCTCAAGTTCATGATCTATCTGGACGATACGACGGCTGAAAACGGAGCCTTCAGTTTCGCGCGCGGCACACACAAAAAGAACAGTGCCTACCGGGATCGCTTTGCTGCCCTTGGGGGTGTTCCAAATTTGTTGCCCAATGCTCTGCCGGAAGAGCATCGCAAGCGTGTTGAGAGTATTGAGGCCAAAGCGGGGACCCTCATCTTCTTTGATACCGATGGCCTGCATGCCGGCGGCGTGCTACAGCCCGGAACTTCGCGCCGCGTCATACGCGCTCACAGCAGCGCGCCGGTCCGCGAAGCTTGGAAATTCATTCAAATGATGCCTTACCGGGTCAGGCATAGCGGACTGAACCCAGCAACGCTCTACAGCAAGCTGTTCGCTGCTGAGTTCCGGGCCACCATGGGCACTGCGCGGGCGCAGGGTCCTGCTTGAGTCAACGGCGCGCGCAGCGGCTTCAGTTTGTTCTTGGCTGGCCGGCAGGGGCTTCGAAGATCTGCGTAAAGACGCCGGACACCGTTTCTGCACCAAAGTGCGACAGATGATCATCATCCCGATACAAGGGTTTGCCGTCTATCGCGATCCTGCAGTGCTCGACGTCACAAAGACGTTCGTGTGGGCGAAGCATCTTTACGGGATAGTCTCGAGCGATGACTTCAAAGGTTTGGGTCGCAAATTCTTGGCGTTTTCGATAGGCCTCGAACCGTGGACGAATGTCGACTGCTCGTTCGAGGTGAGCGCCGCGTGACAAAACTTCCGGCACCAGCCACTTCACCTCTGGGATTTGGGTCATGATAAAAGCGGTCTTACCCAAGTTGTGAAGTTGTGCGACGGTCCGCTCCAAGCCGCTGCGAAATACGCGCTTGATTTCCGCTGTGCCGCCTTCCAGGGTCTCATCGTCCGCGATGTGCGACTTGCCCTTCACGTAACCAAATCCCGTGCCTTCGCTGTAGAGAGCCCAGCGTGCAATCAGAACGATGTTGGTGATTGTGTCGTGACCTTCGATTTGTTCCATGACAGCATCGTTGAAATCACGGCACCAGTGGCTTTCCGATTTGTCCAGGCGGCGGATGCCCAGTATGGGCGGGCATCCGATGTAGTAGGCGAAGAGGCCAGACTGTCCCGCCGATTTGGCCGTTTTGTCGATTCCTGAAACGGCGGCTAGAGCATGGGAGTCACCCCAGACGATGAAGGAAGGTTCCATGCTTCCCTCCGCACCTACTTTGCAGAGTTGGCCTTTTCGCACCTCTGCCGGAGTAACGTAACTGCAGTCCTTGTAAAAGGGGCTGACTTCTTGCCCGACCTCCGCAATTCGCAGCAGCTTCTCAGAAACCCGGCCAGGAAAGCCATCCGCAAGGTGAACCGCGATCCCAAAGACTGCTGCGGCGGCCATAACGCTTCCGGCACCTGTGAAAAGCTTCCCGCGGCTCCACAGCGCGCCTTGGCCGCGGAAGGGGCGTTCGATGTAGCGCCAGGATACGATTGCGAGCAACAGGCTCGCAGCGATCACGCCCCAGGCCTCGGCTGCCGTTAGGTCTCGCAGCGCATAAAGTCTGGCAAAAACCAGGAGCGGCCAGTGCCAGAGATAAAGGGAGTAGGAAACCAGTCCAAGGAAAACCAGAACCCGCAGGCTTAGCAACCGATTGACAAAACTTGCCTGTGCGGTCGCTGGTGATTGGTCGGCTCCGGCATAGACGACCAGAGCGGTGCCGAGGCAGGGATACAGAGCATTGGGTCCTGGGAAGGAAGTTGTTCCGGAAAAGCCGAAAACAGCGTAGGCGATAAGCAGAAGGCCCAGGAATGCCAGCAGGTTTCTGGCTGCAGCGTGGTTTACGACCGGAACCGCGCCGCTTGCTAAGGCCGCGCCGATCAGAAGTTCCCAGGCGCGGGTTGGCAGCAGGTAAAAGGTGGCTTCTGGTGCGTGGGAAAGGCCGTAAAGGCTTATGCCAAAAGACAGCAGTGCGATAATGACAAAAGCACGTAGATAGCGTCGTTGGCCGTGCTTTGCGAGCAGCAAGATCAACAAAGGAAAGGCAATATAGAACTGTTCTTCGACGGCCAGCGACCAGGTATGCAGAAGTGGCTTTGTCTCTGCGGGCGCGTCGAAATAACCGCTTTCCTGCCAGAACAGGAAATTCGATGAAAAGCCGGCCGTTGCGAATACGCTCTGCCCGAAATCTTTCAGATCGTTCGGAAAAAGTAGGAAAGGGCTGGCAACTGCACAGAATGCGACGACGACAAAGAGAGCTGGAAAGATCCGCCTGACGCGGCGCTCGTAAAACTGCAAGACCGAAAAGCGATCGCTTTCGGTCTGATCGATCAATATGGAGGTGATCAGGTAACCCGAAATGACAAAGAAAATGTCGACACCGACGAAGCCGCCGGAAAAGGACTCAAATCCGGCGTGATAAAAGACAACGGGGAGGACGGCGACAGCCCGCAGCCCGTCTATGTCGGCACGGTACCTATGCACTTAAACAATCCGATCTTATCCGCTTCCTTTGCGAGATCATTGTGAGCGATCTGGCGTCAAGCGCCGAACACTATAGTCTCTGGAGCTCATTCACTGTGAAAATTGCATGACGCCGTGAACTGGGGCATCGAAATTCTCTCACACGTCATGTGACCGGTTCGATGTTCTGCAAAGGTAGCTCCGTCGTATTTTTTAACTGATCGAGAAAGATGCTGGAACGCACCGTCGAGACGAAGGGCAAGACCAGCAGTTGGTGTAGCAGAAAATCCGAAAAAGCCTTCAGGTCCGGCGCCACCACGCGCAGGACGTAGTCCGCGTCACCGGAAACGGCGTGGCACTCCAAAACCTCTGGATATTCGTTAATAGTCGCGCTGAAGGCCTGGACTGGGTTATCGCCGTGCTTTTCGAGCGAGACGTTGACATGGGCCATTACGCCAAAGCCAAGCGCTTCGGGTTCGAGCAATGTGGTGTAACCACGAATGATACCCGCATCTTCCATACGTTTGAGCCGCCGATAGCATTGCGAGGCGGAGAGGTTGACCTGCTCGGACAACTCGACATTGGAGAGCCGCGCGTTGGTTTGCAAACTTGAGAGAATCTTAAGATCCATCGCATCAAAATGCATGAAAACATCCTAAAAATACTATTTATCACACGAAGCGTGCGATATATCGCATTTTGACACAGTCTTTCGCAAGGACCTTGCGAGCCGTTTCGGGACATAATCGGAGCGTAAGATTTTTGTCTCGCGGCGACTCGGCCACTGCGTTCACACGGCAGGAAAAAGACTGTGTGGGGTCGATGAGGATCAGATTGAGGAGAGAGCGATGAACGACGTTTGGGAAAACCCCATGGGAACCGATGGTTTCGAATTCATTGAGTATGCCTCGCCGGACCCGAAGGCGCTCGGCGCGCTTTTCGAGACGCTGGGATTTGTCGCGGTCGCGCGTCATCGCTCCAAAGACGTCACGCTCTACCGTCAAGGTGATGTGAACTTCATCATCAACGCGGAGCGGGAAGGCTTTCCACGTGCTTTCAGCCAACTCCATGGGCCTTCCGTTTGCGCCATTGCCTTTCGCGTGAAGGATGCCGCCGCGGCCTGCAAGCGGGCGGAAGAGCTTGGCGGTTGGGTCGTTGAGAGCAAGGCCGGGCCGATGGAACTGAACATCCCGTCGATCAAGGGTATCGGCGATTCGCTCATCTATCTGGTGGACCGTTATGGTGAGAATGGCTCGATCTACGACGTCGATTTCGTCCCGATCGAAGGTGTCGACCAGAATCCTAAGGGCGCCGGTCTGACCTACATCGATCACCTGACACACAACGTGCATCGCGGCCGCATGGATGAATGGGGGAGCTTCTACGAGCGCCTCTTCAATTTCCGTGAAATCCGCTACTTCGATATCGAAGGCAAACTGACGGGCCTTAAGTCGCGCGCTATGACTTCTCCCTGCGGTAAGATCCGTATTCCGATCAACGAGAGCTCGGACGATAAATCTCAGATCGCGGAATATCTGGAGCAGTATAACGGCGAGGGTATTCAGCATATCGCGCTCGGTACCGATGATATCTATGCTTCGGTCGAGATGCTCACGGATCGCGGCATAGATTTTCAACGCGATGTGCCTGAGACCTATTACGAGAATGTCGACACGCGGTTGCCCGGGCATGGCGAGGATATCGAGCGCCTGAAGCTAAACCGCATTCTGATCGACGGTGCACCAACCGAGGACGGTGGACGTCTGTTGCAGATCTTTACCAAAACCGTGATCGGGCCGGTGTTTTTCGAGCTGATCCAGCGCAAGGGCGACGAAGGCTTCGGCGAAGGCAACTTCCAGGCCCTGTTTGACTCCATTGAGCAGGATCAGATCAAGCGCGGTGTCTTGGACGTCGCCTAGTCCCGGCAACGATAGCTGTCACCGCTGCAGGTCTTTGGTGTTGGCTGCAATGGCAGCCGCTATTTCCCGAAGGATAGTGGCGTAGTTTTCGATAGCTTCGCTCGCCGGCATGGCGTTTCGGATCCAGATCATCGACACGCAGGCGATGACCGAGCGATCCGCTCTCACCGGTACTGCGATGCTCGAAGTATCGGGCCGAAAGCTCCCTGAGTCCCGCAGCGCCAGATTCAGGTTGGTCACTTCCTTGAGCATTCGCCGGAGTCTGTTGGCTTCCAGATAGGGCTCGTCTTCTGGGTCTTTCAGACGACGTAGGTGTTTGAGTATGAGGGCGCGTTCGCTCTCTTCGCAGCTTCCCAGATAGGCCCGGCCTGAGGAGGATCGGAGCATCGGCAGGCGCTGACCGATCATGCCTCGGTCGATCGATAGCGGGCTTTGCGTGTGGGTCGTTTCCTGAATGACCATCGCTGCGTTCTCGTAGATGGTCAGATCGAGCGGCCATTTGACCTTTGCGCGATAGGCGCCGAAAACCGGGCCGGCTGCTTGACAGATCATAGAGCTTGCCGCGTAGCTGTCTCCCAGGCTTGCGGCGAGGCGCGTGACACGGATCCGGCTGTCCGAAGCCGCACAGACCAGATAGCCTTCCTCTTCCAAAGTGTGGAGCAGCCGATAGACAGAGGGCCGGGGAAGCTGCAAGGCTGTCGCGATATCGGAGACCTTGGCTTCACCCGCGGCATTCACGTAACGCAGGACAGCGAGCCCGCGCGCGAGCGAACGGACCCGATCTTCCCTTCGTTTATGGTTCGCGCTGGCCATGACCCACTTCCGGAAGTCTCTAGGTTTCGGCGACGATCGGGTTGACCAGCTTGCCGATCGAGGTGATCTCCACCTCAACCTGATCGCCGTCGCGCATCCAGAGTGGCGGATTGCGCCGCGCACCAACACCACCGGGAGTGCCGGACACGATGACATCGCCTGGCAGCAAAGGGAGAATGGTCGAAACGTAGGCGATCAACGAGGGGACCGGATGGATCATCAGGTTGCAGCCTGCTTGCTGAACCACCTCGCCGTTCAGGCGCGTGGTCAAGGTGAGTGCCGCCGGATCGGGTATCTCATCCGCCGTCACCATCCAGGGCCCGAAACCGCCGGTGCCAGCAAAGTTCTTACCCGGCAGGAACTGGTGGGTGTGCCGTTGCCAGTCGCGTACGCTGCCGTCGTTGTAGCAGGCATAGCCCGCCACGTGATCGAGAGCCTCGGCTTCTGGGATGCGCCGGCCGCCACGACCGATGATCACCGCCAGTTCACCCTCGTAATCGAATTGTTCGGATTCCAGCGGTTTGATCATGGCTTCACCGTGCCCTACCTGGCTGCCGGCAAAGCGGGAAAAGAGGACGGGCTTCTCCGTGACCGTGCGCCCGGTTTCCTGCACATGTTCGTGGTAGTTCAGGCCAACGCAGACGATCTTGTCGGGATCTGTGATGACAGGGGCTAGTGTGACAGCGTCGAGACTGTAATCCGCGGCTTCGTTTTCGTGTGATTGCGCCTTTCCCATGCCGTGCTGAGTGAGAAAAAGACGCAGGCTTGCTGCATCCGGGTAGTGCTTTCCGAGGTCGATGATGCCGTCGCCCGAGACAATGCCGTAGCTGGATTTTTCGCCAGCCTGGAAGGAACAGAGTTTCATATCGTTGCGTCGCTTTTCTGAGTGGTTCCGGGAAGAGGTGACGGCAGTAAACCGTTGAGCAAAGCAGGCAGCTCGGAACCGTCGGCTGCGGTCCCCAGGATATAGCGGTCTGGCCGCAGGAGAACTGCCTTTGTCTCTAGGTGGTCGAGTTCAGCGCGAATGTTGGGCTCATTGTCTGTCGAAAGGACAGAGACGCCCATTGCAAGGGCCTTTTCTAGCCATGGATGGCAGTCATGAAGCAGAGAGTTCTCTGCCAGCAGGACCGGCGCATAGCGGCAGTGGTCATCCAACCGTGCGCCATTCGCCAACAGAGGCTGCGGGAACAACCTGCCTCGGTGGCGGTGATCTCCCGTCGAAAGGCCTGAGCCCAAGGGCGGCGCAATGCTTTCCATGCGTGCAGAACCGTCAGCTTGGGGCAGGGCGGCGCGCAAGGCGTCTTCGGTCCCGCAGGTATTGATTAGGCCGCCGAGGCGCATGGCCGTCTCAATATAGGTTCGGGTGTGAGGCAGGCGTTCCGACTGGTAGCTATCAAGTAAACTGTCATCCGCCTGGGATCTTACGCAGAGCGTCAATTTCCAGGCCAGGTTGGCGGCATCGCGGATGCCAGCGCACATACCCTGTCCCATGAAGGGCGGTGTGAGGTGCGCTGCGTCACCGGCGATTAGAATCCGCCCCTTTCGCCAGGATTGAGCGATAGCGGACCGGAAGGTGTAAACCGCCCTGCGTTCGATCTCGGCGTCTGCCGAGGTCAGCCAGGGTCGGAGCAGTTTCCAAACGGACTCGCTGGTTGCGATCTCTTCCGCTGTTTCCTCGTCATGTACCGAGATTTCCCAGCGGCGTCGGTCTCCAGGGCAGCGCACATAGGTGGTGGGCCGCGCTGGGTCGCAGTGTTGGATGGTATGGTCGCCCAGTTCCGGCATCGGACGTTTTAGGAGCGCGTCAATGACCAGCCAGCGCTCCTGGAAACCAAGATCTTCCATCTCGGTTCCGATCAGGCGCCGGACTGTCGAGCGCGCACCGTCGCAGCCAATCAGGTATTGCGCCTCGAGACCGTAAACCTCGTTCTTGATCAGATCCTTACAACGTAAAGTCAGGCGCTGGCCTTCATCCTCGGCATCGATGAGCTCGGTTCGGCTGCGGACTTCGACCTGATCAAAGCGTTCCAGACCTGCGCGCAGGATCTTCTCGAGATCGGGTTGGTGAAATCGGTAGCTTGCGTGCCAGCCCTGCGGACCGACCTCTCGCGGCCGTGGCCAGTCGAGCAGGAGCTTGCCTGCGGCGTCGACAAAGCGCATACCCGGGTTGACACGTACGGTCTGGGCGATCTCTTCCGCGAGACCGAGCGTTTGAAAAACGCGCATGACTTCGTCATCGAAGTGCACTGCACGAGGCAGATGATAAGCCTCGGCTTCCCGTTCCAGGACCAAGACGGAAAGCCCGCAGATCCCGAGCAGGTTGGCGAGCGTCGCGCCGGTCGGTCCGAGACCGACGATGGCGACGTCGAAGCTCATTCGGATTGGAGATGCGCCACCCATGCCTAGCCGCGCGTTATCTTTTCAAAGAGCCAAGGGCAGTCGGCAAAGGGCGGAGCCTGCAGACCGCGGGCGGCGGCGTCCAGACGCATTTCACGCAGCCGTTTCCGGGTATCCTCTGGCATGTAGAGTCGTTCATGTCCCCAGAAGCTGGGGCCGTCATGCGTCTCATGCGCTTGCCAGGTGTCAGGATCGATAATGCGGCCGCCCCAGCCATTCTCGACGAAAAAGCCCGAAGGCGACTTGGCATAGAAAGAGGTCATGTAGTCGTTGGTGTGGCGGCCCAGGGTGTAGGCGACCCTGTCTTCTTCCAACTGGGCGAGATCGTAGCCCTGACCGATATCGTCCAGGTTTCGATACTCGACCATAAAGTGGTGAAATCCGGTCTGGCCTGATCCGATCAGGGCGAAGCTATGGTGTCGGCCATTGACGTGGAAGAAGTACAGCGGGTAGGGCGTGAGGCCGTAGTCGCTGACCCTGAAATCCAACAGATCGCGGTAAAAAGGCAACAACGCCTCCGCATCCTTAACATGCAACACGGCATGTCCCATGCCGAGCGCGCCGGTCAGGAACCCGGAGATTGGACGGCCGGGCACGAAGGGATCCTTGTCGATGGCAGGTTTCCAGACCAGTTCGAGCCGGTTGCCGTCGGGGTCGTCGAAAGCGATCATCGCTTCCACGAGGCGGCGGTCCGTCTCTTCGCGACGGCCCCACTGCACGGTCACGCCCGCGCCATCGAGGCGCGTGGCATAGGCTTCAAGGTCGTCCTTGTCCTCGACTTCCCAGCCCATGAAGGCCAGCCCCTCGCTGTCCGCTTTTTCTATAATCAAACGCTGTTTTTGATCGTCCATGCGAAAGGCCAGAGTTCCTCCAGCCCGCTCGACAGCCTGCATGCCGAGGAACTTGCCAGCGAAGTCCGACCAGTCCGTGAGCTTGTCGGAACGGACTCCGAGGTAGGCAAGGGCGGTCACGGGCATGAGTGGTGTTGCTCCCAAGATCGATCTTTGGCCGCGAGGGCCGGACGTGGTTTCAGACTCTAGAACGCGCTTTACCTGTCCGACAGCGCAGTCTTGACGTTGTCCGCAGTGCGGACATGCCATAATAGCTCATCTTTGACGCCATACAGAAACCGTAACCTCAACGAAAAACCTGCGTCACGGCTGGCAGGCAGACCGACTTCCACGGCGCATAAGTCTGTTCTCTGAGTCCAAAGCAGATAACTTGCTCGACTTGGGCGCGGCAGATGTTGTCGGAGCGCTGGATTCCAGCGGTACGGAAGTGATTGCGACCGATCAGAAAGGGGAGAGCAAGTCGCCTGTCTGGAAGGAGAGTGACCTCCTTGTCGGCAAGCTTGCCGGTTAATCGACAACGGTAAACGCGGAAAGGCTGTCGTGGTTCAAACAACCTTTGTGATGTGTACAGAGCTGGAAGCCAGAGCTATTGCGTGCTTGGCAAGTGCGCCTCTCTATAGTACCGATTTAAGGACAGTATATTTATGAAAACGCATGGAATTATCCTCGGCTAGGAGAAGGCACGATGTCGCTACAGGATCCCTTCGATGTGCTCGCGGCGGTCGAAGATCATTTGGACGACGATGCAGACGACGCACCTGAGCATCTCTACAACGCCGATGTGTTTCACGGGCCCTTGCCCAAACCCGTTCCAGAAAACAACAAAATCCTGCACAGAAGCGATTTTCTGAAGAAAGCGGGCAATGCGAGCTCTACGGTTGGGTCTTATGGCGTAACAGTGGCGCAGTTCGCGACCAACTCGCCGGGCTTGGTAGCTCTGGCGACCGGAGCGGCGGTCACCGGGGCTGGTCCTATCGGGTTGCTGGTCGCCAGCCTCGTTTTCTCGGTGGGCTTCTCTGTGCAAGCCGGTGTTTCGGCCGCCAAAACCCATCAGCACATCAAGGAACTGGAAACGATTCTGGCCAACGCCAGTAGCTATTCCGGTGCCAAACCCAACAGTCACGATTACAATCATGTCCTGAGGGTTGCTCTGCCTTACATCATAGCAAAGAAGAAGGCAAAACGCTTGCGGAAAGGCGTTTCTACAGTGCCCTTTGCCGTCAGCCTGGAAACAGGCCGTTCTGCCTTGAAAGCAGGATGGAAGAAGATTACGCGCACTAAGGGAAAGGCGCGCAACTACCATGCGCTGGTGCTCGCGCGCCATCACTGCAGCAGCGACTGCCAACTAACGGCGGCGATTATCAAGTCGTTGTTCTGGGTCGACGACGAAACCGTCGAGGATCTGCGTAACTGTCCGATCGAAGAGGTGGCCGCCGTCCTCTCCACCAAAATGAAGTCGGTCTAGTTTTTCGCTCCTGCATGAAGTAGGCAGCGCTCGCTGCGGGAAGATCCTGGCACGATAGGCTAGACGCCAAGGCTTAGCGTAATGCGCGCTGCAAGCCCTGCAAGATGAAGGTTTTGTTGCAAGACAACCTTCGCTGTGATCACTTGGCGGCGTTTGCGTGAGTGGCGAAAAGCAAAGGCCTTGCGCCGATAACTGTGAGAGATTTGAGTTGGCGTGATGTCTTCGCGGCGCGAAGTTGAACCTGGTGAACTTGTGAACAGCGGTTCTGAAACTGCCGGCGTTCGGCGGCGTTCTTCAACCTTACCGGTTGCCTTGGTACTGGCTGGCAGTATGGCTGTGCTGGTCCTGGCTGCGGTGATATCGGTCCTCGTCATTGGACTTTGGACCAGCCAACGCAACACCATAGATCTCCTGAACGAGCGGTCTGTGCTCATCATCGGCTCGATCGAGAATGATGTCAGGGGGTATCTGGAACCTGCTCTGGCGCAAGTCGAGTTTATTCGCCGGCGTATCGCCACCGGCGCGGTCGATCCCGCGAATCAGCAGCGCATGTCTGATTTGCTGTCCGGCAGCCTTGCAGCTGCGCCTCAGATCGAAGTCATTGTCTTTTGGGACACAAACTTTCGGCAAATCGTCGTTCTCAATGATGCGCCGGGCGACCCGGCAAGCGTGATTGCTGTTGATCGGGATGACTCAGAGACCGCCAGGATTAAGGACGAACGCGCCCGTGCTGCGACGGCCCCCTTTTGGGACGATATCGTCTTTGCGCCTGAACCCGGCCTTAGCTATGTCAATCTGGTGCAGCCGTTGCGGGTGAATGGCGAATATATCGGCTTTGTCGCAGTCGGCGTTTCTCTGTCCGAGCTTTCCAAATACGTGACCGAGGTGGGCGATCTGTTCGATGTGAACGCCTTCATCCTTTATGGGCGGGACCGTGTGCTGGCGCACCCGCTTCTGACGCAGCGGCATCCCGAGCAGTCGGCGGACAATCCTGTGGTGGCCATCGACCGGGTAGGGGACATCGTTCTGGACGGGATCTGGGAGGGCGAGCCAGCCAACCTCTTCGGTGCAGCAGCGAAGGCGGGCGTGAATGTCGTGGTAATGGAGGTTGGCGAGGTAGAGCATGTCGCCATCTATCGCTGGGTCAACGATTTCGGCAGTCCGCCCTGGGCCATCGGTGCCTGGCTGATCTCCGATGACGCCGACGAAGAGTTGGAACGGCTGGCTTTTGCGGCCGCTGCCGGTCTGGCAATAGCCTTGTTTGCGACCATCGCAGCGGTTGTGCTCGGCCGCCGGCTGGCGCGCCCTATCAGGTTATTAGCGAAAAGCGCCACTCAAATTGGCGCACTCGATCTGTCCCATGTCAGCGGTCTGCCTGGCAGCCGCGTTCGAGAACTGAACGATCAGGCCGAAGCCTTCAATTCGATGCTTGCCGGGCTGCGGTGGTTTGAGACCTATGTACCACGCTCCCTGGTTACACGTCTGATAAGAAGCGGCGAAGCCGGTAGCCTTGAGTCGCAGGAGCGCATTCTCACCGTTATGTTCACCGATATTGTCGGATTTAGCACCGAGTCCGAAAGGTTGCCGGCCGCCGAAATCGCCAGCCTGCTGAACGAGCACTTTGCTTTGCTCGGTGGTTGTGTCGATGCGGAAGGCGGGACCATCGACAAGTTCATCGGCGACGGTCTGATGGCCTTTTGGGGGGCGCCGGACGAACAGGCAGATACGGCTGCACGTGCCTGCCGTGCCGCGTCGAAAATGGTACAGGCCGTGGAGGCGGAGAACGCCAAACGCGCGGTGAATCAGCAAACGCCCATTCGCTTGCGCATTGGCATCCACTCAGGCCCGGTGGTGGTAGGAAACATCGGCGCACCGGGGCGGATGAACTATACAATCGTCGGCGATACGGTGAACACAGGCCAGCGGCTGGAGGCTTTAGGCAAGGAGCTCGATCGCGGCGAAGCGGTCACGATTCTGGTGTCCGACGCTGTGGTTTCCCAAGTTCAAGAGAGTGACATCGACTTTGAAGCGGCCGGTAGTTTCCAGGTAAAGGGTAAAATTCAAGAACTTACCGTCTACCGGCTGGTGCCCCGCAGTCGCGCGCACTAGTCCCTTGTTCCTGTGCCCTCGAACGCAACGTTCTGCAGGGCTTCGCCTCTGGCCAGTCTGTCCAGATTCGCAGCGACAAATTTCCAACGCCGGTCGATTGTTTCCTCTGTCCAGCCGGAATTGTGCGGTGTCATGACGACGTTATCCAGGTCTTGAAAGGCAAAGCGCGAGGGCGGCACTGCGGGGTTCTCTAGGCTTGGATACTGATACCAGACATCGATCACCGCGCCTTTGATCCGCTTGTCTTTCAGGGCTGTAAACAATGCCTCCTCATTCACAATCGGGCCACGGGCGACGTTTATGATCACAGCGTTGGGTTTCATGGCGTTAAAGGCGGCGGCGTCTAAGAGATCGCGTGTCTGATCGGTGAGGGGGCAACAAACCGCGAGGTAGTCACTTTCCTGCAAAAGCCGGCCCAGGTCGTCCTGGGTTCCCAACCATTCAAGTGGCGCGCTGAGCGCCTTCGGACGGTTTGCAATTGCGGCGATCCGCATACCAAATGCCGCGGCGCGAGTTGCCAGTTCCTTTCCGATATGGCCGTAACCGATGATGCCCAGGCTTTTTCCTCTCAGCTCGCCATGGGTCGGGCCTGCACCTGCTGTGCGGCCGTCCCAGCTCTTGGCACGAAACGCGAGCGAGTCTCTTAAGAGGCCGATTTCGGATTCGAGCATGGCGAGCATGAGGTACTCGGCGATCGCGGGTTCATGTTCGTAGGCATTGCAGAACAAGCTGCCGGCAGGGAGCTCGTCCGGTTGGATCCAGTCATAGCCGGCGAAGGGGATCTGAAAGAGTTCCAGGACCGGTAATAGAGGAAGCGCACTATTGGGCCGTCCGCTGACGACGGCTTTCGCCTTTTGTGCCATCTCCTGCATTTCATCAGGTGGCGTTTCTTCTGGAATGCAGCAGACAACATCCCAGTTCGTTGTCAGTAGTTCCTTGAGGCGGGGGGCTTTCTGAACTGCTTTTCGGCCAAAAACCATTACGCGGGGGGAAGTGTCCAAGTTTCAGTCTTTCCGGATAGACGATGGGTGGCGTCACTCCATCCGGGAGGGCGACACAGATCGATCGTCGTTCGACCGATTTGTGCAGATTGACCCAGATGGCATCCCCGCGAACAGGGAAGCTCGCGACGATTCGCTGAGACAGATTATCTCAAAAGCGCCAGGCTGCGCCAATTGACCTTCTAGAGCCGGAACGCTCTCTAATCTGGAAAAGCATGCTGTCAGAGTTCAGCGTTTTGCCAACCGCCTCGCGTGACGTTGGCTCAGGTGCTGTGACAGGCGGGGTTGGCAGCGGGGTGTTTCGCTGGATGTCCGCTTGCGGCGGGCATAGGTTTTGGATATGGCGAGAAGTGGGTAGCAGGTGCAAATGCTAGGGTGTCGGTTGCAGTTACGGCAGTCGTCGATTGAAGCAGGACGATTGAACAAATTGCTGCTCCTAGAGGTCAGTTGAAGTTTTCAGCGTTGCTAATTGCATCGCCTGGAGCAGATAGCGCTTAACGTGGCTCAAAATTCGCTACTTGCTATTCAGCAAGGGACAGATTTCTGGGGCGAACTCTGAGGCACTTTGATTCAGCAAAAACGCAATCCGCTCTCGATACCTGGGTCGTGATCACTACCTGTGGACATCAACTTGCGTCCGGTGCCATCGACTTTGGGAAGTTGGGAATAAAATAGTGGCCCAGGACTCGCCCGGGCCACTTCGCCGTCAGTGAATTGTTTCGGCTGAGTTGGTTTTCCCTGTAACTTCCATAGACTTAGAAGCACAAACGAGCATGCTTCTAAGGGCTAGTGCCAAGACTGTGAGTAGCAAAGGTCATGCCAGTTTTTGGGGTCCTCTAAATCAGAGGTGGGATTTTTGTACTGAGTCAGACAAAAACCGCTGAAACTGCGTGGTTTCAGCCTTCCAGAAACTCCCGTTGATCGCTATCTCACTGAACCGCTTCACAGATCCCTGTTCAAACTGCATCCTGATCTGTTGCAAAATGCAACGCAATTTGCAAATTGCGAATTGCCGGGCAGACGCGAGTGCAATCTGAGATTTAACTTTTTGTTTGTTCTTTTAATGAACCTGGTTGAACGCCTGGTTCTTGTAGTCAGAGCGATGCTTTGGCCTTTTAACTTGAAGCCTAGTCCCCTCCGCCCAGCCAAATGTTCCGCTTAACCCTTTGTTCATTGTGAGGACGTCATTGGGAACCGCGTTGCCTGTATTCGCGGTTTCCTTTGAGTCGGTTTTTCATAAATTCCCGTTAACTATTGATTTACCATGGATTTTAGAAAGTCTTAACGTTCGTCTGTCATCGTTGTGTCATGGCTGCTCGGTTTCGGCGCAGTCAGGAACTACTGAAAGGAACAGATGATGCGTATGGTGTTTCCTTTGATCGTCGGGATGATGATGGCTTCTTCGCCCGCCCTTGCCGCTAAACAGTGTGACGACCGTGACGCTATCTTAAAGACGCTTGCGTCCAAGTATAGCGAAGCCCCGGTTGCCATTGGCGTTACCAATAATGGTGGGCTGGTTGAAATCCTAACGACGGGCGACGGAAAGACCTGGACGCTGATCATGTCGTCACCGAAAGGAATGAGCTGTCTTGTGGCTGCGGGCCAGGGCTGGAAGAAGCTGCAGCAGGCAGAATCGGCTAAGATCGAGCCGCGCGTCGAGCCCGACGCCTGACCCAGCTTTTGCGCCTTACTGTTCATCTGATCTTGTCAGAATGAGGACCGGCGGCCGTCTGGGCCGCTTCCTCTTCGTCGGGGGCGGTGCTTAGCTGGACAACCTAGCTGCGACAGCTAAGCTGAACATGAGAAAGCTTCACGCTGTAAAAGCTGTTAATTCAGTGCTTTTGAAATAAATCACTTAAGTATTTGCGTGTGGTGTGAAGTACTTCGTTATCGGTTTGTTAATTTAATTTCGCTATTCAACTTCCATGAGAACAATGACCAAGGCGTCAGCCACCCAATATCGGGAATGCGGTCAAATGGTCGAGCTGTTTTGACGGGAGTCGGAGAAAATGTCAGGAAAATTCAAACTGCTCTTGTCGGGTGTTTTCGCTGCTTGCATTGCGGGTCAGGCAAATGCGGCCGTTCCGCTTGGTTCCACTGACCTCGCGGCCCAGTTCTCCGGGCCTGTCAAAAGCGAGCAAGCTCTCCGCATCGCCTATCACGATATGGGACATGCGCAGGCTGTTGAGCAGACTGCCGGTGTCGGCGCATTCAAGCGTGGTGAGCTCCGGATCGACCGGGGACTGAACTGCTTTCTCGCCGGTAGCGGCGATCTTATTTGCTTTTCCGCTGGCTACGAAGACAAGAGCCAGCCGTCTCAGGATCTGACGCAGGAAGAAAAGGCTGCTCCTTCAAGCAACGAGCATTGATGCGGAGCATGGGCCCGAGACCACTCGTCGTCGGTCGAGGACATCACTTCAAAATTCGCTTGTGAGAGCGGGCGCATCAAAAGTGCCCCAAGCCTGCAGGGCTAAAGCCCGTATCCAAACCCAGGGTGCGCATTGACGCACATAATTTTTCTCTATTTTTTAGTGACAGAACGCTACGCCGATGTGCCGAGCCGGGGTGATCAACCGTCACCAGGATAGCGGGCGATCAGTGTTTCCGGTGTTGCGTCCGCGGTTGTGCGCAGGGGCCAGGCTGCGCCGAAGCCATGCTGATCGAGGTGCAGCTTCACCGACTTGATTTCCTGATCTGAGAAGGGGCCGACCAGGACGCGACGGTAATGCCGGCCGCGGATATAGACGTGCTGGATCCGTGGGTTCCAGAGATCGAAGGCCTGTGCGACTTCTGTCGCGTCGTCGGGCGCCGCAAAGTCGCCTAACGCAACGTAACGCCGAATTGCGCCGTCGCCAGGGAGAGAGCCTGGTTTGTAAACGGCATTGTTGCGGTCAACCAAGGTTGAAAGCGCTTGGCTCTTCGAGATGACGGTTTGAGACTTTGCCGCCGGAAACTGGGGCGCCGCAGCGGTTACGCGAGGTTTTGCGCCGCTGGCTGGGGCTTTTGAGACGGTCGCGGTGGGCGCTACATCCTTGTTCTTGCCGAGCAGGTCGCCCGATAGCAAGGAAAGCGGACCGGCGGTTGGGTCATCCTGCGCTGATGCTGCGGTTTCGGAAGGCGTTCTGGGTGGTGTCACGCCAAGAGAGACCGGTGGGGTATGAACGAGTGTTTCCGAAGTCAAACCAAGCGCATAATCGCGCATAATTGCCTGCTCGCGGCAGAGGTTTTCAGCCTTCGCCGTCGCATCGTAGGAGCAGTCGGCGGGCTCGCTGTTCGCAGCGAAAGCCTGCGCCGAGACGCCGATCAGCAGCGCGGTCAGAAGCGGCAAGTTATGTTTGAATGTGACATACATTTGCCACAACATTAGGCCAAATAGGTAAAGCGCGGGTTAAGCCTTGCCGTGACCCCGGGGCGGCTGGCGGAGATGGCGGCCTGGGGTTCAACTTCACGGATTAGCGCAGCAGGTATTCCGGCGGCTCAGGGGGGCTTGCGGATAGAGCCTCATGGGGTTTTGAGGTGTCGCTAGAGTATTCGTGACTTCATCTCCACTGAAGGCGGGCGGTCAGAAGATGAGAGCTCCAGACACCGGGTGGGCAGGCGCCAGTAGGTCGTCGCTATAGCCCCTGGCGCGATCAGGCGGCCCGCTTGGCGATGCTGAAGAGGTGCAGGGTGCGGGTCATCGTCTGTCCGACCAGCGCGGCCGTTTTCCTGGTCAAGATGTCCCGATAATCCCCGCCTCACTCGCACAGTCTTAAGGCCGGACAGAGGTTGCCTGGATCAGTTCTGGCACGATTGAAAAGGTGCCAGTTTTCATCAGGTTTCGATGCAGATGCCGCCGCACGGAGCGCCAAGAGGGATAGGTTTCTATGTCTCGGTTGTGCAACCATAATAAGCCATTGATTTATGGTTAATAAGTTGATTTATCCACAGAGAATTATCTTTATGGTAGTTGTTATCACTTGCCTGTGATTTTGCTGTGATATAACCTAAAGCTGTAATTTAGGTCTGGCGTTGTCATAAAAAGGTGAATGAGCGTAATGCTTTACGCTTTTGTGACGCAATCTTTGCGAGATGCTCCTGCTCGTCTTGCCGATGGGCTTTCGATCTGCCCCATCGGTCAGGCAGGTAGCCAGACTGGAACGCTAAAGCCGGCTTCGCTTGAGGCCGGCTTTTTTCTGCCCTGAGGCTTTTTACCGCCTCAGGTTTTGTGTTTGTGGGGTTTCCTTTGGGGGAATGGTTCATGCCATCGGTTTCTAATCTCCTGTCGTTTGGGTCCAAATCCGCTAAGGCGCGGAGTGGTTTGCTGCTCTCGGCTGTCGCCGCAGCAGGACTGTTGCTAAGCGGAGTCTCTGCTTCTGCGCAGACCACGGTGGCCGGCGTGACGCCCGGATCCCTCGCGGTCGATGAGACAGGTGCTGCCAACTACCGCCTGCCGATCGAAGTTCCCCCTGGCGTGGCCGGCCTGTCCCCGGATCTCTCGCTGCTCTACCGCCACCGCAAGAAGAACGGCATCCTGGGGGTCGGTTGGGTGCTTGACGGCGTCTCGGTCATCGAGCGCTGCGGCCGCACCATCGCCCAGGACGGGGCGCGGGGCGGGATCAACTACGACGCCGACGACCGTTTCTGTCTGGACAACGAACGCCTTGTGTCCATCGCAGGCACCTACGGCGACAACGGCGCCGAGTATCGCACCGAGATCCAGTCCTTCTCCAAAATTGTTTCCTACGGCACGGCCGGAAACGGACCCCAGTCATTTAAGGTCTGGACCAAGTCGGGTCAGATCCTGGAGTACGGCAATACAGCCGACTCCCGGGTCGAGGTGCCGGGTCAGAGCGACGCGCGTTACTGGGCGCTGAACAAGGTCTCCGACCGTTACGGCAACGAGATGACCTTCAGCTACGCCGAGGATACGACCGGAACGTCTCCCACGGACAACACCCACAAGCTCACGCGCATCGACTACGGCGGAAATACCTCCCAAAGCACAAGCGACCAGGCTTCGGTACGCTTCACCTACGAGGCCCGGACTGATACGCGGGTGAGCTATGTCGCTCAAGCCCGCAGCCAGTTGCTGGAGCGGATGAAGACGATTGAGACCTACGCCAAAGTCGGCGGCGTCGATACTTTGGTCAAAAGCTACAACCTTGCATACGACTATGGCATCGCCACAGGTCGCTCTCGTCTTACATCGGTCACCGAATGCGACGCCAACGGCAACTGTCTGATGCCGCATAGCTTTACCTATAACGATTCGGCTATTTATGTATGGAGCAGTCGAGCGTCACGTGCGGCACCCTACGTCTTTGACGATCTGTATTCGAACGTCGTCTATGGCAATCTGAGTGATGTCAATGGCGACGGCCAGATCGACATGGTTGTCGGGACGCGCAGAAATAACGGTGTGGTTGTTACGAGTACGCGTATCAGTACCGCAACTGGTTGGGCAACCGACGCTGGCTACAGTCTTCCGGGTGCAGGTATCATCCGCGAGTTTAAGAACGGCAGAGATGAAGTCTGGGGAGAGCTCATCGATGTCAACGGCGACGGCCTGAAGGATTGGGTCCGGGCCCATCGCACCAATGGTACAAATTACTTCCTCACCTATCTGAACACCGGCTCTGGCTGGGTCTATACATCCGCTTATAACCTGCCGACCCCGATTGAAAATTACAGCGCCAAAGTCAGGCATGGTGATTTTGTCGATATCAACGGCGACGGTCTGGTCGATTGGGTAGAAGCCTTCAGATATAATGGAGCCAATACTCGGACCACTTGGTTAAATACTGGCTCCGGTTGGCAGCTGGACGCCAACTACACTCTTCCGGATAACATTTACGATAGCCTGCATCCAGCGTCGCGTTACGGTGAGTTTGTCGATGTCAATGGCGACGGCCTTCCGGATTGGGTGCGGGCTTATAAATACAATGGTACCGACCAGATCATTACCTGGCTCAACACCGGTTCGGGCTGGCAGATGGATACCACGTACAATCTGCCGACCTTCATTTACAACCTCTCCACAGATCCAAAATGGCAGTTCAAGAGCGGCCAGTTCATTGATGTTAACGGCGACGGCCTTCGGGATTTTGCGCAAGCTTTTCGCAACCCCAATGGGGCCTATGCTCTGAACACCTGGTTGAGCACAGGCAAGGGATGGGAATACACCACCAGCTACAACCTGCCGTCGGTGCTTGAGAACGCGTTTTATGGACGGACGGATGCGCAGTTCGCAGACTTGAACAATGACGGCCTTCCCGACTTCGTAGTGTCCTTTCGCGGATCGACGGGGGGCGTCGCCAAAATCTCCTATCTCAATACCGGGTCCGGCTGGAAGCTGGATCCGAACTTTGAAGCTCCAAGCATCTTGTATGATAAGCAACGGAACGTCTTTCAGTCCCAGCTCGGGGATGTCGACGGCAATGGCCAAGTGGATTGGATCCGCGCCACCCGCGGCTCCGGCGGCACCTATACTATTCAGACTTGGGTGAATACGCTTGGTACCCCGGACCTGATGCTTTCCGCCACTGATAGTCTTGGCCGTGTGGCCAGAGTGACCGGTTACAGCCCCCTTACGGACGACAGCGTTTATATAAAGGACAGTGATGCCACGTTCCCCGAGCGGGACATCCAGGTTCCCGCCCGTGTGGTCTCTCAGATCAGCCGGGACGATGGTATCGGTGGCCAAAAGCTGACCAACTATACCTACGCCGGCGGGCGTTATCACGATCAGGGCCGCAAGTTCCTGGGCTTCCGCGAGATGGTGGCGACCGATGTCCAGACCGGCAATGTGACCACCACGACCTACGAGCGGGACTATCGCTACAGCGGCTTCGTCAAGGAAAATAAGATCGCCATCGCCAATGGCGCGCTGATGGAGAAGACCACCTACACCTGGGCCTCCACGGAGACGGTCGTCGCGAATCAACCGAACATTATCTTTCCCTATCTCGCCTCCTCGACGACCGAGCGATACGAGGTCAACGATGGGGTCAACAATTCTCCTCTGATAGTCGAGGTGGTGAACAACACCTTCGACAGCTACGGCAATCCAACCCAGGTCGTCAGCACCACGACGGGCTATCCAGATGGTGGCGGTACAGAGACCTTCGAAACCACCACAACGAATAGCTTCGTTAACAACACGACGGATTGGCTGTTGGGCCAGCGCACCAGCAGCACGGTCGCCAAGTCGCGTGACAATGGTGCGACATCCGTCACCCGGAGCATGTCCTGGGCCTACGACAGTACCACCGGACGCGTGACCCAGGAGGTGATCGAGCCGGGCGATGCCAACCATGAACTGGTCCGCGCCTACAGCTACGATGCCTTCGGCAACCTGACCGGCACCACGGTCAGCGGGACGGACATTGCGACCCGGACCACCTCGGCGACCTACGATACAAACGGTCTCCTGATGACCAGCGCGACCAATGCCGAAGGACATAGCGAAACCCGCTCCATGGATCCGCGCTTTGGCGTCACCAACAGCTTGACCGGTCCCAACGCACTCATCACGACCTGGCTCTACGACGGTTTCGGGCGTCCAACCAAGGAACTGCACGCCGACGGCACGGAGACCCAGTTCAAGTATGAGCTCTGCTCCGACGCCAGCAATCCCTGCGCCACAGCGCCGGCTGGCGCTGTCTACCGCATGGTCAGCCAAAACTTCGTGACCTTGAGCGGGACGCCGAGCACGGGCGAAAGCATCGCTTACTTCGATAAGCTGGGCCGTGAAATCCGAACCGAGACGGAAGGTTTCGACGGCACGGCTGTCTATGTCGACAGCAAGTACAACGCGCGTGGCCTCATCGAGGAGGTCTCGCGGCCCTACTATGCCGGAACAGCGGCCGGGTCCATCAAGTGGACCCATACGGACTACGATGTCATCAATCGGCGGCTCAATCTGATCGAGCCGGACAATCGATGGTTCACCACCAGCTACGACGGCTTTCTGACCGTCAACACCAATCCGGGCGGACAGGTCGAGGATCGTATCGTCAACGCGGTTGGAGAACTGGTCTCCAGCGAAGATCACCTCAATGCCAAGAGCCTCTACAGCTACGACGAGTTCGGCAACCTGATTTCCACGGACGTGGAGGGCTGGGTCACGACCATGACCTATGACCTGCGCGGCAATCGGATCTCCATGTCCGATCCCGACATGGGGAATTGGAGCTACAGCTACGATGTCCTGGGACAGTTGCTGACCCAGACGGACGCGGTGAACAACCTCTCGACCCTGACTTACGACAAACTAGGGCGCAGCCTGACCCGGGTCGAGGTGGACGGCATCACCTCCGACAGCACCACGACCACTTGGGCTTACGATGACCTCTTGAACCCAGCCGCCAAAGCGATTGGCAAGGTCACCCAAATCTCCGACTCCAACGGTTACGCGCAGACCCAGAAGTACGACAGCTTCGGACGGCCTTACGAGACCGAGCGAAGCATTGCGGGCGACCTCTATCGCACCACGGTGACCTACGACGCCGCCGGACGCCGGGATACCCTGACTTATCCCTCCAACTTCGTGGTGCAGAACAACTACAACGCCCGCGGCTATCTGGCCTCGGTCTCCGAGCCGCTCGGCGGTCCGGTCTACTGGCAGGCCAATATCGTCAATGCGGAAGGCAAGGTCACCCAGGAGACCTTCGGCAATGGTGTGGTCACCGACCGGACTTACGATCCGGCGCGCAATCTGGTTCAGTCGATCACCTCAACCTCCGGGGCCAATACGATCCAGGAGCTGACCTTCCAGTTCGACCAGATGGGCAATCTGACCGAGCGTAAGGATCTGCAGCGGGACCGGACGGAGAGCTTTGGCTATGACAACCGTAACCAACTGACCTCTGCAATACTGACTGAGACCTCGACCACGAGCCAGCTCAACAGCACGACCTACAGCTACGACCTGACCGGTAATCTCACCAACAAGTCGGATGTGGGCAACTATCTCTACGGTCAGAACGGTACGGGTCCGCATGCGGTCACGACTGCAGGTTCAAACACCTACAGCTATGACGCCAACGGCAGCATGACCGCTGGGGCTGGCAGGGTCATCAACTGGACGGCGTTCCGTAAGCCGAAGTCCATCCTCGACACCACCACGCCGTTCCAAAACGAAGCCTCCTTTACCTACGGGCCGGACCGCAAACGGGTGCTACAGGTGGCGAAGACCGGTGGTCTGACCACCACCACGGCCTATGTGGGCAACACCTACGAGCGGCGAACCCGCATGAACCAGCCGGATGAACTGGTGCACTACATCCGCGCCAGCGACACGGTGGCGATCGTCACCAAAGAGTTCGACGCCGGCCTGGAGGTTTCGAGCAAGGCGCGCTACCTGCACCGGGATCATATCTACTCCATCGAGAGCGTCACCGACGAGACGGGTACGGTCACGGAGCACTATTCTTACGACGCCCATGGCAAGCGGCGTCAGAGTGACTGGACGGCGGGTCTGCCATCCATCCCCGATGAGACCCCCCGCGGCTTTACCGGGCATGAGCACCTGGATGGCGTCGGCCTGGTTCACATGAACGGCCGGGTCTATGAACCCACCCTTGGACGCTTTCTGTCACCGGATCCTTACGTTCAGACCCCGGAAACGCCGAAGGGCTTCAATCGCTACACCTACGTCTTTAACAATCCGCTCAGCTTTACCGATCCAAGCGGGTTCTTCGCTGCCGATCATGGCAAAGGCGGCTTTGGCGGTGGACCGGGTTCAGAAGGCAACGACGGCCGGGGGAGCGGTCCCGCAAATGGATCAAGCAGCGGCGGCCAAGGGGAAGGCCCGGGGGGAGTCAATGATAAGGGCTTCACGAATGGCGATCCGGGTGATCAGTTCGGCTTTGGGCAAAGCTGCTGCAAAGGCGGTTCACCACGCGCCGGCGGGATAGATCCGAGTGAAGACCACCTTGGTCGCAGGCAGATCGCAATGACGCAAGCCGCCAGGGCAATTGAAAGAGCTATTCGAGCTAGGATTGAGAGTATAAATCCCAAGAGTGTCCCGCCAACGGGTTTTGCCGATTTGTCACTTGAATCCTTAAGGGAAGCTCTTGGACTTGAACAAAATACTCTGGGCTTTGGCACAGACTTCCAAGTTGCAATCTCTAAAGTGGGCGGAAGAGTCCATGTCGAAATTTCCTATAACTTCGACACAGATGAGATCAACGTTACCGTTACAAGTGGATATCGCGCAGGGTTGCGAGGTAAAGTTATGGCCGAGTTTTTCGCAGAAGATGGCAGGAAGGTGCCGCTGGAAGACGGTTTCAATTTAACTGCAGCGGAAGTAAAAGGTGTTGCTGAGATAGGAATTGAAGGACGAGGTGCAATTCTTGGGAATTTCGATGTTGGCTATAACCCAGAACTTGGATATGGCACGAACGGGCCGATAACCCCAGGATATGACGACATAAGTTTCAATGGAAATTTTGGCCCCTTCTCTACGGACAATCACGGACGGGTTTCAACTGGCATCGGGGGAGGAGCTGGTGCGAGCGCAGGTGTTGACGTGTCCGTCAGCGTTAGTTTCTCGCGAGAGAGTTTTAGTAATGCGGTCTCGGATTCCTTTGACTCCTTCCAGGACCTTTTCAAATGATGAGTATGTATCAGGCGCTAAAACTCGCTTTCTCGCCGACAAAAGTAATGTTTCCAATTTTAGGTGCTATTGTGGCGAGTACCGTTGTCTGGATTGGCTTTATTGAGCCGATAAGTGCGACCATCGCCGCTTCATACACTCTAGGAATTTTGTTATGGGTTCTTTCCCTTAGATTGTTTCTGGGGCTGATGATTGCATTGCTCTGGAGAAGGAGTGATAGCTTACCAAAGATCTCAATGTTTGTAGTTGGCATGATCCTCATCTTTGTTGGGGCGGTATTAATTTTGCCTATTTTTAGTATTTACGCGGAGCGCGGCGTTTAATCTTGCTGGAATCAGGTCTAATAATCGGGTTCAGGGGAGTACCGGGAGCATAATACTTAATTGACGCCCTGCTTGCGGTCTCCAGTCTTCACCCATGGCATGTTTGGCGAGAGTTAAGAGTTCCGGGGACATGGCCGTAATCGCGGCTGGTCACGCTCCGAGCCTATAGTATGGGGTCTGTGTTGAGCAGCCCCAGTAGGCCATGAAGGAGCGCGATCATGGAGTATTATATCGGTTTGGATGTGTCCCTGAAAGAAACCCATCTTTGTTTGGTCGATCAGGCAGGTAAGGTTCTTGGCCGGCGCCGGGAAGTGAGCCGTCCGGATCTTCTGGCTTCGGCGATCGGGTCTCTTGCGCCCGAGGTTCGGTTGGTTGTTCTGGAGACGGGTGGACAATCGAGCTGGCTGCAACGCGAACTGAGCGCTTTGGGTGTGCCGGCGGTGATCATCGATGCCCGACGCGCCAAAGCGGCCTTGAGTTGCCGGATGAACAAGAGCGATGCCAATGACGCGGAAGGGCTGGCGCAGTTGGCCCGCACCGGCTGGTACCGGGAAGTGACCGCCAAGCGGCCGGAAGCGCGCCTGGCGCGGGCGTCTTTGCTGGCCCGTCAGCAACTGACGAAGCAGCGGCGCGATCTGGAGAACTGCATCCGGGCGCTGTTGCGGGGTTTTGGTCTTCCTGTTGGGGTGGTCAGCCGGCGCGGTTTCGAAGCGCGGGTGTGGGAATTGCTGCGGAAGGAGGCCTTGCTGGAAGAGGCCGTGGCGCCTCTGCTGCAGGCCCGCCGTGGCTTACTGGTTCAGATCGAGGTGCTGGAACGTGACATCAAAGCCTTAGCCGCGGCCTCTGCGGTCTGCACACGCCTGATGAGCGTTCCCGGTGTGGGTCCTATGACGGCGCTGGCCTTTGTGAGCGCCATCGACGATCCGGACCGCTTTACCCGCTCAAGCGCGGTGGGTGCCTATCTCGGCCTGACCCCTCGACGTCATCAATCGGGTGAAGTCGACTGGTCCGGCCGGATCTCCAAGCGGGGCGATGCGCTCGCGCGGCACATGCTCTATGAAGCGGCTAATGCCTTGATGGTCAGGACCAAGAATTGGTCGGCCCCCAAGGCCTGGGCCTTGCGCAAGGCGGCCCGCATCGGCCCCAAGAAAGCTCGGGTGGCCCTGGCCCGCAAGCTTGCTGTGGTCCTGCACCGTATCTGGGTCGATGGCAGCGAATTCCGTTGGACGAAGGAGGAAACCGCCTAAGGCACCAAATACACTAAGACCAGTTCCGTCCCCGCCGGGACGCGAGGCTCGGGCTCATCCCGCAAGTATTGTTGCGCCCCGAAAGGGACAAACGCGTGGCAGGGACATTGGGAAGCCTGGACCTCTTGGAAGCCATCCTGCGGCGAGCCTCATGAAAGGCCTATCAGACCGCGTAGACAACCATGATACCGGCGGTGACGTACAAACTGGAGCTTGACCAAATCATCCGCGATTAGACAACAATACTTAATTCCCACAACCGCCGCCCAAAACATGTAGCCGCGGAGGAGCGCGTTCTCCCCTATGTTTTCTCACCTCCTATGACCGAACCGGCTGCGCGGCGCCGTCGATCACGCGCTTTCGCCTTGTCTTGAGATGCCAGCATGGCGGCAAGCCGGAGCTTTCGGAGCACCAACGGCGCGTATTGATTCGCAGCCTATTCACCTCTGTGATTTAAGTTGTTGTGCTTGCGGTGAATATACTCGCTTGATGGTCTTTTCACGGGCACTTGCAGCTCAGAAAATACAGTGAAATTGAGGCTCCAGCAAAATATTACAATTAAACCATGTTAATCACTGGTTAATCACTTCTTTCCTTTAAGTTTACTAACTTCTGTCACCGTAAATTCACGCGCCGATAAGAAATCCCTCTGTTTTCCGGTGCGGAAAGGAGCGCGTGATGTTGAAATCCGTAACTCTGGGGCTAGGCCTCGCAATCGCAGCCTCGATTGCTTCGACGCCGGCCCTCGCTCAGTCTCAGTGCGACAGCCGGGACAAGATCCTGGCAACTCTCGCAAAGAAATATTCTGAAGCCCCCGTCGCGGTCGGACTGACCAGCAAGGGCGGTCTCGTCGAGGTGCTGAGCACCGGTGACGGCAATACCTGGACCATCATCATGTCAACGCCCGACGGTAAGAGCTGTCTGGTGGCGGCCGGCGAAGGCTGGCGCGACATGGATCGGGTTGCCCTCAACAGTGACCCGGAAGCCTAAGCAGGCAAAGATTTGCGCGTGAAGCCGTTGCGAAGAACGGTTTCACGTGGGGAGCGCCCATTCACGACTCTATGGGCCGCGCCCAAAGCGACGATAGCCGGCGCCGCAGCGAATGCGGGTGGGGCAGGCCACGGCCCCTGGCTTCGGCGAAGCTCTAACAGCCGCTTGCCTCTTGTACTAAACGGCCTGTCGTCCGTGCAGGCGGTCTTACGGCGTCCCAGCCGGTTTTCCCAAGCCCTGACACTTTTGTTTTTCCGCCCTGCCGTTGTCTTCCGCAACCCTGTTCCCCGCGGGCCGGATCGGCGCCTATGCCATGACGCGCGACGGGCTTTACGGCCTGTCTGCGGCCGCAAGGTCGCCGGACCCTGGTACCGGGTGCGCGAAGCGGCCCGCTTGCATCCCGTCCGGGGCATCTATCCAAAACCCTAGAACCCATATGTCTTCCTTCGCCAAAGCTGCCATTATTCTCGCTGTTGCCGCTCTCGTCTTTGTGGTCAACGGCGCGATCTTCTGGACAACAGAAGTCCACTTTCTCCTCGCCATGGCTCTGTTCGGCGCGTTTGTGGGCATGATTGCTTTGCCGGAATTCGACAAACGCTTCCGCAGAGGCGCGGATTGGCGAAATGTGATCTCTGGTATTGCGGCGGGCGCGGGCATTGGAGTTCTACAGGCCATGCCGCCGATTTATCTGGCCGTCCTTGCGGTGACCGGTGCGTTGCTCGGTTACCTCGGCCTTAAGTGGGTTCGGCATTTAGTTCTGCCGTGACGCTTGTCAGTCCGATGCAGCCTTGGATCGCTGGTGCTGCCAACAGGTGACAGCGGTCTCAGCACCTTTGCGGTTTTGGTTTTGCCAGAAGATCTCAAAAAGGGCGCCAACATCTCTATTCGGAAAGACTGATGGCGCAACTGGACGACCTCGATTGATGCAGATCTTAAAGCCCTGCCGGTCTTGTTGTGTGCGGCTAGATCGATACGGGGTGATGCTGGGGTATGGAGCTAAAACTGTGCCGCGGCATTGGTCGGCGAGCCGGACAAGGCTGCCGCACAGTTTTCTGCTTTCGCTTCAATCAGGGATCCAGAGGATGTTTTTTTAGTGCCCGTTCAACCGGCCTTGGCATCGGACGATCCGTTCAAGCCGCCAACGAGGGTTTCCAACTGATCGGAGATCTCCAGGACCTGACGAGCGTCCTTTTGTACCTGTTGCGATTGGGTTGCGCCTTGATTGGCCGCAGATTGGACGCCCGCGACCTTGTCCCGAACGCCTTGCGTGCTTTCGGCGGTCTCTTGAGCCACCTGCACGGTTTTTGCCGCCGTTTCGACCATCGTGCCGATGGAGCTGGCGACCGTGCTGGCTTCGATTTCGGCGTGTTGAATGGAGTCGGTGATCTGTCCGGTCAACTCCGTCTGAACATCGACAGCTTTGGAAATGCCGAGGACCGAGCTGTTGATGTTTTCGATCAAGCCGGAGATACGCTCGACCACCTCAACCGCGTTGACCGCGCCTTCGCGAATGTCCGAAATACGTAACTGGATTCCAGCGACGGCGCTGTTTGTCTGCGTCGACAAGGACTTTACTTCCTGAGCGACGACAGCGAAGCCCTTACCTGCCTCGCCAGCCCTGGCTGCCTCGATCGTCGCGTTCAGCGCGAGCAGTTCCGTTTGCGAGGAGATATTCTGGATCAGCTTCAGAACTTCGGCGATAGCCTGAGCGGCGGTATCCAGTTTCGTCATGGTGCCGGAGGCTTCGCTGGTTTCCGCGACAGCGGCCTGGACGACATTTTGTGTACGCGCCGTGTGTTCGCCGATATCGGTGATCGCCTTTAAAATGCTGTCCGACCCTTCGCTGGCCTGCTTGATGTGCTGCATCATATTGTCGGTCGCATGCGAAACATCCTGAGCCGAACCGCCGACGCTGCTGACGGCACTTGACATATCCCTCACGGACTCAGCGACCTGATCGGTTTCGTCGGCCACTTCCGTTGCAAACGCGGCAGTCGATTGCGATTGATCGGACATGGAGTGGGAAACGGACATCAAGGAGCCTGCGGCGTGGCTGAGTGAAGATGCGTTATTGACAATGCCCTGCACCAAAACCTGGAGTTTATCCATCAAGGCGTTGAAGCTGGTGGCAAGTTCGCCGGCTTCGTCACCGGGTTCCTGCGGCAATCTCGCCGTGAGGTCTGCGTCGCCTTTGGCGATCTCAAGCAGATGCGACGTGACCAGGCCGGTGCCCAAAGTCGCGCCGTGCTCTGCCTGATTGAGGCCGGCAATCTCGTCCTCGTGGGAAACCCGCAGGCCCGCGCTGAAGCTTTCGATGAGCTTAAAGAAAACGAACGACAGTCCAAATGCCCATGCGAAGGCAATCAGGACACCTTCGCCCTGGACCAGGAACTGTTCCCATCTGCTGTTTCCGACCAGATGTTCTGGCGCCGCAAAGAACGCGACGGCGAGTGTGCCCCAAGCGCCGGCCATGCCGTGCACTGGAACGGCACCGATCGCATCGTCCAGCTTTAACTTCCGCTCCAGCAGTTCTGCACCGTAATGGGCGACCACGCCGCCAAAAAATCCAATGGCCAGCGCGCCCCAGGTCGATACCGCGTGACAACCGGCCGTGATTGCGACGAGACCGCCGAGCAGACCGTTGATAGAACGGTCTGGACGGAAGAGGCCGTCCTGTAACCGTCCCGCAAGCATGCTCGCGAAGCTGCCGAAGGCCGCAGCGATGATTGTATTGGAGACGATCTGCGCGAAATCGGGCGTGCCGGCGGTGGTCGAACCACCATTGAAGCCGATCCAACCGACCAACAGGATGATGGCGCCCATGGTCGCAAGGACGGGACTGTGACCGTGAATGCGAACAGGGTTACCCTGTGCGTCGAAGCGACCGTAGCGTGCGCCTATCACCAAGATACCGGCGAGGGATACCCATGCTCCGACCGAATGGACGACGGTCGATCCGGCAAAATCGATAAAGCCTTTATCGGCGAGATAGGCCGGATTGTCTCCGTCGAGCAGATTGCCCCAGGCCCAGTGCCCGAAAAGGGGATAGATGAGCACGGCGATAAATATGGTGATTAGCAGATAGCCGCCGAATTTCATGCGCTCGGCAACGGCGCCGGAAACGATTGTTGCCGCGGTTCCGCAGAACACCGCCTGGAAGACAAAGAAAGTAAAACCCCATTCGGACAGGCTGTCGAAAGCGAAGAGATCCCACTGAAAACCCACGAAACCGCCTAGACTTGTACCGAACATCAGCATGAAGCCAACGCCACCGAAACAGATGATCGCAAGTACGAGATCAGCGATGTTCTTCTGCGCCACATTGATGGAGTTTTTTGAGCGAACGAGGCCGGCTTCGAGAAGAAGAAAACCGCCTTGCATCAGCAAAACCAGTGCCGCGGCAAGCATGGTCCAGACGTGATCCAGATTGCTTTGCGGCGCGAGTTCCGCGATGCGCGCGTTAACGATTTCTTCAATGACTTTTGCGGATTCGCCGTCAATTGAAGCTGCGATCGATTGACCGGCGTTGCCCAGCAACGACAAGGTAATGCAAAGGATTCCTACGGCGTAATTCTTTGTTTGTTTCACGGCGACAACCTGCGTTTGGCCCGAGCAATCAATTGGCTAGCGCGATTGTGGTCGACAGTTTTGTGAAATAGAGCCACACCACTGCAACCCACGCGGACGCAAACTTCGGCCCTTTGTGCTAAATTACTCTTAAAATGTGGATTTTTGCTCGGCCGATTGTGCGACCTTGGTTAGCTGTGCGTTTTCATGGAACGAAACCATTGTTGGAGGTTTCACGATACGGGCGCCTGTAACACTGCTATGATAAAAACGAGGCTGAGATCGATGTGGATCCCATAGAACGAGTGCTCACTACAGGGAGAAGAACCATGCGATTGACGGCGAAAGACTTCGATCAGGAACTCTTAGATCTTTATGACTTCTATGTGCACGGGAAGATCACGAAGCGGGAGTTTCTAGAAGGCGCGGGCAAGTTCGCGGTCGGCGGTATGACGGCCATGGGGCTCTATAATCTGCTGGCGCCCAAATATGCGCTCGCCGAACAGGTGTCCAAGGACGATCCGGACATCGAGGCCGACTATGTTGAGTACGACTCTCCGAACGGCCACGGCAAGGTGCGCGGGTACCTGGTGAAGCCGGCCGGGGGCAGCGGCAAGCTGCCGGCGGTGCTGGTGGTACATGAGAACCGCGGCCTCAATCCTTACATCGAGGATGTCGCGCGGCGCACGGCGAAGGCCGGGTTCATGGCATTGGCGCCGGACGGGCTGACTTCAGTCGGCGGTTATCCGGGCAACGACGACGAAGGCCGCGCGTTGCAGAAGACGGTCGACCGCACCAAGCTGATGAACGACTTTTTCGCGGGCTATGAGCATCTGGCCGCGCGGGACGACAGCAGTGGCAAGGTCGGGGCGGTCGGTTTTTGCTATGGCGGCGGTGTTTGTAATGCGCTGGCGGTCGCCTATCCCGAACTTTCCGCCTCCGTGCCCTTCTACGGGCGTCAGGCCAAGGCGGAGGATGTGCCTCGTATCCAGGCGCCGCTGCTGTTGCACTACGGCGAACTGGATAAGCGTATCAACGAGGGCTGGCCGGCCTATGAGGCGGCGCTGAAAGAGCACGGCAAGACTTATACGGCGCACATCTATCCCGGCGCCAACCACGGTTTCCACAACGACACGACGCCGCGCTACGATCAGGAAGCGGCGGAGCTGGCCTGGAGCCGAACCATCGATTTCTTCAATCAATATCTGACCTAGTTGAAGAGAACTGGTTGTACGCATGATCCTATAAGGTGACGGAGCCTGGTTCGGCACTCCGCCACTTTTTTTCTGTTCCGCCGCATTGTCGTGGGTGGTGATGGGGACGAGGCTGGGGGCGCTGGGTCTGAATCTGCTCGCCGTTCTGGCGGCGGTGATGGGCCGGAAACTCCTTGTTCTTTTCCCCGGCGATCTTCATCGCAGTGCTTCTGCCGGCGACAGTTCTTTCGGCGCCTTTTCTGCTGGAGCGCGCCCGCAATCAGGCGATCGCACGCTTTGCACCGGATCGCCTGGAGGTCAATTCACTCTGGCGTTCGCTGCGCGAGGCCCGCGCGGATTACCAGTTCTTCCTGCATGCCGCGGCATTGAAAGATTGCCAGGCCTATGCCTGGAGTTACCGGGAAATGGCGTTCTATCCACTTCGTCCCAACACGGCGGTGAACGTTCTGCCGCGCGGTTGGGCGGAGGACTGCGGGATCTTTCGCAGCAATCGGTGAGCTCGTTTGTTCCCTTCGGATCAAGTGGTGATGTCGGGAGGTGAGGGGGTAACTTCGATCCCCAGGCCGTTGACCGGAAGTCCGGGCTTTGAGATCTTAGCGGCGGGCCAATAGGTCCTGATCCCGTGCCGGCAGCCGCCGTCACGGGTTTTTTTATGCCTGATTAGGGCTCCCCTCATTCTTTGACTTCATTCCCTCGCCGCGCGCCTCCTTGGGCTGCGCGGTTTTTCTCTTTCCGATACAGCGAGGAATTTGATGCCGCGCTTTCCCATAGTGCCGCAGCGCTCAAACGCGCCTGCGGCTTTTTCCAGTAGCCCTCGCGCGCAGGCCGAAGATTTCGGCGGCGGGCTCGGTCAGGCCATTGCCGGCTTTGGCGCGGATGCCGCAGAGCTGGGTCAGGTGATCAAGAAGCGCCAGGAGCTCGGAGAGCGCCAGGCTGAGCGTGTGGCGAAAAGGGCGGGCGCCGCGACGGATGCGGAACGCTTGGCCGAGACGGCGCTTGAGCCGGAGATCCCCGGTAACATCGCGCGCGAGCAGCAGCGTTTCGATGAGAAGGCGGCAGGCCTTCTGCAGGACTACAAAGACCATCCTTTAGAACCGCAGGTCCGTCAAAAGCTGGATGAACAGCGTCGCGCCGATACCCGGAAACTGGTGACGGTCGAAGCGGGCAAGCGCGCCAAGGCGGACCTGGCGCGGGCAGACGAGATCGCCGAGCGCTGGTTGGACCGAGTTACGCAGGATCCAGCGCAGTTCGATCAGGCGGCGGATTACCTGCTCGGCGATGAAGGTCCCGTGAGAGGTCTGGGCCTGCGTCCTGAGCTCCAGGCGGACTGGGAAGCGCAGACTTTCGACAGCCTTCTCTCGGCGCAGATGGCACATGATCCGCAGCGTTTGATTACGGATCTGGAGACAGGGCGCTGGAAAGACAGCCTCTCAGAGGAGCAGCTAACGACCTGGCTGGAAGACGCGCGAGATGCCGCTGCTCTGCGCGAACGGACCCGGAGCGGGGAACAACGGCAACGTATCGCCGGTGAAGTTCAGGCGCTTCAACGCTCCATCGCGAGCGGCGAAGCCGGCTTGGCGCAGATCCGCCGGGCGGAGCGGGAAGGGCGCTTCTCGCCAGAACAGATCGAGAGCCTGAAGCAGGAAGCGGAGCAAGCGGAGGTTCGCGCCCAGATCTACCAGTTCGCGCAGGACGAATACGCCCTCGCACTTATGAACGGTGTCGGCTTCGACCCTGAGAACCCGCAACACCATGAGGCGGCGGAAGATTTCTACAGCGTGACCTTCCGAGAGGCCGTGCGCGCGGGTGCCGACGAGGCAACGCAGGAACGCCTCGCCGATGTGGTTACGAAGACTCGCCATATCTCGAAAGGTTTGGCGCAGGACCTGACGGCAGCGCTCTTAAGCGACGATCCCGGCAGGCGGGTGGCGGCGGCACAGCTCTATGGCCGTCTGCTGGAGGCTGCGCCGGATTTGCTGCCGCCGTCTCTTGAGCCTGAAGTTCGCGCGCGCGGCGGTGTTCTGAAACGCTGGCTCGATGCAGGCCTGCCACCGGAAGAGGCTCTGCGACGGTCGGAGACGGAACTGCCGCCGGATGGCACTGTGCCCTTCCTGGACGAGGAGGAGACGGCCGGTCTTCAACGCGATCTGGGAGGGCTTTTCTATGCCGAAGATCCCGCGCGCCATGTGACGCCCATCCTGGACCAGTTGGAACGCAACTATCTCGAGGACCTCGGCCAGCGCCTCGCACCAAGGCAGGCACGGCAGAAGCTCCGCCGGGACGCCGGGCGAGTGATCGCGAAGCTGACCCACGCACGCAGCATGCTGGAAAGCGAGCCAGCGTGGACAGAGCAATCGAGGAATGAGGCCGGTACACAAGGCGGTTTGTTCCATCGCGCAACGGCAGTTCCCTATCCGACCCAACCCCCACCCGCCTATAGCCAATCGCAGGTCGACCAGGACTTGAATGCAGCGGCGGCGCGTGAGCTTCAGCGTGGGGCAGCGGATCTGTCCGACGAGGTCGCAGGCTTTTTCTACGATCTCGATGAAGCGATCGCGCTGAAACGTGCGCAGCTTTTTCCCAACTATGCGGCGTGGCTGTTCGGTCACGCGGCGATGTCCATCGGTGACGGCAAGGTTCTCTTGGGGCGTATCAAGGAACGGGACGATCACAAGGACAGCCGCCTGATCGAGATCATGCATCCTGATCACGGGCGGATGGTGATCCGCCAGGAACGAGAAAACCCGCGAGGCGCCTATCGCGATACCGAAATTTCCTTCGTGGAACCTGGCACATGGGGGTGGGTGACCGAGCGGCTGCCAAACAGCCGGTTCTTTGTGCAAAGCAGGGGAGGTAACGAGGAAGGGAGCACCGAAAGCGCCGGCACGCCCGAACGACTCCAAGACCCGGGGCATCAAGCGCGTGTGGTTCCTGGCGACGAGCATCGCCCGCTCATCCAGCCCGGACGACCTGCCGAGCCTGTTTCTACCGCGCCCCTAACGCCGTTTCCGGCAGGCAAGGGGCGCGAGCGAGTGCCGAGCCATACCGGTGGTGATCAGACCCATCTCGACCTACTCGGAGAGTTGAATCCGGGATTTTTGCCACACGAAACCGAGCCATTCGTCACTATTTTCCCAGGTGACACTAGTGAATATGGCGGTCCGCTGATCTCACTTAGTGAAGATGGCAAAAAGGTAAGTACACTGACTTTAGGTCCATACTTCGTTGAGGGTATTCCGGGGCATAGAGGTAGAATCAGAGCTGCTGAGCAAAGACAGATAAACGAACTGTTTAAGAAGCACGGGTGTCATACCTGTGGAACGAAGAATCCTGGTACCACTAGTGGAAACGCGGTAGGTGATCATCAAGACCCACAAGCATTAGAAGAAGAAACAGAATGGATAGTGCCGCAGTGTCTTCCATGCTCTAGACAACAAGCTGGGCACGTTACACATGAAATAATGAAGAGGAGGAAAGAATGAGAAAGACGCTTTTGATACCAAGTGGGCGCGTCTTCTTCTATGATCCTAGTCATCCAAATCCAGTTGTTCCTGAGCACACAGAGTCATCTGTAGTTGCTGCGAATGCGTCTTGTATTTCAGTTCATACACTTCCAGACGTGGACGGAGAGGTTTTTATTGAGTTATCATACAATATATCTGAAGAAGAAAAAAGGAAGTATCATCGCGTTTTTGATGGAATTATCGAAACACCAGGTCGCCAGGTGACGATGATGACGAGAGAAGAAGTCGATGTTCTTGAGGTGAAATCCTATGGTGCGAGTGCTTATGTGTCTGTTTGGGTAGATAATCACTATTCTCCGACGATTTTGTTAGCGGAAGTCGGGAAGGTAGTAGCCTAGGTTGCTTGCTAGGTCCTATTTTCTTGGAAGACGCCACATTGCTTCGGTTCATAAGCATGCTCCAGAAAATTTCTGATTCAGAACGTTTGGTTTCCGTTGAGGAGATCAGTGCCTTTGAAAAGAAAAACGGCATAGGTTTGCCGCAAAGCTATAGAAGCTTTTTGCTCACCCATAACGGAGGCATACCGTTCCCAGATGTGTTCCCGCTTCCTGATCACCGAGAAGGTGAAATGGATATTCAAGTCTTTTACAGCCTAAATGACGGTATCGAGGTTGTTCAGCTCCAGTATAATTTGGACCTGCATCGAGAACGCTTCGATGAACCAGCTTTTTCCAGCCTTTTTCCAATTGCGAACGACAGTTTTAACGACCGAATCTGCTTAGATCTCTCTGAAGAACGCTTTGGAGCCGTTATCTTCATCGATATGGTTCCGATTTGGAAGGATCATACAGCGAAGGATATTTATATCGTCGCGGATAGCTTTGATGCTTTTCTCGAGATGCTGTACGAGCCGGAAGATGAGGATTGAGTTCGCGGGACTTGGTGCTCGCCTCAATCGATTGTGGCCAACGGCCTCGCATTACTTGACCACTAAAAATTGAAAAATTCATTGACCCGGGTAGTCTTTGATGCTTAAATGTTCATGATGTGTTCTTTTGCGATTTGCGTGCTAACGACGCCATGCCTTACCCCGGTGGCGAACACTAGATGCAGGGAATAGTAGTGGTTCATAAGGTCGACTTCGAGCTCGTTTTCTCGATGGATGAATTCAGGCGAGAATTTCTCGACAGTGAGGAAGAGGACGAGGAGTTCGAAGCACTAGAGAAAAGGGCGAGAGAGTTCCTTACGTCTTACACTTGGTGCCCGCCCATTCAGGCTACTTTTGTAGCGGCCTATTTCGCACCGATTGTTGCCGTATTTGCTTACAAGGTAGAGAAGTCTCGGCCCATAGGTACTGATTCAACCGATGTGCTGGAATGGATTTGGGTTGTCGTTGGCGACCTACCGTCAGCCTATCTGGTCAATGAAGAAATCACGGACGCACTTGTCGCACTTGCCGGTTACACAGTGGTTGCGTCGGATTGGGTCAAAGCGGTCGAGGCAGGCGGCTCGGCTGACGACTTGGTGTATTTTGACGCTCCACCCGACAGCGAGTATGCAGCATTGCTGCGCCCTCGGATTGAATTCTTGAAACAGACTTTTCTTTATGCGGAAGTGCCGCCCTTGTTTCCGGATATTGATCTTTACGACTACTAAGTTTCGACTAGCGCCGCGTTGTTTGGGACCGCAGCGGCTATCTGGTGAATGTGGACGGGCCGATAGCATGTGGACGTTGCATGCTGTGATTGAAGCTCCTTTGGTATGCGAAAAGAGTTAAAGGGCTGGGACGATTAGGTAATGAAAAAGACGTTTCTTGTTCCGAACGGTATCGTGTTCTTCTGCGACCATAGCCATTCCGATGTGACCGTTCCTATTTATGATGACGTTTCTGCTGTGCAAACGAGCGGCTCTTGTATTTCTGTGATTACGATGCACGAAGTAGATGGTGAGACCTCGATTGAGTTTGCGTCTGAGGTCGATGCCGATCAGTGCAAGGGGTTGCAGCTTGTGTTCGAGGGCCAGCTAGAGACCCCGGGTCGACTTGTCTCAATGTCAACGAGTCAGGAATACCGTGTTTTGGAAGTTTCAGTTTCCAATTCTACGGCCAAGATCTCTGTATGGATGAGTGACCTGAAGTGGCCGGAGAGGGTTCTGGTTCAGGCTCGTTGAAAGTGGAGCCTATTCCGCTAGAAGGTCATCTTTTGAACTGAAATAAAAACCTTTCGTCAGGTAGATAAATTGCTGAATTGAGGGTCCTGCACGTGGCGCTAATTGAGCGATTTCGGGAATGTGCACTTCGGGATCATGGCCAATGCCTATGGTTTCAGACTTGGACAGTCGCTCTATGGAGCGGGCTTTGTACAGGTTCATATACAGGGAAGCGGTGCCCCGGGGGATTTGCATCTTGCAACCGGTTTGATGTTGGAAACGGAAGGCGGACGTTTCCTCGATAACGTTGTTGCCAGGGGATTGACCGGCGTTGGGTTCGGTTGGGGCGATACGCCTTTTGACTCGCGGCTTGTGGCAGCTGGATGGGATTATGGTGAGCGGAATTTTTCGAAGGATTAGTTTGGCGCTTGTCGTTCTGATATCGGCTTCGCTCGCGGCCTGCTCGGAGGAGGTGTCCGTCGAGGTTGGCTTGAAGTGGTACGAGGACCACAAGACGGAGCTGATGGCGCTGCACCAGATGCTGGTCGACTATCCGGCGATCGAGCGGGTCACGCCCGGTAATGATCTGGATTTCGCGCCGAAGTATGAAGAGTTCGATGTGGAGACGGCGAAGGTTTATCGTGAGATCGAAAGGCGCTCTGTCGAACTTGGCATTCAGACGATTTCCGTCTACCGGCCGCGGGAGATATTCGATCAAGATCTTTATGGTGTATATTACCTATTAGCTAGCAGAGGGCTCTCTATTACTGCAAATAGTGCGGTTAGTATTGATTATATCTCGAAAGAAAGCCTTTTAGATCGTTATAGAAGTCAAGATTTTCGTGTTCTTGTGCCGTTCGACGAGCCGGATTGGTATGTTCACTACTACGAGAAAGACTGATTTTTTGCGATAGGCGGTAAAGCCTTCGCGGGGGTTCTATGGCGACTTTTCGAAGCCTTCGGCGAAGCGGCGAAGGTCGAGCAGATCGAGAGGGAAGACGAGGCCCCGCATAGTGCGCGAGCGTCAGCTTCGCCCGTCGGATTGAGCAGGCTCAGCGGTCGGCGCGGACTTCCGCGATTGCAAAACCTTCGATGCCCTGAAGGCAGCGGTCGGTCGGGCTTTCTGCGGACCAGCCCTGTCTTGGATAACTGATAAACGACTTTGACCGGCCTCTTTGCGAGGCCTTTTTGCCGCGCCGCTCTCGCGAGCCGCGCGGTTTTTCTCTTTCCGAAATAGCGAGGAATTCGATGCCGCGCTTTCCGATAGTGCCGCAGCGCTCAAGTGCGCCTGCGGCTTTTTCTAGTAGCCCCCGCGCGCAGGCCGAAGATTTCGGCGGTGGCGTGGGCAAGGCCATTGCTGACTTTGGTGCGGATGCTGCCGAGCTGGGCCAGGTGGTCAAGAAGCGCCAGGAGCTTGCAGAGCGCCAGGCCGAGCGCGTGGCGAAAAGGGCGGGCGCCGCGACGGATGCGGAACGCTTGGCCGAGACGGCGCTTGAGCCGGAGATCCCCGGTAACATCGCGCGCGAGCAGCAGCGTTTCGATGAGAAGGCGGCAGGCCTTCTGCAGGACTACAAAGACCATCCTTTAGAACCGCAGGTCCGTCAAAAGCTGGATGAACAGCGTCAGGCCGATACCCGGAACCTGGTGACGGCGGAGGCGGGAAGGCTTGCCAAGGCGGACCTGGCGCGGGCAGACGAGATCGCCGAGCGCTGGTTGGACCGAGTGACGCAGGATCCGGCGCAGTTCGATCAGGCAACGGCTTACCTGCTCGGCGACGAAGGTCCCCTGCGCGGTCTGGGCCTGCGTCCGGAGGTCCAGGCGGACTGGGACGCACAGACTTTTGACAAACTTCTCTCGACGCAGTTGGCAAACGATCCGCAGCGTTTGATCGAGGATCTGGAGGCGGGTCGCTGGAAAGACAGCCTCTCGGAGGAGCAACAGGCGACGTGGCTGGAAGACGCGCGTGATGCCGCTGCTCTGCGTGAAAGAAACCAGAGTGGGGAACAACGGCAACGTATCGCCGGTGAAGTCCAAGCGCTTCAGCGCTCCATCGCTCATGGCGAGGCTGGCTTGCCGCAAATCCGCCGGGCGGAGCGGGAAGGGCGCTTTTCACCACAGCAGATCGAGAGCCTGAAACGCGAAGCGGAGCAGGCAGAGCTTCGTGCTCAGATCTACCAGTTTGCACAGGATGAGTATGCCCTCGCGCTTATGAGCGGTGTGGATTTCGACCCAGAGCGCCCTCAACACCGCGAGGTGGCGGAAGATTTCTACAGCGCGACCTTCCGAGAGGCCGTGCAGGCGGGTGCCGACGAGGCAACGCAGGAACGCCTCGCCGATACGGTGGCCAAGACTGGCCATGTCACGAAGGGTCTGGCGCAGGATCTGACGGCGGCGCTCTTAAGCGACGATCCCGACAGGCGGGTGGCTGCGGCGCAGCTCTACGGGCGGCTGCTGGAGGCTGCGCCGGACCTGCTGCCGCAATCTCTAGAGCCGGAGGTCCGCGCGCGTGGCGGTGTTCTGAACCGCTGGCTCGATGCCGGCCTGCCACCGGAGGAAGCTTTGCGGCGGGCGGAGATGGAGTTGCCGTCGGATGGCACGGTGCCTTTCCTGGATGAGGAGGAGACGGCCGGTCTTCAACGCGACCTCGGCTCACTGTTCTACGCGGAAGACCCTGCACGCCACGTAACGCCGATCCTGGACCAATTGGAACGCAACTATCTCGAGGATCTCGGCCAGGGCCTCGCACCAAGGCAGGCACGGCAGAAGCTCCGCCGGGACGCCGGGCGGGTGATCGCGAAGCTGACCTTTGCGCGTAACATGTTGGAAAGCGAACCAGCGTGGATCGAAGGATCGAGGAAAGAAGCCGAAGCCGAGGACAGCCTGTTTCACCTCGCGACAGCGGTTCCCTATCCGATCCAACCGCCGCCCGCCTATGGCCAGTCTCAAGTCGATCAGGATCTGAACGCAGCGGCGGCGCGTGAGCTTACGCGCGAGGCGGCGGATCTTTCCGATGGGATAGCGTACTGTGCACGTGAAGCCAACGATGCGATCAATCTGGAGCGTGCGCGGCTTTTCCCCGCTTATGCGGCGTGGCTGTTCGGTCACGCGGCGGTATCCATCGGTGACGGCAAAGTTCTCCTCGGACAGATCCTTAAAGAAGACGACCACAGCAACAGCCGCCTCGTTGAGATCATGCACCCTGATCATGGGCGGATGGTGGTCCGTCAACAATGGGATCTCGGTGAGGAGAGCTATTACAACGTCGACATCACTTTTTGGGACCCGCAGTCGAAGCGGGAAGTGACGGAAGGTTTCCCGAACAGCCGTTTCTTTGTGCGAAGTGGGGGCGATGCTGACGAGCTCTCTGTTGAAAGCGCCGGAACACCCGAAAGATCGCAAGACCCGGAACATCAGGCGCGTGTGGTTCCCGGCGCAGAGGACCGTTCGATCGTCCTACCTGGCCCTTCGCCCGACTCAGTCCCCGTGCTTTCGCCAACGCCGTTTCCGGCTGGCGAGGGACGAGAGCGGGTTCCGAACGACACCGGCGGTGATCAGGTCCCTCAGGGGAAGCAAGGCGGCCTAATCACGGAGTCTCCGGTTCAAACGCCTAAGAACCAAACCGAAGTTCTGCCGGAACTAAGTGAGGAACAGCGCAGGCTTATGAACGAGCCGCAGGCGAGCGTGCCTGTGGATCGGGACAAGCTTCCGCCTGGGTTAAGAAATCTGGAATTTAAGGCCGCAAATTCCGACAAGAACCCGCCGGTATTATCTACTCCAGGTCATGCTTGGACACCAACTGATCAACTGAGTGAGTCTGAGAACATGACGTATCACTATGGCGAACATTCGGGAGACTTTCCAGACGTAACGACCATATGGGAGTACGTAAGAAAAACACATGAATTCATAAATGAACCACCGGATGGGGTTCTCGCTAAGATACGCGAAAACGGCGACATCCTCCTTTATCACGAAGAGACCAATACCTTCGCCATAAGAGACGTAAATGGCGTGCCCAGGACGATGTTTAAGCCTGAACCAAGAATAAGGTACTGGAACTCACAATAATTTTGGCAGTGATGATTGTGGGCGCAGTGTTCGACGACGAAACCTGATGCTCAATCGAGGCTTTTACATTCGGGGTCGTTTTTGATGGAGTGTGTCGCGACCTAACAGCGAAAGTTTTTGACAATTTTCGCTTTTTTGAATAATGTTCACTAAATGTTCCAAGCAATTTCCTTGTGGTCTCGAGAAGTGCGATCAGCTTTGACGTGCTTCGAGAGTTGCTGGACTTACTTGTTGTAAGAGGGGTTTTATGGAGACATCACCTAAGAACGAAAAGAGAGGATATCCTTGTCAATGCTGCGGCTATTTGACAATGAGTTCGGACGCCACTGGGAGTTTTGAGATCTGTCCCATTTGCCTGTGGGAGGACGACAACGTTCAGGCCAGTGATCCCGACTTTCCGGGTGGCGCCAACAAAATGAGTTTGAATCAGGCCAGAGCTAACTTTGCGATTTACGGCGCCAAATCACCCGAGGCCGTAAAGCGCGCAAGAAAGCCGTCGCCGCGCCACATTCCGAAGCCCTGACAACCGCCCTCGCTTGAGCGATGCATGGTTCGAAAGTCGTTCCACGGATGCGAATAGACGACTTCGAAGCATAATTATGCTGACCACCAAACAAGCGCCAATGCAGATCGAGAGGGAAGACGAGGCCCCGCATAGTGCGCGAGCGACAGCTTCGCCCGCCGGATCGAGCAGGCCCAGCGGTCGGCGCGAGACTTCCGCGATCGTGAAACCTTCGATTCCCTGAAGCCAGCGGTCGGTCGGGCTTTCTGTGGACCAGCACCGCCGTCGATAACTGACAAACGACTTTGACCGGCCTCTTTGCGAGGCCTTTTTGCCGCGCCGCCCGAGTGGGCCGCGCGGTTTTTCTTTTTCCGATACAGCGAGGAATTTTGATGCCGCGCCTTCCCATAGTGCCGCAGCGCGCACGCGCGCCGGTGGCTTTTCCCGATAGCCCTCGGGCTCAAACCGAAGCGTCTGACCTTGGCCAGATCATCAAACAACGGCGCGAACTGGAAGGGCGTCAAGCCGTCCGTGAGGCCAAGCGGGTCCGAGATGTTGCCGAGGTGACTTACCTTTCTGACGAGGCCGCCGCGCCGGAAGCCGGCGGCGAGATCGAACGGGGGCAACGCTACTTCGAAGAGCGGGCCGGTGCGGTGGAAGAGCACTACCGAGGGCACCCGCTGGAAGACCAAGTAAAGCTGCGATTGGAGGCGCAGCGGCAGGCCTGGAACCAGAACCTTGTGGCTTTCGAAGCACAAAGGCGCGTTGGAGAGGATCTGGCACGGGCCGATGAGATCGCGGAGCGCTGGTTCGAGCGGGTGGCGCAGGATCCGGCGCAGTTCGATGAGGCGGTGGCGCGCCTGCTGGGCGATGACGCGCCTTTAAAAGGTTTGGGGCTGCGGCCGGAGGTGCAAGCGGCATGGGAAGAGCGGAACTTCGAAGGGTTGCTGTCGCTGCAGATGGAAAGCGATCCGCGGCGGCTGGTTTTGGATCTGGAATCCGGACGCTGGAAAGACCGGCTGCCAGGCGAGCGAGAATCGCACTGGCTGGAAGACGCGCGCGCTGCGGCTGTTCTGTGGGAGCGCAAGCAGGCTTCCGGTAATCGTCAGCGTGCGACCGGTGAAGTTCTGGCGCTGCAGCAGTCTATCGCGAAGGGCGAGGCCGGTATGGCGCAAATCCGCCGCGCGGAAAGAGAAGGGCGCTTTTCGCCGGAAGAGATCGAAAGCCTCAAGCGCACGTCGGAGCAGGCGGAGGCCCAGGCGCAGGCGTATGAACTCACGCAGGAGGAATATGCAGTTACCCTGACTAGTGGCGTCGGGTTCGACCCGGAAAATCCGCAGCACCGTCAGGCGGCGGAGGATTTCTATCTTTCGACCTTCCGGAAGGCAGTGCAGGGCAGTGCGGACGAGGCCGTCCGGCAGCGGCTTGCGGATACCGTGACCAAGACGGGTCATATGACGACGGGTCTTGCGCAGGACCTGACAGCTGCTTTGCTAAGTGACGATCCTGAAAAACGTGTGGCTGCGGCGCAGCTCTATGGCCGTTTGCGGGAGGCTGCACCCGATCTGATAGGACAAGCACTGGATCCGGAAGTTCGTGCCCACGGCGGTGTGCTGAACCGCTGGCTCGATGCCGGGTTGGACGCGGCGCAGTCCCTGGCGCGCGCCGATTTGGAGATGCGGCCCGACGAGGGTCTGCGCTACAGCGATGCGGAGACGATCGCTGCCCTGGAGCGGGAGGCCGGCCGGGCTTTTGGCGCAGGCGCAGGGGGCTTGGTCGCGCGCAGCCTGCTTGCACAGCTCGACGAAAGGTACCTGGATCTTCTGGGGCAGGGTCTTTCGCCGCAGGCGGCGCAAGCGCAGATTCAAAAGTCTCTGGGCAAGGGCGCGCGCCGATTGGCGCAGTTCGAGGCCCGCTTCGCAGAGGCCGGTTTCATCTGGACGACGCAAAACGGGCGGCGGGTTCCGGTCGCCACCGAGGCGCAGCTGGAGAAGGCCGCGGAGCCGATCACCATGACGGCAATCGGCGTCGGTGTGTTGTTGGTCGGCGCGGCTTTGATCTGGAAGATCGAGACCTCCAAAGACGCCGGCGCCGATCCCTCCGACGATATCGACGCCTTTCTCGATTGGGCTCAAGAGCTTCCCTGGGAAGCCAAGGTTCAGTTTGTTTCCTATCTACCGGAAGCCGCGCCTTATCTGGGAGTTTCAGAGGTGAAGATTCCGGGACAGGGCGAGTTTCTGGGTGAGATCATCGGGGAGGGCGAAGAAGCCGGCACCCGTATCGTTGAGATCTACGGCGACGACAGCTTTTACAAGATGTCGGTGCTGCAGGGTTGGGATCCGGAGCGTGAGGCCTTTGTCGACGAGACCGGCCTTACCCTGGACCGGCAGGGCAGGCTGATCCTGTTCGATCTTCAGACCGGCCGCGTTATTCCCAAGGAAGAAGAAAGCCGTTACCGCAGTCCGCCCTTCACGCCGCCCGAGGGCGTTACGATTACGCCGGGCGGTTTTGGGGAGGGTGTCGATCCGCAGCAGCCCCTAACCACCGGCGGCGCACAACCCGACAACCGGCCTATGACCGACCAGCCAGAAGGGCTGGTACATCCCGAACAGCCGGTCGATCTGATCACCGGCGTTCCAGATCAGAGCGACATCGCGGGTGGTCCGCTGGTTGCCCTCAGCAAAAAACATGAGGCTATGGGACAGACGGGCTACGAGGTCGATCCCTCGACCTGGTATCCGGACTGGCCGGAACTCAAAGACCTGGTGCCGATGATTCCGAAGGAATGGCGGGCGAAACATAACCAGAATGCGCATAAGGAAGGGAGAAAGCTGAAGCCAGGGGTGCGATGGCGCGACCCAAGCAATCAAGGGAATGGTGTCCGCGTCGATAAAGGCGACCCGGCCAGCAGCAATATTTCCCAGCGTGTCGATCACGTCCGGGTCGACTGCCGGGGGACGGCTCGTGGGCCGGATGGTGAACCTATCGATGGAAAGGTCGAGGACAATCCTCAGTCGCATATTCCTCTAACAGAATATCTCAAGTGGAAAGATTGGTGTACGCCGTAGACCTCGTCGTGCGCGGGATGAATCCCAAAAACTGAGATGCTACAACCTTTCGGAGAAGAATTTGTTGACTCTCTGAGATTTTTGTTCTCTTTATGTTCTTTTCTTGGGAAGACAAGTGTGGATCGGTTTTTGAATCAAGAACCGTTGTAAGCTTGGTTCGGTACGGTCGTTGAAGTATTCGTTTTCGAGTTTTTGCTTTTTGGTCCTGAAGAAGTGAGGCGTTATGACTGAGGACAGTGAAGTGAGGATCCCGGCTATGCGGGATACTCTTGTGCATTACATGAGGAAGTTGAGTGATCACGAGCTTCAACGCCGCGTATGGTCTAAGGACGTGCAGAAGCCTGACACAGAGCATGACGCAATAGAATTCGTCCTAGATTTCATTTATTTGGATACCGATCTGGACGAGGGCGCTGATCGTTGGATTGGCGATATGCTGAAAAACGCGAAAGAAGCGCGTGCGGTCGAACGGGTCGTTGAGGCGCTGGACAAAGTCTATGCCGCACACCACGAGGAAGAAGTGAGTGACTGGGACCGGATCGAAACCGAGGAATGGAAGGTGGTCCTATCCACCGCGAAAGAAGCTTTCGAATTGATGAAGGAGTAGCCGACGACTGGAGGCGCTTTCTTTTAGGCTTATGAGTGCCGAGCTTTTATCCCCATGCCGTTGACCTAAAAGAGAAAATTTGCGAGTTTTGCTGCGGGCCAATAGGTCCGGAACCCGTAGGCGGTGCTGACCGCTGCGGGATTTTTTGTGCCTGGTGGCGGGCTCTGATGTTTGCGGATGCCGTGCTGTCGCCTCCGGGCGTGATGCCGGCGAACCGACGCCATACAACATTCCATCACAGACCGCAGGGAGCTTCATGCCGAAATTGAAGACGGCCCGCCAGGAGGCTTTCGCCGATCTGGTGGCTTCCGGAATGGCACCCGCCGATGCGGTGACCGCCGCGGGCTATCAGGCGGAGAATACTCGGGCGCGGGCCAGGCAACTGCTGGCGCGGCCGGATCTGCTGGCCAGGATCGCAGAGTTGCGTGAGGAGCCTGCGCGCGGCTGTTCGACGAAGGAACAGGATTCGGAAAGGAGCGGCGATCTGGCTGCCACGGGGAGCGCTGAAGAAGATCCGGAAGCCGCACTGCGAGACCTGCTTCGCTCGGGCAGTGGGCGGGCGGTGGACAAGGACTGGATCGTCGAGTGCCTGGTGGAAAACATCGAGCGCTCGCTGGGTTTAAAGCCGCTCCGCGACCGCAGTGGCCGCACGGTCGGCAGTTACAGCCATCAGGGCAGCGTGGCCAACAAGGCGCTGGAACTGCTCGGGCGGCAGCTCGGTCTATTCGGTGAAAAGCGCGACGGAAAGGAGGGCGGCCTCGATGGCCTCAGCGATGAAGAACTTGACGAACTCGACCGCGATCTTGGCCGGCGGATTGCGGCGCTTGAAGGAATCCAGCGTCGCGCTGAAGCAGGAAAAACTGAAACGCCTGAGCCGGAGTGAGTTGAGCCGCTACCGGCCCTATGATAAGCAACGCCAGTTCCACGACGCGGGCGCGCGGCACCGCGAGCGGCTCTTTATGGCTGGCAATCAGTTGGGCAAGACCTTGGCCGGCGCCTGCGAATGGGCCATGCACCTCACCGGGCGCTATCCGCACTGGTGGCGGGGCCGGCGGTTCGATGGGCCGGTACGCCTCTGGGCGGCCGGAGTGACCGCGGAATCCACACGCGACAACCCGCAGCGGCTGTTGCTGGGTCCGCCGCAACGCAAGGAAGCCTGGGGCACGGCGGCCATTCCCGGCGATTGCATTTTGGGCACCAGCGCGGCGCGCAGCGGCGCCGACACGGTGGACTCCATCGTGGTGCGGCACGCGACCGGCGGCGCCTCGACCCTCGCCTTCAAGTCCTACGAAAAGGGCCGGGAGAAGTGGCAGGGCGAAACGCTGGACGGAGTCTGGTTCGACGAGGAACCGCCGCTGGAGATCTACTCCGAAGGCCTGACCCGCACCAACGCGACCGGTGGCATGACCATCATCACCTTCACGCCCTTGTTAGGCATGTCGGAGGTGGTGCGCCTGTTCCTGTCGGATGCCATGAGCGAGACGGGGGTGTGAGATGACGCGCCACGTAACCACCATGACCATATGGGACGCCGGTCACTATGACGCGGCCGAGCGCCAGGCGATCATCGAGAGCTATCCGGTCCATGAACGGGACGCCCGTTCCAAGGGCATTCCCGTGCTGGGTTCGGGCCGGATCTTTCCGATAGACGACGATGTGATTTCAACGCCCGCGATTGAGATCCCGCCGCACTGGCCGGTGATCGGCGCGCTGGATTTCGGCTGGGACCATCCGACCGCCGCGGTGCGGCTGGCCTGGGACCGGGACGCGGACTGCCTCTACGTCACCCACGCCTATAAGGCCAAGCAGGAAACGCCGGTGATCCACGCAGCGGCGCTTAAGGCTTGGGGCAAGAGTTTGCCCTGGGCTTGGCCCCACGACGGATTGCAGCATGACAAAGGCAGCGGGCGCATGCTGGCCGAGGTCTATCGGGAACAGGGGCTGGCGATGCTCAAAGCGCATGCGCAGTTCGCCGACGGCTCCAACGGGGTGGAGGCGGGACTCATGATGCTTTTGGAGCGCATGCAGACCGGACGGCTCAAGGTCTTCGCCCACCTGAACGAGTGGTTCGTGGAGTACCGCCTTTATCACCGAAAGGACGGCCGGGTGGTGAAGGAGTTCGACGACCTGATGGCGGCGACCCGCTATGGGCTGATGAGTTTGCGTTTCGCGACCGCGCCGGCCCGGCGGAAGCGGATGCCCTTCGCGCGCAGCGACTACGACCTCTTTGGATGACACGCAACTGACCTGGAGATTGGACCATGGGTGGATTGATATCCCCGAAAAAACCAAAGGCCCCGCCACCACCACCGCCGCCACCCGAAAAGGACGATGAAGAGGTTCAGGCCGCGGCGACGGCGGAACGGGAGCGGCAGCGCAAGGCGCGCGGGCGGGCCTCTAACATCCTCACCGGTGGCGATGGTCTGACCGCCGGCGCCCGCACGGCGCGCAAACGCCTGCTGGGCGAATGATCATAAGGAAAGGATCGGAAGAGACATGACAATCAACCTGATTGCCAACGGCGACAACGCCGGATGGCGCAACTGGCGGGGCGGCCGCGGCACCTTTTCCGTCGCCGGTGCCTTTGGCGGGGCAACGGTCAAACTGCAATACCTCGGGCCGGACGGCGCCACGGCATTGGACGTTGGCGGCGATGTCACCCTCGGGGCGCCCGGGCTGGGGAACTTCGAGCTGGGGGCAGGACGGGTCCGCGCCGATGTCAGTGGCGGCACGCCGGGCGGTCTTTATGCCCGCGTGTCCCAAATCCCATGACGGCGGCCTTTGGCGCAGCCATGCCTGCGACGGGGCCAGGGGCTTGGTCCGCGGACACGCGGCCGGAGTACCGCGGCGGCGAGAGCTACGTCTATCTCTCCGGCGTTGTGATGCAGACGGAGGCGAGCAGCGACCTGACCACCGAAGCGCTGGCGCCCCTTACCACCGAATAAAGGCCCATCAAGGACTCAAGGCTGACCACGGAGTAAAGCATGACTAAGTTTTCCGAGCTCGCGACCACGAGCGTTTTGGGTGATACGGATCTGATCGCCGTCTCTCAGGGCGGTGTTTCCAGAGCGATCACCGGCCAGTCGCTGAAATCGGCCATTCCGATCAGCCTGGCTGGGCAAAAGGCCGCCGTCTCCTACTTCGAGCCGTCGCCGCAGGAGGGCGAGGTGACGCTAGTGTTCCGGTTGCCTGTGGCTGCACGCCTCGACAGCATCGACTTCAGCCTGTCCGCAGGCAACTTGACCCTGGCGGTGCGGCGTAACGGCGCTTCGCTGAGCGGTCTCAATGCCCTGGCTGTTTCGATGGCGGGCAGCGCCAATGCCCTGGGGACCGCGAACGACAACGATTTCGCAGCGGGCGATAAACTGAGCCTCGGAGTCTCGGCAGTCAATGCGGCTTCGGTGCTGGAGGTCAGCATCAACTTTACCCGTCTCTAACGGGGCGCTCAGGTTCAAGCAAACGATCGCCAGCCCCCCGCGGACACAAGAAGGAAGAAGCCGTGGCGGAACGCCAATTCGCTTGGTGGCGAAGAGGGGGCGCTGGATCTCACCGGCCGGCCTCACGCGGCCTGCGGGCAAGTGGGCGTTCAAACTGTCTGTTCTGGGCGTTGCGGACCTTTTGGAGGCGCCGCCGAAGCGGTGCTTTCGTGCTCATCTGGTCGCCCCGATCCTTCAAATGGCACGCCGGTTGGGCACGTAAGGTTCCAAATGACTTCACTAGTTTCACGCCGTTGCACCCGAAGCGCGGATGCGCCGGCTTTTGGCACAAGATCTGGTTTGACGGCCAGGTGAGAAAAAGAAGGAAAAAGACTATGGCGACACGTATTCCCAACGCGGCCGCTCTCGATCGTTGCAACACCCAGGTCGACCGGCTCGACGCCGGTACAGGACCCGGTTACATCGAGCTGAGAAGCGGTACGCAACCTGCGTTCGGCGATGACCCGGCAAGCGGGGTTCTTTTGGCAACCATTACTCTGCAAAGTCCGGCTTTTGGCAATGCGGTCGATATGAACCCAGGCGCGCGGGCCAGCCTGAACGGCCAGCCCGGCGCCAATGCAGGAATGGGTGGCACGGCCGGCTGGTTCCGTGCCTATGACAGCAACGGCAACCCGGTTCAGGACGGCGCCGTCACCGCCACGAACGGGGGCGGCGAAATGCAGATCGACAATCCGGTCATCACGCAAGGTGCGACCGTCACCATTACCTCATGGCACGTCGACGAACTCGAGTCTGCTTAAGGGGAGGGGTGAAGTGGCTCTTGATTTCAGCAGTCCGTCTGCACGGGTAGTGTACAGCAACATTGGGAACCTAAACACCGGTACAAAGTCAATATTGCTCGACTTCTATATGCCTAGTAGTACGTTGCAAGCAAACAATGATCTATTCAGCGCCACTAGAAATGCTGGCAGCGACACATTTCAAAATTTTATACTGCAGCTTTCAGACGAAGGAGGGACTGTAAACTCAATTCGATCAGCGCACTTTGGAAGTGCAACAGGGCAAGCTTATACAGCGAGTAACGTCCTATCTGCCGGACACTGGAACCGAATAGTTTGGACGTGCTCAAATTGTGCAGCTCCCTCTCCCTTGAACACAAAGATTTACGTCAACTCAATTTCGCTACCAATTCTTGGAGGTTCTCTTGGTAATAATTTAGGTTCAACAGCTGGTGACATCTGCATCGGAAATCGTGCTCATCTTGATCGAGGTGTTAATGGTCAGATCGCTAGATTTGCAATTGTGAATCGCATTGCCGATGAGGATGAAATACAAAAATTTGAAGATGGTTTGAAACCTACAGATATTTTTGCGGAAGCAGACTTACTTCTCGCACCTAGCACTGACTTTCAAGAAAACTGGCATTCCCATCTTGGTGGAACGTCAAATATGGCTACTTTATCGAGTGTTGTTCATGTAGTTGACCCGACGTACGGTATAAGCATGGTCGCGTCGAGTATGAGTGCATTATCGCAAAATTCTTACATAGAAAACGATAGTGGACCTCTTCCCGGAGCATTAAATGGCGTATCTAAGCTTCCAAAATACATTCAGGTTAGTCATGCAGAAAACCAACAGTCAACTTTAACTGTACAAGTTGTTGGGAGTTTTGATGGTGCAACAGTAAGTGAGGAACTGTCAACAATATCGGTTTCTTCGAATCAAACTGAAGTCTATCTGGTTCCGAGAAAATTTGCGTACAGGGACACAACTCGCGATTGGCTTACTATACAAGCTCGAGTAAATAATGTTGATGGATCAAGTGTAAAGAAATTTAAAGTGTCCGAATCAGACTTTGACTTAAATCAAAATTTTACTCTGGATACAAAGTTGTGGTGGCGACCTGTAAGCGGGACAAAAGACGATTGGACGCTGTTTGATAACAATTTGTTAGAAAATGGCGTTATTACGTCTTATAATTCTACGCCTTTTGGTGTCTCAGATATACTTGTCGGAGACCAGCCTGGTTACTACTACAATGATATTGTTTCCGATGTAAGCGACTGGCTCCTCAGTCCATACGTAACTAACCCTCATGGCGCAGACGAAAACGGTGTTATTTCAACACTTACCAATATCCAAGATGAAAATGGTCGTTCGTCTGGCTCTCTCAATCAATATGCGATTAGAATTTCCGATACTCAACCACCAATTCACCCTTCGCTAAATGCTAAGATAAAGTTACTTATTTTTGCCAATATTCATTCTGGCGAAATGGTAGCAAAATGGGCAGTTAAGGGGCTGGTTGAGTGGTTAATCGGAAATGACATAAATGCAAGTGATGTTAGGAAAAATTTCGAAATATACATTGTTTGGGTAAACTCTACCGGCTTGTATCTTGGTCATCCAGTTGGATCCGAGTTTACTGGCCTAAATGCAGATAAGAACCTCAATCGAGATTGGGGTGATTTTGAACTTGAAGCAACAAGAAAAGTACGGGACTGGGCTTCGGGAATAGATCCTAGAGATCTACGATTTGTCATCGATTTTCATAACCTAACTTGGAGTAGTAGCGACAAGATATTTCGAGATCCAACACCGATTTCAATTTCATTTTGTGATTCAGTCGATCTGCACTACTCGAACTCAATTACGCAGCAAAATAATACTGCGTCATCTGGATTCACGACATTTTACTATAAAAATCAATACAACGTTGAAGGTGCCACTCTCGAACCTCGTCGAGGAACGAACAGCATAGCTGTATATGAGCAATTTGGGCAAGCTGTTGCGAGGGGGTTGAATACTATGCTAGCCAACGAGGCATTTGGCCGGTTTGGTGAAGCTACAAACGAGCTTCACCCGCCTTTGAATTCAATGGAAGCAACGACGCAAGCGAGGTTGAAGACAAGCGTCAGTTCGATTTGTTTTTGGTAGATTCGCTTTGCTTATGCTTTATTGTAAAGAATCTTCAATCCATTTAGCGTAGGCTGTTGTTTGAAAAATAATGCGTGGAGTGATGTAGTCACCAGTCGATGGGCCCACATCAAAGTAAGCCATTACCTCTTTGTTTCGAAAGTTGTCAAGGCCTAGAACTCTATCTGCGCAGTCGATGTTTTCTGAAAATAAAGCCTGCATGTGATTTTTCAGGTCGTTGGTCGCCATGCCACCACTTAAAGACCAGATATTTGATGTTCTATATCCTGTGTATTTCTGAAACGGTGTAATAAACATTTTTCTAAGTGTTGTGTCGATAAGTAATTTTAATTGGTTGGATAAATTAGGTGTGATCGGTGTTGTTTCTTCCGAGTGCGGAATCTTAGCTAACTCTGGGTATAGTTTTGCTAATTGCTGCCTCTGTAGATATCTTTCATCAAGACTTATACGTGGCATCGATAACCAGTAAGACATCAAGCGCTTGTCATAGAATGGGGTGATTATATCAAAAATTTGTCCCAGCATTGGAATGTGACCTGCGATAAAGCGTCGCTGTCTGTTTTCCACATCCCACAATACTGCAGAGTGATATGCTTGGCCTTCTTTCGTCATATCTTGTCGAATTTCATCACATATATTCGGAGCGCTAACTTCAATCTCAAGTAAATTTGAGATGAACTTCAAATGACTTTCTGACTTCACAATAGAAGACGCGAGATTAAGTGCCGCTTCATCCAGACTCTTTGGTACAATGCCATTTTTTTTATCTGAGAACCGAGTCACGGCGACCGCGTCGGACATGAACCCATGAAAGAGTGGAGTTCCAAGAGGTTTGTTCATCTGGAGCAAGTTGGCAATTTGCACAGAATTACTGTCAGATTGCCCTTCGAGTGTGTTTAAAAATAGGCTCATTCTTTTGTAATGATTATCGATTGGATAAGGTAATATTGAGTGATTTATTCCAAGTATTTTAGCAATCTTTTTTGCAGTTAGGACTTCTCTGTGGTGCCAATGACCATAAGTGAATGCGCTAAATTCTGAAGTTTGTTTTCGCAAGACAGCAGCTAATATTCGAGAATCAAAGCCTCCACTTAAAGCTATGTTAATTGATTTTGATATTCCCTCTGTGCGTGTTCTTATGCTGTTCGATATTGAGTCATCAATGTAGCGAACTGATTCAATCAACCCTGAATCTGCCCTTACATCGTTAGAAATTTTCAGGCGCCTAGGCCTAGATGATAACAATTCACATGATGAATTGTCCCAGTGTAGTCTTTCGCCCGTGCTTGTCCGCCGTATTTTGGAATGAATGGTACGCGTTCCAAACGGATGTCCTGTCAGAATAAGTTGTGACAACGCAACTTGATCAATAGGTTGTATATATCTTTTATCCAATCTAAAAACGTCGATGACTTTAGAAGTGATCAGCGTTCCATGTGAGGTATCGGTTAAATACAGTTGTTTTAGACCTAGTAAGTCAGATTCTAAAGTGAACTCGGTTTGATTAGATAAAATAAGGTTGTAGAACTGAGCTTGATTTTCTGCTTTTTGATGCCATCTGCTCCAGTCTATTTCGCTTGAGTAAAACGCAAAGTCGCGATCGGAAGCCTTTTTTCCTGGCAGAAGATCGCAGATCAGAAGAGGTCGGCCTGTCGGTGTGATTTCTGAATCAGTGAACGTTTCGAATGCTAAAAAGTAAGGGTGAGTTTTAAATACACGCATACCTTGATCGCGACAGTAAGGTTCAAGTGAGTGCATTATTTGCGAATCTTCTGGATTCGACTTTTTGGGAGCGAAGATGATAAGCCTTGAGGTTAAAGCTGACTTAATCATTAGATTTTTACCTCGTGCACATTGAATTTACTAACTTTTCTTCAATTTGCTTTGTGAACAATAGTAAATCAGGTTTGATCCAGTTTAAATCATCTTCATTTCCAGTCAGTAATGACTTTGCGATATAAAATAAAATCTTGTTATTTTTTTTCTTATTAGTAGTTTTTGCAATATTTTTGTTGCTTGAAAACAATTTTATCAATTGAGATGACTTGAGTCGCGTATATTTTGATTTGCTTTTATTGTTTTGAATTTGGTAATCAATGTCGCAAAAATCTTTGTAAGCACGTGTTAAAACTTCAGGGTGCAGCGGAGCTGCGCGCAACTCGTCGGCGGGTAGGCTCGTTACAAAATCGAATAAGTTATTGTCAAGGAATGGCGTATGAATATTAGGTATTGTATACTGCAAGCCGAATGTGAAAATGCTTGTTGTTCTTCGTGTGCGGTTCCAGAATTGAAAAGATGCTATTGGATGAGGAGAATTGAGGTGAAGTTTCAGCTCTTTCGCCAAATGATCTAATGCGTTGTTTCTGTCAAAGCGTCTTAATGCTTCAGATGAAAGAGTGAGAGATAACGCTGTATCTGATTCACCAAGAAGGTCTCGCCCGAGTTCTTGAAAGTCACGAGTGTGGAACAAGTTAGCACGCAAATCGCTGTACCAAATCGTGTTGAAAAAAACATCCAGCCCGAGCCCGTCGTAGCTGAGTGAAGTGTTGGCTTCCAGGAAGTCGACCAGGGGCATGGACCAGCCGTGGTCGATGGTGCAGAAGTTGGTGCGGAGGTTTTTGCGTTGTTCGTCGGCAACGATTGATTTTGACGGTGGCAGGATAATGTGAGGTATGCCGAGGCGCTCGGTGAGTTGGGCGGCGATAGCACAATCGTCGTTGTCGGATGGGGACGCGGTTTTGCGGGCGGTGACGCAGGCTTTCGGGCGGACGCCCTGGCGGTGAAGCTCTAGAAGGATATGGCGCGAATCTTTGCCGCCGGTCAGAGGCAGATAGAAGTCTTCTGTGTCGGGCAGGCGACGCGCGATTGCTTGTTGGAAGAGCTCGATCACGCCATCGACGATCGCGGAGCGTTTCAGGTGCTGAGGTTTGGGCTCAAAGCGCTTGCCCTCGAGATCCATGCGGCCGTTGCGCCAGGTGAGTTTTGCGCCCGGCGGTGTCGCCCGTATGTGCTTGAAGGGCGTATCCTCGCCGAGAAATGTATGGCGGCGGATAAAGACCGCCATCGCGTCGTCGTCCCAATCTTGCGGTACCCCGAGGTCCAGCATCTTGGGAATCGAATTGGACAGACAAATCTCGTTATCACCGCAGTAGTAGAAGAGCGGGGACATACCGTAGCGACAGTTGCCGGCCCGCAGAGTCGTGCCGTCCCAGTCCCATTCTGAGTAAACGCCGTTGCGCGAACCATCGCTCATCGTCACGGCATTGCCATGGTAATACGAGGGGTCGCCTTTGGCAGTGACGCCCTCAGGGCCGAACTTGAGATGGATGAACGCCGGTTTCATAGCAGCCTTTATGCCCCGGAGCTCGAGGTCAGATCAAAAGCAAAATCAAATGCATTCGAAACAATGGATCTCTGCGCTTTACGAGGAGTGAGTTCGCGCGTCCTGTGTTCAGTTTGTGTTACCGGCTTCGCCAGTTTTTGGGAAGCGTTGCCTCTATCGATCAAACAGGGAACCCAACTCGACGAATGGTCAGCGCTTCATGGAGTCAGCCGGGCACCGGCTAGATCCGAAGGGACGATAAAAACAGAAGGTTTAGAAGTTATGACGCACGGCGGCCGGTTTTATGACAGCTTGAGTTTACAGTTTGGTGGCGTAACAGCACGCGTTAGCTGCCGCGCCCGCTCCAATCTGGGATTTGTGAGAGCGAACTTCATCGCCATGGCATTTGAGAAGCGCTGGGACTGGTTTCGGTCACCAATCAGAAGCCGACTGGGGCGAGGGGGCTGCCAAACTGTAGGACGTTGTGGCGTTTTCTTCATTTGATCGCCTTTGGAGAGCTTTGTTTGGAGGACCGGAAAGATCCGCGCATGCAGTTACTGGTTACCGTTGGAGCCCTGGAAGATCTGCGGACCGTTTGCGGCGTGCTGTTTCTCCGGAGGCGTTTCCTGCGGAGGCGCATAGAACATGGGCTCCTGATCGTCCTGACCGGATTCAGACGGCCTGCGCATCTTGACGTCAGTGCCTTCCTGCTCGGCCCCTTGCTGCGCCGCATGCAACTGCCGCGCAGCCTGTTCGCTGTAGGGCAGGACATAAGAGCGTGGCTCTTCGACACCGGAGACTGCTAGCCAGAGATAGATGGATTCGTCTTCATCAATGCGTGCCGCGATCACGCTGGCTTCCGCGAGGTTTTCGGCAGCCCATTCCATCTCGACCGGCTTGGGGCGGCTTAGCAGGGTCTCCAGACTGAAGTAAGCGACCGGCAGGAACAGAGACATGGTGAACAGAGCCGTAACCTTGACCCAAAGCCGCCGGGGCGACCAGACGCTGATCTGCGCGAGGATCGCGATCAAGGCGACGGCTATGGGGAAGAGAATCCGAATGCTGTCCATTATGTTTTCCTGGTTGTTACACGCGTTGGGGCGCTGCGGGTGTGAAGCGGCCTGGGTTTTGTTTCAGCTGAGTTTCCTGCGCTGTCGGGTCCCGCTTTGTCAGGATTTGCGTGAGCGCAGTGGCCGCGGCATGTCGTGCACGCTGCCGGAAATCAGGTGCCCCTTTTCATCGAGGGAAAAGCGGAAGGCGGTGATCTCCTGGCCCTCATGATTCAGCTCGACACCCGTCGCAAGGATCTGTTTCGCGGGAGCTTCTTCCGTGGGCTTAACGCTGATCACGACAGTGACCGGGACGACCACGGCGCCGCTAAGATTGCGGTAGAGGTGGACGTTGACGGTGTACTCGCCGCTGGGAACGCCGCGGCTGTAGGAAACCTCGTAGTTCATCCGGGTGGCGTCGGCCAGGTTACCGAGGTCGTCGCGCAGAAGGTTGAACGAGACGCCGCCCTTATTGGAATAGCCGACCGGTTTGTCGCCCGGCGCTTCGACCCAGAGGTCGACGTCGCTGTTCAGATCGTCCGGCCAACGCAGCTCGACGATGACGTTGCCGGGCGAGTTGGTTTCGGCTTCGGCCTTGGCGGGCGGATTCAGATGCGGCAGAAGCAGCAAAACGATCGCGACGAAGCCGGCCAGGGCCAGAAAGATGATGTCCCGAAAAACGGTGTCGCCGGTGTTATCGTCGAAGTGATCAAGCCCGTCCATGACTCTCTCCGAATTCAACCAAAGCCGTGATCAATTTGACTGTTCCGGCGGCCAGAAGTTGATAGTTGACCATCAGCCAGACGTTCAGGATCGAGCCGACCAGCGTGGTATAGAGTGCGGTCGACATGCCTTCGATGAGGGTGGAAACCATCGGGGTGATCGCGCTGACGTCCGAGGCCTGTTCAGGGTCGACGCCAGAGAGAGCGATGATGAAACCGACCACAGTACCGATCAGGCCGAGTAGAACCAGAGAATTGGCCACGTTGCGGACGACGGCGATGCGGTGGGTCAGTTTCATACGCAGGGAGGAGGCGAGCAGGCTGCGGCTGTCCCCCGAGCGGCCGCGCAAGCTGGCCAGGTAGAGGGTCGCATGACTTTCGCGTAAGGGATCGAAGCTCTGAACCTGTTCCAGATCCCGGCTGATTTCCCAGACCCGATGGCTGCAAAGGATCAGACCGGCGAGAAACACCACGGCGATAGCCACCGAAAGATACGTCTGGTCGGCGATGAAGACCCGTTCGACCAGGCCCTGCTGATAGGCGGCGCCCAATAGGGCAAAGGCGATGATGTTGGCCAGAGCGAACCGCAGAACGAGTAGGTGACGCTTGGGGTTCTGGGCAGCGGCCTTGCTTTGCGCCGTGAGCCAGGCGAGCTGCTGCGCGCCGGCGGAATCACCGTTGTTTTCGATTTGCCCGGAACTTTCCGTATCTAACGAAAAGGGTGATGTCTGCGCATATGCCATAGTCCACGACTCTCCAGATGTGACCTCAGTCTTCCGAAGGGTGGACAGCTGTTTCGTTCTGTTACGCAGACTTCTCTCAACGACTGGCCTTATCGCCGTCTCCGGCGCCCGACCCTTCAGCCAATTGATCCGGAATCATAGGGGGCTGATGGTTAACAATGTGCTTACCAACAATTTTTATTCGGCATTTTATTCAAGTTTTTTTCGCCTCTCATCCAACGGTCTGAATGAGGAATCCGTCTATGAAAAACACGGGGGCTGATGACATGCCCAATCAGAAAATCGAGGCGGAGGATCTGATACGCCGCCATGAAGAGCTCGCCTCGACCCGGGCGACCTGGGAAAACCATTGGCGCGAAATCGCCGAGCGCATTCTGCCGCGCCAGGACTCCTTTCAAAGCAAATGGACCGCGGGCGCGAAGCGGAATGAAAAGATCTTCGATTCCACGGCGCCGGTCGCTCTGGAGCGCTTTGCCGCCGCAATGGAATCCATGCTGACCCCGCGGGCGCAGCGTTGGCACCGCTTACGGGCGTCCGACCAGGATTTGAACGAGGCGGAAGGGGTGCGCGACTGGTTCCGGCGGGTAGAGGACATCCTCTTCGCGGCGCGCTACAGCCCGCGAGCCAATTACGCGAGTCAGCAGCACGAGACCTATATGAGCCTGGGTGCTTTCGGCACCGGCGTTCTTTATGTCGGCGAAGAGGTGGGGCAGGGCCTGCGCTACAAATCGATCCATCTCTCCGACTGCTGCTTTGCGGAAGACGCCAACGGGCGTATCGACACGCTGTACCGCAAGTACCGTCTCTCGGCGCGCCAGGCGGCGCAGCGTTGGGCGGATAAGGATTTGCCGCGTGGGATAAAACGGGCGTTGGAGAAGGAGCCGGAAAGGCGCTTCGATTTTCTGCATGCGGTGCTGCCGCGCGGGGACGTCAATAGCGGGAAGGCCAATGCCAAGTCGTTTGCCTTCGCGTCCTATCATGTTGCCGTGGAGGATCGAACCATCCTCCAGGAAGGTGGCTTCGAGCAGTTTCCCTACGCGGTTTCGCGTTATGTGACGGCGCCGAACGAGGTCTATGGGCGCTCTCCAGCTATGGCGGTTCTGCCAGATATCAAGATGCTGAACGAGATGAGCCGGACCATCATCCGGGCGGCGCACAAGACGGTCGATCCTCCGGTGTTGATCCATGACGACGGCATTCTGGGCGGACAGCCCGATCTGCGGCCCAATGCGATCAACTACGGCGCGGTGGATTCCGGCGGCCGGCCTTTGATGCAGCCTTTCCAGAACAACGCACGTGTAGATATCGGGCTGGACATGATGAATCAGCGCCGAGAGGTCATTAACGACGCTTTCCTGGTCAGCCTCTTTCAAATCCTGGTGCAGGGGCCGGCCATGACCGCGACCGAGGTGCTGGAGCGGGCGCAGGAAAAGGGTGTGCTGCTGGGCCCGACGGTGGGACGGCAGCAGTCGGAATCTCTCGGCCCCATGATCGAGCGGGAGATCGCGATCCTTTCCAAGGCAGATGCCTTGCCGACGATGCCCCAGGCGCTGGTCGATGCCGGTGGAGAATACGAAATCCTCTACGACTCACCTTTGACCCGGGCGCAGAAAGCGGAGGAAGGGCTAGGTGTTATGCGGGCGCTGGAGATTGCCGGCAGCATGGCTGCGGCCGACCCAAGCATCTTCGATAACTTCGACGCCGATGCGGTTGCGAAGATCGCGGTCGAGGTGCATGGGGTCGAGCACATCCTGCGCAAGAAGGAGGATGTCGAGGCAAAGCGCGGTCAGCGCGCGCAGCAGGAAACCATGAGCCAAACCTTGGCTGCCGGTCCGCAGGTGGCCGATACGGTCGCCAAGCTTTCAGGCGTCGAAGGGGCGATCGAGGGCGCTGGCGCTGGCCTGGAAGCGATGCTGGCACAGGCGGAAGGTGAGGCTGGGCCGCGGGCGGCTGCGCCGCCGTCTGGACCGGATGGACCCGCCGGTGCCCTGGCCGCGGCGCTTGCGGGAGGCCGGGGCGATGCGTGAGCTCTTTGCGCGCTTACTGCGCCGGCGCCGTCTGGCCTACCGCCGCACCTTCGGCAGCCGGGACGGGCAGGCGGTTCTGGCCGATCTGCGGAACTTTTGCTGCGCGACACGGCCGAGCTTTCAACCCGGAGATCCCTACGCCACGGCTCTGCGTGAGGGACGGCGCGAGGTCTGGTTGCGCCTGCAGATGAATCTCAACATGACGGAAAAGCAGATCTGGCAGCTGAGCGGCGACGACGCGCCGGAGTGACGTGGAACGCGTCAGTCACAGAGAATGGGCCAGGTTTTACAGACAAGAAATCTTCATCAACGGCGAGAGGAATTGGCATGCCGCAAGAAACCGCGGAAGGATCGATGCTGCCCGCAACGATGCAGGCGGATGAGGAAAGACAGAGTGAGGCTGCTGCTGCCGCAGGTCCGGCTATGGAGCCGGATTGGACCAGTGGCCTGAATGACGAGCAGCGCGCCTTGCTCGAGACCAAGGGTTGGAAGGCGCCGGGTGCCGTGTTGGAATCCTACCGTCATCTGGAGAAGCTGATCGGGCGCGATAAGATCGCGCTGCCCAAGGAGGGAGACAGCGAAGCCTGGAACGCGGTTTACGACCGGCTCGGCCGGCCCAAGAGCGCGGAAGGTTACGAGATTGCCGTACCGGAGGGGGTGGAGCGTGACACCGCCTTCGAAGAGCAGATGCGTGGCCTCTTTCACAAGGCCGGCCTGAGCAAGGCACAGGTCGCGGCTTTGGCTGAGGGCTGGCACGGCTACCTGGGAGCGGAGACGGCGCGTGGCGAGGACGCGCGGATCGAGCGTGCCGAGCGGGAAGAGGAGGCCTTGCGGAGCGAGTGGGGCGGCAGCTTCGACCGCCGCATGGAGCAGGCACGCCGCGCCGCGCGGCGTTTCGGGGATGCCGAGATCATCGACGGACTGGAAGAAGCGGTCGGCCGGGCGGCGGTTTTCAAGATGTTCGCACGTATCGGCTCGGCCATGGCCGAGGACGATCTGGAAGGCGAGGCCAGCGAGAGCTTTTCCCAGCCCGGTTCGGTCCGGGCCCAGATTGCCGCCTTGAAGGCCGACCCGGCGTTCCGGGAAGCCTGGCTGGAGCATTCCCACCCCGGCCATCAGCAAGCGGTCGCCCGCATGGCGGTCCTCACGGAAAAACTGGAGGTGCTGTCATGAGCGAAGACACGACCGCTTTCTGTTCCGCGGGTCTACCCAATTGCTGCCGGATGCAGATGATGCAGGAGCACTCGCGCGAGGACCTGCGCCTTGACTGTCTGCGTTTGGCGCTGCAGCGCCAGGGTGCGCGGGACAGCCGCGAACTGTTGGTGATCGCCGAGGAGTACTACGACTGGGTGACTGCAGAGAGTAGCGGTGAAGAGGCGGTTATTTCGGAGGCTTTGCCAGCGTCCTTGGATTGGAAGGCGCGGCCTTCACCCTCGTCCGCGCGGGAACGCCTGACCCTGGGCGCCAGGACGGCGACAAGCGAGCCGAAGCCAAAGGGCCGGGCGCGGCAGACACGCTCGAAGATCGAAGGCTGACGTTTTCTGAAGATTAGGGCCGCGGACGGCCGGACTCTTTGCGGAAGACCGTGAACGCGCCGTTTGCGGCTGACACACCGACTTTGACTGGCCTCTCGCGGGGCCTTTTTCGCCCCGCCGTCCCATCGGACCGCGCGGCTTTTCCTCTTTCGATACCGCGAGGAATTTCATGCCGCGCTTTCCTACAGTGCCGCGGTGGGGATAAATCGGTGAGGAAGTACATACCTGTTGAAGGTCAGTTAATCACTTACTCCCGCGACCAATCAGAAGTCTCTGCTACCTTATATTGAAAAAAGGCTTTGACTCGCGACCAGGCTTCATGTTCTATGTTCATGATATGTTCTTTTTTTGGCGCCCGTGAGGCGTAAGGCTTGGTCGTGTGCGCGGGGAGTGTCGGGGAAGTCATGCTCGAAACGGTGACGGAAGCCGGGCGATCATTGTCGTGTACTGATCTTGAGAGCTTTGAGGCCAGAAATGGCATCAGCTTGCCCGAGGACTACAAGGCGTTTCTGCTGAAGCACAACGGCGGTGTGCCCGAACAGAACTGTTATCCGGTTGCCGATCATCGGGAAGGAGAGATGGATATCTGCCTGTTCTACGGCATTGATCAGGAGCATGAATCCTTCGAACTTCAGTCGCAGTTTGAGTTTTACAGGGAAAATCTGGAAGACCCGGCATTCAAGAACCTCTTTCCTATCGGCTACGACAGTTTCAACGATCAGATCTGTCTGGACTTGTCTCCGGAACGTTATGGCGCCGTCATCTTCCTGGATCTGGTGCCGATCTGGAAAGATTTCACTGAGAAAGATATTTACGTCATCGCCGACTGCTTCGATGACTTTTTAGCATTGCTCACCGAGGAGCCAGATGACGTGTGAGTGGGTTCCTGGTTCATTGGGGGGCGATTGGTAGATTACGCGCGTCGTGTTTGGCTCGCCGAAATAGGAAGGATTATGGTGCGCCCATACATTGATGAAACGAAGGTGAGGGATCTGTCCAGCTATAGAGAAATGCTGGAAGATGAAGATCATGAAAGTTTCGACGACTTTAGTGAACGGGCGGTACGCTATATCGAGTCCTTTTCCTGGTGCGATGAAGTTGTTGACGTAAAGGCCGGACTCTGCTTTCCGACCATCCTCGGTGTTTTTCTCGTGGAGATTAAAACCAGTCGGCCTGAGGTTGTTGAACTGATCTGGACGGTTGTTGGGGATTTGCCGCCAGCTTACGTGGCAAGCCCTGACCCGAAAGGCAGCCCAAATGCGGCCTGTGCGCTGGATGGATACTTGGGCGCAATGATGGATTGGGTGGAGGCTGTCTAGGAAGGACGCTCAGTGAAGGATCTAATCCTGGTCAACGTACCACCTACAAAGGAATGGGCAAAAGAATTGCGCGGTAGGTTGGAGTTTATCGATGAAAAGATCCTGCCAGACTACACAGAGTTCTTAAATTAGCCGGCGAACACATTCGATAGAGCAGAAACGATTGCAAACAGTGAGTGACGTCAGAGTTCTGAAAGAGATTTGCCGCAGGGTATAAGTATGCTCCAGAGTATTTCTGATTCAGAGCAGTCGGTTTCTGAAGAAGAGATTCCTTTAGCACCTGTGGAGCAATCGCAGAAGTTGATCTCCTAAGCCGCTTTGGTCGGTGATGTGACCTGGGTGCTTGGCAGTCGACACCAGTTTGATATGAGAAAGATGGATGCCGCCGACTTTTCGGCCTGGTGATGTCCGAGGACGAGGGCTGCGATCTTTCCGCCCTTCGAGACCTGCAATCCGATTAACTCTTTTCTTCCTCGTCTGATAGAGGCGGTGAGCACCGATATAAGCATGTTCAACAGTCTTGAAATTTGTTGAACACAATGATATGTTCAACAAAGAATTTCTTTGTTGAACATGACGAAATACGATGCTCGACCGGCATTCACCCACGGCGCATGCAGCCTATCACGACTTGCTCCGATCTCTTAAGGAGGAGGTCGTCACCGAGATCCGGGGGACTCCGACCAGGGTCGAGCGCAAGGGTAAGACCTATTGGTATGACAGCTACCGTGTCGGCTCGGACGTCAGAAAGACATACATCGGTGAGGACAGTCCGGAGCTTTCCGGCCGGCTTGCGCAGATCAAGGCCTTGCGCGCGCAGTCGGAGGAACGGCGCAAGCATCGAAGCAGACTGATCCGCATATTGCGCGCTGAGGGCTTCATGGGTGTCGATGCCGCGACCGGCAGCCTGCTTGCCGCGATGTCGCAGGCAGGCGTGTTCAGACTGGGCGGAACCGTCGTCGGGACACACGCATTCCGGCTTTATGAGGGCGCGCTCGGCGTGCGGTACAGCTTCGACCAGATGGCGCAAACCGGCGATGTCGACGTTGCCAGTTTCGAGCGTCTTTCCCTGGCGCTGGACGACAAAGTTTCTCCACCGCTGCAGAGCGTCTTCCGGGACTTTTCATTCGAGCCGGTTCCCGGACTGGATAAAGAAGGCGTATGGCGTTGGCGTCAAACACGGAACGATCTGCAGGTCGAGTTTCTGACGCCTTCCTTCCAGGAGGACGAAGGCATTCGTCCTTTGGCGGCTCTGGGGGTGAGTGCCCAATCACTGCATCACCTGAACTATCTCATCGCTGCGCCGCTTCCTGCGGCAGTGGTGTATCGGTCCGGCGTATTGGTCCAAATCCCACAGCCTGAGCGCTTCGCCATTCACAAACTGATTGTCGCGGATCGACGGCGAAAGGGCCCGGACGATTTGAAATCCATAAAAGACCGGCTCCAGGCCGAGTTTCTGATAAAGATCCTCGCGGAGGATCGTCCGGACGATCTCAAGGAAGCCTTCGGCGCGGCCCTGACGACGGGCTCGAAATGGCAAGAGAGGATCGATCGTTCCCTGGCGCGGATGCCTGATACAAAAGAACGCCTGCTCGGACTGTGAGGTTTGACGTGGCGCAAAGGCGCATCGGCTATCCGCACTAAGGCCTAAGAACGCCCGCCCTTGATGAAAGTAGCCAACGCAATCGGCCTGTGAGTTCAGGCCTGCTTCTTTTCGCTAAGCAGCCAGCGCAAAATGCGTTTAATCTGCCTCAAATTCACTGCCTCTCAGAGCAGTTTGCGTAAAGCAAGACTCAGAATTCACTGCCTCTCGATCAGCAAACTGCTGATCTCGAACGCAAATCCTGAGCCTCTATAACTCTTAGAAGACGCAAAACGCTCTAATCAGCAACTTGCTGACCTCAAACGCAAATTTTTCGGTGATACGTTCAAAAAAAACGCATTTCGCTATAGACGTTTGGTGGGGGACAGCTCTTATCCCCAAGGCGTTGACCCGTGAGCCTGAATTTGCGATTTTTGCTGCGGGCCAATAGGTCCGGATCCCGCGACGGAAAAGACCGCCGCGGGATTTTTTGTGGCCGCTTTCCAACCTAAAGGTTCCGACCGGATTTGTCCTTTGGGCATGCATCTAGGTCAAATCGGAGCTCAAGCGGCATCGCAGCAATCGATCTGGCCCATGCAGTCAAGCGCATGTCTGCATTGCAGGAAAAACATGTCAGTAATACTGACCTATATTCTATGATTGTTACCGTAAGAAAAGGATCGGTGAAACATTCATACGAAGGGTGGGACGGATTATGGCATTTATTCCTTTTGATAGACGCGAAGGCCTGATCTGGCTGAACGGTGAAATGGTTCCCTGGGGCGACGCCAAGGTGCACGTTCTGACCCACGGTCTGCACTATGCGAGCAGCGTTTTCGAAGGCGAGCGCTTTTACGGTGGTCGCGTTTTCAAGCTTGCGGAGCATGGCGCGCGGCTTGTGAATTCCTGCCGGATCATGGGGATGGACTGTCCCTACAGCGCCGAAGAACTCGACCGGGCCGCAGAAGCGACAGTTCAGGCGACCGGGCTGTCCGAGGGTTACCTGCGGCGCGTGATTTGGCGCGGCAGTGAAATGATGGGCGTGGCGGCACAGGCCACGAAGATCAATGTCGCGATGGCCGCCTGGCACTGGCCCAGCTATTTCTCGCCCGAAGCGCTCGACAAGGGCCTGCGCCTGACGATCTCCGATTGGCGGCGGCCAGCACCCGATTGCGCGCCAAGCGAAGCGAAGGCCGCTGGTCTCTATATGATCTGCACCCTGTCAAAGCATGCGGCGGAGCAGGCCGGGTACGACGATGCTTTGATGTTCGACTACCGTGGCCAGGTGGCCGAGGCGACGGGGGCCAACGTCTTTTTCGTGAAAGATGGTGCTCTGCACACCCCAACGCCGGACTGCTTCCTGGACGGCATTACCCGGCGGACGGTGATTGAGCTGGCGCACCGGCGCGGGATCCAAGTTATCGAGCGTGCGGTCTCGCCTGAGGAGTTGGAAGGTTTCGAGCAGTGCTTTGTGACTGGCAGCGCGGCTGAAGTGAGTCCGGTCTCGGAGATCGGCCCCTACCGCTTCGAGGTCGGAGCACTCACGAAACAGATGGTGCGCGATTATCACGATGAGGTCAGACGCGAGAGTCGAAGCGCCGTCGCATAACGACGGCGCAAGCTGCCGCGCTGACTGTTGCTGCGCGTGGGGTCAGTCGAAGAGGCCCTTGATCGCTTTACCAGCGGCTTCGGCGCCTTCGCTGATGGCGTCGCCGGCTTTCTCAGCACCTTCGCCAATGGCTTTGCCGACATCGTTTGCGGCTTCGCCAGTCGCCTCAGCGGCATCTTCGATAACGTCGCCGGCACCGCTCGCCGCATCCTCAAGCGTGTCGCCGGTGTCGCTCGCGACATCTTCGATAACATCACCGGTATCGCTGGCCACGTCCCCGATACCCTGAAGGATGCCGTCGAGGTTGATGTCCGCAACTGCCGTGGTGATGCCGCCGCCGACCGCGGCGAGGGTCTGCTCGAGAATGTCGCCGGGGGTGGCGCCTTCGCCTTCCGCTCCCACGTCGGTCAGATGGATGTCAGGCAGTGGCACGGACAGCTGTCCGTCGGTCAGGCCGGTGGCTGCGACGCCTACGGTGCCGTCGCGCAGGTAGAGATTCTTGATGATAAAAGAAGGCGTATCGCTGTCGGAGGCGCTGCCGCCGTTCTGCTGAGATTCGACGTTGTTCCGAATCCTGTCGATGTTGGTGCCCTTTTCACCGAGTTCGTAGCGGATGCGTGGTTTGTCGATAATGACCTCATTGATCACCACGACGTCGCTAGTCAAGGTGGTTAGATCGACCTTGATCGTGACCTGATCGAACGCGAAAGCGTCGGTTTCCGCGAAGCCGCTGGGGTTCGTCATATGCAGGCCGTGCAGGCTGCCGCGGCCGTCGGTCAGAGAGAGTTTGACTTCGTCCAGGCGGACAGTTGTCTGGGTGAGGTCCGAACCGACCTTCTCGATGGCTGCTTTGACGACCGATTCAATCGAAGGAAAAACGAAGGTCGCGACACCAAACCATACAGCCGCGACAAAAACGACGATACCGCCGCCAATCGTTAGGGTGCGCTTCATGAAACTTGTTTCCTTTGCTGGCCTGGCTTCTCTGACTGGCTAAGGCATTGTGCGTTTAACGCGGTTAAGAACCTGCTGGTTCTCGACGAGCGGATTTCCAATTTCGCCCAACGCGATTTTGAGAGTCGGTAACTCAAAAAGCTCGCAAAGCGCAGCAAACGCACGCTCATGGTAAATGAAAAGGGGAGAACCGTTGAAAAGCAATCGAAAAGCTTGATGACGCTGTTCCGGGTATTGCCGAGGGAAAACCCGAGCCTGCTCAATCCAGCAAAATCGCGGTTTCGCTATGTCCCTGTTGCGAGGCAACCAACAGAGCCGTCTCGCCTGCCGGTGTCTGATAACCAGGATTGGCACCATGCTCGAGTAGCACGACGACTGTTTCGCTGTGACCATTCCAAGCCGCGTTCATCAGCGCTGTCCAGCCCTGTTCGTTAATTGCGTCGACGTTGCTGCCGTGCTCGAGCAGCGCGCGGACTGTGGAGCGATGGCCGTTCCAGGCGGCGTACATCAAGGCGTTCCAGCCTTCCTTGCTGATGGCCTCGACCTCCGCGCCGCCATCCAGAAGGATCGAAACGAGCGTGGTGTGACCATTCCACGCGGCTGCGCTCAGCGGTGACCGCCCGAGGTTATTGACCTTGTTAACTTTCGCGCCGCGTTCGAGCAGCAGCTTGGTCATGGCCTCGTCGCCGTTAATTGCTGCCGTCAGCAGAGCCGTTTGCTTGCCGACATTCTGCGCGTCCGGGGAAATACCCGCGTCGAGCAACAGCGAGGTCATTTCTTGATTCCGAGCCTCGACGGCGCGCAGAAGGCTGCGTTCGCTGATTTCGATGCCGAGCGTCTTGAGGCGCGCACGCGCTTTCTCGCTCTGGCTCGCGATCTCGACCGGGGGTGCGTCAGCCGACAGGAGAGGTTTGCCACCTTCCAGTTCGGCGATCCGCTGCTCGACATCGGGGATGTCCGGGAGCACCTCGAGCGCTTTTCGGTAGTAGCGCAGGGCTTTGCCGCGGTTTTTGTTGTGTTCTTCCGTCGTCGCCCAATTCAAATAGCGTCCGGCGATCCTTTTGATCCCGGCCTTTGCCCGACGCTCGTCCGGATTGCTCTCGAGGATCTGCATATAGATGGCGTAAGCGTTATTGTCTTCTGGCGTGGTCAGGAGGTCTTTCAGATAAAGCCTGCGCGCCTTTTCCATAAGCAACGTAACCGCCCGATCACTGTAAGGTTTTTTCTGCTCTTTGGCAGGTTCGGTCTTGGTCGCATCGGTGGCTTCTGGCAGATCGGCAGCGACAGGCGTAATTGCCAGGTCGTCGGTTGAGACAATCGCGGGCACGGTCTGCGTGGAAGTGTCGGACTGCTGGTCCGCAGTCGCTGTTTCGGCTGGCAGGTTTCCATCGCGGATGTAGTCCATCGGGACATCTGCGGTGGCCGAAGGTTCGCTGAAAGGTGAGCTCGGTCCGGGGCTTGAAACCTTTATGGTCGGGGAATTCTCGTCGGGAGCCTGACCGGCTGTCGCTGGAAGCTTCGCAGTATCCTGCTCGGCGCTGTTAACAGCTCCGCGATCCGTAAGAGCGGTTAAAGCATCAGGTGCGCTGTCTTTTGACGTCTGAGCCAGAGTAAGTTCGCTTTCTAGAGCGACGATTTGCTGGAGCTTGGCATCTAGAGTCAACTGCAGCTTCTGATTCTGAAATCTCGACTGCGAAAGCTCCGCGGTCAGTTCATCGCGTTCCTCCGTCAAGCTACTGACGAGTCGCTTCAGATAGTCCCGGTTCGAACTGATGGTTTTGAGGTCGAGCTTAAGCTGAGCGACCTGGGCGCGAAGTTCCGCAAGAGCTGTCAGACGCCGTCCTTCAGCGTTGGCCGTTTCGCTTTTCTTTTGGGCCGATCCTTCGGCTGCCATTGTCTCTTTCGCAGAGCTTTGGGAGTCCGAGACCGGCGCCGACGCCGTCTGCCGGTCTGCGTCATCGGCGGTGTTCAGGTTGGGAAGGATAGCCGCCACGAGCAATGCGGCGCCGGCAACGAAGGCGCCCGCGATCCAAACAGGTCGCCGGCCTACCCGCGACCCATTGTCGTTTCGTTTTGGCGACAGTCGACCGATCATCGATCCCGTGATCGAACCGGTGGCTTTTCCGAGCCCGCCGAGAAGCCGCCAGACCTTTGCCGCGGCAACAAGTCCGACGACACCTGACTTTTCCAACAGCGTACGAAGCAATGCCAGCGCGGCGCGGCTCAGGCCCTTGGAACTCGAGGTAAGGCGGCGCTGAAAAGCGGCCAATCTGGCGGAAACGGATGCAACAGCAGAGTGATCTCCGCGGTTGCTGGAAGGCCGGAACTTTTCAGCCAGCCGGCGGACGGAATTGGGCCGCTGAGTGGCGGTGGCCTGCTCCGGTTGAGACGTCAGCCAGGCCGCGCTTGAGGTTTGCCTGATAATTTCACGCGTCACCACCTGCGTACCCTGGCGATAGGCGATCTCTAACGCTTTATCGCAGACTTTGTTCAGATCAGCAGGGCGGCCTGTTGTGGTCTGCACGATTTCGCGGATCGCGCCTTCGGAGAAGATGTCAGACCGCATGGAACCCGCGACCCGAATCTGATGGTCGATAAAGGCTGGGATCTCCGGGGCTGACAAGCGGTCGAGCTGCGCATGTGCTTCGACCAATCTCAAAACGGACGACAGCGTGGCGTCGTTAAGGCGCTCGATCAGTTTTTCCGAACCGGACAGCACCACTTGCAACTGATTGTCGCCCCCATCTGCTTTGATGAGCAGTGGAAGGGTATTGAGACTTTCCTGAGGCAGGTTTTGTGCATCGTCGATAAAAAGAACGCAGCCCTGTTCGCGATCGTGCAGGGCCTTTAAGTGATCTCGCAGCCTGAAGATTTCAGCTTCGATCGAAATCTGCTGCTGGCCGGCCGCCTCAATCCCAAGTTTGTCCGCGAGAAGGCTGACAAGGTCGCGCTGGCCCAGATTAGAATTCTGCAAATAGATGAAGTGGACGGTATCGTCGAGATCCTGAGCCAGATGCGCGAGCAATGTCGTTTTGCCAGTGCCAGCGGCACCGCTCAATAAAGACAGGCCGCGCTGCTCATCTATTGCGTCTAGCAGGCTGTTGTGTGCGTTAAGAAATACAGTGTTGGTGTAAAAGAAACCGGAGTCAGGTGTGATTTTGAATGGCGGTTTCTGAAACCCAAAGTACTGGGTGTACATGCCTGCAACCTTCTTCAGCATTAAACCGCTCGCGAGATTTCGGTCCGCCGCGAGCAAGTAATACATTATTTAAACGAAGACGCTCTTCGGCGGGAATTTACGAAAATTCGAGTGTCATTGTTGTGACAAATAAGGGTTTTCAAAAGATTACGCCACTTTTTTGCTGTGGTGTTTCCTCAAAAACACGTTGCCGCGCAGAATTATTGGGAAAAACTATCATCGAAGAGATGAAAACAACTCATCGCGACAGGTAAAAATTCGTAATATGCGAATTATTTATTTGAAAACACAACCATAAGAGTTTGAAGGGGCGCGGTAAGACACCTGCGTTAACGAATTACGCGCAGCAACAGGGGGGGCAGGATCTGAATCAGGGTTGATTGTGAATAACGATATCGACCCGGCGATTGCGTGCCTGACCGTCCAGATCAGCACTGCCATCCGGCTTGGTGTTTGAGGCGATTGGGCGTGTTTCCCCATAGCCGACGATCGAAATGCGATCCGCGCGCACTTGGTTAAAGACGAGTTCCTGACCGACGACCTCAGCGCGTTCCGTGGAGAGTCTTAAGTTGTAGCTCTCGCGGCCGACGGAATCTGTGTGTCCTTCAATCGTGAGGACGCGGGTATCGAATTCACCGTCATTGACGATGGAAGCCAGCTTTTGCAGCAAGGATCTTGCTGCCGGCGTCAAGGTGCTGCTGTTGGGCGCAAAGGAGACGCCCGCCAATTCTACGACAAGGCCACGGTCGCTGAGCGTGGCTGGCAACCTGGCAGACGTCAGCTCGTTCTGGAGCAGTTCGTCGCTGGTGAGTTTTTTCGGTTCGGGCGCGGCAACCGGTTCGGGCTGCGGCGCCGTCTGGCAGGCGGCAAGGACGAGGGCCAGAGATAAAACCAGAGCTTTAGACGTCACGACTCGATTCTCCTTGCTGCGAGTCCTTTGATCGATGGCTTTCATGAATAGCCTTTTTATGGCGTTTGGGAAAAAAATTTATGTTTTGTGAATGGAGGGGCCTCTCGGCATTTCCAAACTAGGCTCATCCGGTCAGTCGAAAGAGAGTTCCTAAGGCTTACGTTTGAGAGATCGTGAGCAATCAGGAGACTTCGCACAATACCCAGGGCAAAACCTATGGCAGGGGCGGCGCGTTGGGCGCTGCTCTGTCTTTACCGCAGTAGGTTCCCTGACGACAGCCTGGACAGACAGCCGCCTCGACAGGCGTTAAAGGTCAGGGGAAGGTCCTAATCAGGCTCGAAATATCTGTGGTGCATTAACCTCCTCGCGGAGTAGCCGATGCGCCGCGACATGTTGCGGCGGGCCAAGGGCAACCTCTCCGGCAATCACTTCATCCCCAGATTGTTGGAGGACTTAATGTCCGATCAAATACCGGTTTTCAATTATCAATCCTACAGCACCGGCGTCGAGCTGCTTGCGCAGCAGATGTCCAGTCAGACCCGCCAGGCGGTTCGCGAGGAATCTATGTCCGGCAAGCGGCATGCCTTCGATCAGGTCGGCGCGGTGCGCATGAAAAAGAAAGAAGGGCGGGCAACCGATATTCCTTCAGTCAACACGCCGCATGCTAAGCGCTGGGTCACCGCACAGGATTTTTACATCCGTGATTTCGTCGATGAGTTCGACAAGCTGAAGATCTTGAACGACCCGACAAATGCCTACACCCAGGCCTTTGCTGCGGCCTCCTCGAGGGAACTCGATAAAACCGTCATCGATGCGGCTTTGGGCACGGCCTACATAGGAGAAGACGGAACAGAATCCGTTGCCCTGCCAAATGAGCAGAAGATTGCGTCCGGCGGCACCGGATTTACCCTCGAGAAGCTTCAGGAAGCGTCCGAAAGGCTGAAGGCCGCGAATGCCCTCATGCCTGGTGACACCTGTCATGTTTTCTGGACCGCCCGACAAGAGCGGGAGTTCATCAACACAAACCAGGTCAGCTCTGTCGACTTTAATCGTGAGCGCGTTTTACCCGATGGAACGGTCAAATACTTCTACGGCTGCCATTTCCATCTGCTTGAGGACGATGCCGAGATTGGGCATCTGTTGCCGAAAACCGGGTCGGTTCGTTCCTGCGCTATGTTCTTACGCTCGGGCATCAACCTGGGCACCTGGAAAGCGCCTTACGGCCGCGTCGCCTGGATCGACGAGCGAGAGTCCTATCAGGTCATGGCCGGCATGAGCATTGGCGCCGTGCGGATGCAGGACAGCAAAGTTATCGAAATTGCCGTTGAGGAGAGCTGAGCATGGCTGATTTTAACGCGACGAACTTCGCCAGAACCCAAAGCGTGCCAGCTGTGCTGGTGGACGGCGGTGACTATGGCGGCCGTCAGCGGGTGATCTACGATGAATATGTCACGACCGGCACCGAGGCGAACGGTGACAGGATTCTGGTCGGCCGACTGCGCGCCGGGCAACGCTTTCTTGGCGGACGATTGGTGCATGGCGCGATGGGGACTGGCCGAACACTGAGGCTCGGTGATTCGGAAGACACCGATCGGTACCTGGCATCATCATCCGTCGCCGCGGCGGGGCAGGTGCCTATCGCGGCCGCTCCAGGCTTCGGTCACAAAGCGGATCAGGACAAGGAACTATTTCTGACGGTCGGTGGCGGAACGCTCGCCAGCGGCCAATCGGTCAAGGTTCGTTTGTCGATCGTCGCCGACTGATCTCAAGCCTCACGGCACATCATGGGCGGCTTCGGCCGCCCTTTTTTTCGCTCCTTGTTTTTCGAGGTTGTCATGACATCCCGTGTGGAAATCTGTAATCGCGCTTTGGACAAACTCGGCGCCGCGCCGATAACGTCATTGCAGGACGACACAAAGTCGGCACGCGCCTGTGCTCGGATGTTCGATGCCGTCCGCGATGCGGAACTACGCGATCATCAATGGAATTTCGCGTTGGCCAGGGCAGAGCTCCCGGCATTGGCAGAGGCACCGGCTTTTGGCTACGCACGCCAGTTTCAGTTACCTGGTGACTGTTTAAAAGTCGTTGCGCTAAACCCCCGGACCGACTGGAAAGTTGAGGGCAGACGGATCCTTACCGATCAACCCGCGCCTCTCAAAATGACCTATGTGAAGCAGGCGCAGGATCCGAGCGAGTTCGACGCGCTCTTCATCGAGGCTTTTGCGGCGCGCTTGGCGACTGAACTCTGCGAAAGTCTGACGCAGTCCAATACGAAACGACGCATGGCGCTGGAGGACTATACACAGGCCATAAGGCGCGCCCGGCGCGTCGATGCCGTGGAGGGTACCCCGGACGCTTTGGAAGAAACCTCTTGGATAAGGGCGCGCTTCTGATGCCAAAGGCTTCGCCAGCACAAACGAATTTCACCGCGGGCGAACTGAGCCCGCGTCTCGACGGACGAGTCGACCTTTCGAAGTATTTCAACGGTGCGCGCCAATTGCTGAACGTCATTCCACAGCAGCAGGGAGGCGCGCAACGGCGCAGCGGATTTCGTCATGTCGCGGGAGTCAAAGATAGTGCAGTGCGCACCGCGCTGCTGCCCTTCGAGTTTAACGTCGAACAGGCCTATATTCTCGAGTTTGGTGACTTCTATTGCCGGTTCTATCGGAACCACGGACGGATCGTAGACAACGATGACGCTGTCTACGAAATCGCGACGCCCTACGCTAAAGCCGATCTTTTCGACGAAGATGGGCGTTGCCTGATTAAGACGGCGCAGTCAGCAGACGTTCTCTATCTTTGCCACCCTAACTACCCGCCGTATACTCTGAGCCGGACCGGACATACCAACTGGTCCATTGAGAAACTGTCTTTCAGAGACGGGCCCTATCTTTCAACCAATACCAGTGGAACCACACTATCCTCGTCGTCCGGGTCGGTTGGAAGTGGCCGAACTTTGACCTCCAGCACAAACATCTTTGCCGCCACGGATGTCGGCCGCGTCGTCCGAAAGAAAAATGGCGGCGGCTGGGGTTGGGGTGTCATCACCGGCTTTATCAGTGCGAGCCAGGTCACCTGGCAGATCAAGAGTGCGGTCTCGGCAGCGGCCAGCAGCGAATGGCGGTTGGGTGTCTGGTCTGAGACCACCGGCTTCCCAACCTGTGTGACCTTCTTTCAGGACCGGCTGTATCTCGCCGGCGCAAAACTCTACCCACAGCGATTGGATGGTTCGGTTTCGGGCGACTATACCAATTTTGCACCGAGCAAATCCGGCGATGGAACCGTCGAGGACAGCCATGCCGTCGCTTTTACGCTCAATGCTAACAATGTGAATGTGATCCGTTGGATGATCGACGACGAGAAGGGGCTTGTCGTCGGTTCGGTGGGCGGGGAATGGTTGGTCAGCCCATCGAGTCTGGGCGAAGCCTTGACGCCGAGCAATATACAGGCGCGTCGTTCTACCACGCGCGGGTCCGCAAACGTCCAGCCGGTTCAGGCCTCCGACGCGATCCTCTTTGTTCAACGGGCGGGCCGAAAACTGCGCGAACTGGCCTACGTCTTCGAAGCCGATGGTTTTCGGTCACCCGATATGACGCTGCTTGCCGAACACATCTCGGAAGGTGGAATTGTTGCGCTGGCCTATCAACAGGAACCCGACAGCGTCGTCTGGGCGGTGCGAGGGGATGGCGTTCTGCTCGGTATGACCTACGAACGAGAGCAGGACGTTATCGGCTGGCATCGCCACCTCGTCGGCGGCGTTGGCGATCAGGAGAAGACCAGCCCGGCCAGGGTCGAAAGCATAGCCGTCATACCATCTCCTGACGGCCGCCGGGATGAGCTCTGGGTGGTGATACAACGCTGGATCGACGGAGAGGTGAGGCGCTATGTTGAATTTATGGAGGCGCCATTTTCCGCGCCAGAACGTGGGCCGATGCAAACTGGCAACGCCTATCGAGATCTCATTTTACAGCAACAATCGGAGGCGTTTTTCGTCGATGGCGGGTTGACCTTCAGCGGATCGCCGGCGTCGGTCATCAGCGGTTTGGAACACCTGGAGGGAGAGACTGTGCAGGTTTTGGCCGACGGGGCAGTCCACCCGGACCAGCGGGTGACAAACGGAGAAATTCGGCTCGCGGTTCCGGCATCCGAGGTCCAGATAGGACTTGGTTATCGCTCGCTCGTGCAGACAACCAGGCTCGAAGCGGGGGCGGCCGATGGAACCGCGCAGGGAAAGACGAAGAGAATCCATCGTGTGGTTGTCCGGTTTCATCAGACGCTCGGGGCGCTCTTTGGGGCGGACCTCGACCGGCTCGACCGCATCGAGTTTCGAAGTGCGGCCGACCTGATGGATAAACCGCCTCCTTTGTTTGATGGAGACAAAGTCTTGGACTGGCCGGGAGACTACGAGACGGAGGGGCGCATGAGTTTTGTTCAGGATCAGCCATTGCCTCTGACCCTGTTGGCGGTCTTTCCGCAGGTTCACACGCAGGATGCTCGATGATGATCGTTCCCTTCCAGGCTGAGCACCTGGAAGGTCTGGCCCTGCAACCGGCTCAGCAGTCTATGCGGGACTACCTGTCGTCAGATTATGGCCTGATGTTGGAACAGGCCGGGCAGGCATTTTCTGCTGTCAAAGAGGAGCGTGTGCTGGCTTGTGCCGGCGTCGAATGCGTCTGGAGTAACCGCGGCGTGGCCTGGTCGTTGCTGGGAGCAATCGGCCCAGCCGAATTGCTACACATCCACAGGCAGGTCGCGGCGTTCCTCGAAGAGCAGCAGCTGCGACGCATCGAGATGACCGTCGATGCCGGGCACGCTCAAGGGCATCGCTGGGCACTAATGCTCGACTTTCAATTCGAGGGAATTCTGCGCGCCTATACACCGGATGGGCGCGATTGCCATCTCTACGCGAGGATAAAGTAATGGGACCGGAAGCTTTTCTGATTTCAGCGGCTGTAGGCGCTTTGGGGGCGGTACAGGAAGCCCGCGCGAGTGCGGCCGCTTCGGAATTCAATGCACGGATTGCAGACAACAACGCGATCATCGCGGAGCAGAATGCGGCCGCAGATGAACGCAAGCAGCGCCGCGTGGCGGAGCGGGAGAGAGCCAGCAGCAGGGCGCGGATCGGCGCGGCCGGTGTCGCACTGGAAGGATCGCCGCTTGAGGTGCTTGAAGACCAGGCGCTCGAGGCGGAACTCGATGCTTTAAACATTCGTTATGGCGGCCGTTTGCAGGCGAGCAATTTCCGCTCACAGGCGCAGCTCGACCGGTCACGTGCGCGTAGCGTGCGGACCCAGGGTTTTATCTCTGCCGGAACGTCGCTCCTGAACGGCGCCGGGAAGTTCGGTGAGAAGTCGCCCGTGGGGAGCGGCGCGTCTCAAACAAACACCGCTGTGAGTTAGAACCTCACAACCATTGTGGCGTTCGAGCTCTCTCGCGCCCAAACGAAAAATGCCGTTCACTGGAGGCGATATGACAGTCACCCAACAGGCAAGTAAAACGGTCTATGCCGGCGACGGGGTAAAGACAGAATTCTTTGTTCCCTTTGTCTTTTACGATGCAGAAGACCTCGTCGTTATAAAGGTTGAGAACGACGGTTCGGAGCTGATTCAAAAGCTCGAAGTCGACTATACCGTCTACGGGGGCGCTCAGAACGGTGCCGTCACGATGACGATTGCGCCTACCAGCCAGGAACGCATCGTCATCATCCGTGATATCGCCTTCGAGCAACCGATTGACTACCGTTCCAACGATCCTTTTCCTGCCGAAACCCACGAGCGGGGTCTGGACCGACTTACACTGCTGTGTCAGCAGCTTGACGAAAGACTCTCCCGCACCTTTGCACTGTCGCAAGGAAGCGCCTCCGATCCCACACTGCCTGCCGTGACGGCGGGCGCCTTCATCGGCTGGAATGCTGCCGGTGACGGATTGGAAAACAAGACGATTACACTTCCTGAAGAAGCCTTGATCGCCGGAAGCGGGGTTACAATCACAAACAACGCCCTGTCGGTCGATCTGGCGCCTGCGGCTGGCCTCGAATTCGCGACCGGCGAGTTGGCGGTCAAGGTCGATGGCACGACGATCCGACATGGCGCCAGCGGCGCCCTCGAGCTTGTGGCTGTCCAGTCTCCCTGGCGGACTGGAGATACTAAGGTCACCACCCAGGTGGCGCCGGAAAGCGGCTGGCTCTTCCTGAGCGGCGACACACTCGGGAATGCGGCTTCCCAAGCCGTTCATGCCGGGGATTCCTTCCAGGCTCTTTACGTTCATCTGTGGTCGGTTATGGCGGATCAATGGGCGCAGGTTGAGAGCGGGCGAGGGGGCACTGCGCTGCAGGATTGGATCGATGGGAAGAAACTGACCTTACCGGATGCATCGGGACGCGCTTTGATCGGGCAAGGATCTGGGACGGGTTTGACCAGCCGGGTTATGGGCGAGAGGGGCGGTGAGGAAGCGCACACGTTGACCGCTTCCGAGATGCCGCGCCACAGGCACGTTATGGTGGGAAAGAGGGCTGGTTCCTCGGATCAGGGCAGCCGCCCCGCTTTCGGCGCCTACACCGTTGGCTCTGACCGCAATGCGAATACGGAGTATACCGGAAGCAGTGGCGCCCATAACAACATGCCGCCATTCCTGGCCTTCAACGTAATGATCAAGATTTAAAGGAGGAGGGAATGAGCCTAACCATTCACGATGGCGCGATCGATATCGACGGTCTTCGGATGTCTTTGACGGAGTTGACCTTGTTGCGCCCCGGGCTCGCTTTGCCGACGGCTTACGTCACCGTTCGCTACGATGGCGACAGCCACATACGCAGCGATGGGCGCAATCAATCTGCCGGAGAACTTCCCTGGCAACTCGGCGACACGCTTTTGGCCGACATCGCTAATCTAACCTTGGATTTGGCCGCCTTGAGAGCGCCTGCAGTTACCCTGGAAACTGCCAAGGCCGACAAACGGGTGGAGGTCAACAGGCTGCGCGATGAAAAGATTTTCGGTGGCATGAGCTATCTCTTTCCGGACGGTCTCACAGGCATGGTTGATACACGCGAACAGTCTGACTTCGACAATCTTCAGGCGCTGACCACGCTGGCGCAGGTGCTTCAATCGAACGGGGAAGCAGGACCGGTTATCACGTTCGTCGACGCAGAAGATCAGGCGCATGCCCTAACACCCAGCCAAATGATCGATCTGGGCGTGGCTGTAACGCAGCGGGTGGCGACGATCTATGCCGCGTCTTGGCCTATGAAGGCGGCGATTAAAGCTGCATTGACGAGCGCGGAAGTCGATGCCGTCGACATCTCAACCGGATGGCCATAGAGCGGAGCCTCGATCGTGGACGAAAATTTTGAGGCTTCATGTTCTTAGAAACCTGTAGTCCTTTTTAGGAGAAATAGCATGAGAGCGATCAAGTTCGCCGCCACTCTGGCGGCTTTTTTATTGCCTGCAATTTCGAGCTCGGCTGGAGCTGAACAGGGTGGCGCCTTTGCCGAATCTTGCCAGCCTGCCACTGATTTCGTCGAGAGGCTCACCACAGCGGAGCATGTCGCGGCCCACCTAAAAGGACCGCAAGCAGCCCGATTCATGGAAGTTTACAACGCCGTTCCTCCGAAGACCGGCCTGGTGGCTGATGAGATCCTGATACTGACTAAGGACGGCGTGCCGGACGTGGCAGTGTTACGGTTCCTTGCCGGTTGCTTTCAGGATTACGGTGTGCATCCCGCTAAGCTTGCCGACTGGGTTTTGCGGAATGCGCTTGGGCAGTCCCTATGAACCAGGACGATGCGCGTGAGATTGCGATGGCGGCGGCCCGAGAAGCAGTCGAGCGCACCTTCGAGAAAATGGGGTTGGACACCAAGGACCCGCGAGGGGCGCAAGCTGACATGGCTTACCTGAGGGCACAGCGCCGCGCATCGGAACGCGTTGGTTCTGCCCTGAAGGCTGCGGTCTATACCACGCTGATCACCGGTGTTCTCAGTATGCTGTGGATCGGTTTCAAACAGGCCTTTAGCCAGGGAGGCTAAGACCCTCAACCCACCTCAGCCCATTCCAACGAAACAATGAAAGGACATCATGTTCACGAAGTACGATAAGGCTGCGGCAGCAGCCATCGCGAGTGCGGTTACGGCTGTTGTTGGCGCAATGACGACTTTCGACGCGGAGGTTGTCGCTGCCCTCGGCGTCATTCTGAACAGCCTCGCCGTTTTTTTGGTGCCGAACGTGGAGTAGACTAACATGCACAAAATGATCTTGGCCGCCGCTTCGGCGGCTTTTTTGTTGGCTGGATGCGCGTCCAGCATCTCGATGCAGGAAAATCTGCAAATCGCCTGCCGAGCCTATGCGGCCAGTCTTGCCTCGCTGGCCGGGTTCCGGGCGGCGGGACGCCTGACCGATGAGCAGATCGATGCCGTCGATCACTGGCGGCCGACATTGAATGAAGCTTGCAGCGGGGAGGTTACGCAAACCGATGATCTGCTCAACCTGGTTGAGGCTGGCGTTGTCAGCATGATTTTCATCGAAGAGGAGGTTCGGAATGAATCCTGAGACCATTTTGGCGCTTATCCAGCTCGGGCGCTTCGCTATCGATTCCATCGAGGCCTTGCAAAACGAGGAGAAGTCGGAAGAGGAGATTGCCGCGGAGTGGCAGGCAATCCGGGTGCGGCTCGACGGAGCCAACGCCCTCTGGGAAGAGGCGGCCCTTACATCGAACTGACCGATCGAGTTCAGATGGGCAAGACCGGCCCGTATTTCACGGTCTAGAGTGTATTTTTTGGCGGCTCCCTAGCGGGGGCCGCCTCTTTTTTGCATCTACGAAATGTCAACTTAATCCGTTACCTTTGCGCTTGGTGCAACATCTATGGTGGCGAGCGTGGTTCCAACTCTCAGACGAGCTACTAATGTCGGTCCTGCAGGTCGTGCTGGGGGCTTGCGACTACAGGCTCTTCTTCGCCGTGCGAAGTTCATGGTGTTGGCTTCAGCTTTGGGAGGCGCTGTCGTTGCTAGCTCTGCAATCGCTCAGGAAAGCTTGAGCGATGAAGCGATTAAAGCGGAGTCGGTTCCCGGCGTGCTTCACGTCGAGCCCTCGACCTTCCAATCCGTTTCCCTGCGCTGGCCGGTTCAAGGTGATGTCAACGAAACAGCGACGATTGCCGTGCGCTACCGGCTTGCCGATCAGGAAAACTGGAAAGAAGGCTACCCGCTGTTTCGTCCTCGGCCCGATCGAATGTCCTCTGACCGGATCATTTCAGCCGGATGGTTGTTTGCTGGCAGCATCGTCGACCTGGAACCGGGACGAGACTATATCGTCAGGTTGATCCTTTCAGATCCCGATGGGGTGGAAGAGGGAGGTCGCTCGCAAAACGAAGTCACACGCGATGTCAAAATCTCGACGCGTCCGGAACCCCCGAACACTGTTGCTGTCCGGACTCTTTTCATCGCCCCGCGCAGCGGCGCTGACGGTGACGGTTCCGAAGCGCGTCCCTTTCAAGGGTTGGCTGCGGCTGAGGCTGTAGCAAAGCCAGGGGATGTTTTCCAGTTGCTGCCAGGCGTCTATCAGGTTTCTGGCTTTGCCGTTTCCCGATCAGGTGAACCAGGCAGGCCGATAGTGTATCAGGGGCAGGAGGGTGCCATACTCGATGGTGGTGGCGCGGAGCTTCTGCTCGATGTTGGCAAAACGAAGCACCGCTGGTTCGAAGGACTTGTCTTTCGAAACGCTGATCGCTTGTTGAGCGCGGACTATGCCAGCCATCTGCTGGTTCGGCGAAATCGCTTTGAGTTTACGAAATACGGCGTGACCTCGCGCTGGGCCAGTTATGCAGACTCTCAGTACAACTCTGTCCTGGATAATGTTTTTCAGGGAGTGACCCAGTGGCCACGTTCCAGGGGTATCGAGGAGACCTACGCGGTGGAGCTCACCGGGTCAGGCCATGTTATCGCCCATAACCTGTTTCGCAATGTGGGTGACGCCGTCCATAACGGCGGGCGTGGACGACTGTCTGCCTCCGATGTTTATGGCAATGAAATCGAGACCTGCACGGACGATGGGATCGAGACAGATTACTCGGACACAAACGTGCGTGTGTTCAGGAACCGGATCACCAACTGTTACTCGGCGATAAGCGGACAGCCCGTGCACGGGGGACCGGTTTATGTCTTTCGGAATGTCCTCTACAACACGCAGTACACGCCATTCAAACTGCACAACCACACTTCGGGTTTGCTGCTGTTCCACAATACTTCGGTGCGCGCTGGCATACCCTTCAACATTCAGCCCGGTCGTGAGACGGTCTCGAATGTTGTGACCCGCAATAACATCTTCGCCGGTACGCGGAGCCCCGCGCTGCGCAGCACCGGGCAGATGATCGATACGGATTTCGATAGCGACGGTTACGCCTGGGGTATTGGCGCCGGTGATTTCGCGGTGTGGAACAACAAGCGCTACCGTTCCTTAGAAGACGCCAAAAGCTCTAAGCAGCTTTACCGCGGCAAAGGCGCATTTTCGCTTTACAGCCACCGGACCTTTGAAAAGGGCTTTCTGCCGCCGAAGGCCTTCCAGACCGAGTATCCTGCGGAGAAGAACAATCCCTTACTGCAAGCGACATCGCGCGCTGTAGACCGGGGCGAGGTCATCCCCAACTTCAGCGACGGTTACGCTGGCAAGGCACCGGATTTAGGTTGCTGCGAGCAGGGAACCGGCTTGCCGCTATATGGTCCACGACCAATGAAATAGGGAACTTTGGAAATGGTGGGCGCGACAGGGATTGAACCTGTGACCCCTGCCGTGTGAAGGCAGTGCTCTCCCGCTGAGCTACGCGCCCGGTGACCAATCTTGCTCGCGCAAAGAGCATATGATCGACGGTGGCTTGATTTAGGGGAGGGGACCCGGTGGTGTCAAGGGGCAGCATACCCTCCCAACTGAGGTATCAGCGCTCCACTGTCAGTGCCGTTATATGGCGCAGCGCTGCTGGCAGATCCTGAAACTGTGTTACGAGTTGGTCAGGCCCTTCTCTTTTGGCGTTATCCCCTCCGTAGCCGAATTCTGACAAAACGCTTGGTATACCGGCTGCGCGGGCAGCGGCGACATCGGCGCTGCCGTCTCCGAACATGACGGCCGTTTCCGGCGCTGCCTTCACCTGGTCCAAAAGATTTAATAGGTGACGGGGGTCGGGTTTGCGGTATGGGAAGCTGTCACCGCCCGCCACGGATTCGAACAAGGGCGCGAGTTCAAGGTTTTCGAGGATTTCGCGCGACTGGGCTTCGTGTTTGTTGGTGCAGACGAGCAAGCGCCAGCCGTCGGCCTGAAGGGCCGACAAAACCCGAACGGCATCCGGGTAGGGTTTTGTTTCGGCGACCAGTCGATGGTTGTAGATTTCGATGAACCGACGAACCAGGTTCTCGAATTCTGCGCCTTTCGGGCAGCTGCCCGTCGCACTGAGGCCGCGCTCAACGAGTTTCGCCATTCCATCGCCGATCATGGATTTGACCTCAGCGAGAGAAAGCGGTGCTCTTTCCTCCTGCGCCAGCAGTTCCACCAGGGACCCAGCCAGATCGGGCGCCGAGTCGACCAAGGTGCCGTCAAGGTCGCAAATCAAGGTGAAACGCCGTACCTGGCACTCAAGTGTCATGCTGTTGTCCTGTCTTCTTCTCGCCGCAAAGGCGTGCGATCTTTGGATGCTTGAAGGCGATTCCGTGACGCCATGACGGCGCAACAAGCTTGTAACCTACTGAATTTATTGTAACGCACCGCAACAATTGGTGAATTGCACTGAATCCTGAACCTATGGCAAATTCGCGCAAAGTTAATTCAATGTAAAACGCCTATCGGTATTCTGGTGTCCAATCTTCAGCAGCGGCTGTATCGAATTCCAAATCTTTTGTCTCTTTCTTAAAGCTCCGAAACAATATGACAGCAAACAGACTTGCCGTAGTTGTCCTGGCCGCAGGCCAGGGGACGCGGATGAAATCAGAACTTCCCAAGGTCTTACATCCTATTGCCGGTCGCGCGATGCTGCGGCACGTGCTGGATGCTGCGGAAAGCCTTAATCCCGAGCGGATCGTTGTGGTGGTCGGTCCTGGCGTCGAAAGCGTGGAAAAGGCGGCGGCGCCTCATCAGGTCGTGGTGCAGGAAGAGCGTTTGGGCACGGGCCACGCGGTTATGTGCGCCACTGAGAGCCTGTCCGACTTTGCCGCTGATCCCAATTCGGACATTCTTGTCATTTACGGCGATACGCCGCTGCTGACCGGAGCCACATTGCAGCGCATGCTGGATCTCCGGAATGAAGCGGCCTCCACGAAACTGGTCGGTCTGGCCTTCCGGCCCGAGGATCCGGCGCAGTACGGACGCTTCGTTCTCAATGACCATGGTGTCGTCGAGGCAATCGTGGAATATGCCGACGCCAACGAAGAGATCCGGAAGATCGATCTTTGCAATGCGGGCCCCCTGATCGGAGAGGGCAAAACGCTCCTGGAACTGGTGGGCGGTCTGAGCAATGACAATGCGCAGGGTGAGTACTACCTGACCGACCTCTTCGAGATGGCCAAGGAACGGAACCTGGATGCGCGTATCTTCGAAGCGCCAGCAGATGATGTCTTAGGAGTCAATTCCCGCGCCGAGTTGGCCGTCGCCGAGAGCGTGATGCAGAACCGCCTGCGTGCGGTGGCCATGGCGGGTGGTGCGACCTTGATCGCACCCGAAACGGTCTGGTTCTCTGGTGACACGAAAATCGGCCGGGATGTGGTGGTGGAGCCCAATGTGATATTTGGGCCCGGCGTTACCATCGGCGACAACGTTCAGGTGCGGGCATTTTCCCATCTGGAAGGCGCGAAAGTCGAAAACGGTGCGGTCATCGGGCCTTACGCGCGGTTGCGACCTGGTTCTGAAATTGGTGAAGGCGCCAAGATCGGTAACTTTGTGGAGTGCAAAAATGCCATCTTTGGCACTGGCGCCAAAGCGAACCATTTGAGTTACGTTGGCGATGCGACCGTGGGCGCCAAGGCGAATATCGGGGCAGGGACCATCACTTGCAATTACGATGGCTTCAACAAGGCGAAAACGTCGATAGGTGCTGGTGCCTTCATCGGATCCAATTCCGCGCTGGTGGCGCCGGTTGCTATCGGCGATGGCGCGATTGTGGGGGCTGGCAGCACGATCGTTGAGGACGTTAAAGAAAATGACATGGCGATTGCGCGCGGACGTCAAGCGGTGGCGGTTGACGGAGCCGAAAGGTTTCGTGCGCAGAGGAAGAAAGACTGATTTCCCGATCGGGGATATAGAGGGTAGAGAATTATGTGCGGAATTATAGGGATTATCGGAAACGCGCCGGTCGCGCCGCTGCTGATCGACGGGCTCAAGCGCCTCGAGTACCGGGGTTACGATTCAGCCGGTATCGCAACGCTGGTAAACGGTCGCATGGACCGGCGCAGGGCTGAAGGCAAGTTGCATAATCTCGCGACCCTCCTCGAGAGCGAACCGGTTGAAGGGACGATCGGCATCGGACATACGCGTTGGGCAACCCACGGGCGGCCGACCGAGTCGAATGCTCATCCTCACGCCAGTGACCTGGTCTCTGTGGTGCACAACGGCATTATTGAGAATTTTCAGGAGCTTAGAGACGAGCTTTCAAGCGCCGACCACGTCTTCGAAACCGAGACCGACACAGAAGTCGTCGTCCATCTGGTATCGGAATACCTAAAGCAGCAGATGACGCCGCAGGATGCGGTTGCTAAGGCTCTCGCGCGCTTAGAAGGCGCCTTTGCGCTGGCGATTATCTTCACCGGCCGACACGATTTGATGATCGGGGCGCGGCGCGGTAGCCCGCTCGCTGTTGGCTATGGCGATGGCGAGATGTATCTCGGATCGGATGCCTTGGCTCTGGCACCTCTGACCGATCAGATCTGTTATCTGGAAGAGGGGGACTGGGTTGAACTGACGCGCGAAGGCGCAACGGTCCACGACAGCAGCAATGCCGTCGTCGAGCGCGAGGTGAAGCAGACGGCTATGTCGGGCGCGCTGATCGGCAAGGGTCAGTACCGCCACTTCATGCAGAAGGAGATCTTCGAGCAGCCGGCGGTGATCGGAGATACGCTCCACAGCTTCCTGAATCCGGCGACTCTCTCGGTACAGCTGCCGAGCTTTCCGTTCGATCTTTCAAAGATTTCGCGCTTCACCTTCATCGCCTGTGGCACCGCCTTCTATGCGGGCGCCGTGGCAAAGTACTGGTTTGAGCAGCTCTCGCGCCAGGCTGTTGAGATCGATATCGCTTCGGAGTTCCGCTATCGTGAAGCGCCCATGCCCGAGGATGGCGTGAGCGTTTTTATCTCCCAGTCGGGCGAGACCATCGATACGCTTGCGGCGCTGAAGTATGCGCAGTCCCAGGGGCAAAAAATCCTGTCCGTCGTCAACGTCCCGGAGTCTGCCATCGCACGCAGTTCCGATGCCATTCTACCGACCCTCGCGGGACCGGAGATCGGTGTGGCGTCGACGAAGGCCTTTACGACCCAGTTGACTGTGCTGGCCTGCCTGGCTGTCGCCACCGCGCGGGCGCGGGGAGTCATTGACGCTGCCCAGGAGCGCCAACTCTGCACAGCTTTGACTGAAGTGCCCGCCCGTGTTTCTGAAGTGCTGAATCACGATGAAGCAATTCGCGCTATCTCGCACGACGTGGCCGAAGCGCGCGACGTGCTATATCTAGGCCGCGGTACGCTCTTCCCAATCGCGATGGAAGGTGCGCTAAAACTTAAGGAAATCAGCTACATCCATGCCGAAGGTTACGCTGCAGGCGAGATGAAGCACGGCCCCATTGCCCTGATCGACGAAGCGGTGCCCATCATCGCCTGCGCACCCAGCGGCCCGCTGTTCGAAAAGACGGCGTCCAACCTCCAGGAAGTCCATGCCCGTGGCGGCCGGATCGTTCTGCTGTCGGATAAGGAAGGTCTAGCAAAGGCTGGCGAACTGGCGACTCATACGATTGAGCTGCCGAAGATCGATCCCTTCGTGGCACCGATCCTCTACTCGATCCCGGTGCAGCTTTTGGCCTACCACACGGCCGTGCTTAAGGGCACGGACGTCGATCAGCCGCGAAATCTCGCGAAGTCTGTGACCGTGGAATAAAGCTGAGTTTAGCGCCTTTTAGCCGTGTGTTCTCACATAGCTTGAAGGTGGCGGTGGCGTCCAATCAGCCAGCTCAGGGGCAGAGGATTTGAAGATCTCCACCTCCAGCGGGAAGCAAGCGGCTTCGTCCGAAGAGTGCTCGGCCGAGCAATCGCCGCCTGGGCACGCCGATAGGCCGCCCAGAAGGTCGGTCTCGGCAAAGAACTCAAGGTAGTCGCCGGGCCGAACGGGGCTTGCCTTCATGAAGTACTGGTGTGTGTCCTGGGTGAAACCCGTGCACATAAAGACGTTCAGGACATCATGAACGAAGGGCTCGGCCTCGTCCCTGCTCATGTTCCTGTGGTCCGCCAATGCCCGGATCAGGTTGGAATGGCAGCAATAGTGATAGTCCACACCGGATAGGAGCTTTGCTGTATAGGGATCACAGCGGGTCCCGATCACGTCGTGGACCGATCCCCCATATTGGTCCCAGCCATACCAGTCGAGCGTATCGTAGCTGATGGTGGCCAGTGGCCGCAGATAGGGGAAGCTGGACCACATCCGATCACCGGTCGAGAGATGCGTGCCGTGAAGCGCCCGGGTTTTCCCGCTGTAGAATTTTTCGTTGAGGTTATCGAGCGACCAGAGATTGAGGTCGCCAACCTGGGCGCCGTCCCGGCTGACGATGCGAAAGAAGTGACCCGCTGGCACCTCGAAGCAGCGTGCGTCGCGCGGAGGAACCGTGATTTGTCCGATCTTCTCCAGCGCCTCACGCCCGGCTAAGAGGCGTTCCATCTCCGCCGGCACAAGGCTATCCGTAGGATAACAGACAACGGGTTTTATCGCCTTGCGCTCTTGGGAATCTGCGGGTTCGTTCTCAGGATTATAGTGCTTCATGCGTTCTTAACTCTGGCGGCTATCCAATTGAAAAAGCGGCCATGAATCTCTGTCAGTTTCGTACGCTCTAGGCAAGGGTGACATTGCACTTTCCGCGCAGCGCTATGCTTGTCTATACTCCCGCCGCCTTTAGTCACAAAAACGCCGGCCGCTTGTACTCTCAAGCCGATGCCGCGCTTAGGGAGTAAGCCAAATGACCCTCCAGCTTAAAGATCCGTCACTTCTGCGCCAGCAGTGTTACATCGACGGCAAGTGGACAGATGCCGACAGCGGCGAAACCATTGAAGTGACGAACCCCGCGAACGACGAGGTCATCGCGACGGTGCCCAAAATGGGCGCTGACGAGACCCGGGTTGCGATTGAGGCAGCGAACCGCGCTTGGCCGGCCTGGCGGGCTTTGACCGCGAAGGAGCGCTCCACGATCCTGCGGAACTGGTTTAACCTTATCATGGAAAACGCGGACGATCTGGCTCTGCTAATGACGTCGGAGCAGGGCAAGCCGCTCGCCGAAGCCAAAGGCGAAGTGGTCTACGGCGCGTCCTTTATCGAATGGTTCGCGGAGGAAGCACGGCGGGTCTACGGCGATACAATCCCGCAGCATCAGGCTGACAAGCGTATCGTGGTCATCAAGCAGCCGGTCGGCGTGGTCGCTTCCATCACGCCCTGGAACTTCCCGATCGCCATGATCACCCGCAAGTGCGCGCCGGCGCTGGCCGCTGGCTGTCCCGTCGTGATCAAGCCGGCCGAACTCACGCCTCTGTCTGCTTTCGCGCTGGCGGAGCTGGCCGAACGGGCAGGTATCCCTGCAGGTATCGTCAACGTGGTCACTGGTAAGTCCAGCGAGATCGGTGGAGAGATGACCTCTAACCCAACGGTGCGCAAACTCTCTTTCACCGGCTCAACGCGGGTCGGTAAGCTTCTGATGGAACAGTGTGCCGGAACGGTTAAGAAGGTCTCCATGGAGCTGGGTGGCAACGCGCCCTTTATCGTTTTTGACGACGCCGATCTGGACGCCGCCGTCGAGGGCGCGATGATCAGTAAATTCCGAAATGCCGGCCAGACCTGCGTCTGCGCGAACCGGATTTTCGTTCAGGATGGCGTGTACGATGCCTTCGCCGAAAAGCTGACGGCGGCGGTTAAGGAGCTGTCGGTCGGTGCTGGGACGGAAGCCGGTGTGAACCAGGGACCCCTTATCAATGTCGCGGCAGTGGCCAAGGTCGAGGAGCATGTTCTCGATGCTACGGCGAAAGGTGCAAAAGTAGCTGTCGGCGGCGGTCGCCACGCGCTCGGCGGTACCTTTTTCGAGCCGACAGTTCTTACAGACGTCACCACGGATATGAAGGTGACACACGAGGAAACCTTCGGCCCGTTGGCACCGCTGTTCCGCTTTAAGACCGAAGACGAAGTCATTGAAATGGCGAACGATACTGAGTTTGGTCTTGCCGCCTATTTCTACGCCAAAGACCTTGGCCGGGTGTGGCGGGTTGCCGAAGCCCTGGAGAGCGGCATGGTCGGGGTTAACACCGGCTTGATCTCGACCGAGGTTGCGCCTTTTGGCGGGGTGAAGGAAAGCGGGATCGGGCGTGAAGGCTCCAAGTACGGCATGGATGACTTTCTTGAGGTCAAGTACATCTGCATGGCCACAAGCTGACCGGTTAGGACGCCACTAAAAGCTGGTCGAACGGCGCAGGCGCAAGCCTCTGGAATCCGCCGACCCCATGCCTATGTGTTAGAACTTATTCTCAGACCTGCTGATTTCCGCGGGCAGCAGTTGCAGTAAAACGGAACTATGGAAATTCGGACATGAGCGATTACGACTTCGACCTTTTTGTGATCGGTGGCGGCTCGGGCGGTGTGCGTGGTGCGCGCATGGCGGCTGCGACTGGCGCGCGGGTAGGGCTCGCCGAATCCTACCGCTATGGCGGGACCTGTGTTATCCGCGGTTGCGTGCCCAAGAAGCTGCTGTCCTACGCCAGCCACTTTCATGAAGACTTTGAGGATGCCGCCGGTTTCGGTTGGACCGTCGGCGAGACCAGCTTCGACTGGAACAAGCTGATTGGCAACAAAGACAAGGAAATTGACCGCCTGGAGGGCATTTATCAAAAACTGCTCGACAACGCCGGGGTTAAGTCCTTCCGAGCGCACGCAAAGCTGCTCGATGCTCATACGGTCCAGGTTGGCGAAGAGCGGTTTACGGCTCAAACCATCCTGATCGCGACTGGCGGCAGCCCAAGCTTCCCGCCCGGTGAGGGCTGGGAGCATGCCATCAGCTCCAACGAAGCCTTTCATCTCACAGAGCTGCCGAAGCGCGTCGTCGTTTACGGTGGCGGCTTTATTGCTGTCGAATTTGCCGGCATTTTCAATGGGATGGGCAGTGAGGTTAACCTCGTTTACCGGGGTGAGCAGATCCTCCGAGGTTTCGATGACGACGTGCGCCACACCCTGGCGGCGGAAGTCCAGAAGAAGGGGATCTCCCTGCGGGTTCAGACCACCATCGAGGGGATCGAAAAAACCGATAGCGGTTTGCTGGTGAAGCTTTCCGATGGCAGCAGTCTGGAGGCCGATCTGGTCATGGCGGCGACGGGCCGGCGACCGAATATCAAGAACCTCGGGCTAGAGGAGGCAGGTGTTTCCGTCAGTTCTGCAGGTGCGATCGAAGTCGACAAGCACTCTCGCACGAGCCAGGACAACATCTATGCGGTTGGCGACGTAACCGATCGTATTAATCTGACACCTGTCGCCATTCAGGAAGCCATGGCTTTCGTTGATACGGTTTACCGCGATAACCCGCGGGCAATGGATCATGAGAATGTGCCCTCAGCTGTATTTAGCCATCCGCCGGTGTCGACGGTGGGGCTATCCGAGGCAGATGCCCGCAAGAAATATGGGGCTCTCGACATCTATCGTTCGAACTTCCGCCCGATGAAGCACACCCTGTCCGGACGTGATGAGAAGACCATGATGAAGCTGGTGGTCGAGCGCGCGTCGCAGCGGGTCGTTGGTGTTCATATGGTCGGATTGGACGCTCCCGAGATCGTTCAGGGTTTGGCTGTGGCGATCAAGGCTGGGGCCACGAAACAGATGTTCGACGCCACTGTGGGTATCCACCCAACGGCGGCTGAAGAGTTTGTCACCATGCGCGAACCCGTTCCGGATGTTGCCGATAAGGCTGCTGAATAGAGTCTTCTTCGCGTTAGGGCCTCAATTCCTGGTGAGAATTGCTGGTGACGGGCGTTATTTTCTGTTCCTAAGGTCGTGAATTGGCTTATGTCACGAGCACGGGTTTGGTGATGCCTGAACCAGCGCGCCTTTTCGGGTGGTCAAGCTGCTAAAAGGTTAGTAAAACCCACGATCCGCGCAGCTTAACGAGCTGCATGACTATGATATCGATAAAGAACGAGGCCGGTCATGACCGCCAATTGGACGCCGGTTTCCTGGCGCGACAAAACCATCCGTCAGGTTCCTGAGTACCCGGATCAAGCTGCCGTCACCGCGGTCGAAGAGACGCTGGCTGGCTATCCGCCACTGGTGTTTGCAGGGGAAGCTCGCAAATTGAAGCGTCACCTGGGCGAAGTAGCCGAAGGGAAGGCCTTTCTGCTTCAGGGCGGCGACTGTGCTGAGAGTTTCGCCGAGTTCCACCCCAACCACATCCGCGATACCTTTAAGGTTCTGCTTCAGATGGCGGTTGCGCTGACGTTTGGCGCGGCTTGTCCGGTGGTCAAGGTGGGGCGGCTTGCCGGTCAATTCGCGAAGCCGCGTTCGGCGCCGACGGAGACGATCGACGGCAAGGAACTGCCCAGCTACCGCGGTGATATCGTCAATGGTATCGAGTTCAATGGCGCTGCTCGTCAGCCTGATCCTGAACGGCTGTTGCGGGCCTATAACCAGGCCGCTTCGACGCTCAATCTGCTGCGCGCCTTTGCGCAGGGCGGATTTGCCGACTTGCACAAGGTGCATCAGTGGAACCAGGAGTTTGTCGCGGGTTCGGCTCAGGGCAAGCGCTACGACGAGTTGGCGCGGCGGATCGATGAGACGATCGCCTTTATGAAGGCTTGCGGCCTGACGCCGGAAAAGAGCCCGGAACTGCGGGAAACCGACTTTTACACAAGCCACGAGGCGCTGCTGCTGAACTATGAGCAGGCGTTAACCCGCGTGGATAGCTTGAGCGGCGAATGGTACGACTGTTCCGCCCATATGGTCTGGATCGGCGACCGCACCCGGAATATCGACGAAGCTCACATTGAGTTCGCGCGGGGCATCAAGAACCCGATCGGGATGAAGTGCGGTCCAACCATGGAAACCGACGACCTTATCCGGTTGATCGATGTGTTAAACCCGGAAAACGAGCCGGGGCGCCTGACCTTGATAGCCCGCATGGGGCATGACAAAGTCGAAGAGATGCTGCCGCGTCTGGTTCAGGCTGTTCAGCGCGAAGGTCGCAAGGTTGTATGGTCCTGCGATCCTATGCACGGTAATACGATCAAATCCTCCACCGGATACAAAACTCGGCCGTTTGATCGCATCCTCGCCGAGGTCAAAGGCTTCTTTAACGTTCATCGGGCCGAAGGCAGCTATGCGGGCGGTGTCCACTTCGAGATGACCGGACAGGATGTGACCGAGTGCATCGGCGGCGCGCAGGCGATCAGCGAAGATCGGCTCGGCGACCGTTATCACACCCACTGCGATCCGCGGCTCAATGCCAGCCAGGCGTTGGAACTTGCGTTCCTGATTGCTGAACAGCTTAAGCAGGAACGGGAAGATCGGAGAAACGGCAGCGGCGCGATTGCGGCGGCCTCTTGAAGCTTGTTGGCAACGCCGCCGAGCGCGAAGAGCTAGAGCGGTTTTTGTTTGAATGACACGAACAAAGCCGCTCTACTTTTATGGACGGGCTCTTCTTATGACGCGAGAGCGTTAGAGGCCATATCTTGGATCAACATAGGGACGGATGAGTCTCATGCCGGATGATGGATTGGAACGGCAGACTGGCCCGGACAGAGGGCATGACGCCGCGCGTTGGCCGCTGCAGGAGCCGGATGTTGTCAACTGGACGGACCACTATTTCCTGAGGACCAAAAGAGCGGTTGGTCAGTTCGGCGATGTTCCGGCCGTCTATGCCCTCTTTATGCGCCGTCCGGTTGTCTCGGCACCCCGCCTCGCCATTGATTGGCTGAATGCGATGGCGGAAAAGCGCGGGACCAAGTTTGAAATCGACCTGCGTTTTGAAGAGGGCAGGTGGGTCGGTGCCGGCGAGCCCATCATGTACGTTTCCGGATCACTCTATCATCTGGTTGACCTGGAGACCCTGGTTCTGCAGAAGCTGGGTCCTGCCTGCGTTGCGGCCTACAACGCCTTTACCATGTGCTCCGATCTGCCCAAAGTCAGCTTCCTGGCGATGGATGCGCGTCACTGCGCCGGGACAGAGATGGCCGAACTGATGGCCTATGCTGCATCTGTCGGGTCGGCGCGGGCGCAGCGCAAGGTCAATGCGGTCGGCTTTATCGGAAATGCCACGGATGCAACCGCGCATTACTTTGGTGCGGAAGGCGGAAAGGGCACTATGCCTCACGCCTTTATCGGCTACGCGGGTTCGACTTTGCGGGCCGCGGAAATGTACGATGAGGTCTTTCCAGACGAACCCATGACGGTCCTGGTTGACTACTTTGCGCGCGAAATCACCGATGCTCTGACAGTCTGCCGCCGCTTCCCGAAGCGGGCGGCGAGCGGTCAGCTGGCCATGCGTCTGGATACGCCGGGCGGTCGTTTCGTTGAGACGCTGGACCCGCCGAGTTCTTACGCAGCCCTGGAGCGTAACGTCCCTCAAGCGGTGCGCGGATACCGCAATGAGGCGGAGCTCCGGCATTTGGTTGGACCAGGTGTGTCCGCCGCCGCAATCTGGAAACTGCGTGAGGTTCTCGATAACGAGGGCTTCGACAAGGTGAAAATCGTCGCGTCCTCCGGCTTTAGCCCCGTCAAGTGTCGGATGATGGCAGAGGCGCAGGCCCCTGTAGATGTGGTCGGGACCGGTAGTTATTTGCCGGGCAGTTGGTCAGAAACCTATGCGACCGCTGATATCGTCGAGTATGACGGGCAGCCACGCGTGAAGGTTGGACGCGAGTTTTTGCTGCGTAAGTAGCTGATGTTGGCAGAATCAAGCGGCAAGATCTTCCTTGCCGCATGTGAGAATGGATAACGGATCTATGTCGGTGACTTCGGTGGATGAACTGGTCGAGAACTTCGAGTTCCTTGACGACTGGGAAGACCGCTACCGCTACATCATCGATCTGGGCCGGAAACTTCCTGAATTCGATGAAACGGAAAAGACGGAGCAAAACCGGATCCAGGGCTGTACCAGCCAGGCTTGGCTGATTGCCGAGTTGTCCAATGACCCTAAACCGGTGCTGTCATTTAGAGCGGACAGCGACGCGCATATTGTCCGCGGGCTTTTGGCAGTTCTTTTGTCGATCTATTCTGGGCGTACAGCGGAAGAAATTCTAGCCGTGGACATTAAGGATGTGCTGCGCAGGTTAGATTTCGAGACCCAGATCAGTCCTAACCGCGCCAACGGCTTTTACTCTGCTGTTGAACGAATCCGGGGTCTTGCGCGTCTGAAATCGGGTTTGCAAACAGAAGCCGGTTAGCACTCGCAATGGGGCTCGAATCACTCATTCAGAGCTTGTTCCAGCTTTCCACCGACTTCGAAACCACCATATCAGCCACTTTCTGATCGAAATCGAGGAAGTGAGCGCTCTTGAGGTGTTCGTCGAAAGCTGCCTTATCACTGTAGAGTTCGTATAGGAAAAATCGATCCGGTCGCGCCGCGTCGCGGCAAACGTCGAAGAGATGGCAGTCGGTCTCGTTATCAACGGAGTTGCGGGCCTGGGCCTGTACCGCGTCAGAAAAGTCTTCCGCGCATTCCGGGCGCACTTCGAAAACAACGGTGATCACAAACATCTCGTTTCTCTCCTAAATTACTGGCGGCTCGGCCTATTCGAGCTGTGTCTGAAATTGCACAGTTTTTTTGTCGTGCATTAATGCATAAGATAATGTATGCATTAATTGTTGATTGCAAGGTGACGAGAGTCAAAACCAAGCGTCGTGGCTGTTGAAAGCTGCAGCGAATCGCTTTTTTCCGAGCTTTCAGCCCAAAGAGACATCATACGGATCTGTTTAGGTTATGTCTGAATTGAAGTTCCTTGGCTTTATCGGGGAGGGTTTGAGGCGGCCCGAGTGTGTTCTTTGCACCTCCGATGGGCGGGTTCACGCATCGAATTGGGACGGCGGAGTCACGTTGTTGTCGCCAGAAGGCGGCAAGGTTGATCTGATCGCGGGAACGGGCAGCCCGGAGGTGAGGCCGAACGGCATTTGCCGGCAGGCGGATGGCTCTTATCTTCTGGCGCACCTTGGGCCTGAGGATGGCGGGGTCTATCGGCTGAGCAGCGATGGGGCTCTGACGCCCTATCTGCTGGAACTCGATGGCGCTACTCTGCCGCCCACCAACTACGTGCATCTCGATAGCAAAGGTCGGGTCTGGATCACCGTTAGCACGCGCCAGGTTCCAAGGAGCTTAGGGTATCGCGGCGATGTTGCCGATGGCTTTGTAGTGTTGGTTGAGCAGGGAGAGGCGCGGATCGTTGCAGATAACCTGGGGTACACCAACGAATGTGTCGTGCATCCCGATGGTGAGCGTCTTTTTGTGAACGAAACCTTTGCGCGCCGTCTTTCCAGCTTCGATATTGCATCGGATGGCAGCCTATCAAACAAGACGACGGTTGCGGAGTTTGGCGCGGGCACCTTTCCAGATGGTCTGACCTTTGACCGGGAAGGGGGGATCTGGATCACCAGTATCGTCAGCAACCGCGTCATTCGGATTTCGGCCGACGGCGAACAGCAGGTGATGCTTGAAGACAATGACGCGGCCCATCTTGAATGGGTCGAAGCAGCCTTCCAAGACGGATCGATGGGACGGCCGCATCTGGATGTCTGCAAGGGTGACCGACTGAAAAACATTTCCAGCCTCGCTTTCGGTGGACCTGATTTGACTCGTATCTATCTGGGATGCCTCTTGGGGGATGCCATTGCTGTGTATGAATCGCCGGTGCCGGGCTACGCGCCGTCTCACTGGGATTTTTGATGTGAAAATGGGTGATTTTGAAATGCGGCCTGGGGTTGCCGCAGTTGGCCGCGTTGTAAGGCAGCGGCCGAGAGACGCCATGATGTCTGAGAGGTTTTAATGTCTGGTTCTAATTCTCTGACGATTGCGGTCCTTCCGGGTGACGGAATTGGCCCTGAAGTGATGGCGCCTTGTCTTGAGGTGGTTGATGCCGTGGTTTCGCGCGTTGGCGATATCTCTCTTTCCTTTGAGGAAGCAGCGGCCGGCGCCGCCTGTTATCGCGATCACGGCGACGCTTTGCCGGCGGAAAGTCTTGAGATCGCCCGCAAAGCGGACGCAATTCTCCTGGCGGCTATGGGCATGCCTGACATTCGCTATCCAGATGGGACTGAGATCGCTCCGCAGTTGGATATCCGCTTCGATCTGGGACTTTATGCCGGAGTCCGGCCCGTACGGTCGATTCCTGGTTTGCCTGGGCCTCTGGCGGACCCTCGGGCGCAATCGCTGGATTTCGTTCTCATTCGAGAGTCGACCGAAGGCCTCTTCGCGTCCCATGGCAAAGGGGAGGTCATCGATGATCGCGAAGCACGCGATACCATGGTGATTACGCGCGAGGTTTCGGAAAAGCTATTCGACTTTTCCTTCGCGTTGGCGCGAAAGCGTAGGGCGGCTGGTCACGAAGGCCGTGTTACCTGCGTGGATAAGGCAAACGTTTTTTCGTCCTTCGCATTTTTCCGCAGCATTTTCGACCAACGCGCCGCCTTGAGCCCCGACATGATCGCGGATTACGCCTATGTCGATGCCATGGCATTGAACCTGGTTCGTAATCCTTGGGTCTACGACGTTGCGGTTACTGAAAACATGTTTGGCGATATCCTGTCGGACTTGGGTGCGGCGCTCATCGGCGGGATGGGAATGGCGCCCTCAGCGGATGTCGGGGACAACCATGCCGTCTTCCAACCCTGTCATGGCAGCGCGCCGGACATTGTAGGCAGTGGCAAGGCAAACCCGACGGCTATGTTCCTCTCAGCGGCGATGATGCTCGATTGGCTGGGCGATAAGCACGGTCACGCCGCCTACGGCAAGGCAGCATCTCTGCTGACGGCCGCGGTAGATCACGCCTTTTCTGGCGGCAAGCTCGTTCCCTTTGAACTAGGCGGCGAAAGTGGCACACGCATTGTAACAAATGCGGTCCTAAAAGCGGTCGATGAGGTTATCGATACGGTCGATCTTGCACGGGTGGCGGAGCAGGCGTGAGCATGGATTCCCAGGAGAAAAAAATCCGGGTCGCTTGTGTCGGAGCGGGATACTTCAGCCAGTTCCAGTATGAGGCCTGGCGTCGGCTCGATGTGGATCTGGCCGCGATCTGCAATAAGACTGAGGCGAACGCTCAAAAGATCGCGGACAAGTTTGACATCGCGCGGGTCTTTACCGACTTCGCCATCATGCTGGATCAGGTGAAGCCAGATCTTGTCGACATTATTACACCGCCGGGCACGCATCTCAGTTACATCGAACAGGCTGCCGCACGGCGAATTCCCGTCATTTGTCAGAAGCCTTTTACGCCAAGTCTCGATGAAGCCGAGCAGGCCACCGCGATGATGGAAGAGGTGGATACACCCCTAATCATACACGAGAATTTTCGCTTTCAGCCCTGGTATGGCGAGATCAAAAGGCAACTGGATACGGGTGCTCTTGGCGAAATCTATCAGGTATCTTTCCGACTGAGGCCCGGTGATGGCCAGGGTCCAGAAGCCTATCTTGCTCGTCAGCCTTACTTTCAAGATATGCCAAGGTTTTTGGTGCACGAGACCGCCATCCATCTGATCGACGTATTCCGCTATCTCTTTGGTGAAGTCCGCTCTGTAACAGCGGCGCTCAAGCGCTTGAATCCCGCGATTAAGGGCGAAGATTCTGGGTTGATGCTGTTTGAGTTTGAGAACGGTGCGACGGGTCTGTTCGATGGGAATCGTCTGGCGGATCACCCGGCTAAGAACCGTCGTCTGACGATGGGCGAGATGTTGCTGGAAGGATCTGAAGGCAGCCTGCGGCTGAGCGGTGACGGCGACTTGTTTTTGCGGCGTCACGGTGAAAACGAGGAGCGCCAGGTCGAGTATGATTGGCAGGATCAGAACTTCGGCGGCGACTGTGTCTATGCGCTTCAACGGCACGTCGTCGAGCACCTGAAGAGCGGTGCGCCGGTTATGAACCGTGCGAGAGACTATTTAACGAATATCCGAATCGAGGAAGCCGCCTATAGTTCGAGTGAGCTGGGAAAGCGAGTGATACTATAGAAGCGGTCGAGAGGTCTTGAATGGTCAGTGATTTGGCAGGTCTGAAGCGGGTGCTTTCCAGCACAGAATCCCAGACGCCTGTCGAGCAGGGACGGCGCCAGTCCTATTCTGACCAGGCTTATGCTCTGTTGCGGCGGAAGATCCTCGACAACGAAGTTTCCGCCGGCCTGCAGGCGACAGAGCAAGAGATCGCAGAAGCGCTTGGAATGAGCCGTACTCCGGTCCGTGAGGCATTGGTGCGCCTGGCCAATGAGGGATTGGTCGAAGTGCGCCCGCGGCATGGTATGCGCGTTCTGCCGGTTTCCGGCGAGGATATGCGGGAGATCTACGAAATCCTGACCGGTCTGGAGACTGTTGCGGCAGAATCTGTCGCTCGAAAGGGCTTGACCGACCCACAAAACCTACGCCTGGAGCAGGCGGTCGCCGATATGGATGCGGCGTTGGAGGAGGGAGATCTCCGGGCCTGGGCCGATGCCGATGAACGCTTCCATATGCTGTTGGTGGAATTCTGCGGTAATCGCCGGCTGCGTACCCTGGTTGGCACCTACTGGGATCAAGCTCATCGGGTTCGGATGATCACGCTCCGGCTCCGCCCCAAACCGACGCAGTCGAGTGCAGATCACGCAGCATTGTTGGACGCTCTGCGTCGTGGCGACGGCGAGGCGGCGAGCCGTATTCACCGCGAACACCGTGAGGGGAGCGGTAAAATGCTCATAGAAATCCTCGAGACCCATGGTTTGACGGCGCTTTAACCATAAAGTCACTCGTCTAACGCTGTTCTGATCCTTGCCGTGTTCTCCCCGTGAGGCTAAGTAAACAGGCATGACTGACGCTCTGAAAATCTGCCTGGCCCAGCTCAACCCGACGCTGGGTGATATCGAGGGAAATCTCGCGAAAATCCGCTCGGCGCGCGCGGAGGCGGCGGCACAAGGCGCCGATCTTCTGATCGCGAGTGAAATGTATATCACCGGTTATCCGGCGGAGGACCTGGTTCTCAAGCCGATGTTTCTGGACCGCGTCGATGCTGCGATTGAGGCTCTGGCGGCGGATACGGCAGATGGCGGACCTGGTCTTTTGATCGGTGCGCCTTGGCGCGAAGACCGTGCGGCGCGTGCGCCCCTTCGAGGTAAGGTGTTCAATGCTGCCGTATTGATCGATGGCGGTGAGATCCTTGGAACGCGCTATAAGCACGAACTGCCGAACTATGGGGTATTCGACGAGGTCAGGCTCTTTGCGGCTGGTCCACTGAACGGCCCGATGAACTTCCGGGATGTGCGGCTCGGCGTCATGGTCTGTGAAGACATGTGGTTTCCAGAGGTGGCCGAGTGTTTGGCTGAGTCCGGGGCCGAGATTCTTATCTGCATCAACGGTTCTCCTTACGAACTCGAGAAGGAAGATGAGCGTCTTCAGCTTGGCATCTCAAGGGTTGTCGAGACGGAGCTGCCGGTCATCTACGTCAATCAGGTCGGCGGTCAGGACGAACTGGTTTTTGACGGCGGGTCTTATGTGCTGAGCAAAGGACATGATCTGCGGATACAGCTTTCCATGTTTCGCGAAGCGACGGTTTTGACCGATTGGAAGCGTGACGCGGATGGGGATTGGGATTGCGCGGAAGGGCCTCGAGTCGCTCCTTCGCCAAAACTGGAGACGATCTACAACGCGTTGGTTCTCGGTCTGCGCGACTATGTCGAAAAAAATCGGTTTCCCGGTGTACTCCTTGGTCTTTCTGGTGGCATCGATTCTGCGCTCTCTGCGGCAATCGCCGTGGATGCGCTTGGGCCTGATCGTGTGCACTGCCTGATGATGCCTTCTCCCTATACCAGTCAAGAGTCGTTGGAAGATGCCGCGGAGGCCGCAAAGCTTCTGAGTGTGCGGCTCGATAGCGTGAGTATCGAGCCGGCGATGGAAGCTTTCGATGGAATGGTCAAACCTCTGTTCAATGGCGCGGCGCCTGGCATTACCGAGGAGAACATCCAGTCCCGTGCGCGCGGCCTAACGCTCATGGCGTTGTCCAATAAACTTGGTCACATGGTGCTTTCGACCGGCAATAAATCGGAAGTTTCTGTTGGCTATGCGACCCTCTACGGCGATATGTGCGGCGGCTATAACGTTCTGAAAGACCTCTATAAGACGACGGTTTTCGAGCTTTCGCGCTGGCGCAATCAATCTGGGGCCGAGGGGCTTCTAGGGCCAGCAGGCCGGGTGGTTCCGGAACGGATCATCACCAAGCCGCCGTCGGCCGAATTGAAGCCGGATCAGAAAGACGAAGACAGTCTGCCGCCTTACGACAAGCTGGACGACATCTTGGAGTGCCTGATCGAGGGTGAGGCGGGGATCGATGAGATCGTTGCCCGTGGCCACGAGCGCGAGACGGTGAACCGGATCTGGCGGTTGCTCGAGTTGGCGGAATACAAGCGTCGCCAGGCTGCGCCCGGGGTTAAGATTACCCGTCGCGCTTTCGGTCGGGACCGGCGTTATCCCATCACCAATGCCTTCAAAGGTCCGCTGTAAAGCAAGGTCAAAGTCATGAAAGTCCGTTTTGCCCCTAGTCCCACGGGGTTACTTCATGTCGGCAATGCGCGTCCGGCTTTGCTGAATTGGCTGATGGCACGTCAGGCTGGCGGCAGCTTTCTGCTTCGCGTCGACGATACGGATACGGAGCGCTCCCGTGACGAATACGCCGAAGCCATCAAGGACGATCTCCGTTGGCTGGGTTTGGACTGGGACGAGATTGCGGTGCAGTCCGAGCGGCTGGACCGCTATGTCTTAGCTGCCGACAAGCTGCGGGCTGATGGGCGGCTGTACCCTTGCTATGAAACGCCCGAGGAACTCGGTCTTAAGAGAAAAATCGCGCTGCAGGCCGGACGCCCGCCGATCTATGATCGCGGCGCACTGAAGCTGAGCGACGAAGAACGCGCGAAACTGGAAGCCGAAGGCCGTAAGCCGCATTGGCGCTTCAAGCTCGAACATGAAGACATCGACTGGGAGGACCTTGTCCGAGGCGCGGTCCATTTCAACGGGGCGCATCTCACAGACCCTGTTTTGATCCGAGAGGACGATCGGCCTCTTTACACGCTCTCTTCGGTTGTCGACGACATCGAACTTGGTGTCACGCATATCCTGCGCGGCGAGGATCACGTTTCCAATACGGCGGTTCAGGTCCAGCTTTTTGCGGCCCTTGGTGGGACGGTGCCCGTCTTTGCTCATCTGCCGTTGATCGCCGATGCCAGCGGGCAGGGGCTTTCGAAGCGGCTCGGCAGTCTGAGCCTGCAGTCGTTGCGCGAGGCAGGCCTCGAGGCCATGACCCTCAACAGCTATTTGTCCCGTCTGGGTTCGTCGGATCCCATCGAGCCGGTCACGGATCTGGCGGCATTGGCGGCCAGCTTCGATATCACCCGTTTTAGCCGCGGTACGCCGCGTTTTGATCCGGAAGAACTTGAACTGCTCAATGCGCGTGTTCTGCATCAACTGGATTTCGAGACTATCAAAGACAGGCTATCGAGCGATTTCGACGAAGCGCTTTGGAATGCGGTGCGACCGAACCTGACCAAGCTGAGTGATGCGACGCTTTGGCATGATATCTGCCGCGGCAGCGTCACGCCGGTGATCGAGGATGAAGATTTTACCAGCTCCGCCGCCGAACAGCTGCCGCCCGAACCCTGGGATGAGACGACTTGGGGGAGCCTGACCGGCGCGCTGAAGGCCTCGAGCGGTCGGAAGGGCAAGGCGCTGTTCATGCCGCTGCGTCTCGCCCTGACCGGTTTGGATCATGGACCCGAGCTTAAGGTCCTGCTGCCTCTGATCGGGCGGACGCGGGCGGAGGCCCGCTTGAGGGGTGAGACGGCTTGACTTGTCTCTCTCTAGTCCGAATATTGCCCGCGAGCTAACGGGAACCCCCGCGCAGTCGCAGCAATCAGCCCCTTCGGTGAGTTATGGCCATTCAGATTTACAATACGCTCGGACGCGAAAAGCAGCGCTTTGAGCCGATCGACCCGTCAAATGTACGGATGTATGTCTGTGGCCCGACCGTCTACGACTTCGCCCATATCGGCAATGCCAGGCCGGTGGTGGTTTTTGATGTCGTCTTTCGCCTGCTGCGTTGGACTTACGGTGATGACAAAGTCACCTATGCCCGCAACATCACGGACGTCGAAGACAAGATCATCGATGCAGCGCGGGCAAACGGTGAGTCTATTGAAAGTGTCACAAGCCGCACGACACAGGCGTATCACGAAGATATGGCCGCGCTGGGCGCGCTGCCGCCAAGCGTAGAGCCACGTGCGACCGACCACATTGCCCAGATGATTGCTATCAGCGAGCAATTGATTGAGAAGGGCCACGCCTATGCCGCGGATGGGCACGTGCTATTCAATGTGCCCTCAATGCCAAATTACGGAGCGCTCTCGGGACGTAATCGAGACGACATGATTGCTGGCGCCCGCGTGGAAGTGGCGCCCTACAAGAAAGACCCGGCGGATTTTGTTCTCTGGAAACCCAGCAACGATGACCAACCGGGATGGGACAGCCCCTGGGGCCGGGGACGTCCGGGTTGGCATATTGAGTGCTCGGCTATGTCGGAAGAGCATTTGGGCAAGACCTTCGACATCCACGGTGGCGGTTTGGATCTGACCTTTCCGCATCATGAGAACGAACTGGCGCAGTCAAGCTGCGCGCATGGTGTGCCTTTTGTGAACTACTGGATGCACAACGGCTACGTCGTTGTGAACGGCGAGAAGATGTCCAAGTCTCTTGGCAACTTCTTTACGGTCCGCCAGCTCCGCGACGAAGGGTTATCCGGTGAAGCCATGCGCCTGACCCTGTTGTCGGCGCATTATCGGCAACCGTTGGATTTCACGCGAGAAAAGGTTGCCGAGGCGAAGAGCCAGCTCGACCGGCTTTATGGTGCGCTCCGTTCCGTTGATGAGATCGAACCGGCCGGCAATCAGCCACCGTCGGCAGTTGTCTCAGCACTCGAGGACGACATCAACACTCCGCTCGCGCTCGCAGCCCTGCACGAAGTTGGAACCGCGCTGAACAAGGCGGTCACGGCGGAGCCGAGAGACGAGGCGGAGATCGCCAGGCTGAAGGGCGAACTTTTGGCCGGTGGCCGTCTGATGGGATTGCTGGAAGGCGATCCGGAGACTTGGTTCCAGGGGGACGGAGGCGATGATGCCGCCGAGATCGAGCGGCTGATCGTCGAGCGCGCGGAAGCGCGGAAAGCCAAGGACTTTGCCCGAGCGGACGAAGTTCGCGATCAGCTCGATGCCATGGGGATTGTGCTTGAGGATGGGGCCGGCACCACCACCTGGCGCCGGAAGTAATTATCAGTTTGGCCCGCTCAGCCTTAAGAAAATGATCCCAGCAATACGGGGATCATGGACCCCACCAATAGCAGCGCCATCGCCAGATTGAAGAGCACGATCTGGCGCCCATCCTTTAGAACTCCCCGAAGAGCGACCCCCGAGATGGCCCAGACGCTTATGGCTGGCAGGTTCACCAGGGCGAACAGGAAAATCATGAGGATAAGACTCGCCGAGTAGTTCTCCGGGTTGGTGTAGGAGACCGTCACGATGAAGGCGACTGCCCAGGCTTTCGGATTAACCAGCTGAAATAATGCGGCTTGAAGGAAGGAGATGGGACGTTCCAACTGATCCTTGCCGGACGATCCCGTCGACCTGCTGCGCGCGATCTTGAAAGCCAACCAGAGCACGTAGGCGGCGCAGATGAACTTGAGCGTCGTATAGATAATCGGCGCCTGCTGTAAAACCTGACCTAGACCCAGCCCGACACAGAACACCATTGTCAGAAAACCGAAGCTGATGCCGAGGATCAGAGGTAGCGAACGCAGGAAGCCAAAGTTCACCCCGGAGGCCAACAGCAGGAAGTTTCCGGGACCGGGAGAGATGGACATGACGAAGGCAAATCCGATCAGAGCGATCATGGTATCCTGAGGCATTGGGGCTCCTTAAGCTGAACGGCTGTCAACTTGACAGAGCCAGAGCCTCATCACACTCTGACAACGTCTCAAAAATTTATCCTATCGTCTCAGAGTTTGGAAATATTGAATAAGAACGACATTCTGTCGGGTGTGTTTTCGACGCTTCGCTTGAGCGGCGACCTGTACTTTCTTGCCGATCTCAAGGGAGACTTTGCCATCGAAGTGCCGGCCGAGAGGCGGCGGATCCGTTTTCATCTCGTTCGGCAAGGACACTGTTGGCTTCGGTTGCCTGACGGAACTCTGCAGGAGTTAAGCCTGGGGGACCTCGCCATCATTCCCAATGGGATTGGGCAGATTCTCTCGGGAACGCCGGATGCGGCGCCGGTTACGCTTGGCGAAGTGATATCCGGCGGTGGGCTCGATTCCGGAACCTTGACCTACGGTAGCGGTGGACGCCGGGCCAGGCTCCTTTGCGGGTTCTGCCAGTTCGACGAAGCGATCGATCATCCGGTGCTCGCGAGCCTGCCGGCCTTGATTCTGGTCCGGTCTGAAGATCTCGGCATGGAACCCTGGACAACCGCAACCCTGCGTCTTCTTGCGATGGAAGCGGAACTGAACGTTCAAGGAACTATCGGTGTTCTCACCCGGCTGCTTGAGATCCTGTTTATTCAGACCATCCGCCGAATTGACACGAGCGTCGACGGGGGCGGGCAGGGCTTCGTCGCTGCTTTGTCAGACACCAGACTTTCCAAGGCGCTTCAGGCGATCCACAGCCGACCAGGACATGATTGGACAACGGCCAGTCTGGCGGCGGAGGCTGGAATGTCACGGGCGCGCTTTGCGGATCACTTTAGCGCTTGTGTCGGCATGCCACCGATCGGCTACCTGACACGTTGGCGCCTGATCCTGGCACGCGACCTGCTCGCAAATTCTGGGTTGAACATGGCAGAGGTGGCGGAGCGTTGCGGTTACGCCTCCGTGCCTTCCTTTACACGGCGTTTCAAAGAGGCTTTCGGTGAAGGACCTGGTGCTTATAGGCGGTCGGCCGGTGGGCGGCGCATAGCGCGGGAGATCAGGTAGCTACGTCTCGGCGATATCCGGCGCAGACTTCTCCAGCTCCTCCAGCCTTGAGATGCCGTGCCGCATGTCACTCATGATGAAGTCCGCGCGCGCCACCACAGCGGCACCTTGGCTGTTGGTACCGAATTTCGCTTCCCAGGCATCCATCTTGGTCGAAAGTCCGCAGAGCACGCCACCGACCGTCTTGTGGTGGCTTTTGATCAGCTGTCGGATCCGCTGAAACGAACTCGCGGAGACGTTGTCCCAAAGATTCTTTGTGTGCTGATCGAAGCGCTCGAAGCGCCCGGTGATCGAGGTGATGATGCTGTTCAGGCGCGGCTCCATGAAGTCGCAGGTCTCCAGAAAGCCTGTCGTGCGTTTTAGCTGAAGGTTGGAGCGAAGATCGCCAATGTTCTCTAGAAACGACATGACCTTCGGAACCACGTCGTCGAGGCTTTCCTTGAAATATGCGAGCGACAGAAAGGTGTCCGCATAGTCCTCGAGAAAGGCAGGCACCTCAATAAGATCGATCTCAAGCTTATCTGCGAGTTTCCGAAGATTTTTCTGTGCTTCTTCCTTGTTCGGCGAAGCGAAGAGCGCGACCAGCTCGTTGAAATCCTTAATATCGTCGTTGCCCGAGCCATAGACCTGCTGCAACAGCGGACCGGTGAAGCTTTTCATATGTCCGGCAAGTTCGCGGCTCTTTTCTTCCGAGAGCGTCAGTGCTTTGTGATCGTTGACGTCTATGCCGAGGCGGCGCAGCTCAATACGCAGGCTGTAGACATCGTAACTGCTGAGGCTAGACAATGCCCGGATCCGGGTCAGATCGCTGTGATCCTTGTTGGGATCCCAACCGAAGTAGGTCGGCAATTGATCGGGCTCGAGTTGTCCGCTGCCGGTACTTTCGTCCTGAAACAGCTCAACGACGCCTTGCAGATGCAAGTTCTTGACGATCCGCGCACGCTGGAGCGGCGCTGTTTCCAAAGGGATGCAGGCAAGCGGAAGAATGCGAAGCGAGTCCCGCGCGAGCAGGTCTGCTTTCCGTTCTTTTTCATTGGGTTCGGCCGCGACTGCGGCTTGAGCTTGAGACATAGGGATCCGCTGCGTTCCTGAAAAGACTGCTGCAGATTGATAAAATGCCTGAAAGATGTTGAGGATAGATTAAGCCCGTTTGGCCTGGAACGTTTGATTAGCTATGAAAATGAATATGTTAGTGCACTTCCGGTAGTGGTCGAGTGAGGATTGTTCATACCTTAGGCGATCCTTAGGGTGGCAATCTTAACGTTTAGTAAGGTGCCTGTGGTTCGCCAAAAAGGCGTGTCACAGGGCCGTGCGAACGCTCCAGAGCTCCGGGAAAAAGCTATAGTCCAGGGCTTTTGAAAGATAATTCACGCCCGATGTGCCCCCAGTTCCCCGTTTGTGACCGATAATGCGGCTAACTGTCTTTAGGTGCCGAAAACGCCACTGTTGAAAGGAATCTTCCTGGTCGACGAGTTTTTCGGCCAGATCGTAGAGTTCCCAGTGGGTCTCCGGCGCCTGATAGATCTGGAGCCAGGCCGCCTCGACGGAAGCAGAAGCCCTGTAGGGGAGACTCCAGTCTCGCTGTGTGACGGTCGTATCAATCTCAAAACCGCGTCTAGCCAGCAGCAGAATGACCTCGTCGTAGAGGCTAGGTGCGTTGAGGACCTTTTCCAGACGATTGTGTATCTCGCTTTGGTGGCGGTGCGGTGCCAGCAGAGCCTGTTTCTTGTTTCCGAGAAGGAACTCGATTTCCCGGTACTGGTAGGACTGAAAACCAGACGAGAGGCCGAGCTGGTCCCGGAACTGTAAATAGTCGGCGGGGGTCATGGTCGAAAGTACCGACCAGGACTGGATCAACTGGGATTGGATGCGCGCGACGCGCGCCAGCATTTTGAAGGCTGGCGCGAGATCGTCGTTCTGGAGGCAGGTGACCGCGGCATGTAGCTCGTGCAGGATGAGTTTCATCCAAAGCTCAGTTGCTTGGTGGATGATGATGAAGAGCTGTTCGTCGTGTTCGCCACTGAGCGGTTTCTGACTCGACAAAAGGCTGTCGAGAGACAGATAGTCGCCGTAGTTCATCGACTGCGTAAAGTCGCTGTACGCACCTTCGGGCAGATGGCCTTGGCTTGTGGGTTCTTGCTTCTTGGACATGGCAGACTTTCCGGTCAGGTCACGGCCAGGCGTTTGTGGTACTTCGGCTGGTCCCAGCTTCTGCTTGCCATGATATCATGCAGCGTTTCGACAGCGTCCCAGATATCGCCGTAACGCAGATAAAGCGGGGTGAAACCGAAACGCAGGATATCAGGTGCGCGGAAATCGCCGATCACACCGCGTTCGATCAAGGCGGCCATGATCGGATAGCCATTCTCATGGCTGAAGGAGACCTGGCTGCCACGCATCTCGGGGTTCCTCGGGGTGAAGAGTTGAAAGCCGAAGTTGGCGCAGCGGGTTTCGACAAGATCGATGAAGAGACTGGTCATGCGCAGCGATTTTTTCCGGATCTCGGTCATGCCTGCGCTGCGGATCACGTCGAGACCTGCATCGAGAGCAGACATGCTGAGTATCGCTGGTGTTCCGCAGAGGTTTCGTGCGATTCCGTCCGCTGGGCGGTAGTCGCGGTCGAAGAGGAAAGGGGCCTCGTGTCCCATCCAGCCGGAAAGCGGCGGTCGAACCTGGTCCTGTAGTCGTTCCGCGACGAAGAGAAAGGCCGGTGCGCCCGGCCCGCCGTTGAGGTACTTGTAGCCACAGCCGACCGCGAAGTCGGCATTGGCCGCGCGAAGATCGACGGGGAAGGCGCCCGCCGAGTGCGCAAGATCCCAGAGCATCAGCGCTCCCGCGGTGTGCGCTTTCGCCGTGATGTCGTTCATGGCGTGGATGCGACCCGTGCGGTAGTCGGTTTGCGTCAGCATCACCAGCGCCACGCTTTCATCGATCGCTTCGGCGACTTCCTCGGGTTCGACGAGCTTTAGTTCGTGACCTTTGTCCAATAGCTCGATCAGGCCCTGCGCAACATAGAGATCGGTGGGAAAGTTGCCTCTGTCCGAAAGAATTACTTTGCGTTCCGGGCGCAGGCGAAGGGCGGCTGCCAGTAGCTTGAAAAGATTCACCGATGTTGAATCGGCAACCACGACCTCTCCCGGCGCCGCGCCGATCAATTCAGCGATCTTCTCCCCGCAGCGCAGGGGCAGCTCGATCCAGCCATGCTTGTTCCAACTGCGGATCAGGTCTTCGCCCCATTCTTCCTCGACGACCTTTGTGACCCTCTCGCTCGTCCGTTGGGGTAGGGGACCCAGCGAGTTGCCGTCTAGATAGATGGTGTTAACCGGAATACGGAATTGCGCGCGCATGACAGCCAGGGGATCGTTCTGATCCCAGTCTAAAAGCTCTTCTCGGGTGATGGCACTCACGATGCAATCGGTCCTCTTAGCACGGCGCGCACGGGCGCGGCATCCAGGTTGGCGAATTTTAAGGGCAAGGCGATCAGCTCATAATCGCCCGGCGGCACAGCATCTAAAACCAGGCCCTCGAGTATGGCCATGCCTGCGCGGCGCACTGCATGATGCGCGTCCATGGTCTTTGAGGTCTGCGGATCGATGGACGGAGTATCGGTACCGATCAACCTGACACCGGCGGCGGCGAGCATCTCGATGCTTTCGGGCGCGACCGCGGTGAAGTTCTCGTCCCACTGATCCAGAGATGTTTTCCTGTAAGTCTTTAGGAGCAGCCGTTCTACGGGCTGCTCAAGTGCGGGTGCCAGTTGCGCAGGCCGAACGATTCCAACGCTGCCAGTGACATCAATGACCCGACAGGGCCCCAGGTAAAAGCTGAGATCGACCGAGCCGGATGGGAGACCCTCGGGGTCGTAGTGCAACGGTGCGTCCGCATGAGTGCCGCTGTGTGTTGAGAGGGTGACCTTCGAGACGTTGACAGGGCAAACGTCACTGATTTCCCAGGTGCGTTCTTCCTGGTATGGGGTATCTCCAGGCCAGACCGGCAGGCCGGGGCGAAGCGGCTGCGTGATGTCCCAGAGTTTCATGCGATCCTCTTTCCGTTCAGGCTTCGCTTAGACCGCGTTGCGCTTGGCGGAGAATCATGCGGCTGCGAAAGATGACCATTTCTTGCCAGTCTGGCGTGCCCGGATAGTAGTGGTTCTTAAGGCGTTTCTTAATCGCGCGGGTTTCTTCCGATTGCCAGTCAACGGGACCGCGTGCGTGCAGCCAATGATCCGCACGCAAGGCGGCTCGGCCGGCATCAGGCGGATAGGTGCCGTATTCCAGTGCCACGTAGGTATGAATATCGCCGACAACACGCGTCCAGCCATACTCCGATAATCCGACCTTGGGGACCGAGGAAGAGGTCCCAAGATCGGGTTCGGTCAGAGATTGCCCATACCAGGCTTTCGCGCGCTGGTGTCCCTCCGTACCCGGAACATTGCCACAAATCGGTTCGCCGTATCCAAACGGGCCTAGTCCAGTATGGTAGTCTATGACCGCGACGTGATCTCGCTCGGGCAGATCGTAGTCGACCATGATGCTCTCGAGAGTACGGCGCGACCAGGTCGGCGCGTCACCGCCGTAGAACATGCCTTCGGGGTGGGTGTATTGCCCGCCGCCGCGCGCCATGTGGAACGCTGTTTCCCCGTGTTCTGCGCGCCAGGCGGCGATCTTTTCTTCTGCCTGATCGAAGAGGGGGCCGGTGAGCTCGGTCGGTAGCAGCACATCCTTCAACTCCTCGAAGCCCGGGTTCTCTGGGTGAGCTTGCGCGAAGTCGATCCAATTGCGGTTTAAGTCACAGCCTTCTTCCGTCACGCGGCGAAGCCAGGCGAAGCCGTGGGGGTTGATCGCGTGAATGATCAGCATCGCCACGCCTTCAGGCAGCGACTCCGGACCTCTATTACGCATCCAGTCCAACTGTGCGCCAGAGCCGCAAAACCCCTCCACCCCGTGGGTCGCCGAGAGAGTGACGATCACCTTGCGTGCGTCCTTCGGTCCGGCCCAGGCGGTATCGCAGGCCAGTTCTTCGCCATTTGGCCCCTGAAGTGGGTTTCGATAGGAACGAACGTCTAAGCCCAACTGACGGCAATGGGCCAGAAACCTCTGACGGGCCGAAGCGTAGTCGGCGGAGAAGCAGGCTTGGAGTTCGGTTTCCACGTGGTTTGGCCTTTCGCGGTGACGATAGAGCTTTGCTAAGATAAAGCATTGACGCGTTGGTGAAAGGGTGAAGCTTAAACCGCTGTTTTTACATCACAACAGTCGCTGCCCCACACGCAAAAGAAAGGGCGAACGACTGCCTTGACAGTCATCCGCCCTTTCAAGTCTCGGCCCTTCGCAAAAACCCTAGAAGCGACGAGACACGCCGATCCGAATCACAGCTGCGCCAATACCGATGTCGTGATCCGTGCCGGCGATTCTGCGGTCGTCTTCCCCGAAGCTGTAGCTTATTGCTTCCAGGCGACCGGACCAGTGTTCGTCAACAGCAATTTCCGCACCCAGGCCAAGAGCGAGGCCGGCGCGAACGCCGTCGTCGTCATCGCCCGCCGTCTCCACATGAATGTCGGAGAGGGCGAGACCGGCAGTGCCATAGAGATGCAGATGTTCCCAGGCATATCCGGCTCTGAGGCGGGTCGATGCGATCCAACTGCTCTCCAGACTTGCCTGCCCCAGCAGCGAGTCCGAAGCACTGTCGTCGCTGCCCAGGGTCTGCGCGTCGATTTCAGCGCCGATCAGCCATTGCCCGCTGTCCGATCGTCCAAAGGGGGCGAAGTTGTATCCGCCGACGATACCGAACGACACGCCGCTGTCGTCGAGATCGAGGTCATCACCGTTCGCGCCGTCTTCGATGACGGCAGCTGTTCCGTTTGCGCCCAGTGTCAAGCCGACATACGGCCCGGTCCAATTGTCTTTGACCTCCTGGGCGAAGACGGTCACCGGCAGGAAAGCCAAGGCCATCAATCCGAGAAGAAACAGATAAACACGAATCCTGGCCGCAGGTGCGGCTCCAGAAGCGAGTGATCCCCGCGTCAAGAAGTTCATTTGAGATCCTACTGTTATGTGTTAAACGACGACTCAAGATTGTCGAATGAGAAAAAATTATTGTCTTACAATAAAAAATACAATCAAAATGATGATACTGTGCGCATGGCTGCTATGCGCTCATTGTCAGGCAGGAAACGCGTTTCTTTGAGACCTGTGCGCTTCGATTGGGGTAGGGCGCGGCGAGAGGAAAGAGCCAATGATTTTAAATGAGACACTGTCTATCCAAGGGGAAGCGCCGAGCCGAATTCGCTCCTTGGCCCGTTTTGCGCAGATCTTCTCCATCTTAGGCATGGCGGTCATCGTCTGGTACACGGCGGAAGCGATCTATCTCATGATGTTCGCCAGCGCCAAATACGATGAGATGTTGACCTTTGCCTATTCGGTCCTCAGCGCCAGTCCTGAATTTGTTGCAGTGTTCGAAGCTGGCCTCCCGAAATATGACGTGCCCGAGGGTTATTCGCCCCAGGCCCGCTTGATCGTTCTTCTGAGTACGCATTTGACAAACTTCCTCGGCTTTTTCGCGCTCTTCTGTGCCTGGGAGTTGTTTCGCGGATACGGCCGCGGCGAGATCTTCACCGAGGCCGCCGCCATGCGATTCAGCCGGATCGGATGGATGATTACGCTGCTCGCGCCGATTGGTTTCGTGGGGGACTACGGCTTTTTGAAAACCATCGTTGTTGCTGCTACGCCAGGCGAAGCGGCCTGGTCATTCGGTGTTGTCGACTGGGAGTTGGCCGTTTTCATCAACGTCGGGGAGCTTGATGTCTTTGCAATTGTCATCGGCCTCCTTATCGTGTTGGTGGGCCGAATCCTCAGCGAGGCGTCGAAAATCTCGGACGAGAACAGGTCGTTTATCTGATGGCGGTGCGCCCAGAGCGTTCTCCGCTGTCGCTGGAGAAGAGCGGTGAAAGACTGAGCCTGGCCTGATTATGCCGATTATCGTTACCCTCGATGTTATGCTCGCCCGGCGGAAGATGCGTTCCAAGGATTTGGCGCGTCATGTTGGGATTACCGAACAGAACATCTCCCTACTCAAGTCCGGCAAGGTCAAGGGGATGCGTTTTGAGACGCTGGAGAAGATCTGCGAAATCCTAGACTGCCAACCAGGGGATCTTTTGGTCTACGAGCCAGAGGAAAGAGGGTAGGCGAAAAGTGGCGGCGCTAAAGAACTGGCCGCCTGTTGATCACCTGGCCTAAGGCTTCGGCCGCTGCCGATGAGGCGGCGGGATGTATCGACGAAATCGAAGGCCAATTCTGCGCGATCGATCTGATGGCCATCGGGATGATTGGACGGCTTGCGCAGTCGACACGGAAAGGCCGTGCCGGACGATCTGCGGGGATTGGTGCCGGTCTTTTGCGGCACGACGAAAAACTGACCACGTATGTCTGAAAGAGAAGTGGGCGAGGTTTTCACCTCGCCCATTTAGGCGGTTTTCCGCCATTCTCCCCCAAACACATGTTACTCGGGGCAGTTCTTTCGGTAGGCTTCCGTTTCATGAACGCCGCCCAGCCAGATGGCTCCGAAGCAAGCGATGACTGCCAGGATCAAGATGATACCCATAATGGATGGGTTGTCGGCGAAGGTAAAAATCGCTTCGGCGCCTTCCCAGGTTTCAAAAGGTGCTGAGTTCATTGTCGTTTCCTTTGTCTTTGGGGCTATTCTGCCGGGGCGTGCGTGAGGCCGCTTGCCTCGGGGTAGGCTTCGATCGGTACCTTCGTCTTATCGAGTCCGATCATCTGGACGGCGTCGGGAACTCTCAAGAGTCCGAGGGATTTGAGGATGTAGGAGGCAACGAAGCCGCTGCCGAAACCGAGACCCGCCATCACAAGCGCGCCAATGACTTGCCCGTAAAGCGTGACGGGTGGAAAACCCTCACCGACGTTTGGATATCCGGACGCAAAGAGGCCGCAGGCGATAACGCCGATCGTACCGCCGACGCCATGCACCGCGAAGGCGCCGACAGCATCGTCGACCCCAAGCTTTTCAACCAGACTAGCGACCATTGGAACAACGTAGCCGCCAAAGAGACCGAGTAGGAATGCAAGAGGCGGGTAATAGATGTCGAGGCCGGATGCCGCGCAGAAGATACCTACGAGTGCGCCTGACATCATCCAAAAAGGGTCGCGTGTTTTGACCCAGGCGCCGATAATTCCGCCGGCGAAACCCATCAGTGTGTTGAACGCAAAGGCTGAAAGGGTTGCTGGCTGGCCGTAGATGTTCTGCCATTGATCGCCCGTGATATAGATGATGCAGCCACCGAGAAAGCCGAAGAAGCCAACGATAATCAGCATGAGGCCGGTGATCGTGAAAGGCACATTGTGTGCCTTCAGAACATTCGGTGTACCGTCGGCGGCATACTTGCCGACACGCGGCCCCAGATTGATGCAGACCGCGAGCGCGAAAAATCCGGCAATCATGTGCACAACGCCAGCCGCGCCGACATCGTGATAGCCGAGTTTTGCGGTTAGCCATCCCGTCGGGTGCCAGCCCCAGGACGCGCCCAGGATCCAGACGACCGAACCCAACAAAACTGCCAGGATGATAAAAGCGCTCATGCGGATGCGTTCGATCACCGCACCGGAAAAGATGGAAGCGGTCGTCGCAGCGAAAAGCGTGAATGCCGCCCAGAAGACACCGGTCGCATTGTCCGCCAGATTTGGTCCCATGAACTCGGACCAGGGAAGACCGGCGGCGCCGTCAGCGGAAGGGATCAGACCGTTTGGGAAAGCCAGATAGATCCACCAGCCGAAAAAGAAAAAAGTCGGGATGATAAAGGCGAATGCCAGAATGTTCTTGATACCGGAAGCGAGTACGTTCTTGGCGCGCGAAGCCCCCATTTCGTAAGCCAAAAAACCTGCGTGAATGACAACCATCAATCCAGTACACCACCAATAGAAGATCTCCATATTGATGGTGCCGGACATGCTGTGTGCTGCCTCCAGCGCCGCGAGCTTTTCCGTGAGCTCAACGATCTGTTGTTCCATTTTGCTCTCCTAAATCTCCAGCGTGATTCACATCCTTTCGTCCAAAGTGCGTTTACCCCCTCGTCCCAGGCGTCCCCTTTTTCGCGACCTGAAACTCCCGGATTTCTATGCGAGTGCCATGCCAGAAATCAGGTGTTGTTGAATTTCAATGGTTTGAGGCGATGTCGAGCAAGATCGACACAAAAATACAGTGGTTTTGACTGCTGGAGAGGGCGTCGTTGCCCAATCGGCGAGCAACGCGGCCTGAAAAGAATGCAGTAACAATTCGACTGCACGGCTGCGCAGCGGTCGTTGGACCTGCCTCAACCTCTAGGTTGTTTTATTCGGCGCGAGGATCTCGGCTAAGGCCTTCACCTTTGGCGAAAAGGCGCCTTTGCGCCAGACCAGAAGCGTTTGCAGGCGGTCTTCTCCCGCTTCAAGCTTGTGGACTTTCAGGCGTTTGCTCTCGGGAAAGGTGGTGAGCACGCTCTTGGGCAGCAGGGCGGCGCCCATGCCGGCGAGAACGCAGCCGAGCAGAGCGTGATAAGAGGCCAGTTCGATGACGCGCTCAGGCGTTTCGTTGCGCGCGGTAAACCAGCCTTCGAGCTGACGGCGGTGAGGGCAGCCGTGCTCGAAGACCAGGATCGTCGAGGGCGTGCCTTCCGGTTCTTCAAGTGCGGGGTGGTCTTTCGCGGTCACGATCACCGGCTCTTCTTCGAAGGCGACGAGGGACTCGAACCGGCTTGCGGTAACCGGCTCGGCCATCAGGGCGGCGTCCAGTTCGCCAGCCAGCAGGGCTTCACCAAGCTGCGTCGGGTTGCCGGTGCGCAGTTCTAGCTCGACTTCGGGGTAGAGTTTATTGAAGCGTGCCAGGGGCTTGGGCAGACGCACGGCCGCGGTGCTTTCCATGGAGCCGAGCCGGAAGAGGCCCCGCGGGGTGCTCTCGTGCACCGCCTCGCGCGTCTCTTCGGCAAGCTTCAAGAGGCGCCCGGCGTAGTCCTGCAGGATCTGTCCGGCAGGGGAAAGATGCAGACGCTTGCCTTCGCGGATGAAGAGGGGGACACCGAGATCCTCCTCGAGCTGGCGGATCCGGGTGGTCACATTGGACTGGACGCGATGCAGGCGTTCGGCGGCGCGTGTGATTCCGCCTTCCTCGACCACCGCTGTGAAGATCCGTAGATCGGATAGATCCATTCATCTCTCCAAAAGAATATTATCATCATAATTATTCATTTTTTGAAATGGTTGGCAATTGCTATGAACATGGGCAGCCGAAGAAGCCTTGAAGCTTGTCCGGCGGTAAATCGCATAAACAGTCGATAGCATTGGAGATTTCGAAAATGTCCCCCGAACAGATTGTCCTGATCCGTCAGGGATGGGGAAAGATCGCGCCCATTTCAAACCAGGCGGTCGAAGTCTTTTACGAGAAGCTCTTCGCCATTGATCCCGAGCTGCGCGCGCTCTTCGGCGGCGCGGACATGGCGGCGCAGCGAGTGAAATTGGCGCAGGCCCTGGCCGGCGTGATTGGCTGTCTGGAGCGCCCGGAGGAAATTATCCCGCAATTGCAAGAGCTTGGCCGGCGCCATGCGGTTTATGGCGTGAAGGACAGCCACTACGATACCGTCGGCGCCGCGTTGCTCGCCACTCTCGAAGAGGGGCTGGGCGCGGACTGGACGCCCGATACATCGCGCGCCTGGGCGGCCGCCTACGGCCTGATCGCCGGGACCATGACGGCGGCCGCGGCGGCGTCGGAAATGCCCGCGGCCGGACACAGTGGAACCGCTGTTCAGTGACAATCCGACATACATTTGCCACAGGGGAATTGAGTTATGCCCAAAGCCTATTGGATCGTTCGTGTCAGCTTGCGTGAGGCGGCGCGTTATCCCCAGTATCTCCAGGCGGCGAAGCCGGCCTTCGAAAAGTTCGGTGCCCGTTTCCTGGTGCGCGGGGGTGCTTACGAGGCCATGGAAGGCGACGCACGTGAGCGCAATGTCGTGGTCGAATTCAAGGATTACGAAACCGCGACGGCCTGCTATCGGAGTCCCGAGTATCAGTCGGCCAGAAAAATCCGCAACGCGGTGGCGGACGCCGACTTCATCATCGTCGAAGGCGCGGCGGCTTAAATAACCGTCCCGCGGTGGCGGAGGCTTTTGCCACGCAGTTTTCGGTGCAGTTCTCGGCGTCTTTCGCATTCCGGTTCATTGCCGGGGAGGGCCGAAGAAAAAGGGAGCGGCGAGCCGCTCCCTTGAATGCCGATCGCGACAGGCTCCTAGAAGGAGAGCTTGATACCGGTCACGACCCAGTAGCCGTCATTGCTGTCGTCTGCAGCGCCGGTTTCATCGTCATCGAAGTCGTTATAACCGACGGATCCGATAACTTTGATGCCCGGGCCGAGCGCATAGCTGGCGGCTGCCTCGATGGTCTGCACTTCTTCGTCGCCGCTAGCTGCAGAGCCTTCCGCCTCGCCATAGAAATAAGCGAGGGAAACACCCCAAGGTCCGGTTTCGTAGGATGCGCCAACGTCCCAGGCCATCCCTTCGTTCTCCCCGGCTTCCTCCTGCTGACCGTAGGAGCCACCAACCTTGAAGCCTGCGTAACCGAGTGCGACACCGGCACCGAACACCTCCGGATCGTCGCCACCTGGCGCATCATTGCTGGCTGTTCCGTAACGGCCAAATGCTTCAACGTCGACTCCGCCGATGTTGTCGTTGAAGTTGATGCCAACGTCGATACCATCGTGGAATTCGGCGTTTTCGCTCGGTTGATCGTTGTTGTCTTCACCGGCGTCGGGTGTGTAGGAGATACCGCCCTGAAATCCGGAGAAACGCGGCGTGAAGTAGGTTACGCGGTTGGCGTCGTTGACCACGGCGTTTTCGAGCGTGGTTGCGCCGAGCGTTCCGCGCGCCGCGAAATTGGCGTCGGACTCGACCGGGACCCAGTCACCCTGGTCGCCGGAGTTAATGCCGATGCCCACGTTCGGTGCTTCCATGGACATGAGATAACCGGCGGAGTTTTCAGAACCCAGCAGGATGCGGCCGAAGTCGCCATTAATGAAGGCGTAGGATTCGTCGATGGTGTCACCCGAGGTGTTGCCTTCAAGCTGAACGTTCACGCCGAACTGGATGCCGTTGTCCAGAGTGGTCGAACCGGAGAAGATGATCTCTGAGTCAGACTTCTGGTCAAAATGGTCGCGATCATCGATATCGGAAGAACCGTAACCAAAGTACTGCTCCATGAAGCCGCCGACCCCCAACTGAATGGGATCTTCGGCCTGTACTGCTGGCGCTACCATCATACCGGCGGCGACAAGCGCAGTGCTTCCAAGAAGGATCTTTTTCATAAGAGTTACCCTTAGTTTGCGTTGCACGCTCCAATATATCCCGCGCAAAAGTAGAAAAACCTCTGGTGAAATCTTCAACCAGGACATTTCAACTTTTAGGTATGAGAACGAGAAAATTTTTTGGAACGATTCGACAAAAATAGGTATTTCAAACTTTTTTTTTACACAAGCCTTGAAATGTGTTCGCCGTTAACCATCAGAAATAATAATTTAATGAGAGGCTTACAGGATTTTCAAATGCGGTGACTGATGTTTCATCGCGATAGCGCGCAATCCGCCCCCCGAGGGCCAGACTTGCCTTTGTGTTGAAGGTCCCGACGTCCTGCGATACCACTTTTCCGGTAATTCTGCTCATTTGTCGACCTTAGAATCCCACCATCCTAGTTTTGCGCTGCAGCGGCGCGCTGTCTTGACGGCGGGCTGAGCGCGATCTGGCGTATGCGCAAAGAACCGCTTCGTAAGACGCACATAGCGAGTTGGCGCCGACAATGGGTCCTATGAAATCGAAGTCAGTGATCGACTGGTCATAGGAAGAGGTGCCACGGAGTCCGATAAGCTCTTCATCTTGGGGGCTTGCGGCCTGAATGAATTCCTTGGCATGATCGAGGGCATGCTGCTTGAGATTTTCGACGCGCTTGCTGACAAGGCCGGAAAAGAAGCGCATTTCGGCCCCGGCGACCGGCTCTTCAGACGTGGCGAAGAGGTGACCAAGGCCTTTCTTTTGGACGCGGGTGACGTGAAGCTTGCGCGTCTGCTGCCAGATAATAGGGAACTAATCCTGCAAAGCATCCGGGGGCCGGCCGTCCTCGCCGAGGCCTCTCTCTATGCCGAACGCTATGACTACGATGGGCTCTGCCTGTCCGAGTGCAGTGTGCGGAGCCTTCCCACCGCGCGCTTTCTGAGTTTGATCGAAGAAAGCGCTGTACTGTCGTCCGCTTGGGCAGCGCATCTCGCGCTAAGTCTCGAGGCGGCGAGGGCTCGGTCGGAAATCCTGGTTCTGAAGACAGCCGAAGAACGGCTAGAGGCCTGGCTTGCTTGGCGGAATGGAAAGCTGTCCGGGAAGCCTAATCTGAAGCTCTTGGCGGATGATCTCGGCTTGACGCAAAAGACCCTCGCGCGGGCTTTTGCGAGACGAAGCCGTCAGGTTACGTGAACACAAAAGTAGCGAAGCGACCGCTCTTAAACTCGAGTTCTCATCGTCCTAAACACTATTGAAACGCGCGAGGGCCGCGAAAGTCCAATAGCCTCCGTTCGACCGCCCCTTAGAGAAGACGAAACTTGGAAGTTGTCCGTGACGTGACCGCTTTAAGGGCTGTGCCCTGGATGGCCGAAAAATCTCAGTATTTCGTTCAAGAAGTTGCTCGGAAAGCGGCCGTAACACGCAATACAAAACCTTTGATAGTGTATATTAAATTTTGAAACAACTAGAAAGGGATTGTTGTGCCTTACGTTCAAATAATTACGCCAACTAGATGAACAAGATTCAAGTTATCCAACCTTTAATTATTTCAAGGTATTTTTTACATACCAAATTTTAATTGACGCTCGCCTCGGTTGCGAAGTGTTGGATGTAGAATAGTCGGGGACCGATCATCATGTCGATCAAGCGGACAGCGCTTACAATAAGCGTACTTCTGGCGGTAGTTATTGGGGCTGCCGTCGTGTTCACTATCTACCGTGAGTGGCGCGCGCTCAAGGATCTGGACGGCGCCGCCGAGGCCGTGAACGTACTGGGTTCAATGTCGGAGGCGACCATTGAGCTCTCGCTGGAGCGTTCGCTGACGCAGGTCGCGTTGTTTCTGGATCCGCCAGTTTCTGCAGATATCAAAGGGATGATCGATCGGCAGCGTGAGTTGTCCCAAGAGCAGTTCGCTGTCACACGGGAAAAGTTGGTGGCGGCTTCGGCGATCGAGGGCCGCAGCGAGCTTGTCGAGCGACTAGACTCCTACCTGGAACAGATGGCTGTCCTCCGAACGCAGGCCGATAAACTTATGGCCGATGGCATTGAAGGCCGCGAAAAATCAGCCATGCACGACATTCCCAAAAACATCAAATCGATTGTCTCGAGCTTGAATTCGCTGGGGGACACGATGCGCGATCTCATCAGAGAAGCGCCGTCCAACATGATCGCAACGGATGTGGTGATCCAGAGTGCTTGGGCAGTACGCGAATTCGGCGGGCGAGAGCGCACGCTTTTTGCCATCGCAACCGCGCGCCGCGAACCGCTCACGCGGAGCGACCTGGCTTATATGACAAGGAACCATGGGCTGGCTTTGTATGCCTGGAACCGTCTTGCCGCGATCCAGAGCTCACCGCTTCTTTCGGCCGAGGTTCGTAGTCAGATCGCACAGGTTGGTGATGCCTATTTCCAAGAGTATGACAAGCTTCGCAATGAGCTGTTTGCGGTGTCGGAAAGCGGCGAGTATCCAGTCGACTTCGCTTCCCTTTTTGAGCGCTCGGAGAGGGCGCTGCAAACAGCTGTCAGCCTTGTCAAACTTGCGGCAGAGACCAATGCGCGGAATGTCGAGGACGCGCTGAGCAATGCGCGAACCGCTCTTATAGTGGAATCCGTTGTTGCTATTTTCTGTGCCCTGTTGATCGCCGTTACCGCCTGGTTCCTGATAATAGGTATCGCGCGCCCTCTATCCGGGATGACCGGTGCCATGCGCGAGCTTGCCGGCGGTAACAACGGCATCGAGGTTCCTGCCCGCAATCGGCGCGACGAGTTGGGGCAGATGGCTGAGGCCGTCCAGGTTTTCAAAGACACCGCCATTGAGGCGGAACGCTTGGCTGCACAGCAGACGGAGCAGGAGGCCCGCGCTGAGGAAGAGAAGCGCCAGGCAGCTTTGAAACTGGCCGACGATTTGGAGAGCAGCATTAAATCTGCTGTTGAGGCTGTTTCGTCTGCGGCCGAGGAGATGTCGGCGACCGCTCGCGACATGAGCGGCAGCGCCCAGCAGACGGATCAGCAGGCAGCCGAAGTTGCGACCGCCGCGGAGCAGGCGTCGACCAACGTGCAAACTGTGGCGTCGGCCTCTGAAGAACTCTCCAGTTCGATTAAGGAAATCAATCGCCAGGTGACCCAGTCGACGGAGATCACCAGTGAAGCTGTCAATCAAGCAGAACAAACGAGTTCGACTGTTGAAAGCCTGGCCGCAGGCGCACAGAAGATCGGCGACGTGATCGCATTGATCAACGACATTGCGGAGCAGACCAATCTGCTGGCTTTGAATGCCACGATTGAAGCGGCGCGGGCCGGCGAAGCCGGGAAGGGTTTTGCCGTCGTGGCGTCTGAGGTTAAATCTCTAGCCCTTCAGACCGCAAAGGCCACTGAGGAGATCTCACAGCAGATCGATAGTATGCAGACCGCAACCAACGAAACGGTGTCGGCTATCGGCAGCGTGCGTCAGTCGATTGAGAAAATCAGTGAGGTTTGTTCGGGTATTGCGACCGCCGTGGAAGAACAAAATGCGGCGACGCAGGAGATTTCCCACAACGTCCAGGAAGCCGCGAGCGGCACCACACGGGTCACCTCGAACATCCAAGGCGTGACCCAAGCTTCCAACGAGACGGGCAAAGCTGCCGACAAGGTCAGCACCGCCACCGAGGGGCTCTCGAAAGAAGCACAGAAGCTGCGCGACTCTGTTGAAAGTATTCTCGCATCGATGCGTGCTGCTTGATCGAGCACTGCGCCGGTTGGGCGATGTTTGCCGATTCAAGCTTGGAAAACTGGCTTCTTGCCCGATCGGCCGATATTAAGCGCCGGCCAGGAGAATATGCTCTAAGACTGCCTCCACACTCGATCATGGATGACTTTTCCTCCGCTGATCTGTTTGGGGGCAGACCAAGCTCGGCCGTCGGGCGAGACGATCTTGCATATCGTCCTCACCTCACAAAGCCCCAAATCCCTCCGCACCCTGTCACGGGATCTCACAGTCAATTTACTCGTTAAAGTAAGTGTACCTGCGAATTTTCCTCGCTTCGACGTGTTTGCTGATTATTGGATCAGTAACAGGAGCGATCTATGCAGAGCCCTTTGACCCTAGCCCGAACGGATCGTGATCTTTCGGCGCTGAACTGTGAGACCATGCGTATTTTCCTGGCGGTATCACGGACAGGAAGCATCGCCTGGGCCGCGGAGAGCCTGGCACAAAGCCAGGCGGCTATCCAAGACAGCATCCGAGAGTTGGAAGCTGGCCTGGGCGCGCGTTTGTTCGTGAGGGGAAAGAAGGATGTTGCGTTGACTCAGGAGGGGCGGGTGCTTCTGAGCTATTTCGAGAAGCTCGAAATCGAAACCTCTCTTTTAGCCGATAGCGTGAAAGACGTTGAGGGCAACAACGAAGGTGAGATTGTTCTGACAGCACCGAACAGTCTTGGTCTCAATCTCATTGCGCCTAACCTCGCCTGTTTCGCTCAGTCTTACCCGGCGATTGCACTGGATCTCATCCTGACATCCAGCAAACTGGATTTAATGGAGCGCGAGGCCGACATCTCGGTACGGATTGGCGCGCCATCTCAGCTATCCCTTTCTAGTCGCCGGCTGGGCAGAGTGAAATTCTTCCTCTATGCCAGCGCCTCTTATCTGGAGCGTTTCGGTCGTCCGGATTCGCTGGATGACCTGCAGGAACATCGCTTTGTCGATGTCAGTGGGGAACTGGGAACCTCTTGTCAGAACCAGGTTCTGGCGAGAATCGCCCCCGATGCGCGCCGCGCTGTGAAGACCAATTGCACCAGCACACAGCTTCAGGCGATTGAGGATGGCATGGGTATCGGTATGCTGCCTGACTATCAGGCCAATTATCAGGTCAAGTCCGGGCCACCTCTGCAACGCCTGTTGCCAGAGAAGGTCTCCGCAAAGGAACCGGTCTGGCTGCTTTGCCACCCCGATCTCAAGGCGACGGCCCGTGCCCGGACCGTGATCGATTTTGTGACTGAAGTCACCCGCGCAGATCTGGCGGAATGATGAGCTGGAGTGAAGATATGAAACTCTATCTTGACGATGAACGCGATACACCGGATGGCTGGATACGGGTCTATTGGCCGGATGAGGCCATCGCGTTTCTGAAAGAAGGGAGAGTTACAGAAATCAGCCTCGATCATGATTTGGGGGATGATGAGCGGGGAACCGGTTATGACGTGTTGCTCTGGATCGAGGAAGCCGTCGCGCTGGAGGGTTTCTCACCGCCGCTTATTTGGGTCCATTCCGCCAACAGTTCCGCGCGTGTGAAGATGTTGGCCGCAATCGAAGCGATCGAGAAGCGGGCGGCGCGTGCCGCTTTTGCCAGCCAGGAATGATCAGCGCCTGTTTGAAGAAATTTCCCGGTAAATCAGGCTTCTAAGCGAAGTTCGGAAAAAAGCTGGATCAATCTTGGGAACCTTTTCCCGCCGATCCCGTTTTACCCTCACAGAGGGTAGCGGCTGGATCGTGTGTTCACAGACCGGCTGGCGCCGATACGCAGAGGATCAGGTTTGACGAGGACGGCAGGACAGGATGAAACGACAGAAACGTAAGGCCAAGGCGGCGGGCGGCCAGAAAACGGCGAATCAAGAGAACGCCGGAAACGGCGGCAAGAAGGTCAGTCGGCGCGACTCCTTCCGGACTTTCGGGGAATGGGGAGCCCTCGCGGCCGTGGTCGTGGCCGGCGGCTGGTACGCTGTCGATTATGTGGTTGGCACGGTCGGCGAACTGGATCTCACAAAGATCGGCAACGGAAAGCCAACCATTGTTCAGATCCACGATCCGAACTGTCCGCGCTGTGTCGAGTTGCAAGGCGAAACACGCGATGCTCTCGGTAGCATCGATAACGATGAACTGCAGTATCTGGTCGCCAACATCCGCAGCGAGTCGGGCCGTGCCTTTGCAGAAGAGCAGGGCGTGGGCCATGTCACGCTGCTATTGTTCGACGGCAAGGGGCAAAGGCTGAACGTCCTGGTCGGCAATAACTCGAGCGAAACGCTGGAGCGCGCCTTCCGTCGTCTGCTGCAGTCTGCGAGTACTGCGAGCGCGGAGACGAGTTGAGGCGGAATGGCTCTCACCGGGCGGGGTCCCGTCCGGAAAGGCCAATCGAAGGCTGTACCGACTTTGAGAATCCTCTTCTTCCTTTTTTCCCCGTGACGGCTTAGAGCTGTGTGAGGCCTTTTTCGGGTCGAATCCACGCCGCTCTGTAAATATGCCGTCGGGGGAAAGGGATGGACATCCTGCTCAATGTGGTGCTGCCGCTCGCGCTCGCCTTTATCATGTTTTCGCTGGGCGTCGGCCTGACCCTGTCAGACTTCGCGCGGGTCGTGAAACTGCCTAAGGCCTTTTGCGCCGGCGCCGCGATGCAGTTGGTTCTGCTCCCTGTCACGGCCTTTGTCCTGCTGCAGATCTTTTCGCTGCCGCCCGAATTGGCGGTCGGCGTGATGATCCTCTCTTTCTGTCCGGGTGGCGTGACCTCGAACATGCTGACGCGGATGGCCGGGGGCGCGGTCGCGCTCTCGATCACTTTGACCGGTGTGATCTCGCTGCTGTCGGTTCTGACCGTGCCCTTCCTGGTGGTCTGGGCCATGGGCGAATTTATGGGTGAGGGCGGGACCGTGGTTTCGGTCACCTCTATCGCCGTTGCGATGTTCCTGATCACCACCGTGCCGGTTGCGATCGGGGTTGCGCTGCGCCACTTCGCGACGGGTTTTGCCGATCGTATCGAAACCGGGTGCGTGCGTGTTGCGGGCGTGCTCTTCGCGGTGATCGTTCTTGCCGCGCTGGCGGCCAACTGGGGTCCTTTCATCGAGAACCTGCCGACATTAGGTCCGCTGCTGGTGGTGATGATCGTTGCACTGCTGACCATATCATTTCTGGTCTCCAGGGCCCTTGGCCTGGAGCGTGGCGACAGCATCGCCATTGCGCTGGAAGCCGGTTTGCAGAACGGCACCCTCGGTATCACGGTCGGGACTCTGCTGGTCGAAGCCGCGGCGGGCCTTACGCCCTTTACCTTGCCGTCGGCGATTTACGGCGTCGTCATGTACGTGATTACGCTTCCCCTGGTTCTTTGGCTGCGGGGGCAGCGGGGCTGACCGCCCGTTCCATTGCTTTCCAAGACTGCAATGCCGCCATAGCTTAAGCTTTGAGCGGCGTGGTTCGCCAGGGAGGGGAGACTTCATGCAGGAGGTGGCGGCGCGCGGAGATCGGACTGGTCTGGGGATCGTCATCATCCTGGCGTCGGTCCTCACCATGGCCTTCGCGGATGCGCTGGTGAAACTGGTCAGCGCGGATCTCACGGTCTGGCAGGTCTTTGCCGCCCGCGCGCTTTTCGCCATTCCTATCCTGATCACGCTGGCGCGCACAGCAGGCGTGACTCTCAAGCCGCGCTCCGCGGCCTGGTCGCTGATCCGTAGTCTCCTGCTCGTTCTCACCTGGCTGGCGTTCTATGCGTCGCTCCCGGTGCTCAGTCTGTCGGTCGCGGCTGTGGCCGTTTACACCAACCCGATCATGACCGCTCTGCTCTCCGCGCTGCTGCTCGGCGAGCAGGTGAAGGGGCGGCAGTGGGGCGGCGTTCTGCTGGGATTCCTGGGTGTGGTTGCGATCCTGAAACCCGGCAGCGACGCCTTCTCCTGGTTTACGCTGCTGCCGCTGCTGGCGGCGGCCCTCTATGCCTCGGCCATGGTGCTCACCCGGAGCAAATGCCGGGACGAAGCGCCCCTGACCTTAGCGCTCAATCTGCAGGGCGCATTCCTCGTGGCGGGCGTGATGGCTACAGGGCTGCTGGCATTGGCCGGGCTCGGCGCCGAGACTAAAGCGGCCTATCCCTTCCTTTTTGGCGATTGGATGCCAATGGCGTGGCGGGAGTGGGGCCTGATGGCTCTGTTGGGCCTGCTCTCGGCGGCTTACTTCGTCGGTGTCGCGCGCGCCTATCAAATCGCGCCGCCGCCGGTCATTGCCACCTTTGATTACGCTTATCTGGTCTCGGCCGCGCTCTGGGGATTCGTCTTCTTCGCCGAGACGCCGGATCTCTTGACCCTCGGCGGCATGGTGCTGATTACCCTCGCGGGCCTGCTGGTGGCGGCGCCGTCGAAAACAAACAGGGTGGATGGGGAAGGCGACACGGCTTAAGCGTTCTCGGTGCTGTCCGGCAGGGCGGAGGCATAGGTCTTCAGGGCTTCCCGGCCCTTGGGCGTGATGGCGTAGATACCGGTTTCCACGCGCTCGAACCAGCCGTAGTGGTCATCCGCCATCAGACGGGTGGCTTTGGGAACGCCGGTGGCCTTGGCGACAAGCGCGCCCTTGAGCGGACCCTCCGCCGCAAGATGCGCGGCGCAGCGCAGGGCGTCCTGCCGGTAGGCGGTGACGAGGCCGCTGCGGGTCGCGCCGCCCTGATTCGGATCGCCGACGCGGCGGGCGAACTCGCGCAGCAGGCGGGCGCGCCGCGGCTTGGATTGGCGTGGACGATAGGGACCGGGGTCGCAGTGCACCTCGACGAAGCCGTCGCGCAGGCGCGTTGTGATCACGCCGAGACCCAGCCGGCGGGCCAGCTTGACGTTGTCCTTCAGCGCCTTGGCGTATCGTTGTCCGCTGCCCAGTTCCACGGCGATGTAAACCAGATCCGTCACCGCCAGCCGTGCGACCGCCTGATGGAAGAGGGTGAGCGAAAAGCCGGTCTTCAGTTCGATGATCACCGGCTCCTCGTCTCCCCGGACCGCCACGATATCCGCCGCGCCGATCTCCGACTTCACGTCGTAGCCCTGTCCCTCGAGATAGGCCTTGAGGGGCGGGTAGAGATCGGTCTCGCGGGTCTTGGAGGAGGTCATAGTTCTTTCGGTGCTGTCATGCGCTCAACCCAACATCAGGCTGAAGTAGAGCGGTACGGCGATGTAGCTTGCCAGGGCCAGTAGGAGCGCTGATCTCACCACCCGGTTTTCGAAGCGTTGCCAGAGGAGGAAGATCAGGCCGAGTGAGAGGGCGACTTCGGCGAGGGCGACCCAGTCGCCGTGGTGGCTTTCATCCCAATAGGAAAGCGGCGAGTGGAAGCGCCAGTCCGTGAAGGGCCAGAAGTGGACGTGGGCGTCGTCGTGGTGAAAGGGCAGGTCGAAGGCCAGATGCAGCAGTGCGGCGAGCCCGGCCAGCGCCAGCCAGGTCTGGCGAGCGGCGAGGGCGATCAGGACGATCACCGTATAGAGCGGGGCGGAATTGAAAATGGCGAAGAGGCTCTGCCAGGGTTCGCTCCAGTAGATCCGGGACCAGAGATCCTGCTCCGACGCGCCCTGGAAAAAGCGCGCCCAGGCGAAGAGAAAGAAGATCGCCGCATCGGGAAGCAGAGCGCCGGCGAGCACAGCCCAATTCGGCCAGCGCGCCGCGCTGCTGTCGTTCTGCCGCGCCAGCACGGCGGCGCCGATCAGCAGATGCGTTGGTGTGTTCATCTCATGCCCGCCACAGGGTTTAGGCCATCGGTAGCCACATAAGATCGCTAACAGGATCGGGCGCAGATGGAAAGAGGGGCGGATCTCAAGCTAGGTCACGGGCACATCAAAGCGGGTTTGGCTTTGGTATTGCTCAAGCCGTCAGTTCTTGGAAGACCTGCTCGATGGTTTCGGCAAGTTCCATCTTTCGCTTCTGGTCGAGTTGCGACACGGCTCTGGCCAGACGTTCTATGGGGTCGTCATCCAGAGTGGCGCGCCCTTTGGCCGTCAGTGCAACGAAGCTGGATCGGCGATCCTGTTCGTTGACTTCTTTTTCCACGAGTTCCTGTTTGATCAGGCTGTTCACTGCCCGTGATGCCGGTCCGGAGGTTACGCCCAGGTAAGTGCCGAGGCCCACTACTGTCCGTGCGGAGCGATTTGCCTTTGCGAAGTATCTTAGCGCTGCCCATTGGCCCGGATGTATGTCGGAGGGCGCGCGCTTGTCGTACACAGCCCGGGTCGTCTGCTCCAAAAGGAGAGAGATGCCCCGGTCGATCTTCTGGGTTTGGGTCATCAGATCCGACTCTACAAAATGGATAGGCTCTACCCATGCTTGTCACGATAGGTTGTATTGTACGATATTTGTCTGCTAATAGCAAATAAAATTATTGACAGAGCGTATGTTATCGATATCAATGCTATTAGCAACGATGCGAAAAAGGATCATCTCATGCGCAAACACCCGGCTTCCGAAACTGAAGCCAGCGAAAACCCCTCGCCGGTGCTCGATTCCACGCGCCCGACGCTGTTGGTTATCGATGGTGATTGCGTCTTTGTAGAGCTGGCAAAGTCGGTCGGCGAGACGATGGGCTTCAACGTCGTGGCCTCCAAAAACGCAAGCGACTTGGCTGAGATGTGCGATCGTTTCGACCCCAGCCTGATCGTCTTTGACTTCTTTTCACCTGATATGGACGGGATCGAACTGGTCAATTGGCTCTACGCCCGCCGGTCGGACGTCCAGGTTCTTCTCACCACCGAGAAGAAAAGCATCTTTCTCGGCCTGGCGAAGCAGTTGGCGGCCGCAAGGGGCCTGCGGAATGTCGAGTTGATGATGGAACCCGCCAATTCAGAGCTGAAAAAGGAAAGACTCGCACGTCGCCTGGAAGCTTTGAAATGAGCCTGGCGAGCGGCGAAAGCACCCCTTCCTAGAAGAGGGGAGGGTTTCGTGGTGTCCGACCTTTGCGCGGTCCGGTCTTTGCAAAACTTATTCGTAAAAAGATGGAACAATAGAAAATGTATCAGGAACCTGAGTTCTCGAACTTAACCCGTCAGCAGGTTGACAAATTCGTGGCGGGCAAAATCCGGGAACGGCGGATGGCTCTTGGCTTTACCCAACAGGCACTGGCTCAGCGATTGAATGTGACCTATCAGCAAGCGCAAAAGTACGAAAAGGGCTTTAACCGCGTCTCTGCCGGCCGTTTATTTGAGATTGCGCGGGTGCTCGGTGTGAGCATCAGCTATTTTTATGAGGGCATCGACGAGGGACTGCCGGAGCCTGACCAGGCCGTGTTGCGACGGAACCATCTGGAGCTGGTACGCAACTTCTCACGCATTAAGAACGTAAAACATCAGGACGCGCTTCGTCAGCTTTGCAGATCTCTGGCTGAAGGCTAGGGCACTGCTTCGCGTTCGCTGTGGTTTCCGATAGCTTTGTCTTAGCGGGCTTTCCTGCTGTTAAAGCAGCTTGTCTATGAGCGCGGTTAGCTCGTCCGGTTCGAAAGGTTTAAAGAGTACCTCGCTGGCGCCGCGCACCAGCGCCATAGTCGTCGCCTGTTCGAGCGTGGCCCCTGTTCCGCCGCCAGAAATCATAATGACCGGAATTTCTTGGAACTCTTCTGGTAGCTGACGCAGAAAATTCAGCCCATCGACATTTGGCATCCAGATGTCAACGATCGCAAGATCGATCTTGTTCTTCTGTAAAACCTCAAGACCGGCCTCGCCGTCGCACGCTTCCACGGATTCGTGACCGGCTGCCTCCAGGGTAGCGCGAATAGATTTTCGAACGACTGCATCGTCGTCGACGACCAGGATTCTACTCATGCGACTGCCGTTCCTTCGCTATGGGTACAAAGACCTCGAAGAGAGATCCGTGTTCGAGTTTGCTCTCAACGTGTATACTACCATTCCAGTCTTTCACAATACCGTACACGACCGATAAGCCAAGTCCCGTGCCACGTCCCACCTCTTTGGTTGTGAAGAAGGGGTCGAAGATACGCGCGAGGGTGGATGGAGAGATTCCTGCTCCCTCGTCCTTGACCGACAGACACAGATAATCACCTGAGGTCAAAGACAGCTGTTGAGCCTTCCCTTCTTCCAGCGTGACGGCATTCGCGCCGACATCGATGGTTCCCTTGCCGTCCATGGCATCAGACGCGTTCTTGACTAGATTCAGAACGATCTGAATAAACTCCGTTTCGTTGACTGCCACCAAAACAGTATCGTCAGAAAAGTCGCTATTAAGATCGATAGCCGGCGCTGCGATGTCTTTCGCAAAACGCATGGCTCGCTTGGTCAATTCGACAGCATCAACCCTTTCGCGTTCGCCTGTGCTTCGGCGCGCAAAAATAAGCACGTCCGATACAATTTTCGCAGCTTTCCGGCTGCATTCCAATATGTCTTCCTGATACTCGCGCAGCTGGGGATCGTCGGTCTTGTCCTGGGTAAGTCTGGCGAAGGTGATGATGGGGTGAAGCAGATTGTTGATCTCGTGCGCGGTGCCGCCGGCCAACTGTCCCAACGCGTCCATCTTTTGTGCTTCACGCATGCCTGCTTCGAGCATCTCGTGCCGCTCCTCCTGCGCACGTTGCTCGGTGATATCGAAAAAGAGAATGATAAGGCCGCCCCCCGGTGCGGGTGTAGAGCGCGCCTCGACGCGGCAGATTTCGCCGTTGTTCACTTTGGTCCAATCGAAGTCGACAGTAGAATAACCCCGGTCGAAAGCTTCCTGGCGGGCCTTCAGGACGATGTCTTTAAATTCGGGTGTTTGAGAGTCTGAGAGCTCGAGCCAATTCCTGCCCATCAATGCCTTCGGGCCTTCGAATCCGCCGATCTCCGCCACCGAGTTATTGGCGTAGACAATCTGTCCGTTTTCGTCCTGCATCGTCAGTCCGAAATGGCTGTGGTCCAGCGCGGAGACCACGGTGCTGAGCCAACGTTCCCGATCACGCAAAGCGGTTTCGGCCTCGGCCTGCTTGGTGATGTCCTGAGTGACTCCGAAAACGGAAACCACGTTCCCTTCGGCGTCAAACTCAGGATGCGCAAGTTGTTTGAAATGGCGGATGTCGCCTTCCGCTCTCATGTATCTGTACTGGATCTCAAATGGGGATCTGGACTTTAGGCTCTCCTCGTAGGCCTTGGCGTAGTCGTCGCGATCGTCTGGGAAAATCCGGGCATCAAATTCCTGCCCCGTCAGTTCGTCATCAGAGGCGTTCAAGCCAAGGAGTGCGCGCATCTGATCGGAACGCTCCGCAACATCTGTTTCGCTAAACCAGCGAAAGTGGCCAATTTGTCCGATCCGCTGCGCTTCCGCCAATTCCTGTTCGCGTTGTCTCAAGATGTGCAAAGCTTCCCGCTCTGCCGTGATGTCTTTGACCACTCCGAACATGACACGCAGCGTGCCGTCACTATTGTACTCGAATGAGCATTCGCCATAGATTTCACGTCTTGAGCCGTCGCTCGCCCGGTTTATGACAGTGGTGTAAGCGTAGCTTGGCGCGTGGTTCTTAATTGCCTCGCGCCGTGGGCCCAGGAAGCGCTCAGCCTCCTCTGGATCGGCAACGCGGCTCCCGCGTTCCGGATCAAACTCCGGAAGCCCTGCGTCCTCTAAGCCATGAATCGCGAACATATTGTCGGACCAGTATGTTTTTCGCGCTTGGTAGTCATGGGTGTAGTGACCCAACTGCCCCATCTTTTCGGCCCGACGGAACAGATAATCGCGCTCCCGAAGTGCTTCTTCCGCCGTTTTCTGTTCTGTCACATCCTGCGTGACACCGAAGTAGCCAATAAGTGTTCCGTCGACATCGATTTCGGGGCGCGCTCTAACCCTCAAATGGCGGATGGTGCCATCAGGTCGCTTGATCCTGTAATCGAGCGCGTAGGGTCGCTGCTGTTCTACTGCCGCCTGGTAGTCTTCCAAGACTCGTTCTTTATCGGCTGGCAGGATCATCTCGTTCATCAGCTCGAAGGTTATTGTCGTGCTTTGGGGCTCGAGGCCGTAAATCCGCCGGAACTCCTCCGAACATTCATAGCTGGAAGTGCTGAGCGTGGTCCGCCAATAGACCAAAAGCCCAAGTTTTTGGGCTTCGGAAAATTCGCGTTCGCGTTTTCGCAGTGTTTGCCGGCGTCGGATTGCGACTTGTACCGTAGTGGAAAGAAGGAGCGTAGACAGGACCGCGACTGCGATGAAGCCCTGGAGGGACAAAATCTGTTCAGCGTCGCTCAGCGCCAAGCTCATAAACGGGCTGCGCCCCAGGCAGGCGTGCCAAAAAAGCAACATGGAAATCAGAAGGAGTATCGTCGTGATCTGCCGCGGATTCAGCCTGAAGCTTGCCCAGGTCAGAAAAGGCAGAATGAGATAAGGCAGATCCATAGCAAGCTGCGGCGAATGGCGTTCCGCTGTCAGCGCAAACTGAATCAAGGCCGCGACCAGGGCTGTCAAAACGACGGCTTCGAGCGTCCGCGGCGAAGCTTTAAAGATGGGTCGCGGTTGCCCTCGCCAAGCAAGGGCCAGGAGCGGTGGTGCGACGAGCAGAATACCCAACGCGTCCGCAGTCCACCAGGCCACCCAGATGGATCCGAAATCGGCCGAGGGAGCAGTAAAGGTGGAAGCCAGCGTTCCGATCGTCGCGCCGATCAGCGGGGGCGTTATTGCAGCGGCGCCGATCATGCGAAGGAGCTGTTCCACTGGGTCCATACCGCCTGGCTGAAGTGCAAAGCGCTGGATCAGGTAAGCGCCTGTCAAGGCTTCGAGCGTGCTGGCTGCCGCGAAGCCCCCCGCAGTCCCCGGTGAATGGCCGTAAAGCAGCATTTCGACCGCGATCTGCGTGAAGAAACCCGCGAGCAAAAGGATCGGCCAGGCTTCCCGTCGCACGATGAGAAGAGCCGCGAGATAGAGTCCGATTGCAGGTCTGAAAGCGGACATGCTGTCGGCAGCGAAGAAGAACAGAATACCTAGCACGAGAATGATGGCGTAGGTGGTTACGAAGCCAACCAATAGACCAGGTTTCAGGTTCGTGGCTGGAGCTTGGGGCGCTAGAGTTTCCGTGGTCATGAGCTTGGCCTTGGATATATTCCCGCGTACTTGAGCTCAGAAGATCATACAGAGATTTCCCTGCACTCCCTAACGGTTGCCTGGCCAGGGCAAAGCAAGGCTGTTCCCTTGGGCCCGAGCATGATCTATTGCGTTGCCCTGTCTCATAGCAAAACCACTTCATTGATATGCCAAGCGCCCGTGACTTCGGAATCCAGATCGGAAGCCTTCCAACCGGTCCATTGAATGCGATCACCGATGTCGACGGGCTCGCGGTCGGACAGGTCACGCTCAGTGAAGGTCCGGTACAGACCGGTGTCACGGCGGTGCTGCCGCACGGGGGCAGCCTCTTTCGCAACAAGCTGCCGGCGGCGGTCCAGGTCTTCAATGGGTTCGGCAAGTCCATAGGTTTTGTGCAGCTCGAAGAATTGGGTACGTTGGAAAGCCCGCTCATTCTCACCAATACTTTGTCGGTTGGGACGGCCTCAGAGGCCTTGGTGCGATACCTGCTGACCCAGAACCCTGAGATCGGCGCAAGCACCGGGACCGTCAATCCTGTGGTGCTGGAATGCAACGACGGTGCCTGGTTGAACGACATTCGCGGCTTCCATGTTCGTGAAGAACACGTCGCGCAAGCCCTGGAGACAGCGTCGCCTGGGAGTTTTGCACAGGGAGCGGTGGGGGCAGGGACCGGTATGAGTGCTTATGGCCTGAAAGGTGGAATCGGCTCCGCCTCCAGGCGTGTTTCTTCAGCCGGGCGAGATTATCTTTTGGGCGTCCTGGTGCTGAGCAACATGGGGCGTCTCAGCGATCTCTGCGTTGCGGGCCGGCTGGTCGGGCCGGCGATCGCGAAGCGCCTGAAGAAACAAAAAGCGGTTCGAGAACAAGGCTCGATTATCGTGATCCTGGCGACCGACGCGCCGCTTTCCGATCGGCAGCTGCGGCGGCTTGCCATGCGGGCAGGGGCGGGGATTGCACGTACCGGCAGCCATTTCGGCTCGGGCTCCGGAGACATCGCGCTGGCTTTTTCCACGGCGCAGAAAATCCCCCATGCCAGACCGGAGGCTCCTGTTCTGACGCTCACCCAACTGCACGAGGATAACTTGGACCTATTGTTCCGCGCGGTTATCGAAAGCACGGAAGAAGCGATCCTGAATTCGATGCTTTATGCAAAACCGGTCGTCGGCCGGGATGGCCATAGCCGGTCTTCCTTGGCCGATTTCCCGGATCTTCTGGGCTGAGATCCACGACGCAGAAATCAGACTGCATGCTCGACCTCAAGGTCTTGCTGTGCAAGCAGCTCGCGGATGAGAACCCAGGAACCTTGCAAGTGTGTCAAGAGGAGTGCCGCGGCGCCCTCCGCATCCCCAGCACGAAGCCGACAGATCATCGCGTGATGTTCGTCGAGCGCGGTTTGGGCGCGCTCGGGTTCCGAGGCACTGAGATAGCGCAGGCGATCCAGATGCGCGTTGACCCGCTGGATAATCTCGACGATGTGTGGAAGGCCACTGGCGTCGAGGAGGATCCGGTGGAAATTGTCGTCGGCAGCAATGAACAATCGGCTGTCACCGGTCTCGACGGCTTTGGTCATCTGTTCTGTCTCGAACAGCAGATCCGCCAAGGTCCGGTCGGTCATTCTTTCCGCGGCCATCGCTGCCACGCGAGGTTCTAGGGATTCCCGTACGATCATGCCTTCTTCGACCCGCTTGGGATCGATCGGCGCAACGAAGGTGCCGGCCTGCTTTTTGATCTCGAGCAGACCTTCGTCGCGCAAACGAAGCAGAGCTTCGCGGACAGGTGTGCGCGAGGTCCCGAACTGTTGGGTGATCGACGGTTCGTGCAGGGCGGTGCGGGGAGCGATTCGTCCTACAACGATCGCTTCGCGCAGCCGCGCATAGATCTGTTCGGAAAGCGGGCTGTCGGACTGCAAGCTTGAGTCGGACAGCCAGGTTATGGCGTCTTCATGCTTGGATCGATGCGATGCGGCCGAGGTCGTCATCCGGTCTAGCTCTGCCGGCTTGGGGCGTCTGATACAAACACCTTGCCGCCCTTTTTTGTAAGCTCCGCGGGGGCAACTGGCTTTTCCAAGAAGACATCGTCTTGGGACGCGCTCGAGAACTTCAGGCCCGCTGTTTTAATTGCCGAGTCCTCGACTTTTTCCAGAGGTGTGTAGCGGGGATGGTGATGGTCCAGATAAGGATCGTTGCGCGCTGCGTTGTAACAGCAGATGAGTGTCCAACGCCGGTCATCTGAGCGGTTTTGGTCAGAGCGATGCAAGGTATTGCAATGGAAGAACAGGACGTCGCCGGGTTCCATCTCGCAGTAAACGAGATCCAGATGTTTCTGCGCTTCTTCGACCCGTCGCAAATCGGCGCCGACCTGCTCGCCGTCCAGCAAACCGTGTTCGACCCGGCCCAACTGGTGCGACCCCTTGAGGACCTGCAGGCAGCCGTTGGCCTTGGTGCATTTGTCTAGCGCGATCATAGCGGAGGCCATAGTGGGGAAGAGACAGCCGTTGTGATACCAATAGCCGTAGTCCTGGTGCCATTCCCAAGCGCCCCCTTCGTGCGGTTCTTTCGCAGTGATCTTGGAGTGGTAGTGGTAGACCTCGCCGCCCAACAGGTCTTCCATGGTATCGACCATCTTGTGGGAGCGCGCTGTGTAACCGTAGACGCTGTCGCCGGGATGATTCCAGGTGGCCATCTTGGTGGCCATGCCAGCTGCATCGTTACGGTCGTAAAAGTGTCCGCGAATGGCGGGATCCTGTTCCATCGCGGTCTGAAGCAGTTCGGCTTCGTCCGGATCGAAGAAACCACGGACTAGGATGTAGCCATCCCGATCGAATGCGGCTCTTTGTTCGCTGCTGAGCACGGATGGCATTGGAGTCTCCTGATGGTGATGAAGTTTCCAGATTGATACATTAATATATTAATAAGATCAAGAGGGCGTATGGCAGAGAGTGTCGTCATTCGGCCGATTGTGAGCAGTGCTCGGACGCGACCCCGAAAACAGCCGCAACGACCAAGTTGTTCGGAGCGCGGTTCAAAAGTTTTTCGCAGGCCCCTATACAAAAATCTTGGATTGTATCTGCAGCCCTCATTCCTTCATTTAAGAGCAGAGCCGGTGGTGATTTCTCGTTGACCAAGTAAACCCTGGTCGCCAGCGGCAAGTCTTCAAGCGCGAATACTTTTACCTGCGTAAATCATTGGGATCTGCGCGAACCTGCAGGCACGCGAGTTGGCCGGCCCCTGAGATACACAGCCCGGATGCGCACCGTGAGATTGAGCGGCGTGGAATGGGCGAGAGAAGGAGGCAGAAGATGTTGGGGCACCCCGACACTGTGCGTGGAACCGCGAAGAGGTGGAACGGCTTCCTGCTGGAAGCATTTAACCAGGCTGACTGGAACGAAGGTGTCGGTCAGGTCATGGATCAGATCCCCGAGGCAAGCCAGGGCATCTGTAAATCACTCTGCATGAACTGGGTTGCACATCACGCGACGGAGCAGACGGGAAGCTTCGCCAAACTGGCGCGCTCGAGCGGTACCGCAAGCAAGCGTGGCGGCGGAAACTTCACGGGCGTGAGCATGGCCCTCAACCAAGTCGACTACGGCAAGGCCCTGGCGGCGATCCCCGCCAGTGCGAGCGCCAGCCGATACGCCATGGCGAAAGACCAGTTCACGGACGATTTCCTGATTAAGAAAGGCATCGCCCGGCAGATGAAGATTACCAACCCCGCGGAAAACCTTTCCCGCTCGGAGGTGAAAAGCAAATCGGGCGTTCTGGGTGTCGACATAAAATTCGGGAAAAGCCTGGCCGACAGCGTGGTGGGTGCACACACCGGAGGCTACTGGTCATACAAAATTATCAGTATCCATGGCAGTGCGGGCGGTCACGCGATCGCGGCCTTCGTCGGCGCCGACGCGGTCTTCTTCGACCCTAACTACGGCATCTTCTACTTCGAAAAGGCGAGCGACTTCAAAGGGTGGCTCGGGCTGCCTGGTGGGTTCTACTGGACGTCCAACTACGTCAAGCACCTGGGCGGTGACTTTGTCATCAAGTCATATGCGCCAAAGGTGGAATTCAAGGTCGGCCTCGTCGCGTAGGCCGGAGGCGCGCTTCTCGGAAAGCTGTCAGGATCTGTTGGCAGCCGCCAGCATTCCGCCGATGCCGACAAAGGAGGCGCCGGTGATGCGGTTGAACCAGCGTCCGACCGCGTTCTTGCCGAGCCAGGGCGCCAGCCGGCTGGCGGAGCCCGCGAGACCGAGTTCCAGAACGAACTCGATGGTGACGAAGGTGCTGGCAAGGACCGCGAACTGAAGCAGTTGGGAGCGCTCCGGATCGATGAACTGGGGCAGGAAGGCGGCGAAGAAAATAATGCCCTTGGGGTTCGAGGCCGCAGCCATAAAACCCTGCAGAAAGAGCTTTCGCCGCCTGGTGGCTGTAGCCTGACGGGAGCCTTTGACAGCCAGAGGCGGGGAGCGCCAGGTCACGATACCCAGGTAGATGAGGTAGCCGGCGCCGATCCACTTCACGATGGTGAAGGCCAGGGCGGAGGTCGATAGCAGCGCGCCGAGACCGATCATGCAGATGGCGATGACCAGCGCAAAACCGGCCGCGCCGCCCAGGCTGGTGAAGGCGCTCTTTTGCACACCGTGCGAGGCGCCATGAGTCAGAGCGAGCAGCGTGTTCGGTCCCGGCGTGAAGCAAAGAGCCGCCGAAGCCAGCAGATAGATGATCCAGATTTCGAAATCCATGGTGCTTGGGTCCAGGTGTAGAATAAAAGAACTGTGGCGCGCGTTTCGGAACTGAAACGGCTTTCGCCGCGCCTCGTCAAGCGTTGTGTTTTTCGGTGTCCGAAAGAGAGGCGCTCAGCGACGGACCGTGATCACACCGGCGGCCACGATCAGGACCATCCCCACCAGCGTCATGGCGTCGGGAATTTCGGCGAAGAAAAGGAGACCCCACAGCGCAGCGAAACCGACATAGGCAAAGTCGAAGGTGGCGACGATGGAGGAGGGGCCGCTCTGGTAAGCGACTGCGGTTCCGATGCTGGCGCCGAGAATGGCGGCAGCCATGAGCAAGAGCGCGACCATTTCCTTGCCGGCCAAGGAAGCCCACTCGGCCGAGAGGAAACTGTCCCCCTCGGGAAAAGGCGGAATCCCCAGGCTGTCCGCCCCACCGACAGCGAGCGTCGCGAACAGGCCGACGGCGATGAAGGTGACATTGAGCGCCGCCGAGAGGATCAGCGGGTGCTCGTCCCGGCATTTTGTGCGGGTGAGGATCATAGCCAGGGCGTAGAGCATGGCGGAAAGCAGAGGCAGGAGCGCATAGAGGTTAAAGTCCCCCGCCGTGGGTTTCAGGATCAGCATGACCCCGAGGAAGCCGAGCAGGATCGCGAGCCAGTCCCCCGGTCCCACCTTGTCGCTGGTAAATGCCGCCGAGAAGAGTGTGATGAAGATCGGCAGGGTGTAGTAGACCGCGGCGGCGATCGAAAGCTGCAGATGGGGCAGGGACGCGTAGTAAGCGACCCACATCAGCGCCAGCATCAGGCTGCGGAGCGCTGTCCAGCCGGTTGCCAAAGGCAGCAGCGGCACGGACGAAAAGCGCGTCCGCAGGATGATCAGCAGAAGCGGGAGCGCCAACAGGGATCGCAGTACGAAAATCTGCCAGAGTACCATCTCGGCGCTGGTTTCCTTGATCAGCGCATCGCCGATCGAAAGCGCAAAGACCGTCAGCAGGATCGTGCTTACGGCCAGCCGGACGTTGTCTCTCTGAGGCACAGTGCTTGTGGTCATCGTAAATTCGCAGTCGGTTTTAGCTAACTCTGTGTTGTTATTATTCTTTCATAACTCCCTATATCAATTGACTTCTTGTCTATTATAAATAACTTTGAGTTATGTATTTTCTGCGAGACTTTCCGACGCCCTCTTGCTTTTGGAACCTGCTGTGAGGAACCTGAGACAACTCTTGCCGCCGTTGGCGAGTCTGTTGCCTTTTGAAGCTGCCGCGCGGTTGGGCAGCATTACAAAGGCGGGCGAAGAACTGGGATTGACCCAGGCGGCGATCAGCAAACAGATCCGCCAATTGGAAGAGGACTTGGGAGCGCCCCTGTTCGAGCGACGGAACCGGGCGATTTACTTGACCGACGATGGGCGCGAGCTTAGCCGCCTCGTCTCCAGCGCCTTCGAGAGCATCGGGGCGTTCTCTCAGGACCTGCGGCAAAAGCATAAGGAGGGCGAGGTCGTCCTCCGTGCGCAGCTCTGTGAAGGTCTCTATTGGCTGATGCCGAGGCTGTCGAAATTCTATCAGCAGCACCCGGACATTCAGGTCAGGGTCTCGGTTTCGACAAAACCAATACCCGAGGCCGAGGAGCGCTTCGATCTGGCGTTACAGACCAGCGGCCGTGACACTGGGACGGCGAAGCGCTTGTTCACTGTTTCCGACGAGATCTTTCCGATCTGCAGCCCGAAGTATATTGAGGCAGCCCGAACGCCGCTTCCGATCTCGGAGCTAGCGCAGCACCGGTTGTTGCATCACAGGGTGCACCCGCAGGATTGGATGGACTGGGACCACTGGCTTGAGGCTCTGGAGCTCGATCTGCGTGTCGGGAACGCCGGCGTGGTCTACGACAGCTATCCTATGATGATCCAGGCGGTGCTGGAGGGGCATGGCATCGCGTTGGGCTGGCGCCGGACGATGGAGCTTTTGTTGCGGGAGGGAGCGGTGATCCGGCCGTGCGGGGAGCATCTTTATCTGCCGGATACCTTGTCGCTTTACCGGCCTGGCAGCGGGGAAATGCGCCGGGAGACGTTGCGCCTGCTGGCGTGGCTGCAAGCCGAGTTCGCCATCTAGGCTTAAAAGCCTGCGCTTCTTGCAATGCAGGCTATCGCGCGCTCCTGTGGGAATCGCAGAATGGCGGAGGTGCCGCGGCCGAGCTCGCTCCTGATCTCGATCCGGCCGCCGTGCATTTCGATCAGGGCCTTGACGATAGAGAGCCCAAGGCCGGTGCCCGGATGGGTTTTCGCGGGATGCCGATCGGACCCTGCATTGTATGGGCTTGCGAGATCGAGTTGAGCGAAGGGTTCGAAGACGCGCTCCAGGCTCTCGGGCGCGATCCCAATGCCGGTGTCGGTGACCTTGACGCCCAAACCCTCCGAGGTGAAACAGGCTTCGACAGTGACACGACCGCCGCTGGGTGTGAACTTGACCGCGTTCGACAGCAGGTTCAGCAGCATCTGGCGGGTGGCGCGGGGATCGGCATGAAGCTGCGGCAAGTCCTTGTCGATATTGGTTGAAAGCTCGACGCTCTTGTTCTTGGCGTCCGGCTCTACCAGACGCAGAACCTGAGTGACGACTTCGGGCAAGATGACCCTGGTTTCGGAAAGTTCGTACTGTCCGGCTTCGATCTTTGAGAGATCCAACAGGTCGTTGATCAGGTCGAGCAGATGCGCGCCACTGACATGAATATCCCCGGCATAAGACTTGTAGGCCTCGACGCCGATGGGGCCCAGGATCTCGTTCTCGATGATCTCTGAAAACCCCAGGATAGCATTGAGAGGTGTGCGCAGATCGTGGCTCATGCGGGCCAGGAATTCCGACTTACTCTTATTCGCCTCTTCTGCCAGCTGCTTGGCATCCTGCAGGGATTCCTCCGCCGCCTTCCGGGCTGTGAAATCTTCGACGGTTTGCAGGACACGGCCCCAGTCATGCTCGCGGCCGCGGGCAATCGAGGTGGTGGTGCGGATGTAGATGACCGATCCGTCCAGCGCTGTATCGGGCCCCTCCATCTCGACGCGGGTCTCGCCCTCGCTGAAGCGCTGAACCAACTCAACGAAGATATCGGATAGGCCTGTGGTCGGGTTATAGGTAGAGAGATCCGGCGGCGCGTTGAAGGCTTTCAGCAGTTCTTCCTTGCTAGCGGCCTTGTAGGTCCGGACCGCGGCTGGATTGGCGTCTAGAATTTTGACGGCTGGCGCCAGGGTGGCGAGTAGGTCTGGATGCTGCCGCACGTAGTCCCGGATATCCGTTATCCCCCGGGCGAGGAGACCATCGGCGATCTTCTTTGCACCCGACCAGTCCTCGTCGGTCATGGGGATGGGAGAATTTTCGAAACGGTCTTCGGTCAGCGCGCCAGTGGCGGGAGCCGTAAGGGGAAGGTTCGCCGGCAAAACGCTGTTTTCTAGGGCGTTAGCTTCACCGACGTGAAGCTGGTCGGCGTACTCGGCCTCCAGTTCGTTGAGCTGTCGGCGCAGACGCCTGATTTCCTCAAGTATCTCCGGCTTGCTTCGGAGACTCATGTGCTTTGTCTTTACATAATTATTTTCACCCACATCAGTCTAGCACTGTAAATCCGTGCGCAAAACGGCTTTGATGGGTAAAAAACGATAGTTTTCAAGTAATTAACAACCCTTGGTTTTTGTTTTATTAGTCTTCGCTTTAATTGGCTGTGGCGCAGGATCTATCTGAAGTCACAAATAAGATCTGATGCCTTGAAGGAGGAAGGTTTGCGCAACTATCCAGACGCGAAAGGGAGGGTGGAGGACACACCAATTCTGCTAGACGGCTGAGGGCGATAGACATTGCGGACTCTCTTTTGCTGCGAAAGTTGACGCTTGGACGCCCATGTGGTGAATAGCGCGAGCATTCAATCCATGGAAAGTCCAATGACCAGCGACAATCGTGTCTACCTCTTCGATTCCACGCTGCGCGACGGTGCGCAGACTCAGGGTGTTGATTTCGGAGTTGCAGACAAGATTGCCATTTCCACCGCGCTGGATGGGATCGGAATGGACTACGTCGAGGGCGGCTGGCCAGGGGCGAACCCGACCGACGACGCCTTTTTCAAGGATCCGCCCCACTTCGAGACGGCGAAGTTTGTTGCTTTCGGGATGACGCGGAGGCCAGGACGCAGCGCCGAGAACGATCCGGGGTTGGCGGCGCTGATCAATTCCAGGGCGGGTGCCATCTGCATGGTCGGAAAAGCCTGGGACTTTCATGTGGATGTGGCACTGGGGATCAGCCAGACAGAAAACATCGACATGATCGGAGATTCCGTCACCCATTGCCTCAGCCGCAAGGACGAGGCCATGTACGACGCGGAGCACTTCTTCGACGGCTACAAATCAAATCCACAGTTCGCCATGGATTGTTTGAAAGCGGCTTATGAAGCCGGCGCTCGTTGGGTGGTCCTCTGCGACACCAATGGCGGAACCCTGCCGGCGGAGGTTGAGCGGATCGTGGGTGAGGTCTGCGAGCAGATCCCGGGCACCCATGTGGGAATCCACTGCCACAACGACACGGAAAACGCCGTTGCGAACTCCCTGGTCGCGGTTAAGGCGGGGGCGCGACAGATCCAGGGCACCTTGAACGGTCTGGGCGAGCGCTGTGGCAACGCCAATATCGTTTCGCTGATCCCTTCGCTGATTTTGAAGACGGATTACGAGATTGGCGTTTCCGCGGAGCAACTAAGGCAGCTGACCCATGTCTCGCATCTGCTGGACGAACGTCTGAACCGGGCGCCAATGCGCAATGCCGCCTATGTGGGCGAGAGTGCTTTCGCACATAAAGGCGGATTGCATGTCTCCGCCGTGCAGAAAGATCCGCGCACCTACGAACACATCGAGCCGGAGCTGGTGGGTAACCAGCGCCATATCGTGGTCTCGGATCAGGCCGGACGCTCCAACATCTTGGCGCGGCTCAGTGAGATCGGCATCAACATCGACAGCAGCGATCCTAAGGTCACGTCCCTGGTCGATCACGTGAAGGCGCGGGAATACGAGGGTTATGCCTATGACGGTGCTGAGGCGAGCTTTGAGCTGTTGGCTCGGCGTGCATTGGGCGAGGTCCCCGAGTACTTCACCCTGAACCGTTTTCGGATCATGGATGACCGGCGCTGGAATGCGCGGGGTGAACTGGTGACGGAGTCTGAAGCCACCGTCACGCTGGAAGTGTCCGGCGACCCTAAGATGGAAGTCGCCAACGGCAACGGTCCCGTCAATGCACTGGATACAGCGCTGCGCAAGGCACTGGTGCCGGTCTATCCGATCTTGGAAGGTATGCGGCTTGTCGACTTTAAAGTGCGGATCCTGACACCGGGCGACGGCACCGGTGCGGTGACCCGGGTGATGATCGAAAGTGCCGATCATGAAGGACTGCGTTGGACCACAGTGGGTGTCTCGACCAATATAATCGATGCTTCCTTCAACGCGTTGCACGATGGCATCACATGGAAGCTGATGCAGGACGGCGCGGCTGTGCCAGCAGCTAAGTAAGCAGGCGAGACTGGCGATGGCCGGAACCGATAAAACCGAATCTCCCGTCGAAGGTGGCCCCGTCATCATTCTGGTGACGCCGCAACTGGGACAGAACATCGGCATGGTGGCCCGTGCGATGCTGAACTGTGGCCTCACCGAGCTGCGCCTGGTCGCGCCGCGTGACGGCTGGCCGAACCCGGATGCCGAGGCCTCAGCCTCCGGCGCCACGCTTGTGCTGGAAGGCGCCCAGGTCTTCGACACCACTGCCGAGGCGGTCGCCGACCTGCAGCGGGTCTATGCCACCACCGCGCGGGCGCGTGGCATGACCAAGATCGTCGAGACACCGCGCGCGGCCGCCGCCGGGATGAAAACCGCCGAGGCGGGTGGACAGCGCGTGGGGGTGCTCTTCGGACCGGAGCGGGCCGGCTTGGTCAATGACGATATTGCTCTTGCCGATGTTGTGCTGGAGGTGCCGCTGAATCCGGCTTTTTCCTCCTTGAACCTGGCCCAGGCTGTCTTGCTGATCGGTTACGAATGGTTCCAGGCCTCTGATGAGACGGCACCTAGTGAATTGGTGATGAACGCGACCCGACCGGCGACCAAGGGCGAACTGGTCAACTTTTTCGGCCGTCTGGAAAAGGCCCTGGATGAATCCGGCTTCCTCTACCCGCCGGAAAAGACCCCCATCATGATCCGCAACCTGCGTAACCTCTTCCAGCGCGCGGAGCTGACCGAGCAGGAGGTGAATACCCTGCACGGGATTGTCTCGGCGTTGTGGGAGAAGCGGCGTTAGACTGGAGGTTTGGTGATCGAAGAGACCCCGGATAGGCTTGCGAAAGTTCTCATTCGCTTCATTGCCGATGGGCTTGTTCGGTCACTTAAAGCCCTGGAAGATGCGGGCGCGTTAGATTTGGGAAGCTTGTGGGTTAAGGATGGTTCAGCTCTTTCGACCGATGCGTACTTAGCAGCCATGCCAGAACTAGAATACACCGCTTCATTGGTGCGTCGCGGGTTTGTCACCTATGACCAGCGTGAAGAAGAGCGCCTGCTGCGCGCACGTATGGCCATTTTAGCCGATGGATTTAACAGATCTTCGAGCGCCCTTGGCGCGGCTGGAGTCATCGATCTGCGCAAAACACGAACAAAATACAAAGGTATCGGTAGTGAGTATTACGACGTTGTGACGGTCGCGTTGGAAGAGACAGAAAGTGCCTGGGAATCAGAGTTGCTGGCGGCAATGAGGCACCATCGAGTCTTAGCTGGATGAACTACCCAGTTTGACGATATGCCATTTGGCCTCAACTTGACCTTGAGCTACATCTCGGGCGGTTCATGACCGGAGGATGACTTTGGGACTTTACGTCGAGATCATAGCGATCGGTCCGTTCTCTGAAGCTCTGGCACCCTACTTTCAAGGGGCGCCGGAACAGTTTGCTGGAATACGCCCTAGCGCAATTGTCAATCTAACACTCTTTGGTATCGCCGAAGGGACGAGTCTTGGAAAAGAGTTTGCTTCCTATTTCGGTGTGACCGATGTCTATGATCTCAATCAGCATAGGATTGTGAATGAGAAAACTGATGTTGAAGCCATCAAGACGTTTGTGAGTATCTACAGCGATTATGACGAGGAGGCCGAAGTACTATTCGCTTTGCTAAAACACGGCTTCGAGTTTCATCTCTCTCTGAACGCTTGACACTCGCTAGACGTTTGAAGGTGGCCGTCGTGTCGTGGAACCAAACAAAGGCCTAGTTCGCCAGATCGAACTTAAACGCCTCTCCCACGAAGAGGCTGGTGTATTGCACCACGTTCTTGTCAGTCGCGAAGAGGCGCCGGCTGACCTCGTTGAATTCGTTCATGCTGCCGACCTTCAGGACCGCGACCATGTCGGTTTCGCCGTACACGCCATAGAACTGCGAGACGGCTGGCTCGGCGACGACCTGCCTTACCCAGTCACGCCGCGCGTCGAGGCTGTGGTCCGCGAGTTTCATAGTAACAATGGCCGTGAGGCCCCGGCCCATCTGTTCCGCATCTGTCAGGGCGACGGTTTTGGTGATGATGCCTGCGTCCTTGAGTTGGCGGACGCGGCGCAGGCAGCTTGAAGGGGCGAGGCCGACCCGTTCCGCCAGATCATTGTTGCGGATTGAAGCGTCCGCCTGCAGCAGCTTCAGAATTTTTCGGTCGATGCGGTCCATAGTGGTTGAGCTCATTTATTGCATCATATTCGAATAAAATTGCAAATCTTTGCAAAGATCAATCACCTATTTCACGCGGCTTCTCCTATGAAAAAGGGGTCTGCTTACCCCAACAAAAGGCCGCGAAGAATGTCCCAAGCCGCAAGCAAGCCCGATCGCCGTCTCGATGTCACTCGTGCTGATTCCCCCAGGCTCGATTTCCGCAGCGATACCCTGACCCGCCCCAGTGCCGGAATGCGGCAGGCCATCGCTGAAGCGGAGGTGGGGGACGACTATTACTGCGAGGACCCGACGGTCCAGGCGCTGGAGAGCAGGATCGCCGAGCTGTTCGGCAAGGAAGCGGCGATCCTCAATACCTCCGGCACTCAATCGAACCTGGTGGCGATCATGTCCCACTGTGGCCGGGGCGATGCCTACGTGGTGGGCGATGGCTCGCACAGTCATCTGAACGAGCTGGGCGGCGCGGCGATGCTGGCGGGAGTCCAGCCGAAGGCGGTGCCCAATCAGTCGGACGGGACCCTCGCGCTGAACGACATCGAAGCCGCGATCAATCCGGCCGGAATCCTTTTTGCGCCCTGTAAATTGCTGGCGCTCGAGAACACCATCGGCGGCAAGGTTTTGCCCATGGATTACGTCCGCGCGGCGACAGAGCTCGCCCGCGAACAGGGCATGGCGAGCCATCTGGACGGCGCACGCGTCTTTAACGCGGCCATCGCATTGAACCTGCCTGTGGCCGCGGTGGTGCGGCCTTTCGATACGATCTCGGTCTGTCTTTCAAAGGGGCTGGGCGCGCCGGTGGGCTCACTATTGGTTGGACCGGCCGAAGTTATCGAGCGGGCGCGGCGGCACCGTCAGGCCCTGGGCGGCGGATTGAGGCAAGCGGGCATTCTCGCCGCGGCCGGCCTCTATGCGCTGGAGCATAACGTGGCGCGACTGGCGGAGGACCACGCGCGGGCGCAGAGGCTTGCGACAGCGCTCAATGACATCGAGGGGGTTCATGCCCAGACGCCCCAAAGCAACATCATCTTCGCCGACATCGATCCGGCGCTGGCCGGACGCTTCGCCGCCTTCCTGGCCGCCGCCGGCATACGCCACAGCGGCAGCGAAAAGCGCCAGCGCTGGGTCACGCACCTGGATATCGACGATGCGGCGCTGGAGGAGACGACTGAAGCTCTTGAGAGCTTCGCAAAGCAGGGATGAAGGGCGCTTGCGGCGCCCGGAGAACTTGCCGACAGTCGCCCCAACACCCCGAACGGGATGTCTCTAGCCTGGATAGGGCGCCGTGCCGGCTTGAAAGCCTCGGTGAAAGCGCCGGACGGTGGCAAGCGCCAGAGCCGATCCTACTCCGGCACGTAGCGTGGATAAGTCGCTTTGCTCTCTCGCGCGAAGTCCAGGTCAATCTCGACTGTCGCGTAGGGTGTGTCCGGATTCGTGGTGGCCAGCACATTTTCCTTCAGGGTCAATGATCCAACTGAGCCCGCCAGTGTCCGGTCCGTCACCCGGTGGCGCCCAGAGGTTCGACGAGAGGCAATAAGCGCCAGCGCAGACTGCCGCCGCCTGACCGCCGGCCAGCCATTTGTCGACCGACACGTGCGGCGTCGCGCGAGGAATGCAGAGGAGGTCGATACGGGATGCAGCGTAGTGGCGCGCCCATTCGAAGAACCACATCTCGGTACAGATTTGAACGCCCAGCCGCATCCCCAGAGCCCGCGCGACGTCGAAGCTTTTCTTACCGCGCTCGTACCAGCTGTGTTCCCAATATCCCGGCTCATCGGGCAGATAGTATTTTTCGTGAAAGCCTGCCGCTTCCGCGCTGTCTTCGGACCAGACATAAGCTTGGTTCCGGCGGCTGCCCCGCGCGTTGACGATAGGACGCGTGCCCACGATGCCGCGCGCGCCCAGATCGGAGAGCTTTTCTATGCGTTCTTCGTGGTCGCGCATAGCCTGGGCCCAACGGGCAGCATTGGGTGTTCTGTCTGCAGCGAGCCAATCCGAAAAGCACATTTCGGGCAGCAGCAGAAAATCGCTTTCCTGCGCTTGCAGGTGCTGCGCCAAGCCTTCCAGATAGCTGTCGAGGTGCGGCGCTCTGGGGTCCAACTGGCAGACTGTCACTTTCATTTAAGCTTCCTTTGATGTGGCAGATGTCTTTTTGAACGAGGCGGCAGGCCAAGGGTGACGCTGCGCAGGTTGGTCAACTGAGAAAACTCCTACGCTGTGATGGTCCCGAACTTCCGCCGATAGTCTTGCGGGGGAACCCCGAGGTGACGAAGAAAGGCGCGGCGTAAGCGTTGTTCGTCGCCGAGGCCGCTGTTGCGGGCGATCATGGTTAAGGGCTGATCCGGTTCCCGCTCAAGCATGTTTCTGGCCGCATCGACACGGATCAGTTCTACCGAACGGGCCGGTGTGACACCGGTGCGTTCCTTGTAGTGACGGGCAAAGCTGCGCGGGCTCATGCCGGCTTGTACAGCCAGGGCCTCGACGCTCAGATCGCCGTCCAGGTTTTCCGCGATCCAGGCATGAAGCTCGGCGAAAAGGCCGGCCTTATCCCGTGCCTGTACGTTGAGTGCGTTGCTGAACTGCGACTGGCCGCCCGGGCGTTTGAAGAACACCACGAGAGCTTGCGCCACCTGCATCGCGATACGATGATCGTGATCCTCTTCGACCATCGCCAGCGCGAGGTCTATGCCAGAGGTGACCCCGGCGGCAGACCACATCTTGCCGCTGCGTACGAAGAGCGGGTCCTTCTCGACGTGGATGTCCGGATGCTGGGACTGCAGATCGTCGGTGTAGCGCCAATGTGTTGCGACTCTCTGACCGCTTAGCAACCCCGCTTTGGCTGTCACGAAGGCGCCCATACAGGTGGTTGCCACCCGACGGCAGTCCTCATGCCGGGCGATGACCCAATCGAGCAGGCGGTTTTCCTCCAGGCAGTCGAAGATGCCAATCCCACCGGAGATAATCATGGTGTCGATCGGCTTCGCTGAAAGGTCGGCCAGAGTAGTGGTCTGCACCACGATGCCTGTATCCGTTGCGACAGCACCGCCGAGTGGAGAAGCCAGAATCATTTCGTAGCCGGCTTCGCGACCGTTTCGCCGCAGCATGTCATTGGCGCTGGAAAAGACCTGAGCCGGACCTGCGGCATCGAGCAATGTGACGCCGGGATAGACCACGATCACGACGCGCTTCACCGGCAAGTCTTGGGCGCCAGGCAGCTTGGCAGAATTTGAAGGCATATTGTCATTTATGCCAAATCCCACTGCGAGTAAACCGAGAAGTCTGTTTTAGTCGAAGAGGGATGAGCCGGAGATGTCTGAGGCGCGTGTAACGATCTGGCGGCCCTGGTTACTGGTTGGACTCTCCTTTCTTGCTCTGGCGTTGGCCTACTCAACCCGCGCGGTCTTCGGGCTGGTCATGCCGTTGCTCGAAGATGAACTGGGGTGGTCGCGCAGCTTTACCTCCGGCATCGCCGCAACCGCACTAATGATGACCGCCATCTTGGCGCCGCTCGGCGGACGGCTCGTTGATCGCCAAGGGGCGCGGGCCGTGATCCTATTGGGCATGGCCCTTCTGGCGGCGGGCTGTTTCTTTATCGCCGCGACCAGCCACCCCTGGGCCTTTCTGCTGGCGTTCGGCGGTGTGGCTGCCGTGGGCTTTGGACTGGTTGCCGTACATGTGGTCTCGGCCGCAGTGGAGCAGGAGTTCGACAAGAATCAGGGGCTGGCCACGGGCATCGCAACCTCGGGCGCCTCGGCCGGCCAGCTTCTCCTGGTTCCCTTACTGGCTCTGCTGCTGGCGAGCTACAGCTGGCGCATGGCTTTCGTTGCGCTAGGCATCGCGACGCTGGTGTTGATGTTCTCTGTCAAACGTTGGTTTCCTGCGGGCAGAGGGAAGCACCTTGCCAGACCTGATATGACCGCGGCGGCGCCGAGCTTCGCGCAGGACACCTGGATGGTCCTGAAGATGCCCGCTTTTCAGATCCTCTTCTGGAGCTACTTCCTTTGTGGCTACACCACCTCCGGCGTGATCGAGACGCATTTTCTGCCGTACGCTACTTTCTGCGGCTTCGGTCCGATACCTTCGGCCACTGCCTACGGCGTGCTCTCGGCCCTCAATCTGGTGGGGATGATCCTGGTCGGTTGGTTGACCGACCGGGTCAATCGGCCGTTGCTGCTGGGCGGAATCTATCTGATCAGAGGCCTGGCCTTCATCCTGCTGGTCCACGTGGGCGTGGATCTGGAGATTCTGTTTCTCTTCGCGGTGATCTTCGGGTTGGTGGACTATTCGACCAGTCCGGTGACGGCCAGCCTGGTCGCCAGCCATATCGGTATCCGGGTTATGGGCCTGTCCTTTGGCCTGATCTCCGCCGGTCACCAGGTCGGCGGTGCGCTTGGGGCCTACTTCGGGGGGGTCCTGTTCGACCTCTATGCGCACTACGACTGGGTCTGGTGGTCTTCGCTCTGGCTGGCGGTGATTGCCGGTCTCCTGGTCTTTCTGCTTCGGGACAAGCCTAGGTCTTCTGCCGCCGATATCGCCGAAGACCATAGAGCGAATGTAGCAGCAGAGTAGTTACCACCACCGCGCCCCCGATCAGGCTCAACGGACTCGGTTTCTCCGCAATCACAAGCCAGACCCACAACGGTCCCAAAACGGTTTCGATAAGCAGCAATAGGCTGACCTCCGGCGCCGGGAGATAGCGTGGGCCGATGGTGATGAGAGCGAAGGAGATCGGTGCGACCACGAAGCCCATGGTGCCGGCGGCCAGGATCTGTCCCTGGCTCATGGCAGGGAAGGCCGCGAAGGGCAGGGCGATCAAGGCGACAAACAGACCGCTGACCGCCATAGCGGGAATCATGTCGATCTGCCGTGTCGCTCGGACGATGGAGAAGTAAGCGCCCATGAGTGTCGCCACGCCGAGAGCCGCCAGATCGCCGAGCAGCGCTCCCTGACCTTTGCTCTCCAGTGTCAGGACGGCGATGCCGCCAAAGCTGGCTACGATTGCCAGCCAGGTATGAGCCGATACCTTCTCTTTCAGGAAAACCAGGCTGAAGCAGGCCGCAAAGAAGGGCGCCGTCGCTAGGATCACCAGGACGTTGACCACCTGGGTGAGTGAGACCGCTAACAGGAACAGGATCGAACTGCCGGTGAAGACGGCCGCGAGCAGCAGTCCGAGCCCGCCGATCGATCGGAAGACAGTCAGCGTGCGGCTCCGGTAAAGCAGCAGCAGGATGAGAACCAAACCGAGCGCCTGCAAGGAGCCGCGCCAGACCAGACCGGTCCAGTGATCGACGGCCATCAGGCGGATCAGGAGTGTGTCGGGGGTGAGTACAAGGACGCCAAGTGTGGTAATTAGCAGGCCCTTTGCGTGGTCCGATAGGGCGTTCAGTTTCGGCTCCTGGGCTTGAGGGGCAAGGAGATGGGCAGGCGTGACCGGCCTGATGAACTCTGTTTGACATTTCCGGCGCGATTCGTATAGTCCCGGCTTCCATTCCCGGGAACGTGGGCCAAAGGGTTTCGTCAGAAACGGCTTTGTTCCCCGTCCGCCGCAGAAATCTATGGATTTGCGGCAGGGCCTACCGGGACAATAGGACCCTTTGAGGGCCACAAGAAAAGGACTGATTACCATGTCGAAGCGTCTCGCCTCGAAGTACAAGATCGACCGCCGTCTGGGCGTTAACCTTTGGGGCCGCCCCAAGAGCCCAATCAATTCCCGTGAATATGGACCCGGCCAGCACGGCCAGCGCCGCCGCAAGCCTTCTGACTTCGGCACGCAGCTCATGGCCAAGCAGAAGCTGAAAGGCTATTACGGCAACATCGGCGAGAAGCAGTTCCGCCGTTACTTTGCCGAGGCTTCGCGCCGCAAAGGCGATACGGGTGAGAACCTGATCGGCCTGTTGGAGCGCCGCCTGGACGCTGTGGTCTACCGCTCGAAATTCGTGCCGACCGTCTTTGCTGCCCGTCAGTTTGTCAACCACGGCCACGTGACCGTGAACGGCAAAAAGGTCAACATCCCCTCCTATATGGTCAAGGACGGTGACGTGGTGCAGGTTAAGGCCAAGAGCCGCGAACTGCCTTTGGTTCTGGAAGCCGTCGAGTCGGTCGAACGGGATCTGCCTGACTACATCGAAGTCAATCAAAAGGACATGAAGGCGACCTACATCCGGGCGCCGAAGCTGGCCGATGTGCCCTATCCGGTTCAGATGGAACCGAACCTGGTCATCGAGTTTTACTCGCGCTAATCCGCGCGTCTCAGGTTTCGACAAGAACCCCGCCGATTTCGGCGGGGTTCTTTTTTGCCCGGACCTTCACTACAGTCCTCAGCCATGAATGTTCGCTGGACAACAAAGAGCCGGATTCTGTCGCTGTTCGATTTCATCGGACGCGATGCGCTTTACTTCGTTCAGAAGAACATCACCAAAAGATCGCGGATCAAACTGCCAAAGATCCCGCGCTCTTGGCGTTTTCACAAAGAGAACATAGAGACTTTTGGAGCGGGTAGACTGATTGAGTTCGGCGCCGGCAAAAATCTCGGGCAAAACCTCTATATTTCGAGCTCCGAACTTCAGCAAACGGTCGTCGACCTAAATCCAATGCTGGACTTCGAACTCGTGAACCAGACGATTGGCCTATTGCGCGATAATCACAAGCTCTCCGACTTTCAGTTCGTTGCTTCACGCGACGATCTAAAACAGACTTATGGCATTGAATATCAGGCGCCCGTGGATATGTCGTCGTCAGAGTTTGACGACAAAAGCTTCGATATCTGCGTTTCGACCAACACCCTGGAGCACATTCCAACTCCTGCTATCCAAGGTATCTTAAACGAGTTGCGGCGGGTCTTGCGGTCGGGGGCCATCGTATCGGCCCAGATCGATTACAGTGATCACTACGCTCATACAGACCGCTCTATTTCCAGGCTGAACTTTCTTCAATTTTCCGAAGATCAATGGAAAAGCCATAATCATAAGTTCTTCTTTCAGAACCGATTACGGCATGGCCATTACCGACAGCTTTTTGCCGATGCAGGCTTTGAAATTCTTCAAGACGAGCCGATCAAGCCTTGTCCGGCGATTCCCAAGAAACTCCAGCCAGATCTGTTGGCTGGCGAAGACAGCGACTACTGCCTTGTTGGACGTTGGGTGCTCCGCAATCCTTAAGACGCTCGCTTGTTGCGAGAAGCGCTGTGTTTGCCCCGGTGGCGATCTTCGTTCGACCTCAATGCATTAAGGTGTTTTTCTGCGATAGAGCCTTTGTTATCGCGGCCCAAGCGCATCTGAAAATAAAAGTAAAAATAGCAAAGAAAATTTGGAATTTCATCTGAAGGTATCAATTTTAAATATATTTTCAGGAATTTAGGTCAGATTTTAGGCAATAGCTGAAAATAATCGCTGTGGTTGTTCCGTGATACCGAATAGATCTACTGAGAGACGACTTGTCCTGCGAATCCATGAATATTGGCAGGAATTACGTGGCGACGATGACTTTCCGAGCGCAGCGTCTTTCGACGAACGCGTTCTAGGAGAAGACTGGCCCTGGTGTCTGATCATCGGACTGACGGCTTCGACCGATGATGCCGTGTTCCGGCATGTCGGCAATCATCTTTGGAACCCCGATTGGGGCAACCAGGATGGCCTGTTGGTCAAAGACTGTCCGGAGCCGTCGCTTCTGGCTGCCGCGGTGAATTACATTCCACGCGTTTTGGACCGGCAGGTGCCTATTTCGATTGGGGGAGAACTGGCCGTAACGGACATGTCCATCCTCTATCGCAGTATCTTGCTGCCACTTTCCAGCGATGGCGCGAGCATCGACGGTTTGCTGGGCGCCGCCAATTTCCGACCGATCGGCACGAACGACGAGGAAGAAGACTAAGGCGACCGGCAGCGGACCCAGCGCCGCAGGAAGCTACAGTCGAGAAATACCATGTTAGTTGCTTACGAAATTCAGAGTTACCAAGCGGGCAACTGGAAGATCGAAGCCATCTTCGACGATCGGCAATTGGCAATCATCGATGCCGAACGCATGGATAAGGCCGGGCGCTATTCCGCGGTCCGGGTTGTCGAGGAGAGCCACGATGACGTCTCTGGCAAAACCTCCAACAAAATCATCTTCTCTTCCAACAAGATCGACGAACACAACAAACAGGCGACCAACCGTCAGGCCGCGGTGCGGCGTGAAGTGGGAGCGGCGCGTGCAAAACGGGAAGAGGCCGCGCGCCCTAAAACAAAACGCGCAGCTGCTCAAAAGAAATCGGGGCCAAGCCTTGTTCTGTTGGGTCTGCTTCTGGTCGTGATCTTAGCCGGCGGCATTGGCGCCATGGTGGGCCTGCAACAAATGTGAGCAGGCCAGCTGCTAAGGCTTGGCAGGCAATCGATCAAAAAAAGGCTTCTCTCACGAGAAGCCTTTCTTGTATCCAGCTCGTTGAGCCGAAGTACTAAGAACGTTTGCTAGGCCGCTGTCTGGCCCTCAATCCCGGCGTTCGCGAGGTGTTCTTGCAACTCGCCGGACTGAAACATTTCTCGGATAATGTCACACCCGCCGACAAACTCACCCTTTACATAAAGCTGAGGAATGGTCGGCCAGTTGCTGAATTCTTTAATGCCCTGACGCAGACCAGGATCCTGGAGAACGTCGATGCCCTTGAACTTGACCTCTAGGTGGGAAAGCACCTGTACGACGGTCGCGGAAAAACCGCACTGAGGGAACACGGGCGTGCCCTTCATGAAGAGAACGACGTCGTTATCCGCGATGTCCTGCTTGATGCGCTCTGCAACGGTGTTGTCCATTTCTCTCTTTCCTTTGCACTGGGCCGCTCAGGCCTCGTATTGAGAATCTCCGCCGGTCGTTCTGCGTTTGTTAACGCGTCGTTGGCAGTGACACTGTTGTTGTTGTCTTTACCTCGACGTCAGGAATCTGCTGGTACGGAAGTCTGCAACGCCAACGCATGCAGTTCATTCCCCATACGGCCCTGGAGCGCCTGGTAGACCATTTGGTGTTGCTGAACCCGCGACTTGCCCTTGAATTCAGCGGAAACCACATAAGCGGCGTAGTGATCGCCGTCACCCCGAAGGTCCTCGATCCTGACTTCGGCATCCGTAATCGACTCTTTTATCAGTCCTTCGATCTCGGCCGGGTTCATTGGCATGGTGGCTATCCCTCGTCTGTCCAATTCAGGCCTGCGTAGCGCACGCCGTCACCTCTCATTGTCCTGCTGCCAGGATTCATTACGCTACTGTAGCTGCCATGTAACTGGGGAGCCAGCCCTCATGCGCGCGCGACAAGTCGCCCAGGGATATGGGGCTGCCGCCCGGCAAGGTCAACGTCTTGCCACCGGTTGAGCCGATGACCACCGCAGGTACGCCGGCCTCCTGCGCGGCCTTTAAGACCGCATCCGCTTCTCTGGTTGCGATCAGATAGCGGGCTTGATCCTCGCCGAACAGCCAAGCGTGTAGCGGAAGCCCGCTATCGGCGGGCTGTTCACAGCGGGCGCCGACATGGCCGGCAAGTGCCATTTCTGCCAGGGCAACCGCTAGTCCGCCGTCAGAAAGATCATGACAAACAGAGACTTGTCCGGAAACGATAAGACTTCGAACAAAGTCGCCATTGCGTTTTTCGGCTTCCAGGTCGACGACCGGCGGCGCGCCGTCACGCCGGCCTTCGATTTCCGAAAGATAGGTGGAGGCGCCAAGATGACCCGTGCTCTCGCCGATCAGGATAATATCTGCCTCGTCCTCGGTGAAGGCGATGCCGGCGGTTTTGGAGGCATCCTCGATCACACCGACGCCACCGATAGCCGGTGTGGGCAGGATCGCGGCACCATTGGTTTCGTTGTAGAGCGAGACGTTGCCTGACACGACCGGGTAAGCGAGGGCGTCGCAGGCTGCGCGCATGCCTTCGATGCAGCCGACAAACTGACCCATAATCTCTGGTCGTTCGGGATTGCCGAAGTTCATGTTGTCGGTAATGGCTAGCGGCGTTGCGCCGACCGCGGTGAGATTGCGCCAGGATTCTGCCACCGCCTGGGCGCCGCCACGCGCTGGGTCGGCCAGGCAGTAACGCGGGGTGCAATCTGTCGAGATTGCCAGGGCGCGGTCAGTGCCGTGCACCCGTACCACTGCGGCGTCGCCGCCGGGCCGTTGCTGGGTGTCCGCCATCACCATGTGATCGTACTGTTCCCAGATCCAGCGCCGTGAGCAGAGGTTTGGCGAGCCCATGAGCTGCATGAGCGTCGCGCCGGTATCCGTCGGAACCGCGAGGGAAGCGGCGTCGAGTTCCTCGCGCGCAGGCGTTGTCTCCCACGGGCGGTCGTATTCGGGCGAGGCCTCCGCGAGCGGATCGATCGGCAGGTCACCGACCACCTCGCCGTGCATGCGCAACACCATGCGCCCGGTTTCGGTGAGGCGACCGATGACAGCGAAATCCAGGTCCCATTTCTCCATGATGCCGCGGGCGAGGTCTTCCTTGCCTGGCTTGAGCACCATCAGCATGCGTTCCTGGCTCTCCGACAGCATCATCTCGTAGGGAGTCATGCCTTCTTCGCGGCAAGGCACCTGGTCGAGATCCAGCTCGACGCCCATGCCGCCCTTGGAGGCCATCTCGAAGGAGGAGGAGGTGAGGCCAGCGGCGCCCATATCCTGAATGCCGATGATGGCGTCTGTTTCCATCAACTCGAGGCAGGCCTCGATCAGCAGCTTTTCGGTGAAAGGGTCACCGACCTGCACGGTCGGGCGCTTCTCGTCGGAATCGTCGTCAAACTCCGCCGAGGCCATGGTTGCGCCGTGGATGCCGTCACGGCCGGTCTTGGAGCCTACATAGACAACCGGATTCCCGACGCCCTGAGCAGCGGCCTTGAAGATCCGGTCCGCCGGCGCCAGGCCGACGGTCATGGCATTGACGAGAATATTGCCGTTATACGAGGGATCGAAGTTCACCTCGCCGCCAACCGTCGGGACGCCGACGCAGTTCCCGTAGCCACCGATTCCAGCGACGACGCCGGAAACCAGATGCCGGGTTTTGGCGTGCTCGGGCGAGCCGAAGCGCAGGGCGTTCAGGTTGGCGATGGGCCGTGCGCCCATGGTGAAGACATCACGCAGGATACCGCCGACACCAGTGGCCGCGCCCTGATAAGGTTCGATGAAGCTGGGATGGTTATGGCTTTCCATCTTGAAGACGGCGGCCAGGCCCTCGCCGATGTCGATGACACCGGCATTCTCACCTGGTCCCTCGATAACATGCGGCCCCTCTGTCGGCAGGGTTTTCAGCCACTTCTTTGAGGATTTGTAGGAGCAGTGCTCGGACCACATGACCGAAAATATGCCCAGCTCAAGCAGGTTAGGCTCCCGTCCCATGATCTCGAGCACCAGCTGGTACTCGCTCTCATTCAGGCCATGTTCCGCGACAATCTGCGGGGTGATCTCACTCACGACAGGCTCTCCAGCAGGCTTTTGAACAGGCCCTCGCCATCGGTGCCGCCAAGTTGCGGGTCGGCGAGGCGCTCGGGGTGGGGCATCAGGCCCAGGACGGTCTTGGTTTCGTTGTAGACGCCGGCAATGTTACGTGCCGAGCCATTGGGATTGGCTGCTTCCTCGTGACCGCCATCGGGACCGACATAGCGAAAAGCGACCTGGCCGCGATCCTGAAGCCGGTCCAGCTCTTCGTTGCCGGCGAAGTAGTTGCCGTCGTGGTGCGCGACGGGAATGCGGATGACCTGGCCAGTCTCGTAGGTCGAGGTAAAGATGCTCTGGCTGCTCTCGACTTTCAGATGCACGTCTCGGCAAACGAACTTCAGGTTTGCGTTGCGCATTAGGACACCTGGCAGCAGGCCTGATTCGGTCAGGACCTGAAAGCCGTTGCAGATGCCCAGGACCGGAACGCCAGCACCGGCGCGTCGGGCGACCTCGCGCATGACATTGGACTTAGCCGCCATGGCGCCGCTGCGCAGATAGTCGCCGTAAGAAAAGCCACCTGGCAGGACGATCAGATCGACATCGTCGAAACTGCTCTCTTTGTGCCAGACCATAACCGGTTCGACACCACTCACCTGGCGCAAAGTCACCTGGACGTCGCGGTCGCAGTTCGATCCGGGGAAAACGATTACCGCCGCTTTCATTGCGTTATGTCCTCTCTGAGGAAGCTCGCGGATAGGCCCGGTTCAACTGCCAAAACAGCCTTCGGTCTTCCGCCGCTCATGAATCAGGAAGCCGGGGTTAGCCGTCCAACTCGATGGTGTAATTTTCGATCACCGTGTTGGCGAGCAGCTTTTCGCACATGGCGGCGACGTTGGTGCGGGCCTTTTCAGGATCGGATTCGCTCAGATCGAGTTCGATCAGCTTGCCTTGGCGGACCTGATCGACGCCCTGGAAATCGAGCGCGGAAAGGGCATGCTCAATGGCTTTACCCTGTGGATCGAGGACCCCGTTTTTAAGGGTGACGTAGACGCGAGCTTTCACGCGGGACTCCGTGGAAGAATGTGGCTGTGGAGGCGCGCGAAATCTAGCGATCCGGCCCCGCCGTGACAAGGAGACTCGCAGGCATTGTGCGAGAATTGGCCATTGTCACCGCGCTTTCATCGAAGGCGGCTAAAATCCTTTACTTCTGTGTCAATTTCTCGCCTGATCTTGCGCGGGGACAGGACCTCGGTTTAAGAGCAAAAAGACGGCAAGCGCGCCTTCGCTGGCCCGCACGAACAGTATGAGGCGGACGAACGAGATGAAACGGCACGGTGTAACCCTAGCTCTCGCGTACATTCTGATTGCTGTGGTCAGTGTTGGCACCTGGGCGCAGCAGGCAAGCGATGGTGCCGCGAAGTTCGTTCAAGACATGGGCGATCAGGTGATCTCGATTGTCGCCGCAGACGGAATGAGCGACGAATCCCGCCGTGAGGCGCTCGATAGTGTCCTGCGCGAAGGCGTAGGGATCGATGAAATCTCCGCCTATGTGGTCGCCGGGCAGTGGTCAAAGGCCAGTGCGGATGAGCGAGTGCGTTTCCAGGAAGTCTTCTCTGACTACCTGGTTGCAGCTTACTTGCGTCTTGTCACCGATGCGGATCCCCAGTCTTTTTCGGTCACGGCCAGTAAGGACCGGGGTGAGGGGACAAGCATGGTCGCCACGCACATCAAGAATGCCAAAGGCGGGCCTCTGGATCTTTCCTGGGTGATCTACAACGACGGCACCGACTACAAGATCACGGATGTCATGATCGACGGTGTGAGCCAGGCGAAGACCTACCGCGAAGAATTCGCCGGCGTGGCCGCAAGCCGTGGGGTCGATGGGCTGACGAATGCGCTTGAACGAAAGATCAAGCGGACCAAGTAAGCCCCTCTATAAAAACAGAAAAAGACAAACGTTTAAGCGACGCCTTAGCCAGCGAGCTGGCGCTTCGCTGCTTCCAGCTTCTCGAGTACGTTTTCTGTAAGCTTGATGTTATTGCCGGAGCCCTTTACGGCGGCTTCAGCGTCCTGCTTCATCTGGTCAAGGCGCTCGGCGACCGAACTGAAACGCTCAGCCTGGGCGCCGGCCTGGCTGGCCGTTTTCTTCGCGACCTCGACCGCCTCATCGATAGCCTCGGCGATTTTACTTGTCTGAGTCTGTCCCTGTGCGCTGGTGTCCAGCGCATGGTTGAGGTTCTGGGACAGCTGCTCCAGGCGTTTGAGCACTTCGTCGATGCTGCGCGTGAGGCTTTCCAAGACCGCATTAATCTGATTTGCGGAGCTTCCAGCGTTGTTGGCCAGGGTTTTCACCTCCGCGGCCACCACGGCGAAACCCTTGCCGGCCTCGCCCGCCCGCGTAGCTTCGATAGTCGCATTCAGTGCCAAGAGATTGGTTTGCTTGGCAATTGCGCCGATGCCGGTCGAGATATCGTTGATTTGAACGAAATCCTCTTGCAGCTTGTTGATCGCGGCGACGACATCGTCCGAGAGGGTCACGCCCTGCTGTGCGGTTGCAGCGATGTTCTGAGCATGAGACACGACCTCGCCGGCGTTCTGGTGGGCGGTCAGCAGACAGCTATCGATATCCGATGCCAGTTCCTGGATGGCACCGACCTCGTTTTTCACGTCCTGCGAGGCGGCGATCAGATCGGAGATAAAACCGATCCGCGCCTTTGAGGTGGTGTTCACCTTCACGGCGTTGCCGCGAATGGTTCCGACGATCTCATGTGCTTCATCCAGCAGACCCGGGTCTGGGCGTCGCTCAGCAGTGGTCGCGAGCCCAGTGTCTTGGGGCATGGCCTGTGCCGGCTGGCTTGGCTCTGTTCGCGGTGCCGCCTGGCTTGTTGCGGGCTGCGCCGTCTCGGAGGCTTTCGCCAACGCCAGTTTGGCCTGAACCGCGCCCGCGGTGGCGACGATGAAGGGAACGATGAAGGTCAATGCCGCCTTGCCGATATCCAAACCCACACCGGACAGGATCGCATCGCCCTGATTGATGATTGTCAGAATGGGGCCCACAACCAAGGCGGTGATCAGAGAGCGCTTCGGCGTGCCGCCGGAGACTGCGAGCTGAAGAAACGAGGCTTTTGACATCGGTGACCGTGACCAAGGGAAGTATCTGCATTTTATGCAGGGTGAAGCCCTTACGCTGGACCGACATAAACTAATCCCTGCTACCTTAAGCTAGGGTAAATCCCGGCTTAACCAATCGGGAATAGGCGTGCTCACGCAGTTTTGTCTCTATTCACGAAAGTGACGACTAAATATTGCGTCGGAACAGCGCTTTAGCGGCTCTGGTTAATGTCCGCAGGCCGTCAGATAGCGGGTCACCGCACCAGACATGCCGTAGAGCAATGCGTCAGCCGTCAGGCAGTTACCGATCGAGACTTCCAACAGATTGGGCAAGCCAGCAACCAGGGGCGGCAGATTGTCGAGCGTAAGGTCGTGGCCGGCATTGACCCCGATGCCGACGTCCGCCGCTGCCTGGCCCGTGGCGAGGATGAGCTCGAGTTCCCGGCGCTGTTGTTCAGGTTCCAGCGCGCCGCCATAAGGGCCGGTGTAGATCTCGATGCGATCGGCGCCCACCTCGTGAGCCAGGCCGGCTGTTTCGGGCTCCGGATTGACGAAAATCGAGACGCGCATGCCGCCTTCTTTGAAGCGCGCGATGATGTCCGTCAGAAAGGCGCGGTGATGAGCGATATCCCAGCCGTGATCGGAGGTGGCCTGGCGAATGTCGTCGGGCACAAGGGTGACCTGTTCGGGGCGGATACGCTCAACCAGCTCCGCGAAGCGGGCGTCGGGGTTGCCCTCGATATTGAACTCCCGATCTGGGAACTCGGCCTCGATCATTGCCTCGATCTCGGGGACGTCGGACAAACGGATGTGCCGCTCGTCGGGCCGCGGGTGCACCGTAATCCCCGCTGCGCCAGCGGCGAGAGCGATCCGCGAAAGCCCCACAACGGACGGCCAGGGCAGGTTCCGGCGGTTTCTCAGTTCGGCGACCGCATTAACGTTCGCGGAGAGGGCAACGGGCATTGATCTGGCCTTTCGGCTTATTGCATGACCTGCGGGCCCTGCATGTCGATGGGGCCGGCTTCGGGCAAAACGCCGAGGCGCCGCGCGACTTCCTGATAAGCTTCCTCGACCTTACCCAGGTCGCGCCGGAAGCGGTCCTTGTCGAGTTTCTCGTTGGTCTTGATGTCCCAGAGACGACAGGAGTCGGGGCTGATTTCATCGGCCAGGACGATGCGCATCTCTTCCTCGTCCCAAAGACGGCCGAACTCCAGCTTAAAGTCCACCAGTTTCATGCCCACGCCACGGAACAGACCGCAAAGGTAGTCGTTGGTGCGCAGGGCGTACTGCATCATCTCGTCGAGATCCTGGGTCGAAGCCCAGCCGAAGGCGGTGACATGCTCTTCAGAGACCAGCGGGTCGCCCAGCTCGTCGTTCTTCAGGTAGTACTCGATGATGGAGCGGGGCAGGGGGGTGCCCTCTTCGACGCCCAGGCGTTTGCAGATCGTGCCGGCGGCGATGTTGCGGATCACAACTTCGATCGGAATGATCTCGACTTCGCGAACCAGTTGCTCGCGCATGTTAAGCCGACGCACGAAATGGGTCGGGATACCGATTTCGGCCAGACGCTGCATCAGGTATTCCGAGATGCGGTTGTTGAGCACGCCCTTGCCGGTGATGGTGCCCTTTTTCTGGTTGTTGAAGGCTGTGGCATCATCCTTAAAGTATTGCACCACGGTGCCGGGTTCGGGGCCCTCGAACAGGACCTTGGCCTTGCCTTCGTAAATCCTTCTGCGTCGCATTTTCTTGTCCGATCGGAAAGGTTCGCCGCAGTTTAACAGGGCTTCAGCGCTGCCTTGAATACGGCGGCTGCAAGCCTCCTCCAACCGAGGCGGGGAGCTCCATATAGCAGTTGATCTGGCCCTGTACAAATCGCCAGTCTGCATAGCAGACCAGACGTCTATCGCAGTATCACTAGTCTTTTGATTTTACAGCTCTTTCCCGGTGGAGAATGTAGAGCCCGCTGCCGATCACCACGGCGGTGCCAAGGAAGGTCCAGGTGTCGGGGATGTCTCCCCAGACCACCAGGCCCAAAAGGACCGCCCATACCATGCTGACATACTTAAAGGGCACGACCAGCGCTGCTTCCGCCAGGCGGAAGGACTCGATCATGAGAAAGTGTGCGCATCCTAGCAGTGTGCCGCAAAGTAGCAGCAGTCCCAGATCCTGCCAGGCAACCGGCTGCCAACCGGCGATAAAGGTGGTGCCACCGGCCAGGGTCACCGCGATAGTGGAGTAGAACATCACCGCAATGCTCGAGTCATGCTGGGCCATCTTGCGGGTCAGAATGTCGCGCAGAGCGCCAGTCATGCTGGCCGCGAGCGGGAAGAGTGCAGCCCACTGCGCCACCTCGCTGGTTGGACGGATGATGATCAATACACCGGCGAAGCCGATCCCAACGGCGAGCCAGCGGCGCCAGCGGATAATCTCGCCCAGCAGCGGGGCGGCCAGGGCCGTGACGAAGAGCGGGCCGGCGAAGGTGATAGAGATCGCGTCCGCGAAGGGCAGATAACGCAGTCCGTTGATGAAAAGAAAGGTCCCGGCGATCATCAACGCACCCCGCAGCAGCAGATGGGGTGCCCAGCGCCTCACTCGCAGGCTCTGCAGACCTCCGGCGTGCCAGATCAGAAAGGACATGGGCAGAAAAGACGAAAAGCCCGCGCAGAAACATGATCTGGCCGACCGGATAATCGCCCGTCAGCCACTTGAGCACCGCGTCGTTTAGGGTCAGAAACAAGCCCGCGCCGATCATGCAGAGGACGCCCCGGAATGGCGAAATCGAGCCGAGCGAAGAGGCGCGCCCGCTGCTCATATGCGTCTGCTCATAGCTCATCGAGATCCATGTTTCGGAACGGCGTGGTCTTCGGCGAGCCTTCTGCATATAGCCAGCGTGCCCGTCTTTGCTCCGGCTGAGCAGCCCGATATCCTGCCGATGGCAGAGCGATCAGAGAGCTGGAGACCGTCTCGAAACCATTGTGCCAACTGGACGGACATGGCCGCGTAGGGATCCCCGTCCGAGGCTGCTGCGTCCCGGCGTAAAATCCGATGCCAAGCTTCCCAGCCGGCGGGTATGAAGCCATCTTCTTGGACCACGGCTGCTTCAGGGTCGGGCGGATCGGCAACAAAGAAATCCGGCATATGGCGGCGAATGCGGGCGGAATTGGGATCGTTCAGATCGTAGGCGGAAATCATGGAAAGACCCTCAGGCAACGGGAAGCATTCGACCTCCCGCGTGTCTTCTTTCCCCTGGTTGCGCAGCCAGAAAGCGTCTCCGTTCGTCTGCGATAATCAGATTGAAGCTTCGGTAGGCCTGGGGATCGAGGTTGGCCAGAGCCTCGGCGGCCTCTTTTGCCTCGGCGTGGTCCAAAGCCTCCAAAACCAGTTCGCCGCGGCTGCGTTTGCCATCCTGCGGGCCTAGGCTACCGATCCGGTTCAGAATGCTCGACAGCACCCCATGTTCGTTGACACCGAGCCAGGTGCCACCGGCGGTTTCATCGAGGCCGCCGATGACCTCTGGCCGGTCGCTCCAGTGCCGCCCCGGCCCCCGAGCTGGCCGATCGCGCATCTCATCCCGATTGCCGGCAAACAGCAGGGGCCAGTTATGGCCCGGACGACGAAGGATAACGGCCGTGCACATTATTGATGAAGTTCCAAAGAATCTGATGAATCAGCGCGCAAATGAGTTTTCCTGCAGCTGTTTAGTGACTATATCTGAGGCAGTATCGGAACGCCTAACACCTGTGCCCACCGCGTAGGGCCTGTTTGAGGCAGTGCGCTGACGGTGGCCACAACAAAGTAGCGAGGAGAGACGGCGAGATGAGCACCTTCGGTGAACGCGAGAAAGCGTTCGAAGACAAGTATAAGCACGATCAGGAATTGCAGTTCAAGGTCGAAGCGCGCCGTAACAAGCTGGTCGGTCTCTGGGCTGCGGAACAGATGGGCCTGTCCGGCGGCGACGCCGATGCCTATGCGAAAGAGGTCGTTATGGCCGATATGGAAGAGCCAGGCGACGACGATGTAAAGCGCAAGGTCCTCGGTGACTTTCAGGCCAAGTCGGTCGACATCTCCGCCCATCAGCTCGACAAGAAGATGGAAGAGATGATTGCCACGGCCAAGGAACAGATCATGGCCGAGTAAGCTTCGCGCTATTCGAGTGATTTAGAAAATGAGCCATCGGATGGATGCCGGTGGCTCTTTTTTGTGCGAGGGGGCAGTGCAGGAGGCGATGCTTGCGTATTCGGAACTGGTGGCTCAGAACCGTCGCTCGAGGTGCTGCGTATCTGCTTGCGTTTGTCCTTGTGATCAATGTTTTAACCGACGCGGCTCTGTTCGCGGCGCCGGGTCAGATACTGCGCTTAAACCAACAAGGTCTCTTTCCGAATCTGGGTGGGAGTGATGCCCTGGTGGATCTGCTTCACGACAGTGTTGTGAGAGACCCGTTCGGTCTGAGCTGCAGCGATAGATTTGTCATTGCCTATACCAGCTCCTTCGATTTTATCCTGTTTGGGGCCGAACACGAGTATCACCTCGGGAAGCTGCAGGATTTCAATCTTGTACGGATTTACTTCAGCGATATCGTAGGCTCGATCGAGCAGCGCGAGGCCTCCCAAGGAAAGATCCTCGAAATCAATCGCATTATGATCGAGCGGTGTAGAAATTTTGCTCTGCCGGCATACGAAAGCCCCGTTCAGAACAGGTGACTGAGCACGCTTGGGCTTGAGTGGGGAGGATGACCTTGAAGAAGAAAGACCAGATACGGGCTTTGCTGAAAAGCATTGAAACCGGCGACCCCGGCCCTGTCGCGGTGGTCAACGAGGCCAAATACATTCAGCACAATCCTCAGACCCAGGAGGGTAGCGAAGGTCTGGCGGCTCTGTTTCAGCGGCTCTCCAGGAGCTCGCCCCGGGTCAACGTGGTGCGGGCCTTCGAGGACGGTGATTTTGTCTTCGGGCATACCGAATACGACTTCGCGAGTCGGAAGATTGGCTTCGAGGTCTTCCGCTTCGAAGACGGCCGGGCGGTCGAACACTGGGACAATATCCAGGAACGGCAAGGGCCGAACCAAGCCGGTCGCAGCATGGTGGACGGTCCGACGGAGTCGCGCGATCACGAGCTGACCGAACAGAACCGCGCTTTCGCGAAGGAGTTCGTCGAAGAAGTTCTCATCGAGGGGCGGCTCGAGCGGCTTTCGGATTATCTCGACGATGCCTATGCCGATCATAATCCGCGGCTTGCGGAGGGAACGACGGCACTTCGCGCCGCTCTGCAGGAGACGGAGGCTGGCCGAAGACGGATCGATTACCAGCGGCTCCACCGGGTTCTGGCGGAGGGCGATTTCGTCCTCTGCGTCAGCGAAGGGGCCTTCGCGGGCGTTCACTCCGCCTTCTACGATCTCTTTCGGCTCGCTGCGGGCAAAATCGTCGAGCACTGGGACACGACTGAAAAGATCGCACCCCGCAGTGAATGGAAGAACGATAATGGCAAGTTTTGACGTGTTGTTCGCTTAGCTGTCAGCGAAAACCCGATCGAAAATTACGTCTACCCGCTTGGTGTGGTAGCTGTCGTCAAAGCAGGCCTCGAGTTCGGCGGCGTCCATCTTGCCGGCGACATCCTCATCGGCTTTTAGCAGCGAGAGAAAGTCTGCGGACTCCTGCCAGACCTTCATGGCGTTGCGCTGAACGATGCGGTAGGCGTCCTCGCGGCTGATACCGGCCTGGGTGAGGGCCAGCAGAACCCGTTGTGAGTGGACCAGGCCGCCGAGCTGATCCAGGTTCTTTTTCATGTTCTCCGGATAGACGTACATCTTCTCGATCACGCCCGCCATGCGGTTCAGGGCAAAATCCAGGGTGATGGTGGCGTCTGGGCCGAAGACGCGTTCGACGGAAGAGTGCGAGATATCCCGCTCGTGCCAGAGAGCGACGTTTTCGTAGGCCGGCGTAACTGCTGCGCGCACAACGCGGGCGAGCCCGGTCAGGTTCTCGGTCAGGATCGGGTTGCGCTTATGAGGCATGGCCGAGGAGCCTTTCTGGCCCGGCGCGAAGTACTCTTCGGCTTCGCGAACCTCTGTGCGCTGCAGGTGCCGGATCTCAACGGCGAGGTTCTCCATGGAGCTGGCGATCACACCGAGGGTGGCGAAGAAGGCCGCGTGTCGGTCGCGCGGAATGACCTGGGTTGAGATCGGCTCGACCTCCAGCCCCATCTTCTTGGCGACATGGGCTTCGACCGCCGGGTCGATGTTGGCGAAGGTGCCGACCGCGCCGGAGATGGCGCAGGTGGCGATTTCCTTGCGCGCCTGGAGCAGGCGCTCCCGGCCGCGTTTGAAGGCGGCGTAGTGGGTGGCGAGCTTGAGGCCGAAGGTGGTGGGCTCAGCATGGATGCCGTGGCTGCGGCCGAGGCAGACCGTGTCCTTATGCTCCAAAGCCCGTTTCTTCAGGGCTTCGAGCACCCGGTCCATGTCGGTCAGCAAGATATCGGTGGCCTGGGTGAGCTGCACCGCCAGGCAGGTGTCCAGAACGTCCGAAGAGGTCATGCCCTGGTGCACGAAGCGCGCTTCCGGCCCGACGTGTTCGGCGAGGTTGGTCAGGAAGGCGATGACATCGTGCCGGGTTTCCCGCTCGATCTCATCGATCCGCTCGACTTCAAAGGCCCCGCGGTCCCAGACCGCTTTGGCGGCGTCCTTCGGGATCACCCCCAGTTCCGCCTGGGCATCACAGGCATGCGCCTCGATCTCGAACCAGATGTGGAAGCGGTTTTCCGGCTCCCAGATACGGGTCATTTCGGGGCGGCTGTAACGGGGGATGGACATGCGAGTCGGTTCCGGAATGAGGGGCGGGAGAATTTGGCGCCAAACAAGCGGGCGGGCAGGGCTTTGTCAAGGTCGGGGAGGGGGAAAAGTTCTCTATCGACCGCCTGTCTACCCGCGGCACAGCCGAGCAACCAGGGCGTCCAGCAGGTCTAAGAAGATATCTTGGCCGCGTAATGCTTCGCGCCAGCGCATTGGGATTGAGCCGACACCGAAGCGCAGGCCGGCAATTCCACCAGCGATACAGGCAGTCGTGTCCGTATCGTTGCCGAGGCGGATGGCCGCGCGCACGACCGATTTGTAGCTGTCCTGCTGGCAAACCAGCTGCGCCGAGCGCAGACTGTCGACGACATAGCCCCCACCGCTGCAGGTGGCCTCGGCTTCCGGCCGGATGTGGGCTTCGAACTCTTCGCGCTCGGCCGTGCCACTTGCAAAGAGATTGCGAATCCCTTCGACGGCCCTTTGCCATGGTTCAGCCGTTTCGCGCAAAACGTTGCGGCCCCAGAGGCAATAGAGCGCACAGCAAAGCTGAACGCGCAGATGGCCATGGGTTACACGGGACTGAAGGAAGGCGTCACTGACCAGTTCCTCGTCCGATCCCTGGTGCCAGATCGCCAGGGGCAGGGCGCGCATGAGCGAACCATTGCCTTTGCCTTCCGGTAGGGCATTACCACAGTCGACCGCTGAGATCCCGGACCGGTAGGCGGCGAAGGCCTGACCGGTCTGAACGCCGACATCGAAGACTTCGCCGTCAACGGCCATGTAGCCCTTCTCATACCAGTCGAATAACCGTCGAATAAGATCGTCAGGATCCAGGCGACCGCGGTCTACAAGAGACGCAAGCAGGCACAGTGCCTGCGCGCCGTCGTCACTCCAGGTGCCTGGGGGCACGCCGGCATGGGCGCGGGCGAAGCCTGCGGGAGGGCTGAATTCGATTTCCTCGCAGGCAGGAATGGCTTCAGGCGGGTGGAACTCATACGGGACGCCGAGAGCATCGCCCACCAACAGGCCCCAGATGCCGCCTTCAACGCGGTCTTTCACTTGCTCCGTCATCGCAGACTTCTGGCCTGGCGCGGCTCTACGTACTCAAAATGGATAACCAGGCAAATCAGAAACATCACCACATGTTCCAGACCTGCTAGAACCCAGTCGTAAGGCAAAATCTGTATGTCGCCCACGTATACCAACGCACCTAGTCCCGTGTAGAGATCCGGTGCACTTGGACTGTCGATGTCCACTAAGAAAATTAACCAGTTCCAACCGATATGCGTGCCGATCGAGTACTCCAGGCGCCCGGTGATCAGCGCAAGTGATGTGAAAAGCAATGCAGCGCATGTGTAGTGGAAATAGGCATAGCTCCCGAAGGCGTCGATCTCCGGATTAACAAAGTGGAGGGATGCAAACAGACCGGATATGACAAGCAGAATGATCCAGCCATTTTTAGTCCACCGACCGAGCAGCTGCAGCAAATAGCCGCGAAGCAACAGTTCTTCCGCACTTGCCTGAAAAATGATGGCAATGAGAAAGATCGGCGCGAAATGTAGATAAGAAACAGGCAGCGGATCGAAGTGAATGGCCTCGCGACCATGGTATGTCCACAGGCCTACAAATGTGACAATTGTTATTAAAACGAACATCGAGACAGCAACGAATGCGATGAGACCCCAATTCGTCTCGAATGATGGCGCAATGACATCCCGGATCCTCAGGTTTACGACCCAAAGACCGAGGCTGATCGCAGGAATGAGAAAAGCGATTCCTAGAAAGTAAAAGCTGTGGGTTAGCAGTGCTTCGTCGCGTGTTTTGCTTACGCCTTCCCACAACACTGTGTCGAGGGCTTCTGGGCCTAGAAACCATTCGAAAATGTAGCCGAAGGCAAACACCACGCCCCACAAACTCGCACAGATGACGATAAAGCTCAGTGTCCAGCGCCAAATGCCGGCCTGAGCCCGGTCGCCCGCGCAAAGCAGTTGGGCGGTTCCCGTTTTTAAAATTTTCACGAATTCACCAAACGCCGATTGACTTCGTGGACAATCTAAACGCTGACGTTGAAATTGTCATTCGGCTTTGCATCCAAAAAGGTTTGCTCTCGGGGAGCAAACAACCCTAGACGTGCAAGGCGGTAGCTTTGAAATACGTGGATTCTGGCTGGGGGACCTGGATTCGAACCAGGGCTGCTCGGGTCAGAGCCGAGAGTTCTACCGCTAAACTATCCCCCAACGATGATGGCCGGGGCCTTTTCGGCGCGGCGATCTGTCGAAGTGCGGCCCCTATTTAGTCCCAGTGCGCCGCGCTTTCAACCGCTTTTCTTCCCCGCATGCAATTTCCCGCGTTGGGACTTTGGTCGATGCCAGAGGTGAGAGGCTGGCTTGTTGCGCGCTCCTGAGGTTACACTGGCCGAAAGGCGGTCCAATGAGAACCGCCAGCGAACAGAGAGTTTGGGAGGCTGGACCCTTGAGGTCAGACACCGGGGCGTGAGCGGGGGCTCGCGGCGTACGGGGTATGCCACGCGCGACAAACCCAGCCGATCTAAAGTCGGCCGAGAGGGGATTGGCAGTTGGGAAACTGCCATAACCGAACGCCCTGACGTAGCCCGCGGAAGCCCCAAGAAGCGTGGCTCGGGATCTCAAGTTTTCGGGGCGCTTGATCTGGGTACCAACAACTGCCGCCTGCTCGTGGCGAAGCCCGCCCGCAATGGTTACAGGGTTATGGACACCTTTTCCCGCGTGGTGCGTTTGGGTGAGGGTTTAAGCCAATCCGATTGTCTTTCCGATGCCGCGATTGAACGTACGCTTCAGGCGCTGAAGATTTGCTCCGGAAAGATGCGGCGCCTTGGTGTGACCAAGGCGCGTTGCGTTGCGACCGAGGCCTGCCGGCGTGCCAGCAACTATGACGCGTTCCGTGATGTGGTTGAGGGCGAACTCGGGCTCCGGTTGGAATTGATTTCCAGCTATCAGGAGACCCAGCTCGCTGTTTATGGCTGTGCGCCGCTTTTCGACCCAGCCGTTGAAACGGCTCTGGTCTTTGATATCGGCGGCGGCAGTACCGAGGTTTGCTGGGTTGCCTTGGCTGGCCACGAACGGGATGTCCAAAAGGCTAGGGCCGAGGACGACGCTGCACAGAGCTTCGAATCAGGGAACGCGCGCGGCGGTTCGAAATCTAGTTCGGTGAATGGCGAAAAGTGGCAGGTTGGCGGCGCAGTCCCTGGACGTTGCGGCCTTGAGACGAAAGCCCCGGCGCCCGACCAGCCTAGGCTGCTGGCCTGGAAATCCTTACCCATGGGGGTGACCAGCCTGGCGGAGCGCTACGGCGGTGGCGATATCTCCGAGGCCTGCTATGAGCGTATGGTCGCTGACGTGCTCGAAGCCGTCGCACCCTTTGAGCGGCAGCATGGCATCTCGGGCTCTGTGCAGGGGCAGAAAGTTCAGATGCTGGGGACCTCGGGTACGGTGACGACGCTGGTGGGCATCAAGAAAGAATTGGCACGTTACGACCGCCGCCGAGTGGACGGCGCCTATCTGACGAGGGATGCAATTGAGGGTTTGAACAGACGAGTGGCCGCCATGAGTTACGACGAACGGGCGGCGCATCCCTGCATCGGGCGTCAGAGAGCGGATCTGGTCGTTGCGGGATGTGCCATCCTCGACGCTCTTTGCCGGACTTGGCCTGTGGAGCGGCTTAGGGTGGCGGACCGCGGCTTGCGCGAAGGGATTATCTTTACCCTGATGCGTGGGATTGCGACCTAGGGCCCGGTGGTATAAGTCCTTGGCTGCTGACCGGGTTTTCCCTCAGCTGATCTGACAACGGATGAATTCATGAGCGGCTCTTCGAGAGGAAAAGGCGGCGGCCGTGGCCGCGGTTCACGCGGCACGAGGGCAGAAGGCGGCCTCTCGGGCCGCGGGCTCAAAGTGCGTGTTAAAACCGCCAAGCGGCGCTCCAACTCCTCAGCGCGGTGGCTGCAGCGCCAGTTGAACGATCCCTATGTGGCCGAAGCCAAGAAGCGGGGCTATCGCTCGCGTGCCGCTTTCAAGCTGCTGCAGATGGATGAAAAGTATGACTTCCTGGCTCAGGCGCGCCGGATCGTCGATCTGGGGGCAGCGCCGGGCGGCTGGACGCAGGTCGCGCTCGAACGCGCGGCAAAGGACAGCAAGGTTGTCGGCATCGACCTTCTTGAAATCGAGCCGATCACGGGCGCTATTCTCCTTCAGGGCGATTTTCTGGACGATGATGCCCCAGACCGATTAAAGGCCGAGATGGACGGACCGGCCGATATCGTGTTGTCCGACATGGCCGCAGCCACCATCGGACACGCCAAGACCGATCACCTTCGGATTATGGGCTTGGTCGAGACCGCACTGGATTTTGCCGTCCAGGTTCTTGCGCCAGGAGGGTCCTTTGTCGCCAAGGTGATCCAGGGCGGGGCGGAGCAGACCCTGCTCGACAGCCTGAAGCGGCAGTTCGAGAAAGTCCGGCATGTCAAACCGGCAGCCAGCCGCAGCGACTCCGCCGAGATGTATCTGGTGGCGACGGGCTTCCGAGCTGCGGAGACCGAAGACTGACACGCTCAGCGCCATGCTCTGTGGACAATGTGGCCGAAGTTCTTGAAAAGGCTGTAAGTTTAAAGCGATGCGGCTGACTTGAAAGATTCATGCTCAATCCGCTTGGCATCGGTTCGCCTATGTGTATGATGCAGCGCCAATTCGTTGGAGCCGGATTCCCGTTGGAGTCCCTGAGGAACGCGAACCGGGCTCCACTCAGACAGCTTGAAGAGAATGCATCCCCCGATCGTTGAAATCGGGAAGGATCGCGCTCAAGAGAGGATTGGCATGGATATCCGCGAAGCACTGACCTTTGACGACGTTCTTCTGGAACCAGCGGAGTCCGCCGTCCTTCCCGCCCAGACCGACACCCGCACACGCTTGACCCGCTCCATTGAGCTCGGGATCCCGCTATTGTCCTCGGCGATGGATACGGTCACCGAAAGCCGGCTGGCCATCGTCATGGCGCAGGCTGGCGGCATGGGCGTGATCCACAAGAACCTCGAAATCAACGAGCAGGCCGACGAGGTCCGTAAGGTCAAGAAGTTCGAAAGCGGCATGGTGGTCAATCCGGTGACCATCCATCCGGAACAGCCGTTGGCCGATGCCCTCGCGCTGATGGAGTACCACAAGATCTCCGGTATCCCGGTGGTCGAGAAGGGCAGCGGCAAGCTGGTCGGCATCCTGACCAACCGTGATGTCCGCTTTGCCGAAAACCGCCAGCAGCCGATCAGCGAACTGATGACCAAGGAGAACCTGGTCACGGTAAAGGACGGCGCGGACCACGACACGGCCCGGCGTCTGCTGCATCAATACCGGATCGAAAAGCTGCTGGTCGTGGACGACGACTACCGTTGCGTCGGTTTGATCACCGTAAAGGATATGGAAAAGGCGATTGCCTATCCGAATGCTTGTAAGGACGAGCAAGGGCGCCTGCGGGTTGCCGCGGCGACCGGTGTCGGCGAGGACGGACTGGCGCGGGCCGAAGCGCTGATGGAAGCGGGGGCCGACGTGATCGTCGTCGACACGGCGCACGGCCACTCCCGCGGTGTTATGAACGCGGTCGGTGGGGTGAAGCGCCTCTCCAACGCTGCCCAGGTCATTGCGGGCAATGTGGCGACGGCAGATGCCGCGCGCGCACTCGTCGATGCCGGCGCGGACGCCATCAAGGTCGGTATCGGCCCGGGCTCCATCTGCACCACCCGCATGGTGGCTGGGGTCGGCGTGCCGCAGCTTACCGCTCTGTTCGATACCGTCGAGGCCTGCCGGGACAGCAACACACCGGTGATTGCAGATGGTGGCATCAAGTTCTCCGGCGACCTGGCAAAGTCGATTGCGGCCGGTGCCGACTGCATCATGGTGGGCTCGTTGCTGGCCGGCACGGAGGAAAGCCCGGGCGAAGTCTTCCTCTACCAGGGACGTTCCTACAAGTCTTACCGGGGCATGGGCTCCCTCGGTGCCATGGCGCGCGGCTCGGCAGACCGTTACTTCCAGGAAGAAGTCTCCGACAGCTTGAAGCTGGTCCCCGAAGGTGTCGAGGGCCGGGTTGCCTACAAGGGGCCGGCGACGGCCGTGATCCATCAACTGGTTGGCGGCCTCAAGGCTTCTATGGGTTACACGGGCAATGCGACCATCGCTGAGATGCGGGGCGGCTGCCGTTTCTTAAAGATCACCAATGCGGGCCTGCGGGAAAGTCATGTGCATGACGTCTCGATCACGCGCGAAGCGCCTAACTACCGGAACTCGGCCTGACGTAACGGTTCAATCATGAGACCGGGTGCGCGGATCGGGGCTGTTATAGAGATCCTGGGGGAACTCGCGGAGGCCACCGGACCGGCTGAGCGGGTTGTCGCAGCCTATACCCGAAACCGCCGTTACATCGGCTCTAAAGACCGCCGAGCGATTGGCAACCTCGTCTATGGCGTATTGCGGGCTCGCTTGCGTCTCGATTGGTGGCTCGCGCGTTTCGGCTACGTCGAGCGCTCGGCGCGTATGGAGATTCTCGCTTACCTCCAGCTTTCCGAAAAGCTCTCCTCGCAGGAGATTGCCGCCCTATTCGACGGTGAGGGTTACGCCCCAGTGCCGTTAACCAAGTCGGAAGAAGCCTGGCTGGCTGCCTTGACGGGAGAGGAACTGAACCATCCTGAACAACCGGACTGGGTAGGGAACGAGGTCTTCGCCTGGTTGCATGAAAAACTGGCGCGGCGCTTCGGCGAGGATTTGACCGCTGAGATGTCGGCGCTGCGACGCGAGGCGGAGGTGGTGCTTCGGGTCAACAGTATCAAGGGCAGTCGCCAGATAGCCCTGGACGCCCTCGCCCAAGAGGGTATCGAGACCCATGAGACGGCGCTCTCCCCCCTTGGCTTAAGAGTGGAGGGCCGCAGGGCCTTGCAGGCTACGCAGGCTTTTCGAGACGGCCTGGTCGACGTCCAGGACGAGGGATCCCAGTTGATTGCCGTGCTCTGCGATGCGCAGCCGGGCATGGCGGTGGCCGATCTCTGTGCCGGGGCGGGTGGCAAGACTCTGGCGCTTGCGGCTGCGATGCAGAATCAAGGGCGGCTCGCGGCTTTGGATGTTGAAGCGGCGCGTCTCCAGCGGGCGCAACCACGCTTCGTACGTGCGGGTGCGACCATGGTGAAACCGCAAACTTTGCCTGACCCGGATTGGCTCGCGGCCTCGGCCGGAACCTTCGACAGGGTGCTGGTCGATGCTCCCTGTTCGGGCAGTGGCGTTTGGCGGCGACAGCCCGATGCACGCCTGGCACTTACCCCCGAACGGCTGGTGGGCTACCGCCGTATGCAGAGAGAGGTGTTGCAGACGGCAGCCGATCTTGTGAAGCCGGGCGGCCGTTTGATCTATGCGACCTGTTCTTTGTTGGAAGAGGAAAACGAAGCGCAGGTGGAGGCCTTTCTTCAACGCCACACAGAATTTGCGCAGCTGCCGATTGGTAATGTCTGGGGAGCGTTGCTTCCTGAGGTAAACTGTCCGGCAGAGGGACCGCATCTGTTGCTGACACCACGGCGACATGGCACTGACGGCTTTTTTGTTTCCGTGCTCGAGCGGCGTGCAGAGGCATGAGCCGGCGACTGCATCTCCGCAAAGCCCGTCTTCAGGATAGCCGTGAACTGGCACGGGTACATGTTGAAACCTGGCGTCATACCTATGCCGGGATGGTGCCGGATCAATATCTCACTTCTCTGACCGTCGATGCCAAAGCACAAGTCTGGAAACAGTGGATCCAGCGGCAAGGACGAGAGGAGACGATCCTTCTGGCGGAAACGCAACCGGAGAAAGATGACGCGGAATCCAGCCGGGTGGTCGGCTTTGGCCATGCGGGACCGACACGTGACCGCGATCTGCCTTACAAAGGCGAGGTCTATACCCTCTATGTCGAGATTGACTGGCAAGGGCGGGGAATCGGTCGTCAATTGCTTGCTTGCCTGTTCCGCGATCTGCTGGCCTGCGGGCTGGACTCGGCTCTGATCTGGGTACTCGCGGATAATCCCTCACGCTTCTTCTACGAAGCGATGGGCGGCCAGCGAGTCGCGGAACGAAAGGATCCCTTCGCGGGCGTTTTGCTTGACGAGATTGCTTATGGCTGGCCCGACGCCACGGCGCTTAAGTCGTTAACGCCGGAGATCTAAAGCTATGCAAGATGCTGTTTTCCCACTCCTTTCCGCTAACCCGCAGAATTTGCCATTTTCCAGGCCATGCGCGCTGGACTTGACCATCAACGGAGCCTAATTTCCGCCCATGACAGACCGCATTCTCATTCTCGACTTCGGTTCGCAAGTGACACAGCTGATCGCCCGGCGGGTCCGCGAAAGCGGAGTCTACTGCGAAGTAATCCCCTTCAATGCAGACCCGGCTCGTGTCCGTGAATTCGAACCGCGCGGCATCATCCTCTCCGGTGGTCCAGCCTCGGTGACAGCCAGCGACACCCCGCGTGCGCCGGATGTGGCCTTCGATCTCGGTGTGCCGGTGCTTGGCATCTGCTATGGCATGCAAACCATCTGCGCACAGCTCGGTGGCCAAGTCGACCCCTCGGATCACCAGGAATTCGGCCGCGCCTACGTGGATGTCACCGACGATTGTGGTCTTTTCGAGGGGCTTTGGTCGAACGGCGAACGGCATCAGGTTTGGATGAGCCATGGCGACCGGGTGGTTAGCCTGCCTGAAGGTTTCCGCATCGTAGGGACCTCCGAGGGCGCGCCCTATGCCATGGTGGCCAACGATGAGCGTAAGATCTACGGCGTGCAGTTCCACCCCGAGGTGATGCACACGCCGGACGGTGCGAAGTTGCTGTCCAACTTTACGCACAAGGTGGTCGGCTGCGGTGGCGACTGGACCATGGCGGCTTTCCGACAGCAGGCCATCGACAAGATCCGCGCCCAGGTTGGCGCGGGCCGGGTGGTCTGTGGCCTTTCGGGAGGGGTCGATTCCTCGGTGGCGGCAGTGCTGATTCACGAAGCCATCGGCGATCAGCTGACCTGTATCTTCGTGGATCATGGCTTGCTGCGCCAGAACGAGGCGGAGCAGGTGGTCGAAATCTTCCGCGGCCATTACAATATTCCCCTGGTCCATAAGGACGCCAGCGACCTCTTCCTCGGCAAGCTTGAAGGCGTCAGCGATCCGGAGCAGAAGCGCAAGATCATCGGCGGTACCTTCATCGATGTCTTCGATGAAGAGGCGAACAAGCTGGGCGGCGCCGATTTCCTGGCTCAGGGAACGCTCTATCCGGACGTGATCGAGTCCGTATCTTTCACCGGCGGCCCCAGCGTAACCATCAAGTCGCATCATAATGTCGGTGGCCTGCCCGAGCGCATGAAGATGTCGCTGGTCGAGCCCCTGCGGGAGCTCTTCAAGGACGAAGTGCGGGAACTTGGGCGAGAACTCGGCCTACCCGAGAGCCTGATCGGCCGGCACCCCTTTCCGGGACCAGGCCTCGCCATTCGGATCCCCGGTGACATCACCCGCGAGAAGTGTGAGATCCTGCGCAAAGCGGATGCGGTCTATCTGGACGAGATCCGTAAGGCCGGGCTCTACGATGCCATCTGGCAGGCATTCGCTGTGTTGCTGCCGGTCAAGACCGTGGGGGTTATGGGCGATGGGCGTTCCTACGATTACGTCTGCGCCCTGCGCGCCGTCACTTCGACAGACGGCATGACCGCCGACAGCTATCCTTTCGATCACGAGTTCCTCTCGGCGGCCGCGACCCGGATCATCAACGAGGTCCGCGGTATCAACCGCGTGGTCTACGACGTGACCTCCAAGCCGCCAGGGACCATTGAGTGGGAGTAGCGGTGTCTGCCCGACGATGACAAACTCCATCTACTCGGTCGCGGAGTAGGAGCTGAGTTGGAGATCTTTCTGTCTGTGTTAGTCGCCTGAGGCCTTGGTTCCATAATAATTATAGCCATGGGAAAAACCGGTGATCGGACGCGCCTGCTCGACACCGTCGACCAGGATCCGGTCTGCGAATTCATTCGCAAAGCTGAGTAAACCCGCGATCGGCGAAGCCTCGCGAACGGGGTTTGCATAGAACCAGACCAGGTTTTCGAACGTTTTCCCGCTGACTTCCAAATTGTGGTAGCCGGCCTGACCCTTGTAGGGGCAGTGCGTAATGGTTTCACTTGGACGCAGCAGATCACGACGCACGTCCTCGGGTGGCAGGTAGTAGCGGGTGGGCTGCCCGGTTTCGAAGAGGAAAATGCCGCGCTGGGAATCCGCGACTTCCTCTCCCTCAACGAAGACCTGTACGCGACGGCTCGACGGCAGGCAGTCGATACGCCGATAGGGATCCCGGGCATGGACGAAGACCTCTTCGTCTTCCTCAAACCAATGGTCCACCTCATGCCAGTAAAAGGAGACGTAGTCGCCGATGGCCGGGCAGGCGGGGATCGGTTGCGCGTAGCGCCAGGCAATGTCTTGGTAGTCGTTCTGGCTGTCCTTAAGAGAGTAATGGACAGCCTGGCCTTTATAGGGGCAATGACTGACATAGTCGCTGCGCACGAGCAGATCCATTCGCACCGAATTGACGGGGAAATAATAAATCGGCAGATGATCGGACTCGAAGAGGATCAGGCCTTCCGCTGTGTCCGCGATCGTATGGCCTGCGGTCTGCACGCGAAGGCGTTTGGGCGCAGGCAGAATAAAGACCACGTAGCCCGGCGCGAAATCGTATTGCACGACCTGATCCAGCGGCGGCAGGTCCGGGCCGCGACCACGTAAATGAGCTTTGCGCATGAATATCTGCCCTGTTGCTAGCCGCGCGGGAGTCTGGTTTACGGCAGACATTTAAACCTCTATTCGAGATTGACTAAAGCCTGCTGATGGCGAGTTAAAAGTCGGAGTGTGGAGCGCCCACGATTCCTCTTTCGGTAAGGCCTAGAGGTGAGTTGTCTTAAGGTGTATTGCGACCGGAGGGCGCGTCTGTGGCCTTGCTCAATGCTTATATGCTGCTACAAAGGCCGCATGAGCAAGGATCTTCAGGACAGAATTGACCGGCTTGAAGTGCATGTCGCGGAACAGGAACGCGTGCTGCAGGACATGAGCGAGGTTGCCGCAGGGCAGTGGGCAAAGATTGATGCGATGTCCGCGAAACTGGATCGCCTGCTGGACCGGCTCAGCGTGCTAGAGGCAGAGCGCGATCTGCCTGACGATAAACCGCCGCCGCACTATTAGCTTTCGTCCGCGGGGGCCGGGGTTAGACCACGCTGATGTTCGCCTGACCCATTTCGGCTTCGCTGACCACCCGGTTCCGGCCGTCTTGCTTGGCTTTGTAAAGCGCTTTGTCGCTGCGCTGAACGAGATCCTCCATGGACTCGCCCTTTTGAAAACTCGCAACACCAATCGAGACGGTGACTTTGCCAAAGGAGTCGCCGGTTCGGCGGTTCTTGAGAACCTGCTTAGCCAGATTGACGCGGATGCTCTCGGCGAGTTTGACCGCGTTGGACAACTCGGTGTTCGGTAGGACCACGGCAAATTCCTCACCACCGTAACGAGCGGCGGTGTCCTGACCCTTCACGGTCTTGCGTAAGCTCTGCGCAACCAGCTTCAGCACCTGATCGCCGATCTGATGTCCGTAGGTGTCGTTAAACTTCTTGAAGAAATCGATATCCAGCAGCATGAGCGACAGGCGCTCTCCGTTTTCCGCGGAGGTGGCAATGCCGTCGGCCAGCCGCAGGTCGAAGCATTTGCGATTGGCCAGGCCGGTCAGGCCGTCGGTCATCGCCTCCTGACGGACTTTCTGCAGATCCTCTTGGAGTCCATCTATCTCCTGCGCCGACGCACTCAGTTGTTGCTCGAGATCCCGGTTTCTCTGGGCGACTTTCTGCGTTTCGGCCATGACTTCATGGATCAGAGCGTTTAACTCGTCAGCGCTGCCATCTGCCGCTTTCTCTAGTTCGCCTGAAAAGTCACCCAGTGTTTTGCCGTAGTCGGCCGCCATATCCGTGGCGCTTTTCAACTGCGTGACGATCTGCTCGGCGATATTGTGGATTTGACCACCGGCTTCATTCAGCTCACGGCTGCTTTTCTCACTGCCGAAGTGTATGGCGTAGAGATTGGCGCTTTCGTCGTCCGAGAATTTGGAGCCGCTCTTGAGCAGACGTTCAACTGCTTGGCTGAGCTCCGGGTTGCTGCCGCTGGAGTACTCATACCAGATGCTGAAGTTCTTCGGAGTCATCGGAATGTTCTTGGCGCGCATCTCCGCGAGTGCGGCGTCTGCCAATTTTTCCGCATGAGCGAAGCTGTCGGTCATCGTCCTAAGTCCCTGTGAATCGACGTTAAAAAATCTAACGGCTGCTAAACTGAATTGCCGAATTACTCACGAATCGTCATAGAAGTGACCCCGCGAGAAAGAACTCCTCGGAACTGTTGCACGAAAGTATTAGAGAAGCGTTAGAGACGGCGAAATTAAATGCCTCGTTATTCGCCTGATAGCATCTGGGCCTGATCGTTAACCTTGATTTGTCATAAAAACTATAGAAGCCAGGCTATTTTAACTGACCTGATAAGGCTAACGTCGAGTAAAAGTAGGATTCACTACTTTCGGGGTAGGAAAATTACGGTGAGGCGCACCAGGGGTAGATGCAAATAGGCCCGGCTGCTTGTCGCTGATTTAGTGTTTCTTATCTTCCGGATTTAGAACAACTTGCGCGAGCTGCAGTCCTGTAGGCACCAGTTCGGTGACAACGGTGTCGGCGCCGATGTTCTCGAGTTCCTGTGCATGCGCCAAGTCGCGGGCTCTGGCGTGTATCTTCAGCTGCGGGAAGATGTAACGCAGGATGGCGGCAACCTGAAGCGAGACGTGCTTGTCGTCCAGCGCGATCACGATTGCGCGGGCTTTCTCGACATTTACGGCTTCTAGGATCTCGGCTCGGGTGACATCGCCGTAATACACCGGAAGGCCCCGTTTTTGAGCCTGGTGAATGGTGTGGGGATCCATATCGACAGCGAGGAAGGGGACTTCTGCGTCTGTCATTTGTTTAGCGACGGTCGCTCCGACCCGGCCAAAACCAGCGATGATGACATGGTTCTCCAGCTTAGTATCTGTCTCCGATAGCTCTTCCGCGCGCGGGACCTTGTTGCGTTCGATCCTGTTGGAGGCCTTTTGTCCCAGACCCGCTAGAAACGGGGTGACTAGCATCGTCAGCGCGACGACCACGATGACCATCTGCCCAAGTTCCGGCGCGACCACTCCCAACGTCATGGCTGCTCCGATCAGGACGAAGGCGAATTCGCCGCCCTGGGCCAGCAGGACACCCAAATGGACGGCATCGGCGAGGGCCATTCGAATGATCTTGGCGAGGATGATCAGGATCGCAGCTTTGCCGACCAGCAGCGCGGCAAACAGCAGCAGGACCGTGATGCCGTTCTCTATGATCAGACGCGGATGGAGTTCCATGCCGACCGTCATGAAAAAGAGGCCGAGCAGCAGTCCCCGAAACGGCTGGATTTCAGCGGCCACCTGATGGCGGAACTGGGTCTCGGCCATCAACATACCGGCTAGGAAAGCGCCGAATGCGAGTGATAGCCCAACATGTTCTGTCGCGACGCCGGTGCCCAGAACCACGAAGAGCGTCATTGCGGCGAAGATGGCCGGCTCCCGGGTGGCCGCAACCTGCGTGAACACATGCCTGAGTACGATGCGGCCCAGTCCTAGGATCAAACCGACAGTGACGATCATTTTAAGAGCGGCTTCGCCCAGCAGACTCGCCAGATCGCTGCTCTGGTCGCCGAGAGCGAACACCCCGACCAGGAGCGGCCCTACCATGAGGTCCTGGACGATCAAGATCGCAAACGCGGCACGGCCGGTTTGCGAGGTTAGACCTCCGCGGTCCGACAGCAGCCGCAGGACGATGGCCGTCGAGGAGAGGGCGGTTCCGAACCCTATGATGCCCGCGGCCTCAAGGGAAAAACCCACACTGGCGACTGCCGTGGAGATCGCGAGGCCCGTGACAGTCACTTGGGCAATGCCCAAAAGGAATACCCGCATGGGCATCACTCGGATGCGGGCTATCGGCAGTTCTAGACCGACGGTGAAAAGCAGGAAGACCACGCCGAGTTCGGCAAGAGCGTGGATCGTATCGATACCCTGGACAAGGCCGAGACTGTAAGGCCCGATCACGGCACCGGCGCAGAGATAGCCGAGAACAGGATCCAGGCGCAGGCGCCGGAACAGCGATACTGCCAGAACCGCGGCGACCAGTATGATGAGTACTTCGAGCAGGTAGCTCGATCCAGGCATAGAGCGCTTCTTCTCTTCGATCCAATGGTTTGCCGCGGTAGCCTCCAGACATCCGGTCAACGGCGCTGCAGCATCCGATTCGCCTCGAGCTAAAGTATAGTCTTTCTCTCATTTGACGCGACAGGAGACGGGTCGCTTTTTTCGCATTTGCGAAAGTGGGTGTTGTCAAATTCAGGCCGAACTGCCGTGCAACGGACGGTACGCGTATGAAGGTCGAAGTCGTTTGCGACAGAACTGTGGTATGCTGCCGATCGGAGTTCCTGAACCAGGTAGGGTGAGAACAATGAAAAAGCAGTTTCTATGTATGGCGGTGTTAGTTGCTCCCATGCAAGCCCAGGCTGCCTGTGATTGGCTAGCCAAGCCTGAACCCAATGCACAGGCGATCATTTCTTCGCGTTTGGCTTGCCTCAACGACCCTTACTCGCTGACCTGCGTGGAGTTCGATGAAGTCCCCCGAAAGGCTAGGGAGGCCGAGCGTTTGAGCCGGATCGCGGACCTACAGCTCGATGCGGTTGAAGCCGCTCATCTGACTGACCGGGGTCTTTGGCTGGGCGCGACAAAGGAAATGGCCTGTCTTGCCTGGGGCAAACCGCACAAGGTCGAAGAGGCGGAGAGGAACCCCTTCGGCGAGATCTGGTTTTATGATGAGGTCGATATTCTTCGTTTCGACGGCAACGCTTTGGTGGGGATATCTACGCCGAGCGAGACGCTAGGCGCTACCGAGCTTTAGCTAAAACTCACCAGCTGTTGCGCAGTTCGCGCAGCTTGAGGAACACGGTCTTGGGATCCGGGTTTTCCGGCAGGTCCGGGAAGGATTCCCGCAGGGTCGCGATCACGCTGGGGCTATGCAAGCGGAAGAAGGTGTTCACCTCCTTCTCCAGAGCGAGGGTGGAGACTAGCGCCTGGTTCGTGTCCTGGTCCGCGATCTTTTCGAGCAACTCAGCCGCGCGGTTGTTATCAGGTTCCCGGTTCAGCGTGAATTCCAGGTTATTGGCGATGTAGTCATGGCCCGGATAGATCCGGGTTTCGTCCGGGAGCTTGGCAAGCTGTCCGGCGAAGGTCTGATAGAGTTCGTTGGGATGGCCCCCGTTGTGGCAGTTTCCCGCGCCGGCGTTAAAAAGCGTATCGCCGCAAAACAGTCCGGCATGATCGCCGCGCGATAGCAGGCAGACGTGGCTCATTGTGTGACCGGGCGTATCCAGGGCTTCCAGTTCGACCGTCTTCCCGACCCGCACGACATCGCCAGCATCCAGGCCCTGATCCATACCTGGGATGCGGGATTTGGCATTCTTGTGCGCAAGCAGTTTGGCGCCGGTTGCGGCAATGACGGCATCGTTGCCGCCGATGTGGTCGTGGTGCTCGTGGGTATTCAGCACCTGTGTGATGTTCCAGCCCTGACGCTTGGCGATTGCCAGGCACTTCTCCGAATCAAGCGGGTCAATTGCCATGGCTTCGCCGGTTTCGCCGCAAGCGATCAGATAATTGAAGTTCCGATAGGCGTTGCCGGTCCAGATCTGCTCGACGATCACGAGGTGTCTCCCTTGGGCTTTAGGCGCGAAGGCAATGATTTGTTTGACGGCTAGGGACAGCAGGATAACGGGCCACAGGTCTTTAGGAAACGGCGCCGTCGCAAGATTGGTGAATTACGGGTCGGGGAGGGAAGCGAGGTCCAGTTATGAAACGACCCTGGGTTTCTTTTCGAGAAACGACAGGGCCTCTGACATGGTTTGCGTGCGGGTCAGCTGGCGCCGCCCGCTGTAAACAATGTACTCCTTGCCGCGCCCCCGCGATACGATCCGCTTGGCGATCGAGAAAAGCGGAGAGTCCATGGTATGGCGGAAGATCGAGAAGGTGGCGCTGCCAGCGCCTTGGTCGATGGCATAGTCCCGCCACTCGCCACTCGCGACACGTCGGCTGTAGAGATTCAGTAGCTGACCGAGCTCCTGACGATCGAAGAACGTGGATTTGTTCTTGTTGCGGCGTTCATCGAAGCGATACAGCTCTGCCATATAAGCCCATACCTCCCATATTTCACATAAGTGTCTCCGAAAATTAACGCGGCGTCCAGTCGAAGCAACGACTCGGGTGCCGTGAAAATCTGCTAAGTGGAGGTAACTTATTAGAAATGGAATTTAATTTTCTGAAATAGCTATATTTTCTTCGGATAGCGTTGGCGCATAGACTTTTGTTTGTGCGCTAGCGGATTTGTCGGCTTCCCGATAGCAGGAGACACCGCCGATCGTGCGGTAACAGTGAAGAGCGGGTTCTTCCGGAACTTTCGCCGTTTCGTCCTCAAATTCCTGGCAATACTCCTCACCGTTTGAGAAGCGTAGGAGTGAGCAGTCCTTGTCGAAGGCCCAGGTGTTGAAGTGATCGCCGAGGGTCTTGTCGGTATGCGCAAGACTGACCAGGCTCGCCCCGCTCAACATAACCTGAGTCGAGGGTTCGCAGGCGCTTAAACCCAGAAGACAGGCGCCCAGCGCGGTCATACGGAGCATCTTGCTTCCCATTGATCCAAAATACCTTCTTGGCCAAATATCTTCCGGTTGCCGTCATGGAGTCTGGCCGGACATCCTGCCAGCGGCAGACCGCAATTCCACGCGTCACAGTCTGCCGCCCGCCGGTTAAGAAAGCTTTAGGATTGGCGCTAGGCCCGCATGCGCCCGCCGTTAGGGTCGTAGACGGGCGCGGCCTGGACCTCCGCGGGGAAGAGCTCACCGAGGATCTCCACAGAGACCTGTTCGCCGCCGCGGGCGAGGGCCGCGGGCACATAGCCCATGGCCATCGACTTCTGCACATGATGGGCGTAGCCGCCGGAAGAGACATAGCCGATGGCCTCGCCGTCCTTCAGGATCGCTTCGTCGTTGGAGACATCGATGCCTTCGCCGTCGATTTCTGGCGCGTCGATGGTCAGAGTGACGAGCTTCCGTGTGGGACCATCGGCTTTTTCGGCTTCGGCGGCTTCGCGGCCGATGAAGTCTTTGGACCAGTCGATGAAGGCGTCCAGCCCGCTCTCGGCGGCGGTAAAGTCTGGGCGGAAGTCCAGGGTCCAGACGCCCCAGGCCTTTTCGAGACGCATGGCCATCAGGGCCCTGGCGCCATACCAGCGCAGACCGAGGTCGGCTCCGGCCTCTTCGATCGCTTCGGCCAGAGCGATCTGATACTGGGGCGCGACGTAGATTTCATACCCCAGCTCACCCGAGAAGCTGATGCGCGAAACGATGGCGGGCACCCCACCGACGTAAGTCCGGCGGATATCGCGGAAGCGGAAAGACTCCGTGGAGACGTCCTCGCGCACGATCCGGGCCAGCAGGTCGCGGGAGTTGGGGCCCGAGATGGCGATGCCGTGCAGTTCGTCGGAGCGGTTGCGATAGGTGACGCCCGTTCCCAGGCGTTGTTCGAACCAGCGCCGGTGGGCCTCCTGCATAGCGCCGGAACCGAACAGCATGAAGTGGTCTTCGCTCAGGCAGGCAACGGTGAGGTCGCCGTAAAGCTTACCCTTTTCAGTGAGCATGGGGGTCAGGGTGATGCGGCCTGCTTTCGGCACGCGCCCGGCCAGCACCTTATCCAGGAAAGCCCGAGCGCCCGGACCGGTGAATTCATGCTTGGCGAAGTTGGCGATTTCAATGCAGCCGACCGCTTCACGCACGGCCTTGATTTCACGCGCCACATACTCGTGCGCACGGGACCGGCGGAAGGAGGGGGCCTCGTGCGCATCCATGGGACCGTCCGCGAACCAGAGAGCATGCTCTAGACCGAAGCCCTGATCCATGACTGCGCCTTTGGCGAGCAGCCGGTCGTAAAGGGCTGTGGTTTTCTGACGCCGGCCTTTTGGCAGGGTCTCGTTTGGGAAGGTCATAACGAAGCGGCGTTCGTAGTTCTCCGACGACTTCACAGTGCCCCAATCCGGTGAGGCGAACTCGCCGAAGCGCGCAACATCCATGGCCCAAACGTCGATCGAGGGCTCGCCATCGATCATCCATTCGGCCATGGTCAACCCGACCCCGCCGCCCTGGCAGAAGCCAGCCATGACGCCGACCGCGCACCAGTAGTTTTTCATGCCGGGGACCGGCCCGATCATGGGGTTGCCGTCCGGCCCGAAGGTGAAGGGGCCGTTGATGATGTCCTTGATGCCCGCTTCCCCGATGGCCGGAATGCGTTCGAAGGACATCTCAAGCCGGTCGGCAATGCGGTCAATGTCCGGGTTTAGCAGCTCATGTCCGAAATCCATCGGCGTGCCTTCGATTCGCCAGGGGGTCGACTTGGGCTCGTAGGTGCCCAGCAGCATGCCTTTGACTTCTTGCCGGAAGTAGATGTTGGCCTCGTAGTCAATACCGGCTGGCAGGCGCTCGTCGCGCTCGGCGATGGACGGGATGTTTTCTGTGATCAGATAGTGGTGTTCCATGGGCTGGACGGGCAGTTCGAGCCCCGCCATACGCCCGACCTCACGAGCCCAGAGACCGCCGCAGTTAACGATCACCTCGGCGTGGATCGTGCCTCTTGGTGTGACCACGTCCCAGGAGCCGTCGGGACGCTGATTGGTTTCGACCACCGGGGTGTGGGTAAAGTACTGAGCTCCGTGGACCCGGGCTGACTTGGCGAAGGCATAGGTCGCGCCGGAGGGATCGACATCGCCGTCCAGGCTGTCCCAGAGCGCGGCGTAGTAGTGCTTGGGATCGATCAGCGGGTGGCGCCTGGCGACCTCCTCGGGCGAGATGAATTCCTGGTCCAGGCCCATGTAGCGCGCCTTGGAGCGCTCGCGCTTCAGATAGTCGTACCACTCTTTGGTGGAGGCGAGATAGAAGCCGCCGGTCGAATGCAAACCGACCGAGTGGCCCGAGGTCTCCTCAATCTCCTTGTAGAGATTGATGGTATAGCCCTGCAGACGGGAAATGTTTGGGTCTGAGGAGATGGTATGGATCTGTCCGGCGGCGTGCCAGGAGGAGCCGGAGGTCAACTCGTTGCGTTCCAGTAAGACCACGTCTTTCCACCCGAACTTGGCTAGATGAAAGAGGATGGAACAGCCGACGACACCGCCGCCGATAATCACAACCTTGGCGTGGGAGGGCAGGGGCTTGGCGCCGAGGGTCGCCTCTTTTTGAATCTCAGGCATGAATCACTCCTGTCACGTCGCAGAGGGGGATTGCTGTGCCCCATTGCTGCTGAATTTGAGGGTTAGTACCAGGCGTCCGGCAGTTCCGATTTGCGCCGCGCCACATAGGCCTGGAGTTCTTCGTCGATGGCTTCGTCGAGGGACGGCGCCTCATAGTCCTTCAGCATCTGGTTCCAGCGCTCGTAGGCGCGACGGTAACTGTCCTTGCTGCCGTCCTCTTCCCACTGCTCGCAGCTGTCTGAATTGGACATGGTCGCGTCGTAGTAGGCGGTCTCGTAGTTGGCCATGGTATGGGCCGAACCGAGGAAATGCCCTGCTGGCTCGACGTCTTCGTAAGCGTTGCGGCCCAAGGCGTTGTCGTCCATCGGCATGCCGGAGAGCATGACCTGATAGGCGCCCAGGCGGTCGGCATCCAGGATGAGCTTCTCATAGCCGGTGGCAAGCCCACCTTCCAGCCAGCCCGCTGCATGCAGCACGAAGTTGGCGCCACCCAGGGCCGTGGAGAGCATGGAGTCCGCGCTCTCCGCCGCCGCTTGCGCGTCCGGGATCTTAGAGGCTGTCAAAGAGCCGCCGCAGCGCAGAGGAACGCCAAGCCGGCGCGCAAGCTGGCCGATGATCAGGTTTGACATCACCGGTTCGGGCATGCCGAAGGTCGGCGCGCCGGATTTCAAAGACATGGAAGAAAGGAAGTTGCCCAGAATGAAGGGACTGCCCGGTTTGACCAGTTGGCTGAAGGCACAGCACATCATGCCTTCCGCGAAGGCCTGGGCCAGGGAAGCCGCCGTCGTCACCGGTCCCATCGCACCTCCGAGAATGAAGGGCGCAACGATCATACCCTGACCGGCGGCGGAGTAGGTTCGGATCGCTTCCGTCACCACCTTGTCGACCAGCAGGGGAGAGTTGGTGTTGACGTTGCCCATGATGACGCACTTGTCGTCGATATCGCCGTGAAGGATGCGGGCCATGGCCACGCTGTCCTCGGCGCGCGACATCTCGGTGATCGCTCCCAGATGCGGTTTGTCGGACCACTTCATATGGGCATAGAGCATGTCGAAGTGGCGTTTGGAGACCGGCACGTCGCAGGGTTCGCAGGTAACGAAGCCGCCATGGTGCAGGCTCGGCAACATGTAGGTCAGCTTCACCAGCCGCTCGAAATCGGCGATGGCGCCATAACGGCGTCCGCCCTCCAGATCGCGCACGAAGGGTGGGCCGTAAACGGGAGCGAAAACCTGACTTTTGCCGCCGATCTTGACCGACCGGGCCGGGTTGCGGGCATGCTGGGTGAATTCAGCGGGCGCGGTCTTGCAAAGATCTCGGATGAAGCCTCTATCGGCGCGTACGCGGGTCTCTTTGACCTCCGCGCCGGTCTTGCGCCAGATCTCCAGCGCAATGGGATCTTCCCGGAATTCCAGTCCGATCTCCTGGATAATCCAGTCGGCCTGATCCTCCAGGCGCGCCAGTCCTTCTTCCTCCAACATGGCGTAGAAGGGAATTTCGCGCGTCACATAGGCCGGTGCCGCAGGTGCGGCGCGTTCCGTGCGCCGTGCGGGCCGGTTACCGCGCCGGCGCGCCGTTCTTTCGCTCAAGACAGCCTCCCTTTTTGCCATCAGTGTAAGCTGTGGTGATTGGGCCGTGATGCTTGAAAAATCTTTGGCTTTGCATAAATTCAATTTATGAAAGATCTGCTGAAGCACATTGAATCCCTGCACCACCTGGCCGCTTTCGAGGCGGCGGCGCGTCACGAGTCCTTTACCCGTGCAGCTGCTGAACTGAACGTTTCCCAACCGGCTGTTAGCTGGTCGATCCGCCGTCTAGAGGCGGCAATCGGCGTGCCTTTGTTTCAGCGCCAGCATCGCTCTGTCACACTGACCGATGCGGGAGAACTGCTTGCCCATGATGTCAGCATGGGCTTCGACCGGATTCTGGCCACGGTCAGCCACTTGAAGCGCCTCAGTGAATCGGATCATGTGACGTTATCCGTCTCGACGGCTTTCGCGAATTTCTGGATGGTGCCGCGGCTGCAGGCCTTTCATGAACAGCACCCTTCTATCGACCTGCGCCTGCAAACCACCGACAAAGAGCTGGATCTCGCTCAGGAGGGTATCGCCCTGGGGGTGCGACGGGGGACCGGGGCCTGGAACGGTTATTCCTCAGGTCTTATCGCCGATGAACATCTGCTGGCTGTGGCCAGTCCAGGTTGGATTGAAGCCCACGGCGAGCCCCAAACCCCAGACGATATAACCCTTTTGCCATTGATTCATCTCGAAGAGCCGTACCGACAGCGGCCCTCCTGGCGAGACTGGTTCGCTGGCTTCGGGGTCGAATATCGTGACACGGGCGGTGGCCTGCGTCTTAACGATTATGCTCTGGTCCTCCAGGCGGCTATGGCAGGCGAGGGCGTGGCTATGGGCTATCTGCACGTTACAAAGAGCCTGATTGCGCAGAATTTGCTCAAACCTGTCGGTTCCTGGGAGCGCCTGACCGGGCTGGGGTATCATTTGGTCTGGTCCGACCGCACGCAGTTATCCGAGAACGCTGTGACCGTGCGGGATTGGATCTTGGCCCAGCCTCACTGAGCGTTGGCCTGTTGTAGGTTCGGGTCCATCGCCGGACTGGACCCCGACCAGGATCATACTTTTTCCCCAAGGCATCCTGCTGGAAAGATTTGTGTTTTGGGCGCGAAAACCCTATGTCCTTTGAAATTGCGCCAGCGCCCGAACAACTGCGCCGAAAAACGCCTGGGAAAACGCTGGAATTGGGGGAAATTCTTTATCAACCGGGCCCCGGCAGGCTATGTTACCGCCCGCTCTGGCGCCGCAGGTCGAAGGATAAGAGATTTCTGCGCAAAAGTAGGTAGTTAAGAGGAAAACGCGTGGCCGATATATTTCAAGAAGTCGATGACGACCTTAAAAAAGACAAGGCGACGGAATGGTGGAAGCGCTACGGCATTTACATCGGCGGTTTGGCATTCCTATTGGTTGCCGGGACCGCAGGATATAAGGGTTGGACAGCGTACGACCTGAAGCAGCGTGGCGAACGTTCCGATGCCTTTGCCGCCGCTCTGACAGCGAGCCAGTCTGATCCGGCTAAGGCCCTGTCCGATCTTTCTGCTATTGCGGAGGGCGACGACAGCTATGGCGTCTTGGCTTCCTTCGAAGAAGCCCGGCTGTTGGCCGAGTCTGACAAGACCGACGAAGCCGTTGCTGTTTGGGACCGGATCGCGGCCGCGCGGGGTAAGGATGACGCCTTCGGCGCCGTGGCCGATCTGTTGTCCGTCATGCATCAAGTTGATGATGGTGACATCGACAGTCTGAAATCCCGGCTCGAGCCGCTCGCAGCGCCCGGTCAAGCCTTCCGGCCGACCGCGACCGAGCTGCTGGCCATTCTGGCGCTTAGAGAAAACGACAAACAGACTGCCCGGGATCTCTTTACGAGCCTGTCTGACGACCTGACCGCGCCGGCTGGAATTCGCGCGCGCGCCACACAGATGATCGAGGCTCTGAAGGAATAGCTTTATGCGCCAGCGCCTCGTGACATTGGCCACCCTCTGCGGTTTAGGCCTGGGCCTTTCCGGCTGTGGAATCACCGACTGGTTCGATTCACCGGATGAGCCGCCTTTGCCCGGTGATCGGATCGCCATTCTGGCTTTAGACAAGGGCCTAACGCCTGATCCCGAAATTGCCGATCAGCAGATTATTCTTCCGCAGCCCTTTGAGAACCAGTATTGGACCCACGCTGGCGGCAACCCGCCGCACGCCATGTATCATCTCTCCATCGGCGATGGCTTGAGCGAAGCCTGGCGGACCGACATCGGCGAAGGCTCAGATGATTCGCAGCGCTTGCTTGCGCAGCCGATCGTGGTCGAAAACGTGGTCTTTACCATGGATGCGACAACCGAAGTTTCGGCTTATGACACGGTAACCGGCCGGCAGTATTGGCGTGTCGACCTTGAGCCGGAGGATGAAGACGACGGCTTTTTCGGCGGGGGCATCGCCTACGCGGAAGGGCGGATTTTTGTCACCACCGGCTTTGCACGGGTCTTCGCGCTGGACGCGCGTTCGGGCGCCGTCATCTGGGAAAAGGATACGCCGGGACCGCTGCGCGCCGCACCAACCGTAAACGGCGGTCGTGTCTTCGTCATCACGCTGGACAACCAGCTCCTAACGCTCGCGGCGGAGGATGGCCGGCGGCTCTGGAGCCATATCGGCATTCAGGAAGACGCAGGCTTGCTGGGGGCCGCCAGCCCGGCTGTGGCCGGCGATACCGTGGTGGCGCCCTTTTCGTCGGGGGAAATCATCGGCCTTTCGGTCACCGACGGGCGGGTGCTATGGAGCGACAGCTTGTCCTCGGTTAACCGTATCGACCCTCTGGCCGATCTTGCCCATATCCGCGGCCAGCCTGTGATCGACCGTGGCGTGGTACTGGCGATCAGTCACTCAGGGCGTATGATCGCGCTGGATATCGAGCGCGGCGCGCGGGCTTGGGACATCGATCTCGGTGGTGTGCAGACTCCCTGGACGGCTGGCGAATATATCTTCGTTCTGACCAACGATGCGCAGGTCGTGGCGTTGCGACGGCGGGACGGACGCCTGCGCTGGGTCCGACCGCTACAGCGTTTCGAGGACGAGGAAGATCAGGAAGACCTCATTCAGTGGTCCGGTCCGGTTCTGGCCAGCGACCGGCTGATCGTTGCCGGGTCGCATGGAGAGGCGATCTCCATCTCTCCTTATACTGGCGAGGTCTTAGGTTTTATCGAACTGCCCGACGGCGCGGCGCTCTCGCCGGTCGTCGCGGGTAACTCCCTGTTTTTTGTGACAGACAGCGCGGATCTTGTGGTTCTGCGCTAACCTGCATTTGCATAGCCCCGGGGTTAGATCGACCGGGCGGATATAAGTAAGCTGATGGAATTCAAGGTAGCTCTCATCGGCCGGCCTAACGTCGGCAAATCGACGCTGTTCAACCGTCTGGTCGGCAAGCGCCTAGCGCTGGTCGACGATCAGCCGGGCGTGACGCGCGACCGCCGCGAGGGCACGGCGAAGCTCTACGACATCAGCTTTACCGTCATCGATACGGCTGGGCTGGAGGAGGCCTTCGACAACAGCCTGGAAGCCCGTATGCGCGCGCAGACGGAACAGGCGGTCGAAGATGCGGACTTGGCCTTCCTGATCGTTGACGCCCGGGCCGGCGTGACCCCGCTCGACGAACACTTTTCGCAGTGGCTGCGGCGCGCCTCTACCCCGGTCTTTCTCTTGGCCAACAAATGTGAAGGAAAGCAGGGCGATTCCGGCCTGATGGATGCCTATCGCCTGGGGCTGGGGGATCCGGTCCCTCTTTCGGCCGAACATGGGCTTGGCATGACCGATCTCTACGATCTGGTCGACGAGCAGATGAAACGCTGGACCGAGGAGCGTGCTTCCGCAGGCATCGATGATGGATCCGAAGCCACCGATGAAGACGAGGAACTCGACAACAGGCCCTTACAGCTCGCGATCGTTGGGCGTCCCAATGTCGGTAAATCCACGCTGATCAACCGCCTGATCGGCGAAGACCGGATGCTGACGGGGCCGGAGGCGGGAATCACCCGCGATTCCATTTCGGTCGAGTGGAACTTTCAGGACAGGCCGATCAAGCTGTTCGATACGGCGGGCATCCGTCGCCGGCCCCGCGTTCAGTCGAAGGTCGAGAAGCTGTCGGTTGCGGACTCGTTGCGCGCCATCAAGTTCGCCCAAGTGGTGGTCCTGGTGCTGGACGCCGAGGCGGCGCTTGAGAAGCAAGACCTGACCATCGCGCGCATGGTTGAGGAAGAGGGGCGGGCGATGGTGATCGCCGTCAATAAATGGGATGCCTGCCGGGACCGGGATGCGGTTATTCAGGGACTGCGCGACCGCCTGGAGCGCTCCCTGCCGCAGTTGACCGGTGTGCCGGTCGTCACCATTTCGGCGCTGCGCGGTCAGAACCTGGATAACCTGTTGAAGCGCGTCTTCGATGCCTACAAGGTCTGGAACAAACGCGTCTCGACTTCGGCTTTAAACCGCTGGCTCGAAGCCGTGACCTCCGCGCATCCGCCGCCCGCGCCCGGCGGCCGTCGCATCCGCCTGAAATACATGACCCAGGCGAAAACCCGGCCACCGACCTTTATGATTTCCTGCACCAAGGCCGACGATCTGCCGCCGTCCTACGGCCGCTACCTCGAGAATGCCTTGCGGGATGATTTCGATCTCTACGGCACGCCGATCCGCCTGAACTTTAAGAAAGGCGATAACCCCTATGCCAAGGACGAGCGCTAACTCCTAATGCTGGAGTCAGTCCGGCACCCGTAGGATTTCGCCGTTGTGCTGGCACTCGGCAGAGGCTAACTCGACAAAGAGATCGGTGATCTCTTCCGGGGTGCGAAGCGTTTCCGGATCCTCGCCCGGAAAGGCCTTGGCGCGCATGGTCGTTCTGATCGGGCCGGGAGAGAGCAGGTTGGCGCGGACGTTGGTCTTTTCGTTTTCCGCGGCGTAGACCTGGACCAAAGAATTGAGCGCCGCTTTGCTGGCACTGTAGATCGACCAGTAGGCTTTGTTTTTCGTAGCTGCGCCCGAGGTTACGAAGATTGCGCGGCCGGCTTCGGAGAGTTTCAGCAGTGGATCGAAACTACGCAGCAGGCGCCAGTTTGCCGTCACGTTAATGTCCATGGTCTCGGTCCAGACCTTAGGGGTGATGTGACCGACTGGCGAAAGGCTGCCCAAGAGACCTGCATTTCCAACCAGGATGTCGAGCCGTCCAAAGCGCTGATAGATCGAGGCGCCCATCTGATCGATGGCGTCGAAGTTACGCAGATCGAGTGGAACCAGCGTGGCTGGCGCACCGCCCGCGGCCCGGACCTCGTCGTCGATCTCCTCGAGGCCGCCAACGGTTTTGGCGACCAGAATGAGCTGTGCACCTTCGGCGGCGTAGCGTTTGGCGACGGCGGCGCCGATTCCGCGCGATGCACCGGTGATCAGGGCGATACGGCCTTCAAGGCGTCCGCTACCTGTGACAGATGATTCCTGCTTTGTCGTTTCTTCAGTCATTGGGAGGCTTTTCTGCGAAAGAGTGATGTTGTGGAACGAAGAAGCTTTAAGAAAATCAGACCAAGAATGCCGCCGACGGCGGCGTAGACAAAGCCCTCAGGGGTAATCGGAATCGCGGGTTTGAAGGCTGTCGCGGCAGCCTGCAGTATATCCGGCTCGGCCTGCGATGCCATCACGAAGGGCCTTTGCCAGACCGGCGACTGCATCAGGGCTTCGAGGCTGTTGCGCAGGCGCTCTACGTCGTCGAGTTCCTGCACGAGAATTTCGCCCTGTCGACGGTGCGCCGATACCTGGCTGGTCAAAAAGCTGTCCAGATAGTCGGAAAGCGAAAGCTTTTCCGCGGCGGCGGCATCCTTGATTCGGTTCGCCTGAAGAACCGCCTGATCCAGATGCCCGCCCAGCCGCTGAACGTACTGCTGGAAGAACTCGGGAAATTGAGAGCTGGTCGAACCGCCAAGCGCTGCTGCGGTCAGGTAGACGGCCCTGGCGATTAACGGCATGACGGCGCGTACCGTTTCTTTCCGCCGATAAGTTTGTGTTCGATGAAGCCCAAAGCGTCAGGCAAGCTCTGCCAGCAAGGATAGTTGCGGCACGGTCGCAGGCTCGTCGTGATCGGTCAGTCGCGTAGGATAGTCCCCGGTAAAGCAGGCGTCGCAGAACTGCGGGGCTTCGTTATCGCGCCCGGCTTCGCCCATGGCTCTATAGAGGCCATCCATCGATATGAAGGCCAGCGAATCGACCCCGATGTGCTCTGCCATCTTTTCCACCGTCATGCGCGAAGCCAGGAGCTCGCTGCTCTCGGGTGTGTCGATCCCGTAGAAGCAGGAATGCGATGTCGGCGGCGCGGCGATCCGCATGTGAACCTCTGATGCGCCTGCTGCCCGGACCATCTCGACGATCTTGATCGAGGTGGTGCCACGAACGATGGAGTCATCCACCAGAATGACCCGTTTGCCCTCGATCATGCCGCGGTTCGCGTTGTGTTTGAGGCGGACGCCCAGGTGGCGGATTTGCTGTCCCGGCTCGATAAAGGTCCGCCCGACGTAGTGGTTACGAATGATGCCGAGCTCAAAGGGAATGCCGGCTTCCGCGGCGTAACCGATGGCGGCCGGCACACCCGAATCGGGCACGGGGATGACCACATCGGCCCCGACCGGGTTCTCGTTGGCTAACTCGACGCCGATCCGTTTGCGGGCTTCGTAGATACTGTGGCCTTCCATGATTGAGTCCGGCCGAGCGAAATAGATGAATTCGAAGATGCAGGCGCGCTGTTTGAGCTCTGGGAAGGGGCGCAGGGATCGCAGACCGTCCGAATCCAGCACGATCATTTCCCCGGCCTCTACATCGCGTACGAACTCTGCGCCGATGATGTCCAGCGCGCAGGTCTCAGAGGCGACGACATAGGCATCGCCCAGCTTGCCGAGCACCAGCGGGCGAACGCCCAGCGGGTCGCGCAGGGCGATAACGCTGCTGTCCGTGATCGCGACAAGGGAGTAGGCGCCTTCGATCTTACGGACGGCTTCGATCATCCGGTCGATCAGCGTCACGCCGCGGGAGGTCGCGATCAGATGAATGATGACTTCCGTGTCCATGGTCGACTGGAACAGCGAGCCGTTCCGGACCAGGTCCTGGCGCAGATGCCGGGCATTGGTCAGGTTGCCATTGTGCGCAAGCGCAAAGCCGCCGTAGTGGAGATCCGCGAACAACGGCTGGACGTTGCGGAGCGCGGTTTCGCCGGTGGTCGAATAGCGCACATGGCCGATCGCCGAGTGACCGCTCAAACGGGTCATCACATCGCCAGAAGAAAAGATATCGCCGACATGGCCCAGGTCGCGGTGGGCATTGAACTGTTCGCCGTCGTAGGCCACGATACCAGCGGCTTCTTGGCCACGGTGCTGCAAGGCGTGAAGGCCGAGAGCCGCCAGCGCGGCTGCATCGTCATTTCCGAAGATGCCGAAAACACCGCACTCCTCGCGCAGCTTATCGTCATCGAAGGGATCGGTGGTCATCATTGGGCCTGCTCTCCCAGTGGCTCGCTATCTCCGGCGGCCTCGATTGCACGGCGCATCTGCTCGCGCATCAGCCGATTGTATTCTGGCTCTCCTTCCGCGGCTTCCGCCTGCGGCCGAGGAGAAACGATGTCTTGAAAGGTTTGGTTGGCCTTTTGCAGGTCCTGGGCCTTGTCGAGGGCACCGCGCGCCGTGCCTTCGGCCTCGCGGCGGTATTGCTCGGGTACCAGTTCGTCTAACAAGGCAGCACCTTGCACGACGAGGGGCTTGGTACGGGCTTCCTCGATCCAGGCCGGATGATCCTGCTGCGGGATGATGTAGTTGTAGGCAATCCAGGCGACGCAGACGATGACAGCGCCGCGAGCAAACCCGAACAGCATGCCGAGCGTACGATCGAGCGGTCCGAGGCTGCTGTTCCGGATGTGCTGGCACAGCATCCGGGTGAGAATGTTCAGAATGATCAGCACAGCGAGAAAGAGCACGACACCGGTCGTGACTTCGGCAAAGAAATCGACCGTGATCACTTGCTTCACATAGGGCAGAGCGTGGCTGAAGCCGTAGAGGGTGGCAAAACCCGCGCCGATCCAGGAGCCGACCGCGAGCACCTCGTGCACCAAGCCGCGGAACAGCGCGAAGATGCCTGAAATGACGACCACCGCAATGACGAAGATATCCGCGATGTTAATGGGCAGATTGTCCATGCGTTGCTCTAAAGAACCTCTGGCTCGGGGTCGTGATTCCGCCGACGAACCGACTTTGCGGCGAACATGGCGACGAGATCCTGCAGATGCTCGATCTCCCTGATCTCAAGGCCGTGATCCGATTCGCGCTTCTTTTTACGTGATCTTCTGGGCGGAATCAGGGCACGCGTGAAGCCCAGCTTCGCCGCTTCCTTCAAGCGTGTGTCCGCCTGGCTGACGGCGCGTACCTCGCCCGAAAGGCCGATTTCGCCAAAAACCACCGTTTCATCCGTTACCGCCTGATCCGTGGCTGCGGAGACCAATGCGGCCGCCACTGCCAAGTCCGCGGCGGGTTCACCAATCCGTAACCCGCCAGCAACGTTTAAATATACCTCATTGCCGGCCAGCGCCAGCCCGCATCTGGCTTCAAGAACGGCTAAAACCATGGCCAGGCGGCCAGTGTCCCAGCCGATCACAGCCCGGCGTGGTGTTGCCTGCGGTGAGGGTGAAACCAGCGCTTGTATTTCCACCAGAACCGGGCGCGAGCCCTCCAATCCGGCGAAGACGGCGGAGCCGGAGACGTTGCCGCGACGCTCGGCCAAAAAGAGGGCAGAGGGGTTGGCAACCTCGCTCAGGCCGTCTTCCGTCATCTCGAAGACACCGATTTCGTCGGTCGGTCCAAAGCGGTTCTTGACCGCCCGCAGAATGCGGAAGGGGTGGCCGCGCTCGCCTTCGAAGGTGAGCACCGTATCGACCATGTGTTCCAGCACCTTCGGCCCGGCGATGACGCCTTCCTTGGTGACGTGTCCAACCAGGAGAAGCGCGAAGCCGCGCCGTTTCGCGAGCCTGATCAGTTCCTGCGCGGAGGCGCGAACCTGGGTCACGGTGCCGGGCGCCGAATCCAGACTGTCGACATACATGGTCTGGATGGAATCGACGACGACGACCCGCGGCGCCTGATTGTTGTCCAGGCTGGCCGAGATATCCCTTACCGAGGTTGCCGCCGCCAGCAGGATGTCTGTGCCGCTCAGTCCTAGCCGTTTGGCCCGGAGCCGGACCTGATCGACCGCTTCCTCACCGGAGATGTATGCGCACTGTACAGGCGGTTGCTGCGGGTTCTTGCTGTTACCCAGTGCGGCCACGGCTTGTGTGAGGAGTGTCGATTTACCGATGCCTGGATCGCCGCCGATCAGAACCGCGGACCCCTTAACCAGTCCGCCACCGCACACGCGATCGAATTCGGCGATACCAGTCGGCAGCCGCGGGGCCTGTTCGCTGGTGCCCTCTAGTGCGACGAATTCCAGCTTTTTACCCGCGCTGCGCCTGGAACCTGACAGACCACCGCTGCGTCCAAGGCCGCCCGGAACGGATTCCTGGGGTGCCTCCTCAATGATGGAGTTCCATTCGTTGCAGGATTCGCAGCGGCCGCTCCACTTTGCCGTGACGGCGCCGCAAGACTGGCAGACGTAGCGGGACTGGGATTTAGCCATAGGGAGGCGTTATCCCGCTAGAGAGAGAATGCGGGCCGTGATCACAGCGACCTCACTTCCATCTGGATCGGGCCTTCAGAGTTGCCGTTGATGAATTGCTCGACGTAAGCATTACCCGAGTTATCTATGCTTTCGGTCGGACCAGACCAGATGATTTTGCCTTTAAACAACATGGCGACCCGATCCGAGATACGGCGTGCGCTGGCCATGTCGTGGGTGATCGAGAGCGCGGTGGCCCCCAGACCGCGGACACACTGGACGATCAGCCGGTCGATAACGTCGCCCATGATCGGATCGAGACCGGTGGTTGGTTCGTCGAAGAATATGATCTCGGGGTTGGTGGCGATCGCACGGGCAAGACCGACCCGCTTGCGCATGCCGCCGGAAAGCTCCGCAGGCGAAAGTTCCGCGACATCCGCATTCAGGCCGACCGCGGCCAGCTTTTCCAGGGCCACCTGCTTGGCTTCGCCCCGATCCATACGCTTACCTTGGATGAGGCCGAAGGCGACGTTCTCCCAGACCGGAAGGGAGTCGAAGAGGGCCGCGTTCTGGAAGAGCATGCCGAACTTGGCCCGAACCTCTTCCAGGGCGCTGCCGTAAAGGCCAACCACCTCCTGGCCGTCGACCTTGATGCTGCCAGCGTCGGGGTGGAGCAGGCCGAGAATGCACTTAAGCAGGACGGATTTGCCCGAACCGGAGCCTCCGATCACCAGGACCGATTCGCCCTTACCGATGTCCAGATCGACGCCATCTAGGATGACCTTGTCGCCGAAAACCTTCCGCAGGCCGCGAATCTCGATCTTGGGCGTAGCCTTGAGTGCACTGGGTTCGGTCATTGGGCGAAAAAGAGCTCGGTGATGAAGTAGTTGAAGCAGAGGATAAGGATAGAGGCCGAGACCACTGCGTTGGTGGTTGCCGTGCCGACACCTTGCGCGCCACCGCGCGAATGGTAGCCGTGATAGCAGCCCATTAGAGTTACGAGAAAGCCGAATACGGCAGCTTTGACCAGGCCTGAGACGACGTCTTGCACCTGAACGAAATCGATGGTGTTTGTGATATAAGTCGCCGGATTGAAGCCCAGTTTATAGATCGAAACCAGGTAACCGCCGAAGACGCCGATGATATCGGCGATCAGCACCAGGATCGGCAAGGTGACGATGCCTGCGATCAGGCGCGGCGCGACCAGGTATTTAAAGGGATTTGTCGAGAGTGTGTAGAGCGCGTCGATTTGCTCGGTCACGCGCATGGTTCCGATTTCCGCAGCCATCGCAGCGCCGACGCGCCCGGCGACCATCAGGCCCGCCAACACCGGTCCCAGTTCGCGTGTGATCGAGACGATCACAACGTTGGGAATGGCGCTTTCGGCCGAGAAGCGCGCGAAACCGGTATAGCTTTGCAGAGCCAGGACCATGCCGGTGAAGATGGCCGTCAGACCGACGACCGGAAGCGAGTAGTAGCCGACCTCCAGCATCTGACGACCGATCAAGCGCGGATAAATAGGGGGCCGGAAACAATGGGTTATGGCGGCGATGGCAAAAATCGAGAGACGCCCAGCGACCTCGAGGAAGGCGATAAAGGTCCGACCGACAGGCTGGAGTACTGGCATTCGTCAGCCGCCTATATAACGCCGATGATAACGCTGTCCCAGTGAGGTTAGAATCTCATAGCCGATTGTGCCGGCCTCATCGGCCAGGGCATCAGCACCTCTTTCCGGGTCTAGGAGATCGACCATGGTGCCGGGTCGGGCGGCGTCTTCGGGTACAGACGTCACGTCGAGTGTTATGAGGTCCATGGATACGCGTCCCACCAGATCAATTCGGCGATCGCCGATCCAGGCGTGCCCCCTGCCAGACAGACAGCGCAGATAACCATCCGCGTAGCCTACAGCTACAGTTGCGATCCGCATCGGCCCGACTGCCTGATGGGCGGCACCATAACCAACGGTCTGTGGAGCGTCAATCTCGCGGACCTGCAGGATTTTCCCTTGGAGTCGAACCACTTGCCGCATGGGACTGGGTTTTCCAGGGGTCGGATTGATGCCGTAAAGCGCGACACCGGGGCGGGCGATATCGAAATGATAGCCGGATCCGAGGAAGATCCCTGAGGAGTTGGCGAAGCTTGCAGGCGTTTCGGGGAAAGCCGCTGCGACTTCCCGAAAAGCTTCGAGTTGGGCGTGATTGAGCGGGTGCTCGGGCGCGTCAGCGCAGGCCAAATGGCTCATGACGAGCCGGAGCTCGATCCCATCCAGCAGCTCGCGACGTTCTAGAAGTGCCCGAAATTCCTTGTCCGGTAAGCCGAGTCGGCACATGCCCGTGTCAACATGGATCGCAGCTGGCAGGCGCTGCTGTTCAGACTTCGCCAAGCCACTCCAGCGTTCGATTTCACCCAGGCTGTTGAGAACAGGCCGGATGTCCTGGGCCAGAAATTCCGAGGACGGGGCCGCGGTCAGGCCGTTGAGGACGTAGATCTCCACGTTGGTCGCGATTTTGTCGAGCACAGCCTTCAGCGTTACAGCTTCATCGAAATGTGCGACGAAAAAACGCTTAACGCCGGCCGCGGCTAGAGCGGGACCGACCTTGGCAATACCGAGACCGTAAGCATCGGCTTTCACCGCGGCGGCGCACTCGAGCCCGGTCCCGATCTGCACGCAAAGTCGGCGGTAGTTTTCGGCGATTGCCGTCAGATCAATAGTGAGAAGGGCGCCGGCGCGCTCTGCGGCCGGATCGTCAAGGTTCCTGTCGTCGGACTGTGCGTTCATATAGGTACAGATGGTTAGTAGTTTGCGTCGGGCAAATGGTCATCGGGCGCAAGGTCGCTGAACTGCGTGAACTCGCCGCTGAAGCCCAGTTCGACCGTACCGATCGGCCCGTGGCGCTGTTTGGCGATGATGACCTCGGCCTTGTTGCGTGAGGCTTCGAGGTTCTCGTCATACTGCGCCATGCGTTCGCGAAACTTCTCCGGCGTTTCATTGGCGCGCGGTCCCGGTTTTTCGCGGGCCAGATAGTATTCTTCGCGATAGAGGAAGACCACCATATCCGCGTCCTGTTCGATCGAGCCGGATTCGCGCAGATCAGAAAGCTGGGGCCGCTTGTCGTCGCGCTGCTCGGTTTGACGCGATAGCTGGGAAAGGGCGATGACGGGAACATTCAGTTCCTTCGCGATACCCTTCAGACCACGGGTGATCTCAGAGACCTCCTGCACCCGGTTCTCACTTCGGCGCCCGGGTGCGCCCTGCATCAGCTGCAGATAGTCGATGACAATAAGATCCAGACCATGCTGGCGCTTGAGCCGCCGGGTCCGGGTCCGAAGCGCTGGGATGGTTAGAGCAGGCGTGTCGTCGATAAACATCTTCAGGCTGTGCAGCTTGCGGCTGGCCTGAAACAGGCGCTCGAACTCCGTGTCGTGAATTTCGCCGCGCCGCATGGAATCGGAGCGGACATGCGCCTGCTCCGAGAGAATACGCGTGGCCAACTGCTCCGCGGACATTTCCAGCGAAAAGAAAGCCACCACCTGAGGCTCCTCGACCATCTCGCCGGAAGGATCCTTCACGACCTTATTGTTCGAGGCCGCATGGAACGACACGTTGGTTGCAAAGGTCGTCTTGCCCATG
>CBDDBN010000026.1:0-375188 GCA_965225735.1 Denitrobaculum sp. | reverse complement strand
GTGCCATCAGGAAAACTATGTAAAAGAGACGTAGGTTTATAATAGTAATAGCCATTTGGATCTTTCATTCCGAATGCACACATATCTAAGGTTCCCCAGCACACTTGTGGGTGGTCAATGATTCTGCGAAAAATATATTGCCACCACATGGCTGAACCAGCTGGGTTTTCTATGATAAAGTGTCTTCCATTCCTCAATTGATAGATCGCTACTTGGATACAGAACTCTACCATTGGCATATACTTCCTACGTTTCTCATCACGAGCATCACGATCATTGATGTTCGTCATCTGGCTCCATGGTGCACAAACTGGAGCGAGAAAAACAACTGATGGCTGTTGACGTTCAATAACTTCCATAGCTCTTTTACGTCCTTCAATCTTCAAAAGGTCGAATCCTGTTCGGAGGTCAATCGGCTGTCCTACCTTTAGGCCGTTCATGGCTGCCACCTGTGATAATCGTGCTGATCCTGAAAACAACTCTAGGAAATCAATTTTTCCTTGGGTTACTGGTTCCCAGTTATGTCTCCCATAAGTTATTCCTTCTGGTCCTGACAAAAGCGAATCTGCATGGACTAATTTGTTGGCAGGATCTGTTTCCCTCATCGTGGTGCAACCATCAACCGCCGTGGTATCGGCTTGATACATCGATGCCGTTTTTCCGGCACTGTGCAAAGCAACAGGCTCTAAAGGTATATCAACATCTTCAATTGGTTGATGATCTTTTCTGATCTTTGTTGAATTAACCTTTATCACTCGAGTACCTAAATCGATGGTAACCATACTTCCTTCTTGGGAAACTACCTTGACCTTACCTTTAATCCATATTGATCGTTTAGAACCGTCAGGCTTGATCTTTCCTGCTGCAGGATTCCAATAATAAATTTTGTCACCTGGATAAAATGGTCCATCAGAAAATTGCAATTTAGATGCGATATCTCTTCTAAGATCATCAGATTGTCTTGCTTCAAGATATGTCTTCATTGCCACTCTCCTAGTTGCTTCAATGCCCACTTCATGACTCGGCACCTCAGCAGTGAGTTGGGCAGGATCGGCAGTATCTACACCTATCACATCAGCTGGTCTTCTACCAAATGCCATTTCCAATGGTGTGACTCCTCCAAATGTAACCATAGAATTTCTTGCCTGACAGGCCATTCTTAGAAGAACTCGAAACGAGAATGGATTGCATAGCGGATCAGCTCTTACACCATCTAAGGTAAGTTTAACTTGTTCCTTGAAAAGCCTAACTGCTGCCTCAGCTCGATTTGGCCATGGAGTCTGAGGTCCTAAGGAAATGAATCTTATCCCTTTTCGGTTATAGAAGGCTTCAAGTGTTTGTCCAGAAAAACCTTGATCTCCAACGATGTATTTGGGATTGAGCTGATACAAATCAAAGTAATCCATCAAGTATCCTATGGTCTCATCTTCAGATTTTGTTTCACAAGGGAAAGAAGTCATCAGTTGAGTTGCACCATCATAAATGATGAGGAACATTATTTTTAAGCGATCATTCAAAGGAACTTCGGCGTGATCAATGAAAGTAAGATCTCCAAATACTTCACTTCTCATTCCTGAAACTTTTGGACTTGAAGGTCCTTTCTTGACTCCTTGACAAGTTTCACATTGCTTCACAATGAGATCATAGTTTTGGTAGATCTCTTCCGGAATCTTAAGTGCAGAAGTTCTTTTTCTGAATTGATCTGCTGACATATGATAGTGTTTCAAATGCAACTTCAAAAGTTCAACAGGTGATTCTAATTTTTGATGAATCCTTCTCAATGCAAGAGGTAAATCTAACCTTACCATGCACGCTGCTGGCGGTCGCCGGCCTGCAGTTCGGCTTGGCAAGCGCCGGCCTGATCGCGCAGGAATTGGCCTGGGGCATGGAACTGTTGCGTGCGGTCGCCGCCGCGCTGGTCGCGCCCGCGATCCTGCATCTCTTCGCGAAGCGGAGCGCGCCGGAGGCGGCGGAGCTCGAAGCCATCGCCGCGGAAGAGGCCACGGAGTCGGAATCTTCCGAAACGCCTGAATCGGACGAAGCACCCGCATCGGAAGCCGCAATGCCAGAGGCAGCATCTCAGGAAGCACCGGCACAGATGCTCACTCTGGGCAATGACGACGACGCGCGCCGCCAGAACCTGGAGCAGATCGCCTCGCGTCTGGAGGGCGAAGCCCAGGGCATGGTCGAAGAGGTCATGGGCACCGCCGAGTACCTGCATTCGAGCATCCATCAGATAACGTCGGGTTCCGGCGGCGGCAGCAACGGCGAAGCCCTCGCGGCGGCGCAGGAAGCGGCCACCTCCGCCGACACCATCGCCGCCTCCATGGAGGAACTGACCACGGCGATCCGCGAAATCTCCAGCCAGGTCTCCACCTCCGCCGACGTCGCGGTCGAGGCCGTCAGCCGCTCGGAAGAGGCCGGCGAGCTGGTCCAGACCCTGGACAGCGGCGCCCAGGCCATCGGCGAGATCGTCTCCCTGATCAAGGGCATCGCCGAACAGACCAACCTGCTGGCGCTGAACGCCACCATCGAGGCCGCGCGCGCCGGTGAGGCGGGCAAGGGCTTCGCGGTCGTTGCCAACGAGGTCAAGAACCTGGCGACCCAGACCGCCAAGGCGACGGAGGATATCTCCAACCAGGTCGGCGAGATCCAGACCGTGACCTCCCAGACCGTCGAGAGCATCGGCACCATCCGCTCGGTCATCGACCGCATGAACGAATCCAGCTCCGCCATTTCGGCGGCCATCGAGGAACAGAACGCCACGACGGAGCAGGTGGCGGGAACGGTCGGCCTGGTGGCGCAGGGGACGCGAAGGGTGACGGCGAGTTTGGAGTCGACCTCGCCCGCGAGCGGTGGCAGCAGCGGGGCCGGGCAGGAGACGCTCGCCCAGGTCGCCGAGGTCGCGCGGGTGATGGATCAGCTGGCGGCGACGTTGCGAGAGAGCGTGTCGGAGATTCGGGCGGCTTAGGTTGAGCGCATCAAGTCAGCCGAGTGTCAGAACCGGTACGAATCCATTTGGACATAGCTAACCCAATCCATCAGATGACAGAAATGGGCGGAGAGTGGACGTTCGCAGCGTTGTAGATCAATGTCCACTTTGCCTATTTACGATTTTGGCTTTCGAAAAGATAGTGGTCGCAATGGCATTCCTCGGCGGAAGCCGGTTTGATCTTTTTGTTAAACAATAGCCTACAAAGGCAAGGCTAGATTCCGGAACTAGGGGCCGCCCTGCAAGTCAAGCCAAGTGAATTCATCCGTATTGTCAGAAAGTAGTCGAGTGCCCGCGGATGCCCAAGCTGGCTGATAAGCATTGCTGTTGTCGCGTAGTATTAGCCCTTGTTTGCTAATCTGAGCATGAAGAGCATTCGCGGCAGCGATATCAGAGACTACCTGCTGCATGGCTGCTCGTGCATCAGCCATTCCCGCCAGGGCTTGCGCATACTCCATAATTTTATGAAGCATATGCCGATGCGAGTCCCATTTCGCCCATTGGACACCAGCCGTGGCAGATACTGGGCCTGAGTACGGTGAATGAGATATCACTTGATCGAGCAACGGAGGAGCGAGTTGTAGCACCTCATCAGGAAATACAATTGTTCCCCATAGAGGAGCCGAAAAGAACCGGGGAGGTGCATCTCCTCCGCCACCTTGAGCGCCGGCGGGTTGATAACGCGATCGCGAGAACCCCCACAGGTTTTGCCAAAAACCAACTGCGGCGCCGCGTGCGCCCGAGCCGAAGGCCATATTTGCAAGCGGCCCAGCATATGCATGCAAGACGGGTTTACCTGTACATGCTAAGGTTAAACCAGTAGCGCAATACCTAAACACTGCGTTGACGTCAGTTGGAAGCCGCTCTGCGTCATCAAATTCGAATGCATAATACCAACCGTCGGCGCTTAAAGCCGTCGCACTTGATAGTATAGTCGATGCGACACCTTCTGTTGTTACACTGTTGCCCATGACTACAGTTGCGTAGGTTGGAATGCCCAGCGCATCACCAGCAGCCTTAGCTGCAAGGAACAGTCGTGCGTTGAGTTGTGCAATATCGGGTCTCGCTGCTTCATAAGGAATCGCTGGAGCGATCACTGCATCGCAGCCCAGTGCGTAGTTCTCGTCGCGAAGGGCGTCCGTAAGTCCGCTCATTGCAGATGCCGAGAGTGCCCCTAAAGCTGTGAGCGACTGGCGGAACTGGGCCATAGGATAACTTGAAAGTTTACCAGCCGAGAATTCGGGCTCGTAAAACTGAGGATCGAGAAGCACACCTGCGCCTACTGCTCTATACTCTTTTGCATAACTTTGGGCATTTTCCAGGGCTAAATCCTTTGGACTAACGATAGCCCCAACACCCAATCCACTCTTGAGTAGTTCCAAAACAACTTTTTGGCTATTGAATCCAAGTTGATGCCAAGCACCTCGGTGCATTAGTTGCCCTCCAGTTTTGCGAGCAATTTAGCGACCGTTGCAGCACTCGAAGGCCGTTTTGCTCGTTCTTTTTGTAGAAGACGACTTAGAATCAACTGCAACAAATCGGGCAGCGATCTAAAGTCGGGGTCAGCCAAATAGCTCTCGGAAACACAAATCGCCTCTTGAAGCTCGTCGAATGTCTTTGGTGCTGCAGAAAGAGAAGGGTGCTTGCCCACAGCAGCTTCAAACAGCATTACTCCAAGAGCATAAAGGTCAGTTCGAGGATCAATATCCCGCTTAGTACCCCTGAGTTGCTCTGGTGAAAAATAGCGCGGCGTCCCAATCATCGCGCCTTCCGCTGTTGCGGTCAGGCTCTCCATATCAAGCAGTCTTGCTAAACCAAAATCGATAATCACTGGGATGCCAGAAGACATCATACGCACATTGCTCGGCTTTAGGTCACGGTGAACAATGTTGTTATATGCGAGTGCTACCAAACCTTCACACAGCGGTACGAAGACCGACTTGATATCTTCAATGGTCCATGGCCCCGTACCTTCCAAATGCTCTGATAAGTCAGATCCATCGACGTATTGTTCTACAAGATAGTGACGGGTTTGACCTTCCCGAGCGCTGTATTCATACTCAATAACCTTTGCGACATTGGGGTGATCCATAGTTTGCATCGCTAAGACTTCGCGCTGCACTCTTTCGAGTGATTGGTTGGGCGCAATGATCTTTAGGCAATAATCACTGCCATCCTTGCGGACGTGAAAGGCAGCTTTCTGCGCACTTGGGGTCAATGCATTTACAAACTCGTATTCAGGGTGCTGTAGCTGAGCAGCTGCAATATCAATGTTGAATAGAGCCATCGCCCTTGCTTGCCTCCGCAGCTGCCATTGAAGCCAGAGAGTAGTAATACCGCCAAGCCTTGGGCTTAACCGACCTCGGCCGCCGAATAATTCTCACAGTGTCGTCTTCGGAGACTGCCAACAGGCCAATACCGAGATGTCGTATTAAATCTTCGGCTCGAATACGCACTGCTACATTTTCGGGCAGAGCGATGTATGATTTGTTTGAGAAAATGCGATTTCTTGCTGCCTGGGATAGTGCCCGGCGCCAGTCGGCTACTTTAACCTCAATACAAAGCACCTCCGTCAACACGCATCTCCACTGAGAAGCCAGAACAAACGATCCATTTTGTTCCGTTATTATGGAAGCAGCCTCCATTGCAGCCAGCCGCAATCCGATTGCTTTCTCGGTCTTACGAAGCCTCAGACTGATGGTATCTCGTCGAGCTTTTCCCACCGTGCGAAGGTAAGCAAGTACAGCGAGCGACGTGTCATCTGCACCTGAAAGCGCTGCTACTTCGGGCTCATAGACTGCCCTCACAATATCTGGAAATCCTGCTCCAAGCGGTACAGAGCCTCCCGTCCATACGGGTTTGGCCGTCTGAGGGAACAGCTCATGTAGTTTCGACTGCACTGTTAGTTGGAGCTTTGCTTCCGGCCCACTGCGAAGGTGCCTGAACTGCCGTGGTTCTCTACTTACGACATGACAGTTTGCCTCTTGCACATACTTCTCCCGACTCGACCACTTTTTCACCAAATTTAACGCCGCTTATCCTGAGTGCCAAGCGTTCAATGTCCCAACCTTCGTAACGTTTCTCTTGTTCCGAGAAACGCCCATTGCTGCCATTCGTTTTGGGCCTGCCAAATGACCGCTTTGGGCCGGATGCGGACTTCCACACTATGCTCGGGGTCAGGTCTTCTTTTGTGCGATACTTCGCAGTAGTCGATGCAAGGCTTAAGACCTGACCCTCAGCAGATATGCGCGCTTTCAAGACCGCTGCCGTGAGCGGGAGCGCTCATCCTGACCTCGGCCACAACTTGGCCACCGAGGGAGTCGGGAAAAGGGCAGGCGCGATCTTTCCTTCGCTCTAACAAAAGTCCGTTTTCAGGAAAGGCGCGCGGGATCCCTTGCGCCTGGGTTTCTGTTGTCGGGCTTCGGTTCCCGGGTCTCTATGAATGCGCCCTTATTCAGCGCCAAATCGACCACAGTTTTACCACTGGAATCAGTAAAGAATAATTATTAACTCTTGTTCACACCAAGACGCCTAGTGATCAGAGATATCTAGGTAGCAAAAACGACCTCACTTTTGAAATTCAGAAGTGAATAGCGCAGAACGAAAGAAGTATCGTTTTGCGAACAGGGTAGATTTGCCCGATGAATATTGAAGTTATACAAGGATTCTGAACTATGAAAAAAGTACTTGGAGTTGCTCTCATCTCTCTCTTCGCCTCGTCGACAGCCTTTGCGGCATCCTTCGCGGACGCCGATGCAGACGCGAGCGGAACCGTTAGCGCTCAGGAAGCCGCAACGGTCATGCCGAACCTGACGGAAGAGATTTTCAAGGCTGCCGATGCCGACGGCAGCGGTGACCTCAGCGAAGCCGAGTTCTCGACGATCCCGCAGTAATAATCTGCGTGATCCGTCGTAACTGGCGGCAAGCTGACTGAATGGGCGGACATTCGGGCTCCCTCTGCTTTCCCAACAGAGGCCCGGATGTTCGCTCATCTGTCTTTCGCTCATGGGCCTGTCGCTCGTTGGTCCAAGGCCTAGGGCGATTTTCTGAGTGACCACAGGCCCCGAGTTTCGCCGGCTCTTTTCGGCCGGGTCTGGCGGCTGGCGAGGTCTTCGTCTGTGCCCGCGTTGGTTACCGCTGCCTCACGGATCGCTATCTCACAGCGGACAGTCAGATCCCTTACTCGACCACCCCATAAAGCTCGCTCTCGGCTCCCAAGTACCCATCCCAGGCAAACCAGTAAGCCACGTGTCCCGGCAGCCTAGGCAAACGTTCGCCCAACGGCCCGAGCAGCGCATCTTCTGTCATCCGCCAGCGTCCGCCCGGTCCCTCAAGGTCCGTTACACTCCCTGAAAGAACAAGCTCTCCGCGCGCGTAGGCCCGCACGGTCTGCGTCTTGGCGCCCCCGATCAGAACCACATTGGTAAAGCCCACCCGGTCGTTGATCACGGGCTCGCTGGCGAAGGCGGTCAGCGGCCAGGCTTTGGCGCCGCCGGCGGTGCGCAGGCCGTAGATCCGGGCTTTCTGGTGCAGGCGGGTCTGGTCGGTGAGCGTCGGGAACATCAAGTCGGGGGAGGCGAAGTAGTCACGGTAGGCGACGCCGGAGTCGTAGTCGCGGATGTGGCCGGTCTCCAGCGACAGGACGCGGGTCTGCGGGTGGCGAGCGCGCCAGTCGGACCAGACGGTGATGGTGGTCGGGCGGATCTTGAGCGCGATGCCGGAATGGGCGAGGGGGCCGGTGACCGGCTCGCCGGTGAACTGGTTCCAGAGGCTCCTGGTCTCGCGGTCGAACATCAGCTTGTTGGAGCGGTAGAGCAGCCCGGAAGAGCCGAAGACGAAAGGCGTCGCGCGGCCCTCGACCTGGGTCTCGAAAAGAATGCCCGCGCCGCAGAGGGTGCAGTAGGCCAGCGCCACGGGCACCCCGCCGATGACGTCGTTGAACATCTCGTGCCAGCCCATGATGCGCAGGGGATAGGCGCGGGCGTCGCCGTTGATCTCGACCCCGAAGACCAGGTCGTCGTCCAGCAGGTACTCCGCCTCCGCCGCCGGGATCAGCGCCGGGTTGTCGAGGGAGGGAATGCCGTCGACCTGCACGCCGCCCCAAGTGATCTCCTCGAAACGGATGCGCAGGTCGTCGCGGCCCGTTGGATTTTTGGCAGACGGGGCGCTTTCGAAAAAATCCCGGAAGTCCTCGTCGATGCCGCTCCAGTACCAGAGCTTGAGCGCGGCGTAGCTGGGGTGCGGGACGATCTCGGGATGGGCTTCCTGGTAGTGCATGGCGTCGCGCCAGGTGGGCAGCGCTTCGCCGGTCAGCGCCTTGAGAACCCGCTGGGTCGCCACATGCGCCCCGCCGATGCGCATCAGCAGCACCAGGGATGGCACCATATCCAGATCGCCGCGCGCGATGAGGGCTTCGGCGGCGGCTTCCCGCTCCGAGGTGGTCCCGATCAGGATATCCTTGCTCAGGGCAAGCAGGTCCGCCTCCGCCCGCAGGGGCTGCGGCGCGAGGGCTACGGCCAGAACGACAGCCGCGCAGAAACGAACGATCCGGCGAAACAGAAGCAGCCTCCCATAGAGTTCCCCAGGCCATTCTTCCTATTATGCGCCTGGGTCTTTCCCCGCGATCCTACTGCGGCGTGCCGGATGTAACAGCCCTCTTTCACCCCGATTTGTGCAGACGTGATTTACGCAGACGTGAGCGGCGTTCGGTCCGTTTGCGAGACTATTCGTCATTTCTGTGTACCTTCGACGCCGCCGGCGCATAATTGACGGGCTGGCTCCAGATGGTTTCAAACGCGCGGGGGAAATCCGAAAATGGCTGATGGGAAAGACGGGAAGCAGCCCCCTGAGATGCTGGATCGGGCCGAGCCCGGACGGCAGGACCACGATTGCTTTGCGGGCGGGACCTTCACCTACAAGGATTTTCGTTCAAGTGAAATTCTGGGGACCGACAACTGGGATTTCAGCATTAAGGAATGTCGGACTTGCGGACGGAAGTATCTGCGCGCTTTCAATGAAACAATGGGGTTTTCGCGTTCCGGGTGGTGGGTCTATGGCGAGATAGAGGAAACGTTCGCGTTTTCCAGTGCCGGTGAAAAAGAGCTGCTTTCCTATCTATACGGGCTGCCGCGCCTCTACTACGGCGGATCCTATTGGGGCGGCAAACAGGCCTGGTCTGAAAAGCACCCAAGGGCTGTTATCTATCACAAACTCAAAAGTGAGCTGTGATGGGCCTGTGAGACACCTGCCGCTACTTTGATCCTGGCGTGCGGACGAGGACGCTCCTTCCTGACTGAACCTGCGCCGGTTCTTTGAGCGTAACACGATCTCTTTCACAAATGCTTGAGCGCTCTGGTGGTGAATTTTCAGTACCCCTATCTACCACTAGATCAGTTTGCAAACAGAAGCGAGCTTTCCCTGTAACGCCAACCCTGCGCGAAACGCCAACCAGGAACTGCCCATATGAATGTCTTCGTCAAAGCCCCCGCCAACGATTCCAGAATGCCCGCTGGCAGCAGCCAGAGCATGACGAAACTCGATGCCAACGGCTTCAAGAAAACCACCCAGACGCAATGGGACAATGTCGCCGAGCGATGGAACGCCTGGGGGCCGCTGCTGGACCGCTGGCTGGGTCCGGCGACCGAACAGCTGCTCGATATGGCCCACGTCAAGGAAGGCTCCCACGTTCTGCATGTCGCCGGCGGCTCGGGCCAGGATGCGCTGCAGAGCGCGCGCCGGGTGGGCGTGGGCGGGCAGGTGCTCTCCACCGACTTCTCCGCCGAACTGACGCGCCTGGCCAACCTGCAGTTCACCACCGCCGGCCTGCATCATGCGCGTGCCGAGGTCATGGACGGCGAGGAGCTGGCCATCGGCCTGCGGCGCTTCGATGCCGTGATCTCCCGCGTCGGGCTGATCTTCTTTCCCGATCAGGCGAAGTCGATGCGGACGCAAGTCGCGGCGCTCAGGTCCGGCGGTTCGGTCGGCGCCCTGGTCTATGCGACGCCGCAGGAATGCCGTTTCTTTTCCGACCCGGTCAGCATTATCCGGAAACACGCGAACCTGCCCGCGCCGGCGCCGGGCTGGCCCGGTCCCTTCAGCCTGGGCGGACCCGGCGTGATCGAGGCGCTGTTCGAAGCCGCTGGGCTGGTGGACATCCAGATCCGTAAGATCGACGCCCCCGTGCGCCTCGCCAGCGCGAAGGAATGCCTGCGCTTCGAACAGGAAAGCTTCGGCGCGCTGCACCAGATGCTGGGTAAGGTCGACGAGACGACCCGCCAGGCCGCCTGGGAAGAGGTCGAGCGGGCGTTGGAGGCCTTCGAGACCGAGGCGGGCTTCGTCGGACCCTGCAAGATGATCGCGGCCTCGGGCGTGAAGCCGTAAGCCGCATCTGAAGCCGTGCCTACATAAGATCCAGACATACACTCCCCGTTGACTTTACCGGAGGATCCGATCGGGTCCTCCGTCTTTTTTTGAGCGGGCCGCCGTCCCTTATTCCGTTGCGCGAATGCTGCGGCGTCTTGAAAGCTTCATACGTTCTTCAAACAGGCTTCACAGCTCGGGCGCATCTAAGACCTCCCACCCGCAGAGCAAGAATCCAGCTACCAGCAAGGGAGTGCTTCATCATGACGAAAGCCAAAGCGTCTTCGAGAAACTTCAGCCGCCGTTCGGTCCTGGTCGGGGGCACCGCCGCCGCCGGCCTGCTGGCCGCCAAGTCCTTTCCGGCGCCGGCCATCGCGCAGTCGAACCGCCCGCAGTTCACCCACGGCATTCAGAGCGGCGACATCTCGGCCGACGGCGCGGTCGTCTGGGCGCGCGCCGATAAGCCCTCGCGCCTGATGGTCGAGGTCTCCACCACCGAATCCTTCAAGAACGGACAGCTGCTGCGCGGTCCCGCGGCGCTGGCCGACAGCGACTTCACCGCGAAGATGGAGCTGCAGGGCCTGCCGGCCGGGCAGGACGTCTTCTACCGCATGCACCTGCAGGACCTGGACAATGTGAACAGCCAGAGCGAGCCGGTCACGGGGCGCCTGCGCACCTCGCCGGCGGCCAAACGCGACATCAGCTTCGTCTGGTCGGGCGACACCGCCGGACAGGGCTGGGGCATCAACGAGGATTGGGGCGGCATGCGCGGCTATGCGACCATGCGCAACAACAATCCGGACTTCTTCATCCACTCCGGCGACACCGTCTATGCCGACAATCCCATCCAGGCGGAAAAAGAAATGCCGGACGGCAGCATCTGGAAGAACCTGGTGACCGAAGAGAAGTCCAAGGTCGCCGAGACTCTGGCCGAGTTCCGCGGCAACTATAAATACAATCTGCTGGACGAGAACGTGCGGGCCTTCAATGCGGAAGTTCCCATGCTGGCCCAGTGGGACGACCACGAGGTGGTCAACAACTGGTACCCCGGCGAGATGCTGATCTCCGACGACCGCTACAAGGTCAAGAGCGCCTCGCTGCTCTTCGCCCGTGGCGCCCGGGCCTTCCACGAGTACATGCCGCTGCGCACCACGCCGAACGAGCCGGAGCGGGTCTACCGCAAGATCAGCTACGGCCCCTCGCTGGATATCTTCTTCCTCGACCTGCGCAGTTATCGCGGGCCGAACGGCGCCAACGACCAGACGGAGCCGAGCCTAGAGACCGCCTTCATGGGCGCGCAGCAGCTGCGCTGGCTGAAGCGGGAACTGCTGGCTTCCAACGCCACCTGGAAGGTGATCGCCAGCGACATGCCGCTGGGTCTGATCGTCTACGACAATTGGCGCGAAAAGAACACCTTCGAGAACGGTGCCAACGGCGACGGTCCGGTGCTGGGCCGTGAGCATGATATCGCGGACACTCTGCGCTTCATCAAGCACAGCGGCATCGCGAACACGGTCTGGCTGACCGCCGACGTGCACTATACGGCCGCGCACTACTACGACCCCAACAAGGCGCAGTTCCAGGACTTCGAGCCCTTCTGGGAGTTCGTCTCCGGCCCGATCCACGCCGGCTCCTTCGGTCCGGGCGACATGGACAACACCTTCGGTCCCGAAGTGAAGTTCACCAAGAACCCGGGCGGCAAGCCGAACCTGCCGCCGAGCGAAAAGCTGCAGTTCTTCGGCCGCGTCGACATCGACGGCGAGAGCGAGGAGATGAAGGTCACCCTGAAAGACATCGACGATCAGGACCTCTACAGCGTGACCCTGCAGCCGAAACGGAGCTAACACTCGCGCCGTACGTAAAATTACCCCCGTCAACTTCAACGGAGGATCCTGTCGGGTCCTCCGTTTTTCTTTTTGGTGCGTTGGGCCGATGTCCGTCCGCCACAGAAATGTCTCCGTGCGATAGTATTTTAGGCTCTCGACTTTCCCGTCTGGATCGTATAGCTTCCTGCTCGCACTTGAGCATATCGGGTTTATCTGGCTCGAAACTCGCTGCCTCTCAATCAGCCTCCTGCTGATTTAGAACGCAAGTTTCAAGGCGGCGTCTGTAAGTAAGAACGCGAAGCGCTCTAATTGGAGCATGTCGATGAAAATGATGCGCGAACTTTACCTCACCCGGTGATTTCGCCCTTCGGGGGCGGATCCGCCTTCGAACCGGTACTGGCTCGGACTTGGCCCCCGCTTTGAGCGGATTGTGCCATCGTCTCGACCCCGCCGGATTTTCATCCATCTCAACTTCACCATCAGCTTTAGACATGACGAGCGACTGCGTCCTGCAGTTCCCGTCATCGCGATGCAGGAAACGAGATCATGCTCCGTTGGTTAGAATCCTTTATCGATCCCTTTAAACGCGTCGAGGCCACGCCGCCCGACCGGCTGTGGCCCTATCTGCTCGACAATTTGAAGCCTTTCCGAGGCGTGCTGGCGGCGGTCTCGGTGATGAGCCTTTCCGTCGCGCTGATCGAGACCGGCCTGATCTATTACGCCGGGCGGCTGGTCGATCTGATGGCAGCGAGCGGGCCGGAGAGCTTCTCGGTGCACCACGGGATCGAACTGGCGGTGGTCGTCCTTCTGATCCTGATTGCGCGGCCCCTGGTGATCGTGGGCAGCATCGGCCTGTTGAACCACGGCATGTCTGTGAACCTGCTGGACCAGGTGCGCTGGCGCGCGCACCGGCATCTGCTGGGGCAGTCGGTCGGTTTCTTCCAGAACGATTTCGCCGGACGGATCGCCAACCGGGTGATGCAGACCGGGCCGGCGGTGGAAGACTCGACCTATATGTTCTTCGAGGCGATCTGGTACGCGGCGGCCTATGTGCTGGGCGCGGCGCTGATTCTGGTCAACGCGGATGAGCGGCTGATCCTGCCGATCACGGTCTGGTTGGCCGCCTATATCACGTTGCTCTATCTGCTCGTGCCCAGGATCGGCGTTGCCTCGAAGCGCATGTCGGACGCGCGTTCGCTGGTGACCGGGCGGATCGTGGATTCCTACACCAACATGCAAACGGTGAAGCTCTTCGCCCACGCGGCGCGGGAGGAAGCCTACGCCCGCACGGCCATGGCCATCCACCGGCTGCGCTTCGCGCGTCTGCTGCAGCGAATGACCCACATGACGGCGGGACTGGCGGTCCTGAACGGCATCCTGATCGTGACCACGGTTGGCGCGGCCGTCTGGTTCTGGCAGCAGGGCAACACCACGCTGGGCACGGTGGCTTCGGCGGCGGCCTTGACCCTGCGGCTGAACGCCATGACCGGCTGGATCATGTGGGTAACCTCGCAGCTGTTCCAGAACGCCGGGATCATCAAGGAGGGCATGGAGACCATCTCCCAGCCGCACGGCGTGGTGGATGTGCCGGCGGCGCCCGAGCTGGCTCTGAACGGGGGCGCCATCCGCTTCCGGCAGGTTCTGCACCTTTATGGCCGGGATGCCGCGCATCAGAGCGAAGGATCGTCCGATGGCAAGGCGCCCATCGCCGGCGGTCTGCACGGAATCGACCTGGAGATCCGGCCAGGCGAACGGGTCGGCCTGGTCGGGCGCTCGGGTGCCGGCAAGTCGACCCTTATCAATCTGCTGCTGCGTTTTTATGACGTGGAAGGCGGGGTGATCGAGATCGACGGTCAGGACATCGCCGGAGTGACGCAGGATTCCCTGCGCCGTTCGATCTCGGTGGTGACCCAGGATACGGCGCTGCTGCACCGTTCCGTGCGGGATAACATCCTCTACGGCAAGCCGGAGGCCAGCGAGGCCGAGATGCGCCGGGCGGCGCGGCTGGTCTACGCCGACGACTTTATCGCCGGCCTGTCCGACCCCAAGGGCCGAAGCGGCTATGACGCCCACGTGGGCGAGCGGGGCGTGAAGCTCTCGGGCGGTCAGCGCCAGCGGATCGCTCTGGCCCGGGCAGTCCTTAAGGACGCCCCGATCCTGGTGCTGGACGAAGCCACCTCGGCGCTGGATTCAGAAGCCGAAGGCCTGATCCAGTCGGCCCTGGGCAGCCTGATGGCGGAAAAGACGGTGATCGCCATCGCTCACCGTCTCTCGACGATCCAACGCATGGACCGGATCATCGTTCTAGACGACGGCCGCATCGCGGAGCAGGGCACCCACGCGGAACTGCTGGAACTCGGCGGTCTCTACGCTGGCTTCTGGTCACGGCAGTCGGGCGGCTTCATCGGCACGGAAGACGATGAGGCGTGTGAACGTAAAACGGAACGGACCGCTTAAATGTAAGCAGTCCGAGAGCACGTGGTTCATACTTATGAGGACTGATATCGAAAGAGCTTTTTGAGGGTGGCCGAGAATGGGTGACTTTGATTGGTATGACATAAAATTTCTTGAGAGCACATCGAATCTCAAACAAGTGATTAAGAGCAGTGTAGACAGAGAACCATCTGCGGCAATTGTTGCTGAAATTTCTGTTTGCTTAAAACAAGGTAGAATGTTTTTTGAGGCCGCATCGTCGTCACCAATTGAAATACGACCTCTCCAAACATTTTATGGTGTTGTTGGATTTGCAAACGCGCTGGCTTTAGCGCGTAGCCTGCAAAAATTGGAGACGTTTAAACGATCGCACGGTTTAACTGACGCTTCTACTTCAAATTCTCGTATCGAAGAGCTTTGCGTTAAGATTGAGAACGATGGTGCGTTCCAGAGATTTAATGCTGCTGTTGCTCCACTTGGACGGATATGGTTTTTTACTGATTTGACGCCGACTTGGATATCTAAACCTTTCCATCAAGCAAAAGATTTAGCTCGGCACCAGTTTTCGCTAAAAGACGTCTTTTCGAGAATTCCATCACTTGAGAATCTTTTTTTCAAAACGTTTAGCGAGCGTCCTAACGTCATCGCTGTGGATATTCTTCAGGCCTCTAATGACGAGAATAGTTACAGTTTTAGAGTGTTAGAGCCCGAGACGTTCGACAGTAGAGAGGCGTTGATAAGGGTTGTTGAGAATCTAAGGCGCGAATATCCATTCTTGGAAAACTGGTGCCTTGAAGATGCACGTGTCGCGTTTGGTAAAACTAATTTGGATTTTGCGAATATTGACAAGTCGGCTGTGAGTGAATTTTCCGATGAAAATTACATTTCTCATGAGAATAGGTTTTCATTGAAAGCAGGACGTGAAAAAAGAGCCGATTTGGCTAGTATCATCCCTCCTCTCTCGGGTGGCATAGATCAGAAAAGCCCGTATGTTATTCAACCTATTAAAAGTGTATGCTTGGATGAGTTTTCTCTTCAATACATAGGCTGCTTTTTACTTAGTTCATTAGTAAGGTACAAACCGCAAATTTGGCAGTATGCATTATCAAGATCAATGTCGGAAAATATAGTTTCAGATGATAAGTGCCTAGCAATAATAGACAAATTCTTAGATACTGTTCTAAAAGAATTTCCTTCGATGATTGCCCACTCCATTGATTACAGGTAATTGGGGGTTTGGGGGACTGAGTCCCCCAAGATAAATCCCCCTTCGTGTTTCCCTACATCGACAGCACCAGATCCACGTAGACCCGGTAGTCGAAGATCGTATCGTCCTTGTCGGTGATGGGGGTTTCCGCGCCCAGGCCGAGTTGGACGTTGTCGTCGAAGCGGTAGCGGAAGCCGCCGCCGACGGTGATTGTCGTGTCGCGGTCTTCACTGCCGAAGTTGAGCACGTCGACACCGTCCAGATCGCCCAGGGCGCCGGTCAGGCGCTTGCCGTTGTCGATGGCGGTGAAGCCGTTCAGTTCGATGAGTGGGAAGAAACCCTCGAAGAGTTCGTAGTCACCGTGCAGGGAGTAGTGCAGGATCGAGGTGTCTTCGTCCGTATCAAGGGCCAGGTTAGCGCCGATGCTGGCCTGCAGGCCGAAGTCGCCGAAGACGGTCGAGCCGGTCAGGAAGGGATTGAGGAAGCCGTCGCCGTCGCCCTGCAGCTCGATACCGCCCGTCTCCAGGTCGTTGATGGGGATTTCATAGCGCAGGCCGGCGGTCAGAATGGTCTCGTCCTCGGGCCGGGAGATCAGGGCATACTTGAAACCGAGTGCGACGTTCGCGAAGCCGGATTCGTCCGGCAGAACCTCATCGAAATCGAAGTCGGCGTAGCCGTCTTTGGTGGCGATGAAGCCGAGCCGGTCGGTGATGGCGACGCGAAGCTGTAGCGCAGCGAGATTGACATCGCCGCCGCCGGTCACGAAGTCGTTCGGCAGAGCGTGGTAGAAGTAAAAGGCGCGGGCTTCTGTCGTGATGTGCGGTGTTTCATTGAAGATTGGGTTGGTCAGCGGCGCGACGTAACGGCTGTGGCCGTTTTCGCCAAGCGAGCCTTTCAGCTCGAAGCCGAAGGGATTGAAGAAATCCTCCGATGCAAGGCTTGGCTGGGACAGTGCGCCCGCCGTGAGGAAAGCCGAGAGCGCGGTGAAACAGACCGCGGATCTGCAACGCCTAATGTTCATGTCATCTCCGTTTCGCTCCGCCCTTTCGGTCGGGTGGAAGCATCCTGGTTCATTGATCAGCCCTGCGGTCGGCCGTCATCCGGACAAGACCACCCCCTTGCGGAACCCGAAGGCTCAACAGGAAACATCCATCAGCCCTTTAGGGCGAAACAGCGGAGTGGATCGAGACTGAAAAGAGCGGCCATTGAGGGGTGAGGATCCCGCTGGGCAGATGGAGAAGAGGACATATCTAAGGTAGGCGCGTTGATTCAGGTCAATTCACGTAAGGCTAGAGGTGCGACAAATGTGCACCCTGATTTTTTGCTGCAGATGATGCGGCAGTTGTGTTTTGCTTCTCGCGATAGGAAGGGAGGCGAAATGACGGCGACAGCTTTGAACGCGGAAGAACTGCGAGGCTTTCAGGAAAAGGGTTGGGTGGTGCCGACCTACCGCTTGCCTGATTCGGTCGTCGCGGAGATGCGCGAGGAATATGACGCGCTGCTGGCGCGCAATGCTCATCTCGAGAGCGACATTATGCTGGCGCCGCACCAGACCAATGGCGGATCCCAGGGCGTGATCGGTTCCGAGAAGTGGCTGGAGTTCGCGACCCGGCCGGAGTTGATGGAGATTGCCGCGCAGCTGATCGGCGAGGACATTATCCTCTGGGGCACGACCATCTTCGGAAAGCCTGCGCACAACGGTAAGGAAACGCCCTGGCACCAGGACGGTGAGTACTATCCAATCCGGCCGCTGGAAACCCTGACCATCTGGATTCCGCTGGACGATGTGACGCCGGAGAATGGACCCATGCGCTTCATTCCTGGATCGCACCGGGCGCACAAACTCTATTCGCATTCCTGGATCGAGGGGGACGACAAGACCATCAATCTGGTCTGTGACGCCGACCAGTTCGACGAGGCCACGGCGGAGGATCTGATCCTGGAGGCGGGGCAGATGTCATTCCACGATGTCTATATGATCCACGGGTCCAGCGCCAATCGGACCGACCAGCGCCGCGCCGCCTTTATCGTCCGCCTCATGCCCGCCACCTCGCTCTACGATCACGCCTTGGGCGCGGAAATCGGCAAACAGCATCCGGCGCAGGGCTACGGCGTGCGGCCGCTTCATCTGGTGCGGGGGCGGGATGCGAATGGAAAGAACAATTTCTCGATCGGGCATTGAGGAGGCTGAATTGGGAAACTACCTGCTTTGCTTGAGCGATGATCTTGCGAAAGATGTCGACCTTTACAAGGACGTCGCAAACGCCTGGGTCATTAAGCTTGATCAGGTCAAAGACCTGAAAGACGGCGATAGCCTGATCCTCTACACACATGGCCAGTACACCACGGCAGGTGGTACCGCGCGCGCGACCAACAAGATTCAGTGGTTCGATCGGATGCTTTCGGCGAGCGATGTCTGCTACCGCTTGATCGATGCCGACTTTCCAGTCGGCAAGAGAAACCTCACAGTTGTCGTACATGCGTGCTTTTCTGCGGGCACCGTCGAGGCGCCGCCGGTCTTAAACGACCAGACCTTTGCAGGCCAACTCTGTTCGGCTTTGAAGTCTTATTTTCTGCCGGGCCTTTCGGTCATCGGCTACCAAGGTCAGACCAAAGTGGGTAAGGGTGGTTTTGCCGCGGGCGAAACCAAAAATGCGCCACGCTCTTCGCGTTCTCAAGCTGACCCAAACAGTGGCGAACTTTGGCAGGCCGCCTATGGTGGATCCGGCGGACACGATGGTGACGCGGATGGACTCTATTCAACGGGATCGAGTGTGCGTTGGGGGTAAGCGGCAGCGCGGCCAAAGAAGTCTCGGTGCACGCGGGACCATTGAGAGATCCCGCCATCTTATCCCGTGACAGCCATTCCGTATTCGCCCGCCGCGTCCTCGATCCAGCGCCAGAGGTATTCCGCGAAGCTGCTGCGGACATAGATCTCGAAGCTCGGCGCGTCAGCCTCCAGGCGGTGGAAGACCACCGCCGCTTTGGCCATGTCGCCCTGGGCGCAGCTGCCCGGCGCGAAGACGCTGTCGTGGAAGTCCAACGGGCAACCCTTGGCCAGAGTATCCGCAGCCGAAGTGCCGGAAACCGCGATGCAGGTGTAGCCTTCGCCCACATCCGTGATCGAGGCATGCTGCCCGGCGAGAGCTTCGCGCAGTTTATCGGCGACGGCTGCCGCGTCTGCTTCGGCGATCACCCACCATTCGTCCGGGCCGAGCCACAGCAGAGTGGCGTCCTTGCCCTTGGCGACGCTGTTGGGCGTCAGGGGCAGGTCTGCGCCCAGGACCGACTTCACGACCTTGAGAAAATCCTCGGACTTAGGGTTGCCGCGCAGGTTCACGATGCGGCGGAACTGGCGTTCGGCCATGGCCACGCCGACGTTGCCGTGCTCGGCGGCGATGCGGCTGGGCAGGGCGAGCTGCGACAGCGGGCTCTGTCTGAGATAGGCCTCAACCACGGGTCCGCTCTCCTTCCTTGTCATAGAAAACCACGTCGGTGACGGTGCAGGTGATGACCTTGCCGTCGGCCAGCGGGGCGTAGAGTTTGCTGCCCATGCGCGCCCGGCCGCCCTTGATCAGGGCCATGGCGATGGAGCGCCCGACGTTCGGGCTGTGATAGCTGGAGGTTACATGGCCGAGCATCTTCATGGGCGGCTGATCCTCGACCTTCTCCACCAGTTGCGCGCCTTCCGGCAGCACCGTCTCCGGCACATCCGTCAGCAGACCGACGAGCTGTTTGCGGTCGTCCTTGGACATGTCAGAGCGATAGAGCGAACGCCGGCCGATGAAGTCCTTTTTCTTGGACACGATCCAGTCCATGCCCAGGTCGAAGGGCGTGACCGAGCCGTCGGTTTCCTGGCCGACGATGATGAAGCCCTTTTCGGCGCGCAGCACGTGCATGGCCTCGGTGCCGTAGGGTGTGATGCCGTATTTCTCGCCGGCGGTCATGACCGTCTGCCAGAGCGCCGCGCCGTAGCTCGCCGGTACGTTGATCTCGTAGGAGAGATCGCCGGTGAAGGAGATCCGGAAGACCCGAGCCGGGATGCCGGCGACCGTCCCTTCGCGCAAGGTCATGAAGGGGAAGGCTTCCGCCGAGAGGTCGATGTCGCTGGTCAGTTCCGCCAGCAGGTTTCGGGCGTTGGGGCCGGCGATCGAGACCGTCGCGAACTGCTCCGTGACCGAGGTCAGGAAGACTTCGAGCTCCGGCCATTCGGTCTGCAGGAACTCTTCCAGATGGGCCATGACCGAGGCGGCGTTGCCAGTGGTCGTGGTCATGAGAAAGTGGTTCTCGCCGAGGCGGCTGGTTACGCCGTCGTCCATTACCATCCCGTCCTCGCCCAGCATCAGGCCGTAGCGGCAGGCGCCGACCTTCAGTTTGAGCCAAGCGTTGGTGTAGACCCGGTTCAGGAACTCAGCGGCGTCCTTACCCTGGATGTCGATCTTGCCCAGGGTCGAGGCGTCCATCACGCCGAGGGAGTCGCGGCAGGCCTTGACCTCGCGATTGACCGCCGCATGCATGTCCTCGCCCGCGAGCGGAAAGTACCATGGGCGCTTCCACTGGCCGACGTCCTCGAAGGCGGCGCCGGCATTCTCGTGCAGCGCGTGCATCGGCGTCTTGCGGACCGGATCGAGCAGATCGCCCACATCGCGCCCGGCGAAGACGCCGAAAGTGACCGGCGTGTAGGGCGGACGGAAGGTGGTGACGCCAACATCGGGGATCGGACAGCCGAAGTGGCCGGCGACGATGCCGATGGCATTGACGTTACTGGTCTTGCCCTGGTCCGTACCCATGCCGGTGGTGGTGTAGCGCTTGACGTGCTCGATCGAGCGGTAGCCTTCGCGCAGGGCCAGATGCAAGTCGGCCGCCGTCACGTCGTTCTGCGCGTCGACGAAATGCTTGCCGCCGTGGCCTAGGGGCTTGTCGCCGGGCACCAGCCACATCCAGCGGGCTGGCAGGAAGTCGCTGTTCTCGGCCTTCGGCGCGGCCTTTTTGCGGCCTTTGGCCTTGAAGCCGGCCTCGGCGGCAGCCGCAAGCCCCGTGTCGTGACCCTGACTCAGACAGGTGCCCAGACCGAAACTACCGGAGCAGGCGCCGGCGGTTGCGGACTCCTGGGCCGTTTCTCCGGGAACGAAGCAGGCGTAGTTGTCGTCGAAAAGGATCTTGCCGCGCGACTGGCTGTGCAGATGGACGGTGGGATTCCAGCCGCCTGAGACGGCCACGAAATCGCATTCGATCCGTTCGCCGCCGCCATAAACCCTTTCGCCGTCCTCGCGTAGCGGCGCGACCTGTACCGCCTTGACCCGCTTGTCGCCCGCAGTTGCGATAATCGCGTGATTGCCCATGATCGGCAGGCCAGCCTCGCGGGCCTGTTCGGTCAGCGGTCCCTCCGGATCGCTGCGCAGATCGACGATGGCGGCAATCTGGATACCGGCTTTGTGCAGATCGATAGCCGCCGCATAGGCGCCGTCGTTGTTGGTGAAAACCACGGCCTTCTTGCCCGGTTTCACACCGAAGCGATTGACGTAGGTGCGGCAGGCGCTGGCCAGCATGATACCGGGCCGGTCGTTGTCGGAGAAAACCAGGGGGCGCTCGATGGCGCCGGTCGCAAGCACGACGCGCTTGGCACGCAGTTTCCAGAGCCGGTGGCGGGGCAGGTTCTTCGGCTTGTCCTTCAGGTGATCCGTGAGGTTCTCCATCAGGCCGAAGAAGTTGTGATCGAAGTAGCCGTAGCACTGGGTGCGGGTCAGGACCCGGACGTTCTCCAGGCCCTCCAGCTCGGCGCGGGCGGTCTCGACCCATTCGAGGGCCGGCTGTCCCTCGATCTCGGCGCCGTTTTCGCTGAGCAGGTTGCCGCCCAGGGCGTTGTCCTGTTCCGCCAGGATGACGCGTGCGCCGCTACGCCCGGCGGAGAGGGCGGCCGCAAGCCCGGTGGGGCCGCCGCCAACCACCAGCACGTCGCAATGCGCAAAGGTCTTGTCGTAGTTGTCGGGGTCGGGACCTTCCGGTGCCTTGCCCAGGCCGGCGGCCTTGCGGATCGCATGCTCGTAGGTCATCCAGAAGGAGGACGGCCACATGAAGGTCTTGTAGTAGAAGCCCGAGGGGATCAGGCGCGAGGCCAGGTTGTTCACGATGCTGACGTCGAACTCGACACTCGGCCAGCAGTTCTGTGAGGAAGCGACAAGACCGTCGACCAGCTCGATCTGGGTGGCGCGCAGGTTCGGGTCCGTGCGCGCGCCTTCGCCGACCTGGATCAGCGCGTTGGCCTCTTCGGCACCGGCGGACATGATGCCGCGCGGGCGGTGGTACTTGAAGCTGCGGCCGACCAGATGGACACCGTTGGCGAGCAGGGCAGAGGCGAGGGTGTCGCCCTCGAAGCCCTGATAGACTTTGCCGTTGAAACGGAAAGAGATCGGTTTCGAGCGGTCGATCCGTCCACCTTCGGACAGGCGAAAACGTGCGGGCATCTTCGTTGCTTCCGTTTAGAGCCTGATCGTCTCATTTCTTCGGATGAGACGATCAGGCTCTAGTTAACAATCAATTTAGAGGGCGATTCACGTTCTTGATTGCTCCAATCAAGAACGATCGCACTCAAACGTCTTTACGCAGCTCGAGCTTGGGCGGCTGGGTCCCCTGCTCGTAGACTGCGAGAATCTTGTAAGAGACCGTGTCGCGCGCGACGTTGAACCAGCGCCGGCAGCCGCTGGTGTGAACCCAGCGCTCCAGGAACACGCCCTTGGTGTTGCTGTTCATGAAGACGTATTCGGCCCACTGTTCGTCGGTCAGGGAGTCGCCGTCGGTCGGCCGGGCGATGTGCGCTTCGCCGCCGTAGGAGAACTCAGTCTCGAAACGGGGACCGCAATAGGGGCAGTTAATCTCAAGCATATTGCGTCCTCCTTAGTGCGCGACCGCGGCAGCGCCGTGTTCGTCGACCAGATAGCCGCTGCTGAAACGCTCCAGCGAGAAGGCTTCGTTGAGCGGGTGGGGGCGGTCGTTGGCTATGGTGTCGGCGAAAGTCCAGCCGGAGCCGGGCGTAGCCTTGAAGCCGCCGGTGCCCCAGCCGCAGTTGATGAAGAAGCCCTCGACCGGGGTTTTTGAGATGATCGGGCTGGCGTCCGGGCAAGTGTCCACGATCCCGCCCCACTGACGCATCATGCGCATGCGCCGCAGGCTGGGGAAGAGTTCGCAGACCGCCGCCAGGGTCTCTTCGGTGACCGGAAGGCTGCCGCGCTGGCCGTATCCCACGTACTTGTCGACACCGGCGCCGATAACGAACTCGCCCTTGTCGGACTGGCTGATGTAGGCGTGGATGGCGCCGGACATGATGACTGTGTCGATGGCCGGCTTGACCGGCTCGGAGACCAGAGCCTGTAGCGGGTGGGAGACCAGTGGCAGGCGGATGCCGGCCATATCGGCCACCACCGACGCATGACCGGCGACCACGACGCCGACCTTTTTGGCCTTAATCAGGCCCTTGGCGGTCTGCACACCGGTGACCCGGCCGTTCTCGATTTCGAAGCCGTTGACCGGGCATTCCTGGATGATGTCGACGCCGTGCTCGTCGGCCCGGCGGGCGTAACCCCAGGCCACCGCGTCATGACGCGCCGTGCCGCCGCGCCGCTGGACCGAGGCGCCCAGAACCGGATAACGGCCGTTCCCGCGCAGATCGATCAGCGGCACCATGTCCTTGATCTGCTGCGGCGTGAGGAACTCGGAATCGACGCCGTTCAGGCGGTTGGCGTTGATCCGGCGCGAGAGTTCGCGCAGGTCATGCTGGTTGTGGGCCAGATTCAGGACCCCGCGCTGGCTGAACATCACGTTGTAGTTCAGGTCCTGGCTGAGGCCTTCCCAGAGCTTCAGGGCGTGCTCGTAGAGCGCCGCACTTTCGTCCCAGAGGTAGTTGGAGCGCACGATGGTGGTATTGCGGCCGGTATTGCCGCCACCCAGCCAGCCGCGCTCGATCACGGCCACATTGCGGATGCCATGGAGTTTGGCCAGGTAATAGGCTGTCGCCAGGCCGTGGCCGCCGCCACCGACGATCACCACGTCGTAGGAGGATTTCGGCTCCGGACTGCGCCAGGCTTCTGGCCATTTCTCGTGATAGCTTAAGGCGTTACGCATCAAGCTGAAGATCGAGTAGCGCGACTTCATGACTGTTCTCGTCCCCTGTGGCCGGGCCTCAAGGGCCCAACTTATCACTACGCACGAAAACCGGCCGCAGATCTGCGGCCGCCTTCGCGTTCACTTTTGGTCGGTCTGCGCCGTTTTCCGCCGGTTTGACGGCGCCGGATAGCACGCGGCATCCCTGGACAGACCACTCGAAGCGGGGGCGCCCATCTTTGTGGTTCCCGCCAGATAGTTTTCTGTTCGCGACAATAGGCGATTTGTGCCAGAGTTGATCGGTTATTGCCAAGCCTATTGGCGGAGCCAATCCCGGAATTGAGTTTACTTTTGAGCGCCTTATGTTCGGCAACGTGCCCCGTGAACTGCCTCTGACGACGGCCATCGTCCTGGTTCCAGGATTTTCGATGATCGCCCTGACCTCGGCCGTCGAACCCATGCGGATGGCCAACCGGCAGAGCGGGCGGCAGCTTTACGACTGGCGGTTGGTGACGGTGGACGGTGAGCCGGTCATGGCGTCCTGCGGGATCGAATTCCGCCCAACGGCGACACTGGAGGAGGCCAGTAGCCTCAACACTGTCATGGTCTGCAGCGGCGTCGAGGTCTACAGCTTTACCAGCAAACCCTTGGATGCCTGGCTACGGCGGATGGAACGCAAGGGCGCGGATATCGGAGCGCTCTGTACGGGAACGCGGATTCTGGCGCAGGCGGGGCTGTTAAACGATTACCGCTGCACGATCCATTGGGAGAACCTGGCCGGGTTCATCGAAGAGTTCCCAGAGATCGAGGTCAGCACCGAGCTCTTCGAGATCGACCGCAACCGCTTTACCTGTTCGGGGGGCACCGCGGCGCTGGATATGATGCTGAACGTCATTACCCGCCAGCACGGCTACGAACTGGCGGTCCAGGTCGCTGACGTCTTCACCCACGAGCGGATTCGCGACCATCACGATCATCAGCGCATGTCGTTGCCGGCGCGACTGGGGGTGCGCCATCCCAAGCTGCTGGCGGTGATTGCCCTGATGGAGCAGAACCTGGAAGAACCGCTGAGCCGGACCGGACTGGCGCGGGAGGCGGGACTCTCCACCCGGCAGCTCGAGCGCCTGTTCCGCAAGTATCTGAACCGCTCGCCGGCCCGGCATTACCTGGAGCTGCGCCTGAACAAATCCCGGCTTCTCTTGCTTCAGACCAATATGTCGGTCATCGATGTAGCGCTGGCCTGTGGCTTCGTTTCCGCCTCACACTTTTCGAAGTGCTATCGCGATTTCTTCGGCCGGACCCCGCGCAAAGAGCGTGGGCTGCCACCATTAGCCGAAAACCAAGAGTAGGAGACGTGACGAGATAGGGGAACAAGGCGTGGGTTTCTACCCATCTAGAGAATTCATTTACCATTTTTTTGCGCAAGCGGCCGGATAATGCAGGCCGAAAGCTTTTTTAACTGGGCTGACTTTTGTCGCCCATCGTTTTTTTCTTTGGTCGCTGTTTCTCCGGTAAGCGCCGACGATATTCGAATTGATTGAAGGTCCAAACACCGCACATGGAACAGGCATCTCAAAACGTGACGGAAACGGCAAGCCAGCCGAAGAGCCTGCGTCTGGTTTCGGAAGCAGGCTGGTATGGCGCGGGGCTGCTGGTAGTGCTCGCGCTGGGACTGGTAAATCTCTACTACCCCTTCGGCGCGGACCAGGCTGTGTTCTTTTATGGCGCTCAGGAAATGGACCGCGGCGCGCGGCTTTACCTTGAGTATTGGGACAACAAGCAGCCGGGGCTGTACTACTTCTATCTCTTCGCGGGCCGTCTTTTCGGCTTCACCGAGCAGGGGATACATCTACTCGAGCTGATCTGGATGCTGGCGTTTTCAGCCGTGATGATGATCATCCTGCGCCCCTGCCTGCAGATGCCCTGGCTTTCCGCCGTTGCGCCCGCCGCGACGGTCGGCATCTATTACGCGACCTCCAGTGAATACGAGTTGACGCAGCTGGAAATGATGGTGGCCTTCCCGCTGCTCCTGACGGCCTTTTGCGCCGTTCGCGCCATCGAGGTCACGCGCGAGGGCCCGGCGCCGGCGAAGGTCGCGATGCTGTTCTTTATCGGTGGCCTCTGCGCCGGCTTCGCCACCGTCTTTAAGCTCCTGCTTGCGCCGATCGCGGTGGTTTTCTGGCTGGTCGCGGCGGTCTATCTGCTGCGCGCGCGTCAGATCGGTCTGCCCGGCCTTGTGCTGCAGGGGGCGCTGCCGACCGCCATCGGCGTCGCGCTGCCGTTGGCGGCGGTTGTCTTCTGGTTCTGGCGGGAAGGCACTTTGCAGGAAATGCTTTGGACGGCCTTTACCTATCCGCCGGAAGCCCTGACCACTTCACCGCCGGCGTCGCGGACGCGTCTGCTGAGTTCGACGGCCTTTTTCGCCGAGAACACACTGCCCTGGCTGCTGTTTGCCTGCGTGGCGGCCGTAACATGGCTCGCGCGCGCCGGGCGGGGGAAGAACGGCCCCTTCGTGGCCATGATGCTGGCCTGGTTCCTGGTTGCCGGCGGCTTGTTCATCATTCAGCGCTTTTCCTGGTGGGAGTATCACATGCTCCTGCTCTTTACGCCTTTTGGGCTGCTTGCGGTCTTCGGGATCGACACGGTCGCGAGCTATCTCGCCCGCTTCGTCGACTTCGGAGCGGCAGCACGCCGGAGCTGGTATAGCCATCCGGTCCTGCCTGCCATGCTGGCTGCGGCGCTGATCGCCATTCCGGTCACGGCGTCGCTGACGAACCCGCTGCTGAAAAAGGCCCGTCCCATGCTGATCGGGTTCCAGATGATGCGGGATGGGGTTCGCGAGTATCATTGGGATGTGAGCGAGGACTACAAACGCCTCTGGGAGGGGACGCGATTCCTGACCATGCCGGAGGCCCGGCCCGGCCCGATCTATTCCTTCGGCAGCGCCCTGGTCTACAAGTTCACAGACCGTAAGTCGGCCCATGAAACGGCGGGTTCCGCCTGGGAATTCTACCTGCCTTCGCAGACCCGGGACATCCTGGCGACCTTGGACGAAAAAGAAGTGCCTTATGTTCTGGTGGACCGGAACGACACGAAACTCTTCCGCCTGCGCCCCGAAATCGTGGCCTATCTGAATCGTAACTACATGCGGATGGCGAAGCACGAGAGCGGCATCTGGTTTGAGCGGCGCAAAACGGCCTTACCGGGCGATATCGAACCGCCGCCGCCGTCACCCGACCGCTGAGGCCTGTTCCGTGCGCCGCGCGTTGACCAGGTGAAGTAGCTCTGCTGCGGCCTCTGCGTCGCAGAGCGCGCGGTGGTGACTTTCCAGCGCGATGTTAAAGGCGCGGCAGAGATTGCCCAGACTGTAAGACTTGTAGCCCGGATACAGCGTGCGCATGGAAGCGCAGGTGCAGAGCTGCGGATGCCGGAAGCGGCGGTCCAGCCGCCGGAACTCCTCCGAAATGAAGCCGTAGTCGAAGCGCACGTTGTGGGCCACGAAGATGGCTTCGCCCATAAAGTCCTGAAACGCGTCCGCGATCTCGGCAAAGACCGGGGCGCCGGCGACCATCGCGTTGGTGATTCCGGTCAGACGGGTGATGTTGCCCGGAATCAACTGCTGCGGATTGATCAGGCTTTGCCAGCGATCGATGACCTGGCCGTGCTGGACCTTGACCGCGCCGATTTCCGTCACCCGGTGGCGTGCGGCCCGGCCGCCCGTAGTTTCCACATCGACCACCACGTAGACCTGTTCCGGGTCGACGATCCAGTCCACCCGGTTGACTTCCACTTCGAAGCCGCTCTTGGTCAGCAGGTCGAGTTGCATCAGTTGATTGCGGCGGATCTGATCGCCGGCGGTTTTAATCTCGACGAAACGCAGTTGCGCATCGTTCCAGAGCATGAGATCGGGGAAGCCGTCCTTGCGGGTCACATAGCTCTTGCACATGGCGCGTAGTACCTTGGCGGTGGCTTCCGGCGGCGCCAGCTTAACGAAGGGATCGAGCCAGTCCCCGACAGCGGGCCGCCAGAGGAAGATACCGTTGGGCGTGCCGTAGCGGGCGGAGAGGGTACCGAGCAGCTTCTGGATTGTTGTGGAAGGATCGGCCAGGGCTTCGAGTTTCCGTTCGATGCGGTCCTGAAAGGCGTCGTAGAAACCGCCCGACTTCAGGCTCTCCGGCAGGCGCTCGAAGGCGTTGTGGATGGCGGCGTTTTGATCGCAATAGATTTCGTCCCAGAACAGCATGCCGAAAAGCGCGCGCCAGAGGCCGTTCTCGCTCTGCACCGCCTCGAAGCCCTGACGGCGGTAGTAATCCGCCGCGCCGCGTTCCGGCGCATTGCGGAAGGATTCGTCGATGCCGATGGTCTTGCCCGCGCGCAGGCGGTCTGTCAGCAGGCTTGTGCGTTTACCCTTGAACTTGCGGGCGTAGAAATCCTGAGCGAAGAGCGCTTCCATATCGCTGGCCGGCTGCGCCATCATGGCCTCCAGCTTTTCGCGCACCACCTCGCGCTCGCCGCGGGCATAGCGCAGGCGAACCAGCCGTTCATTGCAGAGAGCGGAGTTGCCAAGGCCGTAGACCTTCAGCGCAGCCTCCACGTCATCGGCTTTCTCCAGGCGGCTGCCCAGTTCGGTCAGCAGCTTGTCGCGCAGGTCCTCCGACTTGTCGCCTGCCGCTTCCGGCCAGTGCAGCGCGTCGCTCGCCCAGGCGCGGCAGCCATCGTCATCCAGGGCAGCGAGGTCCTCGCGCCGGCTGGCGTAAAAGTAACAGGCGAGGGCTTCTTCCTGGGTTTCGAAGCGTGCCTCGTAGTCGTTCTTAAAGCTGTGTGTGCGCACCACGCCGAGATCGCGAAGCGCGAAACGGGTCAGGCCTTCTTCGATCCGCCCGAAATAGAGATAGAGCAGGTATCCCAGCTCATTCCGGCGGGCCTGAACAACGTATCGATCGAACGCCGGTGAAGTGCTGTAGCTTTCGAAATTCAGGGTCGCCTTTGCGTGGTCGAGAACCCTGGCTTTCGGCCAACTGCGTTTGACGCCCACGGTTTCCAGGTGCGGCGCCAAGAGTTCGATCAGTGCATCCTTCGAGAGGCTTTCCAGCAGGGCATCGAAGCTGCCTTGGGCCACAGGGCTCGCGAAACCGGCTTCGTTAAGCGCATTCATGGCCGCCTGAAGCGCCGGGATCTCCGCATAGCGCAGCTTCGCTGTCTCGAAGACAGAGCCCTTGCGGTTCACCAGGCGCACGTAAAGACACTGCGCCTCAGTCTCCAGCGCTTCGAAATCCGCCATGAAACCGCGGTGCTCCTCCGCCAGCACATGGGCGTACTTCTCACGCAGGAAGTCGAGCATTTCCTGGAAATGGGTTAGATAATAAAGCTGCGGCAACTCCCGCCGTGGCAGGGGGCGTGGCGGCGGCTCGGGGAGCTCCTGATTGAAAGTGAAATCAGCCACCGCGGCTGACGCCCTGCCGGGTTCCGATCCGCTCTTCAGGGCTTCAATCTGCCGTTCCAACGGCACTGCCATCGTCCTGTTCCGTGCTTTCAAAGGCTGGGAACAAACTATGAACTTTTGCTGTGATGGTGGCAAGCTTGAGTTGGCTTCACGCAATCTTTTCGAGGCGTGCCTTTTCGCAGAGTGGGTAGCTGCCGAGGAATGACCAAATGCGTTCGACCATTGTCTCGTACGAAGGGCCGTAAATGTACAGAGCTGTTTCTTTGGGGCCCTCCCAATAGCTGTGAATTCGGCCATCCGACCCGAGTTGTTCTTCAAACCTACTCCAAACGATATTTATGTCGCACTCTTCATAAACGTTGTCTTCTAAATCCGTGCCGTTGAGATAGACAGCCAAGCCTTCGTTCTTGCCGATTGGAATTTTATGGTTGCTATCAACGATGAGGAAGGAGCTCTTCGGCGCACCGAGAGCTTCTAGTTTCTTCTTAACTGGCATTAAGGCCTCGGCGCCACCGTGGCTCAATTCGATGTCGATATTGCAGTGCATAATCTCGCCGGTTGCGCCTTGTAACGATCCTCCGCCGGTGACTTCGCCGAGCCCTTCCTGGTTCAAGAAAGCATCGAGAGGATCCTCGTAGATATCACCCCGGTCCAGCGGGCGGAGACGCGCATTCAACTGTGCAACGACAAAGACCCCGGTTTCTAACTTGTCGCCGATCGCCATTTTCGATTCACCTGCCTATTTGTCTGAATGAAATCAACCATGCAGTGTAGCGGTAGGACGTTCAATCCTTTCCTCATCCTAAGTGAAACACCTGGCGGATTGTCTTTCATCGAGAGACGTCGAAATGAATGTGATCATCGTGGCGCGCGGCGTTCCAGCCGGCGAAGCGGATCTTGCTGCCGGAGACGTTGAGGGGCTTTTTGAGATAGGGTTCCAGGAAGATCCGCCGCACGTCCCTTGAAGCCGGGCCTCGGCTGAGCAGCGCGATGAGATCGCCCGTGCGTTTCCGGTCCAGCTCGTAGCCTTCGAACAGCCCCTGCAGCCATGCAAATCGCCAGCGCAGCAACCCATCTTTAGGGGAGCCCCGGTCGGCATAGGGCAGCTTCCAGGCTGGCGCGAAGGCCCAGTAGCCCAAGAACCAGAGCCCGCCTTCGGGAAGCGGTTCTCCCGACGCCCCATCTTTATAGAAGAACGCGAGATCGAGCTGGCGACCATCGTTGTGGCTCAGGTGGGGGAGCAGAGGCAGGCCGAGATCGAAGGGGAAGCCGGCGTCCAGATAGCCGATCACGCTGTCCGGATGCCTGCGCGCCATTTCAGCGGCAGTCACTTCCAGCGTCCGTTTGAGTTTCGGCGTCACGTAGTGGCGGTTCAAAGCGCAGTAGAACAGGGAGTTAGCTTGGTAACGGTCATGTTCATTGGCGAAGCAGTTTAAGGCGTGACGACCGAAGTGTGGCGCGGCGGCAGGGACGATGACCGTTGTTACGAGGCTGTAGAGGAGCATGAATGACGCAAATGTCGCGCGACCCGAAAAGCGTCCTTGCTTTTTATCGATGATCTCTCCGACGCCGTAGGCAATCCAAAGAAGGAGGCCGCCGATTTGCGTCAGCAGGGTGAGCAGGACGATCAGCACCAGCGCAAGAGCTATCGCCGTCGCCGAACGGCGGCGACGAAAGGGGCCGAGGAGAAGAGAACGCACGTCAGCTTGTCGCGTGTGGGAAAAGATTTAGAAGTCGCGGCACCGAGGCTTCTCCAAGATCTGTTGGGGTATCAGGCGATAGCGCTGGAATTTGGCTAAATTCTGTCCAAGGTGGGGCAAGAGACCCTATATTTTACTTCGATAGAGGCTGCGTTCGATCGCGGGAAAGGTGGACAGCATGGCAAAGACAGCGCTCGTGACCGGCGGCAACCGGGGGATTGGATATGCGATTGCCAAAGGCCTGTCGGATCTGGGTTGTCGGGTGGTGATCGGCGCACGGGATCCGGCGGCGGGACAACAGGCAGCGGAGGAGCTTGACGTTGAGTCCATTGGGCTCGATGTCGCCGATCCGGCGTCTATCGAGTCGGCGCTGATGCAGCTGGGTGATCTCGACGTGCTGGTCAACAACGCCGGAGTGCTCATCGACCGCCCGATGCTGGAACACCCGGAAGGCTACCGCGCCTCGATGGCCGTGATGTTGGATGGTCCCTATCATCTGATCCGTGGCGTTGCGCCGGGGATGGCCGCGCGCGGCTATGGCCGAATCGTCAATGTCTCTTCGGACTGGGGTGCCTTTTCGCAAGGTCTGGGCGGTCCAGGTGCTTACGGCCTTGCGAAGGCGGCGCTCAATGCCTTGACGCTTGCGCTTTCCCGCGAGCTCCCTTCGAGCGTAAAGATCAATGCCATGTGCCCGGGCTGGGTCCGAACGAGAATGGGCGGAGACGGGGCCAGTCGCACACCGGAGGAGGGGGCGGATACGGCCCTCTGGCTTGCGACCTTGCCGGACGACGGCCCCAGTGGCGGCTTTTTCCGCGACCGCAAAGCCCTGGCTTGGTAAGTCTGGGGCTTGGTAGGGCGAAAAAGCTTCGCGCCTTCAAGGTTCTAGAGAGACAAGGCGCTGGTGCGCATAGCAGCCATACCGCTGAAATCGTTGCCGCCTGCCTTCCGTGCCGGTAAGGGAGAAAGATGCCTTTTTCCCGCTGAGGGTTCTGCACAGTCACATGAACAGCAACGCGCGCGCACTTCTGCAGATCGATCCTGACAGTTCCGCCTCCTGGCGGCGGCTGGTGATTGCGCTGGCGCTCAGCACGGTCGGTGGGGTCGGGCTCTGGTCCAGCGTGGTGGTCCTGCCGGCGATCCAGGCGGAGTTCGGGATCGACCGGGCCGGTGCCTCGCTTCCTTTCACCGCGACTCTGATCGGCTTCGCCATCGGCGGAATCATGATGGGGCGGATCTCCGACCGTTTCGGTATCTTCCCGCCATTGATCGGCGGCACACTGATGCTGGCGCTGGGCTATTTCGTGACGGCGGTGGCCGCCGACTACTGGCTGTTCATCGCGGCGCAGGCGTTGCTGATCGGCATGTTCGGCTCTTCCGCGACCTTCGCGCCGCTGGTCGCCGACATCTCCCACTGGTTCTACAAGCGCCGCGGTATCGCGGTCGCCATCGTGGCCAGCGGCAATTACCTCTCCGGTACCATCTGGTCGCCGGTGATCCAGTACGCAGTCGAAGAGTTCGGCTGGCGTCAGGCCCATTTCGGCGTTGCGGTGATCTGCCTGGCGACGATGTTGCCCCTGGCATTTCTGCTGCGCCGCCGGCCGGATCTGGAAGCGGCAGAGACGCAGGCCGAAGCACGCGGCATCCAGCGACTCCCCATGCCGCTCTCTCCGGCAAAGCTGCAGGCGGTTCTGGTGCTGGCCGGCATCGCCTGCTGCGTGGCCATGTCCATGCCCCAGGTTCACATGGTCGCTTACTGCGTCGACCTGGGCTATGGCTCGGCGCCCGGCGCGGAGATGCTCTCGATCATGCTGGGACTGGGTGTCGTCAGCCGTCTTGCGTCCGGCATGATCGCGGATCGGATCGGCGGGGTCGGCACCCTGATCCTGGGCTCGACCCTGCAATGCGTGGCCCTGATCTTTTATCTGCCCTTCGACGGCCTTGCGTCGCTGTACATCATCTCGGCGCTCTTCGGCTTGTCGCAGGGCGGCATCGTGCCGAGCTATGCGCTGGTGGTGCGGGATTACTTCCCGGCGCGCGAGGCCGGGTCTCGCATCAGCCTGGTTTTGATGGCGACGGTGGCGGGCATGGCGCTCGGCGGCTGGCTTTCGGGTGAGATCTACGATCTGACCGGCTCCTACGAAGCGGCCTTCCTGAACGGCATCGGCTGGAACCTGCTTAATATGGCGATCGCCTTCTGGCTGCTGGCCAGCCGTTTCCGGCTGCGGCCGCAGCCGGCTTAACGGCGTTTCTCCAACAGCGCTTCGGCGATCGTGCTGCGGATGATTTTGCCCGCGGCTTCCTGGCCCCAGCCTCTATCACCCACCAGAAGGTCCCAGGCCTGCACCGAAGAGGCCGCCCAGAGGTAATCGGCAGCCCGGGGGACGCTCCACTGCGTCGCAAGCACCCCGTCTTTCCGCAGTCCGCCGACCAGGCGCCGGTAGAACTTCAGCAGATCCGACATGCGGTCGCTCCAGGCCTGCGCGGCATCTTCATCCGTGGCCCGCAGGCGGATGAGGTCGGTTGCCACCGGGTGGATCTTGGGTACAAATTCCAGCCAGACAGCAAGACAGGCGTCGAGCCGCTCAGCCGGATCCTTAACCTCCATAGCCGAGGCGAAGCCTTCCCAGATGAAAAAGCGTTCGTCGGCCCGGCGCACCAGGGCCATCAGCAGCCCACCACGCGAACCGAAGTGCACATAGACTGACTGGCGGGTCATGCCGACCGACGAAGCGATTTCCGACATGGAGACGGCGGCCCCGCGTTCGGCGATCAGATCCCAGGCGGCGTCGAGAATCTCATGCCGTGTGCGCTCGGAGCGCTTTAAATTTGACACCTGTAAAAAATTCCAATGTAATTTGACATGTGTCAAATTTACCGGAGTGTGTTGTGAACGCAAACAGGAATATCGAAGATCGTGTCGCCCAACTGCTTGCCTGGTATGGCGAGGGCGCCGACGGCAGCAGTTCGACGTCGGCGCAATGGCGGCGGATTGTGAGCCGGCCGGCGGACAGGCCGGTCACCCTGATCAACTTCTTCAAGCTGCGTGATCACGCGCACTACCGCGAAGAGGCTGTCGCACCTCCTGAACCGGGCAGCGGCAAGGACGCCTTCGACCGCTATGCTGCCGTCAGTATCCCGACGATGGAGCGCGTCGGTGGGCGGTTTCTCTTGGTGGCGCCCTTCGAAACGAGCTTCGTCGGAGCCGATGAAGACTGGGATCTCGTCGCAATCGGAACCTTCCCCCACAAAGAAGTCCTGCTCGCCTTGTGGGAAGATGCGGACTACCGTGCGTGCTATCCCCATCGCACGGCGGCCTGCGCCCGGCAAAAGGTGATGGTCTGCGACGGATGAACCTGCGGGGGCATTGCGGCGTCAATGGCAATGCCCCCGTCTAAAGGCCCAAAAACTCCAGCGTCCAAAAAGGCCGCGGTCAGGTTCTGTTGATCGAAACGCCGCCGTCGACCAGGAGCGCCTGGCCGGTCGTAAAGCTGGCAGCGTCCGAGGCGAGATAAACTGCGGCCCAGGCGATCTCTTCCGGTCGGGCAATGCGTTTAAGTGCGTGGAGGCCGCGTACGAACTCCTGAGCCTCCTCTGTGCCGGAATGTACGCGTGCCATCTCCGTATCCGTACCGCCGGGCAGCAGCGCGTTGGCACGAATGCCTTTCGGGCCATACTCCGCCGCCAGAGACTTGGTCAGGCCGATCATGCCGGCCTTGCTGGCTGCGTAGGCCGCCATTCCGGGCATGCCGACCGTGTAGCCAACGAAGGAAGAGGTAAAGATCAGCGACCCGCCGCCGCGTTCAAGTAAAGCTGGTAACTGATGCTTTGCGCCCAGGAAAGCACTGGTCAGGTTCGTATCCAGCGTTTCCCGCCAACTGGACAGAGAGATCGTCGTTGGCTCCGCCATCTCACCGAGTTGTCCGGCATTGTTGAAGGCGATATCCAGCCCGCCGAAGTTTTCTCTGGCGGTTTCGACCAGGGCGCGGGCGTAGTCCTCTTCTCGCACGTCGCCAGCGAGCGCGGCGACCTTACCGCCATCTCTTCGGATCTCTTCAACCAGGATTTCCAGTTCTTGATGGCGCCGGGCGCCTATCACTAGGCTGGCGCCTTCTGCCGCGAAGATCTTGGCCGACACGCGGCCGATCCCGCTGCTGGCACCCGTGATAATCGCGACTTTGTTGCTGAGTTGCTGCATTGTTTCCCTCATCAGATTTCCAAGCGTTCCGAGGGTGATGCATCGGAGCGAGATCGCGCGCCATCCGGTTCTTGCCTTTGAATTTCATGATTCCGGATAAAGAATCTGCCGGTTGCGATCCCATTGAGAGTTTCAGATTTTCATGATTTTCAATAAAAGGTTGTGCGACTCAGGGGTAAAGATACGCACAATGTAGAAATCTGACAGGAATCTGCGAATTAAATGTGCAGATAGAAGAAAAATCGTTAAGCAAAGCAAAAATGGCGAATTTAACTATTATAAAGTGAAATTGTTTTAGGTGTTTGGCGCATTAAGATTGTAGTGAGGAAAACTCATGACATCCCTGCGCCTCTTTACCATTCGAAACAGCCTCTTCGTGATCTGTTCTGTCCTTGTGGCAACGATCGCTGTTTTTGCCTTCTCCTCGATGATGGTGGCTTTGGACGACCGTGAGATCGCGCGACGGAACACCGAAAACAATGCGTTGACCGACCTGCTCGTCGTCAGCGCGGGTAACTGGGCGGTCGAGCGCGGCATTACCAATGCGGCCCTGAACAACCCCAACCCGGTGTCGTCTGAATTCAAGGATAAAATCCTCGCCCGCAGGGAAGCGGCAGATACGGCCTATCGTCAGGCGCGTGAAGGCCTGTCCAGTCACTTTGCGCGGGGCGATCTCGAGGCGTCCGCTTTAAAAACGCAAGAGGCCTACGAAAGCGTCGTGGCGCTGCGAGAGCAAGCCGACGCCGCCCTGGCTGTGGAGAAGAGCCAACGTGACCCGGCGCTCGTAAGCGGCTGGCTGCCTGGAATGACGGGCTTGGTTTTGGATAGCCAAAACCTCCGGGTGGCCATCAACAACACGCAAACGACCAGCGATGTGGTTGGACAGCTCGCGGCCTTGAAGCACTTTGCCTGGGTGATGTCTGAATATGGCGGTCGCGAGCGCGCGATTGTCGGCGGCGTTATCTCTAGCGGCAGCCGCATGTCGGCAGAGCAGCTGCGGACCTTGAGCGGCTATCGCGGGCGCGTGGAAACCGCGTGGGATACCGTGCGCGACGTCGCGGCGACAAGTGCGTTGCAGTCCGCGATCGGGCCGGCGATGGAAGAGGCGGAAGCGATCTACTTCGGCAGCTTCCAGGAGACGCGCGAAGCGGTATACCAGGCCGGAACCGAGAGCGCGGCCTATCGGCTTTCGACGGTTGAGTGGATCGAGGCAGCAACTGCGGCCATCGACTCCCTGCTGGCGCTGGATGCCGCTATTTCTCAGTCCTGGCAGGACTACGGCGAGGGGCTGGAAGGACGCACGCTTTCGGATGACCTGACCGCTGCAGCCGGAAACTGGGCGGTGGAACGCGGGGTGACCAACAGCGGCCTGAAATCGGTCGCGCCGGCCGGCGAGGCTTTGCTGGAGAAAATTGCTGCGAGACGTACGACGGCGGATGCCGCCTTCGCGCGCGCCATGGAGCAACTCGAGGCCTGGCGCGACTTCGAGGGTAAGGAGAATTTCATTGAAGGACTCAAGGCGGACTTCGCGGCCTTTCAAGCCCTGCGGGCGCAGGCCGATGCGGCGTTGATTCTGCCCCTGGAACAACGCGACCCGCAGCTTTTGAAAGACTGGCTGCCCACGGCGACGCGTCTGATCATCAAGAGTCAAAAGGCGATGGTGGCGGCAACCATCTATCTCGGCGAAAGCGACCCGAAGCTGAACATGTTCCTGCTGATGCGCCACAACACCTGGGTCATGTCGGAATTCGCCGGGCGCGAACGCGCTATTATGGGCGGGATTATCGGGTCGCTTCGGCCCATGACAGACGCGCAGATCCTGACTTTGGCGAAGTATCGCGGCCGGGTTGAATATGCTTGGGACGAAGTACAGCTCACGGCCAATCAGCCCTTGGTGCCAGCAGAGATCAAAGCGGCTGTTGAGGAGTCCGGCGCGCATTATTTCGGACGCTTCGAAGAGGTCAGGCAGGAGCTTTACGGCCAAGCAACGACCTCTGCGGCTTATCCCATTACAGCCAGCGAATGGATCGAGACGGCAACCAATGCCATCGACAGTCTGCTGGCTATTCAGAGCGCGGTGAGTGTCGCCAGTGAGGCCACCACAAGCGGCTCGCAAGACAGCGCCAATCTGGAACTGATCTTTGCGGCGCTGACCCTGGCGGTCATGCTGGCGGTCGGGGCGGCCTCTGGCTGGGTCGTGATCTTCCGCGTCACCCGTCCGATCAATGGAATGACCTCGGCTATGAAGGAACTGGCCAAGGGCAATGCCGAAACCGACATACCCTCGGTCGGACGCGCCGATGAGATTGGCGACATGGCGGGCGCGGTCCTCATCTTCAAAGAAAACGTCAAGAAAGCCGAACTGCTGAAGTTGAGAGACCGGGAAGCGGCGGATAAGAAAACTCAGGACGAAAAGCTCAAGGTGGAACTACTAAACCTTTCAGACCGTCTCGATCAGGAAATCAAGTCGGTCATGGTCGAAACCTCCGAGCGGGCCGACGGAATGAAAAGCTCTTCGACGGAAATGGGCGGCATCATCGGTAGCCTGAGCCGACGGGCAAGCACGGTTTCGGAGGGGGCAAGCCAGGCCAACGAAAGCATCCAGACGGTTGCCTCTGCTGCCGAGGAGCTGACGGCTTCGATCGGCGAGATCACTCGGCAGGTGGAGCAGTCTTCGTCCATCGTCCAGAAAGCCGCGAACGAAGCCAGCCGCACCGATGAAATCGTCGGCGGACTGGCTGACGCGGCGCAGCGCATCGGCGATGTGATCAACCTGATCCAGGATATCGCCGAGCAGACCAATCTACTGGCGCTCAACGCAACGATCGAGGCGGCGCGCGCCGGCGATGCCGGGAAAGGCTTTGCTGTTGTGGCCAACGAGGTGAAGAACCTGGCAACGCAAACCGCCAAGGCGACGGATGAAATCAGCACACAGATCGGCTCCATCCGCAGCGAGACGGAAGGGGCCGTCGATGCCATCCGGGTGATCACTGAGACCATCAAGGAGGTCAACGAGATTTCGGAGACGATCACCAGTGCTGTCGAGCAACAGGGCGAAGCGACCCGGGAGATCAGTGAGTCGGTTCAAAACAGCGTCCGCCACATGGGAGAGGTCTCCTCGCAGATGGGTGAGGTGGCTGCGGAGTCGACTCAGGTTAGCGACCACTCCGAGAGCGTTCTCTCCAGCGCCGAGGCCACGCTCGCAAATGTCGGATTGTTGGAGAAGCGCATGGGCGAAGTGTTGAAAGACCTGCGGGAGTCCGCCGTCGGGAACCGGCGCAAGGACGAACGCCACGCGGGCAGTTGGCCCATGTTCGTGAACTGCGATGGTGGCCAAGTCGAGGCCAAGGCCTGGGACCTGTCTCTCGGTGGGGCGCTGGTGACCAGCGATCACGACTTGCCGGGGTGCAGCACCCTGTCTCTTCGCATCGGTGACATGCCGGAGATGATTTCCGCCTCGGTCGTCTCGCGGTCGGACAAGGGTATTCACATCGCGTTCGATACGAGCGACGAAACCCGCGCTCTGATCTCGGCCGTGATCGAGCAGTCGATCAGGGGAGGCGGAGAGAAACAGGCGGCTTAGCTTAGACGCCGGTCAGCGGTTCCAAACGTCGCGCAGGAACACCGGCAGATCATTGGCGGGCTGACGCAGCGGGACCTGGTAGAGCATGTCGCTGACGAAGCCGTGGTGGTAGGTCGCGTGGTTGACGATGTGGTGCAGGATCTCGCCACGGGTCATGGCGCCCGCGCCACCGCCGACGAATTCGAATGCGATCGTTTCTGCCAGCTCAGCTTCGGAAAGCCGGTCGGCCAGATCGATGTACCATTGGCTCATATCAGACGCCGCCTGCCGCAGCTCGGTCAGCGGCGGTGAGGTGGGCGTGTTGCGTGCGGTGTAGTCGTGACTGCGGCCTTCCAGATGCGCCCGGAAGATATCTTCCACCACATAGATGTGGTTCAGGGTGTGTAGAATGGTCTTGAAGGTGGTCGGGCGCTCCTTTGTCAGTTCCTCTTCCGACAGTTGAGAGACCGTGTCATAGGCGATTTTGCTCGCCCAGGCTTTGTAGCGCAGCAGCATCTGCAAAGTACTGCTGGTTCCTTCCGGCCTCGAAATCCGCGGCTCCACACCCATCCTCTCACCTCCTGCAAACGGAACTGGCTGCGATAAGACTACCCCGGGTCCTGCTTGCCAAGAGGTCTTTCTGCAAGGCTGCTTTGCAGCAACGCGTGCAGCCAGTGTCAGATCGGCAATTCGATTTCGCCCAGGCGCTTGGTCAGCCTCTGATTTTCCGCATAGTCGACGTCCACGGAAATCAACGCGGGACCGTCGTGGGCCAGGGCTTCCGCCAGTGTCGGCACGAAGTCTTCTGACTTCGCGACATGGCGGCCCCACATGCCGAAGGAGCGGGCGAGCAGTTCGAAGTCCGGGTTGGTGAAGGCAAGCGGTGAGTGCTTGCCGTCGTAGTGCGTTTGCTGCTTCCACTTGATCAGGCCGTATTCGCCGTCGAGCCAGACGATGCAGACGAACTTACGGTTTTCCCGCACGGCCGTTTCCAGATCCTGCACGTTCATCAGGAAGCCGGCGTCGCCGCAGACCGCCACGACCTTGTCGTCCGGATGCGCGTAGGTCGCGCCGATCGCGCCGGGCAGGGCGAAGCCCATGGAGCAGAAGCCGTTGGAGATCAGGCAGGTGTTTTCCTCGTAGCATTGGTAGTAGCGGCTGATCCACATCTTGTGGGCGCCGACGTCCGACAGCAGGATATCGCCCGGTGCCAGGGCCTTGCGGATGTCGGCGATCATGCGCTGCGGCTTCATGGGATAGGAGGTGTCGAACTCCTCCGCCTTGTGATCGTCTTGGATGGTCTGGCGCAGCTCCGCCCAGCGGCCGATGTCGAAGAGCGGGAGTTTGCCTTCGAAGCGTTCGTTGAGGCCCTCGTTGATCTGCCAGACCGCATCGGCCACGTCCGCAACGATATCGACATCGACCGGGTAGGCGTCATCGATTTCCGCCGGATCGTAGTCGATATGGATGATCTTCTTGTCGCGATTCTTGTTCCAGAAATCCGGCGCGTATTCGACCAGATCGTAACCGATGGAGATAATGAGGTCGGCTTCGCTGAAGGCCTTCAGCACATGGTCCTTGCCCTGCAGGCCGATGGTGAAGAGACAGTGTGGGTCGTCCAGCGGCACCGCGCCCTTGCCCATGAAAGTGTTGACCACCGGGACGCCGGCTTTTTTCGCCAGACGCCGCACCTGTTTGGCGGAGCGTTTGCGCACCGCGCCGTTGCCCGCCAGGATCAGAGGTGTCTTGGCCTCGCCGATCAGCATTACGGCCTCCGCGACCGCTTTCCAGTCAGCGGCCGGGCGGCGGGTGCGGATCGGCGGCATGGGCCTTAAGTCCACGTCGCGTTTTGCCACATCCTCAGGCAGCTCGATCACCGTCGCGCCCGGCTTTTCCATCTGCGCGATCTTGAAGGCCTTACGGGTAATCTCGGGAATGGTCTGTTCGTTGTTGATGGTCGAGGCCCATTTGGAAATCGGTTCGAACATGGCGATGGCGTCCATATTTTGATGGCTTTCCTTGTGCAGGCGAGCGGTGGAACCTTGACCGATGATGGCGACCAGGGGCGCCCGGTCCATATTGGCGTCGGCCACGCCGGTGACCAGATTGGTGGCGCCCGGACCCAGTGTGGCGAGACAAACGCCGGCCTTGCCGGTCAGGCGGCCGTAGGCATCGGCCATGAAGGCGGCAGCCTGCTCATGACGGCAGAGGACGAACTCGATCTTGGAATTCAGGAGCGAGATCATGAAGTCGGCGTTTTCCTCGCCCGGAACGCCAAAGATGCGTTCCACACCCTCGGCTTCCAGGCATTTCACGAAGAGATCGGAGGCTTTCATCTTTTTGTCTCCCGTTTCGATTGGCGGCTCAGAGTTCCGGCGAGCGGAGCACGAGCATCTTTTCGACCTGCATGTCATGCAAGGTATGGGGAATGCCGCCCACGCCAAGTCCGGATTGTTTCAGCCCGGCGAAGGGCATCCAGTCGACCCGGAAGGCTGTGTGGTCGTTGACCATGACGGCAGAGGCATCCAGACGACTGTAGGCACGCATTGCAACATTGACGTCGCGCGCAAAGACCGCGGCCTGGAATGCGAAATCCAGGGCATTGGCCTGCGCGATGGCGTCATCGAGATTGTCGTAGGGGATGACGGCGACGACGGGTCCGAAGACCTCCATGGTCGAGATGCGGCAGTCGGCTGGCGGGTCGAAGAGCACCGTCGGCGCATAGCAGCTTTCGCTGAGTTTCTTGCCGCCGGTCAGGAGTTCCGCGCCGCTGGCGACCGCCTCATCCACCCACTCACCGACGCGCGTGACCTCGCCGGGACGGATAAGGGGGCCGACTTCGGTCGCCGCGTCGGTCGGGTCGCCGATCACCAGTCTTTCCGCCGCTTCGGCGAGCCGGAGAGCGAAGCTGTGGGCAATGTCGCGCGCGACAAAGACCCGCTGAACGGAAACGCAGACCTGGCCGGCATGATAGAAGCCGCCTTTGAGGATTGAGGGCAACGCCAGTTCCAGATCGGCATCCTGGGCCAGGATCACCGGTGCGACGCCGCCGTGCTCCAGAGCGCAGCGCGTGCCGGGGGCGAGCTTCGAGCGCAGATACCAGCCGACGCGGGCGCTGCCGATGAAACTGAAGAAGGCCACACGCGGATCGGTCACCAGGGCCTCCGCCACCGAGGCGTTGGCGGTCACCAGCGCCTGGCACCAGTCCGCGGGTAGTCCCGCCTCGTGCAGAATTTCCACGAACCGCAGACAGGAGAGGGGCGTGTCCTGAGAGGGTTTCACGATCACCGGACAACCGGCCGCGACGGCCGGAGCGACTTGGTGAGCAATCAGGTTCAAGGGGTGATTGAAGGCGCTGACCGCGACCACGACTCCAATGGGCTCATGCCGGGTCATAGCCATGCGGTCGCTTGAGGCCGCGTTGAGGTTCATGGGGATGACACTGCCGGCATCGCTGCGCAGGGTTTCTACGCAGACTTCGAGGCTGTCGATGGCGCGCGCGACCTCGATCCGGGAATCGATGAGCGGTTTGCCGCCTTCGCGTGCCGCCTGCAGGGCAAGCGCTTCGGCTTCGCCGCGCATGATCTCTGCGGCCCGCTTCAGGATCTCGATCCGCTCTGGCAAGGCAATCCAGCCGTCGCGGTTGCGGAAGAGAGCCTGCGCGGTGGTCAGCGCGGTCTCGACCTCGACAAGATTTGCCGCAGCGACCTCGGCGATTTCCTTGCTATCGAAAGGGGCGGTGACCGACAGTGTGGTCGTTTTACTCAAGATGTAGCTCCCTGGTTTTGAACGGCCGCGTCAGCCTGCGCCGCGCCCGGTGCCATATCGGGATAGATTTCGTTGATCGGCAGCGATCGTCCGTTGGCGCCGACCATGCGGGCGTGGAAGCGGCGTAGCCGGCGCGGTTCCGGCACGCCGCAGGAGTGGGCGATGACCTCGACCTCGTGCACCATATTCTCAATGTAGTGCTGCACGCGCACGGCCTTGTCCGCCGGGTCCAGGCCCTTTTGCAGGCGCGGGTCGTGGGTTGTGATGCCGGTGGGGCAGGTGTTCTTGTTGCACTGAAGTGCCTGGATGCAGCCCAAGGCAAACATGAACCCTCGTGCGGAGACGCAGAAGTCGGCGCCGACGCAAAGTGCCCAGGCCACCTCCGCTGGCGTGATCAACTTCCCTGAAACCACCACCTTGATCCGGTCACGAAGGTCATGAGCCACGAGACGGTCGACGACCATGGGCAGGCTCTCCGATATCGGCAGGCCGACGTAGTCCATGAGGCTGGAGGGTGCTGCTCCGGTCCCGCCGTCCGCGCTGTCGATGGTGATGAAGTCGGGCGCGGACTCGATCCCGCGCCGCTGGATCTCGGCGCAGAGCGTATCGAGCCACCCGTAAGCGCCGATCACCGCCTTGAAGCCGACGGGTTTGCCGGTCACTTCACGCACGCGCGCGATCAGATCGAGAAGCTGGCTGGGGTTGTCGACTTCCGGGTGGCGGTTCGGGCTGATCGAATCCTCACCGATCGGGATGCCGCGGATCTTGGCAATTTCGGGCGTTACTTTGCCGCCTGGCAGGATCCCGCCTTTGCCAGGCTTCGCGCCCTGGCTCATCTTGATCTCGAACATCCGGACTTGGTCGTGTGCGGCGACTTCCCGCAGCTTATCGTCGCTGAGATTGCCCGCTTCATCCCGCACGCCGTATTTGGCCGTGCCGATCTGGAAAACGATGTCGCCGCCGCCCTCCAGGTGATAGGGCGAGAGGCCGCCTTCGCCTGTGTTCATCCAGGCGCCAGCCTTGGCGGCGCCGCGCGACAGGGCCTGCACCGCCACCTGAGAAATCGCCCCAAAGCTCATGCCGGAGACGTTGAAGAGACTGTCGGTGCTGTAGGGTTTCTCGCAGTAGGGCCCGATCGTCACCTTCGATGTTTTGCTGGCGTCGCGCTCCAGAGTCGGAAAGGGACAGTTGACGAACATCACCGTTCCGGTCGGTTTGAGATCGCGGGTCGAACCGAAGGCGATGGTGGTATCGACGTCTTTGGCGGCGCGGTAGACGTAGCTGCGCTGCTCGCGATTGAAGGGCATCTCCTCCCGGTCCATGGCGAAAAAGTACTGCCGGAAAAAGGTTCCCATATGCTCGAAGAAATAACGGAAGCGGCCGATCACCGGATAGTTGCGGCGGATCGCCTGCTTGGTCTGCGTGATATCGAGAATGTATAGAACGATGAGCGCAAGAACCCCGGCGCCCACAGCGAAAATGAACAGGGTCGCAAGCGCGGTCAGGACCTGAATCACAAACTCAGGAATCATCCCGGACATTTCAGCACTCCTTTCAGCTTCCGACCGCCCTACCGCGGGGCGGGTCGTGCTTGAGGCTCTCGGTCGATATTTGCCTTAAGGCGTTTGGATAGAGCCGTTTCAGAGATGGGCATGGTTAAGGGAATTCAAAATCGCCAAGCGTTCGATTGTCCAGTCCTGTTATCGGCGACCGTCGTAAACGCGCGGGGTTCCGGGCTTTTCGCAATGATGACCTCTCGGCCTCTTCTCAAAGAATTGAGCGAAAGAGGCTTGTCTGGCGCGTCAACGCGCCGCTGGGAGCGGATAAGAAATCTCTTCCGGACGCACAAATAGAGAGATAATTAGACGCCTCAGTACAGCTTCCGGCGCAATCTAAATTACCAGCCGATGACGTCGGGAAGCCACAGGGACAACTCTGGAACGGCGAAGAGAATGGCCAGCATGACGACCTGGATCATGATGAAGGGAACGACACCTTTGTAGATATCCAGGGTGGTCACCTCGGGCGGTGCGACACCTTTCAAAAAGAACAGCGCCCAGCCGAAGGGCGGCGTCAGGAAAGAGGTTTGCAGGTTGATGGCGACGAGGATTGCCAGCCAGACCGGATCGACATTCGCCGCGGCAAAGTAGGGAAAGAAGAGCGGCAGCGCGATGTAGGAGATTTCGATCCATTCGAGAAAGAATCCCAGAATGAAAAGCAGCAGCATCATGAAAAAGAGGCCGGCATTCACACCGCCCGGCAGTGCTTCGAACATGGCATGAACCAGGCTCTCGCCCTGCAGGCCGCGAAAGGCGAGCGCGAAGATCTGAGCGGCGATGAGAATGAAAAAGATCATGGCGGTGATCCGCGTCGTCCCGCGCAGAACCGCAACCAGCAGCGGCCAGGTGAGGCGGCGGTTTAACAAGGCAACCAGCAGGCTGCCGAAAGCGCCCATCGATGCAGCCTCTGTCGGCGCGGCGACCCCGCCGATGATGGTTCCCAGAACCGTAGCGACAAGTGCCAGCGGTGGGCCGATGACCAGAACGGCTTTTTTCGCGAGTGCAGCGCCTGTGACGCTCGCGCGTTCCTCCAGAGGAATGGGAGGGGCCGACGCCGGTCTCGCATAGGCAAATCCTAAGATGTATAGGCAGTAGAGCCCCGCCAGCGCCAATCCCGGCACCATGGCGGCGGCGAACAGCGTGCCAACCGACTGGCCCGTGATATCCGCAAGCAGGATCAGCACCAGACTCGGGGGAATGATCTGGCCCAGCGTACCCGCGGCACAGATGCAGCCGGTGGCGAGCGACTTATCGTATCCGCGGCGCACCAACACCGGGAGGGTCAGAAGCCCAAGGGTTACGACCGTCGCGCCGACGATCCCGGTTGATGCCCCCAGGACGACGCCGACCACCACGATGGCCAGAGCCATGCCGCCTTTCAGGCCGCCGGCAAGATAACCGACAACCTCGATCAGCTCTTCAGCGATTTTCGATTTCTCCAACATGACGCCCATGAAGACGAAGAGGGGAATTGCCATGAGGGTATAGTTCGAGACCACGCCGTAGATGCGATGCGGCAGGAGGTTGAAGAGAGTCTCACCGAACCCCAAGAAGCCGAAGATGAAACCCGAAAGAGCGATGCCGATGGCCACCGGCACGCCGATCGTCGTGAGCAGGAAAAAAGAGACGATCATGCCGATCGCGAGCCACTCGTTTTCAGCCATATTCAGAAAACAGTCTCAAAAAGTGAGGAGTGCGGACTCAAGACTCAGGCTTGCTTCTGTCCACAGGATGACCGGGAGTCGACAGGCTGGCGCAGTTTCTAATGACCTGGGCCAACTGCTGACAGAAGAGCGCGGCGAACCCGATTGGTAGGATCGCCTTGAGCAGATAACGCGCCGGAAGGCCGCCCGGGTCGGGCGAACCTTCTGCGTTCATCCAGGATTTCTCCACGTAGGGGATTGAGTATTTCAGCAGCAGGAAGGCCACCGTCATTCCCACGATCCCCGCGAAGATGTCCAGCAAGAGGCGCGTCCGATCCGAGAAACGCTCATAGAGAACGTCCACCCTTACCGCGTCGCCCTTCATCAGGGTGTAGGGAATGGCGAAGAGCGCGATCGGCGCCATGAGATGCCATTCCAACTCCTGACTCCAAACCGATCCTGTACGAAAGAAATAGCGAAGCAGGACGTTTGTCGTCACCAGCAGGACGAGCGCGAAAATTGCGAAAGCGGCCACCTGTCCAAGCAACGCGGTGACCGCTTCCAGCCGGGAAGCCAGTTTTGTTAACAGCGGCTGATTCCCCTACTTACGCGGGGTTGCGCAGCTTGGCGTGCCAGACGCCTTCGCTCATCCGGGCCCATTTGTCGTGGGTCTTCTTGAAGGCGAAGTAGGATTCCATGACCTTTTTAAAGGTCGGGTCGTTGCTCGCGAGTTCCTCGTAAACCCCATCCATCGCTTTTTTCAGGCCACCGACGACATCGTCGGGCAGGATGCGCGCTTCCGTGCCTTTGGCGACGAACTCCTCGAAGGCCTGCGCATTGTTCGCCTCCGACCAGGTGTGAGCGACCATGTTGGCGGCGGCGCAGGAGGTTACCACCGTCTGCTTCAGATCGGCGGGCAAGGCCTGCCAGGCTTGTTTGTTGATGGCGAACTCGGTCACCGTTGTGGGTTCGTGCCAGCCAGTGGTGTAGTAATACTTGGCGGCTTTGTTGAGCCCGAGGCGCTTGTCCTGGGCCGGTCCGACCCATTCGGCCGCATCGATCACACCGCGTTCAAGCGCAGGGAAAATCTCACCACCCGGCAACAGCTTCACGTCGACCCCGAGTCTTGCGTAGCCTTTGCCCGCGAGACCCGGAATTCGCAGCCGCAATCCCTTGAGATCTTCGAGGGAGTTGATCTCCTTTTTGAACCAGCCGGTCATCTGCACGCCGGTGTTGCCGCAGGGAAAGGCGACCAGATCGTATGGTTCGTAGACCTCGTGCCAGAGCTCGATGCCGCCGCCGTGATAGAACCAAGCGTTCTGGCCCTGAAAGCTCATGCCGAAGGGGACGGCGCCGAAAAACTGTGCGGCCGGAATTTTGCCTGCGCCGAAGTAGGACACCCAGGCGTTGACCTCGAGGGTGCCGCTTGAAGCTGCATCGAAACCTTCGAAGGCAGGCACAAGTTCGCCTGCGTGGAAGTGCTGGATATCCAGCCGGCCGCCCGAGATGGTCTTGATCCATTGCGTCAGATCCGCGAGCGATCCGGGACCAGTCGAATAAAACGGGACTCCTGGCGGAAAGGCGGTCGTGAGCTTCCATTTGAAACTGTCGTCCGATCGCACAACCGCGGGTGCCGCGATGCTGGCCGCGCCTGCGGCTGCCGCGCCAACGACGCCGCGTTTTAGAAATGATCTGCGTTGCATGAGGTGTCCCCTTGCGCCCTGTTTTGAAGTCTATGGTGTGTCGCAGTTTTGCGATCACTTGGGGACAACGCAGCAATATGCATGCCATAGCATGTTAGCGGCTATGACAAGAGTTTCCGGGGAAACTATTTAGGCGGGCGCGGCGTAGCCTGTTTAACTTTTAAGCAGAATTATCTGCCCGCCTAATCTTTGGTCAGAGTTGCAAAGCCCTAGGAGGCAGAGCCGGAGACGATCCCGGCAGGCAGCTTTTCGACGTGTTCGGCGATGGCGCCGGCGGTCGTCAGCCAGACATCGTCGCCGAGGTTTGCCGCAATGTGTTCCAGCGCCCGGCGCAGGTGGCGCAGCCGGAAAGGCTGGCCGACGATATAGGCATGCAACGCAATTCCCATGACCAGGGGCTGGGCTTTCGACTGTTCTCTCATTTCGTCGAAATTGTCGATGATCATGTCGGCGAATTCTCGCGCGCCGGCCCGCCGCACGGCAATGGCTGGAATGTCGTTGATCTCCTGCGGATAGGGCAGGGCGAGGATCGGTTCGTTGCGCGTCCGCATCCAGATCGGTTGATCGTCCGAACACCAATCGAGCAAATAGCTGTACCCGGCCTCGCTCAGAAGGTCGGGTGTCACATTGCTCTCCGAGATCCAGGGGCCGAGCCAGCCGCGCGGCGGCCGGCCCTCGTGCGCAGCGATGCTTGCGGTCGTTTCCGCAATAAGCTTCTGCTCGTCCGCCTCCGGCAGGTCGCCTTGACGCTCCGCGTTGCTGCGACCGTGGCCGAGGATTTCATCCCCGCGCTCTCGATAGGCGGCGACCAACTCCGGGCAGTGTGCATAGAGGCTGGAATTGACCAGCAGCGAAACGGGCATGGCCAGAGTCTCGAAGAGCTCCAGCATACGCCAGGCGCCGACCCGGTTGCCGTAGTCGCGCCAGGCGTAGTTCAGAACGTCTGGCTGACCGCTCGGTGCCAGAACCGCACCAAGCCCCTCGCCGAAGGAGAAGTGTTCCAGATTCAGGCCGATGTAAACGGCGAGGCGGCGGCCTTCCGGCCAGTCATAAACCGGGCGCTGAGGAAGTGCGGAGTAGTCGAAGCGTCCGTGGCTTTTGAGTTTCAACGCAATCCCTCTTTGGTGTCCTGATGCGAGCGCTCTGGCTGACGGCGTCATCTCGTCAACCTGCGCACTGGGCCGGGTATAAAGGCCGCATACTAGAAACCAAAAGGAAAGTCTGTCAAAAGCCGCAACGCTCACAGGTTTGGCGACCGGGGCTCCACGACAGGCTGTTGGCGCGTTTCAAGAAGATGGAAAAGGTGAGGAAAGCAGACCTGCTTTCCTCCAGGATCTCTCCGGCACCGTTCTATGGTAACCGCGTTATTGCAACCGTGTGTAAAACTGCGTGAAAACCATGTCCTTCGCCGCGCTGGCGATGTGGCAGGCGGCACAGGCTTCGGCCGGCAGCGCTTTCGCCGTCTTAGCCAAAGGCGGGGCGTGGTGGCCGAAGTTGAAGTAGCCCCATCCATTGGTCTCGGCGAAACGCGTGCTGTCTTTCACCGCGACATCGGCGCCGTTGAAGGCACCGGGGAAGTAACCGCGGCCGGAGGCTTCGTCGGAGGAGCCGTCTGGATGATCGGCTGGCTGAACCAGTTGGAGCTCCTTGAAGAAGATCGTGCCTTCTGGGAAGACGCCGGTTTTCTTATAGATCTTGTACGCGCTTGGTTGGATGTAGACATTGTGAAATTCGGGGAAACCCGCTTCACCGCCATTCAGGGCATTGGGCGTGAGAGGGCTGCCGACATAGATCCACTCAAAATAGTTCTCGGGCAGGACGAGCTCACCCTGGGCGGTGAAGACCGGTGGCTCGGTGACCTTGTCTCCAGACTCAGCATCGGCGGTATCGACCACCTGGCAGGCTGCCAATGTCAGCGTGCCGAGCAGGGACGCAGCGATCAGCGCGTACTTCGCTTTCAACATAAACACCTCTCATTCCTGGGCATGGGTCTGCAATTTCCGTCCGTCCCGTGCGAACAAGACGGTGCTTTTCAAGGTAATGGCTGGAAAATTTGCCCGCAGATCCAGGCGTACAGATTTCTTGATCAGGCGTTCAAAGTTGGGTGGGCAAAATCAGTTGGATAGAGTGAGATGCGTGAAATCGGACGGATGAAAACGATCCTGGGCGAGCGTTTCTTGCTTGCCGCTTACTGATCGGCGAGCTTTTGCAGTGTCTTCAACGCGCGGACAGCCCTGCGCTTGATCTCGGCTTCGGTCAGCTCGGGTAGAGCACCGATCACGCGGCGGATCTGGAGGTCTCCGATCAGCAGGTTGATGTAGAGTTCCGCGGCATCCTTCGCAGAGAGGCCTGGAAAGTCTCCTGCCTTCTTGGCTTCCTGAAAGAGACGGACGATCAGCGGTGCAACGCTATCGCGGCCCGCTGCGCTGAGGGCTGCGCCGAGTTCACCACTCGCATCCGCGGCTGCGGCCCGGTTCAGGGCTACAGCACGCGCGCCGGTGACCAGCTTCAGCAGCTTGGGGCCGAGCGCGCGCAGGGTCGAGAGGGGCGCGCGGCCAGCGTCGAACTCGCTCTCCAGCAGCTCACGAACCGCCTCCGCATTGCGCGCCACCATTGCTTTGAAAAGCCCTTGCTTGTCGCCGTACCAGCGATAGAGCGTTTCGTTCGAAGCCTTCGCCTCCGTCGCGATGCTTAGCATGGAGGTTCCAGCATAGCCCTTCCTCTCGAGCAAAGCGTAGGCGGCCCGTTCGATTTCCATCTGTCGTTTGTTGCGCGCGCTGTCACGCATACCCGTCTCCTGAATCTTGTTGACTCTTACCGTACACATCATTACGGATTTGTCGAGGCGTACAGGAAATTACGGTTTTGGAGGTTGGCCATGCAGAGCTCTCTTCGCGTTTCGGCTTTCACCGGCTTGCTGTTGAGCGGGGCGATCTTTGGGTTTTTCTATGCCTGGGTCTGCTCGACCATGTGGGGCCTGGATGCCGCCGATCCAAAGGTGGCGATCGCCGCCATGCAAGCCATGAACGCTTCGGTCCGCAACGCCGTCTTCGCGCCTGCTTTCTTCGCGACGCCGGCTGTCCTTTTGCTGACCGCCTTGCTGGCGTTCTTCGCGGGCAGAAAGGAGGCGACCTGGCCCTTCGGCTTGGCGGGGCTGATCTATCTCTTCGGCGGCATGATTCTGACCGTGACGGTCAATGTGCCGATGAACGAGGCTCTGGCGCTGATCGCGGTACCGGCCGATCCGGCTGAAGCGGCGCGCGTCTGGCGGGACTACTCGTCGGACTGGCAGTTCTGGAACCAGGCAAGGACTCTGGCCTCGGGCCTGACGCTCGGTCTCGCTGGTTATGGCATGATGCGGTTGGGACGGCCGCTGGCGCGACCGACCGTCCCAGCGCATTAGAGCCTTACGCTCTCTTCTGATTTAAAGACCGTTTGTCTGAGCCGAGGCTGTACCAGTCGAAGTTCCGGGTCGCGTACATGGCGCCGGCCAGCAGGGCAAGCAACAGGAGACTGCCCATCAGCATGGCCTGATCCTGAGACTGCAGGGTCACGAAGAGGTAGCCGTAGACTGACGATAGCAGGCCGCCGAGCAGCAGACCGCGGCTGCGGCTGGCGGTGATCTTGATCGCGTAGAGCGTCACCAGGGCGACGCAAACGAGAGCGGCGAGACCAAAGGCAAGCGCGAAGCCGATCACCTCTGCCAGGGACAGCTGCAGCAGGAAGAAGAGTGTGACGGCGGCACCCGTCATCAGATATTGGACCGCATGCAGCCGCCGCCGGCCGAGGGCCTCGAAGATGAAAAGCGTGCCGAAGGTGACGATCACGAAGAGAAGACCATATTTTACCGAGCGTTCACTCTTGAGATAGAAGTCGACCGGCGTCAGCAGCCGTGTCGTGGAGGCGTTGCCGCCGGGCAGCTGACCGAGAGCGCCGAGCCCGTCATCCCGCATGATCTGGGGCAGGCCGCGCGCCAGATGGGAAACCTGCCACTCCGCCTTGAATCCCTCGGCGCTGAGATCGTAGGCGACGGGGAGCTGCGCGCCACTGAAACTCGGGTGGGGCCAGTCGCCGCTCAGCTCGAAGTTGCTCTGCCGCCCCAAGGGAACGAACCTGACGGAGTCGCTGCCTTTGAGTTTGAGGTCAAAGGCGAAGTCCTGCGGCCCGGCTGACGGCGAGAGGGCTGGCAAAGTTGCTTCGATCCAGGCGAGACTGTCGACGCTGATTCCCGGCAGTTTTTCACTGCGCACATCGAAGACCAGTTCTTTGTCGCCCCAGCGCAGTTTTGGGGCATTGGCGCTGCCGCGCAGGTCCGAAAGCTGGACAAGCAGCTTAGCCTGGTTCCAGAGAACGCGCGCATCCTCTTTCAGCGGCAAGTCTGCGGCGCTGGGAATCTGGAAACTGCCCTGCGTTTTGGCGTCGAGCGTATAGAGTAACGCTTCGTAGATGCCGCGTTTGCGGATCTGGCTGGTCAAGTCTGCTTCGATCTGCTGCAGCTCGGGCAGGATGTAGAGATGCCGGCGGATCCATTGCGTTTCCTCGACATAGGCAGGGCTGCCGGGCCGGTTGTCCTTATTCCTGACGGTCACCAGCTTGGGCTCCTCGATCGGCAGCAGCAGGATGGGGCCGGCGATGCTTTGCACACGCCCCCAGCTTTCGCCGAGTTCGCGGGTCACCGTCTCGCTCAGGTAGGCGCGTTCCCGCACCACCGAGTGGACGTAGTCGAGCGGGATCAGCATGGCGATAACCAGAAGGCCGAGAAAGCCCATCTTGAAGAGCGCCGCATGGCTCGAAAAGAAGGGCTTCGCCTTTTCGCCTTTGTTTGGTTGATCTGTTGCAGGAGTCGGGTTCGGCGGAGGATTCGTGGCTGGATTGCCGTTGTTTGGCGTTTCAATGGGCATGGGCTGCTCCCCTGGCAGGCGCGACGTCGCGGGCTTTTCCGCCCGGACGGCTGCGTTGGTGGAGCGCTTTTAGTGATGGGGCTTTGTGGCGGCGAAAGGGCGGGGACGGGGCCGGGTAAGGGCTGTTGTGGGAAGCTTTTGCGGCGTGTGCGTTTCGCGGAAAGAGAGGCCTATTCGCTGAGGGCCTTCGCAGTTACCATGCCCTGAGCGATCAAACTGTGTTTCGGAGCAGGGGAATAAAGGTGGCGGGAAAAACGATCTGCGTGGTTGGCGCGAGTGGGCTCGTCGGTTCCAACATCGTCAAGGCTGCACTGGCCCGCGGTTACCAGGTTCGCGGCACTCTGCGGGACAAGGATGCGCCAAAGAAAGCGCCTTACCTGAAGGCCCTGCCGGGTGCGGCGGAGCGACTGTCACTCTTCAGTGCCGATATGGCCGATGAGAGCGACTTCGACGCAGCCTTGTCGGGCGCCGATGGGGTTTTCATCGCCAGTCTGATCCCGGTCTATGCCGGCCCCTCTGGCAAGCCTGCACGCGAGATGGAGGATGAGCAGGGTTATGCCGAGATCATCATGCCGACGGTCAATGGATGTCTCAACATCCTGCGCGCCGCCGCCCGTCAGGGCATTCGCGACGTTGTGATCTGCAGCAGCACGAGCAGTACGAATCCCGTCCCGCCTGTGCCGGTGAAGAATGAGGTCGATCATTGGTCGGACGAGGTGGAGCAGTGCCGGGCTAAGAAATACACATCGGCCACCAAGACTGTGATGGAAAAGGCGGCCTTTCGCTTTTCTGAGGAGCACGGGATGCGCCTTTGTGTCCTGCTGCCGACCGGCATGTTCGGGCCGGTTGTTTTGCCGGAGCAAATGAACGGCAACCCGCACAGCTGGCTGAGGACGCTGATCGATGGCGGCCCGCCGCGGCACGAGAAGATCCCGAACGATTCCACCTCGATGATCCACCTGGAAGATCTCGCGGCGCTCTTTCTTGCAGCCTACGAAAATCCGGAGGCTTCAGGCCGCTACTACGGTGTCTACGACAGCTGGCACTGGCAGGACATCTATGCCGAGCTGCAGAAAATCCTACCCGATATGAAAATGCCGGCCCCGCTCACGGAGGCTCCGGCAGCGTCGACGGGATTCGACTTCACGCGCCGCGACAGCCTGGGCGTCGCGTTGAGGGACATCCCGACCCTGCTGCGCGAGACGGTCGAGTGGATCAAGACTGAGCCCTTTGGAAAGTAAGTCCAGCAAGAGCGACGCCGCGAGAATCTGCCACGAGGAGCCCGTTTGCCGATGCTCCGCAGCGGAGCCGACCTCGTCGCAGCAGAATAAGACGTACCTGTCTGCTTTAGCTCGAAAGGGCTGTCATCCTGCGTTGCGGCAGATCTGGTTGAAGGCTAATCTTCCGAAACGCAGGATTTCACTCCATCACACACTATTCCAACAGATCAAGAGTATCTCTTGGGCTCAAGAACAGAACCGGTCGCCCTGTCGAAACCATATCTTTCGTGTAGTTGACCCAATCGATTCTTGCGTCATTGTTATCAAAGAGACGAATGACATCGCCGTCGTTCGCAAGTTGTATCGGTGAAACCGGGCCAATGACAACTGACTGTCCTGGCAGCAGCTTCCTGGCTGCTGGTTCGGTGACAACTTTGTCGATGCTGATCGAGGCAGAGTTGTCGGCAAGTTTCCAGCCGGAAATGTCGATTTCGTTTTCGCCTAGATTGATAAGTGAAATCCATTCACCTTTCTTATCGTTGCCTTTCGGATCGACCATTGCGGCGGCGATGAAAATATCAATAACATCGTCATAAACAGTCTGCCGTTTGTCATCGCGATTGAGGATATCTCCTGGGGTGCCGATCTCGGCTCGCTCTGGAAGAGTCGCAATGTTAAGTTCGTTGAGTTCCCTTGTTCGTTCGTTGTCGCCGGGTTCGGCAGGAGCGTAGAAGAGCGGATTGGCTTCGTAAACAGCGTCGTCGAAAACCAGTCCCGTAAGCTCTTCGATCTCAGCTACCGTGACCTGATAGGTTTGGTTGTTGTAGCGTCGCCGACCGCTTTTGTCTCTTAGGGCTTCGACGTCCTGGTACATAGCGAAGGCGCGCACATCCAGTGCTTTGGTATCCTTGTTTACGAAACAAACCACCTTGAAAAATCCCGTCGGAATCAAGGCAGTCGTGCGTCCAGCCGGGCGGACGGTGCGATCAAAGTCGGTATAGAAGGGACCCGAAAAGCTAGTGATTTTGCCATCTAGGTCTAGTTTCAGATCAAGCACCCAGTCTTCTAACCCAAGCCATTCGTCTTGGTTGAGGTTGCTGTGCTGAAGACAGCTGTTTGAGTAATAGAAGGTTTCGTTGGATGCCTTTTGGGCTTCGCGTCGGCTGTTGCCCCAGGCTGCGGTTGCGCGCCGGGCCATGTGGCCCCGATCTAAAGGGTTGTTTTTATAGTAGCTGTTATCCAACTGGTTTTCCGCGCCAATACGCGAATCGATCCGCCAGTTGTTTGACCGGCCGACCGAGATCAGTTTTTTCTGATCGATGTTCAATGCGACAAATACGGGAGACCGTCGCTCTTCGCTGGCGTTCATCACGACGGAGTAATGGATATAGTCGGCGATCATGCCGTCGGTCAGATCCGGATCATCCTTGAGGATAGATCTCTGCAGTTCGGCTGTGAAACTAGGCAGTGGAAGTTCGATTCCTTGAAGAAACTTGGGCTTGTAACCGGACATATCTCTCTCCCATGAAAAAACTAACAATCCAACTGAATTGCCGTTGAGGCGAAGGTCAGCGCCAAACTGGGTTCCACGCGGGGGAAAATGCTATTGTCATGGAGCTGAAGGAGTTGTAACTTTTACTTGAAAAATATAATTTAAATAAAATTATAAATTGATTTCGCGACACTATTGTGACGATATCGTATTTTTCTAACTAAGATTGCTGAGAGATTGTAAGGCTTAGCGTTAGACCTGTGCGGTCGCGAAATCAGGAGGGCGCAACCCGCTCAGCCAGCTTCATGAAGGCGGCGCGTTCGCGTGGCTTGGCGCGCATGCTCTGAATCGTTTCTCCCAGGGACTCAAGGCTCTTCGGTCGACCGACGACCACCAGCATGACCATGCCGTATTGGCCGTGCCGGCGGCAGCGAAAGCCGTAAACGCCTTCGCGCTCGAAGACGACGCGCGCTTCGGGCTTGTGTGCAAGCGCGACCTTAGCAACGCCCTCCGGCCAGAGTTCCGGGACCGTATGTACGGTGTGATCGGCGCGGCTGTTGAGAAAGACCAGCTCGTCGCCCGGCGAGAGCTGCAACAGATCCGGCTCGAAACGAAACATGCCGTGCGCGGCGCTGGCGTTGACATCGGTGATTTGATCGACCGTAACGGAGCCGGATGCTGCCGCAACTGCGTTGGGGCAGCAGAGAACCGCGACCGCACCCTTCAGGACCCGGCGGCGTGTGGTCGCTCCTCTGGACGTTGTCACCGCCGGTAATCCTCGCAGTCGTAACCGAGGCAGTTGAGGCCTTCCGAGAGATAGTCGGCCAGTAAAGGCGTCCCCAGCAGGTACTCGGCGCTGTGCTCGTTGTGCGCACGGGCGGCCTCGGCGCGGACCTGTTGCCAGTCTTTCTCCGAACCGCCGTCGCGTCCCAGCCACATCAAGGCCACCACGTCGACCTGTTCGTCTTCGTTCATGTCATCGATGAAACTTTTCATCTCCTCATAGACGGGATCTTCAACGACCGTATCTTCGTCGCGCTCATCCAGCTCTTCCAGCAATTCGTCGTCGAGAGGATTGGCGTCGTCCGACGCTGTAACTTCCGTATCTACGTCGTACTGATGGGCTTTGAGAATCAGAAAGCAGACCGTCTCCGGATTGACTTCCAGCATCTTGTGTCCCTCCTTCCGCTGGTTGTGATGCCGCTAGATGCAATCCGCTCGATCGGAAAGATCGTCGCGGGAATCGCTCTGCAGGAGCCTTGTCAGGAAGGATTTTGGAATCGGCGAAAAGGGCCGGCTATGATTTGGGTCAAATCCCGCGCGAGCCGCGTGCCATTTAGGGATGTGCCCAAGAAGGGAAAGCGGGCTATGATTTCGCTCGATCGCGCAGAATCTGCACCTGAAGGAGCAACCCATGCCCGATGTTCCCACTCGCCAACGGCTCGCCTGGATGACGCCCGATGACTGTTCGATCTCCGACTTTAAGGCGCTGATTCAAAGCGACTTGTCGGCTGAATCCGTACCGCTGGCGGCGGAAATTCGGCGCAATATACCGATTTACGACGGGCCGCGCATCGTCGCGCTGGCGGCAAGCGGCGCCGATCTGCGGCCTTATCTGGCGGAGTGGAACTGGTGCTTTTCGGACGGCCCCGGCATTGTAGCCTTTCGACAGGCTTACGACGATCCGGATTTGATCGATGCGGTTACCGAGGTCTTCAATCGCATCATCGCGGCGGAAGAGGCGACGTCGGAGGAGCGGGGCGACCACTTCGCCCCCTCGGGCGCCAACAGCCGGATCTGGAACGCACACGAGAAGCTCTGCGCCGCCGCGCCGGAGCTCTTCATCCGCTACAACGCCAACCCCATCGTGCCCCTGGTTTCCCGCGCCTGGCTGGGCCCGCATTTTCAGCTCACCACTCAAGTCAACGTGGTTCGGCCGGGAGGCAAGGCGCAGACCTGCCACCGGGACTATCATATGGGTTTTCTGCCCAATGAGACTTTGGCCGACTTTCCACCCAACGCCCATCATCTCTCGGCTTCCCTGACGCTCCAAGGCGGGGTGGCCCATACGCCGATGCCAGTGGAATCCGGGCCGACCAAGCTGCTGCCTTATTCGCAGAGCTATGCGCCGGGCTATATGTCCGTGCACCTCGCAGCTTTCCAGGACTGCTTCGAAGAGAACTTTGTGCAGCTGCCCTGGGAGAAGGGCGACGCCTTCTTCTTCAATCCAGCGGTCTATCACGCCGCAGGTGATAACTTGACCCAGGACCTGCACAGGCTCGCGAACCTGATGCAGATCGGCTCCGCCTTTGGCCGCTCCATCGAGATCGTCAATCGTGCCCGCATCTGCCGCCTGATCTTCGAACCCCTGAAGCGCTTGCACGCGGAAGCGGGCCTCACCGCCCGTGAGATCGAAGACGTCATTGCCGCTAGTGCCGAGGGCTATCCTTTTCCGACCGACCTGGACAAGAAGAGCCCGACTAACTCCATGATCCCGCAGAGCCAGCAGGAAGTCATGCGGCAGGCGATAGCGGAGGGATGGGAAATGAGCGCGGTAGAGCGGGCGCTGTCGGTCTGAGGCCAATTGTGTCGGACAAGGAAGATGACAAGCCCGTTTATGTGCCGGAGTTCAGACAGGGCTCAAAGAGAGTCTACCGGGCCGTTACCTACATCCGCTATGGGATCATCGCATTCCTCGCCGTCTTTATCGCCCTTGCCATCTTCGATGACGGCTTAGCGGAACTCTACGTCGAGGCCGAGTTCGACCGAACGGCTGCCGGCTGTATGCCGCCAGCGGGTTTTGCCGGTTCCGTTCGCAACGGTTCCTGGAAGACGGCGAAGCGGATCGATCTGTCAATCAGGGCTCAGCGCAGCCAGGCCACGGCCTCGACGAGCCCCTATATTTGGTGGTTTTCGGTCGATCGGTTTCTGGAACCGGATGAACACTGGTCGGGGTGTCTCAGTCCAAGTCTGAGCAACAAAAGCAATCGCGTCATCTTCAACAATCCAGAGGCTTTCACCTGGGAAGTCGACAGTGTTGTCGCCGAATTTGCCGATTGATACAGCTGCCAATCGGAGCTGGCCGGCCAAGGCTGCAGCTTCGCGAAGCGAATGCCGCCCGGGGACTGTTCTGACGTGGTTGTGATCCGAAACTACACTTTGTCTTAAACAGGCCTCTGCTAGCGTGGGAACTCTTTCGGGATATCGGGGGTTTCTGCCGTGATCAAGCACATCATTCCGGGTTTATTCGCTCTCTGCTGCGCCTGTCCCAGTTACGCGCAGGAGGCTAAAACTTACAAAAATGCCCAGGGCGGCGAAATCACCTTTCCGCTCGGCGAGCTTTCCTTTGCCGATGAGGTTGTGTCTTTCCAGATCGGTAATCCCGCGCCGCGAAGCAAAGTCGCGCGCCAGCAGGAGAACATTCTCGGCGAGCCGGTAAACGGCAGCCTGTCTCTGGGTTGCAGCGGTGTTGTCGTCGTGCGTTTCACCGATAATGCCCTGGTGGATGTCGAAGGCCCCGATCTCTACGTCTTTGAAATCGGCCCGCAGATCGAAGCGACCCTCCTGGAGATCTCAGGCGATGGCAGGACCTGGATCGACGTCGGCCCCATCTCTGGCTCCACCGCCGCCATCGACATTGCCGAGCATATCCCCGACGCGGGGGCGGTCTTTCACTACGTCCGCCTGACGGACCGCAACATCAGATGCAGTGCGGGGAACTATGCCGGCGCGGACATCGACGCCGTCGGCGCCATCGGCGCGGCGGTACGCATCACGCTGAGCGGCAACGTCCTCTTCGACTTCGATTCCGCTGACCTCAGAGATGAGGCACAGGCGGAGCTGCAAAGGGTGACCGAAATCCTCTCAGGCTATCCGGGCGCGCGGGTGGTCGTGGAAGGACACACCGATTCCGAGGGATCCGACAGCTACAATCTCGATCTTTCGGCTAAGCGCGCGGAAAGCGTCCGGGATTACCTGGTCGCGGCGGGAAGCCTCGTGGACGGAACCGCGCGCATCGCGCCCTACGGCGAAAGCCGTCCGGTAGCTGAGAACGAGACGGACGAAGGACGGCAAGCGAACCGCCGGGTGGATATCATTGTGATCCCGGCGGGGAAGTGACGTCTCGTTCGTAGGGAGCTATCGGTGCTTGAATTCTAAAAGAGTGAAATCCTGCAGTGGCACTAGCGCACGGTATTAGTTACCTACTGTGTCCCCACAATTTCAGTCAGGAAAAGTAGCGAAAACACATGAATTTCAATCTGGATATTTTGTAAAATCCAACAACAGAAATTTGTATTTGTCATTGGTTGGTGTGGGAGAGAGATTCTATGGTTGGCTTGTCGAGTGACGCGATGAAGGAGATGGGTTTTAGAAAATATTCAGAGCGGAACGCCATCGTTGCAAAGTTTCTCATCATCGAAATTTATTCAATTTCGATACCTTTATTTAAAGAGAACTTGCAGTCTTCAAAAATAGAATTTGGTTCAAATTCTGATCGCTGCACTGTGATGATTGGTTCAGATATTAATAACATGGTTGAAGAATTAGCGGGTGATAGATATGAAGATACGTCTTCATTCACTCAAAATGGTAAATTAAAATACTTTATTTGTATTTGTCACGAAATTCCAAACAAATTTAAGTTAAAAGGTGGGTATAGAAAAAAGCAAGATGATGGAAGTATTATTGCCTATGACGGCTTTCCATCTGCTAGGGTTTACAAGAGTGATTGGGTCGACAAAGTTTTACCTACAGTGATAACGCCTGTTGTTTTCTCAGTATCATCTTCACTCAACTTTGTTCCATTCAAGCACTTGAGCTCACAACTGATTGGGCGAGCTTCGAATGGAACAGTCGTCTATGATCTTGGGAGAATTATCGGTCGAGGCAAAGGGTACAATTCGAAGCAGTTAACAAAGCGAGAGATAAATGCATCACTTCGGAAAGCTTCGAAAATTCACGAGAAATTAGCACCTGATGAAGCGAGTCAGATCTGCGCTGCGCTTCAAGAAGAAGATTACTTAAAGAAATTCCTGTTTTTCTTTTTTTTCCTGGAGTTGTACATAAACAAAACTTATGTGAGTGTAGTAAGCAGTTGTATGCCTAAAGGCCTGCTTCCTTCGCGACGTAATTTGCGTCGTTCACTCTCTGAGTTGTTCAATAACTACCCTGCTAAGAAAAATTCTGGAGGATTGAAAGATAAGTTTATCTGGTGCGCATTTCTGTGTTGGCCAGGACTCACTGACGAAGATGTGAGAGCGTTCATCCAAATTAAGAAATCAAGAGATAAAATCTCTCATGGCGAGCAGTACAAACACGACACTTTGCCGATAGCAGAGATTGAGCGTTTGTCATTTAAGATCTTGAAAGAAAGCAGGTGAGCTTCGCGATATTTTAACCCCGTCGCCGTCTCCGCCGTCTACCACCTTCCTCCTCCGCTGCCGGCGCGGCCTTAACACTCGGCGCCGGCAACTCCACCGCGGCCGCCAAATGCGGGAAGCTCGCGCTGGTATGCGGAATCCCCATCGCCTGCACAAAGTGTTCCTGGAACTTGGCTTCGACCGCGGTTTCGATCTTCTCGACCTTTTTGACCACGCTTTCGATGTCGTCGCGGGTCTTTTGGTTCAACAGGGCGATGCGGGCGCCGGTGCCGGCGGCGTTGCCGGCCGAGTGGACCTTGTCCAGGGGGCAGTCGGGGATCATGCCCAGGATCATGGCGTATTTGACGTCGATGTGGCTGCCGAAGGCGCCGGCCAACATGATGCGTTCGACCTGCTCCACGCCGAGGCGGTCCATCAGCAGGCGGATGCCGGCATAGAGCGCGGCCTTGCCGAGTTGGATGGCGCGCACGTCGTTTTGGGTAATGCGCAGCTCAGGCTCGCCGTCACCGCTACTGTCACCCTCATGCAGCAGGTAGGAGAAGGTGCGTCCGTCGGGTTGGATACGCGGGGTCTTGGCGGCCAGTTCGCCGTTGATCGTGCCGTCGGTCAGCAGGATGCCGGCCAGGAACATCTCGGCCAGCACCTCGATGATGCCGGAGCCGCAGACGCCAGTGACGCCGATCTTTTTGGTCTCGGCGGCGAAGCCGGGCTCGTCGGACCAGAGATCGCTTCCGATCACCTTAAAGCGCGGTTCCAGAGTTTCCGGATCGATGCGCACGCGCTCGATGGCGCCGGGCGCGGCGCGCTGGCCGCAGGAGATCTGCGCACCCTCGAAGGCCGGGCCGGTGGGGGAGGAGCAGGCCAGCAGGCGCTGCTTGCTGCCCAGCACGATCTCGGCGTTGGTGCCGACATCCACCACCAGGGTGATCTCCTCGGCCAGGTGCGGGTGCTCGGAAAGAATAACACCTGCCGTGTCCGCGCCCACGTGGCCGGCGATACAAGGCAGCACGTAGACCCGGGCATCCTGATTGATGTTCAGCTCCAGCTCGGTGGCCCACAAGGTCATGCCGGAGTTGGCAGCCAGCGCGAAGGGGGCGCCGCCCAGTTCCGTCGGGTCCATGCCCAGCAGCAGGTGGTGCATGATCGGGTTGCCGACGAAGGTGGCGTTGAGGATATGGGTCCGGTCGATCTCGGCTTCTTCCGCCACGGCCTCGGTCAAGCTGTTGAGCGCGTCGCGCACGGCCGCGGTCATGGCCTTGTCGCCGCCCGGGTTCATCATGACGTAGGAGACCCGGCTCATGAGATCTTCGCCGAAGCGGATCTGCGGATTCATGATGCCGGAGGAGGCGAGAACCGCGCCGGTTTGCAGATCGCAGAGGTGCGCCGCGATGGTGGTCGAGCCCACGTCCACCGCCATGCCGTAGGCATTGCCTTGGAAACCGGGCCAGATGGCGGTAATGACCTGGCCCCGGTGCACGGCCACGGTGACCTTCCAATTGCCCTTGCGCAGGGCCTGCTGAAGGCCCTGGAGGGTGCGCAGGTCGCATTCCAGATCGGTCAGGCCCCACTGCTGTCTCAGGGCGGCGATCAGGCGCTCCAGGTCGCCGGTGGGATTGTGCATGTCGGGCTCTTCGACCTCGACATAGTGCAGCCGCATGGCCGGGTCGAGCTCGATATCGCGGACCTCGGCGCGCTTGCGCACCACCTGTTTGTGGACCTGGCTGTCGGCTGGTACGTCGACGACCAGATCGCCTTGGATCAGGCTCTGACAGGAGAGGCGGCGGTTGGGCTTCAGGCCGCGCTTCTTGGCGTAGCGGGCCTCGACCTCATTGCCGTCGGAGACGTTTTCGGCCTTGCTCTGGATGCCGTGCTTGGCGAAATCGCCGATTTCCGGCTGAACCTGACAGCGTCCACAAATACCGCGTCCGCCACAGACCGAATCGATGTCCACGCCCAGGCTACGCGCAGCCTTTAACACCGGCGTGCCGACGGGAAAACGTCCCCGGCGCCCGGAGGGCGTGAATACCACCAGTGCTTCCTGCGTCACTTTGCGCGCCGTCCCCGTTGCGTCCTGTTCCGCGGCGGCCTGTTGCTCTTCGGCAAGTGAACCGCCAGTCTCTCCAAGTGCTTCCGACATACCTGCCCAGCTTTAAAAGCTTCTGCAACAGCGTTCTGGCTTACTGGTCAAAAAGAACCGCCGAATTGTCTCCTGGCGGCATGGACGGCTTTTTTCCCGCTGGATGCTGTCCATGCCTCGCAAGATGTCCTCGCCGCGTCCTCGTCTTAATCTCTGCGACGACGACGTTCACGGCGAAGCTTTAACCTCTACGACGCCGACGCTCGCGCCGGCCGGCACCTTCACCGGCCGCGCCTTCGGCGGCAGGGGCGCGGAACTTCTTGATCCACTTGCGGCAATCCTTGTCGTTCCCGAGCAGCACGTCCGCGGCCATGATCCCGGTCAGCTCTTCTTCGTGCAGCGGGTTCATGATGGCGGAGGTCATGCCCGCGCCCGCGGCCATAGCCAGGAAGAAGGCGTTCATGGCGTGGCGGTTCGGCAGGCCGAAGGAGATGTTGGAAGCGCCGCAGGTCGTGTTGACGCCCAGCTCTTCGCGCAGCTTCCGCACTATGGCGAAGGCCTGCTGACCAGCAGTGCCCATGGCGCCAATCGGCATGACCAGGGGGTCGACCACCACGTCTTCCTTGGGAATGCCGTGGTCGGCGGCGCGCTCCACGATCTTCTTGGCGACGGCGAAACGTACGTCTGGATCCTCGGAGATGCCCGTTTCGTCGTTGGAGATGGCGACCACGGCAGCACCGTATTTTTTGACCAGCGGAAGCACGCGTTCCATCTGCTCGTCCTCGCCGGTAACCGAGTTCACCAGGGCCTTGCCCTGATAGACACTCAGGCCGCGCTCCAGGGCCTCGACGATGGAGGAATCGATGGAAAGGGGCAGGTCGGTCAGGGACTGCACCAGTTTGATGGTTTCGGCCAGGATCGCCGGTTCATCGGCCAGGGGGATACCCGCATTGACGTCCAGCATATGCGCGCCGGCCGCCACCTGCGCCAGGCAGTCGGATTCGACGCGGCTATAGTCCCCTGCCGCCATTTCAGCGGCCAGCAGCTTACGGCCCGTTGGATTGATGCGCTCACCGATGATGCAGAAGGGCTGATCGAAGCCGATCACCAGTTCCTTCGAATGCGAGCTGACAACGGTGCGAGACATGGTCTTTAAACTCCTGGCAAAAGGGCCGCGGTGTCCGCTGTTTTCCGCGCCTGCTGTCTAATAATAACTGATCCGGGATAAGCACCGGACGCCTAGGGATTAGCCGCGATCATGGCGATAGCGGCTGTCACACCCGCGACACCGGATGGCTTAAAAGCGCACTGATGAGGCTTTCACCGCCAAATCAGTCCGTTAACCGTAAAAAATGTAACGGGTGTGTGTTCCCGTCGGGCCCAGGTTTGGCGCGCTTAGCCGATATCCCGGGTGACCTTAAAGCCCTTGCCCTTGCGATCCATCTCGAAGTCGCCATCGGTCACGGCATAGGTCCAGGCCGCCGATTTCCGCAGGCCGCCCAGCGGGTACATATGCACCCGGGCAATGCCGCAGTTGGGATCTTCGGCGTGATATTGGGCCAGGTCCATGACCAGCTTGTCCGGCGCATTGACGGTCATAAGCTTGGCGATGTTTTTCGCCTGGCGGGTCAAAACGCGCATGGAGGGGCCGACACCACAGGCCTTGGCATGGTTCAGCAGGGTCTTGATGGTGGCGAGGCCGGGCACGCCGATGTGGATCGGCAGCTTGTTGCCTTCGGACTGAATCATCCGGTCCCAGGCGATGATCGGCGCGGCTTCGAAGCAGAATTGCGTGGCGATGTAGAGCTCGGCGCCGGTACGTTCCGCGAAGGCGTTCTTCCAGGTAATCGCGTCCTTCAGACCCTGTTCGGAGATGTCCGGGCTGCCTTCCGGATGACCCGCGACACCGATCTTACGGATGCCGTACTTGTCGAAGAGACCGGTTTCGAGCAGATCCATGGAGGATTCGAAGTCACCCAGCGGATTGTCAACCGCGCCACCCAAAGCGACCACTTCCTCGATCCCAACCTCACCCTGAAGCTTTTTCAGGTTCTCTTCCATGACCGCGGCGCTCGTGATCGAGCGGGCGGCAAAGTGGGGCAAGGGCTCGAACCCCTCTTCCTTCAAGCGCTTTGCCGTTGCGATGGTGTCCGCGAAGTCGGAACCGGGCAGGAAGGTCACGGCGACCTTACATCCGGGGCGCAGATGCTCGCGGTAATCGGCGATTTTCAGGGCCGAACCCGGGGTGGTTTCGATCGTGAAGCCGGTCACGAAATCGATGATCTGCTGTTTCATGGTGTCGGCCCCGTTCAGGCTGGTGACTTTCGCGGCACTGAAAGCATTCATGGCGATATCCTCGGGTCGGGTGTCTAACTGTCGGCTGCGGCGGATGCAAGGCCGCCGCTCGCGACCAATTCCTTCAGGCGATCTTCGCTGTAGGTGGTTTCCAATTCCTCGGCGGCAAGTCTTGCCTCTTCTTCCAGGTCCTCGCCCACATCGCGCGGTTCCGAACGACGCCAGTGTTCGAGGTAGGAATCGCTGTCACGCAGCTTTGCGCGCATGGCCGCCCGATCGATTGCCTTTTCAAAGCGCTCGTCCAATTGCCGCTTGGCGTTCTTGCGGCCGGCCTTGACGATGACCTGCGCCGGGATGTCGCGCCAGTAAACCACTGTCAGTTTTGCCATTCTCTCTTCCTCTGTCCGCTCTTATCTTGAGCGATCAATGGGCCTGCTGGAGAAACTGCCCCAGCCCGCCGTAACCGGTGAAACGATACTCGTAGTCCAGCTCGATCTTGCCCGCAGCGGCCTTCGCTTCGGCCTGCAGGTCTTTGTCTTCCGTCTGGGCCAGATAGACCAGTTTGGTGTAGTTGCCGAAGATCATCGAAAGCAGTTCCGGGTGCCGGTCGATCCCCATGCCTTGAATAATTAGGCGGTCGAAGTGCCGGACTAGATAGTCGGTCAGGTAAAAGCAGGTCGGGTCGTCGTCCGACTGGGCAATAAAGTCGTCCACACCGCTGTAAAAGGCATAGCAATGAGGCCCGTCGATCCGCTCCGCGCCTTCTTCCTCCAGAACCTTGTCCAGATCGCCCCCGGTGCCGCAGTCGCCGTAAAGCACGAAGATCTTGTCGTAGGCGTCGCGGTTGTCGCGGATTTTTTGGCGGACGCCTTCCGGGATCTTTTGCGGTGTGTTGTGCCAGATCGCAGGCAGGCAGGTAACCCCGAGGTGCGACCAGTTGTTGAGCCGGATCAGGTCCACGACTTCGCGTGCCAGAGCGCCGCAGGCGATCAGCAAGGTGCGATGTGGAGTCTCTCGGTTCATGCTCTGGTCCATCGGATCGATCCTGGCAGCGCACCGGCGATCTGACGCCGATAGCGCTAACCCTGAGTCCTGCTTTCTCTCTGTACAGACCGCACGCGAAGCGTCCTACCCGCTCAGATGCCCTTACCTGCTGAGTTGATTATGCTTGCGGGCCATGAATTCCTTAGCGGTTTCCACAGCAACCGCCGCGTCGCGGCAATAGGCGTCCGCTCCGATCGCTTCTCCGAAGGCCTCGTTGAGCGGCGCGCCACCGACCAGCACGATGTAGTCGTCACGCATGCCCTTTTCCTTTAGGGTGTCGATGACGACCTTCATGTAGGGCATGGTGGTGGTCAGCAGGGCCGACATGCCGAGGATGTCCGGCTCATGCTCCTCGATGGCTTCGAGATAGTTTTCCACCGGATTGTTAATGCCGATGTCGATCACGTCGAAACCGGCACCTTCCATCATCATGGAAACCAGGTTTTTGCCGATATCGTGGATGTCGCCCTTAACGGTGCCGATGACCATCTTACCCAACTTGGGGGCGCCCGTTTCGGCCAGCAGGGGACGCAGGATCGCCATGCCGCCCTTCATAGCGTTGGCGGCGAGCAGGACTTCCGGCACGAAGAGGATGCCGTCGCGGAAATCGATACCCACGATACGCATGCCTTCGACCAGCGCCTGTGTCAGGACGTCGTAAGGAGTCCAGCCGCGCTCGAGCAGGATATTGACGCCCTCTTCGATCTCTTCTTTCAAGCCGTCGTAGAGGTCGTCATGCATCTGTTTGACGAGTTCGTCGTCATCAAGGGACCGTAGGTCGAGATCATCTTCATCAGACATGTTCTTATTCCTTAACCGCGTCTGCATCCGTGCCTGCAAGAAAGACGGCTTTTTCCGCGCCGTCGGCTCCCAGCTTGCAAGGCACACCTCAAGCCCCTGAAAAGGGTTCCTTAAGATCGACATTTCCTGGAATCGGCGGTGTTGAGCTTCGTCTCTCGCGACAACTGCTGTCTGAATTGCGACAAACCAGAAAACAATACGCAGACTGGGGTCTGGCGCTGCATTGCAGCATAACAGGCAGCGGATCTTATCGTTCTCGAATTCCTGGTTCGGCTGGCCGTGCCCGCCCTACGCCACCGAGGCAGGGCAGCGACCTTAACAGGCGGTAAATATTAACTCTTTTTTCATTCATCTGTGGTCTTTTCGTTAACCATAAAGGGAATTTACCGGCGCAATACGAGTGCAGGATCGAGTGACATCTTCAGTTAAGGGGGCTGATTGGTCACGGGACCTTGGATGACAGGAAATATGTTTGGTCGATTGAGTATAGGGAACGACCGCCTGCGAGCGGACGAGACGGCTGATCCGCAGCGGATCTGGAAGCTGCGGTGGCCGAAACTCGCCAAGCCGAAGTGGGCGTCTCTGAGCGAAGGGGCGCACAACGACCGCAATCTGCGCCGGAATTTCGACCTTTTCTCACTGGGCCTCTTTGTCTTGTCCTGTATCGTGCTGGGTGGCTGGGCCTTCACGACCTATCACGAGGTCCGCCGTGAGGTGCGGCATCAATTGAAATCGGCGCTGGACGACGCTGCGGTGCCGGTCGGTCTGTTTTTCGCCGACCATGAGGCGGTTCTGCGCGAAATCGAGTGGGGCAGTCTGGTCAATCAGCAGTCCTCTGAGCCCTTACCCAGCGAATCTCTGACGCAGATTCTCGGCCACTGGCGGCAGGCGGCGATTCTTGATGCAGATGGCAAGGTCGGCGAGCAGTGGGCCGCGATCCCGCTGCCGGGCCGGAACGAGCTGATGTCGGTGCTGGCTCAGGCACTTGAAGAGCGCTCGACAGTTCTCAGTTCGCCCTACAACATCGATGGAACCTGGTTCGCCACCATCGTCCGCCAGACCCGCTATGGCGAGACCTCCAAGTTTGTGGCTGCCAGCTTCCCGATTCGCTCGCTTTTAGAATGGTGGTCGGGCCTGGTTCTGCCAGCCGGCGCGAAGCTGACGCTGGTCACCGAAGACGGACGGCTTTGGGTACAACGCCCGCAGCCGGGTACGAATGTAGAAGGCGCCGAAGACGCGCCTCTCGACATCGAATTGCTGTTCGATGTTGTCTCTGATGTCGAAAGACCTTCCGGCAGCAAGGTATTCGCCGACGATGAAGGCGGCCTGAAACCTGAGGTGCTGACCTGGAAAGCGCTCGATCACTTCGGTCAGATCCTTTTGGCTACCTTGTCTTCGGACGACATTTCGGCGATCTGGCGTAAGCGCTTCCTGACGTCCTGGATCTTCGCGGCGGCGGCCTGTCTGGCCCTGCAGTTGGCCACCTTCCTGGTGGGGCGTTCTGTGGCGCGCGAAGTTCGCCATCGCGAAGCCATGCTGCAGGCGGTCAGCGATAGCGAGGACCGTCTGCGCGACATCGCCAATGCCGCATCGGACTGGTTTTGGGAGATGGGGCCCGATCAAAGCTTCACCTATGTCTCCGACCGGGTGCGGGATGCGACCGGGATGGATCCCTCCAGCTTTATCGGCCGGCGGGTGTTCGAGGTGCTCGATCCCGCGATTGATCCCGCGGCGGCCCAGGCGCACGAGGAAGAACTGGCGCGTCATGCCGGGTTCCGGGATTTCACTTACCGCATCGATCTGACCGACGGGCATCTGCGCTGGATCAAGCTGAGCGGCAAGCCGCGTTTTGACGCCAACGGCAGTTTTCTAGGTTACCGGGGCACCGGAACCGACATCACCGTGGAGCGGATGGTGGCCGAGCACGCGGCGGCGGCGCAGGCGCGTCTCACCCGCGCGATCGAAAGCAGTTCGGATGGCGTCACCCTGTTCGATTCCCATGAGCGCCTGATCCTTTGCAACAGGCGGTTTCGGGAGCTGTTCTTCCCCGGAATGGAGAAACTGGTGCAGCCCGGCGCCAGCTTCACCGATATCGCAACGCTTCACGCGAAGACGGGACGCAACCTTGAGGCCGCCAAACATCCGAAGTCCTGGGTCGCAAAACAGGCCAGGCTGCGGGCGAAAAACGAGGCTCATGAGATTCGTCTGGATGGCGACCGCTGGATTCGCGCGGAACACTTCCGCACGCCCGAGGGCGATACCATCAGCCTCTACAGCGATATCACCCCCTTTAAGCGGCGCGAGAAGGAGCTCATGCTTCTGGCCGCCGAGAACACGCGGCTGGCCGCGGCCGTCACTGCGACCGAGGCAGGCGTCATCATCTCCGACCCGCGTCAGCCCGGAGATCCGACGATCTTCGTCAACCCCGCGTTCACCCGTTTGACCGGATACGAGCCCGAAGACGTGCTCGGGAAGAACAGCTGGTTCCTCCAGGGGCCGGAAACCGACCCCGCCACGCGGGAGACGCTTGAGGAGGGCCTGAAGACCCACAATCCCGTGCGCGTCGACATTATGAATTACCGGAAGGACGGATCCCAGTTCTGGAGCCGCCTGGTGGTTAACCCGGTCTTCGATGATAATGGCGATGTCCTCTACCATGTCGGCGTTCACACGGACATCTCGGAGCAGAAACGGGTCGAGAGCGAACTGGTGGAAACCAAAGAGCATGCCGAAGTCGCGAACCGGGCGAAGTCCGATTTCTTGGCCGTGATGAGCCACGAGCTGCGGACCCCTCTGAATGCCGTCATCGGCTTCTCCGAGTTTCTTTCGATGGAAATGCTCGGGCCGTTGGGAAGCCCGAAGTACAAGAGCTACGCCGATGACATCAAGTCCTCGGGGCTGCATCTGCTCGATCTCATTAACGACATATTGGATCTCTCCAAGGCTGAGGCCGACAAGATCGAATTGCATGAAGAGCCTCTGGACCTGGCCGCCACCGCCGAGCACTGCCTGGCCATGGTGCGCAGCCGAGCGGAGCTGGCCAATGTCGCGCTGGTCAACGAACTTCCTTCCGGGCTGCCGCTGCTGCTGGCCGACGAGCGCAGGATCAAGCAGATCCTGATCAACCTCCTGAGCAATGCGGTGAAGTTCACGCCTGAGGAAGGTTCGATCCGGGTCTTCGCCGAGAATCGGCGCGGACGGATCAGGCTGACGGTCCAAGACACCGGCATCGGTATCGCCGCGAAGGATATTCCCAAAGTGCTGCAGCCTTTTGGACAGGTCGACAGCACGGTTAGCCGGGAGCATGAAGGCACCGGCCTCGGCCTGCCGCTCTGTAAACGCCTGGCGGAACTGCATGGAGCAGAGTTCGAAATCGAAAGCGCCCCCGGCGAGGGCACCTCGGTATCCGTCATGTTTCCTGCGGTACGGATCCTGCGCCCGGAAGCGGCTTAGATCAGGCCTGAGAAGCTTCCTCCGCCCGCATGTAGGCGGAGGACAGGACCCACGCGGTCATGATTGTGCCCAATGCCTGAATGAGATAGCCGGCAATCAGGATCAGAAACAACGGTATATTGGGAAAGTAGATCGCGTTGAGAAGGTCGATGTGCGGATGCATCAAGGCCTGCCCACCGAAGATAATCGCGTTCGCGAATACGAATACAACAATCGGTCCCGCCAGAAACTGGCTCATCATCCAGAAAAACTGTGCCCGTCCGCGCGCAAAGGCGGCGCTCACACCTCTTCCTTTGTCGGCAACGAAAGCAGGTAAAAGCGTCCCGAGCAGCCCAAAGACAACGATAAAGCATATGATCAGCAAGACGCCGACTGTGACGATATCGCCAACCTCGATGCCAAAAGCTCCGCCCTGGAGCTCTCCCGACAGCGCCGCAATAGCCGCAAAAACGACCGGGACCGACATCAGCAGGCCCAGTCCGAAAGTTCGCAATGCGAAACCTATAACGCGGCGGCTGTCCTCGCGCTTGTCGCGCGTCTCGGGAAGCAAAAGGGCGGCGTGTGCGTTAAAGGCCAGATAAGACCAGATCAAGACCGATGCGAAGATCAGGCCGCCGCCGCTTTCCAGTCTCTCGTGCAGGATCTGAACGATGGTCTCACCCACGACGGCGAAGGCCACGGTTGGCCAGAGACGAAGATACAGGCTGAAAGACGTGGGGTACATAAAGCCTCTTATGCTTGAGGAGCCGAGGTGAGGAGCGAATGGAGGCGCCGAGTGTATCCCAGCTCTTGAATTGAGATCATCTGTTTCTCGGCGTTTGGGATTTTCTATTGCAATCCAAGATGCCGCGCCTGGAAGACACGCGCGGATTCTGTGATAAATTCGGGGCGTCTGCGAGGCAGCACACCGCTGGGAAGGTCGTATTCTTCGCATAAGTTTACACGACTCCGAAAGATTGAAGCCGTGATCGCGCTAAGATCGAAAGTGCTAATCCTCACCCGGCTGGGTGAAAGAGGTTTAAGTGGCGGCGCTCTCTTACTATAAGCACCTGCATGCCCGGCAGCTGACGGCGAGAGTTGCGGGTGAGGAAGCATGAAACCTATCAACGCGAGTGCCATGCAGACCCTAAAAACGCTAAGCGAGACCCAGGCCGGTTTGTCCCATCTAGACCGGCTTGAAGCTGAGAGCATCCACATTATCCGTGAGGTTGCCGCGGAATTTCGTAATCCCGTGATGCTCTATTCGATCGGCAAAGATTCCGCCGTGATGCTGCATCTGGCCATGAAAGCCTTTGCGCCCGGCAAACCGCCATTCCCGCTGCTCCATGTGGATACCACCTGGAAGTTTCGCGAGATGATTAGCTTCCGCGACCAGCTGGCTGCGAAGCTGGGCCTGGATCTGATCGTCCACACCAATCAAGAGGGCGTGGCGAAGGGAATCGGGCCGATCTCCCACGGATCCAAACTCCACACCGATGTCATGAAAACCGAGGCGCTAAAGCAGGCGCTCGATAAACATGGCTTCGACGCCGCTTTCGGCGGTGCGCGGCGGGATGAGGAAAAATCTCGTGCGAAGGAACGGGTCTTTTCCTTTCGTTCGAAATCACACCGTTGGGACCCGAAGGCGCAGCGTCCAGAGCTCTGGAACCTCTATAACACCCGCGTGGCCCCGGGCGAGAGCGTGCGCGTCTTCCCGCTGTCCAACTGGACCGAGTTGGACGTCTGGCAATACATCCATCGGGAGGACATACCGCTGGTGCCTCTCTACTTTGCGGCGGAGCGGCCAGTGGTCGAGCGCGACGGCGTTCTGGTGATGGTGGACGACGATCGTCTACCTCTCGAACCCGGTGAAGTTCCCGCACAGAAATTGGTGCGCTTCCGGACTCTCGGCTGCTACCCCTTGACTGGCGCGGTGGAATCCGCGGCGTCGTCGGTTCCCGAGATTATCCTCGAGCTTCTACAAAGCCGTGCCTCTGAGCGGCAGGGGCGTGTGATCGATCAAGATCAGATCGGTTCCATGGAAAAGAAGAAGCAGGAAGGATACTTCTGATGGATACGGCTCTACGCTCGGACTTCGATATCGAGGCCTATCTGACGGCGCAGGATGCCAAAGACAGCCTTCGCTTTATCACCTGCGGCTCCGTTGACGACGGCAAATCGACGCTTCTCGGGCGCCTGCTCTACGACTCTAAAACTGTTTTCGAAGATCAGCTCTCAGCGACCGAGAGCGAGAGCAAAAAGTATGGCACGCAGGGCGAGGAAGTGGATCTAGCGCTGCTCGTAGACGGCCTGCAGGCCGAACGGGAACAGGGCATCACCATCGATGTCGCCTACCGTTTCTTCGAGACCGACAAGCGTAAGTTCATTGCAGCCGACACGCCGGGCCATGAGCAGTACACGCGCAACATGGCGACCGGTGCTTCTACGGCGGATGTTGCGGTGATCCTGGTCGATGCGCGCAAGGGCATCCTCACCCAGACCCGCAGGCATTCTTTTATCGTTTCGCTGCTCGGCATCCGGCAGGTTGTGCTGGCCGTCAACAAAATGGATCTGGTCGATTACGACCAGGCGCGCTTTGAGGAAATCTTCGAGGACTATCAGGCCTTCGCAGAAGGCCTGCAGATCGAGACCGTTTACGCCATCCCCCTCTCGGCGCTCACGGGCGAAAACGTCTTTCATCCGGGCGCATCAATGCCTTGGTATCCCGGCCCCACCTTCATGTCGCTGCTGGAAGAAATCGACGTGACCAGCGGCGCTGCTGAGAAAGCCCTTTCGCAGCCTTTCCGTCTGCCGGTGCAATGGGTGAACCGCCCGAACCATGATTTCCGGGGCTTCAGCGGCAGCATCGCTGCGGGAAGGATCCGCGTCGGCGACAGCCTGCTGGCCGGCCTCTCGGGCAAGACGTCGAAGGTTAAGCGGATCCTGGGACCCTCGGGCGATCTCGAGGCCGGGCAGGTGGGACAGTCGGTCACGCTGGTCCTGGAGGATGAGATCGATGTCAGCCGCGGCGATCTGCTGGCCGATCCTGAATCCGCCCCCGAAGTGGTCGATCAGTTCGCTGCACACATCATCTGGATGGACAGTGAGCCGATGCTGCCGGAGCGCAGCTATGTCGCACGTTTCGCATCGGCCCAGGCCGAGGCCCGCGTTATGGACCTGGTGCACAAGGTGGACGTGAATACCCTTGAACATCTGGCGGCCAAGACCCTCGGGCTGAATGAGGTCGGTTACTGTAAGGTGGCGCTGGACCGGGCCGTGGCCTTCGACCCCTACCGGGAAAATCGTCAAACGGGCGCCTTTATTCTGGTCGACAAGTTCACCAACGCGACCGTTGCCGCCGGCATGATCGATTTCGGTCTGCGTCGCGCCAGCAACATTGCCTGGCACGACATGAAGATCGACAAGACGACGCGGGCCAGGTTGAACGCTCAGAAGCCTTGCGTTCTCTGGTTCACGGGGCTTTCCGGCTCCGGCAAGTCAACGGTCGCCGACCGGTTGGAGCAGAAGCTCCACGCTCGTGGGAAACGTACCTATCTGCTCGATGGCGACAACGTACGCCACGGGCTCAACAAAGACCTGGGCTTTACCGATCAGGACCGTGTCGAGAACATTCGCCGGGTCGCCGAAGTGGCCAAACTCATGGTGGATGCCGGTCTGATCGTGCTCGCCTCCTTTATCTCACCCTTCCGCGCCGAACGGCAGATGGCCCGCGCCTTGATGGAGGAGGGGGAGTTCGTCGAGGTGTTCGTCGACACGCCGTTGGAGATTTGCGAGCAGCGCGATCCAAAGGGCCTCTATAAGAAGGCCCGCGCCGGCGAGCTCAAGAATTTCACGGGCATCGATTCAGACTACGAGACTCCTGAAAATGCCGAGATCGTACTCAAGAGCGGAGAGAGCGACCCGGACAGCTTGGCTGAGCAGATCATTGCTTATTTGGATGCACAGTCGTGATGAGACTTCATCATTGACCTTGTTGCCGCATCATTGGAGGCTTCGACGCTCAATTCTAGCCTCAGGAGTGCCGGCAACTCATGACCGAAAAGACCGCGAAATCGATTGCTGAAGTGGTGACTTCCGGTCTGTGCATAGGCTGTGGTCTTTGCGAGGCTGTTACTGACGGGCGTGTGTCTATGGAGATGACCGAATACGGTTCTCTCAGGCCGGCGCCTTCCGATGGTTTCTCCCCGAAAGAAGAGGCTCAACTGCTTGCCGCCTGTCCGGGCGTAAGCGTGTCGCCCCGTGAATTGGGCGAGGGCGAGACGGATCTGGTCTGGGGGCATCATAGTTCGATGCGCTTTGCCTGGGCGGGAAATCCTGATGTTCGCTTCCGGGCGGCCGCCGGCGGTGCGCTAACAGCGCTCGGTTTGCAATTGGTAAAGTCGGATAAGGTCGCATTCGTTCTGCAGGTGGAGGCGGATCCGGAGCAGCCAATGCTGAGCCGCTGGACCATGAGCCGCACCCCGGAGGATGTGGTGTCCGCCTCAGGCTCTCGCTATGCGCCGGCAGCTCCTCTGGCGGGTTTCATGAAGGCGCTCGAAGAGAACGAGCCCTTTGGGGTGATCGCCAAGCCCTGCGATCTCAACGCGATTCACAATCTCTCGAAAAGCGATCCGCGGGTTGACGAACTCTGCCGCTATCGGCTTGCCATGGTCTGTGGCGGCCAGTCGCGCCTGAAAAAGTCGCAGGATCTTCTGGCGGAGTTCGATATCGCCGAGGAGGAACTGACTCTGTTTCGACATCGAGGCTTTGGCAACCCGGGCCGCACGCGCGTAGAGACCCGCGATGGGCGAGCTTTCGAGAAGACCTACGACGAACTTTGGGCGGACGAGAGCGGTTGGCAGCTGGAGACCCGTTGCAAGCTCTGTCCCGATCCGCTCGGCGAGGCTGCGGATGTAGCCGCCGCGGATGTCTGGCCAGGCGGCAGCCCGGTGGGGGAGGATGCTGGCTTCAACGGGATTATTGTCCGTTCGCCGGCGGGCGAAGCGCTTGCCGCCGATGCAGCCCAGGCCGGAGACCTGACCTTGGGGGACGAAATTACACCCCGCCAGTTCGACGACTTTCAGCCTCATCAGGTGCGCAAGAAGCAGGCCCTCACGGCGCGCTATGCGGGACTACAAAAGGCCGGGCTGCCGGCGATCAAGACGGATGGACTCCGGCTTGAGATGCTTGGCGAGAGGCTTGATCCTGAGAGACGCCGCGCCGAAATGGAAGGCACGGTTCGGCGCGCAGAGGAAGGCCGATTCCGGGAACCCAGGTCTTGATGCTGCGTCGCTATTGGTAAACAGCGGCCGGCTTACCTAGCACGTCCAGTTTGGGGGCGACTCCCAGGCCGGGCAGCTCTGGTGCGATCACACCGCCAGCTTCTAGCGCTGCGTCGAAATCCGCGGTTTCGATGGTGATCATGTCCCGGCAATCGAGAATGCACCGCAGGTGGCGTTCCGGTACGCTTTGGCCGAGATGCACAATGCCTGCGAAGGCGATCGCCGAGCCGACGGTGTCCTGAACACTGATGCTCAAACCCGCGCCCATGCAGATATCGCGTTGCCGGCGTCCGTGGGTCAGCCCTCCGTTTTTCGATATCTTCAGCCCTATTCCGTCCGCAGCGTCATCTGCGATCAGGCGGACAATGTCTTCGTCACTCTGCGCCAATTCATCTAGAAAGATGGGGACCTTGCAGCGCCGGCGCAGCGAGAGAGTTTCGTGCCAGGTCGCGCAAGGCGCTTCCAGGACAAAGTCGAGACCTGCCGGGAGCAGCGCCAGCATGCGCAGGGCCGTTTCCGGGACAAGGCCGCCATTGGCATCGACCAGAAAAAACTCGCCGGTCTGGCGGTCTGCAAGGCAGGCTCGGATCCGTTCCGCGTCCAGCGTCGGACCGCCTTCGCTGTCCAGCGCGCCGATCTTGATCGAGTGTCCCCGGTAACCGCGCGCCCGGTGCTCGGCGACGCGGGCGCGCATTTCCTCCGGGGCGCCGGCGTAGATGGAAGAGATCGTCGGCATGCGAAAACCGGTCCTTCCTCCGAGCAGGTCGCACACTGGCATATCTACGGATTTGCCAAAGAGATCCCAACAAGCGACGTCAATCGGGGTCTTTGCATGATTGTGGCCGAGAAGCGCCGCATCCATCGCCTCGTTTATCCGGTCGAGGTGCCGCGGATCACGTCCCAGAAGATGCGGCGCGATTTCGGCTATACCCGCGCGGACGCCGAGGGCGTGCGCGGCGATGTAGCTGCTGCCGAAGGGTGTGCTTTCACCCCAGCCATCGGTTCCGTCGTCAGCGACCACACGAACGAAGGTCGCATCGAAGCTGGTGTACTCGCGACCGCCGGAGAGTTTGTAGGTGCCACCGCTGTAGGGCAGGTCGAGCTGATAAACCTCGATCTTCTCGATTTTCATGGCGCAGACCGTGGCGGGATCAGGACCAGCTTGCCAGTGTGTTTCTTGGCAAGAAAATCTTCCTGAGCCTGGGCGATAGCGTCCAGCGGATAGGTCTCGGCGACGACCGGGCGGATCTCACTGCGTTCGATGTAGGCGATCAGGTTTTCGAACACCTCGTCTTCCTGGAAGGTGCAGCCAAAGAGTGTCAGGTCCTTCAAATAGAGTGTTCGCACATCGATCTGGGCCAGGGGGCCAGCGATGGCCCCAGCTGTCGCGTAGCGGCCGCCACGCACGAGAAGTTCGAGAAAAGTCGGCCAGTTTTCGCCCGCAACCAGATCGATCACAACGTCGACGCTCTCGCGGCCCAGCTCCGCCAGCAGATCGGCGTTACGGTCGATCACCCGGTCTGCGCCGAGGCTTTTCACTTCGGCGGCTTTTGACTGGGCGGCAATGGCGATAACCTCCGCGCCGCGGCGTTTGGCCAGCTGTACGGCGGCAGAACCGACACCTCCGGAGGCACCGGTGACCAGCACCCGTTCGGTCCCCACCCGGGCGCGGTGGAGCATGTTCTCCGCCGTGGAATAGGCACAGGGGACAGAGGCCAGCTCCGCATTCGACCAGTCGCAGTTGACGGTATGAGTCTCGCGCGCCGGCGCCACGGCAAACTGAGCGAAGCCGCCATCCATTTCCGATCCAATGGTCCAGCATTCATAGGGCCGGTAGTCGACGTAATGGCGCAGCATGTTGCGTACCAGCACCCGCTCCCCAATCCGGGCCGCGTCTACGTCTGCCCCGACTGCCGCGATATGGCCGCAGACGTCCGCGCCCTGGATACGCGGAAAGGTGAGGGGCGTACCGGACCAGCTGGCGTCGGCATCGTCGGCCTGATCGAAGCCGCCGGCGCCACCGCTGTTGGTGCCTTGTTCGACCGCTTTGGAGTACCAGGCCGTTCGGGTATTGATGTCGGTGTTGTTCACGCCCGCCGCCGCGATCCGGATGAGAACCTCGTCCGGCCTGGGTTTCGGTACAGGCACGTCTTCACGATAATCCAGCTTGTCCAAGCCGCCGTGACCGGTCAGCAGAACGGCTGCCATCGTCTCAGGGATCGCCGTCATAGGATTCCTTCCGCTTTCAAGAGAGTCCGTGCAAGGGCAACAGCTGTTTTTGTTGCCGCCTCTGGCCCCTTCACAATCGAGGTCATGACTTGCCCCTCGTGGATCGTCACCAGGGCGTCGGCGAGTGATTGCCGCTTGCTTTTGGAGAGGCTGGGTGCCGCCGATGCCAAACGTTGAGAAAAGACTCTCTGAACGGACGTCTTATGGGCTTCGGCGATTTCACGCACCATGTCGCTGCCGGGATGAGCCGCCAGCGCATTCAGAAACAGGCATCCGTTATTGCCGCTGCTTTCAAGCCAGCTCCCAAGCCGGTGAAAGAGATCTAGCACATCCGGATTGGGTCTTGGATCCTCGGCCAGGTGATCCAGGTAGCGGCGGTTGCGGTACTCCAGTGCGCCGCGCACCATCTCTTCGCGCGAGGGGAAGTGCTTGTAGAGCGTGCGCAGGCTGACATCTGCGTCTTCGCGCAGAGCATCGATGCCGGGCTCCGCAAAGCCCTGCTGGGCGAAGCTCACCTCCAGGCGCGCCGCGATCCTGTCTTTGGTTTCCGTCATGAAGCGGAAAGTAAAACGAACGTTCTACTTCGTCAATAAACGAAAACAGGGCCTGATCGCGGCCCTGCTTTGCAATACCAGTCGGGAAACGACCTGGGTTTTAAGACACGCCCAGTTTCTGCTGCAGGCTCGAGCTGGAGGTCGTGTACTGGAAGCGCAGTTTCTGATCAGGATGGATGATCCGGAAAGCCTGCTGGGACATCAGCGCCGCCTCATGGAAGCCGGAGAGGATCAGTTTCAGCTTGCCCGGATACCAGTTGATGTCGCCGATGGCAAAGATGCCGGGCTCGCTGGTTTCGAACTTCTCGGTGTCGACCGGGATCAGGTTTTCATGCAGATTCAGGCCGAATTCGGCGACTGGCCCCAATTTCATTGTCAGGCCGTAGAAGGCGAGCAGGGTGTCACATTCGACCTGAAACTCGCCCTGTTCCTTGTTCTTGAGCGTGATCCCCTCGAGCTGGCCATTGTCGCCATGTAAAGAGGAGACTTGAGCGATGTGCAGATTCATATCGCCGTTCGCCACGAGGTCACGCATCTTGTTGACGGAGTCCGGTGCAGCACGGAAATCGTCCCGTCGGTGAACAAGCGCCATTTTGGTGGCCAGTGGCTGAAGGTTGATCGTCCAATCCAGCGCTGAGTCGCCGCCGCCGGCAATCAGTATGTTTTTGCCGCGGAACTGCTCCATCTTGCGCACGGCGTAGTGAACGGATGTGCCTTCGTAAGCCTCGATGCCCTTGATCGGTGGTTTCTTGGGCACGAAGCTGCCGCCGCCGGCTGCGATCACTACGACGGGCGCCTGCAGAACCGTTCCGATATCGGTTGTCAGGCGCCAGCGGCCATCGTCCATCTTTTCAAGTTTCTCGGCCATCTGCCCGTAATGGAACTCGGGCGAGAAGGGCGTGATCTGCTCGATCAGACGATCGGTCAGTTCCTGGCCGGTACACATCGGCAAGGCCGGGATATCGTAGATGGGTTTTTCCGGATAGAGTTCCGCGCACTGTCCGCCGGGCCGGTCGAGAATATCGACGAGATGGCATTTTAGGTCGAGCAAGCCGAGCTCGAACACGGCGAAGAGGCCAACGGGCCCTGCACCGATGATGACGACGTCGGTATCGATCGCGGCGTTTGACATTGTGCGTCTCTACTCAAAACCGGGGTTGATCAGGACCGGCCTTGCCGCTTCTACGCCACCTATCGGGAACCGGCGGCGGAGAATCTGGAGAGCAGGTCGGTCGTCAGCAAGAGAACTCAACCTGACAAGGGCAGCCGACGAACGGCTGCCCTTGACCAAGGTCTTGATCTTTGACTTACCAGCTAGCTCAGATGGAGCCGCCGGTAAAGAGAGAAATCACGCAGAGCACTGCGCTCGATCCCCATTCGAACGCCGACAAGCTTTGGTATTACTCTGCAGACTTGTCGCGAATGCACAACCAGCGGAGAAAATGGAATCCGGATTGTGCCGATCGTGCTTTAGATAACTTTTTTGACCAGATTCAAAAACTGCGCGCGCTCTTCTTCCGAGAGCGGACCGAGAATCTCGTTGTCGACCCGTTTCGCACCCGCCAGAAGTTCTTCCACTGTCTTGTGTCCCAAGGGAGACAGACTCAACACCATGCGGCGGCGGTCCGTGGAATCTGGAATACGCTCGATCATGCCTCGCTCATGCAGACGGCGAATGACGCCCTGGATCGTCGCGGGATCCATCGCGGCATAGCGGCCAAGCTTGTTCTGCGAGAGTTGCCCTTTTTCGTGCAATCGGGCCATTGCAAAGAACTGGGTGGGTGTAATCTGGTGTTCACCCAGGATTGACAAGAAGATCGCAGAGGCACGCTGGTGTGCGCGACGGAGCAAATGGCTGATCTGTTGGTCAAGCACAAACTGCTCCTGCGAATCTTCAGATTTTTCTTCAGTTGACGCCGGCAAAATACTCAATTTTCTTACCTTCGGTATCCGATTTCCATCGCTAAAAGAAACACTCCTATCCCAATATTGGTATTTTTATTGGACCAAAGTGATTCCCTATTAATGGAAATATAGCCTCAACTATCGCGAGCGTCTACGTGTAAGAGTCAGGACGAACCATTACTGACAACGTAAACTGATAATGAAACAGATTATCACAACTCTAAATCATAGGCAAAAGCTGCGGTAAAGAATAAGACTTTGAATTGTTTCGATATCTCTGCCGATCTGTCGATCGTTGTCTAAGAACGGCACCGATTTACGTATGAGTTGTAGATGATTTGTCAATTTAGGGCTGCTTACCAGAGGTTGGCGCAGGTCGAGTCCTTGTGCGGCCGCGAGAAGCTCTGTCGCGACAATATAACCACTGTTTTCCAGCATCGTTCCGAGGCGCCTGGCAGCATGCGTGGCCATGCTTACGTGGTCCTCCTGATTGGCCGAAGTCGGCAGGCTGTCGACACTGGCGGGATGGGCTAAGCACTTGTTTTCGCTTGCCAGTGCCGCGGCCGTCACATGGGCGATCATAAAGCCGGAATTGAGGCCCGGCTCCGCCACCAGAAAAGCCGGCAGGCTGCTCATGGTCGCGTCGGTGAGCAGTGCGATCCTGCGCTCGGAAATGGCCCCGATTTCCGCAATTGCGAGCGCCAGCATATCGGCCGCCATCGCAACGGGTTCCGCGTGAAAGTTGCCGCCGGAGAGAATTTCGCCTGTATCGGCAAACACCAGGGGATTGTCCGAGACGGCATTGGCCTCGCGCGTGAGGATTTTTTCGGCTTGATGCATCACGTCGAGAGCGGCGCCCATCACCTGCGGCTGACAGCGCAGGCAGTAGGGATCCTGGACACGATCGCAGGAAAGATGCGAGTCGCGAATCTGGCTGTCCGCCAGCAGTTCGCGGAGGCGGGCGGCAACCTCGATCTGTCCTTCCTGTCCCCGAAGCTCATGAATACGCGGGTCGAAGGGCGTGTCGCTGCCAAGGGCAGCGTCCACCGACATGGCTCCGGCGATGATGGCCGCATCGAAAACTTGCTCTGTAAGGAACAGGCCTTCCAGTGCCAGTGCTGTCGAGACCTGTGTGCCGTTCAACAGGGCTAGACCCTCCTTGGCCGCGAGTTCAAGTGGCGCCAGTCCCAATTCAGCCAGGGCCTCGTCCGCGTCCAGAGTCCGGCCTTGGAGCCTGACCTGACCAACCCCAAGCAGGACGCCCGAGAGGTGGGCCAGGGGCGCCAGATCTCCGGAAGCGCCCACAGAGCCTTTCGCCGGAATGACCGGGTAGGCTTGAGCGTTGAACAGTGCGATCAGCCGGTCGATGACCTCGCGCCGGATACCGGAAAATCCGCGCGCCAGCGCGTTGATCTTCAGCAGAAGGATCAGGCGGACCACCCGGTCCGAGAGGGGGGCGCCGACCCCCGCACTGTGTGATAAAACCAGCCGCCGCTGCAGCTCTGCGACTTGGTCGTTGGGGATCGAGGTTCTGGCCAGTACGCCAAAGCCGGTGTTTACGCCGTAAACCGTACGCCCTTCGCGCAGGACCGCGGCCACGGTTTCCGCCGAGCGGTCTATGGCCCCCGCACAGTCGGGCGACAGGGACAAAGGCTGGTTCCCCATCCACAGCATACGGATGTCGTTCAGTGTGAGTTCGCCTGGCGAGAGGACGAAGGATCCATTGTCGGTCATGCTGTGCTTTCCAAAGTTGTATATACAACTTCTATGCCGGAATGGTCGGCAGGTCAATTGCTGCCGTGCAGGTCTTTCATCGGCCGCTCTTTGGACCTCCGCGCGGTCTGGAAAAGCGCCTTTCAGAGCGGCGTTACTTCTCGCGGCTTGTGCCGTGGTCTGCTGGAGTGTATCAGCCTTGTATGGCTTCGGAGCTTCCCTTCTGGCGCCGTAAGGCGCTTCACGAAATGACCAGCGATGAATGGGAATCGCTCTGCGACGGCTGTGGTAAGTGCTGTCTTATCAAACTCGAAGACGAGGACAGCGGCGAGATCATTGCGACCGATGTGACCTGTAAGCTGCTCGACCTTGGCACCTGCCGCTGCCGTCACTACGAAGAACGCATTCGATACGTGCCCGACTGTGTGACCCTGACCCCCGATAACATCAGATCGCTCGCCTTCATGCCGGCGACCTGCGCTTATCGGATGCTGGCTGAGGGCAAGGCCCTTGCCGATTGGCATCCTCTCGTCTCAGGCGATCCGAATTCGGTCCACGACGCGGGTATTTCGGTTATGGGCCGCGCCGTTTCGGAAGTCGGTGTTGAGGATGCGGAATTGGAAGACCACGTCATTGAGTGGTTCGATGGACCTGACGCCAAGCATCTCGGATCTGAAGGCGAAGATGAAACCCCGGCCGGTGGCGAAAGAGGCGGCGATGCAGCTTGAAAAGGTTCGCTTGGCCGCTGAGCAGCGAGGACTTGCTCTGCGCGGTGGGTTTCATCCCGACGAGGCGGAGGCGGTTCCGGCGCTCACCAATGGCCGGCGGCCCCGAACAATCCTCTTGCTGGGCAACGTCGATGCCCGGATGTGGCAGGTTTTTTCCGCATCTCCTGAAACGCAGGTCTTAAGCGACGCGGGGGCTGAGCTGGGACCCCTCGACCGCTGGAGCCTGCGCGTTATCACAGAACTTGCTACGGAGCTGGAAGCCGAGCCGGTATTCCCTTTCGGAGGCCCACCCTACTTTCCCTTTCAGCGTTGGGCGCTGAAGTCGGAGCCAGTCTGGCCATCCCCGCTCGGGATGCTGATCCATCGGGATTTCGGCCTGTGGCATGCATATAGGGGCGCACTGTGTTTCGCCGAAGCGCTCGCATTGCCACCGCTCGAAGCCGCATCCTCTCCCTGTGAAAGCTGTTCGGATCGGCCCTGTCTGTCGAGCTGTCCGGTCGAAGCCTTTGGCGCCGGTGGGTACGACGTGCCGCGCTGCGCCGGGCATCTTGCAACGCCCGCCGGTGCGGATTGCATGACGCTGGGTTGCCGGGCGCGACGTGCTTGTCCGATCGGTGTTTCGTCCCGCTACGAGCCGGAACAGGCCGAGTTTCATATGTCAGCCTTTCTCGGCGCTCGAACGGCAGCCGGGGGCGCATAGAAAATGACGAGGCTCGTCGCAAATTTGCCCTTCGGTGGTTTGAGCCCTAAATCATTGCGATGAAGTTCCGAGCTGTGACTGGAGAGTTGCGTGTCCCGAAAAGTGCTCCTGATAGATCATCCCGTCGGTAAACGCGACGATCGTGCCTCACGCATGCTGACAGAGCGTGGATACGAGGTTCAGTGGTGTTCGCCGGGGCGTGGAGACAGCTTGCCTGATCCGGCCAACGGCTCCGAGTTCGCGGCGGCCGTGGTGTACGGCGGCCCGGAAAGCGCCAACGACGGTGAAAACGCGCCTTACATTGCCGAGGAGATCGATTGGGTGGGCCGCTGGGCAGCGACCGGGAAGCCCTATCTGGGAATCTGTCTCGGCGCACAGCTTTTGGCGCGCAGTCTCGGCGCGAAGGTGTCGCGCCATCCCGAGGGCAGGCACGAAATCGGTTTCGTAAAGATCGAACCGACGGTGGCATCCAACGGCTTCCTGGGGGAGCCCTTGCACGTCTATCAGTGGCACAAAGAGGGTTTCGATATCCCCGACGGTGCTGAGTTGCTGGCGACCGGGCCGGTCTTCCCCAACCAGGCCTACCGTCTCGGGGAAAAGATCTACGGAATCCAGTTTCACCCCGAGGTTACGCCCGAAATCTCACAGCGCTGGATCGATGAAGCGGGGCATATGCTGGTTGAACCGGGCGCCCACTCGGCTGAGCGCCAGATGGCTGACAGTAAACTGCACAATGAACCGCTGGAGGACTGGCTGGGCAAGTTCCTCGATGGCTGGCTGCCGAAGAAGGGTTGAAAGAGCGCCGGAAGTGGCGAAGGCCCGCCTTTCCTGAGGCGGGCCTACAGTTTCCTGACTAAACTTTTGCGGCGGCAAGCGCTTACTGTTGGATGACGTTGTTGCGAAGCGCTGCAGCGATGCCTTTGAACTGACCGTTCAACTGTAAGCGCCAACTGTCCTGGTAGGGACGATAGGTCAGGACCTCCATTTGCGTGAGGGAGACGACATCCGCGCCTACGGTGATGCGCGTCACAACATGCCGTAAATCGTTTTCAGGGAGCGTTCCCAGGACCTCGATTTTGTCGAACTTGACGTTCAGATCCTGCATCTGGTTGCCAAGAAAAGTCATGAAGGCGCCGACGAAATCTTCCGGAGAAAGGGTTCTGATTTCTTCAATGTCCTTGGGGCCGCCAAAGATGACTTGGGTCAGTCCAGGTCTGCCTTGTTCGGCTTCGAACTCGAAGACGGGGAGAATCATTTCCCGCAATTCGTTTTGGGCTTCGGGGTGTAAGAATCGAGAGATGGCGCCCACTCCCTCCGACTGAAGGGCGTTGAAGTAGGTGACAGTCAATTCCTCAAGCTGCGCATCGCTGGCTGTGGCCGGCGCGGTTAAAAAAAGTGAAATAACGAATAGGCAGGCTGATCTGAACTTCATACCGAGTAAACCTTGAATTGTTTTGAAAGTGTAAGGTCGGGGTTGCTGCCGCACTTTGTGCGGACAACCCGAAATTGTCTAGCGCGGTATCGTGACAGTAGATCGTCACAAGCAGATATGGCGGGGATTTAGCCTAAGCTTTAGGGGCACCAACCGTCTGTTTCACCGCCGTCATGGGGGCGGGCGTAGCCGGCTTCAATCAAGAGGTGCGCCAGGTCCTCACCTTTTTGCGTGGTGATATTGGCACGTACGCTGCCGAAGCTGTCGCCGTCACGGACGCCATTCAGAGAAATGAGACTGCCGATCCGGCGCTCGGTGAAGCGCCGGGCCTCCGCAGCCAGCTTTGACTCGCGTTGGCATTGTCCAGGCGAGCGGGGAACGTCCAGGCTTGCCAGGCGGACCACGACCCGCAGCGTCATACCCGGCCAGGGGTAGGCATCTACCAGCACTGTGTCGCTTTCGTAGATGGCGATCATGTCGGCCGGCACGGCAAGGCCGTTCGCCACGGCATTCTGCGCGCCAAACAGCGTAAGACTGGTAAAGATCCCAAGCACCGCAAAGATCTTCATGGATCCAATCCGCCTAGTCTCCTTCTTCGTCGCTCCTAGCCGGCGCCTGGCCACGGTCATAGAGGCCATATTGCCGTTCCACCTGCGCGACCGTAAGCCGATAGTCGGCGAAGAGTTCGCCCCTGCCTCTGGCCTGTGCTTTCCGGTGTTCCCGTTGTTCGCGCCAGGCCTTGACGGATTCCGCATCGCGCCAGAAGGATAGGGAGAGCAGTTTGCCCTCGGTGGTCAGGCTGCTGAAACGCTCGACTGAAATGAAGCCTTCAGCTTTCTCTAACTCGGCGCGCAGATCGGCGGCGACACCCAGATAGTCGTCACGATGACCCGCTTTCGGCTCTAGTTCGAAAATAACGACATGCATAGGGTAATACTTCCCTTTCTTATCGAGCGGTCGGTCTGATGGCCTGGGCATCGCTATCTTGTCGCTGGCCTTCATCGGATGCCATTTCGATGGCGTCGGGCAGGTCCGAGATCAGCGGGCCGTCGATCTCTGTGACCAGTTTGATCCGGATCGCACGGGCGAAGTCTTCGAAATCGGTGGCAGTGATGAGAAAGGCGTTCGGTCCACCCACGACGCCGGCACGGTAGTAAGCACCCAGCCGCGGTTCCTCGTTGAGGATGGCGAGCCCATTGACGGTGATGTCCTCAGCATTCAAAAGCGCACGCGCCACGGCGGGTTGCTTGCCCTGATTGGCGATCCCGTCGCCGGAGACATCGATCGTGCGTCGGGTGCCGACGAAATCATTGAGTTCCAGCAGAGCCCTCGCGAACAGCATGGCGTCACCGATCGCGGTTGCTCCGCCCTCGATCAGACGCGGCGCAGTCTCGACCTCCACGGCAAAGGCTTCTGCGCTCTCCTGGCCGTTGATGCGGGTCCAGTCGATTGCCTGCACGTAGGTATCGGCCCCGGACCACTGGACAAGCGTCACAACCATGCCCTGACTGCCCAGGCTTTCGATCACGGCGACAACCTCGGGATGACGAAAAGCTGCTGCGAAGCCGGACATTTGCAGGCTGTATTCTCTTTCATCGACGCTGGAGGACACGTCAATCGCAAGCACCAGTTCCAGTGCCACGTTCTCGGCCGCCGCACTCGAAACAGCGGGCGGCCAGAATTGAAGGCAGGCGAGGGCGCCGGCGGCAGCCAGCTTACGGAGGAAACCGGTCCAGCTGGAGACGGTGTTGGATCGCTTTTGAGCCATAGAGCGTCACGATAGACGATTTTCCGGTTCATCGCGCGGCTGTTCTTGGATCTGTGGTTGGCGAACGCTGTCAAATGGGCACACGAATGCGTGAGTTATCGGCGCTTAAGGTCACGCCGACTTGGTGCAATGCAGCCTGGATGTCGCCGGTATCGGGACATCTCATTGGTCAGGGCCGGGATCGGATCTGCCGTATATGCCGGCGGTCAACTCCGTCCGGCGCGAGCAAGGGGGGCTGGTAAAAGGCCTGTTCCGATCGAGCGACCGGTTTTGTTTCTGGCTTTACAGCAGCGTCGTTTGATCCAGCGTCGCCAGCAATAGAATGACGCCTGTGCCGATGACCAGAAGCGAGCCCAGCACTGAGAGACCGACCTGAACCGGGCGCTGCCAGCTCGAGCCGCTTCCAGCAAGGCGCAGTGCGAGACGGCGTGATCCCACACTGAAAACCGCCAGCGCCGAGACGGTGATGGCGGTGCCAAGTGCCATGGCGAAGGTTGCCGCAATGCCGCTGAGCAGGAGTCCTTGCGCCAAGGTGAAGAGCAGCACGATTACCGCGCCGCTACAGGGCCGGATTCCCACAGCCAGGATGATGCCGAGATACTGCCGGATCCCGGTTTTACTAGCCGGCGGCGGAGGCGCGTGGTGATGCCCGCAAGCAGCGCCATGCCCATGATGCTCATGCCCATGATGTTCATGATCGTGGTCATGAGCACCATGGTCGTGGCCGCAACCCTTGCCCCGGATGGCGCCGTTGAGCATCCAGAGGCCGATGGCGATGACCAGACCGTAGCTAACCAGTTCCAGGGTGCGGGTTTGTCCAGTCACCTCCAGACGCGAAAGATCCAGAAGGATGGCAAGCAGCCCCACGAGAAGGATCGCAGACACCGCCTGGGCCACAGAGGAGGCAAAAGTTAGCTTAATGCCGCGTTTCAGGTGGTCTTCGCTCGCAAGTAGATAGGAAGATATCACAATCTTGCCATGGCCCGGCCCGGCGGCATGGAAAACGCCATAGATGAAGGAGGCAAGGAGGAGCAGCCAGAATGCCTGTCCTGTGGAGTCGGTCTTCATCTCTCGCACCAGCCGGGTCAGATCCCGTTGCAGCTCTTGCTGCTTCTGCCGGACCTGCAGGATCAGGCGTTCCAGCGGACCGGGAGCTGCTTTCGGTTCGCTTTGCGGCGAGAGGCCAGGAAGCCCGGGGCTTGCCGGCGCTTCACTTTGACTGTCTTGCAGGATTTGCGCCACGGCGGGACTGCTGGTGACCGCGAAGGCGGCGAGGAGAAGGAAGCCGCCGCAGAAAAGGAGCGGGGCCAGGAAGCGGGAAAAAAGGGGCATCAAGCTTCAGGAAATGGGACAGGGAAAGCGCACGATAGTTGGGGCGACCAGATCGAAGTAGATCTTGTTGACTTCGTCCCGGGCAATCTCATAGCGGCAGGCGCGCGGCCAGTCGCCCTCGAAGCGGACCGGGTCGTTTTGATCGAGCAGGATTTCGATGTAGTAGCTCTCGTCGAAAGTACCGAAGGTGACATCCTGCGTGCGGATATCGAGCGGTTCCTTGAGCTGCGCCGTAAAGTGATAGCTGATGCGCTCCAGGAAGATATCGGCCGTCAGGTTCTCGAAGGAGATGTCCTTTAGCCGCTCGTTGTCCACCATGATGCGGGTGAAATAGTTGCTGATCGCCAGTGTATCCACGCTGGCCTTGGCGAGGGCATCGAGTTCTTCACCATCCAGCGTACCGTTCTTGTTGCTGTCGAAATCGTCGATGACCAGGAAGGAGTAAAGCTCGTCGAAGGTCCAGTCGATGGCAAAGGCGACGATCTTCCCGTCCTTGAACTGCGGCTTTACCACCGCATCGATCCAGACATGCGGATGGCTGCCGGCGGTTGCCGGAACCAGGGCCAAGAAGCCTGCCAATCCAACTCTGGATAAGACGGCTTTCAAAGAAAAACGGGGCAGCGATATCATAGCCTGCCTGTTCGTCGTAACTGCTTGCGACAACAGCGATTCTACACCGCGAGTCGGCATTTGACACTGAAGTTATTGTCAACCCGTGCCGGTTTCAAGTTGGTTAAGCTTTGTTAGCAAGCACGATGCTGTGACCTTTTTGCGTGCCGCGCGCCCTTTTGGGCCAGACGAGAAGGGCGGCCGGTTCGTAACCGCAGGCCTTTGGGTTCCGGCCAATCCAAGCCTTTGCCCTCTTCGTAAAGCGCTATGTGGTATTGAAAAAGCGTGGCGCAGCGGGCAACGCGCAGGTCAGTGAGAGCTCTGCTAGAGAGGAAGTCTGCCTTGAAGAAACGCTTGGTGAGTGTCGATGAGTGCATTTGGATTACAGGTGGCAGCTCTGGCATAGGTCGCGCCCTCGCAACATTTCTCGTGAAGGAGGGTTACCGTGTGGCCGTCTCGGCCCGCCGGCGAGAAGCGATGGAGGGGCTTGCGCAGGAGCTCATCGGCGCGGCAGGAGCATTAACCGTACACCCGCTGGATGTCACTGACGCGGCGGCAGTTTCCAAGGTCCGAGCAGAGATTGAAAATACCGCTGGGCCGATTGGGCTCGCCATCTTAAACGCCGGTACCCACCGCGAAGTCATGGCGCGGGATTTCAGTGCGCAGGACGTGCGCGGCCTGATCGACCTCAATGTCATGGGGTGCGCGCACTGTTTGGAGGCCCTGTTGCCAGCAATGATCGAACGGCGGGGGGGACACATAGCCTTGGTTTCCTCAGTCGCCGGTTATCTGGGACTGCCGACCTCTGCGGGCTATGGCGCGACAAAAGCTGGGCTAATCAACATGGCGGAGGCCTTGAAGCCAGAATGCGATGCCTTTGGGGTGAAGATCCAACTGGTCAATCCTGGCTTTGTGAAGACGCCGCTCACGGACAAAAACCCTTTCCCGATGCCATTCCTCATGGATGTGGAGGATGCGGTTAGGGCGATGGTCGCAGGCCTTGAGTCGCCGCGCTTTGAAGTGATCTTTCCGCGCAGGCTTGCCTATTTGCTTAAGTTTCTTCGGCTGCTGCCTTATCCACTACTCTTTGCCATAACGCGTCGTCTGCTGCCTGGCACCCGGTAGGAACAGGTGATCACTGCGACTCCGGCCCTGGTGCGCGTAGCTGATAATTACATTTTTCTTTGCGGTCTTTTGCCTTCACCAAGTCTTGTTGTGCATTTTATTGCCGCGGAGGGGGCTTCCTAAGGATTTCCAATTGGTGTAAATAAACAGCTCTTTACGATCCAAAAAATGGTATTTGAAGTCTCTATCCAATTCGGTGTTGCCACTAAAAGGGGAAGATAAAAGACCAAAGCCAGCCGGCATGTGGCTGCGCGGAGGGGCCTGCCGTTGCTGCACAACCGCAGCAATGTGGGATTTTCGCGTCGTCTGCGCCGCGACTTTGTTCAAAGTGGTTTCGTCAAAGGAGAAACTTTAGTACGCGGCACGGCTGAAACTTTGTAAGAAACACTGCTTCTGGTCGTTTGTTATTTCTACTCGCAATAGCAGCAAAAGCATTTGACAAAAATACTAACCAGATAGCATACAGTAGTATGCGCAGTGGGAAATGGCGTGTTGAGAGTGTTAGAGGGGGCGGGCAGGGGAGTTTATGCGTGAAGATGAGGATCTGCTGCTGCGGCTACGAAGTCCGCTCCATCGCGAGGCCTACGTCTATTGGCACTCAAAAATTAAGGCCGGGCGCCTGCCAGGGCGTGACGCAATCGATCCTTTAGAACTTCCGAGCGTCTTACCCTGGTTGAACCTCGTGGATGTTTTAAGGGACGGAGATCAATATCGTTTTCGCCATCGTCTCATCGGCACAGGCATCGTTGGCCGTTATGGCCGCGACGCGACAGGTGGTTGGTTTGATGAGGTTTACGATCCCGAATTCTTAGAACAGCACCAAAGGGATCATGTTGCGATTGTCGAGAGCGGCCGCCCCTCCGTTGGTCCCGTACCGATGCCGGTAAAAGAAAAGAACTTCATTGTCTACCAACGCCTGGCGCTGCCGCTCGCGACTGATGGCACCACCATAGATATGATTATGGTGGTGCTGGACTTCGGCGAGCCAGAGGCCTCTTAAGATTCGCTCAAAAGTAGTTTTCGGATCAGCCTGGCTAATGATCAGGCAGGTCGTTGAAGCGCGAACTGCTTAACGTCAATACGGCCCCTGTTGAAACCAGCTTCACAGTAGGCCAGGTAATAGGTCCAAAGGCGACGAAAGTGCTCGTCGAAGCCGAGGGGCGCTATGCTCGGCCAGGCATCTTCAAAGCTGTTGCGCCACCGCCTGAGCGTTTCCGCGTAGTGCCAGCCGAAACCGCTTTCGTTCTGATACTTCAACCCGGCCCGGGCCGACTGTTCTGCGATAATCTCAGGTGATGGCAACATCCCGCCGGGAAAAATATGGCGTTGAATGAATTCAGTACTCTTGCTGTAGTTTTCCCAAACCTGATCGTCGATCGTAATGACTTGAAGGGCGGCGACTCCGCCAGGGCGCAGACTGCTGCGCAGCTTGTCGAAGAAAACCGGCCAGTAGCGCACGCCGACCGCCTCCAGCATCTCGATGGACACCACCCGGTCAAAGCTTCCTTCGATGTCCCGGTAGTCGCGGCGCAGAATCTCCACACGCTCGTTCAAGCCGTCGGCCTGGATACGTTGCCGTGCAAAATTGTACTGCTCGTCTGAGATGGTAACCGCGGTGACCTTGCATTCATGCTCGCGCGCCAGGTAGCTGGCGAAACCGCCCCAGCCGCAACCGATTTCCAGAACATGCTGGCCCTGTGTCACCTGCGCCATGTCGGAAAGCCGTCGGTACTTGTTGTTCTGCGCGCTTTCCAAGGGTTCATCCGGCTGAGCGAAAATGGCCGAAGAATAAGTCAGACTGTCGTCGAGCCAGCGGCGATAGAAGTTATTGCCCAGATCGTAGTGCGCCATGATGTTGCGGCGCGATCCTTTCCGCGAATTGAAGTTCAAGAGATGCTGTATCCGGCTCATCAAGCGCGGCAGAGGGCGTCCGGACAGGACTTTATCCCAGGCATCTTGGTTCACTTCGCCGAATTCGAGCAACGTGACCAGATCGGGCGTCTGAAATTCGCCGGCAACGAAAGCATCGGCGAATCCCAGGTGTCCAGAGGTCACCAGGCGGGAAAAGAACCGCGGCGAGGTGATATGGATCTCGGCATTCGGGCCCGGGACCTGCGCGGCAAAGCGGCTGGTGCTGCCGTCCGGCAGGTAGATAAGGATGGAACCTTTCGCCAGGGTTGAGCCCAGCAGATTTAGCAGCTTATGGATCTGCTTGTAGGTTATGTTCTTGTAAAGCCCCAATGTCTTATCCCTCTTTGTTCACTCGCCGGCCAATGGCACGGGCAATGCTCTGTTGTTTTGATTTCGAATGGCCGGCGCGCCTGCTTGCGCCGTCACTGTCTCCTCGCTCGCGGACCTCTTCTCGCCGTGTTGCCTTGACCGCGGTTGCAGCTTTGCGCCTTTGAGCCAGAGACGCAGGGCTTCCCAATGGATAGCGCCCATGACCTTGAAAGTCATGAAGGGGTAACGCACCAGGGTCGAGACAAGGCTTAAGGACGTGAGCTTCGCGCGTTTTCCCTTTTGAGTCGCGATCAGTTGCTCGCCTTCAGGAACCTGTTGGCGTATCACCACCGACAGGGACTCCTGCGGCACTTTCAGGCGAAAGTCATATCGCGCCGTCATGCCGATGAAGGGGGAGACGTAAAAGTCCTTGTCGCAGTTCTGCAGAAGCGCATCGCCTTCCTGCCAATCCGAAGCAACCGGCTCCACATAGGAATGCTGCTCGCCGAAGGTGTTGCGCACCTCATAGACGATCGCTTTGAGCTGCCCGTCCCGATGCCGGCAAAACCAGATCGATAGCGGATTGAAGACGTAGCCTAGCATCCGTGGCATGCAGAGCACGTGTATGCTGCCGCCGTCCAGCGTGATGCCTCGCGCCGCAAGGCGCCGTTCGATCCAGGGTCTGGGCGCGGTCCCGTCGCGCTCGCCGTGGTCCTTGTCGAAGAAAGAGAAAAGGTTTGGGCGATTGTGCGAAAAGAAGCGGATTCTACGGTCCAGAAGCGGCAGTTCATCGATATCAATCAGCATCGCAAAGCTTCGATAGACGAAGCGATGCGTGAAGGGCCGCAGCCTCTTGTGCATAACCCGACCGAAGTACAGGCTGGAGGAAATGGTTTCGCCGTTCATAAGGCTCTCGTCTTCCCTGGCTTCCAGATCCTATTCGGCCGCCATTACCGTGCCGATGTCGGCGGGCTGCGCGGGTGCGGCGTAGCGGGCGGCGACGCTGCGCGGCTCCACCTGATCGAACCAGGGTGCTGGCGAGCCGAGCGCCGCAGCGACGCTCAGGCCGGACTGCAGGCCGTCCTCATGGAAACCATGTCCAAAGTAACTGCCGCAGAACCATACTCCGCTGCAGCCTTGGATGCTGTTCAGACGTTGCTGGGCTTCAAGCGCGCCGCGGTCGAACAGCGGGTGCATAAAGTTGAGGTCTCTGTGGATCGGGCCGTGGATCTCGCGGTCGCCGGGATTGAGAGTGACAAACAGTGGATGTGCCGGGTCAAGGTTCTGCAGGCGATTCATCCAATAGGTCAGGCTCAGATCCTGCAGTTCGCCGAGCGGCCGCTCTGACAGGTAATTCCAGCTTGCCCAGGCGCGCTTACGTTTCGGCATTAGGCTCGAATCGCTGTGCAAGATCACGCGGTTCGGGCTGTAGCGGAACGCCGAGAGGATTTCGCGCTCTTCCTGCACCGCGTCCTCTCCGATAATTTTCAGCGCCTGATCGGCATGGCAGGCTAGGACGATCTGATCGAAGTTATCTTCCTGGCCTTCTGTATCTCTTACGATGACGCCGGCACTGTGCCGTCGAATGCCGGCCACCGGAGCATTCAATCGAATTTCGCCGTTTATGGCGGAGGCAACCCGTTCGACGTAGCAGCGGCTGCCGCCGGTCACCGTGCGCCATTGCGGCCGCCCGACATAGGATAGCAGGCGGTGGTTTTCGCAAAAGCCAACGAAGCTTTTGATCGGATAGTCCAGCATCTGCTCCGGAGGGGTCGACCAGATCGCGGCGCCCATGGGCAGGAGATGCCCCTTCACGAACTCGGGTCCGTAGGCATTCTGTTGCAGATAATCGCCGAGCGAAGGGCCAACCTCGTCACTGCCGTCCAAAAGTGCAGGGGCTTCGCGGTAAAAGCGCCGAAGGTCGTTCAGCATCCGCCAGTAACTCGGCTTTAGCAGGTTCTGGGGCTGGGCAATGAGACCTGAGAGACTGCCTTCATACTCAAAGCCGCCGTTGTCCAGAGAGACCGCGAAGGACATGTCGCTGTCTTCGGTCGGCACATCCAGAGTACTGAACAGGCGCGTGAGATGCGGGTAGTTCAGTTCATTGTAGACGATAAAGCCGATATCGACATCGATTGCGCCGCGCGACCCATTGCCGGTATCCGGCAGATCGACCGTCACGGTATGCGCGTGACCGCCCAGCCGGTCGCCGGCCTCGTAGACGACGACGTGATGCTCTTGGGATAAAGCCCAGGCGGCGCCGAGACCTGAAATGCCGCTTCCGATGACCGCTATTTTCATGGCTGGCAGCGCTCCCTTAACGAAGGCAGGCTGTGATCGAGCACGAGGGGTTTGGAGAGACACATAAGCAAGGCACCGCAAATCAAAATTCAAAAAACTATACGCAAAACCCTGCGAAACCGATCACTTGTTGCGACCTTGTGGGCGTAAAAACTAACAGCGGATGACCTGTTAACTTAAAAAGCAGCAGGATTTGGCCGTCCAGAACTACGGGTGCCTCCCATTTACCCTGAAGGACGGTGTGAGCGGTTGATAAATTTCAGCTGGCGGCCTTGCCCGTGACGTTTGGTAAACGCCTGGTCCAAAGCCCAGCAATTCCGCCATCAAGTGAATATGACCCCGCTCACATTACAGTGAGAAGCCTGTGTTTTCAGCGCGATAGAGTTGTAACGCTCAAACTTACGCCCACTTAAGTCCTAAGACTGGCGATGTGCCGTAATTCGACCCCTCCAGTAAGCCGGCGACAAGCTTTCTGGAACTGCGGTCCCCTTTTTGGGAGAAAAATAATGCGGGTGAGAACGCGTTTTTTCGCGATGCTGTCGCTCGCCTTGACGCTGGCGTTACCGACCGGCGCTGCGCGAGCTGAAAACCTGATGGAAGCCGCGGAAGCGGCAGGCAAGTTCGATATCTGGGTCTCGGCGATCGAGGCCGCAGGTCTGACGGAGAAGCTGACGGAAGACGGGCCCTACACCGTCTTTGCGCCAACCGATGAGGCGTTCGAGCGCCTGCCGGATGGCGCAGTTGATGCACTGATGCAGCCGGAAAACCGGACGCAGCTTGTGCGACTGGTCGAATACCACCTGGCGGAGGGCCGGTTTGCGTCGGATCGTCTTGCGGGACGAGTCACGCATATCGAGTCGCTCCAGGGCGGAGAAATTCAGATCGAAGGCCGTTACAACGAGCTGCTGGTTGATGCTGCTGAAGCCGTGGAAACCGACATCGAAAGTGAAAACGGTGTGATCCACGCCATCGACAACGTGATCCTGCCGCATTTTTAAGACCCGTCCTGGTGAAGGTGCCGGTTACTCGAACAGGCCAGAAAAGGTCTGACCGGTTTGGTGGATGCGCTTAGAGCGCTGCGTAAGCAGCGGCAAGCGCACCGCCGAGCCGGGCGTTGTTCTCCACCAGCGCGATGTTGGCCGAAAGAGTCCGGCCAGCGCTGAGTTCACCAAGGCGGCGCAGCAGGAATGGCGTTACATCCTTGCCTCGAACGCCTTCCACCTCGGCTTCCCCGAGGGCCTCTCCAATAAAAGTCTCGATCTCGTTCTGATCGAGAGCGTTTGCCTCAGGCAAGGGATTTGCTACGACCAATCCGCTTTCGAGGCCTAAATCCCAGTGAGACTTCATGGCGTTTGCGGCTTCGCTCGGCGTTTCGACCCGAGCGGCGAGGGGCAGGCCGGACGTCCGGCTGTAAAATGCCGGAAAGTCCTCTGTCCGGTAGCCGATCACCGGAACGCCGCCGGTTTCCAATACTTCCAGGGTCTTCGGCAGATCGAGGATCGCCTTGGCGCCTGCGCAGACAACCGCCACGGGCTGGCGCGCCAGCTCCGTCAGGTCAGCTGAAATGTCATAACTTTGCTCCGCGCCCCTATGAACGCCGCCCAGACCGCCGGTCACGAAGACCCGGATGCCGGCGAGGGCGGCGGCGATCATAGTTGCCGCGACCGTGGTTGCTCCCTTCGCCCCGGAGGCAAGAATCAGACCCAGGTCTCGGGTGCTTGCCTTGGCGACGTCGTCTGCCTGCGCGAAGATTTCCAGCTCTTCGGCCGTTAATCCGATTTTTAGCTTGCCGTTCAGGAGCCCGATAGTCGCCGGAATCGCGCCGGCTTCTCGGATGATAGCCTCTACGCGTCCCGCCACTTCCAGATTGGTTGGGTAGGGCATGCCATGGGAAATGATGGTCGACTCCAGAGCCACGACCGGCCGGCCTTCTTTCAGCGCGGCGGCGACTTCGGGATTAAGGTCAAGCAAATCTTGCATAGCGGCTTTTTCCTAGGCGGTGCGTTCGAGGGCCTAAATCTCAAGATCGCCCGTTCATTTCAAGGCTTTTAACCATAAAAGATCTGCGAATTCGGTTCGCTAAGGACGGCATTTGGAGGCCCGGCGCGGAAACCGCGGTCCGAGTAACCTTAAATTTTCAGATAGCGTCTTGTTGTTTATGGTTTTTAAATCGATTTCGGGTAGTTAATAGGGACTGACAGTTAACCTTGGATCTCTTGGTATGACCGTACTCGAACTGACGCCGCAGCGGCCGGCCGTTCCTTGGAAGGCCATTATCCCGATCGCCTTTCTCTTGGCGTTGACTATGGTTGGCGTGTTCGGGCTCACCCTCATTCCTCAGAGCGACCGCGGTCAGTTCGCCGTGGTTTTCCGCCCGGATATGACGCCCGACCAGATTTCGGACTCGATTGCCCGGGCTAAAGGCAAGATCGTACGCGATAGCGGTTTCGAGACCGTGGTCGTGGCGCATTTCGACGACCCTGGCTTTGAAAAACGCCTTAAGAAAGCCGGCGCGCTTTTCGTGCTGAACCCTTCGATCGTGGGCGGTTCGTAAGGCCTTTCAGACCGCAACACTGCCCGCAAGGGCTTCCTTCAGCGCAACGACCCGATCGTCGTCTTCGCCGCTATAGGGCTTCGCGGGAACAACACCCCAGATTGGCTTCGGCCAGGCCGCATCGCCGTGGAAGCGGGCAATCACGTGAATATGCAGCTGCGGCACCTGATTCCCGAGTGCCGCGACGTTGAGTTTGTCCGGCTGATAGAGATTTCTGAGTACCTTCGACGCTTCACGAATTTCCTCTCCCGCTGTCACCATCTCCGCGGGCGAGAGGTCGTCGAAATCCTTCAGGCCCGATCTTGCCGGAACCAGCACCAGCCAGGGAAAATTGGCGTCGTTGATCAGACGGACTTCGCACAGGGGCCACTGCACCATTGGGAAGGAGTCCGCGGCAAGTTGAGGATGCAGTTCAAAAGCGTCGCTCATAAGATCTCCCACGCGCAGACTTAGCGCTGCGCCGTTTCGTAATTCTTCGCTTTATAAACCGGGGCGTTGGAGGGCTCCAGCGGCACATTGCCCATAATGATGTCTGCGGCCTTTTCGCCGATCATGATGGTCGGGGCATTGAGGTTGCCGCTGACAATGCTTGGCATGATCGAGGCATCGACCACGCGGAGATTGTCGACGCCGTGGACTTTGGTGTTGTGATCGACCACCGCCATCTCGTCGCTGCCCATCTTACAGGTGCAGGAGGGATGGTAGGCGCTGTCCGACTTCTCGCGCACGAAGGCGTCGATCTCCGCATCGCTCTTGACCGCAGGCCCGGGTTTCAGCTCCGCGCCCCGATAGGGTTCGAAGGCCTTCTGAGCAAAGATTTCCCGGGTCAGCTTGACGCAGTCGCGCATCTCCCGCCGGTCGCCTTCGGTCTCCAGGCAGTTGGGTTGAATGATCGGGTGCTGGCGCGGATCGTTCGAGGCCAGTTTGAGATAGCCGCGGCTGGTCGGGCGCATGGGGCCGACGTGCGCCTGAAAGGCGTGACGGTCGCCCTGGTCGCGGCCGTGATCGTTCACCAGCGCCGGCAGGAAGTGATACTGAATATCCGGATGTTCGACACCGGCCTGGCTGCGGATAAAGGCGCCCGCCTCCAGGTGCGCGGAGGCGCAAAGGCCGGTTTTGAAGAGGAACCACTGGATGCCGATCTTGACCATGTTGTGCGGTTTCATAGCATCGAAGAGGGTGATCGGTTTGACGCACTCCTGCTGAACATAGAGTTCCAGGTGATCCTGAAGATTTTGGCCGACACCGGGCAGGTCTGCTACCACGGGAATATCGAGCGCGTTCAAATCGTCCGCCTTGCCAATTCCCGAGAGCATCAGCAGCTGTGGCGAATTGATCGCACCGCCGCAGAGGATGACTTCCCGCTCTGCCCGCACCTGGTGTGTCTGTCCGTTCTGGGCATACTCGATGCCCACCGCGCGGCTGCCCTCGAAGAGAATGCGCGTGCTCAGCGCTCCGGTTTCGACCGAGAGGTTGCTGCGGTTAAGGGCCGGGCGCAGGTAGGCGGAAGCGGTGCTCCAGCGCTTGCCGTTGTGGATGGTCATGTCCATCCGGCCAAAGCCTTCCTGCTGATAGCCGTTCATATCCTCGGTGAAGGGATAGCCCGCCTCGACACCCGCATTAATGAAGGTGTCGAACAGCTCGTTGGAATCGCCGCCCGTGGACACGTGCAGCGGGCCGCTATCGCCCCGATAGGCATCGCCGCCCTTGGCGCGCGTTTCGGCCTTGCGGAAGTAGGGCAGGCAGTCCGCGTAAGACCAGCCGGTTGCGCCTTCATCGGCCCAGCGGTCGTAGTCCAGCGCATGACCGCGGATATAGACCATGGCATTGAGTGACGAGGATCCGCCGAGCACCCGGCCGCGCGGCCAGTAGAGCTGACGGTTGTTCATATGCGCCTGGGGCTCGGTTTTGTAGTACCAGTTATACTTGTCGTTATCGAGGTTGTAGGTCAGCGCCGCCGGCATATGGATCTTCCAGGAGTTGTCCCTGGGCCCGGCCTCGAGCAGCAGAACCGACGTCTCGGGATCGGCGGTCAGACGATTGGCCAGCACGCAGCCCGCGGAACCAGCCCCTACAATGATATAATCGGTCGTCTTCATTTTTTCGCTTCAACTCTTTTGTGCCGCGGATGCGAGGTTGTCATCCGCTCCGGCTGTCCGGTCAATAGGGCGCTTCGACGTCGCCCAGCTCAACATATACGCTTTTGATCTGGGTGTAGTGCTCGATCGCGGCTGAACCGTTTTCCCGGCCCAGACCGGATTGCTTGTAGCCGCCGAAAGGCATCTCGATCGGGGTGATGTTGTAGTTGTTGATCCAGCAGGTGCCGGCTTGGAGCTTGGCAATCACACGGTGGGCGCGGGCTAGGTCCCGCGTGAAAACGCCGGCGGAGAGGCCGAAGTCCGTGTCGTTGGCGCGGCTCACCACCTCGGCTTCTTCCTCGAAGGACAACAGCGCCATAACAGGGCCGAAGATTTCTTCGCGCACGATCCGCATCTCGTCCTTACAGGCCGCGAAGACGGTCGGTTCGACGAAGTTGCCACCAGCCAGTGCCGGGTCCGACGGGCGTCCGCCGCCGACGATGACCTCGGCGCCTTCCTTCCGGCCGATATCGATGTAGGACAAAACCTTCTCGGTATGTTCGCGGGAAATGAGCGCGCCGACATGGGTATCCGGATCCATGGGATCGCCGATTTTCATGCGGGAAACCCGCGCGACCAGCTTCTCCTGAAAGGCCTCCATGATCGACGATTGCACGAAGACCCGCGTGCCGTTGGAACAGATTTCGCCCTGGGTGTAGAAGTTCGCCATCAGGGCGGCGGAGACCGCGTTGTCCAGATCCGCGTCTTCGAACACGATCAGCGGCGACTTGCCGCCCAGCTCCAGGGTGACTTCCTTGAGTGTCTCGGCGGCGTCGGCCATGACGCGTTTGCCAGTGCCGACCTCACCGGTCAGCGAGACCTTCGCGATGCCCGGGTGTCTCGTGAGCATCTGACCGGTGGCACCGAAGCCCTGGACCACATTGAAGACACCGTCGGGCAGGCCGGCCTCGCTGTAGATCTCCGCCAGCTTCAGCGCGGTGAGGGGCGTGAGCTCCGCGGGCTTGAAGATCATGGCATTGCCACAGGCCAGCGCAGGTGCGGATTTCCAGCACGCAATCTGAATCGGATAGTTCCAGGCGCCAATTCCCGCGCAGACGCCAAGCGGCTCGCGGCGGGTGTAGGCAAAGGCGGAGCCCAGATCGATGTGTTCGCCTTTGATGCCGGCTGCCAGTCCAGCGTAATACTCAATGCAATCGGCCCCGGAGATCACGTCGACCACCTCGGCTTCCTGAATCGGTTTGCCGCTGTCGAGCACTTCCAACTCGGCCAGTTCCCGATTGCGCTCTTTCAAAATGCGGGCGGCATCGTTCAGAACCCGGCCGCGCGCGGCCCCGGTCATGGCCGACCAGGTCTCGAAGCCTTTCTGTGCTGCGGCGACGGCCGCATCGACATCCTGCTGGCCGGCGACCTGAATACGACATATCGCCTCGCCGGTTGCGGGGTTGAGACTCTCAAAGGTCTCACCGGAGGTGGCGGCGGCGTAGCGGCCACCGATGTAAAGCTGTTGCTCAGGTAGGGAACTCATCTCTTTTTATCCAATAAACCAGTCCGCTGAGCGGAGGTTTTACGAAGCTGTCTGAAGGGGCGCCTTTTGCGGGACGCTGTGTTTCTTGAATTGGTCGGTTGCATAGCTCCGGGCGATGTCGGCGGCTTCTTGCGGTGTGACGCCGCCGGACGACAGCGCGCAGCGCAGCCACAGACCTTCGATAAGCGCGGCGAGGCCGGTCGCGACCGGCTTGACTCTGTCTTCCGGAAGGTGCGGTTTCAGGGCGTGCTGAAAATTACTGATCATGCGCCGCTCGTTGATCGCGTGTACCCGTTTCAGATTGGGTGTTTGCGGCACCAGCGCCCAATAAGACAGCCAGACCGACACGACCTCGGGCACAAACTGCGAGGGCGCGAAATTGGCGTCGATGACGGCCAGAATGCGCTCTTCCGGCGTCTTGGCGGCGCGCAAGCGTCGTACGGTTTCAACCCGCAGGTCTTCCGCGACCGATCGCCAGGTCGCTTCCAGCAGTCCAGCTTTGTCGTTGAAGTAGTGGGCGACAATGCCCGAGGAGAGGCCGGCGCGGCGGCTGATACGGGCAATGGTTGCGGCCCCGAAACCCTCTTCATGGATGATGGCAATCGTGGCGTCGATCAACTGCCGCCGCCTGATTTCCTCCATTCCCACCTTGGGCATCGCAGTTCTCCGTCTAGAGCGTTTCGTCTTGCGACAAATTACGGTCCATGGGCCTAGACAACGCATCTTGGGGACCAGCCAGGGCCTTCTCGGGCGCTTATCCCGGTCTATTTTATTTTTATTGAACGTTCAATAAAAATAAGCAAAGCTTGCGGTAATCAGAGCGGCAAAAACGCTGCTTGGTGTACAGGGAAACGACGGCTCACAGTTGAGGCTGCGATTAACCGGCATTACGATGCGGTTGAGCAAGACACAGAGTCAGACTGTCGACGACGCCATGATCGATTTCTCTGTCCGCGGCAAGTTCGCGATGGGGGACAGAAGGTAAAGGACGTCGTAGTGTTGGCTTGGCTGTCCCTGAAACACGCCAATCGATGGCCAATTTGAATGCGCATGCTGAGGCTGCGGGATCAAGAAACAAGAACTGGGAGACTGGGAATGGTGAAATTCAAACATATGCTGGCCGTAAGTGCGGTCTCGGTCTTGGCACTGAGTGGCGCGATCAACGCCTCTCCGGCTGCCGCCGCGGACCCGGCAAGCTGCAAGGTCGTCAACTTCTCCGATGTTGGCTGGACCGATATTACGGCGACGACGGCAGCGACCTCGGTGGTGCTGGAAGGACTGGGTTATGAGCCCAAGGTTCAGGTGCTTTCGGTGCCGGTCACTTACGCAAGCTTGAAGAACGGTGACGTCGACGTTTTCCTCGGCAACTGGATGCCGACCATGGAAGGCGACCTGGCCAAGTACCGCGATGAAGGTTCCGTCGAAGTGCTGGGCGTAAACCTCGAAGGCGCCAAGTATACGCTGGCGGTTCCGACCTATCTCGCGGAGAAAGGTCTGAAGGACTTCGCCGACATCGCGAAGTTCAAGGACGAGCTGGACGGCAAAATCTATGGCATCGAGCCCGGCAACGATGGCAACCGTCTGATCCAGGACATGATCGACAACGACACCTTCGGTCTGAAGGGCTTCGAGGTTGTGGAATCCTCTGAGCAAGGCATGCTGGCGCAGGTGAAGCGCAGCCAGCGGAAAAAGGACGCGGTTGTGTTCCTGGGTTGGGAACCGCATCCCATGAACGCCAACTTCGATTTGACCTATCTCTCCGGCGGCGATGATGTCTTCGGCCCGGATTTTGGTGGCGCGACCGTCTTTACCAACGTACGTAAAGGCTATGCCTCCGATTGCCCCAACGTCGGCAAGCTTCTGACCAATCAGAAGTTCTCGCTGGCCATGGAAAACGAGATCATGGGCGCGATTCTCGATGACGGTGAAGAGCCCGACGAGGCTGCGACGGCTTGGCTCAAAGCCAATGCCGGCGTGCTCGACAGCTGGCTTGCCGGTGTTACGACCCTGGACGGCGGCGACGGCGCGGCCGCGGTTAAGTCCCACCTGGGCCTCTGATCCGGGATCTTTCCGGCCCAAGGGTTTCTGGCCCATGGATTTTCGGCATGGTGGCCGCAGGCGTGCTTCGTCTGCGGCCACCATCTATATTTAAAGACCGTCCGTAGAACTGGCGGCAACATCCGCGGCACCAATAGAGGGGGGGCGTCATGGAGTGGCTCACCGAGAATAAGATTCCGCTCGGCAAGACCATCGAGTGGCTCGTCGAACTTCTGAACGAGCATTTCGCCTGGCTTTTCGACTTCATTTCCGACGTTCTCGGATTCACGATCGAAGGCCTGATCGACATTTTGCAGTGGGCGCACCCACTTGTTCTCGTCGCTTTGATTGCCGGCTTGGCCTACTGGCTGCAGCGCTCGCTCGCATTGGTCGCGGCCGTCATTCTGTCACTTCTGCTCATCATTAATCTGGGCTACTGGGAAGACACGCTGGAAACCATCGCGCTGGTGGTCTGCGCAACGGCCTTTTCGATGGTGGCCGGCGTTCCTGTCGGCATCGCGGCTGCGCATCGTCCCTGGCTCTACACGGCGATCCGGCCGGTACTGGATCTCATGCAGACGATTCCCACCTTTGTCTATCTGATACCCACGCTCACGCTGTTCGGGCTCGGTGTGGTGCCGGGCCTGATCTCAACCGTCATTTTCGCCATCCCGGCGCCAATTCGCCTCACCTATCTCGGGATCTCTTCAGTGCCCAAGGCCCTGGTCGAGGCGGGTGAATCCTTCGGCGCAACCAAGCGTCAATTGCTTTGGAAGGTTGAGATCCCTCACGCCATGCCGACCATCACGGCCGGGCTGACCCAATGCATCATGCTGTCGCTTTCGATGGTGGTCATCGCTGCTTTGGTCGGTGCCGATGGCCTTGGGAAGCCGGTGGTGCGTGCGTTGAATACGGTGAACATTTCCAAAGGCTTTGAAGCGGGGCTGGCGATCGTCATCATCGCCATTCTGCTAGACCGTTTCTGCCGTCAGCGCGGACAAAAGGGGGGAGGTAAGTAAACCATGACCTCAAGTCCTTCTTCTCCGGTCGTCGAGTTCAAGAACGTCGACATCATCTTCGGCAGAAAACCGGAACAGGCCTTGCCGCTGCTCGATGCGGGTGAAACGCGGGATTCCATCCAGGAGAAAACCGGGAACATCCTGGGCGTCGCAGATGCTTCCATCAAGATTGCGGAAGGCGAAATCTGTGTGCTGATGGGGCTGTCAGGCTCCGGAAAGTCGACCCTGCTGCGTGCTGTCAACGGCCTGAACAAGGTGACCCGCGGCAATGTGTGGATCAACGATGGTCAGCGACGCGTCGACGTGACCTCCTGCGATGCCGCGACGCTGCGCGAGCTGCGCATGCACAAGGTGGCGATGGTGTTCCAACAGTTTGCGCTGCTGCCTTGGCGGACGGTGCATGAGAATGTGGTTTTCGGACTCGAACTTCAGGGCATGGCCAAGGGCCTGCGTGATGAGATCGTGGCCGAGAAGCTTGCCATGGTCGGCCTCGACCGCTGGAAGGATAAGTACGGTCACGAGCTTTCCGGCGGCATGCAACAGCGTGTGGGTTTGGCGCGCGCCTTCGCGACCGATGCCGACATTCTGCTGATGGATGAGCCCTTCTCGGCGCTGGACCCCCTGATCCGCGATCACCTGCAGGACGAACTGCTGGAACTGCAGCGCAAGCTGAAGAAGACCATAATCTTCGTCAGCCATGATCTGGACGAGGCGCTCAAGATCGGGACGCATATCGCGATCATGGAAGGTGGCCGCATTGTCCAGTACGGCGAACCTGAAGAGATCGTGCTCAAGCCAGCCAACGAATATGTGGCGGAGTTCGTCGCGCACATGAACCCCATCAACGTGCTGCGCGGGGAGTCGCTAATGACACCGATCGATCGCCTGCGTCGGGAGGGCGAAGAGTACATTCTCGACCCGCAAAACTATTTCCGCGCGCGGCTGAACAACGGTGGCAGCCTTGGGCAAGTGACTTGTGGCGGTGAGCCAGCTTTAATCCGTAAATACGATGAAGCAGCAGGCGATGAGAACTACGAAGACGGCATGGTGGTGATCGCGCCGCCGTCGCTCTCCATGCGTCGAGCGATCGAACTCCGCAAGGCCACCGGCTGTCCGGTCGTGCTGAGTGAAGCAGGCAAAGTTCTTGGTGTCGTCGGTGATGAAGAGATCTACCGGGGTATTCTTCGACAGGCATCTATGGCAGATCACGAGGATGAGGCGGCGCCTGCCAACGGATAGTCTTCCCGATTTTTGGAACGAGACGTCGAAGGCGTTCCGGCGCTAACCTGGGTCGGAGTTATCGTTTCGACGAAAGTTAGCGCCATGCGCATTCTCATCTGTGGCGGCGGGATCGCCGGCCTCTCCACGGCGCTCGCGCTACGCGGCGACGGCCACGAGGTCGAGCTGATCGAAAGGGCCAATGGCTGGCGGACAGAGGGTGCCGGCTTGCATCTGCCGGGCAATGCCGTGGCCCCGATGAAAGCACTGGGTATTGCTGAGGCCGTGACCGCGCAGTCTTTCACCTTTCCGCGGATCCGTTACCTGGACGAAAAGGCGGGGGGTCTCTTTGATCTCGATCTGAATGGCGGCAACTGGCCGGTCTTTCAGGCACTGACGCGTGCATGTTTTCATGAGATTCTCCGCAGTCGCCTAACCGATCTTCCGGTGCGTTTCGACTGCACGGTGACCGAGGTGACGATGGGCGAAGATGCGGCGGCCGAGGTGGCGTTCAGTGACGGCAGCAGCGCGCAGTACGATCTGATCGTCGGTGCCGATGGCATCCATTCGTCCTTGCGGTCGCAGCTTTGGAGCGAAGACCTGACGCCTACTTTTACAGGTCTATCCTGTTGGCGCTGGCTCACGCAGCTTCCGGCCGACCAGACCGAGCCGCACTTTATGCTGGGGCGTGGAACGGTGCTCCTGATCATGCCAGTGGGGAAGGAGCGGGCCTATGTTTTCGCGTCGCTCGTCGATCCGGATGGGTCGCTGGCCGAAGCGGGATCCGAGTTGCTTCGGTCTCGCTTCGCTGGTTTTGGCGGCGCTGTGCCGGAACTCTTGTCGCAGCTGGAGCGGGACGCGCCGATCCTGCCCGGAAAGCTGATGCAGATGCTGGTCCCACGCTGGCATCAGAAATCCGCGGTCCTGGTCGGCGATGCCGCGCATGGAACCCTGCCGACGATGGCGCAGGGCGCGACCATGGCGATGGAGGACGCCCTGGTCTTGGCTGAGTCCTTGCGCGGCCACTCCGAGATACCAGCCGCATTGCAGGCCTATGAAGAGCGGCGAAAGAGCAGGGCGCAATGGGTGCAGCATCAGTCATTGAAGCGGATGGGTCTGGCTCGTTTGACCGCGCCACCGTTGGTCTTCCTGCGCAATCAGCTCATGAAAGTTCTGGGTCCCAAGGTGCTTGCATCCGGTTGGCGGCCATTGATCGATCAGGCCTTCTAACGAAGCCGGAAATGGCCGGGCCTGCCATAAGATAGCTTCGCGCTTCTGCGAACTGGGGTAGACTCTAGAGACAATCGGGAGGAATGGAGTCGCAATGCCGATCAAGGGAATCCTATTCGACAAGGACGGGACGCTGCTCGACTACTATGCGACCTGGATGCCTGCCAATCACGAGGCGGCCCTGACTGTTGCCCAGAAGGACGACGGTCTTGCTCGCCGGCTGATGCTGGCCGGCGGTTACGATCCCGCAGAGGATCGCGTGCGCACCGGCTCTGTTCTTGCCGCAGGCAGTAATTGGGAGATTGCCGAATGCTGGTCCCTGGCTATGAAAGGCCATCGGCTGCAGCGCCCCGCTGAGGCCTTGATTGGACTGATCGATGAAGTCTTCGAGCGCAGAGGGCAAGAGGGCGCGGTCCCGGTGACGGATCTTGTGCCCTTTCTGTCCAACTTGAAACGCCGGGAACTGTTCCTTGGGGTTGGCACCAATGACAGCGAACAGGGCGCGCTTCGTAGTCTAGGCCGTTTCGGTGTGGTGAAGATGTTCGACTTCCTGGCCGGCTACGATTCCGGACACGGAACAAAACCGGGGCCCGGCTTGGTACATGGTTTTTGTGCCGACACCGGTCTCGCGCCCGACGAGGTCATGGTGGTGGGCGATAACCTGCACGATCTGGAAATGGGCCGCGCGGCAGAGGTCGGTGTCTTGGTCGGCGTACTCACCGGCACCTCGCTTCGCGAGGAGCTGACGGATCACGCAGATCACATACTGGGCTCGGTGACTGAACTGGAAGATCTGCTGGACTGCCTCGGTGTCTCGGCTCGGCGTAAAGCGAATGTTTGAGGCAGTCCGGCAAATAGAGCGCTGTTAAGCGGCGGGAGCCTTTTTCAGGCTCAGCTGTGGCCGGGGGACCACCTTAAAGGCGCTGTGATTGATTTTCTTAAGAACATAAACCTTGCCGCCCTGTTTATTCAGGCGGGTCATCTCGGCAAAGGCTTCGGCGTAGTTCATGCTGTCGTCTTTTGAGGTCTCGTTGTTTTTGCGGCCGGACTTGGACTTCATATGATCTCGGTTCCTCCTCGGGGTCGATGTTTCGGGTCGTTACAGTTGGAAAGAGCCCGTTCTTGTTGCTTGCCGTGGCGAAAATAGCCACGCGCCGCCGCCAAACAACCGACGCCAGGACATGACAGCCATGAGCCTGACGAATGCCGCGCTGGAATTTGTTCAAAACCCAGGTGCAGTCAGGCGAAGAATTCGCTGTACACCTCACAAAAGAATCATCTCTGCAGTGGCTGTGTTGGAAGCTGCGCTCTACCACCATAGCCAGAAAGCGTCACAAAGATGTGACAGGGGTGTGAATACGGTGGGTGCTAGTGTTTTCCTTGCGAGACAATGATTTGCTGGATCATTGAGGAAGGCTCCGCTTCGCCGGGAAAGGCTGAAGGCGCGGCATTCCAGTTTAGGGAATGAGGCTCGTCGTATTCGGCCGTCGAGGAGTTCGTTCCAATGTTAAAGCCTTCAAAAATCACTACGCTTGCGGCTGTATTTCTCTTCGGCATTTCTGCGGTTTCCGGCGGCCTTTCGGCGGATCAGCTCGCTGTGCCAGGCCTGAAAGAGATGCCAGGTTCTCAGCTCGCGCAGATCAGCGGCGATCCTGAAAAACCTCGGCGACACTTCCGCATCAGGAATGCAGCGCGATTGTCCAAGGAAGAGGCTTCTCGGGTCTATGGCGAGATGATTGAAGAGATGTACAGGGGCTATCGCGCGGGAAGCAGGGAGACGACACCGCTCTATCGGGATTGGGGGCTTTACAACACCGCACCCTACCGTTCTGCAACCCACGGTGCCCGCTACGTGAACAACTATGCCAACGATACCGCCAAGGATTACGGCCGCTACGAGGCGGCAGGTACCTTTCCGGTCGGATCTGTGCTCGCAAAAGATAGCTTTTCGGTTTCCAAGGACGGCAGCGTGAACATCGGTCCTCTATTCCTTATGGAAAAGATGCCACGAGGTTTCAACCGGGTCAGCGGGGACTGGCGTTACAGTATGATTATGCCCAACGGACAGTTCTTTGGTGAAACCAAAGGGCGCGGCGCACAGAAGGTGGAGTACTGCATCGGCTGCCATCTGACGAAGGAAGACCAGGATCACGTCTTCTTCGTGCCTGAGGACGTGCGTATTCCCTAAGCCAATCTCGCAGTCGCGTCAGGCCTTTGCTTCGCCCCGATTACAGTTTGGAATACCGTCAAGCGCCCGGGAAGGAACCGTCGTCCGCTGCCTTTCGTTTGGGGTCCCGGCCGCGCCGGCGACGGCCTCTGCCAGCGTTTTGATTGGCAGGGTTTTCACCAAGCGGTCCCGTACGGTTCTGCTCCTCGGCCCCAGTCGAAATCTGACCGAGCCGGGCAATGATGGTTGCAAGGTCCGGCTTTTCGCCCAGAACGTGAGTGTCCAGAGCTTCACGCATGGCCCGGATGTGCTCTGGCGAGGTGCCGCAACAGCCGCCAATAATTCGCGCACCGGCATCTGCGACGGTGCGGACGTATTCAGCCATCAACTCGGGCGTCCCGTTATAGCGGATCGCGCCGTCGACGTACTCGGGGATGCCGCAGTTACTCTTGGCGATAAGGACGTCGCCGGGTTGTGCGGTCTCGACCATGTTGGTAACCGCGGCGACCAGCTCAGCGGCGCCGACACCGCAATTGCCGCCATAGCCAATCGGTGTGACCGGCAGGGTTTGCATCAGCGAGGCGACCTGGCCCGGGGTGACGCCCATCATAGTCCGGCCGTTCGTGTCGAAGCTGAAGGTACAAACAACAGGCAGGCCCGTGCTTGCCGCAGCTGTCACGGCAGCCTGCATTTCTTCTACGGCTGAGATCGTCTCGATCCAGAGCACGTCTACGCCACCGGCTGCCAGGGCTTCGGCCTGCTCGGTAAAGGCAGCGATGCCGTCTTCCATGGTCAATTCGCCAAGCGGGACGAAAAGATCGCCTGTCGGACCCATCGATCCCGCGACCACGACCTCGCGGTCGGCATTCCGCGCGACCGAACAGCTGATTTCAGCCGCCGCCAGGTTGATCTCGCGAACCCGGTCCTGTGCCTGGTGCAGCTTCAAACGGTTGCGCGTGCCGCCAAAGGTATTGGTCAGGATGATGTCGGAGCCGGCGTCGACAAAGGCCTGCTGCAGTTCGCGGACCTTCTCCGGCTGTTCGACATTCCACATTTCCGGGGCATCGCCGGTCTGCAGGCCCGCCGCGAAGAAGTTGGTTCCGGTCGCACCGTCGGCGAGCAGCCATTGGCGCTGACTGAGCAGCTCTGAGAGACGATTGGGCATGGGTGTAGCTAAGGTCCTGTTGTCGGAGGCCTTCCGTGGCGGTCTCCTCGATGAAAGCGGCGCGCAAATTAAGCCGAGGAGAAGCTGCTGGCAAGCGGCGTTGCAACAACGGGATACAAGTTTTTAGCTGTGCCGACACCTGGTCGGACGAAAGCAGTCGGTTTTAACCGAAAACCGGCGCTCTGCCTGCGTTTCAGGAGCCTCTGAAATGAGTTCATTAACCTTATTCTAATACCGCTAATTCATATTGTACGGATTGAAACATTCAACCGTAGTTATGCAGTCGCCAGGAGCAAAACCCGGCGCTGGCCGATATGGGAAAAGTGGTTATGTTGCAAGCGATTAAGACCTTTGCGGAAAGAAGTAAAGCTGCCGTAAAGAGTAAGGCTCTCTCTTCTAGTGATGAGGGGGGATCGGATAGCGATGCGCAGGTAACCCCCAAGACGGATGCAAAAAAAGCGGGAGATCGGCAGAGTCTCCTTGCAAAACTTGGTGTCCGCGAACGGCTTTTCCTATCGTTCGGATTTGTTGCGGCCTTGACGGTGCTCGCCAGCGGCATTGCCTGGAAGGGTATGGACGAAGTCTCAAGCGCGATTTCCAACATTACCGGCAATGCCATTCCCGACATCACCCGCTCGCTGACCCTGGCTGAGCAAACCACGAGGCTCGCGGCTGCCGCACCCGCGCTTTCCATCGTGTCTGACGAGGCGGAACGGGAACAGGTCGTCTCCGGTTTGCGCCAGCAATTGGAAGAGCTGAAGGCACAGATCGCCACCCTGGAGAGCAACGGCGCCGACACCGCCGCGCTGACTGGATTTCTCGCATCGCTCGAAGCCCAGATCGATGTCATGGATAAGGCCGTGGCGGAAAAGCTTGCGGCTCGCACTGCGGCGGCCGACGCCCTGTTACAGGTCGAACTGGCGCATGAATCGGCCTTACGTGCCGTTAAGTCGGGGATTGGGGGCGCCAACGCTGTCTTTACAGCGGAATCCCAGCTCATTCCTCAGATGGAAAACTCGGCAGAGATGCAGGAGGCCCTGACAAATCTCTTCGGGACCGGACTTCGGGATCTCCAGATCTATCTGGAGCTGGAAGCGCAGGTGAACCTGGTGGCGGCAAAACTCAGTCAGGCGGCGACGCTTCCGAATCTCGACAGTGTCTGGGGCGCCCGGACCGAGTTCGAGGCCTCCGTTGCGCGCTTTTTGCGGGCCGGAATAGCGAGCGAAACCCCTTATCGCGAAAAGACGATGACCGCACTTGCTGAATTGCAGGCACTCGGCGAGGGCTTTGAGACGGTGTACGACCACCGTACAAAGGAACTGGAAGCCCAGGAGAAGATCTTCCAGGCTCTCGAGGAGAGCCGTAATCTTTCCAGCGAATTGAGTGCCAGTGTGCAGTTGCTGGCCGATGCAGCTCAGAGCAGTAGTCAGGCGGCTGCCGATCAGTCACACAACGTGGTCCAAGACGGAAAGCTTCAGCTGGGCATTGTTGCGCTGGTCAGTTTTCTCGCCGCGGTCCTGATTGCCTGGCTGTACGTTGGACGCAATCTGGTTCGACGCCTGTTGAACGTCATGAACTCCATGGACCGTCTGGCCGCCGGTGACCTCGAAGTCGAGGTTTCCCATGACGGCAGCGACGAGATTGCGCGTATGGGCGAGACCGTTCAGGTTTTCAAGGACAACGCGCTGGAAGCGAAGCGGCTGCAGGGTGAGCAGGAACGCTTGAAGGAAGAGGCCGAAGCGCAGAAACGCCAGATGCTCCTTAAGATGGCGGACGAGTTCGAGGAAGTTATCGGAACCGCGCTGAACTCCGTTTCCAGTTCGTCCGATCAGATGCATGCCTCGGCCCAGGCAATGTCCGAGACGGCGAGCGAAGCCAGTTCCAAATCCCAGGTGGTCGCGAGCGGCGCCGAACAGACCATGGCCAGCGTGAACACCGTGGCTTCGGCAACAGAGGAACTTTCATCCTCCATCAACGAGATCAGTGGCCAGGTCACCAAGTCGTCGTCTGTCGCCAACGATGCCGTGGCCAAGGCGGAAGCCACCAACGAGGTGGTCAAGGGATTGGCCGAAGCGGCCAGCCGGATCGGTGCCGTGGTTCAGTTGATCACCGATATTGCCGAGCAAACCAACTTGCTGGCGCTCAATGCCACCATCGAGGCTGCACGCGCTGGCGAGGCGGGCAAGGGGTTCGCGGTTGTCGCAACCGAGGTGAAGAACCTGGCCAGTCAAACCGGGAAGGCCACGCAGGAGATCGCCGATCAGATCGGCGGGATCCAGGGCGCGACTCAGGATGCCGTGACGGCGATCAGTGAGATCACCGAGGTGGTCGCCGAGGTGGATCAGATCGCCACATCCATTGCTTCGGCCATCGAAGAGCAAGGCGCGGCCACGCAGGAAATTGCTCGCAACGCTGAGCAGGCGGCTTCCGGCACACAGGAGGTTACCTCCAACATTCAGGGGATCACCGAAGCCGTTTCGCGGACGGGTAACTCCTCTTCCGAGATCCGGGAGGCTTCGGGCGCACTCTCGCAGCAGGCCAGTCTGCTGAAGCAGGAAGCGGACAAATTTGTTGAGCTGATCCGCGCAGGCTAGTCCGCCGCAACATTTTGACCTGCTTTTCTGTTGGAAGAGCACCACAGGCCGCCGGTGAATGACCGGCGGCCCATTTACGTTGGGCAGAACGGGACGAGATCTGGTGCACAGGCTCGGCCCCGTTCTAAAGATCTGTCTTCTCGTGTGCGCTAATATTTTTCAGCAATATTCGGGTATTCTGCAGCTGTAACCAATTGATTCTCAACATAACAACTGGCGTTGGGGAATTCGCGGCGAAAAAAAATGCGAATTTTCCCAAGCCTGGGTGATCCAAACGAGTTCCATCTACGTACCAACCAAGCCGATACGTTATTCAAACAAGACGACCAATACTTGCAGTTATAAATATAGGCATAAACATCGCGTGCATGTGCTGCTGATGCCAGCGATTCTTCGAAATCAAAAATTAGTTGTGGAAGCCTGTAGCGAAGGCTAATGGGCGCAAAAAGCAGCTCTGACGAAAAGCTATTTGGCTTTGTTATTATATGAAGTAATTTCAATACCTTAAAGTGACTCTGCCTGTTGCCGGTATACGACCTGTTCTCCCTTTTGAGTTGCATGCTCATTCAGAAAAACCGCGGGCTCCGCGTCGGTCTTCTGGAAACTCTAAGAGGTAGACCGACAGTAAATCTACGACTGATAAGGGGAATTACTTGAGGTTGTTATTCTCACTCAAGGAACCGATATCTCCTCGTTTTCACACATAGAATATGGGTTTTTTATAGGATGTGAGTGCGACAAAAACATATATAAAACAATAGTTTAAATCTATGTCTCATTTGGTTTTTTGAATCTCACTATGCTTCCGGCTGCCTTAAAAAGACGCTTTGATTGTTACACCAATAATGGAGTGTTGGTGAAAGTTCCAGCAACCATAAGAGTTAATTTTATCTTAACTCGAGATTAATCAGTATTGGTTATAGTACCCAAAGTATTCGTGCTTAATTGCTCTTGAGGACTGAGTCATGGAAGCGGAGAATTTGGGGAAGGACCAGGCGCAAGATTCCACAGGGCGGTCTAATTTGACCGTTGCTCGGAAACTCTTTGCGGGCTTGGGTGTAATGGCTTTGCTGGGCGCCGCAACAGGCGGTGTCGGTATCTTCTTTATGGGGTCAATCGAGAAGACCTTGAACGGCATTACCGATGTCGCGGCGCCTACGGTCGAAACGTCCGATGATCTCATCGCGAACATCTGGGAATCCAATAAGGTCGGTGAGGAAATCATCGCCGACGAGGAGCTCTCCGATGTGAGCGAACTCTCGAAGGAATTCGCGGAAAAAGGCGTGCGTTTCAAAGAACTCCAAGCCGAACTTGATGAGCTGGTGACGGACCCTGAACTTCAGGCGAGACTGGAAGAAGCGCTCAAGGAGCACAATGAGTTCATGACGCACGGTAATGAACTGATTGAGCAGCACGTTATTGAGCTTGAAGAAGAGATCAAGGCGGATGAGCAACTCAATGAGTTCGATACCGTTGGCGGACGTCTGATCACGATGCTCGACGAATTCGCGGTAGAAAACGAAGAGGAAATGGCCAAAGCCGAAGACGAAGGCGACCGTCTTGAAGCGACGGGTACATCGTCGGCTGCTGAGGTCAACGCCGTTCTTGGCAACCTCTTCGAAAACGAATATCCAGCAGTTGAAGCAGCCTTGAAGCTGCAGCGGATCGTCATCGAAATGCAGGATACCGCCGGTGAGTACATGGCTATCGAAGACCCCACGGCGTTGGAAGTGCCGCTTGGGGAATTCAATGCTCTCGCCGCCAAAGCACGCCCGCACTTCGACGTTCTGACCAGACTGGCGGAGAGTGAAGAAGACAAAGCGGACGCCGCGGCCCTGATTGAGGCTTTCGATACCTGGTTTTCGCGCGCCACGATGGAAGAGCAACTCTTCGATACCCATCGTGACATGCTCACCGCGGAAGCCGCTTCGGATCATGCGACCGAGCTCATGGAAACCGATGCCGATCGCGTCGCGGAGATTCTCAATGAAATTGCCGAAGCAGCGGATGCGATCAGTGATGCTGCGGATGAAGAGGCAGCCGGTGTCGTTGCCGTCGCGCAGACGGCCGTGGCTATCTTCGTTGGCATGTTGCTTCTGCTGTCGGGTGGCCTGATGTTCATGATCAGCCGCACGGTGATCACGCCGATCAATCAGATGACAGACTCAATGCAGAGGCTCGCAGGCGGCGACATGGAAGTCGACGTGCCGGCTCTGGAGAAGCGGGACGAGATTGGCAAAATGGCCGGTGCCGTTCAGGTCTTCAAAGAGAACGCCATCGAGGCTAATCGTATGCGTGAAGAGCAGGCTCAGGCCGAACAGCGTGCCGAGGAAGAGAAGCGTCAGGCGACTCTGAAAATGGCTGACGATCTCGAATCCAGCGTCAAGGGCGTTGTCGAGGGTGTGGCCGGTGCCGCGGACGAAATGAAAGTCACGGCCCAGTCGATGTCCGCAGCTTCCGAACAGACGACCAGCCGCGCTTCGGCGGTGGCGAGTGCTTCGGAAGAGGCGACGGTGACCGCACAGACGGTGGCTTCGGCGGCGGAAGAGCTGTCGAACTCCATCCAGGAAATCGCCCGTCAGGTGGCGGAAGCAGCAAATGTGGCTTCCACCGGCAAGGGACAGGCGGAGTCCACCAATACCACGGTCAAAGGTCTTGCCGATGGCGCCCAGAAGATTGGTGACGTCGTCAGCCTGATCAACGACATCGCGGAGCAGACCAATCTGCTGGCGCTCAATGCGACGATCGAGGCTGCGCGCGCCGGTGAAGCGGGCAAGGGCTTCGCGGTCGTGGCCTCTGAGGTTAAATCCTTGGCAAATCAGACCGCCAAGGCGACCGAGGAGATCTCGCAGCAGATCAGCACTATGCAGGACTCGACTCAGAAGACCGTCAGTGAAATCGAAGCGGTCGTCGAGGCCATGTCTCGGATCAACTCCATGACGACAGAGGTGGCTTCCGCAGTGCAGGAGCAGAACGCGGCGACTCAGGATATTGCCCAGAATATCCAGCAGACCGCGTCGGGCACCCAGGATGTTTCCTCGAACATCGTCGAAGTGAACTCCGCAGCCCAGCAGTCCAGTGAAGCGGCCAGCCGTGTGGTTGATGTGGTTGGAGAACTAACCAATCAGTCCGACACGCTGCGCAGCGAACTGGAGCAGTTCCTGAACCGTCTACGGGCAGCCTGATCGAGGGCTACCACCCAAGCAGTGGATCGAGTTCCCACTGCCGACGGGATCGAGGTTGAAGCGGGCCGCTGGCAAAATCGTCAGCGGCCCGTTTTCTCACTATGCCTACTATATGGCACTGATTCTCTTGCCGATGGCGTTTGCGTCACGGCACAGATGGTCTCTGATCCAGATCTCTAGGGAGAAGCTGTCTTCAGCCGGTTGCGACGCCGATGGCAACCAAAAGGGCAAGCGCAGCCAGTAGCCACAGCCAGGTCAGGCCGCTACCGGATTTCGCTTTTCCTTCATCTGACATCGAGTGGCTTTTCCTTTTTTGCGCGCAGCAGCGGTTAACACCGGCTGCTCAGATCCTTCGCCGCAGGCCCACCGCTGAAGTCTTGCAGCGAACGAGGCCACAACGGAGTGGCATGGAGGTGAACAGCTTTGAAAATATTTACAGAATCGACGATAAGTCAATAACAACATGTTTTATAAGGGAAAAATAGAAAATATTTTACTCTGTGCGGCTGCAAAACTTGTAAAGCTTGTAAAAATATCGCACCAGATGCCTACGTCATGTCGCAGGTCTCTCATGCGATGCCTCAATGCGGAGCATGAGGCCATCAGTCACAGAGCAATGATGCTGTGAAACAAGCGGTATATTGCAGAGGTTTATCAGGCCCTATCCGAGCATGGGTAAGTTAAGACCCTGGTCTTTGGCGCAGTCGATGGCGATTTGATAGCCGGCATCCGCGTGGCGCATGACCCCGGTGCCGGGATCGTTGGTCAGGACCCGTTCCAGGCGTTTCGCCGCAGCTTCTGTGCCATCGGCCACGATCACCATGCCGGAGTGCTGCGAGAAACCCATGCCGACACCGCCGCCGTGGTGCAGCGACACCCAGGTCGCGCCGCTGGCGCAGTTGAGCAGGGCGTTGAGCAGGGGCCAGTCCGAGACCGCGTCGGAGCCGTCCATCATGCCTTCGGTCTCGCGGTTCGGGCTGGCGACCGAGCCGGAATCCAGATGATCGCGGCCGATCACCACGGGCGCCGAGAGTTCGCCCTTTGCCACCATCTCGTTGAAGGCCAGACCGAGGCGGGCGCGCTCGCCCAGTCCGACCCAGCAGATGCGCGCCGGCAGGCCCTGAAACTGAATGCGCTCGCGCGCCATGTCGAGCCAGTTGTGCAGATGCGGATTGTCGGGGATCAGTTCCTTCACCTTGGCGTCGGTCTTGTAGATGTCCTCCGGATCGCCCGAGAGGGCGGCCCAGCGGAAGGGACCGATGCCGCGGCAGAAGAGAGGCCGGATGTAGGCAGGCACGAATCCCGGAAAGTCGAAGGCGTGTTCGCTGCCCATCTCCAGGGCCATCTGGCGGATGTTATTGCCGTAGTCGAGGGTCGGGATGCCTTGCCGGTGGAATTCGAGCATGGCTTCCACTTGTACCTTCATGGATTCCTTGGCAGCGCGGGTCACCGCGTCGGGGTCACTGATTTTTGTACGCTCCCACTGATCGAGGCTCCAGCCCGCGGGCAGATAGCCGTTCAGCGGATCATGAGCGCTGGTCTGGTCGGTGACGGCATCCGGCCGCACGCCGCGCTTGACCAGTTCCGGGAAGACTTCTGCGGCATTGCCCAGCAGCCCCACTGAAATGGCGCGGCCTTCGGTGCAGGCGGTGGTAATCATCTCAAGGGCTGCGTCGAGATCGTTCGCCTGGTGATCCAAATAACCGGTCTTTAGGCGCATTTCGATCCGGCTCGGCTGGCACTCGACCGCCAGCATGGAAGCACCGGCCATGGTCGCGGCCAAGGGCTGGGCGCCGCCCATGCCGCCCAGGCCGCCGGTCAGGATCCACTTGCCTTTAAGGTTGCCGCCGTAGTGCTGACGTCCGACCTCCACGAAGGTCTCGTAGGTGCCCTGCACGATGCCCTGGCTGCCAATATAGATCCAGGAGCCGGCAGTCATCTGGCCGTACATCATCAAGCCGGCTTTATCTAGTTTGTGGAAATGGTCCCAGTCGGCCCAGTGCGGCACAAGGTTGGAGTTGGCGATCAGAACGCGCGGCGCATCGGCGTGGGTCTTGAAGATGCCGACCGGTTTGCCCGACTGGACCAGCAGAGTTTCGTCTTCGTTCAGTTCCTTCAGGCAGCGGCTGATGGTGTCGAAACAGTTCCAGTCGCGCGCCGCTCGACCGATACCGCCATAGACCACAAGCTCTTCCGGGCGTTCGGCCACCTCGGCATCCAGATTGTTCATCAACATGCGCAGCGGTGCTTCCGTGAGCCAGCTCTTGGCGTTGAGTTCCGGGCCGCGTGGCGCTTGAATCTTGCGTTCGTTGTCCAGGCGTACATTGCCGTTAGGTGACGTCATGGGGAAGCTCTCCGGTGTCAAATTTCAAAGTTGTATATACAACTTTGCTCAGCCTGTCGAGATGGAGAGTCTGTGAAGGTTACCGACTTGCGTGGAACCGGCACCATCCCGCTCCACCAACCCGGCCACCCGCCGGATAATGGCATTGGGTGGCCGGAGTGGGGGAGCGGGATGGAACAGTCCTAAATCCAGGAGAAACTAACCCGCCAAACCCAGATAGGCCTCGATGAGTTTCGGGTCTTCGCGCGCGTCTGCTGCCGAACCGGACCAGACGGGGCGGCCGGACTCCAGCACGCAGACCCGATCGGCGACGGCCAGTGCACGTTGGGTATTCTGTTCGACCAGCAGAATCGTGATGCCCTGTTCTTTCAGCATCTGGATGGCGTCGTAACAGACATCCACGATCTTGGGCATGAGGCCGAGTGAGACCTCGTCGATCATCAGCAGTTTGGGTTGCGCCATGAGCGCCCTGCCGATGGCCAGCATCTGTTGCTCGCCGCCGGAGAGTGAGCCGGAACGCTGAGTGATGCGCTCCTTTAGGCGGGGAAAGGTCTCAAGGACCATAGCCTTGGTCGCGGCTTCCTCGGCGCGGGGACGGGCATAGCCCCCCATGACAAGGTTCTCCTCGACGCTGAGGTCGGAGAAGAGACGGCGGCCTTCAGGGGCAAGCGCGATACCTTCGGTGACTCGGGCGGAGGCGGCAAGGCGAGAGATATCCCGGTCATCGAAGAGGATACGTCCGTTCTGCAGCTCGACCTGCCCGGCGATAGTCATGATGGTCGAAGTCTTGCCGGCACCATTGGCGCCGACCAGTGCGAAAATCTCGCCCTGGGCGATCTCCAGATCCAGGCTATGCACGGCGGTAAAGGCGCCGTAGCCGCAGCTCAGGTTCTCCAGCTTAAGCATCGGCGGCCTCCTCCTCATCTGCTCTGCTGCCGAGATAGGCGGCCTGCACGGCGGGGTCGTCCATCACCGCGCGCGGGTTTCCGGCGGCGAGATTGCGGCCGTTGTCCAGAACCACCAGGCGCTGGCAGATTCGCAGAACCTCGCTCAGGTTATGTTCGATCAGGATGATCGACAGGCCGTCTTTGTTGAGGGCGACGATGGTATCGGCGAGGCGCCCGGCCTCAAGGTGGTTGAGGCCGGCCAGCGGTTCGTCGAGCAGCAGCAGCTTCGGATCCAGCGCCAGAGCGCGGGCCACTTCTAGGCGCTTGAGCATCCCGAGTGGGAGAGACGAGGGTTCCGAGTCAGCCGCCTCGGCGATGCCGACGCGTTCGAGAAGCGTCAAAGCCCGGTCTCGCTCCGTCTTTCGATCCCGACGACCGAGTGCGGCCAGAGGGGAAGCCGTCTTGTCATGTCCGGCAGCCAGCGCGACGTTACCGACGACACTCATACTGCGGAAGGGGCGCACGATCTGCTGTGATAGGCCGAGCCCCAGCCGCACGCGCTGATGCGTGGGGAGCCTCGTAATGGTCCGTCCTTCCAGCGTTACCTCGCCGGTTTGGGGCGTAACCACGCCCGTGATGCTACGCATCATGGTGGTCTTGCCTGCGCCGTTCGGACCGAGCAGGCCGAGCAGTTCGCCGGGCTGCAGTTCAAAGCTTGCGTCTTCCAGGGCGGTTACGCCACCAAAGCGCACGGTTATGCCCGTCACCGAGAGCAGTGCGCTCATGATTTCGCTCCCGCGCGTTTGACAAGGGAGCTCACCATGCCGGCCAGGCCATTGGAACTGAAGCGCATGACGCAAAACAGCAGGCCGCCATATAGCAATAGCTTGTAGTCCGAGATGAACTGCAGCCAGAGCGGCAGGACCGAAAGAACGGCGGCGGCGAGGATCACACCCCAGACCGAGCCGATACCGCCGACCACCACCATGGCCAGCACAGTGATGGACTCCACGAAGCCGAAGCTTTCCGGGTCGATGAAGCGGATGTTGTGGGCGTAAAGGCCGCCCGCCAGGCCGGCCAGGGCCGTGCCCATAGCGAAGGCTGCCAGCTTGTAGCGCGCCACATCGATCCCAAGCATGCGTGCCGTGTCTTCATCGTCGGCGATGGAATCGAAGACGTAGCCCATCCAGGAGCGTTTGAGGTAAAGGCTGAAGGCCGCGACGGCGGCGGCGATGACCAGGACGAGCGCCATGAAGAGCGGTTTGGAAAGGCCGCTGCCCGGTATGCCCGAAAGACCCATTTCACCGCCCAGGAAATCCTGCTGCCTTACGATTCCAAGAAAGAGGAAGCCCACGCCCATGGTGGTGATGGCCAGAAAATCATGGCGCACCCGCAGCGAAGCGATGCCCACCACCGTGCCGATCGCGCCGGCCAGCAGCGTTCCGGCGACAAGCGCCAGCCCGAAGGGCAGCCCGCTTTTGGTCATCATGGCTGCGCAGTATGCGCCGATGCCATAGAAGGCCGCGTGCCCCAGGCTGATCTGTCCGCAAAAGCCGGTGATGAGATTGAGGCTGAGCGCGAAGATCACGGCGATGCCCATGGCGGTCAGCAAGGTGATTTCGTAAGCCATGACCCTACGCTTTTCCAAAGAGGCCCTGCGGCCGGATCATCAGGATGGCGATCAAGAAGGCGAAGGCGATGGCGTCACGGTCCAAAACGTTGCCGAGATAGATAGTGCCAAAGGCCTCGATAACGCCCAGGGCCAGCGCCGCGACCAGGGTGCCGCGCAGATCGCCGAGGCCCCCTAGAACGATGATGGCGAGCGCCTTATAGCTGGGCACGCTGCCCATGGTCGGCTCAACCAGATTGTTCAGCAGCGCGACGATCACGCCAGCGGAGGCGGCGAGGGCCGAACCGACGAAGAAATTGAGGTCGCGGATGCGTGCGATATTGACGCCGAAGGCTTCCGCCATCTTCGGGTCGGTGACGGTCGCCCGCGAAGCCGTGCCGATCCGGGTGCGGCCTGCCAGCAGCGCGAGGCCGCCGATCAGCACCACGGCGCCGACCATCGCCGCCAGTTCTGCCTGCTTCAGATTGACTCCCAGGATGGCGACCGGATCCTGAAGCGGCGGCGAGGTGTAAGAGAGGCCGTAGGGCCCGAAGATCAGCCGGAAGAGTTCCTCCATCATGATGAAGAGGCCGATGGAGGCGATCAGGGCGACATAGGGCGGCCGATCCAGCAACGGCTGATAGCAGGTCCGGTAGATCGCGATGCCCAGCAGGCCCATGGCCGGCATCGCGACCAGCAGCGAGAGTAGCAGGCTGCCGGTGGCGTTGGTGATCAGCACCCCGATGTAGCCGCCGAGGGTAAAGAGCCCGGCATGCGCCACGTGCAGAATACGCAGCAGACCGTAGACCAGCGTCAGGCCGACGGCTATCAGCGCGTAGATGCTGCCCTGCACCAGACCCTGCAACAGCAGTTCAAACGCGAGCATCGGGCAGACCCCCAGGAATTAAAGAAATGGGAAAAGACAAAAGAAGAGGCCGTTCCGCCGCCGGACCGAAGACTCGGCTTGGGGGAGCGGAAACGGCCTTATAGAAGCTGTGGATTACTCGGGTGGAGCCAGCAGTTCCGGATCGCTGATGATGGAATGCCGGTGCCAGTTGCCGTCTTTGACGACTTGAACCTGAACGTCTTTGCGGACTTCACCCAGGCCATTGAAGGAGATGGTGCCGGTGGAGGCTTCGATGGTGAGGCCAGCGATGGCGTCGCGGATTGCTTTCGGATCGTCGCCGCCGGCCTTGCGCAGTGCGGCGACCGCTACCTTCATGGCGGTGTGGCCGGAAGCGGCGACCATATCCGCTTTATAGCCGGCTTTCTCCTCAAAGGCGGCGATGAAAGACTTGGCCTCTGCGGAATCGGAATCCCGGTCCAGCGAGGTGGTGATGATAATGCCTTCGGAAGCTGCGCCCGCAATCTCAATGAACTTCTGCGAATCGTAGCCTTCCTGACCGATGACGGGTACGTCAATGCCGCCAGCGCGCAGTTGTGAGACCAACGGACCGGCGGTGAAGAAGTAACCAGAGGCATAGATGGCGTCCGGCGCATCTGATTTGACCTTGGCGACGATCGGGCCGAACTGGCGGTCCTTGATGGAGTACTCGTATTCACTGACGATCTCGATCCCGAACTTGTCAGCAGCTTCCTTGAAGCCATTGGCCAGCGACTTACCGAAGTCGTTCTTGAGCGTGATCAGCGAGACCTTTTTCTTGCCCAGACTTTCGCCGATCAGCTTGGCGCCCGCACGGCCCTGGACCTCGCCGACGAAAGAGGTGCGAAAGACGTAGTTGCCGGATCGAGTGATTTCTGGGTGGACGGCATAGGCGGAGATGTAAGGCACGCCCGCACCCTGGAAGACGCCCGCCGCGGCGCGGGTGGCGCCTGAATAGCTGCCGGAGATTGCGATCTTGACGCCATCCTGCTCGACCAGTTTCGTGGCGATCGGCACGGCGGATTTTGGCGAGGCCTGGTCGTCATAGACCACCAGTTCGATCATCTTGCCGTCGATGCCGCCATTCGCATTGGCCTGCTCCGCGGCGAGCTGCGCCCCGATAAGCGCCGATTTTCCGTCAGCGGCGGCGAAACCGGTTTGTGGCACATTAATGCCGACTTTGATGCTATCGGCGAGGACCGTACCGGTCGTTCCGAGCACAGCTGTCGTCCCGACAGCTGCCCCTAAAAAGGCGGCAAAGGCCGTCGCCTTGAAGATCTTTTCCTGCATGTCGAATCCTGTCCCCTGATGAATGGATGCGACGTTCAAGCGCCGCGTATTGTGGAATGGTCGAAGGCGGCTCCCAGCAGGTTTCCTGGGACCGCCGCAACATTTCTGATCACTTGTATATACAAGTATAGGCAAGGGCAATTTCGAGAGTCAAATGCGTCTCTGGAGGCGCAGGCGGGAGTCTCTTTCGGCAGAGGACGGACTGCGCAGGTCTCTCCGCAGTCGTGCTGCAGGCCCCAAGGCTAGAGGTCCCGCCGCCGCAACAAGAGTCCATGACAACACGGTAAGTCCTGGTAAATCGTCGCTGGGGTGGCCTCTGCTGCAACTTGAGGAAAGCTAAGTGCAGCAGTCAGACCGGTGGGAGGGGCCAGTCAGAGGTGAAGTGTCATGCCCCCTCTGCAATTAGGAAGCGATTCCCTTTAGCCTATATTGGAAACGCCCTTCCGTTTTTTCGGCCGACAGCTAAGCACCTCGAATTTGTGTCGCGTCGCATTGCGGGAGAGGAAAGTTTGCGGACACTTTTTTGAATGCCGCGAACCTCATTGAGGTCGATGTCACATCACTTGGCAATTACCAATAATAGATTTTCCCGCAGAATCTTTCTGTCTCACCCTAGGCCAAATGCAGATGTTCGCGATGCATAAGCCAGGGAAAACCGGGAGTGAGCGGTCAGCTGCGGACTGGTAAGCAGGATTCTTTCAGGTTGTAGTTTATCTTCGGTTTGTCAGTATTTTTTTGAAAACTATCAATGATTGTGCATATCCAGGTGTGCGTGATTGAAATGTTGTTTCAGAAAAAAAATGTGATCCATGTTATTTTGTGGAACGTAACACGCTATGCCGCAATTTTTTGCTTCAGTTACTGAGATTTTAGTAAAAACTTAAGTTGCCCGGCGCTCTTATCACAACAAATTGGCGAGGCCAAATCTGTAGATGGGAGCAAACTTTCTATGTTTTCGTTGAGCAAAAAGCAGTCCGGTGCAAAGGAATTGTTCGGGCAGATGCTCGATTTGATGCCGGTCAGTGTGATGACCTGCGATCTCGAGGACTTCACTATCACCTATGCGAACCAGTCGTCGCTGGAAGCGCTGAAGGACATCGAGTCTGTGCTGCCGGTCAAGGCGAATGAAATCGTCGGTCAGTCCATCGACATCTTCCATAAGAACCCGGCGCATCAACGTAAACTTCTTTCCGATCCCAAGAACCTGCCGCACCACACCCGTATCACGGTCGGCGGCGAATGGCTGGATCTCAATGTCACTGCACTCTATGACGCGAAGGGCAACTACGTTGGCCCGATGTTGACCTGGAGTGTCATCACCAAACAGGTGGCCAAAGAAGAAGAGACGGCGCGTCTGCTGCAGATGCTGGACGAGATGCCGATCAATGTCATGATGGCCGATCCAAAGACTTTTGAGATCACCTATATCAACAAGACCAGCATCGAGACCCTGACGCCGCTGAACCATCTCCTGCCTGCGCCAGCCGCTGAGCTGAAGGGCAAGTGCATCGACATCTTCCACAAGAACCCCGAACACCAGCGCCGTTTGCTCGCGGACCCGACCAACCTGCCGCATCATACGGTTATCAGGCTGGGAGATGAGCGGCTCAATCTGCAGGTGTCTGCTCTGACAACTAAGTCGGGTGACTACATCGGACCGATGCTGTCCTGGTCGGTGGTGACGGAAAACGTCAACATGGCGGAGAACGTCCAGAACATCGTAACAGGCGTATCAGCCGCCGCCACGGAGATGCAATCCAGCGCTGGATCGATGCAGGGCAACGCCGAGCAGGCTGACAGCCGGACCGGTGCTGTCGCATCAGCAGCCGAACAGCTGAACAGTTCGATCTCCGAAATCGCTGCGCAGACGGCACAGGCGACTTCCATGGCGCAGACGGCGACGGACGCGGCCTCTGAGTCGAGCGATCGGATCAAGGAGCTGGTCGAAGCCTCGCAAAAAATCGGCGAAGTCGTGAATATGATTCAGGATATTGCCGAGCAGACCAATTTGTTGGCGCTCAACGCCACGATCGAAGCGGCGCGCGCCGGTGAAGCGGGTAAGGGCTTCGCGGTCGTCGCTTCCGAGGTTAAGGCACTGGCCAATCAGACCGCGAAGGCCACGGAAGAGATTTCGCAACAGATCTCTGAAATCCAGACGGCGACCGGCGTGGCGGTATCAGCCAATGAGTCGATTTCGCAGAAGATTCTCGAAATCAACGAAGTCGCAACCGGTATTTCCTCCGCCATCGAGGAACAGGGTGCCGCGACCCGCGAAGTTTCGAGCAATATTGCCGAGGTCTCGCAGATTTCCGCAGAGACGGGGCGGATTGCTAGCGACGTTCTGTCCGCCGCCAGCGAGCTCTCGAAGCAGGCTGAGTTCCTGCAGACGGAAACGCAGGAGTTCCTCAAGAAGACCGGTGCTGCCTAATTTCGCAGCGCCCCCGTCCTCGGATGGGGTATTCTGAAAGTCCTTGGGCGCCGTTCCTTCTGCGAGGGAGCGGCGCTCTTAGTTTGTGCGGATAAAAGTGCTGAAGCCGGCGCGCCGTCTCGTTTTTGGCCTGAGGCGCTCCTCCGAGACCTTTGGCCTGAAATAACCCGGCGTGATCGAATTCGCGGATCCAAAGGCACTGGCTTCGATCCAAGGATTCGAAGCTTCTCCTGGAGTCATAGATGTGTCGGCTAGCTGCTCTGACACCAAGGCTACAAAGGGGCCGAATTTTCCAAGAAAAGGGCGTGTGTAAAGGCCAAATGGCGAGTCTTCTCTGATCACGAGAAACGAAGAGAGGAGCGGCATATTTGCGCAGTCCCAGACGGGAAATCGATGATTGCATTGGTGGCTCCTTCAGACTTACCGAAAGCAGCTTCTGTCAGTCTGTTGCGGTTCGAATAAATCCAGTATTTTCAAGCATCTTCGGCGTCTACATAAGGAGTTTCACACTCTATTTAAGTTGATTTTGGTATAATCAAGACTAGATTGGTCGTATTTACTTTCATGTGAAATCGAAAAACTTTCATGCCAATTATCTGTGCAATTTTTAAAGGGAGTTTTAAGAACAAGAGTGCGTTTTTGAATTAAAAAACGGCAGTTTTCAGGCGTTTCTTTAATTCGCGTTTGGGAAATATTAATTCGAATGCGGTTGAATAAAACCAGTTCGGGGCCGCCTATTGAAGGTGTGTGGGCTTCTACTGTGCCGCCGTCCCCGTATTGAGACTCTGTGCTTGTTGTGACGATTGCGACGTGTGCCCCGCTTTAAGCAGTAGCGACGCAATCCTGGTGGCAGAGAACAACACCAATCAACAGCGCTGCAATCTATCGATGGGGCATGTGAAAGGACGACGTCATGCTCGGTTTCGGTTCCGGTAAAAACTCCGCCAGCAGTGGTGGCCAGTGCAAGTTTTCGACGAGCGAGATGGATGCTCTGCTTGCCGCCTTGGATAAATCTCAAGCAGTGATTCAATTCAAGCCGGATGGGACCATTCTCCATGCGAATGAGAACTTCCTGGCGGCAATGGGCTACAGCCTCGACGAGATTCAGGGTCAGCACCACAGCATGTTCGTTGAGCCGGGCTACGAGAGCTCCGCTGAGTATAAAGAGTTTTGGGAAACCCTGCGCCAGGGCAAGTTTCAGGCCGCGGAATACAAACGTTTCGGCAAGGGCGGCAAGGAGATTTGGATTCAGGCGTCGTACAATCCGATCGTCAATGGTTCCGGGAAAGTGGTCAAGGTCGTCAAGTATGCGACCGACATCACCGCGCAGACCCTGCAGAACGCCGATTACCACGGTCAGATCGACGCCGTGAACAAATCCTCAGCGGTGATTTCCTTCGAACTCGATGGCACCATTATCGAGGCGAACGAGAATTTCCTCGGCGCGATGGGTTACAGCCTCGATGAGATCAAGGGCCAGCACCACCGGACCTTCGTCGACCCTAGTTATGCGAAGAGCGCGGAGTACAAGAATTTCTGGGCGGCGCTTGCGCGCGGCGAGTACCAGGCTGGCGAATACAAACGCTTCGCCAAGGGTGGCAAGGAGGTTTGGATCCAGGCCTCCTACAATCCTATCTACGATCCCAATGGCAAGCCCTTCAAGGTGGTCAAGTTCGCCACCGATATCACGCAACAGGTCTTCGCGCGGCAGGAGTCGGAGCGGGTCGGTAAGCTGGTCGATGAGAATCTCGAAAAGATTTTAAGCGCTGTTGCCTCTGCAAACGAACAGTCCGGGGTAGCATCCAGCGCATCGACGCAGACGCTACAGACCGTCCAGTCCGTTGCGGCGGCCACCGAGGAATTCCAGGCTTCCGCAACCGAGATCGCGCGCAGCATGGAAACCTCTAGATCTGACGTCAACAAGGCGCTTGAGGAGGCGGTCAACGCCGATCAGTCGACCCAGCAATTGACGGAACAGGCGCAGGCTATGAACAGTGTTGTGGACGTCATTCAGGAAATTGCCGGGCAGATCAACCTGCTGGCGCTCAATGCCACGATCGAATCGGCGCGCGCAGGTGAAGCGGGTAAGGGCTTTGCCGTGGTCGCTTCCGAGGTGAAGTCCCTGGCCAATCAGGTGGCAAATGCAACGGGTCAGATTTCCTCGGAGATCACCGGAATGCAAACGGTCTGTGGTGACGTGGTGGAGCGCCTGTCCGGTATCAAAACCGCTGTGGAATCCGTTGAATCAAGTGTCGCCGCCGTTGCGGGCGCGGTGGAGGAGCAGACCTCGACGACGCGTGAGATCGCGGAAAGCATGCAAACGGCAGCGACAGCGGTCGGCGAGGTCAACAGCAACCTGGATGCTATCTCGGGCGCTGTCGGCGATGCCGATACTTTCGCGAAGGAAGGCACGGAACTGTTTAGAAGCCTTCGGGACACAGCGGCGTAAGGTTCTGTCCAAAGGACTGTGCGTAGGCCTGCCTGAGGCCGTTGACTAGAAATAACAGAAAAAAAGGGGAAAACCCGTGCTGTCGAAACTGAGCGTAAGCGCAAAAGTCTATGGAATTGTCGCGATCTGTCTTGGCGCGTTGGCCGGCGTTGCTGGCACGGCCATTGTGCAGATGGACAAAATCGGCGGCGAAATCACAGCAATTGCGGAGCAGGATCTGCCGCTGATCGAGATCATCAGCAAGATCACGGTCCATAACCTCGAGCAGTCGATCGCCTTGGAGCGCGCCTTCCGATTGAGCGAGGATGCCGCGCAGGATGCGCATGCAGCCGAACGCTTCGATCGGAATGTCCAGGAATTTAAGACGATAGCGTCACAGGTGGAAGAGGAGTTGGAGGTTGCCGATGCTCTTGCCGAAGTCGCGATCGAAGAGGCTCACAGCGAGTTCGAGCGTGAAGAGTTCAGGAAGATCGCAGCGGCGCTCTCGAATATCAGAACCACTCATACCTCTTTCGATAAACACGCCTTTGAGGTGCTTGAGCTTTTGACGACAGGACGCACGGCTGACGCGTTGCAGGCCGAAGAAGAAATCGTGGCCGAGGAAAAGCATCTGAACCACGAACTCGAAGCCCTGTTGATTGAAATCGAGACCTTTACGGAAGAAGCGACACTGGCAGCGGAAGCGCATGAAAAGTTCGCTCTCAACGTTCTGATCGGGTTATCGGCACTGGCCTTTTTGGGAGGGTCGGTGCTTTCCTGGACCGTGATGCGGCTTGCCCTGGTCAGGCCTTTGTCCAGTTTGGTTACGAACGTAAAGGCTCTCTCAAGCGGCAAGTTCGACCTTCAGATTAAGGTCTTTGCTCAGGATGAGATTGGAGAGGTTGCCTCGGCGATGGAAGGCTTCCGTGGTCAATTGATCGATAATCGCCGGATGGCTGAAGAGGCTGCTGCGAAGCGAGAGGCAGAAGCGGCGCGCGGTCGGAAGATCGAGCAGCTCAACAGCGAGTTTGATCGGAACGTAAACGGTGTTCTAGAGGCCTTCGAAAGCGCGACAGGACGGTTGAATTCCGCAGCGGGCGTCATGTCACAGGTCGCCGATGACACCCGCGAACAGAGCACGAGTGTTTCGGCGGCGACAGAGCAGGCAGCTAGTAGTGTCCAGAGCGTTGCCTCAGCGACCGAGGAGCTGGCGACCTCTATCCAAGAGATCCGACGTCAGGTCGATGATTCTAATTCAACATTCGGCGGCGCCGTGCACCAGGCGGACACAACCAATCGCAAGGTCGAGGAACTGGTCGATGCCGCCAGGCGGATCGGCGAAGTTGTCGATTTGATCAGTGACATTGCCGAACAGACCAACCTCTTGGCGCTTAACGCCACGATCGAAGCCGCGCGCGCCGGAGAGGCGGGCAAGGGCTTTGCTGTCGTCGCTTCAGAGGTCAAATCACTCGCGAATCAGACTGTGAAAGCCACGGAAGAGATATCGGCGCAGGTGATGTCCATCCAGAGCGTCACCACCGCGACGGCGGACGAGATCAAGGAAATCGGTCACACGGTTCAAACGGTCGAAGAGATCTCAACGACGATCGCCTCCGCGATCGAGCAACAAGCGGCCGCAACCTCCGAAATCTCTAACAGCATCCAGCAAGTCGCCGGTGGCACCCAACAGGTTACGGACAGCATGCACAGTGTTTCCCAGTCGGTGGATAAGACTGGCGATTCGGTAAACGAGGTCTCGGAAGCTGCGGTGTCGCTGACCGAGCAATCCGCGGTGCTGCGCCAACAGATCGGGCAATTTCTTGCCGCTGTTCGGGCTGCTTGAGTCCCGAAGGAACTCGTCAGTGCACCGTCCCCTTGTAAAGGGCGACTTGAGCGCCGCCGGTAAGGGGTTGGGTCATCTCGGCGATCATGTCTGGCGCTTTGGTGTTGGGGTTGCCGAATTTATTCGCGAACACGCCTAAGACGCCGTTCTTGCCGCGGCCGGCCATATTGCAAAAAACCATGACCCCGCCGTTTGTTGAGGCGGCAATGGAGAGCGGCGTTGGGGCGGCGCCGTCGGCGATGAGAATGTGGACGTCTACGGTCTTTGTGCCCAGGCTGGTCTTCAGCATCTTGTGCCCGTGATCCAGACAGATATCGATCCCGAAATTCAGCTTCGCGTGGGTAAAGGTGGCGCCGTAGTCCTTGGTCTTGAAATCGTCCGCGGATTGATAGGTATCGTTCGCCTGTTTGTAGTACTTGTGAATGATGCGCCCGTTCGCGGCGATCGGACAGACGTTGTAGTATTTCCGTTTGGAAAAGCCGCGCGCTTTCGAATAGGCGATTGAGCCCGGCACGATCAGGATGTCGGGATAGCTCTTGGAAGACTTTGCGATCTTATCGTAGATGCCGTGTTTGTCGCTGCGCGACAGAGAAGAGATGGCGGTTCCGCCGCTTTCCGTGATGCTATGACCTGAGAAGTAGTACTCTGGCGCAACGAACATCTTGAGCTCAGAACCATCACCGTGCTTGGTCATCATGGCGTCCGCGCGGCCCAGGGCGTCGTGAAACTGATCGTAGCTGCTCTTATCCGCGCCACTGAAGTCCGCGACATTGTCGAATTCGATCATGCCTACGAGAAGTTTGGTCATGGTAACTCCCGGTCTGAAGGCCTTTGATCACAACGCCAGACTATCACATTTTACAGTCTGGCTCGATCTCGGCCGTCAACTTCAAAGCCGATGCCCTGGACTATTGTTCGGTCTTTGAGAAGAAGGTCTGCACCGCGGTCTTGGGATGCAGTTGCAACACATCGAGTGTTTCGAAAACAGCCTGGAAGCGGATCAAGGCGGCTTGCAGACGGCGGGGATCCGTTGGCGGAAGCCTTGGATCTGCAATTTCGAAAGCGTCTTCGGTTAAATCCAGACTCATGATCATGGTCGAGCCCGTGAAGGCGAACTGCAGGTCAAAGCCGAGTAAATTCTCCAGGGCTAGAAGTTGGCCGCGCAAAACCGGCGTGACAATCTGTTGCGCTTCCTCAGGATCCGTTGCGTAGACCTCGAAGCTCTGTTCAAAGGTCCAGTCGTTCAAATCGACCCGTTCGGGGCGCTGCTGAAAGTTGCCGGCGACCTGCTCTAAATGGCGGTCATTTTTCAGGATCAGGGTTTGTCCTGAAAAGTTCCGCTTCAGTTCGAAGACCGAAAGCAGGCCGTTGAAAACGGCGGCTGCCTCATCATCGTCGGTTCCGTTCAGTCGGGCGTCGGTTTGCAGGAAAACAATGTCCTTGTACGCGCCGGCCAACTGATTTTCGAAGCGCGAGCTCTTAAAGTGTCCGACCAGCCCGAAGCTGGCAAAAGACTGCGCATGGGACTGCATGGGTGCGAGGCTATAGGAAATGCCGGCGGCATCGCAAAGCGGTTTGAAGATCTCCTGACGCATCGCCAGAGCAACGTCGGGCCGCGGCCGTTTCGTAAGAGCCCATTGCGCACCGCCGCCGGCCAGGAGTGCCAGCAGCAAAGCGCTCACCACATTCATAGTCAGAAAGGCCAAGCTGCCAATCACAAGTGCGAAGACCAGGGAGGCGACCCAAGTCAACTCCGTAGTGCGTTGCCTTGCGCGTCGCTTACGCTCCAGCTCGACCAGACGGGGCGCAATACCTTCGTTGTAGATCTTGACTGCTGTTTCGGTCGAAAGCCGGATGCCGCTGTGGCCCGACGCCCGGCGGCCAGTGTCCGCGGCCATCACGTTCAAAGTCTCGTCTCGGCGTTAAGACGGAGCGTTTCCACAACATCGAAAATCATCATCAGATCTGTGACGATGGCTTCCATGCGCATGCGGTCGGCGAGCGGGGTATCAAGGTTCCCGATATTGAAGGCGTCGCGGTTGAGCTCGATGGACATCAGCAGGGAATTGCGATCGAAGGCCAGGCGGACCCGGCAGCCCAACCGCTGTTCCAGAAGCAACACACGTTCCATAAAGGCGGGCGTCAAGAGATACCGCGCCTCGATCTGGTCGCTGGCATAGACTTCGTATGTGCTTTCGAAACGAGGGTCTTCCAGCTTTACCCGTTCCAGGTTTTGGCCGATTCCGCCCAGAAAATTACCGATGATACCACCGTCGCGCAGCACCAGCGTCCGGCCGTGAAAGGACTTGGTCATTTCAAATGCGGCGAGCAGACCGTGAAATACAGTCCGCGTCGTTTTGTCTTGCTTGTCTTTGAGATGCGCGTCGACCAGGGAAAAGATGAGGCCGTTGTAGTTGCCTGAGACCTCGTCCTCGAAATGGCTGCGATTGAAGTTGCCGACCAATCCAAGCTCGGTGAAGTAGCCGGCCTTCGATCCGTCCGGGTAAAGGTGGTAGGTGAAACCCAGCGCATCACAAAGGGGAGTGAAGATCTCCCGCTTGACGTTGTCCATCAGCCGTTTCTTCGGCCGGGCGATCAGGTACCAATAGGCGGCAGCGCCTGCGGGAAAGGCAAAGAAGTAAGAGTCGCCATCGCGTGAAATGGCATAGAAAGCGACAGTTACGACCGCGGCCGCCGCGAAGACAAGGACCCAGTTGAGCAGCGTCTTCTTCTTAAGGCTCGTGCGTTCCTTATCACGCTTTCTCAGACGCGGCGCGATCTGGTCGTCGAAGACGGCTTCAAAGGTTTCGATAAGGCGCTGGGGCGTCGTCGTTGGAGGCATTTGCATCGGGGCCTACCCTACTTCAAATAGTCATCGACGTTAACAGCAGCACGATGGCTTGGATCGTCCATCTCCCAGAACGGCATGGTTTTGACCCGCGCCCATCCCGCGATCATGCTGCCGGGAAAGATCTCAACCGCGTTATTGAGATCTGAGACAGCCGCATTGTAGAAGCGCCGCGCCGCGGAGATATGGGCTTCGGCTTCGGCAAAGGTGTCTTGGGCCTTGGCGATTGTCTCGGCGGAGCGGAGTTCGGGATAGTTTTCAGCCACGGCAAAGAACCGCGTCATACCGCTCTGCAACTCCTGGCTTGCGGCGAGATGGGCCTGCACGGCCTGTGGATCGTTTGGGTCATAGTCGGCGTCCACGCGGGTGCGCAGGGCGGTCAGGCCTTGAAGCAGCTCCTTTTCATGCTCCATAAAACGTCCGGCGAGCTTCAGAATGTTTGGCAGGAGATCGTGGCGCTTCTTGAGCTGAACATCAATTGAGGAGAGCGCTTCGCGCGCAGTATTGCGGCGGCTGATCAGCTTCACATACCAGAAGTAGCCGATCACGGCTGGTGCAACGACAAGGATCAGCAGAAGCGTTCCGAATTCCATCCTACCAATCCCCCTGGATGTTTTGGATTCGGCCAAGACTGAAGCAAGTTGCAATCATTCTTAGATGAGACGGCTTGAGTTTTCGAGATCTATTTGAGTCCGGAAGAATAAGCGTCGAAAGGTAAGCAATCGTTAACCGTCCTACGCCCAGCCATGGAGACTATGAATCCTCTGCATCGGCGTCGCGTCCAATCCTCAGACTGTACGCAATATCGAAGATCATCGCGAGGTCCACGGCGATGTCACGTAGGCGAGTCTTGTCCGCTAGTGGCCGCTTAAGCCCACCGACATTGAAGGCATCACGACCAAGCGTCACGGCGACGAGAAGTTGACCGCGATCAAATGCGAGTTGGATCGGCGCGTTCAGCCTGCTTTCCAAGGCGGCGAGGCTTTTAAGGAAGGCGGAAGATATAAGACTTTCGGCTTCGGCAACGTCGGTGGTGTAGAAATCGTAGCGCCGTTCCAGGCCCGGGTCATGGAAGTGGACCTGCTGCAGCTCTCCAACCACCTCCGTCATGAAGTCGCGGGCGGCCCGGCCTTGCTTCAGGATCAAGGTGCGGCCGTGAAAAGTCCGGTGTAATTCGAAGCGCAGAAGGAGACCGTGGAAGATAGTATGACTGCTACTTTGAGTCCTGCGTGACTGCTTCTCATTCCGCTCGAGCCGGGCTTCGTAAAGCGAAACCGACTGGCCGCGGTAGTGGCCTGAGATCTTCTCCTCTATGTGGGATTGGTCGAAACGCCCCACCAGGTTCAGGGCAGAAAAATAGACAGCAACATCGGTCTCCGGAAAGGCTTCGTAGCTGAACCCCAAAGCCTCGCACAGCGGCGGCATAATCTCCTGCTTGACGCCCTGCAGGAAGAAAACATAGGGCTCGTAAATAAACAGCCAGATCATCGCCGCTCCCAGGAAGAGGGCGAAGAAGAGCGGCGGCAGATGCGGCGTAATCCAAAAACCGACGACGGTTGTGACGATCACAACGCCCGCGGTCAGGAGCCAGTTGCGAAAGAGCCGCCGTCGCAAGGCGAGGCGCTTTTCTTCCAACTGCTGGAGCGTGGTGCGATATCGGTGTTGAACACCCTCTCAAAAGTCTCGAGCAAGGACTGAGGTTGGCCGCTTGAGGACCAGGGCATTGGAACGGACTCTAGCTGCTGCTGAAACGACCCCAAAGTTGGTAGCGGTCACCCGGGTGAATCAGGCGGGCGTAGGTGACGCTCTTTCCGCCAGACCAGGTGCGGCGCTTGAGCAACAGGCAGGGCGTTTGAGATGAGATGGAGAGCAGGCGCGCCGTCTCGGCGTCGGGCAGGATCGATTGAATGACGTGTTCTGCTTCGCTGAGCGGCGCCGCCTTTACCAGGTACTCATAGGGCGTGATGCTTTTGAAGTCCTGACTGAGATAGTCCGGAGCGGCTGCCGGATTGACCAGGCGGTCCTCGAGCTGAACCGGGTGACCGTTTTCGTAGTGCACGATCAGAGAATGAAAGACCTCGCTGCCGTCCTCGAGGCCCATCAAACCGGCTTCGGTCGTCGACGCTGTCTCGGCGCGTAGCTGGTAGATCTCGGCGGAATGTTCGTGACCACGTTCACGGATCTCATCGGCGATGTTGCGGATGTCTAAAACGGCGGATTGGGGTCGGGCCTCTGCAACGAAGGTGCCGGCGCCCTGGGTGCGGGTCAGCCAACCTTCGGCGGTCAACTCGCGCAGCGCGCGGTTCACCGTCATGCGTGAGAACCCAAGCAGCCGTGTCAGTTCGTTTTCCGAAGGTACGCGCTGACCTTCAGGCCAATCTCCTTTCAGAATTTGGTCGAGAATATGGTCCTTAACCTGCTGATAGGCTGGTAAAGTGTTCTGGCTCTGAGAAAGAGTCATTCGGTCCGATCCGATCACCTGACGGCCTGTTATTTGCCCCTATTGTTGGCTCTTTTGCGGCATTGGGACCCAACCGCTGTTTGCGCCTGTTTCTCTTGCTTGTATAGACAAGTCTGCGGGAGATGGCCAGCATGGCTTGCCAGAAGGGCCTGGAAGAGGCATTTCTGTAAAATCGTTACATTTTTTGGGAATCCGATGGAGCCCTTTGTCTTTACGCCAGGAGATGCGCCGGTTCTCTTGTCGATGCCGCACAGCGGAGTTTTCATTCCGCCGAAGCTGCAGGCACGCATGACGCCGGCTGCGCTGGAGGTGCCCGATACCGACTGGCATCTGCCGCAGCTCTATGACTTTCTCGACGACCTGGGCATCTCGACAATCCGGGCGACACACTCCCGTTACGTCATCGACCTCAATCGGGATCCCAGCGGCAAGCCGCTTTATCCCGGCGCCAACAACACCGAACTCTGCCCGACCAGCAGCTTTTCTGAAGCACCGCTTTATCGGGCGGGCGAGCAGCCCGACGAAGCGGAAGTTGCGGAGCGGCGCGCGGCCGTCTGGCAACCCTATCACGACCGGCTTGCTGGCGAGCTCGCGGCGATTCGTGAACGGCACGGCGTGGCGGTGCTCTGGGACGCGCACTCGATCCGTAGTGAGGTGCCGCGTTTCTTTGAAGGCCGCCTGACGGACCTCAATCTCGGCAGTGGGGGCGGCGTTACGGCGGCGCCGGAGTTGCTGACGCGGCTGGGCGATATCGCGCAGGTGACCGCCGACTATAGTTTCGTTATCGACGGCCGCTTTAAGGGTGGATACATCACACGGCACTACGGCGATCCCGCGAACCGCGTCCATGCCATTCAGCTGGAACAGTCCTGGGCAACCTATATGAACGAGGATCCGCCCTTTGGGTTCCGGGAGGACCTGGCGACCGGCGTGCGGCCGGTTCTGCGGCGGTTCCTGGAAAGCATCGTGGCCTGGGCGCGGGACGCCTGACTTATCACGAGTTCCGAATAAAATGCAGGTCGGAAAAACGCCGTCGGAAGGTTGTCACCTCGTCCGCCAAACCGGTATCCGGATCTCCTTTCAAACCGCGAGCGAGGAGGGCCGCCAGTTCCGGCATATCCGATGCGGTCATGCCCCATCGCACGATCTCAGGTGTCCCGATCCGCAGGCCGTTCATATCCCCCGGCACCGCATCGAGAGGCAAGCCAATGCCGCAGGTCAAAATGTTGGCCTGGCGCAGACGCTTGGCGGCTGTCTGACCGCCGCCAAAAGCATGAGCCTCCAGCGCGAATTGATGAGAGCTCGTGAAGCCTTGCGCTGTCGAAAACACGGGCAGACCCTGGTCCGACAGCGCGTGAGCCAATGCCTTCGAAGTCTCGACCATGGCGGCGGCATAGGCTGTGCCCTGTTCCCGCCAGTCAAGCAAAGAGAGCGCCAAAGCCGCGGATTTCGCCGCATCGAAATTGGCTGTTAGGCCCGGAAAGGCGATGGCGTCGAGGCGTTCGGCCAGTGCGTCGTCGTTGGTAACGATCAGACCACCGGCGGGACCGCCGAGTGATTTGTATGTGCTCATGGTCATGACATGGGCGCCTTCGCGCAGCGGGTTCGGCCAGGCGCCGCCCGCGATCATGCCGCAGAGATGCGCGGCGTCGAACAGTAGGTGCGCCCCAACCTCGTCCGCGATTTCCCGGACTTCGGCGACGGGATGCGGCAGGAGGTTGAGGCTGCCGCCAAGAGTGATGAGTTTTGGCCGGACCCGCTGCGCCAAGTTGCGCAGGCCTTCAACATCGACCGAATAGCCGGCAGCATCGACGGGCGCGGTATGGATCTCGACGCCGTAAAGTCCTGCGGCGCCGGCACCGTGATGGGTGACGTGACCGCCGATCTCCGCGGGTGGCACGATGACGGCATCGCCAGGCTGACAGGTGGCCATGAAGGCATAGAGGTTGGAAAGCGCGCCTGACGCCACTCGGATCTCGGCGAAACGGGCATCGAAGATCTCGGCGGCCAGCTCCGCTGCGATAACCTCGATTTTCTCAATGGCCTCAAGGCCCATCTCGTACTTATCGCCCGGATAGCCGAGCGAGGGGCGCGAGCCGAGACCTTGGGCCAGGGCGGCCTCCGCCTTGGGGTTCATGATGTTGGTGGCCGGATTCAGATTGATGCAGTCGCGCTCGTGGATCGTCCGGTTCTCTGACATCAGCTCGTCGATGCGGGTTTCGATCCGGTCCGACGTCTCTTTTGCGGTCTCGGCGGCGATGGCCTGAATGTAGGCTTCGGCCGTCTCCGGCACCCAGCGTCGGTAATCTAGCTTCGGCATGATCTTCTTTCTCTCTCGGTGCGAACAGGCTCAGGGCGCGGCGCAGTCTCATTCGCTTTGGAGAATGGCAGGTCTGGCGGCCGGCGGGCAAACCAGTTATCTTCGGATCTAGGCATAGAAAAAATGAGTCTTTGTGTGGCCGTCGATCCCCCCAAATCCAAATCCGTTCCTTTAAAGGCCCTGCGGGCTTTCGAGGCCGCCGCCCGGCATGAGTCGTTCGTCTTGGCCGGGGAAGAGCTTGCGGTGACTCCAGGCGCTGTCGCACAGCAGATCAAGGTTCTGGAAGACTGGGCCGGTTGCCGGCTTTTCGAGCGTAAGGCGCAGGGTGTGCGTCTTACGGACCTGGGTCGGGCCGCGTTGCCGGATCTGAGTGCGGCGCTCGATGACCTTGGAGCTGTGGCCCAGCGTTTGCGCCGTGCCGGAATGCCCGGTTCGATTCGCATTGCGGCCTTGCCATCGGTCGCGCAGCTCTGGCTCTCGCCCCGCCTGCCGGCGCTGCGTGCGGCTTTTCCCGATCTGCTGATCTCGGTGACGGCGATGGAAAACCTGCCGAACCTGCAGCGCGAATCCTTCGATCTGGCCTTGTTCTTTCTGAACGAAGTGCCGGATGCCGTGGACTGTACTGTGCTTTGCGAAGACCGACTTTTTCCGGTCTGCACGCCCGAACTTGCGGCCAAACTCAAGCGTGCCGGCACGCCCTCGCACGATGTTCTGCTGCATGACGAGACATGGAGGGACGACTGGCCGGAGTGGCTGCAGGCGGCACGTGCGCACAGCGGGCGTCATCGCCACGCAAGCGACGGGCGCAGCGGGCCCGTGTTCTCGCTCTACAGCCTTGCTGTGCAGGCGGCAATCGATGGCGCAGGCTTGCTGATCGGGCATCAGCCGCTGGTCGAAGCCGCTCTGGCACGAGGACGTCTGGTGCAGGCTTTCAAGTTCTCTCTGCCTAGTGAAAAACCCCTCTGTGCCGTTACCCCGCGCCATAGCGTCGAAAGCGAGACCAGTCGGAAGGTGGTCGACTGGCTGAAGGGTCAAACTTAGAGAAGACTCTGAAATCAGAGGTTAGTTTTGCCGCCCTGGCAATCATGTTTGTTCGTGTTGAAATACTCTGACGCCCTTTCCTTAGACCTTTTCCTAAAATGCGATTCCAAGCTGTCAAACTTCTACTTCTAGAAGAATCAATGACTTCGCGCCCTAGTTGACAGGGTTTACCTTCTTCGCGATATGGCAGTGGTGCTGACGTAACACTCTCACGGTAATCTGCCTGTTGCAAAATCAATCGAAGGCTGCATAACATTCATCCCGGGAGAGGCGAGCCTCTTTCTTTTATACAACCACTTTTTATCCGTCATACAGGTGAAACCAAGGGGTGAAACTAAGAGGCGGCATAGAATTTAATTAACGCGCTCAGGCGCAAATCGTGGGAGTTCAAGGATGGAAGACTGTAAACAGGTACTGTTGCGGGGAGGTAAAATGCTCGGCGTTGTGGCGGCCTCCGCACTTTTGACGTCGGTCGCCGTGAGCGATTCGGCTGTCGCCTTCGAACCTCAGAAACCGATCGAGTTTGTCGTCATGGCCGGCAAGGGCGGCGGCGCCGACAAGGCGGTGCGGTTGATGCAGAGCATCATTGCCAAGAACGACTTCGCACCGGTTCCCGTGACACCTGTTAACAAACCCGGCGGGTCGGGCGCCGAAGCCCTTGTCTACCTGAAGGGCAAGAAGGGTGACAACCACACCATCATGTTCACCCTAAACAGCTTCTATACGACGCCGTTGCGTCAGCCGGGCCTGGGCGTCGACATCGAAGAATTCACGCCGGTCGCGCGTATGGCCGAGGACACCTTCTGTCTCTGGGTCAACTCCGACCGTGAGGAGATCACAAACGTCGAAGAATACGTGGCGGCGGTGAAGTCTCAGGGCAGCGGCTGGATCATGGCTGGCACCGGCAAGGCCTCCGAGGACAATCTCCTGACAGATTTTCTTAACACCTCCTACGGCCTCGATATGAAATACGTGCCCTACAAGGGTGGCGGCAAGGTCGCAAAGGAACTGGCGGGCAACAACGCCCATTCAACGGTCAATAATCCGTCGGAGCAGTTGGGCTTCTTCGAGGCCGGCAAAACGAAACCCCTGGCCTGCTTCACAGACGAGCGGATCGGTCTCTTCCCCGACGCCCCGACCTTCAAGGAACTGGGACAGGATTTCGTTTACTACATGCAGCGGACTGTGGTCGGCGCCCCCAACATGAGCGACGAGGCCAAAGAGTATTACACCGGCCTCTTCACCAAGGTCTTTGAGTCCGCGGAGTGGCAGGACTACCGCAGCAAAAAAGCGTTGCAGGGTGAAATGCTGACCGGTGATGCGCTCATGGCTTACTGGAAAAAGGAGCGTGATATTCACCACAGCATGCTGGTGAAGATGGGCGCTATCAAGTAGTCGCAGATCTCCTCCGAGATGGGGCGCCGGACGGTGGTTGGGTATTCATGGATCTCGGATGCCGTACCCCTGCCAGATCCAACCCTTGATCCTCCGGCGCCCCTTTTTTTGACAGGGAGAAACCGACACTGACCGAATTCCGTCTGTCGGCGTTTCCGTTCCGCAAAGCCGTTGCTGCCAACGGGGAGAATTGCAGCTGTGACACAGCGAACTGCTGAGCTCGCGATGGCGCTCCTGATGAGCGTCTTTTCCATTTATCTGATGTTCAAGAGCGCCGAACTCCCAATCGGCTGGATCGAAGACGAAGGGCCCGGCGGCGGCGCTTGGCCCTTTTGGTTGGCGGCGGTCATGCTGCTGTCCTGCATTGGTATTATTGCCAATTGGGTCCGGCGGAAAGGTTCGGTGGCGAACTCGGAGAAGGTCTTTGTCAGCCTGCCGGTTTTGATCGACGTCGGGGCTGTGGCGGTCGCGCTGATTGTCACCGTTGCACTCTTTAGCTTTATCGGTGTTTACGGCGCACTGCCGTTGTTCCTGATCTTTTATCTCAAGGTTATGGGACGGCACGGCTGGCTGCTGTCCGTCGGCCTTGCGCTGATCATTCCGGTGGTCACCTTCTTCTTCTTCGAGATCATGCTGAAGATCACGCTGCCTAAGGGTTTAACCGAAGAACTTTTCTATCCGCTTTATCGCATCTTCCTATGAGCCGCCGCGGATGTGGCGGGTTCGAAGCAGGCGAGGGGGCATTTGGGGGAATGAAACAGCTCAATGATTGAAATCCTTGGTTTTCTGGCGGACGGATTTGCGGTCGCATTCCAGCCGATGAATCTGTTGCTGGTTCTGGTCGGTTGCACCTTGGGACTCTTCATTGGCGCTATGCCGGGGCTGGGTTCGGTAAACGGCGTTGCGATCCTGCTTCCTCTGACTTTCCTGGTGCCGCCGACCGGCGCCATTATCTTCCTGGCGGCGCTTTACTACGGAGCTATGTACGGCGGCGCCATCTCCTCGATCATGCTGGGGATTCCGGGCGCCTCTACAGCGGTTGCGACTACATTCGACGGCCGGCCGCTGGCCAAATCAGGGTTGGCCGACAAGGCCCTCACTGGTGCTGCAGTCGCCTCCTTCATCGGCGGTTCCATATCAGTCGTTCTCTTCACCTTCTTCGCGCCGCCGCTCGCCCATGTGGCTCTGGTCTTCGGTGCACCGGAAGAATTCGCTCTGATGATGCTGGCCTTTGCGACCTTCGTCGGGCTTGGCGGCGATGACATCTACAAGACGCTCTTTTCCATCTGCGTCGGCCTGGTCCTCAGCGCTGTCGGTCTGGACATCATCAGTGGTGAGCCGCGTCTGATCTTCGGCGGCATCACCGGCTTTATGCACGGCATCAATTTCCTGGTGTTGGCGATCGGCATCTACGGCATCGGCGAGATGCTCTGGACGGTGGAAGAACACCGCAAGGCCAAAGGCATGAGCATGTTGTCGGACGCGACCATCACCATTCCGCGCATGCTCGGAAACCTACGCGAGCTGATCGCGACCTGGCGGACCATGATCATGGGCTCCTTCCTGGGATACTTCGTCGGTATCCTGCCGGCGGCCGGCGCCACGCCGGGATCCTTGATGGCGTACGGCATCGGTAAGCAGATGTCGAAGCAGCCCGACAGCTTTGGCAAGGGGTCACTGGAAGGCGTGGTCGCGCCGGAGTCCGCAAACAATGCGGCCAGCACCGGTTCTATGTTGCCGATGCTGACCCTCGGCATTCCCGGTTCGCCCACCACTGCGATCCTGCTAGGCGGCATGGTGATCTGGGGGCTGGAGCCGGGCCCTCTGCTCTTTACCGAGAATCGCTCTTTCGTCTGGGGGCTGATCGCCAGCCTTTACGCGGCCAACATCTTTGCGCTGCTGATCAACATTGCCTTTATTCCGGCCTTCATTTGGGTTCTTAAGCTGCCTTTCACGATTCTGGCCCCGATCATTTTCGTGCTCTGTCTGATCGGCGGCTACGCGCCGACCCAGGACCTGCATGATGTCTGGCTGATGCTGATCTTCGGCATCTTTGGCTATCTGCTGCGCAAACTCGACTATCCGTTGGCACCAGCCGTGTTGGCCATCGTGTTGGGCCCGCTGGCCGAGCCGGCGCTGCGTCAGTCCCTGCTGATCGGGAACGGCTCGCTCTCGATCTTTTTCGAGCGGCCCTATTCGGGCGTCATCATGGTGATTGCTTTGGTGCTGCTGTGCCTGCCGTTGTTCAAACTGGTCTCGCGCAAGATGAAGGCTGGCTAGCCTCGCTATTCCGGCCGGCGCAGGTCCATGGCAGTCTTACTGTCGCTACGAAAGCCGAGGGATTCATAAAAGGCAATTGTGCCTTCACGTTGGGTGCCGGTCATCAACATGACTTTGTAGCAACCAGCTTCCCAGGCCTGCTCGATCGCATAGTTCATCACCGCCTTACCCGCACCCTGACCTCGGAAGGCGGCGTCGGTTACGACGTTCTCGATGACGGCATAGGGCGCGAGGCCTCTGGTCAGGTTTGGCGCGACCACGAGCGTGCAGGTGGAGACCAATGCCTTGCCCGCGCAGGCGGCGAGGATCCGCGTCATCGGATTGGCGAGCATCTGCGAGAACAAGGCTTCCGCAGCAATTGGGTTCGGCTCTGGGTCGGTTGGATTGAGTTGCCTGTAGAGATTAAGTAGGTCGCTCAGGTCGGCGGCTTCCGCGGGTCGCAGGTGCAGGGTCATGTTTCGGGCTCTCGAGGCCGTTAGGTTGATCTTCAATTCCTCGTGCGCGGCGCTTTCCAAGCGGCGGGAGGGCTCCCATGTCTATAACAGCGCGGGCCTTGCGTCTGCAGTGTGATTTCGAGTGCTGTTTCGGTTTTGTCGATCTCCCAAGAATTCGGAGTCAACATGCGTTCGATTTTGATCATCTCTTGTCTTGCTCTTCCTCTAGCTGCCTGTCAGACCACAGCCCAGAAGGTTTGCCAGAGTGAACGAGGGCTTGAGCCGGGCAGTCAGGCCTACGCCGACTGTGAGCAGTTGGAGCAAAACAAACTGGCCTGGCGCATTAAGCGTACCCAGAATCGAGGGGACAAATAGGCGCGTTTTAGCGGATTTGGCAGCGGACTGGCTGCAGGGCGTCCGTCACTAATCTCTTTACGCTTTGCAAAGGCCTTTGCGAGACCATGGGGTCTGCTCTCAATTTGCCAAGGCCGACCCATGCATGTAGCAAAATACGCACTTGCCTTCGCTGTTGCTTTGTCTTCGCAGTCCCTTATGGAAGCCCCCGGCGCGGCTGAGGGTGGGGTGGCTTGTCTACGCGCTGTCGCCGCAGCGGATTTGGCCGCGAAGAGCGCTCATCAAAAGGACTTGCGTGACCTTGTCGTGCGTCAGCGGCCTGAATTTACGGCGCTTGCAGATATCAACCGCGACCTCCAGGTGCTTCTTGCTGAGATGCGCTTCGCTCGGTTTGAGCACCTGCTCTCCAGTGCGCCTGGACGGCTGGACAGCACAAATGGGCTTTCGGCTTTCAGAAACTTCAGCTGGACGGACGATGATCTGAAAGAAGTGATGGCGGCCAGTCCGGACTACCGCGCGCAGGCAGAGCGCCTCGAGGAGCTGAAAGCGCAGAACAATGGCCATCCCGACTGGCCGGCTATGCGCGAATTCGTCAGGCAAGAATTTTCTGAAGAAGGTCCTTTCAAAGAACTGATTGTCGCATTTCAGGAACACAATGCTGCGCTCGAAACGCGATTATCGGATTGCCGGTCGTAAAACGACTATTTCGCGAAACGATGTAGTCTAGCCGGTGGTGTTCGCAAATCTGTTCAGTTTTCGGCCGATCTCCGAACGAGATTTTTTTGACAGAAAGTATCCGGGAACGTGGAGAAGGAACGTTACTGCGCCTGAGTAGCGGAACTTATTGCGGTCAGGTGATGCAATAAACGCGCGCAGGGCATTGAAACTGCCGCGGTCAAAAGCCCAGAGACTTCTGCCCCTGTAATCGACTTGGAAGAAAGCGTCGTCCGGCCACTTGATGCGGTGTTTGCGACGGATCTTGCAAAAAGAGCAATGCAAGAGGCCGAACTTCAAGTTCTGGTCAATGCGGCGACCCATGCGTTGCCGCTTGGGTGTTAGGTGCCTTGGTTTTCGTGCGATGCTACTGGATGCTGTAACTGAAAAATCGGCTGCGGACTGGCATTTTGGGCATTTGACTGTCAGAGCGTCAGGAAATGAATGCCAATCGTAGATCGACGTCATCGCTTCCGCCTCAGCCTGTCTTCACGCCGCAGCCCTTCAGGACGATGCGGGTGATGGTTTTGACCGCCGTCTCGAAATCGTCTTCGGTCAGATCACGGTGATGCAGAACGGCCTTGGCCTGGACCTGGAAGTCGGCGTAGTGCTGAGTCGAGGCCCAGATCAGAAACAGCAGGTGCGCCGGCTCGACCGGATCCATGAGGCCTTTTGCGGCCCACTTGCGAAGAACTTCAGACTTTTCCGCAACCCACTCACGCAGATCGTTTTCCAGATAGTCTGAGAGGATCGGTGCGCCGCGGATGATTTCGTTGGCGTAAATGCGCGAGGCGAGGGGCTTGTCACGCGACAGCATCACCTTGGTACGGATGTAGGTGGAAAGCGCTTCGGTCGGATCGTCGTTTTCCGTGATGCGCTGAAAAGGTTCCAGCCAGAGATCCAGGATGTTGTCGATCACCGCGCGGTAGATCGCTTCCTTAGTGCTGAAGTAGTAGTGTACGTTGGCCTTTGGCAGATCTGCCTTGAGCGCGATCTCGGCGGTCGTTGCGCCTTCATAGCCCTTGGTGGCGAAAACCTCTTCAGCAGCGGCGATAATCCTGGCCTTGTTGCGGGCCCGGATCTGCCCTGTCTTGCCGGAAGATTTGGCACCGTTGCTGCCGCTATCGCCGTTGTGCGTTTCCCCCTGCGCGTCGTCGCGCCTTATATCCTCGGTCATAAGCTTGCTAGGCATTCCCTCGTCTGTGGCTTTGTTCCGCAGCCTTTCGGCTCTTCTTGGCCGACGACCCGCGTCGACCCTACGCTTCTGCTGCCACCTCACAGACGGCTAAAAGCATAAACGCAGACTCTGGAAATCGCAAAAGACCTTATGCCGTGTGGACGCTTTGCAGATGTCAGCAAGTAACATTTCAAAATAAAAATGATAGTCATTCGCAACTTTAAAACAGTCGGCAAATGTCGGGAAATATTGGCAAATTAAAAAAGTTGACCAAATGGTCAGAATTTGACTAACCTTTCATCTAACAACAGGGCCGGGCGAGTTGACCGGGTCCGATAAACGACTTGAACAGAGACATACTGGGACCGAATGATGACGGCTTCTGCTGATATTCAGGCAGGACGGCTGCGTCCTGACGATTACGTCGAAAACTTCACCGATGTCCACCCGCCGCTTGACCGCAAGCGGGCGCTGATCGAGGCGGCGCGCTGCTACTACTGCTATGACGCGCCTTGCGTCGAAGCCTGTCCGACCGGCATCGATATTCCAAGCTTCATCCGCAAGATTTCGACCGACAACGTGAAGGGGTCGGCGGTCGACATCCTCAGCGAGAATGTCATGGGTGGGGCTTGCGCACGGGTTTGCCCGACCGAGATTCTCTGTGAGGGCTCTTGCGTGCGCAACACTCAGGAGGAGAAGCCGGTTAATATCGGCGAGCTGCAGCGCTACGCTACCGACCACCTGATGGAAACGGGGGAACAAGTCTTTGAGCGCGCGGCCTCCAGCGGCAAGAAAGTCGCCGTGGTCGGCGGCGGGCCGGCCGGCCTTTCCGCCGCGCACAGACTATCCATGCTGGGCCATGATGTTGTGGTTTTCGAAGCGCGCGATAAGGCCGCAGGCCTGAACGAATACGGCATCGCCGCCTATAAGGTCCCCAACGACTTTGCCCAGCGCGAAGTCGATTTCATCCTCTCTCTCGGCGGTATCGAGCTGCGTTGCGGGCAGGCCATCGGCAAGGATTTGTCCCTGACCGAACTGCGCCGCGACTACGATGCGGTTTTTCTCTCAATGGGGATGGCTGGCGTCAATGCTTTGGGCCTGGACAATGAAGATCTGGACGGTGTCGTCGATGCTGTGGACTACATTGCCGAGCTGCGCCAGAGCAATGATCTATCGAACCTGCCGGTCGGTCGAAAGGTGGTGGTGATCGGTGGCGGCAACACAGCGATCGATATTGCCGTTCAGACCAAGCGCCTGGGGGCCGAGGACGTTACGCTGGTTTACCGTCGTGGTAAGGACAATATGAACGCCACCTGCCACGAGCAGGAGTTCGCGCAGCTCAACGGCGTGAAGATCAAGCATTGGGCTCAGCCCAGCAAGCTGATCGGCCAGGACGGTCAGGTTAAAGAGATCGAGTTTGAGTACACTCAGCTCGACGACAACGGCCGTCTGATGGGCACCGGCGATCACTTCTCACTTCTGGTAGACCAGGTCTTTAAGGCCATCGGTCAGACCTTTGTGCCGGCGCCGCTGATGAACGGTTCGGCCGAGGTGTTGGAGGTGGCCAGCGGCCGGATCGCGGTGAACGAAGACCGTAAGACCTCTCTGCCGAATGTTTGGGCTGGCGGCGACTGTGTCGCCGGCGATGACCTGACCGTCTCGGCAGTGCAGGACGGCAAGGTTGCCGCCGTGGCAATAGACCGGCACCTGCGCGGCTGACTCAATCGCCTTGCCGCGAAGAGCAAGGTGTTACAACAAAATATCAACAGGTGGCTTTAACAAGCTGAAAAATAGGAGAGGTCGAGATGGCTGATCTTCGTTGCAATATCGCAGGGGTGCAATCTCCCAATCCCTTCTGGCTGGCGTCCGCGCCGCCCACCGACAAGGAATACAACGTCGTCCGCGCCTTCAAGGCGGGCTGGGGCGGCGTGGTCTGGAAGACTCTGGGCGAGGATCCGGCCGTCGTTAACGTCTCCTCGCGCTATGGCGCGGTCAGCTACAACGGCACCCGCATGGCCGGCTTTAACAACATCGAGCTGATCACGGACCGGCCGCTGGAAGTGAACCTGCGGGAAATCAAGCAGGTCAAACGCGACTGGCCGGACCGGGCCATGGTGGTCTCGCTGATGGTGCCTTGTGAGGAGGAGAGCTGGAAGCGTATCCTGCCGATGGTGGAAGACACGGGCGCGGATGCGGTCGAACTGAACTTCGGCTGCCCGCACGGCATGTCCGAGCGCGGCATGGGTTCTGCGGTTGGGCAGGTGCCGGAATACATCGAGATGGTGACGCGCTGGTGCAAGAAGTATACGCGCATGCCGGTTTTGGTGAAGCTGACCCCCAACATCACCAACATCCTCTATCCGGCGCGCGCGGCGAAAGCTGGCGGTGCGGACGCGGTCTCGCTAATCAACACCATCAATTCCATCGTGACCGTGGACCTGGATGCCATGGCGCCGACGCCGACGGTTGGCGGCAAGGGCGCGCACGGTGGCTACTGCGGTCCGGCGGTCAAGCCCATCGCCCTTAACATGGTTGCTGAGATCGCGCGCGATCCTGAATGCCAAGGCCTGCCTATTTCCGGCATCGGCGGCATCAGCACCTGGCGGGATGCGGCTGAGTTTATTTCTCTCGGGTCGGGTTCCGTCCAGGTCTGCACAGCGGCCATGCATTACGGCTTTAAGATCATCGACGACTTCACCGACGGCCTTTCGAATTGGATGGATTCGAAAGGCTACAAAACCTTGGAAGATTTCCGCAGCGCGGCGGTGCCCAATGTGGTCGACTGGAATCAGCTCGACATGAACTACGAGTGCATCGCCGAGATCAACCAGGACCTTTGCATCAAGTGCGGCCTCTGCCACGTGGCCTGCGAGGACACCTCGCATCAGGCGATCTTCGCCAAACGGGTGGACGGCGAGCGGCGTTACGAGGTGAACGATCCTGAGTGCGTGGGCTGCAACCTCTGCATGCTGGCTTGTCCTGTCGAGGGCTGCATCACCATGCGCGAGGTGGATAACGGCAAACCCTACATGAACTGGTTGCAGGATCCGCGCAATCCGGCGAACATCAAAGCCGCTGAATAGACGAAGCCGAAACGGCTGACGGAAGGACCAAGGTCTTTCCAGGACAAAACGGGGAGCATCTATGCAGAACTTGCGGGTTAACGGCGATCGTCTTTGGGACAGCCTGATGGAGATGGCCAAGATCGGCGCGACGGAAAAGGGTGGCAACTGCCGGCTCGCCCTGACCGATCTGGATAAGGAGGGGCGGGATCTCTTCGTGAACTGGTGCAAGGACGCTGGCTGTAGCATCAAGATCGACCAGATGGGCAACATCTTTGCCCGCCGCGCCGGCAAGGACGACAGTCTGCCGCCCGTCATGACCGGTAGTCATCTGGACACCCAGCCGACCGGTGGTAAGTTCGACGGCGTTTATGGCGTTCTCGCTGGCTTGGAAGTGATCCGCACCCTCAACGATCTGGGCATTGAGACGGATGCGCCCATCGAGGCCTCAGTCTGGACCAACGAAGAAGGCTCGCGCTTCGCGCCGGCTATGGTCTCTTCCGGTGTCTTCGCCGGCGTCTTCGATCTGGAATACGGCCACAGCCGGGCTGATCTGGATGGTAAGACCATGGGCGAGGAGCTGGAACGCATTGGTTACAAGGGCGAGGAGCCCGTCGGAGGACGTGAGATCCGGGCGTTCTTCGAGGCCCATATCGAGCAGGGGCCGATCCTGGAGGCCGAAGAAAAGACCATCGGCGTGGTTACCGGCGCCCAGGGCCAGCGCTGGTTCGAAGTCACCATGACCGGGGCTGAATCCCACGCGGGCACGACCCCGATGAACCGGCGCAAGGATGCACTGTTGGGGGCGTCCAAGGTGGTTGCGGCGGTCAACGACATCGCCCTCAAGCACGCGCCGAACGCGGTCACCACCGTCGGTCTGATGCAGGTCAGTCCGAACTCGCGCAACACCATTCCTGGCGAGGTCTTCTTCGCTGTCGACCTGCGCAATCCGGAAGACGAGGCCTTGTCGGCCATGGCTGCGGAGCTCAAGGAAGTCTGCGAAAGGGTTTGCGCCGAGGACGGCCTGGAGTTGGATCTGAAAGAGATCTGGTACTCGCCGCCAATCGCCTTCGATGCGGATTGCGTGAATGCCGTGCGCAACGGGGCGGAGAGCGAGAACTTCGCGCACCGGGATATCATCTCCGGCGCGGGACACGATGCCTGTTACATCAGCCGGGTCGCGCCGACCGGCATGATCTTTGTGCCTTGCGAGGATGGCATCAGCCACAACGAAGTCCGAGAATGCGACGCCGGAAGACCTGGCGGCTGGCTGCAACGTGCTGCTGCAGGCCATGGTGGCTCGGGCGACTTTATAAAGATTGAGCGCAAGCCGGACTTTTGCCGGAAAGAGAAAGAGGCGCGTTTCGGGGGACAGGGCCCGGCAGGGAAGCCGGGCCAGCAACATGAGGTAAGGCATGCAAAATCTGGCCGTGAAAGCCGAACCAACGGCGGCCATTCAACGGAGCGCAAAGAACTCCGTCGTCAAAACCGACCAGCTGTCTTTGACCTTTCAGACAGCCGATGGACCGGTTTACGCCCTGTCGAACGTCAACCTGACGATCGAGCAGGGCGATTTCGTATCTTTCATCGGTCCTTCGGGCTGCGGCAAGACAACGTTGATGCGGGTCATTGCCGATCTCGAACAGCCGACCGAGGGCGGGATTACGGTCAACGGCGTCTCGCCGCGGGAAGCGCGCCTAAATCGCGCCTATGGCTATGTCTTCCAGGCGCCCGCGCTCTACCCCTGGCGCCAGGTCGACCGCAATGTGACTCTGCCGTTGGAGATCATGGGGCTCTCGAAGGAAGAGCAGCAGGAACGCGCGGCGCGCTATCTGGAGATGGTCAACCTGACCGGCTTCGAGAAGAAATTCCCCTGGCAGCTGTCCGGCGGCATGCAGCAGCGGGTCTCCATCGCCCGCGCGCTTTCCTTCGAGCCTGAAACTGCTCTTGATGGACGAACCCTTTGGCGCCCTCGATGAAATCACCCGTGATCATCTGAACGAACAGCTCCTGCGGCTCTGGGAAAAGACTCAGAAGACCGTGGTCTTCGTGACCCATTCCATCCCAGAGGCGGTGTTTCTGTCCTCAAAGATTGTGGTGATGTCGCCACGGCCCGGCCGGATCATCGATGTGATTGACTGCGACCTGCCGCGCGGATCGGACGTTGGACGCGCGCGAGACGCCCGAGTTCCTGGAGATCGCTCACCGGGTGCGCGAAGGCCTGCGGGCAGGGCACAGTTATGACGACTGAGGTCGCCAACCCGGCCGCGGTGACGCCCTCGGGACCGAGCCTGCTGGCGCGCCTGCGTGACGGTAAGGCGGGACCGGTGACGCTGATGCTGCTGCTGATCGTTCTGATCTGGTATGCTGGCGCGGTCTATCTCAACGCACCGCGCATCATCGACGGCTACGAGCGTAACGAAACCACCTGGACCTTCTCGCAGCTTGTTGACGACGCCTGGGCCATGGAGCGGCCGATTCTGCCGGCGCCGCATCAGGTGCTGGTCGAGATGAACAAGACCATTTTTGGGAAGAAGGTCACCTCCAAGCGCAGCCTGGTCTATCACTCCTGGGTGACCATTTCCTCGACGCTTCTGGGCTTTGTGCTGGGGACAGGTCTGGGCATGTTGGCTGGCCATTGGCATCGTCATGTGAAGGCGCTGGATAAGAGCCTCATGCCCTGGGTGATCGCCTCCCAGACCATTCCGATCCTGGCGATTGCGCCCATGATCATCGTGGTGCTCGGGGCCATTGGCCTCACGGGTCTGGTGCCGAAATCGATCATCTCCATGTACCTCTGCTTCTTCCCGGTCACCATCGGTATGGTCAAGGGGCTGCGCTCGCCGGATCCTCTGCAGCTCGATCTGATGCGCACCTACAGTGCCTCCACAGCACAGTGTCTTCCTGGAAGCTGCGCTGGCCCTCTTCGGTGCCTTTTCTCTTCGCCAGCCTGAAGGTTGCCATCGCCATCAGTCTGGTCGGCGCCATTGTCGGTGAACTGCCGACCGGGGCTCAGGCGGGTATCGGCGCGCGCCTCCTGGCCGGTTCCTATTACGGCCAGACCATCCAGATCTGGTCGGCGCTGGTCATGGCCTCCATCCTGGCCGGACTGCTGGTAGCGCTGGTCGGCGTCGCCGAGAAATTCGTGCTTCGGCGCATGGGTGTGGCGCAGACGGGAGGGGCAGGATGACGATGCGCATCAATTCCCTCGTGATCTTCGCAGTTCTCGCGGCTGCCGGCCTCGTGATGGATGGGGCCTCGGGTCAATCCGGTTGGTTCGCTGGCGTGACTGCCGGCCTGGCCTTGAGCATCGCCTTTCTCTCTGCCTTCTGGTGTCTCTGGAATGGCGCGGGCGCGGGCGCGGGCGCCGCGGCGGTGGCTGTGGCCGGACTGCTTGCCGGTGCCTATGTCCCTTTGGCTGGGGTAGAATCCGCTGCGGAAGGCCAGACCGGTTTCGGGCTGGGGGTCGGGATCTGGCTCTATGTGTTCGGTCTCGCCTTCTATGCCTGGCGCGCCATGGTTCTGCTTTCGGAACTGCGCGGGGCTTCCGAACAGAGTAGCAAAATCTACGCGTTGCTCGTCCCCGCCGTTTTCGGCCTCTGGCTGCTCTATCTCTGGCAGGTTCTTGTTGAGGGTTTCGGCGTACCGCGCGTGCTGTTGCCGTCCCCATCCGCTATTGCCGAAGTCATGGGCGGTAGCACCTCGACCATGTGGGCAGACTTTTATCAGACCTTCATCAAGTCGGTGATCCCGGGTTACCTCATGGGCTGCGGTGCCGGGCTCCTGGTCGCCATCCTGGTGGATCGAGTGCCGTTCCTTCAGCGCGGTCTGCTGCCGCTGGGGAATTTTGTCAGCGCCATCCCCATTGTCGGCATCGCGCCGGTTATGGTGATGTGGTTCGGTTTCGACTGGCAAGTCCAAGGGCGGCCGTCGTGGTTATCATGACCTTCTTCCCTATGCTGGTGAATACCATCGCAGGTCTGGCGGCTTCGGGTCGGATGGAACGGGACCTCATGCGCTCCTACGCGGCCAGTTACTTCGAGACACTGCTGCTGCTGCGCCTGCCTTCGGCTTTGCCCTTCATATTCAACGCTTTGAAGATCAATTCCACCCTTGCGCTGATCGGGGCCATTGTGGCGGAGTTCTTCGGAACGCCGATTGTGGGTATGGGTTTCCGCATCTCGACCGAAGTCGGGCGCATGAACGTGGATCTTGTCTGGGCGACTATCGCCATCGCGGCGCTTTCGGGCTCGCTGTTTTATGGCGCTCTGGCGATGCTGGAGCGCAGCCTGACATTCTGGCATCCGTCCTATCGACGATAGAAAGCGAGGACGGCAAGGGGGGAGAGTTTGGCGCTGGAAACCGGTCGGCGCCTGAACAAAAAAGAAGCAAGGAAGCGACCGGTGCAAACGGCGGTCCCAGGAAAGAGGGACTGTCCGAAAGGGATAACAACAGGAGAGGTTGAATGAAAAAAACTAACATTGCTTGCCGCGGCAGCCGCGGTCGGTCTCTCCGGCTTTTGCAGCCGAAGCCGCAGATAAAATTACGCTGCAGCTCAAGTGGGTGACCCAGGGACAATTCGCCGGTTACTACGTGGCCAAGGACAAGGGTTTCTACGAAGATGCCGGCCTTGATGTCACCATCAAGCCAGGCGGTCCGGACATTGCGCCGCCGCAGGTTATCGCGGGTGGCGGCGCCGACGTCATCATCGACTGGATGCCCTCGGCCCTGGCATCGCGCGAAAAGGGTGTGCCGTTGGTCAACATTGCACAGGTCTTCAAGTCTTCGGGCATGATGCTGACCTGCCGCAAGGATTCAGGCATTACCTCGCCGGCCGACTTCAAAGGCCGTACTCTCGGCGTCTGGTTCTTCGGTAACGAGTATCCCTTCCTGAGCTGGATGAGTAAGCTGGGCTTGCCAACCGAAGGCGGTGCGGACGGCGTCACGGTCCTGAAGCAGGGCTTCAATGTCGATCCGATCCTGCAGAAGCAGGCCGACTGCGTCTCGACCATGACCTACAACGAGTATTGGCAGATCATCGATGCCGGGCTTTCGCCGGACGATCTGCTGGTCTTCAAATACGAAGACCAGGGCGTGGCGACGCTGGAAGACGGACTCTATGTCCTGGAAGAGAACCTGAAGGACGAGGCTTTCGTTTCTAAGATGGCCAAGTTCGTGGCTGCTTCCGTGCGCGGCTGGGAGTATGCCGCGGCCAATCCGGATGAGGCAGCGGAAATCGTGCTCGAGAACGACGCCACTGGCGCGCAGACCGAGAAGCATCAGAAGCGCATGGTTGGTGAGATCAACAAGCTGGTCGCAGGTTCCGATAAGGGCATTGGCTACCTGGATCCCGCCGACTACCAGCGCACGGTCGATGTCCTGTTAGGCAACGATTCGACGCCTGTCATCACCAAAGCGCCAGAAGGTGCCTGGACTCACGCAGTCTGGGAAAAAGCACAGGGCAAGTAGGCCCGAGGGCATAGCGGATTTTTTCCGTTGGAAGTGGGGGGCGCTGTCAGGCGCCTCCTTTTTTTTTGCACCTATGGATCGCGCCGAAGATTGTTTTACGCTTTATCGTTGCCATCCGGTAAAGTGCCTTCCATAGTCATTCGGCGGTTTTCGTGGTTTCCTTCAAGAGCCAGTGCCATGTGCGATATGGTTTATTGAGGCGGAAGCGCATGAGGCTCGCCCTATATTCTTTCCCCTCGAGGTTTTCTTCGGCGCCTGTCCCTGGATTCGAGTGGACATGAGGAGACCACGTGCCCACCGATCTTGCTAAGTCCGACAGCGCAGCTCAGGAAGCCGGCCCTCAAGCGGCATCGCGCAACAATCCCCTCCAGGGCATCGCCTGGATGTTGCTGACTGGTTTCCTCTTTGTCGCCGTGACTGGTATCGTTCGTCATCTGGGCTCTGACATGCCAGCCATCGAAGCGGCCTTTATCCGCTACTGCTTTGGCCTGCTGTTCATTCTGCCGATCCTGCTGAAGTTGCTTCGCCAGAGAATCGAGCCGGGCCCGCTAAAGCTCTATGGGATAAGAGGCCTGGTGCACGGCATTGCCGTGATGCTCTGGTTCTATGCCATGGCGCGCATTCCAATCGCCGAAGTTACCGCCATCGGCTACACCGCGCCGATCTACGTCACCATTGCGGCGGCCATTTTCCTGGGCGAGCGGCTGCAACTGCGCCGCAGTCTGGCGATCCTGGTTGGACTGGCCGGATCGCTGGTGATTCTCCGCCCCGGCTTTCAGGAGATCAACGCCGGACAGTTGGCGCAGGTCGTGGCGGCGCCTCTCTTCGCCGCTTCCTTCATCCTCGCAAAGAAGCTGACTGATCGCGCAGATCCCGCGGTTATTGTGGGTATGCTGTCGGTCTGTTGCACGCTGGTTTTGATGCCTGGCGCGCTTTTGCAGTGGCGTGATCCGACGATGGAAGAGCTCATGTGGTTGGCTCTGACCGCGGTCTTCGCAACGCTCGGACATTACACTCAGACGCGTGCCTTCCGGGCCGCGCCCATTACCGTCACTCAGCCGATTATGTTCCTGCAGCTTGTGTGGGCGGCGCTGCTGGGCATGGCGCTTTTCGACGAGGCGCTCGATCCCTTTGTTTTCCTGGGCGGTGCCATCGTCATCGGTGCGGCGACCTACATCTCTCACCGTGAAGCGCTGGCCGCGCGGCGTCGTAAGGCGGAAGAAGCGGCTGCCGAGTCTGTTTGAGCCTGATTACAGCGCCGAAACAATGTTCTCCAGCTCTTCGCGCAAGGAGTTCGCGGGAATATCCTGGCCCGCGCGCCGGTACCAGTAGGCGGCGTTCGATTGATCGCCCTCGACCCGGTGTAGATGCGCATGGACCCAGGCCCCGGCCTTGCTATCGTCCGCCTGTGCGCGTTCGTGGGCTGTGTCCCAATCTCCCTTCGCCTGATGCCAGAGTGCCTCCAGGGCCAGACTGTAGTCTTGAGGCGGAGAGGAAGTTTCAAGAGAGGCTTTGAAAATCTGCAGATCCACGTTGCTCTCCCTTAGCAGATGATCGCTGTTGCGCGGCCGGCGCCAGAGGTTTCTCAAAAAGGACCCCAAAGCGGACAATGGGGCGTGTGCCTATAATTTAAACTGCTGGAGGGCGCGTGCAAGCGTCCGATTGTGAAACATCGAACCTGCTCTAATAGATGAGTCGCAAAGTTGCAGGCAGCCGTGATAGAGAGGATTGTCGAAATGGGTTTGGCAGACAGTTGAACCGCACCTTTGTTTGCCCTAGCTGGAAGGTAAATGCGATGAAGGATTTCCTTGATCTCGAGCGTTATCCCATCGACCGGCTTTCAAGCCCGCAAGGGCAGGCATTGCTCGCATCTTGCCGCCGGGAACTGGCTGAAAAGGGGATGTTCAATCTTGAGGGATTTCTACGTCCTGAAGCGCTCCAAAACTGTCTGGCAGAGGTCGTACCGACGCTGGAAACGCAGGCCTTCACCCATCGCCGCAAACACAACATCTACTTCAAGAACGAGATTCCGGAGCTCGCGGCGGATCACCCGGCACTGCGCCTGTTCGAAACCGTCAACCACACGGTCTGTGCGGATCAGATTCCGGGCAGTATTGTCTGCCGGCTTTACGAATGGCCTCCGCTCGCGGACTTTCTGGCGGCTGTGATGGAGAAGCCACGGCTCTATCTAATGGCTGATCCGCTCGCCCGCGCCAACGTCATGGCCTACCGGGCGGGCGAGGCGCTGAACTGGCATTTCGATCGGTCTGAATTCACCACCACACTGTTGCTCCAGCAGCCTGTGGCGGGCGGCGCGTTTCAGAGCCGCACTGGCCTGCGTTCCGAGACCGATCCCAATTATGACGGTGTGGCGCGCATGTTGGCGGGACAGGACGATGCTATCGAGACCCTCGCGCTCGCGCCGGGAACCCTCAATGTCTTCAAGGGAAAGTACACGGCCCACCGGGTGACGCCTGTCGAGGGCGATCTTCCCCGCATTATTGCGGTCTTTTCCTACTATGAGACCCCCGGTGTCCTTTTCAGTGAGAGCGAAAGGTTGGGGTTTTACGGACGCGCGGACAGCATTGCGGCGGCTGAGTAGACCTAAAGATGACGACTTCAGCGATTATCTTCGATTGCGACGGCGTGCTCGTTGATTCCGAACGCATCGCTGTTGCTGTGGAGATGGAACACCTTGGAAGGCTCGGCCTGACCTACGGACATCAGGACTATCTGAGCCGTTTTGTCGGCCTGACCAATGAGGATTTCCACGACGCTTTACAAAGCGATCATCAGGCGCTGCATGGTCTGCCTCTACCGCACAGCTTCTTCGGAGATTTAAAGGCGGCCTGCTGGGCCCGATATGAGAGTGAACTGACCTCCTTTGAAGGTTTGTTGCCTCTGCTCGATCTGTTCGGCGGTCCGGTCGCCGTGGCGTCGTCCAGCTCCAAGGAGCTCTTGCATAGAAAACTGGAAATCACCGCTCTGCACGGGCGTTTTGACCCGCATATCTATTCGGGCGATGAGGTCGAAAACGGCAAGCCGGCGCCGGACCTCTTTCTGCTGGCCGCGGAACGTATCGGCATGAAGCCGCCGGAATGCCTGGTCATCGAGGATAGCGTGAATGGCGTTCGCGCGGCGGTCGCGGCAGGGATGCCGGTTTGGGGGTTTACAGGGGGCGGCCATGCGGATGCCGGCCTGGCTGAGAGATTATTGAGTGCAGGGGCAGGAGAGGTCTTCTCCAACTTCGCGGAACTCAGCGAAGCCCATCAAAAGGCGGTCGCAGACTAGTTTTTCCAGATAAGCTAGTTCGTCCAAAAGGTGATGTTGCGCGCTTTATCGGCGCAATGAAACTCAAAGGGATTGTCGAGCGGACGATTGAGAAATGCGCCCGCAATCCTGTCGGCGCATTCGGAGACGGACATGACGTCATGCGCGATCCCAGGCCATACTCTATGGTGCCCGTTGGGAAGGAAGCGCAAAGTCTCTCTCGCCCAGGCTGGCGGTGTGACCGGGTCGAGATCGCCGGAGTAGAGTAGTACAGGGACCTTCGAGGAGACCGGCGCTGTTTCGATCGGATCCGTTTCCTGCAGATCCCAGACATCGCACATGGCTATCTCGGACTGAATCCAAGGAACGTTCATGTGGTTCTGCAGGGGGTATTTGCCAGCTTCCTCGGCGGCGATTTTCATGTCGTTGAAGGGAACCTCATCGTAGCACTGATAGGAGGCATAGGCGCCGGCATCGAGCGGGTAGAGCGTCAGAAAGTCGAGATACTCCTCCTGCACCAGTTTTGTGACGGGCCGCAGGTTTCCATCTATCAGGGCCTGAATCGTGCCTGGAATGCGGCCGATTTTCCTTTCGTCATAGATACTGTTGAAGATGCTGGTGACCAGCACGCCCGGGGTGAGCTGCGCCTTGAAGACCTTTGAATCTCTGTGATCTTTCAGCGTGAGGACTATTGGACGCTCCTTCAGCTCGGCGAGAAGCTCCACAAAGCGATCGAAGAGCCCGCTTCCGTAACGGGATCGGCAGGGGGCGTCCTGATTGCAGAGTTCAAAGACCCGCTTGAGCGCCGAAAAATTCTGGCGCGGCGAGACTTCAAGAAAGTCGACCTCCGGAGGGTCGACACTGTCCAGGACCAGCGCACGTGTGTTCTCGGGAAAGTCACGCAGATAGGTAAGGGCAACACGCGTGCCGTAAGAAATGCCATAGACATTCAGCTGTTTCAGGCCCAGGGCTTCCCGCAGAAAGTCGATGTCTCGGGCCGCGGCGACATTGTTGTATTGCGTGATGTCTATTCCGGTCTGGATCAGACGTTCCTTGCACTGCCGGTAAGCCGCTTTGCGGCCCTCTAATTCGTCGCCTGGCGTCATGATCCGTTGCAGCAGGCGCAGTTCCATTGCGACGATTTCGGGACAGTTCAGGCGGGGGTTCGAGCTGCCGACACCCCGGTTGTCGATAAGAATAAGATCCCGGCCGGCATCGAGGCTCGTATAGAAATACTCCAGCCAGCTGCCCTCATGCATCGCGTCGGGATGGCTCGGAACAATACCCAGGGCATTGCCGGGTCCGCCTCCGCCTGCAACCAAAACAGGGACTTGCCCGGCGACGGACTTGCCGGTCCGAAAGATGATGAAGGGAAGGGTCACAGTCCGACCTGCCGGCTTGTCCCAGTTTTCTGGAACCCGGAGATGACCGCAATCCGAGTCCGGCCAGTCGCTGGCGCCATTGAACCAGCAACGGGTCCATTCGACCTTTTCGTGATCAGGGTAATTGTCCGACGCCGGCGAAAACGGCCAAAAGGCCGCATAACTCGTTGCGATGGCAATGCAAACGCCAAAGCACATGAGCAGAATTACGTTCCGCAACTTTCCTGATCCATCACGATTATCCCCCAAGCGCGTGACGTCTTTGTAGTGGTTTTCCAGCAGGAAAGGCAACCGGCATGCTGCGGTGAGGTCTTGTCCGAAAGGCTATTGTACATCACTGTCCATAGTGTTATGGACATTTGTGTCTAGAGTGGCCAGAAAGGCCGCCAGGAACAGACTGCAGGGGCAAAGGCTTCAGGGAGGATGGCATGAATTCTCACTATCGGGTTGTCGTCATCGGTGGCGGGGTCGTCGGGGCATCGGTGCTCTATCATCTGGCCAAGTTCGGATGGACGGACGTCGCGCTGATCGAGCGCTCGGTCTTGACCGCAGGTTCGAGCTGGCACGCCGCTGGCGGCTTTCATGCCCTGAATGCAGACCCGAACATCGCGGCGCTGCAGGCCTACACCATCGATCTGCTATCGGAGATCGAAAAGGAATCCGGCCAGTCGGTGGGTATGCATATGACCGGCGGCCTCACGCTGGCGGGCACCGAAGACCGCTGGGAGTGGCTGCAGTCGGCCTATCGGATCTTCCAAAGCCTGGGCATCGAGGATGTCCGCCTGGTCACGCCGGAAGAGGCGGGCGAGCTCTGCCCGGTCATGTCCACCCATGGCATCCTCGGCGGCATGTGGGCTGACCGCGAGGGCTACATCGACACCACCGGCACGGTGCACGCCTATGCCGGTGCCGCGCGCAAATACGGCGCGCAGGTGATCGAGCACAACCGGGTGCTTGAACTGCAAGAGGTGCCCGAGGGCTGGCGGCTGATCACCGAGAAGGGCACGGTTACCTGCGAACATGTGGTCAATGCCGCAGGTCTCTGGGCAAAGCAGGTCGGCCGTATGGCCGGGATCGAACTTCCAGTTTCTCCCCTGGAACATCATTATCTGCTGACCGAGACCATTCCGGCGGTCGCCGCGCTCGACAAGGAACTGCCGTTGGTGGTGGACCTGGAAGGCTTCACCTACATGCGTCAGGACCTGAAGGGCATGCTGCTGGGCATCTACGAGATCCGGCACCAGCACTGGATGATGGACGGCGCGCCCTGGAACTACGGTATCGAGCTACTGCAGGAAAACATCGACCGGATCGAAGACGAACTTACGCTCGGCTTCGAACGCTATCCGGTGCTGCAGGAGGCCGGGGTTAAGAACTGGGTCAACGGTGCCTTCACCTTTTCGCCGGATGGTAATCCCCTGGTCGGTCCCGTGCCGGGCAAGCCGGGTTACTGGTGCGCCTGCGCCGTGATGGCCGGCTTCCTTCAGGGCGGCGGGGTCGGCAAGTCGCTCGCAGAATGGATGATCCACGGCGAACCGGAAGCCGACGTCTTCGGCATGGACGTCGCCCGCTACGGCGACTTCGCGGCCAACAAGCGCTTTATCAAGGAGACGACCGGCCAGTTCTACACCCGGCGCTTCGTCATGACCTATCCCAACGAACAGCTGCCCGCGGGGCGGCCGCTGAAGATGGCGCCGGCGCACGACGCCATGACGGCTGCCGGCTGTCGCTGGGGCGCGAGCTGGGGCCTCGAGGTTCCGCTCTACTTCGCACCGGAAGGCTTCGAGGAGACACCTTCGCTCAAGCGCTCCAACGCCCACGACATCGTCGGCGCGGAGTGTCGGGCCGTGCGTGAAAAGGTCGGTCTGCTGGATATCTCCGGTTTCTCGCGCTTCGAAGTCAGCGGCCCCAAGGCGGAAGCCTGGCTCGACAAGATCATGGCTTCGAAGCTGCCTGCCCCGGGACGGGCCAAGCTCGCGCCCATGCTGTCGCCGGAAGGCAAGCTGAAGGGCGATCTCACGGTCTTCAACTGGGGCGACGGTACCTGGTGGATCATGGGGTCTTACTACCTGCGGGCCTGGCATCTGCGCTGGTTCAACCAGTACATGGAGGAGGGTGTTACTCTTCGCGATATCGCGGACGATGTGGTCGGTTTCTCCCTCTCGGGACCGAATTCCCTGAAGGTGCTGGAGAAGCTCACCGACGGCGCCATCGGCGAACTACCCTTCATGGGCTGCGGCCAGTTCGACATCGGTCTGATCCGGGCCAAGGTCGGCCGTCTGTCGGTGGCGGGCGAGCTGGGTTACGAGATCCACTGTCATGCGGCGGAGCACATTGGATTGCGCCGTCTGCTCCTGGAGGCTGGGGCCGACCAGGGCATCACGGAGTACGGTTTCAATGCCCTGTTAAGCCTGCGTCTGGAGAAGAGCTTCGGCATCTGGTCCGCGGAATTCACCCAGGGTTATACGCCCCGGCAGACGGGCATGGATCGCTGGATCGACTGGCAGAAGCCGGACTTCATCGGCCGCGAAGCTGCCATGAAGGAACGTGACGGCGCGCTTGAAGGACAGGTTCTGGTTACGCTCGAGGTCAACGCGGTGGATGCCGACGCCAGCGGCTTCGAGCCGATCTGGTTGGGCGAGCGCCGGGTCGGTTTCGTCACCTCCGGCGGTTACGGCCACACCATGTCGAAGTCGCTGGCCATGGCCCTGGTGGATTACGATCTGGCGCAGGTCGGGCAGGAGCTCAGCGTGCATATTGTCGGCGCGGAACGGCAGGCCAAGGTGATTGCCTCCTCGCCCTACGATCCGCAGGGCAATGCCATGCGCGGCAAGGCGGTCGCAAGCTGATGGTCGAAGCCGAGGCCAGGCAGGAAAGGCGGGGAAGGCGGCGCAGCCGCTCCGCCGAGCCGCGCGCCCAGCGCGCCACCGACTATCACAATCTGCGCAATCCTTTTCCGGCCATGTCGGTCTTCAGCGACGATCGGATCGAGGCGATCCACGAAGCAGCCCTCAAGCTGCTGCAGGAACTTGGACTCAAGGTTCTGCTGCCCGAAGCGCGTCAGCTTTTCCGTGCCGGCGGCGCGAAGGTGGACGAAACCACAGAGATGGTCTGGATCGGCCGGGAGATGGTTGAGGCCGCGCTGGACAGCGCGCCGAAGTCCGTCCTGGTCAAGGCCGGTCGCCGGGAGAAAGACATTCTGCTCGCGCCCGGGCAGCTCGTTTTTCAGTCCGGCGCCGGCGCGCCCCATGCCACCGACAGGGAGCGGGGTCGGCGGCCTGGCACGCTCAGTGACTTCTGCGAGTTTGTCCGGCTCACCGAACACTTCGATGTGCTGCAGATGGTGCCGCCAGTTGTCGAGCCCCAGGACGCGCCCATTCACCTGCGCCACTACGAGACGGCGCGGGCGCAGCTCACTCTTTCGACCAAGGTGCCCTTCATTTTTTCGCGCGGCACGCCGCAGGTGATTGAGTCTTTTGAGATGATCCGGGACTTTCGCGGTCTCTCCGACGAGGAGTTCCATGGGAGCAGTCACTGCTACACCATCATCAACACCAATTCGCCGCGCCAGATCGATATCCCCATGGCCCAGGGCCTGATCGATTTTGCCCGGGCCGGGCAGGTCTCCGTCGTGACCCCCTTTACCCTGATGGGGGCCATGGCGCCCATCACGGTGGCCGGCGCAATCACCCTGTCTCATGCCGAGGCGCTCGCCGCCATCACTCTGACCCAGTTGGCCAAACCCGGTGCACCGGTGACCTACGGCACCTTCACCTCGAACGTCGACATGAAGTCTGGTGCGCCGGCCTTCGGGACGCCGGAGCATTTCCGTGCCAGCCTTGCGGCGGGTCAGCTCGCGCGCAAGATCGGTTTGCCCTGGCGCAGTGCGACCGGCAGCGCCGCCAACATCAACGACGCGCAGGCGGCCAACGAGACCCAGCTCGGCCTCTGGGGTTGCCTGCTTGCGGGCTCGACCATCGTCATTCACTCGGCCGGCTGGCTGGAGGGTGGCCTGACGGTCTCCTTCGAGAAGTTCGTCACCGACTGCGAGGTGCTGCAGATGGTGGCGGAGCTCTGCTCGGAAGCGAAGGCCGGCGATGACGAGATCGGGCTCGACGCCCTGGCCGAGGTGCAGCCGGGCGGTCACTTCTTCGGTGCGGCCCACACCATGGCGCGCTATCAGACCGAGTTCTACGAGCCCTTTCTGCACGATTGGTCGAACTTCGGCACCTGGACCGAACGGGGTGCCAAGGACGCGGACCAGCGTGCGACGGAGGTCTGGAAACAGATCCTCTCGGACGAAACAGGACCCGATATCGATCCCGCACGCGCCGAGGCCCTGGCGGATTATATCGAGGCGCGGACGCGTGCCGGCGGCGCGCCGCCGGAGAGCTGAAGCTATGTCGTCTGCTAAAGTCACGCCCCTGCCGACGCAGGGTGTTAACCAGAGCGAAAGTCTGCCGGGTAACGTCAAGGTCATGCGGCAGGATTGGCTGAATGTGGCCATGGACCTGTTGGTCAGCGACGGTGTCGAGCAGGTCAAGGTGCTGACTATCGGTGATCGGCTCGGCGTCTCGCGCTCGAGCTTCTACTGGTACTTCAAGAGCCGGCAGGATTTGCTCGATGCTCTGCTCGAGCAGTGGGAACAGACCAATACGGCCGCCCTGATCGGACAGTCGAAGGCGCCGGCCGAAACCATCACCGAGGCGGTCTGTAACGTCTTTCGTTGCTCGGTCGACGCGACCCTTTTTAACAATGCGCTCGACTTCGCGGTGCGCGAATGGGCGCGGCGCTCGGGCAAGGTGCGGACCGTTCTGGACCGGTCAGATAGCGCCCGGATCGGCGCTCTGGAGGCCATGTTCCGTCGCTTCGGCTATCCCCAAAGGGAGTCCCTCGCCCGTGCGCGGACCCTCTATTACATGCAGCTCGGCTACAACTCGGCCGACCTGAAGGAAGATATGAGTGAACGCCTGAAACTACTCCCCGATTATCTGGTCGCCTTCACCGGGAAGAAGGGGCGGCCCAAGGAGATCCGGGACTTTAAGGCCTTCGCAAAATCGGTTGAGGAAAGGATGACCTCATGAGTCAATCACCGGATGCAATCATTATCGGAACCGGCGTGATCGGTACTGCCGTTGCCTTCGAGATGGCGAAGGCCGGTTGGAAAACCCTGTCGCTCGACCGGAACCGGCAGATCGGTCACGGCTCGACGGCTGGCTCCTGCGCCATTATCCGCATGCACTACTCCACTTTCGACGGTACCGCCTTCGCGTGGGAAGGCTATCACTACTGGCGGGATTGGGCGGATTATCTCGGTCTTTCAGCTGACGCTAATCTGGCGAAATTCCTGGAAGTTGGCTGCCTGGTCATGAAAACCGATGGCAATGGTCATCTAGTCAGGCATATGGAGAACAGCGCCGCGCTCGACTGCCCCTTTGAGGAGTGGTCGCCGGAACGCATCACTGAAAAACTGCCGATCTATTCGCTGGATAGTTATGCCCCGGCGAAACTGACGGACGACCCGTCTTTCGGACAGCCCAACGACAGCCAGCTTGGCGGCGGTGTCTTTTGGCCCAAGGCCGGCTATGTCACCGACCCGGCGCTTTCCTCGCAGAACCTGGCGGACGCGGCGCGGTTGCACGGCGCAAACTTCCGCCTGGGTGTCGAGGTTGCCGAGATCCTCAGCGAGGGCGGCAAGGTGCGCGGTGTCAAGCTGGCCGATGGCGAGGAGATCCATGCACCAGTCGTAATCAATGTGGCCGGGCCGGGTTCATCGATCATCAACCGCATGGCCGGCGTGCTCGATGACATGACCATCGAAACGCGGCCATTGCGTCAAGAGGTCGTGCATGTGCCCGCACCCGAGGGCTTCAACTTCGAAGCCGACGGCACCATCGTCTCGGACAGCGACATCGCCTGCTACTGCCGGCCGGAGCATGGCAACCACATTCTGGTCGGCAGCGAGGATCCCCCCTGTGACACGCACCAGTGGGTCGAGGACGATCGCGACTACGACCGCAACTTTTCCGACCAGTGGACCACGCAGGCGATGCGCTATGCTCAGCGGGTGCCGAGCCTCAAAATCCCCAGCAAGACCCGGGGAGTGGTCGACCTCTACGATGCCTCGACCGATTGGATTCCGATCTATGACAAATCATCGCTCGAGGGCTTCTATATGGCCTGCGGCACCTCTGGCAACCAGTACAAAAACGCGCCGATCGCAGGCAAGATGATGGCCGCGTTGGTCGACTACTGCGAAGGCGGAAAGGATCACGACGCGGAGCCCCTGCGCTTCACTCTGCCCTATATCGAACGTGACATCGACGTGGGCTTTTACTCCCGCAAACGCCCGGTCAATCAAGAATCGAGCTTCTCAGTCCTTGGGTGACGCGGAGAACCCAGTCTTTACCGATTATTGCGCATTTGATGTCCGGCCGGCTTGGGTTGACCTGCGGATCGCTGTAGTATCTCTCTTGAAGATCACGCGCTTGGCTTAGGCAACTTCGGTTAGGTAGAGCGGTAACGATGGGTTCATCGTGGAGCGTTGAGGTGCTGGCCTGTAGAGGCAGTTCCTATGAGGTTGGGCGGCAGGTCGCGGAAGGATTCCGCAAGACGCCGCGCGGCCGCGCCTTCAAGCGCCGCAAAGAACGCCGCCCTTTTGCCTTTAGTCTGAAGAATGCCGAGGCGGCGCTGAAGAGCTATGCACCCAACATCTGGGAGGAGCTGCACGGCCTCGCCGAGGGCCTGGAAATTTCTCTCGAGCGTGCGGTGGCCGAATTCTCCAACGGCCGTCTGCGCTATCCCAAGCGCGGTTGCTCGGCGGTGATGGCGGAGGGTCTCTACGGCCGCAATTACGATTTTTCGCCCAAGCGCTACGACCGACTGCTGCTCGCCATTCAGCCTGAGGGCGTGAACGCAAGCATCGGCTTTTCGGACCGCTTTACCGGGCGTGACGACGGCATGAACGAGCATGGCCTTTGCGTGGGCCTGCATTACGTGAATGAGGCCAATTGGCAGCCCGGGCTCGTCTGTATCTTGATCGTTCGCATCTTGTTGGACCAATGCGCGACGACTGCCGAGGCTGTGGATCTCGCGAAGCGTCTGCCGCACGGGCTCGGCTTCAATTACTCTATCCTCGATGCGAAAGGTGCGGCCGCCGTCGTCGAAGCCTCGCCCGCAGGGATCGTGGTACGCGAAGGCAGGGCGCTGGCCTGCACCAACCACTTTCAGTCGCAGGAGCTACAGGATCAGAACCGCCGCAACCCAAGTTCTTACCGGCGGCTCCCAGCTTTGGAGGCGTGGCTACCGGAACCGCCGTCGCCTGAGGACTTGTTCTTTCAGCTCAATGCCTCCCGCTCGCCGGTTTTTGCGCACAGCTATACGCGTGGCGGCGGCACCCTGCACAGCCTCGTTTGCAAAGCACGTCAGCGGAGGATGCTGGTCGGTGTCGGCGGCGATGTTACGCCAGTGGAAATTGACTTCGGAGCTTGGGTCACCGGCGGCGAATTGCCCGTGTCGCAGTTGATGGGGCAGCTGGGTGGCAGGCTTAAGCCCTACGATCACAGCGGTCGTCGCAGATTGGATGCTGCTGACGGAAGCGCCGGTTCCGAAAAGCTCTTCACGGACGCCGATCTCAGCGGGGCAGCCTTCAACGATGTGTCGCTGCAAGGGGCCGCCTTCGAGAACGCAAACATGGCCGGCACGAAATTCGCGGACATCAACCTGGCCAGTGCGCGGTTCGACAACATCAACCTCGCCGACGTCGAGATCACGCGTAACTGCAACTTCAAGGGCATGACCATTGCCGGGGTCGGTGTCGAGGAACTGTTTGCGGCTTACAAGGCGCAAAAAGCTCCGAAGAAACCGTGACGCTTTAGAACAGGCATTAACTCGCCTGCACCTCGAGGCCGGCAAGAGATCGGCCTCGAGGTGCAGGATGAAACAGAGGTGTTTGTGATGCGGGCGCCGGGAAAAGTCAGTTCGCGCCGCCTTCAACGGTGTCGGAAAGCTGATTGTAGCTTACGCCATCCGCCCAAAAATTCGTGCCCTCCAAAAAAGAAGCCCGCCAATCAGGCGGGCTCGAGAAAATTAGGGGGCTAACATGAAAAACCATTTTGCTGTCGGCCTCTTCGCGCCGCGGCCGCCGTGCCGCGCTTCTGCGTTGAGGTGACGCGGCCTATAGTGCCAAAAATTGGCAGGCGGATAAATTAGGGACTTCCCTTACTTCCTGCTTGGAGATTTGTTCCGATAGGCCGAGGCACCTTGAATACGAATAATCTGACCAATCAGGCCTCTACTTCGGTCTGACGGCGTCGGCTGTCCCTTGGATGAAAGCGACGATCTTCGTGATCTCTTCTTCGCTCAGCTTGCCTGCGAAGTTCGGCATGCCGCGTTCTTCCAGCGCTCCGGTCAGGACGATGCTTGCAGCGTTCTTCAAAGTCTCCACGTCACTGTAACCAAGGTTCTTCACGTTGCCGCCGTTGTTGACGCCCGGCACGCCGTGGCAGAAGAGACAGTTGGCGACGTAGAGCGCCGCGCCTGGACCGACGTCGTCCGGGCTGTAAGGGACGTCGGCCACCAGCGTCTTGGCGTCGTATTGTACAAACTCCGGCGCAGCTGCTTTGCCGCCTAGCTTGAAGGTGTAGACGCGTCCCGGACCGGTCTTGTCGGTCGCCCGCTGCAGCATGCCATAAACGCCGCCCCAGCCGACTGCGATGCTGACGTATTGTTCGCCCTCGTGCTCCCAGGTTGCTGGCGCCGCGACGACGCCGGAGCCGACCGGCGTCTGCCACAACACTTCGCCGTTGGCTGCGTTGTAAGCGATGAAGCGCCCGTCTGCTGTGCCCTGGAAGACCAAATTGCTGGCAGTGGTCAGAGTGCCGCCGTTCCAGGGCGAGACATACTCAGCGCGCCAAGCTTCTTTCTGCGCGACCGGATCCCAGGCCAGCAGGTGACCGAAGGGCGTGGCCTCCGGCGCGACGGTGTTGAAGAGATAGCCCAAGTTCCAGCCGAGCCCGGACATGACCGAGCCGGGCTTGTGCTGGTTCAGCTCCCACGCCGGATCCTGCTGTTGCACCAGCGGAACGCCCTGCGCAGGGATGTAGACCAGGCCGGTCTCCGGATTGAAGCTCATGGGATGCCAATTGTGGGCGCCGTAGGCCGAGGGCACCGTCTCCCAGGGTTCGGAGATTGAACGCGCGCCCTCCGCTTCGATCGGCCGCCCGTTTTCGTCATAACCTGTGGCCCAGGTCACCTTTACGAAAGGTTCGGCGGAGATGAAGCTGCCGTCGGTCCGGTCGATGACATAGAAGAAGCCGTTCTTCGGCGCCTGCATAAGGACCTTGCGCTCTTCGCCGCCGATTTCCAGGTCGGCCAGGATAATGTGCTGAGTCGAGGTGTAGTCCCAGGTGTCGCCCGGCGTGTTCTGATAGTGCCACTGATACTCGCCGGTTTCGGGATCGAGCGCGACGATACTGGCCAGATAGAGGTTGTCGCCGCCAGCCGGGCTGCGCAGGTGACGGTTCCAGGGGCTGCCGTTACCCGTGCCCACATAGAGTAGATTGAGTTCCGGGTCGTAAGCCATGGCGTCCCAGATCGTGCCGCCGCCGCCGGCCTTCCACCATTCGCCGGCCGGATCCCAGGTCTTTGCCGCGGCTTCCATAGAAGCATCCTCAAAGGGTTTGGATGGGTCCCCGGGCACGACGTACCAACGCCATGTCTGATCGCCCGTCGCGGCATCATAAGCGCTGACATAGCCGCGCACGCCGAACTCGGCGCCGCCATTGCCGATGATCACCTTGCCGTTGATCACGCGCGGCGCGCCGGTGATGGTGTAGGACATCTCGCGGTTCTCGATGGTGTCCACCTTCCAGAGCCGCTTGCCGGTGGCGGCATCGATGGCATGAAGGAAACCGTCGTAAGCGCCGACAAAAACCTTGCCTTGATAAAGCGCTACGCCCCGGTTCACCACGTCGCAGCAACCCTTGTAAGCGTAGTCCCGCGGCACCTCGGGGTCGTAGACCCACAGCTCTTCGCCTGTCAGCGCATCCAGCGCATGCACCACCGACCAGGAGGCGGTGACGTACATGATACCGTCGACCACGATCGGGGTGGCCTCGACACCGCGCCGGGAGTTCAGTCCGTGCGACCAGGCCAGGCCCAACTCGCTGACATTTTCCGTCGTGATGCGCGTGAGCTTGCTGTGGCGGCTCTCCGCGTAGTCGAGACCGTAGTTCAGCCAGTTCTTGGTCTCGGCGGCGTTGCCGATGATCGCCTTGGTGTCGATTCCGCTGGTGGCCTTGCGGATGGCGTCCTCGGAAATGTCCTGTGCGGTTGCGGCGCTGGCGAACGTACCGAAGGTCAATGCAAGTGTGGTGGCAAGCAGCTTTTTCAATGGATCCTCCCACAGGTGAGTTTTTTTGGGCGTCTTTCTGCGCACTCAGGACCATAGGGTAGGGCGGGTCGCGAATCTGTGCAACTCTGGGGCGCAAAGATCAGAGCGCGGCTGGTTGTGGCCTCCGGAGAGTCAGGACCCGCTGCAGCCATTCGATAAATCTGCTACTACTGCGTAGGTCCAATAAATCCAGCAACCGAAGGGGGGCGTCGTGACGCAAGAGGAAGCCAATGTCGCTTTGCTGCGCAAAGCCTACCAAGCCTGGCACGACACCAAAGGCGACCCCAGCGGCTGGAACGAAATTCTGGCCGAGGACGTTCAATGGCGGTCGCTGGCCAATGGTCGGCGCGGTATGGAATTCACGCGGCCTTGCAACTCGAAGGAAGAAGTCAAAGGCTACTTCGATGGCTTACTTCAGGGCTGGACGATGGAGTTTTATCGCATTGACGAGTACATCGCGCAGGCTGACAGGGTGGTCGCCTTGGGCGCGACCGCCTGGATCAACAACGCGACGGGGAAGAGGTCGGAAATTCAGAAGGTGGATGTCTGGAGGATACGGAACAACCTGGTTGTCGAGCATACAGAGTACTACGATACCTACGCGGCTCTCACGGCATGTGAGGTCTAGCTGCGACTCAATCGCATGGTTCTGACGAAGTTTTCGTGCCTCCAGTCGATTCCAATTCATGACGTCTGTTGGAGTGTTTTTCCAATGGGAATTCCATTCCGACGGGCATAACATGAAGTTCGCGGTTAACATGTTAATCGCTGTCTGCCGGTATCCCATGGGAGAGTGCGATGAAGCTCAGAGATATACTGATCGTTGGATTTCTGGGAACTCTACTTGGAAGCGGCGCGACATGGGCCCATCCGCTAGATGGTCTCACGGGCGAGGAAATCACCCGGGTCAGCGAGATCATGCGGGAGCAGGGGCTTGCTGACGATCAGACGCTCTATCCATTGATTGAGTTGGTTGAGCCCTCCAAAGCTGAGGTGCTCGCCTGGTCCGAGGGGCAAGCGCTCGACCGCAGGGCGCTGGTGCACTACAGCAGCGCACTCGGCTTCCAGAGCGCGATCGTGAACATCACCGACAGCTTTGTCGATGAACATGGACCCGCGGGTGGTCAGCCCATGGTACTCTTCGCAGAGTTTATCAGCGCCATGGAAGCCGCACTTGGGCATCCCGATATGGTGGCCGGTCTCCAGAAACGCGGTCTGACACCCGATGATGTCTTTTGCCTGCCTCTGACAGCTGGCAATTTCTTCACCGAAGAATATAGCGGCACGCGCTTGATGAAGGTGCCCTGCTACGTCAACCCGACGGGTTCCAACTTTTACGCGAAGCCGATAGAAGGGCTCTTCGCCGTGGTCGATCTGGCCACAAAGCAGGCGCTGCGTGTGGTCGACGAAGGGGCGATCCCCTTGCCGCAGGATGCCTGGGGCTATACGGAAGAGGAGGTTGCCGCGCGCACGGCGCTGCGTCCCGAGATCAGCCCGGCAGCGCTTTCGCAGCCCAATGGCGCCAACTACAAGGTCACGGGCAGTTTGATCGAGTGGGATATCTGGCGTTTTCGCTACCGCATCGACAAACGGCCCGGCGTGGTCTTGTCCAATATCGATGTCAACGACGGCAGCGATTGGCGCTCGGTGCTCTACCAGGCCCATCTCTCGGAAGTTTTCGTTCCCTATATGGATCCGGGGCAAGGCTGGTACTGGCGCACTTACATGGACAGCGGCGAGTACGGCTTCGGGCTGTTCCTGACGCCGCTGACGCCCGGCGTCGATTGCCCCCAGTACGCGACCTATCTGCCCGCGGTGATTAACGACGACGCGGGGCAACCCTTCGAAATCCCGGGTGCCATCTGTGTTTTCGAGCGCAATATCGGCGATCCGGCCTGGCGCCATTTCGAGATCTTCGCCCAGAGCGAAGAGAACTTTGTACCGGCGGAGGGACGGCCCGAAACGGAGCTGGTGGTCCGCTCTGCCTCCGAGGTCGGCAACTACGACTACCTGATCGACTACCGCTTCAAGCAGAACGGCGAGATCTACATCAAGATCGGCGCCACGGGCCTGGATGCGGTGAAGGGCGTGGCCTCGACATCGATGGACGATGCGACTGCGGCGGATGACAGTCGCTTCGGCACGCTGATCGCGCCGCATCTGGTGGCGCCTTTCCACGACCACTATTTCAATTTCCGTCTCGACTTCGACATCGACCAGCCGAAGAACAATTTCGGCGTGATGGAGATCGTGCCGGCCAAGGTCGCGGCCGACAGCCCGCGCCGCTCCATGTGGACGGTCGAGCACAAGATGCCAAAGACGGAGCTTGAGGCCCGCTATCAGATCAGCGCGAAGTCGCCGCGCTACTACCACCTGATGAACCCGGATCGGAAAGGACCGCTCGGTCACACACCCGGCTATATGATTCACCACGGCAGCGTCGCCTACGGCCCCTTCGATTTCGCGAACGACCCCCCGATGAAACGCAACGCTTACATCGAATACAGTGTGTGGAACACCGTGCACGATCCGGCGCAACGTTATGCTGGGGGCGCTTTTCCCATGCAGGGGGACGGCTCGGATACGCTTGCAGAGTGGGTCAAGGCGGACCGCCCCTTAGCTGGGCAGGACATTGTCACCTGGTTCACAGCCGGCTTCCACCACATCCCCCGCATGGAGGACTGGCCGGTGATGTCAACGGAGTGGAAAACGGTCCACATCATGCCCCACAACTTCTTCGCCCATAACCCGGCGTTGACCATCAGGAAAGGGGAATAGGGGCTCGCCCAAAGCCAGTCACGATGACAGAGCCGAAAATCGGGGGACGAGACCTATGCAGACTCGAGGTCGTTATAAAAAAAAGAGCGGCAGCCTTTCGACTGCCGCTTACAAAAATGAAGAAAATCGCCGTAGATGCTAAATATCTGTCTGAGGAGTGATTTGCTTCACTAGCAATCCAATTTATGAACCTAGCAGCTGTGTCCTATGCGCTTGAATGACCTGACACAGTGAAGCGGCTAACTTCCTCTTAATGTCGGCGACGAACGGTTGACCAAATCAATGCCGTTCGGGGGACCGCCATCCTGGGTCGAGACGGTCGCGATGCCCTCAAATGATCCTCGGGTGTCTCTACCTAACGAAGATATCCAATTTGTCGTTGCATACATGACCGGCTCTCCTGTTAGCCGTTGTGTCGAAGTTTTGTGAACCTTGTCGAGTTCACGATCCTGATATAGCTCGCACGCATTTAAATGTCAAATTGAAAATTAATTGAACTGCAAATTAATTTTTTACATCTCTCATAAAGCTTATCTAATTGACATTATAGGGCGGCCAATTTAAGGTCTTTCTGACCGCAAGGAGGCGGAGAAAGGTATTTATCATGTCCGACACGATGTCGAAGACCGAACGAGCGGATGACGTGACCGAGAGCGTTGTTGGTTATATCCAGGCCGTCGAAAGGGCGAGCATGCGCTGGTTCGACGAGGTCTCGAAGTCCGAAAAGATGGATTCAGCCTATTACTGGCCGCTTCTGACCCAGATCTATCGAAACGATGTTAGGGGCCGTCGCACCAGTCTATCGGACGCCGAGAAGTTTGTGCCGCATCTTTCGGCATCCCAGGTCCGTCGTGCAATTACGATTGCCGAAGAGGCTGGTTTCGTGGCGCTCAGCGATGCCAAAAAGCGGCCGCGCTATGTGACGTTGGAGCCAAAGGCCGCGCAGCTGATCGAAGATACTGCTGGGTTTGCGCTCACCGAAATGGCGCGGTTCCTGAAAACCGACTGACCGCACCACGTTCCGGATGGATTTACCGGGAAGTCCGAGGCTGAGAGACCGGTGATGGCGCGCTTGCGTCAGGACACCATCAGACCGCTGTGAAGCCCGCGGTGGATGTAGAGCTTGTCATTGGGTTCCACGCTTATGAAGCGGTTTTGATAGCGGAATTCCTGCTGGTTTTCGACGGGCAGCTGTTTCCCGAGCACACTTGCGTTTACCAGGAGATCGACGATCCGGCGCGTGCCGAGTGCGCGCGTATGCTCACTGAACAGATCCAGCCGGTCCTCCAGACGGGATTCCACATCCCGATAATGCAGGCTGGCTTTACCTCCGCTCGAAATCGCTCTGAAAATCTCATCGATGTCCGGGAGGCGGGTGTGCAGTTCGTCGGTGAGATCAGTGATCAGGTATTGGGAGTAGGGGCGGTCGAGGCTTGAGAGGGTTTCAGAGGTGATGCGTTGTTCGCCGTTTTGGATCGCGATGTTTGCGGCAATGCGTAAGTACGCAATGATGTCGCGCGGTCGCCCGTAGCTCCGTCGCTCAATTTCGGCAAGCAGAGGACGGGTTCGGCGTCGTTGTTTGGAGCGCACACGGGTTTTTTCAAAGAGCAACCCCAGGGCGTGGTCTGTGCAGGAGCCTTCGGCCATTTTTTCCGGCACTTCGATACCGGCTGCCTTAAAGATTCGGTGGCACAGCATGTCGCTCAGCATCGAATTCTGCCAGCGCAGATCAATGATGTCGCTCATCAGTTTTGCTTTGTTGTTGCTGCGCAGCAGATCGTAAATGTCATCGCGCAGAAAGACGATCGGGTAGACGTTGGCCCGCTGCGAAAACTTGGCTTTTATGTCGAGCGTTGCGCGGAATAGTCCGCCGAGCAGCTTGGCGTAGGTGCTGTTCGGGTGCGCGCTGTCCTGGTCGTAGTCATCATCCAGATCGTCGTAGAGGATGAAGTAGGTGCTGTCGTCGATGTGCTCCTCAATGATGTTCTCGAGAATTGCGACCCGCTCATAGATTGCCGTTTCGTTGCTGAGGTAGGTGTTCTTTGTCGAAGTGCTGCCGCCGCTGCTTAGAATTTTCAAACCAAACGACCGGTCGGTGATCTGCCGAATGTAATCGGATGTCGCGCGGCCGAGACTCTGTGGCATCTCCTCTTCAATGAGCGCTCTGAGTTCGGGGGAAATTGACTCGTTCTTCGCAAATGTCTGGAGCATCGCCATATAGGTGATGTACTTCCAGATGTTGGTGTAGCGTGAGGAGGTGGAAAACCCTTCCTGCTCGAATTGAGCCAGGATGTTGAAGGGAAAATTGCGAAAAGACAGGGGCTGGGGAAAGGTGCGGTAATCCCGCATGTTTAAAATGTGCTCTGCGATTGCCGTTTTGCCGGACCCCTTTCTGCCTATAACAAAACAACTCTCACCGCTATACAGACCCGCGATCTGCGGAATCTCAAAGAAATAGCGTGCGTTTTCTTCCCCGCGTTCTTCAAGCTTCCAGGATGCGACCGCCTTTAAGCATCCGTTGTCTGCCTCGCTCATAGCCACCTCACTCGATTGGTGCCTGTCACGTTTGCTTTTGAGTGTCGGTGCAAAGCGACAGACCCGTCAAGAGCGCGGACGAATTTTCAATTCAACGACGTACCGTCATTCGGGTGCCGTTTCTGTCGGTCATAAATAGCCGGTTACGCCTCGTCGTCTTTCACTTCGCCGACGTAGAGCGGCTCTTGCAGCCTTTGGACTCTATGATTGTTCCGGATCGTCTCGGACAGGGCCGGGGCGTCGCTCGCCCCATGCTCTCCGGCCACCGGCGTCGCAAGATGTTCACGGAGGGATGATTATGGCAGGAGAGCTTTAAGCGCCGACCGCGGGCGGCAGCGCCTGACTTTCCTGGCTTGCGTCATCGCCTGCGGCGCCGCCTTTGGCATAGGCCGAGGTGCGGGAGGGCGGTAGGATAACCTGGACGGTCGTCCCTTCGTTTTCGACGGATTCGATGATCAATTGGCCGCCATGAAGTTCCACGAGGCGCTTAACAATTGGGAGGCCAAGGCCGATGCCTTCCCAGCGCCTGGTCAGCGTGCTGCCGGCCTGCTCGAAGGGCTCTAGAATACGCGCAAGCGCGTCGTCAGGTATACCGACGCCATTATCGACCACGGAGATAGTGACGCCGTGGTCGCCGCGTCGTCTTGCGGAAACTGCGACCTTGCCGCCACGCTCGGTGAACTTAACGGCGTTCGACAAGAGGTTCAGCACGATCTGTTTCATCGCTCTGCCGTCGCCAAACAGATACTCCGCTTCCGGTTCGATTGTCATTTCCAGTTCGACAGCGCCGGCTTCCGCCCGCGGCGCAATCATCCCAATGGAGGATTTCACCACCGAACGAAGATCGAAGTCGTCTTCAACGAGAACCGTTTTCCCAGCCTCGATCTTAGAAATATCGAGAACGCTGACGATCAGATTGAGCAGATGTTCGCCGCTCTGTCGGATCTCACAGACGTATTCTAGATAGGTCTCGTTTCCGATTGGACCTCTGAGTTCCTTCAGCATGATATCGCTGAAGCCGATGATTGCGTTGAGCGGCGTGCGCAGCTCGTGGCTCATATTGGCGATAAACTCGGACTTTGCGCGGTTGGCGGCTTCTGCCGCGTCCTTGGCGGAGGCCAACTCCGCGCGAGCCCGGGCGGAACGGATGGCATAGCGGATCGAACGGTCCAGCAGGCTGGCGGAAAGGTGACCCTTTTCCAGATAGTCCGAAGCACCTGCCTCCATTGCGGCGAAGTCAATGTCGTCGTTACCGGCGCCGGTCAGCAGGATCATCGGTGTGTTACTGTCTGCGGCGACGGCATCGGCGACAATCTCAATGCCGGTTCGTCCACCGACATAGTGGTCCAGAAGTGCGACGTGAAACTTGTCTTCCACCAAAGATTCGAATCCGGCGGATGGGCACTGTTCCCAAACCAGTTCGTAACGGACCAGCGAATCTTTCTGATTGATTTCGCTGAAGAGTTCGCGCGTCAGCAGAACATCGTCCTCATCGTCGTCGATGAGGAGGACTCTTATCGTGTGGTCGTCCTGCATGATACGCTCTGGCATGGAGCCTAAGCCGTCGCTAGCGCGTCAGCCGGCGGCAGTTCCACGATCTGAATCCAATAGCTGGTCAGAACGCGAACCATGTCAACCAGGCCTTCGAAGGTGACAGGTTTGGTGACGAAGGAATTTACGCCCATATCGTATGTGCGCAGGATGTCTTCCTCGGCTTTCGAAGTGGTGAGTACCACGATGGGGATCTGTTTTAGGCTCGGGTCGGCCTTGATTTCGGCCAATGCTTCCCGACCGTCCATACGTGGCATATTGAGATCCAGCAGGACGATACCCGGGCGCGGCGCCTTCTCGGCATCCTGATACGGGCCTTCGCGCCGCAAATACTCCAGCAGTTCGATCCCATCCTTCACGAAGTGCAGGTCGTTGCTCAGTTTGCTCTCAAGGAATGCGTCCTCGATCAGCATACGATCGTCCGGGTCATCGTCCGCGACCAGGATCGTTATGGGCTTACCCATCGTCATTTCGGCGTATTCTCCGTTGCTTCGCTCGTTGTTTTCTCACCGGCCTGCTTCACCGGAAGTTTGATGGTGAAGGTCGAGCCTTCGCCAACCGCACTTTCGACATCGATCGCGCCGCTATGGCGTTCCACGATCTTGCGACATGTCGCTAAACCAATACCCGTGCCTTCGAATTCCTGATTGCCATGCAGGCGCTGGAAGATGCTGAAGATGCGGTCGGCATAGCGCATCTCGAAACCAATGCCATTGTCTTGGAACCGGATTGAGCAAGTGGATCGGCCATCGTCGCCATTCACGACGGTGTCGATTTTGACCACAGGCGGGACGTCTTCTTTATGGTACTTAATCGCGTTACTGATGATGTTCTGAAACAACTGGCGCATTTGAACCATATCGGCGTCGATCGTCGGCAACTCGCCAACTTCGATCGTCGCACCTGTTTCCTCAATCCGAACCTGTAGATCCGAGACGACGTCTGTAGCCACTTTGGCCAGATCACAAGGTTCGAAAGGACGACCTTTCGTTGTGACCCGCGAATAGGTCAGCAGATCGTTGATCAGCAATCGCATGCGCCCGGCCGCGCTTAGCATGCGCTCCAGATAAAGCTGACCCTGATCGTCAAGCTGCGCTTCGCAACGCTTGGCGAGACGGTCGCCGAAAGCTTCGATCTTGCGCAGCGGTTCCTGCAGATCGTGAGACGCGACAGAGGCGAAGTCCTGGAGCTCTCGGTTTGAACGTCCGAGCGCGGCCTCGCGTTCCTTGAGTTCGGATATCTCGGTGTAGAGGATAACAGTCTCACCGCCCTCGGCTTTGTGGGACTGAACGAGCAACCAGGAGCCATCCGGCAGCTTGCGTTCTTCCTGACCGGCGGTATTCATCTCGCAGCTTTCGCAACCGTCCGCTCCGGCGGTGAGGCCAAGCAAGCATTCGGTTTCACGGAAATCGTTCAGGTCGGTGCCTGGTTCCAGCTTCTCGGCGAGTTGCGGGTAGTAGGACCGCAGCTTCGAATTCGCGATGGTCAATTTGCCCGCAGCGTCGAACAGGACGAAACCCTGGTTTAAGTTTTCGACGATGGCACGACGGGTTCTGGCTTCGGCCGCGGCCGCTTCCAGCTCCGCTTCCTTGATGCGGGTGGCATCCAGAATAACGCCGTTCCAGACAACAGTTCCATCCGCCTGCCGCAGAGGCTTCGCAATGGCGTGCGTGTACTTGGTGCTGCCGTCGCGCGATGCAATCGTCGCTTCGACGTCCCAAATCTCGAGCTTTCGTGACGCTTCTAGCAAGCGTTCGCGGAAATTTTCCCGGTAACCCGCACCATGACAATCGAACAGGGCGTTGGGGTCTTCCAGGATTTCTTGTGGTGAAACACCAAACAGATCTTCCGCCGCGTCACTAATGTAGGTGTAGCGGATTTGGTTGTCGGGTGTGACAACCCGCTGGTAGACGACGCCGGGTATGGTATCGGCGAGCATGTCGAAGCGCCCGTCGGCCACTTTTTTGGCTTGGCGGCTCAGACGATGGATGACTGCATGGCTAGCCATATCGGCCAAGAACTCGACGACCTGCCAGTCTTCGCTGGCGACTTCGAAGGTGCGATCGAAGTAGAAGGTGAGCGCGCCCAGGACCGAGCCTTCATCATCGGGAACGGGCAGGGCCCAGACCGCTTCGATCCCTACCGACAGCAGCTGTTTCCGCAACTCTTCATTGAGCGGTTTTGCTTCCTGACGCAGATCGGGAACGAGAATGGTCTGGCCCTCGGCGACACAGAGAGCGCCAAGACTCATACCTTCTTCCACCCGACGACGTGCACTCTTCTGCACCAGTTCTTTTGGCAGGTTTTGGTAGGAGAGGTGGTAAACCAGACCCGAGCGCGGGCTCTTGATTTCGATGCTGCTGGCCAGTGGCGACAACTGCTCCTGGGCGGCCGTAAAGATGGGCGCAAAGGTCGCATCGGTCGAAGCCTTGCGCGTGATCAGGCCGAGAACCTCGTTCTGGCAGCGTAGTAGCCGCAGCAATAGATCATTATCGAAGCGACCCGGACCACAACTACCGGATTTAGTATCAGGTTGATCAGGGGTTGTTTGCGCTAACGCATCGATTGTGTCTGAAGACATCGATTCCCCCTCGAGATGTCCTTTCAAACCCTCCATGTCGCGCCTGCCTCGCCGAACTGCCTAAAATAAATAGTCGAGTCATATGTAAGCGATAGTAATTAATCTTTCCTTTATTCCAGATTGATTAGAATTTTACTGAGTGTTGTGGCTTTCATGTATTTTTAACTACTCGTGTTCTAGCGTATTAGCTGCTAGCGAATTCTCGCGCAAGTAAATGGGGGAGCAATGGACATCAACTACCAAGCCCTGGAGCAGGAACCTGAATTCCGGGTCCGTTGGCTTGAGTCGCGGCAGCATCCGCCACGGCGCCTGAGTCGTATTGCGCAGCTTGAAGATCAGATTGCCTGTTTTAAGAGGCATATGAACATCGCCGTCATCCATGGGGGCGATAAACGCGTGCCGGGCAATGTCATTTACCAGACTCCCAACACGCGGCCCTGGAAGAGCTATGAAGCCGTTGCCCGTGACATTGCCGGTTCGCTGATGCGCCTTGGCTTTGAATCTGTGCATGTGCTGCCTGAGGATATGAACCTGGGCGATGAGTTGCGTCGGCGCTCGATCCAGTTCGCATGGCTCAACACCGGCGGCATGCAGGGCTACAACCCGATGGCGCACGGACCGGCAATGCTGGAAATGTTCGGGGTGCCCTATCTCGGTCATGATCCGCTCACCACCAGTATCCTGGACAACAAGCCCTTCTTTAAGCGCGAAGTCGAATCGCGTGGTCTCAAGACTTCACCTTTCATGTCCTGGCACCTCGCGCGCGGGCCTTTCGAACCTGAGACAAATGCGAACTTCAAAAGCGTGTTTGACGGTTACGACGGCGCTTATGTGGTTAAGCCGGCATCCGGGCGGGCGTCACTGCATGTGCACGTGGTTGAAGACGTCAGCAAGCTGTCGGCAGTGGTCGACGAGGTCTTTCACGCGACCCAAAACCACGTGATGATCGAGCGTTTTCTGTCAGGCCGGGAATTCTGCGTTGCCGTTGCGGGTCCTGTCACCTCGCGGGACCGCGAGTTGCAAATCGATGCCAAACCCTTTGTCTTTTCTGCGACGGAACGGGTGTTGGACAGTGATGAACTGATCTTTACCTCTATGGATCAGAAACCGATTTCGACGGATCGTTTGCGACTCTTGTGCCAGAAGTCGGATGCGGAAGTGATTCGGCGGCTTGAGGAGATTTCGCTCGAAGTTTTCATGAGCCTGAATCTGGAAACACTGATTCGCCTCGATCTGCGCATGGCGGACGACGGCGACATTCACATTCTTGAAGCCAATCCGAAACCGGATTTGAAGCAGCCGAAAGATGGCAAGACAAGTTTGGTCAGCGAAGGTCTTTCCGTCTTCGGCATGGACTATGACGATCTCATTCTGTCGCTGTTCGCGGACCGCATAGATCTGCTGTTTAGTCAGCGTCGCGGCACGGTTCACCACCTACAGACGCTGTTCGAACAGGCGTCCGGTAAGTAGGTCAAGGCGATACGGGTTCGGAAAGATGAAGCAAACCGCCTCTTGGCATAGCGCATTTATGGAAGGCCTGACGATGGCGATCGTGACCGGCCTTTCATTGCTGTTGCTGATCTATGTCGGGACTGGTGAAGCAAAGCGGACCTTTTCCCATTTCCAGGTTGAAAAGTTGGCGGCTCAGGGCCGGAGTCTGCAGAACAAGATGGAGCATTTCCTGCGTCCAGGCTTGCCTTTGAAGCAGTTTGTGGGCTTCCGGACGAGCGCTGAATCTTTGTTGGCCTCTGACGCGACCATCTCGTCGGTAGCTGCTTTCGATGCCCGCGGGCAGGTCATTTTCGAACTGGGTTCCAATCAGGCGGAATTGCTGCTCGACGGGGAGTCGGTCAACCAGGACGAGTCGAAGTCTTTCAAGGCGCGTCAGAGCGCGGAAACGCTCCAGGTCATTCTGCCATTGCGCAATCGCTTCGAGACCGTTGGCAGCTTGACTTTGAGCATGCCGCTTTCAATCGTCGAAGAACGCGTTTCGGAGAGTTTCAAGCCGGTCCTCATCGCGTCAGCTGTTGCGGCGGTGACCTTCGGCATCTTTGTCGCGCTTCAGGCGCCACAGCTTGTCGGTCGAAGGCGAAGATGGATTCAGATTGTTTATGCGCTGATCTTCACCAGCATCTCGGCGATCGTTATTGCCACGCTGGTTTCGCTCTATTCGGATGGCGCGCAGGCCAAAACCAAGGGATTGGCCGATTCCTTGGGTCAACGGATCGGCAATGTCCTAAGGCTCAACCTGAATATCCTCGAGGTCAAAGGCCTTGAGCGGGTGTTCCTCGACTTTAAGAAGCTCCATCCCGATATTCGCACCGCAGGTTTGGTGATTGACGGCCGGGTTGGAATTCATACGGATGACGCAGCGGTCGGCAAAGCCTGGGCGAGTGAGGTTGGCGACTACGAGTACACTGTGGATCTTGGAACATCGGCGGGACGCTCCGTCCATGTCGCGGTATCGGTTCCCAGTGATATTGTCGTGCGACAGACGGCGCGAAGCGTAAAGAACTTTGCTGCCTTGTTCCTGGCATCTGCCTTTATGGCGGGCATATTCCTGCAGTTTGCTGGTTCATTGCAGGTGGCCCAGCGATCCAATGACCCTGATGAAGTTGGCGCGAACCCAAACTCTTTGTTGCAACAGCGCGCTTTGTTGTTGGTCAAGCCAGTCTTTTTTGTCGCGGTGTTGTCGGAGCATCTGACCTATGCGTTTCTGCCGCAGATGGTGCAGTCGGCCGCCAAAGCCGCTGGCTTTTCCGAAGGTGCGGCCTCAATGGCCTTTACAAGTTACTTTATCGCCTTCGCATCCATTTTGATTCCTGCCGGGTTCTTCGCGCAACGCAAGAAGGATGCCCGGCCTTTGATGTACGCTGGCCTGGTAATTTCGGGCAGCGGACTCTTGACCTTGGCGTTAATGCCAACCTTCGAAGCGGTGCTTGTGGCGCGGACGCTTTCGGGCTTCGGGCAGGGGATGCTCTTTATCGGCGTGCAGTCCTACATCCTGGCTGCCGCCGCCGCCAATGAGCGCACACGCGGAGCCGGCATCATCGTCTTCGGTTTTCAGGGCGGCATGATTTCCGGCATGGCGATCGGTTCGCTGCTCGTAACCCAACTAGGTCAGCAAGGTGTGTTTTTCGTGGCCAGCGCCGTTGCTCTGACGATGACGGTGTATACCTTTGCCGTCGTGCCGAAAGTCAGGTCAAGCTCTGCACTTGACGAGGCGAAAAGAGGTCTGGGCGGGGTTTTCGCTGACATCGTGAATGTGATGCGCAATCTCGAGTTTTTGCGCACCATCACACTCATCGGCATCCCGGCGAAGGCCGTCCTGACCGGTGTCATTATCTTTTCCCTGCCCCTACTGATGCAGGCAGCCGGATACCGTCAGGAAGACATCGGCCAGGTTCTCATGATCTACGCCGTGGCCGTGGTGATCTCGAGCGCCTACATTTCACGCAGCGTCGATCGCTCGGGGCAGACCCGAAGTGTCCTGGTCATGGGCGCGTTGTTGTCGGGTGTCGGCATGGTGGTCATTGGCCTGACTGCACCGGAAGCCTCTGAAAGCCTTCCATCAGGGCCTTTGCTCTCGACCATTCTATTGGTCGTTGGCGCTGCCATTACCGGCGCGGCGCATGGTCTGATCAATGCACCGGTCGTAACGCATGTGGTTGACTCGCCAATTTCGCAGAAGATCGGCGAAGCGCCGACGGCGGCTGCCTATCGCTTCCTGGAACGCATCGGTCATGTCACCGGTCCTCTGCTGATCGGTCAGCTCTTTGCGCTCTACGGCCAGAGCCCGCTGGTCATTCTCTATATCGGTATCGTCGTGGCCCTGTTCGGGCTGTTCTTTGCAATTCGCTTTACACCAGCGGAAAACCGCGTTGGTGAAAGAGAGGAAAGTTCACAATGACTGTCGTAAGACTCTTCCCGCGGCTGCTCGCGTCCTGCGCTTTCGCCGCGACGCTCACCTTTGCGGCTGCACAGCCGGCCCTGTCCGCTGAACCCGCCTATGCCAATTGGTTCCGCTACGAACAGGGTGTCGAAGCCCACTGGACGTTCGAGGAGGTTCCAGGCGACGAAAATCAGCTGAAGATCAAGCGGACTGACGGAACCGGACCGGTACGTAAGCTCTTCGTTCTCTATCCCAAGCCCTCTTCGGCTTATAAGGTCGCGATTTCGAAGATCCTGACTGTGTTTGCCAACAAAGGTGTCAATGCCGAGATCACGGTCTACAACTTCAAGGGCGATGAGCAGCGCGGCATGGATGCGATCAAGCTGGCCGAGCAGGATTCCAACGAACTGATCTTCTCCATGGGCTCGAAGTCGACTGCCTTCCTCTGGGACAGCTACAAGGGCGGCCAGATTCCGGTGGTTTCGGTTTGCTCAAAAGATCCCGTCTTGTTGGGCCAGATGGCTTCCTATGAGGAAGGATCCGGGACCAACTTCGCTTTTACGTCGCTGAACATGCCGGTCGAAGTCCAGATGGCCTACATCCTCGACTTCATGCCGGACCTGCGAAACTTCTCGATCCTGGTCGACAGCCGCAACATCAGCGCCGTGGAAACCCAGGCGAATCCCATGGCGGCGCTTGCTAAGGAAAAGGGCATCAGCGTCCAGATGCTCTCTGTCGAGGATCCCGCCAACGCGGCTGAAGAACTCGACGGTTTGGTTGCCGATGCCGTGACCACTATGCGCAAGTCCGATCCTTTGCTGGAGCGTAGCCTTTTCTGGATCACCGGCAGCACCGCCGTGTTCCGTGAGATCGACACGATCAACGCCAATGCCGACCGCGTGCCGGTTCTTAGCGTCGTGCCGGAGGTTGTTACCGAAGGTCCGAATAGCGCTGTGATGTCGATCGGCATCAGCTTTGAGAGCAATGCCCATTTGGCCAGCCTCTATGCTCACAGCCTGTTGCAGGAGACCGCGAAGGTCGGTGACTTGAATGTCGGCATCGTCTCGCCCCCGGACATCGCGATCAACTTCCTGAAGGCGCGGGAAATCGGTCTCGAGATTCCTTTCAGCTTCATCGAGAGCGCCAGCTTTATCTATGGCTATGACGGCGAAGCCGTGCGCAGCACAGGCGGCTGATCACCCCTAAATCCTTTATACGACAAGATCGGCAGCGGTTCCCAACAGGATCCGCTGCCGTTTTTGACTCTAGGCACAGCTAAGCCTTTGCGACGATCTCCGAGGGCTGCTTCAAGCTGTCATTGTCAATTCGCTCCGCCGCTGTTGTTATGGCCTGCAAACCTAGAAGGGAGTGGAGTTGATATGACTGAGATTGTGAGATCGCCCGGCACTGCCCGGGGGCGCTGCCGTTTCGTCGCGCGCGGCGATTTCGTCTGGACCGTCGGAACGGGTGAGGGTGAAACCGTGGCAGAGCAGACACGCAGCACCTTGGCTGCGATCGAAACAAACCTTCGCGATGCCGGCAGCGATAAGTCCCGTATTCTGGAGGCGACGGTCTATTTGACTGATATGGCGACCAAGGCGGAAATGGATGCGGTCTGGTGTGACTGGATCCCGGATGACGGTTGGCCTTGCCGCGCCTGCGTCGGAACCGATCTTGCACCGGGCGATCTGGTCGAGATCAAGCTGCTCGCCGTAAAATAATCCCGCCCTCAAGCATTTCATCCTCTTACGAGAAGCGGCGGGGGACCTTACGTAAAAGAATGTCCGGTCCATTCGCCAGCCAGTTTGGAGGTCTCATTCTCCATGACATCGTTGGAAGGTCATTTAAATCCGCATGAAGCGGCTTTCGGTCCCTGTGCCGTCTGCGGAAAGGAAACGCGTGGCTCGGTCTACTGGTCTGGGATCGGGCCCGCGCCTGCTTTCTTCACGCCGCAAGTTAACAAACCCTTTTGCAGCGCAGCCTGTTCCGCGCAATTTGCTGAAGGGATCGGCGGCTCCCACGTCACCCCGTCCGTCTAGGCTGCGTTTGCTCGAGAACGGCCGATCCGTCAGCGTGCTCTTCTTCGTCCCTTTGCTGGGTTTCGCCCGCTCTAAAGTTGACCAAATACAGCGCCAGAGACGCGAGCAGGACGGCAAGCCATACGGATGTCGGGTGTCTTTCTCCGAGCAGCAACATACCCCAGAGGATGCCGGCGAAAAGCGAGAGGAAGCTGGCGATCGAAACGAAAACCGCGCCAGCGTTTTTCAGCAGATAAAAGTAGAGATAACCCTCAAGAAAACAGACGGCCGAAAAGATCAGAACCGACCAGTGTCCCCAGCCCCAGGCTTGCGCAATCCAGGGGTCGGTAAGGGATGTCAGGTACCCGGGCGACTGCAGCGCTTGCCAAAGACAGAATGGCAGAAAAATGATGACGGCCATAACCGCTTCACCCGTGACCACCTGAAAAGCGCGCAGATCGGAGGGCCAGCGCGCCGCGACGTAGACGGCGTCGACGGCAAAGGCGAAGGGAATGATCAGCGCCAGCAAGAGGCTTTCGAGACGTGCCGAACCGGGCCGCATGAGATCCGGCCAGAGAACCAGTAGGACGGCGAACAAGCCGCAGGCAACGGCGATCAAGCGCGCGGCGTTCAGGCGTTCCGTCCCAACCAGCAAAACGAGTACAACCGTCAGAACCGGCGTCAAGGATTCGAAAAAGACAATAAGACCCGCCGAAAGCTGCTCCGCGACCAGCATCACGGCGCAAAGTGGCACGACGAAACCGAAGAGTGCGCTGATTGAGAAGAACCAAACGTGCCGGAGCGTCGGTCTGAACCACGCGCGTCCGCAGGCCATCACGACGAGGTAGGCGAGGGCCAGTAGCAGCATCGCCAGTGTCAGGACAGAAAGTTCGTCCAGATCGGAATCCGCAGTGATCTTGAGCAGCGTGAACTGCAATCCCCAGGCCGAACCTAGCACAAACAGCAGCAGGCTGTGGCGAAGCTGCAAGCTTTTGCGAGAAACCGAGGCCGCTTTGTCCGCGGGCTCTCGGGACACAGTCTTCACTTGGCCGACCGGCCATTCTCGCCGGCCACCTTTGTCCGGTGCCTTCATCTCTCGATCCGTTCAATAAATTAAAAAATCGACCCGACTATAGCATATTTGTTTGTATACGTATGTGATTTTTCTGTGCCTTCGAGTCCGATGGTCGATTCGATCGCTTCGAAGTCCAGGTAGCCACCGCTTGACGTCGGTCGGAATCGGCTGCGACCCTGCCCAACCAACAAAGACACCCGGGAGGAAACCGTGATTCGCACCAAACTGACTGAAAAATTCGGTATCGATCATCCGATCCTTCTGGCACCGATGGATAAGGTTTCGGGTGGTGCTCTTGCGGCGGCGGTGACCGCAGCGGGTGGCTTAGGTCTGATCGGGGGCGGATACGGGGATGGCGAATGGTTAGAGGAACAGTTCGCTGAAGCCAAGAACCAGCCGGTTGGTGTCGGCTTCATCACCTGGGCGCTGGCGCAGAGGCCGGAACTGCTGGATCTCTGCCTGGAACGCGATCCGCGCGCGATGATCTTCGCCTTCGGGGACGCTTCGGAATTTGTTGAGAAGTGCCGGGCGGCAGACGTGCCCGCCATCTGGCAGGTACACCGGGTGGAGCAGGCGCGTCAGGCCCTGGCGGCCGGCACCGATGTCATTGTCGTTCAGGGGCAGGAGGCTGGCGGTCATGGCATGGATCGCGGACTGACGACGCTGCTGCCTGCGATCCGGGATGCTGCGGGCGAAGATCAGATCATCGTCGCGGCGGGTGGTATCGGCGACGGACGCGGACTGGCCGCTGCACTGATGCTGGGCGCCAACGGAATCATGATGGGCACCCGTTTTTGGGCGGCAAGCGAAGCCAATGGCCTGGAGAGCGCTAAGGCGAGGCTAGTGGAGGCCAAAGGTGACGATACCGTACGCACCAAGGTCTTCGATGTTGCGCGCGGGCTGGACTGGCCCTGGCATTTTTCCGGTCGGGTGCTGCACAACGACTATTCTCGCCGCTGGCATGGCGACGTGGAGGCTTTGAAAGCCAACGACGCCGAGCGGCTCCGTTACAACGAGGCCGAAGCTGAGGACTACGCAACCCGCGTGGTGATCGGCGGCGAGGTTGTCGACCTGATTGATGCCATCAAGCCGGCCGGAGAAATCGTGAAGGAGACGGTATCGCAAGCTGCCGATTTGCTGGCACAAGCCCGCGGCTATCTGGCGTAGATTGATGCGGGAAAGAAGAAACTTGTCGATCCTTGAATGGGTTAAAAGACCAGCGTCCTTAACTAAGTGTTCCTATCACAAAAGATAATTTAGGGAGCCATAGAATTTAGTTTTTATATGCAATATAATGAAAATTACTGATTTTTTGTGAGTAATATTTGCATCAAATTGAAGGTGCATAGCATGTGATTGTGGAGCAGGTGAAATTTTCTCTTCGGCGGAGATTTTTCAATGGATCGCTTATTTCGAATTCCCGCAACCTTACTTTTTTGCTTTGCCCTCGTCTCATCAGCGACGGCTGAAGGACTCCGAAGAACTCAGGATCCCAACCATCAGGGATGGGTAACGGTAAAAAATCAGGTTCCGAACTACTCCCCTGTTTTTTGGAAGGATGTCAAAACCGGCTGTAAAGCCTGCAAGGAACTGGCCTGGCAATACAACAGAGTTATGGACCGCTTAATGAGCAGCCGCTACGACTTGAAAGACATCACGAGCCGCCATACGGAAAACTTGATTAAAGCGGCTAAGAAGTGGGACAAAGTCAAGTCCAACATCAAGAAGAGGGGCGGCAGTAAGAAAGAGGTCCAGCGGCGTCTCGATGAAGTTGAGGCTGAGGCTGTGGAACTGGTCTCTAAATATGGAGCGACTTACGACGCCTATGCGGCAGCCTTGAAGGTTGAAATCGTGCGCCTTGCAGCGCTCGGCAATTCGCTGCGCCAGTCTTTGAAAGACTGCGAGAAGATCTGTGCGCCCAAGGCGGAGAAGGCCAAGTCCGTTAACAAGACCGGAGAACGGTCCGGGCAGGGTACGGGGCAGAACGCAGGATCGGGGAAGCCATCTGCTGACCTGGTGCTGCCGTTTGATTGGAAAGGGCCTTATCCTGAGGTTTGTTTCCGCTGCGCAAAGCTTGCTCAGAGATTGAATCTCTTGCCTAGGCTGGCGCGGGAACGCTTAGCTGAAATCGCGCGCCTGCAAGCCGAAATTGCGACCGATACCGCAAAGATCAAACTTATTCGAAACTCCGGGTTTTTTGACTCCTCTTCCCGTGTCGAATTAGTCGATAGACGAGTCGCTAGTTTGGAATTTCACATTACAACTAACAAAATACTTATCGAAAAACTTCAGGCCGATCTCAAAAAGATCAAGGCGAATTTCGATGCGACCCTGAAGCTCTATAATGATTGCATCAAGACCTGCAAGAAGGGACAGAAGCAAGCGGCTCTGATCGCGCCGGACAGGAATATCTTGCAGCCGGCATCCGCCTGTCCCGCGCCCGCGGCGCATCTGGCTGCAGTCGTTGGGGCCAATGAGAAGGTGGGCAGCGGTGCCCGTCTCAAGAACAAAGTCCGCGAGGCCTTCGGCGGGGGATTCGGCGTGGGCGGCAGCGGGGGCAGCTCGATCGGCGGCGGCTTCGGTCAGGGACGCAGTACCTTCGGTGGCGGCGGTGGTCGTCCGGCCCTCGGCCCTAAACCCGATCTCGATGACGATCCGATCGATGACGACGACAAGGTGACCCAGGAAGTGCAGGATGTCGAACTCGCGACCGGTGCGCTTTGGACCGACGAAGGCTTACTGGTCAGCGTTAGCATTGAGGATGCGCCCGGCGATGGCACTTTCCAGTCGATCTTCCTTGAAGACGACGCCGGCCGGCGCCGTGCACCAGACGAGATCCGGCTCTACGGGATGTGGCATGACTGGCAGCTGACAGTGACCTGGACCTATCGCGAGTGGGTCGACAACGAATTGGTCAGGGAAGAAAGCGGCGGCTGGAGCGAAGAAGGGCGCAACGCCTATGTGTCCTCCTCACTGACTGAGGGAGTGGCGCAAGACGCTGGCCTCTGGAAGCTGATGGGCTTCGAGACCGCCAATAAGGGGATGCGGTCCATTGGCGCGCTCTTCAGGATCAAACCGGAAGACCTTGCCAATCCGATGGATGTCGTGGTGCACACGACCCTGCCGGAAGAAAGTCCGGTGACGACCGTGCCAATCGCGAACCGTCTGTCTCGCGAAAACCCGGAGGATGACGGGAACCTAAATATCCTGGTGCAACCGACCCCGACCACCATCGCGCAGGAACACGATTGCTACTAAAGCCAATCAGTCTTTTGCGGTCTGACGCCTCAGGACTTCAAGAAAAGCTTGGCTCACGGCCGAGGCCGCGCCGCCCCGCTTGGTGACCACCTCGATCTTGGTGTTGAGCCGGTGGCGACGAGGCAGGAGAGAACGCATGCGGTCTTCTTTTACCCAGCGCGCGGCATAGTGCACCGGCAAATAGCCCAGGTACTTCCCCGAGAGGATCATGAAGGCCACGCCTTCGACCTGATGAGCTGCCGCGTTTGAGGCGAGATGTGCGGTCTTTGGGGCCACCTGTTCCTCAGAAAGATAGGCGCGTCGTACCAGTTCGGTGGCGTTAAGATCCCGGGCTGTCAGGCTTCCGCCAACGCGTTCAAAAAGTGGATGACCTTTGCCGCAGTAAAGCTCGACCGGATCGTCGCCCATCGCATCGTAGATCAATCCGGGGCGGTGTTGATGGAATACGCCGATACCCACATCGGCGCGGCCATCGAAGACGGCGAGTTCGATGTCGTCCGGTGCCAGCGAGTAGATATCGATCCCGACCTCCGGCGCCTGTGACTTGAACTCGGCCAGAACTGAGGCGAGGGGTGCCCGGTCGTCGGCAACCCAGTTTTCGATGATGGCGAGGGAAAGCTGGCCCGTGAGACGGCCGCGACTGGCGTCGATCGTGCCCCGGAAGTTATCCAGGGCCGCGAAGAGTTGTTTGGCCGCCTTATAGACCGTTTGCCCTTGATCTGTGAGCCTGAAGCCGCTGCGGCCGCGCTGGCAAAGCCGCAGGTTCAGACGAGTTTCAAGCTCGGAGATTTGCCGGCTAATGGTGGAGGTGGCGACATTCAGAGTAACCTGTGCCGCCGAAAAACCGCCGGCTTCCGTCACAGTTACAAAGACCGACAAGTGATGCAGGTCCGTCTTAGAGAGCTTGCCCAGGGGTGATGTGCGGAGCGGTGACATAATTATCATTCTATACAAGTAAAGATTATTCTTCTGATATTTTTAATAACTAAATTGGCGATTACCCTTAGGCCTGAAACCGTGCCGAGGGAGAGGGTTATGCCTGATGCAGCTTCGAACGCCACCAAGGAAAGAGCTTGGGGAATCAACAACGACCATGCGACCTTGCGCGATGTCTTGCTGGGAAAGCCGGAGTACTATCGATGGGTCGAAGCCGGTCCCCTGATCGGCCGGACGCTCGCCAACGCACACAAGACCGGGGCGAAATTCGATCTCCAGACGGCGATGGCGCAGCACGCCGAGATGGTTTCGATCTACGAAGACAATGGGGTTGCCTGCCACTACCTTGAAGCAGACCCTGTTCTGCACCGAAACTTCTTCGCCCGTGACAGTTCGGCCATGACGCCCTGGGGCGCACTGATCTGCCACATGCAGCTCAAGGTGCGGCGGGCTGACTATGTGACGGCGATCAAGTTCTATCAGGAGAACGAGATCCCGATCTGGAATTTCGCGACTGCGGGCCACTTCGAAGGCGGCGACTTCGTGATCCTCGAACCGGGGCGGGTGCTAATCGGTTACTGCGGTGAGCGTTCGGAAAAGGAAGGCTCCGAACAGGTCGCAGACTTCGTCCGCAAGGAAGGCTGGGAGGCGGTGACTGCGCCCATCAGCCGGGAGTTTGTCCATATGGACGGGCTTGTGGTGCCACTGGCGGAGAAGCTACTAGTCGCCTGCGTCGATGCCCTGGAGCCCTGGGTGGTGACTCAGTTGAAGGATTGGGGGTTCGATTTCGTCGACGTGCCTTACCGTGAGGCCAAGAATCTGGGCGTCAATCTAGTGGCATTGGGCAACAGCAAGGTTCTGTCCATGAAGGGCGCGAGCGAGTTCAACGACAAGATGCGGGCGTTGGGTTTCACGGTCTACGATCCGGACATGTCTATGTTCACGCTTGGCGGCGGCGGGGTGCATTGTCTTTGTCAGGCTCTTTGTCGCGAAGAGATATAGCGCTGCGGGCGTTGCGGGGGGCGTTGATAAGCGGGTAACCTCTGCCCCCTCATCGAGGAAGGGAGAGTGATACTTGGCGAAGCAGATCGATGTCATTGAGGATCCCGCCGTGCGTTCGGTTTTCGACGCTTATCCGCACGAAGTTCGAGACCAGTTGCTCCAGCTCCGCAGCCTGATACTGGAGACCGCTGCCGACACGGAGGGTGTGGGTCCGCTGCAGGAAACCTTGAAGTGGGGGCAGCCCAGTTACCTGACGCCGAAGACCAAGAGCGGTAGTACGATCCGCATCGATCAGGTCAAGGGCGAAGTCGGGCGCTACGCACTCTATTGTCACTGTCAGACGTCGCTGATCGAAAACTTCCGGGCACTCTATCCTGACGACTTCCGCTTCGAGGGTAATCGGGCCATGCTTTTCGAAGCCGAGGATCCGCCATCAGAGGACGCGCTCCGGCATTGCATCGCGCTCGCGCTGACCTATCACGCAAGAAAGAAGGCAGGGTGACTTCGTACCGGATCTTGAAAGCCGTCGTTAAGTCTGATCTCATCACCCGGTCCTTAGTCCCAGCCCCGGAGCCCGCTCTATGTCGTTGGAATATCTGCTGACCTCGATTGTCGTGATCCTCCTGCCGGGCACGGGCGTGCTCTACACTTTGGCATTCGGACTGAGCAGAGGATGGCGCGCAAGCGTGCTTGCAGCGCTGGGATGCACACTGGGGATCCTGCCGCACATTGTAGCTTCCATCGCTGGACTGGCGGCACTGCTGCACACCAGCGCACTGGCCTTTCAGATCGTGAAGTATCTGGGGGTCGCCTATCTTTTCTACATGGCCTGGTGTGTGGTGCGGGACGGCAGCAGTCTACAGGTTTCCGAGAACACGGCGCCTCTGTCGGCCTTTAAAATCGTCGTCAACGGTTTCCTGCTGAATATCCTGAACCCGAAACTCTCGCTTTTCTTCCTCGCCTTTCTGCCGCAGTTCGTGCCGACAGGCACCAGCAACCCGACTGGCTACATGCTGGGCCTTGCGGCAACCTTCATGCTGCTGACCTTTATCGTCTTTGTCGGCTACGGTGGCTTCGCCTCGGCCACGCGGCGCTATGTCATTTCCAAGCCGCGGGTAATGTTGTGGCTGCGGCGTGGGTTCGCGGGGGCGTTCGGAGCCTTAGGACTCCGCTTGGCATTGGCTGAGCGTTAAGGCTGTGAATGCTAAGTGCAGAAGAAATAGATCGCCGCGCGCCGGTTTGGCGGGCGTTGTCTGATCTGTTTCTCGATACTGAACTGAACGCACAGGATTTCCGCGCGATCGCAGACACGATAAAGGCGGCGCAATTCTCCGTCGCCGAAGCGGAGGAGATTCTGCACCGTGAAGTCGCGCCTGTTTTCGGCAGAAACCTTCTGAGTACGGCCGGCGAGTGGCAGCCGTGGGAGGAAGAGCAGGTTCAGGAAATGCTGTGTGCATATCTGAACAAAAAGCGGGGACTCTTTTCCTGGCTCGGTGACTGGTCAAGCGGGCGCATCGTAAAGATGATCAGGCCCGATTGGCTGCAGGTGCGCGCGTTTATCGAACGACCCGATCCTGATAGCGAGATCGAATCTTAAAAGGTCTCGTCGACCAGTCTTTCCAGTTTCGCCGGCAGGTCCTTTGCACGCACAACAGCGCCGTGACAGGGGATCAGGATCTCCGGCCTATCGTTGCCGATCTGTTTTGTGACCCAAGATTTATAGCTTGCCTTGTCTCCTGTTCCGTAAACCGGAAAGGTCTTCAGGGTTTCAGGTGTATCCATTGCCGCATTGCCTTTTCCGATCTTGGGTCCGCAGAAAGCATCGACCAGTAGCCAGGCCGTCTTATCCGCGGTTTCGATGCGCAGCCATATCTCGCCGGTTTTCAGGCCGTCGGGTGTCACGATGGCGATCCCGGCAGGGAAAAGCGCTTCCAGGGTTTCTAAGCTGGAAAAACTCAGGCCGGTGACCTTCTGCAGTCTCGGCGCTGCGTAATCGGGTGCGCAGAGGAGGGCGTTGGGAAAGCTTTTGACGTACTCCTTCAAGCCCTTGTGGTGGTAGTGGTTGGGTGCCAGCAGAAACGCCACCTCGCCGATCTCTGCCAAGCTCTGCAGGGCTTTCTGGCCGATGCTCTGCACGGGGCTGTAGAGACAGAGACGACCGTCATTCAGCCGAATAGCTGTGCAGCGGAGATTCCCTTTGTAGGCAGTAAAGAGGTCATCGATTCCATCCAGTTTCTCGAAGGCGGAAAGTTCGCTAGGCATGATCAAATCCGATTCTTGAGTGTTTACTCAAAAATGCTATCATACCAGGAGAGGATTGCAAGAGGAGCCGTTGTGGGCCGTCATCAGGAGTTCGATCGGCAGGAGGTGCTGGAAGGCGCCATGTGGGTTTTCTGGGACAAGGGCTATCGCTCGACCTCCCTGATCGATCTGGAAAAAGCGACGGCGCTGCAGCCGGGTAGCATCTACAATGCTTTCGGCAGCAAGAAGGGCCTTTTCCTTGCCGTGATCGACTACTACATCGAGCGTGTCGTCGGGATGAGGATCGACACGGTCTTGGGGCAGGACGAGCCGCTGGCGGCGATTGAGGCTTTTTTCCGCAGCGCCTACGAAGACCTGGCGCCGGAGCAACTGACCGGTTGCCTGCTGACCAATTCCGCGACTGAAATCGCCGCCGTAGATGCGGAGGTAGAAAGGAAGGTTGCAACCGGCCTCGCACGGATAGAAGCGGCGTTCCATAATCGGCTCGTTGAAGCGCAAGAATCGGGGGTGCTCACTGCGGACAAAGATCCCGCTTCTCTCGCGTTACATCTGACCGCCTGCTATCAGGGCTTCGGTGTGATCGGGCGACTCACGAAAGACAAACAGCGACTGGCCGGCATAACAGACGCGGCAATGCTCTGCCTGAAGTGATTACGGCGCAAGAAGCGGATGGCGGTCTTTGGCGCAAAGCTCTAGATCTTTGAGCTGGAAACGGAATCCGACGAAGGCGCAGTACGATGAAGAACGGAACGGCGATCAATCATTCGATGGGCGCTCTGGAGTGGGGCATGGTGATTCTGCTCTCAATCCTCTGGGGCGGGTCGTTCTTTTTCAATGAGATTGCTGTCCGGGAACTGCCGACCCTGAGTGTGGTGGTGGGTCGGGTCGTGCTGGCGGCGGTCATTCTGTTGATCTTTATGCGTCTGCTGGGGCAAGCGATGCCGAGCGCGCCGAAGGTCTGGGCTGCCTTCTTTGGTATGGGGTTTCTAAACAACGTGGTGCCCTTCACGCTGATCGTCTGGGGACAGATCCACATCGCTTCTGGTGTTGCCTCTATCTTGAACGCGACCACGCCGCTTTTCACCGTGCTGGTAGCCCACTGGATGACCGCTGATGAGAAAATGAACGTGGGTCGCTTTGTCGGCGTCATACTGGGGTTGATCGGCGTTTCTGTAATGATTGGCGGCGATGCCGTGGGTGCGCTCGGCTTCGACCTTTTGAGCGTTGGTGTCATCGCGCAGCTCGCGGTGCTGGCTGGTGCGCTGTCTTACGCCTTTGCCGGTGTCTATGGCCGCCGTTTTCGGGCCATGGGTGTCTCGCCCATGGCGACGGCGACGGGGCAGGTGACCGCTTCGAGCATCATGATGGTGCCGGTGATGCTGGCTGTGGATCAACCCTGGCAGTTTCCGATGCCCAGCTTGGCGGCTGTGGGTGCACTGATTGGCGTTGCGGCTCTCTCGACAGCGTTGGCGTACATCCTCTACTTCCGGATTCTCTCGACCGCCGGGGCAACCAATCTGCTGCTCGTGACCTTCCTCATTCCCGTCAGCGCCGTTCTGCTGGGTGTGCTGATCCTGGGCGAAGTGCTGTTGCTCAAGCACATGCTGGGCATGGGGCTGATCGGTTTAGGGCTCGCTGCGATTGACGGCCGCCCCTGGCGCGCGCTCCGCGCGTTGGCTGCTTGAGGCTCGTCCGTCAGGCGTCAGAGGTTTTTGCGATACAAAACGAAGCCTGAATGTTCGGCGACTTTGTCGTAGAGCTTCATGGCCGTCTCGTTGGTCTCGTGAGTATGCCAGTAGACCCGTTCCGCACCTGCATTCCGGGCCTGATGGTAGACGGCTTCGATCAGCGCACGACCTACGCCTTGGCCCCTGGTGCTCTCGTCGGTGAAAAGATCCTGCAGATAGCAGGTCGTTCCGAGCATGGTGGTATTGCGGTGAAAGAGGTAGTGCACCAGGCCGATCAGCTGCCCCTCGCGTTCGGCCAACAGCGCATGAACCGGCTCAGCAGAATCGAAAAACCGCTGCCAGGTGGTTTGCGTGATTTCAAGCGGCAGCGCGGTCGGTCCAACCCTCTTGTAGAAGGCGTTGTAGCCTTCCCAAAGACGCAGCCATTGTCCGTAGTCCGCTTTCTCCGGGGCGCGCACTTTCGTTTCTTCCGCCATTCTTCGATCCTGGTTTCCTTCACTCCTTCGCAATGGAAACGACCGGTGTCAGAAGGTAAAGGTCCAGTCTTGAAAGGCTTTTGAGGCCAAACGGGCTCAGCTTGGGCGAGCCTCCCAGCGATAACGCACGTCAGGCGTCTTTTCTTCGTTGTGTTGGCCGTCGGTAAACTGAGTTGCACGAAAACCACTGCGTTCGTAGAAGCGGCGCGCGCCATGATTCTCTTGAAAGCACCATAGTTCCAAAGCCGCCGTACCGGCTTGTTTAGCAGCCTCCAGCAGGCGGCTTCCGGCTCCTTTGCCGATGAAATCGGGGTGGGTGTGCAGCAGCCGGATTTCCTCTCCTTGCCGGGCGAGAAAGGCGATGATCCTGTCGTCCTCTAAGGCGACCGTGACGTCGCAGTCTTTTAGAATGACATTAGCGATGAAATAGCGATCTTCCTCCAGCGTGTGCAGTTCCGGCAGAAAGCTCAACAATCGAAGCGAAGGAGAGAAGACCCCCGCAATGGCGTCGGCGTCCTGTGGATCCGCCTCTCGGAGTATAAAATTGTGAACGATGCTTGATTCCTTCACGACCCTACAGACTTTAGCACTGTCTGCTGGCTCGCGCGCAGGGGAGTGACCTGTGGGCGGCCTCCGGCATCGTAGCTGACCCGGGCTTCTACGCCATAGATTTCGCGTAAGCGCGTGGCCGTCAAAACATCCGCGGCTTCGCCCTCCGCGACGATAGAACCCTTCGACAGGCAGATCATGTGGTCCGCGAACTGCGCTGCCAGCGTCAAGTCATGCATGGCTGCGATGGCGATGGTGCCGTGTTCTTCGCAGTGGCGCCGCACGGCTTCCAGAACAACGAGTTGGTGCCGAAGGTCCAGGGCAGCCGTTGGTTCGTCAAGCAACAGGACTTGAGGACGTCTGAAAAGCGCCTGTGCGAGATACACGAGCTGACGCTGGCCGCCGCTGATCGCATCAAGCGTGCGTCCCACAAGCGATGCGAGCCCAAAGTCTGCCAAAGTTTGCTCTGCCTTGCCCGCCAGATCGCCGGGAACGGTCAGCCCCAGGGAGCGAAGCCGCCCGAGCAGTACGACCTCCAGGACTGTGAGCGAAGAAGTCGGGCCGATATCCTGGGGCATATAGGCGATCGCATCCTGGCGGCCACGGCTGGTGAGCGTGGCGCCGGCCAGGGTGATTGTGCCTGCCGACGGCAGCAGTCCGGCGATGGCTTTCAAAAGCGTGGACTTGCCGGCGCCGTTTGGGCCGATCAGCATGCCGAAGTGTCCGGACCCGAGGTTTAAATCTGCGGACTTAACGATCTGCGTGCCATTGAGCGCGACTTGGAGGTCTTCGACATTCAGGGTCACCAGAACCTCCGTCGGCTGCGGGCGATCAGGAGGAAGAGAAAAGGTACACCGATGAGGGCAGTGACGATGCCGATGGGAACGATCGCGCCCGGCAAGATCAGTTTCGAGGCGAGAGAAGCGCCTGCCATCACGAAAGCGCCCGTGACGGCCGACATCGGCAGCAGCAGGCGCTGATCGTCTCCCACCAACATGCGAGCAATATGAGGGGCAACGAGACCGATAAACCCGATGGTGCCGACAAAGGCAACGGCGCCTGCAGTCAGCAGCACGATGAGAGCAAAGACCTTAAGGCGCAGCTGCTCAACCGGTACGCCAAGGCTGCGCGCACGTTCATCGCCGAGCCGCAGGGCGGTGAGTTTCCAGATGTCCGGAAGCAGGATCACCACCACGGCCAGCAGAATGCCGCCAGTGATCGACACCGAAAGATAGGTTGCTTTCACTAAACTTCCGAACAGCCAGAAAACAATCTCCTGCAGCACTTCTGGGTCGGCCATGTACTGCACCAGGGACTGGAGCGATTGAAACATAAAGAGCGTGGCGATACCGGCCAGGATCATCACCTCGGATGTCATACCGCGCAGGCGCGCCATGCCGTAGACGACCACGGCCGCGAGACTGCCGCCAACGCAGGCAGCGACCGGGATCGAAAAATCAGGAATGAGGGGCAGGGAAAAACCGGAGAGGATGGCGAGCGCCGCACCGAAGCCCGCAGCTGCCGAAAAGCCGAGCGTGTAGGGGCTGGCCAGCGGGTTGCCCAGGATCGTCTGCATCAGGGCGCCTGCAATCCCCAGCGAGGCGCCGACAAGCAAGGCCATCAGGGTCATGGGCAGCCGGACTGCATGCACGATGACGTGCACCGTCGGGTCAACCTGCGATTCCGGCAGGAACAGGGCGGCTATGACATCGGTGAAGGCCAAAAAGGCGGGGCCCACAAGAATATCGAGCACCACAACGAAGGCCAGCACGGCTGCCGAAGCGGCGAGAACCACGCTGCGCCGCCGCGTCAAAGCGCTGTAAAGCGGAGAGCCGCTTTCGAAAACGGTCACGACAGATGCCTTTCCCGGATAGGTTCGGTAGTGATGCGTCGGAAGACGGCACCACCACCGCAAACTCACATCACTTGAGCTTCAGCATGAAGCTGCCCTTGGCTTCGATCGGCAGATAGGTTTTGTAGAACCGCCGATGGTTCGCTGCCGGATCCATGTCCGCGAAGGCTTCTGGATACAGCTGCTTCGCGATGTACTGCAGGAAAGTGTAGTCATAAAGCGTCCGAGCACCGCCGTGGTAGACGGCGTGTACCTCACCTTTCTGAACAGCGGGCAGGCTGCTCCAGCCAGGACGCTTGGTGTAGGGTTGCATGCGGGCGCGGGTCAGATCTTCCTCGACACCGAAACCCATTACCACGGCTTTGTCCCGTCCGGCCCAGTCGGAGCCGGCTAAGAACACCTTTTGTGGTTGCCGCGCAAGAACGTACTCTGGATTAAGAGGGCCCCAGTTTTCCACCTTGCCTTCGGCAATGTTATCGCCGCCGGCCATCTTGACCACGCCGCCCCACATGACACTGCCATAGGAGTTGCTGTAGGTGTCCGGGCCTTTGTTGCCGAGCTCGACGTATACGGGTGCTGGCTGTTTGCCAGCGGTCTTCACCCGCTGGATGACATCTTGCACAGCGGCCTCGTACTCGCTGGCAAGCTTTTCGGCGCGTTCTTCGCTCGCCATGACCTTGCCGATGATGCGTGTGCTGGCCAGATGCTTTTCCAGGGTCTGTGCGTTGTAGTCGGTGACCACCACGGGAATGCCGGCGGCCTCCAGCTTGGCGACGCCCTCGGCGCCCAGGCCGCGGTATTGCCAGCTGGCGATGATGGCGACATCCGGTTTCGCGGCGATTGCCTTTTCGATCGAGAAGCCGCCGGCTTCGTCGTAACCGATGTCGATGAGCGTGGTGATGCGGGGTACGATGGCGCTGTAAGCTTGAAACTGGCTGTTTCTCCAGCCTTCCCAGGTTTCCCGCGGATAGGCCACGACTCTGTCGAAGGCCCCTTCGCCGACGATGGCTTGATAGTCCTCAAAATAGAAGCCCAGGAGGACGCGTTCCGCGCCGTGGGGCGTCACGACCTCGCGGCCTTCGGTGTCGGTAATGGTGACGGTCTCAGCGGCAGAGGCCGGAGAAATTGAAAGAGCGAGGGCCAGTGTTGCAGCTGCGGCTGTGAACCCCTTCAGCAGTCTGTGCATAATGGATTTTCCTTTAAGGATCACGATGACAATTGCGCCTGAGCTTGGAAAGCCAGGGCGAAACGTAATGAGCTATTGGATCAGACAATGCTCGGAAGAGGCAGCGCACGGCTTTGAAATATGTGTGTGCCACTGGTTCCCGTGGGCACTTCAGCCGTGATCGCTTCATAGCGGCAATCCGATGGCGCCCGAAGCGGAAGGCCCGGGTGTACCGGTCCGGAGACGTTGGCCGGCGCACCGAATGCCTGGCACCATTGGCAGCCGGGATAGAAAGTCTGATCTTCCGGCAACCGCTCGCCGTTGGAGTCAAACTTGACGATAACCAATCCACCCGGCGTGCAGATGACCATCGCATCGCCGGCAAGACCGGCCGCAACAGCCGACGGCGCCGACGCGAAGCTGGTATCCTGGTGCAGAGCAAAGACCGACGGGCCCGCGAACTGCGTAAGCAGCCACGCGATCAACGGGATCATCGAGAAGCGACGGAACTTGCGGAGTTTAGCCAAGAGTGGAGACCAAGCTAAAAGAATGGAAACGTGATGTTATAGTGTTACGAAAAGCGGTCAATCGCTTTTTTGTTCGGTTTCAGCCAAATTTTCGCAGGCCTAACCCCGCAGACCAGGCGCGGCCTCACCCGGCTCCAGATCGTGCCCGAAGGCGAGGAGATGGCCATCGGGATCACGGACATCGAAGTCGCGCAGGCCATAGAAGGTGTTCTCCAGTTCGCGGACGATCTCGACGCCCTTACCCTTGAATTCCGCATGCAGCGCATCGGCGTCTTCGGCGTAGATGTAGGCGGCCCAATACTGATTGTTCGGCACAGGCACTTCAGCGCGGGAACGGTCGAGTGCGATGGTGACTTTGCCGCGTTGGACGATGCAGAAATCGGGTCCATCGCCCCAGGTGCCATGCGACTGGAATCCGAGCTTCTCGCAGTAGAAGGCCTCGCTTGTCTTGATATCTGCCACCTGCAGTACGGTCATAGAGCGAAGCAACATTCCGCGTCCTTTCAGTGAAAAGATTCTTGTTCCCGCGTTTGGACTTATCGATACCCAGGATCTTAGAGCAGGCGGTCAGCAACTGCATCAGCGATAGATGCAAGGAGCCTGGAAACGCGATGTATCGGCAGAATGGGGATGTAAATTCCCGCGTCTATTGCTTCGTCGTGTCAGACCAGGGATCCGGCGAAACGGCTGACGGTTTGTTCAGGCAAAGCAGCAAACGCGTTTGGCCGCTACCCGCAATCGGCGGTGAGCGATGGACGATGCCGCTTCCGTCCGCAGCACAACTTCCTTTGAAAACGGCTACGTCGTTCGCGCCCAGCCGTTCGATTGGCCCGTCGTAGCGCGTTTGCGCCTTCAGTGCTGTTTCGGATTGATCCGGCTGGACCCACTCGGTTGCTGCGCCACGATAGGTGGTCAGAAGGCGCGCCTCAACATAGTCCCGATGGAACTTCCAGCAGGCATCGTCGCTGACGCGCTCCAGCCGTACATCAACCAGATCCGAACCGGAAAGCCGGGCAAAAGCGGAGACGAGACTGTGGATGTCACAAATCAGGAGGCTGCGCATTGCGCCCTTGGGCATGCCATCGCCGTCCAGTAGGACGTCCATCGCCTTGATGAAATCGTCGGGGCGGACGAGGACGCGGAGGTTCGGCAGCAGCGAAGCTTCGAGTTGCGCCAGCCAGTCCTGAAAACAGCTTGGAAGCGCGCGTTGCCAGATTACGAGTTCGACTTCGGGTCTCTTGATGGCATTCAGACCTTCCAGAGCCTCGCAAGACCGGATGGGAGAGCGTTCGGCGGGAGCTTCGCTGGTGTTCGTCTGCACGCCAGACCGGCTGGTTATTTCGCTGTCCGAGGACGGCCTTTCCAAAGCCACGCTGTCCATGTCTGATCCTAAATTGGCGGTTTCTTCACCCAGGGACTTTTCGTTCCAAGGGGTTGGATGTATCGCTGTGATTTCTGACTACAACGTTATAACGTATCATTTGCATGCTGCAAGGCTTTGGGCGTATTTCCAGTAGAGTGCAAAGAACGCGTTGCTAGAGGCCTAGATACGAAAGTAGTCGCCAACCTTCTTCGAAAGATAGCCATAGGGCGGTCGATTGGAGCCGCCAGACCCGCTTGAGAAAGTTTGGCCGTACTCGCCCATGACCTTGAATTCGATGGCAAAATTCGTCGTGTGGGCATTCGTGATATAGACCGACATCTTTTCGGCGGGAAACTTGTTGCCGAGGATGTAACTGACGGATTCTCCGACGCTTCCATCCCTATTGGCGTAAACCAGCGAATAACAGTCTTTGGGACTGACCATGCTCATGAAGATTTCGAACTTTCGCTTCGGGTCGCCCAAAAGCCAGCCGCCGCCTGCGAGATGGGCAAAGAAGACTTTTCCCCAGGACGCCCCATTTCCGATCGTACCTTTCAGTTCCGCGACACAGACAACGGAGCAGTCGTCGACGCCTGAGGTCGTGATACCGCCGGCCTTCAGCCCAGAGGCCTCGCCGATCCAGGGGGCGGCGTCGCTGTAGCTGGAAAAGACCATCGGTGAATCGAAGTAATTGTTGTGATCCTGGCGAAATTTGATCGGGCCCTTGGTCGGTGTGAAGGGCAGCGCGAGGCCTGCACGTCCATCACGCACGCCTTTGGACGCAGGATCTGCGCGGTAGACGCCTGACATATACTGGATGCTCCGAAAGGTTTGGCTCCGCACGAATAACAGCATTCACCCGGTGACTGCGTCAATTGTGCCAAAGCGCGGTATTTGTGCTTAGCGGTTTCAATTTCCGCCTCCGACGGTGTATTGAAGAGGCATGGAGATCGGACGGAAACCACCTGAGTATCTGACCACCCGCGAGGTGGCGGAGCTGCTACGCGTCAAGGAACGCAAAGTCTATGAAATGGCGGCGGCCGAGGAGATTCCCTGTCGCCGGGTGACCGGGAAACTGCTGTTCCCGCGCGCGGAGCTGGAAGCCTGGTTGATCGGCGATCAGCCTGTGACGCCGATGGCGCAGGCTGTGCGGCCGGCGCCTGCGAACGTGGTGGCCGGAAGCCATGACCCGCTGCTGGATTGGGCGATTCGGGAATCCGGCGCCGGTCTTGCGACTTTCTTTGACGGCAGCCTCGACGGCCTGACGCGCGTGGAATCGGGCGATGCCCTCGCGGCCGGCATTCACGTCTTCGAACCCGAGCGGGATGACTGGAACATCGGACATGTTACCGGCGCGCTGGCTTCCTTGCCCATCGTTCTCGTGGAATGGGCGATCCGGCGGCAGGGCTTGCTGATCTCGAAAGATCTGGCGGACTCGGTTCGTGGTATCTCCGATCTGCGCGGCAAGAATCTAGTGCGGCGGCAACCCGCCGCGGGGGCAGGTATACTGCTCAACTACCTCCTGGAAGAAGCAGGTGTTAGCCAGGAGGATATCAGCTTCACCAAAGATGTTGCCCGGACCGAAACCGATGCCGCGGTGGCAGTCGCTTCCGGCCGTGCCGACGCGGCGCCCGGCCTTGAGGCCATGGCGCGCCAGTTCGGTCTGGCTTTTGTGCCCACGCAGTTGGAGCGTTTTGATCTTGTGGTCGATCGGCGCAGCTGGTTCGAGCCGCCGTTCCAGGCGTTGCTTGAGTTCTGCCAGGGAGGGGCCTTCGCCGCCAAGGCGGAAGAACTGGGTGGTTACGATCTCAGCGGCCATGGACGGGTGCATTGGAATGGCGCGTGATATGATGCTTCACACCACAAAGAATGATGTCTGATCAGCAGCCTCTCGGCAGCGCGCAAGCCTGGGACGCGCGTTACGGTGCGGTCGCGGGAGGTCTGTTCGGTGAAGACCCGAACGAGTACCTGCGGATGATCTTTGCCCGCGCGGATCTGCGGGCCTTCAATCCGCGCACGGCGCTGTGCCTCGCCGATGGCGACGGTCGGAACGGTACCTGGCTTGCGCAGCAAGGCCTAACGGTCACCGCCGTGGACCACTCCGACGAAGCGACCCGCCGGGCCCGCGCGCGAGACGAGGCGGCGGGTGTAACGGTGGAACGCATCACCGCCGACCTTGCCGATTGGACGCCTGAAGTCGGCCAAACCTGGGACCTGGCCTGCATTCTCTATCTGCATGGAACGGCGGCGCTGCGTGAACGGACGCTGCGCATTGCCTATGAGTCCCTTCCGCATGATGGATGGCTTTTGCTCGAAGGCTTTGCGAAGGCTCAAGCCGCGCGGCCCGACATGGGGCCCGACAACGCCGATAAGCTCTACGACGGCGCAGAACTCGAACGCTGGCTTTCGGACGCAGAGATCGTGGAGGCGACCCGCGGGATTGTTTGTTTGAAAGAAGGGCGGCGGCACGCGGGGGAAGCCGAGGTGGAGCGACTTGTCGCGCGCCGCCGCTTTAATGCCGGGATGGAGTGGGATCCGGCAAGTATCTGAATGTCTTCGGTTAACTGTTGGGACGAGCGTTGGCGTTGGGGAAGAAAAGCTGCTGCCCGTCAAGCTTGTAGCCGGCGATCGCGGACTGACCTTCGTCTGATAGAACCCAGTCGATAAAGCTCTGGCTTAGGTCTGCCTTTACATTCGGACAGACCTTCGGGTTCACCTGGATGATGCCGTACTGATTGAACATGGCGTCGTCGCCTTCCACAGCAATGCTGTAGTCGCGTTTGTTGCCGAAGGCGATCCAGGTTGCGCGGTCGGTCATAACGTAAGCGCTCATGCCAACAGCCACATTGAGCGTCGCGCCCATGCCCGACCCGGTTTCCCGGTACCAGCCGCCGCTGTCCGTCGTCGGATCGATTCCGGCCTCTTTCCAGAGCGCCAGCTCTTTCTTGTGGGTGCCGCTGTCGTCTCCGCGAGAGGCGAAGGCGACGCCGGCTTTCTCGATGGCCGCGAGCGCCGATGCCACATCGCTGGAGCCGGCGATTTCAGCGGGGTCTTTGGCAGGTCCGACGATGACGAAGTCATTGTACATGACATCCGAGCGCGAAACCCCGTGCCCCTCGGCGACGAATTTCTCCTCCGCCGGCTTGGCGTGCACCAGCAGCACGTCGCCGTCGCAGTTTTTGGCGTTCTTGATGGCCTGACCCGTCCCGACCGCGACCACTCGTACCTGAATGCCGCTGGATTCGACAAACTGCGGCAGGATGGCGTCGTAGAGGCCGGAGTTCTGGGTCGAGGTCGTCGATTGCACGACGATGAATCTCTCCTCGGCCTGGACACCGCCGGAGGTGAGACTGCCCGCGATGACGCTTGCCAAAATGAGGGTCGTGGCGTTTTTGATCATGTCCAAACCTGTGTTAACTGCCTGTTGCTACAGAAGAAGCTGGCCGTCCAGGTAGGCGCGGCCTTCCTGAGACAGAGGGGCGTCGAAAAACTTTTGTGCCGGGGTCACCTCGGTGATCCGGCCGTGATTGAGGAAGACGATTTCGTCGGCCAGCCGCTGGGCTTGACCTTGATCGTGGGTCACCAGAACGATCTTTGCGCCTTTGCTCGCCGCCGTTTGAACCAACTCTTCAATCGCCGCGATTGCCTGTGGATCCAGGCTCGCGGTGGGTTCGTCCAGCAGCAAAAGGCGGGGTTCGGCGGCCAGGGCGCGAACCATCGCGACACGCTGCTGCTCTCCGCCAGAGAGGACGCGCGCCGGCCGGTCGGCGAGCTTTTCGAGATGACCCATCCGCAGGAGTTCTTCAAGTCGGTTGGCCCGCTCGGCCCGGCGGACGCCATAGGTTTTAAGCGCATGCTTCAGATTGGCACGTACAGAGCGCCGGAGCAGAACTGGCTTCTGGAAGACCAGTGCTGGGGGGTGTGCCGGGACCGTCTCGCTGCCGTTCCAGCGGATCCGGCCTTGATCCGGCGGGATCAGGCCTGCCAGAAGCCTGAGGGTCAGGCTTTTGCCCGCACCGTTCGGACCCATCAGCACTGTCGTGCCCTTGGCGGAGAGAGTGAGCGTCAGGCCATCGACCAGCGCCTTGCCGCCGCGCTCCAAAACCACGTCGCGCAGAGCCACTGCTGGCGGTTGGCCGTCGGAATCGATGACCGAGAGATGGCCCCTGCGTGTTGCTGTCTCAAGCATAAGCTAGGCGCTCCGCAGATTTGCGCAGGCCCATGAGGCTGGCGTTTATCAGGATCGAAAGTCCAACCAGTATGATGCCCAATCCGAGCGCCAGGGCCAATTCGCCCTTGGAGGTTTCCAGCGCGATAGCCGTGGTCATGACGCGGGTGACGTGGTTGATGTTGCCTCCGACGATCATGACGGCGCCCACCTCCGCCAGTGCCCGGCCGGTCCCGGCTAGGGCCGCGGTCACGAGAGAGTAGCGCGCATCCCACAGAAGGGTGGCCGTCATGCCGATCCGGTTCGCGCCCATGGATCGCAGCAGTTCGTCATATTCGCCGTGCAGGTCTTCGATCACCTGCCGGGTCAGGGAAGCGATGATCGGCGTGACCAGAATGGTCTGGGCGATGATCATGGCGGTTGGGGTGTAGAGCAGTTGCAGGACGCCCAGCGGTCCGGCCGCAGAGAGCATCAGGTAGACGGCGAGACCCACCACGACCGGCGGCAGCCCCATGAGCGCACTGATTAAAACCACCAGCATACCGCGCCCCGGGAAACGGCCGACAGCCAGGACGGCGCCGAGGGGAAGGCCAATGATGCAGGCGATCAGCACGGCGCTGAAGGTCACGCGTATGGATAGGCCGATGATCTCCATCAGATCCGCATCCAATGTCGCGATCAGCGCGAAAGCCTCGCCAAAAGCTGCCCCAAAATCCTGCACTGTCGCTCCCTGAGTCCGCTCAATCCGGTTTGCAGCAGCCATTCATCCATCACTGTTTTTTCGATTTTCCGGAAAAAACCGAAAAAAACAACAAAAAACGACAGAGAATGTGATTTGAGGGCTGATTGGATGTTCTTGAGACAGACTCAGGCGCCCTCCCAGCGCTTGCTGGAGAGCGCTTAAGGCTCGGTGAGGTCTCAGTTAGGGCGTGAACTGTGCCCGGCAAGGCCGCGCATTCAGGGCTGTCGAGCTTGATGTCTACGGGAGGCGTGCGCCGCAGTTGTGGTAGAATTTGTGCCGGAAAATCGGGTTGTAGTTTGTCATTGTCTTGCCGCACGAATCGCAGAACCTGATCATTCTGAGGTTCATGAAAATGATGAACGCCATGCCCGGGATCATGAGCAGTGTCATCGGCACAGGTGCATTTGCGGCCCAGAAAAACCCGACCCCCAGCGGCGCCATCAAGGTCAGCGACCAGCGCAATACTCTCCGTTTGAATGGGACATCATCGCTGAACTTTAAAACCAGCATCATGGCAACGCCGACGAGGACGAAAGCAATACTGATGAGGTTTGGAAGAAGATCGGGAAAGTTGTTTGCGTCCTGCATTGCGCTTCTCCGGCACGGACTTCAGTCGATGCCGCGCGTCCAGAAATACCACCATTTGTCTTTGGTAAGGTAGAAACCCGTCGCGACAATACCCGAGACGACGGGTACGTGGATGATGAACTCGCCATTGAATAGAACCAAGATAAGCCCAAGCCCAAAGCCAACGGAGAAGGCGATAAACGTTTTTAGCAACTTTGAAGCCATAGGTTTTTCCGCTGAAACGTTGGCGGCTAGCGAAGGGCGCGCAGTTTACTTCTGATCTCTGCGCGGATCTTCGGCCAATCTTCCGTCGGGACGTGCCAGTTCTCCAGTTCCATATTGCCGCGCGCCGCCTCAATTGCCTTTGGGCCGGAGAAACAGACCCACCAGGGTGCGGCGCCATCGTCGAAGTTCTCTTCCAGCTCAAATGCCTTGCGCAAAGTGTCTTTCAGAAATGCCTGGTCGCGTGTCTGCAACAACGGCTGATGCCGATCCATTAGGTTGCGCCACATGGTAAGGGCCTGGCCAGCCGACCTGTCCGAGCAACGCGCGACATCGTATCCCAGACGTATCGTCGCCAAGCTGTGGAGAACGAACCCTTCGCTGGGATCGGCCATTGCCACTCGCCGCGCCAGTTCGAAGAGATAGGGAGTCGGTACTTCATGCATTCGGCTCCGCAGATCCTCGATGATTTCCGAATTGTCTTCGGCCGGGCGCGAGAGCAGTTCAGCGAAGTCTGTCGAAAAACCCACCGAAGCGGGCAGGGGTGGCATATCGTAACCCCGGTAGGTGACCAGTTTAACTCTGTTCGAACCTGCGGCGGGCACGGTCACAACATTCTTCACCTTCTGCTCGCTGGTTTCCCAGAATTCGAGCAACCTGGCTGCTTTCGTTTGTCCAGCCTTCGCCGCGCGCGCGAGGATCTCCTTCGCTTTCGGATAGTCTCTGGGCACACCTATGCCGCTTTGGTGAAGCAGTGCGAGTTTAATCGTCACGTCCTCAAACCTGTTTTCGGAGGCGCGCTCATAGAGCGCAAGGGCGCGCTGTGTGTCAGCTGGCCCGCCTCGGGCTCTGATTAGAAGGTCGGCCAGAACGTCCATCGCCGCGATGTTTTTCAGCGACACGGCCGTTTCGAGATAGCGGCGCCCTCTTTCGTCGTCTTGCCGACCTGCTTCGCCGCTGACCAAGAGATTGCCGAGCATGTAGTGGGCTGCTGGAAGTTCGTGCTCAGTCGCCGCGCGCTCAAGGTACGCGATGCCTTTTGCCGGATCGTGCCAGTCTTTATGTCTTGGGGAAGGCGTCACGAGCAGAAGACCGGCGCCGAAGAGCGCGCTGACGTCACCTGCCTCTGCATCTTTCAGACAACGTTGAATGCTCGGCTTCAGTTGCGTGGCGGATGCCTTGTTTTTTTGCACTATCGCTACGAAGCACGGGTGCCGTAAGTCAACGGCTGGACCCTTGCCGCTCAGCTGTAGCGGAAAGGGTGCTTCTGCAGAAAGCGAAGACGCCGATAGACCAACACTGATGACAGTCAGTGCTGCCAAAATGCTGTGAACAAGGGGTCTAGCAGTGCCGTTCTTTGGATAAAATCGCAACAATCGGAAAAAGCCTCTCACTTACGGCATATTGCATCAAATCTATGAGTTGAAGTCTCAGATTGGCATTTTAACGTAAAATTGCAATGCGCCCGTTAGGGGCCGAGAGATCTGGCAGACCTATGACAAGTACGATCAAGCGCGCGGGAAGAAGGGGCTCTAATTTGCCTTTGGTTTTGAGGGAAACTTTAAGATCTGCATCAAGGAATGACGACCGGTAACGAGCATTTTGGCTAAGGTGGTCTGGTACGTGGAATGGTGCCGACGCGAGGCCTTTACGCTCGAAGACGTCGCGCGGAACTGCGGCGTGGGCGGCAGGTCCCGACGACATCTGAGCGTTGCCCTGGATACCGGTTACGGATCCCACGAAGCCTTCACGCGGGCCTTTCGCGAGCTCTTCGGTATTACGCCTGAGGCGCTGCGCGCGGTCGCAAAGCTGTCACATAGCGCCGTTAAGCTAAGGGTTTGTTTGCGCAGGATTCGCGTTCGAGGGAGATCAGCGATCATGAAGAAACTCTTTTCCGTTATGACCCTAGCGGTGCTGGCCGCTGCGACAATCACGGGTCCCGCTTTTGCAGCCGAGGTTTCCGGTAAGCTCGTACTCTACACCTCGCAGCCGAACAAGGATGCCCAGCAAACGGTTGACGCATTTCAGGCAAAGCACCCGGATGTCGAGGTCGAATGGGTCCGCGACGGCACGACCAAGGTCATGGCCAAACTACGCGCCGAGTTCGCGGCGGGCGCGCCGAAACCGGATCTGCTCCTGATCGCCGATGTCGTCACGATGGAGGGCCTGAAGCAGGAGGGGCGTCTGATGGCCCATCCTGATGCCGATACTTCGGCCTATGACGCCGGCATCATGGACAAGGACAAGACCTACTTCTCCACCAAGCTGATCACGACCGGCATCGTCTACAACACGGGCGCCCCCTTCAAACCGACCTCCTACAAGGATTTGCTGAAGCCGGAAGCCGAAGGCAAGATCGCCATGCCGTCGCCCCTGACCTCCGGCGCCGCCACGATCCATATGGCAACCCTGACCTCCAATCCGGATCTCAAATGGGATTTCTACGAGGGCCTGGCATCGCAGGGCGCGAACCCCAAAGGCGGCAACGGCGGCACTTACAAGGCTGTGGCCGGCGGTGAAAAACTCTACGGCTTCGTGGTCGACTTCCTGCCGATACGCAACAAGCTGAAGGGCGCGCCGGTCGAGTTCGTCTTCCCGAGCGAGGGAGTCTCGGCAGTAACCGAGCCGGTGGCTATTCTTAAGACCGCCAAGAACCCCGCCGCCGCCAAGGCCTTCGTCGACTTTCTGCTGTCGCCGGAAGGCCAGCAGCTCGCCGCAAGCCAGGGTTATCTTGCCGCGCATCCTGATATCGCGCCGCCGGAAGGTTTTCCTTCGCGTGACAAGATCAAGCTGATGAACTTCGATGCGGCCAAGGCGCTGGCAGACGATAAAAACAACAAGATGAAGTTCACCGACATCTTCGGCGGATAGTCTGTGTGACGATCGCAAGACTGAGAGATCTGTGCCGCGGCGAGGGGGTGACCCTCGCCGCAATTCTTTTGATCGTTTCCCTCTTCTGCGGCTTTCCGCTGCTGCTTCTGTTCAAGACCGGCCTCTCCGGAGACGAGGGCTTCTCGCTGGCGCTGATCACGGAAGCGCTTGGCAGCCGGTCGGTCCTGCGTGCGCTTTGGCACAGTCTGGAGAGCAGCTTTCTGGCCGCTGTCTTCGCCTGTCTCGTCGGTTTAGCTCTGGCCCTGGCGATCGGCCTGACGGATGTCCGGGCCAAGGGACCGCTGGTGTTTTTGATCCTGCTGCCCATGATGATCCCGCCCCATGTCACGGCGATCTCCTGGATTCAGGCCCTGGGGCCGGCCAGTCCCGTGCTGCAGTGGTTCGGCATGGCGCCGGAGCCCGGCTCGACCCATCCGATCTATTCACGCGGCGGAATTGTCACGCTCCTGACTATTCAGCATAGCCCGCTGGTCTTCCTCATCCTCCGCGCTGCGCTCCGGTCCTTTCCCCGCGAACTCAGCGACGCCGCGCGTGTCTCCGGCGCCGGGGCCTGGCGTCTGCTGACGCGCATCATCGTGCCACTCTTAGCGCCCAGCCTCCTATCCGGTTTCGCGCTGGCCTTCGTAGCGGCGCTCGGCAATTTCGGGATCAATGCGCTCTTGGGCATCCCGGCCCGCTATACCACCCTGCCGGTTTTGATCTGGCGCCGCCTTGCCAGCTTTGGCCCGGACGTTCTGCCCAATGTCGCGGTGATCGCGATTCTCCTCGCCATCGTCACCCTTACCGCGCTGGCGCTTCAGTTCACCTTCCAACGGCGCATGCGTCTGGCGCTGGTGGGATTACCGCAGGCGCCGCTGGCCATTCGTCTTGGCAGCTTGCGGCCTGCCGCGGAGTCCGGTCTCTGGCTCTTTATCATGCTGACCCTGCTGTTACCGCTCGTCTCACTGCTGGCCACCTCGCTGGTGCCGACCTACGGTCTGCCGCTGAATTTGGCCACGCTCACTCTCGAGAATTTTGCCGAGGTCGCCTTCCGTCAATCGGTGACCTTAAGGGCTTTTGTCAACTCCGGCTTTACCGCTGGAACCGCGGCGTTGGCCATCGCGCTGCTCTCCATCGGACTTGGGTATTATCTGGTCACAACCAAGGGCTGGGGGCGGCGGGCGGCATCGGTCACGGCGGGGCAGGTCGAACTCACTTTCGCCATTCCGGGGCTGGTGATTTCGATCGCCTTCATACTGGCCTTCATCAAACCCCTGCCGCTGCTGAACATCAGCCTTTACGGCACGCTTTGGATCATCCTGATTGCCTACGTTTCCGCCTTCTTCGCCATTGGGCTCAAGCCGGTTGCGGCGGCCTATACCCAGATGGACGGCAGCCTCGACGACGCGGCGCGGGTATCGGGTGCGGGCTTCGCGCGGCGGATGCGCCGGATCTTCGCGCCGCTGGTCGCGCCTGCAGCGGTATCCGGCGGAATCCTGGTGTTTCTGACGGCCTACAATGAAGTAACGGTCTCGGCGCTGCTCTGGTCGACCGGCAGCGAGACCATCGGCACAACTATCTTCAATTACGAGGATGGCGGCTATACAACTCTCGCCGCCGCCATGGCGGCAATCACCGTGGCAGCGACTGTAGCGATCATGTTCGCGCTCAATAGTCTGGCGCCCAGGCTGCCGGCGGGTGTCATTCCCTGGAAAGATTAAGAAGCGCCTCTAAGGTCTAAACAGTCAATCACAAAGAAGCCATGCGCTCTTCACGGAGAGCGGCAAGCGATCGCCGACCTGGACCGGCTCAGCGAGGTTTAGGGCCAAGGGAACCGCGACATCTTCCAGCCGTGCGGAGACTTCCCAGAAGCCGCCGCGATAGGCCGAGCGCTCGGCGGTGGCCGTCACGGCACCGGCCGAGGCGCCGACCGTGATATCTTCGGGCCGGATCAGAATCCGTGCGCTTTTTGCGTTGAAATGACCGACATTTGCCACAGTTTCGGGCGCATCGGCGGTCACTTCCAGTTTGCCGATCCGGACCCGCGCCTGCACGCCGTCCCGGCTCAAAATTTCGCCCTCTAGGATCGCGCTGCGGCCGATGAAGCGGGCGACCTTTTCCCCCAGTGGCCGGCGGTAGATTTCGCTCGGCGCGCCGACCTGCAGAACTTCGCCCTGCCACATGACGGCGACGCGGTCGGCCAGGGCCATGGCCTCGCGCTGGTCATGCGTGATGTAGAGGACGGTCGTGCGGGAACTGAGCTGAAACTGCGCGAGCTCTTCTTCCATGGCGGCGCGCAGGTGCGGATCGAGATTGGCGAGCGGCTCGTCCATCAGGATGGTCTCGGCGCCCTGTGCCAGGCAGCGGGCGAGGGCGACACGCTGGCGCTGGCCGCCTGAAAGTTCGGCGGGCTTGCGCCCGGCGAAGGCCTCCAGCTCCACCGTTCTGAGATGCTGCTGCGCTTCGGCCAGCGCGGCCCTGCGGCTGGCCCCGGCGGCCTCCAGCGGGAAGCCGACGTTGGCCTCGACATTCATATGCGGCCAGAGGGCGTAGGACTGAAAGACAACCCCGACGTTGCGCGCCTCGGGTGGGAGGTGCAGACCTTCCTCCGCGACCGTCCGCCCGCCGATGGCGATGCGGCCGCTGTCCAGAGTCTCCAGGCCGGCGGCGAGGCGCAGCAGGGTGGTCTTGCCGCAGCCCGAGGGGCCAAGCACTGCGAAGAACTCACCGGCGGCGATGTCCAGCGAGACCGCGTCCAGGACCTTTTCCATGCCGAAGGATTTGCTGACCTGCGATAGGGTGATGGACATAAGGAAGCCGTGATTGAGACGTTGAGCGTTTTGCAACATATCGCATGCTCGATGACAAGTACGATCAAGCGCGTGGGATGAGGGAGCCCTAATTTGCCCTCGGCTTTAAGGGAAATCCCCTGAGATCTGGCAAGGGATGACGGACGGAGCATGAGCATCCTGGAGAAAGTGGTCTGGTATGTGGAATGGCGCCGGCGCGAAGCCTTCACTCTCGAAGACGTCGCGCGGAACTGCGGCGTGTCGCGTTTTCACCTCTCGCGCGCTTTCCAGTCTGTCTCGGGCCGTTCGGTCATGGCTTACGCTCGGGCCCGGCGGCTGAGCGAAGCCGCGCGGCAACTGGCGGCGGGTGCGGAGGACATCCTCACGGTCGCGCTGGATGCGGGCTACGGTTCCCACGAAGCCTTCACGCGGGCATTCCGCGAGCTCTTCGGCATCACGCCCGAGGCGCTGCGCGCGGCCCGCAGCCTGGATAATCTTCAGCTTGTGGAGCCGATCTCTATGGATACTTCTCTTCTCACTGAACTCAAGCCGCCGCGTATCGTCGAGCGGGGCGCTTTTCAGGCCGCCGGGCTGTCGGAACGTTACAACTTCGCGACCAGCCACGGCGTTCCCGACCTTTGGCGGCGCTTCGTGCCGCATTTCGGACAGATCCCGAAACAGGTCGGTATGACCACTTACGGCATCTGCTACGATGGCGATGCGGAGGGGAACTTTAACTATATGGCGGCGGTCGAAATCAGCGGCGCACCCAGCGAAGCGGATGACCTCACCCGCATAACCGTGCCAGCGCAGCGCTATGCGGTCTTCACCCATTCGGGCCACATATCGGACATCCGCAAGACGGTCTATACGATTTGGAACAAGTGGTTGCCAGAAGCCGAGGTCACGCACGCGAACGGGCCGGACTTCGAACTCTATGACGAGCGCTTCGACGCCACGAGCGGCACTGGCGAGGTCGAGATCTGGATTCCGGTGAAGTAAGGAGTTTTAGGTTGCGGCTGCACCGGCCCGCTCGCTATTGCTCGTTTGGCGCAAGCATCTGCATCAGTAGAACAATAGGGCCGACCGGCGCTGAACGCCCTAGCCAAACCCCATTACTCCGCCGCGCGGATCAGGTTCTCGCGCAAGCCCGCGATCTGACTTTGCAGGTTGAGCAGCGCCTTTTCGCTGAGCCCGGAGGCGGCGAGGATGCAACCCGGAACCTCCCGAGCCTTCCGCCGCAAGGCGCGTCCCTCTTTCGTCAGCGAGACCCGGACTTGACGCTCGTCCGCCGTGTCGCGCCGGCGCTGAAGCAAACCCATCCTTTCCAGCCGTTTCAGCATAGGGGTCACGGTGCTGGATTCCAGGAACAGGCGTTCGCAGATCTCGCCCACGCTTTGCGCGTCCCGCTCCCAGAGTGTTGCCAGTGCGATGTACTGCGGATAGGTCAAACCCAGTTCGTCGAGCAGAGGCTTGTAGACCCGGTTCATCGCGTGGTTGGCCGAGTAGATCGCAAAGCAGATGAACTCATCCAACGTTGGCAGAGCGCTGACCGTGCTCGCGGTGGACTGAGACCGTTTCGCCTTTCCGGTCGCCTGCGCCTTCATTGTTCTCTTGTCGGCCGTCCCACTCTCATTGATCGACATTGCGTTTTCCTACTTGCACGATGCGCTCAAAGCGCGCCCTTCATCTTGATATTTAGATCGTGTGCGACTTAATCGCAAGCTATTGACTTTGTCATTGTGTCATCATATTTGTATCGTACACTAAGTAATCGTAAGCGATATTATTCTCGAGAAAGGCACCGCAGAGACTGCGCCCCGAGCGATTTTCGAGATCCCATCCCCCGGTCCGCACAAACGCGCGGGCAAGCAAAGGAGAAAATCATGTCCGTAGAAGTCCTCTATAGCACTGAAGCCAAAGCAAGCGGCGGCCGTGATGGCCAGGCCGGTACTCTGGACGGCAGTTTTGCCGTGAAGCTGGCCACGCCGAAGGAACTCGGCGGCGCGGGCGGCGAGGGCAACAATCCGGAACAGCTCTTTGCTTCCGGCTACGCTGCCTGCTTCCTCGGCGCCATGAAGTTTGTCGCTTCTCAGGAGGCCGATCACAAGGTGCCGGAAGAGACCAGCGTCATCGCAAAGGTCGGCATCGGCCCGCGCTCGGAAGGCGGTTTCGGTCTTGAAGTCGCCCTGACCATCTCGCTGCCCGGTGTGGAGCGCGCGAACGCCGAAGCTTTGGTCGCCAAAGCGCACCAGGTCTGCCCTTACTCCAACGCAACCCGGAACAATATCGACGTGCAGCTGTCGGTCGCTTGATTCAATCGTCGGCAAAAAGTCCGGCAGGCAGTTTAGCCTGCCGGGCCTTTGTTGTTCTTCGAACGGGAAGGACGTGAGTTTTGCCAACTCTGCCGTGTATTCATGAGCAGCGGGATCTGCTTTCGGCCTATCGCGTTTTTCAAAGAGCAAGCGATCTTTTGCGTGCGGCACCTGATATGCAGACCCCTAAGCTTGTGCCATATAGAGCATCAATTCGATGGGGAAACGAATCGCGGTTTCCGAGGACTTTGACAAGAAGACGGTTGAGGTAAGTCGGGTCGTTTAGGAGTTTCGTCCAGCGAGATGTTTTGGATCGGGTCAGCGAAAGTCTGTTTGTGTCTGACAAGACGGCTTGAAACTGCTTGGGTCGCGGTCGGATGGTTGACTTGGCAAACCAGGTTCCGTTTTGATCATTTTCCTGACTGCGACTGATAAGGATCCACCGAACACGGCTTTGGATGACGACGAGATGCAGGTGCTTACCCATGGGCACGGCACCCATGAACAGGTCGGTGCAGCTTACGGAAAAACTGGAAGGCGCGACGATCAGCCAGGCTTTCCAATCCGCTCCAGTGTGGCCGTCGTTCCCAATCGCTGTCCTCAACCGCTGCAGGCCGGGCAGGAGGAAATGACGCTCGCGGTGGTTCACTAACTGATTTGGATTCGCAAGCGCAAAACGAAAGCTCCGAGATCTCACATACCAAACCGCTGTAGTTTGAAACTCAAACTAACCAGCCTCATCGAAAGTTATCTCGAAACCTTAAGTTTCACGCTTCAATCGACTCAAAATCGATAGTCTAAAGTACTTCCTCAATCTTGGGGGGAGATGGGGTCTATTTACTTGTCTTTTCTAGCATTAATCGCTTGAAAAATGCGCTTTCGAGGCAGATAAGTCAGGCAAATTTGATCGAAAGGATCCCTTCATGGCAAAAGCCTCAAGTAAAATTGATGAAAAGAAACTCTCAAAAGGAGAGCTTCGTAAACTCACAGCATTGCGGAAATCTCTTGGCGAAGAGATTGCTGACGAGGCCTTTGCCAAATGGCTTACGCAACGGGAAGTTATCGTAGATACGAAAGATCCTAACATTGAGTTGATCGAATCGGCACTCAATCCACTCATCCAGAAAATCAGAATCCAGCGCGGTAGTGCGTACGCTATTCGTCGTGGACGTGGCCGTTTCATTATCGAGCCAATCGAGCTCAACGGGTAAGCGCAGTCCTGTCGGCTGATTACGTACACGAAAAATCCGACAACGAGTGATGACCCTGGTCACGGAGTCGGTTGCTTTCGTGGCAACGTGTGATGCCGTTACAGGCTGCCGTTCATTGCGACAGCAAGCTGGTCGATTTTTAAACAAGATCCGCGACGGACTTGCAGGCTCGCAGCATGAGAGGTTTTCAGGCCTACTAGCCGCGACCGGGCTTAGCTCAGCAGATCCTTGACGCGGAAATAGGCTCCGACGACAGGCAAGAACCAAGGGCTCCCCGCGTAAAAGGGGAGGCTTGGCCAAGGCATGTTCGTAAGCGGATTGCGGTCATTGCCGAGAATCATGTCGGCTAAAACCACACCCATGTGGTTCGACATCTGCGCGCCGTGACCGGAATAGCCCATGGCATAGTAAAGGCCGTCCACCCGTCCCGCGCGCGGCATTCGGTCATGGGTCATATCCACCAGACCGCCGAAGCAATAATCGAGTTTGATACCGGCCAGGGCCGGAAACATCCGACCCAGTGTTGTGCACAGAATGCGGGCGGCGGTCGCATCGCTGCTTGGATCGCTTTTGCTGGAGAACTGTGCTCGGCCACCGAAGATCATCCGATTATCCGGCGACAGACGGAAGTAATTGCCAACGTTTAACGAGGTCACATAGGTTCGGTTTCCGGGCAGTGTGGCGGCAATTTCGGGATCCGTTAGCGGGCGAGTCACAACGATAAAACTGCCGACCGGGATGACCCGGCGCGCGAAGTACGCGAGGGCTTTGGAAGTAAACTGCCCCGAATAGGCGCCAGTGGCCACGATAACATCACGCGCCGTAAGCCGGCCTCGCGGGGTGCTCAAGTGCCGCACGCCGCTCTCTCGCTGTATTGCGGTGACCGGCGCATTTTCAACCACATCGCCGCCGTGGCGCGCAACGGCCGTCGCCAGCCCGTGCAGATAACGCCCCATATGCATCATGGCGCTCTTTCGATAGAGCATCCCGGCGTAGGCCGAGTCAGAGCGAATCTCCCCAGCCAAATCGCTTTGATCCAGAAACTCAACATCCCTGTCGGCCTCTTTGCGAATGAGGTCGCAGCTTGCCTTGAGCCCGGCGACATGGCTGGGTTTCGAAGCAATCTTGAGCTTGCCGCTGCGCCGAAAATCGCAGTCAATGCGGTCTTCCTCGACCAGTTCTTCAATCAGATCGATCGAGGCATCGTAGCTGTGATAAAGCCTGCGCGCGGTTTCGGGACCAAAGCGCGTCATCGCGTCGCGATACCCATGGGCCATACCGTTGTTCAGATGCCCGCCATTGCGGCCGGAGGCTCCGTGACCCACCTCCCGCGCTTCCAGCACTGCCACCTTGCAACCGGCCTTGGCCAGATGGCGCGCCGCGGAGAGTCCCGTGAAGCCGCCGCCGATCACAGCAACGTCATAGACGCCCTCCACATCGGCTTTCGCCGCCCCGAACCGCGGCGCGGTGGCCTGCCAATAAGAAGTCAGTTCCATCTTGTCTTCTCAGAGGCCCACAACAGCCGCTAAGCCCCCGATATCGGGAATCTCGCTGTAACCGTATCCCGGTGCCGCCGGCTCATGGCCGCGGTTCACCCAAACCTTACCGCCGAAACCCAGGTCGCTTGCGGTCATCAGATCGTAGCGAAAGGACGAGGACACGTGCAGACAATCCTCGGGCCCGCAACTGAGTTGGTCGAACATGTACTCGAATGCCTGAAACTGCGGTTTGTAGGCACCGGCATCCTCGGCGGTGAAAACATGGGCAAAGGGGGCGCCAAGCTTATCGACGTTGTGCGGGATCAGGTCGTTCATGGTGTTCGAGAGGATGACAAGAGGGAATTCGCCCGCGACCTGCATGAGACCGGCGGGCACATCGGGGTGCGGCCCCCAGGTTGGAACGCGACGGTAAATCTCATCCGCGCAAGCCTGATCGTAAGCGACCCCATGTTTCTTGCAGGTTCGTTCCAGTGCGTTGCTCACCACATCACCATAGGGTTTCCACGCGCCCAAGATTTCATCGCGCCGGTAGGCCGAAAAATCTGCGACGAAGCTCTCCATGCGTTCACGGTCAAACTGGTGGCTGTAGAGGTCGCGGGAAGCGCCGGCCATATCGAAATTTGTAAGCGTCCCGTAGCAGTCGAAGGTGATGTATTTCGGACGATTAGGCATGCGTTCCCCGTTTCGCAATTCCGCTGATCAACCAGCAATTTCAGATCAATCCATGCTAGCGCGTATTTTCGTCGGATAAACCTGCTTCCACTCTTTGTTTCAGCAAATCAGCAAGCCGGAGACGCCTACGATATTGCTAATAGCTGGGCTTTCATAAGTTCAAGTTCCGAATGTTTTTCAAACTTAGCGGTACCGGACGAAGTGCCGTCAAGTCTGCCCGAGTCGATTGAGATAGAGACGACATAGGCAAGGTTCGTGTCTGATGTTTGTGGCATTGCGAGATTGACCTTGGGGACCATGCCCCGTTATATGGATCGCATGAACGAGAACTTCTTCAACCGACGCCGTATCCGCTTCGCGCCCGCGCGACGCCGATAACGCTCGTCCAAGACCGTTCATCTGCGACCGCGCCTCCGGCGCGGTTTTTTTTATTTTCAGATCAGATTGGCAAGTTCGTTGAGCTAACGCGCTCGCTCCAGGAGGAGGAGATCACCATGAGCATTCGTATCGGCATCGTCGGGATTAGTGGATTCGGGGGCGGAGAGGCGCTGCGCCTGGTTGCGAACCACCCGTCTTTCGAGTTGGTTTACGCGGCCGGCGAAGGCAGTGCCGGCAGTCGATTGGTCGAGCGTTTCCCTGGCTTGCCGCCCAAATTGGCCGACCTGGTGATCGAGCGATGGGATCCTGAAAATCTACCGGAGCTCGACCTGCTGTTCGCATCGCTGCCCACAGGCGCTTCAGCCGATGCGCTGGCGCGCGTCCCCGAGACTGTGAAGATTGTCGATATCGGCGGCGATCATCGCTACGCGGACGGCTGGACCTATGGCTTGGCCGATGTCTGGCCGGACCGAATCTCAGGGCAAAGCCGCGTCGCCAATCCCGGTTGCTTTCCGGCAGCGGCGCTGATGGCTTTGGCGCCGCTTCTCACTGACAAGCTGATCGAGCCGGGCAACATCGTGATCGACGCCAAGACCGGAATCTCCGGCGCCGGCCGGGGCGGCGGCGGCGGGTTCGGCTATGCCGAGAGCAACGAGAACCTGATCCCTTACGGTCTGCTCCAGCACACACACATGCCCGAGATGGTCAAGACGATCGAGCGACTAAGCGGTGGCAGCGCCGCCGGGCTGGTGTTCACGCCGCACCTGGTGCCGATGACGCGCGGCCTCCTTGTCACCATTTATGCGCGCGGCAACGCTTCCACGGAACAGTGTCTGGATGCGGCGCGGCGCTTATATAGCGGCCGGTCCTTCGTCCGTGTGACAAAAAGGCCTCCGCAGACAAAGTGGGCGGCCGCGTCGAACCTCGCGTTTGTCAGCTACGCGGCCGACCCGGCGCGCGATCTGGTGATCGCCATGGGCGTGGTCGACAACCTTGGCAAGGGCGCGGCCGGTCAGGCAGTTCAGAATGCAAATCTGATCTGTGGTCTGCCGGAGACGGCGGGACTGGAGGCTGTGCCTGTCTGGCCCTGAGGTCATTGGTTCCGACCATCTTCGTCCGCGCCTAGTCCTCGTAATCGCGGAAGGACTTGACCAAAAAGTCTGCAAAGGCGCGGGCGGAACGTTTGGCTGAATGTCTGCCTGGTAAGACGGCATTGACCTCGATGCGCCCAAGATCCCACTGCGGCAGCAACTGAACAAGCGCCCCACTCTCGAGCTCGGCTTTGCAGCCCCAATAAGCGGTTGAGATAATGCCCAGACCGGCGGCTGCGGCGGCCGTTGCGCCCTCGTTTACGGTAACCATCACCTGACCGTCGATCCGCACCGAGAGGGTCTTTCCATCTTTCTTGAACACCCATCCCGTGGAGGCGACGCTGGAGGGGCCGAGAATAACCTGGTGTTTGGAGAGATCGGACGGCATGCGCGGCGTGCCTGCGCGTTCCAGATATGCGGGCGACGCCGCGATCAAGCGCCGCGGCGCGCCCAGCTTCCTTGCAAGCATTGTGGAATCCTTGAGTTCGCCATACCTGATTGCGACATCGATTGACTCGCTGATGAGCTCTTGGCGCGTATCGGTGAGTACGAGATCGACGCGCAGCTTCGGATGCTCGGCAACGAAGCCCGGCATCCTCGGAATGATTTCCCGCGCCGCGAAACTGGTCGCAACACCGACCCTCAAGCGCCCCGTCAGCTCCCCCGTACCGCGGGCAATGTGCTCGGCTTCCTCCAGAGCGCTCAGGATAGGCTCGATCCGCGCGAGATAGTCCTCGCCTGCTTCCGTCAACTTGACGGCATGGGTGCTTCTGACCAAGAGCGCGCATTGAAGCTCGCTTTCCAGGTTCGAGATGATGCGCGAGACCGAGGGCTGCGACAGCCCGATCTCTTTCCCGGCCGCGGTAAAGCTGCCCGTCCTGGCGACGCGGCTGAATAGCTGTAGAGATGAGATTCGTTCGATCATTTGGATTTCGAATAACTGTTAGGTAAATCCAGTAGCTACCAGCATCAGAGAGAATGAACAACATTCATTCCATCGAAGCCGGGCGAAGGGCTTCCGGCAGCAACACAAAGGAATGAAGTCATGTCTCTGCAAGATAAACTCGACGCCTTCAAGGTGCAGTTCAAAACCCAGGCTCCTGAAGCCGCTTTCAATGCTTTCGCTCGCTCGACCCAGGAACTGATTGAGAGCGGCCAGGCGGAGAGGGCCGTCAAGGCGGGCGATACCGCGCCTGACTTCACACTGAACGACCAGGACGGCGACGCGGTTGCCCGGCCAGACCTGCTGCTCAATGGCCCGCTTGTCGTGTCCTTCTATCGCGGCGTCTGGTGTCCCTACTGCAATATCGAGCTCAAAGCGCTGGAGGAAGCGGTCGGTGACATCCGCGCCCGTGGCGCATCGTTGGTCGCTGTTTCCATGCAGGGCGCGTCCGACAGCCGCAAGTCGCAACGCGACAACGGCCTCAGCTTCCCGATCCTGACGGACAATGCCGGCGAATTGGCGAACCAATTCGGCATCCGCTGGAGCCTGCAGGACTACGTGATCCCATTTCATGCGGGCTTTGGCGTCGAACTGCCGAAGATCCATGGCGACGGCCAATGGAACCTGCCGATGCCGGCACGCTACGTCATCGATACCGACGGCACGGTTGCTTATGCGGAAGTCAATCCGGACTACACGCGCCGCCCGGATCCGAGCGACCTCTTCCCGGTCCTCGACAAGCTGGCCGCGACGGCCGCCGCCTGACCCTTCAGTGCGTTTCGCCGAACGGTCCTTCCTCGTTCGGCGAAACGCGTGCTCCGAACATTATCGAGAACGGCGTTCAAGACGCACTCGTCGTCCCGGTCGGATGTCCCGGCTTGAGGCTCGACCGTAACAACGAAAGGACTTGTACAATGAAAGGCAAGCTTATCCTCCCCTATATCATGCTGAACCTGCTGTCGGGGGTGGGTTCTGGCGTCATGTTCTGGATGTCGAACTATGACCCCATCTGGATTGGCGCTTTTTTCGCCACCTTCACGATGCCGTTCTTCCTGATGGTTCTGAGCCAGCTCTTCAGCATTGCGCGGACATCGAAGAACCTTCCGGTGATCCAAGCGATAAATCTGGCCGCCGTTGCCTGGGTCATCTACCAGCTCTTCAGCCGCGGCGGGCTGTTGGGTGTGAGCGAACAGGCCGCGCTCGGACTGGCGCTCTTCGGTGCGCTCACCATGCAGTGGTACATTCGCTTCTTCTCAAGGTACGGTCGCGACAAGAGCGCTGCGATCGAACGCGGTAAGGCCTTGCCCGAGTTGCCGCTTCGCCGGCTGGACGGGACTGAGACGACCTCCGCTTCCTTTTCGGGCGAGAAAACCCTGCTCGTGTTCTTTCGGGCTAACTGGTGCCCGTTCTGCATGAACCAGCTGAAAGAAGTGCGTGCTCAGGCCGAGCGTCTCGCCAAAGCTGGTGTGAAGGTTAAGTTCATCTCGAACCAGGGTATCGAAAACTCGAAGAAGTTGGCCAAGAACCTGGATCTGCCCGCGCATTTCGAGATCTTCCAGGATAACGATCTGCGTGCCGCCAAGGCGCTTGGCATCCAGGACATCGGCGGTGCGCCATCCGGCATGCCCGGCTATCCCGTCGATACCGTGATGGCAACTGTCATCGCCACCGACGCTGAGGGTAAGGTCCTGTTCGGCGACGAGACAGACAACTACCGCGTTCGCCCACATCCCGATAGCTTCCTTCATGTTTTCGAAGATGAGAGCGGCGTCGCGCGGAGTGCAGCTTAAGGAGGTCTTGCTCGCATGGTCCGGCGCCGCGGCCACAGTCCGCGGCGCTTCGGCTTTTGTGTCCGGCCTCAAGGATGATCCCGTTCTTGGCGGAGCCCCTCAATTCCCCTAATCATTGATGCGAACCGATGGCTTCAAGAGAGACCGATTGTGCCGGAAATTCCAATACGAGCGTTCATTGCATCCTTAGTCGCCGTCCGGAAAAGTGAAGGGCGATATGAGGTGCTTCTGCTCAAAAGAACGCAGACCTTGGCCGGCGAGTGGTGTCAGATCGCTGGCAGCATCGAGGAGGGCGAAGCCGCTTGGCAGACAGCTTTGCGCGAGCTTGATGAAGAGACCGGCTTGACGCCCGAGGCTTTCTACTCAGCAGATACCTGTGAACAGTTCTACGAGGCGGACCGGGACAGCATTACGATAGCTCCCGTCTTTGTAGCTTTCATCGACAGCTCAGCGAAAGTCACGTTAAACCACGAGCACAGTGAGTACCGATGGGTGAGTTTTGATGAGGCGGTAGAGATGGTTGCTTTCGGCGGCCAAAGACGCGTTCTTCGTTGGATTGAAGACGAGTTTGTGAAAAGGCATCCGAACAAACATCTGGCGATTAAGATAGGTTAAGCTGATCCCATCCGCGTCACCTTGGATTCTGTTCCTCCTCATCTGTGTCCTTCACGATTAATCGCGACCGGAAAACCCCAGAGATCTTGCAAATGCTTGACGTGCCGCAGCTCGAAACAGATCGCCTCCGACTCCGGCAGCCCTCGATGGAGGACTGGCCAGTGTTTGCCGAGTTGATGCTGTCTCAACGCGCCGTCTACATGGGCGGTCCGTTTACGATCGATCGTGCGTGGGGCATCTTCTGCCATGGCATCGCGCTGTGGCAGCTTATGGGATACGGATCCCTGTCGATAGAACATCGCGAAACCGGTCAATGCCTTGGTCAAATCGAGATTAATCACGGACCGCTCTTTCCGGAAACAGAGCTTGGTTGGCAGCTCTACAGCTTTGCAGAAGGGCATGGCTATGCATTTGAAGCTGCCCTTGCGATGCGCCAATGGGCCTTCGAGGTTCGGAAGCTGGAAACCCTTGTCAGCTACATCGACCCCGAGAACCTTCGTTCCCGCAAACTGGCTGAGCGTTTAGGCGCTGAACTCGATAACAACGCCGCTCGGCAAGACCCGACGGATCTGGTTTTCAGACACAGACCTCACACACCTCGCCGATTGTTATGAGGTGGCCGGCGCTGAGCCCGAGGTCTGACTGTGATTGAGTGGCAGATTTTGTCGCTGGACTGAAGCGACAAGCAAACGATGAAACGGCGTAACCCGCAGGTGTAAGATGCAGCCTTCGAACTCCACGGTTTTCGTGACTCTGGGTCCCGCCGGGACCAACCACGAGATGGTGACCAAGAACTATCTTTCCTTTCGGGGTCTAGAGGATGCCGCGGTCATTTTGATCGACGACTTCTACGAAGGCCTGGAGATGATGTCCGACGGTCGGGCCGACTTCATGCTGCAGGTTGCGGTTCATCCGGACTGCGCGGGCGTCGTGGCGACCGCGCATTTCAAATACGGCATAAGGGTGATCGACACCTTCATTTCGCCGAGTAAAGAACTTGCAATCGTGACAAGGAAAGAGATCGCGCAGCCAAGGACGCTCGCGCTTCAACCTGCCACCGCGGAATACAGCGATATAAGTGGCTGGCCCGAACAGATTCACGTCAGTTCCATCATGCGGATTGCCGAGGGATTGCTGGATGGGAAGTACGACAGCGGCCTGACCACCCTGGAGTTTGCCGAGCGGCATCCCGAACGCTTGAGAGTCGATGTCCGTATCGGAACGGTCGATGATCCTTGGCTTGTGTATGGCAAAAGGCGCGTGTCCTCTGGCGCGTTGGTCGCCTGGCCGGCCAGTCCCGCCCTGGCGCAACTGCGTGAGCCCGACGCCAGGTAAAAGCCGCCGGTTTTTTCAAGAACCCTATTTAATCGGCCGGTATAGAGGTTTCATCGCACGCACCGGGTCCAAAAGAGACCAGTCTCCCTGTTCGACATCGAAACCCTTGGGGAAGGGCGGCCGCGGTTCGAGACCAAGCGATGTCATAACCCTGTCATCGCGGTAATAGCATTGCGCGACGAGACGTTGGAGGCGTCCGGCGGCCTTGGAATGATCGCGCCTGAAGGTCTCGACTTGATCTGCGCCCAGTTTTTGGTAGGCCGCTAGATCGGCGCCAAGCTCAGGGTAAGCGGCGGCGAGAATCTCGGCGAGAATGGCTGGGTCGGCCGCGCTGGGAACGCCGTAGGTATCGCTGGCCGGGATAATCAGACCCGCGACTTCTGCGAGGGTGGTCTCTTCGCTTTGGGATAGCGTGACAGCAGGCATGTGATCTTCTCCTCAGTCGAACAGGTTCGCGAGACGCTGCTTCATCTGGTCGGCGATGTAGAGAGTTACGGCTTGAAGCGTGCTCGTGGGATTGACCCCCGCCGAGGTCACGAAAACCGATCCGTCGACGATAAAGAGGTTCTTTACGTCATGGCTGCGCCCCCATTCATTGACGACGGAGTTGGCAGGATCTCTACCCATGCGCGCCGTACCGAGCAGATGCCAGCCGCCATACTCGATGGGTGCCACCGCGTGGGTTTGCGTTGCCCCTGCGGCTTTCAGGATTTCGGTAATCCGCTCGATGGAGTGATCCATCATCTTGAGGCTGTTGTCGCTGAGGGTGTAGCTGATTTTGGGGGCGGGGATGCCATCGCTGTCTGTCAGCTCGGGGTCGAGAGTGACGCGGTTGTGCCGTTCAGGGAGGTCTTCGCAAACCGCCACGAAACCGGTGATCCTTTTGTGCAGCCTGCGGGCGGCGTCGTGATGACCGGCGCCCCAGGGGATCTCCCCCCAGGCAAATCCGTTCATCACTGCTTCGATGGTTGCGGCCCCGCGATGGGACTCCAGCAGATACCCGCGTAGGAAACCGCGGTCGGGATCGGTTTCGTAGAAATGATGACTCCAGATGTTTTTGTGCGGGCCCTGGTGGCCGTCCACCTCTTCCTCAAACACCCCCTGAACCCAGGAGTAGGGGTGGAGCATCAGATTGCGACCGACAAGGCCAGAAGAGTTAGCCAGTCCATCCGGGTGAGATTCGCACGCGGAGTTCAAAAGCAGGCGAGGCGTTCCGACGCCATTGCTGGCCAGGATGACAACATGGGCTTCGAGGTGTCGTTCCGCGCCGTCCGCGTCGATATAGATTACGCCGGTCGCCATAGCGCCGTCGTCGTCCATGGTGATCTTTTTCACCCGGCATTCGGTGCGCAGCTCGACGCCCGCGCGCAGGGCATGGGGCCAGTAAGTCACATCTGCGCTGCCCTTGGCACCTTGCGCGCAACCCAACATGCAGGCGCCCAGGTTGATGCACTGCGGGCGCCCGTCATATTCCTGGGTCGCGATTGATACGTCTGACGGCCACCAGTGAAGGCCCAGGGCGTTACAGCCCTTCCCAAGAATCTGTCCCGACTTTCCCAAAGGTATGGGCGGCAGGACCGACGTCTTGCCGGGCGGGTAGGCTGGATCGCCCTCCAGTGCGGCAACGCCCATCATCTTGTCGTTTTCTGCGTAAAACGGCTCCAGCGTTTCGTAGTCGAGGGGCCAGTCGTCCGCGACGCCGTCCAGCGTTTTCACGCGAAAATCGGATGGGTGGAAGCGTGGGAAGTGACCCGAGAAGAGAACCGTACCGCCGCCGGGGCCATTGAAGTTCAGAATTTTGATCGGCGAATCGTCATCATTGATCGGGTAGTCAGCGGGCGCTTTGCGGATGTTCGGGCTGGCGCTGAAGTCGCCGTAAGCCCTGGCTTCCCAGTCTTTGCCTGTGGTCGGGTAGTTCGCCGGGTTGGGCATCGCTCCCTGTTCCAGACAGACGATGTGCATCTTCGTGTCGGCAAGGCTCCAGGCGACGGCGGCGCCGGAAGCCCCGCCACCGATAATGACCACGTCGACGGTCTCGTTTGCCATATCTTAACTCCGCCCATCACCGGACTTACGAGGCTATTCGAACCTGGCCGGTCTGCATATGCCGACCTTGGACCAAAACTGCACCGGTGCCCCCGGTTGGTCACATCCTAAGGTATCTGCTCCGGGAATGAGATCCGCTTTGGCGTAAGATTGTTTCAACAATGTCGATAGCTATTCAGCGGCGTTTCGCGGCTGTTTGGCAAGCTTCATGCCGGCCAAGAGAACTCGTTGCGGCGAAGCGAATGCCTTTTCACGAAACGAGAATCGCTCCCTAGCAGCATACAAAAACGGCGATCATGGCCCGATGCTTCTGCTAGACCCGGAGCTTCTGCTAGACCGGGGGCTTCTGCTAGAACAGACATCTTCAGAAACACAAGGGGTACAGAAATTTGACCGAGACTCGAACGATCCGTCCGCGCAGAAGCTTCATCTTCACGCCCGGGCTGAGGCCAAGCATGTATCCCAAGGCGCTTGCTTCTGGTGCAGATATCGTGTGTGTCGAGCTGGAAGACGGCATCGCGCCCAAGGACAAGGCCGAAGCGCGCGCCAATGCCCTGGCTTTGTTCGAAACGCCTCAAGCGGATGACGGGGTAGAGCGTATCCTGCGGATCAACTCCATGCGCGAACGTTTCGGCATTGAGGATGTCCAGGCCATTCTGGCGACGGCAACCCCACCGCCCGCAGTGATGATGCCCAAGGTCTGCGCCCCGGACGAGGTTGTGCAACTCGATGCCTTGTTGAGCAAAGCGGGCCATCCGACCCGTCTCCATGTCATCATCGAGACCAATGCCGGACTTGAGGCTGCCTATGACATTGCTCACTGTAGCGCGCGTATCGATGCCATGTTTTTCGGGGGTGTCGATATGGCGGCGGAACTGCGCTGTAAAAATGCCTGGGAACCACTGCTCTATGCTCGCTCGCGAGTCGTGCATGCGGCCGCGTCGGCGGGCCTCGATGTGATTGACGTACCGTTCCTGGATCTCGACGATCCCGACGGCATGCGCATCGAAGCGAAACAGGCGCGCGATCTTGGATTTGCCGGTAAGGGATCGGTTCACCCAAAGCAGATTGCCGCGCTCAATGAAGTCTTCACGCCGCCCGAAGAGCAGATCGCCCGCGCGCGCCGGATTATTTCCGAGTTCGAAGCCGCCGATACCGGCCTTGTCGTGATCGATGGAAAGCTGATCGAAAAACCGGTTCTGAGAGAGATGCACCGCATCGTTTCGATTGCGGACAGGATAGGAGGATAGGACGTGGGTGAAGCAGAGACTGTTGTCAGCTGCTTCGCCATTTCGATTCCGAAGGTGTCCTCAACCCCGGAAAAACACTTCAGACCTAAACTCCACCGTCTCTTCACGGAAGCAGGCGCAGGAGGGCTTGTTTCAAACTGTCGTATTCACTCAGCTGTGTGCCATCCATCGCCGCATCCCGGTCGGTCAGCTCGTCGTCGTAGCGTTCAGGCGCATGGAAACGCGCACCCGGCCGGAAAAACTGACTATCGGTGAGGTCGAGTCTCTGACCGTCAATGCGATTGTAGTAGTGCCACACCGTCGGATAGCGGGTGCGCAGTATTTCGCCGCCGTAGAGGTCGTGGATAACGGCTGCGGTCACATTGCACTGACCGTTGGCTGGATTCTCCGGCGACCATTGCTTCGCCGTTTCCAGCGACCAGGCCTGTTCGAGCGCTTCGCGTACGCGCTCTTCGTCAAATTCGCGTGCCAAGTCTTTCTGCTCCCGGTCAGTTCCGATGTGTCGGCCTGCATCTCTGTGCCTGAACGACTGACGCTACCAGTCGTTCAGCGCGGACTCTAAGTCTTTCTGGGCATCGTTGAGATGCGACGTCATGGCGCGCGCCGCGCGCTGCGTATCGCCCGCCTGAATCGCCGCGAAGATTTCACAGTGTGCCGCATGGGTGCCACTGAAATCCAAGCCGCGCATGCGGCGGCCCTGCGCTGAAAGTTTGAAGGCGCTGGTGAGAGAGGTGCCCATGGCTTCGAGCATATGTGCGAGCAGGCGGTTTCCGCTGCACCAGGCGATCGCGGCGTGAAAGGCGGCATCATACTCGTGAAAGCGGATTTCCGACTGCGTGTCGGCGTTCTCCGCGGCCAGCTGGTCCACACAATCCTGCATGCCATCCAGGGCGTGCCGCACCGACACCAGGCCACTGTCCGAGGCGTTCTTCGCCGCGAGGCTCGCGGCCTGAACCTCAAGCGTCTGCCGTACTTCGAGCAGGTCGAACTTTCCTTTGATATCGTTGCGCAGAATTGAGAAGAGGTACTTACCCATCATGCCGCTGGAGGGTTCGGTGACCGTTGCGCGCCGTCCCTGGCTGACCGACAAAAAGCCCTGCCCACAGAGAACCTTGACCGCTTCACGCACCGTGACGCGGCTCACGCCGTGCTTGTCGGCGAGCGCGCTTTCACTTGGAATCCGGTCGCCGGGTTTGCATTCGTCCAGGATAAACTCACTCAGACGGGCGACGACGAATTCCGTGGTGCTCTCGTTCTTGGCCTCACTCATTCTGCTTACTTATCATATAAGTTTGGCTCTGAATATCCTTCTGGAGCCAAAATCACTAAAACTTATATTGCAGGTCAAGTCACCTTTAAGATAGGCTGCGGGCCAATAAAGGGAGGAAACAATGAAACAGAAAATCAATTTGCTTGGTGTTTCTTTGCTGGGCGCTTCAATGCTGGCCATGGCTGCTTCGGCGACCACAGCTCATGCCACGGACCCGACCGCAAAATGGTGTGAAGGCGTTAAGATCGCGGCCTTCCCGGGTGGTCCGCAGGGCGGCGTCTTCGCCAATAATGTTTACAATGGTTTCCGCCAGGCGGAACTCGATCTGGGACCGGACGTTACCTATTACTTTTCGGACTGGGATCCGAACAAGATGCTGACTCAGATCAAGCAGGCCGTGGCCACCAAGGTCGACGGCATTGCGACTTACGGGTTTGGCGGCGAGCCGGCGACGGCGCCGCTGGTCGACAAGGCCTATGCTCAGGGCACCGTCTTCACAAGTCTCAACACCTCACTGCCTGAAAGCGAGGCCAAGTACTCCGCGCAGGGCTTTGGCTATGTCGGCGCGCCAAACTATTCGGCCGGCTTCGCGCTGGGGTCCGAGGCCGCGAAGCGGGCCGGACTCGCCGAGGGCGACAGCGTGTTTGTCTGGGGCCTGAAGGCCCAGGGCGGTGACCGCGGTCAGCGTACGGTCGGCGTGATCGACGCCTTTGAGAAAGTCGGCGCGAAGGTGATTTATCAGGAGATCGATGCGGCCACCAATTCCGATCCGAACGCCGGTACGGCAACCTTTGTCGGGCTGATGAAACGCAGCCCGGAAGTCAAGATCGTCGTTACCGATCATGGCGGGTTGACCTCAAACGTTGGCGTCTATGCAAAAGCCGCCTCGCTTGAACCGGGCCAAGTTTATTTCGCCGGCTTCGACATGTCGCCTAACACGGCGCAGGCTGTGAAATCCGGTTATCAGAACCTGGTGATCGATCAGCAGCCCTTCCTGCAGGGTTATCTGCCGATCCTCAACATTTGCCTGACCAAGAAATTCGGTTTCTCCGGGCTGAACGTGAACACCGCAGGCGCTTTCGTCGATAGCTCGAATGTCGATGCCATCGCACCGCTTGCGGCCATCGAAATCCGGTAAATAGTGCGGCCAGCGGTGGTTTGACCCGCCGCTGGCCCGACTCTCTGGTGGTATCATGAACGACGCTCCGGCGACGCCGGTGATCGAACTACGCAATGTCTCCAAGACCTTTGGCGAAGTGCGCTCACTCACCGATGTCAATTTCAAAGTCTATCCCGGCGAGATCGTCGGCCTGTTGGGTGACAACGGGGCGGGCAAGTCCACGATGGTAAAAACCATCATGGGCTTTCATCGTCCGGATCCGGGCGGCGAGATATTCTTCAAAGGTGAACCGCAAACCGATTGGAGCGTCTCACAGGCGCGAAAACTGGGTATCGAGACGATCTATCAGGAACGCGCGCTGGCGGAAAAGCAACCGATCTGGCGCAACATGTTCATGGGACGCGAGCTGCGGACGAAATGGGGCCTTCTGGACGTTAAGGGCATGCGTGCCGAGAGCGCGCGCCTCATGAGCGAGCATATGGGTTTTACCTCGGCTGCTGTCCACCCTGACAATGTGGTTGCCACCATGTCGGGTGGTGAGAAACAGGGGGTGGCCATCACCCGCGCGCTTTATTTCGACGCCGAGGTGGTGATCCTGGACGAACCGACGGTTGGACTCTCCCTGACCGAGACCAAACGCACCCTGGAATTCATCGAAAACATTCGCAATGTCGGCAAGTCGGCGATCTTCATCGACCACAACATCTTCCACATCTACCCGGTGGTAGACCGCCTCTTCGTGCTCGACCGGGGGCGTGTCGCGGGAGAATACACCAAAGCCGAGATCACTATGGATGAGCTGATCGAGCGGCTTTATCACGTTGCCCGCACCGGCAAACTGGAAAATGCATCATGACCGCGACCACGGAAGAGGCGGGCGCTAAGCCCAAGGACAACCGTATTCACAAGCCGAGCCTTTTCCGGCGACACGGATCCCAAATGGGTATCATCGGTGTGGGTTTGCTGATGTGGCTCGTTTTTGTGTTCGCGGCGCCGATGGTCTTTCTCGACATCGACATCTACAAGGCCTTTGCCGAAACAACGCCTTTCTTTGCGGTGATCGCGCTGGCGCTGACTTTCGTGGTGATCACGGGCGAGATGGACTTGTCTTTTCCCTCGATCATGGCCTTGGGTACGGCCGTTTTTGCTCTGATGGCGCAGGCCGGTATTCCGCATATCATCGCCCTCATCGCCGCCTTCGCCACCGGCGCGGCTTGTGGTTGGCTCAATGGCGCGCTGGTTTCGCGCTTTTCGATCCCTTCGCTCGTCATCACCATCGGCACCTCGTTCCTGTTCCGCGGCATCGAACTGGTGATGATGAGCGGCTCGGGCGTGCCGCTGACCAAAGAAGACTATCCGGAGATGCACGCGATCTTTAACTCCTCCATCTTCGGCTTTCCGATCCAGACGGCCTGGACCATCTTCTTTGCTATTCTGCTATGGATCCTGCTGAACCGGACCAAGTTCGGCGCACATGTTTTCCTGGTGGGTGACAACCAGACCAGCGCGCGGCTGATGGGTGTGAATGTGGTCAGCGTTAAGACCCGCGCCTTTATGCTGGTGGGTGTCATGGCGGTTTTCGGCGGGCTGATGACCTCGTTCGTAGGCTTTTACTTCTGGCCCACGACCGGCGAAGGCTTCCTGATGAACACCATCGCCTCGGTCTTCCTGGGTGGCACCTCGGTCTTCGGCGGCACCGGCTCCGTCATCGGCACCCTGGTTGCCTCCTACATCATCGGGGCGATCAACGCGGGCGTCGTGGCGGCGGGCATCAACGCCTTTTACACGCAGCTCGCTTTCGGCCTGGTTATCGTTATCTCTGTCGTGTTGCAGACCTACATCGAGCGCCGTATGCGCCGGCAAAGCTTCTCGACAAACTGATGAAGATCACCGGCATAAAGGCGCATGTCTGCAATGCCGAAATGCGTAACTGGATCTTCGTCGAGGTCCAGACCGACGAGGGGCTGGTCGGCTGGGGTGAGGCGACGCTTGAGTGGAAGACGCGCGCGGTGGTCGGCGCGTTGGAAGATATTGAGCCCCTGATCGTCGGGCAGGATCCGCGCGACATCGAACACTGTTTCCAGATCATGATGCGCCACGGTTTCTGGCGGCAGGGCGTGATCGGCATGTCCGCCATCAGCGGAATCGAGATCGCACTTTGGGATATCCTGGGCAAGTCCCTCGGTGTGCCGGTCTGGCGTTTGCTGGGCGGCAAGGTGCGGGACTACCTGCGGATTTACACCCATCTTGGTATGGGTGCCATGACCGCGGTCTATGAAAGCGATGACAGCGAGACGCTGGTGGCGCGTGCCCAAGAGGTCGTGGCCGCGGGCTATGACGCCGTGAAGCTCGTAGCCGTTCCTTACAGTCATTACCTGCGCAGCAATCGCGATATCGCCCGCGTTGAGGCTTCCATGGTGGCGCTGCGTGAAGCGGTCGGGCCGGACATCGATATCATGGTCGATTTCCACGGACGCCCAGCCTCCGCCGCCGTGGCGCGCGATTTCATCACGGCGATGGAACCCGCAGGCTTACTGTTCGTCGAAGAGCCGCTTCCGCCGGAGGATATGGTTGGCTTGGCCGAATTGCGCGCAGGTTCCACGACCCCGATCGCGGCGGGTGAGCGCCTGTTGGGACGGCGCGACTTCGTTCCGGCCATCGCGGCCCGCGCCTTCGACGTTGCGCAGCCGGATATCTGCCATACGGGCGGGCTGGCCGAGACCAAACGCATCGCGGGCCTATGTGAAAGCGCCGGCATCGGCGTCGCGCCGCACAATCCGCTGGGGCCGGTTGCTGGCGTGGCGGCTTTGCACTTCGGCCTTTCGACTCCCAACTTCGTCATTCAGGAAGAGATGGTTGGTGCCGTGCCCTGGTACGACGATGTGGTCACCTGGCCGATCGAGCGCACGCCGGGCCGTTGGGGCCTGCCCGAAAAGCCGGGGCTGGGGGTTGAGGTGAACTTGGCGGAAGTGGCGGCGCATCCCTTTGCGCAAGAGGTCCTGCACGCGCGCAATGCTGTCCTGCCCGATGGCACGGTGGTCGACTGGTGAGCGGGCGGCTGTCAGGCAAGACCGCCATCGTCACCGGGGCGGGGCAGGGGATTGGCGAAGCCACCGCGCGCGCCTTCGCCCGCGAGGGCGCAGCTGTCATCATTGCCGAGAAGAACCCGGAGACGGGCGAGAAGGTTGCCGAAGAAATCCTCTCGGCTGGCGGCCAGGCTCATTTTGTCGAAACCGACGTGACCGATCAGGGCGCAGTCGAGGCCATGGTTCGGCAGGCTGAGGCGAAGTTCGGCCCGGTGAATGTCCTGGTCAACAATGCCGGGATCAACGTTTTCCATGCGCCGCACGAGATGCCGCGCGCCGAATGGCTGCGCTGTATGGCGCTCGACTTGGAGGCCTGCTGGGCCTGTATCGAAGCCGTCCTGCCGACTATGCGGGCGCAGGGCGCAGGCAGCATCATCAACATCGCCAGCACCCATGGCTTTCAGATCATTCCGCACACCTTTCCTTATCCGGTGGCCAAGCACGGCCTCGTGGGCCTGACCAAGGCCATCGGTATCGAGTACGCCGCCGAAGGTCTGCGCTGCAACGCCATCGCGCCCGCCTATATCGATACGCAGATTGCGCGCGACTACTGGGCTGGCTTCGAGGACCCGGCGGCCGAGCGCCGTAAGGCAGAAGCGCTGCATCCTCCCCAGCGGATTGGGCGTCCCGAAGAAGTCGCCATGACGGCCGTCTTTCTGGCCAGCGACGAAGCGCCCTTCATCAACGCGGAAACCATCATGATCGACGGCGGGCGTTCGGTGCTGTTTCACGAGTGATTGATCTTGAGGCTTTCGATGCAGGTGCAGCGCGCCTCCAGCAAGAAGTTCTAACGGAAGACTTTTAGAGTCTTAGGCCGAGGCATCGAAACGGGCGCGAAAGGTCCCGACCGTTGTCCCGATTTGCCTTTTAAAGGCTCTTTGCATCTGTTGAAAATCCGTGAAGCCGGCAACCTCGATTGCTTTGTTCACTGGCGCGCCGGCGCTCAAAGCGGCGCTCGCGCGTTTGACGCGCACGCGTTCCAAAAACTTGTGCGGCGATTTGCCGAGAGCAGCAGAGAATTTTCTCATCAGCGTCCTGGGGGTCATGCCCGCATGATCGGCCATAAGCTCGAGAGTCCAAGGCCGCTCCGGGTGATGCAGAATAGTGTCGAGTAAACCGCCCAGCTGTTTATGACTTGCAAACTGTGCTTCCAGAAGATCCGAAAACTGGGCCTGACCTCCATCCCGCTTCAAATAGACCACGAGCTGCCGTGCGACCGAAAGCGCCACCGAAGCACCGCAATCCTGGCGGACGATTTCCAGCGCCAGATCGATCCCGGAGGTCACGCCGGCCGAGGTCATGATGTTGCCGTCGATGCAGTACAGCTGATCGATCGCCCAATCGACTTTCGGGAACTGTGTGACCGCTTGCGTCTGGCGCCCCCAGTGCGTCGTTGCCTTGCGGTCATCCAGTATTCCCGCCGCGGCAGTCAGCAACGCACCGGAGCAGACCGAGATCACGCGCCTGTCCCTTCCCGGCTTCGTCCAGTTCGCGATAAGTGATCGAATGCGCTTATCTTGCATGGCTCGGTCGACACCGCGCCCACCTGGAATGAGGAGATCCTGCGTTCCTGGTCCGGTGCGCGCCGCCTTCGCTACGCCGAGTTCGAGGCCGCAGGAAGCTCTTACGGAAGCGCCGTCCGCTGAGACATAGCGCAGCCGGTAGTGCTCCCGGTCCAATTCATTGGCGGAGGTGAAGGTCTGGGCCGGTCCGGCAATTTCGAGAATGTTGAGATCGTCGAAAAGCAGGATGTCTATGTGGCGCGGAGATTTGTCCATAATTGACGATAGTATGTCATTTTCGCCATATCGTCTATCCGCTAGCTATTAGGCAGCCGCGCGGCCATAGCCGCCGAGACCAGGCCCACCAAGCGGAGAGACATCATGGAATTCAAAGAAGTACCGTCCGTTACTTTTCACACTCGTGTCAGGAACGACGAACTGGAGGGGCCCAACCCCTTTGAATGGAAAGACGTGCGCAGCGAAGAGATATTCACCGGGCGGAACATCGTACTTATCGCCGTGCCTGGCGCCTTCACGCCTGCCTGTTCGAACAGTCATCTGCCGGGGTTTGAGGAAAACTACGACGCGTTCACGGACCTGGGCGTGGATGAGATCTTATGCCTTTCGGTGAACGATGCCTTCGTCATGGCGCAATGGGCCAAGGCGCTTGGAGTCAGCCGCGTGCGTATGCTGCCGGACGGAAATGCCGCATTCTCCAAAGGGATGGGGATGCTGGTCCGGCGGGAGAGTCATGGTATGGGATATCGCAGCTGGCGTTACGCCGCTTACATCGAAGACCGGCAGATCATCAAGCTCTTCGCTGAACCCGGGCTCCGTGACAATCCCGAGGGTGTTCCGGTGGAGGTCTCGAGCGCTCAGAGCGTGCTGCGCTTTCTGACGAGCAGGGCGTAATGGCGCCAGATCGCGTCTGTTTGGTGACGCATGAACAGGGGCCAAATGTCCGATGCGCAACGGCGCTTCGATGGCCAGAGACGGGGATCAACTTCCGGATTTTTCTGTCAGTCTGGTGCGGCAGCAGCCGGTCTTTCCAGGCGCCCAGGTCTCGAGCTCGTAGTCGAAGCCGGCTTCTTCCCAAACCGCTTTGTCGAAGGCCGTCGCGCAGCGCAGAAGCGTGCAGACCTCCTCGTCGCTGCATCCCATTTCGCGCCACCCGTCCTTGAGCGGGCAGGTCATCATCTGCACGTCGAGACAGCTCTCGCTAAGCTCATGAACCTGAGGTGAGTAGGTGGCGCCTTCGTCGGGGCCTTCGAAGAATTCCTTCAGCATGCCGGGAAAATCACGGGGCGCCAGATGCGCGAGCGAAGCGCCGACTTCGAGCCCATGTGCACGGCTGGCGCTCTGCATCACGCTGACGGCTTCCTCTTCGCCGTAGCGTTTTGAAAGCTCCCGGAAAACGGCCAAATAGATTCGGCCGCGGTCGCGCACGGCGCTGTAGTGCAGGGAATTGGTGTCTGTCTTTTTCATTCTGCTGCCACCGCTTCAATTTCCAACAGCCAGGCTTCGTCGAAGATGCCGGCGATAATCACCGTCAGCGCGGGTCCGTTCTCACCGAAGACCTTGCGGCGCACGGCGCTGTTTTCGGTGCGGTACTTCCGATCCGAGAGGTAGGTGGTGTGCCGGAGGATATTGCTCATGCCAAGGCCCGCCGCCTTGAGTTGCGCCTCCACATTAGCCCAGGCCTGCTCCGCCTGTTCGGTAAAGCTTTCCGGCAGGCTGCCGTCCGGCCGGACTGGAATCTGCCCGCTGACATAGACCGTGCGGCTGGGATTGGAGACGGCGACGCACTGCGCATATCCACTCTTCAGGTCGTGGGCCTCGGGTGATGAGATGTAGTCTATCGTCATGAAATCTCTTCTTTCCTTGATGCGAATTTCATGGCAACGCTAGCGTCTGGCGGTTGCTCCTCTCAAACGAGAAGAGCTCTCGCGGAGCCTTAGAAATACTGAGTCACTGCGCTCAGCCCTTTGTGCCAGTCTGCGCCAAGGAGGAACGAGATGACTTACAGATTGCCATCGCTCAATTCGTTGCGCGCCTTTGAAGCGGCCGCCCGGCATCTCAGCTTCAAGACGGCCGCGAGCGAACTCGGCCTGACCGCCGGCGCCGTCAGCCAGCAGGTGAAAAAGCTTGAAACCTCGCTCGGTGTCGCGCTGTTTCGGCGCCTGCCAAACGGCTTGCTCCTGACAGCCCAGGGAGAGACCTACCTGCCTGAGATTTCCAAGGTCTTCGAAGATTTGACCCGCGCTACTGAGGCGATTGCGCCCGAGATCAACAGCAAGAAGTTCAGGGTCGGTATCTGTGCGAAGGTGAGGGCGATGCTGCCCGCCAACTGGCCGAACCACAGCGAGAGCCTTCGTCACTATGTCCGCGACTGGATCGAGACCACGGATGTGGAACTGGTCCGGAACGACGAAATCGACTGCCTCATTCGGCCGGGCGGCGGTCCTTATGGGCAGCTTACACTGGTGATCGTTCCAGGTGCGGGGACCGCACAGGAATTGCATTTCGTTTGCAAACCCGGCCTGACCGATTGCCGCCAGTCCAGGGCGATTTTACAGGATCTGACCCAGCTCTTTTCGAAGGCCGCCTGAACTGCTTTCTTTGACCACCGGACTGGCTGCGACATGACCGAAAGCTTCGAAATACGCAAAAGCCTGCCGAGCGATAGCGACGCAATCGAGATTCTCTATCCAAAAGCCTTCCCGGAGGAGGATTTGTTGCCTGTTGTACGGCAGCTGCTGAAGGATGAGACGCAGGTTATTTCTTTCGTCGCGGTGGTAGGGGAGGAACTGGTAGGGCATGTCAGCTTCACCTACTGCGGCCTCGATGGGAGTGCGGAAAGGGTCGCGATGCTGGCGCCGCTCGCCGTCGCGCCGGAGCGGCAAAAGCGGGGTATCGGCAAGGCCCTGGTCAATGCAGGCTTCCAGCACCTTGAAGAGAGCGGTATCGGCCAGGTCTATGTGCTGGGTGATCCGGGTTACTATGGCCGCTTCGGGTTTACGCCGGACTATGATGTAGGCCCGCCTTACCCAATGCCCGAGGAATGGCGCGACGCCTGGCAGTCCGTCGGCCTGGGCGGGAAGAAATCGGCGCTCCATGGTCAGCTTATCGTCCCCGAAGCCTGGCGCGACCCGGCTCTTTGGGGGCCATGAACCGGCCGCGGACTCTGTTTTTACTTCGGCGCCAGGGCCGCGAGGGCGACCACGGCCAGCATGGCGGCGGCCATGGCCAGGTTGATACGGAACTGGACGCGCGCCGGCAGCTCCAGACGGTTCAGCCAGACGCCAGCGCCCAGCCAGAGGAAATGGATGGGAATCCAGATCCCGTTTATCACCAACAGCTTGATCAGAGTTTCGGTCGCCAGGCTCTCCGGCCAGAAAGCGAAGCCTGTGAAGAGTGTGGTGTTAACGGTATAGGCCTTTGGATTGATCGCCTGCAGTGTGATTCCGCCCCAGATGCCGGGCGCTTTCTTAGTCTCTATAAAGGCGATCTTGGTGCCGGCCAGCGCGATGCGCGACGCCAGAAACACCAGATAACAGCCCGAAGCGATCAACAACAGCAGGCGAATTTCGGCACTTGCCAGAACAATGGCCGCAAGCCCTGAGATCACCGCCAGGGCCACGAGATTGGTGCCAATGAAGAGGCCGAGAATGTAGCGGGCGCCCGGCCGAAAACCGAAGGCCGATCCGACCCCGGCGGTCGAGAGGACACCCGGCCCGGGCGTGATGAGAAGAAAGAAGACGGCAGCGGCGAAAATCAGCATGCGTCGCTGGTAGCGGAATTGACGCGCTCTGTCGAGGGTACCTTTCCGATGCCGTGGCTCCCGCCTATTCGACGATGATGACCTGTCCTGTCAGAGCGCCCTCGACAGATTTGGCATAGGCGCGGCCGACTCGGTCCGAAGGAACCGTCTCCTGGCCGGGAAAGAGATGGCCATAGTCCGGCGCGGAGGTCTCAAGCAGACCCGGGCTCACCACGTTGAGGCGCAGGCCCCGTGGCAGCTCGATGGCCGCGCCGGTCACGAAGCCGTCCAGTGCGCCGTTGGCCGTAGCTGCGCCACAGCCCATGCGGACCGGGTCGCGGTTCAGGACGCCGCTGGTCAGCGTAAAGGAACCGCCGTCGTTCAGGTGTTTCATTCCGGTCAGCACCAGATTGATCTGGCCCATGACCTTGTCGGTTAGGCCAAACTGCATTTGGGAATCGGTGAAGTCCTTCAGAGGCCCGAAATGCACGCTGCCCGCGGCGGAAACCACGGCGTCGAGCGGACCGGCTTCGCGGTACAGGGCTTCGACCGAGGCCGGCTCTGAGATGTCAGCGCGAATATCGCCGGAGTTCCGACCGGCCTTGATGATCTCGTGGCGGCCGCCCAGCTCCGCGCAAATGCTCCGGCCGATATCGCCTTCCGCACCGACGATAAGGATCCTCTTCGCTTGCGTCGTCTGCAGGTCACTGGACGTCCGCAGGGGACCGGTGGATGTCATATACCAAGCTCCTTATAAATCGCGAGTTTGTGTGCCAGAACCTCTTCGCAGCGGTCGAGATCGGACCGGCGTTTCTTCAGATGTTCGCCATGCGCCAGCAGGATTTTCTTGCGCTCGGGCAGCGTATGATCGCCGGCCCGGTAGAGCTCGGCGAAGCGCTGCATGGTCTTCATCGGCATGCCCGTCTCCCTCAGCCAGTAGAGCAGGGTGAGCCAGTCGATATTCTCCGGCGAAAAGCGCCGCTGCCCGTCGCGGCCGCGCCCGACTTTCGGCACGAGGCCCGACTTCTCGTAATAGCGGATGGTATCGATGCTCAGCCCCGATCTCTCGGCGGCTTCTGCGATGCGCATGGCTCTGCTCCCAGAATTTGTCCGGATAGAGATACCGACCTGGAGTGACTCCAGGTCAAGAGGCTTATTGTGCGCCTGTCAGTGCGGCGATCTTCGCCACCTTTCGGCTCACCGACGGGAGCTCAGGAAAAAGGGGGCTACGCGAGGCACAAGTTTTGAGGTATTGAGAAGTGAGAGACATACCACGTTTGGATGACGTAAATTTAAGCAATAGCGTCTAATTTCTTAAGCGAATCGTATTTTTGAACAGTTGCTCTCCCAGCGGTAATTGCGACAGCCGAAAGAGGGCGAGCGCCATAGAAACCAGTTAATTAGCGAGAGTCCCCTCTTTCCGAATCTGCCCGGTTTGGCGGAAGGAGGCTCCGACGGAAGGCTTTTGAGTATGATTCTGTTCGGCGTACGCAGTCCACTCGCTGTGGAATATGAGGAAGCATGCCTTTGCGCGGAAATCCCCATATCCGCCTGTGTCAGCGTTGCGGGTGCGCCGCGGGTCTTTTCCATGGATAAGGTGATCGAACTCAGCGATTTCGACCGCGCGCCGATTGAAGACAGCTTCGTGGCCTGCGCTTTTTACCCGCCACGGCGGGAGGAACTGACGAAACTCGGTCTCGCGCGTGGTCTGCCGCTTGCCGAGGTGCTGTGTCATCCCTCCGCCGTCGTCGCAAGATCCGTAAAGATCGGCGAGGGCAGCTTTGTGAACGCAGGTGTGGTGATCGGGGCGGCGTCACTGCTGGGGCAGGGGGTGCTTGTGAACCGTGCCGCCAGCCTGGGGCACCACACCTTTCTGGGTGACTTTGTCAGCATCGGTCCGGGCGCCACGCTGGCCGGCAACATCCATGTCGGACCAGGTGCGGTGGTTGGTGCCGGCGCTGTCGTGCAGCCGGATGTCAGGATTGGTGCGGCGGCCGTGGTGGCAGCTGGCGCTGTCGTACGCCGCCATGTTCCCGAAGGTGCCACGGTTGCCGGAAATCCGGCTAGGAAGCTTCGGCATAATCCGGCGCGGGGATCCTTGAACGTGGAGCAGGGCGAATGAGCGGAACACCCCGAACATCCGCGGCGCTCTACGAAGCCATCGCCGCGCGCGGCAAAGCCGAGTTTCTGGTGGGGCCAGAGTCTGTGCAGCGCTATGACGAGCTGCTGTCGGGACTTCACGGCTGTTGCGGCCTGTTCGACGCGCATGGCTTAAGCGCGGGTGACCGGGTGATGATCGTGACCGCCGACGAGGGTGCGGCGATCACCGCTTTTGTCGCCGCTATGCTCGATGGCCTGGTTCCCGTGATGCTGACACCTGATACGCCCGCCTCCAGGGCGGCGGCTGTGGTGCGCAAAGTCTCGCCGGGGTTGATCGTGGCCGATGCCGTGCGCTGTACGGAGAGTTGGGCCGAAAGCGCTACTCCGGTCGTTCCCGCCACAAAAGGTTTTTTCGGCACAAAGCGTCTGCCTAAATCCGGGTTCCAAGCCGAGATCGCAAAGAAGGGACGGCCTCCGCACCTGCCAGGCGACCCGGACGCGCTCGCTTATATTCTCTTCACCTCGGGGACAACATCCGCTCCCAAAGGCGCGATGATCACGCAGCGAAATCTCTTCGCGCATCTCGAGACTCTGTCGCGGCTTTTCAACTACGACACCGACAGCCGGATCTTCAACGGCATGGTTCTAGCCCATGGCGACGGACTGGTGCAGGGTCCGCTGCTCGCGCTTGCCAATGGCTGCGCCCTGATCCGCCCGGCGGCTTACTCGGCGGCGAAACTGGAAGACTGGCTGAATTCGGTGCGGGCGTTCCGGGCGACACATGTTCTCTCGGTGCCGACGGTCTATGCTTTCATCGACCGTTACGCGGCGCATGACGACTACTTCGACGATGCCGAATGCCGTTGCCTGATCTCCGTTGCCGCAAAGCTGGATCAGGACCTCTGGCGCAGACTGGAAACGCGCTTCGGGCGCCCGGTCTTTAATCAGTACGGTCTGACTGAAACCGTTGCAAGCGCGCTCTACGCCGGCCCGCACCCGGATATGGGGGCCGTGGGTACCATCGGGAAACCGGTCGACATTGCGGCGCGCATCGTCGATCGGGAGGGGCATGATGTGCAGGACGGCGAAACCGGCGAGATTTGGCTTTCTGGTGACAACGTCTTTGCCGGCTACTGGGATGACAAGGAGCAGACGGAAGGGATGCTGACAGGGGATGGCTGGTTGCGCACCGGAGATCTCGCTCTCAAGCGGCCTGATGGGGCTTTCGAGATACAGGGGCGGATCAAGTTGGTCATCATGTGTGGCGGCTTTCTCATTCAACCCAGCGAGGTGGACGAAGCATTGAACCGGCATCCCGCCGTCTCTGAGGTCGCCACTGTGGGACTTTCCGATCCGGATTTTGGCGAGATCCCAGCGTCGGCCGTTGTATTGGATAGTGCGGCGGATGAAGCAGAACTGAGCGCCCATTGCCGCGCATTGCTCGAACCAATGAAGGTGCCGAAACGGATCGTCGCGGTGCCGGCGATCCCGCGCGGCGTGGCCGGAAAACCCCAGATAGATGCGGTGCGGAGCCTACTCGGCGTCGGTGCTCCTGTCTCGCCCCAGACCGCCTCGGCCGACTCAAACTCGCTCGCCGATGCCGTGTTGGAGATCGCCGCGAAAACCTTTCGCATGCCGGTTGGATCGCTTTCAGCCGACGCGGGGCCTGATGATGTTGAGGCCTGGGACAGCTTCGCTCATATCAACCTGGTTCTTCAGATCGAGCAGTCTTTCGATCTGCGCATTCCCACCGCGCAGGTGGTATCGATCCGCCGGCTTGCCGATCTGATCGCTGCGGTCGAACGCGCAAAATGAGAGCGCTTTGGGGTGCCTGGATCTGGGGAGGCGCGATCGCCCTATGCGCCACGGTGATTGCGGCCGTACTCTGGGTGGTGCCAGCGGAAGAGCCACCAGATATGGCCGCGGGGATCGCCGGGTTGGCCGAAGCGAAACTCGTGTTCGTAGGCTCGTCGCTCACGCGCTATGGGATCCCGCAGGTGGCATCCGCCGAAGGTCTTCTGAAGGATGGCCGGCGTCATGCCCGATTGACTATGAGTCGCATCACGGAAAAACAGTCGACTGAATTGCTGCGGGCCGCGATCGGCGCGGGGGACGCATCCCAAGCTACGAAGCGATTTGTCTTTGTCGAACTTTACCCCTACCTCCGCACATTCCGCGATGAACGACTTTATGGCTGGACCTGGGGCTTCGCGGGAGCCTGGGATGACCGACTGCGGCGTTTCGGGCGGCGTATCCGCGGGATAAAGGAAGCTCTGCTAGGGGAAGTGCGCCAAAGAAGCATGAAGGCGAAAGCCACCGTGCCTGATATTGTCGGCACCGCGCTAAGCTACGACGGGAGTCGAAAGGGCTTCGAAAGTGTTTATCCTGAAGAGATACATCAACCGCGCGATCACGATGGGCTCTCACGCGCTTTGAGGGAAGCCCGCCTCCGCGGTGTTACAGTCGTGTTTGTTGTGCTTCCTCGCTCCCAAACCGTCTTGGGGCATCTTGGACGCGAAGCAGCTGTGTCATTCGGTGACGCGGTCACAGCTCTTGAAAAGCGCTATGCTGTCGAGGTCTGGAGCCCAGCGGCATCCTGGTCCGACGAACACTTCAAGGACCGTGCCCATATGAATGCGTTGGGTCGGGCGCGATTCATCGGGGAACTCAGAGCTCGCTTTGGAGGTCCCGATGAACGCAATTGAGATCGCGTTGCTTCTCGGGTCTCTTCTGTCTGTTGCCGCGGTCTGGTCGACGCCACGCGGTACAGGGCAAAGCGCCTGTGCGGTGATTACCTCGGCTGTCCTGGTATTCGTGGCGCCGGTCTCAGCAATCTGGCTGATCGCTTCGGTTGCGGTAATTCCCTTGCTTATGCAGCTGGGTGAACGGCTCGGCCAGCGCGGTGCCGTGGTCCTCTTCTGCACTGCGGGTCTCGCGGGACTCCTCTTGGTCTCGCGTGAGGTCGAGGGGATCGCTGGCCAGCCAGTCGCCTTGGTCGGCGCTGCCTATTTCACGTTGCGTCATGCGCATGTGTTGATGGAGTGGTGGATGGGACGTATTCCGATTCCTGCCATCGGAGCCTACGCGCGTTATCATCTCTTCCTGCCTGTGCTGATGGTGGGGCCGATCCATCGCTTGCCTCATTTCGAACGGCAATGCGCACGGCGCCGCTGGAGCGCGGAGGAGTTTTTTAGCGGTGCGGAGCGGGCGCTGTTCGGCCTTGCGCTTGCTGTTGTGGTGGGAGGCTACCTGCATGCCCGGCTGGTCGACGTCTTCCAAACGCGTGAGGTTCTGCCTCTGGTTCCCTTTTTCGAGGACTGGGCCCTATCGGCGTTCGATTGGGTCCGGATCTATCTGACCTTTTCCGGATTTACGGGGCTGGCGCTGGGCCTGAGCCTCATGATGGGCCTGAGGCTCGAGGAGAATTTCGACCGTCCCTGGCGCGCACGTAACCTGATCGAGTTTTGGACCCGGTGGCACATGACGCTTTCACACTGGTGCCGGGACTACGTGTTTGCACCCATCGCCGCCAGCTTTCGCGCGCCTGTCGTCGGTGTTTTCGCCGCGATGCTGGTGCTCGGCCTCTGGCACGAAACCTCAGCCTACTACGTTCTTTGGGCCTTCTGGCAGGCGCTCGGGATCGTGCTGACCCAGCTCTATCTTAATGCGGAGGACCCCCTGCGGCTTCAGCTTTTACCCGATGCGGCGAAAGCCGTGGGCGGACCACTCACGGTCCTTCTCTGGCTCTCCGCTGCCCGTCCTGTCCTTGAAACCTTGCTGGAGGCTGTTACGCCATGACGCCGGCCCTGCGCTTTTTGGAGAAACGCCTGCCAATTCCTATGGCGCGCTTCTCTCTTGCCTTGATCTACGCTGTCTTGCTCTTGTCGATCGTCATGCTGGCCGGCAGCGGCTGGATCGAACCGATCATCTATGAAGATGTACAATGAAGGCCGCATTCGCGCAGTCGGCACTTACGCGCTGCTTAGTTAGGTTTTGCAAATGAACCGACGCCTCAATCAAGTCCTGGACCAGTTTGAGGACCATCCCGATGTTTCTCTGCGCGTTTCGGGAGAAGCCAGAGAACTCGAACTCGCTCGCGACGGAGTGATGGTCAGGGTTACAGTTCCCGATAACGTTCTTGAGTGGTTCGTCGACGTCACGGAGAGCGACTGCGTTGTGGCGCAGGATTGGGCAGACTACGAGGGCTACGATGACACGCCGCCCGAAGCTTTGGCAGTGTCCATGACAGAGGATATCGCCGAGTTTCTGGAGAAGCTCTTGCAGTGTGACCTCAGGCTCGTCCCAGGCGAACCTGGCGTCTTTGATGACTTTGCAAGGAAGTATTTCCGCCGAAAGAAAAAGCCGGCTCGGAAGAAGTGCATACTGGAGTGGGAAGTTGATGGTGCCTGGAAGCAGGCGGTGCCGTTCCCTTGGTAAGATTAGCGCGGTGCTTCTTTTGGCGCTGGCCACAGCAGATAATCGACCTTAGTCTTTGCGGATGCGCACTCCATCGAGAAACATGCCGCCGCGTGATGAGCAGTTTGCCGGTCCTGTACTGAATTGGTTTGTCTCGATGATCTTTGGCGTTTTCCAGTTTATTGGGCGGCGGCAGGACGTCCAACAAGCCGAACATCGAAGCGGCGAGAGTATCTGCAGTTTTGCGCGTTCTTTCGACTGTTGTGCGATCGACACCTGGATTATCAGGGGCGTCTACGAAGAGTTCTCTTGGAGTTACCCGATCCGACCGGAGGACTCTTTCAGAGAAGATCTGCATATCGATGATGAGGATTATGAGGACAGCGTTGTCGCAATCGCAAAACGCATCGGGCGCAGTTTAGAGGATGTGGAAAGCAATCCGATGAACGGTAAAATCAAGACTGTACGCGACCTCGTGCTGTTCCTGCAGTATCAGCCGAAGGTCGCCTGACCGTCATCCATCCCCATCCAGCGCTCCAGGTCCCGGTGTCGCACCCGGTGGGCATTTGCCCAGGATGATCATGCCCAGCACCTCGTCCTTGGTAACGTCTTCGGTGCGCGCTGAGCCTACCAACTGACGGTTCTTCATGACGCTGACCCCGTCGGCCAGGTCGAAGAAAACCGTTTAATCCCACCAAGCTGCAACGATGTGCATTCCGCTCGGACAATCAAGTTGTTCGGCTCGCCCAAAATCTTCCTCAACGTAAACCTCGTTTGGCGCATAGTCTGTGCCGAGCCATGAAATGACATCATCGGGTGCGCCATTCGTCAGGAAGTAGATAGTGTCAGAAAATGGCCATTCGTCGTCTCCGCCATCAAACTGAGTTACGAGCACTCTGACATCCAAGACGTCGTGACGATCGCGGATGCACTTCAATATCGCATAAACTTCACCTGGTTCTGGCGCAGAAGACAAATTGCACCAAATTGATCCGCCATCATCGTTTCCTTCAAAGAATTCCTCCAAGGAAACGAGAGGCAGCACGGAGTCGTCAGCGTTAATGTTGCCGATGCGCTTCAAAAGGGTGTTTCGTTTAGAATTGTCCATCTTTCGATCCCAGTCCCGAGATGGCTTTCGCAACGTGAAAAAGATGTTGCCTGTCGTGGCAGGTCAAGTTGCCGTAGCAGCACACGGACTCTCTGCGATCTATAAAACAACCCGAGCGATCCGATTTGAAACAAAAGAAGTTCGATCAATGGTTCTGTTAAGTCCGACGAGGTCAATTACAGTGAGATAGGCTTAGGGATTACAAACGATTGGGTGCAACATCGCGCACCAGCCCATCAAGCCCGTTACCCCTCCCCATCCAGCGCCCCCGGTCCCGGTGTCGCGCCAGGTGGGCATTTGCCGAGGATGATCATGCCCAGCACCTCGTCCTTGGTGACGTCTTCGGTGCGGGCCGAGCCCACGAGCTGACCGTTCTTCATGACGCTGACCCGGTCGGCCAGGTCGAAGACGTCGTGGATGTCGTGGGAGATCAGGAAGATGCCGATGCCTTCGGACTTGAGCTGTTTGATCAGCTCGCCGACCTGGGCGGTTTCCTGCGGGCCCAGTGCCGCGGTGGGTTCGTCCATGATCAGAACCCGGGCGTCGAAGTAGATGGCGCGGGCGATGGCGACCGACTGGCGCTGCCCGCCAGAAAGGGCTTTGACCGGCGCGGAGAATTTTTTGAAGTTCGGGTTCAGGCGGCCCATGATCTTGCGGGTTTCGGCCTCCATGCGGTCGTCGTCGAGAAAGCCGCCGTTGGAAACCAGTTCGCGGCCCAGGAAGATGTTAGAGGCCGCATCCAGATTGTCCGCCAGCGCCAGGGTCTGGTAGATGGTCTCGATGTTGTGGTGGCGGGCGTCGCGCGGGTTCTCGATGGTGACCGTTTCGCCGTTGATCCGAATGTCGCCGCTGTCGCGCCGGTAAGCGCCGGATAGGGCCTTGATCAAGGTCGACTTGCCAGCGCCGTTGTGGCCGAGCAGGCCGACCACCTCACCGGGATAGAGATCGACGCTGACGCCGTCGACCGCCTTGATGCCGCCGAAGGCGATATGGATGTCGTCCATCTCGACGAGAGGCGTTTGTGCTTTGCCGTCTGCTGGTGTCTGATCCGCTTGGGAAGCTTGCGTGTTCATGGCTCAGTCTCCCGTCTTGCGGCGATAGATGATGTCGGCGAGGACCGCGAGCACCAGCACCAGGCCGACCACGATGGACTGCAGGGGCGCGTCGACGCCGACCATGGCCATACCGGACTGTAGCGACTGCATGACCACGGCCCCGAGGATGGCGCCGTAGATGGTGCCGATACCGCCCGAGAGGGCCGTGCCGCCGATGACCGCCGCGGCGATGACTCGTAGCTCGTCCAGGGTGCCCAGGTCGTTGGCCGCCGAGCGCAGGCGGGCCGAGGCGATGACCGCTGCGATGGCGGTCAGGAAGCCCATGAGGGCGAAGACCTTGACGGTGAGCTTCTTGGTATCGACACCGGCCAGCTCGGCGGCGTCCGGGTTGCCCCCGGTCGCGAAGATATAGCGTCCGAAACGGGTGCGCCGGGCCACGACGGTCATGACCGTCGCGACCACCAGCACGATGACCACCGGGATCGCGATGCCGTGGGACAGCACCAGGCCTTCCGGCATGGTCTCGCCGCGGGCGGCGAACATGCGCGCCGCGGCGCGGGCCGGTATGGCGTAGGCATTCATCACGGTGGTGAAGCCGAAGATCACGGCGACGAAAATCCCGGCCAACGCGATGTCCGCGGCGAAGGGTTTCACTGCGAAACCATGATCTTTCTTACGCTTGCGCGAGAGGAACAGCAGAGCGACGGCGGCAAGAGAACAGAGCGCCGCGAGGATCCAACTCCCCGTCGCGCCGAGCGTGCCTTCCGCGCCACCGCCTAGCAGTGTGAAGGTTTTGTCGAGGGGAGCGACGGTCTGGCCGCTTGTAACCCACCAGGCCGCGCCGCGCCAGACCAGCAAGCCGCCGAGCGTTACGATGAAGGCGGGGACCGCAAGATAGCCGACGATATAACCCTGGGCCGCCCCGACAGCCGCGCCGATCAGGGCGCCGCAGAAGATGGTGATGATCCAGATGGCCGGATGGCCGATGCCCAGCAGATCGGGCAGAACCTGTGCCTGCAGCCAGCCAATGATCATGCCGATGAAGCCCAGCAGGGAACCGACTGAGAGGTCGATGTGCCGGGTCACGATGATGAAGACCATGCCGGTCGCCATGACCGCGACGGAGGCGGTCTGGACCGAGAGATTAAAGAGGTTGCGCGGCGTCAGGAAACGCCCGTCGGTCAACAGATCGAACAGGACCCAGATGATCAACAGCGCGGCGATCATGCCCAGAAGGCGGGTATCGATCTGTAGAGTGCGTACTACGCGGGACAGGGCTTCACGCATGGTCAATCCCCAATGCGAGATCGGAGCGTCGCCATAAGCGGCGGCACCAAATCCGTCTCAGCATATCTGTGAAGGTCGAGAGTTAAAAGGCGGCCCGGGTTTTCCCGGAGCGGAACCCGACCGGGCCGCCTATCGAATTAAGCGCCGAAGCGGCTTATCCGCAGGTGTCGACGGTGCCCGCCGGCACGCCAGCGCAGAGCGCGTCTTTCTTGATCCAGCCGGCGTCGATCACGTCGTTCAGGTTCGCCCGGGTGACCGGAACCGGTGCCAGGAACTTAGCCGTGAGTCCGGTGCCGCCGGGACTGGTCCAACTCTGAGCGCCATCAACCGCGTCCATCTTTGCACCCTTGGCCAGAGCGACGGCGATTTCACCGGCGGCCTTGCCGAGATCCCGCGCGTCCTTCCAGACCGACACCGTCTGCGTGCCAAGAGCGACCCGGTTCAGTGCCGCATGGTCGCCGTCCTGGCCGGAGACCGGAATGCCTTCCATGCCCTGGGCGGTAAGGGCGGCCACAACACCACCGGCGGTGCCGTCGTTGGAGGCGATCACCGCATCGACCTTGTTATCGGCGGCGGTCAGGATCTGCTCCATATTGCGCTGAGCGTTGGCGGGCAGCCAGCCGTCGGTGTAGGCCTCGCCCACGATCTTGATGTCGCCGGAGTCGACAGCTGCCTGAATGATCTCCTGCTGACCGCCGCGCAGGAAGTCCGCGTTGGGATCGGTGGGCGAGCCCTTGATCATGACGTAGTTGCCCTTGGGCTGAGCGGCGAGCACGGCGCGGGCCTGCATCCGTCCGACCTCGACGTTGTCGAAGGTGAGATAGAAGGCGCGGGCATCGTCGATCAGGCGGTCATAGCCGACCACCGGAATGCCTTCGTTGTCGGCGGCGTCGATCGCCGGGCCGATGGCGCTGGAGTCCTGCGCCAAGATGATCAGCGCAGTGGCACCGCGCGCGATCAGGCTTTCCACGTCCGAAAGCTGCTTGGACGAGGAGGACTGAGCGTCCGCCGAGATGTACTTGGCGCCGGCGGCTTCGAGCGCCGCTTTGATCGCGGCCTCATCGGTCTTCCAGCGTTCTTCCTGAAAGTTGGACCAGGACACACCGACGGTGATGTCCTGTGCGAGCGCCGTGCCCGCAAAGCTTGCTGCCATGGCTGCGCCAGCCAGGCCGAGCATAAATTTTTTCATAGAATTCCTCCCGATTTCTGCTGCAGTCGACGCGTCACCTGTCAATGAGGCGGGCGTCGTTATCTATTTATTTCACGCCTCGAAAAAAATGTGACATGAGAGATGGGCTGTGTCAACATATTGCTCAAGCGCCGCTCTGGGACGATGTACGACATCATCGTCGGAAGAGAGAAAAAGGCGCAGAGAACAGAGGGAGCGAGACATCCGCAAGGCAACCATCGATCTGGTGCGCGAGAACAATAGGGCTTTGATTCTGCGGGCTCTTCGGCGCGAAGGCGCGCAGTCGCGTACGGCTTTGGGGCAGGCCACCGGCCTCAGCCCGGCGGCCGTCTCGGGCATCACCTCGACTCTGTTGGACGAAAACATTCTGGTACAGGCCGAGGGCGAGGCAGGCACCGCGAAAAGCCGGGGTCGGCCGCAGGTCAAGCTGTCGCTCAATCCGAGTCACGGCTGCGTGGTGGCCGTGATGATCGCGGTCAACCGGATCCGTTTAAAGCTGGTTGACTACGCGGGGCGGGAGCGCGGCGAAAGCCATGTCGACGTGGCGGCCCTGGAACTGCAGCGCGGCGATTTCATTCGAACGATCGGCGATGCGGTTGTCGGTCTTCTGGAGGATACCTCCGATGAGGTCGGGGCCCTGTCGCGCATCGAGGTTTCGGTTCAGGGCATCACCGACGGCGCCGGCGTGAAGATCCTCTGGTCGCCGGTGCTGAGGGCGCGCGAGATCGACCTGGGCCGGCGCTTCTCCCGCCGTTTCGGGGTGCCTGTTTCGGTGATGAATGACTGCGCTGCCATGACCGAGGCGCTGCAATGGATCGATCCGCCACGTTACAGGGAACGCTTTGCCGCGATCCTGATCGGTTACGGCGTCGGCATGGGACTGTTCCTCGACGGCGCGCCGCTGGTGGGCCTGCGAGATTCCGCGGTGGAGTTCGGCCACATGAACCATGTGCCGGAAGGCGCGCTCTGCCGCTGCGGCCGGCGTGGCTGTGTCGAAGCCTATGCGGCGGACTATGCCATCTGGCGGCGGGCCACCGGCAATGACGATCAGAAACTGGTCGCGCCGCCAAGCGCGGAGGAGATGATCCGGATCGAAGAACTGGCGCGCAGCGGCGACGAACGCGCGCTCGCCGCCTACCGGGAGGCAGGCTGCGCCATCGGTTTCGGTCTCGGGCGACTTTTTGCGCTGATCGGTCCCGTGCCTGTCGCTTTCACCGGCAGCGGTACGCGCACCATGGACCTGCTGGAAGAGGGCTTGCGGGACGGTTTCGAGCAGAGTCTGGTGGAAGATCTGCGCGGCGAGCTTACCTATGAAACACTCGGCGACGAGGCGGCACTGGTCTTCAAGGGCCTCGCCATGGGTGCGCTCAACCGCCTGGATACGGAGGACGTGGCGGCGCTTCAGGTTGCGACTTAAGCACGCGTGAGCAGTGGGAAACCTAAAGCCTATGGCAAGCTTCTCAATCCGCCAACTTGACGCGAAAGATACGGAGACTTTCCACGATCTGCTGAGCCTGTTCGGCGAAGTCTTCGAGGACAAGGCGACTTATTGCGGGGCGCAGCCGGATAGGGCCTACCTCGAAGATCTGCTGGGGAGCGGGACTTTCATCGCTCTGGCGGCGCAGGAAGAGGGCCGGGTGATCGGCGGACTGGCTGCCTATGTTTTGAAAAAGTTCGAGCAGGCACGCAGCGAGATCTATATCTACGACCTCGCCGTCGTGGAAGATCGGCGGCGCGAGGGTGTCGCCACGGCGCTGATCGAGGAGTTGAAAAGCATGGCCGCTGCCCGCGGGGCCTACGTCATTTTCGTCCAGGCGGACGTGACCGACCCGCCGGCGATTGCGCTCTACAGTAAGCTGGGCACGCGCGAAGACGTCCTGCACTTCGACATCGAGGTTCCCGGATAGCGAACTAGGCCGTCTTCCTGCGTCGAGCGACACCAAGACCTGCCAGACCCAGACCGAAGAGCGCAAAGGTGGCAGGCTCGGGTACGGCCAGGCTGGGTCCGCTGTCTCCTGTCAGGAGCGTGATGGTGGCAGATGACCCTACGTCCCACTCGGCGCCGTCCCCTAGGGCAAATCCCATGGCATTGTCGGAGAAGGAGATGTCCGTCTCGTCAAAGCCCGTCACGCCACTCACCGACAGATCGAAACCGGTGATCACGGCATCCGGATCTCCAAGCCAGAATAGATCGGACAAAGACACGTCCAACACCCCCTGGCTGCGAAACGAAGTACCGTCAACTGGCTCAATGACAATTGAATTCTCATCGATGTCGATCGTAATAAACGGGGTCTCAAATACAATTCCGGGAGCGGGTATTGTGACGCTAACAACGGTGAATTCCTCTCCTGGGCTTTGAACCACCGCAGTTTCGCTAGAGCAAACGATACCGCTCGAGGCAAGATCGGAGGAGGTGGCGCAACCCACCGTCTGCCCGATCAGTGTTGCCTGCGCGCTCGGGGTAAAGGCCGCGAGCAGCCCACCCAACAGGAGCGCTCCCAGAGAGATTTGCAGGGCCGTGGACCCCTTTTTCAATGCAGAATTAAAGAGTTTCACGCTGGGTACCTCGCAGTTTCGCCGGTGCTGATACGGACATCAGTGGTGGTTGGGCTTCGTTGGCGGTCAGTCTGCCTTTCGACGCCGGGTGAAGCTCAGACCCAGCAGCCCTAGACTGGCCAATCCCAGACCGAAGAGCGCCAGCGTTGCGGGTTCCGGTACGGCCAGACTTGGTCCGTGGTTTGCCGTGATCAGGGTGATGGTTGCAAACGCGTCCGGGTCCCAAATTGCGTTGCTGCCTGGATCGAAGCTGAGACTGTTGTCGGAAAAGGAGATGTCTCCCTCAACGAAGCCCGTCACGCCGCTGACCACGAGCTGAAAACCTGTGATCACGGCGTTGGGGCTTCCAAGCCAGAACAGATCGTTTAACCTGACATCGAACGCGTCTGTGAATGTGAAATTATCAAGGATACCATCGATATGAATTGAACTCGGCCCGATGTCGATATCCCAAAGGTCCAGCAGGCTAAGCCCCACAACGAATTCGGGGCCGGTGGTTTGGACCACAGCACTATCGGAAGAGCAGATTTGGTTTGGGCCGCTTGTGACAGTACAGCCGACTGTCTGCCCAATCAAAGTCGCCTGCGCGCTCGGGGTAAAGGCCGCGAGCAGCCCGCCGAGCAGGAGCGCTCCGAAGGAGGCTTTTAGGATCCTGCCTCCGCGTTCCGCTGCCGATTTAAAAGACTTCATTTCTTGTCTCCCGCCGTGTCGCCAACGCATCGAAGACCTGCGTGGTAGCGAATGGACCAAATTTTCGAAGCCGCCTTTCAGGAAGCGGGAACGCTATGCGCCGATACAGCGCCGGGGCAGCCCACAGATCCGAGACGAGGCGATCTCCTTTCCGGCGTGAGCCATGACTGTTTACGAATGAAAAGGGAAGGGCCGGGCAGCGTTTTGTCCAAAACGCGGGCAGTTTTGTCCCATATGTTGTGAGACTGGCCCGGATATCGCCGCGCGCTTGGACTGTGTCGCGGCGCTTGCATCGGCCGTGGCTTCCCCCGATATTTGCTTCTCCCCCCTTCGAATGGACAGTTTCTCATGCCCCTGATTATTCTCGCCCAGATCACTGCCGCGCCCGGCAAAGAAGAGCTTGTCCGCAGCGAACTGGAAAAGCTGGTGGCGCCCACGCGCGCCGAGGAAGGTTGCGTCCAGTACGATCTGCATCAGGATAACGGCCAGCCCGGCTTCTTCGTCTTTTATGAGATCTGGGAGAGCCGCGCGCTTTGGCAGGCGCATATGAACCAGCCCCATCTCGCCGCCTACCGGGCGGCCACCGAGGGCGCGGTCGCCGACTTCCAGCTCAACGAAATGAGCAAGATTGCGTGACGGTCTCCTCCGCAAAAGGACCGGCTTTTTATGACTGACGGAAGCGGCGCTACGACCGCTGCTGCGTCTCCTGCCTCTCAGCCGGTCCGGCCGCTGTTCGGGTGGCTGGCTGCGCTGACGGTGGTTTTTGTCTGGTCGGGCTGGGTCGTGGTCTCCAGGTTCGGCGTGGTTCAGACCCTGACAATTTACGACATGCTGGCCTTGCGTTTCACCGTCGCCGCCATTGCTGTCTCGCCCTTCGTCTGGCGCTTCTGGCCGCGCCGGCTGCGCTTATGGCAGATCGCTTTGGTGGCCTGCGGGCAGGGGGTGCCCTACCTGCTGCTGGCGTTCGGCGGCTTCAAGTTCGCGCCCGCCTCTCATGCAGGCATCATGATGAACGGAACCCTGCCGGTTTTCGCCGCCGTCCTGGGATGGATCTGGCTGAAGGACAAACCCGACCGCTGGCGGGTGGGCGGCATGACCGTGATCCTGGCCGGCTGTGTCCTGATCGGTTGGGATCGGGGCACCGGCGGTGTTGGGGATGACGTCTGGATCGGGCATGTGATGTTTCTGGCGGCGACGCTCTTTGTCGCTTTCTTCATGATCAGCACCAAGGCCTGGCAACTGACCCCCATGCAGACGATGGTCTGCATTCCGACCGTTAATCTGCTGTGGTTCGCGCCGTTCTATCTCTTGTTTTTGCCTAAGGGGATTGCTGCTGCGCCCTGGTCGGAGATCCTGCTGCAAGGCGCTTATCAAGGGCTGGGGCCGAGCGTTGTCGCCGTGCTCTGTTTCACGACGGCGGTGCGCTCCATCGGCACCTCTTCCACCGCGGCCATGATGGCGATGGTGCCGGGTATGGCGGCCTTGTTGGCGATCCCGCTGCTGGGCGAATGGCCGAGCGCCTTCGCCTGGACGGGGCTGGTGCTGGCCACGGGCGGTATTCTGCTGGCGGCGGGCTGGCGGCCTGGCGGGCGCGCGGCAAGGGCCGCGGGATAAATCCTGAAGTTTGGAGGTTCTATGTCCGTCGAGCAAAAACTGACCCGCGAACTGCCGCTCGTTCCCGCAGACTCGGCTCTGCTGATCGTTGACGTGCAGAACCTCTGTGCGCGGCGCGATGGCGGAGAGTTCAAGGGGCTCTCAGGTGATGAGCGCGAACGCGACTATGCCGGTTATTTTCAGCAGATCGATGAGGTTGTCGTTCCGAACATTCAACGGCTGCAGGCGGCGTCCCGCGCAGCTGGCGTCGAAGTGCTTTTCACCACCATTGAAAGCCTCACCCGGGATGGGCGCGACCGCAGTCTGGACTACAAGATCTCCGGCTTTAACGTGCCGAAGGGATCCTGGGACGGGAAGGTTATCGACCAGCTCGCACCCGGTGAGGATGAGATGGTCTTTCCGAAATCCTCGTCGTCCGTCTTCATCTCGACCCACATCGATTATGTCTTACGCAACCTCGGCGTGAAGCAACTGGTGATCTGCGGGTTGCGGACCGATCACTGTGTCGAAAGCACGGTCCGCGACGCCTGCGATCTCGGTTATCTGGTGACGCTGGTCACGGATGCCTGTACCTCCATTAACCAAGAGCGTCACGAGAACTCCCTGCGCACCATCAAGGGCTATTGCCGCCAGTTAACAACAGAAGCCTTGGTCGCGGAATTGCCCTGTTGAAGCTCCATTCTGTCTAATCGCGGCTGGCATAATTCGCCGAACCTAACGCTGTTGGCGTTGGGTTTTTATCATTCAATGCAACGTTTTGGACAAAATTGCCCGCATTCAGGACAATCTGCGGCGTGACACTTCAATCTTCACTGCAAGATTGATATCTCCTTTACAGGAAGCCGTTAAGTAGGGCGGTAGTCGCTTCGAACTGGGCCAACTGTGCGGGCGACACATCGATCCATGTTATTGCGGACCCTCGGCGACAACGTTTGGGCGCAGGAGTTAGTGCTTCTAATTAAAAAACGGGCGGATCATAGGGCCTGCCACGACTTGTCATTTGAGGCTTCCGCGGAACCGATTCTTCGCCAGGTATTGATTGTTGAATTTCAAAGTCATCCACCTGTCAACGGGAGAACGTCATGCCAGAAAAGATGCTAATAGTCGGGTGCGGACGGGCCACTCATCTGCACAATTCAAAAGCGTTGACGTCGAATTATATTACTCACTCTCATCGGGCGTCAAAAGAAGAGGGCACATATACAATGGACATTGACCATCATATGTTCCCCGACATTGTAGGCGACATATCAGATCAGGGGTTCTCAGGTACAAGGACTGAGAGATTCCTGGGAATTAATTTTGAAAATGTCCCTGGTATTGTCTTTGCGGACGGTCATATCGCCCATACCTGCAAAAACGTAGATGATCTTCTGATTCCAGGAGGTGTGCTTTTGTTGCGTGTCGGGGGGAGTATCTCGCCCAATGGCCAAGCGTTCGTGAGTGGGGATGTTATTAAGAAAAATGCAATAAAATATTTCACAGAAAATTATAAATACTTAGATATCGGCGAAAAATCAATACAACACGATGAAACATCTGAGGAGTATTTCGTCTCCGAGGAAGAATTGAAAATTTTTGACGTACTTGGTTACATCAATCCTAAGGACGTTTCAGTAGAAAAATACGAGTACAAAAAATTTGATTCATGGCACGTGCTTAAGAAGCCTAAGGATGACTGAGTTTTTAGTAAATTGCGCGACGGATGCCGGTCCCCGGATCGCCAACTCTCCACCGAGTCCGTTTGGGCGTGCAGACCTGCCGAGAGTTCTTCAAGTCTCGGCATGAACCGCGAACTTCGTTACCATCGCCATTGGTCCGGCGAATACGCGGGACCCTTGTCCATGACCGAAGAGACAGGTGAGAGCGCCAAGACGCTCAAGTGTTGATCTGCGAACGATCATCGTCAGGAACCTGATCCGTTGTACTATTTTGGCGTAACGAGCCGTGCCTGGACTGCGAGCAGCGGATGGAACTGTTGTCCGAACGTGACGCTATTAAGCGTCCTTCAAACGTGCTGATCGATGAGGATCGGATTGCCGTCCGGGTCCATCACCATACAGCTCGCCGGACCGTTAGAGGCCTCGTCCGCCTCACTGAGGATCTCTATGCCGTCGGCCTTTAGCGCCTTTTGAATCTCGCGCACGTCGGTGAAATTTTCGAGCTTGTTGCCTTCGGCATCCCAGCCGGGATTGAAGGTCAACGTGTTCTTTTCGAACATGCCCTGAAACAGTCCGATCACACAGCTCGGGCTTTTCATGATGAGCCAGCCCTGGCTGGCGTCGCCGCCGAAAATCTTGAAGCCGAGCTTTTCGTAAAAAGCGCGCGAGGCCTCGATGTCCTTGACCGAAAGGCTGAGCGAGAAATTTCCGAGTTCCATGCTGTGACTCCGCGAAAGACCGGTTAGCGCTTACCGTAAGTTGCTGGATATCCCAGCCAGAACTTATAGTTAACCCCTCTTCACCATAGATCATAAAGCTTTCTTGAGGACATCTTGGGAGCATGCCCTGTCAGGTAGACGAGGTGCGTTCTGTGTCGATATTCAAAAGCTCGGGTCTTGTATCCAGGCCGGCCGTATTTGCCGTGGCGCTCATAGCCGCAGGAATCGGCGGGTTTGGGGCGGCTGCTCAGGCCGCCTACAACAGCGGATTTCCCGAAGGCCGCAGCATTGGGCCGGAGCGGTTTCCCGCCTACGCCAAGTGGGATCGGGCCATGGCCAAAGACTGGGCGCGCGATGTCGCGGCGGACTCGGTTTGTGCTGAGCGTCTCGGCGAAACCTGCCATCTTGCGGCTTGGTCCGACTTCATCGAGTCCCTGCGCGGTCGGGATCCGGCGGAGCAGGTCCGGCTGGTCAACGACCACCTCAACCAGATCCGCTTTATCGAGGACCGCGACAACTGGGGCGCCAAGGACTATTGGGCTGCGCCCGGTGAGTTCTTTGGCCGGGGTGGGGACTGCGAAGACTATGCGCTCACCAAGTATCTGTCTCTGCGCAAACTGGGCTTCTCCGCCGAACAGCTGCGGCTTGTCGTCTTGAAAGACAAACGCCGGCGCGTTGCCCACGCGATCCTGGTTGTCGAACTGGAGGGCGAAAGCCTTGTGCTCGACAACCTGAGCGACCGGGTACTTTCCTGGTCCGACGTCGGTCACTACAAGCCGCTCTATTCCCTGAACGAAGACTCCGCCTGGCTACACGTTCCGGTGCGTGATCGCTTGTAATCTCTTTACCGCCCTCGTTCGGCAGCCGAATTTCTCCGGCCCAGGCGGTTCCATCTCTTCTCCATATGATCTAGGCTGATTTCCGGGGCGCGCTCAAACAGCGACCCGGATAAAGGCGGCTTCGCAGACCGTCTGCCGGCATCAAGAAATGGCCGAGAAGCTGATGAAATCGAGTGGGGAGATTGGGAATGCGGATAGGGAAATGCATCGCTGCCGGATTGGTCGCCATTGTTGCGCTCTGGACTGGCGGAGCCTCTGCGCAAAGCGGGCAGCTGCTGGTCGAACTGAATAAGTTCGAAACGATCGAAAATGGGTGCCGGACCTTTTTCCTCTTCCGCAACACCACGGATATAAGATTCCAGAGTTTCGAAATGTCGCTCGCCATTCTCGACCGCGAAGGCATCATCGAACGGCTCTTAACCGTGGAGGCCGCGCCGCTGCCCTCTGAGCGCACCACGCTCAAGCTGTTCGAAATTCCAGAATCACAGTGCGACAATATCGGCGAAATCCTTTTGCATGAAATCGTCAGCTGTCGTCCGGATCAAGGGGAGGCGCCGGACTGTTTCGCCATCATCGACTTGAAATCGCGCGCTTCCGCGCCGCTGGTGAAATAGGACCCCGGTATCAGATGACCCGGCATCAGATGAACAGATACTAGGCCGAGCGCGACATGCTGGAGATGTTGACCCATTGGATCGAAGCGGGCGGTCCTATCGTGGTGATCCTCGGTGTTCTCTCGATCTACTCTCTTGCCCTGGTGGTCCTGAAGCTGCTCCACTTTCGCGGTGCTCTGTCCGGGGCTGGCGACCGGGAGGCGGCCTTGGCGGCTTGGCGCAGCGGCTCGCCCCGGGAAGCGCATAAACTGATCACAGGCAGCACAAGCCCGGTGAACGAGGTGATCGAAGCCGCGATGGAGGGCATGCTGGAGCGCTGGGATGCGTCCCTGTTGCGCGAGGAGATCGAACGCCTTGCCAATGCCCGTTTGGAGATCCTGGGACGACATCTGCGCACTCTGGAAGTTCTGGCGGTGGTGAGCCCTTTGCTGGGCCTGCTCGGGACGGTGCTGGGCATGATCGCCTCTTTTCAGCAGCTGGAACTGGCCGGCGGCAGCGCCAACGCAGCCGTTTTGGCGGCAGGTATCTGGCAAGCCCTGCTGACCACCGCGATGGGGCTGATCGTGGCGATCCCAGCGGCGATTGCGGCCAATATGCTGAGCGCGCGCCTAGACCGGATCGGACACGTCATTGAGGACTCGGTGAAACGGCTTTACGTGGCTAACCACGGCCGCGAGGAGTAACCGAAGAGACGGGAGAGACAGACTTGCGGTTGGCCCGAAGACGACGGCTCGGACCCCTGATTTCCATGACGCCTTTGATCGACGTCATGTTTATCCTGCTCGTCTTCTTCATGGTCACTTCGACCTTCCTGGACCTGGATATGATTCCCTTGATCGGCGCATCGCGGTCTGGGACTGACGCGCCCGGCACGGCTGCGCCCCAAACCGTCGCCGCGGATCGCGTTGCGGCGGAAAGCGGATCGCTATCGGAAGCGGGCAGTCTGATGGTCCGGCTTGGCGCGGACGGGCGCACCTTTGTCTCCGGTCGCCCGGTCGATGGCGAGGGTTTGAGAAGCATGGTCGCAACGCGCGTCGCCGGCGGCATTTCAAAACCGATCCTCGTGTTGTCGTCAGGCTTTGCCAGCACCCAGTCTCTGGTCAGCCTGCTGGATCTTTTGGCGCGCGCAGGTGCCGAGGACGTGCGGGTGGTCCGCATCGAGGCGCAGTGATGGCGGGAGATCCAGGACTACGCCGGGTGTCTCTTTCGCGCCGCACCCCAGGCTTGTCGTTACGCCGCCAACAGGTCCGCCCGCAGCAAGAGACCATTGTTGCGCTGATCGATGTCGTCTTCTTTCTGTTGGTTTTTTTCATGCTCGTCGGGCGCATGGATGCAACTTCGCCGTTTGAGCTTTCGCCGCCGGTCTCGGCTGGCGGGGAAGCCTTACCCGCCGGTGGAGCGACTATCAGCGTGGCTGTCGATGGCCGTCTGGCGCTGGATGGTGTCGTCCAGAGCCGTGCGGAGCTGTTGAAGCGTTTGCGCTCGGCGGCGGCTGCGTCCGGTGAAGCTCTCTTCGTCCGGGTCAATGCTCATGCGCAGGCACCGGTCCGGCATCTGCTTCATCTCGTGACCGCTCTGGAAGGGCTGCCCCAGGCCGATGTGGTGCTGGTGGTTACGCCGAACGAGCCATGAGCGCTTTGGCGCTGCGGGGTGCGGAACCGACTTTCGGCCAGTCGAGCTTCGCATGGGGCTCTGCCGTCGCGGTCTCGCTGCTCGCGAACGCGCTTCTGGTTGGGGTGCTGCTGATCGCGATCGAGCCAGATTCCGTTCCTTTCCAGGACGAAATCCGGACGCGTTTTCAGCTTTCGGCTCTCGACGTTCCGTCCCAGCGCGCCGAGGCGGAAGATACCAAGGGGGATGCGGCGGAGGAGGGGCAGACGAGCGGTGAGCAGCTTGCCGTTCGCAGCGTGCCCAGCAGCCGGGCTCGACCGGTCAATCCGGTCTCGGATGTGCAGCAGGCCAAGGCGGCTCCCTCGACAGTGGCGCAGGCCGTCCAGTCTGGGGGTGCGAGCCTGAGTGCTGCGCGCAATCCGGGCCAGCGGCTGGAAACGGCAGCCACTGAGGCAGCAGTGGTGGCTGCACGCGACACCAGCGGTGAGAAGACCGCTGCCGCAAGTCTTGCGGCTGCTAAAGTGACGGCTTCCATCGTGGCCGCGGGTCGAGCCCAAGCGGTTGCACCTGCGGCTGATGTTCAGGCTGCGCAACGGCCCGAAGTGCAAACGGCCGCAGCGATCCGGCCAAGCGCCGAACGGACGACAGCGGAATCTGCATCGGGACGGCGCATTGCCTCGGCGACGTTGGCCACGCGTGCGGTCACGGCGCAGGCCTTGGAAGGACAGCGCGCCGTTGCGGCCGCGCCCACGGTTTCGGCGCTTGCCGCTGCGACGACTACGCGCGGCGCACAGCTCATCAGCCGAAGCGCGCCGACGCGTAAGCTGGTGGCATCGGCCGCGGTACCGGGCCAGCGCGCCCTGGCATCGCAGGGCAGGGGAGTGAAGCTGTCGGCGGCCTCGCAGCCGGTGACGGCGGCACTCACGGCGGCTCTGCCCGCGGGCAGAGCCCAGACCGTCACCAGCGCGGTGCCGCAGACCCAGGAAACCGCAGTTCTGGATCCCAGCACCGAGCGTTTGGCTAACCTCGAGACGGCCGGTCCGGCTCTTGCGGAGGTTGCGCCTGAGGCTGCACCCGCCGCGGCAACGTCTCCTCAAGGCGTCGAACTCGCCTCGACTTCTTCCTCTGCACTCGCTGGCGTTGTCACGCCGGCCAGTACCGCTTCCGCCGCGATCGCAACCCGGGCGTCTGTTGCCTGGTCGGGCGACAGCAATACGCAGCTCGACGAGCAGTCTCTGGCGGCGATCCAGTCCTTTATGCAACCCGGTGAAGTCGCACAGAGCGCAGCCTTCGGCGGTTCGGTGCGCGACGGCATCGGTGCCGCCTTGGCACAGTTTCCCTGCAGCCGTCTGCAGGCGGCTTTTCAGCCAGAAAGCGGAACGCTCGAGATTCGCGGCCATGTGCCCGCGCAGGCTATGAAGGCCGACGTGGTAGCGATGCTCGAGCGGTCGGTCGGCGGCGCGATTCCCGTGGGAAGCAGTCTTCTGGTGCTGCCAGCGCCTCAGTGCGGCGTGCTCGATTCCGCCGAAGGCCTGGGTTTCGTTCAGTCGAAGGACCAGGAAAACGATCCACTGGAAATCGGCAAGGAGGCGCAGGCGCAGATTCTCTCCTTCGAGGAGGCGCAGCGGGTCGTCTTTGCGCTCCAGGCCCCGGAGTTCGACGCCTATATCTACGTCGACTACTTCGACAAGGACGGGACGGTCGTTCATGTCTTGCCCAACGACTTCGTGCAGGATAACCGCTACGCCGCCAACGAAAGCTTTGCACTTGGCGACGGCTCGGGGCCGGGCGGTGGTCTGGAAATGCGGGTGGCGCCGCCCTTCAGCCAGGATATCGCGGTGGTCCTTGGCACGAGCCGTCCGCTCTACGACCGGCCGCGGCCACTGCAGGAAGATGCGGAAAGCTATCTCTCGTGGCTGCGAAACCGCATCCGGGAAGTTAAGTCCGAGGATCCCGATTTCCGTGGCGAATGGGCGTATCTCTTCGTGCGGACAGGCCCGAAGGGATCTTTCAATTGAGATCACGCCCGTGTTCGGATCCGGATTTGTGTCCGCACTGGACGTTTTTCCTTGGACAGAAGGGCGAAGCTGACACAGACTCATGGTTAATGAAGCGGCGAGCGAAGCACTCCCTTGATTGTTGCTTTCGGAAGCCTCTTCGCTCGAAATGATGGGGGAATGCGCTTGGATCTTCGGTTGGTCGGGCGACGTGACAGCAGTGAGATGGTGGGGAAACCTTGCTTGAGAAGGCTGGCAGGTAACGCGGCGAGCCTTGCCTGTGTCTTCGCACTGGCGCTGCAAGTTTCGCCCCTGGACCTGCTGGCCCAGCAAGTGCCACCCGCGGTCGACCCTGGCGTTATCCAGAAACGCTTCGAAGAACCTTCGCCGCCTCAGGCGGCTCCGCCAATCGACATTCCCGATATCGGCCAGTCCACGCCGCCGCCGGGCGCCAATGATGTGCGCTTCGTCCTGACCGATCTGTTGGTGTTGGACAGCACGGTTTATAGCGACGAAGAGCTCTTGCCGCTCTGGGAAGATCTGATCGGCAAGGAAATCACCCTCACGCAGTTCTATGGCATCGCCGCGGCGATCACCATCAAGTACCGCAACGACGGCTACATCCTGACGCGCGCTGTGGTGCCGCCGCAGGAAATCATCGACGGTGTTGCCGAAATCGAGGTGGTCGAAGGCTACATCGACAACGTGATCATCGAGGGTGAACCCAGCGGTTCGATGGCGCAAATCGAGGACAAGGTGCAGGCGATTCTGGACAGTCAGCCGCTGCACGCCGATGTCCTGGAACGCAACCTGCTGCTGCTCAACGACCTGCCGAGCATGATTGCGCAGTCGATCCTCCGTCCTTCCATCACAACGACCGGGGCCTCGGAATTGGTCATCGTGCTCGAGGAAGCGAAGTATTCCGCCGCGCTTACGGCCGACAACCGAGGATCCAGGTTCCTGGGGCCTTATCAGTTCGGCGCCAGCGGCCGCCTCGACAATGTACTGGGTCTTTATGAAAGCACCGAACTGGAGTTCGTTGGTACCGCGCAGCTCAGCGAACTGAAGTTTGCGGCCCTGACCCATACGCAGCAGCTGGGAACGGACGGCACGACCTTGACCATCATCGGTTCGATCACCGATACCGAGCCGGGCTCCACACTGGATGTGCTCAATGTCGAAGGCCGGTCCGAGGCCATCACCGCGACGGTTTCCCATCCTCTGATCCGCTCGCGCCGGCAAAACCTCTCCATCGTCGGTGGCTTCGACTATCGCAATTCCGAAACGGATGTTCTGGGCGTGACCAGCTCGGAAGACCGCATCCGCTCGCTCTTTATCGGCGGAACCTATGACTTTATCGATGAGTTCCGTGGCATTACGCTGTTGGGCGGCGAACTGCGCCAAGGCCTCAATATCTTCGGTGCGTCGGAGAGCGGGTCGGCCAACCTGTCCCGGGCGGAAGGGCGCAGCGACTACACCAAAATCGTCGGATCGTTGCGGCGCAAGCAGACCCTCGCGCCTGGCTGGTCGCTGAGCGGCGCCTTCACGGGGCAATATGCCTTCAGCCAGCTTTTGGCCTCTGAAGAGTGCGGCTTGGGCGGCGAGGAATATGGCAGCGCTTATGATCCTTTCGAGATCAGTGGCGATCACTGCCTGGCGGCCCGCTTCGAATTGCAGTACGGCGACGCCTCGGAACTCGAGTTTCTGGACAGCTACGAAGTCTACGGCTTTTACGATGTTGGCGCCGTTTGGCAGATCGACGGCGCCGATCCCGAAAACCGCCAGAGCCTGGCTTCGGCCGGTGTCGGCGTGCGGACCAATCTGGTCGAGAACTTCTGGGGTGCGTTGGAATTCGCGGTGCCTTTGACTCGATCACCGACCGTCGATCGTGACGACGGCGACAAAGCGCCTCGGCTGTTCTTCAGCGTTATCAAGCGTTTTTGAAACCGGACGTAGGCGCTGTAAAGAAAATCGACAGACTGTCGGTAGTTTTACCAGCTTGCCTGAGCTGCCCGACCGGTCCAAAATTATCAAGCATTTGAAATGAATGCCGTCTGCTAAAGGTCCTTAAGCTGGTATGAGAATTGCTCAGCCTAGGTAGTCAGGCGTGAAAAAGTCTTTGCAGGGAGCAGGTTAACCATGCTGGAGCCACAGAGCGGACAGTCAGGAAGGGCCATGGGAAACGAGGTGATCTCTTGGAGGCGTAGCAGATTGCTCTCCACGACAGCCTTGGCTTCGGCGGCTCCGGCGGCACGACGCCTGGGGCTCGCGGCCGGTCTCGCGCTGTTGCTGTGGCCGCAGGTTGCCTCGGCCAATCCGCAGGGCGGACAGGTCGTCGGCGGTTCCGCGACCATTTCGCAAACCTCTCCCAATCGCGTGGACATCCGCCAGTCAAGCGACCGGGCCATCATCAACTGGCAAAGCTTCAGCATCGGTCAGGCGGAGCACACGAACTTCGCCCAACCCTCAGCCTCTTCTGTTGCTCTGAACCGTGTGGTCGGCGGCGACCTCTCGCGCATTGCCGGCCGGCTGACCGCGAACGGCAATATCGTTCTGATCAATCCCAATGGTGTGGTCTTTACCTCGACGGCGCGGGTCGACGTCAACGGTTTGATCGCCAGCACTTCGGATATCAGCGATCAGGACTTCATGGCCGGCAAACTCAATTTTGCGGCGCCTTCGGATCCCTCCAGTTTTGTCATCAATCAGGGTCAGATCACTGCTGCGGAGGGCGGCCTCGTCGCCCTGGTGGCGCCCTGGGTCGAGAACTCCGGCGCTATCGCCGCGCGCCTCGGGCGGGTTGAGCTCGCTTCCGGTGGCGCTTTCACGGTCGATCTCTACGGTGACAAGCTGATCCAGCTAGCCGTCGCCGAGAACGATGAGGGGGCGATGCCGGCCGCTCTTTCGAAGGCCGCGAAGGTCTCGAATTCCGGGATCATCAGCGCCAATGGCGGCGTGGTCGCGCTCTCGGTCAACGACGCGCAGAGCCTGGTGGCCAACGTCATCAACATGGACGGTATCGTCGAGGCGCAGACGGTCGAGCAGACCGCGGGCCGCATCGTGCTGAACGGCGGTGGGTCCGGTATCGTCAATGTCGCCGGCAAGCTCGATGCCTCGGGCAAAGACGCGGGCGAAGAGGGCGGCCGGGTCGCCGTGCTCGGCGAGAAAGTCGGCCTCTTTGACGGGGCATTGATCGACGTTTCGGGCGATGTTGGCGGTGGCGAGGCCCTGGTCGGCGGCAACTACCAGGGCGCCGGTCCGGAACCCAACGCCCAGTATACCTATGTCGCCGAGAGTGCGCGGATCGAAGCGGATGCGCTGAGCGCAGGCGACGGCGGTCGGACGATCGTCTGGGCCGATAAGACCACAAGGTTCGAAGGCGAGATCACTGCGCGGGGCGGGGCATCCGGTGGCGACGGCGGCTTCGCCGAAGTGTCAGGTAAAGAGACGCTGGCATTCGAGGGGTCGGTCGACCTGTCGGCGGCCCAAGGCGAGAAAGGCACGCTGCTGCTCGATCCGAACAACCTGACCATCGACGATTCGGAAGGCGACGCCAACGTCACCGGTACAGGGACCGAGTTGGATCCCTTCACGACGACGGATGATGACGGAATCCTCCGAGCCAGTGTCCTCGAAGCCGCCTTGAATGTCGCGAACGTCGTCGTCCAGACCGGTACGGCCGGAGCCAACACACAGGATGGCGACATCATCATCGCGACCGGGATTTTCGCCGGCGCCGGGGCCAACGACCTGACGTTGATTGCCCACGATGACATCATCTTCGCCGATGGCGGCGGCATCGATTTCTCGGCATCCGAGTCGTCCCTGAGCCTGCAGGCGGACGGTGTCTCCTCCGACGGCGTTGGCGCGATCGTCAATAACAGCAACTCGGGGCCGGTTATCACCATGAACAGTGAGGGAACCGTCGAGTTGGTTGCCGCGACCGGGATCGGAACGGACGCAGCGCCCATCACCTTCGGCAGCGATGTCTCCGTCGCTGGCGTGACAGATAGCGGCGGCATCTTCCTGGATGGCGTTGGCGCTATAGAGGTCCCGGCAGACATCACTTTGACGTCAACGGAACTGGCAGACGGTCTGTCAGCGGGCGGCGATATCAGTGTTGTGAGTCAGGCCGGAGATGTTTTCGTTTCCCACGGGATCGATGCTGGTGGTGACGTCACAGTCGGGTCCGAATTGGATAACGTATTCATCGATGCAAACATTGTTTCGGAGAACGGCTCGATCCTTATCGATGCAGGGTTGGACCTTACGCTCAACGCGAACCTGGATGCTGCAGGCGAGGTTGTTCTGGAAGCAGTCGAAGGCAATGTTTTCATCGAGGGGACAAGCGTTCAAATTTTTGCGGACGATGGTTTCACGCTAGACGGCAACGCTATCGTTTCCGCGGATGTCTCCATCGACACCACCGGCGGCGATATCATCTTCGACGGTCTGGTGGATGGCGCAGTCGGCGAACCCAATATCAATCCCGATCTGGCCCTGAACTCCGGCAGCGGCGCGGTTCAGTTCAACGACTTTGTGGGCCTCGACACCGCGCTCGGACAAGTCGATGCCAGCGGATCGAGCAGCTTGTCGGTGGTGGACTCGCAGTTGCAGCCGGTTCTGCTGATCAGCGACTCTGCGCGTGTTTCCGACGAGCCTCTGCCGTCTTCCTTCAATGTCTCGGCACTGCTGCCTGAGTTCGTTCCAGAAGCAGAAACGCCCACACCTCCAGCGGTATCCCCGCCAACCAATGTCGTGCTTCCGCCTTCGATCGTCGAGCGGCGGGATGAACCAGCACGTCAGGCCGATGCTTCCCCGGTTGCCCAAGCGGAGACCCTGCTGCAGACCCTCGAGAGCCTGAGCGAGATCGCACCGGGCGCCGGTACGGAGACCGTCGGAGAGGGCTCTTCCGTTCTGATTTCCGAGGCGGATTCCGAAGCCATTTCGGAAATGCTGGAGGTGATCGTCGAGGCCTGTCCCGATGTGGTCCTGACCTCACTCTCCTGGCAAAACACGCCAGCGGATGCAGCCTTTAGCCGCGATCCGACGGTTTCGCCCTACAGCGTCGATGAATACTGCGGCGGTTATCTGATGACTTATCCGGGACGTGGATCCGGTCAGGCCTATGCGGGATTGTCCTTCGTCACCCGCGATTTCTGGACCGATCTGGAGCAGTCGCGGGACGATGAGGTTCTGCCCGCGTTGCTGCCGAGCTTCGGTTTGCCGGTCACCGAGCAGGAGTAACGCGCAGTACGCGCAGGGCGATGTAAGTCTTGCCGCCGAATTTGAGATCGAGCATGAAGCCTGGCTTCCTCCTTTGCGTAGCTCTGTCGCTTGTGAGCACTGCCGCGTCGTCTGCGCAGACGCTCCCGCCCACGGTTGACCCGGGGGTGCAGCGGGACCGGCTGCTCAAGCGTGATGCTCTACCTAAGGTTCATAGTCCCGCCGTGCTGCGGGCAATTCATTGCGGAAAAGATCAGCCAAGCTCTGGTGAGCGCTTCATACTGAAGGGCGTCCAGCTTGAAAGCGCTGTTGCGACCGAGGGGGTGGATGGGAAAGCCCACTGGCAGCCTCATCTAGGTCAAGAGGTCACGCTCGAACGTGTTTGCGAGATCGCTCTTTCCCTGGCAGCGCGCCACAGTTCCGAAGCTTCTGCGATCTTGCCTGTGCAATATATCGACAGCGGTGTCGTGCAAGTCGTCATTCGCACCGACTGACGAAAACGCGTTACTGGGGAAATGCTCTACTGTGGAACCTGGCGGGCCACGCGGAAACCGAAGTCGTTGCGCGAGCCCAGGCCGAAGCGTCCGCGCGTGGTGACCTCCGCCGCCCGGTCGTTGTCGCGCCAGGAGCCGCCGCGTAAGACGCTCATGGTGCAGGACCCGCTCGTCCAGGCGCTGCCATCGACCGGCGCGTTGCGGTAGGAGTTATGCCAGCAATCCTCGACCCATTCCCAGACGTTGCCGTGGACGTCGTATAAACCGAAGCTATTGGCTTTGGTCGAGCCGACCGGCGCCGTCTGACCGTCGAACTGACTGCCGCAGCGTCGGCAGTTCGCCAGGTCCTCGCCCATCGCATCCCCCCACCAATAGGCCGAGGTCGTGTTGGCGCGCGCGGCATACTCCCAAAGTGCTTCCGAAGGCAGGCTGTAGGCTTGCCCGGTCTTCCGGCTGAGCCAACGCACATACTGACGCGCATCGTCCCAGGTCACGTTGATAACCGGCCGCTTGCCGCGTCCCCAACCTTCGTCCGACGTTGCCGGCGGGCAGGCGCCATCCTTGGCGCAGACATCCCATTCGTCGAAGGTGACCTCGAACTTGCCGAGCGCCATGTCGCGCGGGATTGTCACTTCGCGGGCCGGACGCTGTTCGCGTTTGCCACCGTCGTTGCCCATGACGAATTTGCCCTTGGGGATCACGACCATCGTCGGGCAGTCGGCGCAGTCCTTGAACTCCTCGCCGATCTTCAGTTTCGGCAGGGTCGTGGTGCTGGCGGTCTGGAAACTGGCGGGCGCCGGGCTTTTGAAATAGAAGTCGCCGACCAGGGAGGTGAATTCGACTGGCACCTGATCGCCCGCCGATGCCCGGCTGACGGAGGCGCGGACCCGTTTGAAAACGTCTTCGATGCGCAGGCCCGGCTGGTCGATTTCTTTCAGCAGCTCCCCGGTATAGATGGAGTTGCGCCCGAAGCCGTCGCTGGCCAGCTGGTTCGGGCCGGTGGAATAGGCGATCAGCGCGCCTTCAGGGGCATCCATGCGGGCCAGGCCTTGGACCGCCTGCTGGTCGCGCCGCTCCATGCCGTTGTTACGGCAGGCGTCCAAAATGACGAAGCTGAAGCCCAGTTTCTTGGCGCGCAAGACGTTGAGCACTTCGTTGGCATCCACGGCCACGTTGGGCAGTTCTTCGGCGTACTCGACAGCCGCATCCACGGGCAGCAGATAGTTGATGCCATCAACCTGCAGACCATGTCCGGAATAGTAAAACAGCCCGACCGCGCCGCGTTTCAGCCGTTTGCGGAACTCGCGGATCGTCTTGCGCATTTCGTCGCGCTTGAGATCGGTTTTAACGATCACCTCGAAGCCGACGGCTTCCAGCGCCTTAGCCATATCGGCCGCGTCGTTACCAGGATTGACCAGCGGCGGCAGCGTGCTGTAGGCGGTGTTTCCGATGACCAAGGCGACCCGTTCGCTCCGCTCCTTAGCGGCCTGTACGCTCGAGCTGGATGAAACGAAGGCCAGGACGCCCAGTATGACGGCGATAAAGAACGAGAAAATGTGGCTCCGGGAAACCAGAGTCGGCCATTGCACCATGAAGCAACCTACTCCCTGCGGGCTATCGTCCGAAAGATCCCGTGGGTGGGGACGTCTGCTGCGCGCCTTTCCCCGGGTGCCTTCAGGCTAACAAAGAACGGATCGGCGGTATAGGCCGCTTGCGGAGAGGGGATCGGTCACGCTTTCGTGACCTCCAGAGAAGTCTTGGTGGATCGCCGCATAACCCCTAGCTGGGGTGTCACGACTCTGGTGCAAACAGGCGGCGTGGCTTGATCGAACACCCCTCTGGTGGTTAAAATAGCGGCTAAATCGCTTCACGGGAGATTTTGAAATGATGCGCTACGTTGGGGGCGTTACGGGCGCTCTGGCTCTGGCCAGCGCGCTGTTTTTTACGTCGTCTACAGTTTCGGCCGAAGAGCCGGTCATGGATGCGGAAGCCATCGCCTTTCAGCTTGCGCCGAAGCGCGGTCTGAGAATCACGGCGGCGCAGCCGACCTCCGTGAACCTTCCGGAGGTTACTTTCGAGTTCAACTCCGCCGAACTCACACCCTTGGCCAAGCGGCAGCTCACTGAGGTGGGCAAGGCTCTGTCCATGGAGGCCTTCAAGGAATCCAAGTTCGTCATTGCCGGCCATACTGACGCTGTGGGCTCTGCGGAATACAATAAACGGCTGTCACAAGCCCGGGCAGAGGCGGCGGTCAGCTTCCTGGTGAATGAGCATGGTCTGGATGCGGCACGTCTGGAACCGCGTGGAAAAGGCGAGAGCGCCTTGCTGCCTGATGTCGCTCAAGACGCCGGTGAAAACAGGCGTGTCGAGATTTTGAATCTGGGCAAGTAATCGGCTGGACTGGGAATAGGAGTAGCCGAGCAAGCTGCTCCCTGAGACCTGCTCTGCGCTTCACCTCATGATAAAGGGGTTGGCGACGGTGGTCTCCTGGGCGATCCAGACCGACTTCACCTGCATATATTCCTTGATGGCGTCTAGCCCACTCTCCCGTCCGATGCCGCTGCGTTTGAAGCCGCCGAAGGGTGAGGTGAAGCTGACGGCGCGATAGGTATTGATCCAGACCGTCCCCACGCGCAGCTTCTCCGACATCCGGATCGCCCGGCCGATGTCCTGGGTCCAGACGCCGGCGGCCAGGCCGAAATCGACGTCGTTGCCGATGGCGATGGCTTCTTGTTCGTCCTCGAAAGGGATGACCGCGAGCACGGGCCCAAAGACCTCTTCCTGGGCAATGCGCATGGCATTGCTGACTCCCGTGAAGATAGTCGGCTCGACGAACTGACCGCCGGTCGCGCCGGGGCCTTCGTACTTCTGCCCACCCAAAACGCAGGCGGCGCCGTCCTGTTTCGCGATCTCGATATAGTCGAGTACTTTCTGATACTGCGGCGGCGTGGTGACGGGCCCGACATGGGTTTCGAGCGACATGGGATCGCCGATCTTGGCGGTCTTGGCGACCTCCACCAGCCGTTCCACAAACTGATCATGGATCGAGCGCTGGAGCAGAAGGCGGGAGCCGGCAATGCAGGTCTGGCCGGTTGCGGCGAAGATGCCGGAGATGGCGCCCATGACAGCGGCTTCGATGTCGGCGTCCTCGAACACGATGTTGGGCGATTTGCCGCCCAATTCCAGCGAGACATGCTTGATCGACTTGGCGGCGGACTCATAGATTTTCTGGCCGGAGAGGTCGGAGCCGGTGAAGGCGATCTTGGCGACGTCCGGGTGTTCGACCAGCGCTGCGCCGACGTCCTTGCCGAAGCCGGTCACTGTGTTGACCACGCCCGGCGGGAAACCGGCTTCTTCAATTAAGCTCATGAATTCCAGCGTAGAGGCGGACGTGAATTCGGAGGGTTTGACCACTGCTGTATTGCCGGCTGCCAACGCGGCGGCCAGCTTCCAGGTCAGTAGCAGTAGTGGCGAGTTCCAGGGCGTGATCATACCGATGACACCCAGTGGCTCATAACGGGTGAAGTTAAAGATGCCTGGTTTGTCGCTGGGGATCACCGCGCCCTCGACTTTGTCGGCCAGGCCGCCGTAGTAGCGATACCACTCGGCCATATATTTGGTCTGACCGGACATCTCGGCGATCAGCTTGCCGTTGTCGCGCACCTCGGTCTCTGCCAGGCGCATTGAATCGCGTTCGATCAGATCGGCGAGCTTATAGAGCAGACGGCCGCGTTCGGTCGGTTTGGTCTCCGCCCAACCGCCTTCGAAGGCGGCCTTCGCGGCGGCGACGGCGGCTGCGGCATCGGCGGCATTGCCCTGCGCCATCTTGGCCCAGACTTCGCCGCTATAGGGATTGGTCGTATCGAACCATTCGCCGGACGCGGGCTCCACCCACTGACCATTGATGTAATGCTGGTAGCTCTGCATGCGGCTTCTCCCTTACATAATCCGGGCCCGAAATCGGGCCCATGATCCCTGTCAGGGGGACGTCGGCTTGTCAATGCGATAGCAAGGGTCGTTAGTAGCCGCGCGCCGGATCCACCACGTTGAACAGTGCCTCACCCTTGCGCCAGCGATCCAGGTTGTCTGCGAACATGTGGATCGAACCCAACTCCCAGCCTTTGTAGACACTGGAGCAGTGCGGCGAGAGGATAACGTTGTCCAGATTCCACAGCGGATTGTCGCGGGGCAGGGGCTCCGTTTCAAAGACATCGAGCGCGGCACCCGCCAATCGATGCGATTGCAAAGCTTCCAGCAAGGGCGTCTGTTTCACGATGCCGCCGCGCGAAACATCTACCAGGACCGCGCCAGGTTTCATAGCCGCGAAGGCCGCTTCATCGATCAGACCGCGCGTGGATTCGAGCAGCGGTGCGCAGACCACGACATAGTCGGTGTCGCCCCAAAGGCCGTCGAGAGCGCTTGTTGCATGCACCTTGTCGACATGGGGCGTAGGGCGCGGGTTGGCGCGCACACCGCTGACCGTCATGCCAAAGGCCTTGGCCAGCCGCGCGACGGCCTGACCCGTATGTCCGAGCCCGACAATCAGCAGATGCTTGCCCTTGATCGGCGTCATGATGCGCCCGGTCCAGCTTCGCGCCTGACGGTCGCGTTCGAGACCCGGAACGTCCAGTGTGAAGTGCAGCATCGCGCCGAGGGCGTACTCGGCCATCATGTCGGCTGCAACTCCCGCCGAGTTGGTGACCGTGACCTTGCTCGTGTCCCACTGGCCCAGGTGGTCGACGCCCGAGCCGCCGACCGCGATCCACTTCGGTCCGGCTGGCCCGAGCAATGCCGTTGTCGGGAAGTTTGGTGTGCCGGCGAATCGCACGGTGAAAACGACCTCCGGGCGGAAAGTTTCGAGCAGCGGAGGCAGGTCTTCATAGCTGTTGCAGCTCTTGATGGCGAGATCGGGATGGCGCCCCTCGAGTTCCCGCAACAACGGTTCCGGCTCTGCGTCGTGAATGACGATCCTGAGGTCCGTCACATTGCCCCCTCCGCTGGCGGGTATACGAGGTCGCTCAATAGGGTAAAGGGTGCGCCTTCTTCGAGGATCGCGCCTGACGCTGACACAATCTGTGCAGACCGCAGGTCCGGAAGGGCCTCACGAGTCATCGTGTGAAATTTCTCCTTGATCTCTTCGGCAGACATCGGCGCTTCCGGCCCGCCCCGGGCGTGGACATCACCTGATTCCAAACGCCGTCCGTCGGAGAGCGTGATGTTGACATCCGACCAGCGGCCTTGCGGGAAGCGCGCGTTGTGTTTTTCGCTTTCCTTTGCCGAGATACGTTCGACAAACGCCGCGACATCGGGATCGCGCAAGTTGGCACCATCAACATGTTCCGGTCCAATGCGGCCATGGAGGAGCTGAACCGCGATCGCGAAGGCGAGACTGTACTGCGCCTGTGAGCTCGTTTCCGGCATGCCCGGATAAAGCCGTGCGGCTTCGTGGAAGGTTCGAACCTCAATTGCTGCTATGTCGGATGGCGAGAAGGACTCCGTCAGCATCAGGCTGCGTACAGCGTCGATGGCGGCGTGGGCCCAGCGGCAGATGGGGTAGGGCTTGATATAGTTGTCTTCGATGGTCCAGACCTCGCCCAGATCATCCCATACGCCAGCGACTTCTTCTGCTTCCACGGTCAAGGCAGGTGCGCCTTGGAAACCACGCGCGGCGAGCAGCGCGGCACTGATGCCAGTCAGGGCGCCTACGCCGGAGCCGTCGTGCAGCATGGTGGGATTGTCAATCTCGCGCATCATCTGGCTGCGTGGCCCGTGGTATTCGGCGATGCCCAGAGCCTGGCGCAGCGTCTCCCGGTCGAAGCCCATGAGACGGCAGCCGAGCGCGGCAACGCCGAGAGCATTCCAGGCGCCGGAGGTGTGATAGTCGGTGACGGTCGCATGCAGGCTGATGCCGGCTCTGGCGGCGATCTCGTACGCTACAACCAAGGCAGCCAGGGCGTCCCGTCCCGTCAGGTTCCGCTTGAGTTCGGCGAAGGCGAAGAGTGCCGGCACCGCGGCGCAGCCGATGTGGCCCTTGGTCGGGTTGTAGCCATCGTGGGCGTCCAGGTTGTCGATCTGCGTCGCGGCGGCATAGGCGGCCCCAACCAGACTGGCGCGGCGGCCGTCGAACAACAGGCGCGCGCTGGAGGCTTTGTCGCGTGCGGCATAGAAGTCCAACGCAATTTCGCGTGCGATGCGCCCGGCTTCCAGTGACACCGCGCCTGCGGCCACACCGACCGTGTCCAGGAGTAATGTTGCGGCCATGCGCAGGGCGCTCTCGGGAATGGCGCTATGGCTGTTCAGCGCGAAATCCGCGACATGCTCGAAGACCTGAGGCTCGGAAAGCTGGACCGATTGCGTCATGGCTCCCCGTCACCGATTTCTTCGCGCCGCTTGACCATGTAGGCGTCGAGTTCTTCGCGGATGGCAGGATCCATCGCCGGCTGCTGGTATTCTTGCAGGGCCTGTTTCCAGATCTCGGTGGCGCGTTCCTCCGCCGTCTTGCCGCCGGCCTGTTCCCAGTTCTCGTAGTTCTGCCAGTTGGACACCAGTGGCTGGTAAAAGGCGGTCTCGTAGCGCTCCATGGTGTGCTCGGTACCGAAGAAGTGGCCGCCCGTGGGCACCGACTTGATGGCCTCGAAGCCCAGCTCGTCCTCGTCCACCTTGATGGGCTCCAGGAACTCGGCCATGTGCTGCAGCATCTCCACATCGAGCACGAACTTTTCGAAGGAGGCCGTCAGTCCGCCCTCGAGCCAGCCGGCGGCGTGGTATTGCAGATTGCCGTGACCCAGCACGCCGCCCCAGAGCGCCATTTCGGTTTCGTAGGTTGCCTGCGCATCGGCGGCGTTTGAGGCATTTGTCGGCGAACATCGGTAGGGCAGGCGGTATTTGCGCGCAAGCTGGCCGCTGGCGATGTTGGCCTTGGTGTTCTCCGGCGTTCCGAAGGCCGGCGCGCCAGAGCGCATGTCGACGTTTGAGGTGTAGGCCCCATAGAGCACGGGCGCGCCTGGATTGACCAACTGGGTCAGCGCGATGCCGAAGAGCGCCTCGGCATTCTGCTGTGCAAGGCCAGCGGCTAAGGTTACCGGCGTCATGGCGCCCATCAGTGTAAAGGGCGTCACGGCCACAGGCTGACCGAACTCGGCCATGGTCATGAGGCCTTCCGCCATGGCGTCGTCGAACTTGCGCGGGCTGTTGACCGAAATGATGGTCATAACCCCGGGGTCGCGGGCGATCTCTTCCAGGCTCAGCCCGCGGGCGATGGCCATCATGCGGATGCCGTCGAGGGCGCGATTGCGTCCGATGGCGGAGACCAGAAAGCAGAGATCCGAGTAGGTGAGGTTGGCGTCGTAGGTATCCAGATGGCGGGAGTTTGCTGGCAGTTCTATCGGCGCAATCACCTGGTTGCCGATCAGGTGCACCACGTTGAAGTAATGTGCCAGACGGATGAAGTCGCAGTAATCCTTGTAGTTTCCCGCGCGCCGGCCCCGCTCCCGGTCATGTACGTTGGGTGGCCCGGCCACCATGGAAAAGTTGATGTGGTTGCCGCCGAGAATGATCTGACGCTCGGCGTTGCGGGGTGTCAGCGCGAAGGTCTCGGGCGCGGTCGCGATGGTCTCCATCACGAGGTTCCGGTCAAGGCGCACGGTACCGCTGGCCCGATCCACCTCGCCGCCGGCTTTCTCGAAGATATCCAGCGCCCGGTCACTCATGACCTCGATGCCGAGTTCTTCCAGAATGCGCAGTGAAGAGCGGTGAATGGCGTCGAGCTGATCCGCCGACAGAATCTCCATTGGCGGGTAGGGATTGACGACACGGCGCCAGGGAAGCTGAGACAAGGACTTTGCCGAGCTTCTTCGCTCTCTTCGGCTCGAGCCTCTGCGGGAGGGAGCGGGCTGTTCCACGTTCGGTTCCTCTTACTGTGGCTCGGTGCTTTGCGAAGAAAAGTCTAGGGTCACGCCAGCCAGAGAACTTGGCTCCCTTCGACCCTCACTGTCCGCTCGCCGCCGGAACAGCCGGCCGCAGGTCTCGTCGCCCGGCCCGATGTCGAGAAGCTGGAGCGCTTCGAACAGCATCGCCTGATTGGAGGTGATTACGGGTTTGCCGGTCTGCGCCTCTAGCCGTTCGACCACTTCGACGCTGCGCATGTCCGTGCAGGAAAGGACGATGGCTTCCGCATCGTCGGATGCCGTCCGTAGGCCGAGATCGAAAACCTCGTCGAGCGATAGTTCGCCTTGGCCGTAGTTGTCGAGCGCAACGCCGATATCCGCGCGCGCGACCGTTTCGATCCCTGTGTCGGCCAGGAAGGCGATGGCCAGATCGTTGATCTCGGCGACGTAGGGGGAGGCAAAACCCACGCGCTTGACGTCGAGCGTGCGGAGGGCATGAACCAGCGCGCCCGCGGCCGTCACCGTCTCAGCGCCGCTGCCGGCTTTGATTCGCGCCGCCAGTTTGCGATCGAAGGTCCTGCCGTGGGTGAGAGTTGCCGAAGTACAGCCGTAGAGCACCACATCGGGTCGCGCACCAGACAGCAGCCGTAAGGGTTCGTCCAGTTCAGCCTCACCAAGTCCCGCCATTTGCTCGGCATCGGGCACGGCCTCCAGATCGTACCCGCCCATCCGCGCAAAGTGGAAGGAGACGCCTGCGGGGCGCAGAAGCGCCATGTCGGCTTCGAGATTGCAATTGGTGAAAGGCACTAGGACACCGATACGGGCACGGCCGCGTGACGGAGTGATCATGATTGCATCTCCCGGTTCCGCCAGCTGATCAAAATTTCTGTGGCGGCCTGCATGTCCGCTTCCGCGCCGATTGTCGCGCGTAGGCATTGCGGCAGACCGTAGCCGGCCATGCCACGCATAAGAATCCCTTCGTCCCTGAGCGCGGCATCGGCGCGCTGAGCGGCGCCAGAGTCGTTAAATTCGATCAGGAGGAAGTTGGTGAAGCTCTCGGGCGCGTTAAGTCCAAGAGCCAGTAGATCTGCGCGAAAGCGGTCTCGCCGCGCCGCGGTCGCGCGGCAAACTTCGTGCATATAGTCCTGATCTTCGACGGCCGCGGTCGCGGCCGCCTGGCTCACGATGCTGATATTGTTTGGGTTCAGAACTTTTCGAATTTCCGAGGCGATTGCGGAGGGAAAAAGGCCCCAGCCGACGCGCAGTCCCGCGAGCCCGTAGGCCTTCGACAGCGTGCGCAGGACGACCGTGTCGCCGCGTGCGACCAGATCGAAGGTAGCCTCACCGGGGGCATCGGCGAACTCACCGTAAGCCTCGTCGATCACCAGCAGGATATCGGTCGGAAGCGCGTTCCGGAGCCTCGCAAGTTCCGCGTATCCGATGCGCGTGCCTGTTGGATTGCCTGGATTGGCGACGAAGACAATTTTCGTCTCGGGCTGTACTGCGGCGAGCAGAGCGTCGACCGAGAGTGTGAGGCCGTTTTCAGGTGCAGCGTCGTAGGCGGCGCCCGCCGCGAGCGTGGCCGTGCGGAAGAAGGCATAGGCATATTGGCTGGAGAGGACCCGGTCGCCCGGTCCGCAGTAGCAGTGAGTCAGGCAGGCGATCAGTTCCATTGATCCGGCACCGCAGAGAATGCCTTCTGTCGGAATGCCGTGAAGCTCCGCGATGGCCCGGCGTAGATCTTTCCAGTCGGGATCGGGATAGAGATGCGACGCGGAGAGGGACTCCTGCGCGGCCGTAATTGCTTCCGGGCTGGGCGGAAAGGCGCTTTCGTTCTGGGCCAGAGAAATGAGCCGTTTGCCCGCTGGTGCCGAGAGATCGGCGAGCGCATAGGGCGCCAGCGCGGCGATCTGGGGATTAGGCTGGATCATTCTAAAGCTCTCCCCCGTCTTGCCGGTAATCCCTGACCGCACTCTCGGCGCTGATCAGTCCATCGTCGAGATCGCGCTGTATCCGTTCGGTCGGTCGTGCGGCAGGGTCGCCGAAACCGCCGCCGCCCGGCGTTTCGAAGATCAGGGTCTGGCCGGCCTCGACCCGAAGCTCGCCCTTGCCCGGCAGACCCGGTCCATCGTCCAAACGGATCGAACCGGGCGCGCCGGGCTTTCCGCCGCTGCGCCCGCGTGCGGGGAACTTGATCCGGTCCACCGAGAGGAAGACTAGGAAGGCTTCGCCGTTGGCGGCGCGCAGTTCGATGTGCTGACCCAAACCGCCACGCCACTCACCGGCGCCACCGCTGTCGCGCCGCAACTCACGTTTCGTGACCAAGACGGGCGCGACCGATTCCGTTATCTCTACTTGGCTTCCCCAAACCCCGCTGGGAAAGGCGGTTGCAGAGAGACCATCTTTTCGCGGTCGCGCCCCAGTGCCGCCGTTGTGCGCCAGTTCGACTGCGAAAACCTCACCGCCATTGCGCGCGACTTCCGGCACGCTGCGCAGGGGTAAATCGTACATACAGGAGGCGCCCTCCGCCGGGATGCGCTCGGGCAGGGCTTGATGCAGGCAGCCGAAGACCAGGTCCGGTGTAAGCTGGCCGATGGTGTGGCGCATGGCGACCGGCGCCGGAGGTTGAGCGTTGAGGATACAGTCCTCGGGCGCGCGCACCCGGAAAGGTTCCAGCGAACCCGCGTTGTTCGGAATGTCCGGGCCGATGATGCAGCGCAGGGCAAAGACCGAATAGGCGGTGGCGTAGTTCAGCGGCACATTGATGCCCTTGGCCGAACAGCCAGAGGTGCCCGTGAAATCGAGCAGAATGCCTTCGGGGGAAATGCTCAGGCTGGCGCAAAGTTCGATTTCCGTTTCGTAACCGTCGATCTTGAGGTTGTTGCGGTAAGTTCCCGGCGGGACCTCGGCGATAGCGGCCAGGGTTCCCCGGCGCGAGGTCTCGATGATGTGCGCGGCCAACGGGTCGAGGTGTTCGAGGCCGAACTCCGCCATCATCTCTACCAGCCGTTTCGCACCGATCTCGCAACAGGCGATCAGCGCGTAGATGTCACCCTCGTTGGCGACCGGCTCGCGGGAGTTGGTCTTGATGATCTCCAGCAACAGAGCGTTGATCTCGCCGCCGTCGACCAGTCTGCAAGGCGGGATGCGCAGGCCCTCGTCGAAGATGTCGGAGCCTTCCGGGCCCATGCCCTGACCGCCAAGGTCCACCAGATGTGAGGTGCAGGAGGTAAAGCCGACGACGCGGCCCTGGTAGAAGGCCGGCATGACCAGCAAAAAATCGTTCAGATGTCCCGAGGCGATCCAGGGATCGTTGGTCATGTAGATGTCGCCCGGCTTCATCTCCTGCAGCGGAAAGCGCCCGCGCAGATCCTTGACCGCCTCGGCCATAGTATTGATGTGGCCGGGCGTGCCGGTGACCGCCTGGGCCAGCATGCGGCCCTGCAGGTCGAAGATGCCGGCCGAGACATCCCCGCATTCACGCACGATGGGCGAGAAGGCCGCCCGGATCAGGGCCTGCGCCTGTTCCTCGACGACGGCCAGCAGGCGGTTCCACATGACCTGGTATTGGGGTGCGGTGAAGCCGGTCATAACGAAATCTCCATCGCGTCTGTGCGTTCGAGAAGCAGGTTGCCAGCGCGGTCCACGGCGGCGGAAAATCCTGATGAGACCAGGGTCGTGGTCTGCGGTTCGACGATCAGCGCCGGGCTGGCGATCCGGTCGCCAGGCGCCAGGTCTGCGCGCTGAAACAAACCCGCCTCCAGAAGGTCGCCGCTGGCTTCACAGCGGATCTGCCGCGTTGTCTCAGGTTGGCGCAGTTGCGTTTCCGTCACGGCGTCGAGCTTAATCTGCGCTTGCTCCGGCGTCGAAACCCGGACCGCCCAGTTCAGGATTTCGATCGTCATGCCGGGGACGGTGCGGGCGAACTGCCGCCGGTATTCGGCTTCGAAAGCACTGCGCAGAGCCTCGATGTCGTCTGCGCCGAGCGCCCGGTCGGGCAGGGCGATTTCGATCTCGTGTCCTTGCCCGTGATAGCGCATGAAGGCCGTGCGCCTGCGAACCAGGCTTTCCTCGGGTGCCGCGATGCGCACGACCTCTTCGGCCTCGGAAATCATGGCGTCGAAGAGCTGGTTCAGGTCCTCGATCTCGAGGCCGTCCAGTGTCGCGTAGCGGCTGCGCACGATCTCGAAGGCGACCGGCGCGAAGAGAAAGCCGACCGCTGAGCCGACCCCTGGGTCGCGCGGCACCAGGATCCTCCGAACGCCGGCCCGGCGCGCCACCCGGGTGGCATGCAGCGGGCCGTTGCCGCCGAAGGCGATCATGGTGCGTTCGCCCAGATCCTTGCCCGACTCCACCGCGTGCATGCGGCCGGCGCTGGCCATGCTTTCATCGACGATCTGGCTGACACCGAGGGCCGCCCCGGCGGCGTCGGTCGCCAGCGGGTCGCCGACTTGCTTCTGAAGTGCAATTTGCGCCGCCGGCAGATCGATCTGCAGGCGGCCTTCGGCGAAAGCCTCCGGATCGATGAAGCCCAGCACCACGTCTGCATCGGTCACCGTCGGATTCTGGCCGCCCTTGCCGAAAGCGGCGGGCCCTGGTTCGCTGCCGGCGCTCTGCGGACCGACGGAAAGGCGGCCCAGCCGGTCCACGGAGGCCAGGGAGCCTCCGCCGGCGCCGATCTCGATCATCTCCACCACCGGGATGCGGGCCGGCATGCCGCTGCCCTTGATGAAGCGCGCAGCGCGGGAGATCTCGAACTGGCGGGAAGTCTGGGGTTTATAGTCGTCGATCAGGCAGAGCTTGGCCGTCGTCCCGCCCATATCGAAGGAGAGCACCTGCTCCGCGCCGCAGCTTGCCGCGACCTGCGCGGCCAGGATTGCGCCACCGGCCGGGCCGGATTCCACCAGGCGGATCGGCAGCCGTGAGGCGGTTTCGATGGTGGTCATGCCGCCACCCGCAGTCATCATCAGGATCCGGCAGGTCAGTCCCTTGGCGGCGAAGGTCTCGGCAAAGTCGGTGAGGTAGCGCGACATGAGGGGCTGAACGTAAGCGTTGGCAATGGTGGTGCAGAGCCGCTCGAATTCACGCGCCTCCGGGCTAACCTCGCTGGAGAGGGAGACGGTCAGGCGGGGCCGCCGTTCAGCGAGCAGTTCGCGCAGCCGCTGTTCATGCGCCGGATTGGCGTAGGCATGTAGCAGGCAGATGGCGACCGCTTCTGCGCCGCAGGCATCGAGTTCCGCGATCAGACTGTCGAGCGCGCTTTCATCCAGGGTCTCGATCACCTCGCCGCGCGCTGACATACGTTCCGGCACTGTGAAGCAGCGCGCGCGCGGTACAATGAAGTCCGGTTTTTCCAGATCGATATCGTACTGGCTGTAACGACGCTCGTAGGCGATCTCAAGTATGTCCCGAAAGCCTGCGGTGGTGATCCCGGCAACCCTCGCGCCCCGACGCTCGATCAAGGCGTTGGTCGCCAGCGTGGTGCCGTGGATGAAGCTGCCGATATCGCCCATCGCGAAGCCGGCATCGGCGATCACCTGTTCGACGCCGGTCAGCGCACCAATGGTGGGGTTGGTGGCAGTGGTTGGCGTCTTGATGGTAGCAAGGATCCGGTTATCGGCGTTGGCCAGAACCACGTCGGTGAAGGTACCACCGATATCAACGGCGATCCGCAGGCGGGATTGTCTTTCCATGTGATGAGGACACAGATCTGATAACTGGTGAGCGGAACAGCTTCGGTATCTCGCGTCCTCGAAGGGACGCGCGCACCTGCGGGGCGGAAGGCCCGTGGCCTCAGCTCAAACGACGAGATCGCAGCCCGTGGCGCGCCGGTCGTTACAGCCAATGTGTGCCAGATCAGACATGGGAATTAGACTTGATCGAATGGCTTCCCGCGTCAATAGGGAAAAACAGCGGCGCGATGCCGACGCGAGATTGCCAATACTATCTATAGTGGTTTTAGAGCGCGCGCCGGCGAATGCACGACTCCTGGCTGCGCTGGCCCATAATGAAGCGTTTTGGCCAAGACCGAGTTTACTTCTCCTTCACCCGCAGGCTGTAAGCTGCCTCTGATTGTCCGCAGCTGTTGGACACCACCTTCAGCCTTCTGGGCGGTTCAAGCCAGGTAGCAATGGGAACTGAGAAATGGCGCAGGTAGCAACAATTTTTGCGGATCAGGAAAAGCTCTATCACCGGAAGTCGGACCTGGCGACCGCCTTCAGGCTGGCGAGCCAGCAGACCGGCCGGACACCTTTTTCGATGGTGATCGACTACTGGAAGGTCCGCAAGGCCGTGGGCAAGCTGACTATTCAGGATTATTTCAACTACCGGTTATATGAGGAGCGTTACTCAAAAGCCGACCGCGAAAGCTTCATTTCCGAACGGCTGCATTGGAGTATCACCGACTGTTGTTCGGACACCACCTGGCGCTCAACCACCGAGGACAAGTGGCTGTCCTACGAGATCTTGAACCGCAACGCGATCCGCACGCCGGTCACCCTGGCCGTGGTGGATCTGGGCGTGCGGGATTTCGGCGACCACACCAAGATTTCCGACGCGGCCGGTCTTGCCGCGTTCCTTTCGTCGGTGAAGAGTTTCCCGATCTTCGCCAAGCCGAACCGCGATATGGCGAGTTTCGGCGCCTTTGTCATCACGGCCTTTGACGGCGACACCGCCGAGCTGGGCGATCTAGGTTCTTTCTCCTGCCAGGAGGTGATGAATAGAGTTATCGGCGATAAGCCCTATCTCTTTCAGGAGCTGATCGAGAACCATCCCGATATCAAAAAGCTGACGCGCTTTACCCCGACTGTACGGACCATGAACCTTGTGGACCGCGACCGGGTTATGACGCCTGTGACGCTGCTGAAGCTGCCGGTCGGCGACAACATCGCGGACAATTACTGGCGCAAGGGCAACCTGCTCTGCAAGCTCGACACCGAGAGCGGAGAGATTCACCGCGTCATCCGGGGCAAGGGCCCGGAGATGGAGGAACTGGAAGAACACCCCGTGACCGGTGAACGGCTGATCGGTTTCAAATGGCCTCATTGGCAGGAACTGCGGGCCGTGAACGAGAAATGCGCGCGGCTCTTTGCGCCGGTTCGTTATCAGTCTCTCGACATCGCGGTGGCGCCCGAGGGGCCGCTAGTGGTCGAAATCAACAGCGGCGGTTCCTTCGAACTTCCGCAGCTGGCGAGCGCGACGGGGTTCCTGAGTGATGACGTCTCCCGTTTCTTCCAGTCTTGCGGCTGGCAGCCGAGCAAATAGCCTTCGGCTTTAAACCCGCGCCTGCTCGAAGGCCTCCCAGGCGGCTTTGAACTTTTCGAAATCGAAGCCGGGTTCGCGCGCTGGACCCAGAACCAGCGCTTCCGATGACTGCATCTTGCAGATGGCGTCTTCCAGTCGGGAGAGGAGTTCTGGTGGAACGACGACGGCGCCGTGGCGGTCCGCGTGCACGAAGTCGCCGGGTGCGACCTCCAGCCCGAAGAGCTTCACCGGCTGGTCGAAGTCCACCACATGGACAAAGGCGTGGCTCGGCCCGATGGAGCCGGCCAGAACCTGGTAATCCGGCGCCAGATCGCCCAGATCGCGCATGACCCCGTTGGTGAGCGTGCCTGCCAAGCCGAAGCCCTTGTGAACCTGCGTGTTGATTTCCCCCCAGTAAGCGCCTACGCAGTCCGGGTAATCCAGATCCTCGATCACTGTGACCGCCGGCCGCGGGCCCTCGGCCATATAGCGGTAGTAGCCCATGCGCCGCTCCCGCACGGTCTCGGGGGCATCTTCCGGTGGCATGCTGCCGCGGATGCGGGCGGTACGGGCAAAGCCGCAGATCGCCGGCAGGCCGGGATCGGCGGCCAGAAGGGTCCCGCGGGTAAAGCGATCGAAGCCGCGCTTGCTCTCGGCGACCTCGATGGCATTGCAAACCGTCGGCGTGTCGACCTGCTTCAGAAGCTCAAGTAAAGTCTCGGAAAGCTCCGCTATCACGTTCTGTTCCTTCATTCCTGCGCCAGGAAGCGGCCCATTAGACGATTGACCTCTTCCGGCTGTTCCAGGGTGCTGATGTGGCCTGCGCCCGCGACGATATGCAGCTCCGCCTGCGGGCAGAGATCCGCCATGGTCCAGTGGCGTTCCGGCGGGCAGAGCGCATCCTCTTCGCCGCAGAGCAACAGAAGTGGCTTGTCCCAGGCCGCCAGAACGTCGCTGTAGTCGCGCCGCTTCATCAGGGCTAGCGACTGTTCGACAAAGACCCTCTGGCCAAGGTCGATGGCCATCTCGATCAGAAGCTCGAGGAGGGCGGCATCGCCGCGGTTTGCTTCGGCCAGGTAGTGGGGCTTCATCTCCTCGACGATCACCTGGCGCAGCTTCCCGGCCTCCACGTCCGCGATCTGGCGTTGGCGGATCGAGCGCCGTTCCGGCGCGTCGGCGAGATGATTGCTGTCCAGGATCGCCACCCGCTCGATCCGTTCGGGCGCCTGCGCCATCAGCTCCATGGCCGCGATTCCGCCCATGGAAAGGCCGGCCAGGGAGAAGCGCTCGAAGGGGATGCGCGCCAGCGCCGTCGCGACTATCGCCTCCAGGCTGTCCTCGCCCGATAAAGTTGCGACGTGAATCTCAAAGCTCTGTTCGAACTGTGCAATCTGCGGCGCGAAGAGCCGCGCATCGCACATCATGCCGGGCAGGAGAACGAGACCGGGTTTCATCTCTAGGCGCGGCCGGCGATCTCGGCGCCTTCAGACAAGGCCGTCAGCTTGGCGTAAGCGATTTCCGGATCGACCGCGCCAAAGCCGGCGAAGGTGCCGAAGCCGCAGTCGGAGCCGGCAATCACCCGTTCCGCGCCGACGATGCCGGTGAAGCGTTCGATGCGCTGGGCGACCAGTTCCGGATGCTCGACGAAATTGGTGGTGGTGTCGACCACGCCGGGGATCAGGATCTTGTCATCAGGGATCTCGCGTTTGCGATCCCGGAAGACGGTCCATTCATGGGCATGGCGCGGGTTCGAGGTCTCGAAGAGGACATAGCGGGCGCGTGTCTTCATGAGAACCGGAAAGACCTTCGCCATGTCGATATCGCAGACGTGCGGCCCTTCGTAGTTGCCCCAGCAGATGTGTACGCGCACCCGTTCTTGCGGGACATTGCGCAGGGCGTGGTTGAGTGCCTCCACGTGGCTTTCGGCGACTTTGACGAAGTCCTCGTCCGAAAGATCGGCGAAGAGCATATGGCGGGAGAGCGCGAGGTCGGGACAGTCGAGCTGCAGGTCCAGGCCGGCTTCGACGATGGTCTCGTACTCCGCCTTCATGGCTTCGGCGAGCGCGGCCAGATAATCCTCGCGGGAGGCGTAATACTGGTTCTGCAGGAACAGCGAGATCACACCCGGCGAAGCCGCGTTCATGAATCCGCGCTTCGCCCCGTGCTTCGCCATAACGGCCTTGAGGTTCGCGATGTCTTTCTCCAGTTCGCCCTGGCCCTTCGAGGTGACTTCGCCGGTGCACATGGGCCGGGCGTACTGTGGCGTCCCGCCCGAATCCGCCAGCCGTTTGAGAAAACTCGGGAAGAGCTTCAGGTCCGCCGGGGCGTTGCGTGGAGAGTCGCCCGAGAAGCCCGTGTAGCGGTCCTTGACGTAGGTGGCGTAGGAGATTTTCGAGGTCTCGCCGTCGGAGACGATATCCACGCCGGCCTCGACCTGCCGGCGGACCGTTTCATCGACCGCGGCGGTCATGGCGGCGTCGAAGGCGGTCTGGTCGTAGGCTTCGCCCTTTTCGCGGGCGAAGATGAAGTCGACCACCTCCTGGGACCGGGGCAGGGAACCGACGTGCGTGGTGGTGATTTTGCTCATGGGGACGCTCTCAGGATGCTTGCATCAGGGCTTGTGTGGGGCCGGCCGGATCATCGGTGTTGGTGACCCGGTAGAGGCTGGCTTCGCCGGTCATGGCCGGTGCGAGAGAGTGCGCGAAGTCCGGCGGCAGGGAACAGGTGTCGCCGGGCGCCAGCGTGGTCTCGTGCCCGCTCCAGCCGAGCCGCCAGTGGCCGCGCATGACCATCAACACCTCGTGCTGTGTGTTGCTGTAGGTTGTCTCCGGAATCGATCCCCGGGTCAGCAGCTCCACCTCGAAGCCTGGCCGGTCGGCGATGATGCCGTCGGCTCCGATGACCTTGGCCGGCGCGCCCTCGGCGAGCGCCATGAGATTCCAGTAGCGCTGGACAAACTTCGGCACGACTTCGCTGGCCGGGACCTCCTGAAAAGCCTTCAACTCTTCGTCGTTGAGCAGGGGCATGGGGGCCACGCCGTCGGGCAGACTTTCCCCTTTCTTGCTGTCGTAGAGCAGACCGTTGTCACCCAGGACCAGACCGTGGGCCTGGGCCTCTTCGATAACCTGCGGCGCCCAGACCACGCCGCCGCCGGAATCGTCGCCGCCCAGGATTGACATGATCATTCCGTAGTCTGTGCCGACGTTCTCGAAACCGCGGAAGACGCCGGTTGGAATGTTGAAGATGTCGCCTTCCTCCAGCACCACTTCGCCGGCCGTGCCCCAGCGGCCCCAGAAGAAACGCCAGCGTCCCTTGAGCACGAAGAAGACCTCGGCCGTGCGGTGCGTGTGCAGGGAGTTCTTGCATTTGGGCGGCTGACCCGCCGCACCGATGTTGAAGCCGGGCGTGTCCTTGATGTGCACATGCTGGTCCGGACTTTCCGAAACACCGCCGCCGATGATGGTGAAGTTCTCTTTCTGGTCCGATCCGGGCGTATGGGCGTCGATGAAGGCCGTTTTGCAGGGTTTCAGATCGCCGTAGCGAACGATGCGTTGTTCCATGTCTTGCGGTGTCATACCTGATTACCCGGTCTGAAGGAGGATCTGTTTCCAGATCGAGATTTCGTCGTAGAGGGTGAATTCGCGGCGCAGGCCCCAGGGGCCGAACTCCGCGTGGCTGAAGCCCATCACATGCACCTCGGCACCGCTCGGTTCGCCGAAGAGGCCGAAGCCGTCATGCTTTCCAGTCAGGGACCAGCGGACGGCTGCACGCGGCGGCATCATGGGGTCCTCGCGCCCGATCCGATGATGAACTTCGAACACAGCAGAAGGGAAGGAGGCGCGCAGCCCCATCCAGAGTTTCTCCGCGGCATCCCAGGCGTGTCCGCCGCGGCCGCCGGCGTGCTCCACAGCGCAGGCCCGGTCGTAGTCCTTGCGGATCACCGCGATATCGGCCTGGAAGATCCGTTTCAGGATGTCGGCGAGACAGGCGCCGTAGGGATTTTCATTCCCGCGTCCGCGATATCCGCCGTCAATGTCCTGATCCGGCGTGAAGGGTTTTACGCAGTGTTCCGGCCCGCCTTCGCGGGCGATCAGATCGCCGGCGAAACGCCTAGGCTCCATCCCGAGCTGACGCACGATGGCGCCGGAGTCCCGGATCAGCCACTCGTCATAGATCACATTGTCCCGCGCGGCGCAGTCTGCGATGGCGCGCGCCGTGAAGCGCTTGCCGGTGGCGGGTCCGAACGTGCCGTCACCCAGATGGGTGCCCGTGCTGAGGATACGGTGGGAGGAGAGAAAACCCTCCTCCTCGTTGCCCGACCAGATCACGTCTTCGCCGAGTAACTGCCGGTCGGGAAACTCGGCCAAGGTCGCGAGGGTGCCTTCGATGACCGCGTCGTTGCCCCGGACCAGGCCCGAGGGAAAGCGCATGGGAATGTCTTCGGCATAGTAGTGCTTCAGTGAGGCGATGCCGCGCTCTTCCCAGATCTCGTGGGTGATCCCGAGGATGTAGTCGGGAAAATCCTTCCACTTGGGATCGAAGCCTTTGAGTGCCATTACTGCTGTTCCTCTAACCCGCGGTCCAGCCACCGTCGACCCGCAGCGAACTGCCGGTCACCATGGCCGAGGCTTCGCTCGCCAGATAGACCACTGCGCCCATGACGTCCTCGACTTCACCAACACGGCCAAGCTTGATCTTGGATTCTATCCAGGCGACCCGTTTCGGGTCAGCGAAGGTGGCCTCGGTAAAGGGCGTGCGGATGAAGGTCGGGCAGATCGAGTTGATGCGAATCTTCTTCGGGCCCCATTCGATGGCCATGGCCTTGACCATGCCCTCGATCGCGTGTTTGGAGGCGCAGTAAACGCTCCGGTCGATACCGCCGACGTGACCCATCTGCGAGGAAATCTGGATGATCGACCCGGGCTTACCTTCGTGCAGCATGCCGCGCGCCGCCTCGACCGAGAGAAAGTAGGCGCCGCGCAGATTGATATCCATGACTGCCTGATAGTCCTCCAGGCTGGTCTCCAGCGCCGGAGCATGGCGGGCGATGCCGGCGGAGTTCACCACCACGTCGAAGGCGGGCTGCGCCTTCAATGCCTCGGCGATTCCGGCAACATTGGCGATGTCCATCTCTAGCGCTTCAGCGCTCCAGCCTTCAGCCTGTAGCTGTCCGACGACTTCCTCCAGCGCCGCTTTGCCGCGTGCCGCGCAGACCACATGCGCGCCGGCCTCTGCGAGGGCGGCGGCACAGGCCAGACCGATGCCCCGCGAGGCGCCGGTGACCAGCGCCCGCTTGCCGTCGAGCCGGAAGGAGGATGTGCGGGGCAGGGACACTACTCGGCCACCTCCCGCGGTTCCGCCGCCGCGCCGTAAGGAACGTTCCGTCCGCCATAGCGCCGGACCCGCACGTTGGCCTGTTCGGCGTGCCCCACGAAGCCTTCCAGCATGCAGAGCCGCGAGCAATATTCCCCGACCATGGCGGAGGCCTGATCTGTCAGCACTCTCTGATAGCTGTGGGTCTTGATGAACTTGCCGACCCAGAGGCCGCCGGTGTAGCGACCCGCCTTCTTGGTCGGCAGGGTGTGATTGGTGCCGATCACCTTGTCGCCGTAAGAGACGTTGGTGCGCGGCCCCAGAAACAGCGCGCCGTAGTCGGTCATGTTCTCCAGGAACCAGTCGTCCCGGTCGGTCATGACCTGCACGTGCTCGGAGGCGATGAACTCGGACTGCGCCAGCATCTCCTCGTAGGAGTCGCAGAGGATCACCTCGCCGTAGTCTTCCCAGGCTTTGGCCGCGATATCCGCGGTGGGCAGCACCGAGAGCAGGCGTTCCACCTCGGCGATGGTTTCGCGCGCCAGCTTCTCCGAGTTGGTCAGCAGCACGGCGGGGGAGGTCGGGCCGTGCTCGGCCTGGCCCAGCAGATCGGTGGCGCAGATCTCGGCGTCTACGGTCTCGTCGGCGATGACCATGGTTTCTGTGGGACCGGCGAAGAGATCGATGCCGACCCGGCCGAAGAGCTGACGCTTGGCCTCCGCGACGAAGGCATTGCCGGGGCCGACCAGCATGGCGACGGGCGCGATGGATTCCGTGCCGATCGCCATGGCGCCGACCGCCTGCACGCCGCCCAGGCAGTAGATCTCGTCGGCGCCGCCCATATGCATCGCGGCCACGATGGCCGGGTGCGGTGCACCCTCATGCGGCGGGGCGGAAGCGATGATGCGTTTGACGCCTGCCACCTTGGCCGTCACGACGCTCATATGCGCCGAGGCGACCATGGGGTATTTGCCGCCGGGCACGTAGCAGCCGACCGAATTCACCGGGATGTTCTTGTGGCCCAGGACCACGCCGGGCAGGGTTTCGACCTCGATGTCCTGCAGCGCCGCTTTCTGGTGTTCGGCGAAGTTGCGCACCTGTTCGTGGGCGAAACGGATGTCGTCCAGATCACGTTTCGAGACCCTGGCCAGCGCTTCCTCGATCTCCTCTTCGCTCAGGCGGAAAGTCTCCGGCGTATAGCCGTCGAATTTCTGCGACAGCTCCCGGACGGCCGCGTCGCCCCGCTTGCCGATATCGGCCAGAATGCCTTCCACGATGGCGCGGACCTTTGCGTCGTCCTCCGCCCGTTCTTCCAGAGGTTTCGCCGTTTTCAGATGGCGTGCCATGTCAAACCTTTCGTCGCGATTCCTGTGAACGCCAGCCAGTTTTCATTGGCCTGGCAAGTTTACTTCCGACTGCATACGTATGCAATTCAGAACGAAGAATTTCCCGAACCATTCCACTGCGTCCTAGTTCCGGACCCGCTCTCCAGAGCTGCGGTCGAAGAGGTAGAGGTGTTTGCGGTCGACGGACATGCCAGTTATCTCCTCGATCTCCCGCTTGAGGTAGCGGTCGCCCTTGGCAATGATGCGCTGGCGATTGAATTGCCCGGTGATCAGAACGCTTTCGCCGGTGTTCTCGAAGGCGTAGACCGGGACGTCAAAGTCACCCGCGCCTGCATCGACAATCGTCAGATCTTCGGGTCGAACACCTAAGACCAGACTGTTCCGGTCCGGCGCATCGATCTTCGTGACCGGGAATCCGCCCTCGGTGACGAAGCTGCCATTCTCGATCCGCCCTTCGATCAGGTTCATGGCCGGCGAGCCGATAAAGCCGGCGACGAAGAGGTTGGCCGGGTCGTTGTAGATCTCATCCGGCGTGCCGAGCTGTTGAATGCGGCCGCTCTTCATGACCGCGACCCGGTCGGCGAGAGTCATGGCCTCGATCTGGTCGTGGGTCACGTAAACGGTCGTGACCTGCAGCATGTGGGAGAGGTGTTTCAGTTCCGCGCGCATGGAGACCCGCAGCTTGGCGTCGAGGTTCGACAGCGGCTCGTCCATCAGGAAGACCTGCGGGTGACGCACGATCGCCCGTGCGAGCGCCACGCGCTGCCGCTGACCGCCGGACAGGGCCTTGGGTTTGCGGTCGAGAAACTCGGTCAGCTCGACCTGCTCCGCCGCCTTGCGCACCCGCGGATCGATCTCCGACTTGGGGGTGCCGCGCACCTTCAGCGGATAGGCGATGTTGTTGTAGATGGTCATGTGCGGATAGAGGCCGTAATTCTGGAACACCATCGCGATGTCCCGGTCTTTCGGCAGGTCGTCGTTGACCACGCGTTCCCCGATGCGGATCTCGCCCTCGGTGGGGTCTTCCAGGCCGGCGATCATGCGCATGGTCGTGGTCTTGCCGCAGCCGGAGGGGCCGAGCAGCACTAGGAACTCCTTGTCGTGGATCTCCAGCGATTGGTTGTCCACGCCGATGAAGTCGCCCCAGCGCTTGGTCAGATTTGTCAGAACAACCTTGGCCATCAGCGCACTGCTCCCATGGTCATGCCTTGTACGAAGTGTTTTTGAATGATCAGGGCCAGCACGAACATCGGCACCATGATGATGATCCCGGCCGCCGCTAGCAGGTTCCAGAGATCGCCTTCCTCGGCCTTGAAGAGGGCTAAGCCGATCGGCAGCGTGACCGCGTCCTTGGAGGTCAGGATCAGCGCGAAGAGAAACTCGTTCCAGCCGATGATGAAGCAGAAGATCGCCGCCGTGACGATGCCCGGCGCGGCCATGGGCAGGACGATGTTGCGGATCACCTGCATGCGGGTGGAGCCGTCCACCAGTGCCGCTTCCTCGGTATCCATGGGGATGCCGTCGATGAAGCCTTTGATCATCCAGATGGCGAAGGGCATCACGATTGAAAGATTGACCAGGATAAGGCCGATGCGCGTATCCAGCAGGCCGATGTCCCGGAACATGACGAAGAAAGGCAGGACGATCACCACCGCCGGCACGAACTGGGTCGCGAGGATCATGACCAGCAGGACCGTTTGGCCCTTCAGCGTGAAGCGGGAGAAGGAATAGGCGGCGCAGGTCGCGATCGGGATCGCCAGCAGCACGGTGACGAAGGCCACGATGGTGGAGTTGAAGAGCTTTTGCTCCAGGTGATAGGGCGCCTGGAAGACGGTCGCGAAGTTCTCGAGCGTCGGCGCGAAGAAGAGCTTGAGCTGATAGACATCCACGTGGGTCTTGAAGGCCGCCATGGCGATCCAGACAATCGGCACCAGCATGATGAAGGCAGCGATCAGGATCAGGACGATCTGAATCGCGTTCCAGCTTTGCTTCTTTTGTTTTCCGGTCAGAGCCATGGCGCGATCACTTCTTCTGGAAGACGAACTTGGCGTAGGCGTAGGTGAGGAAGATCATCGGGATCACCATCAGCCAGGCCACGGCGGCGGAGTAGCCGATCTGCGAATACTTCAGCCCGTTGAAGTAGACGTAGTGGGAGAGGGTCTGGGTCGCCGTGCCCGGTCCGCCGTTGGTCAGCATGTAGACCTGGTCGAAGGTCTTCAGCGAGAAAATGGCCTTGAGGATCAGGACCACCGCCAGCACCGGCAGCAGCTGCGGCAGGGTCACGTCCTTCAACACGCGCCAGCCCGAGGCGCCGTCCACCTGCGCGGCTTCGATGGTGTCGCGCGGGATCGAGGCGAGGCCGCCGATCAGGACCAGGGTCAGGAAGGGGATCCAGCCCCAGACGTCCGCCATGATGCAGACCCAGAAGGCCAGCGTCGGATCGGAAAGCCAGGAGATCGAAGCCAGGGGCGGGAAGATGATCCCGAAGAAGGCGTCGAAGAGACCGAACTCCGGATTGAACATGAAGCGGAAGGAGACGCCGATCAGCGCGGGGCTCATGGCGAAGGGGATGATTAGCAGAGACTGCACAGTCACCCGCAGCCGGCCGCCGGGCGCGAGCAGCAGTGCGAGCCCCAGGGCCAGCAACGTGGTCAGCAACACTGTCCAGAAGGTGTAGCTGGCCGTCACCCAGACCGAGTTCCAGAAGGCGGGCTCCTCCAGAAAGGCCCAGGTGTAGTTCTCGACCCCGAGGAAGTTCTGCGGGAAGGCGGGCCGCGACAGCCGCCCTTCGTAGAAAGAGAGGCGCAGCGACTCGATCAGCGGCCAGATCGCGGTGGCGAAGACCACCAGGACGGCCGGCAGAACCAGCAGGTATTTCAGATGTTGATCCCGCATGCGGCGTTCCTCGTCGCTCGGCACTCAGTGAACTGGCGCGCGCATAGCCTTGGCGGCGAGCTGCGCGCCAGCCGTAAAGGGCCGGGATGAGCGTTTCGACTCATCCCGGTAAGTTTACAGTCTACAGGGAAACTACTTGATGCGGCCGGCGCGTTTCAGGATTTTGTCCGACTGCTTGGCCGCGGCCATCATCAGTTCGCGCGTATCGCCACCGGCGGCGGCTTTCGCGATCGCCGCCGAGAGGATATCGCCGACCTCCGGCCATTCCGGAATCTGCGGCATGATGTCGGATTCCTTCAGCGATTCCCAGGCGGCGGCCTGGATCCCGTCATTGGCGGCGTTGACCTCCGCATCCTGCAGGCTCGAAATATGCGTCACAACGTTGTTGACGATATCCTTGTCGCCCACCTTTCGGACGGTCGCGTTCGCCTTGTCCATCTCCGGGTTGGACAGCCACTTCATGAATTCCCAGGCCGCTTCCTGATGCTTCGAATAGTTCGAGATCGAGAAAGGCATGGAGATGGCGTAGGTCTTGGTCTTGCCCTGATAGGACGGCATGCCCGAGAAGGCGACCTGTTCCTTGGTCAGGGTAGAGGACTTGGGATTGGTAAAGCCGGAATAGGCCCACCACCAGACCGGGATCATCGCCGACTTGCCCTGCATGAAGGACTGGCGCGCATCCTGCTCTACGAAGGAGAGCGAGGAGGGGTTGGTGACCTTATGCTTGGTGTGCAGGCCGATGTAGTCCTCGGTTGCCTTCAGGCCCGCTTCGCTGGCCCAGGCGGCTTTGAAGCCCTCGTCGAAAACATCCCCGCCGGCGGCCCAGAGGAAGTTCAGCCAGATGAAGAGGTTCTGCCGGTTGCCGTCGTTGTTGTAGTAGAGCGCGAGCGGCGCGACGTCCGGATGATCGACCTTCAGCTTGTTGCCGACCTCGATCAGTTCGTCCCAGGTCTTGGGCGCCTCCGGAACGAGGTCCTGACGCCGGAACATCAGCTGGGCATGGGCGCGCAGCGGGAAGCCGAGCGTCTTGCCTTCGAACTGAGCGGAGCGGGCGAAGGCCGCCGGATAGCGCTCCATGGAAATACCGTCGCGCGCCAGCATCTCGTCGATAGGCACGAACCAGTGGGCGTTGGGCGGGCCCCAGGAGTCGAGGTAGTTGACGACGTCGAACTGGCCGTTGGCGGCGATGCCTTCCGTCGCGACCTTTTCCTGCAGGGAGCCGAAGGGGATGAAGGTCCATTCGGTCTCGATGCCGGTGAGCTCCGTGAATTCACCCGCGCGCAACATCAGACCATCAAACTGCGGTGTGACCACGGAAAGAATGTTCAGCTTGGTGCCGGAATAGGGTTTGCCTTCCAGCAGGCCGTATTTGATCTGGCCGGCGGCGCGCGCGTTGCTGGAAATGGAGGTCGGCAGGCCGGCTGCCAGGGCCGCGCCCGCGCTCGTCAGAAGCAGCTCACGTCTTGTGAGTTTCATCGTTTCTCTCCCACTCGTTCGTCGGACAGAAATCCGGTTCCGCCCCATCGTCAGGCGCAAACGGTCACCGTCTCATATTGTTTTACCGTGCATACGCATGCAAACCTATTTTGACCGTGATGGCAAGTTATTTTTGCATACGAATGCAAAAAAATACGTAGGTATAGCCTCGTGTCTAGCCGGTCTATTGACAGTTTTTTGCAGAATACGTTTGTCGGGTGTCAGCGTTTTTTAGGCTTCCGGGCCGAGGTGCGGACGATCAGTTCAGACGGCACCACGGCTGCACGCTTCTTGACGACCCGTTTCTCGATCTGCTCGAGCAGGATCGCAACCGTGGCGTCGATCATGCTTTCCGACGACTGCGAAATCGTCGTCAGGTCATAGCCCTTCCAGGCCGCTTCGGGTACGTCGTCGTAGCCGACGACGGAGACATCTTTCGGAATCTTCAGGCCCAACTCACCGCGCAAGACATCCATGACCGAAAAGGCCATGTGGTCGTTGGCGACGAAAACGGCGTCCGGGCGTTCCTTTTTCGAAAAGAGCTCCCGGGCGGCGTCCGCGGCGCCCGCAAAGCTGTAGCCACCGACCGCGCGCGCCCAGACGGTCATGCCATGCTCCGCGAGGCCCTTGTAGAAACCCGCCTCCCGGTCCCGGTTGGTCGAAGAGTCTTCGGCACCCGCGATGAAGGCGATGCGTTCGTGCCCACCCTCGGCCAGGAACTTGGCCAGCAGCCGTCCGCCTTCGATGTTGTCGGAGGTCACGCTGCTGGCGGGGGAGGAGGGGACGTAGCGATTGAAGAGCACGACCGGGATACCGGTCTTCGCGCATTCACGTGCCAGCGTAGAAGACAGGGTGGCCGAAGCCATGACCACGCCTTCGACCTGATACTCCAGGATGCGCTGGACCACTCGGTCCTGTTTGCCGGTCTCGGTCATGAACAGCAGCACCTGATAACCCTGCTCCTGCAGCGCGCGGGAGAGCTGTTCCAGCACGATTGGATAGAACTGGTTATCCAGATAGGCGACCATCATGGCGATCAGACGGGACTTGCCGCTGATCATGGCCCGGGCCAGGGCGTTGGGCCGGTAACCCAGTTCCCGCGCCGCCTTTAGGACCTTCTCCCGGGTGTCTGCCGAGACACTAGCGCCCGGGGTGAATGTCCGGCTGACCGCGGACTGCGAGACCTGCGCCAGCTTGGCGACGTCGCCGGAGGTCGGGGCTGATTTGCTCATGCCCCTCTATATCGCCCTTTTCCGGCAAGAGGTCTAGATAAGACCAGCGGGAAGACGCCGTTACGCGGCCCGGATCCCGTTCAGGAACTTCTCGATCTCGCTGCGCAGCATGTCTGACTGATTGCCCAGCTCCTGCGAGGCATTGAGAACCTGACCCGATGCGGCGCCGGTCTCACCGGCGGCTTCGGCCACCTCGCCGACGGTGCTCGCGGTTTCCTGAGTGCCGACGGCGGCTTTCTGGGCGTTGCTCGAGATTTCGCCCGTGGCGGCGCTTTGCTCCTCGACTGCAGAGGCAATCCCGGTCGTGATCTCGTTGATCTTTTCGATTGTACCGCCGATGCCGGAAATGGCTTCCGCGGCACCGTTGGTGGCCTCCTGGATCGCGCTTATCTGAGAGCTGATCTCTTCCGTGGCGCTGGCGGTCTGGGTCGCCAGGTTCTTGACCTCGCTCGCCACCACGGCGAAGCCCTTGCCGGATTCGCCGGCACGGGCGGCTTCGATAGTCGCGTTGAGCGCGAGAAGGTTGGTCTGTTCGGCGATGTCCTGAATCAGAATCACAACGTCGCTGATCTTGCGGGCCATATCGGCGAGGCCCTGGACTTTTTCGTTGGTGTTGTTGGCTTCGGAGACCGCTTGGTCGGCGATGTCCTTCGACTGGGTAACCTGCCGGCTGATTTCCTGGATCGAGCTGGCCAGCTCCTCGGAGGCCGCCGCGACGGTCTGGACGTTCTCGGTGGTCTGGCCGGATGCGGTGGCTGCGGCGGAGGACTGTTTTTTGGTCTGGTCCGCGACATCGGTCATGCGCCGCGCGGTCGCGTCGAGGCCACCAGCGGATTGCGAGACCGCCTGGAGAATGTCGCCAACCGTCTGATCGAAATCTCCGATCAGGGATTCGATCACTCCTGCTCTGCGCTCCTTGGCGGCCTGCTCCTCGGCAGCCTCGACTTCGAGGCGCTGCTGCTCGACTGCGTTGTCTTTAAAGATCTGCACGGCACCAGCCATCTCGCCGAGCTCATCCTTGCGCTCGCGGCTTGGGATCTCGACCGTTACATCCCGGTCGGCCAGCCGCGTCATGACGGCGGTCAGTCCGGTGACCGGTAGAGAGATCGCCCGCGCCATCAGCCAGGCGGCGCAGAGTGAAGCCGCAGCGCCGAGAGCCAGTACAGAGAGAACGATGATCAACTGTTGAGAGAGGCTTGCGCGCGCCTGCCCCTGAAGCTCTTCGGCGCGCAGATTGATCGACTGCGCCGTGTTCGCCAGCAATGTGCTGAAGCTGCCGAGCTTCTCCTCGACGTCATTCAGCTGCATGGTGGCAAGAAAGGCGTCGATCGACAAAACGTCGAGTACCTCAAGGCTTACCGCTGTGTAGGTTTCGAGTTCCTGCGATAGCGCTTCCAGCTCTGCCGCGGTGGCCTCATCGCTTCCCGCCAGCGTAGCGTCAACCGAGGCGCGCATCCGCTGCATCACATCGCGGGCTTCCTGGGAAACCGCGTCGATGTTTTCCTGCGGGACCGAATTCGCGGTCCATAGATTTGCCCGCAGAACCGACGAATGGGCAAGGCTCAGATCAGCCTTGATCGTGCCGATAGTGGTTGCCTGCGCTGTGGCCCTCGCCGCCTGTTCCTCGAGCGACTTGGAGTATTCGAAGCTGACAAGGAATGCGATGGTGACAGCGACCATAGCCAGCACGGCGATACCAGGTGCGACGAGCGATTTGATGCGGATCGAGGCGTTGTTGAGCTGCTTCATGAGTCGGACTGCCTGAAATAAAAAAATCGACCCCGGGCTCTATGGCCCGGGATCTTTCACTGTTTTGTCGCGGGATTACTGAACGTAAGCGCCGACACCAACAACCATATCGCCCACACGGACGATGTAGCTGGTCTTCTGTTCAACAGCCTTGGACTGCGGGTTCTGCCACTTGTAATCGACCCAGTCCTGACCCTCGATCTTCAGAAACTCTTCAACGAAGGCTTTGCCGTCGACGTCCTTAAGGGCGATGACCTTGCGGCCGACCAGGGTCTTCTTGGCGCCGTGCGCCTTCATGGTGCCGTCGTTGCCGATGACGAAGACGTAGAGGTCGCGGTCGTGCCACTCACCGCCCGGCGTATTGAACGCATCGAAAGCGGCATCCGCGCCGTTCTGTTCCAGGTAACTTGCGGCCCGGACGGCCATGTCCTTGGCTTCGTCCTGCGAAGCATTGACAGCCGCCATGGCCGTGTTGGCGAAACCGAGCATCAGGCCCATGACCAGGGCAATAATCTTGCTTTTCATTGCGAGTGTTCCAATCGTTTTGACATCAAGCGGGTAGCTAAAAAATCAATTTTTACGACTGGAACACTTAAAGGCCGGTAAATTTGTTTCGAGCGTCAAGTGTCGTTATGCCGTTCTAGAAATTTCAAACTAGAAACGTACTTTAGTTTGTCTTGCGTGCTCGAGTTGTTGTCTCTCATACAATTCTGTTCTTTCGGAGATTATTTATCTGATTCAATATCATAACCTGATTTTGGTGTGCGCGAAGCTTAGGTTTGCGCCGATTTGGCGCACAGGACGGCCGAATTTGCCCGCGAAGGCGCCAAAAAAAATATAGAGAGATTGTGTTTCCTTGTGCTCTCGTGCATCTGCGGTGGAGACCGGCACTTTTGCCGTCGATTGAAGTTTTCAATTTAGAATAGGTCTCCGCAGCCGCTGCTGTAGAGCAGGCCTTATGAAGCTTCTGTCCACACCGGAGGTCACGCGCGATAAGCTAACGGTCAGGGTGCGCCGAAGCCAGACAGAGGGATTAGAATGCGGGTTGACCAGTTGGATCATCTTGTTCTCACCGTTGTTTCGATTGAAGCAACTTGTGATTTCTACCGGGCCGCCCTGGGCATGGAAGTCGCGAGCTTCGGCGAAGGCCGTAAGGCTCTGATCTTCGGTAGCCAGAAAATCAACCTGCATCAGGCGGGCGCCGAGTTTCTGCCCAAAGCGGACCGGCCGACGCCGGGCAGCGGCGATCTGTGTTTTCTAACCTCTACACCCCTGGACGAGGTCATTGCGCATCTGGAGGCCCTCGAGATCACCATCGAAGAAGGCCCGGTCGCCCGCACAGGCGCGACCGGTCCGATCCGCTCGATCTATCTGCGCGATCCCGACGGCAATCTGCTGGAGATCAGCAATCAGGTTTGACGTGTGCTCCTGCGTTTCGGAGCGTTCAGACGACCCTGAGAGTCAGAGCAAGTCGCGCTCTTCCAGCACTTTCCGCGCGACCCTGAAACACTCCAGCGACTGGGGCACGCCGCAGTAGATCCCGACCACGTGGATGATGGCGCGGATCTCTTCCTTGGTGACGCCATTGTTGAGGGCGCCGCGGCAGTGAATTTCCCACTCGTGCATCTTGCCCAGCGCGCCGATCATGGCGAGGTTCATCATGGAGCGGGTCTTGGGATCGATGGTCTCGTCGCCCCAGCCGAAGCCCCAGCACCAGGCGGTCATGGCTTCCTGAAAAGGCCGGGTGAAATCGTCCGCGGCGGCCAGGTTTTTCTCGACGTACTCCGCGCCGAGGGTGGCCTTGCGCTGTTCCAGGCCCTTGTCGAAAAAGTCGTCCATGAACTTGCCTCTCATCCAGGGTGTGTTGCTGTGAATCCGCACTAATCCATATAGTTAGAGCAGAATCATCGGTTGACGGATCGCCAAAGGCGATTCCATTCAAACCGGATCTGCTCTGGGCCCGTGCACCCGCCCGGCTGTCCAGAGGACAATACTGTTGGGCGGCCGGGCGGGGGTGCGGGCCGGAACCGGCTTTATGCGAAGCAAAAAGCCTAACCATCAACCGCTTCGCGAATCCAGCTCTGAAGGTGCTTTAAGGAGTGTTCCGAGCGCACGCCGTGGTTTGGGTCCAGCACTAGCGGGCCGGGACGGTAGCCGCGGCTCTTCAGGCCGCGCTGAACCGACTCCACCAGATGGATATCTTCTTCGACCGTCGTGGCCCGGTCCTGCACGGCCAGCCGATGCACCACGTCGGAGTCGACGCCGTCGACGCTGTACCAGCCACGCCAGACCACCACATGCTCTTCGTCTACGGCGCGCCAGTGGTAGGTGTTGAGCACATTGCCCGGATAGACCTGGAAGGAAAACATCGGCCAGAGGAACCAGGACGAATAATCGCCCGCGTGCTCGTTGGACTCCAGATCGATGGGATAGCTCATCTGCTCCAGGTTCTGGCACTCGGTGGTGTGGCGGAGACAGTAACCCTGCGGCTGGATGTCGTAGGTCTCCGGTTTGACCACGCCGGTCGCGAAGGTTGGGTGATTGAGCTGACAGTGGTAGCACTCGGAGTAGTTCTCGATGGAGACCTTCCAGTTGCAGTTCTCCGGAATCTCGACCCATTCCAGCGGCTTCAGGCGCGCGATGTCGGGAACGAAAGATGCCAGCTGTCCGCGCGCTTCGGGAAACCATTCGTCCATGGGCGCGGCATCAGGGTCAAGATTGACGAAGAGAAAGCCGCAGAAGTCTTCCACCCGGACGGAGGTCAGGCAGACCTTTTGCTTGTCGAAACCGGGCACCGCGCGGATGTTGGGGCCGGCCTTGAGCTGCCCGGTGAGTTCGTAGGTCCAGGCATGGTAGGGGCAGACGATATTACGCGCGTTGCCTGAGCCCGTGACCAGTTCGTGCGCTCGGTGCTGGCAAACGTTGTAGAAGGCCCGGATCTCGTCATCCCGGCCCCGCACGCAGAAGAGGCTTTGCCCGCCGATTTCGAAGGCGAAGTAATCACCGCGCTTTTCAAGCTGCGAAACATGTCCCGCGAACTGCCAGGTCCTGGACAGCAGACCCCGCTGTTCGATCCGGAAGATTTCCGGGTCGGTGTAGTAGCGCGCGTCCAGCGAGTGGATGATTTCGACGGCCTCGCTCATTTCCCGTTTCCTCTTGCTTCGTCCCGGTAGATTCCGAGTTTGTGTCGGCGTTCGTGAAAGGCCTCGATGTTGGCGATCACCTCGGGGCTGGCGTCGGCGATCACGAAGGCCATCAGGGTTTCCAGCAGCGCCACCGTGGCGACCGTCGAGGGAAAGAACTGCGGTGTGTCCGATTGCACCACGAAGCCATGTTCGCTGCCGGCGACGATGGGGGAGGCCGGGCTGTCGGAGATGCCAATGATGGTGACGCCCTGATCTCTCGCCACTTCAACCGCTTCGACCACCTCGCTGCGGTAGGGCTTGAAGGTCATGGCGAGCAGCACGTCGTCTTTTCCCGCCCGGGCGATGTCATCGATGGCGAGGCTGCCGGGACGCGGGATGGCCTCGATGGTGTCGACGGCCATGCCCGCGAGGTAGGCGAAATTGCGCGCGAGCGCGTTGTTCACGCCGACCCCCAGCACGTAGGTGCGCCGCGCCTGCACGATGGCGTCGGCGGCGGCCTGGATCTGCACCGCGTCGGTGCTCGCGAAGCTCTCTTCGATGTTGGCGATGGCACTGGCCGCCATGTCAGCGTAGAGCCCACCGAGTTTCCCGCCCTTGGAGAGGGACTGCAGCCAGCGGGCGCGGTCCGGGAAGTTGGCCCGGCCGTTGCGGATCTCCTCCCGAAAGGGTTCGCGGAAATCGTCATAGCCCTCGAAGCCGACCGAGCGGGCCATGCGCACGAAGGTGTTGGGTTTCACCTGGGCCGCTTCGGCGATTTCCCGGATCGACGAAACGCCTACATCATTGGGGTTTTCCAGCACGTAAGCGGCGGCCTTGCGGGTCTCCGGCGTCAGGCTTTCCAGCTCGACGGCCAGTTCGCGCAGCAGGTCTTGGGGCCGGGGTGAGTCCATTTTTGGTACATTCATGTTATTCATGATTGACGATGGTACAAATATACATTTAGCCTGTCTATCGAAATCCGCTTCCTTCTCGTCAGTCAGGGAACAGGCAAGGTGTCCTCAGATCCTTCTTCGAAACTCCCCGCCACGGCGCGCGTCGTCATCGTCGGCGGTGGCATCATGGGCTGCGGCCTGGCCTATCATCTGGCGCATGAAGGTTGGAGGGATATCCTCTTGCTGGAAAAGGCGGAACTGACCTCGGGTTCGACCTGGCATGCGGCCGGTCAGATCACCCATTCCACCTCCAGCTTCGGGCTCGGTCGCTGTGTCGACTACAACATCGGGCTCTATGCCGGGAAGCTGGAGGCGGAGACCGGGCAGTCGGTCACCTGGCACGGCTGCGGCTCCTTCCGTCTGGCTTACACCGACGACGAGATGGACTGGCTGCGTCATACCCTGAGCGTGGGCCGGGCGCTCGGCTTCAACATCGAACTGGTCGGGCCGGAGCGGATCCGGGAGCTGCATCCCTTCTATAACCTGGACGGGGTCCAGGGCGCCCTCTACACGCCGGACGACGGCCACGCCGATCCTTCGGGCATCACCCAGGCGCTCGCGACCGGGGCGCGCCAGCAGGGGGCGAAGATCATCCGCCGCTGTCGGACCACCGATATCAAGCAGCTGCCCGGCGGCGAATGGAAGGTCTCGACCGAGCTGGGCGATGTCGTCTGCGAGCATGTGGTCAACGCCGGCGGCACCTATGCCCGCCAGATGGGGGAGTGGAGCGGACTGCAGCTTCCCATGACCTCCATGACCCACCACTACTTCGTCACCGACAGCGTGCCTCAGTTCCTGGAGCTGGAGAAGGAACTGCCGGTGATCCGCGACGACAAGCTGGTGTCCGGCTACATCCGCATGGAACAAAAGTCCGGCCTGATCGGGATTTACGAGAAGGAAAACCCCAACGCGGTCTGGCTCGACCACTGTCCCTGGGAGGCGGAGAACGAACTCTTCGAGGCCGACTACGACCGGGTTATGCCCTGGCTAGAGAACGCCCTCGACCGCATGCCGATCTTCACCGAGCTGGGCATCAAGCGTGAGGTCCACGGCGCCATCTCTCACCCGCCGGACGGCAATCCGCTGATCGGTCCCGCGCCTGGCGTGAAGAACTACTGGTGCTGCTGCGGCACGCAGATCGGCATCGGCTGGGGGCCGGGGCTGACCCGTGAACTGGCGCGCTGGATGGTGCACGGCGCGGCGGACATTTCCATGCGCGAATTCGATCCGCGCCGTTTCGGCGACTACGCCGACAAGGACTGGCAGGTGATCAAGGCGAAGGAAGATTACTGTCTGCGCCATGAGATTCCCTTCCCGCATTTCAACCGTCTGGCCGGCCGGCCGATCAAACCCAGCCCGCTCTACGAACGCCTGCAGGAAAAGGGAGCGGTCTACGAAGAGGTCTACGGTCACGAGCGTCCGCGCTGGTTCGCGCGCGACGGTGTGGCGCAGGAAGACCACTATTCCTTCCGGCGCAATGAGGTGCACGACATGGTGGCGGCCGAGGTGAAGGCCGTCCGCGAAGCTGTTGGGGTCATGGATATTTCCGCCTTCACCAAGGTGGAGGTTTGCGGAGCGGATGCGGAAGCCTTTCTTGACCGTCTGGTGCCGAACCGCTTGCCGAAAAAAGTCGGCGGTATAGCCCTGACGCACCTGCTGAACCGACGCGGACGCATTGAGATCGAGCTTACGGTCGTGCGTTTGGCCGAGGACCGCTTCTACCTGGTCTGCGCCGCCTTCTTCGAACAGCGCCTGCTGGATCATCTGGCGCAGCATCAAGCAGGTGAGACGCTCGAAATCATCAAGCGCTCGGACGACTGGTCGGCCATCGCGCTGCAGGGACCACAGTCGCGCGTGGTACTGGCCGCCAACACGCCGGCGCCGTTGGACAATGCGAGTTTCCGCTGGCTCAGCGCGCAGGAGATCGAAATCACGGGCCGGAAAATGTGGGTCTTCAGAATGTCTTACGCCGGGGAGCTCGGATGGGAGATTCACGGCCCGCGCGAAGACATGCTCGCGGTCTACGATGCACTCTGGGCGTCCGGCGAGGCGCACGGCATCGCCGACTACGGCTCCTTCGCCATGAACGCCATGCGTATGGAAAAGGGCTTCAAGGGCGCAGGTGAACTCACCAACGAGGTGACCCTGCCGGAAGCCGATGTCATGCGTTTCGTCAAGATGGAGAAGGACTTCCTCGGTAAAACCGAAACCCAGGCGAGCCTGGATAAGGCCTTGCCCTGGGTCTGCGTCTATCTCTCCATCGACGCGGACGGGGACACCGACGGACATGGTGGCGAAGCTGTGCTGAAGGATGGCGCTGTCGTGGGTACGACCAGTTCGGTCGCCTACGGGCACACGGTGGGCAGCGTTCTGGCCTTTGCTTATGTGAAGCCGGAGGCGGCGGTGCCAGGCACGAACCTCGAGGTTGTTGTCATGGGGCAGGAGAGGCCTGCCCGCGTTCTGGGCGAGCCCGCCTATGATCCGGAGAGCATGAAGCCGAGGAGCGATGCGGCATGAGCAATCTTCCAGAATCTATGCGGGCGGTGGTCCTGACCGGTCACGGGGATTTCGACAAACTGGTCTATCACCAGGACTGGCCGGTTCCACAGCCGAGGCCGGGCGAAGTCTTGATCAGGGTCCAGGCCTGCGGCCTCAACAACACGGACGTCAACACGCGCACGGCCTGGTACTCGAAGGGAGTCACTGACGAGACCACGGGCGGCGCGTTCGAGACGGCGGAAGAAGAGGACGCCACCTGGGGCGGGGCGGCCATTACCTTTCCGCGCATCCAGGGCGCTGACGTCGCCGGGACTGTGGTTGCCGTCGGTGAAGGCGCCGATGCCAACCTGATCGGCAGACGGGTTCTGGTCGATGTCTGGCTGCGCGACTGGGACGACCCGATGAATATGGATCGCTGCGGTTACTTCGGCTCCGAATGCGATGGCGGCTTTGCGGAGTTCACAAAGGCCGACCACCGCAATGTCCATCCGATCGACTGCGACCTCTCCGACGCGGAACTCGCGACCTTCGCGACTTCTTATGTAACGGCTGAGAACATGCTGAACCGCGCGCAGGTCGGGGAGGGTGACAGCGTTTTGATCCCCGGGGCTTCGGGCGGTGTTGGCTCCGCCCTGATCCAGCTCGCCAAGCGTCGGGGCGCTTCCGCGATCGCCATGGCCAGCGAAGCCAAGTGGGACCAGGTCAAAGCCGTAGGTGCCGATGCCCTCTTGCCGCGCACACCCGCCGATCTGAAGGCGGCACTGAAAGATGCGACCGGCAAAGAGAGCGTAACGGTGGTGGCTGACGTGGTCGGCGGGGACAGCTGGCCGGCCCTGATCGATGCCCTGGCGCGCGGCGGTCGCTACACCTGCGCCGGTGCTATTGCCGGTCCGATGGTGGACTTCGACCTGCGTACCTTTTACCTGCGGGACCTGACCTTCACTGGCGCAACCATCGTGCCGCCCGGCATCTTCGCGGACCTGGTCGGCTACATCGCGCGCGGCGAGGTGAAGCCACTGTTGGCCGCCAGCTATCCGCTGAAAGATCTCGTCCAGGCGCAGCAGGCTTTCATCGACAAGAAGCATACTGGCAACATCGTGGTGACCCTGGACTGACGGCCATGAAGATCACCCGCATCGCGGTCTATAAGACGCATCTGCCCTACGTCGACGGCGCTTACCGCTGGGGCGCGGGCAATGCGATCGAGGTCGCGCAGAGCTCTGTTGTGACGATCGAGACCGATGCGGGCCTTGCTGGCTGTGGCGAGTTCACGCCCTGCGGCGAGAACTATATGGAGGCGCATTCGGAAGGCGTCTTGGCGGCGGCGAAGTTGATCGCGCCGCTGTTGCTTGGCGAGGACCCGCGGGCCGTCGCGCGGATCGAGCGTCTGATGGACGGGACGATCCTCGGGCAGGGCTACGCCAAGGCGCCCTTCGATGCGGCTTGCTGGGACATCCTGGGCAAGGCGACGGGCGAGCCGCTTTGGCGGCTCTGGGGTGGCAAGCTGACTGACGGCGCGCCGATGTACCGGGTGGCGCCGCAAAAGTCGCGCGACGAAACCATCGCGGAGATGGAGGCGCACCGGGACGCCGGTTACCGGCAGTTCCAGATCAAAGTCGGTGCGGACTGGGCACAGGATATCGAGCGGATCCGCGCAACGGTGCCGCTGCTGAAGCCGGGGGAAAAGGCCTTCGCCGATGCTAACCGGGGCTGGCGGGTCGACGAGGCCATCCGGGTGGCGCGAGCGACCAGGGATCTGGACTATTTCCTCGAACAGCCCTGCCGGACCTACGAGGAGTGCCTTCAGGTGCGCGCGCGAACCGATCTGCCCATGAAGCTGGACGAGGTGGTGACCGACATCCGCATGGCGCAACGGATCGTGGCGGACAAGAGCGCTGAGGCGGTTTGTCTGAAGATCTCGAACCTCGGTGGTCTGTCGAAGGCGCGGCGGATGCGCGACTTCTTTGTGGACAACCGCATCCCGGTCGTCGCCGAAGATACCTGGGGTGGCGCGATCTGCGCCGCGGCGCTGGCCCACTTTGCCGCGACCACGCCCAGCGAGTCCCTGATCAACACCACCGACCTGCACAACTACAACACCCGCTCGACCGGCCAACCGGGGCCGGAGACTGCCGAGGGAAAACTCTTTGTTTCCGATGCGCCCGGTCTCGGGGTCGAGCCGGACTTCGAGTCTCTCGGCGCGCCGGTCGCCGTCTTCGAGGCCTGACATGAAGATTGCGCGCATCACCGTCTGGCAGATCGACCTTCCGCTCTCGGCACCCTACTGGCTTTCCGGCGGGCGGCTGAAGTTCGAGCGCCTGGATTCCACCTTCATCCGGATCGAGAGCGATGACGGTCGGGCCGGCTGGGGCGAAGCTTGCCCCTGGGGGGAATCTTATTTGCCGGCACACGGCCGGGGTGTCCGCGCCGGACTGGAAATTCTCGCGCCGACTCTGCTGGGTGAAGACCCTTGCGCGCTGGATCATCTCAACCGGCTGATGGATGTCACGCTGCCGGGGCATTTGTATGTCAAATCGGCGCTCGATGTGGCCTGTTGGGATCTTTTTGGCCAGACAGCCGGAATGCCGCTCTGGAAACTGATGGGCGCGCAGAAAGCCGCTCCGGTGGCGGTCAATTCCTCCATCTCCACCGGCACGCCAGAGGAGATGATCGCCCTCATCCAAAAAGCGAGCGGTAAGGGCTATCGTGTTCATTCCGCTAAGATCGGCGGCAGTGATCCCCAGGCGGATATCGCTCGCATCGAGGCCATTTCGGCGGCGCTTCCGGCCGGGGAAAAAGTGACCTTCGACGTGAACCGGGCCTGGATCCCGGCCATCGCCCTGCAGGTGCTGAATTCCGTTGCCGCCCGCGACTGGATCGAACAGCCCTGCGAAACCCTCGATCTCTGCGCCCAAATCGCCGCGAAAGTCCGCCAACCCATCATGCTCGACGAATGTCTGCAGACTTTTCAGGATCATCTGGAGGCCTGGAAACGCGGCGCCTGCCAGGGCGTGAAAGTAAAACCGAACCGGGTCGGTGGGCTCACAAAAGCGCGGCAGATCAGAGACTTCGGCCTTTCGGTTGGCTGGCAGATGCACATCGAGGATGTCGGCGGTTCGGCTCTGGCAGATACAGCCGCGCTCCATCTGGCCGCCTCGACCCCCGACGAAAATCGCCTGGCGAGTTGGCTCTGCCACGATCACCTCGCCACAGATCCCGTACCGGGGCAGGGCGCACGAAACGAAGGCGGTTTTGTCACCTTGCCGGACGCGCCCGGGCTGGGCGTCGTTCCCGATCCCGGCGCATTGGGCGCGCCCTTCGCGGTCTATGAGGCGTAACATGAAGATTACCCGCATCTCGCTCTGGCGCGTTCCCCTGACCAGCCACGAGACCTACTACATGGCGGCGGGCAAGGCCTGCGCGACGGTTGAGACGGTGGTACTGCGGCTGGACTGCGATTCAGGTTTGAGCGGGTGGGGAGAAGTTTGTCCGATTCCCCATTACCTTCCGGCCTATGCTGCGGGTGTTGAGCCGGCGGTGGAGGAGATGGCGCCAGTCCTGCTTGGTGCAGATCCGGTCGGCCCCGAAGCAGTGATGGCCAAGCTCGACGCCCATCTGCAAGACCATCGCTATGCCAAGTCTGCCATCGATATCGCGCTCTGGGATCTGACCGCGAAGGCTGCGGGTCTGCCGCTCTACCGGCTCCTGGGCGGACGGCAGTGTGAAGACCTCCCGCTCTATCACTCCATCACCTGCATCGCGCCGGAGGAGATGGCGCGGATTGCCAAGGAAGCTCAGGCCAGCGGAATCACGCAATTCCAGGTGAAGCTCGGTGCGGACAACGACTGGCAGGCCGATGTCGCCCGCCTGCGGATGGTTCGCGAGGCGGTCGGACCAGGGCCGTTGGTCTACGGCGATTGGAACTGTGGGGCCAAACGGCTGGAGGCAACTAGGGTCGGTCGGGCCGTGGCAGATCTCGATGTAATGCTCGAGCAGCCCTGCGCGCGCCTGGAAGACTGCGCCGCGGTGCGCGCAGCGACCGGCCTGCCCATGAAACTCGACGAGAATGCGCACGACACGGCGTCGTTGCTACAGGCCTATGAACTCGGCTGCATGGATGCGGTCGCGCTCAAGCTCTCTAAGTTCGGCGGCCTGAGCGCTCTGCGGCGTGCGCGCGATCTTTGCCTGCATCTCGGTGCGAAGATGTGTATCGAGGATACCTGGGGATCGGATATCTGCACGGCGGCGGCGCTACATCTCGGCGCAGCGACACCGCCGGACGCCGTCCTGAATGTCTGCGATCTCTCCGGCTACGTTGCGCCGCGTCTGGACCCGGCGGCGCCGGTGCGAAACAATGGCCGGATCGCGCCACCGGAAGTCCCGGGTCTCGGCGCGGCGCCCGATCCCGATCTGCTCGGCGAACCTGCCCGCGTATTCGAATAAAAGGAACACAGCCATGGATGCCCATATCTCCCAGCAAGACTGGATCGCCCGCGCGCAAGCGGTGCTGCCCGGCGGTGGCTTCGGCAACTTCGATCCCGGCATCATCATCCGCGAGGGGCGCGGTTCGCGGGTCTGGGATGAAGACGGCAAGGAATACATCGACTACCTGATCGGCTCCGGGCCCATGCTGCTCGGGCACGGCCATCCGGAAGTCGTCGAGGCGGTGCAGGAGCAACTCGGCAAGGGCATGACCTTCTTCGCCAACAACGCGCGCGGGATCGAACTGGCCGAAGAGATCTGCTCCGCGGTGGCCTGCGCTGAGCAGGTGCGATTCGTCAGCACAGGCGGTGAGGCGGATATGTACGCCATCCGTCTGGCGCGTGCCCATACCGGCCGCGACAAGATCGTGAAATTCGAGGGCGGTTACCATGGTATGTCGGCGGAGGCGCTGATGAGCCTGGCGCCGACGAAGCTGGCGAACTTCCCCATGGCCGTGCCGGATTCAGCAGGCATTCCCGAGTCCGTGCGCGACCATATGTTGATTGCGCCCTTCAACGACATCGACTTCATGCGCAACCTGCTTGCGGAGCACGCCGGTGAAATCGCGGCGGTGATCGCGGAACCGCTGCAGCGGCTGATCCCGCCGGAGCCTGGGTTCCTGGAAGCCCTGCGCGAGGAAACCGAAAAGCACGGCATCCTGCTGATCTTCGATGAGGTCGTGACTGGCTTCCGTCTGGCCTACGGCGGCGCGCAGGAACTCTACGGCGTGACACCGGACCTCTGCAGCTTGGGTAAGATTATCGGCGGTGGTCTGCCGCTGGCAGCCATCGCGGGCAAGGCGGAGATCATGGCCCACTTCGACAAGGCGAAGGCAGGTGAAGAGGGCTTCACCCTTCAAATCGGAACCCTCAGCGGCAATCCGCTGGCCTCGGCAGCCGGTCTGAAGACCATGGAGATCCTGCGGCGACCGGGCAGCTACGAGCGTTTGCGGCAGAATGGCAAGACGCTCATGTCGGCAATCGAACAACATCTTTCTTCAGCCGGTGTCGACCATCAGATCGTTGGCGATCCGGTACTGTTCGATGTGGTGTTCGCAGCCGATAAGATAACGGGCTACCGCGGTGTTCTGCGCGGCGATGCCAGCCTGGGAAGAAACTTCAATAAGCTGCTGAGGCAAAAGGGCATCTTCAAGTCTGATGGCAAGCTCTATCCTTCGCTTGCCTTGACGGAGGAGGACATCGCCCAAACTGTGGATGCGATCGCTTATGCAGCCCAGCACATCCGCGACGCGTAACGACCAGGCCTTCCTCATAGCCGCGAATTTGTAGGACTCCCGGCGAGCTATGTCGGAGGTGGTTGGCACGCATGCGGAAGGGGGTGTTGTCGTGCGGTCTCTATTCCTGTATCTGCGAGACCTCCCATCGCAAAGACACTTCCTTCATGACCGCTCCGGATTTACTGCGTTTGATTGCGACCGTGTTCGCGGCTGTCACCTGTATTGTTTTGGGAGATACCGCCGGTAAGCTGTTGACCCAAAACGGTGTGGATCCCTTTCTAGTGGCCTGGTCGCGCTTCGCGCTGGCGGCCATCCTGCTGCTGCCCTTCAGCGGCTTAAGCCTCAAGGAGTTGGCATACCTCAAGGACTGGCGGGTTCTATTGCGCGCCGCGATGATCGTCGGGGGTATTTGCGGCATGCTGACGGCTCTGAAGACGGAACCGATTGCAAATGTTTTCGGGGCCTTCTTTATCGGCCCGATCGTCTCCTACATTCTGGCGATTCTGTTCCTGGGCGAACGGCCTTCCCTGTCGCGCGCCATCCTGCTGATGCTGGGATTCCTAGGGGTGATGCTGGTGGTCAAACCCGGGTTCGGCGCGACGCCCGGCATTCTCTTTGCTCTGATGGCCGGTGTCTTTTACGGCGCTTACCTTGCGACGACGAAGAAGGTCGCGCATGAATTCCGGCCGCGGTTCCTCTTGATCTCTCAGCTCATGATCGGGACCGTGATCCTCACCCCGGTCGGCCTGAGTCTAGAGCTGCCGTCTCTCGACTTGAACGCGTCTCTGCTGATACTCGGCAGTGCCTTCGCGTCCGCGTTGGGCAACTATCTGCTCGTGATCGCAAACCGGATGGCGGAGGCGAGTTTGATCGCGCCGCTGGTCTACAGTCAGCTCATCTCTGCGACGGTCCTGGGCGTTCTGGTGTTCGGCGATTGGCCAGACCTCTATTCCCTGATCGGGCTTATCGTCATCATGATTTCCGGCTTGGGATCCTTGTTGGTTACCAGACGTGCAGCTTTGCAGGCCCGTTAGGCATCACACTTCCCTAAGCCAGCATCTTAATATCGCCGCAGACCGATATGGCCTGCCCGGAGATGGTTCGGCCACGCGGGCTGGCGATAAAGAGGATCTGATCGGCAATCTGCCGCTGGGTGACGTAGTCCTTGATCGAGGTGTAGGAGAAGGCTTCGGCTTCGATCTCTTTGACCGACATGCCCTTTTGTTGCGCCTTCGCTTCCATGACCCGGCGTTGCCGATCACCGGCCACGATGCCGGGCAGGATGGCGTTGACCCGGATGCCGTCGCCGCCGAGTTCGATCGAGAGAGACTTGGTGAAGCCGATCACGCCCCACTTGGCCGCAGCGTAAGGTGTGCGCATGGCAAAGCCGTGGCGACCCGCGGCGGAGGAGAGGTTGACGATGGAAGGGTTGTCGCTTTTGCGCAGGTAAGGAACCGCAACCTGCGTGCAATTGAACTGGCCTGTGAGACAAACCTCGACGCAGCGATCCCAATCTTCCGGATTAATGTCCTCGACCTTGGCGGTGGGCCCGGCGTTGCCTGCGTTATTGACGAGAACGTCTAGACCGCCCATGCGATCCGCGGCAGCTTCGATAAAGCTCGCGACAGCATTCCGGTCGGTCACATCGCAGGTGATGGCGGAAACGCCCGGGAGCTCGTCAGCGATGCCTTCAACGGCTTGAGAGTCGACATCGCAGACGGTGACCTTGGCGCCTTCTTCGCGAAAGGCCCGTGCCGTCTCGAGTCCGATCCCAGCGGCGCCGGCAGTGATCACGACCCTCAGTCCCTCGATCCCCAAATCCATGATCTCTTCGTCCTTTCGCATCATCTTGCGCGAATCGCTCGACAGACCCGCGGCGTCTCACAGTAGTATCTTCGATCAAGCGATCCGAGCTGTCGACTGTCTGAAGGGAACTCACCATGCCGCGCGCCGCCATCGTTGGATCTGGACTGATCGGCCGGGCCTGGGCGCTGGTCTTCGCACGCGCCGGTTGGGTCGTATCCATGAGCGATCCCTCCTCTGAGGTTCGCGCCAGCCTGTACGATAGCCTGAGGCGGGACTGCGATATCCTGCAGCGTCACGGACTGGTTGGAGATGCGGATACAGTGGTCCAGCAGATATCCGTCGCCAACACCCTCGCTGACGCGGTAGCTGAAGCCGACTTCGTGCAAGAAAACGGTCCCGAGGATGTGGAGATCAAAAAGGCGATCTTCGCGGAGTTGGATGAGAGTGCGCCACCCCAAGCCATTCTTGCGTCTTCGACCTCCGCCATCGTCGCCTCACGCTTTACAGAAGACTTGAAGGGCAGGGCGCGCTGTCTCGTCGGCCATCCGGTCAATCCACCGCACCTGGTGCCTTTGGTCGAGGTCTGCGGCGCCCCCTGGAGCAGCCCGGAGATTATCGAGCAAGCTTGGCAGGTTTACCGGGACATCGGGCAGGTGCCGGTCATGATCAAGCGAGAGACGGACGGCTTCGTGCTGAACCGTTTGCAGGGTGCGCTCTTGGCCGAGGCCTTTCGGCTTGTGCAGGAAGGTGTGGTATCTCCCGAGGATCTCGACAAGACGGTCAAGGACGGTCTGGGTTTGCGTTGGTCTTTCATGGGACCTTTTGCCACGATTGAATTGAACGCGCCGGAGGGGATCGGCGATTACTGCGCGCGTTACGGCGGCTTTTATCAGCGGCTGTTGGCGGAACCGCCGGGTTCAGAGGTGTTCGATAGAGCGCCCGTCGACAAGATTGTCGAAAGTTGGCCTCATGCGCCCGAGCCAGAGCGTCTTACGGCCTTGACGGCCTGGCGCAACGAACGGCTTGCAGCCTTGCAGGCCCACAAGAGCAAAGTACAAAACGACTTGGGAGAGATATCGGAATGAGCGGCAAAGTCATCATCACCTGCGCGGTTACCGGTTCGATCCACACGCCGAGCATGTCGCCGCATCTGCCGGTGACGGCCGCGGAGATTGCCGATGCGGCGATCGGTGCGGCAGAGGCCGGGGCGGCCATTGTCCATATGCACGCCCGCGATCCGCAGGACGGTCGTCCGGACCAGTCGGTGGATGCTTTCCGGCCAATTCTACAGGTGGTGAAACAACGCAGCGACTGTGTGGTCAACATCACCACCGGCGGAGCGGCAACCATGACCATCGAGGAGCGGGTTGCGCCAGCGGCCAACTGCAAGCCCGAGGTGGCGTCGCTCAACATGGGCTCGATGAATTTTGGGCTCTATCCCATGCTGGAGCGGTTCAAGGAACTGCAGCACGATTGGGAATATGAGTATCTAGCGGGTTCGCGCGACCGGATCTTCAAGAACACCTTCGCCGATATCGAGTACATTCTGACGACCTGCGCCGAGAACGGCACGCGCTTCGAGATCGAATGCTACGATATCGGGCACCTCTACACCTTGGCCCACTTTGCCGACCGGGGCGTGGTTAAGCCGCCGTTCTTCGTGCAGTCGGTCTTCGGTATTCTAGGTGGCATCGGCGCCCATGCCGAAGACGTGGCTCACATGAAGCGCACGGCCGACCGGCTGTTTGGAAACGACTATCAGTGGTCCGTTCTGGGGGCGGGCCGTAATCAGATGCGCATCGCCGCCATCGCTGCCGCCATGGGCGGCAATGTTCGGGTCGGGCTGGAGGACTCGCTTTGGATTGGTCCTGGACAACTCGCCAAGACCAATGCCGAACAGGTCGCGAAAGCGCGCAGCATCGTAGAAGGCCTGGGTCTGCAGATCGCCACGCCGGAAGAGGCGCGTGCGATGTTGCAGCTGAAAGGCGGCGACAAGGTCGCCTTCTAGTTAGTAACCCGTTGTATCTGTGGCCTCTTCCGTCGATCCCTGGCCGAGAAGTTCGCGCGTTTGCGAAACGCTCGCGGAGGCAGCGGAGGCCAGCAAGCGGACATCGTTCAGCAGAGTCACCAGATCGAAACCCCAGCCGATGGCGCGGGCGGCGTAAGCCGGGCTGCCGCAATGCAGGCAAGCGTGGATACCGGCCTCTCTGGCGGCGGCCAGGATCTTCTGGATGGTCTCGATCATCTCTGGCTCTTCGCGGTCGAAACCTGGGGGCAAACGGCCGTCGGTGACACCCAGGGTGAGATCGGCCGGTCCGATGTAGACGCCGTCCAGACCTGGCGTGGTGACGATTTCCTCCAGGTTCGCCATGGCCTCGGCTGTCTCGATCATTGCCAGGCAGAGGATTTCGTCATTGGCCTCCGCGGCGTAGTTGGCGCCTGCGGAAAAATTGGCACGGGTTGGGCCGAAGCTGCGCGTGCCTTTCGGCGGATAACGCATGTAAGAGACCAGCGCTTCGGCTTCCGCACGGGAGTTCACCATCGGGCAGATGATGCCGTAAGCGCCGGCGTCCAGCATCTTCATGATCGCGCCGGCATCCAGCCAGGGCACGCGCGCCAGGGGCGTGACACCGCTCGCCCGCATGGCTTGCAACATGGGCACCGCATCGCTGTAATCGAGCGCGCCGTGCTGCAAATCGACCGTCACGGCGTCGTAGCCCTGGGCCGCGATGATCTCCGCCGAAAAGGGATTGCCGATGGAGAGCCAGCCGTTGAGTGCGGGTTTGCCCTGGCTCCAGAGTGTCTTCAATCCGTTCTTGATCATACTGTGTCCCTGTATGTCGATGATTATCAGCGCTGTGACGAGTCCGAGGAGACTATCCGATTTCTTCGACCCGCACGATGCGCTTTTCTGCTATCGACTTATAGGCGGCTTCGGCGAGGATCAGCGCCTTGCGGCCGTCCTCGAATCCGACCTCTGGCGGAGAACCCGTTTCTACGGCCTCGACGAAGGCGGAGATCTCAGCCATGAAGGCTTCCTGGTAGCGTTCGATGAAGAAATGGAGATAAGGCGCCGCCGTTTCCGTCTGTTCCGCGGTGAAGCGTTTCATCTCCTGTGGTTTTCGGTTGTCGCTCAGCAACATGCCCTTGGTCCCGAGTAGTTCGACCCGCTGGTCGTAGCCATAGACGGCCGTACGCGAGTTGTTGATGTGGCACTGTTTGCCGTCGGCGCTGCGCAGTATGATCATCGCGCTGTCGACATCGTTGAGTTCCGCACCGAGCGCAGGATCGATCAGCGGGCTTGCCATCGCAACCACCTCGACCGGTTCGTCGTTCAGCATGAAACGCGCCAGGTCGAAATCATGGACCGTCATGTCGCGCAGCAGACCGCCGGCCGATTCCAGATAGCTTCTAGGCGGCATGCTGGGATCGCGGGACGTTATGACGACCTGGTGGAGTTCGCCGATTTCACCCGCCAGCATGGCATCGCGGGCAGCCCGGTGACCCGGGTCGAAGCGCCGATTGAAACCAAGCTGAATGTGAACGTTACGGCCCCTGATGTTCTCGGCGCAGCGGTTTACCCGCTCCAGGCTGAGATCGATCGGCTTCTCGCAGAGCACCGGCTTACCGGCGGCTGTCGCCATCTCGATGTAGTCGGCGTGGGTTTCGGTCGCCGTGGCGACCAGTACTGCATCGATCTCGGCATTGGCAAAGACTGCTTCCGCGCTCTCGGCCACAGTGACGTCATGCGTCTCGCCGACCTCCGCAGCAAAGGGCGTGTGCAGGTCGTACACCGCTGTCAGAGTCGCTTTAGGATGGGCAGCGATGTTGGCCGCATGCATCCTGCCGATGCGACCGCATCCCAGCACGGCAATTCTGATCATTCCCATCCTCCCAGATGTGCTTCTGCTTTGAGCCTCGCATGACCTGAGGTCCCCGCAATCGTCTTTGCCCGTCGCTGGGTCTGTCAATATCCCTCTGTCGCCACCGGGATGTGTGGGTACGCATCGTCGTTTTGCAGACGCGATGCCAAGGCGATCATCAAGGCCTGCGCGAGACAGATAGGTGCCGCGAGTGTCTGCGAGAAGGGAGGTTCATCTTCGGGTAGCGTGAAGAAAACAGTGGCGACTTTAGCCAGTGGAGACAGACTGCTGTCGGATATCGAGATGATCGGCACGCCGCAAACCGTAGCGTTCGTTACAATGTCGACTGTTTCGGGCGCATAGGGACGGAAGGAAACTGCTAGGAGAAGGTCATCCCTTGTTATGACTTTCGCAGTGTGAGGCGCCAGTCCGCCTGCGCCGTCGAGAGGAATGACCTTTTGTTCGAGCATGGTCAGGATGTAGCGCAATACATTGACGACAGGATCCGACCGTAGTTGCCCCAAGAGATAAATCGTTTCGGCCTGTGCTAGCAGGTCGACGGCGCTGACCAGATCCTCCTCTGAAACATCAGCGATAAGTCGTTCCAACGCGGCAATGTCGCGAAGCGCCAGATTGCCGAGAAATCTTCTCATGCCCTCGTGGTCGCGCAGATCGGATTTACCCTTCAGTGTCTCCAAGCGATTGTCGATGCTGGGTGCCGCTGTTGCCAGCCGGCTCTGAAAGACAACCTGTAACTCCTTAAAGCCTTTGAAGCCGAATTGTTGGGCAAAGCGCACCAGGCTTGAAGCGTGCACCCCGCAGCGCGCCGAAAGAGCGTTCACCGAAAGCATGGCGACATCGTTTGGATTCTGCGTAACGAAATGAGCGACCTTTTGGTAGGTCTTGCTGAGGCTGTCGTAGTGATCGCGGATGGCCTGGGTCAGATCTTCGAAGTCGCTAGGAGGCCGGTCTGGCATTTGAGTCATCGCGGTTTTCTCGTCATTCACAGACTGCTGCCCAAACCTGGTGCGGTCTGCCAATAGAATTTGAACCTCCTATATTTCTGCAATTTGTGTTGCAGTTTTATGTTGGTCGGATCTGTTTGCTTCGAAACGGAGCCCCCCAATCAGCAGGAGTTAGCAGTCTGTTAATCGGAAAGTGGCAGCTTTCGCGCAGCTTGAATCGTGGAACGGAGCTGGACCGTGAAGCGTTACGGGAAGAAGATTCACTGGAATGCCAAGGCGGTCTGCGGCTTCAGCGCGGCCGTTGCGCTCGCTCTTGCATTGGGCCAGGTGCCCAAATTCTACAATTTTTGGATTTGGGGCTCGGATACCGGTTACCGGACAGCGGGTTTCGACAGCGGTCATTATCAGCGCCAATTTCCCTCGATTTTACGGGATATGCCCACCATCGGGCATGTCTTCCTGGGCGAAGACGAACGTTTGATTATCGATTACCGGCTGACCGTCGAGGAAGGAACGGCCTCCTTCATCGTCTGGAGATGGCCGAGCCTCGCCAATCGCCCGCAGGATATCGGGCCAAGATCCATAGCTAAAACGGGCAGCGGGCGAATCGAGATTCCCTCGCCGGGTTCCGGCTTTTATCAGATCGCCATGCATGCCCATCGGCTGCAGGGGGATGTGACGGTTGACTGGACGACGCAGCAACTGGAACAGCGCACGAAACGGGAAGACTGACCGCCATGGCGCGACACTTCGAGATTACGGGGAAAGCGAAGGCGCCGTTGGCGATCGCCGCCCTGCTGATTGCTGGCTGGTTGTTCTTTGGACAGAGTTTTCTCACCGCGAACTTCGGTTTTTTCAACAGTGGTTATCAGACCTCGTTCTTCCGGGGCGGCAGCTTTGCGAAGCAGGGCCTGCGCTGGGATCAGCACAACCGGACCCTAGGGCACATCCTTTCCTTCGGTGATGAAGAACTGGTGGCCGACCTGACGACCGGAATCACGCGCGGCACGCTCGTGATCCACGCCTGGCGCTGGCCGTCGTTTCTCTACGACGAAGCGACGATAAAGCGGGTGCGCTATAGCGGCGAAAAGAAGGAGCGCCTGCGGGTGGTTTTGCCGGAGCCTGGCATCTACATCCTGTCCGCTAGCGCGGTCAATCTGGGCGGCGAGGTCTCGCTGGACTGGCGGATCGAAGGTCGGTAGTGGCCGCCGTCGTTAAAGAAAATCCGCCAACTCAGCCATATCTGAAATAACAGCATCCGGCTTAAGCGTTTCCAGCGTCTCCCTGTATCCCGGCATCTGCGCGTGGCTGCCGCCGGTGAAGCCGATCACGGTCATGCCCGCGCTCTTGGCGGCTTCAATGCCTGCGGTGCTGTCTTCGATCACCAGACAATCCTCGGGGCGCGTCTTCATGGCCGCGGCGGCATGAAGGAAGAGATCCGGCGCCGGTTTGCCCCGCTCGACCATGGTTGCGCTGAATACGTGCGATTCGAAGGAGGAGAGCAGACCTGTCAGTTCCAGGGCGAGTCTAATGCGTTCCGGCAATCCGGACGAGGCGACGCAAAAGGGCTGTTCCAGGCCGGGCAGCAGATCGATGATGCCAGGAATTGGGGTGAGTTCCTGCCGGTAAACCTCAAAGAGCCGTTCCTGCATTTCCTTGAGAGTTTGGTCCGACAGCGAGATGTCATAGTCCTCACGCAGGATATCCCGCATGCTGTTGATGCTCTTTCCCAGAAATAGGCGGTAGCAGTCCTCGAGAGGGAGCGATGCTCCCGCGGCGGTGATGGTTTCCGACAGCACCCTGAAGGAGAGGGGTTCGCTATCGACCAGGACGCCGTCGCAGTCGAAGATTATGAGCTCGGGGCGCGCGCTCTGCTGCCCGCGCGGAGCCTCGAAGTTACCAACAGCAGTATCCGGCATCCGCCACCACGATCGATCCAGTCATTAAACTTGCGGCGTCGGACGCCAGGAAATGCACCACTGAAGCGATCTCGTCAGGTTGACCGACTCGCTTCATCGGAGTCATCTCCAGCCATGTATTATACATCTCTGGTGCTTCGGTCATGCCGAATTTCGTCAGGGGGGTTTCAATGTAGGTCGGCGCGACCGCATTAACTCGGACGCCGCGATTGCCCCACTCGGCGGCCAGGGATCTGGTGAGCTGGTGTACGGCTGCCTTGGAGGCATTGTAAAAGGACTGCGGCTGCGGCTTGTTAACGATCAGGCCGGACATAGAGCCGATGTTTACGATCGAACCGGAGCCTTGTTTCAGCATTTCGCGGCCAAAGGCCCGGCAGCACCAGAAGAGGCCATCTACGTTGACGTTCATGTGAAAGCGCCAATGTTCGTCGCTCGTCTCCTCCGCGGGCACGTCGCTTTCCGCAACGCCGGCATTGTTGACCAGGATATCGATCCGACCGTGATCTTCCATGGTCTTCTTTGCGGCAGCGTCTACATTGCCCGAGTCGGTTACGTCGAGCGTAATGCCGTGGGCCGCCATGCCGAGGTCTTTCAGGGCTGCCACGGAGGCTTCGACGCGGTCGGATAGAAGGTCGGCGACGACGACGGTCGCGCCGGCTTCGCCGAGGGCGCGGGCGCAGGCGGCGCCGATGCCTTGTCCCGCGCCGGTGACGACCGCGACTCTTCCATCCAGCTTTAACTTCTCAAGATACACGATTCTTTTCCTTCGACCTTTATGGGCGTCAGCTCATCCAGTTGCCACCATCGACATTTATGGTCTGGGCGGTGATGTAACGGGCGGCATCGGATGCGAGAAAAACACAGGGAGCAGCCACATCGCGCGGATCACCCATGCGACCGAGCGGCACGGCCATGCCCACCTCACGCTTTTTTTGGCCCTTGGGTTTGTTTTCGTACTCCGCGAACTGCGCATCTACCAGATCCCACATTGGTGTGTCGATGACGCCGGGCGCAATCGCATTGACGCGTATGTTGTCTCCGGCCAGCTCGAGCGCCAGCGACTGCGTGATCGAGATTACCGCTGCTTTAGTCGAGCAATAAAGCGTAACGTTCGGCTCTCCGCGGCGTCCGGCCTGACTGGCGAAATTCACGATCACGCCGCCGCCGCGTTTTTTCATCGAGGGCACAACCGCCTGAATTGCGAATACGGTGCCGGCCACATTGACGTCGTACTGACGGCGGTAGTCTTCGAAGGTGATCTTGTCGATGGAAGCCATGTTAAAGATGCCCGCATTGTTCACCAGGATGTCTATCCCGCCCCAGGCTTCCTCAACCGCGGCCACGCCGGTTGCGATCGATTGCGGTTCTGCCACGTTCATGGCGACTGCCATGCCGCCGATTGCCGCCGCCGTTTCTTTCGCGTCCTCTTCTCGCAGGTCGGCGACGGCCACCTTTGCACCAGCGGATGCGTAGGCCTCGCAGATAGCGCGTCCAATACCCCGGGCGCCGCCGGTCACCAACGCTATTTTGCCATTAAATTCCGTCACTCGATTCTAAGCCCTTGTTCATTAAACTTGTGGATCTGATCGGCGTTGGGGGTCAAGTGGATCGCATCGCCGTAGTGCAAATCGACCTCGCCGCCGGCGCGCACGGTCAGCGGCTCGGCCAGACCCTCGACATTCACATGGAAGAAGGTGTCGCTGCCCAAGTGTTCGGAGACCCCGACAGTGCCTTGCCAGGTACCGCCATCGCTGGAAACGGAAATGTGCTCCGGGCGTACGCCGATGGTATGGGCGTCGTGCTTCCCGGCCTCGGGCCCTTCGATCAGGTTCATCTTGGGTGAGCCGATAAAGCCGGCCACAAACCTGTTCTGAGGTTTACGGTAGAGCTCCAGAGGACTGCCTACCTGTTCGATCACGCCGGCCTGCAGCACGACGATCTTGTCGGCCATGGTCATGGCTTCGACCTGGTCGTGGGTAACGTAGATCATCGTGGTGTCCAGCCGCTTGTGCAGCTCGCTGATCTCAAGCCGCATGCCGACGCGCAGCGCGGCGTCGAGGTTGGAAAGCGGCTCGTCGAAGAGGAAGGCTGCCGGCTCGCGCACGATGGCCCGCCCGATGGCGACACGCTGGCGCTGACCGCCGGAGAGCTGCCCTGGGCGGCGGTCGAGATAGTCCGTCAGGTTCAGCGACCTGGCCGCTGCCTCGATGCGCCGGTCCTGCTCCTCCTGGCTCATCTTCGCCATGCGCATGGGAAAGGCGATGTTCTTGCGCACGGACATATGAGGGTAGAGGGCGTAGGACTGAAAGACCATGGCCAGGCCGCGCTTGGCAGGCGGCAGGCCGGTGGCATCCTGCCCGTCGATCTCGATGTTGCCTGAGGTCGTGTCTTCCAGCCCGGCGATCAGGCGCAGAAGCGTTGACTTGCCACAGCCAGAGGGTCCGACGAAGACCACGAACTCGCCATCTTCGATCTCCAGGTCCAACGGCGGGATCACTGTCACCTCGCCGAAGGCCTTTTTGACTTGTCTTAGATGTATGCGTCCCATGATTGCGTCCTCACTTCCCCGTCTTTATTTAACCGCGCCGAAGGTCAGGCCCCGGACAAGTTGTTTCTGGCTGAACCAGCCCATGATCAGGATCGGTGCGATCGCCATGACCGAGGCCGCGCTGAGCTTGGCGTAGAACAGCCCCTCGGGACTGGAGAAAGAGGCGATGAAAGCGGTCAGCGGCGCGGCCTGTGCGGCGGTCAGGTTGAGCGTCCAGAAAGCCTCGTTCCAGGCTAGAATGATGTTCAGCAGGATGGTCGAGGCCATGCCGGGGATCGCCATGGGTGTCAGAACGTAGATCACCTCTTCACGCAGAGACGCCCCGTCCATCCGCGCGGCCTCCAGGATCTCGCCGGGGATTTCGCGAAAGTAGGTGTAGAGCATCCAGATAATGATCGGCAGATTGATCATCATCAGCACGAAGACCAGGCCGGTGCGGCTGTCGAGGATGCCGAAGTCGCGGAAGATTAGATAGATCGGGATCAGCACGCCGACCGGTGGCAGCATCTTGGTGGAGAGCATCCACATCAGCACGTCCTTGGTGCGCTTGGCCGGCACGAAGGCCATGGCCCAGGCAGCGGGGATCGCGATGAGCAGCCCGAGGAAAGTCGAGCCGAGGGAGATGATCACCGAATTGGAGAAGTGCTTGAAGTAGTCCGAGCGTGCCTGAACCGCCCCGTAGCTCTCGAAGGTCCAGCCGGAGAAGAGGACCTCCAGGGGTGCACGGATTGCGTCGCCTTCGGATTTGAAGGAGAGGATCACGATCCAGAGGATCGGGAAGAACATCAGCGCGCCGAGAGTCCCAGCGAGCAGGGTGTTAAAGGTCTTGCGGGAGGTCGAAACGGCCCGTGCCATGATACTCCTCCTTACGCGTCCAGGTTCTTGCCGATCATGCGCATCAGGAAGAATGCGACGATGTTGGCGAGGATGATGGCGACGACACCACCTGCGCTGCCGATGCCCACGTCGTACTGCAGGAGCGACGAAACATAGATCAGGTAGGTGAGGTTGGTGGTTGCGGTGCCCGGCCCGCCATTGGTGGTCACCAGGATCTCGGCGAAGATCGAGAGCAGGAAAATGGTTTGGATCAGCACCACGACGGTGATGGCGCGGGCCAGGTGCGGCAGCATGATGAACCAGAAGCGCGCCAGCCAGCTTGCGCCGTCCATCTCGGCCGCCTCGAGCTGCTCCTGATCGAGCGACTGGAAAGCGGTGAGCAGGATCAGGGTCGCGAAGGGCAGCCATTGCCAGGCGACGATGAAGATGATCGACGCCAGCGGTATCTGACCGAAGAAATCCAGGGGCTGCATGCCCAGGCCTTGGGCCAGGTGACCGAAGATCCCGTTCACCGGGTTCATGAACATGTTCTTCCAGACCAGGCCGGAGACCGTGGGCATGACGAAGAAGGGTGCGATCACCATGATGCGGATGACGCCCTGACCCCACATGGGCTGATCCAGCAGCAGGGCGAAAAGGATGCCGCCGATGGTGGTGATCAGCAGGACACCGCCGACCAGCACCAGCGTGTTGATCATGGCGTCGGTGAAGCTGGGGTCCGTGAAGAACCAGTAGTAGTTCTCCCAGCCCACGAAGGGATTGGCGCCCGGCTGCAGCAGGTTGTAGCGCAGGAACGAGAAGTAAATCGTCATGCAGAGCGGGACGATCATCCAGCCGAGCAGCAAAAGCACGGCGGGGGAGATCATCAGCCGGGCGGCGGAACGGGATGCTTTGGTCGCCATTCGATCGCTCCTCCGAATCTGAAAGGAGGTGAGGCCAGCACTGTAGGAAAGGCCACTACGCTGAGGCCCTTGTTACAAGGCTAACATGAGACGGGTGTAGATGCTGGTGCCGGTGCGATGGGCCGATGCACTGAGGCATCGGCCCACGCCGGGAGGACGGCTACTTGATGTAGCCGGCTTTCGTCATTTCGCGCAGGGCGAAGCGCTGGCTGTTGGCCAAGGCCTGGTCAACGCTCTGCTGACCGGCCAGGGCGGCAGAGATCTGCTGGCCAACGTAGTTGCCGATGCCCTGGAACTCGGGGATCGCAACGAACTGAACGCCGGTGTAGGGCACGGGATCGCGCGTGGCGTCAGCCGGGTTTGCGGCCAGGATCGATTTCTCGACGGTGGCGGCGAAGGGCGCCGCGTCGAGATAGGCCTGATTCTCGTAGGTCGATTTGCGGGTGCCCGGAGGCGCTGCGACCCAGCCCTTCGTCTCGCCCACAAGCTTCACGTATTCCGCCGAAGTGGCCCAGGCCAGGAAGTCCTTGGCTGCGGCTTCCTTGGTGGAGCTGGCCGGAACTGCCAGTGCCCAGGCCCAGAACCAGCCGGTGCCCTTGTCGGTCACCTGCTTCGGCGCCTGGAAGAAGTCGGTCTTGTCGGCGACCGAGGATTGGTCCGGGTTGAAGATGTAGCCGGCCGCCGAGGTGGCGTCGACCCAGGTTGCGCACTTGCCGTCAGCGAAGAGCGCCCGGTTCTCATTGTGGCCGTTGGAGGAGGCGCCCGGAGGGCCGTAGTTGTTCATCAGGTCGACGTAGTAGTTGACCGCTGATTTCCATTCGTCGCTTTCCAGCTGCGGCTGCCAGTCCATGTCGAACCACTTGCCGCCGAAGGCATTCACCAGCGGGCCGACGAAGGCCATGTTCTCACCCCAGCCGGCTTTGCCGCGCTGACAGGTTCCGTAAATGCCTTTGTCCGGCGCGTGCACCTTGGCGACGATTTCAGCAAATTCGTCGTAGGTGATCTGCGCGTCGCCGACCTTGACGCCCGCTGCCTCGAAGAGGTCCTTGCGGTAAAAGGTGAAGGAGCTCTCGGCATAGAAGGGAACGGCGTAGAGAGAACCGTTCGCCGATAGGCCGTTGCGGATCGGCTCGTAGATATCGTCGTAATTGTAGGCGTCACCCAGATCGTCGAGCGATTTCAGCCAGTCCTGAGCACCCCAGATCGGCGCCTCGTAGGCCCCGATGGTGATGATGTCGAAGGATCCACCGTTGGTGGCGATATCCGTGGTGACTCGCTGGCGCAAGACATTCTCTTCCAGCACCACCCAATTGAGGCTGTGGCCCGACTTCTCTTCCCACTTCGACGAGAGCTCCTGCATGATAATCATGTCGGAGTTGTTCACTGTGGCGATTGTCAGAGTTTCGGCTATGGCGGCAGTCGATGCGACCGACACCAGTGCAGAGGCTGCAAGGAGAGCGTTCATCAGTTTCATCTGGTTCCTCCCGAGGTTTTGCTATGTGTTTTACCGGCACTTAACTGCGGTTTGCTCTACGAGTCAATTAAAATCTTTACGCACGTAAAGTTTTGTTGCTCGAAAGCCATAGGCCTCAGGCGGAGCTTCGTAGGACCAGCTTGCCCTCCAGCAGCACTTCTTGGCGTTCTTCCGCAAGTTTGCCGTCCTCGATCAGTCGGAAGAGCATTTCGGCCGATTGCTCTGCAATCGCTGAGTAATCCTGCGCAACGGTCGTCAGGGGAGGGCAGGTGAATTTCGACCAGGGGTGATCGTCGTGACCCGCGATGCGCAGCGCGCAACCCGGCCCGTGTCCGACCCTGAGGCCTTTCTGGTAAGCGGCTGCAATCAGCCCTATGGCCAGGCGGTCGTTGCTGCAGAGAATCGTTTCGGACGGGAGGCCGCGATCGGATATCAGACGCATTCCTTCTTCGAGTCCGATTTTCTCGAACTCCCAGCTATTCCCTTTGACTTGAATGACTTTCGGGTCGTGCCCCAGCCGCTCCATGGACTGGATGTAGGCATCGCGGCGCTTGTTCGCGTTGGGGTTTACGGGCGGCATTTCGAAGAAGCAGGGCGGTTCGCCGGTGCGGCACAGATAGTCTACGATCAGGGCGACGCTTTGAAAATTGTTCGACCCGACAAAGGCTTCGCCTACGTTGACATTGCTGTCGAAGACCACCGTCGGCACGTCCTTGGCAAACTTCCGTACGCTTTCAAAGTCCGAGCGGCGCCCAAGCGGTGCGATGAGTGCGCCGGCCGGCCGAAGGGACTGGAGCGTCGAGAGCGCATTGTTTTCAAGATCCTGTTGTCCGTGAGCGCTGGCCACGAAAGGCCAGAAGCCCGCTTCGATGCAGCGGCGTTCGATCTTGCGGACAATTTCGGCAAAAAACGGGTCGGCAAGGTAGGGAACGACGATGCCGATTGTCTTCGTCAGTTTCCGGTTTTGATTGATCGCAAAGATGTTGGGGCGATAGTCGTACTGCTCCAGGGCCTGTTCGATCTTACCCCGGGTGGATTTTCGGACGCTTTCCGGGTCATTGAAGTACTTGGAGACTGTGGGGCGCGAAATGCCGATAACCTCCGCAAATTCCTCCATGTTTTTAATTCTGCGTCCGGACATTCCACCACCTCTGAGGTCTTACGGCATCGGGGTCGCTAACTCGCCAAGCGCCGAAGTTACGCCGCTAAGATGCCGACAAAAACTTTACGCGCGTAATGTTTATTCTTGACAGTGCGTAGCATGAATGGCATCGGTCAAGCAACACCCGTCATATCTTGTGACGACACTCGGCGTCTCGTCCATGTCCCCAGGTGACAAGGGTTGAGGCAAGCTCAACAGGGCGAAAATGAAGAAGATTTTGGTCATTGGAGAGGTTCTTGTGGAGGTCATGGCCGATACGATCGGCTCTGGTTTCGACAAGCCGCAGGCCTTGACCGGCCCGTTTCCTTCCGGTGCGCCCGCCATCTTTGCTGACCAGGCGGCGAAACTCGGTCAACCCGTGGCCATTATCGCCTGCGTCGGTGATGACGACTTTGGCCGCATCAACCTCGACCGCCTGTCCCGGGACGGTGTCGACCTCTCGGGAATTCATATCGACGATGACCGTCCGACCGGCAGCGCTTTTGTGAGATACCGGGCCGACGGCACGCGCGACTTTGTTTTCAACATCAAACACAGCGCCAGCGGTCATTTGCACATGACACCCCGTGCCGCGACGCTGCTCGAGCAGGCGGATCATCTGCATGTCATGGGGTCGTCGCTATCCAGTGCTGAATTCGTCGACTTAAACGTCAAGGCTGCGGCGGCCGTCAAAGCGCGCGGCGGTACGGTGTCCTTTGACCCGAACCTTCGAAGGGAAATGCTGTCCGCGCCCGGAATGACAGAGGCGATGACTCGGATTTTGGCAATGACGGATTTGTTCCTTCCGAGTGGAGAAGAACTGACGCTGCTGACCGAGGCTCGGGATGAGCTTAGCGCGATTGCCGAACTGCTGGGCCGCGGCGTACAGGCCATCGTCCATAAGCGAGGGGCGGAGGGCGCATGCTACCACGCGGCGGACTGTTGCCTGCCGGTCGCGGCCTTCCCTGCGGAGGAGGTCGACCCAACCGGCGCCGGGGATTGCTTCGGGGCCGTCTTTACGGTGCTCTGGTTGCGCGGAACGGCGGTGAGAGATGCTCTTTCAATGGCTGCCGCCGCCGGTGCGCTGGCCGTTTCGAAGCGCGGACCGATGGAGGGGGCCTGTGATGCGCCGACCATCGAACGCTTTATTCGTGCCCACATTAGGGCATCATGATGTCCCACCCGTTGCTTACAATACCTGCCGCCTATCACAGTGGGACCCACCTCGGGATTACATCCGTTTGCTCAGCGCATCCCATTGTGATCGAAGCCGCCCTGCAACTCGCCAAGGAGAACGACAAGACCGTCTTGATTGAGGCCACCTGCAACCAGGTCAATCAGGATGGCGGCTACACCGGCATGACACCCGCTGATTTTCGGGCCTATGTGCACGGCATCGCCCAGCGGGTCGGCATCGAACCAGAAAAAATCCTGCTCGGCGGTGATCATCTGGGCCCGAACCCCTGGAAGCATTTACCCGCTGAAGAGGCGATGGATAAGGCGGAGGCGATGATCGTTGCCTACGCGAAAGCCGGCTTCACCAAACTGCATCTCGATACGTCCATGGGCTGCTTGCAGGAGCCCGAAGCGCTGTCCGATGCCGTGACGGCCACCCGCGCGGCGCGGCTCGCCGCGGCTGCGGAGGCGCACAAGGGTGCTCAGGCTCCGGTCTATGTCATCGGAACCGAAGTGCCTGTGCCAGGTGGGGCGACACACGCGCTTGATGGTCTGCAACTAACGGAACCGGACGCCGTTGCCAAAACCTACGATGTCCATCGCGAAGCCTTCGAGGCGCACGGCCTGCAGGACGCCTTCTCCCGCGTGATCGCCCTCGTCGTTCAGCCCGGCGTTGAGTTCGGCCACAGTGACGTCATCCATTTCGACCGGGAAAAGGCGGAGGCCTTGTCGGCCTCGCTTTCCTCGCGTCCCGGGATCGTGTTCGAAGCGCACTCGACGGACTATCAGACCGATGACGCCTTGCGGGCCCTGGTCGGGAGCGGCTTCGCCATCCTGAAGGTCGGTCCCTGGCTGACCTTTGCCCTGCGCGAGGCGCTCTACGCCCTGGACGGGGTCGCGGATATCCTGGACGGGCATCCGCCACGCGGCGCCCTGATGTCGCAGATGGAGAGGATCATGCAGTCCGCTCCGGACAACTGGCGCAAATACTATTCCGGTGACGAGAGCGCGCTTTGGCTTCAGCGTCACTTCAGCCTCTCCGACCGGATCAGGTATTACTGGCCCGATCCTGAAGCGCGCAATGCCGTCGACGCATTGTATGAAAGGTTAAAAGGCAAGCAGATCCCCGCGCCGGTCCTGAGCCAGTTTTTCCCCGGACAGGATTTTGAGGCGGGCGAGACCGATTGTCATAGCCTGTTGCTGGAAGCGGTCAAACGAGTCCTGCGGGTCTACGAGCGGGCGACGGTCGATGCACCAGCGGCGTAAGCGCCTGCGCCTTTTCCACCGACGCAATGTCGTGGGGAGTTAAGCGACAAACGCCAGGAACGCCTGTCCCCGCGTAGCTTCCACAAAAGTGTGGGCGACCAAACCGGCATAAAGCGCTGCAAAAGCCAGCACTAAGACCATCGCTTTCCTCTCCGCTACCAGCTTCTCCAACACAAGCCCAGCGGCCGGCACGAAATGCATCGCATGCAGGGCGAAGAAATGTGCAACCCGCAGGTCGCCGCCGTCGCGGGACCAACCCAGGAGGGGGAGGCTCTCAGAGCCAGACCCGCCAACGAAGTGGCCGCCATTGCCGGCCAGGGTGAAGGCGACGATCAGGGTGAGGGGGAGCGTCAGGAACAGGCCGGTGGTCATGGCGAGCTGCGATCCGAGTGTCAGGCCGCTATTCTTGTTCCGCCAGATGTGGAAAGCGTAGACCGCTGTGGCGCTGGTGATCAGGGTCGCGAGCAGGCCCATGATGGGATAGAGGCGCGCCATGAAGGGCGAGGAAACGTTGAAGTGCGAGCTGGTACCCATGGCCGCCGCGCCGCCGATCCAGATCATTTCGGCGAGGGTCGCGATGACCACAGATGCCGCGAAGAGGCGGTACCAGATTTTTTGTGTGAGGCCGGCGGGCAACCAGCGGGCGTAGAAGGCCAGCGTCAGAAAATAGACCGCCAGCGAGATCTCAAACTTTAGCGGTTTGATCCAGATGTTTTCGCCCAAATGCAGCCGTGGATCGATTGCCATGGCCGCCAGGGTCGGCGGTATCAGGAGCAGCATGAAGAGGCCGGTGGCCGCGAAGAGGGGCTCCGCGCGAAAGAAGCCGAGGAACCGCGCGGCGACCTGAGGCTGTGCGGGTGCTGCGGTCAGGATGGCGCTGGTCATGGCGAGTGTTCCCCTGCTGGACTGTGCTTTCAGGCCGCTGCGGGCGCGGTTTGGATGCGTTTGATCAGGCGCAAGGCCATGAAGAGCAGCAGGCCGATGGGGCCGAACATGAAGGTCAGCCCGAGACAGGGGATCACCGACCAGAAAGGGATGCCCTCGCGGCGGGCGGTGCGGCATTCCCAGGCGCCGATGAAAAGGTCGAAGGCGAGAAAGTGGATCCAACCGGCGAGAACCAGCTCCGGCTGAGTGAAGAGCTGCATGACTTCGGCGAGGCTGCCAAAGCCGCCTTCGCTGCCGGACCAGAACGCCAGGATCAGCCCGCTATAGCCAACGGACAGCAGAAGTGGCAGGGCGAGACCTGAGATGCGGTCGGACCAGACTGGAATGAAAGGGGAGGCCAGCAGAACCAGCCAGCCGGCCATCGCCGTCATGCTCGCCAGGCTGAAAATCTCTTCCGGGGTCATGTCGCGCTCCTTAAACTTGGGGTCGGATTGAAGCCCGCGAAAACACAATCTTTACGCTGTCTAGATTTATTTGGATCATGATCTTGATGATGTCAAGTTCGGATTTTGACAATGGCAAGTCGCTGGCGTAAGCAACGGGGTATGACAAAAGAAGCCAGACCCACAAAAGCCGCCAAGGTCGCCGCCGGCGCGAAAACGAAAGCGCGCTATCACCACGGCGATCTGCGCGCCGCTTTGCTGAAAGCCGGCGAGGCCGAACTGAGTGAAAAGGGCATCGAGGCCTTCTCCCTGCGTGGTGTCGCTAAACGGGCGGGGGTCAGTCATGCCGCGCCGGCGCACCATTTCGGCGACGTGAACGGGCTGCTGTCCGACCTGGCGGCCGTGGGTCATCGCCGCTTTGTCGCCATGCAAGAGAAGCGCCAGAAGAAAGCGGGGAACGAAGCCTCGGCGCAGCTTGTGGCGGCCGGTCTTGGTTACATCGACTTCGCCATGGCCAATCCGGCGCTTTTCGATCTGATGTTTTCCTCCAAGCGTCCGGACTTCTGCCGCGGCGAGCTGGCGGAGGCGGCTACCATCGCCTTCGAGAAGCTGCTCGACGATGTCGGACGCTACCGGGACGGCGACCCTTGCACGGATGAAGCGGTCATGACCGATGCCATGGCGACCTGGGCCATGGTGCACGGCCTGGCCGAGCTTCTGAACAACGGGCGCATGAAGTATCTGCAGAACCTTCCGCGGAAGCGCCGCGAAGAGATTCTCGGGGATCTGATTTTGCGGGCGGCCGGGCCGGGGTAAGGTGCTCGAAGACGTAAGCCGCCTTAGCGCAATTTGCGTTTGAGCGGACTCAAAACCCGCTGCCTCTCTGAGCAGTTTGCGTCTTAACTGACTCAAAACTCGCTGCCTCTCGATCAGCGAACTGCTGATCTCGAACGCGATTTTTGTGACTTGATGTTTCTGGGAATACGCAAACCGCTTTAATCAGCAATTGCTGACCTCGAACGCGGGTTTTGAGAACTTGTGTTTTTGGAGAACGCAACGCGCTTTTGGGGCTCGTTGAATAAAGATATTCATCGAGCCCTAATTAAACTTCCTGAAAAACCTCGTGCGGTCGAAGACCTCTTCCAGCACTTCGATGCGTTCGCGGGTGCCGTCCCAGCTTTGCTTCTGCACCTCGGCGATCATGGTCTCCAGCAGCAGCATGATCATAACCGAGGAGTCCCAGGCGGAGGGGACGACAATGCGGCTGCTGAAGCAAAGATCGGCGAAGCGGCTGACCGGGGAGCGCCACTGGTCGGTGAAGAGGATGATCTTGACGCCGCGCTCACGCGCCAGCTCGCCCAGCTTGATCGTGCTGTTCTCGTAACGTCGGTTGTCGAAGATCACCAGCACATCGTCCTCGCGCATATCCAGCAGGGAATGGGGCCAGGAGTTGGAGCGGGACTCGATGTTGGTCACGCCGCGGCGGATCATTTGCAGGTGCATGTAGAAATAGTCGGAGAGGGCGCGGGTGATACGGCCGCCCAAGACGAAAACCGTGCGGCCCTGATCGGCGAGCAGATCGCAGGCTCGGTCGAAATCGGCAGGATCGATCTGCGCGAGGGTCTGGTGGATATTATCGACCACCGCTTCGGTGAAGCGATTGAGGATATGCTCGTTGGGGGCGTTCTCGGCCCAGGTGTCGTGCTTGGCGATCGGGTTGACGATCTTGGCTTCCAGTTCCCGGCGCAACTCGGCCTGAAACTGCGGAAAACCGGCAAAGCCCAGTTTGCGCACCATGCGCACCACAGTGGGGGTCGAGACGGCGGCGTTGCTGGCCACTGTGGTGATGCTGCCGAGGCCTGACACCGGATAGTTCTCCAGGATCGAGTTGGCCAGCTGTCGTTCGGCGCGCGTCAGCTCGTCGAAGGATCGTTGTAAGCGTTCGCCTATGGTCTCCGTCGCTGTTGGCATTTCCCGCCTTTCTACAGGGCCTGATGCACGCCAGACCCTCGCTTGGTCGTAAGTGTAACAGGCAAATTCCTCTTGAAGAATATCTTTCTGAAAAGGAGTTGACTGCCTCGTCAGGTCTGTAATTATCTATACAGACAGGGGAGAGACATGGCGTTGCCGGAAGTCAGTGCGCGCCTGCCAGGTGCAGGCCCGATCGCACCTGAGATCGTGAACGCTGGCGGCGCCAGCTCGATCCTGCTTGTCTGCGAGCACGCCTCCAACGACATTCCCGCACGGTATGAAGGCCTCGGCATCGATCCCGAGGTCGCGGCCAGCCACGTCGCCTGGGATCCCGGAGCTTATGCAATTTCACGTGGCCTTTCCGAAAGGCTCGATGCGCAGCTGGTAGCTTCGCGCGTCTCTCGGCTGGTCTATGACTGTAACCGGCCGCCGGACTCGCCCGACGCCATGCCGGAGAAAAGCGAGATCCACGAGATTCCCGGTAATTTGAGCCTTTCGCCAGCGGAAAAGCGCGAGCGGACCGAAAACATCTATCATCCCTTCCGGGACGCGCTCACGGACGTGATCTATACCTCGGAATGGCTGCGGGCTCTGGTGACCATCCACAGCTTCACACCGGTTTATCATGGAGCGCAGCGCGAGCTTCATCTGGGGATCCTGCATGATGAAGACAGCCGGCTCGCCGACACAATGCTGGAGATCGCCGATCAATTCACCGCGCTGGATGTGCGGCGCAACGAGCCTTATGGCCCCCAGAACGGTGTGGCGCACACCCTTATCGAACATGGCCAGAGCAACGGTCTACCCAATGTGATGATCGAGATCCGGAACGACCTCTTGGCGGCCGAACAGGATCGGGTGATCGTCTCCGATCTTCTGGCCAAGTGGCTGACTGCTGCCTGCGAAAAACTGGGAATCCCGCTTGTGGGGAAGGGGCCGGCAGCCGGGAAGGAAGACTCATGCCCGGAGTGATCAGGCAATACGTGAGGATCGTCGATATGGTGAACCGACGGCTCGGCCGGCTGGTTATGTATCTGATCTTCGTGATGGTCGGGATCCTGCTGTGGTCTTCGATCTCCAAAACCTTCTTTCTGCCGTCGCTCTGGACTCTGGAGATGGCGCAGTTCGCGATGGTCTCCTACTACATGTTGGGCGGCCCCTATGCGCTCCAGCTAGGCTCCAACGTGCGGATGGATCTCTTTTACGGCGACTGGTCGGACCGGAAGAAGGCTTGGTTCGATGCCTTCACGGTGTTCCTGCTGATCTTCTATCTCTGCGTTCTTCTCTACGGCGGTTGGGAAAGCACCTCCTACTCGCTGCAGTACAACGAGCGCAGCAGCACCGCCTGGCGGCCGATCCTCTGGCCCATCAAGATCACCATGTGCCTGAGTATCTTCCTGATGATCCTTCAGGCACTCTCTGAGTTCTTCAAAGATGTTGCGCGTATTCGTGGGGTTGAAATCTGATGTCCTACGAATTGATCGCAATTCTGATGTTCTCGACCATGATGATCATGCTGATGACCGGTCAGCGGGTTTTCGGTGCGATCGGTTTCGTCGGTGTGGTCGCCGGACTGCTGCTCTGGGGCGACACCGGCGGCAGCGACATCGGTTTCTCGGCGGCCATGAAGCTGATGAAGTGGTATCCGCTGCTGACTCTGCCGATGTTCATCTTCATGGGCTATGTGCTGTCGGAATCCAAGATCGCCGACGACCTCTACAAGATGTTTCACGTCTGGATGGGACCGGTGCGCGGCGGTCTTGCCATTGGGACGATCCTGCTGATGGTGCTGGTCTCCGCCATGAACGGCCTCTCGGTGGCGGGCATGGCCATCGGCGCGACCATCGCCCTGCCGGAATTGCTGCGCCGCGGTTACGACAAACGCATGGTGACCGGTGTGATCCAGGCGGGATCCTCGCTGGGAATCCTGGTGCCGCCCTCGGTGGTGCTGGTGCTCTATGCCATGATCGCGCGCCAGCCAGTGGGCCAGCTCTGGCTGGCGGGCGTCTTCCCAGGCCTGATGATGGCCGCGCTATTTATCCTCTACGTGGTTGTACGCTGCCGCTTGCAGCCGGAGCTTGGACCGGCGCTGCCGAAGGAAGAACGCGACGTGCCCATGGCGGAAAAGCTCCGCCTGCTGCGTGCCGGGATGCTGCCGCTGATCATCTTCGCGGCCATGATGGTGCCCTTCGTGAACGGCTGGACCAGCCTGGTGGAAAGTTCGGCTATCGGTGCCATGACCGCGTTCCTGGCGGCAGTGGCCAAGGGGCGCATGAACAAGGAGGTCTTTGAGGTCTCCGTGCGCCAGACCCTGGCCATTACCTGTATGTTCATGTGGATTATCCTGGCGGCCCTGGGCTTCGGCGCGGTCTTCGACGGCCTGGGCGCGGTCAAGGCGATTGAGAGCCTCTTCACGGAGCAGCTCGGCCTTGACCCCTGGATCATCCTGATCCTGATGCAGCTCTCCTTTATCCTGATGGGGACCTTCCTGGACGATACGGCGATGCTGGTGATCGTGGCGCCGCTCTATGTGCCGCTGGTTGGCGCGCTGGGCTTTGATCTGATCTGGTACGGTGTGCTCTACACCATCACGACACAGGTGGCCTATATGACGCCGCCCTTCGGCTACAATCTCTTCCTGATGCGCGCCATGGCGCCGCCGGAGATCTCGCTGAAGGATATCTATAACTCGATTGTGCCTTTCGTCGGGGTGATGGTCATCGCCCTGGCTCTGGTGATGTCCTTTCCGGACATTGCCCTGTGGTTGCCGGACTACGTCTACGGCAAGTAAACGCTGAGATTTGGGGATTCGGCGCAAAAATTTAGGGTGGAAGAAAACTGTAAACGGGGTCGAGCCTGTCCGGCTTGGCTCACAACAAAGGGAGAAGAGGACATGACGAATAGAAGAAAGTTCCTGAAGGGGGCCGGCATGGCCGGTGTCGCCGCCGGCGCATCCGCTCTGGCTGCGCCTGCTGTACATGGACAGTCCAAGATCAAGTGGCGAATGCAGACCTACGCCGGACCGGCGCTGGCTGAGCATGTGATTAAGCCCGCGATCGATTCCTTTAACAAGATCGCCGGCGACGAGATGGAGATCGAGCTGTTCTTCGCAGATCAGTTGGTCCCGACCGGCGAGCTGTTCCGCGCCATGCAGAAGGGCACCATCGATGCCGTGCAGTCCGACGACGACTCCATGGCTTCGCCAACCGAAGTAACGGTGTTCGGCGGCTACTTCCCCTTCGCTTCGCGCTACTCGCTCGACGTGCCGGTGCTATTCAATCAGTACGGCCTCGGTGAGATCTGGGATGCTGAGTATTCCAAGGTCGGTGTGAAATGGCTTTCCGCCGGCGCCTGGGATCCCTGCCACTTCGCCACCAAGGATCCCATTCGCAGCCTCGACGACATGAAGGGTAAGCGGGTCTTCACCTTCCCGACGGCGGGCCGCTTCCTGACGCAATTCGGTGTCGTGCCGGTAACCCTGCCATGGGAAGACATCGAGGTCGCCGTGCAGACCGGCGAACTCGACGGCATCGCCTGGTCGGGCATCACCGAGGACTACACGGTCGGTTGGGCGGACGTCACCAACTACTTCCTGACCAACAACATCTCCGGTGCCTGGGCGGGTTCCTTCTTCGCCAACATGGACCGCTACAACGAGCTTCCCGATCATCTGAAGGAGCTGTTGAAGCTGACCATGGATAGCTCCCACTATTATCGTCAGTGGTGGTACTGGGGCGGCGAAGCCCATCTGCGCACCAAGGGCACGAAGATGGAACTGACCTCCATCCCCGATGAGGAGTGGGCACAGGTCGAGGCTGCAGCAGTGAAGTTCTGGGACGAGATCGCGTCAGAGTCCGAGACCAAGGCGAAGGTGGTCCAGATCTTCAAGGACTACAACGCGACCATGGAGAAAGCCGGCCGGCCGTACCGTTACGGCTGATCAACCGACAGCCTGAGATGAAGAGAGGCGTCCCATGGGTATGGGGCGCCTCTCTTTTTTATGGGGATTGCTTCCCTGAATAGTGTTTTTGAGATCGCGGTCTAGCGATAGTGCGACAATCCATTGAGATTGTTTGATCCATCGCAATGCAATGGGGCACGTGACGGCGTCTTGTTACCCCTGAAGAGGGCGGCATTGTCATGGCGGCAAAGACAAAATCGGAACTCATCGAAGTTACGCGCAAAGAGTTTGGCAAACTTGCCAGGCTGATCGAGGCAATCGATACGGAGGCCGCGTTGAAGAAGCGGGACGACGATACTTCAATCAAAGATGTCGTTGCGCATCGAGCACATTGGATCGATCTATTTCTAGGGTGGTACGCAGATGGCCTGGTTGGAAAAACTGTCTACTTCCCAGCGAAAGGTTACAAATGGAGCGATCTCAAACGTTACAACTCCGATCTGCGAGAGCGCTACGCCGATCTGGATTGGCCGGAAGCGGTATCGATGCTGCAACGAGGTTACAAAAAGCTGACTGAATTCCTGGAGAGCTGTTCCGACCGAGAGCTATATGGCGGGCCGATGAAAGGAGCCAACAACACATGGACGCCTGGGCGTTGGGCAGAGGCTGCGGGGCCAAGCCACTTTCGTTCAGCTTCGAAACTTCTCCGTTCGGCCATGAAGAGCGATAGATGACCGGAACGCATCGAGCGCGGTTCTTCTGCATCCATAAACAATTGCGCCTCGGATTCTTGAATTGATTCCTTTGCAGATGCAAACAGCTTAAGCGCGACCGATTTAAAGGCGTGCCTTATATTCGTGCGCTGCTTTCTCGCCCATTTCCGAGAACTGCCGTTCTTTGAAGGCTTCGCGCTTTTTCCGCCTTGGATCCATATAGCCAGCCCCCACAACGGTCTCGCCTTTATCGCAAACGACGTAGCGGCAAATGCGTTGTGCATGAGGCGACAGCTTTTCCCATTGCTCATAGGGCATCGCACGCATGATTCCCTCACTTCTAAACCAGGGTGCGTAGTACTCGACATTGGGCATGGCACGGACATCACGGGACAGGTTGGGTGTGCCGCCGTGCCAGGCACGTATGTCGCGGAAAATCGCGGTGCCGGCTGGAACAGGGCAAAGCGTGCTGAGTTTCATCCACTCCGGCTCATCGACGAGATTTGGAATCGCTGCGCGTGATCTCTGTGTGCCTGGAATTTGCCTGATCGGGCCGTTTTCGGTGGTGAGATCGATCATTGGGAAGTTGATCGTCAAGACCGGCACCGGCAGATCGCGCATCGTGACTTTGCCAAAAGGATCGGGGAGTTCCGACCACATATTGTCGGAATGCAAACCCTGATACTCAATCGCGCCGGGCATGGCGATGTCGCCACCCGCACCGCCGCAGATATAGTCAGCAGACCCGAAGATCTCTGTCAGGATCGGCGTGGTGGTTGGCAGGTCAATGAGCGCGCACCATTCATCCTTGTGCAGCATCTGCCGGGACGCAGAGCCGCCGCCGAAGGAATAGCGATGCGGCAGGCCGCCGGCGCCACCCCCCGCAGAACAATCCTGATCGTCCTTCATCAACGCCAAGATGGCTTCATTGGAAGCTTTTTGTATGCGCGTCAGCACATCAGGCGGCAAGGCGTCCCGCACGGCGACAAATCCGTCCCGATGGAATAAATCCGCTGCGCGTTTCACGTCATCCGGCGCGACAAGCTCTAAACCCCGTATGCCGTTTTCGGCCCGCAGCTTTTCACGCAAAGCCGATACTCCGGGATCGTCGTAGGCGCGCCGCCAGGTCGAACACGACGGATCACCCGATACAAGGTTCAGGTGTTCTGGAGTGGTCTCGATCTCGTACTCGGTCTGGATCGTGGAAAGGCCATCGGGATTGTCGTTGTTCGCAATGGTTTTAGGTCGGTTGATAAAGCCGTTGGGCGGCACTGACTCATTCCAGCCCAGGTTTTCAAGTTTGCTAAACGGTTCCATGTTTTCAGCCGTTCTTGAACTTGTTTGGCGTCATTGTGGCGCGCTGCAGGTGAGTTGATCTAAGGGCTACAATAAAATCATATGCGTCATGTTTGGAACAGGTTTTAGACTTGGAGAGCACCTGCCGAAGAAGTGCCGATGACCTCAGCTGTGGCCCGGTGAAGCGAAAGCTCAAGCTTCTGTCGCCACCTTGGCTAAGGCCCCTGTCTTCGCAGAGCGTTCGATCGCATCGATCAGACGATGAACCCGGAGCGCCTCGCGACCCGTGATTCGTGGGGCACGGTCTGCGCGCAGGGCCTGGGCGAAATCGGCGATAAGATCACGGTGCCAGTCGCAGGGAAAATCCATCGGGTCGCTGCCGCCACCGCTGCCGGTAACTTCGCCCGCTGTCTCAACGCGTCCGTCGCGCCAGTGGATTACCAATTCGCCGGCAGTAAGCCTCATCGCGGCGTGTTCGCAATCAAGTTCGAGCGTTTCGGCGTCGCCCGGAAAGGCCGAGGTCGTCGCGACAATCGAGCCGATCGCGCCGTTTGCAAAACGCAGGCCGGCGCTGGCAAAATTTTCGGCCTCCATCTTGTGCAGATCGGTGGTGCCGGTGAGCGCCGCGACCTCGGCGACAGGGCCTGTGAGGCTCAGCATCAAGTCCATCACGTGAATCGCCTGGGTTATCAGCACGCCGCCGCCGTCACCGGCGTAGGTCCCGCGACCCGGCTGATCATAGTACGACTGATCACGCCACCAGGGCAGAGTGACCCGCGCCATTTGGAGTGATCCTGCCTTGCCGCTGGCGATAAGCTCGGTCAGAGCCGCCGCTCCGGCGCGGAAGCGATGTTGGAACACTATTCCCAAAGGTACGCCCGCCGCCTCGCAGACTTCGACGATTTGGATGGCGCGGGCGAGATCGCGCTCGACCGGCTTCTCCATCAAGATTGCTTTGCCCGCGCCGGCCAGAGCGGATGCTATTTCGATCCGAGCACTGGGTGGTGTGATGACGATGGCTCCGTCGGCGTCACTTGCCAGGATTTCCTTCAGGCTGCTGAAAGTCGGCCAGCCCCAGGTCTTGGCCACGTCCTGCCGCCGCTCGACGCTTCGTGCGAAGACGCCGGCAACTTCAACACCTGGCGCGAGCTGCTTGAGTGCTGCCAAGTGCGGCTTCGAAGCCATACCAAGCCCGATTACTGCGAGTTTTATGGGATGCTCTGTCATGCTTATCTTTCCTTGCGGCGGTCATCAGCTCATATTGCAACATGCTGTGCAGACAGGCCGCCAAGACTTGGTGTGCGTCATGGAATCGGCAATAAAACTAGGAGTGAGGACGCATAATCTGCCCCCACTTCCTTAAAGGCCGAGTTTGTGTGTTGAGAGATCTGCGCCCTGGACGGACGCTCATTGCTCGCCTTAATCGCATCGCGCCGCGGCATAAAAAACAATGTGTTCGATCTTCGACGGAATACACTTGGGTTCCGGTTTAAACGGCAAGCAAACGGCTCCCTTGGGTACGTTACACTTGCACACCAGAATCTATAAGCGCAACGAGATCGAGACATAATGAGGTTTTCAAATCATCCGAAAACGCTGCCGGTATTCGCTGGGGGAGACACCGACCAGTCGCAGGAACGCACGTCGCATGCGTTCTTCATCTCCGAAGCCGCAGGTGTCTGCGACAGACTTAACCCCCAAGCTGGTTGTTTCTAATAGCTCTCTTGCTGCTTCCATGCGCATCGTCTCCACGGCCTTGGCTGGTGTTACGCCGGTCGTTGAGGAATAGAGCCTGTGAAAGTTGCGCGCGCTCATGTTTGCCTGTTCAGCAAGCTGTTCGACACGCAAATCGTTCTTGAGATTGCTGGCGATCCATTGATGCAAATTTTTGAACCTGACCGATCGCTCCAGCTTTTGGCGTTCAAGAACGGGACTGAACTGAGATTGCCCGCCCGGGCGCACCATGTAGGTCACGAGCATCTGGGCACGCTCGAGTGCGGCGTCCTGTCCGAGGTCTTCGGCGACGATGGCGAGCGCCATGTCGGTTCCCGCCGTGATCCCGGCGGATGTCCAAATGTGCCCATCCTTCACGTAGATCGGATCGACTTCGACCTGAACATTTGGAAAGTCGCGCGCCAGGTGCGAACAGTCCTCCCAGTGGGTGGTGGCGCGGCGTCCGTCCAGGATACCTGTTGCCGCCAGGATCAGTGCTCCTGAACAAACCGAACAGACCCGTTGAGATCGTGCTGACAGCTCCGCAACGCGCTGTATGAACTGCGCGTCCTGCATGGCGGCGTTCGCGCCGTCACCGCCAACAACGATGAGCGTATGGATTTGCCCTTGAACCCAATTGTCCATTGGCTCCGTCTCGATGGAGACAACCGTGTCCGTCGGGATGCGACCACCTTCGCGGGAGATGATCGCCGTTTCGTACCCCGGCTTCCCCGTTCCTGGTTGCCGCGCACTTGCAAGGACCTGGAGCGGCCCGGCGAGATCAAGCAGCACGATGTCCGGATAGACGACGAAAACCACCTGACGCGGCTGCTCCGGGATATCTCCATCTTTGGCAGAAAAGGAGGTCATGTTGGCATTTATGCCAGATGTTCTGTTGGTAAGCTAGGTCCATCGGCGACCTGCCTGCTTCGAGACGCAACCAAAGGTGTGAAGATGAAGACACTTGCTGCTCTGGTATTTCCTGGTTTTCAAACACTTGATCTCTACGGGCCGCTCGAAATGCTCGGCGATCATGATGTCGGTGCGATGGATATCAAGATCGTTGCCGAAACGCTCGACCCGGTGCCGAGCTATCACGGCACCAGAACGGCCGTGGACAGAACGCTCGCCGAGAGCAGCGATTACGATCTCATCCTCATTCCGGGAGGCGACAGCGCCCCCCTGAACCCGAGAAATGAAGCGATCAACAACTGGATTGTCGAGACGTCTCAAAATGCCGAGTACGTCATGGCCGTCTGCACCGGAACCGTGCTGCTCGCGACGACCGGACTGCTCGATGGCCGCCGAGCGACCACCAACAAGAAAGATTTCACGGCAACGATCCATCACGGGCCGAAGGTCGAATGGGTGCCGCAGGCCCGATGGGTCGAAGACGGCAAGTTCTTCACCTCATCGGGTGTTTCGGCGGGCATGGACATGAGCCTGACGGTCATGGCGAAGCTCTTCGGTCAGGAGGCCGCGGATTTCATCGCCATTGGCACTGAATACGAATGGCACAAGGATCCGAATTGGGACCCCTTCGCAAAACTGGCGGGTCTGGTTTGAAGGTCTTCCAGGAGCGGCCAACCCATCGACGTCTGAACCAAGGCCCAATCGAGGCCTAGCCCGTTGGGCCAAAGGTCTCAAAGTGGATGTTCCGCTCAGGAACCCCCGCCGTCTCCAGTCCGCCTTTGATCTGTGCGATGAAGCCCGCCGGCCCGCAGAGCAGGTAGTTCGCATCCGGGCCGGCATTCAGGTCCAGCAACGTCTGTGCGGAAATGCGCCCGGCCGCATGATAATCGGTACCGAGCTGGTCGCCCTCATTTGGGCGGCTGTATCTTATATGCGCCGCGAAGTTGGGGTGGCTTTGCGTCAGGTCTTCCACTTCCGCTTTGAGCGCATGTTGCGCGCCATTACGGGCACTATGGACATACCAGACCGGCCGCCCTCGGCTTTCAGAGGCCGCCGCATGCAGTATTGAGAGCATCGGAGTGAGGCCGACCCCTGCGCTGACCAGCACCAGCGGACAGTTGCTGCAGGGTACGACGAAGTCGCCCGAGGGTCTGCGCGCCGCGATCCGATCGCCAGGCTGTAACTTGTCGTGCAAATGACGCGAGGCGATGCCGTGAGGTTCACGCTTAATGCTCAGGCGGTAGTGTCCGCTGTCCGGCGCGCCCGAAAGTGAATAGCTTCGTTTCACCTTGTCAGAATGGCCAGGGATGTTCAGTTCGACAGGCAGGTGCTGACCGGCTTCGAACGGCTCCAGAGGTGCACCATCAGCGGGTGCCAGATAGAATGAGGTGATATCGTCGGACTCAACGAACTTGTCGGTGATTTCGAGGTCGCGGAGACCCGAGGAATCCTTTGACCAGCGCAGCGACAAGGCCGCCGGCCGATCGACAACCGCTTCGATGAACACCTCGATCGACCTCAGCGCTGCTGGGTCAGCTGACTTCGCTCCGGTCCAGTCGATCTCGGCGCGACCGCTAAGGTGCAACAGGCCGCCGGACTCAAAATCGACGAAAACCAAGCCGATGGCCGGGTTTTTCAGCAGATTCCCAATGGTATTGAAGAAGTTGTTACCCGGGTAGTCCGGTATCCGCAGACGGTTGGAATCGATGACCTCGACAAAGCCCGGGGCACCGCCGCGGTGGGAAGCGTCGTAACCATTGGATGGAGCGTCTTTCGAGGCGTGGTGGCCGGTGCCGATGAATAGAGTATCGGCGGTCCGAATGCGGGCCATCTGATCAGAAGAGAGTGCGTTCGAGCGGATCGCTGGCGGAACATCGCCGCGGGGCACGCGGCGCCATTCGCGCTCGTGGATGTTTTGCGGGCAGTTGCCGAAGCTCTGCCCAACATCGATGGCGAAAGTCTGTCCATTCGGACGAAAGAAGCCGTTCATTCGATTGCGACGTCGCGTCGCCAGCTCGATACCGATCATACCGACGTCCGCACCGCTAGTGAGCGCAGCGGCCAGCGGATCCTGCGGATCGGGGACTGCGTTCACCGTCAGTGTTCTGGCGTCGGGGGAGCGGACAAACCCGTCAGGCCCATCTAGAAGCGTCACCCAGTGCCGGCCCGTTTCGTCGGCGCTCGCAAGCACAAGAAAGGGCTGCTGCGAAAAGAACTCTCGATGCTGATCGGGCATGTAATCGCGGATGTAGCCTCCGGCCCAACTCACGACATCCATAGCGCCGCTGCGTTCCTGCGCCTCGACTTCACCGGCGTGGAAGGGGTTTGCGATCTCTGTCATCGAGAGGTCCTTTCAAGCAAAACGGCTTAGGGGACGGCCGCAGCGCCGGAGCGCAACGGCTGTTGTACGTCCCTAATCAGGCAACCTCGGGAAGGGGAGACTTCGCCATGCCGATGAATTTCGGCAAGGCTTCGATGCGGGCCAGCCAAGATTGGATATGGGGGTAGGCGTCCAGGCTGACACCGCCTTCGGGCGCGTGAGCGATGTAGCTATAGCCTGCGATGTCCGCGAGGGTTAAGCGCTCGGCCACAAGGAACGTTTTGCCGTCCAGATGCTCGTTCATAACCTTAAAGAGAGCATGTGCTTTGGCGACAGCCTGTTCGTGGTCCAGCGGAACGCCGAAGACGGTAACGAGGCGCGCTGCACAGGGGCCGTAGGCGATTTCGCCGGCGGCAATCGAAAGCCAGCGTTGGATCTCTGCTGCCTCTACAGGCGTCCGGCCGGCCCAGTTGTCGGCCTCGCCGTAGCGTTTGGCAAGGTAGGCGATGATGCCGTTGGAATCAGAGAGAGTGACGCCGTTGTCATCGATGGCGGGCACCTGGCCCAGCGGGGCGATTTTCAGGTATTCGGGCGCTTTGTGTGCGCCGTTGGCCATGTCCAGGTCGACTGTTTCGTACGGGACGTCGAGGAGCGCCAGCATCAGTTCCACACGATGGCAGTGGCCGGATTTCGGATTGCGGTAGAGTTTTACGGGGGAGGCCATGTCGTTGATCCTTTCAGACTTAAAAGCCAAAGTCGCTGAGGTTGGGATGGTCATCGGGACGCCGGCCGAGGGGCCAGCGGAACTTGCGTTCTTCTTCGGTGATCGGATGTTCGTTGATGCTGGCGTGGCGATAGGCCATGTAGCCCTTTTCGTCGAACTCCCAGTTCTCGTTTCCGTAAGCCCGGAACCAGTTGCCGCTGTCATCGTGATACTCATAGGCGTAACGCACCGCGATGCGGTTGCCGTCATGGGCCCAGAGTTCCTTGATCAAGCGGTAATCGAGCTCTTTTGCCCACTTACGTGTCAGGAACTCTTCGACTTCCTTGCGGCCCTTGATGAACTCGGCGCGATTACGCCAACGGCTGTCGGGCGTGTAGGCCAATGCGACCTTGGCTGGATTGCGGCCGTTCCAGCCGTCTTCGGCCAGGCGAACCTTCTGAGCGGCGGTTTCGTCTGTAAAGGGCGGCAGGGGATGGCGGGGCTCTTCGGCTTGGGTCATGGTTTTCTCTTTCCGATGAGGGTTTCGGTGTCGTTTCAGTCGCTGCGCGCAGCTTCGATGACCGGAAATTTGATGGGCGCTCGATACATCGTGTCGATGGATAGAAGTTAGATTGCGCTGAATCTCAAATGAATATATTCATTTAAAAATATATTATTTTGCATAGTGATAGTAATTAGAGAGTTTGCGTCATGGATAGGATCCAGAGCCTCGAGGTTTTTGTCGCCGTGGCCGAGGCCGAGAGTTTTGCGGCAGGTGCCCGCGCGGTGGGGCTCAGCGCGCCCTCGGCGACGCGGGGCGTCAATGCGCTTGAGGACAGGCTCGGGGCGCGGCTCTTTACGCGTACGACCCGGCGCGTGCGCCTGACCGATGTGGGGGCGGCCTATCTCGAAGATGCGCGGCATATTCTGACGCAACTGCAGGCCGCTGACGATGCCGCCGCGGGCACGGCGGCCAATCCTGTCGGCCAACTGCGCATTACCTGTTCGACCGAATTCGGCCGAGTCTATGTGGCGCCGATCCTGACGGATTTTTTGGATCTCTATTCTGATGTTAGCGTAGATGTCCTGATGGTCGACCGAATCATCAACATGGTTGAAGAGGGATTTGATGTGGCCGTGCGGATCGGTCCTTTGCCATCCTCAGGACTCTCTGCTGTGCGTGTCGGGCGTGTGCGCCGCGTCATGTGTGCTGCGCCCGGCTACCTTGAGCGCAAGGGGATTCCACAAACGCCGGCCGATTTAGCATCTCATCAGATTGTTGCGGCCGCGCCGGTCAGCCCGGTTTCGGAATGGCGGTTCGGCGCAGATATGCAGGATTTGGTTCGGGTCAAGCCGCGGCTGACGGTCAGCAGCGTGGCCGCGGCCATTGCCGTTGCCCGACAGGGCTGGGGGCTTTGCCGCGTTCTGTCTTACCAAGTCGGGCCGGATCTGGAGAATGGGACATTGCAATCTGTGCTGGAGGATCATGAGCCCGAGCCCTTACCCATTCATCTTGTGCATGTCGAAGGCCGCCGGGCGCCGGCAAAGATCAGAGCCTTCATCGACTTTGCGAAAGAGCGGCTGCGGTCCTTGCCCGTATTGAATTGAATTCGTTGGCAGTGATAGCCCAGAGAGCGACTCGGCGTGAGGGTCCATTCAACCTCTCTGATCTTTTCCGCTTCTTACCCCTATCTTTTGATAGATAGGTCTTGAAACCGTCATCTCCTGAACCACTTACAGTGGCAGCAGATCATCTATCTATCAATCGATAGATTGCGCAAGACCTATGCTCATTCGACCGGCACAAGGAAAACGGACCTGTCATGGGTAAGGAGACGGCTCTTCTGATCGGCGGCTCCAAAGGAATGGCTTTGGATGCTGCGAAACGCCTCGCCGCGCGTGGTGTGGACCTCATCTTAGTGGCGCGCGGCAGGGCAGGTCTCAGCAAAGCTAAAGCTGAAATCGGCAGCGACGTCTCGGTGGAAACGATCGTGCTCGATCTCTACGACCCTCACGCGGTGGCGGAATTCGCGGCGAGGGCCGAAAAGGATTCCCGGCATATCAAGTTTCTGATGAATGCCGCCGGTTATTTCAATCCCGTGCCGTTTCTCGATCACACCCGTGAGGACTACAGGGCCTATATGGATATCAATGAGGCGCTGTTTTTCGTTTCTCAGGCCGTGGCCAAGAACATGAAAAAGAACGGTGGCGGGTCTGTCGTGCACATCGGCTCGATGTGGGGGAAGCAGGCGATCAAGGCCACACCCTCTTCGGCCTATTCGATGGCCAAGGCAGGCTTGCACGCCCTGACGCAGCACATGGCGATGGAATTGGCTGAACACAACATCCGCGTCAACGCCGTATCGCCCGCCGTCGTTCTGACAAGCATCTACAAGGCCTTCATCGAGGAAAAAGAAATTCCCGAAACGCTTGCGGGCTTCGACTCATTCCATCCGATTGGCCGTATTGGTCAGCCCGAGGATGTCGGTGCGGCGATCGACTTTCTGCTGTCCGATTCAGCCGCCTGGATCACCGGTACGGTGATGGATGTGGATGGTGGCGTCATGGCCGGACGCAGTTAATGGAATGCGAACTTCGAACAAAAGATCCTCACACCCTCACGCGCCGCGAAAAGCGTTCGCGCGCGGGGACGTTTCACCCAGAGTGCGCATCAACTGAACAAAGTAGAGAAGGTTTTCGGAATGTCCTGTGCCTGCCATACCGGTGTTACAAAGATGAGCGCCAAAAAACTGTCCCGACGAGAAGCCCTTAAAAACTCTATCGAAGTTGCCTGCGGACTGGCTGTGGTCAGTGCCTTTGCGCCCTTTGCCGCCCGGCGCGCCTATGGGCAGGAGGTTTTCGGCAATGTGGTGGGCGAGAGACCCTTCGGTCGGATCGAGCAGATTGCTGATGGCGTATGGGCGCTGATCTCCACGCCTTTCGACAGTGCTGGAAAATTTGCGCATCCGACCACGCTCAGCAATGGCGTATTCATCGTCGGTAAAGACCGTATTTTGGCAGTGGATTCCTATAGCTCGCCGGAAGGTGGTCGCTGGGTGGCGGAAGCCTGTAAGTTTCTGACCGGCCGCTTTCCCACGCATGTGGTCAGTACGCATTTCCACTTCGACCATCTGGGCGGGACGCTCGGTTTCTTCCAGGAAGGCGCGCAGCCGGAGGTCATTCTCACGCAAACCACACGTCAGGAGTTCTTCCGCGTCTACGGCGGTACGAAAGACAATCCGGACAGCGATCTGTTCGACCGCACCTCGATCTTAAATCCCATTGCCCGTTTTACCGACGCCACGCAGGTGATCACCGATGAGAACACAGCGATTAAGCTGGACCTGGGCGGGCGCAGCGTGACCATCACGCCGACGAAGGGCCACACGGCTAGCGATCTGATCGTGACGGACGATCAGACTGGCGTAACCGTAGGCGGCGACCTCATCTGGGACGGCATCTTTCCCTTCATGGGGTTTGCCCACCCCGCGCAGCTGAAAGAAGCGGTGCTTTACGCGCTGCAAAAAGACGATCAGGCGATCATCGTACCTGGGCACGGCGGCGTCCATAAAGCCGGGCACCAGACTTTTACCAACTACATCGGTTTGCTGGATGCGGTGGAAGACCATGCCCGCTCGTCGCACAAGGCCGGAAAATCAATCGAGGAAGCGGCAGCAGAACTCCGTCTTCCCGACAGCATCGGCCCAGTCAAGTACTTCCGGGATGGGTTCCACGAGATTTCGATGGAAGCCTGGTACAAAATCCTTTGAGGATCGCTCGATCATCTGGCGGCTCGTAGGTTAATCTCTGGGAGAGTGTCCTCGTTTGGGGACACCCTCCTAACGACGATCAAGCTGTTCCGAAAGTCCGGACCTCCACACCCGCGTCTTCTAAACGCTTGCGCACGCCCTCAGCCAGCTTAACAGCGCTCGGTTCGTCGCCGTGTACGCAGATGGTGTCCGGCTCCACCGGCACCTTGGTGCCGTCCATGGCCGTAACCGCGCGTTCCTCGACCATGCGCAGTACCCGCTCGGCAGCGACATCGGCATCGTGAATGACGGCGCCAGGCGTGCTCCGTGGCACGAGCAGGCCGTTGGGCTGATAGGCGCGGTCGGCAAAGACTTCGCGCGCCATGGCGATGTTCGCTTTCTCTCCTTCGCTCTGCAGCGCCGTGGCCGCGACCGCGACCAGGATCAGTTCCGGGTCGGCTTTGATCGCCGCGCCGATGCACTGGGCGGCCAGGTCGGCGTCCTCGCTGGCCATATTCGAGAGCGCGCCGTGCATCTTCACGTGTCGCACCTTGCTACCTTGGGAGCGTGCGATCGCCTGCAACGCGCCGATCTGATAAATCAGCATGGCTTCCATCTGCGACGGCGGGGTGCCGTGAATGCGCCGGCGGCCGAAGCCATGCAGGTCGTTGAAGCCCGGGTGAGCGCCAATGCCGACGTTCTTTTCCCGGCAGAGCCCAACCGTTTTCGCCATGATCTCCGGATCGCCGGCATGGAAGCCGCAAGCGATGTTGGCGCTGGTAACGATGTCGAGCAGGGCGCTGTCGTTGCCCATCGGCCAGGGACCGTAAGATTCGCCGAGATCGGCATTGAGATCGACAACAGGCTTCATTGTGACTCCTCCGCGCCTGAAACGACGCCGTCAATAAGGTTGTAGGAAAGGAGATCGGGAACATCGTGAGGGTCCCGCAGCAGCGGCTTGAGCGACCCGCGCAGAGCAGCGCGTGCTGACATTTCTCGCTGTAACGCATCAACCGCCGTTTCCTCATCGACCATAATGAAACGGAAACGGCTGCCGGTCGAGAGCTGAGCCAGTGCGGGCAGGTCGGCTGTGGCAATGGTCGCGATGCGTGGATAGCCGCCGGTGGGCTGACTGTCGGCCAGCAGAGCGAAGGGAAGGCCCTCGCCGGTCAATTGAATGTCGCCTCTTGAGACGGCATCGGACAGGCCGGCGAGCGCGCCTTCGGTGTGAAAGGCCGCGCCCTCGAACTCGAGTTTCGCTCCCATACGGTCGCGTTTGGAGGAGAGCATGAACTCCGTGGTGGCGAAGCGGTTGCGCTCGTCTTCGGGATAGAGATGGGCGTGAGGTCCCCAGAGTGCGCGAATCTCACTTTTCCCGAGACGATCGCTTTCGGGCAGGGTCAATCCTGTTTTGTCGTTCGGATCATCTCCAATCGGGAGCTGTGTGCCAGCGCTTAAGGCACCGCCACCGAGGCCGGCGCGTGTATGTGCGGCCCGGGATCCGAGCTCCAGCGGGGTCGCGATGCCGCCGCCTATGCTGAGATATCCGGCGAAGCCGTCGGTCGTTGGGCCGAGTTCGAGGATTTCGTCGGTCTCCAGTGTGAAGCTACTGCGCCAGGTAACTGCACTGCGCCCGCCCGCGCCATCGATCCGGGCCGCCGCCATCGCTGCGCCCGTGAGGGCCAAGCGTAAGGAACCGCCGACGGCCTTGAAGCTGCCGCCGAACATGCAAAGTTCGATAGACGCCAGGCCCGCATCCTGATCGAGAAGGGCCGCAGCTTCGTCAAGCGCCACGGGGTCGAGAGCGCCGCCTGTGGAGACCCCATAGCGTTGATAACCTGGTCGGCCGCGATCCTGAATGCTGGCAGCCGGGCCGATGGAGAGGATCTCTAGGAAGCGGTTATTCACAACGTCCACCCCGTCATGAAATCACTTCCGGCTGTACGATGGTCTGTCCTGCGGCTGTCTTTTCGGCAAGCCTGGCAAAGTCCCGAGCCGAAATCGGTTCGAAGGTGATTTCGTCACCCGGCTCCAGCAGAAACGGCGGATCGTTTTTGAGAGCGAAACTCAGGAAAGGCGTGCGCGCGATTGTGCGCCAACCGGTGGGAATGGTCGTTGCACTAAAGGTGGTCTGACGCACGGCAACGGAGATGGAGCCTGGCGGCACCTCCGGTTTCACGAACGACAGGCGAGGAATTGCCCAAGCCTTTGAGAGGCCGCCGAGGTAGGCGAAGCCCGGTGCAAAACCAAGCATCAGGAGCCGCTGTCGGGTCGCCGCGTGATCCTGAATCGCATCGTCCTCGCTCAGGCCGGTCAGATCGGCAACCTCGGCCAGATCGAGTCCCGCATCGCCGCCATATTGGGCGGGAAGCCGCCAGAGACGCCGATTGTCCGGCGGCGGCGCATCAAGCCAGTTCTGCTCGGCAAGTAGTTCGCTGAGTTTGTCGCGTAGTGCAGCAGGCGAGGAAGTGAGGGGGTCGAAGCGGACGAAGACAGATTTGATGGCCGGCGCCGTCTCGATGACCTCCGGAAACCTGCATGACCGTAAACGTGCATCAAAGGCAAGGACCGCGTTCGAGATGGACTCCGAGAGATGGTCGCCGAATTCGATGATAATGCCACTGTCGCCGGCGGGTCGGAAGAGGGGTGACGATTCCGTCACTGGGATCGACTCCTTGATTTATCCATCGCTGCAGTCAATTCACGCTTCCCGCATCCCAGTCGCCAAATGCGCTTCCACTTCCGGACACTTCCAGTTCAGTGCCAATCGAACCAAGTCGCTTAATCTAACGTCGGGCCTCATCTCGTCAAGCTTCCGAGACCAGGGCCGGGGCCCTTGAGTATGGCTTTACAATTCATATGTATACGTATATATATCCAATCTAGCGAGGATGATGCCTTTCGGGAATTTGTGAAATCGGCGCAAGCAGATAGCGATCAAATTATTAAGCCCATCTGATTTTCAAAGCAGGCCAGGCCAGATCAGGCCAGGTATCAAATTCAGTTACCTCGTTGCCTGCTGCGGCTCATTACAAAGCGATCGCATTTCATAAGAGAAAGGTTTTAATCGTGAATGTATTTCAAGCAATGGCTAGATCCGTTTTGGTTTTGTGTTTGTGGAGCATTCCTTCCATAGGAAATGCCACATCAATCAGTTTGTCTGATACCGCGGGCCTTAGAAGTTTTAACAACGGAGCCAACGTGCTTCTTCTGGGCTTTACCGCTGTGAAACCTGTATTGGCTTCAGGTCAAGAGGACCGAACAATTGCGCACTTTAATAGCGGCGCCCTTTCCGGGACCGTTCCTGCAACCTTTTTGAACATTCCCGTCGCAAACATCGATTCTGGCGATCCAACGGGAATTTTCGACGTCTACTCGTTCGCGGGAGACGGAATCGTGAGCACAGACGAGTGGGCGCTGGGCACTTTGTTCCATAGCTTCACCGGATTGGAAGGTGGAGTTCAAACCTTATCGGTCGATATCACGAACTTACTCCAGGATGCGGTGAACAATAGCGACCCCTTTTTGAGCTTCAATTTCAGAAGCAGGCAGGATCGCTACAACCTCTCCATCGCCGGCTTAGACGACGCGACGATTGAAGCTGCTGATGCCTCCATTCCGGAGCCAAGCAGCGTGTTATTGTTGGGTGCCGGTCTGACAGGATTGTTGATAAGGCGGAAGAGAAAAACAGCCTAAGGCGTATACAAAGTCCGGCAGGTCCTAAGGTATGGCATTTCTGAACCCAAGTTCCAGCTGCGGTAGCTGCTCCTTTGTGTTGAGGGTGGTCCGAATTGCCAAGTGTCTTTTTGGCGGTTCGGCCGCGTAAAGTGATGCTTATTATAGGGCCTTGCCGGACGAGCGAGCCGAAAGCACGCCCCAGCAAAAAGTCATCCAAAGCGCAATGCATGTATTCAGGCAGCGTGTCTCTGCAAGGATTGGGATCTGATGCAGATTCAAGTTTGCACGCCACAATTCACTAAGCTCTAGGGGGCTGCGACAAGCCAGTCCAGAAAGGCCTTTGCTGCTGGCCTTCCGAAGGCTGTACTTGTTCCAACCGCTGCATATTGCGCTCCGGTCGCCCAGGCTGGGCCTGTCTGGATGAGGCTGCCTTTCGTGAGATCTTCTGACACCAGGAAGCTGGGAAGCAAGGCCGATCCGCTACCGGCCAGCGCGGCTTCCCGGATCATGAAGAAATGATCGAAGGCCAGCTGCGATGGCGAACCCAGCGGTTCTGTGATGCTCCGCGATTCAGCAAAGGCGGCCCAGGCATTCGGACGCGTGGTGTGGGCGAGCCGTGGGGCACGCCAGAGATCTTCGGTCGTTGTGATTTTATGCCTAGCCTGGAAGGTGGGGCTGCAGACTGGGCGCATTTCTTCCTGGAAAAGCCTCTGACCAGATAAAGATGGCCAGCCGCCGTAGCCCCAGGTCAAGACCACGTCCAGGAGAGAGGGGTCCCAGTTGACTGGATCTTTATGAGCCGCACTGAAATCCGCATCGACTGTCGAGACGGCAATGCTAAGGGCAGGGTGACGGTCGGCGAAGCTCTGGAGGCGGGGCGCCAACCAGAGACCGCCGAGAGAAGGCAAAACGCCGACCCTCAGCGTGCCTGTTAAGGATCCGCTCAACTCGAGGCGTGTGGTCTCGATCTGACGAATGATATCGCTCGCGGCTTCCGCGAGCCTGACGCCATCCATGGTGATCTTGACCGCGCGCCCGCGCCGCACAAACAACACGACACCCAGCTGCGCTTCGAGAGACTGAATACGCCGGGAAACCGCGCCTTGCGTCAGGCCAAGCTCCTGGGCCGCACGCGTGAAGCTGCCAAGGCGTGCCGCAGCCTCGATTGCGGGGAGCGCGGAGAGAACCAACGCATCTGTAGAGCGGCCTTTAGGAATTTGCATGAGGAATTCTCATGAATGGTTGCTCGTTCAATGGGTTTTTACCGCCTCAATCATGGTGTAATCAAGGCGCGGCCTCCAAAAAAGCGAAACGGCCGCTTGTGTCGAAACGAAGGGAATGCGAGATGCTTGGAACCAACGGACAGCTCATTCAAGAGGTACGGGCCAGGTTCGCCCATGTCGATTCCTGTCCTTACCAGGGCAGCCGTGTTTTCTTCGAAAATGCCGGTGGTGCTTTGACCCTGAATTCCGTCGTCGAAACTTCGAAAGAAATGGCGGCGATGCCCGACAATCAGGGGCGGGACAACCCGGCGGCCCACGAGCTGATGCGGATCATCGCCAAGGCTAAAGACGATGCGAAGTTGTTCTTCAATGCCTCCGGCGGACAGGTTTTTGTCGGCGAGAGCGGTACGGAACTACTGTTCCGCCTGATCAGCGCAGCGGTGCTGGGCACGCCGAAAGAGGGCATCGTGCTCGGCAGTACGCTGGAGCATCCGGCCTCGCGCAGTGCCTGCATCCGCTGGGCAGAGATTGCGGGTAAGCCTTATGTCGCCGTGCCGCACAATTCAGAAACGGGATCGGTTTCGGCGGAAGACTACCTGCCGCACATCACGCCTGACACTCGGGTAGCCACGATCCTACATACTTCGCCAGTCAGCGGCATGGGCGTAGATGTCGGCGCTATCGCGCAGGCGATCCGGAAGGTTGCGCCGGACTGTTTCATCATCGTCGATGGAATCCAACATGCGGCTCATGGCGGGATCGACGTCGATTCTTACGGCATCGACGGCTACGTCATCTCGCCCTACAAGGCCTTCTCCCGGCATGGCTACGGTCTCGCCTGGATTTCCGACCGCCTGACGAAGCTGCCGCATAACAGCCTGGTCGGCGGTCCGGAGGAACAGTGGGAACTTGGGACGCGGGACACCGGATCCTATGCGACCTTCTCGGATGTCGTGGAATACTTCGAGTGGCTCGGCAGTCAGGTGACGGATTCGAGCGATCGCCGGGCGCGCATCGAGGCGGCCAGCAAGGCGATCCATGCCCATGAGAAGGATCTTTGCGATGCCATGCTGCATGGCATCGGAAACCTGAAGGGCCTGACCGAGATGCCCGGGGTCGGTATCCTCTGCGGCGTTGAGAATCCTCTGCGCGAGGGCCTCGTTTCGATCACTCTCGAGGGCATGAACGCCGAGCAACTGGTCTCGGCGCTGCGCGAGCGGGGTATCCGCGTGCATGCCCGCAAGGCCGATCACTATTCGGGCAACATCCTGACACCGCTGGGCCTCCAGGACTGCGTGCGGGTGTCTATGTGCCACTACAATACGGAACAGGAAGTGGCACAGTTCCTGACTGCCATGCAGGAAATCGCAGAGGGATAGTTCAGAGCGTCAGAGGAGACTTCGGTCGCTGCTCCGCGCCGCTGCCGCCCCCCTCCGGCGCTGTTCTTTTCGCGTGCCATCTTGAAATCGATCTAGTAACGTGTATATTCACGTCATGACGGGCAAGAGCAAAAGCATCGATCTGAAGGCGGCGGCACGGGAAGCAGGTCAGTTTTGCGCCTGCCTCGCAGTGCGCCAGGCGTCGCGCATGATCACCAAAGCCTATGAGGAAGCTCTCCGCCCGACTGGCCTCAAAGCAACGCAGTTCACTATGCTCTCCGCGACGACCATTGCTGACGGCAAAATTTCCCTAACTGACTTGGCAAACGCGCTTGGAATGGACCGCAGCACTTTCAGTCGCAACCTGGGGCCGCTGGAGCGCCAGGGTCTGGTCGAGCTCTGCGATGACGGTCACGGGCGCGCACGCAGTGTGCGGCTGACCGAGGCCGGTGCCGCGCTCTACGCGGAGGCGGTTCCTCTCTGGCGGAGTGCGCAGGCGGAGCTGAAGCAAGCGCTCGGAGAAGATGGCTGGCAAGCCTTCCACGCACAGATGTCGGCCGCCTCCAAATACACCTGAACCCGATACACCTGAACCCTCCGATTAAAAAATGGAGTCGGAAATGCCGTTTTCATGTGATCCGTTTTTCATTTTAACGTGTATATACACGATAAGAAGTTTTGTTGCAGCAGGAGAGAGGCCGTGACCGAAAGAAACGTGTTTGCGGAAGGCTTCTTCCGAACCGTCACCGCTTTCCCGAAGACCGTCGTCGTCTTGAGCCTGATGATGATTCTGGGCGTGGCTGCGTTCCTGCCGTTGCTACAAAAGGACACCACGCCAGATGCTTTCATTGCGGCGGATAATCCGGCCGTTGTTTACCGCGACAAGGTGAAGAAGATTTTCGGTCTCGACGATCCCTTCGTCGTCGCCGTGATCGATCGGGGGGAACTGGGTGTCTATAATCCGGCGACGCTGGCGCTGGTGCGTGAGCTCTCCGATCAACTGGGCCGACTTTCGAATGTGGATCCGGACCGGGTCACCAGCCTGGCGACCGAGAGCAACATCGTCGGAACAGCCGACGGCATGGAAGTCGACGACTTCTATGAGCTCGGTCCGGGCGGCAGCCTGGATCCCGCGGCACTGCGTCGCGCCATCGACGACTTCCCGCTCTATCAGGGCGCCCTGATCGCGAAGGACGGCAGCGCAACCCTGATCGTCGCCGAAATTCTGGACAACACCCTTAGTCAGACGACCTACGACGAAATCAGAGCGGTTGTCGATGCTCTTGCGCTGCCAGAAGGAGTTGAGGTCCACGTTGCGGGCGAGGGGGCGATCTCCGGTTTCCTTGGTACCTACATCGACAATGACGCCAAACGTCTGAACCCTTTGACCGCCGTTGTCATCACGCTGGTTCTGGTCGTCGCGTTCCGAACCTTCGCCGGCGCCTTTTTGCCGAACATTATCGTCCTCGCCACGGCTGCCGCATCGCTCGGTTTGATGGCTGCCTTCGGCGTGTCCTTTTTCGTCATCACCAACGGACTGCTGCCCATCCTGATTGGGATTGCGGTCGCCGACTCGATCCATGTGATGAGCGAATACTATGAATTAGCAGCCAGCCATCCGAAGCTGAGCCGACGCGAAGTGATCGTGCGCGCCATGCTGAGGATGTACCGGCCCATCACGCTCACCACCCTGACCACCATCGCCGGCTTCATGGGGCTCTACATCGGCGCGGAAATGCCGCCGATGAAGTACTTCGGTCTCTTCGCAGCGATCGGTGTGACCGCGGCCTGGCTCTATACCATCGTGTTTCTTCCCGCCGCCGTGGCGCTCTTCAAGATCAAACCGAGCAAAGCGTTCGCGCTGGGCCGGAAGACGGATGTCTACGGCAAGCTGATGGTTAAGTTCGGGCGTGTTGTGTTGCGCAGTCCCGGCATCGTTGTGGCTCTCGTCGCGGCCATTGCTCTGACCGGTGCGGTCGGCGCTTCCCGGGTCATCGTCGAGGAATCCCAGATCGAGAACTTCCAGCGGGACGAAGCGATCTACGTCGCCGACCAGGTTATGAACCGGGTCTTCGACGGCACCAACTATATCGACGTGGTGATCGAGACGCCCAACCGGGAGGATCTCTTCAAGCCGGAAAACCTGGCCCGGATCGAAGCGCTTCAGCGTTACGCAGAGACGCTCGAGGGTGTGCAGGGCTCGACCTCGGTGGTCGATTACATCAAGCAGATGCACAAGGCGGTCAACGAGAACCGGCAGGAATTTTACAGTATCCCGGACGATGACTTTCTGATCGCGCAGCTGTTCCTGCTCTATTCGACCTCGGCCAATCCGACCGACTTTGAGGAAGAGGTCGACTACGACTACCGACGCGCCAACCTGCGGCTCAACCTCAACACCAGTCTCTACCGCAACAACCGTGAGGTCATCGCGGCACTGGAAGACTACATCGCATCTGACTTTAACGACGAAGCCATGACCGCCAATCTTTCTGGCCGCGTCTACGTCAACTTCCATTGGCTCAACACCATTGGTGACAATCATCTGCGCAGCCTCGGGATCTCTCTTGCGCTGGTCTGGCTGATGGCATCGCTGGTGTTCCGCTCGGCCCTGGCGGGCGCCTTCGCATTGATCCCCGTCGGGATGTCCATCCTGCTGATCTACGCGGTCATGGGCTTCACCGGGATCTGGCTTGGGGTCGGTACCTCGATGTTCGCCGCCATCGCCATCGGGCTGGGCATCGATTTTTCCATCCACACCATCGATCGTATGAAGGAGTTAGCCATGACGGGCACAGGTTCGTTCGACGAGCGCATCGCGCCGCTCTTTCCCTCAACAGGGCGTGCGTTATTTTTTAACTTTGCCGCCATAGGCCTGGGCTTCGCCGTGCTAACGACGAGCGAAGTGCCGCCTCTTCTCAAGTTCGGTGTGCTGGTGGGCATCGCCGTTGCGGCGGCCTTCGTCGCCAGCATGGCCGTGATGCCCGCTCTCGCCAAGCTGCTGAAGCCACGTTTCATCTGGCCGGAAGAGGCGGTCGCGACGACAACGGCGGGCGCTGCGGCTTCAAGTGCAAAGGTGACGGTCGCTGTGATTACCGCTGCCGCGATGTCGCTTGCTGCAGTCTTCGATGATGCTGTGGCGGCCGACCTGCCCGACGGTCGGGAAATCATGCAGCGGGTTGTCGACCGTAACGAAGGGGAGTGGGTAACGCGCAGTTTGACCATGGAGATGACCGACCGCAATGGGACGACCCGCACGAGGGAAACGGCGGCCTTCCGGCGCTACTACGGCGAGGAAAAGCGCACGGTGATGTTCTACAAGTCGCCGACCAACGTGAAGGGCACCGGGTTCCTGACCTACGACTATCCGGAAGCCGACCGGGACGACGACCAGTGGCTCTATCTTCCGGCCCTACGCAAAGTGCGGCGCATCTCGGCCTCTGACCGTGGAGACTATTTCCTGGGCACGGACCTGACCTACGAAGACATGAAAAAAGAAAACAAGGTCGCGCTCGAGGACTATACCTTTACCACCCTGGGTCAAGAAGAAGTCGACGGTCATTTCACCTATATTGTCGAGGGCACACCCGTTAGTGCAGAAATTGCAAAAGAATTAGGCTATAGTCGAGTCGTTTGGCGAGTCGATTCGGAAATCTGGATCTCCCGCAAGGCGGAGATGTGGGACGTGAACGGAAATCCGCTCAAGACGATTCGCTCCACCGAGATCGAGGCGGTCGATGGCATCTGGACGGTTCATCGTATCCATGTGGAGAATCACAAGACGGGTCATCAGACTATCTTCCGTTTCAGCGACATCGATTACCAGACCGAAATCAAGGACAAGATCTTCAAGACCAGGAACCTGAAGCGGGGGCTATAGGGTCTGCTGGAGGAGGCGGAGTTTACGGCGCTGCTGGACGGGTCTGCTTCTCCCAGCGGCGGCGTTGCGGGTGTCTTGTGTGGGGCCTTCCACACGGCGACATCCGCTCCTGACCGCTGGAAAAAGCAGATTCCGCCTCGATAGCAGCCTGACCGGCAGCAGACCCTAATGCGGGGGAAGACCCTGGAGAGGTCGGGGGCCTCTCTGATTTTGACTTGCTGTCTCCTTCAGCCGGCGCCGGCGCTGGCCGAGGGTCTGCTGGAGGAGGCGGAGTTTACGGCGCTGCTGGAAACGCGCTTGGGCTGGGCCATCGAAGAAGACGAACTGCAGTTCGGCGAAGCGGTTTTCACACCGGAAGCCAAGCTTCCGATCGGCGATAGCGCGCAGTTAACCGGTATACTGCGGTTCCGGGGCGACACGGAAGATCGCCTCGAACCTGGCCGTCCCTCGGAGGACAATCGGGACCCGATCTCGGAACGCGCCTTCATCGGCGACGACGTCGATATCGAGCTGCGGGAACTCTACCTCGATATAGACGTGGAGGATGTCTTCCTGCGTCTGGGCAAACAGCAGGTCGTCTGGGGCGAGGCGGACGGCCTGAAGGTTCTGGACGTCATCAACCCGCAGTCCTTCCGGGAGTTCATCCTGCCGGAATTTCAAGACTCCCGGATTCCGCTTTGGACCGCCAACGCGGAGATTCCCGTCGGCGACGACAGCCTGCTGCAACTGCTCTGGATACCTGATCAAACCTACAACGACATACCCGACCCAGATGCGGCTTTCGCCTTTACTTCGCCGCGGCTCGTGCCCGCAATGCCGCCGGGTGTCACGCTGCTCAGCCAGGAGGTTAACCGTCCGAACAGCTTCGTTGAGGACTCAGATGCAGGCGCGCGATTGAGCACCTTTTACGAAGGTTGGGAACTGTCGCTAAACTACCTTTTTCACTACAGCGATACGCCCGTTACACGGCGGGAGGTGACCCCCGGGGGTGTGAATGTCAGTCAGGATTACGAACGCACCCACTTGATCGGCGGTACCTTCAATACGGCCTTTGACGACTGGGTGGTGCGCGGCGAAGTCGGCTATTCCACGGATCGATTTTTCCTGACTGAAGACGAGACCGACAGCGACGGAGTCGTGGAGTCCGGTGAATTCAGCTACGTGGTCGGTCTCGACTATCAGGGCATCACCGACACCTTTCTGAGCGCGCAGTTCTTTCAGGCCTATTTGCCGGATCATGAGAGCGGGGTGGTGCAGGACGAGGTGGAAAGTTCGGTCACCTTTTTGGCCGAACGGACCTTTGAGAATGAAACCATAAAGCTCAGCGTTCTGGTCATCCAAAGCCTGAATGAAGGCGATGGCGTGGTGCAGGCGGAACTGGATTACCAGCTCTATAGCAACGTGAACCTCACGCTGGGCGCCGACTTTTTCTACGGCGATGAAGACGGCCTCTTCGGCCAATTCGACGACAACGACCGCGTGACCTTCGGTGTCACAGTGGGTTTCTAGTCTTCTAAAGGATCGCCGGTTCGCCGGGATTGGTGCCGTGACTGCTCTCTAGAAAATCCAGATCGCAGCCTTTGTCGGCCTGGAGAATATGCCGTGTGAAGACCCAGCCGTAACCTCGCTCGAAGCGTGGCGAAGGTGGGGTCCAGGCGGCGCGTCGGCGCGTCAGTTCTTCCTCCGAGACTTCCATGTCCAAGCAGCGTGCTGGGACATCGACCGAGATCATGTCGCCAGTCTGGACAAGAGCCAGCGGCCCGCCGACGTGGGCTTCGGGCGCGACATGCAGAATACAGGCGCCGTAGCTGGTCCCACTCATGCGCGCGTCGGAAATGCGCAGCATGTCACGCACGCCATGTTTCAGTAGTTTCTGCGGGATCGGCAGCATGCCCCATTCCGGCATGCCGGGGCCACCTTGAGGGCCGGCACCGCGCATGATCAGGACTGTGTCTTCCGTAACCTCGAGATCAGGATCGTCGATCCGTTCTTTCATCTCGGCGTAGTCGTCGAAGACCAGGGCCGGACCGCGGTGTTTCAGGAACTTCTCTGCGCAGGCCGAAGGCTTGATCACGCAGCCGTCAGGCGCGAGATTCCCACGCAGCACCGCCAGTGCTCCTTCTTCATAGAGCGGATTGTCGAGCGGCCGGATGACGTCGTCGTTCCAGACTTTGGCGCCGGCGATGTCCTCGCCGAGTGTTCGGCCCGAGACTGTCTTCGCGGAGAGCTCCAGGTGATCGGTCAGGCGGCTCATGAGGGCGGGAAGGCCGCCCGCGTAGAAGAAGTCCTCCATCAGGTAGCGCTCGCCGGAAGGCCGGATGTTGGCAATCACAGGCACCTCGCGGCTCAGCCGGTCGAAATCCTCGAGGCCGATGTCGATACCGGCGCGCCGGGCTTCGGCGATCAGGTGGACAATGGCATTGGTCGAGCAGCCCATGGCCATGGCGACGACGATTGCGTTGTGAAAGGATGCGCGGGTGAGGATTTCGCTGGGCTTAAGATCCTCGCGCACCATCTCGACAGCGCGCCGGCCGGCGGCGGCGGCCATGCGGATGTGATTGGCGTCGGCCGCTGGAATGGAGGAAGCGCCGGGCAGGGTGAGCCCGAGGGCTTCCGTGGTGCCGGTCATGGTGCTGGCGGTGCCCATGGTCATGCAGTGGCCATAGGAACGGGCGATACCGGCCTCGACGCCGGTCCAGTCCTCTTCGGTGATGGTTCCGGCGCGCTTCTCATCCCAATACTTCCAGGCGTCCGAGCCGGAGCCCAGGACCTCGCCGTGCCAGTTTCCCCGCAACATGGGACCGGCCGGGACATAAATGGCCGGCAGGTCCATCGAGATCGCACCCAACAGCAGTCCGGGTGTGGTCTTGTCGCAGCCGCCCATCAGGACTGCGCCGTCAACCGGATGCGAGCGCAGCAGTTCCTCCGTCTCCATGGCAAGCAGGTTGCGGTAGAGCATCGTGGTCGGCTTGACGAAGTTCTCCGACAGCGAGAGCGCTGGGAGTTCGATGGGAAAGCCGCCGGCCTGCAGGATGCCGCGCTTCACGTCCTCAACACGGTGTTTGAAATGCGCGTGGCACGGATTGATATCGGACCAGGTGTTGAGGATCGCGATGACCGGCTTCCCGCCCCAGTCTTCGGTACTGTAACCCATCTGCATAGCGCGGGAGCGGTGGCCGAAGCCCCGTAGGTCCTGGCTGTCGAACCATCGCGCGCTGCGCAGTTTCCGCTCGGTCATGCTTTCGAATCCTTGGCTGTCATGGATGATGCGATTTCGCGGATCACCTCGTAGGCGAGATCGACATCCTCTTCTCGGGCCTCGAACTGGCCAGCCTGGAAGCGGATCGCCAACTTACCGTCGAGCCGGGTCTGGGTCAGGTAGATCCGCCCGTCGTCGTTGATAGCGTTGACCAGGCGCAAGTTGAGATCGTCCAGATCCTCGACACCGGCCGGCGCATAGCGGAAGGAAAAGAGCGAGAGCATGGGCGCGCTGGTGATCTCGAAATTCTCCAGCGCTTCGATCCTCTGCGCCAGTTTTTCCGACCAGGCGACATGATTGCGGATCATGCTCCTCAAACCTTCCAGGCCATGGGCGCGGAGCAGGAACCAGATCTTGAGCGCACGAAAACGCCGTCCGAGCGGCACAGACCACTCCGAGTAATTGATGATGCCTTCTTTTCCGTGGGTCTTAAGGAATTCCGGCTGGATGGCAAGTGTCTTAACCAGGCTTTCCGGGTCGCGAATAAAGTGGGCCGAACAGTCAAAGCTGGCGCCCAGCCACTTGTGCGGGTTGAAGACGACGGAGTCTGCCGCCTCGATGCCTTGCCAGAGAGACCGGAACTCGGGACAGATCATCGCGGAGCCGGCCCAGGCGGCATCGACATGAACGTAGAGGCCGTGGCGCTGCGCGACCTCGCAGACGGCGGCGATGTCGTCGGTTCCACCGATGCTGGTTCCGCCGACACTGGCAATCACACCGGCGGGCAACAGGCCTGCTGCCTTGTCGCGTTCGATGGCGTGCTCCAGAGCCTCCGCTTGCATGGACCGCAGCGGGCCGGACACTGGAATGCGGACCAGGTTCTCGTCGCCGATGCCCGCGATCCAGATGGCACGGTCGATGGAGGTGTGTACCTGATCCGAGGCGTAGATCCGCAGGGCTTTGCCACCTGCCAGTCCGCTCCTGTTGCCCTGCCAGTTCAGGCTGCGCTCGCGCATGGTGAGCACGGCGGCGAGTGTGGCGGAGGAAGCGGAGTCCTGGATCACACCGCTGAAACCCTCGGGCAACCCCAAGGCTTGCCGCAGCCAGTCCAGCACCACCGTTTCGAGTTCGGTTGCGGCCGGGGAGGTCTGCCACAGCATGCACTGCGCGCCCATGGCGGTGACCAGATACTCCGCGACGACCGAAACTTCCGCGGCGTTGGCCGGGAAGTAGGCGAAGAAGCGCGGGTGCTGCCAATGGGTCATGCCGGGGACGATATCGCGTTCGAAGTCAGCGAAGATGGTCTCTATGGCTTCCGCCTGCTCCGGCGGTGTTTTGGCGATCTTCGCGGCAACGGCACCGGGCGCTGTCTGAGCACGCACCGGCCGCTCGCGCAGGGTCTTTCTATAGTCTGCGCCCCAGTTGGCTGCGGTCTGCGACCAGGTGCGAAAGTCTTCGTCCTTCACTCTGTAACTCCAGCTGTTGCTTGTCAGGTCGCGGGTGACTCCTGCCCCGAGACGATGATGCCTTCTTCGACCCAGCGGTCGAAGAGCTTGAGGGCCTCGGTGGCGAAAACGCGATCGTTGATGTGGCAGTCAAGAAGCGTCAGCTCGACCGGCGGTTCGACGATCTGCTGCAGCTCTTCCACGAAAGCTGCATGCCCGAGTGGATCGTAGAGGGCTTCGCCGGCGCGATCCTGTTCCTCGATGCCTGCCGTCGGCAGCAGAATATGCGCGGGGGCTTTTGCAGCCTGCAGCTTTTCGAAGATCGTTCGCGCCGTTTGTTGCCGTTCCTCGGAAGTGACAGCGAGCGATTTGACCAGGCGATTTTGTGCCTGGACCTCCCGATCCTTGTCGCCTTCAGGCAGGGGCGTCGAAGCCGCCAGATCGATCAAATTGATCGCTCCCGGCGCGACGATCTGAGGAATGCCCGCCCGACTGCAGCTCTCCAGACGGTCCGTGCCCGCGCTTGCCATAGAGCCGTTCAGTTCGTTGCTCACTTCTTGCAGGCAGAAGTCCATGACCGCCGCGAAGGCGCCTTCTGAAGCGAGCGCTTCGAAGGCCTGGCCACCCATGCCGCTGCTGTGGAAGGCGGCCACGTCGTAGCCGCGCTTCTCCAGTGCCGGTTTCAGGTGCGTCATGTAGTTCAGTTGCGATTTTCCCAGGCTGGTTATGCCCACCAATGGCCGTTCGCTGGCCGGTGGTTCGACGGCGCGGGCCGCCCCCACCACGGCACCGGCGGCCTGGCTCAGAACCGATTTGCTCATCCCGTTCAAGCCTTGAAGGCCGCCGGCCCAGAGGATCATCTGGATGTCCGCCGCGAGCCGATCGGCCGGGATCAGAGGCGAAAAGGCGATGCTCGAAACGAGGTACTTTGGGACGCCAAGAGGGAGAGCGCGGCAGACCTCGAGTGCGATGTCAGTTCCGGTGACGCCGCCAAGGGCCAGGATGCCCTGGAACTTATCTGCGTCACAGCCTTCCCTTGCGAGCTTGCCGGCACCTTCGGCCATTGTGGCGATGGCCTGTCTCTTGTCGTTGCGTGAGATGATATCTTCGATGCTGGAGCCGGTTGCCTCTGCCACCGCTTCCCGCGTGAGCTGCGCTTCCAAAGAGGGGGCGCCTAGAATGCCGACATCCATAATATGCGCCGCTGCGCCCGTCGCTTCGATGCGTTCCGCTAGATAGAGCAGTTCTTCGGCCTTCGTGTCGGCAGTGCCGATCACCAGAATGGTCGGATTGTCAGGCACAGAATTCTCTCCATGACGCAAGAGCTTGGCTTGCGGAAAGCAACCAAGTTTCCTGCGCGTCGAGAATCCCCGTCGCGCTACGGAAGGTCAAGGTTGGAAGTGGCGACAGCGTGGGCGATCCCATTACGCTCGAGACGCGAGCCAGTGAGCGAAGCTGTCACGGCCGGCACTGCCCGGTCTGTTCTGCGGCGTCAGCAGGTAGTAACCGGACGCCGTACGCACTGAGCGATCGAGAAGCCGCCGCAGCTTTCCCTGCTTGAGCTGTCCGTCAACCAGATGCCGCCAGCCCAGGGCTATGCCGAGTCCGTCGCAGGCCGCCTGGATCGCGAGGGGATAGGTGTTGACACGCAGATATTTCACGTCCTGAGGCAGCGTCGCGCCGATAGCGGCAAACCAACTGCGCCAGTCCAGCCATTCCTCGTGGTGGCTCGCAACGTCGATCAGAGTCTGGCCTGCCAGGTCTTCCGGCTGGGTTATGGTCACGCCGTTGGCGGGGCTGCACACCGGATAGACCTCTTCGTCCAGCAGGCGTTCGCTCACGAAGCCCTCCCACTCGCCTTCGCCGCGCAGGATCGCGAGATCGACATCGCCGGAGAGGCAGGCCTCGTCGTCGTCCGAGGAGATCAGTCGGATCTCGATCTCTGGATAAGACTCCCGAAAGTCCTGAATACGCGGCATGAGCCAGAGGCTCGAGATGGAGTTGGTGGCGGCGATGGTGACCCTTGCCTGGCCGCCGCGTTGCCGGAGTTCGCGCGAGGCCTCTGCGATCTGGTCCAGAACCCGGGACACGATCTTTCGGTAGGCCTTTCCCTCCGCCGTCAAGGTCACGGAGCGATGGCCGCGGATGAAGAGCTCCTGACCCAGGTTCTCTTCCAGCAGTCGGATTTTGCGGCTCACGGCCGCCTGGCTGACGTTCAGGGACTCGGCCGCCGCAGTGAAACCGCCCAGCATCGCCGCCGTCTCGAAGGCGATCAGATAGTCCAGTGGCGGTAGGTCTCGGTGGCTGTTTCGCATAACAATTCTTGGCCCTAAGCCTCAGGCAATTTTTCTTCACAGGCGCGCGGCGTCAAGCTTCAATTGCAGGGATAGTGCCATTTCCAGCTCGGGATTCCCTTGCCATGTCGATCATGCCAAGCCTCGAAGTACCCGCAACACGCGGTGCGGTTCTTGTGCCGGGCCTGCCGGTCTTGCCGCCCGGTTTCGAGCGCCATCCCGTTCCCGGCGGCGGTTCCCGCGCGGTGCCGCTTGAGGCGGGAGACGAGATCACCCTGGTCGACCGGGAAGGCCTGCAGCCCTGCGAAGTGGTTTTCTTTGACAAGAACGGGCGCAGCGATGCCGGGATGCTGGGGGCGAAGAGCGCCCGTGCGCCGTTGGGTCTGATGGCTATTCTCGGCAGCGCAGAGGTCTCGGCACGACGCGTCCGAAAGGCCCTCGCAGATGGCGGCTTCGACCTGGCGACCGCTCAGGCGGTTTGGTTGTTCGAACAAGAGTCCCGCGCAGGCGACAGAGAGAGCTTCATCGCTAGCAAGGACGGCCTGCTGTTGATCGGGGCACCCGGCGGCGACATGAAGGTCGATGCGCAGTCTCCGCCGACCGAGATCATCCTCTATATCAAACGCGCCGACCCGAAGTTTCTAAAGCGCCCGCGCAGCGCGCCGGATCCACTGGCCGATCCCCTGTCCGACGTCAATATTCAGCCGGGCCAGGCCCATGCTTTCGAGGTGAAGGCCGGGCAATACATCCAGATTCTGGATGTGCAGGGCCGGGAGTGTTCGGACTTCCAGGCCTTCGACCTGCGCGCGTTGGACAAGGGCAGGGTGGCCGACATTGATCCCACCACCACACGCAGCCTGATGGGTTCGCTCTATCCGGCGCCGGGACTCTATTCCAAATACTACACTCAGGATCAGGTGCCGCTGGTGGAGGCCGTCCAGGATACCTGCGGCCGGCACGATACCTTCGGGCTGGCCTGCACCGCGCGCTACTACGAGGATCTGGGCTATCCCGGACACGTCAATTGCTCGGAGAATATGAACAAGGCGCTGGCATCCTATGATGTGCCGGCACGCGGCGGCTGGCCCGCGATCAACTTTTTCTTCAATACGCTGCTCGACGATGCCAACGCCATCGGCATGGACGATCCCTGGTCGCGACCGGGCGACTACGTCTTGCTGAGGGCCCTGACCGACCTGCTGTGCGTTTCGACCGCCTGTCCCTGCGACGTGGATCCGGCGAACGGCTGGAACCCGACCGACATTCAGACCCGCGTCTATGACGCCAAGGAAGACTTTCAGCGATCGATAGGATTTCGTATGACCGCCGATGCCGACCTGCAGATGACCAAGAAGACCGGCTTCCATGACAGCTTTGCCAAGCACACGCGGAACTTCACCGAGTACAACGGCTACTGGCTGGCCAACGACTTCACCGGCCGCGGCGCGCTGAGCGAATATTGGGCCTGCCGGGAAAAGGCGGTGGTGATGGATCTCAGCCCCTTGCGCAAGTTCGAGGTACTGGGGCCGGATGCCGAGAAGCTGATGCAGCTCTGTATGACCCGCAACATGAAGAAGCTGGCTGTGGGGCAGGTGGTCTACACCGCCGTCTGCTACGAACATGGCGGTATGATCGACGACGGCACTGTCTTCCGGCTGGGCGAGAATAACTTCCGCTGGATCGGCGGCTGCGAGACCTCCGGCATCTGGCTGCGCGAGCAGGCGGAGAAACATGGCCTGGACGTCTGGGTGAAGTCTTCCACCGATCAATTGCACAACATCGCGGTACAGGGGCCGAAGAGCCGGGAGATTCTGAAGGAGATTATCTGGACGCCGCCGACCCAGCCGACGCTGGAGGAGCTTCCCTGGTTCCGCTTTACCATCGGTCGGCTAAAGGACTTTCACGGCAAACCGGTGGTGGTCTCGCGCACCGGTTACACCGGCGAACTGGGCTACGAGGTTTTCTGCCATCCCAAGGATGCCGAAGAGGTTTTCGACGCGGTCTGGCAGGCGGGCGAACCGCACGGCCTCTCGCCCTTCGGTCTGGAGGCACTGAACATGGTGCGAATCGAGGCAGGCCTAATCTTTGCTGGCTATGAATTCTCGGATCAAACGAATCCCTTCGAGGCCGGGATCGGCTTTACGGTCCCGCTGAAATCCAAGAACGACGATTTCATCGGTCGTGATGCCATCGCCGAGCGCAAGGAACATCCGGTGAAGAAGCTGGTCGGCTTGGAATTGGAAGGTAATCTCGTGCCGGGCCTCGGCGATAGCGTCCGTATCGGACGGGCACAGGTTGGCGAGATCACCTCCGCCGTGCGCTCCCCGATCCTAGGCAAGGTGATAGCGCTCTGCCGCATGGATGTGGTGCACAGCGAGATCGGTACGGAGGTGGAGGTTGGGCAACTCGACGGGCTCCAGAAGCGCATTCCCGCGCGGGTCGTGCGCTTCCCGCACTTCGATCCGACTAAGGAGCGGGTGAAGGGCAATTACGAGCTGGCGTAGTCACGTTTTGGATCAACCAGGCGAGCGAACAAGAGCCAATGGATTGATTGCATCCGACAGTGGATTGCTGGGATTTTGCGATTAAGTCCTATGATTCTTAGCCCAGCCGCGGCTCTTGGAGCTTTGTTGGTGAATTTTACACTCCAAAATCTTCGAAATCCAATAGTGAGATATCTATAGAGGTCTGATTTTTAAAAAGAAAATTCAGTTTTTGGTGAGATTGACAATCTAAGGGGTATCGGTTGGTGTTGTCGAAAAAATTTACAAACATAAATTGTATTTGTGCTTACATTAGTTGATAAAGCTCTGTTGATGTTGCCGATTTTGGTGTTGGTCCGGATATTGCTTCAGCCTGGGGTAGAAGTCTAAGCGAACTTCTGTTCATCATTAACTCTCCGGGGAATTATCGTGAAGTTTGACAGCAGGATGCGAGCGCTCGGTTTTGTATTGGGACTGGGTGTTTTTGCCATTGGGGCCAAGCAGGCCGAAGCAGGACCATTCGACGTTTTCGTCACGGATGTGTTCGTAAACTTAGAACATGAAGCTTTTGAAGTCGAAGGCGAGGTCCTTGGTCAGCGTCCCGATATCTTTCTCGGTGATCGAGAAGTTACGATCCCCATAGGTAGTGATTTCTCGACGGGGGAGCCAGTATCTGCATCGGGCTCAACAGAACTGGGAAGTGCGGACGGTGCTTCGCAGTTTGGTGTTTACAGCGGTAAAGCGACCAGTGCTGTGGTTCCAGACAATGTGGAGAGGCTCTCAACGCGATCCCTCTTGGGTTCCAAGGATGTGTTCACAGTTCGATCGACGACAGGTGAAACAGGCTTGGTCACCGTCAAAACTTCATTGCAGGTATCGGGTCGCGTGCAAGTTCCGGACGGCGTTGATCCTACCTCTGCAGGTGCGCACTTTGGATTTTTCCCAGGATTTACTTACGGATTCAGCGTGTATACGCCAATAAGCGCTCCGGACTTAGGGCCGAATAGCTTGAATCAATTTTCTGGTCGCAGATTTGTCGATGGAGCCTTCGTTACAGACTTTGGAGGCGATGACTGTGGACCCGACATAGACAACACGGTTTTTTGCGAGAAGACTGATGCGCACATCTTCACGCAGAGTGGGGCGTTCTCTGAACTACTGACTGTGGAGTTCGTTTTCGAAATCGATGAGATGTTTGCTCTCATGAACTTGTTTTTTCTCGAGGCTGGGTCTCCCGAAGATGGCGTCATGATCGAAGGTGAAGCGGTCTTTGGCGGCCTCGAAGTTGGGCCTGGGTTCGAAATCGTCTCACTTAGCGACGAACTGGAAAAGCGCGATGGCGTTTACAACTACGGGCCGGCCTTTGAGGCGTTGGTAGAGGACGGCCCTACACCGGTTGCTGTACCCGAACCTATGACTTGGGCCATGTTCGGGTTTGGGTTGGTAGGCCTTGCGTTTGTACGTCGGAGGCGAACTCACTGAGCTCCGCACTCTCGGTCAGAACAGGCTCTTAAGGAGAACGCGCTGCGCAATCAATCACGTGGCGCGTTTTTCCGATCTCTGCGCAGCTGAATTGGCGCAAGTTCCTGCAGTACGTGCCCAATGAGTGAGCACACAATGAAGAGAGCTACCCATCTGAAATCACGCTGCATTTCACCGTTGATTCAGGGTTGAGATTGCGATTGGATTACGGCAACTCGTGTTCAAGGTTTGAGACGTTGTCTCTATGAAGTTCTCCATTCGCGAAGATGATCTCACTGGATCGGCTATCGCCAGCCTTCTCCAAGCTCATCTGGATTTCACCGCGGCGCAGTCGCCGCCGGAAAGCGTGCATGCGCTCGATCTGGAGGCGTTGCGGGCGCCTGATATCACCTTCTGGAGTGCTTGGGACGGTGAGACACTGCTGGGCTGCGTGGCTGTGAAGGAACTCGGAGTGGGGCATGGTGAGGTCAAGTCCATGCACACTGCCGAAGTGGCTCGTGGGCGCGGGGTGGCGCGGAAACTCATGGAGCATTTGCTGGGCGAAGCGCGGCGGCGTGGCTATGGGCGACTCAGCTTGGAGACCGGGTCTATGGAGTCTTTTACAGCGGCACGCCGGCTTTACGAGCGGTTTGGCTTCGTCACCTGCGAACCTTTCGGCGACTATGTGCTGGATCCTTACAGCGAGTTTATGACTCTGGAACTCACCGCCTAAGCCTGCCAGGTCACCGGCAGGTTGAGGAGACCGCGAAAGGCCCAGCCGCCGATGCGTACCGGCGGGTCTTCGGCTAGGCTCAGGCTTTTCAGGCGCTCGAAAATCATCGGCAGGGCGACAGCGGCGACGAGACTGCGCGAGGCAGCAGCCCCGGCGCAGAAGTGTGGGCCGGCGCCGAAGGGCATGCTCATCTGATTGTCGCGCAGAACCTTGAAACGCTCGGGCGCCTCGAAGTGCTCTTCGTCGCGGTTCGCCGAGCCGAACATGAAGAAGATGCGCTCGTCCGGATCGAACCGCACACTACCGTACCGATGACTTTTGGCAACACGGCGGGGCGACATGCCGATGGGCGAGATCCAACGGCAGTATTCGGCGAAGACCTGGGACCATGAGGCTTTGCCTTCCCGGACCAGCGCCATCTGATCCGGGTGGGTCAGGAGCGCCCAGATGCAGCCGAGGATCGCATCGCGCGGTTCGTTCTGACCGCCGGATATGGTCAGCTTGATATTGGCGCGGATGTTTTCCAGCGGCATGCCGGCTTCCAGCATGACCGATAGCAGACTGTGGTTGGGTTTCGCTCGCACCACCGGCAGCATGTCGTCGATGGCCGCATCGATGCCGGCCGTCGCCGCGTGGCAACGGGCCTCGACCTCTGGGTCGCCCGCGTAGTTTGCGATGCCGTCGATCATGCCCTGGCTCCAGGCGTCCATGTCCTGGAAGCGCATGTTGGTCAGGCCGGTCAGCGACTTCAGCGCTTCCGCGCTCAAGGGTAGCGCATAAGCCGAGAAGAGATCGGCGCGACCTTCCGGCGCAAAAGCGTCGAGGATTTTTTCCGCATGCGCCTGGAACTGTGCGGTCCAGACCTGATTGACTGCTTTCGGCGAAACCGCGGGAAAGAAGATCTTACGTTCGGCCATATGCGCTTCGCCGTCCTTGCGCATCATATTCTGGCCCATCAGGACATTCATCAGTCCGCCGGGCTGATCCGAGGAAAAGACCTCGACGTTCTTTTCGCAGACCGCGATGTCGTCTCGTTTGGTGAAGAGGGTTGCGCCTAACTCCGGGACAAAGGCGATGGGCGAGGTGGCGCGCATGGCCGCGAGATCCGGATAGGGATCCTGCCAGAAGTTCGCGAGATCGATCTCGTAGAGGGGAGCGTCGGACATCGCGTTTCACCTGCGGTTTCCGGGGCTTTTATGCTTTACATGTTAAATAAGCGAGTCAAGCCAGTTTCACGCCTTGTCGGGGCTTACGATCAGGCTTTGCGCGGCTGACGATGAGAAGTAGCCCCGGCATTCCTCGATGAAGGCTTTCACCAGCCGCCGCGGATTGCCGGGCAGGTAGCCCAGGACCAGCTGCAGCGAGCGGGAGTCGGGTGAGAGCGGGATGCAGCATAACTTCTCTCCAGCGTAGCTGACATCTGTGGAAGGGCGCATGTTGAGAATTGCACAACCGATTCCCGCGCCGACCAGACTGCGTAGCATCTCATGAGTGGTGCCGGTCGCGGCAATGCGGGGTGTAACGCCGGCTTCTTCGAAAAGGCCGCGGTAGTACTCAGCGGCAACAGGCCGGTCCAGCAGGACCAAGGCCTCGTTCCTTAAGTCCGAAGGGGTGAGCATCCGTTTCTTCGAAAGCTTGTGGCTTCTTGATAGCAGTACGTAGGGCGGTGCATCGATCAGGGTTTCGTAGGCAATGCCGGGTTTAATGTCCTCGGAAACGAAGAGAATGACGTCGTAACCGCCGTTCAGCAGACCGCTCTGGGCGGTTTCGTTGTCGCATTCGTGGAACTGCAGCGAGACGGAAGGGTTCCCGTCGCTTAGCGGTGCAGTGATTGCAGGCAAAAAGGCCGGCGCGACCGGCGCGTAGTAACCGATCTTCAAACTGCCTGTTAATGCGGTGCGGAGGTCGCTGCCTTCGGTGATCAGGTTTTCATATTCCTCTAACAGGTGGCGCACCTTCACGAGCAGCAGCCTGCCTGTCGCCGTCGGCCGAATGCCTTTTGAAGGCATACGGGTAATGAGCGTGAGGCCGAAATCCGCCTCGACCTGATCGATGGCTGCTGAAACGGCCGAAGGCACGACGTTTAGCTTCTCTGCCGCGCGGGTGATGCTTTCCAGTTCCACCGCAGTGTGAAAATAGCGCAGGGATTTAAGGGTTAAGGGCATCAGCTCGTCTCCCGAAGAATCCAATCATCGGAAAAATTGAAGAATAAATCCAGAAATTACAGTTTTTCGGATGTTTCGGTTTAACGCTAAGCTTTGTTCGTCAAGCGATGCGAGGGGAATATGAGTGACAGTCAGGTTCTGGAGACGCCGCGTCGGTCGTCCGCCCGGCCGAAACGCCAACAGCGATGGAACTACCGGCCCGAAGTGCCGCTGCAGGTCTCGCCTCTGTTCCAATGGCCGCTCCAGCCAATGGCGATCATCAAGTGGTTGTGGGGGTCCTGGTTCCTGATCTCGGAACGCCTGATTATCCTCGGCCTGGCGCTGGTCTCGTGGTTCTACTTGCATCCGGCCCTGGAAGACTGCCGGGACTTTGCCTTCGGCTGGATTGCGCAGATCTGGCTGCGCAACCTGGCGCTCATGTTCTTGGTCGCCGGTGGATTGCATCTCTATTTCTTCACCTTTCGCAAGCAGGGCGATGAACGGCGCTACGATGCGCGGGCGCTCAAGACCGGCAACGGCGGTTTTACATTCAAGAACCAGGTGTACGACAACATGTTCTGGAGCTGCGCTAGCGGCGTGACGGTCTGGTCAGCTTATGAAGTTCTGATGATGTGGGGCATGGCCAACGGGTATCTGCCCGTCCTGCTCTGGAGTGACAACCCGGTCTGGTTCCTCCTGCTGTTCCTCCTGGTCCCCCTCTGGGAGTCCTTCTACTTCTACTGGGTGCATCGTTTTCTGCACTGGCCACCGCTCTACAGGATCGCTCACGCGCTGCATCACCGAAACACCAACGTTGGCCCCTGGTCCGGACTCTCGATGCATCCGATCGAGCATATTCTCTATCTGGGCACGGTCCTCATTCATTGGGTGGTGCCTGCGCACCCTCTGCACATCATCTATCATCTGCAGTACTTCACCCTGACCGCTGCGACGACTCACACCGGCTTTGAGGGACTCGTTGTGAAAGACAAGAACCGGCTGGCTCTGGGCACCTTTCACCATCAGATGCATCACCGCTATTTCGAGTGCAACTACGGCGGTTTGGAGATGCCTTGGGACAAGTGGTTCGGCTCTTTCCACGACGGCACGAGCGAAGCGCATGAGCGCCTCCGCAGCCGACGGAGGTCGATCGAGGAGACAGCTAAGGCCACGTAAGGACTTGTTGGTAGAGGGTCTTTAGAGATAAGGATTTTGAGCTTTATCCAACAGGGAGCTCCAAATGACTGATTTCTATCGGCTCGCTGATGAGGTTGACGATGAGGCTTCGTTCATCGCGTTTGTCGCTGCGCTTGGCCGGGACTGGGAAGAGGCGCAGCAAAAGGAAGCCCTCCATCCGAGTTCTCCCTATGGGCCCAACCGAAATGGTTGGGAAAATGGCACAATTGACAGTTTCCTCGACGCGGCATCTGCCTGGGCACAGGCCTCTACAAATCTCCCAGGCTACGAACGCCCTGAAAATCCCTGGCGGCGAGCCGCACAGATCCTGCATGCCGGAAAGTTCTACGAATAGGTGGACGAGCTATTCGATTGCCCAGTAAATCCCACGGGGCGTTTCGACTGCGCGCAGTCCCGGCCTTTCGTGCGCTCTCTGACCGGTATTGATTAGCCTCGAAATATCGTCCAGAACCGATTGCGCTTCAGCGAAATAGGAATGGCCGTAGAAGCTGGTGTCGGCGTTGGTTGCATCGATGGTTTCGATACCTGGAACGACCACGAGGCCTTCGCCAGCGTCGCCAGCGCGGGGATAGCCGTTTACTTCCTTCGACGCTTCTAAAGCGATGTCATCCGACGAAGAGTAGAGTGTCGTCGCCTGCTGAGTCTTTGCGAGGACCGGGGCGATGTCCCTCACGAAGATATCTGCGTCGATATCGGGTGCCGTGAAAATCAGTTCTCCAAATCGGTTCCGCGCCTCTGCACTCTCGGTCAATAGCGAGGTAATCGTGTTTGCGACAGCTCGGCTGCCCATACTGTGCGCAATGATGTGTATGCGCTTCGCATCCGACTGGGCCAGAAAATCGACGAGAAACCCCTTGAGGTTTGCCCGCGTCCATTCGACGTTCGATTCGTCGATGGTGTAGCCCTCAAGGGTGCCCTGCGATGGCCAACTGTAGAAGACCGCTGCGCCATCGAAGCCCAAGTCGTACGACATCTGGGCGGTTCTTTGTGCCGCCTGCTCGAATGTCACATTATAGCCGTGAATAAACACAAATGCCTGTTGAACCGGGCTGCGACGAACGCGTGCTGAGAGTTCTGAGAAGAACGCGTCTTTGGGCTGGGGGGTGGCTTTGAAAAGAACGACATGCTTCGCCGGATCTTCATTGAACTCCAGCCGCAACAGCGACGGCGTCTCCAGTTCGCCAGGCTTGTGCCCGGGCGGAATACTGACCAGGCAGACGCCATAGCTAAGGGTAGCGCGTTCGGACCCGAAGCGTTCATGAACTGATGCGCCCGCGTTTACTTCCCGATCGGTTGCATAGAACACGCGAACGACTGAGGGCTGCGGTTGCTTGAGATCGACCATCGTATCGCATGCCGCTAACAACATGAGACTGGCTGCGCCGATCGCCGATTTGATGATTTTTGCCGACACTGCGGAACCGATAGCTTGCCTCATCGTATTGCTCCGCTCGTTTTAGAAACTCGATTCAGACCCATATGAGGTCCGCAGGATTGAACCCCTTTAATATCTCTCGGATCGCTCGGGCTTGGAGCGTCCGACTCCATTCTGATCCACGCGCTCGGATCTTAGGATTCGATTGAGACATTTTTGCGCCGCGTCAGACAGATGACCACTCATAGAAGATGTCCCACTCTTTCCGCTCCTGCTCCACGAAGCCGTGGTTCAGGTAGAACGCGTTCGCCCGGCTTTCTTTCAGGGCACCAAGACGGATCGGTTTCTGACTGTCGCGGGCAGCCGACTTGATAATCTCCATGACCCGGCTGCCGGCGCCTCGGCCGTGGAATTTCGGCGAGATGTAAAGGTGGTCGAGCCAAAGATAATCATCTCGTTCGCGCAGGACGTAGAAACCGATTTCCGTCAGATTTGAGAGGATCTTGAAGGTCGCGCTGGGATCGAAGCTGTTCAGGAATCGCGCGCGGGCGCGTTCGGGATTGAAACGGCCGACGGCTTCCAAGCTTTCGCGCATGGCCGCGATCCGCAGTTCGGCCAGCGCGTCGCCATCCTCGTCCGATGCCTGGACGATTTCTATCTCCATATTTTGAATCCGCCTGACCTTACGTGACTGAGCTTCTGCGCTGAGTTTCCGCACAGCTACGGACTGGATGCAAGGTTCGAGTAGGGACGAAAAACGCTCGAGACCATTTGAGACCTGTGCAAACTGTCAGAAGCGATGAGGGACGGGGAGAGTTGTCAAACCAAACTCTCCCCGAGTCATCGGCACTTACCCAGCTTCGATCAGCAGGTCGCTGCCGTCCCACGTCATATCGAAGAGGTCACGGACCGACTCCATACGGGGGTCGGAACGGCTTGCCCAGGTCAACAGACGCCGAACTGCGTCACGGCTGTCCTTGCCATCGAGCATGGCAAAGAGCGCACCGTGCAGCCGCTGATCGAGCTTTTCACGCGCAGCGAAGGCAATCTCCTTCCGCGGAAGAGACGCATGCTGCGCGGCGAAGTCGTCGACAGCTGCGACCTGCCGCTCAACGGCCTGAAAGACCTGATCCCGGTAGTCTTCAACACGCGCAGCGACGTCATCCGCCAGCAGAGGCAAGACGTCGTCGATCGCATCCTTGGCGATCCACTCCAAGAGGTTTCGCTCCTTGGAGACGCCCGCCAGGGCCTTGTGCCGTAGGACGTAGGCATCGGCCTTCAGCTTGACCCGGTGGCCGTCCTCGAAGGCTATGACATAGCCCTCGACGTCAGTCAGGCCGCGTCCCTTCGCGATGAAATCGACCGCATCCTCAACTGCCCCGAACTGTGCCACCAGCGGCACGCCGTAGCGCGCGGCCAGGCGCGCCAGCTCGGCATGATCAAGATAGGCCCCGCTGACGGTCTCACGGACCGCAATCAGGGTCAGCTTCGGCTCCGCATAGGCGAGGACGACCCGATTGTCCGGCGAGGTAAACTCGAAGACCGGCGTCATTCCAGCCGTCAGCAGATCACGGCACAGCTGCAGGGTCGCCGCGTCTGCATGACTCAGCGCGGTCTTGGCCTGCTCGCTTTCCCCCATGCGGGTCATGAAGGTCAGCCGCTCCCCGAGAAAGCAGGGGTGAATCATGGAGCCGTCGAGCTTGTCGAGCACCACGTGCGGCTGGGACCAGTCGATTTCGGACGCGCTTTGGCGTTCTCCAATGTTGAAGAACTTATGCAGCGGCCGCGCCAAAATCCGGCCGTCAGGCGCAAACTTCAGACCTCGGCACTCCTGCGCCATGGGCGTGGGGAAGGTGGCGTCGGTCGTAAAGACGTAATCGATGATCCGGAGATCCGGACGCTCAGAGACAATGATCCCGACATCCTGCGGGATGTGGGGTAGAACGTCGTCGATGTGCTCTATGCGTACCTGCATGACTAACTCCTAATACAAAAAAAGCCGCTTCGGACGGGAAGCGGCTTCGAACGGCTGTACGTGAGGTGAGGATTTACATCAAACTCGACTCGCGCAGGCGTTCGGCCGCGTGCCGGTGGCACAGACCTGAATCAAAGCCATTCGACACCACCGACTTATGTCGGGTGGGTTCGAGTGCGATATGGTGGTTCGTGGTCATTGTTTGTCTCAATCCTCGCGCGCCTTTTCCCTCATTCGGAGAATAGGGTCAAGAAAAAATCTACTTTATCGTAGAGAGGAAGAGCTGCCGCTGCAAATTTCTCTAAATAAAAAATTCATGAAATCAATAAGTTGTGAGCCTTTTTCTTGAGGCCCTGCGGTTCGAGCTGTTGGTGTGCTCGCAACCTCTATTTGGTTGGATCGGCGTCTAAAGCAGCTTAGCCGGTTTTCGGAATCAGCCTATCGTGGACATGTTCGCTGAGGAAATCGAGGACCGCCCGGATACGCGGGATCTTCGTCAGATCCCGATGCGTCAGAAGCCAAAGATCGAGCGCAAGATCGAACTCGTCCTTCAGGATCTGTTTTACATTCGCGTTGCTCGAAATCATGTAGACGGGAAGGGCGACGATCCCCAGGCCGGCCTCGACAGCCGCTAACTCGACCATGATGTTGTCGCAGGTAAAGGACACACGCGCGCCTTCGCTGTTTTGGCGCAGCCAGGCGGTCTGTGGAAAATTGTTCATCTGCCGCACAGACTCGATGATGTTGTGGTTCGCCAGGTCCTCGATGCTTTTCGGTTCCGAGTTGCGCGCCAGATACTCAGGTGAGGCGTAGAGTCCGAAATGGACTTGGCCAAGGCAACGGCCGACCAGGTCCTGGGAACGCGGGTCGCCGACCCGCAGCGCAATGTCCGCCTCGCCGTTGATAATGTCGACGGCGTGATAGCCGATGATCAGATCGAGATCGATCTCCGGATGCTCAGCATGAAAGTTGCCGAGCAGATTGGACAGCCAGAAGTATCCGATGTCTTCCGTGGTCGAGAGCACCACACGGCCGATCGGGGACTTGTCGATATAGCTGACCTTGCGTTCGATCCACTGGGACTCGCCATTGATGACTTTGACGCGGTCCCGCACCAACTCACCCAGCTCCGTAAGCAGATAGCCATTGCGGCTTCGCTGGAAGAGCTTGGCGTTCAGGCGTTTTTCGAGTTCGGCGATCCGGCGGCCCACGGTCGGCTGGGTCGTGTCCAGCTTGCGGGCAGCGCCAGATACGCTGCCTTCTTCGGCGACCGCAAGGAAATAGCGATAGTCGTCCCAATTGGTCGTCACCAGAACCCGCCCCCAGACCGATTACACACTCGCTGTTAAGTACCACAGTCGAGTGTCGGAGTATAACTGTAACGGATGCTGCCTCTTAAGGCAGTACCTACTTCTGCGGGTGGTTCGCCTGGCTGCTAGGCGATCTGCGGCAGCTCCCGCCTGTAGAGCGCGGCATTCCAGTCTTCGCCTTCAAAGTTACGTGCCGCGAGATGCCCTTGATACACGGCGTTGGCGATTGTCCCGGGGGCTAGGCAGTCGCCGATACGCTGAAGCGTCTTGATGCCTGCCTCTGCCATGTTGTCGGATTGGGCCTTTAGAGTCTGAAACAGATCGTCATTCGCGTCTTGCGCGGTGACCAGCACCAGGGCGTCCGTGGCAATCCTTTGCGCCCGCCCGCTATGCACGCAGCTAAGTTCGAGGCCGGAAGCGTCGGCAGCCGCGATACTATGACGTTCGACGAGCGTGACGTTCTTCTGGAGCAATCGGGCGATGATTTTGTCCTGTTCGAGCGTGTATTCGCTCCAGGCGGAGACCGTCAGGGCAGGGGTGACAAGTGTGACCTCACAGCCGGCATCGGCAAGTGTCTCGGCGATGACTCCACCCAGGTAGTAATGGTTGTCGTCGAAGACCGTAACGCGCTGACCTGCTGGCCGACGACCGTCCATGATGTCGTCGGCGGTGAAGACCGGTAGATTTTCGAGTCCGGGAATTGGGCGATAGCACGCGCGCCCGGTACCGTCACGGCGCCAGGTTGCACCGGTTGCCAGGAAGATGTGCTGAAAGCCGAAGTTTAACAAGGCTGCGCCATCGAGGCCGCTCTCCAGATAAATCTCGACGTTCGCCATCGTCCTCAAGAGACTGATGCGGTAATCTTTGACCCGCGCATAGCTGGCAAGACCGGGCAGGCTGCTTTCGCGCAGCGCACGGCCGCCAAGTTCGCTTGTCGCTTCGGCCAGGGTCACTTGATAGCCCCGATTTGCGAGCTGCAGGCTGCACTCCAACCCGGCCGGTCCGCCCCCCACCACCAGGACAGAATCATCTGAGGCTTTAGGGGCAATGCGTTCAGGGTGCCAGCTTCGGCGCCACTCTTCGCCCATCGTCGGATTCTGCGTACAGCGCATCGGGACGTTGAGATTGTCTCCCGTCACGCAGATGTTGCAGCCGATGCATTCGCGGATGGTCTCGATGCTGTCGTCCCGAATCTTAGCGGGCAGGAAGGGGTCGGCGATAGAGGGACGGGCGGCCCCGATCAGATCCAATACGCCGCGGCGGATCTGGGAGACCATGGCATCGGGTGAGGTGAAGCGTCCGACGCCGACGACCGGTTTGCTGGTCATGGACTTGACGAAGGCCGTGTAGGGTTCTTGATAGCCCTCGACGGGTTCGAAACGGGCCGTCGCGGAATCGTTGTCCCAGCCGCTGACGTTCACGTCCCAAAGGTCCGGCAGTTCTGCGAGCAGGCCGACGATGTCCCGCGCTTCTCCATCGGACGTGAGACCTTCTTCTCCCATAAGCTCGTCGACCGCGAAGCGAAAGGCGACCGCGCAGCTGTCCCCGACCGCCTCCTTCATCTCAGAGATGACCTCTCGGGTGAGACGCACACGGTTTTCCAGCGAGCCGCCGTACTCGTCGCTGCGCTGATTGTATCGCGGCTGCATGAAGTGCATCAGCGTCGCCATGCTGTGCCCCGCATAGGCGTAGACGATGTCGTAACCGGCGGCTTTCGCGCGCAGGGCGGCCTCGCGGTGCCAGCGCCGCAAATTGCGGATATCGGTCAGATCCATGGCTCGCGCCTGAATCGGATGCAGGCTGTCGATGGGCGTCGCGCTTGGCGCCATGGGTGGGATGCGGGCGCTGTGGTTCGGCGCATGCAGGCCATTGTGCACCAGCTCGATACCTGCCAGGGCGCCGTGCGCGTGAACGGCATCGGTCATCAAGCGGTGAGCGGGCAGATCCAGCTCGTCCCAGATCCGGCCTTCAACGGCAGGGGAAATCTCCGAGGAGGGATGGATCTCCACTTCTTCGGTGCAGACGACACCCCAGCCGCCTTCGGCCTTCATGCCGCGCATGGCCGCCAGGCCTTGCGGCCGCAAATGTCCGAAGCCATTGCAATGGGGCACCTGATAAAATCGGTTCGGCGCAGTCACCGGCCCGATCCGCACGGGTTCGAAAAGGATGTCGTAGGGAGATTTCACTGTCATCCCGCTGCATTTCCTTGGAGTTCGAGGACTGCGTTAACGGCGTTCAAGCCAATGGACACCAGATCGTTCTCTTCAAAGATGTCGCCTGCCAGACAGCCTTCCAGCCAAAGACCGTCGATGACAGCATTCACGGTAATCGCGTGGCGGGCCAGGGTTGCCTTGTCGACTCTTCTGCCTTGATCCATGAAGAGAGCGTCGATCAGGCGTTCGAGCTCGTTTC
>CBDDBN010000025.1:0-388559 GCA_965225735.1 Denitrobaculum sp. | reverse complement strand
ACGGCACCGTCACAAATTCCGAGCGCCGCATATCGCGACAGCGGGCATTCTTGCCGCTTCCTGGTGAGGCGCGCCCCGACTGGTGGCAGCTTGCCCAGGTGGCGCAGCGCATGGGTTACGCCGAGGCTTTCGAATATCCGGATGCGGCCTCGATCTTTCGCGAATACGCGGCCCTCTCGGCGCAGGATAACGCGGGGACCCGCGACTTCGATATCGGCGCCTACGCTGACCTCGATCCTGAAGCTTATGACCGCCTAACGCCTTTTCAGTGGCCAGCGCCGAAAGGCAGCCAAGAGAGGGGGACTCGGTTCTTTGCGGAGGGCGGGTTCTTCACGGCCAACCGCAGAGCGCGTTTTGTTCCAGTCGCGTCGACGGAACAGAAGACCTCTGACAATCCGTCAGAACTAATACTCAACAGCGGTCGGGTCCGCGACCACTGGCACACCATGACGCGGACCGGAAAAAGCGCGCAGCTTTCGGCGCACATTTCCGAGCCTTTCCTGGAGATCCATCCGCAAGACGCTCTGCGCTTTGGCATTAGAGAGGCTTCGCTCGTCGAAGTGCTCAACGATCGCGGCAGAGCCTGTTTGCGCGCCCTGATCACGCGGCGACAAAAGCCCGGTAAGATCTTCGCGCCGATGCATTGGAACGATGACTTTGCCTCTGCGGCGCGGATTAATGCACTGGTGCCGCCGGTGACCGACCCCCATTCCGGCCAGCCGGCGCTCAAGAGCGCCGCGGTGTCGATCAGGCCTTTCGCACCGGCCCGTTACGGCTTTGCTGTCTCCAGACAGAAACCCGATCCGCGTCAATGCGACTACTGGGCGATTGCGCGCTGCAAGGACGGGTGGCGCCTGGAGTTTGCGCTCGCCGAACCCGCAGCGGATATCGAAACCCTCGCCGCAAGCTTGTTCGGGGAAGGAATGGCTCAGGATCCGGAGATCCTGGCCTACAGCGACCGGGACAGACGCGACGATCGCCGTGCTTCTTTCGAAGACGGTCGTCTGCTCTATGCCCTCTATCTCGCGTCGGAACCCGTCGCGGTATCGCGTCTCTGGGCTGTCGGTCAATTGCTGCTGTCATGATTTGCGATCATGATTTGCGCCCATTGCCGGCCGTCCCGGGGATGACGGACAGGACCCAGGCGCGACCGTCTGTTCCTGTTTCGGCGTGGGCGCCAAGGACATCGAGTCGGCCGTTCGTGCGGGCTGTGGATCGGTCGATGCGATTGGCCGCGCCCTGAACGCTGGGACCAATTGCGGCTCCTGCCGCTCGGAAATACAGGAGATCGTGACCAGCGTGTCCTTGCTGCCGAGTAGTATGAACGCAGAGCAGGATCGTTCGGCTGCTCGTCGTATCGAGCCGCTGGCAACACTGCCGCTGTTCTTCAAACTCGAGGCGCAAAAGGTACTGGTCGCGGGTGGCAGCGCCGCCGCGGCCTGGAAAGTTGAGCTGCTGGTGGCGGCGGGGGCGCAGGTTCAGCTTTACGCCGCAGCGCTTGACGCCGCATTTCAGCCGCTTCTTGAGGACGACGCCCTTTCCGGGGTGCATCAGCTGGCATCGGCAAGAATGGACAGACGAGAGCTTTTCGGATGCTGTGATCGCTATCGCGGATATAGAAAGCGACGAAGAAGCGCAGGCCTTTTATCAAGCTGGTCGAGCTGCCGGTGTCGCCGTAAATGTCATCGACAAACCGCAATTTTGCAGTTTTAAGTTCGGCTCGATTGTGAACCGGTCTCCTGTCGTCATCGGCATCTCGAGCGATGGGTCTTCTCCGGTTCTCGCCCAGGCCATTCGCCGGAGGATCGAAACGCTCATTCCGCGGTCGCTGGCGCAGTGGGCCCGGATCGCGATGGAACTGCGCGGACGCGTCTCCAGCCAGCTGCCCTTCGAAAGACCAGCGGCGTCAGTTCTGGGAACGCTTTTCCGATCTGGCCTTCGGTGCAGCGCCGGACGCGGATACAGCGGATGCGTTGTTGGCAGATTACCGGGAGTGGGCTCCGGGTGGTTCAGGATATGGCCGTGTTACGCTGGTGGGTGCTGGTCCTGGCGATGCGGAGTTCCTGACTCTTAAGGCGGTGCGCGCGCTACAGGCGGCGGACATCATTCTCTACGACAACCTTGTTTCGGATGAGGTCTTGGAGCTCGCGCGGCGTGAAGCGAAACGTATGCTGGTCGGGCAAACGCGGTGGCCGGAAAAGCTGCTGTCAGGAAGACATCAACGAGATGATGATCAAGCTTGCCAAGGCGGGCAAAAATGTCGTGCGGCTCAAGTCGGGGGATCCCATGGTCTTCGGGCGGGCAGGGGAGGAAATCGATTGTTTGCAGGATGAGGGCATTGAGGTTTCAACGATCCCTGGAATCACAGCCGCCGCTGCCATGGCCTCATCGCTGGGCATTTCCCTGACCCACCGCGACCACGCGCAGTCGGTCCGCTTCGTCACCGGTCATTGCCGCAAAGGCACCTTGCCGGAAGATCTGGACTGGCGCGCCATCGCCGATCCCAAAGCCACAACAATCTTTTACATGGGGCGCGGAACCGCCGGTCAGATCGCCGAAATGCTTGTGAGCAAAGGTTTGGCGCCGTCGACGCCAGTCGTCGCCTGCGCTTCTCTATCGCGACCTTGTGAGAAGATGTGGCGTGGATCTCTGGGCAACTTAGGCGCAGGCGTGCGAACGCTCGATCAGAATGAGCCAGTGTTGATCGGTGTCGGTTCGGTCTTCAACGCCCGCCAAGCTCCTGATCTGGAGCAGCCCACTAGATCCACAGACGCCTTTGCTGCCGCAGCCTTGATCAGCTGAAGCGCTTGTTTCTTGATATCACTTAGCCCGACTGCTTCCTTTCTATTTGGGCGATGGATAACTGAAGCAACACGACCGCGCGTGACGGCGCACCAGTTCTCCTAGCGTCCTTCTTTGAATTTCGTGGACGGATTGCCTCGACGGTTCGTTGACGCCTATTCTCGCAGGGTGACGCAGAGTAAATTGTCTGCTGCGAATTAGGGACGAGGCTTCGCAATTGCATGCTGAGCGGGGGACGTGTGATTGGCTGATCTGGCAGTTGTTGAGCGGTAGAGATGAACTATCGCGCGGAAATTGATGGCCTGAGGGCCATTGCCGTCCTGCCGGTGATTCTCTTCCATGCTGGATTTGACACTTTCGGTGGCGGATTTGTTGGCGTCGATGTCTTCTTTGTCATCAGCGGATATCTGATAACCCGCATTCTCATCGATGATCTCGAGCGCGATGCCTTTTCCCTGATTGGGTTTTACGAAAGGCGCGCGAGGCGCATATTGCCAGCGCTTTTCTTTGTCATGGCCTGCTGCGTCCCCTTTGGCTGGGCGTCGATGTCACCGGCGCAGTTTGAAAGTTTCTCCAAAAGCCTCGCTGCCACGGCTCTCTTCGTCTCCAACATTCTGTTCTGGCAAACGGAGAGCTATTTCGCGGAGTCCAGCGACCTGCAGCCGTTCATCCACATGTGGAGCCTGGCTGTTGAAGAGCAGTATTACATCCTGTTCCCAATCATTCTGTTCCTGAGCTGGCGGTTTTGGCGGGAGCGGACGCTTCTAGTCTTGGCGCTGCTGGCCTTTGCGAGCTTGGGCCTGACGCAATGGGGATGGAACGCTGATCCCAGGGCTGTCTTTTACCTTTTACCGACACGGGCGTGGGAGCTTCTGGCAGGATCGCTCTGCGCCATACTCCTGGCCAGACGTGATCTCAAACCCAACGGCTTCTTCAGCGCCGTCGGGCTGGCGGCCATTCTGCTCCCGGTCTTTCTCTATGACGAACACACACCATTTCCAGGCGTTTACGCCCTCGCGCCCGTCGGCGGCGCGAGCCTGATCATCCTCTTCTGCCGGGCCGATACGCTGGTTGGGCGCCTTTTGGAGCAGCGGGTTTTGGTCGGGCTCGGGCTCATCAGCTACAGCATTTACTTGTGGCACCAGCCTCTCTTCGCCTTTGCGCGCCTCCGCAGTCCGCTACCGCCGTCGGATGCCTTGATGCTCGCGCTCTGCGGTTTGACCCTATTGCTTGCCTACTTCACCTGGCGCTACGTCGAACAGCCATTTCGCAAGCGCCCGTTGCCTCTCATGTCGCAGCGGAAACTGCTCTTTGCCGCGAGTATGATCGCTATCGCTGGGTTTGCGTCTTTTGCGGTCGTCGTCCACCTCAGAGACGGTGTCTTAATTTATACCCCAAGCGTTATCCGCTTTGCGGAACTCGACCGAAGACTGAAGACGAACTTCGGTCTGCATCCCAAATGCGATTGGCAGTTCCATACTCTGGAGAACTGCCGTACCTCGGATCATCCCGAAATGCTGTTATGGGGCGACAGCCTCGCCATGCACCTTGCCCCGGCGCTGGTCGAGAGCAATTCGCAGATCAAGTTGCAGCAACACACGCTGTCCTCATGCGCGCCTGTCATGGGACTGGCGCAGATCGATCACATCAATGGCTATGAATGGGCCAGAGACTGTATAGGCTTCAACGACTCGGTTTTCGACTGGCTGACGAACAATCAGACTGTCGGAACCGTGGTGCTGTCTTCTGCCTTTTCGGCGCTCGAAAACGACCTCCTGCTGCGAGACGGCTCTCGCGTCACGGGGCGTAACAAGATGCAGGCGCTCGTCACTGCCTTCATCGATACGGTCGAACGGATTCGGCAGTCGGGCCGCAAAGTGGTTTTGGTATCGCCGACGGTCGGGAACGGCCAAAATGTCGGACAGTGTCTGCGTCGCGCTGTTGCTTTCGAGGCGGGCGAAGCTGTCTGCGATTTCGAACCGCCGAAAGACCGCGGTCAGGCCTTCCGGATCCTGGAGGCAGTCGCGGGCCATGTCCCGATTGTCCGGCTAGACAAGATGGTCTGTGCCGACGGCACCTGCGACATGATTCGAGAGGGTGTTTTGATGTACCTGGACCATGGGCACCTTTCGATCGAAGGATCAGCGTACATCGGTAAAAGCTACGGTTTCGATGATCTTGTAACGAAGCTCGCGAAATAGAGGCTGACTTCATTGCGCCGTCTGAGGTTAGCCGGATGCTCCCCTCGCACGGTCGACGGCCAACCGTATGGGGCGGACTAGCCAGTAAAGCCAGGACAGACCTTTGGGCAATGCAACAAAGTCATGATCCCGCTCGTTCGGCATAAACCGCCAACGGTTGAGATAGAGAAAGGAATGTATCCGATCCCGCTTCCGCTCCCGAACCAGACTGTGAAACCAGGAGGGCGGCGAACTCAAAACGGAGGGGTCGTCCGGCTCCAATATGTGGGTGAAACGATCCGTGGCCATCCTGTCGATCTGAGGGACATGGGCAGCCTGTTCCAGCACCCAGTCCGGCAAATCGGCATCCAAGATATCTTTGGCCAAAACCAGGGTGACCAGTAGCATGCGCAGGCAGCCGGACTGCCGTGCATTCCTGAGCAAGCCGGCCCAATCCAAGTCCGGCGTGGCGGCAATCATGGCCTCGATGTCGCAGAGAGACTTCAGTTTGATCTGCCTGCTCGGGTAAACCTTTGCTATCTGGATGCTTGCCACAAGGATCGCATCCTCTGTCGAAAGTGCGTGGATTTCGCCCTTCGCAACAGGCCAGGTAGTGCGGCGGCTGTAGAGACCGTCGAAGTCAAGTTGAACGGGAAAGTGACGGCCGGAGATCGCGTTGTGTAAATCGACGGTCAGATTGCGCTCGTCGCTGACCAGCGTCACTTCCCATTCATAGCGCTTGCGTTCTTCGAAACCCTGTTGGCTGAAAAGATGGTTTGCCTTTTCGTAATCGCGCGGTCGTACAAGCAGGTCAACGTCGCTGGAAGGGCGCAGGGTAGGGTCACCATAGGCTTGGAGAGCGACCGTAAGTCCTTTGAAGGGAATCACGGGTATGTTGCTACTCTCCAGGAGGTCGCAACACCACTGTAAATGCGCGATGTCTTTATGCGCGCGCACCGCATTGGTCATGAAGGTCAGGTAGAGTTCCTGCGCGACAGAGTCAGGGACGCCAGGCCAGCCGGCGGCTTTGAGATTTCGATGGAGTAAAGGCGCGACGCCATGCTGGTCTGCAAGATGCAGGACCTCTTGCCAATCGACCGGTTCATCGGCCAATTCTTGGAGGTCGTGGACGTTGTTGTCGGAGAGCTTGATTTTTGCAGCCGTCAGCAAAACGAGATGCTCTGGCGATAGAGGCTCGCTGCAATATTTAAGCTGACGGCCGGCAATTGCCATGTCGGTATCTCTCGGTCTCGTCTCTGCACCGCGTCTTCTTATGAGCAGCTCACCAGACGACTTTCCGCAAGCGCCAGTTTCGTGCGGACTTCTAAATCCGCTGGCTCAGCGTTATGCGCCCGGCGCAGCCACTTCACGGCGTCCTCCGGCATTTCATCCAGCAGATAGCATACCCCGAGCAGGGCAGGGGCAAGGAAAGAGAATAAACGGCGGTCATACCCTGCGCGAGCCTCAGCCTTTTCTTCTGAATCCAGATCCAGCAGATCAAACAGCCTCGTTCGCGCGGTTTCCAACTGCGCATCGGATTCCGCATGGCGCGCGCAATGCCACAGGATCATGGGATCGGACGGATAGCGCAGCATTGCTTCTGTCACCAGATCCCCGATATCAGTAATGCGCGCAGCCTCGGCAGATAGCTGCAAATCGATCAGGTTTGCATAGATCTGCGCATCGGCTGGTTGCGGCTGTTGTCTGCGAAGTGTCTCTAACCCTTGTCGCCAGGCATCTTCGGCCGCAGCAATGTTTCCCAGGCCGTGTTCAGCTTCGCCAAGCGTGTTCCAAAGATAAATCCGGTCGGGATTGTCTCGCACGGCCTGCTGCAAGAGCGGTAAGTTACGGCGGTGTTTGTGAGTTAAATCGCCCTCATATCCCAGGTGCTGGAAAGACAAGGGAGCCTCGAGCACCTTGCGCTCGTCCTTTTGAAGCAGCGCAAGAATGTCCGGCAAAACTGTTTCATGAATCGCCCCTCGAAAGCGAATATCCGCTCGGTTTCGAAAAAGCCGGTACTCGGCGTAGGGCGTCAGGTAGCTGGCCGCTTGGAAGCGGACGGTCGCGGCGATGGCGGCCGGATCTGATAAAACGGAGTTCAGATCACCTGTGACTGTGACGCGCTCATCTGCGTCCACATAGAGAATCCATTCGCCTGACGCTTTGTCGATCGCAGCATTGCGCGCGTAAGCAAAATCGCCTCGCCAAGCCAGGTCATAAACACTGGCGCCTTTGGCAAGGGCAATATCTTTCGTTCGATCTTCGGACCCGGTATCGACGACAACAATCTCGTCGACAACCTTATTTAAACAATCCAAACACGGCCCGATGTGTGCTTCTTCGTCACGCGTAATAAGCGCCGCCGTTAAGCGCACCATGCGGCCGGTTAAAATCAGATCTTAAGATAAATTCGAAGCGACCTGAGCTTGTGCGCGCGACATCAGGCCAGACATAGAAAATGTCGCAACCACGGGAGCCGCAAAGCCCACAGCTTTCGCTTTCTTTAGAAATTCCCGCCGACTATCAGACAGTTCGGCGATTTCGTCCCTCTTATCTTCACGCATGATTTTACGCCTCTCGTTAATCAACCTGTGAAGTTTAGCAAAAGCTGCATCGAAAGGGAATAGCCGTATACATACAAAAATTAATTAGTCTGCGCTCAGCAATGGCACCGCGTCGCGCGCATCGCCTAACACGAGCTCGTAACCGCCCCGGGAAACCAGTTTCGAAGCTTCCGCGACAACGACAGCGCGCTCTTCGCCCCATCCAAGCGAACACTCCAAGACTTGCTGCATCGCGACAAAGCTCGGATGCTTTGTGATGCGCGTCTCTCCGCCGTGGTTCGGGGTAATCCAGATCACCCTGTCTACAGGGCCTAGGGCGATCTCCCAGGAGAACCCCGCCGCGCTGGGGTCAAAGGCAGAAATCTCAAGTTCGCCGGCGTAGGCCTTTGGCAAAGTCGGCACCATCTCCGCCAATTCCGGTACCTGGTTATCAATACCTGGCTTCAGGTGGAAGGCGCGGGGCAGGGGCAAGGCCTGACCTTCACGGACCAGAACCATCTCATCTGCTTCCACCTTGTAGCCTGAATACAGCAGTCGTGTCGCCAGAGTTGTTTTGCCCGTCCCCTTGTGGCCGAGAATCAAGGTCCTGGATGTTCCGATCGTCGCGAGCGCGGCGTGAAAGGCGACCCAGCCAGTGAGCACGTAACGTTCCACAACCCGCCGATAGATCCGTCCATATACAACGTGCTGGACGTCGAGGGCGGTCGCGACCTCGCAATGTAAATCGCCTTCCTCATAAACCTTGTAAGGCCCGAAGCCATCTACCCGGTAGCTCAAATTCCGGCGAACTGAAAAGGGTTGTTGTGCCTTCTCTACGAGATAGTTGAGCGGCGTTTCGAGCGCGGAATCTTCGTAGAGAATTTCCGCGAGTGTCGCATGCAGCTGAAGAGTGGTTTTGAAGCTATTCACCGCTGCCTGTCTCAATCAGAACGCCTTCGGCCACAAGCTGGCGCAGTCCGGCTTCGATTTCTTCACTCGGTGGCGCGTCCAGTTCGTAGACGGCAGCCGCCATTTGCGCGAGTTCCCCGGCTTCCCGGGCTTCCGCGCAGAGTTCAAAAAGCACGCCTGCCGAATAGTTCAGATGATGAACCTGATCCGTGGAAGGGTCGAAGACGATGAGCCCATCTTCTGTCTCATGCACATCCAGGTTTTCCGCGCGGACGTATTTCACAACAGCATTCATCAAGTGCTCCCCGTTCTCTCATGGCGACTGCCGTTTCGGCATTTTTAAAGGATAAGTTCTGCGATCTTTCTACCGGTGACGTCAACGTCATGTTGTTCGACGACGAACCGCCGTGCCTCTCCGACCAGGCGGTTTGTGAGATTTTCATCGGACGATAGGCGCAGCGCAGCGGCGGCAAGATCGGTATCGCTCTCGGCAATTAGAAGCTGCGTGTCGTCACAGACCTCCAGGCCTTCGCAACCCTTTGCTGTCGCCACTACCGGCAAAGCATAAGCAAAGGCTTCCAGTATCTTAAGCCGGCTGCCGCCACCGACCTGCAGAGGCACCAGCGCCACTGTCGCTTGATCATAGAGCTGTGCAAGGTCAGGTGCGAAGCCATGAACAATCACATTCTGTTTCCGGCCAAACTGCTGGACCTTCTCGCCTTTGCCTGCAAGGTGCAGTTCAGCTTCCGGTTCCGATTGCAGGATGATCGGAAAAATCCGCTCTGCCAGCCGATCAGCGGCGTCGAAGTTCGGCGCATAGTCGAAATTTCCGATAAACAAGAGCTTTGGCGGATGCATTTCCCTCTGTGCAAACTGCTCGACGCGAGGAAGTCTGATGGCGTTGGGGATTGTCGCGGCCTTGACAGAAGGATAGCGCCGGCGCTGGATTTCGGTCTCGCGCGGGCTGGCCGTTACGATCTGATCGAACCAGCCGAAGGCCTGTTCCGCGAAACGATCATATGCGTCTGCCTCATCGCGCAGCGTTTCCGCTGCGATCAGATCTCCGCGTTTTTCCTGCAGGTTGGAAGTGGCTCGCAACACTGCGGCATCATCCTCGTCGATATCCAGGATCAGCTTGGCGCTTCGGTTGCGGAAGGGGAGCACTGTCGCTGCCAGGTAGAGGCGCATGATCCAGACCGCGTCGAAGTCCGCGCTTCCAAGCCAGCCCTCAACGGCGTCCGGCGGCGCCATCCGGGCGCGTTCGGGCAGGGGCTGAAGTAACGTAATAAGACTACGGCTCTCTGATTTTTTCATCCACCGGCGAGCTGCTTCCTGCGGTTCGCTCAAGGGGATGAGCTCACAAATCTCCGACTGTTCGGCACTCCATTGCAGGCGCGCTTTGCTGATACCGGGATCCGAAACGGGGAGAACGGCAGTGGTGAGATTGCATTCTCTCGCAAGCCCCTGTAGCGTCATGGCAGCCCGCATTGAGAGGCCATTGCCTTCGGGAAGCGGTGCAATCGGCGCAACGAACAAGACGCTTGGCCTGTTATCACTTGAGCCACTACGCACAGACATGAACTCTATACCCCGTGTCGCCCATTTCGTTTTCGGTTTGCGTGAGCAGCTCGCACCCTTCCATCTCTTGCACTATCTGGCCATTGAGAGCTGTCGTCGAATTCTACAGCCTGAGATCATCTATCTCCATTACCACTACCTCCCGTTCGGTGTTTTCTGGGAGGAGATCCGTCCGCATTTGACACTCAAGCGTGTCGGTTTGTCCCAAGACGTGCTCGATGCCAACTATAACGACGCGCTGGTGCCCGAACAGTACCGATATGCCCACCACGCCGACTTCGTCAGGTTGGACGCCCTTACCGAACACGGGGGTGTCTATGCCGACATCGATACTGTGTTCGTCCGAGCGCTGCCTGACGATTTCTATCGGGAGAAGTTCGTGATCGGCCGTGAGGCCGATACACCGGACGAACTGACGGGCGAAGTGAAGCCTTCCTTGTGCAATGCTCTGATGATGGCAGAGCCCGGATCCGATTTTTGCCGGGCCTGGCGGGCGCGGATGGGGAGCGCGATCAACGGAACCTGGAGCAATCACTCGGGCTTTCTGTCGCACGCCCTCAGTCAAGAGATGCCGGACGCGGTGCGAGTGGAGCCGGAGGGCTCCTTTTTTGCTGTTCCCGCAACGCCAGACGGGCTGAATGCGCTGTTCGGCGACGGCCCTGTGAATCTGACGAACAGCTATTCGATTCACCTTTGGGCGCATCTCTGGTGGGATTTCGAGCGCACCGACTTCACAAAGCATCATGCCGGAGAGATGACACTGGAAAACCTGCGGCGATCCACCTCGCCCTTTGCCGAACTGGTCAAAGGCTTCTTGCCGGACATCAACCTTGAGGACATTAAGGTTTGAACTATGCCCAGTGCAGAGGGACTCAACTTCGTGACGCTGACGCCCGGCTGTGGCTATGGCGATGCGGCCTGCCAGTATGTTGCAGGACTTCACCGGCTGGGCGTTCCGGTGACCTGGACACCGACCGTCGCCAACTCTGCCAAAGACCTCGGCATGGAGGACTACCGCGACCTCCTGCAGGAGGATATCGCGGAAGACTTGATGCAGCTCCTTCGCCGCCCGCTCGACTGTTCGGCAATGGTGATCGATGTTCCGCCTTTTCACTGGCAGCGGTACTGGCGTGAGAAAAGGCCGGAATTGCGGCCCTTCACTTACATTGCCTGGGAAATCGAGCAGGTGCCGGAAGACTGGGTGCCGGCCCTCAACCTGTATGAGCGGGTCTTCGTTCCTTCTGTTTTCAATCAACGCGCTCTGGTCGCCGCCGGAGTGACGGCCGAGGTTGACGTCGTTCCCCATGTGGCGCGCGAAGTCGCGCTGGACGCAGATGGCGACGAGCCGGACTATGGCGTGGTGGCCGATGAAGACTTCGTTTTCTACACCATCGGATCCTGGACGTCCCGCAAGGCGATGGAAGAAACGCTTCGCGCCTATCTGGACGCCTTCACCGCGGACGACAAGGTCGCCCTGATCGTCAAGACCGAACCGGTCGACCAGATGGCCTTCAGAGCCCTGCCCAAAGAAGAACGAGAGAGCGCCCCACCGCATATTGCGATGGTCTGGTGGAAGGTGGCGCGGATGCTGGCGAGCTACAAAAATCCCGCCAAGGTACATCTTATCGCTGAACCACTCCCGGCAACGGAGATCGACCGGTTGCACCGGCGCGGTGACTGCTTCATCAGTCTGACGCATTCCGAAGGCTGGGGGCTTGGACCTTTCGATGCGGCGCTCCATGGCAACCCATCTATCATCACCGGCTGGGGCGGGCACCTGGACTATCTGGGAGAGGATTATCCACTTTTGATCGAATACAACATGGAGCAGACCTCGAAGTCGCGTCCCGATGGTTACTACCTGCATTCGGATACGGCCTATTGGGCCTGCGCAAAACCGCAGCATGCCGCTGAGCTGATGCGGTCTCTCTTTGAAAACCAATCACAGGCGAAGACGATCGGCGAAGCGTTGCGGACCCGGCTGAGCCAGACCTATGCGCCTGAAGCGGTATGTCGCCGTTTGGCGGCACTAATGGATTTCGAGGTGGCATCGTGAACCTGCCGGTTTTGCCTGCGATACCCAAAGACCTCAAAAAAAATCATCTTCTTGTGCTGGCCTGGACCGGTCATTTTTTTGGGGACGACTATCTGGACAGCAAACGGTTTGAACAGCCAGGAGGGCCTGATCTAAAGCTCACCTTCACCAGCGATCGCAGTCGGCTCGAGGAGGCGGATGCCGTTTGGTTTCACGGTCCGTCGATTGCCGACTTACCGAAACGTAAGCTCCAGCCCTGGGTGCTGATGAGCATGGAAAGCGATGTGAACTATCCGGCTCTCAAAAACCCCATCGCGATGAAGGCCTTCGATATTCACATGACATACCGCCTCGACGCGGACGTGCCCTGTATCTATCCCAACAGGCATCAATACGGCAGTTTCCTGGAGTCTCCACCCAAACGCTCAGGACCAGCGACTGGCGCTCTTGCGGTTTATATTGCTTCTCATCCGGTTAAGCATCGCGATGCCTACGCCGCGGAACTGATGCAGTACGTGAAGATCGATAGCTTGGGTAAATGTCTGAACAACGCTGAAATCGACGGTTTCGTGAAAGGCGGTTGGGGCGAGGGTGGTTGGGCCAGCCTTCTGTCGATCTTGCCTCGTTACAAGTTCTATCTGGCTTTCGAGAACTCGATCACGACGGACTATGTGACGGAGCGTGTGTTCCATGCCCTGACCTGCGGGGTCGTACCGATCTATCTCGGGGCGCGCAATGTCCGCGAGTTCATGCCCCACGACGACGCCATCATCGATGCTTCGGATTTCCCCAGTGCTCGGGCGCTGGCCGACTACCTCCTCGAACTCGATGCGGACGATGCGGCCTATGCGAAACACCTGAACTGGAAGTCGCATGGCGTCTCGGACAGCTTTGCAAGGCTGCTCGATCTGGGTTCACGCGACCCGCAGCATCGCCTTGCAATCAAGCTTGCCCATGGTTGCGACCGAAGCTGCCGCTGTGGCGGGCGCCTTTTCGATTCAAGCGACAGGTCGTGAAAAAGCTTCTGATCAGCTACGCCGACACTGCCTTCTCGCCCTATCAGGCGATCAATCTCATGACGGGCCTGCGCTTCGGCTTCGATGACTGCCATGCCTATGGCCCGCAGGATATCGACGTGGACTTTGCGCAGCGTCACGCAGCAACGCTCAGACAAAAGCGCGGCGCAGGTTATTGGCTTTGGAAGCCCTACATCCTCGCCGCTGCAATGGCGAAGCTCTCCCATGGGGATTTTCTGTTTTACGCCGACGCCGCGATGCACTTCGTCAATCCGATCGATCCGATGGTCGCCGCGCTCGAGCAACACAAACTGGACCTGCTGATCCTCGGCGAGGGATTTGCCGAAGCGGTCTATACAAAACGGGATGCCTTCGTCCTCATGGACGCAGACACGCCATCGATTGTCGGGTCGCCGCAGCGTTTCGCGAGCTGCTTCATGCTTCGCAAATCTCCCTGGAGCGAGAGCTTCCTGCAGCGCTACCTTTCCTATTGCGAGGACGAGCGGATCCTCACCGATCAGGACAATCTCTGTGGCTTGCCCAACTATCCGGGCTTCGTCGCGCATAGACACGATCAGTCGGTTTTCAGTCTTTTGAGTAAGCTGGATTCAGTTCCGGTCGTTGTCGGCGACCTCATCGTCGAAGGCTTGTCGGACCGTGGTCGTCAGATCATCAACCACACGCGCAGCCATTTCACGCCGGCGGAGATTGTCAGGTATCTTCTGATCGAAGGTATTCTGAAGCCAGCCGACTTGCCGCATCTGACATCTCAAGCTGAGGCAGGGCCTCTTCCTTGATGCAGATCCAGGGCGTGATGCCGGGCCGGATCCAGCTCCTGTCGCCATCGTAACGGCTCAATCGCCCGCCCAGGCCTTTGATGTAGCCGTTGAAGTTAAAGGCGATGGCCTTGGGGTTATCGGCCGCTGCCTGGGCAATGATGTCGTATTCGCCAACTGCGTAATCCACATAGTCGATGTCGCAATCCTGAATGTCGAAGTTCTCAAAGAGAACGAAACCTTCGACGGGCGCGGGCGGCGCGGGGTGTTGGATATTCCAGACGTTGGTGCCGTGATGGATAAAGTGCAGCAGCTTTTCTTTCCGCACTGCTTCGAGGCTCTTGCCGCCCAGGGCTGGGTTTTGAGGAACAACGGCGCGGTCGCAGACTTTATCCAAACCGATGAGGTTGAAGCGAAACATGGGCTCGCAGAGACGGATCTGCTGGCTCAGCATGTCAGGTCCGGTGTTGTTGAAAACATCGGAGAAGGTGATGTCCCGTGTCTTCAGGTGAGGTAGTTTCTTCGTGAGGTAACTGAAGAAAGCATGGCCTCTGGGCGCGGCCATCAGCGCATTGCCGATCACGGTGTTTTCGATACTCGGGCCGGCCAGAAGCGAGAAGTACAGGCCGTCCGCCTGCAGTAAGTCGTCAATCGGCTTCACGCATTCCATGTCCAGATCGAGATAGACGCCCCCATGGTGGAGCAGAATGAAATAACGTACCGCATCGACCCGCTCGATGTTGTGTTTGTAGCCGTCGTAAGTCTCCAGGAACCAGGGGTAGTGCTCCGTAATGAGCCGCCGATTATCGTCATCCGTCCATAGGCGATGCTCCCAGTCCGAATGCAGCGCGCGGACGCTGTCGTGAAAGCGTGCATAGTCGTCCGGTAGGCTCGTGGTCTTCCAGGTCTGGTGAATAATTCGCGGTATGCTAGAGGTCATGATGCATTGCGCCGGTCCATCTAATTCTATATTCACAAGTCTGATCAGACGACTGAAACGGACCGTGACTTTCTCCTTCGGTCTAACCCTGAGAACAGACCTTTGCTAATCCTCAAATTTTGGCCGCCCGATAACTTTGTTGAAATAATATCTCAATAAAAAACAAAAGTATGAAAGCAGATATTTTTCGGGACAAGATTGTCGTATGCGGCGCAGGCGGGTTTATCGGTGGTCATTTGGTCACCGACCTTACGGCGCGCGGAGCAAACGACATCCGCGCCGTCGACATCAAACCACTCGATCAGTGGTATCAGGTCAGCACCGGTGCCGAAAATCTGGTCCTTGACCTGAGCCAGCGCGATGCCTGCAAAGAGGCACTCAGCAACGCGCGGACGGTCTACAATCTCGCGGCGGATATGGGCGGTATCGGGTTTATCGAACAGAACCGCGCGCTCTGCATGCTTAACGTTCTGATCAATACCCATCTTTTGGAAGCCGCACGCGAATATGGTGTTGAGCAGTATTTCTTTGCGTCCTCCGCCTGCGTATACAACGTCGAGCTTCAGCAGGACGCCGGCGTCACGGCATTGAGGGAACAAGACGCTTATCCGGCGATGCCGGAAGATGGTTATGGCTGGGAAAAGCTCTTCAGCGAGCGCATGTGTGTTCACTATCAGGAAGATTTTGACATCAGGACCCGCGTTGCGCGCTTGCACAACATCTACGGACCGCAGGGGGCCTATGAAGGCGGGCGGGAGAAGGCGCCTGCTGCGATCTGCCGCAAACTTGCTCAAGCCAAGCTCTCCGGCCGTCACGAAATCGACATCTGGGGCACAGGGGAACAGACGCGCAGTTTCGCCTACATCAGCGATTGCCTGGAGGGCATCCATCGCATTGTGTCGAGCGCCGTGAGCGAGCCTCTTAACCTTGGAAGCAACGAGCTAGTGTCCATCAATCAGCTTGTCGACATCGTTGAAGACATCGCCGGAATCAAAGTTAAGCGGCAATACGATCCGACCGCTCCGATGGGCGTGATGGGCCGAAACAGCGACAACACCCGCATTCAGACACAGTTAGGCTGGCAACCAAGCACGCCGCTTGCAGTCGGTCTGGAAGGAACCTACCGCTGGATCTACGATCAGCTCGCTTGAGGCGCAACTTGGGATGCCTCTTCGGTGGCATCTCAAAATGACATGCCGCTAATTCCATAAGACGCGACAGTTATCGTAGGGACCCTGCCTCCGGCCTTTGTCGGTCATGAGGCAGGTATTCGGCCCTACGATCTTTGTTAGCGAGAGACGGCCTTAAGCGTAGTGCCGCTTCGAACGGACGGTGGCGCGCACCGTTGTCTGCACGTGGCGTTCGACGAGAGGTCTGTTCGAACCGCCGTCTTCTTCGCCCCAGATCAATTGCACTTCCGAACCATCCACGGCATCGGCTTCGTCCACCATGGCCAGTGAGAACCACGAGCGCTGATTGGTGGTGTAGACGGCGTAGGTCGACAGGCCGACCATGCGTTCGTCTTTCAGAACCTTGTCGAAGGGGAGAATGGCGTAATAGGAATTTGGCACTTCGAGATATTTGTAGCGCTCTCCATCGCCCAACATGCCGCCGATAATGCGCAAGGTGTCTTCCCTGTTCCAGTCGAGCCAGACTTTCTTTCGTTTCGGCTGATCCTGCGCGGCCTCCAGGGCGCTTCGGCCAATGAAGTCGTGATCGAAATTGACATGCCGGCCGTAACCGAGATCCCAAGGCCGATGGTAGTAGTCCTCGATATTATCGGAGTAGAAGCTGCCGCCGAGCGAGGCGGTTGCCTCAAAGCTATCCGCGCTCAGCCACTCTCTATAGGGTTTCATGCTGTCCCCGCTATAGATCGCCGGCATAGGAGAGGGGATCCAGCCGGATTCCGGCGAGACGGTCGAATAGGCTCGGCTGCCACCCAGACGAAGGCCGAACTCTTCGCCGGCTTTCAGTATCGCCTCCAGGACCGTTTCACCTTCCGCCATCGGGCCGTGGATCTCGAGGCCGGACATGCGGGACATGCTGTGGTTCAAAGCGCGGACGTTCCGGCCTGCGATCTTTAAGTCGCCGATATTGAAAAAGGGAATTTCCGGCAGGGGACCCTCATTCACTTTTTTCATCAGGTCCAGCGCATTCGGGCCCTGAATCTGAAAGCGATAAAGCAAGCGATCCTTCGGGTTTCCAACCGTTCTGATGTCGCGCGTAACCTTGACGTCGTAGCCGCCTGTTTCGGCGTGATAGGCTACCCAGTTGGGAACCGACGGGCGCCCGACAACACTGAACTTCTCTTCGGCGTGACCAAACAAGATGGCGTCACCGATCACAAAGCCGTCGTAGTTGCAGGCCACGAGTTGCTTCGCTTTGTTTGCGCCGAAATTGCTGAGTGTATTGACGCCGACATCGGAGATCAGACGGCGGACGTCCTTACCCTCGAAGTAGATATCGGTCATGTGAAAGGACTGATCGAACAGGACAACCGATTTGCACCAGGCTTCCTGTTCGTCGCGCCAGTTTGTGTACTCGGGAGGGAAGGGAAAGGCATAGCCGCCCGTCGGCGAGTTGCGCAGCATCTCAACCGGGCTGCTGAACTGCGATAACTTATCTTCGAGACTCTCCGGCACGGATTTCCTCCCATTTTACAACGCAATTATATTTTTTGAGCCGTAAAGCCGACAGAAACGGCGGCATCCGGCCATAGCCTTCGATCATGGAGTGGAAGCCTCTTGAAGTCTTGGCTAGGACGGATAAAAATCTATTTGCAGAATCGGCAATTCTTCATGAGTCCGTTGTGTTTAGAACATCGCCAAAATCAGTAAAATTAAATGAAAACAGCATACTGGTTTTCGAAAGCCGGCACGCGCCAGGCTTCGAAATGGAAATGGGCGAATGGGCATTCGATAAGCTTTGCTTCATTCGGCGGGGGAGCGGTCAGCTCTGGACCAAGACCTCGAGCACAAGACTGAACACAGATGACGTTTTGTTTCTGCCGGCAGGGGAAGCACACAGGTTCGCGGACGACCCCTCGGATCCGGTTACCTTGATGATGGTCTGCTTCCACGCGGACACTTTACAGGCTGTTCCCGATCTCGCCGCGGGCTACCGCTATTTCCGGTCGGTGTTCGTCGCCATGCGACCGCTGAGCATGTTGCAGACACATCGCAGGGCGGCGATCCACTCAAGCCTTCAACGCATGGCCTTTGAGCAGACGACCGCCCGTGTAGGACATGAAGCGGCGATTTGGGGACTTCTTATCCAGTTGTTGATCGCGCTTGCGCGAACGGCCAGCGAAGCCGCCTCCTTGGCGGAGTTGGCGAAAGGCGCTCAGGCCTTCACCCGTACACTCGACTTTTTGGATGAACGCTTCACCGAAGAGGTTCAGATCAAGGATCTGGCTGCCATGGCCGGTATCAGTTACCGCCGCTATACAACTCTGTTTCGCGAGGCGAAGGGGGAGACAGTCAAAGCCTACATCACGCGGCTGCGGGTGGAATTCGCCAAGAAACGCCTGCTGGAGACCGACAATGTCTTGTTCTCCGCGCTGGATGCCGGGTTCGGCGATCTCTCGCACTTTTATCGTGTGTTCAAGCAGGTCACCGGTTTGACACCGCGACAGTATATCGAGAGCTACACCACCGACTGATGGCGCTCGACAACTGTGGCCAGGACCTCATCGGGCGGGCGTTTCCACCAGTTCTCGGCTGAGAAGATTTCGACTTCACAGGTGTCGTCGTATCCTGCCGCTTCGATCCAGCCGCGGATCTTTTTCAATTCGATGACCCCGTCGCCCATCATGCCCCGGTCTAGCAAAAGGTCGGTGGTTGGCACCAGCCAATCGCAAACGTGATAAGCCAACAGTTGATCGTTCGCGCCGGCCCGCGCGATTTGGGATTCGAGCTCCGGATCCCACCAGACATGGTAGACATCGACGGCAACACCGACCCCTGAGCCGAGCCGGTCGCAAATATCGAGCGCATGACGGAGTGTGTTCACGCAAGCGCGGTCGGCCGCATACATGGGATGAAGGGGTTCGATCGCAAGCGGAATCTGCGCCGCGCGTGCGTACTCGAGTATCGAGGCGATGCCTTCCTCAACCTGATGGCGCGCGTCGGCAATATCCCGCGAACCCTCTGCCAGGCCACCGACGACCAGAACCAGGCAGTCGGCGTTGAGAGTTGCCGCTTCGGCGACGGCCTTTCGGTTGTCTTCTACGTTGGCTTCGAACTTAGCGCGGTCCGCCGCGGGGAACATTCCGCCGCGACAAACGCCGCTTACGCCTAGTCCTGCGTCGCGGATCAAGCGCGCGGCCTTGTCGAGCCCGCAGTCGGCAATCTGATCCCGCCACGGCGCTATGGCGCCGATTTGATGGCGCGCGCAGCCCTCTATGATTTGCTCCAGGTTCCACTGTTTGCGAACAGTGGCCGCGTTGAGAGACAAGAGGCTCGTATCGCTGGAAAGATCACGCAAGTTCCTATCCTTCCACGCCGTAAGGCCGCATGACGTTCCTGAAGCGCGCCGCGGCGGCCTCTGGGTCGGAGAGCAAACCACAGCGGTCCGCCAGACGAAACAGCTCCGCAAGATGCTGAAGAGAGCGGGCGCTCTGCTGACCGCCGATCATGGTGAAGTGCTTCTGGTGGCCGTTGAGATACGCCAGGAAAACCACGCCAGTTTTGTAGAACCTGGTTGGAGCCTTGAAGATGTGGCGCGACAGAGGCACCGTCGGTTCGAGAATGCTGTTGAAGCTGTCGAGGTCGCCTTCGCCCATCGCAGCCAAGGCGGCGCTCGCCGCCGGTGCGATCGGATCGAAAATTCCGAGAAGGGCGTGCGAGTAACCCTGATCGTCGCCGGTGATAAGTTCGGCGTAGTTGAAGTCGTCACCGGTGTACATCTTCACGCCATCCGGCAGACGCCGGCGCATGATGATTTCTTTGTCTTTGTTCAGCAGGGATATCTTGATCCCGTCGACCTTGTCTGCGTTGTCGGCGAGAATGCCGAGGCAAACGTCCATCGCGGCATCATGGTCGACGTGTCCCCAGTAGCCCTCCAGCGCCGGGTCGAACATTTCGCCCAACCAATGGATCAAGACAGGCTCGCTTGCCTGATTCAAAACTCGATCATAAACCTTTGCATAGTCATCAGGCGATTTGGCACAGGCGGCCAGGGCGCGGCTGGCCATGATGATCAATCTGCCGCCAAGGCCTTCGATGACTTCCATCTGCTCTTCGTAAGCGCGAATGACATCGTCAGTCGAAAGGCTTGCATCTGGAGCGAGGTGATCGGTGCCACAGCCGTTGGCAACTTTCGCGTCGGGAAAGTCTCTCGCGGCGTCCAACGAATGGCGGATAAGCTCCTTTGCGCCGTTCCAGTCAAGCCCCATGCCTCGCTGCGCCGTATCCATTGCTTCGGCGACGCCGAGACCAAGATCCCAAAGATAGCGGCGATAGGCGATGGTCGCGTCCCAGTCGACAGCAGGCTGCAGCCAGGGATCTACGTCGGCAAGTGGATCCGCGACCACATGGGCCGCAGCGTAGGCGATGCGTGGGAGTTTGCCCGTTATTTTCGTCGCGAAATTTCGAGGCGGCGACAGGGTAAATTCGCTGAGGCCGCCATTGAGGTCCGGCAGTTTGATTGAGTTCATCGCGACCGTCCTAAATTTCGAGTTCCGGCACGTCGAGCCAGCGGCGCTCGGCCCAGCTTTGAAGTCCCAGTTCGGCGAGCTGCACGCCTTTTGCGCCCGAATGAAGGTCGTACTGCCAGGGCGCGTCTTCCATCAGATGGCGGATGAAGTCCTCCCACTGCTGCTTGAAACCATTATCGTAGATCCGATTGTTGGGCACTTCCGTCCAGTCGTCGAAGAAGTTCATGGTTTGCGGCTCGTCCGGATTCCAAACAGGCTTCGGCGTGTTGACCCGCGACTGCGTCTTACAGGAGTGAAGGCCCGCGACCGCAGATCCAAGCGTGCCGTCGACGTGAAAGGTCACAAGATCGTCCCGGCGCACGCGGGTGCACCAGGAAGAATTCATCTGGGCGACGATTCCGCCCTCAAGCTCGAACGTTGCATAGGCCGCGTCGTCGGCATCCGCGGCGTAGGCTTCGCCCCGTTCATCGAAGCGTTGGGGAATGTGCGTGGCGCCGTAGCAGCTCAAGGCTTTGACCGGCGCGATTGTGTAGTCGAGAACATAACGCCAGTGACACAGCATATCGAGAATGATGCCGCCGCCGTCGGACTTGCGGTAGTTCCAGGAGGGGCGTTGCGCCTCTTGCCACCCTCCTTCGAATACCCAGTAACCGAATTCACCCCGCACCGACAGGATGTCTCCGAAGAAACCCCAATCCTTTAGGGCCTTGAGTTTCAGGAGACCGGGCAGCGAGAGTTTGTCATGCACGACCCCGTTCTTAATGCCGCGCGTCTTGGCATAGCGAGCCAGATCGACGGCATCGTCCAGGTTCTCGGCAATCGGTTTTTCGCAATAGATCGCTTTGCCGGCATCCATGGCTTTTTTGAGAAGATCCGCGCGAAGCTGTGTGGAGGCGGCATCGAAAAACAGGGTGTCATCCGGGTTGCTAAGCGCCTGATCGAGGTCGGCGGACCAGCGTTCGACACCGTGCGCCTTTGCCAATTGCTCGACTTTTTCGGCGTTGCGTCCGACGAGGATGGGATCGGGCATGACCCTGTCTCCATTGGAGAGAGCAACGCCGCCCTGCTTGTGGATGGCCAGGATCGATCGAATCAGGTGCTGATTCATTCCCATCCGCCCGGTCACGCCATGCATGATCAAACCAAGCCGAATCTCAGCCATATTTGTTACTCCATTCCCAACAGGTGATAGATGCGGCGCGCATAGGCGCCGAATTGTTCGGTCGTCTTCATATCGAGCGTGCGCGGGTGGGGTAGTTCGATGGGGAACTGTTCCGCCATGCGCGCGGGCCCGGCCGTGAGGACCGCGACGCGCGTGCCCAACAGGACGGCCTCCTGAATGCCGTGGGTGACGAAAACGATGGTCTTGTTACTGTCGCGCCATATGCGGAGCAGCTCTAAATTCATCTTTTCGCGGGTGAGCGCATCCAGCGCGCCGAAGGGTTCATCCATGAGGACGACCTTCGGATCGTGCACTAGAGCTCGGGCGATTGCGGCGCGTTGTTGCATGCCGCCGGAGAGCTCGTAGGGGTGGGAGTTTTCGAACTCGCTGAGCCCGACCATATTCAACAGATCGCGCGCGCGTTCTTTGCTTTCCGCCTTCGGCAGCCCGAGTATCTCAGCCGGGAGCAGAACGTTGTCGATGATGCGCCGCCACTTGAGCAGCAAGGCCTGTTGAAAGACCATGCCGATGTCGCGGCTGGCGTCGAAGCCCATGGAAACCTCTCCGCCATCATGCGGGTGCAGGCCTGCCAGTATCTTGAGGATTGTCGACTTGCCGCAGCCCGACGGTCCAACCAGCGAAACGAGTTCGCCTTCATGGATGTCCAGCGTGACATCGGAAACCGCGACAAATTCTTCGCCCGCTTTGCGAAAGACCTTGCGAACCTTGGACAGTGAGATGAAGGGATTGTCGTTGCTCATAACTCCTACTCCACCCGTGCGTCTTTGGTGACGACCAGGCTTTCCAGCAGGAGCACCAGCGCATAGAGCACCATCCCGACCAGGGAGATGAAGATCAGCGCCATGACCATCGCGGCCATGTCCAGGTTCTCCTGGGCAATGAGCAGGAAGTAGCCGAGACCTGCATCGGAGGCGATGAACTCCCCGACGATGGCGCCCGCCACGGCCAGCACAGCGGCGACTTTCATACCGGAGAAGAGATAGGGCAGCGAGCCGGGGAGTTGGATCTTAATGAAGATCTGCCAACGCGAACCGCGCAGCGCGCGCACGAGGTCGATCAGATCCGGTTCCACTTCGTTGAGGCCGCGGACCGTTGTCAGAAGGATCGGGAAAAAGCAGATGGTGAAGGCAATGATGATGTTTGGTCCTATACCGTAGCTGAACCAGACGATGAACAGAGGGGCCATCGCCACCTTGGGGATCATGTTCAGAGTCACGAACAGCGGCATCAGCGCCGCATTGATGGCCGGAACCCAAGTGAAGATCAGGGCAACGCCCACTCCGAAAATCAAAGCAACGCTGTATCCGCCGAAAATTTCCAGCGTGGTCACCCAGGTGTGGTGCAGCCAGTTGTAGTTGGGCTCGGACAGCGACTGAAGGGCCGCAATAGGCGTCGGCAGGATGTATTCCTGAACGTCCAGGAGCATGACCAAGGCCTGCCAGAAGACCAGGAAGATGATATGGGCGAGTATGCCCAAGCCTATACGCTTCAGCTGTTTCGAAGAATTGCTCATGATCAGACTTCGCTCTCGTGTTTGCTCATTGCACTGAACGCATTGTTGTGGTGTCCGGTAGCGCAAGCGATGCGAAGCCCGGACAGTCCAGAGAGGAAATGTTGAGCAATCCATCGACGATGTCGAGGCGAACGACGCCCTCGCTGTCGCGATAGAGATCGGGGTGAAGTCCCATAAATTCCTTCTGCTCGTTTCGCTCGACAGATGCTAAGCCCTTTACGTAGTGGTGACCGTTCCGCTCGACGTGTCGGAGGCCAAGAAGATTGACGAGGGCCAGATCCTGTTGAACGGCAATACCGGCCTGCATCGTCAGATCCTCGCCCGAGAGAAAAAAGCCGGATCCCGCCTTTTTGCAGCGGTAGAGATTGATGAGCGATTTGTAGAAGCCCTTGCAGCTCTTGCTTGAGACGCCCCGATAACCGAGCGCCATGGCTTCTGGGAAAGAGTCCAGCGAACAGTCCGACTCGTCGATGATCACCGGGGGCAGTTGATCGAAGGCTGTCATCTCTGATGACAAGGCCGCGCTTCGAGCGACTGGCTGTTCGATGAACAGAATCCGTTGCAGGAACTGGGTTAGTTCGGGCTTCTTCCGCAGCTCTTGGTAAAACGCCAGAAACGACCCCATGTCAGTGAATTGTTCGTTGCCATCGAGGCTCACCAGATAATCCGGCCTGTGGTGATTTAGAATCCCGACAATCCTGCAGAGCCGGTCGATGTCCGCCTCCACGTCTCCAGAAATCTTAAGTTTGTAGTATTGATTTCCATAGGTTTCCGCCACCTGCGCAAGTGTCTCTGGCAGGCCGTCCTCAACCGGATCGGGGTTCTCCTCGAGCGGATCCAAAAGACCCACGGTATGTCGGGCGGCGATCCGGTTCGAAGGGGATAGCTGGGTTAGAAAATGAATGATCTCTGCGTTATCCAGCTCTTCCGCAATGTCGTGTTGTGAGATGCCGACCCGGTTTTTCTTGATGGCTGTGTAAAAAGAAATGCATTCGAGCCGGCAAAGCGCGTCGACGACCGCGCGATCGAGAAATGCCGGACCGAAAGAGGCGACGAGCTGCTGATCTATAGGGACGTCGAGCTGGGCCGTGTAGTTGTCGGCGAACAGCAAGAAAGGCGTCTTTAAGCTGCTCTCCAGATACGCTGCGCGCGCTTTACGCACAGACTCGCGCAGCTGCTCGAAGTTATCTTCGTTGCTCAAGCCCGGGTTCTTGTCGAACCATTTCGGTGCCAAGATTTCCGCGCTGTAGCCGGTCGAGTGACGGCCCTGAGCATCTTCGATTTCGAGTTTGACGAACATTTGAGGCGCACTGCGCAGCGTAACGGCGCCGAAGCGAAAGGGCATACGCAGGACAGTGTCTCGTTCGAACAAGCGAATGTCTTTGATCTTTACTTTTGCCGCGCCAGTCATTTTTTCGCATGCCCTAACGAGCCCCGGGGTTCAGCCGGGAGCCGATCGATTACCTGGTCTTGTAAGAAACGTAACTGCTGCCCGTCGTTCCCCTGCCAACCGATAGGACGATTGGCAGGGGCGGGAGGTGCAGTGTCGCCTTCCGGCTTACTGCTTGAGTTTCAACGCCGGATCGAGAAACTCATTGGTATAGGCCGAATGGATGTCGTAAGGCGTGATGTCGAAGGACTCTTCGACCGCCTTGTAGTCGTGCTCCATACGATCTTTCTTGAAGGTTCCGAAGGGCAAGTCCGGATCTTTGTTGTCGATCAGGACCTTAACCAGATTCCAGTTGGCCGTTACGTCTTCGACCTTCTGGCTGCCGACCTTCGCCAGGTTCTCGATGCAGGGGGTGGGGTTTGCGGCGCATTCAACGAATGCCCGTTGCGAAACCTTGACGAAGGCTTTGACGGTCTCCGGGTTCTTTTTAAGGTATTCGCCGTTCGCAAAGACCGACAGCGAGTAGGTGTTGAAGCCCTCGTCGCGCAGGCCTGCGTAACCCATATCGTCGCCGAAGATGCGTTCGTAGATGTAGTGCACATTGTAAAAGTGCGTGGTTGCGTCGATGGAGCCTGACTTCAGGGCGGCGACCTTGCCCGTCGGCTTCACATTCACCCACTTAACATCGTCGACGCCGAGGCCCAGCCGTTTGGCGACCGCCGGCCACATCTGGCGCGTCGCATCGAAAGCCGGCGCACCGATCTTTTTGCCTTTCAGATCCTGAACCGTTTCGATGCCGGAAGACTTCTTCCAATAGAGGCCGTAAGCGGAATTGGCATAGACATTCATGACGCCGACCAGATCCGCGTCCTTCCCGCGAAACTGCAGCGCCGTCGGCAGGTCGACGATTCCAAGCGGATTTGCGCCTACGCCGATCTTTTTCGCAGCCGCGCCCGAGCCCGAACCTTCGATGATGCGCACGTCGAGGCCGGCTTCCTCGTACCAGCCTTGCTTGAGCGCCCAATAGTATGGCGAATGGTCGCCGCCGGGTTTCCAATTGAGTACGAAATCGATTTTTTCCGCCGCGCTGATCGAGTGTGACGCGCCTGCGACCACTGCGACTGCTAAAGCGCCTGCGGAGAGTTTGGATGTCAGTTTATTTACGAAATGCATTGTTGTGCTCCTCCCATTGGTGACAGCTCTCCAGCCTGGATTAAATCGGTTAGGCCGGTATCGCGAACTTATAACCACCTGGTAACAAGTACATCGCTTGGCGGATCGCGTCAATGCTATTTGTAACCGACTGGTCCATAGTCGGCGTGACGCTTTTGACGCAATGACTGCGTGAATGAATTGTCTGGAAAAGAAGCCGCTGTCGTAGCGGGGCGCTAGGCTTTTAAATAACCCAGGATCACTTCGACCACATGGTCGCGGCGGTCGTCGAGGGCGTTTTCTTCCGCCAGTTCACGACCGAATACAACACTGAGAGTATAGATGTTGGAGCAATAGAAGTAATTGACACTGGCAATGGTGATGTAGAGTTGAACAGGGTCGACCCCGCCGCGGAATACGCCTTCCTGCTCGCCCTTTTCCAGGATCCGCCGCAGCATTTCGACGAAAGGCGAGTGCAACGACTGTATCCGTTTCGAGCGTTTCAAATGCTCCGCGCGATGAAGGTTCTCTTCGTTCAAAAGTGCCAAAAAATGTGGGTTTTCGCGGTAGTAGTCCCAGGTGAAAGTGACAAGACGGGTGATTGACTCCTTCGGATCCGCGAGCTCCAGGTCAAGTTCCCGTTCGGCTTTACGGATGTCGGCGTAGGTGGCCTCAAGTACTGCCAGAAAGAGCGCTTCTTTGTTGCCGTAGTAGTGATACAGCATGCGCTTAGAGGTATTGGCGCGTTCCGCAATCTTATTGACGCTTGCGCCCCCGAAACCCTTCTCCGAAAACTCCGTGGTGGCGGCGGCGAGGATGGACTTGCGGTTACCCTCCGGATCGCGCCGGATCCGCAACTCTTCGACAGGACTTTTTGTTTGTGCGCCGCTCGCCATGATTTCCTTGCATTTCACAGACCGGACTGCAGACAAAAACCCAATCCAGTCACTGTTTTCTTCCCTATTCTTGTAACCAGTCAGTGATAAAAAAGCAACTGACGTCACTTGTGACAGCTTTTTTCAGACCTTGTGGTTTTAGATCCTGCGCATGATCTTTTTGGATTGGCCGTTTCCGGTTCGTCGATGCGGCATTGAGGTGAGTCAACGACAGAGAGCGCGATGCTCTCCATGATCTGAAGTGCGGTCGGCGGTTCCGAATGGAGCCCGGCGTAGGAAAGGCGCAAAGGCCCGCGCATAGCTCTAGCTCACACAGATCAACGGGAGAGACCTAGATGCCCAAGACGATGAAAGCGGCTGTCGTTACAGAGTTGGGACAGCCTCTTGAGATCCTCGAAGTTGAAAAGCCCGAAGCGCGCGACGGTCAGGTGGTGGTGAAGGTCGAAGCCAGTGGGGTCTGTCACACCGATTTGCACGCGGCCCAGGGCGACTGGCCGGTAAAACCTTCTCCGCCTTTCATTCCCGGGCATGAAGGGGTCGGTGTCGTGGCCGAGGTCGGGCGCGGCGTGACAGGTGTCAGAGAAGGGGACCGTGTTGGCGTGCCCTGGCTGCACAGCGCCTGCGGTCATTGCCGGCATTGTGTTGGCGGTTGGGAGACGCTCTGCGAGACGCAATCCAATACGGGTTACGGCGTGAACGGCGGCTTTGCCGACTATGTGCTGGCTGACCCGAATTTCCTGGGCCGGCTTCCGGATCGTCTCGACTTCGCACCCAGCGCGCCGATCCTTTGCGCTGGGGTAACGGTCTACAAAGGCCTGAAAGAAACCGATGCAAAACCCGGGCAGAGTGTCGCAATCGTTGGCGTCGGTGGCCTGGGTCATTTGGCTGTTCAATATGCCAAGGCGATGGGCTTTCACGTCGTTGCCGTCGACATCGCCGAAGATAAGCTGAAGCTCGCGAAACAGTCTGGCGCCGATGAGGTTTACAACGCGGCACAGCTCGATGCGGCCGCGGAAATTCAAAAGGGCGGCGGCGTCGAGGGCGTCCTGGTGACCGCCGTTTCGACAGAATCCTTTGCGCAATCCGTAGGTATGTTGGCCCGTGGCGGAACCATGAGCCTGGTCGGGCTGCCACCCGGCGGTTTCGAACTGCCCATCTTCGACGTGGTGTTGGCGCGCAAGACTATTCGCGGTTCGATCGTCGGCACACGAAACGATCTTGCCGAGGCGTTGCAGTTCGCTGCCGAGGGCAAGGTGGCATCGCACTTCTCAATGGACCGCCTCGAAAATATCAATGCGATCTTCGAGCGCATGACGGCTGGAAAGATCGATGGCCGGGTCGTGATGGAGATCTGAGGGGATCTCCACCTCGCATTCACTTGATTTCACATTCTAATTTCTTGACTGGTTTAAGCGCGATCGCTGACGATCGCGTTCCGACTGTCGCTTTCTTTAACAGGACGCTCCATTGGTCTCGGTCATCAAACCGATGATGTGTCAGGTGCCGACCGCTGTGCGCTTAAGCAATGCCGACGCGGCCGAACTTGAGCCTTGACGAGATTGTTGATGGAAACTATCTATCGATAGATAGATTTTCTATTCCAGGCATAGGAGCCGAGAAATGTTCGAGTTTTCCAATCTGAAGAAGATCCCGAAGCTTGCGGAAAAAGCGCCTGACGCCATGGAGGGCTTCAAGGCGCTGGATGCGGCTGCGCTTGCCGATGGTGCGATTCCGAAAAAGTACAAGGAACTGATGGCGATTGCCGTCGCGCTGACTACGCAATGCGGCTATTGCCTGGAAGTTCACCGCAAGGCTGCGCTTGCCGCCGGCGCCACCGAGGAAGAACTGGCCGAAACCGTCTTTGTTGCAACAGCGCTGCGCGCGGGCGCGGCTTTGACCCACGGTACGCATCTGGTCTCCGACAAGGCTTGAGGCCCGGGATCCGTCGTGAAACGAGCGCGGCGCAATTCGATGCTACACCCGAAGAGTTGCCTTTGCTTTGTGCCGCGTTTGTCGCTTCAGCTATGAAGCCTGCTTGTCGCCAACAGAATTCTGCTCGCAACCGAAGCGACGACGCGGCAGGATGGTTCGATGGGTTCGCAGTGAATTCAGCCGCTTGAGGCTGCGTGAATGGAGATGAATTGATGGATCAGACCCAAAAGCCGGACGTCACTGGTTTCTTCGATCCCAACACCAATACCGTATCCTATGTCGTAAAGGCGCCTGACTCCGAGGTTTGCGCGATTATCGACTCGGTTCTCGATTTCGACTTTGCATCCGGCCGCACGACAACCGACTCAGCTGACCGTTTGATCGCCCATGTCCAGGAACGGGGCTTGAGCGTCGAATGGATTCTCGAGACGCATGTGCACGCGGACCACCTCTCCGCCGCGCCTTACATCAGACAGCATCTCGGCGGGAAGATTGGCATCGGCTCGCAGATCGCGGATGTGCAGAAGCTTTTCGGCAAGGTCTTCAATGCCGGCACAGAGTTTCAAATGGATGGCAGCCAGTTCGATGCGCTGTTCGAGGATGGCTCTGTCTTTTCGCTCGGCAGCCTGCCAGTCCGCACCATCCATACGCCGGGACATACGCCAGCCTGCGTGACCTATCACATGGGCGATGCGGCCTTTGTCGGGGACACCCTCTTTATGCCGGATTTCGGCACGGCGCGGGCCGATTTTCCAGGTGGCGATGCCGAAGAACTCTATCGCTCGATCCAGAAGATCCTGTCTCTTGCACCTGAGACGCGGCTGTTCATGTGCCACGACTATAAGGCGCCCGGGCGCGATGAGTTTAAGTGGGAGACCACGGTTCGCGAACAGCGCGCCGCCAACGTGCATGTCAAGGAAGGGGTCTCGATGGCTGAGTTCGTCCGGTTCCGCTCTGAACGCGACGAACAGCTGCCCATGCCCAAGCTGATTATACCTTCCGTACAGGTCAATATGCGTGCCGGCGAACTTCCCCCCGTGGAAGACGATGGCGGACACTACCTCAAGGTCCCCATCAATCAGCTGTAGTCCGGCAGGGCGCTTCGGACGCCTGGTGTGGCGTCGAGGCTGCTGTTGGGATTGGGGTGAGGAAGGATGCCTCGCCCCAAAGAGGGGTGAGAGAAATCCATGCTTCGCGAAGAATATCTGATTAAGTCTACCGAAGAACTCCGGGACCTTTTTGGCGACACCAGTGAACGTATCTGGACCAAAGCCACGGACAGCCTGTCATCGCCCATGAAGAGGTTCATCGCTCTTTCCCCCTTCTGCTGCATCGCTTCGCACGATAGCGCCGGGCGAAGCGACATCTCGCCCCGCGGCGATGCACCAGGTTTCATGAAGGTGGCCGATGACAGGACCCTGGTGTTGCCCGATCGTCCCGGCAACCGGCGCTACGATACCTTTCGCAACATCTTCGAGGTGCCCGAAGTCAGCGTTATCTTTCTGATACCCGGCGTGTTCGATACCTTGAGGGTCAACGGCCGTGCGCAGGTCAGCCACGATCCGGCGCTGTTGGAGCAGTTTCCGGTCAATGGGAAACTTCCGAAGATCGTGACGATTATCAAGGTCGACGAGGCCTATGGCCATTGCTCGAAGGCGATCCGCCGCGGTCACCTTTGGGACGGCGAGTTTGAAATCGACCCGAAGTCCGCGCCCTCACTTCTGGAAATGATGACCGCTCATCTCGCCTTGAAGGATGAGGAGGTCAGAAAGACGGATGAGGTGATTGAACACGATATCGCGCATTTCATGTACTGATGTCTTTAGGACAGCGATGGCTTCGGCGCGACGATGAGAGGCGCTGTGGTCGGCTAAGCGCTTCCGAGGAACTCGTGCTGCGCTTCGCGGACGATCGAAACCAGAAAATCGGATACGGCCCGGATGCGGGGGATGTCGCGCAGGCTCTCGTGATAGACGAGCCAGTAGGCGCGGGTAACGCTCTGCTCCGGCAGAACCCGGACCAGCCGCTTGTCGCCGGCCGCGATATAGTCGTGGAGGATGGCGATCCCCGCGCCGCCGCGTGCCGCCTCGGCCTGGGCATGCGCGCTCGAGATTTCCAGTTGCGCGCGCCAGCCACGCCAGAACTCGCTGCCGTAATCCAGGAGCGGTGAAAAGAGCAGATCCTCGACGTAGTCGATGAGCTGATGATCCTTTAGATCCGAACGTTTTTTTGGCGCGGGATGAGCGGCGAGGTAGGCGGGCGAGGCGTAGAGGCCCAGCGAGTAGTCCGTGAGTTTTCGTGCGATCAAGCCGCCACGTTCCGGCCGTCCGACCATGACGGCGATATCCGCCTCGCGCTTGGCCAGCGCGAAACTGCGTGGCACCGGTGCAAGCTGCACCTTGAGGCTCGGATGTGCTTCGGCCAGGCGACCCAGCCGGGGCGCCAGAAACGCGGCGCCGAAGCCATCGGGTGCACCGATCCGGACGGTCCCTGAAAGGGCGGTTTCCTGTTGGGTGAGGCTGCTCTCGCTCTGCAGGAACTCTGCCTCGACACGCTCCAGGGCTTCCACGAGCCTTTCGCCGTTCTCGGTCAATTCGCAACCCTGCGTACGGCGGATCAGAAGCTTTTGCCCCACCGAAGCCTCGAGCGCGGCGACCCTGCGGCTTAGCTTGGCCTGACTGATCTTCAGGCGGTTCGCGGCGCCGAGTATCTGCCCCGCTCTGGCGACGGCGAGAAACAGCCTTGCGTCTTCCCAGTTCATCTCACTCTCGAATAGCCAAAAATGAATAACAAGACTGCATTTATGTCTCTTGATTTACAAAAAATGCAATTGCAGATTCGCCGGCAGGATATCGCATTGGGAGGATTGCGCTGTGACAAGCATCGCTCATTACATCAACGGCGCTCAGGTCGCCGGCAACTCGGGCCGCTCACAAGAGGTCTTCAATCCGGCGACCGGTTCCGCCGAGAAGACGGTGGCTCTGGCATCCGTTGAAGATGTCGGCACCGCCGTCGCGGCGGCGAAAGCGGCCTGGCCGGCCTGGTCGAAGCTGCCGGCCCTGCGCCGCGCCCGTGTCCTTGACCGCTTCAAGTCGATCATCTGGGAGCGCAGCGAGCAGCTCGCCGAGGCGATCTCGGCGGAACACGGCAAGACCCATGACGATGCATTGGGCGAAGTCACCCGTGGTCTCGAGGTCGTCGAGTTCGCGGTTGGTGCACCGTCCTTCCTCAAGGGCGAGTTTTCTGAGAACGTCGGCCCCGATGTGGACTGCCACATGATCCGCCAGTCCCTTGGCGTCGTTGCCGGGATCACGCCCTTCAACTTCCCGGCCATGGTGCCGATGTGGATGTTCCCGGTGGCGCTGGCCTGCGGCAACACCTTTGTTCTCAAGCCCTCTGAACGGGATCCCTCGGCCTCGCTGCTGCTGGCCGAGTGGCTGAGCGAAGCCGGCCTGCCGGAGGGTGTGTTCAACGTGGTGCAGGGCGACAAGGTCGCCGTGGATGCATTGCTGTCGCACCCGGACGTCAAGGCGATCAGCTTTGTCGGCTCCACGCCGATCGCCCAGTACATCCACCAGACCGGCACGGCGAACGGAAAACGGGTGCAGGCCCTGGGCGGCGCCAAGAATCACATGGTGGTCATGCCCGATGCCGATCTCGACATGGCGGCCAACGCCCTGATGGGCGCGGCCTATGGCTCCGCTGGCGAGCGTTGCATGGCGATTTCGGTCGCCGTTCCCGTGACCGACGCGGTTGCCGACGCCCTGATCGACCGCCTGGTGCCGAAGATCGAAGCGCTGAAGATCGGTCCTTCCACGGACCGGACCGCCGAGATGGGACCGCTGGTCACCGGTCAGCATCTGGAGAAGGTGCGCGGATACATCGATTCCGCCGAATCTCAGGGTGCGAAAGTGGTCGTCGACGGCCGCGGTTTCAAGCAGGGCATGCAGGGCTATGAAGAGGGCTTCTTCATCGGCGGCACGCTGCTTGATAACGTGACCCCGGATATGACGGCATATCAGAACGAGATCTTCGGTCCGGTGCTCTCGGTGGTGCGCCGCAACTCCTACAGCGACGCGGTCGATCTCATTCACGGGCACGAGTACGCCAACGGTACGGCGATCTTCACCCGTGACGGCGATACCGCCCGGGCCTTCAGCCAGGACATCGAGGTCGGGATGGTCGGCGTCAATGTACCGATCCCCGTGCCCATGTCTTTCCACAGCTTCGGCGGCTGGAAAGCTTCGATCTTTGGCGATCACCACATGCACGGCATGGAAGGTGTGCGCTTCTACACCCGGATCAAAACGACCACCTCCCGCTGGCCGAGCGGTCAGCGCAGCGATCCGGAATTCGTTATGCCGACACTTGGGTGATGCAGTCACCTTGTCAGACGAAGACGGCGGTCCATCGGGCTGCCGTTCTTTTTTGCGCGCATAAGAAGCGCTGTATCAGGCCCTTGAAATGAAAATTTTTCTTACATAATTGGTTATTTTTTGTCGCTTTTTGTTAGTCATAATAACGAATATCATGCCGGGCAATTGGGCATAAAACGCTAGCATAGAAGCAGGAATCCACAGGTGTCGGCAGGGCAAAAGGAGATAGAGGTTTCCGTCTGGCGCGGAAGCAGTCGCGGCGGAGACTATGAAGCTTTCCAGGTGCCGCAGCGCGAAAGCCAGACCATCCTCGATGTAGTGACCTGGATCCAGCAGAACAGCGATCCGTCGCTTTCCTACCGCTTCGCCTGCCGTGTCGGAATGTGCGGATCCTGCGCCATGATGGTCAATGGACAGCCCCGCTGGACCTGCCGGACCCACGTGCAGAAGGTCATCAAGGACAATCGCTTGCAGATAGCCCCGCTGCGGAACCTGCCGGTGATCCGCGATCTTGCCGTCGATATGTCCGAATTCTTCGATAAGTGGGTTACGGCCGAGGGTGTGTTCCATCCCAGCAAAACGCGCGACGACGCGATGGAGCAGATCAGCCCCGAGAGCCCCATGCGGGTCGCAGCGAGCGAAGGTATCGAGTGCATCAACTGCGCCGTCTGCTATGCAGCCTGTGACGTGGTCTCCGCCAATCCGGATTATCTGGGGCCGGCTGCGTTAAACCGGGCCTGGACTCTGGTGAACGACAGCCGCGATGCCAAGCGCGATGAACGTCTGACGGCGGTCTCGCAAAAGGGGGGCTGCCACAACTGCCACAGCCAGCAGAGCTGTGTGAAGTTTTGCCCCAACGAACTGAACCCGACGGCGTCGATTGCCGGACTGAAGCGCGAAACCATGAAATCCGCTCTACGTTGGGGGAAATAGCCGTGCTGGATCTCAGGCTCTATACGCTGCAGCGCCTGTCGGCCATGGTCATGTTGCCGCTGGTGCTCGGGCATATCGCGGTGATGATTTACGCGGTGCAGGATGGTCTCTCGGCGGCTGAGATCTTGGGACGCACCCAGGGCAGCATCGCCTGGATGCTCTTTTACGGCCTGTTCGTATTGGCGGTTTCGGTTCATGGCGCGATCGGTCTGCGCGTGATCGTGGCCGAGATGTTGAAGGTCAAAGGCGCGGTCCTTTCCGCGCTGACCTGGCTGGTTTTCCTCTTGTTGCTCGGAATGGGAGCACAGGCCGTCTGGGCCGTGACGCTCGCATGATCCGGCCCCACAGATCTCACCCGCTTTGGTATGCTTTCCTGCTGCACCGGATCTCGGGTCTGGCTCTGGTGCTGTTTCTGCCGCTGCATTTTTATGTTTTAGCGTTGGCGCTTAACAGTCCGGAAGCGTTGGACGGCTTCCTGCACTGGAGTGAACTGCCGCTGGTCAAGCTGGCCGAATTCGGTCTGGTCTTTCTGCTGGCGGTGCATATGTTCGGCGGCCTTCGGCTTCTGGCATTGGAGTTTTTGCCCTGGTCGCCGCGGCAGAAGGCCTTTGCAGCCGGCGCTGCCGCGCTCGCCTTTTGCGTTTCCGGCACCTTCTTTCTGAATGCGGTGTAGTCATGCTCGAACGCCATGATACCGACATCCTGATCATCGGCACCGGCGGTGCGGGACTCTTCGCCGCGCTTCACGCCCAGCAAACGGCGCCCGATGCCAAGATCACCATCGCCGTGAAGGGGCTTATCGGGAAGTGCGGCTGCACCCGGATGGTGCAAGGCGGCTACAACGTGGCGCTGGGCAAGGGCGATTCCGTCGAGCGGCACTTTATGGACACGATCCAGGGCGGTAAGTGGTTGCCGCATCAGGAGATGGCCTGGCGGCTCTGCGAAACGGCGGTCACCCGCATCCGCGAACTGGAAAATGAAGTCGGCTGTTTCTTCGACCGCAATCCGGACGGGACGCTGCATCAAAAGGCCTTCGCGGGGCAGACCTTCGACCGTACGGTGCACAAGGGTGATCTGACTGGGATCGAAATTATCAACCGGCTCATGGAGCAGGTGCTGGCTCGGCCCCTCGAACGCTTGGAAGAGCACCGCGCCATCGGCCTTATCCCGGCGAAGGACGGCTCCGGTCTCGCTGGCGTGCTCTTCATCGATATTCGCACCGGTCAGTTCCGTTTGGTCCGTGCCAAGGCGGTGCTGATGGCGACGGGCGGTGGACCAACCATGTACCGCTATCACACGCCGTCGGGCGACAAGGCCATGGACGGCCTGGCCATGGCTCTGCGCGCCGGGCTGCCGCTGCGCGACATGGAGATGGTGCAGTTCCATCCCACCGGCCTGCTGGCGGGCGAAGACACACGCATGACCGGTACGGTCCTGGAGGAGGGCTTGCGCGGCGCCGGCGGGTATCTGCTGAACGGCGCGGAACAGCGCTTCATGCTCGACATCGACGAGAAGGGCGAGCGCGCCACCCGCGACATCGTTTCCCGCGGCATCTATGACGAGATGCGCAAGTCCAACGTCTCGCCGAACGGCGGTGTCTACATCTCCATGAGCCACCTTGGACCTGAAGTGGTCGCCAGGAAGTTCAAGGGCATGGTCAAACGTTGCGCCGACTGTGGCTTCGATCTGGCCAGCGGCAAGGTCGAGGTGGTGCCCACGGCGCACTATTTCATGGGCGGTGTCGTGGTGGATCCGGACACGCGGACTGAGATGCCGGGCCTCTATGTCGCCGGCGAGGATGCGGGCGGCGCGCACGGCTCCAACCGCCTGGGTGGCAATGGCGTAGCGAACTCGACCGTCTATGGCGGCATCGCCGGCGACGTGATGGGGGCTGAAGCCAAGGGGGCGCTACGCGACCCGGACGAAAGCGTTCTGGAGGCCGAGATCGCCCGAGCCCGCACGCCTTTGGGGCGCCCGAGCGGCAACGTCCACGCTCTGCGACGGTCTCTGATGGACGCCATGTGGGACGATGTTGGGGTGATGCGCACGGCTTACGGGCTGGAGCGCGGGCTGGCGAAGATCGCCGAGATTCGTGCGGAGCTGGCCGAGACGGGCATCGCGGGCGACGATCTGGCTTTCAATCTGACCTGGCACGATTGGCTGAATGTTCAGAGCCTGATCGAAACCTCGGAAGTTATCGCGCGGGCGGCGCTGAGCCGGGAGAACTCCCGCGGTGCGCATTACCGGGAAGACTTCCCCGACAGCGGAGACCTGGAAAGTTCCTATTTCACTGTTGCGCGCCAGTCGGGCGAAGGCTTGGCGGTTGAACGAGAGCCCGTCGCCTTCACCATTGTCCGGCCTGGTGAAACGATCTTGAAAGACGATGCGGAGGCTGCCGAATGATTCCGATAGACCTCATCCAGTCCACCGCCGAAACCCTGATGGGCAAGGCGGCCATCGAGATCCCGGAGGACTATCTCACAGGCCTCAAGGCGACGGCCGCGGCGGAGGACGGCGATCTCTCCTCCTTCGTGCTGCAGGCCATGCTCGAAAACTACGAGGCCGCAAAGGAAGACAGCCGTGCCATGTGCGGCGACACCGGCTGCCCCCGCTGGTACGTCAAGATGGGCAATGAAGCGCGGATCGACGGCGGACCCGTGGCTCTCGAGGAAGCGCTGCGGCGTGCCACGGCAGACGCCACCAGAAACGTGCCGCTCCGGCCCAATCGCGTACATCCGCTTTGGCGAACCGACCATGACAACAACGTCGGAATCAACGCGCCTGAGATCGAATACGGCTTCGAGCCTGATGGCGACTGGATCGACCTGACGACGGTGCATAAGGGCGGGCTTTTCGGCACCGACTACCGGATGCTTTTTCCCTCCGATGGCATCGAGGGTATCAAGCGTTTCTTCCTGGATAGCCTGGTGGCCTTCGGCAAGCGGGGTCTTGCCTGCCAGCCGGCGATCATCGGAATCGGTCTGGGGGGTTCCAAGGACACCTGTATGGTGCTGGGAAAACGCGCGGCCTGCCTGCGGACCGTGGGCGACCGGAACCCGGATCCTAAGATCGCGGCGCTGGAGGAGGAGTTTAAAGACCTTGGCAATTCCATCGGCATGGGCGCCATGGGTTTTGTCGGCAAGTCCATGGTGATCGACTGTCATATCGAAGTGGGTTATTGCCACACTGGCGGCATGCAGATGAGCGTCCATGCCTTCTGCCTTTCCTCGCGCCGTGCGGTCGCACGCATTCACGCCGACGGTCATGTCGAGTACCGCACGGATCCTGAATGGTTCACCCCTTATCAACGCAGGGAGACTGTGGGATGGCAGATGCCAGCAACGGAACAGCCGGCACACGTAAAGTCCGCCTGAGCACGACCCCGAGTGCGGAAGCGCTGGCTGAGCTCAAACTGGGCGACATCGTCTACCTGGACGGGCTGATGTACACGGCGCGCGAGGGCGTCTACAAACGCGCGCTGGAAGACAAGGCCAACATCCCCATGGAGCTGCCTGCGGACAGCGCGGCAAACTTCCACTGCTCGCCGGCGGCAACCATCAATGACGATGGCAGCTTCACGATGGGCGCCGTTACGGCCACCGCTTCCTTCCGTTTTTCGAAGTGGATCGGTGAGTGGATGGCCAAATCCGGCGCCAAGCTGATTGTCGGTAAGGGCGGCATGAGTTCGGAGGACTATAAGGCGCACTTCGTGCCCAATGGTGCGATCTATCTGACCACGGTCGGCTACGGCACCGGCGCACTGCTGGGGCGCGGCGTCGAGAATGTCGAGGCGGTGCACTGGAACGAAGAGCTGGGCATGGCCCAGGCCATGTGGGTGCTTAAGTGCAACAACATGGGCCCCTTCATCGTGGCTTCCGACCTGGAAGGCAACTGCCTCTTCGAACGGGAAAACGCCAAGATCGCCGCCGGCCTCGAAAAGGTCTACGAAGGAACCAAGCCCGCGGTTCTGAAACGCTTCGGTGAGACCGACGACCGGACGGACGAAGTGATCTAGTTTGCTCGTTAGATCAGTTCGCGGATCAGCAGGATCGCGCCGGAGAGGAACATCATGGCGATCAGCAAACGGCGGAACTGCCAATCGGTGAGCTTCTTAAACACCGCGATGCCGATCTGCGCCGCGATCATCGTGGCCGGCAGGGCGATGGCAATCGAGATCAGCAGCTGCAGATCGTAAATCCCGTCCCAGGCCAGTACTGCCGCAGAGAGACCCAGCACCACCACATTGTAGGGCTGCAGTACCGCACGCTGTTCGCTCTTGCTCCAGGACCTCAGCGAACACCACATGGTTGGCAGTGCGCCGGAGAGGCCCGCGATGGCGCCAAGAATACCGCCGACAAAACCGACGCCCGCGTCGACGAAGGGTGTGCGCCGGGTCAGGTTCGGCAGGCCCTTTCGGAAGGTGAAGAAGCCGCCGTAAAGCAGCAGGAAGGCCGCGACCACGATCTTCAGCAGGCCGGCGTCTACTTGATGCAAAAGCTGCAATCCGATGGGGATGCCGATTAACGCTGGCAGCAGAAATCGGCCCAATCGGGGCCACTCGATCGACTTACGAACCAGCACCACACCCTGGATGCCGCTGAGCACGGACATGATCAGCGACAGGGCAACGGCCTGCACAGGTGGCATGACCTGCAGCCACCAGCCGAGTGCGAAGAGGGAGGTGCCGAAACCCGCCAATCCGTTGATGAAGCCGCCAGCCGCCGCGCCGGCCGTCAGAAACAGAACCACCTCCAGCGTCATACGCGACTCTGGCCTGATAACTTTAAGGGATCGAACTCACCGATTTCGACCGCGTCGCGCAGTTTCTCGAGCAGAACTTCGAGCACGCGCAGCTTCACGTTGTCGGCACGCGTCAGCAGACCGAGAGCCCGGACCCAGGGATCCGGTTCGATGGGGATGCGCTTGAGTGGCAGCGGGTTCGGGGTGACCACGCAGCGGCTGGGCGCGATGGAGACGCCGAGGTTGGCGAAGACCATGCTCGAGATGGCGTCCAGGTTTTCCAGCTCCATGCTGTCCGAAACCTCGATGCCGCGATCCTGAAGCCACTGCTCGATCATGGCGCCGACCACTGCCTGGCGTGAGAAGCGGATGTAGGGATTGGTTTTCAGCAGCTCGATGGGGTCGTCGCTTTCGACCTCTTGGGAGGCCAGAAGCTCCATCGGTTCTTGCGCGATCTCATGCCACTGGTGACGGCTGGGCATGATTGGGGGCTTGGTCACGATTGCGGCGTCCAAGGCACCGCGCTCGACCTGCGAAACCAGGTCGGTCGTGAGGCCGGGAACGACCCGGACGTGAAGCACCTTGTGATCCTGTTTCAGCATGGCGACCGAGAATGGGACGAGGGCGGTCAGGGTCGTCGGGATCGCGCCTAGAGTGAGTTCTCCGCGAAAGCCGTCGTCTCCCAGTACGGAAGGGACGATACCGTCGTAGGCGGCGACGATTTCCCGTGCCCGGGCGACCAATGCGCGGCCGAGCGGTGTGAACTCAGGCGTGCGTTTGGAACGGTCGAACATGACCACGTTCCACTCGTCCTCCAGCGCTTTCATCTGCTGGCTGACGGCCGCATGTGTCACGAACACCGCATCGGCGGCGGCGGTGAAGGTGCCGTTGTCGGCCACGGCGATCAGAGTCTTGAGGTTTCGGATGGACATGATTTAGTGTAAGTAATTTTTACATATTATGTAAAAATTTGTATCTTTTATAAAAATATACTTACTCATAACCTAAGTCAATCGATCAAAACTCGGATCTGGCTGCTATAGTCAGTCCAGTGAAATGAAACAACAATCGAACAAATGACATGGGAGGAGCCGACATGAAGTACGTGATCAAGGGGGTTGCCGCAGCGGCAGCGCTCGCCGTTTCCTTTACCGCCGCGCAGGCGGAGTACCCCGAGCGCCCCGTCAATATGGTGATTCCTTACGGCCCCGGCGGCGCGACGGATATTTCGGCGCGAACAATTGCCGAACCGCTGGGCAACGCGGTTGGCAAGCCTCTGGTCATGGTCAACAAGACCGGCGCCGGCGGTGCAACCGGTTCGGTCGCTGTTCAGAATGCCAAGGCCGACGGCTATACCCTGCTGTTCGCGCGTGTCGGTTCCCACTCGGTGAACCCGGCGATGAAGGCGACGCTTCCCTACACGCTGGACGATTTCCGCTTCGTCGGTGTCTACGAGATCAATCCGGTCGCCTGCGCGGTGAATGCGGGTTCCGACATCACCTCGATGGATCAACTGATTGCCAAGGTCAAATCCGGTGGCGCGAGCTACAGCTCTTCGGGTGTCGGTTCGCTGCTGCATCTGGCTGGTGCAATGGTGCTGAAAGAATTTGGCATCGAAAATCCCTTGGAGGCTGCGACTCATATTCCGCTGAAGGGCGGCGGGGCAGCAGCCACCGCAGTCCTGAACGGCACGGCGACCTTTATCTGCACCAACTCCTCCGCGCTGGCGAGCTTCGTCTCCAACAAGCAGCTTCGTCCGCTTATGGTCACGACCTCGGAGCCGGTCGCCGGTTTCGACGCGCCGACCTCGGTCGATCTCGGTAAGCCGGCCTTGCAGCAGCTCGTCGGCTGGACGGGCATCGCCGGTCCCGACGATCTTCCCGATGATGTCGCCGAAAAGTGGGGCGGCTGGATGAAGACCGCGACGGAAGACGAAGGTTTCCGCAGCAAGATGGAAGCCCGCGGTTCGATCATTCGCCTCATGGACCCCGCGGAAAGCCAGAGCTTTATCGAGGGTCAGTACAACATCTTCCGCAAGCTGGTCGATGAGCTGGGCATGAGGATCGAGGGCTGATAAACCCCTGGAGTTAAGCGTTTGAGGGCGGCCCGGAACCTGTAGCGTTCGGGCCGCCCGAAGTGCTTCGAGCACGATCCTTCGGACTGGGGGGCGAGGTGTCCGCGAAATCCCACAGACAAATCGGCGTTGCGGCGATCCTCTTCGCCATCTTTCTCTATCTCGTCGGCATTCCCTACGGCGTCACGTCGCCCAGCAATGTTCAGAACATCGTACTGTCGCCTTTGTTCTGGCCGCGCATCCTGGCGGCGCTTCTGGCGTTGGGCGGTATCGGTCTGCTGCTGACCTCGCGCCGCTTGGACAACGAGAACCACGAGAGCTTTCTCGGTGGCGTGGGTGGCGCTCCAATCCGTCTCGGACTCATGGCCGTGTTGATGGTGCTCTATGTCCTGGCCGCACCGGTGATCGGGATGGTTTGGACGTCGATGCTCGCCTTTGCCGCCCTGGCCTTTCTGATCAAGACGCGGCATCCGGTTGCGGCGGTTCTGGCGGCGGTCTTCGTTCCTCTCATTCTCTATGCTTTCTTCGCCCACGTGGCCGGCGTCGCCATCCCGCAGGGTGACTTTGTGAGGCTGCCGTGAGTTTCTTCGACAACATCATGACCGGCCTGGCGGTGGTCTCGAATTTCGAGGCCATCCTGGCCTTGATCGTGGGCGTGGCGATCGGCACGGTCGCGGGCGCGATCCCGGGCCTGTCGGCAACCATGGCCGTGGCCCTGACGCTGCCGTTCACTTTTGCGATGCAGCCGGTCACCGGGATCCTTTTGCTGCTCGGCGTTTACAAGGGCGGCATCTTCGGAGGATCCATTCCGGCCATTCTCATCAAGACCCCGGGCACACCGGCTTCCAGCGCCACGGTGCTGGACGGATACCCGATGGCGGAAAAGGGTGAGGCCGGGCGCGCCCTCACCATGGCGCTCTATGCCTCCTGCACGGCGGATCTCTTTTCGAACCTTGCGCTCATTCTCTTCGCCGGCTGGCTGGCGTCCTTCGCGTTGAGTTTCGGGCCGCCGGAGTTCTTCACGCTGATCCTTTTCTCGCTGACCATCATTGCCGGTGTGTCGGGAGACAGCTTGCTGAAAGGTATGATCTCGGCGGTTCTGGGTCTGCTGCTGGCGACTGTGGGCCTGGATCTGGTCTACGGCACCAACCGCTTTAATTTCAACGATCCGAACCTCATGGGCGGGCTGAACTTCATTGCTGTCCTGATCGGTCTCTTCGCCATTCCCGAAATCCTGTCGATGGTCTGGAGCCCCCACGGCCACGACGGCAACGTCAGAGGTCTGGGCCGGCACAGCGTCAGCTTTGCCGAGTACAAGCGCTGCTTCAAGACCATCGCCCGCGGTTCGGCGATTGGCGCCTTTCTTGGCAGTATCCCAGGCATCGGCGCCGCACCCTCGGCCTTTCTCTCCTACAGTGAAGCCCGCCGAACCTCGCCCAACCGCGACAATTTCGGCAAGGGCGAGATCGAAGGCGTCGCGGCCTCGGAGGCCGGCAACAACGGCGTCGCCGGTGCGACCCTGATCCCGCTGCTCGCGTTGGGCATTCCGGGCGATGTGATCACCGCCATCATCATCGGCGCCTTCATGATCCACGGCCTGCAGCCCGGTCCCATGATGTTCGTTCTGAACGTGGATCTCATCTACGGGCTTTTCGTCGGCCTGATTGTCAGTTCCGTGGCGCTGTTCTTCATCGGCGGTGCGGCGATCCGGGTCTTTCGTTATGTTGCCGATATTCCGCGCGGGATCCTCTTTCCGTTGGTCATGGTGCTCTGCGTCTACGGCTGCTACGCCGTGAACAACAACGTCTTCGATGTCGGGGTGATGTTTGCAGTGGGCTGGCTCGGCTTCGTAATGTTGCGCTACGGGATCCCGGCCGCGCCCTTCCTGATCGCCTTCATTCTGGGACCGTTGCTCGAAGATAATTTCCGTCAGGCCATGCTGATGTCCGGTGGCTCGCCCGAGATCCTGTTCCGCGGACCGATCACCTGGGTCTTCTGGGTGCTGACTGCCGTCACCGTCTTCGCGATTGTGCACACGAGCCTACGCGCGGCGAAGGCGTTAAAACAGAACGCGACAAACGAGGAATAGAGAGACGGTCAAGAGAGCGACTTTAGGTTTTCCAGCAGCCACTGCGTCATCTTCCGGACATTGACGGGCGGGTCTTTGCTCGCCGCGACCACGCAGTAGCTGTTATCCGTCGAGAGTTCCTTTTCCACGAGCCGTACGAGGCTGCCGCTTTGCAGCTCCGGTTCGATCAGGTAGCTCGGCAAGAGCGCGGCCCCCAGCCCATGCTTGGCGGCGGTGATGATCGTAGAGAACTGGTCGAACTGAATGCTGGGCGGTTCGTTCCTTTGTGCCAGCCCGCAAAAGGCGAACCAGTCGGACCAGGCGCCCGCCCGGGTCTCGAGCTGCAGAAGCGGCACGCGCGTGAGGTCAGCCGGATCTTCGATCTCGTGGCGATCGCGAAACGCCGGCGAGGCTACGGCGAACAGCGTTTCGCTGCACAGGTGGGTTAGGTGCCCGCCCGGCCAGTCGTCGCGCCCGAAGTGGATCGCCATGTCGAAGCGCTCCTCCGACAGATTGAAAGGCCGGTCGCGGGTGGCGATGCTGAGTTGGATTTCAGGATGACGGGACAGGAAATCGCTGAGCCGCGGCACCAGCCATCGATCGCAAAAGGTCGGCAGCACCGCGAGCTTCAAGAGGCTGCGTCCCTTGCCCGCGGCCATCGCCTCGGAGATGCTGTTCCGCAGGCTCTCCAGATCCGACGACAAGGACCGCGCCAGATCGAAGCCGGTCTGGGTCAATCTCACGCTCCGGCCTTCGCGGCGAAACAGCGACGCGCCGATCGTTTCTTCCAGTTCTTTCACCTGACGGCTAATGGCGCCCTGCGTAAGATTGAGTTCTTCGGCCGCGTGGGTGAAACTCTCATGGCGCGCGGCGGCTTCGAAGCTGCGCAGAACCGCGAGCGAAGGGAGATGGCGGGTCGAGGTCATGCCGATGTCTGATCGCTATTCATTACATTTATGCATCTTTTGGTGAGTTAATAGTGAGTTTTTCTGCCTATTAAAAGCGGTAAGATGGCGGAAATTCCTAGGAGGCGGAGTGCAGATGCAGAGCGTTGCGGTGTTGGGGTTGGGCAAAGTCGGCGCGTTAGCGGCGGAGTTGCTGGCCGGTTCCGGTTTCCAGGTGACTGGCTTCGATATGAGGGCCCCGGACAAATCCTTTCCTTTTGACGTCAAAGCCCTGGACATCAGTTCCGCAGAGGCGCTCGCGCCGGAACTGGCAAAGGTCGATGCAGTCCTCTCCTGTTTGCCCTATCACCTGAATACGGCGGTCGCCGAGTTGGCCCACGCTGCCGGTATTCATTACTTCGATCTGACCGAGGATGTGCCCACCACCAAGGCGATCATCGAGATGTCCGCCACCTCCAAGGGACTGATGGCGCCGCAATGCGGTCTGGCGCCGGGCTTCGTCGGCATTGTCGGCGCCGATCTGATTTCCCAGTTCGACGACTGCCGCTCCTGCCGGATGCGCGTCGGCGCGCTGCCACAGAACCCGACCGGCCTGATGGGATACTCCTTCAACTGGTCGCCCGAGGGTGTGGTGAACGAATACCTGAACGACTGCGAAGTTCTGGAAGACGGTGAGATCAAATGGGTCTCCCCCATGGAATGGATCGAAAAGCTCTATATCCAGGGCACGGAGCTTGAAGCCTTCACCACCTCGGGCGGCCTCGGCACCATGTGCGAGACTTACCTGGGGCGCGTGCCCAACATCGATTACAAGACCATGCGTTATCCCGGTCATGTGAAGCTGATGAACTTCTTTTTCCACGAGCTGCTGATGCGCGAGCGCCGCAAAGAAGCCGGCGAGATCCTTGTGCATGCCAAGCCGCCGGTGGATGAGGATATCGTCTATATCCATGTCGCGGCGGAAGGGACGAAGGACGACAAGCTGGCCCGCCATGAGTTCGTGCGCGGCTACAAGCCGATCGAACTGGCCGGCCGCCAGCGCACGGCCATTGCCTGGACCACAGCTTCCTCGGTCGTCGCGATCATCGAGATGGTCCGGGACGGCGCGCTGCCGAATTCCGGTTTCCTGAAACAGGAAAACGTGCCGCTTTCGGCATTCCTTGCAACCAAAACAGGATCGGCATACGCGAACAATGGATAGCATCGTCACGACAGAACGCGCTGGTTTCCGGCGCGCGCAACGCATTGCCTCCGCCGAGATGTCGGAGATCGTTCAGGTTTCGGAAGCTGCGGCGCGGATGCGCGCAGCCGGCAGGGACGTTATTTCGCTTGGCACAGGCGAGCCCGACTTCCCCACGCCCGAGCATGTCTGTGCTGCGGCCACAGCGGCGATGGCGGCGGGTGAGACCCGCTATCCGCCGACGGCAGGAACGCCGGCGTTACGGGCGAAGGTTGCTGAAGGCGCAGGCGTTGCGGCTGAAAACGTCATCATTTCAACCGGGGCAAAACAGGCGCTCTTCAATCTCTTTTTTGCATCGCTGGACGAGGGCGATGAGGTGATCTGTCCGACACCTTATTGGACAAGCTATCGTGACATGATCGGGGGTGCGCAGGGTAAACTGGTCGAGTTGGTCTGCGGGCCTAATCAGGGTTACAAGCTCGTACCCGAACAGTTGGCCGCGGCGATCACGCCCAAGACGCGCTGGCTGCTGTTGAATTCGCCCTCTAACCCGAGCGGCGCCATGTACAGCCGGGCGGAGCTCGAGGCTCTGGGTGACGTGCTCCGGCAGCATGAGCATGTCTGGGTCGTGTCGGACGAGATTTACGAGCACATCGCCTACGTGCCCTTTACCTCGATCAGGGACGCGCTGCCGGATTTGGTGGATCGATCTGTCGTTATCAACGGCGTTTCCAAGGCCTATTCCATGACCGGCTGGCGCCTCGGCTGGGCCATCGGGCCTGTTGAAGCTATCAAGGCCATGGCCGTCATACAGGGTCAAAGCACGTCCGGTGCTTCCTCGATTTCGCAGGCTGCGGCCTTGGCTGCACTTTCTGGCGACCAGTCTCTGTTGGAGGAACGCAAGGCGTCGTTCCAGCACCGCCGCGATCTGGTGGTCAGCGCCTTGAATGCCATTCCGCAACTCCATTGCCCTGTGCCGGAGGGGGCGTTCTATGTCTTTCCCGATTGTTCGGGTTTGATCGGCATGCGGACACCGGATGGCCAAGTGATCGAAGATGATGCCGACTTCTGCCGCTATCTGTTGGAGACGGAGGGGTTGGCGCTCGTTCCTGGACGGGCTTTCTCCGGACCCAGGAGCTTCCGTCTGTCCTATGCCTATGCGGAGGAAATTCTGCGGGACGCTTTGCAGAGGATCACGCGGGCGGTCGCGGCTCTGCAGTCGTAAAGCAGCCAAGGGTTATACATTCAGGAATGCGTCATGGACCGCGCCGAAATCGTTCACGATAACTTTCTGCGCCGGGTTGCGGCGCGCGACTTTCCGCAAGGGCGCGGCCCCGGTGGGAACCTCACGCCGAGCGAGGCCGTCGCCGTTTTCCGCGCCCAGGTTCTGAGCCGTGCGCTCGACATCACGAGCCGGGCCATGCAGAAAGCGGGGCAGGGTTTCTACACCATCGGCTCCAGCGGTCACGAAGGCATGGCCGCCGTGGCGCAGGCATTGCGGCCGGACGACATCGCCTTCCTGCATTACCGCGACGCGGCCTTTCAGATCGCGCGCGCCGATCAGGTGCCGGGCCAGTCCATGACCTGGGACATGCTGCTCAGCTTCGCCTGTTCGTCGGAAGATCCCACCAGCGGCGGCCGGCACAAGGTGCTCGGCTCCAAGGTCCTCATGATCCCGCCGCAGACCTCGACCATCGCCAGTCACCTGCCCAAGGCCGTGGGCGCGGCCTACAGCATCGGTCTGGCGCGACGGATCGCGCCTGAGCATCGGGTGCTGGCGCAGGATGCCATCGCGGTCTGCTCTTTCGGCGATGCCTCTGTCAACCACTCCACGGCGCAGGGCGCGTTCAACACAGCCTGCTGGACCTCCTTCCAGGGCGTTCCTCTGCCGCTATTGCTGATTTGCGAAGACAACGGCATCGGCATCTCGACCAAGACCCCGCGCGGCTGGGTCGAGGCTTCCATGCGCGACCGGCCGGGTCTGAAGTATTTTACCGCGGACGGTCTCGATATCTATGAGGCCGCGCGCGTGACGGCGAAAGCCGCGGCCTTTGTGCGCCAGCGCCGCAAACCCGCCTTCCTGCATCTGCGCACAGTCCGTCTCTACGGACACGCGGGCGCCGATGTTGCCACCAGTTATTTGCCAAAAACGGAGGTGGAGGCTGACGAAGGCAATGATCCGCTCCTGCATTCGGCGCGCTTGCTGGAAGAAGCAGGGGCTCTTGCCGCGTCCGACGCTCTGAAAATTTATGAAGAGACCTGTAGCCGCGTGCGCCGCGTCGCGGAACAGGCCGTGACGCGCCCTCATCTGCGCAACGCTGAGGATGTCACGGCCAGCCTGATTCCACCGAAGCGGCAGTGCCGGCCCACCAACGGTCCTTCGGCGGACGACCGTGCGGCAGCCTTCGGCGTGGATCTCAAGGCAATGGACGCGCCGCAACCCATGTCCCGCCTGATCAACTGGGCGCTAACCGATCTGATGCTGGAGCACCGAGAGATCGTGGCGATGGGCGAGGACGTGGGGCGCAAAGGCGGTGTCTACGGCGTGACGCAGAAACTGCAGCAACGCTTTGGGCCAGACCGTGTGATCGATACACTGCTGGACGAGCAATCGATCCTGGGGCTGGCCATCGGTGTCGCGCAGAACGGTTTCCTGCCGATGCCCGAGATCCAGTTCCTGGCTTATCTGCACAATGCCGAGGATCAGATCAGGGGGGAGGCAGCGACCCTGCCATTCTTCTCGGTTGGCCAGTTCACCAACCCGATGGTCCTGCGCATCGCCGGGCTTGGCTACCAGCGTGGTTTCGGCGGACACTTCCACAATGACAATTCCATAGCGGTGCTGCGGGACATTCCCGGCGTTATCATCGCCTGTCCCTCCAACGGTGCGGATGCGGCGCAGATGCTGCGCGAATGCGTCCGTCTGGCGCGCGAGGAACAGCGGGTCGTGGTCTTCCTGGAGCCCATCGCGCTCTATCCCATGCGCGACCTCCACGAGGCCGGAGACGGCGCCTGGATGTGTCACTATCCGGCGCCGGACAAGAAGATCGCGCTGGGGGAAGTGGGCATCCACGGAGCGGGGAAGGATCTCGCAATCGTCACCTACGGGAACGGCCATCTTCTGTCGCGTCAGGCCGAACCGCTTCTGCGGGAAGCCGGGATCGACCTGCGCATCGTCGATCTGCGCTGGCTCGCGCCGTTGCCTGAGGAAGCGCTGCTGGCGGCGACCGAGGACTGTGACCGGATCCTGATCGTCGATGAGTGCCGCCGGACGGGAGGACAGGCCGAAGGCTTGATGGCGCTGTTCGCGGAACGCCGAGACGTTCCCACAGCTCGCGTCACGGCGGAAGACAGTTTCATCGCCACCGGTCCCGCCTATGGCGCGACCTTGCCGTCACGCGACGGGATCGTGGCCGCGGCACGCGCGCTGATGGAGGTCAAGGCATGACCCGGCGGGCGGTTCTCATCTGTCCGGGGCGGGGCACCTATAATAAGACCGAATTGGGGTACCTGACACGCCACCATGCGGACAAGGCCGACATGATGACTGCCTTCGACGGCATCAGAACGGCACAGGGTCAGCCAAGCCTGTCTGAACTGGATGGGGCGGCGCGCTTCTCGCTGGCGACGCACAGCCGTGGCGACATTGCTTCGCCGTTGATCTACGCCTGTTCGCTGGCCGATGCGCGCTCGCTCGCGGACGACATCGAGATTGTGGCGGTCACCGGCAATTCCATGGGCTGGTACATCGCCCTCGCTGCCGCTGCGGCCCTATCGGACGAGGATGGTTTCCGGGTGGTCAACACCATGGGCAGCCTGATGCAGGAAGCCCTGATCGGCGGCCAGATCGTCTATCCCTTCTTGAACGAGGACTGGCGTCCGGAGAGTGCACGCAAGGCGGAATTGCTGGCGCTGGTGGAGGACATCGATTCCCGTGCCGATCACGAGCTGGCGCTTTCCATCGATCTGGGCGGCATGCTGGTGCTGGGGGGAAATGAGGCCGGGCTCGCGGCCTTCGAAAGCAGAGTTCCACCGGTGCAAGACCGCTTTCCCATGATCCTGTCCAATCATGCGGCCTTTCATACAGATCTGCAGCAGCCGGTTTCCGAACGCGGCCGCGCAGCCTTACCTGCCTCGCTCTTCCGGCAGCCCCAAGTGCCTCTGATCGATGGGCGAGGCGCCATCTGGTGGCCGCACAGCTCAGATACCGGCGCGCTTTGGGACTACACCCTGGGGCATCAGGTGACCGAGCCTTACGATTTTACCGGCGCGGTCCAAATCGCCGCCCGCGAGTTCGCGCCCGATCTCTTCATCGTCACCGGCCCAGGCGCCACGCTTGGCGGCGCAGTGGCGCAGTCCCTGATCCTGGCGGACTGGCAGGGCCTCGGCAGTAAGGAAGCCTTTCAGGCGCGCCAGAACGATGCGCCGCTGCTTGTGGCAATGGGGCGTGACGACCAGCGCGGCCTTGTCACATGACAACTGCGATGTAAGCGAAGGTCTGCTGTTCTTGCGCCCGTTTACGCCTTCAGTTCGGCGAGCAGTTCCGCCAGAAGATCCATACCGGCGCCCCAGCCTTTACCCATGCCATCCATAGCGCCGGCGAAGCAGGCGATCTCGGCATCGCTGGCTTCATGGGGAACCCAGGTTAGGCGCAGTTGGGTCTGGTCGCCGTCCTCTTCGAAGGTGACAGTCGTTAGCAAGACCCTTGGCCAGTCCGGCATCATGGGGTTGGCGATGATGTTCCAGTCCGCGTCGGAAACCGAGTGAAGCCAGACCAGGCGTTCCGGCGGCAAAACCTCAGTGTACTCGACACGTTGGTAGTGCGAGTTGCCGTCCCAGCGCATTTCGCCTAGCCAAAGGCCGCCGGGCTTTACCTCAAGTTGGTGGACGATTGTCTCTACGCGTGGCCCGTACCAGCGGGTCAGCAGATCCGGATCGGTCCAGGTCTTCCAAACCAGTTCGCGCGGCGCATCGAATGTTCGTTCCAGCACGTAGGTCGGCAAATCGCTCATTCCGGTTTTTTCCTTTTTTCGGATTGTTTTAGTTCATTCAAGAGATCGTCAAGCTGATCGAAACTCGAGGACCAGAACTGTTTGAAGTCTTCCAGCCAGCTGACGGCTGCCGCCATCGGCTCCGCCTTCAGCCGCGCTGGCCGCCGCTGCCTGTCAATTTGACGCTCGATGAGTCCTGCACGCTCTAGAACCTTCAGGTGCTTCGAGACGGCGGGTTGGCTCATCCGGAACGGTGCTGCGAGTTCGTTCACGGAGGCTTCTCCGCTTGCCAGACGCGAGAGAATTGCCCGGCGCGTCGGGTCGGCCAACGCTGCGAAGATCGCGTCCAGGTTTTGGGGACTCTCTTTATAACCAAATTGTTCCATAACAAAGTAGTTATATAAAGATCGATAATTCGTCAAGACCTGTTCATCGCGAAAGGAGGGTGAAAAAAGGGGCCGTATGCCGGGAGGTAGGGTAACTTCAAGCTTTATAAATCAAGAAAACATGATATATTGAAGTATGAGCTTCAAACTGGAAACCGATGCGCTGACCGCGCTTGGCCATCCGGGCCGTCTTGCCGTGTTTCGCCTGCTTGCCAGGCGGGCGCCCGGTGCGGTGCGGCCTAGCGAAATCATGGGTCCGCTCGGTCTCAAGCAGAATACCCTGTCGGTCTATCTGGCGACGCTGTCGCGTGCCGGTCTCGTCACATCCGAACGGGATGGACGCTCGATCTACTATCGCGTCAATCTCGAACGGATCGGCGCGCTGGTGCAGTTTCTGGTCGCGGACTGCTGCCGGGGGCACCCCGAACTTTGTGAGCCGCTTGCGGCGCACTCTCTTCAACGACTCAATCAGGAAACTGACGATATGGCAGAGCGTATCTTCAATGTCCTTTTCATCTGTACCGGAAACTCGGCGCGCTCGATCTTTGCCGAATCCATTCTCAATAAGGAGGGGCAGGGGAAGTTCCAGGCCTATTCGGCCGGAACCCGTCCTTTTTCCTCTCTCAATCCTTATGCCATCGATCTACTCAACCAGCTCGACTACGACACCAGCGGCCTGCGCGCCAAAAACATTCTTGAGTTCCAGAATGACGATGCACCGCAGTTCGACTTCGTCTTTACGGTCTGCGACCACGCGGCGAACGAAGACTGTCCGCCTTGGGCGGGTTTACCGGTGACCGCGCATTGGGGGGTTGAGGATCCGGTCAAGACCGAGGGCACAGACGGTGAAAAAGCGCTCGCGTTCCGTGAAGCGTTCCGTCAATTGCACCATCGTATGGTCGCTTTCGTCGAGCTGCCGATCGCGTCGCTCGATAGCATTTCTCTTCAAAAGAGTCTGGACGATATTGCGCAGTCGGACGCGCCTGCGCCCGCGGGAACGGGCGTTGATGTCTAGTCTCGAGACTACGGCTTCGGACACGGGCGGCATCGGATTTTTCGAAAAATGGCTCACCGCTTGGGTCGCCTTGGCGATCCTGGCCGGTCTGCTGCTCGGCTCCCTTGTGCCTGGCGCCTTCGAACTTTTGGCGTCGGCTGAAATCGCCAAGGTCAATCTGGTTATCGCGGTTCTGATCTGGGCCATGGTCTATCCCATGATGGTGGGGGTCGACTTCGGTGCCCTGGCGCAGATCGGCGACCGGCCCAAGGGCTTGGTGGTGACCCTGGCGGTCAATTGGCTGATCAAGCCTTTCACCATGGCCGCTCTGGGCGTGCTGTTTTTCGAGTACGTCTTCGCCGGCTTGATCCCGCCGGAGGATGCCCAGGCTTATCTTGCGGGTGTCATCCTGCTCGGTGCCGCGCCCTGTACGGCGATGGTCTTCGTCTGGTCGCAGCTGACCAAGGGCGATCCGACCTACACGCTGGTACAGGTCAGCGTGAACGATGTGGTGATGATCTTCGCTTTTGCGCCCATCGTGGCCTTGCTGCTCGGCGTGACAGATATCCCGGTGCCCTGGGAAACCCTGCTACTTTCAGTCGGGCTTTATGTCGCGATTCCGTTGGCGGCCGGCTACGAGACACGTCGGCGCCTGATCCAGCGTGGCGGCGAAGCGGCGGTGGAAGACTTCAAGGCCAAGGTGAAACCCTATTCGGTGATCGGTCTGCTGGCGACGGTCGTGCTGCTGTTCGGTTTCCAGGGGCAGGTGATCCTCGACCGGCCTTTGGTGATCGCGCTGATCGCCGTGCCGCTGCTGCTGCAAACCTACGGCATCTTTGTGATTGCCTATGGCGCTGCCTGGGCCTGGCGGATTCCTTTTAACGTCGCCGCGCCCTGCGCCCTGATCGGTACATCGAATTTTTTCGAACTCGCGGTCGCAGTAGCGATCAGTCTCTTTGGTCTGGGTTCCGGCGCGGCTCTGGCCACGGTCGTCGGCGTCCTCGTGGAAGTTCCGGTCATGCTGTCTTTGGTCGCGCTGGCCAATCGCACGCGGCACTGGTTTCCATCCTAATGTCTCTGGCCTGATTTTTCTGGAGCCGACCTATGGTCAATATCGCAATCAACGGCCTGGGCCGTATGGGCAAACTCGTTCTGCGCGCCTTCGTTGATGAGGGGTTGCCGGGCAAGATTGTCCTGCTGAACGACGCGACCGGCGACCCGGCGCAGCATGCGCACCTTCTGGAGTTCGACACCATACATGGACGCTGGAAGGCTGACTTCTCGTCGGACGCCGAGAGCGTGACTATCAATGGCCAGCGTATGCGTATGACGACTGCCAGCCGGATTGACGAGTTACCGCTTACTGAACTTGGCGTTGACCTGGTGGTGGATTGCACGGGCGTTTTCAAAACCCCCGCGAAGGTGCAGCCCTACTATGCGGCGGGCGTTAAAAAGGTCGTTGTCTCGGCCCCGGTCAAGGAAGCGCCGGCGCTCAATCTGGTCTACGGGGTCAATCATGACCTCTACGATGCCGCCACCCATGACCTGATCACCGCGGCCAGCTGCACGACCAACTGCCTGGCGCCGGTCGTCAAGGTGCTGCACGAAGAAATCGGCATCGAGCATGGCTCGATCACCACCATTCATGACGTCACCAATACCCAAACCATGGTGGACCGCCCGGCAAAGGATCTGCGGCGCGCCCGCTCGGCGTTGAATTCCCTGATCCCGACGACCACCGGTTCTGCCACGGCGATCACCTTGATCTATCCGGAGCTCAAGGGGCGTCTGAACGGTCATGCGGTCCGTGTTCCGCTGTTGAACGCTTCGCTGACGGACTGCGTTTTCGAGATGAAACGCGCGACCACGGTCGAGGAAGTGAACGCGCTGTTCGAGAAATGGTCCAAAGACGGCCTGGCCGGTATTCTTGGCTACGAGACCCGGCCACTGGTCTCCGCAGACTACGTCAACGATCCGCGCTCCGCCATTGTCGATGCGCAGTCGACCATGGTGGTCAACGGGACGCAGGTGAAGGTTTACGCCTGGTACGACAACGAGTGGGGCTATGCCTGGCGTCTCGCCGATGTCACGCGCATGGTCGCCGCCTCGATGTAGGGACGGCGGGCTATGAGCCAGACCGCAGCGCGGCCTTCGAATCCCCTGGCGGCATACGGCGTCGTGACGGCGGCCTATTGGGCTTTCATGCTGACCGACGGTGCGCTGCGTATGCTGGTGCTGCTGCATTTCCACACGCTCGGCTTTACCGCCATCGAGCTTGCCTGGCTGTTTCTGCTCTATGAATTCATGGGGATCGTCACCAACCTTTCCGCGGGCTGGATCGCGGCGCGCTTTGGCCTGACGAGCACGCTCTACGCTGGCCTTGTCCTGCAGATTGGCGCTCTGCTTGCGCTGACGCAGCTCGACACCGGCTGGAGCCTCCTGGTTTCTGTGGTCTTCGTGATGGCGGTGCAGGGCGTCTCCGGCGTCGCCAAGGATCTCGCTAAGATGAGTTCCAAGAGCGCGGTCAAGATCCTCGCACCGGCCAATGAGGAGGGGGCGCTCTTTCGCTGGGTCGCGCTGCTGACCGGATCGAAGAACGCCGTCAAAGGACTTGGCTTCCTGCTTGGCACGCTCCTTCTGGGAACCATCGGTTTCGAGTCTTCGGTGCAGGCCATGGCCATCGCGCTCGCGGTGATCCTGGCCGCGGTGTTCTTCCTCATGCCGGGCGGTCTTTCCGGCGGTAAAAAGGGTGCGAAGTTTCGCGAGGTCTTCTCGAAAGACGCCAATGTGAACCGGCTCTCGGCGGCGCGTCTCTTTCTCTTCGGCGCTCGCGATACCTGGTTCGTCGTCGGGATTCCGATCTATTTCTACAGCGTCTTGTCGGACGGTTCGGCTGCGGGGAACCGCGAGGCCTTCTTTCAGATCGGCGCCTTCATGGCGCTCTGGATTATCGGCTACGGCGTGATACAGGCGACAGCCCCGAAGCTGCTGCGCGCGCGGCGGAAGAGCCTGGCGGAGACGGTCAGACTTGCCCGGCTCTGGGTCGGTCTTCTGACGCTCGTTCCCGCCGGTCTGGCCGCAGCGGCCTGGCTTTCGCCGCATGCCGCATCGGATTGGCTGACAGTGACGCTGGTGGCGGGTCTGCTGCTGTTCGGTGCGGTCTTTGCAGTGAACTCGTCACTGCACTCCTACCTCATACTCGCCTTCACCTCTTCGGCGCGCGTCACTATGGATGTCGGCTTCTACTACATGTCCAACGCGGCTGGACGCCTGCTCGGAACTCTGCTCTCCGGTCTCAGTTATCAGTTCGGCGGCCTCGCGCTCTGTCTCGCGACAGCCGCGGCGATGTCCGCGCTCAGCTTTCTCTGCGCGACCGGCCTGTCGCGTCATACCAAGAGCGTTTCTCACGCTGCGGATTAGGATCGCTTGCTGGTCTCTTGCGGTGAACCACCGCCTCGATGCTGCGAGTTCGTCGAGAGTTCGTCCATGACCGTGCCATGCCATAAGGGCACGCCGGTCCGGTAGGCGGCGCGGCCGATCAGGTGGGCGGCGACCGGTGCGGTGAGGATCAGGAAGACGATCGCGGCGATGGAGCGGGCGACGATCGCGCCTTCTCCGAAGTGCAGCGCCACGGCGACCAGGATCAATCCGCAGCCCAGTGTTCCCGCCTTGGTCGAGGCATGCATGCGGATCAGAACGTCCGGCAGGCGCAGAACGCCGACGGCGGCCGCGAGGGAAAAGAGCCCGCCGGCCAGAATGAAGAACGCGACGGCGATCTCTGTCATGGCTGATCTCCTGATTGCGGCTGCGCCGTGGTTTGTCCAGGCAGGCTTTCGGGAGACGCCTGATCCAATGTCCGCACACGGCGGCGTTCGGCGAAACGCGCGAAGGCGATGGTCGCCAGGAACGCGACCAGCGCAAGGGCGATGGCCACGTCAAGAAAGGCCGGCTCGTCGGCGGCGATGGCGAAGAGCGCCGAGAAGGCCACCGCCAGAATCGTCATGAGATCGAGCGCGACCACCCGATCCGGCAGGCTCGGCCCCTTGGCCAGGCGCAGGAAGGCCAGCAGCACGGAGAGCATGATCAGCGCGAAGCCGATTTCGACGGCCCAGGAAACAAGCGTTTCAGGTGTGGACATCATTCCATCGCCTCCAGGACCCAGCGTTCGATACCCGACTTGATCTCCTTCCGTAGTTCCTCCGGATCCTCGACGAACATGGCGTGCACATAGAGTGTCTTACCGTCGGGCGAGAGATCGAGGCTCAGTGACCCGGGTGTCAGAGAGATCAGGTTCGCGACCAGCAGGATCTCCGTCTCCTGCTTTGCCGCCAGCGGCAGCGCGATGATGCCCGGCCGGCTGAGGTGGGTCGGCGTCACCACGTCCCAGACCACCCGCAGGCTGGAGACCACCAGCTCGTAGATAAAGAGGAAGATCAGGCGCAGTACCCGCCAGACCCGCAGGAAGTAGGGACTCTCTCCGAACAGAGGCCGGGCGATCCAGAGCGCGCCATAGCCGATGCCGAAGCCGACCGACAGGCTGGCCAGGCTGAAGCTGCCCATCAGGGCGGCCCAGCTGACGGCGAGAAAGGCGTTGAGCAGAAAGAGGTTCATCTTGTTCCTCCCAGCACGGCCTGCAGATAGGCGGTGGGATTCAACAGCTGCGCGGCGGAGCGCTCCGCCAGTTCCAGGAATGGCGCTGGAAAGAGGCCGATTGCGACCGTCAGCAACGCGAGACCCGCGACCGGCAGCAGCAGCGCCACCTGCGCGCGGCCGTCCAGGACTGCCAATTCTGGGTGGCCGCCCTCAGGATGCGGCTTCCAGAAGGCTTCGCCCCAGATCTTGGTCATGGAATAGATGGTCAGCAGACCGACGGCTAGACCGACGCCCGCGATCACGTAGGCCTCCACCTCGAGGCTTGCCTTGATCAGGAGGAACTTGGCCCAGAAGCCCGAGAGGGGCGGAAAGCCGGCGAGCGAGAAGGCCGGAATGAGGAACAGCAGCGCGAGCAGCGGGCTGGCCTTGTAGAGTCCGCCGATAGCCGACAGTTCGAAGGACCCGGTCAGGCGTCTGGCCACCCCGCTGATCAGGAAGAGGTTCGCCTTCACGATGATGTGGTGAACCAGATAAAAGACCGAACCGACCAGGGCCAGAGGCGTGAAGAGCGCGAGCCCGAGCACCATGTAGCCGATCTGGCTGACGATGTGAAATGACAGGATCTTACGGAATTCGTTGTGCGCCGCCGCGCCCAAGACGCCGGTGATCATGGTCAGCGCCGCGACGGCCAGCAGCAGGCCGTGGGTGTAGTCCGTGTCCTGGGTGAAGACCAGGGTGAAGAGCCGGATCAGGGCGTAGACCCCGACCTTGGTGAGCAGACCCGCGAAGACCGCGGAGATCGCCACCGGCGGCGTGTGGTAGGAGGCGGGCAGCCAGAAGAAGAGCGGAAAGACCGCGGCCTTCACACCGAAGGCGATCAGGAAGAAAACCGCGATGACACTCAACAGACCCTGGTTTTCGACCTCCTGCACGGCCAGGTGCAGGTCGGCGAGATTGAGTGTCCCGGTCACCCCGTAAAGCAGTCCGATGCCGGAGAGGAACAGTACGGTGGAGACCAGGTTCAGGGCCACATACTTGATGCCGCCGTCGATCTGTTCGCGGCTGCCGCCCAAGACCAGCAATCCGAAGGAGGCGATCAGCATCACCTCGAACCAGACGTAGAGATTGAAGAGATCGCCGGTCAAAAAGGCGCCGCAGACGCCGGCCAGCAAAACCTGAAAGAGGGCGTGGTAGCCCAGCCGTTCGCGGTTCTCGTCGATGTCGGCTAAGGCATAGACCGCGACCGCCAGGCCCGTGATCGCCGTGATCAGGACCATCACGGCACTCAGGAGATCTGCGACCAGCGTGATACCGAAAGGCGCGGGCCACCCGCCCATCTGTCCGGCCAGAACGCCGTCGCGCCAGACCGCGGACATCAGGCCGATGGCCGCCGCCAGCAGCAGCAAGCTGCCCGCGATGCTGAGCCAGCGTCCCGCGCCCTGTTTGCCGCGCAGAAGGAACGCCAGCACGGCAATGGCGAAAGGAATGATAATGGGCAGAGATAACAGCCAGGTCATGGCAGGCTCCTCTGCGGCGCTGCGGCGGCCGCGACAACCGTGCTGGTTTCCTCCCGCGGGGCTTCATCCGAGCGCCCGTCCGGCTCGGCGTAGCGCATCTCGTCGCTGTCAAGCGTGCCGAGCGCCTGATAGCCCCGATAGATGAGGACCAGGGCGAAGGCGAAGAGACCGAAGCCGATCACGATGGCGGTGAGCACCAGCGCCTGCGGCAGGGCGTTCGCGACCATTCCGTCCGGCGCTGCCATGCCCGGTGCGACGAGGGGCGGGGCTTCCGGCGTCAGGCGGCCGGCCGCGAAAATGGTCAGGTTCGCCGCGTTGCTCAGCAGCACCAGGCCGAAGAGAAAGCGCAAAAGGTTTCGGGCCAGCATCAGATAGACGCTGGCGGCGACCAGTAGCCCGATCAGGACGGCGAGCAGCGTCTCCATTCAGACCTCCTCTTCCAGCGCGAGGACGAGTGTCAGCACCGCGCCGATCACCACCAGGTAAACCCCGACGTCGAACAGAAGAACGCTGCTGATCGGCAGTCCCTTGTCGCCTTCCGTGCCGCCCAGAAACAGCCACTGACCGGTGAAGAAGGGGGTGCCGCTGAAGACAGCCAGCAACCCGGCGAGCAATGCGATACCAAGGCCGGCCATGGCGATGGAGGCGGGATCGAGGCGCAGTGCGCGGCGCGCGGCCGTGGTGCCGTGGGCGATGGCATAGAGCACGAAACCGATGCTGCCGAGCAGTCCGCCGATGAAGCCGCCGCCCGGTTCGTTATGCCCGCGCAGCAACATGTAGAAGGAAAAGACCAGCATCAGCGCGACCAGCAAGCGGGTCGCGGTATTCAGGATCGGCGAGTTCATGATGATTTCCTCCGCAGCGAGTTGCGGATCAGCGCGTAGGCGCCGAGTGCCGCGACCGCGACCACGGCGATCTCACCGAAGGTATCAAGCGCGCGGAAGTCGACGAGAATGACATTGACGATATTACGTCCATAGGCTTCAGGCACGCTCGCCGTCTCGAAGAAACTGGTGAGCGATCGATCGAGAGGTGTTTGCACCACCGCCATCAGGACGAGGGTCACCAGCCCGCCGAGAGCCAATGACAGCACCGCATCGAGCCGCCTGACGCGGCGCTTCGGGTTGCGGCCGTCATTGAGGAGGGGCAGGCGCAACATCACTACGGCCACCAGCACCACGACCAGTGTCTCGACCAGCAACTGGGTGATCGCGACGTCGGGTGCGCCGAACATGACGAAGAGCAACGCAACGCCGACGCCAACGACGCCGAGCGCGCAGATCGCCGCGAGCCGGGATCGGACCAGCGCGGTCATGATCGCCGCGGCGGCGATCAGGATCACAACCGCCCAATGCTTAAAGGCGGCGTCCGGCCAGCTCAGGCTCGGCAAAAGATCGTCACCGCGCAGCAGGGTGACGCCGAGAACCAGCACCATGCTGGCGAAAACAATAAAGAGATAACGCCGCAGGATGCCGCCCTGCAGAAGCCTGGTCTGGAGAGCGGCGAAGGTTTTCAGGGCTTCGAGGAGCCGGTCCCAGTTGCGGTCCGCGGAGAAGGGCAGGCGGGCAGCCAGTCTCGAGAGCAGATCCTGCAGACGAGTGCGATAGGCATAGATGGCAACACCCAAGCCAAAGGTCACGAGGCTGAGCACAAGCGGCAGGTTGATGCCGTGCCAAAGCGCGAGCGAGACATCGACTTTCTGGCCACTGATCGCGCTCACTGTCGGTTCGACCAGCCAATGTGAAATGAGACCGGGCATTAATCCCAGGATCAAGCCCAGGGCGGCCAGGATCGCCGGGCCGAACCACATGGCAGGCGGCGCTTCCCGCGGTAGCTTCGGTGTCGGATGCGGCGCGCCATAAAAAGGCCGCAGGGCGACGATGCCGGCCACGGCGACCATCAGGGCGTTGGCGAGCACCGCGGCCGCCGCGACGAAAAGCGGTTCAGATGCAATGGCGAGGGCGCCTTCGTATTTAAGTTCTTTTCCAATGAAACCCAGGAAGGGCGGAAAACCGGCCATGGAGAAGGCGGCCATGGCGGCAGCCAGTGCGGTGACCGGCATCGCATGCGCCAGACCGCGCAGCCTGGCCGTGTCGCGCGTTCCGGTGCGGTGGTCGATGATCCCGACAACGAGGAACAGCGCAGCCTTGTAGAGCGAGTGCACAATCAAGAAGGTGAACGCGGCCGCAATAGCGATGCTGCTGTCACCACCGAGAAACATCGTCAGGGTGCCGAGCGCCATAACCGTGGTGTAGGCCAGGACCAGCTTGAGGTCGCTTTGGCGCAGCGCCAGGATCGAAGCGAAAACGGCGGTTGCCGCGCCGAACAGCGTTAGTGTCCAGGCCCAGACTTCGGTGCCGCTCAGCGCCGGGTGCAGGCGCGCGAGAAGGTAGATACCGGCTTTGACCATGGTCGCGGAGTGCAGATAGGCGCTGACCGGGGTCGGAGCGGCCATGGCGTTGGGCAGCCAGAAATGGAACGGGACTTGCGCCGATTTGGTGAAAGCGCCGGCCAGCACCAGGATCAGGATGGGCAGATACAGGCTGTGCTCACGCAGAACATCGCTTTGGTTCAGGATCTCGCTGAGTTCGTAGCTACCCGCGACGGAGCCGATCAGGATGAAACCAGCGAGCAGTGCCAGACCGCCCGTAGCCGTAACCAACAGCGCCTGCAGTGCGTTACGCCGGGCCTTCGCGGAGGCGTGGTCGAAGCCGATCAGCAGGTAGGAGGTGACCGTGGTCAACTCCCAAAAGACGAAGAGCGTAATGAGGTTATCGGCGAGGACGAGACCGAGCATGGAGACCATGAAGGCCAGCAGATACAGCACGAAACGCCGGTAATGCGCGTGCTCGAAGAGATAGGCGCTGGAATAGAGCGTGACCAGCGTACCGATGCCGCTGATCAGAAGCGCAAAGGTCAGACTGAGCCCATCCAGCAAAAAGGAAAAAGCGATGCCGAGGCTTGGCATCCAATCCTGTGAGAAACGCAGCTTTTCGCCATCGGCGATGGCGGGAACTTGCATCGCGAAGACCGCTGTCAGCAACAGCGGCAGCGCGACCGATAGCAAAGCTGCTACACGTGATGATGCAAGACCTGGCTGATCCGCACCGCTCTGGTGCTCCTTCCCCTGACCAACTCTATTCATAAAGGTTTTCGATTCCCCAGATTTAAGAATTTGCGATGGCTGCGCAGCGGGCCGACGCAAACAAATTCCCGCGCGCAGCCATCCTTGCGAGAAGCGGGACTGGCGGGAAGGTTGACGCCGCTTCTTCGCTTTTGAGCCGCTCTGCTATCGGGCGACTTCTTTCCCTGTCACACCGGCTTTCCTATTCGGGCTGTCGATACGTCCTAGGCCCCGACACCAATTTTGTTTCCGGTGATTGGCAGTCCGATCGCGCCGATCAGCCGTTCCCAGGACTCAATCTCTTCTTTCACCACCAATCGGCGGCGTTTTAAGCGTTGAAGCAGTAAGCTGTCAGGCAAGGGACGCTGCATTTCGGCAGCGAGCCTATCTTCGATCTTGCGATGTTTGGCACGGAGCGACTGATATCGAGCTTCGGTCCTCATGATCCCAACCTCCTGTCTCTGGTTGCTTCTTCGCCGCCGGTCTTAATGCCCGCTCTGTCGTGCTTGCATGTAGCCTCGTCTCTCAGGAAGCGCCCACTCACTGTCTGCTCCTTTCGTTTGTGCCGTCGCGATCTACTGCGACCCGACTCTCGATATGGCGCTGGGAATCTGAGTGCTCCAATCACTCCAGGGACTTTGTTTGATAGATATTGACTATCAAAAATCGCGGATGAGGGTTAACAGTTCGATGATAGGGCAATCCGATGATCTGCGAAGGTGTGATCGATTGGAGTGATCTTGGTTTCGCACCCACATTGAGACATGAGAAGGCCGGGGCGTTCCATTGAGGAGACGGAAGGCCGTAACGATAGCCATTGGAGAAGCCACGATGCTCAGACTGGACCAAACCCGATCGCGGAAGCAGACCTCATCTAGGCCGGCAGCTCAGACGCCGGCCTCCGCTATACAGAAGGCGGAACAGGACTACCACGCTTGCCTCGCGGACTTCGGTCACAATTCGGGTGAAGCCCATGCGGCGCGACAGGTCTGGCATAGTCTGCGTCAGCGCGCACAGACCGGGGCGGCCTGAGACTTTCTGGTGCCTAGAAGAGCAATATCTTCGGGCGGAGGCTACTCAGCAACCTCCGCCCGCTAGTTTCGATCAAGCTATTCTGAGTTAGGCGGACTTTAAGTTCAGCGTGGCCTCCTGTTCCAAGGTGACCGGTGATTCGAACCCGACCGGTTTGACAGCGAGCACCGAGCATTGAACTTGGTTCAAAATCGCCTCCGCTGTGTTCCCGATGATCAGGCCCTTGATACCCGTCCGGCCAACTGTACCCATTACGATCAAATCGACTTGTTCAGCCTCGGCAAAGCTTGGAATCTCGCGGCGGGCCTCGCCTTTCATGAGATGTATGTGGCGCGCACCGTTCTTGTCGGGATAACGCAGCAGAAGTTGGGAAACGCCGTGTTCGCTCTGGCGGCGCCGTTCTTCCACCATGCGGTCGACGTCCTCTCTCGGGACGCGTGCGAAGGCGCTGTTGCGGAAGCTGTCTTCTTCATCCAGCTTCCAGACATGCATCACATGCAGCTCGCTATCGTCCACCTGTGAGAGCGAGGTCGAGAGCTCGATGATCAGCGGATCCAACCCGTCCTTTTGCTCGTCCGAAGCCATGGGATCTATGGCCGCAAGCACCCTGGCGTAGCGCTGCTGATCGCTCTGTTTCATCATCCAGACCGGGCAGGGGCATTTGCGCAAAAGGTGCATGTCATTGCTGGCGAAGAACAGGCGTTGTCCCTCGCTTTCACCTGCCGCCCCTTTGATGACGAGATCGTGTCCATCACGCAGCACCTTGCGGATGATCTCGACAAAAGGCACGCCCTGCAAAACCACTTCGCTGGTCTGGATGCCCTCCGACCTGATCGGGGCCGCGACCTGCGACAAGCGCGCGCGATGGAACTCGATCACTTCGTATTCGACATCCTGGGCGCTATGCCCTGGCAGGGCGCTAAACAGCCGCGATAGTTCACCCGGCGCCGAGTCGACCACATCCACAAGAGTAATCCGGGCACCGTTGGCTTTTGCCAGCCAAATCGCCCGGCCGATGACATCATCGTGGAGGCTACGCTCGTCGCAGACCAGAAGGATATTTCTAAATCTTTTCATAAGGCTAATTCTCCCGTCCCTGATCGTTTTGAACGGTGGCTCTGCATGATTGCAGGTCCACGCAAGCTTCCCTCACTTTGCATCTGGGCTTGAAAATTTGATCGAGCCAATCGAAGTTATGGAATTCTTCGATAGATTTTATCTTTCGCAAATCAGGAGAGTTCCTTCTATGCCAACCCTGCAGCAGCTTCGTTACCTCGTCGCCGTGGCGGAAACATTGCACTTCCGCCGGGCTGCCGAAATGACACATGTCACGCAGCCGACGCTCAGTGGACAATTGCGGGAATTAGAGGAAAAGCTGGGCGTACAGCTGGTCGAGCGCAGCCGCGCGAAAGTCCTCTTGACGCCCGTAGGCAAAGAGATCGCGGCGCGCAGCCGGACGGTGCTAAGGGATGTGCAGGACATCGTTGAACTGGCAAAGCATGGCCAGTCGCTGCTCGGTGGCACGATCCGCCTTGGCACCCTGCATTCGCTTGGGCCCTACCTGTTGCCCCACATCCTGCCGGAACTGCATCGAACCTATCCGCAGCTTAAGTTCTACGTGCGCGAGGGTATGCCGCGAAGCCTGCTGAACGCTATCGATGACGGCAGCCTCGATCTGCTGCTGTTTCCCCTGCCGGTGAAGGGGGGCGATCTGCAGACGGCGCGATTGTTCCGGGAACCTCTTCTGGTGGTGGCCGCCAAGGAGCATCGCCTTTCCGCCAAGGAGCAGATCGAACAGACCGATTTGAAAGGGGAGTCTGTTCTGACCCTGGAGAGAGGGCATCGTTTGCACGACCAGGTGCGCGATCTCTGCGCCGACTATGGCGCCGAACTTTCTTTGGACTACGAAGGCACCAGTCTCGACACCCTCCGGCAGATGGTCAGCATGGGCATGGGCCTCTCCCTGCTGCCTGCGCTCTATGTACGCTCGGAGGTTCTCCACGATGAACAGGTGGTCGCGCGACCGCTGCGCCGGCGCGCACCCTTCCGCATGATCGGCATGGTCTGGCGCCGGCAGTCCGCGCGTCAGGATGAGTTTCTGGCCCTGGCGGGTCTCATACGGGGGATCCTGAAAACCCGGGCGCCCGAGGTCACCGTTTTGCAGTAAAGCGCGCTTCGGCCCGCATGGCTTTTTCGGCGTTCTCTCTTCCATAACCGATCGATCCTGAAAGACAGAAGCTCGCCGGCGCTCGCCGCGTGCTGGTCTTCACGATCGCGGTGCGCTATGAGGTTCGGGTCGTATTCTTGTACGGGCGGCCTTGATCTCGCTTTTCAAGTCGCTCGTCAGTCCTTCCTTCCGATATGACGACTCAGCTTGGAAAGCAGTTGGAGGTTTTCTGCCATGACAGATCTTGCCGCTTTATCCCGACGCAGTGCGTCAGACATCGGGCGTGCGCTGGCCGCCGGTGAGGCAAGCCCGGTCGCGCTCACCGAACATCTGCTAGCTAAGATCGAGGCCGCGGCGGACAGCAACATCTTTCTGAAGATCACCCGCGAGCGCGCCCTCGCCGAAGCCATGGCGAGTGAGGCGCGTCTGGCCTCTGGCCGCGCCCTTTCCGCTTTGGATGGCGTGCCGATTGCCTGGAAAGACCTCTTCGACATGGCGGGTGAGGTCACGACGGCAGCCTCGGACATCTATCGCGACGCCGCACCCGCGCAGACGGATGCGCCTTGCGTCGCCAATGTGGCTGCGGCCGGCCTGGTGGCGCTGGGCAAGGTCAATTTGACTGAATTCGCCTACTCGGGGATCGGCCTCAATCCGCACTATGGCACGCCGGCCAACCCGCATAGCCCCGCGGTGCCGCGCGCGCCGGGGGGCTCCTCATCGGGTTCCGGCGTGTCGGTTGCGGCAGGTTTGGCGCCTTGCGCGATCGGCACCGACACCGGCGGTTCGGTTCGTATTCCGGCGTCTTTCAACGGCTTGGTCGGCTATAAATCGAGCGAAGGCTGGATCGACGATCAGGGTGTCTTCGCGCTTTCGCGAACGCTCGACAGCATCGGGCCGCTGGCGCGCTCGGTCGAGGATTGCGTCCATCTCGACGCCGCCCTTCGGGGGCTGCGCCAATCTCCCGTGCGGCGGCGCCCGGTTGCCGGGCTCAGCCTCTTTGTGGCGGAAACGATCGTGCTCGACGATCTCGATCCGGCGGTTGCGGAGAATTTCGAGGCCAGCCTCAAGCGATTGGAGGCGGCCGGGGCCCGCATTCGCCGGGGACCGCTGGACGTTTTCGCCAGGACCGCTGAGCTCACCGCGGAGTTCGGCTCTCTCACGGCGGCGGATGCCTATGTCGAGCATAAAACACTGGTGGAGTCCGATCAGGTTAACCGTATCGACCGCCGGGTGGTCGACCGCATTATGGGCGGCAAGGGGATGTCGGCCGCCGATGTGATTTCCCTGCAACGCGCCCGCGCTGGTCTGATCCGGCAGTTGTCCACGCAGATGGGTGATACCCTGATCGCAATGCCGACCACGGCCCTGACGGCGCCGGAAATTGCGCCACTGGAAGCCGATGATGAGGTCTTCCATCGCGTGAACCTTAAGGCGCTGCGCAACACCATGATCGGCAATTTCCTGAACCTGCCGGGACTCGCCTTGCCGAACGGGACCGACGCCGATGGCATGCCGACCAGTCTTCTGATCAGCGGCATGGCCGGCGACGACGAGCGCCTGCTGGGTTATGGCTTGGATGTGGAGCCCGCCCTCGGCCAGGATTGAGGAAGAAAAAAAGGGAGCTTCCGCAGCGGCCTGCGGGGGGAGAGGAGCTTTGCCGCTACGGAAGCGGAGCCAGGTTCGTGCGAGGTTACGGTGGCTCCAAGGAGTTTCGAATTGCGTTAAACTCGGGCTGCTGCAACTCCAGCCTTCTTGTTCGTGTCGGCGCTGCGGCCGTAGACGTCTTCCAGGCGCACGATGTCGTCTTCACCCAGATAGCTGCCGTATTGGACTTCGATGATCTCGACAGGCTGATCGGTGACGTTTTCCAGCCGGTGTACGGCACCCTGCGGAATGAAGACCTGTTCGCAGGGCTTCAGGTTCATGACTTGATCATCCAGTGTCACACGCGCGGTGCCGGCCACCACGATCCAGTGTTCCGCGCGATGGTGATGGTACTGCAGGGATAGCTGTCCGCCGGGATTGACCTTGATGCGCTTCACCTGGTGACTCTCACCCATATCCAGTGAGTCGAAACGTCCCCAGGGACGGTCTTCGCCGCTGTGTTTGCGGTGCTCGCTGCGGTTATCCCGCTTCATCTGCTCGACCAGCGCCTTGACGCCCTGCGGGTTCCGCCGGTTGGTCACCAGGACGGCGTCGCGGTTGGCGACGACCACCACGTCCTCCAGGCCGGCGACGCCGACCATGGGGCCGTCCGACCGGATCAGGGAGTTGGCGGTCTCTGTCGCCATGACGTCGCCGCGCAGGAGGTTGCCGTCTGAATCGGCCTCGTCTTGCGCTTCGCTCCAGACGGCGGACCAGGAGCCCATATCGCTCCAGCCCGGTGCGACGGGAAAGACGGAACTGTCCGAAGTCTTCTCCATCACCGCATAGTCGATGGAGAGTTTCGGCGCTTCACCAAAGGCCAATGCCTCTGGCTCGAATGTCAGGCCACGCCACTTTCCGCCCGCAATTGACCGGCGCACGCTTTTCAGCAGGTCCGGTGCGTGACGGTTCAGTTCCTTGATCAGCAGGCGCCCGCTAAAAAGAAAGATTCCGGCGTTCCAGTAGACATCGCCCTCTGCGATCAAGCGTTCCGCTTTGGACTGGTCCGGTTTTTCGATAAAGCGGTCGACCTCGTAGCCGTGGCTGCCATTTGCATTGAGGATCATCGTGCCGGCCCGGATGTAGCCGAACCCGGTTTCCGGATGGTCCGGGGTGATCCCGAAGGTGGCCAGCGAAGGGCTGTCCTCGATCAAGCGTGCCGCCGACTCGATAGCGGTCTGAAGACGACCGGGATTCTCGATACGGTGATCGGAGGGCAGCACCAGCAGCTTCACGTCGTCCATCTCGGCGCCCGCCAAGAGGGCGGCCAGCGCGATGGCCGGACCGGTATCTCGGCCCATGGGTTCGCAGACGATTGCCGCGGGGGTTACGCCGACCGCCATTGCTTGGGTCTCCGCCAGTGCCCTGTGACTTTTGTTGGTCAAAACGATCGGCGCGGCAAAGCGTTCAGTGTCAGAAATGCGTCGTAACGTCTTTTGGTAAAGGCTCTCGCCGCCGAAGAGGTTGCAGAACTGTTTCGGGTTGTCTTCCCGAGACAGAGGCCAGAGCCGTGTGCCGGACCCGCCGGCAAGAATTACGGGCGTAATGAGTTGATTCTGCATGATAAAAGCTCCTCGCAATTTCACGGCTCCTGCCGCAGTCGAGGAGGACATCGCAAAGATGCTGCCAGTTTAGGTTTTTCATGATGAGAAATTTTGAAAAATAACGAAAACATATAGTTATGGTAGTTTTCTGATGTGAATTGTCAGTTTCTTTGCGCTTTGCAAGGTGAGTTTGCTGTGCAAAGCGCAAAGACAGATCTTTGCAATTTGGCAAGCACAGCTTTCCCCTTTCCCTGAAAAATCCCGGAGTTCTGCGGTTTTTACTCCTGCTCCAAATGGCACAGCCCTTGCTGCTATGGGGGGCAAAGGAGTTAAGGCCATGAGAATCGTACGGGAACGACCCTGCCAACGCCGCCACCACCGGGTGACCGCGCCTTTGCATGTCACGTTCGACAGCGGGACCAAGTACCGTTCGCATGATTGGAGCCTCGGCGGTCTGAGTGTCGAAGGCTTCGAAACCGCACTTCCTACACTCGATTCAAGCCATAAGCTTTTGATAGAGCTTCCTTTTCAGGGTTTCGATATTTCCTTTGAGGTCGAGGCCATGGTGGTTCGGGTGGCGGAAGAAGAGCGCTTGGTTGCCTTCGAATTCGCGGAACTTTCCGAGCGCGCCCATGATCTTATGAGTCATTTCATCCAGGATCTGATCCGCGGAAAGATGGGCACGGTAGAGGATGCCATCTGTCGGATCGATGTGCCTGTAACGCCAATCTCGACGGAGCCGGATCCCAACCCCAAGGAGGGGGTCACTGTTCGGCGCTGGCCGGTAAAGACCATTGTGATGTCAACGCTTTACCTAGTGTTGGGGTTCCTGGTTTTTGGCTATGTTGGCATCCTGCTCTATAGCAATGTCATGCGCCTTGAGGTGCAGTCGGCGGTGGTTTCGGCGCCCTTGCAGACCGTCAAGATGCCGGTTGATGGCATCGTCCGGCCTGTCCGCTTCGTCGAAGGCGCCCGCGTGCGAAAAGGTGAGGAAATCGCCCGCATCGATAATCAGCGGCTTGCCGGACGCATTGGCGAGGCGGAAATCAAGTATACCGAGGCGAAGGAAGCGCTCTGGCGCGCAGAGCAGCGCTTCCGGATCGAGAAAGAACGCCTGAAGCTCTATCAGATCATCAATCGGACCGACCGGGATATCGTGGTGGCGCGCATCGAGGCGCGCAAAAGTGCCCTGGAAGCGGCGGATGCGCACCTCGCCCGGACCCGGACCCTGGCAAAAAAGGGCTATGCGACGGCTGCGAAGCTCGACGAAGCGCGCAACCGCCAGACTAAGGCTGCTGCGGCGCTGCGAGAGGCAGAGCTGGATCTGGAGCGGACCACGGCCATGGACGCTGTCTCCGGACGAAGGCACTACAATCACAAGGAGTTCGTGACCGATCTCGACATGATGGCGATCGATGTCAGCGAGGCGCGCAGCAGGTTCGAGACCGCAGCGATGCAGCTACATGGACTGCAGACCATGCAGGAACAGCAGGTCGTTCGCGCGCCTTTCGACGGACGCATCGTCACGCTCTTTAAGTCGGGCGATAGCAACGTTCTGCGAGACGAACCGCTGCTGGTCCTTGAACGGGACAGCGATCTGACGGTCACTGCGTTTTTGGATCAGGAGGAAATCCTGGCGGTTGGCCTGAACGACGAAGCGAAGGTCTTTCTGCCCGCGCTCGGTCGTCATGTCTTTGCCAGAGTTGTGGCCATCGATCGCAGCTCCGCATTTGTCGACGGCAAGAGCGACCACTACACCTGGCGCGGCACGAAGGAACGTACGGCGGCAGTTTCTTTGAAAATACAAAAGGATAGAGGAGGAAGTTCAGGAATTCGCGCAGGTCTTCCCGCGGTCGTGATCTTCGACCGGCGTATGACCAGCGATATCTTCTCCAGCCTTGCCGAGACCGGTTCGTTAGCAGGGAGTGAGGCGCATGCCGAAGCGCTTTGATCGTGATCCTTCCGGCAGCAGGCTTGCCGCCACGACGCCAATTCTGGACCGGGTCCGCAATCTCGACGATCCGACCGAATGGCCGACCGGTTTGCGCAAGTGGACTCCGGCGGCGCTGTTTAGCATCGCGCTTTACTTTGCTTGCTGCCTGCTCGGTATCCTGACCCTTCCAAACTCGATCTGGGATATCGAGACCCGGGAAATCACTCTGGTGATCGGTGCATTGGGCGTCTGGCGCTACGGCTGGTGGTTCACGCACGCCGTACGGGCCTTCATTTATGGGCGCTTCGTCTACCCAAAAATGCGCCGGGAAGGGCAGAAGATCTGGGATTCAGGCTGGCGGCCGCGCCACATGCATTTCATGATGACGACCTACAAGGAGCACCGGACCATTACCGAGATGGTGGTGCGCTCTATCGTTCTTGAAATCCGCAACTCCGGCGTCCCGGGCACGATCTGGTTGGGCTCTTCCGACCGCTTTGACGAAGACATCATCGTCAACTTCCTGAAGCGCGAGGCCGCCGATGTGGATGTAACCCTGCGCATCATTCGTCAGAACGTCTCCGGCAAGCGCGCCGCGATCGGTCTCGTGCTGCGGGCTATGAACCGTCTGCCGGTGCAGGAGGACGACCTGGTCGTCTTCATGGACGGAGATTTCATCCTCGCCGAGGGCGCGGTCAGCCGCTGTATGCCGCTGTTCAAGCTCTATCCCGACTTGCAGGCCTGTACCACCGACGAAGAGGTTATCTGTATCGGGCCGCGCTGGATCGAGACCTGGCTGAAGATGCGCTTTGCTCAGCGCCGTCTCGCCATGCAGTCCCACGCGCTTTCCGGCCGGGTCTTGACGCTGACCGGCCGCATGTCTGTGTTCCGAGCTAAGAATCTCCTGCAGCTTGAATTTATCCGCCTGCTTGAAGCTGATCACCTAAACCATTGGTTATGGGGTGATTTTCGCTTTTTGTCTGGAGACGATAAGAGCACCTGGTACTTCATGCTCAAGCATGGCGCGCACATGCGCTATGTCCCCGACGCGCTGGGTTACACGGTTGAAGTCATCGAGGGTTCCGGCATGGACCGGATGGTCCAGAACTTCCGCCGCTGGTCCGGAAACATGCTTCGAAACGGTGCGCGGGCCATCAAGCTTGGGCCACGCAGGATGCCGTTTTTCATCTGGTGGTGCCTTGTGGATCAGCGTCTTTCCATGTGGACTATGCTGGTCAGCCCGGTCCTTGCGGTTATGGCGAGCCTGCTGCAGGGCATTTCCTACATCGCGTCTTATGTGATCTTTATCGCGGTCAGCCGGATGCTGTTGTCGCTGTTCCTCTTTGGCTACTCCAGGCGGATCCAGATGGCCTATCCCTGGATCCTGTACTTTAACCAGCTCATCAATGCTTCCGTGAAGGTCTACTGCATCTTCCGCCTCTCTAAGCAGCGTTGGTCCAATCGCGGCAACCAGACAGCGGGGATGGGCGGTGGCTCGCTTCAGGAAATGGCACGGAACCTTATGGCCAACTGGTGTACGGCCGTTGCTGTCGCGCTGCTGGTGCTCGGGACCGTCCACTATGCAAATCTGATCCCGATCCCCTCCTTAACGATCCTCTATGCCGTCCTGGGACTGTAGGCGCTTTGCAAACTGGGGCGCCAAGGTCTTTCGAATTTGGCAAAACCGCCTTTGCATTTTGGTAAACTGCTCATATTTGAAACAAATTTTATCTTTCTAACCTTATGAAAAATAACAAATATCCCGTGGGCGGACGATGGCACGCCCCTTGCTCCCCATCAGGCACAGTCATTTACGAAGGGTTGTGCCATGACGGCTATCGGAGGAAGAGGGCGCTTTTACGCCATTGCGATGGGAATGGCCTTAACGGCCGGTCTTGCGCCCGCAGCATTCAATTTCGTTGTCGATCCCTACGACATGAATGCGGCGGTGGATCTGGATCTGCCAAAGCAGAAAGTCAGCGAAAAGGCGCATTATCCGCTTTGGAAGATGGCGCGCTATCCTGTTGAGGGTGCGGAAACCGTCATCCTGGGCGACAGCCGGGCCCGCGCCTTGCGCGACAAATACTGGAAGGAACTGGGGCAAACCAGCGTCTTCAACTTCGCCTACGGCGGCGCCACCATTCAGGAGGTTTACGACACCTTCCACTACATCAAGGACGATCCGAAGCTTAAGACTCTGGTGGTGGGCATCCAGCTTCGCTCGTTCGATCCCAATCATAAGGGCGGGATGAACCGGGTTCCGGAAGCCGTCCGCCTGAAGCAGAAGCCTTTCGATTACTACACCAGCTGGTTCGTCGCCAAGGTCGGTTGGCGCAATATCAGCAAGCGCTATGCCGCTCAGCTGCAGCAGACCGAGCGCTGGCGTCCGAGGCTGATCTCGCCGGCACGCGCCGCAGATTTCGGTACCCCCGGCAGCACGTCTCTCAATCGCCTGCTGAACCCTGAGGCCTGTTATGGCTGCACTCTGCCGAAGGTAACGGGGCCGGTGAACCTGCCGGTCATCTCTAAGGGTCCGAACCTGGGCCTGGGGCGCGGTTACGGCCGCTGGGCGGCGCTCTGGCCCGCCATTGAAATCGAACGAGAGTTGCCGTCGCGCTTTGAGCGCCAGGTCCGCAAAAACGCGCGGTCCGATTGGAAGTCCTTCAAGTTCTCCGAGGATCTCTGGTCGCGTATCGTCGAGATTGCCGACTGGAGCAAAGCCAACGGTGTAAAGCTCATCTTTGTGATCCCGCCGACCATCTCGGAGATGCAGCGGCGGATCACCGAGTACGGCTATGGCGATCTCAATCACCGCTTCAGGACCCGTTTGGCGGAACTGGCTCCGGTTGTCGATTTCGATTTCGACAATCCGCTGACACGCGATCTGACGCGCTTCAGCGACGCCTATCACTTCAATGCCAAGGCTGCCCGCAACATCGTCGGTGAGCTGGTTCAGCTGACTGCCGGGGAGACCGAGGCAGTGCGTAAGGCCCGGAAACGCCGCGCCGATCTCACCTGTCCGGTGACTTCAGCCGACACGAAGACGGAGTTGTCCGATGGCATCGTCGCGATGACCCAAGGCGAAGGCTGCCGTATCTGGAGGTGGAACAATGGTTGATAGGAAAAAGCTCGATCATCCGATCACGGGTGTTGCGGTCATCGTCGGCGCCGGCCTCATCGTCGCTGCCTTGAGCCTCTGGAACGGAAACGACGAAGAAGGCCGTTCCGCCCCCATCGATCCGGTGGTTGCCGAAGCCATCAAGCAGGCGCGTGGCCTGCAAAAGCTCGGCAAGTGGGAAGAGGCTGCAACCAGTTTCGAACACTACGCCTACCAGGGTTATCCGACCGCGATGTTCCACAGCGCCAAAGCCTATGGCCGCGGTTGGGGCGTCGAACCGGATCTGGAGAAATCGCGCCAACTCTTGCTGCAGGCCGTTCAGTACAACTTTCCCTTTCGGGGTGAGGCGGCTTATGAGCTCGGCCGGCTGTATCAGCGGTCGAAAGGCAAGGATTGCAACCGGATTGCGGTCGAGTGGTTCCTCAGAGCTTTGGAGTGGGACTACAAGAAGGCCCACGTGCAGCTGGCCGCACATTACGAGCGTGCTCTCGGCGTCGAGCGCGACCTGGACAAGGCCATCTTCCACTACCGCGAGGCGGCAAAAGCCGGCTACGAGTCCGCATCCATCCGCTTTGCCCGCGCCCTTAAGAAAGGCCGCTTCGGCATAACGCCGGATCCAGAGCGTGCCCAGTTTCTTGCCGGCAAAGCAATTGCCGCGCTGGAAGAAAAGGCGGCCGGCGGATCGGGCAGCGCTGCAAAGATGCTCGGCCGCCTCTATCGGGACGGAGAGTTCGTGAACGCGGACGTTAAAGCAGCCGAGCGCTGGTTCCGGCGTGCGAGTCAGCTTGGCGACACCGGCGGCATGCATGACCTCGCCAATCTCATGTTGGCCACTTCGGACAAGGAGAAGGCGCAGCAGGAAGCCACTGGCTGGCTCCGCCGCGCCGCGGAACTGGGTCACGGCGGGGCAATGACAGCGCTGGGCCGTTTGCACCTGAAGGAAGCCCACGGATTGGAGCGTGCCGGTGCTGTTGCCTGGTTCAAGAAAGGTGTCGAGGCAGGCCATGCTGGATCGATGGCGGAGCTCGCCCGGCTTTGTGCACAGGGTGTTCTGGTCCCAAGGGACCTGGATGGCGCTCTGAAGCTGGCGCGTAAGGGCGCCGCCCTAGGCCACCGAGGTTCCAAAACGCTGTTGAAAGACCTGATGGCGATGTCGGCTGGTGAGGGTGATTTGGGTTAAGCGGCTGTATCGGGGAGAGGGCTTTCGGGTGCAAACCGGGAAGTCAATGGAAACAACGCTTTTAGTTGGAGTTTGGAGGTCCGGGTACCATGGTTTTTAGCTCACTGGAATTCATCTATCTCTTTCTGCCGCCCACGCTCTTCGGGTTTCTCGTCCTGCGCTGGCTGGGCTGGGAACGCGGCATTATCTGGTGGCTCATCGCGGCCTCCATCGCCTTCTATGCCTGGTGGAGCCCGCTGCATCTGATCCTGCTGCTGGCATCGGTCGCAGTAAACTTTGGACTGCATCGGATCATCCTGGCGCGAAAGAGCAAGGCGGTGTTGACCTTCGGCATCCTGGGGAACCTGGCAACGCTGGCCTATTTCAAATACGCCGACTTCCTGATTTCTAACGTGAACCTCATGCCCGGCGTCGAGCTGCCTATGCTCGGCATCATTCTGCCGCTGGCCATTTCCTTCTTCACGTTCCAGCAGGTCTCTTTCCTCTACGACACATACAAGGGCCGGATCGCCGATTGCGATTTCGCCCGTTACTGCCTTTTCGTGGTCTTCTTTCCGCAGTTAATCGCGGGTCCCATCGTTCTGCAGAAGGACACCATCCCGCAGTTCCGTCTTTCGGTGTTCCAGCAGAGAGTCTTCGTGAACCTGTCGGTCGGCGGCACGCTCTTTGCCATCGGCCTTTTCAAGAAGATCGTCTTCGCTGACGGTGTCGCCCCTGTGGCCAATGCAGTTTTCGGCCTGGCGGACGCGGGCCAGAGCGTGCCTACAGAAGCGGCCTGGATCGGGGCACTGGCCTATACCTTCCAGATTTACTTCGATTTCTCCGGCTATTGCGATATGGCGCTGGGTCTTGCCCGTATGTTCGGTATCGTGCTGCCGATCAACTTCAACTCGCCCTATAAGTCGGTTTCGATCGTCGAGTTCTGGCGCCGCTGGCACATCACGCTGTCGCGCTTTCTGCGGGACTATCTCTACATTCCGCTCGGCGGTAACAAGCGCGGTAAGGCGCGCCGCTACATTAACCTAATGGCGACAATGGTTCTCGGCGGGCTGTGGCATGGCGCCAGCTGGAACTTCGTTTTCTGGGGACTGCTGCACGGGTTCTACCTGATCGTGAACCATGCCTGGAGCGGTATCTTCGGCAAAGGCGATGCCCCGGCGATTGTTCCGCGGCCGGTCGCCCGCGCTCTGTCGCAGGCGATCACCCTGCTGGCGGTGGTTGTTGCCTGGGTCTTCTTCCGCGCTGAGACCTTCGGCGGTGCGATTGCCGTTCTGCAGGGCATGTTCGGTTTCACCGACTTTTACGATCCGGCAATCTGGGCAGAAACTCTGCGCGAAAGCGGTCTCTATTGGACCCAGTTCGTTCTTCTCGGCGCGATCGTTCTTTGGGCGCCGAACGGGATCGAGATGGTCAAGCGCTACCGGCCGGTGATCGACGCGAAGGAGGTGCTGCAGGCGGCACGCGGTTCGGCTGCGCAAGTCCTGGAGCGCTTTGTGTGGCGTCCGTCGCGCGGCTGGGCCATGGCGATGTCCGCGGTGGTAGTCGTCGCGATCATCCAGCTCTACCGGCTGGAGGATATGACCGAATTCATCTACTTCAATTTCTAAGGTGACCGTATGACGCAGCGCAGCTTTGCCGCCGCCCTTATCGCCACAGCTATTCTGTCGGCGATGGGCGGCGGCGGTTCCGTGTCCGCCGAGAGTTCCGAAAGAACGGGCGGATGGAACATTTCGCAACAGGGCCGGGACTTTTCCTACGACACAAGGACCGGTCTCGCCACCTCCAGGGGGATCACACGCCCTGGTTTGATGTCGGTCAAACGGGCCGGAACGCATGAAATTCTGAAGTTTTGGGAAGACGGGGCCTACCGGGCAAGCGTGACGGTCGATGGAGAGCTTTTGATCGACGGCCAGAGCCTTGACGATGTCGCCCGTATCACCGGCTTTAGAATGGATCGTGAGGGCTCCTCGGTGCACCTGCGCACTACCAAAGGACCCAAGGCGAGAGTCGAACTGATCCAGGACGGCCGCAAGGTGCTGGACTGGCCGCGGCGACAGATCGTTTCTGTTCTGGCGTACAAGGCAGCCGCCGTGACCGTTTCGGTCTTCGACAGGAAAACCCAAAGTACCGAGTTCTTTCGATACCGTCGCGGCGCGGATGGCCTGTTGGAAGATCAGGGAGAGCGGATCGGCGCGCTGGAGGGATGCGCATTGCTCAGTGCCAAGGTGCTCAAGCAAGGCATCGGCCTTCAGGTCTACTGCGATCCGGCTCGCGGAAGCGATATCCTCTTGCTGGAATTCGGCTCGGGCCGCGTTTTCCCCGTCGCGACCAGCGATGCGGATGAGTTCTTCGCATTCGAACTCGGCCGGGAGCGCGGCGCGATCGCCGTTCTTTCCGTGGGTGGCAGCGACAGTGCTCGCCAGGCGTTTCATGCGGTCACCGGCGCTCTGCTTTCGAACCTGGGCGAGCCCATGGCCCGTGCGTCGGATGAGGCCGGCAAGCAGAGCTGGAGCCAGAGCTACCGGACCATGGTTTTGGCGGAGCTCTTCCGAAAGAGCCGCCACCCTGTCTTCGCCGAGCTAGCGACGGGGGCGATGGAAGCGACCCTGCAACGTCAAAACGCACGCCTCGGCATTACAGGCGACTTCAATCCTTCCTGTGCCTGGGCCTCGCGCATCTACTCGACCGACCGGCGCAGCCCGGTCTCCCTGGTCATCAATCAGGCCATGATCTCTGGTGCGCTCTTGCGCGCCTGCGAGGCCTTGGGGAGCGACTGTCCGCTGAAGCTGCGCGCGGAGATTTTTGCAAATGCCCAGTGCCTGGTTAGCAGCTATGAGCCCACTTTCGATCCGGCCAAAGGCCTCTATCGGATTGCTTATGGCGCGCCTTTCCGCTTTGACGGACATTGGGCGCCCTGGAACTGGCAGTTAAGCTGGGCCTTTGTCCTCGAGCAGGTCGGTCTGGAGACGGGGCAGGAAGTGCTCGTCGCCCGCGCCCACGCGGTTGCCGCTGCTTTCGTTGAAACCTGGGAGGCCGACGAAGACGGCGCACTCTGGCGTTATTGGACACCGGCTTACTACGAGGGTTGGCGGGAAAGCGATCGGGTATCGCTGCACCGCCCGAAACAAAAGGCGCGCGCGCCGAAGCGTTACGAAGACGTCAACCACGCGGGGATCACCTTGCTGGGCTTATCCGATCTTTCCTATCAACTCACTGCTGCGCGACGACAGGCGGTGGCCCGGCGCCTCGACAGCCTGCTGGCACAAGGCGCTGTCCTCGCGCGCGATCTGGATGGGGAAGGGCCGCGCAGTCCGCGTTGGCTGCCTGGCGCCGGCTGGCATCTCTACGCCAGCGATAACATGCGTCGCCTCTATAGCCGGAAGCTTCCCGGAAGCGTTTCCAGCGACCAGCATCTGGCCTATGCGCAGCTCTTCGATCCTGACGCCGCATTCCGCTTGGAGCTTACGCTATCCCAGTGCGGGATCACCGACTGCAGGCAGGTAAAGAGCTGGTCCTTTCCATCACTCGACGCGTTTCTCTCCCGCAATCCGCTCTTCGCACTGACACCGCTCCCATGAACAGCTCCTAGAAGGGCGTCAATATGACGCCCCTGGGAGCGCATTCGATGTGCTATCGACTCCAGGCTTCTGCTTGGAGTTCTGGCTATGCCCGCTGCCGATCTGCTGTGGTCTTTTTTCCTCGCGTCTTTGGTCTTCGCCTGTGTGCCTGGACCAGGCATGCTCGACATGGCGGCCGAGACGCTTGCCGCCGGGCGACGTGCTGGCTGGTATTCGGCGCTCGGATTCCACCTGGCGTCCTACCTGCACATTATGGCGGCGGCTTTCAGTCTCTCTCTGCTGCTGCAGACGCTCCCTGTTCTGTTCCAGGCGATCAAGCTGGCGGGGGCGGGGTACCTGATCTGGTTGGGGTTGCGGTATCTCGTATTGCCGAGCCCAATCGCATCCGCATCGGGGGGCTTTCGCGTGAAGACGCCTGGCAGGGCGCTGCGGGACAGTATGACCGTCGAGCTTTTGAACCCTAAATCGTTGCTATTCTACTTCACCTTTCTTCCCCAGTTTACCGACGCCTCGGCAGTCTTGCCTCTTTGGGCACAGATGTTGGTTCTGGGGACTTTGGTGAACAGTCTTTTTACTGCGGTGGATGCCGTTCTGATCGAGTTGTCCGATGCGGCTATCAGAAACTTCAGAGCCTCGGCCGTGTTGAACAGTCTGCTGCGGCGTGTCGGCGGTGGGATACTGATCGTGTTGGGTGTGAACCTCGCCTGCACGCGTCAGTGACCGGGGCCAGGCAAAAAAAGAACGCGGCCGGAGGTCGGGGGCCGCGTTCAGTTTTGTACCTGTCGAGATCCGGCTTCTTCGTCCGGTGCTCAGTCGCTTGACCTTATGATCGCCATCCTCCGATCAAACGATGCTGTGCCAGGTTTCATCCGTCAGGTCTTCGACAGTAACTCCAGTGAAGAGGATGCTGTCACCGACCTGCCCATTGAAGGCGGAGAGATCCAGGACCGCGCCTTCGTTGCTGTCGCTGAGGGCCGAGAGCACGTCGTCCTCTTCGTCGACCAGCAGATCGCTGAGCGCGACGATATCGACGCCCACCTCGAAGTCGGCGATGCTGTCGCTGCCGCTGCCGATGCCGAAAAAGAAGGTGTCGGACGTGCCGTCGTTCACACCGTTCTCGCCGCCCCAGAGCTCGTCGTTACCGGCGCCGCCGGTGATTTCGTCCGAGCCCTTGCCGCCGCGCAGCAGATCGTCGTCCGCACCCCCAACCAGGATGTCGTCGCCGCTGGCGCCGTTCAGGTAGTCCTCGCCGTTGCCGCCGTAGAGCAGATCGTCGCCGGCGTAGCCCGAGACCCGATCGTCGCCGTCGCCGGCATGGATCTCGTTCTCGCGGTGGTCGCCGACGATCTTGTCGTCGTAGTCCGTGGCGAAGAGGTTTTCGATGGAGACAAGAATGTCCGTTCCGTTGCCTTTGACGGTGCCGGCATTCATGTCGGCGATGATCTTCTTGTTCCAGTCGCTGTAGTCGGCGGTGTCGATCCCGGAGCCGCCGTCAAGCAGGTCACTGCCGCTGCCGCCGTCCAGAATGTCGTTGCCGCTGTTGCCGAAGAGGCTGTCGGTACCAGAACCGCCTCTCAGCTCGTCGTTCCCGGAGCCGGCCTCGAGCCGGTCGTGGCCGGAGCCACCGGTGAGCAGATCGTTACCGCTGCCGCCGAGCAGCGTGTCCTGGCTGGCGCCACCGTCGAGCGTATCGTTGCCGCTGCCGCCAGAGAGAAGGTCGTTGCCATTCTCGCCGTATAGCAGATCGTCGCCGCTGTTGCCGGCAAGGTCGTCATTGTTGCCGCCGCCTTTCAGCGTGTCGTTGCCCGATCCACCGAGCAGGGAGTCGTTGTTTCCGCCGCCATCGAGGTAATCATCTCCGGAGCTGCCGACCAGGTAGTCGTTTCCGTTGTCGCCGTAGATGAAGTCGTTGCCGAGATTTCCGTACATCTCGTCGTCGCCGGAACCGCCATGCAGAACGTCGTCGCCGGATCCGCCATGCAGCTCATCGGTGCCGTTGTCGCCGTAGAGCAGGTCGTTGCCCTTGTGGCCCCAGAGCTCATCGTTACCGGTGCCGCCGCGCAGGATATCATCGTCCTGAATGACGATAACCGGCTCGCCGTCACCGTCGCCGTCCACGACAAGGTCGGGCAGGCCGTGTTCCTGACGATAATGGGCGTTTAGGACCACGGCATTCGCCGGGCCCAGGTCGATGGTAAAGACGGAATCGTCGAAGTCGAGATCGCCGCCGTTCAGCAGGTCCTCGAAGCCGATGGTCAGCGTGCCTTTGTCGGTCTTCAGGATGCCCGCCGTGTGCAGCAAGCTGTCGGGGTTCAGGCCGAGCGTCTCATCGTAGGCCGCTGTGTGGTACTGGTGATAGACGATCTCGGTCGTCTCTCCACCTTCGGACTCAAAAACCAGCTTGGGGTTCTGGCTGTCGAGAGTCGCGGTGGAGCCGTCGGCGTTCTGAAAGGCGAAGTTGCCCTCGCCCAGCGACGAGTAGTCATTGTAGCTGAAGCCGTTGGAAACGATGAAGAATCCGACGTTATCGCCAGGCTGAACGTCGAGCAAAGCGTCGCTCTGTCCGGCAATCAGGTCGCCGCCGCTGCCCTGTAGGGACGCGTTGGGCCAGATGATCTCGACATCGTAAATCTGCCGGGTTTCACTATCGATCTTGTAGTAACCGAAACTGTTCCGGTAGCCGGCCGTTTCGCCTTCGAAGATAACCCGCACCGGATAGTCGTGTCCGATCGGGATGGTCGAAACGTTGATGATCGTCGGGCCGCCAGAGCCATAGAGGCGGTCGTTGCCGCTGTTGCCGTAGAGTTCGTCGTTGCCCTGACCGCCCCAGACCTCGTCGTGGCCAGTCTGACCGGTAATGGTGTCATTCCCGGCTTTACCGGCGATCACATCGGAACGCCGTGTGCCGGTGATGTTGTCGTCAGCCGACGTTCCGATGACCGGATGCGTGGCGGGTAAGCTAGCCATGGTTAAGTCTCCCTTGGTTTCGGTTGGTGAGGTGCTGGATTTACTTGCTTCCGTTCAGCCTGCGAGACGTTCCGCCCTTGTTGGGGGACAGAAGGTGACCGAAGGACTTCCGCCAGCGGTAAAAGGTCGCGATTGAGATTCCGTGGCGTTCACAGACCTCGGCGACATTCCGGCTTTCCTGTGCTTCCTGCAGGATTGCGAGGATTTGTGCTTCTGAGAATCTTGAGGGTGCCATCCTGGGTTCCTCTTCTTGATCGTTCGTCTGGCGAGAGATGACCCGGCCGCCGCCACTGGGGCTTACGAGGGCGGCCGGGAACTGCCCTGCTTTGAGGTCCGTTACCAGGCGATGCCGTGGTAGCTCGGGTCCTCAAGCGGTTCCGGGAAAAGGCGCACCAGATCTACGACCGCGGTGTGCTCTTGCCGTTGAGCGATGGCGCGGCGGAACTGGGCTGTGTTGTGGGTCACGACCAGGCTGTCGCTGCGCTGTTGCAGTGTCTCGACGTCGTCGCACATGATCTCGGGCAGCTTTTTGAGAACCGGCGCGATCGCGGGATAGGTCCGGCACATGTATTCGAAGGCCGCGCTACCGAAGTCATGCCCAACCAGGTTGGGATCGAAGGCCGAGACCTCGTAACCCTTCTCCAGCAACATCGCCATCAGGTCGAGCACCGGGCTTTCGCGCAGATCGTCGGTATCTGCCTTGAAGGTCACACCGAGCAGGCCGACGTGTTTCACGCCGAGGGATTCGATGATATCGAAGGCTTCCTGGACCTGCGCACGGTTGCTGTCCATCAGGCTCTGGACCAGCGGCGCTTCGATACCCTGGATGTCGGAGAGATACTGCATGGCTCGCACTTCCTTGGGCAGGCAGGAGCCGCCGAAAGCGAAGCCCGGCTTCAGATAATAGGGCGACAGGTTCAGCTTTTGATCCTGCACGAAGACGTTCATGACCTCGTGGCTGTCGACGTCGATGCTTTTACAAAGGCGGCCGATTTCGTTCGCGAAGGTTACCTTGACCGCGTGCCAGGTGTTGTCGGCATATTTGACCATCTCGGCGGCGCCGATCGTGGTGTAGAGGATGTTCTCGTCGACCCGGCCGTAGAGCTGTGCCAGGGTCTCGCCGGCGCGGTCGTCCGAGGCGCCGATCACCGTTTTGGGCGGATCGAAGAAGTCGGCGACCGCCGTGCCTTCGCGCAGGAACTCCGGGTTGTAGCAAAGCCCGAAATCTACGCCGAGCTTCTTGCCCGATACCTTTTCGACTTCCGGGACGACCAGGTCGAGCGTGGTGCCCGGCGGTACGCTGCAGCGCATGACGATCAGGTGATAACTGTCCTTTAGGCGCAGTCCTTCGCCGATGTTGCGTGCGGCCGCGCGGATGTAACGTGTGTCGCAGCTGCCGTCTTCCGCTGTCGGCGTACCAACGGAGATCAGAGTGACATCGGTATCGCGGACTGCCTGAACGAAGTCCTTGGTTGCGGCGATTCGGTTGTGGGCGACACCTGAGGTCAGAAGCTCGGTTAGTTGTGCTTCTACGATTGGCGAATGGCCGCTGTTGATGGCGTCGATCTTCTGATCGTCTACGTCAACGCCAACCATCTCGTAACCCAGCTTGGCAAAGCAGGCCATCGAGACCGCGCCGACATAGCCCAGACCGAAGACGCTGATAGCAGGTTGGACCTTCGACACGGACAGGTTCTGATGCCGCAGCGCGACTCTGGAGGTGTCCTGCAGGTATTTTGAAACGTAGGCGTTCATAACGCGGCTCCTTAGTGATGGCGATCGTTTGATGCCTTCATCACAAGAAGCGTGCCAACTGCGGGGAGGAGTTTAATATTAATATAATTCAGTGGTTTAGATGGTTAATCGTACGAAGTGCCGGCCTTTCGATTTTGCGAATGCCGTGCGAATCTTTTCAGGATGCAAAGTTGCGGGATGTCGAAAATGCGAAAAGAAAAGCCCCCTTGCCGGGGTAGTGGCAAGGGGGCATGAGCGGGTCTCTCAGGTCGCAATGGTGGGGTTGAGAGTTATGAGAGACGGTTCCGCTCAATCTCCATGAGCACACCGGCCCAGTGGTTTTTCAGCGCGAAGGAGATCGCTCCCTTCATTCCGAGCTTTTGAATCAGGTTCTGGGTGGTCTGTGTCAGAACATCTCTGCGACCGGCTTCCAGAATGTCGTCGTCGTGATAAAGAAGAGCCATGATCAACTCCCTTTCTGTGTTGCGGAAAGCCGAGGTGCTTTCCTGCTGAAAGAGGAGCAACCCGCATGCCAAACCATGAAGAGAGAGATGCGATCAACCGCTAGATGAGATCGAGTGTATATAAGTAATTGATAAGATTATAAAATTACAGTTTATAGCTCAGGAAAAACGCTTAATGCCAATGCCGTAATCGGTGGCGGCGAAGACGCGATGACGCTCTTTGCGAATGGCTTATCGCAGTCTGCATTGAGAATCTTTGCAATCTGGGAATCATTGCGGCGGCGAACTCAGAGTGCGCGTTCAGCGGGGTAAGGTCGGCCGATGTCTCGCCCAACGCTACAGATTATTCGCTTCCTTGGGCTTCCCAGGATTCTTTCTTGCGGTAGATGGTTGAGGGGCTGATACCGAGCTGAGTGGCTGCCTTCGGAATACTGCCGCCGCAGGCTTCGATGGTCGCTTCGATCGCGTGTTTTTCAATTTGCCAGAGTTTGAGGCCCTCTATCGAGATCTGCGGACCGGTACCATTGTGCGTTCCGACTGGTGCTGCGCTTTCGCTTGTTATCCGCGGTTCTGCTGGACGTGCCATTGCGGGCACGCTGCCAAAGGGTTGAGGCAGCATATCTGGCAGAACCTCGGGACCGTCATGCAGCACCACCGTGTTGCGGATGACATTCTGCAGTTCGCGCACATTGCCGGGCCAGGCATGATTCAACATCAGGTTCTGCGTTTCCGGCGAGAATCCCTTGAAGGCCTTGTTTTCCTCCTTGGCGTAGTCCAGTAGGAAGGCCTGAGCGATCTCGACCGCGTCGCTCTGCCGTTCGCGCAGGGGCGGCAGGTAGATTGGCACCACGTGCAGGCGGTAATAGAGATCCTCGCGAAAGCGGCCCTCTTCGACTTCTTTCAGAGGATCGCGGTTGGTCGCGCATATGATACGGACATCGACCGGATGCAGCTTGTCACCGCCGACCGGCTGGATCTTTCCGGTTTGCAGGAAGCGCAGAAGTTTGGTCTGCAGTGAAAGCTCCATCTCGCAGATCTCATCGAGGAAGAGCGTGCCGCCATCGGCTTGGGCTGCGGCGCCTGAACGATCCGCGGTAGCGCCGGTAAAGGCACCCTTGAGATGGCCGAAGATTTCAGACTCGATTAGGTCTTTGGGGATCGCGGCGCAATTCAGCGGAACGAAGGCTTTTGTCTTGCGGGATCCGGCGCGATGAATGGCTTCGGCGCAGACCTCCTTACCGGTTCCGCTTTCGCCAGTGATGAAAACCGTGGCTTTGGAGGGGGCGACGGATTCAATCGCCCGATAGACGCCCTGCATGGAGAGGGAACTGCCGATAAAGCCTTGGAAACGGTCACGCCCGAAGTCGTCTTTGATGGTCTCCACCGTGGCCTGCAGCTCGATCCGCTCCAGAGCGTTGCGGGTGGTCGTGATCAGGCGATCTTCGCTGAAGGGTTTGACGATGAAGTCGTAAGCCCCCAGCCGCATGGCGTCGACGGCGGTGTTGATGGAGCCGTCAGCGGTTATGACCACAACAGAAGTCGGCAGTCCCTGCTCGGTAATGTGTTTCAGGATTTCAATGCCGTTCATATCGGGCAATTGAAGGTCGAGCAGAACGACCCGGAACTGACCGCTTTCCAGTAGACGCAAAGCTTCGGCGCCGGTTTCCGCCAGCGTCGTCTTTAGACCCGCTTTCGCCAGGAACTCCTGGTAGACAATCGAGAGAGAGGGGGTGTCTTCAACCAGAAGAATCCGCGTTTGGCTTGCTTCACTCATAGCGTTTCGTTCTCTGTTGCCGCTGTGTTGGAGGGCGAAGTTTGCAGGTCCCGGAACCTGCTGAGGGTTGCTGTACCGGTTTCCTGAAGACCGTTTGTTGCCGACTGCGCTGCCGCGAGATCGCCGCTCCGGCTGGCGTCGTTGATGGCACGGGCTTGCGCCTGCAAGCGCAAGGCGCCGAAAGTGCCGCTGACGCTCTTCAGTGTATGGCTATTGTGTTCCAACGCTTCCAGGTCGGCGTCATCACTGGCCTGCATAAGCCGCGCGATGGCGCCTTCGATGTCGCTCTGAAAGCGGTCCTGCAGTTTAATCATGGTCTCGGAACCGACGCTGGCTGCGAGGTTCGCGAGTACCACGGGATCCATGACGCTCTCGGTGCCGCTGTCGAGGCTACGCGGTTCCGCTGCAGTTTCTGTGTCGTCCTCCGCATCGTCATGGTGGGAGGGCGTAGCCTTTTGAAATAGCTGCTCGATGACCTGATAGAGCCGTTTGCCGTCTAGAACGGGCTTGGCGACGAAACCGTTCATGCCGGCTTCGGTGAAGGCTTCCCGGTCCGACTTCATCGCGTAGGCGGTCAGGGCGACAATAGGAGTTTCATTTGCAGGTCCGGTCCCGGCGCGGATCGTTCTGGTGGCCGTGATGCCATCCATAACGGGCATGGAAATATCCATAAGCACAAGATCGTAGGGCCTTGTTTCAACCGCCTCGACCGCTTCTTGGCCATTGGCGACCACATCCACATGGCAGTCCCTGCGCAGAAGGAGCTCCCGCGCAACGATCTGGTTCGTCGAATTGTCTTCCGCCAGCAGGATACGTGGCTTCGCCTGGCTTTTTCCGATGCGCAGGGGAGGCGCCTGCGCGATTGCCATCGCTTCGTCGTCGAGTTCCGCGGGCGCTTGCGCTGCGCGTTCCAGGGGCAGGGTTACCCAAAAGGTGGTGCCAACGGTTTCTTCACTGCGGAAACCGATTTCACCGCCCATCAGTTCCGTCAGCCGCTTCGAAATGGCAAGTCCCAATCCGGTACCGCCAACGCCATCGCGGGTCTCCCGGTCCAGCTGATCGAAGGCCTTGAAGACCGAGGCTTGTTTATCGTGTGCAATGCCGACGCCGCTGTCCGCAACGGCGAAGCGTAGTGAGCGGGCTTCGCCTTCTTGCCAGGGCGTCTTGTCACCGTCCCGGTCAATGAACAGGCGTACGCTTCCTTCGGCGGTGTATTTGAGTGCGTTGCTCAGGAAGTTTTGCAGGACCTGACGCACGCGCCCGGTATCGCCCATCAGGTAAGGTGGCAGATCTTCGGCGATGGTGACGCTGAAGGAGAGCTTTTTGTTGGCGAACTGATGTCCCCAGAACTGCTCGATGTTGCGAACCAGACCGGGCAGCGAGAAGGGGAGCTCCTCCAGTTCTAGCTTGTTTGCCTCGATCTTGGCGAAATCCAGCACGTCGTTCAGGATATCGAGCAGGGCTTCACCGCTGGAGCGTGCCGAGAGGACCAGTTCCCGCTGTTTTTGCGGCAGCTCCATATGCTGCAAAAGACCCAGCGTTCCAAGGACCCCGTTCATCGGTGTGCGAATCTCATGGCTCATCATGGCCAGGAATTCCGACTTGGCATGATTGGCCTGGTTGGCTTCATCCCGCGCGGCAATCAATTCCTGCTCGACGGCCCGTAGATCGGTCACGTCCTGAATCGTGCCGAAAACCAGTTCAGGTCTGGCTTTTTCGTCAAAAGTAACCTCGCCGATGCCGGTTGCGAACTTGACGCGGCCGTCTGGCGTCACGACCCGGAAGTCGGTCTTAAAGGACTTATGCCCGTGAGCGGCTCCATCCCGCTTTGCCTCATTGACCGCCTGGCGGACAAGATCCCTGTCTTCGGGGTGAACGAAACCGAGCAGCTGTTCGAAGTTGGGCGAGAAACCGATGGCACAGCCGAGAATATCGCAGAGCTCGAGCGAGCAAACGATTTCTTCCGCCTGCGCCAGATCCCACGTCCAGCTTCCCAGACGCGCGAGGCGCTGCGCTGTCGCGCTATCGCCGACGGCTGCCGCGTCGCTCTGATTTTTCTCCGTTAGATCTCGCAGGTAGGCCGTGAAGTATGGCTCACCGTCCAACTCGAAAGCTGTTACGGAAAGTTCAACCTGAATTTCGGTTCCGTCGGCGCAAAGCGCTGGAATTTCAATGCGTTTGCCCACAACGTTGGCCTCACCGGTCCGCAGAAAGCGGGCCAAACCTTCTTCGTGGGCGGCGCGCATGCGCTCGGGCACGATGCAGCTGCTAAGGGACTGGCCGATGACCTGCTGCGCCGAGAAACCGAATGTCCGTTCGGCAAGCGGGTTGAAGGCCAGAATCCGGCCGCCGCCGTCGATCGTAATCACGCAATCCATGGCATGTTCGATACTTACGGCGCTCAAGGCTTCGGTCTGCCGATGGTTGGGTCGACCGGTCATAACGCTTCTTTCGTCGGCTGCCAGCGTTTCGGAGTCAAATTAAACAACGGGATAGGCCAAGTAGAGCACTTATAGTTTTAATGAAGCTATAAAAACTCGCTCATCAATCGAAGGTAGTTTTAACCCAATTGAACCGTTCAATCTTTGATGGGCACGGCTGCGAGACAGTTGGAGAGCGTGTGCGTCAAGACCTGCGGATTGAGCGGTTTTGCCAGGCATGCGCTTAAGCCGCTGGAACGACAGGATTTTAAGAGCTCCTCATCACCGGCATCCAGCATTCCGATGATCGGAATACCGGCGCCGCCGAGCGGTGGTGTGTTTTCCTGATCACGGGTGATCAAGCGATGGATCGTCCTTCGCGGCAGATTGACGAGAACGGCGTCGAAGTTCGGTCGGTCTGGAGCGGAGATACCTTCGGCGATCGTATCGGCGAAACTGACTTCGAAATCTGATTTTTCGAGATATGCCCGCAAGATCTCCCGGTCTGTTGCCAGTTCCTCGACGATCAGAACGCGACCTCGGCCCCGCTTGTTAATGTCGCCCATCTCCCTTGCAACTCTAGGGTCTTCCCCTGTTTCCGCTTTTCTGCCTCCGCTTTTGCCGTTTTCGTAAGGACGTGGGTTCTCGCCACAAGATGGATCGCCTGGCAGACCGAAAGGCAGTTCGAACCAGAAGGTGATGCCTTCGCCCGGGCTGCCTTCGACGCCGATCACGCCTTCCATTAGAGCCACCAACTTTTTGCTGAGTGACAGGCCGAGCCCAAGGTTTTGGCGCTGATGGTCTTCGTTTGCCAGAAGTTCGATATTGTCTTCAAGTATCTGATTTTTATCAAATTCCGCGTCAGGGTTGGCGATTTCGAAACGCAGACGTAAGTCAGGACCTGCCAGACGCCGAAGGATGATCTTAACCTCACCCTTCAGCGTGACTTTCAAGGCGGTCCCAACCAGATTGATCAGAATTTGCTGCAAGCGCTTGGAATCGCCTACAAGCCGGGTCGGTATGTCATCCGCGACGCTCATTATTACGGTTACGTCCCGGCCACTGCCGGCCGAGGCGAAAAGATCAGTAACGCATCTGGTCACATCGCGTAACCGGAAGTCTTCCACGGCAAGATCTGCACGCCCTAGCTCCATTTGCGAGAGTTCGAGAGTGTCGTTGATGATTTTAAGCAAAGCCGTTCCCGCCCGGTTGGCGCGTTCCGCGTAATCGCGTTGTGTGAGATCGAGGCTGGAACCGAGCAGCAGATTGATCATACCCAGCACGCCGTTCATAGGCGTTCTGAGTTCGTGACTCATCATGGCGAGGAAATTGGATTTGGCGCGATTGCTCTGGGTTGCCTCTCGGGCCAGATCCGCATTGCGGTGCGCAAGTTTCACATTGGCCCGGCGTTCACGATCGAGCAGAAAAACCAGCAATCCGCCAGTCGTTAAGAGGCCGAGCGTAAAGGCAAGGACCTGCCAATCCTGATCCCGAAGCGCATTTCGCAGGCTGGCGAAACGGCGTTCTTCGTCGGCCGCCACCGCGATCGAAATTTCCCGCAGCACAAGAGTGCAGGGCTGAAACGCAATGGCGATTTCCCGGGCGCTCGTCCTTTTCAGAGACGACAGCTGCATCACGGCTCGTTCTTGATCCCGCAGGACGGCGACCAGCTGTTCGACCTTCCCTGTGACCTCCGGGAAGCTGGAAAGACGCAGGCCGACCTGACCGCTGCGAAAGAGATGAATTCGGCTCCAGAAGATCTCATAACGCTCGATCACGTCATCCGCCGATACCTCCAGGTCGCCGCGCGAAAAACGTTCTAAAATATTGATAAAACGAAGAGATTCGATTTCAGCTTGCGCAGCGCTCCAAAAAATCCTCTCGTTTGAAATCTGACCGAGAGTCTGATGGCCATTGCGTGTTGCGGTCAGGCTGTAGCCGAGTGAACCGAGAAAAATCGCAAAGGCAAGAAGCATCGGAAGGTAGCGAAAGCCGGGGCGCGTCATCTCTGTCGCCTCCTTATCCTGCGTTATCGAATTTCGATGTGCTTGAGCTGCCAGATCCAGCGGCCGTTGATGAGTGGATCGTTAAGTTCGGGGTGGTCATCCCGGGGATAAACGATCCAGATTGGCCCCTTATCCCGAAGGGTGAGGCGTTTTCCGTTCATCTCGAACGCAAGAATGACGGGATAGCGCAGAAAGTCCGACACGGGGATTTCAACACTGTAGTCGTTGGCGGCTGTTGCGGTGATCGTGGTCCCGCTTGCGCCGATTCGATCCAGAAGATCGCGCATCAGTGGGCCCTCGAACAGCTGAACGCCGTCCGTCCAATCGGTTGAGGTTTCGATGCGATGTCTGCCCAGATCCTCGAGCATCGGACGATCGAAGATGGCGACCGCCGTCTCTTGGCCGGTCACATTGCCGTTCGAGAACTTGCCATGGATCTCCAGCAGAACTCGGCCTTGCGGCATAGGCAGGTCGTTGGGATCTTTTGCCCAGGCAGCTCTGTCGTGTTGCGTAAAGGCGGCGGTGAGAAAAAACGTTATGAAGAGGATCCTGATCATTTTTCGGACCTTTTGCTATCGGCGGCAATTCGGCTGAAGAGCAGTTGTCCAGAGGAAGACAGCAAGCTGCGTGCCAGGGGTAGGGATGAGCAGAGGCGCACTCCGTGACAGGATCTTCCCGAAATGGGAAAAGCGTCTTCGCAAAATGCAAAGTCTTGCCGTTCTGCAAAGTCGCGCCTTTATGCTGGGGACTACCTCGCCAACGCCAGACAAGCTCCGATTTAACGGCTAAGTTACGACGCACATAACCTTTAGGAGATCTCTCGGATGAACGGAAACGGCGCGCTATTGGAAGGCCGGCGAACAGCGATCGTGGATCGCCCGGTAAGCCTTGTTGAGCCGCTGGCCGTGCGGGCGCGGATCTCGCGGCGCCAGCCGAAAGGGCTGCCGGTTATCAACATGAGCTTCAACGAGCTGCCCTTCGCGCCTTCTAAAGAGGTTGCGGCCGCGATTGGCGCTGCCTCGGCGCAGGCGAACCGCTATGGCAATCCGACCTGTGCCGCACTGCGGAATGGCCTTGCGGAGCGTTTCGGCCTCGATGCGGATTCGATTATCTGCGGCAACGGCTCGGAAGAGCTGTTGGATGTGATCGCGCGCTGTTTTGTAAGCCCCGGCGATGAGATCGTCATTCCGGAATTCGGCTACATTCAGTTTCCCATCATCGCCAATCGTCTCGGGGCGAAACTTGTAAAGGTGCCTGAAGTCGATTTTACAGCCGACGTCGATGCCCTGCTGGCGGCGATCACGCCGAAAACCAGACTTTTGTTCCTGGCCAATCCCAACAATCCGACGGGAAGCATGATCTCCGAAAACGAGCTCGCCCGTTTCGCGCGCGAGCTACCGCGCGATGTGGTCCTGGTGATCGACTTGGCCTACGGTGAATTTGCCGGCTTCGATTACTGTGCAAGCGTCCACGACCTTGTACGGCAACATGAGAATCTTGTGGTGACCCGCACTTTTTCGAAAGCTTACGGGTTGGCCGGTTTGCGCGCAGGCTGGTGCCAGGCGCCGGACTGGATGCTTCCCGTGCTCTACGCGGCCCGCGGTATGGGCAGCGTCAATGCCGTGGCGCAGGCGGCGGCTTTGGCAGCTTTGCAGGAGCCGGAATTGGTTGAGGAGCGGGTGCGACTGATCGTGACGGAGCGAGAGCGCGTCGCCGCGGCTCTCTCGGAGCTGGATTTTCTCACCTTGCCGAGCCATACCAATTTCTTGTTGGCGGGCTGTCCGGAAGACGATCCAGAAAGGGCGGAAGCACTGGCCGACCATCTCTTTGACGACGTCGGTATTCTGGTCAACCGGACACGCGAAAAGGGGTTGGAGCGCTACATCCGCTTTTCGCTCTCCTTGCCGGAGCACAACGACCTGCTGCTTCAGTCCGCTGAAAGCTTTCTTGAAGCCTAGATGTGGAGTCAGGTGTCTTTGGCCGGCATCTTATCCAGGTGCCGCAGCATGGCGACGAAAGCGGCCAGACGTTCGCGCTGATAGGCGGGGACATCCAGACCGGCGTAGTCCAGAAAGCCCTGCCGCGTCTTTAAACCGATACGTCCTTCTTCCATGTTGCGCTCGATGATCGGCGGCGAGGCAAAACGTTCTTCGCCCGTCGCGCCGGTCATGTAGCGGCTGGCGTAATAGAGAATGTCGCCGCCGCCCCAGTCGATGAACTCCAGCAGGCCCAACACTGCGAAACGGAAACCGAAACCGTATTTTGTCGCCTTGTCGATATCTTCGGCGCTTGCGACACCTTCTTCGACCATGCGGGCGGCCTCGTTCATAGCGAGGGCCTGAATGCGCGGCACGATATAACCGGGACTGGCGCTACAGACCACAGGCACCTTGCCGATGCTCTCCAGCAGAACTTTGAGCCGTTCAGTGACGGCTGGTGCGGTCTCCTCGCCGGGGGAGAGTTCGACCAATGGCACGAGAAAGGCAGGATTGAGCCAGTGGGCGTTCAGGAAGCGGCCAGGCGCGGTGACAAAGGGTTGCAGATCGTTCGACAGGATGGTTGAGGTGGTCGAGGCTATGATGGCCTCGGCCGAAGCATGTGTTGAAATGGTCTCAAAGGCTGTGCGTTTGGCCTCCAGCGTTTCCGGAACGCCTTCGAAGATGACCCCGACGTTCTTCAGAGCCGCGTCGCAGTCTGAGTGAGCACAGATCTCAATCCGTCCTACCACGCCTTCCGTTTCGCTTTCTTCGAGCATGCCGAAGCTCGCCATCATTTTGAGGGTGTTGGCGATTTCTTCGACAGCCTCGGTTTTCAGTCGTTCAAAGTCTTCGCTTTCGCGCGCCTTCATATCGACAAGGCGCACCGGATGCCCGGCATAGGCAAAAGCGATCGCGATGCCCCGGCCCATGCGGCCGGCACCGGCGGCGGCAATGATCTCCTTATCGGCCATGTCAGATCCCATCCTCGAGCAGGCTCGCCATCGCGCCTGGATCCAGTTTGTCCAATCCAAGAGATTCGAGCGTTCTGCCACTGCGCCGGAAATCGTCGTCACAAACCGCCGAGCCGATGGCCAACAGACCGGTCGCGGTCGGTGCGGGCACGCCGGCCCAGTCCGCGACGGAAACCAGGAAAGCCAATCCCGTTGCTACGTCCTCGCGCATGTAGCGGTGTTCGCGCAGGATCAAGCGTTCGCGCCAGTCATCGGAATCCACCAGCTTTTCATGCGCCGCGTTGCCGTACATCCACTCTTCGCGGGTGTCGTCGTAATGATCGGCGAGAGGGAAGTGCGGCGCGCCATAACCAATCGCCTCGCGGATTGCCATACGCTCGGCGTCCAGGCGCGTGGTGACGCGGCGGATGGCCGGCTGCGTGCCCTCGTTGTGGATATCCCAGTGCTCGAAGTGTTCTATCGGACCGGCATTCATCAGGATGAGGGGCGGGTGGATAATCGGTCCGGCATTCATCAGCGCACCGGACAGGCCGTCGCCCGCGTCCTCGACGGCGGGATAGGCTTGCCGGATGATCGCGAGAGCATGGTCCTGGCGGCAGAGTGGGAAAACGCCGCTGGGCAGGCGGGTAGCGCGGGTGGTGATGGCGATCTCGAACGCACCGTGCTTGCGGGTGAGGTAGGGCAGGGTGCCGGCTTCTGCAAAGGTCACTTCCGCGTTGTTGCCCTGCTCCCGGATTTCCTTTGCCATCAGATAACTGCCAAAGCTGCCCGGCGGCAGGAAGATCACCTGACCGTCCGACAGATGCGGTGCGAGAGCTGCTGCAATATCTTTCTGCGCCGTTGCCGGCGCTGGGCAAACGACGAGTTGGGCGCCTTTGACCGCTTCGCCGATATCCGAAGTTACCAAGGCGATGGTGATGTCGCGTTTGCCTTGATGATCTTTCAGGGACAATTTGCTGCCTGCGTCCTTCAGCGCTTCGGTAGCGTTTGTATCCCGCCGCCAGAAGCGAATCCGGTGACCCTGTTCGCTCAGATCGACCGCGGCGGCGTGCGAGCCGTTGCCGCCACCCAGCACTGCAATTTCCATCTTGCTTCTCCCTCGCTCAAACCCAGCCTCGGCGGGAAGAGTGACGAGCAGGGATGCAAAAAGTCAAATGCACGCTAAGCTTAGGTGTCTTTGTTTAGGAGTTCTCAAGGGGAAGGCCGTTTCTTGAGTTACAGTCTCTTCGCCATCTATGAAGCGCCCGAGTCGCAGATGCCCGGACTTGAGGGCAGGTTCCGAGAAACCATTCCGGCATGCCCCAAAAGCCTGTCTGATGTTTTGGCGGTCGACCTCTTTCTGCCAGAGCCTGAACCGAATGTTCTCTTCGACGACGGTCCGGCGCCCGCGGCGATCCTTCAGTTCACGGCACCGGCGCGTGAGGTATTGGGATCGGTTGCGGCCGACGCCTGGTTCCAACGAAGCTTCCTGGACCTACCGGCCGCGCTTCACTCCCCTTCGTTCCGTGCGTTTAAGGTGGAGGCTAGTCCTGTGGCGGGAGAGGATGGCGCCGGCCCGAGGACTGCCGGTCTATCCTTTGTGGTGCGTTACTACGGCCCTATGCCCGACGAGCAGGAATTCATCGATTTCTACAGGGCCAATCACCCACCCATCCTTGGCCGCCTTCCGAAAATTCGAAATGTCCGCTGTTATCTGCCGGAAGCTGGTCTCTCGCTGCCAGATCTGCCGCCTGCCGATGTGCGTTTCATCAACGAGGTGGTCTTCGACAATGTCCACGACCTCAACGCAGCCCTGAAATCGGACGTTATCGCGGATTTGAAGGCCGACTCTGCCCGCTTCCCGCCCTACGGGCATTCCACCCATCACGCCATGCGCCGGGAAAGCCTCCTGAGGCCATAAATTGCGTGACCCAGGTCAGCGTTTGTAAGCTGGCAAACGAGGAAAAGCCAATAAACCCATATTTTTGGGGTTGTTTTTCAATCCCTTGCTTACAGCTTCACTCCCATGCATCATCCATAGGCTGATCTGTGTTTGATGCCTGGACGACAACGGGCAGCGCGATCTGCCGGACAACAACGAACAGGGGGTATCAACCGTGAGAGAATTGCGTTCAGTAGCAAAGAAAGTCTTAGGATTGACTGCGACGGCCGGGCTGGCGGCGATGCTGACCTCCGGAACCGCAGCAGCCGTGGACAGGGTTTCGGCCGTCCATGCCTTCCCGGGTTTCCTCGTTTACACAAAAACCTTCCTGGCCATGGTCGATGACATCAACGCCCGTGGAGAGGGCATCGTCGAGATCCAGGTGAGGGGCGGGCCCGAGGCCATCGGCATGTTCCAACAGCCGCAGGCAGTGCGTGACGGCGTGGTCGATATGGTCCACACGCCAGGCAGTTTTTACGGCGCGTCCGTGCCGGAAATCGATGCCATGGTCGCAGCCCGTGTGACACCCATGGAAGCACGCGCCAACGGTGGCGCGGCCCTCATGGACGAGGTTCATCAGAAGCGTTTCAACGTCAAACACCTGGGCTGGATCGACGGCGGTGTGAAGTTCCACATCTATAGCACCCAGGACTTCAAGTTCGGTGATGACGGCGTTATCGACCTGACGGGCGTCAAGCTGCGCGACAATCCGATCTATCATGCCTTTTTCGAGGCGCTGAAAGCCACCACGGCTTCGATGAAAGCCACGGAGGTCTATGCCGCACTCGAGAAGGGCGTCGTCGATGCCGCCGCCTGGACCTCGATCGGCATCATGGACCTCAAGTGGGACAAGTTCCTCAAGTACCGGATCGACCCGGAGTTCTACAACACGGACATCGGCGTGATCTTCAACAAGGACTCCTGGGATGCGCTTTCGCCGGAGTCTCAAAAGCTGATCCAGGAAGTCGTTGCCGAGTGGGAGCAGAAGTCCTACGACGCGCGTCAGGCCGATGTGGCCAGCGATGCCGCCGAGCTTCAGAAGCGCGGTATGAAGTTCGTTTCCATGAGCGACGAAGCCTCTGAGAAGTATCTCAAGCTCGCCGACGATGCGGCCTGGGCGCGTATGAAGGGCCGGCTGGAAGAGATGGGCGGCACCGAGAATTACGACAAGCTGCGCAAGCTCTACTACAAAGAATAGTCTTTTAGGTAAGGACGCACCGGCCAGTGCAGTGACTGCCGTCACCGCACTGGCCGTTGGCGGGGAATTGTATGCGGCTGTTCGATCGGATCTGCGATGTTCTGGCGATCTTTGCGGGGATCAGTTTGGTCCTCGTTATGTTCGCGATTGTGCTGCAGGCAACGCTGCGGACGATGGGGTTTTCGGGTTCGTCCCACATTTTCACCTTTTCAGAATACGGTCTGCTTTACATCGCTATGGCCGCGTCCCCCTGGCTGGTGCGCCTGAAGGGCCATGTCTTCATTGAGATGTTCACGGCGGCGCTCCCAGTCTCCGTACAGCCGCTTTTCTCCCGAATCGTCTCCGGTCTTTGTATTCTTATTTGCCTCTTTCTGGTCTGGTATACGGGCGAAGCGACCCTCAAGGCCTACCGCTTCGGCGACACCGATATGCGCTCGCTCGATATGCCCAAGTGGCTGCTACTGGGCGCCATGCCGATCTGTTTCAGCCTGATGGCGGTCCAGTTCTCGCGCTTTGTTTTCGGTTCCGAAACCCTCCATTCAGGAGAGGCGGGCGTACATGAATAGGCGGGCTGTACCCGGCGCGCAGGGAGTGCCCGGCTGATGGAATGGTATTACGCGCTGCTGTTCCTGCTCGGCCTGGTGCTCGCCTTTATGTTCGTCGGTGTGCCGGTGGCCCTGGCCTTCCTGGCCGCCAATATGATCGGCGCGACCTACTTTATGGGCGGCAACGGTACGCTCTTCGTGCAGATGTCGCGCGGCATCGGACAGCTGGCCAACAACGCGATCCCAACGGTCTCGACTTTCAATCTTATGCCCGTGCCCATGTTCCTCTTAATGGGCGAGATCTTTTTCCACACCGGCCTCGCCAACAAGATGTTCGGGGCCATCGACCGGCTGATGGGCCGTATTCCTGGCCGGCTTTCCTTCGTGACCGTCGCAGGCGGCACCGCCTTCGCCACGCTCTCGGGTTCCTCCATGGGCTCGACGGCGCTGCTCGGGTCCCTGATGGTCCCGGAGATGCAGAAGCGCGGTTATAAGAAACACATGGCCATCGGCCCCATCCTGGGCACCGGCGGTCTCGCGATGCTGATCCCGCCCTCGGCACTCGCGGTGCTCCTGGCGACGCTCGCAAATCTGGACGTGGGCAAGCTTTTGATCGCAGGCGTAGTCCCGGGCCTTATGCTGGCCGGTTTCTACGCCATTTTGATCCTCTTCATGTGCCTGATCGATCCCAAGGCTGCGCCCTCTTACGATGTCGAGTCTGCAAGCTGGGTCGAACGCATCCGGTTGGTCCTCTTCGACGTTCTGCCGATGATTTCCATCGTCATCGGTGTGATTCTGATGATCCTGAACGGCTGGGCGACGCCGTCTGAATCGGCCGCTTTCGGCTGCCTCGGCGTGCTGCTGCTGGCGATCCTCTACGGCAAGCTCACCTGGACAAGCTTTGTGAATGCGGTGACCGGCGCGCTGAGAGTCACCACCATGGCTCTGCTGATCATCTTCGGCTCGGCGACCTTCTCCGCACTGTTGGCTTTCTCGGGCGCAAGCTCGGGACTGATCCGCTTCGCAACCGGCTTCGAGCTGGATGCGACGGTGATGCTGCTGGTGATGTTCGGTATTCTGCTGGTGCTGGGCATGTTCATGGACCAGCTTTCCATGATGCTGCTGACCGTTCCGGTCTTCTTTCCGCTGGCGCAGACCCTCGGCTTCGATCTCATTTGGTTCGGCGTGATTATCCTGCTGGCGCTGGAGATCAGCTTCACCACGCCGCCGTTCGGCCTATTGCTCTTCGTCATGAAAGGCGTCTCGACGCCGGGAACGACTATGCGCGATATCTACGTCGCGGCCATACCCTTTATGGCTTGCGCGATCCTGCTGGTGGGTCTTCTGATCATCTGGCCTGACATCGCGCTCTGGCTGCCGAGTTTGGGTAGGTAGCTAGAATAGAGTTGTGCCAGCCCGCGCCCCTCCCGGCCGCCCATATGACAATTCCGGGGCGGCCGGGAGGGGGCGCGGGCTGGTGCCGCAATGCACTTGCCTCAAAGCCCTTTCGGGTGCGTCAGAAATTCTTCGATCACCTCTGGCGGCGCCTTCGCGTAGTCGGATACCCTGCTGACGCTTTGGCCTGTCAGCCGCTTCAGGTTGACCGCCATTTCCGCCATCTTCACCGCGATCGGAATGCCGTTGATCACCGGCGCTTCCCCAACCAGGTGATTATGGAACTTGGAGAACAGCAGCATCGGAATGCCGCCGCCTGGGATCAGGACATCGATACCCTGGTTGATGAGCGGCTGCGCCTGTTCTTCGAAGAGGGCCTTTACCTCCGCGGCGCGTTCGTCCGAATTGTAGGCCTCCAGGATCTGTCCTGGTTCGAAGGTCATGGCGTGCACGCCTGTGATGCGCTCCTTCAAGCCGTATTTGCCGATCTGGTGATGGAACCAGGGAATGAAGCGTGGGTTGATCGTGACAATCCCGATGCGCTGACCGAGTTGGCAGCAGTAGAGCATCGAGGCTTCGCCCAGCGCGATGACCGGGATGTCGACGGCTGAGCGCGCTTCATAGAGCCCCGCGTCTTGAAAGTGCCCGACGATGAAGGCGTCATACCCTTCGCGTTCCGCCTGGATGGCGTTGCAGATCATTTCGCGGGCGCAGCGGAACTCGACAATTGGATGAGCGTAGGAATCGAAGGGCGTGATGCCCTTGATGTCCACAGTTGTTCCCGGTGCGACCACCTCCTTGAGATGTGCGCCGAGAACGTCCCAGTAGGTCTTGCCGTTTTCGTAGTCGACGTAGCTTTGGTACCAGATCTTGATGGGTTCCATGGCGGTGGGTTCGTTTCTTCACGATGGCGAGAAAGTTTCGCCATGGTAAGGAGGAGTCTCCGCCCCGTGCAAGGCGGTCCGTTACATCCCCAGCGCACTCAGGGTTTCCACTGCTGTTTCGCTGCCGCCTTCCGCAGCCTTTTGCAACCAGTAGCGGGCCTCGGCTTCGTCCTGTTCGACCCCTGTGCCGCGCAACAACGCCATGCCGTAGTGATACTGGCCGAGCGAATAGCCTTGAAGGGCGGCCTGCTTGACCCAGTAGGTCGCGCGTTCTGCGCTTTTTTCCGTCCCCAGACCGTTTTCGTAAGCGTGGGAGAGCAGGATCATTGATGGCGCATTGCCGCTTTCCGCGCAGCTGTGAAGCGCGTCCAGGGCTTCTGCGTGCAGCCCGCCTTTCTGGGTTTCATAGACCACCCAGCAGATGAAGCCCGCGCGTTCGGGCCGGGTGTTAAGCGATTCCTTCAATTGGGCGATACCGCCCTCATGGGGATTAAGCGTGCCGTCCTTGGCAAAAGCCGGGAGTGCCAGCAGAAGCAGGATGATCGAAAGCAGAAGTCTCATCACACGGACCTTTCCTCAATCTCAAGCATTGCAGACTAGGGAAGCATCTTACCGGCTATTCTAAACCGCCTTTCAATTGTGGGATATGCTCCATTTCTCCTAGGAATAACCCCGATATCCACAGTTATCCTGATCCCTCTCCTCCGAAAGTCGTGTGGCCGATGACCGCGGGAAGGACCAAAGTCGCGTTGACTCCACGCGCCGAGTGGGCAGGCTTCGGCGATCTCAATGATTGTATCGGACGATCCTTTGGTAAGAGGAGGAATTGGCAATGGATATGACGGGGGAATACAGGCTCAATGCTTCGCGAGAGGCGGTGTATGATGCCTTGAATGATCCGGAAATCCTCAAACAATGCATTCCGGGTTGCGAGGAAATCGAAAAGACTTCCGACACGGAACTGACTGCCAGGGTCGTTGCCAAGGTCGGGCCGGTGAAGGCCAAGTTCTCCGGAGCCGTGACGCTGTCGGATCTGAACCGGCCGGAGAGCTACACGATTTCAGGCGAAGGCAAGGGCGGCGCTGCGGGTTTCGCCAAAGGCGGGGCGAAGGTACGGCTCGAACCGGACGGTACCGGAACGCTGATGCATTACGAGGTGCATGCTGACATTGGCGGCAAGCTCGCTCAGCTCGGTAGCCGCTTGATCGATGGCACCGCCAAAAAGATGGCGAAGGATTTCTTCGAGACCTTCGCCGGTCTGGTGGACGGCAAGGGGATGGCGGAAAGTGCCGCTGAGCCAGCGCCACCGCCAGAAACGGTTCCCGAAATTGCCTCAGAGGCCGCCGAGGCGCCAGAGGCCGAGGTCACGCCTGAGCCCGCGCCCGAACCCGTTAAAGCCGCCGAACCTGTCCAAACGCCTCAGCCAGCAGAAAGTGGCGGGGCAAGCCCCAAGGTCTGGATCATCGTTGCTATTGTCTTGATCGCTCTCGCCCTGGGGTTTGGCATTTTCTAGAGGCTGGTTTCCTACGACCAAAGTCATAAAGCGCGCCGAATCGCCAAATTTCAGCCAATTTGCTATGCTCAGGGATCGCAAGGAGCCATGAGATGTTTCGCGCTTTTTTACGGACAGCTTGCCTGATTGCCGCCGTTAGCATGCCTGCCGCCGTGCAGGCGGAGGACGGCACTCTCAATCCCGAGGAACTGTCGCTCAATAGCGCAATCGCTAAGGCGGTCCGCGGCGAGGTCGACATGATGACCTGCGCCCAGGGCTACTTCATTACGAAATCCGGCCGGCATGCGGAGGCGCGTTCGGTCTTTGAACGCTGTGCCGAGGCCGGCTATACCGGCGCTATGACCTGGATGGCGCAGATGGAAGATAACGGCCTGGGCGGTCCCGAAAATCCGGAAGCCGCCGCTGCCTGGGATCTGCGCGCGGCGGACGCCGGGGATCCGGTTGGGCAGTTCAACTATGGGCTCGACCTGCTACGTGGCCATGGAGTGACCCAGGATATCGAGCTGGGCCAGCGCTATGTCGATCGGGCAGCAGAAGCCGGTCTTCCGGTCGCGCAGCGCTTGAGAGCGGCGGAGTACGATCTCGACGAAGTCACGCCCGATGCCGACAACTGGAAGTATCAGCGCATCTTCTGATCTTCTTCCGACTTCCCGCTGGAAATGCTTCGTGTTCGGCCAGGCACCCGCACAAAAGTGCCGTTCTTGCGTGCCCCGGAACCTCAATTTACGACCTAGGTGGTATTCCCAAAACCACGCGCAAGCGAGGATACTTTAGGGAACGCGCAAGGGCTGGAAGCCGCTGGGATCAGCTGTTGTGCATTCCGCGGGAGCGGGGCGGGCCTGGTACAGGAAATAGGGGTCCAACAGCGCTCTCTGACGTGTCGAACAAGAGTCGGGAAAGCGTTTCTCATAAAACGCGGAGGAACGTCCAGGCTCTGGGGAGGAAATCAATGCACCGGTTTTTGCTTACAATGACCGCCGCTGTGCTTGCGTCTGGCGTTGCCCAGGCACAGGTGACCGAGGAAGACCTGAGGAACGATCAGTCCGTTACCGATCAAATCGTCACCAACGGTATGGGGCGTCACCTGCAGCGCTACAGTCCGCTGGATATGATTACGCAGGATAACGTCAAAAGCCTGGTGCCCGCTTGGGCCTTTTCCTTCGGCGGGGAAAAACAGCGCGGCCAGGAGAGCCAGCCGCTGATTTATGACGGCATCATGTACGTCACTGGTTCCTATTCGCGGCTCTATGCGGTCGATGCTCGGACAGGCCAGGAGCTTTGGCAGTACGACGCGCGCCTGCCTGAAGGCATTCTGCCCTGTTGCGATGTCGTAAACCGTGGTGCAGCCATCTATGGCGATAAGATCTACTTCGGTACGCTCGATGCGCGGATCATGGCACTTGACCGGAAAACCGGCGACGTGATCTGGCGGAAGAAGATTGCCGACTACAAAGCGGGTTACTCCTATACGGCTGCTCCGATTATCGTGAACGGTCTGGTCATCACTGGCAATTCCGGTGGCGAGTTCGGGATCGTCGGCGAAGTGCAGGCCCGCGACGCCGAGACCGGCGAGCTGGTCTGGACCCGGCCCGTGATCGAGGGTCACATGGGCACCTTCAAGGGCGAAGAGTCCACCATGACTGGCGAATTGAACGCCACCTGGCCGGGCGATCTCTGGAAAACCGGGGGCGGCGCCACCTGGCTCGGCGGATCCTATGATATCGACACCGATACCTTGGTGTTCGGTGCAGGCAACCCGGCGCCCTGGAATAGCCATCTGCGCAATGCGGGCCAACCCACGGACGGCAACGCTGGCGACAATCTTTACGCCGCCGCACGCATTGGCATCGACCCCGCCAATGGCGAGATCAAGTGGCACTATCAGACGACACCTCGCGAAGGCTGGGATTACGACGGTGTAAACGAGGTCATTCCCTTCGTGGATCCGGACGGCAACAAGCGCTATGCGACCGCCGACCGGAACGGTTTCTTCTACATCCTGAATCGTGAAGACGGTGCCTATGTAAATGCCTTCCCCTTCGTGCGGGATATCACCTGGGCTGAAGGAATTGACGAGAATGGCCGGCCCATCTTCGTCGAGAACAATCGTCCCGGCGACCCGGCCGCGGCAGCGGACGGTGCAAAAGGCAACAACGTCTTTGCCGTTCCTTCCTTCCTTGGCGGCAAGAACTGGATGCCAATGGCACACAGCCCAAAGACCGGCTTGTTCTACGTGCCGTCCAACGAGTGGGGCATGGACATCTGGAACGAGCCGATCACCTACAAAAAGGGTGCCGCTTATCTGGGTGCGGGCTTTACCATCAAGCCGCTGTTCGAAGACTACATCGGTTCGCTGAAGGCCATCGATCCGGTTTCGGGTGAGGTGAAGTGGGAGTATCGCAATGAAGCCCCGCTCTGGTCAGGTGTTATGACCACGGCCGGCGGTTTGGTCTTTACCGGTACGCCGGAAGGTCATTTGAAGGCCTTCAACGACGAAAACGGCGAAGAACTCTGGTCCTTCCAGACCGGCTCCGGCGTGGTCGGCCAGCCCATCACCTGGGAAATGGACGGCGAACAGTTCGTCGCCGTGGCTTCCGGCTGGGGCGGCGCGGTGCCGCTCTGGGGCGGTGAAGTCGCCAAGAAGGTCAACTACCTCAACCAGGGTGGTATTGTCTGGGTGTTTAAGGTTCCGAAGGAACTGGCCTCGGCCAACTAAGACCTGACAACTGCGGGCGCATTCCACGGGATGCGCCCCCAGCCTTTCTAAAAGAGTTAAGGCTGTTACGGCGAACAGGGTTTAGCTAAGCTTGAAACAGGGCTTAGGAGCCAGAGAAGAAATGAATGAAGTCGCGAGAGAAAGAACGGTTTTGCCGCAGCGTATGAATCTCAGTTCGGCTCTGATCGTGGATGATCATCCGCTGTTTTGCGAAGCCCTCTCGATGACATTGAAATCTGCTCTTTCCGTCGAAAAGGTGATCACCGTCGGCCGTCTGGAAAGGGCCGTTGCTCTCATTCGGGAGGGCGAGCGCCCGGATGTGGTGCTGCTGGATCTCAATCTGCCCAACGTCAATGGGATGGAAGGTTTGATCCGGCTGAAGACGGTCACCTCGGATGTGCCCGTCATTATCGTTTCCTCGCTGTCCGACAACCGCATCATCGCGTCGGCCATCAGGGCAGGGGCGGCGGGCTTCGTGCCCAAACACAGCCAAAGCGACGTTTTTTTGCGGGCATTCTCCGAGATCTGGTCGGGTAAGGTTTTTGTTCCGGAGGGCTATGTTCCGGTTGCGGAGGATGTGGCGGATCCTATGTCCATCAAGGACGACGCCATCCGCCGGCTCTCGCTCTTGACGCCGCAGCAGGCGCGCATTCTGGAATTCATCTGCGCCGGCAAACTGAACAAACAGATCGCCTACGACCTTTCTATCGCCGAGACCACTGTTAAAGCGCACATTACGGCGATTCTGCGCAAGCTGGGTGTACAAAGCCGGACTCAGGCGGTGCTGATGGCGCAAAACGCGCACTTCGCAAAAATCTTGCAGGAAAGCGATAGCGTCCCCTAACCTGTTAAGAACTGAGAAAACAAAAATATAAAAAACATAACCTCTGGGGAGGCCCTATGGACGTGACGGTCAAGTCGTCTACGGCCCGGTCGTCTGTGACCCAGTCATCTGCGACCCAGTCATCTGCGACCCAGTCATCCGCGACCGGCGATGTCATGGGCCAGTTGCTGAGGACGGCACAGGCCCCGGCGAGTAATGCTCGTCTTGCACTTGAGAGGCTCGCGGAGGCCATCGGCACCGATGGCTTGTGCCTTGTCGTGCTTTTCATATCGCCTCAGGGAGATCCGGAAGCGGTGGCGGCGGCGGCGGTCGAAGCTTTCCCTGGCACGACGGTCATTGGCTGCACGACAGCCGGCGAGATCGCGGCGCGGGGTTATACCGAGGGCGAGATCGTTGCCATCGGCTTTCCTGAAAGCCACTTTGTTTCATGCGTGCAGTTTATCGACGGTCTGGAGGATCTGTCGCGACAGGAACTGGTGGGCGAAACCACGCGTCTGCGCGGCGAACTGGTACGCCAGGCACCGAACTGGCGCTCAGAGTTCGCCTTCCTTCTCGTCGATGGCGTTTCTTTGCTTGAAGATCAGCTTGTCTCCACGCTTGGCATTGCCTTGGGTCACGTCGCTTTCTTTGGCGGTTCCGCTGGGGACGGCCTCGATTTTCAGAAGACCTTTGTCCTTCACGACGGTCGGATGCACCGCAATGCCGCCGTTCTGGCTCTGATCCGAAGCGACTGCAACATCAAGGTTTTTAACTTCGATCACCTGATGCCCACGACACGCAAGATGGTGGTCACTAAGGCTGATCCGGCGCGTCGTGTGGTTTGCCAGATCAATGCCGAGCCCGCGGCGCGGGAATATGCCCGCATCGTCGGTCTGGATCCTGAACAGCTGTCGCCCTTTATCTTTGCCGCCCATCCGGTCGTGGTGAAGGTGGGGGGCAAGTACCATGTGCGCGCAATCCAGAAGGTCGAGCAGAATGGCGATCTGACATTCTTTTCCGCGATTGACGAGGGCCTTGTCCTTACAGTTGCCGACCCAAGCGACATCACGCAGCATCTGAGCGACGCGATGGCCGAACTCGCGCGCGATGAGCAACCTCAGGCCGTTATCGCCTGCGACTGCATCCTGCGGCGCCTGGAGGCTGAGCAGAAGCAGGCCAAAGGCGCGCTCTCACGCATTCTTTCCGCCAACAACGTCGTTGGCTTCAATACCTATGGCGAGCAGATCAACTCGGTCCACGTCAATCAAACCATGACGGGCGTTGCGATCTATCCGCCGGTCGCGGAGGCTGAAGAGTAATGTCTTTGCTCATCAACCCCAGGGACACACTCGAAGAGCAGAACAGAAAGCTGTTGGAGATCACCTCTGTCCTGATGGATCGCGTCGAGCAGGCGACCGATGACAGCGGCGATGCCTATGCGCATTTCCAACGCTCGCTGATGCTGGAGGAAGCGGTGCGGGTGCGCACCAGCGACCTGGAACAAACCCTGCAACTGCTTAACAGCTCCAACGCGCAGCTTTCGGAAGCCAACGAAGCAGCCGAACGGGCACGCGCCGACCTCTCCAATGCGCTGGAGGCGGTGCAGGAGGGCTTTGCCCTCTTTAACGCCGACGACTTCATGGTCATGTGCAACAGCCGGTTCGGCATGCATATGCCGGACATCCGTCACAAGCTGCGTCCTGGGCTGACTTTCGAGGAATATGTCCAACAGGTCAGCCAAAGCCTTTACCTCTCGCTTCCGGACGGTGAAACTGCACAAAGCTGGGCCTCTGAACGCGAACGCAAGCACCAAGAGCACCACGTCAACTTTAACGTCCGGGTCAGCGGCGACCGCTGGATCCAGGTCAGCGAACATCGGACAGCCGATGGCGGTACCGCCATTCTGCAGACCGACGTCACCGACATGATCCGGCTGGAGCGCCAGGAACGCGAAAAGCTGCTGGACGATCAGGCCCGTCTGGTGCGCGCGACCCTGGATCACATCAACCAGGGCATTTGTATCTTCGACCGTCAGCACCGGCTGGTGGGCTGGAACCAGCGGCTCAGCGAACTCTTGAACCCGCCATTGAATCTGCTGCAGGTCGGCCGCAGCTTCGACCGGCTGTTCGAGCAGATCGGCAAGGACCTCTCCCTGACCAAAGGGCAATCGCCGGCGCAGATCACCGAGTGGGTGCGTCAGACTCATCAGCGCGCGCCTTTGACGCTGGAGGTTAAGCACCTCGGTAAGACCTACCTGGACGTCTTTTGCCAGGGCATGCCCGATAAGGGCTTCGTGATCAGCTTTACCGACGTCACGGCGGAGCGTATGGCGATTGCCGGTCTCTCGTCGGTCAACGAGACCCTGGAGCAGCGCGTCAAGGAGCGCACCCTGGCGCTGGAAGCGGCTTTGAAGGAAGCCGAGCGAGCCAATGCCTCCAAGTCGCGTTTCGTGGCTGCGGCTAGCCACGACCTGCTGCAGCCGCTCTCCGCGGCAAAGCTCTTTATCTCCTCGCTTGGCAACATGAACCTTGAGGACGAACAGCTAGATGTTGCCCAGCGGGCGCAGCGCGCGCTCAAGAGCGTCGAAGCGATCCTCGACGCGCTCCTGGATATCTCCAAGCTTGATTCGGGCCGCGCGGCGGTCGAGGTTTCGGCCCTCCCCATGAGCCGCATCCTCGGGCCGCTGCGCGATGAGTTTCAGCCCATCGCCCGGCAAAAGGGGCTAGAACTCTGCGTGGTCGAGTGCAGCGCCATTGTCGAGAGTGATCAGTCCTATCTCAGGCGTATCCTGCAGAACCTGATCGCCAATGCCATACGCTACACCGAAAGCGGGAAGGTGTTGGTCGGCACCCGAAGACGGGGCACGGAACTGCGGATCGAAGTTTGGGATACGGGCACCGGCATTCCAGAGGATAAGCGGGATATCGTCTTCAAGGAGTTCCAGCGTCTGGAGAATGCCGAGGATGCGGGCGAAGGTATGGGGTTGGGCCTGGCGATTGTCGAGCGGGCCTGCGCCCTGCTTGGGCATCCGCTGCGGCTTTGGTCTGAACCGGGCAAGGGCACCGGCTTTACCGTGACCGTGCCGATCAGCCGGGCGCGAGAGATGCCATCGGCGGTCCGGCAGCCTGAGACGCCCGAGGAGCAGGATGCCGCCAACCTCATCGCGTTGGTGATCGAAAACGACAGTGAGGTGCGTCGCGGCATGGCGACACTTCTGGAAAGCTGGGGCGTTAGTGTTTTTGACGTCGGCGACCGGGACGAGGCCCTGGAGCTGCTTTCGGATATCGGCGTTGCGCCGGACGTGCTCCTTGTGGACTACCATCTGGACCATGGCGAGAACGGTCTGGATGCCGTCGATGCGGTGCGTGCCTGCTTCGGGCCACTACCCGCCGCACTGCTGACGGCCAACCGCTCGCCCGACCTGCGCAAAGCCTGTGTGAAGAAGAAAATCGAGTATCTGAACAAACCGATCGAGCCCATGGGGCTTTACAGGTTTCTCAAGACCATCGAGCTCTCGGGTGCTCAGGGCAATGCCCAATTTGGCCGGATCAGTCTCGAGCCGGAACGCTTCGTCTGATCCTTGGTCTTAGGATGAGACTCTGCGGTCCAAATTGCGACCTTGGTCGCATATTCCTGCGCTTTTTCGCCGCCTAGACTGCGGAAATGAGAAGGCTTTATCTGAGGCTTTTGGGCCTTTTTTGCTTTGTTCTGACAGCTCTTGCGGCGACATATCCCCTGCAGGCCGACGACGGGACGCTGGCGCGAGAGGATCTCGCGCCGCTGATCATGCCGCCCTATTCGTTGGGCAAGCCGGTGAACGATAAGGGCGTGTGGTCGCTGCTGAACTCCGGCGGGGCCGAGACGGGCTATGTTTTCGAAACCAAGCCGCTGGCACCCTTGCCGGGTTTTTCCGGCGCGCCCATTAACGTGCTGGTCATGCTGGACCTGGAAGGGCGTTTCCTGAACCTGGAGCTCATCGAGCACAATGAGCCGATCTTCGTTTCGGGGCTGAGCGAAGCCTCCTTCTACAAGTTTTTCGAGCAGTATCGGGGGCACTCCATTTCCTCGACCCTTGTGGTCGGCACACCCTACGGCAAGGCCGACAGCGCTTCCTCGCTGGTCTATTTGGACGGTGTGACCAAGGCGACGGCCAGCGTTCGCATCGCGCATGAGAGCGTGCTGGCGGCCACACTCGCCGTGGCCCGCGAGAAGATGCAGGGCATTTCGACGGCGGCGCCGGCGCACCCGGATCCGGACTACGAGGAGGAACTGACCTGGCAGGATCTGGTCGATCAGGGGCTGGCGACGCGTTATCGGGTGACCAATGCCGAGATCCAGAAGGAATTCGAGGGAACCGTCTGGGCGGACGACGATCCGGAGTCGCTCGACGCGCCCGAGGAGAGCTATCTGGATCTCTGGATTGTCGACCTGGGGCCGAAATCCATCGCTCGCGCGGCCCTGGACAAATCGACCTATCAGGAACTGCAGGAGTTCCTGACCATCTCGACCCATGACGAACCGATCCTGGTGATCGATGCGGGGCGCCACGGACTGGTTTCCGAGGAGTTCATCCGCAACACCAGTCCGGACTGGCTCTCTGCGGAGCAGGATGGTCTTCCGGTTGCGTTACGAGACGCGGACCTCTTCGTCGAGCTTGGCAAAGGCGTACCGGACGGAGAGGCGATGGTTCTGCGCACCGACCGCCGCCTCGGTTTCGATCCGGCACGGGAATGGACCCTCAATGTCCTGGCCGTGCGCGAGCATGGATCTTTCCAACCCCAGGTCGGCACCGTCACCCTCGCAGCGAAACATGTAACGGACGAGCGCTTTTTCCTGCGGCCTGAGACCGTGGAACCCAGTCCGCCCTGGCTTGAGGCGCTGCTGAACCGGCAGGCCGATCTGGTCGTCCTGGCCGTCTTTCTGATTTCTCTCCTGGCGGTTCTGGCGGCGGGGACCAGCCGTTTGGCCGCCCTGTCGAACTTCACGCCGGCGCGTCTCACCGTTCTGGCTTTTATGACCTGCTTCGTGGGCTGGTGGGGACAGGGCCAACTCTCTATCGTCACGGTGCTCGGTGTCATTCGGACTCTTTTCGAGGGCGGCAACTTTTCCTTCCTGCTCTATGACCCCTTTTCCTTGCTCATCTGGGCGGTGGTGATTGTCAGCTTCGTCGTTTGGGGCAGGGGGCTCTTCTGTGGCTGGCTCTGTCCCTTCGGCGCATTGCAGGAGTTTGCGCACCACATCGGGCAGAAACTCGGTCTGCGCCAGATCGAGCCGACGCCTCTTTGGGATCGGCGCTTGAAGCGGGTTAAGTACCTACTGCTCGCCGGGCTCGTACTCGCAGTTTTCCTGGCGCCGGGCATGATCGACCAGTTCGCCGAGCTGGAGCCCTTCAAGACCGCGATCACCGTGTACTTTGTGCGCGAGTGGTACTACGTCACCTACGCCGCTTCCTGGCTGATCCTGGGGCTCTTCCTCTTCAAGGGCTTCTGCCGCTATGTCTGTCCACTTGGTGCCGTCATGGCAATCGGCGGCCTGCTGCGGCAGCGGAACTGGATCGAACGGCGCAGCGAATGCGGCTCGCCCTGTCAGCTTTGCCGGGTGCGCTGCAAGTATGGCGCCATCGAGAAGACGGGTGAGGTCGACTACAGCGAGTGTTTCCAGTGCCTAGACTGCGTGAAGATCTTCGACGATCCGAAGCAATGCGTGCCCGAGATCCTCGCAACCAAGGGCCGGGAAAGAGCGGCTGCATGACGGACAAAGCGGCTACCGCGCGTCGTTAGAGACCAGCTTGCCGGTGTCCTCTGAGGGTCGCCGCCGCTACCAGTCTGCAGGTGTGTAGGTCAGTCCGTAATCTGCAAAGACTTTTTGTAGCCTGCCATCTGCAACAGCGGCGCTGACGGCATCGCCCACGGCATAAGCCAGCGGACGATAGCGGTGATTGATCGCCACGCCCAGGGTCCATTCGCCGGTCGCGAAGCCGGGCAAGGGGGGCGTATGCAGTTGCAGCTCCGGCGTCATTCCGAATTCCAGCTGCGACTTTGCGCCCATAACCGCCTTGATTTCACCCTCGGCCAGAGCCGCCATGGCTTCTGCCGGGGTGGCGTAGCGCCGGATGTTCGCCAGGAGCTGGCCGCGCGCGAAGGAGGAGAGATAGAAGTCCGCGATGGAATCGTTCTCTACCCCGACAGTATCGAAGCGGAAATAGGCCGGGACGGGGGCTGAGTCCGGGTAGGCATCGCTGCGGTAGGCGATGGCGACTTTCTCGTTGTAGTACTGTCCGGTCAGCACCACCTGCTCAATCCGGCATTCCAGTTCGGGATTGTAGGGGACATGCAGCATGACGTTGCTCACGCGCCCGCCGATAATCGGGCCTTTCCAGACATAGTTGCGCAGATCGCCGTCCAGGTTTTCCGCAGCCGCGATGAAGTTGAAGCGGGCTTCTACCTCAAGCGTCTCAGCAATGATCCGGCCTAGTTCGATATCGACGCCGCGTGGCTTGCCTTTCTCTTCCCAGGAGTAGGGCGCGAAGTCTTCGTAAACGGCGAATTCGATGTAGCCCCGCTCGACGATCGTATCGAGATCCTGACCGACAATATCCCGGCCGGTGTTTTGAGGCTTTGGCTGCGGCACGTAGCCTTCGCAACGCGCGAAAGCGGTTCCGCTTGCGCCCAGAGTTACGGCGAAAGCAAGGATCAGGCTGACGGCCGTTTTTCGCATTTAGATCCTTTTCAATCCTGGCAGCACACAAGCTCTATTGGGCTGCCGACAAGCCGATGGTCAAGGTATCCGCGGCGCTTTTCAAGCTCTCTGTGGTGCCGTCGAGCTGTTTGGCGGCGCGAAAGGCAACGCTGTCGGCGATTGGTGCGCCTGATGCCGTCTCGACCTTTCCGGCGATCTCGGTCAGTTCTTCTTTGACCGAGGCCACAGCCGCCTGGTCGTCCTGCTCCGACTTGGCCCATTCGCTCAACTGATCTCGAATTTCCTTCAGACGGTTGTTGAAGGGATCTAAGGCGCCTTCGTCCGGACGAGTTTCGACATAGGTGCGGATGGCCCAGGCCGCCTTTTGGCCGAGCAGTTCCCCGAAGGCAGGCATCTTGGTGATACCATTTTGTGTATAGCCGCTGCGGAAGCGTTCGACGTACCACTCATCGCCGTACTCTTCCGCCTCTAAGAAGCGCAGGTCCGGCGCCAGACCACCCGAGACCGCGCCCAAGCCATGACAACGCGCGCAGTTCTGATTGTAGCCGGATGCGCCGATTTCCACGGCGGCGTTCCAGACTTCGTCGCCTGCGTTACGATAGGGGTTTTCAGTCAGCCACTCCTCGCCGACTTCCGGTAAGGCATCCGTATTCACCGGCTGTGGCGCGACATCGCCATGGGCCTGTACCAGGGTCGCGATACAAACCGCGCCTACAGCGCAGAGCGCGAATTGACTCCAGCGGGCGGATCGGGTGCTAGCCATGCTTCTAGTTCCTAAATTTCGTAGCTTTCCAGCCATGTCGAACACCTATCACGACGTTTGAACGGCGGCCTATTGGACTTTGGATTTAACTTGCAACACCAGGTCCGACCTTGGTCCCATACAAGCTGGAGACTGGGACTGATAGGCTCGCTACAACTGCAGAGGTGGCTTGATGCGCATAGCTTTTTTATCTTTGGTCGCATTTTGGGGAGCTTCGTTAATCACGGCGGAAGCGGCGCAGGTCGAAGTCCCGATCGCCTATCTGGAACAGCAAGTTGAACGGCCGCCGACTCTTTCCAATCTCGATCCTGTCCCTGAAAATCTTGGCCTTGCGGGCGCCGAACTGGGCATTGCCGATAATGCGACGACGGGCCGTTTCCTCGGGCATAATTATGCGCTTTCGACCCGCCTGGTGCCGCCCGGTGGTGATTTCTTGGCTCAGGCGCGCGAAGCCCTCGCTGAGACTGGTTTGCTGGTGGTCAATGCGCCTGCCGCACAACTGCTCGCCCTGGCGGACCTTCCAGAGGCGAAAAACGCGATCATCTTCAATGCTTCTGCGCAGGACGTGGCTTTGCGCGGTGCGGACTGCCGGGTGAACCTGCTGCATACCATTGGCAGCTATGCCATGCGTGCCGATGGTCTCGCACAGCTTATGCGCAAAAAGGGCTGGAGCAACTGGGCGTTGATTGCCGGCAGCTATCCGGGCGACGTTGCCTTCGCCGAGGCCCTACGGGGCGCCGCGCGGAAATACGGTCTAAAGATCACGGCTGAAAAGAGCTGGAGTTTCGATGCGGATCTGCGCCGCAACGCCGCCCAGGAAGTGCCTGCCTTTACCCAGGACCTTGAAGAGCACGATGTCCTGGTCGTTGCCGACGAGTTGGGAGATTTCGGCCGTTACATCCTCTACAACACATGGCAGCCGCGCCCGATTGCCGGCTCCGAGGGAGTGGCGCCGCGCACTTGGTCGGCGGTCGTTGAACAATGGGGCGCCGCGCAGCTGCAGAGCCGCTTCTGGAAGGGCAGCGAACGCGACATGCGCTCGGAGGACTACGCCGCCTGGGCCGCCGTACGCAGCATTGGCGAGGCCGTAACCCGCACCGGCGCTGCGGATGTTGCATCTGTGCGTGGCTATATCCTTTCGGAAGATTTCGAGTTGGCTGGCTTCAAGGGTAGGGCGCTGAGCTTCAGGAAGTGGAACGGCCAGCTGCGCCAGCCCATGCCTCTTGTGCATCCGCGGGCGCTGGTCGCGCAGGCCCCGCTCGAAGGCTTCCTGCATCAGACATCCGAATTGGACACTCTCGGCCTCGATGCGCCAGAGAGCGCCTGCCGCAGCTTTGGGGAGTGACCTGAACCGTGAATAGACTGGCCCTGTTCCTCGCTTGTGCGCTCTTTCCCACGCCTCTGCTTGCGGCAGGGGAGATCTGGGTGTCGAACGAGAAGGACAACACCATCAGCGTGATCGATGTGGCAAGCCTGGAGGTGGTGCGCACAATCGCCACGGGCGAGCGACCACGGGGCATTACCTTCTCCAAGGACTTCAGCCGCCTCTACATCTGCGCGTCGGACAGCGACACGGTCCAGGTCATGGATCCGGAAACCGGCAAGATCCTGCATGAGTTACCCTCGGGCGAGGATCCGGAACAGTTCGTCCTGCACCCCAACGACCGGCACCTCTACATCGCCAACGAGGATGACGCCATCACCACGGTGGTCGATACGGAAACCCGCAAGGTCATCGCGCAGATCGATGTGGGGATCGAGCCGGAGGGCATGGCCGTCTCACCCGACGGTAAGATCGCGATCACCACTTCCGAAACCACCAACATGGCGCACTGGATCGACACGGAGTCCCAGGCGATCTTTGCCAACACGCTGGTCGACTCGCGGCCTCGGCATGCTGAGTTCACCAAAGGTGGCACGGAACTCTGGGTCAGCTCCGAGATCGGCGGCACGGTCTCGGTTTTCGGTGTGGCCGATCAGGCGCCGCGTGCCAAGATCGAGTTCGAGGTCCAGGGCGTGCGCGACGAGTTGGTGCAGCCGGTCGGCTTTGAGTTCAGCGCTGACGAGAAGTACGCGTTCGTGGCGCTGGGGCCTTCCAACCGCGTCGCCGTGGTCAATGCCGAAACCTTCGAGGTCGAAAAGTACATCCTGGTGGGCCGCCGTGTCTGGCACATGGCGTTCTCACCCGATCATACGAAGCTCTTCACCACCAACGGCGTTTCAGGCGACGTGACGGTCATCGATGTGGCCGAGTTGAAAGCCGTCAAGACCATCAAGGTCGGCCGCTTTCCCTGGGGCGCCGCGGCGCGGCCCTAATACAGGTGCATCACTCAGCCTGAATTTTCGATGGCGGAGTACCCATTACCTTGCCGAAGGCAGCGGAGAAGGCGCTCACACTGCGGTAGCCGTGATCTGCCGCGACCCGTGATACAGCTTGGCCGCGTGAAAGAGCCTCCATGGCGCTTTGGAAACGGATGCGTTGACGCCAGAGATTAAAACTCATACCCAGATCGCTTTCGAACAAGCGGGCGAGGGTGCGGGGCGAGGCACCGGCAACCTCGGACCAGGCTTCTAGGGTTCTGCGGTCGGACGGGTCGGTGAGTAACTCTGCGCAGAGAGTTTGCAGCCTCGGATCTTTCGGAAGCGGAACCTGAAGCGCGAGTTTTTGCGCCCGCTGTAATTCCAGTTCGATGAGCTGTGCGATCAAGCCGCCCCGACTGCCAGGTTCGTAAACCATAGGCTCTTCACTGAGTGCCAGAATTAGCTCACGGAGCAGGTTGGAAACCGCGACAACGCAGAGCTTGTCGGGACGTGCAGGTGTGGCGGCCGCATCGATGTAGAGCGTGCGCATCTCGACCGCGCCATGCATGCTGACCGAATGGTCCGTTCCTGCGGGGATATAGGCCGCCCGGTCCGGTGGCACGATCCAGGCCTCTCGCTCCGTACGCAGGCGCATGGTTCCGCTGGTGGCGTAGAGTAACTGGTCGCGGTCGTGATCATGCGACGCGATTACATGTCCGTCCGCAAAACGCTTCGACATCGCGCCGATAGCTTGCGGCAGGTTTTGGTACTCAAGAGGATCCGTACTGCGGTCTTCCTGAGGAAGCATGCTGTCTGGCGCTCTCTTCGCAAAGATGATTTGGCAGAAACTCGACAAAATTTGGCATGACTTCAAAAATCTGCCAAGAGTAAGCTGTGTGACAAGCTAATCTCCGTTCAATCGCGGACGTCAGACGTGCCGCGCGTAAGATCGAGGTCTCCAAGGCAATGAACCGAAGTGCGTTGCAGTTTTTCCTGCTGAATGTCGGGCATTTCCTCGATCATCTCTTCACCCTCATCTTTGCGACCGTTGCGGCGCTGGCGCTGCACCGCGAGTGGGGCGTCGGCTATGCCGAGCTTCTGGCTTACGCGACGCCTGGTTTCTTCGCCTTTGGCTTCTTTTCGCTGCCCGCCGGCTGGCTCGCGGACAAATGGAGCCGAGACGGCATGATGTGCGTTTTCTTTTTCGGAATCGGACTTGCTTCCATTGCCACAGGTTTCAGCAGCACGCCGCTTCAGATCGGTATCGGCCTCTTCGTGATCGGTATCTTTGCCGCGATCTATCATCCGGTGGGGCTCGCCATCGTCACCATGAAGTGGCGCAACACTGGGATGCGGATCGCTATCAATGGCGTCTGGGGGAATCTCGGTGTCGCCTGCGCCGCACTCATCACAGGATACCTGATCGATAACGGTGGATGGCGCATGGCCTTCATCTTACCTGGTGCATTTTCCCTACTCGTGGGCGTGGCCTACACGGCGCTGACTTGGCGCGACATCAAGGCACCCAAGCCTGCGCCGAAGACTGCGTCTCCCGTTCAGGAAACGCATACGCAAACATTCTACAAGGCGCTTCTGTTCCGGGTTTCGGCTATCGTGTTTCTCACCACGGCGGTTTCCTCGGTCATCTTTCAGTCGACCACCTTCGCTTTGCCCAAGATCTTCGATGAACGGCTGCAGGGCCTTGCGGCACGGCTTGCCGACTCGGATTGGGGTTCCTTGGTGACTGGTCAGGGCGAGGTTGCGACAATTGTCGGCTCTCTGGCGTTTCTGGTCTTCGCGGTGGCATCCCTCGCGCAGCTCATGGTCGGCAGCCTGCTTGATCGCCTTGGCCCGCGACGGGTTTTTATGGCGGTAGCCGGGCTTCAGCTGGTTTTCTTTGCCCTTATGCCGGGCTTGACGGACGGGATCGCGCTTGCGGTCGCGCTTGGTTTTATGCTCGGGGCTTTCGGCCAAATCCCGATCAATGATTTCATGATCGGCAAGATGGCTAGCGGCGCGCACCGGGCGCGTATCTACGGTGTGCGCTATGTGGTGGCTTTTTCCGTCCTGGCCATGACCCTGCCGTTGGTCGCCTTTGTCTATGAGGCCTGGGGATTCGACACGCTGTTTCGCATCCTCGCCGGGGCGGCCTTTGTCATATTACTGGCGGTTTTAGCGCTTCCGCGGAGACTCCCGTCGGCCCCCGATGCTGTGCCGGCACGTTAGCGGATAGCGAAATGCGTTTTAACGGAGTCTTATCATCCAAAATCTGTGTTCGAGATTAGCTGTTCGGGCGCTGCGCCACGTAGCCGATCCGGATACCGGGGATGAAGCCGCAGCTTTCGTAGAACGCCTCCACACCCGGGTCCTTGCGCCCGCTTTGCAGCAGGGCGTGGTAGCAATCCAGCTCCCAGGCCTTGTTCAGGGCGGCTTCGACGACGGCTTTGCCATGCCCTTGTCTACGATAATCGGCATGGGTAACAACGTTCTCGATGATGGCGTGCCCCTGTCCGTTGCGCATGAGGTTCGGCGCGGTGATTAACATGCAGCTTGCGACCAGTTTCGTTTCCTCGGCCGATCCCACGTCCGATACGAAAACGAAGCTGCCCTTGTGCGACAGGATATCGCTCCAGATCGATTCGGCTTTCTGCGATTCCAACTCCGGCATGTTGGGGTTTAGGTGCAGATAGAGCTCGAGCAAGGACCGAAGGTCTGATGAAACGGCAAGTCGCGCCTCGGGCATTATGTTTCCTCTCTCAATGGTCGCCAGCCGGAACCGCAAAGTTATGCATGCCTACAAATAAAGGAAAGGGCTGATTGCGGGAACCTGAAACCTGTAGCAGGTTAGGCACTTATCACCGAAATGACCTGCAGGAATCGGAGACTGTTTTTAGTGACCCAACATATCGGCATCGTCGGCTGCTCCGCCGAAGGAGCGGCGCTCTGCTACCGGACTATCTGCATGGAAGGGGAGGCGCTCCTCGGGCCGCACGCGCACCCCGAAATTTCGATGCACACGCCGTCTCTCGCGGACTATGTGGTCTGTCTGGAGCGCGGGGATGTGGAAGGCATCGGCAAGCTGATGCTGGCATCGGCGGAGAAGCTCGCCGCGGCAGGGGCCGATTTCCTGATCTGCCCGGACAACACCATCCATCAGGCTTTCGACTACGTCGCACCGCGTTCGCCGTTGCCCTGGCTTCATATCGCCGAAGAAGTCGCCAGCGTTGCTGCGGCGCGCGGCTTCAAGCGCCTGGCGATTACCGGCACGAAATGGCTGGTCGAGAGCGAGGTCTATCCCGAGAAGCTGACGGCCCAGGACTTAACGTTCGCGCGCCCTACGGCCGACGAACGGCTCGAGATCAACCGCATCATTATGGATGAACTGGTCAAGGGAGACTTCAGGCCTGAAGGCGTGGCCTATTTTCAGGAGGTGATCACGCGCCTGAAGAGCGATGGCTGCGACGCGGTGATCCTCGGGTGCACCGAGATACCCCTGATCCTCAACGATGAGAATGCGCCGCTGCCAACCCTGGATTCCACGCGCCTGCTGGCGCGGGCGGCCCTGCGCCGCGCGACAAGCGACGCGGCGTAGGGCTTGACCTGCGGCGGCGGTTTAGGAAAAGAGCATGCCGCCGTTGATGTCGACACAGGCGCCGGTCATGAAGGCCGACTGATCGGAGGCCAGGAAGACCGCCAGGTTGGCGGTGTCCTCGGATGTGCCTTCGCGCTTTACCGGGCTGACGTTGGCCACATGGGTCCGCACTTCCGGCTTGGTGAAGATGTTGTGGAAGTCGGTGTCGATCATTCCGGGACAGAGCGCGTTCACACGGATGCGCGGTCCGAGTTCTTTTGCCAGGCCGCGCGTCATGGTCATGACGGCACCCTTCGAGGTGGCGTAGATCACGGCGCCGGGGCCGCCACCGTCTCTGCCGGCTTGCGATGCGAAGGGGATGATCGCGCTGCCTTCGGGCATGTGGGGTTCGACAGCTTTCACAAGGAGGAACAGCGAAGTGGTGTTCAGGTCCATGACCCGGTTGTAGTGCTCCAGGTCCATTTCCTCGATGCGCTTACGCGCGACCAGACCGCCCGTCACGTGCATTAGCACATGGATCGCATCGCCAAACTGTGCGCGGGTTTCGGCGACCAGCTTCTCGACATCCTCGGGACGCGTCATGTCGCCCTGAAGCGCAAAGGCGTCTCCACCAGCGGCCTTGATTTCCTGAACTGCCGAGTCCGCGCCCTCGCTGCTGGCGTAGTAGTTGATCGCGACCTTCACGCCTTCCTGCGCCAATCGCATGACACAAGCGCGGCCAATATCACGGCCTCCGCCCGTTACAATCGCAACTTTCCCCTTCAAATTCATTACTTTATCCTTGCGTTTCTATTGGGTGTTCGCGCGTGGTCGCTCGGCGCACTTCTAAACTGGTATGGTAGTTGCCATTGCCTGTCAAGGCTTTCTCGCGAGCCTCAGTTCGCCGCGATCTTCAGGTGACAGGAGACCTGTGAAAGCGATCGGAGATCGGTGTTGCCCGCTGCTAAACCCGCGCTCGTGATCCAACTTCTCGACCTGAAGGTTGGTCGGATATCCCAGATCGGTCATAACCAACTGAGAGATAGAAACGGCTTATCCGATCAGTCTTCGAAGTACTCCGGCTGGTTCGCGCGCGCACTCTCGAGCGTTTCGTCGAGCCGGGACAGGTGCTGCCGCGTCATCGCAACGATGTCGTCCTCATCGCGTTTCTTGAGGGCGTCGAATATAGCGGAATGATCCTGATAGAGTTCCAACATGCCGCCTTGGTTCGCTAGGCTCAGCATGCAAAGGCGGTCAACGTGCGATTTGTTTTCCGCGATGGCGGAGAAGGCGAACTCGCAGTCGGCAGCTGCGCAGATCAGGCGATGAAACTCGTAGTCGAGATCGTGAAAGCGGTCGGTTTCTTTTTTGTTTGCGGCGCGCTTCTGCTGCTTCAGATTATTGTCCAGGTTTTTAAGGCTCTGCTCGTTTGCTGCGGCACAGGCTTTGCGCACAACCTCGACCTCGATCGCGGTGCGGATAAAGCGGGTGTTGAGAATATCTCGGACGGAGATCTTTCGAACCAGCGTGGCCTTTTGAGGGCGAACCTGAAGCAGGTTCATGTTGCTGAGCCGGATAAAAGCTTCGCGCACGGGCTGCCGTGAAACATCGCTTTGCTTTGCGACTTCGACCTCCGACAGTTTGCTGCCCGGGGCCAAACGCAGCGAAACGATATCGGCGCGCAGCCGTTCGAACACGTCGTCGGCCGAGGTACGGCGCTCAGGTGCGCGCGCTGGACTTTGTACGTTCATTCAACACCTTAGGTCACGGTTACATGCCGCCTGGCGGCAGAAAACTCAAACTGCGGCGGACTATACCACAGCTCATCCCCGCGCCGCACGACTCCTGGATGAAGCAGGGCTTTTTATAACGCACACGTGGTACGCCGCGTAGTTGATCGCTATCGCGCAACCACGACTTTAATCTTTATGAAAATTACCATACTAGTCTACATATTCGTTGACGAGCGGAAAATCACGTGTTTGTCTCGAAGCTCAATATCGAGAAATCAGATTGCGCCTCCTCCATAGGGGCGGAGGGCAAAAAAACAGATCTCTGGGAGGAAGCAAATGATGCTTTTAAAGAACACAACGAAGCTGCTGCAAGGTGCCGCGTTGGCGGGTGTTATGGCCGTCTCGGCAACTGCATCGCAGGCGGCCGACATGACGTTCCGCGGCGCCAGCCTGTTCGACAACGAGCATGCTTACAGCAAGACGCTCATCCGTTTCGGTGAGCTGGTCAACAAGTACTCCGGTAAGGAGATCGAGTTCGATCTGCGCGGCAACAGCGAGCTGGGCATCGAACCCGACTATGTCAACTTTCTGAACCAGGGCGTTGCCATCGACTACGCCATTGCGGCACCGTCGAACCTTGCGCGTTTCGCGCCTTCCGTACCGCTGATGGACATGCCGTTCGTCTTCCGCGACCTCGATCACTGGAATGCGGTTCTCTCCAGCGATGTGCTCAAGCCGCTTGAGGATGTGTTGCTGGAAAAGGCTGACATCAAGGTGATCGGCTATGCCGGTGGTGGCACGCGTAACCTCATCTCGAACAAAAAGATCTCGAGCATGAAGGAACTCGGGGGCCACAAGATGCGGGTCATGGGCGCGCCTATTCAGGCCCGTGTGTTCGAGGCTCTGACGGCTGCTCCTTCCGCGATTGCCTATTCGGAAGTCTATAACGCCATCCAGACCGGTGTGGTCGATGGGCTCGAAAACGAGTCTGCGAGCCTGTTGCAGTACAAGTTCTTCGAGGTCGCGCCGCACATCACCCTGACCCAGCATTCGATCACCGTCCGACCGATCCTCTTCAGCGGCAAATCCTTCGCGAAGCTGTCTCCTGAGATGCAGGAAGTCATTCTGCGGGCCGGCAAGGAAGCCGGCGAGTACGGCCGCGAGCTGGAATCCCGTCAGGACGGCGAAAAGCTGCAGCAGATGGTCGATGCGAAACAGATCGAAGTTCACGAGTTCGCGGGCCGGGAAAAGTTGCTAGAGCTGGTACTTCCTGTGCAGGATGCCTACGCCGAGGAGCTGGGCGCCACGGACCTGCTGAAAGCCATCCGCGCGAAGTAAACGACCGTGCCTACTGGCCCCACGGCAGGTAGCCGTGGGGCGTTTTCTTGTCTTGGATGCGGTGATGATCGAGTGGGTTCTTGAGTCCTTTTGCCAGCTTTTACGGATCGCCGTCGGCGTTCTGATCGCGGTTCTGATCGTGCCGGTGGCGATGCAGGTTCTCGCCCGCTACACCGGCATCATTCCGGTCTATCTTTGGACCGAGGAACTTGCGAAGTTCATTTTCATCTGGATCGTTATGCTGGGGTCTATGATTGCGGTGTGGGAAAGCACGCACTTCGACGTCCATGTCGTTCCGGACGCCAAAACCCCTCTCGGCAAACTGATTCAGCAGGGCTTCGTGCTCCTGATGGTCAGCGTTTTTGCTATCCTCTTCGCTTACTATGGGATCGGCTACGCCAAGTTCGGCTCGATCCAGCAGTCGGTGATGATGCAGGTGAATCTGCTGGTCATCTACATCAGTGTACCCTTCGCCGGCATGGGGTGGGCGGCATTCGCACTCTATCGGTTTTGGGAGGTGATCCAAGATTACCGGCAGACCAGTGAGGTCGCCGAATGATCATTCCAGCCGGTTATGCCTGCCTCATTCTGGTGGGTGGATTTGTGCTCCTGGTTGCGGCGCGCGTGCCCGTGGCCTTTGCGCTCGGAATCGCCACCATTCCGGTGGTGGCACTTGATCTGCGGCTGACGCCGTTCCTCATCATGGACCGGATGTTCCAGTCCTATAACTCCTTCATTCTGCTCGCCGTGCCGTTCTTTCTTCTGGCAGCGAACCTGATGAACTCCGGTAAAATCACGGACCGTCTGATCGAGCTGGCGCGGGTTCTGACCGGGTGGCTGCCCGGAGGCTTGGGCCAGGTGAACGTCGCCGTCTCGATGTTGTTCGCCGGTATATCGGGCTCTTCGACAGCCGATGCCGCCGGTTGTGGCAAGATCCTCATTCCCGCCATGACGAAGCAGGGTTATGACCCGCGCTTTTCGGTCGCGATCACCGCCTGCTCCTCGGTGATGGGGGTGATCATTCCGCCGAGTATCCTGATGGTCGTCTGGGGCGGCGTGATGTCGATCTCGGTAGGGGCGCTATTCCTGGCGGGTGCTATCCCCGGGCTGATGATCGCCGCGGCGCTGATGGCGACGGTTTATGTCTATGCCAAGGTCTACGGCTATCCGACAGCCGGTCGGCCGACCTTCGCGGAGTTCTGGCGCGCGCTCAAAGGTGCGGGCCTGGCCATGCTCACGCCAATCTTTGTCATCGGCGGTATTGTCGGCGGGATCGTGACGCCGACCGAGAGCGCCATCATCGCGGCTTTCTATTCCTTCATCCTTGGCTTTTTCGTCTACCGCTCGATCACGCCGCGTCAATTGGTGGGCGTGCTTTACGACACGGGCCGTTTCGCCTCCATTTCGCTCTTCGCAATTGGAACGGCTTCGGCCTTCGGCTGGATGCTCGCCTTCTACAACGTTCCCCGCCTGATCGTGGAGCTGATGACCAGCCTGCAGTTCGGACAATTCGGAACCGCCCTGGTGATCGCCGCCCTGTTCTTGTTGTTCGGGCTTTTTATCGATGCGATCCCGACCATCATCATTCTGGGAACCGTCCTCTTTCCGGTTGCCACGGCCGCCGATATTCACCCCGTGGTCTTCGCAATCATTGGAATCGTCTCGCTCGCTTTCGGCCTGGTGACGCCGCCTTACGGGCTCTGTTTGCTGATCTCTTCCGCGATCGCGAATCTGAACGTGGTGCAGGTCCTGCGGGACGTTGTGATCATCCTTGTGCCGATGCTTCTGATCTTGCTGCTGATCATTCTGCTGCCGGAACTGGTCCTCTGGCTGCCGAAGCTGCTGCTGCCGACCTCGATCCGTTAGGGGCAAAAAAACAAACCCCGCCGATCGGCGGGGTTTGCTGTTGCTGCGAGTGACCGAAGTCCCCGAAAGCGAAAACTACTCCGCCGCCTGCGGCCGCTCGACCGGCATCGGCTGCTCGCGCTCGTGCTTGATCTTGAGCGCATCGTAGTACGGCGCGAAAGGCGGGCGGTCGATGTAGCGGCCGGCGCCACGCTCGGTCCGCACCTCGCCATCCTGATAAACGATCTTGCCTTGGCTCATGGTCATGGTGTTGGCACCTGTGACCGTCATGCCTTCGAAGATGTTGAAGTCGATGTTCTGGTGATGAGTGCTGGCCGAAATGGTGCGGCTCTTGGCCGGATCCCAGACGATGACGTCGGCGTCGGCGCCGACGGAGATCGAACCCTTACGCGGATAGATGTTGAAGATCTTAGCCGCGTTGGCCGAGGTCACCGCCACGAACTCGTTCACGGTCAGCTTGCCGCTATTGACGCCATGGTGCCAGAGCACACCCATGCGATCCTCGATGCCGGCGGTGCCATTGGGGATCTTGCTGAAGTCATCCCGACCGGCAGCCTTTTGCGGCGCGCAGAAGCAACAGTGGTCGGTTGCCGTGGTTTGCAGGTTACCTGCTTGCAGCCCCTTCCAGAGCGCATCCTGGTGCTTCTTGGAACGGAAGGGTGGGCTCATCACGTGGGCCGCTGCGAAATCCCAATCCGGATGGCGGTAGACGCTGTCGTCCACCAGCAGGTGGCCGGCCAGAACTTCGCCGAAGACCCGTTGGCCTTCCAGCCGCGCGCGGGTGATGGCTTCCAGGGATTCGATGCAGGAGTTGTGCACGATATAGAGCGGCACGTCGAGCACCTGCGCGACCCGGATCGCCCGGTTCGCTGCCTCGCCCTCGACCTCCGGCGGGCGGGAGAGGGGATGGCCTTCCGGACCGGTGATGCCTTTTTTCAGCATCTCCTGCTGCAGATGGAAGACCAGTTCACCGTTCTCGGCATGGACCGTGCAGATCGCACCCAGTTCGCGGGCCCGGGTGAAGGAGTTTACTAGCACCTCGTCCTCGGCCATGATCGCGCCCTTATAGGCCATGAAGTGCTTGAAGGAGTTGACCCCGTGTTCGGCGACCAGCGTGCCCATGTCCTTGCGCACGCTTTCGTCCCACCAGGTGATCGCAACATGGAAGGAATAGTCTGTCGCGGCTTTCTCTGACCAGCCGCGCCAGGTCTGATAGGCCTCCATGATGTTCTGCTGTGGATTTGGGATCACGAAATCGATGATCATGGTGGTGCCGCCGGCGGCGCCTGCCGTGGTGCCGGTGAAGAAGTCTTCCGAGGCGACAGTGCCCATAAAGGGCAGCTCCATGTGCGTGTGCGGGTCGATACCGCCCGGCATGACGTAACAGCCGCCGGCGTCGACGACCTCGGCGCCTGCAGGGACGTCCAGGTTCTCTCCGATGGCCTTGATGGTGCCGTTTTCGCTGTAAACATCGCCGCGATAGCTGCGGTCGGCGGTGACGATGGTCCCGCCTCGGATCAGAACAGACATTGCGCTCTCCTCTCGTTCAGCGTGATCTCGCGGCGGGTGCTGGCCTTCAGGCCTCTTGTCTCCGCGAGACTGGAAACCCCTTTCCCCCTGGCTCGCACTGTGTGGTGGCAAGCCGTGATGGAATTTCCGTATTTTCACCAATCATCCAGGAAACCTGTCCATTTGGTCAAATTATTTCTGGGCCTTGAAGACCGCTAATGAAATGGCAGCCGCGCAGCGTTGCGGTTCAATCCGAGACTTTAGGAAGTTGGTTCGCGCCTGAAAGGTCTTATTCGACAAATATTAAGTGTTGTTTTTAAGTCATAATGTCAGACTGTGCGTTTCATTAATGTAGCTTATATAAAACTTTTATATTGTCTTTGAAATTCAAATAAACAACCATAAGTAAACTAATAATTACGCCTTTAAATCGTAAATATAATTTGATAATCTCATAAGATTATTGTTATTTCACATGGAATTAGGGTTATTTCGGGCGATCGAGATCTTGAAGCCTCGCCAGGTTCATTTCAACGAAATGAAGCCGCGTTGCGGCTTGTTGTCGACAACGTCCCCGCTCTGATTGCTTATTTGGACTCTGAGCTGCGTTACAATCTCGTCAACCGCAGCTACGCGGAAGTTTTCGGCACGACGGTCGAAGCTATTGTCGGCAAATCGCCGTCTGATTTTCTCGATCCCATTCTCTACGCGACGGCGCGCCCGATGATGGAGCGTGCGCTCGCCGGGGAAACAGTCAAATTCGAAAGTCAGATTCTCTTTAAGGATGGCCGGCGCCATTGGTTTTCGGTGACCTATGCGCCTGACCTGCCTGCGTCAGAATCGCTGGCCGGCGCGAAGACAGTATCCCAGGGCGGCCCGGCACAGGGGATCTACGCGCTGATGGTCGACATTGACGACTACAAGCGAGCCGAAAAGGCGCAGCGGTCCAGTGAACAGAGATTTCGCGACATTGTTTCGGCCTCGTCCGATTGGTTCTGGGAGACCGATTCCGAGCTGCGCTTGTCCTACCTTTCCGAACGGGCGGCTGATCTCGGCGGGATCGAAGTTGAGAAGCAGATCGGTAGAACGCTCTGGGCCATAAACGACCGCCATGGCAGAGAGCTTGCCTGGAATGAGTTTCGTCGTGTCGTGGAGGCCAATGAGCCGTTCCGCGATTTTCGTTGTAGATACAAGGGCGGCGTCGACCGCAAGACACACAACATTTCGGTGAGTGGGCTGCCGCTCTTCGATGAAAACGGGCGCTTTATTGGATATCGCGGCAGCGCCAACGATATCACCAAAGAAGTTGAAGCGATCCGGGAACGCGAGCGCATTCAGGAGTTTTTCGTTAAAGCCCTGGAACTTCTGAATGTGAGTTTCGGTCTCTTCGACCCCGACGATATCCTGGTCTATTGGAGTTCTTCCTTCGAAAGCCTGGCCAGAAACGCTGGCTGGAATGTCCGCGTCGGGATGAGCTACGAGATGATTCAGCGAGAAATCGTGCAATCCGGCTCGATTGACGAGGCAAAGGGACGCGAAGAGGAATTCATCGCAGCGAATGTCCTGCGGCATCGGAGTTTGAAGCTAGGGGAGACGATTGGCGGCTATCGGGTGAAGTTTAACTGGCCGGACGGCAGTTCCCATTGGACCGAAGGACACCAGGTCAAGACGTTAGAGGGCTACACACTCGTCGCGCATCTGAATGTGACCGATCTGGTCAGCCGCGAAGAACAACTTCGTCAGGCTCAGAAAATGGAGGCGGTTGGTCAGCTCACAGGCGGGATCGCCCATGATTTCAACAATATCCTAGCGGTGGTGCTCGGCAATCTCGATCTGGTGATGGAGCGCGCCAAGGATCATCCGGAGTGCGTAGACCTCGCCTCCAAAGCCGTTCGCGCCGCTGAACGTGGGGCCCTCCTGACTCAGCGTTTGCTGGCCTTCTCGCGTAAGCAGCCGTTGATACCAAGGCCGACCGACGTCAACAGTCTGATCGGTGGCTGCGAGGACCTTCTGCGTCGCGCAATTGGTGAGCACAACGAGCTTGAGTTTGTCCGCGCAGCCGGTCTCTGGCGTTGCGAGGTCGATCCGTCTCAGATTGAGAACGCCATGCTCAACCTGGCGATCAATGCGCGCGATTCCATGCCCGAAGGCGGCAAGCTGACAATTGAGACGGCCAATGCGCACATCGATGACGAGTACGCCGCCGCGCAGGTGGAGGTGACACCGGGGCAGTATGTGATGATCGCGGTCACGGACACCGGTGTCGGCATGTCCGATGACGTAAAGGCGCACGTTTTCGAACCCTTCTTCACGACCAAAGAAGTCGGGCAGGGCAGTGGCCTGGGGTTGAGCATGGTCTATGGCTTCGTGAAGCAATCGGCGGGACACATCTCGATATACAGCGAAGTAAGTGAAGGCACGACGATCAAGATTTATCTGCCTCGGACGATGACGGAGGACGAGCAGGAGACAGCGACGCACTCCGAAGTGAGCGATATTTCCGGCGCCGGTCAAAGCGTGCTTGTCGTCGAAGACGATCCCTTGGTGCGGGAGCTGGCACGCAGTCTCTTGAGCGAATTGGATTACCGGGTCGTTGTGGCGGAGAGCGGTCCCGCTGCGCTGAAACTCATGCAAGGCGGCGAAGTTATCGACCTGTTGCTCACAGACGCGGTTTTGCCGGGCGGCATGAATGGCCGAGAACTGGCAACCGCCGTGACAGCCTTATCGCCTGACACCGCGGTGCTCTTCATGTCGGGCTACACCGAGAACGCCATCATTCATCACGGCCGGTTGGACGCCGATGCGGTGCTGCTGCAAAAGCCCTTCCGCAAAAAGGACTTGGTGATGAAGCTTCGCGAAGTCTTGGCGCCAAAGGCGCTCATTCCCGGCGCGTCGGAGGAGAGAGAACCATGACGCAAAAGCGATTGCTCGTTCTCGACGACGAGCCGGAATTCTGTGAATACGTGCGCAATGTCGCCGAACAGGAGGGCTATCTTGTTGAAACCCTGCAAGACCCCTTCGGATTCCAGACTCTGTTCGGTTCCTTCAAGCCTGATCTGATCGTCCTGGATCTGGTGATGCCGGACATGGACGGCATCGAAATCATCAGCTGGCTCGCGGAGCAAGACCATCCCGTTCATGTTGTCCTCGCCACCGGTTATGATCCGCGCTATGCGCTGATGGCGGATAAACTGGCCATTGGCCGCTCCAGCAAAGTGAGGATAAGCCCGATCGCGAAACCCATCCGTGTTAACACTCTGCGCCGCCTGCTGCAGCGGCCGTATCGAAGCGACGAGGAGACCGATTGACACGATCGGCCGGCCGATCTCCTGCGTCTCAGAGTTCTTTTTTTTGGCTTTCGATTTCCGATTAGAAACCTTCCAGCACAATCTTACCCTTTGCCGTTCCGGCCTCGATCATCCCATGCGCCTTGCGCAGGTTCGCCGCGCTGATGGGCTCCAGGACTTCGGCGAGTGTGGTGCGGATATGCCCGGCGTCGATTTCCGCCGCCACGTGATTGAGCAACTTGTGCTGCTCGATCATGTCCGGAGTCTGATGCATTGCCCGGGCGAACATGAATTCCCAATGCAGACTTGCGGCCTTCATCTTCATGCCATCCATGGGCATCGGCAGATGTGTATCGTCGATGGAGACGATACCGCCTTGAGGCCGGATGAGCTCGACCGCTTCTTCCCAGTGGCGCATGTCATTGAAGATCGCGATGTGGTCCAGATGCTGGAACCCAAGGGCGCGGACCTGCTCGACCATGGGTTCACGATGGCTGACAACGTGGTCGGCCCCCAGTTCCTTCACCCAGGCGATTGTCTCCGGACGTGACGCCGTGGCGATGACGGTCAGTCCGGCGCGTTTAGCAAGCTGGATGCCGATCGAGCCCACGCCGCCGGCGCCACCGATCAGCAGGATGCTTTGTCCTTTATCCGCGCCATCGCGGTCAATCTCGAGCCGGTCGAAGAAGGCCTCATAGGCCGTGATTGCAGTAAGTGGCAGGGCCGCCGCTTCGGCGTGGCCGAGGCTTTGCGGCTTATGCCCGACGATCCGCTCGTCGACCAGCTGGAACTCCGCGTTGCTGCCGGCGCGCGTGATATCGCCGGCGTAGTAAACTTCATCTCCAACTTTGAAAAGCGTGGCCTCCGGGCCGACCGCTTCGACCACGCCGCTGGCATCCCAACCAAGCACGCGCGGTGTCTGCTCCACCTGAACTTTCGGGGCGCGAACTTTCGTGTCGACCGGATTGACGGCAATCGCTTTTACCGCGACGAGGATGTCCCGGCCTTCAGGGGTGGGCTTGGGCAGGTCCAGGTCTATGAAAGACTCCGGATCCTCGATTGGCAGATAACGGGTCAGGGCGACGGCCTTCATGGTTTTCTCCAGTTTTGTCGGTGTGGATTTCGACAGGTGTCAAAGCGGCGTTCCAATGATCCGCAATCTAGGTCTTGTTAGAAGTTGGAATAATTGAGAGAAATCTAGAAAGATAATTCGGGAAACCTGAATAATGGATCGTCTTGCCAATCTGGCGCTGTTCCTGCGCATCGTGGAAAAAGGGGGCATGGCAGCGGCAGGGCGCGACTTCGGCCTCTCGCCCGCGGCCGTAACCGAACGTCTTGCGGGTCTGGAAGCGCACTACGGCGCGCGTTTGCTGAACCGCACGACCCGCGCGATCAGCTTAACCGACGAGGGGCGGCTGCTCCTGGAAGGCGCACGCGATTTGGTCAACGAGGCCAGCGATCTGGAGGCGCGTGTCCGACTGGGCGTGGAGCAGCTCTCTGGGCCGGTTCGGATCAGTGCGCCCCTCGATCTCGGCCGTCACTCGGTCGTGCGGATGCTGGATCGTTTCATGGCGGCGCATCCGGAGGTCGCCATCGACCTCACTTTGAGCGACAGCTACATTGATCTGGTGGCCCAGGGAATCGACCTTGGCATTCGGTTCGGTGATCTGAAAGACAGCTCTTTGAAGGCGCGCCGGCTCGGTCTCAGTCGGCGCTTAGTCTGTGCGGCCCCGGCTTATCTGGAGCGTTTCGGCGCCCCCGAACACCCGGACGATCTGGCCAAACACAATTGCCTGCTTATGCGCTTCGGTGAGACGATCGACCAGGAGTGGCCTTTCGTGATCGACGGAACGCGCCGTCGTTACTTTGTGCGCGGCAATCGTCTGGCCAACGATGGCAGTCTGGTGCGTCACTGGTGCCTGGAAGGGCACGGTCTTGCGCTCAAGGCGATTTGGGATATTCGGGAGGATCTTGCCGCGGGCCGGTTGGTCGAGTTGCTGTCGGCCTTTGAACAGCCTGCCAGCTCGCTCCAGATCGTTTACCCCGGTGGGCGCGACCTGCCGAGGCGGGTTCGCGCCCTGATCGGTTTCCTGGCGGATGCCTTCGCCGCCGAACGGGTGCCAGAAGCTTCTGGGGCTCGAAGCGGTTGATCGCCATACAGCGCTCGTTCATGCTCCCGCGAAATCTGTAATGGGGCGGCTTATGATTACCTGCGACGGTAGGAATATTGACTACCAGGTCACTGGCTCCGGGCAGGCCGTTCTTTTCGTTCCCGGTTCCTTCAGCACGCCGGCCGCCTGGCGTCCCATGCAAAATCTTTTGCCGGCGCGCTATCGCATGGCGGCGACCAGTCTCTGCGGCTACGGCGCGACCGAGGAAACCCGCGGCCTCGGCGATCTCGGCATCGACCATGAGGTCCGTGTTGTTGAGCGCGTCGCTGCGGAAGTCGGCCAGCCGCTTCACCTGGTTGGGCACTCCTTCGGCGGCACTATCGCGCTGGCGAGCGCTCTGGCCGGGCGGATCGATGTTCTCAGCATTGCGGTCTTCGAAGCCAATCCGCTGGAGTTGATCCGGGAGCAGGTCGGGCAGGCGGCGTACGATAAAGTGCTTCGCATGAGCCAGGCGTTCGAAGCGGCATACGATGCAGGTGAGAAGGATGCGGCGGGCCGCATCATTGACTTCTGGGGCGGGGCCGGGGTTTTCGACGCCATGCCGGACGCGGTGCGGAACTATTGCCGTAAGACGGCCTACGCCAACGTGCTGGACTGGCGCTCTGCCTTTGAGTTTCGCGCCACTAAAAGCGACTACGCAAAGCTCGATATGCCGGTGTTGCTGGTTCGTGGCGGGGAAGCCTGCCCGGCCATGCTGCAGATCACCGACGCCCTGGAGGTGGCCTTACCCAACGTTCGGCCCGCTGTGGTGACGGGCGCGAACCACTTCCTGATCACCAGCCACGCCGAAGACTGCGCAAGACTGCTTGCAGGTTTCTTAGAAGGCCTGGAGGCTTGAGTGATGCAGTGTCACGAAAAGACCTAGTCGAGAAACTTCAGGCGCCGGTCCTCTTCGTTCCAGAAGATGAGCGAAAGGCGGCCCACCAGATTTTCCTTGGGGATAGAACCGAAAATGCGGCTGTCACGACTATTGTCGCGGTTGTCTCCTAACGCGAAGTAGTGGTTCTCCGGAACTTCGAACAAGCGGGTGTTGTCGTCGATGCCATTATCACTTTCTTCGAGGATCGGATAACTGATACCGCCTGGAAGTATCTCGATGTAACGCTGCAACTTCTCTCCGTAATACCCGATGTCTTCCGGCGCGCTTTCCACTGCGCGCCGCGTGACCGCCTGGCCGTTTATTTGTAACACACCATCGACCATCTGTATGCGATCGCCTGGCAAGCCGATTATTCGTTTGATGTAGTCCGTTCCGGTATCCGAAGGATGTTTGAAAACGGCAATGTCACCACGCGCGGGTTCGTCGCCGAACGGTGGCAACGGAACAATCCCAAGGTTGAAGGGGGTCGAATAGGGTGAAAACCCGTACGTATATTTCGATACGTAAACCATATCTCCGACTTGAAGCGCCGGCTTCATGGAGCCTGATGGAAGGTCGAAGGGTTCCCACAAGAACCAACGGATCGAAGATGAGATCGCTGTAGGTAGCAGGATAGCCAGCAGGAACACCCAGTACCATCGCGCAAACCAAACGGGAGACTTCTCGCCTTGAACTCTTCGCGCGACGAGCAGGCTGTGCACAAAGCCGATGCCGTAGACCAGTGCCAACGAGATCATCATTCCGGATTGAAAACCAACTCCGATTGCGCCGTGGTGGATTCCCATAATGAGAGCTGTAAGAACGACTGCGAGCGAAAGCTGGTAGCAGATTGCCAGTCGGCCCCGTCCGAGATAGAGCATCGATACGACAGGGCCTAATAGAGCAATAATGGCCGTAGCCCAGGGTTTTCTGTTTCGGAACGCCAACATAGGGGGAAGGGGGCTCGCAGCTGTTTGTATCTATAACGCGAAACTTTCGCGCAGCTGCAAGTTATAGAAGCCGTTCAACCGCCTTTCCAGTTCCCGGTTGGAAAGGCGGTTTCGTCGTCGGTCCGAGGCCCCTTAGCCGGCGCGGTCGAGCTTTTCGATCTGGGTTCTGGTTTCTGAGATCAGATTGCCGATTTCCGTGGCTGAGCCTGAAGATCTGCCGGCCAGTTCCCGGACCTCCTCAGCCACCACCGCGAAGCCGCGGCCATGCTCACCGGCGCGTGCCGCTTCGATCGTCGCGTTGAGTGAGAGCAGGTTGGTCTGAGAGGAGAGCTGATTGATCTGCGAAGCGACGCCATCGATCCGGTCGAGAACGCTGGTCATCAGTTCTGTAGACTGCGCAATCGCGACCCGCCGGGCCGTTGCATCGGAGGCGTTCAGGACGATGCGATCGAGGGTGCCCGAGACATCCACGATCGGCTGAAAGGTCGCTGACAGCCAGATGGTCTGTTGATCGTTGTTCTCCAGGGAGAACTCCTTTGCCACAGGCGTGCCTTGCTTCAACTTCTGTAGTTCGTCGCTGGACACGAACTTCGAAAGGTTGAGCACGGGGCTGTCGTCGCCCTCGGTCTTCAGCAGCTTCTGCGCAAAGTCATTGATGTCGGCGACCTGACCGTTGGCGCTCCACTCGATAACGGCATTGGATTGCCGGATGGCTTCGATCCGCGCTGTCGATGCCAGAGCTTCGATCTTCGTATCGGTGATATTGGCCTGGACCGATATGAACTTGCTGAGGTTGCCTGCTTCGTCGAAGACCGGATTGATCGACAGGGAAATCCAATAGGGTTCACCGCTGGCCGAGTAATTCAGGATTTCTTCATAGAACGGCTGTTTTGCCTGCAGTTTCTCGCGGATGTTTGCGATCGTCTCGGGCGACGTATGTTCGCCCTGGAGGACGTCGCCAGGCTTCTTGCCGTGCACCTGTTCCGTGGAATAGCCGGTGAGTCTGGAGAAGCCTGGATTGACATATTCGATCAGGCCTTCCGGGCCGGTTATGACGACGGAGTTGTCGGTTTCATTCGCGACCAGCGAAAGCAGCTTGAACTGATCCCGGCGCCTGACCTCTTCGTCGACGTCCTTGACGAATGCTGTGTAGACAATCTCGTTATCCAGCTTCACTTTCGACAGAGAGAGCGCGCCCCAAACCCGGGTTCCGTCCTTTCTCTGGACAGGGACCTCGCGGCTGGTTCCGACAATTTTATCCTGTCCTGTCGTGCGATTGGCGTTGACGTTCTGGTCGTGATCCGCCTGGATCTCGTCTGGCACCAGCATCTTGACGTTTTGGCCCAGGACCTCGGAGCGCTCGTAACCCCCAAAGTCGTTCTGCTGCACCGTTGAAAAAGGTCACAATGTTGTTTTCATCAATGGTCACGACCGCATCCAGCGCCTGCTCCAGCGTCTGGTTGATCATCTCGCGGGCCTTACGCTCTTCCGTGATGTCTTTGACAAATGCCGTGTAGCTGATTTGTCCGCCCACATTGACTTTGGAGAGGGAGAGGTTCGCCCATATCCGGTTGCCTTCTTTTCGCTGGATCTCCACGTCGCGCGAGGTGCCGACGATCTTGTCGTTGCCTGTCGTCCGGTTCGCGTTGACGAGATCATCATGCCCTGCCCGGATCTCATCAGGCACCAGCATCTTGACGTTTTCACCGACAACTTCTTCCCGCGTGTAGCCCCAGAGCCGTTCTGCGGCCGCATTGAAGAAGGTGACGATGTTATCATTGTCAATCGTCACGACGGCATCGAGAGCCTGCTCGAGGGTTTGGGTGATCCGCTCTCGGGATTCACGTTCCTTCGTGATGTCTTTGACGAACGCCGTATAGCTGATCGCGCCGCCGTGCTTGACCTTCGATAGCGATAGGTTCGCCCAGACCCGGCTGTTGTCTTTCCTTTGGATCTCGACGTCGCGCGACGTTCCGACGATTTTATCTACGCCCGTTGTCCGATTGGCATTGACCAGTTCGTCGTGACCGGCGCGGATCTCTTCAGGCACCAGCATCTTGACGTTTTGTCCAATCACCTCGCTTCGGTCGTAGCCCCAAAGCTGTTCCGCGGCTTTGTTGAAGAAGGTGACGCGGTTTTTCCCGTCGATCGAGACGACGGCATCGAGCGCTTGCTCGAGTGTTTGATCGACCGGATTCTTGCTCATCGAAAAAAGTTGCCCCAGCATTGACTCACGGCCCCTGCGTTTCGTTGGTAGTTATTTTGGAGTTAAATAAAAATATAATAAAATAAAGTTAACTGATTCTGGACTGTATACTCTGATTTTCCTTGAACTTATAAATATAAAAACCAGTTTCATGGTGTTGTTTATTATATAAAAGCGTGTAATTTTGAATTTTCTTGCCTACCTGAAGGCGAAGCACGGTTTTCGTGTGCCCCGATCTAGCTTTTGCGCGCATTAGGGCATGCATTCATCAAAGGTCGGGACTTTCTTTGACTTTTTGACGGGAGTCTTCCCGCAAACCTTGATGCTTGTGGGCTGGTCTCGCGGCCCATTCTGCTTTGGGCTACAATCGAATGCAGGCTGCGGCGGGTCAGGCGCAGCCGTGCTTCGAATGGCAAATAGCTCCGAGGGGGAGATCAGGAGACATGCTTTTTTCCGGTATCAACTACATTGCGGTCCTGGTGGCCGGTATCGCGTCCTACGCCTTCGGGTCGATCTACTACATGAGCCTGGCGAAGCCCTGGATGGCGGCGCTTGGCAAGACGCCAGAACAGGTCAAGGCGGAGTCGACGCCCAGGATCTACATCGTCGCTTTCCTCGCGCAGCTGTTGATGGCCTTTATGCTGGCCGGGGTGATGGGACACCTGATTTTGGCGGAGGAGGGCGTGTCGGTGACGCTTGGGAACGGCTTGATTGCCGCGCTCTGCATCTGGTTCGGCTTTATCCTGATGGCCATGCTGGTGAACCACGGTTTTCAGAGTGCCAAGCCATCGCTCACCCTGATCGACAGCGGGCACTGGTTGGGCGTGCTGCTGATCCAGGGCGCGGTGATCGGTCTCTTTGGCGTTTAGCAAAAAAAGCCCGGTGCAGTGGGGAGCTGCACCGGGCCCGACGAGATCAGAGAGATCGCGCCGTCCTCATCCCTCGATTCACCGCGTCTTCCAGGTCTGGTAACCGTCGATCCTTCTAAGAACGGCCGCCAGACCCTCGATACGGTCCAGTGGATTTGGGGGCGAGCCGACACACGGTCGATCCTCCAAATTTCTATAGCCCTCTAGAAAAATGCATAACGCGGATTGGCGGAGGTTCGCGGCCTCTTCCTGAAGCCGTCGTGTGTTTTCTTGACCAAATGGTCAGTTTCCGTTCAAGATTGCATGAAAGTTTTCAGATGCCGCGCAGCGTTTCACTGGACGAAGCTTAGCTGAGGACTCTAGCGGTTTGTGTTTTGGTCGATTTAAGAGGCGTCAAAACTTGCGTTCGAAATCAGCTGTTGGCTGATTGAGAGACAGTGAGTTTTGACACGACTCAAACACAAACTGCTTTGGCGCCATTGAGGCGCGCAGCCCCGCGTGGCGCATGAACGCAAAAAAGGGACTCATGCAATGAGGCCCGCAAAACAGGAGACACACGATGGCAACGGTAAAGGCAGGCCTGATCCAGGTCGGATTGAAGGGCGACACTTCGGCAACTCCGGCACGTATCCGCGAACAGATGCTCGAGGCGCATATTCCCTTCATCGACCAGGCAGGCGCGGCGGGCGTCAATGTGCTCTGCTTTCAGGAGGTCTTTACCCAGCCTTACTTCTGCCCGAGCCAGGACGCCAAGTGGTATGCGGCCGCGGAGAAGATCCCGGACGGCCCCACCGTCAAGCTTATGCAGGAGTACGCCAAGAAACACTCCATGGTGATCGTGGTGCCGATCTACGAAGAGGAGATCACCGGCGTCTACTACAACACCGCCGCCGTGATCGATGCCGACGGCAAGTATCTGGGCAAGTACCGCAAGACCCACATCCCGCAGGTCGCCGGCTTTTACGAGAAGTTCTTTTTCAAGCCGGGCAGTTCCGGCTGGCCGGTCTTCGAGACCGCTTTCTGTAAACTCGGCGTCTATATCTGCTACGACCGCCACTTCCCGGAAGGCTGGCGCGCTCTGGCCCTCAACGGCGCCGAATACATCGTCAATCCTTCGGCTACGGTCGCGGGGCTCAGCCAGTATCTCTGGAAGCTGGAGCAACCGGCCTCCGCGGTGGCGAACGGCGTCTACATCGGTGCGATCAACCGCCCGGGTTCGGAAGATCCCTGGAACATCGGACGCTTCTACGGCAGCTCCTACGTGGTCAACCCGCGCGGCGAATTTTTGGTCGAGGCCAGTGAAGACAAGGACGAACTGGTCACCGCAGATATGGACATGGATATGGTTCGAGAAGTGCGGAACACCTGGCAGTTCTTCCGTGATCGTCGGCCGGAGACCTATGGCCGCCTGACGGATATCTGAGCTAGACTTAACGCGGCGGCTGAGATCTTCCGCCCGATGGAATAGCGGGAGAACCGACAGGATGTGGCCGACACGCCGTCTTTGCGACCTGCTGGGGATCGATCATCCGATCATCCAGGCGCCTATGGCCGGCTCCGCGACCCCGGAGTTGGCCGCCGCCGTTAGCAATGCCGGCGGGCTGGGCTCACTCGGCTGCGGTGAGATGAGCGGCGCGGAGCTGCAGGATGTTGCCGATCAAATGCGCGCCGGGACGAACCGCCCCTTCAATCTGAACTTCTTCGCCTACAAAGCGCCCCGAATTGATGGCGAGGTGCTGGCCCGCACCCGCGCTCGTCTTGCGCCTTACTATGCGGAACAGGGCCTTGGCGCGCCGCCTGAGAGCTTGCCGGAAATCGGACCGGGTTTCGATGACGAAAAGCTTGCCCAGATCCTCGAGATCCGGCCGACGGTGGTGAGCTTTCACTTCGGCCTGCCCGAGCCTCATGCCACCGCCGCGCTCAAGGACGCCGGCATCCGTCTAATCTGCTCCGCTACTACGGCGGCCGAGGCGCGGGCGATCGAGGCGGCCGGTTTCGACGCGGTCATCGCCCAGGGCTGGGAGGCCGGCGGCCATCGTGGCTCGCATGAACCGAGCGAGCCGGGTGACGGTGTGGGCGGGCTTGCACTCATCCCTCAGGTTCGCGATGCGGTGGAGCTGCCAGTGATCGCGGCGGGCGGCATCGGCGACGGGCGAGGCATCGCCGCAGCCTTTGCCCTGGGCGCCAGCGGCGTACAGTTGGGCACGGCCTTTCTCTCCTGTCCCGAGGCGGGCACCGACGCGGTCCGGCGCGCGGCGATCCAGGCGGCGGCGGACTCTGACACCGTCTTCACCGATGCCGTCTCCGGCCGTGTCGCGCGGGCCAAACGCAGCCGCTATGTCGAGGAAATGGCCGCGGACCGCAGGGATCGCTTGCCAGATTTTCCCACGCTTTACGCCTTGTCCTCGCCTCTGCGCGAAGCGGCGGCGGCGCAGGGGAGTGACGACTTCTCTTTTCACCTCTACGGCCAGGCCGCCGCGCTTAACCGCCTTCTGCCCGCCACCGAACTGGTGGAGCGATTGGCGCAGGAGACCGCAGAGGTTTTTGCGGGGCTGACCGGTAAGAGATAAGATAGGCTCTGTTTGGCGGCAGCGGCGCTTGACATTGACGCCACGCCGCTAACATCAAGAAGGAACGAGCTCTAACAAAGAGAACTGATAGATCATGTCCGACGGCATCGGCATCTTGAACCTATTGGCGCTGTTTCTTTATCTCGCCGTCTTCGGCTATCTCTTCAAGCTATGTCTGTTCCGCGTCGTTCGCTTGGCGCTGGCGGAAGATGCGGACGGTGCAAGCGGCGGAAAACTCCTGTCCCCAGCGAACAGGGGCAACCTCCTCATGACGCTGCTGAGTTTCTTGCTCGTCCTCGTGCCCCTTGTGCTCCTGATCGCTGTCCCCGGCACCTTGCGGTTTCTATTGGGCTCTTGATGGCGGTTCCACGCGCGTCGTCTAAGCTCTGCTGTCGTCGTGTTCCACGCCTTCTTCTTATCCTGCTGTTCCCTCTGCTCCTCACCGCCTGCGTCTCGCCGCAAAGCTGGGAGGCGGTGCGGGTGCTCAAGGACATTGATGCGGGAGAGGCGCCCAGCGCGCTGAAGGATTCCACACCCCCGCCGAGCCGTCGTGAAATCGTCTACCGCGTTGCCCAACCCGAGAACGGCCAGCCTGGTCCCTTGCAGACCGCGGATCTCTATCATCCCAACCGGCCCGACCCGGAGGATCTGCAGGGCGCGCTGGTTCTGGTGCCGGGCTTTACGCCAAGCGGCAAGAACGACCGGCGGCTGGTGGCATTGGCCAGGACCTTCGCGCGGAGCGGTTTCCTGGTGTTGGTACCGGATCTGCGTGGTTCCCGTGAAACCCGCGTGCGCCTGGGGGATGCGCGGCGTATCGCCGACGCTGTGATGCATCTCTCCGCGCGCCCGGAGCTCGAAAGCCGTACCCGCGAAGGGTCGCCTGCGGCGGTCGGTCTCGTTGCCATCTCCTACGCGGTCGGGCTTGCGGTTCTCGCCACCACGGAGCCGGACGCAAAGGAGCGGACCGGTTTTCTTGTCGGCCTGGGCGGTTACTACGACACCGTCGAGGTGGTGCGCTTCACCACCACCGGCGCCTACCGCCTGCCGGGGGAGGAAAGGTGGCGTAGCCTAGAGCCCCTGCGCGCCGCGAAGTGGTATTTCCTTTCCAGCAACATCCAGGCCCTCAGCGATCCAGGTGATCGCGCCGCACTGGAGGCGATTTCGGAGATCCGTCAGCGCAGCGGCCGTGCAGCGCTTGTGGACGGCGAGGGCAGGGACCTCGTGGCCCAACTCGGTCCCGAAGGCCAAGACCTCTATGCCCTCATGACCAACCGGGATCCCGCGCAGGTCGTGCCTCTGCTGGCGGCCTTGCCGGCCCCGCTGCGCGATCAGCTATCCGCTCTGACCCTGCGCGGCCGCGATCTCTCGCATCTCGCCGGACGCTTGATCCTGATCCACGGGAGGGAAGACCCTCTGGTGCCCTTCAGCGCGAGCCTCGCCCTGAGCCAGGCTGTACCCGGGACGGAACTCTTCTTGATCGATGGCTTTTCTCACATCAATCCGCGCTCGGTTGGGGTGATCGGACAGCTTCAATTGGCCGACGCCATCCAGGCGATTCTCGCACGGCGCGAATTCCGATAGCGCGGTTTTCCCCTCTCGCGTGGTTCCATATGGGACAAAATTGCCCGCATTTCGGACAAAATGCCCTGCTGGTCTTCCCTTAAAGCGCTCGAAGCGGTTCTTTCCCAAACATAATTTTGGGGAGATCGGCAGATGATCAAGTCGTTTCAGGCGCTGGCAGTGGCGGTATTCGTCACCATGATCGCAACGCTTCCGGGTACAGCCAAAGCCACGCTTATCGGCGATGAGGTGAACCTGGAAATCTTTGCAAATGGTCAAAGCGTATCCGGTCTCTTGACAGCGACAGTGGGAAACGGCGTTGAGTTCAACCCGCAAAATAGGCTCACTTTCGATGTCGGTGCCTCCAGTATTGAGATCGTAAGCCTCATACCTCCCGCTGGGTTTGCTGCAAATATCGACTTTGTCTTTACCGGCCTGGACTGGGTCGGTGAGGCCGGTGTGATCGCAGACGTCTTATTGGACCCAGTTCAAGGGATCGGCAGCGTCAGTTTCACTGAAGACAGCGTGACCTTCTCTGTACTTGAGTTTGATCGCGTTAGTCCTGGGGTGCTGGCCTCAATCGAACTTGTAACGCGGCACGCCAGCGTCCCTGAGCCTGCGACGCTGGCGCTCCTGGGTTTGGGCATGGCCGGCCTGGCAGCTGTCCGGCAGCGCCGTCGCCGAAGAGGGGAGGTGCACATGCCGCTGGTCTGCCTGCCTGGCGCAAGCCGTGATTGCCTTCCCGCCCATCACTGACGCTTTTGCTCGAGTTACCGCTCAGGCTTCTATCGACAGGGAATAGAATGAAACTTCATACCTTAGCCGCGGCCCTCTTCGGCGCGCTGCTCTTCTCGCTTCCCGGCACCGCCAGCGCCATGCCCATCGCAATCGTCGAAAACGGCGAACTGCTCGGTGCGGACAACGTCGAGGTCAACGGGACTCACTTCGATGTCAGGTTCCGGGACGGTACCTGCAGCGCCATTTTCAGCGGTTGCGATAACGCATCGGAAGACTTCGCCTTCACGGACGAGGCATCTGCGCAAGCGGCGGCCCAGGCCCTGTTGGATCAGGTGTTCCTCGACGGTCCTGCGGGCCTGTTCGACACAGATCCTGAACTGATCTCCGGCTGCTCGATCGCAGAATTCTGTTTCGCGAACATACCCTTTGCGCTGAGTTCCGGCGGCCTCTTCGACTTCGCTTTTGCGCAAAACTTTGCGCCGGATATCTCTGGCGATGTTGTCGGAAACAATGTCGGATCTGTCGATTTCGACTTCTCGGATAATGGCTTCGCGGTCTACGCCGTTTTCACACCCGCCGGGCCAACGGTGGCTGTCCCTGAGCCTGCGAACTTCTTGATCTTCGGCTTAGGCCTGGCCGGCCTGGCTGGGGCGGGGTGGCATCGTCGAAAGGGTAAGGAGCAGGTCTCTGGGTCTTCTTCCTTGGACCCAAACCTCACTGGCCTTCCGGTCCGTCACTGAGTCTTTTTCCATCTAACCAATGCAAAGTTTTCACTCGGCAGGACATAGAATGAAACGCAACATCTTAACCGTCGCCTTTGCCGGCCTGCTGTTCTTCACGCTTTCAGGTCCCGCCAAGGCCGTACCCCTGCTCGTCCTTGAGAACGATCTCTTGCTCGGCGCAGATAATGTCGATGTCAACGGAACTCTTTTCGATGTCAGGTTCCGGGAGGGCACCTGCGGCGCCGTCTTCACCGGCTGTGACAACGCGTCAGAAGACTTCGCCTTCACGGATTCGGCCTCCGCCGAAGCGGCGGCCCAGGCCCTGCTGGATCAGGTCTTCCTCGACGGCCCGGCGGGTCTGTTCGACTCGAACCCAGCGCTCACGTTCGGATGCACATTTCCTCGACAATGCGTCAATTTCGTTCCTTTCAGTCTGGGGGCGGAGATCGGGATGGGCTTTTTTGTGAACGAAAGCAGCATATCGTTCTCAGCCGATCAAGCGGGGAGCGATGTTCTGGATCTGAACTACAATTCCGCAAACGACATAGCGTCGGTCTGGGCCGTCTTTACGCCTGTCCAGCCATCTGCCGAGGTTCCGGAACCCGGTTCTCTTGCCCTCTTCAGTTTCGGCCTCGCCGGTTTCATCTTTGCCCGGCGCGGTCGTGTCCAGCGAGTAACCTGAGACGGGGCTCGCTGATACCTGCGGCGGCTCCTTTGTTGGCGAATTGCGTGTTTTTGATCGGCGGCGTCGCAAAGTTTGCGTTTGAGGTCAGTGAGTTGCTGATCGAGAGGCAATGAATTTTGTGTCTGCTTGAACGTAAATCGCTGAAGGAGCTGCCGTTTTTTTGTTTTTATCACTGCTGCAGCGTCCAAACTTGGCCGCTTGATCGCCATCTGGCGGCCTTTCGGAAAACGATACAAGACGTAGGCCAGACTGGAGTTCACGCCGGCGCCTTTCCGGCTCGAAGTGGAGGCGCGAAAAATTGAAGGATAGACAGACTATGATGCGGTTTTTGAAGGCTATGACGCTCGCTGTGGCACTGGCCGTTACCGCCGCGCTCCCGGGCAAAGCCAAGGCGACGCTTATTGGAGACGAGGTAACCTTAGAGGTTCTCGCGAATGGTATGAGCGTTCTTGGTCCATTCACGGAAACTGTGGGTGCAGGTAGCGAATTCAATGTGTTTGATCTCATCACCGTGGACGTAGGTGCCTCGAACATTGAATTCACGATCATTGACGGTGGTCCAGGTGTTGTTTTTGGAGTCGATGCCGATTTTGTTCTGACCGACCTTGATTGGATTGGCGAGGCCGGTTCGATCGTCGATGTCATTCTGGATCCAATCGCGGGATTCGGCAGTGTCAGTTTTACCGAAGACAGTGTGACCTTCTCGGTTCTCGAAGGTAGCCCCTTTGCCCTCGGGCCTCTCGCCTCGATCCAACTGGTCACGCGGCGCGGCAGCGTTCCTGAGCCGGGCACGCTTGCGCTTCTAGGACTGGGACTAGCCGGGTTCGGCTTCACGCGGCGGAGATTTAAGCAGGTGGCTTGAACGGCGTTTTCGGCTGACTTTGGCGGCGGCACCCGGATCAGGGGCCGCCGTTTCTGTTGGCGCGCAGGCCCCTACCGCTTCTCTAGCTTCCGGCAGTCCGCCATGCGGTCATTCCCTTTATAAATTCATATGATAGGCGGACCAGAATCATTTTCTTGCACTGGTTGATAATATCATTGCAAGATATTTAGAAGTGCTCTGCAATTTTGGGGGGAGTTATGAGTGAGCGGCCGGCGTTTCTGAAATCTGGTGAAAGAGCAAGATTGTTTCCTGTATTGGCCGAAACCTCAAAAGAAGGCCGTACACTCTCAGTACTTCTTTCTTCGATGGCTTATGTCGATGAATTTGGCGCGTCGTTGCTACGATCCGTTGGGCAGAAAGTCGGTGTGCGGACTAAATTCGAAGTGTTCACCGAGGTTGTCTTCAACGATAAGAATGGCGGAGCGCCCCGGCCCGACGGTTTGATCGTGTTAACTATGGGGAGTAGGCAATGGACCGCGCTAGTAGAAGCAAAAATCGGAAATGCGCAGCTTGATGCTACGCAGATTGAAACTTACCTTCAACTCGCCCGAGATCATGAGATTGATGCCGTAATTACCTTATCAAATCAATTTACAGCCCGGCCTGATCACCATCCTATTTCTTTGCCGAAAACGTCGACTCGCAAGGTAAGCTTGTTTCATTGGTCATGGATGTTTGTTCTCACCGAAGCGACCTTGCTGCTTTCGGCGCAAAACGTTGAAGATAGAGATCAGGCCCGTATTTTATCCGAACTCGTTCGTTTCTTGTCTCACCCCAGCACAGGGGTTAAGGGCTTCGAGCGCATGCCATCCAGCTGGAGCGACGTCGTCACAGCTGCTAGGGGAGGAGCCCCACTCAAAAAGACATCTGAAGAGGTGCAGGCAGTTGTTGGGGCTTGGCACCAGGAAGTACGTGACCTCTGTCTTATTATGAGCAGGTTGCTGGAAGCCCCCGTAGACGTCCGATTGTCTCGTAACCATCGCTCGGACGGCAAGCTGCGGTTACGGGATGATTGTCAAAGCCTTACAGAGACCAAGAGGCTTCGCTGTGAACTCGACATACCTGACACAGCAAATTCGATTGTTGTGGAAACCGATTTGCTAACACGATCAGTTATTGTTTCGATGCGTCTGGCCGCGCCGGGTGATCGTAAGTCCTCGCAGGCGAGATTGAATTGGCTTCTACGTCAGCTTGCAAAAACGGAGCCAGATGAAGTCCGGATCGGGGCCGTTTGGCCTGGAAAAGCCAAAGCAACTCAGGCAACGCTATCTCAGGTACGAGAAGATCCCAATCACCTCATCGGCGAAAACAGCAAGATGGTACTGTCTTCATTTGATGTTGTTATGGTCCGTGAATTGGGTGGCAAGTTTTCCGGTGTGAAGACTTTCGTGGATTGTTTAGAGGCAGCGGTTCCAGACTTCTACGAGCTTGTTGGCCAGCACTTACGTGCTTGGCGGCCCTCCGCACCTAAGTTGCGCGCAAAGACAGAGCCCCATGAAGTTTCGCCAGCGGCGATTCAGTCCGAATACGAAGCTGGTGTGGATGTCAGAGACGTTCAGCAATTGCCGGCAGTTGAACATTCATCTGAATGACAGCGAGTTGGTCCGATTAATGGGTTTCATATTGGAGATAAACAAGCCGTTTAGGATAGTGTCCTACCGCTTTTCCAGCTTCCGGCAGTCTGCTGTGCGATCCTGCCAGCCGTGGCGCACCAGCTCCGGGTCTTCGTGTTCTTCCTCGGGCCAGCCGATGCAGAGGTAGGCGACCAAGGACCAGTCCTCAGGCACACCCAGGTCCTTCATGGCCTGCGCGGGATCGAGGATCGAGACCCAGCCCACGCCGATGCCGCAGGTGCGCGCGGTCAGCCAAAGGGTGTGGACGGCGAGGATGGCGGAATACCGCAGGGTCTCCGGCATAGTCTGGCGGCCGAGGCCATGGCCCTGCGCCGTCTGCTCGTCGCAGAAAACCGCGAGCTGCACTGGCGCCACATCCAGGCCCGAAAGCTTGAGGCCGGCGTAGCGTTCCGCCTGTTCGCCCTGATATCCCTTCAGCGCCTCGGCATTGGCCGCTTCGAAGTTGGCACGGATGGCCGCGCGGGCTTCGGCGCTCTCCACCGCGACGAAGCGCCAGGGCTGGCTATTGCCCACCGAGGGGGCGAGGCAGGCCAGATCCAACAGATCCTCGACCATCTCCGCCGGCACCGGATCTGGCCGGAAGCGCCGCACGTCGCGCCGCCAGCGCAGCAACTGCGTGAGCTCATCGCGAAACAGCTCGTTAAAGAGCGGCGGGCTTTTGCGGTCTTCTGTCTCGGACGTCACGGGGCGCTTGCTGTTTCCGGTTCGTTACGGCGTTCCTTCCGGCTTAAGCCGAAGGGGATAAAGCGTCAATCCCGCAGATGGCGCTTTTTTGCGTGCAGGCGGCGTTTACTTTCTTTCTTTCGTCGCCGAGACTGCTCCGGTGGAATTCTCTCATAACATCGGGACAGGGAAGGGATGCGAAGCCTCACGGACGACGAAATCGAAACCTTTCACGTGGACGGCGTTGTCTGCCTGCGCGGGCTCTTTACGCCCGACTGGGTCGAGCGGATGCGCGCGGCGGCGGAGCTGTCTCTGGCGGCGCCTGGAGATCTTCATGCGGAGCTCGCCGAGCTGCGCGAAGAAAAGGGCCGTTTCTTCCATGACACCTTCATCTGGACGCGCAACGAGGTCTGTAAGCGCTTCGTCTTCGAATCACCGGCTGCCGCGCTCTCCGCGCAGGTGATGCGGTCGGATAAGGTGAACATCTTCTTCGATCAATGGCTGATCAAAGAGCCGGACACCGAGACCAAAACACCCTGGCACCACGACATGACCTACTGGCCGATCGGGGGTGATCAGATCTGCACCCTCTGGCTGGCGCTGGATCCGGTCACTGCCGAGACCGGTGCGGTGGAGTACGTCAAGGGTTCCCACAGATGGGGACAGAAATACAAACCCGCGAGCTTCAGCGGCTCCAACCAGTACCGCGAAGCCCTTCTGGAAGTACCCGATATCGACGCGATGCGCGATGAGCTCGCATTCGTGCGCTATGAGTTGGAACCGGGGGACTGTACGATCCACCACGGGCTGACGGTTCACGGCTCGCCGGGCAACAGCTCTCTGGAGCGCCGCCGCCGGGCCCATGTCTCGCGCTGGGCCGGCGACGACGTGACCTTTCAGCCGCGTGACGGTCTGCAGGAGATGCCGCCCTTGCCAGATCTTGCCATCGGTGCGCCGCTGGACTCCGAACTCTGGCCGCGGGTGGTTGGCTGAAGTCCCGAGTAACGTCGTTCGAGTATTACCAACCTTAAACGAGAGACTCTCATGCGCTGGATAATTCTTCTCATCACACATCTCGGTGTGCTTGCGGTGGGCTTCGCGCTGGGGATCTACTTCCTGCCGATCCTGACCGCGCCCGCGAGCCTGGACCGGGAGATGCTGGCCAGCAGCGCTGAAGGCGCGCTCTTCGAGGCGAGCTTCACCCGCGAGCTCAAGGGCAGCGACTTCCTCCACTGGGGCGAGGGCAGCGTCAGCATCACTGGCGCGAAGATCGTTCATCAGGGCAGCCTTGCGCCGGGTCCCGATTACAAGCTCTACCTGGTTCAGGACTTCGTCGAAGACGAGGAACAGTTCCTCAAGGTCAAGGGGGCCGCGCAGCTGATCGGCGACGTGAAGACCTTCGACGGGTTCCTCCTGGACGTGCCCGCCGGCGTCGATGTCGGGGCCTACACGACCGTGCTGGTCTGGTGCGAGTCCTTCGGCGAGTTCATCACTGCCGCCAAGTATCGATAGGGAGCAAGTACCGATATGAGCGAAGTCGTGTTGACAGCCTGACCTCGATTTTTGCGAGCGACGAGGCCGGTTTTAGCCGCCGAGCGATGGGATTAGCGTGCACGAGGTCCTTGCAGAGCCTTGGGTGTCTCCTTCTCGTTAAACAGTCCTGCAAAATGCTCATCCATGAAGTAGGGCGTGCGGCGCAGAAAGATTGGCCGATAGTCGGCGAGAGCGATGATCTGCAAACCGGACGCGCGCGAGAAATAGCGGCGGATCTCGTCGGGCGTCATCAACTCGGTCTTTTGGATCGTTTGCAATGTCGTTTCAGAACTCGAGATGCTTTTTGTGCTCGACTCCGTGCTGTTTTCCAATGCGAAGGAGCCCAAAGCCTTTCTGATTCCGCTGGCTTCGCGAGTCCTTTGAAGCTTGTCGAAATCCGAGATATCCGATGTGCTCGCAACTTCCGTTTCCGACCGGTTTTCTGTCTGCCGGATGACCTCGATCTCTCCGAGCCGCCGGGCGATGAAATCCAAGGTGGTGGGGTCGGAGTTGCCAAAGAACTGGAGCAGCCCCGCATTGCCAAGAAAGGTCTCCCAACTGGTTGGGTAATCCCGCTGGAGCTGTGATAGATCTTGAATGATGGCCCAGATCTTCAGACCAAAACCCGCCATGTAACCGATAGCGGTTTCAAGCACAGGAAGATGCCCAAGTGTCGGAAACTCATCCAGGATCGCAAGCACGGGATGGCCTTGCTGCGGCGGGCTGGCGACGCTCTCCATCTGCGCGACAGTCAGGTTTAGTAGCAGGCGCATCCAGCGCGCATGGGTTTTCATTAACCTGCTGGGCAGCACCAGGTAGACGGATATACCCTTCGGGGCCAGCTTCAAGTCCTTCAGGTCAAGCGTGTGCTCCGATTGCTGAAGACACCGGCGCATTTTCGGTGCATCCAGAAACTTGAGATTCCGCCGGGCGGTTGAAAGGATAGATCCGCGCTCGCGGTCGCCAAGATCCTTCAACCCGGAAGCCGCGCCGAAGATCGCACCTTCGAAAGCGTCGTTGCTCTTCATTACCTCGAGCAGTATGTCGAAAGGACTGAGCTTTCGAAGCTTCACAGGTTGGGCCGCGCCGGCCTCGACCTTTGCGTCGTGTTTTGCCCAGAATTGCGCGTAAGCCTCGCGATCGCCGTCGCGCAGAAGTGTCCGGACGCGCCCCAAGGTACGGTCACCTTCGTACGCGTGCCAGGTGATTACGTGCAGGATCAGGGCTTCGATAAGCGCGCGTGCCGATTCATCCCAGTGCGCATTTTCGGGATCGACACTGACGACGAGCGCTTCGGCGATCAGGCCAGCCTGCTCTTGAACGTCTTCTGTTTCGGCTGTCAATCCGGCAAGTGGATCGAAGGTGGCAAGGTATTCGCTTTCGACACCAGAGATACCGTAAGGGTCCAGGACGTACACGTCCTGATGCATGCCCTCCATGCTGCTGGTGCCAAAGCCGCGGCGCGCGGCCGTTCGACAGGCGTTCTCCCCCTTTGGGTCAATGCAGATGACAGATCCCGGATAGTCGCAAAGGGCGGGAATGATCGCTGAGGTGCCCTTGCCGCTTCTTGAACCGGCGATAGTGACCATGTGCCGGTCATCCATCCAGCCCACAGGTTCAGCTCTCTCGGTCGCTGTTCTGCCAAGCCAGATCCGTCCTTTCCGGTAGGTGAAGGCGCTGCCAGCTATCGCCTGTTGTTCGAGGCTTTCAACAGGGAACCAAAAGGACGTCGCCAAGGGGGCGAGGGTTGCGCCTCTGCTCAGGCCTCTTGGAAAACGCGGAACTTTTGACACTCTAGTCATCTCCTCAAAATCCATCAGGATCCCTGGGTCGGGAAGACCTGACAGCGAGTTCTTGGCTCCTCCTTCACTCCCTGTCGCGGGGAGCGAATTCACTGGATCCGCAGTTCCCGGTCGAGCGAAACCGATTGAACCTCTGGCCAGGTTAGCATTTCCGCGATCAAGGCCGGATGGGCATCAAGCGCGACCGCCGGAATAATCCCGAAACTTCTGATCTCGCTGATATCTATCAGGGGCCGTTGCTGCTTCAAACGCTCTAGAAAACGTTCCCGAACAGCGGTGATAGCGTTTGGATCGGGTAAATCTCCGCCTGGCTGTCGTGCCACTTCCAGATTGACGATAATGGGCGTGATCCGCTGCTGCTCTTGGTTCGAAGCTGCGGGCGGCGGCTTATCGCCACTCTGGTGTCCTGCACAGGCTGTCAGGCTGCCGAGCAAAAGAATCAGGGGCGCGAAAATTCTGGTCCGATGAAAAGACATGATCCTGTCAATCCTGGCTATCCCGTTATGGCTTTCCATCCTTCATTTTTCTCCTCTTCGGGCGGTTCGGGATCCGTGTCAGGCTTGGGCGTCGGGGTTGGTTTGGGTGTCGGTTTAGGCTGTGGTTCTGGCGCAGGTGCGGGTTTCGGCTCAGGTGTTGGGGAGGAGGGCGGCTGTGATTCCCGCTGCCTGCTCCGCGGTTTCTTTGCCTCACCCACCAATCGCGCCAATGCTTTTTCGACATTGATAAGGGAGGCGACGGCTCCGTTCCTTTGATCACGAACCTTGAGTCCGGTCGATTTGAGTGCTTCTACCAGCTCCGCGACGCTGCTGTCAGGCGAAGCTTGTCGTAAGACCGCGATGGCGCCGGCGACATGCGGGGCCGCCATCGAAGTTCCCGGAAAACGTTCGAATGTCTGTACCGGTTGTCCTCCGGATCCCCGAACGAGCTCTCCATTCTCCTCCTTAAGCGCGGACGAAAGGATGAAGTTGCCTGGCGCCCAGACGTCGAGCGCTGGACCACTGCTGGAGAAAGGAGCGACCTGTCCCTTTTGTTCGACCGCGCCGACGCTTACGAAATCTCTGATACAGGCGGGAAAGCCGACCGGAGAGGCTTTGTTGGTCTTGCCATCGTTTCCCGATGCGACCACCACGGCAATCTTCAGTTTTCGCAGCTCGGTGGCGATGGCGTCGAAGATTTTGTGCTCGCATACGCCGAACTGATCACGTTTGGCGCCTAGACTGAGGTTTACGACACTGATTAGACCTGGATTTTTCCGTGCGATATCGATGACATACAACAGCGATCCGGCAACGGCGCTCGCGGAAGTCCCTCCATTCTTGGTAAAGCTGTTGATCGCGATCACGGAAGCTTCGGGCGCCACGCCGGAAAGCTGCTTTGCCTTTGAGAAACCCATCGCGATACCAGCAACATGGGTTCCGTGCGTACCAATGGGCTGTGCTGCGCCATCGCCGATCATGCTGTTCTTGCCGTTTGGACAGACCTTGGCGAAGCAGGCTTCCATGATAACGCGGTTGCCGAAGAAGGGATGCGCGCGGTCTACGCCATCGTCGATGATTGCAATCGCTTGACCTTTACCGGTAAAGCCTCTTTGCCAAGCGCCTGTTCCGCCGACCTGCTTTGTGCTCGTCGTTAGGCTTCGTTCCAGTACTATGTCTTCCCACACTGTCACGTTGGGACCATAGGCTTTTGCTTCGGCCAATGCGGTTGCATCCATCTCCAGTGCAATAATGGGGAGCGCGCCAAAGCGGCGTGTAACCCTGACGTTTGCGGAGGACTGGCTGATTGCGTTGACAAACTCGTCCCCTGTGATGGACACGAAATTACCAGATGCCAGTGCATCTTCGTCACTCTGAAAAATGTTATCACCTGTCACCGCCTGCCAGCCGGTGACGATGACGGAGACGGTCTCGTTTTCTTGAGCCTTGTTCATGAGTGCGTCGAATTGATCCGCCTGAACATTGGCGGCACTCACCAGGAAGGTTAGGGAGAATGATAAGGCCGGCAGCTTTGCGCGGCTCGAGAGAGAGTGGGCGAAACGGCGCACGGTCTCAAAGTGTTGTTTCGACGCCTGCCGGGCCCGGGTCGCAGGCGCACGGCGATACAGAGAGAACCCCATGATTGTTACCCTCGCGGAACCTGTTGAATGTGCTGGCTTCGACTAGACCGCTTGGGCACTGAGCCTCGATTCCGGTCATAGCCGCCCCGCTTGCGCGGCCCGTTGAGAGACGGGGTCCGCGCAGAGGGCATGGTCTAGGAGTGGTCAGTTGAACCTGGCTTTTTCATCCTCCGAAACCGGCCGGTCATTGGTTGTGTTGATCTTTTCGACGATGATGTCGGTGCCGTTGACCAGGATTTCGACATCCTTGTCGATATCAAAACCCATGTCGTCGAGCAGGATGGTCAGCCACTCTTCCAGTTTGTGCGACTTCGCCCGGGTCACGTATTCGTACTTGCGGATCGATGGTGCTTTGCTGATCAGCGTGTAGCTTTCACGTCCGGGAAACTCGTCGTTCATGACACCGATAACGGCGAGAGCTTCTCGTGCCTCGAAGTAGCGCAGTGTAACGGTGTAGGGCGTAAGGAAACCGTAGTCCTTGTCATAAGAACCGCCGCCTGTTACGTCCCCGTCAGCAGAAGCGACACCCTCGACAGCATCCTTGTGCAGATGTTCGAGTTTTTTCGCCAGGACCGTTCCTAGGCTTGCTGCGATCTCACGGGCCCGGTCGCCGACAGTTTCCGAGATGCAGACTTTGTTCTGCAGGCAGTCTGCTGGCGCAGGATATTCGGCGCGCGGCAACTCATATGTACCCAGGAACTCATTTGTTACGGTATCGTAGATTTCGCCGTCGATGCGGGTTTGTACCTTGGTTGCGTATCCCAGATCCTTGGCAGCGGCATGGATACGGAAGAGGACAAGCGCGCGCACCCGTGCATTGGCCTTATCACTCTTCGTCATGAGCTTTGCAGCGTCGATCAACTCGACTTTGGGCCGGCGGTCTCGAACCTCCCAACCTAAATCTGCCGCGACGGCCTCTTCGTCAACCATGCGAAAACCATAACGTTTCATGCTCTCCTTCAATTGAGCCAGAACACGCTTGTATATGTCGCTACTTCTTTTGACGCTGGTTGGGTCTTCGTCTTCACCTGCAACCATAACAGGAATATCATTGTATTGCGTCTGCGCCTGGGCCGGCTGCGATACGCTCGAACAAGCAGTGGTTACCGCGAGTGCAAGTGGAGCCAGCGCCGCCATAGACAGTTTGCCGAATTTGTCGAACATCGATGATGTACCCCTTAGTTAAAAACGAATAATGGTTTCGATCAAAAGCACTAATGGAAGGATTGGATCGTTTTTTTGCTTCGATATGCAAATATCCTCGTTTTCCGCTTGTTTCTGCGGTTTTCCGAAGCACGTAAATCCCCAAATGCCGGTCACTACACCTCACGGGTTCCCAACAGCTATCGCGTTATGGTCTACTATTAGACCTCGAAAATCCATCGGATCTTTGCGCGGCATCATTGTTGAATTCGGCGAGCTATCATTTTTTTTTCGGCATGGTCAAAACTGAGAAAAATTTTTGACTAATCCGTCCATTGCCTTGTTATGAGGCAATTTAGGGGAGTATGCAGGATGTGTTGGGGAAGTTTATTCGCGCCGCTTCGTGGCAGTCGAAGGCGGTGTTTACTTGGTTTATATTCCGCGCTGCTCAGCACAGGTCTTTTAAGTGCGTCTGTTTCTCAGGCGCAAGACAGCCTCATTGTTTATGGTGGGGTCGGGTTTGTAAAAGGCGCCTGGCAACCCGAAACAAGCAAAATCTTAACCGCAGAGCAGGGCGGCCTGCTCAAGCTGCGGCGCGATCTGGGAATCGCAGTAGAATCTCACGCCATCTCGAAGCAATTCGGATGGTCGAGCGCCAAACTGGCCGTTTCATCGCAGGATGTGGCGGCTGCGATCAAAAAGAAGAATCCGGACTGGACTTCGCCTTACCCTGATGTTTCCGACATGTTGGATCATTTCGACACCGTTTACGCTCTGGTGGTGATTCCAACTTACGAAGCCCGGATCTTGTCGTCTGGCGGGTCGTCCAACATAGCAGTGGACAATGAGCACCTGTTGGTCTGGACCTCGGCGGTTCTGGTTGAACTGGGAAGCGGGGAGGTCAAGCTTTCCGCCACGGCGGCGGCGGAGTTCGTGGCGCAGTCGGATGCCGGCAAAACAGGGATTAAGGATCTGTCGCGGCAGTTTAAGACCCTGCTCGAACGGTCGAGCTTTCAGGCGCTCGATCGGCTCTCGGGTCTATCCTCCAGTCACTCTCCAGCGGACGACTTTCCCGTTATGTTTACCGGCGCCATCGTCGCCGACAATGCCGCGCGCAATTTCTATCGCTTTGGCGCGCCGGAAAGCCGAAAAAATGTCTGCAAGCTTTCGCCCGAGTGCGAGCATGAGGATTGCGGCCGGGTGATTGCTCTCCTCGCAAATGGGGTTGCGGAGGTTATGACATCTATGAACGTTCCGGTGCTTCCACCCCTCAATCTGAATGCCTGGGGTGAACGTGCGACCGACAGAGTAGCGCTTAACCTGACTCTACCGCGCGGTGCCCGGCATTTCGAGGACAGCATCACGGTCGCGGTGGGGGCTGATTCGGCTGACCAGAAGCTCGTGACCGTCGTGCAGCAACTGACCTTCAAGGATAGCGACGGGAGCAGTAAATACCTGAAAAATAGACACTATATGGCTAAAGTCCGTGTGCACGGCTTTGAAACCGATCCAGATAATTGTGCGGCTCTGCTGAGCAAACCAGTCAAGACGAAACCAGCCTTCGCGAAGTTCTCTGTCCCTTTGGTTGAGGGGGCGCCCGATCACAACGATCTGCACCGGGCGCGTTTGCTGATGGCGCTCTACAAGTCACTCACGGAGGTTAAGGTCGATGTTTTCAAGTAGAAAGATCATGAAGGGCACGTCTGCCGGCCTCCTGTGCGGCACTTTTTTCGCCGCGGCCGCGGCGCTGACGACCGGTCCGTCAAATCTGTTGGCTGCTTCTAAAAGCTACAGTGGAGTCGGGCAGGGTATTATGGAGAAAGGACGCGAAGCCTGTCTTCAGGATGCGATTGAGAATGGCAAGAAAGAAGCCCTCCGCAACGCAATGAAGGCGATCGGAGATGGTGTTTATCGTCCTCTTATCCACAATCCCATCGTTGCGGATGTTCAGCGCTATGTGAAGAAGCATAAAGCCTCCAAGGCGAAGTACGGCGTCAATGGCCGATGCCACGTTAAGGTGAAAGCGCGGATTGACTTTTCCGCCCTCGAGCAGGCCATGAATCAGGCCTTGGGTAACGGGACGCTGGTTGCCGTCATTGTGCGTTATTACGTCAATGGCAAACTGGCCGGTGGAGCCGGAGCCAACGAACTCGAAGCCTCGAATATTGCCTCTGGCAGTCTCCAGGAATTCGGATGTAGGACAGTTTCGCTCCACGAGCACTACAAGTTCTTTTCCCGGCGGCTTAAACCCCAGTGGCAGGCGATTACCGGAGATGACCTCGAAAAGGAAGAACCTCTTACCGAGTCGGACTCCGAAGCGCTTGCGAGGATATTAAGAGATCTGAACGACCGCCTGAGCGCTGGTGGTTCTAAACTGGCGGAAGGAGAGCTTCTGGATCTTGTGCTGATTGGCGAGGTTAACGTTCGCGACAACGGGCGAGATCCTGACAGCGCCAGATTTATGGCCGAAGCGAAACTTGGCATGTCTCTGCATAAGCTATCGACGCTCGAACAGTTCCACTCTGTTGAGCTAACAGAAGCTGGCGCCGGGCCAAGCAAAGTTTCCGCCGCGAACACCACACTGAACGCGGCTATGCACCATGCAGCAAACGCACTGCACAAAAAGACACCTGTCTGTTCATTGTCGTAACAGCCGATCTTTCAACACTAGAACCACAGCGACAACCCACCACAACTTATTCCGGTACAACGGGGAACTCTTGGGAGACCAACACTATGAGTCACAGCAGAAAGACATTTTTCACTGTCCGCGGCGGGCGTTCGCTCGCAGTCGGAGGTTTACTTTTGACATTGGCCGGTTGTTCCAATGTCGTGAGCGTCATTATCGATCAGCATCTTCAGCCAACTGTTGTTGCCGCATCCGAAGAACACTGCGTTGCGAGCGAGTTAATCCTTGAGGAGATCGGTTTAGCGAGCGGAAATGCGATTGCTCCGGTGTTCGCCACATCGTTCAATAAACTGTCGCAGCTCGCTTCCGGAGACGAAGATTTAGCCATGTACTGCAAACAGAACATGGTCGGTGCGGCTGCGGTGACTGACAAGGCGCTCCGCCTGATGCTCGAAGAAATCACCAGCGGGTTCGAGGTCACAATTAAGGCGCTCGGCATCAAGGACAAAGATATCCGTGAAACCCTATTGGCCGTGCAACAGCTTCAGGCGCGGGGGGTTAGCATTTATGCGGGCGATCAAGTGGATGTAACAGTCGAGCGGGTCAATAAAATTTCCACCGAACTGCAGGCACAGATTGATGCGCGATTGGCGACTGGCGGGCTTTCAGAAGAGTCGAAGCGGCTTCTTGTGAAGGCGGTCGAGCACTTGCGAGGCGCCTCCTACTATCGCGGCAAGGCTCTCGTTGGAGCGAAGGTCATCTACCTGAACCTGCAACGAGAGGGAGTGCAGAACCACATCGTCAGAGCTGTGCAGTCCAAGGGGAAAGGCGAGTCCTTTCAAGCCCTCAAGCAGATCGCCACTGGTGGTCTGAACCTTGCGCGAGGCACTGGGGATTCTCTCGAGCTGACCAACAAGATTCACGATCTTGCGGATCAGGAGGGCTTCAAGAGAGCACTCGATGATCTCGAAAATCCGAACCCCGAGGAATCGGATAGCCTTGCGAAGTTTGCGGAGGCCGAGGCTGAAGAAAACGAAGACCTGGGCCTGCCTACATTTGAGGAAATCTAACGGATCAACGAACCCGGTGTTGAGAAGAGGGGAAGCGTCTACCGGCCTTGGGCGTTTCCCCTTCTACTGGCACGGAATCTGGACCGGAGGGCAACTCAGGCATCGTATTGACGGCTTCTGACCCAGGTACGAGTTGTGAACAGAGGAATTGAGATGATGATTGGTCCGCACCGTTTAGCCTTAACAGCCGTCGTAGCCTGCTGTCTGCTCGTGGGGGCTGGGGTCGGCGCACAGGAGCCGGTTGGAAACAATACCCGCTTTATCCCGAAGGACGAACTTGTCGGGAAACTGGTTCCGATCACTGGCGACAGCAGCTCGCTAGATCTGAACATTCTGTTCAAGTTTGGATCCGCCGAACTTACGCCGTCAGCGCGGCGCCAACTGGATGCCTTAGCGTCGGCGCTTGAAACATCTGAGTTGCGAAAGGCAAGCGTTGAGGTCAAGGGACACACCGATGCGGTTGGAAGCGCCGAAAACAATCGCTTGTTATCCGAACGACGAGCAGCTTCCGTCGTGTCCTATATCGTCGCCGAGCATGGCCTTGCCGTGGCGCGTTTCTCTAGTCGTGGATATGGCGAGGAGCAGCTGATAGGGCATTTGGCGCCGACCTCGAAGTATCAGCGGCGCGTGGAAATTGTAACGACATTCCCGGCGAAAGAGGCGGATCAGGGTTCGGACAACGACGCCGGTGTCGTTGTTATCGAATAGACGATTTTACAAGTACAATATGAGGCTTAAGGCGATTGCATCGAAACTCTATCCGCTCTCGTCTTCAAGCATGGGACCGCACCTAAACGCGCGGGACGAGCTGTGACAGCATGCAGCGAACAGGAACGGAAAGAACGAAAGACTAGAAAGCGCGGTCTCAACGCTGGAACTTCAGGGTCATAGATCTCTGTACCGCGTTACCCGACGCTATCAGCTGTTGATAGAGTTCGATTAACTCTTGTTTGGTTAGGTTTCCTTCCTGCGAAACACGCGCTTGAATCTCCTCATCCTGGGTTTCGACCCAACCGATAGAAACCTCTTCCGCCTTTTCATACTCCGCAGGAATGTCGAGATTAAACGAGAGTTCCTCGCCTTTCGGGCCCGCTTCGACGAAACCGGGTGCGGGTGAGGTAATGGACTTGTCAGCGTTCAGGGCCCCAAGCTGGTAAATAAGGAGGGAGGCGCGGTCGCGATCTTTGCGCAGCTTTAGGACGACCGTAACGCCGCAAAGGGGGCCCATCTCTTGCACTGTGAGCGTGCTATGCGGGCCGATGGCATGGAGCTCTTTTATAACTTCGCGCTTTGGTCGGTCGAACCGTAGCGCGCTACATTTCTGTGGTTGCGCCAGCGTCGAGACTTCCAGCTTTACGGCGGTCACATCGCTTTTGGCCCTCTGATCAGCCGTGACAATGGCAGGATTATCGGGAGGTTGTTTACCTTCAAAGTAAAATGTCGAAGCCAAAACAGCCGCAAGAATTGCTGCTATTCCCAGTCCCAGGGTTCTCAGCGATTTCGTGGAGGTCAGTCCCGTGCGGCTCGGCAGTTTTACGTCGTCGCCGACAGGGGCCGACAGCTCGATCTGAGGCATGGATACCGGTTCGCGCGCGTCCCCGGCCGCGTGGTCCGTTGCAGCCTCCGCTTCTGCTCCTTCATCGGCTTCAGCTTCAGTGGCCTCCTGTAGCAGATGCCTGATTCTTTCGATCCCAACCGGGCCGGAGGGCAGGGCGACGAGGTTCATTCCCGAGGGCAGCCAGGCGCGTTCTTCCTCTGTGATCTCATCGGCGTTGCTTTGCGGTAGAACGAGAGTCAGATCCGCTCCGTCGCTGGACGAAAAGTGCTTACTTATGTGGTCGAGTTTTTGTCGGATATGCTGCACAGGTTCTATGCTGATGTCATTGCCGCGCCGGCGGACCGCACCGGTTGCTATGATCGTGTGCTGGGCCGTTTCACCGAACTTGGCAAGATTCCCGTTCTGCAAAAATCTGTGCGCCAGATAAACAGCAAGCTGCCAACTGTCCCCGGTATTTATCTGCGCCGAGACATCCAGGCGGTAGGAGGCATGACCCGTTTCCCGCTCTATGACCCCACCGGGATTTAAAACGAACTGTCTGTACTGTTCGCTGATCGCCGCTGGAACGAAGCCGCCGTCCAGTGTCATGATCGTTTCAACGCCGTCCGTTTCCTCAAACAGACTCTGTATCTCTACGACACCCTCGGTTGTGGGAATCACTATACGGGTCGTTGGCATAAACCTTCCATCGGTCAAAAAATTCGAATCCCCCGGTTTTTTGACCGGTCTAGGTTAGAAAAATATTAGAGGCGTTTCTGAACGCCTGGACAATCTCTGAATCGGCGGCGAGAAGCATTTGCGCCCGGCCGCCGCGCATTTCGGGAAGCTCTGCAAAGACCGGCGGGCGGCCTTCACTGGTAATGTTGAGATATCGAACAACACGATCAGGGTTTCCACGGTTGGTGATGATCAAATAAACCTGATCGGCGTGTGCGCGCGACGGCTCGAGCTTTATCTCGAAACCATCCTGCTCTCTGATTTTGCTCTCGCCTGAACTAGCGGCGGCAAGTTTCGGAAAATAGGCAATTGAGGCCTCTTGAAGCAGTTGGTCGAGAGCGGCGCTCATCATCTCGTTTTGCGCGATGCTCACACGCTGCTGCGGTGAAAGCTCGGCCGTTTGCCGGACGGCGTAGTCGTATAGCAGGGAAAGGGAAACCGGCCTCTCCGCGAGATCCAGAGACTGGATGCTTTGCGCGCGCGACAGGACGTTTTCAACCCGCGCCGCAGCATAGCATCTGTCTTCCAAGAGTGCCTTCTCGGCGTCCGATAATTCAGACCATCGCATCGTCATTTTTCTACTCCATAAAGCTTTACAAACTGAGCCGCGAAGAGTTCTCGGTCTTCCCGAAACATTGCGGTTCCATGTTGTTCGTTACCTTCGGGCTCCAAAAGCCGTGTCCAGGCGAGTTGAATCCGTTCCAAGAGTTCTTTGAGGCGCGTGACTTCCCGCGAAGCCAGCCGATGCGCGGCTATAACTTCGGCATCATGCATGTCCTGTTGGCGGAATCCGGCCCGATTGATATTCTCGAACGCCTGCCTTGCGCGCGCCATCTGCTGGAAATCCATCTCGATGACAGGCTCGCCCTCGTTCTTGGCGTCAGCTCCATATCTGTTCAGCACATAGAGTGACGCCTCTATCGCCATGTCCAGGCGATCGCTCACATCCCGAAAGTCGGTCCGCAGATCGTTGAAGCTCCGTTCGGTTGCTTCTTCGATCGCTGAGCGCAAGACTGCTGGCTTCCCGGATTTGTGCTTGCCGAGTTTGTGCTGACCTTGCCCCAAGGTTCCCGTGCGCAGGGTCGAACGGAGCACCTCGTCGATGGCATTGGGGTCTTCGACAAGATAGCGTATGAGTTCGAGGTCCTTCTTGTTCAAAAACCGCACTTTCGAAAGGTCCGCGGATTCGAGCCTTTTTACCGGATCGTGGAGTTTCTCTTCCTCGACTATCGGATCCGATTGCACCTCAAACGGATTGTTTGTCGAATAATCGTCGTCTGCGTGAGAGTTGCCGGACGGAGAGGCGTAGAGATGCTTTAAGAGATCGGTCTCCTCATCTTCAGCGCGGTGAGTAGAGACGGCACGTCGGATACCGTGGAAGTCCGAGTCTTCTTTTAGGTCCCGCGCGATCTGACGAAAGGCGGCATATACAGTTTGATACAGCCGAAAGCTCAAGTTTGGATCGCTGCTGGAGCTTAACCAGAACTCAAGGATAGCATCGTCATTGGCGCTTTCGGCATCGAAATCCTCGTCGTTTCGCGCCTTCAGGAACCGTGTTATCCGGCGGCCGTTTCTCTGGTCGTGAATGGCCTGCACATGTGGTGCCAGCCAGGTGTAGAGGGCGGATTGTAAATGGTTTGAAAGTTTGGAAACTCGGGCTTTTGTCGTCCTGGGCGCGGCTAATGTTTCGACCAGCTCATCGAAAAACGCCAGGCCGAGCACCGTAGCGGAGAATTCGAACAGGCCAAAAAGCTCCGCGACGGCCGCGTGTGATAAAGAAAAGGTTCCGTCGCTGTAACGAATGAGCAGAGAGTCGTTGTTCTGCTCTATGCCCATGTCCTCAAACTGGGTTGGAGATTGAGGGATCAACTGACGCAGCACACCTGCGCGGATCGGCTGAACCGGCCAGAGGATTTCCTTATACCCGCCTCTGTTGCCGCAGGCGGCGGCAACCCTCAGCAAGTGGCACAGGCGTAGCGCGTCTGGTCCGTAGGCGCGGTTCTCAATGTGCCAGGCGAGATGCTTAAGTGTGCTTTTTTGATAGCGCTCGACGATATTACCTTCGGAGTCCACTGCGGAAGCGGATGCCACCTGGTCAAATACCTCTTCCAGTTCCCCTGCAACTGGACCGCCGAAAAATACATCCATTGTTCGCCCTCTTATCCTTTTGGATATTGCCCCAACACTGACACTACAAAGAACAAGCTTCACTTGAAATAGATAATGGAGGTGCACGCTGAAGGTTGGGCGCGGGTTTGTTCGTCCGCCCCCAACATGTCCTTTATTTGAAACGGCGGCTCGTACCTATCGGCCGTAGCTTCGATCTCTTTGTGAATCGAGAATTCGTCACGAAACGGCCGTTGGCGCGCTCCCTGATTTCAGTGCCTTGAACTGCCATTGCATCGAGCTTTAGATCATGATTGCAAGTACAGACCAGTTTTACGACAGTTTCTTGCGGATATTGCGTGGCTTCCTTCACCGCTCCTTGATTGCGGCGCTGATAGGCTTCCGTGAGGTTTGTCGGCGCCTCAACGGCTTCCGGCTCGTTCGGGTCTTCATCATTTGCATAGGCCCCTGGCACCGGGTCGCGCCAAGGGGTGGAGCAATCAGCTTCCCCGTGCCCTTCGGAGTCACCGCAGGCCTCTGCGAGCGCCAGCTCGTTGTAGTGGCGCTCCCAATGCATGACATCCTGCACATACTTCCGGGTGTAGCTGTGAGCGACGTAATGGCCGTCGCGCTTCTTTAGGCTGCCGCCATTATAATGCGAGAGAGCCAAATCCCAGCGCTCGCCGTAAAGATGATAAAGTTGACGTAAGAAGGCGATCCCGACCCGAACGTTGGTTTCCGGATCCCAAAGCTGATCCTCGGTCACACGGAATTCATGCCATGCGGTATCGGGCATGATCTGCATAACGCCGATTGCGCCGGCGTAGCTGCGCACAAAGGGTGCGAAGTTGGACTCGACCCGTGCGACCGCGAGCGCAAGGGCAGGCGGAACGACACTGTCGGACGTCGCTTCTTCCGTGACCAACCGCTCAACAAGCATCTTGTCCCAGGATGCCCCGCCGTAGTTCACCGTTTCCGCTGAGGCTGTGAGTTCCCGGGAAAACTGGCCGCCGCCATCGGCATGTGCGCTCGAGAGAGCGATTGCTGAACAAAACAGCGTGCTGGCAAAACCTATCCGCAGAAACTTTCTTACCTGAATCATTCCATATCTCCTAACCAAGTGACGCGAAACCACTTCGCTGTATTGCCCGGCTCGGCGCAGGCGCTGACCTCTGTCAATCGAGGCAAACAGGACGCCTTCGGCTCTGAGGCGGTTTCGGTTCGTAATCCTGTAATGGAAGAGATGCGGTTTTTTTTCCGAGACCGATGAAATCTCAGGGATATCAAGCTGTTGCGAGTGGCCTTGCGCCTCGTTTGAAGAGCTATTCGGCATCGAAACACGAAAACCGGGCCCTTCAATCGGAAAAACCTTCGGAAACCCTCCATTAACCAATGAAGAGCTGTTGCCAGACAACACGAGACAATCGTGGCCAAGGAGGTAAGCACAATGAAACGAAGCGGATTATTCGGTTACGGCCGTCGGAACATGGACTCGGTGAAATCCCGTGCCGCGCAGATGCTGCAGCCTTTGCGGCAGGACCGGTCGCGTATTCAAAGCAGGATCCAGGAACTGCAGATCTCCAGTGATACGGCGAAAACGCCGCAACACACCATACGGGAGATTGAGGCGGCGACTGAAAACGTAAAGGTGATCTCGGAAGAGGCCATCATGGCGTTGGGGCAGCTCACAAAAAAACGCATGGCTGCGTTCCGGTCCTATCGCCTTTTCTGCTTTCTTCACGGCGTGGATCGGGACCCCATGGTGCCGGACGTTCTAATGACGATTTTCCTCGCCCTGCTGTTCCTGCTGGTCGAGGGCTGCGCAACCGCTGCTCTGATGATCATGGAAGGCCGCATCGATATCGTCGAGGGCTTCGCCTATGGCATCAGTTTTGCGGCCGTCAACATCACCTGTGGTTTGATCTGCGGTTACTTTCCTCTGCGGTATCTGACTTACAAAGTAAACTCTCCCGTCCCCAGCCCGGGCGATGCGGGGGTTCGCTCGCGGGCTTTGGCTGGGCTGGTGGTTCTGCTGTTTCTGATGATGCTGCTGATTTTTTCCGCGGCCCGGACGCGTGCCATCGGATCCCACAGCGGTATCTTCGATTTCGAGGCCGTGTCGTTCTTCGCAACCTTCAACGACAGCATCGCGCTCGCGATCATTGCGATCGGTGTTCTGGGAACCATCGTTTCGGTCTGGAAAGGCTATTGCGGACTTTCCGATCCCGTCCCGGGTCTGGCGGAAATGCACCGTCAGGCCAGCGAAGCCGTTGACGCTGAAGCCGAGGATCTCCTCGAAGAGAGTGAGGAGAACATCCTTGAGGTTGCCGAAGAAGCCGAGGAAGTGGGCGAACTCGCCTACGAGGATCATGAGCAGCAACGCGAAGAGCGTGCGAAGCAATATGCCGCGCTTTGCGACGAGATCAGGACCCACAACGACAACGTCCTGAAAAGCAAGGATATGTTGCGTGTCTTTGCAGACGACATGAATGCCGCCGAGGCCTTTGTCGATCCGCATGGTCGTGAGGCTGAGATGCCGCCTCTTAACCTCAATCCCTTCGATCAATTGATGATCGACGAAGCCCTGGGATTGCCGGGTGATTCACTTCCTGATGCGACAGAGACACAGGGGATTGCGGAGGCTCTGAGCGCTCTTGCATCCATGCGTTCGACGGCGCTGTCGGAATTGCGGGCTTGCTACGCCTGCTTCGTGGTCCAGGCACCTGACATCAGTTCAAATCCAGTCGAAGGAGAGAGTTATGCGTAAGTCCAGAAAGAGCAGCCGTCGCGGGAGCCGCGGGCGTTCCTCCAAATCCTCACCTCGCTGGGGTCTGATTGCGGCAATCGCCGCTCTGCCGCTGACGCTTGTCGGAGGTGGGGGCGCCTTGCTTTGGCAGCACATCGGGGTACCGAAGATGCACGAGGTCTCCTTTTGCTTCGATCATGTGCCTCAGGAACAGTCGGCCTTTTTCATCGACAACAGCTTTACCGGCAGTACCAGTGACGCGCAGCGCCGCGACCTGCAAGTTGCCCTAGAGGAGGCCTACAACGAGCTGCCGCCGAACGGCCGTCTTTCCGTCTTCACGACGGCGCGGGATAGCAATGGATCGATCGCAAAACCCGTATTGTCCTTATGCCGCCCGGCGGCGACGACCCAGGAGCTCACGACCATTGCTGAAGCCCCAAGCAAACCGCCTGCTTATCTGGCTCGACAGGCGGATGAGGCGAGGGCGGCCTATCGTCGGGAACTCCAGGTCGTTCTGGCGGACGCCAAAGCGGAGTCGAAACAGGCATTGGACTCGCCGATCCTTGAGGAGATGCAGGCCATCTCGCGCTACCGCTTCTCCGGGCGCCTGCGCAGGTTCTACGTCTTTACGGACGGAATTCAGAACACCGAAGCTGCGCGTTTTTGCCAGGTTAAGGGACATCTGCCGCCTTACGAGCTCTTCAAGGGGCGTGAGATTTACAACAGGGTGCAGCCCGATCACTTCACAGGTGCTGACGTCGAATTTCTGATGGTTCAGACGGTGATCTTCCCGACGCCGCACCTGCCGCACTGCAAGAAGGGCGAGCTCCAGAGGTTCTGGGAGGCTTACTTCCGTGACCACGGAGCCGCTTCGGTCCGCACGCAACCCATCCGACACGGAGCCGTTAAATCATGACCGAACAAAGCTACACGAAACCTTACTCTCGTGCTCCAACGCCACAACGCGGGCCGCTTCTGCGGCTCGCTCTCGCGGGGTTAAAGATCCTGGTCTACTGCTGGATCGGGAAAGCGATCTATCTCTTCTTCAGTTCGGATTTCTTTCCTTATCACGGTGAGCTTGCCAGGACCTATCTCGCTCTGCGGGACGGTTTCCAAGGCATACCCGCCACCCTGCTTTTCTTGCTGGAGTTGGTGGCGACCGGAATTTCGCACTTGCACAGTGCTCTGGTCGGTGAGCTTGGGTACGACCCCATCGATATACCTGTGGTGGATGGAGCGTCCTTCCCGGTGATTCCGAGCTTGCAGGGCAGTTGGAGCTTTTTGATCGAGAGTCTGAAGGCTGGGTTGCTGCTGTCGGTCATCCAGTTCGCCATCTTGTTTTGCGTTCTCGCGAGCGGCGGGACGGTCGGCTGGTCGCTACCTGGCCTCCCAGTCGTCCTGTCTGCCCGCGGCAAGTTGATCTACTGGTTGCTTTGCTTAAGTGTCGCGGCCGCTCTGGGATACTTCTCTTTCCAGTCGGGACTGGGAACCGGAGTTGCCTCTGTGGCGCTTCTCATTTTCTGCTTACGCTTTCCTTTGGTCGGGACCCTTCCTCTCTGGTTTCTCGAAAAGGTTCTAAAGCTGCACCCTGCAAAGATCCTGCGTCTGCCCTTTTCCTTGTCGTCTGGTTTCGGTCAAGGGCGGCAGCACAGAACGCGTCGAAGCTCTGGTGCCAAAAACAGCAGCAGTCGCGAAAGCAAAGACCGACAGCGTTCCGGCAAAAGCCGCGCCGAAAGCGGTTCGTCAGGCAGTGCGCCCGAAGCGGTCGATACCGAACGGCGTTACCGGACAGCCTGCGAAACCTTTGAGATCACGCCTGGTGAGTTTCTGCAGGATCAACTGCGGACGCGTTATCGCGAGCTGATGAAAAAGGTGCATCCGGATCTGCAGGGTTCGGCGCGGCTCAGCAAGCTGATCAACGCCGACTACGAATACCTCTTGAACCATCACGGTTGGAAACGTTGAAAGGAGATGAACGATGAAAGGCGATGATTTTTGGGACGGCGGTCATTTGACCGACGACTTTAATGAAAAGGCGAACCCGCCGCCTGAGGAGTCTCAGGATAAGACGGCGCAGACCCCGGGGAATGGCGACGACGCCCTTGGCAGGGGAAGCGATGAGTTCTGGGACGGTGGGCACCTTACCGAAGAATTCAACGAGGCTGCGAACCCGCCACCGGAGACTGCGCAAGAAGAGGGAGATGAGTCTCAGGAAAATGGAGATGACTTCGATGAGCTCGATCTTGCTGATGGTCCGCCTCCACCCACCTTCGGTCAAGGAGATGGTTCTTCGTCCTCGTCTGATCAGGAACAGAGTGACTGGAAACCTGATGCGGCGGAGCAGCAAGAAGCACTCGACCAACGGTTCGATGAGATCCAGGATGAAATGGAGGAAGACACATCCGATCACGACCTCGATCCGGGCAATGACTTTTCGGACGATGGGATGGACGGTCCGGGAGGGCCCTAGTGGCCTCGGGCTTCGCTACAGGCGAGCGAGCGGTGCTCCGTTGGCTCGCCGACCGCGTCTCCCGATTGTTGCACCGAGGCATTCCCTTAGGTCGGGAAAATTCAAATGATTTGTTTAGCGACTGAGGGAGTTTCTTGTCGGCGCTTGGGTCGGCAAGGCCGCGAAATCCTCCCGCGAACCGGCGAAGACATTCCGGTCGACCGGCCCATCGATACCGGCGATCCGGCTCCGGTTGTGGTACTGCCAGAAACGCCAGGGCTGCGCCCCGTAGTCCGGCTCGAAAAGTATCGAGCGCAGCCAGAGCGGATTGTCGAAGCCCTTGCCGGCCATGCGTTCCCGATAGAACTCCCGCGTTGTGTAGAGCAGCGCCTTTCGGCCGTAGTGCGGTTCGACCAGCTCGAGAAACGCGGTCAGTTCGCTCTTTAGATCCAGGTGGCCCGACTTTGCGGAACAGTTGCCGCCGAATTCCAAATCGACCGCGGGCGGCAAAGCGTCCGGGTCCACCGGAACCTGGCGGATGAAGTGGGCCGCCTGTTCCGCGCCGGACCGGCAGAGCGTGAAGAAGTGATAAGCGCCGCGCTTTAGTCCGGCCGCCTTCGACTCTCGCCAGTTTTCCTGGAAGCGCCGGTCATCGAAATCCCCGCCCTCGGTTGCTTTCATATAGACGAAGGCGATGCCGCTGCCCGCGACCGCCTGCCAATCGATCGGGCCCTGATGATGCGAGACATCGATGCCGCGCACGGGATAGCGGGTCGCGTCCGGATGAAAGTTCAAGAATGTGAAATAGGCCATTGCGACCGCCGCCGCCGATACTCCGGTGAAGATAAGGAGGAGCCGCAACCAAGTGTATGGGGAACGTCGGGCATCACAGTGGTGAAGCGCTTCCGGCATGTCTGTTCTCCGCGAGTGTTGGGACAACAGCCATGACGGTTTCAGGTCTTATAGTTCGCACTACTCTCCTGAAACCGCCCTGGCTTGCAGGAGAGTAGCGGTGCGAAATGAGACCTGAAAAAGTTCACTCTTGGGCGGAACCGGGGGCATTCGATGGCGCACCTTCAGCAGAACGGCCAAGGGCCTCAGAGAACGCAGCGCCTTCTGACCTCAGCATCTTTGGCCTGGGCGCAGCTTCGGCGAACCGCGCCCAGGAAACCGGGAAACCCTAAAAACCGGGAAGCCCTAAAAGGTGAAGAGCTTCGTATCCTCTTTCAGCAGGGCGGCCGCAATGACCGGCGGTTTCGCCACGCCGACGCCCTCGATCAGATCGCCTGCGGCCTTGCCGTTGTTGGGCAGATAGAGCGCGCAGACATCGGACTTCATCCCCATGCCGACAAGCTTCGTCAGCATGCCCTGAGGGGTGACATCGCGCGGTTTCAGGACGGTCTGCTTCGCGCCTTTCAGGGCGACGTCACCGCCGGGACCGCAGAGCAGCATCTGCACCTTCGCGCCCTGTTTCATCGCCTGCATCGACAGCACCATAGCCATGCCCTGGGTTTGGGGATCCGGCGAGGTGACCACGACGAAGAGGTCCGATTTGTCATCGCTGGCGGCTGCGGCGCCGGAGAGGGCGGGGGAGGGGCCGAAAGCCGCCGTTACCAGGGCGAGAGTCGCGAGGAGTCGTTTCACAGGAATTTCCTTTCGTTGGAGATCAGGGAGTCGTTTTGGGAAGCTTTTGGACGCGCGTTGGCTTGCGTCGGCACAGCGCGATTACTCTGCGATGTACATCTTTTCTTTGTTCAGCTTGTAGCTCCAGGGCAGGCCGGCGTTCTTCCAGCCGTCCTTCAAGCGCCAGCCTTTCTTCGGCCCTTCCTTGAGCGTGCTGCCCTCAAAGCCGTCCACCACCACGTAGACCTTGCTGTAACCCTTGCCCTCCAGCGCCAGAGCCGAGGGCGCGCCGCGGGTGCCGCCCGAGCGGCACATGAGGATCACCGGCGCGTCCTTGCTCAGGCCGCGGGCGGCGAGGGCCTCGGCAACTTGTGTTTCGAAGTCAGGATTCTTCTCCATGGCGAAGACGGGTTTCTTCGGATGCCACTTGCCGCGGTTGGCGAGCAGGAAGGGAATGTTGACGTCGACCACATCAGTGAAGCCGGTGAACATGATCTCGATGGGCTCCCGCACGTCGACGAAAAGCACCCCATCGCCGTCCCGTGTCTTCATGGCGTAGGCTTCCCGCGCGTCGAGATAGAGACCCCAGGGTGTTTGCCTTTTCGGATCTTGCGGTTCGGGCGCGGCCATCGCGGCGCTGGAAAGCGCGAGGGCGAACGCGGTCAGACTTGTCAGTAAAAATCGTCTCATGGACCCATCCCAGCTGTCTGCAGAGCGGAAGGGGGCAAAGCGACATCCCTTTCATTCCGCTCGATTAGCCTTTCGCGCTCAGCGCGTTTGGCGTTGCGTCTGGATAACTTGGGTTCAGGGCGGGCTTCAGTGACTAAGTCACGCAGCCGGAAGAGTTTTTTCTCTGTTGGGGGGCAGGGGGAAAGCCCGGCGGGTCGAGCTCCCCCGTTACGGCTGTTCCTTCTCGACGGTCGATGCGCCGATCGTCTGATACAAATCGAACAGCGCCTGATGCGCTTTCGCGGCTAGGGCGGACCATTCCTCGTTTGCCTGTATCGCGGGGTGCTCCATCAGCTCGTTTTCGACCGACATCATCAGAAAGGAAGACATATGCAAAACTTCATGGACCAGGAAGGCGTCTTGTTTCGTCATGCTTTACCTCGATGTTCGGTGGTTCCAGTGAGCATATAATCGGGAGGCGTCCCCGACCATAATCATGCGTGTTTGCAGGCCCAATTGCGGCCCTCAGCTTTGGGATGAGACTGCGTCTTCTTGCTTTGTAAGCACTCGTGTCCTGTCATTTCCGCGCACGTAAGACACCGGCAACTTTGCTGTTTTTGATTGTTTTTCCGGCTTTCTATATGTCATTTAGATTGAAAAACAACGGACCGCTCCCTAAGTGATAGGCGTGAGAAAACAAACCAGAATCGCGACCGGCAGAGGCTTGCCTTGCCGCATTGCGCTCCGGGCGGCGCGGGTATGACCGCCGAAGTAACGGCGCAGATCAATAACCTCCTGCGCGGCGTCAATTTCAGCAATGTGGAAACGGTCCGCGACGCTTGGCGCGAACTGCTCGACCAGGGCAAGGCCGCATCTCCACTGGTTCGGGAGAAGCTCAGAAACCCGGCCTGGGAGAAAAAACCGCAGCAAAGTCTTACCGACTACTTCACGATCATGCTGTCCTTGCTGTGCGAACTGGATCCTGACGCCGGCGAGCAGGAAATCAAACGCTTAAACGGCCGCAAACTTCACCCTGCTTACCGCAACATTGCGAAGTCGTTTTTGCAGCGTCTCCAAGATCGACCTGCGACACATATCGGTCCAGGTGTTCCTGTCTATATCGCGCCGGATATCGAAGACCGTGATGTCGTTGTGGCTAATCTGGAACGTTGGAGCCAGACCCCGCAGCTTGAGCTCAAAGGGGTTACGCGTATTGACATCATTGCCCGTCAACCTGACTTCGAATATCGCGGCAAGTATAATCTCTATTTCTCCGGAATTATCCTCACCTGGCCTCAGGAGCGGGTGGAGTCCTGGCGTCTCTGGGCGTTGGGTCTTCGCGCGGAACGCACTTTCTATCACGAGGTCGGGCATCATGCCTGCGGTCACATGGAACGCGGGCAGGTCGAAGAACAGGAAGAAGAGGCCAATGACTATGCAAGAAAGATGATGCGTCGTTCGCATCCTGTTCTTTCGAGGTCTTTGCGTGCTGTTAGGTTCATCATCAAACCGTTGCTTCGATACTTCCGCAAAGTAAAGCGCAGGCTGAAGAAATGACGCGTTTGGCGGGCGCTGGGCTCCGCCATTGCCTGTCTTCCCACGTTGCCCTGCCGCACAACAAAGCGGCGAAACTGAGCCGTTAGGGCACAAGGTCTGGTTTCGATTCAGCCTATAAGGGATCTTCTGGACTGGAATCGAGTAAATTTCAGTCTTTTGCTTTGCCGCGAGGCCCAGAGATTCTGCCAATGAGTGGCGATTAAAGAACCACCTGGCCGCTAACCACCTTTTAACTTGGGATCTCTAGTTTGCGGTCTTGCAAATCCTTTGAGGCCGGCGAGGTACTAATCAACGGGCACTCGATTTGCGCTTAAGAATTGCATGCTAATTAGGGCCCTGTTCCATGAAAGCCAAAACCAAGATCATCCTGAGTGTCTTCACGTTTTTCTTTGTTGTCATCGTGGCGATGACTGCTCTGTCGTTTAAGAATTTTAGTTCTTCCTCGGAAAACATGAAGCGCAACGAGTTGGACGTCATCGCGCGGGCCGTGGCCAAAGCCGTCGATGTGAAAATGAACGGGTACTTCACCTCGCTGGAGCTGGCTTCCAAGCAGTTCAACAATGCCGCGGGTCTGGAAGGCGACGATCTCTTCGCCTATCGCCAGACCCTGGTCACCGACCTGCTGCAAAACACGGGCGCATTGGAGAGTTACTACGGGTTTAAGGACGGTTCGACCTATACGACGAAGGGGCTGATACCGAACTTCAACGAAAAAGCCCTGCAGCGCGAGTGGTACAAGCGCATCCACGGCGGCGAAAAGCGGATCGTGACCACCCCTTATGTTTCCTCCGCGGGCTTCCTGATCATGGCCGTTGGCGTTCCGCTGCTTGAGGGTCAGACGGTCTTCGGCACCCTCTGCGTGAACCTGAAGCTCACCGAGATTACCGAGTTTACCCGGGGTCTGCTCGACTTCGAGAACGTTATCCTGACCCGCTCCGACGGCTTCATCATGGCCCACCAGAACCAGGAATTCATCGGCAAGAAGCTCTGGGATGTCATCCCGGGTCTGGAACAACACAATGGCGCGACCGCCGATACCCGTCTGACCTTTCAGATCGGGGAAGAAGGCTATGACGGCTCGCTGAGCGTGATCGAAGACTTGGGCTGGAAGGTCTGGGTGTTCGAAAAGCAGAGCGCGATCCAGGCCGATTCACGCGAAAACCTCTACGCATCCGGCATCCAGGCCGTTGTGGCTTTGCTGCTGTCGGCCGTGATGATCGGCCTGCTCGCCTCTTACCTGGTGTTCAAACCGATGGCCGGGATGACGGGCGCCATGCAACGCCTCGCCGATGGCGATCTGGAAGTGGATGTGCCCGCCCAGGGCCGCAGCGACGAGCTCGGCGAGATGGCGCAGGCCGTCCAGATCTTCAAGGACAATGCCATCAAGATCAAACGCCTCGATGCGGAGCAGGCAGAGGCCGAAAGCCGCGCCAAGGAGCAGAAGGCGCGGGAAATGAACGCGTTGGCCGACAGCTTCGAAAAGAGCGTCGGCGTTGTCGCCGAGACAGTTTCGTCCTCCTCCAAGTCCATGCAATCCTCCGCCCAAAGCATGTCCTCGACCGCGGATCAGGCTCTGACGCAGTCCAAATCCGTTGCGACAACGTCCGAGCAGGCCTCGGCCAATGTGCAAACGGTGGCGGCCGCGACCGAAGAGCTCACGGCCTCGATCAATGAAATCGGCCGTCAGGTCACCGATGCTGCCGGCACGGCCAACCGGGCCGTCGACAACGCCGGCGCGACGAGCCAGACCATTCAGGGGCTGGTGGATTCGGCTCAGAAGATCGGCGATGTGGTCAACCTGATCACGGATATCGCCGAGCAGACGAACCTGCTTGCACTGAACGCCACGATCGAGGCGGCGCGCGCGGGCGATGCCGGTAAGGGCTTCGCGGTGGTCGCTTCCGAAGTGAAGAACCTGGCCAATCAGACCGCGAAGGCGACCGAGGAGATCAGCCAGCAGATTTCCGGCATTCAGGACTCGACCCAGGAGGCTGCGAACTCCGTCGAGGGCATCGGCAAGATCATCGGTAATATCAACGAAGTGACGACCAATATCGCGGCGGCTGTCGAGGAACAGTCGGCGGCGACCGAGGAGATTGCGCGCAACGTCCAGGAGGCGGCTTCGCGGACCCAGCAGGTCAGTGTCAACATCTCAGATGTTAGCCAAGCCGCGTCGGATACCGGTACCGCCGCCGCCGAGATCCTGAACGACGCAGAACAGATGTCGCAACAATCCGTCGATCTGAAACGGCAAGTCGACACCTTCCTCGCGCAGGTTCGGACGGCTTAAGCCGTAAACAGGCTTCTCCAAGCTTTTTGAACAGGGCCTGCCCTCCGGTTTCGGTGGGCGGGCTCTGCGCGTCTCTGCCTGCATTTTCGGTCGATCTGAAAAGCAAGCGCCGGCTGAGTCTGTGGCGGCTCGCAATTCCTTCCTTTTCAGGCTTAAAAAAGCTCCGTCTCCAGTTTCGCAGAAGAGTGCTATCGTCCTCGCTCGCAAGAGAAGCAGAGGGTACCGCGCGACTTCAGCCTCGAGAGCAGCTGTAAGCGGGCCGGTGGGCGCTGTGCCAAACCAATCATACGGGGATCGCGATGTCCGAAACCGAAAACCTCACGATGGAAGCCATGTTCGGCGGCAAAGTCAGCGGCGGCCTTTTCGACATTCCAAAGGCCCAGCCGGGGCAGGTCGAGGACGCCGATGTCGTGGTGATGGGCGCGCCGAGCGCGACCCCATACACATCCGTCGGTCCCTATTGCGCCGGCGCGCCGGATGCCATCCGCGCGGCGGACGGCTGGCCGGGCGTCCTGGGGCACTACGATTTCGATCTGGGCGGCACGATCCTGGCGGAGGGCACCAAGGCCGTGGACTGGGGTAACCTGGATTACAGCGAAAGCGACTTCGCCTCCAACCGGAAGACAATCTCGCGCCATGTCAAAACTGTGCTGGAGGCCGGCGCCGTGCCCATCGTGATTGGCGGGGACGATTCCATTCCCATCCCGGTCTTTCAGGCTTACGAGAACCACGGTCCGATCTCCATCGTCCAATTGGACGCCCATATCGACTGGCGGGACGAGGTTGGGGGCGAGCGCATGGGGCTCTCGAGCAATATGCGCCGCGCCTCGGAAATGCCCTGGGTGAAGGAGATCATGCAACTCGGTGCGCGCGGTCTGGGCAGCGCCCGGCCGCAGGACTTTGAGGACGCGACCAGTTGGGGCGTCCAGTTCTTCCCCATGCAGGAGATCGTGCGGGTTGGCTTCGAAACCGTCCTCGAGGCTTTACCCACAGGCCGCGATGTGTTCGTGACCCTGGACATCGACGCCATGGACCCGGCCATTGTGCCTTCGGTGATCGGTCCGGCGCCAGGCGGCTTCGATTACTGGCAGGTGGTCAACCTTCTGAAGGCCGTCGCCGCACGCAACAAGATCGTCGGTTTCGATTTGGTCGAGCTCATGCCCGCCAATGACGTAGGCGGCCGCGGCGCGCTGGTCGCCGCCCGCATCTTTGGCGTGGCCATGGGATTGATCAGCCGGCAGCGGGTGTGAGGACCGCTTAACCCGCAAAGAAAACGGCGGATCTGAAGACCCGCCGTGCTCTCTAACTGAAGGCTATTATGTTCGCGTAAGTAGCCTTATGCGGCTTTCCGGCGCCGCATGAGGGCGAGGCCGGCAAGGCCGAAACCCAGGATCGCCAGCGTGCTGGGCTCCGGAATCTGTGATGTCGCCGAGGTCGCCACCACATTGTCGATATACTGTTCCGGCGTTGTGTCGCTCCGTCCAAAGCCGCGCGTCATTTCGATGCGGATCTCGTGTACTCCCGCGGCCGCGGCGACAACTCCGTTAAGTGCTGCGCGTTGGGTTACGCCAGAGCTTATGAAGTCGAAATCGAAACTGTCGAGCACGATATTGTTAAACAGCAGGGTGAAAATTCCGCCAGCGGCATTGTTGTTGGGGCCGTTGTTGTCAGAAGCAATATCCAGTCCGATCGTCACAAGACCAGCGGTCGCGAGTGTTATGTTCTGTAAAATGCCGCCGCCTTCGGCAGGACCGATGCTCGTTGGGACGCGCCCGACCTGGAAATGGGCTGCCAGCGATGCGCCGCTGCCGGTGGTATCGAAGGAAACGACATCGGAAACACCCGTGGTTCCGTCGGCGGTTGCGAAGACCGTCCAGCCGGAGAAGTCACCTGTTTCGAAATCACCATTGGTGATCAGGTTCGCCGACGCCGTCGATGCTACGAAGAAGGTAGCAAAGATCGCCGAAAGAACGGCACTCGTTATTCTGTCAATCATTCTTGTCTTATCCCCCATGACGCATCCCCGAGATATCGCCCAAACCAACTTAGGCTCTTATTGAGCAGACGATAGTGAAACGCATTTCGCTTTTGGCTGCCGTAATCGATATTGTGTGCTCAGGCACTACCAACTGAAGTTACAGTTCTGTATCGATTAAAACACGAACGATCACATCGAGACTATAGTCCTAGAGTATAACTAAGTAAGTCATTTCGCTTGAGAAAGTTAGCTGCTTTTCCGCTCACCACAAATGTCCAAAGCGATTCTATGCGGCCTCATGTCTCGCGGTTACAGCCTTGGCTCCATTGAACATTGACTATGCCATCCAGCGTACAGTTTCTGCCGCTGTGCTCTCGACTTTGGGGCAGTCTGGAAGTTGTCTTTCCGTGAAGCGGTTCTGGCGGATGGCGCGTTGTCAGAGCTTCTCGCAAATCATGTAGCAGTGTACGTAGTCCATGGCGTGTCCCTGCGGTGCTTCGGCGACGCGGCGCTGATAACGCCGGTAGAAGTCGTTGACGATTGCCGCCCGCTCTTCGCTGCTGCGGTCGCCGGAGAGACCGGCCAGAAAGACCGGCTCGGACCAGGAGCGCAGGGTGGGGATGTACTCGGCCGCGAACCTCTCGGCGTCCCCGTGGCGTTCGAAGTCTTCAGCAAAGGGGCAGCGCACGACGCGGGTCTCGATATGCTCGAGCCGCAGACCGGCCTGCCGCACGGGGCTGGCTTCGTCCCGCAGCGGCGCGGCGAACTGCTCGACCGTGCGGTAACATTGCGGGAAGTTGGTGGTCCGGTACTCTTCCGGCGTGAGGATGTTGTCATCCACCATGCCGGCCCAGAGTTCGTTGAAGGTGTCAAACATCGAGACGCCGCCGGTCTGGCCGAGATAGCGGCCTTCCTCGTCGATACCGAAGTTGAACAGCGCCAGCCGGCCGCCAGGCGCCAATTCTGCTGCGCGGTTTAACAGCATGTTCTGCCAGTCATGCGCGCCCTTGGCCTCGAAGGCCGCGCGCTCGGCGCCCGCGGCGCCGACCATGTGCACGTGGTTCTCGATGGGGCAGGGGACTTCCGTGATGTAATGCGACGCGGTCGCCGAGTGCCCCAGCTGCAGGCTGCACGGCGGCACCATGCGCTGATGAAAGGAGGTCGCGCAGCCGTAGACGTAGAGATTGTCGATCTCGGCGAAATAGCTTTCGATGTCGGTCAGGCCATGGACGATCTGGAAGAGCTGAGAGAAGTCATTACGCGGCAGATCCGTGTAGATCATCTGGATCGGCCGCGAGGGACAGCGCCGCCGCACCTCCTTTAACACCCGGCCCACCATGTCGATCGAGGTGCCGCCGTCGGCGCAACCCATATCGGTCATGGTGAAGATCTCGCTATTGTCCGGCGGATCCATACGCTCCAGCGCATCGAGTATCAGGCCCGCCGCGTTATCCATCACATGCTTGGCGCCGATGGTCGCCTTGGAATAGTAGCCCGCGCCCTTCATAGCCATGAAGTCGTCGGTCTGCAGCGCTTCACTCATGTTGTTCCCTCCCGTCCGGAGGGTCATGCTACAGGCAATTCATCGGATCGGGCGGAAATGTTTACATGATAGACCGAACGGCCGCGGGGAGGCGGGAGTGCATGTCTTGCGGAATGTCTGGTTAGCGGACGGCTAAAGAGGATTGCTAGCCGGCTAGTCCTGAACTTCATCCGGACCCTTGTTAGATGCGCGCCGGATTGCGGATCGTTTCCACAAACGCACCGCGCAAGCCACCAGCAACACGACACCGATAGCAAAGGCCATCCGGTCTCCGAATTGGGTGAGATAGGGCAAAGGGTCGGTGGTATGTACCCAAAACATCCGTCAGCTCGCTGCTAACTGCAAGGGACCGCGGTTCTCTAAACGATCGGAACGACTATCAGACCGCATTTTTTATAGCTCGTGTGGGCAAGCCGTATTTCAACTCTTGAAAGCTGAAACCATGGTGTTTTCTCCAGTGGACGACCGGTTCCGATCTAAGGCTTTTTGCCGCTCGTCTTATGCAGCTCATAGACAGCACAGGGCACGTCGTAGTGTTCTTCGATCCCGACGTATCTCATCCCGAGCCGTTGCATGACCCTCTGGGAGGCTTCGTTGTCCGGGGCCGCGACGGCCACCAGATAGTCCGCGCCGAGCGCTCCGAAGGCGAAGTCGATGGCCGCCTGTCCGGCCTCGGTCGCATAGCCTTTGCCGTGATAGGTTGGAATCAAACGCCAGCCGATCTCCAGTGGTGCGCCGTCCTTGTTGGCCAAGTGTTGCACGCAGGCGGCGCCGATGAAGTCCCCATTCTGCCGCAGAAAGATCGACCACCAGGAATACCCAAACCTTGCCCAGCGTCCGAGTACGTCCTCGATCCAGTTCCGGGTTTCCGCCAGTGTCTCGACCGGCCCGATATAACGCATGACCTCCGGGTCGGCGTTCATGACATTCATGGCTTCCGCGTGGGAAAGCTGGAAGGGCTCCAGGATCAAACGTTCTGTTTCGATGATCCGATCCTGTTGATGCATTGCCAAGATGAAGGCTCCAATCCCTAATCTGTATCTCTTAGGAAAAACGAAAGACGCCGAAAGGTCAAAGATTGCAGCCTTCGTCGTTCCAGTCGACCTTCATGGCCGAAGGCGGCGGGATGCGGCCCAGGAAACTGCTTTGGATCTTGGGTGGCCAGCTGTGATTCTCGGTGACACCGGTCTCTGAACGCGCATGCAAAGCCGCGAAATCGAGAAGCTGCTCGGCAACCTCTTCCTCGGCGGGCAGGCGCCCCAGTAGGTACTGCATTTTACCCTCGGCCGAGACACTGGCGACGCATCCCTCGGTGCAGGCCATGAGACAGCGCAGCGGAACGATCTCTACAGCATCCTTATCGGGGTGCTCACGGTGTTTCGCCTCGATCATCCCGAGCATCGTGCCGCCGCCGCCGATTCCGGCTTCGCCGCCGCAGCTGGTATCTAAACAGGTCGAGCAGATGGTGAGTTTGGTAGGGACAGGGACTGTCATGACAGACGTTTGATAGCAAGATCCCGCCCAAGAAAGTATGAAGTTTTTGCGACCTGCGCGGATGTGACGCGCTATCGCGCCATACCCTTCGGGAAGAAGCCTACTCCATCAGCGGTCTTGTCCGGAATTCGCCTTCTTGGCGGTTGCTCGAAAACTGCGTGTCGCAATCCCGGCAATGCCGATTACGATCCAGCTGCCCTGGATCAGCGCCGAGGCCAGATTGAACTCGGCGATGAGGCTCATCGCGACCAGCACGGCTGCGAAGGTGTTCGCGATGCTGAAGGCCATGCCGTTGCCGTTCATCAGCGCGAACTGTACGGCGGAGAAGCTGCCGATGTAGAGCAGAAAGCCCAACACTCCGGCGGCTTGCAGCAACGCGAGGTCGGCGGTCTCCGTCATTGCAATGGGTCCGCTTAGATTCGCCGGCGCATCGCTGCGAAGGCGGTCAGTCCCAAAAACAACAGTCCCGCGGATCCCGGCGCAGGCACGGCAACAGGCGTTGGCTCCGTCTCCACCAGCTGGAATTCCGAAACGCGGGTTTGCCGCTGCAGCGGAACACCTGGGAAGGTGAGGTCCAGCGCGAAAAGGTCGATGGCGTTGACATCGAACGACCCGGCCAGCGCGGAGATCTCGATGAAGCCGCTGTTCGGAATGCGCGGCAAAACGCCGGGCAAAAAGTCGCTGACACCAAAGCGGATTCCAACCGTTGGATCCAAGCTCGTTCCGACGGAATTGAAAGTTGTCGAGGTGAGCCGGGTCAGCGCGGAGTCCAGCAGAGAGATACCGACGTTATCGCCGTTGCCGAAAAGATCTGCGTTTGCCAGGCGTAATAGGAAGGACTGAGGCTCGAGGTTGCTGCCCGGAAGACTGTAGCTACCACGGAGGCTCTCACCGCTGCTGATGGGAACCGCTTGAGCAGATGCGCTGTAAAGGGCCACGACGGCCGCAAGAAAAATACTTCGGAACATGAATTGGACCTTTCCCGTCTCAGAAAAATCGCGGTGAGTCTCCTCGCCGCGGCGAAAGTCAGCCGGCTGATTCATCCCGACCGGCAGCGTTGTCTTGCGCCTAACTTGACGGGATTTCGGATGTGGGAATACTCAGGAGTCTGGAGTGCTCCAGAGAGTGGAGTAGAGCGGTGCGTTCTTGCCGCTGCGTCAAGAGCCGGAGTTGAAGTCCCTTGTCATGAAGCCAGCGAATTTTACCATCCGACCGGCTCAGGCTGCCGACGCGCCCGGCATCCAGGCGATCTATGCGCCGATCGTGGCGGACACTGTGATCTCCTTCGAAGAGCGACCACCCTCGGTCGAGGAGATGGCCGAGCGCATTACCGGCACGCTCGAAAATTATCCCTACCTCGTTGCTGAAGGCGGAGAGGGGCAGGTCCTGGGATTTGCTTACGCGGGACCGCATCGTACGCGGGCCGCCTATCGTCTGTCGGTCGATGTCACGGCTTACGTCTCGGCGGAAGCACGCGGCCTGGGCATCGGAAAGGCGCTTTACAAGGAACTGCTCTCTGCGCTGACAACGCGAGGTTTCCACGCCGCGTTCGCCGGGATCGCACTGCCCAACGAGGCGAGCTTAGCCCTGCACCGATCGGTCGGCTTCGAGGCCGTCGGCGTCTATCGCGAAGTCGGCTTCAAGTTCGGCAAACGGCACGATGTCAGCTGGTGGCAGCGGTTGCTCTAGAACGCTGACGCGTTCGCCAACGCCCATCCTCCACCACCTGGCGACAAAGCAACGGCGTTATTGCGCGGCCTGCGGCGCCGCATCCGGCACCTCTGTTCCGCTGTTATCCGTGCCCGCTTTCGGCGGCATCAAAGCCTCTTTCTTAATGCAGCCGCCAGACAGCAGGGGTTTGCGCAGGGACTCCAGAAAATCGATGCCGTGGTCGTCCGCCGCACGCCTGCGGGCGATGTCGATCGCCATTTTGGTGACATGCGTTTTTTCAACCAGTTCCTGTGCTGTCGCCTCGTCGAGCATTTTTAGTTCAGTGATGGTGCGTATGCCGTGTTGACGCAAATCATCGACCCTTGCACCGAAGAACACCACCAGCCGCGATTGCAACTGCCAGTCGACCAGTTCCAGCGGCTGGAAGGGGGTGGTGAAGAGCAGGTGAACGAAATCCGAGTTCGCAAGATCGTAACAGGACTCCACGCCCTCTTCCTTCAGGCGCAGCTTGTCGCTGACCGAGATGCCCTGGATCAACTCCAGAGGCAGCTCCTGGCTCTGGACGTTCGACGGGCTCGAGAGAATGCTCACCTTCTCGGTCATGTACTGCAGGGCCCGCTGCGGGAACATGCCGATCAGGAAGGCGAGCGCCGGTAGCATGCCGCTACCAATGTTCTCTTCTTCGCCCGCATCGGGCAGAAGGTGAAAGATGATCAGCGCGATAACCGCGGAAAAGATCATGCGCGTTCCCAGGCCGTAGTATACGCCCGGCACCAGGTCATTGGTGAAGTAGCGCTGCAGGATGTTCTGCAGCCCCCAGAGATAGGCGCCGAGAAAGGCCATGCCGAAAAACATCAGCGGGCCCGTTTGCGAAGCCTCGATCTTTGCCGGTTCGTCGCCCACGAAGACACCCATCAGGAGCAGGTTTGCGCCCTCGTCCAGCTTCAACTCTTTACCCAGCAGAATTGCCGTCAGCCCAAGCATGGTGATCACCGAGGTGAAACAGACCGCATAGAGGAAGTGCGCCTCGCGCGTCTCGCGCTTATAGATGTGATAGTAGTGTTCGTAATCCAGCCCCAAAGCCCGGCAGTTCTCCCTCAACTCCCGCCGTCGCACGTCGCGCCGCACGAAATAAAAGCTCATGGCGGTGAAGGGGATGAAGAGCATCAGAATGACGATCAGGATCAGCCGGTAGAGAATGGCCGGGCTCGCGTAGTCCGGCGTGGTGGGCTGGAGCACCCGGTCCCAATAGAAATACCCTGCAACCACCAGGAGGACGGCGCCCAAAGTCATCGCCAAAAGGGCCGCATTTGCCGAGAAGCCCAGGACCCTGGGGTCGTAATTCGCGCGTCTTTCCTCTTTTCTGCGTTCGAGCCTCGCGCTCTCCGTCGTGCTGACCTCGTTCCCCATGACCCCGCGCCTCCCAGGTTCGTTCTTCTGACTTTGTTTGTGGGGGCTACCTGCTGAAACCGGCCCGGATGGTCAGAAACACCAACCGAGCTTTCCGGATACGATGAACTACCTGTTGTCCAAGTGAGTAACGTCGAATGATTGCCGCCCTATGCCCAATTATTCGGCGGCTAATTTCAATGCCGTTACTGCAGCTTACCGATATTTATTTCTGAACAACCTGGAGACTCTATGCCGAGGCGGAAGCTGTGTACAAACGAAAAATGAAAACCGGAGAGAGGTATCGGGGCCGATCTATGTTCGAGGCTGCGCGTAGTTTCACTTCCGGATACGATTGATGAAGTTAGAAGCGACCTGTTCTGAACAGCAAGAAATGTGAGCTTAACAGTGACGAGAGAGCCACTCGCGTGAATCTCAGAGCCTTTCTAACAGGCGTCTTTCTCGTCTGCGCCTTTTCCTATCCGGCCAAAGCGGATGAAGAGGCTCTCAGGTCGCTCTTGAGGGATTTTCGCATCGGCAGCGAGTTTGAGCTGCTGGCGAACAAGTATTCCATAGAAACGTCAGAGTTTTCGTATTTTGGGCAGCCCCTCTTTTCGGGACATATCACGATCCGGTCCGCGGACAAATTCAAAAGGTTCAAGATTGAGGTTGGAGGCCGAAGCGATGCTCAGCCCCGGACCGTCGAGCTGATCTCTATCGAAAAGATTTTGCCGCGCGACTGGGATGAAGACCAGGTTACCGCGATGCTGCAAAGTGTTTTTGGGGAAACCTATCAGTATTGGCACTATCCGGACGGTGACGAACGGCGTCAAAACACCCATGCCTATCTTTGGGGCTATGGCTGCCATATCGGCGGTTGGTACCGTTCCATCTCAGGTGTGACCAGCTATGTCCGCGTTGGAAAGAGTAGCTATTTGAAAGACCACTATATCCTTGAGCTGACCATCAAGGAGGCGAAGTTTCTCAGCCCCTTTCACGATTCTGCCGATACGGAAGAAGAAGCCCGAACGCAGTTGGAACAGGTTTGCGCCAACTGGCATGAGCGCTGGAACAAAAATTAGACTGGTAGGGGAGGTGGGATTCGAACCCACGACCTGCCGCTTATCGGGCGCTACGGAGTTGAAATACCAAGAAACATCAATAGAGACCTTTTGAGATTGCGCATAGGATCTTTCGGGTAGGAGAGAAGCCGCAGCCGATGTGGTGCATCGGTAAGGTTTTTCGACGCACTCCTAAAGATCCTATGCGCAACCGGTGCGGCGTTTTTCCGTGACCTTCGGGCCGCGTTCCGCCCAGCTTGCGATGATTGCATCGCTGCGCTGAACGCTCCTAACCGAAGGTCACGGAAAGACGTCCCAAAAGGTCTCTATTGATGTTTCTTGGTATTGACCCGCTGCTCTACCGCTGAGCTACTCCCCCTTCGAATGACCGCAAGAATGGCGTCCCGGATCGGGCGCCGTCAGGCTATTCGAAAGGCGGTGCGGGTGAGGTCGTGCATGGGTTTCTTGTAACGGGTCGTTCAGGTCTGTGCAACAGCTTGCGGGTCAAATATCGTTTTAGAACAAACGTCGCAACGCTCTGACAATGAAAAGGGAGCCGCGACCTTTGGGAAGGTCGCGGCTTTCCTTCGTCACTTCATGCCTAGCTGTGACCGAAGCGTATCGGCAAGCTCCGACACCGTTGGTTCAACGTCTGCGCCTTCAGTTAATTCAACAAGCGCTGCGGCGATTAAGTCAGTAACGGCTACGCCTTCTGCGCCTGGATAGGCATACCAGGGACCAGCATGCGCGGCGACCTGAGCATGGGCAACCTTCGCATTCGCGTTCTTGGCGTAATAATCACCCAAGTAAGAGACATCATCCAGAACAAGCTTGTTTGCCGGCGCATAGCCGGTGTTCTCCACGATGATCTTTTGACCTGCGGGGCCAGTGACAAAAGCCATGTACTCCCAGGCTGCTTTCTGTTTTTCAGAGTCTTCGGTCAGCATCACGATCGCGGAGCCACCGGTGGGAAAGTAAACGTTTTCCTTCGCCACCACCGGGGTACCAAGCACAGTTACATCGAACTTACCTGCGGCCCCTTCTTCAAAGCGTTTCAAGAGCGATGAGGATTCGAAGAACATGCCCAGAGTGCCCGCCGGAAAGGCTTGACGCGCATCATCTTGCGTCATCGATGACATGCCGCCTTCAGTGGCGAAACGCCTGTAAAGCGCTGCGGCTTTCATTCCGGCCTTGCTGTCAAAGGTGATATCCGACTCGTCTTCCTTGAGAGGACGGCCGCCGTGCGCGCCAAGGAGCGACTGGAAACGCCAGTCGTGACGGCCGATCCAGATGCCTTCGATATTGTCGCCCAGCGCATCGATCTTGGCTGCCAGCTCGATGATTCCATCGAAATCGCTTGGAAACTTCTCCATCGATCCGCCAGCTTGTGCGACGAGATCAGGGTTCACGTAGAGAACCATGTTCGATGCCGAGGTCCCGAGAGCATGTTGCTTGCCTTCGAATGCACCCAGAGACAGAAGCGCGGGCGTGTAGCCTGCCGCCAAGGCATCTTCGGGAAGGAATGCATCCAGCGGCTTTGTCAATCCGCGGTCCTCGAGTATGCGCCACCGGTTCAAACCGACATAGGCAATGTCTGGCGCCGTCCCTGCGACGGACTCTCGCAACAGTCGTTGAACACCTTCCGCATAGCTTTCGGCAGGACCGTCGATCACGATCTTGACGTCCGGGTTTTCGGCCATGAAGGCCGTGGCCAGTTTTTCCTGCGTCTCGGCCCAAATGGTCGGGATTGCATAGTGGAGACGAACTTCGGTTTCGCCCAGTGCCGCGGTTGCGGTGAAAACAACCCCAACAGACAGGGTAAGGGATTTCAACAGTCTCATAGTCTTCTCCGAGAGTTGTGGTTAAGCGATGGGTTTGGACAGTAGGAGCCCCCGTAAGTCTGCTCGGCCTTCATCTCTTCAAGCCCGTATTGGCGAGGCCCTGGGTAAAGCGTTTTTGCGCGAGCAAGAAACCTAGGATCAGAGGGGCGGTGATCAGTGTTGCGCCAGCCATGAGGGGGCCGACATCGTCGCCACTTTCCTCGTCCCGAAAGAACAGGATCCCGCGGGGAGGCGTGGCGAGATTAGGGTCGGTGGTTGCGATCAGCGGCCAAAACAAATCGTTCCAATGGGCCGTGACCGAGAAGATGGAAAAAGCGATGACAGTCGGCATGCAGAGGGGAAAACCCACGCGCCAGGCGATACCCATTTCAGTCATTCCATCGACCCGAGCGGCATTGACCAGGTCCTTTGGGATTTGCGCGAAGGCCTGCCGCAGCAAAAAGAGTCCGAAGGCGGTGGCAACGAACGGAAGAATCAAAGCGGTGTAGCTGTTCAGCAGCTTGAACTCGGCCAGCCCGATGAATATCGGAATTGCGGTGACGTGGAAGGGCACTAGCAGGGCCGCGACGACGGAGCCGAAAAGCAGGGATCGCCCCGGAAACTCTCTATGCGCCATCGCGTAGGCGCAGGGAACTGTGATGGCCAGCTGCAGGATCAGAATGCTGCCGGTGACGATGACACCATTCAATATATAAAGCGGAATGTCCGTTTCCGTCAGCGCCGTCCAATAGTTGACGAGCGTCGGTTGCGAGGGCCAAAGCCTCACGTCGGTGGTGAAAATCTCGCTATGGGGTTTCAGCGAAACAGACACCAGCCAAACGAATGGCAAAAGGACAACGGATGCCCCAAGCGATAGAAGGCCGAGGGATAGCGTTGCACCCATCCTCATCGGTAGTGCACCTTCCGCTCGACCAATGCCAACTGCAGCGCGGTCAGTAAGAGCAGTGCCGCGAAGAACACCACCGTAATGGCGCTCGCATAGCCTGCTTTAAAATAAACGAAGCCTTCGCGATAGAGGGCGTAGACGATCGTATCCGAAGCAAAGGCGGGTCCGCCTTTCGTCATTGATGCGACCGTCTCGAAGACTCGAAACGCGTTCGCAGCCGTCACGATCATTACGAAGAGTGTCGTTGGCCCCAGCATGGGCCAGGTCACAATCCAAAAGCGCGACCATCCGTCGGCGGCGCCATCGACTTCCGCTGCGTCGTAAAGCGGTGAGGGAATTGCGGCGAGCCCGGCCAGAAACAGGACCATATTGTATCCGACGCTCTGCCAAACGCCGATTGCCGCCAGGGTGTAGAGAACGAGTCCCCTGTTGCTGAGCCACTGTTGCGGTTCCAGGCCCAAAACGGAAATCCAGTTGTTCAACAGCCCCAACGAAGGGTGCAGCAACATCTGCCAGGAGACGGCCATGGCGACCAGCGTCGCCGCGACGGGCAGAAAGTACACAGCTCTGAGAACTGATGATACGCGCGGTAACCTGGCAGACAGACGGTGGAGGCCCATCGCGACAAGCAATCCCAGGCCTACGGAGACCGGGATCACAATCCCGGCGTATATCAGCGTGTTCACGAGGGCTTTGCGGCCAAGCTTCGATCCGAAGAGCTTCGAGAAATTGTCGATACCGATCCAATTCGCCGATCTCGCACCGAACTGGTAGTCAGTGAAGGCCAAAACAAAGACAACGGCGACCGGCAGGAAAATAAAGATCACGACGGCCAGAGCCGCCGGCCCAACGAGGGAAAGGTCGGTAAGGGCCCGGCGGATCATTCCAGAAACTCCCGCCGGTTACCCTCACTATCGAAGCCATGTAACGCGCTGGGATCTACGGCGAGTCGTACGCTGTCGCCAGCATTCGGAAGTTCTTCGGCGCGGCGCAGGACGAGCGTCAGACTTTGCTGCGCCGTGCCGACTAAGCGGAGGATTGTCTCTTCGCCGTGAAATGAAAGGCTTTCAACTGTGGCTTCCATCGAGCCTTCAGGCGCGACACGTAAATCCTCTGGCCGCACCCCCAGGGAAAGCTGACGGCCGGCGGGGTGAAGAGCTGTGGCGGCACCAGCCGGAAGCATATTGATCCGGTGATGACCGATGAACTCCGCGACCGCGACCGTTTTCGGTTTGCGGAAGATTTCTTTCGGCGTGCCGAATTGAGCAATTCGTCCCGCGATCATGACAGCGATCTTGTCCGCCATCGACAGCGCATCTGATTGATCGTGCGTGACCAGCAGAAAGGGATAGCCGGTCCGCCGGTGAATTGACCGGATCTCCTCTCGCGTGTCCGCGCGCAGTTGCGTATCGAGGTTGGACAAGGGCTCGTCCAACAAAAACGCAGAAGGTTCCCTGACCAAAGCGCGGGCAAGGGCCACCCGCTGCTGCTGCCCACCCGAAAGCTGACCTGGCTTACGTTCCAGCAAGCCGTCCAGACGCAACATGTCCGCCATCTGATGGACGCGCGCGGCAATCTCTCGAGCCTGTTCGCGAACCGTCGTGCTGATGTGCGCCATGCCGGGCAATCGCTGAACGACCGACAAGCCGCGCAGTCTCAACGGCATAGAGATGTTCTGAAAGACCGTCAGATGCGGATAGAGTGCGTAGGATTGAAACATTAAAGCGATGTTGCGGTCGGCAGGACTTTCTTGCGTGACATCGCGGTTACGCAGAACGACTTGACCGTCTGACGGGCTTTCCAACCCGGCCAGCAGACGGAGCGTGGTGGATTTCCCGCAACCTGAAGCGCCCAGCAGAGCGACGAACTCGCCGTCGTGAAGGGTGAGCGAAACATCCTTCACGGCCTCGGTATCGCCGAACCGCTTGCTGACATTCTTGAGGGCAATACAAGGGGTCATCAGCCGGTCTTGTAAGAAAATTTACACATTCTTGACCTCACCAGAAGTCAACGCCGAATTCAGAAGCGCCTCGAGAGCCAGTTCGATCGCCTCGTCTGCGGTTTTTGCGTGTAAAACGCCTTCGACTTCGGGCGCGTCTTGAATGCCGATCACCGGCTTGGAAAAATGCAGTCCATAAGCCACTTCGCTGAGCGTGCCGTACGAGCCGCCGACAGCAATCAGGACCCTCGCGGATTTCGCAATGACCATGTTGCGCGCTTCCCCAAGGCCGGTCGGGAGCGCAATGCTGACGTAGCGGTTCGCGTCATGAGGCGTACTTCCCGGCAGAATGCCGATCATCGTTCCGCCGGCTTCCGAACAGCCTTTGGATACGGCTTCCATCACACCGCTTTTCCCGCCGCAAATGAGCGTCAGTCCCATACGTCCCAAGCGGTTTCCGATCTGCTCGGCGGCTTCAAGCTGTTCAGCCGTCGCTTCCCGAGGACCGATCACTCCAACGACTAGATGACGCAGCGAAGAGCTTCGTCCAAGTTCAGCAAAAACCTCTCGCGCGGTGGCGGACTGAGCCCCTGGCGCAGTTTGAGATTTGCCGCATTTCCAAGCTAAAACATCGAGTTCAGCGTCACCTATGAGCGCCGTGCCATCGCTTTGAATTTTGAAGAGTTTCGCCATTGATTATGCACGCATTCCATGTATGATTCCTTCCATATGGAAGATAACTAACATCAAAGCGTGACAGCTACATGACAATTGCCGAGACCGGCCACAGCTTTTCTGAGCGCCAATCAGCTATCCTTGCACAGGTAACTGAGCACGGATTTGTTACAATTGAAGCATTCGCCGCTCAGCTGGGCGTCTCAGCGCAAACAATCCGCCGGGACATCATTGAGCTGTCGCGGCAGGGGCGCGTGACGCGGTTTCACGGCGGCGCGGGGCCGGCCGAGGCGACGGAGGCGACCCGGCTCGACTACAGCGAAAAGCGTACGATCGGACGACGCGAAAAGGCGAGTGTCGGGCGCAAAGCGGCGGCGCTGGTTCCGGACGGATCGACACTTTACCTCGATGTCGGAACCACGATCGAGGCCTGTGCGAAAGAGCTGGCGGCGCGTCCGGGCTTTACGATTTTCACCAATTCAATGCGCGCCGCCATGGCATTCGATCAGGACCGGCACCGCGTCTTCGTTCTAGGGGGGCGCTTGGCCGGTCCCGACGGTTCTCTTGTCGGAGAAGACATCGTACAGAAGCTGACGGAGGTCCACCTCGACTGCGCGATGGTCGCTTGCTCTGCCATTGACGATACCGGTCGTGTCATGGATTTCGACATGGGAAAAATCGCGATCAAACGCGCCGCGATAAGTGTCGCCAGCAAGTCTTTCCTCTTGGCGACACAAAGCAAATTCAACAGAAAAGCGCTCTCCACAATAGCGCAAGTAGACCAGTTCGATGAGATCGTCACCGAGTAAGCGGGATCAGGCCTTTACCCGTGCGTGATGGGTCATTGAACGACGCCCGATGTTTTAAATTTTCTGCGAAGCTCATCGTCATTTCCGCAAGAAAAAGGGGTCGTTCGCCAGGCCGCATAGTTAAACATTATGTCCCCAGAATTCCAAAGCAACCGCCGCCCATAAGGGATGGACCAAGTAGGTCTATTTGCGGCGCACGACTGGACCTCCTTTCCTTTTCGCATAGCTGAATGGAATATTGCTGGATGAGTCAGAGTCCGGGTTGCCCGGCATTGCGGATGAGATCGAAGGGAGAAGCGGGTGGTCGCAAAGTTGACGTACTTCAGGGGGCGCGGCCGCGCCGAAACCACGCGCTGGATGCTGGCCGCCACAGGCGTCGAGTTCGTCAACCTGCCCATCGATACAGCGGAAGAGCTGGCTGAGCTGCGCGCGACCGGGAAGCTGCCCTTCGACCAGATGCCTCTCCTGGAACTGGACGGCCATCGCCTCAGTCAGTCTTCGGCGACGATCCGCTATCTCGCGCGGCGGGGCGGGCTATACGGCGCAAACGATTCCGATGCCATGTGGGCAGATATGATCGCAGGTGCCGTAGCCGACTTCGCCGAGATGGCAATGCAGGCGGCCTTCAAGCCCAGCGCTGAAATTGCAATCGCCGAACTCGAAGCGCGTTTCGCCAAATTCGGCCAGCGCTTCGAGGCACGGATTGCCGCGCAGGGGTCAGGCTTCTGCGCCGCCGACAGGATGACCTTCGCCGATGTCGTCCTGGCCGAGGCCCTGAGTTCCTATCTCGAATGGCTGCCCGGCCTGCTCGAGAGAACACCCGGTCTGAAAGCGCTGTACGAAAAGGTCACCTCGGAACCCCCGATCGCGTCCTACCTCGCATCGGACCTGCGCTATCCCAAGCCGGACGACGATTACGTCATCGCCGCCGCCCGGGTCCTACGGCGTGCTTTACCCCCGCACATGCCCGATGCGGGGCGCTTCGTGCTGTGACGCAGGCATTGAGAAACAGCCCCGCAGCTTGAAGCTCTATTACCGGATCAAAAGCGCGTTGCCCTGATCCAGTATCGAGTCTCCAGAACGACATGGGCTTGGCCGCTCCGGTCTTCCGCTGTCCCTTCAGGCCGCGTTGCAGACAGGCGGCTTCGGCAGGGCTTGCATGAGATCGGCGATCACATCGTCGACGCCTTCCAGGCCGATCGAGAGGCGGACGAGGCCTTCACTGATCCCGTGCGCCGCGCGCTCTTCCGGCGTGTAGGTCGAGTGGGTCATGCTGGCGGGATGTTGGATCAGCGTTTCGGCGTCCCCGAGCGAAACTGCGCGGGTGATCATCTGCAGCCTGTTCATCATCTCGCGGCCGGCATCCATGCCACCCTTTAGTTCGAAGGCGATCATGCCGCCGAACTGTGACATCTGCCGCGTCGCCAGTTCATGTTGACCGAAGCTCTTCAGCCCGGGGTACCAGACCTCCTGAACCGCGGAGGATCGTTGGAGCAGCTCTGCCACGGTCATCGCGCTCGCGCAGTGCCGGTCCATACGGACCTCGAGCGTCTTTAGGCCGCGCAGGATCATCATGGCGTTGAAGGGCGCCATCACCGCGCCGGTCATATCCTTCATGCCGTAGAGCCGGATCCGCGAGACCAGTTCGTCGGACCCGGCCAGCAGACCCGCCACCACGTCGCCGTGGCCGCCGAGATACTTCGTGGCGGAATGCAGGACGAGGTCCGCGCCCAGTCTGACCGGCTGCGTCAGATAGGGGGTCGCATAGGTATTGTCGACAACGACGTAGACCTCATGCGCATGTGCGATGTCGGCGATGGCCTGAATGTCGACCAGGCGCATGTTGGGATTGGCAGGCGTTTCGAAATAAACCAGCCTGGTCCGTTCGGTGATCGCGGCCGCGAGGTTTTCCGGATCGGTGAGATCGACATGGGTCACGGTGACCCCGAATTTACGCAGGCCGTGCTGCATAAAGGAAAAGGTGCAGCCGTAGAGCGTCTTATCCAGAATGACTTCGTCGCCGGGCTCGAGAAGCGTCCACATCGCCGCGGTGATCGCGCCCATCCCCGAGGCCAGCGCCAGGCCGGCTTCCGCTCCCTCCAGCACCGCGATGCGGCGTTCCAGCAGATCGCAGGTCGGGTTCGAGATCCGCGAATAGATATGACCCGCGCGCTCGCCGCTGAACATCTCGCCGCCGGCTTCCGCGGTCTCGAAGGCAAAGGTCGAGGTCAGATGCAGCGGCGGGGTCAGGGCGCCCTCGTTCTCCAGCGGGTCATAGCCGTGGTGGATCGCGAGGGTCGAAAAGCTGTCGGGACGATTGCGCATGCGGGCCTCCTGAAAAGTGTCAGGGGGAGACTAGGTTGCTTTTGCGTGCTGGAGATTGCTAATTATGCTAAGTAATGAATAGAAATTAGCATTTTCTGCCACAAAGGTATCCGATGGATCAGAAAGACCGCCAGATCATGCGTGCCCTACAGCGCAACGGCCGCATGACGAACCAGGACCTGGCCGCCGAGGTCAATCTCTCGCCGTCCCCCTGTCTGCGGCGTTTGAAGCTCTTGGAGAAGAGTGGCGCGATCAAGGGCTACAGCGCGGATGTGGACGCGGCGAGCTACGGTCTGCCCGTGACCGTCTTCGTACGTGTCAGCCTGGACAGCCACACGGAGGCCACGGTGAAGCAGTTCGAGGAGGATATTCGCCGGGTCGACCAGGTGCTCGAGTGTTTCGTGATGACCGGCACCTCCGACTATCTGCTGAGGGTCGTCGTCGCCGACCTGCCGGGCTACGAGAACTTCGTGCGCAAATGCCTGCACCCCATTGGCGGCATCGCCTCCATCGACAGCAGCTTCGTCTACGGGGTGGTCAAGAAGACGGGAGTCTTCCCGGTGGTGATGTGACTACCTGCGGACCTGATGACTTTCACCATCCTTATCGGCATAGGGATTGCCTGCTTTGGATGACCAGGCCCCAAAAGCAGCGACAATGAGCTGGCGGTCGATGCGCAAGACATCCAGTCTTTGTGCCAGGTCCGCGTCCGCCTTTAGGGCGGATCTGATCTCCGTGACCGGTGCATGATCTTCCTCTCCGTCAAGAAAGGCCGTCAGCTCTTCATCTGTGAAGCGTCTCTTTTGCATCTCTATCTCCTGCCCCTCACTCGCCGGGTTGAAGGCTGACCTGGCGCTTTCCCGGATCCAGGAGATGAAGGGCAAAGCCTATTGCGGCGCCCACAAGCAGGATCAGCAGCAGATAGGCGGAGAGGATGGTTATGGCGGGAACGGAGTGGTTGAACTGGGAGAATACGCCCAGAGCCAGGGGAACGTACCAGGAAACCGCTGAGATTGCGCCGGAGACCGCAAAGATGCTTCGCTTCATCAAACCGAGACCTTCGAACAAGGGGCGCCCGATCTGACTCCTGATAGTCGGCAGGATCACGTGGTGGATGAAGACGCCGTTCACCATCAGGATCATGACGACCGCAATCTTGGCATGGACTTTCGGATTGTAGAGTTTGGCAACATCGTAGAGCGCATAGAAAAGTAGAAATCCCACACCGCTCAACCAGAGGATATGCAGGCCGGCAGCGATGATTTTGCTCGAGAAGGCGACGATGCTGTAGGTCTCCGTCTGGATACGACCCTTTAAACAGAAACGCAGGAGCATGAGGTCCAGCAAGGTAGCGCCGCCAAGTCCGAGCGCCAGTCCGATGAAGTGCGTGAAGCGCAAACCTGTTTTGGCCGTTGTGACAGGGTCCTCCGAAAAGACTTGCCCGATTGCCTCGAAAATCATGAGCGCCAGATCCTTCTGTTCCGTTGTGTCGTTGGAACCGATGATGACCCGAAACAGCCTCCCGCTCAGTGACGATGTAAGTGTCAAAGATGGAGGAAATCTGTGGTGCCCGCTCAAAATGGAGTGAGGAGACAGTGAGCCGAAGGGGCTTAGGTTGGAGAGTGATTAAAATATTGATATTGAATGAAGATTCCGGTTTTCTTTGCAAGCCGTTTGCGACCTAATCCCGGTGATGAAGTCAAACGCACAGGAACGATCTCAGCCTCTTGGTTGAGGGAAATCTGTGGTGCGGACTCAAATTTGAGTGAGCCCTCACTGAAGGGCCGGGAGGGGGAGTGTCGTCGAGAAATGACGTACAAGTTACGGCCTGCCTCTTAAGATTCCAACAGGATGAGGTCCAGAGCTTGTGTGTCGTGCCGCCGGAACTTCTAAGGCTCTCGCAGAACTGCCTTTGTAATTTCACTCTCGGGCTAAAATCAATCGCAAGGTCACTCGCGTCGACGAACTTCGCGGCTAGTGTTACGCTGCATTCGCAGTCGAACTGGTAAAGTATCCATCTGATTTTCCGGACGGTCACTTGCCTCTACTACAGGATTAATCTCAGTCGAAGGGATGTATTTTCAATATTGGAGAATTTGAGATGTCCGATTTAGATGATATTGAGAGACTTAAAAAGTGGGATCCCAATTGGATCAATGGTGCGCCGTTTTTCCGCATCTTAACCAAGACCGACTCGCGATCCAGGAAGACATACGATTTTATAGAAAGCAGAATCAATGAAAACCCAGAGGACCTGCAGGACCCTAAAGTCGTAAAGGTTGCGGGACTCATCTACATGGAAGCCGATGCGGTAGATTTCTTGTGTTTGTACCGGTTGAACGGAAAACTGGCCGGCGTGCTTGCAATGAGCGAAAACAAGATCATCGGTGTATTGGTCATGCCGAGCGCGCGAAGAAACGGTGTCGGGCAGGCTTTGGTCCAAGAGGCCGTCAGACGTTCTTGTGAGTTAGATCAAGCGAAAAAGGGGCACATAACATTTGCACCCCTCGATGATGAAGCGGAGGCCTTTTACAAAAAGCTAGGCGCCGAGGGTGGCGATCTTTATCCCGACACAGCCAATCAGTGGATCCTCTCTGATAAAACCTATAAAATCGTCCGACATTAAGCGATGTATTGGGTTCGCAGAGGTCTGAAGCTGAGGGCAGGTTCAAAGCTGTGCGTCGGTTGTCGATTTGATTCACAAAACTGAATCTGACCCGATCGGTCTTTCTGAAGAAGCTAAGGCCGATCGGGTCGTACGCGGCTTGGTAGGACGAATGTATGCCGCCTCTTGTTCAGTAGCACTGCCCACCGGAGACTTTTTCCGCGACCTCCTTTGTCATCGCGATGGCAAAAACATCCCTCTGCTCTGGCACGCGCTGCAAGCACGAGACCCTGCAGCCGGGAAGCACAGACTTTCGCAAACAAAAGCCTTGGACGTTTTTAAATACCCATACGAAGGGGATGCCCTCCTTGGTCTTAATCGACTTCGAGTACGCGGCTTTCCGATAGTCTGGAAACTTGGCGCACTGAATCGCTCTTGAGTCGCTGATCGTTCCGGATCTCTCTACATCCGTTACGGTTGGAAAATAGGTGGTATAGCCATTGCGGCCGCCGACGCCGAAATAACCTTCCGAATTTCCATTGGTGACTGAAAACCTGACGTTATCGCCGGGGGTGTGCTCGACCACCTTCATCTTACGACATTTGGAGTTCGGTGTGAAAATAGTATAAAAATGAACACCCTTTGCGTTGGTTATGAATTTCTCGAGCAACAGTAAGTCGCTCTTATCACCGCTCTCCGCCGCGCTGGCAGACTGTATGGCGATCAGCATGACACCAAGTGCAAGATAGTGGCCGAGTATTTTTCTGGTCATGAATCTATGTGCTCCCTGCGAAAAGACAGTCGATTTCTTCCAATTCCACGTCAGGCAGACCGAGGTTTTCTCTCGTGTGAGTCCGCGACCTACCTTCCGAGAAGGGTTTTCGTTCTCCTAGGTGCTTTTTGGCACCCGTACTCTAGGTAACGAAGGTTTCTTCGGTTTTTTTCGTGATCACGGCGTTACTTCGGAAACGCTGACCGGCACCGGTGTCGATTTCGTCAATCTGCCCATAGACACTGCGGCAGAACCGGCGGACCTGCGCGCATCCGGCAAACCTCACTTTGACCAGATGCCCTTGCTGGAGCTGGACGGCCATCACCCCAGTCAGTCCTCCGCGACGATCCGCTATCTCGCGCGGCGGGGCGGGCTTTACGGCGCCAATGATACGGAAGCCATGTGGGCCGACATGATCGCAGGTGTCGTTGCTGCCTTCGCCGAGACTGTGATGCAAGTCGCCTTTAGGCCCAGTGTCGAAATCGCAACCGCCGAACTCGAAGCGCGCTTTGCCAAGTTCAGCCCGCGCTTCGAGGTGATCATCGTGACGCAGGGGTCGGGTTCTTGCGTTGCGGACCAGATGACCTTCGCCGATGTCGTCCTGGCCTAGGCATTGAGTTCATACCTGGAATGGCTGCCTGGCTTGCTCGAGCGAACACCCGGTCTGCAGGAACTCTATTGGAGGGTCACCTCGAACCCCCTGATCGCGTCATATCTCACATCGGGTCTCTGATATCACAGCCGGACGCTGATTACGTCGTTGCCACCGCCCGAGTCCTACAGCGTGCCTTACCGCCGCACATGCCCGACGCGGAGCGTTGCGTTCACCGCTAGAAACCTTAAGAATCTTTTTTGAGACCTGAGCAGGAGCGCTGAGTTAAGTATTATGTTGTCTAATCGCGAGTGTTTCGGTCAAGCTCCGGTTTGTACGTCACCGCCGGTATCATGGTTGTCTACGCGGTCTGATGGGCCTTTCATGAGGCTCGCCGCAGGATGGCTTCCAAGAGGTCCAGGCTTCCCAATGTCCCTGCCACGCGTTTGTCCCTTTCGGGGCGCAACAATACTTGCGGGATGAGCCCGAGCCTCGCGTCCCGGCGGGGACGGAACTGGTCTTAGTGTATTTGGTGCCTTAGGCGGTTTCCTCCTTCGTCCAACGGAATTCGCTGCCATCGACCCAGATACGGTGCAGGACCACAGCAAGCTTGCGGGCCAGGGCCACCCGAGCTTTCTTGGGGCCGATGCGGGCCGCCTTGCGCAAGGCCCAGGCCTTGGGGGCCGACCACTTCTTGGTCCTGACCATTAAGGCATTGGCCGCTTCATAGAGCATGTGCCGCGCGAGCGCATCGCCCCGCTTGGAGATCCGGCCGGACCAGTCGACTTCACCCGATTGATGACGTCGAGGGGTCAGGCCGAGATAGGCACCCACCGCGCTCGAGCGTGTAAAGCGGTCCGGATCGTCGATGGCGCTCACAAAGGCCAGCGCCGTCATAGGACCCACACCGGGAACGCTCATCAGGCGCGTGCAGACCGCAGAGGCCGCTGCCAGAGCCTTGATGTCACGTTCCAGCACCTCGATCTGAACCAGTAAGCCACGGCGGGCCTGCAGCAGAGGCGCCACGGCCTCTTCCAGTAAAGTTTCCTTACCCAGCAACTCCCACACCCGCGCTTCGAAACCGCGCCGGCTGACCATCCCAACAGGAAGACCAAAACCCCGCAACAGCGCCCGGATGCAGTTCTCCAGATCGCGCCGCTGCTTCGCCAGTTGCTGACGGGCCAGCAAAGACGCCCGCGCCAGGCGCGCTTCCGGCCGCTTGGCGGCCACTTCCCGGTACCAGCCGGTGCGGGCCAACTGCGCCAAGCCTTCCGCGTCATTGGCATCGCTCTTGTTCATCCGGCAACTCAAGGCCGCTTTGGCGCGTCGGGCATCGACGATCACCGCCGGCACACCCAAAGCGCTCAGTTCGCGCTGCAGCCAACTCGATTGTCCACCCGTCTCCAGAACAACCAACCGAACCTCGGGCGCAAGAGACCTGATCGCCGAAGCCAGAAGATCCGGACGGCTCACTTCCCGGCGCCGGCCAAGAACCTTACCTGCCTGATCGACCAAACAAAGATGGGTTTCTTTCAGGGACACATCCAAACCGATATAATACTCCATGGTCGCGCTCCTTCATGGCCTACTGGGGCTGCTCAACACAGAACCCCTACTATAGGCTCGGAGCGTGACCAGCCGCGATTACGGCCATGTCCCCGATGCTTCAATATCCCCGACACACGGACCAGACACACGACACAATAGCTCAATTGGATCGGTCCGATGAGATCGTCACCGAGCAAGCGGGATTGGGTCCTTGTTTGGGCGTGATCGGTTGCTGGTTTAACGCCCGATGTCTTGACTCTCCAGCCAAGTTCATCGTCATTTCTAAAAGAAAGAGGTAGTTCGCCCGACCGAATAATTAAGCATTATGTTTCTGTAATTCGCGCCGAAACTTGGGTGCTGTGTCACTGGAATTTCGCGGGTTATCGAACATGATTTTAAAACTGGATTCTTAATGCAACAAGAAATCCGTGCCTAATTACTATGTACGAAAGGAATGTTGGTCGCTACGCTCCCCAATAGTTTTTGGTCATACATTTAGTGACTTCAAATAATCACCACCCTCTTTGCTTCAGGTTCGCCGCCACTCTGATAAAGTTTATATTCGACAGCGGCGCCGACAGCGGGTGTTTTGGAGCCCTCGACAACAGTACTCAGAAAAAACACATCCGGCTTCCCAGTTTCATCAGGTTCAATAGTGCCTTGACCGCCTCCAAATGACTTAACGCGGCCTCTTTCCATGGTGGTTCTCCTCTCACGCTGTTCTAGAGCAGAGCTATTTGCATCTTGTCGGTGACTGGACGACGTTGATATCGGCAGTTGTGGCACCTTTAGGCGTCCGGATAGCCAAGTTTATGAATTGAAGGGCGTCGATCTTTTTCTTTCCATCGATGCCGTTCACTTTGATCTCTAATACCGTGCCGTTTCGAGGCCCGACCTCGCTCACGCTGCTTGCGGTCATTGTGCCTAAGACTGCGCTGCCAATGTTTTGAAGATTTTTTCCGACTACTGTAAAAACTGCGTCAGTATCGCAGACAGAGATAGCAGAAGGCGCAACACTCGTAATAACCGGACCTTTGGGCTGCGGTGCTGGAGCCGTTCGGGCTTCACATGTTCCATCGGCCTTGCGTTTGTTGTCGAAAGAGATGGGGAAGGAAGCAGGGCCATCCTTGGTCCATACGGTAACGAGATTCTGTCCATTGTCGATTTTAGGTATATCCTTAGTGGGCACGGAGACCAATACACCTCGCATATCTGGAAGCACTTCGATGCTTGCGTCTTTGATAGCAAGACCACCGATATGGACTAGGGAAGCCCGCCAGATGTTTTCGCCGCGTACTTGGAGTTCGATGTTGTCGGCGCACGCTGATACTTCAGGTGGTTCGATTGAGAGTATGGTGGGGTATGCCACGCGTTCGCCGGTGGTTGTTTCTAGGATCAAGGATGTTAAGCCATCAAGATCGGCGGCATTGTGCTCCATCGGAACTGTTACAACGCGCTTAAGGGCCTCGGATGTTATTGTTGAACCATCTGTTGTCGAACGCCATTCGGGTGCCCAAGCAGTAAAAGTCCTGAGTTCGAAGTGAGGCCACCAACCCGGCAAAGACAGATCGGCATATAGTTCATAAGGCTTTACGCGCTGGCTTAGAAAGAGGGATTGGTCCTCTGGATTCAAGCCAATCTGAGGCCCGAGAAGCCAGCCGAATGAAGGTTTATGTTGATTCGTGTCGGCTCCAGGCTCAGCGAAACCAACGACAAGTGGTGCGCGTTCCAATGCATCTGCCTTGCCAGTTGCCGTCCGTGAATAAGCGAAATTGCCGCTCAACCCAATACCGTGACTCGGAAGTTGTCCGGTTGCCGCAGCTGCAAGAGCGATAGCGTCGGCTGCTCTAGCTGCTGTCGATATCCTCTGGACTCGCTCTGTCGGAGCTACATCGTAGACTGAGACTCTTGGATTTGCGCTTTCAATGATTGCTTTGAAAACATCAGGAGTGACTGTGATGGCCGGCGTTAGGATCTGTGCTTTGCAAGATGGGTTTCTTTTTGCAAGCTCGATTAGAAATGCGCCTGCCGCTTCGTGAACCGAACGGAACCGCGTCAATACTTGGGTGAGTTGTTTTGGAATGGCTTGTTCCGATGGGCCATTGCCGAATTGAAACTCGGTCAGGAAACCGATAACGGCAGAAGCATAGGGCCACCAGGTGCGAACTGATTGTGCCTGAACTAACGCAGCTTTTAGTGTTGTGCCTTTCCGGTTCCGGTCATCAGTGCGTTGCAGGATGAACGTTTCATTTTCGGCTGATACGAAAGTTTTGCAGTCCATATTAAGGATTGATGTACTTTCAGGAAGTGGGATGCCGTCGAAGCCTTTTCCCTCAATAAGGCTTTTGCGTGCACCAAGTAGTGTGCCAGTTACTCGGGAAGAGAACTGAACGCTTTGGTCAAGCATTTGAGCTAAAGTAACACCACTGGACGATAGTGGAGGTGTTGCTACTCTGACGTACCAACAAGCATCTGGAAAGCGCTCCGTTTGCTGAACTCCTTTACACCGAAAAGCACCAATATCATTGCTTATTTCAGTCGTTCCTTGCTTTGGTATCTCCAGTAAGGTGATTTCGTAGAGATCACCAATCTGTCCAAGAGTGACTAGACCTGGGCTCGTCCTTATCCGTTTTTCATCCGTTGCGTTTTGGGGATCGGGAACCAGATTGAGATTGCGGTTCACATGCAGGAGCCATTTGAGATATAGCTCCCGCTTATCGTCAACCGTCCAAGTTGGTTTTCCGATTTCCATCCGCAAGACACCGAGCGTATCTAGATAATCTTTGTCGCCCGGAAGCACAGTCGCTTTAAGTTGCACGCGAAAAAGGGAATTGCCTCCTTTGTCGTGCAATTCATCTAAGCTCACTGTGTTCATTGCGCTCTTTAAAGCGTTGCGATAAGCGGAAATATCGTTAAGCGTGTCTATAGGTCCAGCGACAGCAGTGGAAACTTTCCGCGGTTGAGAGACTTGTGCATTAAGCCGGTTTTCAAGTTTGGCCCTAAGATCTTCGATCTTAGTAATGAGTGTTGTTGGATCTGGGGGTGTGACACTGCTGTTTACGGTTGTGCTGCCGGAAGGCGTTCCAACTGATTGGGAGAGCGTTTGTTGATTCGATAGTTGGTCGTTGAGAAGTTCGGCGTCGCGTTTCAATTGAGATAGCTGCATGTCGAGACGAGTCAGCTCAAATTGATGTTTGAGTTCTGCTATTTCTGTGTCTCTTTGAAAGTTGGCGCCCGCAGTGGGATCAATTTTCAGGCCAAGGCTCGCTGAAAATGCTTGAATGGTTTCGAGTTCTCGAACGATCTCGGGTTCAATTGCGAAAGTATCTTCTTCAGTCTTGTCCAGTAGTTTTTTGAGATAGGCTCGCTCTCTTTTCCTTTCGTTAATAAGAGCTTCGCGCTTGTAGAGTTTGGGGTCAGTGAATTGGATTACGCCTTTCTGTTGATCGGCGTCTAGGTTAACACTGTCGAATTTTAGTCCGTACGGATTACCACAAGCAGAAGCGGTCAAAAGAATTAGTGCAACCAAAGCGAACTTTTTCATCGCCGAGCCTCTCAATTTCCCAACCGTTCGTCGGATCCAAACCATTCGCTAGCGAGTTGCGGTAGACTTCGGGCTAGGGCAACTCCGAGGCTGCGGAGATTCTTGACACTGGCGAACGCGGGGTAATGGTATGAAGTAGGTAAAAACTAAGTTTGATTATGTGACTGATGCATGTTGTAGAATGTGAGGAACCCCACAGCCTTTAACTTGACCCTGTGCTCGTCGAAAGGTGTGAAAACAGCATCTGTGGCTTTGTGATCGACCTTTGTCGGCGATTAGGTTATCGAGAGCGCTGGGAAACGAACTTTCCCGGTTCCGCAATTGCCGGGGACATAGTGAGCTGCCCTGGATTTCTCAGGTAGAGTTCTTCTACGCGGGAGCGCTTGGTTATTCTTAGATCGCTAAGATTATCTTCAATTTCGAGCTAAGAATGGGGCGGTAAGTTTGTCCATTGGAGTTGAGCGTTTAGATATTTTTTGAGTTTGACTAGCGGAAAAGTAAGATCGCTATATTGGGTCTTACAACCTTTTCTATATGCCACCCATCAATACCTCGGCTCATTCCTAAAATCATGCCCGTGGTGTTTCGGGGATTTCTGTTTGAACTTGCTGCTGCCGTAGTTGAATTTTTTCACCGCGGGCTTGCGGCGGGGCAGGACCTTGACGGCGAATTTCTTCTGGCTGTTGCCGTTTTTGAAGTTATGGCCGTGGTGTTTGGGGCCGGTGGATTTATAGCTGCTGGCGCCGTAATCGAACTTGCCGTCGCTGAGCTGATGGTAACCATGGCTCTTGTGACTGTGTTTGTCGTGTCGGTGGCTTTTGTACGCGTAACCCTTATGGCCGTAGCCTTTGTGCACGTAGCCTGAGTGTTTGTAGCCCTTGTGGCCGTGGCGCTTGAAGCCGAACTTGCCATGACCGAATTTCCGGTGGCCGAATTTCCGCTTATGGCCGAACTTGCGGAAGCCGAATTTCTTGTGTCCGAAGCTTCTGTGGCCGTAGCTGCGGTGCCCGAACTTACGATGACCAAACTTCCGTTTGTGTCCAAACTTCCGGAAGCCAAACTTTTTATGACCGAACTTCCGGTGGCCGTAGCCCCGATGGCCGTGGCGCTTTTTGAAGTATCCGGCCTTGATGACTTCGCCGCTCTGAGCTTGGGCGTTGTCGGACAAGGCCTTGGCCTGTGACGCCGGTGCGTGGAAGCCCGCCGCGCGTACGGCGGAGGTCAGCATGAAGGTGATCACGGCGAGAATCACGAAGATCTGCAGTGTGGTCAAAGCGGTTCGTTTCAGCATGGTTCAATTTCCCGGTTGCACCGTCTCATGGAGATGAGGCGGTCGAGTTAGCAGCCTCGTGGTTAATCATCTGGGTTCGCGTACCCCAGACGGCCACACACAGGGCGATCACAATTTAGCGTGTATCGCGTTCTATTGAATAAGTGTGGTTGCAGGCTGATCCGAGGCAGCGTTTGCGGAGCACAACGCGTTCGGATCAGCCGGAGACCGCAATTCAACGTGATATGCGTTAGCGTGGGTTTCGCGAACCACAGCCCGATCTTGTTGATTTTCTGCGATTTTCTGCCCCATTCAGTTTGTCCTTGCGCCGGCCGTGCCCGCTAAGGAAACTCGCCGCCACTTTGCAATTCTGAAGGCTTATGGACTCCGGTGTCTCCGAACGACCTCACGACGCTTCCCGCCGTCTCTCTGATCCTGGGCGGCGCCCGCTCGGGCAAGAGCCGCCATGCGGAGCAGTTGGTCGAATCTGGGACTGGCGACTGCCTCTATATCGCCACCGCGGTGGGGCAGGCGTCACGGGACTCCGAGATGGCCGCGCGCATTGCGGCCCACAAGGAACGGCGGGGCGAGCGCTGGTCGACGATTGAAGAACCTCTGGACCTCGCCGGGGTCCTGACCCGTGAAGCGCAGGCGGACCGGCCGATCCTGGTGGATTGCCTGACCCTCTGGCTCTCCAACCTCATGGCGGAGGAGCGGGAGATTGAGGTGGAGATCGAGACCCTGGTGAAGGCCCTACCGGAGCTCGCGGGGCCGGTCGTCTTTGTTTCAAATGAAGTCGGTCTTGGGATTGTGCCCATGAACCGATTGGCGCGAGACTTTCGAGACCATGCCGGCCGCCTGCATCAGGCGGTGGCGGCGGTGGCGGATTCGGTGGTTTTCATGGTCGCGGGACTGCCCATGACCGTAAAAGCGCCGGTCTCATGATAATAAAAGCTAAACAGGCAGTGGTGAGCAGATCTGATGTCCCAATCGAATAAAATCCCGGCAACCGTTATCACCGGCTTCCTGGGTGCCGGTAAGACCAGCACCATCCGCCACCTGCTGGAGACCGCCGGCGGCAAGCGCATCGCCCTGGTGATCAACGAGTTCGGCGACCTGGGCGTCGACGGCGAGATCGTCAAGGGCTGCGGTATCGAGGGCTGCGAGGAAGACGCGGTGCTGGAGTTGCCCAACGGCTGCATCTGCTGCACCGTGGCCGACGACTTCATTCCGACCATCGAGACCCTACTGAACCGGCCCGAGCCGCCGGACCATATTGTCATCGAGACCTCCGGCCTCGCGCTGCCCAAGCCCCTGGTCAAGGCCTTCAACTGGCCGGAAATCCGCACCAAGGTGACGGTCGACGGCGTGATCACCGTGATCGATGGCCCAGCGGTGGCCGATGGCCTCTTCGCCAGCGACCCGGCGGCGGTGGATGCCCAGCGCAAGGCCGACGAGTCGCTCGATCACGAAAGCCCGCTGGAGGAGCTTTTCGAGGAGCAGATCTCCTGCGCCGACATGGTGGTGATCAACAAGACCGACCTGCTGGACGAGACGGCGCTGGAGCAGGTTCTGGGCGACGTGAAGAAAGAGATCCGGCCCGAGGTCAAGGTGGTGCGCAGTTCTTACGGCAAGGTCGACGCACAGGTTCTTTTGGGCCTGGAAGCCGCCGCCGAGGACGATCTGGACTCCCGGCCCAGCCACCACGACGATGGCCACGAGCATGACCATGACGACTTCACTTCCTTCGCCGTGGACCTGGGCGAGGTCGAGACGCCGCAGAGCCTGGTCGCGCGCCTGCTGCCGGTGATCGCCCGGCACGGCATCCTGCGGGTCAAGGGCTTCGCCAAGGTTGCCGGCAAGGACATGCGCCTGGTGCTTCAGGGCGTTGGCGGGCGGCTGCAGCATTACTACGACCGCGACTGGCAGCCGGCGGAGATTCAGTCCACCCGGCTGGTGGTGATCGGCGAGGCGGATATGGACAGCGACGCGATCCGGGCGGAGCTGGCGTCCGGCGGTTCCGCGGCGCAAGGCGTCCCGCAGGCGGCTGCCGCAGCAATTGCCGAATAAGGGGCGATTGCGGGATAAGGTAAAAAGGGTGTCCGGATCCATGAGCCCGGACGCACCAATCGGCGTGAAGGGCGAGAGCATCCATGCATCTTTTGCAGGCGCAGGCGGGCGGCATTTCCGATGGTTCGGAAGCCGTCGATCTCGGCCAGACGCCCGGCGATATCATCGTGCTCTCGGCGGCCGATACGGAACTGGCGAGCCTCTCGCTGGCTTATGGGCATATCCGCGAAGGGGCGGGTGAGGGCGCTCAGCTTCCCTCTCTGCGGCTCGCCAACCTCATGCAGCTTGGCCACAACCTCTCGGTCGACCTCTACGCCGAAGAGATGATCGCGAAGGCCAGGCTGGTGGTGGTCCGCCTGCTCGGCGGGGTCGGCTACTGGCCTTACGGCGTCGAGCAACTGCGCGCGACCTGCGCCGAGCACGGCATTCCCCTGGCGCTGCTGCCAGGCGACGATCAGCCTGACGCGGAGCTGGCCGATTACTCGAGCCTGGGCGCCGAGGCCTGTCACCGGCTCTGGCAGTACTGCATCCACGGTGGGCCGGAGAACGCCCGCAACTTCCTGCTCTATGCGGCGACGCTCTTGGAAGGTGGGAACGAGCAGGGGGACGCGCTTCCCGTTTGGAACGAGCCGCGACCGCTGCTGCGCGCAGGACTCTACTGGCCAGGCAAGGACCAGCCGGATCTTGAGGACCTGAAGGCCGAATGGATCGAGGGGGCGCCGGTCGCCGCCATCGTTTTCTACCGCGCCCTGGTCCAGGCCGCGAACCTGGCGCCGGTCGATGCCCTGATCGCCAGCCTGAAGCAACAGGGCGTCAATCCCCTGCCGGTTTACTGCGCGAGCCTTAAGGAAGCGGTCTCCGCCGAGACCCTGCGCAAGCTGTTGGAGGAGGCCGATAGCGAAATCGTGCTCAACGCCACCGGCTTCGCCATCTCCAGTCCCGGTGCCGCGCGCAAGGAAACGCCCTTCGACGGACTGGACTGTCCGATCCTGCAGGTGGTCTTCTCCGGCGGCAACGAAGCCGCCTGGCGTGAGTCCGCCAACGGCCTGTCCGCGCGCGATATCGCCATGAACGTGGCCCTGCCGGAGGTGGACGGGCGCATTCTTTCCCGCGCCGTCTCCTTCAAGTCTGAGGCCCGCTTCGACCCGGCGACCCAGTCCTCGGTCGTCACCTATGCGCCTGTCGCCGACCGCATCGACTTCGTCGCGGCTCTGGCGGCGAAGTGGCTGCAGCTGAAACGCACCCCGGCATCCGAGCGGCGGGTCGCCCTCATTCTTGCCAACTATCCGAACCGGGACGGACGCATGGGCAACGGCGTGGGCCTCGATACGCCGGCGGGGTCCGTCGTGCTGCTCCGGGCGCTGGCGGCGGCGGGGTATGACCTGGAAGATATCCCCGAAGATGGCAACGCGCTGGTCGAGCGACTGGCCGATGGGCCGACCAACGCGGCGGTCGACGGGCGGGTGATCCGGGTGCGTCTGAGCTGTGACAAATACATGGCATTTCAGAGCGAATTGCCGCCGGAAGTCCGCGCCGCAGTCAACGAGCGCTGGGGCGCGCCGGAGGAGGATCCCTTCTTCGTTCGTGACGGGGCGGGGATAGATGGAAAAGAGGACGGGACTTCAGGCTTCTTCGCGCTCTCCTTCTTCCGCTGCGGCAAGATCACCGTGGGTCTGCAGCCGGCCCGCGGCTACAACATCGATCCCACGGCGAGCTACCACGATCCGGACCTGGTGCCGCCGCACGGCTATCTCGCCTTCTATGCCTGGCTGCGGAATGTCGAGCAGGTTCAGGCGGTGATCCATATGGGCAAGCACGGGAACCTGGAATGGCTGCCCGGCAAGTCCTTGGCGCTCTCGGAAAACTGCTTCCCGGAGGCCGTTCTCGGCCCGATCCCGCATCTCTATCCCTTCATCGTCAACGATCCCGGCGAAGGCACCCAGGCCAAGCGCCGCGCCCAGGCGGTCATCATCGATCACCTGACCCCGCCGCTGACCCGCGCGGAATCTTACGGCCAGCTCGCCGACCTGGAGCAATTGGTCGACGAGTACTATGAAGCCGCCGGAGTCGACCCGCGCCGCCTTAAGGTTCTGCGCGAAGAGATCCTCGAGCTCAGCGCTTCCATCGGCCTCGACAAGGACTGCGGAATCGTCGCGGCGGACGATGCCGATACGGCCTTAAGCAAGCTGGATAACTACCTCTGCGAATTGAAGGAATTGCAGATCCGCGACGGTCTTCACATCTTCGGTGAAGCGCCCGAGGGACAGCAGTTGACTGACCTGCTGGTGGCTCTGACCCGCCTGCCGCGCGGCGAGGGGAAGGAGGGCGACGCCTCCCTGATCCGGGCGCTGGCGGCGGACCTGGGCTTCGAAAATTTCGACCCGCTGGACTGCGAAATGGGTGCCGACTGGATGGGCACGCGGCCTGCCGTTCTGGCGGGCGAAGGCCGCTGGCGCAGCAAGGGTGATACGGTCGAGCGGCTCGAGTTGTTGGCGCAGGGGCTGGTTTCGGGAGAGCGGAAAGCTGAGCCGGAATGGCAGCAGACCATCCAGGTACTCGGCAGAATCGCGTCCGACGTGCGGCCGTCGGTCGTGGCATCGGGGGACGCTGAAATTGCCGGCATTCTCAAAGGTTTGAACGGCGCTTTTGTCACGCCAGGTCCTTCAGGCGCACCAACCCGTGGCAGGCTGGATGTGCTGCCGACCGGGCGCAACTTCTACTCTCTCGACAGCCGCACCGTGCCCACGCCCGCCGCTTGGAACCTGGGCTGGAAGTCAGCCTGCCTGCTGATCGACCGCCACCGGCAGGAGCAGGGCGCCTGGCCGCAACGTATCGCACTCTCGGCCTGGGGCACCGCCAACATGCGCACCGGCGGCGATGACATCGCCCAGGGTCTCGCATTGTTGGGTGTCCGCCCGACCTGGGAGGTAACCTCGCGCCGTGTGACCGGCTTCGAGATTCTGCCGCTGAGCGTGCTTGATCGCCCGCGCGTCGACGTCACGCTTCGGGTCTCGGGCTTTTTCCGCGATGCCTTTCCGGCGCAGATCGACCTTTTCGATTCCGCCGTGCGCGCTGTCGCGGCGCTCGATGAGCCTGCCGACAAGAACCCGCTGGCCGCGGCCTTTCGAAAAGAACGAGAAGAACTACAAGCGCGCGGCATCGATGCAGCGCAGGCAGAGAAGCGTGCCGGCTACCGGGTTTTCGGTTCGAAACCAGGTGCTTATGGGGCCGGTCTTCAGGCTTTGATAGATGAACGCGGCTGGCAGGACGAGGGCGATCTGGCGCGTGCCTATCTGGCCTGGGGCGGCTATGCCTATGGCGCGGGCAGCGGTGGCAGTGCCGAACATGGTCTCTTCGAGACTCGCCTGCGCGCCGTCGATACGGTGGTGCACAACCAGGACAACCGTGAACACGACCTGTTGGATTCCGACGACTATTATCAGTTCGAGGGCGGCCTGACCGCAGCGGTGCGGCATCTCTCCGGCCAGCAGCCGAAGGTCTATCACAACGACCACTCGCGCCCGGAAAGTCCGAAGATCCGGACCCTGGAAGAAGAGGTCGCCCGTGTCGTGCGCGCGCGTGTGGTCAATCCCAAGTGGATTGCCGGGGTGATGCGCCACGGCTACAAAGGAGCCTTCGAGATGGCGGCGACCGTTGACTATCTCTTCGCCTTCGCAGCGACAGCGCGGGTGGTGGCGGACCATCACTTCGATGCGGTTTACGACGCCTACCTGGGTGACCGGCAGGTGCTGGACTTTCTGGAGGCCAACAACCCGGCGGCTGCGCGGGAGATTGCCGAGCGGTTGCTGGAGGCGCAGGAGCGGGAGCTCTGGCGCGCGCGTTCCAACTCGGCCCAGGGGCTGCTGCGCGCTCTGGCGGTACAAGAACAAGAAGAAGAGGTGACTTCATGAGTGCCAATGATCAGACCAGCGACAAACCCAGGAGCGAACTGACCGAGGACGAGATCAACGAACGGGCCAACGAAAAAGCTCGCAAGCGCAAGGCCGCCCGCGAACGGATGCTCGCGACCAAGACCGAGGAAAAGGGCCTCCTGATCGTCCACACCGGTAAAGGCAAGGGCAAGTCGACCGCCGCCTTCGGCCTGGTCGCCCGGGCCATCGGAAACGACATGCGCGTTGGCGTGGTGCAATACGTGAAGGGCAAGTGGGAGACCGGCGAGCGGGTGGTCCTGGAGCGTTTCCCCGACCTGGCCGAGATCCGTACTATGGGCGAGGGCTTCACCTGGGATACCCAGGACCGTGCCCGCGACATCGCCGCCGCCAAGCGCGCCTGGGAAGTCTCCAAGGAAATGATCGAAGCTTGTCGGGTCGATAAGTCAAATGGCGAAAAACCCAAGTACGACATGGTTTTGCTGGACGAACTTAATATCGTCCTACGCTACGATTACCTGCCGCTGGAAGAGGTGGTCGAGTTCCTCGACAACCGGCCCGAAGACCTGCATGTCATCGTCACCGGCCGCAACGCCAAGCCCGAATTGATCGAGGTCGCCGACCTGGTTACGGAGATGACGCAGATTAAACACCCCTTCCGGGAGCAGGGCGTCAAGGCACAGAAAGGCGTGGAGTTTTAGGGAAAGGTACCATCAGTCCATTCATAAAGCTTTGAATGGCGGGATGGTTGTATCGGTCCTTTGAAAAGGAAATGTAGAAGGACTTTCGGAGCTCATAGCCCTTCAGCGTCAAAGCTGCCAAAGCCTTGGCTTTCAGGTCAGTCTCCACACAACCGCGCAGAACAATCGAGCAGCCCAGGCCCGATGCTACGGCGCTCTTGACCGCCTGCGTCGAGCCCATGGCAACGCTGGTTTTGAGCTGGTTAGCCTTGGGCCCCAAAACTTCGCGCAGAAGGGTGCCCGTGCCCGTGCCCTGACCGCCGCCAATCATCGGTATCGCCGACAAATCGGCCAGGGATATTTCGCTTTGAGAGGCGTGACGGTGTTCTGGCGGCAGGATAATGACCATCTCTTCGGATCGCCAGAAACGGGACTCAAAGCCCTGTTCATCCGGTTCCCATTCGGTAATCGCAATGTCGACCAAGCCGTCTCTTAGCCGCAGAATCAGACTGGGGTTGTCGGCTTGCTCGATCTGCCATTGAAGCGTCTGCCCATCCGCTAACTCAAGCTGCGAAAGGGCAGGGGCAACATAGTATTCCGCAATGTTACTGCTGGCGCCTATCCGTACGAAGTCATGCTTCACCGCTTGCACCATATGCTCAGCGGTCGTCAGCAACGTTCTTGCGATCGCCAGCGCAGTCTCACCCTCGGGTGTGGCGCGACTCCCTACGCGCCGGCGTTCGATCAGTTGGACGCCAAGACTTTCTTCAAGCTTGCTAATGTGTTGCGACAGAGTTGGTTGCGCGAGATTCAGGCGCTCGGCAGCCTTTTGAAAGGAGCCGGTTTCGACAAGGGTGACAAAGCTTTTGACGAATGTGAGGTTCACCAAGCTCTTACCCTTTCAGCGCATCGGCATTGATGGTTGTCGCTGGGAAGGTACCGCTTAAGACGGAATTTATGCTGTCCGCAGCAGAGCGAACGATAGCCCTGCGCACATCGGTCACCGCCGATCCGATATGGGGCGTGAGCATGGTGCGGTCCGACTGTCGAAGGCTCGCGTGCACCTTGTCAGGACGGTCGGCCCGCGCCCAGTCTTCGGCCTCGAAAACATCCGCGGCGAAACCGGCAAGATGACCGCTTTCCAGAGCGTTAGCCACGGCGCTTTCCACGACGAGAGAGCCTCTGGCCGGGTTGATGAGATAGCTGCCCGGCTTCATGCCATCGATAAAGTTCTGATCCACGAGCCCCATCGTCTCGTCCGTGAGCGGCAGGGCGAGCACGAGGAAATCAGACTGCGTCTTCAACTCATCCAACGGTGCGTATGTGGCTTTCAATGCCAGTTCCTGGCTTGGTGACAAGGCCTCGTGATCAAAATAAAGCCGCTTGCAACGAAAGCCTTCGAGCAGTTTCAGTATCGACTGACCCACGCGCCCGGCGCCTACCACACCGACCGTTGCGCCCTGAATGGAGCTTCCATAGAAGCGTGGCCGCCATCCGGCGAACTGCCCCGACCGAACGTAGTGATCTGCCGGTATCATGTGGCGTGACACGCCGATCATGAGCCCGATGGCGAGCTCGGCCGTGGGTTCGGTCAGAAGGTCCGGGACGATGGTAACGGCAATGTTGCGCCGCGAGCAGGCATCAACATTGATGTTGTCAAACCCCTTCAACGCGCCCGCCACAATTTTCAAATCCGGACAGGCGTCGAGAAAGCTTTCATCCACGCATTCGGTCATGAAGGCCATCAAGGCGGCTGCGTTTGTGCAGTGCTGGTGTAATGCGTCCTTCACAAGAGGCTCAGGGCCTTCATTCATGAAAACGGGGCCGAGGGCGGAGAGATCGTCGATCACATCCTTCTCAACCGGTTGGGCAACAACGATTTTGTATGGGGACATCGCGCTCATCTGCTCTGCAGTCTGAAGATTTGCAAGATCTAATAAATTGTAAAAAACAAATCAACTGTCATTTGAATTACATCTTAGAATGTTAAGTGAACTCCCTATGAGGAGTGGCACATGAACACCCAGGCAAGCTTCGCAATTCAGATGCGCGATACGCGGCTGGTATCCGAAGAGACTCGGCGACCCATTATCAGCCTTCAGGATGTTGAGGTTATCTACCCCAACGGCACAGTGGCGCTGTCACCTCTTTCTCTCGACATCGACGATGACTCTGTGACGGTTCTTCTGGGGCCGTCAGGCGCTGGAAAATCGTCCCTTCTTCGCTCTATGAATCTCTTGGTTAAGCCGACGGGCGGGACGATCTCGGTACGCGACAAAGGCGAGCTTGGGACCGCAGAGGCCATCCGCGAACACCGCCGCGAGACGGCCATGGTGTTTCAGCAGCACCAGCTGATCGGACGTCAAACCGCACTTCAAAATGTGCTGACCGGCAGGCTTGGTAGACATTCCTTCTGGCGCACGCTTTTGCCCCTGGGCGCTGACGAGCGAAGGATTGCGCTGGAATGTCTTGACCGCGTGTCGCTTTTCGAAAAGGCCCTGGTGCGTTGCGATAGCCTTTCCGGCGGTCAGCAACAGCGCGTCGGCATCGCCCGCGCCCTTGCGCAACAGCCGCGCATGATCCTCGCGGACGAACCGGTGGCTTCGCTCGATCCAGCCTCGTCCCGCCGCGTGCTCTCGCTGCTCAAGCAGATCTGCAAGGAAGACAAGATCCCGGTGATCGTCAGCCTGCACCAGTTGGAATATGCCCGAGAATTTGCAGACCGGATCATCGGCCTTTCGAGCGGACACGTCGTCTTCGACGACAGGCCGGAAAGGCTGACGGAGACGGTCCTCAAAGGCATTTACGGCACATAGTTTCGAGCAGACCGCGTCCGGTTTGCTCATTTCGGAGACGACGAACTGAGGGAGACTGAAAATGAAACGTCGTGCGTTCCTATCAACTGTGGCTGCTGCCGCGAGCCTCATCTTTGGGGCCAGTTTTGCACTGGCCGGTGACTACAACCCGGACAAACTAAAGGTCGCTCTGTTGCCGGATGAAAATGCCGCAACGGTGATCCAGGACAATCAAGGTCTCAAAGATTACCTGGAAGACAAGCTTGGCAAATCCATCGAGCTTATCGTGACCACGGACTATTCTTCCATGATTGAGGCTATGCGATTCGGCCGGATCGATATCGCCTACTTCGGTCCGGCTTCTTACACCATTGCCAAAGAGAAAATGGCAGGTGGCGAGCTGGATATCGAACCCTTCGCGGCACGCCTCAAAGGGGGTGCGACAACCTATCAGTCAGTGATTATCGCGAATGCGGAAAGCGGTATCGAAAGTATCGACGACATAAAGGGTTCTGGCGTCGATGTTGCCTTTGGCGATCAGGCCTCAACATCCAGTCATTTCGCGCCGAAATACACTATGCAGCTCGCTGGTGTGAAGCATGGGAAGGACTACAAGCAGAACTTCCTGGGTGCCCATGATGCTGTCGCCATCAACGTGCAGCGCGGAAACGCCCAGGTGGGTGGCCTTAGCCGCCCGATCTTCGAAAGCCTCGTCGAAAAGGGCAAGATCGACCCGGCCAAGGTGAAAGTCCTGACCTATTCAGCCGACATCCCACAGTACCCCTGGGTGCTGCGCACCGATCTGAAGGAAGATGTCCGCAATCAACTGCGCACTGCTTTCTATAGCCTCAAAAAAGGTACGCCGGAAGGTGATGCCGTCTTGAAGCCGTTCAAGTCGGATGGTTTCGCCGAGATTGCGGACAAAGACTATGACATCATCCGCGATATCCGCTCAAACGTGAAATAAGCAGTTCTTGCCCGCCCGGCGGTTTCGCGCCGCCGGGCGAATTTGTGGAGATGGCAATGGCGGATGTTCCGTCCTTTGACCGCCGTGACGATGAAATCGGCGCCGTTTTGGACCTGGAGAGGCGTGGTCGTTTTACGCGGCTTGCAAAGGTTGTCGGCGCCATCGTCTTTATTCTTATGTGCATGTGGGTCACAGAGCTTTTAAACACGGGGCGCATGGCGGAAGGCATTCCGGCCATTTCCATCGTCTTCGGGGAAATGGTGCCGCCTGACTTTACCCGCTGGCGCGCCTGGATCAGTCCCCTTATCGATACCGTTGCCATGTCTGTTGCGGGTACGGCGCTGGCCATAGTCTTGTCCCTGCCGCTGGGCTTTCTCGCCGCTTCGAATACGGCGCCAAACAAGTCCGTCTATCATGCGGCGCGCCTCGTCCTGAACACGTTGCGTTCCATTCCCGAATTGATCCTAGGGATTGTCTTTGTTGCAGCCGTTGGCTTCGGCATGCTGCCCGGTGTGCTCGCACTCGGTCTTCACTCCGTCGGCATGGTTGGCAAGTTTTTCGCCGAAGCCATCGAGCACGCCCATCCCGCCCCAATCGAAGCCGCCGAGGCGACCGGCGCAACAAAAATGCAGGTGGTCACCCACGCTGTCCTCCCGCAGGTTTTTCCGCAGTTTGCGGATGTCAGCATGTACCGCTGGGAATACAATTTCCGGGCATCGACCGTTATGGGAATGGTTGGCGCTGGAGGGATTGGAACGGAACTCGTTGGCTCACTGCGGCTCTTGGATTACCCGCAGGTCGGAGCAATCCTCATCGTCATCCTGATCGCTGTGACACTCGTCGACAACCTGAGTAACGTTTTGCGGCGCTCGTTTTCTTAGCATTGCAACACTGTGTTTCGCGAACGCCGACTGTGGATGGAGTTGGGCTCACGCCGGAAATTCCTAAGTTCCCAAGCTCGTATGATTTCATCTACCCCCCCGCCAACGCCTCTGCCAGCGACGTTTCCTGCTTCGGCTGGCCTTTCAAATTCAGTCCTGAGTGCAGATCGATCAGGTGACTGCGCATGACCGCATGTGCCGCATCGCCGTCCTGCGCGGCGAGGGCGTCCATGAGGGCGTGGTGGGCGTGGCTTTCGCAGGTGGTGTCGGGGCGCATCCAGTAGAGGGCGATGATCAGCGACGACTTGGTGATCAGGGATTGGATCATCGCGGCGTAGACGCTGTGGTCGGCGATGTCGGCGATGTCGATGTGGAAGAGGCCTGAGAGCGCGAGGGCCTTGCCCATATTCTTCTCGGCAAGGGCCTGGTGTTCGGCCTCGATGTGTTGCTCCAGGCGCTTCAGGTCTGCGTCGGATATCTTACCCGCGGCGAGGCGGGCGACCTCCGGTTCGATCAATGCGCGGGCTTCGAAGACCTCATGGGCATCGCGAACAGTCGGCTTGGCCACATAGGCACCGCGGTTGCGTTTGATCTCTACCAGGCCGCTGTGGGCGAGGGCCTGCAGCGCTGAACGGACCACTGTGCGGCCCGCGCCGTAAATTTCGCCCACTTCGTCTTCCGAAAGCTTAAGGCCCGGATGCAGGCGGTGCTCGATAATGGCGTTTTGTAGTTGCAGGCAAATGCCGAGCGCGCGTCCCGGCGGCAGGGAAAAAGCGCCGTCAAAACCCTCAACGCGAGAGGGTTTCGCTGAGGCCGTCCCTGACTTGGCAGCGGGCGAGGACATTTCCAAAAATCTCCAAACGGGCTCTGTCACACAGTGTGATGCTTGATCGCGTTTCTTCGACAGAGGGGCAACTGGAAAGTTGCGGTCTCCAGCGAGCACATGAGCCAGCAAGCCCTAATGGACATAGACCCGGTCACGAAAAGGCACAAGAAAAAATCGTATACGATTACTGCTTGAATCGTGTGCAGAATGATGGTTTTTTAGACAGCAATGTTGGTTCTGCTCCAGAGGTGGAAAAAATTATCAAGTAAAATCAACGGTTAAAAAGAAATTCAAACCTTGGCATAGCCGTTGCAATTCAGTGAGCAGAGGGACTCTTTTCGGGGGATCGACCTTGTCCACGCTCGAACTTGTGACTGTCACGAAGGCGTACGGCGAGACGATCGCGGTGAACGCGATCAATCATAAATTCGCAGCGGGCAGCTACTCCTGTCTGCTGGGGCCGTCGGGCTGCGGCAAGTCTTCGACGCTGCGCATGATTGCCGGTCACGAGGTGGTTTCGGCTGGGGATATCGTCTTGGGCGGCGTCAACATCACCGATCTGCCGCCGGCCAAGCGCGGTACGGCGATGATGTTCCAAAACTATGCGCTCTTTCCCCATCTGTCCGTCGTCGACAATGTCGCGTTCAGCAAGAAAATGCAGGGCGTCGCGAAGGAAATCCGCCGGGCCGATGCGATGAAGTTGCTCGAGTTGGTGCACATGGAGGCCTATGCGGATCGTCTGCCTGCTCAGCTCTCCGGCGGGCAACAGCAGCGGGTGGCGCTGGCGCGGGCCCTGATCACGGAACCTTCCATTCTTCTGCTCGACGAACCGCTGTCGGCTCTCGATCCTTTCTTACGCACCAAGATGCGCGCGGAACTCAAGAAGCTGCAACGCGAACTGGGCATCTCTTTCGTCCATGTGACTCACAGCCAGGACGAAGCGCTGGCACTCGCAGACGACATCATCGTGATGAACGAGGCGGTGATCGAGCAGTCAGGAACGCCGCATGAAGTCTTTAACGCGCCGCGTTCGGAGTTTGTTGCCCGCTTTATCGGTGGACACAATGTCGTCCAGACGGAGCAAGGACCGATCGCGATCCGGACGGACCGTATTCAGATCCGCGCGCAAAGTCAGGGTGGAGAGATCGATGTCGCCAGCGTTCTGGAAGCGCAGGTGCGGGATATCGAATTCCTGGGAACAACGGTCAACGTCGCTTTGGACGGCGGGTCCAAAGGCCTCCTGACCGCGACCCTGCGCGATGAACTCTTTTTCGAGCAGCCAGTTGAAATCGGCGAAAGCGTCACCCTGCAGTGGAAGCAGGAGGACGCCCACAGGCTCGCAGCATGAGATCTGCCGCAGAAGCAGAAAATCTAAAACAATCAATCCAATACAAGGAGATCTTGCAATGAAAACAGGGGACTTCAAAAAGGGTGTCAGCCGCCGGGCCGTTCTGAAGGGAAGCGCGGCTGCGGCCGGCGTGGCCTTGGGTTCGGGTGCTGTCACAGGCTTTCCGACCATCTGGGCACAGAACATCAAGGACATTACCCTGAGACAGTTCGGCACGGGCGTTTCCAACCTCAATGAGGTGGCGGCCAAGGTGAAGGAAGATTTGGGCTTCACGCTGGAAATGACAGCGTTGGATTCCGATAGCGTCACACAACGCGCGGCCACGCAGCCGAAGAGCTTCGATATCGCCGATATTGAATACTGGATCTGCAAAAAGGTCTGGGGCGCCGGCAATCTGCAGGCCATGGACACCTCGAAGATCAAGAACTACGACAAGATCGTGGGCATCTTCCGCGACGGCAAGCTGACGCCGGAATCGACCATCGCGCAGGGCACCGCGCCGCACAGCGTGGGCTTCGTGGAAGGGCCCGGCGGCAAGTCTTTCGTGGATAATGAATCCGGCTGGATGACCCTGATCCCGACGATCTATAACGCCGATACGCTAGGTATTCGTCCCGACCTGATCGGACGTCCGATCGAGAGCTGGACCGAACTGCTCAATCCTGAGTTCAAGGGCAAGGCCTCGATCCTGGATATCTCCTCGATCGGTATCATGGATGCCGCCATGGTTTGCGAAGCCATGGGCGAGATCAAATACGGCGATAAGGGCAACATGACCAAGGAAGAGATCGACAAGACCATGGCGATCTTCACCGAGGCCAAACAGAACGGCCAGTTCCGCGCCTTCTGGAAGTCCTTCGACGAAAGCGTCAACCTGATGGCCTCCGGCGAAGTCGTGATCCAATCCATGTGGTCGCCGGCCATTACCGCCGTGCGCTCCAAAGGCATCCCTTGCGTCTATCAACCTTTGAAAGAAGGCTATCGCTCCTGGGGTGGCGGTATCGGTCTTTCCGCCAACCTCTCGGGCCTCGAACTCGATGCGGCCTATGAGTACATCAACTGGTATCTCTCCGGCTGGGTCGGTGGCTTCCTGATGCGTCAGGGCTATTACTCCGCCGTGCCGGAAACCTCCAAGAACTTCATGACCGAAGACGAGTGGGGTTTCTGGTTCGAGGGCAAGAGCGCTCAGAAAGATATCGTCAATCCGCAGGGCAAAGTTATGGAGAAGGCCGGCGCCGTTCGTGACGGCGGATCCTTCTACGACCGCATGGGGGCGGTCGCCTGCTGGAACGCGGTCATGGACGAGAACAAGTACATGGTCCGCAAATGGAACGAGTTCATCGCCGCGTAAGTCGATCGCTTAGATGAGCCTTTTGTCCAAAGATGTTCCCGGCGCCGCGGAGGTGCCGGGAACCGACCTGCAGCAATCTCTGAGGTCCTCCGCGCAACGGACGGACCGAAGCTGGATGCTGATCAGCCCGACGATCCTGATCCTCGGGTTCTTTCTCGTATTGCCGATCCTCACCATCGTCGCGGTGAGTTTCTGGGATTACAACGAATACAATTTCTTCCCGGCCTTTATCCTGGATAACTATAGCTATCTCTTAACCTCCAAGGTCACGCTGGCGACCTATCTGAAGACCTTCAAGTTCGTCATTCTGACCTGGATTTTCTGTACGCTTATCGGCTTTACCGTTGCGTACTTTCTTGCTTTTCACATCAGATCCCTGCCGGTCCAGATCGCGCTTTTTCTGGTCTGCACCGTGCCTTTCTGGACCTCGAACGTCATCCGCATGATTTCCTGGATCCCCTTTTTGGGGCGCAACGGGATCGCCAATTCTGCGCTGATGGAGGTGGGGATCATCGACGCGCCGCTGGAGTGGCTGCTGTTTTCAGATTTCGCCGTGGTGTTGGCCTTTGTGCATCTCTATGCGCTCTTCATGGTCGTACCCGTCTTCAACACCATGATGCGCATCGACCGTTCTCTCATCGAGGCAGCGCGCGACGCCGGCGCCAGCGGGTTCCAGATCCTGACCAACGTCATCATCCCACTGGCCAAGCCGGGCATCATGATCGGTTCGATCTTCGTGGTTACGCTGGTCATGGGAGACTTCGTGACTGTCCGCTTCATGTCCGGCGGCCAGAGCGCCTCTGTCGGGCGGGTCATCTCCAACGAAATCGCGTTGCTGCAGTATCCGGCAGCGGCGGCGAGCGCCGTGGTGCTTCTCATCACCGTTTTGCTCATGATCGGGATCATGATGCGCTTTGTCGATATCAGGAAGGAGCTCTGAGATGGATGATGGATAGCCGTCCGCGCTCTTTCTACTTCCTGGCCGCCTTCTTCTGCCTCTTTGTGCTGTTTCTCTACGGCCCTGTTCTGACCATCGGATTGCTGTCTTTCCAGGGGCCGAACGGTGGCCTGACGTTCCCCATGAACGGTGTATCGCTGCATTGGTTCAGGGATCTCTTCGAGACCCAGGCGGTCGGCGATATCTGGGGCTCGTTCCGGCGCTCCTTCGCGCTCGGCCTGATGGTCATGGTGGTCACGGTGGTCGTCTCGGTGATGGGCGGTCTCGCTTTCCGGCGAAGGTTCCGAGGCTCCACAGTCGTCTTCTATCTGATCATCGCCAGCCTGATTATCCCCTCGATCCTGGTTTCGCTCGGTGTCGGTCTGATCTTCAACATCCTCGATTGGGATGTGCACTGGTCGACCTCCGGCTTCGGGGCGCAGCTCACCTGGACACTGCCGTTCGGCATGCTGATCATGTTCGCGGTCTTTAACCGCTTCGATAACTCCTATGAGGAGGCGGCGCGAGATCTCGGGGCAACGTCGTGGCAGACCATCCGGCATGTGGTGCTGCCGATCATCGCGCCCAGCCTGATCGGCGTCGGCCTCTTCGGATTCACCCTCTCTTACGATGAATTCGCACGAACGCTTCTCACATCAGGTTCGAATAACACTTTGCCCCTCGAGATCGTGGGCATGACAACCAACGTGACCTCTCCGGTTCTCTATGCGCTGGGTACGCTGACGACGGGCTTTTCCATCGTGATCATCGTCGGCTTCTTGCTGATCGTCCGACTGCTGCGCCGCAAGCAGGGCGATGTGCGTCCGGTCGAGGAAGCCTGATCGCTATGCATCTGTTGATCATCAATCCCAACACGACCGCGGAGATGACATCCGCCATCGAACAGGCGGCGTGCAAAGTTGCGCTGCCGGGGACTGCGATAACAGCGATGAATCCATCTGAGGGGCCGGCGGCCATCCAAGGCGCGGCAGATGGGGAGGCGGCGCTCCCGGGACTGTTTGCGCTGTTCGACCAACAGCTGTCGGGTAACAGCGCCTATGACGCCGTTGTCATTGCCTGTTTCGACGATACCGGTTTGGAAGAACTGAAGGCCCGCTCGCCGGTTCCGGTTCTTGGTATTGGCGAAGCCGCCTTTCATGCCGGACTAATGCTCGGCGGCCGTTTCTCGGTGGTCACAACGCTCGCGGTTTCCGTGCCGGTGATCGAGGCAAACATCCAGCGATATGGTTTTCGCAATCGCTGCGCCGCCGTGCGGGCTTCGGCCGTGCCGGTGCTGGAGACCCAGGATATCGAGACCGAAGGCAAAATTCGCGCGGAAGCCTTGCGGGCGCTGGAGGAAGACGACTGCGATGTGATCGTGCTGGGATGTGCGGGAATGGCGCGCCTGGCGGCGGAAATGTCAGCGGATCTCGGTGTGCCCGTGATCGATGGTGTCGCCGCAGCTGTGAGCTTTTGCGAGAGCCTGAGCCGGTTGGGCAGCATCGGTGCCGTTCCGCTGCAAGGGCAGGCTGCTCTCGCTTGAGAGACCGGGCGGTATAGGTCACTGTGACGATCTGAACCGCAATCCGTTCTCGTTCTCCGGGGGGAGGGAGCAGGATGACCAATCGTCAGATCAACTTCCTTGGCTGGCTTCTCTTTATTGTCTCAGCCATCGGCTTTCTCATCGCCAGTATCGGCGATTTCTGGGCGATGCTGGGCAGCGGCTTCTTCTTGCTCGCCTGTCTCGTGTTTCTCATTCCCTTTTTCAGGAAAGAAAAAGAATAAGCAGCCGACCCCTCTGGCCGCTACTGCGCCGCCTTCTTGTCGAGCTTGAGCCAATCCCGGGCGGGCAGGCCGTAGGCCATGTCCATGACCTCCAATTGGATTGCTGAGGGGCGGCGGGAGTTGGAGTTCCAGAGCGCGACCACACCGGTGTCGAGGGCCGGGTCGAAGAGAATCATTGCGCGATATCCGTCCACCGCGCCCCGATGTCCGACGACGCGCGTGCCGGCCTTACCGTACTTGTAAACCCGCCAACCCAAGGCGTAGCGCGCATCGCGCAGATGCCCGCCATACTGGCTGCTCATGCGCCGCTGTTCGCTGCGGGTGTAAACTCGCGGGGTGTGCAGGTTGTCGAGGACTTCCTGCGGAATGACCTCGGGCGCGAGCCCCATCTGCGCGCGGGCGAAGCGCGCGAGATCGCGGATCGAGCCGTTGACGCCGCCGGCGGCCGGAACCCGGTAATAGGCATTCTTGACCTTGCGGCGCATGGCCTTCGCGTTGCCACGGTAGTAGCGGTGAGGTTCCGCCCAGGAAGTTGCGCCCTGAAGATCTTCGCGGCGGACGCTCGCGGTCTTCATCCCCAGCGGCTCAAAGAGCTCGCTTGCGAGCGCTTCGGCATAGCTTTTCTGTGTCACGTCCTCGACGACTTCGGAAACCGCATCGAAGGCGACGTTCTGATAGCTGTAGCAGTCGCCGACCGGGCAGACCGCATCGAGCTTCGCCAGGCTGCGCCGGATTTCCTTGGGGTCCTGACCGTCTTCCAGCGTAGTGTCGTAGGCGTTTGGGACGATGCCGACCATGTGAGAGAGAAGGTTCTCGATCGTGCCCCGTTGCTCGGCGCCGCCGGGCAGCCGGAGTGAAGTCTCGAAGCTGCCAATGCTGTCGGTGAGCGCCATCGAACCCTGCGATGCGAGCTTGGCGGCGAGCGTTGAGGCGACGCCTTTGGAGAGCGATGCCCAGCGGAAGACCGTATCCGGTGTCACCGGGTCGCCGTCCAGCCTGGTCACACCGTAGCCGCGCTCGAAGCTGATCTCACCCGCTTCAATGACCGCCACGGCAAGACCGACGATGCCCGCATCCTGTGCCAAGGCGGTCAGGCGGCGGTCTAGCCGCTCGTAGTCGATGTTCTGCGCGAGGGCAGGGGTGTTGAAGAGGGAAGCGAGCAGGCAGGTTGCAAGGACAGGGAACAGGAAACGCCGATGCGACATAAGACTTCCGGTAAGCTGATACTCAACAGGTTTGCTTGCGGCCCTGTTCCTTCAGGACCGTGCGGAACTGGGTTTCAAATGCGCAGAGACGATAACCGTTTCATTCCGCGTCGTCTCGAACTTATTCAACCCACAGACTATCCAAAACTACGGAAATCAGCCATTTCAGCGCAGTTCCCGGGCCGTTGTTGAACGAAATGTGAAAGTTCTGAGACGAAATTCGTTCCAGGTTGACAGCCTTCAGATCCGTTGCTACCCCATAAGCATGGGGTTAGCGATCACCCCGTGAGGCGTCAGCCCAAGTATCGCGTCCTTGGCCTTTAACGAAAGGGAGGGCGTGCTATGACGTCTCCATCTGAAATCTCCGTCGACCAACTTTCCCGCCTGATCGGCTTGCCCGACGCACCCGCGATCATCGATGTGCGCATCGATGAGGACTTCGCGCTGGATCCGCGTTTGATCCCCGCATCCCGCCGCCGCAGTCACAAGGATATCGAGGATTGGCGCGAGTGTTATCGCGGTCGAAAGGTCGTTGTCGTCTGTCATCGCGGTAAGAAACTCAGCCAGGGTGTCGCGGCTTTGTTGCGTCATGAAGGAATCGAAGCAGCGCCTCTGGCGCTGGGGTTCGAAGGCTGGGCCGATGCCGGCATGCCGGCCGTTGATCCCACGAAATTGCCTCCACGGGATGGCGAGGCACGGACGCTGTGGGTGACACGCGCGCGTCCAGGTGTCGACGGCACCGCCTCTTCGTGGCTGATCCGGCGTTTTATCGAATCTGACGCGGTCATCCTCTTCGCCACGCCGGAAGAAGTGATGGGTGTTGCGGAAAAGTTCGGCGCGGCTCCGTTCGTTGTCGAGGGTGGCTTCGGGAGCGCCGGTGATGAGCAATGTGCCTTCGATAGCATGCTGGCCGAACTTGGATTGACGTCCGATCCGCTCGCCCAGTTGGCAACAATCGTTCGAGGCGCGGAGAGCGCGCAGTTTGAGCAGGCACCAGAAGCCGCTGGCCTCCTCGCCGCAGTGCGCGGGTTGTCCCGTATATATCCGGACGATCTGGCGCAGCTTTCAGCCTCATTCGCAATTTATGACGCCCTCTATCGCTGGCGCAGGGACGTCAGGCCGGAAACTCGGGACTGGCCGTCAGCAGAGACGGTGGCGGCATGACAATGGACCAGAGTTCGAACGCTATGTCCTCGTCTTCAACTTCCGACAGCGGTCCGGCTTCTGATCATGGCTCGCAGGCCAAATTGCCGAGCCTGACCGAAGCGACAAAGGTCTGGCTGCGGATCGGTTGTCTGTCCTTCGGCGGGCCCGCTGGCCAGATCGCTTTGATGCACCGGGAGGTCGTCGATGACCGGAATTGGATCAGCGACAGGCGGTTTTTGCATGCGCTGAATTTCTGCTCGTTGCTGCCTGGACCTGAGGCGCAGCAACTGGCGACCTATCTGGGCTGGTTGCTGCATGGGGCGAAGGGTGGCCTTATCGCGGGTTTACTGTTCATTCTTCCCGGCGCCCTGGTGATGTTTGCGTTGTCGGCGATCTTTGTGATCGCCGGCGATGTGCCCGTGGTGGCTGCCTTGTTTTTCGGTCTGAAAGCCGCGGTGCTGGTCATCGTCTTCGAAGCCTTGCTCAAGGTGGCTGGGCGGGCTTTGAAAGGCGCGGTTCCCTGGGCTCTTGCTGCCGCTGCCTTCATCGCTTTGTTTCTCTTTTCGGTGCCTTTTCCGGTTGTGGTCCTTGGCGCTGCTTTGATCGGCGCTTTGGGGCCCGGATGGTTTGCAGGCGGGGCGCACGGATCGGCGAAGGCGGGACCGCCAGCTCTGCTTGATTCCGTCATGGAGGCCGACCCTGGCTATGCGGGCAGGCTCGCGCGTAGCGCACGGCGGGCTGGTTTCCTGGCCCTCGCCGTCTGGGCGGCGCCACTTGTGGCTTTATTGCCCTATTCCGGTGTCTACGCGGATGTGACCTGGTTCTTTTCCAAGATGGCGGTCGTCACCTTCGGCGGTGCCTATGCGGTTCTGACCTACGTCGCGCAGGAAGCGGTTGAGGGTTATGGCTGGTTGTCCGCCACCGAAATGCTCACCGGCCTGGGGCTCGCAGAGACGACACCCGGACCCTTGATCCTGGTGCTGCAGTTCGTTGGCTTCCTGGCAGGCCATGGGGCGAATGCCGGTCTTTCTGGCCTGGTAGGCGGTCTGGCGGCGGCTCTCTTAACACTGTGGGTGACCTTCGCACCGTGCTTCGCTTTCGTTTTTCTGGGGGCGCCGGCAATCGAGCGCCTGCAGGAAAAGCGGGCTCTTGCGGGTGCGCTGGCGGCGATCACGGCCGCGGTCGTTGGGGTGATCGCAAATCTCGCGCTTTGGTTTGGCCTGCAGGTGGTTTTCTCTGAGGTGCGGCCGCTTATCTGGCAGGGGCTATCCGTCGATCTACCCCTCCTCACGAGCCTCGATCTTCCTGCGCTGGGGATCGTTCTGGTCGCGTCAGTCGCGCTTTTCCGTTTCAAACTGGGTGTTCTCAAGACTCTTGGAGTTTGCTCTTTGGCGGGTCTGCTGTTGAAGGCTGTCTTGGGCCTCTAAGCAAGCAGCAGCGTCGCCAGTGCATCTCTTGCGAGAGCAGATCTGCTTGGCTTTGCGGCGCGTATGATGTCCGATAGCTAGACACCGAGATAATTGGAGATCCGGCCAAATGGTCACCGAAGGTACGGTTGCCGACTACATTTCCTTCTTAGAAAATCTGGCGCCGGCCGATCTGGAGCGCTTCGGGCAGGTGTTCTCGCCGGATGCCCATTTTCGCGATCCCTTCAACGATGCCCGTGGGGTGTCGGCCGTACGGAAGGTCTTTGAGAAGATGTTCGCGGATGTCGAGGACCACAGCTTCAAGGTGCTCGACTATGCTTTCGCTGGCGACCGGGCCTATCTCAATTGGGCATTTCAGCTCACGCCGCGTGGCAAGTCCAAGGTCTGGCCGATAGAGGGCATGAGCGTGATTATCTTCGGAGAAGACGGCAAGGTGACGGCACACATCGATCACTACGACGCAGCCGGCCAGATCTACGAGAAACTCCCCTTGATCGGTGCCTTGCTTCGCAAGCTGCGCCGCAGGATTGCCGCCTGAAGCAAACGGGCCGTCAGGTTCTGGTTGCCAAAAGCTTCACGCCGGCGAAGGCGAAGAAAGCGCCGAGCAGACCCTGAATCCAGCGCCGCGCGCGTCCGTAGATCCGCACCATAGGTTTCGTCGAGAAGGCGACGGCGTAGAGGCAGTGAATGCTGACTGAGAAGAAGCTGGTGCCAAGAACGATCGCCGCGGCAACCCAGATCGGCGCGCCGGCCTGGAGTCCCAGCGAGATGATCGCGATCCAGGCCAAAGCGGCCTTGGGGTTTGTCATCTGGATTGTCAGGCCGCGGAGATAGTAGCCGCGCGGGCTGAGCGTCTTCCCATCCAATGTGCTGGCTTCGATATCGTGCCGCGATGCCGCGGATCGAAAGGCCTTGTAAGCCAGCCAAAGTAGATAGAGGCCGCCAGCGACCTTGATTACGGTCAAGGCAAAGGCGTAGGCCGCCAGGAGCGCGGAGAGCCCCGTCACCGTCAGCAGTGCCCAACAAACGGAACCACTGGAGACGCCCAGCGCGAGTGCCAGCCCGGAGGTTCGGCCGCTGCTCATCGAGGTACCCATGATGGCCAGGATGTTCGGACCAGGGCTCATGATTGAGAGCAGAAAAGCCGTGTAGGCGAGCAAAATGCCTGGCAGATAAAGTGAGATTGCGTCCATTGCAGGGCTCCTGGTTGACCGAATGGCTGCAAGCTAGCACAGTTTGCCAGATGGATAGTTTGGTGATGACCAAAATATGAAAGAAGGACCGGACATCGCACTGGTTGCGGCCAGCCTTGGCGAGCCGGCCCGGGCAAACATGTTGCTGGCCCTGATGTCTGGCATGGCACTGACGGCTACGGAGCTTGCTCGCGAAGCCGGTGTGACACCGGCTACGGCGAGCGGGCATCTCGGGCGACTGGAGGCGGCAGGCCTAGTCTGGCGCGAAAAGCAGGGGCGTCACTATTTCTTCCATCTAGCGGATCCCGATGTCGCCCATGCCATAGAAGCGCTGGTAACTGTGGCGGCGCGGACCGGTCACATGCGGACGCGCCCTGGACCTCGCGATAAAGCGATGAGGCGGGCTCGGTCCTGTTACGATCATCTGGGAGGCAATCTGGCAGTTCAGCTTTACGCGCAATGGCATGACGCCGGAATCCTCCAAACCCGTGATGAGGTCGTGCATCTGACCGCAGAGGGCAGGGCCGCGCTCGCCTTGCGCGGGATAGATATCGAGGGCCTTTCGAAGAAGCGACGGCCTCTCTGCCGCCGTTGTATCGACTGGAGTGAGCGCCGGCACCATCTGGGCGGCAGTCTCGGCGCCTCTGTTCTAACCTTTGCACTCGATCGCGGTTGGGCCGAACGAAGGGATAAATCGCGTGTCGTGTCGTTCAGTGCCGAGGGTGAGAAGAATTTTGTCGCTTGGTACAGTTGACTGCGGTTTCTTCACCAGCCAGGGAGCATCAAGACGTGTTCAGCCACTTCACACTCGGATCCAACGATCTGAGGCGTTCTCAAAGCTTCTACGACCGGGTTATGCCGGTGCTTGGCCAGACCTTGATCCATGCGGCGCCTGATGACGGTTACCTCATGTATGGACCGGCAGACCAAAGCTATCCGCATCTTTTCTTGTGCACACCGTTCGACGGTTTACCGGCGACCTGGAGCAACGGCTATCACATCGCGTTCGTGACATCCGATAGCGAGGCGGTTGACCGCTTTTACAAAACGGCCCTGGATGAAGGCGGCTATGACGAAGGGCCGCCAGGGCTGCGCCCGCAGTACGCGGCGGATTATTATGGCGCCTATATTCGCGATCCCGACGGCAACAAGCTACAGGCCGTTTGCTACAGAAACGGACGCAAGGCCGGCCGTACTGGCGATGTTGTTTCCCACATTACGATCGGACTGTCGGATCTGGCGCGCGACCGGGCATTCTACGAAGCGCTGTTGGCCACGTTAGGCATAGTTGTGTTGCCGGAAGAGAGTGACGAGACATCCGCGGGCTTCGGCCTGTCCGGCTGCGATTTGCCGGTCGTCTATGTTCAGCCAACCTTCGATGGCCGGCCCGCGACCTGGGGCAATGGTGCTCATACAGCTTTCGCTGCGCCAGATCGCGCGGCGGTCGATCGTTTTCACGCCGTGGGTATTTCACTGGGTGCTGTTTGCGAAGGACCGCCTGGCCTGCGTCCGAACTATTCGGCCCATTACTACGCCGCTTATCTTCGCGACCCTCTCGGAAATAAGCTGCAGGCCGTGTGCCGTAACCCTGAATGAGTCGGCGTCGTACGTAATCTCCCCGCTGTTCGGATGCAGAAGTAAAAAAAATGTGATCCAAGAACAAACCGATCGCGTAAAGCAGTGCGTCAACTAAACACATCGGGGAGTTCAAGTGATGCATTTATCCAATCTGCTTAAAGCTTTTGTTCTGATCGTACCCTTCGCGCTGACCGCCTGCGCCAGCAATCAGGAAGCCGCAACCGAAAAAGACATCGTCGATACGGCTGTCGGTGCCGGTCAGTTCAACACACTTGTGGCCGCCGCTCAGGCTGCCGATCTGGTCGACACCCTTAAGAGCAAAGGCCCCTTCACCGTCTTTGCACCGACTGACGAGGCCTTCGCCAAGTTGCCCGCGGGAACGGTCGATAACCTGTTGAAACCAGAAAACAAAGACCAGCTTGCCGCGATCCTCACCTACCATGTCGTTCCGGGCAAGATTATGTCCGGTGACATTGCCGGCAAAGAGGCCGAGGTTGCCACAGTTCAGGGCGGTGAGCTCGACGTCAATGCCACGGACGGTGTTAAGGTCAACGATGCGACGGTTGTTGCCGCCGATGTCCAGGCCTCAAACGGTGTTATCCACGTGATCGACACGGTTTTGCTGCCAAAGTAACGTAAACCGAAATACTGTGCCGGAAGTGCCTCGTTTCTTAAGCGGGGTGCTTCTGTGTTTAAAAAAGAAGCCGCATAGTTCAACTGAACTCCCCGATTGAACCAGCGGTCACACAAAAAACGAAGCTGGTCGGCGTCTTATCGCTCGGCAAGATCCCGTCGCATCGTGATGCTTGTTGGGCGATCATAGCCGCGGTGCGCCGACTCACCGGTCTTTCGAAAACCCATGGCCGCAAAGGCGCGGTGGTTTTCGACCAGTTCGATACGTGTTTCAAGTTCCAGCGCTGAACAACCCTGCTGCTCGGCCACTTCTGCCGCGAAGGCGACAAGCTTTCTGCCGATGCCCAAGCCTTGCCGGTTGGGATCCACCGCGAGTTTGCCGATGTAGAGGCTGTCATCCGACGCCTTGAGGAAGCAACAACCGACAAGCGTCTCGTCCAGTGTCGCGAGAAGAAGTGTCTCGTCTTCCGACTTCTCCGCCAACAAAGCTGCGTCGAGCCGGTGAAGCGATGATGGCGGATCGATACGCGCATCCATGTAAGCGTAGGACACGCGGAGCAACTCGAGCAGTTGCTGCCAGGAATCGAAGTCCTCTGGTTTTACGCTAATCGTGACCATGTCGCGAACATAGTCTTGTGATCGCTGAGAAGCGAGATTGTTTCAGCCTGACGGTTTGAGAAACACCAGACCGGCCCCGATCAGCGCGAGCGAAATTCCTATAAAGGAGAGCAGAGTCCACTCATAGCCCTCCAAGCCGCTGGAGACCGCGAGGGCAACGAGCGGAAAGAGAACCGTGGCATAGGCGGCGCGGGCCGGCCCCACACGGTTGACCAAAGTCAGATAGGCGAGGAAGGCGATGGCAGATGCGATCACCGCCAGGAAGACCAGTCCACCGAGATAGGCGAAGGTGTGGGGGACTGTGAAACTCTGTCCCAGAACCAGAGCATAGATGGCGCAGAGCGCGGCCCCATAGGCCATCGCGCGCGCAACGATGTTGGCCAAGTCATATTCGGCGCTTAGTTTGACTGAAATCAGATTTCCGATGGAAAAGAAATAGGTGGCCGTGATTGCAAGGCTCAGTCCTATCAGAGTGCCTGCGCCATCGACTTCCGTCAGACCTTCGGAGAAAAGAAAAGCGAGTCCGGCAACCCCGCAAAGCGCACCTGTCAGGACCCGGCTCTCGGGACGTCTCTTGAAAAAGATCCATTGATTGAGCGAGCCGAAGATCGCTGCCGTTGAGAAGACAACAGAGGAAATGCCGCTCGCGATGTAGCCGGTCGCGATATAGAACAGCAGATAGTTCATGTTGAAGAGACAGAGCCCGAGGGCCGCGATGCGCAGATGCGCAGACAAGGGAATCGACGTCCATCGCCCTGAGACTGCCAGCCAGAGAAACAGCACGACTGAGGCCAGGGCGAAACGGTAAGCGATGGAGACCGTTTCGGCCGCTTCGCCGATTTGCAAAGTGATTCCGAACCAGGAAACGCCCCAGGTCAGGACAACGACGGATAACAGAAAAAGCGGCATCAAAACTCTCCAACGATGCCTAAATCTATCTCCGTTTCCTCCGCTTGTATTTCAGGATTCGGACAGGATTGTCAGACTTCGGACCTGAAGCTAACTTACGGGCATGACGCTGTCGGATCTGAAAGTGCCTCGGGCTTTGAGCGGGAGTGCGCAGATCTTGCGCAGCGCAAGCGGGCTGGCCGGGACCAAGTCAATTGTCCATTGGGAACGGCCGGGTGGTGGCTTCCTTGCCTACGGCGCCCCCGATCATCACACATTGAGCGTTTACCTGAAGGGTGGCAACGGCGTACGGCAACTGTGCGGTGGCAAGCGCACGTCGCCTGCGGGCGCGGGGCGTGGCAGCTCCGATGCGATATGCGTTCTGCCCCGAGACTATGAAACCGCCTGGACGAACGATTCCTATGTTTCGATGTTCCACATCTACTTCGCGCAAGCGGAGTTGGAAACCTTGATGGAGCAAAAGGTCAGCAGCCTCGAGCCCGTTGTCTTTGGACGGGATCCCTTGGCGCAGGCGATGGTCCGGAATCTGATACTGGAGTTGGATTGGCACACGGACGCCGATCGTCTCTCACTAGAGTACGGAATTCTGGCCTTGCTGGCGCGTCTGCAGGCGGTGAAGCCCTGGACGCCCAAGGCTTTGGGCTTGTCGGCTGCCGAGCTGCGGCGGATAGAGGATGTCATGCAAAGCGCGCCGGCCGCTGCGCATTCCATTTCCGAACTTGCAGCTTATCTGAAAGTCAGTCCTCGGCACTTTGCCCGTTGTTTCAAGGCCGCGACGGGTTTGACTCCTGGGCAACGCCTGCGACAGATCCGGATCGCGCATGCAAAGGAGCTCATTAAGGCGGGGCAGGGGCTTGCTGAAGTCGCTATCGACTGCGGCTATAGCTCACAGAGTCATCTGACGGCCCAATTTAAAGCGGAAACGGGCATAACCCCCGGCGTTTTTCGTCAGACTAAGCCAAGTCCTGGCGGATAAAGCAGCGTCCGGTTCGTTGAAATGCTTCTATTGGCGACTTCGCTTTAAAGGCGATTTTTAGTGCTTCATTGAGACGGCGACCATCTTGCAGCTAGCTAGACTGAAGTCAGTGCTAGCAAGGCCGGTTGCTGTAGTTGGCTGGTCAGTTGGTTAAATTTTAGGCAGCTCATTAACCGTTTATTCAAGCTCTTAAGGCCCAATAGATTCCTCTCATGCGTGTACGTCGACTTCGTAATTGCGGCGCTGCACAGGGTGTTGAAGCTCTTTGGTAGAAAGGCCAGGCGCAAATCATGAGCACGACAAAGGGGCTCACTTTCAGTTTATGTCTTTTTGCTGCCTGCGGCTGTTTGTCCGCCTCTGCAGCGGTAAATCATGTCGTGACCCAGACCAATAAAACCTTTAGCACCGAAAAGGTTATGGTTGCTTCGGGCGATACGGTTCTTTTCAAAAATACTGATCGCGTGAAGCACAATATCCTGGTGGAAGCCATGGGTTACAACAGCGGCATTCAACAGCCCGGATCCGAATCCGCACTGATATTCGACAAGAACGGCCGATTTGCAGTCCGCTGCGGTATCCATACAAGAATGAAAATGACCGTTATCGTCGAGTAGTCGTTCTGTTGCCTACAGGGCAGAATCGAACGAAGTTCAGCCTTGAAAAACTTAAGCCGAACTGTGTCTCCGGCGCGTTCTTCCAAATCTGCGTCTGCGGGTAGGACGTCCTGCTTGACCGTCACTTCCGCGTTGGGCGTTGGCCAAGCCTTGTTCATCACGGCGCAAAAGTTTCGTAAAGACGGCTTCGACAAAGGTGTAGAAAACCAGCAGGCCCAATCCCCAGAAGAATAGCTGCTTCAGGAGCGAGGGAAGCTTTGTTCCCTCCTTGTGCGGTCGAGCTTCGCCGACGCTGTCGTCGCTATCCAAGTTTCCGTTGCTCGCCATGGCGATGGTGTCGTCTTGGATTGCGATATCACTTGTAAAAGTCGCAATCTCTACGGAGAGAGAAGAGGTTTGAGCGCGCAGGAAGTCTAGAACCGGTATGCTGCCGGTTGGCTGCGCGTAAGCGATATCCAGGGCAAAATCGGGCAGTGAATCGATAACAAGCTGCTGGTATTCGCGGCTGATGGTAATTTCCGACTCGCGATGGCTGCTCTTCGCTTGGTTCTGTTGCTGCAAGGCCAGCTCGATCAGCTCCCAAGGAATCTCGGGCTCACTCTCGTCACCGTCAGGTTTGCTGCTGGAAGTCTTCCTAATAACAGCGGCGGCTCGGCCGTTCTTTTCCTTTTTTCGGGGTCCTGTGGTGACGAGGTCCTGCGGGTCAATCTTCGCGGCTTCCGCGGCCGAGGGTTCGCTTTGTCTCAGGCCTGCGGAAAGTGCCGGTTTAGTGTAGGGCGCTGCTTGATCGATCCAATCTGATGTGATCGGTTCGGCACTTACGGGCAGGCAAACGAACGGAAGGGCTGCGATGCCGCAGGCTGCTAGAACCAGACGCCTCATCACTGCAGTTCGCACAACTGCCCCCAAAAACCGACCCATAGCAGCTTTACGACACGTCGCATGGTTTTAAAATATTAACCTCCACCGGCATGCCGAAGCCAGTATTGACTTTTTATTAAGCAAAATACAGGCCAGATTGTATTTTGTTTGCGTTTTCAATTTGTTGGCGGCGCGTGCGTTTCCAAATTTGCGGAAACTGTATAAAATTTCGACACCAGGGACGTGCAAAGATCTACGCCCGTAGGTCGAAAACTGAATTATGTCAAATATTTGACGATCACCTAACATGCGCTCAAGATCTGTAAAAAAAACCGACATGTGTCGCTGTTTTTTTCTTAGCTCTCACTTGGTGCTAGCGGGATCCCGCAGCTGGCCGTTGTTTTAGCTACAGACAAACCGGACTCGCCGGCTTTTTACAGGTTTCAACCTATTGAGCTTGAGCGTAAATCCTCAAGATTACCTGAAGAAGAGGTGGCTGTTTCTTCACTTGCTTTGGTCAGAGGGAAACAGACCGGCCATTTGCGCCAAAGCGAGGGGGCGACTGAATTCCGTTGTTTTTGCAGCGCCCTGGCTTTGACTGAAACAGGAGACCTTGATGGGCATGCTTAACGTTTATTAATTATTCATCTCTCTGATGTATCTGGAAAAGCTGGAGCAATAGTGGGGTGGCGTTCGTGAAGCTGCGGGTCCGGATCGTCTGGGGCTTGATGGTGATTTTTCTGGCAATCACCGTGGTTCCCCTATGCCTGTTCTGGCTCTGGCCGCATTCCGAAGCCTTGGACGGCGAGTTCGAGGAAGTGCACGAGCGGCACCTGCTTCTGGCCAATAATCTGAGTTCCGCGCTTTCGCGCTATTATCGCGATGCGATGGCCGGTTATGAAATCGTCTCCCGCAACCTCGTCGACGGCAAGGACTTCGCCTTCGCCGAGGAATTGCTTACGAATTTGGACTTCCGGCACATCTGCGTTGCCGAACTGGAGAGCGGGCGGGTGTTGATGGAAATCGACAATGGACCCTTTCGCTGCCCTGAAACCATCCCAAGCGAGCGCTTCGAATTCTTCCGATCGATCGCTGATCCCGAGCGAACAGTTCTGACAGGTGTTCTGCCGGCTCAAGACGGCCGTCCTACCCTCTACTTCGTCAAACTCTACGGCGAGCGCATGGTTATTGGCGCCCTCTTTACGGATTACTTCGTGCAACTGGGTAAGCAGATCAGCTTTGGGCAGCGGGGGCATGCCGCGATCGTCGATCAGAACGGGCGGGTCTTGTCGCACCCCCTCGACTCCTGGATCGCCGACATGCGCGATATCTCGAAGGTCTCGGTGGTCCAGCGCATGCTGGCCGGCGAGACAGGCGTAGAGACTTTCTATTCGCCGGCTTTGAAAGATGACATGGTAGCGGGCTTTACCGCAGTCGAAGGGCCCGGCTGGGGGGTCATGGTGCCGCAGCCCGTGGCAGAGCTGAAAGAAAAGGCAGCCGGCATTCAGCTCTCTGCCATGATCGTCTTCGCGGCTGGGTTGGCTCTGGCTGCCAGTCTCGCGGCGACTCTTTCTTTTGCGCTTGTTCGATCGCTTAAATCCGTCACTTCTGCGGCGGGGGCTTTGGCTGACGGTGATTCTTCCGCGCGCGCCTCGGATGGGCCAGGTGTTCTCGACTTCCATGAGATCGAGGATCTGAAGTCGGCCTTTAACAAAATGGGGGACAGGATCGAGGAGGTGCGGACGCGCGAGCTTGAGGCACGACGGCGGGCCGAGCGGGCGAACGAGACCAAGTCGCTGTTCCTTGCAAATATGAGCCACGAGTTGCGGACACCTCTCAACGCCATCATCGGTTTTGCGGACTTGATGCTAACCGCCAAGATGGACCGTCTGAATGAGGAAAAACGACGCGAGTATATGGGGGATATCTCGAAGTCGGCGAAGCATCTGCATGCGCTGATCGATGATCTTCTCGACCTATCGAAGATCGAGGCCGGTCAGTTCGAGTTGTTTGAAGAGATCGTCGGTCTGTCGGACCTACTAAGAGACGCCGTGAGGCTGGTTGGGCCGACCGCGGGCGAACGGGAGATTCATCTCTCGATAGAGAACTACGCCGATGGGGTGTTGCTTTTCGCCGACGAACGCGTGATCAAACAGGCGATCCTTAACCTGCTTTCGAACGCATTGCGCTACACCCAGGCTGGCGGCAGCGTCATCCTGCGTGCCACTGTCATGGCCGACGGCGGACTTGAGATCGTCGTCGCCGACAACGGGCCAGGTATTCCCCGCGCTTCGATCGAACGGCTTATGCAGCCTTTCCAGCGCCGCGCGAGCGACGTTAAGCAGGGGATACAAGGCACGGGACTGGGGCTTTCGATCGTTGCGCGCCTCATCGCCTTGCACGACGGCAGTTTCGAGATCGATAGCGACAAGGGCAAGGGTACGCAGGCAATCATTCGGCTGCCCGCGAGCCGAATGCGAGACGTCACAAAGGCAGCTGAAGCCAGTTAACGACTCACCTGCTGTCAGGAAAAGGCCATCTGGTAAAAGATCTTATCGACGTTTGTACCATCAGTGGCGAGTGGTACCCCTAGCGCGCTGTAGGACTTGAAGTCCATTGATGTCCAATTGATGGGCTGATTATCGACATACACGGGCTTCTTGTTGGTCACGATCCAGATTGCGCGTTCGCTGATCGCGTCCGTGTTGGGCATTTCGTCCAGAAAGGAGCCGGTCGTGTCTTGCCCAGTTTCCGCAACGATGCCGGTGCCGACGAGCCGGATGTGGAACCTAATGCCCCGGTCGCTTTGGATGACGTCGAAGAGTGTCAGATAGGGCAGGATCTCCGTTGGGATCTCGATCGGGTCGAAATGCGCCCGGGCTGGCAGGTGTCCCAAGCTTTCCATTTTCTGGAGCCAGAAGCTGTAAAAGCATCTTAGAGGTTCGCTGAGTAATTCGTCCGACGAGAAATTGCCGAATAGCAGTGTCATGTGATTACCCGCTGGATGAAGCCGGTCGTTGAGTCCTCACTTCCATATTCCGGTATCAATCGCAAGGGTCTCATAATCTGGCATAGAAAGACTGTAAGGGTTGAAATGTCGCCTCCTTTGCAGGTCTAGATCAGGATTTGGGCCCGCAGAACATACGATAGAGCAATGAAATCAGCTCGCGCGCATTGTCGCTCGCCAGCGCGTAAAAAATGGTTTTGCCGCTGCGACGCGTCGTAACCAACCCCTCTGCTCGAAGCCTGGCGAGCTGCTGCGACACGGAGGGTTGGCGCATTTCCAATAGCTGTTCCAATTCGCGAACCGACTTTTCCCCTTCGGCAAGGATGCAGAGGATCAGGAGACGCTGCTCGTGGGCGATAGCCTTGAGAAAGTCGCGCGCTTCTCTGGCGTTCGCGAGCATCTCATGCATAGCCTCGGAGTTGCCGGCTGGTGCTGTCAGTTCGTCCTTAGCTGTAGGGCGTGAAGTCTCAGTCGCCATTTTGATCCGATGTCCTGGAGCTTCACCGCGGCACTGCGGCTATCGGAGACGCGGCGCGTGCGTTCGATAGCAAAGGCGTAAGTTTCTTGTTCAGGTTTCCCTCATTCATAGAGGACGACGCTTGCCTGTCAATCCGGTCGTTTCGCGCAGTCAAGCATGGGACCCAGTTGCGTGACGCGGCGATTGATGATCTCCGTGCGCCGGCGAACGTAGTTGCCTGGCTTACCCGCCGACCACTTCAAGGGACTTGGCAAGACGGCGGCAAGGCGCGCGGCTTCGGTTCGGGACAGAGCCTTTGCCGACTTGCCGAAGTGATGGCGGGCGGCGGCCTCCGCTCCGTAAACGCCCGGGCCCCATTCTGCGATGTTGAGATAGACTTCAAGGATCCGTGTCTTTGGCCAGGTCGCCTCAATCGCCAAGGTCAGCGGTGCTTCAATCAGCTTCCGCCAGATGCTGCGCTCCGGCCAAAGAAAGAGGTTCTTCGCCGTCTGCATGGAGATGGTCGAGCCACCGCCGGCTTTCTCGCCGCTTGCGAAGGCTACAGCTGCCGTCTGAAGCGACTTAAAATCGAAGCCCCAGTGTCCGCAGAAAAGGTTGTCTTCCGCCGCAATGGCCGCGCGCGGCAGGGCCGGGGCGATGTCGCTGTAAGCCACCCACTGTTTCTTGATGGGCGCGTCGCGCATCACCATCAGTGGCGTTATGGGAACCGGCACAAAGCGAAACAGTAGAATAAGCGCCGCAACCGCCAGCAAAAGAAACAGCAGCAGCTTTGCGGCTTTCCTGGTGAGTCGTTTCAGAAATTTCATCGGGATGGACTGCCGGTTCCACCAAAGAGGCGAGAGGCAGTGCTTAAACCATCCCAGTAAGCCTGTGCAAGTTGCACCCTCTGCCGATCCGCGTGTTTTTATTCGGGCGCGCCATTCTCCCGATGCGATTGCGGCTGATGTTCTTGCGCGTTTAGGATGATCGGAGGCGCTTATCGTTCCCGAGTCGGTCCAACGCGGCATCGGCAGGCGAGTTAAGGGAGAACAAAGCCATGGCTTCCGATGACAGTGGCCGTTACGCGCTCGGCCACCTGATTCTCGAATATCTGCGGACCTTTATGTGGCCGGTGATTGCGTTGTCGGTCGTACTGATTTTTCAAGACGATGTTCGCAGGATTTTGGAGAACCGCGAAGTCGAGGTTGCGGGTGTCGTGCGGATCGGACCGCAGATCGAGCAGCTCGAGCAGCAGGCGCGGGAAGAGATCGCCGATATCCGAGCACTTCTGCAGGCTCAGCAGGCGGCGGAGGGCGATACGCCCGAGGTCAGTGAGCAGGTGACCGCCGACATCGAGAATAAGCTGACCAATCTCTCGAGTGCATTGACCCGCGGTGTGGAGCAGATCCAGCAGACCGCCCCCACTGCTGACCGGAGGCGGGCGCAAGCGCCTGAGGCGCCGCAGCAGACCCGGGTGCAGAAGGTATCGGCGATGGAACGGCGTGGTTTTCTCGCGTTGCTTGACCGCGATGTCGAAGCGGCGCTGACGGCCTTCGGCGAAGCCTTTGCAGAATGGCCCGATTATCACAACGTGTCGGAGATCAGGAAGCTTCTCGACAGATGGAAAGACGAACTTGCCAATCGGCAGTCTTCGAAGTGGAAAGAACTCTACCGGATCGTTTTCACCGATCTTTCCTGGGGCATGCCCAGTGACCTGCGGCCGGAATTCCGGGCGTTGGCGACAGATTCCTATAAGTGAACCCGCAATAGTTCCATGGCGGACGTCTTCAAAGTCACGAAGTCCTGGAGGCAAAGCTATTCACCGGCCTTGTCAGTGACCGAAGGTGAAGGCGTTGACCTCGGCAAAAGGGATGAGGACTGGCCGGGCTGGGTCTGGTGCCGGAACCGGGATGGGATCGGGGGTTGGTTGCCGGAAGAGCTGCTTTCGATCGGCGCATCCGGTAAAACCGCGACTTTGCTAAGGGCTTTCAACACCGTGGAGTTGACCATTGACGCAGGTGAAAAGCTCAGAGGTTTTGAACGGCGCAGCGGCTGGATCTGGTGCCGAAACGGGACCGGTGAGGAAGGCTGGGTACCCTGCGATTGCCTAATTGAGAGTTAGGGCGCCTACGCAAAATCTACCTTCCGAAAGTGCCGCTCAATCGCGCTCACGAAGAGATGCGCCGAGGTCTCGATCGTTTTGTGAGCGGAGATGACGGCGCCAATCTTGTATTCGCTCAAGGTGCGTTCGGCCAGGGGCACGAAGCGCAGTTCGCCGGCCTCGATTTCCGACAGGAAGCCAACCTTGGTGTAAATCCCGACCCCACGGTTGGCCTTGATGGCGTGCTTCGCCATGATCAGGGCATTGGTGTAGAAGATTGTTGAGAGTGGCAGCACGGCGGAATCCATTTCCTGATCGATGATCGAGGTCTTGCCCCGTGCATCCGCCGTGCGGACCAGCGGGAAGGAGACGCAATCCTGAACCGTGACGTAATGGCGGTCAGCCAAGGGATGGTCGGGGCGCATGATAACGCCGAAAGGCGAGGGCTTTTCGGCGACCACGCGTACATCCGGATGCAGGTCGCGGCTGAAGCTTAAGCCCACGTGGACCGTGCCCTTGGCCACGGCTTCGATCGTCTCTTCCGGGGAGGCCGTGGTGACCGTGAATGAGATGCCTGGGTGATCGTTACTGAAGTCATCCATGACCTGGGGCAGAAAACCGAAGGTCATGGAATCGAGCGTTGAGACATGGACATGTCCGCTGCGCAGGTCGCGAATGTCGTCGATCGCCGCGCGCAGGTTCCGGTAGTCGTAGAGCGTCCGCCGGCAGTGTTCGACCACCACCCGGCCGGCCGCGGTCAACTCCACGCCCTCCGGCAGACGGTCGAAGATCCGCGTATCGAATTCGGCCTCAAGCTTGAGGATCTGCCGGTTCACGGCGGATGAGGCCACGTTGAGGACCTTTGCGGCCTTGCGGATAGATCCCTGGCGGGCGACCTCGTCGACATAGCGAAGCAGAGGGTGATGCATAGGGCGCATTCCTTCAGATAGTAGGTGATGCCGTTTCGGCATCACTATAGACGAAAAAAACTTCCCCATGCATCACCTTGCGCCGCGATATAGTTGAATCGGCACGTTGAGGGGGCGTGCTTCTCGGCGAACGCAGATCAATACGTCCGTTCTCGATGGAAGTCATCGAGGACGCAGCGAGCGCTCAAATCAACCGGCTCATAAAGAAATAAATCCCCGGCCGGCGAAGCAGGAGAACAGGATGGCTTACTCAAAGAAAGAAGGTTTTCACCGTCGGCAAATCATCCAAGGTCTGGGCCTGGTGACCGGTGCCGCTCTCACCGGCAGCATGCTTGGCATTGCGCGTGTGGCGCATGCGGAGGACTTCGAAGTCTCGATGCAACTCGGGTGGCTGATCTCCAATGGCCAGCTTGGCGAAGTCGCCGCCGACAAGCTGGGCTACTATAAGGACGCGGGTCTTTCGCTAAAGATCGTCGCGGGCGGTCCCAACGTCGACGGTGTCGCTTCCGTCGCTTCCGGACGTTCGAACGTTGGTCAGCTTTCCTCCAGCCCCTCACTGATGCTGGCACGCTCGGCCGGTATTCCCATCAAGTGCATCGCAGCGGGTTACCAGCAGCATCCCTTCACCTACTTTTCGCTCAAGAAGGATCCGATCAACGAGCCAAAGGATATGGTCGGCAAGACCATCGCCACGCAGGGCACGGCGCGTATCCTCTTGCGAGCGCTTCTTGCCAAACACGGTATCTCCGAGGACGACGTCAAGGTGACTGTGATGGGGGGCGACATGGGCCCCTTGATGACCGGGCAGGTGCAGGCGGTGACCGGCTGGCAGTCCAACGTCAACGCACTGAAGATCCTGGGTGACCAGCGGGTCGACATGCGGCTTTGGGATGCCGGGATCCAGCTCTACGCCAATCCCTACTACGTCACGGACGAGACCCTGGAGCAGCATTCGGACAAGCTTGCCGCCTTCGTCAGTGCGACGGCCCGCGGCTGGGCCTGGGTCCGCGAAAACCCAGAAGCAGCCGTGGATGCCCTGGTAGAGCGCTATCCCAACCTGGACCGTGAATCGGAACTCACCGCGGTGGGGATCATCCTGGGTTATGTCTTTAACGAAGAGACGAAGGCCGGCGGCTGGGGCACCATGAAGCGGGACAACTGGGAGGCCCAGATCAAGACCTACGCTGACCTTGGGCAGTTCAAGAACGAGGTCCCGAGCGTCGACGACGTCATGACGACCGCTATTCTGGAGGCCACGGCGGCCGATCGGCCGAAGGTCGGCTGAGGCCAAAATGCTCAGGCCTCTCCCGATAACACCGCTTCAGGAAGTTGCTGCGCAGGCACCGGCCGTCGCAGCTTCTCTGGAGCAGGTGTCGGTTTCCTTCGGCAGCCTTCAGGCGCTCAAGGACGTTTCCTTGAGCGTCGCCGAAGGGGAATTCCTCACCATCCTGGGGCCTTCGGGCTGCGGCAAGTCGACCTTGCTGCGGGTGGTTTCGGATCTCGTTCCCGCTTCGTCCGGCGAAGTCCTGATCTTCGGAAAAGAGACCGAGCAAGCCAGGCTTGCGCGCGAATTCTCTTTCGTGTTCCAGGACGCCACGCTGCTGCCCTGGCGTACGGCCATCGAGAACGTGCGCCTGCCGCTGGAGATGGGAATGAAGCGCGGGGCGCCGGCGCCCGACAGTGGTCTCTCACCGGAAGAGCTGCTTGAACTCGTCGGTCTGAAGGGGCGCGAAAACGCCCTGCCACACGAACTTTCGGGCGGTATGCGACAGCGCGTTGCGATTGCCCGCGCGTTGATCTGCAAACCGCGCCTCTTGCTGATGGACGAGCCTTTCGGCGCCCTGGACGAGATTACGCGGGATCGTCTGAACGAGCAGATCCTTCAGATCTGGCGGGAAACCAAGACGACGATCCTCTTCGTCACGCACTCCATTCCGGAGGCCGCCTTTCTGGGGCAGAGGGTGCTGATGCTGAAAGCGCATCCGGGCCGGATCCATGAGGTTGTCGATGTGGATCTGCCCTATCCCCGGCGTCTCAAGATGCGGGAGACGGCGGAATTCATCGCGATCGCATCGCGGCTTCGCAGTCTGTTGGAGGCCTGCTGATGTCTGTCGCGAGCAACCTTGATGCAGCCGCGAAAGGGAGCGAGGCTTCGGTTCTGAAGCTGCTTTTGCGCGGGCGCTATCTTCCACCGCTGCTGGCGGTGGCCGGGATACTGCTGGCCTGGGAGAGCGGGGTCCGCTTTTTCGGTGTGCCGCCCTATATCGCCCCGGCACCAAGCGATGTGGCCGCCACGCTGTCACAGGAATCCGAGCTGCTGCTGCGCAACTTCTGGCCGACCTTGTTCGAGAGTGTCCTGGGTTTCCTGATCGGTAATCTGATCGCGATTTCGGTCGCGATCGCTTTCGTGCATCACAAGTCAGTCGAGAAGGCTTTCTATCCGCTGGCCGTTTTCATCAACACCATCCCGATCCTAGCCATCGCGCCGATCCTGGTGCTGATCTTCGGGAACGGTTTGCTGGCCAAGGTGGTGATCGCCGCGCTGATCTGCTTTTTCCCGACCCTGGTCAACATGACGCGGGGGCTGCAGGCGGTCAGTCCGCAGACCCTGGAGCTCGCGCGGATCCTCTCGGCCTCCAAGTGGGAGATATTCTGGAAAATCCGCCTGCCGTCTTCGCTGCCTTATCTCTTTTCCGCCCTCAAGATCGCTTCGACCACCTGCGTGATCGGGGCCATCGTCGGCGAATGGGTGGGGGCCGATGTCGGGCTCGGGGCCCTGATCATCGACGCCACCTTCAACTTCCGCTCCGCGTTGCTCTACGCCACCGTGTTCGTCTCTTCCGGACTGGCCGTGTTGCTGTTCACGGCGGTGACGATGACCGAACGCATGGTGATCCGCTGGAAACCTGAGCAGGCGGGATAGCGCCGCGCGAATACGAAAGACTGACAAAGCTATTGCCGCCGTCGCGGCCGTAAGGAGGAAACTATGTCCCAATTCCCGAACAAATCCGTACGCGAGGCCGCAAGAGACGTGCCTGTCGTTGCCCAGTCTGACGTGATCGTTGTGGGTGGCGGCGCCGCTGGTTTGACCGCGGCGGTCTCGGCGGCGCGCAACGGCTGCTCGGTCACTTTGCTCGAACGCTATCACCATCTCGGCGGCATGGCCTCGGGCGGCATGGTGCTGGTGCTCGACGACATGACCAACGGCTACGAGATTACGGTCAAGGGCATCGTCTCGGAGTTTGTCGATCGCATGGCTAGTCAGAATGGCGCGGTCTATCCGCCGCCCGAAGATTGCCGCGCGGATTGGGAGATGTGGCGCAAGTGGTCGCGCTGGGGCGTCCACAATTTCCACGTTCAGGAACATCCGCAGCCGATCATTCACGCCGTGGCCTTCGATCCCGATGCCTGGAAGCGGGTTTCCCTGGACCTCGCGCGGGAGGCTGAGATCAATCTGCGCCTCCACAGCTGGTTTTCTGACTGCATCGTCGAAGACGGCCGGGTCAAGGGTGTGATCTGTCAGACCAAGACCGGGCGCCAGGCGATCCTGGGTGATGTGGTGATCGACGCCAGCGGCGATCTGGACGTTGCGACCGCCGCCGGGGCTGAATTTACGCAAGGCCAGTACATCGTCACGACGGTCTTCCGCCTGTCCAATGTCGACACCGACGAAGCCGAACGCTTCCAGTACGAAGAGCCGGAGGCCTTCAAGAAGCTGGACCGCCAGGCCCGGCGGCTGATCGGCGGGGCCTGGGAGATGTGGTGGCTCAAGACACCGATCCCTGGCGTGGTCTGGTGCAACTGCCCGCACATGCCAGGCTACGACGGCATTTCCGTCGAAGACTTGACCAAGGCGGAGTACGAAGGGCGCGACCGGATCATGCGGCTCTACGAATACGCGCGGGAAAACCTGCCCGGCTTCAAGAACGCGAATCTGCTGGGGACGGCTGAGCAGATCGGCGTGCGCCAGACCCGCCAGTTGCGCGGTGAATACGTGGTGACCAAGGACGACGTGGTCAGCCGGCGGCACTTCGCCGACACGGTTTGCCGCGGACGCGATTACTACACGCCCTACCGGGCACTGCTCCCACGCGGGATCGACAATCTGATTATCGCTGGCCGGCATTATTCGGCGGAGCCGGATGCTCAGCGTATGTCGCGGGAGATTCCGCCCTGCATGGTGCAGGGGGAGGCGGCCGGCATCGCTTCGGCCCTGGCGTTGAATTCCAACTCTGCTCTGCGGGATGTCGACCCCAAAGCAATCCAGAAACAGATGCGCGCCCAGGGCGCCGATCCCGGAGACATGCCGTCCGACAATGCCCTGGTTCTGGAGCCTGCGGAATGAGTCCGTGTGTAATTGCAGTGTTTTTGAAGCGTTTTGAAACAAGAGGCCCCTATGTCCAGTAACAGCACTCTTCCCCTCGACGGCGTCCGGATCGTCGACTTCACCCAGGTCATGCTCGGGCCCTGCGCGACACAGATGCTGGCGGATTTCGGTGCCGACGTGATCAAGATCGAGCGGCCGGGTTCAGGCGAGCTGTCGCGGAACTTCTTCGGCGGCACCAGCGAGGCCGACCGCAACAACCCGGTCTTCTGCAGCCTGAACCGCAACAAGCGCTCGATCACCCTCGACACCCGCCAGGAGAGCGCGAAGGAAGCGGTTTATGAACTGGTGCGCAGGTCGGATGTGGTGGTGAACAATTTCCGGCCCGGTGTGATGGATCGCATGGGTTTCGGTTACGAGAGACTTCGGGAGATCAATCCGCGCATCATCTTCGCCTCGGGCACCGGTTTCGGACCGACGGGACCCTATGCCCACAAGGGCGGGCAGGATGTTCTCTCCCAGGCCCTGACCGGCGTGATGGAGCGCCGAGCGGACGAGACAACACCGCGGACGATCTATGCCACCGCGCTCTGCGACTACACGGCCGGCATGCATCTGGTTCAAGGTGTGCTGGCGGCGCTTCTGGCCAGGGAGAAGACCGGAAGAGGGCAGGAGGTCTCGGTGTCCCTTTACGACTCGATGCTGGCTATGCAGATGCAGGAAGCCTCGCACCTGATGTCTGAGAACAGCGAGTTGAACTGGGCGGCCATGCCCCTGAGTGGCGTGTTCGAGACGACGGACGGCGCGCTGGTTCTGGTCGGTGCCTTTAAGGCCAATCCCTTGCAGGATATCTGTAATGCGCTGGGTATCGAGGACCTGTCGGAAAGCTATCCCGACCTTCCCGCGCAGCGGGCGGGCAAGGCTGAGTTGCAGCGACGTTTCCGAGAGGGCTTCGGATCCAATACGACGGCGCATTGGATCGCCAGGCTCGAAGAACAGGACCTGCTCTGTGCCGAGGTCCGGCCCCTTGGCACGGCATTGGCCGATCCTCAAACCGCAGAGAACGGGATGCTCGCGAGCTATGATCATCCTCTGCATGGCGAAACCCGTGTGATCGCTTCACCGGTTCATCTTTCAGAGGCGCCCTTTGCGGTCCGCCGCGCGCCACCGCGTATCGGCGAGCACACAGAGGAGGTGCTGGCGGAACTTGGATTGGGCGAAGCTGAGAACGAACGGCTGCTGGATGAGCCGCGCACTGCCGGGGCCGCGTAATGACGGTCATCTTTGAAGTTCGCGAAGAGGTGGCCTGGATCACGATCGATCGCCCGGACCGCATGAATGCTGTCGATGCGGCGACGGAAACGCGCCTTGAGGAAATCTGGCGTGAGATCGAGGAAAGTCCGGCTCTCCGCTGTGCCGTTCTGACCGGGGCAGGGGACAGGGCCTTTAGTGCCGGCGCTGACATGAAGGCGGCGGATGCGGTAAGTGGCCTGGAGTATTGGGGGGCGGCGCGCCCCGGCGGGTTCGGCGGGATCTCACTGCGGGACAGCCTGGACATTCCGGTCATTGCCCGGGTCAACGGCCTGGCGATGGGCGGCGGTTTCGAGATGGTGCTTGGCTGTGACATCGTAATTGCAGCCGAGACGGCGAAATTCGCCCTACCGGAATCGCGAGTCGGGCGCCTGCCGCTCGAAGGCGGCATGGTCCTGCTGCCACGTCTGATCCCGCAGAAGACGGCGATGGGCTACCTGCTCACCGGCCGGCGAATGTCGGCGAGCGAAGCCCAAAGTCTGGGCTTGGTGAATGAAGTGGTTGCTTCTGAAGATCTCGACGCGGCCGTGGAGCGCTGGGTGACCGATATCAAAGCCTGTGCGCCTCTGTCGGTTAGGGCAATCAAGCATACGGTGCGCAAGACGGCGCAGCTCGATGCCCGCTCGGCCCAGGCTTTGAGGACGCCGGCACTCGTTGCGGCGTTGCAGTCGAACGACAGCGAAGAGGGCGTGCGCGCCTTTCAGGAAAAGCGCGCGCCGGTCTGGACGGGGACGTGATCGGTGGCCTTCATCATCTCCCAAGCCTGCGTAGATATCAAAGACGGCGCCTGCACCGAAGTCTGTCCGGTTGATTGTATCTACGAGGGCGGCCGTATGTTCTACATCCATCCGGATGAATGCGTGAACTGCGGTCTTTGCGAGTCGATCTGTCCGGTCGACGCCATCCGTGATGAGCTGGACGCGGAACCGGCCGAGGCGGCCTACATCGCAGTGAACCAGGAGTTCTTCGGCGACGAGGTAACCGGCTGGGGCTCGCCGCAGGGCTGGAACCACAAGTACCAGACCGAAAAGGATCATCCGCTGGTTGCGGCTCTCCCGCTTCAGGCGCCACAGGCCGAAGCGGGAGAGTGACGCGTTTGACGCAATCCTTTTCTATTCTTCCCGGAAAGCCCGGCTGAGTTGATCCTCAAACGGCTTCACGAGATAGCTCAGAGCTGTGCGCGCGCCAGTCTGGATGAAGACTTCCGCCGGCATGCCGGGCGTCAGTTCCAGGTCGCCCAGGCGCGCATGCTCCTCTTCCGATAGCCTTAGGCGTGCGAGAAAGAAGTTCTCGCCGCTGCGCTCGTCTTCGCTCAGATCGGCGGCGACCGAAAACAGCGAGGCATTGAGCTGTGGCGTGGTGCGCTGGTTGAAGGCTGTAAAGTGAATGACCGCGTCCTGACCCACCTGGATCTGGTCGATGTCTCCAGGCGCAACCCGGGCTTCGACGATCAGTGTATCGTCTTGAGGGATGATTTGCATTAGTGCCTGGCCGGGCGTGATGACACCGCCGCGCGTGTGAATGGCAAGCTGATGCACGATGCCTGACTGAGGCGCCTGGATCTCCAGCCTGCGAAGTTGGTCCAGCGCGGCGACCCGTCGTTCCGCGAGCTCGGCGAGCTCCGTTTCGACGCTACGCAGTTCGCCCAGCACGCCTTCCCGGAATTCCTTATCGAGTTGCAGGACCTGGAGCTGGGTCTCGCTGACCCGGCCTTCGGTTCGCGCGATCTCTGCAAGCAACTGGCCATGCTCGCCCTTTACCTTGGCCGACTCACGCTCCAGCGCCATGTACTGCGTGATCGGGATCAGCTTCTTTTCTTTCAAACCTCGAATGATCTCCAACTCCTCGAGGGTCAGTTCCACCTCTCTGGCCTTGGCATCGCGTTGGGCGCTCAGACCGGCGATTTCGTCGCGGGTCTGGGTGATGCGTTCCTGCAACTGTTCGCGCTGCCCAGACAAGGTGACCCACCGGGCTTCGAAGAGTTTGCGTTCACCCTCCAACAGGTCGAAGGCGCTGTCGGCTTGTGCCTGTTTGCGTAGATGTTCGGGGAAGGTCAGTTGCCGGTTTCTGTCGCGCTCTGCGATCAGACGGGTCCGGCGGGTTTCCAGCGCGTTCATCTGCTTGGTGATGATGGCCAGGTTAGCTTTGGTCGCGGTGCCGTCAAGACGGACCAGTAGATCGCCAGCTTCCACGCGGTCGCCATCGCGCACGGCGATCTCGCCGACGATGCCGCCCTCGGCGTGCTGAACCAGCTTGCTATTGGACTCCACCACGACTTTGCCGGAGGCGATCACAGCGCTGGAAATCGAGGCCAGAGCCGACCAGCCGCCCACGCCGCCGATCAGAATGCCTACGATGACGAAACCGGTCAGCAGATGCCGGCGAAGGGATTGCCTGGTGGGTGGCGCAGCGGGTGGTTGTTCCATGCCGCCGCTGCGCAGGTGCAGGGAGTCGAAGCTGTGCGCTTCAAGCAGGGTCTGAGACAACGTTCATTGCTCCCTTTTGTTTTGACGTCTGTCCGGCCGGGCGTCGAGCTGAGGCAGGTTTGCTGTCCGATTTGTTCGCGATGGCCGCCGTCTGGCGCATGATTTCCTCCTTGCGGCCAAAGGCTTGTTGGCGGCCGTCTTTCAAGATCAGCAGGTGATCGACGGCGGCGATGGCACTGGGGCGGTGTGCCACGACGATGACGATTGAGCCATACTCGCGCATAGATGTGATAGCTTCGGTGAGCGCCATCTCGCCTTCGGCATCGAGATTGGCGTTGGGCTCGTCGAGCACGATCAGGAAAGGCAGGCCGTAGAGCGCCCGCGCCAATCCAACTCGCTGGCGTTGCCCAGCAGAAAGCACCGAACCACCGTCGCCGATATTGGTGTCGTAGCCGTCCGATAATTTGAGGATCATCTCATGGATTCCCGCCAACTCGGCGGCCCGGATGATCTGTTCGGAACTGCGTGCGGGATCGAAGCGCGCGATGTTCTCCGCGACCGTTCCCTCGAAGAGCTCGACGGCTTGCGGCAGGTAACCCACATGCCGGCCCAGCTTGGCGGGGTCCCATTGGTCCAGCGCTGCCCCGTCCAGACAAACTTTGCCGAAGATCATGGGCCAGACCCCCACGATGCTGCGGGCGAGCGTGGATTTCCCGCTGGCGCTCGGGCCAATAATGCCGAGACCTTCACCTGCTCTGAGCGACAGGGAGATACGTTCGACGGCGGTTCTTGGAACTGCCCGGCGGCACAAACGGTCACGCTACTGAGCTCAAGCGACCGTTTGGGGCGGGGGCAGGTCGGTTTTTTGCAACTGGTCCCCTGATGGGCGAGTGTTGTTTTCAAGCGTTTGGCGCTCTGTCTCGCGGCGATGAAGCCGCGCCAGTGTGGCGGACCGCCAACTCAATTGGCGCGAGAGCGCGCGACATGATGATCGAGCCGGCGATGATGGTGCCCGGCGAGACCTCCTGCTTAACCGCGAGCCAAGCGCCGGCGGCGAGAATGACCGACTGCATCAGCAATCGGATGGCCCGCGTACTTGCAGACAGCAAACTGGCTCGGTCGCCCGCCTTGCTATGGAGGTTCAGGTAGCGGTCGTTGAGGCCACCCCAGATACGGCTGAGTTGCACATTCATGCCCATGGCGTGAACAGCTTCGCTGTTGCGGCGGCAGCTTGCGGCAATCGCGTTACGCCTGTTGGCGAGGCTGGTCGCCTGGCGCAAGGGTTTGCGGTTCACGATCTCACTCATGATGGCGAGCAGGAACAGCAAGATGGCGCCGGCTGTTGCAACCAGGCCCAGGAAGGGATGGAACAGGAAGATCACCCCGAGATAGAGCGGGATCCACGGCATGTCGAAAATGGCCAGCGGTCCCTGACTTGAGAGAAACTGGCGCAGACTGTCCATATCGCGAACGGGCGCCGCGGACTCTCCGGCCTTTCCCTGACGCAGCGGTAGGGCGAGTACGGCCTGAAAGACAGATGGCGAAAGCTGTTCGTCCAACCTGCGGCCGACCCGGATCAGGATGCGTGAACGAAGCAGTTCGAAGAGACTGAAGAAGAAGTAGAGCAGGGTGACGAGAATCAGAAGAGCGGCCAGTGTCGGGAGGCTGCCGCTGGTGAGCACCCTATCGTAGACCTGCATCATGAAGAGCGGGCCGGTCAGCATCAGCAGATTGATGATGCAGCTGAAGATTCCGATCCCGATAAAGGCCGCGCGGCAGTTGCGCAGGGCGGCGCGGATCAGATTGCGGTCGCTGGTTAAGTCCTGCGGATTGTCATGGCCGGGCTTGGTATGAGCCTTGGTCTCTTGAGCATGCATGCGAAATCACATCTCCGAAGTGCGTAAAGCCAACGGTGGCCGGGTTACCCCCGGCCACCGCGCTATCTGCGGCGGGGCGCAGATAGGAACGACGATACTGTTGGGGTCAGGCAACCATCAGATCGTCGTTGCAGCAGCACCCCCCGAAGCTGCCCGGCTGTTCCGTGTCGTCGTTTTCGGCGACCGGAGTCTGATCTCCCGGCATCTCGTTGGTGGTGTCAGGCGTATCGTCGCTGTCGTCCGGCGCATCGGACGGTTCTTCCGATTTGAATTCGATCGAAAGATCCGCGAACTCGATGGTCTCGACATCGAACAAGACCTTGGTGGAATCGGCACCCAGTAGCAGCACGCCGTTGTTCGGCAGAAGCATGAAGTTGTAGTCTTCGAAGTTGCTTTCGCTTTCGAAGCGGTCGTTGCCATCGGCGCCCAGGATAATCTGGTCGTTGTCCATATCCATAAAGACGTCGTCGCCATCGGTGCCGTTCATGACCGAAGGACCGGCGGCGAGATCGGGCATATCCGGCTCTTCTGAATCCGGATCGTCGGTATCCGGGTCCTCCGCCGTCGGCTCGTCCGCATCCGGATCCTCTACCGTCGGCTCGTCTACGTCGGGATCCTCAGCTGTGGGCTCATCCGTATCCGGATCCTCTGCTGTCGGTTCGTCCGTGTCGGGGTCTTCGGCGGTGGGTTCGTCGCTATCCGGATCTTCCGCCGTCGGCTCGTCCACATCGGGATCCTCAGCAGTGGGCTCATCCGTATCCGGGTCCTCTGCCGTCGGTTCGTCCATGTCGGGATCTTCAGCAGTAGGTTCGTCGCTGTCCGGATCCTCTGCCGTCGGCTCATCCATATCCGGATCCTCGGCAGTGGGCTCGTCCGTATCCGGGTCTTCCGCTGTAGGCTCTTCAGCATCCGGATCTTCGGCCGTGGGTTCCTCCGTGTCCGGCTCATCCATGCCAGGAGTCTCGCCATCCGGATTTTCGCCAACGACAACCGGCGATTCCAGGTCGGTATTGATGTCGACCTTCACATTCCCGCCGGCGATCGTTACCTGTTTCTCGACGACGCCGTTAATGCCTTCGCCGGAGAAGCGGACAGTGTAGTCGCCATCTTCCAGGGCAATCTGATAGCCGCCGGCTTCCCAGGTCGAGGTATCGACGCTGTTGCCCTCAGAGTCGATGATCTCGATGTCGACACCGCCCAGGCCTTCGCCCACGTCATAGAAGTTGTCGCCATCGCCGTCGTCGAAGGCCACGCCGGTCAGAAAGCTCTTGCCGTCGTCGGAAAAGGCCTGCGTGTAAAGAAAGGCATCGCTGTACTGCTGCCAGTCGCCGGTCGCACCGCCGATCCCGGCTTCGCTCCAGTTCGCGTTCATGATGTTGGCCAGGTGGCCGGGCGAACGCAACAAGGCGCCATGCCGTTCTTCCACGACGTCCTGCTGATTGATGTTGTTGTTTCCCAAGGAGAACCAGCCGGCGATGTTCTCGCCAACGCCGCCGCCGTCCCATCCGGCGGCCTGGGCCCGGTCGGTTGGGCTCGATCCGCCGGCACCGGTATGAGAGAAGGTGTCGGTGTTCTCCATCCACTCCGAGTGCCCGCGGGCGGCTTCCAGCAGGTCCTCGTTCATGGCAAGTGGCTCAAGCGGCGCATCGGGAATGTTGCCGAGACTAAAACCGTAAGTCTCGGCGGCTTGTCCCGGATCGGCACGTGCCTGATTGACCAGCTCGAGCATGTATTGTTCAAAGGCTGTGGGTGTGGCCATTGTATCTATACTTCCTTTTATATTGGGGAATAGTGTAGATGCCCAAGAAATGGGCAGGGCCGAGTATCGTCTGAAATGCGGCAGCAATTGGGCATGGCCGGGCTAAGGAAATGTCATTTTCCGGTCCCGCCATGCCACAGAAACGCATTGTTCGTGGACGGCTAAATCTATGTTGGATAAAGGTTTTTTGACTCGAGAGGTGCTTGTCGGTTCACAGGGTGAGATCCCGGCGAGACGGAGACTCTTCCTATAAGCGAACAGCAGATTGGATTATTTTTAGGCACTTAGCAGACGTGCTTGATGTCCACGCTTCAGGTTGAGAAGCGTGTTGAATGCGGCTTGTTGTCGTGGTTTATCAAGATGTGCGCTCAATGACACAAATATTAATTGCGCGTTTGTCTTGATAAGATCTGTTGTCAGCGCAAGTTAAGCTTGTCCATGATCCGTTGGCGCTTGTTCAGCCACCAGCCGAACTGAGGTTTCCAGAAGCTGTAGTCCTTGTCTTCGCCGAGCTTGCGGGCAGCATGAAGGGACCAGTTCGGATTATCCAGTAGCTCGCGTGCAAGAGCGACCATGTCGACCTTGCCTTCGGCGACTGCCGCCTGCGCCACTTCCGGATCCCAGAGAAAGCCGACACCCATTGCCGCGATGTCGGCTTCGTTCTTCAGATGCTCCGCAAAGGGAAGCTGGAATCCCTGTGCCAAAGCCATACGGCGTGGCTTGAAGCGTTCGTCGTATCCGGCGCCGATGCCACCGGTGGAACAGTCGATCAGATCCACGCCATTGTCCTTGAGACCTTTGGCGAGGGCGACCGTGTCTTCGGATTCCCAACCACCGTCGACCCAGTCTGTGGCCGATAGGCGGAAGAACAGCGGCTTTTCCTGAGGCCAGGTCTCTCGGATTGCACGTGCGACTTCGAACGCGAAGCGCATGCGGCTCTCGCGATCGCCGCCGTAGGCATCGGTGCGGTTGTTGCTGACCGGCGAGTAAAACTGATGCACCAGAAAGCCGTGCGCCGCATAGACCTCGATCACGTCATAGCCGGCGGCGTCGACCCGCCGCGCGCTGTCCCGGAAGGCCTGCAGGACATCGTCGATGTCGGCTTGGGTCATTTCGTTAGGGGCGGGCCAGACCTCGCCGTAAGGAATTGGCGAGGGAGAGATCATCTGCCAGGGCGCTTCGCCGCGGAGCTCGACATCTTCCGCGTCGACCGGGGTTTCCCCATGCCAGGGGCGCCGCTCGCTTGCTTTGCGGCCGGCATGTCCAAGTTGTACACCGGCAACCGCGCCTTGTTCTTTCAGGAAGCGGGCGATGCGCGCCATGCCCTCAATCTGGCCGTCCTCCCAAAGCCCCAGGTCGCCATGAGTCCGCCGCCCGCGATCCTCGACCGCCGTCGCCTCGGTAAAGACCAGGCCGGCGCCGCCCAGGGCGAAGCGTCCGAGATGCACCAGGTGCCAGTCGTTCACATAGCCGTCTTTGGAAAGATACTGGCTCATGGGGGAGACGGCGATGCGGTTCGGAAAGGTCACTTCGCGCAAGGTAAAGGGCGTAAAGAGCGGCATGTTGGATCCTGAGTGGGAAGCTACGGAAGATTGCGTCGTTCAGCCTACAATGCGTGCATTCGTGCCGCCAACAGACGGCTCATCACATCTGCGCGCGCGGCTTGCTCGCTGTCGTTCAGATGATCCGACCAAGGCGGACTGCCGTCTGACCCCGCCAGAGCCGCATCGAAGGCATGACCAGGAAGCAGTTATCGTAGGGCGTGAGGATCTCTTCGCCACCGTCATGGGCCAGCACGGTGCCCTTTTCGGGGATAATCTCGCCGCCGGTGAAGGGGCGGGCGAAGGTGAAATCCTGTTCGCTCTTGACCGTCACGGCTTCGGTTACTTCCACGAAGGTCTGCGCGGGCGGCGCACCGCGAGCGATGTCGCCGCCGAAGTTTTCGTCGATCGTTCCCTGGCTGCGCAGCATACGCAGGCTGGCTTCGATGGCGAGGTCGCCGGCCGCTTTCTCCCAATGCTGGCCGCACTCGATCAGGACCGCGTTCTTGGGACTGTCGGGATCGGAGAAGCCGGCGTAGTCGCGCATCCGAACGCCGGCCTTGTGCCCCTGGTCGCTGATGACGATTTCCGGCACACCGACCTGACTTGCAAGTTCCCGGCCCTTGGCGCGCATGCCGGCCATCATGAAAGGCGGGCTGGGCCGTTGCATGGAGTGGATGTCGAGCAGGGTATCGACCGAATCCATGAAGGGGCGAATCTCCCTGGCCCGGCGCAGCTCGCTGCTGTCCCGGTCTCCGGTCAAAACGGGGTCGGACCACAGCCGATTGAAGTCCTCGTCGGCCCAGCGGGTGGCGTTGGGATCATCCGGGTCGAAGCGGCTATAGGCATCGATGTTGATGAAGCCCAGCGACAAGCATCCCTTTACTGGGCGGACCTCCTCGCGCAGCAGCCAGTCGAGGGCGATCGCGCCGCAGATCTCGTTGCCGTGCACGAGGGCGGAGATCATGACGTGCGGTCCAGGTGTCCCGCTGTCGAAGGACCAGATATAGGGAAAGCCGCTGTTCCCTGCCGCGTAGGGCGTGATGTCCGGCGCCGTCAGCTCGACCGGGTATTCGTTTGGAATCTTGATGTCGCCGGCGCTCGGGGATGCGGACATGGGGTTCTCCTGGATTGAGCTTTTTTCATTAAATGAGGTTGGAGTTGCAGCGAAAGCCGCGGTTACTCGGAACAGGCCTTGATCAGCCTTTCGAGGAAAGCGTCGCAGGCGGCCAGCTGCGAGACCTCGACAAATTCATTGGGCTTGTGCGCTTGGGCAATATGCCCCGGCCCGCAAACCGCCGTCGGGATTTCCGCCAGTGAAAACAGGCCCGCTTCGGTGCCGTAGGCGACCTTGGTATGATGATTTTTCCCGGCCAGCGACTTTACCAGGCCGATCAGGTCAGCGTCTGGCGGCGTATCCAGACCAGGAATGCCGGAAAGAGCCTCAAACTCGATTGATGTTTCCGTCGCGATGGCCTGCATTTCCGGTTCGAGAACATCGGAGGCGTAAGCCTTAACTTCATCCACCAGAGCATCGACATCCACGGTCGGCAGAGCGCGGAATTCGAAATCGAAGCTGCAGAGTTCCGGCACAATGTTCAACTGTGTCCCGCCACTGATGATGCCGGTATGTGCCGTTGTGTGGGGTACGTCGAAATCCTCGTCCAGCGGGCCTTCACGCTTCAGGCGTTCACCGATATCGCGGATGAAGACCACAAGGCGGGCGGCATATTCGACCGCATTCACCGCCTGGGGGGCGAGCGAAGAGTGCGCAGACTTGCCGTTCACGGTGACGCTGAGCGAGCGTTTGGTTTTGTGAGCCACGACCACTTCCATGCCGGTCGGCTCGCCGACAATACAGGCGGCGGGTCTTGACCCTTCGTCGATGACCTCTGCGATCAGACGCCGGACACCGAGGCAGCCGACTTCTTCGTCATAGGAAAAGGCGAGATGTACCGGCCGTGTGAGATTGGCCGCCGCCAATTCAGGGACTTTGGCGAGCACGGCGGCGACGAAGCCTTTCATGTCGCTGGTGCCGCGTCCGTAGAGCTTGTCTTCCTTTGGCGTCAGGACGAAGGGATCGCTGTCCCAGTCCTGGCCATCCACCGGCACCACGTCGGTATGTCCCGACAGGATAATCCCGCCGTCGGAGGCTGGACCGATGCTAGCCCAGAGGTTCGCTTTCTGACCGCTCTCGTCGTAGACCCGTTCCGATTTAATGTCGAAAGCAGCAAGGTAGGCTTCGACCCACTCGATCAGGGCGAGGTTCGAATCCCGGCTGGTGGTATCGAAACCCACCAAGGCGTCCAGGCAGGCGATGGTCCGTTCCGTACCTGTTTTGCTGATGACAGAGTCAATGGTCGGGATATTTCTGACGATAGTCGGGGCGTTCATGCAGGCTCCCAAAGGTCGCTTTTCGGGGTGGAGAGACGGACGTGCCGCATAAAGTCACGCGCGGTGACCGACGGCGGTCGGCGGGCGGAAATGGCGAAACTGGTGCGGTAGTTGATATCCGGTTCGAAGGGCCGCACTTCGATGTCGTGATCCGTTCCGGTCATAAGGGGAAAGGGATTGGTCATGGTGATGCCAAGCCCGTTTCTCACGAACTCGCAGGCCGCGACCGAGGTCGCCGTTTCGACCAGGATTCTCGGAGACACGCCGGCGCGTGCAAAATGTTGGTCGAGGGTCTGACGGGCGGCGTGGCGCCGGGTCAGAGCGATGAAATCGACATTGTCGAAATGCTCCGGCCGGATCACTTTGTGCTCTGTCAGCGGGTGCCCTTTGGGCAAAAGGCAGACCCCCTTGGAAAGCCGGTAGGGGATGAGTTTCAGGCCGGCGCGCGTAAGATCCGCGCCCGTCAGGCCTAGATCGAAGCGCTCGTCCATAATTCCGGCGATCAGATCGTCCGAGGTGCAGATCTCGAGGCTCACGACCTTGTCTGGGTTGGCTTTCAAAAAGCTTGAGACCACACGCACGAGAAAGCGATGGGCGAGGGTTGGGGGTGCGGCGACGCGCAGCGGCTCCTGAGGAGAGGTCTTCCATTTGGCGCCGTCGATCCCCGCCAGGGCGTCAAAGAGCGGGTCGAGGCTCTCGTTAAGTGCCAGCGCCTCCGCCGTCGGTTGCATCCGACCTTGCTCACGAGCGAATAGCATCTGACCGATGCGCCCCTCAAGTTGTGAAATAGAGCGGCTGACCGCCGATTGAGAGATGCCCAGACGCCGGGCAGCGGCGGTGGTCGAACCCGCGGAAATCACCGCGCGCAGGGTCTCGAACTCCCTTAAACTGTGCCAGTTTGTGCGCATCTCTTCATCCCTACACCAGCCTTCCAGCGATCAACAAGCCACCCGCTTGTCATGACTGTATGAGTTTATTGCATAAAGTTTTTGGTTCCTCATGCAGAAACTAATCGGTAGCATTTTGGAAATCTTCAGGGCCGTGAAGAGAAATCCTCGCGGCCGTTGAAGCTGCGAATAAGCCGGAGACGGCATGATGGGCCCGGACAAAAGCGGGCCAAAACAGTGGTTTGGCGTTACAGGGAGAATTGTTTTATGAAGAAGTTCACCTATGGACTGGGCAGCGTCTGCGCGGCTGTCGCCTTGATGACCGGCATGACCGGCTCCGTCTCAGCGGAGAGTCTCACGATCGGACTTTCCTCCGAAGCGACGTCGGTCGACCCGCATTTCCATAACCTCACCCCCAACAATCAGATCGCGACCCATATCTTCGGCGGTCTGATCAATCAGGACCACAAGCAGACCTTGCTGCCGGGCCTGGCGGTTTCCTGGAAGGCGATCGACGATCTGACCTGGGAGTTCAAACTGCGTGAAGGCGTGAAGTTCCACGACGGTACGGCTTTTAACGCCGACGACGTGGTTTGCAGCTTTACCCGGGCGCCCGATGTGCCGAACTCGCCTTCGAGCTTCGGGACTTACACCAAGGGCAAGACGGTCACCAAGATCGATGACATGACCGTCCATATCAAGACCGAGAAGCCCTATCCGCTGATGGCGAACGATGTATCGCTGATCCACATCGTCTCGAATGAGAAAGGCTGCGGCGGGACCACGGAGCAGTTCAATAACGGTGAAGCGACCGTTGGGACGGGACCCTACAAGTTCGTGTCCTACACGCCTGGCGAAAAGATCGTCCTGGCGGGTAACCCGGACTATTGGGGTGACAAGCCGACCTTTACGGACGTAACCCTGCGGCCGATTAAATCCAGCCCGTCGCGCGTTGCGGCTCTTCTGGCTGGCGACGTCGACATGATCGATGGTGTGCCGACGGCCGATCTGGCCAAGCTGAAGGAAAACGGCGATCTGCAGATCAGCGAAGGTGTGTCCAACCGCGTGATCTACCTGCACCTCGATCACTTCCGCGATGATTCGCCTTTCGTGAAAGCCAAAGACGGCGGCCCGATTAAGAATCCGCTGCGCGATGCCCGCGTTCGCAAAGCCATTTCCATGGCGATCAACCGCGATGCAATCGTCGAGCGGGTGATGGAAGGTCAGGCGATCAAAGCCGGCCAGCTGCTGCCCGAGGGCTTCTTCGGCGTCTCGGAGAACCTGAAGCCCATGGAGTACGACCCCAAGGGCGCGAAGAAGCTGCTTGAGGAGGCCGGTCTGCCGGACGGCTTCAAGCTGCGCATCCATGGTCCAAACGACCGTTATATCAACGATGCCAAGATCGCCGAGGCCATCGCACAGATGCTGACGCGCATCGGCATTGAGACGGATGTGGAGACCATGCCGCGTTCCGTTTACTTCAAGCGCGCCTCGCGGGGCGGTAAGGACGGTCTGCCGGAGTTCTCCTTCGTGCTGGTCGGATGGGGTGCTGGTTCGGGTGAGGCTTCTTCGCCGCTGCGTTCCTTGCTGCACACCTACGACAAGGATCGCGGCTTTGGCGCTTCGAACCGTGGCCGTTACTCCAATCCTGAAGTCGACAGCCTGATTGAGGAAGCCCTTGCGACGGTTGACGATGCCAAGCGTCAGGATCTTCTGGCCAAGGCTACGGAGATGGCGATCGAAGATGGCGGTATCATTCCGCTGCACTACCAGGTGAACGCCTGGGCGGCCAAGAAAGGCATCTCTTATCGGGCTCGGACCGACGAGAACACGCGCGCCTACGACGTGTTCAAAGAGTAACGCCGATGGCGTGGGGCTGTGCCCCGCGCCTTCGTTGAGATGAGGTGGTGTCCCTTCCGGCCAGCTTGGCTGCCTGGAAGGGACCGCTTCAAGAAACCGGACGGCATGACATTCGTCCGACTACTGGAAACAGGCGGATAACAAGCGGCAAGACCCCGGCCCGCCTTCCTATGATGCAGTGAAGAACCTCTGAGCGCGTCCGTTCCAGGCAGGAGCAGGCGGCCTCTAGACGGTGGAGAGGTTTCACATGTCAGAGTTTATGATTCGCCGCTTCCTGCAGAGTGCGATCGTCATCTTTGCGATGTCGGCGATCGTGTTCTTCGGCGTAAACGTGGTCGGCGATCCGGTCGACATGCTGATCAATCCGGAGGCCGATCAGGCTGACATCGAAGCGACGATCCGCGCGCTCGGTCTCGATCGACCTATCGGCGAGCAGTACCTCTTCTTCCTGCAAGGCGTTTGGAGCGGCGATTTCGGAAAGTCCTTTATTTTCGGACAACCCGCTCTGCAACTTATTTTACAGCGTATGCCGGCGACCATGGAACTGGCTTTCGCCGCGCTGTTCCTGGCCATTGTGATCGGCATTCCTCTTGGGCTCTTCGCCGGCCTTCGGCCCGACAGCAGGGTCTCCAAGGGGATCATGGCCGGTTCGATCATGGGTTTTTCGCTACCGACCTTCTGGGTCGGCCTGATGATGATCATCATCTTCGCGGTTGAACTTGGCTGGCTGCCCTCGACGGGGCGCGGCGATGTCGCGACCTTCCTCGGGATCACCTCGAGTCTTTTCACGCTGGATGGGCTTTCTCATATCTGCCTGCCGGCCTTTAACCTGGCGTTGCTCAAAATCTCGCTCGTCATTCGATTGACCCGTGCCGGGACCCGTGAGGCGGTGCATCAGGACTACATCAAGTTCGCCCGCGCCAAGGGGCTTTCCAGCCGCCGTATCGTTGGGGTGCATCTGCTGAAGAACATTCTGATCCCGGTGGTCACGGTTATCGGCCTGGAGTTCGGCAGCCTGATCGCCTTTTCTGTGGTCACCGAGACGATCTTCGCCTGGCCGGGCATGGGTAAGCTGCTGATCGATTCGATCCTGGTGCTCGACCGGCCAGTGGTGGTCGCTTACCTCATGATCATCGTGGCGCTCTTCGTTTTGATTAACCTGGTGGTCGACATCGTCTACTCGCTGCTCGATCCCCGGGTCCGCTTGAAGGATCAGGGCGCATGAGCGCGGAAATTACACAGCAGAGCGCTGATGCCGACGCTGGGCTGGCGATTTCCCAGGAAGAAACGGCAGCGGCGGTCGAAACGCCTTTTCGGCGTTTCGCCTCGGAGTTTCTGGAGAGCAAACTTGCGCTTGCGGCGCTCTTTACGCTTTGCGGCATTATTCTGGCGGCGATCTTTGCACCCCTTATCACGCCGCAGGATCCCTACGATCTGGCGCAGGTGGACATCTTGGACGGACGTTTACCGCCCGGCTCGGAGGCCTTCGCCGAATACACCATGTGGCTGGGCTCCGATGGGGCAGGCCGGGATCTCTACTCCGCTATTCTCTATGGCCTTCGTATCTCGCTCTCGGTGGGCATTACCTCGGGCCTGATTGCGATCTGTATTGGTATGTCGGTGGGATTGCTAGCGGCCTATTTCGGCGGGCGCTTCGAGTCCTTCGTGATGCGCATTGTCGATTTGCAGCTCTCCTTTCCGGCCGCGCTCGTGGCGCTGATGCTTGTCGCGCTCTTGGGTAAGGGGATCGACAAGATTATCCTGGCTCTGGTCGTGGCTCAGTGGGCTTACTACGCGCGCACGGTGCGCGGCTCAGCTTTGGTCGAGCGGGGCAAGGAATATGTGGAAGCAGCTGCTTCACTCGGCCTGTCTCACGCGCGCATCATGTTCCGCCACATCCTGCCGAACTGCTTGGCGCCCTTGATTGTCGTCGGAACCATCCAGACCGCTCACGCGATCGCACTGGAGGCGACGCTGTCCTTCCTTGGCGTCGGTTTGCCGCAAACGGAGCCCTCGCTTGGCGTCCTGATCGCCAACGGCTTCGAATATATGCTGTCCGGCAAATACTGGATCAGCGTGTTCCCCGGTATCGCGCTTTTGATCACGATCGTCTCGATCAATCTGGTCGGAGATCAGCTTCGTGACGTTCTGAACCCGAGGCTGAAACGATGAGCTTGGCAGAAGACACCATGGAAAAGACCGCGGGCTCGCGCGACGGTAGCTCTGCGCCGACCCTGGAGGTCGAAAGCCTCAGGACCCACTTCTTCACCCGGGCCGGGACCGTCAAGGCCGTGGACGACGTCAGCTTCTCTGTCGGGGCAGGGGAGATCCTGGGATTGGCGGGAGAATCAGGTTCGGGCAAGTCGATCACCGGTTTTTCTGTGCTCGGCCTGATCGATCCGCCGGGCCGGATTGTCTCTGGGGCTATCCGTTTCAAAGGCGAGGATCTGGTGACCGCCTCCGAGGACCGCCTGCAGGACCTGCGCGGCAATAGGATCGCCATGATCTTTCAGGATCCCATGATGACCCTGAACCCGGTGTTGCGGGTCGATACCCAGATGATCGAGGCGATTCAGGCCCATAAGAAAGTCGACCGTAAAACCGCCCGCCAACGCGCCTACGATGCGCTCGAGATGGTGGGCATTCCCTCGCCTGGCGAGCGCCTGAATGCCTATCCGCACCAGCTTTCCGGCGGGATGCGTCAACGGGTTGCGATTGCCATTGCCTTCCTGAACGAGCCGGACTTGATCATCGCTGACGAGCCGACCACGGCATTGGACGTGACGATCCAGGCGCAGATCCTGCACGAGGCGCAGGCTCTTTGCCGTAAGACCGGGACCGCGATGATCTGGATCACTCACGATCTGGCCGTGGTGGCCGGTCTGGCCGATCGCATTGCGGTCATGTATGCCGGGCGTATCGTCGAGACGGGTGAGACCGACGATGTCATCGACCGACCTCTGCATCCCTATAGCGTCGGCCTCCTGGGGTCGGTGCCTTCCGCGAACAAGCGGGGCGAGCGTTTGAATCAGATCCCTGGCATGACGCCGAACCTGATCGGTCTGCCGCCTGGCTGTGCCTTTAAGGCCCGCTGTCCGCGCGCCGGCGAGACCTGCAACGTTGCGCCTGGCGTTTCAGAGCCTGAGTCGGGCCGGAAGATCCGCTGTCACCATCCGCATCTGCAGGAGGCTGGCGTATGACGGCAAGCACACCGCTTATTGAAGTCCAAGGCGTTAGCAAGCGCTTTGTGAAGCGTCTCGATTATGCCGGCAAGCTTGCGCGCCGGTTGGGTGCTGCGCTCGAAGAGGAGACGGTGCATGCGGTGGATGGCGTCGATCTCGCCATTGGTGAGGGCGAGGTTGTCGGCCTGGTCGGGGAGTCCGGTTGCGGTAAGTCCACCCTGGGCCGGATGGTGGCGGGTATTATGCCACCCAGCGACGGCGCTATCCTTTACAAGGGACGGGATATCGCGAGCCTCACTGGTGACGACAAACTGGAAGCGACCTTCGCCGTTCAGATGATCTTCCAGGATCCCTTTTCCAGCCTGAATCCGCGTATGCGGGTCGAGGACATCGTCGGCGAAGCGCCGGTGGTCCATGGCCTGGTCCCGCGCAGCGGTATGCCGGACTACGTGGATGAAATCATGACCAAGGTCGGTCTCGACCCGGCCCTTAAGCGCCGCTATCCGCATCAGTTTTCGGGCGGACAGCGCCAAAGGATTGGGATCGCGCGGGCGCTTGCGGTTAAGCCTAAGTTTCTGGTTTGCGACGAAGCCATTGCCGCGCTCGACGTCTCGATTCAGGCACAGATTATCAATCTTTTCATGGACCTGCGTGAAGAGTTTGACCTGACTTATCTCTTCATCAGCCACGATCTTTCCGTGGTTGAACATATTTCGGAACGGGTGGTGATCATGTACCTGGGCCGTGTTGTGGAGACGGCTCAGGCCGAGGCGCTCTTCGCTGCACCGAACCATCCTTATGCGCAGGCGCTATTGTCCGAGGTGCCGCGTTTGGATCAGCGCAAGCGGGACTTCCAGCCGATCAAGGGAGAGATTCCCTCTCCCTTGGATCCGCCGCCTGGTTGCCACTTTCATCCGCGTTGTCCGCAGGCCTTTGGGCCCTGTTCTTCCAGCCGTCCGATGCTGAAGTCTATCGGTCCGGATCGAGTGTCTGCGTGCCATCTGAACGAGTAACCGCTTAACCCCTCCGTTTCCCCAAGCTGACGGATCTACAATCGTGACCGAACAAATTGCCGTTGTGCATCCACGTGCGGATGCGCTGCCCTTGATCTTCGACAGTCCGCACTCCGGAACCAGCTATCCGTCGGACTTCGGCCATGCTCTCGACCGCATGCTGCTGCGCCGCTCCGAAGATACCTTCATCGAAGAACTTTACGATCACGCGCCGGATCAGCGCGCCACATTGTTGTATGCGCTCTTTCCGCGCTGCTATATCGATCCTAACAGAGGGCTGGAAGACATCGACCCGGAGATGATCGAGGGTGGCTGGCCTGGCGAGCACCGCCGTTCCTTTAAACTCGATAGCGGCGCTGGACTGATCTGGAGACAAGTCAAGACTTACGGCAGGATTTACGACCGTTTGCTGACGCGTGCCGAGGTCGAGACCAGGATCGAGACCTGTTGGAAGCCCTATCACGACACCCTTGCCGACTTTTTTGACTCATTCCACGCGCGTCATGGCCAGGTCTATCACGTGAATTGCCATTCCATGCCGGAGTGGGGCGATGAGACGACCGAGGATGGAGTGGTCCGGCGGGCGGATTTCGTACTGGGCGACCGGGATGGCACAACTTGCGAGCCGGCGTTTTCAGCGCTGATCGCGCAGGTCCTAAAAGACGAAGGCTACGCGGTAAAGATGAACGACCCTTATAAGGGTGTCGAATTGGTGCGGCGTTACTCTGATCCGGCGAATGGACGTCATTCGATCCAGATCGAGATCAACCGGGCGCTCTACATGGATGAAGAACAGCTGACCCGGAACACCAATTTCGAAAGCCTAAAGAAGTCTCTCAGAAAGTTGACCGAAACCATTGCGGATTATGTCAGCGGCAAGATTGACTGAAAGACGCGCAGCGTGCCTAGTTTTGTGAGCCCTGGCTCACGAAGCGAGATACCTGAATGCGCTTACATGTCTTAATTATCGCAAGCCTGTTGTCGATCCTGTTTCCGGTTGGTGCCCAGGCCGAACAGTCAAAAACCTTGCAGACAGATCCTTGCGTTTCCGCCTTGGAGTGGGGGCTTCTGCAAAACGGCGGTATCCCGGACGCAGAGCTCGCGGACCGTGTCACCGTCACCTTTTGCGAAGGCGGAAGCGCGAGGCTTTCGCTCCAGGGCGACACTCTAGGATTTGCCGAGGCGTATGACGGGGCGGCCGACGGAGTGACCGGCAATCCGGAGAGCGGCCTGGAGCTCCTGCCTGACGGTGAGACAACAACAGGGCCTGGCGGAAACCGGATTGGCATGCTGACTGGTCCCACCCACCGCTACGGCCACGCGATTCTCGGCGATGCGATCGAGGCCTCCGGCTTTTCGCTTCTCGACAGTGAAGGACGGCGCGCGCACTTTGAGTTGGATCGTGAGTCCGTCTTCGAGGATCTGCGTGTACGGCTGATCGATCTGACCGGCGATGGCGAGGAAGAGTTCGTGGTTGTCCGTAGTTACCTGGATGGCGGTGCAGCGCTGGCGGCTTACGGTTTGAAGAACGGCGAAATCGTTTTGCTCGGTGAGACGCCCGCAATCGGTTTGACGAATCGTTGGCTCAACCCGGCCGGCGCGGCGGATTTCGATGGAGACGGGGAAATCGAGATCGCCTATGTGGAGACACCGCATATAGGCGGTACTTTGCGCTTTGTGTCCCTCACAGAAGAGGGTTTGGTCGAGAAGCAGGCAATATACGGCTTCTCAAATCACGGCATCGGCAGCAGAGTCCTGGATATGGCGGCAGTTCTGGACTGGAACGATGATGGCTTGCCTGATCTCGCGATCCCCGATGCTGCGCGCAGTCGTGTGCAGATCGTCAGCCTCGTCAGCGGAAAAGCCGAGGTCATTGCCAGCCTGCCAGAAGGCGGCGCAGCACACCAACAGCGGATCACAAGCGCCGTCGTAGCCAGTGACCTGAATGCCGACGGAAGGCCGGAGCTGATCTATGCGCTCGGCGACGGCACTTTGATTTTGGCTAGGCCCTAGATCGGGTCAGGTGGAGGCACTGTCGGTTTTCCTCGTACGCCACGAGGCGTTTTGTGCGCGTCTCTGCCACTAAGAAAAGCTGACAGGTGTCGGTCATAGCGGAGTGGCGCCTCGTTGATGAGAGAGACATTTCGGGACAGTTTTCCACCCTGAACTCGCTAAATCTCGTCAGTTGTCTCCTTAACGACTGAGTTTTGTCATTGGAGTGTGCAAGAGTTCCGCGAACCGATCTGACTTTGAGCCCATTGGTGTGTTTGATCGCTGGGCACAACAAATAGTTGCATAAACTTAAAGCCCGTTTCTATATATGTCTTGACAACCAAGGCAAGTATACGGTCACATCGAAATCTCGTTAACGTTTGAGGTCTATATTAACCTCTCAACCCTAAGTCGGCGTTTCCTACCTATATTGGTACTTCCTGGACCGCTGTGTGAATTTGCAGGTTTTCGCCGCAGGGTGGAAGTCTGTCTCTGTCATGTTTTTTGGAGTGTCTGTGACATGAGAACTTTTGCTGGTTTTCCGGCCCGTAGTGTTTTTGCCTTGGGTTTTGCCGCCGTTGCGTTGTCGGCTTGCGCCTCTGCCGACGTTTCCGCGATTAAGCGCGCTGACGAAGCTCAGATCAAGACCATCAAGGTGACCGAGGTAAACGTAACGGTCGAAACACCGAAACCACACCCTCAGCTTAAGGCTGCTTTAGCTGACGAGCTGTCAAAATCAATTCCTCAGTGCTCGACCGGCGATATCGCGCACGTCATGAATGTAGCGGTAGTCGATTTTGAGGAACAGGACGTAGCGAAGTCTATTTTTATTGGCGATGAAATCGAATTGAGCGGGCGAGTCGAGCTTGTTGATGCGGCGTCAGGCGAACAGATTGGCGAATACTTTGTGGATCGGAGCTTCTTTTGGGGAGGCGTTGTCGGCGCGGCTATGATGGCGGACGCTGAACGTTCGCTGAGTGAAGGCTTTGCAGAAAGCGTTTGCGAAGAAGTCTTCGGCGTTTCACCAAAAAAGAAGTCCTGACGGATAGCGAACAGTTTTCCAGAAGTCATCGCCGTTGTTTGGCGACTTCTTTGATATCTAAAAAGGGGCGTTCCTTACCGGCGCCCCTTTTCCTTTGTTATAAGAGTTAGTATCTCCCCAGTCGTTCGATCAGCAGATCGAAGAAGCCCTCCGCATCGACACTGTGGACCCAGTTGGCGTTTTTGGGCCTGTCGGTGACGTGCCAGAAGTCGACCGCCGTATGGCCCATGGTCAGTTCGGCGTGAATTTCGACTTCCAGGTTACAGGCTTTGGCCGTGAAGAGTTCTGGTTTGAGCAGATAGGCTGTCGTGCAGGGGTCATGAAGCGGCGCGCCGTCCGAGCCGTACTTCGCGACATCATGCCGGTCGAAAAAAGCCAGCATGTTGTATGCCGCCTCGGCCACCGGATTGCCCAAGGCCTGAATACGTTTCAGCCGTGCCTGCGTGGTCAGGACCTGATGCGTGACATCCAGGCCCATCGCCACGATGGGCCGCCCGCAGCGGAACACCACATCTGCGGCATGCGGATCCACATAGATGTTGAATTCGGCCGACGGCGTGGTGTTGCCGCCCTCTCGCATGGCGCCGCCCATCAGCACAATCTCACGGATCTTGGCCGTGATGGCGGGGGCCTTGATGAGGGCCGATGCGATGTTGGTCAAAGGACCGATCGGAAGCAGCGTGACGGAGTTTTCTTCAGCGGCCGAAAGGGTCTCGACCAAAAAATCCACCGCATGCTTATCGCGCAGCGGAGTTTGCGGTTCAGTGATCTCGATGCCGTCGATGCCGGTCTTGCCATGGACCTCTTCCGCCGTCACGAGCCTGCGCACCAAGGGCCGGCTGCAGCCAGCGTAGACCGGGACATCCTGCCGTCCTGCGAGGTCGCAGAGGATCCTTGCATTCCGCGACGTCAGCGCCAACGGGACATTACCGGCGACGGTCGTGATGCCCAGAACCTCGAGCTCGTCGGGAGACGCCAGCGACAGGAGAAGCATGATGGCATCGTCCTGTCCTGGGTCGCAGTCGATGATGATGGGGCGTGCGGCCATGGCGGCATCCTTGGTGTTGGCAGGGAAGGGGAGGGAACCTTTGGGTGCTCTTTGGCCCGATCAAACCACAAGACGCCCGAAGAACCAAAGCTTCTATGGCTTGAGCCTGGCCCATTTTTTCTGAGCCTGGATCATATCCTCCAGGGCGCTCAAAAACCGTGAGCGGTCGCGTTTCGTGAAACCGGGGCCGGCGCCCGAAATCTCGCCGCTTTCGCGCAGCTGCGCATTGAGGTCCCGCATGGCCAACGCCATGCCAATGGACTGTTCGGTAAAGGGCTTCCCCGTTGGCCCTAGCACGCCGGCGCCTGCCTTGATGCAGCGGTCCGCCAGGGGAATATCCGCCGTGATGGCAATGTCGCCCGGCGCAATATGTTCCGCGATCCAGTCATCGGCGGCATCCGGCGTTTCGGGTACCACAACACGTTTCACCAGGGGATTGTCGCCCACCCGCAGCCAGGAATTTCCGACCATGTGCACGACCATTTGGTGCCGCTCGGCCACCTTCAGAACTTCCTGTTTGACCGGGCAGGCGTCCCCGTCGACGTAAATCTCAAGCACCTTTGATCGTTCCAATTCTTGTCAGTCGGATGCGGCGATCAATGGCGGGAGGACGCCTCCGGAACAAGAAAAAACTGCGTTTCAGCGGCCTTTGAACAAGGATCCCAGCAGGCCGCGAACCAATTGGCGTCCGATATTGGACCCGATCGACCTTGCGACGCTTTTCATCAAAGCCTCTCCCACGGACTGCCTGCGCGAAGATGAACGCCGCCGCGTGGTTCGGGCCGGCGCACGTTTTGAAGCCTGCTTCTTCCTGGCCTTTGCCTCGCGCGCGGCCGCTTCTTGCGCCTCGAGTTCCTTTGCCGCCTGCTCAGCCTTTTCGGACAAGACTTCATAGGCGGAGCGCCGGTCGACGCTCTTGTCGTAGCGGCCGGCAAGGGGACTTGCTGTCATGACCGCTTTGCGCTCGGCCATTTTTGCAGGTCCCATCCGAGACATGGGCGGACGGATCTTGGTGCGCTGTACGACAGTCGGGACACCCTTCCCCGACAGTGTGGACACCAGGGCTTCTCCTACCCCAAGCTCCGTGATGGTAGTGGCTGCATCGAAGGCTTTATTCGGTCGAAAGGTCTCGGCGGCAGCTCTGACGGCTTTCTGATCCCTTGGGGTGAAAGCGCGTAGCGCGTGCTGAATACGATTACCCAACTGTCCGAGGATGGATTCCGGGACATCGAGCGGGTTCTGGGTAACGAAGTAGATCCCGACGCCCTTGGAGCGTATTAAGCGCACCACCTGTTCGACCTTGTCGACCAGCGCTTTCGGGGCATCGTCGAACAGCAGATGCGCTTCATCGAAGAAGAACACCAGTTTGGGTTTTTCCGGGTCGCCGATCTCCGGCAACTCTTCAAAGAGTTCCGATAACAGCCATAATAGAAAGGTCGCATAGAGGCGCGGCGTCATCATCAGTTTGTCTGCAGCCAGAACGTTGATCTGGCCGCTGCCGTCATCGGCGAAACTCATGAAGTCCTTAAGTTCCAGCGCGGGCTCGCCAAAGAATTTTTCCGCGCCTTGCTGCTTCAGTGTGAGGAGACGCCGCTGGATCGCACCGACTGAGGCTTTCGAAACGTTGCCGTAATGACCGCTCAGTTCCTTTGCGTTTTCGCCCACGTGGGTCAGCAACGCACGCAGATCCTTCAGATCCAGGATCAGCATGCCCTGGTCGTCGGCCAGTTCAAAGGCGATGTTGAGAACACCTTCCTGGGTGTCGTTCAATTCCAGCAGACGGGCAAGGAGCAGCGGCCCCATCTCCGAGACCGTGGTTCGGATTGGGTGCCCCTTTTTGCCGAAAAGGTCCCAAAAGACCGTGTGCGCGGCGGCGTAGCTGAAACCGTCGAACCCGATTTCGCGCGCGCGGTCCTCCAACTTTGGATTTGCTTTTCCGATCTGCGATATGCCGGAGAGATCGCCTTTCACATCGGACAGAAAGACCGGGACACCGGCCCTGGAAAAACCCTCTGCCAGGATCTGAAGCGTGACCGTCTTGCCGGTACCGGTGGCGCCGGCAATCAGACCGTGCCGGTTCGCGAACTTTAAGCTGAGTGCTTGCGGTTTACCGCTGCCCCCGATGAACAGCGTGCCGTCCTTCTGCATGGAACCCCCTGATGATGTGTTTTGACTAACAGACAGTCTTTTTCTATGGCGTGCACCTCTTTTCGAGGTATCTGCTGAAACAAATATGAGACAACGGGCTCGGGATCAAACAAGGCAGGGTTGTTTCTTGAGAATTCGATGTTGATAGTGAGTAGAATTCATAGAAATTCCATAGGTATTTGACCGAATTGTCTCTGGGACTACGGTAGACAATGCTGCGCAATCGTCAAAAAAGATTTGGGACAAGCGCATGACTTACAAAATAGAAGAGATCGAAGGAATCGGCGGCGTCTACGGGGAAAAGCTCTCGGGAGCGGGGATCGATACAACAGACGCCTTGTTACAGGCTTGCGGCACGCCAGCGGGCCGGAAGTCACTGGCGGAGACCGCCGGGATCAGTGAGAAAATTCTGCTCACCTGGGCCAACATGGCGGATCTGATGCGTATCAACGGTGTGGGCAAGCAGTTCGCGGAACTGCTCGAAGCTGCTGGCGTTGATACCGTCAAGGAACTCAAACATCGCAACGCCGCGAACCTCGCGGACAAGATGACGGAGATCAACGAGCAGAAAAATCTGACCAACGGCGCCGTGTCGGAAAATCAGGTTGCTGGTTGGATAGATCAGGCCAAGACGATGGATCCAGCCATCTCCTACTAGAGTTCAGGCGCCTGCGCCTGAGGAGGGCGCAGGCGCGTATGCAATCCTATCCCTCTAACTTTCTGTCTTTCCAGCAGCGTTACGGAAGCCGCTTCGGACGATTCCGTTTAGCGGTGGCAAACCTCATTGATACGCTCGAGATGGGCCCAGATGGATTGCTGCGGCTTTGTTGTCTCCGCGCCCCGATAACAGCGGGCCGAGCCAGCCTCAGCATCTTCTGCCGCAGTTGCGGTAAAATGTCGCTGACCGCACCAGCGGTACCCCATCCATTGCCGAACTTGCGTACCATAGAATATCGGCTTAAGCCCCGGAAAACACAGCATATGCACAGATAGTTACCCGACGATCCTGTGGCCTCATCAGGTCAATGGTGCGTCGCAACAACTTAAATAAATTTCTCTTGATAAGAGAGGCATGCCATGTATTTTCAAATGATTGTAAGAAGCAAGTGCAGTGGGTTCACGGTTTGAATTTCGAGTGCCAAACCTCATTGCACAGCATCAATGAGGATAGAAATTATGATTGGAAAAAGGCTGCCTGCCGTCACCTTCCGTACGCGTGTTCGCGACGAGTCTTTGGGCGGGGATAACCCCTATCGTTGGGAAGACAAGACCACCGACGATTACTTCAAGGGCAAGCGCATCGCGATCTTTTCTCTGCCGGGCGCGTTCACCCCGACCTGTTCGACCTTCCAGCTACCGGACTTCGAAAAGCTGTTCGGGGAATTTCAGGGTAAAGGGATCGATGACATCTACTGCGTCTCGGTGAACGATGCCTTTGTGATGAATGCCTGGGGTAAACAGCAGGGCTTGGTTAACGTGAAACTGATCCCTGATGGCTCCGGCGAGTTTACCCGCAAAATGGGTATGCTGGTCTGCAAGGATAATATCGGTTTCGGTATGCGCTCCTGGCGCTACGCGGCCATCGTGAATGACGGTGTGGTCGAGGCCTGGTTCGAAGAACCCGGGTTCTCCGATAACTGCGATACCGATCCTTACGGTGAGTCCGCCCCGCAAAATCTGCTCGAGAAGATTACAGCGCGGTTGGAAGAAAAGGTTCCCGCCTGACGCCTTCGGCTTTCCGAAATGAAGCGGTCTGCCGAGCGCAGGCCGCTTTTTCTTTGTGCTGATGAGGCGGCCTTAGTTCCGACCGCTTAGGTCTCAGTCTTTGCCTGCGCGGCTTCTTTTAGAGGGCACAAAAAAAGAGACGCCAGAGCGACAGCCCTAGCGTCCAGTACGGGTGAAACAGGTGCGCGCAACTTAACGCCTCGTCCGCAGAGCGAGAATCATCGTTTTTTTATAGGGCTATACGAAAATTAAGAGGCTTTACGGCAGCCAGACGGAGATTCCTGTCCAGATATTGCTCTTGCTAACTGGGCTTAGGAACGACCTGTGGTTTTCGTTGGCCTGCGCATTCGCTATTGTCTCGCTTTATGCGCGAACTAGCAGTTGAAGAGATAAGATCAAGTGGCGAAGCCAGACGACAAAGTAGCGGACGACACTGGGGGCTTGAGAGGAGCGCCAACGAAGAAGCAGTTGGAGAAGGCGAGCAAATTCCTCAGCTTCGTGCTCAGGCACAAGCCTGAGGCAATTGGGCTCGAACTGGATGCCAATGGCTGGGTCTCCCTCGAAAGCCTGATCGAAAAAGCGGCCACCGAGATGTCTTTAGACCGTGCTTTGGTTCTGGAAGTGATCCGCACCAGCGATAAACAGCGCTTCGCTCTCTCTGAAAACGGTCAAAACATCCGCGCGAACCAAGGACACTCAGTCAAAGTCGATCTTCAGCTTCAAGAAAGGGAGCCGCCTTCCGTTCTCTTTCACGGGACGGCGACGCGTTTTCTTGAATCCATTCAGGCGCAGGGTCTGCGGCCTGGGAAGCGGCATCACGTACATCTCTCCGCAGATAGGGAGACCGCGGTTGCTGTCGGTAGCCGACATGGCAAACCCGTGGTTCTGAGCATCGCCGCAGATCGGATGCGGGCGGAAGGTTTCATCTTTTTCTTGTCGGAAAACGGGGTTTGGCTGACCGAGAAGGTTCCGCCCGGCTTTCTCTCCGAAGCCTAGCTCGCTCAGAACGGTCTAAGTAGCGGTCAGTCCTTTGCCGGTTTGAGTAGAGCCAACTTGATCCCGCCGATGACGATGATTACAGCGCCGACGACCGTGCCCGTGGTGGGAACCTCTCCGAACGCCACAAAGCCGAGTAGGGCAGCAAAGACAATCCAACTGTAGCTGACGGGACCCAGGACCGAGACGTCCGCAAGGCGGAACCCCCGAATGACAAAGTACTGGGCCGTGATGGCAAAGGGACCGAGCAGAAGGAACGGAATATTGTCCAGCAACAACGTCGAGCGCCAGGTTAGGATTGCCGGGGCCGAAAGCAGCAGCAGACCGAAGGCGTTCACATAAAGAAGAACGGTCATTGGCTTTTCGGCGCTTGTCAGGATCTTGATCATGATCGACTCGCAGGCGATGAGAATGGCCCCTAGAAAGGCGAAGGCCGCTGGCCAGAGGTAATCGGCGTTCAGGGACTGAAAGGCGCCTTTGCTCAGCATCATCACTGCAGCGCCCAAGCAACTGATGCTGATTGCTATCCAATGAGGTCGCGAAATGCGTTCACCTAACAACAACACCCCGAGCAAGACGGTGAAGATGGCCTCCAGCAGACCGATGGTCGTGGCGTCGACGATGGGCATATTGGCGGCTGCATAGATGGCGGACACGCCGCCAAAGGCCCCGAACAGGGCGCGGAACAGATGCGACGCCGGCTGCCTGCTGGCATAGAATTTCAAACCCTTGCCGTTGAGTTGCGTGATCGCGACCAGGGTTAGGAAACCGCCGATGTAACGTAGAAAAAGGATCTGAAGAGCGGAGGCCGTATCTCCCGCAATCTTACCCGATGCGAAGACGACGGTGAACAGCGCGGTGCCCAGGGTTACCCAGGCCACACCCGCGGTATTGCTCGAAATTTTACCCGTCAGTTTTGCTGGAATCGACAGCATATCGGATCTGAACCTTCGGCTGGGTAAGTGGAAGTGTCCGGCCAAGAATGGCCGCCGTCCCAATTGCATCTTTGTGCGAAGGCTGTAACTTGAGCAAACGACGAATTTTGATGCTGAGTTAGTTTTTTCGATGCAGATTGCGCGTAATTTTTCTCTCAACGCCGTGCGTGTGTTCGAGGTCGCGGCCCGCAATGGCAGCTTGAAACTGGCGGCTGTTGAGCTTTCAGTCACGCCGAGCGCCGTTAGTCATCAGATCAAGTCTTTGGAAGAAATGCTGGGTGTCATGCTGTTCGAGCGCCGAAACAATGCGGTTCTGCTCACGGAGGCAGGTCGCCAGTTTCTGGAGGATGTCGCACCCGCGATCGGAACGATTGAGCGGGCCGCACAGGCCCTGCGACGCTCCGCGAGCGAGGTTGTTGTCCGTGCGAGCGTGTCGCTCGCTGTCCGTTGGCTTATTCCCCGTCTGGAAGACTTCAAAAAGCGTCATCCGCGCATTCGTATCCGGCTTGAAACAACGCACTATGAGGAGGTGTTGCTCAGTCCGGACGTCGATCTCGCCATTTCCTATGGTCGGGAGTTGGAGTTCAAGAGCCGTGGAACGTCACCAAACGACAAGCAGACTGGGGCAAGTCAGTGCCTCATGCAGGACATCAGTCGGCCTGTCCTGTCGCCAGCTCTCCTCGGAAAGAGCGGTTACCGGAGGCTGGCGGATATCTCTTCAATCCCAGTGTTGAGTGCGACCGTCGATGACTGGGACTGGCGCGCCTGGAGCGGATCGGTGGAAGTGCGCGATTGTCTGGGCGACGGTGCGGCCGCCGTTGCCTTTAAGTCGGCCCGCGTTGCTGATCGCTTCGACACAGATGACGCAGCTATCCACGGTGCGGTTGCGGGGATCGGCATGATTCTTATGCCGCCCGTCTTGACGCAAAGGGAGATCGAAACCGGATCGCTTGTCGAGCTTCCTGGCGCACCGGCTGTTCACCTGGGGGCGTTTTACCTGACGGTAACGCCGCGCCCGCGCGCGGTGGTCGAGAGGTTTCGGAAGTGGCTGCTTTCAGAAGATAACGCCAGCTAAGAACGACACTGGCGTCTGCTTGCAATCGGCACCGCTTAGTCGCCGCCGGTCACCAATCTTCCGCCAGTCTCCTGACGGCCTTGCGATGTCTGGTGGCCTTCACGCTTGGCCTGTAGACCCTTGAAGAGGTCCGCGTCGGCGGTTATGGCGCGCGCGATGAAGTCATAGGTGCGCCGAACCGGACCGGTCTCTTTCAGGTCCCTGTTGACCAGCAGCCAGAGGTCGACAGGAACGTCGAAGAGGTTCGGCAGAATGCGGACGAAATTCGGGACCGGGTCGGCCATGAAACAGGGAAGGGGAGCGATGCCCAGGCCATTTCGGACCGCGGCCATCTGAACGGTTGTGTTGTCTGCGCCGAAATCGATATCACTATCCTGAATCGTTTCTCTCAGGGCGGCAACCTGCGGAAGGTTTTCGATCTCGCCCTCAGAATCGATCACGGAATGAAAGGCCAGATCCTGGAGCTGTCCCGGCATTCCGTGATCATCGAGGTAGGTTTGCGAGGCGTAGAGACCGCAGTTGACCTGACCGATCCGGCGGCCGAAGAGCTGTTCGTCACCTGGGTTTCCCATCCGCAGCGCGATATCCGCCTTGTAGCGGCTGACGTCGGCGCGCTGGATACCGACCCGAATGGCCAGCCTGACATTTGGGTTGGTCGTCTTAAAAGCCGCCAGCTTCTCCGTGAGCCAGCAGGTGGCGAGATTAAGCGTGGTTGCGATCCGGACGACCTCCTTCGGCCGGTTCAAAAAGCGCGCGAGACAGTTGCCAGCAGCTTCGGCCTCCCGATCCATGGCCTCGACAAAGTTAAGAGCAGCTTCTCCGGCTTCGGTCATGCTGAAGCCCGCTTCGGTCCGCTCGAACAGCTTGACCTTAAGCTCGTTCTCCATCTGATCGATGCGCCGCCCGACTGTCGGTTGCGTGACCGAAAGCGCTCTGGCAGCGGCGGACAGGCTTCCACAACGCGCGACCGCGAGAAAGAAGCGATAGTCGTCCCAACTCAGCATTTAGTTGCTCCTGCCAAACTCTCTTTGAATCTCGGACATAACTGGCCCACAACAAACAACACTTGAGTGGTCCGTTTTATTCATGCCGCGATTGCCGAAACAATACATAGAGTTTGTGTGCTAAGCCCTGGTTCTTATTCATGCATTATTTCGCAGTCGCCCAGCTTCATCACAAGTCTATACATTTTTATATAGGCCTATACAAAAATGTGGCATCGAGAGACTTCAACGCGTCAGAGGTCATGTAACTCGACCAGGCTCTCTGTCCTTGCTGTCCGTGGAAAATACAGGCTATTGAACGGTTTGCGAGGCAAGGAGGCAGGTGAGATATGATTCCGGTTATCGAGAGCGAGCGGTTGGTTCTGCGCGCCTTTAAGGACAGCGACTTTGATGCCTACGCTGAATTCTTCGCCAGTGAGCGGGCACAATATTACGGCGGATCCTGCGACCGTAACGATGCTTGGCGGCGGATGGCCATGTTTGCCGGCCATTGGCTGTTGCGTGGCTACGGCGTTTGGGCGCTGGAGGAAAAAGCGACAGGCGCCTTTGTCGGACAGGCGGGGCTTTGGTATCCCGAGGGCTGGCCGGAGCGGGAGATCACCTGGATGGTGCTGGCCGGTTACGAAGGACGCGGGTTCGCCAGTGAGGCCGCCTTGCGGGTGAGGGCGCATGCCTTCGAGACCCTTGGCTGGAAACGTTTGGTCAGCTGTATTCAACCGGAAAACATCCCCTCCATCCGGCTCGCGGAGAGGGTTGGCGCGGTTTATGAACGTTCTCAATCGATCCCAGGACGTGACTTCCATGTTTACCGGCACGCCGGTTCGGAACAGCTGAGCTGAGAGCTGCGCGCATGCTATCGTATGACGTGATCGTCGTTGGAGCCGGCGCGGCCGGCATGATGGCGGCCATCGAAGCGGGTAAGCGTGGGCGCAGGGTCCTGCTGTTGGATCATGCCAAGTCGGCTGGCGAGAAGATCCGGATTTCCGGCGGCGGGCGCTGCAATTTCACCAACCTGCACACCGCGCCGGCCAACTTCCTCTCGCAGAACCCGCGCTTTTGTGTTTCGGCGCTAAAGCGTTACGGTCAGCGGGATTTCATCGCCCTCGTGGAGTCCTATGGTATTGCCTACCATGAGAAGACTCTCGGACAGCTGTTTTGCGACGGCTCTTCCAAGCAGATCGTGTCCCTGCTGCTGCAGGAGTGCCGGAAAGCCGGCGTGACCCTTTGGACCCAAGCCAGAGTCGGCAAGATTGAAAGGCAAGGCGACTCTTTTTCGGTAGCGGTCGAACGGGCGGAAGGGCGTGAGGCTTTTTCCTCTGAATCGCTGGTGATTGCTACAGGCGGCCCCTCGATCCCGAAAATGGGGGCGACAGGCTTCGGATATGACGTGGCGCGGGATTTCGGGCTAAAGGTGGTCGCGCCGAGTCCGGCGCTGGTGCCTTTGACCTTCGATGAGGCAACCTTGGCGAAACTTAAGCACCTGTCCGGTGTATCGTTGGACGCCGAGGTGAGTTGCGGCAAGACGACCTTTGCAGAGGCACTGCTCTTCACCCACCGCGGTCTCAGCGGACCTGCCATTCTCCAGATATCCTCTTATTGGCGCGAGGGTGATGAGATACGGGTCAACCTGATGCCTCGACAGGACGCCTTTGCGCTTCTCAAGCAGGCGCGGCAGGAGCGCGCAAAGCAGGAGCTGAAATCCGTTCTGTCGGACTGGTTGCCACGCCGCCTGGCCCTGCATATCGTCGATGAGCTCGAAACAATGGCGGGTCTTGGAAGCCTTGGGCGCTTGGCAGATCTGTCCGATAAAAAGCTGCGCCGGATTTCGGCTGCCCTCAATGACTGGCGCCTGCTGCCGAACGGTACGGAGGGGTACCGGACAGCGGAAGTGACACTTGGTGGTGTCGATACCGATGAACTCTCCTCAAAGACCTTCGAGGCCCAAAAGGTGCCCGGTCTTTACTTTGTCGGCGAGGTCCTCGATGTCACCGGCCATCTGGGCGGCTACAATTTTCAATGGGCCTGGGCGTCAGGGCACGCAGCGGGCCAATTTGCTTAGAGCGAATTGCGTTTTTGTTGAATCAAAAGGCCTCAAAATTTGCGTTCGAGATCAGCAATTTGCTGATCGAGAGACAGTGAATTCTGTGCCCACTTAAACGTAAATTGCTTTAGGCTTCGGTGAACGTCGGCTCGAAGGAGATCGGAAAGTTCACTGATCGCGCGATAAAGCAGTATTTATGCACATCGTGGTGAATGGCTTCCGCTTTTTCCAGGTCGGCACCCGCCGCGACAGTGATTTTGGGACGTAAAGTCGCGCTTGTGAAGTTGCCGGAAGCGTCTGGGTTCATGACTCCCGACCCGACCGGATGATCTTCGTAGGCGAGCACTGTAATGCCGGCGTTGGAGCAGAGGTGCAGGTACCAGAGCATGTGGCAGGAGGCCACGGCGGCGACAAGCAGGTCTTCCGGATTGTACTTCGACGGATCGCCGCCCAACACCGGGTCGTTGGAACAGGCGATGACCGGTTTGCCTTCCTCTGCGAGATCCCAGGTCCGGTCGTAACCCTTATAGTGCTTGGTGCCTTCTCCCCGGTTGCCGGTCCAGACGATTCGGGCAGGGTAGGTGTATTCTTTCGCCATTTTGAGCTCCTGCGTGGCTGAGAACAGCAAAGCTAGCATGCTGCCCAGGAATGCAACATTGTCCGCTGCGCAGAACAGCTCTGCGCCGTCTGGCGTGCTATACTCCTTCGAAAAGAGGAGGCCTTTATGCGGATGTTGATGCGGCTGCTGCTGGTGGTGCCGATTCTGTTCCCATTGACGGGGCAGGCGGAAGAACTGGATCTGGAACTGGTACTGCTCGCGGATGCGACCGGCTCCATCGACGATGCGGAGATTCGTTTTCAGCGTCAGGGTTACGCCGCGGCGCTGACCCACCCGCAGGTACTGTCGGCCATCACCAATAGCCTGACAGGGAAGATCGCGCTGACCTACGTGGAATGGGGCGATCAGTTTTCGCAAGATGTCGTCGTGCCCTGGACCGTCATAGATGGACCCGAGAGCGCGGGCCATTTCGCGAAGGCACTGCTGGCGGCCCCCCGACGTGCCTATGGTTACAATGCCATCGGATCAGCGATTTCGAGGGCCCAGGCGCTGATCGAAGAGAACGACATCATTGGGCTTCGCCGGGTTATCGACTTTTCCGCGGATAGCGCCAACAACTGGAACGGCCCGCCGATTGAAACCGCGCGCGCTGCCGCGCTTGAGGCTCGCATCACCATCAATGGTCTGGCGATTCTCTGCCGAGATCGAGACTGCAGCGGCCGGCCCATTGCTTACGATCTGGAAGCCGCTTTCGCGGAGCAGATTGTCGGTGGGCCAGGTGCCTTTGTCATCACTGTCGACGACCGTGACAGCTTTGCTGAGGCGGTTCGTAAGAAACTGATCTTGGAAATTGCCAGCCCGTCTGCCCCGCAACTGGAAAACATGACGCAAGAACGTCAGTCCGCGCGGCTTGGGCCTCTGCAAACCAGATCTGACTGAACGCAGGGTGTACGAGAGCCGGCTTGCCTATTTGTCCAGCGCTGCTCGCCCATGTATCTTTCGTTTTTCGCTGCCTTTAGGTGGCTTTTGAGAGGAAGCGTTACGCGGTGAAAGCAGCAAATTCGATTCTTTCCGGCTATGGCACGACGGTCTTCGAGGTCATGTCGCGCCTGGCCATGGAACATGATGCCATCAATCTGGGGCAGGGCTTTCCCGATACAGACGGACCGATCGAGGTGCGCCGGAAGGCCGCCGAGGCCTTATTGGAAGCGCCAAATCAATACCCGCCTATGATGGGTCTGCCGGAGTTGCGTCAGGCGGTGGCGGCTCACAACAAACGCTTTTACGATCTGGACATCGACTGGCAGAACGAGGTCATGGTGACCTCCGGCGCTACGGAAGCGCTTGCCGACTGTCTCATGGCCCTGATTGAACCGGGCGATGAGGTGGTATTGATCGAACCGCTCTACGACTGCTACCTGCCGATCGTCCGCCGGGCGGGCGGTGTGCCCAAACTGGTGCGTGTCCAGCCGCCGGACTGGCGCTTGCCGCGCGAAGCGCTGGAGGAAGCCTTTTCCAGCCGCACAAAGCTTATCTTGCTGAACAACCCCATGAATCCGGCCGCGAAGGTCTTTGACCGGGACGAACTCGCATTCATCGCGGATCTGGTCTCGCGCCACGACGCCTATGCCATCTGCGACGAGGTCTATGAACACATCGTCTTCGATGACAGAAAACATATCCCTCTGATGACCCTGCCGGGCATGCGCGAGCGCTGCCTGCGGATCGGATCGGCGGGTAAGACCTTCTCTCTCACCGGTTGGAAGGTCGGTTACATCACGGCTTCGCCCGAACTCTTGGCGCCGGTGGCGAAGTCGCATCAGTTCGTGACCTTTACGACACCACCAAACCTGCAGCAGGCGGTCGCTTACGGGTTAGGGATGGAACAAGCCTATTTCGACGGTCTGACCGCTGAAATGAAGGCGAAACGGGACCGTATCGGGGCCGGTTTAAAGGAGATCGGTTTCGGTATCATCGACTGTGAAGGAACCTATTTCATGACCGCCGATGTCCGGCCGCTGGGTTTCTGCGGCGACGATGTCGATTTTTGCCGCCACATCACCCTAGAAGCCGGCGTGACCACCGTCCCGGTCAGTGCTTTTTATCAGAGCGAAGCCATCGATCACTATGTGCGTTTTTGTTTCTGCAAACGCGACGAAGTGTTGGACGAGGCGATCGCGCGGCTGAAAGAGATCTTTTAAAGTCTTCAGTTTGCGAGCTGTGCCTCGATACGCGCGGGTGGTCCTTTGCCACCCCAGGGCCGGTCATCGATGATTTCGATGCCAATCTCTTCGCGTTTCAGATTTGGGTAGCGCTGTAGCAGCATTGGGATATCGCGGTCAGAGCGATCTGAGATAACCGGACGGCCGTCGCTAATCGATGTCAGACCGATAATGTTCCGGCCGGTGCGAAAAAACATATGCAGGTTGCCGATGTAAGTGGCTTTTCCTTTGCGCACTGTGAAGGGAAGTGGTTCCGGGTCGACCGGGTAGATAATTGCATAGGCGCCGACTTCAATTTCCCAGCGGCTGAGAATGTAGTCACCAGGAGCCAAGTCGATGGCGAAGACGGAACCGTCGGAGTCATTGAACTCGGAAGGGCCTGGTGTTCCCAGCGGAAGACTTGGCGGGATCGCGTAAATGAACCCCGCATTTTTCGTGCCAAGTTTCCCCACTTCACTTTTCTTTATGTAATAGAATTTGACCAACCCGTCATACCAACTCTCGTCCTTTTTATCTGCGGATGCCGAGCCGATAACCAACCCGGTCTCGGTTTCGGGAGTGAAGGCGAAATCAGTATCAACTGATTTGGTGGCGCAACCGGCAAGCAGGAAGCTGACAAACAAAACCGCAACGCGACCGGGGCGCTGGAAAAGGCCAATAAGAAAGCTCGGGTTCTGATTTATCATTCTTCCTCGACACGCCGATGTTTCTGGACAAACAAGTAGGTTTTCAATGCGAAGCTTATCAACGCTTGCACTTCGTGTGTAACGCAATTCGGTAGTTTTTTGGTGAAGACGAGGGCGGAGCGTGCGGAAAAAACCACGCTATATAAGATTGAGAAACTCTTTGAACAATCTTCCGTAGCCTTCTGGAACATCGAGCCAAACAGAGAAGCAGGCCAATCCGGCCAAACCCAGGGTTTTGGGTTTCATGATCTTATCCGCGTGGATCAGATTGTAAAAGGGCCGCAGCAGGAAAGGCCAGAACAGCCGGTGCGCCAAGGCCATGAGGGCCACCAGAAGGAAGACCACGCTAGGCACCAGCGTCGAGAGATTGGCGGCGGCCACGAAAATCAGATAGTGGGCGAATGTGGTCTCCTGGTCAGCGACCCAGACAAACAGGATCCAAGGCACGACCAGCATGGCCCCGGCCACGATAGCATCGATCAGAAAGTACACGGCTGCGGTGACGGCTGATTTTGCAGTGCTGATCTTTTCCAGGAAATAGACGGTGATCAGGACGCAGACCGCGTCACAGACAAAGGCGGTGAACAGCGCCAGCATAAAGACGCCTTCATCCACCCCCTTTTCCTGAGCGCCTGCAAAGACCAGCCCGGTCGAGGAAAAGGCCAGTGTGGCAAGCACGATCGAGCTGACCATGTTCGATGTGTTGTCGGAAGAGAAAGCCTCTGACCACCAGGGTTTCTTAGCCTCGTAGAGGGATCCGTGCTCGCTTAGTCCCTCCAGGCCTGCCATTCGCTCCAGGCTACGCAGATGTTTCGCGCTTTCAGTCAGGTGTTCGTGTTTACTGCGCAGTCCAGCAATCGGGCCGGCTGTGGGAATGTTCAAGGAATCGTCCGCGTACTTATCTAGCATCACCAACTGAGTGCGCTCGAACTCTTCCGCGAGTTTATCCTGCTGACGTCCGATTACGAGGGTGATCGCGACAATGCCCATGGAGAACAGCACGACACCCGTCGGAACCGCCCAGCCGTAGTTGCCAAAACTCAGCATACCGATCGCGAAGGTCCCCATGGAGAGGAAGCCTGAAACGACACAAAAACGGGTCGAGAGCGGCGGACCGAAGAGCCAGTCGAAACCGGCCTTGGCGGTAATCGCCGTTTTGCGGATAAACGCCACGTGACGCCGTAAGGCGGCATCGCTCACTTCGTGGAGCTGTAGCCACCAGTCTTCGAGCCTGCTGTGCAGGCCCCGGCGCTCTTCGGGATAGGTAAAGACGGCCGCGTAGATGAGCAGCAGCCCCACAATGCTTGCGGCGATACGCAACAGCCAGTAAGCGAGTCCCGGTTCCTCCATGGGAACTCCGTTCGAAATGCCGGAACGCGCGTCACAATAGCATGATGACTGAGGAAAGTCAGGTCATACGAATACGAATGAATAAATCGCCAAACCGTTCAAGCGTCTGAGAGGGCTTTCTTCAGCGCGTCGAAGGGCAGGAGGACGCAGCCGTGGCGGCTGCGATAGTCGGAGACCGGCTGAAAGTTCGCCATGTCAGACCAATCCCCGTCGGGCGGTTCGGAGCCGGATTTCAGCATGTCGCGAATGTCGTCTGCGGCCGTCTCTATCTCCGCTTTGGTGCGGCCGATGGCGGTACGGCTGAGGACGGCTGCCGTGGCCTGACAAATCAGACAGGCGCGGACTTCGCGTCCAAACTCTGTAACCCTATCGTCCTCCAGTTTCACGTCGATCGTGATCCGATCGCCGCAAAGCGGATTGTCGACGGTCGCGCTGCGGTGGGGCTGCTCAAGGCGTTCCTCGGGCAGGGCGGCGAGGTCCAGTAGGGTTTTGTGATAGAGATCTTCGCTCACGCGGACTTTTCCTGTTCGCTGGCTCTTCCTGTTGTGAGTTGCGCCAAGGCTTCCGGCGTATCGATATCCAGGAAGATCTCGCTGCCCTCCGTTGGAACCTCGCAGACGAGTTCCGCATATTCGCCGATCAAGTGCTTGGCCCCCACATCGCCGGCCAGTTCCTGCATCGAGGCGAAGAAACGGCGGCCCCAAAGCACCGGGTTGCCACGTTTGCCTTCGTGCGTCGGGACACAGATCGCCCGGCCTTCGACCGGGTTGAAGGCGGCAATAAGACTGTTGAGCGTCGCGGCCTTCAGCCGGGGCATATCGCCAAGACAGACAATAGCACCGTCCACGTCGTCGCCCAGCGCCGCCATGCCGGCTTTCAGGGAAGTGCTAAGACCTTGCTCATAATCTGGGTTGTGCACATGCGGAACCTCGTAGTGGTCGGCAAGCTCACTGACAGCCTCTGCTTCATGGCCTGTGACCAGCAGGGTTTTCACACACTGACTTTCGGCGGCGGTCTCCAGCACGCGTCCCAGCATGGCTTTGCCGTCAATCTCCGCCAGCAGCTTGTTGGCGGCGCCCATGCGTCGGGACTGCCCGGCGGCGAGTACCAGCGCTGCGATACGCGGCACGCGGGGGATGCCGTCTTGAGCGGTGCTGTCGCCTTCGCGTGGTTGCGGCCGGCTTGGGATTTCCTTCAGCAGGCCCCCGGCGCCCATGGCGGTGATGTCTTCGCGCGTAACAGTGAGTCCGGCCAGCAACCTTTCCAGGACCCAGTCGAAGCCATTGATCTTTGGGGAGCGCGCGCAGCCGGGCAGGCCGATCACTGGCACCTCGCCGTGGTGCGCGAGCAGCATGAGATTGCCAGGATCGACCGGCATGCCGAAGTGATCCACCTCGCCGCCTGCCGCGACGATGCCCGCAGGAACCACGTCCCGCCGGTCAGTGATGGCGGAGGCGCCGAATACCAAAATCATGCGGCAGCCGGCGTCGCGGAATTCCCGGACGGCTGCGGCGACATCCTTCTCGTGATGCGGCACGACGCTGTGTCGTGAGAGGCGGCTGCCCAGGCTTTCCACGCGTGCCGTGATCACCTCAATGGTTTTATCGAGCACCTTGTCGCGTGTGTCAGGCAGGCGGGTCAGGATCAGGCCCACGTCCCGGGGCTCAAAGGCTGCTACCCGTACCAGGGGCGTTTCGCCGGCTGCGATTTCTGTCGCGGCCTCGACCACCGCGGAGGGGGCGGAAAGGGGAATAACCTTTACCGTGGCCAGCATTTGACCAGGTGTGACGCGTTCGTAGGGCGAGAGGGTCGCGATGGTCATGGCCTCGTCGATGCGATTCAGGCGGGTGACTGCCTCGGCATCGATAACAGCGACGCCGGCCTCCTTCGCATAGAGGTTACAGCGACCGGTAAAGGGGGCGGCGACTTCGGCACCTTCGCCGCAGGTGGCTTCCGCGACCCGGGCTGCGGCAGTGTCTTCAGAGAGATCCTCCGGCTCCAGGCGCCCGGCCATGACTTCGGCGACACCGGATTCCAGCAAGAGACCTACGTCCTCCGCTGACAGCTTGTGGCCCTTCTTGAATTTGCGTTTGCCTGCGAGTACGGAATGGCCCAGGACCGTGCCCTCGGCTTCGCTCGCGGCAATGCGCCCGAACTTCATAGAGGCGCCTTTTCCAATTTCGGGGCTTCCGTCGCGCTCAGCTCGGGTGCCTGCCGCAATGCTTGGGTGACCTTGGCGAGGATCGAAACGGCGATCTCGGCGGGTGACTTGGCCCCAATAGCCAGCCCGATCGGCCCGTCGATGCGTGCCCGCGCCGCCTCGTCGAAGCCGGCTTTCTCGAGACGGGCCAAACGCGCGGCATGCGTTTTGCGGCTGCCCAGCGAACCGATATAAAAAGCGGGAGACTTCAGCGCCACATTCAGCGCCGGATCGTCGATCTTCGGGTCGTGAGTCAGCGTAACGATAGCGGTCCGCCGATCTGGTACGAGCGCCTCAAGCGCTTCATCCGGCCAGTCGTTGGACAGCGCAATGCCTGGGAAGCGCAGGTCGCTGCCGAAAGCGCGGCGCGGATCCACCACGGTCACGTCGTAACCCGCGATCTGGGCCATGGGGACCAGCGCCTGGGAGATGTGAACCGCGCCCACAACGATCATGCGCAGCGGCGGATTGAAGACCTGCAGAAAGACTCGCTTACCATCGATCTCAAAGACCTGGCTTTTGTCGGCGAGCGCGGCGGTTTGTGCGGCTTCGACCAGGGGATCATTCGGATCGTCCTCGAAGGGATGCAAGATCCGCTCTTCACCGTTTTCTAGATCCAGGGCGCGAACGACCGGTTTCTTACCCTTCCGGTCCGCCTGAATCTGCGCGAGTGTTTCACCCTGCATCAGTTCAACCGCTCGACAAAGACCTGTATCTTGCCTCCGCAGGCAAGGCCGACATCCCAGGCCTGACTGTTGCTAACACCGAACTCCAGCAGCTTGGGCAAGCCGGTCTCCATGATCTCGAGGGCTTCCTGGACCACGGCGCTCTCCACGCAACCGCCGCTGACCGAGCCGATCATGTTCATTTCGCCGTCGACCACCAGTTGGCTGCCGGCGGGGCGGGGGGCGGAACCCCAGGTGGAGACGACGGTGGCGATGGCAACATCCCGGCCCTCGGCCTTCCAGTTCGCGGCCTGGCGCAGGATATCGGCTTCTTCCTGTTGAACGAGCGGCGACTCAGTCATGCGGCAAAATCTCCTTCCAGGCTGGCGCTATAGCCTTCTTCCACGCGGCTCGGCGGTCTGCTGAGCACAGCCGCAAGCTCATCCAGAGAATTCAGGCTGTGCACCGAGCGAAAATCGTCGACATGGGGCAGGATCGCCCGAATGCCTTTGGATTTTGGTTCGAAACCATCGTAACGCAAGAGTGGGTTCAGCCAAATAAGTCGTCGGCAAGACTTATGCAGGCGTTCCATCTCTTCACTCAGACCGCTGCCGGCATCCCGATCCAGTCCATCGGAAACAAAGAGGACCAGCGCGCCCTGGCCCAGCACCCGTCGAGACCAGTTGAGGTTGAAGTCGGCGAGGGTTTGGCCGATCCGGGTGCCGCCGGACCAGTCCTCAACCGATTCTCCGATCTTCTCCAGCGCCACATCCACGTCCCGCGTGCGCAGATAGCGGGTGACGTTGGTCAGGCGCGTGCCGAATAGAAAGGTGTGAACCCGGTCCCGGTCGTTGGTGATGGCGTGCAGAAAATGCAGGAACATGCGGCTGTACTGGCTCATGGAGCCAGAGATGTCGCAGAGCACCACCAGCGGCGGATGGCGATGAACGCGGGTCCGGCGGCGTAATGGGATACTTGCGCCGCCCGTGCGCATGGAGGCGCGCATGCTGCGCCGCATGTCGATTTTTTGGCCACGGGCGCTGGGTTTAAAGCGCCGCGTCGGGACGGCGACGATAGGCAGCCGGAGTTTGGCGATGGCCTTTTTTGCCAGCGCGACCTCTTCCGACGACATGGACTCGAAATCCATATGCCGCAGCTGCTCCTGATCGGAGTAGGTGAGGGTGGCGTCTATTTCGACTGTCTCGCCTTCCTCTTCGCCCTTGGCTGAGGGGACATTCTGGCTGTCCGGCGCCATGGCTTCGGAAACACGCCGGTTCGCTTTTTCCTGTTCCTGGGCTGTACTGTCCTCCAGGAAAGTGGTGGGCAGCAGCATGGACATCATCTTTTCCAGCAGCTCAGGATTGCGCCAGAAGACATGAAAGGCCTGATCGAACAGCTCGCGCTGATCCCGGCGGGTCACGAAGACCGCGTGGAGGGTCCAGTAAAAATCATCGCGCCGTTTCAGGCCGGCGAGTTCGACCGCACGCATCGCCTCGATAACCTTACCGGGACCGACAGGCAGGCCAGCGCGCCGAAGCACGCGTGCGAAATGCATAATGTTCTCAGCGAATTTCCCGCCCGTTACCCCTGTGGCGGCCGGACCTATGCCAATCGCTTCCGTCATTGCGGTGCGGCGGCCATCTCTGCTTGAACCTCGCCGAGCAGATTGGCGGCCTCGGAGCCCTGGATCTTCACAATGTCGTCCTGATACTTCAGCAAGACACCCAGCGTGTCGTTGATCACGGTCGGGTCCAGGGACATGACATCCAATTGGGTCAGGGCCTGGGTCCAATCGATGGTCTCGGCAATACCCGGCAGCTTGAAGAGTTCGGCGTCCTTGCGCAATTTTTGAATGAAGGCCACGATTTCCTGGCTCAGGCGTTCCGCCGCGCCCGGAACCTTAAGGCGAAGGATCTCCAGTTCGCGTGCGGCATCCGGATAATCCACCCAGTGGTAGAGGCAGCGGCGCTTGAGCGCGTCGTGAATCTCCCGGGTCCGGTTGGAGGTGACAACGACGATCGGCGGCTCTTCGGCTTTGACAGTGCCGATTTCCGGGATAGTGATTTGAAAGTCGGAAAGAACTTCGAGCAGATAGGCTTCGAAAGGCTCGTCCGTTCGGTCCAATTCGTCGATCAGCAGCACGGGCGCGCCTTGAGACGAGGGTTCCAGGGCCGTCATCAAGGGACGTTTGACCAGAAAGTCTTCTGAAAAAATATCTTTGCCCAATTGTTTTCGGTCTGCGCCGCCGGTTGCTTCGGCCAGACGGATTTCGATCATCTGGCGGGCGTAATTCCACTCGTAAACCGCGGAACCTACATCCAGACCTTCATAGCACTGTAAGCGCACAAGGGGTCGATTGAGCGTCGATGCCAGGACCTTCGCGATCTCGGTTTTCCCTACGCCCGCTTCGCCCTCGAGGAACAGGGGGCGGCCCATTTTGAGGCTCAGGAACAGGACGGTGGCGAGGCTGCGGTCGGCGACATAGTCAGCCTTGCCAAGCAATTCGGCGACTTGATCGATGGAGGAGGGGATCTCGGTGACCATGAAACGCTGTTTATCCTTTGTGACGGATCCTGCCCGCATTCAAAAACGATAAGCTCGAAAAGAACAAGGGGAGGCGCGGCCTCCCCTTGCCGTACGATCACTGTTGCAGGATCAGCCGCCGGCTGCCTGAACCGCGCGCTTCGCCATGACCGAAACCAGATGCGCCCGGTATTCGGCGGAGGCATGGAGATCGCTGTTCAGATCGTCGGATGCGACCGAGATGCCGTCCAGCGCCGAGGCAGAGAAGTTGCTGTTAAGCGCTGCTTCCATATCGCTGGCCCGGAAGACGTTGCCGCCGGCACCTGTAACTGCAACCCGCACGCCGTTTGACGTTTTGGCCACGAAAACGCCCACGATGGCATAGCGCGAAGCAGGGTTGGCAAACTTCACATAGGCGGCTGCCTGCGGCACCGGGAAGCTGACTTTGGTGACAATCTCGTTGTCCGCCAGAGCCGTCTCGAAGATCCCGGTAAAGAAGTCGTCGGCAGCGACGCTCCGACTGTTGGTGTGGACGGTTGCGCCCAAGCCTACCAATGCAGCGGGATAATCCGCGGCCGGATCGGCATTGGCGACCGATCCGCCAATGGTGCCCATGTTGCGCACCTGGGCATCACCGATCCCCGAGGCGAGTTGCGCCAGCGCCGGAATGGCGCCCGCGACAGCCGAGGAAGCCGCGACCGACGCATGGGTGGCCGTGGCGCCGATGGTAACGCTCCCGCCATCGGCCGAGATTTCCGAAAGCCCGGGGATGCTGTTCAGATCGACCATATCCGACGGCTGTGCTAGGCGCAGTTTCATGGTCGGCAGAAGAGACTGCCCACCGGCCAGGACTTTTGCGTCTTCAGTCAGCAGACCGACCGCTTCGTCCACCGAGCTCGGACGATGATAATTGAAATCGTACATTATTTTTCCTCCTTACTCGGCGGCCTGTTGCGTGGACTGCGCCGCGCGCCAGACTTTTTCGCGGGTGGCCGGCATATCGATCTCGACGCCGAGCGCATCGGTGATGGCGTTCATCAAGGCAGCAGGGGCCGCGATGGCGCCGGCTTCACCACAACCCTTCACGCCGAGCGGATTGCCCGGGCAGGGGGTGTTGGTGGTTTCGACCTTGAGGCTCGGCAGATCGTCGGCCCGCGGCATGGTGTAATCCATGTAGGAACCGCTAAGCAGCTGCCCGCTATCGGGATCATAGACCGCGTTCTCGAGCAGCGCCTGGCCGATGCCCTGCGCGACACCGCCGTGGATTTGGCCTTCGACGATCATCGGGTTGATGACGTTACCGAAGTCATCCGAAGCCGCCCAATCCAGGATTTCCACCGCACCCGTGTCCGGATCCACCTCGACCTCGGCGATGTGCGTGCCGGCGGGGAAGGTGAAGTTGGTCGGGTCGTAGAAAGCCGTCTCATCCATGCCGGGTTCGAGATCCGGCGGATAGTTGTGCGGGACGTAGGCGGCGAAGGCCACCTCGGCCATGGTCACCTGCTTGTCGGTGCCAGCGACTTTGAACACGCCGTTGGCATGCTCGATGTCCTCGACCGACGCTTCCATCAGGTGCGCGGCGACTTTCTTGCCTTTATCGACGATCTTGTCGACCGCCCGCATGATCGCGGAACCGCCAACAGCCAATGAACGGGAACCGTAGGTGCCCATTCCGAAGGGGACCTTGCCCGTGTCGCCATGGGAGACCTCGACGTTCTCAATCGGCACGCCCAGGTGTTCGGAGATCAGCTGCGCGAAGGTCGTTTCATGACCCTGGCCGTGAGAGTGGCTACCGGTGAAGACCGTGACGCCGCCGGTTGGGTTGAAGCGGATCTGCGCAGATTCCCAGAGGCCGACGCCAGCGCCGAGTGATCCGACCGCCGCCGAAGGTGCGATACCGCAAGCTTCGATGAAGGACGAGAAACCCAAACCGCGTTTCTTGCCCCGGCTTTCAGATTCCGCCCGCCGGGCCGCAAAGCCGTCGTAGTCGATCAGCTTGAGTGCCGTATCCATATTGAGCGGATAGTTGCCGGAATCGTAGGTCATGATCACCGGTGTCTCGTAAGGATAGGCATCCGGCGCGATGAAGTTGCGCTTGCGCAGCTCGACCGGCGAAATACCGAGATCCCTGGCGGCTCGTTCGACCAGACGCTCGATCACGTAAGTGGCTTCCGGACGTCCGGCCCCGCGATAGGCGTCGACCGGCGCGGTGTTGGTGAAGACCGCTTTCACATTCGCGTAGATCGCGGGCGTGGTGTACTGCCCGGCCAGCAGCGTCGCATAGAGATAGCTCGGCACCGAGGTCGCAAAGGTCGAGAGGTAGGCTCCCATGTTCGCGATGGTGTTGACCCGAAGCCCCAGGAACTTGCCGTTGGCATCCATGGCAAGTTCTGCCGTGGTGTGGTGGTCGCGTCCGTGGGCGTCCGAAAGGAAGGATTCGGAACGCTCGGCGGTCCACTTGACGGCCCGGTCCAGCTTTTTGGCTGCCCAGGCGCAGACGGTCTCCTCGGCGTAGATGAAGATCTTGGAGCCGAAGCCGCCACCGACATCTGGGGCAATCACGCGGAGCTTGTGTTCCGGTGCGATCCCGACGAACGCCGACAGCACTAGACGCGCGACGTGTGGGTTCTGACTGGTGGTGTAAAGCAGTATCTCGTCGGTGCCGCTGTCGTAGTCGCCGATAGCCGCGCGCGGCTCCATGGCGTTGGGGACAAGGCGGTTATTGTAGAGGTCTAGCTTCGTGACATGGCTTGCCGAGGCAAAGGCTGCGTCGACTGCGGCCTGATCACCCAGTTCCCAGTCATAGCAGAGGTTGCCGGGCACATCGTCGTGAACCTGTGGCGCGCCGGCGGCAACGGCCGCGGCACCGCTGACGACGGGCGTCAGTTCTTCGTAATCGACTTCGATCAGCTCGGCAGCGTCTTTCGCCTGGGCGAGTGTATCCGCAACGACAAACGCGACCTGGTCGCCGACGTGACGGACGGTATCCGTTGCGATCGCCGGGTGCGCGGGCGCCTTATGAGGCTCACCGTCTCTGGAAGTGATGGCCCAGCCGCAGATCAGGCCGCCGACGCCGTCGGCCGCCAGATCGGCGCCGGTAAAGATTGCGACTACACCAGGCGCCGCAGCGGCGGCGGAGGTGTCGATCGATTTGATTTTGGCGAAGGCGTGCGGCGAGCGGAGGAATGTCCCGAATGCCTGTCCCGGGCGGTTGATATCGTCGAGATAACGGCCTTTGCCGGTGAGGAAACGCTTATCTTCCTTGCGGCGGACCGAGGCGCCTATTCCTGATTCGTTACTCATGCTCAACCCCCCATATTGCCGGCTGCGGCTTTTACCGCCTTGACGATATTCTGGTAGCCGGTGCAGCGACAGATGTTGCCTTCCAAGCCCTCGCGGATGGTCTTTTCGTCCGGATTGGGATTGCTGTTCACCAGATCGATGGCACTCATGACCATGCCCGGCGTGCAGAAACCGCATTGCAGGCCATGGTGTTCCTTAAAGGCTTCCTGCATGGGATGCAGCTCGCCGTTCTGCGCCAGGCCTTCGATGGTGGTGACATCGGCCCCCTCGTGCTGAACCGCCAGCGTGGTGCAGGCCTTCACGCTCTTGCCGTTGACATGAACGACACAGGCACCGCATTGGCTGGTGTCGCAGCCCACATGCGTTCCGGTCAACGAGAGCTTCTCTCTGAGAAACTGCACCAGCAGGGTGCGCGGTTCCACCTCAGCCGAAACCGCCTTACCGTTAACCGTCATTGAGACGTTGGGCATGTTTTCCTCCTGTCTTTATCCACTGTTTCGGAGTCCCAAGCTGCATCCGCCAACTCGAATGCCCAGCCTATTCGCACAGCTGGCCGGCCTGGGTTGTCCGTTGAAGTCAGTCATAGCACGTCCAATGCCAAGCTCGACATGCGATGAAAGTCTTAGATAGCTGTTGTATTTTGCGCTCGGAGTAGAAGTCTCCTGCCAGAACCGAAGCAGGTCAACTCGCTTGTCGTGAAATTTTGACTTTTCCCTGCTGCTGGCGACGCCGTTTCAGTCCCGATGACGACTCCAAGAGAACGGTGTTTTTTGCGCGGATGGGTTGGAAGCGACTCGGGCCCGATGCGCCCAGAATGAAAAAACGGTCCTATGAGCTTTGATGGGAAACTGGCGGGAAACTGCCAGTTACGCGATGTGTAGCGATCACAATCGGCAGCGAGCCCGAAAAATACATACAATTTTAATAAGTTTGCGTACAAAATGATAATCAGTTCAGGTTGTGAATCCGTCAGCCAAAAGTGCTTTCGGATCTCGCGGGCAAAAGTCTCGCGGCGGGGTCGTAAAGGGTGACGCATCGACGTTTCTTGCGGTCATAAATAACACCTGTAAAGCGACCAAATCGATCACAACCCGGCAGAGATTTTGACGCGGAAGTGAACGATAAGGCCTTGATTTCGCCACTTTTGGCTTCCAAATCTCAAGAAGACGCAGAGAAAAGTTGAGTGACCCCCTGCCGGTTTGGCGGGGCGCCTTTCCGCCACCCAAAGCGAAGAAGGATCAACTATGCCAAAGCCTGCGAGCGACTTTAAAAGCCTGATCGAAAACGACCGTGCGGCGAATGCGGAAGCACGGTGGGAAGGGACGCTCCTCGACTATCTCGAAAAACTCAAAGCCGACCCTGATCTTTGCAAGCTGGCGCATGCCAGACTCTATGATTCCGTCGTCAAAGACGGCACCGAAATGCTCTCCGGTGGAGACGATCCCAAGATCCAGCGCCTGTTCGGCGACGATGCGCCCAAGCTCTACAACTTCTTCAAAGACGAGTTCTTCGGGATCGAGCGCGTTATCTCTCAAATTGTGCGGTACCTCCATTCCGCTTCCCTCAAGGGAGAGGAAAGCCGCCAGGTCCTCTATCTCATGGGACCAGTCGGAGCGGGGAAGTCGTCGCTCGCCGAGAAACTGCGCAAGGGTCTCGAGGCTTCTGAGCCTTTCTATGCCATCGAAGGCTGTCCGATCCAGGAAGAGCCGCTACATCTCATCCCCAGTCACCTGCGGCGTGAATTCGAAAAGATGCTTGATGTGAGCATCATCGGAGAGCTCTGCCCGCTCTGCCGCTATCGCCTGGAGAACGAATTCGACGGGCACTATGAAAAGATGCCGGTGACGACCACGCGCTTCTCCAAGGCTGCGCGGCGGGGCATGGCGATCGTGCCGCCGGTCGATCCTAACAATCAGGACACCTCGGTCCTGATCGGTTCTGAAGACATCTCCAAACTGGATCGCTTTTCGGAAGGCGATCCCCGCGTTCTCGACCTCAACGGCGCCTTCAATGCCGGTAACCGCGGCCTGGTGGAATTCATCGAGGTCTTCAAGAACGAAACCGAATATCTCCACACCATTATCACTGCGACGCAGGAGAAATTTGTGCCGGCACCGGGCCGTCATGGCACGGTCTACGTGGATACCGCAATTGTAGCGCACTCCAACGAAGCTGAGTGGCAGCGCTTTAAGGCGGACCCGACCAACGAAGCGATTTTGGATCGCATCGTGACGGTGAAGGTGCCCTATAACTTGCGCCTCTCCGAAGAGGTAAAGATCGTCGACAAGATGCTCAAGAAATCGGGCTTCCGGGCGCATATCGCGCCGCATACGCTCGAGATCACCTCCATGTTTGCGATCCTTTCGCGGCTGCAGCCTTCGAACAAATGCGATCTCATGACCAAGCTGAAGATCTACGACGGCGAAAAGATCGTCGAGAAGGGTCGAGCTAAGAAGATCGATGTCGAGGAGTTGCGTGAGGAAGCGCCTTTCGAAGGCATGAACGGCATCTCGCCGCGCTTCATCATGAAGGCTGTGGACAACGCACTTTCCGAAAGTTCAGAAGGTTTGACGCCGATTCACGTCCGCGAGGCCTTGATCAATATGGTCAAGGAAGCGGACTTCCCGGACGACACGCGCAAGCGCTACCTGGAGTTTCTTCAGGATACGATCCACAAGGCCTATCTGGAGATCCTGGAGAAGGAAATCACTCGTGCGTTCGTTTTTGCCTACGAAGAACAGGCCGATTCCCTTTTCCAGAACTACCTGGACCACGCCGAGGCCTACGTGACCAAGACCTCGGTCAAGGACCGGGATACGCGTGAAGAGCTCGAGCCCGATATGGCCTTCCTGCAGTCTATAGAAGAGCAGATCGCCATTGTCGGTGCTGCGGCGGATGGCTTCCGACAGGAAGTGATCGCCTATCTCTGGGCGGCCAGCCGGCGCAACGAAAAGATCAGCTTCAACAGTTACGAACCGCTAAAGGAAGCGATCGAGAAAAAGCTGACCAACTCGGTACGAGAGATCAGCCGGATCATCACCAAGGCCAGGACCCGCGACGAGGAACAGGGCGAGAAGTACGACGCGCTGATCAAGAATTTGCTGGATCGTGGCTACAACGAATTCTCCGCGGAGATCGTGCTGAAGTACGCGGCGAATAACCTCTGGAAGGATTGAGCCGAGAAGGAGCGGTGTAAGCCAAGAGAGCGAGGATTCTATGACTACCGTGTTCCGGCCTTATTCCGCATCGGATGCCCTGCGCTCTGACAGGAGCGCAGGAGACAGGCTCCGGCATCGTCAAAAGATCCGCGAAGCCCTGAAGGAAAACATCGCCGAGATCGTTGCCGAAGAGTCGATACTGACCCGCAGTTCCGACCGCATCGTCAAAGTGCCGATCCGGGGCATCAAGGAGTATCGCTTTGTCTTCGGGGAAGGTTCTCCGCGCGTGGCTTCTTCCGGCGATGGTGAAGTCAAGAAGGGCCAGGTGATCGGCCAGGAACAGCAGGAAGGTGAAGGTTCCGGGCGCGGGCCTGGTGGAGACCGACCGGGTGTCGATTACTACGAGACGGATGTCACCATCGATGAACTGGTGGATTTGCTGTTCGAAGATCTCCAGCTTCCCGATATGGAGCGCAAGCGTCTGCGCGAAATCGAGGTGGATCACGGCACCAAGCGGCTAGGTTACCGGCGCAGCGGCATCCGGGTGCATCTGGATAAAAAGCGTACCCTGAAATCCAAGATCCGCCGGCGCGTGGCAACTAAACCCGAGCCGGTGACGCCAGCCGCGGGATCTGCAGCCTTGCAGGAAACGGCAGAAGAGCCACGCTTTCCCTTCCACAAGGAAGACCTGCGCTACCGGCGCCGCGTGCCGGATGTGCGGCCGGAGTCCAATGCCGTCGTCATCTGCATCATGGATACCTCCGGTTCCATGGATGTGATGAAGAAGTATCTGGCGCGCAGCTTTTTCTTCCTGCTCTATCAGTTTGTGCGCACGCGCTACCAGACCACCGATCTGGTCTTTGTCGCGCATCACACTCAGGCGCGCGAGGTCGGTGAGGATGAGTTCTTCAACAAGGGCGAGTCCGGCGGCACCAAGATTTCTTCCGGTTACCGCAAGGCGCTGGAAATCATTCAGGACCGCTATCACCCCAGCCTTTGGAATATCTACGCCTTTCACTGTTCCGATGGTGAGAATTTCAGCAGCGATAATACCGAGGCTTTGAACGCTGCCCAGGAGCTTTGCGATACCTGCAATCTCTTCGGCTATGGCGAGATCAAGTCGGAGGCCGAGTACTTTGGCGCGACCTCCATGCGAAAGATTTTTGAGCAGTTGAAGGCGGACAACTTCCATGCCGTGGTGATCGATGAGCGGGAGGATGTCTGGCCAAGCCTGAAGGCCGTGCTCTCAAAGGAGCGGGTTGATCCGCAACAGGAGCCGGTCGGCTAGGGGAAGCGCCACAGCATTAGCAACAGACGGAGCGGAACAGCGCATGGAACGGCTCTACGAAACCAGCGATCTCGAAAGATGGGACGAAAAGATCCGCGAGAAGGTCGAGGCGTTCGGTCTGACTTGTTACGATCAGGAGTTCGAGATCTGCGACCATACCCAGATGCTTGGCGCTATGGCTTATCACGGCATGCCTGCGCACTATCCGCACTGGTCTTACGGCAAGTCCTTTGAGCGGCAGTCGACCCTCTATAGCCACGGGGCGGCCGGCTTACCTTACGAGATGGTGATCAACGCCTCGCCGAGCCTCGCCTATCTTATGAGTCAGAACTCACTTTGCCTGCAGATCCTGACCATCGCGCACGTCTATGCGCACAACGATTTCTTCCGCAACAACGCGACCTTCAAGTACACCCAGGCAGCCAATGTGATCCCGGCCTTCAAGGCGCGCGCCGACCGGGTGCGGGATTACATGGAAGATCCCTCGATCGGCATAAACAAGGTGGAGCCGGTACTAGACGCCGCCCATGCGCTTTCCATGCAGTGCAGCCGCAACCCCTCGATCCGCAAATTGACCCGCGAGGAGCAGAAGACCCGGGCTCTGGCAGCGGCCCAGCCACCCGAAGACGAGTTCGCGAAGATTCACAAACGGCCGGATTATGTCGAGCCGAACCTGAGTAAGGTGCCCCTTGAGCCGGACGAGGATATCCTGCTCTTCATCCGCGATCACCAGCCACGGCTGTCGGATTGGGAGCGCGACCTTCTGACCATCGTGCACGAGGAAGCCCAGTACTTCATCCCGCAGATGGAAACCAAGATCATGAACGAAGGCTGGGCGACCTACTGGCACCGGGAAATCATGAACAGTCTTGATTTGCCGCAGGACATTTATTTGGAATTTCTGGTGCGCCACAATCAGGTGGTCCAACCCATCGCCGGCGACGTCAATCCTTATCACGTGGGTCTGAAAGTCTGGGACGATATCAAGCGCCGCTACGACGATCCGACCGACGATGAGATCGCGCGCGACGGCAAACCCACCATGACCGGCCATGAAAAGATGTTCGCATTGCGCGAGACCGACCGGGATTCCTCCTTCCTGCGGCGGTTCTTGACCGAGGATCTCTGCGGCGAACTCGGGCTTTTCGAGTTCCAGTCGAAAAACGGCTCCCTGGTGGTCACCGAAACCCCGGACGAAGGCGACTGGAAGACGATCCGGGAGACCCTCCTTCGTTCTGTCGGCACCGCCTCCATGCCGGTGATCAAGGTCGAGGATGCGGACTACGACCACAACGGCACCTTGCTCTTGGTTCACGAACACGATGGCCGCAACCTCCACCCTGGCTATGCGGAGCACAGCCTGGCGCATGTCCACCGTCTTTGGGGGCGGCCGGTTATGCTCGGTACGCGCGATGCGGATGAACCGCAGACCTGGGTCTTTGACGAGGATGGCTTCCGCGACGCGGGCTGAGGGCGTGAAGACCATACAGGATGCCTCCTACGCCTGGCTTTTCCGTATGGTGGAACTGGTGAAACACGATCTGGATTATTCGCCTCTCACGACATAGGTTCTTTGCCAGACCAAAGTAATGGCTGGCATCGGGAACGCTTCCGGTGGCCAAACGGGAGACGTTCGATGAGGGATTTTCAGGCAGGCGGGCGCTCGGCCGTCTACAGCGAAGCGGGTATGGTGGCGACATCGCATCCGGAAGCTTCACTGGCGGCCCGGGAGCAACTGCAGGCCGGCGGCAATGCGGTCGATGCGGCGCTGGCGGCGGTCTCCACACTTTGTGTGGTCGAACCTCATATGACCGGTATCGGTGGTGACTGCTTCGTCCTCTACTGCCCGGCCGGTGGAGAGAACGCCGGGAAGGTCTTGGCGTTGAACGGTTCCGGCCGCGCGCCCTCCGGCATTTCATCCGATGCACTCCTGAGCCAGGGCATTACTGAAATCGACTATCAAAGCGCTCATGCCGTCACCGTTCCTGGCGCGGTGGATGCCTGGTGCCGCCTGCACGAGGCGTACGGTTCCCGTCCTTTAGACGCCCTTTTCGCCCGGGCCGTCGAGCTTGGCGAAGAAGGCTATCGAGTCTTTCCGCGCATCGCTCTTGACTGGGCCGACAATGCGGAGCGGTTGCGCAAGGACGCCAATGCCAGCGCTCTCTTCTTACCAGGCGATCAGGCGCCCAAGGCCGGTGACCGTCATGCTCAGCCGGCCTTAGCACAGACCTTAAGGTCCATTGCCGCGAAGGGCCGAAGCGCTTTCTACGAAGGCGCCGTTGCGGAAGACATGGTTGAGACTCTGCACGCGCTGGGCGGCTTCCACAGCCTGGAGGATTTTGCCGCGCAAGGCAGCGAGTGGGTCGAACCGATCAAGAGCGTCTATCGGGACCACGAAGTCTACGAATGCCCGCCCAACGGTCAGGGTCTGATTGCACTGTTGATTCTGAATCAGATGTCAGGTCTTGGGTTCGATGGGCAGCTTTCCGAACTGGATCGCGTACACCTCTTGGCTGAAGCTACCAAGTTGGGTTACGCCAGCCGGAATCGTTATGTGGCTGACCCGGCCCAGGTGGAGGTCCCGGTTGAGCAAATCTTGTCAGAGGCTTACGCCGCGCATCTGCGTGCTCAGATTAAGCCGGACCGAGCGCTTGAGACGCTGGACACCGATCTTCCGGAGCACAAGGACACGGTTTACCTGACAGTGGTCGATCGGGACGGAAATGCCATTTCCTTTATCAATTCGATCTTCGAAGCCTTCGGCAGCACACGCCTGGCGCCGAAATCAGGAGTCATGCTCCACAACCGCGGCGCCAGCTTTCGGGTGTCGAACGAGCATCCCAATGGCATCGCGCCAGGCAAACGTCCGCTGCACACCATCATCCCGGGCATGGTGATGCGCGGGGGGCGGGCGGTCATGCCCTTCGGCGTCATGGGGGGGCACTATCAGGCAACCGGCCACGCGGACTTTCTCTCGCACGTGCTCGACCAGGGCCTGGATGTCCAGCAGGCGCTCGAGTGTCCACGCAGTTTCGCTTCGGGCGGCAGCCTCAAGGTTGAAACCGGCTACGACCAGGCCGTTTTCGGCGGCCTCGCGACACGCGGCCATGCCGTGACACGGGCCGACCGGGCGATAGGCGGTGGTCAGGCTATCTGGATCGATCATGAACGAGGTGTCTTGATCGGCGGTTCCGATCCGCGCAAGGATGGTTGTGCGCTGGGCCTGTAACGCGTTTAGGAGACTGACCGATGCTGAAGATCTGGGGACGCCGCACCTCTTCCAATGTGCAGAAAGTCATGTGGCTGGTTGGCGAACTTGATCTCGAGCATGAACGGATAGATGTCGGCGGGAAGTTCGGTGGCCTCGACAGTCCCGAGTTTCGGAAGATGAACCCGCACGGGCGCATCCCGGTGCTCGAAGACGGCGATACCATCGTCTGGGAATCTCACGCCATCCTGCGCTATCTGGCGGCTAATTCCGGCGATCCACGTTTTTGGCCGGCAGATGCAGCAGCCCGCGCGAAGGCCGACCAGTGGATCGAGTGGACGCAGTCCCAACTGCAGCGCAGCTTTATGGATGTCTTCTGGGGCTATTACCGGACTCCCGAAGCCGACCGCGATCCGGTCTTCGTCAAGAGCGCCATCGACCGCACCAACAAGGATTTCGAGCTGCTCGACGGACAGATGGCAGGGAGCGGCTATCTGCTTGGTGAGGATCTGACGCTGGCCGATATTCCGGCCGCTACGACGCTCTATCGCTATTATGAAATGGACATTTCACGTCCGTCCTTGCCGAACATAGAAGCCTGGTACGCACGCCTACAGGATCGCCAAGCCTACCGCGACCACGTCATGGTCCCCTTCGACTCGCTCTACGGAAAGCTAAGCTTTTAGAGTTGCCGCCTAGTAGGTCGCCCGGCCGCCGGAGAGGTCGAAGACGGCGCCGGTGGTGAAGGAATTCTCGGGAGAGACCAGCCAGGCGATCATCGCCGCCGCTTCCTCGACTTTCAGAAAGCGATTACGCGGGATCTTCGAGAGCATGTAGTCGATGTGCTCCTGGGTGACCTGATCGAAAATGCGCGTGCGCGCCGCTGCGGGGGTAACGGCGTTGACCGCGATATCGTGATTTGCTGTCTCTTTCCCAAGTGATTTGGTCAGGGCGATGACGGCTGCTTTCGAAGCGCTATAGGCCGAGGCATTGGGATTGCCTTCTTTGCCAGCGATGGAGGCGATGTTGACGATCCGCCCGTAGTTCGCGGCCTTCATCTCCGGCAGGACCGCCCGAATGACCCGAAAGGTGCCGTTCAGGTTGATCTCCATAACCCGCTGCCAGTCGTCCAGGTCATAGTCTTCGACCAGAGCATTCGGCCCGGCGATGCCGGCGGAATTGATCAGTATGTTTGGGGTATCGAGGGCTTCGCGGGTTTGCGCCAAGGCTTGGGTGACCGAGTCCCAATCGGTGACATCGCAGGAAATCGCATAGCCTGACGAACCGAGTTTTTCCATGGCGGCTTCGTTCTCGTCGGAAAGATCCCAGCTTGCGACCTGCGCGCCGCTCTCGACCAGCCGTTCGGCTATGGCAAAGCCGATACCCTGAGCGCCGCCGGTGATGATGGCGACGTGCCCGTCCAGATCAATCTTGTTCATGCGTCCCCCCAAGTGTTTGAATCAGGGCACACTACCGCATGAGGTTGAGATCGCAATCAACAACTTATGGAACTTTATCTGCTGCGCTGCTTCAGCCGTGTCAGCCAGAGTCCGCCCAGTGCCACGAGCAGACAACCGGTGACGGTGATACCGTCGGGCAGTCGGTCGAAAAAGACGAGATCGAAGAGGGTGGCGAAGACCATCGCGCTATAGCGGAAGGGTGTCAGCAGAGAGATGGTGGCTTTGCGTAGTGCCCAGATATTGCAGATCTGACCCAGGATCGCGACCGGCCCCATGGCGGCGATAAAGAGTAATGTCGTGCTATCCAGATCTTCCCAGAGGTAAAGGGCGGGTCCCAGTAAGGCCAAAGACGCAAGGCCGTTCACATAGAGCAGGACTCGGGCCGCGGGCTCCCGGCGGGAAACATGTGCCAGGATCGCCACTTCGCCGGCCATGGTGATCGCACCTGCCAAAGCAATGAGCGCCGCCGGATTATCCTGAAAGGCCGTGATGAGATCGGCAGAGGGGCGGGCAACCAAAAGCGCTCCACCCAGACAAACCAGAGAGGCCAGCCAGGCCAGGGGCGAAAGGCGCTCGCCGAAGAAGAGGAAGGCCAGCAGGATTGCAAAAACACCGTTGGTCAGCCCAATTGCCGTCGCATCGGCCAGGGGCATATGCGTTGCCGCGTAAACGCCGAAAACCACTGAGGCGATACCAAGTGTGGCGCGGAAGAAATGCCACTGTGGCTGAGGACTGACCAGCGATGTTCCCTTCCAACGGGTCGCAACGGCCATCGGCAGGACCATGAGAAAGCCGCCGAAGTAGCGGATGAAGGCAATCTGCAGTCCCGGAATGTCTCCACCGTTCGCGGCAGGGCCCGCCAGTTTCGGCAGGGCGAACATAAAGGAGAAGAATGCGGTTCCGCCAAGTGCGAGCAGGATGCCCTGCAAAGCGGTTCTGGAGCCGCTTGAAGGGGTAGGTAACAGAGTGCCGGCCTGTGATGTGGAGCGTGCGGATGAGCCGTCCATGAGGTGTCCTGTTCGTATCGAGAGGCGGCGAGGCCGCGGGATCTGCGAACAGGGATAGATCATTCAGAAATGAAGCTCTATTATCGTATCTTTATAGTTGTTATTCGTTTTTGAATGAGCTGAGAACCAAGGTGGAAAGGAGCGTTGCGATGGGATCAGCACTGAACTGGGATGATGTGCGTGTGTTCTGCGCCGTGGCGCGATTTGGAACGCTCTCCGCGGCTGCGCGTGAACTGAAGCTGAGCCAACCGACCGTTGGACGGCGGATCCAAAGCCTGGAGACGGCTCTTTCAGCGCGGCTTTTCGACAGGCGTCAGGACGGCTTTGTATTGGCGGCGGCCGGAGAGGAGCTGCTGCCCCTGGCCGAGGAGATGACCCGCTCTGCGGAAGTGATCCAGCGCCGCCGGGACTCCTTCGCGGAGAATTTGACCGGCACGGTCCGGGTCTCGACCGCCGAGATGATGACTGGCTTTCTGTCCCAGCATCTGATGGATCTCAAGAAGGCTCTGCCGGAGGTGGAGTGGGAACTCTACGTTTCGCACCTGCAGGCCAATCTGACTCGCCGGGAGGCCGATATCTCGATCCGGGAATGCCTGCCCGAGAGTTCAGGCCTGGTCTCGCGAAAGCTGGGCCGGACCGCCTACGCGGTCTACGGCCTGCGCGACTATGTCGAACATGCGCCCGCGGCGATGACGGAGCAGCGCTACGAGGCCTGCAGTTGGGTGGGCTATGACGAGGCACACGGCTATTTTGCTCCGCAGCGCTGGCTCGACAAGCGGCGCGCGCGCCCGCCGGAAACCCGCTCGACCAACGGCTTCGTCATCGTGGATGCCGTGCGCCGTGGTTGCGGCCTGGGTGTGCTCCCCTGTTTCCTCGGGGATGCGGACGAGACCCTGCAACGGGTCACACCTGTTCCAAGCGACCTGATCCTCGATCAGTGGCTGTTGGTCCATCGAGACCTCCTGAAGACGCCGCGGGTTCGCGCCGCCATTGACGTGATCGTGGAGCTCTTCAAGCGGCAGGAAGCTTATTTGCTCGGCGAACCGCCGGAGAGGTCCGCCAGATAGGCGTTGGCGGCACGACTCTCCGCATAGTCCTGGGGTCTGATCTCAGCGATGAGCAGGCTTTCCGCGTTGTTGTCCGAGGCTGCCAGCAGACCGCCGTTCGGCGCGGCGATGCAGGATCGCCCGGCGTAAGTGAAGCGGCCGTCGCTGCCGGCATGATTTGCGTAGGCCAGAAAGACCTGATTTTCGAAGGCCCGGACCGGCACCACACGGGATGAGATGAAGTCCGAGTAGCCGTCCAGGGGCAGGGCGGTCGGCACCAGCACGACATCCGCCCCTGCCAGCGCCAGGCGCCGCACATTCTCTGGAAACTCCACGTCGTAGCAGATGAGAAAGCCGAGCTTGAGTCCGGCGAAGCCGTGGAGCGCAGTTCCGATGGCGCCGGCTGAAAAGAGCTCTTTCTCGTAGTCGCCATAAAGATGGGTCTTGCGGTACATGATCGGCGCTTTGCCAGCCTCCACCATGACCAGGCTGTTGTAGACTTGATCGTTATCCCGTTCGGCGAAACCGGCGACGATGGCAATCTGCTGTTCGCCAGCAATCTTGCGCAGGGCTTCGACCTGCGGCCCTTCCACAGGCTCGGCCAGATTCTGCATCGCCTCGCCTGCGCCGTAGCCGGGCAAGGCCAACTCCGGCGCGATCAGGATCTGTGCCTCTTTCGCAGCGGCTTCGCTGGCTGCGGTCTCGATCTTCGTCAGATTTGCGGTCACGTCTCCTGGGGCCGCCTGAATCTGTAGCACCGCGATTTTCATCGCCTACTCCTTGTCCGACCAGGCCCCCAACAGGCGCGGCAGATCGCCGAAGCGCGCGACCAGTCCAAAGGCGATAGCGGCGATAGCGACGAAGAGCACCGAGACCGAGGCCATGGTGGGGGTATAGCCGTAGCGCAGGGCGTTGAAGATCTTGATCGGCAGGGTTTCCATGGTGAAGCCGACAGTCATATAGGCCACGATGTACTCGTTCAGGGACAGCACGAAGGCAAAGGCGAAGCCGGACACCAGATAGGGCGTGATCAGTGGCACCACCACCGTACGGAAGACCACCCGGTCGTTTGCCCCCATGGTCGCGGCCGCTTCCACCAGGGAGCGGTCGATGGAGGCGAAGCCCAGCGAGAGTGTCACCAGCGGAAGGGTGACAAAGAAGATCCCGTGGCTGATGACCGCCGTCCAGGGCGCGCCGTAGAATCCGGCGGTGGCCCAGAGGGAAAGAAACCCCAACGCGGTGATCACGGGCGGCAGCAGGAAAGGCGCTACGCCGAGCACCTCGAAAATCCGAGCCCAGGGCGCGATGCGCCGCCAGAGAAACCACGCCAGCGGCAGGGCGACGGTGACAGCCAGGGCGGCGGAGAAGGCCGCCAGACCGATCGAGGCGATCAGCGCGGCCCGCCACTCGTCATCCAGAAAGATTTCTCCATACCACGCCAGAGAAAAACCCTGCGGCGGAAAGACCAGACTCTTCTTTTCGTTGACCGAGACGCCCGCCACAACGATCAGGGGCGCCGCCAGGAAAAGCGCGATCAGGGCCATATAGCCGCGGGTGAGCCAGTTGCTTTTCATGCCTTGGCCTCCCGACGGCCGCCGACCATCAGCGTAAGACCAACCAGCGCAAGAGAGATCAGTACCAGGAAGACAGCCATGGCCGCGGCGAAAGGCATGTTGGACTGATAAACAGCCTGGTCCGTGATCAGCACCGAGAGCGTCCAGTGGCTTGGCCGTCCCAGGATCTGCGGCAGCAAGTAAGCGCCCAGGGCGAAGACGAAGACCATGATCAGCGTGGCGACGATGGTGTTACGCAGGGCGGGCACGACCACGTTGAGGAAGGCACGAACCGGCGAGGCCCCCAGCGTCTTGGCCGCTTCCAGTAGGGTCGGATCGAGGCGCGCCAGCGCCGGGTAGAGCACCAGGATGGTGTAGGGCAGGGCCTGATAAACCATGCCGGTCAGCACCGCGCCGAAGCCCGGGAGCAGGGCCTTAGGAGATTCCATCAGACCCAGGCTCACCAGCAGGTTGGTGACACCGGCGGTGCGTGAAAAGAGCGTCGACCAGGAGAAACCGATGATCACCTCGGAGAGCGACAATACCGACAGCAGGCCCACAAGCCAGAGCACCTGTGTTTTGCGTGCTAACCGGGTCAGCAGGTAGGTGAAGGGAAAGGCGAGCAGGACGCAGAGCAGGGCGACGGTGGCGGCCAGTGTGAGGGAAAAGCCCAGGACGCCCCCAAAGAAGGCCGTAAGGAAGCGTTCGTAGTTGGCTAGCACGAAGGCCGGTTCGTAGAAGCCGCCCTGTTGCCGCTGAAAGAAGCTGACGGCGATCATGATGCCGAAGGGCACCACGAAGAAGAGCGTGAGCATGGCTGCCGGAAAGATCAGCGGCGCGTGGTCGCCCAGGGTGACAGCGGGGCTACGTCTCATTGCTTGAGCACCACGCAGGCTTCTGGCGGCAACAGCACGCCGGTTTCCTCGCCAACAGCGACCTCGGGGCGCTCGCGCGGGGTTGAAACGGCGACCACTTGCGTGCCAGCGACCTCCACAAAGGTTTCGATCGTGCCGCCGAGATCGCGCAGGAAGGTGACCCGCCCGCGCAACGGCGCGTCTTCGGGCCGCACCAGGCGCAGGTCTTCGGGGCGGATCGAGACTTGGGCTTTGGCGAGCTCTTCCGGCATCTGCAGACCTTCAATCGCCGCCCCGGCAATTTGGGCGCTGCCGTTGGCGCTTTTCTCGACTGATAGCAGATTGGTCGAGCCGATAAAGTCTGCCACGAAAGCATCGGCCGGCTGACGATAGATCTCGATAGGCGAGGCGGCCTGACGGATCCGGCCTTCGCCCATGACCACGACCAGATCCGCCATGGTCATGGCCTCGCGTTGGTCATGGGTCACGACGATGGTGGTGATGCCGAGGGACTGCTGCAGTTGGCGTAGCTCGACCTGCATGGCCTCGCGCAGCTTGGCGTCCAGCGCCGAGAGAGGCTCGTCGAGCAGAAAGAGTTTGGGCGGTACCGCAAGCGCGCGGGCGATGGCGACCCGTTGCCGCTGGCCGCCGGAAAGCTGGCTGACGGGCCGGTCGAGATAGCCGGACAGATGTACGAGGGACAGCAGCTCTTCCACGCGCTGGTCTTGCTCGCTCTTGCTCATACCGCGGATGCGCAGGCCATAGGCGATGTTCTCGCCCACGTTCAGGTGCGGAAAGAGGGCGAGGGACTGAAAGACCATCCCGAAGTCGCGCTTGTGGGTCGGCACGGCGGTCATATCGCCGCCGTCGATCAGGATCTGGCCTCCACTCGGATCTTCCAGCCCCGCGATCATGCGCAACAGGGTGGTCTTCCCGCAGCCCGAGGGTCCGAGCAGGCAGACGAAGGTGCCGTGCGGCACGGTGAGGGATACGCCATCGACGGCGGTGACCGAGCCGAAGCGTTTGGTAATGGCCTCGAGGGCAAGACCCGACATGGGTTTGTCTCCGGCTAGAGTGGATCTGGTTTGCTTGAATCAAACTGTCTCAAGATCTGCGCTAAAGTCAGAGGCGAGAGCAGCGCCTTGCTTGATCGAGAGACAGTGAATTTTGAGCCAATCTAACCACGATCTGCTTTAAAGTAGCATGTAAGGAACCGCCCGCTGAACGGGCGGTTCCTGTCGCTAGTCTAAGGGATTGGTTTCGCCGCTGTCAGCCGCCGTTAGCCGACAATGAGCTCAGTCCACTTCTGATTCAGCCAGTCGGACTTGCTCTGATGGAGGTCGTAGCGCGGCAGGATCGGGTCGATCTCGGAGGAGACCGCCGCGAACTCGTCCGCGGTAAGATCGAGCAGATCGCGTTTGACCGTCGGCGCCGTGCCGACCTTGCGTGACATGGTCGCCTGGATCGAGGGCTGGCTCATGTAGTCGATGAAGATGTGAGCCTCGTCGACTTTGTCGGAAGCCTTGGTCAGAGCCCAGGCGCCGCTGTCCAGAATACCGCCTTCTTTCGGGAAGGTAGAGCGGACCGGATGGCCGTCGGCGGCTGCGAGGCCCGTGACGTCGTGGTAATACTGACCCATGGGGATCTCGCCGGTCTTCAGCGCCTGCTCGAACTGGGCCTCGTCCCGATACCAGAGTCGCACGTTACCCTTAACTTCCGCCAGTTTCTCGAAGGCTTTGTTCAGACCATCTTCGCTGCTGAGCGCGTCGGTGCCGCCCATGAAGGTCTTAGCCGTGACCTCGAGAAGGAAGGAGTTGGAGACCAGCGCCAGCAGGCCGAGCTTGTCCTTGTTGGCCGGATCCCAGAGGGTGGCCCAGGACTCAGGTGCCGTCGGGTACGCTTCTGTGTTGGAGACCAGCGTGATGTACCAGGCGACCGCGCCGATGCCGGCGATGCGACCGTCGTCGTAGCTGTTGATGAAGCTGTCTAGCAGACTGCTGGCATTGGGGATGCGTTTCATGTCGAGGGGCGTCCAGAGGCCGCTGGCCTGGCCCTTCAACATGGCGGTCTGCGCCATCATGGAGACGTCGGCCGGGGCGCGTCCTGCCCGCGCGGCCTGTTCCAGCTGCACCAGCCAGGCTTCGCCGGTCGGCTCGGCCACGGACTCCACGGCGATGCCGGTGGCTTCAGTGAAGGCCGGGAAGATGTGCTCGTCGAAAGCGTTTTTGAAATAGCCGCCGTAGACGCCGACCTTGAGCGAGCGATCCTGGGCTCGCAAGATGTTGGGCATGGCGAGAACGCTTGCGCCGGCGAGACCGGCCGCGACCACTTGCCGCCGGTTGAGACCGGACTTTCCGCTATGTTTTTTGTAGGACATTTGTTCACTCCGCTGTTGAGGCCGCGGCCCGGGTTATTTGTATTCTCCTCCGGTTAGGAGGCTGGACCGAGACAAGGACTTGGACGTTAGCTCCCGTTAACGCTTGGGCTGTAGACCATGAGACTTAAGATCTCGAAGAGGATCTGTGCCCCGGCTTGCGCCGTATTGGTGGTGGTATCGTATTGCGGCGCGACCTCCACCAGATCGCCGCCGACCAGGTTGACGCCCTTGAGGGCGCGCAGAATCTCCAATGCTTCGCGGGTCGTCAGGCCACCGACTTCCGGCGTTCCCGTACCCGGCGCGAAGGCCGGATCGATGGCGTCGATGTCGAAGGAGAGATAGACCGGTCCGTCGCCGACCACTTCCAAGGCCTTCGCCACCACCGCCTCGATGCCCATCTTCGGCACCTCCTCGGCATGGACCACGGTCATACCGCTGTCGTAGGAGAATTCCCAGAGATATTCCGCCGAACCGCGGATCCCGATTTGAATCGTCCGGGTCGGATCGAGCACACCGTCAAGCACCGCGTTGCGGAAGGGGCCACCGTGGTGGAACTTGGTATGATCGAAAGAGCCGCCAGTGTCGCAGTGCGCGTCGATATGGATCATGCCCAGCGGCCGGTCGCGCCCCATGGCCTTCATGATGGGGTGGGTTACAGAATGGTCTCCGCCGACAGAAAGAGGCGTGATGCCCGCAGCCACGACCTTGTCGTAGTAGGCTTCGATATCATCGAGACTGCCCTCCAGGCGGTAACGGCTGGTAAAAGGCACATCGCCGACATCGGCCACGCGCAGGTCGAACACCGGCGCGCAAGCCAGAACATGATTGTAGGGCCCGATGCGTTCAATCGCACGCAAGGCGCGCGGGCCGAAGCGGGCGCCGGTGCGGTTGGTGACGCCCAAATCCATGGGCAGGCCGATCATGGCAACCTGCAGGTCGCCGAAGTCCGGCTTGTTAGGATCGATCTGGCGGTAGGGGGCATCAAGCAACGTGGGAACGCCAGCGTAGGGTGCCATGCGCGTTCCGCTCTCGGAGAAGATCTTGTCGGCGACCTGACGGAACTGCGGATCGTAGAGATCGCCGCCGTGGCCCTGATCGTACTTTTCCCGCAGGGCGGCCAGCCGCGCTTGATCCCAGGTCATGCCTTACTCCCAAAGGGTTTTCCCATGTTTTGCTGCGGTAGTATCGGGTAAAGCTTGTTGCGAAGGCAATTGACATTCCTATAGGTTTCTTTGTGAAATTTTCTCACAAAGAGTTTCTGCCTTGTCGAACCGCCTTCCGCCACTCAATCCACTGCGTGCTTTTGAAGCCGCCGCGCGTCATGGCTCGGTCTCCCGCGCGGCCCATGAACTGAATGTCACCCACGGCGCGATCAGTCACCAGGTCCGCGCGCTGGAGGCAGCATTACAGGTCGATCTGCTGGAACGCGGCGCGAAACGCGTGAAGCTCACGCCGCATGGCGCCGCCCTCTTGCCGACCATTTCCAGCGCCTTTGAAGATATCGCGGCGGCGACCGCCAGGATGACCCGTCCAACAACCGGCGGGGATCTCACCATCAGCTGCGTGCCTGCGCTTCTGTCGCTCTGGCTCATTCCCCGCATGAATCGCTTCACCCGCCAGTTTCCCGGTGTCCGTTTGAAACTTATTCCATCTAACGATGCGAACGATCTCTATAACCCCGATATCGATGTCTGCATCCGCTATGGCCAGGGAAACTGGTCGGATTGCTGGGTGCGGCTCTGGAGCGAACTTCAGCTCTTTCCGCTGGTCAGTCCGACACTCTTGGGCAGCCATCCCCTCCGGTCGATCAGGGATCTTGCGCATCATGTTATCCTGCATGCGGATGACGGGCGGGAGTGGCAGGCCTGGTTGACTGAGGCGGATGCGCTGGAGCTGAGCCGCGGGCCGCATCACTTTATGAGCGATGCGCGCCTGGCTATCGAGGCGGCGCTGCATGGCAATGGCGTCGTTCTGGGCGACAGCTTCACCGCCAGCAGCCTGATGGCGAAGGGAAGCCTGGTGGCGCCTTTCGATCTCGGTGTGCCTGCGGTCGACAGCTTCTACGTTGCCTGCCGAAACGATGTGAAGGCTGCGCCCATTGTCGAGGTTTTCATCGACTGGCTTTTCGCCGAACGGGACGAAGACAACGCGCGCACCGAGCTTCAGACCTCCGCACGTCGGTCGCTGCGCCGAGGCAAGAAAACGCGGACCTAATGCGGCGAAGAGTAACGGCTGATCAAGTTGACCCGTTGTGCGAGGGATAGGCCGAGAGGCGATATCGCCAATGCTTGTACCGCTTCGGTGCGCCCCGGATGCTCAGGATTACGCTTTCTGTATGTCTCAGTCATGCGCATAATGCATGAATGGATCTGATAAACCTTGAATTATTGGTTGAAACGGTTCGTTCTGGCAGTTTCGCGGCTGTCGCGCGTCAGCGGGACCTCGACCCCTCATCGGTTTCGCGTGCCATCGCATCCCTCGAGGAGGAGGTAGGCGTCAGGTTATTGCAGCGCACGACGCGGCGCCTTTCGTTGACCGAGGCTGGGGAACTCTATCTGCGCCGGGTCGAACCCTTGGTGCAGGAATTGTCGCGGGCGCGAGAGGAAGCGATCGGTGCGAGCGAGTCACCCAGCGGTACGCTGCGCCTGACTTGTTCGGTCGCTTTTGGGCAGGCTTGCCTGGTGCCGCTGCTCACTGACTTTCGCGAGGTTTATCCCGACCTCAAGCTCGATCTTCTAATGACCGATGAGAATCTGGACCTGATCGAACAGCGGATCGACCTGGCGATCCGCCTGGCTCCGGCGCCAGGAGGCGATGTGATTGGCAGCAAGTTGATGGCAACGCGCTATCGGGTTGTGGCCACACCCAACTACTTGCGAACTCAGGGGACCCTCTCCAAGCCGGATGAGCTGAAGAGCAGGTCTTGCTTGCTGTTCACTTTTCCGGACTTCAGATCGCGGTGGCTGTTCCGGGACCGAAAGGGCGAGGTGCAGGAGGTGCCCGTCAATGGGGATATCGCCATGTCCAACGCACTTGCCCTGAGGCAGGGCGCGCTTGCAGGTTTGGGACCCGCGTTGTTGGCGGACTGGCTCATTGAGCGCGAGCTTGGCGACGGGCGGCTGGTGGATGTCTTTCCCGACTACGATGTCGCGGCGACATCTTTCGATACCGGCGCCTGGCTGCTCTATCCGAGCCGCGCTTATCTTCCTAGCAAAGTGCGTGTCGCCATCGACTTTTTGCGAAAGCACCTGCGTAGGTGTAAACTAAGTAGCAAATAAAAAAGGCCGGATAGTGAACGTCCGGTTTTGGGGAGGATGTAATGCCAAGGCGAATTGCGCCTGGTCCCGCACCACCCTTGTACAGCGGCGCGGGTTCTTTCAGGCGACGGCGTTTCCTGGCGACGTTGGCCTGCGCGGCTTCTTTGGCGCTTCTTCCGCGCAGACTGCTCGGTCAAAGCGGCGAAGTCCGCTTCGGTTTGACCCCTGTTTTTCTCAGCTCCGACCTCGAACTTCTCACACGGCTGCGCGGGTACCTCTCGAGCGCCTTGGGTCGACCTGTCACTCTGGTGATGCGGCGGACGTATCAGGAAATCACGGCGCTTTTGGTCTCCGGCCAACTCGACGCGGCCTGGATCTGCGGCTATCCCTTTATCAAGTACCGTGCGCAACTGTCTTTGCTCGCCGTGCCGGTTTGGCGGGGCCGTCCGCTTTATCAGTCCTATCTAATTGTCGACCGGAACCGAAGCGTTGAAGAGGTTCTCGAGCTCCGCGGCGATATCCACGCCTACTCGGATCCGGACAGCAATTCAGGTTATCTGGTCACTCAGGCGGTTCTGGCGGAACAGCAACAGGCCGCCAGCAGCTTTTTCCGGAAGAGCTTTTTCACCTATTCGCACCGCAACGTGGTTCGGGCGGTTGCCTCGGGTCTTGCCGAAAGCGGTAGCGTGGATGGTTACGTTTGGGAGGTCATGTCCGAGATTGAGCCGGAACTGACCGGCAAGACGCGCGTGATGCGGAAATCCGAATGGCTTGGCTTTCCGCCGGTTGCTTGCGCTCGCTCGCTTGAAGGGACGCCCCTGGCGGCGGCTATCGGCCAGGCCCTGACGTCTATGGACCGTGATCCCAAAGGCCTCGAGGTTCTGAATCTCCTGCGCCTGGACGGTTTCACGGCGGGCGAACCCGAGCTGTTCGACGGCATCGTGCGGAACTATGAACTGGCGCGGAGTTTCGGATGAAAGGCCTGCTGCGCGTCATGGCCATCTGGCCGATCACGGTCAAAGTCCCCTTGATGGTTGCGGTGCTGATGGTGGCGGTCAGCCTCATCCTTTCCAATCAGGTACTGATGCGGCTGTCCGAAACCCAACAGCGGCACCTGGAGGAGCTTACGGGTGCCTATCTTGATGGTCTCTCTGCCTCTGTCGTGCCCCATGTTCTGAGAGACGATATCTGGGAGATCTTCGATCAACTGGATCGCACCCGCCATGTTTACGTCGGGGTCCGTGCGGTGAACACACTTGTGGCCACGCCGGATGGAAACACTTTGGCTTCGTCCGATCCGCACCGCTTTCCAACGCAGCAGGCGGTTCCATCCGAGTTCGAAGACCGCTTTGGGTCCGGCGATGATCTTGTACTGGCCGAGGAAGACGGCCGCGCCTACATCCGGCGCGCACTGTCCTACCAGGATCGACCGATCGGCTGGATCTATGCCCAGATCGACATTCGAGACCTGATGCAGGAGCGCCGGGAAGTCCTCATCGCGCTCGTGCTAACAAACCTGGTGCTCACGGCGATGTTCGCGGGCTTCGGATATCTCGCCGTGCGCCGCATGATGCGGCCCGTTGGGATCCTGGCGCAGTATCTGGATCGAGGTCGAGGTGGCCGGATAGAACCGATACCCCTGTTAGAGACGCCAGGCCGCCACAGCGAGTTCGGCCGTCTCTTCCGGCGCTACAACGCGATGGTCCGCGCTCTCAATCAGAAGGAAGCGCTCGCGGCCCGCCTCGCGGAGGAGGAAAAGCTTGCGAGCCTGGGCCGGCTTGCCTCCGGACTGGCTCATGAGATCAACAATCCGCTCGGCGGTATGTTCAACGCCATCGACACCATCGAGCGTCATGAGGGAGATCCCGCGGTACGTCGTGGGTCACTCGCTATTCTCAAACGCGGGCTACGTGGCATGCGTGATGTGGTCCGGGCTACGCTTGTGACTTACAAGGGTGGAGAGTCGGATCTGCCGCTGCGGCCTGCCGACCTGGATGATTTGCAATTTCTGCTGCGCCAGGAGGTTTCCCGGCGTCGATTGACCCTGGTCTGGCGCAATGACCTGCCTGGCTCGCTCCGCTTACCCTCCGGCCCGATCCGGCAGGTCGTACTGAACCTGTTGCTCAACGCCTGCGCGGCGTCGCCGGTCGAAGGGCGGGTCACCTTTCACGCGGAAGCGAGCGACGACGGGCTCGTTCTGGCGGTCGCGGATGAAGGACCGGGATTGCCGAAGGAGATCACGCAGATCTTGCGGAATACCGGCAAAGACTTGGCGCCACCGGTCGAAGGGCATGGGCTCGGTACCTGGATGGTAAGCCGCCTTGTCGGCGAACTGGGCGGACGGCTTGAGGTAGGGACCGGTGCCGAGAGCGGCACAAGGATCGAGATTATGGTGCCGCTGCGCGGCGAGGTTCTTCGCAATGTTGCCTGACAGCTGTCGCATAGGGGTTATCGAAGACGATCCCATCATGGGGGAATCGCTGCTGCAGCGTCTCCGGTTGGAAGGCTGTGAAGTCGATTGGTGGACAACCGGCCACGAAGCGATGACGGGATTGCAACGCCTGGAGCACGACCTGGTGATCTGTGACATCCGCCTTCCCGACATGGCGGGCGAAGCGCTGTTTCGTGAGGCCGTCCGCGCGGACAAGGCGCCACCGTTTCTTTTTATCACGGCCTACGGTGAAATCGACCAAGCTGTAGCGCTCATGCGGGCCGGCGCCGGCGACTATCTCACCAAGCCCTTCGCCATGGATGATTTCCTGGATCGGGTGAAGCTTCTTCTCGAGCGGCGGGAAAGGCTTTCAGGTGATGTGCCGAACCTCGGCACAAGCAAGGCAATACTGGATGTAGAGCACCTTCTGCGGCGCGTTGCCGATCTGGGGAGCGCGTTGTTGATTACCGGAGAGACCGGTGCCGGCAAGGAGGTCTGCGCCCGGTTTGTGCAGCAGATCTCCTCCGCTGCGCAGGCTCCCTTTGTGGCGGTTAACTGCGCGGCTATTCCCGGTGACCTGCTTGAAAGTGAACTCTTCGGTCATGAAAAGGGCGCGTTTACCGGTGCGCACACGCGCCATCAGGGTTACGCGGAGCGGGCCGGGCACGGTATCCTCTTCCTCGACGAGGTGGGCGCAATGCCCCTTGCTCTTCAGGCGAAGCTGTTGCGACTGCTCCAAGATCGTCATTTCCTTCGCGTTGGCGGCGAGCGACCCGTTCGCTTCAATGCCCGCTTGGTCTGCGCCACCAACCAGGATCTTGAAGCCGCCGTGCAGAGGGGCCACTTCCGCGAGGATCTTTACTTCCGCATCAATGTCATTCCAGTCAGGGTCCCGCCGCTGCGCGAACGCCCGGCAGATATCGTCGCATTGTTGCACCGATTTACCCTTGAGTTCGCCGGCGTGATGCAGCGGCCATTGAAGGGTGTAAGTGCACTCGCGGAAGAAGCAGCATTGGCGCACGATTGGCAGGGCAATATCCGTGAATTGCGAAACCGAATAGAACGCGGCGTTGCGCTCTCCGGCGGTGACTGGCTTATGCCGGGCGATCTCTTTCCGGAGGTCGGTGCCCCTGCGGAGGAAGAGGGGCGCGATATCGCTACGCTGTCGGAAGTCAGAGATGCCGCAGAGCGGCGCCAAATTCTACGGGCCCTGCAGGCGACTGGAAAACAGGTGATGAAAGCGGCGGACCTTCTCGGTGTGTCCAGAACAACGCTCTGGGAGAAGATGAGGCGGCTCGGGATCGACCTTGAAGAGGTTGGTTAGACTCGGTTCTGGTGACGTTCGGAATTCCGAACGGCATTTGGCCCCCAGGTCTGGAAACCGGAACATCTTGTAGATCGTTTCGGCACTTACTCATTGAAAAAGAACCGTTTCGCGGCCTTAGCCTTGGCACGCTCCTTGCTCCTTTGTCTCTAAAACAGACTTAAGGGAGGATGAGAATGTCTAGGTGTGATCGTCTGGTCGATGTCGGTCGGCGGCAATTTCTACGTGGCGGCGCCGTCGCGGCGGCAGGGGCAGCGGCTTCGGCAGTGGCGCCTGCGTCGACGTCAAATGCCGCGGTGCGCGCCAGGGTCGATTATCCATCGACGCGGCTTGGAAACATCTCCGAACTTACAGTGAACGAGCCGCGGGATATCGAGTATCCGGATACGGACTCGCCGGGGGTGCTGATCAAATTGGGCGAAAGGGTCCCAGGCGGGGCCGGGCCCGACGGCGACATCGTGGCTTATTCCGTGCTCTGTCCGCACAAGGGCTACGCGCTGATCTACAACGGCGCCGACAAGACGCTCAACTGCCCAGGTCATTACTCACGATTTGATGCCGAAATGGAAGGTCAGCAGATCTTCGGCATGTCGAACCAGAGCCTCGCGAAGTTCGATCTCCGGATCGACGGCAACGGCGATATCTTTGCCGAAGGCGCGGACGAGTTAATCTACGGCCGCACAAGCAACGTGCTGGCCGGATAAGGGAGGATGACATGACCTACAAACGCGGAGTAGACCAACTTCCCATTCCTCCTAAGGACGCAAAGGTCCAGAACGTGACCTGCGATTTCTGTATCGTCGGTTGCGGCTACAAGGCCTATAGCTGGGACCTCAGCAAACAGGGCGGCACGGCCGCGGCGGACAACGCCTTTGGTGTCGATCTGTCGCAGCAGCAGGGTGCCGAGTCCGAGGCCTGGTATCAACCTTCCATGTACAACGTGGTGGAGCAGGACGGCCGGCCCGTCCATCTGGTAATCAAGCCGGACAAGGATTGCGTCGTGAACGCGGGACTGAATTCGGTCCGCGGCGGGCGGCACGGCGAAACCCGTTATTCCGAGCAGATGGGCACCATGACCGACCGGCTGACCCATCCCCTGGTCTGGCGCTATTCGCAGCATATGCCGACCTCCTGGGACGATGCGCTGTCTTTGGTCGCCGATGTGACGCGTCGTGTCGTTGAGGAATGGGGCGAGGACGGCGTCATCGTGTCGGCCTTCGACCATGGCGGCGCCGCAGGCGGCTACGAGAACACCTGGGGCACCGGAAAGCTCTATTTCGAGAGCATGAAAATCAAGAACATCCGTATCCACAACCGCCCGGCCTATAACTCAGAAGTTCATGCGACCCGCGATATGGGCATGGGCGAACTCAACAACTCCTATGAAGATGCGGAACTGGCCGATACGATCTTCTGTGTCGGCGCCAATTCGCTGGAGAATCAGACGAACTATTTCCTGGCGCACTGGGTACCGAACATGCGCGGCTCCTCGATGAGCAAGAAGCAGGAGATGATCCCCGGTGAGGAGCATGCACCGGCCAAGGTCATCATCGTCGATCCCAGACGAACCGTCACAGCGAACGTCTGCGAGATTGAAGCGGGCGCCGATAACTTCCTGCATCTCGCCATCAAGCCGGGAACCGATCTTGCGCTGTTGAACGCGCTGCTGACCGAGATTGTAGATAAAGGCTGGCATGCCAAGGACTTCATCGAGGCAAGCACCAACGGCTTCGACACCGCGCTCGCCGCCAACCGTACATCGATAGAGGAGGCCGCGGATATCACCGGGCTGTCTGTCGCCGATATCCGCAAGGCTGCCGAGTGGATCGCCAAACCCAAGGCTGAGGGAAAGCTTCGGCGTACCATGATGTGCTACGAGAAAGGGCTCATCTGGGGCAACGACAACTACCGCACCAACGCGGCCCTGGCGAACCTGTGCTTCGCGACCCACAACGTCGGGCGGGAAGGAACTGGTTGTGTCCGGCTCGGCGGCCATCAGGAAGGCTATGCGCGCCCGCCTGAAGGGCACGTCGGCCGGCCGGCCGCCTATGTCGACCAGTTGCTGATCAACGGCGAGGGAGGCATCCATCACATCTGGGCGACGGATCACTTCAAGTCGACCCTCAATGCGGAAGAGTTCCGCCGCGTCTACCGCCGCCGGACCAACATCGTCAAGGAGGCGATGGAAGCAATTCCCTACGGTGATCGGGAGGCGCAGGTCGAGGCGATCATCAATGCCATCCGTCGTGGGGGCCTGTTCGCGGTCGATGTCGATATCCTGCCGACACCGATCGGCGAAGCCTGTCATGTGGTTCTGCCTGCGGCCACCTCGGGCGAGATGAACCTCACCTCCATGAACGGAGAGCGACGCCTGCGGCTGACCGAGAAGTACATGGATCCGCCTGGTGAGGCTCTGCCCGACTGCCTCATCGCAGCCCGACTCGCCAATCATCTCGAGGCCTCGTTCCGGGCGGCGGGTAACGATGCCGTGGCGGATCGTTTCAAGGGTTACGACTGGCAGAGCGAAGAAGATGCCTTCATGGACGGCTATCACAAGCATGCCGGCGGCGGCGAGTTCGTGACCTACGAGCGGCTGCGGGCCATGGGGACCAACGGTGTGCAGGAACCCTGTACCGGCTTCGAGAACGGCAAACTGGTCGGCACCCAACGACTCTATAGTAACGGCGAGTTTGGGACGAAGGACGGCAAGGCTGTCTTCCAGTCAACGCTGTGGCGCGGACTGCAGGCAAAGGGCCGCGAAGCGCAGCGGGAGAAGTACCCCTATCTGATCAACAACGGACGTAAGAACATGATCTGGCAGAATGCCTTCTACGATGTTCGCACGCCCTTTGTACGGGAGCGTTTTCCGGCACCGCCCATCGAAATGGGGCCGGATGACATGAAGGCCTTGGGCGTCGAGGCCGGCGACCTGGTCGAGGTCTACAACGACGTAGGTTCGACTCAGGCAATGGTCTATCCCGTTGCCACGGCGCGATCCGGTGAGTGCTTTATGCTGTTCTGCTCGCCGCTCGGGCAGGTCGGCAATGTGATCAGCGAACACACGAACGAGCTGATGATCCCTAACTACAAAAATGTCTGGGCTAACATCCGACGTATCGGCCGCGCGCCGCAGGTTGAGGGGATTAGTTTCAAGGCTCTGGAGTATCCGCAGGGCATCTGATCCTCGGCGTAAGCTGGCAGGTAGCTTGAATGCAAAGCGGCGGCTGAATCGCCGCCGCTTTTCTTTCTCTGCTATCGTTTCTTATGAAGGTTGGCGTTCTGGTTTGGATGTTTCAATTTTCGCCAGGTTTCAGTCAATGGTTTGATCTTGATGAAACCTTGGCTATAGTCAGCAGATGGCTCGGAAAGCGTTACTTGGTCGCGTCAGCGATGTCGATATCCGCCTGCTGCGGGTGTTTCGTTCAGTGGTTGCTTGTGGGGGACTCTCGGCTGCGGAGCTTGAGCTCAACATTGGCCGCTCAACCATTAGCCGGCATTTGGCGGACCTGGAACTGCGGCTTGGTGTCAAGCTCTGCGACCGGGGACCGGCCGGCTTTGCGCTCACGTCCGAGGGTGAGCGGGTGCTGGAGGCATCTTCCAGGCTGCTCACGGCGATCAACGACTTTCAGTCAGATATCGATGAAGTCCACCGGCGTCTGACCGGCCATATATCGATCGCATTGTTCGATAAAACGCTGACGAATCCCAAAGCGCAGCTTCCTGAGAGTATCCGTCAGTTCGACGAGATCGCACCCAAGGCAACGATTGAGATTCACGTCGAGCCTTATAATACCATCGAGAGCGGCGTGCTTTCCGGACGCTTTCATCTGGCAATCGTTCCGCCTCATCGGCAGTCCAGCAGCCTCGACTACTATCCCATCTATTCTGAGCAGATGTATCTCTACTGCGGCGCCGGTCATCCGCTGTTCGACCGCCCCGACCCGAAGCTATCCCGGCAGGATCTGCAACAATACAAGTATGCCGGTATCGGCTTTCATTCGCCGAATATGGAAGTCAGCCATCGCCTGAGTTTGAAGCGCAGCGCCGATGCCTACGATGAAGAAGCGCTGGCCGTCCTTATCCTATCCGGCCGTTATCTTGGGTTTCTGCCGGATCACTATGCAAAGCGGTTCGTTGAGTCGGGTGAATTGCGCCGGCTGCAGTCCGACGACTACCAGTATGAAAGTAACCACGCGGTGATTGTCCGCCGCTCGCCCCAGCCCTCCCGCCTGGTGCAGGAGTTTCTGGACTGTCTGCGAAGGGCGCATGCGGCGTATACCGAGCCAAGCTCTTAACGGAGGCCAGGATCGCGGGTCAGTCCACTGTCTCGAATTCGCCGGTTTCAGGATCCAGCGCCATCAGCTGACCTTCCGAGATATCGAAGAAGGCGCCGCGGAGGCGCAGTTTGCCTTCGGCGACGCGTTCCTGGATGAAGGGAAAGCTCATCAGGTTTTCGATCGAGTGGCGGATTGAGGCAAGCTCCATGGCACGCTGCTGAACTTCGATCGTTTCACCAGCGCACTCCTGCAGAGCATCGTCCTTCGCGGGATTCAGAAGGGACATCCAGCTGTCGATAAAGTCGTATCCACTGGTGCCTTGATAATGCCCATCAAGGAATGCTCGGATACCGCCGCAGCGCCCGTGCCCCATGACAAGGATGTTCTCGACCTGCAGGCCCTTGACGGCAAATTCCAGCGCGGCGCTGGTTCCATGATAGTCGCCATCCGGTTCGAAGGGAGGCACCAGGTTTGCGACGTTCCTGACAATGAACAGCCGACCAGGGCCGGCACTGAAAATCGCCGAGGGATCCACGCGGCTGTCGCAGCAGGCGATAACCATGGTTTTCGGCGACTGACCTATCTCTGCCAGTTCCCGGTAGAGCTCCGCTTCTTCGGTATAGCGACCATCTAGGAAGCGATGATAACCCTCAACCAGTTCCGATACGTCACGCATCGATTTCCCACCTTTTATGTTGCTTGCGTCAGCTGTTTGCCTTGGCGGCTGTTGAGATCGAGATGGATACAGCCGCGGCAGGGCGCGCTGCAAGTCTCAGGACCATATAACCCGCCAGCGCCGAGAGAGTTGAACCGGAGAGCACGCCAAGTCTGACCGCGGCCGCGTGTGCCGGATCCGCAAAGGCGAGGGTGCCGATGAAAAGACTCATAGTGAAGCCGATACCCGCCAGGAGTGCGATGCCGTATATCTGCAGCCAGGTCGTTCCCTCCGGCAGGCGGCAGATGCCGGCCCGGGCCGCGAGCCAGGCGAAACCGAAAACGCCCAGCTGTTTGCCGAAGAAGAGGCCCAGGGCAATGCCCAGGGGTATCGGCGCGAATAGATCCGAGAAAGAGAGATCGGATAACGACACGCCCGCATTGGCGAAGGCGAAGACCGGCATCACGAAGAACGCGACCCAGGGATGAAGTCCGTGCTCCAGTCGAAGCAGCGGAGCTTGCTTGTCACTATCGGGTACGCGCAAGGGAATCGTGAGTGCAACGATGACACCTGCCAGCGTGGCGTGAACGCCGGATTTCAGCACGCAGACCCACATGACGAGCCCGACCAGGATGTAGGGTGCGATACGCCGGACGCCGGACAGGTTGAGTGCCAACAAAATGGCCAGACAAATAGCGGCGATGACAAGTGATACAATCGAGAGATCGGCTGTGTAGAACAGCGCGATGATGACGATTGCGCCCAGGTCGTCGATGATGGCCAGGGCGAGGAGGAAGATTTTCAAAGCCACCGGAACACGGCTGCCTAGCAATGCCAGGACACCCAGCGCAAAGGCGATATCGGTTGCCGCGGGAATCGCCCAGCCGTTAAGGGCCGTAGGGTCCCCCAAATTGAACGCGACGTAGATCAAGGCCGGGGCGATCATGCCGCCCAACGCCGCGAAGAGGGGAAGCGAGGCTTGGTTCCAGCTTGAAAGCTGCCCTTGAAGTAGCTCCCGTTTGATCTCGAGCCCAACCAGGAAGAAGAACACGGCCATCAGGCCGTCGTTGATCCACAGCAATAAGGGTTTATCGATGGCAAGCGCACCGATTTGCACGACCACGGGCGTGGAGAGGAAAGCATCGTACAGCCAGTTCAGCGGCGAGTTGTCCAATAACAGCGCAGCTGCTGCGGCCGCCATGAGCAAGACTCCGCCCGTGGCTTCATGATGCAGAAGCGACGCGATGCGCCGCTGCAGGCTTGGCATTTGTATTCCTTCCCCCGTTGGGTCTCGGTAAAGTTTTTAAAACATCGCAATAGATAAAAACAATCATACAAACTCCAATAAACTTCTAAAAGCGCTTTAATTGGCCTTTGTTCTATGAGATAATTTAGAATGCTTAGCCAACCTATGTTGACCCTCCACGAGGTCGCTGAACTGCTCAAGGTGAAGGAAAGCACCGTCCGGGCTTGGATTCACGACGAGAGCCTGCGTGCCGTGAAGTTTGGCCGCGACTGGCGCGTCGCTAAGAAGGATCTTGAGGCCTTTGTGAACGACCGTGCCAATCGCCCTCCGGAAGGGAGCGAGGCCGGCGCTTAGCGCGACTTTTCGAGCACTTCGGCGTTCCACCAGGGAAAGTCGCTGCGAGGCGGCGTGTGATGGACTGGTGTGGCGTTGGGAAGGTCCGCTCCGGCTTCCAACGCGGCGTATTTTTCGATCGCCCAATAAACGCCACCGTGCGCCACGATCAGGACCGGGCCTGGCAGCGTCAGGGACAGATTGATTCCCCGGACCGCTCGCTTCAAAAACAAGTCGTAAGGTTCCGCGCCCTCGGGATTGGCGTTGCCGCTTCTCCAGTCATGAAACCAGTCGCCTTTACCCTGGCCCTCGCGGACCCCCCAGCTGCATTCGGTAAGGTCTTCGATCACTTCGAGCCTGGCGCCGGTGTGTTCTTGGAGAATTTGAGCGGTCTCCAACGCGCGTTGTAGCGGGCTACTGCAAAGGGTCGCGATCGGCAGATGTTCGATCAACTGACAGGCATTTCGGGCCTGGGCGCGGCCGGTTTCATTGAGCGGAACGTCGGTACGGCCCTGCGCCAAGCCTTTGAGATTCCAGTCCGTCTCACCGTGGCGCAGATAGTAGAATTCGACTTCGGTGAGCATAGAGTTGTTCCCTCGATCAGAAAGGTGGCGGATGCACCATTACGCTCTGTCTTCGGCCCTTATTCAGGCGATTTTATGGTCGTGTGGGAGAGGTCAGGCGACCGGTGTGTGATTGAAACTGGTCATCGCCAGGACCTTCTCCTTGCCGCCATAACGTTCCAGCACGGCCGCCTGATCGTCGAAGGCTGAGGCATTCACCGCTTCGGGGTCCAAAATTGAAAAGAGATTTTTTCTAAGTTCTTCAAGTGTTTCCGAGGACGGGGTGTCAGCGGTAAGATCATTCGCTTCCTGAGGATCCTGCGCCAGATTAAAGAGCTGCGGCGGGTGTCCACCAGCGTAGTGGACGTACTTCCAATTACCCTGGCGTAGCATGAAGAGTCCGGTGGGGCTGCCGCCGTCATGGTATTCGCTGAGCAGGAAACGCTCCGATTCCGGCTTCGCGGCGAAGTCCTGGAGCGGGCGGCCCTGCCAAGGTTCTGGCGCGGAAGTTTTTGATAACCCGGCTGCTTTTTCGACCGTCGCGGCGATGTCGGTCAGGGAAACCAAAGTCTCGTTGCTGCTGGAAGGAATGCCCGCGCCGGACATGATCATCGGGATGGCGACCGAATCCTCGTACATCACGGACTTGGTCCAGAAGCCGTGATTTCCAAGCATTTCGCCGTGGTCGCTGATGTAAAGCACGAGCGTGTCGCGCGCCTGTCCTGAATCTTCCAGTGCCTCGAGCACCTGCCGGATATTGTCGTCGAGGAAGGAGCAGAGACCGTAGTAACAGCGGCGCGCTAGCAGGCGGGTGTCGGGGGAGAAGTGGCTGTCGTAATCCCAGAAGGCGGCCATCTCGCGCAGGACAGGATGCGCCATCCGTGCCGCGTTTTCCCGCTGAAATGGCGTAGAAATGTCACAGCCTTCGTAGAGATCGAAGAAGGTCTGCGGCGCGGTCAGGGGATAGTGGGGACTGACGAAAGATACGAAGAGAGACCAGGGTGCTTTCGCGTTGGCCGAGGATGTTCGGCGTAGCCATCGGCAGGCTTCCCGAGTGACCTTCCGATCGTACTCCGTGTAGTCACTTTCGCCGGGTCCGGTATCGGCCGCCAGCTCCGCAACGCCGTCATAGGCGGGCAGGGGATCGCGCAGCAAGCCCTGGGGCCAACCCATGCCGCCATTGGTGACATGCATGGGCAGGATCTCTTCGCTGAAGCCGTTGTTGTCCTGGCTGGAGCAGAAGTGCAGCTTGCCCACCGAGACAACGGAATGACCGGCGGCGCGCAGCCGGTGCATCCAGCTCTCGATCTGGCCGTGATAGGGCTCGGCCGAGGACCAGCAGCGGTGCTCGTGGACATGCAGGCCGGTGGCCAAGCTCGCGCGCGCCGGTACGCAAATGGGCGACGGTGTATAGGCCTGCGTGAAGCGGGTGCCCCGCGCCGCAAGCTTGTCGAGTGTCGGTGTCTGAACGACCGGATGGCCGTAGCAGCCGGTGGCCGAGCGGGCATGCTCGTCAGAGCAGAGGATCAGGACGTTCCTGTCCGCTCCAGTCATTGGGTGCGCCTGGGCACGCTACGGTATCAGTCCCGATACTCCGGCGTGTCGCTGTCCAGGATGGCCTTCAGCTCGCGGAAGTGATAGCCGATCAGCGCGACCTCGTCATCCCACTGCTGCGCCGTTTTTTCGGCGACCTCGTCGGAAAGCACACGCAGCTCGCGGCCGGTCATATAGGCCGTGATCAGGGTCTGACAGGCGCGCTCGAAGTAATAGAGCAGATCGAAGGCCTCGGCGACGTCCTTGCCGGTGGTCAGGATGCCGTGGTTGCCCATGACCATGACCTTCTTGTTGGCCAGCAGGGTCGAGCAGCGCTCGGCCTCGTCCTCCAGCGCCATGCCGCCATAGCTCTCGTCGATGGCCACTCGGTTGAAGTAGCGCGCCGTGTTCTGATCGATCGGCAGCATGCGGCTGTCGGCCAGGCTGGCCAGAACCGTCGCGTACTTGGAATGCGCATGCAGGACGCAGCGCGCCTGAGGACAGTTCCTGTGCAAAGCGCCGTGCAGGAACCAGGCGGTGCGGTCGGGCGCATTGGGGTGGTTCAAGGTCTCAGGGTCGTTGGCGTCGAGCAGCAACAGGTCGCTTGCCTTGATGCGGGAGAAGTGCGCGCCGTTGGGGTTCAGCAGGAACTTGGTCCCTTCCTCGTTCACCGCCAGGCTGAAGTGATTGGCGACGCCCTCATGCATGTCCAGCCGCGCGGTCCAGCGGAAGGCGCAGGCGAGATCGACGCGCTCTTCGTAGAAGGCGCCATTATCACGAAGGGTGGGAACGGCAGAAATGGCCATGTCGCGGTCCTTGCTGCTGGTTGTTTCGATGCGGAGCGTCAAATCTGGCCAGCAGCCTGCCACGATTGCCGTTTGCGGACAAACGCGGAATTTGCAGGCATGTCATGACGATCAAGAGGGGATGGCTTGAGCATTCACCCGCATGATGTTTTTCCAACACTTCGGTCTGTGCCGAAACATTGATGCAGCCTTATGCGGTAACTTCGGCGTCATGACCGAACTTACGATGCCACAGCTTTCGAACCTGCCCGAACGCCCCGGTCAGGTTCCTCATTCACATGCGCGACAGGCGGTTGAACGCCCGATTTCGCTCAGCCCGATTTCGGCCGCGACCGCGCCGAACCCCTATCCCTTCTATGCGGCGCTGACCGAGGCGCGGCCCCTTTACTATGACGAAGGCCTCAAGCTTTGGGTTGTCTCCAACGCCGAGCTGGTTCAGCGCATATTGGAAGCCCCCGCCTTTCGCGTGCGACCCTTGGATCAGCCAGTCCCGCCGTCGCTCGCCGGCTCGCGCGCAGGGGAAATCTTCGCACGGCTGGTTCGAATGCGGGACGGGGCGGCTCAGGCGTCGCTGAAGCAGGCGGCCTGTGAGGCTTTCGCGCCTCTCGACCGGCGGCAGCTGATATTGCAGAGCATGTCCTGGACAGAGCACCTCCTGCAGGTGTGCCGGGAGGAACCCGCGGGCCCGGCGTTGCCGGACATCACGCTGCGCTTGCCGGTCTATGCTTTGGGATCGCTGCTGGGCCTACCCAGCGATCGGCTGCCCAGGGCCGTGCGTCTGCTCGACGACTTCGCGCGTTGTATCTCTCCGGGAGCGGACGACTGGCAGACCGCACGCGCCAAGGCGGCGGCCGATGCGCTCTGGGCGCTCTTTCAGGATCTGCTCCAGGAGGCGCAGTTTCCGAGCCATTGCAATCCTCTCGGCCGGCCGTCTTGCCGCAGTCTTCTGAGCGTCTTTGCGCGCAGCCTCTGCAAGCATGCCGGACATGACGAGGGCCTGATCATCGCCAACGCCATCGGCTTTCTTTTTCAGAGCTACGAGGCGACGGCGGGCCTGATCGGCAATACATTGATTGCCCTGGCGTGCAATCCCGCATATGCGGCGCAGGCACGCAGGGAGCCGGCGCGGCTTGACGCCATCCTGCGGGAGGTGCTGCGCCACGACCCGCCGATCCAGAACACGCGGCGCTTCCTGGCCGAAGATGTCTCGCTTGACGGGGCAGAGATGAAGGCGGGCGACGCGGTCTTGCTGCTGCTGGCTGCTGCCAACCGGGACCCGGCGGTAAATGTTGATCCAAACGTCTTCGATCCTGCGCGTAACGCGCCGACGGTCTTCACCTTCAGCGCGGGCGCTCACCGCTGTCCGGGCAGCGAGTTGGCGATCGCCATGGCGCGGGGTGCGGTTCAGCAGGTCCTGGCGTCGGAGATCGATCTCTCCGCCCTGACACGGGACGTTCGCTATCGGCCATCACTGAATGCACGGGTGCCGTTGCTGAACTGGTAGGTTATCCGATTGTCGCATAGTCTAGAGCTTCTAAAGAAGTCACCTAGTCAATGCTCAAGCTATCGGGAATGCGATGAAGTTCGGTGAGCTAAAATCCATCGGTCACAATATCGCTGATTCGCTCGCAAGCGGGATCGGATTGATGATCGGTGTCTATGATACGAACATCTTCGCGGAGGCCGCGAAGAGCCCGGAAGGCCACATCACGGTCGATTTTCTGACGGGAACGACGTCAGGGGGACGGCCTTCGCCTTCATTGGCGAAGGCCATAACTCTCTATGCCGGCGTCCTAGAAGAACTCTGCCAAAGTCATGGCGGGTCGTCCGATGCGTTCAGCGAACTGACAGTCCGATTCTCACGAGACGCGAAGGGGAAGAGATTTGTCGTCACCGTTTGCGATCAAAACGGCCGCTGTTCGACCGACGCCTATTTGGGGACGCCTGGTAAGCGCGTGACGTAGCAAGATCAGCTTGGCCTGGTGCGATGCAAGAGAACGCATCCGCGTCCCGATGCGGATTGAGGCCCCACCTTAGACTTCCACCATCATCTTCGCGACCGAACCGTCGGTCATACGGCTGTGGCGGAAGGGGGCGGGGTCGACGCAGGTCGGGCCGCCTGTCACCAGGTCGGCGGTGAGCTTGCCCGCGCCGGGGCCGATGCCGAAACCGTGGCCGGAGTAGCCGCTGGAGATAAAGAGGCCGGGAACCGCGTCGACCTCGGAGATCACCGGCACCGCGTCCGGCGTCACGTCGATACAGCCGGCCCAGGTCTGGGCGACCCTCATTTTTTCGAAGGCGGGGTAGGCCTTTTTCAGATTGCGGATCGAGTGCTCGATGATGGAGGGCACCGGCTCCGGGTCCAGGACGCGCACCTGCTCGAAGGGCGTAACGCTGTCCAGCGCCCAGTGGCGCGGCATGGTCGCTTCCTCGATGAAGCGTTTGCCCAGCCGTAGCTTCAGATGCGCCCATTCGGCCTTTAGGTTCGGAATGAAAGGGAAGAAGAGGCGGAAGCTGTCGGGCACGATGTCCGCAACGCTGAGCCCGCCGTGGGCCACCGTGTAGCCGCCGTCCAGTCGCTTGCGGTAGGCGAAGCCGGTTCCCGCCGCCGAGGTTTCCAGGTCCGCCTCAAGCGGCTCGGTTCGCAGGCAGGAGGAGACCACGTTGAGCGCCTGCAGCTCGACCCCGGCGTTGGTGCAGAAGCGCCGTGACCAAGCACCGCCGGCCACGACCACCGCGTCACAGTCGATCCGGCCTTTCTCAGTGACCACACCGCTGATCCGTCCGGCCTGTTTCTCGATGCCGCGTACCGCGCAGCCGGTGAAGATCTTCGCGCCCAATCGCTGCGCCGCCGCCGCGATGGCCGGCGCAGCCTTCTGCGGCTCGGCGCGGCCGTCGTTCTCGGTGTAGAGCGCGCCCTTCCATTTGATGGTGGAGCCGGGCGCCAGTTCGGCCGTGCGCTCCGCCGCGATCATGCGCGAGGCGAGCTGGTGCGGCCGTGCGTGCTCGTCCAGCCACTGCTCGCGCGCGGCCATATCGGCGTCGTTTTCGCAGAGATAGAGAATGCCGCACTCCCGATACCCGGTCTCCGCGCCGATCCGCTCGTTCATGCCGCGCCAGGCGCGCATGGATTCCTGGATCAACGGAATCTCCCGCGGGTCGCGGCCCATCTGCCGGCACCAGCCCCAGTTCCGGCTCGACTGCTCCCCACCGATAATCCCCTTCTCGCAAAGCGCCACATCCACACCGCGCTCCGCCAGCTCCAGCGCCGTCGAGGTCCCGGCAATACCGCCGCCGATGATCACGACGGCGGCTCGGGCGGGAAGGATGTCGTCGCCGGAAAAGGGATCTGGTGTCGGGCCCATGGGGTGCTTTCGCCTGGGGTGGGGGAGGAGGTGACGCAGAGGAGATTAGCCGGTTGGGGTGGGGGGTTCAAATAGTGGTGAAAGTCTATCTTGAATAAGCAGGTTTGTAGGAAGTTGGCGGCAAGCGAACCTTGTTGAACCAGAAGCTCAAGCAGTCTGCGTGGGTGTTCGGTTGCTGCCGCGTGATTGCTAAAAAAGACAGATGTTGGTTTAGGCCGATTGTCAGGAGAGCAAAGTCGCGCGGCGACTGCAGGTCTGGTCCACCAACAGAGCTGGTAAACAGTTTCAAACGCTCAATGTCTGCTTGTGTTTAACAGCAAGGCTGGTCAATGATACGAAGCCAACACCGGCAACTGTTCCGAGGTAGCTTAGCAGCAAAGCGCCGGGCTTCGAACCCGGAGAGCGCGGGTGCAAGTCCCGCCCTCGGACCCATTTGAGGAACCTATGGCGGAGCAACCAGGCGAACGCTACGCGTTTCTTAATCTCGCCAAAGCTCTCAGCGCTGGAAGCAAGAAACGTGTTCGGCAATGGCGCGATGTCATTGCTGGAATGAAAATAGGTGATTTAACGGTCGGCAGCCGGACGCCGGTAGCGGGCATGCCAACTTGGGCAACGCCAGAAGTGGTTAGAGGGGGCTTCGCGACCGGCGGTTTCGCTGCGGGCGGTGGCCTCCTACCTCATGAAATCGATTTGGCAGAAGCGCTATCGTTGCCGATATCCGACGCGTCGCAAGTTCGACTTGCGCTTAACAACTGGCATCTCACTGACGAGGGCCTTGAGAAACTGCGAACTCAGGCAAATTCCGGAGAGTTTGCCGCGCAAACCCCGGAAGAGACGGCACTTCTAATCATCGCTCTCTTGTTGCAAAACAAGCCTGAAGTCGTCGAAGAAGTCTTGTCCGAAATTGCCCCGTTCTTTGATCGATTGAGATTTTATCCTGCACCCGGTAATGCCCAAGGTGTCGACGGTGCGTTCGTAAGAACAGTTGAGGAAGTCCGCGAACAGTTGAGTGGCAAACGGCCACGTTCGCAGATTGTCATCCAACACAACACTTTGACCCGATGGGTTCCACTGTATGACCGGCTGATTGATTTGCTTGCGGAACACGGTCGGCAAAACTGGAACTACGACGTGAATGAATGGCTTCGCGACTACGAACGCGCGTTGTCCGAGCCGACCGCACAAAGATGGAAGAAGGAAAGCGGCCAATTCCAAAGGGGGCGGCGAGCACTCATTAAGTTGCATAGGGGCGATAGGGTCTCACAGGCCGAGCTTAATAATGTCCAGACCATTGTTGCGCGGCACCGGTCGCGGTATGGCAAGGCGGCAGCGAGAAGAGCGTATCGCGATAGCCAGTTAAAGCAGGACGTCAAGGTCTGGCACGACGCCGTTGCCAAAGTTGTGGCGACGCGCCTTGCCGTACTGCCGCCAGATATCGGCATTGCTGAACCAGATGCTATCTCCGGACCGATCAAACTTGATGAGGCGATTGAGGGCGCACCTTCCGGTGAAAAGCTACCTAAGAGCTTCACTCTTGGGATCCGTTCGGCCCGAATGGCCCCAATAGACGAACTTGTGCAGGGTGGGCAGATTGCTGCACCTGAGGTTCTGGCAAAAGTTTTGCCTCAAATCACATCCGGCATCTATGCCAACGGTTTGCCAACGAAAGCCCAAATTGAGGTTTGCCGCAGTCTTTACAGAGCTTTCAACAACCGCCGGTCTCTTCTATTGCTGAACCTGGAGTCACAGGTACGGCTTGAGGAGTTACCATGGGCTCAGGCACTTCTAATGAGCCGCGACGGCGGGTGCGATGGGCAAGAAGTGGCGCGCCAGGCGTTAACGGAACTTGTCCGCTTGTCCTTGACACACTTTCCTCACGTGATCTTCCCAAACCCGCTAATCCAAGAGTTTTCGGTCCTTTCCAAGCTCGCTGGTTTGGAGCTTCCCTTCACTAATGAGATTGCGGCCGACATTTTCATGGGTGCCTTTACGGCTCAGTTTCTGAAAGCCGCGAACATCAGCTTATCTTATTACGCAGATACGCTTTATGCGCGCTATTACGCACTTCCGGCACCCCAGAGGGATCTCCGACTTACAGAGATATGTACCGATCGCGCAGGCCTTTCGAGCACAAACAACTGGTCAGTCGCTTCCAACGGGATGATCCTCGAACAACAGCAGATCATCACTTCACATAATCTGGCTCAGCTCTTGTCAGTGCTTGATCTGCACGAGCTTAGTTTCAGCGATATGGCGCAAAATTGCTTCGTATGGATAGCTAAGCGCCAGCAGACGCCCCTGACTGATTGGCGTGCGAAGTTGCAGATGACGAAGAACACGGCATATGCGTGGCGGCAGATGATTGCCTTCATGTCCGAATTGGATTCGGCACAACAATACAGAACGTTCACAGAGATCAAGATGACGGCTGCCGAACAATCCTCAGAGTTTCAAGCACGGTTTTTCCCGGCTCTTTCTGGGTTAGAGCGGGCTATGGCGGGAGATCGTGCGCTCGCCCCAAATCAGGTCTTCTTGGGTTGGGTCAAAGGCCGACACCCATTCGCGCCGTAGCGCGACGAAGCTGTAGGAAAGATCAATAGATTTAGAATCCACATTCGCTGTACTCGCGAAGTCTCGGGGAACTCCAGGGACATAATACTCAATTCGAATGGCGTGAAACCGAACTAAGTACTATGTTCTCAAGATTTCAATACTGTGCCCTCAGGATTTGAATAAACTGAATCATACTCATAAAATTCACCAAAAAGTCTTCAAGGTACTGAGAGATGAAAAAACACAATTCAAACAGTGTAAAACCGAATCAAGTATCGCGTTCCCGGGATTCCCCCGCTGCCCACTGTCAGGTGCTATATGATGGGCAACGGCCCGAGGTTCAGACCTCGAGCATCCGGGAACTAGCCGATGTTACCGGCTTTTTGCTGGCTCGATGATGCGCCTTGGACTGGGGTCGATTTCTTCGACGATGCGTTTCGCGCTGACGTCAACGCGCTGGCGCATACCAGGCTTTGGCATTGCATCTGGTCCGGCCGTCAGAATTTCGACGGAGCGATCTGGGAATTGCATGCGCGCAATCTTTGAAACCAGATCACGCCCGGCTTCCAACGCGCCGCGGTCTTTGCTGTGGCGCGTTCCGTCCACCACCTCGTCTGAAACCTGGTGCACGTGAAGGACGTCGCCGGTTTCGCTGTCGTAGGCTACTACCACGTCAGTCGTTTGAAAATCGATGCTCTTGATATCCATAGCGTTATCCTCAATTCCAGTAAGTGATTTCATGACTTGCACGGGCCCAGCAGCCACTGGCGCGCGTCATAAAGACGATCTGGGTCACGTTGTCGCGTGAAATGTTCGGAATAGGCGGATCGAACTCCTCGAATTGACCATCGGCGACTATCTGAAAAATCCCGGCTTCTACCCAACCGCCGCCTGCGCTTTGCAGGGTGATGCCGGATTTGATCGTCACAGATCTGTTGCTCGGATTTACCTGATGTGTATGCGTAGCATTCTCCGCGCCGAGCCAGCCGACCCACTGCGCCCAAACCGATCCAAACTTAGTTGCCATTCCAAAAATCCTTCCGTCCAAATCGTCCCGGTACAGGATGTGCCGGGACCTGTTATCGACGTCTCTTGAACGTCACGGTGGAAAATGGTGAGGCTTTGTGTCGGATCTGTGTCGGTCATTGTTTCAATTGTATCAGCCAGCCCCGGGCAGATGGGGGCGGGCAGACGTTTCCCTTAGTATTCCCGGGTTCCCGACGGTGGGTAGAACCGCGCAAGAAATGCGTTCCCGATCGGCGTCGCTCGAATTCGATCTCAGTCTTGGGTGCCCAGGAACTGTCGCCACCATTTCGCCAAAAGTCCCCATGTGCCGGCGTAGTCATCCCACCGGACCGCTATTCCTCTGTCGTATTTCGTAACGCGCGAAAGGGGAGGAAGCGTTACATGACCAAGGTGGACGAGATTCTCTCCGCCGCTGTAGAGGCAGGCGATGTACCCTTGGTCATCGCCATGGCGGACACTGCGGCGGGTGTTACCTATTCGGGCGCGTCTGCGGTGCTGCTGCCTGTCAGGCTTCCAGCATGTATTTTCGGGATAGCGGAATGCTCGCGGCGCCAAGTGATCTGGCGCGCGGACCAAGCGAGCCGCGCTGAATGTCGGGCATAATCAGGCCGGGCGGCGGGTCTTTTTGGAACTGCGAAGAAAGGCGTTCGACGATCTGTTCCGTCAAAGATGCCGGCATGTTCCCGTCGATCAGGACCATCGGAAAGTCGATGATCGATATGGCGCCCAAAATCAGCTGCGTGAGGGAAGGGACAGCCTCCGCCAGCCAGTCTTCGATGATGTCTTCGGGAATGTCCCAGGGCTCGTTTGGATCGAACATGCGAAAGGCATCGCCTTCGCGCTTTGCCAAGAGACGTTCGAGCCCGATGAGCGAAGCCGCGTCGACCAGCTGACGTGTCCCCCGGGTTTTCGAGGAGACGGGAAAGGTCCCAACAGCGCCAGCGTTGCCCGAACGGCCGGAGTAAAGAGCGCCATTGAGAACGACGCCGCCGCCGACGAAATGCCCGACATAGATGTACAGAAAATCCGACGTCGTTTCCGTCGTGCCAAAAACCAATTCCGCGCCACAGGCGCTGGTCGCATCGTTCTCCAGGTAGACCGGAAACTCGAACAGCTTTTGCAGTTCGGCACGCAGGTCGAAGCCGCGCCAGGCCGCCATCTTGCTTTCCGCAACGCCAATCATCGACGCCCACTCCCAGAGGAAGAAGGGGGAGGCCACGCCCATGCCGGCGACGCGCGATCTTTTGTCCGGATCCAGTTTTCGCAGCATCTCCCGGACGGAGGTTTGCGCAAAAGCGAGCGCGGCATCGGGTGTCGGGTAGTCGTGGGCCTGAATGACATGGGCCAATTCGCGGCCGACAAAATCGACCAAAATCAGTTCCGCGGAACGGCGCCCCATTTTCAAACCCAGGAAATACGCCCCTTCCGGCATAAGCCGCATTGGCACCGAAGGCTGTCCGATTTTTCCGCGAAGCTTCTCGCCCTTTTGCAGCAGGCCGTCCTGTTCGAGAGACCTTACGATCACCGATACGGTCTGTGCAGAGAGTCCGGTCTTTCGCGAGATCTCCGCCTTTGGCAGCGCGCCCTGGCGCCGCAGGATAGACATGACCAGACGCTCGTTACGTGCGCGCAGGCCGCTTTGGTTTGCGCCGGTCGTTTCAAATCCATCCATTTTTTCAATGGGTTCCGAAGCGTCTTTGGACATTTTTGTGGGTTCCGCCGAGGGTAAGTATCGTCTGGGAAACCAGCGAGCGTCAATATTAAATCAGAGTGATTTACTTATTGACGCTCGCTGTGAATGAACCTTAACCTGAGCCTAACGCACGCTCGCGTGCGCAATCTGGCCATCCAAGGCTTTGATAATCGGGAGGACACCATGAAGAAACTTTTGACGGCTTGCGCCATTGCTCTGATCGCATCGACAGGCGCGGCTATGGCGGACGGTCATGGTACAAGCGCGTGCCTCATTACCAAGACAGACACAAACCCGTTTTTTGTGAAGATGCGCGAAGGCGCCGCGGCGAAAGCCGAAGAGCTGGGCGTCACGCTGAAGAGCTATTCCGGCAAGGTCGACGGGGATAACGAGAGCCAGGTCGCCGCCATCGAAACCTGCATCGCAGATGGCGCGTCGGGCATTCTGCTGACGGCTTCCGATACGGCGGCCATTGTGCCCTCCGTGGAGCAGGCGAAAGAGGCGGGGCTGCTGGTGATCGCCCTGGACACGCCGCTTGAGCCGATCAGCGCGGCGCATGCGACCTTTGCCACAGATAACTTCCTCGCCGGCGAGCTGATCGGCCAGTACGCCGCCGCCAAGATGGGCGCAGCGGCGGCCGACGCCAAGATCGCGATGCTGGATCTCGCCATCAGCCAGCCGACCGTGGGCGTTCTGCGCGACCAGGGTTTCCTGCAGGGTTTTGGCATCGACCTGGGTGACCCGGCAAAATGGGGTGACGAGACCGACGGGCGGATCATCTGCAACGAAGTCACCGCAGGCAACGAAGAAGGCGGCCGCACGGCAATGGAAAACTGCCTGGCGCAGGATCCCTTTATCAACGTCGTCTACACCATCAACGAGCCTGCGGCTGCGGGCGCTTACGAGGCGCTGAAGGCGATCGGTCGTGAAAACGATGTCCTGATCGTGTCCGTCGACGGCGGTTGCCCCGGCGTGCAGAACGTTGCTGACGGTGTGATCGGAGCGACCTCGCAGCAATATCCGCTGTTGATGGCCTCGCTCGGCATCGAAGCGATCGTGCAGTTCGCCAAGGACGGCACGCTGCCCAAGAACACGGCGGGCAAGGACTTCCTGGATACCGGTGTGTCGCTGGTTGCCAGTGAACCCGTCGAGGGCGTCGAGAGCATCGACGTGGCAAAGGGCACGGAACTTTGCTGGGGCTAACACTGCCATTCGTCTAGGCAAGTCTATTGCCTGAATTGCCGGGGGCGGGCTCAGGCCCGCCCTCTTTGCTCCGTCCGAGCGAAGGGGCCGAGAATGGAGAACCAGGATATGGCATCCGCAAAGGAATTCGAAACAGCGGCGCAGGGCGCGGGCGAGAGCGTTGCCGAGTTCGAAGACGAGCGAAAAGGCTGGATCGGCAGAATCCAGCACGCCCTGCATGTGACGCCCGCGCTTGTTCCGTTGATTGTGCTGGTCTTTGCGATCGCCTTGTTCGGCATTCTGCTTGGATCGAAGTTCTTCTCTCCCTTCGCGCTCACACTGATCCTTCAACAGGTACAGATCGTCGGGGTTCTGGCGGCAGCGCAAACACTGATCATCCTGACGGCTGGTATCGATCTGTCTGTCGGGGCCATCGCCGTCTTCTGTACCGTGATCATGGGCCAGTTCAGCTTTCGTTACGGTATCCCGGCACCCGTCGCCGTCGCCATCGGTCTGGCGGTTGGGACCGGCCTCGGTGCGATCAGCGGCTGGCTGGTGAGCCGGGTCAAGTTACCGCCCTTCATTGTCACGCTCGGGATGTGGCAGATCGTGCTGGCGGCCAACTATCTTTATTCCGCGAATGAAACCCTGCGGAGCCAGGACATTGCGGAGCAAGCCGCGTTTCTTCAGTTTCTGGGAAGCAAGATCACCTTCGGTGGCGCGACCTTTACCTTCGGCGTGATCCTGATGGTCATTCTGGTGATTGTGCTGGCCTACGCCCTGCGCTCGACAGCCTGGGGGCGGCACGTCTATGCCGTCGGCGACGACCCGGAAGCGGCGGAGCTCGCCGGTGTCGATGTGCACAAGACGCTTATGTCGGTCTACATGCTGGCCGGCTTTATCTGCGCGCTGGCGGCCTGGGTCATGATCGGACGTTTCAGCTCGGTTTCACCCTCGGCCTCGACCGGCGTCATCGGCAACATTCAGGCCATAACCGCCGTGGTGATCGGCGGGATTTCGCTCTTCGGCGGGCGCGGCTCTATCGTCGGCGCCTTCTTTGGCGCGCTGATCGTCGGTGTGTTCGAGCTGGGCCTCCGCATGGCCGGGGCCGATCCGCAATGGACCTTCATGCTGATCGGTATGCTGATCATCGGCGCCGTGACCGTCGATCAATGGATTAGAAAGGTGACAGGCTGATGGAGCCCATTCTTTCTGCAAAAGGCCTTGTGAAACGCTATGGCCGTGTTACGGCGATGGACCACTGCGACTTCGAGCTCTATCCCGGCGAAATTCTCGGCGTCATCGGCGACAATGGCGCTGGGAAATCGACCTTGATCAAAGCCCTGTGCGGCGCAGTCATTCCGGATGAAGGCCAAGTCTATCTCGATGGGGCGCCCGTGTCTTTTGCTTCGCCGATCGAAGCGCGATCTCACGGCATCGAAACCGTCTACCAAACCCTTGCGATGAGTCCGGCTCTGTCTATCGCCGACAATATGTTCATGGGCCGCGAGCTGCGCAAACCCGGGATCATGGGAACTCTCTTCAAACAGCTCGACAAAAAGAAGATGCAGGAATTCGCCCGCAGCAAGCTTTCCGAGCTCGGACTGATGACGATCCAGAACATCAATCAGGCGGTCGAGACACTCTCCGGGGGGCAGCGTCAGGGCGTGGCCGTCGCCCGTGCCGCGGCTTTCGGTTCCAAGGTTATTATCCTCGATGAGCCCACGGCCGCCCTCGGCGTCAAAGAAAGCCGCCGCGTTCTGGAGTTGATCCTGGACGTGAAGTCACGCGGTATTCCGATTGTTCTGATCAGCCACAACATGCCGCATGTTTTCGAGGTGTGCGATCGTATTCATATTCACCGGCTTGGGCGCCGTCTGACGGTCATCGACCCCAAAGACTATGAAATGTCCGACGCGGTGGCCTTTATGACCGGCGCCAAGATGCCAGAGCCCGAGGCGGCGTGAGCCTTGCGCCCGGATGACCAGGCCGGCCTGCTTGTCGCGGCCATTCGACAGTTAAAGGAAACACCCGGACGGCGGCTGATTGCGATTGCAGGGCCGCCCGCGGCGGGGAAATCCACGCTTGCCGAAAGACTTCAGGCGCGCTTGCAGGGGGAGGGTATTCCGTGTGGCCTCGTGCCGATGGATGGTTTTCATTTGGACAATCGAGAGTTGACCGCGAAGGGCCTGCTGGCGCGAAAAGGAGCGCCAGAGACTTTTGACTTCGACGCATTGCGCGCCGTCCTCGTGAAACTGAAAACGCAGGACAGTGTCGCATTCCCTCTCTTCGACCGTGCCAAAGACTGCGTATTACCCGATGCAAGCCAGGTGAGGGCAGAACACAGGTATGTCATCGTGGAAGGAAACTACCTCCTTCTTGACGTACCCCCCTGGCGTGACCTCAAAAAGTTCTGGTCATATGCGACCTTCATAAATGTGCCGATCGCAGAGCTATCAAAGCGGTTGGTCGAACGCTGGACGCGCCACGGTCACAGCGTCGAAGAAGCCAAGACGCGCGCGGAAGCGAACGATTTGCCGAACGCCCGCCTTGTTTTGGATCATACGATTGCGGAAGAGACAGACTTAGTGCTCAAGCACATGAGGTGACGGCGCCAACTCAACCGCATGCGGATTTCCCTTGTGTTGTAACTGCCGGTCATGCGCTTTGCTCTAGGCTGGTAATATCAGCGTCCACGATATCGTTGATCGCTTTCGCGATACGCCAGTCCTGAACGGAGCCATCGGCCTGACGCGCCGTGACCACCGTCTCGACCGGTGGGCAATCCGGCTCGTGGCAGCGCAGTTCCGCAACGGCGAGTGTGGTGGTCTCCGGCAAGTCAAAACGTTCGGCGATCAGCGCTTTGATCTTCCGGACGGCCTCCGCGTCTGGGCGGGCGCGATCAAACAGGCCGGGCATAGGGGTCTCCGGCCCAAAGCGGGGCCCAGAGAACTTGGCCCTTAGCGTCACCGACCAGAAGATGTGATCGACACGCAGAGACTGCGATAGCGGTAACCGCCGCGCCGCTTGAGCCTCTCAGAACAATCGCACTCTTGCTTTCATCGAGCTCAGCCAGCAACACGGCACCGTCTGCAAAGCCGGCGAGGACCGCGCGCACTTCCGGAAAGGCCTGCACGCAGGTGGCGATTTGTTTGCCGCCGTGGGCGACGCAAACCGGTGGGCGGCCCATTGGGCCGCTCTTGCCGTCGAAGGGCCAGCAGATCGCCTCGTCCGCACCGGAGGTGGCCAGGTGCGGCGTATCGCCCACCCAGGCGAAGCTTTTGATCTTTGCGGGATAGCCTGGCATCTCCAAGTCGCCCTTGTCGCGCAGACGCCAAGTGTGAAGCGCGTTTTCTTGCATGGCCGTGACCAGATACTTACCGTCTGGGCTGAAGGTCACGGCTCCGTGGAAGCCTTTCCAAAACAGTTTCGAAGACTTCCAGCGACGGGCGCTTTGCTCCCAAACCGTTGCGCCACCGTAGTGGGCGACCGCCAAACGTCTGCCCTTTGCATCAAAAGCGAGCCCGCCCACGGTACTGGGATGCTCGAGCACCGTGGCCGTTGTTTGCTCCTTCGACCAAACGTGAGCCGTCCGACCCGAAGAGCAGGCACGCAACCCGCGACCAGCGGCAACGCAATCGACCCATCGTGAGCCGAAGTTGGTGATTTCCGTGACTTCGCCGCCGGGGGATATCTGTAGGAACCGCCCATCATCGCCGCCGGTCACGACATGGTCGCCGTCAGCCGCCAAGCAGAGTACGACGCCCTGATGCGCCTGTGTGACGACCGGCGCGAGGCCCGGGCGGAAAAACCGTACGGTGCCGTCGCCAAAGCCAACGGCCACGGCATCGCCGGCCACGACCGCGCCGGTTGCGGGTGCGCCGATCTCAAGCCGCGTTCCCCGTTGCTCGAACTCAGTTTCCGCAAAGCCGGCGCGTCGGGGATTGCGGCGGGGCAAGTCGGCGCTCACGCTGCTTTGCATGCCTCGAAGCCTTCCTTAAGACCCATGCTTTCGAGATCGCGGCCAATGAACACGACGCGCGAGGAGCGCGGCTTGCCTTCCGGCCAGCTCCCCATGGGCGAGCCGTCCATCAGCATGTGGACGCCTTGAAAGACGTAACGGTCATCAAGGCCGGCAAAGTCGAGGATGCCTTTCGAACGGAGGATGTCCTGACCGCGCGTTTGCAGGAGCGTGCCGAACCAGCTCTGAAACTTGTCGAGGTCGAGCGGCGTGTCAGAGACAAATGAGACGCTCGTGACGTCATCGTCATGGTCGTGATCGTGGTCCGACTCCAGGAAGTTGGGCTCGACCTCCAAAATGCGGTCCAGGCTAAAAGCGTCGAGACCGACGACTTCGTCAAGTGGTGCGGCACAACGCGCTGTGCGGATGATTTTTGTATAGGGATTTATCTTGCGGATGCGCGTCTCGACGCGTTCGAGGCCGTCGGCCTCTACCAGGTCGGTCTTGTTGAGCAGAACCACATCTGCGAACGCGATCTGCTCCTCCGCCTCGTGGTGCTCACCCAGCTGCCCGTCGAGATGGACGGCATCCGCGACGGTGACAATCGCATCGAGCTTGGTGCGGTCTGCGACATCCTGGTCGACGAAAAAGGTTTGGGCGACAGGGGCCGGATCTGCGAGGCCGGTGGTCTCGACGATGATCGCATCGAGCTGGTCTGCCCGCTTCATCAGGCCGCCCAGGATTCTGATCAGGTCTCCGCGCACGGTGCAGCAGATGCAGCCGTTGTTCATTTCGAAGACCTCTTCGTCGGCATCGACGACGAGATCGTTATCGATGCCTTCCTCCCCGAACTCGTTGACGATCACGGCGTAGCGCTTGCCGTGTCGTTCCGTGAGGATGCGGTTCAGGAGCGTGGTTTTTCCTGCACCGAGGAAACCGGTTAAGACGGTAACGGGGACTTGTGCGGCTTGATCCATTTTTTGTCCTTTCGTGCGTTCAGCGCGGCGCGGTCGCAATTATTGCAACGGCCGTGGATTTCGATAACGGAGCGGTCCGGTGCAAAACCGGAGCGCGCTGCAAGGGCGGCGATACCGCGGGCAAATTCCGATTCGACGTGCTCAGTGACGTTGCCGCAGTCATCGCAGATCTCGAAAACAGGGGTTTCCGAATGGTTCGGATCGCAACAGGTCGTCCAGGCGTTCAGAGATTCGATCCGGTGGACGCGCCCCGTCTCATGAAGCTTGTCGAGCGCTCTGTAGACTGTTGTCGCGGCGGTAATCCCGTCATCGCGGAGACCATCCAGAATTTCATATGCCGAAAGTGGTCTGTTCCGGTGCTTCATGTACGCAAACACCCTGTCGGCATGCGTAACGCGAGATGACCTCATTGGCACGATCGTCTCTCCTCAACCGATCTTGCTTGACGACGGCTACAAAATGCCTTTACCAAATGAGCTGTTATAACATTACGTTTAGTGGTAATGCTAGGTCCCAATACAGACAAGCCGATACTGTCCATTTGCACGACTTGCCGGGACGGCCGCGAGGATCTCCACGATGGCTGCCGCGGTGGAATGCGCCTGGCCGAGGCGGTCTTGCGGCGCATTGAAGAAACGCACAGGACGACGTTCGATTTGCGCGCTGTGCGCTGCATGAGCCAATGCAAGCGGGCGTGTATTGTTTCGCTCGCTTCGGACGGATGCTTCTCTTACATCTTCGGAGATCTGGATCCAGAAAGACCCGATCATGTCGATGCGCTGCTTGAACTGCCGCGTCTCTACCTTGAAGCGCCGGAGGGATTCTTAAGCCGTGCCGAGCGGCCCGAAGCCTTGCGGGCAAACATTCTCGGCCGGCTGCCACCGCCTGGCAGTGCTTCAACACTCGTCGCACCGTTAGACCCGGCGGCCACTGTCTAAGCAGGGCACTTTCTGAGCGCTCCTGTTCTTTGGCTTGAATGCCCCGCCGGAACTTTTTTCCCCTATAATGTTCCGCAAAACGCGAAAGGGGAGGAAGCACGACATGACCAAGATGGATGACGTTCTCACCGCCGCCGTGGAGGCGGGCGATCTGCCCTTTGTCGTCGCTATGGCGGGCAATTCGGAGGGCATCACCTATTCGGGTGCGGCCGGGCAGGCGGCAGCTGGCCGGGAGGCCGGCGAAGACACGGCCTTTCGGATCTTTTCCATGACCAAGGGCATCGGTTCCCTCGCGGCCATGATCCTGATCGATCGCGGCAAGCTCTCAATGGAGACGCCGGTGGCCGAGATCCTGCCAGAGTGGAACGATCTCCAGGTCCTCGAGGGCTGGGACGGCGATAGGCCAATTCTCAGAGCGCCGAAAACCACCGCTACCCTGTGTCATCTGGCGACCCATACCAGCGGGCTGGAATACGAATTCTGGTGTCCTGCGATGGCGAAGTACCTGGAGGTGACGGGCGCGGCCCCCATTCTGAGCGGCATGAAGGCAGGGCTCAGATATCCCCTGATGTCCGATCCGGGCACTCGCTGGGGCTATGGGCCCAGCATCGACTGGCTCGGCAGGGCGGTTGAAGAAGTCGACGGGCGAAAGATTGATGCCTTTTGCCAGGCGGAGATCTTCGATCCGCTGGGGATGACCAGCACCGCCTTCGAACCGGACAGCCTGATCGAGCGTCTCGCCGAGGTATCCATCCGCGGCGAGGACGGCGCTTTCGGACCCTTCGAGCTGGCGCCGCCGCCGCACCCGGAAGTCTATGGGATGGGGCACGCGCTCTATTCCACCGCGCCCGACTACATGAAGTTTCTTCGAATGATGCTCAACAAGGGCGCGCTGGAGGGAAACCGCATTCTGTCGGAGGAGGGCGTCGCCTCCATGCTTGCCGACCAGATGCAGGGCCTTAAGTTTCAGCGGATGGTCACGGCCGCGCCGCCGATTACCGCCGACGTGGTCCTGCCAGAGGGCACGACCCACAGCTTCGGCTTTGTCCGTGCGGAAGCCGATACTCCCGGGCGCCGGCGCGCGGGTAGCCAGAGCTGGGCAGGGGTCTGCAACACTCACTATTGGTTCGATCCGGCGTCCGACGTCGCCGCCGTCATCATGACGCAGTCTCTTCCCTTCGTGGAAGAGCGCTACATGCGAACCTACGGGGCCTTCGAAGAGGCAGTCTACGCCAATTGAGCAGGATTGTGTTTGACCGGGCAGAGACTACGGCGCCCTCAGGCCGTTATCCCACCGACTGCCCCAGTGTCCGGTCAAAGGTTCCACCCGCCTTGGCGAGTCGGTACACCTTCGCCGGGCGGCGGTTGTCGGCCTGGCGGCTGCGGCCGGTGTCGGTCAGGATTCCGAGGCTGAGAACTTTGCGGCGGAAGGAGCTGGCGTCGATCCGCGTGTCCAGCGCGATTTCATAAGCGCTTTGCATCTCCGTCAGCGTGAAGTCCTTTCCCAGGAAGGAGGCGGGGAGGGTGGAGTAGGCGCCCTTGCCGCGCAGGCGCGCGACGGCGTCCCTGACGATCTTCTTGTGGTCGAAGGGCAGTTTGGGCAGGCGGTCGATGGAGACTAAGGCGGCTTTGTCTTCGTCGATCTTGAGCCTGGCGCCGGGAACCAGGGCCAAATGCGCGATCGAGATCGACCAGCCGCGCGGGTCGCGGTCCGGGCCGGAGTAGGTCGCGAGCTGTTCGAGGTATAGGCCCGAGACGCCAGCCTTGTCTTTCAGGATCCGCCGCATAGCGCTCTCGGCATTGGCGTCTTCGTCCACATGGATGTAGCCGCCGGGCAGGGCCCAGTCGCCCCTGAAAGGCTCGTTCGGGCGCCTGTGCAGCAGAACCTTGAGCTCTTCATTGACAATCGCGAGCACAACGGCGTCGACTGTGGCAATTGCGGCTGCTTCCTGTGTCATGTCATTCCTACAGATTAGCTGATTTGGGAGAGTTTACGATATAAATTGGCAAAATGCAAATTGCATGTTTATATCAAAAGAAGAATTGAGAGGAGGACACCGAGGTGAATGCGACCGCACAGGAAATCCTGAAGATGTCCCGACGCGACATTCTGTCGATGTTTCCCGGAGAGGAGGCGCAACAGCGCAAGGGCTTCGTTCAGCTGCTCGCCAAATGGCACCCGGATGTCTGCGCCGACCCCGCGGCGGCAGAGGTCTTCGCCCATATCGTCAAGCTGAGGGATCAGACCTTCAGTCGCAAGCCTATGTCGCGCTTCGAGCGTACCCTTGTGACTGCCGGCGGTCGGAAGCTCCGGATCTCGCCGCTGAATATTCTGAAGGCCGATCAGGGGGAGATCATCGTCAACAGGAATACGCTCGCGACTCTGTTCCCAGCCAAGTACTGCGAACTCGCGCGGGCGGAAGCCGAGGTGATCCAAAGGTTTCGCTACGCCGACGAAGAGATGAAAGCGCAGATGGCGCCCTTCCTGCCGCGCGTGCTGAGGAGGGAGGAGCTGGCGAACGGCGACCTGCTGGTCATCGTCCGGAAGGGACCGCGCGAGATCCTGCTTTCGGATCTTCTGGCGCGCGAGGGCAGGATGCCGGAGGCGCATGCCGCCTGGCTCTGTTCCGGTCTTATGCACATTTGCGCCTGGCTGGACTATGCTGGGCTGGTTCACGGTGCGATCTCGCCGGAGAATATCCTGATCGATCCGGAAAGCCACACGGTGCGCCTGGCCGCGGGCTGGGCCTTCGCTAGCAGGGCGGGAAGGCGGCCGCAGGCCTTGCCGGCGCGGACGCTGAGCCTTTTGCCGCGGCTTGCCCTCAGGCATGAAACGGTCGATTCCGGCTGCGACCGAGAGCTGGTCCGAAAAACCTTGCGGGAAGCGCTTGGCGATCCGGCCGGAACGAACGGTGCGGTTTTCGCACTGCCGCCCGCGATTTCGGCCTGGGTGAACGGCGCCCCCGCGGACAGCGCCGTCGAGGATTATGCGCGTTGGCAGAGCGCCCTGGAGACGGGGTGGGGACCGCGCAGGTTCGTCGAGTATCCTCTCGAAGTTGCGGACATCTATCACGCCAACTGATGCCAAGGGGTGCAAAAACCACTCTTTGACGCAAGGCATTAATTTTCCAAACGCTCAAGCTGGCGCTTTCGCGCGGAAAATTTTTTCCATTTTTAACAAATGCTTATGAGAAAACTACTTGCTCTAAAAAATTGTAACTTGCAAATTGCAAAATGACATTTAATATGAGATTACAGACACCCCACAGCAAAGGAGAACATCATGGGATCTGGAAGATGGAGCGCCGGCTCGTGGGCCAGCTACAGTGCGTCCACGATTTCTGGCAGAAGCCGGCGGGCGATCTTTACCTCGACGACGATGAAGGACGCTTACAATCCGGCAAAGATCGCTCTGCGCGAAAGCCGCGACAGCGACGATAATCCGCAATCCACGCCGATCATTCTGGCCGGCGATGTCACAGGGTCGATGGGCATGGTTGCCGAGCAACTGATGCGAGACGGCCTCAATACCCTCGCCACGGAAATCTATGACCGCAAGCCGGTCTCCGACCCGCACGTCATGATGATGGCCATCGGCGATGCCTATTGCGACGATGCGCCGCTGCAGGTGACCCAGTTCGAGGCGGATATTCGCGTTGCGCAGCAGGCCCGCGAACTCTGGCTGGAAGGGGGCGGGGGTGCCAATCGCGGCGAGTCCTACATGCTCCCGCACCTTTTCGCGGCCATGAAGGTCTCGGCGGACGCCTTCGAGAAGCGCGGCCGGAAGGGCTACCTCTTTACCATCGGCGATGAGCCGGTTCTGGACGGGGCGACAAAGGAGCAGATCACGCGCTTTCTCGGCATCCCGGCGGAGCGCGATCTCACCGCCCGCGAGATCATGACCATGGCTCAGCGCAATTGGGAGGTCTTCCACATCGTTCTGGTCAACGAAGGTTATGCCAGCGTCAGGTTGGAGGATGTCCTGGATAGCTGGCAACCTCTGCTGCCTGAACGGACGATCCAACTGGAAGACGTCGATGCCCTTGCTGAAACGGTCGTCTCGCTTATCCAGGTGACCGAAGGCGCGCGGGCGGCGGATGTGGCCGCGAGCTGGTCCGGCTCGACGGCGATGATCGTGGCGAATGCGCTGAAGGGTCTGCCGGCCGTACCTGGCCAAGGCGCCGGTCAGGTTGGCGGCCTTCGTTTCCTCGAGTGACGGGCCGGCGTCCGCCGACAGCCATCTTGTAAGGAAAGGATCGATCAGATGTCGAAAGAAGCCTATGCCGTCATTGGCGCCAATTGGGGCGATGAGGGAAAGGGGCTGTCGGTGGACGCCATCGCCGCGCGCCTCGTCGAGCGCGGGCGCGTGGTGACCGTGGTCCGCTCCAACGGCGGCGCGCAAGCCGGGCATGGCGTTGAACGCCCGGAAGGCGGCCGTCACGTTTTCCATCACATCGGATCGGGAAGCTTTGCCGGCGCGGCGACGCACCTGTCGCAGTTCTTTATCGCCCATCCCATGGTCCTGCAAAACGAGATTGAGGATCTGGAAGCTTTGAACGCGCGGCCAAGGGAGATCACGATCGATCCCCGGGCGCCGGTGACCACGCCCTGGGATATGGCGATCAATCAGGCGCTGGAGATGAAGCGCGATGGAGCGCGTCATGGATCCTGCGGCTTGGGCGTCGGCGAGACGATCGAGCGTCAGGAAAAGGGCTGGCCGCTGGTGTCGGCCGATCTCTGGCAAGGCGGCCTGCGGGCGAAGCTCGAGAGGATTCGGGATGAGTGGGTGCCGAGGCGGCTTGAGGCCCTGGGGATCGACCCGGAGCAAAGTCCTTTGGCCGAGGTTCTGACGGGGCGCGCGGAGGTGGTCGGCGCATTCCTGAAGGACTGCCAAGATTTCACCGATAGCGTCTCCCTTCTTTCTGACGCCGCGTTGGCCAATCGCGACGCGGTCATCTTCGAGGGGGCGCAGGGGCTGCAGTTGGACATGGACTTCGGGGCCTTTCCTTATGTCACCAGGTCCCATACTGGACTCCGGAATATGCTGACCATTGCGCAGGAGGCGCAGATTCAGACGATCAAGGTGGTCTATGTCACCCGGACCTACGCGACGCGGCATGGCGCTGGGCCACTGCCCTACGAAAAAGCTGGCGCAGCGGGGGCGGGGAAGATCGGCGCGGGGACAATCGATTGGGCGGAGATCGTCGACCTGACCAACCTCGCCAACGAATGGCAGGGCGGAATCCGCGCGGCGCCCTTGGATCTGGATCTGCTGCGCGAGACGATCGGGAAAGATCTCGCCCTGGCCGAGGGAACGGGCGTACGGGTGGAGGCGGGGCTCGGCATCACCTGTCTCGATCAGATTCCGGAAGCGGCGACCTTTTTCAAGAAGGGGCAGGAGTATCTGGTTCCAACAAGTTCGATCCCGGCCGAGTTGCAAGCGGCTGTTGGTTTGCCTGTCGTGCTGATGTCCTTCGGTCCGACGCGACTAACCGCCAATCTTCTCTGGCCGGGTTTGGTCTCAATGCGGCCGGCAGCCTACATCCGCCCTCAGCCGGAGACACCAAGGGCAAAGATGGGTTTCATCCCCAGAATTGTTGGCGGCTTCGCGGCGTTGGAAAGCTAATGACTCTTGTGGATCTGCAAGACTGGATCGAAACGCCTGCGGGCGTGCACGACGCGAACCCCTTTTCGAAAAGGCTGACGGCGACAGAGGTGAAGGTGACGGCCTTTCCTCTCGATAGGATCGCTGACTTTTACAACGGTTACATTTTTGTCGGCGGTGCCGCCAGCGCGATCTATGGAAAGCCCGAGCGTGGCCGTGCTGAACGGAAGTTGTATCTCGAGAGCGCTCCGGGGCACGATGAAAAATGGATGAGTTCCTTTCCTCGGAACCGAGGGGTATCCTCTGGTTTCAGAGTGTTTTGGGAGGTTATCGGTTACAACAGACGTAATATCTCGCGGGTCGCCGTTTCCCACGTAATTAATACAAAATGGTACGAGCGTGAGATCGATGGGCGGCACTTTTATGCCTACTGCCACCTGTCGCAAAAAATGGCCGAGGTTTTGCGCCTTTGCTTTCCGCCGAAGGAAACACCCTATCGCAGGACTTTCGAACATGTCGTTGTCTTGCCGATGCCACACGCCTGCGAACCCGATGACACGCCCTTGGACTCACCGAAAGAACTGGAACCGATACTCCATAGACCACTGAACTCTTTTCTCATCGGGCATCTGGATAGCGCGACGCAAAGGATCAAGGCCGCTTCTCTTATTGAAGAGAAGGTCGCGATGCTGCCAAGCGGGCGGTGATGCTTTCGGATGGGCCGTTTACCAAGGGCGGTGTTGCTTCACAGGCGCTCGAATAGTTTCGATTTAGACGTGAGCCACTTTGCTTGGTCAATGCCTGGAGCCACTTTGGAATCCGGCTTTCGCTGTCTCTCTACGCCGGCTTAAAGCAGGCGTCCAGCATCTCGCGGGTGGAGGTCATCTTCACGCGGGGGCGGCTTGATTTTGCGCCCTTGGCTTTTTCCTGGATGTCGATGTCTCGCCAGGCTTGGTAGGAGACGGAGCGCAGGCCCGGTTTCCGCAGTAGGAGCTGCGGATCTTTCTTCTGGCCCAAAGCGAGCGCGGCTTTGTCCTCTAGCAAAGTCGTCACCGTTTGCTGGCTGTCGCCGCGGTTGGTGCCTATGGTGCCCTTGGGGCCGCGTTTCGCCCAGCCCGCCACGTAGAAGCCGGGCAGGGGGACACCGTCGCGCGTCAGTCGGCCCTCGCTATGTTCGAGGTGCGCTTTGGAGGGTGCCAAGGCGAGGGGCGCGATGGTGGCGGGGCGGTAGCCGACACTGCTGACCACCAGACCGCAAGGTAGGTCCAGCCATTTATCTGTCGGTTCGGCGCGTTGGGAAAAGGCCACGCCGGTCAGACGATTACGGCGGAGTTTCAGGGACGTAACTTTGCCTTTGCCCTCGATGGCTTCGGGGGCCAGGAGGAAGCGGAAGCGGCAGATCCGATCCGCAGTGGCGTCCGTGTTTTGGAAACCGTTCAGAAGGTCGTTACAGAGTTTCAGATCGGCGGCATTTGGGGCGGCGATCTCCTCATGGCAGGCATCGCTCAGCAGCAAATCTTTGCTGTCCACGACGGACTTGAAACCATCGGTGTCGCCGAACTCGCGCAGCTCCTTGGCGACGAACTGCACCTGCGCCGGACCGCGCCGACCGATGACGTTGACTTCTCGGATTTTGCTCTCGGCGAGAACCTCGAGCGCGTGATCGGCGATATCGGTTTCGCGCAAGGCGTCGACCGGCTTTGCCAAAATCCGCGCTACATCGAGCGCGACATTTCCGTTGCCGATGACGGCGGCTGTATCGGTGGCGAGATCGACCGGCAGATCGCGGAAATCCGGATGACCGTTGTACCAGGCCACGAAGGCATGGGCCGTATGGCTGCCGGCAAGCTCTTCGCCTGGGATGCCGAGTTTAGCGCCGCTTGCAGCGCCTTGGGCGAAGATCACAGCGTGGAAATGTTCTTGCAGCGTTTCCGCGGAGAGGTCGCGCCCGATCTCTATGTTGCCGCAGAAATGAAAACCCTCCATCGCCGCGATCCGGTCAAAGACCGCTGTGACGGATTTCAGCTTCGGATGATCCGGCGCCACCCCGTAGCGGACGAGGCCGTAGGGCACCGGAAGTTTCTCTAACATCCAGACCGCGATCTCGTCGGAGGCCCTGAGCAGGGCCTCGGCGGCATAGAAACCGCTTGGCCCCGCTCCAACAACGGCGACCGAAAAGGGCCTGGCTTTTGAGGATCCATTTACGCTCATGGTTCAGCCTTAGAGACCCAACGCGGCCCGTTTTTCCTCCGCTCCGGGAAGCGGTGACATCTGGGTGCTGATGACTGGGAGGCTGGCTGCCTGTTCCTTGTTGATTGCGATCCAAGGGGTGAAGATCTCAGGCATGGTCACCGTGTCGTAGATCGCGTTGACCGGGCAGGCCGGAATGCATCCGCCGCAATCGATGCAAAGATCGGGGTCGATGTAGAGCATCTCCTCGCCGACGTGGAAGCATTCAACCGGGCAGACGGACACGCATTCCGTAAACCTGCACTTTTGGCAATTATCCGTAACGATGTGGGTCATTCTGCGGCTTCTACTCTGGCGGCGGTGTTGACCAGGCTTACCTCGACCAAGGTATCCGAGAAAGTCGGGGCGCCGCCGAGATCGGCGAGAGTCGATGGCAGGATCGCCTGCACGGTTGCGTTGGCTTCTGAGCCATGCCGCCAGTGCCCCACGGGGGAGAAGACAACGCCCGGCCGGACGTCGTCCGTGACCTTGGCATGGGCGATGAAACTGCCGCGCTTGTTTTTGATTGACACCAGATCGCCGTCCGAAATACCGCGAGGCTCCGCGTCCGTCGGGTGCATGATGACCGACTGCTTGCCGTTGTGGGCCTGCTGCACCTTGAGGTTACCGAAAGTCGAGCTGAGATAGGCGTGGCTTTTCGGCGACACCATGCTCAAGGGATAGGCCGCGCCCAGTGTCGGGTTGGTGGCCGTCGATTCATTCGGCGGGATGTAAGTCGGCATGGGCGTGATCTCATCGCCCATCTGCTGTCCCATATAGCCCTGCCGGAACAGCGGGATGACGAAGTTGCCGCCTGCGGCCGCCGAGGAGACAAACTCGCACTTGCCGGAGGCGGTGTGGAAATTGCCCTCCGCGTGCGGTGCGTACTCTTCTGTTGGCGGCAGCTTGAGGCGAACGTAGCCGCGTTCCTTGATATCTTCGTAGCTGTAGCCTTCGAGCACCGGCGAATCCCAGTCGATGGTGTTCTTCATCAGCTCTTCGTCGGTCAGCTTGAAGTGCGGATCGTCGAAGCCCATGCGGACAGCCAGACGTCGGAAGAGTTCCGTATTGGGGATGGCGTCTCCGAGGGGTTCGATCGCCTTATTGTTGAAGCTCAGATAGAAATGGCCCCAGGAGAACATAATCTCCTCCTGCTCCATTTGGGTCGTCGCCGGCAGAACGATATCCGCATGACGCGCCGTGTCGGTGAGGAAGTGTTCGCTGACAACGGTGAAGAGGTCTTCACGCATCAGGCCCCGGATGACCTTTTCCTGTTCCGCGGTGGTCACCGCCGGGTTGGCGTTATAGACCATCATGGATTTGATCGGTGGGTCCTCGAGGTTCTCACCGTTCAGGATCTCACCCAGCTTCCAGAGATTGAGAACGCGCGGGTTCTCCGGCAGGAAATCGGCGCGGGACATGGCGTCCCAGCGCATGGGGAAGACCCAGATCGGCAGCTGCAGAATGCCACCGCCGGGTTTCCGCCAGGCGCCGGTCAGGGCCGGGAGGCAGGCGAGGGCACGCACGGTCTGGCCGCCGCCGGCGTGACGCTCGATGGCGACGCCGACGCGGATCACGGCCGGCTCGGCGGTTGCGAATTCACGCGCCAGGGTGCGCACGTCGTCAGCAGTGAGCCCGGTCATCTCTGCGACCCTATCCGGGTCGTACTGCTTCACATGTTCGGTGAGCTCTTCGATGCCGGAGGTGTATTTTTCGACGTAGTCTTCGTCGGTCAGGCCTTCTTCGATGATGACGTTCATCATCCCGAGTGCCAGAGCACCGTCGGTGCCGGGCAGGATCGGAATATGCCAGTCCGCCTGTTTTGCGGTGGTCGTCTTATAGGGATCGACCACGACGATCTTCGCGCCGTTCTTCTTCGCCTCCATGATGAAAGGCCAGAGGTGCGAGTTTGTGCTCAGCGGATTAGTGGCCCAGAGAATGATGTACTTCGAGAGGGCCAGCGCCTCCGGGTCCACGCCCGCCGTATCGCCGATGGTGATGGCGTAAGCGGTGCAGGAGCCGGAATCGCAAAAGGTACGTTCCGATACCGAGGCGCCGAGCTTATTGAAGAAGGCGTCGCCGACGTTCAGGCCCTGGGAGTTGCCCTGCGTTCCGAGATAGGAGTAGGGCATGATCGCAGAAGCGCCATACTCTTCGATGATGGCTTTCCACTTCGTCTCGATCTCATCGAGCGCCTCGTCCCAGGTAATGCGCTCGAACTGTGCGGAGCCCTTTGGGCCCGTGCGGCGCAGCGGGTAGAGCACGCGGTCAGGACTGTAGATTTTTTCTTCGTAGTTGTTGACCTTGACGCAAAGGCGGCCGCGCGTGAAGGGATGGTCGGGGTTGCCTCGCACGCTCGTTACCTTTCCGTCTTCGACGTTTACGAGCATGGAACAGGTGTCCGGACAGTCTTGCGGGCAGGCTCCCAATACGGTTTTGCTGGTCATACCACTTACCCCCTGCTTTCGATGAATTTATTGAAACCAGGGTAATTCGCCATACCGGGCCTGTATTGCTTAGTCTTGCGAAAGTTATGTCCATTCTTGCTAATTATTCGTGCTCGAAAAATAAGCAAAAAGGATATGAATTGGGCAGTTTTTCTCCTCTGTCGACTTTGGTTTTTTCGTTGAAAGCTGAAGCTTGTAATGTAAACTTCACGTGGTCATTCCAGTGCGACGGTGAAGCTGTCATGAGTGTGGAAGCACATGGAAAAGACAAATATATCAATAGCGAATGCGTGAGCTCGAGCGCAGGGTTGGACTGGCCCTCGATTACGGCTGAACGCTGGACCCACGGCGAGGGGCGTTTGCATCCCCTGCGTCCCATGACGACCGAAATTGCGGTGCAATTGTCCGGTAATTCCCGGGTGCGCCGCCGCGGAGATGGGCAGGTGCAGGACAACTGCTCGTCGGCGGGTACGGTCTGGCTCTGCCCGGCGGGCATATTCGAGAGATCGGTCAAAATATTCGCCGAAATTAAAGACTGTCTGCACATCTACGTTCCGCACAAACAATTCTCCCATACCGCCCTGGAAGAGTTCGGTGTGGATCCGGACAAGGCCGAAGTGAGATATGAGGGCGGCTTTCATGACCCCTTCATCGAACAGGTCGCGCTGAACGTCCGCGATGAATTGCAATCCCCTTCGAATTTAAGCGGGCTGATGGTTGAAACGATGCGGGTGGCTTTGTCCGCGCACTTGCTAAAAAACTATTCGAACCTGTCGCCGGCGCGCTGCGATATCTCTGTGCAAGGCGGCAGCATCGACCCGAAACGGATGCAGCGGGTGATCGAGTTCATCAACGCCAATCTGCACCGGAACATCACTCTGTCGGAGCTGGCGGCCGAGGCTTGCTACAGCCCGCATCACTTTGCGCGGCTGTTCAAGGAAAGCACGGGTCAAAGCCCCGGCCAGTTCGTGAAAGGCAGACGGATCGAGATGGCCAAGTCCCTCTTGGCCAAGCGTCATCTGAGCCTCGCGAATATCGCGACGCGAACGGGCTTTTCAAGCCAGTCTCATTTCTCCCGATCTTTTTCGAATGTCATTGGGATTGCGCCGGGTGCCTATCGGGCGAGCGTGCTCTAGAACCGCCGCCGTCGCTGTTCACCATCCGATCAAAAAAGGTCACGTTCCCTGCCACTCAGGCATCGCCTCCTTCGCGATAAAGGCACTGATTCCGCGTTCGGTATCACGGGCCATCATGTTTTCCGCCATCACGCGCCCGGTAAAGGCATAGGCTTCATCGAGGGGCATGGTCGTTTGCGCATAAAAAGCTTCCTTGCCCATCTTCACGGGCACGGGCGATTTGTCGGCGATCGTTCGGGCCATTTTCATCGATGCTGCTTCCAACTCTTCGCGCGGGACAACCTGATTGACCAGACCCATTTCGGCCGCGCGGGCCGCGGGCAGAAACTCGCCCAGCAGCAACATCTCCATCGCGTGCTTGCGGGCGATGTTACGTGACAGGGCGACCATCGGCGTCGAACAGAACAGGCCGATATTGACGCCTGACGTGGCAAAGCGTGCCTCTTCTGAGGCAACGGCGAGATCGCAGGTCGCAACCAGCTGACAGCCTGCCGCGGTTGCGATCCCTTTGACTTCGGCGATCACGGGCTGAGGCAAAGCGACGATGCGCTGCATCATGCTGGAACAGGTCGCAAAGAGATCCTGAAAGTACTGAAAGCCGCCGTCGTCGTCTTCCCGGCGGTTCGACATTTCCTTCAGGTTATGTCCGGCACAGAAATGATCGCCCGCAGACTTGAGAATGACGGCTTTGACGCTGGGATCCTGCGCGATCCGGTCGAAGCTCTCTATCAGGGCTGTCAGCATTCCTTCCGACAGCGCGTTGATGGAGCGCGGTTGATTGAGAGTCAGCGCCGCCACGCCGCGATCGTCCGTTCTGGTCACGAATTCCGTCTGTTCGTCGGTCACCGGTATCTCCCTAAATATTTGTTATGGCCGGGGTAGGGCCTGCTACGCGCGTGGACCGCCCGCATCTTTCATCTCAATGCAGCGTCCATCGGATTGACCATAGGCTTCAGGCCGATATCGACTTCGACCTCGGTAGCCAAAGCGGAAGGGCCACCAGAGGCGCAACAGAGAGGCAAAATCGACATCGACAGGGGGCGCGGCGTATCCGCAGCAGCAGCTCACCTGGACCGGCTCGGCATCCTCGGTCATATCGCGAGGTCGAGCCGGGGTTTCCAGAAGGGCCTGAAAAGTTCGATCTTCGGGCAGCGGTTCATGACCACTTTCAGGCCCGCGGCCTCTGCGATTGCCGCGGCTTCGTCGTCGTAAACGCCGATCTGTCCCCACAGGACTTTGGCGCCGATCTCAATCGCTTCCTCGGCAATACCCTTCAGTTCTTCCTTGCGCCGAAAGACCTGAACCATGTCGACCGGCCGATCGATTTCCTTGAGCGAATTGTAGACCTTCAGTCCCCTGATTTCAGTGACGGCCGGATTTGGGTTGACCGGGATCATGTCGTAGCCGGTTTCGTGCAGAACCCGCAGAACACCGTAACTGAACTTGGTTTTATCGGCGCTCGCACCCACCATGGCGATGGTTTTGACCGATTTGAGAATGTCGGCCAGGAACTCCGGTGCGTAGACGTAAATGTGGTCGATATCGGCTTCAGGCATAATCAAGTTTCCTTGGACGTGGCGATGTCCGGTTTGAGCTCATGCGGCTCCAGCGGATCGAGAAAGGGATTTCGGTAGAGTTTGTCGTGGCTTTCCACGCCGACCTCCAGAGTGAGGTCGGAGAGGGGACGGGCCACGCAAAGGATAACGTAACCGTTCGCAATCTGGCGGTTGTTCAGGGCGACCTGACGGCGCTGGTCAACCTCTCCGGCGGTGAGCATTGCCGCGCAGGAGATGCAGCCGCCGTATTTGCAGCCGTAGGGCAGGTCGACACCTTGGTCCCGCAGCGAGTCCAGCAACGGCCGGTGCGCGTCCACTTCGTAACGCGCGTTCTCTCGATTGCTGATGGTGACGCTATGGCGTGTCATAGCCAGATGTCCGATGTGCAGTCGCCGCCCGGATAGCGGGTTTCGTGGCAGCGGCTTGGGCCGTTGGGCTCGTTCCCGAAGTCGACGATGAAGTCCTCGTTGATTTTCATGCCGCCGTTGATCGGGTCGCAGTCGATCATGACCATCACGCCGCCCTTTTCCCGGATCTCCGGATAGAACTGATTGTCCCAGGTCGAAAAGAGCGAGGTCGTCACATAGAGCCGCCGCCCATCGAGGCTCAGCTGGAACATCTGGGGCCCGCCGGCAACTTCCGCGCCATTCACCTTGGGTGCCTTGCTTAAGAGGCCACCCATCCAGACCTGTCCGGTGAGTTTCGGGTTGTGGGGATCGCTGATGTCGTACTGGCGCATGTCGCCGTGGAGCCAGTTGTTCAGATAAAGATATTTGTCGTCCATCGACACCAGAATAGCGGACATGACGCCCGGCACCGGTATGGGCCATTCGGGGTGGGGCTCATTCTCCACATCGATGATCTTTTCCCATTCCCACTTGCCCGAGCCGTTTTTCCAGAAATGGATAACGTTTGAGGCGAGCGCCGCGCCGCAGAAGCCGTGAGTGCTGTCCGGGTCATGGTGGAACTTCACCTCCAGCGGGATCAGGCCATCCTCGCCGAGATACATGGTCTCGATGGGGACCCGCCTTTCGAAGTCCCAAAGATGCAGCCGGCGTCCGTACTTCAGATGTCCGACCTCCTCCAGATCGAAACCGGGCATAAAGGTATTGGGCGCGGCCCATTCGGAACTCACCATGATGTTGTGGCGCGGCTGGTACCAGAAGTCGTAGCCGAAGGGGATGTCGCCCATGGAGTTTTCCCAGCGTCCGACAATCTCAAACTCCTTGTTGAGATGCAGGTAGCCCCCGGGCGCTTCACCTTTGGCGTCACCCAGCATGGAGATGATGATTTCGGATCCCAGGCAGTGGACGGTATGCGGGCCGCTGAGGTCTGTCTTCGACTTGATCTCCGCGCCCTTGATGATCTTGTGCAGACGCGGGGCGCGCGGGTCCGTTGCCGTGTCGATCACATGGATATTGTTCGAGCGCACGCCGGGTACCAGGAGGTACCTGCGGCTCATGCTCGAGTCGTCATGACAGGAGGAACAGGCGTTCCAGCCCATGTGATGCAGCTCGTCGCCAATGCCAGGCATCTCCAGACGATGGATCACCTGACTGTAGGTCGGGCTGTCCGGGTCGGCATCGATCGTCGCGAGATAATCCGGCTGCTGAATGCCGGTGCCTGTGTAAATGGCAATGGTGTAGAGCAGCTTTTCGCGCGGCGCCTTTATGGCTTCGGCGGGGCTTGCGTATCCGGGGCCACAGCAGGTTTCTGACATGGTTATCTCTTGACCTCCCAGTATATTTTTATCAATATACGATAATAAATTTATCACAGGAAGAGAAAATGTATCTTGAGCGTCTGCTCGTGATTTTAGAGACCATCTCGCAGGCCAGTCCTTCCGGCGAAATGACAGTGTCTGAAATCGTCACCGCGACGGGCTTTCCGAAGCCAAGCGTCTATCGGCAGGTGAACGACCTGGTCGACGCCGGGGTATTAGAGCCGCGTAAGGGTGGTCGTTATTCGATTGGCGCAAGGGTCAAACGGATTTCAGGACATCAGTTCTCGGACGAAAAGATTCGCCAGCTTGTCACACCCTTGCTGAAAAGGGCCGCGCGCGAGCACGGCACGACCTTCTTCTTATCGAAGCTCTCGGGGACTTCAGTGGAGATCATCCATGCCGAGGTGCCGAGCTCCGGGGTATCCTATTTGCATCCGGGTATCGGATCGCGCCCTCTGCACGCCTGTTCCTGTTCCAAGGCGATTGCCGCTTTCAGCACGAAACCCGAGCTGCACGACCTGCTCTCAGGGCGCTTGAAGGCCTATACTGCTCATACAAAAACCGAGTTGACGGACCTGCAGACGGAATTTGAGCAGATCCGGGAAAGCGGTTTTGCCGAATGTGTGGAAGAGCTTGAGGCCGGCGTATGTTCCGTCGCTGCGCCAGTGATGTCGGGCGGTAATGATATTCGCTATAGCCTAGGCGCCACCGGGACGAACCGCGTGTTCAAACCGGAGTTTCGCGCGTTTCTCGGCGAGGTGCTGATCCGCCTCTGCAAGGAAACCGCAGAGTTGCTTGAGGGTCGACAGAGGGCGCATATCGCCTGACGGGCTTCGCTATTGGCCCGCCATAGCGCGAAACCGCCTCAATTCTCCTTAATCGATTTCCGCAAGGTCTCATTGATCGCACGCCGCCAGTTGCTGCCCGCTTTCTTGAAGTGGGCGACAATTTCGGGATCCAGACGGAGCGTGACAAGATCGCCTGAAGCTGACTCGTCGACGGTCGTTTCAGAACTTTCGATCAGGGCTTCGATGGCGGCCTGCTCGGCATTGGTGATCGTGTAGGCGTATTTGCGAAATCTCTTTGCCGGATCGGGTTCCGCGTCGAACTCGGAAACTGCGGCATTCGAGATCGTGCGACTGTAGAGATCGAATTTGGTCTGCGTGCCGGCCATGGGATATCTCCATGCGTTCCTGCGGCTTAGCGCGGGGCCGTATTCTAACGTAAAAGCCGCTTGAACGAAAACGCGAGCGGGCGTCAGCGGCCATCTCACGTCAGTCCTGAGTCTCCCCTTCATAGCGTGTCGAGCGCATCGACGGTCGCTCTGAAAACTTCTCCAGCCATTGAGTTAGCTTGGGGTGCTCCGGAACATGTGCGTCCAGAGCCCGAAATCTGGTCCAATCGAGGGCGCAGGCAATTGCGATACTGCCGATATTCACAGTCTCTAGAAGGCCGCAATGCTGTTCGAGATGCGCATAGCAGGCGGAGAGTTTCTGGATTTGTCCGTCGCGCAGTTTGTTATAGCGGAGGGCTTCCGGCCGCCGCACGGTCTCCCACCGGAGATCGATCCCTGTTTCACAGATACCCGAAGCGAGCGCCTGAAGTCTGCGCGCAAGGATACGGTCTTCGGTGTCGAGGGGCAGCATGCGCCCGCTGTCATAGCGCTCGCAGAGATATTCGCAGATCGCGCTGGAATCGTAGATGACTCCGTTATCTTCTCGTAACAGAACCGGGACCTTCCCCAGAGGGTTGAGCGCAAAGACCGTTGGGTTTGCGTTGGTCGGGCTCGTCTCATGGTGTTCAATCGTGACGTCCGGAATCTCCAATTCCCGAATAAGGACGATCACCTTGCGCGCGAAGGGCGAATGCGATTGTGATAAGAGTTTCATAGTGGTTAGTCCTCCTGACCGTCGGATGATCTGATGAGATTTCATGGGGTGGTCTTGGCGGAATTTGGGGCGTCGCACTCAGCCACGTACTACGTCTTCCGTGACATTGACCAGCACGTGCAGGTTCGCGCAGGAACCTTGCCGGCACCGGTATCGAGACCGGCGATCAACTGGGGCGGTCCGCCGGACCCTGTTCGAATGATCACGGCGTCAAGTTATCTCAAAAGGCTGAGGTCCACTTCGCAAGAAGACGGTGGTTTTGAGAAAATTTCACGAAAATGCCGCATCTATTGCGGAAAATCGGTCGAGAAGACGTTCTCTGCCGACGGCCATCCGTTCCCTACCTGCTCCAGAGCGCTTGCTTGGAGTGGTCACTCTTCGGCAGTGCTGTGAGGGATCTATCCAAAGACCGCCAGTGCCGCGACGGCGGTCACCGCGGCCAGCAGGCCGGCCAGGATGTAAAGGTTAAGCGCATTGGCGATATCGTCGCTGGTGAGCTGGCTGCGGCCGTTGCCCATCCAGTGGTCTTCGACAACAGTTCGGCCGTAACGGCGTGGGCCTGCCAGAGCGAAGTCCAGGGCGCCGGCGACGGCGGCTTCCTGCCAGCCGGCGTTGGGTGAGTTATGCTTACCGGCGTCGCGGAGCATGATCCGCCAGGCTTTGCGGTGATCGGCGGCGGGGTGGAAGGCTGCGGCCAGGACGAAAAAGAAGCCGGCGAGGCGCGCCGGGATCAGGTTTGCCAGATCGTCCAGGCGCGCGGCAAACCTACCGAAGGCTTCGTAGCGCGCATTCTTGTGCCCGATCATGGAATCCAAGGTGTTGATGGCCTTGTAGGCGCAGAGGCCCGGCAGTCCGAAGAGGCAGTACCAGAAGACCGGAGCAACCACGCCGTCGGAGAAGTTCTCGGCCAGGCTTTCCACCGCGGCGCGGGAGACCCCAGCCTCATCGAGGCTTTCCGGATCCCGGCCGACGATCTTGCTGACCGCCCAGCGGCCGTCGGCGAGGCTGCGGCGTAGAAAGCTGGCCACCCGTTTCACCTCGTCGTAAAGCCCCCGGAAGGCAAGCAGGCTGCTGACGGCGAGGACCTCCAGGATCCACCCTCCAGTAAGCCAACCCGACAGTAGGGTGATCAGTGTGCCGGCCAAGGCCGAGAGCGCGACAATGCCGAGGCTGAGAAGCGTGCCCTGCCAGATCTTCCAGCCGCGGGAGAGATGAGGGCGGTTCAGCGCCTTTTCCCAGCGCTCGATCAGGCGCCCGATCAGGACGACGGGATGCGGGACGGCGCGATAAAGCCATCTTGGGTCGCCCAGCGCAGAGTCCAACGCCAGAGCGAAGAGCAATATCTGAGCGAGGAAGAGTCCGGCCGAAGGATCGGGATAGAGATCGGTCAACATGGCCGGAGAATGAGGTCGCACGCGTCCAGGGTCAATCTCTTAAGGGTGAGGCCGGGGGCGCTTCTCAAAAAGCGGCGCTGAGGGCGAACAATCCCTTGGACTGTGGGGAACTTGCGCCGTAATCTGCCCGCCGAATTTGCCGCACGGGCGCGGCGAGAGAAGGAAGACGAGATGACAAAAGTCGGGGTGATGGTCTGCGGCCACGGCAGCCGGGACGAAGGCGCGGTTCGGGAGTTCGAGTCGGTGGCGCGGGGTATCAAGGAACGCCTGCCGCAATACGACGTGGACAGCGGCTTTCTGGAGTTCGCCACGCCCATCATCCGGGATGGTCTGGACCGCCTACGGGAGAAGCAGAACGATCTGGTATTGGCGGTGCCAGGCATGCTTTTCGCGGCCGGTCACGCCAAGAACGATATTCCTTCGGTGCTCAACACCTATGAGGCTCAGCATCCGGAGATGGAGATCCGCTATGGCCGTGAGCTGGGGATCGATCCGAAGCTGATCCGGGCCGCCTCCGCGAGGATCGAAGAGGCCCTCGAAAAGGCCGGCGACGACGTGCCGATCGAGGAAACTTTGCTGATGGTGGTGGGGCGTGGCGCCTCCGATCCGGACGCCAACTCCAACGTGGCCAAGGTCATGCGTATGCTCTGGGAGGGCTTCGGCTTCGGCTGGGGCGAGACCTGCTATTCCGGCGTGACCTTTCCGCTGGTGGAGCCGGGGCTCGAGCATGCCGCCAAGCTGGGCTACAAGCGGATCATCGTCTTCCCTTATTTTCTCTTCACCGGGATCCTGGTGAAACGGATTTACGACTACACCGATCAGGTGGCGGCTCGTCATCCGGAGATCGAGTTTATCAAGGCCTCCTACCTTTCCGATCATCCGGAGGTTCTGGACGCCTTCGCCGACCGGGTGAACGAGATCCTGGAAGGCGAGAACCTGATGAACTGCAAGCTCTGCAAGTACCGGGAGCAGATCCTGGGCTTCGATGCGGAGGTGGGTTTGCCGCAGGAGAGCCATCACCATCATGTGGAGGGGATCGGGACCGGTACGGCGGGGCATGATCACGGTCACGACCATGATCACGGGCATGACCATGATCACCACCACCATCATCATGGCCATAGTCATGGGCATGGTCACGATCACAGCCATGATCATGGGCACCACCATCATCCCTATCCGCACGCCGATCACCCCCTGGGGCCGAAGAGCATGAAGAAAGCGGTGGGATAACACTGCATCGACGCGGTTGGTTGGCGCTGCGGCGGGTCATGACGGCTTGTCGTGACGGCGCTCACATAGGGCAAAGACATGCCAGGTTACGACTATATCCGGGATCCGCAGGAGATCTATCGGCAGTCCTTCGCGACGGTCCGCGCGGAAGCGGATTTCTCGGCGATGGACGATGCCATGGCGACGGTGGCCGAGCGGCTGATCCACGCCTGCGGCATGCCCGATATCCTGGAGGATCTGGCCTGGACGCCGGAAGCGGCTGCAGCCGGGCGCGATGCCTTGGCGGCGGGTGCGCCGGTTCTGGCCGACTGCCGCATGGTGGTGGAAGGTGTGATCCGGGCGCGCTTACCGAAAGACAATGCTGTCCTCTGCAGTCTGAACGACGAACGGACCCGGCCGCTCGCGGCGCAGCTCGAGACCACGCGCTCTGCGGCGGCGGTTGAACTCTGGCCGGAGCATCTCGCGGGCGCCGTCGTAGCGGTTGGCAATGCGCCGACGGCACTGTTCCATCTGCTCGAGCTGCTTGAGAAGGGCGCAGCGAAACCCGCTGTTATTCTTGGCTTTCCCGTCGGTTTCGTAGGCGCGGCGGAATCCAAGGAAGCTCTGGTCGAAGCGCGGTTGGAGGTGCCTTACATCACCCTGCGCGGACGGCGGGGTGGTAGCGCGATCGCGGCCGCGGGCGTCAATGCCTTGGCTGGCCTTGCGGCGAAAGCGACGGCGTCATGAGGCGCTGGCTTTCGGTGATTGGGCTGGGCGAGGAAGGCCTGGAGGGGCTCAGCCCGCTGGCACGCCGGAGCCTCGATGCTGCCGAGGTCTTGGTCGGCGGTGCGCGTCATTTGGCGATGCTGCCCGAAGACGGCCGCGAGCGGCTGGCCTGGCCGAGCCCTATGATGGATCTGTTGCCGGAGATCGAGGCCCGCAAGGACCGGAAGGTCTGTGTGCTGGCGACCGGCGATCCCTTCTGCTTCGGGGTCGGCACCGCTTTGGCGAAGCGCTTTGGCCATGAAGCCATGAACGTGGTTCCGGGCGTCTCCGCTTTTAGCCTGGCCGCCGCCCGTCTGGGCTGGAGTCTGGATCGGGTCGAAACCTTGTCGCTCCACGGGCGGCCTGCGTCCCTGTTGGAGAGCTTTATTCATCCTGCCGCGCGGCTTTTGCTGCTGAGTGAAAACGCAGCAACGGCGGCACAAGTTGCCGAACGCTTGGTTGCGCGCGGCTTCGGCGGCAGCCGGATCACGGTGCTGGAGCATATGGGCGGTCCGAAAGAGCGGATTGTCTCGGGGCGCGCGGATGAGGACTGGCAGGGCCGGAACCTTGCCGGTTTCAACAGCATCGCCATCGAATGCGTTGCAGGTCCAGGCGCGCTTTTGCGGCCGCGGACACCTGGTCTGCCCGACGAGGCCTTCCGCCACGACGGTCAAATGACCAAACGCGAGGTGAGGGCGGCGACCCTCTCGGCGCTGATGCCGATGCCCGGGCAGTTGCTGTGGGATGTCGGCGCTGGTTGCGGTTCGGTCTCCATCGAGTGGATGCGTGCTGAGCGCCGTGCCCGCGCCATCGCCGTCGAGCGCGATGACGCGCGCCTGGAGATGATCGCTGAGAACGCGGAAGCATTGGGTACGCCAGGTCTGACGGTCGTTGCAGGCGCGGCGCCGGTAGCGCTCGAGGGGCTGGATGCGCCTGACGCCATCTTTATCGGCGGTGGCGCAACTGGCGAAGGTCTGATCGATCGTTGCTGGAGCGAGCTCAAGCCTGGCGGGCGTTTGGTGGCCAACGCTGTGACGCTGGAAAGCGAACAGGTTCTTATGGCCCGCCACGCGGCGCTTGGCGGTGAGCTTTGCCGGATTGCGGTCTCCCGCGCCGCGCCGGTCGGTCCCTATCATGGCTGGCGTCCGATGATGCCGGTCACGCAGTTTTCGGTAGTAAAGACATGACGCAAGTTAACGGCGGCGGCCGCCTCTATGGTCTGGGGATCGGGCCGGGGGACCCAGAACTCATCACGCTTAAGGCGCTGCGCCTGCTGCAGGCGGCGCCGGTGGTCGCCTATCCCGCGCCCGATACCGGCGAGAGCCTGGCGCGCGCCATCGTTGCGCCGCATCTAAAGGGCGGGCAGACGGAAATTGCGATCCGGGTGCCGATGGTCACGGCGCGCTTTCCGGCGCAGGAGGTCTACGACCGGGCCGCGGAGGAATTGGGCGAGCATCTGGAAGCGGGAAGGGACGTGGCTGTCCTCTGCGAAGGCGACCCTTTCTTCTACGGCTCCTTCATGTACCTCTTCGGGCGCATGGCGGAGCGTTTTCCGGTCGAAGTGGTGCCCGGTGTTTCCTCTTTAACCGCCTGTGCCGCCACCCTGGGAACGGCTTTGGCGGCGCGCAACGACGTGCTGACGGTCCTGCCAGCGCCGCTGGAGGCCGAGGCGCTGAAATCGCGCCTGCAGGGTGTGGAAGCGGCAGCGATTATCAAGGTCGGGCGGCACTTCGCAAAGGTGAAGCAAGTGCTGGACGAACTCGGCCTAAGCGATCGTGCCCACTACGTCGAGCGTGCGACCATGGAGAACCAGCGCATCTTGCCCTTGGAGCAGGTCGCTGACGACGGCGCGCCTTACTTCTCCATGATCCTCATTCACCGCCGAGGCGAGGCCTGGACATGAGCAGTTTGAAACAGAGCGATGCGCCGGTCTTCGTGGCGCTGACAGCGCAGGGACGCGACCTCGCGGAGCGCTTAAGCGCGGCCTGGCCCGGCAGCGAACTGCACGGCTATGCGGGCCGGGCGGAACCTGCGGAAGTGACTTTCACGTCTGTCGCAGAACATCTCCGCGATCTTTTCACGGCCGGGCGGCCGGTTGTGGGTCTTTGCGCGGCGGGCGTTTTGATTCGCATTTTGGCGCCGCTTCTGGGCGACAAACACAGAGAGCCTGCGGTTGTGGCGCTGGCTGAGGACGGCGGTGCCGTTGTTCCGCTGCTGGGCGGTCATAGGGGCGCCAATGAGATTGCGCGCGCGCTGGCGAAAATGTTGAGCATTGATGCGGCGGTGACGACGGCCGGTGACCGGCGTTTTTCGGTCGCGCTGGATGCGCCGCCGGCGGGCTGGCGGCTCGGCAACCCGGAAGACTATAAGGCCTTTATGGCGGCCGCGCTGTCTGGAGAGAAGATCAGACTGGAGGGTACGGCTGCTTGGATTAGTGAGAGCGACCTGCCGCTCGACGATGCAGGCGGGCTCATTATTCGGATCACCGAGCAGAAGGCGGCAGGCTCCGAGCGGGAGCTGGTTTTCCATCCGCAGGTCCTGGCTTTAGGTGTCGGCTGCGAACGCAACGCCGATTCGGAAGAGGTAATCGCGCTGGCGTTGCAGTCCCTCGACAGCGCGGGGCTTGCAACCGGGAGCGTCGGCGCGGTGGTTTCCATCGATGTAAAGGCGGACGAGGCAGCGGTGCATGCTTTGGCCGCGGCATTGGGCGTGCCGGCGCGTTTCTTCCCGGCGGCGGAACTGGAAGAGCAGACGCCGCGCCTGGCGACGCCCTCGGATCTGGTTTTTCGGGAAGTCGGCTGCCATGGGGTTTCGGAAGGGGCCGCGCTGGCGGCGGCGGGAACGAGTGGTGAACTGATTCTGCCGAAGCAAAAGTCGGCGCGCGCGACCTGCGCCATTGCGCGTTCGGCGACGCTCCTAGCGCCGAGAGAAGTCGGACGTGCGCGTGGCAGTCTCGCCGTGGTTGGCCTGGGTCCGGGCAACAGTGAGTGGCGAGCGCCGGAAGTGGAAACGGCGGTGCGCCGGGCCAGTGATCTGGTGGGCTACGGGCTTTATCTGGATCTGCTCGGGCCACTGGCCAAGGACAAGATCCGGCACGATTATGCGCTGGGCGAGGAGGAGGCGCGGGTGCGCGCCGCGCTGGAATTGGCCGCCGAGGGGCGGGATGTGGCGCTGATCTGTTCCGGCGATCCGGGCATCTACGCCATGGCGGCTCTGGTCTACGAGCTGCTCGACCGGGCCGACAATCCGGCTTGGCTGCGGGTCGAGCAGAAGGTGGTGCCGGGCATTTCAGCGTTGCAGGCCGCCGCGGCGCGGATCGGTGCGCCGCTTGGACACGACTTTTGTGCCATCTCTTTGTCGGATCTGCTGACTCCCTGGGAGGCCATCGAGCGCCGGCTGCAGGCAGCGGCTGAGGGCGACTTTGTCGTGGCCTTCTACAATCCGGTTTCCAAACGCCGGACCACGCAGCTCGCGCGCGCTGTCGAGATCCTCTCCGCGCACCGGCCGGCGGACACGCCTGTCGTTTTGGGCCGCAACCTGGGCCGCGACGGCGAGAGCATTACGGTGCTGGAGCTAGCGGAACTGACCCCGGACAAGGTGGATATGCTGACCGTGGTGCTTGTCGGCGCCTCGACGACGCGGCGGGTGACACGCGCGGACGGCGGTTGCTGGGTCTACACGCCGCGGGGCTATGCCAAGAAGATGGCGCCGCTGGAGAAAACAGAATTGCAAGCCTCGGGAGACGCGGCATGACGGTACATTTTATTGGCGCGGGACCGGGCGCCGCCGACCTGCTGACCCTGCGCGGACGCGATTTGATCGCGGCCTGTCCGGTTTGCCTTTATGCCGGCTCCCTGGTGCCCGAAGAGGTGGTGGCCTATGCCCCGGAAGGCGCGCGGGTACTCGACACCGCGCCCATGACCCTCGATGAAATCCTGGCAGAGATCGAAGCGGCCCATGCGGCAGGCAAGGACGTGGCTCGGGTACACTCGGGCGATCCCTCGCTCTATGGGGCGATCGGTGAACAGATCCGGCGTTTGAAGGCGCTGGGTATTCCTTATGACATTACGCCGGGCGTGCCGGCTTATGCCGCCGCGGCGGCGACACTGGGTCAGGAACTGACCCTGCCCGATGTCAGCCAGACCGTGATCCTGACCCGCACGGCCATGAAGAGCTCCGCTATGCCGAACCGGGAGGATCTGGCGACACTGGGAGCCTCCGGCGCGACCTTGGCTATTCATCTTTCGGTGCGAAATCTGAAGCATGTCGAGGCGGAATTGACGCCTTTCTATGGCGCCGATTGCCCGGTGGCTGTGATCTTCCGGGCCTCCTGGCCGGACGAGACGGTGATTCGAGGCACGCTCTCGGATATTCGAGCGAAGGTGCGCGAAGCCAAGCTGACCCGGACCGCGTTGATCCTCGTCGGACGGGTTCTGTCCGAAGCTACGGACTTCACGGACAGCAAACTCTACGATCCGACCCACGTCCACGTGCTGCGGCCGGAGCGTAAGGAGCCCAAACTGCCGAAAGCTTCGAAGGCGTCCGTATGACCTCCAATAACCTGCCAAAGATCGCCGACCTCGCCGAGGCCCTTGCGCGTGGAGATACTACGAGCCGGGCTCTGACCGATGCGGCACTGGCCCGTGCGGAAGACGAGGCAGGTGAGGGCAGGCGGGTCTTTATCGAACTCTACCGGGATCAGGCCCTGGCCGCGGCGGATGCCAGCGACCTGCTTCGCGCGCAGGGGATCGTTCCCTCGCCGTTGGCGGGCATTCCCATTTCGATCAAAGACCTCTTCGATGTCGCTGGAGAAGTGACAAAGGCTGGCTCCAAGGTTCTGGCCGATGCCGCGCCGGCGGATCTCGATTCACCGGTGGTGCAAAGGCTAAGGGCGGCGGGCGCGGTGCTCATGGGCCGCACCAATATGACCGAGTTCGCCTATTCCGGGTTGGGTCTGAACCCGCACTACGATACACCGCGTAATCCCTATGACCGTGCGACAGGGCGCATACCCGGTGGCTCTTCTTCTGGTGCCGCCGTCTCGGTGAGCGACGGCATGGCTGTGGCGGCCATCGGTACGGATACGGGTGGATCGGTCCGCATTCCCGCAGCGTTCTGCGGCCTGACCGGGTTCAAGCCGACGCCCGAGCGGGTACCACGCGACGGTGTACTGCCGCTTTCAACGACGCTCGATTCTATTGGACCTCTCGCCGCCAGTGTGACCTGTTGTGCGCTGGTCGACGCGGTGCTTGCAGGTGAAACGCCGAGATGGCCGCGGGCCTTGCCGCTTAAGGGCTTAAGACTAGCCGTGCCGCAAACGCTCGTTCTCGACGGCTTGGATGCGACCGTGGCGGCGGCTTTTCAGCGCGCGTTATCACGTCTGTCGGAGGCGGGCGCGCACATCCTCGATTTCCGCTTTGATGAGATAGAAGAGATCCCCGAATTTCGCGGGCGCTCCGGAATCACGGCCCCGGAATCTTACGCCTGGCACAGGGATCTCCTGGCGCGCGGTTACGACCTCTACGATCCGCGCGTTTCCAGTCGCATGTTGCCGGGGGCGGAGATCTCCGCGGCGGACTACATCAACACCTTGAAGAACTGGCGGGAGGTGCGCAGGCGCGCCGATCTCCGGACGCAAGCTTTCGATGCGGTGGTCATGCCGACCACGCCGACTATTGCGCCGAGCTTCGCCGAACTGGAGCGGGATGAAGACTATTTCCGTATCAACGCCCTGACCCTGCGCAACACCTTCGTTGGTAATTTTCTGCACCGCTGTGCGATATCTCTGCCCTGTCATCAGGCCGGCGAGGCGCCCGTTGGACTGATGCTGATGGCTGAGACGGGCGGCGATCAGCGGCTCTTCGCCCTGGCTTACGGCATCGAAGCGGCGCTCTCCTAATCGACCCTAAATCAATTGCTTCAGCCAGCGCATGGCTTCGGCGGGCGTTCCTACCCTGTGGCAGTCCTGAATCGCCGGGCGCTGCACGATGATGACCGGAATTCCAAGAGCGCGGGCGGCGGCGATCTTTCCGTAGGTCGAGGGGCCGCCGCTGTTCTTGGTGACGACGCAGTCGATCTTGTGCTCGCTCATGAGCTGGGACTCGGCCTGCTCGTAAAAGGGGCCGCGTCCTAGGACTGTCTCATAGTTTTTGAACTGCAGGTCGGCCGGCGGATCGACGCTGCGCAGAAGAAACCAGCGATCGTCCAAATCGGCAAAGGGTAGCAACTCCTGGCGACCGATGGTCAGGAAAACACGCTGGAAGTTGCCCTTGACGATCATCTCGGCGGAGGCGGGTACGCTTCGGACCGGCAGCCAGGTATCGCCTTCTTCTTTCTCCCAGGGCGGGCGAAGGAGCTGCAGGTAAGGAACCTGCGCGGCGTTGCTGGCCTGCAGTGCCTCTCGGGAAATCTGAGCTGCGTAGGGGTGTGTTGCATCGACGACGGCGTCGATCTTGTTTTCCATAAGATAGGTGACCATTCCGCCAGCGCCGCCAAAGCCGCCCACGCGCAGCTCCCCGGGTGGCTCGACCGGGGCTGTTGTGCGTCCCGCCAATGAGTTGACGATTCGATAGTGGCCCGAGGCAAACAAAAGCGTGGCCAAGGCGAAGGCTTCGCCCGTGCCGCTGAGAATCAGAATGGTTTTGTCAGGTTGCATCCGCGCGCCCCACCAGTTCTCCGGCGCGATCAAATATCATCACGTCCACCTTCGTTTCGCCCTCGAGGATGCCCAGCGCCGTCTCGCGCGCGGCCTTCGCCATGGCATCGGCAATGGGTATAGCGCTATTTTGCGCCAGTGCCAGCACTTGATTTGCAGTATTCGCCGTTCGCGCGGACTGCACCAGTTCGTCCGACCCGCCGAGTACGGCCAGTTGTTCCGCTAACCAGTCGAAATCGACCTGACTGCGGCCGGAGTGTAAATCAAGATGACCGGCTGCCAGCTTGGTCAACTTGGCGAAGCCGCCACCGATGGTGAGGTTGGGCAGGGGATTTTTGCGCAGATACTTCAGGAGTCCGCCAGCGAAGTCTCCCATATCCAGCATGGCGATGTCCGGCAGATCGTAATGCTTTTGCACGGCTTTCTCCGATGTCGAGCCAGTGCAGCCGGCGACGTGCGTGAGTCCGTTTGCGCGCGCGACATCGATGCCCCTGTGGATCGAATGAATCCAGGCGGAGCAGGAGAAAGGCACAACGATGCCCGTCGTGCCGAGAATCGACAGGCCGCCGAGAATGCCCAGGCGCGGATTCCAAGTCTTTTTGGCGAGCTCCGCGCCGCCGGGCACTGAGATTTCGATCTCGATGTCGCCGGGGTCTCCATAGTTCCCCGCGAGTTCTTCGATTGTCTGCGTCATCATCTTGCGGGGGACTGGGTTGACCGAGGCTTCGCCAGGCGGGATCGGGAGGCCCGGCTTGGTGACCTTGCCGACACCTTCGCCGGCTATAAAGATGACGCCGCTGCCGCGGGTGCCGCGCCGCAGGGTGACGACGATCTCCGCCAGATGGGTCACATCCGGATCGTCGCCGGCGTCTTTGATGATGCCGGCGCGGGCGAAGTCCGATCCCAGTTCTTCGCGGTTGAGGCTGAAGGCGGGTTGCTCGCCGCCGGGCAGTGTGATGGTGACCGGATCGGGGAACTGACCGCTTAATAACGCGGTGTAGGCGGCGCGGGTCGCGGCCGTGGCACAGGCGCCCGTGGTCCAGCCCCGGCGCAGTTCTCCCTCTGGTTTTCGAGCCATGTCGCTTTTTTACAGTTGTTCGGTCGTCTCTGGCTAGGCTTGACGTTACGGTGGCGTTACAGTGCGCCTCATGGACAACTTGACTTTCTCTCTTCCTGACCTAGAGCCTGGTTGGGTCTGGCTGACCGGCGCCGGCCCGGGCGATCCGGGTCTGTTGACGCTTTACGCGCTTCACGGCCTGCGTTCCGCTGACGTCGTGGTGTACGACGCGCTGGTCGATAAGTCGATTCTGGAACTGGCGCAACCGGGTTGCTTGCTCGAGTACGCGGGTAAGCGGGGTGGAAAACCTTCGCCGAAACAGGCGGATATCTCCCGAAAGCTCATCCAGTATGCCAGAGAGGGAAAGCGCGTTCTGCGTTTGAAAGGCGGCGACCCCTTCGTCTTTGGACGCGGTGGCGAGGAGGCGCTGGCTCTGGTCGAGTCGGGGGTGCCATTCCGTATCGTCCCCGGTATTTCTGCAGGAATCGGTGGGCTGGCCTACGCAGGCATTCCGGTGACCCACCGCGAAACCAATTCGGCGGTGACCTTTGTGACGGGCCACAATCAGGGTGGGGTTATGCCCAACGACCTGGATTGGGCCGCTATTGCGCGCGGTTCGCCGGTCATCGTGATCTACATGGCGATCAAGCATCTGGCTCAGATTTCAAGCGCGTTGATCGCTGAAGGCCGCGATCCAAGGGAAGCGGTGGCTGTGGTCAGCAAGGCCAGCACGGCTGAGCAGCAGGTTCTGGAAACGACCCTAGGGACCTGCGCCGAAGATGTCGTTGCGCAGGGCATCGAGCCGCCATCTCTGGTCGTGGTGGGCGAAGTCGTACGCCTTCGGGCCGGATTGGATTGGTTGGGCGCGATCTCCGGCCGGGTCTTGACGTCGGATCCTCTGCAGAGCCGGCAGGATCTGGCAACCGGATAAACAGCAAGGCGTGCGGCTCATGTCCTTGTCGGCCGATATCCCTCCAGGCCTCCTGATCGCCGCGCCCAGCTCCGGCAGTGGCAAAACCACTGTTACATTGGCCCTGTTGCGCCGTTTTCGCCAGATCGGACGCGCTGTTTCCTCCATCAAGGTCGGTCCGGACTATATCGATCCCGGGTTTCACACAGCGGCTAGCGGGCGTTCCTGCGTCAACCTCGACGGTTGGGCCATGCGGGACACGACCTTGTTAAGTCTCGTTGAGGCAGCCGGCGCGCAGAGTGATTTCGTCCTGGGCGAAGGGGTCATGGGTCTGTTCGACGGGGCGCCGGACGGGCGCGGCTCGACAGCCGATCTGGCGCGCTTTACGGGGTGGCCGGTCGTCCTGGTCGTCGATGTCAGGGGCATGGCCGCTTCGGCCGCCGCCGTGGTGCACGGTTTTGCGAGCCTGGACCCCCGGATCTCCCTGGCTGGTGTCATCTTCAATCGGGTCGGCAGCGAGCGTCATGCCGAATCGCTTAAGCAGGCTTGTGAAGCGCTACCCGTTCGCATTTTGGGTATCCTGCGGCGATCAGAAGCGATCGAGTTACCGTCCCGTCATCTGGGGCTTGTGCAAGCCGAGGAACGTCAGGAGCTTGAGACCTTTCTCGATTGCGCGGCAACGGAAATCGCGGGCGCTGTCGACTGCGAACGTCTGGCCAGTCTTGCCCGATCTGACAGGCCGCTTGAGCGACAATCGCAGAAGGATGAAGGAACGCGCCCAGGTTTGCCGCCGTTCGGGCAAAGGATCGCGGTTGCCCGCGATAACGCCTTTGCTTTCAGCTACTCTTTCCTGCTGGAGTCTTGGCGACAAGCGGGTGCCGAGGTGACGTTCTTTTCACCACTGGCGGACCAAGCGCCGGACCAGCACGCCGATGCGGTCTATTTGCCGGGCGGTTACCCGGAGCTTCACGGTGCGCGGCTTGCGAGCAATCGTTGCTTTCTCGAGGGCCTGCGGCAGGCGGCACGGCGCGGCGCGGTTGTCTATGGCGAGTGCGGCGGTTACATGGTTCTGGGCGAAGGCTTGGTCGACGCCGAAGGAATACGGCATCCCATGGCCGGGCTTTTACCGGTAGAAACCAGCTTCGCGGGTGGCGCTGAGGGCACGCAACGCGGCCGGCGCATGACGCTCGGGTACAGGCAGGCGAAGTTCTTGGCCGATACGCCGCTGGGCGCAGCAGGGACGATCTATCGCGCCCATGAATTTCACTACGCTGAGGAAGTGCCTCGATCTGTCCCAAGCGCAGATCTGCCGTCTGGCGATTGTCTCTTCAGCACGACGGACGCGAGAGGGATCGAACTGGGCTCATCGGGACGGCGCGACGGAACGGTGATGGGGTCGTTTCTGCACATCATCGACAGTGTTATTTGATGTGCAACCGTGCTTAGCACTCTAGAAGGATAGCATTCGCCTAAATGGTGGTTTTGCCATTGTCGAAGATTTGTTATTCCTGACTCCTATTAGTCTTCAATATCACATTTGCATTGGTTCGGATTTCTAGTATTCATACAACTAAGAGTGCGTCGAAGTTCTTAAGTTTCTCGTAATCCCTCGTCGCATAGTCCGCAGCATTGAAGTGGGTTTTTGAACTCTCTGCAGCTTCGTTGAGCTTAAGCGGGCGCCGCCTCGTCTGAGACCTAAGGTCGGGATTATCTGTGCGAGATTCGGTCTGGACGGAATTGACGCACTCAAAACATCGGCAGGTAAACTGCGTCTGTTGGGGAGAGTGTGATCGGAGCGTCGTAGTACAGACGCCAGATCGGTCGGATGGGCCCGAAAACATCGGCGGGTGTTTCGAAGTGAGACTATGGAAGAAATAGACTTAGAAAAGCAGGACTTCCGGAAGATCATCGATACGGCCCCTGTGCCGATCGCGATCAGCCGTATCGCAGACGGCAAAATCGTATTTGTAAATCCCCACATCGAAAAGTTCCTCGGGATGCCTGCGTCGCAAGTGGTCGGGCGCAATACCATCGAGTTTTACCGGCAGCCGGAGCAGCGCGAGATCGTCATGGGCATTCTCAAGCGCGACGGGCGGCTGGATGACATGCGGATCGGCATCAAGACCGGCGATGGAGACTGGGTCTGGGCGACGATCAGCGGAACCCCGGTCGAGTTTGCCGGCGAGCCTTCGCTCCTGATCGTTCTGTTGCGCAACGGCCCGCATGCGGGGCAGGGGCATCTGTTGAGCGGCAGCGAGCAGCGCTTCAAGGATTTCGCATCGGTTTCCTCCGATTGGTTCTGGGAGATGGATGCCGATCTGCGCTTTACCTACTTCTCCAAACCCTCGAGCGACGATTTCGAACAGGCCTTGGAACGGTCTCTCGGTAAAACCGGTTCTGAATTGCGCATGGCCTTTGAAATGGGAAGCCAGGACGCACAGGAATGGGACCAGCATGTCGCCGATCTCCAGGCGCATAAGGAATTCCGCGACTTTATTTATCGGATCAAGACCGAGAGCGGGGAAATCCGCTACGTCCGCACCAGTGGCATGCCTATTTTCGGTCCCGATGGCGCGTTCCTGGGATACCGGGGCTCCGCAAGCGATGCGACGGCGGATTTCGAAGCCAGAAAGCAGCTGATGAAGGCCAAGGAAGAGGCGGAGGTCGCCAACCGGACCAAGTCCGAATTCCTTGCCAACATGAGTCATGAGCTGCGCACACCGCTAAACGCGATCATCGGTTTTTCCGAGGCCATCGAGCGAGAGATCGCTGGGCCGTTGGGAAAGAGCGTCTACAAGGGTTACGCCCACGACATCCATGAGAGCGGTCAACATCTGCTAGGAATTATCAACGATATTCTCGATCTCGCGAAGATCGAGTCGGGTAACTATCAACTCACGGAATCCAGGGTCGAGACTCTGGGTCTGATCGAGTCCTGCAAACGTCTCATCAAACCCCGCGCTGAAAAGGCGGGCGTGAAGCTGGTGCTCGAACACGAGGAGCAACTTCCTTATCTCTTTGTGGATGAACTCAAGATCAAGCAGATCGTCATCAATCTGCTGTCCAATGCCGTAAAGTTTACGCCGCGGGGCGGGGATATCCGCCTTTGCGCCGCTCTCGATGGCGAGAACCGGTTTCTTTTGACGGTCAAAGACAGCGGCAAGGGCATGAGCGCGGAAGATCTGGAGCGTGTACTCAGTCCCTTTGTCCAGGCCGATGACGATCAAAGCTACACGCAGGAAGGCACGGGGCTTGGATTGCCAATCGCCAATTCGCTCTGTGAGCTGCATGGCGGATCGCTGTCATTGACCAGCGAACTCGGGATAGGGACGACAGCTTCCGTCTGTTTGCCTTCCGAACGCGTCATCCTGGACGGGGATGCGTCCGATAATCTGCTTTCGGCTTTTTGAAAGTCTGAAACTCTGCAACGGCGCATCCGACCGAGGCAGCTGGTAAAGCTGTCGCTACGCGCCCGCCGGCATCATGTGGACCACTCTGCCCTGGGTGAGGCCCTCGACTTTTTGTAGAATAGAGCGGGCATCGATACCGAAATGACAGTACAGATCGCCGATTGTGCCGGTCTGCCCGAAATGCTCGACCCCCAGGGGTAGGGTTTGGTGCCCCATCACACCCCCCAGCCAGGATAAGGTCGCAGGGTGGCCATCGATCACTGTCACGAGTTTACAGTGAGGCGGTAAGTCCCTGAGTAAACGTTCCGCATGGGATATCGCCGCAGCGTTCCCCCTGGCGCGCGCGCGTTGCGCCGCCGTCCAGCCTGCATTCAGCCGGTCGGCGGAGGTGACCGCCAAGACGCCGATATCGCGGCGTGACTCCGCCAGGGCGCCCGCCGCCTTAATGGCCTCGGGCGCGACGGCACCTTGATAGGCAATGACAATCTCACAATTGGGTCCAGGTTTGCGCAGCCAGTAGGCGCCGTCAATCGCACCCTGGCGGAAAGCGTCGTCCGCGCGTTTTCCCGGCTGTTCGATGGGATTGGTGGTTAGGCGCAGGTAAACGCTGCCGCCTGTTTCATCGCGCAGCCAGGTGCGCTCGTCCGGGTCGCCTTCACCGTCGCGCTGAAGGTAGTCGAAAGCCCACTCCATAGTCACCGCGAGTTCGTCCGCAAAGGCCGGTTCGAAGGCGGCCAAGCCATCCTGAGCCATACCGATCAGGGGCGTGCTGAGCGATTGATGCGCGCCGCCTTCGGGGGCCAGTGTGACACCGGATGGGGTGCCCACGATCATAAAGCGCGCATCCTGGTAACAGGCGTAGTTCAGGGCATCGAGCCCCCTGCAGACAAAGGGATCGTAGACCGTGCCGATTGGGATCACGCGCTTGCCGAAAAGACTGTGCGACAGTCCGGCGGCGGCCAGCAGCAAAAAGAGATTCATTTCGGCGATACCGAGTTCGATATGCTGACCCTCGGGTGTGAATTCCCATTTCGCGGTCGAGGGGATGCGATGCTCGATGAAGGCGTCGGCCTTGGCATTCAGGGCGAAGAGCTTGCGCCGGTTCACCCAGGGGCCGAGGTTGGTGGTGCCCGTGACATCCGGTGACATCGTCACGATCCGCTCTGCCAGACTGCTGTCGCCCTTTGACAGACTGTCGAGGATCTTGCCGAAGGCCATCTGTGTGGAGATCTGCCGGTCCGTGGCGACCTCGATGGCGGGCACCTGCAGCTTGTCATCGCCGAAACGGCGCGGCCCCTTGGCGAAGAAGGGCGCCCGGCTCAGGAACTCTTGCAAGCCGGCCGGGTCCTCGACGGTTTCGAAAGGTTCCCATTCGGCTCCCTCGGAAACACCCATATGGGCCTGCCATTCGGCCATCTGCGGTTTGTTCATCAGGCCGCCGTGGTTGTCTTTATGGCCCGCAATGGGCGTTCCCCAGCCCTTGATGGTATAGGCCAGAAAACAGGTCGGGCGGTCATGGTCGATGGCGGCGAAGGACTCCGCCATGGTCGCGACGCAGTTGCCGCCGAGATTTTCCATCAAAGCCGCCAGCTCTGCATCGCTGCGCCGGTCGATCAGCGCGCTGACGTCGCCCTGGTCGCCAAGGTCGTTCATCAGCCGCTCGCGCCAGACCGCGCCGCCCATGAAAGTCAGGGCGGAGTACTCCTGGTTGGGGCAGTTATCGATCCAGTCACGCAACTGTTCGCCGCCCGGTTCTTCGAAGGCGGCTCGCTGTAATGCTCCGTACTTTACGCGGACCACATCCCAGCCGAAGGCATCGAAGGTCTTTTCCAAGCGTGCGAACAGGCCTTCGCGCACAATGCCATCGAGCGATTGGCGATTGTAGTCGATGATCCACCAGGCGTTACGCAGGTCGTTCTTCCAACCTTCCTGAAGGCATTCGTAGATGTTGCCTTCATCCAGTTCAGCATCGCCGACCAGGGCCACCATCCGGCCGACGGGGGCGTCGCTGCCCCAGGACTTTGCTGTGATGTAATCCTGCATCATGGAAGCGAATGAGGTGATCGCGACGCCGAGCCCCACAGAGCCGGTGGAGAAGTCTACGTCGTCGATGTCCTTTGTTCGGCTGGGGTAACTTTGCACACCACCGAAGCCGCGGAAGTTCTCCATCTTCTCGCGGGTCTGGTTGCCCATGAGATATTGCATGGCGTGGAACACAGGACTGGCGTGCGGCTTAACCGCGACGCGGTCCTCCGGCCGTAGCGCCGAAAAATAGAGCGCCGTCATGATCGATACCATGGAGGCCGAGCTGGCCTGATGCCCGCCGACCTTGATGCCGTCTTCCTTGGGGCGGATGTGGTTGGCGTGATGGATCATCCAATGCGACAGCCACAGCAAGCGCTGTTCGATCGTCTTGAGGTGTTGAGCGTCGGTTGCCATGGCAGGTTTCCCGCAAGGTTGAATAGCGTCAGTGCCGTGAGGGCAGTGTCGATTGCCGCTACTCTAACCGAGTTACACGATCAGGTTCTTGCTAATTGTCCTCAAATTCTGTTCTGATAAGGTGATTTCATCCAAAAATATACTCTCTGAAGAAAGAAAATTCTAAGAATGGAATTGGACGAGCTGGATCGCAAAATCCTAACCTGCTTGCAGGAGAACGCGCGTATATCGAACGCTGAGCTTGCCGAAAAGGTCGGTTTGTCGCCGTCGCCCTGTTGGCGTCGTGTTCGTGCCTTGGAGGACGCCGGCATTGTGCGCAAGTACGCCACCATCCTGGAGCCCAAGGTGATCGGTCTACCGGTCAGTGTCTTTGTCAGTGTCACTCTGGAAAAGCAGGTGGAAGACTGGCTTGAGCGTTTCGAAGCCGCGCTGCGGGACCGCCCGGAGGTGATGGAGTGCTATCTCATGACCGGCGAATTCGACTACCTCTTGAGGGTCGTGGTGCCTGACCTGGAGGCCTATGAGAAATTCGTGCTGGAGCACCTGACGCGGATCCAGGGGATCTCAGGCATTAAGTCCAGCTTTGCCTTGAAGCAGGTGCAGTACAAGACCGCTCTGCCGCTCGGGCACCTGGAGGATTAGCTGTAGGCCCAGAACAGAAGTCCGCTGCCCAGTAGGACGCGGTAGGCGGCGAGAAGCGTGAAGTTGGCGCGGCTCAGCCAGCGCATCAGCCACCAGATCGCGAGAAAGGCTGAAACAAAAGAGAAAACCACTGCCAGCAGGATATCTCCATTGAGTATCAGGCTGTCTGCTTCATAAAGCTTCAAGCACAGCAGTCCGCCCGCTGCAACGATGACCGGGATGGAGAGCAGCATGGAGAACCTCGCGGACTCGCTGCGGTCGAAGCCCAGGATGCGTGCGGCTGTCATGGTGATGCCTGAGCGGCTGGTGCCCGGTATGAGTGCGAGCGCCTGCGCTAAGCCGATGACCAGGGCGTCTCTACAGGCCATGTTCTCGATGCGCCGCGTCACGCTGCCCAGCTTGTCGGCAGCGAAGAGCGCGATGCCGAAGCCAAGCGTCGTCCAGCCGATAACCTCCACGCTGCGCAGCGCGTCAGCCAGCTGGATGATCAGCAGGCCAGCCAAAACGACGGGAACAGTGGCGATAATCAGATAGGTGAGGAGCTTCACCTTGGGGTCGTTCCGATCCGTGACCACTTTAGGCAGGCCATGCAGAAGACCGAAAAGATCTTTCCAGAAGTACAGGATGACGGCGCCCAGGGTGCCGACGTGAACCGCGACGTCCATGGCAAGGCCCTGATCCGTCCAGCCGGTGAGAGCAGGAACCAGGACCAGATGGCCCGACGAGCTGATGGGCAGGAACTCGGTGATACCCTGGACCAGGGCGAGCACCAGGATCTGAAATTCGGCCATATCGTCTGCGCCTTCAAACTCTCTTACTACCTGTACCGCGATGAAACCCGCGGGCGATGGCCAGCTTCGACCCACTCGGCGAACACTACATGCAGCTAAGCAGCGTTAGGCAGCATTTAGTGACGCAATTTGGTGACAATATGGTTGCAAAGAGAGCTTTCGATGGCGTTAACCAGCGATCTAGGGCGCACCACCAACTTGACCGGTAAATCTACCCGCTGCCGCTTAGGATTGGCCCTCGGGCGACAATCTGTAGATCTTTCGGTCCGGCCCAATCCGGTGCGTGATATAGCTTTGGAGCCAGGCCGGGACGGGTTTCCCCATGATGTCGTAGTTGGCGTGGATTATATGGCTGCGGAAGAGTGCATCGGCTTCATCCGGATCCTTACCCAAGAGGCTGTCGACCAGCACCGAGGTTTCCAGCAGGAGGCGTTCGGTCAAGGCGACAGTGGAAATCTCCCCGCGCCAGAACAGCCGTAACTGGCCGCGCATGGATTGCCAAGCCTGAATCAGAACATGGTTGCCCGATAGCAGACAGAGCAGTTCATGCAGGCGCCAGTGAAGCTCGAGATAGCTTGGGATATCCTCACGGCTGACGGCTTCTTCCATGCTTTTGTGCAGCCGGACCAGTTGGTTGAGGTCCCGTTTGTCCGAACGGGCGGTCACGGTGCGGGCGGCAAGGCCTTCCAGCAGTGCCCGCGCAGCGACGATCTGTTCCACATCATCGCTTGAGGGGGCCGCAACGAAGGTGCCGCGGCCCGGATTGATCGTGACAATGTTCTCGGATTCCAAAGCCTTCAAGGCTTCGCGGACCGGCCCTCTGCTGACACCGAACATGGCCGCGAGCCGTGTTTCCACAAGCCGCTCGCCTGGTTGAAAAGTTCCGTCGTCAATGGCGGCTGCTATGTGCTTTGCCACCTGATTTGTGAGAGACGGTGCCCGGCTGACCCCCTGTCCGCCGAAATTGAGTAATGGGGGATGCTTATGACCTTGCATCACCGACTTTTCTTCTGTTTTGAGTGGCTGCGTGCTGTACCTGCACGCCACTTCTCGTTGCAATCGGCGCAAACCCTACTTTAAATTTTTGGATAAATCTATGCCATCACCGGCGATCTACTTGTTTTATTGAGACCAACACTATCAATACGAGATTTTATTGCGCTGGGAACATGTAATGGGCAGTGAAGACGAGACTATTGCCGCTTCGTTGTGACATACTTTTGCCACAGCTTCCGCAAGACATTAAAGCCTTGGGGAGCTTGTGATAAACCACGATAACCCTGTGTATTTTTGCAACCATCAAAGGTGGGTGCGTCGGAGCAGGAGACGTTCAGCGGGCGGTGAGTCCCGAACGGAGTCAAATGAGCGTGATCTCGCCAATCGGTTGATCGTTGACCAGAGCGAACAGGGGTTTGATCCAAAGCGAATCGCTCGGTCAGAGGCTGAGCACTGGATTCTGAACGACCGAATCCAGTTTCGCCGACATCGTTTTTTCCGAGTCAGCTTGCCGCCTCTTCGATGAGCGGGATTGCCGCTTAAGCCGCTCGGTCCGGTTCGGTGACACCGGCCGAGAGATCAGTTGCGGAAGTTGTCGTACTGGAGCGGCTGCTCGATGCCCATGGCTTTGACGTGGGAGATGGCGGCCTGGAGATCGTCGATCTTTTTGCCGGTCACGCGCAGTTCATCGCCTTGGATCGCGACCTGGACCTTGAGCTTGCTGCCCTTGATCTCCTTGACGATTTTCTTGGCCAATTCCTTGTCGATGCCTTGCTTGATCACGATGACCTGACGAACCTTGTTGCCGGAGGCCTTCTCCGCCGTCTTGAATTCGCAGGCACCGGGATCGAGCTTGCGCCGGGTGAAGTGAACCTTGAGAAGCTCATGCATCTGCTTCAGCTTCAGATCGTCGTCCGCGAGGACCGTGATCTCGTTGTCATTGCGCTCGATGCTGCAGTCCGAGCCTTTGAAGTCAAAGCGTTGGGAGATTTCCCTGGTAATGCCGTTGAGCGCATTGTCGACTTCGTTGACGTCGGTTTTGGATGTGATATCGAATGACGGCATGGCTTGATCCTGAAGCTGGCGACCGCACCGCGAAGAAAAACTGCCACGGCAGGGCGCGCGTCGTGAGTGTCAGCGCAAGGGGTCTACTATAATCGTCTGCGGATTGCCAGGGTCGCCATCGCGTTTCCTTCGCAGGCGGGTCGCCTTCGGTCATCGCAGGAATGAAGCGGGTAGGGATGGAAAGAGCCGATACGGTGGTGATCGGAGCGGGCGTGGTCGGGCTGGCGATTGCGCGCCGGCTCACCCAGGCCGGTCAGGATGTCATCCTGCTCGAGGCCGCCGCAGCCATCGGTTCGGAGACCTCTTCGCGCAATTCCGAAGTGATCCACGCGGGGATCTATTATCCGCAGAACAGCCTGAAGGCGGAGCTCTGCGTGCGGGGCAAGCAGATGCTCTATGCCTACTGCGAGAGCCACGGCGTCGCCCACCGGCGGGTCGGCAAGATCATCGTCGCGGCGCGCAGCGAAGAGATCGGCGCGCTGGAAGCGCTCAAGGCAAAGGCCGCCCGCAACGGCGTGATGGATCTGGAATGGCTGGACGCAGAGCAGGTGCGCGCGCTGGAGCCGGAGCTCGCCGTTGAAGGCGCGCTGCTGTCGCCATCCACCGGCATCATCGACAGCCACGGACTAATGCTGGCGCTCCAGGGCGAGGCCGAAGACGGCGGCGCCATGATTGCCTTTCGGACACCGCTTCAGGGTGGGCGGGTTGTGGCCGATGGCATCGAACTGCGCACAGGCGGCAACGAACCTATGGAACTGACCTGCCGCCGCCTGGTGAATGCCGCCGGTCTACAGGCTCAAGAGATCGCCGAAGCGATCGAAGGCTTTCCGACCGACGTCATTCCTGCGCGCCGCTTGGTGAAGGGTAATTACTATATGTTGGCGGGCGCATCGCCGTTTCGGCGTCTGGTTTATCCGATTCCCGAGCCCGGAGGATTAGGGGTCCACGCCACCATCGATCTGGCCGGACAATGCCGCTTCGGGCCGGACGTGGAACCGGTCGAAGATCTGGACTATGACGTGGATCCGGGCCGTGCGGCGCGCTTTTATGCTGCCGTGCGACGCTATTGGCCAGGGCTTGCGGACGGAGCGCTGCTGCCGGGTTATGCGGGCATCCGGCCCAAGATCGTGACACAAGAGGGCGACGCGGACTTTGTGATTCAGGGGGCGGCCCGGCACGGGATCCCCGGAATGGTCAACCTCTTCGGAATCGAATCTCCGGGCCTGACCTCGGCGCTGGCCATTGCGGAGCGGGTTGAAGAGGTCTTGCGATGCGAGGGCTGATGTCCGCGGGCAAAAAGCGGCTTTACTGATACAGCCTCTGCAAATTCAGGATCAGAATGGCGTTTCCGATCAGGATCGAGAGGATCATGAAAGCCAGCAGAGTGTAGCGGTGCACATTGGCTTCCCGGCGAGATTTAATTGTGCGGATTTTGACGAAGAGGTTGGAGAGGACCTTCGCGATCTCGCGTAGCTTTTCCCGTTCGGTGTTTTGCCAGACCTGATAGAGCGCCAGCGTGTAGATCGCCGCCGCGGCCACCAGAAAGCTCATAAAGGCGATGATCTTGACGAGTATCACGTCAGCGCCGGCGAGATGGGCGACCGCCATCATCCCGACGAAAACCAGCAGCGTGGCGCCCACCGACTTCCACTGCTGGGCCTTGGCGAAACGAATGGAGGTCGCTGATTCGCTGTAGAGCATCAGCATTTCCGCATGCGTTGCCTCATCGAGTTCGGATTCCTCGAGCTCGAAGGGAGCTTCCTCATCGGCGTCAAATTCGAGCGCTTCAACGGCCATGGCGGCGTTTCCTTATAAAAAGGACGAAGTTTAGACTGGCAGAAGAGGGTTAAGGAAAACTTTCAGGGGGTGGCATCATCCGGTCTTGATCGGCGGAACTGCAGGGGTTAGAGAGCCTCCAGCAACCCAGATAACGCGGGAGATCCAGGCCCATGAGCAATGCCACCTATGAAAACCTTGGCCAACTGGGGCAGTCCGCGGAGCTCCCGCAAGATCCGGATCAGGCTGTCCTGGAGACCGTACCCAATCCGCATCAGGACGTGGACTATCTGGTGCGCTTCACGGCGCCTGAGTTCACCTCGATCTGTCCGGTGACCGGTCAGCCCGATTTTGCCCACCTTGTGATCGATTATGTGCCCGAAGCACTCCTGGTCGAGAGCAAATCCCTGAAGCTATTCCTCGGCAGCTTTCGAAACCACGGCGCCTTTCATGAAGACTGTACCGTGGCGATCGCGAAACGCCTGATTGCCGCCATGGCGCCGCGCTGGCTGCGGATCGGCGGCTATTGGTATCCGCGCGGTGGCATCCCCATCGATGTCTTTTGGCAAAGCGGATCCGCGCCCGAAGGTCTTTGGCTGCCCGATCAGGGCGTTTCGGGCTATCGGGGCAGGGGGTGAAGCTGCGTGCAGGTGCCGGACGGAATGGAGACCGTGGGGCAGCATTGAATGTTGGTTGGCGGAAAAGCGGCCGCGGTCTCCTTGTTCACCCGCGCTTTCTCGTAATGTGTCACGCCGAGCACGACCGATACCTTTCTGTCGTCGGACCGCAGCGGCAGCATGAGCCGCTCGACAAGTGAGGTTTTGGCGTCGGCGAGCGTTACGACGCCCTCGGCGCGCACCAACTGGCCACGGTCCAATACAGCTTCCCAGCGCGGCTGGAACATGGCGAGGGACTCTCGGGTGAAGAGGCGGGAAGTATCGGTACCCCGCTGAATGCCCCCGTGGACTTCAACGATGGTCTGTCCAGCCAGGCGATATCGGTAATGGCCGTCGTCGTGGCGCTCGAGAAGCCAAACCATGTCCAGGCAATCCCGGAACTGTACAGGATCGACGGCGCCACGATCGGGTACGCCCTCATTCCGCTGTAGTGCGAGCCAGTGCTGTATGACGTGCGCGAAGCGTGGATCTTTAAACGCGCAGCAAAATTCGTGGAGCTCAAGTTGGCTCCACCTCGCCCCATCTCCGACCATCCCCCCGCTACTCCCTTAGCTAGATGGCATCCCCAATCGATACGAGTTTTGATTAAACTCAGAGTTGTTGAGCCTAGCGCCGAATTTATTAATCAAGCGTTAATAGCCGATTTAATGATCGGCCATAAGTGATTAAAATATAGGCAACTTTAGGTGCTGGAAGCACTGGGTTTTCTCAAGATTGTTTTGCTTATCAGGGCGTTAGTTGTGATGTTTCTATTCGTGATCGCGACCCCGTTCAGGTTGCGAATAGAGGTGCGCGCGGCTTTGCCGCAGGCAAGCCGGCTCGTTAGCAATGCCGTTGCGAAAGCTTCGGTCTCGCCGTTGCTAGTAATTTGGAAGTATTACGCCAACCCTAAGCGACAGGCCTCTTTAGAATCAGGCTTCTTTCGCTGCCGCAAACTGCGGCTTGGTGACACTCAGCATCAGGCGGAAGGGAACCAGCATGACCATCGCGACACCGACCTTTACCAGATAATCGCCGATGGCCAGGGTCTGCCAGGGTACGCCAGTCTCGCCGAAGCCGATGCCAAACAGGGTGAAGGGCAGGCCGGTGTCGGCAAAGGCCAGCCAAAAGAAGGTCAGCGTGTCGAGCGCGGAGGCGATGGTCGAGGACGCCACAGGCGCGAGCCACCAGGCCTGCCGGCGCAGTCGGTCGAAAATCGAGATATCGAGGAGCTGTGCAATGAGGAAGGCTGAACCTGAGGCGATCGCGATACGCGGGTCGGCCAAGTATAGCGATAGGATCACAGCCAAGGCGAAGCCGACGTAGACGACCTTTCGGGCCCGTGCCGGACCGAGTGCCCGATTGGTGAGATCGGTGATCAGAAAGGCGATGGGGTAGCTGAAGGCGCCCCAGGTCAGGAGATCGTTGATCGGATACTGAACGAGAATGTTAGAAGCGGTGACGACCAGGGCCATGGCGAAGACCGCCGTCGCAAGGATCTTCACCGAAGCGGTTCCTTCGTCATTCTGTACAGTCGGCTCAGTCATGATATCCGTCTTTTCAATAGCTTGTGGCGTTTTCTGAAGCGCTGAATTTCAGAAGCCGCGTTCGAAAGATCTTCCTTGCCGATCAAGCGGCAGGCTGTTTCGCGGTGTTTCTGAACGCGGGTTTATCGCAGGGACATGAACCTTGCGAGGATCGCGTACGCATAGGCCTATTCGGCCACCCTTCATGAGGGCGCGCTGTCATAGCGCAGCGGCGTTCCGACTGCAAGGCCAAGGCGTTCGCCCGCATGTCCGCCGTTGACGGCGATCTCCACCAGTCCATTGGCGTTCTCGTACCAGAAGGCCTGTCCCTCCGGAACCTCCGAGAAGGTACGGGCGTGGCCGATGTCTTCCCCGGCTGCTGTGATGATTGCGTTCGGCGGGACGTGGCTGGCGCGCAGCCCGGTCATGGCGTTGCCGTAGCGGTCGAGGTAGACGATTTCGGGAAGGTCGTCGGGCCAATGGGTTCCGGGACGCCTATCCGATGGAAGATCCCGGCTCTCGACGGGCTCCCCACAGGCCAGTTTCGCGGCGATCGGGGCAAAGAGATCGCGGCCGTGAAAGGAGGCAGACATCCAGGTTGGCTGCCAGAGCACCTCGCGATAGTGACAGGCGCTGGCCCGCCGCGCCACGAGATCCATGACGCCGTTATCCGGGCCGACGAAGTGGCGGCCATCGGCTTCGAGAATAATCGGCAGGCGTTTCGAGCCCACACCGGGATCGACCACCGTCAGGAAAATACTGCCTTCCGCGAAGATTTCGGCGTAAGCGGCGAGGAGATAGGCAGAGGCGCGCGGGTCGAACGCAGGGGCGTCGGCAAAAAGGTCGACAACGGGCACGCCAGGTGCGTTGCGGTACAGAACCGCTTTCATCTGCCCCGTATAGGGGCCTTCCAGGCCAAAATCTGTGAAAAGAACAAACATTAGGCTTGAACCGACTCCTCTGGATCCTGCACACCCCGGTTGCGCGTCAATCTGCTGCGGACTCTATTACGAAGAGCGCGCCGCGTGAACTGAGCGACAGAAACAAGTCGGCGTTGACGGTGAGGGCGCGCCCGGGGCTGCGCTCGTGAATCCGATGTCGGTCAAATAAAGTTGTGGATAACTCGAATCCAGCACTTCCATAGACTCGACTCGCTAATGCATACCTTATATGGTGGCCATCAACCAAGAAAACCCTACATTTAGGCAGGGTCACTATATATTGTTGTTGACGTGAGGGTGGGCATATGAGCTGGACTCCAGAACGAATCGACGAGCTGACGAAGCTCTGGGAAACAGGTCACAGCGCTTCGGCGATTGGCAAGATTCTCGGTGTTTCGAAGAATGCGGTCGTCGGTAAAGCGCACCGGATGAAGCTGCAGGCAAGGCCGTCTCCGATCAAGCGGGGCGAGGGTGGGGGATCCTCGACGTCTGCTTCGCGGGCCAAAACTGCAATCAAGAAGAGTCAGAGCAGCGCCAAGTCGGCGCAGTCCGGAAACAAGGGTGCGGTCGATGTAAAGGCCGGCGCCAAGAACGAACCGCTGCAGAGCATGATTTCAGCAGCGCTGGCGGCTAAGACTGCTGGCCCAGACAAAACGGCAAGCTCCGCCGCCGTGTCGCGGAATGGGGTCTCTGCCGGCAATGGGCAGACGGCCGCCAAAGTCGCGGCTAAGGGTAAGGTCGAACGCCGCGATCACCAGAGCAGTGTCGCCTCCGCGACCCGTGCTGTGAACGCGAGCCGTCGCGGTCCCAAGTGTCTCTGGCCGATTGGTGATCCCGGTGACGAGGATTTCCATTTCTGCGGTGAACCGGCGATACCGGGCAAGCCTTACTGCTCAGTGCACTGCGCCAAGGCCTACATCACCCGCTCCCGGTCCGATTCGGCCGCGGCATAACGGCTGACGGCGAGAAAGCGGAATTCCAGCTGAGTTCTTGAATTCACCAGGGGGAAAACGGCATCCCAATTTTCAAGTGTGAGGTCTTCGCAAACGGCTATGCGAAGAACACTTCTCTTGCTTGAACGCCCAGGAGTCGTGGCGAGATCTTTCTTGTCGCAGTCCGAACGGCGTGACCAGCCGGTCACCGATTGGCGAAGCCGCAGATAACGGGCATTCATGCGACGGCGAGGTCGTGTGGTGCCCGTTTTTCTGTTTTACAGGATTGGGGTTCGCCGATTCTCAGCCTGCCGGAACCTGCTTTGGCGCGCCCAGCCGCCAGCTGCCGTCCGGTTGCAGGCAGGCGTCGCCGTAAGCATCCACTTCCTGTCCACCGACCGTAATCTTCGTTTGATATTCCCGGATCATCAAACAGGCGTGCTCAGGTGCTTTGCGCGCTGCGGGCCTGGACGCCTGCTGTGCCGGTTTGGCGGGAATGACCTTGGTATAGGTTACATGGCTATGGCGGTGGTGATGATGACCATAGTGGCGATGCCTGTAATAGCGGTGCTTGTGGTAGCGGCGGCCGTAGTAGTAGCGGTGTCCATGGCGATAGTGGCCATAGCGGTGATGACGATGGCCATGCCCAAAAGACGTGCCGAACCCAAAGGAGATGAAGCCATCTGCCTGTGCCGGTGTGGCTGCCCCGCCGCTAAGAAATGCGAGGCTAAGGCAGAGGGCCGCAAAACAGCCCGTCAGCCTGGCAAGCCAGGGGCATTTGAGTTTAATGGTTCGATTCATGGCCGTCCCTTTGTCACGTCACCGCGCTTCGACTCCGTCGCACGGCGGATATGGTGCTGGCCAGCAAAGGGTTCCCGGAAAATTTTTTTCCAACCCACACAGCGATTGTTGAAAGACAATACAGCGATCGTTAACCTTTGCCTACAGCCTTGTTCCTGACGTTCCAGGCCGGATGGCGGTCTCCCGCTTCTGCGCCGAGGGTGCGGTCAGGCTTTTTTTCGACTGTAAGTACGCGGTTGTCTTCACCGCTTGTAAAGGTTCCTTACCGCATAGTAAGGAAGATGCGTAAGGGAGTACCGACCGTGTTTCATACAGTGCGAAATTGGCTCTGCCGTACCGCCTTCCTGGGCGTGTTTTCCTTGGGAATTTCTTTCGGCCTCGCTCATCCGACGCTCGCAGGCGCGCAGCAGGCTGCCGTGGGCGATCAACAGCGGATCAAGCTCGAGGCCGTCATAGCTAATGGCGCGAAACCTCTGAAGGACCGGATATCCTTCACCGTTTCTAAGATCGAAAACGGGGCCATCGGTCCCATCGTCGCGACGGCGGAAAAGTCCCCGACGGAACTGAAGCTGCCGGCCGGTCAATACCGTGTCGCGACGGTCTACGGTGACGTCACGGTGGATTCCAATCTGGTGGTTGCGGCGACGACGGTAAAGCATCGCGTCAACCTCAATGCCGGTTGGGTGAAACTGAAGGTCATCCCGCACCGTGGCGCGAAGCCGGTGAAGGGCGATGTGGCTTGGGATATTCTCACCTACGGCCGCGATGCCAGCGGTAAGCGTCATCTGGTCGCGACGGCGAACGGCCCCCGCCCCAATCTGGTTCTGCCGGAGGGCTTTTATCTGGTGCGCGCGAAGACACGCGACGCCAAGGTCAAGCACACCATCGAGGTGACTGCCGGTACGACCTACAAGTACACGCTCAACATGAACGCGGGTTCGCTTCGGGCGTCGGCACTCAATCATGCGGGCGGATTGTTCGCAGCCGATGAAGTCACCTGGGAAATTTACCGCAAAGGCGGCAAGAAACTGGTGACCGAGATCACCGGATCGACCGGAGCCTTTATGCTGCGTGAAGGCAGCTACACAGTTGTCGCCCGGGCGGGAGAGATGACTTCCACGACCGATGTTTCGGTGCGCTCCGGCAACACCAAGAAGATCAATCTGACCCTACGCTGACACCGGGAAAAGGTGGAGCCGGGCTATCGCTCGCCGGCTCCGCCGTTTCCATTGGCGTCTCTGTGGCCATCCCTTGGCTGTAGGGCAGGGTGAAGCTGAAAACAGCACCGCCGCCGCGGAAATTATCGGCATCTTCGTTTGTTGCACCGAATGACGGGGCTTGCTCCTGGCGGCCTTCGCTTTCGGACACCTGCATTGCTTCAGCGTCCAGCGTGGCAGGGTCTTCCCGTTCGAGCCAGATCCGGCCACCAAGATACTCGACGATCTGGCGGCAGATGGGCAGACCCAGGCCGGTGCCGCCGGTCGAGCCGGCGCGGCCGTCATTGACCTGCTGAAACTTGTCGAAGATGTGCTCTTCGGCCTCGGCGGGAACGCCCGGCCCATTGTCGGCAATGGAGACCTTCAGGTGTTTTTCCTGCTCTACCACCCGGACCTCGATCTGGGGCGTCTCCGGATCGCAGGACTTCACGGCATTCGCTAGGAGATTCACGATGACCTGGATCATGCGGTCCTGATCCGCGCGGATCGGTTTCAGCGGTTCGGGCAGTTTCAGCGACAGATCGATATTGTTTTCCGCCAGCAGACTGCTGGTCGCGGCGACGGCTTCGCGGATTGCCTCACCGGGTTCGACCTCGACGATGTTCCAGTGCGTGCGGCCGGATTCCAGCTTGGCCATATCCAGGATCTGATTGATCAGGCGGGTCAGGCGCTCGCTTTCCTTGATGACGATGCCGAGAAAGCGGGTGCGCTCCTCGATGTCGAGCTTCGGGTGGTCGAAGAGGATTTCGCTGAAGGAGCGGATCGAGGTGAGGGGTGTGCGCAGCTCGTGGCTGACGGTCGTCAGGAAATCGTCCTTGAGCCGGTCCAGTTCCTGCAGCCGTTCGTTGGCCGCGCGCAGTTCCGCTGTGGCGGCTTCCAGCTCCCGGGATTTTTCTTCGAGCTGATGGCTGTACTTGATGGCTTCGGAGGCCTCGCCAAGCACCTCCATGACCTCTTCGATCGAGACGATCTCGCCCTTGACGACGGTGCCGATCAGGGCGCGGGCGGTGGCGGCGCCAATGGTGCCGGCGAGCAGGCGCTCCGAAAAATTCACGAGATCGGAATCCGCCTCACCGATCCGCTCAAGATTGAGGCCGCGCGCGCGGGCGTAGCTCTGGAAAGCCCTTAGGCTGCGACGTTCACCAACGAAGCGCGAGACCAGATTGTAGAGATCGCTGTAGGTGGCGGTGCCGCGCCAGAACTGGTGGCCGTCGCGCAGACCCGAGTGCAGGAAGACATCGACAAACAGCGCAGCCTGGATCCGCTCGATGGCATTTTGGCGGCTGAGCAGGGAAACGGCGATATAGCCGCCCGCATTCATCAGCATGCTCCAGAAGAGTGAATGAGAGAGCTCGTCGAAGCCCTCGAGACCGAAGAGAGCATAGGGCTTCAGCAATGCGATCCCGGCCGGCCCGAGTTCGACGAATTCGATCGGCAGCCACCCAGACCGGGAGAAGGAGGGCAGGAGCAGGGTGTAGGTCCAGACCGCGAAACCGAGCATCAGGCCGGTCAGCGCGCCCTTGCGGGTGCCGCCTTTCCAGAAGATGCCGCCGGCGATCGCCGGCGCGAACTGGGCGGCGGCAGCGAAAGAGACCAGCCCGATGGAGGTCAGAGTGTAGGACTCGCCGATGAAGCGGAAATAGCTGTAACTGAACAGCAGGATTACCAGGATGCTGCCGCGCCGGATCCCCAGCAGCAGGCGGGTCAGGTCGCCGCGTTCGTTCAGCCGAAGGCGTTTGATCCGCAGCAGGACCGGCATAACCAGGTCGTTACAGACCATGGTGCTGAGGGCGATGGTGGCGACGATGACCATACCCGAGGCGGCGGAAAGTCCGCCGATGAAGGCGAAGAGCGCCAGGGTTTCCTGGTTCTCCGCCATGGGAATGGTGAGCACGAAGGTGTCCGCCAGGTCGCTGCCGGTCGCCGGGAACATCATGACCCCGCTGAGCGCGATCGGCAGCACGAAGATGTTGATCACCAGAAGATAAAGCGGGAAGAGCCAGACAGCTTTGCGCAGATGCCCTTCGTCGACGTTCTCAACCACCGTGACCTGAAACTGCCGCGGCAGGCAGACAACGGCGGCCATGGAAAGGATCGTCGTGGTCACCCAGACGCCGTATCCACCGGCCGTGCCGGTGCCGAAGAGCGGGTTGATCTGCGGCATCATCTCGGCGCGGGAAAAGAGATCGCCGAAGCCGTCGTAGAGGCCGTAGGTGACGAAGATTCCGACCGCCAGGAAGGCCAGCAGCTTGATCACCGATTCGAAGGCGATGGCGAGCACCATGCCTTCGTGGCGCTCGCTGGCGTCGATGTGGCGCGTGCCGAAGAGGATAGAGAAAATCGCCAGCACCAGCGTGATCAGAAAGGCGGTGTCGCGCAGTACCGGCACCTCGCTGAAGCCCAGCAGGCTGCGCAGGCCGGGCAGCTGGTTGATGCCGTCGGTGGAGACGATTTCCGGGTATTGCAGCAGCACGGCGAAGCTGGTCGCGACCGCTTTCAGCTGCAGCGAAATGTAGGGCATGATCCCGACCACCGCGATCACCGTGACCAGACCGCTGAGCAGATTGCTTTTGCCATAGCGCGACGAAATGAAGTCGGCGATGGAGGTGATGTTGTGGGCCTTGGTGATGCGGATGATCTTGTGCAGCACGAACCACCAGAGCGCAAAGGTGAGGGTCGGCCCCAAATAAACGGGAAGGAAGCCGATGCCGTCCGTGGCCGCGCGCCCGACGCTGCCGTAAAAAGTCCAGGAGGTGCAGAAGACCGCGATGGAGAGGGTGTAAACGTATGGGTTGCCCGCAAAGCTGCGGCCTTCGTCGGCCCGCTTGTCGCCATAGTAAGCGATGGCGAAGAGCAGGCAGAGGTAGCCCAGGGATACGAGCAGGATGAACCAGTTCGTCAGCATGGCCCGTCGTCCCCGTCGGGATCGGCGGTTCCGCGCTGCCCCGGAGACGGCCGGGAGGCTTTCAGGTGCCGCCCCATCAGTTCGGCTGGCCGGCCGATACTATGGGGGAGGGAGCCTTGCGGTATGGCCGAGCGTTCCGGGTTGTCGTTACCGGGTAAGGGGGGCAGCCTGTGGCTGCGCCGGCGCTCCTGACCGCTCTCGGAAATGATGCCGATCAGGAGGATGAAAACGGCCCAGGCGAGAAAGAGATAGATGTAGAGCAGGGGCACACCGGCGATGGTCACATCGCCGGCGAAGATCGACAAGAGCGGCGGATTGAACAGCAGAATACCGAGCAGGAAGAGCGCGATGGAGCGCTCGCCTTTGGAACCGGATGTGTTCATGGCCTCTGTCCGTTGACGAAGGCTGCCCGCGTCCTGGAAACCACTGTCCGATACGCCTTCGTGGCGGCTGAATTTACGATGAGCAGGCAGCGTTCTTCTCTTCCAGATACATGCGGACGCGGTCGTTGACGTCGCGCGTGGAAAAGGGCTTGGTGATGTAGTCGTCGGCGCCGACGGCAAGGCCCTTCTCGCGTTCCGCGTCCCGGCCCTTGGCGGTCAGCATGACCACTTTAGTGGCGTCGAGCGCCGGGTCGGCCCGCACGCGGCGGCAGACCTCGTAGCCGTCGCATTTCGGCAGCATGACGTCGAGCAGGATAAGGTCCGGTGTGGCGCGTGCGATCTCCGCGAGCGCGGCTTCGCCGTCCTGGGCGACACGCACCTCAAGCCCCATCTGCGCCATCAGAAACTCCAGCGACAGCACGATATTGGGCTCGTCATCCACCACAAGCACCGAGTAGCTCATTCGTCCGCCCTTCCTCCCGAGGAGCAGACCGGTGCGTCCCCTTGCACGCAGGGATCGCCCGATCGCCGATCACCTTTGGCGCCGTTCCCTGTCGCCGCACATTCTTGGTTGGTGGTCGGTAGGGGACAGATTATCCTGCTTTCTCGCGTTCTGCCAAGCGGCGAGCAGGGGATGGCACCCCGCGGGTCCGTCCCGGACGCCGTCAGAAATTGACCATTTGGTCAGAATTTGCTTACACTAAACGTCGTTATCAGAGGGGGTGCTGAAATAATCTTGCAATAACAAGGACAAGGCTGACGCGCGACTCGCCGTTGGCCGATGTACTTCCTCACCGGGGAGACGCGCAACGTCCTGAGGTGGGTACCAATAAATCACAAAACAGGGGACAAGCATGTACAGGAAAATTTTCGCGGCTGTCTGCTCATTGCTGGCAGCGGTGGTCGTCGCGGGCGCGATGGGTGGTCAGGCGCTGGCCGAAAAAATCAAGGTGGCGGGGATCTACACCCAGCCGATCCAGCAGAAATGGGATGCCCGCCTGCATCTGGCGCTGGTTGCGGCACAGGAAGCCGGTGAGATCGAGTATGTTTTCTCGGAAAAGGTCTCCAACACCGATTACGTCCGGGTCTTACGCGAATATGCCGATAGCGGCGTCGCGCTGATCGTCGGTGAGGCCTTCGGCATCAGCCGGGAGGCCCGCGCGGTGGCGGACGACTATCCCGAAGTCTCCTTCCTGATGGGCGATCCCTTCCGGCCGCACGGCGAGAACTTCGCGGTTTTCGACAACTACATCCATGAGCCCTGCTACCTGATGGGCATGATCGCCGGCGCTATGAGCAAGAACGGCAAGATCGGCATGGTCGGCGGCTATCCGATCGGCGAGGTCAACCGTCTGTTCCACGCCTTCATGGCGGGCGCGCGTTCGGTGAACCCCGATGCCCAGTTCAAGGTCAACTTCATCGGATCCTGGTACGATCCGCCTAAGGCCAAGGAAGCGGCTTTCGCCCAGATCGAAGCCGGCGTCGACGTGCTCTATGCCGAGCGGGCTGGCGTGGTCGATGCGGCGCGCGAGAAGGGCCTGATCGCCTTCGGCAACGTCAACGACATGAACAAGGAAGAGAACGGCACCGACGTGGTCGTGACCTCCGCGCTCTGGCACATGGAAGCCGCCATCAACAACGCCATTGCCGAGGTCAAGGCCGGTGAGTTCAAGGCCGTCGACTACAAGGAATGGACCATGATGGCCAAGGGCGGCGCATCGCTGGCGCCCTACTATGAGTTCGAGGACAAGATCCCGGCCGACATCAAAGCCAAGGTCGAGACCCTGAAGGGCGAGATCCTGGCCGGCAAGTTCGTGGTCGAGATCAACGACGAAGAACCCAAATCAACGTTCTGATCCGGCTCCTCTAACCTGGGAGAGCCTTTATCATGACGGCTGTTCTGCGCTTGGAGAACATCACCAAGCGGTTCGGCTCCCTGGTGGCCAACGATGGCGTCTCGCTGTCGCTGGCGCGGGGGGAGGTCTTGGCGCTGCTCGGCGAGAACGGCGCGGGCAAGACCACTTTGATGAACATTCTCTTCGGCCACTATGTCGCCGACGAAGGCCGGGTCGAGGTGGAGGGTGAAGCCCTGCCGCCCGGCGCGCCGCACGCCGCTATCGCGGCGGGCATCGGGATGGTGCATCAGCACTTTACTCTGGCCGATAACTTGACGGTCCTGGACAACGTCGTCCTGGGCACGGAATCCCTCTGGCGGCCCTTTCAGAAGAGCAAGGCTGCGCGAGCGCGTTTGCAGGAAATGTCGACGGAATTCGGCCTGACGGTCGATCCCGACGCCAAGGTCGGCGATCTCTCCGTCGGCGAGCGCCAGCGTGTCGAGATCCTGAAGGCGCTCTATCGGGATGCGCGCATCCTGATCATGGACGAGCCGACGGCGGTGCTGACGCCGCAGGAAACCGAAATTCTCTTCGAGACCCTGCGCCGGCTGGTCGCGCGCGGCCTCTCGATCATCTTCATTTCGCACAAGCTTAACGAGATCCTGGCGATCAGCGACCGGGTGATGGTCCTGCGCCGGGGCAAAATCGTCCATGAGATGCCCACCGCCGGCGCGGACCGTCATATCCTGGCCGAAGCCATGGTTGGCGAGAAGGTCACCCGGCCCAAGGCTGAAGCCATGGAGGCGGGCGCGCCGGTCCTCACGCTGCGGGGCATTTCGCTGCGGCCCTCCAGCGGCGGTCCCGGGCTATCCGCCGTCGATCTGGAAGTGCGTGCACATGAAATTCTCGGCATTGCGGGCGTCTCCGGCAACGGGCAGGTGCAGCTTGCCGAGCTGGTCTCGGGTCTGCGCCGGCCGGATGGCGGCAACCTTTCGCTCTTCGGCGAAGAGCTCAGCGACCCCAGTCCGGAGAAGGTGGTGCGGCTCGGTGTCGGGCGCATTCCGGAAGACCGTCACGCCGAGGGCGTCATTGGCGAGATGGCGATCTGGGAGAACATGATCAGCGAGGACCTGCGCGCCGCGCCGATTTCCAACAAAGGCCTGATCGATCACAAAGCGGCGCGGGCGCGCACGGAAGAGCAGATCGCGCGCTTCGACGTGCGCTGTCCGGGGCCGGATGGGGAAACCCGGCTGCTGTCAGGCGGCAATATGCAGAAGCTGATCCTGGCGCGGGCCCTGTCGCGTGAGCCCGGTCTGGTGCTGGCCAACCAGCCGGCGCGTGGCCTCGACGAAGGCGCTATCGCCTATGTGCACGGCCAACTACTCGAGGCGCGCAAGCGTGGGGCAGGGGTGTTGCTGATCACTGAGGATCTGGAGGAGCTGCTGGCGCTGTCGGACCGGGTCGCGGTGATCTATCACGGCCAGCTCTCCGCGCCGATGGAGGCGAAGAGCGTCACCCCTCGCGAACTGGGTCTCATGATGGCCGGGCATCAAGGCGAGAGTGACAGCGGGGGAGCGGCGGCCTGATGCGACTGGAATTGCGAGAAGCGCCGCCGATCTGGCTGGCGGGACTGGCCCCGGTGCTGGCGGTGGCCGCGGCGCTGATCCTCTGCGCCGGGCTGATCGTCTGGGCCGGGGAATCGGTCTTCGAAGCCTATGCGCTGCTGATCAAGGGGGCGGTAGGTTCGCGTTTTGCGCTGACGGAGACGCTGTCGCGGGCGACGCCTCTGATCTTGACCGGCCTCGCGGCGGCGGTGGCTTTCCGGGCCAAGCTCTGGAACATTGGTGGCGAGGGACAGCTCTACATGGGTGCGCTGGCGGCGACCTGGCTGGGCACAGGTGCACTGGATCTGCCGGCCTTTATCATGATCCCCTTCTTGCTGATCGCCGGCGCGTTGGCAGGCGGTGCCGTGCTGATCGTGCCGGCCCTATCATCATATCAGTATCATTGTACCTCTGTACATATGCTCATATAGTCTATGCAGTATTTAGCAAGAAATTCAACATCTGCATACTTGTGCAATTGGTATGCCAAGCTGATATGGATTCTGGATCTTTCTGTGAGGATAATTAGGATGATGGCGAAGAGAATGAGGACATGATGATGATGATGATGATGATGATGATGATGATGAGGATGAGGATGAGGATGAGGATGAGGATGATGAAGATGATGCTCCTGCTGCTGCTGATGATGATGATGATGACGACAATTATGATTGGTCAGAGCCATGGCTTTGATTTTCATATTGATCCCATCAACCAATGAAGCAAATCAACAAGGCGGAGGTCACGGCACCTGACAAACTGACCTCATATCCACCATGTTCTGCTTCATGTATCGCCTGTTCAGAAGTTCACACAGAGCCCGGCTCACAAGCTGTGGGATTACCTGCCATCTTACACAGCTGCTTCAGCAACTTCCAGCTGCAGCTGTCCTCCACTAGTCCTCCCCGAAAAATTTGGGGACCAAAAATTTGGGACGTCCGTTGTCGTCGTGTTGGATGGACATCCAGGTGTGTGAGCTTCACCCTGGAGAGAAAGGTGAGAAAGTGCAAGGCTACGCTGCGCACATTTTTCAACTATATATGTATATATATATATGTTTTTCTAGAATATGCAGTGATCTAAATATTATATATTACACTTCTTATATATATATACTAGATATGATTAATTGATCTCTTGCTTGGCTTTGGATCTTTCCTTACCGTTAGCTTCCCCATATCTTTATTTCGCAGTTGTACCTCCCACCAACTGAGAGTCGCACTTGGTATTGGGAATGGCATTTCGAAATCCACTACTCGGCACAGCCTCAGCTCTGTCGGATGTGTTTTTTTCAGATAAAACAAAATCCCGGTAGTTTTTGTGTGGGGTTTAGTAACCATAAATATTGGATACATATGTATACATATATATATATTGCTATTATGGATATCTTTGTACATATCTTATCTATATATATAGATAGATATAAGACATTGTGCTATTGATTATGGCTAATGGCTCAAAATTGGCTACAACAATGATCTTTGAGCATTGGTACATCCACTGTAAAGGTCTGACAATTTTGAGCCATGCTCATAGCAATGATAGATTATATACCCACAACAAATCAGGTGGCCATTAAGGTATCCGCCATGTAGAAATCTCGACTTATGTTTCAATGAGCCAGCGAAGAAAAGAGGATCCAATACTGGTAGCTAGGTTTTGGTGGAGGAACTCTTCAATGCTATTTGGTTATCCTTCTTCCCAGTTATTGTCACCATAAGGATGACGATCATTACATCTTCTACGGCGAGTTTAGGGATTAAAACGACTAAACGGACTCATTTGCCACTAACCCAACCCAACTTTCCAAACGGCCAAAAAACGCTGGGAATCTCGATGTCGGTTCCCGGATGATACTCCGGCATCTTGTGCCTTCCGTTTCAGAAACGGCGTGAATTCAACGGCGTTTGGTCGATGGAAATGAGGGAATCGCAAGGCCAGAAGGCCACAGATTGTGATCATTGTCTGGTGGGATTCTGGAACGTCCATTTGTGTCTGCAGTTTTCAAGTCCATGGAATGGTAAAGAACAGGCACCATTAGCAACACTTGAAGTCTCAATCGATTTGTAGTAAAGTTTCTCAAATGTACTCTTTGTCTGAGAAGACCTCTCACAGCTTGAACTTCGTTTCACTCTGTTTCACATAAATATATGTTTCACTCTGTTCCCTACAGTCGATCAAGTCGGATCAACCATAACCTGTCAATTCCTTGGCCACGGAGCCACGGAACAATGAGATGAACATCATGGGATGGGAATCTAAGGTACCCCCCCCCAAAGCTACCCCCCGAGGAATAAGGGGTTAATAAGGCCTTATTAAGGGAAACCAATGGTTAATAAGCCCTTAATAAGGCCTTATTTCTGGGGGGGTAGCTTTGGGGGGGGCAGCTAGGATTCCCTTGAGAACACATCAACATCCCACCGGATCGACCACAGATACCCCTTGGACCCCCAGTCCTGTGGTCGCCGTCGCCAGGGTGCCCAGAGACGTTGGCTTGAGCCGAGCTAAGCAAACAGGGAGTCAGTTGGGATGGGTGACATACTGACATCCTGAAAAATCAGGGGTCCAACATTTAATATAGATTCCATGTACACATCACTTGCATGATATGGTGAGATATATATACAAATAATCAAATTAGATGAAGAAACAGGTTGAAGATGTTCAAACTTACAGTGACGTCCATGAATATCTACCGAAAAAAAGCGCAAATGCAAAAGGAAATTGCTTTTTGTCAGCAACTGTCGTAAATGTCAATGCATAGCTAGACTCAAGACTTAATACTTGTAGAAAATGAGAGGCTTACAGCAGTGGTACATGGCTGATTCACCATTTCCAGTGAGATGTTGATGGCCATTTTGTGTCCACTGCATTTTTGTTGTGTTTTTTTGTTGGTTGCAACGCAGTTGAAAAAAAATGATACGGTCAAATTCATTGAATGATCTGATATATGGTTAGATGGACCATAGGGGGCTTGACCCCCCAATTGGTTTGAAACCACCCATCGCCAACCGATGGGCACGTCAATCCACCATTTCGGGCCAGCTTTTTTTTTGGCAAGCAGAACGGTTGGCCATCGGCTATACCAGCTGTTTTTTCAAAGCCTTGCTGCTTGATGTTGTGTGTTTCTGCATGGTTCTGTGGTATTTCTGGTTGAGGATATTGCGGATCGGATACTCTTGGACTAAGTGATGCAATTCATCTTCCCGCTGAAATGTCTGAAATGTGGGCTAATTTTCAGGGAAAATTACTCCTATTTTCAGTTGCGAGGAGGTTGCGATATGTGAAATTCACAGAAAAATGCTTGAGGTCCCCCTTGGTTTCTGCCAACTATAACCCGACCTGAACTGATGGCATTTTGATGGAAATTGCTAAGCCCAAAAAATCGGGAAAAAACAAGTCGTCTCAACTTCGTGTCTTCGACTATCAAGAATTTCCCTGTGTTTTTTGTTCTTCATCTTGGGTGTCTTTGTTGGTTGCGACTAAAACACCATGGAATTTTTCGGGTTGTTTTGTCCAACCAGCAATGTTTAAGGCAACCGAAAAGGTCGGTCGCCATCGAGTCATCCGCACAAGCTCTTTGTGATCCAAGCTTCACCTCGGTCACAAGGAGGTGACACAGGATGTGGATTTCCACACCATGGGAACTTCTAAAGTCCATTATGTCCATTACTACTGTTGATGGGTCCCTGAAATCCTGCGATCACCAGTTGAGGTTGGTAGTTTATCCTATTATTTACAGGGTTTTATACATTTCAGGTGGTGCAGGATTTCAGCCATCAACAGTAGTTGGTGGTTTCAACCTTATTGTTGCAAAATATGCTCATCTAAAAGGAAAGTTCATTTCCGCAAGTAGAAGGGTAAAAATAAAAAAAATGTTTCAAAACAGAACCTAGATTAAAAGTGACTGACATCATGGAAATTCACCAAAAAAAGCCCTGGAAACATCTAGAAACACAATGCTTCTCAGCCCTTAAATCAGACATAATCAGACTATTTCAACTCATCAAGATGCGTGAACTAGATGATCAACCTTCAACAAGTCAAATAAGTGGGAAAGTCTTGTAGGGTTATATATGCTATTGCCTTAAGGCAGCATCTAAGATATTTAGGGTGTGCATTGAGAAAGGGAACTCCCACATAGAGTCCTTAAGTTTTTAATGCCTAAGCCAGGGAAAATTGCTGTCATCCATTCTGAGGGAACATCACAAAGAAGTCGTCAAAAAAGTGGTAGTTTATCTTCACCAATCTTCACCCTGAAACTGAACCACGTTCGACGGTCTCCCAAAAATGGGAGAACGACCCAATTGAGGAATCGATTAGCAAATGGTGTGCGTATTTTGAGTAACCAGTTCGTTCAAGCTCTTGAAACACCCCCGAAAACCAACATGGAGGGCCCCAAAATGACGCCATGTTTGAAAGGAGATACATTTAACAAACCATCATTTTTGGATATTTTTGGTATCTATCGGGGGAGTAAGGTGCTTTTTTTTAACCATCCACAAAATTCATCAAAACATCTTGGATCTACCCCCCCGTAAACCCCCAGGATGCGGATTCCTCGTCACCCGACTCAAAGCTGCTACGGTTGAAGGGGGTGGGGGAGGGTAGATAGATCCAATATATCTGGCCGAATGGAATAATCTTTCACCAACCCAGATTTAATTCCTTAAAACAGCCGGGGTCCCATTTCCCTTCCTAAACGCAATTTCGCCGAAATTGGGGGGAAATCGGTGGTGTGAGGGTCGCGAGCTAATTTGACCAGAATATTATATATATATATCAGGATTTCCATTTATGTCCTGGATCAGCACCTTTTGTCTCGACCATCGTGAGATGAGATGCCAACACTGTCGCGACCGACTGGCGACTGGCTTCACATTTCAGACCTCTTGGATTTCACCAGCCATGATTTCAAGGTTCAAATTTTGATTTGTTGATTGGTTGGTATTTCTTGATTTCAAGAAATCAATAAAAAAATATTAAAAAATTGTTGATTTCTTGATTCATTGATTGGTGAAAAGTTTGTATGATTTTCTTGGTCAGTAGGTTCATTGATTGATTGCTAAATCTAACTTCAATGCTTTCGGCTGAGAAGTGGTGGAACGTTGAAATCATGCTAAGGTTTCATCTTAGCCAGTAGTTGGCCGGAAGCCAGTCATGATAGCCATGCCAAGTGATAGGATTTATATGATTTAGCCTAAGGAAAACATAGGAAAACATATATGAATACAAAGTATACATATATATATATGATATATAGCACCAAAATAGCGGGATGATATACTGCAATGCATCTTGGAGTTGAGAAATGGTGATTAAGCAATTGCGTGACAACAATAGATCCCTTGTAAAAGTGCTTATCACTTATAACAACTTATAGCCGGTTGAAATCTATTTTGCACTGAGCTGATAGCAACATTTGTTTCACCCTACATAGTCTGAAGTCTAGACACTTCCACCAAATACCAGAAGTGCTGCACAAACTAAAGGAAAGTGAAACAGAGAAACTCTTAATTTTCCTACATTGTCAGGTGACCATTCATTGAAAGTGAGAATGGATTCCTGCATTCAAAAAAAATCTGTAGGATTATGGGAATCCATCGTTTCCGGCTTCCATGTGCATAGCTACACCACGCTGACTCATGGCCAACTTGCCACAAAAAAGGCCATGCAAAGCAATAGGGGTTCAGTTGTGAAAGCCCCGTAGCTGTGTGGCTGTGTGGCTGTGCAGCTGTACCTGGTCTCCTTGTCGTGAAACGCGTCCTATAGAATATTGGGAACACGCATTCGGGTCAAATCAGAATGATTCTACCTTGTTGGGGTGGCTTATCATCTGTTCTATCACCTAAATCATTTGGCTAGAAGCATCAGTGATCGCATCTACGTAAACTGCTGCCTTCTTTGCCCCGAAATCAAGGTATCCTTAAAAGAAAACACTTTCTGGGCATCTTTCAGATCTGAAAAATACCTTCGAGCAATTTACCAGATTGCATCTTCCCAGCTAGACATTTAAACTTAGGCTGTCGAGGACTCCCCACAAATCCCGCATCTGAAGCGAAGTCCTAAGCAGCCTCAGAAATGGAGCTTACAAAAAAGTTCCCAACTTCAATCAGGTCCAGTTCTTCAGGCCGGCCCTGCTGCCAATTTCCGGCAATCCGTCAAGCTGCTACGGGTGTCAGATATGAATATCTGGACAAAGATATAGGAAGATTTTCTAGGTATTGCTTCCCCCCGTTTGGAATAAAACTCCCCCATATGGAAAAAAGTCAGACACCAATTCCTGCATCTTACCAAGCACTTCATGAATACCTTCAGAATTGTCATCTCGATAGCAACAACTTCAGATTTTCTGGACCTGAAAGTTTCTGGGCTGCAGAAACACCTCAAAAAAAAATGCAAACTGCCAAAAAAAAAAGATGAACGAAAGCTTCAGGAGATCACGCATGCGCATGGCCCTCGGGGTCGCTTCCGTCGTTTTGGCAAGGGCCGCTTCTCCATGCCTGCGCTTTCTCGCCAAATGCGCCTCGGGACTCCGGCCGGTCTCCCGGTCCATTCCCATGAAGAAAATGATTCGAATTGCCCAACATCAACTGATCTTTATGAATTTCAATCTTCCTGGACAAACCCAAAATTGCGTTTTATCTTTTTTTGGCAACGAACTGGTTTTCTTTACTAATCACACCAAATCCATTTGATAAAAACATGTCATGTAAAAAGAAGTACATCACCAAAATCAAAAATCATGATGTTTCCCATGTATTTTCACAACCTGCCTCTCAAAATCCCCCTCCCCCCCCCCAAAAAAAAAAAATCCCACGTGTTTTTGTTGTTCCCCCCATTGTACCAACCCAACGGGATACAACGGGTGGATACATCGTTGCACCAAGGTGGCATGGAGTGGATGGCAAAGCCTGGTAGGTCGCCATTGGCCCAAAGTTGCTCCAAGCAAAGATAGAAGGCCTCCGCCTGGGATGCACACTTGGATGTCCCGTTGGAAGTTAGGATCAATGGGTTATTTCACCTACTTTTAAATGGGATATTCCTTGGGGTTATAATCCATTTACTAACCATTTACTAACTCCCTGGGACATCCAACCGCAACCAGGGAACCATTGGCAGCGCCACGGCCCAAAAAACCCGACCCGGTCCCCTACTTTCCATTATAATTACTGGTTCTTTAATAGGGATTAACTTATAATGGTTTATGAAATAATCCCCATATAATTGGGTAGTATTATCCCCTATATACAGTAAATTGCCAGGGTTTTTTTCATTGCTCATTTATCATAGTGACT
>CBDDBN010000024.1:0-350365 GCA_965225735.1 Denitrobaculum sp. | reverse complement strand
GTTTAAGTTTAACACTCGATTCCGGAAACTGGGTGAGTCAATTGCTTCATATGTGGCCGAATTGCGAAACATTTCGGAACATTGTGATTTTCAAAATACCTTAGACGAAATGTTGCGTGACCGTTTGGTTTGTGGCATAAACGATGAACAAATCCAGCGCCGACTATTGGCCGAAAGTACTCTTGACTTCAGGAAAGCCATGAAGATTGCTACATCAATGGAGACTGCAATAAAGAATGCAAAGGATTTAACAAATCAAACTTCCAGTGGGAATTATTCACTCAACCGGGTTGGAGATGAAGTACAACGAGATCAAAAAGGAACACGGACAGCGGACTGCGGAAGATGTGGGGGTAGGCACAATGCCCCAGAAAGGGCACATAGCGAGGAAGTGTCGAAACAGACAAAAAAGAGATGGTCAAAGTAAACGAAAGGAACAGACACCAAATTCAGGAAAACTCCAAAATTACTTAGACAGAGAAGGAGAAGTAGAAGAAGAACAAGTGAATAACTATACATTGTACAGCTTGGGGGAACAAAAGGCTGAACAATATGTTGTTGAGGTCTTGTTAAACGAGGAAAGCGTAAAGATGGAAGTCGATACAGGGGCAGCAATGAGTGTAATTGGTGAGGACACATTCAAAGCACTAAAAAAGAAGCACCCACAACTGAAGCTGAATGAAACAAAGGTAAGACTCCACACATATACTGGGGAGCAAGTGAAAGTTGCTGGCCAGGTTAAAATGTCTGTGAAGTATGAAGAGCAAGAAGCAGTATTACCAGTATTGGTAATTCAAGGGAAGGGCCCAAACCTCATCGGTAGAAATTGGCTACAGGAGATTAAATTAAACTGGAGAAATATATTCCAGTTAAACAAAGGACATACTAATACACACAGAGTTGAAGAGTTAGTTCAGAAATACGAACAGGTATTTCAGAAGGGATTAGGAACATTTACAGGCACCATGGCAAAGATACATGTTGCTGCAGATGCGAAACCAATTTACTGCAAAGCACGTCCTGTTCCCTATTCACTGAAAAAGAAAGTAGAGGAAGAACTGGGGAGACTGCAGGCGGAGGGGACGGTAGAACCAGTTCAGTTTGCAGAGTGGGCAGCGCCAATCGTACCCATTGTAAACGAAGACAAGTCAATTCAAATATGTGGGGACTACAAAGTTACAGTAAATCAAGCTGTAAAGTTAGATAATTACCCCATCCCTAAAGCAGAAGACCTGTTCGCGACCTTGAATGGGGGTGATAAGTTCAGTAAACTGGATATGAGCCGAGCTTATCAGCAAATTCCATTAGAAGACCAATCAAAGAAGTTTACCACAATTAATACTCACAAAGGGCTTTTCCAATTTAACCGATTGCCCTATGGTGTCTCCTCTTCCCAAAGTATTTTCCAGCGAACGATAGAAAACTTATTACAGGGAATCCCTTTTGTGGTGGTGCGAGTGGATGATATCTTGGTTTCTGGCTCCAATGATGAGGAACACTTGGCGAATTTAGAGGAAGTCCTGAAGCGGTTGTCTGAGGCTGGGTTACGGTTGAAGAGGGAGAAGTGTGTCTTCATGATGGAAGAAGTGGTGTACTTAGGCCAAAAGATTAACCGTCAAGGAATACAGCCAATAGAAGAGAAAGTAAGAACCATTACCGAAGCACCAGCTCCCAAGAATGAGTCAGAAGTTGGATCATACCTACGAATGATGAAATATTACCAGAGATATTTACCGAACTTGTCTACAATTCTGGCACCTTTGCATGGCCTTTTGGAAAAAGGGAAAAGTTGGAAATGGACGGCGGAGCATCAAGAGTCATTCACGAATTCCAAAGAGTTATCGAAGTCTTCGGGTTCATTAGTCCATTATGATTCCGGAAGGATTTGTTACTTGCTTGCGATGCATCACCGTATGATTTGGGGGTGGTGTTGTCACATCGAATGGCGGACAATACTGAACGACCAATAGCTTTCGCCTCAAGATCGCTGACCTCTGCAGAGAAGAATTATTCCCAGTTGGATAAAGAGGCATTAGCCATAGTCTTTGGAGTCAGGAAATTCCACCAATACCTATATGGTCGACAGTTTACTATACTGACAGACCACAAACCCCTCGAACGAGTATTTAACCCAGAAAAGACTACACCACAAATGGCAGCCGCTCGTATTCAGCGCTGGGCATTAATTTTAGCTGCATACACCTACAACATTCAGTACAAAGAGGGAAGTCAGAACGCGAACGCTGATGCGTTCAGTCGATTACCATTGTCAGATAAACCTACGTCGACACCAGTGCCAGGCGAAACAATCTTACTAATTGAGCTCCTGGAGAATACACCGGTGAGAGCAGAAGAGATCAAGAAGTGGACAAGAAGAAGTCCTGTGCTCGCGAGAGTTTTGAATTTCATAAGGCAGGGATGGCCTTGCAAGTGCCCTGATCCAGCCCTCCAATCATATTTTCAAAGACGAGACGAGCTGAGCGTTCAAGATGACTGTATCCTCTGGGGAAACAGAGTCGTGGTACCTCCACAGGGAAGAAGTCAAGTTGTCGATGAGTTACATGAAACCCACCCTGGAATTTGTAACATGAAAAGTCTTGCCAGAAAATATGTGTGGTGGCAAAACATGGACAGTAGCCTGGAGAATAAAGTACGAACTTGTAACCATTGCCAGATCCACAGGAAGAATCCTCCGGAGGCGCCTCTTCATCCGTGGGAATGGCGGAGTCGACCGTGGGAGAGAGTTCATATTGATTATGCGGGTCCATTTTTGGGAACAATGTTCCTAATTTTGGTAGAAGCCTACTCAAAGTGGCTCGAAGTTCATCCGACCAGAGTGACAACTTCGAGAGCGACAATCGAGAAACTTCGGGCAACCTTTGCAACTCATGGCATCCCCACAACTCTGGTTAGTGACAACGGTAGTAATTTTGTCAGTGAAGAGTTTGAGGAATTCTTAACAAAGAATGGTATTCACCACAGGAAAACTGCTCCGTACCACCCTTCGTCAAATGGACTGGCAGGGAGGGCTGTCCAGACTTTTAAAGATGGCATGAAGAAGATGTCGGAGGAAGGAAGTTTGGAAACTAGAGTATCGAGATTCTTGTTTAAATACAGAATAACGCCGCATTCAACAACAGGGGTCTCGCCAGCCGAAATGTTCTTAATTCAAAGTGTAACAATAAAAATTTAAAAGAATCCTTCTATGGCATAGTAGGGGGTTGGGATAGTCATGAAATTTTTCCTATAGTGTACTATTCGCATTTTCATATATCAAAATAAATTAAGAATATTATACTCATTTTAATATTTCAGTGACAACTCCTACAAACGCCTCAGGAACTAATGTGACAGCCTTGCCTCCAACAAATCCAATGACTAACGGTATTGTCATCGTATTTTATTCTAAAATAGATAAGATAAGCATGCGCTAAGAGTTGTTGGTAAGACCTGACAGCTTGCATAATTCACTAATGCCATCAATTATATACATAAATCGTCGCAGATAAAATATATACAGAATAGACCGGTATACACATAACATGAAATTTTTGTTTGAGCATGGAGATGTATGACTGCAGGTTACAATAGTTGGCTGGAATAAAATTCCTATTTCTCTGCACACGGTATTTAATTTTCACGAGCAAAATTTGTGGTATGATCGTTTTCATTGCAGATGGTACGATCTTTTCACTAGTCAAAAAGTCGTATGAACGTTTTTATTCGCCGACATTTTCTTGCCAAAAGAACAACACCAGTACGCAGGCTAATAGTAACATCACTGAGGAGAGAGAATCATGACATTTTCAGAATGATAAAATGCCGTAGCTTCATGAGGAAAGCACTTTGGCTTCATTAAATTAAAATAGACTTTCTGGTTGCATTTCTGCTTTAAAATAAATCGATAAATGTAAAAAAACTTGCGTTTTGTCCTGAGGGGGGGGGGGGATTATCACAAATGGACGATAAAGATAACTTGGTTTTTACCATTGTTTTTAAACACCCCAGACTACATGGCAATTGCCGTTCAGAAAGAGAGTGAAAGATGATTTAAATCATGCAGAAAGATGTTTTGATATTTTGATCTTTATTTTGAATGAATGCGCCGAGTTGAACCTATATAAAAAGTACTAAATAGTGGCGAAATATTCGTCATAATAAGATGCGCTAGCTAGCGTTTAAGGTCCTTTCAATTTACAGAACGCCTTTTAATGACGATTTATGAAATTTTCTTTTCTTTCATAACGAATCACGATACTTTTTTTCGGAAAATATTCGGCCTCTCTATATTTATCTTTTCCCTTATTATAATAAAAAAATAACCGTTAGTATGCATAGTTGGTTTATTTGCGGCGCCATTATTCTTTATTGTTTATTAGTTGCTCAATTTGAAGGATTTTTTAGAACTAAATGTAATTATATGGCCAAATCTGTTTCATCCAAATGAAATCAATCACGTACTGATAAATTATTTACATTTTCTCAATTCAAGTTGTAAAAATTCCAATAGTTCTTTCTTTTTATAAAAAAGTCATTGTATTTTCAAATATAGCAAATTAAAAATACTTAATGGCTGGTTTGTTTGCAAAAGTTTAATGGTTTACGTGATGCGAAGGATGTTTTATTGACTCACTCTTTTGTGGCGCTCATTTGTTCATTTAATCGCCCTTCAAAATTCAATATAGAAATTGCACGGACTCGCTAATCCTAAATGAATCTCTATATTTGTAGCTAATCAGTATTTGCGCACACAATCATCTTCAAGTCAGTGTATACATTAGGATAGAACAATCAAACAGTCTCTGATGTTGTCTATAGCTAGATGTATGCTATAAATTAATAACGCCACTTCCCTTACTAAATTGACAAGCACGTACCGTTACTTGTACATTTCCTCAGTTCAACGTGTCACAGCAACAATTCAAGTAGTCCATTTTCTCTTTGCATGGGTGGGTTAGGGATTGGTTTGTTGTGATAATGTACCATCCGCACTTTTAATCGTCAAAGGGAAATAAAATTATTTTTTCCTATTTATGTTTCAGTTACATCTCCTACAAACGCGTCTGCAACTAATGCGACAACTGTGCCTCCAAATGCTCCAATTACAAACGGTATTGTAATATAATGGTTTATTGCATTATTTTTTTCTTAATAGATAACAAGCTTTAGAAGTCTCCGCAAAATGATTGTTCAAACGTAACAAATTAAAATTACTTAATGCATGATTGGTTTATTTGTATATTAATTGTTTACTTGTTGTGAACAATGTTTAATAGACTCCGTCGTTCGCAGCGCTCACTCGTTCGTTTAATAACTCTTGAAACTTTTAAATAGAAATCGTACGCACTCAAAAATCCTAAATTAATATCTATATCTGAAGCTAATCAGTTTTTGCGCACATAATCATCTTCAAATCAGGGTGTATGTTAGTATGGAACAATCAAACGGACTATAATGTTGTCGATAGCTGCGAAAATCACGAAAAGATATTTAGCTTTTTTCAATCCAACGTGGCACAGCAACAATTCAAATAGTCCATTTTTCCTTTGCATGGGTGGGGGATTGGGTTGTTATGAAATTGTACCATCTGCACTTTCAGTCTTCAAAGGGAATTAAACTATTTTTCTTCTATTAATGTTTCAGTTACATCTCCTACGAACGCTTCAGCAACTAATGCAACAAGTGTGCCTCCAACTGCTCCAAATACTAACGGTATTGTAATCGCTCATTGATTAATTTATCGTGAATAGATATAGTTGGCTTGGAACTATCTGGAAAATGATTGCTCCGATATTCGGTTTCTCTCTCTGTATATACTCATCATCGCCCTCTTAATTTATTTACTAGAAATACATGCATGCAGCAACCCCTCGCCACTAACTAAGAGCATGCAATTAAATTTTCGGAATTACATGAAGTACTTGGACAGGTTTTTGTCATAGCAACACGGCAATTGTCATTCTTTCTGTATATTTTTTCAAAATGACAAAATATTGAGTTTTTAATCCTTGTTTTATTGACAATTTTTCTAAATGGCGCAACATTTGTCATCGGTATGTTATTACGCCTAATGTAAGCTTAAATTTGGTATAAAATACGACCTATTAATTACATTAATAATAAGAAGACAGTCTTGCATTTACAAAACATAAACTTGCTCTGGAATTTAAACAGTGAATAGACTGGATGAGTACGGCTACGCCGGCCTTTATAAAGCATTAAAACACAAGTATAAATACGCATTATCAACAAACTCGCCTTGTGTTTCACGCCATAGTCAATTATTGGCGCTTAATCTCGTATTTTCCCCGAATTAATCTCTCTTCAATCTTCTTCGGCAGTCTCCTCGAGCCTTTGTCGTCGTCTACGCTCGTTTCGCCTTGCTAAACGTTCTACTTCCTCGTTTTCATTTCGCTGCTTGCTTGACTCCATATTTGTTGACCTGATAAATGCTTTTTATTTAATTTTTACAACAATAAATTGTTGTTAAAATTCCCAAAACTTTTTGCAAAAATACAAAATATTATAGTGCAAAAAGCTAACTAAAGTTAAATATTTGCTGACAGAAAGCTGACAGTTAAATAACTTGAATTCGTGATTAATCAATCAACAATAAATTTTAAATCTGGCCAATCAGTGTTAGCCATTCATGATAGTCCGCCATATTGTTGAGATCAGTGAGGATGACGTCATGACATACCATTTTTACTACCTAACTACCACGAGCAACGACTTTGAACTCCCCTAATACGAAACTAGAAATACATGCATGCAGCAACCCCTCGCCACTAACTAATTAAGAGCATGCAACTATATTTTTGGAATTACATGAAGTACTGAAATAGGTTGTTGTCATAGCAACACGGCAAGTGTTATTCTTTCTGTATATTTTTCAAAATGACAAAATATTGAGTTTTTAATCCTTGTTTTATTGACAATTTTTTAAACTGGCACAACATTTGTGATCGGTAAGTTATTACGCCTAATGTAAGCTTAAATTTGGTATAAAATACGACCTATTAATTACATATATTAGACGTTTTGCAATATCTATGAAACTAAATTTTTATCTACATAAACTTTGAGTTTGAAATAAAACCGTTTCAAGCCAATTTTGTATCTTCGCTCATATTCTTTTACATGTAAAGTTCGTCAATATTTTGAAATACAGTAATAAGAAGACAGTCTTGCATTTTAATACAAAACATAAACTTACTCTGGAATTTAAACAGTGAATAGACTGGAGGAGTACGGCTACGCCGGCCTTTATAAAGCATTAAAACACAAGTATAAATGCGCATTATCAACAAACTTGCCTTGTGTTTCACGCCGTAGTCAATTCTTGGCGCTTCTCTGTATTTTCGCAGAATTAATCTCTCTTCAAGAGTCGATGACCACCCTTCGCTGGTTGTGAAAGTTGCCAAATCTTTTTGCAAAAATACAAAATATTGTAGTGCAAAAAGCAAATTTAGATATTTGCTGTCAGTTGAATTCGTGATTAATCAATCAACAATAAATCTTAAATCTGGCCAATCAGTGTTAGCCATTCATGATAGTCCGCCATATTGTTGAGATCAGTGAGGACATACCACTTTTACCATAGAGATTATAAAAGAATAGAGGCGGCATCTGGGGAGGAATCGCGGGACAAATTGAACAAATCTAATGGGGGGCAAATTTAGGTCCCGGATGTATAGCGATGAAAACATAATGTTTTTGTCAATTTTTGCTTGTTTTTATGACCAGTATGCACACAGATACTGACTACACTAGGAAAACATGTTTCTAGCTTTCTAGTTTTTGTAATTTTAGGTGCAGACAGCCAGATAAATATCAGAGTTTTTCAATCTTAGGTTCTCCCTAGCAACGCATAGCAACCAGTTTTTGACCGGCTTTTCACAGCGAGGGTTTGCAAAATATCTGCCAAAATATCTCACATCTGGACACAAATTGAACTTTTTTGCCTTCAGGCAGTTATCAAAATTGTTTTAGAGGTGCAACAAGGTGTACAGCCACAATACTGCAATCTATTTAAACTTTAAAGACTTTTCAAGCGTGTTCATCTGTTTTCTCGAATACAAAGATTGCATTTTCGCTAACAAATACTCAATATTAAACATACCCAATTTTATCCAGTATTCAAAACACAAAATTCAAACCTTTCAAGGCAATCCCGCGCTACTCTTTAACATTTTCGCCTTAGTTTTTATTGAAAAAACTCTTAGTGCGAAAAAATCGGAAAAATTTTTTTCTCAGCTTTCTCAATCTGTTGTTGTGAACAGTCGATCAACAGCCAATAGGTGTAAGATGTTACATCCGGGTCGTAAATTTGCCCCCCATTAGCGAGCTTCAATTTGTCCCGCAAGTATGACTGAATTTTAATCAGGATGCCGCCTCTATTCTTTTATAATCTCTATGACTTTTACTACCTATCACGAGCAACGACTTTCAACTCCGCTAATACGGAATTAGTAACCCTCGCCCTGGGCTTACGCCCGGAACGGCGCTTCGCGCCGTTGGCTCGGGGATTAGTAACCCTCGCCCCGAGCTTACGCCCGGAACGGCGCTTCGCGCCGTTGGCTCGGGGATAATAAGCAATTTACTTAATGGTTGATTTGTTTGCACAGTTTACATTATTATACTCACTCACCAGTCCTTGAGCAATATCTATAAACCTATATTGTTGTAATCTATTGTAGTGATAATATAATGTACTATACGCACTTTCAGTCGTCCAAGGGAATTAAAATTATTTTTCTTCAATTAATGTTTCAGTCACATCTCCTACAAACGCTTCTGCAACTAATGCAACAACTGTGCCTCCAACAACTTCAATTACTAACGGTACTGTAATCGCTCATTCTATTGATTTCATTGTGAAAATATAAGCTAGCTTGGAGCTATCCGTGAAATGACTGTTTCGATATTTGGTATCTCTCAATAGATACTCATCTTTACACTGTTAGTTAAGTAAATTACTTAATGGATACTAGTAGTTCATTTGCACAATTTTATATTGTTGAGTCTTTGCGAAGGATGTTTATTTCATGTGTAATTAACGATCGTTCACAACCCATAAATAGGAATCGTGTACGCACTCACCAATCCCAGAGCAATCTCTGTACCTGCAACTAAACAGAGTTTAGTGCTAGCGCAGTAGCTAGAACTTTATTTATTTCGGGTATTTTCATATATCAGCGCCCTGCAAACTAATTTCTTTTGAAATCAGATCTAATAACAAATTATTTCAAAAGAAATTAGTCGGGCAGAACCTGAATAATTTATATGAATATAGAATGCGCGCCAATTAATGTTCAAGCGCGGGCCTAGCTGTTTAGCATATTTAACTGTCTCCAACTCAGTTTATAATTATTAGCAAACACCATTCAATCATGTAAAACAGTCAAATCAGTGTATAACTGTTACCAAACACTATTCAAGTCATGTAAAATAGCGACTTCAATGAAAACTAAATTCAGAGTTCTTAATTCAACGTGTAACAATAACAATTTAAATAACTCATTCTTATATTGCATAGTTGGGGATTGGAGTAGCTGTGAAATATTGCACTATCCGCACTTTAGTGTACCAAACTGAATTAAGAATATTTTGCTGCTTTTAATATTTCAGTGACAACTCCTACGAACGCTTCAGCAACTGATGCGACAACTGTGCCTCCAACTGCTCCAAATACTAACGGTATTGTAATCGCTCATTGATTAATTTATCGTGAATAGATATAGTTGGCTTGGAACTATCCGGAAAATGATTGTTCCGATATTCAGTATCTCTCTCTATATATACTCATCTTCGCCCTCTTAATTTATTTATAGTAAGCAACTTACTTAAAGTGCTTATGAAACGAAATTTTCTCCAACAATTTTCGTATTGCATTGGAAAGATCAGTTAAAATCACTGTATAACTTCTTTGATAGAATGTTTGCAACTGCCTTACTTTTCGAGATATTCAATTTTATTTGATCTGAAAATTACCTAACCAGTGACGTCATACTGCATAATGAGCGACTGTTAGATTGCTTATTTTGTAGCATATAATAGTGGAAAATAACTAAAACTACACTAACATGTGTGTAGGCTATCTTTAACATCCAGACCTGGGTATTTAGGTGTTATATCTTGAGTACTTTTTAAGTTAATTCAATTCAGATTTTTTGAAAAGTGATTATGCAGTATGACGTCACTGGTTAGGTAATTTTCAAATAAAATAAAATTGAATATCTCGAAAAGTAAGGCAGTTACAAAAATTCTATCAAAGAAGTTATACAGTGATTTTAACTGATCTTTCCAATGCAATACGAAAATTGTTGGAGAAAATTTCGTTTCATAAGCACTTTAATGGTTGATTTGTTTGCTCAGTTTTTATTATTTACTCATTGCGAAGGATGTTTAATTGATGTTTAAATAACGATCGTTCACAACTCGGAAATGCTTATAGAAATCACAATTATACTCACTCACCAGTCCTTGAGAAATATCTATATCTGCAACTAAACAGTGTTTAGTGTCAGCGCCGTAGTTAAAAAGTTAATTGGTTGGAGATATGTTAATGTTTCGCGCTTTACAAACTAATTTCTTTTGAATTGAACTCTAATAGCAGATGATTTCCAAAGAAATGAGTCCGGCAGAACCTGAATAATTTATATGAATACAGAAGCCCCCCCCCCTCCCCATTAACGTTCTAGCACAAGCCTAGCTGTTTAGCGCAGAAACTGTCTTCAAATTGGTGTATATATATTACCATTAACTATTCAAATCATATGATATAGCTAGCGACTTGAACGAAAACTAAATCCACAGTTCTTAATTCAAGGTGTAATAATAACAATTTAAATAAGTTCCTCTTCTATTACATAGTTGGGGATTGGGGTAAGCATAAATGTTTTTCTATATTGTAAAAATCGTAATAAACTTCATGTTGCATTTTCTGCCTGAAAACAAATCGATTAATGAAAAAAAAAGGGTTTTTTAATATTTTATTTGTATTTTGTCGTGAAGAGAAGGGGGAGGAGGTATTGTGATGAAATGAGAAAGGTCTTTTTCAGATTACAAATCGCGAAAAAGATAACTTGATTAATCGTGATTGTTTTTAAACACCCCAGACTACATGGCAATTGCCGTTCAGAAAGAGAGTGAAAGATGATTTAAATCATGCAGAAAGATGTTTTGATATTTTGATCTTTATTTTGAATGAATGCGCCGAGTTGAACCTATATAAAAAGTAGTAAATAGTGGCGAAATATTCGTCATATTAAGATGCCCTAGCTAGCTTTTAAGGTCCTTTCAATTTACAGAACGCCTTTTAATCACGATTTACGAAATTTTATTTTCTTTCATAACGAATCACGATACTTTTCTTCGGAAAATATTCGGCATCTCTATATTTATCTTTTCCCTTATTATAATAAAAAAATTACCGTTAGTATGCGTAGTTGAATTATTTGCGGCGCCATTATTCTTTATTGTTTATTAGTTGCTCAATTTGAAGGGTTTTTTAGAACTAAATGTAATTATATGGCCAAATCTGTTTCATCCAAATGAAATCTATCACGTACTGATAAATTATTTACATTTTCTCAATTGAAGTTGTAAAAATTCCAATAATTCTTTTTTTTTTACAAAAAAGTCATTGTATTTTCAAATTTAGCAAGTTAAAAATACTTAATGGCTGGTTTGTTTGCGAAATTTTAATGGCTTACTTGATGCGAAGGATGTTTTATTGACTTACTCTTTTGTGGTGCTCATTTGTTCATTTAATCGCCCTTCAAAATTCAATATAGAAATTGCACGGACTCGCTAATCCTAAATGAATCTCTATATTTGTAGCTAATCAGTATTTGCGCACACAATCATCTTCAAGTCAGTGTATACATTAGGATAGAACAATCAAACAGTCTCTGATGTTGTCTATAGCTAGATGTATGCTATAGATTAATAACGCCACTTCCCTTACTAAATTGACAAGCACGTACCGTTACTTGTACCTCAGTTCAACGTGTCACAGCAACAATTCAAGTAGTCCATTTTCTCTTTGCATGGGTGGGTTAGGGATTGGTTTGTTGTGATAATGTACCATCCGCACTTTTAATCGTCAAAGGGAAATAAAATTATTTTTTCCTATTTATGTTTCAGTTACATCTCCTACAAACGCGTCTGCAACTAATGCGACAACTGTGCCTCCAAATGCTCCAATTACAAACGGTATTGTAATATAATGGTTCATTGCATTATTTTTTTCTAAATAGATAACAAGCTTTAGAAGTCTCCGCAAAATGATTGTTCAAACATAACAAATTAAAATTACTTAATGCATGATTGGTTTATTTGTATATTAATTGTTTACTTGTTGTGAACAATGTTCAATTGTCTCAGTCGTTCGCAGCGCTCACTCGTTCGTTAAATAATTCTTCAAACTTTTAAATAGAAATCGTACGCACTCAAAGATCCTAAATTAATATCTATATCTGAAGCTAATCAGTATTTGCGCACATAATCATCTTCAAATCAGCGTGTATGTTAGTATGGAACAATCAAACAGACTATAATGTTGTCGATAGCTGCGAAAATCACGAAAAGATATTTAGCTTTTTTCAATCCAACGTGGCACAGCAACAATTCAAATAGTCCATTTTTCCTTTGCATGGGTGGGGGATTGGGTTGTTATGAAATTGTACCATCTGCACTTTCAGTCTTCAAAGGGAATTAAACTATTTTTCTTCTATTAATGTTTCAGTTACATCTCCTACGAACGCTTCAGCAACTAATGCAACAAGTGTGCCTCCAACTGCTCCAAATACTAACGGTATTGTAATCGCTCATTGATTAATTTATCGTGAATAAATATAGTTGGCTTGGAACTATCTGGAAAATGATTGCTCCGATATTCGGTTTCTCTCTCTGTATATACTCATCATCGCCCTCTTAATTTATTTACTAGAAATACATGCATGCCGCAACCCCTCGCCACTAACTAAGAGCATGCAATTAAATTTTCGGAATTACATGAAGTACTTGGACAGGTTGTTGTCATAGCAGCACGGCAATTGTCATTCTTTCTGTATATTTTTTCAAAATGACAAAATATTGAGTTTTTAATCCTTGTTTTATTGACAATTTTTCTAAATGGCACAACATTTGTCATCGGTATGTTATTACGCCTAATGTAAGCTTAAATTTGGTATAAAATACGACCTATTAATTACATTAATAATAAGAAGACAGTCTTGCATTTACAAAACATAAACTTGCTCTGGAATTTAAACAGTGAATAGACTGGATGAGTACGGCTACGCCGGCCTTTATAAAGCATTAAAACACAAGTATAAATACGCATTATCAACAAACTCGCCTTGTGTTTCACGCCATAGTCAATTATTGGCGCTTAATCTCGTATTTTCCCCGAATTAATCTCTCTTCAATCTTCTTCGGCAGTCTCCTCGAGCCTTTGTCGTCGTCTACGCTCGTTTCGCCTTGCTAAACGTTCTACTTCCTCGTTTTCATTTCGCTGCTTGCTTGACTCCATATTTGTTGACCTGATAAATGCTTTTTATTTAATTTTTACAACAATAAATTGTTGTTAAAATTCCAAAAACTTTTTGCAAAAATACAAAATATTATAGTGCAAAAAGCTAACTGAAGTTAAGTATTTGCTGACAGAAAGCTGACAGTTGAATAACTTGAATTCGTGATTAATCAATCAACAATAAATTTTAAATCTGGCCAATCAGTGTTAGCTATTCATGATAGTCCGCCATATTGTTGAGATCAGTGAGGATGACGTCATGACATACCATTTTTACTACCTAACTACCACGAGCAACGACTTTGAACTCCCCTAATACGAAATTAGTAACCCTTACCCCGAGCTTACGCCCGGAACGGCGCTTCGCGCCGTTGGCTCGTGGATAATAAGCAATTTACTTAATGGTTGATTTGTTTGCACAGTTTATATTATTATACTCACTCACCAGTCCTTGAGCAATATCTATAAACCTATATTGTTGTAATCTATTGTCGTGATAATATAATGTACTATCCGCACTTTCAGTCGTCCAAGGGAATTAAAATTATTTTTCTTCAATTAATGTTTCAGTCACATCTCCTACAAACGATTCTGCAACTAATGCAACAACTGTGCCTCCAATAACTTCAATTACTAACGGTACTGTAATCGCTCATTCTATTGATTTCATTGTGAAAATATAAGCTAGCTTGGAGCTATCCGTGAAATGACTGTTTCGATATTTGGTATCTCTCAATAGATACTCATCTTTACACTGTTAGTTAAGCAAATTACTTAATGGATACTAGTAGTTCATTTGCACAATTTTATGTTGTTGAGTCTTTGCGAAGGATGTTTATTTCATGTGTAATTAACGATGGTTCACAACCCATAAATAGCAATCGTATACGCACTCACCAATCCCACAGCAATCTCTGTACCGGCAACTAAACAGTGTTTAGTGCTAGTGCAGTAGCTAGAACTTTTTTTATTTCGGGTATTTTCATGTATCAGCGCCCTGCAAACTAATTTCTTTTGAAATCAGATCTAATAACAAATTATTTCAAAAGAAATTAGTCGGGCAGAACATGAATAATTTATATGAATATAGAACACTCGCCAATTAATGTTCAAGCGCGGGCCTAGCTGTTTAGCATATTTAACTGTCTCCAACTCAGTTTATAATTATTACCAAACACCATTCAATCATGTAAATCAGTCAAATCAGTGCATAATTATTACCAAACACTATTCAAGTCATGTAAAATAACGACTTCAATGAAACCACAAGTGGAAGTACAAACTGTCATGGCGACTTAGGAAAGAAATACACGTGTTAAGATTTGATCTCTTGTTTTTTGACATAAACATATCACATTTTGGCGACGAGGATCAATGGCTAATCATGGGAAATTAGAGGAATACGACCCACAGGAAGAGAGGAGTCAATATATCGAGCGATTGGAGTTTTATTTCGAAGCAAATGGAGTCGATAACGCGGACAAACAGCGAGCAATATTATCGAGTGTGTGTGGAAGCAAAACCTACAAATTAATTCGGAACTTAACTATGCCGGGAAAGCCATCCGACAAGACTTTCGAGGAGATTGTAGAGCTGGTTCAAAATCACGAAAATCCAAAGCCTTCAGCCATAGTCCAAAGGTTTAAGTTTAACACTCGATTCAGGAAACTGAGTGAGTCAATTGCTTCATATGTGGCCGAATTGCGAAACATTTCGGAACATTGTGATTTTCAAAATACCTTAGAAGAAATGTTGCGTGACCGTTTGGTTTGTGGCATAAACGATGAACAAATCCAGCGCCGACTATTGGCCGAAAGTACTCTTGACTTCAGGAAAGCCATGAAGATTTCTACATCAATGGAGACTGCAATAAAGAATGCAAAGGATTTAACAAATCAAACTTCCAGTGGGAATTATTCACTCAACCGGGTTGGAGATGAAGTACAACGAGATCAAAAAGGAACACGGACAGCGGACTGCGGAAAATGTGGGGGTAGGCACAATGCCCCAGAAAGGGCACATAGCGAGGAAGTGTCGAAACAGACAAAAAAGAGATGGTCAAAGTAAACGAAAGGAACAGACACCAAATTCAGGAAAACTCCAAAATTACTTAGACAGAGAAGGAGAAGTAGAAGAAGAACAAGTGAATAACTATACATTGTACAGCTTGGGGGAACAAAAGGCTGAACAATATGTTGTTGAGGTCTTGTTAAACGAGGAAAGCGTAAAGATGGAAGTCGATACAGGGGCAGCAATGAGTGTAATTGGTGAGGACACATTCAAAGCACTAAAAAAGAAGCACCCACAACTGAAGCTGAATGAAACAAAGGTAAGACTCCACACATATACTGGGGAGCAAGTGAAAGTTGCTGGCCAGGTTAAAATGTCTGTGAAGTATGAAGAGCAAGAAGCAGTATTACCAGCATTGGTAATTCAAGGGAAGGGCCCAAACCTCATCGGTAGAAATTGGCTACAGGAGATTAAATTAAACTGGAGAAATATATTCCAGTTAAACAAAGGACATACCAATACACACAGAGTTGAAGAGTTAGTTCAGAAATACGAACAGGTATTTCAGAAGGGATTAGGAACATTTACAGGCACCATGGCAAAGATACATGTTGCTGCAGAGGCGAAACCAATTTACTGCAAAGCACGTCCTGTTCCCTATTCACTGAAAAAGAAAGTAGAGGAAGAACTGAGGAGACTGCAGGCGGAGGGGACGGTAGAACCAGTTCAGTTTGCAGAGTGGGCAGCGCCAATCGTACCCATTGTAAAGGTAGACAAGTCAATTGGAATATGTGGGGAATACAAAGTTACAGTAAATCAAGCTGTAAAGTTAGATAATTACCCCATCCCTAAAGCAGAAGACGTGTTCGCGACCTTGAATGGGGGTGATAAGTTCAGTAAACTGGATATGAGCCGAGCTTATCAGCAAATTCCATTAGAAGACCAATCAAAGAAGTTTACCACAATTAATACTCACAAAGGGCTTTTCCAATTTAACCGATTGCCCTATGGTGTCTCCTCTTCGCAAGGTATTTTCCAGCGAACGATAGAAAACTTATTACAGGGAATCCCTTTTGTGGTGGTGCGAGTGGATGATATCTTGGTTTCTGGCTCCAATGATGAGGAACACTTGGCGAATTTAGAGGAAGTCCTGAGGCGGTTGTCCGAGGCTGGGTTGGGAGTGGTGTACTTAGGCCAAAAGATTAACCGTCAAGGAATACAGCCAATAGAAGAGAAAGTAAGAGCCATTACCGAAGCACCAACTCCCAAGAATGAGTCAGAAGTTCGATCATACCTACGAATGATGAAATATTACCAGAGATATTTACCGAACTTGTCTACAATTCTGGCACCTTTGCATGGCCTTTTGGAAAAAGGGAAAAGTTGGAAATGGACGGCAGAGCATCAAGAGTCATTCACGAATTCCAAAGAGTTATCGAAGTCTTCGGGTTTATTAGTCCATTATGATTCCGGAAGGATTTGTTACTTGCTTGCGATGCATCACCGTATGATTTGGGGGTGGTGTTGTCACATCGAATGGCGGACAATACTGAACGACCAATAGCTTTCGCCTCAAGATCGCTGACCTCTGCAGAGAAGAATTATTCCCAGTTGGATAAAGAGGCATTAGCCATAGTCTTTGGAGTCAGGAAATTCCACCAATACCTATATGGTCGACAGTTTACTATACTGACAGACCACAAACCCCTCGAACGAGTATTTAACCCAGAAAAGACTACACCACAAATGGCAGCCGCTCGTATTCAGCGCTGGGCATTAATTTTAGCTGCATACACCTACAACATTCAGTACAAAGAGGGAAGTCAGAACGCGAACGCTGATGCGTTCAGTCGATTACCATTGTCAGATAAACCTACGTCGACACCAGTGCCAGGCGAAACAATCTTACTAATTGAGCTCCTGGAGAATACACCGGTGAGAGCAGAAGAGATCAAGAAGTGGACAAGAAGAAGTCCTGTGCTCGCGAGAGTTTTGAATTTCATAAGGCAGGGATGGCCTTGCAAGTGCCCTGATCCAGCCCTCCAATCATATTTTCAAAGACGAGACGAGCTGAGCGTTCAAGATGACTGTATCCTCTGGGGAAACAGAGTCGTGGTACCTCCACAGGGAAGAAGTCAAGTTGTCGATGAGTTACATGAAACCCACCCTGGAATTTGTAACATGAAAAGTCTTGCCAGAAAATATGTGTGGTGGCAAAACATGGACAGTAGCCTGGAGAATAAAGTACGAACTTGTAACCATTGCCAGATCCACAGGAAGAATCCTCCGGAGGCGCCTCTTCATCCGTGGGAATGGCGGAGTCGACCGTGGGAGAGAGTTCATATTGATTATGCGGGTCCATTTTTGGGAACAATGTTCCTAATTTTGGTAGATGCCTACTCAAGGTGGCTCGAAGTTCATCCGACCAGAGTGACAACTTCGAGAGCGACAATCGAGAAACTTCGGGCAAACTTTGCAACTCATGGCATCCCCACAACTCTGGTTAGTGAGAACGGTAGTAATTTTGTCAGTGAAGAGTTTGAGGATTTCTTAACAAAGAATGGTATTCACCACAGGAAAACTGCTCCGTACCACCCTTCGTCAAATGGACTGGTAAAGAGGGCTGTCCAGACTTTTAAAGATGGCATGAAGAAGATGTCGGAGGAAGGAAGTTTGGAAACTAGAGTATCGAGATTCTTGTTTAGATACAGAATAACGCCGCATTCAACAACTGGGGTCTCGCCAGCCGAAATGTTCTTAATTCAAAGTGTAACAATAAAAATTTAAAAGAATCCTTCTATGGCATAGTAGGGGGTTGGGGTAGTCATGAAATTTTTCCTATAGTGTACTATTCGCATTTTCATATATCAAAGTAAATTAAGAATATTATACTCATTTTAATATTTCAGTGACAACTCCTACAAACGCCTCAGGAACTAATGTGACAGCCTTGCCTCCAACAAATCCAATGACTAACGGTATTGTCATCGTATTTTATTCTAAAATAGATAAGATAAGCATGCGCTAAAAGTTGTTGGTAAGACCTGACAGCTTGCATAATTCACTAATGCCATCAATTATATACATAAATCATCGCAGATAAAATACACAGAATAGACCGGTATACACATAACATAAAATTTTTGTTTGAGCATGGAGATGTATGACTGCAGGTTACAATAGTTGGCTGGAATAAAATTCCTATTTCTCTGCACACGGTATTTAATTTTCACGAGCAAAATTTGTGGTATGAGCGTTTTCATTGCAGATGGTGCGATCTTTTCACTAGTCAAAAAGTCGTATGAAGGTTTTTATTCGCCGACATTTTCTTGCCAAAAGAACAACACCAGTACGCAGGCTAATAGTAACATCACTGAGGAGAGAGAATCATGACATTTTCAGAATGAAAAAATGCCGTAGCTTCATGAGGAAAGCATTTTGGCTTCATTAAATTAAAATAAACTTTCTGGTTGCCTTTTCTGCTTGAAAATAAATCGATAAATGTAAAAAAACTTGGGTTTTGTGCTGATCGGGGTGGGGGGGAATTATCACAAATGGACGATAAAGATAACTTGGTTTTCACCATTGTTTTTAAACACCCCACATTACATGGCAATTGCAGTTCAGAAAGAGAGTAAAAGACGATTTAAATCATGCGGAAAGATGTTTTGATATTTTGATCTTTATTTTGAATGAAAGCGCCGAGTTGAACCTATATAAAAAGTAGTAAATAGTGGCGAAATATTCGTCACATTAAGATGCCCTAGCTAGCTAGCTTTTAAGGTCCTTTCAATTTACAGAACGCCTTTTAATGACGATTTACGAAATTTTATTTTCTTTCATAACGAATCACGGTACTTTTCTCTGGAAAATATTCGGCATCTCTACAGGGTGTCCCAAAAAACCCAAAAACTATTGAAATCACCTATTGTTAATGTTATGGTGCGCTACTTAGCGGCAAATATATTTTCAATTAGGTATATTTTCAACCTTTTAGCTTCGGGTTCAAATCGTATAAGCGCAACCATAACACAAATAGTATGAAACCTTTTACCTTTTGTATAACTTTATTTAACTTCAAATATATATATATATATGAATTAGCGTCTCTATAATATTATAATACTGTTATCCTAACATTTCAACTTATCTCTCTATTCGTCTGAGCTGAGCACAACTTTCAATCTTTATTCTTCGCATTTCGTCTTCTTTGATAACTCAATGATAGTAAATGTTCCAACTTCTTTAGTTTACTCGACAAGGCTTAACTGTATAGCCTTTGAACGATATACTTCAGCCTTTATTGGCTTATGAAGTATTTCAGCCTAAACGGCTCTTCTTACTTCACTAACTCTTTTTTAACTTGGGTTGTGCTCAGCTTTTATACTAAATTTAAGAGGAAGAGATCTATAACTATTATTTATTTCCTCTACGCAATGTGTTCGTCAGAGAAGGTCCTAGCAGCGTTTTTCAACCACAAAACAATGTCCTGTTTGCGTGGTTTGCGGTGATAGGCGTTTTCCGAGGTTTTCTAATCTTCATAACTATTTGCTTATTCATGCGAGGAAGGTTACCCTAGGTCTTTATATAATTAAAATAGTATAATAAATGGCAAGATACATAATATCGAATATATACTAGATATTTATGTTTATAATCTAACATGGTATAACAATGCCATGTTACACCCTCCCCCTTAAAGAAAAGAAAGTTTGCAAAACTTTCTTTAAAGTGCAATATAACGTGTTCGTATGTTCATGGTCGTGAAAGACAGTCCGCAAGTAAATTGTCTCGCCCTTTAATATGATGTATCTTCATGTTGTACTCCGACAAAATGAGACTCCACCGCAGCAAACGTTGGTTCTTGTTCTTCAGCTTATAGAGGAATACTGGAGGATTGTGGTCACTAAACACTTCGAGTGGAACAGGAAGGAGTTGAGGAAACGTAAACTTCGAAATGCTGAAGCGCGAAAACAAGTGCAAGACATTCTTTTTCAATCGTAGAATAATTTCGCTGCTTTTTGTTGAACTTTCGAGAGAAATAACATATCGGATGATCAATTCCACCTTGGTCTTCTTGTAGTAAAACTGCACCGGCCGCAACGTCACTCGCGTCAACAGCTAGCTTGAAAGGACGGTTGAAATCTGGTGCCGACAAAACTGGGGCATTTTGTAGCATAGCTTTGAGTTTCTCGAACGCTGACTGACATTATTCTCTCCAAACGAATTTACTATCCTTGCGAAGTAACTGCGTCAAGGGTTCCGTGATTGATGAAAAGTTTGGACAAAACTTTCGATAATAACCCGCCATTCCGAGCAATTGCATGACGTGTTTCTTCGTTGTAGGTGGTGGGAAATCCGCAATCGCTTTGACTTTGGCGTTGATGGGTTTGACTTGGCCCTGGCCAACGATATGGCCCAGGTATGTAACATGCCCACAACCGAATTCGCTTTTGACTAGATTTATGGTTAACTTGGCGTCGCTTAACCGTTTGAAGAACTTTCGTAATATTTCAAGGTGCTCTTCCCAGGTGTCACTGTAAATGATCACATCATCAATATAACCTTCGCAACCGTTGATCTCGGAAATTATCTTGTTGATGAGGCGTTGGAAGGTGGCAGGGGAATGTCGCATTCCAAATGACATCACTTTGTATTGGTATAATCCACGTGGTGTGACAAATGCTGAAATCTCTTTGGCACGTTCGCTCAGAGGGATTTGCCAGAATCCTTTCAATAGATCGAACTTTGATACGTATTTAGCGTTTCCAATTTTATCAACGCAATCATCTATCCGAGGAATGGGAAAATTATCGTACTTCGTGAGGTTGTTTACTTTACGGTAGTCCGTACACATCCGATAACTACCGTCAGGCTTCGGAACTAATATACAAGGTGAACTCCAACTACTTTGACTAGGTTCGATGAAATCGTTGTCGAGGAGGTATTGGATCTCTTGGTCAAGGTATGTCGCTTTAGTTGGATTCAATCGGTAAGGGTGTTGTTTTATAGGTGGAGCGTTGCCAACATCAACGTCGTGAGATATCATGTCTGTTCGGGAAGGAACGTCAGGGAATAATTGTGCATATTCATGAACAAGGTCTAAAACATCTTGACGTTGAGATGGTTTAAGATGAGATAACTTCGAATCCATATCGCGTAAAACGTCAGAGTTGCTCAGTTTGGTTGTCTCAGACAAATAAGAGAGTTCAGATTTATCCTGATCGTTGTGACTATCTCTATCTAAACTCACTACGTTTACTGGCTGCGCTACTTTCTTTCTTTCGTGATATGCTTTAAGCATATTTACATGACACAATTGTCTATTTCGACGTCTATTTGGAGTTATGATTACATAGTTTAAATCATTCTCTTTCTTCTCAATAACATGGGTCCAAAATACCTAGCTTGCAAGGGGTTTCCAGGAACCGGAAGAAGTGCAAGAACCTTATCTCCGTTCTGAAAATTCCGTGTTACGGTGTTTTTGTCGTACTTGTACTTCATGCGAATTTGAGCCGTTTTAAGGTTCTTACGTGCTAATTCGCATGCCTTAGTTAATTTGGTACAAAAGTCCGTAACATACTGCAAAAGATTCAATAAACCGCCGTCGTCGGGAAGCAACTTTTCCTTTAAAAGCTTGAGCGGTCCCCGAACGGTGTGCCCGAACTCAAATGGACTAAACCCTAAAGATTCTTGGACTGACTCACGAGCCGCAAACAAAAGTAAATGGACGCCGTCGTCCCAATCTTTCTCAGTTTCAAAACAATATGTTTTAATCATCTGCTTCAATGTTTGGTGAAATCTTTCTAGTGCACCTTGACTTTCGGGGTGATAAGCTGACGAATTGTACTGTGCAATACCTAGTTCGTGCATAACTTGTTGAAACAACCCTGACATAAAATTTGAACCTTGGTCAGACTGAATTGATTTTGGAAGACTAACTAAGGTGAAAAACTTCGTAAGTGCCTGGACAATAGTTTTAGCCTGGATATTTCGAAGTGGTATTGCCTCAGGAAAACGTGTCGAAACGCACATAATTGTCAATGAATATTGGTTACCTCGCTTAGTTTTAGGAAGTGGTCCGACGCAATCAATCATAATTCGGCTGAAAGGCTCTTCGAAGGCTGGAATTGGTTTTAGCGGTGCTTTTGGAATAGTCTGATTTGGTTTGCCTACTACCTGACAAGTGTGGCATGCTTATTTACTGAAGATCAATTAAGGTATCTGGTTTCACACTTCTTAACACTATGACGCAGAACGTCTTTTTTTTTCAAAATTCCGCTTAATATCTTACCAATGAAATTATTTCGAATTTTTTCTTTTTCTTTTGACAACTTGAAATGCTACTTTTCTTTTAGAGCATGCAACTGTTTAGACTGTTTTTAAAAAAAAATTTATTTCCCGGGCGGGCCCCCAACTGTTATGGTGCGCTACTTAGCGGCAAATATATTTTCAATTAGGTATATTTTCAACCTTTTAGCTTCGGGTTCAAATCGTATAAGCGCAACCGTAACACAAATAGTATGAAACCTTTTACCTTTTATATAACTTTATTTAACTTCAAATATATATATATATATATATATGAATTAGCGTCTCTATAATATTATAATACTGTTATCCTAATATTTCAACTTATCTCTCTATTCGTCTGAGCTGAGCACAACTTTCAATCTTTATTCTTCGTATTTCGTCTTCTTTGATAACTCAATGATAGTAAATGGTCCAACTTCTTTAGTTTACTCGACAAGGCTTAACTGTATAGCCTATGAACGATATACTTCAGCCTTTATTGGCTTAGCTGCGCCCGGCTTTCGACAAAGAAGGCACGGTGACGGCCGGTAACGCGTCCGGCATCAACGACGGGGCTGCTGCTGCCGTCCTCATGTCAGCAGATGAAGCCGCCAAGCGCGGTATTACGCCACTGGCCAAGATCGTTTCCTGGGCGACCGAAGGTGTCGATCCCGCGATCATGGGAACCGGCCCGATCCCCGCGAGCCGCAAGGCGCTGGAGAAGGCGGGCTGGTCGATCGACGATCTGGATCTGGTTGAAGCCAACGAAGCCTTTGCTGCGCAGGCGCTGGCCGTGAACAAAGACCTGGGCTGGGATCCGGCGAAGGTCAACGTCAACGGCGGTGCGATCGCCATTGGCCACCCGATCGGCGCTTCGGGTGCGCGCGTGCTGGTGACCCTGCTGCATGAGATGCAGAAGCGCGATGCCAAGAAGGGCCTGGCCACTCTCTGCATCGGTGGCGGCATGGGTATTGCCATGTGCCTCGAGCGCGACTGACAGCTTCTGCAGTCACGAATCTAGCGGGTGCAGCATGAGCCCCGCAGATTGGAATCGATAACGGGTCGCCCTTTTGGGCGGCCCGTTTTTCTTTGCGATGCTGCTGCCCCAGGGGCGAGTGAAAAAATTGGCAGTTTTTTGCCTATTTTTTGGCTTCTTCGGTTGGATGAGCGGAGAATACATGCTTTCATACGATCGATAAGGAATTTCCGCTTTGCGGAATTGTGCAGTGCAAAAACGAGGGGACGGAATTATGGCGCGTGTAGCGTTGGTGACGGGCGGAACCCGGGGTATCGGAGCCGCTATTTCGATCGGTTTGAAAAAGGCGGGTTATAACGTCGCGGCCACTTATGGCGGCAACGACGAAGCGGCCGCGAAGTTCAAGGAAGAACACGGCATCCCGGTGTTCAAATGGGATGTATCTGACTTCGATGCCTGCAAGGATGGCGTTGCGGCCGTGGAAGCAGAGCTCGGCCCTGTCGATGTCCTGATCAACAACGCCGGTATTACGCGCGACACCACCCTGCACAAAATGACGCCGGAGAAATGGAGCGCGGTGATCAGTACCAATCTGGACTCGCTCTTCAACATGACCCGCAATGTCATCGAGGGCATGCGGGAACGCGGGTTCGGCCGGATCATCAGCATTTCTTCGATCAACGGTCAGAAGGGTCAGTTCGGCCAGGCCAATTATTCGGCTGCGAAGGCGGGTGTCGTCGGCTTTTCCAAGGCCGTGGCACAGGAGAACGCCGGCAAGGGGATCACGGTCAACGTGGTGGCACCGGGTTACATCGGCACCGAGATGGTACGCGCCGTTCCCGAAGAGGTCCTCAACACCAAGATCATTCCGCAGATTCCGGTTGGTCGTTTGGGTGAGCCGGAAGAGATTGCCGACTGCGTGGCTTTCCTCGCGTCCGATAACTCCGGTTTCATCACTGGCGCGACCCTGACCGCCAATGGCGGCCAGTACATGGCCTAATACAGCTTACCCCTCTCCCAAGAGGGAGTGAGTTGGTTGACGCGAGCGGCGCCGCAGATTTGTGGCGCCGCTTTGCTTGCGCCCAATGGGCATGCCGGATTAAGAGGATACGGTCATGCCTCATTCATCACCTTCAGGCGCTTCGAACCTGCGCGCCACTATCATCGGCGGCTTCGCCGTGTTGCTCTGGGCACTTTTGGCGCTCTTCACCACCTGGGTCGATGGCATTCCGCCCTTCCAGCTGTTGGGTATGACCTTTGGGGTCGCCTTTCTGGTGAGTTGTATCTACTGGCTGTTTCGCGGCAAAAGCGCCCTGGAGAACTTGAGGCAAGCACCCAAGGTCTGGCTGCTTGGGGTGGGCGGCCTCTTCGGCTATCACCTCTTTTATTTTATCGCCCTCGGCAATGCGCCAGCCGTCGAGGCCAGTCTCATCGCCTACCTCTGGCCTCTGCTCATTGTCGTTTTTTCCGCCTTGCTCCCTGGGGAGAAGTTGCGTTGGTTCCATCTGGTCGGCGCACTGATGGGCCTCGGAGGCGCCGTGTTGCTGGTGACCCGCGGCGGATCGGTGGCTTTCGATGCAAACTACAGCTTCGGCTACATTGCGGCTGTGCTTTGCGCTCTGATCTGGTCGGGCTATTCGGTCACGAACCGGGTCTTCGGCGAAGTGCCGACGGATGTCGTTGGCGGCTTCTGTGGCCTGGTCGCTGTTCTAGGGACCTTCTGCCATTTGGTCTTCGAGCGGACCGTGGTACCCGATCTCACGCAGTTGCTTGCGGCGATCGCCTTGGGGTTGGGGCCCGTCGGGGCCGCTTTCTTCGTCTGGGATTACGGGACGAAGCATGGCAACATTCAGGTACTGGGCGCCTTTGCCTATATGGCGCCTCTACTCTCGACCTTGATTCTTATTGCTTTCGGGCGCGCCGAAGCGACTTGGTTCGTGGCGGCCGCCTGTCTTTTGATCGTGCTCGGCGCTGTCGTGGCTTCCAGCGATCTCATTCGGCGGCGCCGGACTTAGTACTGCAGGATTTGGAAGGCGCCCGTCCGATCAACCCGGCGCCCAGTCCGCCGCGGCAAGCTCGAATCCTTCGAATTCGAAGGCGGGTGCAACGGTGCAGCCGACGAGTGTCCAGTCACCGCAGGACTGCGCGGATTGCCAAGCCTGTGCCGGGACTACGATTTGCGGTTTCTCTCCAGCCAGCAGATCGTTGCCAAGTCTTTCAGTTCGTTTGGTCACCCCGTCTTCCGATATCCCCAGATCAAGAGCCGCGCCCGCGTACCAGTGCCAGATCTCGACAGCGTCGACGCGATGCCAATGTGAGCGTTCGCCTGCCGCGAGCAGGTAGTAGATGGCTGTCTGGTCGCCCCGCTTTCCAACTTCGGAGGCATGACGATAGGTTTCAACAAAGTGCCCGCCCTCTGGATGGGGCATGAGACCGAGCTTCTCGATGATCTCTTTGGCGCTTGAGGGCGATGTCATTTCCCGATCCTTCCGTGTCTTTGTCAGGCTTCCGGCGGACGCGTGTCCTGCATGGAAGGCCGGGCGCTGAAGGTTTCATACCAGGCACTGAGCGCCGGACGGCCTTGGCGCCAGTTGTCGGCGGAGAAACGCAGGTCCAGGTACCCGAGTGCGCAGCCAACTGCAATGATACCCAGACTCGGGCGCGCGCTGGGCGGAACGGCAGGTAAGCCTCCGCTGGCGGCCATTTTCTCGAAGTGATCCAGCGTACGGTCGACCTTTGCGCGCATGCGTTCGTGGTGACCGTCCCACTGAAAGGACTCGGGGCGCAGACGGATCTCGTTCATCCGCGACAGCGCTGCGTCGAGCAGGCCGTCGGCCAGCGCCTGCAGATTCAAGTCTTCAAAGCGCGCCTTTCCCGATGCGGGAACGAAGCTATCTCCATCGTGCAAGCTGTCCAGGTAGGCACAAATGACCGGGGAATCGCAGAGAGTCATGCCATCATCCGTGACCAGGGCCGGAACCGTGCCGAGGGGGGTTAGATCGCTCAGTTCACTGCTGTCGTAGGGATTGGTTACGACCAGTTCGATCTGATCGATAAGACCCGCTTCCTGAGCCAAGACACGAACTTTACGGACATAGGGCGAGGTGGGGGCATGGCGCAACTGCATGGCGCTTGGTTCTCCCTTGATTGATCTTTGCTGAATCAGCGTGTTTGATTGATCGCAAGATTAAGCGAAGAGGATCTTCGCGCAACGTAAAAGAACGCCAGTAGGCGTGGAGCATGTGGGGAAGGCGATCGCGGCTGTAGCAATCTCGTCAACTGTGATATCTTCCTGCCGCTATGTGGACAGATGTCGTTGATTTGCGGGAGTTTTACGAGACCAAGCTCGGGCACGTCGCCCGGCATATGGTCCGCCGTGGCGTCCGCTCGCTCTGGCCAAATCTGCGCGGCCAGAGTCTTGTCGGACTGGGCTATGCAACTCCCTACCTGCGGGTTTTCAAGGAAGAGTGCGATCGCCTGATCGCCTTTATGCCGGCGTCCCAGGGTGTGCATCACTGGCCACCGGAGGGACCCTGTGTGGTCTCGCTTGTCGACGAGACGGAACTGCCGCTGCCCGACTATTCGGTGGACCGTGTCTTGCTGGTTCATGGCGTGGAGAGCACCGAGTACCTCCGGGATATGCTACGTGAGGTCTGGCGGGTGCTGACCGGTGAGGGACGGTTGCTTGTTGTGGTGCCGAACCGGCGCGGAATCTGGGCGCGCAGTGATAGAACGCCTTTAGGCTGGGGGCATCCTTACAGCCAAGCTCAGCTTTCAAAGCTTTTGCGGCAGAATCTTTTCATGCCTATGCGGACGGGACGGGCGCTTTACCTGCCGCCAACGCGATCCAATACGCTTCAGCGTTCGGCACCGGCCTGGGAGCGCATGGGCGGCAGATTCTTCCCGACCTTTTCGGGGGTCGTGATGATCGAAGCGGGTAAGCAGCTCTATGCTGCGAGCCCTGCCCGTCAGCGGGTCAAGATCAGGCGTCCGCGGGTGGTCCCCATTCCGCAGGTGGCACGGCGCGGTCGCATTTAGCTGCATCACGCTATCGGCCGAATTTATTGGGTATCCGAGGCTTATAGCGCGCTGATCCCGCTGATAAAGTTGCCGGCGGTTCTGTCAAGCCGTTCCTGTGCGATCTTTTCTTTGCTTTTGTGCGGGGCTGCGACTATTTCTTTTGGCTCGCCAGTCCTTTCGACATCAGGTCCTATGTCAGATACAGAAGATACTCTGGGCAGCCTCCGCGCTCAAATCGACGAAATCGATACGGAACTCCACGATCTGCTGATCCGCCGCACCGAGATCGCGGAGCAGGTCGGAAAGGCCAAGGGCAAGGGAGCCGTCTATCTGCGTCCCGGGCGTGAGGCACAGGTTCTGCGACGTCTGGTCGAGCGCCATCGGGGGATCCTGCCCAAGGCGGCCATTGTACGTATCTGGCGCGAGATCTTCTCCAGCGCGACGACTCTGCAGGGTGATCTGAGCATCGCGGTCTATGCGCCCGAGGAGGATCCGGAACTCTACACTCTCGCACGGGACCATTTCGGCGCCTTGACGCCAATTTCGAGCTACAGCACCGTGTCGGGCGTCATGCGGGCCGTCTCCGACCGGCGGGCGACCGCGGGCGTTTTGCCGCTGCCGCAGTCGGAAGTAAGTGAGAACTGGTGGCGCCATCTGGCGCGCGACTATGAGGATTCGCCACGCATTACCGCAAAGCTGCCGTTTACAAAGACCGATGCTTCCAGCCGAAACCGCGTGGAGGCGCTGACCGTCAGCTTCGTACCGCAGGAAGATACGGGCGATGACCGCAGCTACATCGTTGTGGAGACGGCTGAAGAGATGTCGCGCAGCGGTATGCGGACTCTTTTCACCAATGCCGGTATGGAAACGGCCGATGTTCAGACGCCGGACCGTGAACCGGGATCGCCGATGCATCTCGTAGAGATTGTCGGCTATGTGGCGCCTGACGATCCCCGTTTGGTACGTCTGAAAGAAGAAAACGAAAGCAAGATCGCCTGGGTCTGGGCGGTCGGCGGCTATGCCGTGCCGATGGATCTTGGCGCCGATACCATGGATACGGCTGCAAGCGAGCAGTCGGCTTGACGGATCCTGAGATGAATACGCCTCTAAAACCGCGACCGGGTATCCTGGAGATTTCACCTTACGTCGGAGGCGACGCCTCCGTCGAAGGTGCGAACCGGGTGATCCGGCTTGCGTCCAATGAAAATCCCTTGGGGCCGAGTCCCAAAGCCATTGAAGCTTACACGGCTTTACAGGGCGACCTGCACCGCTATCCAGATGGTGGCTCGAACGAGCTTCGTCAGGCGATCGCGGCAAGCGAGGAACTGGACGAGACGCGCATCGTTTGCGGCGCGGGCTCCGATGAGCTGATTTCTCTCCTGGTCAAGGCCTATGCCGGGCCGGGGGATGAAGTGCTCTATAGCGAGCACGGCTTTCTCATGTATCCGATTTCCGCGAAAACCGTTGGCGCGACACCCGTCGCTTCGCCCGAGCACAATCTGACGACGGATGTGGACGAACTGCTTGCGCAGACCACCGAGCGAACGAAACTGGTATTCGTTGCCAATCCGAACAACCCGACCGGTACCTATCTGTCCGGCGATGAATTGCGGCGTTTGCGTCGTGGTCTGCCGGACTCGGTTCTTTTGGTCATCGACGCCGCCTATGCTGAATATGTCGAGGCCGAGGATTACAGTTCGGGCGCCGAACTGGTCACCGAGTTTCAGAACGTCGTGATGACGCGAACCTTTTCAAAGATCCATGGTCTGGCGTCCGTGCGTCTTGGATGGGCCTATTGCCCGCCCGCAGTCTCCGATGTGCTGAATCGCCTGCGCGGCCCCTTTAACGTGAGTCTGCCGGCCCAGGCGGCAGGTGTGGAAGCGATCAAGGACAAGGCCCACGTCGAGACATCGCGGAAACACAATGCGAAATGGCTGGCGTGGTTCAATGCCGAGATGGTGAAGCTTGGCCTGGAGCCGGGCGATTGTGTCGGAAATTTCGCTCTGGTCCGGTTTCCCGGACCGGAGGACAAGTCAGCCTCGGCCGCTTTGGCCTATCTGAAGTCTCGAGGTATCCTCGTGCGGGCCATGGGCGGCTATGGCTTGCCCGACTGTCTGCGGGTCACCATCGGCACCGAAGACGAGACCCGCAGTGTCGCAGATGCCCTTGGAAAATTTCTAAGCTGACAGACCCTATAGAGAAGCAATTTTAGAGGTGAGATTTCCTGCCATCTTCTGAAAGGTCCAAATTACGGGACCTGAGGAGCCGAAACGGTGGGCAGTCTCACAGAATGCAGGCGTCAAACATGGCTACTCAATCAGACAGTGATTTCCTATTCAAGAAGGTGGCGCTCATCGGCGTCGGCTTGATCGGATCGTCTCTGGCCCGTGTTTTCCGGAGCCGCGGCATCGTCCAGGAGATCGCGGTCGCGGCACGGTCGCAGGCGACCCTCGACCGGGTGGTTGAACTCGAACTCGCGGACAGCGTTCATGGCGACCTCGTCCAAGCGGTTGCAGATGCCGAGCTGGTCATTCTTTGCTCGCCTGTTGGAAGTTACGACGCCATTGCTTCGGTCATTGGCCCGCATCTGAAGGCAGGCGTTATCGTGACCGACGTCGGATCGGTTAAACAGGCGGTGATCCGAGACGTCGATCAGTATCTGCCTGACGGTGTGCATTTCGTACCGGGACATCCCATCGCGGGTACCGAGAAATCCGGGCCCGACGCAGGCTTTGCCGAGCTGTTCGACGGGCGCTGGTGCATTCTGACGCCACCGCCTGGCGCAGACCAACATGCCGTGGAGGCTGTGAGCGAGCTATGGCGCCGCTGCGGTAGCATGGTCGAGATTATGGAGCCGGGACACCACGACAAGGTTCTGGCCATTACGTCTCATCTGCCGCACCTTATCGCCTATACCATCGTCGGTACGGCGACTGATCTCGAGGCCAGCGAACGGGCAGAGGTGATTAAGTTCTCGGCCGGTGGTTTTCGCGACTTTACGCGGATCGCGGGTTCCGACCCGGTTATGTGGCGTGACGTCTTCCTAAATAACCGGGAGGCAGTTCTCGAGATGCTGCAGCGGTTCAGCGAGGATATCACGGCGCTGCAGCGCGCGATCCGCTGGGGCGAGGGCGAAACACTGGAAGCCCTGTTCCTGAGGACAAGAGAAATCCGACAGGGCGTTGTCGAAGCCCACCAGGCCGGCAGTTTCGACCCGAGAGAGCCGAAAGCCTGATCCTATAGTACGGGTTTCAGGGGCGCGATCGGCACGGGGCCCGCGCTGAGCAAACCGTTTTTCATGACGATTGGCAACGCCACCTGCCGACCATTTCCGCCACCAAGCGAGAGCAGCGCAAAACTCAAAATGCCAGCTTGCGCCGGTTTGATCTGACCGCGTTCGACCAGCGCGTTCAAAACCTCCGTCAGGCCTGAAATGCGCGTCCCGAATTCACCCTCCGGCCGGAAGAGAGCGTCCAGTTTCGCACCTCCCTCGGCATGGAGCGCAACGGGACCCCAGACAATATCGGCGCTATGGACGATGGCTTCGCCGCCTGCGTCGCGCCAGATTGGGATCGCTCTCCGGATATCGGTCGCAGGCAAGGGGCCACGCAGCGTTGCTTTGAGCGCCAGTGTCTCCACGAAATTACCGAAAGGCGTGCCGCCATCGTTAGGCAGCGTGATCCGCTTCGCAGCGCCGTCAAAGTCCACTTCTTGCAGTTGCCCCTGGTCCCTGTCCGCTGGGCGCAGCGGGCCTAAAACGGCGTCGAGTTCGCCGATGCTGAGCAATTGCTGCTCCTGATGCAGGATTTTCATGTCCTCCACAGAGGCGATGGCATGATCAGGAGCGCCGTTGAAGGCGATATGGATTTGAAGCTCGGCGCGAGGGGCCAGGGCTGTGATCTCGCCGATGTTTTTCAGTCCGCCAAACAGATGTTTGCCGTCCAGCGTTGCGTCGACGATGAACGGATTCCAAAGCGCCGCTTCGCCCATTACGGGAGGACCTTTCCAATAACGGCCATCCGGGGCGGTGATAGCGGGGTTTGGGACCCTGAGTTCCAGTGCAAGGGGATAACCTGTGACCTCCAGGTTGCCGAAGTCGACAATGAACCCGCGCGCTATCTGGTCTTCTCTCCACCGCTCGAGACCCGCAATGATCTGTCCCGATGCCCAGTGCCAGTAAGCCGTTGCAGCGAGGCTTGCCACCAACAACGCAGCCACAGCCAAAAGCAGGTAGCGCAACTTGCGTGAGGGTTTGGCGGCCGTGGATAGGTTTTGAGGGTCTGACGCCATAAAACGATGGAGAACAATCTGAATCTGAAGGGTGGTTTCCTAAACTTCGTGGTGAAGCCGCTCATTGTCCAGCCTTTCAGTGTGATGAACCTCCCGATATGATGTTTTATCCGTCACGCTATTGAGAACGGATCGGCGCGTCGGACCTGTCCAAAGCTATGTTTGGGCGGGAGAATCTTTGGTTTCTTAAGGCTCGTCCAAAAGCACGAGGTATGCGAGGTTTCGCGAGGAATGGCAGATTGGATTCAGGCGCTAACGCCCCCTGAAGGCGAAGATTTCTGGGTGTTCGGCTATGGATCTTTGATCTGGAATCCCGGATTCCCGCATATCGAGGTCAGGGCGGGCCTCCTCGAAGGGTATCACCGGCACTTTTGTGTCTATTCCCATCTCTACCGTGGAACGCCGGACTGTCCTGGTCTGGTGCTCGGTCTTGACCACGGCGGCGCCTGCCAAGGTCTGGTTTTCCGGGTCCCCGGCGCTGAGGCTGAGGAAGTGATGGCCTATCTCGATGAGCGGGAGATGGTAACAGGAGTGTACTTGCCGGGCTGGCACGAGGTGTCGACGGATAGTGGAGGCGTTTCCGCGATTACCTTCGTCGCGGATCCGGACCACGAACAGTACGCCGGACGCCTGCCGCGCGAGGAACTGGTCCAGCTGGTTTTGCAAGGTCACGGGCAACGCGGAACTTGTCGCGACTACCTGCAGAACACGGTCCATCATCTGACCGCATTGGGGCTGCATGACGACTATCTGTCCGAGCTCTTGCGTGAGGTTGAAGAGCGGCGCGAGGGAACGGCGGTAGGCGGCCGTTGAACCTCTGGAACCGCGACCGTCGGACGGTATTCCGTTACTCGAACAACTTCATTACATCGTCGAAGTCGATCAGGAGATACGCGAGTCCAGCGACCATAAGAGCGCCCAAAGGGTAGGTGTACCAGGGATGCACCAGCGGGTTGTTGGTTCCGCAGACCTGGCAAACGTCCTGATCGACTTGAAGTTCCGCTTGACAGTTTCTGCACAGGCGCTTGGACATGGTTTTGCTCCTGGGGGTGCGCTTAGCAGGACTACGGCTTATTCGAACCGGCCGCGGTGGCCGGGCCGCTTCCCGACTTCTCCGGAGCATCTTGCGCATCGGTGGGTGAATCATGGTGGACGGGAACCGGCAAGCTGGCGCAGGCCGTTTCAATCGACTCCTCGAGCTTCGGCAAAAATTCTTTGCGCGACAGGCCGGGCTGAATGGCCGGGAGTATTTCCATGGTTACGGTTCCAGGCCGTTTCGCAAAGGCACGCCGCCGCCAGAAATATCCTGAGTTCAACGCGACGGGAACGACAGGCACCTTGAGCTGAACGTAGAGGGCCGCGACGCCCGGCTGGTAAGGAAGCCGCTGCTGCGGCGGTACGCGCGTGCCCTCGGGGAAGATGATAATCGGCCGCCCTTCGGCGATCACCTCGCGGGCACGGGCGATCAACTGCTTCAACGCGCTCGCACCGCCCGAGCGATCAATGCCGATTGCGCCTGAGCGTGCGGTGAACCAGCCGAAAAGGGGGATCCAGTTCAGTTCACGCTTCATGACGTAGCAGGGATGATCCAGCAGAACGCTAAAGACCATGGTTTCCCAGGCCGATTGATGCTTCGAGGCGACGATGAACGGCGCTTCGGGCAGGTTTTCCAAGCCCTTGACCTCAAAATCAAGCCTGCAGATGTACCTGAGCAGCGCGAAGGTCATCCGCGTCCAGATCTTTCCCACCATGGAACTGGCGCGCGGAGGCATCAGAAGAATCGGCAGGCAGAGTGTGAGATAGATAGTGCTCCAGCCAAAAAACAGGGCGTTAAATATGAAGGAGCGGATCACGATCATGTTCATGCCGGGATAATGTAACTTCTCAGCAACGCCACAAGGTATTTGTTGTATTCGGTGATGATCAGACCGGCACTTCCGGGCCAGCGCCACCAGTCGCGTTGCTTGAAGTTCGTGGGAAACACCGGATTGGGTATGATTTGCACGCTGGGCATCACCCGGTTGAACTCAACCAGGCTTCTGGGCATGTGGTAGGCGGCCGTGACCAGGCGCAGGGAACGGAACCCCTGTTCCTCCATCCATTGACCCGTCTCGACGGCATTGCCAACCGTATCGACCGCCCGTCCGAGTGTTAGGCAACAGGTCACGCCGGCGGGACTGCGCTGAAAAATCTTAAGCAGCTCTTCGACCTCTACGCCTTGATGGACGCCAGAGACGAAGAGCTTTTTCGCGCGTTGCCGCGCGATCAGGTCGAAGCCTTGTTCCACGCGGCCGCTGCCGCCGGTCAAGACCACGATTGCATCCGTCTTGCGGAGAGGGTCTGTCACGTTTTTCGGCAAGGTCGAGGCGAACCAGAGCAGACCGCCGGCCCAAACGAGGATGCTGGCGACAGCACATAAGACCAAGAAGGCAAGCCAGCGCGGACCTCGGCGCGGCGCGAATCGCTTGGTTTGTCCCTTCATTCGCCCTCAGTGTCTCAAGCGGTTTACCAGTGCTCTTTGAAATAAAAACGCCAACTGGCTATTTTTTCAACAGGTTAGGCCGCCACCACTGCTATGGGATACGTGCGAGCGTGCGCAACACCGTGATTCTCGCCGTCAGCATGGCGACCAAGGCTGAAGCCAGGGGCAGGGTGGCCAGAACCGCCCATTCCAGCGGTAACAGTGTGAGCTCCGGAAGCAGGGCCGTTCCCGCCCGGCCCAGCAGTTGGCTGATACCGACAATGGTGACCGCGGCGAAAATAACGCCGACCAAACCGCCGTAAAAACCCAATTTGAGGGCATGGAGCTGGAATTCGCGCGCGATGTATCCGTCTTGTGCCCCGATCAGGTGCAGCAGTTCGACAATCTGATAGTGGACCGCCAGGCCCATACGGGTGACGAAGACAACCATGATCACCGCAGACAACCCGACGAGGAGCACAACCAGAGCCGCAACGATTTCGATGGATCGGGCCAGGCTCAAGAGGTTGCCCAGCCAGCGCTGGTGATCGTCAATCGTTGCACCCGTGACAATGGCCTGGACCTGGACCGACAGCGCCGTCGTATTGGGTGGCGTCAGCTGATCGATTTCCACCGCGATTAAGTCGGGCAGCGGCAGCTCCGACAGACCGGAGCTCTGTCCCAGCCAGGGTTCCAGCAGCGCGGCCGTTTCCGCGGCGCTCATATGATTGGCGGCGAGCACGCCTGGGCTTTGCAAGAGAAGACGAATGACGTCTTCTCTGCGTTCTTTAATTTCGGCTTCGGTCAGATCGCTTTCGCTGACTGGCAACTGAACGGTGATCTGCCCGGACAAACCGTGGTCCCAGCGGGTAACGATCTTGCTCATGGCCATGGCGCTGACCAGAGCCAAGGCGGCCAAATAGACCATGACCGCGACCAGCCACGGCAAGAAGCGGCCGGTTGCGTCGCGATTGAGCGGAACAACGGAGCGGCGCAACAGCATCTTAGCGCCGGCTTTCCGATGTCTCGAGATCAGCGGAAACGGCGGCGGCCGTGCTCTGACCGGATGGGCCGTAGCCTGGCATGTCGCTACTTCGGATCAATGTCTCGCCCTGCTCGAGACGGACTTCGCCGCGCACGAGCCTGATGACCGGGTAGCGGAAGCGGGAGATCAGCGCTTCGTTATGAGTGGCGACCACGATGGTCGTCCCGCGCTTGTTGAGCTCTTCGAAAAGATACAGCAGGCGCTCCGCGATCCGGTTGTCGACATTGCCGGTCGGTTCGTCCGCGAGCAGGAGGCTGGGCCGGGATACCACGGCACGGGCGATCGCGACGCGTTGCTGCTGGCCGCCGGAAAGCGTCGCGGGTTTTGCATCGAGATGATCGGCGAGTCCCACCCAGGTCAAAAGCTCGACAACATCCTTACGGATTTCTTCGGAGCGTTGACCGCTGACCCTGAGCGGCAGCGCCACATTATCCAGAGTGCTGAGATGGTCGAGCAGCCTGAAGTCCTGGAACACGACACCTATTCTTCGCCGGAGCAAGGCAGCGTCATGACGCGACAAAGAGGACACGTCTCTTCCGAAAAGGCTGATACGCCCGCTGGTCGGCCGGTGAGCGAGATACATCATCTTGAGCAGCGAGGATTTCCCCGCGCCACTTGCGCCGATTACGAAATGGAAGGAGCCTGGCGCCAGATCCAATGACACGCGATCAAGGATTTCAGGGCCTGCCCCATAACGCAGAGAAACGTCCTGAAAGCGAATCAATGTACAAGCGATCCTATGATGAGATGCCGGAGTCTGATCGTTCTACTTTGCCTCAAAGCGAAACGAGAATCAGCCTCCCATTCAATAGGCGAGGGTACAATTCACGCCATTGATCGGTTCAATCAAGGACGACCGCGCCCTGTTCGCGAGAATGGCACAGGCGCTGCGCTGAGGTAAAGCGTTCAGCGCTCTGCTTGCGTTGCTTGAGAGCGGCTCATATAAGATTAACCGTTTTGCGCTAGACCGTTGCTCGGAAATGAAGGCTCGGAGTCGCGTGTCCTAGCGGGTCTCGGTGAGGTGGGATCGTTCTTTGGATTCAAACCGACGAGTGACTCCGCTCTCGATTTGGTGGCGAGAACGGGTTCATCGGGCAAGTGAATTTTCAATTGTAATTTCATCAAGCCCGGGTCCGATTAGAGCGGCAGAAAAGGTGACGTTGCGTGGTCCGATTCGAATCTGCGAAAAGAGAAGCTGAAGGGGCTGGTTAGGTTAAATGATCGTTACCTGTCCCTCGTGCGAGACCAGCTTCGCTGTAGACGAATCTTTGCTTGGGCCGAACGGACGCAAGGTTCGTTGCGGCGAGTGTGCGCATCGTTGGCACCAAAAGCCGGAAGCCACCAGCGAAGCGCCGGGTGAAACGCCGTCCGAGCCTGCGCCCTCTTCGGCACCGGTGCCTGAACCCGACTCGCCGCCCGCGGAGCCTCAGAACGCCGAGCCGGAAGCGCCTAAAGCGGCGCCCGTGGCGGACAAAGTCGAAGAGGAAGAGGACGCAGCGCCGCCTCCGGTGCGCGGACCCAAGCTGTTCGATTCAGAGGAAGAAGACATCCTCGATGACGGCGACCGCCGTTTCGCGGTTTTGGGTTGGAGCATCTTCCTGATTGTCTTCGTTCTGCTCGGTTGCGGCTTCTATTTCGGCCAGAAACAGATCGTGGCCTTCGAGCCGCGTTTCCAAAGGCTCTATGATCTTGTCGGCCTCGACGCTCATGACGACATGGAATCGGGCTCAGCCGTTGCGGGAGAGGGGCTCTCTATTCCCGCCGAGAAGCTATTGAAAAACCGTAAGCCGATTGACGGTAAGGCGATGATCGTGGTCGAGGGGATCCTTGTGAACGAAACCGATGAGGATCAGTCTGTACCTTCACTCCGTGCAACGGTTGTGAACGCGAAGTCGGAGATCCTGGCGCGCTGGTATTTCGATGCGGATTCGGCGGTCATCGGTCCCAGTGACGAGGTTTCCTTTGGCACCTCCATCGCAGACGAGTGGCGGAGCGAAAGGATCGGCATCTCCATTATTTTCGTTTCTGAGGAGACGAAGCGGAACGAGCCCAGCATTGGACCTGCGGCCAATTAGAGTTCCATGCAGCCATAGCGTGCTGCATAAAGAACTTCGCCTCGATTCCCGTTTTTGTCTTACCCTTTTTTAGTGAAACCTCTGGCCTTGCGCCCGCGCGCTTGGCCACGGCGGTCAGAGCCTGCTCCGTTTGCGAGGATGCGACCGGTCGTCAGTTTGCTTTCCGTAAGGGCGGGCGACGGAACTTGACGCCGAGACCGATTTCTTTCGCGAGTTTGCGGCGTTCTTTCGAGTAGTTGGGCGCGACCACCGGATAGTCGTCCGGCAGGTTCCAGCGTTCCCGATAGTCTTCGATCGACAGACCATGGTTCCGCTTCAGGTACCGCTTCAACACTCTTAGCTTCTTTCCGTCTTCCAGACAGACGATGTAGTCGGGCGTGACCGATTTCGAGACCGGCACAGCCGGTTTCGGACGTGGCTCGGGACGCTGCTGTGGATCGATGTTGGTTAAGGTCTGATGAATATCGCGCAAGAGTTGCGGCAAGTCTTCAGGTGGAACCTTGTTGTTGGAAACATGTGCAACCACGACATCGACCGTGCACCTGAGAAGATCAATGTCTTTGAGTTCTTCTAAATCTGGATCGCTGTTCATAGATGCAATTCCGCAAGATCCGTCTTCAACTGACATTGGTTTAATCATTTCTATCTTATTTACCAATTTTATCATCGTATCAACTTATTTAAAAACGTTTAAACAATTTTATTGCGTTTACGACATAAGCTTCGCTGCCCACTCGGTTGATGGACTGCGGAGTCTGACACTTGGTGGCAAACGCAGGCTTCGCTCTTCGCGATGGGTGATGATCGACAAGATGATAGCTTCGAACTGGCAGCACGACAGGGCGGCTGCAGTCGGGAAATTCGTCTGTTTTCTGCGCCCTGACAGTTTCGCGCTGGCCAAGCGGCGACATCTGACTCTGCGACGTCTTGGCCGTCATTGCCCTGATGGGGGTGTCTTGCCAGTCAGGTGGAATGCGGTGAGCCGTTAACCGCATATTAATCTTAATTACCGCAGTATGCGCTTTCGGTAGAACCTGGCTCAGATAGAGCGTTTCCAGCCTGACCGGCGTTGTCGTTTAAGGTTAAGAATCCTGCCCCGGTGCCCGCTTTGGGCTGGCTGAGGGTAGGCAGTTGCACCAGACATCGCGTGTCTGTGGCAAAGCGGTCCGGTGAGCGCATACCCAGGTTCCGTTGAAGAATGCAAGGTGTCCCAATGGCGCGAATATTGGTGGCTGAAGACGACCGGGCGGTTCAGAGCTTCGTCTCGCGGGCTCTCACGCACAAAGGTCATGAGGTGACGGCGGTCGACGATGGGGTGCAGGCGCTGGAGCGGTTGCGCGTGGATAACTTCGACCTTTTAATCACCGATATCGTTATGCCGGAACTGGACGGGATTGCGCTGGCTTTGAAGGTCACCAAGGACTATCCCGATCTACCGATCCTGCTTATGACCGGCTATTCGGCCGAGCGGCAGCGAGCGCACAACCTGGATGAGCTGATTTGCCGTGTCATCACGAAGCCCTTCACGCTGAAACAGATCTGCGCCGTGGCTGACGAGGTGATGGCCGCTCAGCGCGTTGTCTGTCACTGACGGATAAACGCCGGCTTTCTCCAGCCGTCTCTCGCCTACACCAACAGCCTCTTTATAGAGATCCGGATCGGACGTTATTTCGGGCGGCGTTTAGAACTGGCGCAGCAGCCTGTCGATGTATTCCAGTTCGTTAGAAGGCCTCTGGCGTTCCCCCCGACGGCGGCGTAGCTCCTGCAGAATCTCTCGAGTGCGCACGATGTCGCCTTCATCCGGGATCTTTACGCCGGTCCTCGCGTCGTTGATGCCGCCCCGGCCGGTTTCTCGGCCGAAAGGATCGGAGCTCCGGCCAGATGGCTGTGCGCCGACAGTACCACTGCCGCGTTCCGCCTGCTGTCCCATCTGCTGCATGAAGCTTTCGGCCATGGACTGCATACCTTGTTGTAGCTGGTCCAGCGAGCGCGACTGGGGTTGAACCGGGTTCTGGCCCTGTTCGCCATTCAAGGCGTCGCGGGCGTCCCGCATGGACTGTTCCGCACGCCCCAGTGAGCGCGGGATTTCGCCGAGCGCCTCGCCGAGCTGGCGCATCATTTCGCCCAGGTCCTTGCGCAGTTGCTCTTGCGATCCCGCGTCCTGACTGCGTTCCCGGGCGCGCTGGTCGCTGTCCTGGCCCTTCTTATCTTCGCTTTGTTGCTGTTCACGGTCGAAGCTGCGGTCCAAGAGCTCTTGCTGACGCCGGATCATGTCTTCCATCTCCTGCATCATGCCGTGGGCGTCTTGCATCGCCTGGTTCATTTGCTCGGCGAAGTTTCCGGCCCGCATGTTTTCCAGCATTTCCTGAAGCTGCGCCAGAAGCTCCTGCGCCGCTTCCGGCGATCCGTTCCGCGCCAACTCGCGGGCTTTTTCGATCAGGTCCCTGAGGTCGTTGCCGTCCATCAGCTGTGCGTCGGGCGGCAGCGGTTGTGGTTCCATGCCTTGCGACAACTGATCCTGCAGTTGCTCGTTCATCGCCTCCATAAAGCGATCGAGCGCTTCTTGCAGCTTGTCCAACAGTTCCTCGATCTCCGCCTGATCGGCGCCCCGCGCCAAAGCTTCCTGCAAAGCTTTTTGCAGGTTGCGGATATCCCGCTCGGCGATCGCCAGTTCGCCTTCTTCCAGGCGCAGCGCGGTGTCCCACAAGAGCTGCTGTACGCTTGGGATAACGTCGGGCCGGTTATCGTGGATCAAGCGGCGTTCGGCGGTGACGATGGCCAGCGCGACCACGACATCGTGGTAGAAATGATCCGGCCGTTCATAGATGTTGCGCAACGCCCGAACGATTGGAAAGCGTTCGTCCGGCGCCAAGGTAAGCTCCTTGCGCAGCTCCACCAGGGCGCGTGCGACCGGGTGGTTGAAGATGCGCTCCGGCAGCACCGTTCGCAGGGCCTCGCTCTCGCCTTTCTGGCCCAAGGCATCTTCGGCAATCAGCGTGATCTCCACGGCTATTCCCGCCCAGGGGTGCGGAGTCAGATCATGATAGCTGGTGGCGTTCAGTTCGCTGGCGCTGGATCGGGGAAGGGCAAGCTCCAGAACAAAGGGCGATTCCTCCGGTTTATCGAGCCTTTGGACCCGGGCCTCAACCCGTTCGACGCCGTAGTCGTCGCTGGCCTCGTATTCGAGCCTGAGGGCTGCCCTCTCGCTGCGGCTTGGTGCGGTCAGATAGGCAACGGCAGGCGGCATGTCCGGATTTACGGTCATGCGCCACTCGGCGAGCGTACCGCCATCCTGCTGAATGGCGATGCGGTCCCCGCTTTCGATCTTGGCCGATACCTTGAAGAATTCGACCCCGGCGTTGTCGAACGCCGTGGCTGCGGTTCCGACCAGCAGCTCGGGAGGCTCGGCGGCGCCGTGCACCTGCGCCAGGATCTGGCTGCCGGCAGGGATGCTAAGGGGAGGGGCACCCGCAGCTGCCGGCGCCAGGAACTGTGGCGCCCGGCGCGTGTAGCTTGGCGGGTTGATCCAGACGTCAAAGGCAATACGCGCGTTGGCCGCGGCGCCTGCGAACTGCGGTGTCACAGCCCGGGCGATTCTCTGTGACCAGCTGTCGGCGCCGGCGACGATCGCCACCACAAGTACGAGCGACAGGCCACAGCGCAGGGCAAAGGGATCGATCTCCGCAAATCTTGGCCGCGGCGGTTTCGCTTTAAAGGCACTGCTCTTCGAGACCAGGCGCGAGCGGTGCAGCGCCCAGAGCGCCCGTGTTGTGCCGTCGCCCTTCGTCAAGCGGTCGTCCAGGGAAGTCAGCGGGCGGTGTTTGAGCCCTGAATCCTGTTCAAGGCGCCGACGCGTCTCTCTTTCGCCCGGAAAACGGAAAACTTTTACGAAGTGCCAGATCGCCCAGAGCGCTGCGGCGGCAATGGCGGCCAAGGCAGCGATATGTAGCCAGGTCGGTAAGCCGGGCAGGAGATCGAATAGCGCGAGTGAGAGAAATACGCCTGCGACGCCGATCAGCGGCCAGGCAGCTGGCCAAAAGCGTTCCCAGAAGAGCGCTGCTCTGGCGAGGCCAAGCTCGATCGCGAGGCGCGATGCCATGACGACCGAGTTTTCAGCGGATTTTGGTGCAAAACGAGACACACGACCGTCACGGCCGGTCGCATTCGATTGGAAGCCGGGGTTATCTCGATCTACCACTTGCGCGTCCTCTAACGATTGGTCCGCTCTTCCCCCAACTTAAACACTTACGGCTCTGCGCCGCAGGTTACCCCTCGATCATATTACCCGACACGCATCCCGTTGAACATTTTATCGGACCGGAACGCACGTTACTTTAGGCAGCGCCGCGCGGTTCCGAAGACTGCGCGCCATCGCTAAGCCAATCCGGCAGCCGATCCTGCCCGATCAGCGTATCGTAATCGATTCGCGGCCGAATCACCGCGTAATCCCCGCCGCGAACCAGGATTTCCGGAGCCGGCGGTCTGGAATTATAGCTGGACGACATCACAGCGCCATAGGCGCCTGATGAACAAATCGCGAGCAGATCGTCGGCGGCCAACGGCGGCAGAGGCCTCTGTTCGGCAAAGATGTCGCTGCTTTCGCAGATCGGGCCGACGATATCGTAGGGTTCCCGTCCGGCGTCGGCGGAGAATTGCGCCACCGGCAGGATATCGTGCCATGCATCGTAGAGTGTCGGACGGATCAGGTCGTTCATGGCCGCATCGACAATAGCAAAACGGCGCGCCGTACCATGCTTGACGAAGACGGTGCGGGTGACCAGCAGCCCCGCATTCCCGGTCAGGAAGCGGCCGGGTTCGAAGATCAGCTGGGCATCCAGACCCTGGGTCGTTTCGCGGACGATCTCGGCATAGCGGGCAATATCGGGCGCCGCGTCGCCTTGATAGGCAATCCCCAGGCCGCCGCCCATGTCCAGCCGCTCAAGTGGCCAGCCCGCATCGCGCAGCTCCTTAAAGAGAGCGACCAGCCGCGCGAAAGCTTCGCGGTAAGGATTGACGTCAGTGATCTGGGAGCCGATGTGCACCGCCAGCCCCTCGATGCGCACCCCTGGAAGAGAGGCCGCGGAATCGAGAAAGCCGCGTAGACTGGGAATGTCGATCCCGAATTTGTTTTCCGCTTTGCCCGTGGAGATCTTTGCGTGGGTCAAGGCATCGACATCGGGGTTAATCCGCAAGGCGACGGGCGCTTTCAGCCCCTTTTCCTGTGCGACCCGAGAGAGCGCTTCCAGTTCGGGTAGGGATTCGACGTTGAACTGCAAGATGCCGGCGTCCAGCGCGGTGGCCATCTCGGAAGGCTGTTTGCCGACGCCTGCGAAGACAATCTTGCTCGCAGGGACGCCCGCGGCCAGCGCGCGGCGCAGTTCGCCCTCAGACACCACGTCCGCACCCGCGCCCAACTGCGCGAAAGTCTTGATCACGGCTTGGTTCGAATTTGCCTTCAGCGCATAGCAGACCGTGGCGGGCAGATCACCGAGCGCCGAGACAAAGCTGGTGTAGGCGCTTTCCATGGCCGCGGCGGAATAGCAGAAGAAGGGGGTTCCAACCCGTGCCGCCAATTCGTCGAGCGAGACGTCTTCAATATGCAGCCGGCCGTTCCGGTAGGGGAAAAATGTCATAGTACTTCGCTTCAATTCAACTAACCGGCTGATTTTCGTGCCAGTTTCAGGCCTCACAACTGGGTTCACACCGCGAACTCAGAGTCCGCAGATCTGCCGCCAAAACCGCGATCACGGGTTCCAGACAGTACAATATGCGATAATTCGGCGGTTTTAGTAGGTTTTTGTCTTGGTTCGATCGTCAGGAAAGATCGAGATGTTGTCCGGCGCGGTGTTTTGGCGCGCCCGGTCTTTGTTGAGCGCCGGCACTTGGGACGAGGGTTTGGGATAGGTCCGAGGATAGGTGTAGAGGTCTTCCTCGCCTTCCGGCGGCGCGAGATTGCCCTTTTTACCGCAAGCGCCGAGACCAGCCAGAGCGACCATGCCCAGCAGCAGGTTCCGCCGCGCGGGTGAGAACTTCGTCATCCCAAACTCCCAAGAGTCCTTTTCGGACCTGAAACACAGGCCCGTACGATATTGCCGGAGCCGTTGCGGGTCAAAGGGAGTTGTCGGCCGTTCATGTCAGCCTCGCTCAAAGAAACCGCTTCCGTGCCTCGGCCGCGGCCTCGCGGACCCGTTCGGGGGCGGTGCCGCCGTGGCTGGTGCGGCTGGCAACCGAGCTTTCGACGGTCAGGACCTCGTAGACCGCTTCGGTGATGCGCGGTTCGACGGCCTGCATTTCGCTTAAGGGCAGGTCGGCGATGTCGCAGCCCGCGGTTTCCGCGCGCTGGACGATGGCGCCGGTGATGTGGTGAGCGTCGCGGAAGGGGAGGTTGAGGACCCGTACCAGCCAGTCGGCCAGGTCGGTGGCGGTCAGGAAACCGGCGGCGGTGGCGGCCTTTAGGCGCTCTTCATTGGCGGTTAGATCGCGGACCATGCCGGTGGTTGCGGCAACACAAAGCGCCAGGGTGTCGGTCGCGTCGAACAGAGGTTCCTTATCTTCCTGCATGTCCTTGCCGTAGGTCAGCGGCAGGCCCTTCATAACGACCATCAACGTATTCAGCGATCCGATCACCCGGCCTGCCTTGCCACGGACCAGTTCCGCGGCGTCGGGATTCTTCTTCTGCGGCATGATCGAGCTGCCGGTGGTAAAGGCGTCCGATAGATCGACGAAGCGGAAACCCTCGCTGCACCAGATCACAAGCTCTTCGGCGAAGCGCGAAAGGTGAATCGCCAGGATCGAGCCTGCAGAGAGGAACTCGAGGGCGAAGTCACGATCTGAGACCGAGTCGATCGAGTTGGCGGTCGGCCGCTCGAAACCCAGGGCCTTTGCCGTCGCATGGCGGTCGATAGGAAAAGAGGTGCCCGCGAGTGCCGCGGCGCCCAGCGGGCATTCGTTCATGCGTTTGCGGCAATCTTGCACGCGGCCCCGGTCGCGCCCCAGCATCTCGACATAGCTGAGGAGATGGTGGCCGAAGGTGACTGGCTGCGCCGCCTGCAGATGGGTATAGCCCGGCATGACGGAACCGGCATAGGTCTCGGCCTTTTCGATCAGGGCTTCCTGCAGCTCCGCCAGCTTCGCATCGAGCTGGTCCAGGCTGTCGCGCACCCAGAGGCGAAAGTCCACCGCAACCTGGTCGTTGCGCGAACGGGCCGTGTGCAAGCGCCCTGCCGCGTCGCCGATCAGTTCACGCAACCGCGCTTCGATATTCATGTGAATATCTTCGAGCGCCGCGCTAAAGGTAAAGTCGCCGGCCTCGATCTCTCGCAAAATCGTGTCTAGACCTTTGAGGATGGCATCGCCATCTTCCTGGGACACGATACCCTGGGCGATCAGCATGTTGCAGTGCGCCTTGGAACCCTGGATATCCTGGGCGTAAAGCCGCTGGTCGAAGGAGATCGAGGCGTTGATCTGCTCCATCACCTCCGCGGGGCCCATGGAGAAACGGCCGCCCCACATTTTATTGGCGGTGGGGTTGTCGCTGTCGGGATCATTTGCCGCCGCGCCGGACGTGCCGGCTGCGTGTGTGTTGTCTGAGGTCATGTGACTGGGTGGACCTGAATGGTTATGCAAAAAAATCTCGCCATAGGAACACGGCTCCGCAGTCTCGCCGCGGCAATGATCGGATTGGCGGTGATCGCCACCGGTCTTCAGGTTGCCGCGCAGGATGCCGAACCGCCCCTAAAGGGCGATTTCGCCGGCAACTTTACCTTCTTCGAACCGCCGATACCAGCACCGCCGACCGCATTTTCCGTTGGTTCCGAAGGCAAGGCGTCGCTGCGCGATTTCAAGGGCGAAGTGGTCCTGGTGAACTTCTGGGCGACCTGGTGCGCACCCTGTGTTGCCGAGATGCCCGCGCTGAACCGTTTGCACAGCGATCTTGAGCCCCAGGGCTTTCGGGTCGTTGCCATTTCGCAAGACCGGCGCGGCCTGGGCATCGTGAAACCCTTCTACGAACGGCTCGAACTTGACGCGATGGGGATTTACCTGGATCCCAAAGGCAAGGCCGCGCGTGAGTATCAGGTTAAAGGCTTGCCGACCTCGTTGCTGGTGGATCGCCGCAACCGCATCGTCGGCATGTTGCAGGGACCGGCGGAGTGGGATTCGCCCGAAGCCAAAGCGCTGATGCAATACTATCTGGACCAGCCGATCCCGGCCGGCGCCAGCTGAGCCCATGCCGGGCGTTCCCCAACCGCGACGTCTTTCCTGTCTGGGGCTTTTGTTGCCGCTGCTCTTAAGTGCCTGCGCAGCCCAGCCTTCGGAAGAGGAAGCGGCGGTCGGGGAGGTGGCTTCGTCCGCGGCGGTTTTGACACCCTCCAGCTACCTCTTCCGGGCCGCGACGACCATTCAGGACGAATGGTTTCATATGCGGATGCGCGGACAGACGGAATACGAACTGACCATTTTCGATGAAACCGTCGCGATCCGCGCGCGCGGCCAGGACTCGGCTTCCGGCCTGATCCGCTCCGTCGATATAGATTTGCAGGCCTGTCCCGAGATCGAGTGGACCTGGGCAGTGACCCAGGTCCAACAGAATGTCGATCTGCGTGATAAGGACGGCGAGGATGTCGCGGCGTCGCTGTTCCTGCTGTTCGGTGATCCAGGCCTCTATTCGGATCCTGACCCGGTCCCGACCCTCCGGTATGTCTGGACCACCGACCACGTGGGGCAGGGCGAGGTGATCGACAATCCCTATCTCTCTGGCATCGTTAAAAGCATCGCCGTTCGCGTCACCCCGGCAAAGACAGGCCTGACCTCGCATACGGCATCCTGGCTGCTGGAGCGGCGGAACGTACTTGAAGACTTCGAACGTGCCTTTGGCCGTGCCCCCGAAGAGGGGCTGCAGGCGATTGCGATCTTCAGCGACAACGATCAGACCAGTGAGCCAGTAGAAGCTTACTACGGTTGGGCGCGGATGCACTGCGTCGAGGGGGCGTCGACCGCCGCCGGCGGCGCGGACTGGTAAAAGGCCGCGCTGACTTAGTTGACGAGCTTCCAGGAACCGTCGGGCTGTCGACAGGCGGTACCGAAGACCGACTGCGTTTTTCCGGCGATCACTGACGTGGTGGTGTACTCCCGACAGTAAGCTCCCGCGGATGTTTGAAAAGTCTTCGTCGGGGTTACTCTGTGCTGGCCGTTGTCATTTGGATTCTTCCATGCGATCGATTGGCCATCCGGGGAATGTTCAAGTGACTGTCCGATGCAATTCTGATCGATCTGATCCATGTGCCGGCCGATCGCGCCACCGATCAAGTAGCCGATAACGGTGCCTCCGATGATCGCGGCAGTTTTGCCGCTTCCCTTACCAACCTGAGTCCCAGCGGCGCCGCCAATGGCGCCACCCAGGACGCTTCCGAGAAGTTCGCGATTGCAGGTGCCGATGTTCAGATCGAAAGGCGCCACGTAGCTGTCGTGCTGTTCGACCTTATGCTTGTGCTTCTTGCCTTTGTGCTTTCCCTTGCCTTTGCCGTTTTTGTAGTAACCGTGCGCCGGCGCCCAAGGTGGAGGGTCTGCATAAGCCAAACCGGGGGCCACAGCCCAGGAAGCGGAAAGTACCATGACGAAACCCATGGCTAGAACTTTGCGGAATGACCGTCGCGTAGTGGGTTTGCCGGCAACGGAGATTTGGAATCCTGGCATTCTGCTGCACTCTCGTCTGCAATGAAGACCAAGGCGCTTTTAGCAGTTATTCTTTACCAAAGCCTGTTGAGTATTTGAGGCAGCTTGCCTGCGGACAGCATACCTTGTCACTTGGGGAGCGCTTTTGAATGCTGTCGAATTATTTTGCACTCAACATAGTTGTATTCTTGCTTAAGTGATTGAAATTTAAGAAATAAAACAATCCTTCGCATGTCGGATTATTTAACATCAGGATTATCCCCAATATAGCGGCAGATCATCCTTTGATAAAAAGGTAATCGAAAACAACGTCGTGATGTTGTTGGCATGATCGTTGCTTCGATAGTTACAAAAATAAGTAATTCATGCTTCATGCATGAGCCTACAGTACGGGGATGGTGAAATGCGTATACTCTCGGTGGTTTTTTCGGCGATTCTCGGCGGAATCGCTATGACGGCGACTTCGGTGGGCGCAATGCCTATGCCGGCGACGCCGATGGTGGGATGTGATACGGCGACGGATCTGGCGTGCCGGGTTTTCGCCGGACAGACCCTGACGGGGCAGTCTGGCCCACTCACAGTGCCCGCAAATGGCAACGATAAAGAAGATGTTGTCGAAGCCGCGCTCTTCGATGTCTTCGGAAGCTTCATCGATGTGATGGAAGTTGCAAAAAAGCGACGATCTGGTCTCGCGAGGACTTAGCATCACGGGAGCGGGGTCTTCGTCCGGGACCTGGACCTACACAGGCATGGAAGAACTCTATCTGCTGACAGTCAAGGCCGCGAACGACTTCTCGATCTATGACATTGCCGGGCTAACAACAGGTCCCTGGACGACGGAGGGCCTCGTGAACGGTGGCGGAAACACTCCCAACATTTCGCATGTAACAGTGTGGAAGCTCGTGGGAGGCACGACAACGAGGATTCCGGAGCCGGGCACCTTTGCTTTGTTGTTGCTTGGTTTGACAAGCCTGGTGGTTGTCGGGCGTGAGCGTAGGCTGCGCGCGCGCCAAAAGGCATAGTCGCGGCATAACATCGATCTCCTGATTGGTCTGAAGGGCTTTCAGGCGGGCGCCGATTGTGGCTCCTGCTTGGGAGCTCTTTGTGCTCTGGCAATAGCCCGCCTGTAACCACCCCAACCAAGTAAATATTGAGAACTTATCTATTTTATTGAGCCGCGTGGTTAATCATGTTTCTGCACGCAATAATATAGTCCTTGTGGTTCTTGTTTAGAGTTTTTAGTAATCAATAAGAGCTTCTTAAATCTTCTCTGTCATAATTGTGACCTGAAAATATTTATTTTTCTTTCAAAGGGTTGCGTGGACTTAGGAGAAGAGAATGCTCGGTACCAAGTACGCTTCGAGTGGATTCAAGAACTCTATTCTTGCCGGAATAATTGTATTCGTCGGCCTGTCGGCATTTTTCTTCTCCATGCCTGAGACTTCCACGGCGAAATCGCCAGCCTATTGGACTGTGCTTTTTGTCGAAGGCAAGACGCAGTGGCGCCCTGCGCAAGGTGACGCCGATTGGAAAAAACTTTCCAAGAACCAGAAACTTCCGGCCAAGGTTGAGATTCGCACCTTCGCGACGGCCCATGCCGTTGTTGTTCATGGTTTTGACAAAATCGAGCTAGGCCCGGAGTCCACCGTGGATATCACTCCCGAAGCTGACAGTGATGCGACGACGGTCGTTCATCAGACGGAAGGAAAGGTTGGCTACTCCGTTGAAAAGCGCAAATCCGGCACCTTTTCGGTCAAGACGCCTTATCTCGTGGCTGTCGTAAAGGGTACAGGCTTCAGCGTCGACGTCGATGAAGACAAAGCCGAAGTGAGCGTTTCGCACGGCAACGTCTCGGTGACGGATTCCAGGGACGGCAGCACAGCCGATGTGACCTCGGGAATGTCAGCCAGCGCCTCGGCCAGTGAGGCTGGTGTGTCGTCCAATTCCAGTTCGTCTAGTTCCAGCAGTAGCTCAAGCTCGTCAAGTTCCAGCGGTAGCAGCAATGGTGCCGCTGCAAGCGGCAATCCAAATGCCGGGGCAGGGAACAACAATTCTGGTGGCAATGGCAACGGCAATGGCGGTGGCAACGACGGTGGCAATGGCGGCGGCAACGGCGGCGGCAATGGCGGCGGCAACGGCGGTGGCAATGGCGGCGGCAACGGCGGTGGCAATGGCGGCGGCAACGGCGGTGGCAATGGCGGCGGCAACGGCGGTGGCAATGGCGGCGGTAACGGCGGTGGCAATGGCGGCGGTAACGGCAACGGCAATGGCGGCGGTAACGGCAACGGCAATGGCGGCGGTAACGGCAACGGCAATGGCGGTGGTAACGGCAACGGCAACGGCAATGGCGGCGGTAACGGCGGCGGTAACGGCGGCAATGGCGGTCGAGCCTAAAACGTCGCTTTCATTCCAATGATTGCCCGGCTTGCATGCGGCATTTCCGCCTTTGTGATCGCATTGCTGGCTTTTGCGTCGGGGTCTCTCGAATTCATCGAGAGACCCTTACTTGAACAGCGCTTTCAACTCAGCCAACGCGATGCGGACAACCGTTTTGTCATCGTGGAAATTGATCCGCAGAGCTTGCGCCAGATAGGCACCTGGCCCTGGAAACGATCGCTGCATGCTTTGCTGATCGATCGTCTGACGGCTGCCGATGTCGAAACAATTGTTTTCGACGTCGACTTCAGTTTGGCAAGCAACGAGGTCGACGATCTGGCTCTGGAAAACGCCCTCGCTCGCAGAAGCGGACGAACCGTGCTGGCGGCCTTTCGTCAATGGAGCGAGTCGGAAGGTGTGTTCGTCGATGTCGGGCCGTTGCCAAGATTTGCCCAACATAGCGAAGTGGCTGCCGCGAATGTGTTCCCAGAAAGCGATGGACTTGTCTGGCAGTTACCGGTCGTTCAGGACTGGAACGCTTCACAGATCCCGTCCATCCCTAGCAGCATTGCTCGGCAACCTTTAACAAGGGTGGAAGGTCAAGTTCGGCCGGAAAAGTTGTGGATCGACTACAGCATCGATCCTGGCTCGATTGAGCGTTACTCCTTCGCCGATGTGGCCAGCGGCGCCGTGGATCCTGCGCTGCTTGCAGGAAAGACAATTCTCGTCGGCGCGACGGCTGTTGAACTTGGCGACAACGTTGCCACGCCAATCTACCGGTCGCTACCCGGTGTCTTTGTGCAGATGCTTGCCGCGCAGTCTTTGGTGCAGGATCGTGCGCTGAGGGGCGTACCCTTTCTATTGGTCGCGGTTGTCCTTTTTGTAACGACAATCGGGATTGCTTTTGCGACTTGGCGTTTGCGGCCAGGGATCGCGCTTGCTGTGAACATCGCAATCTGTGCTACTGCGTTCGTTGTCGCGCACATCGTTCAAGTCAAGTCTGGACAGCTCGTGCCTGTCGCGCCGGTTATCGTTGGGGTTTTCTTATCCGGTACCTTCGTGGTCATGATCCGTTTCCGGGAACTCGGATTGAAGGTGATCGCCGAACGCCTTGCGCGGATACGGTCGCAGGCCATGATGGCGAACGTCGCCGAAAACGCGTTCGATGCGCTCATCACGATCGACAAGAACGGCCAAATCTGTTCCGTCAATAACGCGGCTGTCCGCATCTTTCGCGTCTCGCGCGCCAAGGCCAAGGGCTTGAAGATGTCCGAATTGTACCTGCCCTCGAAATTGACTGACTTGGCGGATTTCGAGCAGGTTCTGGCTGAAGCCGTTTCATTCGGTGTTTCGCAACACATCCTCTGTCGGCGTATGACGGGTAGAGCATTTCATGCGGATTTGGCCGTTACCCGGTTGGAGGAACAGCATGGCGGCGGGCTTATCCTTCTCATGCGCGATATCGACCGCCGGGTCAAAGCGGAAAAGCGCGCGCAACGGCGTGAACGCGAACTGCGCGTGGCGAAGCAAAAGGCGGAAATGGCCAACCGGGCAAAGACCGAGTTCCTGGCCAACATGAGCCACGAACTTAAGACACCCCTCAATGCGGTGATGGGCTTTGCGGAGGTGATGCAAAACGAGCTTTTCGGCCCGCTGGGATCGCCCAATTACAAAGAATATGCCAACGATATTTATGACGGGGGCGCGCGGTTGCTGGCAACCGTGACCGACGTCTTGGACTTTGCGCGCATCGAAGACGGGAAGCTGGAACTGCGTGAGGAAGAAGTCGATCTGGTCGATCTTATGACTCGGTTGGGGAGTCTTTCGCGGGAACGCGCTGAAGAAGCCGGGTTGACATTGAACATCGAGCCGCCTGAAGAAAATGTCTTCTTTGTCGTCGATGAAAGACTGATCAAACAGGCGCTGGGATCGGTCGTTTCGAATGCGATCAAGTTTAACAAAGCAGAGGGTCATGTCACGCTATCGCTGCGGATCGGCGACAACGGAGATGCTCTGTTGTCTGTGTCGGATAGCGGGATTGGGATCGCTGAAGACCAGATTGAAAACTGTCTGAAGGCTTTCGGGCAAGCTGACAGCAGCCTCCAGCGGACCTACGAGGGCGCGGGTTTGGGCCTTACGTTGGCGAACGCCTACATCGAAAGCCATGGCGGCCGTATTCAGATCGACTCGCGGGTCGACGAAGGCACCAGCGTTACCCTTATTCTGCCCGCCGATCGCCGGTATCACTCAAAGCTATCCAAAGCGGGGTGATGGCCGTCTCCTGACAATTGCGCCTCGCGGACGGCAAACGATCAGGTAGAATGCCGACCTCCTGGAGTCGCTGCAGCAATGTGAACAATCTCTTCTGTGGCTCCTTGTGGCAAAGGATTGAGGAGCGGCATGCAGACTATTGCCTTCGAGGATATCGACCACAAACTGAACTGGACGACAATCGCCGACGCTTTGGAGGCCGGGCACCGCTTGGAGAAAGCGCAGGTCGGAGATCTGCTATTGCGCGACGCGGATCGCGCGTTGCTGAACCGCGGCGCCTGGATTAAGGGGCTGGGGCTTGCCCTCAAGTCGATGTCGGTCTTTCCGGAAAACAACGATCGTACGCCGCCACTGCCCTCGATCCATGGCGCTATGTTGCTGTTCGACGAGCAAACCGGACAGGTGAAGGCGGTACTCGACGGCGTTCTGGTGACCAAATGGAAAACCGCTGGAGATTCTCTGCTCGGCGCACGCCTCCTGGCCCGGTCTGACTCAAAGAAGCTATTGATCGTTGGCGCCGGCACCGTGGCGCGGTCGCTCTTTTCAGCTTATCGGGAAATTTTTCCGAGTCTTGAGTCGTTCGCCATTTGGAATCGCAATAGGGCCAAGGCCGAAGCGCTTGCCGAAGAATTCGCTGGGCAAGGCGTGGAAATAAGCGTCGCCGGCGATCTGGCCGAGGCCGCTGGTGATGCAGACATCATTTCCTCCGCCACCATGACGACCGAACCTATATTGCTGGGCGAATGGATCGGGCCCGGCACGCATGTGGATCTGATCGGGGCCTATCGTCCGGATATGCGCGAGGCGGATGACGCCCTCATGCGCAAAGCTGAGGTCTTCGTCGACTCTCGCGAAACCACCTTCGAGGACATCGGCGAACTAGCTATTCCTCTCGCGACCGGTGTGATCACAGAAGCTGAGGTTAAGGGGGACCTCTACGACCTATGTAACGGCGGAGGCGGGCGCAGTAGCGCGGAGGCCATCACCCTCTTCAAAAACGGCGGCGGCGCTCATCTGGATCTGATGACGGCGTCCGTGATTTACGAAAAGTTCAACACTTAGCGCGTTGGGACAGGCGTCTCGCCGGAATAGTCGTAGAAACCACGGCCGGACTTCTGACCCACCCAGCCGGCTTCGACATATTTCACCAGCAGAGGGCAGGGGCGGTATTTGGTGTCCGCCAATCCTTCGTAGAGCACCGACATGATGGCGAGGCAGGTGTCCAGTCCGATAAAGTCGGCCAGTTCCAGCGGCCCCATGGGGTGGTTGGCGCCCAGGCGCATGGCGGTGTCGATGGCGTCGACCGAGCCGACACCTTCGTAGAGGGTATAGACCGCCTCGTTGATCATCGGCAGCAGGACCCGGTTGACGATGAACGCAGGGAAGTCCTCGGCCGATGCCGTGGTCTTGCCGAGCGATTGCGTCAGATCCCGGATGGTAGAGAAGGTGCTCTCTTCCGTCGCGATACCGCGAATCAACTCGACCAGCTGCATCACCGGAACCGGGTTCATGAAATGCATACCCATGAACTGTGCGGGACGGTCGGTAACGGAGGCCAGGCGGGTGATCGAGATCGAAGAGGTGTTGGAGCAGAGGATTGCCTCGGGTTTCAGGACCGGGCAGAGCTCCTTGAAGATCTCACGCTTGAGTTCTTCGTTCTCCGTCGCCGCCTCGATAACCACCTCGCAATCGGCGAAGGGATTGTAATCGGTCGCCGTAGATATCCGGCTCAAGGCCTTTTCGACATCCTCGGGCGTCGCGCGGCCCTTGGCGACCTGACGCCGCATATGGCGCTCGATGGTTTCGACCGCTTCGGCGAGTTTCTCGTCGCTGAGGTCGGACAGCCTGACATCGTACCCGGCCAGGGAAAAGACGTGGGCGATACCTGTGCCCATCTGCCCGGCGCCTAAAACGCCGATGGACTTAATGTCCTGGATGTTTACGTCTGCCATGAGCGAGTCCGGTTATCAGTTTTTACTTAAGTTGTCGTCTTCGGCTTGTTCCGAAGCGATGCCGGTTGCGGGAATAATTGGCAACCGGCATCGCAACTCTAGTCCGGTAGCCTTAGCCGTCAAGGGCTGCTTCAAGTTCCGGGACAGCCTGGAACAGATCAGCGACAAGGCCGTAGTCGGCAACCTGGAAGATCGGCGCTTCTTCATCCTTATTGATGGCGACGATTACCTTGGAGTCCTTCATACCGGCCAGGTGCTGAATGGCGCCCGAGATACCGATAGCCAGGTACAGATCCGGCGCCACGACCTTGCCGGTCTGACCGACCTGGTAGTCGTTGGGGACGAAGCCCGCATCGACGGCGGCGCGCGAAGCGCCGATGGCGGCACCCAGCTTGTCGGCAACCTTTTCCAGCATGGCGAAGTTGTCGCCGCTTTGCATGCCGCGTCCGCCGGAGATCACGATTCCCGCGGTGGTCAATTCCGGACGTTCGGACTTGGTCAGTTCCTGTCCGACGAAGCGCGAGAGGCCGGAGTCGCCCGTTGCATCCACGCTCTCGACCGCGGCGGATCCGCCCTGCGCCTCGGCGGCGTCGAAGGCCGTGCCACGGATGGTGACCAGCTTGACGGAGTCGCCCGAACGCACGGTTGCCATCGCGTTACCTGCGTAGATTGGCCGCACGAAGGTGTCGGCGGATTCTACGGCGGAGATGTCCGAGATCTGCTGAACGTCGAGCAACGCGGCGGCGCGCGGCATAACGTTCTTGCCGAAGGTCGTGGCTGCGGCCACAACGTGGCTGTAACCGGAGGCCAGCTTGACGATCAGCGGCGCCAGGTTTTCGGCCAGACCGTGAGCGTATTCAGCACCATCGGCCTGAAGCACCTTGGCGACGCCGGCGACCTGGCCGGCTTCGCTGGCGGCTGCGCCACAGTTTTCGCCGGCAACCAGCAGGTGGACTTCGCCACCGGTGTGCCCGGCGAGTTCAACCGCCGCTGTCACTGCGTTGAGGACAGCCGGCTTCAGAGCGGCGTTGTCGTGCTCTGCAATAACCAGAATGCTCATCAGATTACCTTCGCTTCGTTCTTTAGTTTGTCCACCAGTTCAGCGACGCTTCCGACCTTAACGCCCGCCTGGCGCGCCGGCGGCTCCACGACCTTGACCGTCTCAACCCGCGGGGTCACATCGACGCCCAGATCTTCCGGCGTCATGGTCTCAAGCGGCTTTTTCTTCGCTTTCATGATGTTCGGCAGAGAGGCGTAGCGCGGCTCGTTCAAGCGCAGATCGACGCTGACCACGGCCGGCATGTTGAGATTGACGTTCTCGAGACCACCGTCGACTTCACGCGTGACGTTCAGCTTGTCTCCGTCGACCGCGACCTTCGACGCAAAGGTCGCCTGCGACCAACCCAGCAGGGCCGAGATCATCTGGGCCGTCTGGTTGTTGTCGCCATCGATCGCCTGTTTGCCCAGCAGCAGCAGGCCCGGCTCTTCCTTGTCGACCACAGCCTTCAGCAGCTTGGCGATGGCCAGCGGCTCCAGCGGCGTGTCCGTCTGGATCAGGATTGCGCGGTCGGCGCCCATGGCCAGGCCGGTCCGCAGAGTTTCCTGGGACTGCGCGATGCCAGCGGAAACGACGATCACCTCGGATGCGGTGCCAGCCTCTTTCAGGCGAACCGCTTCCTCGACCGCAATCTCGCAAAATGGATTCATCGCCATTTTGACGTTTGTCAGCTCGACACCGCTCTCATCCGCTTTGACGCGGACCTTAACGTTCGCGTCGATAACGCGTTTAATCGGAACAAGAACCTTCATTGAACTCTCGCGGTCGTATGTTGTTGATCCAAAACCGGGGTTTTCACACTTTTTGACGTGTCGTCGGACAGGGCGGCAGAGCCCATTTTCCGGCCCCCCGGCGTTTTGTGCGGCTGCACATTAAGTGTCCGCTTCGGGGCTGTCAACGACCGGAAAACATCAGTCTGAACCTAGAGTTTCCGCGGGTTCGCGCAGCCTCTCGGCAGTGCAAATTTTGCGCTCTTTGCGACCTGTTGTTATCGATTCGCGCCGGGCACCCAGAGAATGTCCTTGGCGCCATCATCGTTAACGTGACGACAGAGCACGAAAAGCAGGTCTGAGAGGCGGTTTATGTAGCGGATTGCCTCCGGATTTATGCTGTCGTTTTCCGCCAGAGCCGTTATTTCCCGCTCCGCGCGGCGCGACACCGTCCGCGCCAGATGCAGATGGGCCGCGGCTGGCGATCCGCCTGGCAGAATGAAGGACTTCAGGGGGGCCAGATTGGCGTTGATCCGGTCGATTTCCTGCTCCAGCCGCTCCACCTGGCCGGCCGTGATGCGCAGCGGCGGATACTCGGAGTTTTCGACCTCGGGTGTCGCCAGATCGGCGCCGAGATCGAACAGATCGTTCTGCACACGCGAAAGCAGGGCATCGACCTCGCCCTCCGTATACAGGCGCACTAGCCCAACCGTCGCGTTGGTCTCGTCTACGGTGCCGTAAGCCGCCACACGCGGATCGTGCTTGGGAACGCGGGCGCCGCTACTGAGCGACGTTTTCCCCTTGTCGCCGCCCTTGGTGTAGATGCGTGTCAGTTGAACCACAGCTCTATCCCCTCACAACCCGCCGATGCCGCGAGTCCGTCATTGTTGTTGCCGCAGATTTCCTATTCCTTGGTGGCGTAGATGGCGACCGCAAGGATGACCAGTGCGACCGCCTGCAGGATGACCCGCCAGCGCATGAACTTGTTGGAGTTCTTTTTATTGTAGTCGCCGCCGCGCGCCATCGCGTAAAGGCCGCCGCCCAGGGCGCCAAGAACCGCAAGCAGCGCCAGCACCATCAGGATGTTGAAGAATGTCGTCATGGGCTAGATATATCCCCTGACCTCCGCCACGACCAGACCGCCCCGGTATATTTCCGGTGTAGCGGCGAACGAAGGTGTCAACGACAGCTTTCAGATCCTAGTTCCGCCCGGCCAAAAGACCGCGCGCGACCACTTGCGCCTGAATCTCGGCGGCGCCCTCGAAGATGTTCAAGATGCGCGCATCGCAAAGCACGCGGCTGATCTTGTACTCCTCGGCGTAGCCGTTGCCACCGTGGATCTGCAGTGCGTTGTCCGCGTTCGACCAAGCGACCCGCGCGCCGAGCAGCTTGGCCATGCCGGCCTCGATATCGCAACGCCGGTCCGAGTCCTTTTCCCGGGCCGAGGCGTAGGTGAGCTGACGGGCGATCATGGTCTCGACCGCCATCCATGCCAGCTTTCCTGAGACTCGGGGGAAGTTGTAGATCGGCTTGCCGAACTGGACCCGGTCCTTGGCGTAGGCCATGCCAAGCTCCATGGCGCACTGCGCCACGCCTACGGCGCGTGCTGCCGTCTGAATACGTGCGGACTCGAAGGTGGCCATCAGCTGCTTGAAGCCTTCGCCTTCCGCGCCGCCAAGCAGGTTCTCGGCCTTCACTTCGAAATCGTCGAAGCCGAGCTCGTACTCCTTCATGCCCCGGTAGCCGAGCACCTTGATCTCGCCGCCGGTCATGCCAGGCGCGGGGAAGGGGTTGGCATCGTCGCCGCGGGGCTTTTCCGCGATGAACATGGAAAGGCCTTTGTAGCCCGCCTCATTCGGGTTGGTGCGGGCCAGCAGGGTCATGATGTCGCTGCGCGCGGCGTGGGTGATCCAGGTCTTGTTGCCTTTGATCCGGTAGACCTCGTCGTCTTTCACCGCGCGGGTGCGCAGGGAGCCCAGATCGGAACCTGTGTTGGGTTCAGTGAAGACCGCTGTAGGTAGAATCTCGCCCGAAGCGATCAAGGGCAGCCATTTGGTCTTCTGCTCTTCCGTACCGCCCAGGCGGATCAGTTCCGCCGCGATTTCGGAGCGTGTGCCGAGCGAACCGAGGCCGATGTATCCGCGTGACAGCTCCTCGGTGACCACGCACATGGAGAGTTTGCCCAGCCCCAGGCCGCCGAACTCTTCCGGCACCGTCAGGCCGAAAACGCCGAGTTCCGAGAGCTGATTGACCACCGAAAGCGGGATCAGTTCGTCTTTCAGGTGCCATTCGTGCGCCGCTTCCATGTGGTCGTCGGCGAACTTGTGGAACTGGTCGCGGATCATATCGAGTGTTTCGTCGCCCAGCGCCGGATTGCCATAGTCCTCGCCGGAACCGCCTTCGCTCATCAGTTCGGCCATCTGCTGGCGGACGGCAGCGGTGTTGCCACCGGCGATCAGCGCCCGGACGCTTGCCGTGTCCAGGGCGCTTTCGGCCTGTGGCGGCAGACCCATATCGGCGAGTCGCAGGATCTCAACCTGGCTCAGCGCGATGCCACCGCGGATCTGACTCAAGTACTCGCCGAAGGCCGCCTGCAGCATGAGTTTTTCGAGGTCGCGGAAAGCGCCTTCGCCTTCCAGCCGCTCGGCCCAGTTCAGCATTTCTCTTAGAGAAGCTGTGTAGGTGCAGAGCCAGGCAAAGCCGTGGACCGCAAACTGCTCTTGCTCCAGCAGCGCCGGATCCGGTTTGCCGTTGGGACCCATGACCAGGTTGGCGACGGCGGCGCGCGCCTGGTCGCGAAGGACTTCGGCAGCCGACACGGCCTCGGTGCAGGTCGGGAGAAGATTCGGAAGGAAAACGCTGTCCGAAGGGCTCCAATCCTGAGCGGCGGTCTGGGTCATGAGTTCAGTCCCTCTTTCGATCTTATTCAAGCCTCTGGGCCACCAGGAGGCTCTGTTGTGCTTTTAACTGTTGCCCGATCGACTAATCGACCAGTGCGATGCATTCGATTTCGATCCTTGCGCCCAGCGCGAGCCCTTGGACCTCGACCCCGGAGCGGGCCGGCAAATGATTCGGGAAATAGCGCCGGTAAATCGCGCTGAAGCTCCGAAAGTCTTTAATATCTGCGAAAAATACAGTGCACTTGATCACTCGGTCGAGCGAGCTGCCGGCCAGTTCTAGCGCTTCGCGCATGTACTCGAGGGCCTGTTCGGCCTCCGCGGCGAAACCGCCGTCGACCAGGCGCATTTCGCCTGGCCGATGGCCGATCTGTCCGGAAACGTATACCTTGTCCTCCACGCGCACTGCCGAAGAGAAGGGAACTTCCTCCGGCAGCGACGCGAGACGGAAGGTTTCGATCTTAGTCTTCGACGGCATCTTCCAGAGTCCGGGCGCCGGGGCGCTTGGCCTGGACCAGCACTGCCATGTTACCCGGCTTGTGCTGGTTGTTCATCATCTTGGTGTGCGAACGCGGGATGTCGTGCCAGGAGAAGACCTCTGACATGCAAGGGTCGATCCGGCGTTCGATCATCAGCTTGTTCGACTGAGACGACTGCTTCAGGTTGGCGAAGTGGCTGCCCTGAATACGCTTCTGACGCATCCAGACGAAGCGGGCGTCGAAAGTGATGTTGTAGCCTGTCGTACCTGCGCAGAAGACCACCATGCCGCCGCGTTTGACCACGAAGCAGCTGACCGGGAAGGTCTGCTCACCCGGGTGCTCGAACACGAAGTCGACATCGTTACCTTTGCCGGTGATCTCCCAGATCGCCTTACCGAACTTGCGGCACTCCTTCATATAGGCGCTGTAGGCGGCCTGATCGCCGACCTCGGGCAGGCGGCCCCAGCAGTCGAAGTCCTTGCGGTTGATGACGCCACGGGCACCGAGCGACATGACGAAATCGCGTTTGCTCTCGTCTGAAATCACGCCGATGGCATTGGCGCCGGCTGCGGCGATCAGCTGAATGGCCATGGAGCCCAGGCCGCCGGACGCGCCCCAGACCAGGACGTTGTGGCCAGGCCGCAGGATGTGCGGACGATGGCCGAACAGCATGCGGTAAGCCGTTGCCAGAGTGAGGACGTAGCAGCCGCTCTCTTCCCAGGTCAGGTGCTTGGGACGCGCCATGACCTGCTGCGACTGGACGGCGCAGAACTGAGCGAAAGAGCCGTCTGGCGTCTCGTAGCCCCAGATCCGCTGGGTGGGCGAGTACATGGGATCGCCGCCGTTGCACTCTTCGTCGTCGCCGTCGTCCTGGTTGCAGTGCACCACGACTTCGTCGCCGACTTTCCAGCGGGTGACCTTGGAACCGACGGCCCAGACGATGCCCGAGGCATCGGAACCGCCGATGTGATAGTCGGCCTTGTGAACGTCGAAGACGGAAATCGGCACGCCGAGGCTTGCCCAGACGCCGTTGTAGTTCACGCCCGCGGCCATCACCATGATCAGGACTTCGTGGCTGTCGAGCTCAGGAATGTCGACGACTTCCACCTGCATGGCTTCTTCGGGCTTGCCGTGGCGCTCGCGCCGGATCGCCCAGGCATACATCTGCTTCGGAACGTGGCCGAGCGGGGGGATTTCACCAATCTCATAAAGATCTTTCTTTTCCGTCCCGTAGCCGGACTTCACTTCCATCACTTCAGCGCTGTCGGTCATAATCTCTCTCCCAAATCCTCCGGCGTTGCGGCCCAGTCTGTGCGGTGATGTTGCGAGAACGTTTGCCGTCCCGAACCTCTCCTTGCCTCTTCCGGGTCGCTCCTTCCGGTGTCGCGTTTGTCTATCTCGGTTCCCAACCTCCGCCTTAGCTTTTCCGAAGCTTTGCGCTTGCTAAAATAGCACAAACCCGGTCCGCGCCTTGGCGTCTGATTTCGGCGTCGCGGTAAGAATCTGGCAGATACTGCCGAGAAACCTCCGCTTTGGCCGCTGGATTGCCTTGACATTTATCGCCAGTTTGGCTCTTTTGCAATGCACAAAATATTTTATTTTTACGAATTTAGTATGATTAATGAAATTTTCTGTCGTTAACTATGTAAAAATCGAATGATGATGATGCGGTTGGAGGAAGCGAGATGAGCGAGAAACGCCCGGATCAGGCACAGGAAGCAGCTGCAGCAAAAGCATCTGGCCGAAGCGGAGGCGAACGGGACCGGCCCTGGCTGTTCCGAACTTATGCCGGCCATTCGACGGCCGCGGCTTCGAACGCGCTTTACCGGAAGAACCTGGCGGCGGGTCAGACCGGTTTGTCGGTTGCTTTCGATCTGCCGACCCAGACCGGCTACGATTCGGATCACGAACTGGCGCGCGGCGAAGTCGGTAAGGTCGGTGTGCCGGTATCGCATCTGGGTGACATGCAGACGCTGTTCTCGGAGATTCCTCTCGACCGCATGAACACCTCCATGACCATCAATGCGACGGCGCCCTGGCTGCTTGCTCTCTATACGGCCTGCGCAGAGACGCAGGGCGTCGACCGCGCCGCTTTGTCGGGCACCACGCAAAACGACCTGATCAAGGAATATCTCTCGCGCGGCACTTATATCTTTCCGCCCAAGCCTTCCATGAAGCTGATCACCGATGTGATCGCTTACACCTACCGCGAATCGCCGCGCTGGAACCCGATGAACGTCTGCTCCTATCATCTGCAGGAGGCTGGGGCGACGCCGGTTCAGGAGTTGGCCTTCGCGCTGGCCACGGCGATCGCTGTGCTGGATTCGATTAAAGCTTCGGGCCAGGTGCCGGCCGAGGATTTCCCCAAGGTCGTGGGGCGCATCAGCTTCTTCGTCAACGCTGGCGTGCGCTTCGTAACCGAACTCTGCAAGATGCGCGCATTTACGCGTCTTTGGGATGAGATCTGCCGGGAGCGTTACGGCGTCGAAGAAGAGAAATTCCGGCGCTTCCGCTACGGCGTGCAGGTCAACTCTCTGGGCCTGACCGAGCAACAGCCTGAAAACAACGTCTATCGGATCCTGGTGGAGATGCTGGCGGTGGTGCTCTCAAAGGATGCCCGTGCCCGCGCTGTGCAGCTTCCCGCCTGGAACGAGGCACTCGGGCTGCCCCGTCCCTGGGATCAGCAGTGGTCGCTCCGCCTGCAGCAGATCGTGGCCTTCGAGACCGATCTTCTGGAGTATGATGACCTCTTCAACGGTTCAACAGTGGTCGAAGCCAAGGTCGCCGAGCTCATGGCCGAAGCCAAGGAAGAGCTGGAGCGAATCGAGGAGATGGGCGGTGCCGTGGCGGCTGTCGATAGCTCCTATATGAAGGAGCGTCTGGTCGAAAGCGCGACCGCCCGCTTCAATGCCATCGAAAGCGGCGAACAGGCGGTGATCGGCGTCAACCGCTACACCGACTCGGAGCCTTCGCCTCTGACAGCCGGCGGTGACGGCGGTTACATGGTCAGTGACAGCCACGCGGAAGCGGATCAAATCGCTCGCCTTCAGGCCTGGCGCGCCGCGCGCGACTCGGCAGCCGTCGAGCAGACGCTTGCCGCTCTGAAGCAAGCGGCCGGTGACGGTGGAAATGTCATGGAGCCTTCCATTGCCTGCGCCCACGCCGGGGTCACCACCGGCGAGTGGGCTGCTGCTTTGCGCGAGGTCTACGGCGAGTACCGCGCGCCGACCGGTGTCGGCCGTGCTGTCGCCGTTCAAGGGGGCGATAGCCTCGAGGAACTCCGCTCCCGTGTCGCGCAGCTGTCCGACCGGCTAGGCCGCCGCATCAAGATGCTGGTCGGCAAGCCCGGCCTGGACGGACACTCGAACGGTGCCGAGCAGATCGCCGTGCGTGCCCGCGACGCCGGCTTCGAAGTGGTTTACGAGGGCATTCGCCTGACGCCGGCGCAAATCGTGAATGCTGCCCTCGAAGAAGGCGTCCATGTGGTCGGCCTCTCCATCCTCTCAGGGTCGCATGTGCCTCTGGTGACCGAAGTCATGAAGGGTATGCAGGCTTCGGGGCTGGGCGATGTGCCCGTTGTCGCGGGCGGCATCATCCCGCCGGAGGACGAGGCAACGCTGAAGGCGGCTGGGGTTGCCGGTGTTTACACGCCGAAGGACTTCGATCTGACCATGATCCTGTCCGATATCCTGGATATTGTGGAGCGCACGACCCAGGAAGCGGCGTAATCATAAAAGAAACCAGCGGTGGGGGCCTTCGAAGCCTCGCCGTGGAGAGGTCACGTCCGTTTGATCAGATATGACTTCACGAGGGTCAGGATCGGGTTATATCGGAGGTAAGCCAACCGCCGTCGACCGTAATTCGAGGAGTGCTTTACCATGATGACCCGCCGTGCCGCCTTGGCCGCTCTGGTTGCCGCTTCGGTCTTGCCGCAGCTGTCGACCCCGGCTTCCGCGAAGGACCCCGTTTATACCTCGACCTTTAGCTCGGTCGCGGTTAGCGGTTATGACGCCGTTGCCTATTTCAAGGATGGAAAACCAGTCGAGGGCAGTTCCGACTACGAATTCGAATGGAACGGCGCGACCTGGCGGTTTGCCAATGCGTCCAACCTCGAGGCCTTCCGGAAAGACCCGGCGGCTTATGCACCGCAGTACGGCGGCTATTGCGCCTGGGCCGTTTCCCAGGGTTACACCGCGTCCACGGACCCAACCGCCTGGCGGATTGTCGACGGCAAGCTGTATCTGAATTACAGCCATAGCGTGCAGCGTCGTTGGGAGCAGGATATTGCCGGCAATATCGTCAAAGGCGATGGCAATTGGCCGAAGGTGCTCGAATAGAGGATTCAAGCTGTCACGCGCAATGATGCGGGCGTAGGCCAGAAGCATGCTGTGCCACGCATGCCTGCCAGGAAACACACAGGCGATTTCGTCCGTGATTGTTTCTCTGAGTGGAAAGAGTTTTTCCGCTTTGAAGAGCGGTACAGCCGTGTTTTGGAGAGCAGAAGGGGCTATCCGGCCCGCTTCTTCCAGTCCGCGTCTCCCAGTCGACTTCTGCTCTGACGGCTAGAACAGCATGCGCCGTAAGGTGCCGTGTTTGTCGATGAGCTGGTGTTTGATGGCTGCACCGGCGTGAACGGCAATCACCGCGACCAGGCCGTAGGCGATGTAATAGTGGACCGCGATGGCAAGGTCTCTGGTCGCCTCCGACTTCGGTAGAACCGCTGGAATATCGAACAGGCCGAAAAAGGTGAAGCCGGCATCGGATGACGTCGAAATGACGTAACCCGATAGCGGGATCAGAAACATAGAAAGCAGCAGGAGGCTGTGCGCAATCCTGGCGCCGAGCTTTTCCCAGGGACGCAGTTCGGCCTGGAGTCCGGGCGAGGGCGACCAGAGCTTCCAGGCGACAAAGACAATCGCCACGAACAGCACCAGCATGCCGATGGCCCGATGCAGCTCGAGACCCCGGTGATACCAGGTGTCGTAGTAGCTCAGCCCGACCATCCACCAGCCAAGGCCGATGAGTCCGATGATGGACAGGGCTATGAGCCAGTGAAACAGCTTGGTCACTAGCCCATAGCGGTCTGTCGTGTTGCGCAGCATGATAGGGACTAACCCTTTGAGTACTGCCCTGTAATTACTTCCGAATTGCCTCGATCATCAGATCGATTTCGACGTTCTCAGCGGCGGGCCCAAGATTGTAGCCCATGCCGAAATCCTTCCGCGCCAGTGTATAGGTGCCTTCAAATCCGGCCCTGTAACCGCCCCAGGGATCGTCGCCTTCGCCGATCTTTGTAACCTCAAAGGAGATCGGTTTGGTCACGCCGAGCAGGGTCAGGTCGCCAGACAGTGTGCCGCCGTTTTCGTCGCCCTCGAAGCCAGTGCTGACGAAGGTGGCCGTCGGGTGTTTCTCGACATCGAAGAAGTCGGCGCTGCGAAGATGCTTGTCCCGTTCCGCGTGGTTGGTATCGAGGCTCGCCGTGTCGATCGTCAGCGAAATTTTCTGCGCGGCGGCCCCTGCTGCCGGATCGTAGGTCATGGTGCCTTCGATAGTGTTGAAGCGTCCGGAGAGCCAGCTAAAGCCGAGATGCTTGGTCTTGAACTCGATGAACGAGTGCGTCGGATCTATCTGGTATTCCGCGGCGCTGGCGGGCAAGGCGGCGGAGGTCAAAAACGCGGCGGCAAGCGCCATCCCTGTCAGAGTTTTGAGCGGCTGATACTTCATCGCAGCTTCCTTTGAGTTGGTCGAAAAAACATATGAGTTGCATGGAAATAGATGGCGAACTCTGCCTGAGTTGCAAACGCGGGCAAGTCACAGCTCTGTGATCGAACGGGCGTTTGGGGCAGGCTTTTCGTTGCGCGTGGATATTGACAGAGAAATCTTGGATAACCCCACTTGACCCTGTCGTTGGCGTAGCGCTAGTCTGCCGCGTTATGACAACAGCTCACCTCAAGGGTTTCGCAATTCGAATTAGCGACCCGGCGCCGATAGGGCGACCGGGAACTTTCGAATCTCGCGATAAAATCGTACTTGAGGATGACTGTGATGTCCGCGCAGCATTTGCCGTCGGCGGTTGAAACCCAACCGGCGCACCGAACAAAATCCAGCTCACTTAAATCCGTTCACTGTTTTTCCATCCAGGCTGTTGCCGAACCGGGTGTGATGCCCCGCGTTCTGGAGCTTTTCGCAAAACGAAACCTGGTGCCGCAACGTTGGCACAGCGATGTGACCGGGCCCTCGGACCGCGATCTTTCCATCGATCTTCAGGTCAGCGGACTCGACAGTCAGACAGCCGACTATGTGGCGCGCTGCCTGCGGCAGGTTTATGGGGTCGATACCGTCCTGACATCCGAAAAAAGGGCTTTTGCCCTCGGCCAATAGCTGCCTCATACTGCCGCCCGAACAGCCTTGCAGCGAAGGGGAAGGGGTGTCGCGTGAGCTTTCTGGACCGGATCCGTTTGTGCCAACGGTGGGATGCTTCTGCCTATCGGTCTTTGACCGTCGATGGCGAACACTTCGGCTACCTCCATCATGATACAGCGGCGCGGCTGGCCGATTTTCCAGAGGTTTTTTCGGTTGATGACGCCCAGGTGGCGCTTGCGCCCGGTCTTGCCGGTTTCGCGGAGCGGAGCAGCGCTGTCGCTGGGGTCGTTGAGAAGCTGTCCCAAAGTGGCGATCTGCCGGCCTTGCGCGGAGAAGACTATCCTCTCCTACGTCACTGGGATGACGAGCCCCTGCTCAAGATTGACCGCTGCGCGGCCGCACCCTTCGGGATCCGGAGTTTCGGCGTGCACGTCAACGGCATCACCTGGCGAAATGGCGCGCTGCATATGTGGATCGGACGGCGGGCGTTGAACAAGCCTTCGTCGCCGGGCAAGCTCGACCACATTGTGGCCGGCGGTCAGCCCTACGGCCTCAGCATAGGCGAGAATCTGATCAAGGAATGCGCCGAAGAAGCCGATATCCCGCGTAAGCTTGCGGAACAGGCACGACCTGTCGGTATGGTTTCCTACATCTGCGAATGGACGGACGGTCTGCGCGACGATGTTGCCTTTTGCTACGATCTCGAACTGCCGGAGGACTTCACCCCACGCAATACGGACGGCGAGGTCGAGGAATTCTATCTTTGGCCGATCGAGCAGGTGATCGAACGAGTCCGCGATAGCGACGACTTCAAGTTCAACGTCAATCTGGTGATCATCGACTTTTTGGTGCGCAAAGGGTTTCTTGGTCCTGACGAGCCGGACTACATGAAAATCCTGAAAGGACTGCGCCGGAGCGAAGCGGCGTAGCTCAAGAACCGAACCCCGCTAACCGTCGCAGATCGGCCGGCGTTCGTCCCTGTGTTCGCAATTCGCGGAGGGAGAGGGCATCGTGGCGTTTTGCGAGACGCTTTCCGGCGTCGTCCTGCAGCAGCCTGTGGTGATGCCATTGGGGCACGGGCAGCTCGAGGAGAGCCTGCAGCAGCCGGTGAATATGGCTGGCCTCGAAGAGGTCCTCGCCACGGGTCACCAGCGTGATTTCTTGAAAGGCGTCATCTATGGTGACCGCCAGATGATAACTGGTCCGGATATCCTTGCGCGCCAGAACCACGTCCCCGAAAATTTCAGGCCTTGCCGTGATTTCACCCTTTGCGAGATCCTGCCAGGTCAGTGCCCCAGCAATCTCTTTTGCCTTCGCGATATCCAGGCGCAGGGCGTAGGGCACGCCGGCGGACATCCGTTCCTCTCGAATGCTGGTATCCAAGTTTCGGCAGAGGCCGGGATAGAGCGGTCCGTCCGGTCCGTGCGGCGCGGCGGCTGAACGGGCGATTTCCGTCTTGATGTCGGCACGGGTGCAGAAGCAGGGATAGAGAACGCCCATATCGTCCAGGCGTGTGAGAGCTTCCTGGTAGGCGGCGCTTCGTGCGGACTGATAGAGCGGCGTGTCATCCCATTCCAGGCCAAGCCATTCCAGATCTTCCATCAGATCCTGCGCGAATTGCGGGCGGCAACGGGTGCTGTCGATATCTTCGACGCGTAAAAGAAATTTGCCGCCTGTGTCTCGCGCCGCTTGTTCACAGAACCAGGCGGAATAGGCATGACCGAGATGAAGGTGGCCGCTGGGAGAGGGGGCAAAACGCGTGGTGACGGAAGGGACCGGCATCGCTGGCTGTTTCAGGACCTGGTTTCAAGATGTGGCGGACTTTCCGGCAGATCTTGCGTAATGTCCAGCCATGAACGCCAAAGCGCTACGAACAGACAGTCCAAACCCTCCAGCAAACTCCGATGAACAGCTCCCGGGAGCCGTGCAGTCTGCGCCGGAGGATGAAAGTCTCCGCCCCGCCATGGAAGCACTGGCGGAACGGGACCTCGATATCGCAGCCGCTTATGAAGTTTGCGGTCTTCCACCGGTCCGCAGGCACGCGCCGGACTTCGGGGGATTGATGCGTATCATGGCTGCGCAGCAGGTCTCGTCGCAGGCGGCCCGCGCGATCATTGGCCGGCTGGACGCAGAACTGCCGTTGGTCACGCCCGAGGCCTTTCTGGCGCTCGACGAGGAGGCACACAAGCGTATCGGACTCAGCCGCCCGAAACAGCGTTATGGCCGCGCTTTGGCCGAAGATCTTTTGTCGGGGCGGATCGATCTCGCGGCGATTGCGGAGGCGGACGACGAAACCGCCGCTGAAGCTTTGATGCGGGCCAAGGGGATCGGCCGATGGACAGCGGATGTCTATCTCCTCTTCGCTCTACGCAGGCCTGATGTCTGGCCGGCCGGCGATCTTGCGGTTCAGGTTGCCGCGCAGAAACTGAAGGGACTGCCTGAACGACCCGTAGGTGACGCGATGATGGCGCTCGGCGACGACTGGCGCCCCTTTCGCAGCGCCGCCGCGCGCTTCCTTTGGCACCTCTACCGCCACCCGGGAGTGCCCGAAGGCGGATTTTAGGCGGCTTTCTTGTTCGCTTGATCACCGGGAGCAATTTATGGAAGGCCGCCGTCAAAACCGCGGAAGGTGACGTAGCGCTGCGAATCGGCTATGAGGGAAGCCTAAATATCAAAGGATTCCGCCAATATGGCCGTTGCAACCCAACTAGACGGACCACGGGCAGCCCCTGCTTCAGGCGGTGCGGCCGAGTATTTGATTGTTTTGCTGCACGGGCTTGGAGCCGATGGTAACGACCTCTTCGGTTTGGCGCCTCTTCTTGCGCAGACCTTTCCAACCGCGGCTTTTGTGGCGCCGAATGCGCCAGAACCCTGCGATATGGCGCCCATGGGCTATCAGTGGTTCAGTCTTATGGACCGCGATCCCGATGTCATCCTCGGCGGTGTGCGGACAGCCGCGCCTGTTCTCGACAGCTTCCTCGATCAGGAGCTCGAGCGTCACGGTCTGTCCGATGACAAGCTGGTTCTGCTTGGTTTTTCTCAGGGCACTATGATGGCTCTGCATGTGGCTTATCGTCGGGCAAATGCCTGTGCGGCGGTGATCGGCTACTCGGGCACCTTGATTACACCCGGCTATCTTGACAGCGAGCTGAAGTCCCGCCCCCCCGCGCTACTTATCCACGGAGATGCGGACGACGTGGTGCCGCCGCAGTCCTTGCCGGCGGCGGTTGCGGCGCTTGAGAAGCATAATGTGACGGTCTACTCCCAGCTCATCCCGGGCCTGGGCCATGGCATCGATGAGAACGGTCTGCGCATGGGGATCGGCTTCCTGATGGAAAGCTTCGGCATGGCGGGACCTGAGGATCAGGCCTGACCGACAGCCGTCTCGCGCGCATACATTCTCGTCGCGGCAAGGCTGCTTGCCAGCGCTCTTCCTTTGCTTGGCAGATTTTGGACAGATTCGCTGCCATATGACAGCTCGGTGAAGTTTTTCACCCTTTGTCCACAATATGTTGTGTATCCTCCCCAGGTCGGCTATCTAGAACTAGAGCGACGCTAGATATCTGGCGAAAAAACGCGAATGCACACTATGTAGTAGTACAGAAGGAGGTGCACAGCGTGGGTAGTACGGCTAATGCTTTTCCAGCATTGGTGCTCAATGCCGACTTTCGTCCATTGAGTTATTTTCCCTTGTCTCTTTGGTCGTGGCAGGATTCGGTCAAAGCCGCCTTCCTGGGGCGCGTGAACATCATCTCGGAGTACGAACACACCGTCCGTTCGCCGAATTTCGAGATGAAGTTGCCGAGCGTGATTTCTCTAAAGGAATACGTTCATCTGGACCGGAGACCTGCCTTTACACGATTCAACGTTTTCCTTCGCGACGGTTTCCTCTGCCAATATTGCGGCGATCACCTGCCGTCCGAGGAATTGACCTTCGACCATGTCATTCCACGCTCTCGCGGCGGTCGAACGACCTGGGACAATGTGGTCACAGCCTGTCAGGACTGCAATCTCGCCAAAGGCAATCAGTTGCTGCATGATTGTGGCATGACGCTCCTGCGTCCGGTCGAGACGCCGACGACCTATCAGCTGCAGCAGAACGGTCGTGCGTTCCCGCCCAACTATCTGCATGAAAGCTGGAACGACTTTCTCTATTGGGATTCCGAGCTGGAATCCTGATCCTTCGGAATGTGCCGCGCGGTTTGGCTGGCGCCGGTGTTACTTGTCCGGCGGCGTTTAAATGCGTTCCGAGAGCCAGATGGCGATCCGCGAACCAGTCTTGACGGCGGCGCTTAAGACCTCATAGCCGGGCGTCTGCTCGGCCCCGTGCTCCAGCGCCGTATCTCTATGCTCCAACTCTTCGGCGCGAAACTCCTCGATCGTGTCGCGGAGTTCGGCTTCGTCCTCATCCAGGCGGGCCGACTGTTTGGCATAGTGTTCGTCGATGACCTCTTCGACGGCGACCGTACAGGCCATGGCGGCCTTAACGCCCATCAGGGCCGTCGCCGCACCCAGCGCAAAGCCGGCGACGTGCCAAACGGGTTGCAGTGCGGTCGGCCGGACCCGACGCTCGCATACCAGTCTGTCAAAGGTCTCCAGGTGTCGAAGCTCCTGCTCGTGCATATGTTTGATCGTTGCGCTGTTCGGGTGCGTCCGGCCCATGACCGCGAGCTGGCCTTCGTAGATGCGTCTGGCGCCATATTCGCCGGCCTGATCGACCCGGATCATTCGCGCCAATTCATCTTCACGCGTTAGATCGCCTGGCAGCCGACGGCGCGTTTTGGGCGCGCCTTCCGACTTTTCATCGGTCTTTTGCTCGTCCTTCATTTTTCCCTCTTCCGCTCCTACGCGTCCGCGGCGCGGCGCGAAGCCCAAAGGCTGCCGATGGCAAAGATCAGCGAGGCAATGACGTTGTAGCCGGCGATGGAAATACCGCCCAACGACCAGGCCACCTCATCGCAACTTGCGGGCTTTTCCGCCAAAAGCTGATTGCGCAGATCGTCGATTGAGGCGTTGAAGTCGATCGGCGGCGCAGAACAGGCTTCTGTTCCTTCCCACCACTTCTGTTCGACCCCGACATGGAACATCGCGATACCGGCGCCGACCAGGAAGGCGAGGGCGGCGAGCTGAATTTCGATCCGCCGGATCTTGGGTTTGTCGGCAAGAATGAGAGCGCCCAAGCCGAAGACCGCTGCCGCGCCGTAAGCATAGCGCTGGTAGATACAAAGAACGCAGGGATCGAGACCGCCCCAGTATTGCGAGGCTAACGCAGCCCCAAGGGCACCGGCACAGACGGCCACGATAGCGGCAGGTACTAACCGTGGGTTCTCGAACAGAGGACTTCGCTCGGCAAGAACGGACATTCGAACTCTGGCTCCGTGATCCTGAAGATCTGAAGTTTTCTGCAACAGATATAGCGCTAAGGCATTTAAATGCCCAGCTTTCTCAATCGGGCTGCTTCAAAAGGTAGCGCCAGCCGCCTGCTTCTAAGATGGGGATGTTCCAGCGCTAAAAGAGATAGCGGATGGCGATAAAGCCGGCGAAGAGGCTGATAAAGAAGAGGGTCGCCAGGATCGGCAGATGCTTGTCGATAAAGCTTTTGATCGGCGGACCGAAGTACCACAGCAGTGCCGCCAGCAGGAAAAAGCGGGCGCCGCGCGACAAGGCTGAGGCGAAGGTGAAGACCGTCGGTTCGAGGCTCAGCGCGCCGCTGGCGATGGTAAAGACCTTATAGGGGATCGGTGTGAAGCCGGCTGCGGCGACGATCCAGGCGCCCCATTCGTTGTAGAGTCCCTGGAACTGCGCGTAGGCGTCTTCCTTGCCGTAAAATTCAAGGATGGACTGCCCGAGCGTGTCGAACAGGAAGGCGCCGATGGCATAGCCTGCCAAACCGCCAGCCACCGAGGTCACGGTCGCCACCAGCGCGATCATCCAGGCGCGGTCGCGGGCCGCCAGGACCATGGGGATGATCAGCACGTCAGGCGGAATAGGAAAAACCGAGGATTCGACGAAGGAAACCGCGCCCAGAGCGAGCAAGGCATGGCGGTGGGCGGCCAGGCCCATGGTCCAGTCGTAAAGCCGTCGCAGCACCTGCGGTTATCCCCCTTAGGCGGTCTTGGTGAGACCGAAGTGATTCTGTAAATCCCGGAACAGACGCTCCCGGGGTCGGGCGGTCAGCGCCCGTTTAGCAGGTGAGCCAAGCCGGAGCAACCTGAGTTGCAGCCGGGCGCCGTCTCTTTCCCGCAGCTTTGTGCTTAGCCCGACGCTTTTAAGATTTGGTGAAGCAATTGTGAAATCCGAGATGAAGCAAGAGAGACTTTGGATGCCCGCCCCTAGACGCGCTTATCCTCGTTAGAGGTTTGGTTTCTAGACCAGACTCGCTGTTTCCTGTATACCGAAAGGCAGGGAAAGCCTTTGTTTGTGTGAACACCACCGCCGGGCCAGCCTTATTATACGGTGAGATGCCTGGGCAATCGTTGGGGGACGATATGCGGGCAGTCGACGCAGGGCAGAAAAAGCAGTTCCATCTCGAGTTGATCAAGCCGTCGCACTATGACGACGACGGCTATGTGATCCAATGGTTCAAAGCCTGGATTCCTTCTAACTCCCTGGCCTGTCTCTATGCCATTGCAGAAGCCATGGCTGACGCGAAGGCGCTGGGCGAGGATACGGAGATTCACGTCAATCCCTATGACGAAGTGAATACCGTCATTCCCGTACGCAAGATTGCCCGTCGCTTGAAGCAGGAAGGGCACGACGGCCTCGTCTGCCTCGTCGGCGTGCAGTCCAACCAATTCCCAAGGGCTATGGACATCGCCCGGCAGTTCCGAAAGGAAGAGATCCAGGTGGCGATCGGTGGCTTCCATGTCAGCGGCTGCCTGTCAATGCTCAAGGAAATTCCCGCTGATATTCAAGAAGCTATCGATCTCGGTATCACGATTTTTGCGGGCGAGGCGGAAGAGCACTTCGCGAGCTTCCTGCAGGATGCGAAAAACAGAGAACTGAAGCCGATCTACAATTACATGAGCACCCTGCCGGGGTTGGAGGAGCAACTGACGCCCTTCCTGCCCGACAAGTTCGTGCATAAATACGACGGCTCCAATGCCAGTTTCGATGCAGGCCGCGGCTGCCCCTTCCAATGCAGTTTCTGCACTATCATCAATGTCCAGGGTCGGGTTTCACGCTACCGCTCCGCCGACGATATCGAGAAGATTATCCGCGCCAATTACGCCCAGGGAATCACGCGTTACTTCATCAGCGATGACAACTTCGCGCGCAACCGGAACTGGGAGGCCATCTTCGATCGCATGATCAAGCTGAAGGAAGAGGAAGGGATTCCGATCCGCTTTATCATCCAGGTCGACGTCCTGGCGCATAAGACCAAGAACTTCATCGAGAAGGCGGAGCGCGCCGGCTGCAAACGGGTCTTCATCGGTCTGGAAAATATCAATCCGGACAATCTGCAGACCGCGAAGAAGGGCCAGAACCGGATCACAGAATACCGCACCATGCTGCAGGAATGGCGCGCCAAGGGGATCATCACCTACGCGGGCTATATTCTGGGTTTCCCGATCGACACGCCGGAGACCATCCGCCGGGACATCGAAATCATCCAGAAGGAACTGCCGGTCGATCTTCTGGGCTTCACCAACCTGACGCCGTTGCCCGGGTCCGAGGATCACAAGGTGCTCACCGATATGGGGGTCTGGATGGACCCCGACATGAACAAGTACGACCTTGAACATGTCACCACCGCCCATCCGCTGATGTCCGCGGAAGAGTGGGATGCGATCTACCGGGAAGCTTGGGATCTCTACTATACGGACGAACACATCGAACGCATGATGCGGCGCGCCATGGCCAGCGGGATCAAACCCCATGCGGTGATGATCAACGCGCTGCAGCTCAGCAGCGCCATGCGTTACGAAAGAGTCCATCCTCAGCAGTGCGGTTACGTCCGGCGTAAAGTGCGCAGGCAGCGGCGTTCGAGTCTGCCGCTCGAGAGTCCCCTGGTCTTCTATCCGCGCTACATCGCCGAGACCCTGCGCAAGTATTCTGCGATGGCGCTTTACGTCCTGCGCATCAATCGCATGCGCAAGCGCATCCAGACGGACCCCGCCGCTAAATCCTATACCGACGTGGCTTTAACGCCGGTTGAGGAGGCGACGGAAGAGCATCTCGAGATGTTCGAGTTGAACGAGTCCGCAAAGGCGGCCGTTGAAAAGGCGCGTCATCAGGCTGAGGCCAAGGCCCAGTTCGAAGCAAAGAAGAAAGCGGAAAAGCAAGCGGCTACGGCCTAGTCAGCTTTCATCCGTGAGCCTCTTTCGTTCGGCGCGCGCCGTCGTTGCTGAGGGAGTAGATAGGGGTGCCGTGCCTTGCAGCGCCAAGTGTCTTCCTTTTGTGAGAAGGCTGAGGCAAGCGGGCATGAAGCTGCTATGCTCTTTGGGAGCTTGATCGCGTCCTGACGGTCCTCGTCCTGAAAGACTGTGCTCAAGCGAGGGTCGCGCCCGGGAGACATAGCATGAATGCCGAAGCCGAAGTCCTGTTCCTGAACGAGAGCTTCTATCATGTTTTCCGGCAGCGAGACTTGACCATGATGGCGCGGCTTTGGGCCGACCGTTTGCCAGTCGCCTGTGCCCATCCCGGCTGGCCCGCGATCTCCGGCCGTGAAGAGGTGCTCGGCTCCTGGCAGGCGATCCTGACCAACCCGGATGCACCCGATGTTTCCTGTCATGGCGCCCAGGCATTTGTCTGCAGCCGGGATTCCGCCTTTGTTGTCTGCTACGAAAAGGTTGGTGACAGCGTCCTTGTCGCCACCAATTTCTTCGCCCGCGAAGCCGGTGAATGGCGCATGGTTCACCATCAGGCTGGTCCTTGTAACGTCTCGCCGCTCTCCCTGGAGGAGGAGCCGGAGGCGGGCCCCTTGCAGTAAAGCGTGTTGTCTAAAGCGATGTTGTGCAGGGTCTGCGTGAAGAGAGAAATGCCAACAAAAAAGGCGTCCAAAGACGCCCAAATCGGTGAGTGTTTATTTTCGTCTTTAGAGTCCTTCCGCCTGCTGCCGTCAGGCGCAAAAACAAACACTCCTACCTGGAGAATGAGAGAACGGGGGACGCGTCCCCGCACGCCGCCTGTAGCCAAAGTGGCGGCGTTAGAGCAGTTCCACGCTGGACGCCATGGGACCTTTTTGGCCCATGCGGGTCGTCATGCGTACCCGGGTTTCGGGTTCCAGGGTCATGACCCCGGCCCGTTCCAGAGTGCGTGCCGAGACAAAGACGTCTTTTCCGCCATTGTCGGGTGCGACGAAACCGAAGCCCTTTTCGGCGTTGAAGAACTTGACCGAGCCTTCGACGACTTCGTCGTTGCCGGTGTCTTCAAAGCCGCCGCCGTAGCCGCCGCCACCACCGCCACCGAAGCCACCGCTGCGGGGCGGCGCGTCGGGCATGGATTCAATGTGATGGATGTGCGCAACCTGCGGGCCCTTTTGGCCGGCAGAGAGGTCACAGACCAAGGTCGTGCCGTCAGGAAGATCGCGATGACCGGCGCGCTCTACGGCTGAAATGTGAAGAAACGCATCCGGGGAACCGTCGCTCAGCTGAACGAAGCCAAAGCCCTTTGTCGGATTAAACCACTTCACCACTGCAGTGACTTCTCGGTGGGTCACGTCCATCCGATCAGAATTGCGATGGGTGTTCATTCTATTACATAGCTCCAATATTGGCGCTCTATTACTCGCACCCCCGAGGGTTTCCCAAACCGCGGCCTGTATCCACGGCTAGGGTCCGTTTCGAGGGTATTCTGCACTCTAACAACCAAGTAACGACCGCACTGCCTCAAATCATAACCATAGTGCCGCCCAACCGGCATTTCGGCGACATTTCGTCCGCTATCCAAGGCGATCCCTGGAAAGCTTGTTGTCTAAGTCACTGAAATACCGAAAATGTTGCACAACAATCCACAGCCTTTAACTAAGTTGTACCTCAACTCGTGGTGTGAGAGCTACCTAAATCCTCAAGAAACTCGTGAGACCAATTAATAATCTATCCAGAATCTTACTGCCCTCTACCACAGAGGTCGGGAGAAGCCTTTTCGGCTTTTTCCCGTAGCCCGATATGACCTGATCGGGTAAGGGATGGCATTTCACAGGAATATTTTCGTTCGAGAGGGCTATGCGACGCCCGTTGCTGTGCAGCTTTGAGCAGCAAAAGAGTGCAGTCGAGAGCGAGAGACAATAATTCGTATTCCAACCGCAAAGTCCTGTTGCCAAGCCAGCCGCCATGGCTATCATGCGCGAATCCTGCCCCCGTGGCGGAATTGGTAGACGCGGCAGACTCAAAATCTGTTGCCTTCACGGGCGTGCCTGTTCGAGTCAGGCCGGGGGCACCATTTCCCATTTGTATTGAAGAAATTAGCGGTCGCTGGCCTGGGTTGCTTCGGTCGGCCAGGTCGATGCTTATGCGTGTCGAAAAGCGTCTTCGGCTCGCGCTGGTGGCTGCTTTGACACAAGATTGCCACCGCCGCGGAAAGCCTTGGTTAATATCCGCAATGCAAACTATCTCCAGTTCCGGGCAACTTGCTGGTGAGCCCCTTGTCGACACCACACCAAGATGGCTGCGACACGTGTTCCACCGGAGTTCATGGAACAGGTATTAGCATTCGAGAGACTCAGAGCGGACGATGGCAGCAGAGATTGAATGGGTGACCGGGGTCATTCGCGCAGGCAGAAATTTCAATGAACATGGCGATGAATACGACTTTTCCTGCACGATAAACCGGCGGGGCGATTGGGCCGAATTGATCGGCGGCAACGGACAGGTCACGCCGGAGATCTGGCGGGAAGTCAAAGCCGCTTTGGTTGCGCAAGGTGTAACGCACGCCCATTGGGACCGTCTGAACAACGCCCCCCGATCGATCGTGGCCACCAACAAGGATCAGATTTCGGTTCAGCCCGAACGAGCCCACGGTCAAGCGCTGAACGCCTGAACGCTCTCGGACGCGTTTCTTCAGATCCACTAAGATCGCAACGCAAGCGGGGGCAGTCTGTTTGCCCGCGCTTCGCAAGTCTTCAGACGCGGCTATCAAGTTAACAAGGAAAAGCGAGAAATAGGCTACGCCGCTGAGGCTCTGCCGCCGGAGTCTTTCCGTCTGGCGGATTCCCGAGATGCCCGGATCCAGTCTCTCGTGCGCAGATAGCGCCAGACGGAGGCGGGCGGAATATTGAGCCGGGCGCGCGAGACCCGCTCCGCCCGAAGACCAAGTGTCGAAAGACGCCGTTGAGAGACAGGCGAAACAGGGCCGTAGGTAAACTGGATAAAGTCGCCATCCTGACCCACCAGGCGGAAGCTCTCCTCGAGCAGCTGCTCCTGGAACTCTGGCGGCATGGAGAGCAGCGGCAGTCCGGAAACCACAGATCCAACCTCGCCCTGGCATTCCTCTCCAAGGACTTTCAACGCCTGCAGAGCATCCATGTTCAGGATCCGGACGCCAGGGAAGCGTGCGGCCAGCACCCGGTACAGGCGCCGGTCACGCTCGACGACAACCAAGTGATCCGGCGACATTCCACTGTCCAGGAGCGCCTGTGTGATGTTGCCGGTTCCGCCACCAAGTTCGACGATAATGCGGCCGGATCCGCTTTCGCTCGCGTTTGCCATCGCACGCGCCAGTTCGCGACCGCTTGGCATAACGGCGCCGATGGCGAAGGGTCTGCGCAGCCACTGACGGAAAAACAGCCAATTCGCCTTGGTTCTGGTCCGTTTCATATCTCTCTGGGTTCCATCTTCTTGACAGGATTCAAGATCGCCGGACCCTCGCACGGCGGCGAAGGCTTGCGGTAATTTCAGTCGCTGTAGAAACAAACCAGATGTCCAGTGTTGGAACAGGCCACGGTGAAACATCTCGGACCGCGAATCGTATTTCATCCAATGTCTTAAGTTGAATCATGCTTCGGGTGCAAAAGTCCAGTGCTGGTTTTGTGGCTATCTCGTTATGGAATTGTGATGTTGGGGGCGAAACAGCGCTTTACAAGCATCTTTACTGCGTGAGGTTACTGCGAATCTGAAAATAAAACATTGAATATCAGTAGGTTAAATCTTGTCTCTGCAGGTATCTTCTCCTGACGTGACGCCGCACGGTCGAAAGCTGATCTTGAAACACCTGACACATTGCGGAATCCTTTTGCCAAACAGCGCTGATCCTGAGCTTGGAGTCGGGTCTTTCCAGTCGTTGTGCTTCCTCTCTCCTTGATTGGAGGATCCTGCTTCGGCGGCAGGGTTTTCTGACTTTTCCCAGAAGGCTGAAACTATGATCACGCTATACGGCATCAAGAACTGCGATAGCTGCCGAAACGCATTGAAGGCGCTCAAGGCGGAGGGGCGCGCGCACCGTTTCCATGATTTGCGTGCCGATGGCCTGAGCGAGGCCGAAGTGCAGCGCTGGTTGGCGGCGGCCGGTTGGGAAAAGCTGTTGAATCGCCGCGGCACGACCTGGCGCAAGTTGCCCGAAGCCGACCGGGAAAACCTGGACGATGCCAAAATCAAAAACCTTCTTCTGGAGCACCCGACTTTGATCAAACGTCCGGTTTTCGAGGTGGGGGCTGAGGTTGTCGTCGGCTTCGATGCTACGGCGAAGAAGCGGTTGGAGGAACTCGCCGAAAACGCATGAACCGGGCCTGAACCAGGGGTCGTTCAGGATCGTGTTTTGTCTCTTGCTGTTGGTTGGGCGATTGGTCCGAGACATCCCTTTTGCTGCGATGCAGTGCATCCGTGCGACCGGCAATTTGGAAGTGGAAGGGCCGGTCGCCGTTGCGTCAGACGGCGTAAATCGATCGCCGGATCTCATAACGCTTTGAATTGATTTGTATTTATTCGAATTTCTCGTGCTTTCCGACACGTGATTTCTGCTTTTTGTTGCTCCTGTTAAGGGAAGACCAAGCATCTTCCGTTAGGCTAAAACAGTGAAACTAGGCCATCCGATTGCGGCCACGAGCCTGCCGTACCGACTAAGAAGAGCACCGGATTCCAAAATTTTTGTGCAGGTGCGAAAAAGTTGGTTGCAGTCTTGTTACGTTTGGTACTAGATTGATTTCATAAAATTACTAAAGATAAATATTTTTGGTAATTATCTTTCGTTTTCTGGGAATGCAGCGTGCGCTGCCAAAACGGTGGATAGAGTGATGCAAGAGAAGCACGGATATTATCTCGAGGACCTTTCGGTCGGCATGTCCGCAATTTTCGCCAAGACGGTGACGGACGCCGACATTGTCATGTTCGCCGGTATTTCCGGCGACACCAATCCGGTTCATCTGGACGAGAGCTTCGCCAATCAGACGATGTTCGGTGATCGGATTGCTCACGGTATGCTGTCCGCGAGCTTCGTTTCGACGGTTTTCGGCACAAAGCTGCCGGGTCCGGGTTGTATATACATGAGCCAGAGTCTGCGCTTCAAAGCGGCGGTCAAAGCCGGCGATACCGTCACCGCGCGCGTAACCGTGCGCGAGATCAACAGCGAGAAGGCCAGGGTCGTTTTCGATACGGTCTGCAGCGTCGGCGATAAGGTGGTGATCGAGGGCGATGCCATGTTGATGGTCAATCGCAGGGCGGCCCAGAACGCGGCCTAGGGCCACAGAATCTCAGAGCAAATCTCTTGCCGAAGGGACGGCGGCGCGGTCGTCGGGCCGCGCGCGCCCTGTTGGCGTTTCTGCATCTACACAAAACGAGCCTTTGCAGGCTATGGTCTGACCGCCCTGTGCCGGACATCCTGGTTTACAGACTGACACGCTGACACTTTTCGCGAAAACCGATTTAGCTGGCTAAATCAGTGGCGGTTTCGTTGGGTTTATGGCAATCCGGGGCGGCAACCGGAGTCAGGCAGCGCGTATGACCATTTTTCACAGTTCCAGCAACATTCCGGCCGCGGCGCGCGGCGCGGTCGTCGCGATCGGTAATTTCGACGGCGTCCATCTGGGACATCAGGCCGTCCTCGCGCAGGCGCGCAGCCTTGCGGACCGGCTCGAAACGGACCTTGCGGTTCTGACGTTCGAGCCCCACCCGCGCTCCGTCTTCAAGCCCGACCTCGATCCCTTTCGCTTGACGCCGCTGCCGGCCAAGGTCGAGGCCCTGAAGGCCGTGGGGGTCGATCACGTCTTCGTTCTGGACTTCACCAAGGCCTTCTCCCAACGCAGCGCTGAAGATTTTATGACAGGTGTCCTTCAGTCGGACCTGGGTGCGCGTCACGTGGTCGTCGGTTGGGACTTTTGCTTCGGCCATAAGCGTGGCGGCAACGCGGTTTTGCTAACCGAACGCGGCGCGGAGCTGGGCTTCGGCGTGACTGTGACGGAAGCCATCAAAGGCGGAGATCAGCAAATCTATTCCTCCTCACGGATCCGCGAATGCCTGCGTTCGGGCGATTTGTCCGGGGCGGCGGCCATGCTCGGGCGCCCCTGGGAGATCGACGGGATGGTTCTGCATGGCGAGAAACGTGGCAGAACCATCGGCTTTCCAACGGCAAATCTGTCTATGGAGGGCTATATGTATCCCAGCCTGGGTGTCTACGCGGTGCGGGCGGGCATGAAAACTGCGGGCTCCGGCGCTGAGAGCTATGAATGGGTCGATGGGGTTGCGAACCTGGGACGGCGGCCCACGGTTGAAGGCAGCCGGGTCCAGCTAGAGGTTCATCTCTTCGATTTTGCCGAAGATCTTTACGAGCGTTTCCTCCGGGTTCAATTGATTGAGTTTCTGCGCGGGGAAAAGAAGTTTGACGGCCTGGACAGTTTAAAGGCACAAATCACCTCCGACTGCGAGCAGGCACGCCGCATCCTGGCTATTTATCCGGCCTGAGGGCTGAAAATCCGGTTTGCCGCCTCCGCGGACAGAACAAATTCGACGATGCAAAAAGAAAGAGTCTCGCGATGAGCGTTGACTACAAATCGACTGTATTCCTTCCGCGCACGGACTTCCCGATGCGCGCCGGTCTGCCGAAGCGCGAGCCCGAAATCCTGGCGCGCTGGGAAGAGATGGACCTCTTCAAACAGCTGCGCGAGGCTTCCAAAGAGCGGGAGAAGTTCATTCTTCACGACGGTCCGCCCTACGCCAACGGCCATCTGCATATGGGCCATGCGCTTAACAAAGTGCTGAAGGACGTCATCAACCGCTCTCAGCAGATGCTCGGTAAGAATGCCCACTATGTGCCGGGCTGGGACTGTCATGGCCTGCCGATCGAGTGGAAGATCGAAGAGGGATACCGGGCGCGCGGCCAGGACAAGGACGAGGTGCCGGTTATCGAATTCCGGCGGGAGTGCCGCGAATTCGCCGAAAAATGGGTGAAGGTTCAGACCGAGGAATTTAAACGCCTCGGGGTCGAGGGCGACTGGGAGCGGCCTTATCTGACCATGAGCTACGATGCCGAAGCCCAGATCGTGCGAGAAATCGGCAAGTTTCTGTTGAACGGCGGTCTCTATGCGGGGGCCAAGCCGGTGCTCTGGTCCGTGGTCGAGAAAACCGCGCTCGCCGATGCCGAGGTCGAGTATCACGACCACAAATCTCCCACCATCTGGGTGCGCTTTCCCGTGGTCGAAGGCCCGGACGTGCTCAAGGGCGCGTCTGTCGTCATCTGGACCACCACACCCTGGACGATCCCTGGCAATCGCGCCGTCGCCGCCGGCCCCGAGTTCGATTACATCGGGGTCGAGGTCAAGGCCGTGGGTGAGAGCAGCCGCGCCAAGGTCGGTGAAAAGCTGCTGCTGGCCAAGGAGCTCTACGACGCCTTCGCTGAGAAGTGCGAAATCACCGAGCATGAAGTCTTCTGGCAAGGGGTGGGATCCGACCTTCTGGGGCTGCGCTGCGATCACCCGCTGGCATCGGCCGGTTACGACGCTGGCGCACCGGTTCTGAACGGTGACTTCGTGACCACTGAGGCCGGCACCGGCTTCGTGCACATTGCGCCCGGCCATGGTGCGGACGACTTCGAGTTGGGCAAGGCGAATGGCCTTGAGATTCCGCAGACCGTCGATGCCGATGGCAGCTTCTTCCCTCATGTCCCGCTCTTCGCTGGTTCGGTTGTCTATACAAGCGAAGGCAAGGAAGGCGATGCCAACGGCAAGGTCATTGGCGCTCTGATCGAATCAGGTGCTCTGATTGCCAAGGGCAGCCTGCGCCATAGCTATCCGCACTCCTGGCGCTCCAAGGCGCCCCTGATCTTCCGCAACACGCCGCAGTGGTTCATCTCGATGGACTCGAACGATCTGCAGAAAAATGCGGTCAAGGCGATCGAGGAAACCAACTTCGTGCCGGCCTCCGGCCGTAACCGCCTGATGTCGATGGTGGCGGACCGTCCGGACTGGTGTGTCTCACGCCAGCGGCTCTGGGGCGTGCCCCTGCCGATCTTCGTAGAGAAGGCGACGGGCAAACCCTTGCGCGACGCCGAAGTGGTCGAACGGGTGGCGCAGGCCTTCGAGACGGAAGGTGGCGACGCCTGGTTCAATAGTGAACCCTCCCGCTTCTTGGGCAACGATTACAATCCGGATGACTACGAGCAGATTACCGACGTGGTCGAGGTCTGGTTCGACTCCGGTAGTACCCACAGTTTCGTGCTGGAGGCACGGCCCGAACTGCAGTGGCCGGCCTCGCTCTACCTGGAAGGCTCTGACCAGCATCGCGGCTGGTTCCAGTCCTCACTGCTGGAGTCCTCGGGCACACGTGGTCGTGCGCCCTACGATGCGGTTCTGACTCATGGTTTCCTGTTGGACGAGCAGGGCCGGAAGATGTCCAAGTCCCTGGGCAACGGCGTCGAGCCTCAGGACATCATGAACGAGAGTGGGGCGGATATCATCCGACTCTGGGTGGTTGCCTCCGATTACACGGCGGACCTGCGTGTCGGGCCGAAGATCCTGCGCTATCAGGTCGATGCTTACCGCCGGCTGCGCAACACCCTGCGTTTCATGTTGGGGGCGCTGGACGGTTTCGCGGAGGAAGAAAAGCTGCCGGCCGAGCAGATGCCGGAGCTAGAGCGTTGGGTCTTGCACCGGCTGCACGAGCTGGACGGGGTTGTGCGCAAGGGCTGTGCGGAGTTCGATTTCCACAATATCTACAAGAACCTGCATAACTTCTGCGCCGTCGACCTCTCGGCATTTTACTTCGATATCCGCAAGGACGCCCTCTACTGCGACCGGCCGGACTCGCTGCGCCGGCGTGCCTGCCGCACCGTGATCGATCAGACCTTTAACTGTCTCGTCACCTGGCTGGCGCCGATCCTTTGCTTTACGGCCGAGGAAGCCTGGCTGGCGCGCGGCACGGGGCCTGAGGAAAGCGTTCATCTGCGACTCTTCCCCGATGTGCCGGCCGAATGGCGCGACGAGGCTCTGGCCAAGAAGTGGGCGTCCGTGCGTGAAGTGCGCCGTGTGGTCACCGGAGCCTTGGAAGTCGAACGCGCGGCGAAGCGCATCGGCTCCAGCCTGCAGGCTAAGCCGGTTGTTGCGATTGACCGGCCTGAATTGATGGAAGCCGTGCGCGACCTGGAGATGATGGATATCGCGATTACCTCCGATCTGACGCTGGTTGAGGGCACGCCGCCGGAGGGCGCTTTTACCTTGGAAGACGTTGCCGGTGTGGGTGTGACCATCGAAATGGCGGACGGCGAGAAGTGCCAGCGCTGCTGGAAGGTGCTGCCAGAAGTCGGCAGTTTCGAAGGCGCACCGGGCACCTGCGGTCGCTGTGCTGACGCGGTCCAGCAACTTGGAGCCGCCGCGCAGTAGACTGCTGGCCGGATAGCACTGGATGTACAAACTCACAGCCATTCTGGCTTTTGTCGTGATGTTCCTGGATCAGCTGACCAAATGGCTGATCCTTGAGGTCGTGATGCAGCCAGAGGTGCGGGTTGTTGAAATTACCAGCTTTTTCAACATTGTCCTGGCCTATAACCGGGGCGTGAGTTTCGGGCTGTTCGGAACCGACGACGTCTGGATGCCCTATGTCCTGAGTGGCGTAGCGGCCGTGATCGTCGTCGGCCTTCTGATCTGGCTGCGCGATCAGACGCACCGCATCTATGCCCTAGCGGTTGGTCTGGTGATTGGCGGAGCCATCGGAAATGTCATCGACCGCCTGAGAATTGGCGCCGTTGTCGACTTCCTCGACTTTATCCTGCCGCTCTACGGCCGCTGGCCTGCCTTCAATGTCGCAGACAGCGCGATCTTCGTCGGTGTGGCGATTCTCGCGTTTGCCAGCTTGTTTGGCTACGAAACTGAAGGTAAAAGATAAGGATTAGGGCAAGCAGCGCCCCGGGCGATTCAATCGCGGCGCGACGAAAGGCCCTATGGCTTTGAGTTAGAACATCTCAACTGCGTCAGGTTTGACGCAGGATGATCTAGCGGGAGGAACATGATGTTTCGAAACAGTTTATCTCGTGTTGTCTGCCTGGCCGCCGCTGCGCTGGCGCTGTCGGCTTGTGAAAACGTGCGCTCGGAATTGGGGCTGACCAAACAGTCGCCGGACGAGTTCCGGGTGGTTTCCCGTGCGCCGCTGAGCCTGCCGCCGGAGTTTACCCTGCGGCCGCCTGAGCCCGGGACTGTGCGCCCGCAGGAAGGTTCGCCGCAACAACAGGCCAAGCGCGCCGTTTTCAGGGCGGAAGCACCTGGTGAGACGCTGGATGAGCGTATCCCCGCCGATGGCCGTTCCGTCGGCGAGCGCTCGCTGTTGATGGCGGCTGGCGCCGACAAGGCCGAGCCAGGCATCCGGCAGATCGTCGATCGTGAAACCGGCCGTCTGAACGAGGAAAACGAGAGCTTCGTCAATGATCTGGTGTTCTGGCGGGATCAGCCGCCGCCCGGCGAGGTGATCGATGCGGAAGGCGAGTCTCAGCGTCTGCGGGAAAATGCGGCGCTCGGGCGTTCGGTGACCTCTGGCGAAACACCGACTATCGAGCGTAAAGACAAGGCCTTCCTGGAAGGTATCTTCTAGGATTGCCGGCTGCGGCTTAGCAGGACATTTGATCCGGCGGATTTGTCGGTCTTAGAGTTGCGAAGTTCCTTCCGGACTTCGCAACTTTCGTTTCCGGGCCATCGCTCCAACCTGTCGGCTGTGACAAAAATCAAACATAAGTGATGTCGAGCCGACCGGTCACGGCTTGAGGCACAGGAAGTAAACGCCATATTAACCATGATTTGCTAAACTAATCGTGGTCGGTATCGCCTGTTTCTCAGCTTTGTTCCGGGAAAATCATGCAACAAATTCTGCGCACCGCGTCGCCATCTCTTTTCACCCGCCTCGCCCCTTTCGCTCTTAGCCTTGCCATACTGAGCGCTTCCATCTGGAGCGCCTCGTCGGCTCTGGCCCGCGTTTTTGATCCCGAGACCTTCACGCTGGATAACGGCATGCAGGTGGTCGTGGTCTCCAACCATCGGGCGCCGATTGTCACGCATATGGTCTGGTACAAGGTCGGTGCGGCCGATGAGTCTGCAGGTGAATCGGGCAACGCCCACTTTCTCGAACACCTGCTGTTCAAGGGAACCAAGACTCTGGCGCCGGGAGAATTTTCGCGAATCATCGCGGAGAATGGCGGGCGCGAAAACGCCTTCACCAGCCAGGACTACACCGCCTACTTTCAGACGGTAGCCCGCGACCGGCTGGAGATCATGATGAAGCATGAGGCGGACCGGATGACCAACCTGGTCCTCACTGATGAGGTCGTGCTGCCAGAGCGGGATGTTGTGATCGAGGAGCGCCGCAGCCGGACCGATAATAATCCTTCCGCGAAGCTGTTCGAAGCCATGAACGCGGCGCTTTATCTCAACCATCCCTACCGCCTGCCGGTCATCGGATGGCAACATGAGATCGAGGAGCTGAATACCGAAACGGCGTTGGCGTTCTATAAAAAGTGGTATGCACCCAACAACGCCATCTTGATTGTCGCCGGCGATGTCACGGCCGAAGAGGTCCGGCCGCTCGCCGAGAAGTACTACGGCGTGATACCGGCACGTGCCGTTCCCGAACGCAAGCGAATCATAGAGCCGCCGCAGAGCTCGGCCCGGCGCGTGGTTCACAAAAGCCCGCGCGTGCGCCAACCGGCGCTTGCCATCACCTATCTGGCGCCGAGCTATCGTCGCGGTGCGAGCGAACACGCCTATGCGTTGCAGGTTCTCGATGAGGTGCTGAGCGGCGGTTCGACCAGTCGGCTCTATAAGTCGCTAGTGGTGGAACAGAAGCTCGCGGTTTCGGTCGGCAGCAACTACAGCGCCTCGTCTCTCGACCTTAGCGATTTTGGTTTCTACGCCTCGCCGCAGCCCGGGGTCGATATGGAAACCCTGGAAGCCGCGCTGCGGGCAGAAATCGAATTGGTGCTCGAGAAGGGCATAACCGAAAAAGAACTGGCTTCTGCCCAGCGCCGTAAACGTGCCGATTCCGTTTATGTGCGGGATGATCTGGGCACCGCGCCGCGTATCATCGGCATGTCGCTGGCGACCGGCCGGACGATCGAGGAAATCGAAGCCTGGCCGGACCTGATCGACAAGGTGACGACCGAGCAGGTGCTCGAAGCGGCCCGTGCCGTGTTCCGTGACGAGAGCTCCGTGACAGGCCTCTTGCTGCCGAAACCAACCTCGTGAAGGAGGGCAGCCTCATGACTCAGATCAGAACTTCGGAGCGTGCCGTCATGCCAATGCTCAAGACAGCTTTCACGGGCCTGGCGGCGGGCGTTGCCGCCGTCGTCTTGTCTGCCGGAACCGTCCTTGCCGTCGAGATTGAACGGGTGGTCAGCCCAGGCGGTATCGAGGCCTGGCTGGTGCAGGACCACCGCAACCCGATCATCGCGTTCGAGTTCGCCTTTAAGGGCGGAACCGCTCAGGATCCAGCGGACAAGGCCGGTCTTTCCAGCATGACGGCAGGTTTGATCGACGAAGGTGCGGGTGAGTTAGACTCTCAGGGCTTTCGAGGTCTGATGGATGAGAACTCCATCGGGTTGAGTTTTCGTGCAGGGCGCGACGAATTCACCGGTTCGCTTCGGAGCCTGACCGAAACCAAGGATCTGGCCTTCGATCTCTTGCGGCTTGCCTTGACCGCGCCGCGCTTCGACGAAGAGGCGGTCGAACGGATCCGTAGCCAGATCATGGTCGGTCTGGAACGTGATAAAGAATCGCCGAACGCTATCGCCGGCAAGACGCTCCGGACTCTGTTTTTCGGGGATCATCCCTATGGTCGCCCCGGAGATGGCAGCGTCGAAACCGTGCCCAATATCACCGTCGCCGATATGCAGGAACTGGTGCGGACCCGCTTCGCCCTAGACCGCCTGAAAATCGCCGTGGTCGGCAACTTGACCCCCGAAGAACTGGCGACCCTGCTCGATAAGACTTTTGGCGAGCTACCCAAGACCACTAGCCTGCGGGCAATTCCCGACATGGAGATCGCCGCCGCCGGTGACGTGGTCGTGGTGGAGAAGAACCTACCACAGAGCGTGGTCAGCTTCGGTCACCAGGGCATCAAGCGAGACGATCCTGATTACTATGCGGCCTACGTGGTCAACTACATCCTGGGTGGCGGCGGCATGTCCTCGCGGCTATATGGCGAAATTCGGGAAAAGCGCGGCTTGGCCTACTCGGTTTACAGCTATCTCAATCCGCTGGACCATGCGGCCTTGATCGGTGGCGGGGTCGCGACCCAGAACGCCCGCGTCTCAGAATCCATCGAGGTTCTGCGCGCTGAGTGGAAGCGCATGGCGGAAGAAGGACCGAGCGCTGAGGACCTTGCCAGTGCCAAGACCTTCCTGACCGGATCTTTTCCCTTGCGCCTGTCGGGTTCGGACCGCATCGCCGGTATGATGCTCGGCATGCAGATCCAGGGGCTCGGGATCGATTATCTGGATATGCGCAACAGCTATATCGAGGCGGTTACACTCGACCAGGCGAGGCGGGTTGCGAAGGAGCTGTTCAAGCCCGAGGCTCTGACGGTTGTGGTGGTCGGCCGGCCGGAAAACGTGACCGCGACGCGCCCGGCGCCGGACGGCAGTTCCTGATATCTTTCTTACACGAGTAGCATTTTCGAAGGAGCCTGCGGCAATTACCGCAGGCTCTTTCTCCATGCGCTAAGGGCTTTTGGCTGCCCGGCTTCCCTGTTAGTTTGACTCGACCTGAAAACAGGGCGATTCGCGCCTGCGTGACGTGACAGCATGACCACCGCAACTGGAAGCCGACCAAGCAATAAGGCCAACGCTGAAGACAACCGTCCGCAGCGGGTATTGCGGCGCCTGCCCAACACGCTGGTCAATCAGATTGCGGCAGGTGAGGTGATCGAACGGCCTGCGGCCGCGATCAAGGAACTCGTCGAGAATTCCATCGATGCCGGCGCGCGCCACATCGACGTGGTGATGCGCGATGGCGGGCGGGCCTTTCTTTCGGTGGCGGACGATGGTTGCGGCATGTCGGCTGAGGAGCTGATGCTGGCGGTTGAGCGCCACGCTACCTCGAAGCTGCCGGGCGACGACCTGGTCGATATCCGGACGCTTGGTTTTAGGGGCGAAGCGCTGCCGTCAATCGGTGCGGTTTCGCGCATGACCGTCAGCAGCCGCCTGCCGGGCAGCGAAGACGGCTGGAGCCTGACCGTCGAAGGCGGAACGGTCTTGCCCGCGGCGCCGGCGGCACAGGCGCCCGGCACCCGGATCGAGGTGCGGGATCTCTTTTATGCCACGCCGGCGCGCCTGAAGTTCCTGAAAACCGCCCGGACCGAGATCAATCATGCCCAGGACGCTATCAACCGACTGGCCATGGCACATCCGGACATCGGGTTCACCCTGTCCGATGAAAATCGCCGGATCATCCGTCTGGCGCCGGCGGAAGGCGATCTCTTCGAAAGCCGCTTGAAGCGCCTTTCGGCGGTCATGGGTCACGAGTTTTCGGAAAATGCCCTGCCAATCGAGGCGGAACGGGAAGGCGTGCGGCTGTCCGGTTATATCGGCCTGCCAACCCTGAACCGGGGCAATGCGCAACATCAGTATCTCTTCGTCAACGGACGGCCGGTGCGCGACAAGTTGCTGCACGGCGCGGTGCGGGGCGCTTATCAGGACTTCCTGGCCCGCGACCGCCATCCGCTTGTCGCGCTTTTTGTGGATCTGCCCGCCGACATGGTCGATGTGAATGTCCATCCGGCCAAGACCGAGGTGCGCTTCCGCGAGGCCGGGCTGGTGCGCGGCTTGATTGTCGGTGCCTGCAAACATGCGCTCGCCCAAGCCGGGCACCGGGCTTCGACCACGGTCGCAAGCGCGGCACTCGAATCTTTCAAACCGGGGGAGACGGCGACCACAGCGCCGCGCGCGTTCCAGGGGAGCTATGGCTGGCAACCCAGCGCGCGCCTGCCTGCGGGTATGGCGGAAGCGGCGCGAGGGTATCATGCACCTTTGCCGGGCTTCGACGCTGCCCCTCAAGCGAGACCTCCAGCCGAAGGTCAATCGAACAGCGAGGCTTTTACCGATTCCTTGCCTGCTGACGATGCGATGGCGGGTGTGGGAGCGGGCGACAGTCTGGAGGCTTACCCGCTCGGCGCAGCCCGTGCGCAGCTTCATGGCACCTACGTGGTGGCCCAGACCCGTAACGGCATCGTCATCGTCGATCAACATGCTGCCCACGAGCGGCTGGTCTATGAGCGTATGAAGGAGCAGCTGGCGGAGAGCGGCGTGGCTCGCCAGATGCTGTTGATTCCCGAGGTTATCGAGCTGGAAGAGGCCTCCGTGCAGAGGCTGACAGCGCGCGCCGAAGAACTGGCGGAGCTTGGTTTGCATCTGGAAGCCTTCGGTCCAGGCGCTGTGGTGGTGCGCGAAGTGCCGGCGTTGCTGGGCGAGGTCGATGTTCAGGGGCTGCTGCGGGATCTCGCCGACGAACTGGCGGAGTTGGGCGAGGCTCTGGCGCTGCGTGAAAAACTGGAACATGTTTGCGGCACCATGGCGTGTCACGGCTCCGTGCGGGCCGGCCGCAAACTCAATGGAGACGAGATGAACGCCCTGTTGCGGCAGATGGAAGCCACGCCTCATTCAGGCCAGTGCAATCACGGCCGCCCCACCTACGTTGAGCTGCAACTGGCCGACATTGAAAAACTCTTCGGGCGCCGTTAGCACCGTATGACGCGTCTTTTTATCTGTATCTTCATCGACCTGCTCGGGTTCGGATTGATCGTCCCGCTGCTGACCTTCATGGCGCTGCGCTTCGAGGCGACGCCGCTGGAGGTCACCTTCATGATCGCCAGCTACTCCTTCATGCAGCTCTTTGCTGCGCCCCTTTGGGGACGGGCCAGTGACCGTTGGGGCCGTAAACCGGTCTTGCTGATCAGCTTCGCGGCGACCACCACCGCTTTCCTGATGCTCGCCTTCGCCCAGTCGTTCTGGGTGCTGGTGGCTGCCCGCGCCCTGGCTGGTGCGCTGAGCGGCGATCTCTCGGCTGCGCCCGCCTATGTGGCGGATATTACGCCGCCGGAGCGCCGGGCGAAGGGCATGGGACTGCTGGGCGCAGCTTTCGCGCTCAGTTTCATCGTCGGGGCGGGAACGGGCGGTTATCTCTCGGAGCTCAACGTTACCGCCATGCTGTTCGACGAAACGGCGACGGGCCCTGACTACTTCTTTCCACCCCTTTTGTCAGCCAGTCTGTCGCTGACGGCTTTTTGTTTCGCGCTGTTCTTTCTGCCTGAATCTCACAAGGTGAAGTCTCGGCAGGAGCGGGCGGCGGAGGCTGCTGCGGCTCGGGGTGCGGCGCAGGGACGCCCGCTGGGCGAGCGCGTGATCACCGGCCTCAAAGCACTGCACTATCCGAACCTGGCGTTGGTGACCGTGATCCTCTTTTTGGTTGGCTTCGTCTTTGCCCATATGGAATCCACTCTGGCGCTTTGGGCGGATATTGCGTTCGGCTGGGATGCACAGCAGGTTGGTTACCTTTTCGCCTTCGCCGGCGTTATTGCCGTGATTTTCCAGGCGGGATTACTTGGTCCGCTGACCCGCCGTTTCGGTGAGGCGCGCCTTGTGGTCTTTGCGGCCATTCTGTTGGGTGGCGGTATGGCGCTGGTGCCCAGTTCGACCACGATACCGCAGCTGCTGCTGGCAATCGGTTGCCTTGCGGCTGGTTTCGGCTTGGGCAATCCCTCCATCCAGAGTCTTATCACCAAGCTGAGCCGCCCGGAGATTTCTGGCGTTGCATTGGGTATGGGGCAGGCGGCAAGCAGTCTGGCTCGCGTGATCGGGCCGCTTTGGGCCGGATTTTTGTTCCAGAAGATCGGACCGGATTGGCCCTACATTATTGGTGCACTCTGCATGGCCCTGGTGTTCATCCTCGCCGAGACACTACGGCGGCGCGTTCGAGAGCTTCTCTCGCCAGCATAACTCACCGCTTACGCAAAAAGATAAGCCGGGCCTTACCGTACTTTCTGTTGTCCAGTTCTTCGAAACCCTCGGGAACCTCGAAGCTTTCCTGTGCCATTAGCTCCACCACAAGGATGGCATCGGCCGCGATCCAGCCCGCGGAATTCAGAGCGATTATGGCGGGGCGCGGAAGGTCCTGATTATAGGGTGGGTCCATCAAGATAACGTCGCAGGCGGCCTTCGCCGGTGGCGGGCGCAGGACATCGCCTTGCAGAATCTCGCTGGCGTCCTCTTCGCCCAGCGACTTGATATTGGCGCGACAGGCCTTGAGCGAGGCTGCCTGGTTCTCCAGGAACGTGACCTTGGCGGCACCGCGCGAGAGGGCTTCCAGGCCGAGCGCGCCGGTTCCGGCAAAAGCGTCGAGCACCTTCGCATCGATCAGCGGGTTGCCGTTTTCCGCCAGCTTTCCCTGGCAGAGGATGTTGAACATGGATTCCCGGGTCCGGTCGGCGGTCGGGCGGACCGCGAGCCCGTCCGGCGCTTCGAGAGGACGGCCTCTATGACGTCCGCCGACGATTCGCACTGCGACCTCCCGCTTTTGGTTTAGCCGCTGGCTTGGCGGACTTCGGGTGTTTCGACGCAGGTTTGGCTGGACTGGAGCGGCCGCTCTTTCTGCCGCCCTTGCTTCCGATGCTGTCTGTCAGGTCCGTCGCACCCTTTTTGACCCTCGGCGCGGGACCGGACGCGGGTTTCGAAGGGCTCTTTCTGCCGGCTCCGGCCTTGCCGCTTCGGCCCGGTTTCTTGCTGGCCGGCGCCGCCTCGCCGCTGTTATCGATCTTGATGCCGAGCTGATCGCGCAGGATGCGCGCCGGGATCGCTTCGATCTTCCCTGGCTCCAGATCGCCGAGCTGAAAGGGACCGTAGGACACGCGGATCAGCCGGTTGACCACCAGTCCCAGATGCTCGCAGATGCGGCGGATTTCCCGGTTTTTGCCTTCGCGCAGGGTCATGGCGAGCCAGGCGTTGCTGGCAGCTTGATGTTCCAGACGCGCCTGGATCGGACCGTAGTTGATACCCTCTACGGTGATGCCTTTTTCAAGCGCTTTTATCTGTGCCGGATCGACCTTGCCATGTACGCGTACACGATAACGCCGCGACCAGCCGGTCGAGGGCAGTTCGAGTTTGCGCTTGAGTTCGCCGTCGTTGGTGAACAGCAGCAGACCTTCGGAATTGAAATCCAATCGTCCGACCGGCTCCAGACGCGGCAGGTCGTTGGGCAGGCCGTCGAAAACAGTTGGCCGGCCTTCCGGGTCCTTGCGGGTCGTGATGACTCCCTTGGGCTTGTGAAAACGCCAGAGACGCGCCTGCTGGGGGGCGGGTAGGGGCTGCCCATCGACGACAATCGACTGCCCTGGTTTAACCACGCATGCGGCGGTGTCGAGCGTTTTGCCGTCGAGTTGGACCCGGCCCTCGGCGATCCAGCGTTCCGCATCCCGCCGCGAGCAGAGGCCGGCTCGGGCGATGACTTTAGCAATGCGCTCGCCTTTGGATTCCTTTTTCTCAGCCGGTTTTGCCGTCGCATTCCCGGTGCGAGCCGCAGTGGGTTTATTCGATGCAGGCTTGTTCGATGCAGTACCGGTGCGTTTCGATTTTTTCTCAGGCATAGGCCGCTTGTCTTTCTTCCTGCCCTGAGGCGGCTGCGATAAAGGCCTCCAGGATCGCATCGTCGCCGCTGGAAATCGAAAACTCCGGGTGCCACTGAACTCCAAGGCAGAAATGGAAGCGCGGCGCTTCGATGCCTTCGATCACACCGTCCGCAGCCGTCGCGTTGATGACGACCCCGTCGCCCACCGATTTAACTGACTGATGGTGAGCCGAATTGACAGCGAGGGTTTTTGTGCCGCAGATGCGATGAAGAAGCGTGCCCTCGGCGAGCGAGACCTCGTGTCCCGCCTCATCGCGTGGATTGGGCTGTTCATGAGCCAGGGCTTGATCGACTTCGTCGGGGATGTGCTGGATGAGGTCGCCGCCAAGAACCACGTTCAAGAGCTGTTGTCCACCGCAGATACCGAGTACGGGAAGATCGCGTTTCAGAGCGCCCTTCGTTATCGCCAGTTCGAACTCTGTGCGCCGGCCTTTCGTTCTGACAGTTTCGTGTCGGCTGTTCATCCCGAAAAGTGCCGGGTCGACGTCGAAGGCGCCGCCGGTGACGATCAGGCCATCGAGCTGATCCAGGTAGTGTTCTGCCAGTTCAGCTTCGTGCGGCAGGGCGATGGGCAGACCATCAGCTTTTACAACCGCATCGCAATAGTTCTGGCGCAGCGCGTACCAGGGAAATTTCGACCAGCCGCCCGCCTCTTCGGAATCCAAAGTCAGACCGATGGCAGGGCGAAGCTTTGTTGAGATCTGTGACATGGCGCGAATGTAGGCATGGCGGAGGGGTGGAGCAATAGCAGGCAGCAATCGTAGCTCAGATAGTTGAAGCAATTCGAAAGAGACCGCAAAACAGGTTGCGGAAAGGGGCGCTTGACCTTCATTGATCCCTCTATTATTTAACAATTACGCTAATTAATAGAGTTGTTAATCAATGCCAGCAAACGATGCTCTAAGCCAGACCTTCGCAGCCCTCGCGGACCCGACGCGGCGCGCGATTCTGGAGCGACTGGCGGAGGGTAAAGCGCCCGTTGGCGAACTGGCGGCGCCGTTCGATATCTCCGCGCCGGCGATCTCGCGGCATCTGAAAGTGCTGGAAAAAGCGGGACTGGTGGAGCGCGAGACCAATGCGCAGTGGCGGCTTTGTAGCCTGCGGCCGGAACCCTTGATGGCTGTCGATCAATGGGTCTCGCGGCACCGAAAGTTCTGGGGGCAGAAGTTCGATCAGCTTTCGCGTTACTTGGACAAGGCGCGGGAGATTCAGGCCAGAGCCGAACAGGCGGGTGTAAAACAACAAGGAAGGCAGCCTGGTCATGGTAGATCCCGCAAAGCCTAGTGCGATGACGCATGAGGAAAGCGAGCCGGAAGACTATGTGCTGCGATTGTCACGGGTCTTCAATGCGGACCGACAGACGCTGTTTCAGGCTTTCACCGACCCGGCAATCCTGGTGCGCTGGTGGGGACCTGAAGGCGTAACGATTCCGGAATGCCATATCGACCTGCAGGTTGGCGGGCGCTGGCGAACCTGCATGGAAGGCGCGAACTGCGAGCACAATTGCGTCGGCGGTGTCTATAGGGAAATCTCGCCTCCGGAACGACTGGCCTTCACCTGGGCATGGGACACGCCTGACGGTCCGGGTGCTGAAACGCTGATCACGCTGGAATTTCGGGATCACCCCGATGGCTGCGAAATGCTGTTCACGCAGAAAGGCTTCGCCGACGGCGAGATTCGCGACCGGCACGAAATGGGCTGGAGCAGTTCTTTCAAATGCCTGGACGATTGTCTCGCGGATCTGGCGGTCGGTTGACGTCAATTCATCCTTGACCGCTTTCCTGTGCGGCTTCAGGGTCGCCCGATGTCTGGACAGCGCGAAAGTCATATGCAGCGGGCCCTCGAACTCGCACGCAGGGCCGAAGCTCTCGGTGAGGTGCCGGTCGGCGCCGTGCTGGTCGAGGGCAAAACCGGTGCGGTTCTGGCCGAGGCCCATAACCTTGTCGAAACCAGGCACGACCCCACAGCGCACGCTGAACTGCTGGTTATCCGGGCTGCCGCCGAGGCGCTCGGTCAGACACGCCTGGAGCAGGCGGATCTCTACGTTACGTTGGAACCCTGTCCCATGTGCGCGACCGCCATCTCTTTCGCGCGCCTCCGACGTGTGTACTTCGGCGCTTATGACCCAAAAGGCGGCGGGGTCGAACACGGCCCCCGTATCTTCGAGCAACCGACCTGTCATCACAGGCCCGAGGTGATCGGAGGGCTCGAGGAAACAGCCTGCGGCGAGGTCCTGCGACGTTTCTTTCAGGCGCGACGTTAGAAACTCAAGTGTCGCAGATTTTTTTCAGATGCTTGGACCGCGCGGATTCCTCTTACGTTGTGTAATGGAAAATATGACGTAAAAACAATTTCTTAGTGTTGCTTTGCGCTATTGCACTTACATCCAAGTTTTCCGCTCCGACGGACGGAGCGGAGTTTCCAGCCCGGTTCCAACAGGCTTGGCAAACGCCATCGCTGTCGGTTATGCCAACGGCGCGGATTGTGAAAAACACGCCGGAGCGAAGTCTTGGACCCTTTTCTTTTACATGCCGTGATCATGCTCTTCGCATGGCTGGTTTTGGTTCCGATCGGGATCCTCAGCGCTCGTTTTTTTAAGGTCCTTCCGCAGCAGAACTGGCCAAGAGAATTGGACAATCAAGTTTGGTGGCGGCTGCATCGGGTCACGCAGTACAGCGGCGTGGTTCTGATGCTCGTTGCCGCCTATCTGGCGGTATCCGAAAGCGGCGGCTTCGAACTTTCCATCCATGGGATTCTGGGCGCGGCCGCGATACTGCTGGCCTGTGCGCAGGTCATGAGCGGCTGGCTGCGCGGCAGTAAGGGCGGTCCGACCGATCCGAAAGCGGACCCCGGCGAACCGGCAAGCTGGCGCGGCGACCATTACGATATGACGGCGCGGCGACTCTCTTTCGAAGCCTGGCACAAATGCGGCGGCTATCTCGCGGTCGCCATCGCTTTTGCCGCCATCGCGACCGGAATGCTGATCATGGGTTTGCCCGAAACCAGCTTTCTCTTTGTCGTGGGGGTCGCTCTTTTCTTTTGGTTGCTGTTCGTTCTTTTCGAGAGGTTCGGGTTTCGCAAAGACACCTATCAGGCCATTTGGGGACCTGGCCAGGAGCATCCTGGCAACCGGGATCTCAGCGAGGAAGGGTCGGGCGAGCGCAGCCCTGGAGAGTGACAGGATTTTGCTTCAGGCAGTTTCGCCTTCGATCAACTCGAAGCCTGCATCGGTGATCTTCGGAGGATCTTCGCCGTTCAACCGTCGCACGACGCAGTCGGCGCTCAGCCAGCCGACGTGGTAGCGCTTCGAGCGGATCGTGGTTAGGGGGATGGGCATGGCCTGGCCCACTTCTAGTCCACTGAAGCCTGCCAGCGCGAGCTCTTCCGGGATCCGGATGTTTTCTTTCATGCAGTACATCTGGCCGCCGACGGCGACCGCGTCATTGGAGAAGTAGACGGCATCGAGTTTACGTCCGTCCGGGACATTCGAGAGCAACTCGGCCATGTGGCGGCGTCCCAGTCCGATACCCGACGGTTCATCTATGGTCAGCTTGGTGGCGATGGATAGGCCTGCCTCCTGCAGAGTGGTGCAGAAGCCTTCGAAGCGTTTTCCTGCGGCGGCGTCGGCGAAGAGATCGCAACCCAGATAACCGATCTGCCGATAACCTTTGGCGATCAGGTGCCGAGCCATCTCTGCGCCGGCTTTGCGATGATCCAGGCCCACGCAGATATCGATGGGAGAATTGGTCAGATCCATCATCTCGACGACCGGCGACTTGGTAACCTGAAGCATCTTGGTCGCGTGCTCGTTGTGGCGTGTATTGGTCACGATGATGCCGGCCGGCCGCCAGGACATCATCGCTTCGACCAGTGACGCTTCACGCTCCAGATCGTAATCCGATATGCCGATCACCGCCTGATAGCCGGCTTCGTCCAGACGATCGGTGATACCGGACAGCACTTCGGGAAAGACGATGTTGCGCAGCGAGGGAACGATCACCGCGAGCTGATTGGAACTGGCGGAGGCGAGGGCGCCGGCCAAGCGGTTCGGCACATAGCCAAGATCGCGGATGACCTGCAGCACATGGTCGCGTGTCTTGGCGGCGACTTTGTCCTTGCGCCGCAGAACCCGTGAGACGGTCATCTCGCTGACCTGGGCCGCGCGCGCGACCTCGCTAAGGGTTCCCGACCCCTGAGATCGGCGGCGTGCGCGGGTTTTAGCCTGTTTTTGCTCACTCATGGCATTTGCCGATAGAAAATGTTAGCGTATGACATTATGCATTGATTCTCGTTCTTGAATAGTGTTATCGATAACAAAACAAGGTCGCAGCGAACAGTCGTAATGCGGCAAACCGATGTAACGATGTTGAGACCCAGCGGCACTGACTTGCGGGTCGAAGCGAAGAAGCTGCATCGGAATACAAACAGAGGGAGGGAGTGCGCAGGTGTCTGGCGTGGTGCTGAAAGATGTCGTAAAGGCCTTCGGCGACGTCGTGGTCATTCCGGAACTCAATCTTCAGATTGCCGAGGGTGAGTTTGTTGTGATCGTCGGCCCCTCGGGCTGTGGCAAGTCGACCACGCTGCGCATGATTGCCGGTCTGGAAACCGTAACCTCCGGTCAGATCTTCATCGCCGACAAGGACGTGACCTACGCGCAGCCCAAAGCGCGCGACATCGCCATGGTCTTTCAGTCCTATGCGCTTTACCCGCACATGGACGTGGCGGGCAACATGTCTTTTGCGCTCCGCTTGGCGCGTGTGCCGAAAGCGGAGATCGACGAGCGGGTGCGGCGTGCCGCCGAGATGCTCGAACTGACGCCCTACCTGGACCGGAAGCCAAAGGATCTCTCGGGAGGTCAGCGGCAACGCGTGGCCATGGGGCGTTCGATCGTCCGCGACGCCTACTGCTTTCTTTTCGACGAGCCACTGTCGAACCTCGACGCCAAGCTGCGCGCGACCATGCGCACCGAGCTGGCGATCCTGCATAAGCGTCTTGAACGCACCATGGTTTACGTCACCCACGACCAGATCGAAGCTATGACCATGGCGGACCGGATCGTGATTATGAAAGACGGTTTGATTCAGCAGGTCGGGAGCCCGCGTGAGGTCTATACCGCGCCGGCCAATCTCTTTGTTGCCGGCTTCATCGGCTCGCCTTCCATGAACCTGGTCGAGGCGGAGTTGACCCGCAGCAACGGCGCGCTCGCGGTGAAGGGACAGGGCTTCGAGCTGCCGGTGCCCGGACGCTTGCAGGCTCAGGCCGACGCGGCGAGTTCGTCGGAGATCATTCTCGGCCTGCGTCCCGAACACTTTTCCGCCGGAGACCGGGGCAACGGGACCTTTGCGCCCATAGAACTGGCGGTCGATGTCGCGGAATACGTCGGCTCGAGCCAGTTTCTCGCGGCCTCGGTGGGCGGCAAACACTTCACGGCGGCGGTCGAGGTCGGGCCGGATGCCGCGCCGATGGAATCCGGCACCTACTACTTCGATACCGACCGGCTTTACCTGTTTGACCGCGCGAGCGGCCAGGCACTCTGACCCGTGACGGCGTCAGCCGCACGGTGACTTTGCAACTGTCGTAGAAACAGGGTTAAGGGAGGAAATGAGATGAAGACTTGGTTTGGAAAAGTGGCGGCGTCGACCGCGGGAGCGGCCGTCGCCTTGACGGCCCTGGCAGGTGCCGCTCTGGCCAACCCTTACGAAAAATACGCGGGCACGACCATTGTGGTCAGTTGGCCGGCGCTCAGCCATTTCAAGGCGGCCGAGACCCTGGTAGAGGAGTTCACTGACGAGACCGGTATCGAGGTCGAAATCGACGCCCTGCAGTACCTGAAATTGCGTGACCGGCAAATCCTGGAGATGTCCAAGGACGAGGGCGAGTACGACGTGGTCTCCTGGGTCGTGATGTGGAAGGGTGAGTACGTCTCTAAGGGTCTTCTGACACCTCTGAGCCAGTTCTTTACCAACGGGTCGTTGGTCGATCCTGACTACGATATCGATGATATTGCGGACGCCTATCTGCAGAACGGTGGTGTTGTCGGCGGTACCAAGGGTTACATGCCTGGAAAGTCCGGCGCTCTTTACGGTGTGCCATTCGGGGCCGAGACCTCCATTCTGGCCTACCGCAAGGATGTCTTTGAAGAGTTAGGGCTGGAACCGCCCACGACCTATGACGAGCTTGTCGCCGTTTCGCAAACGATCAAGGACAAGAAGGGCATGGGCGCCCTGACCTCGCGTGGCAAGACGGGTCATCAGGTGACCGCGGCCTGGCTGCTGCATCTGGCACCGCTCGGCGGCAAAATCTTCGATGACAAGTGGAATCCGGTGATCAACAGCCCGGAAGCCGTCAAGGCCGCTGAGGTCTTGCGCACGGTTGCCCAGACCGGACCGACCGGTATCCCGTCTTATGGGTTCTCGGAAATGTCGGCCGCTTTCCTGCAGGGCGACGCCGCTATGTATCTCGATAGCTTGAAGATTGCTGCAATGTCGCGGAATCCGAAACTCTCCAAAGTCGACGGTAAGGTTGGCTTTGCGCTGCATCCGGTGGGGTCTCGCTGCGGCTCCGAGACCGGCGGTTTCGCGATGGGAATCCCTGCTAATTCTCTGAACCAGGAAGCTGCTTTCCTCTTCGTGCAGTACATGACCTCCAAGGCTGGCGACAAGCGGATGGTCGAGTTGGGCGGCGATCCGGTCCGGATTTCGACTCTGAATCATCCTGAGTTCGTGAAGCAGTTTCCGGAATACCCGGTGGTTGCCGAACAGCTTCCCTGTGCCGATCCGGACTGGCGTCCGCTGATCCCCGAGTGGAACGAACTGAACATCGACGTTCTGGGACAGGCGCTGACCAAGGTCATCACGACCAACGACCCGATCCAGCCGATCATGGACGAGGCCAACGAGAAGGCCCGCGCGATCATGGAGCGGGAAGGCTATTACGCCTGGGCCAAGTATCGCCAGTAGGCCCTGAAGCGTACCTCCCGGAAGGCCGGCGCAGGGTTAGTTCCCTGTGTCGGTCTGATCCGGGGCCACGACAAGCAGACATGAGAGAAGGTTCGGAGACAGCGTGTCGGAACACACGGTCATAGCTGAGGCGAAAGCCCAGGCGCGCGGCAGGGTCCTGACGCCTTACTTCTTCGTTCTGCCGGCCGCGGTGGTGATGGTCGCCGGGCTGCTCTATCCGGTCGCCGACGCCTTCTACCTCAGCTTCTTCGACTGGAAGATCGGCACCAAATTCGCCAAGGCGGAGCATGTCGGCTTCGACAACTACATCCGGATGCTGAGCGACCCGGATGTCCGGGAATCCATTTGGGTCACCTTCCGCTTCGGCTTCTGGACGATCCTGATCGAGATGATCCTCGGCGTCACGCTCGCGCTGTTGCTGGAAAAACCGATCCGCGGCGCCAGTATTTTCCGAACCATTTTCATCCTGCCGCTGATGGTCTCGCCAGTGGTGGTGGGTCTGATCTGGCGCTACCTCTTCGACGCACGCGTCGGCTGGATCAACTACTATCTGGGCTTCCTCGGGATCGAGCCGCAGGTTTGGCTCGGGGACGCCGAGTTGGCCTTCTTCGCCATCGTCTTCACCGATATCTGGCAGTGGACGCCCTTCATTTTCATCATCGTCATCGCCGGATTGCAGGCGCTGCCGTCCGAGGTGCTGGAAGCGAGCCGGATCGACGGCGCCAACTGGTGGCAGCAGATCTTCCTGGTCAAGTTGCCCATGATCCGTTCGATCCTGGTTATTGCACTGCTGATGCGCCTGATCGACGTCTTCCGGGCGCTCGAGGTTATGTACATCCTGACCGGCGGCGGACCGGGCCGGGCGACCGAGCTGCTGTCCCTGCACATCTATAACCGGGCCTTCGATGCGCAGCTTCTAGGCTACGCCTCGGCCATCTCGGTTCTGCTTATTCTCATCGTCTTTCTCTTAAGTCTTGGGATCCTGGTTGTGGGCAATCCGATGAAGGAGAAGTCGGACATATGAGGTATTAATGTCCATGCAGCGTATCGACAGCCCCCTGCGGCTCTGGAGCCACTACGCCGGACTGATCGTCCTGGCGATTATCTGCCTCACCCCGATCTGGGTGATGATTTCCACTTCTTTCAAGAACGAGGTGTTGATCTTCGACGCCAAGCCGGTCTGGTTCTTCTTCTTTCCGACCATGGAGAACTACGACTACATCCTGACGCGAGGTAAGTTCGATCGCTACTTCATCAACTCGGTTATTGTCGCGACCATCTCAACCTTTCTGACCCTCTTCCTTGGCGGGCTCTGCGCCTATGCTTTGGCGCGTTTGGAGTTCAAAGGCCGTCGTTTCGTCGCCAATGCGACGCTATTGGTTCGCATGGTTCCCCCGGCCGTTCTGGCTGTGCCGGCCTTCGCGATGGTGGCGACCTTGAGCCTGAACGCCGATCTGACGGTGCTGATCTTCTTCTATACCGCGCTAAATTTGCCTTTCGCGATCTGGCTGTTGTTTGGATTTTACAAACAGATCCCGGTGGAACTGGAGGAGGCGGCGATTGTCGACGGCGCCTCGCCGCTGCAGGTCTTCTTCAAGGTCCTCTTCCCCATGATGAAGTCGGGTTACGCGGTGGCAGGGATCTTCACGTTCCGCATTGCCTGGAACGAGTTCATTCTTGCGCTGCTGCTGACTGGTCGGAAGACCCGTACCCTGCCGGTGGGCGCGGCCGGTTTCATCACCGACACCGGGGTGGAGTGGGGGCGAATCATGGCGATGGGCACGTTGATCGTCATTCCGCCGCTGCTATTCACCTTCTTTGCCGCCCGCCAGATTATCAGTGGTCTCACCGCGGGTTCGGTCAAGGGCTGAAGGAGCGAAGCTATGCGCAGCGAAGGTCGAATTCTGACAACCCACGTCGGGTCGCTGCCACGCCCCGATCATGTTTGCGACCTTCTGCTCGCGAAGGAGCGCGGTGAACTCGAGTCGCTGGAAGATTTCAATCGTGTCGTTGCCGAGGCCGTCGATGATATCGTCGCCCGTCAGGCCGCATGCGGTATCGATGTCGTCTCCGACGGCGAGTTTTCCAAAATCGGTTACGCCAATTACATCAAAGACCGACTGACCGGCTTTTCCGGAGATAGCGAACGGATCCCGGGCGCCGATCTCGCTGAGTTCCCGGGCTTCGCAAAGATGCTCGGTGAGTGGCGTAAGAATGCGCTGCCGCTTCCGCGGCCCTGTTGCACCAGCGAGATCACCGTTAAGGACCGGGAGCCGCTCAAGGCTGACCTTGCTGCCTTCAAAGGCGCGGTCGATGCCCATAGGCCGACTGGCGCTTTCATGAACGCCGCTTCGCCGGGCGTGATCGCGGTCTTTCAACCGGACCGTTTCTACGGGGAGCACAAGCGCTACCTCGACGCCCTAGCTGCGGCCATGCGCGAGGAGTATGCGGCCATCGTCGACGCCGGATTCATGCTGCAAATCGACTGTCCGGACCTGGCCATGGGCCGGCACACCATCTTTCAGAAGGAAGACGACGCGACCTTCTTGAGGCATGCGGAAGAGCAGATCGAAGCGCTCAACAACGCTCTGGAGGGTTTGCCGCCTGAATGTCTGCGCATGCACCTCTGCTGGGGCAATTACGAGGGACCGCATCATAAGGACATCCCTCTGGAAAAGATCATTCATGTCGTTCTTAAGGCCCGGCCGCAAACGCTTCTTTTTGAAGCTTCCAATCCGCGTCACGCCCATGAATGGACCGTCTTCCGTGATGTGGAGATCCCGGAAGACAAAATCCTGGCGCCTGGCTGTATCGATTCGACTTCCAACTTCATCGAACATCCCGAACTCGTTGCTCAGCGCATCGAAACCTTCGCCAGTATCGTCGGGCGGGAGCGGGTGATCGCCGGATCGGATTGCGGCTTTTCGACCTTCGCCGGTGATGGTTTGGTGGATGCCGATGTTGCCTTCGCCAAACTGACGGCGCTGGCGCAGGGGGCTGAAATCGCATCGAAACGCCTATGGTCACCGCGCTGAAACCGGATGCTTTCGTTCTGGTGCACGGCGCCTGGCATGGCGGCTGGTGCTGGGAAGCTGTCGCGCGCGGCCTCCAGGCATCCGGGTATCGGGTCTATTGCTCTACACTTACGGGCTTGAGTGAGAGAGCCGACGTCCTGTCCCGTTCCATTGGGCTGAAGGACCATATCGACGAAATCGAAGGCCTGTTGAGAGACGAGGAGCTTCGCGATGTCGTTCTGGTGCTGCATTCCTATGCCGGCATGATCGGCCGCGCGCTGGAGGCGCGTTGTCCAGAGAGGATCGCAGCCGTCATCTACATCGAGGCGGTCGTCCCAGAGCCAGGCGAAGCTCTGTTGGACATCATTCCCTCGGCGGCGCGTGAGACGTTTTTGGCGGCTGCGGAAGAACGAGGCGAAGGCTGGCGCATTCCGCCGCCGAATCCGGCGCAGTTTTCCATCAGGGACCCGGAAGTTTTGAAGCTTCTCTCCCGGCGGTTGACAGATCAACCGCTCAAAGCCTTTACGGATAAGGCAGAAGCTGCATCGCAAAGCTTCGGCGGAAAGCGGCTCTATCTCTTTGCAAGCGACCGTGATCCGCAGCCCTATCAGAGCTTTATCGAACGTTTCTCAGGTGACGATCGCTGGCAGGTATGCAGCCTGACCGGTGGACATGAGATGATGCTGACCAATCCGGAAGGGCTGATTGAGCAGCTTTTGGATTTTGCGATTGAGACGAAAGGCAGGAAACAAGCAATGAGACTTGAGCAGGACATCGAGTTTGACGAGAAGGTTGGTGCTTACTTCGGCAGGACCCGAGCCATGTCCGAGGAGGAGATGCTCGGCCGCGTCTTCCGTTTTAACGAACTGCCCCACAGCGACACGGCCTTCATCGATGCAGTGGTCCCGGGCCATAACCGGATCCTGCTGGGGGCGCTGGGTGGTGGAACCGCAGACGAAAATCTGCGCTCGAAAGTCGAACAGGCGGAGAATTACCACATTGATTTTATCCGCGCGCAGCCAGGCAATGGGGCCGCGCTGCACTCTCACGACAGTGAAGAAACCTTTGTCTGCCTGACCGGGCGCTGGCGAATCTTTTGGGGCGACGAGGGCGAGCATTCGGTCGAACTCGGATATCTGGACGGCATCGTCTGCCCGTCCGGCGTTATGCGCGCCTTCGAAAACATCTCCGATGGTGAAGCCTTGATGCTGTCGATCCTGGGCGGCAAGGAGCCCGGCCACGTTGTCTGGGCGGAATCTATCCGCGACAAGCTTGCGTCGGCGACCACCTGAGAAGACCAAGCGGCCTTGGCCTTACTCGCCGCGCTCCACGGCGCGCCAGCCGATGTCTCGACGGCAGAAGCCGCCCGGCCAGTCGATCTTGTCGACCGCCGCGTAAGCGCTCTTTTGAGCATCGGCGATGGTCGCTGCCTTTGCGGTGATGTTCAGGACCCGTCCGCCGTTGGCGAGGACGGCTCCATCGTTACCTGTCTTGGTTCCGGCATGGAAGACAACGACATCCTCTAGGGCGCCGGCCTGTTCAAGGCCACCGATCTCATCGCCCTTAGCGTAGCTGCCGGGATAACCCTTCGCCGCCATAACCACCGTCAAAGCCGCTTCCTCGTGCCAATACAGCTCGACTTGATCGATGCTGCCATCGCAGGTCGCGACGAGGGCGGGTAACAGGTCCGACTTCAGACGCGGTAAGAGAATCTGGCACTCCGGATCGCCAAAGCGCACGTTGTATTCGATCAGCTTCGGTCCTTCCGCAGTGATCATGAGACCGGCGTAGAGCACGCCTGTGTAGGGCTTACCTTCGCTGCGCAGTCCGTCGATGGTGGGTTGGACGATTTCATCCAGAACACGTTTTTGCATGTCCGGCGTTAGAACCGGTGCCGGTGAGTAGGCGCCCATGCCACCGGTGTTCAAGCCCGTATCGCCGTCTCCCACGCGCTTGTGATCCTGGGCGGAAGCCAGGGGGAGGGCGCTGATGCCGTCGGTGAGGACGAAGAAGCTCGCCTCTTCGCCGCTCATGAATTCCTCGATGACAAGCTCGGCACCGGCATCACCGAAGACCGCATCTGTCATGGCGGCGTCTACCGCCTGTTCCGCCGCTTCGACGGTTTCGGCGATGATCACGCCTTTACCTGCAGCAAGGCCGTCGGTTTTGACGACAATGGGGGCGCCTTGCTGCCGGATGAAAGCCTTGGCCGACTCGGCGTCCTGGAAGCGGCCATAGGCGGCGGTTGGAACCCCATACTTGGCGCAGATATCTTTCATGAAGCCCTTGGAGCCTTCCAGAGCCGCGGCGGCGGCGGAAGGACCGAAAGTCTTTATGCCCAAGGCATTCAGGCGGTCCGCTAAGCCGAGAACCAGCGGGACTTCCGGGCCGACCACGACAAAATCGATCTTGTTTTCGCCACAATAGGAAGCGATAGCCTCTATGTCTTCAGCGCCGATGGACACGCAGGTCGCCACTGAGGCAACACCAGCGTTACCAGGCGCACAGAAAAGAGCATCGCAAAGCGGTGAGGAAGCCAGAGACCAACAAAGGGCGTGTTCGCGCCCGCCGGAACCGACGACTAGAATCTTCATTGAAAAAAATCCCTCTGAGCCCGAGTCATTCTTCACCGGGGGCGGTTTTTTAGCATAGGATGCCGACGCAACGAGCGATCTTTCTACAGACGGCGGCGGCGCGGTTCCAGGAGAAGTGACAGAGAAGATGAATTCAGATCCGGGCAACATGCCCGAGTTTTCCGTATCCGAGATTTCCCAGGCGGTGAAACGCACTCTGGAGACCAGTTTCGACCGGGTCCGGGTGCGTGGTGAGATCTCCGGCTTCAAGCGCGCGGCCTCCGGTCATCTCTACATGGCCCTGAAGGACGAATCGGCGGTGCTCGACGGTGTCTGTTGGCGCGGCGTGGCCGGGCGGCTGGCCCTGCAGCCGGAAGATGGCATGGAGGTCATCGTCACCGGCCGGGTCACCAGCTATCCAGGACGGTCCAAGTATCAGATCGTAATCGATGCAATGGAGCTCGCAGGGGCAGGGGCTCTGCTGAAGCTGCTGGAAGATCGCAAGCGCAAGCTGGCGGCTGAAGGTTTGTTCGATGCCGAGCGCAAACGGCAGTTGCCCTTCCTGCCCGATGTTATCGGTGTCGTGACCTCGCCCACTGGTGCGGTGATCCGGGACATCATGCACCGCCTGTCCGACCGCTTTCCGCGCCGGGTTCTGGTCTGGCCGGTTTTGGTTCAAGGCGAGACCGCGGCCGAGCAGGTGGCGGCGGCAATCCGTGGCTTCAACGGTTTTTCGGCTGGCGAACCGCTGCCGCGCCCGGATGTCCTGATCGTCGCGCGCGGCGGCGGTAGTCTTGAGGATCTCTGGGCTTTCAATGAAGAGGTCGTGGTCAGGGCAGCAGCGGAATCCGAAATACCGCTGATCTCGGCTGTTGGGCACGAAACCGATACCACGTTGATCGATTTTGCCTCAGATCGCCGGGCGCCGACACCCACAGCGGCTGCTGAAATTGCGGTGCCCGTCCGGGCTGAGCTGACGACGCAGATGCTGGACCTGGAGCGCCGTCTCTTGAGTGGCACCGGCCGCTTTCTAAGTGAGCGTCGTATGGAGATCGAGGGGCTTGGCCGCGGCCTGCCGGATCCCAAACGGCTGCTGGAAGAAAAGAGCCAGCGCCTGGACGATTCTGCCGAACGCCTTGCCAACGCCATGGGGAACCTCGTTGCCTACCGGCGCGGCGCGCTCGTTGAATTGGCGGCGCAGTTACCGCACCCGCGGCAGCAGATTCGTTTGGCCGGCCAGCAGCTTTCGGCACAAGGCGAACGCTTGCAGTCACTCCGGCCACGGCTCGTTGAGCCTTTTCGACAAGCTTTCCAGCGTCTCGATGCAGCGCGCCGTCTCGGCGACTCGGGCCGGAGTCTTGTTCTCGAGCGGCAGCGTGCGGTCAAGGAACTGGACCGCGTGCTGGAAAGCGTGTCTTACAAAAATGTGCTCAAACGCGGTTTCGCGGTGGTTCGCGGCACGGATGGTAGTGTGTTGCGGGCCGGTGATGTTTCCGAAGGTGCGTCGCTGGGTATTGAATTCTATGATGGCGAGGTTTCGGCGGTCGCCGGCGAGCCATCTGAGGCTGCGGCGGCCCAACCGGCGGGAGGGGCGAAACCGAAACGCGCGAAGCCGCAAACGAGCCCCCCGACGCGAGATGACCCTCAGGGATCTTTGTTATGACATGGCGTAATCTGAAATTCGCTTTCCTGGCGACGACATTGCTTTCGCTTCTTGGCGGGCCTGCGATGGCTGCGGGAGATCTGGTCCTCGATGGAGATCTGGTTCAGGGCGGTCTGATTTTCGGCAGGGTCACGCCCGGCGCAGAGGTGCAGGTTGGCGAGCGACTGTTGCGCATTTCGCCGGAGGGGCAGTTTGTCCTCGGGTTCGGTCGGGATGCTGGGGCCGAAGTGGAACTCAACGTTACCTACCCGGATGGTTCCAAGGAAGCGCGGCTGCTCCCGGTCAAGGCGCGTGAATATGACATTCAGCGCATCGACGGCGTGGCCAAGAAATACGTGTCACCGCCAGAAGAGGTGCTTGAGCGGATCAAGCAGGAGAATGCCGAGATCGCCAGAGTCCGGGCAATCGACCACCCAGAAGCCTTTTTCGACAACGGCTTCATCTGGCCGGTGGTTGGGCGCATCACAGGCGTTTACGGCAGCCAACGCATTTTTAATGGCGAACCGCGCCGCCCGCATTTCGGAGTCGATATTGCGGCCCCTAAGGGAACGTCGATTGCCGCGCCTGCGGACGGCATCGTGACCCTCGCGGAGCCCGATCTCTATTACAGCGGTGGCACGGTGATCCTGGATCACGGCCATGGCTTGACCTCCGCTTTCCTTCACATGGAGTCGCTTTCTGTCGAAGTCGGACAGCAGATCAAGCAGGGTGTGGAGATTGGCAAGCTCGGCAGCACAGGCCGTTCAAGCGGACCTCATCTGGACTGGCGCATCAACTGGTTCGAGGAGCGTGTGGATCCGCAGCTTCTGGTCGGGCCCATGCCGGCGACCAATTGACCATGCTCAGCGGTGTTGGCTGCTGATATCCATACGGTCATAGGTCTTTTGCGGCCAGCGCCGATGCAGCCAAAGCCAGTCCTGCGGCTTGTGGAGAATCCAGGACTCAAGCTTACGATTGAGCTCTTCCATCGCAGTTGAGATGTCCTCCTGCCGATTGCCGCTTTTCGGATGCTGCATTGGCGGGTGACAGGTCATGCGGAAGCGTCCCGGTCCAAGGCGTTCGGTTTGCACCGGGATGATGTCGCTGCCGAAGCGAAGACCGAGTTGGGCAGGTGCCGCGGGCGTCATGGCGGTATGGCCGAAGAATGACACCGGAATCCCATCGTTCATCTTTTGATCGAAAAGGATCCCAAGCGCGCCGCCGCGTTTGAGCAGCTGCAGCGCCTTTCGCGCGCCATCCGCGCCCTTTGCGATCCGTCGTCCGCCTGAGGAACCGCGAAGCCGGTCGACGGCGGGCTGGACATAGGGGTTGTTCGGTTCGCGCACGATGATCGTCAGATCGACATCGTTTTGACCCGCGACCAGGGCCATCACTTCCCAGTTGGCGAGGTGACCTGCCGCGAGAATGACGCCGCGGCCTGACTGAACACCGGCGAAGACGTGTTCTTCACCGATAACTTCAACGCGCCCCGCTTCCTTGTCGGTGATTTTGTCAAGATGCGGGTACTCGAATAGGACACGCCCGAGATTGTCCCACATGCCGACCACGATTTCTTCGATCTCAGCGGACGACTTATCGGGAAAGGCGAGACGCAGATTCCGGCGCGCCCGCCGAGAGACACCCACTCTCGGCCCCACGGTTCGGCCCAGCCATCCGCCGAAGTTTGAGGCCATATCAACCGGGAACAGCCGAAAAAAGCCCAAGGTGACGTATAGACCGGCGGCTTCGAAAGGGTGTTTGATCAGTTTTTGGAAGAGCTTGTTCGATCGCAGTTTAGCCACGGACGCTGAGCCCTCCGATAATCGGATTCAGCAGCTCGTCGAGCGTGCCGGGACTCCGCCAGACAACGTCTACTGGGAGGGTCTTTACCTTGTCGCGGTGTTTCGACGCTAAGCGCACGGCATCTTTTTCCGTTGTGATGGCGACAGCCTTTAACGCGGCTGCCCGTTCGAGCAGTTCTTCGATTTCGCTGTCGGTATAAGCGTGATGATCGGGAAAGTCCCGCGTTTCCGCGATCACGGCCGATAAATCGCGTAAAGTCGCGTAGAATTTGCCCGGTCTACCGATTCCGGCGAACGCCAGAACCTTTTTTCCGGAAAGGTCTTCCTGCGCTTTTCGGGCTGCCAAACCGGCCTGGAGCTGTGGACGATTGCCGTTTTCGTTCAGTTTCCGCGCAAGCTCTGCGTTCTCCGGACCGAGCAGAATGACTGCGTCGGCCCGCGCCAAACCGCGCCGGGCGGGTTCGCGCAAGGGGCCAGCCGGCATAACCCGCCCGTTCCCAAGTCCGAAAGCCGTATCGACCACGACCAGGGAGAAATCCTTGTGCAGGGAAGGGTTCTGAAAACCGTCGTCCATGACGATAATCTGAGCGCCAGCGGCATATGCAGCCTTTGCCCCTGCGGGCCGGTCGGCCGACACCCAGGTGGTCGTCTCATCGGCCAGCAGCAATGCCTCATCGCCAACCTCTGCGGCCGTGTGATGTCCAGGGGCCACTTGCGCGGGGCCACGCTCACTGCCGCCATATCCGCGTGTCAGAGCGTGCACTTCGAAGCCGGCCGATTTTAGCTTCCGGATGATATCGAGCGCGATGGGCGTTTTGCCGGCGCCTCCGGCGACCAGGTTGCCGATACAGATGACCGGGATGTCGGCGTGTGCCGACTTGGTAAAGCTATTTCGGAGTTGACCGCCAAGACTGTACAAAAAGGCGAAGGGCGCAAGGAGCCGAGGCAAGAGCCCATCCTGCGCCCAGAAGTCAGGTGCGCGCATCGGCCGGCTCGACGACCGTCTGCCCGAAATGCCGGTCCGCGTCGGCTGTCAGGGCATTGAGCCGTTCCTCGAGAAGCTGGCGGTCGCGTTCCATTTCCTCATCGTTCGTGGAGCTTGTGGGCAGGATGGGAGTGCCGAGATAGACGATTCCGCGCGCAAAGGGGAGCGGTAAGCAGAAACGGTCCCAGGACTTGAGAATACGGCGCCGGGAGATATTGCCGGTCATGGGCATAATAGGGGTGCCTGCCATTTGTGCCGCCTTGATTGCCCCTGATTTCGCCTGCATGAGGGGGCCGCGTGGACCATCGGGTGTCACGCCGACGATGTTCCCCTCTTCGAGCAGTTTTTGCATAGAGCGCAAGGCCGACATACCGCCTTTTCGGCTGGAGCCTTTTATGGTCTCGATGCCAAGGTGCGCAACCGCGCGTGAAATCATAACGCCGTCGCTATGGGCAGAGATCAACATGTGGATTGGTTTCACGCCGTCCCAGGCTGGACTGACCACCAGCATACGTCCATGCCAGAAGCAAACCACAAAGCCCTTGTCGCTTAGGCGCAAGGCTTTCGCTTCCTCCGTCTCCTGGATCGTCCAGCGGGTCGTCTTATGGACGAGCCTGACATAGCCGGCGGCGAGACCGGCGATGATTCCCTGTACAGCGTGGGATTTGAAGAGACGCTTGGAAAGACGCATGACTTTGGAACAACAACCCTGCTAAGCCTGAATTCTCAGATCGTTTGAATCCACAGACTCTTCGCTTTGCTCTGCGAACTGCAGGGCGTAGAGCTTGGCATAGGCGCCGCCCTTGGCCAGCAGCTCGGCATGGCCGCCGCTTTCGAGAACCCGGCCGCTATCCAAGACGTAGATGATGTCCGCCTCCACAACGGTCGAGAGCCGGTGCGCGATGACCACAGTGGTTTTCCCGGTCATAAGGGTGTTGAGCGCAGCCTGAACCTTACGTTCGGATTCGCTGTCCAAGGCTGAGGTCGCTTCGTCTAGCAACAGGATCGAGGCGTCGCGCACCATGGCCCGGGCGATGGCGATACGTTGACGCTGGCCTCCTGAGAGTTTGCTGCCCCGAGGGCCGACTTCCGTGTCATAGCCGTCGGGCAGCTCCAGGATAAAGTCATGGGCGCCGGCGTGCTGTGCGGCTTCGACGATTTCCGCCTCGCTTGCCTCGGGACGGCCGTACGCGATGTTGGCGCGGACTGTATCGTCGAACAGCAGGACCTCCTGGCTGACCAGCGCGATGGAGTTTCGCAGGCTGTGCAGCGTCATGTCCCGCACATCCTGGCCGTCGATCAGCACGTGACCGCTATTGGTGTCGTAAAAGCGCGGGATCAGATTCAGCAGCGTGGACTTTCCAGCGCCGGAAGGACCGACCAGCGCGACGGTTTTACCAGCTGGAACGGTCAGGGACAGATCGTGAAGTGCGGGCGCTTCCGGATCGTAGCTGAAATCCACCCGATCGAAGACGATCTCTCCACCCGAAAGTGCGAGCGGTTTGGCGCCGGGTTTTTCGACAATGGTCTCTTCCTGGTCCAGCAAACTGAAGAGCCGTTGGGCGGCGGCCATGCCCTCTTGAAGATTGACGTGGAGCCTGGCGAGCTTCTTGACTGGCTCGTAGGCCAGCAGCAGGGCAAAGACGAAGGCGAAGAAGGAACCGGGATCCCTGACATCGTCAATGACCTGATGACCGCCGTAGAGCAGGACCGCGACGATCGCCAGGCCAGCCAGGATTTCCATAACGGGTCGCAGGGTCGCGCGGGTTCGGGCCGCCTTTACGTTCAAGAAAAAGACTTCGTCGATGGTGCCGCCGGCGCGTTTGGTTTCGTAAGCTTCCATACAGTAGGCTTTGACGTAGCGGATGCCCTGGAAGGCCTCATCCAAGACTGTCGTCAGGTTCCCCACCTGGACCTGCGTGTTGCCTGCGACCTTGCGCATGCGTCGCCCGACCCGGACGATTGGCAAGATAGCGGTCGGAAAAGCAAAGAGAGCGAGTGCCGAGAGCTGCCAGTCCTCGTAAAACATCACTGCGGTCAGGCCGATCAGGGTCAGGGCGTCTTTACCCATCGATGTCAGAGAGGTGGAAACGGCCGAGCGCAGCAGATTGGCGTCATTGATAAAGCGCGCGATCAGCACGCCGGGTGCCGTTCCGTGGAAAAATGCCAGCGGTGCATCGATCAGGCGCTCGAAAAGCTGGGTTTGGATATCGGCGACGATCCGATGCCCCACAAAGCTCATCAGCACCGATTGCGCGTAGTCGGCAATGCCTTTTGCAGCGAAGACAAGCAGACAGGCGACGGCGATAGGATAGAGCGCGGCTTCGTTCTTGCTGACAAAGATCTCGTTGATAATTGGTTTGATCAACTGCGGAAAGGCAGCCGTCGAGGCGGCCACGATCGCCATACAGATGACGGCCATAACGATGCGGGGAATCTGCGGTTTAACGTAAACGCGGATCAGGCGCCCCAGCAGCTCTTTGGTGGTCGCGTCCAGTGCCAGCTTTGCTTTTGCCGGCTTATTGTCAGCCGCTTCGGATCTTTCAGTCAAAAATTCGCCTGTTCTAGAAAATTGCAGCGCGGACCTTACCATGCGCCAGGAGCGCAGGACTAGGGCCTAGAGCCAGTCACGGGCTGGAAGCCTTGACCCTTCGCTCGCGGATGGAGACGTAAACCCCGCTGGCGATGACGATAGCAATACCGACCCAGGTCCAGGAGTCCGGGAAGTCGCCGAAAATCAGGTAACCCACAACCGTTGCCATGACGATTTCGGAGTAGCCGTAGGGCGCCAACAACGACGCAGGGGCCGAGTCAAAGGCCTTGATCACCAGGAAATGCCCTGCGGCCGCGATGAGGCCTAATACAGCCATAAGCGCAATCTGCTCGAGGTTCGGTGTCGTCCAGGCAAAGGGAACGGCTATCGACAGCACTACGGCGCCCACAAGGGCAGTATATAACAAGGTGACCATAGGCGGTGCGCTGCCAGCCAGGCGGCGTGTGAAAATCAGGTAGAGCGCGTAGCAGACCCCGGCCGCCAGGGCGAAAGGCGCACCGCTGCTCAGCATTTCCGGCCCTGGACGGATAATGATGCAGGCACCGAGAAATCCGACGATCACGGCGCTCCAGCGGCGCATACCAACCGTTTCACCTAACAGCCAGGGTGAGAGTGCCGTAACCACGAGCGGAGAGACGAAGACGATGGCCAGCGCATCCGCCAGTGGCATGAGCGAAATCGACCAGAAAAAACAGACAGTGGCCACGACAAGCAGACCGCCCCTTACCACCTGAAGAAAGGGTTGTTGAGGCAAGAGTTTCGCTGGCTTGTGTTTGATCAGGACCAGCGGCAGCAGGATCGCAAAGTGCGCGAAGTACCGCGCCCAGCTGACTTGCAGCACCGACATCTCCTCGCTGAGATGCTTGGCGATGCCGTCCATCAGCGGGACGATGGCCATAGCGGCAATGTAAAGGGCGATGCCCTTCAGCGGCGTGTCGGCGCCATGCGCTGTGGTGACCGCCTGGTGCGTCGTCATCCAAATCTCTTTTCGAAAAAATCGATATTGATCGCAAGAGGTTAGGTCAGAAAAACTTGCAATCGTGAATACTACTCGCCAGCGATGGTCATGCCTTCGATCCGGATCGTCGGTGCATTGGTGCCATAGCGGAACACGAGATCGTTCGCCGGCGTCAAATTCAGGAACATATCCTTCAGATTGCCGGCGATTGTGGCTTCGGATACGGCGTGCGTGATGACGCCGTTCTCGATCCAGAGCCCTGAAGCGCCACGGCTGTAATCGCCGGTCACCCCGTTCACACCCATACCCATAAGCTCGGTAACATAGATACCGCTGGAGATATCGGATATCAGCTCCTCAGGCGACTGAGAGCCTGCTTCCATGTGGAGGTTAGTCGTCGAGGGGCTCGGCGGTGCCGAGGTCCCGCGCGAGGCGTGGCCGGTTGTGCTGAGGCCCAACTGTCTGGCCGAACGCAAATCCATTATCCAGGTTGTCAGCCGGCCATTCTCGATAATCGCGCGTCGTTTGTTGGCAACGCCTTCTCCATCGAAGGGTTTCGAACTTAGGCCGCGCGGACGGTGCGGATCGTCGATGATGGAAATTCCGTCCGCGAAGACCTGTCCGTCTAACTTGTCTTTCAGAAAGCTGGTGCCGCGCGCAATGGCGGCGCCGTTGATGGCGCCAGCGAGGTGCCGCAGCAGACCGCCGGATACCCGCGGATCGAAGACGACACTGGCTTGACCCGTGGCCGGTTTCCTTGGGTTCAAGCGCTTGACTGCCCGTTCACCGGCTGACCGGCCAACAGATGCAGGGTCTTCCAGATCCTCGCCATAAACGGCGCTGGAGAAGTCATAGTCACGTTCCATGCCGTTGCCCTCACCGGCCAGGACGGCGACACCTAGAGAATGACCTGAAGAGGCGTAGCTGGCGGCGAAACCTGTGGAGGTTGCCAGCGCGACGCGGGTCGCACCCCATCCGGCTTCCGCGCCTTCCGAATTGGTGATCCCAGACACCGCCCTGGCGGCTTCCTCGCAGGCGCGCGCCCGTTCGACTAGGCTGTCCGGACTGGGTTCTTCCGCGTCGAAGAGATCGATCTGCGGAATCTCCGTCGCCAGCAGATCCGGATCGGCGAGGCCGCAGAATTCGTCTTCCGGGACTTGGCCGGCCATAGCGACCGCACGTTCGGCCAGAGATGAGAGCGTTTCCGGGCTCATATCCGTCGAGGAGACCATGGCCTGACGCTTACCCTTGAAGACACGCAGACCCAGATCCTTGCTCTCTTCCCGCTCCATCCGCTCGGTCTGACCCAGGCGCTGGGCGTGCGACAAAGACGCGGACTCGAAAACCAGGGCATCGGCGGCGTCCGCCCCAAGGGCCTTGGCCTGTTTGATGAGGTCTTCAAGCAGATTGAGGGCATCACTGTCGGTGGTCATAGGGGCGATCCTGCAATGAAAAGGGCTGTGCCGTAGTGTTGTGATCGAAAGCTCATATATGTGCAAGCACGGCTACAAAGCAATCAACAGGATATTACCGCCGAAGTCGAGGAGGGCGCGCTTGCCTAGGTCCAGACCTTTGCGCTGAGGGGTTTTTCATATCGGCAGATAACGTCTTGTTGGGCACCACTGGTGCATTCCCGATCAAACAGTCCCGCCTCTTGAAATCCGGCCTTGGCCAAAACGCGCTGCGAAGCCCGGTTGCCGAGATAGGTTTCTGCGGCCAGGCAGGTCACGCCCAAATCCGCCGCCAGGGTCTCGATGATTTTTACGGCTTCCGTAGCATAACCGAGCGACCAGTAAGGCCGGCCGACCCAGTACCCAAGCTCAGGTATTTTGGCTTCCCTGTTCAAGCCGATCGCGCCCAGAAAGTTGCGATCGCTTCGTCTCACGATCCCAAAAGTACTGCACTCAGGCGCCGAGTGGTCCTCGATCCAGTCTCTGGCGGAACGCCGCGTGCAGGGATGCGGCATCCGGTTCATCATCGAGATGGATTTTGGGTCTCCGCCGAGCAGCAGAGCAAAGTTCTTTGCATCCGCCGGGTTGAGGGGGCGCAAATAGATCCGAGGCGCCGTTGTTTGCAAACACCGCTCCATAGATTGCCTGTGCAGCTGCTACGCTCCCTTTTTATCGAGAGCGCGCAGCTTACACTGGAGCGTCATAAAAGTGCAAAATTCTCCCAGTCCGGGCCTTTCCAAAGCCTCGGTCAGGCGGTCAGTTTGCGCTTTCGCTGACCTGGTTGGCGGCGCTCGTCACCGCCATGAGGGAGGCCTTCACGATGTTCGGGTGCTGGCCCACTCCCCAGATCTTGCGCCCGTCATCCGTTTCGACTTCTACGTAGGCGACAGCCGTTGCGTCGGAACTGCTGCCAGTCGAATGCTCGTAGTAGTTCAGAACCGAGATCCCGATGCCGATTTCTTTCTGGAGGGCATCCGTGTAGGCCGCGATAGGTCCGTTCCCCTGTCCGGTAATCTCACGCGCTTCGCCCTTGATATTCAACGTTGCCGTCAGCACACGCTGTTCAGAGGCATGGGCGTCGGGAACCGAACGGTGATCGACGAATTCGATGGGGCCGTTCGACGAAAGATAGGTGTCTTGAAAAGACTGCCAGATGTGTTCCGGGCTGATCTCCTTACCCGTGTTGTCTGCGTCTTCCTGAATGCGCTGAGTAAACTCGACCTGCAGGCCGCGCGGCAGTTCCAGATGGTATTCGGTCTGTAGAATATAAGCGACGCCGCCCTTACCAGACTGACTGTTGATCCGGATGATGGCTTCGTAGTTGCGGCCCACGTCCTGAGGGTCGATGGGCAGGTAGGGGACCTCCCAGACACCGCTGTTGCTTTGTTTCAACGCGGACATGCCCTTTTTGATGGCGTCCTGGTGAGATCCAGAGAAGGCCGTGTAAACCAAATCGCCGGCATAGGGGTGGCGCGGGTGAACTGGCAACTGATTGCAGTATTCGGCGGTTTCGCGTAGTTCGTCGATGTTGCTGATATCCAGCTCGGGATCCACGCCCTGGGTAAACATGTTCAGAGCGATGTTGATCACATCCACGTTGCCGGTGCGTTCGCCGTTACCGAACAGGGTTCCCTCGATACGGTCTGCCCCGGCTACGAAACCCAGTTCCGCGGCAGCAACACCAGTGCCCCGGTCGTTATGGGGGTGCAGGCTGAGGGTAATGCAATCGCGATTCTTGATGTTGCGGCTGAACCACTCGATCTGGTCCGCATAGATGTTTGGCGTGGCCATCTCGACAGTTGCTGGCAGGTTGAGAATGACCTTTTTATCTGGCGTCGGTTCCCAGACATCCATAACCGCTTCACAGATCTCCACCGCGAAATCCAGTTCGGTGCCGGTGAAGCTTTCGGGTGAGTACTGATGGACAATCTCAGTCTCGGGGACCGTCGGGATCAGTTTCTTGACCAGCTTGGCGCCCTCGACGGCGATGTCGATGATGCCCTGGCGGTCCAGGCCGAAGACGACGCGTCGTTGCAGAGTGGAGGTCGAGTTGTAGAGATGAACGATGACCCGCTTCGCGCCCCGGATGGACTCGAAGGTCCGTTCGATCAGATGGTCGCGCGCCTGGGTCAGAACCTGGATCGTGACATCATCGGGGATCAGGTCCTCCTCGATCAACTCGCGGACGAAATCGAAGTCGGTCTGAGAGGCCGAGGGAAATCCGACCTCGATCTCCTTGAAGCCCATTTGAACCAGCAGCTCGAACATGCGGCGCTTCCTGGCCGGGTCCATGGGTTCGATCAGGGCCTGGTTGCCGTCGCGCAAATCGACGCTGCACCAGATGGGGGCCTTGGTGATGACCTTGCCGGGCCATTGCCGATCCGGCAGCTCGACAGGCTGAAACGGACGGTATTTTTCAATCGGCATGCGGTTCATAACGTGTTCTCTTTCCTACGTCTTCAGCGGCGCTTGCCTCGCGGGCAAGTCGGGCCAGCTGGTTGAAACTTTTTGTTTGGTTATCGAATCTCAGTCTTTGCGGTCGGAAGCTCCAGCCACCGGGGCGCCGCGTTAGGCCCGGCGACCGCTGATAAGTCGCGGCACAAAGAGATAACCCGCTAGAAACCTGCCGTCTGTATAAGCGCAATCGGCGCGCAGAAACAAGTGACGCTGCGCCATTGCAGGACGGCTCATGGGCTTGGGACTGTCGGGGGATGACATGACAACTGGACCTTTTGACAACGGAGGCGAAGCTCTCAACGGCTTAAATAAAGATCGTACGTGATCTTTCCCGGCGCTCCCTTTAGGAGGCCGGGTTAATAAGTCGTAGGGTGTGGTCCGGTCCAAAGCTTGTCATGGCGGTACCATTGCCGCCTTTTGCCTGAAGGTCAAGCCCTCTGCCGATGGGCGTGATCTTTGCAGCCTTCAGAGGTCTTCGACGGAGCGTCGGAAAAAGTCGATGACAACGAAAATCATAGAGACGTTGGTGCCGTCTGCCGAGAGCGGCATCAGAATATCTTCGGATACCGCGAAGTCCTTATTGCGGCCGGTGTAAGGAATTTCGGTCGTCATTGGCAGCTTCTGGTTCACCACGGTCTCGCAGCTTGTCCAAATCGTGCTCGGCGGCTTCTGGTGCGGGATTTCCGACATCCACTTGCCGGTATGATCGTTGTTCAGCTGTGAGACAATCTTGGTGCCGATCAGCCGATAACGGAAATCCAATGGGTCGGCGGCGACGTCGAGTAAAATGACATTCGGGAGGATTTGCCTGATGTCGAGAGGGTCAAGATCCGCGCGGGACGGCATAGCGTTGCTCCCACGGATCTTAATCCAGTATTCCAGTGCCTGCCGATTTACGGTCGAGCGCAGCGCCAGCGCCAATGCCGAAGAAGGCGTGCATTTACCGATCTTAGTCTCGGCAATGCCGGGCTTCGCGACCAAGAAACTTTCAGTCGCCGACTCTTGAGTCTTTTTCTCGGCGTCAGAATCACCAGAACCGCTGGGTGTAAATGTTTTGGCCATCTAAAGCGCGCGGTCCTGAAGCTTAAAGTTGAACGTCGATGTTTCCCTTGCTCCAAATAATTACGTCTGGAATGTCTTTACGCAAACGGATTTTTACTTCCAGATCGATTTTCCGGATCCAGGAAGACCGTATTCGGACCAGCGATGGTTGACTTGGTCTATGATTTTTTCTGACATACGTATTTGTGTGCCCCATTCCCGCTTGGTCTCAGGCGGCCATTTATCGGTGGCATCGAGACCGATCTTTGAGCCCAATCCGCTCTCCGGCGAGGCGAAGTCGAGATAGTCGATCGGGGTGTTCTCTATAACGGTTATGTCTCTTGCCGGATCCATGCGCGTGGAAACGGCCCAAATCACGTCTTTCCAGTCACGCGCATCGATATCGTGATCCACGACGATCACCCATTTGGTGTACATAAACTGACGCAGATACGACCAGACGCCCAGCATGACTCGCTTCGCGTGACCGGGATAAGCCTTTTTCATGGAGACCACGGCAACGCGATAGCTGCAACCTTCGGGCGGCAGCCAGAAATCAACGATTTCCGGAAACTGTTGCTGCAGCAGCGGTATGAAGACCTCGTTCAGGGCTTCGCCGAGAACGGAAGGTTCGTCGGGCGGCCGACCTGTGAAGGTGCTGAGATAGATGGGTTTGCGCCGCATGGTGACTGCGGTGACGGTGAAGACCGGAAAGGATTCAACGGAATTATAGTAACCCGTGTGGTCGCCATAAGGACCTTCATCCCCATAGTCCTCCAGGCTGACATAGCCTTCGAGCACGATTTCCGCCTGTGCCGGGACCTTCAAGGGAACGGTCTTGCAGTCGACCAGTTCAGCTTTCTGTCCTCTTAACAGGCCGGCGAAGTGATACTCTGACAAGGTGTCGGGTACGGGTGTGACGGCCGCGATGATCGTGCCCGGATCCGCGCCTATGACGGCGGCCGCGGGTAAAGGTTCGCTCTTCTCGTTCTTCCAGCGCTGATGATGCTGGGCGCCGCCCCGGTGCTTTAGCCAACGCATCAGGGTCTTGTCTTTACCAAGCACCTGCATGCGATAGATGCCGAGATTGAAGTCGTCGGTCTTGCCTTTGCCCGGTCCCTTTGTCACCACGAGCGGCCAGGTGATCAGAGGCGCAGGTTCTCCGGGCCAGCAGGTCTGGATCGGGATCTGGGAGAGATCGATATCCTCGCCTTGAAGCACAATTTCCTGACAGGGCGCTGAAGATACCGTCTTCGGCTTCATGGCCATCACGGTCTTCAGCAGGGGCAAGGCATCCCAGGCTTCGCGCAGATTGCCCGGCGGTTCGGGTTGCCGCAGGAAGGCGAGTGTCTCGCCGACTTCGCGCAACTGATCCGGTTCCCGGTCGATCCCCCAGGCGACGCGTTCGACCGTGCCGAAAAGGTTCGCCAGAACGGGCATACCATAAGCGCTTCCATCGGCGCGCCGGACATCTTCGAACAGAACCGCAGGGCCGTTCTCGGCCAGCAATCGGGTCTGGATTTCTGTGATTTCGAGCTCGGCTGAAACCGGTGCCGTGACGCGTTTCAGTCGACCGCTCTGTTCGAGACGCTCAATGAAATCGCGGAGCGAATGATATGGCATAGAGATGTAATCCTTGAGGCCGCCGCGCAGGATATGGGGTCAATCCGGCTCCACGACCAGCACAGTCCCCTCGACGGCAGTCACGCGAACTCTGCTTCCAGCTGGCAGGTCATCGCCGCGAATCTTCCAGATAACGCCATCGATGGTGAGTTTGGCGTTTCCATTGGTGATGCCGGCATCCAGGGTGAAGCTGCGGTCGACATATTGGCTGCCGCGTCTGTTCAGATTGGGATCGCCAGCAACGGCGGGATTTCGGCTGCGGTAAAGCCGCCAGAGCGCGACCGTAGCGACCGAAAGGATCGCAAAGATCAGCAGTTGGTATTGCCAGCCGGTTTCCGGGAAGAGGTACAGCACACCACCAACGATCCCGGCCGAAGCGCCCATCCAGATAAACGCGGCAGAGGGGGCAAAGACCTCGATCGCGGCAAAGGCGATCGCGGCGATCCACCAGTGCCAGAACTCGATCTGTTCCAGCCCGCTCATCCGTCGCTGCCTTCATTGTCCCAGGGACCGCGGCGACGCTCTTCCCGCTTTGCCTCACGCTCCGCGAGCGAATCCTTCGCGATTTCGGCGATGCCGCCGATGGCGCCGATCACGCCTGAGGCTTCGACGGGCAGGAAGAAGGTTTTCTGGTTCGGGGAGGTCGCAAACTGGCCAAGCGCGTCGACATATTTCTGTGCAACGAAGTAGTTGATGGCATTGACATCGCCTTCGGCAATGGCGGAAGAGACCATCGCCGTGGCCTTTGCTTCGGCCTCCGCTTCACGCTCGCGCGCTTCGGCGTCCTTGAAGGCGGCTTCACGTCGGCCTTCGGCTTCCAATACGACAGCCTGCTTTGCGCCCTCGGCCTTAAGGATCTGCCCTTGCCGCTCGCCCTCGGCTTCCAGAATGGTGGCGCGCTTTTCGCGCTCCGCTTTCATCTGCCGGGCCATGGACTCCACCAGATCGGTCGGCGGGGTGATGTCCTTGATTTCGATGCGCGTGACCTTGACGCCCCAGGGCTCTGTCGCATCGTCAACAACGGTCAGCAGCTCGGCATTGATCTTGTCGCGCTTCGACAGCAATTCGTCGAGATCCATGGAGCCCATAACCGTTCTCACGTTGGTCATGGTCAGATTGAGGATCGCGCGCTCTAGATTTCTCACCTCATAGGCAGCCCGTGCGGCATCCAAGACCTGATAGAAAACGACACCGTCGACCTGGACCGAGGCATTGTCCCGTGTAATGACCTCCTGCGACGGGACATCCATGACGGTTTCCATCATGTTCATCTCTGCGCCGACCTTGTCGATCACCGGAACGATCAGGTTGAGGCCTGGCGTCAGGGTCTTGGTATAACGCCCGAAGCGCTCGACCGTGTATTCCATGCCTTGAGGAACCGCCTTGATGCCCATGAAAATGAGGATAAGGGCGAAGACAACAACGAAGATTACGAAGATGGAGAAGGGCGAAATATCAAACGGCATATGCACTCGTTCCGTTTTCGGCCCACAAATCAGGCCTGTGAATTATGGCGCTCGTGCCGCAAACGCGCGACCGAATCTCCGAATACTACCGGGAACGACTCGCGGGTAAAAGCCTTTGGCGTCCAAGGGCTTTTGTCAAAAATTCGCCAAATTTGCGCCCCTAAGCTGCCACGAGTAGATGCCATCTCTGTATTAGGGCTTTCAGCGGTTCCGACGAAGTATTTGCACTGCAATCGGCTGCTGGCGTGGAAGGCTTTGATTTTGTAGGGATTTTCGGGTTCAGGAGATTTAGGCGCTAAAGAGGCAAGCTACGGCGCGTAGAAATAATCGAGGTATGTTTTTTTTTCAAGGCAGAAAGGTTCATGAAGGGTTTATTTGTTACTATTACAAATATGTGAATTGGAATAGGATTCCATCAGGTTACGGTGAGAGGTGGCGTTCGCGCCGAGTTTAACCAGCCGGACCACATAGGCGAAGCAACGTCTGAGAAGAGACATGGCGAATTTTTATGTAGTTGGTGGCGAATACGTCGATACCCACTTTCAGGATGCCGTGGGTGGCGACGAACAGTGGATTGGGCCCTTCGGCGATTACGAGGCGGCAAAGGAAGAGTGGGCGAAACGGGCCTGGCTGACGGTCGACGACTGCGCAACGCGCTATCGCATCGAACGCATCGATCCCGACGCGCCGCCGCCCTGCACCGACTGATCATCTGTTCCTGACTTGCCCTGGGCCTTACCGAGTGGCAAGGCTGCGCGGCTGGCGCTCGCCAAAGGTTACCCTTACGACGCGCCCGGGTCTTCCTATCGCTTTCGCCACGGGGCGATAGATCTCACGCCGCCCGCCGACTGGCCTCAAGACGCTTTTCAAAATCGTTTTCCCGTCATCGCTCACGGATCTAACCGTGCGCCGGAGCAGCTTGTCCGCAAGTATGTCGATGGGCAGGCGCAAAGTGCCGTATCCGGGTCAAGAGCAGATGCGGCCCGAAACCTGGCGGAAACGGTTCACAAGGACGACATCCCCGTCACCCTGACCCGCCTTCACGACTACGAAGTGGTCTATTCCGCCCACATGACTCGCTACGGAGCTGTGGCGGCAAATCTGCAATATGCCCCGGGCGCGGCCGCCGAGGTTTTCATCACCTGGCTGAACACGGCTCAGCTTCAGCGTATGCACGACACCGAACTGGGTGGAGAGATTTACCGTTTTGGCCGTTTAACAGGCGTCACGCTGGATCATCCAACAGGACCGTTGCCGCCCCTTCGCAGCGTTTTTGTCTACCTGAGTTATGCCGGCTGCCTGCGAGTGCAGGAGCAGCCAGCTGGCATTGCCGCAATTCCAGCATCGAATCGGCGTTATCCAGCCTTGAGCCAACACGAAGCGCTGGAGACCGTCCGAAGCCTTCTGCATCCCGATCTCACTCTCGATGATTTCATTCTGACGGTGATTGCCGAACCGGCGGTCCGACGGGCCGTCATCGAGGCGTTGCGCGCGGACGCCGTTGCACTTGAAGCGCCTCATTTCGAACTGCTCGACCCAACCGCCTCCCTCGCGAGCGATCTCCAGTGAAATTTGTGAAAAGAATTTTATCTCAGATCTCTGCGGTGTCTTAACCAGGTTATTGGCTCAAAGCCTCGGTTTTTATAGGAACCGCGTCGCGGCAGTGCTGTTGTGGCCCTGAATAACCACAAAGAAAGTGATTGCATTTCTTCGTTGCCCTCTCTATATCCGCCGCTTCCTGGCATTGCCCGGGTCATCTACTGGTTGGGGAGGACGAATAGTGTCCGAAATGCACGCCCTCTTCCAATTGGGGATGGACTTGGATGACGTTTCAAGCACCACCCAAACGGAAGATTTAACTTTCGAGTGCCAGGCTTCGCCTGAAGCGCACGCGCATTTTAACGGTGAAGACCGCAAGGACTTCTTCATCGAACGCGACGGCGAGCGCTTCGCCGGAACGCACCTTATTATCGATCTGATGCAGGCCGAACGGCTCGACGATCTCGAGTATGTGGAAGAGACGCTGCGCGAGTGCGTCACGGCTGCCGGGGCGACCCTGCTGCATATCCACCTGCATCACTTCACGCCAAACGGCGGCGTGTCGGGTGTTGCGGTGCTGGCGGAATCGCACATCAGCATCCACAGCTGGCCCGAGTGCGGCTATGCGGCACTGGACGTCTTTATGTGCGGCGACGCTCAGCCCCATAAGGCGGTGGACGTTCTGCGCAAGGCCTTCCGCCCGGACCGGGTCAAGGTGGAAGAGCATCGCCGGGGCCGCGAGGTATGAGCGACTGGGTTGAGGAAACCCTGCACGACGATCTGCATATCAAACTAAAGATCGACAGGGTTCTCTTCGACAGCAAGACCGAGCACCAGCATCTCGTCATTTTCGAGAACGAAACCTTCGGCCGGGCTATGGCGCTCGACGGCGTCATGCAGACGACCGAAAAGGATGAGTTCATCTATCACGAGATGCTGACGCATCTGCCGATCTATGCCCACGGCGCGGCCCGGAAGATCCTGATCATCGGCGGCGGCGATGGCGGCATGCTGGAAGAGGCGCTTAAGCATCCGTCGGTCGAGAAGGTGACAATGGTTGAGATCGACCGCAGCGTCGTAGATCTCTGCACTACGCATCTGCCCTCGATTTCCAACGGAGCTTTTGAGGATCCGAGGACCGATCTCGTGATTGCCGACGGGCGCGACTTCGTGGCCAACTGCGAAGAGCGCTACGATCTGGTGATTATCGATTCCACCGACCCCATCGGGCCCGGCGCGGTGCTCTTTACGGAAACCTTCTACCGGGATTGCCGCAATTGCCTGACGGAAGGCGGTATCCTGGTGACGCAGAACGGCGTGCCCTTCATGCAGGGAGAAGAGCTGACGTCGTCGGTGTCCTTCTTCCGGGGACTCTTCAAGGATGCGACCTGCTATCTGGCAACTATTCCGACCTATGTCGGCGGTCCTATGGCCTTTGGCTGGGCGACCGACAATTCGGATCTGCGCCTGGCGCCGCTGTCGGATCTTAAGGCGCGTTTTGAGGCTGAGCCGGTCGAGACCCGCTATTACACCCCGGAAGTCCACCAGGGCGCTTTTGCCCTTCCGCCCTACGTGGCGGATCTGATCCGATAATCCCGCGGATGTCAGGCTTTGCCTGACACTTGCCACACGATCGCGTTGCGGACATCTGTGTCCTCGAGTTCGCGGGTCGTTTGTACGGCGTAGGAAATCAATCGTTCCAGCCCGCTCTTGGGCAGGTAGCTGCGTCCGGGATCGCCCAGAAATACCTGCGCACCGCCTGCCACCAAAGATCTGAGCCAATCGATAATGCGGTCGGCCATGGGCGCCTCGTAGCAGACGTCTCCGGCCAGCACCACGTCCCAGCCTGGGTTGGCACGTCCCACGTAGTCTTCGAGCGCGACCTCGATTTCGACGTTGTTTTCGGCCGCGTTCAGCATCAGCGCCGCGATCGCGAAGCGATCGATCTCGACCGCCTCGACATGGGCCGCACCCGCCCGCGCCGCGGCGATGGCCTGCAGGCCCGAGCCCGAGGCAAAGTCCAGCACCCGCTTTCCGGCAACCTCCTGCGGGTGATCCAGCAGATAGCGCGTCAGGGCCTGCCCGCCGGCCCAGGCGAAGGCCCAAAAGGGCGGCGGAAGGTTTTTTTCCGCCAGCTCTTCTTCCGTCGCTTGCCAGATCGGGGAGATTTCGCTGGCCAGATGCAATCGAATTTCGGGCACCAGCGGCGCGGTCAGCAGCGCGGTGTGTTCGCGTACGAAACGCGTTTCCCGGGTAAGGTCCGGCAGCATCGTCGCTTTACAGGACGGCACTGGCCAAGAGGCCGGCAAAGAGGATCCAGCCGACATTCCGGTTGGATTTGAATTTGGCCAGGCAGTCCTTCGGATCGTCGATGTCCAGGGTGACGATCTGCCAGCAGAAGTGAACGACAACTCCGGCGAGGGCCAGCCAGAAGGGCCACGGCAGAGCCACGGACGCACCTGAAACGGCAATGAGCAGGGCCGTGACCGTATAGAAGAACCAGAGCCAGGGCTTAGTGGCGTCGCCGAACTTCAGCGCTGTGGATTTCACCCCGATCAGGGCGTCGTCTTCCTTGTCTTGATGGGCATAGATGGTGTCGTAGCCAAGGGTCCAGGCGAGACCGGCGACATAAAGGATAACGGGTGGCCAGTCGAGCGTGCCCTGAACCGCTGACCAGCCGACAAGAGCGCCCCAGTTAAAGGTGATGCCGAGCCAGGCCTGAGGCCAGTAGGTGATGCGTTTCATGAAGGGGTAAGTGAAGACCAGAGCGAGCGAGGCCACACCCACCAGGATCGCATAGCGGTTCAACTGCAGCAGAACAGCTAAGCCGATCAACAGCAGCAGGCCGAGAAACAGCGTGGCCTGACGGGTTGTCACCTGGCCGCTCGGGATCGGCCGCTCCGCCGTTCGGGCGACCTTGGCGTCAAAATCCCGGTCTACGATGTCATTGTAAGTGCAGCCCGCACCCCGCATCACCGTTGCGCCGAGTGCGAACAGAAACACAAGCCAGACGAAACCCCAGTCAAGCCCGTGAGCGGGCGAGGCGGCCGTCGCCAGGGCCAGGCTCCACCAACAGGGAAAGAGCAAAAGCCAGACCCCAATGGGCCGGTCGAAACGCGCAAGTTTGATGTATGGCCAGACGCCTTTAGGTGTCAGACGCAGGGTCCAGTGGTCTCGGACGATATCGCTTCTCAGGGTTGCGTCATTCACCGTTGTGTTTTCCCGGCTGCTCATGGCTTATTCTTTACTCCTCCAAAGAGCGGACGAAAAGGCCGCTGCAGCCCCTGTAGGATCATGAACGAGAAAATCGCGACCAGACTGCATGTCGAGGCTCATCTCGAACCGGGAGCCGCGGTAGGGTTGGATCATGCTGCGGCGCATTTCCTGCGCTCCGTCTTGCGCCTGAAGCCGGGGGCGTTTCTGGCTGTCTTTAATAGCGAAGACGGCGAATGGTCGGCGCGGATCGACGGGATCGGTAAGGGCTGGTGTTCCCTGGAAGTCCTGGATCTGCGCCGATTGCCGCAGCCCGAACCCGACCTTTGGCTGGTGTTTGCACCGATCAAGCGTGCCCGCCTGGATTTCGTCGCGGAAAAGGCGGTCGAATTGGGCTGCTCACGCCTGCAACCGGTTTTCACCGGCTATACCGATGTGTCCAGGGTCAACAGCGAGCGTCTCGCGGCCAATGCGCGCGAAGCTGCTGAACAGTGCGAACGCCTGACACTTCCCGAGGTGCAGGAGGTGCTGTCTCTCAACGAATTGATCGCCTCCTGGCCTGAGGCGCGGCGCGTGTTGCTCTGCGCGGAATCGGGTGATGCGAAATCAATCGATTCGGTCTTGCGTGAGATTCGGGACACAGATGCAGATGCGGGTGCCGCGCCCTGGGCTGTTATGATTGGCCCGGAAGGCGGCTTTACTAAAGGTGAACTTGACGCCTTAACAAAACTGCCCTTTGTTACGCCTGTCGGTCTTGGGCCTCGTGTTCTGAGAGCCGATACTGCTGCCGTCGCGGCGCTGTCCTGCTGGCAGTCCGTGCTTGGCGATTGGGATAATCGGCCGCCGGACAGGACGGATGCTTGATTGGCGGCTCAAGCGTAACAATGTGCTGCTGGTTCGTGGAGCCAACGCGAGCCGTCTGACCAGCTGGGGAATTTAATGTCCGCGCAACCCGAATCCGTCGCCACCGGCGCCGATAACCCTCCGATCACCGGCAAGGATCAGCTTGTCGAGTATCTCGCCGCGGGCTGCAAGCCGCGCAGCGAATGGCGAATTGGGACGGAACACGAAAAGTTCGCCTACCGGGTCGATAATCTCCGGCCCTTACCCTATGAAGGCGATGTTGGTATCCGTGCGTTGCTCGAAGGGCTTAGTGACAAGTTCGGCTGGCAAAAGCTCTATGAGGGCAGCAATCCGGTTGCCCTGAAAAAAGATGGCTGCAACATCACCTTGGAGCCGGGCGGGCAGTTCGAGCTCTCTGGTGCCCCCTTAGAGAACATCCATCAGACCTGCGACGAGGTTCACACTCATCTGGCGCAGGTAAAGGATGTGGCCGAGCCTTTGGGCGTGCATATGCTCGGCGTTGGTTTTCAGCCGAAGTGGGGACGTAGCGACATCAGCTGGATGCCCAAAGGCCGCTATAAGATCATGGGTGCCTATATGCCGACGAAAGGCAATTTGGGCCTCGATATGATGCTCCGGACCTGTACGGTTCAGGTCAACCTGGATTTCGAGTCCGAGGCGGACATGGTCAAGAAGTTCCGGACCAGCCTGGCGTTGCAGCCGGTGGCGACCGCACTCTTCGCCAATTCGCCTTTCACAGACGGCAAACCTAACGGGTTTCTGAGTTATCGCAGTCACATCTGGACCGATACGGATCCCGATCGTTGCGGCGTGCCGAGCTTCGTCTTCGATGAGGGCATGAGCTTCGAGCGCTATGTCGACTATGTGCTCGACGTGCCGATGTACTTTATCTACCGCGACGGCACTTACGTCGATGTCAGTGGCCAGTCCTTCCGTGATTTCATGGAAGGCAAGTTGCCCGGACGCCCGGGCGAGTTGCCGACGATGGGCGATTGGGCCGACCACCTGACCACGCTGTTCCCGGAAGTCCGCCTGAAGAAATTCATCGAAATGCGCGGTGCCGACGGTGGTCCCTGGCGCTCGCTTTGCGGCCTTCCGGCTCTTTGGGTCGGCCTGCTCTATGACCAGGAAACGCTCGATGCGGCCTGGGATATGGTCAAGGACTGGACCATGGAGGAACACGATTACCTGCGGGCCGAGGTGCCTCGTCAGGCCCTGGCAACGCCTTTCCGGGATTCGAACGTCCAGGAGCTGGCCCGCCGCATGGTCGAACTGGCGGAGCAGGGGCTGCGGAACCGCAAGCGCCTCGACAGCAGCTTTCTGGACGAGACGCCGTTCCTGGCGTCTCTGAAGCATATCGTCGAGACCGGCAAAACGCCTGCCGACGAGCAATTGGTCCAGTTTCATGGAGAGTGGGATGGAAAGATCGACCCGCTTTTCGAGACCTACGCCTACTGAAGCGGCTTTTTGCAGCCGGGGTGCTGTCCCAAAAAGAAAGAGAGCCGCAGCTTGGGGGAGGCTGCGGCTCTCTCTTTAGCGAGGGTGTATTAGGAGACTACGGATTCTATCCTGAGGCCCTAACTCTTAAGAAGGGGTTAAAGCCAGCGCTCCTAAGTAGAATTTCTTTCTTTCAAATCGGTTAAGCCTTATGCGGCGGTGCCGCCGACTGTGATGCCATCGATCAACATCGAAGGTTGGCCGACTCCCACGGGTACGCCCTGGCCTTCCTTGCCGCAGGTGCCAATCCCGTCGTCCAGGGCCATATCGTTGCCGATCATCGAGATTTTCTTCATCACGTCCGGGCCGTTGCCGATCAGGGTCGCACCCTTAACCGCCGGGCCGATCTTGCCGTTTTCGATCAAATAGGCCTCGGTGCAGGAAAAGACGAACTTGCCAGAGGTGATATCGACCTGTCCGCCGCCGAAGTTGACTGCGTAGAGGCCGTCTTTGACGGAGGTAAGAATTTCTTCCGGCTCCCGCTCTCCCGCGAGCATGACGGTGTTGGTCATGCGGGGCATGGGAATATGGGCGTAACTCTGCCGACGGCCGTTGCCGGTCGGCGCCATGCCCATCAGGCGGGCGTTCTGCCGATCCTGCATGTAGCCGACCAGGATGCCGTCCTCGATCAAGGTGGTCGATTGGGTCGGCGTCCCCTCATCGTCGATGGTGAGAGATCCGCGCCGATCCAGCATGGTGCCGTCGTCAACCACCGTGACGCCAGGCGCGGCAACCCGCTCGCCGATCAGATCTGAAAAGGCGGAGGTTTTCTTGCGGTTAAAGTCGCCTTCGAGACCATGCCCGACCGCCTCGTGGAGCAGAATCCCGGGCCAACCCGAGCCCAGTACGACCTGCATCTCGCCTGCCGGCGCCGCGACGGACTCTAAATTCACCAACGCCCGCCGAAGCGCCTCGTCCACGCCGGCCTGCCAATAGGAGGGGTCCAGAAGGCTTTCATAGGCGAAGCGTCCACCGCCGCCATAGCCGCCACTTTCCATACGGTCGCCTTCGGCAACCACCACGGAGATGTTGAGGCGTATAAGAGGCCGGATATCGGCCATGCGCTCACCGCCGGCGCGCAGGATCTGTATTGCGCTCCATTCGCCCGCCAAAGAGGCGCTGACCTGCACGATTCTCGGGTCTTTCGAGCGCGCATAGGCGTCGATTTCGGCCAGCAGCTTGACTTTGGTGTCGAAAGCCACGTCGTTCAGAGGGTTGGCATCGCTGTAGAGTTTGGCGTTCGTGCCCTGGGGCGCTTCCGCCATGGTGCCGCCGTGGCCGGCGTGAACCGTCTTCACGGTCTGCGCGGCGCGTTTGATGGCGGCTTCGGAAAGTTCACTGGCGTGAGCATAGCCGGCCGCTTCACCGGATATGCCGCGCAATCCGAAGCCCTGGGTCGTATCGAAGCTCGCAGATTTGAGCTTGCCGTCGTCAAAGGCGAGCCCTTCGGATTGGCAGTACTCGAGATAGAGCTCCCCATCGTCGGCCCCATTCAGGGCATCGTCGACGACAGATTCGAGTCGATTCCGGTCCAGGCCGGCGCGGCCATAGAAAATGTCATCGGTATCGGCGAGGTGACTCATTAAGAAACTCCATCGTTTTGCTGCGGCCGGTCGGTGCGGATTCACAGCCTACACTCGCCTATACACCTAGTGACCAGGGGCGGTGAAAGCCAGTCAAAAGGACGACAAAAGCCGCTAATCAGCGCAATAGTGACCATTTCCTGCAGCGGAATTTGCGACATTACGTCGCATAGTGCCCGATCCCTAATAAACTGACTATAAAGCGCGCCAAGCAAAAGACTTAGGTTTCTGCGACGAAAGTGCCGTTTCCGAGGCTTGTCGGGACGGGCCGGCTGCGGTAGTTTGCCGCGCAACCAAGCTGCGGTGCGCCGGTTCGGGGATTCGGGTGTTTAGGGGCCGGGATCGCAGATTGTTCATGGGTAACTTACCCGACAGAAGACAGGATAGAATTACATGGCGTTTTTGAAGCGTGGAGCTCTCATCGCCGGCGTTTTCGCCTTGATTGCGAGCGTGGCCGGGGTGTTTTCGGGCGCAGTGCTCGCCGAAACCGCGGATCTCAACGGGCTGAAGAACTGGGGGCTGGGCTTCCAGACCGCGACTTCGCCGAATGCAAATGAGATCGATGCTTTTCACAATGAGCTTCTGATCATCATTACAGCGATCACGATCTTCGTCCTGGTCCTGCTCCTTTACGTCATGTTCCGCTTCTCGGAGAAACGGAACCCAACACCATCAAAGACCACCCACAACACCTTGATCGAGGTGATCTGGACGGCTGTGCCGGTCATTATCCTGGTGATCATCGCGATCCCGTCCTTCCGCCTGCTCTATAACCAGGACAAGGTCGACGATGCCGAAATCACCATCAAGGCGATCGGTAAGCAGTGGTACTGGTCCTACGAATACCCGGATCACGGCAACTTCACCTTCGATGCCTACATGGTCGCGGAGGAAGATCTGGAAGAGGGGCAGCCTCGCCTGCTGACCACCGACTACGCCGTGGTCCTGCCCGTGGACACCAAGGTTCGCGTCCTGGTGACGGCCGGTGACGTTATTCATGCCTTCGCCCTGCCCAATCAGCAGCGCAAGATCGATGCCGTGCCGGGTCGTATCAATGAAACCGCGGTTCTCTTCGATCGGACGGGAACGTTCTACGGCCAGTGCTCTGAGATCTGCGGAACCGGACACTCCTACATGCCGATCATGGTGAATGTCGTCACTAAGGAAGAGTTCGCCGCCTGGGTCGAGACCGCGAAGGAAGAATTCGCCAAGGTCGACGGCACAGAGCCCTCGGTTCGTATCGCACAAGGCACCTCGCCTGACGCTGCGGACGCCAACACGACTTCGAACCAGATCGGCGCCGAATAGGCCTGCCGCGCGATAAAGCCCAAGAGAGGTGGATACAATGGCTAACGAATCGACTGCGGCCCACGGCCACGACGATCACGATCACAAGCCTGGATTTTTCGTTCGCTGGTTCTGTTCGACGAACCACAAGGACATTGGCACGCTCTATCTGCTGTTTTCGATCATCGCCGGCTTGATCGGCGGTGCTTTCTCGGTCCTGATGCGCATGGAGTTGCAGGAGCCGGGCGTTCAGTTTTTTGAAGCAATTTCCGACGATCCCGGCCAGTTTTGGAATGTCGTAATTACGGCGCACGGTCTGATCATGGTGTTCTTCGTGGTCATGCCGGCCTTGATCGGCGGCTTCGGTAACTGGTTCGTTCCGCTGATGATTGGCGCGCCTGACATGGCGTTCCCGCGCATGAACAACATCTCGTTCTGGCTTTTGGTTCCTGCTTTCGGCCTTCTGCTGGGCTCGGCCTTCGTAGATCAGGGGGCGGGCACCGGTTGGACCGTTTACCCACCACTGTCAGGATCCCTGGGACATAGCGGACCATCGGTGGATATGGCGATTTTCGCCCTGCACTTGGCTGGCGCCTCGTCGATCCTGGGTGCGGTGAACTTCATCACCACCATCTTCAACATGCGCGCGCCTGGTATGACGCTGCATAAAATGCCGCTCTTCGTTTGGTCGATGCTGATCACTGCCTTCCTGCTGCTGCTGGCTGTGCCGGTGCTCGGTGGTGCCATCACCATGCTGCTGACCGACCGTAACTTCGGGACGACCTTCTTCGAGCCCGCCGGCGGCGGTGACCCGATCCTGTTCCAGCATCTCTTCTGGTTCTTCGGTCACCCTGAAGTTTACATCATGATCCTGCCGGCCTTCGGCATCATCAGCCACATTGTCTCGACCTTCAGTCGCAAGCCGGTCTTCGGTTACCTGGGCATGGCCTACGCCATGGTCTCCATCGGCTTCGTCGGCTTCGTGGTCTGGGCGCACCACATGTACACGGTGGGTATGGACGTCGATACCCGCGCCTACTTCACCGCGGCGACGCTGGTGATTGCGGTGCCGACGGGCATCAAGATTTTCTCCTGGATTGCGACGATGTGGGGCGGATCGCTGCGCTTCGATACCCCGATGCTCTGGGCGATCGGCTTCATCTTCCTCTTCACGTTGGGTGGCGTGACGGGCGTCGTGCTGGCCAACGCTGGTATCGACCTCGCTCTGCACGACACCTACTACGTGGTGGCGCACTTCCACTACGTGCTGAGCCTGGGAGCTGTCTTCGCGATCTTTGCAGCCATGTACTACTGGCTGGGCAAGATGTCCGGTCGCCAGTACCCGGAATGGGCCGGCAAGCTGCACTTCTGGCTAACCTTCATCGGCGTTAACTTGACCTTCTTCCCGCAGCACTTCTTGGGGCTGCAGGGTATGCCGCGCCGCTACGTGGACTACCCGGATGCCTTCGCGGGCTGGAACTACGTGTCCTCGCTGGGGTCGTACATTTCCTTCGGTGCTTCGGTGTTCTTCGTCGTCATGCTGATCTATACCCTGATGGCGGGCCGCCGGGCGGAAGCCAACCCCTGGGGCGAAGGCGCAACAACCCTGGAGTGGACCGTGGCATCACCGCCGCCGTTCCATACCTTCAACGAGCTGCCGCAGATTAAGTAACGCGGTTTTGAAAACACCGCTGGTCCTCTGGGCCGGCGGTTTGCGAAAAGAGACAAGCCAGATCCGTGACCGATACTTCATTGGACATTAAAGCCGATACCACCGGTGCCATCGTTGCTGAGGGCGCCCGGGTAGGCGACTACATTGCGCTTCTGAAACCGCGCGTGATGTCCCTTGTGGTGTTTACCGGGTTTGCGGGGTTGGTTGCTGCGCCGGGGACATTGCATCCCTTCCTGGCGGCAGTTGCGGTTCTTTGTATTGCGGTCAGCGCTGGTGCCGCGGGCGCCATCAACATGTGGTACGACCGCGATATCGACGCCATCATGGAACGGACGAAATCGCGACCAATCCCTTCGGGGCGTGTTTCGCCGGACGAAGCCCTGAGTTTTGGCGTCACCCTATCGCTCTTTTCCTTCATGGTCATGGGCTTGGCCGTTAACTGGACGGCCGCGGCGCTCCTGGCGTTCGCCAATGGCTTCTATGTTCTTGTCTATACCATGTGGCTTAAGCGCTCGACGCCGCAGAACATTGTGATTGGCGGCGCGGCCGGGGCCTTTCCGCCGATGATCGGCTGGGCGGCCGTGACCGGTTCGGTGGACCTGCAGTCGACGGTTCTCTTCCTGATCATCTTTATGTGGACGCCGCCCCACTTTTGGGCGCTCGCTTTGTTCCGGGAAGGTGATTACGCGAAGGCTGGCGTACCCATGCTGCCGGTGGTGGCCGGTATCCCTGCGACCAAGCGTCAGATGCTCTTGTACACTATCGTTTTGGTGCCCATCACTCTGCTGCCGAGCCTGCTGGGGACGACCGGGCTGATCTACGGAGTCGCGGCGAGCCTGCTGGGCTTGAGGTTCCTTCATCTTGCGATCAAGGTTCTGCAGGACGATGGCGTACGCTACGCGAAGCAGATGTTTGGCTTTTCTATCGTCTACCTCTTCACGCTCTTTGCCTTGTTGATGCTCGATCGGGGAGCCGGCGCCTGGTCGAATCTTGGCCTCGATGCGTTGTTCCAGTCTGGCCTCGCGTCGGTAGGGCTCGGAGGATGACGGCGATGGCGGAAAGAAAAGATCGCAGCGACGTGCATCGTCGCCAAAGGGTGAAAAACTGGGCCCTCCTGGCAGCGCTGATCGCCTTTATCGTTCTCGTCTATTTCGTCTCCATTATCCGCATGGGTATGTACGATGGCTGATGGCACGAATCCGGCGCCGGTGAAGGCGCGTAGCAACGCCCGCCTGGCACTGACACTCATCGGCGTGGTTTTCGGCATGGTCGGCCTGTCTTTCGCGATGGTGCCGCTGTATCAGCTCTTCTGCCAGGTTACGGGCTGGGGCGGTACGACCCAGGTCGCCGAAACCCTGCCCGAGACGGTGAGCGATCGGACCATCGCTGTGCGTTTCAATGCCGATGTGAACGAGAAACTGCCCTGGAGCTTTGGACCGGTGCAGCGGGAGGTCGAGGTCAAGATCGGTGAAAACCGGCTTGCCTTTTACCGGGCCAAGAATGTCGGGGAACGCCCGGTGGTTGGCACGGCGACCTTTAATGTCACGCCCCTGAAGGCGGGCCAGTACTTCAGTAAGGTCGCCTGTTTCTGTTTTACCGAGCAGAGGCTGGAACCGGGTCAGGAAATTGATATGCCGGTGAGTTTCTTCGTCGATCCGGCGATCCTGGACGACCCGAACATGGAAGACGTGAAGACCATTACCTTGTCTTATACCTTTTTCCGCGATCTTGACGACTGGGACGCAGAGCAGGAAGAAGTGCAGAAGACGACCGAAAACCGGCTTGGTGGCGGAGCAGATTCCGGCACGAGGATTAATTAGTGAAAGCGAAAGAGTTTCGCTTAACGGACGCCGTGGCGTACCATCGGCGTGAGGTGCTAAGAGGAAGATCATGAGCGCAGCCCACGAACAGCAGCATCCCTACCATCTGGTCGATCCGAGCCCCTGGCCGCTGATCGGGTCTATCTCGGCCGGCGTTCTGGCCGTCGGGCTGGTGCTTTTGATGCATGACATTACGCCTTGGCTGGTGGCCGTCGGCGTCGGTTTGGTTATCCTGACCATGTACGGCTGGTGGGCGCAGGTGGTGAAGGAAGCGACCTTCCAGGGGCATCACACGCCGATCGTCCAGATCGGATTGCGCTACGGCATGATCCTGTTCATCGCTTCCGAAGTGATGTTCTTTGCCGCTTTCTTCTGGGCCTTTTTCGACGCGTCGCTCTTCCCGAAAGAGGCGACAGGCTTCGTCTGGCCGCCTGAAGGGGTTGAAACTTTCGACGCCTTCGATCTGCCGTTCCTAAATACACTGATCCTGCTGCTGTCCGGCTGCACCGTGACCTGGGCGCATCATGCCTTGCAGGAAGGTGATCGGCGCGGTCTCCTGGTCGGACTTGGGTTGACAGTGGTGCTCGGTGTCTTCTTCACCGCGCTTCAGGCTTTCGAGTACAGCCACGCTGCCTTCGGCTTCACCGACGGTATCTATTCCTCGACCTTCTACATGGCGACCGGCTTCCACGGCTTCCATGTTATCATCGGAACGATCTTCCTGGCGGTCTGCTGGATTCGGGCCGTGAAAGGTCACTTCACGCCGGATCACCACTTCGGCTTCGAGGCTGCAGCCTGGTACTGGCACTTCGTCGACGTTGTCTGGCTGTTCCTCTTCGTCTGCGTTTACTGGTGGGGTGGCTGATCGCCAGCGACGAAGGTCGTATATTTCGGGGGGCGGGCGATTTTTCGCGCCGCCCCTTTTTGATTCTGCATGTTTGAAGCAAGCCTGCGCGTTCATCGCCAATTCGAGGACATATGCCAATGCCGAACGACAAGGACTACGGATCGCCTTCTCCCGTATCTACGGGATTGGCTTGCCGCTGTCCGCGTTGTGGCCAGGGAAAACTGTTCGATGGTTTTCTCACGGTTGCCAAGACCTGCTCGGTTTGCGGTGCCGATCTGGAGAAGGCCGACAGCGGCGATGGACCGGCTGTATTCATTATCTTCATCCTCGGCTTTTTGGTCGTGCCGCTGGCGCTTCTTCTGGAAGCCAAGATCGAACCGCCCATGTGGGTGCATCTGTCAATCTGGCCGGCTGTGATCCTGGGCGGGGCCGTTGGCTTGCTGCGGCCTCTGAAAGGCTTGATGATTGCCCTGCAGTTCAAGCATAAAGCCAGCGATTCCGGCAGTGTCCACTACGATTGAGAGTTCCATGTCAGCACCCGAAACTTCTTTCCGCGGTAAACGCCGTTTCCGGCCTACGCTTTGGGCGACGGTGGCGGCGATCCCGGCCATGATCATTCTGGTGGGGCTGGGGACCTGGCAGGTGCAGCGCCTGGAATGGAAGCGCGAGCAGATCGAACTGCGGCAGGAGCGGGCAAAGGCGCCCGCCATCGCTATTGCCGAAGCGCTGGACGTGCCCAACGAGAAGGAATTTGTTCACGTCGAAGCCACTGGCCGTTTCCGCCATGACAAGGAACTGTACCTCGCGGCCCGTTCCTTGAACCGGAATGTGGGTCTCCACATCATTACGCCTTTTGAAATGACCGATGGTCGCGTCCTGCTGGTGAACAGGGGGTGGGTCCCCAGCGACAAGAGAGATCCGGAAACTCGCAGCGAAGGCCAGATCGAGGGAGAGCTCAGGATCAGTGGCCTTCTGCGTCTTGGGGGCTGGAAAGGTTACAACTTCGTCAAACCCGAAAACGACCCGGCTAAAAACTTTTGGTTCTATGTCGATTTCGAGGCCATGACCGCTGCCACTGGTCTGAAAAACGTCATTGCGACCGCCTATCTGGATGCGGGTCCGGCTAAGAATCCGGGCGAGTTCCCCATCGGCGGCCAAACGCGCATTACCTTGCCCAACGATCACTTTCAGTATGCGTTGACCTGGTACGCTTTGGCTTTGATTCTGGCCGTTATCTATTTTGTCTACCACTTCCGGCCCGAAGACGAACCGTCGGATTGACCGCTTCCTTGGCGCAACAATCCTCTAGTGAGAGAAAGCAGCTATGAGCGCATACGAGACCCTGCAGAAGCGTTTCCGCCGTCTGCACGCCCTGGGCGAGGCCGCTGGCATCCTGCATTGGGATATGTCGACCATGATGCCGTCCGGCGGTGCAGCGGCCCGTACCGAGCAACTCGCGGTCCTGAGCGTCACCTGTCATGAACTCTTGGCGGATGAGGCGATGACCGATCTCTTCGAGGCCGCCGAGGAAGAGTTGCAAGGCGAGGCGCAGACCTGGAAACAGGCCAATCTGCGAGAGATGCGCCGTCGCTGGCGTCATGCGACCGCACTTGATTCTGACCTGGTCGAGGCTATGACCAAGGCAGGTAAGAACTGTGAGATGGTTTGGCGAAAGGCCCGGCCTGAGAGTGATTTTGCAGCTGTCTTGCCCAGTTTGTCGGAAGTACTAAAACTTTCCCGTCAAGCGGCAGCTGCGAAGGCTGAGGTCTTCGGTTGTTCGCCCTATGATGCCTTGCTCGACCAGTACGAGCCTGGCGGGTCGTCGCAGAGGATCGACGGCATCTTCGATGATCTCGCTGCTTTTCTTCCGGATTTTCTGTACGATGTCCTGGATCGTCAGGGCGGCAAGGCCGAGCCTGTCCCTGTGACAGGCCCCTTCGACCTGAAGGCGCAGGAGGCATTGGCCAGACGCATGATGGCCGCGGTTGGCTTCGATTTCGAGCATGGAAGGCTGGATGTCAGCCTGCACCCCTTCTGTGGTGGCGTGCCCGACGACGTGCGCATTACCACGCGATATGACGACGATGATTTCATGAAGGCCCTCATGGGCGTTCTCCACGAGACGGGGCACGCCCTCTATGAACGGGGCCTGCCCGCAGAATGGCGTTTGCAGCCAGTGGGAGAGGCCCGGGGTATGGCGGTGCATGAGAGCCAGTCCCTCCTGATCGAGATGCAGGCCTGCCGCAGTGCGGAATTCATGCAGTTTGCCGCACCGCTAGCCAAAGAGGCTTTTAATGGGGAAGGCCCGGCCTGGAGCGCTGACAATTTGCTGGCGATCTACAATCAGGTGAAGCCTGACTTCATCCGGGTCGATGCGGACGAAGTCACTTACCCGGCCCATGTGATCCTGCGCTACCGCTTGGAGAAGGCGCTGATCGCGGATGAGATGCAGCTTGCCGATCTGCCGGCTGCCTGGAACGCTGGGCTTAAGGATCTGCTCGGCATCACGCCGCCCGACGACCGTTTGGGCTGCTTGCAGGATATCCACTGGTACGACGGCGCTTGGGGGTATTTCCCGACCTACACGCTTGGCGCCATGGCGGCGGCTCAGATCTTTGCTGCCGCCAAGACGGCAGAGCCTGACATTCCCGCGGACATCGCGAAGGGCGATTTTGGCCGGCTTATGGCCTGGCTCGGCAAGAACGTGCATGGCAAGGGCTCGCTGCTCAGCACCGACCAGCTGTTGGAAGAGGCCACCGGCAAACCATTGGATGCAGCCATCTTCAAAGAGCACCTGCGTAGTCGATACTTGAATTGACGGCTGATCTACAACGTAAGTCACAGGGGGCAATTCGTCGTTGGCGACAAGAACACCGGTCCCTTGCCAGTGAGGCTTGCTGCGGACCTTGGCCGCGTTTAGATTATCGCTCCACCTAGAGCCTGACTGTCTTTCGCGGGCCGTTGAAAGACATGTTTCAGCCTCTATTGATGCAATGAGAGGGCGTTCGCGGGTATAAGCCGCCATCAGAAACGATCGCACTCTACTGAGAACACGCCGATGCTGTATCGCTCAACGCGGGGAAATGCCCCGGTACTGAAGTTCGATGACGTTCTGTTGGCCGGATTGGCGCGGGATGGCGGCCTCTATCTCCCGGAGAGCTGGCCGAGCTTTTCCGCGAAGGAAATCCGCGCTTTCGCAGGCATGGGCTACGCGGAGCTGGCATTTCACATCGTCCAGCCCTTCGTCGGCGACTGCATCCCCGAAGAAGATCTTAAGGGGCTGATCGATGACGCCTATGCGGAGTTCGGGCATGCCGCCGTGGCGCCGCTCAAGCAACTGGACTCAGATCTCTGGCTGATGGAGCTGTTCCATGGGCCGACGCTGGCCTTCAAGGACTTTGCGCTTCAGCTTCTCGGACGTCTCTTCGATTACGTGCTGACCAAGCGCGGAGAGCGAGTGACTATTGTCGGGGCGACCTCGGGCGATACGGGGTCGGCGGCGATCGAGGCCTGCCGGGATCGCTCCCAGATCGATATCTTCATCCTGCATCCGCAGGGCCGGGTATCGGAAGTACAGCGCCGGCAGATGACGACCGTGCAGGCGGGCAACGTCTTCAACATCGCGCTCGATGGCACCTTCGATGACTGCCAGGATGCCGTGAAGGCCATGTTCAATGACGGCGCGTTTCGCGACCGGGTGTCACTCTCGGCGGTGAACTCCATCAACTGGGCCCGCATCATGGCCCAGATCGTCTACTACTTCGCGGCCGGGGTCGCGTTGGGCGCGCCAGACCGCCCCATCGGCTTTTCCGTACCGACCGGTAACTTCGGCAATGTCTTTGCCGCCTACGCCGCCGGCCGTATGGGATTGCCGGTCTCCCAGCTGATTGTGGGCTCGAACCGAAATGACATCCTCACCCGCTTTTTCGAGAGCGGAACCATGGATATGCTGCCGGTGGAACCAAGCCTCTCGCCCTCCATGGATATTCAGGTTTCCAGCAACTTCGAGCGGCTTCTCTTCGACCTTCTGGATCAGGATGGCGCGGCGGTGACCGAAACGCTCACCACCTTCCGCTCCACGGGCCGTTTCGATCTTGCACCTGAGCGACTGCAGCGCGCACAGCGCCTGTTCGATGGATATCGCCTGGCCGATGAAGAGACCCTGGCCGAGGTCGCGCGTCTTCATAAAGTGACTGGCGAGGTCATCGATCCGCATTCGGCAATCGGCATCGCAGCGGCGCGTGCGAAGCGCCGGGAAGACGTGCCGGTCATGATCGCCATGGCGACCGCCCATCCGGCTAAGTTTCCCGACGCGGTCGAGCGGGCCTGCGGAATCCGGCCCGACCTGCCGGCGTCGCTGGCGGATCTTTACGAGCGCGAAGAGCGCCTGACTTCTCTGCCGAACGATCTGACCGGACTCATGTCCTTTGTGGATGAAAAGCGCTGGCCGTCCAACCAGGGTGCCGCTATGGAGCGTACGGCATGAGCGTCGAGGTCTCTACGCTATCCAATGGCCTGCGGGTCGCGACGGACAGGATCGACTCGGTCGAGACTGCGTCACTCGGCGCCTGGGTGGGCGTCGGAACACGGCACGAGCCGGCCGCCGTCAATGGTGTGGCCCATATGCTGGAGCATATGGCCTTTAAAGGCACCAAGCGGCGCTCGGCCTACGCTATCGCGGAAGAGATCGAGGCTGTCGGCGGACATCTGAACGCCTATACCAGCCGGGAGAATACGGCTTTCTATGCGCGCGTTCTGGCGGAGGACGTGCCGCTTGCCGTCGATATCATCGGCGACATCCTGCAGGCGTCGACCTTCGATCAGGAAGAACTGCAGCGTGAGCGTGCGGTGGTATTGCAGGAGATTGGGCAGGCGGCCGACACGCCGGATGACATCATCTTCGACCACTTTCAGGAAACCGCTTATCCGGGACAGGCGCTCGGCCGGCCGGTGCTGGGCACTAGCGACATTGTCGGAAGCTTTCAGCGCGAGACTTTGCGCGATTACATGGCGAATCACTACGGCGCGCGGAACATGGTCATCTCAGCCGCGGGAAAGGTAGACCACCGGCAGTTTGTCGAGATGGTCGAGGCGCACTTTGGCGAGCTCGCGGCAGGGACTTCTCTGGACGAGGAGCGGGCGAATTATCGCGGCGGCGACTATCGGGAGAACCGGGACCTGGAACAGGTGCACTTTCTGCTGGGCTTCCGGGCTGTCGATTATCACGACCCCGACTATTACACCGCCTTGCTGCTTTCCACGCTCTTCGGGGGCGGAATGTCTTCGCGGTTGTTTCAGGAGATCCGGGAAAAGCGCGGACTGGTCTATTCGATCTATTCCTTCGCTTCGGCCTATCGCGATGATGGCGTATTCGGCATCTACGCGGGCACCGGACAGGAGGAAGCGGCCGAAATGGTCCCGGTGATCTGTGACGAGTTGCTTAAACTCTGCGATGGTGTTTCCGATGAAGAAGTTGCACGGGCTGCGGCACAGCTAAAGGCCTCGATCCTGATGAGCCGGGAGAGCAGCGGTTCGCGTTGCGAACAGCTTGCGCAGCAGCTGCTTGTCTATGGACGCCCGGTCGAAGCTGCCGAGATCGTCGAGAAAATATCGGCGGTCGATGGCGCTAAGATCGCCGATCTGGCGCGGCGTATGATCGCATCGGCGCCGACCTGCGCTACGATGGGACCGGTCAAGCAGGTGATGCCGCTCGATCACATTGTCAGCCGCTTGAGGTAACCCAAGGTGCTGTTGTCGAACTTCCGTGCCCAAGATGCGAAGTCGCTGCGCCTGATCAATCAGAGGGTATATCTGCGCGCGCCCCAGTCCGGCGATTGGCGCGCCTGGGCCGACGTGCGCGCGCAGAGCCGGGACTTCCTTACGCCTTGGGAGCCAACCTGGTCTTACGATGCGCTGACCCGTGGTGCTTTCAGACGGCGGTTGCGGCAGTACGGCAGCGAGTGGCGCCAGGGTGTTGGCTATAGCTTCTTTGTGTTCCGCGGCGAAGATAACGCCCTGATGGGCGGTATCACCATGTCGAACCTGCGCCGCGGCGTCGCGCAATGCGCCAGTCTCGGTTACTGGATCGGTAAACGTCATGCCCGTCAGGGCTTTATGAGCGAGGCGCTGGTCGCCATTCTTGACTACGGCTTCGATCAACTGGGATTGCATAGGCTGGAAGCCGCCTGCCTGCCGAGCAATCAGGCAAGCCAGGGCTTACTGCGGAAGGTCGGTTTCTCCGAGGAGGGCTACGCACGGCAGTATCTGCGGATCAACGCGCAATGGCAGGACCACGTGCTCTTCGCCGTCTTGCGTGACGACCAGCGCCAGCGCAGTGCAGGCCCGGTGGGCTGGAGCGCGTAGAGTTTTACCGAAAAGAACGGCCTTATAGATCTGCTTTAGGCGTGGCCGGCATCGCCTGAGAGCATGGAAATATCGATTCCCAGCTTTGCGATGGCGCGTTCCCACTTGTCGTCCAGACTGGTGTCGAAAATCAGTTCCTCGTCGGCGGTCGCGTGAAGCCAGCCGTTCGCCTGAATCTCTCCATCGAGCTGTCCAGGACCCCAGCCCGCATAGCCCAGGGCCAACAGGCTACGCCTCGGCCCGCTGCCATTGGCCATATCCTGGAGGATATCGATGGTCGCGGTCAGCGCCACCGCTTCATCGACCTTTAGGCTTGAGTCTTGGATATACTCGCCCGAATGCAGCACGAAGCCGCGCGCGGATTCGACCGGTCCGCCGAAATGCACTTTGATTTCGTCCGACGCATTGCCCCGGGCGACCCCCAACTGCTCAAGCAGATCCGGAAAGGTGATGGCGCCAACAAGCCGGTTGATCACCAAACCCATGGCGCCGTTCTCGTTATGCGCGCAAACATAAATGACTGTGCGCGTAAAACGAGGGTCCATCATCTGTGGCATGGCGATGAGGAGTTGACCCGTCAGATAGGTGTCGTCGTCAGCTTGGCTCATCGATCCTTAGCGTTTTAATAACAATGATAGGCGAGCATTTTCCGCGTCCAGCGCGGTTTACTTTACCTGCGGCCAAAGTTCGCGGGCGGCGAACAAGTCATCAACACGAGAATGTTACGCGTGCACAGGCCCGCTCCACACCTATATTATCTCACATGGTTTCATTGAGGATGTAAAGCACCTTGCCACGGACGAGACGATACCGGCAGTTCGCCAGCTTTTGCGCGGTTCTGATGATGGCTTTTGCCATTAATCTTATGAACACCAGCGCCAGTTTTGCCGCGGCCGGACCCTGGGCCGAAAATGAACAAGCTGCGGTTCGGTTGTTGGCGACGAGCGACGCCACGGGCGAAACAGACGAGGTTCAGCTTGGCCTGCATTTCAGGCTACAGCCAGGCTGGAAGATTTACTGGCGTTCGCCGGGCGACGCGGGTTTCCCGCCCACGACCGACTGGGCCGCGTCTGAAAATCTCGCGGATGCGACGCAGTCCTGGCCGGTGCCACATCGCTTTTCCCTCTTCGGGCTCGAGACCTTCGGCTATGGCGAAGAGGTGGTCTTTCCGATTACGGCGAAGCTTCAGCAAGCCGGTGAAGCCCTGAAACTACGCGGACAGGTGAATTACCTTGTCTGCGACGAAATCTGTATTCCGCACAACCAGGAGATTTCGCTCGATCTCGCGGCCGGACCCGACAGCCGCTCGCCAGAGGGCTTCCTGATCGACAGCTTCAATGCACTCGTGCCCGATGACGGAACCCGTGCAGGCTGGAGCCTTTCTTCTGCGGTTTTGGTCGGTGATATGGAAGCGCCCTCGGTCGAGGTGGTTGCCCGCTCCGAATCGCCCTTTGAAGCTCCGGACCTGCTGCTCGAAGGGCCTCCTGGCTTTACCTTCGGTAAACCGCTGATCGAACTGAGCGATGGGGGCAAGACGGCCTTGTTGCGCGCTTCGGTGGGTCAAAATGCTCTGGCCGAAGGCGTTATTGAAGGTAAGCGTCTGACCGTGACGGTGACCGATGGCAATCAAGGCATGGAACAGGCCATGATTGCCCGCTTTGAAAGCATGACCGGTGGGACTTCGGATTTCGATCTGGCGACTCTGCTGCCGATCCTCGGGCTGGCCTTTCTGGGAGGCCTCATTCTGAATCTCATGCCTTGCGTCCTACCCGTCCTTTCCATCAAACTTCTTTCGGTGGTGGAACACGGCGGACGCAGCCGAGGTGAAGTGCGGGCCGGTTTCCTCGCTTCCGCAGCCGGTATTATTGCTTCCTTCCTGGCGCTGGCCGCCGCTGCGGTGGCCTTGAAGGCCGGCGGCGCAGCTGTCGGCTGGGGAATCCAGTTCCAGCAGCCTTTGTTCCTGACAGCGATTACCCTTGTTGTGGCGCTGTTCGCTTTCAACCTGATGGGTTTCTTTGAAATCCAGTTGCCTTCTGCTTTGGCCAACGCGCTCGGCCGGCCGACGCCGGATGCCGGCGTCGAACAGTCGGGTGGACGGAAGCTTTTGAATCACTTCGGCAGTGGTGCCTTCGCGACGCTTCTTGCAACGCCCTGTTCCGCACCCTTCCTCGGCACAGCGGTGAGTTTTGCCCTGGCGCGTGGCGCCTCAGAGATCTTTCTGATCTTCACCATGCTGGGCATTGGGCTGGCGGCGCCGTTCCTTCTGGTCGCTGCGCTTCCCGGTCTCGCAAGCCGTCTGCCTAAGCCGGGTGCGTGGATGGTAACCCTGCGCCGTATCTTGGGTCTCGCGCTTGTTGCGACGGCCGTTTGGCTTCTCACGGTGTTGGCTAATCAGATCGGGCTCTTTGCCGCTGTTGTCGCCGCAGTTCTGCTTGTCGTGATGGGGATCGTCCTTTGGCTTGGGCACAACCCGCAGCGCCCGCGCGGCGCCTTGGCGACAGTGCTGGCCGTTCTGCTGGCAGTGGGCGTGTTCGCACTGCCACGCAGCTTTGCGGAAATGCCCCAAGCACAGGTCGTTGAAGACGACTGGCGCCCACTAGATGAGACGGCGATCGCTGAACTTGTGGCGCAGGGCAATGTCGTGTTCGTCGATGTGACGGCCGACTGGTGCATCACCTGCCAGGTCAACAAAAAGCTCGTCATCGACAGCGATGAGGTGCAGGCGATCCTCAATCAGGACACAACAGTGGCCATGCGCGGCGATTGGACCCTGCCGGATGAATCCATCACCGCTTATCTCGCCAGTTTCGGTCGCTATGGGATTCCGTTTAATGCGATTTATGGTCCCGGAGCGCCGGAAGGGATTGCCCTGCCGGAACTGCTGACCCTGGAAGTTGTTGAATCGGCAGTGGCCAAGGCTGCCGACGATGGCGCCAAACTGGCGGCGGACAGCGTTTCCAAGCAATAGAGAAGCCTCATTCTTCATTCGAAGGCCGGATGCGAAGTCGTCCGGCCTTTTTTCTTTACGTCGTATAATGTATACGAAAATGAATTCATTGGTATGCGCGAGGCTAAAGCCCATTGTCGCTGTAAAAAGCAAGGGAGAGAGGCGTCAGATGGTAATCCAAACCGGATTCATTGGTGTCGGAGCAATGGGTCTTCCCATGACGACAGTTCTCGCCAAGAACGGCGTCCCGATGACGGTCTGGGACGTAAACCCGCAACAGTCAGAGCGCGCTGCTGCTCTGGAAGGCGTCCAAGCCGTCGATTTCATTGCCGACGTCGTTGCGGCCAGCGAAGTTATCTTTACCTGCCTCCCAAACGACGAAATCGTGGAGCAGGTCTATCTGAGCGATGACGGGATCGTTGCTTTTCTCTTGGCCGGGAAAACGACGGTGGACTGTTCGACGGTCAGTTCTAAGACGACTCAACGTATCGCCAAGGCTGCCTTGGCGCGCGGTGCGCACCACATGGACGCCTCGATGCTTGGTTCGGTGCCGCAGGCGGAGACCGGAGAGATCGGCTTCGTTGTCGGCGGTGAACCAGAGGCACTGGCGCGAATTGCACCACTGCTCGATCACCTGGGGCGCTTTACCAAGTACGCTGGGCCGGCCGGTTCGGCCAATCGCATTAAAATGATCCACCAGACCTTGGTAGCCGCGAATGCGGTTGCGGTGGCCGAGGCGCTGACCCTCTGTCAGGAGACCGACACGGATCTCGATTGTTTCTACGATGTTGTCTGCAATGCTGGTGGCTTCGCTTACTCGAAATACTTCGAGAAACGAGTACCGCGCATGCGCCAAAATGATTTCTCGCCGCTATTCATGCTCGATCTCATGACGAAGGACGCAAAGCTTGCGCGCAGCCTGGCCGGCGATGCCGGGATCGAGATGCCGTTGCTCGAAAAGGTGATCGAGCGCTTCGAAGCCGGCCAGGAAAAGGGTCTTGGCGCCGAAGACTTCTCCGCGGTCGCGCGGCTTTATCGCGAGAAGTTCGCTGACTGAGGCAATCGGTGGCCCTGGGCGGAACAAGCACGGAAAAGGCGGTCCTCCCACATGGTGGAATTGTCACAAAGGCCTGCTTGGAATAGCATCGTCGCGGTTCTATTTTGGGCTCCGTATATCTACAACTCAGCCTCCGGATTTCATTTCCGTTTGACTGAGGTAAACACTCCAAGGAAGGGAAGAACGATATGGCTATTCAGGTGGGCGATAGCATTCCGAGCGTGACGCTCAAACTCAAAACCGATAGCGGGATGGAAGATGTTGCAACGGGCGATTTCTTCTCCGGCAAAAAGGTCGTCCTCTTCGCTCTTCCCGGCGCCTATACGCCGACCTGCTCCGCTTCGCATCTGCCTGGCTTTGTTTCGAACGCAGATGCCATCAAGGCGAAAGGCGTCGACACCATTGCCTGTTTGTCCGTGAACGATGCCTTCGTCATGGGATGCTGGGGCAAGGAACAGGGTGCTGACGGCAAGGTTGTTATGCTAGCCGATGGCAATGCTGAATTCTCAAAGGCCGTTGGGCTCGATTTCGATGCCAGCGGGTTCGGTATGGGCACGCGGTCCCAGCGCTACGCCATGATTGTCGAAGACGGCAAGGTCACGACTCTTAACGTGGAAGCACCGGGGGCCTTCGAGGTCTCTAGCGCGGAAGCGGTTCTGGCAGCGCTTTAAAGACTTGCTAAAGCGAGACGGCTGCAATCTCTCAGCAGCATAAGAATAAACGGCGGTTCGATTTCGGACCGCCGTTTTTCGTTAGCGATTTTGCTCGACGCCCTGACGGGCCAATTCGTCGGCGCGTTCGTTCTCCGGATGGCCTGCGTGGCCCTTGACCCAGTGCCATTCCACCTCATGGCGCTCCAGCGCCTGCTCCAGCCGTTGCCAAAGATCCATGTTCTTCACCGGCTTCTTATCGGCCGTTTTCCAACCGCGTTTTTTCCAGCCGTGAATCCACTTGGTGATGCCGTCCTTCACGTAGCTGCTGTCCGTGGTCAGGGCGACCTTCGAAGGCCGCTTGAGAGCCTCCAATGCAGAGATGGCGGCCATCATTTCCATGCGATTGTTGGTCGTGTCGGACTCGCCACCGAACAGCTCTTTTTCCGCGCCCTTATAGCGCAGGATGGCACCCCAGCCCCCAGGTCCCGGGTTACCAGAGCAAGCGCCGTCAGTGAAAATTTCGACTGTGTCCATGGGGTGTTTTGAGCCTTTGTTGAGATGAGCTAGAGATCGATGCCATAGGCTGCCAGACTGTCGACGCGCTGATGGAATTGCAGCTTTTTGAGATATTCCAAGGGATCTTTCGGTTTCACGAAAGCGCCTTCAGGATGGTTCAGCCAGTCGTAGAGCCGGGTGAGCAGGAACCGGATGGCGCTGCCCCGCGCCAGCACCGGCAGGGCCTCGACTTCCGCATCGGAACAAGGCCGCAGGTCGCGATAGCTTTTCAACATGGCCTGGGCTTTGGTGATGTTGAAGCTGCTGTCCGGCTCGAAACACCAGGCATTCAGGCAGATCGCCAGATCGTAGGCGAAGGCGTCATTGCAGGCGAAATAGAAGTCGATGACGCCGGAGAGTTTTTCCCCGAGAAAAAAGACATTGTCGGTGAAGAGATCCGCATGGATGACGCCCGCAGGAAGATGATCTGGCCAGTGATTTTCGAGATAACTCAGCTCGCGCTCAAGTTCCTCGGCCAAGCCCGGTAAAACCTCATGCGCACGATCCTTACTCAGGTCGAACAGCGGACGCCATGCGGATAGTGAAAGAGCATTGGAGCGCGTCATCTCGAAGTTGCTGCTGGCCAGATGCATCTGCGCCAGCGCCGCGCCTAGTTCCCGGCAATGATAGGGCTGAATGCGGCGCGGCGACATGCCTTCGAGGAAGGAGATGATTGCCGCCGGACGTCCGCAAAGCGTGCGCAGGCTCTCGCCGTCTTTACCGTGGATCGGCAGAGGACAGGCCAGCCCTTCTTCGGACAGATGCTCCATCAGCCCGATGAAATAAGGCAGATCCTTAGGATCGACCCGCTTTTCGTAGAGGGTGAGGATATAGCTGCCCGTCGTGGTATGAAGGAGGTAGTTGGAGTTTTCTACGCCCTCGGCGATGCCTTTGAGCGAGAGCATCTCGCCGAGATCGTATTCGGCGAGAAACGCGGCCAACTCTTCATCGGAAACTTCGGTATAGACAGCCATGAAGGGAACGGATCAGGCTGTTTCGGCGTGGTCGAGAAGGGATCGCGGGACCTTGAAGATCACATCTTCCTCGGTCACGGAAACCTCTTCGATCGTAACCTCAAAGCGGGACTCGATGGCCTGAATGACTTCGTCCACTAGAACCTCAGGCGCGGAGGCCCCGGCCGTGATACCCAGTCGCCTGACATCGTGTAGCTGCGCCCAGTCAATGTCATCGGCACGCTGGACGAGAGCGGCCCGTTCGCAACCGTGGTTAAAGGCAACTTCGACGAGGCGCCGCGAGTTGGAGGAATTGGGCGCGCCCACCACCAAAAGGGCATCGCATTCCTTTGCAATAGCTTTCACCGCTTGCTGACGGTTGGTGGTTGCGTAGCAGATATCTTCCTTACGCGGCCCCTCGATGCTGGGAAAGCGTTCCCGCAGCGCCGCGACGATCTCCGCAGTATCGTCAACGGAAAGCGTGGTTTGTGTGATATAGGCGAGGTTTTCCGGGTCCTGGACGTTTAACTGAGCAACATCCTCCAGTTTTTCCACCAGAAGCATGGATCCCTGCGGTAACTGTCCCATAGTGCCGATGACTTCAGGATGGCCGGCATGCCCGATCAGGAGAATCTGTCGGCCTACTTTTTGGTGGGCTTCAGCCTCCCTGTGAACCTTGCTGACCAGGGGACAGGTGGCGTCGACATAGATCATGTTGCGCCGCTGTGCCTCGGCGGGAACCTCCTTGGGGACGCCGTGGGCCGAGAAGATGACTGGAACGCCTTCCGGTACTTCGTCGAGCTCTTCAACAAAAACGGCCCCTTGAGATTCAAGGGTTTCAACGACATAGCGGTTGTGGACGATCTCATGCCGTACGTAAACCGGTGCGCCATACTTCTCTATAGCGCGCTCGACGATGTCGATCGCCCGGTCCACGCCGGCGCAAAAACCGCGCGGGTTCGCCAGAAGGATGTCGATTTTCGAAAGCTCAGTCATATTTGACCTACAAAGTAGCCGCGGGCGGCCGGTTCCCCCGATATACCGCTCTTGGATCGGAGCGGTTGGAAGAACATCGTCCACACCCTTGTACTTGTCCCAGCGCTTCCCTAAAGTCCAGAAAGTTTTCAGGGAGTCTTCCCGAAAAAGCCCCGAAATCGGCGAATGCCGAACTGACAAGAGATTCTCCGAGAGGAAGCTTTATGACTGATCCCGTTCCTGCGCAGAAAGCACCCTACGAAGTGACTGTCGAGGCCGGTCGTACATACTTTTGGTGTGCTTGTGGATTGAGTAAAAAGCAGCCCTTTTGCGATGGATCGCATTCGGGAACCGATTTCACGCCGGTCAAGTTCAAAGCAGAAAATGCGGAAAACGTGTTCTTTTGCGGATGCAAGGCGACCAAGGACCACCCCTTCTGCGACGGGACCCACAACAGCCTCTAGGTTTTGGGCCTGATTGAAATTATGTCTTGGTTTTTTTCAGCCCTGCGCTCCGCAGGACTGCTTCGGACTCTAACGCTCGTCCTGCCTTTCCTGCTGGCGGCCTGTGCGGCCGACGATGGGCCGCCACCGGCCTGTCCTGCCATCGTTGTGTTGAAGGACGCTGACCGTCTCGTGAAGTTCGAAGGTGGCGGCCGCGACCTGACCGATGTCCGCTTTGAGCTGGATATCGACGAAGCGCAGTTGGTCTGTGAATACGACGATGAGGAAATCGAGAGCGCGGTCGGTATCCGCTTTATCGCCGCGCGCGGACCCGCAGATCAGGCACGTGAGGCCTCTTTCAGCTACTTCGTCGCGGTCGTGAACCAGGATAGAAAAGTTCTGGCGCGCGAGGAGTTCGACCTGACCATTCCTTTCGAGGGTAACCGCACCCGCGTGGCGGCGTTGGAAGAGGTTTTTCCCAACATACCTCTTCGGCCTGGCCGCGATGGCGAGGATTATCTGGTCTATATCGGGATCGGATTGACGCCTGAGGAGCTGGAGTATAATCGCAACAACCGTTAAATCGCGGTTGGTGCAATGACTTTGTCTTTCGACGGGAATGCCGGTTTTTTCCTTGATTTCAGAGTGTTGTCGATCCATTAGACCTCATCTCCACAGCGGTCACGGCGACGTGTCTCCGCCGCGAGTTGACATTCGGAATAATGTCGCTAGGTTGAAGCTGAGGTAATGACCGGCGAAACGCCGGAACAGCATTGACCGATAATCCCTAGCGGGAGAGTCCGAGCCAGCGCAAGCGATGGTATCGGCGCCGAAGGAGCAACCGCCCCGGAAACTCTCAGGCACAGCGGACCGCAAAGGGAAGGTAACTCTGGAAAGCAGCTGTTCGACAAGAATGGCCTGCACCGAAGGAGTAAACCGTTCGGGGCCCTGTCACGTTGGGCCAGCGAACTGGTGAATCTCTCAGGTTCTAAGACAGAGGGGGCCGTAGCTGCCGAAAATCGGCGGATATGGATTGCAGCCCCTGTCGAAGGACCGAGACGTGACAGATCAGGACTCCGAACTCAAAAAAACGGCGCTCTACGCGCTGCATGTCGAGCTGGGCGGCAAGATGGTGCCCTTCGCCGGCTATGCGCTGCCCGTGCAATATGCGGCCGGTATCATGGCCGAGCATCAGAGCACGCGCGAATCCGCTGCTTTATTCGACGTTTCCCATATGGGACAGGTGCGTCTGACTGGCGCCGATCGCATCACTGCGCTGGAAGCACTGGTGCCGACCGATATTGCCGGTCTTGCTGTCGGCAATACCCGTTACAGCTTCTTCACAAACGAAACCGGCGGCATCCTCGACGACTTGATGATCACGCAGGCTGAGGACAGTCTGATCCTGGTGATCAACGCCGCCTGCAAGGACGCCGACATCGCGCATCTGCGTGCCAATCTGCAAGGCGATGTCCAACTCGAAGTCTTGGAGGATCTTTCGCTTCTGGCACTCCAGGGACCGAAGTCGGCCGAAGTGCTCGCCCAATGGGCACCCGAAGTCGCGACCATGCCCTTCATGTCGACCCGGGATCTGAATCTGGCCGGTGTCAACTGCCGCGTGAGCCGTTCCGGCTACAGCGGGGAAGACGGCTATGAGATCGCCATGGCATCTGAACAGGCGGAAGGCTTTGCCCGTGCTTTGCTGGCTCACGAGGCGGTTTCGCCTTCCGGTCTGGGCGCGCGGGATTCACTGCGCCTGGAGGCAGGTCTCTGCCTTTATGGCAACGACATCGACACCACGACTACGCCTATTGAGGCCGGTCTCACCTGGGCCATTCAAAAGCGCCGCCGGGCAGAGGGCGGCTTTCCGGGTGCGGAAGTGGTGCAGGCGCAACTGGCCGATGGCGTTTCCCGCAAGCGTGTTGGCCTGCAGCCGGAGGGGCGCGCGCCCTGCCGGGAAGGAACCGAGCTCACAGACGACAGCGGCCGCGTGATCGGCAAGATCACTTCAGGCGGCTTCGGCCCCACCGCAGGTGGGCCCGTGGCCATGGGTTACCTGGAGACTGACTTTGCCAAGGCCGGAACCATCGTTCAGGCGATGGTCCGGGGCAAGGCGCGTCCCTGCCAAGTCGTGAAAATGCCCATCGTGGCGCACAGTTTTTACCGCGGATAGTTTTGAAAAAGGGGAATAGATCGATGAGTGAAGTCAAATACAGCGAAGACCATGAGTGGGTCCGTATCGAAGGAGACGTCGGCACGGTCGGCATTACGACTTTCGCCAAGGAGCAGCTCGGCGACGTTGTCTTTGTCGAGGTGCCCGAGGTTGGAACTTCTGTTGAGAAGGGCGGCGAGGTTGCCGTGGTGGAATCGGTGAAGGCGGCCAGCGAGCTCTACGCGCCGATCGATGGCGAAGTCGTCGAGAGCAATGAGGGCCTGGCTGACGATCCGGCCCCGGTCAATGACGACCCGGAAGGCGAGGGCTGGTTCTTCAAGCTCAAGATCGCGGATGCCGGACAGCTAGGCGAACTGATGGACGAAGCGGCCTACAAGGCCTTCGTCGAGTCCCAGTCTTAACCGGGATACCGAACAGCGGGATGCCGGCGCATGAGCGTGCCGGCCGCCCGGCCCTTCGCTCTACAGGATCGCGCCTTACTGCGCGCAATCAGGCAATGAGCGCCACGCCGTGAAAAGACGGCTGACATGAGATAACAGAGGACATTGGCAAATGGCTGACGCGGTAACCTCGCTCGGCGAGTTGACTCAGCAGGACGATTTCCTTCGCCGCCACATCGGGCCGGGCGAAGCGCAGATCGCCGAAATGCTCGACTATCTTAAGATCGATTCCTTGGAAACCCTGATTGCCCGCGCGGTGCCGGAGACGATCCGCAGCGAGGCGCCCCTGGCCCTCAGCGAGAGCCAGACCGAGAATGCGATCTTGAAGCGCATCCGTCAGATGGCGGACAAGAACAAAGTCTTTAAGTCATTGATCGGTATGGGATATCACAATAGCTACACGCCGACGGTGATCCTACGCAATGTGCTGGAGAACCCCGGTTGGTATACCGCCTATACGCCCTATCAGGCGGAGATTTCCCAGGGCCGGCTGGAAGCCATCCTCAATTTCCAGACCATGATTGCCGATCTGACCGGCATGGAGTTGGCGAACTCTTCCCTGCTCGACGAGGCGACGGCGGCGGCCGAGGCCATGACCCTTTGTCAGCGCGTCGGTAAGAGCAAGAGCAAACGCTTCCTGGTGGATGCCGACTGTCATCCTCAGACCATCGATGTCATCAGGACCCGCTCGTCCGCACTTGATATCGAGGTGGTAGTGGGCGACCCGCGCGGCGCGGACCGTGGGGCGGATGTCTTTGCCGTTCTGCTTCAGTATCCGGGCAGTTCGGGCGAGATTCATGACGACCGTTCCGTCATCGCCGATTTCCAGGGCCGGGGTGCGATGGTAGCCGTCGCCGCCGATCTGCTGAGCCTGACATTGCTTACACCGCCAGGCGAACTGGGTGCGGATGTCGTGGTCGGCACCTCCCAGCGCTTTGGCGTTCCGCTTGGTTTTGGTGGACCGCACGCCGGCTACATGGCCGTGCGTGACAAACACAAGCGTTCGGTTCCGGGGCGTCTTGTCGGTGTCTCCGTGGACTCCGCCGGCCGCCCGGCGCTGCGTCTCGCATTGCAGACCCGCGAACAGCATATCCGCCGGGAGAAAGCGACAAGCAACATCTGCACGGCGCAGGTTTTGCTCGCCGTCATTGCCGGCATGTACGCCGTCTATCATGGCCCGGAAGGCCTGAAGACGATTGCGAAACGCGTGCATCGCCTGACCGCGATCCTGGCCGCCGGGTTGCGTGAGATCGGTATCGAGGTCGCCACGCAGAACTTCTTCGACACCATCACGCTAAAAATCCCAGGCCAGGCCGCGACTTACGCCGAGAAGGCGCGCGCGGAGCGGATCAATCTGCGTGAGGTCGATGGCGACACGCTGGGTATCTCGCTCGACGAAACAACCGAGGCCGCGGACGTCGAGACCCTCTGGCGGATCTTTGGCGCTACGGAAGGCGGGCTGTCCGTCTCCGCTCTGGATGGTAAGACTCCGGACGCTTTACCAGAGACTTTGAAGCGGACCTCCGAGATCCTCACTCATGAGGTCTTCAACCGCTATCACGCCGAGACCGAGATGCTTCGGTACCTCCGGCAGCTCTCGGATAAGGACATCGCTCTTGACCGCGCGATGATCCCGCTTGGTTCCTGCACCATGAAGCTCAACGCGACCACGGAGATGATCCCCATCACCTGGCCGGAGTTCGGCGCGATCCATCCTTTCGTGCCCATGGATCAGGCCGAGGGTTACCTGGAGCTGATCAAAGAGCTTGAGGATATGCTGGCCGAAATCACCGGCTACGACGCCGTCTCGCTGCAGCCGAATGCCGGTTCTCAGGGCGAGTATGCCGGCCTCCTGGCGATCAAGAAGTACCATGAAAGCCGGGGCGATCATCAGCGGGATATCTGTCTGATTCCGTCTTCCGCCCATGGCACCAATCCGGCCAGTGCGGCGATGGCGGGTATGAAGGTCGTTGTCACAAACTGCGATAGCGACGGCAACGTCGACATTGCGGATCTTCGCGCACGAGCGGAAGAACATGCGGATCGTCTGGCCGCCTTGATGGTGACCTATCCCTCGACCCACGGCGTCTTCGAGGCCGCCATCATGGAGATCTGTCAGATCATCCATGACAACGGCGGGCAGGTCTATATGGACGGCGCAAACCTCAATGCCATGGTCGGCGTTGCAAAGCCCGGCAAGTTCGGTTCGGATGTCTCCCATCTCAACCTGCACAAAACTTTCTGCATCCCGCATGGCGGCGGCGGACCGGGTGTTGGGCCGATCGGCGTCGGTGCCCATCTGGCGCCCTTCCTGCCGAACCATTCCCTAGTTGAAGAGGCCGGACCCAAAGAGGGTGTTGGGGCGGTCTCCGCGGCGCCCTGGGGCTCGGCTGGAATCCTGCCGATCTCCTGGGCTTACATCGCGCTGATGGGGAACAATGGTCTGCGTAAGGCGACGGAAGCGGCGATCCTTAGCGCGAACTACATTGCCAAGCGTTTAGGCGATCACTTCCCGGTCCTTTACAGCGGCGAGGACGGGATGGTGGCGCATGAGTGCATCATTGACCTGCGTCCGATCAAAGATCAGACGGGTGTGACGGTCGACGACGTGGCCAAGCGCCTCATCGACTACGGCTTCCACGCGCCGACCATGTCCTTCCCTGTGGCAGGAACGCTGATGATCGAGCCGACGGAGTCGGAGTCCAAACATGAGCTGGACCGCTTCTGCGATGCCATGTTGGCCATCCGTGCGGAAATTGCCGAGATCGAAAAGGGTAAGATCTCGCATGACGACAGCCCTCTGGCTCATGCGCCGCATACCGCGGAGGATCTGGTGTCGGGAGATTGGAACCGGGCTTACAGCCGGGAAACCGCGGTTTATCCGGTCGAGTCTCTTCGGACAGCCAAGTATTGGCCGCCGGTGGGCCGGGTCGATAATGTCTATGGTGATCGCAATCTCGCTTGTTCCTGCCCTTCGATCGAGAGCTATCGAGACGCAGCTGAGTAAAGCGTTTCTTGCAGCCTTTGTCCTGAATGAAAGGGCCCGCCGGAAAAATCCGGCGGGCCTTCTCGCTTAATGAGGACTGAAAAACTAACCGTCCTTCGCGCCGATGCAGAATGTCTTTCTGATCGTGTTGGTTGGGTCGTCCGTCAAGCCGTTGGTCAAGGCCCGTCTGGTCGAAAGTTCCACGGTGTAGGAACAGCTCGGCCAGCTCGAGATGTCCTCGTTATGAGTACCGAAGGCGGTATGGACGCCACCGCTCCTGGTATCGTTGCCGCTCGGCAAGGGCGGGATCACCACCGGCGCAGCCGTAACGATTCCGATACTCCAGGCGGCCATCAGTTCGTGATCGGCCGTGTACTCGACGTCCAGATCGTTGAACAACGGCGAGCAGGCGTTGCCGCCGCCACTGTGGAACTGCAGCAGGTCGAGCAGAGCCACGTCATCCCAATTGTTGATGTGGATGCGGTCGAGGCTGTTGCTGTAGTCCGGTGGCGAGGTCGGTCCACCGACCCGGGTTGCTTCGAATACGATCGCCACGTCGACACCATCCTTCAGGTTGGCGGCCGGAATCTGAGCGCCGGCCGCGACGCCTGGTACCGGGTTTCCGTCCGGGAAGGCTGTCTTGGTCTGGAACCCGATCAGCGCGCCATTAAAGCCGTCGCCCAACGCGGCGGGATCTACTTCGATCCAACCGTCGGCATCAGGAACGATCACGTGCGTTGGTGGCGGTCCCCAGGGCGTTCCTGGTGGCACGGCCGGTGTTGGGGTCGGGTCGATGGTGGCGCCCGAGCCGGCAATCATCACGGTCTGGAAGGTCTCCTCCAATCCCGTACCATTGACGTCCCAGAAAATGGTGCGGCTGCCGACGATCACCGGGCAGAGCAGGCTGCCGACCAGCGGCGTGCGCGTGCCGTTACGCTCATAGAGGAAGCGGTAACGCATTTGAACGCCTGGGGCCGTGGGTGACTCTGCCGGGCAGAAGCCACGCAGTTCGAGACAGTTGAAGAAGCCGTAGTCCGGTCCGCCATGGCCGAGGACAGACTTGTTGGTCAGTCCAGATGTCGAGTCGATATCGCCGTAGATGTGGAAGTCGCCGACGTGGGTAAACCAGGGGCGCGGCAGGGGCGGTGGGCAGACGCAGATACAGAAGCGCCGGCAGATCAGAGCGCAGAGCCAGAAGCAGATCTGGTGGCAGAAGACCTCCAGCCCGAGTTGCTTGACCAGCTTTGCGAAGGTTTCTTCGTCTTCCTTCTCCACGGCCGCGACAAGATTTGCGAGCAGCTTTGGACGGCTGCGCAGCTTCACCACGGCCTTCGCGAAGGCATGGATCTCCGGATTGACGTCTTTGATTTCCTGCTGCGGGAAGGGGCGGCAGAATCGGAAGCAAATCCGGACACAACGCCACGCGCAGATCCAGCCACAGATCATGTGACAGACGCCCTGGAAACCTGCGCGTTCGAGGATGATGCGCACACTGTCGCAATCGCGCGCGAGCACCATCTTCTCGACAGCCGCTACAGCCTCCTCGTTGGCGATCAGGCGCGCGACAGCCCGGCCGGCCTGTTGCAGCGCCGGCACGAGATGCAAGCAGCCGATGATGTAGATCGGCCGGTCGGGATTACAGAGAATCCGGCACACCAGGTTGCAGCGAACCGAGCAGATCCAATGACAGATGTAATGGCAATAGCGCTCGTAGCCGAGCTTCTTGATCAGGGCGCGGAAGGAAACTTCGTCCCGCTCGATCACTGCGCCGGCGAGGCGTTCCAGGACATCCTTGTCGCCGGTGATCTTGGCGACGATTTCGCCGAATTCACGCAAGCCCAGTTGTGGCGGTTCCTTCGGGGGCGGTCCGCAAAGTTCCAAACAGACCAGGGCGCAATGCTTCGCGCAGAGCCATCTGCAGACCAGAGCGCAGCGGTCGAGAATCCCGAAGCGTTCTAGCAGTTTTCGAAAACCTTCGTGGTCCTGGGCGCGGAAGGATTGAACGAGTAACTGGAAGGCAACCTCGTCCTCCGCGATTTTTTCCAGTGCGGCTGAAGTTTGGACGACATCATCCAACAGGGTATCTTCTGGCATCGTTGTACTCCTGATAGTGGATTGCGTTTTCTTCTTTCATCGGCCTCAAGATTTGTCTTCGAAATCAGCGTGTTGCTGATTGAGAGACAGTGAATTTTGAGCCCGTCTAAACGCGATCTGCTGCGTTGGCTGGTTTCGAGGCAAAGTGGGGCCGTTACGAAAGGGCGAGCCGTCCGGATGGGGACGACGACCCTGTCGTCGAAACCGATTGATGAATCGGATAACGAACGTCAGACGCCGGTTAGAGGGCGATACACTTTCATGGCCGACGCGGCCTGGAATGAACGCACTCCATTTGACGAACGCGGTGACTGCCTGTCGCAATATGTGATTTTCTTGAGAGCGCCCTGTCGGTTCCGGAATTCGAAATAGAATCGGAACAGCGCTCTGGAGCGGTCGTCTTCTTCAGAGACGATCAAGCCCTAGAGTGCGATCGCTCTCGATTAATCGATCGAGAGAAAGGATCGCCCTCTACTCGAATGCTTGAGAGCCTGGCACACGGTTCGCATATTCAGCGATGCAGAGTCAGGCTCTCGTCAGCCCGAAAGTAGGTGTCTGCGTGACACTCAGCATTCCGGAACCGACGCCGAGAAGTTAATTATATGTATACGTATAAAAAGATCGAGTTTCAATAGAAAATTCGCGAGGCGACCAGCTTCCATCGTCTTTAGGTGGCTCAGGCGGGGATTTCGGCGCCATCCCAAGCGAAGACTTTGCCGCTGTCCGTCGGCGCGAGCCGGTCGATCACCTTTAAGAGGTGGTGTGCGGAAGTCACCGGTGAGAAGAGCTGCGTGGCCGGAACCCCACGTTGGAAGGGGGCAGACAGGTCCGTGTCGACGGTGCCGGGATGCAAGCCAACGCATATAGCGCCGTCGTTCCGCCGCGCAAGTTCGATAGAAAAGCCCTTTAGCAGCATGTTGAGCGCCGCCTTGGAGGCGCGATAGCTGTACCAGCCGCCAAGCTGATTGTCCGAGATGCTGCCGACCCTGGCGGAGAGGGCTGCAAAGACCGATTTACGGTTCTTCGCTAGCAAAGGGAGGAAGTGTTTTGCAACGAGCGCAGGTCCGACCGTATTGATCTTGAAAGCGAGCTCCATTGCTTCCGGATCCAGGCTGTTCCAGGTTTTCTCCGGCTGGAAGCCATCCCTTTGATGCAAGATGCCGGTGGCGATGAAAATCAGGTGCAGTGGCCCGGTTTCCTGCAAGAGGGCGGCGGCGTTGCGGATCGAATCTTCGTTCATGAGGTCAATGCGAGCGGATACGACTCTCGGGCTATCATCGAACCCGTTTTCCTGCCGCGAAAAAGCACAGATGCGCTCGACTTGTGAACAATCGGCCAGTGCCTGAACGACGGCGCTACCGATACCGCCAGAGGCTCCGATCACGGCGACGTTCAATCTCTCGCCGAAGGACTTGAGCTCGATCATGCTGTCTCTGGTCGTACTGCTGGGTTCATTGCCGAAGCCGCTCCGTGAAAAATAAAGACCCCGCCACATAACTATGGCGGGGCCCATCAAAACCAAGGGGTAATCGTCGGTGAGCGACAGGGAGTGGTTTAGGCCCTAAGCCGCCTTCCGGGTGGTTTTGATTCGCTTGTAGACCACTGGGACGAGCGACAGGATCGAGAGTCCCACGAGGGCTACGATGACTTCAGGGGTCAGGGCGCTGGCCGGAGAGAAGCTCTCACCGCTATCGAAGACACTGCCAAGGCCGGCGCCGACGGATGCGAAGACAAAGGAACCTGGGATGATCCCGATAAAGGTTGCCAGGGTGAAGGTCCGCAGGTTCACGCCCAGGAAAGCGGGAACCAAATTGACCACGAAGAAGGGGAAGAGCGGCACGAGACGCAGCACCAGAAGGTAACTGAGAGCATTCTCCTGGAAGCCTGCTTCCATCTTCTTCAGCCAGGGGCCTGCCTTGGCCTTCAGACCGTCACCCAGAGCGGTGCGCGCAGCCAGAAAGATGCCGACGGCACCGGTCGTGGCACCGATCACCACCCAGGCTGTGCCCAGGATGCCGCCGAAAAGAAACCCGCCAGCGATGGTCAGAATGGCGCCGCCTGGCAAGGAAAGAGCTGTCGAAATCGCGTAGGCGCCGATGAAGAGCGCTACGGCGGCGATAGCATTGTTCTCCGTGAAGGCCATCAGGACTTCACGGTTCTCGCGCAGGGCCTCGAAGCTGAGGTACTCGTCGAGACCCAGCGCGAAGGCGCCTGCGATGGCTGCAAGGATGGCGGCCGCCGGCGCGAGACGGCGCGCCTTTTGGGCAAAACCGCCGCGCGGTTGATTGACGGTCGTCGAACTCATGTTCTTGTTCCTTTGGTGTTTGAATGAGGTTTGCGTGGCGTTTGTCAGGGCAGCTTTTGCATCAGCCCCACAACGCTCTTCGTACGTTCGGAAAAGAGAGCGGGGGTGTAGTAGGCACCGGCGACCCGTTTCGAGACTTCACCCAGCGTCGGATAGGGCGCGATAACGCCGGCCATGTCGGAAGCTTTCAAGCCTTTCTGCACGGCTAGAACCCAGGGCAGGATCAATTCGCCGGCGTGACGGCCGACGATGGTCGCGCCCAGGATCTTGCCTTTCTTGCCGATCACCGCCTTGATGAAGCCGTCGGTGGCGCGTTCGGCCCGCGCCCGATCGTTACCGGAAAAATCGAACTTCACGGCTTTGGCTTCCAGGCCTTGGTCTTGAGCAGCGGCTTCGGTCAGGCCGACATGCGCAAGCTCCGGATCCGTATAGGTCACCCAGGGCACGGCCTTGGTGTCGACCTTGGAAGGCAGATTGAACATGGCGTTCCGGATCACGATACCGGCGTGGTAGCCGGCGACATGGGTGAACTGAAAGCTGCCGGCGACATCGCCAATGGCGAAAACCTTTTTATTCGAGGTGCGCAGACGGCTGTCGATCTCGATACCGCGCGGGGTGTAATCGATGTCCGCTTCCTCGAGCCCCAAGCCCGCAACGTTCGGCCGGCGGCCTGCGGCGATCAGCAGATGTGAACCCTCGATCTGTTGGCTCTTGCCCTCGTGGCTGACCAGAACCGAGACGCCGTTACCCTCACGGGTGACACTCTCCACCTTGGCCTTTTCGTGCAGTTCGATGCCTTCATCCAGCAGCCGTTGACGGACGACCTCGACCGCTTCCGGATCGTCGTTGCCCATGATGGAGAGACCTTCGACGACCGTGACGCGCGCGCCAAGCCGACGGTGTGCCTGCGCCATCTCGATCCCGATGGGGCCGCCGCCGACGATAATCAGATGTTCGGGCCGGTCGGTCAGATTAAAGACCGTCTCGTTGGTCAGGTAAGGGACGTCGTTGATGCCTTCGATCGGCGGCACGAAAGCCGAAGATCCGGTCGAGACTACAAAGCGCCGGGCTTTGATGCGATAGTCACCGGCTTCGATCTCATTCCGGCTGACAAAGCGGCCCGCCGCCTGGATCACCTGAACGCCGAGTCCCTCGAAACGCTCGACCGAGTCATGTGGGGCGATTCCGTCGATCACATCGTGGACATGCGCATTGACCTTGGCGAAGTCGATCTCCGGCTCGTGACCGTTGACACCGAACTTCCCGGAGGTACGCACTGTCTCAGCTGCTTCACCGGCTGCGATCATGGCCTTGGAAGGGACGCAGCCATAGTTCAGGCAATCGCCGCCCATTTTTCCCTTTTCGATCAGCACGACCTTTGCGCCCATCTGGGCGGCGCCGGCCGCGACGCTCAGCCCGCCGGAGCCTGCGCCGATAATTGCGATGTCTGCTTTGATGACCTGTTTCTCGGACATTTCAATGTCTCCTCGTTTTTTGGCAAACCCGGCGTGGCACTCGGGAAAGAGAGGGCGCTATCAGCCCTCGACAACCAGTTTGTAGTCGGGCGTGGGGTTCAGGGGGCAGGAGAAGACGTATTCGCCAGCCTTTAAGGTGATTTCATAGTCTTTGGTCGTGCCGATGCTCAGGCCGCCGCCGGAGACGCTCGGAAGAGTCGCTCGGTTGACCAGACCGTCGCCGCGCACCCAGAAACCGAGATCGTAGGGGACGTTTTCGTTCTTAACCCGGAAGATGTATTTGCCCGGCTTCAGCTTCAGGATCTGGGCATTGGCCAGCCGCTCTTCGCCGGTCTTGTCGTTGATGGCGTTGCAGTCGGCCTTCTTATTCGAAGTAAAACCATGGTCTTTGCCCTCGACCTCGACGAACTGGCAGGCGGTCTGCGTCAATTCGATGATCTGAGCGTCTCCTGCCGCGTAGCTCGGCAGGGCGAATGCCGCAGACGTCAGTCCGGCGGCGAGGAGGGAACCAGCGAAAAAGTTCTTGGGCATAATCTCTGTCTCCAGTTTGGGGCGCTCAATGCGGCCTTGGTTGATTTCACCGTCTTCCATGGACGGCCTCGTTACGCCCGGATAAGAAAAATCGTTCGGCTTTATGCTTCATAGCTGGCGGTTCAGGGCCGCTATGAAATTGCACAAAATTTCACGATCCTGTGAAACACAGCGTTTCGCGTTTCTCCATAGTCGCTGATTCTTAAAATATGCTTTTTAAATCAGCATCTTGCAGATTCGGAATGGTGCGCTTTGAGCCAAGTTAGACCCAAATTGCTTTAAGGCTGTTTTTGCCAGGGATTCGGGCGTTTGAGAGGCCAAAAAGATGGCTCTCCCTGAACTACAACGTCGTGAAGGCGCTTTTGGTTCCGGCTCGTCAGGTCGTTGGCAGCAAAAGTTTGGCCCGCAAACCGGGGACGTTGTCTTCCAGATGCAGGCTTCCGCCATGCAGCTTTGCGACGGCTGAGACCAGGCTGAGACCTAACCCGTTGCCCGGGGTGCTGCGGCTGGCCTCCAGGCGGTGAAAGCGCTCCAGAACCCGCTCGCGATCGTCTGCCGGGATGCCTGGGCCCTGGTCTGTGACAACGATCTCGCCTTGCGGCCTCGATTCCCCAGTCACAGCCGAGTTCCGCAGTGCCAGCGTCACTTCGGAACCTGCTGGCGAAAACTTCAGGGCATTGTCGGTCAGGTTGGCTACCGCCTGGAACAACAGATTGCGGTCGCCCTGAAGCGTAATGGCGGGCCCGGTTTCGAGTGTCAGCTCGATGTCCTGCTCTTCCGCCAGGGGTTCATACAGTTCCCCCACGTCCTGCAGCAGAGCCTTGAGATCGATGCTTTCGAATTGAGCATCCGTAGCGCCGGCCTCGGCCTGCGCGATGCTCAGCAGGGCGTTGAAGGTTTTGAGGATGTTGTCGGCCTCTTCGATGGCGCGCCGGATGGCATCCCGATAGTCGTCTGGATCGGCACGCCCTATCAGGGAGGATTCCAAACCGGTCCGCAGGCGTGAGATGGGCGTGCGCAGATCGTGCGCGATATTGTCTGAGATCTGGCTCATACCCGCCAGCAGCCGCTCTATCTGATCCAGCATGGCGTTCAGGTTGCCCGCCACCTCGTCGATTTCGTCGCCATGCTTACCGATGGGGATGCGTCGCCCCAAATCGCCGGCCATGATTTCGCGGCTGGTGTCGTTGATGCCGTCGATCTGGCGCAGCAACGAGCGGCTCATCAGAACGCCGCCGATCAGCGATACGCCGATAGCGATGACCACGCTCCAGACCAGGGTGCCCCGGATGGAAGCGGCAATGCGGCTGCGCTCCTCGATATCGTGCCCTACCAGCAGGTGGAAGCGTCCGCCAAGATCGAAGACTCTGGCGCGTCCGAAGTTCGTGCCGCTGCCCGAGTCGTCTGGGTACTCCAGCCGGAAGGTCACCCAACCTTCAGGATCGGGTAATTCGTCGGGCCAGCGCGACAGGTTGCCGGCCAGCGGCTCAAAGGCTTCGTCGGCCAAAAGATACAATCCGCGGGAGGCGCCGGCAGTCCCGGCGCGCCGTTCGATCGCCTGAACCAGGCCAATCAGGCCGCGCTGATTGAACTGCTCGGACAGGCCTGTGATCTCGGCGTTGATGGTGCTGTCGATCTGACGGGTGACGGATTCGGTGGCGGACCAGTAGATGAAGCCCAGGAGACCGAGAACCGAGGCCGTGAAAAGGCAGAGATAGATGACCGCCAGGCGAAAGATCCGGGAATGGAAAAGCCGGCGGTGCTGCGGCCTGGCGGCGGTCTCTACCTTGACCACTGCTTCAATCCGGGCTGCGCAGTGAATAGCCGGCGCCGCGGACGGTGTGCAGAAGGGCAGGTTCGAAGTTCTTGTCGATTTTCTGGCGCAGGCGGCTGACATGCACGTCGATCACGTTGGTCTGCGGGTCGAAGAGATAGTCCCACACGTTTTCCAGCAGCATGGTTCGGGTCACGACCTGCCCGGCGTGACGCATGAGATATTCTAGAAGTCTGAATTCGCGCGGCTGCAGCTCGATTGCTTGCCCGGCGCGGGCGACCCGCCGGGCCAGCAGATCCATCTCCAGATCGGCAACCCGCAGGCTGGTCTCCACCGCTCGGCTCGCAGGGCGCCGCAGCAGCGCCTCGACGCGGGCCAGCAGTTCGGAGAAGGCGAAAGGTTTGACTAGATAGTCATCGCCGCCGCTGCGCAGGCCCTTAACCCGGTCTTTCACGCCGCCCAGGGCACTGAGGAAGATGATCGGCGTATCCTTGTCAGCCTTGCGCAGGGTCTCGACGATCGAGAGACCATCCAGCTCCGGTAGCATGCGGTCGACGATCGCCAGGTCGTAGTCTTCGCTGACTGCACGAACCAGCCCGTCCTTGCCGCTATTCGCCACGTCGGTGGTGTAGCCGTTCTCGGACAGGCCTTTCGAAACGTAGGTCGCTGTTTCGCTGTCGTCTTCGATAATCAGTATACGCATGGGTCTAACGGCTTTCTCGGCTTTCCCGCCATTTGCTCGGACTGTCTTGCGGCGCCGATCTCTTAATAGCTTTGTACGTTAACCCCCGATAGCAAGGTTCGTCCATGAAACCGCGCGATCCGGCTGAGTGTTTCCTCTAGCTCTTCGATCGCTTTGTAGAGAAAAAAAGGCGGACCCGATACGGAGGGGAAGGGCGTAACGGGCCCGCCGCCGCGCCCCGGCGGGGTCAGGGCGAGATGCTGGCCGGGACGAGGTTGGAGTCGTTGGTTTGTTATGGCAGTTAGGCTTGATCCAGCCTCAGGGCCACGAAGCTCTCTCGGTCCGCCCGCATCAGACCCAGCGTGACGACGGTGATCTCTTCGTCGCGCAGCTTGTCCAGTTCGCCGGTCAGTTCCTCTGCCGAGGACACAGGGTCCAGGCCGATGCTGAGGATGATATCTCCGGCGCGCAGGCCCTTTTCGTCAGCTTCGCTGCCCGGTTCAACCTCGACCACCAGCACGCCTTTGGCGTCCTCATCGACTGAAAAGCGCTCGCGCAGGTCCGACGTCAGGTTGCTCAGCGTGATGCCCGTCTCGTCGACGCTCTGTTCCGAAGGGCCCGCTGGCCTGTCGGCGGACGCGAGCGCGTCCTGGTCGGGCTGCGCGACGGTGGTGACCGTGAGCGATTTCGCTTCCTTGTTGCGCCAAACCTGGACCTCGAGCGTCTTTCCGGCCGGGGTAAAGGCGACAGCCCGTGGCAGATCGCTGATGGATTCGATCACCTGGTCGCCCCATTTGAGAACCACATCGCCGCGCATCAGCCCGGCGGCCTCGGCGGGGCTGCCTTCCTCGACCGCTGCGACCAGCGCACCGCTTGGCGCGTCGAGCCCGAAGCCCTTGGCAATGTCCTCGGTGACACCCTGGATCCGCACGCCGAGCCAGCTGCGGTCGACCTTGCCATCGTCCCGCAGGTCCTCGATCACGGCAGCGGCCAGATTGGCGGGGATCGCAAAGCCGATACCCACGTTTCCGCCGTTGGGCGAGAAGATCGCCGTGTTGACGCCGATCACCTCAGACTCAGCGTTAAAGGCAGGCCCGCCCGAATTGCCGGGGTTGATTGGCGCGTCGATCTGGAGGAAATCGATCAGTGTGCCGCCCGGCAGGTCGCGGCCGCGCGCCGAGACGATGCCCGCGGTAACGGATCCGCCAAGTCCGAACGGATTGCCAACAGTCAGGACCCAGTCACCGACCCGCGAGTCGTCGGAGTCACCGAACTCAACGAAGGGAAGGGGCGCGTCTGCATCGATTTTCAGCAGTGCGAGATCCGTCTTGGGATCCTGGCCGATCAGTTCGGCGTCGTAATTCCGGCCGTCGCGCAGGGTGATTTTTATCTTATCGGCTTCGTTGACCACATGGCTGTTGGTGACCACGTAGCCTTCGGCGTCGATGATAAAGCCGGAACCCGCTCCGGTGACCTGGCGGCGCGGCGTTTCTGGTTGTCCGGGCCGGTTTCCGAATTGGCGCGGCTCGAAAAACTTTTCGAAGAAGTCTTTAAAGGGATGATCTTCCGGGAGGGGGGAACGGAATTCGCGTCCCTCTCGACCTGGCCGACCGGGTGCGCCTCTGCTCGAGGCGCCGTCCGAAACGGTGGCGATGTTAACCACTGCCGGCGAAACCTCCTCCACGAGATCGGCGAAGCTTTCGGGGGCCGGCCGGGCCTCTGCGAAGCTCGCCGAGGCTGCCAATACGACTGCTGCGGCGCCCGCGACGGCGGTCTTGCGCCCGAAACCGGGCTGAACAGAAAGGATTGGGTGACGATTGTAAAAAAGAATCTGGCTCATTTGTTTTCCCTCAGGCTGAAGGCCGGCGAGGCGGACATGCCTCGCGTTGTCTAGTCCTTAGCAAGTGGGAAGCCGGCGTTACCGTCGCCTGTCGCCCAGATTAACTTTTCGTAAGGTTGGGAAAGCGACACGTTTTCGCCAAAGAAAAAGCCTCTTACCGGGAGGTAAGAGGCTTTTGAAAAACCGGATCTTCTATCCGCGCAATCAATGCAGCTTTTCAGACAGCTCGTTGATTGCCTTGTCCATAATGGCGCCGGACTGAGTCGCGTCCAGGTTGGAGCGCAGAAGCTGTTCGGTCGCTGCAACCGCCACGTCGACAGCCTTGTCACGGACCTCGGCCATGGCCGACGCCTCGGCCTGGGCGATCTTTTCCATCGCCAGCTGTTCGCGACGGGCGAGGGAGGCTTCCAGATCCTTCTGGGCCTGCTCGCGGAGCCGCTGAGCCTCTTCCTTGGCGTGCTTGACGATCTCTTCGGCCTCGGCCATGGCATCGCGCTGTTTGCGCTTATACTCGGCCAGGGCTTTCTGTGCTTCTTCGCGCAGGGTCTGGGCGTCCTCGATGTCCTTGCGGATCTTGTCTCCGCGTGCATCCAGGCCGGCCATAGCCGACTTCCAGCCCATCTTGTAGCAAAGCGCCAGGAAGATCACGAGGGAGACGGCAACCCAAAAAGTCTCGCTTTCGAACATCAGCTCTGACCTCCCATGGCATCATCGACTGCCTTGCGAACCGTCGCGTCGTCCAGCTTTGCGCCGATCAGGCGATCGGCTGCGGCCGCCGTGACCTCGGTCGCAACCGCGGTCAGGTTCTGCAGTGCCTCGTTCCGTGCGGCGGCGATGCGCCCCTCGGCCTCGGAGATCTTGCCGGCCAGCTCCGCGTTGAAGGCTTCTTCCCGCTTAGCCGCCTCGGCAGCCATTTCGCCGGACGCTTCCTTCAATGCAGTGGCCGCAGACGACCGAGCATCGGCAATGGCCTTTTCGTACTCAGCGAGAACCTGTTCAGCCTCGCTTTTCAGCTTTTCAGCCTTCGCCAAGTCGTCATCGATCTTGTCCTGCCGTTCCTCGAGCACCTCGGCAATACGCGGCAAGGCGATTTTGGACATCAGCAGGTAGAGAACGACGAACATCACAATCAGCCAGAAAACCTGGCTTGAGAATGAAGACGGATCAAATTGGGGCATGGGTGGACGCGCCCTGACTACCTGGTATCAGAAAAAACGAAAGCGCCTGAGTGACAGGCGCAAGGGTCTTTGGGAGCTTCCGGGGAGGGAAGTTCTTACCGGACCCGCTTCGCCTTAACCGAACAGCACCATGAGTGCGACAAGAAGCGAGAACAGCGCGATAGCTTCCGTCACGGCGAAACCGATCCAGATGCTGGCGCCGATTTCGTCCTTGGCGGCCGGGTTGCGGGCGATGGCCGAGAAGTAGTTGGCCCAAACGTTACCGACACCGACGCCGGCACCGATCATACCCATGGTGGCCAGACCGGCACCGATTAGTTTTGCAGCTTCCGCTTCCATGTTTCCAGCTCCCTTAAAACGCTGAATGAGGTTGGATTGATGTGGTTTGATTTAACCGTGATGACTGTGAGCTCTTTCCGCCGCGCCTAGTGCATATGAATGGCGTCGTGCAGATAGATGCAGGTGAGAATGGTGAAGATGTAGGCCTGCAGGGCCGCAACCAGGAACTCCAGGGCGGTGATGCCGACCAGGAAAGCCAGCGGCACGATGCCGAAAAAGCCCAGAGCGATCACGAAGCCTGCAATGACCTTCAACAGAACGTGGCCCACGACCATGTTCGCGAAGAGACGCACCGAAAGGCTGACCGGTCGCGAGAGGTAAGAAACCAGCTCGATCGGCACCAGAATGATTGCCGTCCAGGCCGGCGCGCCGTGCGGGAAGAACATCCGGCAATAGCCGAGCCCGTGGCGCGCGAAGCCGATCACGGTCACGCCAACGAATATGACCGCGGCCATGACGAAGGTCACGATGATGTGGCTGGTAAAGGTAAAGGAGCCCGGGATCAGGCCGATGAAGTTACCGAACAGCACGAACATGAAAATCGTGAAGACGAAGGGGAAGTACTTGCGTCCTTCGGACCCGACGTTGTCCCGGAGCATGTTGGCGACGATTTCGTAACAGATCTCGGCGCAGCTCTGCCAGCGGCCGGGAATCAGCGCGCGGCCGCGCATCGAGAAGACCAGGAACAGCGTCACGGCGGCCACGGTGGCCAGCATCGCCGCGGAAGAGTTGGTGAAAGAGATGTCGATACCGCCGAGCATGGTTGGCTCACCGCTCAGCGACTTGATCTGAAACTGATCGACCGGGCTTTGCTTTTCGCCTGCCGCCACGACTGCTCCCCTCTACCCCTCAAAATCCCCGCCGGCGTCCTTGGACTGCTTGGCGAGGCGCGTTTTCCTATCAAGTTCCCGCGCGACCCGGATCAAATTGGTAAAACCCGCGCCACACCCCAGGATGAAGAAGATGATCAACATCCAAGGTTTTGTTCCAAGCCAGTTATCGAGAAAGAGACCGATCCCGACACCGACAACCAGTGCTGCAATCAACTCGACCGCGATCCGAAAACCGACGCCTATGTTGCTCGTCCCGCCCTTGCCAGGACCACCGGTCCCGTTCTTTTGGTCGTGACGCGAGCGCGCCGCTTTCAGTCGCTCATCCAGTTGCTTCAATGACGATCGATCGTCGGGCTCTGTCATTTGCAGGCGCCTTGTAAACCGCCATCGTCAGCCTGTGCTGCACCCCGAAAGGCGCGCGAAACATACGGTTAGCTCTTGGGGGCTGTCAAGGATGAATCCCTGAGGGTCTAGTGCATTGAAATAAAAGAGAATAATGTGTTTGTGCAGAGGCGATTAGGCGGTCTCGCGCAAGCCTTCGGCGGCTTCCAGATCGACGGAAACCAGCTGACTGATTCCCCGCTCGCTCATGGTGACGCCGAACAGGCGGTCGACTCGGGCCATCGTCATGCGGTGATGGGATATCACCAGGAATCGGGTGGAGGAGTTGCTGGTAAGCTCTTCCACCAGCGAACAAAAGCGGTCGACGTTGGCATCATCGAGCGGAGCATCGACCTCGTCGAGTACACAGATCGGCGCCGGATTGGTGAGAAAGACCGCGAATAGCAGGGAGAGAGCGGTTAGAGCCTGTTCGCCGCCCGAGAGAAGCGACATGACCTGAAGCCGCTTGCCCGGCGGGCTGGCCATGATTTCAAGGCCGGCCTGGAGCGGGTCTTCTGCTTCGGTCAGCTTCAAATGGGCACGGCCGCCACCGAACAGCCGCACGAAAAGCTCGGAAAAGTGGGCATCGACCACCTCGAAGGCCGCCAGCAGGCGCTCCCGACCTTCTTTGTTCAAGCTGGCAATACCCTGGCGCAGGCGCGCGATAGCGGCGATCAGGTCGTTTCGCTCGTTCTGCATGCCCGCGATCTGCTCGTCCAGTTCGCGGGCCTCGGCCTCGGCGCGCAGGTTGACCGGACCGATGTTTTCGCGTTCACGGGTCAAACGGCCAAGCTTGTTCTCGATATCGTCCCGTCGTGGCAGGTCCTGACTGGGATCCAGTTCGGCGATCTCCAGCACCTGATCGAGGCCGCAATCCAGCCGGTCGCGAATCCGCTCGACGATGGCTTCGAGGCTCAGGTTCGCCTGCGCCACTGCGGCTTCGGCCCGCACCCGGTCTTCCCGCGCCATGGCCTGGGCTTGCTCGGCTTCTTTAAGCGCCCGGTCTGCTTCGGCTTGACGGGTTTCGCCTTTTGCCAGGGCGTCGGCGGCCTCCTGGCGCTTTTTTTCGGCCTGTTCGATCAGATGGGCCAGTGCGTCGCGCTTGCGCTCCAGCTCGACCGGCTTGGCCGCCCAGACCTCGATTTCCTGATGGGCACGCTGATGGCGTTGGGCGAGATCGGCGATATGAACGCCAGATTCTTCGGCCCTGCGAATCCAGGTCTTCTTTTCCGTCTCGATCGAAAGCAGGCGCTGGGCGCGCGCTTCCGCCTCGCGTAGCAGCCGCTCTACCAGGGCGTGCTGTTCAGCCAGGCGACCGCGTTTTTCCGCGAGATCGGCCCGCAGTTCCGAGAGCTTGCTGCGCTCGGATTCCAGGTCCGGCAGTGCGCTCTGATCGGCCTGAGCCGCTTTCAGCGCTTCCTCGGCATCCTTCAAATCCCCTTCCAGGCGGCTCGAAGCTTCGTCGAGCGCTGTGAGGCGAGAGGTGACGGTTGCCGATTTTTTGGCCAGGTCGGCCTGTCGTGTGCGGGCTTGATTGACGCTGTTAAAGGACGCGTTCAGTGCCTTGCGGGCTTCCCGCTCCTTGGCCTGGTCCTGCTCCAGGGTCGCGCGCGCTGTATCGTATGCCCCTTTCGCTGCATCGGCTGCCTGCGCCGCCTCTTCATAAGTGGATTTGAGCTCTCCCAGCCGATTGCGTTGCTCCAGGCGCACGGCTGCCGTACTGGGTGCGTCGGCCTTTACGATCAAGCCGTCCCAGCGCCAGAGATCGCCTTCGGCGGTCACCAGACGCTGGCCGACCGCCAACTCGCCCTGGCGCTTTTCGCCTTCCGTCTTGTCACCCACGATGCCGATCTGGGTCAGTCGCCGTTCCAGAGGACCCGGGTTGGTGACTTTGGAGAGCATGCTGTCCACGCCTGCCGGCAGAGCGGGTGCCGTTGAGAGCGGGGGCAATTCGGCCCAGTGTACTGCCGCGTCCTGGTCCGTAGAGGCAGAGAGATCGTCGCCAAGCGAAGCGCCGAAGGCCTTTTCGAACCCCGCGGAGACCGAGATTTTGTCGACCACCGGAACCCGGTTTTCATCGTCAGCTACCGAGAGCACAGCGGAGAGCGCGGAGATCTCGGCGTCCAGCTTGGTGCGCCGGTTGTCAGCGGTCTGACGCGCTTCGCGCGCTTTCGATTCAGCGGCACGCGCGGCAGACAGGCGCTGTTCGCAGTCCTCGGCTTCGGCGCGGCAGCGTTTCATCTGCTCTTCGGCTTCGGCCAGAGTGGCTTCCGCGATAGCAAGTTCCTTGTCGGCTTCACGTGCCGCCTGCAGGCTGTCGCGTTGCTTGGTGATGCTTTCGGATTGCTGTTTTAGCCGGTCATAGCGGCTGCTTAGGTCGGCAATGCTACGCTTTAATGCGGTCGCGTTGGCTTCGGCAGTTGCGACCTTTTCTGAGAGATCGCCCAAGCCTTCTTCGCTCGCAGCGACTTCGTCCGCCGCGATCTTGCGCTGCTGCTCTGCGGTCTGATGGGCTTCCTTTTCGCCTTCGGCTGCTGCCGTCAGTTCGCTGCGTTCTTTCTCCAGCCGCTCCTGAGCGGTCGTTGCATCCCGGTCGAGGGAGGCGGCACGTTCGCGGTCCGCTTCAAGCTGCTGCAGCCGCTGTTCTGCCTCCGCCTTCGCGTTTTTCGCCTGATTGACTTCTCGATCCAGGTTTTCCCGGTCGACCAGGAGCCTTTGCAGGGCCGCTGCCGCCTCGGCCTCATCCTGGCGCAGTTTCGGCATGGCCGCGACCACATCGACCTGCGCACTGGAGAGCGCTGCCGCCTTCTGTGTCGCATGTCCGACCGCAAGCTCGCACTCCCGCAGCTTGGCCTTGCCGTCCTCGACCTCCTGGCGCGCTGACTGAGCGTCCAAATGAAAGAGAATAGCCTCGTTGCGCCGGATATGATCCGCGATGTTGCGGTAGCGGGACGCCTGGCGCGCCTGCTTCTTCAGGCTGGCGAGCTGTGCTTCCAGCGTGACGATAACGTCGTCCAGACGTTCCAGGTTGGTTTCCGCCGCGCGCAAGCGCAGCTCCGCCTCATGCCGACGGGAATGCAGGCCTGTGATGCCGGCCGCTTCTTCCAGGATCGCCCGACGGTTGGTCGGCTTGGCGTTGATGATCTCGCCAACGCGGCCCTGGCTGACCAGCGCGGTCGAATGGGCGCCACTAGCGGCATCGGCAAAAAGCAGTTGAACGTCGCGTGCCCGGACGTCCTTGCCATTGACCTTGTAGTTGGAGCCACCGCCGCGGGTGATGCGGCGAACCACTTCCAGCTCATCATGGTCATTGAACATGGCCGGGGCCTTACGGTCCCGGTTGTCCAGTGCCAGACTCACTTCAGCGACATTGCGGGCAGGGCGGGTCGCGCTGCCGGCGAAGATGACGTCGTCCATCTCGCTGCCGCGCATTTTCTTGGCTGAAGTCTCGCCCATGACCCAGCGTAAGGCTTCGACAAGGTTCGACTTGCCGCAGCCGTTCGGACCAACGACTCCGGTCATTCCGCGCTCGATCAACAGATCGGTCGGATCGACAAACGATTTAAAACCGCTCAGGTGGAGCTTCTTAAACTGCACCACGCCCGGATCATTCCCCCGAAGTCACACCAAGGGTCATTCTCTATAACCCTTGGTATCAGAGGGCGTTTCCAGGCTCCAGTGCCTGAAAGAGGCCCAAAAAACGGCCTATTGCCTAGGCCACGTCATTCAATAGATCGTTGAACGCTTCGAAATCCAAACCGCCGCGTACGAGGCGTCCGTTGACCAGAAAGCTGGGAGTCGAGTCAACCCTGTAGTTATTGGCGGCTTCCTGACGGCGTTCGAGGATCTTGTTCATCTCGGCTTCGTCGTTGAAGCAGGTCTCGAACTGCTCCTGATTGATGCCGGCAAGTGCGGAAATCTGCGCCAGAGCCTTGACCGGATCTTCGGCGCGGGCCCACTGCTGCATGGATTTCATCAGAATCTCGATAAAGCCGGCGAAGCGGTCGCCTTCGAGGCAGTTCGACACGGCCGCGGCCCGCAGACCAAGGCCGTCCAGCGGGAAGTGGCGGAAAACCAGCTTGGCCTTGCCGGTGTCGATCCACTCTTCCTTCAGTTTCGGATAGGTGTTTGCGTGAAAGTTGGCGCAGTGCGGGCAGGTCAGCGAGGCATACTCGATGATCGTAATCGGCGCATCCGGATTGCCGACGATGCGGTCATCGTCGTAAAGCGCGATCTCCTGAGCCTGGGCGGAGGGCACACGCAGCCCCAAGGAGCTTCCCACCGCGAGCGCGGAAACGGCTGCTGTCGTCGTCAGTATCTTCCGTCTATTCATCATCCACCCACCATATGTTGTGTATGCTAGTGACGCCAATCCGATTCGACAAGCATCCTGTGTCTCACAGTCCTTGCCTTAGTCGAACGTGACAATATGGCGGTATTTGGGCGCTCTCCCGCGATCTGTCCAGCAAAGATCTGCGACTCCACTGCACTAAATTGAATTCCGCGGTTTGTTAACTATTTCTGGGGCTTTCCAAAGACCGCGGCGCCAAGGTCGGCAAGCGCCTTCCTCAGGTCCTCATCCTCAATCTCGGCGACTTTTTTGTTCAGGCTTTCCTGGTCGGATTGCTTGAGGACCTTTGCTTTGGGCTTTGCCTTTCGGCCCTGGTCCAGAACCGGGCCCTGAAGGATCTTCAGGCGTGCGACCGCCCGGTACCCAAAGTGGGCATTGATGCGCTCCAGCATCTGTGGTTCCAGGTAGACCAGTTCGGTTGCAAACCCGCTTTCGGCGCGCAGGGTCAGCGTTCCCTCGCGCCGCTCGCTACTGCGTTTGAAGGCAAGTTGTTTTGGTATGCAGCGCCGGGCGATGTCGCTGCCGACAATGGAGCTCCATTCATTGACCAGGCTGCCCTCGGCGAATCCCCGCTTCCCAAGGATCTTTTTCGTGACTGCCGGCAGCGCCTGGGCCACAGCCTTCGGGCCGCCGCCCCGGCGTTTCGCCCGGGCAACGGCTTTCTTTGCGCCGCTCTCGCGTTTGTTTTGGTCGGAACTGCTCTTCATGCGCGCTTCTTGTGGTCCGCAATGCGGCGTGAGCCGTAGACCAACTGTTCCTTTCCGGGTAACCGCCAGTATAGTGCGCCTCATGTCCAAGACTTCAAGTGATCCTTCTCCGGATTCGCCCTCTCCCACGAGCGTTCCGCAACATGATGCCCGTGTTTCGAAGCTTCTCCTTGCCTGGTACGACCGCCATGCGCGGGAACTTCCCTGGCGCGTTCCGCCCGCCAGGTCGCAGGCGCGCGCGGATCCCTATAGAGTCTGGCTGAGCGAAATCATGCTCCAGCAGACGACAGTGGCGGCGGTTGAGTCCTATTTCCGGGACTTTACCGAACGCTGGCCACGGGTGGAGGAGTTGGCCGCCGCGTCCCTGGACGATGTTTTGACCGCCTGGGCCGGACTGGGATACTACGCCCGTGCCCGTAACCTGCATAAGTGTGCGCAGTACGTCAGCGAGGCACTGGGCGGGCGCTTTCCCGATAGCGAAACAGGATTGCTCGAACTGCCAGGCGTCGGACCCTACACTGCCGCCGCAATCGCGGCGATTGCCTTCGACCGGCCGGCCACGGTTGTTGATGGTAACGTTGAACGCGTGGTTTCTCGGCTCTTTGCACTGACCGATCCTCTTCCTGGTGTGAAGCCTGCCATGAAACGCCATGCGGCGACTTTGACGCCCCAGAATCGGCCCGGCGACTTCGCGCAGGCAATGATGGATCTCGGCGCCACGGTCTGCGTACCCAGAACGCCGAAGTGTATGCTCTGTCCTCTCTCAAAGCTCTGTCAGGCACGCGCTGAGGGGATCGCCGAGACGTTGCCTCGGAAAGCGCCAAAGGCCGAACGTCCGACCCGTCGTGCTGTTGCCTTTTGGGTTCAGCGCACCGACGGTGCGATTCTTTTGCGGCGCCGTCCGCCGCGGGGTCTGCTGGGCGGCATGATGGAGGTGCCTTCCACGCCCTGGCGCGAGGAAAGCTGGCGCGAGGGGGAGGCGATAGGTCATCTGCCTTATCCTGCCGAATGGCAGGAACTGCCGGGAATGGTGCGGCACACCTTCACCCATTTCCACTTCGAGATAGATGTCTGGGCGGGTCAGGTCGCGCAGGAAACCGAAGCTTTGGCGGACAGCAAGTGGGTTGCCGTCGATGCCTTGCAGAATGAAGCCCTGCCGAGCGTCATGCGCAAGATCGTGAAGCTGGCACTCAAACAGACAGCGTAAAGCGCCCTCGACCCAGATACAGTTGCCTTTCAAACGAAGGTGATATGACAAGGCCCGTTGCTGAGCGTAGAATTTCAACACACTAGCGGATAGCGGCCCTTTGTGAGTGGCCGAACTGGCCGCCCTCTCTGATCAGCAAACTAGTGATTGCTTCTCTCTGATCGGCGGCCCATAGGCCGCGCCGTATCGCTAATCAGTTCCGCTTCCGCTTGAACCACCGGTTCAGGAGGCACGAACATGGCTAAATCAGGCGTCGTCACGGATCGGGATGCCGTTACCGAGCTTCCCGCTATCCACAAAATTCAAACGGCTGACCTCAAGGACGTGCTGGCGAAAGGCATCCAGGACTTTAGGGAAAAGCCGAGTCATCTTGTTATGCTCGCGCTTGTCTATCCTATAGTCGGGCTGCTCTCTGCCAGGCTTGCCGCCGGCTACGACATTCTGCCGCTTATTTTTCCTCTGATCTCCGGCTTCGCATTGATCGGCCCCCTCGCTGCGATCGGTCTGTACGAAATCAGTCGCCGCCGGGAGAAAGGTCTCGAGGTTTCCTGGAAGAATGCCTTTGACGTCTTCCATTCCAGTTCTTTCGGCTCGATTGTCGCGCTCGGTATCCTGCTTATGGTGATCTTTCTCGCCTGGTTACTCACGGCGATGGCGATTTACAATTTCACCTTTGGCGGCCTTCAGCCCACATCGGTTTCCGAATTTGTTAGCCAGATCCTGACAACCTCCGCCGGCTGGTCGTTGATCGTTGTCGGTTGTGGGGTCGGTTTCCTCTTTGCTGTCGTCGTGCTGGCAATCAGCGTCGTTTCCTTTCCGATGCTGTTGGATAGGGATGTCGGTGCCGTTTTTGCAATCCAAACCTCGGTCCGCGCAGTCGCCGCCAACCCGACAACCATGCTGGTCTGGGGCATGATCGTCGCCGGAACCTTGGCAATCGGATCGATCCCCTTGTTCGTGGGATTGGCTATCGTGATGCCGGTGTTGGGGCACTCGACCTGGCATCTCTACCGCAAGGTCGTCGCCAGGTGACGATCAGTCGCTTTCGGCGTCAGGCGCGTTTTGCGGCAAGCCAGGCGTCGAGCGACCAGTGGTCTCGGTGTCTGAGAAGCCACAGTGCCGCAAAGCCCGCAAGCGCGGCGACGGCGATAGACTGATTGCGGTTGGTCGGAAAGCCGTTTTCGATTACGAAGGGCGCAACGAGGCTTGGAAGAATCACGGCTATTGTAACCGCGTGCATCACGAAACCGAGGCCGTAGCTGAACTTTCGCCATAGGCCAGCGGCGATTGCCAGGCAGATGACGATCTGCAGGCCGCCCATCACGTAAGGCAATGTGGCGCCGATTTCGATGCCGTGAAAGTAACCCCAGATCTTTTGATACTGGACCGGAGCAAGCAGTTTGTTCACGGCCCAGACAAAGAGGAACCAGGCCAAACCAAGCCGCAGGATCAGCAGGGCGAGGGCTTCCATCCGCTGAGCTTTGACTGCATCGCCCGACATGCTGCTCCCTCTTTTTGTTGAAAGCGTGGTGTCAGTTCATTTCTGAACGCAGTTTCTGCCGCAACACATCGATCGGCAGGAGTTTGCCTTCAACATTGATGTTCCAGAACTGCCAGCCGTTACAGGCTGGGGCGCCCTGAACATGTGCACCGACCTGATGGATCGAGCCTTTAAAGTCTCGCGTGATCAAGGTGCCGTCGGCGCGAACCTTGGCATTGAAACGCTTGCCCGGTCCATAAAGCATAGTGCCTGGTTCCAGCAGGCCGCGTTCGACCAGCCAGCCAAAGGGAATACGGGGCTGTTCGCGCTTCGAGGGTGTGTCAACGAGGTTCACGTCGTCGACGGGTTTGACCTGGGAAACCCGTTTGCGGGCTAGCCGAGCGTAGGTTTCTTCACGCTCCAGACCGATGAAGCGGCGGCCCAACCGTCGGGCGACGGCTCCGGTCGTGCCGCTGCCGAAGAAAGGATCAAGAACGACTTCGCCGGGCTTGGTGGAGGAGAGGATCACCCGATGCAGGAGGGCTTCGGGTTTCTGCGTCGGATGGGCCTTTTCACCGTCGTCGTCTTTCAGGCGTTCGTTGCCGGTACAGATCGGGATCAGCCAGTCACTGCGCATCTGCAGGTCGTCGTTCAGCGCCTTCATGGCTTCGTAGTTGAAGGTGTAGCGCGCGTCTTTGTCCTTCACCGCCCAGATCATGGTTTCATGGGCGTTCGTGAAGCGGCGGCCACGGAAGTTGGGCATGGGGTTGGACTTGCGCCAGATCACGTCATTGAGGATCCAATAGTCCAGATCCTGCAGGCTGGTGCCGACCCGGAAGATATTGTGATAGCTGCCGATGACCCAGATGGTCCCGTTTTCTTTCAGGATCCGGCGCGCGGCGCGCAGCCAGTCACGGGTAAAGCGGTCGTAGATCCGAAAGCTGTCGAACTTGTCCCAGTCGTCGTCGACGGCGTCGACCTTCGAATTGTCGGGACGCACGAGGTCGCCGGCCAGCTGCAGATTATAGGGGGGGTCGGCGAAGATCATGTCGACCGAGCCCTCTGGCAGGTCATTCATGAGCTTTACGCAGTCACCGACTTTTACGACGTCCAGTTCCACCCGACCAATTCTCCCTACGAAAAACCGCATCCTGAGTCAGGAGCGACTCGGCGTCAAGAGTCTTGAGTCTCAAAGTGTTAATTCGAGAGCTTCACGGATTGGTCGAAAAGAGCGCCTGTGGAGCGGCGTGACTCCCAGTTGCGCGATTCCCTCTTGGTGCTCTTTGGTCCCGTAGCCTTGGTTGCGTTCCCAGCCGTATCCCGGGTGCTGTAGGGCCAGTTCGGCCATCTGACGGTCCCGCGTGACCTTCGCGACGATGGAGGCTGCTGCGATGCTTAGGCTTCGGCTGTCCCCCTTGACGACGCAACGGGCGGGGCAGGGCAGATCGGGAAGTTTGTTTCCATCCACCAACGCGCCGTCGGGAGTAAACGGCAGGGTGTTCGCGGCGCGGCGCATGGCAAGCAGACTTGCCTGAAGAATGTTCAGGCTGTCGATTTCTTCCACGGCCGCCTCGGCAAGGGAGATGGCGGCCTTACCCTCAAGAGCCAGAGCTTGCAGCGTTTCACAGATGTCTTCACGTGCCGGTTTGGAGAGCTTTTTGGAATCGTCAAGACGTGAGAGAAACGAGGCGGGCAAAGCAGTCTGATCGAGCCAGACGGCGGCGGCGACCACGGGGCCCGCCCAGGGACCGCGCCCCACTTCGTCGAGACCGACAAGGCGAATGCCGATTTTGTCAGCTTGCTCGGGTTCCCGAGACACGAGCTCTGCCAACAGATCCTGTTCTAACGAGAAATCGGGCATGCCTGTTCAGTTCTCGTCGAACGGCAGGATATCGAAGGCGATGCTGATGCGCGTGCCCCCGGTGTCGAACGGCAAGGTCCTATGATAAAAGTATGCCGGAAACAACACCATCAAGCCCTCTTCCGGCTGTATGTCGCGCAGCTCGGGCGCCGCGGAACAGTTCAAGTTCGCAGACGGTTGTCCGAATTCGATCCAGCCCGCGTGATTGTTGCCTGAGCGCGAAACGATTTCCGGAAGCTTCGCGTAATAAACCCCGCTTAACCAGGCCGCCGGGTGAATGTGCGGGATCTGATGCCCCTGGGCCTCGAGGACCACCGACCAGACGTTCAGCGTCCAACGCTTCGGCTGTCGCGCCAGGAAGGGATGGTCTGACGACTTAGGATGTTCTCGCATATAGCAGCTAACAGCCTGATTAATAGCCTGTTCCAGCTCAGCCACAGGCCCCTTGGGTTCGATCAGGAGCTCACCTGTATGGCGCCCCGACTTGGTCGCGTGACCGGGCGGATCTTGCATCAAAGTCGGGTGCGCAAGGATGTGTTGTGAGAGGGCTTCGTTGAAGGAAGGCATTGTCGTGAAGCTGCCCGGTTTGGAGACCGGAATCGGCATGATGAGACGTTCCAGATCGACGAGCGATCGTGCGGCGGAATCTTCTCCAACTTCGCGTAGAGCCAGCGACTTATAAGCGAGGGCGGTGGTCAGGCCAGGCCGCTTCTCCAGACAACTATCGCAAACTTCGATCGCGCCCCGCGCATCGCCGCTTTGCAGGAGACTGCGTGCCAGACTCATGGCGAGGTCGGCGGATGCCGGTTGTGCCTGAAGCGCCCGCTGAAGATCCGTGATGACCTCGGATGAGCGACTCAGTTCTTCCAGCGCCAGGCCTTTTTTGGAAATCGCCTCGTGATAATCAGGTTTCAGGTCCAGCGCTCGTTCGAAGGCCGCGATAGCTTCGTCATGGCGGCCGGCTGCCGTGAGCGTTTCGCCCAGAGCGCAATGTGTTTGCTCCGACTCTGGTGCCAGTCCGATTGCGCGGCGGTGGGCACTGATTGCTTCTTCGAAAGCCCCTGTCGCTTGCAGAGCCCGTCCAAGGTTCGATTCCAGTTCCGAGGATTTGGGTGTGAGTGCGACGGCTTTTCGATAGGCCCTGACGGCTTCCTCGTGATGGCCGAGGCGGCCAAGACAGCGCCCAAGACTGGAATGCGCAACAGCCAGGTTCGGATTAGCTTCAATGGCTTTGCGGAAGGCCGAAACCGCTTGCTCGAAGCGTTCCGTGAGTTCAAGCGCGAGGCCGAAATTGTAGTTGAGGCCGGCATGATTGGGTTGAACCGCGATGGCGCGCCGGTAAAGGGCGAGGGAGTCGTTGAAGCGTCGCAGCTTTTTGAGCGCAACGGCGCAATTGGATAGCGCTTCGACATTTTGGGGCTGCAGATCGACGACCCGTCGGTAGGCCGTTGCTGCTCCATCCCATTGCTCGAGGCTGCTCAACACAACGCCCAACTGAAACTGCGCGGCAGCGTAGTCAGGCTGAATCGCGACTGCGCGTCGAAATGCCTTCGCCGCCTGCTCGAGGCTGCCGCCTTCTTTCAAGGCGGCGCCGTGATTGAAGTGAGCCTGAGGGTTTTGGGGCTGTGCCTGCGCTACTCTCTGCAGCAGTCGCGCCGCAGTATTGAAGTCCTTAAGGCCAAAGGCCGCTTCCGCAGCCAGATTGCAGATCTCGAGATGGTGTGGCGCGATTTCCAGATAGCTCTGGTAGCCGGAGAGAGCGGCTTTCAGGTTGCCACCGCGATGTGCGGAAATGGCCGCATTGAGTTCGTTCTGCCGGGTCGTGTTCTCGGCCAAAAGTCAGTTCCGTTATCTTAGGTCTGGGGCGGCTGTGCTTCGCTGGTTATGGCTTTTTAGCCCTGCCCATCCGGGTCGTGCAAGTTACCGCGTCAGTTTAGCGCGGCGGTCTGTCCTGATCTTCCAGACCTCTTACGCCCCGACTGCGTTCTCTTCGCGGCGCGATGTCTCCGACCCAGCGCGTGGCGCCACTCGCCATATTGATCATCGCATGCTCGGCCCGCCGGGTCGATTTGAACAGGGCCAGGAGCTCCTTACCGAAGGTCAAGCGAACCGTTTCGCGTCCGGAGGTAATGCCCAGCAGTGTAATACGGTGTAGACGCCGCGCGGTCTCTAGCCAGAAGGGGCTGCCCAACAAGGAAACCACCGTGACGGCAACGATGAGCCGATGGTCCTCATCGGTTAAGGCGTCTGAACGCAAGCCTATGGCTGCGAGGATGAAGGAGAACTCACCGAGTTGCGCTAGAAGCGCGCCGGAGAGAAAGGCTCGTGGCCAGGTTTCGCCCAGAAAGCCGATCAGCAGGATGTTGAAGGCCGTCTTGAAGATCGCGACAAAGGTGACGATCAGCAACACCGTTCCCAGGTTGTCGATCAGATAGCTGAAGTCGATGAGCAGACCGATGGAGAGGAAGAAGACCATCAAGAGGATGCTTTGAATCGGCGCGGTGTGCCGGTGCAGAATCCGTCTGCTTGTGGAGTTGCCGATGACGAGTCCGGCCAGAAAGGCCCCATAGGCCGGAGACAAACCCATCAGGCCGGAGAGTGCCGCGGCGCCGAAACAGAAGGCGAGGCTGGCTAAGGGTGTTAGGTCTATATCGCCGCCGATCGATTTCACGAAGGGTAGTCGCAGTCGCTGGCGCCGGCTGAGATAGACGATCAGTAGAGCCAGGAACGCCACCGAAAGCACGACCTTGATGATGGATTCGACTCCAAGACCATGCTCGCCGCCGAAGGACCCGACGATCAGCATCATGGGGACCACGGCGAGATCCTGCGCGATCAGGATACCGATCGTGATTTGGCCGACACGGGTCCGCAGTTCGCCGATCTCCCCCAGCATCTTAACAGCGACGGCGGTGCTGGAGAGTGCGACCACAAAGCCGATAACGATACTGAGTTCGTAAGACCAGCCGAGAAAGGCGCCCAGGGCGAACATCGCCGCCAGGCCCACGGTGATCTGAAGGACGGTGGTAATCAGAGCGACTTTCCAGACCTCGCGGATCCCGCGAAGCGAGAGCTCCATGCCGATTGCGAAGAGCAGTGTCAGGACCCCCAGCTCGGCGAGGATCCGAATGGCTTCTCGGTTTTCGACGACACCAACGGCGGAGGGGCCCAGAATCGCGCCTGCGATGATATAGCCCAGAACTGCTGGCTGCCCTAGGCGCCGCATACCGATACCGAAGGCCAGCGCCGCGACGGCGACGAGCGCAATACCGGTAATGTCGCCGACGTGATTATCCATCGGACGAGTCTAAAACATGATCTTTTCATTTGGAATCAATTTGATGGCTGAATAGGTTACAAGCGCAAAAAGAGCACGGACGCGGGTTGTGTTTGCAGCGCCAAGGATAGACCTCTTTGTTGCGGGAATTTATTTGAGTGATGACAGCTTCTTTGCGCGAGACTATGCCGGGGGCCTGCTTCGCAAAGATCGGATGATAGGGCCGCTAAGAAATGAAATATCTGGTCGTCGTGTTCGGACTGATCGCAATCGCGGCCGCCGCCACCTACCTGCGCTATCAAAGCTTTAGCCCCTGCGACTGGATCGAAACCGATCTGATGGAAGATTCGGGTCAGCCTCAGATTGTCGTGCAGTCGAGGATACAGGCACATTTTCTGTTGAATGGAATCGTTGATCCCGATTTCGGTGAATGTCTTTTGGGTTGGTGGGAATTTCGGTTGGACGGCCTCGCGGAAGAGTAATTTCTCCAGCTAGCATAGGTCGCTTGGAACCCTGTTCCCTGGTCATCCGGGCGTTCGTCACTATATCGAAGGCTGCCGCTCCGCGGCTTCGATGTATCTCAGGGAAGGTTCAAAAAAATGCGACTTGTCTCATTTCGTGGAATTGCCTCCGGACTCTTTGCTGCCGCTGTAATCGGTGCCGGCGTAGAGACCGTTGCCGAAACCGTTGAGAGCGAGCGGCATAGTTTTCAGATCGTGACGGTCGCTGAAAACCTGGAACACCCCTGGGGAATGGCCTTTCTGCCGGATGGCGCCATGCTGGTAACAGAAAGACCAGGGCGTCTGAACATCGTTAGGGAAGGAGAAGCGCCGCGGCCGGTTTCCGGCGTTCCCGAGGTGGTCGAGAGCGGGCAGGGCGGCATGCTGGACGTGGCCTTGCATCCCGACTTCGCTCAAAACCAATTCATATATCTTTCCTATTCCGGTGCCGGGAATGGTGGTGCCGGCACTGAAGTGGTTCGCGGACGGCTGGAGGGTGACCGGCTCACCGGACTGGAGAAGATCTTCGCCGTTGAGGCCAAATCCGGCGGCGGACGGCACTTTGGGTCGCGCCTACAGTTCGGCGCGGACGGATATCTCTATATCACCTCGGGCGATCGGGGCGAACCCGACCGGGCACAGGATCTGAGCGATCACGCCGGCAAGATGATCCGGGTGACGGCCGAGGGCGAGATTCCAAACGACAATCCTTTCGTCGGGGATCCGTCAGCGAAAGCCGAAATATATTCCTTAGGCCACAGGAACCCGCAGGGGCTGACAGTGCAACCGGGGACAGACCGTATCTGGGCGGTCGAACATGGTCCGCGCGGCGGCGACGAACTGAACGTCATCGAGCCTGGCGTCAACTATGGCTGGCCGGTCATTACCTATGGCCGTAGCTATGCAGGCTTTTCGATTGGCGAAGGAGATAAAAAAGACGGCATGGCCCAACCGGCGACCTACTGGGTGCCTTCGATCTCTCCGTCGGGCCTGTCTTTCTATGAGGGCGACGCCTTTCCGCAGTGGCGCGGTAATCTCTTCGTAGGAGCGCTCTCGGCACGGGCGCTGGTCCGCATGGAACTGGTTGGAAACCGGGTCGTGCATCAGGAGCGCCTGCTGGAAGATTTCGACGAGCGCGTCCGGGACGTCCGGCAAGGGCCGGACGGCTTTCTCTACCTCCTGATCGACGATTCCGAAGGCTCGCTTTTGCGTCTCGAGCCCGCGTCTTAAACGGCCTCGTCACGGAGCAGAGCGGCCGCCGCTGTGCGGTGCCGCTCCAGGACGCGCGGCAGGTCGAGTGATGTGATCTCGCCCTGGTCCACCAGTACTTCACCGCCGACGACTGTATAGCTGGCGCGGTGTGGACCGCAGAAGATGAGTGCAGCCAACGGATCGCTGCCGGCGCCCGCCATCGCCACCGTCTCGATTGAAAAGGCGGCAAAATCTCCTGCCATTCCAGGAGCCAGATGTCCCAGGTCTCGGCGGCCAAGCGCCCGTGCGCCGCCTTCCGTCGCCACTTTCAGCGCCTCGCGCGCACTCATACCGGTGGCACCCTCACGCACCCGCTGCAGCAGCATGGCTTGTCTCGCTTCGCCCAGCAGGTCTCCGCCATCGTTCGAAGCAGATCCATCCACACCCAATCCGACGGGAACGTCCGCGTCGAGCAGGCGCCGCAACGGAGCGATGCCGGATCCAAGGCGCATGTTGGAGCAGGGACAGTGTGCGACGGAGGTGCCGCTGCGGGCGAAAAGCTGAATTTCGCTTTCGTCCAACTGAACGCAGTGCGCATGCCAGACATCCTCTCCGACCCAACCCAGCTCCTCTGCGTAGGCGCCGGGCCGCTGTCCGAAGGTTGTTTCAGAATAGGCAATATCCTGGAGGTTCTCAGCCAGGTGTGTGTGCAGGCGGACCCCGTAGCTGCGCGCCATGACAGCGGTTTCGCGCATCAGGTCCCGGCTGACTGAGAAAGGCGAGCAGGGGGCGAGGGCGACCTGGATCCGCGCGTAGTCCGAAGCATCGTGAAAGCTCTCCACGACACGCTGACAGTCACGCAGGATCTCTGCTTCCTCCTCGACCAGATAGTCCGGTGGCAGTCCGCCTTTTGACTCGCCGATACTCATGCTGCCGCGGGTGGCGTGAAATCGGATACCCGTTTCCGCGGCCGCCTCGATGCTGTCATCTAACCGGGTGCCATTCGGGAAGAGATAAAGGTGATCACTGGTCGCGGTGCAGCCGGACAGCAGTAGCTCGGCGATGCCTGTCTGAGTCGCGGTCTTGATTGCACTTGGTGTCAAGCGTGCCCAGAGCGGATAGAGGACCTTCAGCCAATCGAACAGCAGTGCGTCCTGGGCGGCGGGAATGACGCGCGTCAGGGTCTGGTAGAGATGGTGGTGCGTGTTGATCAGGCCGGGAAGCACAACGTGGCCGGAGAGATCGATCACCCGGTCCGCCGTCTCTGGAAGATCGGTGCTCGGCCCCACCGCCTCGATAACACCGTCGCGAATAAAGAGCCCGCCGCCGACGATCTCAGTTGCCTTGGGACCGAAAGTGGCTAGGAGGGCTGCATTGCGTGCAAGAAGGGTCGCCATGCTTCGCGGCTTCTGCTTGATGGGAACAGACTACAGTTTCAAACTTTGAAGGAACGTTGCGGGCAGAGCTATAAAAAATCCTGCAGTGAGGGGCTTCCTAGCCATTCGGCGCGCATGCGCTTCAGGGTATCGACTTGCAGATATTCGTCTACCCGTCCGGCTACGTGAGTGATCAGTTCCTCGGTGTTGTTTTCCGCGGACCAGTCTTCGGTCGAGGCGGCTCTGTGCTTTTCTTCGGTCCGACTGCGGCTCTGCAAGACCCGCCACTTGGCGCACCAGGTGATCGCGCGCAGCATAGTGATGCGCCGCAGCGGTAACATCCAGGGGCGTAGTGTCTCCGCAAGCTCTGCCGGGATGGTTTCCAGGTAACGCTGATAATAGGCGGCCAGATTCTGGATTGTGAGATCAGCCCACACATCAGTGTCCCAGGTGGTCGAAGAGTAGAGGCTCGCGTGCGCGACATCGGTTCCCGGAGAACCGTAGAGAGCTTTTTCGAGATCCACAATGATGGCGCGCCCGGACTTGTCGATCAGAAAGTTACCCGGATGTGTGTCGGTCAGTACCAGGGTCTGCGGCTGGGGCAGTGCCTGATTGTCGCCAATAAAACCCTGCGCCCAGGCGAGTTCTTCCTCCAGCTCCTGCCGGGCTTCCGGTGAGAGATTGGCGCTGTCCAAAAATTTGGCCTGCTGCTCGATTTCTGCCATCGCGCCGGCAACGGGATCGCTGTGGTCGGACAGAGGGGCGCGCTTGTCCTTCTCAGGCAGCGGAAGGGCGTGGACACGCGCCATGCATTCCGCAAGCGCGCCCAGATCTTCCGGCAGTTTTGGCGGACGGCCGTCAATATGCTCGACCAGCAACGCGCCCATCGGCACCGTTTCGTTGGGGGCAATGACAGCCTCCAGCCGGGGCGCGTGCCCGCTCTCGCTCACCCGGCGAAAGCAGGCGGCCTGATAGGTCAGGTTCTCCTCAGCTGCCATCGCGAACTGGCTTTGCTTCGGTATTCGCAGCAGCAAGCCGCTTCCGGCCACCGCGACATGGTCGTGGGCCAGACCCTTCACTTCCAGGGGACGCAGATCTTCGAGAGAACTGTTCGAGAAGCCTTGGATTTCCTGGAGTTTGGCAAGCAGGGCGGGCAGATTGGCAGCGAGGGTCATGGCATTCCGGAGGGCTTCAGGTTGAGGTCTCTAACGGTGATGTGACGCATTGCGCGGATCCGATGGTGGACAAAGCGCGGCGCGCAGGATAAAGCCGAAGCCATGGCAATGACCATGCGGTAAAGGCGGAATGACGGCGCCTCTCTCTCTTGTGATCCCGACATTGAACTCGGGCAAAGTTCTGCAGCGGACGCTTTCGGCGTTCAATTCGCCTGAGGCGGCCTCTCTGGTCGGGGAGGTGATCGTGGTCGACGGCGGTTCGCGCGACCGGACAACTGTCATAGCAGAGGGGGCTGGCGCACGCGTTCTGAGTGCCTCAGCCAGCCGCGGCGGACAGCTTGCGTTGGGCGGCGAGCAGGCTCAGGGACCGTGGCTCTTGTTCCTGCACGCCGACACCCGGCTCGGACATCGCTGGGAAAAGGCGGTCGCAGACTTTATCCGGGATCCTCAAAATCACGAAAAAGCGGCCGTCTTTCATTTCGCATTGGACGATCCGGATCCCCGGGCCCGCCGTGTCGAGCGGATCACGAACTGGCGCAACCGCGCTTTAGGGCTGCCCTACGGCGATCAGGGTATGCTGATCAGCCGGGATTTCTATCGAAGTCTCGGAGGCTTTCGCGCCTATCCCTTGATGGAGGACGTCGATTTGGTTAGGCGCATCGGGCGCCGTCGTATCGGTTGTCTTCCGGCCGTTGCGACCACTTCGGCGGCCCGCTACCGCCGAGACGGCTGGCTGCTACGACCCTTACGTAACTTGGCGCTGGTCGCACTCTTTTCTTTGGGCGCATCGCCACGCCTGCTCACCCGTTTGTATTGAGCGCCCATGGCTCGTCGCAAGTTGGGAACCGTTGTTGTCATGGGGCGCTTGCCGCAGGTTGGGGTGGGCAAGCGCCGCCTGGCGCGGGACATTGGCGACCTCGCCGCTTGGCGGTTTTATAGGACCGCGTTGGCTAACTTGCTAAGGCGGCTGGCGAAGGATCCGCGTTGGCGGGTCCGCTTCGCCATCACCCCTGATAGAGCAGCTTTTAAGTTTGCCGGCGCCCCCAAGGGTGTGAAGGTCATTGCTCAGGGGCGCGGCGATCTCGGCCAACGCATGGGGCGCATGCTGCAAACCGCGCCGCGCGGCCCGGTCGTTATCGTCGGGTCTGACATCCCCGACATCGGCACTCGACAGCTTGAACAGGCCTTTAAGCTGCTCGGAAGGCAAGGCTGGGTCTTCGGCCCGGCGGACGACGGCGGCTACTGGCTGGTGGGCGCATCGAGGCGGCCCTGTTTGAAGAATCCCTTGCCCTTCGAAGCGGTACGCTGGTCCAGTCCCGAAACCCTAACCGACACACTCAACGGTTTGGGTGGGGCGTCCTACGGCTTGCTGGAGCAGCTCGAAGACATCGATTCGGGCGCGGACCTGCTGCGCTATCAGCAACGAATGCGCCGGACTAAAGTCAACCGGCCGCTTTAAGGTGCTCCTTCAGACGCGGCATCAGCTCCACCAGATTGCAGGGCTTGTGCCGGACGTCGAGCTGGAAGCGGAGGATCTCCCCCCAACCGTCTTTGCAGGCCGAGGGCGAACCGGGTAGAGCAAAGAGGTAGGTGCCGTCGGCGACACCGCCGAGAGCACGGCTCTGAATGGTCGAGGTCCCGATCTTCTGGTAGCTGAGCCAGCGGAAGAGTTCTCCGAAACCTTCGATTTCCTTATCCAGGACAGCTTTCATTGCTTCCGGTGTGGTATCGCGTCCGGTGACGCCTGTGCCGCCGGTGGTGATGACCACATCGACAGCGGGATCGGCGCTGTAAGCGCGCAGCTTGGCGACAATCGCATCGTAGTCGTCGCGGATAACTTCGCGGCTTGCGACCTTGTGATTGTCGGCCTCGATCATTTCACAGAGTACGCGACCTGATTTGTCGTCTTCCAGCGTGCGGCTGTCGGAAATCGTGAGTACTGCAATGTTAACGGGAAGAAAGGGAATGCTTTCGTCGATACGCGCCATCGTTACTTTCGGCTGGTACTGGCGTCTCCACCCGTACTGGCCACCCTCGTGCGATTGTTGTCGAGGGATTCATACTGCGGCCAGTCGCCTGCGGCAATGGCTTCCAGAGAAGGCGAACGTTGACCTAGGCGTGTCCGGTAAATCCAGAGGTTAGCTAGCACCCGTTCAACGAAGAGGCGGGTTTCCCGCGACGGCAGGCTCTCAATGAACAGCAGCGGATCGTTGTTGAAATCCATGCGCCGCTGCCATTTATTCAGATTTCCAGGTCCGCCGTTATAGGCTGTGGTCAGGCGGAACAGGTCGCCTTGCACGAAGTCGTGTTTCAACAGATAGGCGATATAGTTCTGGCCAAGCTTCATATTGAAGGTCGGATTATAGAGCTTCCGCTTCCTTTTGCCGCGGAAGCTCTGCTTGGAGATGTATCCGGCCGTGGCGGGCATGAGCTGCAGCAGACCGCGTGCGCCGTCCGGGCTCTTGGCGCGCGGATTGAATGAGGATTCCTGGCGCATAACGGCGTAGATCAGCGCCCGATCGAGCTTAAAGCCGCCTTCCGGACTCCAGGGCGGAATCGGGTAGAGCGCGGCATCAATGGCATCGCTACCAGCTTCTGAGGTCTGATAGCGCGCCAAACGGGATCCGAGTTTGTAGGCCAGGTTCGGCATCCCGACCAGTTCGGACAGCGTCAGCAGTGCCTCGGTCAGATTGGGATCGTTGGCTTCGACCAGTCGCTGGAGTTCCCGCTGCGCCTCGTTCCACCGCCCAACCTGCGACAGGGCGAGAGCCCGCCCGCCTTCCGGGATCGATTGCAGGCGCGCCAGTTGGGCGGTGTCGATGGTCTCAATGTGAGAGGTGAATTCCAGATCACGACCCAATGCGCCGCGGGCAAGCAAACCGTAGAAGGTGCGGGGGTAGTCAGCCGCGATGTCCAGCCAGCGGCTCATTTCGGCCGGCTTGCGCTGTTTCAAACTGACGCGGGCCGCCCAGTAAGCGCCAGCTGCGGTATTCCAGCCGGAGGCGCGTTCAGCGGTGGCCAGCTGTTCGAAGTGCTCGCCTGCCTTCTGCAAATCTCCCAGTCGCCAGGCGGCCAGGCCGGCGATCCAGTCGGCGATCGGAACGTGAAGCCGAGAACGTGCCGCGGCCGAACTGGCGAGATTGTAGGCTCTCTGATCATCGCCGTAGTAGAACCAGGCTGCTGCGATCCTGGCGTAGCCGTCGTCCAGCTCTGCACGGTGAAGCAGGCGTTTGGCCTTCTTTCCAGCTAGCAGCTTTTGTGTAACCGTCAGGCGCGTCCGCAGCACATTCCGCCGAACCTGGCGTTTCAGGCTGTTCGCAGCGCGGCGGTTGGCCCTGTTCAGACGCTTGCTTGGCAGTCTGTAGAAGCGCTTTTTGGGCTTTGCCGATGCCTTTACCGCCACCGCGGACTGCGGCTCGGCGCGCCGGATCGTGGGGCGGGTCGGCATGCGGTAGTTTTTGGGTCGGCGCTTCAGAGCGAGCTTGTAAATGCGCTTAGCCTGGGGGTGATCCGCGTAAGACTTCAGCCAGCTGCTGAGCTCTTTGTATTTGGAACGGTAGGCTGTGGGATGCAGATAGCGCTGTGCGAGCACGTGTCCCAGCAGGCGTTGATCACTCAACTGCGCAATCTTCTTATCTGCTTTGCGCCACTTGCCGGCTTTCTGGAGGGCGAAAATATCCTTGTAGAGCCGGGCATCGTCGTCCGAAAGAACCTTAGGCGGGGTTTGTGGCTGAACCCGCTCAGGCAGGCGCTGGATCGGAGTCGCGACGGAAACCTGTCGTTTTTCAGGTTCGGCCGCGAGAGCGGCGCCAGGATTCGTGAGTGATGCCGTCGCGGTGAGAATACCTGCGCCAAGCACCCAGATGGCCAAGGACGCGCGGATACCGCGGCCCAAAGACGGCGTTACACCGAGCGCTGCGCCGGCGCGACCAAGCGTCGTGCTCAAAAGCTTTACGGACAGATTCAAGAGACCCCCGAAGATGACGGTAAAGGTTAATCAATGCAGTCCGAGTCTGCAATGAATGGCTTAAACTATGAGGATAAAGAAGGCGTTAAGGTTACCGCCCCCTCTGTTCGAGGACGGGATCCTCATCGGACTCGAGGGCTTGGGCTAAAGACAGAAGATCCCGCCAGGCCAGTCTCTTTTGCGCGGGTTGCCGTAAGAGGTAGGCCGGGTGGAGGGTTGCCAGGGCTGGAACGGGCCTTTCGAGGCCCGCCGGACGAATATGGCCCCATTGACCACGGAGTTTCAGAATGCCTTCCCGGCGGTCCAGCAGGGTCTTTGCGGAGATGCCGCCGACCAGCACGATATGGCTGGGGTTTACCAACTCTACATGACGCTCGACGAAAGGCAGGCAGGAAGCAATTTCGCCAGCTGTTGGGGTCCGGTTGCCGGGCGGTCGCCAGAACAGAAGGTTGGTGATGTAGACTGACGTGCGGTCCAGCCCGATAAAGGACAGCATCTGATCGAGCAGCTTGCCGCTGGCTCCAACGAACGGCAGTCCCTGCCGGTCCTCCTGCGCGCCGGGCGCTTCCCCGATGAACATGATTTTGGCTTCCGGGTTACCATCCGCGAAGCAGAGATTCATGGCTGTTTGCTTCAGTGGGCAGCCATCGAAGCCGGCGACGGCGGCGCGGAGTTCTTCGACCGTCTGGGCCTTCCGGGCCTGCTCGCGGGCCGTGACCAGAGTGTCTTCGGTTGACGAGAGATTGCCGGCGCTGGGCTGCCAGAGCGCCTGAGGCGGGGCTTCCTGAAAGCGGCCCGGCCCTGACCGTTCGTTCGAGCGAGCGGGTTGCGGGGTCGCTGGCGCTGGCGCTGGCGCTGGCTGTCGGAGGGCAGAAGTTGTGGGTTCGGCGACAAGAGTATGGTCGATTGCCTCTTCCCCAATCACCTCGTCCGCGCCAGCGTCGATCAGCCATTGCAAGGCGGCAAGGGCTTCCGAATTCGACAGAGATTCGCGGGAAGGAGTCGTGACCATGGCGTGAAACTAACAAAAGACGACGCGTTCCGAAACGCGGAGTCTTGGAGATTGTCCGATTTCTTTGATATAGGACCTCATTGGGGTCGGAATCGGCAACGCCGGCTTTAATTAGAAGGATGTGCTAACTCGCGTTTCAGGGCTTCGATCGAAGCGCTGAGCTGCGGGCTGCTTTTGCGCTGTTGGCGGCTGGTGGACTGAGCTCCAGAGGCGCGGAGTTTCTAAGTTGACGTATGCGTCAAGAAAATGACGTAATGCGCGATGTGGGTGGCCGCCCTTGAGGCGGAGAAACAATTCTTTTCAGGGCGGCAAGGTGAGAGACCTGCGGTCTTGCGCGATGGAGGAGCGGGTAAATGGAACGTGAGTTCATGGAGTACGATGTCGTGATTGTGGGCGCCGGTCCGGCCGGTCTGTCCGCAGCGATCAAACTCCGTCAGCTATCGGCAGAGTCGGGCCGGGAAATTTCGGTCTGCGTACTGGAAAAGGGCTCGGAAGTGGGCGCCCATATTCTGTCTGGCGCTGTTCTTGAGCCTCGGGCGATGAACGAGCTGTTTCCGGACTGGAAAGAACAAGGCGCGCCCTTGAACGTGCCAGTGGTCGATGAAAAATTCATGATCCTGACCGAGAAGGGCAAGATGTCCGTGCCGGTCGGTCTGCTCCCGCCGCAACTTCAGAACCACGGCAACTACATCGTGTCTTTGGGCAATGTCTGCCGCTGGCTGGGCGAACAGGCAGAGGCGCTGGGTGTAGAAATCTACCCAGGCTTTGCCGCGGCCGAGGTGGTCTATCATGAAGATGGCCGGGTCAAGGGTGTCGCGACCGGTGACATGGGCATCGGTAAGGACGGCGAGCAGAAGGCAACCTATCAGCAGGGCATGGAACTGCACGGCAAGTATGTTCTCTTCGGAGAAGGCTGCCGCGGTTCGCTGACGAAAACACTCCTGGAGCGCTTCGACCTGCGCGCCGACTCAGATCCGCAGACCTACGGCATCGGTCTCAAAGAAATTTGGGAGCTGGATCCGGAGAAACATAAAGAAGGCACGGTCATTCACACCGCCGGCTGGCCCATGAACAACAGCACCTGGGGCGGTTCCTTCGTTTATCATCTGGACAACAATCAGGCTTACGTCGGCTATGTGGTGGGGCTGGACTACGAAAACCCGCACCTTTCGCCCTTCGAGGAGTTCCAGCGTTTTAAAACCCACCCCGCGATCCGGAGCATGCTCGAAGGCGGTAAGCGTATTTCCTACGGCGCGCGTGCCCTCAACGAAGGCGGCCTTCAGTCGCTCCCACGATTGGTCTTCCCGGGTGGAGCTCTGATCGGCTGTTCCGCAGGTTTCCTCAACGTGCCCAAGATCAAAGGCAGCCACAACGCCATGAAGAGCGGCATGCTGGCGGCGGAAGCTGCTTTTGAGGCTCTTTCGGCTGTGGGCGAGGAAGAAATGCCGACGCCGGTACTCGAGAGTTACGTGACCAATTTCGAGAACTCCTGGGTCTATGAGGAGCTCTACAAGGCGCGCAACTTCCGACCGGCCTTCAACAAATGGGGCCTTTATGGCTCGATGCTGTACGGCGGGTTCGATCTTAAGGTCCTAGGCGGCAAAGCGCCCTGGACCTTTCACTACAAGCATGCCGACCACGAATGCCTGCGTCCGGCGGCGGAGATGCCCAAGATCGAATATCCAAAACCGGACGGCGTCATTTCCTTCGACCGTCTGTCTTCGGTCTTTATCTCGAACACGAACCACGAGGAAGACCAGCCGGCTCACCTGACCCTCAAGGACGCCAGTGTGCCGGTGAACCACAACCTCGCAATTTACGACGCGCCCGAGCAACGCTTCTGCCCGGCCGGGGTGTACGAGATCGTTCGGGATGACGACGGGACCAATCCGCGACTACAGATCAACGCGCAGAACTGCGTGCACTGCAAGACCTGCGACATCAAGGATCCAACCCAGAACATCAACTGGGTCACGCCGGAAGGCGGTGGCGGTCCGAACTATCCGAATATGTAGGACCGCGCGATAGAACGTACGAAGGGGGCATCGGCTCAGCAGTCGATGCCCTTTTTCTTTTCTGCGGTTTTCGATAGGGGCCTATTTGAAACAGCCGTCGATGTAGTTGTCGCAGATCTTGATCGCGCGCTCGATGGTGATTTCGTCTTTCTCGACGGCAAGACTGCCCCAGAGCCCGTCCAACAACGTCAGAAGGCCGACGGCCGCCTGATTGGCATCGCATGTCTTTCCCTCAGTGCCAGCGGCCTCCTCAAAAAGGGGTGTCACAAGTCTGCGCCAGGACTGGCTGAAGTTTTTGAGTGGCGCCCGGTAGGCGGGCTGTGAACGGCTGGCGTTGACGAAGGCTTGCATGGCCCCAATGACGTCTGCTCGATAGGTCGGAGGCGTGAAGCTGAGCCGGACCATCTCGTTCAGCTTTTGTCTCGGACTCAGATCTTCTCTAGCGGCGATTTCTTTTTTGTTTCGCAGTCCTTCATCGAACCAGGCTTCCAGCGTGGTGACCAGCAGTTCTTCCTTGCCGGAAAAATAGTGACCGATCAGGCCGCGTGATGCGCCTGCGAGCGCGCAGATCCGATCGACGGTCGCCCCGGCAATATCGTGTTGAGCGACGGCTTCGAGCGCGGCTCGCAGCAAGGTCTGACGACGGTAGGCGCGGATTTCAGGCTGCGTTCTTGGCCGAATCTGCAGCTGTGTCGGCGCGTCATTCACAGTCTGCCCTCCGAAATCTAGTCTTTCTGTAAAGTTGGATCACTATCATATCTTTGTTGATTGTCCAACTTTTTGCCTTTAGTCCGAGATTGTTCGCTGCTTACAGCAAAGGTCTGAGATATGGATAAGGCTCGCTATGAAGCGCTCGGCATTCACTGGCCGGTCACGCTGTTTGCACCTCATCAGGCTGTGGGGCTTTACGCGCGCTATTGCAGCTTTCAGGCGGAAGCAAAGGCGCGCCGGGGGCGCGAAGTCTTTATCAAACCTCACCTGCTTTCCACCTGGCTCGACAGTGTCGTTCGGCATCCCATCGTTCTTGAAGCTGTGGAGACTGCGATTGGTCCCGATATTCTCCTTTGGGAATCGGATTTCTTCGTCAAGGCAGCAGGGAAGGGCACCTACGTCGGTTGGCACCAGGATTCCCCCTATTGGGATCTCTCAACGAACAAGGTGGTCAGCGTTTGGTTGGCTTTGACGCCGTCAAAGGGCGATAGGGGACCGCTGACGGTCATCCCTGGAAGTCATCGGAATGGCCAGATTGGCCGTCTGAACATTGAAGGTTCGCCGCACGATGCTTACAGCGAAGGGGAGCGCTCGGCCAAGGATGGAAATCTCGTTTCCTTTGAGCATGATCTCGACGGATTGATTGATGAGTCGAGCGCGATCGAGATTGAACTGGAACCGGGCCAGTTCTCTATTCACCATGTCGACCTGGTGCATGGCGGTCAGCCGAACCGCAGCGAAAACGACCGCATCGGTTTCGTCATGCGCTTTATTTCAGGAGATACCTATTGCCGGGCGGGTCAGGATTCAGCGACCTTGATACAAGGGGCCGTGCCTTCTCCCGAACACTTTCTGCTCGAGCCGCGACCTCGGAAGGACTTTAGCGTAGAGGCGCTATCGGCTCTGGAAGCCGCTCTATCTTACCCAAGCGGTTTTGGCGATAAGCCGTTAAAATAACCACACTTTTTAACGGATTGAGGTATCGCGCTCGAAATTTATCCGGATAAACCTATATTTTTCGGGAAAGTGATCACAATTTCGAGATTAACTCTATTTGCCTCACTGTCGCCTGATATTTTCGGTTTCTTAACCCTATCTCAAGAAGACCGGCCGGTTTTTTCGCCCTGATCTGATGTCTTGCGGAAAGCTCAGCCAACGCAGTCGTCTCTGTGGTTAAATGCTGGAATGGGCGTCATGACGGCACGATGGTCGCAGAGACGTGACCGGATTCTGCGCCGTTGTGGCGGGCGGTGTGTCTCGGGTACACTCCCTGTCCGTTGTTCAGGAGAGCGATTTGACGCGATACCTTTTCGATCTGCGCCCAGGAGCGCGCCGGAACGCAGAACAGTCTGTTTGCGTCGACCGGAATTCCGGTAACAAGTCAACCAGCCCTGCGCGGGCCAGTAGGCGCAAAGACAGCGCGGGTGGCAGATGGCGCGTCGGACGCGTTCTTCAGGCGGCCGCCATGGGGTTTGTCGCCGCGGCCTGCGCGGGTGGCGAAGTGTCCCAGTCGCAAGCCGAGCCGCAGAAGGATACGGCGTCCGGTCGCATTATTCTTGCAGCCAATTCGGGGTCCAGTTCCGACGCGCTGACGCAGTCGCCCTTTGTATCGCCTTACGGTGCCTATCTTGCTGGTATCGTCGCGAGTTATGAGCGCGATGTCTCGGCCGCGACGGACTTCATGCTCTATGCTTTGCGCTTCGATCCGAATAATCCGCAGCTGCTGCGTCGGTCCTTTGCGCTCACGGCCGCGGATGGCCGTTACAAAAAGGCGACCGAACTAGCTGAGAGCCTGGTTAAGATCGATCGGACGCACGGCATCGCCAATCTGATCCTTGCCGTAGACGCGGCGTCGAACGACGAGTGGGCGAAGGCCGATCAGATTATCGCGGATCTGCCGTCGCGCGGTCTGAACACCCTTACTGGTCCCATGATCCAGGCCTGGACTCAGGTCGCGCGCGGTGATCGTGAAGCGGCTTTGCAGCGGCTAAGTATTCTAAAAGAAAACAAGGGCTTCAGCGTCCTCTATCGCCTACATCTCGCGTTGATCAACGATGTCATGGGTGCGCAGGCCGAGGCCGAAACGGCATATGAGGAAATTCTCACGAACGTCGGAGATCCGACGCTGAGGCTTGTGTGGTTGGTCGGCAACTTCTATGAGCGTATCGGCAAGCCCGAGAAGGCCCGCGAACTCTATCAGACGTTCCTAGAGCGGCGTCCGAACTCCACCTTGATGGAGCCAATTCTGGCGCAGCTCGATAGCGGTGTTGCGGCGAAACCCCAGGTGACAGGCGCAAGCGACGGTATTGCCGAGGTGTTGTTCAATATTGCGGGTCTTCTGTCGCAGGAGCGTGCGGAAGATGCCGCATTGGTCCATGTCCATCAGGCGCTGCGTTTGAAGCCCGATTTCCTGGTCGCCAATGTTCTTTTGGGCGAGGTTCTGCAATCGCAGCAGCGCGGTGACGAGGCCATTGCTGTCTATCGCGATGTTCCTGTCGATTCGCCTTTCTCCTGGACCACAAGGCTTCGGATTGCTGAAGAACTAGAGCGGCTCGGACGCGTGGATGATGCGGTCAACGAGTTAGAGGCCTTGGCTTCTGTGGAGCCTAAGCGCTTCGAGCCTCTGTTCCGCTTGGGTAACTTGCTGCGTGGTGAAGAGCGCTTTGAAGCGGCCGTTCAAGCCTACGACCGTGCCGCGGAACGCCTAGGTGAACTTGAGCAGCAGCATTGGACGCTTCTTTACTTCCGCGGAATTGCGCTTGAGCGCTCAAAGAACTGGCCTCGTGCGGAAGCGGATTTCCTGAAGGCCTTGGAACTCGAGCCGGAGCAGCCGTTCGTCATGAACTACCTGGCTTACTCCTGGGTCGAGCAGAAACAGAACTTAACCAAGGCGCGTCAGATGCTGATGCGCGCCGTCGAACTGCGTCCGGAAGACGGCTACATCGTTGATAGCCTGGGTTGGGTGCTCTATCGCATGGGCGAGTATGAGGACGCGGTGGTCTATCTTGAGCAGGCGGTCGAGCTCCGGCCGCAGGACTCGGTGATCAACGATCACCTAGGTGATGCCTACTGGCGTGTTGGGCGTCAGAAGGAAGCGCGTTTTCAGTGGCGCCGAGCGCTTAGCCTGAAACCGGAAGAGGACTTGATTCCGGAACTCCAGGGTAAGGTTTCTCGCGGGCTGAATGCCTCCAACGACATTTGACGCACAAAGAGCTTTGACACCTGGAAGGGGCTGGTTTGCCAACGCCCACTTCCAGTTGACCATCTTAGAGAAGTTTTGGAACCGCGATGATCTCGCGTCTTGCCGCAGCGAAGGTCAATCTCGACTTGCGGGTAACTGCCCGGCGAGGGGACGGGTATCACGAGCTCGATAGTCTGATCGTCTTCTCTTCGATTGGAGATCGCCTCACTTTCGAACCTGCTGAAGCGCTCGAACTGCGGTTGGACGGGCCCTATGCGGGATCCTTGGAATCCGAAGACCATCAGTCAAACCTGGTTCTTCGCGCCGCGGAACTGTTGCGTAGATCCTGCGGACAGCCTGAGCTGGGCGCCAGGATCACGCTCACGAAGAATCTTCCTGTTGCCTCGGGCTTGGGCGGCGGGTCCGCGGACGCAGCTGCTAGCCTTTCAGGTCTTGTAGAGCTTTGGGGCCTGGATGTCGGCGCGCCCGAGCTTGCTGATATAGGTTTGAAGCTAGGTGCTGATGTTCCGGTCTGTTTGATGGGGCGGCCCTGTTATCTGCGTGGCATCGGCGAAAACATATCGCTGCTCCGAAGTTTTCCGCGGGCTTGGCTGGTCCTCGTAAATCCCCGGAAAGCACTTGCAACGCCGCAGGTCTTCGCCGCTTTCGATGGCAGATTTTCTCTTGGGCGTGAAGCTGGAGAGACCGGGGCACCGGAAGACTTCGCCAGTCTGGACAGTCTTCTCGCGGCTTTGAAGGAAAGCCGGAATGACCTTGAGCGACCCGCAACTGCGCTGGTTCCGGATATTGAGGATTGCCTTACAGTCTTGGGTGCCGAGGCCGGTTGCCTATTGGCGCGCATGTCGGGCAGCGGCGCGAGCTGTTTCGGTCTCTTCGCATCGCAAGATGAAGCCCGAAAGGCGGCGAATTCTATTTCAGATCGTCGGTCCGACTGGTGGGTTGCCGCCGGGTCTATTGGCGCAGCGACTTAGTCCCAATCGTTATTCTATCCTGGAGTTCGATGGGCTGAGGAGCAGTTCGCGCGGACAGTTATTCGTTAGATAAGAGTTCGACCACTTCCCGAAGTTCGGTCAACAACTCGGGTGAGGCCTTACCATCCACTGGCAGGCCGGCAATCTCCTGATAAAGTCGGATGGCGACAGAGGCCTGATTGTCGATTACGCCGTCGGCCGGGCCAGGGTCGATCTGCAGGCGGATCAAGAGTTCCTCGATTTCGAGGCGTCCGGCGGCCGTCAATTCCGATGGAAGCGCCGGGTCTACGACTTCCGCAACGGCGCTTTCCGTGTTTGCCATCGTCGTGGTGATTTCGCTCTCCGCCGTCTCAACAACAGCGGGTGAGGCTGTTTCTAGTGTCTTGGCATTGCCAGCCGCCGTTTCCAGCGCCGCCACTTCGCCTGTCTCCGAACCGGTTTCAGGTGCGGTGGTGGGCACGGATTCTGATGCGGCAGGTGTCGGCTCCGACTCCGTTGCGACTTCAGTGTCTTCAGAACTGCTCGCTTCACTGGAGCTCTCGCTCACACCCGGGACTGGGTTTTCTTCATCCTGGCTGGTGGCGCTTGTCTGCGAAGCTTCACTGAGTGGTTCCTCCGCCGGCGTTTCTAGGGCCGCGGCGGGAGGCGTCTGCGCCATGGTCTCTTCTGCGACATTGTTCTCAGAGACCTCAGTGGTGTCTGTCGTGGTCTGGTTCTCTTCTCCCGCTGGCTCAGCGGTTTCGGCAGCAGTGAAAGGAGGCTCCGCTTCTTCCGTCTCTGTCGCGGCAACGGTTGGCGCAGTGGTCTCTTCCTTGGCGAGGTCGAGGGCGCCGGTTTGCGTAAGAAAGTAGTATCCCGCCGCGACCAAGACGAAGAGCAGGGCGACGAGAACCGCGAGGCCGCCACCTCCGTCCGATTTGCGTTTCCGGATTGGAGTCGTGGTTGTCAGCGCCGGCTTGCGTTCGATAGTCGCATCGCCTCCTGACGTCACGCGCGCGCCTGCTTTTCCTCGTTTTCCGCCGATTTTGGACTTGTCATCGGCAGCAGGCTTTTTGTCCTTTCCTGCCGAGGACTTCTTACCAGCCGCGCTTTTTTTGTCGCTTTCTGTTTCCTTTACCGCTTTTGAAGGATGGGCGTCCGGTTTCGGCGCTGACTTGTCCTTCGGTTTGGCGGCTTTGTTGTCACCAGAAATCGAAGCTTTGGTCTGCGGTTTGCCCTTTGAGGTTTCAGTCTTGCTGCTCTCGGCGCGAGATACTGAAGTTCCGCTGCTAGGGTGCGTCTTACCCTTTACATCTTGAGAATCTGACTGCGAGGTTCCAAAGAGGCCTTCGTCGGGCGTTTTCTTTTGCGCTGCTCGGGTGACAGTTGATTTGCTTCTGCCGTTGCTTTTTCGTGGCTTGCCAGCGGCAGCCTCTTCCGATGATGGTATGTCCAACGAGGTCTTGTCGGACGGGGTGGTCGCGCGGAGAGGCTCGCGCCCTTTATCGGCCTGGACCGTTGCTTCGTTGTTCGAAGACTTGGCTTGCTTTTCTCCGGTCTTGGCGTCGGATGCGGTGTCGGCCGTCTTGGTCTTGTTGTTTTGGGCGGGCTTGTCTGATTGCTCGCTCATATCTCGCCGAATCAATGTGATATCCTGAGTCAGTGAAGCATAGACAGGCGCAACTCGGCAATGCTTGAGGCGCGATACAACCTTTCGGCTTCAACTCGGCACCAGAATTGCACTAGCAGGTTAAAGGCGCAGGGTTTCCATTTCTTTAACCATCTCTAATGTCGTCGAAAAATTAGAATATTTTGCTAACAGGAACGTTGCGGAAGCGAAACTTGGTCGCTATTTTGTGCGCGAATTGGCCGATGGGGCGTAGCCAAGCGGTAAGGCAGCGGTTTTTGGTATCGCCATGCGCAGGTTCGAATCCTGCCGCCCCAGCCAATTTATCCAGACTTGGCCGGTATCTGGCCTAGAGGGCCCAACTTCGGTGCCCCGACATAAAACCCGATATCCTATGTCCTTTGCTCTTCGTCGCCGCAAGATGCGCGCGTGCGCGATCGAAGGCCTGCGGCAAGCGCAAACAAAAAAAGCAGTCCGCGACAGTACGGGGGGTGGTGTCGCGGACTGCAAATTGATCGGGCTTTTCTGTGCGGCGGGTGCCGGAGCTACCTTAAATTCATCACTCCGGTCCGCGGCACTGAAGCGCTGGTGGACAGCGATGACGCATAGTATTCCGCAGCTGTTTCAGTTTTCTTGCAATGCTTTGACGCTTCAGTGATGTCTCTCTGCCGCTACAGTGGGGTCAGGTTTCCGCCCACATGCGCAGCAGGTTGAGGCGGCTCTTCTCTGCGGTCTTGAATTCCTTTGAATCCGCACGGTTCTCCGCAAGCCATTTGGTAACTTCCGCGAGCTCGCCGAGTATCTCGCGTTTTGCCGGGTCCCGGACCATCGACTGGATCCAGGTGACAATCGCGGCCCTGCGGCCGGATCTCACCGGATTGACGTGGTGGACAAAGTGCGTGGGATATAGGACTGCGTCGCCGGCCTTGAGCTTGTACTGCTGCTCGCCGAAAACTGTTTCCATGACCAGCTCGCCGCCCTTATAGCTCTGCGGGTCGCTGAGAAAGATGGTCATGGAGAGGTCAGTGCGCATGCCGGGGTAGGGGCCCATCAAGGATGCGTCAACGTGCGAGCCGTAGTGCATGTCCTTGTCATAAATGGCAAAAATTGGCGGCAGAATGCGTTTTGGAATAGCGGCGACATTAAATTCTGCGTTTGATGAAATCTGGTTCATCACCGACTGGACGAGGGGCTTATAGGCCGCGTCACTGTTGGACATCTGCGTGTTTTTCTTGATGTCTTGGCCCAAGGTGCCTGCGCTCATGCGGCCATCGACGAAGGGCGCAGCCGCCATCTGTTGAAGCGTGGCCTTTACCTGTTGCGCGTCAAGAATGCCGGATATGACAGTGACCATACAGTTTCCTCCTGCTGTATCGCTGGAGAAACTACATGACCGACAGGTAAAGGCCCATAGATATTGCAGCTGGATGTATAGAGGTTTTTGTTCCGGCGCCTAGGCCCGTTACGCCGTCCTGTATTTCTTTTCCAGATCGTCGAGAGACGCGTGCAGGGCCTCGAGAGCGTGCCTCGCCTCCGGAGAAAGATCGCTGTTTGCATCCTTGCTGCTTGCGACGTCTTCTTCAAAGGCAATGTCCTGGCTCATTGTACCCTTGCCGGACAACTCTTCTGAAGGATCGCCGCTTCCGCACCAGTGATCGATCTTTTCGAACAGCTTAACCCGGTCGATCGGCTTTGAAAGATAGTCGTTCATACCGGCTTGCAGACACTTTTCCCGGTCGCCTTTCATTGCGTTAGCCGTCATGGCGATGATTGGGATGTCCGCGCGCTGTCCGCCGAGCTGCCGGATGGCGCGCGTGGCTTCAAGGCCGTCCATTTCCGGCATCATCATGTCCATGAGCACCAGATCGTAGGGGCGATTTTTGATGGATGAGAGGGCTTCCAATCCGTTGCTCGCACCATCGGCGCGATGTCCCGCCTTTTTGAGGATCGTCGTCGCGAGCATCAGATTGATCTGATTATCTTCGACGACGAGGATCCTATGGCTGTTGGAGGCCGTCAGCTCCAGTTGGTCGGATGCAATAGGTGTTTTTCTGGGCTGCCGTTCGCTGCCGAACAGCGGCCCGATACAGCCGGCCATCGCGCCATAGCCCAATGGCTTTGGCATGGCGGCGTCGAAGCCCAGCTCCCGCGCGCGCATATCCGTTCCGACCTGACCCGAGGAGGAGGAGAGGATCAGTTTGACGGCCCGGTAACCAGGGATTTCCCGGATGAGCTTTGCGAGGGCGACACCGTCTGTGTCGGGCATCATGTGATCGATGATGATGGCATCGAAGCTGCCAGCGCCTTTCGAGGTTCGGAGCATTTCCAAGGCGGTGTTCGCGTCCTCGGCGACTGCGCCGTCGATCCGGAAGGCGGCGAACTGTTTCTCGAAGACAAGCCGGTTCACCTCGTTGTCGTCGACGGCCAGAATACGCCGTCCTGCCAAGAGCGAAGAAACCTGAATCCTCTTGTCTTTGACTTCCTTGGCCTGGCGTTTGAGGCAGGCGGTAAACCAGAAAGTGCTGCCGACGCCGATCTGACTCTCCGCACCGATCTCACCGGACATCATGGAGACCATTTCCTTGCAGATCGCGAGGCCCAGCCCTGTCCCGCCAAAGCGGCGGGTCATGGAGGTGTCGGCCTGGGTGAATTTGTCAAACAGTGCCGGCAAGGTTTCGCTCGAGATCCCTATCCCGGTATCGCGCAGTTTGAACAGCAGCTCAACATGATCGTCGTTGGCTTTTTTAGCGGAAACCTCCAGGCTGACGCCACCTTCTTCGGTAAACTTGATCGCGTTGCCAACCAGGTTGAGCAGGATCTGGCGCAAGCGGCCCGGGTCGCCAATGAGGGCAATCGGGACATCGGGCTCGATGTAGGAGGCGATCTCAATCCCCTTGAGGTGCGCTCGCGGCGACAGCAATTCCAGCGTGGATTCCACCGTGGTCAAAAGGTCGAAATCGATGGTCTCCAGTTCCAGCTTACCGGCCTCGATTTTGGAGACGTCGAGAATATCATTGATGATGCTCAGGAGGGCTTCACCCGATCGGTTGATCGTTTCGGCCTGTTGGCGTTGCTCCTGATCCAGATCGCTTTCCAGCAAAAGTCCGGTCATCCCGAGGACGCCATTCATCGGCGTGCGAATCTCGTGGCTCATGGTGGCCAGGAATTCAGACTTCGCGCGGTTCGCGTCTTCAGCCGATGTTTTAGCAACGGCAAGCTCGCGACGCGTTGTAATGGCCGCCTTTGTCTTGTCGCGGAGCACGGACAATGCAGTCGCGATGGTGAAGAGTTCGTCCCGTCCGGTCCGCGGAATGTCGATCTCGGTCTGCTCGTTACTGATGGCGAAGAGGGCGGTAGAGATCTGCTTGATTTTTGCGAAGATGGAGCGGTGCAACGTGTACCAGCCAAGCGCCCAGAACATCAGCAGAGCAGCCAGAGTAAGCTGAATGGTCAGAGCGCTGAGAGATGAGACGTTGCCTGCGAAGCTACTGATGTCGCGGCCAAACTCTGCGACTGCCCAGTCCTTTCCGAGTGAATCCTTCAAGGTGACCGCGACGAAGTTTGCGTCTGACACGCTCTGTGTGCTCGTGCCGGGTTCGTTGCTGCCAGAGGTGTCACTCGTATCTTCATTGATCAGCGGGTAGCCGCGCATGTCGCGGAAGGCGAAGTGACCATCGAGGTGTTTGCCGAGGCCACTGAGAAGGTAGCGCGGATCGACAACAAATTCGGCAAAGGCCCGGACTTTGAAACCACCTATCGGAACAATCAGACTGTGAACCGGCAGCCCGTTATCCGTATTCCAATAGTACCCGGTCGGCTTGCGTTGCTCGGACTTGGGGCGAGCGAGAATCAGTTCTACGGCGCCTGGCCGGCTGCCAATGGTGTCGTTGCTGCCCTCGAGCGAGGATCCAAGAGGTTTTAGTTCGGTGGTGTAGATCACCACATTGACCAGCCGTAGCCGCTCAAGGCGGAACATTGGCACAAAGTGGACGGCGTTGGCCGCTTTGATAATCTGGTTGGTGTCTTTTGTCCTGATCGCCTTGATTAAGTCAGGATCCCTGGCGAACTGACTTACGTAAGGACGAACGCGCTCCAGGTACCCCATCCGGATCCGGTCATCGATCGCGGCCCGGACCATATCTTCCTGGGCATCATTCAGGGTGCCGAGTGCGAAGTGCTGGTAAGCTTTGGTTAACCATACGACGTTAGTAATGGCACCAAGAGTCAATAGCAGCGCAAGGCAGAAGAGCGCCTTGCGCAGCGTCCAAAAACCAGTCTTGAGAGCCTTGCCGGGAGCCGGCACGCTCCTGTCCCGGGACATGGCCCGACCTCCTCGGTAAAGCGTAAGGCCGGGAGTGTAACTGCCGGTTTGTAAAGAAATATTTATGACAGCTTTGATTGTGGTCGGCGCGTGGAATTCGGTCCGCCAGCACGTGGCCTGCGCCCGACATCGTGCGTCGGCTTCGCCGCGTATTCGGAAGCGGAACGATCAGGATAAAAAGGCGTCCAGAGCCGTCGCGACGGCATGGAGGGACGCGCCTGGCAGTATGTTTTCAGCGCTTGCTGATGTTGTCCCGCTAGAGTTCGCCTCGAATGACGTAACGTAGAAGACGCACGATCTGGTCGGGCGTTTCAGCGACCGCCATGGCCGCGCCATCGACTTCCTTAAGAGCGTGCGTAAGGGCGGCATCGTGCAGCGTGATGTAGGGAATCGATCTCGCCGAGGCATAACCCGCGTCGAAGGCGGCATTCCACTGGCGATACTTGTCACCGAAGCGGATCACGGCCAGATCGGCGCTGTCCATCAGTGTCCGGGTCCGCATCGCGTTCACCTTTGCGCCCTTGTGATCGCGCCAGAAGGCCGAGTCTTCCGTCCCCAGAATTGCCACACCGCAGTCGTCGCTGCTGGCGTGGTCGGTGACCGGCGATACCAGTTCCACCGGCAGGTCAGCATCCTCAACGCCTTTGCTAATCTGATCCCGCCAGTCGGTGTGAATTTCGCCGGAAAGATATACGGTCCAGATTCGCTGATCAGCCATTTCTCGCTCCTCGTTACGCTTGAGCGAGCTATGTATGAGGGATGTATCCTTGCCGCAAGCCGCATTCCGCATGATGGAAGAGGGGCATCGGTGAGAACGGGGGCGCCGCCCTCCGTGCACGAGGCAAAGAAGACGGCGCCTTGAGGCCAAGGCAGCGGTGGGTTCAGGTCACCGCCCTGACCAGCCTCGGCGGAAGGGGTACTGAGGGCTCCGTACCGAGGAGATCGGTGAACGTTTCATCTGCGTGACGCCGTCTGACCCCTGTCACAGGGGCGCGCAATTTTGCGCGTCGAGAAATCAGATCTCAAAAGCCATTCGGCGCCGTTAGATAACTTGTGGCTTGTATTATAATGATTCTAAAAATAATCTCTAATATAGTTAAGTTTAATTTTCGATAGGAAAAAATTATCAATGGTTTCACTCCGCCAGCTTCAGTATCTGGTTGCGGTTGCTGATGAGCTGCATTTCCGGAGAGCAGCGGAAGCTTGCAATGTCTCCCAACCTGCGCTGAGCGCGCAGATACAACTGCTAGAAGAGGGGCTCGGCGCACAGCTGGTCGAGCGCAGTCAGCGCAAAGTGATTTTGACGCCGATTGGCCGGGACACAGTTGTCCGTGCGCGCGAGGTTCTGGCCCAGGTCGATGAACTGCAAGAAGCCGTGCGGGAACAGGTACCGCCCTTAAGTGGCGCGCTCCGCCTCGGCGTCATTCCCACGGTCGGACCTTACGTCCTGCCGGCGTTGCTGCCGCGCGTGCGTACACTCTTTCCCAAGGTGGAGCTCTACCTGCGGGAGGAAAAGACAGCGGAGCTGGTATCGCAACTGCGCGCGGGCCAAATCGATCTGGCGTTGCTGGCTTTGCCGGTTGTCGGCAATGATCTCCACACGCTGCCTCTATTCGACGACCCTTTTGTCCTGGCCATGCCTGAAGGCCATGAGCTTGCACGGGAGCCGAGTGTTAGCGAAGCCGATTTGGTTGGGCGCCGGTTGTTGCTCCTCGACGACGGGCATTGTCTGCGCGATCACGCCTTGCAGGTTTGTTCGCTCGTTGGCGCTGGTAATGCGGAAGACTTCAGCGCGACAAGCCTCAACACTCTGGTGCAGATGGTTGCGAATGGCTTGGGCTTGACTCTGATGCCGGCCTTAGCGTTGGACGTGGAGTTGCGGAGTGACAGTGGGCTGGAAGTGCGCCGCTTTAGGGATCCCCAACCAAGCCGGCAGATCGGCCTGTTGTGGCGTCGCAGTTCTTTGAGAAAAACCGACTTTCATGCCTTTGCAGAAGTCATTGAACAGCAGATCGAAATGCGGGTGATTTCCCAAAGTGATTCCTGAGTAGAAAAGGGCAACAATTCTAAACGGCAACATGACTGTAATAAAACTGTCATATTCTGTTGCTAGTTCTCGGGGCTGCTGATTAACTGCTTCCATTCAATAAAAGCAGTTTAGTTCCATCAGGGAGATAACAATAATGCGTATGATTTCGCGCGCGCTACTCGGTGGTTCCGCCATCGTGGCGCTTAGTGCTTCCGCAGCCTTTGCTGCCGATTGCCCGCCTGTGACAGTTGCCGACATGCAGGGCATGTCGCCGGCGTATCCGCATCAGTTCGAGTTGGCGGAGTTCCAAGCTGCTGGTAGCTGCACGGTTTCGTTCCAGGAGAATCCCTCCATCGCCGAGCTGAACGGTAAGATCAGCGGTAATCCGGCAACCTTGCCGGCGGTGGCCGATCGCCTTCCGGCCGAGCCGCTGGTCACCGCGCCCTTCGATGAAATCGGTAGCTACGGCGGCGTTCTGCGCGGCCTCTCCAAGGCCACTGAATCAGGCACCTCGGATCTACTGTCCATCCGTCACGTGAATTTCGTGCGTTACTCCGACGACCTGCAGACGGTCGTGCCCAATGTAGCCAAAGCCTGGGCTTGGAATGACGATTTCACCGTACTGACGGTGACGCTGCGCAAAGGCCACAAATGGTCGGACGGTGCGTCTTTCACGGCCGAAGATGTTGTCTTCTGGTACGAAGATCTGATTCTGAACGACAAGATCTATCCTGAAACGCCGTCGCGCTGGCTCTTCGCCGGCAATCCGATGAAGATTGAGGCGCTGGACGAGGTGACGGTCAAGATGACCTTTCCCGTTCCGACGCCGGGCATCGTGAACCGCTTCGCCGTGGACTATGGCCAGCCGTTCCAACCGAAGCACTTCCTTTCGAAGATGCACATCAAATACAACCCGAAGGCCGATGAAGAAGCCAAGGCTGCGGGTTTCAAAGATTGGGCCGATCGTCTGAACACCTACTACGGCGGTTCCGACTGGAAAGACGTTCCCTCTCCGCTGCTCAAGAAAGCCGACACACAGGTCGTTCCGACGCTCGAATCCTACATCGTCATCGACGATACGGCGACGGGCCGGAAACTGGTTGCCAATCCCTTCTTCCATGCGGTCGACACCGCCGGCAATCAGCTTCCTTACATCAATCAGATCGACGAGCAGTATGTTCAGGACAAGGAAGTCCAGAACCTGAAGATCACCAACGGTGAAGTGACCTACAAACAGCAGGCGATCTTCATCGAAGATTTCCCGCTGCTGAAGGAAAACGAAAGCCGCGGCGGTTACAAGGTCGAGCTGGCACCAGGTCTTGGCGAAAACGTCTTCCTTGCGGTCAACATGACCCACAAGGACGAGGTTCTTCGGGACATCTTCGGCAATCTCAAGTTCCGTCAGGCGCTCTCGCTGGCTCTCAACCGGGAAGAGATCAACGAGATCGCTTACCTGGGGCAAGGCAAGCCGATGCAGGTCATGCCGGCAGAACCCGCGACCGTGACTTTCGTCAGTGACAAGCACAAGAATTCGATGATCGACTACGATCCGAAGAAAGCGAAGTCGCTGATCGGAGAAGCTGGCCTGAAGGACAGCGATGGTGACGGTATCGTCGAGCGTCCCGACGGGAAGCCCCTGGTCATCCAGTTCATCTATTCCAGCCAGGGCATCCCGGTGAAGATGACTGAGTTGGTTCGTGACTACTGGACCGAAATTGGCGTGCGGGTAGATTTGAAAGAAGTTACTTCTGACGAATACCGTGCAAATGCCAATAACAACGACCTCGACATGACCGCCTGGAAGAACGATGGGACCTCAGGTCCGACCGTCAGTCAGGATTTCACGGCCATGGTTCCTCCCTTCGGCGACTACTTTAATCCGGGTAACGGTTTCGAATGGGCCGCCTGGAAGCAGTCTGGAGGCAAGCAGGGTATTGAGCCGCCAGCAGATGTCAAAAAGCTTTATGAACTGTCTGAGAAGTTCATTCAGGTGCCTTTCGGTACAGCTGAATCCGATAAGCTCGGTGGAGAGATTGTCGACATTCATGTCAATAATCTTCTCAAGATCGGTACCGTCGGTGAGATCCTCGGTCCGGTCATGCGCCGGGACGAGTTGAGGAACTTCAAAAGCTACACAGCGAAGACCTACGACTTCTACTGGGCTTACCCTTATCGTCCCTATCAGTGGTACCTGAAAAACTAGTCTCGTAAACGGCTAGCTGTTAGGGCCGAAGCAGTCGCTTCGGCCCTAACGGGTTTTTGGGGGACTGGTCAGAGATGCTCAAGTTTTTAATCCAGCGCAGCGCCGGCATGGTGGTGACCATGCTATGCGTGTCCATTATGATCTTCGCGATCATGGAGCTGCCGCCGGGCGACTATGCGGACCGCTATGCCTTCCGGAAATTTTCTGGCACTGGCGTCAATGTCACGCAGGCGGACATCCAGAATATTCGGATTGAATTCGGGCTCGATCGGCCATTTGTCGAGCGCTACTTCAATTGGATCTGGGACATCGTGACCAAGTTCGACTTCGGTCAGTCCTTTGCTTTTGAATCCTCGGTAAATGATGTCGTCGGCGACAGGTTGATGCTGACCCTCGCGCTGTTGGCGGCGACCATGATCCTGACCTACCTCTTGTCGATTCCCATCGGTATCTACGCTGCCGTCCGACGCCAGTCCATGGCTGACTATGGGCTGACAATTTTCAGCTATCTGGGTTTGGCGCTTCCCAATTTTATGCTGGCCCTCATCCTGCTTTACATCGGGGTCCGCTTCTTCGGCTCGAGTGTTGGCGGTCTTTTTTCGCCGGAGTATGAAGACGCCCCCTGGAGCGGCGCCAAGGTTTTCGATCTCATCAAACACCTGATCGTGCCGGCCGTCGTTCTGGCCTGGTCGGCGACGGCTCTTCAGTTGCAGACCGTGCGCGCGACCATGCTGGACGAATTGAATAAGCTTTCGGTCACGGCGGCGCGTGCCCGCGGTCTTCCAGAATGGAAGCTGCTGCTAAAGTATCCGGCGCGCCTTGCGATTAATCCGGTGGTCAGCACGGTCGGCTTCGATGCCAACCGGATCTTTTCCGAGTTACCGATTGTGGCCCTGGTGCTGGGCCTGCCGGAATTGGGTGAGCTGTTGATCCGTTCGTTCCTGGATTTGGACATGTACGTCGCGGGCGCGATCCTGCTGATGCTGACCTTTTTCATCGTGGTGATGAACTTCCTGGCCGATGTCGCGTTGGCGATGCTCGATCCGCGCATCAAGTTGGAAGGGGGGTGACGACATGACGGATCAGACCGCGCCTCCATCCGGCGGCAAGGACGATAATGCCGAAGCGCTTGCCTACTACACCAAATCCCAATGGCAACTGGTCTGGTGGCGCTTCCGCCGCCACAGGGCCGCGATGGTCGGGCTTTGGATCCTCGGCATCATGGCTCTGCTCGGCACTTTCGCCGACTTCTTTGCGCCCTATGGCGGCACCACCCGTGACCGGGACTACATTCTCGGGCCACCTCAGATGGTCAAGTTCTGGGATAGCAACGGTTTTTCTTTTCAGCCTTTCGTTCAGGGCGTTAAGACGGAACGTGATCCGATTACGCTCAAGAAAATTGCCAAGGTGGATCCGGACTCCCGTCGTTACATCAGCCTCTTCGTTCGTGGAGACGACTATAAACTGTTAGGGTTGATCTCGACCGATCTTCACCTCTTTGGCGTTGATGAGGGTAAGATCCATCTCTTCGGAACCGACGATCTCGGTCGCGACCTCTTTTCCAGAACGCTCTTCGCAACAGGGACGTCTCTTTCGATCGGTGTAATCGGGGTGCTGATCTCCTTCATTCTGGCACTTATTATCGGAGGGATCGCCGGCTATTTGGGAGGTTGGCTCGACTACATCATTCAACGCATGACCGAAATCGTGCGGGTCATTCCCGTGATTCCGCTCTACATGGGCCTGGCAGCGACCTTCCCGAAGGACTGGTCGAATCTGACCGTCTATTTCATGATGACGGTGATCTTGGGCCTGGTCGGCTGGCCGACGCTGGCGCGCCGGATCCGCGGCCATCTCCTGTCTCAGAAGACTGAAGACTATGTTGTGGCGGCGGAGCTCTCGGGAGCTACGCCCTATCGAGTGATCACCAAGCATCTTCTGCCGTCATTCACCAGCTATATCATCGTCGATCTGGTGATTTCCTTTCCCTACATGGTGTTGTCGGAGACCGCCCTGAGTTTCATCGGACTGGGACTGCGGCCGCCGTCTATGAGCTGGGGCATCCTGCTGCAGGATGCGCAGAACATCCGTGCGATCGAACAAGCGCCGTGGCTTTTCATCCCGGCGGTTTTCGTGGTGGTTGCTGTGCTGGCCTTTACCATCGTTGGCGATGGCCTGCGGGATGCTGCCGATCCCTACTCTGTGAGTAAAAGCTAATGGCTATCGCACAGGACAATGCCATCGTTGCACCGGATCGTCTGCCTGAAGATGTGGTCTGCAGAGTTCGAAACCTGCGCCTTCAGTTCCGGACAGACGAGGGCACTATCACTGCGTTGGACGGTGTGACCTTCGATGTGAAGCGCGGCAAAACCTTGGGGTTGGTCGGTGAATCCGGGTCGGGCAAGTCGGTCAGCACCAAGGCCTTGATGCAGCTGTTGCCGAAAAACGCGATCCTAGACGAGACCTCGGAGATCCTAGTGCGGCGGGCCGACGGCACTGTTGTCGACGTGGCCAAGCTGCCGGCCAATTCCCCGCTTACGCGCGCGCTGCGGGGCGGCGATATAGGCATGATTTTCCAGGAGCCGATGGCGTCCTTTTCTCCTGTCTACACCATTGGGAATCAGATCCGCGAAGCTGTGATGCTCCACAGGAACGTGGGGAAAAAGGAAGCGCAAGACATCGCGGTTGAGATGTTAGAGCGGGTCGGCATTTCGAATGCCTCTCTGCGCGTCAACCAATACGCCTACGAACTCTCCGGCGGTATGCGCCAGCGCGCGATGATCGCCCTGGCCCTTTCAACGCGTCCCACCCTTCTGATCGCAGACGAGCCGACGACGGCGCTCGACGTGACTATCCAGGCGCAGATTCTGGAACTGATTCAGGAGCTGCAGGACGAGTTCGGCATGTCGGTCATCTTTATCACCCATGATATGGGCGTCATCGCCCAGGTCGCCGACGAAGTGGCGGTGATGTATCTGGGCCGGGTCGCGGAACGCGGCTTAACCGAGGAGGTCGTCTTCGATCCCCGGCATCCCTATTCGAAGGGCCTGATCGAAGCTATCCCGAATCTTGAGAACTTGAATGAGCGCCTGCGGCCGGTGCCGGGGGATATTCCAAGCCCCCTCGAACGGCCTAGCGGCTGTCCTTTTCAGACCCGTTGCGCAGAAAAGATTCCAGGGCGCTGCGATCTTCAGCATCCTGAAAGCTTCGATGTTTCAGCGCGCCACAGTGTGAGCTGTTTTCTCTATGAGAGGCCGGCATGACATCCGCAGCAGCGACCGACAATTCTGAAGCAGAGCAGCAAACGGCCGACACCCTGATCCGCGTCGAGGGGCTTAAAGTCTACTTTCCCATCAAGAGCAAATCGCTGTTCGGCGGCACGCCTAACGACGTCAAGGCGTGCGACGATGTTTCGTTCGATATCCGGCGCGGTGAGACACTGGGACTGGTAGGGGAATCGGGTTCGGGCAAAACCACGATCGGGCGCGCAATTCTACAGGGAATTCGTGCCACCGACGGTGAGATCAGCTTCCGGGTCAACGGCCAGGAACATGACCTGATCCAGATGAAGGCAGCGGAACTGCGGAGGTTTCGCCGCCACATGCAGCTGATCTTCCAGGATCCGTACTCGTCGTTGAATCCGCGTCTAACGGTGCGTGACATCATCGCTGAACCGCTTGAGGCGGCTGGCGGCATGCCAAAGAGCGAGGTAGACGAGCGCGTTCGGGAAATCGCGGCCCGTTGCAAACTTAACATTGAGCATCTGCGCCGCTTTCCCCATGCCTTTTCAGGCGGACAGCGTCAGCGAATCTGTATTGCCCGCGCACTTGTCTCGAACCCGGAGTTCGTGGTGTGCGACGAGTCCGTATCCGCATTGGATGTATCGATCCAGGCGGAGATTCTCAATCTGCTTGCCGATCTTCAGCGTGATCTGAATCTGGCGTATCTCTTCATCGCACACGACCTGTCGGTCGTGGCCCATATCTCGCATAGGGTCGCCGTTCTCTATGTCGGAAAGCTGGTCGAGTTGGCGCCGTCACGCGCACTCTTCGCGGAACCTTTGCATCCCTATACCAAGGCGTTGATGTCGGCGATTCCGACCGTGAGCAAGGGCGCCGACTTCAAGCCGGCAAAACTGCCCGGAGAAATCCCCAATCCAGCGAATGTGCCTTCCGGCTGCCGGTTTCACACGCGATGTCCGCACGCGCGGGAGCGTTGTAAAAGCGAACAGCCGGCCTGGCGGGAAGTCAAAGCCGAGCACTTCGTGGCCTGCCACTTCGCTGAGGAACTGGCCTAATACGCTTAGCAAGCGGCCGAACGAACTCGGAATAGGGGCCTCAGTAAGCTGCGACGCCGGGAATGCGGCATTCGTTGCGGCTGTAGACCTGCTTCACGTGACAGCTTCGCGTCATCTCAACAGCAAGGTAGCCGCTGCAGCTATTGAGGCTGATGCTCGCATCATAACCGGTAATCCTGCCGAAGGACTGACCAGCTAGCTGGCGTGGAAAAATTGAGATTTTCTTCACGCTCGACTGATTTACGCCGAGTTCGTTGAGTGTCTGTTTGACCTCCGGCAGGCATTGGGTGATACGGGCCGCCGCCGGGAAGGCGGTCGTGACTGTCAAAACGCCGGCCACCAGGGCCATCGTGGTCTTGCGCAGCATAGATTTTCTCCGCTTGTTGAATTCGCCGTCATCCGCCTACGCCGCAGGCTAGTCCGGTTGCGGCCGGCGGATGCTACAAAGCCTGCTATTGGGAGGATCGTTTGCTCCCGCGGCATTGTGTCTAAACAAGATGTAATGCCCACTTGAGATGATCCCCGTCACGTCTGCGTGAAAGGGGCGCGAGGTGATTTCACCCTTTTGTGCGAGATCTGTCTGGAGCGGCGACAAATACAGAGAAGGTTGGAACTCGGGCTGAGTCTCTGGATTTTGCCGCAATTGGCTAACGCTGTTGCTCAGCAGTAAATCGGCATGATTTGGCGGTTTTCGCTGTCATTCATCTTTCTCGCCCCTGTCATGTACCCTTCACAGCTTGTTGTTAAGAGGGCGCAGTTATTGATCTTTTTCAGGATCGAATCCATGGCGACCGACACCAATTATCGTTTTCTGGCTGATAAGCTTCGCGCGTTTGCGGAGCGTCTGCGCCGCGACAGCGATAGTGCATTCGATGATCCGAAAGACCGGCGAAAAAGGGTCGAAGAGATCGAGTGGTGCATTCAAGGCCTTGACGGTTATTGCTCATAACCTCTGGCCCTGGCGTGGTTTCTTGACTTCGCGCCTGTCTTTCGCAGATCGCTATATATTTTTTCCCACGAGGATCCAGGGGCTGCTTAGGCCGTTGTAGCCAAACAGCTACTGGTGACTTGCGCCTGGACGAAAGATACGCCTTGATGGATCGATAGCTGTCGAGTGCGTCGATTTCGCTCGACTGTTGCCCAGATCGCCTATTGTTTCTGGCTGATTGCCACTTGATATTTAAATTCCGGGGGGAGCTGTGGTTGCGATCGACGACGTTTTGGGATTTTGGTTTGCTGACGGCATGCGGGAGCGCTGGTTCGTAAAAGACCCGGCATTTGACGCAGAGGTTCGCACGGTTCTCTCCTCTGCCTATGAGCAGGCGCGTGATGGGCAGTTGGATGATTGGCAGGCCTCTGCCCGCGGTTGCCTCGCGCTTTGCATTCTCTTGGACCAGGTGCCCAGAAACCTCTTTCGCAACGACCCTCGGGCTTTCGCGACTGATTTGCAGGCACGCAAAGTCGTTCGCGAGGCACTTCGTCAGAACGTGCAGGGCGAACTGAGCCAAACTGAACAGCTGTTTTTGTACCTGCCGTTAGAGCACAGTGAAGATCTACAGGATCAGGAGGATTGTGTTTCCCTGACCAAGAAGCTTGATGAGGATCCTTCCTGGTACGACTATGCCGTTATGCACCGAGATATTGTGGCCCGTTTCGGGCGCTTTCCGCATCGCAACTCCGCTCTGGGACGTGAGACAAGCCCGGAGGAGGCCACTTTTCTCACAGAGCCCAATTCCTCATTCTGACAACAGCTCTTGGTCCGGAGGAACTATGTCGAACTCAACGATGTTCACTTTACTTGCTGGCAGCTTGTTGCTGGCGTTGGGCATGGCTTCTCCACTGGCCGCAAACGAAAAGGCGGAACAGGCCTTTAGCCGCTATCAACAGGCGATAGAAGTGACCAAGCAATGCCGCGAGATTGGTTTCTCGGATAGCGAATACGACCGTATGAGCGAGATCATAAACGAAAAAATCGATCACCAGGTTGGGGCCAAGCGTCTGTCGCTTTTGTTGAAAGCGAAGAAGGATGCGAAGAAACTGTTGGATGCCAAGGGTTGCGGCAGTCAGGAAGCGGCCAAACTCCTCGAAATCTACGATGGCGAACTGAAGTAACTTCTATCCCACAGCCGCCGAGTGTCTCGGTGATCCGCATAAAAAAACACCGGAGCAGAAGAAGGCTTCCACTCCGGTGCTTCGGAATCTTTGCTCGAACGGCGATTAAGGCACGAGCCAAGTGGTGTCGAGTTCACCGCTGTTTGACCAGTCGAAGCGCGCGCGCCGATGACCTTCATGGCAAACGTATAGCCATTCCAGGTGATCGAATTTGGCGGAAATCACCGCAAACTCTTTGTAGCCTTTTTCCGACTCTTCCATGGTTGGATCGCGGTCCTGCAGCTCGGGTGCCAGACCTGAGGTCGGCCACGCGCTGGCTTCGCCCGGCTTTTCCGAGACCAGGTATTCCCGACGGCAATCCGGCGTCAGCTTTTTCCAAGCTGCCGCTGCAACTTCATCGTCGTGTGAGATCTTTGCGACCGCATCGACGCGCAGTTGCGTTTGCGCGCCACGATCGTAGAACAAAAAGGAAATGCGCGGGTCGGCTTTGAGGTCTTGGACCTTTCCACTACGAATGTCCGTATGAAAGTGAAGACAGCGTTCTTCACGATCAACATGCCGCAAAACAACAGTACGCATCGTTGCGCCTGAGCTTTCGCGCAGGGTGGCGGCGACGGGCGTATGAAAGCCATGACGTCGGTCTGTGACGCCTTCTTCCAACAGCGTCCAGATCTCGTCCAGTACGACGCCGAGCCTCGGCTCGTCGTCGCTGCTCCAAATATCGAGTGGCATGCTACTAACCATCTAACAAATCCTCACTTTAAATCGTTGGCCGGTTCGTCTCCGGTAGTGAGCTGAAACAACAATAACAAAAATATCGGGCTTTGGGGTTTTATCATCAACATGTCATCGAAAGGGCTGATCGGACATTTTTGTCTCTAAGTCAACAGGTCCCTTCACCCCTCCTGTGTCGCCGGGTCCGGGTCGTCGCGGCGTGTGAGCGCTTTTTCGAGGCGGTCAATGTCTCTAATGTTGATATCGCGTTGAGGGAAGGGAATCTCAATGCCTTCTTCCGCAAAGGCGCGATTAATCGCGATGCGCAGTTCGCTGGCTACGATGACACGCCACTCGATCTGGGCAATGAAGCCGCGGGCTTCAAAGTTCAGCGACGAGTCGGCGAAGTCTTGGAATACCACCTGAGGTTCAGGCCAGCTCAGGATTTTTCCATGGTCGCGCAGGCAGCGCATGAGGATTTCCATAACCTTGTCCACGTCGGATCCATAAGCGACACCCACCATCACTTCGACGCGGCCGTAGTGATCTTTGTGAGTCCAGTTGGTGACGGCGTTGGCCACCAGTTCGCTGTTTGGAATGATGATGGATGCCCGCTGAAAGGTCTCGATTTCAGTGGCTCGGACCTTGATTTTTTTGACAAAACCCTCGTGGCCGGCAATGACAATCCAGTCTCCCACCTTGATCGGTCGTTCGATCAAAAGGATGAGCCCGGAAACGAAATTGTTCACAATGTTTTGAAGGCCGAAACCGATACCGACCGAAAGAGCACCCGCGATGATCGCGATGTTCGAAAGGTCGAGCCCGAGAGTGGTAATGGCCAAGGTGGCGGCCGCGATCAGGCCGATATAGCCGGTTCCCGCGGTAAGAGAATTCTGGACGCCGGAATCCATGCGGGTGTTTGGCAACACCTGTTCGGATAGCAGACGCTGGATGAAGCGTGTGACCAGGAGGATGACAAGGAAGACAAGGATGGCAGCGAGCACGTCTCCCGGCGAGATGGTCACGCTCCCGATCTGCACGCCTTTCAAGACATCCAGCACGATGCGCGATACGTCTTCGAAAGGCAGGCCCCAGAGCGGAGATATCCCGATGAAGCCGAACACCAGAATCACCAGGTCGTAAGCTGCCCGGAGCCAGAATTTCAAGAGTTTGCGCGTGTTGTGCGGGATACCCAGCTGGTTCCTGAGCAGCTCCGTCCGCAGGACAGCGCCAATGAGTTCCCGGCCCAGGCCGCGCACCAGAAATAGACCGCCAATGATTGCACCACTGATGACCGTGTTGTTGATCAGCTGTGCACCGAGGACGAGATAACCGAACAGAGAGCTCAGAAGTGTGATGATGGCCAGTCCCGCTGCCAGGTAGCGAATTGTCCACCAGACCCGCCAGGGGTCGGGTTTGTTGTCCTGTGTCTCAACGCCGGTTGTGCCTGGCGCCGTTGGGTCTGCTTTCCAGATCGCTGCCCTGCAGAGGCTTAAGACGCCGACGGCTTCGAGAATATTGGTGACAAAGAGATACAACGACCGCTGTTCGTCAGAGGCCTGGTAGGAGGCGAACCGGCGGAGTGCCGGTTGCAGCTCAATAAAAAAAGCGTCGATCGCGAAGACAACTGCCAGGATCGCAGTGACCCGGCTGATATAGCGGGCATTCTGCGGCGTAACGGGCAGAAGGCGCCACTGCGGCAGGTTGGGGGCCAGCACGGCGCGCGGCAGGGCGATGGCAAGGATGACGAAAATGGCCGATATGCAAAAGGTAATCGCTGCTGCTTGAAACAAACCGCTCAACAACGACTGTTCGCTCAGCGCGCGCGGAATGATGGCCACAAGTACCAGGGCCGGAACGACGCCGTTTGCCAGTCCCTCTCCGATCGCCCCCGTCAAGCGGCGCGCATAGGATGGATTTTGCAGGCTGCTATCCCGCCCAAACCACCGCAAGAGAAGCCGCCGCACGATCCAGCCTATGCCGATTGCGATGGTGATCCTGAGCGCGAGACGGAACAGCAGAAAGCTCTGCTTTTCTTCCTCGGTCAGCGTGCTCCACCAAACGGCCGGAGAGGTTGCGATTAACCTGAGAACTTCGAGGAATTCAGGGACAGCCTGTTCGAGGGTCGATGGGGCGAGCGGAAAGGGTGATAGGGTTAAAAAGTCGGCAATTTGGCGCTCGCGCACGACATTGACGGCCTGGCTTTCGATTTCGCTGACTTGCGACAGCACCAGATCGATTTGCTTTAGGCGCGCATCCAGGATCGAGATGTCTGTCAGGATCTGTTTTCTTTGCGCCGCGATGGCTTCAGGTTCTGGGGGCTCGTTTTCTTCGGGCGCAGCGCCCAGTGCCTGTAGCCGCTTTCGCAGGGGTTCCAGACTGCGGTTGGCCTCTTCGCGCAGGCCTTCCGCTTCGTTCTTGATCGTCGTCAGGTTGGTGCGAACCTGCCGGAGCCGTTCCCTGGGAATGTTGTTCCGGGAGACTTCCTGCTGCGCGCTATCGAGTAGCCGTTTCCAGCGTGTGGTGCTGGCAGCAAAGGGGCCTTGCGTGTCCTCCGCGGCCTGGACCGGTGACGAGATCCCGCATGACGGAGTGAACAAGGCGGCCAGAGGCAGCAGAAGGACAAAGACAAGAACCCGGCTCAGCACGCAAGACACCACCTGTGGTTAGAACACTGCAGTGTAGCGGCGGCGGTTGCTCCAACGCCAGAGAGATATCTAGGGTTTGCCTGTTCGAAAGGGTTTCGATTGCAGGATTAGTCGGACCCTGTCTTCAGGAGATATGATCTCTTCCATGAGGTTCCCAGAGATCGATGGCTGGCCCCAATGGCACAATACCGGTGGGGTTTACGGTCTTATGGCTGCCGTAATAGTGGTGTTTGATGTGGTGAAAATTGACCGTGTCTGCGACACCGGGATGCTGGAAGAGTTCGCGCGTATGTCCCCAGAGGTTGGGAAGATCGACAATCCTGGCCTTGTTGCACTTGAAGTGTCCGAAGTAGACCGGATCGAAGCGGATCAGGGTGGTAAAGAGCCGCCAATCTGCTTCGGTTAACTGATCTCCCGCCAGATAGCGCCGGCTCGACAGCAGATCTTCGAGCCAAGAGAGAGACTCGAACAAGGCGGTGAAGGCTTCTTCGTAGGCCTCTTGTGATGTTGCGAAGCCGCACTTGTAAACGCCGTTATTGACCGTGTGATAAACACGTTCGTTGATTTCATCGATTTCGCCGCGCAGCTGCGCCGGATATAGATCGAGCCCGGCATCGCCAAATGCATTGAATGCCGTGTTGAGCATGCGGATGATTTCCGAGGACTCATTGCTGACAATGGTCCCGGTCTTCTTGTCCCACAGCACTGGAACGGTGACCCGGCCGCTGTAGTCCCCGGCGGCACGGGTATAAATCTGATGCATGTAATCTGCGCCGCCGAGGGGATCGTCAGTACAGCTTTCTCCTTCGCCAAATGCCCAGCCTTGCTCCGCCATATGCCAGTGCACGACCGAGACGGAAATGGCGTCCTCGAGTTTTTTCAGGGCGCGGAAGATTAGGGTGCGATGCGCCCAGGGGCAGGCCAGCGAGACGTAGAGGTGATAACGGCCCGGTTCCGCCTTAAAGCCGCTGCTGCCGCTAGGACCCGCGGAACCGTCGGCCGTGACCCAGTTGCGAAAGATCGACTCGCTCCGCTGAAAGCGTCCCCCACTCTTCGCGGTGTCGTACCATTGATCATGCCATACGCCGTCAACCAAAAGCCCCATGTTAACCTTCCAATCTCGCTATGTTTTTGGTGAAAATCGCCGAATTCGTGAAAGCTTACTGACCGGGTAGGTCGGCAAGCAGAATTTCGGCGTCCTCTAACGCTTCCAAAGAGACCTGATCCTCCATAGAGATGGTTGCGCCGTCACGTGCCTTCAGGAGGGTCCCGTTCACGCGCAGTTCTCCACTCGCCGCCACCAGGTAACCCTGACGATTGCGGCCAAGCTCGTAGCGAAGGTCGTGCCCCTTGGACAGTGTTGCGCCCAGAAGGGAGGCATCCTGATGGATCGGTAGAGCGCCGCTGTGCTGGCTGCGGCCAGATGCCAATGGCACCAGGATGTTCGCCCGTTCCGCCTTCGGGAAGCGGTTTTGGTCCCATCTCGGAGCGAGGTTTCGGACCGATGGCTGGATCCAGATCTGAAACAACGTGGTTTCTTCATCTTCGCGATTATGTTCGGCATGCATGATGCCTTTGCCGGCGGACATGACCTGGACATCGCCAGCGGCGGTGCGCCCCTGATTGCCGAGATGATCCCGGTGGGTGATCGCGCCGCTGCGGACATAGGTGATGATTTCCATGTCGCGGTGGCCATGCATGTCGAAGCCTGTGCCAGGTGCAATGCTGTCATCGTTCCAGACGATCAGCGGCCCGACTCCGCTGCGGGTCGGGTCGTAGTAGGAGCCAAAGCTGAAGTGATGGCGTGCCGAGAGCCACTCGTTCTCAAACCGGCCCAGGCGTTCAAATTCGGCGACTTCAATCACGGATAGGGTTCCTTACTTTCAGGATGAGGCTCGCTATCTGATCGATACAGAACAGCCTGCACTCCTTTGACTGCTTCTCTACGCTGAGATGGTGTGTTTCCCAAGATTGAGTTATAGGTTTCAAGGGAATTAATTTGTTTCTCTGAGGAAACGATATGATTGACGAACTCGGCAGCATGGCGATTTTCGCTCGTGTGATTGAGTCTGGCGGATTTTCCACCGCGGCCCGGGATCTGGGTCTCAGCAAATCCTCGGTCTCGAAGCAGGTCAGCCGCCTTGAGGACCGTCTGGGGGTGCGCCTGCTCAATCGGACGACCCGCCGTCTTTCGCTGACGGAGGCGGGTGCCGCCTTTTATGAAGGTTGTCAGCGGGTGCTTTCGGAGGCGGAAGCGGCGAAGGAGGCGGTTTCCCACCTGGCCTCAGCACCCCGCGGCGAACTCAAGGTCAATGCCCCTATGTCGTTCGGCATTATGCATCTCGGACCCGCACTGCCGGAGTTTCTAGAGCGGTTCCCTGAGTTGGATGTGCAAATGGTTCTGAATGATCGGGTCGTTGACCTCATCGACGAAGGTTTTGATGTTGGCGTCAGGATCACGCGGCTGCTCGATTCCAGCCTGATTGCCCGTCGTCTCGCGCCGAACCGGCTGGTGGCTTGCGCCGCGCCGTCTTACTTGCAGAAGTACGGGATGCCGCGCAGTCCCGAAGATCTCAAGCGTCATAACTGCCTGGGCTACAGCTACTCGAAAACGCCGGGCGTCTGGCAGTTTCGCCGGGAGGCCAGCCGCCACAAAGTCAGTGTCGAAGGGCGCTTTACGGCCAACAACGGCGATGTCATACAGGCGGCATTGCTGGCCGGCTGCGGGATAGCGATTCAGCCGAGTTTTATTGCTGGAGACGATCTGCGTAGCGGGCGTCTGGTTCGGCTGTTGGAGAACTATCAGGTTGGCGATGAGTCATCGGTGCATGCGGTGTTCCCCGCGAACCGCAATCTCTCACCGAAGGTGCGCGTGTTTGTCGACTTTCTGGTCGAGCGCTTTGGCGATGAGCCTTACTGGGATGCCGGAATTTGGGATTGAACCTCAAAAGTAAGCGCCTTCCGGCCTTGGCTGTGGCCACCTCCGCGATCCTTTGGGGTGTGTGGTGGATTCCTTTGCGCTGGCTGGATGCCCAAGGCCTGTATGGGGATTGGGCCAGTTTGGCGATTTTCGGGATGGCCGCGCTTGCCCTTTTACCCTTCGTCTGGCGCCGCCGCGCCAGATTCGCAGGGCAAATCATCGCTTTGCTGGCCATCGGTGGTCCGCTGGGGCTTGCGTTGGTTCTTTGGAACCACGCGGTCATCCACGGCAATGTCATCCGGGTTGTGCTCCTGTTTTATCTCGCGCCTGTTTGGGCCACCTTGATGGCGCGCTACTTCCTGGGAACCAGTATCTTTGCCAGCCGTTGGCTTGCTATTGCCCTGGGTTTGGGTGGCGCGTCCGTCATTCTGGAACTTGATCGTCTGATTTCCCAAGACCTGATGACAGCTTTCTCGCTCGCGGATGCCATGGCTGTGTTTTCAGGGATTTGCTTTGCCCTGGCGGCAACCACAGCTCGTCTGCACGATCAGGTCGGAGAGTTGGAAAAGACCTTTCTCTCGGTATTTGTCGCTGCCGTTACGGCTTTGGTCCTGATTGGCGTGATGGGCGCTCAACCGCCGGTCGGAGACGCTGGAGGATTGATCGGCGCGGCTCTGGCGATTGCCCTTCTGTTTCTTCTTCCCACGACCGCACTATTACTTTGGGGGGCCTCACTCCTGGATCCGGGCCGGGTTGCGATCCTGCTTCTGCTGGAAGTTGTGGCCGCCGCTGCCAGCTCGACACTACTGGCATCCGAGCCTTTTGGATGGCGGGAGCTATTAGGCTGCGGATTGATTTTAGCCGCCGGCTTCGTCGAAGCTGCCCCCGCTCGCCGCCTCGCATCTCAGTAATCGCCCAAACAATGCAGCTTATGCGTTAAGTCTCAAATGGCTTGGAGATTCCCCAGAGCTGTGATAATCGGAAACTAGAGTTCATCTTGAGGTTTGATTGAAATGTCCCTCAGCGGAAGATTGCGACGACGATGCCGACGCCAGCGCGCTTTGAGCGCCGGGTGCCGTTCTGTCGTGCTTCCGCTGTAGGTCTGGATGCAGGTCTGCGATTAACAGCTGAAGAACAACGAAGAGAGCGGTCCCGTGAGATCGATATTCGTTGACGTGCCGCCCCTCGCGGCCAGTGGGATGCAGAAATCATGACCTCCGATAATTTTATCCAAAAAACTGCGCAAACGCCTTTCCAGATTGTCCCGCAAGACCTCGATGCTGAGCTTTTGATCGAGGATCTGCTAGATCGGACCTTTGGGCCGGCGCGGCAGGAAAAAACGGTTTATCGCCTGCGCGAAGGTATTTCGGCAGTCGAAGGTCTTTCGTTCATCGCCATTGGCGTTGATGGCGAATTGATCGCCTCCATTCGTTTCTGGCCTGTCACGATCGCCGGGGAGGCGGCCATTCTCTTAGGTCCGTTGGCGGTCGAACCCAAATACCAGGGGCAGGGAATGGGGCGTGCGCTCGTGGCCTGGAGCCTGAAGGCGGCCAAGCAACAGGGGCATCGGCTCTGTCTGGTTGTCGGAGATCCGGCCTACTATGCGCCTTACGGTTTCGTGCCCGCTTGTCCCAATGGCTTGATTTTACCGGGGCCGGTTGAGCCGGAGAGGTTTCAGGTTCTTGAGCTGGTGGCCGGGGCGATTGAAGGTGTCAGAGGGCTTGTAGAGCGGGCGCCCGATAGCGGAAGATCTTCAAAGGCCGTCGTGGCCTGATTGCGCAGACCCGAATTTCATCAGTGGCCTTCGCGATACCAGGCGATCAGAGCGCCACCGACCAGCAGCAGTAGAAGGGCGATGCCAGGCAGCAATGGAACCTGGTTGACGCCTGTTACGACGTAGCTCTGCGCGTCGCGGATACCGATCCAGCTGTTGCCGAACTGGTCGCGGCTGGGACTGACCTTCCGCAGGCCAGGCGTCGCGTTCTTTGCCAGGCGGATCGAGGTGCCTCCGCTGTCCTTAAGCAGGTCACCCATCGGCGCGGCACTCGACAGGGCGTTTTCGAATTCACGTGGATTAAGTGGACCGGCGGCGGTGACCGCAGACAGGACACCATCGGTAATCCGGTACAGGCCGGCTTCCTCGGCGTCCAAGGTACCGCGCGCGACCCCGTCCTCGCCTGGCTCCAGGGTGACTTTCTGTTGTTTGCCCGACGGGAAAGCGACATCGATTTCCGGGTTGTCGACGACGAGCGAACGGCGCGTGATCTCTAGCCGGCCATCGACGACGCTGGCGCGTAGATCTTCCTCTTCGAGTTCCGGCTCCTTCATCAGCCAGTGCGATATGCGGCGCAGCAGCTCGGCCTGAGGACCGCCGCCGTCAAAGCCGCGGGACCAGAGCCACATATGGTCGCTCATAAACTGCGCAACGCGGCCTTTGCCTACCCGGTCCAAGACCAGAAGCGGGCGGTCATCGAGCCCACTCATGACAATCGAGCCGCGCAGCGAGTCGCCGCTGATGTGCCGGAACCAGTGGCCCCAGGCTGGCGGGTCGTTGGCCTTACGGCCGCCGAGGGTCGCTGTGACCGGATGCCGTTCGCCTAACTCAGTGATCTTGGGTCGGTAGGCGGCCTCGTGAATCTCCCCGGTGGGTTCCACGGGCAAAATCCGGCCCAGCGGCGTGCGATAGAGGGAGAGGGGCGTTGCGAAGGTGGGACCGACGGCCTCAAGCAGCGCGCCGCCGCGCTCGACGTAGCGGGCGATGTTGTCGAGATAAATCGAGGGCAGAACGCCACGGCGCCGGTAGCGGTCGAAGATGACCAGATCGAACTCGTCCAGCTTCAGTTCGAAAAGTTCGCGTGTAGGAAAGGCGATCAGGGAGAGTTCGCGGATCGGTGTACCGTCCTGTTTCTCGGGCGGACGCAGGATGGTGAAATGCACAAGATCGACGGAAGGGTCGGACTTCAGGATGTTGCGCCAGGCGCGTTCGCCGGCATGGGGTTCGCCCGATACCAGAAGCACCCGGAGCCGGTCGCGGACGCCGTCGACAGAAACGGCGGTTCGGTTGTTGGCGAGAGAGAGCTCGCCTGGTAGGGCTTCCGCCTCAATCTCGAGAACGCTGGGACCGCGATGATCCAGCTCAAAGGCGATCTCCTGCTCCACCCCGACCGGAACCCGGACGACGCGTGGTTCCTGACCGTCCTTGCTGATCGTGAGGGCGACGAGGCCGCCCTCCGAACTGGCACCGATATCCTCGACGATCAGCTTGAGGCTTTGGGGTTGCCCGACGATTCCGAAGCCCGGGGCCTGAATCACACTTAACCGCCGGTCGTACTCCCGCGTTTCTCCGCTGAGCAGAAGATGGATGGGCGCTTCGATGCCGAGGGCTGCGGCGTTCTCCGGAATATCGTGGATCTGGCCATCGCTGATGATGACGACACCTGAAACCTGCTGCCGCGCGACCCCTGAAAGAGCTTCGCCGAGTGCCGAAAAGAGTTTCGTGCCATCCTGTTCAATGCCGATGGCGTCTGCGCCAGCGCGCACGATGCGTACCTCGGTAGCCTCCATCCCCTCGAGCTGTTCAAGGACATGTGCAAGGGCTTCCTCGCTTTGTCCGGGGCGCGGTCCGATTTTCTGGCTCTGGCTTTCGTCGACCACCACGAAGACGATATCTTCCAGGGGTGAGCGTTGTTCCTCGACCGCAGAAGGATTGGCGAGCGCCAATATCAGTCCACCGAGCGCTAGAATCCGCCAGCTTGTGCCCTTTGCCCTACGGAACAGGCCGAAGGCGATCAGCAGCAACGCAACAGCGCCAACTGCGATCAGCAGTTCCCAAGGCAACAAGGGCGCCCAGTTGATTGAAATAGCGCTCATTGCCCAAGCCGCTCCAAAATGAAGGGGATGTGGACCTGATCCGCTTTGTAGTTGCCGGTCAGGGCATACATCACCAGGTTCACCCCGAAGCGATAAGCCATTTCACGCTGCGCTTCTTTACCGGGGACTACTGGCAGAATTGGGCGGCCCAAATCCGTGGTCGCCCAGGCACCGGCCCAATCGTTACTGCCGACAATGACCCGCGCGACACCGTCGTTCGCCTGGCTGTCGATCGTCTCGATCCAGACCTCGCCGCCCGCATAGCGTCCTGGAAACTCCTGCATCAGATAAAAGGACTTTCGAAGCACATGTTCTGCCGGCACGGGTTCGAGCGTCGGAATAGATACATCAGCGGTCAGGCGCTGCAGGGCCAGATTGGTTTGGCTTTGCTGTCCCTGGATCCGCGCAGTGGAGCTGGGATCGCGCAGGTCGAAGAGAATCGTGCCGCCGTTTCTCAGGTAGTCGTTTAGCTTGCGCACCGCCTCGGTGCTCGGCGAGCGTTGCTCGGCTGTTATGGGCCAGTAGAGCAGCGGAAAGAAGGACAGTTCGTCCCGCTCGATATTGACGCCGAGCGGCGCGCCAGCCTCGACCGATGTCCGACGCCGCAGGATGCGGGTTAACCCTTGTAAGCCGGCTTCGCTGATCGAATCCACCCGCTCAGCGCCGGTGACGATATAGGCGAGGCGGGTTTCCAGCGTCGCTTCTAGGGCTCTGCCTTCGTCGATCACACTTTGCGCCTGGGCATTGCCACCACTCAGAGCGAGCGTTCCCGCGCCGAGCGTCAGGACAAGGGCTGCGGCGGCAGAAGGCAGTTTGGGACGCACCAAACCGCGCATGAAGAATGAAATCAGCATATCGGCGAGCGCGAGGAGCAGAGCAGCAAACAGGAACCAGGGTTTCAGGTCGATCTCCTCGCTTTTGCTGTAAGACGCTTGAGTTACGCCAGCGATGTCTCCGAGCGCGCGCAGCTGCGGCAGGTTGCTTGCCAAATTATGGGCGATACGCTGCTTCACGTCTTCCCCGTAAAATCCGGGCGGGTGGTTCGCGTCCACCGTAGCCTTTGCCGAGACGCCCGCTTCGCCTTGTGCTCCCTCGGTCTCCGGGGCCTCGACTGCCGGCAGCGGCATGACGCTGGCACCTGGCGTCGTCAATCTGCCGAAGCCGTTCATCACCTGGAGCGGCGGCAAGGGCACGCCATTGGCATTGCCATCGGCCACGCCCTGACTAACGGCGACCAGGCGCTGAAGCATTTCGACGAAAAGGCCGGAGAGCGCGAGATTCGACCAATCTGTGTTGGCGGTTGTGTGCACGAGTACGACCCAGCCGGCCTCGCGTGCCTCCGCTGTAATGAGCGGGGTGCCGTCGCTCAAGCGCGCCCAGGTCTTTTCGACCAGCTCCAGTGAGGGTTCAGCCAAAACCTGGCGCTCGATCGTGACATCATCGGCAATCTCGAGACCGGCGAAGGGCGTACCGGCTGCGAAGCTCGACAGCGTCGCCGGACTGTCCCAGGTCAGCGCGCCGCCAAGGATGCGATCTCCGCCGCGCAGACGGACAGGCAGCAGTTCGTCATCGTTGTCCGCCGCCATGCGTGGACCCGCGAAGCGCAGAAGGAGGCCGCCAGACTTTACCCAATCGTTTAGCCGCCCGCGTTCCTCGGCGGTCAGGTTCCCGATATCAGGCAGCGCCAGGACCGCGAGCTTGCGCGCTAGAAGTTCGTCGATGCTGCCCTGCCGGACCTCGCTGTAAGGCTCCAGGGCGCGCTGCAGATAGTAGACTTCGCTTAGTAAGGGTTGGGATTGCTCAGCACTGCCGGTGGTCACCAGTCCAACCGGGCGTCGGCGCGAGGACTCGTCCAACAGATAACTGGCGCCAGCCGTGGTTTCGTTTTCGAGGGAGAGCTGCGTTACCCGGTTCCGTAGCTCGGTTGGCAGTTGCAGGCGAAGTTCCGCCGATTGAGCGCCTGCTTCGAAGGTAATCGTCTCCCGGGCCACGATGACGCCATCGTCGGCGAGGGCGGAGAGAGTCACCGTTTCGGTCCCCCCGCTGGCGGCGCGCTCGACTGGAATCACCAATTCCAGTCCGTCGTCTTGTGGCGGACGGATGACCTTGGCAAGCGCGCCGCTCTGCTCCTGCAGAACTGTCACACCTCCCAAGCCCCGCAGCCGCTGCGCAAAGCTCTCGGAATTCTCATCTGCCAATCCGTCCGACAGCCACACGATGTGGGACGATCTCTCGAGACTGAGAGCCTCGAGACGGTCAATTGCGGCAAGGCGGTCCACCGGCCAGGGACGGGGCTGAATGCCTTGCGCCAGTTCTTTGGCCTCAGCAGCGGGCAACAAAGATAGGGTTTCGGATACGCTGTCCTGAGGTTGAGACGCAGTGCGCAGGAGTACGACGGCCCTTTCTTCCCGCTCAGCCCGCTCGATCACCTCAACCATAGCATTGATCTTGGCATCCCAGTTTTTGGCCGCAGACCAGCCATTATCGATCACGATGACAACTGGTCCGCTACCTGGCAACTGCGCCGCCGGGTTAATAAGCGGCTGCGCCAGCCCAAAGATGATCAAAAGGACGATCAGCATGCGCAACAGGATCAGCCAGAGCGGCGTGCGCGACGGTGTTTCCTCCGGCGGATCGAGCCCGAGCAGTAGCCTTACGGCTGGAAAGCTGAGCGTCTTCGGGGCTGGTGGTGTGACGCGTAGCAGAAACCAGATCAGTGGAAGCCCGATCAGTGTGGCGAGCAGCCAGGGTTGCGTGAAGGCGAGGAGGCCGAGATTGAGCATCGCCTAACGCCCCCGGTCCTGGGTCATGGCCAGATAAAGCGCTAAAAGAGCGGCGTTAGGCGCCCGATCTGTGCGATGCGCGGAGTAACCCCAATCCAGCCGGCGGGCGATGGATTCCAAACCTTCGCACTGGGCCTTGAAGCGATTGCGATAGGGGGTCCGTACTGCTTCCACTTTGGAAAGCAGCCAGGAGTCTTCGCCCTCCAGTCCTTCGAACCGCGTCCGGCCGTCATAGGGGAGCAGTTCCTCGGCAGGATCCAGCACCTGAAGCAGATGTCCTTTAACGCCGCGTGCTGCGTAGCTTCTGGCGACGTCCTCGATCTCCTTCAAGGGTGAGAGGAAATCCCCGATCATCACGACCTGGGCGAACCGGGGTAGGGGCAGGGCAGGAGGCAAGCCAGAGTCGCTTCGCTCGCCGCGGTCGATAACTTTGGCCAGGCGCTCAAGGGTTGTCTTGCCGTTGGAGGGCCTGAGGTCTGAACCAAGGAAAGTGACGAATTCGCCACCGCGGATCAGCAGAACCGCCAAAGCAAGCGCCAGGATGTCGGCCCGCCTGCGTTTTTCCGGTAAGTCCTGTGTCGATGCCCAGGCCATGGATGCCGAGGTGTCGCGCCAGATCCAGACGGACTGCGCGGCTTCCCATTCCATTTCCCGCACGAAGACCCGGTCTGACTTGGCGGATTGACGCCAGTCGATGGACTGAGGTGAGTCGCCTGTTTCGTAGCGGCGGAACTGCCAGAACGTTTCGCCAAGGCCAACGCGTCGGCGCCCGTGAACCCCCTGCGCAACTGTGGTTGCGACGTGTTCCGCTTCTACCAAAAGCGGCGGCAGGGCCGAAGCGATCTGCTCGGCCCTCTGCTGGATTGGTAGTCTGGCTCTAGGCGTGATGGCCAGCGTCGGTCTCCTCGCTACGCTTACAAACTCTATTCGAAACGGGCGATCAGACGGGCGATCACATCATCGATCATGACGCCGTCGGCGCGGGCGGTGAAGTTAAGGCTCATCCGGTGGCGCAGCACCGGAGCCGCGAGCTCAACAACGTCATCCATAGAGGGAGAGAGGCGGCCGTCAAGCACGGCACGCGCCCGGATGGCCAGCATCAGGGCCTGACTGGCGCGCGGTCCAGGGCCCCAGGCAATTTGTTCTCCGAGTTCGGGGATCGAGCTGCTTTCCGGTCGGCCGTCACGCACCAGCGACAGAACCGCATCCACGATACCGTCGGCGACCGGAACCCGGCGGACAATCCTTTGCGCCGCCAAGAGCTCCTCCGCGGTCATAATCCCCATCGCCTCTACCGTCTCAGCGCCGGTCGTCGCCAGGAGCATCTGGCGTTCCGCCTCGAGGTCCGGATAACCGACATCGATTTCCATGATGAAGCGGTCGAGCTGAGCCTCGGGCAAGGGGTAGGTGCCTTCCTGCTCAAGCGGGTTTTGGGTCGCGAGCACATGGAACGGTCGCGGCAGATCGTGGGGCACACCCGCAACGGTGACCTGGCGCTCTTGCATAGCCTGCAGCAGGGCGGACTGGGTCCGGGGGCTGGCGCGGTTAATCTCGTCCGCCATCAGGAGCTGACCAAAAACAGGCCCCGGAATGAAGCGGAAGGAGCGTTTCCCGGTTTCGCTCTCCTCCAGCACCTCAGAACCGAGAATATCGGCGGGCATCAGGTCCGGCGTACATTGCACGCGTTTGTCGTCGAGGCCGAAGACCGTGCCGAGCGTCTCCACCAAACGCGTTTTTGCCAGCCCTGGAACACCGATCAAAAGTGCGTGACCGCCCGCCAGAAGTGTGATCAAAGTCCGGTCAACGACATCCTGTTGTCCGAAAATCACCCGTCCAATGGATTCGCGCGCTGAGTGCAAGCGGTGCCCGACGGCTTCGATATCTTCTGCCAGCTGCTCCGCTGTTGCGATATCGGTGGGAACTGAAGGGTTGGCTGCCACTCTGTTCGACTCCCATATGCTGTGGCCCGGGCTTATGATACCGGACATCAGGACACTAGGACGGCAGGTTATGACTTCGGATCCGACAGAACCAACCGACGACACTCAAAAGATAGGTGTTTCTGGGCCACCTGGCCAGTCGTCTGACGTTTCAAATTCCATGGCGGGTGCGCCGGTCCTGCCTTTCTGCGGCGATTTCGACATCCGCATCGCCCGGGACGGCACCTGGTTTCATCAGGGCTCGCCAATTGGCAGAAAGCCGCTCGTGAAGCTCTTTTCAACGGTTCTGCGGCGCGAAGAGGATGGTGAGTATTGGCTCGTCACCCCTGTCGAGCGGGGGCGTGTGATTGTTGACGACGCTCCTTTTGTGGCTGTTGAATTTTCCGCGACCGGCAGCGGAAAAAGCCAGTCTTTGAAGCTGCGCACCAACGTGGACACCTGGGTGGAGCTGGATTCGGACCATCCTTTACGCATCGCAGTGGATAGTGAAACCGGCGAACCGCGCCCCTATATCCTGGTTCGGGACGGCCTGGAGGCACTCATTCTTCGGTCGGTTTACTATGGGCTGGCTGAACTTGCCGCAGAAGAGAAAACGGAAGAGGGCAGCCGGTTTGGACTTTGGAGCGGCGGGAACTTCTTCCCGCTGGACGGTGCGGCGTGAACTCGGAACGGGCCATCTTTCAGCTTTCGACCGGTGAAATTGCCCGGCGCTTTGAGCGGCGGGGCCTGCCAGGTCGGCGTAACTCCCATTCCTCCATTTCTGGGACAGGCCTGGCGAACGCGAACGATCGCCCGCGCGGCGATCACGATCTCAATCCCGATATTTATGAACCTGCGGAACAGCTGACTGCGGCTGCTGTCCTGGTGCCGATTGTGGCACGGCCAGAGGGCGCGACGGTCCTGTTAACCAAGCGAACGGCGCATCTGCACGACCATGCTGGCCAGATCTCATTCCCGGGCGGACGCGTGGATCCCGGCGACGACGGGCCGGAATCGACCGCGCTGCGCGAGACGGAGGAAGAAATCGGTCTGGCGCGCAGCCATATCAATCTGATCGGCCAGTTGGACACTTACGTCACCCGCACTGGCTTCGAGATTTCACCTATGGTGGGGCTGGTGACGCCGCCATTCGATCTGACCCTGGACGATTTCGAGGTTGCCGAAGCCTTCGAGGTGCCGCTCGGCTTCATTCTCGATCCAGCAAGCCAACAGCGCCAAAGCCGCATGTTTCGGGGTGTCCAGCGGCATTTCTACGTCTTTCCATACGACGATTATTATATTTGGGGGGCAACCGCCGGCATGCTTGTGAATTTAACTGAGGTTTTAGGCGATGCTGACTAGGATTCTTGTCGCTCTCCTGCTGTTTCTGATCCCGTTTCTGCTCTATCTCGGCTACGTTAAGATGAGACGCAAGGTGGTCGGCGAGCTGGAGGCCGAAAAACTGACTCCTTGGCTTATGCTGACGCTATCTGGCCTGGTCGTAGCGACGGGCGGGATCATAGTCATGGGGGAGGCGTTCGATCACGATCCGGACGTCAAACTTCGACCGCCGGCCTTCATCGATGGTGAACTCGTGCCAGGAGGACCTGTCGAGTAACCGGAGGCGCCTTGCGGCAGGTTACCGAGTCGTCGCCGGTCGCAAGGCAGATGATCGAAGATTTGAAAGTGACAGAGCGGCTTCCTTTACAGCCCTGGATGACTGCGCCCGCGACCGAAGCCGTACTCGACGCGCTACGGGCTGACGGTGCTGAGGTGCGTTTTGTCGGCGGATGCGTTCGCGATGCGCTTAAGGCATTGCCGATCAAAGACATAGATTTGGCCACGCCTGACCGGCCTGAGACTGTCATGTCGCTCCTTAAAAGCGCTGGTTTGAAGGCGGTTCCAACCGGACTCGCGCATGGGACGGTGACGGCCGTCTCTGATGGACAGCCCTACGAAGTCACGACCCTGCGGGAGGACGTGGAGACGGATGGCCGTCACGCGGTGGTCGCTTATACAGATGACTGGGTACAGGATGCGGCCAGACGCGATCTGACCATCAATGCTTTGTCCTGCCGCCCTGACGGCACCCTTTTTGATCCCTTTGGCGGTCTTGACGATCTCCGTGCGGGACGGGTCCGCTTCGTTGGAGAGGCCCGGGAGCGGATCAGCGAAGACTATCTTCGAATGCTCCGGTTTTTCCGCTTTCACGCCTTTTACGGCGATGGCGATCTGGATCCCGCCGGTTTGGCTGCCGCGAAAGAGCTGGCTCCTAATCTAGCCAGCCTTTCCGGCGAACGGGTGCGCGAGGAACTGCTGCGGCTTCTGGCTGCGGAAAAGCCTTTACCTGTCCTAGCGGCAATGGAGCGTGTCAGCGTTTTGAACATCCTGTTGCCGCAACTGCGATCTGATCACTCGATCCTGGCTTCTCTCATGGAGACGGAAATAGAAACGGACCCGCTTCTAAGGCTTGCGGCCCTACTCGATGGTAGCGGCGAGGAGGCCGAACAGGTGTCCGAACGTCTGCGCCTGTCGCGCGCGCAGAGCGATCGGCTTTTCGCACTCAGAACAGCTGGGCAGAAAATGACGGCCTGGTCCCCTAAGATCGGACAGGCGACAAGAGAAATTCGGCAGTCTCTTTACGATTTGGGGCCTGAACTGACCCGCGATCTCCTCCGTTTGGACTGGGCCAGAAGGCCGACGGAGGAACGTAGAGCCGATTGCAGGGATCTCTCCGCTTCGCTCGCGGTTACGGAAGATTGGGACGGGCCGGTTTTTCCGTTGCGGGGCCGCGACGCGCTCACGCTGGGCGCTGAGGCAGGGCCTGCCTTAGGGGATGCTTTGGATCGTGTCGAAAGCTGGTGGCGCGAGTCCGATTTCGCTCATGATCGAGACGCCTGCCTGGCGCAGCTGAAGCAAGAGCTGCGTGAATCTTAGGGCCAGGCGGCCTCCGGCGGCAGAGACATCAGGATCGCCTCCACATTGCCGCCCGTCTTCAGGCCGAACTGGGTGCCGCGGTCGTAAACCAGATTGAATTCCGCGTAGCGCCCACGCCGGAACAGCTGGTGGCGGCGCTGCTCGTCCGTCCAGGGACGTTCCATGTGCCGTTGGACCAGTTGCGGATAGATTTCCAGGAAGGCGCGCCCCACGTCCTGGGTGAAAGCGAAGTCGGCGTTCCAGTCCCCGCTATCCAGGTAATCGTAAAAAATCCCGCCCACGCCGCGGGCTTCCTTGCGATGCGGGATATAGAAATATTCGTCGCACCATTCCTTGAAGCGCGGGTAGTACGCGGGGTCGTGTTTGTCGCAGGCAGCCTTCAAACAGGCGTGGAAATCCGCGGTGTCCGTTTCGTCCGGGTACATGGGGTTGAGATCACTGCCCCCGCCGAACCAGGCTTTGGTGGTGACGATGAAGCGGGTGTTCATGTGGATTGCAGGTACCAGGGGCGAGTGCATATGGGCGACCAGTGAGATGCCGCTGGCCCAGAACAGTGGGTTTTCTTCTGCTCCGGGAATTCTGGCCCGAAAATCTTCCGAGAACTCACCTTTGACGGTCGAGATGTTGACACCGACCTTTTCGAAGACCCTTCCGCGCATCAACGACATCTCGCCGCCACCGAAATCGCCGCCTTGTCCTTCCTGCTCGCGTTGCCAGGTTTTGCGTTCGAACCGGCCTGGCGCCCTTTCCGCGAGATTTCCCGCGTTTTCGCCCTTTAGGTCATCTTCCAGGCGCTCAAAGGCGCTGCAGATATCGTCTCGGAGGCTTCTGAACCAGGCGCTGGCCAGTTCCTGACGCTGTTCGATGCTCGAAGTCATAACTATCCTTTTGGAAATCCGTCCGTCTGCCGCAGTGCTTCACCCACGACCATGGCGGCACAGACAGCGACATTCAGGGAACGAAGACCTGACTGCATGGGAACCAAAAGCCGGGCGTCTGCTCGTTCGTGCACCTCTTGCGGGACGCCGGCGCTTTCTCGCCCGAGCAATAGGCAATCGTCAGACGCGAAGTCGAAGCCGGTGTAAGGCCTGTCGGCCTGAGTGGTCAAGAGAACGATGCGGCGGGGCGGCTGTTCGAGAAAACGTGCCCAGGAGTCATGGCGCGTCAAATCGACGCCCTCCAGGTAATCCATGCCGGCGCGGCGCAGGCGTTTGTCGTCCAAAACAAAGCCACAAGGCTCGATTATGTCGACAGAGAGCCCCATACAGGCGGCCAGACGCAGCATCGTCCCCGTATTCTGCGGAATATCCGGCTGATAAAGAGCAAGACGCATTGTGCTAATTTCCCAATAAACGAGGCGTCTCCGCCTTTGCCTTCTTTTCGCTTTTCATCTATATCCCTGGCCCAGTACGATTCGGCAAGGGGCAGGTGCGACAGGGTGTCGCAGTCTCGCCTGGGGGCTTAGAAATAGTATTAGTGGTGTTCTTTCGCATTGCGTGCGAGATACGCCGCGATATAACGGGCTGGTAATGCCCGCGAGGTGACCTAAGAGGGATTCTAACATGGCAGCAGACAGCGCTCATGCCTCACAGCAATCGCAGGATGGGGAAACCCGCCGCGATTTCCTTTATCTGGTAGCCGGTGCGATGGGGGCGGTCGGTACAGGCGCTATTGCCTGGCCGCTGGTGAACTCCATGAACCCGTCGGCGGATGTGTTGGCGCTGGCATCGATCGAGGTGGATATTTCCGCGATCGAAGAAGGGCAGAGCATTACCGTAACGTGGCGCGGCAAGCCGGTGTTCATTCGGCATCGGACCGAAAAAGAAATCGCCGAAGCCAACGACGTGGATCTGGAAGACCTTGTTGACAAGCAGGCCGACGAAGACCGGGTCGAGAAGTCCGAGTGGCTGATTGTCGAGGGGACTTGCACGCACTTGGGCTGCGTGCCGCTGGGTCAGAAAACGGGCGACGAGAAGGGTGAGTACAATGGCTGGTTCTGTCCATGCCATGGATCGCACTACGACACCTCTGGCCGCATCCGCAAAGGTCCTGCGCCGTTGAACCTACCGGTGCCGCCCGTCGAGTTCCTCGACGACACCATTATTAAGATTGGTTGAGGGGGAGCGAGACAATGAGTGGTGGGCAACCCTTTCAAACGAACAATGCGCTGATCAAGTGGGTCGATCATCGTCTACCGATTTTCTCTCTGACCAACGACACGCTGGTCGACTATCCGGCGCCGAAAAATCTTAACTATTTTTGGAACTTCGGTTCCCTGGCGGGTCTGGCGCTGGTCGTGATGATCGTGACCGGTATCGTATTGGCGATGCAGTACACCCCCCATGTGGACCACGCCTTCGACTCGGTCGAGCGTATTATGCGCGACGTGAACGGTGGCTGGCTGATCCGCTACACCCATATGAACATGGCGTCGTTCTTCTTCATTGCCGTGTTCATTCACATCTTCCGCGGTCTCTATTACGGATCCTATAAGGCGCCACGGGAAATCCTCTGGATGCTGGGTGTCGTGATCCTGCTGCTCATGATGGCGACCGCCTTCATGGGTTACGTGCTTCCCTGGGGACAGATGAGCTTCTGGGGTGCCACCGTGATCACCAATCTCTTCTCCGCCATTCCGCTGGTGGGCGAGAGCATTGTGACCTGGCTCTGGGGCGGGTTCTCGGTCGATAATCCGACCCTTAACCGCTTCTTCGCGCTCCACTTCCTGCTGCCGTTCGTGATCGTCGGTGTTGTGATCCTGCACATCTGGGCGCTGCATCGTTTTGGTTCGAACAACCCGCTGGGTATCGAAGCCAACGGACCGCAGGACAAGATCCCGTTCCATCCCTACTACACGGTGAAGGATGCGTTCGGTGTCGGTGTGTTTCTGCTGATTTTCAGCGGGTTCCTTTTCTTCGCGCCGAACTTCCTCGGTCACCCGGATAACTACATCCCGGCGAATCCGCTTTCGACTCCGGCGCACATTGTGCCTGAGTGGTACTTCCTGCCTTTTTACGCGATCCTGCGGTCAATTCCGGACAAGCTGATGGGCGTTGTGGCGATGTTTGCCTCAATCGGCATTCTCTTCATCTTGCCCTGGCTCGACCGCTCGCCTGTGCGAAGCGCGAAGTTCCGCCCGATGTACAAGCTGTTCTTCTGGATTTTGTTCGTGGCTTGTATCGCGCTGGGATGGGCCGGACAGGAGGCTGCTGAAGGTCTGCCCTTGCTGGTCAGCCGTATCGCGACGGCTTACTACTTCATTCACTTCCTGGTCATTCTGCCGCTCCTGAGTGTGATCGAGCGACCTAAACCCTTGCCAGCGTCGATATCCGAGCCCGTCCTAGGGGGAGGAGCGTTAGCGGGTGCAGCTGCCAAGCCGATGGAGAAGGCATAATGAAGAAAATTGTTCTAGCTGCCGCGGCTGCAGCAGTCTCGATCGGCATTGGTTCGGCGCAAGCAGCTGAAGGCCTTCCGATCCCGAAGAGCGAGTGGTCGTTCTCCGGCGTCTTTGGCACCTTCGACCAGGCTCAGTTGCAGCGTGGCTATCAGGTCTACAAGGAAGTTTGTGCGACCTGTCATGCCATGGATCTGATTGCTTTCCGCAATCTTGCGGACCTTGGCTACAACGAAGACGAAATCAAGGCGATTGCCGCGGAGTACGAGATCACCGACGGCCCGAACGAAGATGGCGACATGTTCGATCGAGCAGGTATCCCGGCCGACTACTTCCCGTCGCCTTTCTCCAACGCGAAGGCTGCCGCTGCTTCAAACGGTGGTGCGGTTCCGCCGGATCTTTCGCTTTTGGCTAAAGCCAGGGCAGCAGGCCCTGATCACACCAAGGCTATCCTCATGGGCTATGAGGGTACCGTTCCGGACTCCTTGGTCCAACAGATCCTCGAAGATGAGACCAAGAAAGATCAGATCCGTTACGAGAACGATCTCGAAGCTTACGAAGAAAAGCTCGAACGCTACGAAGAGAAGTTGAAAGAGGATCCTGAAGCGAAGAAGCCGGCAGAACCCGAGCCGGCCAAGGTCTTTGAGACCATTGAAGATCTCGGGCTTCCGGACACCGCGACCTTCAATGCGTATTTCCCAGGTTACGGTATCGCCATGGCGCAGCCGATCGACGACGAGGCGGTTGAGTATAGCGATGGGACCCCGATGACTTTGGAGAACTACGCTGCTGACGTTTCCGCCTTCATGATGTGGGCGGCCGAGCCGGCCTTGGAAGATCGCAAGCAGATGGGCATCAAAGTCATCATCTTCCTGCTGATTTTTACGGCTCTGCTCTATGCCGCAAAGCGGAAGTGCTGGTCGGACGTGCACTAATCCGGAGCGCTTGAGACACAGGAAAAGGGCCGCCCCAAGGGAGCGGCCCTTTTTTCATGCCTGTAACCGCAGAGGTATGGCGGTTCGTTACACGTTGAAGCGGAAGTGGAAAATGTCGCCATCGACGACGGGGTATTCCTTGCCCTCCTGCCGCATCTTCCCGGCATCCTTAGCGCCCTGCTCGCCGTTGTTGGCGACGAAGTCGGCGTAAGCGATGGTTTCTGCCCGAATAAAGCCGCGTTCGAAGTCGGTGTGGATCGCGCCGGCAGCGTTGGGAGCTTTCGCGCCGCGCACAACCGTCCAGGCCCGGGCTTCTTTGGGGCCCACCGTGAAAAAGGTCAGTAGATCCAAAAGCTCGTAACCGGCGCGAATGATGCGGGCGAGACCGGTTTCCTGCAATCCCAGGCTCTCCAGGAATTCCGCCTTTTCAGCCTCATCAGACAGGGACGCCACCTCCGCCTCGATCGCCGCGGAGATGATAACGCAGGCACCGCCTTCCGCTTCGGCACGGGCCGCGACTTTGGTGGAGTAGTCGTTGCCTGTTGCCGCGGCGTCCTCTTCCACATTGGCGACGTAGAGAACAGGCTTTGCCGACAGAAGCTGCAGTTGCCGGAAAACCGGTTGCAGCTCTTTCGAGACTTCCACGCAGCGGGCCGGACGGCCTTCCCGGAGGGCTTCGGCGACCGGGCCGAGCACAGCAAGACGATCCTTGGCGTCTTTGTCGCCGCCTTTAGCCCGCTTCCCTGAGCTGTCCAACTGACGCTCAACGCTTTCCAGGTCCGCGAGCAGCAGTTCCGTCTCCACCGTCTCCGCGTCGCGGATGGGATCCACCGAGCCGTCCACATGAGTGACTTCGCCATCGAAACAGCGTAGGACGTGGACGATAGCGTCGACCTCGCGAATGTTGGCCAGGAACTGGTTGCCCAAGCCTTCGCCTTTGGAAGCGCCCTTGACCAGGCCGGCGATGTCCACGAACTCCAGCTGAGTCGGAATGATCTTGGCCGACTTACCGATCCCCGCGATCTCGTCCAGCCGCGGATCCGGTACGGCGACGCGTCCTACATTGGGCTCGATGGTGCAGAAGGGATAGTTTGCCGCTTCCGCCGCCGCCGTCTCGGTCAGTGCGTTGAAAAGGGTGGACTTGCCCACATTCGGCAGGCCCACAATCCCGCAGTTGAATCCCATAGTATTTAATTCCGTTTTTTGTCCGCGGAGCGAATGAGCGACTCCAGCAGACTTCTGGTGACTTCCTGAGGCTTTGAAACGGTTTCGTCGTTGGTCTTTGGTGTTGTCGTGTCCGCTTTTTCCGAGACCGGTGCAGGTTTCGGCGGTTTCGGCCGGGGCGGATTAATGACGTGGGCGACACGTGACATGAAGCTGCCGCTGTCGCCTTCAATCAGTAGAGGGAACTCCGTCGCCACCGCATCCAGCAGCTTGTCGCGCCAGAGTGTTTCAGCTTTGCTGAAGTCGCCGAGGACATGACCATGGACGAGCGCTTTGTCGCCGGGATGTCCGACGCCAAGGCGCACGCGCCAGTAATCCTTACCGATATGGGCGTCCATGCTACGCAGGCCGTTGTGACCGCCCGCACCGCCGCCCTTCTTGACTTTGATCTTGCCGGGAACCAGGTCGATCTCGTCGTAAATGACAAAAACGTCTCCCGGCGTGAGTTTGTAGAAGCGGAGGGCCTCTCCGACCGCGCGGCCGGACTCGTTCATGTAAGTCTCGGGTTTCAAGATCAGGACCTTTTCGCCTCCGATCCGGCCTTCCGAGACCTGCCCCTGGAACCTCGAGCGCCAAGGCCCAAAGGAATGGCGGCGGACCATTTCGTCCACCGCCATAAATCCGATGTTGTGCCGGTTGTTCGCGTAACGCTGGCCGGGATTTCCCAGGCCCACTAACAGCAACATGGGGTCCTTCGCTCTGTCTTAAGTTCCCGAGGGCGCCATGCCCAGGGAACAGCGAGGGTTTTACTCCTCGCTGGCGGCTTCCTCGCCCGCAGACTCTGCGGCGCCTTCACCTTCGGCTTCACCTTCTTCGCCTTCCTGGGCCTCGGCGGCTTCGGACTTGATGGCGCTCGGTGCGGCGATGGTTGCGACCGTGAAGTCGCGATCGGTGATGGTCGGCTCGACGCCGTCCGGCAGGGCAATCATCGAGAAGTGGGCCGAGTCGCCGAGATCCAGCGAGCTCAAATCCAGCTCCAGTTCCTGCGGAATAGCATCCGCGCGGCAGTTCAGCTCGACCTCGTAGCGAACCACGTTGAGCACGCCGCCCTTGATCAGGCCTTGGCACTGGTCTTCGTTGATGAAGCTGACCGGAACCGCGACGGTAACCGAGGTGGCTGCCGAAACGCGCAGAAGGTCGATGTGGATCGGCCGGTCGGTGACCGGGTCGAACTGGACGTCGCGGGGCAGGGCACGCTCTTTCTTGCCGTCGATTTCAACGTCGAACAGCGTGGCGAAGAAACCGGCCTTATTCAGCTCTTTGTTCAGAACCTTGGGGTCAAGGTTGAGCAGAACCGGCTCTTTCTTATTGCCGTAGATCACTCCGGGGATACGTCCAGCACGGCGGGCTGCACGGGCGGCCCCCTTTCCGGCCCGCTCCCTTCGTTCTGCGACGAGATTCTGTACGTCACTCATTGCATTGCTCCTTAAGCAAAATTAACGGCGAGATCATTCTCGCCGCTTCGGAACCGGCGCAGCCTCCAGGGGTGCTGCTGCCGGGCGCCGCTCCTGTCGCGGAACGGCTGAACTTGTGGACCGCCTTAACTGGCGGCCGGTAAATCAAACAGGCTCGAGACCGAGCGTTCATCGCTGATGCGCTGCATGGCATCACCCAGCAGCGGCGCGATGGAAATCTGGCGAATGTTCTGGGCGACGCGCACCGCCTCGGTCGCCTGAATGGAGTCCGTCATCACGAGCTCTTCCAGGGGCGAGGCCGAAACGCGGGCCACGGCGCCACCGGACAGAACACCATGCGTCACATAGGCCGAAACCGAATTCGCGCCGGAATCCATCAGCGCGACGGCGGCATTACAGAGCGTGCCCGCCGAATCGACGATGTCGTCCACCAGAATGCAGGTGCTGTCCTTCACGTCGCCGATGATGTTCATCACCTCGGAAACGCCAGCTTTCTCGCGGCGCTTATCTACAATTGCGAGGTCGGCGTCAAGTCGTTTGGCGATGGCGCGGGCCCGGACCACGCCGCCCACGTCGGGGGATACGATGGTCAACTGCCGGCCGTTGTTGTAGCGCTCCATGATATCCTTGGTGAAGACCGGCGCCGCGAAGAGGTTATCGGTCGGGATATCGAAAAAGCCCTGAATCTGGCCGGCATGCAGATCCATGGTGAGAACCCGGTCTGCGCCGGCCGAGGTGATCAGGTTGGCCACCAGCTTGGCGGAAATCGGCGTTCTTGGGCCCGATTTCCGGTCCTGACGGGCGTATCCGTAATAGGGGATGACCGCCGTGGTGCGCCGTGCGGAGCCGCGCTTGAGCGCATCCAGGGCGACCAGCAACTCCATCAGGTTGTCGTTCGCCGGATAGGAGGTTGGCTGGATGACGAAAACGTCCTCGCCGCGCACGTTCTCCTGGATCTCGACGAAGACTTCCATGTCCGAGAAACGGCGGACACTTGCCTTGGTGAGCGGCAGATTCAAAAACGCCGAAATCGCTTCGGCCAAAGGCCGATTGCTGTTGCCTGTTAGGATTTTCATTCCAGTTTCCCCAGCTCGGTACGGCGATAGGCTCTATCGCCGGACGTCTCGGCCTTATCTGCTTGGTCCCGCCCAGTCTTTGGCTCAATAGGACCGCCGGAAACCGCTCCGCCATTTGCCGCGAAATCGTGCCGATCCCCGCAGGATCAGCTGCCATCTTCACGCCCTGTCCTGAGCCGAGCGGAACTTATCAACGTGCCCCCGCTCTGTAAACGGCCTTGGCGTCGTCAAACTGCAATATTTGTCGATTGGAAATCGATCATGGTTAACGGGCTATTGATAATGCCATATCTTCGTGCGCCGAGAGCGGCGGAGTCGGTCCTTTAGGGGCGTTTTTCCGCCTGCTTGCCGCTCTGAAGCTGGCCGAAGAGGTCCAGGATGCCTTCTCGGGCGCCCCGGGCGACGTCCTGAGCGGTCGGGCCCCAGGCGCCATCCAGGCTGCCGGCCAGAATGAAGTTGCTTTGATCGATCATGCCGAGTTCCTCGCCATCCTTGACCGCGCGCAGACGCCAGACGATGGTCGCCTTCTGCCGCCCGGCCTCAATGGGACCGAGAGAGACCTCGCAGAGCAAAAGAATATCGTCCGAGCTGGCTTTTCCCGCGATCGGAAGGCGGCTGTCTGTCAGTTCCGCAACAATGGCGTTGCGCAGACTGGTGGCGGCATCGCCCGGCACGTCGCCGAAGGGCGGGACATGGATACTTGCGTCTGGAAACCCCGGGATGGAGCGGGTCGCCCGGGGTTTGGTGCCGGCCAGTGCCGCGAGCTCGTCAGCGGTTTCCTCGATCGAACGCTGGTTCAGCAAAGCTTGTTGTCGACGGAAAGCTTCGGGCGAAAGGCCCGTTTCCTGAACATAGCTGCCGGTCAGCTTACCATCGGGGGCGTAGAGGTCCCACAGCACCGAAATGGTCTTGGCCTTGGAAGGTTCCGTAATTTCCGTGACATGGCTGAAAAGATAGCGGCTACCTGCGTTGCCGTGCTGGGTCGAGGCTGGAACGTCCCGTTCGCGCAGAGCTTCGGCCATGGTCTCCGCCCAGCCTTGGGGATCCGCGACCAACTCTGATTCAGGTGCAAGAACGACAACGCCTGCGCCGTCCTTCAAGGTCAGCAGCGCGTTCTCCTGGCCCGGCTCATGTTGGAAAGGCCGAGGCAGAGGGCCGCAGCCCCAGAGACCGAAGGTCACGATGGTCAGGACGAGAAACCGCAAGGGCTTCATGCGGCGCACCACTGCATTGTTTGTCGGGGAGAAGACATACCGGCTCTAAATCAGGGCGCAGCTCGCCACCAGGCCAAGGAAACAAAGGGCTAGAAAGATAAACATGTGCGGCATCTGATCAGGTCCGGGCGGTGCGCGCAGATTAAACCACGTCCTAAAGGTAGTTCACGCGGTGACAAATTCCAATGGCATCCTCGATAGAGGTTCTGCCCCTTTTTCACCGATCAGGCTCGTTCTTCCCAGCGTCATGGCGAGGCCCTTCTCGCTGTCGAAGATGATCATGTGCACAAAGATCACCATTCCCGGCGCCGTTTCCACCGGATTGCCATGATACAGCATCGGCCAGTCCATCCAGTTGGGCGCGAAGGTCGTGCCAAGGGAATAGCCGCAGGCATTGAGCCTGTGCGCCTGATAACCGGCCGCGTCAAGGACCGTGGTGTGTGCATCGAAGGCATCTCCGATGGTCAGGCCGGGCCGCAAGGCGTCTTCGACTGCAAGCAAAGCGTCGCGCGCCACGTCATGCATTTCCCGTTGGCGATCTGGGACCTGGCCGAGTGGAATGGTCCGCATCATCGCCGCGTGGTAGTGGCGGTACGCACCGGCCCACTCGAGGGTCAGTTGGTCGTTTTCATCGAGTGTCCGCCGGCCGGAGAAGTAGCGGCAACAGAGAGCGCCGGGGCCCGAGCCGATGATGAACTCGTTGCCGGGATAATCGCCGCCGCCTGCGAGGATAGCGCCCTGCATGGCCGCGAGGATCTCGGCTTCTTCGGCGCCGGGCCGCGTCAGGGCGACGGCCTGATCCCAGGCATCGTCCGCCAACTCAGCGGCACGCCGGACATAGGCGATTTCGGCGGGACTTTTGATGACACGCTGTTCGCTGACCAGCAGCGAGGCATCGTTCAGGTGACAAAAGTCATCCAAGGTCGCATCGAGGCGTTTGCCGTTGCGGGCGGTCAGACCATAGGCCTCGTACTCGACCCCCAGACGTTTCCCGCGGCAACCCTGTTCATCCAGGATCCGCCGCAGCTCCTCGGCCGGTTCAGCCTCCGGTCCATCGACCCAGATACGGACATCTTCGATCACCGAAGTATGCTGGGCCTGACGCAGATCCGGGGCCCGGGTCAGCAGGGTCATCTTGCCGTCCGCACCCAGATAAAGGCATTGGAAAAAGACATAGCCGAAGGTGTCGTAGCCGGTCAGGTAGAACATGCTCTCCTGACGAAAGATCAGCAGGCCGTACAGGCCTTGCCTCTGCATGGAGGCACAACAGCGTGCCCGGCGTTCTGCAAGCTCGGCTTCCGAAAAGTGGATCTGCATTTCGGCCCTCTTATGTTGTATCAATTCTGACGGTTTAGATCAGGGCGCAAGACAGATCGCCGAGAGTCCCCGTCCGTAGTCGATCTTGCCGCTGCTGCCGGTTTCATTCTTGTGGCAGGCCCTTCGGTAGCTGAAGAAGCGCTCCTCCTCGGCATAGGTGTCGCAAGGCAGGGCGTGGACATCCTTCAGTCCAAGCTGAGCCAGGCGCCGCGCCACATAGCCCTTGATATCGAAGAGAAAATGGCCGTCGCGCCGGGAGGGGCAGAAAAAGGCCTCATTCTCCCTATCCTGTTCCAGGAAGGCCGCAGGAAACTCTGGGCCCACTTCGTAGGAGCGTTGTTCGATCGCCGGCCCGATCCCGACTGTGATGCGGCTGCTTTGCGCACCTAACTTTTCCATGGCCGTCAAAGTCGCATCGAGGACGCCGGTCAGCGCGCCCCGCCAGCCGGCATGCGCGCCCCCGATGACACCCGCCTCCGCATCTGCGAAGAGGACCGGAACGCAGTCGGCGGTCAAAATACCGAGCGCCAGGTTCGGACGATCGGTGACCATGGCATCGGCCCGGGGCGCGTCCTCCGGCGCCCAGGGGCTTTCGACCACCACCGCATCCGGCGAATGGACCTGATAGACCGTCACCAGGTGGCTTGCGTCCGGAGACAGGGCGGACAGCGCGGACTGCCGGTTGCTGGCCACCGACGTGGCGTCGTCATCTGCGCCAAATCCGCAGTTCAGCGAGGCGTAGATACCCTGGCTGCTGCCGCCATTGCGGGTAAAAAAGCCATGCCGGATACCCGGCTTTTCGTTCAAGGACCCGATCGTCAGCATGGTTTCAGATCATCTCCGGATGGCTGGGGAACTGTTGAGTGTGGGAAGAGCGCTTACTCTAAGGCGTCACGCCAGGGCTGTCAGTGGAAGAAATGGGCAGGCCTGCGGGTGTCGGTAACGCCGGATGACCGAAGGCCATAACTTTGAAGAGTTCGCCCATCTGTTCGCCGTCGGTCAGCCGCTGGACGGCGAGATCCAAATCCTTCGCTTGTGTATGAGACGCGCCCCTGCCGAGCGCTTCGGCTCGTTCACGGATTCCGAGGGCCCGGAGGAAGGCACCTTGCGTCACCGCGCCCCAGGTTTTGGCACCGGCGGCCTCGGCGGTTTCGGCAAGACTCTGGAAATCGACGTGCGCGGTCAGGTCGGCGGTTCCTGGCGCGATTAGGGGGGCATGGCGTTCGTGGCTGCGCAGGGCCTGCAGCGACCATCCGGCCTGCTGCTGAGCGCGACCATAGTCGATGATCAAAGCCAGGCCGCCCTCCTTCGCCAGTCGCTGCGCGAGGTCGCCGGCGACCGCCGTCACCGCTGGTGAGATTTCGACAAACGTTCCTGCTGGAGACCGGCGCAGGCCGGCCGGAATCATCTCCACTATTTGGGCGGTCGCCACGCCCCTTGTGAAGGCGAAAGCGGGATGCGTATCCGTTGAAACTGGCGAAAGGGCTACCAGTCGCTCGAACCAGACATCAGGTCCGCGTTCCAGCTGACGCACGGGTAGGGCATCGAAGAACTCATTGGCGATCACAATCATCGGCGCGTGGGGCAGGGAGGATAGGTCCCTGTGCCAGGACACTTCCTCGCCTGTCAGAGTCTCTTTTTGGCGTGCTTTCAAGCTTGGGCTGGTCTCGACGAGATGGATCCGGATTGCTTCCCGAAAGGCCGGCAGGACGCGCGCGGCCCGTAAGGCATCGGCCATCAGAGTGCCGCGCCCGGGCCCTAGTTCGACCAGGTTGATGCGGCTCGGCGCCCCCATTTCCTGCCAGGCCTGTGCGCACCAGAGTCCAATGAGCTCGCCAAAAATCTGACTGATTTCGGGGGCCGTAATAAAATCACCAGCCGCGCCGAAGGGGTCGCCGGTCATATAGTAGCCAAGACTAGGTTCAGTCAGCGCGGCGGACATAAAGTCAGCGACGGTCATTGGGCCGTCTTGACGGATGCGCTCGGCGAGAAGCTGCGCGAGCTGGTTATCCGGTTGAACCATCGCGCTGAGCAGTTTGCGGCTGGCGCAGCGACCAGAGCGCAAGACCTATCCCCAGCAGCAGCATAGGCAGGGAGAGGAGCTGACCCATGGTGGCGCCCGCGAAGAGGAAGCCCAGGTGGTCGTCCGGTTCGCGAAAGAACTCCACGATGATCCGAGACAAGGCGTAGCCGGCCAGGAAGACGCCCGACAAGAGGCCACCGCGCGGCAAGGCTGACGCTCTGACCATCACATAGAGAACGATGAAGAGCACCAGCCCTTCCAGCGCGGCTTCATAGAGCTGGCTTGGGTGACGCGGCAGCTGTGTCGGGTCCTGCGGAAAGATCATGCCGATCTCGGCGTCCGTCGGACGGCCGTAGAGCTCGCCATTGACGAAATTCGCGAGCCGCCCAAGAAAGAGGCCGATTGGCGCTGCGCAGGCGACGATATCCGCCAGAGCAAAAAACGGGATCTTATGGCGGCGCGTGAAGAGGTACATGGCCCCGATGACGCCCAGCAAGCCGCCGTGAAAGCTCATGCCGCCCTGCCAGATCACGAGGATCTCAGCCGGATTCCAGAGGAAATAGACCGGTTTATAGAAGAGGACATACCCCAGGCGGCCGCCGATGATGACTCCGAAGGTGGCCCAGAGCAGGAAGTCGTCAAAGGCGATGGCTTCGACCTGTTTCGGCGGACGACCGGTCAGCCAGCGGCAGTAGCGCCAGGCGAGCAGCAGGCCGACAATGTAAGCCAAAGCGTACCAGCGGATGACAAAAGGTCCGATCTCGAAGGCGACCGGGCCGATGTCCGGATAGGCGAGGGCCAGTGTCATCGGTAGGCATCCGAAGTGGCGAGAAAGTCGCGAACGTAGCTTTCGACGCCGGCTTCCAGGCTGGTGAAGGCTTTGTCGTAGCCAGCGCCGCGCAGCCGGGCCATGTCAGCTTCAGTGAAGTACTGATACTTGTCCCGGATGGCTTCCGGCGTCGGGACATAGCGAATGTTCTCAGGCCGTTCGAGTGCGGCGAAAACCGCGCGGGCCAGGTCCGCAAAGCTGCGCGCAGCGCCGGTGCCAAGATTGAACAATCCATTGACCTCCGGGTTGTCGAGTAGCCAAAGCATCACCTCGACACAGTCGCCGACCCAAACGAAATCCCTGAGCTGTCCCCCATCGGCGTAGTCGGGGTGATGGGATTGAAACAGGGTCGCTGGCTCGCCTGCCTGGAGCTGTCGAAAGAGGTGCGATGCGACGCTGGCCTGGCCGCCTTTGTGGTACTCGTTGGGCCCGTAAACATTGAAAAACTTAAGGCCAGCCCATTGCGGGGGCCGCGGCCCCTCGCTCGCGAGCTGGCGGGCGACCCAGCGATCGAAGAGATGCTTGCTCCAGCCGTAGCCGTTTAGCGGTTGCAACCGGGCGAGGGCATCGATGGAGGCATCGTCGCGAAATCCCAAAGAGCCGTCGCCATAGGTTGCTGCGGAGGAGGCGTAGATGAGCGGAATGCGGCGCGCGCTGCAGAGGTTCCAGTAATACTTCGAGAGCCGGAAGTTATTGGCCATCAGAGCATCGCCGTCCGTCTCCGTCGTGGCCGAAATAGCGCCCAGGTGAATAACGGCGGTCAGAGGCTGTTCCAGGCCTTCAAGATATGCCCGAATTTCTTCAGGCGGAACCACGTCCTCAATCTCTGCCTTGGCAATGTTACGCCACTTGTCGCCGTGACCGAGCCAGTCGCAGACAATGACTCCTTCTCCGCGCTCGGAGAGACTGGCGACAAGATTAGAGCCGATGAAACCGGCGCCGCCGGTAATAAGGATCATGGTGGAAGGTTTCTCCAACGCTTTGGGACTGCAAACCTTGTAGTTCAGTGATTACAAGCCGTTCGCCCGAGTCTGCGGCTCTCTTATATAAGGACAGGGCGGCTGAGAGAAGAACGCTTTTCTTTGCCTTGTTTGCCGACTGTCCATTCGTTCCGCGGACTGCGGCAAAAGGCGGCAGCTCTTGCGAAGTGTTTGAACCGGCGGGTATCTCTAGGCATAGTGTTTAACAGCCCGTATTGATGCGGATCTTTCCGCTGTGCGACTAGCCTATTACCTCTTTCTATTGCTGTGAGCGCAAAAGATGCAGACGCAGAACCGTTTTCTAGATGATCTTGCCCGCGTTACCTCGGGCGCCGTAGGCGTGGCGGCTGGCCTCCGCGGCGAAGTAGAGGCCCGTGTGCGTGAGCAGCTCGAGCGTGTGCTCTCACAGATGGATCTGGTGCCCCGGGAAGAGTTCGAGGTCGTCAAGGCCATGGCCGCCAAGGCGCGGGCCGAGCAAGAGCTGTTAAGCGAACGTGTTGCGCAACTGGAAGCTTTATTGGTCGAGAAAGCGCCAGCGGCTGCATCCGCGCGCGCTTCCAAGGCGGCAAGTGCGAAGAAACCTAGGGCAAAGGCGAAGACAAGCGCCAAGGCGGCACCTAAAAGCGGAGATGCCAGCGAAGAGCCCTGATCGCCGGTTGATCGAATAGTTATCCACAGAAGTATCGTAAGTAATCATCGAATGGCTTCATTCAGCTATTGCGCCGCTGAATCGAAGATGGCACGCTACATTTGGTAGTTTGCAGTCGCGCATTAACCATATTTCGATGACGAACGTGTGACGCGGTCTACCTCTGAACGGCAGAGAGCTGCCACTTTGCTAGGGGACTGCATTGCAATGGATACGCAAACAACTGTAATCGTTAGTTCTCACAATCCTCTCGACATACTTGAGGAACTGGTCATCGCGAATGACTGGACCTTCGACCGGCATAACGATTCTGAATTGACGGTCGAGGTGACAGGGCGCTGGTGCGACTATCACATGTATTTTGTCTGGCAGCATGAAGTCAGCGCCGTGATCTTTACCTGCCAGTTCGACCTTCGTGTTCCCGAGACGAAACGGGCCGCTGTTTACGAGCTGATTGGCTCGGTGAATGAAAAGCTCTGGCTCGGGCACTTCGATCTTCTGTCGGACGACGGCACGGCCATGTTCCGCCACACCGTCCCATTGCGCGGTCTCCAGGCGGCGAGTGTCGAACAGCTTGAAGATCTGGTCGATACGGCTGTGGTCGAATGCGAGCGGTTCTATCCTGCTATCCAGATGGTCGTCTGGGGCGGGCAGACCGTGCAGAACGCCCTTTCGGCGGCCTTGATGGAGACCGTTGGCGAGGCGTAATCTCGCTGGCAGGACGACGACGGAAACAAGGTGCGTTCTTATGTAGAGCGCTCATCCTGTTTGGCCGTATCTGTGAATTCTGAGACCCGTGAGCCCGACAAATGAAACTTGATGGACCGCTGCTACTGGTAGGATGCGGCAAGATGGGGGGCGCCTTGCTAGAAGGTTGGCTGTCCGAAGGTGTCGAGCCAGCCAGTGTTTCTGTAATCGAGCCCTTTGACTCACCCTTTGTCGATCAGCTTCGCGACCGAGGTGTTGTGACCTTGAAGACAGCTGCGGATTTGCCGGCAGACCTCAACCCAGCCGTGGTTGTTCTGGCGGTCAAGCCGCAGATGATGGATGGCACGATTGCCGACTATCGGCGTTTCTCAAAGCCAGGCACGGCGTTTCTCTCGATCGCTGCTGGCAAGACCATTGGTTTCTTTCAAGATGCTCTGGGCGCAGAGAGCGCCATCGTTCGCGCGATGCCGAATACGCCTGCGGCTGTGAGCCGCGGCATGACTGTGCTTTGCGCCAGTAGTTCCGTCTCTCAAGCCCAAAAGGAGGTTTGCAGCAATCTCTTGTCGGCCGTCGGTGAGACTGCCTGGGTTGAGGATGAAGGTTTGCTCGATGCGGTGACGGCAGTCTCTGGCGGCGGCCCGGCCTATGTCTTCCTGTTAATCGAGTGTCTGGCACAGGCCGCGGTCGAAGCTGGCCTTCCCGAAGATCTTGCGGCCCGACTGGCAAGGGTCACAGTGGCCGGTTCAGGGGAGCTGGTGCATCAAGCCAGCGAGCCACCCAGTCAGCTGCGCAAGAATGTAACCAGCCCGGCAGGTACCACGCTGGAAGCACTGAACGTCCTGATGGCGGAGGACGGTTTGCAGCCTCTGATGACTCGCGCAATCGCTGCCGCAACTCGCCGCAGTCGCGAACTCGGCCGTCAGGAGTCGGCCTGATACGCAGAGGGTCTCACGCGAGATGGAAGCAGAGACACAAAAGGGGCTGAAGGCCAGCTCACTGCGGGTACAGGAGGCACTGGCGGCTTCTGGAGCCAGCTTCGTGGTGCGCGAGTTTCCGGCCAGCACCCGTACCGCCGCGGAGGCGGCGGCGACCATTGGCTGTGATGTGGCGCAAATCGCCAAGTCTCTGATTTTTAGGGCCAAAGAAAGCGATCGGCCGGTTCTTGTCATCGCCAGCGGTGTAAACCGTGTCGATGAAAAGCGGCTCGCGGCGTTGTTGGGTGAAAAGGTTTTGCGCGCCGATCCGGACTTTGTCCGTGAAAAGACCGGCTATGCGATCGGTGGGGTGCCGCCCCTGGCCCATTTGGTGGAACCGGTAACCTTTATCGATCGGGATCTGCTGGACTTAGACATCATCTGGGCCGCAGCGGGAACACCGAATGCGGTATTCCAAATGCAAACAAAGCTGCTCGTCGGTCTGACCGGCGGTATGGTCGCGGATATCAGGAAAGAATAACTCTTGGAGAGTAAGCTCCGGACGGAGGCACGCTGCGCTTTAGTGTCGCGAAAGCCATCTGAGAGAAGATTTCGCCCGCCGCCGGCTCGAAACACCCTATGATCGAAACCAAATAAAAAGGAACCCCGTCGCAGGCGCACTCAACAGACTGGCGTCATGACGGCAAAGGCATGGTCTGTCGCCGGACGATACGCGGCAGCCGCGCCTTCTGAATGACATTCGAGCGGAGGTAGCGATGGTTAAGAAGGCGGATATCCCCCAGCATATTATCGACACGGCCATGGAACTTGCGCGCGATCGGGGATGGCGCGAGCTGTCGCTTGCCGATATCGCCGATGCGGCAAAGGTTCCGCTGTCGCAGGTTTATGCGACCTACTCCTCCAAACAGGCAATTCTGAGTGCCTTCACCAGAATGATCGACGCCAAGGTGATTGTCGAAGAAGACCCCGATGCTGGCGAAGAGCCTGCAAAGGACCGGCTGTTCGATGTAATCATGCGGCGGTTGGATGCCCTCGCGCCCTATAAAGAGGCACTGGCTGTTATTGCCCAGGATCAGAGCCGCGATCCTTTGTCGGCGGCCTGTAGTGCAAGCCGTCTGGCTCGCTCGATGGCCTGCATGCTCGAGGCTGCCAAGCTCTCCGCAAGCGGTGTCAGAGGGCTGGTCCGGGTCAAGGCGCTCGGCGGCGTATATCTGGCGACACTGCGGGTCTGGTTTAAGGAAGATTCGGCTGATCTCCCAAAGACCATGGCTTCGTTGGACCGTTATCTGACGCGGATCGACGGCTGTGCCCGGCGTATGGGGCGCAAGCGCGAGGAAGCTGCGCCGGCCTGAGACTTAGCCTTGGCGAAGCAGCAGCTTTGCCCGCTCGTTATCTGTGTTCCGAGAAAAAATGCTGCACTGCAACAAAACGCTTGACGCGGAAATTTTCCTGCCTATATTCGCGGCATAAGAGTTTTGTGCAGTGCAGCATTTTCAATCTGACTAAAGGAATTGGGTAATGGCCAAGGCAGCAAAGACGGGGAACCCGTTCCTCGATGGTGATTTTACCGCTTTCATGGATGTTTCGAAGTTTGCCAAGCAGTTCGAAGTGCCGGATCTGACCAAGATGACCGAGCAGTTCACTGTCCCCGGCGTCGATGCGACTGCGATCATGGACGCGCAGAAGCGCAATATCGAAGCGATCGTTCAGGCAAACCGTCTCTCGTTCGAAGGGTCGCAGGCTCTCATGCACCGCCAGGGTGAGATCATTCGCCAGGCTGTGGAAGAGGTCTCCCGCGCGGTTCAGGCGCTCTCCACCGCCGGCACCGCAGACGAAGTCATGGCGAAGCAGGCCGAGCTGATCAAAGAAGCTTTCGAGCGCACGCTTGCCAACGTCCGCGAACTCGCCGAGATGGGTGCGAAGTCCAATCAGGAGGCCGTTGAAGTTCTGAATCAGCGCGTGTCCGATAGCCTGGATGAGCTGAAATCCCAGATCAAGGCAACGGCAAAGAAGTAAGCCTCGCCATAAAGATCTGCTGAAATCTCTTCAGCTTCGCAGTTAAAGAAAAGGGTCGTCAAATTTGGCGGCCCTTTTTCTTCGCCCCGTTTTAAGTCCGCCCTGGCTTCGCGTTCGTTCTTCCTTCGTCTGCGGCAAGGCTGCAGCCGCGTGGATGAAGTAAAACGGGTAACCGGGGAGGCTTGCTCCGCCGTCAGTCAAAGCCGATGTTGTGGGCTGTGTTTCTGGTCGGGAGAAAGCCAGTTTTGAGTTTGCTAGACCGCAGATTGCTTTAAAGTCCGCGCGCAGAGCATAACACAGGACAAAGGGGCGGGAGATGGCAGACGCCGAAGCGGATAAAATAGAAGAGGCCCTCAGTTACGAGGAGTTCTTGCGCGTGGACGTTCGCGTCGGGACGGTGATCAAGGCCGATGCCTTTCCCGAAGCCCGGCGGCCCGCGATTAAGCTGCTGGTCGACTTTGGAAGTGAGATCGGCGTGAAGAAAACCTCCGCCCAGATCACCGTGCACTACACACTGGAAGATCTGGTTGGGCGCCAAGTTGCTGCCGTTGTCAATTTTCCGCCAAAGCAGATCGGCAAGTTCATGTCGGAAGTCCTCGTGCTCGGCTTCCCCGATGAAAACGGCGACATTGTCTTATTGTCGCCAGACCGGACAATACCCAATGGCGGACGGATGTCCTGAACGAGAGCACCCCTCCTGGTAGAATCTGAGGAGTTTTCCCTCAGCGCCGTCATCTCCGATGGGGCTAAGCGTTTTGCTTTCGCTGTCCTTGCGACGGCTTTCGTTCACCGCAAGGTCACGCCGCGCAGCTTGAGTATTGTTGATGGTAAACGCGCGGCGCGCGAAGCTTAGGCGGCCCGGGCGATGCACTTTAGGACAATGACATAAAATTTCCACTGCTGGAATCCAGGCTCGGCTTGTAAGTAACAGCCGTGATTCTATCTGTTGTATGTTTTCAATACCACATAGGCAGCACAGTCTTCTTTTTATCTTATTTGATCCTTCGTTCAAGAATATGATAAAATCGGGTTCTTTTTACATGACTAAGGTTGAGTTGTCGGATATATTGCGGGCGATTTTTGCTGCTCAAAGATAAACTTGGCCTTGGTTATAGTTCCCCTTTTGCCCTAACCCTCTCGCCTTTGGTGCGTTACTGAAATCATCGGCGTCTATACTGTATTCGGGAGATCTGAATGTCTGAAACTGCTGAAAAGCCTGAACTGCTTAGATTGACGGCTCACATTGTTCAGTCCTATGTCGGCAACAATAGTGTTGGTAAGAATGAGTTGCCGGGATTGATCACCAGCGTATTCGACACCCTGAGCGGTACCGGCGCGGAGCCAGAGCCAGAGCGCCTGAAACCTGCGGTATCAATCAAGCGCTCGATTCAGCCCGACTACATCGTATGCTTGGAAGACGGTAAGAAACTGAAGATGCTGAAGCGGCATCTCAGCACCGCTTACGGGATGACGCCTGAGGAGTATCGCGAGCGTTGGAACCTGCCCGCTGACTATCCCATGGTTGCACCGAACTATGCAAAGCGCCGGAGCAATCTTGCGAAGGAGATCGGTCTCGGTCAAAGCAACAAGCGGACGCGCAAGACCAAAGCCAAAGTGAGCAAGCGCTAAATGCCTCGGGTGTTCGATGACAATGCCGATCAGAAGCACTCTCTCTAACGACCGAGTGCGATCGTTTGTAACGCTTAGCGAAAGCCGCTCATCGAAGATCCGTTTAGCGCCCTTCTGACCGACAGGACCCGAGACAGCTAGACGTTCAATGTTTGACTGATTAACACAAATAGTCTGTTTAAAAAGTCAGTATCTAGCGCGCTAAAATCTTCCAATTCTTACAATTATACTTATCCCCACCACATTGATCGTAACTCTTGACGACGGAGTACGAGTACCGTGCCGTCGCTAAGACTTGCGTTCGATGTGTGTTGGCGGATCGGTTTTTGTTTGCCTGTGCCTCATTTAAGACCGGATGCACAGATACGACGTGTTGCGTTTGGGGATTCCGTTTCGGCTTGATCTGCCGTAGCTCAAACGCAAGCTTGGTATAAGATCGCTGGGCTTGATGACAGGAGTTGATCGCGTGTTTTCCTTTTTAGCGGAGCTGTTCGGTAAAAGCCGGGACGTGCGGGATCTGGAACGTCTGCTCCGTCAGCTGGGCGTGAATCCCTACGCGGTGAACGATGCAACCAAGTTTACGGTCTGCAAGTGGATTCGGGAGGCTCTGCTTGAGGAGGAGGCTGGAACTGACGCAAGGCTTCGTCTGCAAGCTCAGCTTCGCCAGTCTTCGGCTGAGCTCTTAGCCTACTGCGCTCTTGGAAGTCAGGACTTCGCCGAGGCCAACTCCGCCACTTTGGCGGAGGCGCAAGAAGACCGGCTGGAGGCGGCGGCCGAAGGCCGCGATGCCTTCGACGCCGGTATTGTGATGCTGACACTGCACGCCGGCGTGGCGCATCCGGAGATCGCCGAGACCTTCGAAATCGAAACCTCCGAGTAAAGCGTTTTACATTTACTTGGAAGGAGCGTCGCTTCTCACAGCGGCAGGCGGACCTGGACTCGCAGGCCGCCGCCGGGTGCTTCATCCAGCCGCAGCTCGCCGCCATGGCTGTGGATGACATCGCGGGCGATCGTCAGGCCCAGCCCGATACCGCCGGTTTCCTGGTTCCGTGATTCGTCGAGCCGGAAAAAGGGTTTGAAAACGTCCTTACGCCGCTCGCTGGGAATCCCGGGCCCGTCGTCGTCGACAATAACCTCGACGCTTTGTTCCCGCTGGCCGGCGCGCACTGAGACATGCCGGCCATAACGCTGCGCATTGACCAGGAGGTTCGCGAAGCAGCGCCGGATGGCTTCGCGCCGCAGCGGCAGGCTGATGTCCTGTTCCGTATGCAGGTCGATGATCCCGCCCTCACGCCTGGTCTGCGTAACCACATCTCGGAGGAGGGCCATGATCTCGGTCGACTGCGGTTGTTCGGTGCCTTCGCCGCGGGCAAACGCGAGGTAGCCTTCGACCATGCGTTCCATCTCGGTGACGTCGGACTTGAGGTCCTCCACGTCACCGGAGGGATCGAACATCGCCAATTGCAACTTCATGCGGGTCAGCGGTGTCCTCAAATCATGGCTCACGCCCGACAGCATGTCTGTGCGCTGCTGGACTTGACGTTTGATGCGCGAGCGCATTTGCAGGAACGCCGCCGAAGCCTGACGTACCTCTAGGGCGCCTTCCGGTTTAAAGCCCTCCACGTCCCGCCCTTTACCGAAGCTCTCGGCAGCCTGTGCCAGACGCTGGATTGGCGTTACCTGCTTGCGCATGAAGAAGACGGCGACGCCGAAAAGTATGACTGAGGTCCCGACCATCCACATGATGAAAATGTATGTGGTCGAGGAGAAGAGGCGTTTCCTGGGAACCAGAACCCGGAGCACACCGTCGGGCAGCTGGACGTCGATGCGCACCCGCTCCGCCAGGGACTCGGTGTCGATGACGAAGGGATAGCCAAATCGCTCGCTCAAAGCCTTGTTGAGCTTTTGATTGAGAACGCCGTATTCGGGTGACTTCGCATCGCCAGAGAGGAAACCGCCTTTCTCAAGCTCCACGTCCAGGACCAGGGAGCGCCGGGCTAGGCGGAAGACCTGTGCGCGTTGAAGCTCGCTCGGATCGCGATTGATCATCTCGATAACCACTGCGATTTCGCCGGCCAGAGCTTCGGTCAAACGCTTTGTGATGGTGTCGTAGTGACGGTCGTAGAAAACCCAGGTCGACACGACCTGCAACAAAACCAGGGGTGTTACGATGATAAGGAGCGACCGTCCCAGCAGGGTACGCGGCACGAAGCGCTTAAGTGGCGAAGGTTTCTGGGCGGTAGCGCTTCTGCCGCCCTGCTGGTCGTCGACCAGATCCTGATCTGTTATGTCAGCCTGAGAGGCCATTTTTCATCCAGTCCCGTGGCCCGCCGGTTTGCGTGCTTTCAGATCCTAATACTAGGGACTTGAGCTTCCCAGCTTCTTTTGCCAGGCCCTCATGTCGTGGATTTGAAGCTCCTGTCATTTTGTCCGCAGGCAGTTCGCAGGAACTTCACACCTTCGAACCACGCTAGATCAAAGAGTTGGCGAGTGTTTTGGTCGACTCTGAAGTTCGAAAAAGCCTGAAGCGAATGATACGAACTTCAAAATCGGGGCACTAGTCCGGAATTAGCACATAGCCCGTGCCGCGGACGGTTTGAAGATAACGCGGGAACTTGGGGTCCGCCTCGATCTTGCGGCGCAGACGTGTGACCTGAACGTCGATGGTCCTGCTGTTGGCGTTGATCGGGCTTTCCGAGGTCAGGTCCTCGCGGCTGACCGGGACGCCTGGGTTACGCGCCAGCGCTTTCAGAAGCGAAGCTTCCGCGGCGGTCAGGCGAATGTATTCGTCGTTTTGCCGCAGCTCTTCGCGGGTCAAGTCGAAGGAAAAGCTGCCGAAGTTAATTTCTCCGGCAATGGGCGGCGCCGTGCTCTCTACCCGGCGTAGGATCGCGTTGAGGCGCAAGACCAGCTCGCGGGGTTCGAAAGGCTTGGAAAGATAGTCGTCTGCGCCCGATTCGAGACCGGAAATCCTGTCTTCGGATTCACCCATGGCCGAGAGCAGCAGAATGGGAACCGAGTTGGAATTCCGCAGCCAGTTTGTCAACTCCAGGCCGTTCTCTCCCGGCATCATGATGTCGAGCACGATAATATCGAAGGTGATGGAGGCAAGTTTGGCCCGGGCGTCGCTAGCGTCGCTGGCGGTGGTCACGCGGAACTTCTGATCGCTCAGGTATTTGCGCAAGAGCTCGCGCAACCGCTTGTCGTCATCGACCACCAGGATATGGGCAGGCTCGTCCATCAGGGCAACAACTCCAAGTGACACCGCATTATAGAAAAATCTTCCAACCCCGCCTAGGTCCTGAAACGGAGACATTCTCGCGTTTTGTTGAGCGTTTGTTTTCGCCGTTCTGCAGCTTTTTCTCAGCGCCGGCCCGCGGTGGCGGGTTGAAGTGTTTCGATATGGTCGAAGTGTTTCCGGCCGTCCTCGTCCATCATGTTGTAGAGAACGGTCCGAAAGCCAGCGACCGCGTCTACGCCGGCAACTCTGTAGGCGCGGGCAATGCGCCGCCGCTGAACCTCGATGAGCTCGGACTCGAGCTTTTTGCCTTTCTCCGTCAACTCCAGCAGCCGTTGCCGGCGGTCTTCCGTACCCGGGCGCTGTTGAATGAAGCCCTCCCGCACCAGTTGGCTGAGTACGCGCGAAAGGCTTTGCTTGGTAATGCGCAGAATATCGAGCAATTCGCTGACGGTCATCGCGGGATGTCGGCCGACGAAGTATATGACCCGGTGATGCGCCCGGCCAAAGCCATAGCGCGCCAGGATCTGATCCGGCTCGGATGTGAAGTCCCGATAGGAGAAGAACAGGAGTTCCATCGCCTGGCGTATTTCCTCCTCGCGGAGGAAGAGAGGGTTTGCGCCGGTTTTTACGTCAGCCATATTGACATATATAATTGCTAATGTTACACCTTAGGCCAAGGTTTTGTTAGAAAGTAACAAAACGCTTAGAATCAACGCAAAGATATGTTGATTGATGAGTTTTTCAGCAGCTCTAAACAGGCGGAGACTTCCGGTCTTGCTGCTGAAAGATCCTCATGAACAGGGTCTCTCTGCGCGGCCACGAACTTATTAGGGCGGAAACCTAATGTCCATGATCCCTTTCGACGCCCGTGACGGCGTTATCTGGTACAACGGCGAGATGGTGCCTTGGCAGGATGCCAAGCTGCATGTTCTGACGCACGGTCTGCACTACGCCAGCGCGGTTTTCGAAGGCGAGCGTTCCTATAATGGGCGTATCTTCAAGATGACCGAGCACCATGAACGTATGGCGGCTTCTGCGGAACTTCTCGGGTTTTCCTTGCCTTATTCGGTGGCGGAAATCGATCAGGCCGCTATGGATGTCCTCAAGGCCAATGGTATCGTCGACGGCTATGTCCGGCCGATCGCCTGGCGCGGCAGCGAGATGATGGGCGTCTCGGCACAGAACAATCGCATCAATGTGGCGGTTGCGGCTTGGGAATGGCCGGCCTATTTCTCGCCAGAGGCGCGTCTCAAGGGCATCCGCATGACTTTGGCCGACTGGCGACGTCCTGCGCCTGATACCGCACCGACCCGTTCGAAGGCTGCCGGTCTCTATATGATCTGCACGCTTTCCAAGCACACGGCCGAAGCCAAAGGTTTCAATGATGCTCTTATGCTGGATTATCGCGGCCAGATCGCGGAAGCCACTGGAGCCAATATCTTCCTGATTCAGGACGGCAAGATCCACACGCCGACACCGGACTGCTTCCTGGACGGCATTACCCGACGGACGGTTATCGGTCTGGCGCGTGCGCGCGGCTACGAGGTGATTGAGCGCGCTATCATGCCTGAGGAGTTGGCGAAGACACAGGAGGTCTTCCTGACCGGCACGGCCGTGGAAGTAACACCGGTCGCGGAAATCGACGACTACAAGTTTACGCCCGGAGACATCACGCGAGATCTTCTGACCGCCTATGATGAACTGGTGCAGCAGCCTGGTCTGGCGGCCAGCGCCGCGTAACGCTGACGCCAAGGGTTAAGCGAGAACGGCGCCTTTTGCGGCGCCGTTTTTTTGTGTCTCTGCTACTTCGCCCAGCGGGCGGCGGCCGCGTCGTCGCTGTCGCGAGCATCGACCCATTGCCCGCCGTCCGGCGTATCTTCCAGTTTCCAGAAAGGTGCTTTGGTTTTCAGCCAGTCGATCAGGAAGTGACAACTTTCCAGCGCCGCCTCCCGGTGTGCGCTGGCGGTCGCGACCAGAACGATCTGATCGCCCGGCTCCAGGCGGCCATAGCGGTGGATGATCAGGCTCGCGTCCAGCGGCCAACGCTCAAGCGCCTCTGCCTCGATCCGGCTCAGCATCTTTTCCGTCATGCCGGGATAGTGCTCCAGGGTCATGGACCCTATGGTTTCCCCGCCGGCCATGTCGCGCACGAGTCCGACGAAGCTCGCCAATCCGCCGACTTTGTGATTACCGGCCGTCAAGCTGCGTAATTCGGCGCCGAGGTCAAAGTCTTCGCGCTGTACACGGATCATGGCGTCCTCCCGAAAGCCTGGAGTCAGCCGCCGGTGACCGGCGGAAAGAGAGCGACCTCGTCGCCTGCGGCGACCGGATCGGTGAAATCGGCGTATTCCTGGTTCACTGCCACCCGCAGGGCGTCGATATCGGCGAGGGCGTCTTCATAACCCGGCCCGCGACTGCGTAGCCAAGTCAGCAGGTCGGCAACCGTCTTGACTTCGTCGGGTGGGGTTACGGTTTCTTCCGACACACCCGTCTTGGTTTTGAGCCACGCAAAATAGAGCAGTTTCATCCCATCACCTCACTGAACGGCAGATAGTCTAACACCGTTCCAGGTTCTACATTGGTCATGTCTTCCGGCAGTTCCGCCAATCCCTCGCTTTCGACCAGTGAAGAGAGGATTCCGGCCCCGTCGCGGGGAAACTTGACCGCTTTCCAACTGCCGTCCTCGGCAGTCTGCAGCTTGACGCGCAGCCACTCGCGCCGGTCCTTTTTTTTGCGGTAGGAAAAACCCGCCCGTACGGGAAAGCGCTGCGGCGTCGTCACCTGACCGCCCATCAGGCGGAGCAGCATCGGCCGGACGATCATGGAAAAGGTCACCATGACCGCCACCGGGTTTCCCGGCAGACCCACAAAAGGTGTCCTGCCGATCTGTCCCAGCGCGATCGGACGTCCGGGTTTAATTGCCAGGCGCCAGGCGTGGATCTGGCCAAGGTTTTCAATCGCCTGCTTGACGTGATCTTCCTCACCAACGGATACGCCACCCGAAGTAATCACAACGTCATGTGCTTCGGCGGCGGAAGCCAGCGCGGACTGAATGCCGGTTGCTTCGTCCCGCAGGATACCCAGATCGGATACTTCACATCCCAGGCTTCTGAGCAGGCCGCCCAGGGTATAGCGGTTGGAATCGTGGATTGCACCGGCGTCCAGTGCCTGGCCGGGTTCGCGCAACTCGTCGCCGGTCGAGAAAAGAGCGACACGTAGGGCTTGCGACACGGCGAGAGTTTCGCGCCCGACTGCCGCCGCCTGTCCCAGGTCCTGGGCGCGCAGGCGTTGGCCCTCGGCCAGGACCCGGCTGCCGGCGCTCACATCTTCGCCTGCGTCACGCCTGTTGGCGCCGCGTTTGATGCCCGCTGGAATGACAACCCAACCGTCTTCGAGGCTGCAGTCCTCTTGCATCATGACCGTGTCGGGTCCTGCCGGCATAACCGCACCGGTAAAAATTCGCAGCGCCTCACCGCGCTGCGGTGGCTCAACGGGCATTTGGCCGGCCGCCTGCCGGCCCGCGATGCGTAGGCGCGTTGAGCCTTCCGGATTCAAGTCGTCGAAGTAGACCGCATAGCCGTCCACGGCTGAGTTGTCGTGGGGAGGAATATTCGCTGGCGCGATCACATCCTCGCGCAGAATCCGGCCAAGGGCTGCTGCGGTGGAGATCTGTTCCGGATCGGTGATGCAGGCCACCTTGTCTTCCAGCAAGGCCAGCGCTTCGTCAGTGCGCATCAAACGCCCGCCATGGGCGAAACAGTCATCTGATAGCTGTGCCACGACGCCTCTAACTTATCTTCCCAGCTTTTGACGGTTACCCGGCATATGATGTGTCACTTGGGGGTTAGGCCGCAATGCGCAATGACGAAGTCGGCGATTGCGGCGACATCGTCGAGATCCAGATTGGGGAGTCCGGTATCTTTCAGTGGCTGATCGCTCGCGACAGCAACGATTTGCGGGTCGTCAGGACAGAGCAGCGGTTTTCCGACGGACGGGCGATGTATCTCCAGCTTTGGGTGTGATTCCTTCTTAAAGCCTTCGATCAGCAGAAGATCGACCGGGGACAGGCGTGTCACCAACTCCTCGACTGTCGGTTCGGGAGCACCGCGCAGTTCGTGCATCAGCGCCCAACGGTTTCCAGAGGAGATCATGACCTCGGTAGCGCCGGCCTGGCGATGCTCGTAGGAGTCCTTACCTGGCTTGTCCACGTCGAAATTGTGGTGTGCGTGTTTGAGAGTCGACACCGTCACGCCGCGGGAAATAAGTTCGGGAATAAGCTTGCAGACCAAGGTGGTTTTACCGCTGCCGCTCCAACCGGCGAGTCCGAACACTTTCATCGCGCGGCCGTCTCCGCTTTGCATGCGGCGATCGCCGCGGTGTCATCGATAGGCCGGTGAGAGGTGCAGGAAGCGTACATCAAATTTAGTGCCGCCGGATTTACGAGCGGCTGTTCAGCATGTGTTTCAGACCGCTGGCCATATAGTCGTAGCCGGTGATCACCGTCAAGGCGCCCGCGATCCAAAGCCCCCATTCGCCGGCCGACTGCACTGGCCAGCTTGCGGGTCCGGCATCACCCACGATCAAGGTGCCGAGCGCAATCATCTGAATCACGGTCTTCCACTTGGCCAGTTTGCTGACTGGCATTGCCACTTTGATTTCCGCCAGGTATTCGCGCAGGCCGGAAACCAGCAGTTCCCGGCAGAGAATGATGATTGCAGGAATCACCACCAGGCCTTCGATGCGTCCGACGGCGGTTAGCATGACGATGACCGAAGCGATCAGCAGTTTATCGGCGATGGGGTCCAGAAACCGTCCGAGAGGTGACTCGTCGTCCATGTTCCGCGCCAGATAGCCGTCCAGCCAGTCTGTGACACAGGCCAGGGTAAAGATGCCCCAGGCCAGCCAGCGGTTCAGCGGCGTGTCGATGTACATGAGCCCGATCATGACCGGAATCAGGATGATCCGCGACAGCGTCAGCAAATTGGGCAGCGTTGTTAACATCGACGGTGTGCAGTCCTGCTAGCGTCCGATCACATTCCGATTGTAAGCCCCGTCTTGGGAAACATCGGCTTCAACTCACCAATGAGGAGAATTGCGCCACACTAGACGGCTTGTAACAGAGACTAAAGGGCAATTATCCCAGGGTGTTGAAATGATCATAAATTTTTCGGGCTACCGCTTTGTTAATGCCCTCCACCGCTTCTAAATCGCTCAGTCCTGCCCGCGATACCGCCCCGGCACTGCCGAAATGACGCAACAGAGCCTTCTTTCGCTTCGCGCCGATCCCTGGAACATCGTCCAGTGCCGATTTCAGGCGGCTCTTCGTCCGGCCTTTGCGGTGGGTTTCAATAGCGAAGCGGTGCGCCTCGTCTCTCAGGCGCTGGATGAAATAGAGCACGGGATCGCGCGGTGCCAGCATGAATGAGGGTTTATTCGGCAGGAAAATCCGCTCCCGCCCAGCGTTGCGCTCGGGGCCTTTCGCGACCGCCGCGATGGCGACGTCGTCGATCCCGAGCTCTGCGAGCACTTCCAGCCCGACCGTGAGCTGTCCCTTACCACCGTCGAGCAGAATTAGATCCGGCCACTGATCGCTTTTGCGTTCGGGATCTTCCCGCATGATCCGGCTCAGGCGGCGCTGCAGCACCTCGCGCATCATTGCGTAGTCGTCCCCTGGGGTGAAGGCTTCGTTATCGCTTGCCTGCGTAGCCCGACTCGTAGTTTCGGGCTCGGCATCTCTGTCTGACTCTGGTCCGGTTGCCTGTTTGTCTTTGTTGGCCGCGCCACGGATAGAGAACTTGCGATAGGCGGACTTCATAAAGCCCTCAAGCCCGGCAACGATCATGCCGCCGTAGGCATTCGATCCCTGGATGTGGCTGTTGTCGTAGACTTCGACCCGCTCCGGCATGGCATCCAGACCCAGGGTTTCCGCCAGACCTTCGAGCAGTCGCCGCTGGTTGCCGCTTTCGGCCATCCGGCGGGCAAGGGCCTGTTCGGCGTTTTGCAGTGCATTCTCAATGATCTTGCGTTTGTCGCCCCGCAGCGGTGTGGCGATTTCAATCCGCCGGTCGGCGCGAAAGGAGAGTGCTTCGCCTAACAGAGCGGCATCGGCCGGCTTATGGCTGGTGAGGATCAGTTTGGGAATGGGCTTGTTGTCATAGAATTGCGACAGGAAAGCTGAGAGGACGTTGCCGACCTCTAGCGTCTTGTCGTGGCTCGGAAAGTAGGCGCGGTTGCCATAGTTTCGCCCCGCCCGGAAGAAGAAGACCTGAATACAGATCTGACCTGCCTCGGCGTGGGCGGCGAAGACATCAGCATCGTCGATACCCAAGACGTTCACGTCCTGGCGCGACTGGATATGCGCCAGTGCCCGGATCCGGTCGCGGTACTCGGCGGCAACCTCGAAGTCCAACGATTCGGAGGCAGCCTCCATCTGCTGGACCAGTTGCTGTTGCACGCTTTGTGATTTGCCGGAGAGAAAGGCGCGCGCCTGGTCGACCAACTCACCGTATGCTTCGCTGGAAATACGGCCAACACAGGGCGCGGAGCAGCGTTTGATTTGATAGAGCAGGCAAGGGCGCTTGCGATTGTTGAAAACACCATCACTGCAGGAGCGTAGGAGAAATGCTTTCTCCAGGGCGGTGATGGTCATGTTGACCGCGGTGGCGTTCGCAAAAGGGCCGAAGTAAGCGCCATCGCGCTTCTGGGCACCACGGTGTTTGGTGATCTGTGCGGTTTCCCGGTCGGCCGTCACCAGGATGTAGGGAAAGGACTTGTCATCCCGGAGCAACACGTTGTAGCGCGGCATCAGGCGCTTGATCAGATTGCTCTCGAGCAACAGGGCTTCGACCTCGGTGTGGGTCGTCACGAATTCCATGGAGTGCGTCTCGGCGACCATGCGCTTCAGACGGTAGGGCAGTTTGCCAACGCTTGTGTAAGAATTGACGCGCTTCTTAAGGCTCTTGGCTTTACCCACATAGAGCGCATCGCCGTCTTCGGAGAGCATGCGGTAGACGCCAGGTGCGTTGGGTAGAGTTTTGACGGCAGCGGAAATGACCGTCGCGCCGCGTTGCAGCCGGCTGCCGGATCCATTCTCGATCTCGAGATTTTCGGGATCGGAGACGGGAAGGGCGTCAGGTCCATCCGCGTCGGTGGGCGATTCCGTCATTTGTGACAGCGACGAGGGTTCCGGTCCCCGCCAGGTCAGCATCTCTTCGGATAGTCCGGATTTACGGTTCTCCCGGTCGAGGGCTTCCATGTTCGGCATAGCCGAACGTTTGCCACCCTGCGACGGATCGTTCCGCCGCCGTCTTCCCGGAGATTTCACCATGACATAAGTTGCATCGGAATCTGAACTTACCTACGTGCTTCGCGTGCTGGGCCGACTGATCTCTGCGATACACGGTCTTAGCTCAGTATCGCCTGTCACGCCGCTGGAGGAAAGTTGCGCTTGCGCAAAAGGCTGTGACGTTTGCGCCGTAACCCGCGTGACAGTGATGTGACCCAATTGTGAAACCGATGTCAGATGGCGCATCTGGGTGGTTTTAGCTTCCGTTAAATCCCATTAACCAACATATCCACTGAATCTGTGGATAACTCTGTGTGTATATATCGGTCCCGAGGGGTTAGCCCTAGAGGAATCAAGCCCTTGATCGGTATGCCTAAATTTTGGGCAGAAATTATTAAACCATTGAAAAATATATAATAATTTTTAGTCAAGCGTAAAGAAACTTTAAAGAAAGAAAAATCCGGCTTGACTCCTTTCGGTTTAAAAAAGGCCTCGGGAGGGTTGTGCAAAACTCTGCTTGTCCGATCCGATAGATTACGTTTTCGCAAGGGCTTATGAGGCGCTCTTGAGTCGTTACGATGACGTTAACGATTTGTGACAGGAAGACGGCTTTTCGCGAACGCGCTTTGCGCTTCCAATTCTCTCGCCGGCGTCACGTCGTTTTGCGCCGGCGTTCGATCTCGATTCCGATCCCTCCGACATCAGGGTAACGATCCAGCTTTTCGATGCGAATCCGCGTGGCGACCACGCGTGCGTCGAAGAAGCAGGCTTCGATCACTTGGTCCGCCAGCGTCTCGAGCAGCTTGACGTTGTTATCGAGGCAGGTGTTTCGGATGCGCGCGACCAGGTGACCGTAGTGAACCACTTCTGAGATTTCATCCTGGTTTGGCGCCGCAGGCTGAATTTCGATTTCCAGATTGAGGCGCAGGCGCTGGCTTCGGGCGCGCTCTTCGTCGCTAAGTCCGATCCGGCAGGTAAGCGTCATGTCGCGCACGACGATGCGCTGAGAGGTCAGCGCTGTGTCGGCAAGCGTAATATCCACGGGGGTCGACTCGGTGCGCGGGTGTGCCGACATTTATGTCCCTCTAGTGTCTCTGAGCCCGTCGATGTCACGGGCGTCGTTAGTCGAAAAAGCGATGGTCCTTGGACGGCTGCGCCCAACCCAGGTGTTCGCCGCCATCCAGAACGATCATTTGCCCGGTCATGGAGCGCGCCGCCAGCAAAAAGCGCGCGGCTGCGCAAATTTCTTCAGGGGAGGTGCCGATCCCAAGAGGCAGGGCATCGCACTGGGCCTGAAAATCGGCTGCGCTCTGCCGGCTGTTCGGTAACGCCGGTCCAGGGCCGATGCCGTTCACTCGGATTTTTGGCGCCAATTCCAAGGCCAGCTGTTTCGTCATGGCCCAGAGCCCGGCCTTCGAGAGGGCGTAACTCAAATAGTGCGGGGTCGGGTTCCAGACCCGTTGATCGATGAGGTTAATGACCGCGCCCTCCAGCGGCGGCTGACCTTGCGGTTGTGCTGTCTCCAGTTGCTTTGCAAAAGCTTGTACGAGAACCAGAGGCGCCCGGAGGTTGGGTTCGATGTGCTGGTCCCAGCTTGCCCGCGTTGCCGTTTCAATGGAGTCCAGGTCGAAGGTCGAAGCATTGTTGACCAGGCAGCCGAGCGGCCCAATTTCCGCGATGGCGCGCGGGATCAGGTCTTGTACCTCCGCCTCTGAAGCCAGGTTTGCCTGGATGGCAGTGGCTCGGCCACCCTTTGCCTCGATCTCCGCCACCAAGGTCTGTGCGTCTTCACCCGAGTTGTTGTAATGGGCGGCTACATGCCAGCCTTGCGCTGCAAAGTCCTGCGCGAGCGCACGTCCAATCCGCCTGGCGGCGCCGGTGATCAGAACCGCGCGCGGATAGTTGCCTGAATGACCTGTGTTTTGCTGATCCGTCATCGGCGTGATCCTGCAGAAGCGATGGGTGGGTGACAAGTTTTGCTGAGATCGATCTGCAGTCTTTGCGCCCGGATTTTGCTGCGATCAGGCCGCGGACGGGGCCATGCCGAACTGGTACCAGATGTAGAGACCGTAGAGCAGCAGGAAGATCAATCCGGACCGGCGTCCGATCTGTCCGCGCAACATGATGAGCGGGACCACCATGACGGAGACGCCGGCCATGATCCAGACATCGAAGCTGAGCAGCGCAGCGTCGACCTGAAAGGGTGTCACCATTGCCAGGACGCCGAGAATGAGCAGCAGATTGAAAAGGTTGGATCCGAGCGCGTTGCCCAATGCGACTTCCGTGTGTCCGCGGATCGCCGCGGTGATGGAGGTGGCAAGCTCTGGCAGCGAGGTTCCGAACGCCACCAGGGTGAGGCCGATCACGGTCTCCGATACGCCGGCGGCGCGGGCGATCTGCACGGCGCCGCGCACCAGAAGCTCCGATCCGACGACCAGGCCGAAGATACCGCCAAGAACCAGCAACACGGCGACCAGGATTGACTTCGGCGCGCTCTCGATTTCCTCCGACACCTCATCGTCGAGTTCGCCCAGGCTCGCCTCGCCACAGTTTCCATTGCGTACGGCATCTGTGCGGTAGCTGTACCAGACATAGCAAATCAGACAGCCGACCATCGCCACGCCATGCATCAGGGAGAGTTCCCCGTAGTAGGCAAACCCAACGAACATCGCGGTTGCGGCCAGAACCGCGACGCAGTCCCTCAGAACCAACTGCGGCTTGGTAGCGATCGGTGAGATTATGGCAGCGACACCCAGGATCAGGAGAATGTTGGCGACGTTCGAGCCGACCACGTTGCCCACGCCGATATCCGTCACGTCCTCAAGGCCAGCAGTGACGGTTACGACGAGCTCAGGCATAGAGGTTGCGAAGGCCACAACCGTCAAGCCGATCAGCATGGGTGAAAGGCCGAGGTTATTAGCGACGCCAATCGCACCACGCAGAAGAACCTCGCCGCCAAACGCCAAAAGCAGCAGTCCGGCGCCCGTCATCAAAAAAGCCAGAGGCGTCACGGTCGTCAGATCCCTTCCGTGCGCGTAGCGGCCGGACGGCCAGGAAAAAGCGGCTCGCCGCGGCGAATGATGATGACAGAATACATGTCGGCCAATCTGTTGTGCGCGGCAAAGTCCCGCTTCGCGCCCTAAGGGTGATCCCTAACGAAGTTAATCAAAAGTTCAATCGTGGAATGGATAGCTAAATGCGTCTTCCCCCCGGCGATTTCAATATCTATCGGATTCCGGCGATAGAGGTAAAGCCTGCTTTCGGCTTTTCGCCTGGGCGCAGGGGACCTGAACCTCACCATAATGAGTCCACATCCCCCGACCGCCCTGGCCGAGTTTAGCCGTTCGAAACATCCGCTGCTTCGGTTTCGTCCTGCTTCTGTGCCGCGTCTTTCAAATTCATCGCGGCCGAGTTCATACAGTAACGCAGGCCTGTGGGAGCGGGGCCATCCTCGAAAACATGTCCCAGATGAGCGTCGCAGCGCGCGCAGAGAACCTCGATGCGCTTCATCCAGAGCGTTCGGTCCACTTTGGTCGCCACTGCATCTTCCGAGACCGGAGCCCAGAAGGAGGGCCAGCCTGTTCCCGAATCGTATTTTTCATCTGAGCGGAAAAGCGGGGCGTCACAACAGATACAGTTGTAGGTGCCGGGCTTCTTACTGTCGTGATAGGCATTCTGAAAGGGACGCTCCGTGCCTGCCTTGCGCGTGACGTGAAACTGTTCAGGGGTTAATTGAGCGCGCCACTCGGCCTCGCTTTTGACGACTTTCTCACTCATCCTTCGGATCTCCCGCTCTTGTCTCTCACCCGCTGTCAATCGGGTGCTTGCCACCTCTGCCTGTTGCAGCAGAGCTGCTTCAGTCAATGTGACGTTGCCTCCTTCGATCATCAAGCCGTCTGATGATTTTACGAAGTCAATCGGTGAGAATAAAAAAAGAAACCGTCATCGACTAAACCTTTCTTAGAAAAGACCTTTATTGCGAAATAATTTTCAAAGAAAGTGCGATTTGTGATTTCCCACACAGAAAATTGAAGCCGAATCTGTGCGTACTTATACATTGCCTATGGATCATTTATTGATGTCTTGATTTTATTAACCATATGTAAAACACGACGGGAGAGGTCCTGTGATCAATTGAGTGCCCGGCCCATCGGCAAAAAGAAAGGATCCGATGATGTCGAGCTGGAGGATGCAATGTCGAATTTTGTTGAAGCGATGAAGAGAATTTCGGTGCCGGGGGCTGTTGCAATGCTGCTCTTGACCGGCGCAGTCGCGGCAACGCCGGCATCCGCGCAGACCGTATCCTGTGGAGAGCGTCAAGCGATCTTAGACACTCTGAAAGACCGCTACCACGAGGGCCGGACTGCTTACGGAGTGACTGCCGACGGCCGTTTGCTCGAGGTCTTCTCGGGTCCCTCGGGTTCCTGGACCTTGCTGATGACGCAGCCTGGCGGCAAAAGCTGCCTGATGTCCAGCGGTGAAGGCTGGCGGCACATTCTCGAAATGAAGTCGAAGGACCCTGTTGCCTGATCCTTGGCCGCGCGGTCTTGAGTTGAAAGCCCGCGCTTGCCGGACCGCTTATCCCAGGGGCAGTCCAGCGATGACCCGAGCCTGTGGCAGCGAAACCGTGACGCAACTGCCTTCGCCGACCCGGCTTTGAAAGGAAATGTCGCCGTCGTGGAGCTGTGCCAGACTCTTCGCGATATAGAGTCCAAGCCCGGCGCCGCGTTGCAGATTGCTGTGATCCGGGCTGGCCTGGGCGAAGGGCTCGAATAGCGCAGGGATCATCTCTTCCGGTACGCCCTCGCCGTTGTCCAGGACACTCAGCATCAGATTGTCTTTCGTTGCATCAGGCTGCGCTTCAAGCCTGATCGTGCCGCCGCCCGGCGTGAATTTCACCGCGTTGGACATCAGGTTGAGCAGGATCTGTTTCAGGCGCGTGTGGTCGGCCAGGAGTTCTGTATTGGTGTCGATCCCCTTGTGGACGATGTTTATGTTTTTGCCTTTGCAGGCTGGCGCCAAGGCCGTCGTACACTCTTCCACGATAGCGCAGAGGTTGACTTGGGTTTCCTTCAGCTCCAAACGGCCGGCTTCGATCCGTGAGGCGTCCAGCAAATCGGAAATCAGGGTAAAGAGATGACTGCCGCTGTCGCCGATATCCGCCAGGATCTCCCGTTGCTTTTCGTTTAGTTCGCCGTAGATATCTTTCAACAGCAGGTCGGTGAAGCCGATGATAGCGTTGAGAGGTGTCCTCAGTTCATGGCTCATCGTCGCCAAAAAGTCGCTTTTGGCGTGATTGGCCTGAATTGCCGCCAGGCGCGCGGTATCGAGTTCGTGGGTGCGCTCCTGGACGCGCCGCTCCAGTGTCTGGTTCAGGCTTTCAAGCTGACGCTCCGCGCGTTTGCGCGAGGAGATGTCCTCCTCGGTAATGACGATAGAGCGATCGCCGGTCATGGGGTCCTGCGCTGGCCGCGCATCCAGATGATGCCAACGCTTTCCTTTTGACGTCCGCACTCGGAAGTCTCCGCTGTGCCGATGACCTCTCCTGCAGGACTTGACCAAGGCCGAAGCTATTCTTGGTTTGACGAAGCGCTGCTCCAAAGCCGCAGCTCCCGCGCCACCAGAGGTTTGCGGGAGTCCATAGGCCGCGCTGGCGGCGGGGTTTTGCGCCAACAACTCACCTGTCAGCGAAAAAATGCTCACCATGAGGGGCGTGTAACGTGCGGCTTCCAAAATGCGCAGGGCTTCCGGTTCACGTCGCAGATCGAGCGGTTCGGTTGCTTCGATCAGGAGGGCCGGGGCGCCGTCTTCGATGGTAATCGGCTTCATGTCGAGCACGACGGTGACCGGATCGCCTTTCGGGTAAAGGGTCCAGGTGTCGGTCGCGGACTCGCCGTCCGCGGTACTTTCCACGATCTGACGCAGGCGCTTTCGCACCGTATCCGAGTCCCGGGAGTAGTCGCGCGCCAGCAGCTCTTCCAACGACGCGGCTTTCCAGAACCTTAGCGCACTTTTGTTCGCCCACCACATGGCATGATGCTTGACGTCGAACACCCAGATTGGCGTGCGAAGCGCATCATACTTTGTGATGGCAGTGCGGTCGTTGAAGTGTGTTAGCTGCGGCAATTTGGTTAGTCCGGCTTTAACCTGGGTTTAACTTGGCGTCTTGATCGCTTTTCGCTAGTAAAAACGACTCTTCATGCAATTTAACAAAGAGCTGCTAGAGTCTTGTGTGCTTTTACTCTAGCAAAAAAATAGTTGTTTTTTGGTGATCGGAAAGCCCACAGGTTCTTATACTTTAGGGAAATGCTGTGGGCGCCAAAATCCGTAAAAACGCGTACCTCATGTGAGGGGAGGCATAAGCCTTCTTCGCACGTTTCCTCGCTGGTCGATGGTATTACCGACGCCGCGCTTTGCCCTTGGATTTCTTTCGGCTCTTTGAGGCTGCATCGGCCCGTGCGATGCGGTCCGTAAACTGCGCTTTGCCGGAACTCGGCGGTCCCGAGGTCAATTCGAGCTCGCTGTTTTCCAGATGCCGGATCTCATCGCGCAGACGGGCCGCTTCTTCGAACTCCAGATCCGCGGCGGCGGCATGCATGCGCTTGTTGAGATCTTCCAGATGCGCCTTGAGATTGTTACCGATTAGATGCGGTGTGTCTTCGTCGCCGGTTTTGACGGTGACGTGATCGCTCTCATAGACGCTTTGCAGAATATCCGTGATTTGTTTGCGGACGGATTCCGGCGTGATGCCATGCGCCGCATTGTAAGCCTGCTGCTTCTCCCGGCGCCGGTTGGTTTCATCCAGGGCCGCCTTCAGGGAGTCCGTCATGGTGTCGGCGTAAAGGATGACCTTGCCGTCGACGTTGCGCGCGGCCCGGCCGATGGTCTGGATCAGCGAGGTGGTCGAGCGTAGGAAGCCTTCCCGGTCCGCATCCAGGATACAGACCCGGCCGCATTCGGGAATGTCGAGACCTTCGCGCAGCAGGTTAATGCCGATCAGCACATCGAAGACTCCAAGCCGCAGATCCCGAATGATCTCCATGCGCTCCAGCGTATCCACGTCCGAATGGACGTAGCGGCATTTGATGCCGGCCTCGTACATATACTCGGTGAGGTCCTCGGCCATGCGCTTTGTCAAAGTGGTCACCAGGACCCGCAGGCCGGCATCCACCGCTAGCCGGCATTCGTCCATCAGGTCGTCGACCTGGGTCTCGGTCGGACGGATCTCGCAGACAGGGTCGATCAGGCCGGTCGGTCGGATCACCTGCTCCACATAAACGCCGCCGGTCTGCTCCAGCTCCCACTTGCCGGGTGTCGCCGAGACATAGACGGTCTGCGGCCGCATGGCGTTCCATTCCTCGAACTTTAGGGGACGGTTGTCCACGCAGGAGGGCAGGCGGAAGCCGTATTCGGCCAGGGTCGATTTACGCGCGAAGTCGCCCCGGAACATGCCGTGCAGCTGACCGGTGGTCACGTGGCTCTCATCCACGAAGATCATGGCGTTGTCAGGCAGATATTCGAACAGTGTCGGGGGCGGTTCGCCGGGATTGCGGCCGGTCAGGTAACGCGAATAGTTTTCGATGCCGGCGCAAGAACCGGTGGCTTCGATCATCTCGATATCGAAGGTGGTGCGTTGCTCAAGTCGTTCCGCGGCGAGCAATTGGTTGTTGGTTCGGAAGTGCTCCAGCTGGACCTTGAGATCTTCCTTGATCTGCTTGACCGCCTGCTGCAGCGTCGGGCGCGGCGTGACATAGTGGCTGTTGGCGTAAACCTTGACCTGTTCCAGGCTGTCGGTCTTTTGCCCTGTCAGGGGGTCGAACTCATGGATGTATTCGATCTCGTCGCCGAAGAGGCTGATCCGCCAGGCCCGGTCCTCGTAGTGGGCCGGAAAGATCTCCACCGTGTCGCCGTTGACCCGGAAGCTGCCGCGGCCGAAGGCCATGTCGTTGCGGCTGTAATGCAGCTCCACCAGGGAGCGCAGCAGTTCGCGCCGATCGATCATTTGTCCCGGTTTGAGGCTGATGATCATCTGGGCGTAGGTTTCCGGTGAACCGATACCATAGATGCAGGAGACCGAAGCGACGATCACCACGTCATCGCGCTCGAACAGTGCCCGCGTCGCCGAGTGGCGCATGCGGTCGATCTGCTCGTTAACAGAGCTGTCCTTCTCGATATAGGTGTCGCTGCGCGGCACGTAGGCTTCCGGCTGGTAGTAGTCGTAGTAGGAGACGAAGTACTCGACGGCGTTGTCCGGAAAGAAGGACTTCATCTCCGAATAGAGCTGCGCAGCCAGCGTCTTGTTGTGCGCCAGGACAAGTGACGGGCGCTGAAGCTTCTGGATCGTATGGGCAATGGTGAAGGTCTTGCCAGACCCGGTTACGCCGAGCAGAACCTGGTCGCGCTCTTCGTTGAGGAAACCCTGGGTCAGTTCCACGATTGCCTGCGGTTGGTCGCCCGCCGGCTGGTATTCGGAATCGATGCGGAAGGGCCTGGAGTCGGCCTTGGAAAAGGAGTCGGGCAGGGCCTCGATCAGTGTCGTGCTCATGCCTTCATTTATGACTCGCCGAGGCCGCGAGTGCCAGACTTGACTCGGAAAAGAAGCGATGAATTTCTCTTTACCGCCTCGGCTGGACGGATCGGGGGAAACTCCTATCCCCAGCTTTCCTTGACGCCCATGCGCTTGGCCATGGGCCGCGGCCGTTCGGTCTCTTCAAAGACATGAATTTCCTGGGAGGGGCGGCCAAAAAAGTAACCCTGACCGAAGGTGACGCCGCAGCTGAGCAGAAAGTCTACGGTTTCCTGATCCTCGATCATTTCCGCGACCGTATCGATCTCAAGATCGGAACAGAGCTCGGCAATGGCTTTGAGGATGTGGGCGGATGTCTTGTCCTCAAGGCACTCGCGCACGTAGCTGCCGTCGATCTTCAGAATGTCGACCTGGAACTGCCGCAGATATTGCAGCGAGGCCTCGCCGACGCCAAAGTCGTCCAGGCAAACCAGATGTCCGGCCTCGCGCAGATCCTGGATGGCCTTGTTCGCGGCTTGCGGGTCCTCCATGCGAGAGGATTCGGTGATCTCGAACAGCAGATGTTGCCGCCCGCTCTCGAGCACCTCGAGTTGTTCTTTCAGGTTCTGAACAAAGCCCATGTCACCGATCGATTGCGCGGAGAGATTGACGGCGATGGACCGCTGCGCCATCTGGTCGCCCTGTTGGCGTAGCCAGTTGATGGCTTTGCGGCAGACCGCCATGTCAAATCCCCGGATCAGGCTGAGGTCCTCGGCCGACTGAATAAACTGAGCCGGCGAGCCGATCTCGCCGTCGATGCGCGCCAGAACCTCATAATGATGTTTGGTGAGGGAATTCAGATCGACAATGGGTTGGAACGCCATCTTGAAAGATTCGTCGGCGATCACCGATCTCACCCGGGTTGCCGTCTTCTGAATTTTGTTCAGGACGTTCGGCAGACCGTTCTGCAGGTCGTTCAGTTTGATCCCGTCCTCGCCGCCGCGGGCGAATTGGCGGACCATGTAGTCGAAGGCCTGAGCAGGATTTCCGCCGGCAACGCCGGCTTCGGCCAGGACCATGCTGGCCTTCTCGATCTCGATGCCCAGACCGTTCCGGTCGGCTGACTCCACCTTGGCGGAAATCTCAGAACTCAGATGATCGATATCGAGCTCGGGACGATGCACCAGACCAAAGCGCCCTTCGCCGAATGCCGCGGCAGCGTTGGCATCGTCCGAGCTGGCACGCAGGTAACTGTTGATGGTCTCGTGTAATTCCTCCTGAGAGGCCGCGTCGAGCTGATCCAGCACCGCACCGTAGTTGCCGATTTCCAACAGGGTCAGTTTGTGCTGAGCGGTGGTCTCGAGGCTGTTGGCGATGACCGCGCCAAAGCTCGAGGTGTCGTGCATGACGGCCCCTGCGGCCTGGCGCTCGTCCGCGGCTGAACGGGCCTGCGTGACCGACGGGATCTTGCAGGAGAGGAAGTAGTGCTGCTGCAGGTCTTCCACGTAGTAGCCGGTAACGGAGAGCAGGCGTGTAAAGCCCCTGCGGTCCTGAGAGGTGATGTTAATCGGTTCGGGCCGGATACCACCGGTCATCCCAGCCAGCATTTCCGAAATCACCGGATGATCCTGGCGCACGATGAAGGTGAGGAGGTCCTGCCCAGTCAGATCTTCGGCGTTCAGGCCGAACACGCTTCGGCAGGCGCCGCTGGCGAAGACGATTTTCCGGTCGCTTGTCAGTTCGAGCAGCAAATCCGCGCGGCAGAAGGCGAACGCAAGGAAGCGATCACGCTCCTGACGCAGTTGCTTCACAGATTGAAGCTGCGGGCTGCTCTCTGCCATACAAACTCTGCCGAATTGGGGGCGACCCCCACGAGAAGGCGGTAACCGCCTGGAAAACCAACGGCATTCAGTCTACGAACAGCTTATTAATACGGCGTGAAGAACCTGCGGCTCAAATGCCCCTCTCAGGTTGTGCGTTGCCGCTACTCCTGCTGTCTAGGTCTGTGCTCTCGTCGGGCGGCAGCCAGGCGCTTTCCTGGCGCTCGTAAGCCGAGACCAGATAGCGCAGTGGGCCGCCTGGCACAACGTTTTCAAAGGGATAGCAGGTTACCAGTGTCAAGGCTGCCTCGCCTGTTCCCGCGGCCAGCTGGGCGTAGCGAGAGTCGATCACCTGTCTGTCGGTTACGACATAGCTGCGCCAGGCACCATCGGGCGTTTGCACACGTATTTCGCTGCCGTCTTTAACCTCTCGCAGAAAGGAAAAGTGCGTGTCCCTGTGCCCGCCCAGAATGCTGTGGCCCAGGCTGCCAGGTGCCGCGGTCCCGTCCAGGTGTGCCGGCCCAAAGGCCAGGTTGCGATCGCTGGCGCCGGCCAGGACCATGAGGTCGATTTCCAGATCGGGGATCTGCAGGCGCGCCACCGGCCAGGTGTCGGCCCAGGGCCAGGGACGGACCTGGGATTTTCCGTTCAGGGTGTCTGCCCAGGCGGTTTGGATCAGTACCTGCGCCAGCTGAGCTTTGAGATGGATGTAGCCGGCCTGACCCACCTGCCAAAGCCCCAGGACGATCAGGCCGGCGGCCAGGAGCGCCGCGCCTTTGCGGCGCGACAAACCTGTATGACGAAACAGCTTAGGCATGCTCTCCGGCGCCTCCTTTGCGCAGCTTTAAGACTGCGAAGAGCAGACCGCCCAGCAGCAGGAGAATGGAACCGATGATCGCGTTGAGGGTCGCCGGTGTTGCTGTCCGCGGCAGCTGCACCGCCTGGCCGCTTGCTGATGCGGCCATACCGGAGATCGAGGCCGGCAGCTGACGGCTGCGCATCGCGACTTTCTGGGCGTTCGCCGGCGCTGGAGCCAGCGCGCGCTGTCCGGCAGGTTCCGGCTCGGGGGCGATTTCTCCGCCGAAGACCTTATCGCGGTCCCAGCCTTCAGGCAGTTCACGAGGCACCTCTCGGCTTTGCAGGTTTTCTTCCTGCGGCCGGGCCGGCTGTTCGTCGATCGCCACCAGGCTCGTGTAACGGGTCACCAACTGATGCGTTAGCGCCACTTGCAAGGCATCGGCGCGCACCGCGACCCGATCCCGTCCCAGATAGAGGCCGTCAGTGATCTCCTCGAACTTGGAACGGGCCCAGAGTGCGGCGATGCCGTCGGCCTCGATCTGGTCGTCAAGAGAGGCACGGCGCTGCCAGGATTCACCGCCCTGGCGGCCGCTGATCAGCATCCTGCCGCCAAGATCGGCCAGTTCGACCTCCCCGACCTTGGCGACAACCACGACCGGTTCCCCCTGATAGAGATCGGGGACGGTCGAGGGATAGCTTTCGATCAGTTTGCCGGCGGCTGCAGGCCAGCCAAGCGCGATATCGGTGAGGGCAGGACGCTCCAGTTTGCGCAACAGTGCGGACATCTTCGCCTCGACCTCGTTGGGGTCGCCGATGTAGGTGAAGGTGCCACGGCCGGCCTCCGCCGCCTTGCGCATGAAGTAGCTGTTGGGCGCGGCGCCGATTCCGACGGTAAAGAGGCGGGTAGCCCCCAGTTTTTCAGCGATCAGCTTGAAGAGTTCGGCTTCGTTGCCGACCGCGCCGTCAGTCAGGAAGACAACCTGTTTCAGACGGTCTTCGCCCTCGGCGTCACCTGCCGGATCCTCATCGGTTCCCGCGTTCATCGCCAGCGCCTGCAACAGGGCTGGGCGCATTTCCGTACCGCCGTCGGCTTGCAGCGCGTTGACGTAAGCCTGCGCGCGCCGCAGGGAATCTGCCGTCACGGGGAGCATGCGATGGAACAGGCTGTAAGTCTCGTTGTCGAAACGAATGACATTAAAGCGATCCTGCGGTTGAAGGCGCGAGATGGCGAGGGAGAGAGCCGCCTGGGCCTGTTCGATCGAGGCGCCGTGCATGGAGCCCGAGGTGTCGATCACGAAGACCACATCGCGCGCAGGGATAGGAGTGAAAATCTCCTCGCCTAGGGTATTTCCCAGACCTTCGGGATGCTCGGTCGGAAGCGGTGGCGTGACCATCATCATCACATAGCTTTCGCCCTGGTATTCCTCGGTAAAGACCGCTGCCTGCGGCGCGCCATCGGACGCCAAACGCCACTCGAGAACGAAGTCTTTGTTGGCCGGAACGGAGCCTTCGCGCAGCGTGATGACCTTCTGGCGTTCATCTAGGGTCTCTACGTCGATCGGGTGATAAAGGCTCGCAAGGCTGGCCAGTTCGTGCCCTGGGTCGAGACGCAGGGACAGCGTTACCGGGTTGCTGCGCTCGCCGACCGGGCCGAATAAATCGCGGTCCTCGGCCGCGAATGCTGCCGGTTCAAGGCGAGGCTTGAGCACCTCTCCATCGACGGTCTGGGGGCGCTCGTTTGGCGCTTCTTCGAGGGGGCTGTAGCGGGGCGCGACCACCATCGGAAAACGCAGGGAGAAAGTGCCATCGCGATAGAGCGCGCTATCTTGGTACTCGATGTCGATGACGATCTCTTCGCCGGGACCGATGTTGGCCACGGAGGTCACGAAGACATTGGGCCTTTCGGATGACAACAGGCTGGCCCGTTGGCCGGCGGCTGCCGCGGCGTCATAGACGCGCTTGGCCTCTTCCTTTTCGAGGATTTCGCCCGCAATCACGCGATCACCGACCGTCATTGTCAGTCGGTCGACCGCCGATTTCTCCGGCAAGGGAAAGACATAGATGCCTTCCTGCCAGGAATCGGAGGGATTGGTAAAGCGCTGCCGCAGGGCCACGCGGGCGATCATGCCGGTCACCGTGATACGCACGTCGCTGCTGAGCTGTGGAGCCTCAAAGGCTGCGCCGTCCGGACCGCTCGGAAAGAAAAGGCCGGCCAGCGGATTCGTCTCGGCCCCAATCGGCGCCTGGGTGGCCGGAACGCCCGCGGCGTGGGCCGCGATGCTATTGCTGGGCAGTATGACCAAAGTCGCGATCAGCATTGCGATCGCAGTCAGCAAGGAAAAGAGCACAATGCCAAAGGCTCTGCCGCAGCCCGCCGCGACCCGCGGTGGGATGATGCCGGCTGGAATGGCAGTGGCGTTCGCCGTTGCGGCGGTGGGTCGGCGGCCGCTGGCGGCGCCTCTGGGGATCTGGATCGCGGGCATGGCTGCTGTCCTTCACGAGGATTTGGAAAATCTCTATTGCGGCATTCAGCCTGCTGTCCGGGGCGGAGGGAGAGCGGGAAGGCGGCGATTCCAAGGTTCTTTGTGGCATATTTGCGGCATGGCAAATTTGCCGGGATTTCCCTGAGGGATGGGAATCTTGTCAGATTCCTAAAGACGGCATGAAACTTTGCCTTTTGGGCCGCTTCTCGGTTGCTAAGGGGAGGTTGCTTTACTAGGTTCGCCGGACATTATCCTTCATTCGGGTCTGCGTCCGGTGCAGCCCACGTTCTTATTTCAGGGAGCCTCAGGTCATGGCGCAGATTGCGGACCGCCTCGCAAGAATTAAACCCTCTCCCACGATTGCCGTCAGCACCAAGGCGCGCGAGCTGAAAGCCGCGGGCCGTGATGTGATCGGTCTGGGAGCCGGTGAGCCGGATTTCGATACGCCCGACAATATCAAGGAAGCCGCGATCGCCGCGATCCGCGCCGGCGACACCAAATATACCGCGGTCGATGGTACCCCGGCCCTGAAGCAGGCGATTTGCGATAAGTTCAAACGCGAGAACGACCTGGACTACAGCCCCGATCAGATCACTGTCGGCACCGGCGGTAAGCAGGTGCTTTACAATGCGCTGATGGCGACCCTCAATCCGGGCGACGAGGTCGTCATCCCGGCGCCTTTCTGGGTCTCCTATCCGGATATGGTCCTGCTGGCCGAGGGCGAACCGGTCGCGGTGCCCTGTTCCCAGAACAACGGCTTCAAACTGCGTGCGGAAGATCTTGACGCGGCGATCACGCCCAAGACCAAATGGCTGATCCTCAACTCGCCTTCGAACCCCACCGGTGCGGCTTATACCCGCGACGAGATGAAGGCGCTGACTGATGTCTTGCTGCGTCATCCGCACGTTATGGTCATGACCGACGACATGTACGAACACCTTGTCTACGACGACTTCGAGTTCGTGACCCCGGCGCAGGTCGAACCGCAGATCAAGGACCGGACCCTGACCATCAACGGTGTGTCCAAAGCCTATGCCATGACCGGCTGGCGGATCGGTTACGCCGCCGGTCCGAAGGACCTGGTCAAAGCCATGTCCAAGATCCAGTCCCAGAGCACCTCCAATCCCTCGTCGGTCAGCCAGGCTGCCGCAGTCGAGGCGCTTGCCGGTACTCAGGATTTCATTGCCGAGCGCAACGCGGTCTTTAAGGAACGCCGGGATATGGTGGTCGAGCTTCTCAACCTCTGCCCAGGCCTCCATTGCCCAACGCCCGAGGGTGCATTCTACGTCTATCCCTCCTGCGCGGGCGCGATCGGCAAGACCACGCCTGATGGCAAGACCATCGCCTCCGACGGCGACTTTGTGACCTACCTGTTGGAATCCGAGGGGGTCGCTGTTGTCCAGGGCGAGGCTTTCGGTCTCTCGCCTTATTTCCGGGTTTCCTATGCGACCTCAACTGAGGCGCTGCGTGAGGCTTGCGCCCGGATCAAGCGTGCCTGCGAAGCCCTGAGTTGATGCGCGCATGAGGTAAAGCGCCGCCGCTAGCTGCGGCGCATACTTCGTTCAACTGATAAAACCGCCCGCGGTCTGCTGGACCCGGGCGGTTTTTTTATGCTGAAAGCTGTGATCTTCCAGCGGCAAAAGCGTCTGCGACAGTTTTGTTGTTGCATGACTCGCGGATTCTTTGGGAGCATGGTCTTTCAAGCGAAAAAGTTATGAGGACGTTTATCGAGCACCGTTAACCATAACCAGCGCGTAGTGGTCCGGTCCTGATGCCTGATTCCCAGGCAGCAGGTGAAGCTACCCGCAGGGTCTGTCGAATCTGTGGGGTGACTTAGCCGAGCAAAAAGGGAGTCAGCCGTTTGGTCGTATCATGAGTGCGCCAAAGGGAGGACAACATGACGTCTAAGTCTGCTGAACCGGCACGTTGTGCCGTTATCGTCGGGCCTTATACGAGCGGCAAGACAACGCTTATGGAGGCCCTGCTTCACACGGCAGGAGCGATCGGACGAAAGGGTTCCGTCACCGAGGGCAATACTGTCGGCGACGCATCGGCCGAGGCCCGTGACCGGCTGATGGGCGTGGAAGCCAACTTTGCCCATTGTGAATACCTCGGCGAGCACTGGTTTTTCATCGATTGTCCCGGTTCGATCGAACTGGCCTACGAAAGCCAAAGCGCTTTGATGGCCGCGGATGTTGCGATCGTGGTGGTCCCGCCCGAAGTGGACCGCGTTCTGGCCATGGCGCCGCTCTTCAAGTTTCTCGACGACTACCAGATCCCCCACATTCTCTTTATCGGCAAAACGGATAAGGCGACCACGCGGGTACGCGACGTCATGGAGGCCCTGCAGAGTATTTCCTCGCGGCCCTTGTTGCTGCGCCAAGTGCCGATCCGCAACGGTGACCAGATCACCGGTTTCGTCGACCTCGTGAGTGAGCGCGCCTACCGCTACAAGGAAGGCGGTCCTTCAGATCTCATCGAGATTCCCGAGGATATCAGATCGCGCGAAAGCGAAGCCCGCCAGGAGATGCTGGAGTCCCTTGCGGACTTCGACGATGACCTGCTCGAACAGCTTCTGGAAGACCGGGTTCCCGGATCCGACGAAGTCTTCAGCCAACTGTCCAAGGATTTGGCCGAGGACCTGATCGTTCCGGTCATGATGGGCTCAGGCGAGCACGGCAACGGCATTACCCGTCTCTTCAAAGCTCTCCGTCACGACTGTCCGTCACCGAGCGTCGCGGCCGCGCGCCTTGGCGTTCCAGCCAACGGCGGCATGACCGCCAGTGTCGTGAAGACACTCAATCAACAGCATACCGGTAAGCTTTCGGTGGCGCGGATATGGCGTGGCGAGGTCGCGGAGACCGGGACGATTGGCGATACGAAACCCTCCGGCCTCTACCGGCTCATGGGGGCGGATAGCCAGAAAGTCGCCAGTGCCGGAGAGGGCGAAGTGGTTGCGCTTGGCCGGCTTCAGGACGTGAAGACCGGCGATCTGCTCACCCTGGCAGGGCCGGTTGAAAACGCGGAGATCATGTGGCCGGAAGTCCCCAGGCCGGTCTACGCCTTGGCGATTTCGCCCCGTAACCGGCAGGACGATGTGAAACTGACCGCCAGTATCGCCCGTCTGATTGAAGAGGACCCGACACTCTCGGTTCAGCACAACCCCGACACCCATCAGATGCTGCTCTGGGGGCAGGGCGAGATGCACCTGAAGATCATGATCGACCGTTTGAAATCCCGCTACAATGTCGATGTGGATGCCTCACCACCACAGACCGCCTACAAAGAAACCATCAAGAAGCAGGTCAAGCAGCATTCTCGCTTCAAACGGCAAAGCGGCGGGCACGGCCAGTTTGGTGACGTGCAGGTCGAGATCAAACCCTTACGGCGGGGCGAGGGCTTCGAGTTCGTCGACAAGGTGGTCGGCGGATCCGTTCCCAAGCAGTACATCTCGGCGGTCGAGGCAGGGGCTAAGGAATATCTGAGCCGTGGACCGCTCGGCTTTCCCGTGGTCGATGTCTCGGTCACCTTGTTCGACGGTCAGCATCACGCGGTCGACAGCTCGGATCAGGCCTTTAAGTCGGCGGCCCGGTTGGCCATGTCCGAAGGACTTCCGCAATGCAGTCCGGTGTTGCTGGAGCCCATCTACGAAGTGGTGATTTCGGTGCCATCCGAGTTCACCGCCCGGGTCCATGGGCTTGTCAGTGGCCGGCGCGGCCAGATTCTGGGATTCGAGGGTAAAACCGGCTGGGACGGCTGGGATGAGTTCAAGTGCCATATGCCGCAGGCCGAATTGCACGATCTCATCATCGAACTGCGCTCTCTAACCATCGGCGTGGGGAGCTTCGAATGGCAGTTCGATCATCTGCAGGAGCTCACAGGCAAATTGGCTGAGCGTGTGATGGCGTCTCAACAACTCGAGCACTGATGGGAATCTGAGCCTAAATCCAGGCTTAAACTCTCTTGTGGCCGGCATGTTCGAATAGGCTTCGACATGCCGGCCCTTTTTCTGCCTGAAGCCCTTTAAGGGATTGAAAAATATATAAGTTATTTAGGGTTTTATTTTTTAGAATAATTCTAAAAAAGCTTGAATCCTGTGAGCTTCCCGCCTATATTCTTCTTGTTATTAGAATCATTCTAAAAACTAATTTGCTTTGAACGTCTGATGCTGGAAAGAGGAGAGGACAATGGAAATCAATACGGGCATCCCCGAGGAAGAACGCAGAAAGGTGGCGGAAGGGTTGTCGCACCTGTTGGCTGACAGCTACACGCTGTACCTGAAGACGCATAACTTTCACTGGAACGTCACCGGACCGATGTTTCAGTCGCTCCATGCCATGTTCGAGGAGCACTACACCGAATTGGCGACCGCTGTCGATGAGATCGCGGAGCGTATCCGCGCTCTCGGCGAGCCGGCCCCTGGCAGCTATGCGGCTTTTGCCCGGTTGAGCTCGATCCAGGAGGCCGAAGGCGTCCCGTCGGCCGAGGAAATGGTGCGGCAATTGGTCGAGGCTCACGAAGCTGTCGCCAAGACCGCCCGCGGCGTCCTGCCCATCGCGGATGCGGGCGACGATGAAGTGACCCTCGGCCTGCTGGCCGATCGTCTGGCGGTGCACGAAAAGACCGCGTGGATGCTGCGCAGCATGATCGCCTAGTGGGCGGCGTCTACCTAAGATTCCCGAAAGAATCTCCTGCTATAGAAGGGCCTGGTGTAAATCCGGGCCCTTTTTGACTCTTTGGTCCAGATTCCACCTCGCGGGTCCTTGATTTGCCTGTGAGGGGTAATCGAACTAGTTAACTGGATGTCGTAACCGCGGAGTGCGTTATCATGTTGATCAAAATCAAAAAGGGCTGGGAACTGCCTGAGTCGGCAGCCACGCCGGAATCGACATTTCTGAACCGCCGGAAGCTGATCAAAGGCCTCGCGGCCGGCTCCGCTTTCTCCATTGCCGGTGGTCTCGTGGCCGGTTGTGACGGCGAGAGCACACAAACCGCCCAAGCCGCCAGCGACACGACCGCGGAAGAAGATCCCTCGGCGAAGCTCTATCCGGTTCAGCGCAACCTGCGCTACCGCCTCGACCGCGATATCACCGACGAAGAGCTCGCGACGACCTACAACAACTACTATGAATTCGGTTCCTCGAAGAACATCTGGAAGAAGGCGCAGGCCCTGCCGCTGCGCCCCTGGATGGTGAAGATCGACGGTATGGTCGAGACCCCGATGGAGATCGGTGTCGATGATCTCCTGGCAAAGATGCCATTGGAGGAGCGGGTTTACCGCCACCGCTGCGTTGAGGCCTGGTCCATGGCGGTTCCCTACAGCGGATTCCCCTTGAAGGCCCTGGTCGATATGGCCAAGCCCCTGGCGTCGGCCAAGTATATCAAGATGGAGACCTTCAAGGATCCTTCGGTTGCCAGTGGCCAGAAGGCCAGCTGGTATCCCTGGCCTTATATCGAGGGACTCACCATCGAGGAAGCGACCAACGAGCTGTCCTTCATCGCCACCGGGCTCTACGGCAAACCTATGCCGAAGCAGAATGGCGCGCCTCTGCGGCTGGCCGTGCCTTGGAAATATGGCTTTAAGCACGTCAAGGGGCTGGTGCGTTTCGAATTCACCGACAAGCGCCCGGTGTCCTTCTGGGAAGAGATCCAGGCGGCTGAGTATGGTTTCTGGGCCAACGTCAATCCTGAAGTTCCCCATCCGCGCTGGAGCCAGGCGACCGAGCGGGTTCTGGGCCAGGACGAGCGCGTGCCCACGCTACCTTGGAACGGCTACGGGGAGTTCGTGGCCGATCTCTACAGTGGTCTGCAGAACGAGCGGCTGTATATGTAACCTCAGGGTTGCCTTCAGCGATGCGCGATAAGGTCCTAAATTACTGATCTCGAGACGGCCGTCGGGCAGTTTGCCTGATGGCCGTTTTGTTTGCCGGAATGCCGGATTGGCAAAAAAAAATGCCGGGAACCGCAGTTCCCGGCAAGTTGAACAGGGAGGCTTCACGTCTGGGAGACGTGGGGTCCGAAGACCCTAGTTCCGGACAGGGGGGTCCGGAAACACGAGTCCACCGGGGGAGGTGGAAGCTCGTTGATGCTGCGTCGCAACATCGATGTGTAGAACATAAGCATTCCTCGGCAAGTGTCGATGTCTATTTAGGCAGTGGAGATATGCAGAAGCTGCATATCTTGTAACATATTGTAAATATAAAGAATTTTTTGCCTAAATACGCGACAATGGCCGATTGTTCCCGCCTGTTGCAGTCTTGCATCTTGAAACCCTTGGGGCCCGTTCCGTCGCGGGATATCATTCCTTTCGCGCGAAATACCCCCAACTGCATCGCGCATTTTCAACACATCGCGCGCCTATTCAGGCCACTGATGCGCGCTCGCAATGCTGCGCGAAACCCTGGAGAGACCGATCGATGCGTAAGAAAAGTCGGACTTCGTGCTGAACCTGGTGCGATCCGATCGACAGATACAGGGAATTCTCTGCGTCATGCTGGGGGCCGCGGCGCTCTCCACGCAGGATGTTGTTATCAAATGGATGAGCGGTGGCTATCCTCTCCACGAGATTGTGCTCGCCCGCGCCAGCGTGGCGATGTTGATTACGCTGGTCATCGTGCATTTCGAGAGCGGTCTTGCCGGCTTGCGTACCCGGCACCTCCTGCCGCTGATCGGCCGTGGTCTGCTGCTCGTGGTGGCGAACATGAGCTACTTTCTGGCCCTGGCCAGCATGCAGATCGCAGAGGCCCTGGCGATTTTCTTCGTTGGACCTCTCTTTATCACCATCCTTTCGGTGCCCTTTCTGGGCGAAAAGGTGGGCGTTGTGCGCTGGAGCGCGGTCATCATGGGCCTCGCCGGGGTGGTGATCATGCTGCGTCCCGGCGAAGGCGTGATCCAACTGGTCGCCTTGTTGCCGGTCCTGGCGGCCTTTTGCTACGCCTCTATGCAGATCATCACCCGCCGCATCGGTGTTGGCTACAAGGCCTCGACCCTGGCGTTCTACATTCATTTCACCTTCGTGATCGCCAGCAGCCTTTTTGGACTGATATTCGGTGACGGCCGTTACGCCGGTTCTGACGACCCGAGCCTCGAGTTCCTGTTCCGCGCCTGGAGCTGGCCGGACGCGCAGGACGCCTTGCTGATGCTGGTCTGCGGATCCCTGGCGGCGGTCGGCGGCTATATGATCTCCCAGGCTTACCGCCTGGCCGAAGCCACCGCCATTGCCCCTTTCGAATACAGCGCCCTGCCGCTCGCGATCATCTGGGGGATCGTGATCTGGGGCGATTGGCCGGATCTGGTCGCTGTGGCGGGGATCCTGCTGATCGTCGGCGGCGGCCTCTTCGTGTTCTACCGGGAATCCATTAAAGGCCGGCAGGTCGCCATTCGTAAGGCGGAAGAACAGCCTGATCGTTGACGCCCGATTCAGTTCGTTGTTGCCCGCGCCTGCGTTTCGGATGCCGCGAACAGGTCTGAACCTGAGAGCGGCGGACCTTCGAGGACCGACTTCAGCACGATCGTCGTCCGCACGCCCGATACGGTGGGGATGACGTTGATCTCTTTGTCGAGAATTGCGCCGAGTTCTTCGGTGCCGGCGACGCGGATTTTGACCAGGAAGCAGTCTTCTCCAGCGATCTTGTGCACTTCCTCCACTCCCGTCACACGCACAAGGGCGGCGCCGGTATCGAAGCCGTTGGTGGGCTTGAGTTCGCGAATGAACACGAAAGCCAGCAACGGCATTCCGAGCGCCCGCCCGTTCAGACGCGCCTCGAATCCCTTGACGATCCCTGTCTCCTCGAAGCGGCGAATCCGTTCGGATACCGCCGAGGCGGCAAGACCGACACGCCGTGCGATTTCGGCTTTCGAGGTTGCTGCGGCCTTTAGAAGGATTGACAGTATTTGTCGGTCTGTGTCGTCGATTCGCATGCATTTTTCATATATAGAAGAACAATCAACGAAAATATATTGAATGTGCCGATGAATCGCAATATCCATGAGGCTTCGACGCGAGGCGAAACTGGACACGCCATGACAGAGAGCAGGAATCTTCGGAGGGAAACGCTTCCCCTGAATATCGATGGGGTGCAGCTGAGTCTTTCTGTCATGCGACGCGACGGCAGCGGACCGGTAATTCTTTTCTTGCACGGATTCGGGTCGACCAAAGAAGACTATGCGGATGTCGCTTGCCATCCGGGCTTGGCCAACCATGCCATCATTGCCTATGACGCGCCGGGTTGCGGCGAAACCGAATGTAGCGATCTTTCGGCGCTCTCGATTTCCTTCTTGCGCAGATGCGCCGAAGCGGTCCTTGCGCACTATGCTGTCGATGACTTTCATCTGGTGGGGCACTCGATGGGCGGCCTCACGGCCCTGAAGCTGGCTGCCGGCAACGGTCGAAAGGTTCTCAGCTTCACCAACATTGAGGGAAATGTGGCGCCGGAAGACTGCTTTCTCAGTCGTCAGATCCTTGAACACCCGGCCGATGACCCGATGGCCTTTCTCGAAGCTTTTATCCAACGCCTGTGGGAGAATCCAAGCATCTCCGAACCCTTGTTCGCGGCATCGCTCCGCCACAAGGTGCGCGCGGAAGCCGCCGCACCGATCTTTCGCTCGTTGGTTCAACACTCCGATCAGGATCCGCTGCTCGAGACCTTTGTCAGCCTCGATTGTGCGAAGATGTTCGTTTACGGCGAGTGCAACAGGTCTCTGTCTTATCTTGGCACCCTGATGCGACAAGGCGTTCAGATGGCGGAGATCGAGTGCTCCGGGCACTGGCCCATGTATGCTAATCCGATGAGTCTCTGGGGGCGGCTCGCTGCCTTCATTGCGCAGGTGGAGAAGACGCCAAAGGCGATCTGATCAAGAACAACAACAGGGAGATGCGTGATGTCCACAACGCAGGAATTCTTTAATCTCGATGACCTGACACAGGGCATTCAACGGGAGTTAGGCCCCGGATTGATGACCCGCATCTTCGTGGGCGATCAGTCGATGCTTTCCATCGTGAGCTTCGAGCCGCACGGTGAGGGACAGGTCCATAGCCACCCGGAAGAACAATGGGGGGTGCTTCTGGAAGGCAGCGGCCTTCGTCTTCAGGCCGGCGAGGAGATTCCGGTCAAGGCGGGCGATTTTTGGCGCACGCCCGGCGATGTTCCTCATGGCTTCAAGGCCGGAACTGAAGGCGCCCGTGTGCTGGACATCTTTAGTCCGCCGCGCGAAGCCTACAAGAAGGCAGGGTCGGGTTTCGCGACGGAGTAATCGTCCGCCATACTCTTAAGCGTTAAAAGATAGAATCCGCGACCTTGCGCAGCAGGAAGTCCCGGAAGACCGAAATCCGCTTGGAGGATCGCATCTCGTCGGCGTAGACGAAATAGGCGTCGAACTGGGGGCCCTCGATCTCTGGCAGGACCTGAATCAGGTCACTGTTACCCTGGGGCATGAAGTCGGGCAGGGCACCCAGGCCCGCACCGGACTGCAGTGCCTGCATGATGCCGTAGACATTGTTGATGGTCATCGAGGGTCGCCGGAGCTGGCCTTGCTTATAGCCGATCCGGAGCAGCCAGTTCACATCGGGCACGGGCGAGCGGTTCTCCTCGCCGTAGACAATGATACGGTGATTGTCGAGCTCTTCCGGGCTCTTGGGCATGCCGTGCTTTTTGATATAACCCACCGAAGAATAGATGTGCATATGGACCGTCAGCAGGTGCCGCTGCACCAGATCGGGCTGGCGGGGCGGGGTCAGGCGCACGGCCACATCGGCCTCGCGCATGGAAAGATCCAGCTCCCGGTCTGCTAGGATTAACTGAACTTCGATCTCCGGATAGACTTCCATGAACTCGCGCATACGCGGCGCCAGCCAGGTGGAGCCGAAGGCCACCGTCGTGGTGATCTTGAGCGGACCCTTTGGGCGGTCCTTGCTTTCGGTTAACTGTGCCTCGGTCATGGCCAGCTTGCCGAAAACATCATGAGCGGTCCGGTAGAGCAGTTCGCCCTGCTCGGTCAAGATGAGGCCGCGGGCATGGCGGTGGAACAACGCGACCTTCAGGCTGTCTTCCAGGGCGCTGATCTGTCGGCTGACAGCCGACTGGCTCAGGTTCAGCATCTCACCGGCGTGCGTAAAGCTGCCCGCTTCGGCGACCGCGTGAAAGATGCGTAGCTTGTCCCAGTCCATGATGGAGGCGCCGAGCGTGCTCTTTCTTGTTGTTTCTCCTGCTGCTGCCACCTTCACCCCCTTCTCATCCAATCGCGCTCTCCCGTTCTGTCGGTCGGGAAAGCGCGTTCTTTAGACCTCTGCGGAACTTAATCGTCGTTCAGCTAGTATACAGGCGGGAAGCAATTCCTGCCATGGCTCCGAAAATACAATGGAGCCAATAGGTTAATAATATCCGGCAGGGAGTGTCGACAGCAAGACGACGACCATGGCTGCAGGTTACTCAGCGGCCTCCGATTGCTCCGACTCATTCTCTGCCAGGAACTTTTCGGTCTGCAGGGCCGCCATACAGCCCAGCCCCGCGGCCGTTACAGCCTGACGATAGATCTTGTCGACGCAGTCGCCGGCGGCAAAAACGCCCGGTACCGAGGTTTCGGTCGAGTTGGGCGCAGCCAGGATATAGCCTTCGTCGTCCATATCCAGCTGACCTTTGAAGACGCCGGTCGCGGGATCGTGCCCGATGGCCACGAACAGGCCCTCGGTCGGCAGCTCGCTGGTCTCGCCATCGACTGTCGAGCGCAGGCGGACCGCCTCGACACCGTCCATGGGACCGTCGCCGCCCAGGACTTCGTCCACGACCGCGTTCCAGACCACATCGATCTTGGGATGTTTGAACAGACGCTGCTGGGCGATCTGTTCCGCGCGCAGGCTGTCGCGGCGATGGACGAGGGTGACTTTCGAGCAGATTCCGGCCAGATAGAGGGATTCCTCGACGGCACTGTTGCCGCCACCGACCACGACCACTGGCTTGTTGCGATAAAAGAAGCCGTCACAGGTCGCGCAAGCCGAAACACCGCGCCCGTTGAAGTGCTGCTCGCTCGGCAGGCCCAGCCAGCGGGCCTGTGCGCCCGTCGCGATGATAATGGCGTCCGCGACGTAGCTGTCGCCACTGTCGCCTTTGCAGACAAAGGGACGCTTGGAGAAGTCTACCTCGGTGATCAGGTCCGAGATGATCTTCGTGCCGACGTGCTCGGCCTGCTTCTGCATCTGCTCCATCAACCAGGGCCCCTGAATCACGTCGGCGAAGCCCGGGTAGTTCTCCACGTCGGTGGTGATGGTCAGCTGACCGCCCGGCTGCAGGCCGGCGACCAGCATGGGGCTGAGATTGGCGCGTGCGGCATAGATTGCGGCGGTCAGACCGGCGGCGCCGGATCCGATGATGAGGACTTTGGTCTCGTGAGTGCTGGACATGTTCGCTTTCCGCAGGATGACGTCTTTGTTTGGCAAAAAGCCAAAGTGAATTTCGGGAATCCTCTTCCCTGGCACATCCTGCGCTCTCGCCCGCGCGCGTCGACAGATCCGGGGATTATACCAAGGAGCGACAATAGTGACCCATAGGGATTGTCTCCAGAGACTTTCGGGCAGGAGAGACGCCGTAGGCGATACGGCGTATCGGGAAGGCTTTCTCGACGCCCTCCGAAGGTCTCTGGAGACAACCAATCTGGCGTTTTTCTGAAGCTTCCGGGCTGCGTCGCACGCGGCTTCCGATGCGCCGCATCGCTGCGCCACCCGCTCCTAACCGAAAACTACAGAAAAGCGTCTCTAAGGGTCACTATTGTCGCTCCTTGGTATTAGGTTTCAAGAGAAAAGATAGATACGCAAGGGCGCGCCCGCAAGATCGGATCACGCGCGGCTGGATCGAACCACGCCTGTTGGGATCTGCAGAACGCGCCCCTGGTTTCTGCGGCCGGTCTGAAGCTTCCAGTCTGGGGACAGGCCGCAGGCTGCGGGGGTGACAGGTTATTGGGCCAAGGCAAGTCCCCCGCGTGGTACCGCGTTCTCTCTTACAGCCAGGTGCGCGATGGCGGAGAGGATGCCCAGCGCGATCGAGAGGAGCCACATGGCGTCGTAGCTGCCCGTGCTCTCGAACAAGATCCCGCCAAGCCAGACCCCGGCAAATCCGCCCAGCTGGTGGCTGAGAAAGACGAATCCGAACAGCGTGCCCATCGCCCTTGGACCGAACATCGTCAATACCAGGGCGCTGGTCAGCGGAACGGTCGAGAGCCAGAGAACCCCCATGACCAGAGCGAAGATCATGATGGAGACAGGTGTTATAGGTAGCGAAATGAAGACGACGATCACCACGGCTCGGAGCGCATAGATCGCAGCGAGGACGTAGGGCTTCGGATAGCTGGTTCCGAGCCGGGTTGCGAGCAATGTGCCAAAGATGTTTGCAAGACCGGCGAGAGCGATCGCCTGGAGCCCCAGCGCCCGTAGCTCTTCTGCCGAGGCGTTCGAGAGGCAGAAATGCTGCACGAAGTTGGGGAGGTGGGCCGTGATAAAGGCGAGATGGAAGCCACAGACGAAAAACCCGGCTGTAAGCAGGCTATAGCTCGAGTGTCCGAAGGCAGTCCGAACCATCTGTGTAATCGAAACGTTAGCAGACTCGCCTCTCGGGGAAGCCTGCGCCGGCGCGACGCGCAGAAAGGGAATGCAGAGCGCCATCGGCGCGAGCGCCGTGGTGATCACCAGCAGGGTCATCCGCCAGTCGAGCCATTCGATCAGCCAGGACATCAGAAGCGGCAGCACGACCTGTCCCGTCGATCCGATTGCAGAGGCGATGCCGAGATAAGCGGTGCGTTTTTCTTCCGGCGCCGCCCTGCCCACAACAGCCAGCACCGTCCCGATGGCGGTGCCCGAAATCCCCATGCCCACCAGAAAACCGGTGCCGAGATGCTGGCCGAGGGGGGAGGTCGCGACCACGCAAACACCCATTCCCAGGACATAGAAAAGAAAGCCCAGCCAGAGCGCCTTCCGGTCGCCGTACTTATCTGCGATGACGCCGAACGCAGGCTGCGCGAGGCCCCAGACGAGGTTCTGGATCGCGATGGAAAGCGAGAAAACGTCGATGCGTCCTTCGAAGAGATCGTTCGAGAGCGGCTCGATGACACCGCCGAAGACTGCGCGCACACCGAAGGACAGCGCGAGCACGATGCCGCCAGCGACGACGATCACAATTGGCCCACGCGTGTCGTATGTGACTGATGTTGCGTTGTTCATGCTTTTGCCGTGCGTTGTCTGGCACCGCGGTGATTGGCGCCTTGTTGGGGATCGGCAGCGGCGTGCCCGCTGCGATCCAGACGCTAGCAAAAGCTAGATCTTTCGAATAACGAATTTATTGGAAGAGCCAGTTTAGAATATATGAAGTAACTAATACTGTCTTTACGGGCGCGGAGCAGTCCCGTCCAGATGCATCACCTCACGAGCGGCGCAGTGTTCGAGCATCGTAGAATCTTTGCGAGATTCCACGATGCCCAGCTTCAGTTTGACGCTGCTCTGGGTCTAAGCTCTATCAGCCGTCATCGAGTGGAAGGCTTTACGATTTCTTGCCTTCATAAACGATGCCGATGAACTTTAGCGTGTCCAGGAAGCCGCCGCCCCAGGCGGTTTCGATATCGCTGAAGGTGCCGGACTGCACCAGTTCGCCGGGCGACTTACCATCGGAAATACCCTGGGCGACGCGATCGCTGACCGTCTGCAGCATCTCCCGATAGGCCACCAGATCCGCGCGCGAGGCCAGCGGGCCGTGGCCCGGAATGATCTTGGTGTTGTCGTCCGCGATGGCCAGCATCTTGTCGACCGCCGCGATCACGCCGTCGATCGATCCACCGCTCCAGGCGTCGATGAAGGGGAAGAAGCCGTTGAAGAAGAGATCGCCCGTGTGGATGACATTGGCCTCCTGGAAGTGGATGATGGAGTCGCCGTCAGTGTGGGCGTTGGGCTGGTGCATGACCTTGGCATGTTCGCCGTTCAGGTGCAGCGTCACGCCGTCGGCATAGGTCACCTGCGGAAGAGCGCCCTCGGGCGCGGGCTCGTAAGTCCGATTGAAAGCCGGGATGCTCTGCTCGCTGGAAAGACGTTTGCGCACGTTTTCGTGGGCGACGATGGTCGCTCCCTCGCGTCCCAGGTTCTCATTGCCGCCGGTGTGATCGCCGTGCCAGTGAGTATTGATCACAAAGCGGATGGGCTTGTCGCTGATTTCACGAATCGCGGCGATGATTTTTTCGCTTAAGGGCGCGAATTGATCGTCGATCAGGAAGACGCCATCGTCGCCGACCGAGACACCGATGTTGCCGCCGGCCCCGAAGAGCACGTAAATCGAATCCGTGACCTTTTCGGTCTTGATCTCGACTTTGGAGAAATCGCGGTTCTGCGCCTGTGCGGATCCCACGAATGTCAGGGCGCCGAGCGCAATGACTGCGGCGAGGCTGCGGGCTGTGAAGGCTCTTGGCATGATGCTTCCCTCTTTGCGTGGCCTGTTTCGACAAAGCCTAACAAAGTTCCCGCGCATGGCTAATCAATAGCTCGGGAGCAAGCAGTAAGGTGCCTTACTCGAAGTCGGACCATTTGAGGGGGAGCACCAGTACAGTAGGTGTTCGGGGCAGGGTGGTGAGAGAGATCTCGGTCGTCGCGTCTTTCGCGATGTCGATCTCAAAATCCCCGGCCATACCCAGCAGGAACAGCTTTAAAGATTCACCGCCGAAGTAATGCATGGGAATCACGAGACTGGTGCGCAGCTCCTGCAGCACTTCGATCATAGAGGCGAGATCGAGTGTGTAGCTGCCATCGACCGGTGCAAAGACCACGTCCAGCCGCCCGATCCGTCCCAACTGTTCGGGTGTCGGCTTGTGGTGCAGGTGGCCCAGATGTCCGATGCAGAGATCGGCTACCTCGAAGATAAAGATCGAATTGCCATCCGCCTCGACGCCGCCACCCCAGCTGCGGATGTCGGTCGGCACGTTGCGGATATGCACGTCGGCGATGGTCAGGTCGTGTTTTGCCGGCCCGCCTGCCGGGTTCCAGCCGCGCAGAACATGTTCGATCTTTGGGTTGGGAGTATCGGTGTAGTGAGTCTCGTGCGCATGGTTCATGGTGACCAGGGTTGGCACGGGTCCGCTCCCAGCATAGCCCGCGTAGTCGGTGGCGATCACCACGCCCGCCGGAGTCTTGAGGCGGAAGGTCGAATGGGTGACGTAGGTCACCTCGACTGCCGGCGCCGTCTGAACGGCGTGGAAGCTTGCCGGAAGATATTCGGGCGCCGGTCCGCGGGGGGCATCCTCGACATAAGCAAAGCATTTGCTGGCCTGAGCCGGTGCGCTGGGAAAAGTGCTTAGAAGTGACGCGACGGCAAGAATTGACAACCCGAAACGAAGCATGGTCACAGCCTTCCTTCTACAGGTGGTTCCCCGCAATCCTGGAAGCTTACAGTATTCCTGTTGAGCTGTTGATCCGAATTCTGCTTCCTTGCCGTGACGTCAGTCCTCTAAAGACAAGGATTTGCGACCGGGAGCCTCGGCACCGCCAGAAGGTTGTCGACCCATCCGTTAAATCCGTTTGGCGGACCTTCGGTGATCACCGTTATGAGTCGGGCCCTATCCGGATTGCGGCAGATCCTTTCGCGGTCTTCTGGGGACTGCGAGCTGTTATAGGTCCGCGCGCGGTACTTCACAGCATCTGTTTCCACCTGTTCCAAGGATGTCGGCTCGAGCGCGTTTTTATGGATAAAGCGATTTATCCGCGCGATCGCGCGATCGAAATCGCTTTTGAGCTCATCGTTGCCAAGCTTGGGACAGGCATCCATTGACGCGCGCAGCGAGAGAACAATCCACCAGGCGCAGACGACAGCTCCATTCTTACTGGTATCGGACGTGAAGGTATCGATATTGCCGTTGAGACGCGATTGACGAATTTCCACGCCGCCCGGCGTTAGAAATTTGCGTACTTTGCGTCCGTCATCCTCAGTGCTGTAAACGACGGTCACGTCAGGACGTTCCAGAAGAGCGTCGTAGGGATCTCCCCAGGGACCTTCCTGTGCCGAGGCGGAAAGGCAAGTGACCAGCGTCGCCAGTAGGACCGATAACACTGCTGGATAGAGCTTGCCGAGCATACCTAGCACGCCGCTGAGACCGTCCTCTAATGCGTGAAACTTTCGTTCGGTCACAACGATTAAATCCTGTTTGTCGAACAGTCAGGTGTGTGCATTGCCACTGCCGCGTGGCCTCGAGGCTACCATGCTGAACAGGATTGTCATCTTAAGCCTGTAGGCTGTGGAGTCTTCGACGCGGCAGGCTCGCGGCTTGGGCTAGCATTCAATACGTGCTCCATGAGTATCCATTTCAAGAAATCCATTTTCAGGAGACGGTCATGTACAAGGTTCTTTCCATCGATGGCGGCGGCATTCGTGGCGTGATCCCCGCTGTTGTTCTGCAGCACATCGAAGAGCAAAGCGGCAAACCTATTTCGGAGATGTTCGATCTGATCGTCGGTACCTCGACCGGCGGTATTCTGGCGGCAGGCTTGTCCGTCAAAAAGAGCTCTGGCGGCGCGAAGTATTCGGCTGAAACGCTGCTCGAGCTCTATGCCGAAAGGGGACGCGACATTTTCGAGCGCTCCTTTTGGCGCGGCGTGACTTCGCTGGGCGGCACCACCGACGAACAATACGATCACCGGCCATTGGAGAAGTTGCTCAAAAAGTATTTTGGGAATGCGACCCTCACCGACTGTCTCGTTCCCATCGTCCTCACAAGTTACGACATCGAGCGGCGCGAGCCCTATTTCTTCAAGACTAGCCGCGCCAGGGAATCGAAAGACCGCAACCACTATCTGCGCGATGCGACCCGCGCGACCTCCGCGGCCCCGACCTACTTCGAGCCGGAGATGGTCAAGTCTCTCGCGCAGAGGCCCACGAAACGTGCGCTGATCGATGGTGGCGTTTTCGTCAATAACCCGGCCATGTGCGGCTACACCGAAGCCATCGCGCATGGCGCGAAACCGGACGACATTCTGGTTCTGTCGCTGGGCACCGGGGTCGCGACGCGTGAGATCCCCTATGAGGAGGCGACGGGCTGGGGCGCGCTCGGCTGGGTCCGGCCGATCATCGGCGTTATGATGGACGGCAGCGCGGACGCCGCCGACTTCCATCTCAGGATGTTGCTGCCCGACGAAAAGCAGGGCGACGCACAGCGCTACTTCCGCCTCGATACCACCCTCGATCTGGCTCTGGACGATCTCGACGCCGCCGGCGCCGGCAACATCCGCAACTTGAAAGCGGAGGCGGAGCAGATCATTCAGGATCAGGCAAAGGAACTAAAGCGGGTGATCGGACTGCTGACGCAATAACGGCGCGCTAGACTAACCAAAGAAAAAACCCCGCAAGCAGCTCGAGGCGAACTGCTCTGCGGGGTCATTCGTTGCCTTCGAAGTGAAAGCGGTCGATCCGGGCGAGATTGTCTCGCCCGGATCTTTACAATCAGGCCGCCAGGTCGAAGCGGTCTGCGTTCATGACCTTCGTCCAGGCTGCGACGAAGTCACGGACGAACTTCTCCTGGTTATCGTCCTGTGCGTAGACTTCCGCATAGGACCGCAGGATCGAGTTCGAACCGAAGACCAGGTCCGCACGGGTTGCCGTGTACTTGACCTCGTTCGACTTACGGTCACGCAGCTCGTAGCTGTCGCCACCGGCCGGCTGCCAGCGATAGGACATGTCGGTCAGGTTGACGAAGAAGTCGTTGGACAAGGTGCCTTCCCGGTCGGTGAAGACGCCGTGCTTGGAGCCCTTGTGGTTCGTACCAAGCGTCCGCAGACCACCGAGCAGAACCGTCATCTCCTGCGCCGTCAGGCCCATGAGCTGTGCGCGGTCCAGCAGCAGTTCCTCGGCGGAGACCACATACTCGGTCTTCTGCCAGTTGCGGAAACCGTCAGCCAGAGGCTCGAGCACACCGAAGGAGTCTGCGTCGGTCTGCGCTTCGGTTGCATCGCCACGACCCGGTGCGAAGGGAACCTCGACGCTGACACCAGCGTTCTTGATCGCCTGCTCCAGACCGACGTTACCGGCGAGGACGATCACGTCCGCGACAGAGGCGCCGGTTTCTGCCGCGATCGGCTCGAGGATGCCGAGCACCTTGGCGAGACGCTCCGGCTCGTTGCCTTCCCAATCCTTCTGGGGGGCGAGACGGATGCGTGCACCGTTGGCGCCGCCACGCTTGTCGGAGCCGCGGAAGGTCCGGGCGCTGTCCCAGGCGGTGGCGATCATCTCGGCGGCGGACAGGCCGCTTTCGGCGATCTTCGCTTTTACTGCCGCAACGTCGTAGCCGCTGTTGCCGGCCGGGATCGGATCCTGCCAGATCAGGTCTTCAGCCGGAACATCGGGGCCGATGTAGCGGGCCTTCGGACCCATGTCGCGGTGGGTCAGCTTGAACCACGCGCGGGCGAAGGTGTCCTTGAAGTACTCCGGGTCGGCCATGAACTTCTGACAGATCGCGTTGTAGATCGGGTCGACCTTCATCGCCATGTCCGCATCGGTCATGATTGGGTTCTTGCGGATCGAGGCGTCGGTCGCGTCAACCGGCTTGTCCTCTTCCTTGATATCGATCGGCTCCCACTGCTGAGCGCCAGCCGGGGACTTCCGCAGTTCCCACTCATAGCCGAACAGCAGATCGAAGTAGCCCATGTCGAACTGCGTCGGATTGGTCGTCCAAGCGCCCTCGAAGCCCGAAGTAATGGCATCGCTGGCCTTGCCGTTCTGGTTGGGGTTATCCCAGCCCAGGCCCTGAGACTCGATGCCCGAACCTTCCGGCTCGGCACCCAGTGCATCTGCATCGCCGTTGCCGTGGGCCTTACCGATGGTGTGGCCGCCGCAGGTCAGCGCCGCGGTTTCTTCATCGTTCATGGCCATGCGGGCAAAGGTTTCACGCACATGCAGAGCGGTTCGTGCCGGGTCGGGCTGGCCGTTTACACCCTCGGGATTTACGTAGATCAGGCCCATCTGAACCGCGGAGAGCGGATTTTCGATGGTGGAGGCGTCGCCGATGTCGCCATAGCGCTCGTCACTCGGTGCCAGCCATTCCTTTTCCGAACCCCAATAGATGTCGGTCTCGGGGGCCCATATGTCTTCGCGGCCGAAGCCGAAACCGAAGGTTTTGAAGCCCATGGATTCGTAGGCGATGTTGCCGGCCAGGATGATCAGGTCGGCCCAGGACAGGCGGTTGCCGTACTTCTTTTTGACCGGCCAGAGCAGACGGCGGGCCTTGTCGAGGCTTGCGTTATCCGGCCAGGAGTTGAGCGGTGCGAAGCGCTGGTTACCGGTTCCGCCGCCGCCGCGGCCATCCTGCACGCGGTAAGTACCGGCAGCGTGCCAGGCCATACGGACCATCAGGCCGCCGTAATGACCGTAGTCGGCCGGCCACCATTCCTGACTGTCGGTCATCAGGGCGTGAAGGTCTTTTTTGACGGCTTCGAAATCGAGTTTTTTGACTTCGCTGCTGTAGTCGAAGTCCGCGTCCATCGGGTTCGTCCGGGCGCCGTGCTGATGCAGGATTTCCAGGTTCAGCGTCTTCGGCCACCATTTCGTGACCGGTGTGCTCATCGCGGTATTACCGCCGTGCATCACCGGGCATTTGCCTGTGGTACTTCCGTCCATCGTTATCTCCTTTACTGGCCTTCGCCGTGGTCAAAGAAATCAAGGGGTTGGTTGTCGTGCAGCGTCGCTGTGAGCGACGCGAGAGAGGTCTCTGTTTGGTATTAGAATAATTCTAATCATAGAGAGGCATTTAGAGAAGTTGAAAGATTTTACCGGTGTGATAAAAAAAACTAATGATCGGACTCACCATGAAACATCTGCGCTATTTCGATGCCCTCGCGCGTGTGGGGCATTTCGGCCGCGCTGCGGAGGCCTGCGCGATCACTCAGCCCGCACTCTCTATACAAATCAAAGAGTTAGAGACGATGTTGGGGGCCCCTCTGGTGGAGCGGGCCGTGCGGCACATTCATTTAACCCCCTTGGGAGAAGACTTCGCGCGGCGCGCCAGCGAGATCCTGCGGGCCGTGGACGAGCTTCAGGACCTGGCGCGCGCGGCGCAGGGACCACTCGCGGGCCGCCTGCGGATCGGCGTTATTCCGACCGTCGCGCCCTATCTGCTGCCGGAGATGATCAAGCTCATCATGGGCCGCTTTCCCGCGCTCGACCTGCGCCTGCGGGAGGCGATGACCGAAGCCGTCATCGAAGACCTGCTGGAGTCGCGCCTGGAAATGGCGATTGTCGCCCTGCCTATCTCCGAACCCGCGCTGCGCGAATTCGCGCTGTTCGAGGAAGATTTCGTTCTGGTGCGTCCGGAAGCCGACTCCGAAAAGCCGGTGCCCAGCCCGAAACAGCTTCTGGAAATGCGCCTTCTGCTGTTGGAGGAGGGGCACTGCTTCCGCGATCAGGCTTTGTCGTTCTGCCAGGCAAGCGGCGCCGAGCCCCAGAACCTCATGGAGGGCTCCTCGCTCTCGACCCTGGTGCAGATGGTCGGTGCGGGCCTCGGCGTGACACTCATCCCCGAAATGGCCCTGCCCCTGGAAACCCGCTCCGCCGCCATCTCCGTCGCCCGCTTCCCGGACCCGCGCCCCTCGCGCACGATCGGTATGGTCTGGCGTAAGACCAATCCGCTCCAGGACCAGTTGATCCAGATCGGTGGCGTGGTGCGGGCGGCCGGGAAAGCGCTTGGGACGGTGCCGGATGCGGCGGCGATGGGGAAGACGGGTGAATGAGCGCGTCTTCAACTAACTTACGTCCCGTGTTCTTTTGAAACGCACAGGAGAAAACGGATTAAGAAAGTTGGCCTAACTCTGTTGGAGGAACACAGGTCAAAGGTTCGGTGCCGAAAGATAAAAATGTATATACGTTGCATAGTCATTGCATATCTAGTTGCTGTGCATTATAAGCTGTCGGGAAGTGAGGTCCATGATGGGCGCTAAAGAGAGTAAGAAGAAGAAATCCAGGAAAGACAGTCAGTTGGTTATTCGCATCAACAGTGATGAGAGAGACCAGTTTGTTGAACTTTGTGATGAGCTCGATTCGAGCGCGGCTCGTGAAATCCGCAGTTTTATCCGAGAGTTTCTTCGTCAAAACCAGCGCCCGGACTAGCCTCTTTTGAGACCTCGCAACCTCAGATAGGAGATAGATTCTTGTCCAAGAAATCAAAAATCAAAGACCTGAAGAAAGAGATCAAGAGCCGTAAAGCCAAGGTCGCAAAGCAGACGGGTAAACTGAAAAAAGCAAAAAAAGCCCTGAAGAAAGCAGCCTAGAGCGCGCCTAGACTTGGCGCCTCACGCGCACAGGCAACCGGCGTTTGTCTTCGATGCAAACGCCGGTTACCCGTCTTTTCCAGACCGCGCCAGCATCACGACCTCCGCAAGGGGGAAGGTGGGGCGGACGATAATTTCCGCGCAGACGCGTCGTACGCGCTCGTCGTGGTACACTTGATTTTCAGGGCTTGAAGGCGTGAAACCGCAAAGACCATAATGGGGTCAGGTCCAAATTTATTCGTTATGTTTGCAAGCATCATGCGGGAATTTAGGCGAAAACCTTTTTTTCGCCAGGCCCGCGAACAGGCTATATCTGTGTCGCTACGGCCTGTTCAATTGTCTCTAGGCTGTGGCTTCGATCCGCAGACCGAGCGTCTTGGCGACACCCGCGCCATAAGTTGCACCGGCCAGTCTGCAGTGACGGATGTGGCGGCGATAGGGAAGACGGGTGAATAACTCCGGTTGGTTTTCGCCGCAGCATCAGGTTTCAGGCAGCATACAGCAGGAACAAGATGATAAATGACGAATCTGAGAAACTTGTCGCGGCTGGAACTTGGCTCTATGACGATGCAGTTGAGTGCCAGATCCAGATTGTCCGGAGAAATATTGCCTATGGCTCCGGAGACTACCAAGACCCTCCCGAAATTCGGGAGGACCGGGAGGGCGAGTTTTACTATTTGAAGTTTTCCAGTCCTGGAGACCCCGAGGTCATCAGTAGTTTATCAGGTGCCTTCGAGGCTTTTGAGGACGCGAAAAAAAATGCGAATGAGATGTGCAGTGGTCTTGTTTGGCAGGTCGTCTGATCAACAGCGCCGACGTTTAATTCTGCGTTCCTTCTGCTCACGCGCCTCCTAAGCAGCTCCGAAGTCGGCCCGGGCGTCGAGATAAGCTGTGGGGCTCGGCGTTCCCGTCATCATGGTTCGCCGCCAAATCTCCTGTTCCGCATTGATCAACGCCAGTTCCCAGACACAGGCGACGACCGGTCGTGTCTTGGTGTCCATAGGTGCCGCAGCACCGTAGACTTGCCGGTGGATCTGCTGACAGAGCACCGAACCCTGAATCCACCAGTGAACGGCGGTCGAGATTCCAAGATCTCCGGGGTGAATGATCACGAAGCCCAGGCCGTTGCTGTCACCTTCCGCGGCCACCACCGGCAGCACCTCGTCGCGAACGAAACTCTGGCCGTGAGTCACCATCGCTCGAGTGATCTCTTTGTTCTGGGCCATCAGCCCGTAGACTTTCAGTTTAAGCCCTTCGATCTCCCAAAGCCCAAGATCGGAAACTGCGCGCGGCTGATAGATTTCATTCATGATGGTATCCGGCGAGATGCTTCGTTTGGGAGGCCGCGTTGTCTATAGGGTCGCAGGTTTCAGAGCAGTGGAAATGACTGGCTACGGTTGCTCAAAAACATAGCTCGTGTCCTAACAGTCAGCGGAATGAGAGCGGTACATGATTCAACTAGGGCTTTGTTCTTAGCAGGCTTGGCGCTGAAGTCAGGAAGCTACAAACAGGAACTGTCGTAGCGCCCCTCAACCTTGGTCACGCGCTGGTCCGCGCTCTCCCAGGTGATCAGCCATCGAAGCGTGCAGGGAAAGTCGGTCTTGCTGAAGGATGCCAACTGGTGTTCGGCTATGACCGAAAAGCCGTCTGACTTCAGCCGAGCAATCAGCTCGCCCTCCTGAATGCCAGGCGCATAGCTTCTCACGACCCGGTCGTTGAACAGCAGGTCGGCTTCATGAAAGTTCGCGGGCAGGTTCCGCCCGATTTCCGGGGGCTGCACAAAGGGCTCGTACATGGCGTTCCAAAGGAAACCCATGCCCGCGACGGTCAGAACTGAAACTCCGGCGACGATCCAGAGGGCGATCTTAGGGGCGCGGTTCAAAGCGGCTCCCAATCACGCCCTGGACATCGTCAAAACGGCGTCAACTCCCAGAGGCGGCGACAAGCACGACGGAGATGCCGGCGGCGGCGCAGAGCAGAAGGATCTTCTGAAAATCCATGGTACAAGCCTTTCCTTTGATGCAGGACAAGTGGCCGCAAATTGGCGGCCTCTCTGTCAGTTTCAGCCTAGGCGTTTCACATTACTTGGAACTTAACACCCCAAAATTCACGTTCGAGACCAGTCGTTTGCTGATCGAGAAGCAGCGAATTTCGAGCCCGCGTAAATGCGTATTGCCTTCATGACCAAATATATGGTCGACGCGGCAGCCTTTATCACCGTTTTTCAGGCCGGAGCACCCAAACAATCTGCATGCCAGATCCCGGATTAGTGCATAGCCCTCTTTGCTCGCGGGACCGATCCCATCTAGTCCGGCAAGCACCGCAAAAGGCTGTGGGGCGCTTTAGGGTAGGGCGGGCTTATGTATGTTCGATTGCGGCTGTCTCCATAGATCTACGGAGGGCCCTTGACCGCAACCCAGAGTAAGACTTTCTTGACCTCTCATTAGCGAGAAAGATAATGCTCTGTACTGCTCTAACGGGTTGGATTTAGAGTTCTCGGCGTTGTGGGGCTATTGCCAGGAATAGGCATGCCGTCCTTTCTCGGGAGCAGTTTCACCAAGCCGAGCCGAACGTCTCAGCCACAGGAGGTGGTATGATCTTACGCTCTCTCTTTTTTGTCGCATTACTCCTTTCGCTCTCTGCCTGCGTTGGCAACAGCGCGCCGACCGACACCGAAAGCGCCGAATTCAAGAACGCGACGACGATTCAGGCCTATTCAAAGCGCGATGGCTTGAATACCTGGGTGGAGCTTCGTCTTCTTTCGGTAGATGACCAGTACATAAAGTACGGAACCTTTGACGGCGCCGGCAAAACCTTTGTCATTTCGCCCGGAAACAACACGGTCGCCGTCGAAGTGAGCGCCAGTGCCGGCTATCGCAGTGTTTGCCCCTGCAAGGGTATCGAGGTGATCAAGTTTGTCAGCAAGCCCGGTCATTCTTATCGGGTAAGGGCTGAACTCGATGGCGATGAAGCGGATCTCTGGATCGAAGACCTCGCGACGAATGCGCCGGTGACAGAAGTCATGAGGCTTCGCCCGCGGGAAGAATCATCCTGAAGATCAGAATTGGCGGACAGGTCAAACAGAACTTAGGCGCGCGTTTTTGTAACGTAAACCTGGTCTTGCGAACCGCAGGAGGTTGTATGTTTTTTCGGGCTTTTTTGTTTCTTGTGTTGTCCCTTTCGCTCTCAGCTTGCGTAAGCGATCCCTACAAAATTGATGATGATCAAATTGAGAATGCAGCGACAATTCAAGGCTATTCTCAGCGCGACGGTTTTACGACATGGATGTACCTTCGGATCGAGTCAATTGACGGAAAATCATCTGACTATCCTCTGTTTAGTGGATTCGATCACCAAATCCCGATCGCTCCCGGCAAACGCCGAGTTGTCGTTGGCATACAGGCTAACAACGGTGGTGGTGGTTGCCCATGCGAGGGCGTATTAGGTTTGGATGTGCTGATCGAACCTAATGCGGCCTATGTTACAAAGGCTCGTATAGAAGGTGAGTTTGCGGAAGTTTGGGTCGAAGATATCGCGACCAGCACGCCGGTAACGAGAAAGCGTAGGCTTCGCGCCAACTAACTAATTCTAGAGGATTGAGTGTGGCGTCGCGCTCTTTAGCACCCTCACAACCCAAAGATATGGGGACGGGGTCAGGTCTCAGATTGTGCGCGCGTTCGAGGTCGATGATACACAGTCGAAGATGTGATCCGGCTAATACAATTGATCGGAGGGTGGAATGAAACGCTTTTGCGGCGTTTGCTGACGCAGCATCAGCAGAATCAAATACCCCCGTGGTTTGGATCAAATCAAATTTGGCTACGAATCAAAGGCATGCAGGGTCGAATCTTGCGTCGACTACAGAAAGACGTTCCTGCTCGACCTTCCACGAGATCCGCCAATAAAGTCTGCAGGGGAAGTGGGGTTTCTCAAAGGTGGCCAGGCGGTACTCGGGATCGATCGTAAAACCTTGTGCCGTCAACTGCTGAATAAGATCGGTTTCCGGCATCCCGGGCGGAAAGGTTTTCGCGACGCGTTCTTTGAACACTCGGCCAGCCTCGGCGAAATTGCTCGGCCGGTCTCGAACAATCTCAGGCTGCTCGCCAAAGGGATCGAACCAAGCGATCCAGAACACCGCCAGACCTGCCATGGCAAGCAGAGTGATGCCAAAGAGTATTGACAGAAGGATCTTGAAAACGCGCTTCAAGATGCCCCGGGCCTAAAACCCGAACATATGGTCAAAGCTGAAGGCGCTGTCACCGTTCACCAGCCCATGATACCCGAACAACCGGCAGGTCACGTCCCGGATCAGCACATAGCCGGTTTCGCCGGCGGCTTCGACTTCGTCCGCTTCGAACATCTCCGACACCCGCCACAGCAATGACCCGCCGCAGGCGATCTGAACTTCGCGGGTGGCAATCGGCTCGCCCTTGCCATTGTGCAGGATCAGCTTGGTATCGCTCTTAGCGTGCCAGGGTGTAGAGGCCGGGTAGATCAGGTGGCAGATGGCCTCATAGGGCTTGGGGCCGAAGCTCAGGAAGAGGCGGCTGCTGAGCCCTGGCGGGCGGCCGACGTAGGACTGGGGCTCGCCCTTGTAGGTCAAGACCGTGTTGAACATATGCGCGCCGAAGCTGGTCTCGGCGGCATGGCCGGAGGCCGTGTCCTCGTAGCGGAAGAGGGCGTGCAGCCAGCCGTCCGCGTCGCCGCCTTCGGCGAAATCGTAGACCAGCTCCATGTGGCCCCAACCCGCGTCTGTGCCGTTCACGGCCGCCGTCGCATCGAAAGCCTCCGCATGATCGCGCGGCAGCTTGCCGAAGCGATGGGAGGCGATCTCCTTGCCGTCGGGATCGTAGACCAGCGCCGCGACCGGCATGTTGGTCTGGCAGGTCGCCATGGGCGTGGGCAGCATGATCGAGCGATAACGGTCGGTCGGCAGCAGTGGCGCGGGCAAGATGAAGCCCTTGCCCATCAGGTTGGAGAGTTCCGGGATAGATGGATCGGGTTTAAGGTCGACCCGTTCCACATTGGCGTGGGCGATACGCTGTCGCCCGTCCGGGGCGTGGACCTCGTAGCGCGGACGCACGAAATGCTTGCCAGACTGAACCTCGATCTGTTCCGGCCAGCGCGCCTCGGGCAGCAGCTCGGCCGTGTCCAGCGCCAGCAGGCCGAAGCCGGGCACTGGGCGGTCCAGGCGCACGATCTCGTCGCTGCCCATCATGTTCAGGCCCACGGAACCGGCGGGGATCGGCGAGGGGTGGCTGTTCTGGACCCAGAGGATGACCTTCTCGCCCGCCTTGGGGGCGGGCAGGCCGGCATAGAGATCGGCCGGCCAGGGATTGGCGTCATGGGTGCAGGACAGTACGTCGTCGCTGTCGCCATAGGTGTCCAGCGCGTACTTGACGATGTCATGGCCGGCGGGCTTCAGGATGTGGATGAAGAGCTGCCCGGTGAAGTCCGGCAGGCCGAAGCGAGCGCGAATCTCTTTCGAATCGATCACCACCGAGGCATTGGCGCCGGGCAGCGGGTCGCGCCACTCGGCCAGGGTCACGCCGTTCTCATCCATCAGGCAGCACCAGATCTCCGGATCCTTGGCGCCGTAACCCGACCAGTAGTTGGCGGTGGCCAGACGGGTGTGGTGGCCGTCCGCTTCGCGGAAGAGGACGAAGTTGGTGGCGAAGTTCAGGCCCTGCAGATAGTTGCGCTTGTTCAGCAGCATGTCATCGGGAATCCGCAGGGCGTCCAGCGAGACCACCTCCATACCGTCCGGCAGCAGGTGGCGGATGTGGTCGATCAGGCGTTCGGCGTCGAAGGCGGTCACGAAGAGTTTCGTTGCTCGCGACTCGCGCAGCTCGGTCACCGGCTGCGACGCGCGGCCTCTGATGGATTTACCGATGTCCGCGAGGTCCTGCACGTAGCTCTCGGTAACATTCAGACCCGAAAGATCATAGAGCTCGCCCAGCGCGCCGGAAAAACCCAGCGGGTCGTAAATGGCGACGGGGCCCGCCGCGAGATCCGCGAAGAAGCCGGCGGCCTTGCGGGCGGCGAGGGGATGTCCGATCGCTTTGAAGAAGGCGTTGCCGCCCTTGTCGTTGCTGAAGGTCTCGATGTTCAGGGCCATGGGAAAACTGCTCTTGTCTGGATAGGGACGGCGGTGCGGGCTGTCTTGAGGAGACAGACGCGCCGGTCACAGAGATTCAATACAGATTGACCCCCATAAGATCAAACCTACGGGAGATCGAACCGCCTGCGCGACTTCGGTTACTTGGCGCACAGGTTAGGGATTTGAAGACCGGCCGGAATTGATGAAGCTCAATGCTGCAGAATTTAACGCTCCAGTCGCCGTTTTAAGTCTTCCGGCATGCGCGCGCGGATTTCCTCGGCAATCCGGACGGTATCGTTCAAGGCCGGATAGTCCCAGCTCTCAAGCATGCCTTTAAAGGGCCGGGTGATGCCGTCCTTGCGCAACGAATCGTGAAACCGCCGGAACTTGGCGGAGCCGCCTTCCAGTTCGACCACATGCACCGGCTTGCCGGTGGTCGCCGCCTCCGAGACCATATTCACGGAATCGCAGGTCACGACGAACGCGTCGGCCAGAGCGAGGATGCCGAAGTAGGGGTTAGCGCTCTTCCCGTCCCAGATCTCGGCTGGGCTGTCGGCCAGAGCTTTGCGCAAGATGGCCTCGTTCTCCAATCCCGTCCGGCGCGAGGGTGTCACCGCCAGTCCCGCGCCGTTGGCTTTGGCCAGCTCGGCCAGTTGGCCGCCCAGTCGCTCAACCACCTCGCCAGTCATCTCATAAACCCGGTTGCTGCCGCCGACGATGACTCCGATCAAGGGGCGGGGCAGGTGGGCATAAAGCGGCGCGAAGGCCTTTGCCGCATCGGCCAGGCGCTCCGGCGTGATGCCGTTGATGCCGCCGCGCCCGGTGATGACATTGGGGCCGGAGATCTGGTCGTGCTCCGGCGCGACGATCACGTCGAACCATCCGAAAGGCACCTTGGGATCCTGAATGTGGATGGCGAAGGTCTTGCCGCGATTTTGACGCCGGATCGCGGCCGCCGGTCCGACCACCTGCCGGCCGCAGGTGATGATCACATCCGGCCAAGGCGGGGTGAGGGAGTCGCCTGCGGAGCCCACACCAGCGAGCGGCAAGGGCAGGAAGCGCGGTGGAATCCAGCGCCAGGGCTTGCGGATGGCGACACGTTTGGTCACGGGTTCCAGGCCCAGAGCGCGCGCCAGCGCGACCGCCTGGATCTCCATGCCCGCGTGGCCTTCGCTGACCGCCCAGCAGACCGGGGCGCGCCGGTCCGGGACACGCGAGTCCGGGCCATGCCGGTCCGGGACCTCTTGCCCGGCGTCGCTGGCGCCGGGGTGGCTGTCGTTGGCGTCGTGAGACTGGGTCATGGAGCCTTCATCTTGTGGCGCGCGACTATCGCCCCTGGCCGCTGCCGGGGCAAGCCCTCAGGAAGCTTCCTTGACAGGCGCGACGTCTCGTCGCTGAGGCCAGCAGGGCGCGTTTGCCGCGGCCATCACTTCTGCTTATGGATGCCCTCTTGCGGGCTTGCCTAAAGGGCCGGGCTGGGTAATATTATTGCGCGGATTCGCGAGTGAATGATACCAATGATCCTTCGTGGTGATCACTGGTATGAGCTGAAATTAGTTCCAAAGGATGGCCTATGCGCCGGGTAAAACTCGACCGGATTGACTTGCGGATTCTCCAGGATCTTCAGAATGACGGGCGAATAACCAACGTTGAACTGGCGCGTCGTGCCGGCATTTCCGCGCCGCCCTGCCTGCGCCGGGTGCGGGCACTCGAAGAGGCTGGCTTTATCCGCGGCTATCACGCCGAGCTGGACGCAGAGGAACTGGGGTTCGAGGTCAGCTTTTTCGCCCTGGTGGGACTCGATGCTCAGTCCGATACCGTTCTGACCGAGTTCGAGGCGACCCTGGCCGACTGGCGCGAGGTGCGCGAATGCAACATGGCGCGCGGGCCGCATGACTTCGTCCTGAAACTGGTCGCGCGCAACACCGCCCACGAAAACGAGCTGACCACGCGCCTGACCGCCTTGCCCCATGTGGTCACCGTTCAGACGATCCAGGTGATCCGGACCTCCAAGTGGCGCCCCGGGGTGCCGATCGATCTGGAAGCCGGTCTAGAGCCGGTCGAGGAGTAATTCTCCGACAGCGGTTTTTGCCGACCGTTCTCCGTGCTCCATTCTCCATGCAAAGTATCAGCGCCGGAATTCGGTGAATCCGATCAAACGTCCGGCGCGCAGACCATTTTGCCTTCTGCTGTGGCAAATGTACGTCAAAACGAACGTCTGCTGTGGCCTGTAACAGGCAAATTTATCCCACTACCTCTGGGAATATCCGAGCGAGCGCGCAGCCTTAAGGGGCCGGGGAAATGGGCGTATCCCCGGCGACCGCTCAGACTTGAAGCCTGCGCGTCAGATGTATTCGATGGTCAGGATTTCGTAGCTTTTTTCCGCCGCCGGCGTGCTCAGCTCGACGGAATCGCCGACCTCCTTGCCGATCAGGGCTCGTGCCAGAGGTGCGGAAATCGCCAGGCGGCCCTGTTTGACGTCCGCCTCGACGTCGCCCACCAGCTGGTAGGTCACCTCTTCCTCGGTGTCCTCATCGACCATGGTTACGGTCGCACCGAACTTAACGGTATCTGCGGAAAGCTTCGAAACATCAATGACTTCGGCGCGGGAGATCTTATCTTCCAGCTCCATCACGCGGCCTTCGATAAAGCTCTGGCGCTCACGCGCGGCGTGATACTCGGCGTTCTCGGAAAGATCGCCATGTTCGCGTGCCTCGGCGATGGCCTTGATAACTTCCGGCCGATCGACGGTCTTCAACTGTCTCAACTCATCCTGCAGCCGGTCCAATCCGGCTGCACTCATCGGGAATCTCTCACTCATGGGCGTACGTCCGCCACCTAACTTATCCAACAAGGTTTGAAGAATGTTCGCGCGTCTCTCAAATGCACCGCGCTAGAACGAACTCCTAAAATAAGACTGTAGCGGCGCAACATCAAGCTGACCAGCTTTCATCGCATTTATCGCCTGTACCGCGCAGGCCGCGCCCGCCACCGTCGTATAGTAGGGGATAGAATTATTCAGCGCGCCACGGCGCAGTTCGAAACTATCGGCGATGGCTTTGGCGCCTTCCGTGGTGTTGAAGACCAGCTGAACCTCGCCAGACATCATGGCATCCACGATATGGGGGCGGCCTTCCCGGACTTTGTTGACCCCTTTGACCTCAAGGCCCTGCTCCGCGAAGTAAGCCGCCGTGCCGTGTGTGGCGACGATGTTATAGCCAAAGTCCAGCAGAGCCTTGGCGACCGGTGCCATGGCTTCCTTGTCGCCGTCTTTCACCGAAATGAAAATCGTACCCTCCTCAGGAAGAGGTGCGCCGCAGCCGATTTGCGCCTTCAGGAAGGCACGGTCGAAGGAGCTGTCCAGACCCATGACTTCGCCGGTCGAGCGCATTTCCGGTCCGAGCATCACGTCGACCCCAGGGAAGCGGGCAAAGGGGAAGACTGCTTCCTTGACGGCGACGTGGCCGTCCTTCACTTGACCGACACTGCCGTGGCTGAGATCGAATTCAGCCAGCTTCGCACCGGCCATCACGCGTGCTGCGATCTTTGCAATCGGCACGCCGGTGGCCTTCGCGACGAAGGGTACGGTGCGGCTGGCGCGCGGATTGACCTCAAGGATGTAGATATCACCGTTCTGCACCGCGAACTGAACGTTCATCAGACCGACAACCTTAAGGCCGATGGCCAGCTTTTCGGTCTGACGGCAGATCTCATCCACGACTTCCTTCGCCAAGGTATGAGGCGGCAGGGCGCAGGCGGAGTCGCCGGAGTGGATCCCGGCTTCCTCGATATGCTCCATGATCCCGGAGATGTAGACCCTTTCGCCGTCGGAAACCGCGTCGACATCGACTTCGGTCGCATCGCGCAGATAGCTGTCGATCAGGACAGGGTTATCACCGGAGACCTGCACGGCTGTTGCGATGTAGCGCTCCAGCTGCGCCGCGTCGTGAACGATCTCCATTGCCCGGCCACCCAGCACATAGGAAGGGCGAATGACAATTGGAAAGCCGATCCGCTCTGCCACCGCGTGGGCTTCGTCGCGGCTGGAGGCTGTGCCATTGTTCGGCTGCCGGAGTTCCAGGTCCTGCAGAAGCTGCTGAAAGCGCTTCCGATCTTCCGCCAGATCGATGGCATCGGGCGAGGTGCCGAGGATGGGAATTTCAGCTTCTTCAAGCGCTTGCGCCAGCTTCAGAGGCGTCTGTCCGCCGAACTGCACGATAACCCCAAGCAGCTTGCCTTTGCTTTGTTCGACCCGCGCGATCTCAACAACGTCTTCCGCCGTCAGCGGCTCGAAGTAAAGCCGGTCCGAGGTATCGTAATCGGTCGAGACGGTTTCCGGGTTGCAGTTGACCATTATGGTTTCGATGCCGGCGTCGCTCAGCGCGTAGGCGGCATGGACGCAGCAATAGTCGAACTCGATGCCCTGGCCGATCCGGTTCGGTCCGCCGCCGAGAATCATGACTTTGTTGCGGTCACTGGGCTCGGCTTCGCACTCCGCCGCGTCGAGGCCATTGCCTTCATAGGCCGAGTACATATAGGGCGTGGCCGAAGGGAACTCGCCGGCGCAGGTATCGATGCGCTTGTAAACGGGCGTTACTTCGAGGCTGCGACGGCGCGCAGCGACCGCGGCTTCACTCTTGCCGGTCAGGGCAGCGAGGCGCGCGTCGGAGAAGCCCATCGTCTTGAGCCGCAACAGATCCTGCCGGGTTTCAGGTAGACCGTGTGCTTTCAGTTCGGCCTCTTTGGCGACCAGACTTTCGATCTGGCGGATGAACCAGGGATCGAATTTCGTCGCGGCGAAGACCTGCTCGACCGACATGCCGTGCCGGAGCGCTTGGGCGATGGTCAGGATCCGATCCGGCGTAGGTTTGGTCAGGTGAATATGGATCGCTTCCAGATCCACGGTGCCGTCCAGCGCGACAGCGCCCGGAATTTCCCGCTCGTCCAGACCGCTCAGGCCCGTCTCCATCGAACGCAGGGCCTTCTGCAGCGATTCTTGGAAGGAGCGACCGATCGCCATGGCCTCGCCGACCGATTTCATCGAAGTGGTCAGGTAAGGATCGGAGCCAGGGAATTTTTCGAAAGTGAAGCGGGGGATCTTGGTGACGACGTAGTCGATGGTCGGCTCGAAGGAGGCTGGCGTCACCTTGGTGATATCGTTGTCGAGCTCGTCCAGCGTGTAGCCAACCGCCAGCTTGGCGGCGATTTTGGCAATCGGGAAACCCGTGGCCTTCGATGCCAACGCGGAAGAGCGCGAAACGCGAGGGTTCATCTCGATCACGACCAGTTCGCCGTTATCGGGATTTACCCCGAACTGGACGTTGGAGCCGCCGGTGTCCACGCCGATTTCGCGCAGACAGGCGAGAGAGGCGTCGCGGAGGATCTGGTATTCTTTGTCGGTGAGTGTCAGCGCGGGTGCGATGGTGACGGAGTCCCCGGTATGAATACCCATGGGATCCACGTTCTCGATCGAGCAGACGATGATGCAGTTGTCCGCGCAGTCGCGTACAACTTCCATCTCGTATTCTTTCCAGCCCAGCACGGACTGTTCGACCAACACCTCGGTGACCGGCGAGGCCCGCAGCCCCCCGGAGACGATCTCCTCGAACTCGCCCCGGTTATAGGCGACGCCGCCACCGGTGCCCCCCAAGGTGAAGGAGGGTCGGATGATGGCCGGCAGCCCGACGAAATCGAGGGCTTCAAGGGCTTCGTCCAGCGTCTTGACCACTCGCGAGCGGGGGCTGGACAAGCCGATCTTGTCCATGGCCTCGCGGAACAGCAGACGATCCTCTGCTTTCTCAATGACCTCAGCCTTGGCGCCGATCATTTCGACGCCGTGTTTTTCGAGGATGCCGCGCCGGTCCAGTTCCAGACCGGTGTTCAGGGCGGTTTGGCCGCCCATGGTCGGCAGCAGCGCGTCCGGTTTCTCCTTGGCAATAATCATCTCCACCACTTCGGGCGTGATGGGTTCGACGTAGGTTGCGTCGGCCAGTCCGGGGTCCGTCATGATGGTGGCCGGATTGGAGTTGACCAGGATCACGCGGTAGCCCTCTTCTTTCAGGGCTTTGCAAGCTTGAGCGCCGGAGTAGTCGAATTCGCAAGCCTGGCCGATGACAATCGGGCCGGCACCGATGATGAGGATCGATTTGATGTCTGTGCGTTTTGGCATCTTTGTCAGTTCCGCTGGCGGTTCAGCCAGCTTCCGTTCGGCGTCAGGGATATGGCGGTCGGATTGTCGGGTTTTCGAGGCTTTCAGCTATTCCGCGCGCGCAGCGCGTTCATCTAAAAGATCAACGAAGCGCTTGAAGAGATAATGGCTATCCTGCGGGCCGGGGCTTGCCTCGGGGTGGTACTGCACCGAGAACACCGGCCGGCCGTTCACGCGCAGACCTTCGTTGGTCTTGTCGAAGAGAGAAATATGGGTCTCTTCGACACCATCCGGCAGCGATTTCGCGTCGACCACGAAGCCATGGTTTTGGCTGGTGATCTCGACTTTACCCGTGGTCAGATCCTTGACCGGGTGGTTTCCGCCCCGGTGACCCAAGTGCATTTTATGCGTCTTTGCACCCAGCGCCAAAGCGAGGATCTGGTGTCCCAGGCAGATGCCGAACATGGGCAGCCCCTTGTCGAGCAGAGCCTTAATGGTTGGGACGGCATAGGTTCCCGTTGCCGCCGGGTCGCCGGGGCCATTGGACAGGAAGATCCCGTCTGGTTCATGAGCTAGGATCTCTTCGGCGCTTGCGGAGGCGGACACCACTGTCACCCGGCAACCTTCGGACGCGAGGCAGCGCAGGATGTTGCGTTTTGCCCCGTAGTCAACCGCGACCACGTGATGCTTGGCCTGATCCAGACTGCCGTAGCCGCCTTCGATTGACCAACCGGTCTGATCCCAGCTGTAGGTCTGGCGTGTAGTGACCTCGGCGGCGAGGTCCATACCTTCCAGTCCGGCCCAGGCGGCTGCTTCCGACTTTTGCGTGTCGATGTCGAGCTTGCCGTCGGTCGCATGGGCGATGCAGCCCTGCGGTGCACCGAGATCGCGGATGCGCCGGGTCAGAGCCCGAGTATCTACACCGGCAATGCCCACCAGGTTCTGCGACTTCAACCAGGCGTCCAGATGCTGCGCAGCGCGCCAGTTCGAAGGTTCGGTAACATCGAGGCGGACCACGACGCCGCGTGCGGCTGGGGTGGTGGTCTCAATGTCTTCAGGATTTGCGCCGACGTTGCCGATATGCGGGAAGGTAAAAGTGATGATCTGCCCGGCATAGGAAGGATCGGTAATGATTTCCTGATAGCCGGTCATCGAGGTGTTGAAACAAACCTCGCCGACCGCGCTGCCTGTAGCTCCTAGGCCTTTACCCCAAAATATCGTGCCATCGGAGAGGACCAAAGCTGCCGTCGCGCCTTCGGGCTGCGGTCGGAGCGTTGCGTCGGGTGTTCGAACTTCGTGAGAGACAGAGGCATCAGACGCAGGGCGCGCGGAAAGACTGGCCCCGGTCTGATCCGACGGGGGCGTTTCGATGTGTGTTTGCGGCATGACGGCACGTCTTTCAGATTTACGCAGCACTCAATCCGGATGAATCTGCGTTCGATCGAAGCTTTGATGCTGGCAGTGGAGGGCTTTTGGCAGAAAAACGGCAAGACCGCCAGCAATCGCGGCCTTTGTTTAAGGGAAAGGTTCTACTGGGTCAAGTGGAAGTCGACTATAAAAAATCAATAAAAACAATTGGTTATAAAATTCGGGATCTTTTGCATTTTCGGAGTCTATCGGCTAGGCTCTGCGCCTTTCCCGATCCCTTGGAGCAAAACGCATGTTGCGTAGCCGTTTGAACGATGCCCTTAAAGACGCGATGAAGTCGCAGAACAGCCTGGCCGTGTCCACGCTGCGACTGATTTTGGCGGCATTGAAAGACCGCGATATTGCTGCGCGGGGCAAGGGCGAGAACGACGGAATCGGCGAAGACGAAATCCTCGAGATGCTTCAGAAAATGGTTCGTCAACGCCGCGACTCCATTGAAATGTATACCAAAGGCGGACGCGAAGAGCTCGCCGAGCGAGAAGCTGGCGAGATCAAAGTCATCGAAGGTTTCTTACCGCAGGCGCTTGGTGAAGATGAAATGCGCGCGGCGATCGATGCAGTGGTGGCCGAGCTCAATGCGTCGAGCATTAAGGATATGGGCCGTGTCATGGGCGAGTTGAAGCAGCGCTTTGCGGGCCAAATGGACTTCGGCAAGGCCAGCGCCATCGTCAAAGAACAACTCGCCTGACGTCCTGTCCGGCACTGCGTCGGACAATTCCATGCTCTTTCGCTGACAGAACCGTCCGCCTTTTGCTAGGATGGTCCGTTAGCCGCAGGTTTGCGCTGAAACTCGCACGAGCGTTCTTGACCCATGACCCTTTCAACCGAATTTCTCGATGAAATTCGCGCCCGCCTGTCGCTGGCCGATGTTGTCGGCCGAAAGGTCAAGCTGACCAAGAAGGGCCGTGAACACTCTGGCCTCTGCCCCTTCCACAACGAAAAAACACCTTCTTTCACGGTCAGCGAAGATAAGGGCTTCTATCACTGCTTCGGTTGCGGCGCTCATGGCGACGTGATCGGCTTCGTGATGCAGACGGAAGGTCTGAACTTTCCGGAGGCGGCGGAACGACTGGCGCATGAGGCCGGTTTGCAGATGCCGGTGTCGAGTCCTCAAGATCGTGAAGCCGCGCAGCGGCGGGCGGACCTCTATGAGGTGCTCGACGCCGCGACCGGCTGGTTCCAGGAACAGCTCTATGCTGCCGACGGTGCCGAAGCGCGCGCTTATCTGGAGCGCCGAGGGGTCGCACCGGAAACTACGGCGATTTTTCGCCTTGGTTACGCACCGGATAAACGCGGTGCACTCCGTAAAGCGATGAATGCCCGCGGGTATGACGATGACCGGCTTGTCGAAGCGGGCCTAATGAAACGCCCGGATCCAGAGGACGCAGGCGGCCGGCGGTCGCAAGACCTTCGGGATTATTTCTTTAACCGCATAATCTTTCCCATCTCGGATCGGCGGGGCCGGGTGATCGCCTTCGGTGGCCGCGCGCTGGGAGATTCCAAGGCCAAGTACCTGAATTCGCCGGAGACAGGGCTCTTTCATAAAGGGCGCGTGCTCTACAACATGGCGCGTGCCCGTCAGGCAGCGCACGATACGGGCGAAGTTATCGTTGTCGAAGGCTACATGGATGTTGTTGCGCTGGCCCAGGCGGGTTTCCCGGCTGCTGTCGCACCACTCGGAACGGCTGTGACCGAAGAACAGATTGAAGAGCTCTGGCGGATGGCGGCGCGTCCAACTCTTTGCCTGGATGGCGACGCGGCGGGCCAGCGCGCTGGTTTCCGCGCGGCGGCACGTGCTCTTCCACTTCTAAAACCGGGACGCTCCCTTGGGTTTGCTGTCCTGCCGGCCAATGAGGACCCGGACAGTCTGGTTAACAGTCGAGGCGCGACCGCCTTTCGACAGGTCCTGGACAGCGCCCAACCCTTGGCCGACGTGGTGTGGCTCATGACGGCAGCCGACAAGCCGCTCGATTCTCCCGAGGAGCGCGCCGCGTTGCGTGTAGAACTCCGGAAGGCCGTGGCTCAAATCGGCGATCCGGATTTGAAGGCGGAATACGGCAGGGAAATGGACCGCCGGGTTCAACAGGCCTTCGGGTCGGGATCTTCCGGAGGTTTTTCCGGACGCCCGCGAAACTCTACCGCGGGCCGGCAGGGTTCGAGGTCCAAGAACCGGGCGGGCGGTAATGGCTATGGGGGGAGGCAGCGATCCTGGGGGCCTCCATCTCCTACTGCCAGGATCGGTGCCCTGCAATCACCTGAGTTTTTGCGCCGCCGTCAGGAGCAGGTCTTGCTCGCCGCGTTGGTTAATCATCCGGCTTTGCTGTTGGATTACGCGGAAGATCTGGCGGTTCTTAAGCTTGAATCTTTGGATCTCGACCGGCTCCGGCAATCCATGGTCGACGCAATTGCCCGCGAACCAGATCTTGACACTGATGCCTTGAAGTGCCACCTCTCCGAAGAAGAGGGTTCAGGGCTTCTGGGTGAATTGTTGAGCTCAGATGTCTACGTGCATGGAAAATTCGCTCGCCCCGCCACGGATTCCTTGGCGGCACGCGAGGGTATTGGCCATGTTCTTGCGGTTTTTCGGGAACGGCAGGCAGCAGCCGATACCGAAGAGGCTGCACGGCAACTGGCGGTGGATATGAGCGAAGATCACCTCGCACGCATGAGAGCGCAACAGCAGCTCGGGCAAGAGGACGAAGGCCGGACGATCGATCTCGATCGCGTGGCGGCCGCAGGGTCAAGCGACATAGATTAACTATTGGATCGGCAAACGTCGGCGGCTCGGGGGAGCGCCGCGTAACAAGGTATGGGGTAAAAAACCGTATGGCGAGTAAGGCAACCGAGAGCGCCGAGGCCACTGAAACGCGCGAGGAAGCGGCCGACGGCCCGCTGATGGACGGTATGTCTGCGTCGGTCAAGAAGATGATCCAGAAGGCCAAGGAGCGCGGCTACGTCACCTACGACGAGCTGAACCAGGTCCTGCCGCCGGATCAGATGTCTTCCGAGCAGATCGAAGATACCATGGCGATGCTGTCCGAAATGGGCATCAACGTCATTGAAAACGAAGAGCAGGAAGAAGCCCCGGCCGATGAAGATGCCGGCGAAAGCTCCTCCCGCGCCACCGGCAACCTCAACGACGATGATATCGGCCGGACCGACGATCCGGTTCGCATGTACCTGCGTGAAATGGGGTCGGTTGAACTCCTGTCGCGTGAGGGCGAAATCGCGATCGCGAAGCGGATCGAGGCGGGTCGGGAAAAGATGATCGGCGGGATCTGCGAGAGCCCCCTGACCATTCGGGCGCTTCTAGAATGGCATGAGTCCCTGACTGAGGGACGGATGCTGCTGCGCGACATCATCGATCTCGACGCTACCTATGGTTCCGGTCCTTCCGTTGAAGAAATCACCGGAACCGACGAAGAGGAAGACGGCGAAGAGGGTGACACCGAAGAAGCCGAGGTCGAAGCGAAAGCGCCGGAGGCGAAGGTTGCTGATAGCCCTAAAGAGGCTAAGGCAGGCGACGACGCTAAGGCCAAGGGCGAGACGACTGAGGAAGGCGAAAGCGCCGAGGGTGAAAACAACGGCGACGGTGACGACGAGGAGGAAGAGGAAAACAATATCTCTCTCGCCGCCATGGAACAGGCGCTGTTGCCGACCGTCATCGAAAACCTGGAGCAGATTGCCGATACCTACAAAAAGCTCTCCAAGGTGCAGGAAAAGCGCCTGTTGAGCCTGCAGAAGGGCGAAAAGGTCGCCTCCGCGACGGAGAAAAAGTACGAGAAGCTGAAGTCTGAGCTCGTCGACCTGATGGAAGGCGTGCATTTCAACAACAACCGGCTCGAGCAGCTGGTGGATCAGCTTTACGGCTTAAACCGAGGTCTGGTCGGCTGGGAGGGTAAACTCCTCCGTATGGCTGAAAAGCGCGGCGTTAACCGCAGCCAGTTCCTCGACGAGTACTTCGGGCATGAGCTGGATCCCAACTGGACCGAGCGGATCAAGAGCATGCCTGGCAAGGGCTGGGCGTCTTTTGCCGAGCGTCACGCCGAAGATATCGCCAGCATTCGTGCCAAGGTCGCCGATGTTTCGGACCTGACCAATTTGCCGATCGGCGAGTTCCGCCGCATCGTTAAGACGGTCCAGACCGGTGAGCGTGAGGCCAGCAAAGCCAAGACCGAAATGGTCGAGGCAAACCTGCGCCTCGTGATTTCGATCGCCAAAAAGTACACCAACCGCGGTTTGCAGTTCCTGGACCTGATTCAGGAGGGCAACATCGGCCTGATGAAGGCGGTGGACAAATTCGAGTATCGGCGCGGTTACAAGTTCTCGACCTATGCCACCTGGTGGATCCGGCAGGCCATCACGCGCTCGATCGCGGATCAGGCCCGCACCATCCGTATCCCCGTGCACATGATCGAGACCATCAACAAGCTGGTGCGCACCAGCCGGCAGATGCTGCACGAGATTGGACGCGAGCCGACTCCGGAGGAGCTTGCCGAACGCCTGGTCATGCCGCTGGAGAAGGTGCGCAAGGTTCTCAAGATCGCCAAGGAGCCGATTTCCCTCGAAACGCCGATCGGCGACGAGGAAGACAGCCATCTTGGCGACTTCATCGAGGACAAGAACGCAGTCATTCCTCTGGATGCGGCTATCCAGGCGAACCTTCGCGAAACCACGACCCGCGTGTTGGCCAGCCTGACCCCGCGTGAAGAGCGCGTCCTGCGCATGCGCTTCGGGATTGGTATGAACACCGATCACACGCTGGAAGAAGTCGGTCAGCAGTTCTCGGTGACCCGCGAACGTATCCGCCAGATCGAAGCCAAGGCTTTGCGCAAGCTCAAGCATCCGAGCCGGTCACGGAAGCTGCGCAGCTTCCTGGATACCTGACGGCTTCATCGGCCTTTGGGACGAAACGAGGGGGCCGCGGCCCCCTTTTTCTTTGATCTGAGGGCTAGAGGGACCTTGCTCTAGGGCCCTTTCGGGCTCACGAAACCCAGGTGCCGGCGCTATTTGCCCCCGACACCGGCGAAGACCACGTGCAGGTCGACCGGCGGCTCTTTGCCATCCAGGTTCAGTTGCGCCTGACAGTGGTCCAGGTGTGCCGCCATTGCTTGAACCGCGTCATCCATTTCGCCACCCGCAATCGCCTTTAGCAGCTGGCCATGCGTTTTAGGTGAGCCAATGGCGCGTCCGCTGGGGTCGTAGGTCGCCGCGATCAGCGAGCTGCGTGACAAGAGTTCGCGGAGAAAGCCTGCGAGGGTTTCGTTGCCGGAAACTTCGGCCAACTGGAGATGAAAACGGTTCGATAAGCGGATCCAGCCGGTCCGATCGCCACGATTCACACAGGCCTCTTCCTCTGCAACGATGCGGCGCAGGCTTTCCAGTTCCGAGGGGCTGATGGTCGTGATTGCCAAACGCACCACGGCGCTCTCGACCGCCCGTCGGGCTTCAAAGACCTCGTGAGCCTCCTTTACTGAGGGATTGGCGACGATTGCGCCGCGATTGGGCCGGATCTGTACAATTTTTTCGTAGGCGAGGCGCTGCAGGATTTTTCGAATAACTGTCCGGCTGACGCTAAAGATATCGCAGAGCTTATCTTCTGCCAGGCGCGTATCCGGCGCGAGGCGCTGTTCGATGATCGCGTCGAAGATCTGCCCGTAGATCTGATCCTCGCTAAAACCGGCTTTCCGGCCGCGAATCTCAACCCCGTTGAGGCTTTCGCGCTTGGTGCTGCTGCGTGCAGTCATCGAGTTATCCGGTTTTAGTCAGGCTTATTGTATACAATACTATTGAAAATCGTACTTGCCAAAGCGCGAGATTTCAACTGCTGGCATCGAAGCCTCGCACGACCAAACAGTTTGAGCTTCGGAAACATGAGCAGATAAGCTTGGTTTAGCGGGAAAACCACTGATTTGAGACGCTTTCAAAAAAAGCCGAATAAAGTATACGAAAATTCGCTTTTATGTATTCAATTTTCGTGGAATATGTAGACGTTATTGAGTTCGCATGACGAAGACCAGCCTGCCTCAGCTAGCAGGGGTGCTGGCGCGCAGCAGAGAATGCGCCGCGTGTGAGCAGGGCTTTACATGGAGGCAGGGCGTTTGCGCGCCCTTGTGAGATGCGAATGGGCTGTTTGACCACGCATGTCCTGAACACCGCTGAGGGTGTTCCTGGCGCAGGCATTGCCATTGAGCTTTACCGGGAGGCCGATGGCAGCGGCGCTATGGGGCGGCAGCTCGTTAAGTCTGCGGTCACGAACGACGATGGACGCTGTGATGCGCCTCTGCTTGAGGGGGCTGACTTCATCAAAGGCACATACGAACTCCATTTTCTGGTCGGCGCCTATTTTGAGGCAAGAGGTGTGAGCGCTTCCGAGCCCAAATTCCTGGATCGAATCGTTTTGCGCGTTGGTCTGGCCGATCCCGATCAGCACTACCACGTGCCTTTGCTTGTCTCGCCCTACAGCTATTCGACTTACCGCGGGAGCTGATCCATGACGCCTGGATCCATGACATCGGACCGGGAAGGCGATGCTTCGCCACAGAGGACGGAAACGCTTCGTTTTCTCATGGGCGGTGAGATACGGGAGCTCCGCAATTTCGACCCGACCATGACTGTGCTGCAGTATCTGCGCGAGAGTGCCGGCCGTTGCGGCACTAAGGAGGGCTGTGCCGAAGGCGACTGCGGTGCCTGTTCGGTTGTGGTTGCTGAGCTGAATAGCGAGAAGAAGCTTCGCTACCGGGCGGTTAATGCCTGCATTCAGTTTTTGCCGACCCTGCACGGTAAGCAGCTCATCACCGTCGAGGATCTAAAGGAAAAGCCCGGTGCGTCAGGCGATGCTGGGAAACTGCACCCTGTTCAGCAGGCGATGGTGGAGTGTCACGGATCGCAATGCGGTTTCTGTACGCCGGGTTTCGTGATGTCGCTCTTCGCCATGTTCCATGATGAGGAGGCCGGCCGGGATCGTGGTGAAATTGCCGACGCTCTGGCGGGAAACCTCTGCCGTTGCACGGGCTACGGCCCGATCGTCCGGGCCGCTCAGACCATGCGCGACCACGGTAACAGTGATCAGTTCGATGCGCAGTCGTCTGAGACGATCGCTATGCTGGAGAGCCTGACCGATGGCGGCATGCTGGCGCTGAAGCACCGGGACCAGCGCTATTTCGCACCTACCACCGCCGACCAGCTTGCCGAACTGGTGATGTCCTATCCCGATGCCTGCATTCTGGCGGGCGGCACCGACGTCGGTCTATGGGTCACCAAACAGCATCAGGTACTGGAAACAGTGATCTACACGGGCGACGTCCAGGAGCTTCATGCGATTAGGGAGACAGAGGACGCCATAGAGATCGGCGCGGCGGCGACCTACAGCGAAGCCGAGGAGATGCTCGCTGCCGAGTACCCCGATGCCGGTGAGTTGATCCGGCGTCTGGGATCGCGCCAGATCCGCAACAGCGGCACGCTGGGGGGTAACATTGCGAACGCCTCGCCGATTGGCGACTCCATGCCGCTGCTGCTTGCCGCTGGCGCCAGTATTGTTTTACGGCGCGGCGCCGAGCGCCGGACCCTTCCGCTAGACAAGTTCTTTCACGACTATCGTGAAACGGACCTTACACCCGGCGAGTTTCTGGAGAGCATTATCGTCCCGCGGCGAGATCCGGCCACGAAACTGCGCTGTTACAAAATCAGCAAGCGCTTCGACCAGGACATCTCCGCGGTCTGTGCCGTCTTCGCACTGGTGCTGGAGGGCGGCAGCGTCAAATCCCTGCGGAGCGGGTTCGGCGGCATGGCGGCTATTCCGAAGCGCGCAAACGCCTGCGAGGCGGCGCTGACTGGCAAGGCCTGGAGCCGGGAAAACGTCGAAGCCGCAATGGCGGCGCTCGACGAAGACTTCGCGCCCATGAGCGATATGCGCGCCAGCAGTGAGTACCGGCGCACCGTCGCCCGGAACCTTCTGTTGAAGTTTTTCCTGGAGACCACCGAGGCGGCCGGGGAAACCCGTCTGGTTGGGGACAAGGAACTGGCCCATGCCTGACGCCAACCTGCCACAAGGCCGTCCTGCGGCCGAAGGTGAGACGATTGCCGGAGGTGTGCATCGGTCTCTGAAGCACGATTCTGCTGAGAAGCACGTAACCGGCGAAGCGGTCTACATCGACGATATCCCGGCGCCTGCCAATCTGCTGCATCTGGCTTGCGGCCAGTCGTCCAGGGCGCATGCACGCATCAAGTCGATGGATCTGTCTCTTGTGCGGCAGGCCCCTGGCGTGATCGCTGTCCTGACCAAGGATGACATCCCGGGCGAAAACGATGTCGGGCCTGTTGTGCACGATGATCCGGTTTTCGCCGACGGTCTGGTTCAGTACATCGGGCAGTCGCTCTTTGCGGTGGCAGCGGACAGCCGGGAAGAGGCGCGGCGCGCGGCTCTTTTAGCGCAAGTTGAATACGAAGAGCTCGAGCCGGTCCTGAGCATCGAGGATGCCCTTGCGAAGGAAAACTACGTTCTACCCGACCACGTAATCCGCCGTGGGGACTCCAAGGCGGCGCTGGAGCGGGCGCCGCAGCGGCTGTCCGGGTCAATTCATGTGGGCGGTCAGGACCATTTCTATCTGGAAGGCATGGTCTCTCTCGCACTGCCGGCCGAAGATGGCGACGTGCAGATCTGGTGCTCGACGCAGCACCCGAGCGAGGTTCAGCATAACGTCGCGCGCGTGCTCGGCCGGCCCTCCAATGCAGTCACGGTCGATGTGCGGCGTATGGGGGGCGGCTTCGGCGGCAAGGAAACTCAGTCCGCGCTCTTCGCCGCCATTGCGGCGCTAACGGCTGTGTGTACGGGACGTCCGGCCAAGTTCTGCCTCGACCGCGACGACGATATGATCATGACCGGGAAACGCCACGATTTCCGGATCGACTACGACGTGGGCTTCGATGACGAGGGCCGGATCCAGGCAATCGAATTCATGCAGGCTTCCCGCTGCGGCATGTCGGCGGATCTCTCCGGCGCGATCAGCGACCGGGCCATGTTCCATGCGGACAATGCCTATTATCTGAACGACGTCTCCATCACCTCGCACCGCTGTAAGACCAACACGGTCTCGAACACGGCCTTCCGCGGTTTCGGCGGGCCCCAGGGCATGTTCGGCATCGAGCGCGTGGTCGATGAGATCGCCTTCGCGCTGGGCAAAGACCCGCTGGAAGTGCGCAAGCTCAATCTCTACGGCGGGGAAGGACGCAACGTCACGCCCTATTCCATGACTGTCGAGGACAGCGTCCTGCCGGAAATCATCCAGGAGCTCGAGGTCTCGTCCGACTATGCCCGCCGTCGCGCGGCTGTGCGCGACTTCAATGCGACCAGTCCGGTGATGAAAAAGGGCATCGCCCTGACGCCGGTGAAGTTCGGGATTTCCTTTTCGACCACGCACCTCAATCAGGCCGGCGCGCTGATCCACATCTATGCCGATGGCAGCGTGCACCTGAACCACGGCGGCACGGAGATGGGGCAGGGCCTCTTCATCAAGGTGGCGCAGATTGTGGCGGAGGAGCTGCAGGTGGATCTTGATCGGATCAAGATCACCGCGGCCAGCACGGGTAAGGTTCCTAACACCTCGGCGACCGCGGCCTCATCCGGCACTGATCTGAACGGCAAGGCCGCGCAGGCGGCGGCCCGCAGCATCCGTGAACGGCTCGTCTCTTTCGCCGCGAACAAGTACGAGGTGAAACCCAGCGAAGTCCGTTTCCAGGCCAACAAGGTACGGATCGGCAAGGAGACCATCACTTTCGACGAGCTGATCGGGCAGGCTTATCTGGCGCGGGTCTCACTCTCTTCGACCGGCTTCTACAAGACGCCCAAAATCTTTTATGACCGGGAGACCGCCAGCGGCCGGCCCTTCTATTACTTCGCCTATGGCGCGGCCGTCTCGGAAGTGATGATCGACAGCCTGACCGGCGAGCACAAGCTGCTGAGGGTCGACATCCTTCACGACGCCGGCAAGTCGATCAATCCGGCCATCGATCTTGGGCAGATCGAGGGAGGGTTCCTCCAGGGCTACGGCTGGCTGACCAGCGAAGAACTTTTCTGGGACGACAGCGGACGTCTGCGCACCCATGCGCCCTCGACCTATAAGATCCCGGCTTGCAGCGACCGGCCCGAGGACTTTCGCATGAAGCTGCTGGAGAGCGGCCGAAACCGGGAAGACGTGATTCATCGTTCCAAGGCCATTGGCGAGCCGCCCCTGATGCTGGCGATCTCCGCTTTTTCCGCTCTGGCCGATGCGGTGGCCAGTGTCGGCGACTATAAGATCCGTCCTGATTTAGACGCCCCGGCAACCCCGGAGCGCGTCCTCATGGCGGTTGAGGCTATTCGCGCGCGACAGGCCGAAGGCGGCGAGGATCAGGCGGCGCAATGACCCATCGAACCCATAGCCCCCGCTGGCTCGAACAACTGCGGGAACTGTCCGAAGTTGGCGAGCCCGCCGTTCTGGTGACAGTCGCCGCGGCGCGGGGGTCCACGCCGCGCGCTGCCGGAACCAAGATGGTCGTGACTGGCGATGACTTCTTTGAGACCATCGGCGGCGGGCATCTGGAGTATTGCTGTCTCGAGATCGCGCGGGAGATGCTTGCAGGAAAAGCAAACGGCCGCCGCAGGCGCTTCGAGCGCTTTCCTTTAGGGCCGGCCCTTGGACAATGCTGCGGCGGTTCGGCAAATGTCTTATTCGAAGCGATTGCGGTCGAAGACCTTGCGGGATTGACCACCCAGTCAGGTTCCAGTGTTCTTGTCACGCCGATCGACGCGGACGATGGTTCCATGCACCTGCGGTCGTCGAAGCCCGGTGATCAGGGCGCGTCGCCTTGTATCCTCGAGGAAGGGGGCCGCAAGCTTCTTATCGAACCCTTCACAGATGAGCGAACACCGCTCTATCTGTTTGGCGCGGGCCATGTCGGTCAGGCCATGGTTGCGGCTCTGGCGCCGCTTCCTTTCCGCGTGACCTGGATCGACAGCCGGCCAGAAATCTTTCCTGAACAGCGGCCGGCCAACGTGGCGATTGAGACACTGGACTTGCGGAAGACCGAAGTTACGTCTGCGGAGCCGGGCGCTTTCTATCTTGTCATGACACACAGTCATCAGCTCGATCTGGAGATCTGCGAAGCTGTCTTGCGTCGGGGAGATTCAGCCTATCTCGGCCTGATTGGTTCGGCGACGAAACGCACACGCTTCGAGCGGCGCCTCTTTGCCAGAGGTCTGCCGAAGGACTGTCTGAAGCGCTTAACCTGTCCGATCGGTATCGCAGGCATTTCTGGCAAGCATCCCGCCGAAATCGCAGCGTCGGTGGCCGCGCAACTGCTCGTCGTGCGGGAGGTGCAGGCTTCGGCGGAGGTGGACGCAGGGTCAGAATTTGGGGTGCAAAGCCGATGACCCGCGAAGATTTCATGCGGCAGGCCATCGAGCTGTCAGGCCGGCATATGCGCGCAGGTCTGGGCGGCCCTTTCGGTGCCGTGATCGTGAAGGACGGCGCAGTGATCGCCGAAGGCTCCAACGAGGTAACGTCAAGTAGTGACCCGACCGCGCATGCGGAGGTGGTTGCGATCCGGGCGGCTTGCAAGGCCCTGAACAGCTTCAGTCTCGAGGGCTGCGAGATTTACACCAGTTGTGAGCCTTGCTCCATGTGCCTTAGCGCGATCTACTGGGCGCGGCTCGACCGGATTTTCTATGCGAATGGACGCGAAGATGCGGCGGCCATCGGTTTCGATGATGACCGGCTCTACCGGGAAATCCCCAAGGCGCTGGAACTGCGGGAGATCCCGACGGAGCGGCTGCTGGCGGGAGAGGCGCTGGCCGTCTTTGCCGAATGGCAGGAGAAGACCGATAAAGTAATGTACTGATCGCTTTGAGGAGGCGAGGCGGCCCGGAAGATCGCGACAAAGCGGCGGCGGGTGAGCGAAGGGGAGAGGTGAGAGCGTATGGTGCTTGAAATGCCAGCGGACGGAACGGCGGGGTCCGTGGTACCCAGGCTGGAGTTGAGGGGGATCGAGAAATCCTTTCCCGGCTGCAAAGCCAATGACGGCGTGGATCTGAAGATCCTGCCTGGCGAAATTCATGCTCTCTTGGGGGAAAATGGGGCCGGCAAGTCTACGCTGGTCAAGATTATCTACGGCATTCTGCATGCGGACGCCGGGACGATCGCCTGGGAGGGCGAGGAAACCCATATCCCCGGCCCGAGCTTTGCCCGCAATCTTGGCATCGGCATGGTGTTCCAGCACTTTTCGCTCTTCGAGGCTCTGACCGTTGCGGAAAATATCGCGCTGGGGGTCGAAGGCGATCACGACATGAGGCGCCTAGAGGCGCGGATCGAAGAAGTCTCCGCCGCCTACGGCCTGCCGCTCGACCCGCGCCGTCACGTGCATTCGCTGTCGGTCGGCGAGCGGCAGCGGATCGAGATCGTACGCTGCCTTCTGCAGGACCCGCGGCTGCTGATCATGGACGAACCGACCTCGGTCCTCACGCCGCAGGAGGTTGAGACTCTGTTCGGCACGCTGCGGCGGCTATCCGCTGAAGGCTGCTCTATCCTCTACATCAGCCATAAGCTCGACGAGATCAAACAGCTCTGCGATACGGCCACGGTACTGCGCGGTGGTCGGTTCGTCGCGGCCTGCGATCCCAAGCAGGAATCGGCGCAGAGCATGGCGAAAATGATGATCGGCGACGACGTCAAGGAACCCAAAGCTCAGGGCGATACGGATTTGGGGGAAGTCGTCCTTTCGGTGGCCGATCTGTCGCTTCAGAGCGATGACCCCTTTGGCACCGATCTCAAGGCGGTCACCTTCGATGTTCACGCTGGCGAGATCTTCGGGATTGCGGGCATCGCCGGCAATGGTCAGAACGAATTGCTGTCGGCCCTGAGCGGTGAGCAACTGGTGCCTGATAGCGCGGCCGTTGTCGTTGCTGGCCAGCCGGTCGGACGTTTGGGGCCGAGACGGCGGCGGAAACTGGGCTTGAGCTTTGTGCCGGAAGAGCGGCATGGCCATGGCGCCGTGCCGGCCTTGCGCTTAACGGAGAACGCTTTTCTCAGCGGACACTTGCGCGAAAGGCTGGTGCGCTGGGGCCTGATCGATTTTCCCAAGACCGCGGCTTACGCCGAAAAGATCTGTCAATCCTTCGACGTGCGGACCTCTGGCATCCATGCCGAGGCCAGCAGCCTGTCCGGCGGTAATCTGCAGAAATTTATTATCGGCAGAGAGATCCTGCAAAGGCCCAGTCTTATGATTGCCGCTCAGCCGACCTGGGGCGTGGACGCGGGGGCAGCGGCGGCAATTCACCAGGCCCTGATCGATCTGGCGGCTGCCGGCGCCGCGGTTCTGGTCGTGTCTCAGGAATTGGATGAGCTCTTCGCGATCAGCGACCGGATCGCGGTCATGTCGTCGGGTCATCTGTCAGCGGCGCGCCCGACCCGCTCGACCACGCTGGAGGAAATCGGTCTGCTCATGGGTGGCGATGGCAGTGCTGCGGGGGAGCGGATGACCAATGTTGCTTAAGCTGGAACCGCGGGGCGAAGCCTCCCGCGCGATGGTCTATCTGACGCCGCTGCTGGCGATTTGCCTGACCCTGGTCATGGGCGCGATTCTCTTTGCGCTTCTGGGGCACAATCCCTTCGAGGCCATGTACGCCTTTTTCATCTCGCCAGTCTCCAGCGCCTATGGTGTGGGTGAGCTTGCCGTCAAGGCGACGCCGTTGGTGCTCTGCGCGATCGGTCTCGCACTCGGGTTTCGGGCGAATGTCTGGAACATTGGCGCTGAGGGCCAGCTCACGCTTGGTGCCATCTGCGGCGGCGGCCTGGCGCTGTGGTTTTATGACAGTGAAAGCATCTTCCTCTTGCCGGCCATGGCTATTGCGGGCGCGCTGGGTGGCCTCGCCTGGGCGGCGATCCCTGCCTTTCTGAAGCTGCGCTTCAACGCCAATGAAATCCTGACCAGTCTGATGCTGACTTATGTGGCGACGTTGCTGCTGAGCCTCCTGGTGCACGGGCCCTATCGGGATCCCGACGGCTTTAATTTCCCGGAATCCCGGCTCTTCGAAGACTCTGCCCTGCTGCCGGTTCTGATCGAGGGTACACGCCTGCATCTCGGCGCCGCGATTGCGGTCTTTGTCGTTCTGGCCGCCTGGTTAGTCGTGAGCCGCAGCTTCATCGGCTTTCAGATCAAGGTGATCGGCTTGACGCCCGCCGCGGCGGGTTACGCCGGGTTCCGCCATCACAGCCTGGTTTGGCTCACGCTCTTGACCGGTGGTGCCCTGGCCGGTCTCGCGGGTCTTTTCGAGGTGGCTGGCCCTATCGGGCAGATCACACCGGTAATCTCGCCAGGCTATGGCTTTACGGCGATCATCGTCGCCTTTGTCGGCCGCTTGCATCCTGTCGGAATTCTCGGGGCGGGGCTATTGATAGCGCTCTCCTATCTGGGCGGTGAAACCGTGCAGATCGAGATGGGGCTTCCCCAGGCTGTGACAGGTGTCTTCCAGGGCATGCTGCTGTTCTTCCTACTCGCCTGTGACGTCCTGATTCGCTACCGGATACGCTGGGGCAGCGGTCATGTGCAAGAAGCGCGCGGGAGTGCATCGTAATGGGGATCGATACACTCGCGGCCATCCTGGTAACCGTGATCACGGCAGCCACGCCCTTGGTCTTCGCCGCCATCGGCGAACTGGTAACTGAAAAGGCCGGCGTCCTTAATCTAGGTGTCGAAGGCATGATGCTGGTGGGTGCGGTCAGCGGCTTTGCCGCGGCCATCGCCACCGGCAATCCCATCATTGCGATCATTGTCGCCATGCTGGCGGGCATGGCCATGGCCTTTCTCTTCGGAATCCTCACACTCTCATTGCTGGCTAATCAGGTTGCGACGGGGCTGGCGCTTACGATGTTCGGCATCGGGCTCTCGGCGCTCATCGGACAGGACTATGTGGGAACGCCTATCGAGGGCTTAGCGAAACTGGCTATACCGGTGATATCGGACATCCCTCTGATTGGGCCGGTCATCTTCGGTCACGACTTTCTGGTCTATCTTTCGCTGGCCATGGTGGCCGGGGTTGCCTGGTTCCTGAAGTCGACCCGGCCCGGCCTGATCCTGCGGGCGGTTGGCGAGTCCCACGATGCGGCCCATGCGCTCGGCTATTCGGTGATCGGGATCCGTTATCTGGCCGTTCTCTTCGGTGGCGCTATGAGCGGCCTGGCCGGTGCCTATCTCTCACTGTCCTACACGCCCATGTGGGCGGAGAACATGTCGGCTGGCCGCGGCTGGATTGCCCTGGCTCTGGTGGTGTTTGCCACCTGGAAGCCGGGTCGGATGCTGATCGGCGCCTATCTCTTCGGCGGTGTGACCATCCTGCAGCTGCATGCGCAGGGCGCGGGCTTCGATCTGCCCTCGCAGGTCTGGTCGATGTTGCCGTACCTGGCGACCATCATTGTGTTGGTGGCGATTTCTCGGGATTCCAGCCGTATTCGGTTGAATGCACCGGCCTGTATTGGCAAGGTCTTTCATCCTGAGACATAAGCCCTGGTTCTCGAGACGTGAGAGAGGCGCTTTGAGAGCGCAGCGAGAGAGACTGTAAAACAGGGTAAGAGCGAAAACAGGGAATTTTGACAAGGAGTTATGAAATGATGCAGGGAGTATTCAAGAGCCTGGGCCTTGCGGCACTGGGATTGGCCGTTAGCTTGGGGACAGCCTCGGCAGAGCCGACAAAGGTCGGCTTCGTCTATGTGGGGCCGATCGGCGACCATGGCTGGACCTACCGCCACGACAAGGGACGTTTGGCCATCGAGGAAGCCTTCGGTGATAAGGTCGAGACCAGCTACGTTGAGTCCGTGCCCGAGGGTGCAGACGCTGAGCGCGTTATTCGCCAGCTCGCCTCCAGCGGTCACGACCTGATCTTCACCACCTCTTTCGGTTATATGAATCCGACGGTGAAGGTCGCCAAGCAGTTCCCGAATGTGAAGTTCGAACACGCAACGGGCTACAAGCGCTCTAAGAACGTCAGCACCTACGCGGCGCGTTTCTACGAGGGTCGGGTGATTGCCGGTATTCTGGCCGGGCGTATGACCAAGTCGAACGTCATCGGCTACATCGGTTCTTTCCCGATTCCCGAGGTCGTGCGCGGCATCAATGCCTTCACGCTGGCCATGCGCAAGGTCAACCCGGATGCCGAGGTCAAGGTGGTTTGGGTCAACTCCTGGTACGATCCCGGTAAGGAAGGCGACGCCGCCAAGGCCCTGATCGACCAGGGTGCCGATATCATTCTTCAGCACACCGACTCTCCGGCCCCGCTGCAGGTTGCGCAGGAGCGCGGCGTCTATGCCGTTGGCCAGGCCTCGGACATGACTCAGTTCGGCCCCAAGGCGCACCTGACCTCGATCATCGATGTTTGGGACAGCTACTACATCGAAAAGACCAAGGCCGTGATGGAAGGCACCTGGACCTCCGAGGACACCTGGGACGGCCTGAAGGACGGCATGCTCGAGATGGCGGCCTATAACGAAGTCATCCCAGCGGAAGTCATTGAAGAGGCCGAAGAGGCGCGCAAGGCCATCGAGGCGGGCACGCTGCATCCCTTCCAGGGCCCGATCCTTGACCAGGATGGCAAGGAGATGGTTGCCGCGGGCGCAAACGCGGACGATGGCATGCTGCTGTCCATGGACTGGTACGTTCAGGGCGTTCAGGGCAAATTGCCGAAATAATGCGCTTGGACTTGCTTTGCCTCTGATAGGGGCGGGGCAGGGTATAGTGAAATGAAGTCACCCTCGCTGCCTGGCAGCGGGGGTGATCTCTTTCAGGCTAGAGGATGTTCCGTGCGGTTGGAACATGCTCTAGACATGAGAAAGGCCGCACTTTTGTGCGGCCTTTGACTGCCAGGCTTTTACCAAGCGTCAACTCTGAACTCCGGGATAATTAACCGAAAGATATTGAGGTTTTGTTGCCGTTCTGTGCGATTACGACGAATTCTGTGGCGGTCTTTGATTCAAATGCGTTTCTTTATCCGCTCTGAGAGCCGTCATGGCTGACAACTGGCCTCCACACTCCCTTCATCACGGCCATGGGCGTAGGGCAGGCGATAACGTCCTACGCAACGGATTTGGCCGCTTTACGTCCAGGAGCGCGTCGATAGAGCCCGCGCAAGGAATCGCGCAGGTCGTATCGGGGCTTCGTAAAAAGGGGAGTTAATCTAGGGCCGGCAGGACTCGAACCTGCGACAGCACCGTTATGAGCGGTGAGTTCTAACCAACTGAACTACGGCCCCAGATAGCGAACTCGATACACGCTGACCGTTTGGCATTCAAGCGGTAACTCAAGCGGATTGTGTTTTCTTGACCCCATAACACCGCGACCATTCCGTTTGAGCAGGGCAAGCGAGTGGGGGCGGCGGCTACACCCTTGTTGAAGCAATCAGCAGCATGATTTGCTTTTGAGATCAGTGTTTTATGAATCGGTGGCCGGAAATCCTCAAGTCCGTATGACTGCAAGCTATCAACAAAGGCAGCGCAGTTCGAAATCGGGAGGGCGTCCATCGCATCGGAGATCCCTGTTCACGTCTCTGGTTGCTGCGAACGGGAAAAACGGACCGCAACGAACATACTGACCCAGGAACATTCCTGGAACGAAGGGTGCTCGATAGGTCGTATTTTGGACTTGGATCGGCGGCTGTACCGCCAAAGGCGATTTCGAGAATTACAACTAAAAAAAGAAACCCCCGCAACAGCGTTGTGGGGGTGCCCGAAAGCAAGTTGTACAGGGAGACTCAGGAAAACTGAGTGAGGCAAAGATAACCTCATATGGTTAACAATAAGTTAACGAAAATTAAGAAAAAAAGCGAGCAAAAAATGCAACGGTCTTTATTTTGTCATAGAGGCCCAATTAAGGATCCAGAAACCAAAAACTACTGAATTTAGATGATTCTTAGCGCTTTATCGGGTTGCCCAATACTTTGATATGTTACGCAGAATTAGATTCCGCCGGAACCAGGTGCGAAAACTGAGAGCGCATCACGGAGGTCCGGCAGGACCCTCTCAACCGAGGCCTCGCCTTCGGCGATAATTTCCTCGGCCCGATCGAACTCGAAAAGACCGATCTGTCCGAGCCTGGGTGTGATGTGCACATCCGGCGGTTCTCCGGCGAGCCGGGAACGGGCGATTCGATCTTGTACGATGTTGAGAGAGGAGATCATGACACCGAACAGGCTTGGCTGGTTGGGTTCACGTTTGAAGGTACGGCGGGCCAGCGCGTCCAGCATGGATCCGGAAGACGCAGGCGCGTTTTCCTTCATCATGTCGAGCAGATCGAAACCGGCGACCGTCGGGATTTTGCCGCCCGGCTGACGTGCTTTGCCGATGATGTCTGCGTTAAGGTTGACCGCAATGATCATCTGTGCGCCCAAGGCTTGGCAGACAGAGACAGGCACCGGGTTCACGAGAGCACCGTCGACCACCCAACGGTCATTGACCAACATCGGCTGAAAGACGCCGGGAAGTGAAAAAGAGGCGCGGACCGCTTGCACCAGATTGCCTTCGCGCAGCCAGACTTCGTGACCGGTCACCAGATCTGTCGCGACGGCGACGAAGGGCGTTTCATAATCCTCGAAGGCGGCGTTGCCCAGGTGCTTTTCCATGATGTCGACGAGATGTCGTCCACCCATCAGGCCGCCGCTGCTAACCTTAAAGTCCATATAGGACAGCATGCGCAGTTTGGTCATCGACCGCGCCCAGTCCTCGAGCGTATCGAGCTCATTGGTAATGTAGGAGGCTCCGACCACGGCCCCAATGGAGGTACCGGATATGATGTCCGGGCGAATTCCGCAGCGCGCCAGAGCCCTGATGACCCCGATGTGGGCCCATCCACGTGCGACACCGCTTCCCAATGCCAATCCTATGCGGGGGCGCCAAGTCTTTTCGGAATCCTGTGACACAACCTTTCCTCTGTAGGGCCTGTTGATGATCAGGCCCTATTACTTCGACCTAATCATGGACCTGTTTCCGGGCAAGATCGGTCACGATCTCTTGTTTGCCGGTTATCGCGCGGAGCAGTCACTTTACCGCAAAGATATTAACCAATTTACGCGAGGCGGATGTGTGCAAAAGCACAGGCTCTCCAGGAAAGCGAAAGACCATGAGCGAGCTCCTTTTGCTGACAATTGCGCCGCGCCCAACGATGCGGTAAAACCCGCGCCCGTAACCGCTTTTTCCCAGCCCTTCGCCGCCGGCTCTGTGCACCGGCGGCGGTCTCGAAAATCCGCCTCAGGCAAAGCATAGGGCTTTGCCCGGGCAGGCAGTTTGGAGTGCTCAATGGCCGCCTATCAGTACATCTATCACATGGACCGGGTCTCGAAGACCTTCCCGGGCGGCAAGCAGGTGCTGAAGGACATCCGGCTGAACTTTCTGCCGGGGGCGAAAATCGGTGTGCTGGGCCTCAACGGCTCCGGTAAATCGACCCTCATGAAGGTGATGGCTGGGCTGGATCAGGATATCAATGGTGAAGCCTGGGCAGCGGATGGTGTCAAGGTGGGCTACCTGCCTCAGGAGCCTGAGCTCAATGCGTCCAAGGATGTTGCCGGCAATGTTTTCGAGGGCGTTGCCGAGACCAAAGCGCTGCTTGAGCAATTCGAGGCTGTGAATGCCAAGTTCGCCGAGGTCGATCCGGACGATATGGATGACCTGCTGGCTGAGCAGGCGGAACTGCAGGAAAAGATCGATGCCGCCGATGCCTGGGATCTCGATCGGCAGGTTGAGATTGCCATGGACGCACTGCGCTGCCCGCCGGGCGATGCCGATGTCACCAAGCTTTCGGGTGGCGAGCGCCGCCGGGTTGCGCTCTGTCGGCTGTTGCTGCAGCATCCCGACATGCTGCTGCTCGACGAGCCCACCAACCACCTGGATGCAGAGTCGGTTGCCTGGCTGGAGCGTTTCCTCGAGGAATACACCGGCACCGTCGTGGCCGTGACCCACGATCGCTACTTCCTGGACAATGTCGCAGGCTGGATTCTCGAACTCGACCGTGGTCATGGCCTGCCCTTCGAGGGAAACTATTCGAGCTGGCTGGAGCAGAAGCAGAAGCGCCTCGCACAGGAAGAAAAAGCGGAATCCGCGCGCCAGAAGGTGTTGAGCCAGGAGCTGGAGTGGGTGCGCCAAGGGCCTAAGGGACGCCAGGCGAAGTCGAAAGCCCGTCTACAGGCCTATGACACTTTGCTGGCAGAGGCCGCCAACAAGGCGCCTGAGCCCGGGCAGATTAAGATTCCGCCGGGACCGCGCTTGGGTGACGTGGTGGTCGATGCGACCGACGTAACCAAGGCCTTTGGCGACAAGCTCCTAATGGAGAATGTCAACTTCAAGATCCCGAAAGGCGCGATTGTCGGCATCATCGGTCCCAACGGCGCCGGTAAGACCACCCTGTTCCGCATGATCACCGGCCAGGAGACACCCGACAGCGGGTCCATGGCGATCGGCGATACCGTCAAGCTTGGTTACGTCGATCAGAGCCGCGAATCTCTAGGGGCGGACAAGACCGTTTGGGAGGAAATCTCCGGGGGGCATGACGTCATCGAGATTGGCAAGCATACGGTGCCGTCGCGCGCCTACGTGGGGGCCTTTAACTTCAAGAGTGCTGATCAGCAGAAGAAGGTCGGACAGCTCTCCGGCGGTGAACGCAACCGCGTTCACATGGCGAAAATGCTCAAGCAGGATGCCAACGTTCTGCTGCTCGACGAACCGACCAACGACCTGGATGTCGATACCCTGCGGTCGCTCGAAGAGGCGCTGCTGGAGTTTGCTGGTTGCGCGCTGATTACCAGTCACGATCGCTGGTTCCTGGACCGCATCGCGACCCACATTCTGGCCTTCGAAGGCAACAGCCAGGTTGTCTGGTACGAAGGCAACTACGAGGACTATGAGGCCGACCGTCGTCGACGGCTTGGCGCAGAGGCAGATCAGCCACATCGGATCAAGTACAAGCCGCTGACCCGTTAGGTCAATTCAAACGCTCTCGGCCTCAACATGTCCTGACAAGACGCTGTAGTCGTCTCTGTCGCGTTCGATTGCGGCGAGCTCCAGGATCCAGTTGCGAAAGGCTGCGACCTTGGGGCTGCCTAACTTATCCGCTGTGCTGACAAGATAGTGACCGAAGCGGGTGCGATAGCTGATGTCGAAGAGTTTTATCAGTCGCCCTGCTGCAAGATCGTCTGCCGCCAGCAAACTGGTCGCCAGTGTGACGCCCTGACCCTGGATCGCCGCCAGAACGGCAAAGTCCTCAAAACCCACCACGAGTGCGGTCTTTTGATGCACTTTGTCCAGGCCGGCTGCGCGAAACCAGCGTTTCCAGTAGAGATCGTAGCGCGTCGGTTCGGTCGGTCGGTGAATAAGTGTGTGAAGAGCGAGGTCTTCCGGCTTTTCCAGCGGAATGGGACCATCGAGCAGCTCCGGACTACAGACCGCGACGATTTCCTGGTTCGGATAGAGCGTGTCGATCTCCAGGTCTGGGAAGCGGCCGGAGCCGTAGCGGATAGCGATATCCGCGTCTCCATGATGGAGGTCGGCAATGGCATGCGTGGGGTCGATCCGGATTTCGATATCCGGATGGGCGGCGCGGAACACCGGCAAGCGCGGCATCAGCCATTTGGTCGCAAAGTAAGGCTCGACCGAGACAACAAGAGGGGCCTTCCGGTCTCGGTGCTGAAACTCGTTGACCGTCGATGTCAGGCGTCGGAAGCCAGATGTGAGGCCGGGAAGAAGAAGTTGTCCCTCCCGCGTTAAATTCACCGTTCTGTTCAGGCGGTGGAAGAGCTTGGCACCGAAGTAACTCTCGAGGCCTGAAATCAGGTGGCCGATGGCACTCGGGCTGACGCTCAACTCCTCTGCCGCTGCCTTAAAGCTCAGGTGTCGACCCGCGGCTTCGAAAGCTCTGAGAGCATTGAGCGACGGCAAGGGCCGGTCGGGTCTCGCCCAAGCAGTTTCAGTGGAATTTTTCTCGTCTATAGAGGAATTCATATCGCTTGCGATTCCCCGTTATCAAATTGATTTAATGAATATAGAGAAGCTGCTTATCGAAATATAGATGAGAAAAATTCGATGATTAATATGACTGAATTGGCCCATTCTCCGGCATTGGCGCGGCAAGCGCGCCTGCCATACGAGGATCTGGCCCTGGTTGCGCATTTGAGTGAGGTGGAGCGGATCCATCTGGGATGTGTTAGCGTGGAAGGCAAGACTGATGAGCGAGGCCGTCTCGGCAATCTGATGGCAGTCTTGCGCAGTACGGTTGCGACCTTCTTCTGGGCGCTGAAGAGAAAGCGAGCGGCGACGGAGCCAGGCTGCTGACCATCTCGTTTGACTTAGCGTGGGAGCGCCCGCCCCTGACGGGGACGCTTCGCCGCGCATCTCGTCACGGCTCTAGCCGTTCGAAATCATCCCTTCATATCCTCGTGTGATCCTGGTCTCCGGGCTTGTATTCGCTGACCAAACGGTCAATAACGGATACAGCGTGCCGATCCGGCGCGACGGCCTCCGACTTAGTAACAGGCGACGTGGCGAATCCGATAGCCACGGCCCCAATCCGTGACCGGGGTACTTGCTGAGCGATGCCTTGTTTGGCGGACAGAGGATGATCATGACGATTCAGAGCGGTCGAAATTTTCTTCATACACCTGGACCTACCAATATTCCTGACCGCATCCTCCGCGCAATGATGCGTCCGGCGGTCGATCTGAACGACGCTGACTTCATGGCCATGGCGTTAAGTTGTTTCGGCGACCTGGAGAAGGTTTTCAGGGCCGAGGAGGGCAGGGTCTATATTTACTCATCGAACGGGCATGGCGGCTGGGAGGCTGCTCTGGTCAACGTTCTGTCGGCAGGCGACAAGGTCTTGGTTCCGGAGACCGGCCACTTTTCGTTCAACTGGTCAGCCATGGCGGAGTCACTCCACTTGAAGCCTGAGTACGTCGAGGCCGATTGGCGGCGTGCTGTGGACCCTGAGATGATCGCAGAACGCCTGCGCGCTGATCGGAACCATGAGATCAAAGCCGTTCTGTTGGTTCACACAGACACCGCGACCTCTGTGATCAGCGATATCCCTGCTGTCCGAAAGGCATTAGACGAGGCCGGACATCCGGCATTGCTGCTGGTCGACACCATCGCGGCGCTGGCGACCGTTCCTTTCGAGTTCGATGCCTGGGGTGTCGATGTCGCCGTGGCAGCATCGCAAAAGGGCCTTATGCAGCCGCCTGGCCTGGCGTTCAATGCTGTCAGTCAAAAGGCGATGAAGGCGGCAGAGACTGCGACACTGCCAAGGAGCTATTGGGATTGGCAGCGGCGTCACGGCCGTGAGTTCTATTCTCACTTCTGCGGCACAGCACCCGAGCATCAACTTTTTGCTCTGCGTGAGGCATTGGACATGGTCTCCGAAGAGGGGCTGGATGCCATCATTACCCGTCATGATCGCCTGGCTAGAGCGGTGCGCAGCGCAGTCGAAGTTTGGAGCGAAGCGGGCGCGATCTCCTTTAACGCCATTGAACCGGCCGAGCGGGCAAATTCCGTCACCACGATCCTGGTTGACGAGCGTTATGACGCCGATGAATTGCGGAAAACCTGTGACTCGCGTTTTAACGTCTCGCTCGGCGCAGGCTACGGTCGTTTGAGCGGCCGCGCTTTTCGGATCGGCCACATGGGGTATCTGAACGAGCCCATGATCCTGGGAGCACTCGGCAGCGTCGAGAGCAGCCTGGCGCTCTGCGGCATTCCACATGGCAAGGGAGGCACCCAGGCCGCTATCGCATCGCTGTCGAGCTAGGCCTGAGGGCTAGCGGAAACGAACCGGCTGAGCGCGTAACTGAGATCAGACGAGAAGCGGTTACTTCGGCGCGAAGGCGCCTGCTTTGACCTTCCGGCGCAACAGCTTGGTCAGTTTTTCGACATCGCCGCTGTTGTTCTTCAAAAAGGATGCGTATTCCGACTGATAGGTGATACGGAGGCTTATACCTTCCGCTTTTACGTCGGAGATCTGGAACTTTCCGCCGTCTTCACGAACGCGCCAGAGCACTTGGGCGTCAGCACCACCTTGAGGCTGACTGACGCGGGAGATGACAGTGCTGAATTCCGGCCGCTTGCTGTCGGCGCGGACGGAATCGACGCTGAAGCTGCGGTCGACGTAATCGTCGAAGAGAGGCAGAAAGCGCTGAACCAGGACATCTTCGAATACAACAAGAAATGCTTCGCGGTCGGCGTCCGAAGTGCGCCGCCAGTAGCGGCCAATGACGAATTTGCCGATGTCCTCGACTTCAAAATTTTCTGTCAGAAGTATCCTGAAACGCTTTTCTTTCAGCGCTTTATCGCTCCCGGCACTTCCCAATTGTTCAACTGCTTCGTTCTTCAGGGAAAGAACAAAGGCGCCGGCATCATCCGATGCCGAAACGGCACTGCCTGACAGCATTAAGCTCTGCAGGCTCAAGCCTGCCGCAGCGGCAAGGGAGAGAAGTTTACGTCGTGAGAACTGCATGTGCTTACTCGCTCAGCGGGACCTCGCCCGCAGGCAGTTTGCCGATTTGCGCATTGCCCTGAGGCAGGAAAGTCAGACCCGGGCGTAGGAAATCGTCTTCCTCAGCCCCGTTCGAGATTTCGCTCGCGCGACGCTGGCGATAGAGCGAGCGGACACGTGCGTAGTAATCAATGGAATCCCGTTTGATCTCTTCGACGACTTCGATGTTGCGCGAGCGGGTATCGATGCTCGAGATGGCACGACGACCTAATGCCGCTTCAGTCGACAGGATGTAGGTCAGCGGATCCAGAAGGCTATCGACTACGAGGCCCGCGGTGTCACGCACCGACGAGGGTCCGATAATCGGAAGGACCAGATAGGCACCTTCACCAGTGCCATAGGTCGCAAGCGTCTGACCGAAGTCTTCGTCATGGTACTCGTAGCCCATGTCCTTCGCGACATCGAACAGGCCAGCGACGCCGATGGTCGAATTTACGAAAAAGCGCGTAGTGGTCGCCTCGGCGCGCTCCCATTCTCCCTGCAGAAGATCGTTGGCGAGAATGACCGGCGAGGAGATATTGCGCATGAAGTTGCGCACGGAATCCCGTACCTCTTCCGGTAGAGCAAAACGATAAAACGCCGATGCCGGTTGGAAGAGGGTAACGTCAAGGGCGTCATTGAAGGCGAAGACGAAGCGGTTGAGCAGTTCAACCGGATCGTTGTCAGAGACTTCTTCAGCGTCTGACGCGCTATCGCTCTGCGCCCACTGATCGTCTGTCGTCTTTGGCGCGCTCGCGCAGCCTGAAACGATCAGCAAAACAGCTAAGCCCCCCAGTATCTTGCCCGATACCTGAGGGAAAAGAAGCTTAACTATCTGAGGAATCACGATAAACCGCCCCGAATCATACCAAACCAGAACAAAATACCACCTTACATTGCCCGGAAGCATTAATATCCAGACAGTTTTAACATTGGCTTACGAACTTCGAGGAAGTCGCCGAACCTGCGAAAAGATACCGCGACTCCACCAACCTGAAGCAGTTCTTCTTACGCCCAGTCTCCGGCAAAGTGGGTATCACACCGAGCAGGGAAAGGCTAGAGGTCACAAAATTTAGACTGTCGTCAAATTGCACCACTGTTGCATTTATGACGCAGGATTTAATCTCACTTTAACCAAGATTCCCGGTTGTATGCGCATTCCGGTCTAGCAGGCGCTTATACAAAGGCACCATAACCACCGGCAACATATACATAGGGAGTTGAGCGATCGCGAAAAAGAGCAAGACGTCCGCATCTTTTTCCGCGGGTAATGCGGCCAGTAACAAGCCCATATTACAGTTCCCGCTGAGTAGTCCGATGCTGAGCGCTTTGCGCAGGCCGAGCCAGGAAAAGGCGACAATGCCGAACAGCTGAAGCAGAGGATTCGCGATGAAGGCGGCGAGCGTCCACAACGCGACGGTTTCAGGACGTGCAAAGATCGCATCGGTGACGCCGGCCATGATCGCGACAGCGAAAATCAGCATCACGGCGACGACAATACCGTCCAAGAGCTGTGCGCGGGCGGCAAGGGCCTCCGCCGATACAAATCGTCTGACCACTACTGCCGCTGCAAAAGCGATAACGACAACGAACCCCAACCTGGCCATAAAGGCGCCCAGGCCGATGTCCAGTTGTATCCCAAGCAGCTGCAGGGCCAGTGGCGGCACGGTCAGAGGGGTCAAAAGTGTGGCCAGCAGTGCGCCCACGACCACAAGGGCGCCGTCTAAGCCAAGAATCATGGCGATCGATGCGGAGCCGAGGATTGGGGGCGCAGCCGCCATCAGAACCACTGCTGCGCCGAGCGACTCCGGGATCGGAACCCAGTCAAGAAGCACCCAGGTAATGACCGGAGAGACGATCAGCAGCCATAGGGTCAGCAGGCCGGCGAGTGTCGGCTGGCGCATGTAAGCGATCATGGCTGCCCAATCCACACGCAGAAGGGCTGCGAACAGCAGAATTATGACAGCCGGCGCCAGAAGGGGGCGAAAGAGTTCGGCGAGGCCGGGGAGTGCTAACCCGATGAAAACGCCGATAAAAAGGACCTGTGTCGCATGCCGCCCCAAGAGTGTGAGGAGCCGCACCATTATGTGTCGTTCATGAGATGCCAACCCCGGTAGGTGAAGGGATCGACGCTAACGGCTTTGTCGTCTTTAGCCAATGCACTATCTTGCGGAGCGGCTATGCGTTTAGCGTTCAGCCGCTTTTGGGATGCCCGCCATCCGGTAAGAGTATTTCTGTTCACGCGCTGTGTGGCCAAAGAGCTCGGGAATTTAGTTGATGGAGATTTATGCGCCTTTCGATCAGCACCGCGCAGAGGTGCTGCCGGAATGGATCGACTACAACGGGCACATGAATGTTGCCTACTACGTCCTTGCGTTCGATCACGCGACCGACGCCTTCTATGATTACCTCGGTCTCGATGCGGATTATCGCCGGACCACGGCGGGCTCGACCTTTGCTGTGGAGTCTTATGTCACCTATCAGCGCGAAGTGCTCGAGGCGGATCCGTTACGTTTCACCACGCAACTCATCGCTTACGACTCCAAGCGGTTGCGGTTTTTTCATCGGATGTATCACGCAACGGATGGTTATCTGGCCGCGACCTCGGAATGGCTCAGCCTGCATGTCGATCTGAAAAGCCGGCGCGTGGCCCCGATGCCGGACTGGATTCAGACACGTTTGGCGGCGTTATGGGAGAAACACCGTGATCTGGAGTTGCCGCAAGAGGTCGGTCAGGCGGTCCATGGTCCGTCGATGCAGCGATAACGCCTTTGTGTCCGCAGTGTGGCAGGGCTTGAGAACTTATTTTTGACATTTCCCGTTGCCGTCGCGCTCAAGATGGCCAAATCTATGCAGATGAAATCAAATTGCATTCTGAAACTGGCGCTCTTCTCCTGCCTGTTTTTCACTCCATCTTTCGCTCATGCGGCCTGTACCGACCCTCCGGAACAGGGCGTGAACTGGAAGCGCTGCCTATTCGACAGCCAGGATCTCAACGCTGTGGATCTTCGGGATGCGCAGTTGCGGGATGCAAGCTTCTTTCGCGCCAGTCTCATGAAGAGCGATCTTAGCGGTGCCGACGCCTTTCGGGCGAAGTTCGTCAACGCTGTTATGACCGGGGTAAAGTTCGAAGCCGCCAAGCTTTCGGAAGCCGACTTCACCAAGGCGGATTTGCGCGATGCCTCTTTCGCCGGAAGTGACCTGCGGCGGGCACGGCTATTTCGGGCAGACCTGCGCGGTGCCGACTTGTCGAACGCGCGCCTGCAAGGGGCCGACCTCGCGCGTGCCGACCTCTCGGGCGCGACCTGGACCACGGGCACCAAAATTTGTGCCGAGGGATCCATCGGGCGCTGCAATTGACTGCTCGCCGTAGGCTGAAACCCCACAGTTCCTATTCTGGGCTCTCTTCTGCCAGGGAGCGCAGAGCGTCGCCGTCCAGGCGGTAAGGCAGCCACTCCTCTTTATGCTGAAATCCGAGCCGGTGATAGAAATCGCGGGCAGGGTTCCAGTGCAGCACCGAGAGCTCAAGCCGAGCGCAGTTCCGGTCCCGAGCCAGTCGCGCCAGAGTCTGTAACAGGGCGCACCCGGCGCCGAGGCCGCGCGCCTGCTCTAAAACAAAGAGGTCTTCCAGGTAGAGTCCGCTGCGGCCCTCGAAGGTGGAGTAGCTATGGAAGAACAGCGCGAAGCCGATCGCTTCCCCCTGGTGCTCGGCGATCAGGCACTCGAAACGCGGGGTTTGACCGAAGCCATCGCGCAGGATGTCGGCTTCCGTCGCGCGGACCTGGTCGCTAAGGTCTTCGAAAGCCGCGAGCGCTTTGATTAAGCCAAGAATGGTGGCTGTATCGTCCGCTTGCGCCAAGCGCACGCTTAAATCTGTCATTCCCAATGCCTCGAGGTTGCTTGATGTCGGGCGAATGAAGGGAGTAGCGACCGCCCGGGACTCGAGATCGAGCCTACAGGGCTTTCGCCAAAACCCAAAGCGGCGGCATCAAAATTTCGTTTCTGCGCAACAGGGGCTTAACGCACTTGCACTTATGCTTTAAGTATTGGTGCAAGGACAGCCCTATGGCCGAAGAAAAGCCACAAAAAATCTCCCTCAAAAGCGCCGTCAGTTCTCTCAAGAAGTTTGGCCGGAACGACCAGGTTATTCTTTCCGTGCTGGCTTTGGTGATTGGCGTCGCGGCTGGGCTTGCGGAAATTGCCTTTCGCGCCGGTATTGGTCTAGTGCAGGAATTGGGTTACGGCTTTTCCAGCGAAAAGGTCGCAAGCCTGGCCGCGCAGCTTCCCTGGTGGCAGATTCTTCTCGTCCCGGCCGCCGGTGGCTTGGTCATCGGTCTCTTCATTCATTTCTTTATGCCCGAACGCCGAGCGCAAGGCGTGGCGCATGTCATTGAGTCCTCTGCTCTGCGTGGTGGGCGCATGTCTCTAACGCTCGGCATCAAGTCCGCGGTTATCAGTGCGGCCTCCATTGGAGTTGGCGCTTCGGTCGGTCGTGAAGGTCCTATCGTGCATCTGGGGGCGAGCTTGGGTGCCTGGGTGTCGAAGCGTTTGCATCTTGGGCGTTCCCTTTCGCGGACCTTGCTCGGGTGTGGCGTCGCTGCCGCGGTGGCCGCTTCCTTTAACGCGCCGATCGCCGGGACCTTCTTTGCGCTGGAGGTTGTGGTCGGCCACTACGCCATTTCGGCGTTTGCGCCGATTGTGATCGCCTCGGTCGTTGGCACGATTGTGAGCCGCATGAACTACGGCGACTTTCCTGCGTTTATCCTCCCAGAGACCTGGACCATCGTCTCGTTTTGGGAGTTTCCGGCCTTTGCCTTGCTCGGCATCGTGTCAGCGGCGGCGGCGGTGCTTTTCATGCGCTCGGTCATGTTCACCGAAGATGTGGTTCAACGGATCGGACTTCCCGTATGGGCTCAGCCGGCAGCGGGCGGCCTGGTGGTCGGCGCAATCGCGATTGCTTTTCCCCATGTTCTGGGTGTCGGATACGAAGCGACGGACGCGGCGCTATCGGCACGCTACGAACTCTGGCTGCTCATCGCGCTGGTCGCGGTCAAAACGGCGGCGACGGCGATCTCTCTGGGCTGCCGCTTCGGCGGCGGCGTCTTTTCGCCCTCGCTCTTTATCGGCGCCATGGTCGGGGGTGCTTTCGGTGTCATCGCCACTTCCGTTTTTCCGGAGCTCTCCTCGGGACACGGCGCTTACACCATGATCGGTATGGGCGCGGTTGCGGGTGCGGTGCTCGGCGCACCGATTTCGACGATCCTGATGATCTTCGAGCTGACCAACGACTACACGCTGACAATCGGCGTAATGGTCGCGACTGCCATCGCCAGCATTATCACGCATCAAGCCTTCGGGCGCTCTTTCTTCGCCTGGCAGTTGGAGCGGCGCGGTATCGTCATCAAGGGCGGACAGGAACTCGGACTGCTACGCTCCATTAAGGTCGGGACCGTCCTGGACGGCACCTACGAAATCGTCAACCCGGACACCGATCTGCCGACCGTGCGTGAACGCCTGCAGGAGGCACCCTGGGGCGAACTCTTCGTCATTGACGAGAAGGGAGCGTTGGTTGGCACCATCACATTCTCGGACCTTCACGAAGCCGCCTTCGATACCTGTCACGACGCGGAATGGACGGCCATCAACGTAGCCCGCCCTCATCCGGTCGTGCTCAAGCGGCACGACGACCTGGAGACTGCCGTGAAGGTCTATGGCTCGACCGGTGAGGTTCATGTCCCGATCGTCGAGGACGCTACCTCTATGATCATGTGCGGCGTCGCCCATGAACATGAAGTCATGCTCGCGTATCATCGGGCCTTGAACCAGGCGCGTGCGGAAGAACGCGGCGAAGCCTGAACTCAGTCCTCCACCAGAGCCGAACCGCTGCGGCTCTCCAAAGGCTCGGTGCCGACGATCTTCGCGACCGCATTCCGGGCCGAAACGTATTTGTGAGCTCTGCGGGTCAGCAGGAGGCCAGAGGTTCCGGCGGTGATGGCTTGCCGTCCCTCCAAGGGATTTTCCGCCGCCGGGTCGATCAGCCAGGCAATAACGTCACCCTTCTTGATCTCTTCACCTAGTTCGACTTCGTAGGAGAGGATTCCCGAGGCTGGGGCGTACACCACTTCTGTGGCTGTCAGATCGGTCGCTTCGCAGAGTGCATCAGGCGGTGGCAGGTCATCGGATTCAGCGTCAATGAATCCGCGATGGCGCAGGAAGTTGAAAAGCCGCGTGGCGTCTCTGCGTCCCAGCTTGTCCGAGACATCAGCGCGGCCCCGGAGTTCGACCGTTGTGGCGAGACAGGCCGGGGGAATCGGGTGATTTGGGAAACGTTTCGCCAACTTGACCCAGGGAGTGGAAAAGGTTTCGTCGAAAGCGGCGCCGCCTGAGTCTTCGGCCAGCATGGCTGCCCGGCATCCCAGCTCGGCGACCAGATCTTTCGCGTCCGGCCAGTGCTGCGGGATCAGGTAGACATGCAGCAGAGCATCGTCGTCACAATGCAGGTCGAGGACGACATCTGCGTCCACTGCTTCCCGGGCCAGGGTCAGGCGAAGGCTGTCCAGTAAATCCCGCGGTTCGCGGTCAGCCAGGGCCGCGCGCAGGGACTCGCGGATGCGCTTCGTATTGTCTTCGGCGTTATTGCTCAGAGCCGTTTCCAGCTTTTTCAAGCCCTCGTCGCCAAGCAGGGCGATCAGATCGGGCCAGTTGCGATTGAAGTTGCCGTCGCCGTTGAGGGCGTAGCGGCCGAGTTGACTGTGATTGACAATCTGCCCCAGTCCGATGGGATTGGCGTAGGGTACGACGACGATTTCGCCGCGCAGTCGACCTGCGCTATCGGCCTCGTCCAGCATTGGGATGAGGTGGTGCAGGGCCATCATGGCCGGTGTCTCGTCTGCATGCAGGGAGGCGTGGAGATAGGCCTTGGGACCGTCGCCCGCCTTGCCGTAACGGTGAATCGTTACCTCGTGATTTGATCCGGGGGATCCGCTTTTCAGAGCGCGGCGTTCGACTCTTCGTGCCATCCGACTGAAACCTTTGTTTTCTGCGCGCTGGTCGCGTTGGGGTTGCCTGGGCCGGCGACGTTACATCCTTCGCTACCGCTTTGTCGAAGTCCGAATTGTTTTTGTTCCGGTTGCGGCTTTTGTGGCTGAGGTCTCGGAGGGGCTGGGGTATAAACGGCGGACCATGATCGATTCGAATAGCGCTCAATCCGACCCTTCAGCACCGCTTGCCGCCGCGGTGCGCTATCCTTATCTGGACGGCCTCAACGAGGCGCAGCGCCAGGCCGTTGAAACTCTGGAAGGCGCCGTCCTTATGCTGGCGGGCGCGGGGACCGGTAAAACCCGGGCGCTCACCACGCGTCTGGCCCATTTGCTCAATACCGGAACCGCTTTTCCTGGACAGATTCTGGCGGTGACTTTCACCAATCGCGCGGCCCAGGAAATGAAGGAACGGGTGGCGGCCCTGGTGGGACAGCCGGTGGACGCCTGGTGGCTCGGCACCTTCCACTCCATCGCCGCGAAGATGTTGCGGATCAATGCCGAGCGGGTGGGGCTGCACCCGAATTTTTCGATCCTCGATACCGACGACCAGCTTCGTCTGATCAAGCAATTGCTTCAGGCCGCCGGTATCGACGACAAGAAGTCGCCGGCGCGCACGGTTCTGGCGGTGATCCAACGCTGGAAGGACCGGGGTTTGCTGCCGGATAAGGTGTCGGCAAGTGAGGCAGGAGATCTGGCCAACGGCCGCCTGGTCGAACTTTACAAGGAGTATCAGGAGCGCCTGCGGACGCTGAACGCCTGTGATTTCGGCGATCTGCTGCTGCATTGCCTGACCCTGTTCCAGAATCACCCGGATGTCCTGGCCGGTTATCACCAGCGCTTCAAGTTCATCCTGGTGGATGAGTATCAGGACACTAATGTCGCGCAGTATCTCTGGCTGCGATTGCTGGCGCAGGGGCACAAAAATCTTTGCTGCGTCGGAGACGACGATCAGTCGATTTACGGCTGGCGGGGGGCGGAAGTCGGCAACATCCTGAAGTTCGAGCAAGATTTTCCGGGCGCCAAGGTCATCCGCCTGGAGCGTAACTACCGCTCCACCGGCAACATCCTGGGCGCGGCCTCTAGCCTGATCGCGCATAACGAGGGGCGGCTAGGTAAAACGCTCTGGACCGAGGATGAAGAAGGCGAGCGGCTACGCGTGCGCGGTCTGTGGGACGGGGAGGCGGAAGCGCGCTTCGTGGGCGAAGAAATCGAGGATTTTCAACGCCGCGGCCATGCTCTTAGCCAGATCGCTATCCTGGTGCGGGCCGGCGCGCAGACCCGAGAGTTCGAAGAGCGCTTCATCACCCTGGGCTTGCCCTATCGGGTGATTGGCGGGCCGCGCTTCTACGAACGCATGGAAATCCGCGATGCGCTGGCTTATTTGAAGCTGCTGGTGACGCCGGAGCACGACCTGGCGTTCGAGCGTATCGTCAATACTCCAAAGCGCGGACTGGGCGATGCGACTGTGCGCGTTTTGCACCAGATCGGCCGACAGAATGCCATACCTTTGACACAGGCCGGCCGGATGGTGGTGGGGACAGATGAGCTTCGCCCGGCCGCGCGCAAATCTCTCGGCAACCTGCTGGCCGACTTCGAGCGCTGGCGCAATCTGCTTGGCGATCTTCCACACCATGAGGTGGCCGAAATCGTGCTCGACGAGTCGGGGTACACCCAATTCTGGATGAACGACAAGTCGCCGGAAGCGCCCGGCCGGCTGGAGAACCTGAAAGAGCTGGTCAACGCCATCGCGGAGTTCGAAAACCTGCCCGCCTTTCTGGAGCATGTCGGCCTGGTGATGGAGGCCCTGGAGGGCGACAGCCACGAGATGGTCAGCATCATGACTCTGCATGCGGCCAAAGGACTCGAGTTCGACACGGTCTTCCTGCCCGGATGGGAAGAGGGACTTTTCCCCAACCAACGGGCGCTGGACGAGTCTGGCCTGCGGGCGCTGGAGGAAGAACGCCGGCTGGCCTACGTCGGCCTGACGCGGGCGCGCCAGCGGGTGATCCTGAGCTTCGCGGCCAACCGCCGGATGCACGGCTCCTGGGCCGCGGCCATTCCGTCGCGCTTCGTCGATGAGTTGCCGGAAGATCGAGTCGAGCGCGAGAGCGATGTCGGCGTTTACGGTAGCCAGCCGAATTACGGCGGCTATGGCGGCGGCTTCAGCGATAACTGGGGACAAAAGAGCCTGAGCCCAGGCATGGTGCGCGCGCAATCCTATAGAGCAGAAGGGCGGCGCGCCCACGGACGCAGCCTGCCGTCCTCGACCGGCGAGGGCCTGACGCAATCCGGCGAAGCTGCCTATGCCCGCGGCGAACGGGTGTTTCATCAGAAATTCGGCTACGGCACGGTGGCGGCGGTCGAGGGCGACCGTCTCAGTATTTCCTTCGACGTGGCCGGAGAGAAGAAAGTGATCGCGAGCTTCGTTGTGCCGGCAGATCAGGCGGGCTGAATCTATGTTGTCTATACAAGCTAAAACCCCCGCCGCGGCCTGGTGTCTTTCTCTTGCGGTTGACGCGCAGGCCTTGCCGCTCTTCGAAACCATCTTCGAGGTGCTTGATGGGGCGATGGTCACCGGTGCGCCGGGTGCGACCGGTGAAGTCCCGCTGGAAATTTATCTCGGCGAGGCGCCGAGCGACGAACGGATCCAAGAGTTGCTGGCAACGGCATCAGAGCTGGCCGAGGTTCCGATACCGGAATTCTCTCTGAATCAGCTCCCTGATGTGGATTGGGTTGCGGAGAGCCAAAAGGCCCTGCCGCCGATTTCAGCCGGGCGCTTCTACGTCTACGGCTCTCACGTCACCGAGCGCCCGCCCTTCGGCAGCATTCCGATGCTGGTCGAAGCGAATGTCGCCTTCGGCACGGGCCGCCACGAGAGCACCTTCGGGTGCCTTCTGGCGCTGTCGCAACTGGCCAATCAATTCACCTGGCGTCAGCGTCCGCGCAACGCATTGGATATGGGCTGCGGCTCCGGCATTCTCGCCATGGCGATGGCGCATCTCTGGCACTGCCCGGTTCTGGCGGTGGACAATGATGCAGACTCAGTCCGGGTCGCGGGCGAAAACGCTCGGGAGAACCGGGTGGCGGACTGGATTGAAGCGCACGTGGGAGATGGCTATCGCAGCCACCTGGTCGCACGCCGCGGGCCGTTCGATCTCATCGCGGCGAATATTCTGGCAGAGCCACTTTGCGCGATGGCGACGGATCTCAGGCGCCATCTGGCACCGGGTGGGCACGTCATCCTGGCCGGTCTGCTGACCAGTCAGCAACGTCAGGTTCTCGCCCGCCACCGTGGGCAGGGACTGCACCTGGTAAAGCGGCTGCATTTTGGCGAGTGGACGACGCTGGTACTCCGGGGATAGCCCTGCCCGGCGCGCCCGAAGCGGTCAATCGAAAAGAAAACGGCGGCACTCCTCTCGGAGAACCGCCGATATCAGTTGGTAACTCAGGTGCGAGATCTGCGATTTAGTGCAGCTCGTGCCTGAGCCGGATCGGCTCAACCACAATCTGCGGCAATCTCGATTACGCGGCGCGGTGCGTTGCGGCGTTGCTGTTGGCGGCGGCTTTGGGCTCGACGGAGGTGACCGGTGCCACAACCTCGACCTGATCGTTGGTCGTCGGGCACTGAGCAGCGAGGGGCTCCACCGACGTTTCAGCCTTAATGCCGTCGGAGACCAACTGGTTGACCATGGTGCTCATGTCGGCGCGCTCGATGCCGATGTCGGCCAGCATACGGTCGTCCAGCTGACGCAGGTCAGCCAGGGTCCGGCGGCGAAGCACAGCAGCGCGAACGGGGGTGACAAGCTTCGTGCTCACGAAGCGACCGACCAGGCCCAATCCTGACAGGCGCAGGAACCAATGGTTTGCCTGGTTGCAAAGCTTGATCGCGGCTTCGCTCTGGCGACGGCGGGTGTCCACCATCATCCACTCGAGGTCGTGCGGCTCGTTAGAAAGGTTTACCTGGGACATCTTTCGGACTCCATTTCTTTCCTTTAGTGGCGGCTGGTTTCGCAGATCTCAGGGCGCCGCCATGTCTCGATAATCAATTTAGGCGCTTTTGCTTCCGGGAACAGAGACTTTATTGCAGCGCAGCATTGCATTTCGAGCATAGGAAAAAACGGCGGAAAATATGGGATTTTCCATTTAGTGGGCGACTGACGTGGTTAATTTTTCCTTACCAGCAGCGCCCTTGTCATTGCGCCGTCCTGCGCTTAGCTTTTCAGGGGGGCGTCAAAGTGCGAGTCGTGGCGATCGTCGAGATCCGCCGGGCGGCATGGCCCCCGTTTCGTTGAATCTGGCTGTTCCATGAGGTTGCCGTGTCATCATCTTCTATGACTTCGCCCGCCGAGACCGAAGCTTCCAGCGCGGGAGCTGGCGACGACCATCTGGCAGCGCTGCGCGCGGAACTGGCGCGGCGAGACCTGCAGGGCTTTATCGTCCCCAGAGCGGATGAGCATCAGGGCGAGTACGTGCCCGCCCGCGCGGAGCGTCTCGCATGGCTGACGGGTTTCACTGGTTCTGCCGGCAGCGCCGCGGTTCTGCCGGAACAGGCAGCGGTTTTCGTCGATGGGCGCTACACGGTGCAGGTGCGCGACCAGATCGACATGACCCGCTTCACGCCCCGGCATGTGACGGAGGAGCCCCTGTCCGACTGGCTGAAGGAGCACATGAGTGAAGGGCAGCGCATCGGGTTCGATCCCTGGCTCCATACTGACAATCAGGTGCAGGCTTTGCGAAGAGCCGTGACGGCGGCAAACGGCGAGCTGGTGGCCTGCCGCGACGGTAATCCGCTCGATGCGGCCTGGGCCGACCAACCGGAAGCCCCGCTGGCGCCGATCGTACCCCACGCGGTCGAGTACGCCGGCAAGGCCTCCTTCGAAAAGCGCGCCGAGATTGCGGCCAAGATCAAGGAAGCCGGTTGCGCGGCGGTTGTCTCGAGCCTGCCGGACTCCATCGCCTGGCTGCTGAACGTGCGTGGCGGCGATGTGCCTTGCACGCCTTTTCCTTTGTCCTTCCTGATCCTGGCCGACGATGGTGTTGCGACCTGGTTCGTCGAGGATCAGAAAATCTCGGACGAACTAAGGGCGGAACTCGGCAACGGCGTTGAATTGCGAAGCCCAGCCGAACTGGCGGACGCCTTGAAAGAACTGGGCGCGCAGGAGGCGCGGGTGATGATCGATCCGGCTTGGGTGCCCAAGTGGGTATTCGACCGGTTGGAGGAGTCGGGCGCTGATATCCTGCGTGCAAGCGATCCCTTCCAGCTTCCCAAGGCGCAGAAGAATGCTGTTGAGCTGCAGGGAACGCGGAAGGCCCATTTGCGGGATGGCGCGGCGCTGACCCGCTTTCTTTCATGGCTGGACCGGGAGGCGCCGGCGAAGATTGCGACGGGCGAAATCAGCGAACTGGATCTGGTTGAAAAACTACTGTCTTTCCGCCGGGATCACGGCCTGTTTCGGGATTCTTCCTTCGATACCATTTCGGCCTCTGGTCCGAATGGCGCGCTCTGTCACTACCGCGTGACGCCGGAGAACAATCGGACGCTGGAGACCGGCGATCTCTACCTGGTGGACTCGGGGGCGCAGTATCTCGACGGCACGACCGATGTCACACGCACCATTGCCATCGGCGAGCCCACGGCGGAGATGCGTGACCGCTATACCCGCGTTCTGAAAGGGCACATCGCCCTTGCTCTAGCGCGCTTTCCCAGTGGGACCAATGGTGGGCAGCTCGACAGCCTGGCGCGCTATCCGCTTTGGCAGGCTGGACTGGACTATGACCACGGCACCGGTCATGGGGTCGGCAGCTATTTGAGTGTCCATGAAGGGCCGCAACGCATCGCCAAGGCCGGTTCGACCGTTCCGCTAAAACCCGGCATGATCCTCTCGAACGAACCCGGCTATTACAAAGCCGGCAGCTACGGCATCAGGATCGAGAATCTGGTCGCCGTCGTTGAACAGGAAAAACGCCCGGGCGAGGACCGCGCGATGCTGGCCTTTGAAACCCTCACGCTGGCGCCGATCGATACCTCGCTGATCGATCTCGCCCTGATGAGCGAAGAAGAGGTTTCCTGGCTGAACGCTTATCACGCGCGCGTACGCGACGCCCTGAGTGATCAGCTCGAAGGCGAAGACGCGGCCTGGCTGGAGAAGGCGACACAACCGCTGAAGCGCTGATCTGGCGGGTCCCCCCGATCAGCCGGCTTCGGCGGCGACAGTCGCGCGTTACTTTCCTTCCACGAACAGCGCGTTCATGTAGGCGTGCTGCACCTCGTTGATGTGCCGTGAGATGTCCGCGAGATCCTGGCCGATGCGTTCCGCCATCTGCAGATTCTCATCGATGTAGAGATCCGTCGGCTCCGCCCAACGCTGAATCATGTGGATCAGTGCCCGGTAGGCGGCCCGCTCATGAGGCTGGTTTCCGCGCCCTAACCTCTGAATCTGGTTCAGGATAAACTCCAGGCTGTCCTGGGCCTTCAGCATCTTGTTCTTACCGAGCCCGGTGAGGCGCGGCTTGTGGGACTCCTTCGAGGGCCGGCGCGACTGCATCCGCATGATCTTCGCTTGCTGCTCAGTCATGATGGCTTTGTTGTTGCGCTGCGACGAGTGGAAGGGGCGCGCGACCGCCGCGGCAATCTGATCGTTCGCCGTCGAGGTCTTTCGAGGCCCGGCCACATCGTTCGAGGGCGGGGCGATACCGGTCGGAATAGCGGCGCCCTTGGGCACCAGCAAGGATCCGGTCAGGCTGGCTGCTTTCAAAGTCATGCTCCTTGCCATGTTAGGGCCTGTTGTCCAGCAGACCCTGAGGCCTGTCACCTATCACGCACGTGTTCCGCTTAGATGCGCCTGGCATGACCCTGTCTCGCGGCCGCCGACGCCGTTCTTCCCTGAATGTGTTTCTCATTGCTGTCTTCTCATCTCTGCTGACGCAGTTTTCTTCCCCAAGTCTCGCTTTAAGAGGCGTCCTCAGTGGACGCCACTGACGTTCATCGCCTGTTTCTGGACCGGAGAGGTTCCGGTCGCGGAGGGCATAATGGTTTTGCGCGAACCGGAGATCAGGCGCGCATCTATGTAATTCCAGAGTTTCGTGATCTCGTCGGCGGCTCGCGCAGCCTTGGCGATCTCCATAACGGTCCGGCCGTCGATCATGCTGGCCGCGAAATCCGCGCGATGGTGGATGATGACCGGAGCCACCGTGCCATGCTGCGACAGGGCACAGGCGGCATCCGACGTCATCCGGGCGCGCGGTGTCGCCGCGTTGATCACGAAGATCAGCGGTTTGCCAAGGTTCTCAACCAGTTCGACGGTCGCACCGGCGGCCCGCAGATCGTGCGGGCTGGGACGGGTCGGGATCACGATAAGGTCGGACACGTCAACCACGTCGGCGATGGTGTCGGTGATAGCGGGCGGTGTGTCGATCACCAGAAGCTTGATGCCCGCATCGCGCATGCGCTCGATGTCGTCCGCCAGCCGGGAGACGTAGGTGCTGACGAAGACAGGCGTTTCCGACTGCCGTTCGTTCCACCAGTCGGACAGACTGCCCTGTGGGTCCGTGTCGACCAGGGCCACCGGTCCGTTGCCGGTTCTCTGAGCCTGTACGGCAATGTGGCCTGCCAGGGTCGTTTTGCCAGAACCGCCCTTTTGGGAGGAAATCGCCAAAACTCGCATTAATCACTCGCTCCTTTGGTGGG
>CBDDBN010000023.1:0-26519 GCA_965225735.1 Denitrobaculum sp. | reverse complement strand
GTCGTGCCGTGCGTCCAAGGGCGTGCCGTTGCGGCAGACGCGATGGTTCATCTGATAGAGGCCGGTCAGGAGAGACGCGCGCGCCGGCGAGCAGGGCGTCGCCTGGCAGTAATGGCGACGGAAAAGGACGCCGTCGGCGGCCAGGGCATCGATCGCAGGGGTCTTGAGCAGCGGATGGCCCACGGCGCCGAGGCAATCGCCCCGCCATTGGTCGGCGGTTATCAGAAGAACATTCATGGTCATCGCGTTGGGGACTCCGTCACGCTCGGCCCGGAAACACTGTGCCTTTAGGAGGCAGCTCAGCAGCCGGCGCGAGTGTGGCCGACTTCCAGGTTCCTTTCCACTGGCAATTCGGGGCTGAGGGCAGCGGCGGCCGGTCAGCCGTCAGATTTCATACAGCCGTAACAGATTTCCGCGCGTCCGCCACTTAGGCTGCTGTGAGAGAGGCGTGCCTGCGGCGCTCGGTTGGCGGGTCATAAAGCGGGAATTACCATTCTTTGGTACACGAATGAGTGGTTTCTGCTATGCTGCTCTGGGGAACAGCTTCTTTGTGACCGAGAAAGAGCCGGATCAGATCGGATGGCGGGGCTTTGAGAAGCCGGCAAGCCCCGGATTGATCGTGAGGCCTAGGCTTACTGTGGGAGGATCATATGTCGTCGAACCCCGGGTTGCTGGACACTATGAGGTCCGCCTACGCGGCCTATGACGCAGGCGATGCCGGCCCCTTTCTGGCGCTCTTCTCCGAAGAGGGCGTGATCCGCTTTACCGCACCGGAGTCGTTTCTGCCTTTCGCCGGTCCGAGCTACGGTCCCGAGGGGGCGCGCGACGCTCTGATCGCGATCTCCGAGATGTTCGAATGGCAAAGCTACAACGTCTACGAGCTGATCGTGGATGGCAATTCGGTCTTCGCGGTCACGGGCGGGCGGCTGCGCCACAAGGAAAGCGGGCAGGAGACCGATGTTCAGCTCGGCGATCTGATCCGGTTCGAGGAGGGGAAGATCGTCGAGTTCGTCGAGTTCTTCGACTCCGCGGGTCTGCGCGCCTGGACGAACGGGGAGGGGGCGCCTGCCTGCGCCGAACTCAGCGCCGGCCTCGCTCCCTCGGGTGCCAGCGCGGCTCACCCGGCCTGGGCGCCGGTAGAGGTCGAGCCTCAGACCCACTGCGCGGCGTCCAACAAGGCCTTGCTATCGAGCTGTTACGATGCCTACGCCCGCTTCGACCCGGAGCCCCTGGTGCGTCTCTTCGACGGTGCGGCCAGCTATAACACCGTGGGCCGGCGCGAAGACTTTTCCTTCGCCGGTCCCTGTTACGGGCGGAGCGCGGTGCTCGACAACATCGCGCGCATCCACGCCGACTACGATTTGGAAAAGTACGAGATCAACCGCATGGTCGCGCAAGACGACCTGGTCGCGGTCCACGCCGACGTCGGCTTCCGCTACAAATCCACCGGCAACCTGGTCGCGGTCGATAAGGTCGACCTCTTCCGCATGCGCGACGGCAAGATCATCGAGTTCAATGAGTTCTTCGATACGGCTTCGGCGCTGGACACGCGGGAAGGGGCGGAAGCCTAGCGCTTTGCGGCAGGCGAATCGGGTTTGAAAAAGGGGGGCTTGCGGTTCCGGTTTCTAAGGACGTTGTATCGGGGGAAGGCATTCCCTCGCGCCTACTTGCTTTTTGGGTGAGCTAACATCCACGTCGCTACCCGCCGTTACGCGCAGACATAGCCTCAACGGCGTAGGAAGCCAGGCTGCGTCCTGCCTCCTGCATGGTTTGATAGGTATGATCGGCGCCAGCTTCGCTTATGCTTTTGACGTGATCGGCGTAGAGCGCGTGGCTGACAATCGGGCCCTCAAAGCCGCGCGCGCGCAGTGTGCGCACCGCGATCAGTTTCGCTTCAATGTCATCCATCGCTAAAATCGCCGCTTCTATTTGCTCCAACTGGACGCCGCTCCAGAAACTGCTGTCCTCGGCATCCGCGAAGATCACGTTCCGTCCGGCTGCTGTGTGCGCCTGAGCTTTGTAAGGATCGGCGTCCAGACCGACCGGCCGTTTGCCGACGTCGATCAACGTGCTATAGGCGGCTGAGCCTGTGCGCCCCATGCCGAAGACGATCACATTCGCATCCCCAAGGTCTTTCGGCTGTTCATCGGGATGACGTGTTTTCTGCTCGAACCGCTGCAGGCTGGTCTCCAGCCGCTCGAACAGCGGATGGGCTATCCGGTTGAGAGGCGCCGCGATCACGAAGGACACGGAAACCGCGATGGCCAAGGGAACCAGGAAAGCCTCGGCTGCTGGTATGCCGGCCGCGACGATCAGGCCGAATTCGCTGTAGGCCGTCAGGGAGAGTGCGGTCAGAAAGGATGTACGGGCGCGCAGACGGAACAGAAGCATAAGAAAGAAGAAGAGTACGCCCTTCAGCGGCAAGAGGACCCCGAGCACCAGTGCGAAAATCAAGGCATCGCCGTCCGGTAATCCGGACATGCCGATGGAGAGGAAGAAGCCAACGAGGAAGACTTCCTTCAGCGCCCAAAGGGACTCCGAGAGTTCCTTGGCGCGCGGGTGGTTCGATAAAAGCAAGCCCATGACCAGCGCGCCAATCTCGCCCTTGAGCCCGATCAGCTGAAAGCCGATGCCGCCGATGACGAGGCTGAACAGCATGCCTGTGAGGACCAGCACCTCGTCACGGCCGACGGCATCCAGGATCTTAAAGAGGATCGGCCGCAGCAGGGGCGCCGCAAAGATCAGCAGCGCCCAGGGACCTGGAAGTTTGCCGGCGAAAATCGCCAGGACCACCAGGGCGATGATGTCTTGGACGATGAGAATGCCGATCGCCGTTCGGCCGTGGAAATTGCCAAGTTCCCGCTTTGCTTCCAGCATCTTTGCGGACAGGACGGTCGAGGAAAATCCGAGCGCTATAGCGACGAGCAGCGCAACCATCCAGTCTTCGACGAACAACAGCCAGACGATTGGCGTAAAGATCCCGATCGACAGCGCGAAGTGAAGGAGGGCGCCGCCAACCACCTGCGGCTCGGCGATCTGTCGAAGCTTGAGTTTCAGGCCGATGGTGAAAAGAAGCATCAGCACGCCCAGATTGGCAAGATACTCCAGGATCGGCCCTGTGGTCGCGGGCATGCCAAGCTGCGGGCCCGCGGCGTTGACAAAAAAGCCAGCGGCCAGAAAACCAACAAGTGGCGGCAGACCGATTTGCCGCGCTGCGAGCCCAAAGACGAACGCCGACCCGATCGCGAAGACTTCGAACACCATGCAGACCCCCTTGTTCGCTCGCTGGCTTTCCGGCCAGGCGGCTAAGCTGCCGACGGAGCAGCGACTCCGGCCGCGCTTGATAGCCGTTGAGTGTACCTTAGGTCCGCGATTTTGGCAGCCGAACTCGAATGCGTCTTTGAGAGCGCTCTGGAGCCTTTCTGTGACCAGGCCCTTTACGGCGCCACGCTCGATGAGGCTGGAGAGGATTTGTGTGGGAGTCTTCTTACGCGAGGGCCGGCAATTCCGTGGTCAGGAAACCCACAGTGACCAACCGCGATTACGGCCATGTCCCCGGAACTCCCGGGACACTACGGCAGGCCTGCATTTTGGGAGTTAAGTATTGTTGTCTAATCGCGAGTGTTTCGGTCAAGCTCCGGTTTGTACGTCACCGCCGGTATCATGGTTGTCTACGCGGTCTGATGGGCCTTTCATGAGGCTCGCCGCAGGATGGCTTCCAAGAGGTCCAGGCTTCCCAATGTCCCTGCCACGCGTTTGTCCCTTTCGGGGCGCAACAATACTTGCGGGATGAGCCCGAGCCTCGCGTCCCGGCGGGGACGGAACTGGTCTTAGTGTATTTGGTGCCTTAGGCGGTTTCCTCCTTCGTCCAACGGAATTCGCTGCCATCGACCCAGATACGGTGCAGGACCACAGCAAGCTTGCGGGCCAGGGCCACCCGAGCTTTCTTGGGGCCGATGCGGGCCGCCTTGCGCAAGGCCCAGGCCTTGGGGGCCGACCACTTCTTGGTCCTGACCATCAAGGCATTAGCCGCTTCATAGAGCATGTGCCGCGCGAGCGCATCGCCCCGCTTGGAGATCCGGCCGGACCAGTCGACTTCACCCGATTGATGACGTCGAGGGGTCAGGCCGAGATAGGCACCCACCGCGCTCGAGCGTGTAAAGCGGTCCGGATCGTCGATGGCGCTCACAAAGGCCAGCGCCGTCATAGGACCCACACCGGGAACGCTCATCAGGCGCGTGCAGACCGCAGAGGCCGCGGCTAAGGCCTTGATGTCACGTTCCAGCACCTCGATCTGAACCAGTAAGCCACGGCGGGCCTGCAGCAGAGGCGCCACGGCCTCTTCCAGTAAAGTTTCCTTACCCAGCAACTCCCACACCCGCGCTTCGAAACCGCGCCGGCTGACCATCCCAACAGGAAGACCAAAACCCCGCAACAGCGCCCGGATGCAGTTCTCCAGATCGCGCCGCTGCTTCGCCAGTTGCTGACGGGCCAGCAAAGACGCCCGCGCCAGGCGCGCTTCCGGCCGCTTGGCGGCCACTTCCCGGTACCAGCCGGTGCGGGCCAACTGCGCCAAGCCTTCCGCGTCATTGGCATCGCTCTTGTTCATCCGGCAACTCAAGGCCGCTTTGGCGCGTCGGGCATCGACGATCACCGCCGGCACACCCAAAGCGCTCAGTTCGCGCTGCAGCCAACTCGATTGTCCACCCGTCTCCAGAACAACCACCCGGACCTCGGGCGCAAGAGACCTGATCGCCGAAGCCAGAAGATCCGGACGGCTCACTTCCCGGCGCCGGCCAAGAACCTTACCTGCCTGATCGACCAAACAAAGATGGGTTTCTTTCAGGGACACATCCAAACCGATATAATACTCCATGGTCACGCTCCTTCATGGCCTACTGGGGCTGCTCAACACAGACCCCCTACTATAGGCTCGGAGCGTGACCAGCCGCGATTACGGCCATGTCCCCAGAACTCAATCTGAATTACCATCTCGATTAATTCTTTAACTTGAGCATAGAATCGATCGCAAATCCTGCATTACTCATAATTTTATACGAAGAACCATCGCTAAACCTGTATACCCACAGGTCAACATACTCAGTCAAAAGGGACACGCGAACTTTTTGAATAATCATCGCATCCATGTCATCCAAATATACACCAGCGTTTAAATAACCCTCAAAATTGAGTGGCTGCTCAACGCCATCTAATCCCAATAGAAAATAGTAAGTCTTGAATCTATCATTTGTTATTTTCTGACAAACCAACTGATCTGTAGCCCGCCTCCAAACATTAACAAGACGGCAATCGTTCTTATCGATAAACTTGCTTAAAGTATTTGAGGCAACATTAAATTTCCACAACTCTTTGGCTTTACTATCTCTAAAACCTTTCTGAAAAACGACCTCATCTGACGAAATCACAACAATTTTTGCAGGATCATAACGGCCGGATTGGCTCACGCGCTTCGTATTACGCAAGCTTTGATCTGCAATAAGGAGTGCTCCTTTCCCATGTTTATCTTTGCCATAAAATAGGATTTTTTTATGCTTCGGCATGTAAACAGGAGCATCGCCTTTACCTAAGTATCTTATATCCTTAGACTTTAGGTTAATTGTGAGTATTTTGCCTTCATCAGGTAACGAAAGAAGTAGAGTCTCAGAATCTATCTGATATATCTTCTCTTCGATAACAGTACCTACTGGAAACTCATAAAACACTTCATTATAATTTTTCTCAAAATCCATAATGTAGATTTTGTTACCTATCGCTCTTACATATTTTCCAGTAGGGATCTCCATCATCTCTGCCGCACAGCTCATGCAAAAAAAACCAACACAGAAGAGGGGAAAGAACAGGCGGCTAATCAATCTTTTGATCCCCTGATAAACGTGCAATAACCTTGGCAGTTATTTGTAAACAGGTCATATTCTCCTGCCCCAAAGCCTGGAGGATTTGCCAGAATTTTCGATACTGGAATATCTCTGTATATTCGGCCAAATGAGTAATTGCCAATATTTTCATCTGTTATTGAAAATAACTCTGGGCGAAGCATTCCGTCGATATCAGAATTGTCAGATAAATTCGACTTAAAGTATCCTCGATTCTCTAAAACCAAGTCGCCCCTAGCATTGCGCGAAGTATAAAAAATTTGCTCATGAACAAATTCTGCATCGCCGGAGCCAGGGGGATTCTTACTTGGAGCACTAGCCGGCTCACCTTCATTGCCAAGCTGTCTTTTCCCAAAAATAACTCCATCTTCGCCTAGGTCGTCTACCAAGCGTTGAACTGAGTTATATTCCCCCCTCCTTTTCTTAGCATGGCGTGCCCGTTGTCTCTTAAGCAATCCCTCGCCATTAAACAAGTGCTGCATCGCGGCGGTGACAGCACCATTTCTAAATTTTCCTCCGCCAAGAACGGAACCAATGCCGCCGGCCACAGCCGCTGCTGCCGTACGTGCCGCAATGGCGCCAGGTGTCTTTACACCCTTGAAAATGTTTCCAATCGCAGGAGCTGCGAAAGCACCGACAGCGCTCGACAGGAAGCCGCTCTTGAAGTCACCGCCCTGAAGCTCACTGGTGACACCGCCCACAGTACCGTGCGCGACTACTTTCGCTGCATGTTCTGGTGAAAAGAAGTCAACAGTATGGCCAAACTGCTCACCGATACCGTGTGAGACGTAGGCTACAGCAAAGGTTATTGCAGCCGCCTTAAGCGCATCGGTAATACTTGCTCCGTTTGCGTAGGCGGCAAGCCCAGAGTAAGCAGCTGCACCAAGTGGCCCTCCTACATAAGCAGCCACGATCTGCGCGATCGCCGACAGATATTTGTTCTGCGCGATCTTGTTGAAGAAAAAACCGCCAAGAATACGGGTTGCGAACTTCTTGAAGAACTTCTCGATCTTTTTGAAGATCTTCTTAAAGAAGAAGCCTGATGGATCGGTATAGCTGAGCGGGTTGTTTTTGACATAGGTGTAGCGATTAAAGGACTGCGTATCGTCCGGTGCCTGCACATGGGGATCGGCCGAAAGGAAGCGTCCCAGTGTGGGGTCGTAAACCCGGCCGTTCATGTGGATCAGGCCGACACCGTCCAGGTGCTCATGGCCCGTGAAACCTCTAGGGGTCTCGTTCGGGATGGCCGGGGTACCCGCGGCCCAGTCGCTTTGCCGGCGCTTGCCGTGAGCGTCGTAGGAAAGGTGTTCCGTGACCACACCCTGCTCGTCGGTGATGGATTCCACCGAGCCCAGGTGATCCTTGTGCAGGTAGCGGGTCTTGTCGGTCAGGCTGTTGCCGTCATCGATCTCGGTGTAGATCGCCACCGTGCCGCCGCCGGCGCGGATGTAGTGCACCAGCTCATCCGGCTCGTTCAGACGGCTGCGGCGTTCATAGGAACTGCCCACATAGTCCGTGGTGGTGACGATATTGTTGGTCTGGGCATTCTGCTGAATGCGCGCGCGGCTGGGTCCATAGACGAAGGAGGTCCAGTTGCCGCTGGCGCTGTCGGCTATGTTCTGGGGTTTGTTGAAGGAGGTCCAGGCCGTGGTCCGCCCTGCCCCCGAGATCATGCTGCCATTGGCATCGTATGTGTAGGTATTGGCCCCTGCCGTGGTGACCGCGTGCGGTCCAGCACCGTTCTGGCCGTAGAGATAGTTGCCTACGTCCGACTTGAAGGTGATGTTACCCAGGGCGTCGTAAGTGTAGGTCGTGGTGTTCAGCGTCGAGGTGGTGCTGGTATCTGTCAGCGTGGTGGAGAGGACCCGGTTGAGGCCGTCATAGGCAAAGACCTCCTTGCGGTTCCGGGTCAGGTCCTCCCGCTCCTTGAGGTTCCCCAGGGTATCGAACACGAAGGCCAGGTTCTGAATGTTCGTCCCGCTCTTGGTGGTCTGGATGGAGTCCAGCAGCGCCGTGGCGGGATCGTAGGCCCGGCTGGTGACCACACCGTTGCCCAGGGTCTCACTCGTGACCATGCCTTCGGCATCGACTGTATTGGCCTGCCAATAGACCGTGCCGCCCAGAACCTCCGAGACCGAGCCCAGGAAGCCATTGGCGGTGTAGTTGTTCTTCACCGCAAAGCCCGAGGGATAGGTGATGGTGTCCGGGCGTCCCTGCACATCATAGGTCAGAGAGGTGTTATAGACGGTGCCGGAGATGGTGGTGGCGGTGGTGTCGGGACGACCCAGGCTATCGTAAGTCGCGACCTCCAGATAACCGTTGGGGCCGGAGACCTGATGGATCTTGCCGATGCCTTTTGTGGCCGTATCGTAGGTCCAGGTGGTGGTGCCCTCGGCCTCGACCCGGGAGGTCATGCGGCCCAGGAGATCGTAGGCCATGGTGACGACCTGGTTCTTGGCGTCCGTCTGAGAAATGAGCTCGCCCAAGACGTTATAGCTGTAGGACCAGGAGCCCATGTCCGCATCGGTCATGCCGGTCTTACGGCCCCGCTGGTCGTAAGACATGGTGGTGGTCACACCGTTGGCGTTGGTCTCCAGAAGGTTGCCGTAGGCGTCGTAGCTATAGGTGACCGTGCCGTTCAGGTGATCCTTGGAGAGCACCAGTTCGCCGATGGCGTTCTGGGTCTTGGTCTCGGCCTGGAAGAGGGCGTTGGTGGTCTTGGTGGAGAGCCCGCCGTAATCGAATTCCTGGATACCGCCGTCGGGGGCGATGACGCTCATGCGCCGGCTCAGGATGTCGTAGTGGGTGGTGGCCCACTTGATGTCGTTGGCCGCAGTCCCCTCGAAGTAAGGCCGCGAGACCATATGGGATTGGCCCCGCGGATTGTACTTGGTGTCCACGTAGATCTTGGTGATACCGTCGAAGGCGATGGATTCCGTGCGGAACACACGGTTCATCTTGTCGTAGTACTGGATGGAGGGTGTGTTCAGCGCTGTGCCGCCAGCGGTCAGGAAGTCCTGTGTGGTGATCTTGTAGACCGCACCGGGCTGGCAGAGGGCATCGCAGAGCTCGTAGGCGATCCGGCTTTCGGTGCCGTCGGCGCGCAGTTCCTTGGTCTTGCGCCCGAAACCATCGTATTGCCAGGTGGTCGTGATGCCGTTGGGGCCGGTCAGGCTGGTGACCACCCCGAAGCGCGCATCGGTGAACATGGATTCGCTGTGGCCCAAGGCGTTGGCGCTGGAGATGGGGAACTGACCGTTGGCGTCGTAGCTGGTGGTCGAGGTTTGGGCGGTGACGCCGGTGCCGTCGACCGTGACGGCGGTCTCGTTGCCGAAGGCGTCGTAGGTATAGCTGGTAGTAACTTTGAGAGCCGGGAGATCCGGCTCGATGATTTCCTTGGTCAGCAGGCCATTGGTAGCATTGTATTCCCAGGCCGACTTACGGGACTGGCTGGTCGTGCCGCCGGCCCCGTCGGGCCGGGTCTTGGTGACCGTGGTGCTGGTCACCCGGCCCAGGATCCAGTTTACCTCGTCGTTGTCGTAGAGGCTCGCCGTCTCAGTGGTGAAGACCTGCCCACCGGTAGCGCCGGTGGTCTCGTCGGTGACCGACTGGGTGACGGTGAGCGCATTGCCGTAGTTGTCGTAACTGGTGGTCGTGGTGGTGCTGGAGACCAGGAAGCCGGGAAGCTGATTGTTTTGTGAGTCAACGCGGGAGATCTCATAGGCCTTGGAAGTGGAACTCGACGCATAGGGGAAGAATACCGAAGGCTGGTTCGTCAAGGCCCCATCGAAAATCTCTTCAGAGGCGTAGACCGACTCCACCTCCTTGACCAGATCGACCACCGCGCCGTTGTCGAGGCGCGTGACAGAACTGTCCACCTGACCCGTGAAAGGATAGGTCTGATTGTAGGTGGTGGTCGTCAGGATCCCGGTCTGCTCATCCCGGGCCGTCACCGTGCGGAAACCGAGGAAGCCGCGGCCCTGAATATCGACCTTGGCGCCGGCGTAGATGTAGTTGACGACCGCGTCGCCCTCGACACCGCCTGGAGGCGCCGTCTGCCCGTCGTCCTGGCTGACGGAGGCGACAACATACATCGGAGCTTGGATGTCGACCTCGGGGAAACTCGCGCCGCTGCCTTTGGTGTAAACGCTGCTATCGGTCAGAGGCTTGTAGGTGATCTCAGCCATCCGGCCCAGGCCGTCTTCGGCGGAGACAAGAAGATCGGGAATACCGGACCTGTTCATCCAGGTCGCAACAGACGCCTTGCCGTTGGATTTGATGTACGACCGGACCCAGTCCTGTAGCCCGTCACCATCCATGTCCTGGAACTGGCCACGGATAAGCCCAAGCCCCCGGTCATCGATGACATCCGGAAGGGTGTAATCGTTGTTCAGCGCCCAGCCGGACCCGGTGTTCAGCCAGGTATTTTGAATAACGCCGCCGTTGCTTTTGCGGTAGGCCTTGACCCAATCCACCAGACCATCGCCGTTGACGTCCTGAAACTGACCACGGGTCAGGTTCAGGCCATTGTCTCGGATGACGTCAGGCAGTGCGTAGTCGTTGTGCTGCACCCAGCCCTTGCCGGTGTTCAACCAGGTGATCTGCGAGGTATCGCCATTGGTTTTGCGGTAGGCGCGAACCCAATCCACCAGACCGTCGCCATTGACGTCCTGGAATTCGCCGCGCGTAAGATCGAGTCCCTTGTCCTCGATGACGTCGGGCAGATTATAATCGGCGTCGTAAAGCCAGCCGGAGCCTGTGTTCAGCCAGGTCGCCTGTTTCGACACCCCGGCCGAAGTCCGATAGGCGCGCACCCAATCGACGAGCCCGTCGCCATTGACATCCTGAAATTGACCGCGCCGCATCTCCACATTGGGTTGCGCATCGTAGATCACGTCCGGCAAAACGTAATCGCCGCTCGATTGCCAGCCCGTGGGAGTATTGAGATAGGTCACACGCTTGAGTGTGCCGCTTGCATTGGCGTAAGCCCGTACCCAATCCACACGGCCGTCGCCGTTCACGTCGACAAATTCGCCGCGTTTGTACTTGGTCGCGCCGTCATAGATGATATCGGGCAACTGATAATTGGCATCCCCGACCCAATCAGTTCCGTCGTTGATCCAGGTTCCCTGCTTATAGACGCCTCCGACGGTCCGATAGGCCCGCACCCAGTCGGGGCGGCCATCGCCGTTAACGTCGACAAACTCGCCGCGCAGGTGATTGTCGACCCGATCGTCAATGATGTCGGGGAGTTCGAAGGCCGTGTTCCCGGTCCAACCGCTTGGCGTGTTGAACCAGGTCCCCTTCTTAATCGTACCGCCGCTTGTGCGATAGGACCGCAGCCAGTCGGGTAGACCATCTGCATCGAGATCCGCGAACTCTCCCCTGGTCAGGTTCGCTGGTTTATCGGTGATGATATCTACGGTGTTGTAAGCGGCTTCGTAGATCCAGTTGTTGCCCGCCGTAGGATCGCTGTAGGTAAAGCTGTGCGGCACGAGGCAGTTGTCGTTGGCGTCGCATTCGGTCACGGAGGTGAGGCGCGAGCGGCCCGTGGCCGCACCGTATCCGTAGGCCAGGTCGTAACGCTTGACCAAGGTATCGGCGCCGCTGTGTGTGGCGTAGGTCTCAATCGCCTTGAGACGGTTGAGAGTTTGAGTCCGGACGCCGGCCATGTAATGCAGACGCGTGTCGTTCCGGGCTTCGTACACAAAACGTACGGAGGCCGTCGGCAGGGTCGCCGCCGCCGTATTCCCCGCGTAATCGATCCGGTCGATCTGATGCACGTTGTTGGTGGTGTCATCGCTGTAGCTGAGCGTCAGGTAGTTCCCCACCCGGTCCTCGATACGGTTCACCGACCAGTAGCGGATGGTCGCCTGCCCCACCGGTTGCCCCGGCACCTCGACGGCGGAGTCATCCGTATTGCCGTAGGTCATGATCTGGCCCGACTTGGTCCAGACCTTGAAGTAAGCCGGACCCGTGCCCGCTGTGCCGTAGGAGACGATCTTGGAGAAGGAGGCAAGCTCCGTGCTGTAGATCGTACCGTCGGCGCCGTAAGTGCCTACACCTGACTGCGTCTCATGTGCCGTCGCGACGAGACGCTGCCCATCCAGACAGAAGCGATCATCGGTGCTGTAGTCCACACCATCGATCTCATCGTCCTGCGCGATTGTCTTACCGCAGCGATGGATGACCGAAAGCCCGCCCAGGGACCAGCCGACACCGAGAATGCCGTTGTCACCCCGGCTGCCGTAGATCAGCGAGAGGCTGGGGGCCATACCCGCCACACCCGGCGGCACCGAGAGGGGAATGGAGTAGTTAGCCGAACCGCTCTCATCCACCGCAATGGCTCCGGGTGTCACGCCCGCCACCGTCGTGGTCTGCGCGGAAGCTGAAGCTCCGCTCAGCAGAAAACCAACCGCAGCAAACGCCGAGAGCAGCAAACCACTCCGCGCCTTAGCGGATTTGGATCCAAACGACAGAAACTCAGATACCGAAGGCCCGTTGCGTTGACTCGTATTCTGCCTCTCATTCGAACGCGTTATGCGCTGCAAACGCTGCCTCGAATGAGATTTCGAATGACTGCTCGAAATTGAACGCAACACGCCATGAAACATCGGCCATTCCCCCAAAGGAAACCCCACAAACACAAAACCTGAGGCGGTAAAAGACCTCAGGGCACAAAAAAGCCGGCCTTAAGCGAAGCCGGCTTCAGCGTTCCAGTCTGGCTACCTGCCTGACCGATGGGGCAGATCGAAAACCCATCGGCAAGGCGAGCAGGAGCATCTCGCAAAGATTGCGTCATAAAAGCGTAAAGCATTACGCTCATTCACCTTTTTTATGACAGTGCCAGACCCAAATTACAGCCTTAGGTTAGATCACAGCAAAATCACAGGCAAGTGATAACAACTACCAAAAAGATAATTCTCTGTGGATAAATCAACTTATTAACCATAAATCAATGGCTTATTATGGTTGTGTATGTGGCTCCTCAATGCCTGAGAAAATGAGAGCTGCAGCCGAGTCAATCTGGCTCGGTCATGGTGGGCAGGTTGGGGATGTTTTGCGGGATCCCGGCAGAAGCCCTGCGCAGAGGCGCTTCGTCAGGCCGAGGCCTCAGAATAGCGCAGTCTTGTGTCGCAAGGTCGAGGTGCCAGCAATGGGCAGAAGCGGCGGGCCGCCTTCCTTCGTTTTCTTCAGCTGTTTTACCGCTGCTCGTTCAACCAGTCCCGCGGGCCGTGGCCGAAGCGGCGTTGGAAGGCGCGGGCCAGTGCGGTCGGGCTATTATAGCCGGTCAGGGGGGCAACGGCTTTAAGGGGGCGGCCGCTCAGCAGGAGCTGCTTGGCGCGTTCCAGACGCAGCGCAGTGAGATAGTCGCCGGGGGAGGCGCCGAGGCTCTGCTTGAAGGCGGCTGCGAAGTTCGAGCGGGACATGCCGGCAATCCGTGCCAGCTCCTCGATATTCAGCTCCGCCGCCGGATCGCTGTGCATGGTGGCCAGGGACCTGGACAGCTTTGGATCCGCCAGGCCGGCGAGTAGTCCTTTCTCAACCAGACCCTCGGCGATGCAGTGCCGCAGCAGCATGACGATCAGGAGCTCGACAATCAGATCGACCGCGGCCCGCTGTCCGAAAGCGGGTGTAAAGGCCTCGTCGAACAGACGCTCAAGCACAGGGCCCAGACCTGCCAGCGATTCGAGCGGGATGATCAGTGGGTCGGGCAGCCCAAGCAGCAGAAACTCAGCCTCGGGTCCGCGGTAGCTCAGGCGGGCGCAGACCAACTCGCTATCGGTTTGCCCGTCGGATTCCAGCCGGTGGCCGCGGGGCTGGGAGAAGAGGATGAGGCTCGGCTGTTCGATGCTCCGCACTGCTTCACCCTGGCTGTGCAGGCGAAGCGGGCCCCGGCGCAGCAGGTGCAGGTGGCCCTGTGCGCCGTCGTCGCCGATGTCCGAGGTCCCGCAGAGGGAGCCGGAAAAGAAGACGCTGGCGCTGAGGTTGCGACCGCTGAGCCAGGGGAAGAGATCGGGGTCTTTGGACGAACTGCGTGTTTCTTCGGACAAAAGATCAAACCTGATGGCTTATCTGTTTTCTCGAGGGCGGGCGACGGCGTTAACAACCGGTCGATGCCCCTGCTTATCATGGAATTCTATGGAGGTACTCTAATGTCGCTTCTTTTGAAAGCTCTTCGCAACGCCGTTTTTTCCGTCGGTCTGGCGCTGATTGCCGTTCCGGCCACGGTCCAGCTCGCGCAGGCTGAAGCCGAAGTCAACATCGTCGACGGTTACGCTGTGCATGGCTACGACGTCGTGGCCTACTTCACCGAAGACAAGCCGGTCATCGGCGACGACCGCTTCGTGGCTCAGTATGAAGGCGCGACCTATCGCTTCTCCAGCGCCGCAAACCGTGACAAGTTCGCGGGCGACCCGGGCAAGTACGCGCCGAAGTACGGCGGCTACTGCGCCTTCGGTCTGGCCATGGGCCGTAAGTTCGACGGCGATCCCAACGCCTGGAAGATCGTTGATGGCGAACTCTACCTGAACCTGAACAAGGACATCCAGGCGCGCTGGGTGAAGGACATCCCGGGCTTCGTTAAGGGCTCCGAGAACAACTGGCCGATCGTCCGCAGCGTTGCAGACGCCACGCTCGAATCCTCCCCGCCGGCAGGTCTGACGATCGGCGCCCAGTAACCTCAGAGAGTAATCTCAGACCTCAATCTCTGACACTCCCTCGCAGAGATGTTCGACGTGCGGCACCCTTGTGGTGCCGCATGTTTTTTTTGGAATGCTGTTTATCTCAGTTCCAGGACCGAATCGGCGACGTTCCGTGGCCGCTGGATGATCGCGAGCCTTTGCGGCGACCAGAAGAAACCATCGGGACAGAGCGACAATGCGCCCGCCCTGCGTTGCAGGACCACTCTGCCGGCTAGGGACAGCAGCAGGGCGTCACCCTCGCTCCGCCGGAGCACGGCATCGACGGCGGTGACAAGATTGCTGATCGCCTCTTGCCGGTCCTCGACGTTCTCGAAGCGGAAAGAGATCTCTGTCTCCGGCAAAAATCCGAAATCCGCACAGATGATTGCGGCCCGCAAAGCGGCGATCCGGCGAACCGTTATCTCCATACCGGCGGCGGTGATCTTCCCGCCTGCGTTGGCGAAATCGGGCAGTGACGAAAGGACCGTCAGGGGCTCGAACCGCGCGCGGCTCTGAGCCAGAGTCAGGCTGAACTCCATGGCTTCTTATGCGCTCGCTTGCTGACGGGCGAGCCGCGGCATATCTCGTGCGCTGGCTAACGAGGGACTGCGTGAACCAACGCGGAGGCGCATGGCCGGGCACCAGTCAGAGGACGGCAAAGAGGACATCGATAAAGCCCAATCATAGTTGTTTCTATGACTGGAACGAACGCGCTGTAAAAAAGTTCACTATCCTTGCGGATAAATACGAAGCGAAAGCCGGGCAGCCCGAGCTGCCCGCGTTCGCCAGTGACCGTCTCTACTTCAGCCCGAAGCAGTTGGCGTAGTAGGTCGTGGTGGCCGGCCAGTCGGAGAAGATACCGGCCACGCCCACATCCTGATGCAGGACGTGCATCAGTTCAAAGACGTCGCCTTCGTTGTCGATCGCGTCGGTGACGGATTTATAGTACCAGCCGCCGCCGTCGCGCAGGAAGCCGGAGCGTTCGGCGGTCCAGGTGATGATTTCCAGGCCCGCGGCCTTGGCTTTTTCGGCATAGAGCGATGGCGCCATCTTGCCGTCTTCAAGCTTGACCAGAACCCAGAGCGGCGGGGCGATGTAGTTCACGCCCATGGCCTTCAGCTCCTCCATCTGGTGCCGCCAGCTGCCGGCGTCCTCCGGCGACCAGCTGCGGTCGCGATAAGAGTTGTCCAGATAGACGGCCTGTTTGCCGAACTCCGGTTCGTTCTCGATCCAATAGAGCACATCGTCGAGATTGAAGGATTGGGCAAAGACGTCCGATGGCGGAACGCCGGCGGCCTTGTATTCGTCGATAAGCTGCTGGGCGTAGGCTTCCTGCGTGTATTTGCCTTCGTAGGGCATCGAAACCGATGGCGATTTGAGCTCGGGCGTGAATTTCACCCCCAGCTCCTTAAAGAGGGCAATCGACTCTGCGTGGGTCATCAGCTTGCCGTCACGCGCATAGAGATCAGTCCGGAAACCGGCGGTGCCATCCATGTAGTCTTCAACGTTAGTGGCTTTCTTGTTCGCCGCGTCCATCTTGCCGGTCAGGGTTTTAAACTCCGCCAACGTGATGTCCGAGGCGCGGCATTCGGCGCTGGCGGAACTGCCGCCGCTGGCGGGCGTGAAGGGCGCCGTGCAGTTTTCGGCCAGCGGAGTCGCGAGGATGTTGGTGGTGGTGTGCAGGTCGTTCTGAGCGTGACGGCAAACCAGCTCCCGGTCCTTGGTGAAGGTCACGTCGCACTCCAGGATACCGGCGCCCATGCGGGCCGCGGCCCGGTAAGACTGTTCCGTATGTTCCGGGAACTGAAGGGGTGCGCCGCGATGGCCGATCGACCAGTCCGATTTCGCGAAGGGGCCGGCGCTGCAGGATTGCAGCTTGGTCTTCAAATCGCCGTCCGCCATCTCATCGACCAGGAAGAAGGGGCGCGGGCCGATCTGAATGCTGTCGGCTGCAGCGGGACCCACGGGCAATGCGCCTGCGACGAAGGTTGCGGGAACCAAGAACGTCAGGGTGGCGAGGAGGAGGGACTTGCGCATTAGAAGAGACCTTCGCTGAAGATAGATTTTGCCAATGACATAGCATTGGTCAGTGACGCTATTGCGACAGCTAAGCCATAAAGTTGCAAGCTGCTGTGTTGGCTTTTTACGAATTTTTGATGGGACGACAGGGCTTTATCGATTTTGAAAGGCTGAGGCCCAGTCGGGAAACCGCAGCAAGACGACAGCGGCGGACACCATCGGAAGGAGAGCTGAGTCTCCATGAGAGTGGTAGGCCTATGAGAGCGGCAGGCGGCAGGGTTGTTTTCAGGCAGGAGGAAGCTCGGCCATGATGGCGTTCGTTTCGATTTTGTTGCCCAGGATGCTCGATCCCTTCGGTCTCGCGATCGCCGCGGTGGGCGGATTTTTCATGCGTTCCTGGCTGCATGTCGCAGTGGTCGCGGCCGTGGAGGCGGTGATCCTGGAGTTTCTATTCACTTATGGGCAGATCAATCGGCGATTCGGAGAGGGCATTGTTCCCGGCTATTTCGCCGCTTTGTTCCAATGCTCTCTGGTCTATCGGGTCGCGAAGTTCCGTCGCGACCGGCGACGCCAGCGACGCCGGCCGAGAGTTTGATAACGCCGATCCTGCGCGTCTCGCCAGAGGTCCTGCTGCAATGCATCTCGTGAGATGAAAGTCACACCGATGCGCTTTCGTGTCACGGCTAAGCTCATAGTGACGGAATACCTTACAAGTTTTCGCCTCTCAGTATTTATGGTTAACAAAACTAAACCATGTTCTCGAACAGTAACTTAGGGTTCAACCATTATTCTTCTTTCGAGATTCTCTGTATAAAAAGGCAGATATATTCTGTCGATTTACTTTACAGAATCCAAATTTGGAAAGATGGTTAACGGTTTATCTTGTTGAAAACAGGGTGAGTTTTGCATTGGCCTGGATTTTGCTTTGAAATCGGTGGGGCGTGGCAAAATTGTGTCGCGACGGTGAATGGTTTGTTCCTCGAAGGGGATTTCGATGCGTAAGTTGATCGGCGTATTTGCAGCAGGCGGCCTTATTGCAGGCGCTGCGGCACAGGCTCAGGCAGCCAATTGGACCTTGGATTTCAATGAGTTGCAGCGCGGCGAAATCGTCGACAATCAGTACGCTTCCGGCATTCCGGGCGCGAGTTCAACTAGCGTGGTGATCAGCGCAATCGGCGGTGAAGGCAACGTCGCGGTCGCTTTTGATACCAACAATGCAACCACCGGATCGAACAACGGTGTCAGCTCGAATGACGGTGACAGCGACCTGTCGCATCAGTTTGACAACACTTCTACAAATTTCGGCAATATCCTGGTTGTGCAGGAAGACTTCGACGGAACGACATCTTGCGGCGGCTCCAGCTGCCTGGGTGGCGGGATTATACCGGACGATGCCATTGGCGGCTCGATAACCTTCGACTTCGGCGATACACCGACCAATCTGACCTCGATCGACTATTTCGACATTGAAAATACCAGTAATGACGGGTTAACCCTGGAAATTACCTATGAAGACTCCAGCACGGTCTCGCAACAGCTTGCGGCGGTCGGCAATCATGACTGGGGCATCTTCAACTTCGGTAGTCTTGGGAACAACGTCGCGAAGCTGGTGGCTGTCTTCGGCGGTACAGGCGCGGTCGGTGGCTTAGTAGGCAGCGACAGCACAACCACCACTGTGAACGAGCCGGGAACATTGGCTATTTTCCTGACCGGCTTGGTTGCCTTTGCATTCTATCGCCGACGCCAGCCCCAAGAGGTTTAAGCGATAGACGAGACCAAATCGACCCAAAGGTTAAAAACGCTTAAGAGCGCGCCTTTCCTTGGTTCCTGGCAACCATGGAGGCGCGCTCTTACTTTTTGGACTCATCGCGGCGCTGGTACGAATTTCGAAAGGCTTTACGCCTATCGTGAAGAGGAGCCCTGAGCTGCCACTGCGAGAGGCGGCACGGGATTGAATCTCGGAGATCGAGGAAAGACCTATGGCCAAGATTCGGATTGGCGGGCGCTGGAGCGCCCTGGCGGCTATTCCACTGATGCTTTGCTTGGCAACCGCGCCGAATGTGGCTGCCAACGCACCGGACAAGCCGCTCGGCGATAGCGTGTCTGACTACTACGAGGACGCGGCGGTTCGTTTTGACCAGCGCGACTATGAGGGCGCGATCATCCAACTGAAGAACGCTCTGCAGAAACAGCCTGACAACCTTGCAGCCCGCATCCTGATCGGCCGGGCCTATGTCGAGGTGGGCGATGGAGAGTCGGCGGAGAAGGAACTGACCATCGCCTTACGCGCCGGCGGCGATGACGCTTTGATTATCGTACCCTTGGGACAGGCCCTGCTGCTCCAGCACAAGTACAATAAGCTGCTGGAGCGGGTGACGCCGGGCCTGCGCAGCATCGAGATAGAAACCGTCATTCGCATGATGCGTGGCAGTGCCCATATCGCGGCGCGAAACCTGGATGCGGCTGAGCGCGAATATCTGGCGGCCAGGGAACTGGACGCGGGTGGCAGCAATGCGCTGCTTGGTCTGGCCGAGGTAGCGATCTACAAGTATGACTATGCGCGCGCCGAAAGCCACATCGAGGAGGCCTTGAAGCGCGACCCCGACAACGCGGACGCTTGGAGTCTGCAGGGCGATTTCAAACGCGCCCGTGGCGATCTGCCGGCTGCTATTGAGAGCTATGGCAAGGCGATCGCGCTGGAGCCTATCCAGGTCGAATCAAGGCGCAGCCGGGCGGCGGTGCTCATCGACCTGAGCCGCCTGCACGAAGCGCAACAGGATGTTGATAAACTATTGGAATTGGTGCCGGAAGATCCGCACTCCATCTATTTGAGTGCCCTGGTCATTGGGCGCAACGGCGACGGCGCGCGGGCCGCGATCGAAATGCGCCGCGCCGACAACATCATCGGCGACTACGAACCTGATTTCGTGCGTAACCATCTACCGACCTTGCTGATCGCGGGCGCGATTAATTTTACGCTCCGTGAAGTGGAAGACGCGGTGCTCTATCTGGAGCAATTCATTATCCGCGAACCCGGTCACGTCGGAGCGCGCCGTATGCTGGCATCGCTTTACAGCAAACGTGGCGACCACGACCGCGCCGTGCGAATGCTGGAGCGGATCGTCGGGCCGAACACGAAAAACGCGCGCATCCTCACGCAGTTTGCGACGGCGCTGATGCGCGGTGGCAGGCATACCGAAGCAAGCCGCGTTTTCGAGCGGGCCGTGGAGCTCGCGCCGGAACTGGCACAGATCCGAACGCGCCTAGCCCTCAATGAAATCTCTGCCGGCAATAGCGACCAGGCCGTTGCCGGCCTGCAGGCGGCATTGGATCGCGATGCCGACGTCATGGAACACAGCATCATCCTTGCGCTGATGCACCTGCGGCGGCGCGAATTCGATGAGGCACTGGCGCGCGCCCAGGATCTGATGGCTCGGCATGCCGACAACCCCTTCGGTGCGAATCTCGCGGGCGCGGCTCTTTGGGGAAAGGGTGAAGAAGATGCCGCACGCGAGAGCTTCGAGGCCGCCATAGAAATGAATGCGGACTATGCGCCGGCCCATCTCAATCTGGCGAAACTGGACCTTCGCGCTGGCGCCCTCGACGCCGCCGAGGCTCGGTTGATCTCACTGCTCGAGCGCGAACTGGGGGGAGATGCTCCGGTGCGCTCTCTTGCGGTTATTGCCGAGCGCCGAGGTGACACCGCGAAAGCGATCGAATGGCTGGAGCGGGTGACACCGACTCCCGAGGAGGGGGTGCAGACTCGGGTCCAACTGGTGGATCTGCATATCCGTGCCGGCAACCAGCGCAAGGCCTTGAACCTCGCACGCAGCCTGGAGACAACGAACCCCGGCAGCCTTCCGGTTCTCATGGCGGTCAGCCGGGCTGCAATCGCTGCGGGCGAGATGGAGATGGCAACCCTCAAGCTGCGGCGGATGGTCAACGTAGCACGCGAGTCTCCGCACGATCTCTATCGGATCTCTCAACTGCAGCAACGGGCTGAAGATGTCAAAGGCGCCTATGATACTCTGAGTCGCACAGTCTTCCTGGATCCGTCCTACTTGCCAGCGCTGATCAGCCTGACCCGGATCGAGGTCAGTCTGGGTGAAACAAAAAAAGCATTGGAGCGAGCCGACACGATTCGCGGCCTTTATCCTGCCCTTGCAACGGGCGATCTCCTGGCTGGCGATGTGCTTATGCAGGTCAAGCGCTTTGAGGAAGCAGCCACGGCCTATGCGCAGGGCATGAAGAAGCAAGAGGACGGCGTTCTGCTGTTGCGGCTTTACCTGGCCCGCAGCGAGGTCAGCGATGGAGAACCCCCGCTCGATCTGCTGCAGGACTGGTTAGTGCGGCATCCGGAGGATAGGCTTGTCAAGCGGTCCCTAGCGGGAGAGTACGCCCGCCTTGGCCGAGTCGATGAAGCAGTAAGCCTGAACGAAGCCCTGTTGGAAGATCAGCCGGACGATCCGGTGGTCTTGAACAATCTTGCCTGGCTCTATCAGAAAAGTGGCAAGGGCGACGCCCGTAAGTACGCAGAGCGAGCTTATGCCTTGGCGCCTAACCAAGTCCGAACTATCGATACCTTGGGTTGGATCTTAGTTCAGCAAGGCGAAGTCAGTCAGGGACTTAAGCTCCTGCGCGATGCACAGGCCCGGGCGGCGGGCGATCCCAACATCGGCTATCACCTGGCTGTCGCCCTCAGCAAGCTCGGCCGGATGGCCGAGGCGAAGGCACAGATTCAGGCGGTGCTGAATGCTGGGAGGGATCCCGAAATTTCCGCCCAGGCCGAGGCCCTGCTGAAGGAGCTTGCCGGCGGCTGAGATCCTCGAGCTTACTGTATGGGCTCGGTTGGTCAGAGCACTATCTAGCCGTCGCTCTCTGACTTTGCCGGGGACTCGACCCCTTCCAGCGACCGCATCAGATTGAGAACGCTGCGTTTCAGGTTGTCGGAAGGAATGGCATTGAATTGCCGGACGAGCCTGAGCGAATCGGTCGTGCTGAGATGGCCGTGTTCGGGTTCCTGGCGGGGCTCAGCCTCCGGATCGCAGCCGTCGAAGAAGTAGGCGATGTCGGTGTCGAGTGCGTCAGCGAGCTGGAACAAACGACCTGCGGTTATGCGGTTTGCGCCGTGTTCGTATTTCTGCAACTGCTGAAAGGAAATCCCGAGAATACTGGCGGCCTGCTGCTGGGTCATACCGACCTCGAGCCGCCGGGTCCGGATCCGTTTCGCCACATGGGCTGTGACCAATTCTTCTTTTTTCGCCGACATTTCTCTACCTGTTTAGTGTGGGTTCAAAGTTTCAAGATTCATTGGCGGCAGACCGCTGCCGTCGAGGTCTATGGCGCGGCCACCTGGCTGCTTGCGGGCTCTCTGGAAGTTGCTGAGGGGCCGATGTCTGGCAGATTCTCCTCGCGGAACAGCTCATAACCTTCGAAAAAGGACCGCAGGGTCACGTCCAGCACCTGGCAGACCTCGTAGAGTTGAAGCGCGCCTAAGCGTTCCTCGCCGCTCTCCGCGCGTTCGATAACTCCGACCTCGATACAAAGGTGCCGCGCCAGATTTTCGCGCGTGATGTCCTTGCATTCGCGGTGATGACGCAGGCGCTGCGCAACGAAGCGGTTGAGAATTAGATCGTCCCGATCACTCTCCATCTTTGCCACCCTCCGTCCGAGGGCTCCCTCGTTGTGTTCGTTAGAACTAGGCATTGTGTGTATCGCTCGGCAGTCCTGTTTAAGAGGGCTGCGACTATGGCAAGAGTCTTCGCAGAGCAGGGGATTTAACTCAATTTGGGGAAACTACTTATGGGCGTGACCAAGTAGCTTTTTATGAGGGTTATATTATTGTTTTTATTATAAAAATATTACTTTGAATCAATGCGGTATAGGCGCTTCAGAGCGTGAATTCTGCTCTCTGCTCGGTTGAGTGCCACGATCCAGTTCTACGGCTGATTAGGGCATCCGAAAAAGAGGACGTAACCGTCCGCGTCGGCAACTTCGAACCCGCGCAAGCCGTCGTCGGTGTCGTCAAGTGGTTTGCGGAGCGGAGTTCCTGCGCTCTCAAGTTCGGCGGCGAGGCCGTCCGGATTCTCGACATAAATAAAAACATCCCAGGGCGCCCAGGGATGACGCACCGGGTTCGGCAAGGGCGCGACTTCGGGTCCGATTGCTTTCAGCATAATCTGTGCCGTGCCGCGGCCCACCATGGCGAAAAAGGGCTCCTCGGGCGGCGCTTGAAAGTGGCATTCGAAGCCGAGCTTCTGTGTGTAGAAATCCCGCGCCGCCGCAAGGTCTGCCACGATTAAGAAAGGTGTTGCGGGACCGATGGGGGGCTTTGCGGACATGACTTTTCGCTGCGTTGTGGAGCCTGGCGAGTGAGTTTCGATCAACTGTCTGCTGAGTCAACTTAGCCGATTGATTTATTCTTTGCGAACAAGCTTTTGCGACAAACTGCAATGTAGACAGCGTTGTTTCTTCGACATAGAGCGGAACTGACCTGAGACAGCCGCGCCGGTGGAGGCTATCCTTCCCGCATGACTGATTTACCCCGCCGGAAGCCCAATCCCATCCCCGCAATTCACCCACTGCCGGAGTATCTGGCCGTAGGTGCGCGAAAGGCCGTCTATGAAGATACGAAAGCCGTCCTGTGTGTGCCCTGGATGGGCGTGGTGACCATGGCTTTTTCGCATTATCCCGGGTTCTACGATTGCCTCTGGTCGGGACTGCGCCCGCTCTGCCAGACCGACGCCTTTCAAGAGGCCTGCCGTGAACTTCGGTACTTTACCGAAGACCGGGTTGTGCAGTTCGACCTGTCGGACCTGCGTCCCGAACTGAAGAGGCGAGGCTACGCAGACCGGGAATGCGGTGACATCCGGGCCATGATCGAAGTCTTCGGCAGCGGTAACTACCCTTATCTCCTGATCGCGACTATCGCGCGCCTGCTTTTGCAGGGCGGCAAACTTTCGGGCCTTTCGGCGGTCGCCGATGAGCCAGCGGCATCGACTGGCCGGCAGAGCGGACGTTTGATCTTGATGGAACGGCACCATGCCGATGCGCCGACTCTCGCGCTCTACGACGATATCGAGGCGACTCTCGGATTGCCTTTCGTAAATACCGATTACCGGGCCCTGGCGCGTTGGCCAAGTTACTTTGCACTTGCCTGGGGGGATCTGAAGCGCGTGATCGTGACGTCGGACTATGAGCCTTGTGTGGCCGCTGTGCATGCGGAGGCGGTGCGTCTGGCCGAGGCGCTGCCCAATCCGGGCGAGCTCGAACCGGACGTGTTACGGCAGGTGGCTCTGGCGGACGCGCCATCCGGGGAGGTCGAGGAGGTGGTCGGCCTGTTTCAGTGGTTGTTGCCCGGTCTGGTGACCAACGTAGCCGGCTTTCAGAGGCAGTTAGCCGACACCTAATGCCTCGGCGAGGGTAGGGAAGTCCGGCACCACCAGATCGTAGTCGCCGTCGTCGTAGGGGTGGAGTTCGCGCGGGTTCTCCGGTCCCCATTCCTGTGGGCGCTGGACCAGGGCGGTTTTGAAGCCGACCTCTTTCGCCGCGTCCAGATCGAAGGGATGACAGGCCACCATGCAACAATCCGATGGTTCGAGCTGCAGGCAGGCGGCCGCTTTGCGGTAAGCTTCTGGCAGGAGTTTGTAGACACCGAAGCCCTCGCAGGACAATACGGCGTCCCAGCTCAGCCCATTATGCTTGGCGGTATCGATCACCAACCGGTAGCTCAGGATGGTGAAGGAAACCGTGACAAATTTTGCCCGCAGCTTCGGCAAGACCGCTGGAAAGTCCGGCCAGCAGTTGAAGCTGTGCGGGGCGTCCCAGGCGATGGCGCGGCGGTCGGCTTCGTCGAAAATATCAAGGCCGGCCTCGGTCAGCACGGCATCGAGGGAAAAGCGATGGGCCTGATCGAAGTTGTAGGCAGGTGGCTCATGCTCACCAAGATTCAGCATCGCGCCGAGGGAGCGGCGGCGCAGGTCGTTGGCAAGGGCGGCCCAGTCGCGTTCCAGGCCGTGCCGGGTGCCGGCAGCAGCGAGGGCGTCGCGGAAACCGCTGTGCCAGTCGAGCACCGTGCCGCCGGTGTCGAAGGTCAGGGCTTTGACGTCTTTAAGGCTCATAAGTGAAGAGGTTCCTAAGCTGCTTGGCCACCGGTGAGCTGCCGCTGCACTGAAATGTAGTTCTCAACGCCTTGGGCGCCGACCAGCAGATGCTGCTGATTGAAGACCATCGCCGGCACGCCCTGGATCCCGCGGGACGTCCAGAACTGCTCTTCCTGGCGGATCTTCTCCGCATAGCGGCCGTCGGCGAGCACGGTGAGTGCTTCTTCCCGCGCCAGCCCGATTTCCGCGGCGGCATCCGCGAGCACCTCGGGATCGTCGACATTGCGGCGATGGGTGAAGAAGCTGCTGAAGAGCGCCATCTTGAGGTCGTGCTGCCGTCCCTGGGTGCCGGCCCAGTGCAGGAGTTGATGCGCCTTGAAGGTATTGTACATGCGCATGTCGTCGGCGTAGTTGAAGGTGAAGCCCAGATCGGCACCCAGTTGAGTGAGGCGCGCACGGGCTTTCACACTGTCTTCGGGTGACGTGCCGTATTTGCGGGCGATGTGCTCGCGCAGGTTCTCGCCCTCCGGCGGCATATCGGGATTGAGTTCGAAGGGATGCCAGAAGACCTGCGCCGAGACACCGGTGACGGCCATGGCCTGTTCGAATTGTTTGAAGCCGATGAGACACCAGGGGCAGACCACGTCGGAGATAATGTCCAGGCGCAGATCGGCAGTCGCTTTTTCTTCCGTCATCGGCGTTTCCTCTTCTGACTTGCCGGCGGGGCTCACTCCGGATCTTTGAAGCGGGCAGCATTTTCCTTGGCCGCCGCCTCGATGTCGCCTTTGCCGAAGGCCGAGGGGCGCGGCTCGGGCAGTTGCAGGGCTTCTTGTGTCTTGGGCCGGGCGTCGATCCGGTCGAACCAGGCCTGCAGGTGCTCCAGGCCCTCGATCGAGACCGTAGCCCAGAAGTAGGAGCGCGCCCAAGGGTAGTTTGCCATATCGGCGATAGAATAATCGTGACCTGTCAGATACTCCCGCCCTGCCAGCCGTTTGTTGAGCACCTCGAGCAGGCGGCGGCTTTCATCCACGTAGCGCTTGATGGCGTAGGGGACATCGTCGCCGTTTGGTTTGGCGATGCGCTGAAAGAACATGGCCTGACCCATCATGGGACCGATACCACCCATTTGAAACATCAGCCATTGCAGCGTTTCGGAACGGATCTTGGGGTCGTGGGAAAGAAAGCGGTCGTACTTCTCCGCCAGGTACCAAAGGATGGCGCCCGACTCGAAAACGGCGAAGTTGTCGTTGCCCCGGTCGACAATGGTCGGGATGCGGCCGTTGGGGTTGAGCTTCAGGTAATCCGGCGCCTTCTGTTCCTTTTTCGCGAAGCTGATCGCTGTCATCTCGTAGTCGACCTCGGCTTCATGCAGGAAGATCAGCGGTTTCCAGCCGTTCATGGTGTTGGCGGTATAGAGGTGGATATCGGGCGGCGCCATGTCTCTGCTCCCTTTGGAGGTCTATCGGCTCTTACGCTGTAGTAGCTGTTCGACGAGGGAACAAAAGTCAATTAGTATACTTTTTGTAACCTAGGAGATTTTTATGAGGGCGCGCGTCACAGAAACCGAAGACGGCCGGAAGCGGGTATTGGAAGCCTGTCTGGAGCCCTGTCCCATTGAACGGGGCATGCGGATCATCGGCGGCAAGTGGAAAGGCTCCATCCTCTGGCATCTCAAGGACGGTCCGGTCCGCTTCAACGATCTGTCCCGCATGCTGGGCGGCGCCAGCAAAAAGATGGTGACCCAGCGCCTGAGGGAAATGGAGGAAAGCGGTCTGCTCAAACGCGATGTGATCAGCACGCGGCCGGTCGCGGTAACTTAC
>CBDDBN010000022.1:0-8073 GCA_965225735.1 Denitrobaculum sp. | reverse complement strand
GCGCCTGCTGGCGGTCGATGCCCTGTTGGAGATTCGCGACGAGGTCAAACCCTACCATCGATCTCCAACTGGTGGCCTTTCCGCAGGACGGTTATTTGCGCGATCCCAATGCAAAGGCTCAGCTCAAAACGGCGCTGGACAAGGGGCGTGGATGTGGTTGGCGGCATTCCGCACTTCGAGCGCACCATGGCCGATGGGGCGGAGTCCGTGCGCCTGCTCTGTGAGGTTGCCGCCGAGCGCGGCCTGCTGGTCGATATGCACTGCGACGAGACCGATGACCCGAACTCTCGTCACATCGAGTCCCTGTCCTGCGAGACTCAGCGCCTCGGGCTGCAGGGCAGGGTGGCCGGTTCGCACCTGACCTCCATGCACTCCATGGATAACTACTACGTCAGCAAGCTGATCCCGCTGATGGTCGAGGCGGGTGTGACCGCCATTGCCAATCCGCTGATCAACATCACCATCCAGGGCCGCCACGACAGCTATCCCAAACGCCGGGGCATGACTCGCGTGAAGGAGTTGATCGCCGCCGGTGTGCCGGTTGCCCTGGGCCACGATTGCGTTATGGATCCCTGGTACAGCCTGGGCAGCCACGACATGCTGGAGGTCGCAAGCATGGCGCTGCATGTGGGACAGATGACCGGCATGGCCGAGATGCGTGAGATGTTCCGCTCGGTCACGCAGCGCGGCGCCGAGACCCTGCATCTGGAGGGTTACGGACTCGAAAAAGCCTGCAACGCGGACATGGTGATCCTGCAGGCCCGCGACGAAGTGGAAGCGTTGCGTCTGAAAGCGAACCGGCTTTACGTGATTCGACGCGGCAAGGTGATTTCTGAGATGCCGCCGGCGACAGCAAAGCTGGATCTGGGCGGCGAGGCGCACAGTGTGGACTTCCACTTAAGCAGCAAGGTGTGAGCTTTAGACCGTTGCTCAGTTGCACGTAGTCGCAATGACGCTGATCGCGATCCGGCAGTCGGGATTGAGCAGGGCGGAGACTGGCAAGCCCGTGGAGGCGGGGCCCGGGCTTCGATAGTACTGGTGCCGGATCTTCATGTTGCCATGGAGTTCCTCCGGGGTCGCGCCGCCGACATAATGCGCAGTGACCTTCGCGACGTTCGCGAATGATAATCCTTCAGAGCCAAGCGTGTCGTCGATGCTGGACATGATGGCACGCGTTTGTTCAACGAGGTCGGCTTGGGGTGCGGCGTAGCTGGCCGTGATCGTCAGAAGCGCTCCGTTGTTTCTACACGTAGTCTTTAGCTTGCCGCCTTCGGCCGTTTCGGCTTTCGCTGTCACCGGCTGCGTCGAGAAGGTGAGATCGGCAATCAGGGCGTTGGTGTGTTTCGGGTCGACGCATACGGCTGCGTCCGGGTTGGAAACGAGATCCATGCCAGTAAGGCATTCAGGATCCAACCCGGAGTGACCTTCATCTATGGGAAGAAACCATTGCTCTGCGATGAGATTCCGTGCAAGCAGCCCTTCGGCTTCGAGGGCAGACTTTACCTCCGCCAGTGCGTCTGAGAGATCCCGGCCGCCGGAGAGGTCCGCGCGTGCCGAAACAAAGACTGTCTCGCCGGCTTGGACGATCTGAGGACCGGAAGAGCCTGCGTCTATAAGATTTCTCGCGTAGGCCCCGGCTCTCGCGAAGACGTCGACCTCGATCTGCATGCCGTCGTAATAGAAGTGCGGAACGGCAATAGGCACGATCACCGGCTTGTTGGGGAAAGCCTCGCGGAACAAAGCGAGGCTTGCCGAGCCTTCCGCTGGATCCTTGGCCGCGAAATAGACGTTGAGCTTGCCGATAGCATCGATCGAGAAGCCGCCGCGCGCCAGGACGTTTTCGATCATCTCCCGCACGAATGTCGTCTGCGCCATGAGATCCCCAGGCGCGATCACCGCGCCGTCGCGGTCGAGCGGGCATTGCCCGCAGGTCCAGCCAAATTCGCCGTCTCGGACCAGGCTCGAAACCTGGACCTCCTCCTGCATCGCAAAAACATCAAAGGGCACAGTGCTGCGTTTTCCCACCGGACTTCTTCTCCCTGAACCAAAACCGCCCGTTCAATCTAACCGAGAGGCTGGCTGTGGAAAATCCCGGTGAGAAATGATGCGCGGTGGATGCTCTATGCCTAGACTGTCACCGGAAGGGTTCCAAACGAGGATTACTTACGTGACCGCAACCAAACGGCCGGACCTGAGCGACATTCATCCCGGAGATTGGGTCGACAGGCATCTGCCGCCCCTTTGGCGGCCCTACACCAGGCTGGCGCGTCTCGACAGGCCCGTGGGTGTCTGGCTGACGCTCTTTCCCTGTCTGGCGGCACTGATCCAGGCGGCGCGGGGCGTGCCCGAAGTTTGGTTGCTGATCGTCTTCTCGTTGGGTGCGTTGCTGATGCGCAGCGCCGGTTCCACCGTCAACGATATTGCGGACCGGAACTTTGACGCGCAGGTCGAGCGGACGCGCTTTCGGCCGCTGGCCAATGGGCAGTTGCGGACGCGTCAGGCCGTTTTCTTTCTTGCCGCTGAACTGGCATTGGCGGCACTTCTTCTGATTTTCTTGAGCCCTTACACGCAACTGATCGCCATCTGCGTGCTGCCGCTGGTCTTCGTCTATCCGCTGTGCAAGCGCTTCACCCATTGGCCACAGGCGGTCCTGGGCGCGGCCTTTAACTGGGGCATGCTGATGGCCTGGGCCGAGGTGGCCGGACATGTGCCTTTAGGCGCCGGTATCATGTGGATCGGCGCGATTGCCTGGCAGATTGGTTATGACACGGTTTACGCCTACGTGGATGTGAAGGACGACAGACGTCTGGGATTGAAATCGACGGCTATTCTCTTTGGGGCCAGGGGCAAGCTCTACATTGGGCTGTTCTATGCCCTGACCGTTGCGTGCTGGTCTCTCGGCGGCTGGCTGCTGCATATGTCGCCCGCCTACGCCATCGGGATGCTGGTGGTCGCGGCGCATTTGGCCTGGCAGGTCTGGCGCATTGACTTGTCACGCCCGGAGTTGAACTTCCGGCTGTTCCTTTCGAACATCATGACCGGCGTGCTTCTCGCCGGCACGGCGCTTGCCGGGAGCTGGTGAGCCTTTGCGCGGAGTGGTTACGTCACGCGGCCCGGTGCCGTTTAACGACTTCTAGGAAGAGAAAGGCTGCTATGGGTTATCTGCGCTGCACGTTAATGCCGAGAGGATCTCAATGGATTGGCGGAAAGACAACTACCTGCTGACGACGGACGCGTCGCTGTTTGACATCGATACGCTCTATCACTTCATTTCCGATCAGAGCTACTGGTCGCGCGGCATTCCCCGCGCCACCTTCGAGCGGTCGCTGCAGCATTCGCTCTGCTTCGGACTGTTCCAGGAGGAAACGCAGATCGGCTTTGCGCGTGTGGTTTCCGATTTCGCGACCTTCGCCTATCTGGGCGACGTTTTCGTCCATGAAAATCACCGCGGGCGTGGCCTGAGCAAGTGGATGATGGACTGCGTCCTGTCGCACCCGGATCTGCAAGGCCTGCGGCGCTGGATGCTTGCGACACGCGATGCGCATGAGCTCTATAAGCAATTCGGATTCACGGAGCTGAAAGCACCCGTAAAGTTCATGGAAAAGCACGATCCGGAAGTTTACGCACAGCGCGACGCGTGAGCCGGGGCAAACCAGTTAGTCGCGGAAACGCTTCCAGAGCTTGGGAAAGCGTTGTGCGACGTCGTTGTCATTGACGAGTTCCGTGCCGCTGGGCATCGAAAAGTCGTCCATGCCGGCGTAGAAGGGAAGTTCGTTTGGATTCTGATGGACCTCAGACCAAACTTCTTTCGCCGGATAGAGAAGATCCTCAAATTCGTAGTAACCGCCGGGCGCTGCTGTGATAGGCGCGTCTGCAAGGCTGTCGGGATCAAGGAGCGCCTTTTCGAAGACTTTGCGCCCCATCGAAATCAGCCATAGCCTGAAATAGAGGAAGCCATCGTCGGTCACCCCGTCGTTGAGAATATCGGCTACAGCGACAAAATCCCATGTGTAGGCGCGCTTCAGCTGCGCATCCAGCGCCACCTCATAAGCGATTAGATCATCCGGTTTAAGCTCGGACAACTTGGTCTTCAGCAATTCGATTTGCACATCTGGGGCGCCGACGGCCGAAACGGTGCTGTCCAGGATCGACCAGAATTGAGCCTGTGACATCGGTTCGGGAACCATATCCTCTCCTGATGAGACGCTTACGTTCGGGAAGACCAAGATTGTTACGAGAAACGCGAACAGAACTAACATTTGTTTCAAGGAAAGTGAGCAACGAAGTCGGAAGTCGTTGCAGTTAATCATGGCAAGGGATTGGCGCCGAAGCGCTTCCACAGCTTGGGAAAGCGTTTCGCAACCTCTTCTTGGTCTTCGAAGTCGAAGTCCGTTCCGCTTGGTGCCTGACCTACTTGACCGATGCCATGTGCGGGGAAGGCCCCGTAGTCCCGCCCTGTTTTTTCAGTCCAGGCCTGAGGCGCGACATACATCAGCTCCTCAAGTTCGTAGATGCCGTCGGGGCCTGCGGCAGCTTCTGATTCGGCGAGGGAATCCGGGTTGCGCAGAGCGGCTTCAAAGATCTTTCTTCCCTTGGAGACAAGCCAGAGCCGAAAATAGACGAATCCGTCGTTCGATGCCCCACCGTTGATGAGATACGCTGCGCCCCAAAGTTCCCAGGAGTAAGCGCGGGTCATCTCCCGGTCTAGCGCATTGTCGAAAGCGACGATCTCTTCAGCAGGTAGCTCTTTCAGGTGAGCCTTTAGCGCTTCCATCTGGAGGTAAGAATCGGACTGAAACTGCACCGATTGCTCTATGATTGTCCAAAAACGCTCGTGGGGCATTGGCTCGGTGGTCTTGCCGGTGCTGATTTTTGCTGTGGTGGCAACGAGTAAAAGTGCTGTGGCTAGGACTGTTGTAAAGAGATTGAATTTCATATCGATAAAGTCACGGTTTGCAAAAAAAGCGATGCTGTATACCAACATTCACTACATTTTAAGGTAGATTAAGAGGCTTCAGAAATCAATTTACGATGATGCTTGGGTCTTGTTGCGTCGCAGTAGCTTTGGGATAAGTCGTTTATTTCTTTTTCGCCGCGCCACGTTTCACCGCGCGCCCCCAGATCTTCGCCCAGGCGCCCAGCGGTTCGAGGTGACCGAAGAGGTCTTGCCCGAGTTTGGTTGCGGCGTAGCCGTCCGGGGTTCGTTCGACCAGCTTGGCCTCGCGCAGTTCCTTCAGACGCGCGTTGAGGACGGCCGGCGAGATGCTTTCGCAGCGCTCCTGTAATAGCCGGAAGGTGGCGGGGCCGCCTTCGCAGAGGGTCCAGAGCACGCCCATGGCCCAGCGCCGGCCCAGAAGATCGAGCAGGGCCATGACAGGCGCGCCGCTTCGGGAGCCGCGGACAGGTGCGCCGGGGAGAGGGATTTTGGTCACTTTGCCGTTCCGAATGCTATTAAAAGAATAGCAAATTTCACTTGGCGCAGGATAGCGGATTTGCTATGAAAAAGATAGCATTATAGCGTAGCCGCTGCTTCTCTGGAGAAAGCCATGAGCGAACCACCCTATGAAATCCTCGACGAGCGCTTCCGGCGCAGCATCAAGCCGATCGAAAAGCTCGAGTGCCTCTGGTCGGACGGGCGCTGGACGGAAGGCCCGGTCTATGTGCCGGCCTATAAGTCGGTGATCTGGAGCGATATTCCGAACGACCGGCGTCTGCGCTGGGATGAAACGACAGGTGCCGTCGGGGTTTTCCACGTGAATGTCGGAGCTTACACCAATGGCGCGACGCTCGACCGGCAGGGCCGGATTGTCGCCTGCGAGCACGGCAATCGGCGGGTCGTGCGTTGGGAGCATGACGGGTCTTGCTCGGTTCTGGCCGACCGCTATGAGGGCAAGCGGCTCAACAGTCCGAACGACGTGGTGGTGCAGTCGGATGGTTCGGTCTGGTTCACGGACCCGGCATACGGCATTGAGTCCGACTACGAGGGTTTCCAGGCGGATCCGGAACAGGACGGCGAGCATGTCTATCGCATCGACGGGCGCAGCGGCACGGTTACCCGGGTGGCCGACGATTTCACCTGTCCGAACGGGCTGGCTTTTTCCCTTGATGAGCGTCAGCTCTACATCGTCGATTCCGGCGGGACGCGTTATCCGAGCGGCGAGCGCCACATCCGGGTCTTCGATGTTTCCGACGATGGCAGATTGTCGGGCGGCGAAGTCTTCGCCGAATGCAGCAACGGCTTTTTCGATGGCTTCCGCTTGGACAACCGGGGCCGGATCTGGACCAGCGCCGGGGACGGGGTGCACTGCTACGACCCGGACGGCAGCCTGATCGGCAAGATCCTGGTCCCGGAGCGGGTCTCCAACGTCTGTTTCGGCGGGCCGAAACTCAATCATCTCTTCATCACCGCGACGGCCAGCCTCTATCGGGTTTGGCTGCCGACGACCGGGGCGAAGACCTTTTGAGAAGGGGTGAGTCAGGAGACTTTCGTTGGCCTATCGAAAATCCCTTAGTGAAGACCACGATAGTTGGGCACGTCGACTCCTAGTGCTTTTACCAGTTGGCCGGATCAAGCCGCGGCGCGTTGGCCCTCCAGGTGCTGTTCGAGCTCGTTGCGTTCCTGGTCGCTGACCTGGAAGACAATGCCGCGCGATTTTTCGGTGACGCGGATGACACGACCGGCCACTTCGCCGAAACCCGGCACCTTTAACTGGATGCTGTCGTCTTCGCCCAGGCCGTCGACTGCGGTGATCTCTGCGCCACCAGCGGAGATGTCGTTGATGGTGCAGTCCATCCAGCTGCCCAGCGCGAAAATCTGCGACTGTTGCTGGGTGGCGACGCGTACGTGCTCGCGGCGGTCGAAGGCTTCGTGATTACGCAATTGCCCCAATATTTTGGTGACCCTCTCGCCGAGCAGGCCGACGGCTTCAATGGTGCTGTCGGTGCCGGCCTGGACCTCGGTCGAGAGCTGAACGACCTCGGCGGCTTCTGACGCCACGGTCTGGATGTTGACCGCGACTTCGCGGTTGCCCGAAGCGGCTTCCTGGATGTTGTTGGCGATTTCATCGGAGGCTGCGCTCTGCTGCTCGGCCGCCTGGTCGATCGCGGCGGAGACCTGGTCCATCTTTTCGATGATGCCGCTGATCGACTTGATCGCACCCACGGCGTGATTGGTGGACTCCTGAACCTTGGAGACCTGCGTGGCGATCTCATCGGTGGCCTTGGCGGTCTGATTGGCCAGGGACTTAACCTCGCCGGCGACAACCGCGAAACCCTTACCGGCCTCGCCAGCGCGCGCGGCCTCGATGGTGGCGTTCAGCGCCAGCAGGTTGGTTTGGGCCGCGATGTCCGAGATAACCTTGACGATGTCACCGATTTCCTGAGAGAGGCCGTCGAGTTCGCTCATGATGCGGCCAGCCTCATCGGCCTCGTGGACGGCCTTCTTTGTGACTTCCTTGGACTGGTCGGTCTGGCGGCCGATTTCCTTGACGGTGGCCGTGAACTCTTCCGTGGCTGCAGCGACGGTCTCGACGTTGGCGGAGGCTTCCTCCGAAGCGGAGGCGACGGTGGTGGCGCTGGAGCCGGAGCGTTCGGAGGCGGCCAGCATCTTGGTCGCCGTCTCCTTCATTTCTGAGCCCTTGCCCGCGACGATTTCAATCGCGCCGTTGATTTCTGTCTCCAGGCTGTCCGCGAGATTGGTCAGTTCGTCCTGCAGGTTCTGCTGGCCGGCTTCGATGTAGACCGAAACCGCCTGCTCCATGTCGAAAAGAATGGCCTTGGAAACGGCGTTCATGGCGGTATTGAGCTGCTCCGGCTTGCGGCGGTATTTGCTGACCAGCAGTTCGTTCATGCGCGTCAGCAGGAAGCCGTAAGCGCCGACGTACCAGTTCGGCGTCAGGCCGATCCTGCGGTGCGCCTCGCCAATTGCTTTGGCGCGCCTGAAATACTCGTCGTCGAAGCGCCCGGAGAACAGCAACTCCCAATGATTGAGCTGGGCGTTCTTGAGTTCGGGGACCCGCGCGCCATTGTCGGTGAGGGTGTTCAGTTCCTTCCACCCGGCAACGAAAGCATAGA
>CBDDBN010000021.1:0-20145 GCA_965225735.1 Denitrobaculum sp. | reverse complement strand
TCCACACCAAGTCCCGGCGCTCCAAGGCACAGTTCATCTCGGTCAACTGCGCGGCTATTCCCGAGAACCTTCTGGAATCGGAACTCTTCGGTCATGAGAAAGGCGCTTTTACCGGTGCCGTGACACGCCGGGTCGGTAAGTTCGAGGAAGCCAGCGGCGGTACTCTGCTGCTCGACGAGATTTCCGAGATGCACCCGCGTCTGCAGGCCAAACTGCTGCGCGCCGTGCAGGAACGCGAAATCGATCGGGTCGGCGGCACACAACCCATCAAGGTCGACATCCGGCTCCTCGCGACCTCAAACCGGAACCTGGAGGAAGAAGTTCGACAGGGCAATTTCCGTGAAGACCTCTACTTCCGCCTGAACGTGGTCAACATCATGCTGCCGGCCCTGCGCGAGCGCCCGAAGGATATCGAGGTGCTGGCCGATCACTTCATCGCCAAATATGCCGAGGCCAATGGCGTCCAGATCCCTCCGATGGACCAGGAAGCCCGCGCTATCCTGTTGCAGCATCACTGGCGCGGCAATGTGCGTGAGCTGGAAAACACCATGCATCGTGCGGTCTTGCTGGCCCGCGACGGCCAGATCACCAGGGATTCGATCATGCTGACCGGCGAGATGCTGGCCCCGGAGGATGGCGGAGCAGTCCCCTCGTCTGCCGCCGTTGCGCCCGCCAGCGCCATTCCGACATCTGGTGGCGACGCTTCGAAGTCACGTGACGCCAGCGAGTTGGTCGGGCGCACAGTCGCCGATGTGGAACGGGATCTGATCCTGGACACCCTTCAGCACTGTCTGGGCAACCGGACGCACGCCGCGAATATCCTTGGAATCTCGATCCGCACTCTGCGTAACAAGCTGAAGCTCTACAGCCAGGAAGGCATGGCCATCCCCATGCCGGGCGAAGCCGAACGGACGATTGCTTAATCGGGAAGTCATATAGAGATCAGTAGATGTCCGAGACCAGTTCCTCTGGTGATGTCCAAGGCAGTTCCTCCCGGGACTCCCTGAACACAGCCCTGGACTTTCTAAAGCGCGGCGACATCGCCCTGGCGCTGGGTGTCGTCTGCATCCTGGTGGTGCTGATCCTGCCGATGCCAGGCTGGCTGCTGGATGTCGCGCTGGCGCTTTCTATGACCTTCTCCGTGCTGATCCTCATGACGGCGCTGTTTATCAGCCGGCCGCTGGATTTCAGCTCCTTCCCCACGGTTCTGCTCATCGCGACCATGTTGCGATTGTCGCTGAACCTCGCGTCGACGCGTCTGATTCTTGCGAACGGACACGAAGGCACGCATGCGGCCGGCAAGGTGATCGAGGCCTTCGGCGGCTTCGTCATGAGCGGCAACTTCGTGATCGGGATCATCGTCTTCTCGATCCTGGTCATCGTGAACTTCATCGTCATCACCAAGGGCTCGGGCCGTATCGCCGAGGTTTCCGCCCGCTTCAGCCTGGACGCCATGCCCGGCAAGCAGATGGCGATCGACGCCGACCTCTCGGCCGGCCTGATCGACGAAGCAGCCGCCCGCGACAGACGCAAGACCCTGGAAGACGAGAGCAATTTCTTCGGCTCCATGGACGGCGCCGCGAAGTTCGTACGCGGCGATGCTATCGCCGGCCTGCTGATCACCTTCATCAATGTCGTCGGCGGCATCATCATCGGTGTCGCGCAGATGGATCTGTCTTTCGGCGAGGCCGCCGAAGCCTACACGGTGCTGACCGTCGGCGACGGCCTGGTCAGTCAGATCCCCGCCATCATCGTCTCAACCGCCGCCGGTATCCTGGTCTCCCAGACCACCCAGACTGGCTCTGCCGACAAGGCGCTCTTCGGTCAGCTCGGCGGCTATCCCCGCGCACTCGGACTCTCCTCCTTCCTGATGGTCGCCCTCGCCCTGCTGCCCGGCATTCCCGCCGTGCCTTTCCTGGTGATCGCCGCCGCCACCGGCGGTCTCGCCTGGCAGGCCAACCGGAAGGTGGTTGCAGAGGAACAGGAAGTGGTTGCGGCCCAGCAGGCGGAAGCCGAGGCCACGCCCGCCGCGGAGGAGCCGATCTCCAACGCCCTCCAGATCGATAATCTGCGCCTGGAATTGGGCTACGGCTTATTGCCTCTGATCAACGGCGTGGGCGGTCAGCGCTTGACCGATCAGATCAAGGCCCTGCGGCGACAGATGGCCCAGGACCTCGGCTTCGTTCTGCCCTCTGTGCGGATCCAGGACAATCTGCAGCTGCCCGCCAACAGCTACATCATCCGGGTCAAGGAGATCGAAGCCGGCAGCGGTGAGCTGCGCCCCAACATGCTGCTGATCATGGATCCGCGCGGCGAGACCATCACCCTGCCCGGCGAAGACACCATCGAGCCGACCTTCGGTCTGCCCGCCAAGTGGGTCGACGAGGCCAGCCGGGAAGAAGCCCTGTTCCGCGGTTACACCGTGGTCGATCCGCCGACGGTCGTCACGACCCACCTGACCGAGATCGTCAAGGACAACGTCGCTGAGCTGTTGTCTTACGCCGAGACCCAGAAGCTGATGGATGAACTGGACCAGGATCAGCAGAAACTGATCGGCGACATGATCCCCTCCCAGATCTCCGTCGGGGGCGTTCAGCGCGTGCTGCAAAATCTGCTGAACGAGCGCGTATCGATCCGCGATCTGCCCACGATCCTGGAAGGCATATCGGAGGCCTGCGGCTATACCCGTAACGTTACGGCGATCACCGAACACGTGCGGGCGCGGCTCGCGCGTCAGATCTCCAATGCGCAGGTCAATGAAAGCGGTTTTATCCCGATGGTCACCCTTACTCCCAACTGGGAGCAGGCCTTCGCGGACGCCATTATTGGCGAAGGCGAGGAACGCCAGCTGTCCATGGCGCCGTCGAGGCTGCAGGAATTCATCGGCGAGGTTCGCAAGACTTTCGAACAGCACGCCATGATGGGCGAGACCCCCGTTCTGATGACCAGCCCGGGCATTCGTCCTTATGTGCGATCGATCGTGGAACGATTCCGGCCCTCGACCGTTGTTCTTTCGCAAAACGAAGTTCACCCCAAGGCCAAGATCAAAACACTTGGCCAGTTGTAAGAGCGGTTTGTTGAACGTGATTTGGAAGTTTTCGATAATAGAGAGCGGCCAGCTACTCAGGCCTGACTCCCGGGGAAGCGGGAGGTCCTATGCGGCTTAGAAGCTTCACCGCGGAGACCCTGCCCGATGCCATGCACCTGGTCCGCGAGTCCCTGGGCCTGGATGCTGTCATCCTCTCGACCGAAGAGCTCGGCGGCGAACTGGGCGTCAAGGTCACAGCCGGTCTGGACAGCGACGCGGATGACGAACTTGATCTGCAGACCGCGGAAGAAATCGTAGAGGCGGTCGACGATCTCGATGAAGTGCTCGACTATCACCGGATTCCGGCACCGCTCGCGAACCGCCTGCTGAGCAATGCCTCGGGCCTGTCCGCCGACAGCAATGTCATGGCGCTGGCCGGCGCGCTTGACGGCGCCTTCGATTTCGCGCCGCTGCCGACCGCGGACAGCAAGCGCCCGGTTATGGTCATCGGACCCAGCGGATCGGGCAAAACCGCCACGGCTGCAAAACTCTGTGCGCAGGTGCGTCTGTCGGGCGGCGATGCGACACTGATCACCATGGACGGCGACAAGGCCGGTGGCATGTCGCAGGCGGAGACCTTCGCCGGCGCTCTGGAAATCGATTTGCACCGGGCAGACGACCGCAATCAGCTTTCTGAACTGGTGAGCCGGGTGCCCAACGAACACCTGACAATCATCGATACACCGGGTGTTTCACCCTACGACGAAGCAGCGTTGCAGGGACTTCGCGAGACGGCAGAAGCCGTCGGCGCGCAAACCATCCTGGTGCTGCCTTCGGGTGGCGATTGCTACGAACAGGCCGAGTGCGCCCTCGCCTTTCGCGACACCGGCACGCGGTATCTGATCATGACCCGGCTGGATTCCAGCCGCCGCTACGGCGGGCTGATTTGCGCGGCGCATGCCGGACGCTTCAGCCTTATGGGAGTCGGCATCTCCGCCCAGATCGGCAACGGCCTCGCGCCGGTCAATCCGGTTTCGCTCGCCCGCCTCCTGCAACCGACAACGAACACGCAAGAGCATCTGTCGCTCGTATTGGGAACGCTGTGATAATGGAAGTTTCAAACGCACTGGCCGCCGAGCGCAAATCCACCGCGAACATCATCGCGGTGGCCTCCGGCAAGGGTGGCGTCGGCAAGACCTGGCTTTCGGTCTCGCTTTCCCAGGCGCTGGCGAACAAGGGCCAGCAGACGATGCTGTTCGACGGCGATCTCGGACTTGCCAACGTGGACATTCAGCTCGACCTGGCGCCGGAACGGGACCTGGGCGGCGTCATCGCCGGACGCTATGGCCTGGAAGCTGCCAAGGTGCATTACACGACCGGCGGCTTCGATGTCATCGCCGGACGCTCCGGATCCGGCAACCTTGCCAATCTGCCGAGCAACCGCCTTGGCGGCCTGATCTCCGACCTGGTGTCGCTCTCCTCCAGCTACGGTCACGTGGTGCTCGACCTGGGCGCAGGTATCGAGCGGACTGTGCGGCAGTTTGCGGCCCTGGCCGGAACCTGCCTGGTTATCACAAACGACGAACCGACCTCGCTGACCGATGCCTACGCCTTTATCAAGCTGACCACCCGCCAGTTTCCGAGCATGGATCTGCGTGTAGTGGTCAACATGGCCGAGACCATCAATGAAGGTCAAAGGACCTACGGCACGATCCGAAAGGCCTGCGAATCCTTTTTGAAAATCACCCCGCCGCTGGCCGGTGTGATCCGACGCGACAGCTCGGTCAAGGACAGCATCCGGCACCAGACGCCACTCTTGACGCGCCACCCTAACTCGAAGGCGGCCGAGGACATCGAAGCCCTCGCCCGGCGCCTGACCAACGGACCATGAGCGGCGTTTCGGCACCTCCCCCGGCTCCCTTGCCGCCCAACAATGCTGCTGCTCCGCAACCCGGTGCAGCGGGAACATCTGCGTCCGGTCAACAGCCGTCGACCGCCACCGCACCACCACCAACCGGGACTGCGGGTCAGAGCAACGCTCCCCAGCCAGCGCCAGCCAGCTCCGCTCCGCCACCTGCCACGCCGCCACCCGCTGCAGAAACGCTTCCGCCAAAACCAGTGCTCGCGCCCATTGCCGCTGCGCCCGAAGTCGTCTCGACATTGCCGACAGGTACAGTTCTTTCTGGCAGTATCCTGAACAGCAATAACGCGGCGGCCTTACAGATTTTGACCAAGTACGGCCAGCTTGAGCTGGCCACGAAGCTCGCTCTGCCCGAAGGCGCCAAGGTCGCCCTCCAGATCCGCGATGGAGGACAAGTCCATCTGCAGATTGTTGGCCCAAAGCCGGCGCTAACACCACAGGGATCGGTCCGGCCCGGAGCGGAAACCCCGGTGCAGCTTTCCAGTCAGGTTTTGACCGCAACGCTCGAGACCGCACTCATATCCAGGCTCGCCGGGACAGGAACAGCCGCCGGTGGACAACAACCGGCCTACGCCGGCAACGCAGACGCCGCGCAGCTTCCTGCGATCCTGCGCAACCTTCCGGCTGGCGCACAATTTCAGGTTCAAGTCACCGCCCTGCCCTCCGCCACGCCTGCGACGACGACCGCGGGCTCAAACGCGGTAGCCCCGCAAACGGCAACGCTGTCTCAGGCGGTCTCAACTACAGCCAACCCGGTGCTCCAAGGCAACGTGATCGCTTCCGGCGCTTCCTCGGGCACGCTCCCTGCCGCGGTGAGCCCCTCTGGCACAAGTTCACGCACTGTCTTGCAGAGCGGTCTCGGGATCTTGTCGTTAAGCGAAAGCCTGAAGCTGCCGCCAGGCGCCCGGGTTGAAATTCAGATACTCGCCAAGAGCCTGCCACAAGCACTTCCGGCGGCCGCCTCACCCGATACAGCCATGCTCTCGCCAGGGAACGCAGGCTTTGGCTGGCCAAGCCTTGAGACCCTGGCGCGCCGCGCTGGCGAAGGACAGATCTCCAGCGCCCTAGCCGGACAAGTGATGCAGCGCGTGCCAGCTGCCGGAGCGCAGCTGAGTTCAAACATCCTGTTTCTTTTGTCAGCGCTTAACGCAGGCCAGGTAAACGGATGGCTTGGGCGAAGCACGCTGGATCAGCTGCAACGAGAGGGTCAGAACGATCTCGTAAACCGCCTGGATGGCGATCTAACCCAGGCAGGCCGCATCGCGGACTCGAACAGCGGCGAATGGCGGGCGCTCATTCTACCCTTCCTCGACGATGGGCAAATTCGGCAGCTTCGCCTCTTCTTGAGGCGCCGCGATGAAGACAAGGATGGCGAAGGCAAGGAAGGCCCCAACGCCGACGCCACGCGCTTTCTGCTGGAAATCGAGTTGCGCAAGCTGGGTGATCTGCAGGCCGATGGTCTGATCAGGGCGAAACTCTTCGATCTGATCCTAAGAACCCGCCGTCCTTTCTCCCGGCCTATGCGCGAGGAAATCACCCGGATTTTCACTGAATCCAATCACAGCCTGGGTCTGGCCGGCCAGATCCTCTTCGAGGCATCAGACGATTGGCAGCCCGCAGCGGCCAAGGCCGGTGGCCTGCAGGCCGCGCCCGATCTGATGATCTAATTCTGTCGAGAGACGACGGCGTCAGCCGTTGGCGACCTTGGCGTAGGAGGCTTCGCTAGCAGCCGGCAATCTGCCAAGCCCCAGGCGATGACCGTCATAGCTGCCACCGAGAATCGGCTTCCAGAAGTCCACGTGGTCCAGATACCAGTCGATGGTTTCATCCAGTCCGGTCGCGAAGTCGACTTCCGGTGCCCAGCCCAGTTCCCGCTTCAGCTTACTGGCATCCAGAGCATAGCGGCGATCATGACCAGGCCGGTCGGCAACAAAGGAAATCAGATCTTCGTGCCGCGCACCGCCTGTCATGGCTTTGCGCTTATCCAGCGCGCGGCAGATCCGACGCACCACTTCAAGGTTCGAGGCCTGGTTATCGCCGGCAACGTTATAGGTTGCGCCCGGCTTACCGACTTCCAGGACCGCAAGAACCGCCCGGCAGTGATCGGTCACATAAAGCCAGTCGCGCACGTTTTCACCGTCGCCGTAGAGCGGCAAAGGCTCTTCACGCACCGCCTTTACGATCATCAGCGGGATCAGCTTTTCGGGAAACTGCATCGGACCGTAGTTGTTGGTCGCGACCGTGATTAGGGTGGGTAAGCCATAGGTCTTGTGGTAGGCACGCACCAGATGATCGGCAGCAGCCTTGCTGGCCGAATAGGGCGAATTGGGGCTGTAACGACTGTCTTCCGTTACGGCCTCGCCGTCTATGGAGCCAAAAACCTCGTCGGTCGAGATCTGCAGAAAGCGAAAGGCGCGGCTATCGGAGTCGGCCAGGCCGGCCTGATAATGCACGGCCGCATCGAGCAGGGTTTGTACACCGACCACGTTGCTTTGAACGAAGACGCCCGGATTGTCGATCGAGCGGTCGACGTGCGTTTCGGCGGCGAAGTTGATAATGGCGGAGGGCGTGTATTCACGCAGCAGGGCGTCGACGGCTTCGCGGTTTTCGATCCGCGCATTGACGAAGTGGTGCTCCGGATGCCGCAGCAGATCGTTCAGGACAAAAGGTCCACCCGCATAGGTCAGAGCATCCAGGTTCAACACTCTGTAGCCCAGCCGCAGGGCCTGGCTGACGAAGTTGCCACCGATAAAACCGGCCCCGCCGGTCACGAGAATGCAGCTCTTGTCCATTTTCACTACCGCCGTCTGATCACCGTGCCGTTTGTTCCTTGGGCGACATCGCCCTAAGAAACCATTTGCAGGCTTTTAGTTTGCTCCAGAAAAGTCACTGAAAGCTGAAGATTTTCGCCTCGAAAGCACCATCCAGTCATGAAGCGCGCCGGGCTGGCCGGCGACGGCGATAGAGATTTAATCCGACCTCATCCATCGCTTGCTGCTCGCGCTTCGCCCGCTTAGCCTTTTCCCGGCGCTGCTGATTGCTTTCCGCCGTCTGGTATTTCTTCAATTCCTGAAACGCCGCTCGCACTTCCTCCCGCGCCGCCTCGATAGAAGCTTCCAGCGCTTGAATGGAATTCTCGACCTTCTGGCGCCGTTGTTTGACGGCCGCGGCGTAGTTTGGAAAGGCGATAGCGGCCTCCGGTGAGTTTCCCGCCAGAATCTTTTCGGACTCGTAAGCCTGATCGATTCCCACCAGGTCGCTTTTCATCTTTTCAACCAATCGTTCGAGATCGGCCAGCTTCTGCCGCTTCTCATCAAGCTCCCACTGATGCACCCGCACCAGACTGTTTAACGCTGTCACTGTCCCCAAACCCTCTTCAAATCACACTCTTGCATACCACACGTCCTGCGCCGGCCTGGATCAGCGCCATCCCAGGACTGTTTCTATTCTATCCAGCTTCGGCCTGGGCTTGCTCCGGCACCTGAGCAGGTGTCCAGGGCTCATTGAGCAGCCGCGCAAGATCCGCATAGCCATCGTCAAGCTGAAAGCGTTCCCGCTGTCCTTGGGACAAAAAAGACTCCAGCAGCGGATAGTAGCCGAGCGCCTCATCCGTCGCCGCATCGCTACCTTGTTTGTAAGCCCCGATACGGATCAACTCCGCCATATCCTCATAGGTCGACAACAACGTCCGCGCGCGGGTCACTAGTGCATTCTCCGGCTCGCTGTTACAGCCCGGCATGGTCCGGGAAATGCTGCGCAGGATATTGATCGCTGGATAGCGGTTCCGTTCGGCAATAGCCCGCTCAAGCACGATATGGCCGTCCAGAATTCCGCGCACGGCATCCGCGATGGGTTCATTGTGATCGTCGCCCTCCACAAGAACCGTGAAGAGACCGGTGATAGAGCCGCGATCGATGCCTGGTCCGGCCCGCTCCAGCAACTGCGGCAATTCGGCGAAAACCGAAGGGGTATAACCCTTACTGGCCGGCGGTTCGCCCGCCGCCAAGCCGATTTCGCGCATCGCCATGGCAAAACGGGTCACGGAATCCATCATGCAGAGCACATCGCGACCCTGATCGCGGAAGTACTCGGCGACCGAGAGTGTCAGATAAGCAGCCTGCCTGCGCATCAAAGGCGGTTCGTCTGAGGTGGCGACGATTACGACAGAGCGGGCAAGCCCCTCTTCACCCAGATCATCCTCCAGCCATTCCTGCACCTCACGGCCGCGCTCGCCGATCAGGCCGATGACATTGACATCGGATTGGGTATAGCGCGCGAGCATGGAAAGCAACACGGATTTGCCGACACCGGAACCGGCAAAGATACCCATACGCTGGCCCCGGCAGCAGGTCAGAAATGTATTGATGGCGCGGACGCCCAGATCCAGTTTTTCGCCGACACGCTGGCGGCTATGGGCCGGCGGCGGCGAAGCACGTAGACGGTAGGGATTCATACCGCTGGTCAAAGGCCCTTTGCCGTCCACCGGCTCCCCCAGTGCGTTAATGACTCGGCCAAGCCAGGCGTGATGCGGCCGGATGACAGGATCCGAATCAGCAAGCTCGGCCTTGCAACCAAGGCCGACGCCATCGAGCGATCCATACGGCAGCACCAGCGCCCGCTTTTCGCGAAAGCCGATAACCTCGGCCGGCACTCGGCGGTTGCCACGGGCCACAAGATTGCAGCGCGCGCCGATAGAAAGAACCCGGTCTAAACCGGCAACCTCAACCAGCATACCGAGGATTCCGGCGACACGGCCGTAGAGTTGATAGCTCGGGATCTGCTCGATTTCAGCATTCAGGGAGGAAGAAGAAAGGGGCACCTATACCATCCGCAATTCAAAGGGTTATGGCTAACCCCAACGGACCAAAAGATGTCCGATTACGTTTAACGTATGTTTAAAAAACCGGCCGAGGTCTCTTTTTTGCCCCCTGTCCGGTGAAGGAAAAGATGCACTCGAATTTTTTTGAGAATTTAGCTTAACTGAGCTTTTATCAATCTTATCAATTTCTTATCGGAATATTTTCATAAGCCTACCGAAAGAATCGAAAATTTGTTCGTACATAACCGGCTTTCAGTAAGAGTTTGTTAATAAAGCTTCCCCAAAATGGTTAACGGACTTAATCTTGCTTAATCTTAACCATTTGGGTTGGAGCTATGAGAGTACTTCTGGTCGAGGACGATTCCGCGACGGCACAGGGCATCGAGATGATGCTGCGATCCGAAGGCTACGTCTGTGACACCACGGATATGGGTGAAGACGGCCTCGAGATCGGTAAGATCTACGATTACGATATTATCATCCTCGACCTTATGCTGCCGGACATCGACGGCTATGAGGTTCTTCGGCGTTTGCGGGCCGCCCGCGTCAGGACGCCAATTCTGATCCTCTCCGGTCTCAACGGCCTGGATGACAAGATCAAAGGCCTGGGCGTCGGCGCCGACGACTATCTGACCAAGCCTTTCGACAAGCGCGAGCTGATCGCCCGGATCCAGGCGATTGTCCGCCGCTCCAAGGGTCATTCAGACTCCATCATCCAGACCGGCAAGCTGACGGTGAACCTGGATACCCGCACCGTCGAGGTCGACAGCCAGCCGCTGCACCTGACCGGCAAGGAGTATGGCATCCTTGAGCTTCTGTCCCTGCGCAAGGGTACGACGCTGACCAAGGAGATGTTCCTGAACCATCTCTATGGCGGTATGGACGAGCCGGAACTGAAGATCATCGACGTCTTCGTCTGCAAGCTCCGCAAAAAGCTCTCAGCGGCAACCGGTGGCGCCAACTACATCGAAACCGTCTGGGGCCGTGGCTATGTGCTGCGCGATCCGGTCGGAGGACAGGAAAGCCAGCCGGCTGCCAGCACCGACCAGGAACAGGAAGCCGTTCCCGCCTAACAAAGGCCTCCTGCAGAAGACAGACCGGCAACGGTCACACAAACGGCCTGCACCTTTTCGGTGCGGGCCGTTGTCTTTTTCGGCGTACCATGGCGCGTCGATTGTCTAGCCCTCACAGATGCCAGGGGTCGCGCCGGCGTGACCATTCGCGCCAGAAACGCGCCACCTCAGCAAACGCGCTTTCGCGGCTCACGCCAACGTCCTTCAGCAACCGGTCATCCGGCCGCTCCATCAATTGCCTCAACGCAGGATCGGGTGGGGTCCAAGCACCAGATTCCTCCGGCACCGCATCCTCTTCCTCTTCATATGCTGGCTCAAAGTAGTCTGTGGTGATGGCCATAACAACGCCCTCCGTTAGCTTTCTCTCCAAAGACTAAGGTGCACCTTTGACATTTTACCAACGAATATCCATGATATCTGACATCAACGTTTTGAATGTCTATACAAATGCCATTTCAGCTTGAGAGCGATCTGCTGCGCAGCTTTGTTGCGGTCGCCGAACTCGAAAACTTCACCCGCGCCGCCCATGCGCTCGGCCGCACGCAGTCGGCCGTCAGCATGCAGATGAAGCGTCTGGAGGAACTGGTCGGCGATCCGCTTTTCGAACGTGGACCGCGCGGGGTTCTGCTGACCCGAAAAGGCAGCGAACTGCTCATGAACGCCCGGCGCGTCGTGGATCTTTTGGATGAAACGGCGGCCAGTCTCGCGGCCCCTGCCCTAGATGGTCAGGTCCGCATCGGCATCCCCGAGGAATACGGCGATTCGGTGCTATCTCAGGCGCTCGTCGCCTTCAGTAAGGTGCACAGCAACGTCGAGATTATGGTTCGCTACGCCTGCTCATCGGCGCAGAAGGCCGCCGTCGAGTGCGGCGAGCTCGACCTGGCCGTGATCTTCGAATGGGAGCGCAGGCCCCAGGGCGAAGTGCTTATGGTCGACCCGACCGTGTGGGCAACATCCGAGGTTCACAGAATGCACGAACGTGCACCCTTGCCGGTCGCTCTCTACGAGGGTGCAGGCTGGTGCACCAACTTCGCCGCCCGCTCGCTTGAGCGCGGCAATCATGACTACAGAGTGGTCTATCGCAGCGATACCGGCAGCGGTCTTAGGCTCGCGGTCTCGTCGGGCCTCGCCATCGCGCCCCTATCGCGCAGCAATATCCCCGAGGGCTGTCGAGAATTGACCTCTAATGACGGCTTTGGCGACATCGATTCCTCCAATGTGGTCATGTACCGGTGCCGGAGTGCCAGCGGCGACGCCGTGACCGCCATGGCCGAAGCCATACGCGAAGCCTTCCGGGCAAAAACGCTCCTGAGCGAGCCAAACGCGGTCCAGCGTTCAGCCGCGGCGAGATGAACCGGAATCAACAAGGGCTCCAGAAACTGGAGCCCTTCGTCGTTAGATAACTTCGGTAATCGGCAGCACACCATGACCGGATGTTCGGGTCCGGCTTTGGGCTGACTACACCGCAGCCTTCACCGCGTTCTGTTCGTTCGCCAGGCCATAGATGCCGCGCTGCCCGGGGATGAGCAGGAAGCGGTCGGAAATGCCCAGAACAGTTTCGGCGCCGCCGAGATACAGGAAGCCGTCGTTCGCCATCAGGCCGGCCATCTGATCCAGCACCTGCGACTTGGTCGGCTGATCGAAGTAGATCAGAACGTTGCGGCAGAAGATGACATCGAACTGCCCCATGCCTGCCATCGAGTCCAGCAGGTTGAACTTTTTGTAGTTCACCATCTTGCGGATCTCTTCGCTGATCTGCCAGCGGTCTTCGACTTGAGTGAAGTACTTGACCAGCAGGTTGATCGGCAGACCGCGCTGAACTTCAAACTGCGAGTAGACGCCTTCCTTGGCCTTATCGAGGATCTCTTGCGAGATGTCGGTGCCGATGATCTCGACGCGCCAGCCAGAGAGCTTCGCCTGAGCTTCCTTCAGAAGCATCGCAATGGTGTAGGGTTCCTGCCCGCTCGACGCCGCCGCACACCAGATGCGGATGGATTTCTTCGCGGCGCGGTTTTCCAAAAGGAACGGCAGCACGACATCACGGAACTGATCGAAAGGTTTCTGGTCTCGGAAGAAGAACGACTCATTGGTCGTCATGGCCTCCGTGATATCTACCAGAAGTTTTTCGTCGTTTTTTTTGCGCACTTCCTGCGCCAACTCATCGAAGCCGCTCAGGCCCCACTTGCGCGCAACCGGGTTCAATCGGCTTTCAAGCAGATAGGCCTTGTCTTCAGAAAGAACCAACCCCGAACGCTTTTTCAGGAGTTGAGAGATGAGTTCGAAATCGTTCACGTTCATGCCGCCGACCTCATAACAAGCTTGAGAACCTGGGGACCAATCTCCGTTAGCGGCAGAACCGCCGAGCAGAGGCCATGGCTAGCAACCGCGCCAGGCATCCCCCAAACTACACTTGTCGCTTCGTCCTGAGCGACCACTGCACCACCGGCCGCAGTGACAACCTCAGAGCCTCGTTGTCCATCAGACCCCATTCCCGTCAAAATCAGCACGAGAAGCTTAGGCCCATAGATTTTACTCAAACTCCTGAGCATCGGGTCGACCGACGGCCGGCAGAAGTTTTCCGGTGGATCCTGCGTCAAACGAATGACTTTCTTACCGCCATCATCTTCAAGCAGCATGTGGTAATCACCCGGCGCCACATAGACCTGGCCGCCGACAATCACATCACCGTCCTGCGCCTCGCTGCAGGTCAGTCCGCTGACACGCGAAATGTGCTCGGCCAGCAGCTTGGTAAAGGTCGCCGGCATATGTTGGGTAATCAAAATCGGCTGGGTCACCTTGCCGGCAATGCTCTTCATCACTTCGAAAAGCGCCTGTGGACCGCCCGTCGAACTGCCGATGGCAATAATCTCGGGGATGGTGGTGGGCATGGGACGCAACTGAATGGATTTGCTTGCGGCGACCGGCTTGGCCACAACGGTGCCGCTGCTGGTGGTTTCCACCGGTGCCGGCGCGGGACGATGACCGGCAGCCGTGCCGCCGCGAGCCGCGAGACCAAGGGCTTTGACCTTTTCGGTCAGCTCGCGCTTGAAATCGCTCGCCGTTGAAATCTCGCCTGTCGAAGTGGGCTTCGGGATATAGTCCGCCGCCCCGGCCTGTAAGGCCTGCAGTGAAATCTCAGCGTTCTTAAGTGTCAGGGTCGACGCCATGATCACCTTGACGCCCGGCTGGGCCTTGATGATCAACGGCAGCGCCGTCATACCGTCCATGACCGGCATCTCGATATCGAGCACCACCACATCGACCTTCTGACGCTCCAGGGTCGATAAGGCGATCTTGCCGTTCTGCACCGATGCAACGATAGAGATCTGAGGATCTGACTCCAGTGCGCGGGTCAGGAGTCCCCGGATGACAGCCGAATCATCGACTATCATAACCCGATAGGGACCCGTCGACGCAGCATCTGTAGCTTGGCCAAGCGTCATAATCAGATCAAACCCACCTGGGTGAATTTCGATTCGATGATCTCGCTGTCGAACGGCTTCATGATGTACTCATTGGCGCCGGCCTGAATGGCCTTCTGGATATGAGACATATCGTTTTCCGTGGTGCAGAACACCACGACCGGCTGTTCGACGTCCTTCATGGCGCGCAGGTCGACCAGAAACTCGATGCCGCTTTTGACCGGCATGTTCCAGTCGAGGAGGACTGCGTCAGGCATGTTCCTTTCGCAGGCCTCGATCGCCTTCTGGCCATCTTCAGCTTCGTCGATTTCAAAGTTCAGGCCCTCAAGAATTTTGCGGGCCACCATGCGAACGACCTTGGAGTCGTCGACGATCAGGCAGGACTTCATATTGAAACTCCGGATCGAGTTATAAACTCATGAAACGCAAACAAGTTCTCTTCCCGTGACCGACATGCCTACCTTAGGCTGCAGCTTCGCGGCCGTAGTCCAGAAGACGGGTCACATCGAGCACCACCAAGAGTTTATCGTCCAAACGGTAAATGCCGTCTGAATACTCCCGGAACTTTTGGTCCAGGGTGGGCGGGTTCCGCTCGAAGTCACTGGCCTTGAGCTGCAGCACTTCACCCACGGAATCGACCATAAGGCTGTAGAGCTCGCTGTCGTGCTCAACGACAATGCTCATGCCCTCGTCTCCCTCGTCCCGGCCATTCAGACCAAGGCGGAGGCGCACGTCGATCGCGGTGACGATCCGACCGCGCAGATTCAGCGAACCTGCGATCTCCGGCGGCGCCAACGGAATGGGCGTGATTTGCTGCGGGCTCAGGACGTCCTGGACCTTCAGGACCGGCACGCCGAACAGTTGGCCCGCAATGACAAAGGTGATGTATTCGTCGCTTTCGACGGCGGCGAAGGAAGCAGTTTCCATTTGGTCGCTCATGCGGCACCTCGTACTTCGGCTAGGGTGTCTTGGAGGGTATGAAGCAGGGCATCCCGATCGTTCTTCGAGACGTAGTCGGTAAAGCCGACCTCACGGCCGCGCGCCAAATCGTTCGGCGACGCAAAGGAGGACAGAGCCACCATCGGTGTATTCGACCAGCGGCTGTTGTGTGCTTTGACCGCTTCGGCGAACTCGAAACCGCTCATGCCAGGCATTTCGATATCGGACACGATCACATCGAAGTCCTTGCCGGCCTCGCAGAGTTCGAGGGCTTCGGTCGCACTCTCAACCGTCGTCACCTCGTAGCCCGCAACAGACAGCAGCGGTGCCAGCAGGTTACGGAAGAAGGGGCTGTCGTCGACCACCAGGATCTTGGATCCACCCGAGGCGTTCTCGCTCTCGCCACGCTCGCCGCCCGCGAACCAGTCGGAGAAGGCCTGCTGGAGGTAGTGGCTGGCATCAATGATGTCGGTCGCCTTCTCATCGATGATCGCGCTACCGATACAGCCTTCCTTCTCGGTGCCGAGCTCAATGTTCATGCGATCCTCGACAATGTCGACGATCTCATCCACCACCAGACCCATGGTGCGTTCGCGGTCAGCGAAGACCAGAACCGGCTGACGGCCCTCGGATTTCAACTCTTCGGCACCAGTCATCTGAACCAGCGGCATCAGAGCGCCACGGTACTGAACGACGCGCTGGCCGCCAGAATTCTCGACGCTGGCAAGGTCGATTTCCTCGAGACGGGCGACAAGGCCAAGCGGAACCGCCTTGGGCGCGGAGTCCGCGGCCCGGAACACCAGCATGGCAACCGTTTCGTCGCTGCCGCCGACATGGCGCTCCGCGGCCCCTTCGGCAGCGCTGCCGGAAACCGAGATTTCGCCGGTCGCGGCCGCAATACCGTTCGGATCAAGGATCATAACCACACTGCCATCTCCGAGGATCGTATTGCCCGAGAAGAGCTGAATGTCGCGCAGGATCGGTGCAACCGGCTTGACCACGATTTCCTCAGTGTCGAACACACGGTCGACAATGATGCCGAAGCTATAGGTGCCGACCTGGGCAACAACGATGAAGTTGTCGTTCTTGATCTCGGTGCTGGTCTCTGCAGCCTCTTCGCCCTCGGCGCCTTCACCCGTCTCAGCATCCTGAGCCGGCAGACGCAGAAGTTCGCGCAGATTGACCAGCGGCAGAAGACGATTGCGCAGGCGCAGGACCGGCGTGTCGTTGATACGCTCGATGGAGTGCTCGGAGTTGCCCGAAGCACGCACCAGCTCGACCACCGAAAGCTGCGGGATCGCAAAGCGCTCGCCGCCACAGGCGACGATCAGCGCGGAGACGATCGCAAGGGTCAGCGGGATCTTGATGGTGAAGGTCGTGCCCTTACCCTCGACCGAATTCAACTCGACGGTACCGCCGATCTTTTCGATGTTGGTACGCACCACGTCCATGCCAACACCACGGCCGGAGACCGAAGTCACGGCGGCAGCGGTCGAGAAGCCGGCCTTGAAGATGAACTGCTGGATCTGCTGTTCAGTCATCGATTCCAGCTCGGCTTCGGTTGCGAGACCGTTGGCCAGGACCTTGTCCTTGATCTTCGAGCTAGCAAGACCGCGGCCGTCATCGACGATCTCAATGATGATGTGACCGCCTTCGTGATAGGCGTTGAGCAGAACTTTACCGGTTTCCGGCTTGCCAACTTTGATACGGTCGCTGGGCATCTCCAGACCGTGGTCGGCGGAGTTCCGGACCATGTGGGTTAGCGGATCCTTGATCAACTCCAGCACCTGGCGGTCGAGTTCGGTCTCGGCGCCCTTCATGACCAGGTCGATCTTTTTATCAAGTTCGTGCGAAAGGTCGCGAATGATCCGCGGCAGCTTGGCCCAGGCGTTGCCGATTGGCTGCATACGGGTCTTCATGACACCTTCCTGCAGCTCGGAAACAACGTGGTTCAGACGCTGCAGCGGCGCAGCGAATTCGCTGTCCTTCTGACCGCGTAGGATCTGCAGGGTCTGGTTGCGGGTCAGCACCAACTCCGAGACCATCGTCATCAGATTTTCGAGCAGATCGACATTGACGCGGATCGACTGGTTGGCGACCGAGGATTCCTTGGCGACTTCCTGAGAAGGTGCCGGCTTCTTGGCGGCAGCAGGTGCCGGCGCAGCGGCAGGCGCTTCGGGTTCAGGGGCCGGAGCAGCTTCGGCAACGGGCTCAGGCGCAGGCTCGGCAGGAGCTTCCGCAACAGCAGCTTCCATTTGCGGCTCTTCGGCTGGGGCTTCAGCGACCGGCGCTTCCTCGGCCGGCATCTCTTCAGCAACCGCCTCCACCGGGACTGCTTCTTCAGCTGCGGGGGCAGGCTCCGGCGCAGCCTCGACAGGTGCAGCCGCAGGGGCTTCCGCCTCAGCCAGCTTGCCGTCTGCAGCGTCATTGAGGCGTCCGATCAGTTCGCTGTCGTCGCCTTCGGGTTCAGCCTCAGTCGCCTCAAGCACATTCAGGATGTCGCGGATCTGATCGAGACATTCCAGAATCAGAGAGACGATGGGCGCCGTTACCACCAGCTCGCCGTCACGGACCTTACCGAGAATGTTTTCACCGGCATGCGCGACCGATTCCAGTCGCGGCAGTCCCAGAAACCCGCAGGTTCCCTTGATGGTGTGCATAAGCCGGAAGATGTTACCCAACAGTTCCGCATCGTTTGGATTCTGCTCGAGCTGTACAATCTCGACGTCCAAAGTTGCGAGCCCTTCGTTGGTCTCGGTCAGAAATTCACTCAACAGGTCGTCCATGACCGCTGCCCCATAATAGTGTTTTAACTCAGAACGGCCGACTTCCCAGGTGTTAACCAAGCCTCCGCTTCGGGCATAGAGTGCCAAACAGACATTAATAAGCTCTTACCCCACCATCCGCGGGCCAAATGCGATTTAACCTATTGTTTTAAAACGCTTACTCCTCATCCAGATGCTCTTCGTCAGCCGCAATACGCGATATTCGCCCACCTACATTCAGTTCATTCGCTGTCAGAGACCCAGCCTGGGAAGCACCTTGTGCCGAGAAGTCCCTTTCCGCCCTGCTCTACCGTGACGAGACTCCTCCAAAAGCAGTGTTTGCGAACGCGTCGCGTTGTCAGCTATAAGCGTCCCTTGGCAAAAGGGCAGTCCCAAGGCTGCTGTATGCCACCCGAGACCAGGCCGATTTTGGGTTGGAAGGGAAGTTTTGGCGAAAATCGAGGCAATTAGTCAGTGGCGGACAGTGTAGAGCAGGGATTTTCAAACGCGGCACCGCAATCGAAGCTGCGGCAGCTCCTGAAGGCCTCTGGAAATCAAGGCACCTTTACCTGGCTGACCCTCCTGATTGCCGCCGTCTTGACCATCCCGGTCATCAGCGTCCTGACCAGCGTTTTTTCCAGCGGAAGCGGAACCTGGCAGCATCTGATGGAGACGGTGCTGCCAGGTTATATCTGGAACACGACCCTGCTGGTCCTCGGGGTCGGTATCTGCGTGCCGGTGATCGGGACAACCACCGCTTGGCTCGTCACCATGTGCCGCTTTCCCGGCTGGCGGATCTTCGAATGGGCATTGATCCTGCCATTGGCGGTCCCCGGCTATGTCATGGCCTATACCTATACGGACTTTCTGCAGCCGAGCGGCCCGCTCCAGCAGTGGATCCGCGACACCTGGGACCTTTCCTTCAGGGAATACTGGTTTCCGGAAATCCGATCGCTCGGCGGCGCAATCTCGATGCTGTCGCTGGTGCTCTACCCTTATGTTTATATGCTGGCCCGCGCCGCATTCCTGGAGCAATCCATCTGCGCCTTGGAAGTCAGCCGGACGCTAGGCTGTACGCCGAAGAGCAGTTTCTTTCGCGTCGCCCTGCCCCTGGCACGTCCTTCGATCGCCGCGGGCACAGCCCTTGCGCTCATGGAGACCCTGGCCGATTTCGGAACGGTTTCCTTCTTCGGCGTTCCGACCTTTACCACCGGTATCGTGCGCGCCTGGATCGATTTCGGCGACCGGGTGGCGGCCGGACAGCTCTCCACCGTCCTTCTGGTCTTCGTTTTCGCGATCCTCATGATCGAGCGCTACAGTCGCGGCGTCGCCAAGTATCACCATTCGACCCATCGCTATCAGAATCTGCCGCGTTACGGTCTGACCGGCCTGCGCGGCCTTCTCGCCTTCCTTGCCTGTGCCCTGCCGCTTGGACTGGGTTTTCTACTGCCCTGCGTCTTACTGATCGGCATGACTCTCGAAAGTGAGTGGTCCCTGATTGCAGGACGTTTTTTCGATTTGGTTCTGAACAGCTTTACCCTCGCTTCGATCACGGCTGTCGTCGCCGTCCTGGTGGCGCTTGTTATGGCCTACGCAGTCCGCCTGCAGCCAAGCAACCTCTCGAAGGCCGCCGCGCGTATAGCGTCCATGGGCTACGCCATTCCGGGCACCGTCATCGCGGTCGGGGTTCTGATCCCCTTTGCCAGCCTGGACAACGCCGTGGATGCCTGGATGAGGGCGAGTTTCGGGATCTCGACCGGGCTGCTGCTGACCGGCAGCGTCGCTGCCCTGGTCTTCGCCTACCTGGTACGCTTCATGGCCATTTCCCTGAATACGGTCGAAGCGAGCCTGGGTAAGATCCGTTCCTCCATGGACGATGCCGCCCGGACTCTGGGTCAGAACGCCTTCGGAACCCTGCGCAAGGTTCATATGCCATTGATGTGGGGCAGCCTGCTGACTGCCGGTCTGGTGGTCTTCGTTGACGTTATGAAAGAGCTGCCGGCGACCCTGGTCATGCGGCCCTTCAATTTCGATACCCTGGCCATTCAGGCGCACAACTTTGCGTCCGATGAGCGACTGACCGAAGCCTCGATCCCTTCACTCTCCATCGTGATCGTGAGCATTCCGCCGCTGATTCTGCTGACCCGTGCCATCGCGAAATCACGGCCAGGCACGTAG
>CBDDBN010000020.1:0-44811 GCA_965225735.1 Denitrobaculum sp. | reverse complement strand
CGTTGACCGATCGGAACCGCGGTTCGGGACTTGGACTGCCCTTGATCGCGGAGTTTACCAAACTCCTTGGTGGCAGCTTCGACCTGCAGTCAGAACCGGGCGAAGGTACGCAGGTGCGGATTTCTTTGGCGTCCTGTGTCGCAGCTGCATAGCAGGCGTGCAATTCGGGACATTCAGCTCTTCTGAGGCAGTCTGCGCAGCAATGGGTCTATAAACGTGACGGGTAACACGGCAAGCGCCCACACCACGGCGTAGAGGCGCAAAGGAAAGACGATCCGCGCGCGGTTCCTTTCAAGTCCTCGCTGAATAATTTCCGCGGCCCGGTCCGATTCCATCAGTAGCGGCATGGGAAACTCGTTCACAGCTGTCATACGGCTTTTCACAAAGCCAGGGCAGATGACCGAGACACCGATGCCCGCAGAGTGAAGATCGCCGCGCAGGCTTTCGCCCCAAAGGCGTACGGCGGCTTTGCTGGCGCAATAGGCGGGCGCGCCTGGAAAGCCTTTGAAAGCGGCTAGGGACGACATGATTGCGATCTGTCCTTGGCGTCGCGGTTTCATGCATTCGACCGCCGGCAACACCGTGTTGAGGACACCATCGACATTCACCGACATGATCGTGCGCGCCTGCTCGGCAGTCTCGCCGCCGCTGCCGGTTCCCGCGGAGACACCGGCATTCGCGATCACCAGATCCAGCGGAGCGGTTGCGTCAATCTCTCTTATCCAGATCGCCAGACGCTCGGCATCCTGAACATCCACTACGGACGTTTCCACCATGGCGCCACTTTTTCGGCAGTCTTCGGCGACTTCGGTCAAGCGCGAGTGGTTACGGCCTGTCAGGGCCAGGTGTACGCCGTCTTTGGCGTAACGTCGTGCGAGCGCCTCGCCAATACCGCTAGACCCACCTGTGATTAGAATCGATTTGGGTTTCTGCATGCTGTTTCCGCTTGTCCGGCGATCGGGCCCAAGCGCTAGTTGTTGTCGACCAGCGCCGCGTATATAAAGGCAGCGCATTGGGTTTAAAACATAATCGAGGCATTTCGAGTGTCTGAAAATACTGGTGTGCTGTCCAGCATGACGGGCTTTTCCCGCAAAGACGGCAGCGACGGTACGGCGACCTGGTCCTGGGAGATCAAGAGCGTCAATGGCCGTAATCTTGACCTGCGATGCCGTCTTGCGAATGGCTATGAAGATCTTGATCCGATCGTGCGAACAGCTCTCTCGGGGTCGTTTTCCAGAGGTAATTTCCAGCTCAATCTGACTGTGGATCAGGGTAAGCAGGCGACGACTTTTCAAATCAACAAGGACGTTCTGGCGCAGATTAAGAACGCGATTGCCGAACTCGAATGCGAGGTGCCAAGCGCACCGGCGCGTCTCGACGGTCTTTTAGGGCTGCGCGGTGTCATGGAGGCGGTCGAAGATGTGGAAACGGAGGAACAGCTTCAGGCGCGCAAGAAGCTGATCCAGGAAGACCTTCATGCGGCCATCGCCAAACTGCGTGATGCCAGGCAGGAAGAGGGGCAGCGGCTGGATTCCGTGGTTCGCGCGATGCTGGGGCGGATCGACGAGTTGATTGCGACGGCGACGAACCTGGCCGCCGCGCAGCCGGAAGCTTTGCGCACACGCCTGCGCGAACAGGTTGCGGCCCTTCTGGATGCATCTCCTGCGCTGCCGGAGGAGCGTTTGGCCCAGGAAGCGGCTCTCTTAATTACGAAGGCGGACATTCGCGAGGAACTGGATCGTCTGAACGCGCATGTCGAAGCGGGGCGAGAATTGCTCGATCAGGCTGGCCCCTGCGGACGGCGACTCGATTTCCTTTGTCAGGAATTTAACCGGGAAGCCAATACGCTCTGCTCAAAGTCGTCGGATGTCGAACTCACACGTGTCGGTCTGGAACTCAAGGCGACGATCGAACAGTTTCGCGAGCAGATTCAGAATCTGGAATAGCAGGATGAGACAGACGGCAATGAAGCACGAAGAAATCAAGCGTCGGGGGCTGATGCTCGTGTTTTCGTCTCCATCGGGTGCTGGCAAGACTACGATTTCACGTAAGCTTCTGGAAAAGGACGATAACCTCGAACTCTCCATTTCTGCGACCACGCGTCCGCGACGACCGGGAGAGGTGAACGGGCAAGATTATTTCTTTGTTTCAGCTGAAGAGTTCGAAGCCATGGTGGCGCGCGGCGAAATGCTGGAACATGCGCAGGTTTTCGACCATCGCTACGGAACGCCGCGAGGACCGGTCGAAACGGCGTTGCAAGCCGGCCAGGATGTGTTGTTCGACATTGATTGGCAGGGAACGCAGCAGGTGGCTGACAAGGCCCCCAGGGATCTGGTGCGGGTTTTCGTCCTGCCGCCGTCAACGCAGGAGCTTGAGCGACGCCTCTACGCCCGGGCCCGCGACCCTGAGGAGGTCGTGCGCAGCCGCATGGCCAAAGCCGCCGACGAACTCAGCCATTGGGCGGAATACGACTACATCATCGTCAACCACGATATCGATCAGAGCCTCGAAGAGGTGCAGGCTATCTTGCGTGCCGAGCGCCTTCGGCGGGAACGCCGGGTCGGCCTGCGTGATTTTGTCGAAGCGCTGAGGGCTGGTTAAGCCGTGGTTCTGTCAGCCTGACTTCTGTCGATGCAGGCTGCGCGCAAGTGCGCAGAATTCCTCGACGGAGAGTTCCTCGGCGCGTTTCGTTTCCTCGATGTTGCTTTCGGACAGCAGTGCTGCAGCCTCTGCCGTTGCACCTTTCAGGCTTTGGCGGAGCATCTTGCGGCGTTGGCCGAAAGCCGCGGCGGTTATGCTTTCCAGTTCTCTTATCTCCGCCGGGGCTAGCGGCTGAGCGCGAGGGGTCAGCCCGGCGATGGTCGAGACCACTTTCGGGGGAGGCGTAAAGGCCTGCTTCGGGACGTCAAAATGCAATCGAACCTCGCAGAGCCATTGCGAGAGGATTGAAAGGCGCCCGTAATCCTTGCTCCTGGGAACGGCAGCGAGCCGTTCAGCCACTTCTTTTTGAAACATCAGCGTGAGACGCGACAAGGCGCCGCTGTCCCGGGCAATGAGGGAGAGCCACTGCACCGTAAGCGCGGTGGAAATATTGTAAGGGAGGTTGGCGACGATCTGGCGTGGTGCTTCGCCGAGCTGACTTGGGTCAATCTCCAGCGCGTCACCCTCAATCACCTCGAGGCGCCCGGGATAGGCCTCGGCAATCTCCCGCAAAGCCTCCAGACAGCGCCGATCTTTCTCAATGGCGATAACCCTGCGGGCGCCTTCTTCGAGAAGTCCTCTCGTCAAACCTCCGGGGCCTGGTCCGATTTCGATCACCGTTCCCACATCCAGGGGAGCGGCGGCACGGGCGATACGCCGGGTGAGGTTTAGATCCAGCAGAAAGTGCTGCCCCAGAGCCTTCCGGGCGCCAAGCCCGTACTTTGCTATCGTCTCGCGTAGAGGCGGTAAGTTGGCTTTTGGCGTCTCTATGTCGGGAGACTGTGAAGCCATCGCAGCTACTCTTCAGTCCAAATACTCAGGGGCGGCAGCTCCGCGAGGCATGTTTGTCCGGCAACCATCAGGTCGCGGTCATGCGGCATCATATGCGGATATCGACGTTTGCCGTGCGACGCAGGTCTTGCAGATAGCGCTGTGCAAGAACGTCCAGGCGTTGGTTGGTGAGTGTGGTCACGATCCTGTTGCGATCGACTCCATCGCCGCCGCCCTGGCGGCTACAGACCAGCAGAACGGATATACCACCGGAAACGCGGATGGGTTGACTGGCTTCATCAATCGCCAGGTTTTGGACCGCCGATCTCAGTTCCGCAGGCAATTCACTGGTCTTCACTGTGCCGAGGTCGCCAGACCCAGGGCTGCCGATCGCAGCGGCGACGTCGTCGACAGCTTCGCACGACGTTAACTGGGCACGGGCTCCACTGGCGCGCGTCCGTTCCGCTTCGACCTGCTCAGCGGTTGCGGAGGCGGGCAGGGCGAAGAGAACCTGTTTAAGCTTCAGGGTTTCCTCTTGGCCTGCTTGCCGCTGTTCTTTGAAATCCAATAGATAGAAGCCCGTCGTGGTCTGCACCGGCCCCACGATCGAGTTGGGAGAGGCTGCCGATAGGGCCTCCTCGAGTTCCGGTTGAAGCTCACCCTGTGTAACCCAGCCGAGATCGCCGCCAAGCGAAGCGCTGGCAGCCTGGGAGAACTCCCGCGCCAGGGTGCCGAAGTTGGCGCCTTCGCGCAGGCGCCTCAACAGGCGCGCGGCGTTTTCCCTGACTTCGGTTTCACGCTGTGCATTCTCGACCGAAAGGAAGATCTCTCCGATCCTCCGCTGAACGGCATTCTCGTCTGTAGAGACCCGGTCGACGACCTCCTGTATCTCCTCGTCAGAGATATTCACCGAGGGACGCAGCCGGCGCGCAACCACGATGGACCAAGCGATCTGCGCCCGGATCTGATCAGATATGGTTGTCGCGAGAACGCCGCGCCGACGAAGAAAGCTGATGAACTGGTCGCGGCTCATCTTATTCTGGCGCGCCAGATCCGTCAGCGCGGCTTCGACCTGGTTGTCGTTCACCTCGATCTCAAGCCGCTGCGCTTCCTGGAGCTGAAGCCGTTCGTCGACGAGGCGGCGCAGCACCTGCGGAATCAGGCGGCGGCGTGTTTCCGGGCCATCTTTTTGGCGAGTCGCGAGCAGGGTCAGACGTGCGCGCTGGGTCAAATCGAGGATCGAAATGACTTCATCGTTCACAACGGCGGCCGGGCGCAGCATATCCTGCGCCGAAACCGGGGTGCCCGTCAGCATCAGTAGGAAGAGGGTTGTGAGAAACCTCAATCCGAAAAACTTCATGATATCAGTGCCGCTGTAAGCCATGTTTCATCGATATACATCAAAAATTCGGCGAACTACAGATCCCAGCAAGCCTGTCGCCGCATCTTTCGTGCCGGACATCGAGCGCTATAGGGGTTAGTTTGTCGAGAATTCACCTAAGTGCTTGAAAACAAAGCGTACGGCGATGGTGTCTTCAGGCTCGATATCCCGATCGGTGAAAAATGTTCGCTCCGCGATGGTTTCGATCAGGAAGCACTCATCCTGATAGGTGAGGCCGAAGCGCGTTTCGAGCGAGCTCTTTTCTTCTAGATCGCGCCGATGTGATGCGAAAGCGGACCAGTACTCGCTCAGTTGCGTATTGACGCGCAGCGTCAGCTCTTCGCGATCGTCGAACTCGTCGACCTCACTGGTGTTTTCCAGGAACAGGTAGTTGACGCTGAGGTTCAAGAGAGGCGGTCCGGCGCGAAGTTGTAATTCGTTCCGCCTGGCTTCAAAGTCTTCGTCGTCGATTCTGAAGCGGTAAACAAAGTCGATTTCGTTGGTGGGATTGATCCGTATCCGTCCCACGTAGTCGGAAAAGTGATCCGCCAGGCCGGAATTTTCGCTGAAGTCGTCGTTTTCCTTTAACGCGTAGCTTTGGCCGATAAAGGCTTCGCTCGAGCCGTCTTCGTGAAACAGGTTCCACTTGAGCCCATAGTTAACGCGGCTGCCCGAATCGACGCGATCGAGCCCCGCGAAACGGTTCAGGCTGAAAAGATTGGTGTCGTCGAATTCGAAATCGCGGCTGTCTTCGTTCGGGATCTCACCAGGGTTCGAACCGTTGGGGGCGGCAACGACCTGAACAATAGGTTCGATCACCTGGCTGAAGCTGTCGTCCGTTCGGACCCAGGGATAACGCCACTCGGCGGCCAGTTGAGGGAAGACACGGCCGGTAAAGCCGTCAAAGGTGGGGCCTGTCGGATTAACTTCGTCGCTATCCGGGTCGACACCGTTGACCCAGTAGCCATCCGCCTGGACCTGAGCGGTGATTTTGTAGCTGTCCCCGAGGGGCGACACAAAGGGAAGATCCCAGCCCCCGATGACCGACGCGCGCCGGCTGTCTCTTCCCTCGGTGCGCGTCAAGGCCAGGAGATTGGCATCCAGACGGACGATGCTGTCGGCGAAAAGCGGTTCGCTGGTGAAGTTATAGTCAGCAAGCGGCAGGATAATAGGGGCCTCGTCGTTGTCGTCGGTCTGGCGTAACCCCTGATAGGCGAAGCTGTTGACCGCTGCGTAGTTCCGGCCCCGGAAGCCCTCGATGAAAGCGCGGCTGGTTAGCGTGCGTTCGGACCCGAAATCGTAAAGCCGCAGGTAAGTGTCGTCGCTGCTGCGGTTGGCGTCGAAGCCCCAGCGCCAGGTATCGTCGATATCGAACCGCCCTACGGCGTCGATGTGGCCGCGAAAGCGGTCTTCCGCCGTCTGGCCACCGCCGTCTTCGCGGTCTGCGACTGTCGCGCTGCCGCTGATATCCACGAAGCCATTGGTAAAGAGATGACGGTATTGGCCCGCTGCCACTACACCCTGTTCGGTCGTCAGAATTGGGGCGATCGTCAAGTCTTGGTTTGGAGCGATGTTCCAGAAGTACGGAATCTGCGCTGTAAAGCCGAGCGAGTCGGAGTTCCTGAAAGCCGGCGCCAGAAACCCGCTCTTCTTCTTCACTGTCGGATCGGGGTGCGACAGATAGGGGCTGTAGGCTACGGGTATGCCGAACAACTCCATGCGCGCGTCGTAATAGCGGATTTCCTTTTCGGCCTGATCGTGAACGATACGATTGGCCTTGAGCTGCCAGAGCGGTGCGCGCGTCGGGTCGTCCTTACAGAGTTCGCAGGGGCTGAAAATTGCCCGGCTCAGTTCGGTGCGGTTTCCGCCGCTGCGCTGACCGCTAACGGCTGCGAGTCGGCTGCGGTCTGAAAGCAGAACACGAATGTCCCGAATGAACCCTTCGCTTAGATCCTTAGTGAGTTCGACATAGTCGGCAAAAAGCACCTCACCGGTCGGTTCCAGCAGGGCGACGTTGCCTGACGCAGACACTACGTTGGTGTTGATGTTGTAAGAGACCGTATCCGCCTTGACGATACGATCCCCCTGGGAAATCTCGACGTTGCCCGAGGCTGTTACGATGTTCAGCTGCTCGTCGAAGGTGACTTCATCGGCGCTGATCAATGCCGGGGTTTTCGTGTCGAGAGAATCGACAGAGACCTGCGCCGACGCGCTGCCGACATAAACGGGCTGAATGAAAGATAGAAATCCAATAGCGATTGCGACGGCGACGAACCGTCCAGCGATATCCCCCCCAAAAGCCACTGTCCTATCCATCCTCCAGGTGCAGAAGCGCTGCGACGCCGAGCATCATACTCACACCTGACGGCAGCCAGGCTGCCAAAATCACAGGGATTTTTCCGGACAGACCCAGGGTGAAAACGAAGTTGGAAACAAAGTAGAACAAAAAGCCGGTCAGGACGCCCCCCAAGAGAACAAGACCGACACGCCCGCGACGTTGAGGCCGGAGCGAAAAGCTGGCAGCAAGCAGGATCATCGCGATCAGCAGGAACGGGGTTGCCAGCAGCCGATGCAGCTGCAATTCATGGCGAACGGCCGAAAAACCCGCGTCTTCCATCAGCGCGATGAAGCCCGGCAAACTCCAGAAGGAGATCGTCTGCGGATCCGCCAGGCTTTCCTGAATCTTCTCGATCGTCAGGTCCGTACCGATCTCGATCGATGGGAAAAACTCGGCAGGGACGCCGGGGCTGGTTTTCCAGGCCTCGAACAGCACCCATTTCCCGACACCCAATTCCGCTGATTTAGCGTCAATTCGACCGGCGAACCGGTCATCCTCTTCGTAGTTGAAGACGATAACGTGGTTCAGCTTCATGCTTCCGGGCGTGACCGAAGCCGCGTGAATGACCGACTGGCCGGTTTCGCCCCGTTGCCGCAACCAGAGCCCGGTCTTGGAAATGGCAAAGGTCGAACTTGATTTACCCTTGAAGGTGCTCTCCAGGGCTTCGTAGCGGCTGAGCAGGATCGAGGCCAAGGGGTTGAGCAGCGAGGTCGTTGCGGCGCCGAGCAAAAAACCGGCAATCAGCACCGGCAGGAGGAACTGCCAGACCGAAACGCCGGCCGAACGGGTCACCACCAGTTCATGGGAGCGCGTCAACCGCCAAAAGGTCGCCAAACCGGCAAAGAGCGCCGTGAAAGGCATAACCTCTTGGGCGAGATAGGGCAGCTTCATGAACGCAAGCTGCAGCATCGTGCCAAAATCGGCGCCTTTGCCCGAAACCCGATCGATGACGTCAACCACGGTGATCAGCAGGATGACCGCCGCCAAGCCGAAGAAGAACATCATGAAAAGGCTCAGGTACTGGCGTCCGATATACCAGAGCAATGTGGGCGACAGCCGCAGGCCGCGCGGGGCGTGAAGAGCTGTGGTTGTCATTGTGCCGCCACCGTCTCGCCGCTAGGGGGCGGTACTGCGCGGCGCCTGCTGTCGCGCAACACAAAGATCAAAGACACAGCGATCGCGCTCAGCGGCGTAGCATAGATCGCTGGCACAATCGCAAGCGTAGATTTGGCGTAGTCGTTCAGAGTGAGGAGAATGATCTGAAGCGACGCCACGCAAACAATAGCGGCGATCACGCGCTTCACCTGGCCCCGCCTCGAGAATTCGCCCGATAGCAGCGCAGCCAAGGCGACCAGGACAAAAGCGATGGAGTAAAGCGGATAAACGAGCCTCTGATGCGCTTCGGCGATGTAGGTCCTCTGCGTTCGTGCCGGCAGATGCGATGGCGGATTGAGGAGCTGTGGAATGGTCTGTTCCCGGCGATCCAATGCGCGCTCTTTTGAGGCCGTCTCGAACTGGCTCAGATTAAAGGAGTACTTATCGAAATAGAGCATCTGGAGGCGGCCGTTTTCCACGTCCACCACCTGACGATTCCCGTTTTCGAGGACAATGTGAGGGCCCTCATCCGTGCGTCGCAGGGCACCGCGCTCCGCCATCATGGTTACGGGGTTTTCAAGATCGCGGTTATCGTGTGCGAGAATGCCCTTGAGATCGCCGTTCAAGCTTCTTTCACGCACAAAAATCGTGATGCCGTCGGTCAGGGTGTTAAAGACGCCTTCCTGCAGGATCGCGGCAGAATACTCGTTGCCCAGTTGGTACTTGAGATCACGAAATTCCCGGTGGGAGACCGGCAGCAGGTAGACCGAAATCGTATAGCCGATGGCTGTGATGACAATGGCCAGGATGAGCGCCGGTCGCGCGAGATCCACCTGCGAAAACCCGGCCGAGCGCATCACGATCAGCTCCCGGTCTGCCGTCAGCTTGTAGTAGACAAAGAGGGTCGCGCAAAAGGCTGCGATGGGCAGGACGATGCTGAGAAACGACGGCAGGAGCAGGGCGACGAAATAGAGAAAAGTTGTGGCCTGTAGACCCCGGTTGACGATGTAGTCCAGCAAACGAAGGGACTGCATCAGCCAGATGGCAAAGGTCAACGCAAGCGTGACGGACAATGTGGCGCCGGTAAGCTGCCCCAAAATATGACGTGTAAGCGTTTGCATCTACTCTACGATCGGCCCAATGCTGCAAGAGAGATAGCCGGAACTGACTCCCGACGTCCAGATGTTTCGACGACCACTTCAGGTTCATATCTCGCTTCGGCAATGTACGCGAAGGCCTTGAGAATCGCCACGGATGCCACAAAGTGGTCATTGACAGGGCGTTTGGCGACCGATATCGCATAACTGCGGTTGTTTCTGCCCGCTTGTCTCAGAATTCTGTTTTCCCGACCTTCCGTTCAACAGCCAGAGATCTTCGTCATGAAAATTTCCTTCGCCACGCCAGCCCTTCCGAAATCTGCTGCCATTGTCGTCGGCGTCATGAAGGGCGGCAAGCTGTCGCCAAGCGCTGCCGAACTGGACAAAGCGACGGACGGTGCGCTGACTAAGGCGATTGGTGCGAGCCGCTATTCTGGGAAAAAAGGCGAATTGCTGGAGGTTCTTGCCCCGGCGAAACTACAGAACGGCCGTATTCTGCTCGCCGGCGTCGGCGATCCGGCTGAAATCAAGGATAGCGATTTGGAGAACCTCGGCGGCTCTGTCTACAAGCATATGGCTGCCAGCGGCGAAAAAGAAGCCGTCGTCATGGTCGACGAAGTCGGATCGGCGGCGTTGGATGCGCCGACGAGGGCTGCCCACGCTGCCTTCGGGGCATTGCTCCGCTCTTACCGCTTCGACAAATACAAAACCAAGGAAAAGCCCGAGAAAAAGAGCAAGCTTGCCAAGTTGACCTTCATGGCCGCACCGGTTGCGAAGGCGAGAAAACTCTATGGCAACCTGAGCAAGGTCGCAGACGGCGTATTTCTGACCCGTGATCTGGTGTCCGAGCCTGCCAACATCATTTACCCCAAAACACTGGCACAGCAGGCCAAGGATCTGGCCGCGCTGGGCGTTAAGGTGCAGGTGCTGGGCGAGAAGGAGATGCAGAAGCTGGGCATGGGCGCGCTGCTGGGCGTCGGGCAGGGCTCCGTCCGGGAGTCGCAGCTACTGGTTATGCGCTGGGAAGGCGTGCCCAAGGCAAAGGACAAGCGGCCTGTCGCCTTCGTGGGCAAGGGCGTGACCTTCGATACCGGCGGTATCTCGATCAAGCCGGCTGGCGGCATGGAAGACATGAAGTGGGATATGGGCGGATCGGGCGTCGTGGTCGGCTTGATGAAGGCCCTGGCGGGCCGCAAAGCCAAAGCCAACGTGATCGGCGTCTGTGGCCTGGTGGAAAACATGCCTTCTGGCAGCGCCCAGCGTCCGGGCGATATCGTCACCTCCATGTCCGGCCAGACCATTGAGGTTTTGAATACCGATGCGGAGGGCCGCCTGGTTCTGGCCGATGCGCTCTGGTACACGCAGGAAAAATTCAAGCCGCGCATGGTTATCGACCTGGCCACCCTGACCGGCGCGATCATTATCGCTCTGGGCAACAGCCACGCGGGTGTCTTCTCCAACGATGACGATCTGGCTGAAGCGCTCAACGCGGCCGGCAAGGCGGTGGGTGAGAAAGTTTGGCGGATGCCGCTCAACGACGAGTACGACAAGCTGATCGATTGCGACGCTGCGGACATGAAGAACATCGGTGGCCGCGGCGCCGGTTCCATCACGGCTGCGCAGTTCCTGCAGCGCTTCATTCAGAAGGACGTGCCCTGGGCGCATATCGACATCGCCGGCGTGACCTGGTCGTCGAAGGACAAGCCGACCGTGCCGCGCGGTGCGACGGCCTTCGGTGTCCGTTTGCTGGACCGCCTTGTGTCGGAGAAATACGAGGGCTAAGCCTCTCACGGGGACCTGCCGCATGACCGAGGTCAGATTCTACCATATGACGCGCAGCACGCTGGAAGCGGCGCTGCCTCAGATGTTGGAAAAGACCCTGGAGCGTGGCCAGAAGGCGGTCGTGATGGTGGGCTCGACCGCCAGGGTTGAGGCTTTGAACGGCCATCTTTGGACCTATCACGATCGCTCCTTTCTGCCGCACGGTTCGGCCAAGGACGGTTATCCGGAGCGTCAACCCGTGTGGCTGACCGCCGAGGACGAGCGGCCGAATGCGGCCGACGTTTTGTTTCTCACTGATGGTGCGACTTCAGAACGCTTGGAGGATTTTCAGCTCTGCGCTGTTCTGTTCGACGGCAAGCTCGAAGAAGCGGTGCAGGCGGCGCGCAGGCAGTGGGTCGGCTACAAGGACGCCGGACATCAAGTAACCTATTGGCAGCAGGACGATAACGGCCGCTGGAGTCAGAAGGCCTGACGCCCCGCTAAAGCCAGGAGAAGCTTGGAAGCTCCAGGCGTTTGGGCGCGCCGCTGTCCCTTTGTGAGACGGTCAGGATCGCCCGCGGACCTGGGCCGCTACCGAGGGTGACGAGCCCGGCTTCGACCAGGGTCTCAAGTTCGGAACAAGCCGAAACGCCCTCCCCAAGAAATATCTCTAAACCTATGATTTCGCTTAGCTTGGTATGGCTTTGTCGACTGCCTGCCCGGCCGTCCGACCATTCATCTGGCCGCGCGTTGCCAGGCGAAACGAAGACAAGGGGCTGTTCTGGTCTGTCGCTCGAACGGGCTACCGGAATGCTATGCCCTTCTGGGACATAGGGTGGTTTATAAGGCCAGGTCTGGAAAGGTGGCGGATTTGACGATCTGACCGCGATGCCAAAAGGATTGGCGCCGTTGGAACGCCAGTCCGCTCGCTCCGCCAATCCGCTTCGCTGGATCCCAGATGACGTGATTTCCGCTCTATCGGTGACCCACAAGAGTTCCAGGAAAGCGTTGTCGAAGCAGTAGCAAATATTCGCCGTTCCCTGTCCGGGGTGCGCGCGGCGGTAACTCTCCTTGAGCCCGAGGTCGTTCAGTACCTGTGCCTCGGGCGCCTGCGGTGCGACGAATAGGAACAGATGGCAAAGCTCAAGCGTTGCCATGCCTTGCCTCAGCTTTCTTCCAGCTCGCTCTGAGCTTCCAGCCAGGCCTCTTCGGCCGCGGTGATCGCCTTCGAGACCTCGCCGAACTCGATATGGATCGCCTGCAGTTCAGCCGTGGAAGCGTCATAAATCTTTGGATCTGCGAGTTGAGTCTCCAGGTCCTTCTTGCGGCGCTCAAGCTGCTCGACCTGTTTCTCCGCGGCCTTGACCTTCTTGCGCAGGTCCGAAACCGCGGCGCGGGCATCTGCGGCCGCCTTACGCTTGTCCTTCTTGCTTTGAGCCTGCTTGCCGGCGTCGGCGTCCTTCTCACGCCGGTCGCTCCTGGCTTTCGCGCGTTCTTCCCGGCGCTGATCCAGCAGAAGCTGCCGGTAGGACTCCATGTCGCCGTCATAGCTTTTGACGCCGCCGTCGGCCACCAGCCAGAGCCGGTCTGCGGAAAGTTCGATCAGGTGCGGATCATGCGAAACCAGGATCACTGCACCTTCGAAGCCATTGATGGCTTGGATCAAAGCCTGGCGGGCGTCGACGTCCAGATGGTTGGTGGGTTCGTCCAGCAGCAGGATGTGCGGTTTGTCGCGGGTCATGAGCGCGAAGAGCAGGCGCGCCTTCTCGCCGCCGGAGAGTTTCCCAACCTTGGTCGTGGCGTGCTCCTGGCCGAAACCGAAGCGTCCGAGGTGGCTGCGCAGCTTGGTCTCCGTCTCCAAGGGCAGGGCGCGGGCCATATGCTCCAAGGGTGTGCCCTCGAGATCCAACTCATCGGCCTGGTCCTGCGAAAAGTAACCCACCTTCAGCTTCGAGGACTTAATCAGGCGTCCTTGCTGCGGTTTAAGGCGGGCCGCTACCAGTTTGATAAAAGTGGACTTTCCGTTGCCATTGGCGCCTAGCAGCGCGATGCGGTCGTCCATATCGATGCGCAGATTGAGCTTGGTCAACACCGGCTGCTCCGGACTATAGCCAACGGCGGCTTCCTCCAGATTGATGAGCGGCGGGGAGAGCTGCACAGGTGCTGGAAAGTCGAAGGTTGTCGTGCGTTCCTCGATGGCGCTGGCGATAGGCTCCATACGGGCGAGGGCTTTCAGGCGCGATTGGGCCTGCCGCGCTTTGCTGGCCTTTGCCCGGAAGCGCTCGATAAAGCTCTCGATGTGGCGGCGCTCCGCGATCTGTTTGGTGCGCAAGGCGGCCTGCCGCTCCTGATTTTCGCGGCGCGTGCGTTCGAAACGATCGTAGTTTCCGTTGTAGATATTCAGCTTAAGCTGTTCTAAATGCAGGGTTCTTTGCGCAATGTTATTGAGCAGATTCCGGTCGTGCGAGACCAGCAACAGGGTGCCCGGATAGCTCTTCAGATAGCCTTCGAGCCAGAGCGTCGCCTCCAGATCCAGGTGGTTGGTCGGCTCATCCAGCAGCAAAAGATCAGGCTCGGTGAAGAGAAGAGCCGCGAGGGCGACGCGCATGCGCCAGCCGCCCGAGAGGGACGAGCAGGGTTGCTGTTGTGCTTCTTCGCTGAAGCCAAGGCCGGCCAGGATACGCGCTGCGCGGGCAGGTGCCGTTTCGGCTTTGATCGCCGCAAGGCGTTCGTGGACCTCCGCGATGCGCGCCGGGTCCTCCGCTGTTTCGGCCTCCGCGAGGAGTGCTGTCCGCTCCGTGTCGGCGGCCAGCACTGTGTCTATCAGGCTGGTCGGTCCCGAGGGCGCATCCTGCGCCACCGTTCCGACGCTGGCACCTTTGGGCACAACGATTTCCCCGCCGTCGAGCGGCGTGGTTCCCATAATGAGGCGCAACAGCGTCGATTTTCCAGAGCCGTTGCGGCCGACGAAGCCTACCCGCTCGCCTTTGTGCACGACCGCCGTGGCACGGTCGAACAGCATGCGGCCCTCGACCCGCTGAGTTATGTCCTTGATATGCAGCATGACAGGCGGGGTGATAGCACGAGGGAGGCGGGCGGCGAAAGGCTCTCCAGGCGGTAAGTGAATGGCACGGAAGGCCAGCGATCTGCTGCCGCGGACAGGGGTTGGGCCCAAGAAACGACGCGGTTATTGCAGGCGCACCGCTCTGCGGCTATAACGCGCGCGAAATTCCGCTTTTTTAAAGCTCCATTCAGACGAGGAGAGCCAAGAACATGGCCATCGAACGTACCTTTTCCATTATCAAGCCGGATGCCACCAAGCGTAACCTGACCGGCAAGATCATCAGCAAGTTCGAGGACGCTGGCCTGCGCATCGTCGCCTCCAAGCGCATCCACATGACCCGTGAGCAGGCTGAAGGCTTTTACGCCGTCCACAAAGAGCGTCCCTTCTACGGCGATCTCTGCAGCTTCATGACCTCCGGTCCGGTCGTGGTTCAGGTCCTCGAAGGCGAGAACGCCATCGCGAAGAACCGTGAAGTGATGGGCGCAACCAATCCGGCCGATGCGGCTGCCGGCACGATTCGCGCGGAATTCGCCGAATCCATCGAAGCCAACTCGGTTCATGGTTCCGATGCGCCTGAGACGGCCGCCGAGGAGATCAAATTCTTCTTCACCGACGCAGAAATTGTCGGCTGATTGCAGATTTGCATCGAACGAAAAAGGGTGGAGCCGATGGCTCCACCCTTTTTCTTTTTAAATCAGATCTTTAAGGCGCTGAACTAAAGCGAAATACGTTTTATCTAATCATGTCATCTCAAAACTTGCGTTGGAGATCAGCAGTTTGCTGATCGAGAGGCAGTGAGTTTTGAGGCTGATTAAACGTATTTTGCTCTAAAGCGTCACGAGCGCAAGAATGACCAACAGAATGATCACGCCGATGGTTGAAATCGTTGCGCCTTTAACGAAGCCCGCCCAGGCTTGTTGGTGTTCGGCCAGCATTTCGTCTTCGTTCATGGAACGGGATCCCCTCGCTAAAGCTCTATCGCCGTTTGTTAACCTGCCGCGGAACTTAGCTGGCGGCGATTGTCGGCGCAAGCCCCGCTATAGACCAATCTCTTAAAGTAGAAGCTAGCAGGCGGGGCTTAAAAGAATCTCAGGATCCGCTGCTGCTGGTCCTTCGATCCGCGCCCGATCGCCTTCTACCGTGACCCGGCCTTCCGCAACCAGTTTCAGGCAGAGCGGATAGAGCTTGTGCTCTGCAACCAGAACACGGGCTGCGAGTGTGTCTTCATTGTCCCCTTCTAGCACGGGGACCGCTGCCTGACCGATGATCGGGCCTACATCCACCTCTTCGCGCACATAGTGAACGGTGCAACCGTGCAGCTTCACCCCGGTCTCGAGCGCTCTGCGATGGGTATCTAGGCCCGGAAAGGCCGGCAGGATGGAGGGGTGAATATTGATCAGCCGATCGTGCCAGTGCTTCAGATATTCCGCCGTTACAATCCGCATGAAGCCGGCGTGGCAGACCAACTGGACCTCGACCTTTTCCATGGCATCGGTCAGGGCGGCTTCGAAGCTCGCCCGACTGTCAAAGTGCCGATGGTTGATGACTTCGGTGGCGACATTGGCACGTTCGGCGCGGCGCAGGCCCTCCACATCGGGATTGTTGGAGACAACCTTTACGATCTCAGCTGGAAAGTCGGGCAGGGCGCAGGCGTCCAGCAGGGCCTGAAGATTGCTGCCGCGGCCGGAAATGACCACGCCGACCTTCAAACGCCCGCTCATACGCCGGCCTGGTGCTTGCCGGGGGTTGGCCAGGCATCGTCGAGATTTTTGAAGGTAACGGCGGCTTGATCCTGGTCTTTTTCGACCACTTGTCCGATCCGGAAGACCCGCTCACCTGCGACTTCGAGGGCCAGCGTTACGCTTGTTTCCGCATCGGCCTCGCAGATAATCGCCATTCCGATCCCGCAGTTGAAGGTTCGCAGCATCTCCTCGGTTGCGATCCCTCCCAGTTCGGCGAGCCATGGGAAGACTGCTGGTATTTCCCAGGGTAAGCCGTCTATTTCGATGCCGAGATTTTCCGGGAGCACGCGTGGCAGATTTTCAACAAAGCCGCCGCCAGTGATGTGTGCCAGGGCCGTCACGCCCCCGGCCTTGATCGCGTCCAGGCAGCTCCGCACATAGATTTTAGTGGGCACCAACAAAGCTTCGCCAAGGCTTCGGTCCGGATCGAAGGGGCAGGGCGCGGCGTAATCCAAACCGTTGTCGGCGACGATCTTGCGGACCAGGGAAAAGCCATTCGAGTGCAGGCCGCTGGAGCCCAATCCCAAAACGATGTTGCCTTCAGAAACCCGATCTTCCGTCAGAGCGCGGGCGCGCTCCACGGCGCCAACCGAAAATCCGGCGAGATCGTAGTCTTCGCCCTCGTACATGCCGGGCATTTCGGCAGTCTCGCCGCCGATCAGGGCGCAGTTCGCCTGCCGGCAACCCTCTGCAATACCGGCGATAATCGCCTTGCCGGCCTCCACATCGAGTTTCCCGGTCGCGTAGTAGTCCAGGAAAAATAGCGGTTCCGCGCCTTGCACCACGAGGTCATTGACGCACATAGCCACGAGATCGATACCGACCCCGTCGTGCTGCCCTGCGGTTATGGCAATCTTGAGTTTCGTGCCGACACCATCGTTACAGGCGACCAGCAGCGGATCTTCGAACCCGGCCGCTTTGAGATCGAAAAAAGCCCCGAATCCGCCGAGCCCCGCATTCGAGCCGGGCCGCGACGTCGACTTCGCGAGTGGCTTGATAGCGTCGACCAGGGCATTGCCCGCGTCGATATCGACACCGGCGGCCTTGTAACTTTGCTGTGGCGTATTGCGCCCCGGGGTGGCGTCCTGCGATCCGCTTGTTATGGTGTCCTCCGGCATCTTGGCGTATTAAGAGTGGGAATAAATAGCTCAAATGGCCTGAAAAGGTGATTTGCGCCGCGAAAATACTTGATCCGGGACGGTTTGCAATGCGGTTTCGCCGCTTTAATACGAGCTTTCGAAGCTTTTTTTCAGCCCTGGTCCTGTTCCTGCCGCTTGCACAGGCGGCACCGAGCCTGGCCAACGAGGTCTTTACGGTACGCAACATCTCTGTCGATGCGACGGCGGAGACAGCGGCAAGCGCCCGTGATGCGGCTCTTTCACAGGGATATCTGGACGCCTACGCAAAACTGGTCCAGCGTTTGGTGGCGAGCGGCGACGTGGCGCGTGTTCCGCAGCTCACCGCTAGCCAGATTGCCGATTACACAACCGACTTTTCAGTGGCGCGGGAGAGAACTTCCAGCGTCCGTTACCTCGCGGACATCACATTCCGTTTCCGGCCTGACGAAGTCAGGCGTTTGTTCCGGAGTAATGAAATCGCCTTTGCGGAGACCAGGAGCAAGTCGCTGGTCATTTTACCGCTTCAGGACTTCGGCGAAACGACGGTGCTTTGGGAAGACACCAATGCCTGGTGGGACACCTGGGCCTTGCGGGATCCCAGCGGCGGCCTGGTCCCGCTGATCGTACCGCTCGGTGATTTGAGCGATCTCACCTCGATTTCGGCTGAAGAAGCTATTGCCGGCGATGCGCAGCGCCTCGCGGGTCTGGTCGAGCGTTACGAAGCCGGTGCTGTTCTGGTGAGCCGTGCTGTGGTGTCGGGCGACCCTGAGGCCGGGACTGCGGCACTTGCGCTCAGTATGACACGCTTCGACGCACAGGGCACTCCTCAGCCGCTTGGTAGTGAGGTTTACCGTCAACAGCCCGAAGAAGATCTCGGCGCATTGATGCTGCGGGCGACGGACGCTGTCGAGACGGCGATCCAGGAACGTTGGAAAGAAAGCAACGTTTTGCGCTACGGCGTCGAAAGCGTCATCGAAGTCAGAGTGCCCGTCGCGGGGCTCGGTGATTGGGTCGAAATCCAAAAGCGCCTGGGCAATGTTCCAGCGGTGGTGGCCAAGGATGTTCTAAGCATTTCACGCCAGCAGGTCGATCTTTCGATGACCTATATCGGTGATCAAAATCAACTTGCTCTTGCATTGCAGCAGAATGATCTCACATTATTGTTAAACGAGCTTCTCGTTTGGGAACTCCGTTTGGCCGGCCCCGTAAGCGGGCGTGTTACAACGCCTTCTTCGCCGGCGCTATTGCCCGGTAATGGTTCTCAACCGAACGATGACAGCCTGCAGCCCGGTGCCCAAACGCCGCGGAGTTCCGAAACCGGCATTCAACCGCAAGGGGTTTCGGATCTGGGGAAAGCACCGAGCGAGGCGACTTCGCAACCGATCGAATGAGCAAACGCGCTACATGTCTTGGCTCCCGAACATCATAACAATCGCGCGCCTTTTTGCTGTTCCTGTCATCATCGGATTCATCATCCTTGAGGAGTTCTTTTCCGCTTTCTGTGTCTTTGTGTTGGCGGGTATTTCGGACGCGCTCGACGGCTATCTCGCTAACCGGCTAAAAGCGGTGACGGAGTTGGGCGGCTATCTGGACCCACTTGCAGATAAAGTTTTGCTGGTTGGGCTTTGCCTTACGCTTGGTTTTCTGGGTGAGATCCCGGGATGGCTGGTAAGTTTTGTCGTCCTGCGCGATGTCTTGATCGTCAGCGGCGCCGGCGTTGTGCTGATGGTGACGGGGAGCCTGAAGATGGAACCCCTGATGATCAGCAAGATGAACACGCTGTCTCAGATCGTTTTGGTCGGTATCGTTTTGGCCTCTCAGGCTTTCCAGCTTCAGGGGAGCTTGGATCTGGCACGAGATATCGCGGTCTATACGGTCGCCGCGACCACCTTCGCTTCAGGTGCGGCCTATGTGTTTCTCTGGAGCCGGCGTGTCGTCATGTTGCAGCGCCGGGCGTAGCGGGAAGGGCGTGACCGGACTTCCCACTCGCATTATAAGATCGGACAAGCTTCGCGTTCTCTCGTCCTTGCAGTTGTTTCGGACAGAGCTCCGCTGCTGTTGATACAATTGCGGGAACACCACTTTATGACGGCGGGTTTGGGACGATGACGGCGGAGCGGCAGGTCCGATTCTGGTTTTTCGGCTTGTTGACCTTTCTGGTGCTGGTCTTTTTGCTCAGCAGTGTCTTGCTGCCGTTTGTGGCGGGCATGGCCATCGCTTATCTGCTCGATCCGGTCTGCGACCGTTTGGAAGCCATGGGGGCCTCGCGAACCCTCGCAACCTCGATCGTCACCTTGATCTTCATCATTTTCGTCATTCTGGTGATCGTCCTGATCGTGCCCCTGGTCGTCGGACAGGCGGCCCGTCTGCTGGAGAATCTGCCCGGTTACCTCGAGTTTCTGAGAGAGAAAATCTCAACGCTTCTGACGGCAATCGAGATGCGGCTGGACGCGCAGATGCTGGATAAAATCCGCGCCGCTGTCCTGGGGTCCGCGGACAATGTGATCTCCTGGATCACCAAAGCGCTGGTCGGCGTTCTGAGCGGGGGCGTGGCTCTGGTCAACGTGATCTCTTTGCTGGTGATCACGCCGGTTGTGGCCTTCTATCTGTTAAGAGACTGGGATCGGATCGTCGAGCGTGTGGATGGATGGTTGCCACGCGACCACGCGGGTGTCATCCGGGACCTGGTCAAGCAGGTGGATGAGACACTCTCCGGCTTTCTGCGCGGGCAGGGCATGGTCTGCCTGGTGCTCGGTGCGTTTTATGCCATCGGATTGAGCCTCGCCGGTCTCGACTTCGGTCTGATCGTCGGCATGCTCGCCGGCATTCTCTCGATTGTGCCCTATGTCGGCTCTATCGTCGGCTTGGCTCTGTCCGTGGGCCTCGCCTTGGGCCAGTTCGACAGTCTGACCGGTGTCCTGGTGGTCGCGGCTATCTTCTTCGCCGGCCAAATTCTCGAAGGCTATGTCCTAACCCCCAACCTGGTCGGGGACAAAGTCGGGCTGCATCCCGTCTGGCTGATTTTCGGCCTGCTGGCGGGCGGAACGCTCTTCGGCTTTGTTGGTGTGCTGCTAGCGGTTCCGGTCGCCGCTGTCATCGGAGTCGGCGTCCGCTTCGGTCTCGGTCAGTATCTCGCCAGCCACTACTATCAGGGCGCGGGCGCGCAAACCGACAGTGAGCAAGGCGCCTCAGGCGAAGCCGCAGCGACGGACGATAGCTCTAAGACATGACGCAGCCCGCTCAGCTTCCTCTTGATCTCGGTCACCGGCCGGCGCTTGGCCGGGAGGATTTTCTCGTGATGCCCAGCAATGCCCTGGCGGTCGAGACCATCGACAGCTGGCCGGACTGGCCTGCGCCGGCCATCGCCCTTTGCGGGCCAGCCGGCAGCGGCAAGTCGCATCTTTGCCAGGTCTGGCGCGCGGTCAGCGGTGCGGCGGAGGTCACAGCCGCGTCTCTGCGCGAACAGGAACCCCCGGAACTCATCGGTGAGGCTTCCTGCTGCGTGGTCGATGACATCGAGCTAGCCATTCAGGATGACGGGGAACTGCAACGCCGCTTGTTCCATCTCTACAACATGATGCGTGAGCGCCGCGGCCACCTGCTGGTCGCGGGCCACAACCCGCCGACGCGCTGGAACATCGCATTGGCTGACTTAAAGTCGCGCCTTTCGACCCTCCAGGTTCTTGAGTTGGGGGGCGCCTGACGATGCCCTGATCGAGGCCGTGCTCGTGAAGATGTTCGCTGACCGGCAGCTGAAGATTGCACCGGAAGTCTTGCGATACATTCTGCCCAGGATGGAGCGGTCTTTCGAGTCGGCCCGCGACCTGGTCGACTCCATCGATGCCTTCTCGCTGGGACAGCATAGGCATATTACAGTTCCGCTGGTGCGTGATGTACTGAAGAAGCAGCCCTAGAGCTGTGCCTGCGGTCAGGCTAGAACCTAGGGTGTTGATCAGGGAGAGAGAACATGGATCTAGGAATTCGCGGTAAATCGGCCTTGGTGTGCGCGGCCAGTAAAGGCCTTGGCAAAGCCTGCGCGGTATCGCTGGCTAGGGAAGGGGTTAATGTGACCATCTCTGCCCGGACAGCGGCGCCGCTGGAAGCGACCGCCGAGGAGATCCGGCAGAAGACAGGTGTCGAGGTCAAGGCGGTGGCGATCGATATCACCACGCCCGAAGGCCGCGCCGCCGTTCTGGAGGCCTGCCCCGCGCCCGATATCCTGGTCAACAATGCAGGCGGCCCGCCGCCGGGCGATTTCCGCGACTGGGAACGGGAGGATTGGATCAAGGCGGTCGATGCCAACATGCTGACGCCGATCGAGCTGATCAAGGCCACGGTGGACGGCATGATCGAGCGCCGCTTCGGTCGGATCGTCAACATCACCTCCGCTGCGGTCAAGTCGCCCATCGACATCCTCGGCCTGTCGAACGGTGCACGCGCCGGCCTGACTGGTTTCGTGGCCGGAATCGCCCGCAAGACCGTTCGGCATAATGTGACGATCAACGGTCTGCTGCCTGGACCCTTCGATACGGACCGGCTGCAGGGGACGCTGAAAGCCGTCTCAGAAAAGAGCGGCCGGTCCCTCGAAGAGGTGCGAGATGAGAGAATCGCGGGAAGCCCGGCAGGCCGTTTCGGTTATCCGGAAGAATTTGGCGAGGCCTGCGCTTTCCTCTGCGGACAGCATGCCGGATTCATTACGGGTCAGAACATCCTGCTCGATGGCGGGGCTTTCCCAGGCACTTTGTAAGCGGGAAATCCACAAGATTTCTTCATTCAGCTTGAGCTCGCTCAAGTGACACAAAATCGTAATAATATATGAAAGCTCGTGTGTTATTAGCTGGAGCTAACCCCAGATCTTTTGAATAGACGAGGCGATCGTGGACGAACCGGTGCAAAGACCTGTTATAGAGGATGAGCCACAGACTCAGGTTGAGGCCAGCGTCAGCATTGATACCGATTCTCCCGAACGTTTCATCAACCGGGAGCTCTCCTGGCTGGCCTTTAACGAGCGGGTGCTGGAAGAGGCTGGTAACAAACAGCATCCTTTGCTGGAGCGGGTGCGCTTCCTCGCGATCTCGTCGAGCAACCTGGACGAATTCTATATGGTCCGCGTTGCGGGTCTGAAGGGCCAGTTGCGGGCGGATGTGACGACGCGCACCCCGGAAGGTCTCACGCCCGAGCAGCAATTGAACGCCATCAATGCGCGGATTACCCGGCTTTTGCAGGACCAGCAGGATATGTGGCGGGCACTGCTCAAGGAAATGCGGCAAGCCGGCGTGGCCGTTCTCAGCAGCGATGAATTAACCGAGGGCGAGCGGGCCTGGCTGGACGATTACTTCACCAACCAGATCTTCCCGGTTCTGACGCCGATTGCCATCGATCCCGCCCATCCGTTCCCCTTCATGCCCAACCGTGGTTTTTCCATGGTGTTGGAGCTAGACCGGACTGAAGACGGCGCGCACATCAATGGTCTCATTCCTCTGCCGTCGCAGATTGAGCGTTTCATCCGCCTGCCCGGTGAGAATACGCGCATTATCCGCCTGGAGCAGGTGGTTCAGCTCTATCTCGATATGTTGTTCCCGGGGTTTATCGTCACGGGACATGGCTATTTCCGGATCCTGCGCGACAGCGATATCGAGGTCGAGGAAGAGGCGGAAGACCTCGTGCGCGTCTTCGAGACAGCGCTGAAACGCCGCCGCCGGGGCTCCGTGATTCGTCTGACAGTCGACAAGAACCTGCCGGAGGATCTGCTCGAGTTCGTGGTACGGGAGCTGGATGTCGATGATGCCGATGTCTTTCAGCTCGATGGTCTGCTTGGGCTTGCCGATGCTTCGCAGGTGATCGTGCGCGACCGCCCGGACCTGTTGTTCCCGCCCTATAATCCGCGCTTTCCGGAGCGTGTTCGCGACTTTGGCGGCGACTGCTTCGCGGCGATCCGCGCCAAGGATTTCGTGGTCCATCACCCCTACGAGAGCTTCGATGTGGTGGTGCAGTTCATCCGCCAGGCCGCGAAGGACCCTGCGGTCGTCGCGATCAAGCAGACGCTCTACCGGACCAGTGAAGACTCGCCGATTATCAAGGCGCTGACGGAGGCGGCGGAAGCCGGCAAGTCGGTGACGGCGCTGGTTGAGCTGAAGGCGCGTTTCGACGAGGAAAGAAACATCCAATGGGCCCGCAACCTGGAACGTGCCGGCGTTCAGGTGGTTTACGGCTTCATTCAGTTGAAGACCCACGCCAAGATCTCCCTGGTGGCCCGCCGAGAAGGCTCGAACCTGCGCACCTATGTTCACTATGGCACCGGCAACTATCATCCGATCACGGCCCGGATCTACACCGATATTTCCTTCTTCTCGACAGATCCTGCCTTGTGCCGGGATGCCACGCGTCTCTTCAACCACATGACGGGCTACGCCAAGCCGAAGCCGATGGAGAAGATCGCTTTCGCGCCCTTGACCCTACGTGAGCGGCTTTTGAAGCTGATCGATGCCGAAATTGATCATGCGAAGGCGAAGCGGCCGGCGGCGATCTGGATCAAGGTCAACTCGCTGGTCGACGCAGAGGTCATCGATCGCTTGTACAAGGCGTCCAAAGCAGGCGTGTCGATCGATCTTGTTATTCGGGGCATCTGCTGTCTGCGGCCTGGGGTAAAGGGGCTCTCCGAAAACATCCGGGTGAAGTCCATTGTCGGGCGGTTCCTCGAGCACAGCCGCATCGTCTGCTTCGGTGCGGGCAAAGGTCTGCCATCGGTAAGTGCGAAGGTTTTCATCTCTTCGGCTGATCTTATGCCGCGTAATTTGGATCGGCGTGTGGAGACCTTTGTGCCGGTGGAAAACCCGACGGCGCATAAGCAGATCCTTGAGCAGATCATGATCGCCAACCTCAACGACGATGCGCAGACCTGGATTCTGGACTCGGACGGCGAATACCGCCGCGTTAGGCCTGGCAGAAAGCCGTTTTCGGCGCATACCTATTTCATGACCAACCCCAGTCTGTCCGGCCGGGGGTCGGCCCTCGAAAAACGGAAGCAGGGGAAGAAAGCGCCGCGTTTGGTCTTGAAGAAAAAAGCCTAGAGTCGGCTCCGGGCCTGTGGAATTGTTGTCGCGAATTCGCCCGCGCGATTCGGGCGGGGGCGAACGTAGGAGGGAACTCCACAACCTTGCTGTAGGGTCGTGGGGACGACAGCCGTTTTAGAAAAAGGAAGTTAGATTTTGCACGCAGTCGAATCGGTGCCGCTAACCCATGGGGAGCGGGTGGCCGTGATCGATATCGGGTCCAACTCGATGCGTCTGGTGGTGTTTGATGCGCTGAAGCGGGCGCCGGCGCCGGTCTTCAACGAGAAAGTTTTTTGCGGTCTTGGCCGGGGTCTGAAGCGGACCGGGAAGCTGAGCGAGGAAGGCGTCGAACTGGCTCTGACGAACCTTGCGCGCTTCTCCCGTCTGGTGCGCTCCATGGGCATCGACAATGTGACCGTCCTGGCGACGGCGGCCGTGCGCGAAGCTGAAAACGGCGAGGACTTCGTTCGGCAGATCACGCAAGACTACGGACTGGATATTCAGATCCTCAGCGGTAAGGCCGAAGCCCGGCTCTCCGCGCTTGGCGTGGTCTCGGGAATGCCGGCGGCCGACGGCATTATGGGGGATCTCGGCGGCGGTAGCCTTGAGCTTGTGGAGCTAAACGAGGGTAAGATCGGGCGTTCCGTGACGCTTGGCCTTGGGCCTCTGAGGCTCATTGAAATTTCCCATGGCGACCGCAAGGCGGCAAAAGCGGAGATCGAGAAACAATTCGCCAAGGTAGACTGGCTTAAGGAAGCCAAGGGCCGGACCTTTTATCCGGTTGGCGGGTCCTGGCGCGGCCTCGCGCGAGTTCACATCAAACAGATCAAATATCCGCTGTCCGTCGTTCACGGCTACGAGATGCGCAGCGAGCGTCTGCAGGAGTTGGCTTCGCTGGTCAGCAGCCTGGGCGCGGATACCTTGACCCGGACGGCGGGCGTCAGCCGGCGCCGGGTAGAGACGCTGCCGTACGGTGCGCTGGTGCTCAATCAGCTTCTGCGGCGCGCGAGTTTTGGGCAGATTGTGTTTTCTTCCTGCGGGCTGCGCGAAGGGCATGTCTACGACCTGCTGCCTTCACAGGAACAGGCCAAGGATCCCCTGATTGCCATTGCGCAGGATATTGCCGCGCGAGAAGGCCGTTTCGGTGACTTAGGGCCGCATCTCTTCGACTGGACCAGCTCTTTGTTCGAAGATGAGGATGAGAGCGCCCGGCAGTTGCGCCTGGCGACCTGTCATCTGTCCGATTTTGCCTGGCGGGAACATCCTGAGTATCGGTCGGAACAGGCGCTGTTTCGGATCCTGCATCACCCCTTCGTCGGGGTGAACCACAGCGGCCGGGCCTTTATGGCCTATGCCGTTTTCCTCCGCTATGGCGGCGCTGTGCAGGCCCGGAGGGTGGAGTCGATTCTGCCGTTGATGAAGCAAAAGATGACCCGGCGGGCGCAAGTATTGGGCGTAGCACTCCGCCTTGCGTTCCTGCTTTCCGGCGGTATGCGCAGCGTCCTGGAACGGACGTCTTTGTCGGTTAAGAGCAACCGGGTGAACCTGGTCCTGCCTTCTGATGGCTCTGTACTTGCGGGCGATGTGGTTGAGCGGCGGCTGAAAGCGTTGGCTGAGGTTCTCGGGGTGAACAAGATCGGCATTGTCGAAGGCTGAGACCCTTACAAAGCCATTCAAGAACTCATTTGAGCTCTACGCTCCGCGTGACCTTGAGGATCTGGTCGAACTTTTCGTCCTTGCTCCCAAGAGGTCGCTCGAGCAGGTACTCGCCTTTATAGACGCCCTTGGGCCAGGCATCGGTGAAGCGGGGCATAATAAGCGAGCGCATGTTGATCGGGTGGTTGTTTTTAGCCCTATGTGTGGTTTCTGCCAGCAGCACACCGTTGGCCGCGTAGAGCCGCATGCGGACGCGGTCGTTCCGGCGCAGGCCCCAGATGCGGGTCCAGAAGACGAGCTGTTCGGCCGTGACTGGTAGCGGTGCAGGCGGAGGTGGATCGAGGGTCAGACTGCTGAGCCCCGGTGACATTTCTGAGAAACCCGCATTGAGGATGCCAGAGCTCTTATATGCCAGAAGCGAGGCTGCCCTTTTGGTCCAGAAGGAGTGGTATACGCCTGCGCCGCAGCCACTCCCGGGCTTGCGGCCGCTGTAGGGGTCGATTTCCTGGTCCCTCAATGTGAGGGTGAAGTGCAGATGCGGAAAGTTCGTGCTGCCGGAAGCGCCGATCAATCCGATGACCTGACCTCGTTTTACCCTTTGGCCGTTACGGACCGTCACGCTGCCTCTGCGCAGATGTCCGTAGTGCGTGGCCCAGCCGTTCCCGTGATAAAGCGATACGGAATTACTGGGTTTGGCCGGGCCAGCGAGCGCCTGCAGGGCCTCAAATTGGTTCAATAGGCGGTCGGGGACATCGTTCCGGGTTGCGATAACCCTGCCGTCGGCGGCTGCCAGAACCGCGACGCCTCGGTCCATTTCGGCAATGCTCCTCAGGCGGATGTCGACGCCTTTGTGGCCATTGTAGGTGAGGGGGCCGCAGGTGTGATCCCGCGCTTGAGGGCCGGGGTCGAAATCGACGTAGTTCTGCACCGAGCAGCGCTCAGGCTCACTGCAGTCGACCGGCGATCCGAGTTTCGGCGTTCCAATGAGCGAGTAACCCGGTGATTCGGCCATTGTGGGGCCAGGCAGGGCGAAAATGAAGGCTGCGACGCAGAGCGCTATAGAAGCAGAAATTCGACGCCGCATGGTTTTCTCAGGCCGCTTCCCCGTCCGAGGCCAAGGGCACCACCCGAATCTTGCGATTGCGCGTGGTTAAGGCCAGTCGGCCGTGTTTGAGCGCCAAGGCATCCTCGCCGAAGAGCTCTCGGCGCCAGCCCGAAAGGGCGGGAACCGGCGCGTTGTCGTCGGCTGCGATGAATTCCAGGTCGGCGGCATTGGCAATCAGTTTCTGGGCGACGTCGTGCTTCTCGCACTTCATCTTCAGCAGGACCTTCAAGAGATCGATGACCGGCCCAAGGCCGTTAGGCAGATCTGGCTTGCTGGGCGGGATGGGACAATCCGCTTTGGGTATGGCGAGGCCGCGTTCCACGGCCTCCAGGATCCCCTGGCCGATCCGCCCGCCGGCCATATCCCGGGAAAGCCCCCTGGTGCGGCCTAAGGCGTCGGCGTTCTTGGGGCGATGCGCCGCGATGTCGAACAACTGCTCGTCCCGCAGCACGCGATTCCGGGGCGTGTTGCGGCGTTGGGCTTCGCGCTCCCGCCAGGCCGCCAATTCTTTGAGGATGGCGAAATAGCGCGGATCGTTGGAGCGGGTTTTGAGACGCGACCAGGCGTTTTCCGGGTCCATACGATAGGTATCGTCATTGGTCAGGATCGCCATCTCCTCGTCCAGCCAACCGGCCCGGCCGGAGTTGTCCAGGCGCCGCTTCAGCTTCTCGAACGCAGGCCGCAGATGGATGACGTCGGAGAGCGCGTAGTTCAGCTGTTTTTCGGAGAGCGGCCGGCGCGACCAGTCGGCGAAGCGGGAGGATTTGTCTATCTGCGCGCCAGTCAGCTTTCGCACCATGGTGTCGTAGCCCACCGAGTCGCCGAAACCGCAGACCATCGCGGCCACCTGGGTATCGAAAATCGGCCCGGGAACGTGCCCCATCATATGGAAAAAGATCTCCAGGTCCTGGCGCGCGGAATGAAAGACTTTCAGGATTTTCGGATTGTCCATCAGGGCGAAGAGGGGGGCCAGATCGATATCCGGCGCCAGGGTATCGATAGCGGCGACCTCATCGGGGCCGCCGATCTGCACCAAACAGAGCTGGGGCCAGTAGGTCGTATCCCGGAGAAACTCCGTATCGACGGCGAGGTATTCCGCATTGGCCTGTCGGGAACAAAAAGCGGCGAGTTCGGTGCTGTCGGCAATAATTGTCATGGAACGGATATACACGGTAATCACCTGTGTTAAAAGCCAAGGCCCGCGATGAGCGTCGGCTGGACGTCCCACACCAGGATTTCATCTTCGAGCCCTTGACAAAACGGCGGCTTAGATGCCTCTTTCGCCCGCTTTTATTTGATCAGACCCAGCGTTCCAGAGGACCTCCCATGCATCCCTATCGCACGCATACCTGCGCAGAACTTCGCTTGTCGCACGCAGGTGAGACCGTCCGCCTCTCCGGATGGGTGCACCGTAAGCGCGATCACGGCCAACTCCTGTTCGTCGACCTGCGCGATAATTTCGGGCTGACTCAGTGCGTGATCGATATCTCCAGTCCGCTGTTCCAAAAGCTCGAATCGGCCCGGAACGAGAGTGTGATCACCGTAACCGGTCGGGTGATCGAACGGACGGCCGAGACGGTTAACGACAAGCTGCCGACAGGCCAGATCGAGATTGGCGTGGACGAACTGACCGTTCAGTCGACCGCGGACATGCTGCCGCTGCAGGTCAACGCAGACGAGGACGCAGGCGAGGAAATCCGGCTGCGCTACCGCTATCTAGACCTGCGCCGGGAGAAGATGCACGAGAAGATCCTGCTGCGCAGCCAGGTGATCTCTTCGATCCGCCGGCGCATGATCGAACAGAACTTCACCGAGTTTCAGACCCCGATCCTGACCGCCAGCAGCCCCGAAGGCGCGCGCGACTACCTGGTGCCGAGCCGCATTCATCCGGGCAAGTTCTACGCCCTCCCGCAGGCGCCCCAGATGTTTAAGCAGTTGCTGATGGTGGCCGGTTTCGACCGTTACTTCCAGATCGCGCCCTGTTTCCGGGACGAGGACAGCCGCGCCGACCGCTCGCCGGGCGAGTTCTATCAGCTCGATTTCGAGATGAGCTTCGTGACCCAGGACGACGTTTTTGCTGCCATCGAGCCGGTCCTTCACGGCGTTTTCGAAGAGTTCGCCAATGGCCGCTCGGTAACGGATGCACCTTTCCCGCGCATTCCTTTCGACGAAGCCATGATGAAGTACGGCTCGGACAAGCCGGACCTGCGCAACCCGATCGTCATCCAGGACGTCACCGAGGCTTTCCGGGGCTCCGGTTTCGGGATCTTCGCCAAGCAGGTGGAGAAGGGCGCTGTCGTGCGCGCTATTCCGGCGCCGGGCGCGGGTGGCAAACCGCGTAGTTTCTTTGACAAGCTGAACGACTGGGCCCGTGCCAAGGGTGCGGCTGGCCTCGGCTACATCAACTTTGCGGATGGCGAGGCCAAGGGCCCGATTGCCAAGAACCTGGATGCCGAGCGTATCGAACAGATCAAGCAGACGACGGGTGTCGCGGATGGCGATGCCGTCTTCTTTGCTTGCGACAAGGCTGGCGCCGCGGCGAAGTTCGCGGGCACCGTCCGGACCAAGCTGGGCGACGATCTCGATCTTCTGGAAAAGAACTGCTTCAAGTTCTGCTGGATCGTCGACTTCCCCATGTACGAGCTGGACGAAGAAACCGGCAAGATCGAGTTCAGTCATAACCCCTTCTCCATGCCGCAGGGCGGTTTGGAAGCGCTGGAGAACCAGGACCCGCTGACCATCAAGGCCTATCAGTACGACATCGTCTGCAACGGCGTGGAGCTGTCGTCCGGCGCGATCCGGAACCATTTGCCGGAGGTCATGTACAAGGCCTTCTCCATTGCCGGCTACGCGCAGGAAGAGGTTGAGGAGCGTTTCTCCGGCCTGCTTTCAGCGCTGAAGTTCGGCGCCCCGCCGCATGGTGGCTCGGCGCCAGGTATCGATCGTATCGTGATGTTGCTGGCCGACGAGCCCAACATTCGTGAGGTGGTAGCCTTCCCGATGAACCAGAAGGCCGAAGACCTGATGATGCACGCGCCCGCGGAAGTTCCCATGGAACGGCTGCGCGAGCTGCATCTGAAACTCAACCTGCCACCGCAGTAACGACGCCCAGACCTTTTGAGTTTGTTCGCGCTTAAGGGCAAGCTCGGGCGCATTTGAAGCCATACTAGGTTTTGGCGGAGTTTGCTCGGTTAGACTGTATTATTTTCCTTTGTTCTAACCTATTGGTGTTTGCGGTATGCTGTTGACGGATGGCTGTCGGCTCCAGGAGAGCCGATTGCTATTCGTTTCGGCCTCACTTAGAGTCTGCCGCTCGCTACGGGAAGGTGAGAGGATGCGTCGATGACACTTCCGCGGGATGACGGATATTTCATGCCGGCCGAGTGGATGCCGCACAGCCGCTGCTGGATGGCCTGGCCCTGCCGCGAGGCCTTGTGGGGCGACCGTCTTGAACTGGCCCAGGACGCCTATGCCGAGGTTGCCAATGCCATCGCAGCCTTCGAGCCCGTCACGATGATCGCGAACCCGGAACATCTGGCGGAGGTTTCCCTGCGTTGTGGCTCAGGCGTCAGTTGCCTGCCGATTCCGCATGACGATTCCTGGACCCGCGACACCGGACCGAGCTTTGTGGTCAGCGAACGAGGTGATCTCGCGGGCGTTGCCTGGAAATTCAATGCCTGGGGCGGAAAGTACAACAACTACGATAACGACCGGCAAACAGCGACCGCCATTCTTGAGCATCTGGGCCTTCCCGTCTTTTCCGCAGACATGGTTCTCGAGGGCGGCTCTATCCATGTGGACGGGGAGGGGACGCTGCTGACCAGCGAGCAGTGTCTGCTCAACCCGAACCGCAACCCGGATTTGAGCCGCGCCGACATCGAGGAGAAGCTCGGCGCTTATCTTGGGATCGAGCGTGTCATCTGGTTGAACGAGGGTTTGATCGACGACGAAACCGACGGCCATATCGACAACCTGGCCTGCTTCGCCGCGCCGGGCGTGGTGCTTGCGCTTTCGAGCGACGATTCCAACGACGAGAACTATGCGGTTTTACAGGACAATATTAGCCGGCTGAGGGCTTCAAGCGATGCGAGGGGCCGGCCGCTGGAAGTCATCGAAGTGCCGCAGCCTGAACGTATGAGCAACGATCAGGGGGAACGGTTGAGCCGCTCCTATATCAACTTCTATATCGCCAACGGTGGAATCGTGATGCCGTCCTTTGAGGACGTACAGGACAACAATGCCTTCGAGATTATCTCGTCGGCTTTTCCCAATCGAACGGTGGTCAGCGTATCGGCCACCGACATTGCCTTCGGCGGTGGCGGGATTCACTGCATCACGCAGCAGCAACCGCTTGTGACCTGATGAGCTTCTTCAGTCGGCCTGCTTAGCGTCGGACTGAGAGGCGGCGACCTCTCTTGCTCGGCGCGCAGAGCATTTCGCGCATCTGCCCTTTGCGCGCATAGAGCGCCTGATCGGCAAGAAACATGACCGTTTCTGCGGTCTTGCCCGCGCAATAGTTATCGAAGCCCGTGCTGGCGGAGACCGGGATGTGATGACCGTTCCACTCCACGACCAGCGTATTCAGCATGCGGTTGAGCTTGGAGGTGAGGCTGGCGGCCATATCGGGTTCGGCCTGGGTCAGCAGGATGGCGAACTCATCTCCGCCGATGCGCGCGACCGCATCGCACTGCCGGGTATTGCGGGACAGCTTCTCGCCGATGGCCCGCAGGACGGCGTCGCCGGCCAAATGACCATAGCTGTCGTTGATGGCTTTGAAATGGTCCAGATCGCAGAGGATCAGCAGTCCGTTTTCGTCCGAACGGTCGGCGCGGGCGAGGGCGCGGCTAAATTCCGCATCGAAGCCGCGGCGATTTAGCAGACCTGTCAGCTCGTCGGTCATGGACAGGCTTTCGAGGTAGCGGATCCGCTCTTTCTGTTCCGCCACGGTCTGCTCGGCTTCCGCGGCGAGGGCCAGAAGTTCTTCGAGCAGTTGCTTGGAAGCCGGATCGATCTTCCATTTGCGTGGCTCGGCGAGCTGTTGCAGACGTTCGCTCACGGCGCAGATATCGGTCACCGCGTTTGGCTCTGCGGGTTCCAAGGCTGATTTCAGGACCTGTGATGCTGACACGGCATCTCTTCCCCATTGTGAAAAGACATTTGGCTGAAGAAGAAGCAAACGCCGTGCCAGAAATTCGGGCTATTTTTGTGTCATTTCAGTGCTTTGGCCCGGCAGATTTTACCGGGTCGGCAAGTTTAGCCGGGTGAACAGGTCTTGAACGCTCCAAGAAAACGCTGCCGTCAAACCAGCCGGTCAGGTGGCGCGTCCCCGCGGAAATAGGCATCGAAATTGTCGAGGCACTTGAAGCCCATGGCATTGCGGGTCTCGACGGTGGCGCTGCCGACATGCGGCAGCAGGAAAGCGTTCGGCAAGTCGCGATAGCCCGGATTGATCTGCGGTTCGCCTTCAAAGACATCCAAGCCGGCGGCGGCGACCCGGCCGCTCTTGAGCGCTGCGATCAGGGCCGCATCGTCCACAATAGTGCCGCGCGCGGTGTTCACCACGATCGCGCCTTCGGGTAAGAGGGCCAGCCGCTCCTCGTTGATCAGGTGATGGGTCTCGGGGGTGGCCGGGCAGTGGATCGAGAGGAAATCGCACTGTGGCAGCATGTCTTCCAGGCTTTCGTGATAGACCGCGCCTTGTTCCTGCTCCGGCGCCAGCCGTTGTCGTTTCGTGTAATGGATTTCCATGTCGAAGCCACGGGCGCGCTTTGCCGTGGCCTCGCCGATCCGGCCCATCCCAAGAATGCCCAGGCGCTTACCGGTGACATCGGTGCCGAGCATGAAATCTGGCTTCCAGCCGATCCACTTGTCCTCCCGCACCAGACGTTCGCCCTCATAAGCGCGGCGTGCGGCTGCCAGGATGAGCAGCAATGCAATGTCGGCGGTTGCATTGGTCAAGACGTCAGGGGTGTTGGTGACCACCAGCCCTCTCTTGCCGGCAGCCTCCACATCGATGTGCTCGAAGCCGACCGAAAAGGTGGCGAGGATCCGAACCTCTTCCGGGAGGGCCGCGATCGTTTCCGCGTCCATCTTTTCGGTGGGTGTGCAGAGGACGGCTTGGCATCCGCCCGCACGCTGTATCAGGGCATCTTTGCCGTAGTGCGTATCTTCCTGATTCAGGCGGGCATCGTAGTCGCGTGCCAGGCGGGCTGCGACGGCATCGGGCATTCCACGGGTTACGAGGACGCTAGGCTTGCTTGACATATAAAAGGCTCTCCGCTGTCACATAATGGCCGAACGGCGCCGCAACGATGCCGTTGGGACAAATTAGTACACGCTGAAGAGGTGGCCTGCTAGAGTCCCGCCGCTTTGTTGCGTTTGGGTGACGGTTTTTCGGGAGTGCTGCAGTTAATGTTTGATCGCCAGTTCATGGGACTAAGTCCGCTTCGCTGCTTCCTGGCCGCGGCGTTCTGCGCCACGTTTGTTTTGCCAGCAGGGGCGTCGAGCCAAATACTCCCCCATCGGGCGATCTATGATCTTACGTTGAGCCGGACTCAGGAGAACAGCACTGTCACGCAAGCCAGCGGTTTTTTCGAGTTCGAATGGGAGGACGCCTGTTCCGGTTGGACGGTGCTGCATAAAACCCGGCTGAAGGTGGATTACTCCGACGGTCGCCATCTCGACTTCGGTGCGTCTCATAAGTCCTGGGAAGCCAAGGACGGTAAAACCTATCAGTTCTTCATCAAGCGCGACTACAATGGCGCGACCGTTGAAGAGGTGCGCGGCGAAGCAGAGCGGGGCGATGGCGACCGGCGCGGAACAGCGCGCATCAGCGGGCAGGAGGAGCGGGAACTGACCCTGCCCAAAGGCGCAGTCTTTCCGACTCAGCACAGCCTCGAACTTTTGAATGCGGCCGAGGAAGATCGATTGCCACTTTGGACGATCGTTTTCGACGGCTCCGGCGACGATGGATTCTTCGGTATTTCGGCGGCTTTGGTGGGACGGCTCGAAGCTGGAGAGGATCTGGGTGAAGTCGCGGCGACGATGGATGACGAGGCCTCCTGGCGCATGCAACTGGCGTTTTTCGATGTAAAGAACCAGACCGGGGAGCCCGAACAGGAACAGGGCCTGCGGATCTTCGCCAACGGCGTTGTCGATGAGTTGGAGTTGGACTACGGCGACTTCGTGGTCAAGGCGCGCCTGCGTGAACTCAAGCCCTTCGATGAACCCGACTGCTGATGAAGCTCTGCGCCGCGGTTCTCTCGGCGCGATCCGTGTCAGTCCAGACTTCGGCCTTTCTTAATCGCACCATCGCCCAGCTTTTGCCGAACGGCGTCGATGGCACGCTCGACCTTGGCGACCTGTTCCAGTTCGGGCACCAGCAGGCTAGGCGGGTCGGCATCCTCGCCGTCGCGCAGGTCGTTGGTGCCGACACCGATCAGACGGAAGTGCCGCCCGTCCGTGACCGTCGCCAACAGACGCCGGCTTTCCTGATAGATAACTTCCGACAGCTGGGTGGGATCCTCCAGGGTCCGGCTGCGTGTGATGGTCTTGAAGTCGGCGGTCTTCAGCTTGAGCACGATATTGCCGCCGGCCAGCTCTTTGGCTTTTAGGCGCTTGGAGACCTTTTCACAGAGTGGCCAGAGTTGCTTTTCCAATCGCCGCAGGTCTTTAAGGTCTTCGTTGAAGGTGGTTTCGGCAGAGATGCTCTTCATGGCCGAATGCGGCTCGACCTTGCGACCGTCGATGCCCCGCGCGAAAGAATAGAGGCGGCTGCCGATCCGCCCATAGCGGGCGATCAACTGGCTCTCATCATAGGGCAGGAGGTCTCTCACCTGACGGATACCGTCCTTTGCCAACTGCTTCCGGAAAGCCTTACCTACACCCCAGATAATGCCGATGGGTCTTTCGGCCATAAAGCGGGCGGCTTCTTCTTCGCCGATCAGCGCAAAACCCCGTGGCTTATCCAGATCTGAGGCAACCTTCGCCAGGAACTTGTTGTAGCTGAGACCGATCGAAGCGGTGACCCCGATGTCTTCCTCTATCTGTTTCACCAACTTCGCCAGCGTTCGCGCCGGACAGCCGCCGTGCAGCTGTGTCGTACCCGTGAGATCGAGAAAGGCCTCGTCGATTGAAAGCGGTTCAACCATGGGGGTGACCGCTTCCATCAGATTGCGAACTTCACGCCCGACCCGACTGTACTTCGCCATATCGGGTTTTATCACCACGGCATGGGGGCAGGCCTTGAGCGCCTTGAACATGGGCATAGCCGATCCCACGCCATAGACGCGTGCCACATAGCACGCCGCCGAGACGACACCGCGTCGGCCGCCGCCGACGATGACGGGCTTGTCCATCAGGTCCGGATTGTCCCGTTTTTCCACGCTGGCGTAGAAGGCGTCGCAGTCGATATGCGCAATGGATAGGCATTCCAGTTCCGGGTGCGAAACGATGCGCGGCGAGCCGCAAGAAGGACAGCGCGTGTGGCGGCCCTTCTTCTCCGGTTCTCCCTCGAACGTGGTGAAGCAATCCCGGCACAGCTGCGTCATCGATTTCGCCGGGTCATAGTTGGCCTGCTGCGGCGGAAGCAAGCCGTTGCGCGGATTTTGCTGGAGTGCGCGCTTGGAGCTCCGCGGCTTCCTCTTCGCTCCAGAGCCAGGCGGCGCCGCGCACGCCACTTGAGTCTCCATGGCATGGCGGAACAATGGGTGTTTCGCAAGAGTCGGTGAAGGCATAGTCCTGGAGGCGGAAAGGTAAGGACGTATAGAGACGCCCGATATTCGAGATGCCGCCGCCCAGGACGATGACATCCGGATCGAGAATGTTGATGACCATTGCGAGTGCGCGGGCCAGCCGGTCCTCGTAGCGACACAGTGCAGCTTCTGCGATGGCATCGATGCCTTGCTCTGCGGCTTGGACTATCTCATGGTTGGAGTTGGCGGTGCCGCCGGCACTGCGATAGTCGGCGAAAAGCGCGGGCCCGCAGAGAAAAGTCTCGATGCATCCAGATTTCCCGCAATAACAGGGAGGCCCGGGGAGTTCCTCGGGACGGGGCCAGGGCAGGGGATTGTGACCCCATTCACCGGCGAGAGCATTGCGCCCGGACAAAACCGCGTCCCGCATGACGATGCCGCCGCCGACACCGGTACCAAGGATAACGCCGAAGACAACCTTGGCCTCAGGGAATGCGTCCTGTGAGGCCGCGCCATCAGAGGCTTCCGAGAGCGCGAAGCAGTTGGCGTCGTTCATGACCCGTACGGGGCGCTTGAGGGCGACGGTAAGATCCTGTTCGATATTGCGGCCGATCAAGCAGGTCGAGTTGGCGTTCTTAACCCTTCCAGTAAGAAGAGAGACGGCACCGGGTATGCCCACGCCGACACTGCAAAACTGCTTGGTTTCCTCTTCAAGCGATTGCACCAGGAACCCGACTGCGGCAATGGTGGCCCGATAGTCACCCGCCGGAGTATCGATGCGCCGGCGTAAAAGCTCACTTCCATCCGGCGCTAAGACGATCCCCTCGATCTTGGTCCCGCCCAAGTCAATCCCTATACGCACTGCACTTTCTTCTCCCAAGACAGCCGCTAAATCTGTTGCACAGTCGCAAGCTTCAACGTAATTGGTTACTTTAAATTAACTTTAAGCGTATAGATCTCTGGGAGCACAATCCATAGGCCTGCATCTTGGGCGGGTTTTTCGGCGGCTCCGAGTCGGCGGATTCAGAATTGCGGCGACAGATGTCAAATCGGTTGGAACAAAACCCGTGACTTTAGTCAAAGGTTGAGGCGACGCGAACATGCAAAATGGCAACAACGATGCCAAGACGGTCTTGGTGGTCGAAGATAACGAGCTGAACATGAAGCTCTTCCACGATCTGCTCGAAGCCCATGGATACAATATACTGCAATCGAAGGATGGTATGGAGGCGCTGCGCATTGCGCGCGAACATCATCCCGATCTTATTTTGATGGACATTCAGCTTCCTGAGGTTTCCGGTCTCGAAGTTACGAAGTGGATTAAGGAAGACGACAATCTGCGCTCTATCCCCGTGATCGCCGTTACGGCCTTCGCTATGAAGGGTGACGAGGAAAAGATCCGCGAAGGTGGATGCGAGGCCTATATCGCAAAGCCGATCTCGGTGACCAACTTCCTCGAGACCGTCGAACGCTTTCTGAATTAGCCCTCTCGCTGCGCTGCTTCCTGCGCCCTGTTTTTAGATCGCCATAAACCAGGCCCCGAATGACCGCTAGAATTCTCGTTGTTGATGATATACCGGCCAATGTGAAGCTTCTCGAAGCGAAGCTGATGGCCGAGTACTTCGAGGTTCTTTCGGCCTCCGACGGTCCGACTGCGCTCGAAGTTGCGACTTCGGAGATGCCCGACCTGGTGCTGCTCGACGTCATGATGCCTGGAATGGACGGCTTCGAGGTTTGCGCACGCCTGAAGGCTTCCCCTGCGACCAGTCATATCCCGGTGGTCATGGTGACCGCGTTGAGTGATGTCAGCGACCGTGTGCGCGGACTGGAAGCGGGCGCCGACGATTTTCTGACCAAGCCGGTCAACGATATCGCTCTCTTTGCGCGGGTCCGGTCCCTGGCGCGCCTTAAGGTCATGATGGATGAGCTGCGCGTTCGTCAGGCGGCCTCCGGCCGCGATCCCGTGCTGGAGCAAAAGAAACTCGGCAGCGAAGAGGAGACGGCCAATGCCCGAATCCTGCTCGCCGAAGCGAACGATCTGGTCGCGGAAAAGGTCGTCGGCTATTTGAGCGAAGCCGGACATACCATCGATCGCCGGACAACGACCGCCGAGGCGCTGGAGCTCGGTTGCCGTGAATCCTACGATCTGATGATCGTCAGCCTGTTTCTAGGGGATGAGGACGGCTTGCGGCTTTGCTCGCAGTTCCGCACGCAGGAAGAGACACGTCATGTGCCGATCCTGTTGGTGCTGGAAGAAGAGAACCTGCCCCAGCTGGCCAAGGGACTGGATCTCGGCGTCACGGATTACCTGATCAAGCCGATCGACAGCAACGAGCTGCGGGCGCGTTCGCGTACCCAGATCCGGCGTCGGCGTTACCACGACATGCTGCGCGAAATGCTGCAGCAATCTGTGTCGCTGGCCTACACCGATGGCCTGACCGGCGTCTACAATCGGCGCTATATGAACGCGCATCTTGATCGCAAGATCATGGAGATCGCCGAAAGCGCGAAGCCGGTCTCGGTGATGCTGTTCGACATCGACAAGTTCAAGGACGTCAACGACAACTGCGGCCATGCTGCCGGCGACGCCATTCTCAAGTCTTTGTCTGCGCGCGTGGCCGACAGTATCCGCGACTTCGATCTTCTGGCCCGCTACGGCGGCGAAGAGTTCGTGGTGATCATGCCCGACACGGCCTCCGTGATTGCGATCACCATTGCCGAACGGGTGCGCCTTCGCGTGGCGGAGGAGGCCTTCCAGACTGTGGAGCTGGGAGATCCGCTCCAGGTTACGATCTCGATCGGCGTTGCCACGACAACGGATCCCATGGAGATCGCGGACAGCCTGCTTGCCCGCGCCGACGCTGCGCTATACCAGGCCAAGCGTTCCGGCCGCAACAGGGTCGTTTCCGCTCAGCCGCTCACCCAGGCTGAACGCGAGCCGGTGATCGCTCAGGTCGTTTCCAACGAGACCAAGGTTTCCTAGTTACCTGCGGGACCTCGCCGTGGCGTCTCTGTCCTGACGGCGCCTAACGCTACCTACATAGTGCAGGCCGGACGCAGCGCTGTATGTCTCCCTTTAGCGCGGTTGCGGACGCCTGTCTGAGCGTCTCCTAGCGTGGCGTTGAAAAGACGGACGCCGCCAATAGCGAGTACAACAGGTTAAGTTCTGGACGCTGGTCGCAAAAAGCAAAACGGCCGTCCTAAGGGACGGCCGTTTGCAATTCCGTATGGCGCGGAAAAGCTTACTTCATCTTCTGTTCTTTGAAGATGACGTGCTTGCGCGCGCGCGGGTCGTACTTTTTCAGCTCGAGCTTTTCGGTCAGAGTCCGGGGATTCTTCTTCGCAACGTAGAAGTAACCCGTATCAGCCGTGCTGACCATCCGGATGAGCTGTGTAGCAGGCTTAGCCATGGCACAATCCACTTTGTTTGATAGCGGGTCCGAACAGCGTTCTCGTTGACACAGAGGTACGCCTTCAGGCCCAGAAAACCTAAAGTCAGCGCGCAAAATAGCGACAGAAGCGCCGAAGTCAAGCCTTCAGTGCCTTACGGCTCGAGGAAACACCGCCTTGATGTTTCGACCCAACCCAGCGGAACATGGCCGCGGGACGTGCGGGCTCGGAAACTTGGGGGTTTATGTCGTTATTATAATGCTTTAGGGCTTCTTCCAAAACCATTCTTGTAATTCCGGCCATTGGAAGATCGGAGGTTTCGGAAAGAGGATACCAGCCGATATCCTCGAGCTCCCCGTCGCCTGCAATGTTTCCTCGGGCGAATCTGCCGTCGCCAAGCAAGAATCGGGTGTGGAAACGGCGAGGCGAAAAGGTCGGCGTGATGGCCCTGGCGATAAAGCTTAACTCCTCGAAAGCGGGACGGAGCGCCGATTGTGCGTAACGCTGCCAAAGCCCGCCAGACGGCGAGTCGCCTTGGAACGTATGATCATCGAGACCATAAAGCAGGCCTGTCTCTTCGTAGGTCTCCCTCAGGGCAGCCCGCAGCATTGCCGGAGCACGGACAAGGGTGGCCTTGTCGAGCCCTGGTGGGAGTGGCCGGAACTGTTCGGAAAAACCCGATTCTCTGCTGTCTTCCGCCTCCACCCGGCCTCCTGGAACCACGTACACCCCCGGCATAAAGCGAGCGGCGCTGTGACGCCGACCCAGGAGGACTTCCAGACTTTTGGCCGATGTACGGCGGAGAAGGACCAGAGATGCGGCCGGTACCGGGCGTACAGGCTGAATTCTGCTGTTTGCAGAGGAGAGGGCGGTCGGATTCGACACGAGGTTAAGGTCTTATTCGATGAAGAGCAGCGTCTCGGCAAAAATCCGTCGGGCAACTGTCTTTCACAGGGCCCAAAAGAACGCCGGCTCGTCGAATCACTGCCTGCTTTCGCTGGCGGCTGCCGGCGCTGCTCTCGCAGCGGTCGCGGACACCTGAGATCTCGCGCGCGCCGTGGTGCCGCTTTCGATCTCACCCAGCGCCTGCACATAGAGTGAAGGCTCGGTCAGCAGCCGTTCAGCCACCTCCAGGTCGATCTCCGCCGTGGACTGGCGGGGCGGGCAATTATCTCGCAGCAGCCTGATGGAGGCGGGGTCGTTGAAATCGGGCGAGACGTTCCGAATGTTGTGGTCAATCGGCATGGTGCCCTGGCGGAGCGCCCTCAGAACGTCCTCAGCCGACTTGATGTCCTTGGTTGTGCAGATATCCGGCAACACGCCACGCTCATGCAGGGCATAGCCCGAAGGCGCGTGGAACCGGGCCCAGGTGAGGGCCAGTTCGCCCTGGTTTGGCAGCCGGAAGACGTTCTGCACGGTTCCCTTGCCGTAGGAGTTGCTGCCGATCACGACCGCCCGGCCGGCGTCCTGCAGCGCGGCGGCGACGATCTCGGAGGCGGAAGCCGAATTGCTGTTGATCAGCACAATGATCGGCAATCCCTTGGCAATATCGTCAGGTTCGGCGTCAAAGAACTGCTCGCTGTCAGGGTGCCGGCCATGGGTGGAGACGATACGGCCTTCGGTAATGAAAAGATCCGAGACTCCCACGGCCTGATCCAGCAGACCGCCCGGGTTGCCTCGAAGATCGATCACATAGCCTTTCAGCTTAGGACCGACCCGCTGGGCGACTTCGCGAATCTTCTGACGCAGGTTCTGGGTTGTGTTCTGATTAAAGCCGGACACCGCGATATGGGCGATTTCGTCGGCTTTCTTGATACGGACGGTCTGTTGAACGATACGTGCCCGGGTGACCGTGATCGGTAGCGGGTGCTCCCGCCCGTCGCGTTCGACCACAAGCCTCACTTTGCTGCGCAGGCGTCCACGCAGGCGTGTGATCGCATCGCGCTGCGACAAGCCAGCAGTGTCGACGCCGTCGATCTTCAGGATCAGATCGTTAGCCTTGAGGCCCGCACGCTCCGCCGGCGTTTTCTCCATAACGGAGAGAACCCTGATTCCTTCGTCCGTAATGTTGATCCGGATCCCGACGCCGCCAAACCCATCGCGGCTTGCGCGGTTAATCCGGGCCTCTTCACGACCCGAATAGCGCGAGAACTGATCCAACTCGCCGAGCATTCCGTCGAACACGGTTTCGTAGAGACGCTCCGTGTTTGCTTCCTCGAGTTCCTTGGACTTGGTCCGGGCGAGCGATATCGCGGCGGTCGTCAGGCTGGCCCAGGCATTCACATCGTTCGGGTGCGGCTGATGGAAACGAATGGCTTCTTCACCCTCGACCGCAATGCGCACCTCTTCGCTTTCGATCGCCACGGAGAGGTCCGGATCGATGGTTGCGAGACCTTCGAGCCCGGCAAGCGCCAACTGGTTGACCTTGATCTCGTCGATATAGCTCTCTGCAACATCACGATAACCGGCGACGAACAGACGGTCGGCGCGGGAACGGTCGAAGCCGCTAGAGGTGGTAGAGTCCTGCGACGCGCAGGCGACGATAAAAAATGCGAGCGATAGTAGCGCTCCACGGGAAACCGTTCGTAAGGCCCTGTTTCTGGGCTTTGTTTCTTCCGGCGTTGCGCTGCCGGGAACGTCATTAGGCAATGATGGTTCCGCCACCCGCCAATTTCCCTAATTTCAAGTCCAATCAAATACTAAGCGACGTCTGTTCTAGTTCGCCACCGCTAATATCGCAAACACACAATTTATTTATCGTGCGGGATACGGCGTGATTGAACCTCAAGGCCGTCAAGGATTCGTAAAGATTTTGCGGTGGCGGCGATTCATTTTGAGCGACCGGCCGGTCTTTTGGCCTTCGAGCTTTTCTTTCTGCCTTTGGATTTGCTTGCCGGACGCCGGCTTGTACTGCGGGCGCGCCGGTCGGACAGCTTTTTATGGGCGCCAGACTTTTTAAGTGGGTCCCAGGATCCTGCTGTGTCAGAGGGATCCTGCGCCTCGTTCTCGCTGTCATCGCCTTCGATCAGCTGCAGCACCAGGCCGCCGGTGACCGGTGTCGCTTCGAGCAGGCGGGCCGCGACCCGGTCGCCGAGCCGATAGACCCGCCCCCAGCGCCGTCCCACCAGGCAGTGTTTTTCTTCCACGTGGTCGTAGCGGTCGTCGGGCAGGGAACTCATAGGCACGAGGCCGTCGGCGCCGCTCTCGTCCAGGGTCACAAAGAGCCCGAAACGTGTGACGCCATTGATACGCCCGGAGAAGATCCGGCCGACCTTGTCCGACATATAGGCTGCCGTAAGCCGGTCCACCGCGTCGCGTTCGGCGGCCGCGGAGCGGCGTTCGGTCTTGCTGATATGCCCCGCGATCTCCTCGAAACGCTCCGCGGCATCGGGCGGCAATCCGTCGTCGCCCAGCTTCAGGCCCGAGATCAGTGCCCGGTGAACCAGCAGATCGGCATAGCGGCGGATCGGCGATGTGAAGTGTGCGTAGCGCGTCAGGGCCAGGCCGAAGTGACCGAGGTTTTCCGGCGCGTAGACCGCTTGGCTTTGGGAGCGAAGGATCATTTCGTTGATCATCGGCTTTTCCGGCCGGTCGCCTGCCTTCGCGAGAATTTGCGTCAGAACCTTCGGGCGAATGACCTGACCACGGGCCAGTCGCAGATCCATGCTGGCCAGAACCGTGGAGAGAGCCTCGATCTTGACCGGGTCCGGCGGTTCGTGCACCCGGTACATGCAGGGACGCCGCAGCCGTTCCAGTTCCGTCGCAGCGGCCACGTTGGCGGCGATCATGAATTCTTCGATCAGCTTGTGGCTGTCCAGACGCTCCCGTGGTTCGATCCCCAGGATCTGGCCATCGTCGCCGATGACCACACGGCGCTCGGTCAGTTCCAGCTCTAGCGTGCCGCGCTCTTCCCGGGCGGCCAGCAGGGCTGCGTAGGCACCATAGAGGGGTTTAATCACCAAATCGACCAGCTGTCCCGGGATCTCATCATCAACGCCGTTCTGCGCCGCTTGAACTTGCTCGTAAGTGAGGCGCGCTGCCGAGCGCATCAGACCGCGGATGAAACGATGACGGAGCGGATTGCCGTCCGCGTCGATCCACATATGAACCGCGAGGCAGGGCCGGTCGACGCCCGGCTTCAAAGAGCACCAGCCGTTGGAAAGCTCCTTAGGCAGCATGGGCACGACCTGGTTCGGCAGATAGGTCGAGTTGCCACGTTTGTAGGCATCCCGATCCAGCGCGTTGCCAGCGGTCACGTAGTGGGCGACGTCGGCAATCGCGACCATCAAATGCCAACCGCCCGGGTTGGCTTCGTCGTCGTCCGCTTCCGCCCAGACAGCGTCGTCGAAGTCGCGCGCGTCGGCGCCGTCGATGGTCACCAGCGGAAGGCTTCGGAGGTCTTCGCGGGATCCCAACTCGGCCGCCGTTGCTGCTTTCGCTAGTTCCTCGGCGTTGCTGGAGAAGGGGATCGGCACGTCATGTTCGTAGAGCGCGATCAGGCTCAGTGCCTGCGGCGTATCTATGGCGCCGATCCGCTCAACGATGCGAGCTTCGCGCTCTCGGCTGCGGTGACGGGTGGTCTTCAGCGTGGCGAGTACTAGTTCGCCGTGTTCCGCGCCGCGGGCGTCTTCCGCGCGCACCACGAAGTCATTCTTTGCGCGGCGGTCAGTCGGACGCAGGCGGCCGCCTTCGCGGCTGCGTTCGTAGATCCCCAGGATGCGGTCGGGCGTCTTTCCGATGCGCCGGATGACACTGGCGTCGTAGCTGCCGTCATCGTTGCGCTCGAGGCGGGCGAGGACTCGTTCTCCCGGCGCGAAGGCAGCGCGGCTGCGTTTGTCTGGCGCGAGGAAGATACGCGGCGGAGGTGTTTCGTGATCCCAGGTCGCGGGCCGCGCGAGCTGCTCGCCGTCTTCATCGAGATCCGCAACCTCGACAACGAGGACCGAGGGCAGGTGGCCCGGCAACATGATTTTCTTCTTTTCGCGAAGTTCCAGATGGCCTTCGCGCTCGAGCTCCTTAAGCAAAGCCTTGAGTGGGATCCGGTCGCTTCCTTTGATGTGAAAGGCGCGCGCGATCTCCCGCTTTCCAACCGGAACGGGGCTCTCGCGGATGAAGGCCAGCACCTCATCCCTGCTCGGGAAAGGTGTCGCCTTAGGAGTGGATTTGGCCAAGTCGGTCTCGGTCTATTCGTCTTTTGCCGCAGCTTTTTTTGCTGGCGCCTTTTTCTTGGCGGGTGCCTTCTTCTTTGCGGCCGGCTTTTTCGCTGCGCTTTTCTTACCCGTTGTTTTTTTGGCAGCCGCTTTCTTGCCGCCCTTTTTGGCCTTGGCTTTTTCCGCCTGCGCGGCGAGCAGCTCAACGGCGGCTTCCAGGGAGAAACTCTCCATATCGGCAGACTTTGGCAGGGAGGCGATCAGCTTCCCGTGTTTGACGTAAGGACCGTAACGACCCTTGAAGAGATTGATCGGCTCCTTGTCGTCCGGGTGTTCGCCGACCACACGCAGCGGTTCGGCTGCGCCGCGCCGGGCAGGTGCTTCTGCGATCAGGGAAACCGCGCGGTTCAAGCCGATGGTCAGCACGTCGTCATCGTTGCCGATGGAGCGATAGGTTTTACCGTGCTTCACGTAAGGGCCGAAGCGTCCGATGCCGGCGGTGATCATCTCGCCGTCTTCCGGGTGCGGTCCGACATCGCGGGGCAGGCTCAGAAGACCGAGCGCAACCTCCAGTGTGACGTCCGACGGCGGCAGCCCTTTGGGCAGGGACGCGCGCTTGGGTTTCTCCTTTTCGACGGGTTCACCGAGCTGCACGTAAAGACCATAGGGCCCTTTGCGCAGCGAAACCTCCAGCCCCG
>CBDDBN010000019.1:0-10369 GCA_965225735.1 Denitrobaculum sp. | reverse complement strand
TTCGCCAGTCTGGGAGCGGTGGTGCAGTGCGGCGAGGATCGCGCTGCTGGCATACATGCCGCACATCACATCCGCGATGCCGACGCCGACTTTCATGGGCGCGCCGTCGGTCTCGCCGGTCAGGCTCATGATGCCGCCGATGCCCTGAGCGAGGTAGTCGTAGCCGGCGCGCGGTGCGTAGGGACCCGTCTGGCCGAAACCGGTGATGGAGCAGTAGATCAGGCCGGGGAACTCTTCTTTCAGATCGGCGTAAGACAGACCGTACTTGGCCAGACCGCCGACCTTGTAGTTCTCCACCAGGATATCCGACTGGGCGATCAGGCGCTTGGCCAGGGCCTGTCCTTCCGGCTGGCTGATGTCGATGGCCAGCGAGCGCTTGTTGCGGTTGGAAGAGAGGTAGTAAGCGCTCTCCTTGCTGTCGCTGCCGTCTTTGTTCTTCAGGTAGGGCGGGCCCCATTTGCGCGTATCATCGCCCTGACCAGGCCGTTCGATCTTGACGATGTCCGCGCCTAGGTCCCCCAGCAACTGCGTGCAGGTCGGCCCCGCCAGGATGCGGGTCAGGTCGAAAACCCTGAGGCCAGACAAAGGACCTGTGGCTTTGGGTGCGGAGGGGGAATCTGTCATATCGGTGTCTTACTCAGCAGGGTTGAACGGCCAGCATTTCTTTAAGCACAGATCAAGGCGGTTAGACCAGCAGTCCCAGCAACAGCGGCAGCGTCACCATGGCGGCGGCGGTCTGGATGGTGATGATCCTGGCCATCAGTGTGGCGTCGCCGCCCATCTGGCGGGCCAGGATGTAGGAAGCCGAGGCGACGGGCAGCGCATTGAACAGGATCGCGATGGTGGCGTTGATACCGCTGACCCCGAACAGGCTGCAGGTGAAAACCGTCACGATGGGCATGGCGATAAGTTTACCCACGACCGGTGCGACCAGCGTGCCAAGGGAACCCCCATCGCCGCGCAATTGCAATCCGGCGCCGACGGCGATCAAGCCAAGCGGCAGGGCCGCACGGCCGAGAATCTCGAGGAAAGGATCGGAGATCGAAGGAAGACCTATCCCGGACGCGTTCAACAGAATCCCGACGACGCAGGCGACGATAATGGGGTTCTTGACGATCGCGAGAAGGAGGCTGCCGACGTTTCTCGAAGCATTCTCGCCGTGATGGCTGAGGGCGATGACGCTGAGCAGGTTTACGAGCGGTACGCTTGCGGCGAGGGCCAATGTCGCTGTGGCGAGCCCGATCTCGCCGAAAAGGCCGGCGGCAACGGCCAGGCCGATATAGGTATTGGGACGGATTAAGCCTTGCAGCATGCTCGTCAATGCCGGGCCGGTGGACATATAGCGTGCGACCAGGGTCATCAGCACGACCGCGGTTAAGATGAGTGGAAGGTTGATCGCGGCGACCATGGGCAGGATCGGCAGACTGCCGAAGTCGGTGGTGGCGAGCGTTCTGATCAGGAGGGCCGGAAAGAGCACCAGATAGGTCAGCTTTTCGATGGCTTCCCACGCGGAACGCTCGACAAAGCCGCGCCAGCGCAGTGCAAAGCCAACCAGGATCAGGAGAAAGATAGGCAGAGTTGCGTCGAGTACGGGCCCCATACGCGGTGCCGCTACCGGGTGCCCGGGAAATTGGAATCTGCTGCCGACTCCACATGAGCCAGCGCATCCAATGCGCCCTGCAGGATGTAGGCGGCGGCCATCTTGTCGACCACTTCGGCGCGGCGTTTGCGGGTCATGTCCGCTTCCGATACCAGGAAACGCTCCACGGCAGAGGTCGAGAGCCGTTCGTCCCAAAAGGCAATCGGCTGGGTGAAGCCGGCTTTTTCGATCAGGTTCTGCGCGAGTTGACGGACCGACTGGCAGCGCGGGCCCTCCGTTCCATCCATATTGACGGGTAAGCCAATGATCAGGCCGCCGACATCGCGCTCCTCGCAAACAGCGGCCAGTGCCGTCGCATCTTTCATAAACTTGCTGCGCCGGATGGTATCGATTGGCGAGGCGACCTTCAGGCTGCCGTCCGAAATCGCCAGACCGATGGTCTTGGTGCCAGGGTCCAGTCCGAGTAAGCGGCTGCCTTTAGGTAAGGATGCAACAAGATCTTTGAGGTCGACGACGGGCAAGACCCTGGCTTTCGAAAGATGAGAAGAAAGGTAAAGCGATAGGACGAAGTATCGGAAAAGTCATACAGAACCGGCCGCTGGCGGGCAAGCCGGTCAGGAATCGGATCTTGAAGCGAAGACCTACGATAACTTATTTAACGTGAAGCTGGATTAGAAAGAGGGGCCACGTCATGCATCTTGCGGAACTCAACATCGGGCGATTGGCGCAGCCGATCGACCACCCGGATATCGCCGATTTTGTGAACAATCTCGATCGTATCAACGGGCTTGCCGAGCGGATGCCCGGGTTCGTCTGGCGCCTGAAGGACGAGAGCGGAAACGCGACCTCCGTTCAGGCCTTCGAGGATCCGCTGGTGATTCCCAACTTGAGTGTCTGGGAAAGCGCCGAGCAGCTTGAGCGCTTCGTTTGGGGCACGATCCATCGCAAATTCTACGAGCGCCGGGACGAGTGGTTCCAGATGATGACCGAGCATCACTTTGTCATGTGGTGGGTCGAAGAAGGCCATCTGCCGGACCTGGAGGAAGCAAAGGCGCGGCTCAAGCATCTGCAGGATCACGGTCCGAGCGATCACGCCTTCGGTTGGGCGGAACTGCGCTCGGCGAAACTCTGGGAAAAATCGCGCTGCGCGTGACTGGCTCTAGAGGCGGTTAAATGTCCAGCAGCAGCACCGACATATAGATAAAGCTGTCGCGCCGAAGCCGGTCTACGCGGAGCCCGTACTTTTTCTGGCCAAGCTCCACCTCCAGCATTTGCCCGACGCCCAGGGCATGTGTTTCGCCGCTGGTGTTAATGCGTAGATCTACCGCCTCATGGCCGATTTTTGTAACGGCGACGGTCAGCGCGCCATCGAAATACTCCGATAGCTCGTTGATGCGTATCAGATGCGAGTCCCGGAGGAGCTTTGGGCTGTCAATGCCGGTTGGATGCGTAAGCGATTCGTAGTCGCTGCTGATCAGATCCAACTTCTCGAGTAGGGCCTTGTTCTCGCTTTCCGACTTTTCCAGGTCGTCTCTTGTTTTTCTCAGAACCTGCTTCAAGGAGAGAATCTGCTTGGTTCTCAGGGCACTCGCCGATGCTTCCGCCTGAAGGGATCGGGCATGCGATTTTATGAAGTCCAGTTCCTCTTCGAGCAGGCTTAGTTTTGCGTCCGAGTGTGCGACTGCAGCTGCGCGAGTCTTATAGTCCTCTAAGTCGTTCTCCAGCCGGAGGATCCGTTGCTGCTGACTTTCCAGCGAGGCTTCTAACGCGCGGTTCTTTTCCTTCAGGGTGCCAAGTTGCGGTTGGAGCAAGAGCGTTGCTACGGCTCCCAGTGCAGCGCCTGCCAACAGCAATCCAAAGAAGCTGAAAGTGCTTTTGTTGGGACGGCTTTCCTTTTGACTCTGCTGTTCCATTGCATGCGCCTACATCGTCACGCGGCACGAGTGTTGTGCGGCAGATCGGCAATTTTAGTCATGACTTGGCTCACAGCGGCATCAATTCTGCGTAGTAAAACCGCAGGCTTGCCGAGCAACTTACGTCAAGCGGTCAGGAATCCGAGGTTTGCGGCGATATCCTCGATCAAACGCTGAACGGCCGGCGAGGAAGACTTGGGATTTCGATGAATGGCAATCTCGATGTTCGGTAACGCTGGAAAACCGTCTCTTTCGCCGAGCTCGACAATACCCGGCCCCTGTGTGCTGCGCGGCAGAACGGTCACTGCCAGGCCCGCCAGGACCGCTGCCCGGACACCGGCGGGCCCCTCGCTGTGAAAGGCGAGGCGCCAGGGTCTTGCCGTCTTTTCGAGCGCCGATAAGGCAGCGGCGCGGAAGGCGCAACCTTGCGGCATGAAAGCCAAAGGGAGCGGATCCTGATCCTGAGGTGAGTGATCCCGTGACACGGCCCAGGACAGCGGTTCCCGTCGTACCAGCAGACCATCGCTCCGGTCCGCTTGCCGTGTCACCAGGGTAAGGTCGATCTCGTCGCGGTCCAGAGCCTCCAGCAACGAAGAGCTGGTCCGGCAGAAGACCTCCAGTTCCACCCCTGGATTGGCTTGCGAAAAGAGCGAGAGCACCTGGGGCAGATAGTTTTGGGCGTAGGTATCGGTTGTGCCAAGGCGCACTTTGCCCTGAATGGATCTTTGGCCCACAGCCGCCAGTGCTTCGTCGTTAAGCGCGAGCATCCGGCGGGCATAGACCGCAAGCTCTTCGCCGGGCCCGGTCAAGGTCACGCTGCGCCCGCGGCCTCGGCTGAAAACTTCCGTACCGACGGCTAGTTCGAGCTTCTTGATCTGCGCGCTCACCGCTGACTGAACCCGGCCCAGGCGCTGAGAGGCCGCCGTAAAGCTCGAGGTATCCGCGACCGACAGAAAAGCGCGTAGCAGATCGATATCCAGGTCTGGCTTCATAGAAATCACATTTAGAGATTTTAAAGATTATAAAAATTCGTTTCAAAGATACATGATTTTCCTGGAGCCTGACAGCGATTTTCGTACGACCGAATGGGCGGAGGATGTCAGGCATGGTGGGTTTTTCTAGGCGGAGTCCGACAGGATCCGGCGTTGTTGAAATGGCGCTGGCCATGGCGATTGCTGGCAGCATTGGTGTCTTCGCTGTCGAATCGGGACAGCCTGCCTTCACCGTGGTGTTCTACCGCTGCCTGTTCGGCGCCTTGTCGCTGGGGATCTACTGTTGCTGGCGCGGGCTGTTTCGGCAGGTCCACTACAGTTTTCGGAACCTTGCGCTGATTTCGGTTGGGGGCGCCTTCCTGGTCTATAACTGGGTGCTCATGTTCGAGGCGCTCAACCTCACCTCGATCTCGATCGTGACCGTCGTCTACCACGTCAATCCCTTCATCATCCTGGCGCTGGGCGCGGTTTTCTTTTCCGAGCGGCTGGACCGGCACAAGCTGGGATGGACCAGCCTGGCTTTCGCCGGTTTGATGGCCGTCATAGGCATTCCCGATGCGATGGCGGGGGACTACCTGCGGGGGATCGCCTTCACCCTGCTGGCGACCACGCTCTACGCCTTTACCATCGTCTTTTCCAAATGGGTGAAGGGCGTGCCGCCGGCCTTCATCGCTTTCCAGCAGGTCAGCATCGGTGTGCTGCTGGTTTTGCCCTTCGTCGACTTTGGGAGGATACCGGCTGGACGCGATTGGTTTTTCCTGATCTCGCTGGGCGTCCTGCACACCGGTGTGGAGTACGTTCTGCTCTACGCCGCCTTTCAGAAACTCTCAATGGCTCTGATCGCGATCCTGTCCTTTGTCTACCCGGTCGTGGCCGTGCTGCTCGATTACCTGGTCTACGGTCACCTCTTGTCCTGGGAGCAGCTGTTGGGTGTGGCTTTGATCGCCCTTGCAACCCTCGGCGTGCGCCTGGGTTGGAAACTTCCCTGGCCGGGGAGGCGCAATCCGGCTTAAGCGCTGGAAACGCGGGCGAAGCGCTGGCCGATCATGGCCGCCAGGATCACGTAGATAATCTTGATGCCGGCCAGGATGGTCCCCTTAATAGTACCGGAGATCTTCGACTGGCCGATGCGCCGACGGTAGCTGACGGCGACCTCACGCACCGCAAGGCCCCGTTGCGATGCCTTGACCTGCATCTCCACCGTCCAGCCGAAATCGCGGTCGCGCATCGCCAGCTTGTCCAGTGCTGAGCGCCGGATCGCGCGGAAAGGGCCCAGATCCGTGTATCGGGTGCGCCAGATCAAGTGGATGAGGGCGCAGGCGAAACGGTTGCCGGCGCGCTGCTGCGGGGTCAGGGAGTCGCGCGGGTTCTGCCGCAGGGTCCGCGAACCCACCACCATGTCGGCATCGCCCGAGAGAATCGGTGCGACCAGATCTTCCATCTCGCCGGGATAGTCGCTGTAATCGCCGTCGAGAAACACGATCACATCCGAATCTCCAGCGAGCGCGAGCCCGCGCTGGCAGGCCTGTCCGTAGCCCCGCTGAGGTTCCGCAACCACCTGGGCGCCATACGCTTGCGCGACCCGAGCCGTATCGTCGGTCGAACCGTTATCGACCACGATCACCCGATCGACCCAGGCGGGAATAGCGGCGATCACCTTGCCGATCGAGGATTCCTCGTTGAGCGCCGGAATGATCGTAGTGATATGCGCATTCGATTTCATGGCAGAGAAACCCCGTCATGCAGTTGTGGTTGATGTTTGCTGGCTTTGGTCTGGAGCCACTGCCAGGCCAGGAGCGCGAAGACTGGCCCGAACTGCAGCCAGGGCAGGATGATCTCAGCGCCTGCCTCAAGATCCGTCGCCTCGAAAAAGAAGCGCAGGTAGTAAAGCGGCAGCAGAGCCGTGAGCAGAAGCAAGGGCTGCGATGGCAGGATCGCGAGAAAGGGCAGGAGCCAGCTGAAGTACCAGGGGTATTGCGTTGGACTCAGAAGGAAGAGCAGGGCAGCGACAAAGAGGAAGCGCCGCGCGATTTCCAGCGGCTCTTCGGCAGCTTTCCAGTTGATGCCGACGGCGGCCGTCGCCAGGGTCAGAGCCACGGCGAAGCGGGTCAGGCGTCCAGCGTCCAGCCACTCAAGCGACAGGAGATTCAGCAATTGGCCGGTGAGCCAGACAAGTAGACCGAAGGCGGAGTCGTTTCTTTGCCAGGACTGTCCGTAGGCGACGAAACCCGAATCGCTCGTCAATCCGGTGACGACGATGGGCGCGGCAAAGACAAGGCCTAAAAGCCCAAAGACAGCCACGGGCTTCGTCAGAGACCGCCAGTCGGCGAGCAGCGGTCTCAGCACCGTGGGCAAAAGCAAGGCCGGCCAGAGCTTACAGCCGCTCGCAAAGGCCAGCGCCGCGGTGGCCCAGCTTGTGCGGTGCTTGATGGCCAGGTACAGCGCGCCGAGCAGAAAGGGCACCAGGACGGCATCCATGTGCGCGGAGTTAAAGAACTCTTTGACCAGCAGCGGGTTGCACCAGTAGATCGCGACCCAGACCAGCGGCCTGCGCAGCTCTTTGAGCAGCGCCAGTAACAACCAGAGCGCGGCCAGATCGAAACCGAGAATGACCGTGCGCCAGGCCATCAGGCTCCAGGGTTCGAGCCAGTTGGCGAGCAGAAAGGCCGCCTGCGCGACTGGCGGATAGATGCTGCGCAGCGTGGGATAGGTGACGCGCTCGAGCAGTCCCTGCGAGTCGCGCGCCAGGGCTTGAATGCTGTCCGGCGTTGCGCCTTCGAGGATCGACTGCGGTGCATGAGCGAAGGGGTTTTCACCGGCCGCGACCACCCCGCCGTCCCAGAGGTAGCGGAAGTAATCGTTCTCCAACAAAGGCTCGGATGGCAGAAGCAGCAGCCGCATGGCCAGCCCGACGAGGAGCAGCCAGGTCAGGCTGCCTGTGAGACCTGTTTCCGCTGTGAGGATTTTCCGGCACAGCAGAAGATAGAGAGCGCCCGCGCTCATGCCGATGGTCACGAGCCAGACAATGGGATCGACACGAAGGATCGGGTCGGAGACTGGCTGGAAGGACAGAAGAAGAAAAAGAAGGGAACCGCCGGCCAGACCCAAGCCGTAAAACAGGAGGAGACCCGGCGCCGTTTCTGACGCCGGGTTGCTTAGAGGGGCTGTCTGATCAGCTGCCACGGCTGCCCCAGGAAGAGGTGCTCCGGCGTTTTTTCTTCGCCTTTGCGACCTTGATGCTGCTGTTCAGATCCCAGTCATAGCGGTCGTCGTTGACGCGGGAGACGCCTCTTAGAGCCTGCTTAAGATCCGGTTTCGCGTACTGGTTCAGGTGTGCGATCACGCCTGCGTCATTGCCACCAAAGTCGTCTTCGAACCAGTCGTAGATGCTCGAGACCACCAGTTTACCTCGGACGACCTCGGCACCACGGGGATGGTTGATGTAGGCGACGGCGCCGGCATTCAGAAAGGCTTCGCTGTTGTCCGCGGTGAAGGCTTCAAGCTGCAGGTTCGGACAGCCGATGGATGCGCAGTTGACCGCATAGTGGATCCGGGGATCTTTCCAGATCGGGCGCAGAATCTTGTGCTCAATGTCGTCGAGGCTCACCTTTTCGCCTTCGACACTTACGAGCTTCTTTCCCCAGGGGCCGTTGCTGAAGAGGCCTGGGGAGATATCGATGTCGCGGATTGATTCGACCGGGTAGGCGTCCAGAACGACGATGACGGTCAGCGCATTGTAGAGATTGACCCAGTAGGCGAACTGTTCCTTGCGGTTGAGTTCGCTGACGCGCACAGCCGCCAGGGCATCGATGTAGTCGGCGAGCGCGGATTTGTCAGCGCGCGAGACTCCGCCGTAGTCCACGACGTTGATGCCGTCGGGCCGAGCCGTAACGTAGCGGGACAGGAAACGGGTCCAGGCGCTGTGGTCGAGCCGGGTCTGGGAAGTGGCATCGTGCGTGGTCCAGCGCTCCCAGAGTTCCGCCGAAGGAGCTGCGCGCAGGGTCTGCGTGGTCATCAGCAGAACGGCTGCAAACAGCACAAGCGTCGCAAAGAAGGGCACCGCCGAGGGCTGTCTGCTGGTTAAGGAAGTAGGGCGAACCTGTTTCTGCATAGTGTTATCTCCTGAACGCGGCCTCCGTGCCGCATTGGATGAAGGATGCAAAGTTAAGCCGTTATCCATGGGAATCAGGCCTGAATTCTGTGCTCAGGAGGTAAGGCGGCCCCTGCAGACTGCCTATTCAAACGCGGTAACAAGATCGCGATGTGCCGCGAAGGATTCGACCTAAAATGGTTGCGTGGGTCAGGTCGATAAAACCCTGGGGTGGTATCCATCGAATGACAGGCGACGGCGGGCGTTGTGCGGTGCTAGGCTTCTTCCGACAGGCGAAGTAAGTGGGTGGGAGCGTCCTCCGGGGCGGCATTTCAGCCAGTTGTGAAGGAGAGCGAAGTTGGGGCGGAAAATGGGGCAGGGGTCTTATTCTGACAAGGGTTTTTGGTTTTGCGGCCGCGGTAATAGCGCTGGGAATCGGGGCGATTCCAGCTCAGGCGCAGCAAGAGGGGCAGACGCCGAGCGTCATCGTCGCGTCCGCGGAACGCCGTGATATCACACCGAGCTTCTCCTACCTCGGGCGGGTCGAGGCGGTGGATACCGTTGAACTGCGCGCCCGGGTCGCCGGCTTTCTCGAAAAAAGGAACTTTCGCGAGGGGACCGAGATCAAAGCGGGTGAGGTGTTGTTCGTGATCGAGAAAGACACCTACGAGATCACGGTGCAGCAGCGCACGGCCGATCTGGCCGGGGCGAATGCCACGCTGGCCAATGCCGAAGCCGACTTCAAGCGCAAGGAAACCTTGGTCAAGCGGAAGACCGCATCGGAGGCTTCGCTGGATACGGCCAGGGCCACGCTGGGAACTGCAAGAGCATCGGTACAGCAAGCGCAGGCCGCGTTGCGCGCCGCGAAACTGGACCTCAGTTACACAGACGTCATGAGCCCGATCGATGGAAAGATCAGCCGGGCGCGCTACAGCGTCGGTAATTACTTGGATGCCAGTAGCGAGTCGCTCGCGACCGTTGTTTCGCTCGATCCGATCTACGTCACGATTGCCGTCAGTGAAAAGCAGCTGATCGAGGCGCGGCGCCAGGGTATCGATCTTGAAAATCCTACGGTCGCGCCCTCGCTGATTTTTGTCGGACGGCAGTGCCTATGGGGCGCAGGGACAGTTCGATTTTCTCGATACGCAGGTCAACACGGGGACCGATACCATTACGGCGCGGGCGGTTTTTCCAAACAGCGAACGACTGTTGCTACCCGGCCAGTTCGTGACGGTGATTGTTCGTCAGAAGGAACCTGTCTCTGCGGTGGTCATTCCCCAGGCTTCGGTGCAGGAGGACCAGCAGGGCTTTTTCGTTCTTGTGGTCGACCGGAGCGATAAGGTTGAGGTGCGCCGCGTCGAATTGGGGGAGCAAACCGAAACGGAGTGGATCGTGAATGAGGGGCTGAGCGAGAACGAGCGGGTCATCGTTCAGGGCTTGCAGAAAGTCCAGCCGGAGATGCTGGTCAACCCAGTCGCCGTGACCAGCGGCGGACAGGGATAAGCGGTTTATGCTTTCAGCTTTTTTTTATCGACCGCCCGAAGTTTGCCTTCGTCATCTCCATTGTCATTACGCTCGCCGGATTGCTGGCGGTCAATTCGATCCCCGTCTCGGAATACCCGGAGATTACACCGCCGCAGGTTCAGGTAACCACGAGTTACCCGGGCGCAAGCGCGACGGTGGTGCAGCAGTCCGTGGCCGCGCCAATCGAATCGCAAGTCAACGGCGTCGACGATATGCTCTACATGTCGTCGAACAGCTCAAATGACGGCAG
>CBDDBN010000018.1:0-52833 GCA_965225735.1 Denitrobaculum sp. | reverse complement strand
CAACTGGTTCGCTCCGAGTGAGGTCTTTGAAGTCGACATGGGCGGCCTGACGTCGCCGGTCCACGACCGCTGGCCGCTCAAGCATCTGCCGCGCCCGAACTATCCAATGGACGAAGACACCGTATGGCCGGCGTGAAGAATTTTTGTGGCGCATGCCGAAGCCCCGTCTGGCAGTCTCGATGGTTCCGACACGGAACGTGAGGGCGGAAGAGAGGCGATCCGCGACGATCAGATCACAGAATCCTGGGGACACAATATCTAACTCGTTCTCGGGAACGAAAGTTAAGTATTATGTTGTCTAATCGCGAGTGTTTTGGTCAAGCTCCGGTTTGTACGTCACCGCCGGTATCATGGTTGTCTACGCGGTCTGATGGGCCTTTCATGAGGCTCGCCGCAGGATGGCTTCCAAGAGGTCCAGGCTTCCCAATGTCCCTGCCACGCGTTTGTCCCTTTCGGGGCGCAACAATACTTGCGGGATGAGCCCGAGCCTCGCGTCCCGGCGGGGACGGAACTGGTCTTAGTGTATTTGGTGCCTTAGGCGGTTTCCTCCTTCGTCCAACGGAATTCGCTGCCATCGACCCAGATACGGTGCAGGACCACAGCAAGCTTGCGGGCCAGGGCCACCCGAGCTTTCTTGGGGCCGATGCGGGCCGCCTTGCGCAAGGCCCAGGCCTTGGGGGCCGACCAATTCTTGGTCCTGACCATTAAGGCATTGGCTGCCTCGTAGAGCATGTGCCGCGCGAGCGCATCGCCCCGCTTGGAGATCCGGCCGGACCAGTCGACTTCACCCGATTGATGACGCCGGGGGGTCAGGCCGAGATAGGCACCCACCGCGCTCGAGCGGGTAAAGCGATCCGGATCGTCGATGGCGCTCACAAAGGCCAGCGCCGTCATTGGGCCAACACCGGGGACGCTCATCAGGCGCGTGCAGACAGCAGAGGCCGCTGCCAGAGCCTTGATGTCACGTTCCAGCACCTCGATCTGAACCAGTAAGCCACGGCGGGCCCGCAGCAGAGGCGCCACGGCCTCTTCCAGTAAAGTTTCCTTACCCAGCAACTCCCACACCCGCGCTTCGAAACCGCGCCGGCTGACCATCCCAACAGGAAGACCAAAACCCCGCAACAGCGCCCGGATGCAGTTCTCCAGATCGCGCCGCTGCTTCGCCAGTTGCTGACGGGCCAGCAAAGACGCCCGCGCCAGGCGCGCTTCCGGCCGCTTGGCGGTCACTTCCCGGTACCAGCCGGTGCGGGCCAACTGCGCCAGCCCTTCCGCGTCATTGGCATCGCTCTTGTTCATCCGGCAACTCAAGGCCGCTTTGGCGCGTCGGGCATCGATGATCACCGCCGGCACACCCAAAGCGCTCAGTTCGCGTTGCAGCCAGCTCGATTGTCCACCCGTCTCCAGAACCACTAACCGGACCTCGGGCGCAAGAGACCTGATCGCCGAAGCCAGAAGATCCGGACGGCTCACTTCCCGGCGCCGGCCAAGAACCTTACCTGCCTGATCGACCAAACAAAGATGGGTTTCTTTCAGGGACACATCCAAACCGATATAATACTCCATGGTCGCGCTCCTTCATGGCCTAGTGGGACTGCCTCAAACACAGACCCCGTACTATAAGCCTCGGAGCGTGACCAGCCGCGATTACGGCCATGTCCCAGGAACTAATGTCCCTGACTAGTGCCCCTGGAACTATGAAACTCAAGCGCTTTGATCCAGGATGGCTCGACGCTCATCGCCTTTGATGTCGCGGAGTGCATAGAGTGTAATTTTGCTGCTTACACCCTTTCTCCGCAGGTCGAGTACATAGTTTAGTATTTCTTCTTTGTGCCAACGCATCAGGTCTCGTAAGCACCATCCAACACCGGTCTGGACCAGGTGTTCCGGGTCATTGATCAAGCTGTTGCAATTCGCCAGCGCCACGTCTTTGTACAATCCTGACTTGGCGACCTTCCGCGTAAAGATGACGACACTTGCCCGGCGCAGCCAGAGGTCTGCATCGACATTCCAAGACTTTAGAAGTTCAATGAACGCCGCCTCATGGGCTTCCAGAATTCGCTTTAGGAATAAATTGGTAAAGCTGTCGATTTTGCTCCAGCCATGCAGCCCCCTCACTAATGTTTCCAGGAGGTCAAATCGCTCTGGCGTAAAGTAGTCTGGCACCTGTTCCAACAGTGCGAGCGCGACGCTCTTCTGCTCGCCGTATCCTGAAGAGATGAGACGGCTCGCCAATTCAACCTTCTGCTTTGTGTCCAACGGGGAAAAGTCTGGTTTCAGACCCGAGATCACACGCTTCATTTCCGGAGCTCTTACGCCATAACCCAGATAACGCGGATCAGGTTCATTTGCGTCGGCAGCATAGGGCGTTGACTCGCCCAATGAGCTCAGCTCCAGGGCGATCGTGCGATGCAGCCGGTCAATGTCCAGGTCACGCTCTAAATGCTCCATAGAGAAACCCTATCTCGGACATTCCCATGGAACAAGAGAACGGCTGCTTGGTCCGCTTCGCCGTCATTCCAGGTCTCGGGGTGTGGTACTTCACTTCCATTGCCTGGAGCGAATTAAATGTTATGTCCCCGGAACTTGGAGCCTGGAACCGTCCCAAAAAAAGATACTCGATATTTCCTGCGAACTCATTTTTACTGCTGCGGAAACTAACAAAGGAGAATACAGGTGAAACTCATTAGGAAGCTGGGAGCGATTGCCGGGGCCGCCGCGATTTTGAGCGTGAGCGCGATGGGCGTTGCCGCTGATACGCTCGATGACATCAAAGCCGCGGGCCAGATCAATGTCGGAATTTTCTCTGACTTCCCGCCGTTTTCCTCGGCCAGCGCCGATCTGAGCATCAAGGGCTATGATGTGGATGTCGCGGAATTCATCGCAAAGAAAATTGGCGTCGAGGTCAATCTTGTCAGTGTGACCGGTCAAAACCGCATCCCACTGCTCAATGACAAGCGAGTCGATATCCTGCTCAGCGTGGGATACAGCGACGAGCGCGCGAAGGTGATTGACTACGCCGCTGCCTATGCGCCCTACTATATCGCGGTGATCGGACCCGCAACAATGAAGGTCGAAGGCGCCGGGGATCTTGCGGGCAAAACCGTTGCCGTGAACAGGGGCACCCTGGAAGATACCTCCCTGACGGAAGTTGCCTCTGACGATACGACCGTACGCCGGTTCGACAATTACAGCTCTGTTATTCAGGCTTTCATCTCGGGGCAGGCGGATTTGATGGTCGTCGGCAACGACGTTGGCGCACAGGTTCTGGCGCGCCAGGAAGAACTGGCCCCGGAGCAAAAGTTCCAACTCTTGACCTCGCCATCGCGGATCGCTTTGAACAAGGATGAAGAAGCTTTGAAAACCGTGTTGAACGAAGCGGTTGCCGAAATGCTGTCCTCTGGCGCTCTTAATGCCGCGTCGGAGACCTGGCTGAAAACACCGCTCGACCCGGCCAATCTGGAAGAATAATTCCTTAAAGAGGCTCTGAATTGATCTCAGAGACATTTTTGGAGGCGCTGTCGGCTATTGGTCGCGGCGCCTCTACAACATTAATGCTGATCGCTATCACGACGGTGATCGGCCTGGTCCTAAGCACCCTGGCGGCAGCTGCCAAACGGAGCGGTATTTCCGTCCTGCGGAACGGCATCGCCGTCTATGTCGAGGTCATTCGAAACACCCCCTTTCTTGTACAGCTGTTCTTCGTCTTTTTTGGCTTGCCCGCGCTTGGCATTCGCTTCGACCCGATCATTGCCGCCCTTTTGGCAATGATCTTGAACATGACAGCCTACACGACCGAAGTGATCGGAGCGGGTCTCGATGCGGTGCCCGACGGCCAGCGAGACGCGGCGCGTGCGCTGGGTCTCAGGGCCCATATCACTTTTGTAAAGGTCATCCTTCCGCAAGCACTTGTCGTCATCTATCCGGCCCTCACGAGCCAGATCATTATCATGATGCTGGAATCCGCAGTGGTGTCACAGATCGCCGTGCGCGAATTGACCCATGAAGCCGACCTGTGGCAAGCCCGCACCTTCCGTGCCTTCGAGACCTACTTCGTCGTTGCGATGATCTATCTGGCTATGGCCGTGGCATTGCGGCGCGTCCTGGTTTTCCTCGGCAGACGGTTTCTTTCGGCAGGCATCACATGATTGAGTTCACAAACTGGGATATCCTGCGAAATCTTCTTTTCGCAACCCGCTGGACCGTTGCCTTATCGGTCGTGGCCTTTATCGGCGGCGGGATCATGGGCCTTGTCATCATGATGCTGCGTATATCCGGCCGAAAAACGGTACGGAAGTTTGCCGCGGCTTATATCGGCCTGTTCCAGGGAACGCCATTGCTGCTGCAACTGTTTATCATCTTTTTTGGACTGCCTATGCTGGGCCTGCGGATCGAGCCCTGGGTAACCGCGGCCCTGGGCCTAACGCTTTATGCCAGCGCGTTTCTGGGAGAGATCTGGCGGGGCGGCGTCGAGGCCGTTCCGAGGGGGCAGTGGGATGGCGGTGCCTCGCTTGGGCTGTCTTGGATGAAGCAAATGCGGCTTATCGTCCTGCCTCAGACCTTTGGCTACGTGCGCGCGCCCACCGTAGGATTTTTGGTGCAGTTGATAAAAGCAACCGCCGTGACCTCGATCATCGGATTTGAAGAGTTGGTGCGTGTCTCAAACGCCATCAACAATGCAACCTTCGAGCCGTTCAAGGTCTACGGGCTGGTGGCGTTCATCTTCTTTACCCTCTGCTTCCCTTTGACATGGTACGCCAGGGTTCTGGAGAGACAAGCCAAGGTCGCGAAGTAACGCCGCACCTCACTGGTGTTAGCCAAGAGGGCGAGTTCCTGAGACGCCGACCTCGATCATAATTCGGGGACACAGCCTCTTCAGGCTGCTCAAACACAGAGCCCGTATTATAGGCTCGGAGCGTGATCAGCCGCGATTACGGCCATGTCCCCGGAATTATGATCGCGTTCGAGACCGCTCGACCTGTCGGCAGGCTTTACACATTTTGGCTGAAATGCCGGAAATTAACCAAATTACGTCGAAGATTTTTACACTAAGCGTCAATTGCTGGGTTCGGTACGGCATTAACCATTTGAATGCGAATGATATTATTTTGTTGGTATACAAATTGCTTTTCGGGTGGCGCGTGTATTTCTGACGCCGCGTGATGCGGCAAAAAATTAATTTAGGGGGAAATTTTAGTGCAAACCAAAAGTTTATCGACCGCTACCGGCCCAACAATCTGGAATGGGCTTGGGAAGTGGGCAGTGGGCCTGCTCGCTGCCGCCGGCATGGCCCTGGGTGTCATGGGCCAGGCCCAAGCTCTGACCATTACAGGTGCGAGCGCGGTTTTTGACGATTCGACCGATCAGCTGCAAATCAGCGCGACGATCACATCCGCAGATTTGGGCACCTTCAATGAGATCCTGTTCGATTGGGATGGAGCCTTTAACGACTTCAGCTTTGCGGGCGGTTCAGTCTTGTCGTCCAACCTAGCCGGCGCGACCTTCGCCTTTCCGGCAGGCAACTTGCCCGCAGGCGCCTTTGCGGTCACCGGACTGACGGGGGCGCCCTTCTCCGCCCCCTTGTTTTTCGATTTCACGTTTCAGTTGCCGAGTGTCACTGCAGCATTCGGAAATGAATTTATCGACATCTGGATCTGCGATGACTGCACACCGGGATTTATTGGCGGCGAATTTGTGAACGACGCTGTCTTGCCCACAACCATCACCGCCCCCGATCCGGGCAGTGTCGCCGTTCCCGAACCCGGCAGCCTGGCGCTCCTCGGCCTTGGTCTCGCGGGTCTCGGTTTCGCGCGGCGTAAACGGACGGCGTGACATAGATCTTTAATCAAATCCTGTCGCAACGGCGGTCATGAAAATGGCCGCCGTTCCCAATTGAAATCACATAAAATCCATAGAGTGTTTCGTGCTTCATCGGCCTTTGAAGAGTGTTGCGCGTAAGATGGCCTGATCTTAATTCCCGTTGGCGGACACACCAGACATCCAATCGGAATCCTCACCCGACATTAGGGGAGATGAAAGTCGTCTGCTATTCTGACGATGATGGATAACAAAGGGATTCTATGACTGAGAAACACAAGGTCTGTGAAGGCGGCTGCAGTTGCGGTCACGTTCGATACCGGGTGACCTCGGAGCCGATGATCGTTCATTGCTGTCACTGCAGTTGGTGTCAGCGTCAAAATGGAAGCGCCTTCGCCGTGAACGCCTTGATCGAAGCGGATCGTGTCGAGCTGCTGGCTGGCGATGTCGAAGAACTGACACTGCCCTCGCCGAGCGGCAAGGGCCAGACCATCGCACGCTGCCCAAAATGCCGGGTCGCGGTCTGGAGCAACTATTACATGGGGGGATTGAAAGACCGTGTTCGCTTCATTCGAGTCGGCTCCCTAGACGACCCCAATCTCATGCCGCCGGACGTACATATTTTCACCCGCAGCAAACAGACCTGGGTCGTGCTGCCGCCTCAGGCTGAGGCAGTAGAAGATTTTTATGACGTCAACGCGACCTGGGCCCTGGAAAGCCTTAAGCGCCTAGAGGTGCTTGAGGATGCCGCAGATTTAGAAACGCCCTGGAGAAATCACCGGCGTTCCGACGCGTAGTGCCGTAGACCAAAGAATACCCGTCCGATCTGAACTGCGCTTGTTGGCGTCAGATCCACGGACATGGGGTCGTTTGGTATACCGCTTCGGGGAACGTGGCCGTAACGCCCGTCGTGATTCTGATGGCATTAAGAAGCCCTTTACACTCAAACATCCGCTGACTGCGTTCAATCGCCAGATCGCCACAGCCTTTCCTCACGGCACGGCGGTCTTCGATCTCGCGTTCCGATTACGTCCAGAAAAATTTCAAAAAACCTCCCATAGACCAGAATAACAACTAAGAGGGAACGGAGATTGAAATGGCCAATCAACAAGATGAGTACAACAAGTCCTACGCACAAACACGCCATGGCGCCAGTCACAACGAAGTCAATAACCCCAATACCTTACAAGGCATGCAGGGGTCGGGTAGCTATAAGAGCTCAAGTTCAACAAGCGGATGTTTCGCGGCCAAAACACGCGTGCTGACGGCAAGCGGCTGGAGCGGAATTGCCACGCTCAAGCGAGGCGATCGCGTGATGAGCCTCGAGCGCAGCACAGGCAACCTGGTGAGCTGTCAGGTGCTGAAACTCGTTCGGTACAATGCGACGCAGCTATGGGATGTACGTCTTGCCAGTGGCGAGCTGCTAACCACAACCAGGAACCATAGCTTCTTGACCAGAAGGGGCTGGACAACCACCAAAAACCTCCAGGTTGGGGAGGAGCTCTTCTTCGTCAATCGTGCGGGCCGGACAATGTTCAACAGCGTTGCCGACGTCAAACGCACCGAACGCATTGAACCCGTTTTCAACCTGCGCACGGGCGGTAAGTTCAACTTCATTGCTGAAGGGCTTGTCGCACATAACTTCACGCATATGCGTAGCCTGAGAATGGCGGGCTGGCGATTTCTCGAGTTCGTGCATGGAACTGCTAACGCTGAGGCCTTATCGGAGCCTGAATTGTTCCCGATGAAGTAGCCACTATGAAACCGTAACTGACTGGGAGTTCGCGTTTCACTGGGCTTCATTTCGATGGAGCCCAGTGCGACAGCACCTAAGAATTCCTGGGACACAGCACTTAACTTCCGGCACCGACAGAAGACTAAGCTATGTCCCAGGGTTTTCTGTGTCCCTGGAGTTTGCCGCGAAGCATAGTGATTTGGTATGACGTCACACGCGAGGAAAGCTCGAAAATGGTTTTCGGGGCGATACGACCTGATAGGATCGGCGACAGTTCCTCTGGCAACCTCTGTCAAGCAGACCAATTGCGCCAATGATACGATCCATCCTCATCACCGGTGGCGGCTCCGGCATAGGCGCCGCTCTCGCCACCGCCTTGGCGGAACGAAATTGTCAGGTCCTTGTGTCCGGGCGTCGGCAGACCTCGTTGGACGCCGTCAAGAGCCGATCTCCCAACATCGCTGCCTGTCCGGCGGACGTGACCAAGGAGGACGATCAAGCCGCACTCGTTGAGGCCTTGTCCAAATTCCCGGCGCCGCGCGCGCTCTTTCACGGCGCGGGCTATTTTCAGCTCGGTAAGCTCGACAGTCTGTCGAGTTCGGACTGGCAACGTTCCTTCGAGACCAACGTGACCGCACGCTGGGCCTTATCGGCAAAATGCCTGCCGCATCTTGGCGGCGGGCGTGTGCTATTTATTGGATCGGACTCAGGCAAGAATCTGCGGGTCGGCGGCGCGGCCTACTCGATCGCTCAGGCGGCTTCCGAAACCCTGCGCCGGGCACTCCAAGCCGAATGGGCGGACCGCGACATCGCTGTTGCCGCCTTCAAGCCCGGTCTGGTCGATACGGAAATGGTGCGTGGCTTTCTGACGAAGTCCGAAGCCGAATTCCCCGCCCGATCCGCGTTTCAAACCTACATCGATCGCGGCGAGTTTTCGACGGCGGAAAGGGTTGCCACCTTTGCGGCCTGGCTGTTGCTGGACGTCGAGACCGCGCGCTTTGCGTCCAGGGAGTGGGACATTCGCGATGGCGACCATCATTCGGAATGGCTGGAGGGCTCGCGATAGAGTCGAACGCCGCCTGCAGCACCAGAACTCAATAGGTCGCGCGCCCGCCGGAGAGATCGAAGACCGCACCGGAATTGAAGCTGCAGGCATCCGAAGAAAGCCACATGACCATTTCCGCCACCTCTTCGACCTGCCCCAGCCTTTTCATCGGAGACTTCTCGATCATGATTTGCACGAACTCGGGCGCCATCTGATCGAGAATGGCGGTTTTAACCGCGGCGGGCGCCACACAATTCACGCGGATGTTTGTGTCTGCAAGCTCCTTCGCCAGGGACTTGGTGAAGCCGATCACCCCGGCCTTCGCCGCCGAATAGGCGGAGGCGTTGGGTGTGCCTTCTTTGCCAGCCAGCGACGCCATGTTGATGATCCTGCCGTATCCCGCTTGCTGCATGATTGGCACAACGGCGCGGGCCAGGTGAAAGGTGCCGGTGAGATTGACGGCGACGATCCTGGCCCAAATCTCCGGGTCGTAGTCAGCCACCGGTAAAGTCGGCCCGGCAAAGCCCGCATTGTGGGAGAGGTAGTCGATCCCGCCCAATGCGGCGCAGGTCTCGGTGACGGCGTCCGCGATTTGCTCCGGGTCACTCACGTCCACCCTGCAGAAGCCTGCTCCTTCCGGTGCGTCTGCCGGTTCAGAGAGATCCCAGATCATGATCTCAGCACCTGCTGCCCTGTAGTGACGGGCGATTTCAGCACCGATCCCGGCGGCGCCACCGGTCACGACTGCGACGCGGCCCGAAAAGTCATATTTCACATCAACCATGAAACACCCACAGAGAATTAAGGCCGTTGCTGACCGAGAACTTACTCCGCCGAGGGATGTCCGCCGGCAAAGGTCGCATAAGTGGTCGCCGGGAGGTAGCCGGCATCGACGGGCATCATGTGACCGGTGACAGCTTTGGCCTCCTCGGAGAGAAGGAAAGCGGCGACATTTGCAATGTCATCGGGCTCGACCATCTTCTTGAGCGCATTGACCTTCAACATGTCCTCGAGATCGCGCTCTCCCGCATCGACCTTTGCCTGCAAGGCAGGCGTCAGCACGTAGGTCGGCGCAACGCCATTGACGCGGACGCCGAACCTTCCCAACTCGACCGCTAGAAGCTCCACCAGCCGCAAGATCGCCGTCTTCGATGGACAGTAAGCCGGCAGAGGCAGAGCCGCGTAGGAATTGATCGATCCGACGGCCACAATGGAACCTGCGCCCGCGTCCTTCATCAAACGGCCGAAGGCGCGGCAGCTGTTAAAGGTGCCGCCATAGTTGATGGCCCACAAGCGATCATGCGCCTCTAAATCGGCATCCAATATGGACGAGGGTGTCTCGAGTATGCCGGCCGCCGTGATCAGAGCAGACGGCGCTCCGGACTCCCCTTGGATGCGTTTGGCGGCTTCCTCCACAGCCTCGGCATCGGAAACGTCAATCGCCAATGCCTGCGCCGTGCCGCCCGACGCCCGGATCGACCCCGCCACCTTTTCCGCGGCCGCCAGGTTCAGATCCAGTATCCAGACTTCGGCTCCACGCCCGGCCAGCTTTTGCGCACAGGCCTGACCGATGCCGCTGCCTCCGCCCGTAATGACCGCAATCTCGCTCATGTTGGCTCACTCACTTTTGCTCTTCCCCATTACGACCTCGGCTCTTAACAGCGATAGCGTTTTCCAACCGCCGCGAAACCCAAAGGCGCAACAAGGCTAGCATGTTCAGAGGCCTCTCGGAGAATCGGAGCCTTGAATGCTTGGCTTTGCCGGCATTTGCGGCCATTAGGCAACCTAACGCGAACGCCCCCTGAACGCGTTGAGTTGTGTGCTTTCCGAAACCTTGCCATTGTCCCCGGCGACCTCAGGAACCCCGCTTGTTGATGACTGGAGTTTACCTTGAGCAGTATTCAGAAATTGTCACGGCGCACTGTCTACGAAAACAGATGGATGAAGGTCCATGAAGATGCTGTGAGGTTCCCAAACGGCGCCGAAGGCATCTATGGCGTCGTCGATAAGGAAGACTTCGCCTTGATCGTTCCTCGGCACGAGGACGGTCGATATCAACTTGTACAGCAGTTCAGATATCCTGTCGGTGGTCGCTATTGGGAGTTCCCGCAAGGCGCCTGGGAAACGCAACCGGGGACAGATCCGGAGCGGGTCGCCTTAGGAGAGCTCGAAGAGGAAACCGGGTTTCGAGCTTCATCCTTGACCAAGCTGGGACATCTCTTTGAGGCCTATGGTTTTTCAAATCAGGGCTTCCACGTTTTTCTGGCATCGGGCCTTACACCTGGAAGGACCGACCGAAGCCTGGAAGAACAAGATATGCTCACGGCCTCCTTTAGCCTCAATGAAATCAAAGAATTGATTGCCGCTGGACAAATCAAAGATGCGCCGACTATGGCTGCACTTGGATTGCTTGCGCTCTCGCAGAGCAGTCAAATTTGACGTCTCTCTGTTTCAGTGCAACTGTGCGGCATTCAAAAATCATCACAGTCGTTACAGTGAAATGCGTTTCGTTTGACTCGAAATTCGCTGCCTCAAGACCAGCAAATGTTGATCAAGAACGCAAATTTCGAGACGCTACGATTCAGCAGAACTGCGTTTCACCAAAGATAGAAGGTTCAAAGTTTTACAATGTCTAAGTGGCTCCGCCACGTCGTTCTCGATGTGGAGTCCGATGGCCCCTGTCCGGGGCTCTACAATATGATTTCATTCGGTTTGGTTTCCGTCCTTAATCCTGAAGATAGCTTTCTGGGCGAAGTTGCGCCCATCGTCCCAAACCCAGGTATCGCGGCAGCGCGGCAGGCGGTTGGAGTCTCCTTCGAGACTCAAAAATCGTTCGGACCGGCGGAAGAGGTCATGAAAGACGCCTTTGGCTGGCTCAGGGAACTCTCCGGCGGCCAGCGCGTCACGATCTGGTCCGACAACCCGGCTTTCGATTGGCAGTTCTGGAACTGGTATTGTCATAAGTTCATGGGCGAGAACCCCGCCGGTTTCAGCGCCCGCCGCATCGGCGATCTGGACGCAGGGCGCCGGAAAGCGCCCTTGAACGCCACGGCCTGGAAAAAGCACCGCGTGACGAAGCACACCCACAATCCCGTGGATGACGCGCGCGGCAATGCCGAAGCCTTGCGCTGGATACTGGAGCAGATGGGACAGCCTGTGACATAGAAAAACAGGCTCGCCACGCGTTCCTCAGGCCCGCGCTCCATTGGTTCCGGACACCCAGTCCATCGCATCTTCCAAACGGTCGTCGCCCCAGAAGAGTTCATCGCCAACAGTAAAGCTCGGCGCACCGAAGATGCCCTTGCTTCGCGCCTCATCCGTCGCTGCGCGCAGGCTGGCCTTGACCTTGTCGTCCTGAGCCCGTTCGAGCCAGTGACCTGGGGCGGCGCCGGAACTTTTCAGGGCTTCAGCCAGAGCCGCTTCACTCGAGATATCTTCACCGCGCGCGAACTGCGCCGTAAAGACCTCACGAGCGAAGGTTCCGCACCAGGGCTCGTTCAAGGCGGCGGTCGTGATGCGTGCCGCCCGCAGACCGTTCATGGGAAAGACAGCAGGCCGCGCAAAGGGCAGACCCAAAAGCGCCGCACGCCGCTCCAGATCCCGCCACATGTAAGCCCCCTTGATCGGATCCAGCACGAAGGGAGAGGTCTCCATGCCCCTGTCCCGGAAAATCGGGCCGAGGAGAAAGGGTCGCCAGCGAAAGTCGATGTTCCGGCTTTTGAGCAGGGCCTCCGCGCGAGACACAGTCAGATAGGAGTAGGTGCTCGCGAATTCGAACCAGATCTCAAGAGTCATTTGTGCCTGCCTCTCGCGGCCAAGGGCTCGATCGCTTCGATCATCTCCAGGGTTCGGCCGCGCAGCGCGGCCATCATGTCCCGGGCGGCGGGCGAAGCCGCCGGCGAGCCCAACAGCCTCAACTCAACGGCAGGCAGATCGGGCAGCTCCGGCCAGTGATCGACGCTGACGATGTCGTCCGGCACGCTGTGCTCGACCCGAACCCCGATCCCGAAGTCAGAACGCAGCGCCGCCCAGATCGCGGGAAGGCTGGGCGTGGTCAGAACCGCCCGCCAGCGCCGCCCCGCCAGATCGAGCGCGGAAAGGGCCAGGTGTCTGAAGAGGCAGGGATGATTGAAAAGAACCAGCGGCAGCGGCGATCCCTTCGCCGGTTTGGCATAACCTTCGTGGGCGAGCCACCGCAACGGCAGTTCGCAAAGCAACTCCCCTTTCCCCACCGACCCTTTTGGAAAGAAGGCGATGGCGCCATCGAGCCGGCCCGCTTCGATTTCGTCGTAGAGCGTATGGTTGTTCCCCGCCCGCACAGCGACATGCACCTCGGGATGGCTCTTGGAAAAGGCATTGAGGGTTGCCGGCATTACGTCGTCGAAGAAATCCTGTGGCAGACCCAGCCGGACTGATTCGGGCGCCACAACCGCGCCCACCGCCCGCGCCGCTTCATCGTTCAGATCCACGATCTGGCGGGCGTATTTCGCAAAGGCTTCGCCGGCTTCCGTTGGAATGAGCCCCCGGCCCTTCCTGACAAAGAGCTGGACGCCGGCCTGCTGTTCCAGCTTTTTAAGCTGCATGCTGATCGCCGACTGGGAACGTCCGAGCTCGACGGCTGCCCGGGCGAAACTGCCTTGTTCGATTCCGTGCAAAACCGCGCGCAGGGCGCTGACATCGAAGCTTGTCGTCATACCCGTTTTCCTGAAGTGATATTTTCGATTTATTCGTTATTATAAAGAATAACGCGACGATAGAGTCTCAATCAAGACGTTGAGCGATATCTGCATAGCCACTTGAGCGGCAGATTCCTTGCGCTCATCGCTTTGCAAAAGGCGTTAAGGAGGCCTTCTTGGAAAAGAATGACCCGGATCGCGAGGGCATCATGCGGCTCTTCCAGGTGAAGGCCCGGAAAGGCTGCGCGGCGGAACTGATTGAAAAGTTCGCGACCACGTCAGCAGACGTCGTCCAACACGAACCTGGGAACGAAGGTTACTTCTTCGGCCGGGGGGTTGCCGTGGATGAAAACACGCTCGTCTTCGCCTCCTTCTGGCGGGATCTTGATGCCGTGAAGCAGCGCTTTGGCGATGACTGGCAAAGCTCTTTCCTGCCCGAAGGTTACGAGGACCTGATCCTCGAATGCTCCCTCCAGCACATCGCTGTGGGCTCAGGCTGGCATGTGCGCTTGAGCGGCTAGCTGCGGGTCTTAGACCGCTTCCTACCTAGGACCGCTCTAGAGGCCAAAGACTTCCGTGACCGGTTTTCTGTCTTTCAGGTCCGCGATCCAGCGTTGCTCCTGCACGATTTTCTCCTGCGCTTTGGCAAGCCGGCTGCGGGCGAGATCCGCGGGCAGGACGGCGAGTCCGTCGCGATCGCCGAGGATCAGATCACCGGGCGTGACGAGACAACCACCCAGAGTGACCTGCGCGTTGATCTCACCCTCCGAGGCGCTGCTCGGTCCACGGGGATTGACGCCACGGGCATAGACGGGAAAATCGGGGAAACTGCCCAGGGTCTCGATATCGCGAACAACACCATCCACGACGATGCCGGCGCAACCGATCTCGCGCAGATGCCCGCCCAAGATCTCGCCGACGACAGCCACGTCTAGCGCGCCGCCCGCGGCAATCACCAGAACCTCGCCGGCCTGGACCTCGTCAAGCGCATGAACCACCGCGCCGAAGTCCGGCGTCGTGCAGCTGACCGTCATGGCCGGACCGAGCAGGCACAGCGGGCCGCCACCGAAGGTCTGGGGACGGATGGCGTTATCGATCTGCTGGCCAGGCTCCAGATCCACCGCGATACTGACCGGGATCTCTTTCCAGGCCGCAAGCAGATCGGCATCGATGCCGGACGCCGGCCGTTCGTTGATCACCACAGCCATCTTACGCATCCTCTTTCAATAGGCGCCGGGTTGCTTTTGCCAGCCTGCGAACCGCCTCGACCAGCTTTTCTTCATCGTTCAGCGTGAAATTCATCCGGATCGCGCCGCGATGCGCGCCATGGGCATCGAAGACACTGCTGGGTGAAATGCAGACCTTTTCCTCCATGGCGAGGCTCAAGAGGCGGTCCGTGTCGAGTTTCGGAGAACGCGCCTTGGCCCAGACGAACATCCCGCCTTCCGGCGGTTCCCACTCAAAGTACGCCGCCAGATGCTCTGACAGGGCGGCGCAGAGCGCGTCCCGGCGCTCACGATACAGCGCGACGGCCTTGGGCTGGATTTTCTCGATCAAGCCGGACTCGATGGCCGCGATGGCAATGCGTTGGGTGATCCCGCTGGTGCACATATCGGAGCCTTGCTTGGCAAGCGTCAGAGCCGCGACCACCTCCTTGGAGGCAATGGCCCAGCCGATCCGCAGGCCCGGCGCAATCTGCTTGGACAGCGTGCCCAGATAGACCACCGGACCGTTATAGGACGCATCGCCGGAAAGGCCGGCTGAGAGCTCGATGACCTTCGGCGGTAAGGGACCGTCATAGGCGAGCGTTCCATAGGGGTCATCCTCGACCAGCCAGGCGCCCGTTCCTTCAGCAGCCTGCGCCAGCTTCATCCTTGTGGCCTCGCCGACAAGCTGGCCCGTCGGGTTAGAGAAGTTGGGCACCACGTAGGCGAACTTGGCGCCCTGCATGTCGGAGAGCGGATCGAAGCCCTCGGCGTGAACCTCCATATTGCGGTAGCTGGGTTGCCGCGGCCGCCAGGCATCGAGCGCGCCTAGGTAGGTCGGGAACTGGCCGGCGATCAGATCGCCCGGGTCCAGCAAAACCTTACCGATCAGGTCTAGTCCCTGCATGCCGCTGGTGGTGATCAGAACGTTTTCGGGGGAGAGCTTCAGCTGCGCAGAGCTATAGCGTTCCGCGATCAGCGCCCGAAGCTCCGGCAGTCCCTCGATAGGCCCATAGCCGATGGCCTGTTCCGGGAAATCCTGAATGACCCGCGCGGAAATCTCGGCCAGTTCCTCAGCGAGAAAGGTGGAGGAGTCCGGCAAACCGCCAGCGATGTTGATCAGACCCGGGATCTGTCCCGCCGCCAAAAAGACACGCGTGATCTCGTTCGTATCCGACATCCAATGGGCAAAACCTGCCCGAGCTGCGCATTCGGTGGCTGGGTCGATCGAAGTGTTATGCTCCAAAAACTAGGCTCCCCTTTGTGGTGCCAGGCGCAAGGCCTCTCGAGAACTCGACGCCTTGGACATACCACAAAGGGGCTGAGAAGTTCCTAGCGTTTTAGAGCATTTAGCGTTTGGCTGGCCTAAAAATACACTGTCGTTCAACAAGCAGGCTGCTGGTTTCGAACGCATATTCCGAGACGTTCAGACCCTAAAAACCGACAAACGCTGTAGAGTGTTACTTTTTCATAGTGTCCCCGAAGCCGGCAAAGCCCGGGGCCAGGATCATGTTACCGAACGACGTGCTCCGCAGCCGGTGCGGCCGCGCGCCTTCCTGATAGTCGGTAGAGTCCCACCAGGCAGCAGCATCTTCCGCCGACGGGAATTCCAAAACGACCGTCCAGTTGCCCTGCCATTCGCCTTCCAGCTTGGTCACCGTCGGCGTCGCGACGAGTATCTTCGCCTTGGTGCGCTCGAGGATGGGGCGCGTTGCAGCGCCATACTTGCCAAAGAAAGCATCCTTATCCTGGATGCCGATTTGGGCGACCATGTAGGTCGGATCGGCCGAAGCCGTTCCCGCGGCGAAAAGGCCGCAAAGACAAAGCGTCGCTGCCACTAGTTTCAAATACATTTCCCTGTCCTTTTCGATTAGCCAACAGGCGCAGAGGGCGCTGTTGCCAAATCAAATATCCTGTGCAAATTTGCGTGAAAATGAGGAATTTTGCATCTACATGAGCAAAAATACACTTATCGGATCGTTCTGGAAGCATCTGCCTTTCTTTCTGAGCGTCGCACGGCAGGGTTCGTTCAATTCGGCCGCCGCGGTGATCAAGGCGGATCGGACAACGATCGCGAGACGCATCGAAGCCATCGAGCAAGAGTTGAGCGAGAAGCTGTTCGACCGGGTCGACGGACGCCTTGTGCTAACGACCTTCGGGCGGAAGCTCTTCGTGGCCGCGGAGAGAGCCGAGCAGGAAATGGCCACCGCTGGTCTCTTCGAAACGGAAGGAGAATTCAAAGGGGGGCGGATACGTGTTTCGCTGCCGGATCACCTCTTAAGCGCGACATCTGCGCTATTCAGAGATTTTGCCAACGAGCATCCCGACATCTTGCTTCAGATTGTCGCCACGGACCGCTTTGTCGACCTGCATCAGTTCGAGGCGGACATCGCGTTCCGGATCACGAGCGCCGTTCCGCGCAGTCTGTCTCTCACACGCATTGCGCGGCCTCAGTTCTCCCTATTCAAACCCGCCGGCAGCGATTTGAACCAGCAATTCTATCTGGCCAGACCGACGGAACAGGAGGTGCCTGATTACCTCGGCAGATATATGCCGAACGCGCGGATTGGCATGTCGGTGGATGGCTTGCTGTCCATGAAGGAACTGATCGCAAGCGGCGCGGGCGCGGGAATCTTACCTGATTACCTTGGTCGAGGAGATCTTAGGATCGAGCTGTGTTCCGCCCCGCTTCCCTCACGGGACCTTTTTCTAGCCATGACCCATCTACAAGAAATCAGAAACCTTCACAGAATAAAGGTTTTTGCGGCTTTCATGGCCGAGCGCATGCGGTCCGTTTTGAACAGCTAGCACAAAATGGAGGCAGGGCGGACGCGCAGGCGCTGAAACCCGCGCGTCCGATTATCTTATTCGCCCCAGAGTGCGGTCCCGGGATAGAACTGCGACCAGGCGAACCAGAAGGCTTGATGGCTGCCGAGATCGGAGCCGTCCTTGTCAACAGCCCGGATACCGCCGCCATCCAGTTCCAGACGGACGTTTTCGTAGGCGATCTCTTTGCCCTGCGTCAGAGCAATAAAGGCCGTGCTGCGCTGGAATGCCACCGGCTTGCCGGAGGCCGTGACCGCGCCGATGATATCTTCATGCACCGGCAGCCGCGGATCGACATCGCCGATGGGGAAGATCGGGCCGTTGGCGTCGCGGCCGTTCCGGAAGTCCGGATCGCGGCCGAGCGCGTAGCGTTCCAGCAGCACCGTGGTCTCCGGATGCGCCTTCTTCCAGGTGCCCCAGTCGGTGGTGACGACGGTGGCCTGCTTCAGGGTTATGTTCCGCTTCGCCAGCGGCCCGGTGACCGCCTTGCCCAGGAAGGTATCGAAGACCGAATGGGTGGTGATGTCGTACATCACTTTGTTGGAGCGGATGAGCAGGCCCGAGGTGCGCAAGACCGGCCGTTCGATGCCCAATGGGAGTTCATCCGTGAAGTAGGCCTGCGCAGCGCCGCAAAGGGTGCAGTAGGGAATACCGAGATCACGCCCGCCTAGGGTGTCGTTGACCATCTCCCGGACTTCCATGATACGGCGCGGATAGGCGCGGTATTCACCGTTCACCTCGATGCCGAAAACGATATCCTCGTCCTTCAGCCAGGTCGCGTCTTCGGCGCTGCTGACTTCGGGGTTGTCGGCCGCGGGGATGCAGTTGCAGAGCTCGTCTGTCGTATCGTAAGCGCGATCGTCGATGCGCACACCGCCCCAGGAGACGTGCCGCCAGTCGATGTCGCCTTCGACGAAGATCTTGTCCCAGCCAGGCAACGCGTTGGTGAAGATGGCGCGCTTGGCCTTAAGGTAGTTTGGAGGCGCCGGAATATCCCAGGCGATCAGGTGATCTGTTATTGCACCCCAATGGTAGACATCCTGCAGTTTCTCCTCTTTCCCCAGCAGCTTAGCGGCGGCAATGGTCAGTCCCGCACTCAAATCGCGATCGGAGACGAAACGCATCAGGTCGCTGATAATCCAGGCAAGCCGCGGATCTTTCGATTCCGAGATTTCCTGCAGAGCAAGGATCTGGTCCCTGCCCCAGGTGCCTTGAGACATCGCTTCGACAAAGGCGACTTCGACGGAAGCCTCCAGAGCCTCAGACAGCGGACCTTCCGGTATGGCGGGGGGCTGACCGTATTCTTCGATCACGTAGTCCGGCAGCGACGCCACCTGCTGGGCGCGCAAAGCATCGGACCAAAGAAAAGAGAGCGTCATCAGCGACGCAACGAGAAAACCGCGGGTTTTAAAGCCAAGTGCCGGTGTCATAGCGGGGCCTTTCGCGTGCCTGTTTCATCTTCGGACGCACAAGCTCAGGCATTAGCCGCCTGTGTCATCCGCAGCGCAGCGCCCGATTAGGCCGTGTCTCGAAGGAGAAACAGCGCACGCCGCGTGATAATACTGTGGCTCGATTTGGCTCCGCGGCCAGTCACGATTGCATCAGTCGTTTGTGAACGTTGGCAGTGGCGTTTCGGCATGCGTGATACTTGCTGCCAATGAAAACAAGCATCACTGCGCGATCTTAACCTTTGCCGGCGCGGAATCCGTTGGCGGGATAGACGCCCAGAATCTTGACTTCCTTGGAGAAGAAGCTGAGCTCCTCCAAAGCCAGTCGTACGGGCCGCTGATCAGGATGGCCCTCGATATCCGCATAGAACTGCGCAACGGTGAAGCCGCCATCGATGATGTAGCTCTCGAGTTTGGTGATATTGACGCCGTTGGTGGCGAAACCGCCCAAACCCTTGTAGAGGGCCGCAGGCACCGAACGCACGCGGAAGACAAAAGTGGTCACGACCGGCCCGTTCTGTGGATCTGGATCCAGAGGCTCTTCGGCCATGATGATGAAGCGGGTTGTGTTATGGGCGAGGTCGTGAACGTCGCTGCGGATGATCTCCAGCCCGTAGATGTCAGCTGCCAGATCAGAGGCGATGGCGCCCTGTGTGGGATCGTTGATCTCGGCCACCTCGGCCGCCGCGCCCGCGGTATCGGCGTGGGTTACGGGCTCGATCCCATGGTCCAGCAGGAAGTTGCGCACCTGCGCCAAGGCCTGCACATGGCTGTGGACGCGCTTGATAGACTCCAAAGTGGCACCTTTCGGGGCCAGCAGTTGATGATCGACCTTCTGAAAATGCTCGCCGATGATATGCAGGCCAGAGGTCGGCAGAAGATGATGGATATCGGCAACGCGCCCGGCACTGGAATTCTCGATCGGAATCATGGCGAGTTGAGCCCGGCCGTCGTGGACGGCGGCAAAGGTCTCTTCGAAAGAGGTGCAGGGCAAAGTCTGCAGCTCCGGAAACACCGCCCGGCAGGCCTTGTCCGAATAGGCGCCGTGGACGCCCTGAAATGCGATCACCTGTCGAAGGGTGTTTGCCTTTGTCATCTTTCAATCCACACACAATAGGATCCGGGTTTGAGTCTGGAAACCGAGGACCCGGAGCCGGAAAAACCAGCAATTCTTTGAAAAATCAGCCCTTTTTCGGCGCAAGAAGCTCCCTTGCCCGCACCAAATCGGCGGGAGTATCGACGCCGAAAGGAACGGTGTCAACGCGGGCCACGTCGATGCGCATTCCTGCCTCCAGGGCGCGAAGCTGCTCCAGATGCTCCCGCTCCTCCAGGATCGAACTGGGCAAAGAGACGAATCGGGCCAAAGCCGCACGGCGGTAACCGTAGAGCCCGATGTGGTGGTAAAGCGGCAGGTTCTCGTTGCCGCCGTCCCAGGGAATGGGCGAACGGCTGAAGTAGAGCGCCCGGGCGACAGACTTGCCCGGGGCAAAGGGCGCCACGACCTTAACCACGCCAGACGCCGTTCGCTCTGCCGGCTCGGTGATGCGAACAGCGATGGTCGCGATATCGACCTCAGCAGTCTCGAGGGGCTGAAAAACCGCGCGCACAGCCGCCGGCTCGATGGTCGGCAGATCGCCTTGCACATTGATGACCGCGTCGTGGAGACCCTCTGGATCGAGCTTTTGTACAGCCTCGAAAATACGGTCAGAGCCGGATGGATGGTCTGGATCGGTGAGAACCGCCTGGCCGCCGGCCGCCTCGATCACCTCGGCAATCTCGGCCTCCGCGCAGGCCACGACCACGGGACCGATCTCCGCCTCCATGGCGCGGCGCCAGCAGTGCACGATCATGGCCTCGCCGTGGATGTCGGCCAGCGGCTTGTCTGGCAGACGGGTCGAGGCCATGCGGGCGGGAATGACAACGATAGGATTTTGAGGCAAAGACATCGATGAAGGCCGGCGCTGCTGTGACTGTTACAGGGCGCAGCATAGTCGCGGCCTCAGAGAACGAAACAGCTTTTTCGCCTTCATTTCCTGCCGGGATGGCGCTTACTACGCCCAAGAGCCTAAACGATTTGCGCGTTGTCCTCGGCAATCCGGCTGCCCTCGCCCATAATCCAGGCAATCACCAGGAAAACACCGCCGAGAAAGATCGTGCCCAGTTGGTCGGAACTGACAGAAATCGCGAGCTGCCGCATGCCGGACGGGTTCTGAAAGGTCAGCAGGACGGAGAGAAGGCTGTTGGCGAAGATCTGCAGACCCACGGAAAGCATAGCCGCCAGGGCGAAGCGGCGCAGACGCACGGCCTGACCGGGTGAAAAGATGACGCCGCGGCTGTAGTGGCGGAACAGGCGCCTGAGATTGATCAGGCCGTAGATCAGCGCCGAGACGGGGATCATGGAAATCGCGAATCCAGCCAACAGGGTGCCGGCGCCCAAATCCTCGAATCGCACCTGGGACGGAAGCTGGCCCATCATCTGTGGCCCCAAGGTCGCGAAGTTGGCCCAGATGAGCGCCAGGGATAGCGGCAAAGCGTAGATGATAAAAAGACAAAGCCCCGACATCACCCGTGCGGCCTGCCGAATGCGGTTCAGGTTGGACATTGCTGATCCTTACGGTATGGGAATGCACTTGCAAATTAATGTTAAACGATAATTTATCATCTAGAAACAGAAATATTATGCCAAAAAGTCAAAGCCAAAGGAGCTGTCGGGCTGTGCAAAACGGTGTGCAGACGAAACCGCTCAAAATGGCACAGGCCGGCCGGGAGGCCGCGGCAAACCAACTCCGCCCGCGCGGTCTTAGCCCCGGAGCATGGGTTTTTGGGCCGGTCTCGTACGAATTGAGGGCGCGCTGATTTGCCGCAATCGCAACGGGGCTATTGAATGCCCGCGAGTCGGACGCTATTGTCCGCAAAATTTCGCGATTTGAACGAGCTGCCGCATGTCTTCACTTGAGTTTAACAAAATCAGCGCCGCCGTCCTGACGGCCGGCGTGATCGCCATGACCGCGGGTTTCATCGCAGACCAGCTGTTCCATAAGGCGCCCCTGGCTGAGAACGCCTTTAAGGTGGAGATCGGAGACGGAACGCAGGTTGCGGCCGCCACCGAAGCCCCGGCGGGTCCCGAGCCGATCAGCGCCCTGCTGGCCTCGGCCGATATCGCAGCCGGTGAGAAGGCATTCAAGAAATGCTCGGCCTGTCACTCTGTTGAGAATGGCGGCAAGCACAAATTGGGGCCAAATCTTTGGAACGTCGTCAATGCAGCGCCGGCGAGCCACGGTGATTTTGGCTATTCGGGGGCACTGACCGGTATTGCTGACAAACCCTGGGACTATGAAGCGCTAAACCTCTTTCTCGCTTCGCCCAAAACCTACGCCCCCGGCACCAAGATGAGCTACGGCGGACTGAAGAAGACCCAGGACCGGGCCAACCTGATCGCCTATCTGCGCACCTTGAGCGACAGCCCGGCGCCGCTTCCCTGATAAGCGGGCTGACGAGATACAAAGGCGGCGGTTTTCGCCGCCTTTTCTATTTGTGACGTAGAGGATCCGTCATGTCTGACAGCACCGCCGCCGCGGCGTCGCCAAGCGACGTCTGCCCCCAATCCTTTATCGATCTGGCCGAGTCGCTGGCCGAAGCCTCGGCGGAGGTCATTCACCGCTATTTCCGTCAGCCGGTGACCGTCGACGACAAAGCCGACGAGACACCGGTCACCATCGCGGACCGGGAAACCGAGGCCACTCTGCGCCGCCTGCTGGCCGAGCAGGTGCCAGACCATGGCGTGATCGGCGAGGAACAGGCGCCGACCAACCCCGATTCGGACTTTATCTGGGTGCTGGACCCGATCGACGGCACGAAACGCTTTATCACCGGCAATCCCCTCTTCGGCACGCTGATCGCCCTGTTGCATAAGGGCCGGCCGATCCTGGGCGTGATCGACATGCCGATGCTGGGCGAACGCTGGGTCGGCGCGGCCGGACGGACCACGACCTTTAGCGATCGCCGCGGCACGGCAGAAGCACAGACACGTGCCTGCCCCACCCTGAGCAAGGCTGTGCTCGCCAGCACCTCGCCGGAGATGTTCGAGGGCGGCAACGAAGCCGCTTTCGAGCGGGTTCGAACAAGCGTCAAGCTGACCCAATACGGCGGCGATTGCTTCAGCTACGGCCTTTTGGCGAGCGGTTTCACCGACCTGGTGATCGAGGCCGGATTAGGCACCTACGACTATATGGCCCTCGCTGCCGTGATTGAAGGTGCTGGCGGCGTGATTACCGATTGGGAAGGCAAACCGCTCGACCTCGAATCCGATGGCAGGGTCATCGCAGCGGGCGATCTGACCTGCCACGCCGAAGCCCTGGCCCAAATCCTCGGAACCTGAGGCGCCGGATTCGGAAGATTTCCGTACGATTCCGGCAGGTCGCTTGCACCAACAAAAACGTGAAGTCCGCTTGCGTCACGCGCTGAGAAGCTTAAATTGCTTTACAGCCGTTGCTGACTGTCATTTGCTGGTGTCCATGCGTCGAATCCTCGCACCGCTTCTCCTGGCCCTGTTCGCTTCTTCCGCGGCGTCGTCCGCCGTCAAGGCCCAGACCAATCAACTCCCTGCCGTTCCCACCGTTGAGGTCACCGAAGAGACCCTGGCCGCGCCGACGAAGATCTTCAAGTCGCACGCCATCGCCATGCACGGCGAGCCGAAGTACCCGGCGGACTTCAAGCACTTCGATTATGTGAACCCCAATGCGCCGAAGGGGGGAGAGATCAGAACTGCTGCGCGGGGAACGTTCGACAGTTTTAATCCTTACATCGCCAAGGGAACGCCAGCAGGAACGGGTTCTATCGAAAGCCTTACGGTCAGCAGTTCTGACGAGCCTTTCACTCAGTATGGCCTCCTAGCCGAAAGCATCGAATGGCCGGAAGACCGTTCCTGGGTCGCCTTCACCCTGCGTGAGGAAGCGCGATGGCACGATGGCAAGCCCGTCACCGTGGACGATGTGATTTTCACACTCGAAATGCTGAAGACGAAAGGTCATCCTTTTTACCGGTTTTATTACGGCAGCGTGGAGCGCGCCGAGCAGGTCGGCGAACGGAAAGTCAAATTCACCTTCAGTGAGACCGGCAATCGGGAGCTTCCGCTCATTGTCGGTCAGATGGAAGTTCTTCCTAAGCACTACTGGGAAGGCAGAGAGTTCGATCAAACAACGCTGGAACCTCCGCTTGGAAGCGGCCCTTACAGAGTTTCGAAGTTCGAAGCAGGACGCTACATCATTCGCGAACGGGTCGAGGACTATTGGGGCAAAGACCTCCCGGTCAACGTGGGACAGAACAACTTCGATATCCTGCGCACGGACTATTTTCTCGATACGACCGTTATCCGACAGGCCCTGAAATCCGGCACAATCGATTATCGCAACGAAAACCAGGCAAAAGCCTGGGCATCAGGTTATGAAGTCCCGGCTGTCGAGAAAGGCTGGATCCAGAAGGAGCAGATCAAACACGAGCGCCCGACCGGCATGCAGGCATTCGTCTTCAATATGCGGCGCCCCCTGTTTAAGGATCCGCTGGTCAGAGAGGCGATCAGCTACGCCTTCGATTTTGAGTGGAGCAACCCCACACTGTTCTTTGGGCAGTATAATCGAACCGAAAGCTATTTCAGCAACTCGGAACTCGCCTCCAGCAACCTGCCCCAGGACGAAGAGCTCGAAATCCTGGAACGCTATCGCGGCCGCATTCCGGACGAGGTCTTCACAAAGACTTACAAGGCTCCGTTGACCGACGGTATGGGTTGGCCCAGAGACAATTTGGAGAAAGCCTTTCAGCTGCTTAATCAGGCTGGGTGGGTCGTGCGCGATCTCAAGCTCGTAAACGCCCAGACGAACGAGCAGTTCCGATTTGAGTTTCTTCTTGTCAGCCCAGAGTTCGAAAGAATCGTCCTACCCTTCAAGCGGAACCTCGAGCGCCTTGGAATGGATGTGAGGGTTCGTATTGTCGACACCTCGCAGTACGTGGACCGCCTCCGTAACCGCGATTACGACATGATTTCGATAGGTTGGGGGCAGTCGGAGTCACCCGGCAACGAGCAACGCGGTTTTTGGGGAAGCACGGCGGCAGATCAAGCCGGCAGTAGAAACTACACAGGCATCAAAGATCCAGTGATCGACGAGTTGATCGAGCTTGTCATCACTGCGCCGACGAGAGAGTCGCTTGTTCAGCGCACAAGAGCACTCGACCGCGTTCTCTTGTGGAGCCACCTTGTCGTCCCCGCCTGGCATCTGCAGTACGATCGCATCCTCTATTGGAACAAGTACTCTCGACCCGACGTCACCCCAAAACGCGGCACCTCGACAAATTACTGGTGGTACGACGAAGCAAAAGCTGCTGCCTTGCGCGAGGCGAGATCACGCGACACTGCCGATAGCCCCTCTGCAAGTGGCGATACGCCGGGCCTGACGACGACACTCTTCGTCTTCGCTGGCTTGCTGTTGGTTGGCTTCTTTGTGTTCCGTCGCGTCATGGCCAGGCCGAGCAGCTGAAGGACCAAAAGAGATGACCGCTTACATCATCCGACGGCTGCTGCTGATCATCCCGACCCTCTTCGTCATCATGGTGATCAACTTCGCGATCATTCAGCTGGCTCCGGGCGGGCCGGTGGAGCAATTGATCGGACAGATCACCGGAACTGGAACGGATATCACCGAGCGCGTGACCAGAGGCGGAAGCGGTGCTGAGACCCTGACCGAATCCTCCCAATCGGCGCCGGGCGGAGGTGATAGTTCTTCCAGCCGATACCGCGGTGCGCAGGGGCTCGACCCCAAATTCATCGAAGAGCTGGAAAAGCAGTTTGGCTTCGACAAGCCGATCCACGAGCGCTTTTTCCAGATGCTCGGCAGCTACATCATGTTCGATTTCGGTGACAGCTTTTTCCGGGATCGTGCTGTGGTCGACCTGATAATCGACAAGATGCCGGTGTCGATCTCGCTGGGTCTCTGGACCACACTGCTGGTCTACCTGATTTCGATTCCACTCGGCGTTGTCAAGGCGGTACGAGACGGCACACCTTTCGATGTCTGGACCAGCGGCCTAGTCATTGTTGGTAACGCCATACCGGGGTTCCTTTTCGCGGTTTTCCTAATCGTGGTCTTTGCCGGCGGCAGCTACTTCGACATCTTCCCGCTGCGGGGTTTAACCTCGACCAATTGGGAACAGCTTTCTTGGCCGGATCGCATCCTCGATTACTTCTGGCACCTTGTCTTGCCAATCACCTCGCTGGTTATTGGTGGCTTTGCTTCCCTAACCATGCTGACCAAGAATTCCTTCATCGACCAGATCAACCTGCAATACGTAATTACGGCGCGCGCCAAGGGCCTGAGCGAAAAGCAGGTGCTCTACGGTCATGTCTTCCGCAATGCTATGCTGATCGTGATCGCCGGATTTCCTGCTGCGTTTATAGGCATTCTCTTTGGCAACGCGCTTTTTATCGAGATCATCTTTTCGCTCGACGGACTGGGTCTGCTGGGTTTCGAGGCGGCCTTCGCCCGCGACTACCCGGTCATCTTCGGGACACTGTTCATGTTCTCGTTGCTCGGCCTGCTGATGGGCATTGTTGGTGACGTCATGTACATGATCATCGACCCGCGCATCGACTTCGAGACGCGGGGGGCCTGACATGACGACAACCGATCGCTTTCTCGGCATGAAGATCACGCCCATCGGGCGGCGGCGGCTGCATAACTTCAAATCCAACCGGCGGGGCTATATCTCCTTCTGGATCTTCGCAGCGGTGCTGTTCGTCAGCCTCTTCGCGGAGTTTCTCGCCAACGACAAACCCTTCGTCGTCTACTACGATGGGGGGATCTACTCGCCCATATTTAAGAGCTATCCGGAGACCACCTTCGGCGGGACTTTCGAGACAGAGGCCGACTACAGCGACCCGGTCGTCCGTGAAATGATCGAGTCCAAGGGCTGGTTCCTGATGCCCTTGATCCCTTTCAATTACCGGACCGTTTCCTGGAACTTGGGGGTCGCGGCCCCCTCGCCGCCCGATGCAACCCACTGGCTCGGCACCGACGATCAGGCCCGGGACGTAGTGGCACGGATGATCTACGGTTTCCGGATCTCGGTGATCTTCGGCTTTCTACTCACGCTTATCTCAGCGGTTATTGGCGTTTCCGCGGGCGCTGTCCAGGGTTACTTCGGCGGCTGGACCGACCTCTTGATGCAGCGCTTTATGGAGATCTGGTCGTCCCTGCCGACTCTCTACATCCTGATCATCCTCGCCAGTATCATTCAACCGAACTTCTGGTGGCTGCTCGGCGTGCTGCTGCTGTTCAGCTGGATGGGTTTCGTCGGGGTGGTCCGGGCGGAATTCCTGCGCGCCAGAAACTTCGACTACGTCCGTGCAGCACGGGCGCTTGGGGCAACCGATACAGTGATCATGTTCCGGCATGTTCTGCCCAATGCCCTGGTGGCCACACTCACCTTTATGCCCTTCACACTGGCCGGTTCGGTCACCGCGCTGACTGGGTTGGACTTCCTGGGGATCGGCTTGCCACCAGGGTCCGCTTCGCTCGGCGAATTGCTAGCGCAAGGCAAGGCGAACCTCCAAGCTCCCTGGCTGGGTCTAACCGGCTTCTTCGTTATCGCGATCATGCTGAGCCTGCTCACTTTTATCGGTGAAGCGGTCCGTGATGCCTTCGATCCGCGTAAGCTCTTCACGGGGGATCCGGTGCCGGCAGAGGCAACGGAGCCCGCGGGTAAAACGGCCAAGGAGGCGGCGCAATGACCAACCTGCTGTCGGTACGCAATCTTAGCGTCGAGTTCGCCGGTGCAGGCGGACATGTGGCTGCGGTGCGCGGAACCTCCTTTGACATCGCCAAGGGCGAAACGCTGGCCCTGGTCGGCGAGAGCGGATCGGGCAAGTCGGTGACCGCGCTGTCGGTCCTGCAGCTGCTGCCCTACCCGCTCGCGCGGCATCCCGCCGGAAGCTCGGTGAAGTTCAACGGAGAGGAGCTGATCGGCGCCGACAAAAGGGTTCTGCGGCGGGTGCGCGGCAACGAGATCTCCATGATCTTCCAGGAGCCCATGACCTCTCTCAACCCGCTGCACACGGTCGAGAAGCAGATCAATGAAACCCTGTTCCTGCACAAAGGCCTGAGCAAGTCGGCCGCGCGCGCCCGCACCCTGGAGCTGCTGAACCTGGTGGGCATCCGCGACGCGGAGCAGCGCCTGAGCGCCTATCCGCACGAACTCTCCGGCGGCCAGCGCCAGCGGGTCATGATCGCCATGGCCTTGGCCAACGAACCGGACCTGCTAATCGCCGACGAGCCGACCACGGCGCTGGACGTGACGATTCAGGCACAGATCCTGAAGCTGCTGAAGGAGCTACAACAGAAGCTTGGCATGGCCCTGCTGCTGATCACCCATGACCTGGGGATCGTGCGCAAGATGGCGGATCAGATCTGCGTCATGACCCAGGGCGAGATCGTTGAAGCCGGTCCGCCGGACAGCATCTTCGAGAACCCGCAGCATCCCTATACGCAAAAGCTCCTCGCCGCGGAGCCCAAGGGCGATCCGCTGCCCGCGGATCTCTCGGCGCCGGTGATCATGTCCGGCGACGACATCAAGGTGCACTTTCCGATCAAGAAAGGCATCTTCAAGCGCACGGTCGACTACATCAGAGCGGTCGACGGCATTTCACTCTCCGTCCGCGCCGGTCATACCATCGGCGTGGTGGGCGAGAGCGGCTCCGGCAAGACCACGCTGGGCATGGCGCTCCTGCGCCTGACCGCCAGCAACGGCAACATCGCCTTTAACGGCCAGCAGATCGAGAGTCTGGGCTCCCGCGAACTGCGGCCTCTGCGCCGCGAGATGCAGGTGGTTTTCCAAGACCCCTTCGGTTCGCTCAGCCCGCGTCTTTCTATCGGACAGATCATCGAAGAAGGCCTGAAGATCCACGAACTGGGTGGTAACGAGCAGGAGCGCGAGGCCCTGATCGTCTCGGCATTGCAGGAGGTCGGCCTGGACCCGGAGAGCCGGCATCGCTATCCGCACGAATTCTCCGGCGGCCAGCGCCAGCGCGTGGCCATCGCCCGAGCCATGGTGCTCAAGCCACGCTTTGTCGTGCTGGACGAACCGACCTCGGCCCTGGACATGTCCGTGCAGGCCCAGATCGTGGATCTGCTGCGCGACCTGCAGGCGAAGCACAATCTGGCCTATCTCTTCATCAGCCACGACCTGAAGGTCGTGCGCGCCCTGGCCGACGAGGTGATCGTCATGCGCAACGGCCGGGTGGTGGAACAGTCCACCGCCGAAGAGATCTTCAATGCGCCGAAAGATCCCTACACTCAGGCATTGATCAAAGCCGCATTCGATCTGGAAGCCGTCGAAAGCGGTGTGGTATCGATGTAGCAATGCGCTTGCCGTGGGCAGTCCGTTCACGGCGAGGTTTTGCGATGCTATATCTTTGTCAGGGGTTTTATGGCGCTGCTTTTCAAATCCGATGTCGATCGTGCGGAAGTCTGGCAGGAGGCGATTGCAGCCCACATGCCGGACCTGGAGTTCCGGAACTGGCCAGAGGTTGGCGACCCGGCCGAGATCGAATTCGCCTTGGTCTGGCATCCGCCGCGCGGCGAACTTGCCAAGCTGCCGAACCTGAAGGCGATCTTTTCGCTCGGCGCCGGCATCGATCATCTGGCCTCAGATCCCGACCTGCCCGAGGGCGTTCCCGTCGTGCGCATGGTGGACAAAGGCCTGACCGTCGGCATGACCGAGTTCGTGACCATGGCCGTCCTGCGGCATCACAGAGAGATCCACGACTATGAGATTCAGCAGCGGCAAAAGGTCTGGAGACAACTCATCACGCCGCTGGCCTGGCAACGCAAGGTCGGCATTCTCGGGCTGGGCGTTTTGGGCTCCGATGCCGCCGACAAACTGAAGTATCTCGGCTTCGATGTGGCGGGCTGGAGCCGCAGTCAGAAATCCCTGCCAGGGATTACCTGCTTTTCCGGCAGTGACGGCTTGAAGCAGTTCCTGCAGCGCAGCGAGATTCTCGTGTGCCTGCTGCCGCTGACCGAGGAGACCAAAGGCATTCTCAATGCGGAGACCCTGTCGCACCTGCCTCAGGGCGCGTACCTGGTCAACGCAGGCCGGGGTGATCACATGGTGTCCGAGGATGTGCTGGCGGCGCTTGAAAGTGGCCAGCTCGCGGCCGCCACCCTGGATGTCTTTCCGGAGGAACCACTGCCCGAAGCCAGTCCGTTCTGGGAGCATCCGAAGGTGCTGGTGACCCCGCACGGCGCAAGCATCACCCTGCCGACCACGGCCGCGGAGTCGATTATCGAAGGGATCGAAGCCGTTCGCTCGGGCAAACCGCTGCAAAACGTGGTGAACTTCGAACGGGGATACTGACACCGGCACCGGGGAAACTGCATGCCGCTCGGCTTGTCACGAAACGAAATCTTGCCGGAAGCTTCACTGCCGCGCGCGGCAGACTTGCTGGATGAGGGCCGGTTGCTCGTAGCAAAACACCGCTTTCAGGCCAACGCCTTTCTCGCAAAAGAGAACGTCGTGTCGGAAAGGGCTTTCAAACGCCGCTGCGCCGCCGAGGGCCGGATCATGCGGCACGCACAGATCGGCTTCCGCGATCTCGCCAAGACCCGTCAGGCCTGGGAAGAAATCCATGGACGCTGCGCGGAGAAGGACGTTTCGATCGACCGTTACGGCATCTGCCTGGACTGGTCTATGGGTTTCCCGCAGGCCGAGCGCAGCAAATGGCCAAAGGGCACCGGCATTATCTTCCAGGATCCCGAGGACCTGGCGAAAATCACCGCAACGGCGCCGGTCGCGCCACACTTCGGCGACTTCGTCTTGGGCTTCCCGGGTGCGGTGGAGAACACAGCCCTGGCGCTCGCGGCGGGCGCGACCACCATCGGCAATCTGGGCCAGTACTTCACCTTCCGCCTTCCTGGCTGGGACGACGATGTGGCGAGCACCCGGGCAACGGTCGTCGCGCTCGGCCTGATCGCTGCCCAGGAGACCGAGATCCTGGTCCATTCCAACCTGGACGACGGTTTCGCCGCGCACTTCAGCGATCTGGCCTGCTGCCTCGGCGCGGTGCTGATCGAGCGGCACATCGTCCAGGAGCTGATCGGTGTCGCGACGGCCCATTGCTACGGCCATCACTTCTCGAATCCGGTCACCCGGTTGGCCTTCCAGAAAGCGCTTTTCGATCTGGGCGAGACCACGGGCTCGATGATCTACGGCAACACCACAAGCTATCTGGGCAGCCCGGCGGAGAACTACGCGAGCCTGGCCGGCTATCTGAGCATTGACATCGAAGGGCTGACGCGTTGGCCCACAGGCCACGCCATCAATCCGGTGCCCGTGACCGAGAATGAACGCATCCCCGATATAAGCGAGATCGTCGAGGCGCAGCTCTTCAGCGCGCGATTGGAGGAAACGGTCTCCGCGCGTTTCGAACTGAGCGATCCGGCGCCGGTAGAAGAGCTGGCGACAACGCTGGCGGCCGGCGCACAGCGCTTCAAGGAGGCCGTTTTCAAAGGTCTGTCAGCGGCAGGTGTCGATACAGATGACGCCTTCGAACTGCTGCTGTCCCTGAAACGCATCGGCGCGCGACGGCTTGAACAGCTCTTCGGTCCAGGCCCAGAAACCAAAGCTGAGTGGCGCGAACCGCTCATCGCCTCGCCCGTCATCGAAGAACTGGAAGAAAACTGCCAGAGTATCGTCCGATCGCTGGACGCCCGCGCCGTGGCAGAGCTCTCCAGCCGCAAGCTCCAAGTGCTGACGGCCACGACCGACGTGCATGAACATGGCAAGCAACTCATCGACCGCCTGCTTCGCGAAGTCGGTGTGGAGGTCTTCGACGGCGGCATCTCCGTCGATCCGGACCGGGTCGCGGCCCTGGCTGCTGAGCAGAACTGCGATGCCATCGCCCTGAGCACCTATAACGGGGTCGCCCTCACCTACGCACGCGCCCTGTTGGACGAACTTGCCGCCCGCGACCTGCAGCTTCCCATCCTGATCGGCGGCCGTCTCAACCAGATCCCCGACCAGACCAACAGCAGCCTGCCGATGGATGTGACTTCGCAGCTCTCCGGGCTGGGGCTGGTTGTTTGCGACAAGGCGGATGCGGTGGTCGAGGGGTTGCTAGAGGTGACACAGTCCCCGGGCGGCTAGAGCAAAACGCGTTTAGTCGGTCTCAAATCTCGCCCGCGTGTTGTCCCGCCATGTCGGCGAACTCCCGCAGGAAGACCGAGCCGGCGACGCTGCGCTGGACCAGGATGGAGCGGCGGTCGCTGTCGTCGACCTTGCGGCGCAGGAAGTCCAGCTTCTCCAGACGGTCGAGGGCACGGGTGACCGCGGGCTTGGACATGTTGAGTTCCTGTGCCAGACCGCGCACCGTGTGCGGCGGTGGCGAGGTGTAGATCTGCAGCAACAGCGTGAACTGACGCCAGGTCAGATCAGGCAGATCCTTGCGCAAGGCCGCGACCATGACGCTGCGCCAGAGTTTCAGCAGATCGTTCGGTTCGAGTTCCACCCTGCCGCCTCTTCATGCTCCAGACTTAACAAACGCGCCAGACTCAATAAATGCGCCGCGCCTGCGTCGTTGCGCAGGCGCAATGAGTTTTGCGCAAGGTCGGGACGGAAAGCAAGTCGTTGTTGCCGGATCGGCCGTTACCCCGCGATGAAGTCCTGGATCATGCCGAAAGTCGCGCGGATTCCCATGGCCTCACCGCCCTCGGGACGTCCGGGGCGGCTGCCCAGGTTCCAGGCCATGACATCGAAGTGGACCCACGGCGTGTCCTTCTCCACAAAGTGCTCCAGGAACAACGCGGCAGTGATGGCGCCGGCATAGGGGCCATTGGAAATGTTGCAGAGATCCGCGACCTTGCTCTCCAACTGCCGCTTGTAGGGCTGATGCAGCGGCATGCGCCAGACGGGATCGCCAGCCGCCTCGGCCTGATCCAGCAGCTTCGCCGCGACCGCATCGTCATTGCAGAACATGGCTGGCAGGTCGGTGCCCAGGGCGACCCGCGCCGCGCCGGTCAGTGTTGCGAAGTCGATCAGAAGATCCGGCTCTTCGCTGCAGGCCTCGGTCAGGGCATCGCTCAGCACCAGCCGGCCCTCGGCGTCGGTGTTGCCGACCTCGACCGTCAGGCCCTTGCGAGTGTCGAGCACATCGAGCGGGCGGAAGGCGTTGCCCGACACGGCGTTCTCTACTGCCGGGATCAGAACCCGCAGGCGCAGGGGCAGTTTCGAAGCCATGATCATGGCGGCCAGGCCCAAGACTTGCGCAGAGCCGCCCATGTCCTTTTTCATCAGCTTCATGCCACCGGAGGGTTTGAGATCGAGCCCGCCGCTATCAAAGCAAACGCCTTTGCCCACCAGGGTTACGCGCGGTCCCTTGTTGCCCCAGGTCATATCGATCAGCCGCGGGGCTTTGTCGGCCGCACGGCCCACGGCGTGGATCGAGGGATAGTTTTTCTTGAGCAGATCCGCCCCGACGACGGTCTTGAACTTCGCCTTGTGGGTTTTGGCGAGTTGCTGCGCCGCCGCCGCCAGCTCGGGCGGCCCCATGTCCTCGGCCGGTGTGTTGATAAGGTCTCGGGTCAGGAAAATTCCCTCGGCCATCGCCGCCACGGCCTTTTGATCCGCCTGCTTCGGCCAGACCAGGGACGCGAAGTCCTGATCGAAGGACTTGTAGCGGTCGAAGCGATAGGTGCCTAAACACCAGCCGAGCGACAGCGCCGTGGCCTCGTCAGCCGTCAACTCACCCTCGATCCGGTAGCGTCCGAAGGGCAGCGCCCCAGGCAAGCCGGCGCAGGACCAGAGCATGTCCGCCCGGTCGATCCCGGCCACCACACCGCCGACGCCTACCTTCGCGTCGGGCAGCAGTGTAAAGCGGCCTGCCGCAGCATCGAAACCGGAAGCCTCGATCCAGCGCTTGACGGCAACAGGCTGGCTTTTCAGCCAGGACTTCAGAGCGTCCTTGGTGACCAGATGGATGGGTTGCGTTTGCGCATTGGCGCGGGCGGCAAGGTATTTTGTCATGGAATTGCTTTTTCCTGTTTTCCAAGGGCGGCCTGGCCGCTAACAAAGAACCCGCTTCATGGGTAGCCGACCCCCGCCACAAGCTCAAGCCGTAAGCGGCCTGAAAGAGACGTGATCCCGATCTGACGGAGAGTGACCATGCCCGACTTTACGATCGTTCTCGGAAACAAAGCCTATTCCTCCTGGTCCCTGCGCGGCTGGCTTCCGCTCGCGCTTAGCGGCGCAGACTTCGACGAGATCGTGATTCCCCTGCGCCTGGACGACACAAAAGATAAGATTCTCGAAGCCTCCGCCGCCGGTAAAGTGCCGGTACTGAAGACGCCCGAAGGCCCGATCTGGGACAGCCTGGCCATCGCCGAATATCTGGCCGAGCGCTTCCCGGAAGCCGGTCTCTGGCCTGCGGACCCGACAGCCCGCGCTGTCGCCCGTTCAGTCAGCGCCGAAATGCACAGTGGCTTTCCGGACCTGCGCAACGAGTGCCCCATGGATGTGCGCTCGGACCACAGCGGCCGCACGCTGTCCGAAGGCACGCAGCAGGATATCGCACGCATCTGCGAGATCTGGCGCGACTGCCGCGCGCGCTTTGGAGCGAACGGGGACTTTCTCTTCGGCTCCTTTGGGATTGCCGATGCCTTCTACGCGCCGGTGGTCTCACGCTTCGTCACTTACGGCGTCGAACTGGATCCGGTCTGCGCCGCCTACCGTGATGCGGTCATGGCAAAGCCGGAGATGAAAGCTTGGATCGAGGCCGGCCACGCCGAGCCCTGGATCATCGAATTTGAAGATTAAGGATCTAAGGGCTTACTCGATCAGCCCGACTTCCCTGTAGTAACGCCGCGCCCCCTCGTGCAGGGGCACGCCCAGGCCGCTGATGGCAGTCTCGAGGGTGATGAGTTTGGCTTTTGGATGGCCGCGCTCGAGCATTTTTGCGGTGCTGTCGTGCCAGAGCGCCCGGGTGATTTGGTAAACCAGTTCAGGATCTGCCTTGTCCGTCACGAGCCATTGCGCGCCAACAGAAAGCGTTCGCGTTGCCGGGACGTTGAAGTAAGTGCCGGAAGGCACGGTTTCCACGGCGAAGAAGGGGTAGGACATTCGCAGAGTTTCCGCCTCATCCCCGTCAATCGGCACCAGCGTGATCAGGGAATCGGCAGCCAGAAACTTGACCGCATTGACCGGCGTCCCCGCCACGATGAAAAAGCCGTCGAGTTCTCCAGCGCGCAGCATATCCGCGGCTTGTCCCGAAGTCGCCGAAACCGCCTCGAAATCATCGATACCGATCCCATAGGCCTCCAGGATCAGCAGCGCATCCACGCGCGTGCCCGAGCCTTCGCGATCGATCGAGATGCGCAATCCTTTTAGGTCGCGCACCGAGCGGATCCCGCTATCGCGGCGCACGACCAGATGCACGGATTCGGGGAAGAGGTTGGCGATGGCGCGCAGATGGGGGACACCGCGATCTTTAAAGATTCCCTCACCCCGGTAGGCCCAAAATGAGATGTCTGCCTGGCTAAAACCAGAATCCAGCAAACCGGCGGCCAGCTGATCGACATTGGCGACTGAGCCCTCCGTCGACTGGGCGACCGCGATCAGACCGGGCACGCCGCAGCTGCCGCCGCGCTCGCAAGGCCGACTGCCAGGCGGGTTGCTGATAGCGTTGGCAATAATGCCACCAACCGGAAAGTAGGTGCCGCCCGTGGAACCGGTGCCGATACGGAAGAAGTTGATCTGTTCGGCGAAACCGCTGCTCCACGACGACAGCACAAGCGTTATCGCGACAGCGACGACCGAAGTAACGGCGAAAAAGCGCCGGAAGGATCTCTCGAAAAACTTTGCGCGGCCCACTTCAACCGCCCCTTTTTTAATGCGCATGGCCAAGGAAGCCGCACTTACCCTCTGATATAGCTCTGTGATTTTGACAATACTAGGGCAGTTTATGTTTATGCAGGCTTAAAATGTACCGTCTCCCGGTCAGTCTGTCGGTCGTTCCTCACCCGAACTTCTGCAAAAAGCGGACGATCTTCTTGGTCCGTTCGCCAAAGAGCGCGTCGGTGTAGTAGCTGCCAGCAACCCGCTTGCTGACTTCACTCAAGGTCGGATAAGGCGCGATGGCGTTGGCCATGGCACCGATCTTCAAACCCTGACTGAGCGCCAGGACCCAGGGCTGCAAGAGGTCGCCGGCGCTGGGTCCCCCAATCGAAGCGCCAAGAATCCTACCGCGCTTGCCGACCACCACCTTGATCAAACCTTCGGTCTCGAGTTCCGCGCGCGCCCGGTCGTTTTCCTCGAAAGACCAGCGCAGGACCCGGATATCATCGCCGAACTTTTCCCTGGCCTGGGCTTCTGTCAACCCGACGTGGGCGATTTCAGGGTCGGTGAAGGTCACCCATGGCACATGATCGTGCGAAGCCTTAGCCGGCAACCGGAACAGGGCGTTCCGGATGACGATCCCGGCGTGGTAACCGGCCACATGGGTAAACTGTAAACCGCCGGCCACGTCGCCGATGGCGAAGATTCGCTTATTGCCGCTGCGCAGGCGGGCATCGACCTCGATCCCCTTAGGCGAATAGGTCACGCCAGCCGCCTCGAGGTTCAGGCCATCGACATTCGCGCGACGGCCCGCCGCCACTAGCAAGTGAGAGCCGGTCACGGTTTCCTTTCCGCCTTCGGCCTCGATCTCGACAGAAACTTCGGAGGCAGCGCCGGATACCGATAGGATTTTGATCCCCTCGCGGATCTCCACACCGTCCTCCACCAGCCGCCGGCGCGCGAACTCCGTCACCTCGGGATCGTCCTTGCCTAAAACCCGGAACATCTCCAGCAACGTCACTTTGGCACCAAGACGGCGGTGCGCCTGCGCCAGTTCCGAGCCGATGGGCCCGCCACCGATCACAATCAGATGCTCCGGACGTTCGGCCAGCTCGAAAACGGTTTCGTTCGTGAGATAGGGGACCGCATCGATGCCCGGAATTGGCGGGACGGCCGCCGAGGAACCGGTCGCGACCACGAAACGCTTGGCCTTGACCTTGAAAGATCCGGCCTGAACCTCGCGCGGTCCGGTAAAGACAGCGGCTTCCTGGAGCACCTTGACTCCAAGCCCCTCGAAACGCTCGACCGAATCGTGAGGTTCAATGCCAGCGATCACGCTACGGATATGATCCCGTACGGCCGAAAAATCGACGCTCGGTTCGGCGCTTTGAACACCGAAGCGGCCACTGCGCCGAATCACATCTGCGGCATGCCCTGCGGCGATAATCGACTTGGAGGGCACACAACCATAGTTGAGGCAATCTCCCCCCATTTTTCCCTTTTCGATCAGGACCACGTCGGCCCCCATCTGTGACGCGCCTGCCGCAACGGACAAGCCCCCTGACCCGCCACCGATGACACAAAGATCGGCGTTCAGATTCTCGCTCATAGAGCTCCCCCGAAATAAATTCTAGCTGTCTCGCAGATCTGTCACAGCCATGCGCGAAACAGGTCCCATCCGCAGGTGGTCGCTCGACCGACGGATCACGAAAACCGGATTCTAGTGACCGTCATGGACCTCAAGTGCGCGCGTAAGGATCTGCTGCTGACGATGCACCGGGTTCGACGCCAGGGAAGGGTCTTCCACTTCGCTTACGCCGACGCTGCCAGCATTTTTTCCGGAGCCGAGGGAAAGTTCGCGCTTCAGCTCCTCGTTATCGGGCAGGTCGGCTTCATTCCTCAGTTCTCCGGTCTCGGCGGGATTCGCCGCATTGCCCCCCATAACCGCCCGGCGCAGGCTGAGAGCCGCAGCGGCGCTGCGGGCGTTTGGCCGCTTGCCGATAGCCACCGAACGGGCGTCCTCAACAGCCAGCGTCATGGCCTCCAATGCCGCAAGGCGCGACGCATGAGTCTCCTCCAGCGCACGCTCGACCCGGTAGGTCATCGGCAGCAGGACCCCGAGCGTCAAGAGCCAGAGCGGCAGCAAACCATCCAACAGTTCACCGATCGGGTAGCCAGCCGCGAAAACCCGATCCAGCTCAGCAATGCCTGACGCCCAGAATCCGGCGGCGACCACAGAGGCAATCAGCAGGCCACCGGCCAGGAAGAGGCTGCGCCAGCAGATAAAACCGGCGATCTGCGCCAGCAGCACGAGGGAAAAGGCAAAGATGCCGTAGGTAATCGGCCCTGAGGTCTGGAGACTCATCACCGCCAGGAGAATGCACTGTGCGACGAAGCCGACCGCCAAAACGTAGCGAGCGACCACACGTGCAGGGTCGCAGACCCATACCAGGGATGGCAAAAGGGCAAAGAGTGTGCTGAGCGCGATTGCAAAAGCGAAATCACGCTCCGCCATGGCTGAAAGTAAAGCCACGATCCCGATTGCCAGCCATAGTTCCGCAACGATGACCTTGGCGGCCAGACTACGAATTGTGCCGAGAGCAGGCGCGATTGTCGGCTTGCGCCTTAAAAGCCGCGGGTTCTGGCCAGCGCTCCGGCCCGGCCGTCCATCAGCAGCAGACGCTGTCTTTGGGTTCGACCTCACCTGTGGCAACCCGACGCGCAAGCGCGCATTTGCTCAACCCGAAAACTGACATCGCGGACCATTATGTAAACACCCCGTCACAACACTTAAGCCGTCGCCCGATTTATTCCGGCCCGCCAGAACGAGTCGCCCAGCGGCGAATCGTCACCCGGTGTCAGCTTGCGGCTTGTTTCTTTTTGTTTGAAGCCCGTTTTCGACCCCTGGCACCGCCAAGAATCCTGACAGAACTTCCCGCCTCTTGATTCTATATCACAGCAGGGCCTCAGGAGTCCGCCCCCAAGAGCCGAGTCGTCCTCTTTGGCCGATCAATTCTTTTCGAGCAGGAGGCCTTCCGCACAGAGGCGCGTCAAAAGTTGTTCGAGAGCCGATGCCTCGATCAGGGGAAAGGCTTCGGCGAGCGCAGCGCTGTCAAAGCCCTCCTGCTCCACCATCCAACTCACCACCGGTCCCTCAGCCGGCGGTTGAACGGCCTTGAAGCCCTCGCAGACAGCCAGCCATTCCTTGCCACGCCGCAGGACCTTCAAGTCCGGCCGCGTCACCCGAAAACGCCGGGGGGCGTCCAGCGCTGGTAACGAAAATCCCGACCGCTTGATCGTGAAGCCATTGCGCAGTTCCAAGGCCTGGCGCTGACCTTCCGGACTGCGGGCGATATCCTGAAACCGCTCCGTCAGCTTCTCGATATGCTCTGAAAGCCGGGCCTGTCCCTCGCCATCGCCGCATTGGGGCAGATCGGCGCGGAACAGTGGGTCACGGACCGCGAGCTCCCACAGCCGGGTCAACCATTCCAGACCAATCGGTTCGCTGCAGCTGAAGGTGACATGCACCGAAACATCGCTGCTGGCCAGAGCGTCATGAAACTGGCCGCGCGGCAGATAGAGCAGGTCCCCCGGTCGCATCACCAGCTCCTGCGCGACGGCCCCCTTCATCCGGTCGTACTCGGCCTGCGGCACGTTCTTAAAAGCCGGATGCTCAATCGGCGCTTCGGCGCGCCCTTCGTAGATACGCCAGGTCTTTTCGCCTACGATCTGGAGGGCATAAACCTCATGCCGGTCACAGTGGGAGTCGAATGCCTGGCGCTGCTTCCAGGAGCAATAGAGGTTGGCATTGCCGCGCCCGCCATGCGCCGCCTCGATGGTCTCCAGCACCGCGCCCACACCGGGATGCAAAGTCTCGATTTCATTTAGAAGCAGGGAAGCACCGCGCTTCAGAAACTCCATGACTTTTGCGGCGTCCGGCTGAAGAACCTGCATCTGATTGCGGTCCACGGCGTTGCGGCAATAGGCCGCCGGCGGAATTCGCTGCCGGTCAAGAGACAACTGCAAGGAGCGCGCCGTCCAAACTCCCATCCCCAGGAGCCGGTTCAACTCGCTCCAGTCCATCACCGAGGCAAACTTTTCCGCGTCCCCCGGGATATGCAGAGGCCGCTGCCGGCAATAGTCGCCAAAGAACTTTTCGGGCGGCAGAGGGTCGATCAGTTGCCGGAAGGACGTGATGAACTGGGACATAGACCTGCACTGGGATCGGATGAGGAGCGAATGCCCGGTTTATATGGCACCCGGGCGGCGAGGCATCAACAGGCGCTCGCCTGCTCAAGATACTGTGATGATCTCGCACAATATCTGCAAGAAACCTCCACAAAAGAGAAGATGGGATTTTTGTCTTTTTCTACTTATCGAAATTAGAACTTCTTTCAGGCGTTCGCGCATTATAAGATCGCCATCTGACAACCCCCGGTAAATCTCTCAAATCACCAACCCATAAGACAACAGAGCGCATCAATCTGCGAAACATGGCCCCGTCATGCCTATGCTGAAGTACCGCCCATGCTGAAATTCAACTGGCACAACATTTCCATCATGGTGGTGGACGACAATAGTTTTATGCGCAGTCTGATCACCTCCACGATCCGCGCACTTGGCATCAAGGAAGTCGTCAGTGTTCCCAATGCGACCCAGGCCATCGAACTTCTGAAGAACAGCAAGAATAATCCCGTCAGTTCCGAAATCGGGAGCATCGACATCATTCTTTCTGACTTCGTGATGCCGGATGTGGACGGAATACTGTTCCTGCGCTGGACGAGAACCAATAAGAACGCCCCGGACCGCTTTGTGCCCTTCATCATGGTCTCCGGCCAGGCCGACGAAAAGAGCGTCGAAAGCTCCCGGGACGCCGGCATGACGGAGTTTCTAGCCAAGCCCTTCGCGGCCCAGACCGTCGCGGACCGGCTGTTGGAAGTCATCCGCAATCCACGCCAGTACATTCTGGCGCCGGACTATTTCGGCCCGGATCGAAGGCGCCTTGATCGGCCGATAAAATGGTTCGAGAAAACCGTCGACAGGAACGGCCGGACAGGTCGGGAAGAGCGCAGCGAAGACCGCAGAATCACCCAGCCGTCAGACTTGCAGATCGTCAATGCCCGTTCGAACATCAAAGATCTTCGCGATGATGTGCGGGCCGTCATCATCCGGCCGGCGAACCGGCTGCTCGACAAGCTGGGGCCCAACGTGATGCGCGGACAGGTCGACTTCGATCCTTTGGTGATCCAGGCCGCGGAAGCCCGCATTCAGGAACTGGTGGGCGATTATTCCAAATGGACCGAAAACTACCTGGACACACTTGCGGTCTGCTTGAACAAGCTACAGAAGAGGCAAGAAGACAGCCGTAAGATCGTCGCGCAAATCAATCAGATCGCCCACGAACTTCGCGGACAAGGCGGCGTCTTCGATTACCCCCTCTGCACGGCTTTCGGAAAGTCTCTCTACGAGGCCACGCTAGACGTCAGCCTGGCCGTGACAGGCAACCGGCTCAAACTGATCGACGCGCATATCGGCGCCATCCGCACCGTGTTCAACCAGAAAATCACCGGCACGGGGGGTGAGATTGGCGCAACGCTCCTGAAAGAGATCGAGGCCGCGGTCAAAAAATACAGCTAACGCCCCGGCCGCTGAAAAGCGGCCGGTCCGCCTAAGGTACAATCGGGTTCAAAGACCCCAATACTGCACATCCGAGCGCAAAGCACTGTCATCCACAACCGACTTCACGTCGATCAGAATGCCACCGGGTTTGATCCGGTCGGTCAGCGCGTCGTTCCCGCCCTCAAGGAAGGCCTCATGGGAAACCGCGAGGATCAGGCCATCGAGATCGCGCACTTCGGAGTCTGGCGTCAACTTCAAACCGAACTCCTCCTCGGCCAATTCTTCGGTGACGAAGGGATCGAAGATCATAGGCTCGAGGCTGTATTCGCGCAGTTCCGTAACGATGTCCGGCACCTTGCTGTTCCTGATGTCCGGAACGTTCTCCTTAAAGGTGAGACCAAGAACGCCAATCCGCGCGTCGGCCGACATCCGGCCGCTCGCCAGCAACATCTTGATCAGCTTGCGGGCAACGAAGGCCCCCATTCCATCATTGATGCGGCGGCCAGCCAGGATCACCTCAGGGTGATATCCGGCAGCCTCGGCGCGGGCGGTGAGATAGTAGGGATCCACACCGATACAATGCCCGCCGACGAGCCCAGGCGTAAACCTCAGGAAGTTCCATTTGGTCGCGGCAGCCGCCAGAACGTCGCGCGTCGAGATTTCCAGGCGCTCGAAGATAATCGAAAGTTCGTTCATCAGAGCGATGTTCAGGTCGCGCTGGGTGTTTTCGATGACCTTGGCCGATTCGGCGACCTTAATGGAGGGTGCCCGGTGTACGCCCGCTGCGGCGAAACTGCCGTAGGCCTTCGCGACTCGCTCCAGAGTTTCCGCGTCTTCGCCCGAAACCACCTTCACGATGGCCTCAAGCCCATGTTCAGTGTCGCCCGGATTGATCCGCTCAGGCGAGTAGCCGAGCTTGAAGTCAACACCCTGCCGCAGACCCGAAGCCTCCGCCAGGATAGGCCCGCAGATTTCTTCCGTGACGCCTGGATAAACCGTGGACTCGAGCACCACCACGCCGCCGGGCTTCAAATGAGGCGCGATCATCCGGCAGGCCCCTTTTACAGCGCCTAAATCGGGTCGGCGGTCACCGTCAACCGGCGTCGGGACAGTGATGGCGAAAAAGGTCGCACCTTCGAGATCGGCCGCAGAATCGGTGAATTGGATCGAGGAGGCTGCCAGCTGCTCCGAGGTGACTTCACCGGTCCAGTCCTCATTGGAACGCAAGGCGGCGATGCGCCGGCTGTCGATATCGATACCGATCACCGTCTCGAAATGCTTCGCAAAGGCAACCGCCAAAGGCAATCCGACGTAACCCAATCCGATTACGGCAATCTTTTCTGAAGTCAGCATAGTGCTATCAATTCCTTAATAGATTCACGGCGGCCAGGCCGGCTGCGTGGCGTCTGGAGATAGTGTTTAATATTTGAGCTTCTAATCCCCCGTTAACGCGGCAAGCGTCAAGGGACAAACAAGTTACATGCGGAGGCCTGGGGAAAATTGAGATCGAAAAGCAAATCCGTTCGTTAACAGCAAATTCGAGCCAGATCTGCGCCCGGTCAAGGAATAAAATCGGTCAGGAAACCTGTGCCGCCTGCTTATCGGGACCAAAACGCTCCATTTCCTCAAGTTTGTCCAGAACGACATTGGCCAGGTTCATGATGTCATGCCTGGCGTCGCTCTTAGGCGCAAACTCGCCAATCCACTTACGTTCGGTGAAGGCGTCGATGAAGGCTGTGCGCTGTCTAATCTCCGGCCCGACCACATCACCGAGGTGTTTCAGGACATCGCCGATACGCCGGCCCGCCCCGGTCCGATGATCGATCTTCGAAGGCACCAGGAGGAAGCTTAGATCATTGCCGTCGCGATCAGCGCGCGAGGTTTCGATAAGGTTGAGAACATTGGTGGTCGCAATCAGATCGGGACCGGATGCGGTCAGCGGAATCACGGCGAGACGCGATAGTGCCAGGGAAACCTCCGTGACCGCCCGGGAATGGGCAGGACAGTCAATCAGAAGAAAATCGCAATCGATCGAAAGAACCCGCGCTGCCCACTGCTGGGCGCCGCGTTCGTCCTCCAGCGGCAGTGTATGGATCTGCGCCGGGTAGCGCCCGCGCGACATCCAGTGTGTGGAGGTGCCCTGCGGATCCGCGTCAACCAACGCCACTCGACGCTCGCCGCCGCCCAGTTCGCACGCCAGGTTGACGGCAATGTTGGACTTTCCGACTCCCCCCTTCAGGTTCGCTACGGTGATGATGCGCGCCGCCATCCTTCAGGACTCCACCTTAATAGCCGAAGTTCGGAGGCAGCGCTCGACGGGAAGCTTACGCTCTAAGCTATAATCCGCAAAGCCGCGAAAACACGGCAGCGTTCGGCGCCCGCGCACAGAGAAGAGGCGAAGGCGCGTCGCTCCGGTTCTGATTGTGGCGCCTGTTAGCGCAAAAGCCGATGTCATCGCCAATCCGCAGGTTGTTCACCCGATAGCCCGCGTGCAGCCCGTTTCCCGGGCAAAGCTTCAACTGACGAAGCTTTGATGCCTGCGGAGCTTTGGCAAAGCTAACGACAGACATTTGCACGCTATCTACCTAACAACAAATGATTTTATATTTCTTTACGGCCTCACGCTCCCGGAGGTATCGCTTGGTAAATCATACATATTTATATAGTTTTTACCTTCGAAGCCGTTGACGGGCCTTGCGATGGCCCCCACTATCGCCAAGCTATTAACCGAGCATTAACCTCGGCCCGCCTTGCACCGATATTGCGAAGTTGCGGCGCCGCCTGGGAAAGGTCGAACAGCATGGCTGAGCAGTCCGCTACCCCCGCCTCGCCGGCACAGACATCCGATACCGACAAGACGGCTGTTTCCGTCTCTACAGAGACGCTAAGCGGAGTTGCACTCGGCCAGGCCGCACCTGAACCGCTTGTCGTAAACCAGCCAGCGGCGGGTCAGACCCAGCAGATCACGCTGGAACCCGGCCAACCGGTCCTGCTGACCATGCCTGCCGATGAAACCTTCATCGCCGTCGATGGCGCCAACTTCGTGCTCAGCTTCGACGGCGACAATGACGGCGCGATCGACAGCCGGGTCATCTTCCAGAATCTGGTCGATCAGGCCGCTTCGAACGAGCCGCCTGTTTTCGTTATCGCAGGCCAGGTTATCGACAGCGGCCTTCTGGTCAGCCAGACAATCGCGCTAGGCGGCGGCAACGGCGAACCCATTCCCTTTGAAACCGCGGCACCCCAAGCCCCACAAGGCGGCGGCAACAACGTCTATGACGACAATCTGGGCGATGCCATCGACTTGCTGGCGGCGCAAGGCGTTATCCCGCCAACCGCGCTGGTGTTCGGCCTGCCGGACCCGGAGCCTGGCGAAGCGTTGGATCTAACGTCAGACACCCTGGACCCTGTTATACCGCCGACTGAGCCTCCGCCTCCGCCGCCCCCCCCACCGTTGGACGGCCTGCAGGCGAGTCCGGATGTCGGCGACGTGCGCCCCAATCGCCTGAATGACGACAATGCACCGGAGACCTCAGTTACCGTTGATGTGCTGGCGAACGACAGCGATTCGGATGGCGATCCACTGACGCTACTTCCCAACATCGTTCTTGACGACCCGACCCAAGGCACGGCCGTTGTGGTGAACAACCAGGTCGTTTTCACCCCAGCGGTCGACGTGACAGAAACCACCGTCGGACTCACCTATACGGTCACGGACCCCGACGGCAATACGGCAAGCAGCACGGTCCAGATTCGAATCGGTGAAGATAATAGCGTTCAGGAGATCGTTTCTGTCGTAAACCGCTCAGTGCTCACTAGCGAGGTAGACACCCCCCTGGTTGATGTGGACGGCCCGAATGGTACAGCCACCGACCCGGCGACCGTTAATGTCAACCTTTACCCAAATAGCGATGTCTCCTTCACGGTGACCGCCGATCCGGAAGCTCCGGATGTCCTGGATCTTTATCTACTGCAGGATCTCACCGGTTCTTTCCGAAACGATCTGCCGGTTGTACGTGGCGACCAGAACGCCAGTAACGACTCCGCGGATTTGGGCCTGCTGGATGATCTTGTTGCTGGCGTTGAAGCTATTACTTCCGATGTTCAGTTCGGCCTCGGCAGTTTTCGCGATACTGGACCGAACGGCGGCTTACCGGAAAGCCAATATGATTTCGCCCACCACCTGAATCTCGCACCCGGACAAGGTGGGCAGCGGCTTGATGGTGAACCCCCAGCAGTTCCCCCAGCCAACCCAAATACGCCTGCAGGTTTGGGCGCGACCTATGACGAGTTTTTTGCCGGCCTGTTAAACCCTCCCGGAGGAATTACGGGGCTCGGAGGTGACCTGCCTGAACGGCAGCTCGTAGCGTTAAATGAAGTCGCCAAAAACGCAGCACTAGCTGAGGACGGAGACAACACGACATCTTCGAGCTTTGGATTCAGAACCGGCTCTTCGAAAGTAGTCGTAATCATAACCGATGCGACGTCCAAAGACTGGGACAACCCACTCTTTAGAGCAGAATTGAAAGCCAATATTCAGGCTTCCGGCGTGATTCCGATTTTCCTGGTAGCGCCGGATCTCGAACCGCCAGCAGATGTCATCGCTTTTTACGACGGTGTCATTAACGAACTTGGTGTCGGTGCCCAGGTGCCGTTGTTGCCGGACAGCAGCGATCTTGTTCAAGCGATCGAGCAAGGTCTAAACCAGATCACCGATAGCCTGACGCTCAACGTGGCAGGAGACGAAAACGGATATGTTTCAATCGGTGCTCCGACCGTCGATCCGGTGACAGGAGAACACTCCTGGGAAGTGACTCTCTCGGCACCGCTTAACGAAGGCCACAATAACGATACCGATATTAAGCTGACGGTGACCAACGATTCGACGACGGATCAGGTCGGCGGCGAGATTACCGTCGACGTGACCACAGACGCCCCGGAAAGCGGCGGCGACGATTTCGATATTGTGGAAGGCCACAATGGTCAGAATAACCTGATTGGCGGAGATGGCGACGATCTACTGATCGGTCTGGGCGGCAACGACATCCTGACCGGCGGTGCAGGAAATGACGACTTCGCCTTCGGTGCGCGTGATCTTGGCGGTGGTCTTCTGGATTTCGATGGCAACGACATCATCACCGATTTTGTCAAAGGCGAGGATCAGGTGAACTTGGATGCTCTGTTTGAGGTCCTTGGGGTAACTGATGAAAATGATCGCATTGCAGATGTCGCCGTCAATGTGAACGGTGCCAACACAGAAATTACCGTGAATGGTGCTACCGGCTTCATGGTGACGTTGACCGGTGTCACCGACGCTCTGACAGTCGGCAGCGATCCGGATAGCGATATCGTCATTTAGGACCAAACCGACTGCGGGCGTGCTCCCCCCCAATTAAAAACGCCCGCAAAATGGAATGACCGGCCTCCAGGACGGAGGCCGGTCATTTTTGTTTGTTGGCTGGCAGGGCGGCGAAGCCTTATCGGCGCGCCAGGCAGGCGGTCAGAAGTTAGCCCGAAGACCGACCGTGACCGCATTTTCCTTGAACTCGTCGCTGGAGTCCTCATCGGACTCACGAATCCTGAAGGTGTAGTCCACATTGGCGGATACGTTGCGGAAGACGCTGTAACTCAAGCCTGCGCGGAAAGTATATTCGGTCTCGATACTGGTGCCGAGATCGTTGTACTCGTACTCGCCCGACGTATTGAACCTTGTGCGATTGTTCAGCGCCCGGCCCCAGTTGGCGCTCACGCCATATTCCGCTTCGTCGTCATCCGAACTGCCGTCGTTTTCCTCAAACTCAGCAGAGAAATTGACACCGAAGGAATCGCGATCACGTGATCCGTTCAGCCCTAACCGGAAGGTAGACACCCGGGTCGTCTCGTCGTTGACCTCAAATGGGAGGTCGTTGACTGAAGTAATCACCTCACCGGTCTCGCTGTTTTCAAACTGACCGCTATCCGGATTGAATTCGATCAAGTCCAGGTTTCGGCCCAGAGCCTCCTGGGACGTGCGCAGCGTTTCAGAGTAACTTGCCGAAAGCCGCGTGCGCGTCGTGATGTCATGGCGCAGGCTGCCGTCAAAGCTTTGCTCGTCATCGCGCTGACCGTAACCGACCTCGACCTGCGTGCGCCGGCTTGGCTGCCATCGGACCGCTGTACGCCAGGTGGGATCGTCGACTTCATTGTCGGCGTCGCCATCGTCGAACTGTTGGTAACCGACGGAGCCGATCAAGAAGAACGTCCGTGTCAGAGCGTAGGTCGTCGTGAAGTTCGCATCGCGCCGGGAAATATCGTCGTCATCCGACGGCATGGCCTCGGAAGCGGACAAGGAAAGTCCCCAGGAAAACTGCGTGAAGTCCGGACCGCTGTTCAGACTAAACCGTCCTTCGTGCGTCGTGGTGTCAGACGCATCGTCGGAATCGATGAAAACCTGAGACAGGGTGTAGCGCGTTTCCGCCCGGGCGAAATCGCCAAGCCGGTTCTGAATGTAAGGACTGAAGCGGTAGTTCTGGATCGTCTCACGGTTGGTCGAGTTCTCATCCGAACCGGACGACGCCGTGTCGCTGTTCAGCACTTCCTGACTGACCGACGCGCTGCCATCAATGAAGAATAGATCTTCAAACAGCTCAACGGTGCCGGAGGTGTTCAGATCGACTTCCACGTCAAGGCCCTCGTCTTCACCAGCCGTCTGATGCTGAAGCGCGACGTTGCCAGAGAAAGCCCAGTTGACCCGCGCGGCGTCGGCAAAGAAGGTGATGCCAGGACGCACGCTGCTGATGAAAGCCGACTCCTCTTCGCCGTCCGGGTCCAGATCGACGTTGTCGGTGAAGGTCTCTTCGAAGGAGATCGTCGGCGTTACCCGCCAGTCACCGGAAAAGAAGCCTTCCGGAATGATAATCACATCGCCCGGCACCATCGCGATGTTGGCAGAGGGATCACCGTCTTCAATCAAGTCGTCGAGCCGCAGGGGAATCTGCCGGCGTTCTTCTCCTTCGCGCCGCAACAGAACCGCCGAGTTGCCGTCCGCGTTCTGAGATAGTCCGCCAACGGCGATCATGACGTCCAGCACCGTCATCCGATCTCGGAAAGGTACGGCACTGGGCTGCTGCGCGGATCCGACCACGCGGATCTGCTGCCGAATGTCGCCGGAAAAGCTGCGGACGATTACCGAGATCACCGGATCCTGAACATAAACGCTGAGCTTTTCTTCGAGATCCCGTGCCAGAGTCGTTGGCGTATGGCCGACAATCTGCAGGTCTTCAATCAGGGGCGTTGAAACGCGTCCATCAGGCCGGACCGTGTAGGTACCGGAGAGATCCGGATTTCGGAGCACCAGGAGCTCGATGACATCGCCAGGACCGATTAGGTAGTCCGGCGACGCGACTTCGCCCAGCGGCGAGGCGCCGCTGGTGTTCTGTGCCGTCTGTTGGGGAGAGAGTCCGGGTTGGGTGGCATTGCCGTCGGCAGCGTGAGCCACGTACCCAAGCGACAGATTCAACGCCGCAGCGCTGACCCCGCCTAACAAAATCCCCCGAGCGACAGACCGCAAACCACGGTCAGGTGATATCGCTTTGCTCATATGCTCCGCGTTTGCTTCTGCGCCTCTGCGACTGTCCGGAACCCCGAGAACACAACTTGATACCCGACTCTGCGCATGAACAACTGACTGTATATATCAACCCCGTGACGCCGTCGAGGCCTTGAGAGCAGGCCTTCCCCTCCGAATCGGCGCAAAACAACTATATTATTCGGCAGCTTAAAGCAAATTGCGATTAAATGAACTCAAAAGGCTCTGGGGCGCTACCGAACACCTCGAGTGAGGGACCTAGCACCGCGAACTTTAAGAAATTCTTTACGTAAACAGGCGCCGACATCAACCGGCATTCAACGGCAGATCATTCGAAACGCCTAAACGCTTTTTATTTCAACGCCTTAATGCGGTAGACAGAAAGCGTCTCGCGTTGCCTTCGAGAACCAGGCAGGTCAAGGTTCCGGACGCAAAGGCCCCCGTATCGATTCCGATCCGGTTTCGACGCACATCCGGGCGCGCGGTTGGCGTATGTCCGTGAACGACCATCACGCCGTGGTCTACCCGCGAATTCAAAAACTCACTGCGAATCCAAAGCAAATCGTCGGGATCCTGTTCCTCGATCGGGCAGCCCGGACGGACGCCGGCGTGAACGAAGAGATAACCGCCCGAGGCGTATTGCAGTTCCAAGTCCGACAGAAAGGCTTTGTGACGAGCTGGAACGCGACTCGCCAGATCTCGAGAGATCTCTTCGTAATAGCCAAAGTTGCCAGCTAACTGAGACAGTCTGACACCATAGCTCATGACAGTGGATTCACCGCCAAAACCGAACCACTGCGGCCCAATCTCCGGATGCTCCAGAAACTTGAGCATGGCCTCTTCGTGATTGCCTTTCAGGTACACCGATTTCGCACCGGCAATCGGTTCGTCGAGAAGCAGGTCGATCACTTCCCGGCTCTCCGTGCCGCGATCGATGTAGTCCCCGAGGTAGACCACTGTCGCCTCCAAACCCTGCGGCATCAGGGTAAGGTCTTCGCGGATTTTGTCGTGCAGTTCCTTCAGCAGGTCGGCACGGCCGTGAATATCGCCAATGGCGTAGACCCGTTGCCCCTCCGGAATACGGTACCCGCCCCGAGGCGACGACACAGCATCCGACAAAAGTCGTTTCAGAGAGGAGAAGGAACCGCGCATAGGGATGTCCTACCGCGCATTATTGACGGCGACAAGCCCTCCAAAACAAGAACGGGAGAGATGGCTTCGGCCGTACCGGACAGGCAGGCGCAAGCGCGCGCCGGGAGCTCGCGCACGGCAAAAAAGTGGAAATGGCTGGAAAGGTCACGACTAAAGGGTTGATTCCGAAGCACCCTTAGAAGGGTTCTGGTGATCGTTTGACGTGCAATTCAGGGGTGCATCTTCACGATTCGGCGACTGCGACTCAAGGCGGCTGTTAAGGACCTCGTGAAGACTGCGCAGAGGGCGGTTGAGATAGGGACTAAGAGATTGATTAAATTTATTGTTTAGCATCTTATCCACAGCCTTATCCACAAGATGTAGTATGTCGTTGCAGTTAAACTACCTTATTTGGGGTTAACAAAGCGTTAATCGCAATAATTCGGTAACCATAATCATGGTGAAAAATTGGCTAAGGCTATGACAACAAAAGATAGTTTTCAGTCACCACCGCCCAGCCCCTGACCAAGGGAGATTTCCACAATCCAGGGATAGTATGGGAGTCGCCGCCTACCGGATGCGGCTGCCGAGGCGACGCCTATCCTCCGCCGGCGTTTCGGAGAAATCTTGATCGGAAGAAAAAAACCCCCAAATAACCACTGTGGGCCGTGCCGGAAGGCAGGCCAAAAACCCCTGGACGCTGCGGAGCAGGTCCGATTGTTTGCAACACAGCCCTTGCTCATGGCAGAGGAGGAAGCTGGCATATGACCCGGATGTCTCTTTTCAATAGTCCGTTGATGCTCGGATTCGAACAGTTCGAACAGGCAATCGACCGGATTTCAAAAACCGCCGCGGACGGTTATCCGCCATACAACGTCGAAAAACTGGCTGACAATAAGCTCCGCATTACCCTCGCCGTTGCCGGCTTCACAGCCGAAGACATGCAGGTTCAGATCGAAAACAACCAGCTTGTAATCCACGGAAAGCAGAGGGACGACGGCAGTCGCGTCTATCTGCACCGCGGCATCGCGGCGCGTCAGTTTCACCGCAGTTTCGTCCTGGCCGACGGTGTCGAAGTTGGCAGTGCGTCGCTCGACAACGGGCTCCTGCATATCGATCTGGAGTGGCCGCAGATCGAACCGGCGGTCAAAACCATCGCGATTCGCAGCGGCGCGGACACCAAACCTTTGGAAATGCAGGCAATTCAAGATCTTAACAAGAACGATTGAGCCCGTTTTGCCCCCTGCCCCAAAAAAGGCCGGTCAGGCGCAGCATCCGCCTGCCCTTAACGGAAATGCGTCCGATTCACGCTTTTCGGTCATTCGACGAAAAACAATCGGATTTTAGAAAGCTTGTTAACATCTAGGTCTTACGATCCAGGATGGAGGTAACGAAAAATGCAGAACAGTCTGGAATTCGCACACAGCATCTCGGCACAGGATCTGCGGGTCCTCGGGATCAACGAAGTGGCCTATATCAAGCCTCAGGAGGCTGACGGGCAGGAGTTCTATACCATCCACGCGGCGGACGGGACCGAAATGGCCCGCGTACTCAAACGCGAGGTTGCCATCGTCACCGTGCGCCAAAACGACATGGAACCGGTCAGTCTGCATTAAGGCGGAACAATCAAAGCAGACCTGATATCAGTACGCAGCCTGCCGGATCATCCGTGACTGAGGTTCGGGCGCAGCTATCACGCTACGCTCCATCCGTCGTCTAATCCCACTCACAAATGGATAAAAAGGCCGCGCCAGTGGCCCTGAGGCAGCTCAGGCCGCGTGACTCGCAGTCGACTCGGTCAGGAGCGCATAAATACCGTCAGCACTGTCGGTGCCACGGAGCTTTTCGCAGACACTGCGGTTTCTCAGGAGACGGGAAACCCGCGCCAGAGCCTTCAGATGATCCGCGCCGGCCGTCTCGGGCGCCAGCAGCATGCAAATAAGATCAACCGGCTGCTCGTCAATGGCATCGAAGTCAATAGACGTCTCGAGGCGCGCAAACATGCCGTAGAGGCGATCGAGACCGGCGAGCTTGCCATGGGGGATCGCGATGCCGTTACCGACACCTGTCGTTCCCAGACGCTCGCGCTCGATCAGAACTTCAAAGAGGACGCGCTCCGGCTGCCCCGTCAGCTCCGACGCCCGCTTGGCAAGCTCCTGAAGAGCTTGCTTCTTGCTGGTCACCCGCAAATTGGCAACAACACTGCCATGGCTGATGAGATCGGCAATTTCCATGATGATATCTTGGTTGTGAAAGACTATTCGGCGCGATTGCCGCGAGGATCGATCCAGCCGATGTTACCATCAGGCCGGCGATAGATCATGTTCAGGCCGCCATGAGACGAGTTGCGGAACATCATCGCCGGAAGATCCTCCAAATCCATGCGCATAACGGCTTGCCCAGCCGTTAAGCTTGGGATGTCCGTCGCCATCTCGGCCACGATCAAAGGCTTCGTGTCCTCCTCGGCACCATCGCCCTCCGGCGACTCGGCATCCCCAGACAAAATATACTGCTGCGCCAACTGAGTCTCAACATCGTGCTCGTTAGAGTTGCCGTGGTCGCGCAGTTTCCGTTTGTGCCGACGCAAACGCTTCGACAGACGTTCGGCCGCAACGTCGAAGGCAGGATAGGGCTCTGCAGCGGCGCCATTGGCCTGTAGACGGATATTGCGGCCCACATGGGCCGATACCGTCGCGTGATAGAGATGGGCTTCGCGAGTCAGCGTAACGTTGACGTCGATAGCGTCGCCAAAATACTTGTCGAGGGTTCGCGACAGGCTGTCCTCAATGTGGGTGCGCATTGCGTCACCAACGTCGAGCTGCTTCCCTTTAACGGATAGCTGCATATTTCTATATTTCTCTAGGATTTCTGCGGGTTTTCGAAGTTTTTTGGCTT
>CBDDBN010000017.1:0-183609 GCA_965225735.1 Denitrobaculum sp. | reverse complement strand
GCCGAGCCAGTTGACTTCCGGCAAGCCGAAGAGCCCGCGGACCTGATCGATCAGCCCGAAACCTGGCGTGTAGAAGAACATCCAGATGTTCGCCACGGCAATGAGAGGCAGGACAGTCGGCGCGAAATAGGCCATGCGGATGAAGGAACGGCCGCGTAGCTTCCCATCGACCCAAAGCGCCATGATCAGCGCCAACGCAATGGAGACCGGGATGGTGATGACCGCATACCAGGCATTGTTGCCGAGCACCTGCCAGAAGGTCTCATCGCTCAGCAGGGTCTCGTAGTTCTCCAGACCGACGAACTCAGCCTGCCGACGCCCACGAGGGGTCGAGAAGAAACTCGCCCAGAAGGTCGTGACCGCCGGATAGTGGGTGAAGGCAAAGAGCAGAATCAGCGCTGGCGTCAGCAGCAGCCAGGCATAGACCCATTCAACGCGTTGAAGCATCCGCCCTCCCCCTTTTTGGTCCTTTTGCGCGCTGCAGATTCAAATTGAATGAAAGACCGGCGGCCCGGGCTGCAGCCCCCGGACCGCCGGCCAGCACCGGCTGCTTACCGGTACTTTTTCAGGATCTTATCGGCCTTTTCCTGAGCTTCCTTCAGGGCCGCTTCAGGGGTGCTCTTGCCGGTGATCGCGGCTTCCAAGGCGTCGTTGAAAATCCGGGTGACGCGCTGGTTCTGATAAGTCGAGAGTTCGGCGACCGCATGCTCGAGCTGATCGCGCGCGACCAGGGCCGGCTTGAAGTCCTCGACGTAGGCTTTCATCGCAGGAGTTTCCCAAGCGTCCGGACGCGGCGCGACATAGCCGGTCGCAATGGTCCAGCGAGCGGCCTGTTCCGGCGCGGTGATCCACTTGATGAAGTCAAGCGAGCCGGCCTTCTGCTCGTCCGTCGAGTCGGCGAAGACGTAGAAGTTGCCACCACCGGTCGGCGCACCGCGGCGCTTGTTGGCCGGCAGCATGGCAACGCCGAAGTCGAAGGGCGCGTTGTTACGCACGTTGGTCAGGTTGCCGGTCGTGGTCCACATCATGGCCGTCTCGCGCTCGAAGAAGGCCTTTGGCGTGGCACCCCACTCGACGATGCCCGGCTGCATGACTTCATGCTTCGTGGAGAGGTCCACCAGGTACTGCAGAGCTTCGACAACAGCTGGGTCGTCAAAGTTCGTCTGATTACCGTCGTCGTTGGCAAGGATCACGTCGTTCTGCGTGGTCAGACCCTGGAACAGCCAGTAGGGGAAACCGGAGGTCGGAATGCGCAGCCCCCACTGGGAGACATTTCCGTTGCTATCGCGCTTGGTCAGCTTCTTACCGAAGTCGACCATTTCTTCCCAGTTCGCCGGCGGTGTCTCTGGATCGAGTCCCGCTTCCTTGAAAGCCTCCTTGTTCCAATAGAGAACCGGGGTGGAGCGCTGGAAAGGAATGCCGTAGGTCTTGCCGCCCGTCTGGCTGTTTTCCATGAAGGCCGGATAGAAAGAGTTCAGCCAAACCTTGTCTTCGGCCGACTTCGCCAGATCCTCAAAGGCCACGATGGCGTCTTCTTCGATCAGAGTGAACATATCTACCGACAGGATCACCGACAGCTGCGGCGCCGTTCCACCGCGAACGGCGGTCAGGGTCTTGGTGATGGTGTCCTGATAGCTGCCGGCGTACACCGCATCGATATTCACGCCGGGATTCGCGGCAGCATACTCGGCCGTGAGTTCCTCGATGGTATCGGCGGCTTTACCGCCAACCGCGACCGGGAAGTAAAATTGAAGATCCACGGCAGCAGCGCCGCTGGCGAGAAAACCGCCGAGTGCCACAGCACCGACAGTCGCTCCAAGTCTGCTTGCAAAAGACATTTTCCTCGTCTCCTTTCAGTGTTTTTCTAACGCTTCTTAAGTTGCTTACTTTGCAACATCAGGCTGTTCCGGGCTGTGCCCCGGAAAGAGCCAAAACTTCACTCTCGGTTTCTCCGCGCGGCAAACCGGCGGGACCGGCGTAAAGGCGCGAAGCCTCTTCCAGACGCTCGCCGCTCTGCGCGTTGAAGAGATGCGCCGCCCCACGCGCCCAGCTCAGCCGAATGCTTTCGCCCGGCGTCGCTTGATGCCTATTAGAAAAACGCGCGGTCAGCCGTTCCGACCCGATGCGACAATCGATCAGATTGTCCGCGCCGAGATACTCGATGCTTTCGACGACCGCCGATAGCCCGCCGGCCTCGCTGATGGTCAGATCTTCGGGCCGAAGGCCAAGGCAAAGCTCGTCCGCAATCGGCCCCTCGAACTCCGCGGCGAAGATGGCGTCATCCCCCGCCACCGACCATCCCTCCGCGCCCTTGGCGAGACGCAGAATGTTCATGGGCGGTGTTCCGATAAAACGGGCCGCGAAGAGGCTGGCGGGTGTTTCGTAGAGTTCACGGGGCGTCGCATCCTGCTCGATCCGGCCACCGTTAAGAACAATAATCCGGTCGGCCATGCTGATAGCCTCGGCCTGATCATGGGTCACATAGACCATGGTCAGGCCAAGCTTCTGCTGCAGCGCGCGCAACTCGATCCGCATTTCGTGACGCAGCTTGGCATCGAGATTGGACAGCGGCTCGTCCATCAGGCAGATCGGCTTTTCCGCGATGATGGCGCGCCCCAGGGCCACGCGCTGCTGTTGGCCGCCCGAGAGCTGGCTGGGGCGGCGCTGGAGCAGCGCGCTCAGGCCCAGAAGTGCTGCCGTCTTCTCGAGGCGCTCGGCCTGCTCGGCCGCCGGCACCTTGCGGACTTTCAGGCCGAAGAGGATGTTCTCTGCAACGCTCAGATGCGGAAAGAGCGCATAGGATTGAAAGACCATGGAGATCTGCCGCTTGTTCGGCGGTTGAAGGGTCACATCGGCGCCGTCGATCAGGATCTGCCCTGACGTCGCCTCCTCCAATCCGGCGATCAGACGCAGCGTCGTCGACTTACCGCAACCAGAGGGGCCAAGCAGAACCGTGAACTGGCCCGCCGGGGCCGAAAAGGAAATACCGTCGACCGCCGAGGTCTCGTCCCAGCTCTTGCGCAGATCACGCACTTGGATTTCTACGCCCTTCATGCCGCAACCTCTCGACCGCAAAGAACAAACTCACGGCCCGCGGCCAACAATGCATCCGACACGGATGCTGGCGGCAGGTGATCGGAGAAGACCACATCCGCCTCGACAATATGTCCGCCGCGTACATGCGCCGCGCGGCCGAATTTGCTGGCATCGAGCAACAAATAGGTTTTCCGGCAGTTGAGCCGGATCGCTTCGCGTACCCGCACTTCGTCCTCGTGAAAATCGAGCAAACCGCCATCGGCATCCACGCCGCCAACGCCATAGATTCCGATGTCGACCTTGTACTGCGCGAAGAAGGCTTCGACCGCCGGTCCGACCAGGTCGCGCGCACCCGGCCGGATCATGCCGCCGGGAATGTGCACCTCTGCTGTCGGGAGCGTACAGGCGCTGAGTGCCGCCATAACGTTGTTCGTAAAGACCCTCATGTCACGATGTTGGGACAGATGTCGGACGACGATCTCGGGGGTGGTGCCGATGCTGACAGCGAGGCTTGCGCCATTCGGAATGTAGCGCACGGCCGCGCGGGCGATCTGCTCCTTGGCCGATAGATTCAGGATCTGCCGGTCCGTGAAGCTCAGATTCGAACTGGGGATCGGCAGTTCCACACCGCCGTGGCGGCGTTTCAAAATTCCGCGGTCATTGAGTTCATTGATATCGCGTCGGATCGTCTGTCCGGTCACGTCGAAATGCGCCGCGAGTTCAGCGACCGTCTGAAAGCCACGCTGACGCACGCGCTCGGCAATCAGCGCCTGGCGGTCCGAAATGGCGTCGTCTATCGCGTACACTGTCAACCCTTCGCTCATGATGGCGAAGCGTACCGATGCAATGCTTCAAAACGACAATAGTTGGATGACAGATTTATTTCAAATGAACGTTCATATGGACATTTCGGCGTAAAACGAACCAATGCACATTCAATTGAAGATGGTCAGGGTCGGTTTAGGGCTGGCTCCGCGCGCTGACGTCACGCTTTTGTTTCAACACGGCGCTAGGTTTATGCCCGCAAAAAACGAAAAGCCCCGCCACAAGGACGGGGCTTTCCTAAGAAGCTTAAATTCTCTCGAACCAGCGGTTACTTCCAGCCAGCGCGATCGAAAATCTTCTGAGCCATCGGCTGATTGCCGCCGAAGACCGCCACATCGACCAGATCGGCTTTGAATTCGCCGAGACCAACGACAGCAGAGGCCGGAGCGACGCCCGCAACCACCGGATACTCGTTGTTACCGTCCGAGAAGTACTTCTGAGCTTCGTCACTCGCCAGATACTCCAGGAACTTCACGGCAGCTTCCTTGTTGGGAGCGTTCTTGAGAACGCCGCCGCCAGAAACATTGACGTGCGTGCCGCGATCACCCTGGTTCGGGAAAACCCAGCCGATCTTATCGGCAAGACCTTTGTCCTTGTCCTTCGGCTTGGTCAGCAGACGCACGAAGTAGTAAGAGTTCGCGACTGCGATTTCGCACTCGCCGGACCCGATACCGCGAAGCTGATTGGTATCGCCTTTGACAGGCTCGCGCGCAAAGTTCGCGACGACGCCCTTTGCCCACTTCTCGGCTTCGGCTTCGCCGTGGGCCGCGATGATCGAACTCAGAAGCGAGAGGTTGTAGACGTTCGAGCTCTTGCGGATGCAGACCTTGCCCTTGAACTTCGGATCGGCGAGATCTTCATAGGATGTGATATCACCGGCGTTGATCTTGGCTTTATCGTAGTAGATCAGCCGCGCGCGGGTGGAGAAACCGAACCAGTGTCCGTCCGGGTGCCGCAGGTTCTCGGGCACCCGCTTTTCCAGCTCCGCGGAAGACGTCGGCTGGAAGAGGCCGGCCTCATCGGCGCGCCACAGGCGGGTCGCGTCGACCGTCAAGAAAACGTCTGCCGGGCTGTTCGCGCCTTCGCTCTTGATCCGTTCGATCAGGGCATCGCCCTTACCTTCGATACGATTGATCTTGATGCCGGTCGCCTTGGTGAAGTTCTCGTAGAGCGCTTCGTCGGTGGAATAGTGGCGCGAGGAATAGAGATTGAGCTCTGCTGCGCCCGCCGCAGTCGCGGTTACCGCTAGGGCCAAACCGGCCGCGCCGGCGCCCAGGCTGCGGAAAATCCTTTTCATTACACGGTCTCCTGTGTGTCGATCTGAACCTGCAAGGTGATTTGCCGCCCTCAGTTTGCTTCGCGGCGGCAGGTCGAAACCCCTTCCTACCTGGATTGCCGCCGCTAAAAACGTTAATGCAAATCACTTTCAATCGCGACTATGCTGCAATTGAGAGGCTTTCGCAAGCGCATTTGACCAGCTTGCACGGACAAAAGCGCACAGGCGCTGCAAATTTAGGGGCAAACAGAAATTTTGGACCGACGCGCGTGACTATGCCGGCAATCGGTCAGGAGAGAGCTAGAATTCCACCAAAAAGCGGACACGCCCTGGTACCGAAGCTTCCACTGAGAGGTCGCTGCCCATACGCCGCGACAAAAAGCGGGTGAAATAACCCTGCACATTGCGCGCCGTGAGATCTTCGATGGCCACATCCGGATTGAGGGCGATCTCTGCTTCCGGACGCAGACCAGCGTTCTCGCCGGCCGCGAGGACGGAGAGTGTTACGCCGTCGGGCCGGGCGATCACATCGACGGTCAGATGCCCGCCGCGCGGCAAGGCCTCGGCCGCCAGTGCGATCATATTGAGGATGAGCTTTCCCAGATCCTCAGGCCCTTCTTCAGGCGCCGGGCTATCCGGCCAATCCAGTTCGGCCTTGGAATGGGTAACGAAACCCGCCGCAAGTCCGCGCAAGGTCCCGAAGTCAGATCCGATCCGGCTGCCGGCAACGCCATAGGCGAGGCGGTAAAACTGCAAGGCGTTGGCCGCTTGCTGAGCGCTGGCATTGGCGAGCTTCATGGCGTCTTCCGCCATATCAAAGCTATCGTCCTCCAGGAGTTCCAGCCCATTGCCGACGGCCCCAATGGGACCGACGAGATCATGACAGAGCCGGGAGGAAAGAAGCTCGACTACCCGGAAATCGATATGCGACGTCATTTGAACGCTTCCACTCTCAATTCTACTTTGACCAACGCCGACGGCACCTCGACATCCTCATCTATACTCACTGCCGCCGCGACGGCTCCAGCAGACCGCCGTGGCAACACCCCAAAGCCGCGCCTCGTGTGAAATGAGCTCCCTTGGTCAGGCACAGCTCATCCAACAGCTCATTGACAGGGGCGATTCGCGCTCCAGGCTTTCCCCCCTTCCCCGCTCCTTATACACTAAGTTCCAGATTGGAAACCCTTGGTTTTTTATGGCTTGGAAGGTCGATGCGATACGATCTCGTACCCGGAGTCTTCGTCCTGCACCCAGGACAGCCTGACTGGGGGCTTGGGCAGGTGCAATCTGCGATCGGATCGCGCGTAACCGTTAACTTCGAGAACGCTGGCAAGGTTCTGATAAACGTGGAGAAAATCGATCTGACACTCTGCGATCAGCAAAAATCCTGACCTATGGTCAAAATGACTCTCCACCCGGCTGCAAAGCTCTTTATAAGTACTCCCGAGAGAAGAAGGCCGCGCGGAACCGGCCGGGCTTCTAAGTAAAGGTTAGGTATTGCAGCCGTGAACATCAGGCAACTTCAGTTCCTCGTGGCGCTTTCTCAAGAACAACATTTTGCTCGAGCCGCCGCGCGCTGCAATATCTCCCAACCGACTTTGTCGTCGCGCATCCGGCAGTTGGAAGAGGAGCTCGGCGTCCCAATCGTCGAGCGGGACAAGCGCTACATAGGCCTGACGCCGGAGGGCGTGCGCGTCCTCGATTGGGCCAAACGCATTCTGGCAGACTGTGAATCGCTCGAGCAGGAACTGAGCGAGTTGAAGGACGGGCTGTCCGGCCGCCTGACGATGGGTGTAATTCCCTCGGCCCTCCCAGCGGTTTCTCTTCTCACGGCGCCTTTCTGTGAAACGCATCCCGGTGTCCGCATCACGGTACTGGCGCGCAGTTCAGCGCAGATCGAGCGTCAACTGCACAACTTCGAGCTCGAAATTGGGATGACCTACGTGGACAATGAGCCTCTCAGCCACGTGCGGACCCTGCCACTCTATTCAGAGCACTATGTCCTGGTGACCTCAGCGCGGGGCCCTTTCTCGGGTCGCGAAACGGTCTCTTGGCAAGAAGTATCTGAAACGCCTCTCTGTCTTTTGACGCCGGATATGCAGAACCGACGCATCGTCGACGAAGCCTTCCGGCAGGCAGGTTGCACGGTCACGCCCCAGGTCGAAGCCAACTCAATCACGGGTCTCTACTCCCATGTTCGTTTCGGCCATTGGTCCTGCGTCTTGCCGCAGACCTATGGCGCCATGGTCGGTCTCGGCGACTCACTGCAGGCCATTCCGATTGTCGGGCCGGCGATGTCTCACTCGGTCGGTCTGGTGGCGTCGGACCGCGACCCGCCCTCGCCGCTGGCCAACGCCATGATGGCAGCCGCCAAAACGCTCGATCTGGCGAGCCGGCTAAACGAACTTTAAGGCTGAAGCCGCACGCAACGAAACGGCGAGCCGCCAGGATTGGCGCGAATCGCCATGTCGTGCGAAATTGTCCTGAGCGAGCGGAAGCCGGGGGGCTCCAAATGACATTTCCATGGCGTGTCTTCGTCACCATTGTGCCGTTGCTTATCGCGATCGCGGCCCTGCAGTTCTTTGTGCCGGACACGGAATTGCGGTCCACAATGTCCGAAGCCTGGTGGACGTCACAGATGAAGCCGGCCGGTTATCACGGCGGCTTCATCGGTTATGCGACGGCGGCCAGCGTCCACATCCTGGTTTGCATCACCGTCATCGCCTTCAATCTCTATCATCTCTGGAGCTGTGAGGCGTCGGTCCGGCGCAACCTCATTCTGTTGGCGCTGTCCTACGCCTTTGTCGTCTGTCTCTTTATGGTGCTGACAAACGACCCGAATCTCGCGGCCTACAAGCTCACATACCTGAACATCCGAGAGCTTTATGTCGGCACGCCACAAGCCGATCTCATTTTGGCGGGCTTTAGCCTCCATGTGCTGCTGCCGACGCTGTTCGGCATTGTCGCCGTCGCTTTCGCAGCGACTGGCGCAGAAAGCCTTTTTACCGAGTTCGACAAGGATGCCGGCAAACTGACTGGCGAAGAGCTCAAGGCGAAAATCGCGATTCTGAAACGCGGCTTTCAATCCCTCAGCGTCGTCCTGGTTTCGACTGTGATCGCCGCCGCCGTATCCTTCCACCTGCCGGCTCGTTTGTATGACGGTGACGGGGCAAAACTGATCAGCAATTACGCCGATGAAGTGACGATCTTCTGGGGCGCAATCTTTACGCTTACCCTGCTGGCCACCTACGCCCCCCATCTCTTTCGCTTGCGTAATCTCAGCAGAAGCTACGCGAAAGTCCTACAGGAACGCCAACCCGGCGCCCCTCAGCCCGAATGGCTCAGCGACACGGCTCTGTTCGGCAATATGCGCAGCCATATCGGCGCGGTCTTCACACTGCTGGCGCCGCTGATCACCGGCTCCCTTGGCAATATCATTCAGACGGTCGCAGCGGTGCCTTAGGCGCGGCGCAATTTGCCGGACGCTGGCTTGAACCGCGCAGATTTTCCGGCACTTTGCAATCGTTGACGCGCTGTTCGTCGCTGGCCTTTCCGGCCAGCCTCTCTTTCCCGGTGCGCGTCGCCTGACGCAATTCCCGCGGCGCGTTTTCCCGAACCACGGTCTCCTCTGCCAGCAGCGGCGCGATTGACACGCCAGAGACAGAGATGCTCACAGACGCAACGAGCAGCGATCTTAGGAGACGGAAGGTAAACGGCATCACAGCATCCTTAGGCAGCGTCATGGAAGATTACGCCGAGGGTATGCCGCATCCCGGCGCGGATCCTGCTGACCCCATGGCGCATCTTCACCCGATAGAACCCGCGTGCGCCCCGATGAGGCCGTTCATTGACCGAAAAGACAACCGCCTCGCCGCGGCGCAGGGGCACGACCTCCGCCCGCGATTGCATACGCGGCCGTTGTTCGGTCAACACAAACTCGCCGCCCTCGAAGTCCTCCCCCGGTTCGCTGAGTAGAACGGCTAACTGGAGCGGGAAGCTGAGCGTGCCGTAAAGATCCTGGTGCAGGCAGTTATAGTCGCCTTCGCCATAGCGCAGGATCAGCGGCGTCGGCCGGGTTTGATCCTGCGCATGACAAAGCGACAAGAAGTCCGGCAGATCTCTCGGGAAGCGCTGCTCCAGCTGCAGTCGTTCGGCCCACTCATTGGCGAGTGGCGCCAGATGGGGATAGGCGGCTGACCTCAAGTCGGCGACCAGGTCGGGCAGCGGATAGCCGAAGTATTTGTATTCGCCGAGACCGAAGTTGTGGCGCTTCATCACAACGCGGCTTCGGTACAAAGCCGCCTCATCGTAACGTCGGATTAAGGCACTGCACTCCTCATCCGTCAGTAGCTTCCCCATCAAAGCATAGCCGCCGCAGTCCAGATCCTGGTGCAGTTGCGGCCAATCGAGGCCCGCAAGACGGACGCTCATCTTCTTTTCGTATTCACTGACCGCGCGCGGCTGTTGAGGGACGGCGTTCACGCCGCACGCTCCCGGGCGAGAAGCCGTTTCTTGCGCTCTATGCCCCAGTGATAACCACCGAGCCCACCATCGGATCGGATCACCCGGTGGCAGGGAATGGCAATGGCAACGGGGTTGGCGCCACAGGCCTGCGCGACGGCGCGTACGGATTTTGGCTTTCCAATGGCGCGTGCCACATCGGCATAAGACGCCGTATCCCCGGCGGGAATCGCCCTCAGCGCCTGCCAGACCTGCTCCTGAAAAGCCGTGCCGGCGAGATCGAGCGGCAGCGCGAAGCGGTCGTCCGGCGCCTTCATGAAGGTCAAGGTTTCCTCAATCCAGGTTTGGTAGTCGGATTCAGGCTCGGCGGCCTGGAGATCGGCGGTTGGGAAGCGTTTGCGCAGGTCCTCCAACAGTGTCTTTTTGTCTTCGCCGAAGAGGATCGCGCAGATTCCGCGTTCCGTTGCGGCGACCAAAACCGGCCCCAGCCAGTTCTGCGCTGTCGCATACCTGATGGTCACACCCTTCCCTCCCTGTTTGAAGCTTGTCGCGGTCATACCGAGGCGAGAATCGGCTTGTTCGTAAAAACGGCTGTTGCCGCCGTAGCCAGCATCGTAAATCGCCTCGGTCACGGTGGCGCCAGACTCAAGTGCTTGTTTCATCCGCCCGGCGCGGTGAGCCGCTGCATATTGTTTTGGCGTCACACCGACAGCAGCCTTGAAAATCCGATGAAAGTGATGGGGGCTCAATCCGGCTTCCTCAGCCAGTTCTGCCAGGCTGGGGGCGATTTCCGCGTCTGTCAGGCTACGGCAAGCCGCGGCAACCAGATCCCGGTGCCGCTCTGCACGGGGCGGCAAATCGGGCCGGCAGCGTTTGCAAGGCCGAAAGCCGGCTCTTTCTGCGGCCTCCCTGTCTTCGTAAAAGGCGACATTCTCCCGCCTCGGCTGCCGCGCTGCGCAGGAAGGCCGGCAATAAACCCCGGTTGTCGCGACAGAAAACCAGAAACGGCCTTCCGCTGCCTCGTCCCGGCGTAAAACCGCCTGCCAGCGTTCCTCATCGTTGACAAAGGTAAGACTGGTAACTGGTGTCATCACATTCATCTCAAGCATCCTCATTCTGTTGGCAGAAGGCGCCGCTGCGCCTCAAGTCTTGAAGACAGAATGAACCTACGGATAAAGCGATTCACTCCGATGCTTGCGATCAAATCGAAAAATGCGGATGGCAGCATGCTCAAGGCGGGTCGGCCTGTTAACAAGCAGCCCAGGATACGAAGACGAAATCGATCAGAATTAGAGGCAGCGCTTCACCCCATTTTGTCCCCTTGCGTTCGCCTTGGCGGAAAGGTAGAGGAGAGCCCTCATTACAAATAATTCACGTTGCTGTAACATCGAAGCCATGTCCTCAACCTTCGAAGACTCCCAAGACCTGAGCCGCATTTACTCCCTGGTCATCCCGGTTCTGCTGGTGCTTGTGCCTTTCGCGACCTTGGCGATCGGGACAGAGTTCTCCTTTTACCGGCGCTGGATGATCACCGAGGCCGGGTTCATCGAGCACGGCACGGTTCTTTTCAGCGTAATCGGCATTGTGATCGCATTGACGGTCTTCGTGCAGCGCAGGCATTGTCCGCGTCCCTGGATGGGACCGCTGATGCTCTTCTTCGCTCTTGGTTTCCTGTACATCGCAGGCGAAGAAGTCAGTTGGGGTCAGCATCTCTTCCTCTGGGATACACCAGGTTGGCTGGCCGAAGCCAATCGTCAGAACGAGACCAACTTCCACAATCTCCATCTGTCGGTCGACCGGATACCCAAAACAATCATCGGCATCGGTATCGTTCTTTCCGGCCTTGTCTGGCCAATCTACAGCCACCTTCGGAAGGTCGAGATTACGAACGTGCTTGGCGACTGGTACTGGCTCTGGCCCACCTCGGTCGTGCGGATCACGGCTCTGCTTTTCCTGATCGTCTGGGTGATCGATCGGATCGTCGTGCAGGCGGATTTACTTCAGGGCAAGGGTTACAATCTGGGCTTTCAGGAACACCGGGAACTGATGATGGTCTACTTCCTGATGCTCTACTGCGCCTCGATCTATAAGCGGCTGCAGCACAGGCGCGCGACCACTGCCTGAAGCCTGAGAAACCTCTGGTTCCTCGATTAAGGCCGATCTTCGCTGTCTTGCAGCAAAGTTGGAATTGACCCCATCGGTGGATAGGATTAAGCGGGTTCGAGGGATCGAACTGCGGCGCGCCCAGTTACGCCATAGCGATTCCGGTTTTTCTCCAGCCTCGGGAGGCCGATATGGGCGGTGAAAGCGCGGATGCTCCGATTGTAGTCGTTGGGGGTGGACAGGCCGCCGCCTCCCTGGTCGTCAAGCTAAGGTCGCTAGGCAGCGAGCAGCCAGTCGTGCTCATCAGTGACGAGGCTGTTGCGCCTTATCAGAGACCCAATCTCTCCAAGAAGTATCTGCGCGGCGAACTGACCATCGAGGATCTGATGGTTCGGCCGCACGCCTGGTATGGCGATCGTGGCGTGGAGCTGCGTCTCGGGCAGCGTGCCGAAACGGTCAATCGCGCATCCAGGAGTGTCACGCTGTCGGATGGTTCTTCCCTGTCCTATAGCAAACTGGTGCTGGCGACCGGCGGCGAGCCGCGGCGCCTGCCAGCCGCCATCGGCGGCGAGCTGGCGGGCGTCTATACCCTGCGCGATGTCGCCGATGCGGACCGCTTATCGCCGCTGTTCGCCAGCGGCCAACGGCTGCTGGTGGTTGGCGGAGGCTACATAGGCCTGGAGGCCGCCGCGGTTGCCGCGCAAGCCGGCTTGAACGTCACGGTCATCGAGATGGCCGAACGCATCCTGCAGCGAGTCGCGGCGCGCGAGACTTCTGACTATATCCGCGCTCTGCATCAGAGCCACGGCGTCCGCATCCTCGAAGACACGCAACTGGTCCGCATAATCGGTGACGACCGTACCGCCAAGCGCGCAGAGATCTCCAGCGGCGAAATGCTCGACCTGGATTTCGTGATTGTCGGTGCCGGTATCGTGCCGCGCGTCGAACTGGCCGAGAAAGCCGGTCTCGATATCGATGGGGGCATTGCCGTCGACGGCGCCTGCCGCAGCTCCGATCCCGATATCCTGGCGGTCGGCGACTGTGCGAGTTTCTTTTGGAAGGGGCGCCGGATAAGGCTCGAATCCGTGCAGAACGCCATGGATCAAGGTGAAACCGCTGCTGGCACTCTGGCGGGACAGGAAACGCACTACGACCCGGTTCCCTGGTTCTGGTCCGATCAGTTCGATATGAAGCTGCAGATCGCCGGTTTAAACAGTGGCTTCAATCACAGTGTCACCCGACCCGGCGCCCGGGAAGGATCACAGTCGATCTGGTATTATCGGGACGAAACCCTGCTTTCCGTTGACGCCATGAACGACGCGAAGAGTTTTATGGCCGCAAAGAAACTGCTGCAAAAGGGCATCTCTCCAACGCCAGACTATGCCGCCGACGAGAATAGCGACCTGAAAGCGCTATTAAAGACTTAGGCCTAGGTGCGACCGAAGCCGCCCTTTATTTCGAACGAAATCCCAGACGTGCAATCACCGGCAGGTGATCGGACCCAACGACCGGGCCGCGCCGCACACTCTCCGCGAAAATCTCCGGTGCCGCGAGCACGTGATCGATGGGCAAGCCGAGCCCTGGCGCCCAGCGCAATTGAGGTGCATAGAGGGTCAAGCGGAGCCCATCCAGCACAGAAGCGCCGGCCGCCTCGCCGATCCTGGTCACCGAATGGCTCCAGGGGGCGGCGTTGAAATCGCCGCCGACCACAACAGGACGCGGCAGGGCCTGAATATGACTTTCAAGCCGGTCGACCTGGGCCGGCTGACCGAAGGGAAAGGGCCAGTGCAGATGGATCGAGGCCACCGTGACGGCCTGGTCACCGACTTTGATTCGCACCCAGCCGAGACCGTCCCCAACCACGCAGCCCTTTGACGGACCCAATCCCGAGGCGAAGGGAAGCCGCGAAAAGACCGCGACGGCCCCGACCCGGGCGTATTGGCAGACCACGCTGTAGGGATACTCCCTGTGCAGGGGCGCAAGACGGGCCCAAACAAAGGACGACACCTCTTGCAAGGTCACCACGTCGGCGTCGCTTTCCCTGATCATACGCAGCACATCCGGGACCGAGCGGTTCCGGAAAAAGACGTTGAGCTGAACCAACGTGAAGTCCGCTTTGCCTGCCTTCGCCTCGTGATCGCCCGTCGCAGCAGGGAGAGCAGGCGCCAAACCACCGATACCGGGCAGGATCATGGCCATAACCAGCATCGCCCGGACTGGCGCCCGGAGGATCAGAAGCGCAATCACCGCAACAGCGAGCGCCAACAGGAGATGAAAGCGAAAGTGCGCCATCGAGTCGGCGAGAGGAAGCCAGGGAGAGAGAAAGCCGAACGCCAGCGCGGCGGCGGCAAGGGCTGCACAGCGAGAGACCAGTTGTAGGAATAAGGGCTTCAGTCCGCCGCGCCTGTGTTCTTCGCTCAATGCTCGCCCTTCAATCCATGACAAATACTGCAATCCGCCCGCAATGCCATGGAGATATGGCGATCCTATGGCAATCGCGCAATCATCCGGTGAAGAAACGAAGTTTTTGCAGGCTCATCCTGACGCCTCAGGCGTTCTCCCATTCGATGAACATGCCCGCAGCAGCTTGCGCCGGGATGGTTTCACGACGCTCGCCGGCCTTTAGGCAGATCCCCACCAGCGCCGGGCTTGCATTAACATCGATTTGTAAGGAGGGGTCGCGGCTGAGAACGGCTTCGGGCGAGAGGACGCGGACCTCCTGCCCAGCCCCACAGGCCACTGCGAAGCCACCCTCGATTTCTGTCACCGCGCCATCGAACATCCGGGCGACAAAGGCGGCATCGCGTTCCGGCTCGACCGAACCGAGATAGACAGCACTTATCACCTGCGCACCATTGTCGTGGGATTGGAACTGAGGCTTCCAGAAGTACTCCTGCGCCCGGTTCTGGCAGACGAAGAAGGCCAAGTCAGGCATATCAACCGAAATCGCAAAGGTCAGGGAAAACGATACCGTGACGCTCTGGCCATCCGGCAGCCGGGCCTGCCTTTCGAAGTCGAAGACCTCATAGGTCAGAACGCCCGCCGCCTCGAAGCGAGCGGCATCGGCACGCGCGTCATCGCTTGCGAAAACCAGCATCGAAAGGCCTTCGCGCGTGGCTAGCTGGGTTTTGTTGTGGTCGCCAAAGCTGAAGAACGGCGGTGTCTTGGCAAAGTCATGCGGGGCGAGCTTGTCGGGACGGTCGACCTCGAGAATCTCGATGAAGTTCCGGCCGGCAAACTGTGCCAGACGGTTCGACGTCCCCATGCGATCTTCGTGGGCAGCACGCGGAGTCAGCGTGAAGCCGAGCCTCTCGTAAATAGCCGCGGCGGCATCCAGATCCCGAACCGCCAAAACCACATGATCGATACTACGCCCAGTCGCCATTACTTCATTCCTCTCTAAAAAGTGTCTTACTCGGGCCGGACAAGGACCGTCGCCAATTTAGGCCTTAGATGGGAAACGCGCTGAATCAAAGATTCTCCTGCAGCCATGCGCGCCAATCGGCAAGCTCACCCGCCTCGTGTAACTCCCTGTCCGGTGATGAGTTTTGATCTTGCTGAAATGCTTATTGTCTCAAGAAGCGCCGCAGGCACTCTATGACCGACTCCGGAACTTCTTCGGGAATGAAGTGGCCGCAAGGCATCGGCGCGAAATCGACGTTCTCCGCCCAGCGCTTCCAGATCGCACGCAGATCGAAGTGCCGGCCGACGACGCCTTCTTCCCCCCACAGCACGAGAACCGGGCATTGGATCCGGCGTTCAGCGGCGCGGTCTGCACGGTCGTGCTCGACATCACATGTGAGACCAGCTCGAAAGCATTCGCACATGGCAGCAATGGATTCGGAATCGCTCGCCGCCTGCAGATAGCTTTCCAAAGCGCCTTCGTCATAAGGCGATCCGGCCTTGCTGAGATCCAACAAAATTTCGCTCATAAAGCCCCGAGGGTCCCCGGATATCAGTCGCTCCGGGCGTGGCGCGGGCTGAGTGAGAAAGAAAAAGTAATAGTAGTCCTGTGCAACTGCCGCATCGGCAGCTTCATAGAAATCGAGCGCCGGTACAATGTCCATGACCACCAGGCTCGAGACCCGCTCGGGATGATCGAGCGCCAACCTCCGTGCAACTCGGGCGCCACGATCGTGCCCAACAAGGTCAAAGCGCTCAAAGCCTAGGGAATGCATCACAGAAACCTGTTCCGCAGCCATGGCGCGCTTGGAGTAAGCTTCATGGTTTCCGCTCGGCAGGGGCTTATGGCTCTCTCCCCGACCACGCAAGTCGGTCAGGACCACCGTGAAAGACTCGGCAAGCTGCGGCGCCACTCTATGCCAGCAAAGGTGTGTTTGCGGATCGCCGTGCAGCATCAAGAGCGGCGGACCAGCCCCACCGACAAGCGCCTGGATACTCCGTCCATCCACGCTGACTTTTCGGCGCTCGAACCCCGGCAGAAGCCGTGCATCGGTCTCTTCATAAATTGTCATGCAACCATTTCCGATAGTCGGCAAGCGCAGCCTCGTTGCGAGAGAAGAAAGACCAGCGCCCGAGCTTTTGTACTTCTACAAAACCTGCACGCCGCAGAAGCTCCAGATGCCGGCTAACGGTCGGCTGGCTCATGTCCAGTTTTTCGGCAATCAAAGTCACGCAAACACCGATTTCGACAGGGTCGCCTGTCACTTGGTGAGCAAAGTGACGCCGAGGCTCCTTCAGCCATTGCAGGATGGCCATCCGGCTACCGCTGGCGACGGCCTTCGCCTGTTCTGTTCGGTCACGCATGACCAGTTTAATACATAGTCATTTAGCTATGAGTCAATGCATATTTGACAAACGGCACAAAGCCGACGGTCCGCGATGGGAGGTGGTTCAAGCGAACAGAATGACAGAAAATAGTGCCTGCGGGTCCTTCCAGACGCGCAACAGTTCCCAACCACAGGTCTGCGCCAAGCCCTGAAGGGCATCGAGCTCGAACTTCCGGGAGTTCTCGGTGTGGATCGTCTCATCCGCTGCAAAGGTGAAAGTCGACCCAAGCAGATGCACGGTCTGAGCGGCTTCGCTTACGAGATGCATCTCGATCCTGCTATCGGTTTCATTCCAGACCACAGCATGCCGAAAACGATCCAGATCGAAATCACCGCCGAGTTCGCGATTGATCCGAACCAGAAGGTTCTTGTTAAAAGCTGCGGTCACCCCGGCGGCATCGTCATAGGCCGGGATCAGGATGTCTGCGCTTTTTCTGAGATCGGCGCCGATCAGCAGCATGCCGTTCTCGCCAAGCTGCCTTCGCGCGCGCCGGAAAAAGGCTGAAATCTCCGGATCGCTTAGGTTCCCGATGGTCGAGCCGGGAAAGAAGCCCAGGCACTTGTCAGCCCTGGCAACGGCTGCGGGTATCCGCACATCCGATAAAAAGTTGCCGATGATCGGTTGCATGGCGATGGCGGGATATTCCGACGCCAGCCCTTCGGCGACCGCGCGCAGAAATTCCGCCGAGATATCGATAGGCGCGTAAGCCGCGAGCCGGTTCAGTCCGTCGAGCAGAATGCGGGTCTTGACCGCCGCCCCTGCCCCATACTCCAGAAGCGCCGCATCGGGCCCCACAACGCGGCTCAGCTCTCCGACGCAGCTTTCGAGAATCACTGTTTCGGTGCGCGTGGGGTAGTACTCCGGCAAATCGGTGATCTGTTCGAAAAGCTCCGACCCGCGTTGATCGTAAAACCAGCGGCAGGGCAGCTCTTTTTGAGTTTTCGCCAGCCCCTCGAGAACGTCTTGGGCAAAGACTTCGTCCACACCCGGCGCGAGCGACGCGCGGGCTGTGGCTTCGGCCCGGTTCGGCCGCTTGACGGTGCTCATGCGTCGTCGGCGAGCCGAAGTCCGGTGAACTGCCAGCGCTTATCAGGCTGAAAGAAGTTCCGATAGGTGCTGCGCATATGCCCCGCCGGCGTGGCGCAGGAGCCGCCGCGCAACACATATTGGCCGTTCATAAACTTGCCGTTGTATTCACCGACCGCGCCTTCCGAGACTTTGAAACCGGGATAGGCCGTGTAAGGGCTGTGGGTCCATTCCCAAACATCGCCGTAGAGCCCGTCAAACAGCGCATTTGCCGTTCCCGCGCCCAGCGAGCGCGGGCGAAACCGCCCGGTGTCATTGAAGTTACCCTCCACGGCTTGTCCTTCGGCGGCATGTTCCCATTCGATTTCGCTCGGCAGGCGTTTCTCCATCCAGCGGGCAAAGGCATCGGCTTCGAAGTAGCTCACATGGCAAACAGGCGCGTGAGGATCGACAGGCTGCAGACCGCGCAGCGTCATGGAAAACCACTCGCCGTCCCGCTGCTCCCAGTAAAAAGGCGCATCCCAGCCGCGTTCGTTCACGGTCGCCCAACCGTCAGACAGCCAGAGCGTCGCCGTCCGGTAACCGCCGTCCGCCATAAACGCCAGCCATTCGCCATTGAGGACAGGACGGGAAGCCAGCTTGAAGGGACGGACAATGGCGTCGTGGCGCGGTCCTTCGCAGTCGAAAGCGAAGTCCGGTCCCTCGTGCCCGATCTGCGTCATCCCAGCATCGAAAGTCCGCCAGGCCAAAGGCGCCGCCCCCTCGCCCGTCACCGCCAGAGGCTCCGGCGCGCGGAATGCCGGCCGCAGGGGGTTTTGCGCGAAAAGATGCAGAATATCGGTCAGCAACAGTTCCTGATGTTGCTGCTCGTGATGCAGGCCAAGCTCTACCAACTCGAGAATTTGCTCGGACGGATCGGATTCCAGGAACCGCAGCATTGCGGCGTCAACATGCTCTCTGTAGCTCCGCACCTTATCTAGCGACGGCCGGGTAATCATGCCGCGGCGCGGCCGTGGATGCCGGTCACCGACTTGCTCATAATAAGAGTTGAAGAGGTAGTTGAAGTCCGCATCGAAGACGCGGTAGCCGGCGAATTGCGGCTCGAGGAGAAAAGTCTCAAAAAACCAGGTCGTGTGCGCCAGGTGCCATTTGGCGGGGCTGGCGTCCTCCATGGACTGCACGGTCGCATCCGCATCGGAAAGATCCGCAGCCAGCGCAAGCGTCTCGTTTCTGACTTTCAGGTAGGCGTCAACGGACGCCCCGGCACGCCGGACGGTAAGAGGATTCGGACTCAAGGGAAGGCTCCTTTGCGGTGCTGGTGATTTCACGGTCGGGTCGCCGCCCCGTTGAATCACAAGCTATATTGAAGCTTCCATTTGCGCGTGCAACGACCATATGTCGAACAGACTGGTTCATATCTGTTACAGCGGAGCTCGCGTGACCAACTGGGACGATCTGAAGTTTTTCCTCGCCTTGGCGCGCCATCGCTCGGTCCGCTCCGCCGCCGCCTCAATTGGCGTCAGCCATTCCACTGTCGCGCGCCGCATCGCGGAGTTAGAGGCGCAGATGAATGTACGTCTCTTCGACCGCACGGCAGAGGGTTATGCACCGACCGCCGCCGGCGAAGAGATGATAGAGGCGGCCGAAAAGGTTGAAGAAGAAGTTGCCGGCATCGAGCGCCGGGTTCTTGGCACCGATGCCAAGCTCTCCGGAGAAATCCGTGTAACCATGCCGAATGTCGTGGCCGAGGGTTTGCTGATGCCGGACTTCGTCCGTTTTGGCCGCACCTATCCCGATATCGATCTCAACATCATCACATCCTACGACTTCGCTGACCTCGACCGGCGCGAGGCGGATGTCGCCATTCGTTTCGTGCGTATTGGCCAGTCGCCGCCCGAGCATCTGATCGGCAGGCGAATCGCCTGTTTTCACAGCGCCGCTTACGCCACGCGCGAATATCTGGACAGCGTTACGCTGGAAGAAGACCCGGATTCAGCGCGCTGGATCGGCTGGGGCGAGCGCGAAGCTTTTCCCGCCTGGGTCAAAGGCAGCGCCTTTCCCAAGACGCCGGCGCGCGATCGGATCAACGACGTGATGATCCAGTATCAAGCGGCGCGCAACGGTATGGGCCTCGCAATACTGCCCTGTTTTTTGGGCGATCCGGATCCCCTGCTCGACCGCGTGGGCCTGCAGCCGCCGAAACCGAACTTCGACATCTGGCTGCTGAGCCACCCCGACCTGCGCGAAACCGCGCGTCTGCGTGTTTTTCGCGATTTCATTGCCGATGCGGTCGCCGGCAGGCGCGATCTGATCGAGGGCCGCCAACCGAAGCTCGATGGCCGCCATCTGCGCGTCACGCGCACCGGGACCTGAAACCGCCTCCCGTTTGCCTCGCCCCCATCTCCCGGTGCCTGAAACAACGTAGTGGCGGCCAAGCGACCTGCGTGCTATTCGGCCAAGATCACATTCTTCACGGAAGGGAAAACCGCTGCTTGCTGGCACCGCACGTTTGCTCTGGCGCATCGCTGGCCTGATTGCCTTGGCTCTCGGCATTCTTGGGATCTTTCTGCCGCTGTTGCCGACGACACCCTTCGTGCTTCTGGCCGCCTTCTGCTTCAGCAAGGGATCACAGCGTCTGCATGATTGGCTGCTCGCCCATCCGCGACTCGGACCGCCGATAGCGGAATGGCGGGATCACGGCGCTATCTCCAGAAAAGCGAAGTGGCTGGCGGGTATCGCCATGGTGGCCGCTTTTGTCCTGGCGTGGCTGGGCGGCGCACCCAAGGAAGCTTTGGCGATCCAGGTGATCGTTCTGCTGGGCGTCGCCATCTTCATCTTTACCCGGCCCGCGCCGCCGACCGATCAGGCATAATTAGCCCGGCATCCTCTCCCGTTCCGCTCAGTCCGGCTTTTCGTCATCTTCCACGTTTGGGTAGCCTTCAAAGAGCTTCTCCGGCCAACTGTCATCGACCCAGTAGGGCTCATTCAGCATCCAGTCCCACATGGGCTCGGGAACATCCTCCATGGTAAAGCTTGCCTGCGCGCCCGCGTCGCTGGCAAAGACCGCGAGATCGGCGAGTTCCTCGGCGCTCAGCTCAATCTGGTAACCCAGCTCGACGGCCTGCAGTTCGAGCATGGCCGGCGCGCCACGCCACATGCGAGCGACAAAGTCGAGCGGATCGACCGGCGATGGCGCCTCCCCCTCTTCCGCCGCAAAGGCGTCGAGCGCCGGTGCCGCGCGTCCGCCTACGCCATTGACCGAATGGCAGATCACGCAACCCTTGGAAACGAACAGCTGCCGGCCGTGCGCTCCGTCCGCTAGAGGAAAGACCATGGCCCGCGGCGACAGGGAGTTCCGGCCTGCAATCGTTTCGCCGGAAGGGCTCTCCGCGACAGCTTCGCTGGGGTGCAAGCTCAAGCCCGCGGCGAGAACGGCACCGTACCCAAGTGCGGCAACGCCTATCGTCTTCAGCCGACGCTTCACCAAACCTCGCGAGGAATTTGTCATATGCATAGAGCCTTTCCAGTTAGCGTTGTGGAGCGTAGACAGCCCCGGTTTCCTTTTTAGATTTTGGTCAGGCTGTCACCCAGCGCATTGATCTCGCTCAGTTCTCCAAGCCGGTCTCTCGCCTAAATTGGGCTGGATCTTCCGGCGGCTGCACACCATGTGAGGTGTGGTTCGGCGCGCCAACAACCTTTGCCCGCACGCGAGGTATGAAATGAGACCGATCCTGTTTTTTGCCGTTTCAGTTGCCGCTATTCAGATCTCTGCCGCCAGTCCCACTGCCAAGGCAGATGCACTGGAAGACTGCTGGGCCACCTCCGACAGCCGTCTCGAGTTGGGCGATTGCCTTCGGACCCTCAAAGACACGCTCGACGATGAGCTCGCTGAAACCTACATCAGGGCGAAGAACGCCCAGGCAGAGGTTGACGACGTCGTGGGGCAGCGTCAGGCGACCCGAACCATCGAGCGCAGTCAAAAAGCCTTCGAGCTTTATCGCGACCTGGAGTGCCATCTGCGGGAACTTCAAGCCGGCTCGGGCACCGGTTCTGGAGACTTCTACCTTGGCTGCTGGGTCGATCTCACCCGTGCGCGTCTCGAACGGCTGGAAGCTCTTTTGCCCGAAGCGCTGGAAGCCAACTCTCCGCTGGGTGACTGGTCCGTCACATCCGTCATGGGCAAGAAACCGCTTCAAGAGACAAGACTCAGCCTGAGCTTCGAAAGCGATTCCCAGATCAGTGGCGACGGCGGATGTAACCGCTTCTTCGGTCCTGTGAAGATCGAGCCGCCCAGCGGTGATCAGGGTGAGATTGAAATCGGCCCGCTCGGTGCAACCCGCAAGGCCTGCGGCGAGATGATCGACAATCAGGAAGCCATCTTCCTCGCCGCGCTAGGCCAGGCCAGCCGCTTCACCTTCGAGGGACAAAGCCTCTTGCTCATGTCAGCGGACGGCAACCTGATTGCGCGTCTGTCGAGGGTGGAGTGACGACAAAAAGGCGGATCCATCAAAAATCGTAGACGATCGAAGCCCTGGTCGTGGTGTCGGTGTTTTCCGTGTCGTCGGGGACATTACTGCGGTAACGGGTGTTGAAGGAGATCTTGCCGGAGAGCTGTTCGACGATGCGCATTTTCAGGCTGGTATCATTGTCGACCGTGACCCGCTCTCTGTCCCAGAGCACCTCGGTTTCATTGCCGAGGAAGGCGTTGTCTGAAATCTGCCAGGTGATGTCGTTGGTCAGGCGCGCGCCCGGTGAGGTTTCACGCTCATCGCTGTCGGCCAGCTCGGCATAGCGCAGACTCGGGCCCGCCGTGACCTCCCACTTAACCGGCCCTTCATCGAAGAGGCGGACACCCAGGCCGGCGGCCGTCAAAAGCTCATAATCGAAACCGCTGAAACGGTCATCCGTGTAATTCGCCAGGCCGAAGGCGAAGAGATTGTCCCGGATGTCGTAGTTACTCTCGTATTCCAACTCGAACTTCTGCTCGAGGGTGTCGGTCCGGCTTTTCAGGTAGCTCGCCTCCGCCGTGCCCTTGTGTTGCCAGCGGTCGTTTTTGTAAGTCAGTTTGAGCTGCCCTTTCACTCCACCATTTTCGGTATTGCCGGTGCGCAGAATACCGCCGAAATCGATGCTGCCCGTAAGGGCCGGCTTTGGCTTGGATCTGGCCCGCAGCGGTTCCTTTGCCGCCGGTGCTGTTCCGGTCGGAATGGATCCAGCCGCCGCGAGACTGGTGATCGGGCGATCCGCCGCTTCCGGTTCGCGCGCGAGAGACTCCGCAATCAGCGCCATCGCCCAATCAGGCCGCAATGTCATCGCGCGACGCAGAATGGCCTGCTTTTGTTGTGGATGGGACGCCAGCGCATCACGGATGCGTTCTTCAAACGACTCAGGCTCAGTCTCTTTCGCAGCTCTCTCCAAAGCTGCGAAGAGTCCCGGATCCAAGGGCGCATCGGTATCAGTCCCTTGAGCCCAGGCATCCGATGCCAGGGATAGCGCGTAAAAGAGGCAGAAGCTCAGCGCAAAGCCGAAAAACCGAACCCAGTTGAACATGCGATCGGAATATAGGGACAAAGGGGAAAATTGCCTGTGCCCTCTTTGTGATGCAGTGGGGGCAAACAAGCGTCCTGCCGAGGGTATCCGGCAAGGCCTGCCAATAGACGTACATGATCACAAATGAAACACGGGCAGCGCAGCCTTAACGAAACCTAATCTATTACCCTGCATCCTCTTCCATGCAATCTCGCCGTGCCGGAAAGCTAAGATGGCCCTGAACTGGTTTGGACTGAGCGCCAACCCCATTAAATCCTTCGAGTTCCGCTGCGAACGCTGTGGAAACATCCATCGCGGCAGCCCCTCTTTCGCCAACGAAGCTCCCTTCAATTACTATGAGTTGACCGCCGAAGAGCGTGCCAGCCGGGCGCGGCTGACAGACGATACCTGCGTCATCGACAGTGAGAGCTTTTTCATTCGCGCCACCCTGGAGATCCCGATCCTGGACGCGGAGGACCCTTTTTGCTGGGGCGTTTGGGTCAGCCAGAGCGAAGAAAGTTTCAAGCGTTATCTTGCCACCTTCCAGGACGATCAGAGCGGCGACGGCAGCTTCGGGTGGCTAGCCGTCACCATGCCCGGTTATCGCCGGAACGATCCTGGCGAGCCGGTCGAGCATCTGGCCTGCAATGTAGAATGGCAGGTCCAAGGCACCCGCCCCCTGGTCTTTCCCCAGGAAAGCGATCACCCGCTCTATCAAGACGTCATTATGGGAATTGGCTGGGATCGGGCGATTGAACTGGCGCAAAGAGTCATGCATCCCTAGCTGTAAAATTCCTAAATCAAACTCAAATCGAGCCTTGATGCGATCAACGCAGTTATCACTGTTCAGCCATCTCCCCACGAACAGATTCGATGTATCCTTGATACTTTAAGTAATCTTCGTGCCCTTCTCCGTGGGCCGCTCGAATAACTGTCTTCGCGCGTTCGAACAAAACGATAGCCTCTTCAAACCGCTTTTCGTACCAGTAAAAAAACGCAAAGTTGTTGAAATACCGAGCCAATTGGGGGTCGTCAGTTCCATAAATCGATTTTGCGACCTGAAGTGCCTGCTTATGACTTCGTTCTGCTTCGTCCTTTCTTCCTACTCCACTGAAGAAAAAGGCCAGTTCACCTAACGCATTTGCTATGTTCGGATGGTTTGCGCCAAACAACCTCTTTTCAATCTCCACGGCCTCTTCAAAGAGAGAAACTGACTCATCAATCAGACCCAAAATCTGATAGGCCTTCGCCTGGCCTCGGATAGTCTCTACGACATCCGGATGATCCAACCCGAGTGCAGCCCGGCGTATATCGAGTGCGCGAGCGAAGAGAGCTTTGGATTCTTTTCTCCTATGGTTTTTAAGAAACAAGGAAGCCAGATCATGTAGCCTTTTTCCCATAACTGGATGATTTGGGCCGAAGTGACTAGCTTCAATCGCCATCGCCCGCTGATAAAGTTCTTCAGACTCGTAGATATCTGACCGAGACCGCGCTTCGGCCAAGCCGACGAGGATCTCAGCTACATCCGGGTGGTTTTGCCCAAGTTTGTCTTCTTTGATTTCAAGCACAATTTTATAAAAGTGCTCGGCTGCATTCGTCAGACCTATAGCCCCGAATATCTTCGCGATTGCAGTTACGGCTCTTGCATAGAAAATGTGTTCCGGTCCAAGCGAATTATAAACAATCCCGATCGCTCGGTGATTCATTGGTCGCGCTTCCTTATGGCGCCCCTGGAGACTTAGCAGCTCAACGAGTTCAACCAGCGTTTCAGCGACGTCCAAGTGTTCAAGACCAAGAGCTTCCTCCCTGAGGTCCAGGACCCACGTCAGTATAACTTCCGCCTCTTCATAGCGGCCAGTCGCCGCGTAAAGCCGGGCAAAGGAAGTAAGGCTGGCTGCCAACGCAGTTGCTCCTTTCGGCGCGTCGGCGTCCTTTGCTTCTAATGCCCTCTCCAAACTCTTCAAAAGCTCGGAATCTGGACTCGCGTTTCCACGAGCCTCCCGCGCCTGTCTAACAAAATCGGTCGTAATGCTGTAATGCCCGATAGGCAGATGTTTCATCCCCTCTGAAAGGTAGTCCAAGGCCTGCTTGTAGTCCGCATCCGCGAGCGCCCTCTCGGCCTGCTCGATCGACGCACTCACCTCGTCAAACCTAGCTCTGGCCCGGGCCTGAAAGTTGGTTTCTTGAGCAACGGCAACAGATATGATCAACGTGGACTGGTCGCATGTGATCAAAGAGATCTCGAGCGCATCACAACCGGAAACACGCACCTCTCTAACAGGGTTTTGTTGCGGGAATAGAAACTCATGACCGAGAAGCGCAGCACGCGGCTCTGACGCCAGAGAGACGTACAAAACAAAAGCCATAGCAAAAAATCCGACAAGAAACCTTCTTGGCATTTCACTCACATCATTGGTTTTCATCTCAAACACAAAGCAAGCTTAAGTCGCACATCCGGCTACCACAATAAATGTGCTCGAACGGGTATGTCCGACGAAGCCGACTATGTAGCGGGCAACCTCTAGTAATGATTTTCAGCAAGTCAGTCCGGCTCTTCCAACATTTTTGCATAAGCCTACATACAGGTTTCGCCAATCAAAATCCCACCCATGCTCTCCAACATCTGAATCCGAAGGCTGCAGCGTGATCGGTCTGAGTACCGCAAATTCGCTGACGGACCGCTGTAGCTCAACTGCCAAAACGGGAGGTTGCAATGGGTTTAGAGCAATACGCCGTATTCGGATTTCAGCAGGAACAGGTTCTTGGCGAGCACTACAACGAGGAGATTGCGAAAAAGGGTGTTTGCTCAGGGCTTGTCGTACGTTTCGCTCAACTTTGCTATGAGGACAAACCGGTCACAAAATCCGCCATGGAGGACAGCATCTACTATTCAAAGCTGGTCCAGGATCGGAAGACTTCCGAATTCGACAGCGATGTTAAGAAGAATGGGTCCGCAAGGGAAACCGACGCTCTGACCAGAGTCTCAGCCTACACAGGCTTCATTACAAGATGCGACTATGCGAACGCGGGTGTTGAAGGCGTTCTTAGCTGCATAAGAAGCAGGCCTGGCATCGTCCATTTTATCGCGATCCATTTCGAAGACGAAAGCGCCCACAGTATTGGCGTCATGATGGACAAGAATAAGAGCTGGCAAGCATTCGATCCGAACCAAGCCTATTTCGAGGGTAAGGAGAGTGACCTCAAGGATTTCTTCACGCACCTTGTAACAACGTATGAGCAGTACTTTTGTAAGGTTTTCGGCTGGCAGTCGATCTCTCTAATGAGAACGCCCGGTTTCACTAAAATCAGCCAGTTTCTAACGTCGCAGGGTCTTTGAGAAAGCAAGTGGGGTGCGGGCTTTCAGGTGTTAAAGACTGGCCTCGACATAAGCCTCTGAGACCTTAATCAGCATCCCCTATTACCTCATTCGAAATAGCGATTTGCTTATTTTTTCCAATTCTCTGCAATATCGCCGCAGGTGGTTCCCGGCATGGGAAAGTGGCGCCTGCTTGAGCTGTGATCTCGCAGGCTGGTGGAGTGAGGTGTAAGGACATGGTGCAGAGCGTGGAAAGCAGCGGGAATGGCGCCCGCCCGAAGATTCATCCGGGTTCCGGCCGGCGCAAGGCGCCTGCTTACAACAAAGGCCGCCAGCTGGATCCCAAGGATCTGGAGGAGATTATCGAACTGCTCGACGATCGCTCGACCCAGCGGGACCTGCTGATCGAACATCTGCATCTGATTCAGGACCGTTTTGGCAGCTTGAAAGCCGGCCACCTGCAGGCTCTGGCCGACATCATGAAATTGCCCATGTCCGAGGTCTACGAAGTCGCGTCCTTCTACGCTCACTTCGATATCGTTCAGGACGGTGAAAAGCTCGATCACGAGATCACCGTGCGGGTCTGCGATAGCCTGACCTGTGAAATTAAGGGCGCTCAGGCCCTGCTCGAGGGCCTGAAGGCTAACTCTGGAGCCTCGGTCCGGGTGGTGCGCGCACCCTGCATGGGTCGTTGCGACTGCGCACCCGTGGCGGAAGTTGGGCACTATCACGTGGACCACGCCACAGTGGAAAACATCACGGGCGCGGTGGAAAGCAAGCATGTTCATCCGGAAATCCCTGCCTACAAGGACTTCGACACCTACCAGCAGGACGGCGGCTATAGCCTGTTGCGCGACTGCCTCGCCGGTCAGAAAACCCCGGATGAACTCATCAAGGTTATGGAAGATTCCGGCCTGCGCGGTCTCGGCGGCGCCGGCTTCCCCTCCGGTCTGAAGTGGAAGATCGTCCGGCAGCAGCCCAAACCCCGGCTTTTCGCCATCAATGGTGACGAGGGCGAGCCCGGCACCTTCAAGGACCGCTACTATCTTGAAAGCGACCCGCATCGCTTCCTGGAAGGCATGCTGGTCGCGGCCTGGGTGGCAGAAGTCGAAACGATTTACGTCTACATCCGCGACGAATATCCAGCCGTCATCGAGATCCTGCGCCGCGAAATCTCCAAGCTGGAAACCGCGGGCCTGACCAGCGGCCGACGGATCGAAATCCGCCGCGGCGCCGGCGCCTACATCTGCGGTGAAGAGTCGGCGATGATCGAGTCCATTGAGGGCAAACGCGGTCTGCCGCGCCACAAACCGCCCTTCCCGTCCGAGAAAGGCCTGTTCGGCCTGCCGACCCTGACCCACAACGTCGAGACGGTCTACTGGGTCCGAGACCTGGTCGAGCGTGGGCCGGAGTGGTTCTCCTCCGAAGGCCGCAACGGTCGTAAGGGCCTGCGCTCCTTCTCCGTTTCTGGCCGGGTGAAGTCCCCGGGCGTCAAGCTGGCACCGGCCGGAATCACGGTAAAAGAACTGATCGAGGAGTATTGCGACGGCATGGCCGAGGGCCATAGCTTCAAGGGTTACCTGCCTGGCGGTGCCTCGGGCGGCGTTCTGCCTGCCTCCATGGGCGACATCCCGCTCGACTTTGGGACGCTGGAGGAGCACGGCTGCTTCATCGGTTCCGCCGCCGTCGTCATCCTCTCCGACCAGGACAATATGAAGGATGTGGCCTTAAACCTGATGAAGTTCTTCGAGGACGAGAGCTGCGGCCAGTGCACCCCCTGCCGTAACGGCACGGAAAAGGCCGTCAAACTGATGTCCGAGCCTCAGTGGGATAAAGATCTGCTGGAAGATCTCTCGGTCGTTATGCGCGATGCCTCGATCTGCGGCCTGGGACAAGCAGCGCCCAACCCGCTGCTGACCGTGATGAAGCACTTCCCGGAAGACCTCTGAGTTGGGGTTTCCGGTCCCTGGGCATTGATCCAGGGACCGGGAAATTTCGCGTAAAATCAAATATATCCGCGAGAAATCGCGTAAAACCATCTAAGTACGCCGAAAGCGCACTGGAACGGCCAAAAGTTTACGTTTCGTTATGCCTTACCCCATAGCGTTGTGACCGGTTTTTCTGCAGACCGGAGAAGACGCTGTGAGCATTACGGCGGAAAATGCCTTCGCTGGCCTCCCAAAAGAGGCCTCCGCGGAACAGAATCAGCGCAAATATTTCATCGGACCCGTGGTGGATTTTCTCTGCCTGGGCGGCGCATCTCTTATTGTCCTGCCGCTCATGGCGCTTCTGCTACCTGTCGAACCGGTTAAGCCAACGCTCGCCGCGATCATGATGGCCCTGGCCAACCTGATTAACCATCCTCACTTCGCTCATTCCTATCAGATTTTCTACAGCGACTTCAGACGTAAGGCCTTCAGCGGCCAGACCGACCCGGTCCTGCGGATGCGCTACATCTTTGCGGGTATCGTGGTACCGCTGCTTTTGCTGCTGTTCTTCGCTGTCAGCTTAGGTCTTGGCGACATCATCATGCTGGGGCTCGGCATGAACCTGATGCTCTTCCTGGTCGGCTGGCACTATATCAAGCAGGGCTATGGCATGGCGATTGTGGACTCTGTCTTCAAGCGCCTATTTTTCTCTGACGGCACAAAAAAGTGTATGTTGGTCAATGGCTACGCCTGCTGGATCCTCAGTTGGATGATCGCCAATCGGGAGTTTGCAGCCCAGGATTATTGGGGTGTGGCCTACTACACCTTCGACATTCCGGACCTGGCGTTTTATGCCGCTGCTTCCTTTGCCTGCGCCACCAGTCTGGCGACGATCTTTGCTCTAGCAAAATCCTGGCGATCACACAGCGGCAAGATTGCGGTCAACGGCGTCATGGCCTACCTGACGACGCTTTATCTCTGGGTGGTTTTCGTCAAAGTTAACCCTCTGTTCATTCTGGTCGTACCGGCCTTTCACTCCCTGCAATACCTGTTAGTGGTCTGGCGTTTTCAGATGAACCGGGAACAGGACCGTCCCGACGCCGGAGACATTCCGGAAAAGAAGTGGCTAGGCCATCTGACGCCGAGCAACGCAACCCTGCGCTTCACGCTATTCCTGGCGAGCGGCGTATGTCTTGGCTTCCTTGCCTTCTGGTTGATCCCCTTTGTTTTCTCGGGACACAGCAACCTGAACCCGGAGATTTTCGGCGGCACAGTCTTCTTCTTCGTCTGCTGGATCTTCGTGAACGTACATCACTATTTCCTGGATAATGTGATGTGGCGGCGGGAGAATCCCGATACGAAAAAGTATCTCTTTTCCTGAACACGCGTTGCCCGCTTGCTGCCGATCCCTAGTTGACCGCCTTTATCGAGCGGCCCAGCGGGTCTGGTCGCTTTTTCAACAAGCTATAATACATTGAAAAATAACATATTTCCTGGAACTCACATGCGCTTTTCAAAGTAATCAGACTTGCCTATCAGCTCATTCGGAAAAGCGATTTGATAATTCGATCCGGGCCGCTGCAATATCAGCTTGAAAACCAGCAGTTTGCCCCGGAGAGAGACCCATGACCGCGCCCGCAGGAGCCTCGCAAGGCGTCACCTTCCTTCTCAATGGCGAGGAGGTTGTCGCTCAGGCCGACGAGACCATCTGGCAAGTCGCCGAACGCCAGGGCGTCGAAATCCCCCATCTTTGCTATTCGCCGGAACCGGGCTATCGGGAAGACGGCAACTGCCGGGCCTGTATGGTCGAGATCGAAGGCGAGCGTACACTCGCTGCCTCCTGCATCCGCAAACCGACCGAGGGCATGAAGGTCAACACCGCCAGCGAACGGGCGAAGAAATCCCGGGAACTGGTCTTCGAACTGCTGGTGGCAGATCAGCCTGCCCGCGAGGTCGCGCACGATCCGGACTCGAAGTTCTGGAACTGGGCTTCCGACATCGGGGTCACGGAAAGCCGCTTCCCGGCCCGCGAAGGCCATGCGCCGGATATTAGCCACGCAGCCATGTCCGTACACCTGGACGCCTGTATCAACTGTGGCCTCTGCGTACGCGCTTGCCGCGAGGTCCAGGTCAACGACGTGATCGGCATGGCTTACCGCGGCGGTGAAGCCAAGGTCATCTTCGACTTCGATGCCGCCATGGGTGAAAGCACCTGCGTTGCCTGCGGCGAATGTGTTCAGGCCTGCCCGACCGGCGCGCTGATGGAATCCTCGCTGCTCAACGACCAGGGCGTGCGAACGGAATTCGAGGATCGGCAGGTCGACACACTCTGCCCCTTCTGCGGTGTCGGCTGCCAGACCACGGCAAACGTCAAAGACGATAAGATCATTTCGGTCGATGGCCGTGACGGCCCGGCCAATGAGAACCGTCTCTGCGTCAAGGGACGCTTCGGCTACGACTATATCGCCCACCCAGGCCGCCTGACCAAGCCGTTGATCCGCCGCGACGATGCACCTAAGGACTGGCAGATGCAGATGAAGGACGGCGACTACAGTGCCGTCTTCCGGGAGGCAACTTGGGAGGAGGCTCTGGAGCGGGCAACCTCGGGCTTGAAGGGCATCCGCGACGAGCACGGTCCCTTCGCCATGGCCGGCTTCGGTTCAGCCAAGGGGTCGAACGAAGAAGCCTATCTCTTCCAGAAACTGGTGCGCACCGGTTTTGGCAGTAACAACGTGGATCACTGCACCCGGCTGTGCCATGCCTCCTCGGTAGCGGCCCTGATGGAGACTGTTGGCTCTGGCGCTGTCTCGGCACCCTTCACCGCCATTGACGATGCCGAATGCGCCATCGCCATCGGCTGCCGGCCCGCACAGAACCATCCTGTTGCGGCAACCTACTTCAAGCGGGCGGCAAAGCGCGGCACCAAGCTGATCATCATGGACCCGCGTGGCCAGAACCTCTCGCGCTATGCCACCTATACCCTGCAGTTTAAGCCCGGGCGCGACGTGGCGCTGCTCAACGGCATGCTCTACACCATAATCGAGGAAGAGCTCTACGACCTGCAGTACGTCCAGGCCAACACGGAAGGCTTCGAAGACCTGAAGCAACAGGTCAAGGACTACGCGCCGGAAGCCATGGAAGAGGTTTGCGGCATCGACGCGAAGACGGTCCGCGAAGTGGCCCGGCTCTATGCCACATCCCGCACCTCGATCATCTTCTGGGGCATGGGCGTTTCGCAGCATACCCACGGCACGGACAATGCGCGCTGCCTCATCTCGCTGGCGCTGATCACCGGTCAGGTCGGTCGCCCCGGAACCGGCCTGCACCCGCTGCGCGGTCAGAACAACGTCCAAGGCGCATCGGACGCCGGCCTGATCCCCATGGTCTATCCGGACTATCGTTCTGTGGAGAGCGACGAAGTCCGCCAGTCCATGGAAAAGTTCTGGGGTCAGTCTCTCGATCCCAAGCGCGGCCTGACGGTGGTCGAGATCGTCAACGCGATTCACGACAGCCAGATCAAGGGTATGTACATCATGGGTGAAAACCCGGCCATGTCGGACCCGGACCAGAATCACGCCCGTCAGGCGCTGGCCATGCTGGATCATCTCGTCGTCCAGGACATCTTCATGACCGAAACGGCCTGGCATGCGGACGTCATCCTGCCGGCCTCTGCCCATGCCGAGAAAACAGGCACCTTCACCAATACCAACCGCCAGGTTCAGCTTGCGCGTCAGGTCGTGCCGCCTCCGGGCGACGCCCGTCAGGACTGGTGGATCACGCAGGCCATCGCCCAGGGCATCGGCCTCGACTGGAGCTACCTGCATCCGAAGGATGTTTTTGCCGAGATGGCGCAGGTCATGCCCTCGCTGAACAACATCACCTGGGACCGGCTCGAGCGTGAAGACGCCGTTACCTATCCCTGTGACGCCCCGTCCGAGCCCGGCAACGAGATCATCTTCAACCGTGGCTTCCCGACGGCCAGCGGACGCGGCAAGATCGTGCCCGCCAAAGTGATCCCGCCAGACGAGTTGCCCGACGACGACTACCCGATGGTCCTTACCACTGGCCGCATGCTGGAGCACTGGCACACAGGCGCCATGACCCGGCGCGCCACCAATCTGGATCTGCTCGAACCGGAAGCGGTGGTCATGGTCAATCCGCGCGATATCCTGCGTATGAATTCGGCGCCTGGCGATCAGGTCCAGGTTCAGACCCGGCGCGGCACGATCCTGCTGAAACTCCGCCAGGACAGCGACGTACCGGAAGGGATGCTCTTCATCCCCTTCTGCTTCGCGGAGGCCGCCGCCAACGTGCTGACCAACCCGCAGCTCGACCCCTTTGGCAAGATTCCGGAGTTCAAGTACTGCGCAGCCCGGATTGCACCGGTCCAGGTAATGGCGGCGGAATAGCCGCCGTTATCCGCAGTTCAAGGGCACCCAACACCGCAGGCAGAGTCTGATAGGTAAGCGTGCCAACGCTTCTTAAACGACTTGTAGCAATATTCGCGTATCAATATCGCGTGCGCGGCGGCGCCTGGTCGGGTATTTTCGCCTCAATCGGGCGGATTCGCTCGTTAACGAACAAGGCGCGGCTCTCGGCAAAGACCGGAAAACCGGGATTTGACGGCAGAGTCGCGGGAAAATGGGATTACGATGTCAGCAGTCACTTCAACGCAAGAAACCAAGCTCGAAGCGGGTGTGGTCACCGGGTCGGATTATCTCGCCCTGATCAAGGCCTGTAAGGACGGCGGCTACGCCCTGCCGGCCGTCAACGTGGTCAATACCCACGGCATCAATGCCGTTCTGGAGGCCGCCGCGGCCGCCAATGCGGATGTGATCATCCAGCTCTCAGGCGGTGGCGCGCAGTTCTTCGCCGGTAAGGGTATCAAGGACAGCCAGCAGGCGCAGATCCTCGGCGCCGTTTCCGCAGCCCGCCACGTCCACACCGTGGCCAAGGCCTACGGCGTTTGCGCCGTGCTCCACACCGACCACGCCAATCGCAAGCTGATCCCCTGGGTCGATGGCATGATCGATTTCAGCGAAGAAGAGTACAAGCGGACCGGCCGTCCCCTCTTCTCCTCGCACATGCTGGACCTTTCCGAAGAGTCGATTGAAGACAACCTGGCCGAATGCGCGCGGGTGCTAAAGCGGCTCGCCCCGATCGATATGAGCCTGGAGATCGAACTGGGTGTCACTGGCGGCGAGGAAGACGGCGTTGGCCAGGAACTGGATCAGGTCGACAACAGCAAGCTCTATACCCAGCCCGAAGACGTGATGCAGGCCCATGACCTTCTGTCTCCGATTGGCCACTTCTCGGTGGCAGCCGCCTTCGGCAACGTCCACGGTGTCTACAAGCCAGGCAACGTAATCCTGCGCCCCGAGATCCTGGCTTCTTCGCAGGCCCTGGCCCAGAAGACCCTCGGCGGTTCGGATAAGCACTTCGACTTCGTGTTCCACGGCGGTTCTGGCTCCGAGAAGGCCAAGATCACCGAGGCGGTTAGTTACGGCGTCTTCAAGATGAACATCGACACCGACACGCAGTTCGCCTTTGCGGAAGCAGTCGGCAAGTACGTCGAGGACAACGACCGGGCGTTCAAGTACCAGATCGATCCGGAGAGCGATAAGCCTTATAAGAAGCAGTACGATCCGCGTGTCTGGCTGCGCAAGGGCGAGGACTCGATGGTCGCGCGCCTGAAGCAGGCCTTCGACGACCTGGGTTCCACCGGAAAATCTCTGGCCGGCTAAGCCGCTGTAGACGAAAACAGTTTTGTAAAAACGGCGGGGCTTTTCGGCTCCGCCGTTTCCTTTTCCCGCCAGGCTTTGAGCCACATCAAAGGCCCGGCCCGCCGGCAGCGTTAAGCTCGCTTTCAGAATTGCAATGGAGAGCGAGATAAGATGTACGGAGAGCACCACGACCTGCGGCACGACCTTCCCGAACACGCCGACAGCATCCACCACCTGAAGGTCAGCGACAATCGCTTCGCCAAGCTGTTCGACGAGTATCATGACGTCGACCGAGAAGTCCGGCGCATCGAAATGGAGATCGAAGCCCGCAGCGACCTGGCCATGGAAGATCTCAAGAAGCGGCGCATTTTGTTGAAAGATGAATTGCTCGCCATGATCCTGGCCCACGAATCTGCGGAGACGTAACGTCAGTCTTCGCGCGGAAGATGCAGCAACTCCGACTGGGACAAGCGCGGTAGTCCGTCGAGGATTTCATAGTAATCCCCTTTGTCCTCCGCGCGGATATGACATTGCATGGTCAGGCCGGTGTCGCCGTCCAAAGTGCCTGTCATGATGGATAGTAGTGGATCGTCATGCCGCCGCCAGAAGAGGCTGCTGCCGCAGTTCCCACAAAAGGCGCGGCTGGCGGTCTCCGAAGACCGGTACCACTTCAGGCCCTCCTCGCGAAGCAGCCGCAACCGCGACCAGTAGCCCTGTGTCGCCGCCACAAAGTGGCCCGACGTCTTGCGGCATTGGGTACAGTGACAGCCGACCACCGGCCGCAAAGGACCGGTGATCTCGTAGGTGACGGAGCCGCAAAGACAGCTCCCGCTAAAGACTTTCTCCTGGTCTTCCATAATTCCCCCCATTCACAGATGCTTGGTGATCAGAGATCGAAGAACGCCATGGTGCGCACTTCGATAGACTTGCGCGGCGGCAGGCCTGCAGCCGAGCGCGGCAACTCGAAAGCCGTATGTGGGCTGAAGCGCGCTGTCCCGTCTTCTAGGGAATCGAAGCCTTTGATAAGGAGCACCTCATCCGGCGTCATCTCTGGAAAGTGAAACCAGCGATGTGCGGGATTATAGGCGAGTGAGTAGATCTCTCCGACCCGGTCGGGGAATACCAGATCGGTCGCCACCAGATCATCCTGCGCGAGTGTCCGGGCATCGACCAGCGCCAAAGGCGAGCTGTAAACCGGATGATCCAGGGGGCGCCAGACATTCACCTGCGCGACCCGCCCTTCAAGAGCCTTCGCCGCTTTAGCTTCCCCCAGGATATCGATAGTTCGCTGTGCGATCGATTTCGGCGTGTAGTCGTTGTGGACGTGCCGCGCGGGCCGTCTAACGCCATCCCGTTCGTCATCGATCCGTGTGGTGTGATCGAAGGGAACAACAGTCTTTGCGCCTGTCATCTCGGAAACCAGCGACGAAATCTCATCGAAGTAACGGGCTTCGACTTCGATATCGTTTCCGAAGTCCTGAACCGATGTCGGATGCTTAAGCAGCGTGAAACCAGCCGCGTCCAATGACGGCGTATCGTCAAGGGCACGCGCATTGAAAATCGGCACAGGTCGGTCGATGTAGGACGCCTTGTGAAGGGGAACATCACCCATTTCTCCGATCTCGATCTCGGGCTTCTGTGCGTCTTTTACTATATAGCTGACCTTACCAATAACATTGTCTAACATCTGTTACTTCCTTTCCGGCTCTCGATTGCGCCGTGTCAGAGCGAGAGCGCAAGAGTGTTTTCCGAAGCATTGATTGGAAAATGTGGGCGATCCCTCAATTCGACAAACGAGTTTTCATCAGCTATTAATTAGTTTTTCTAACTTATAAAAAGCTATGAAACGCAACCTGCCGCCCCTAAACAGCCTGCGCGCCTTCGAGGCCGCCGCGCGCCATCTCAGCTTCCGAAAGGCCGCCGAGGAATTGAGCGTGACACCGGCCGCGATCAGCCAGCAGATCAAACAGTTAGAAGCCCTTTTGGGGACCGCCCTCTTCACCCGCACGACGCGCGCCCTCTCTCTGACCGAAGCAGCGGATACAGCCCTGCCCCTGTTCACGCGCGGCTTCGATAACCTTCAGGATGGTGTGCAAAATCTGCGAACACAGCGAGACGGCGGGATCCTGACCGTCTCTGTGAGCCCTTCGTTCGGCATGCGCTGGCTGTTGCCTCGGCTCGAGCGCTTTCGACAGGCCTATCCTGACTTCGATGTGCGCATCGATGCTTCAAACAACCTGGCCGACTTCGAAAGAGGCAGTGTCGATGTCGCGTTGCGCTACGGCCGAGGCCGTTACGATGGTTTGACGAGCGAGCGCCTGATTACGGAAGTCGCCTTCCCGGTTTGCAGCCCGGCCTTGTTGTCGCCCCCTCACCGGCTGGCGAAACCCGAAGACTTACGCAATCACAGTCTCTTGCATGTTGATTGGGTCATGGAGCCCGATGCAGCCCCAACCTGGACGCGCTGGTTTCAATTTGCCGGCGTCGAGGCGGCTGAAACGCGCGGCGGCCTGCGCTTTTCCATGGACGATATGGCGGTGAGCGCGGCCATCGGCGGCCTGGGGGTCGTTATCGCCGCCCGCGCGTTCGTCATCGCCGACCTTGTCGCCGGCAGACTCGTGAAGCCTTTCGCGGGGCGTTTCGACATGCCGACGGACTTTCAGCACTACGCCGTCTATCCGCAGGCCAAAGCCAGCCAAGCCAAGGTCGCTGCTTTTCTCCACTGGGTGCGGGCAGAAGTCGCACGGGATGCGGAGCTCTATGATTCCCTGAGCAGCCCTTGAAGCGACAATTAGTAAGGTGCGGAATCAAAAACCGGCACGGATTAAATCCAGTGCCGGTTTTCTTTCGGACCGCTTGGCGGGGTCCTGTCGCCGTCGATGGGCGTTATCGCCAGGGTTCGGTGTTTCGACCTGCGTCGATTGCCGAGAGCCATTAGGCAAACAGGGTGACAATCAAACCCACAATGACCAGCGCGGCGACATAGCCGAGACCGGTGCGAGTGACGACACCATTCACGTTTCCGGAAAGATACATATCTCGATCCTCTGTTCTTTATAGGCTTTCTGCGATTTGCAGAACTGAGAACAGGCCAAGACAGATGCTTGGCAAGCCGCTGTTAGGCGGCGTGAGCACCGGTGCGAATGCCAACCTGACGGCCATTGCGCGAAGCACCAGCCGGATAAGCTTCTTCGACAATGCGCGAGATGTCCGCACGCGACAGACCGATGTCGTTCAGAGCACGGTTGTCCATGGCTTCCATGTCACGGCGCAGTTCGTTACGCTTCTGCAGACGCCAAAGCGGATCGATGATGTAGGTTTCGACAAAGCCGCGGAGGCTGAAAGTCTGGGTCATTGTTCTTACTCCTAGAAAAAAACTGCGATTTCGCAGCTGCACAATGATCCGTATTTCTTTCTTTTCAGTGATATTTTCAAGGGCATTTCGCACGCAATGTTGCATTGCAGTATTGCGATCTGCGCATAGCCTCAAAAAGGCGCAGGATTCTGCGAAAAATTTATAATTAACAAAAGCTTAATAGGTAGTTTCTGATAATTCAGTGAAACAATTGTCATGCCTGGTCGCCATGGGTGCTATTCATGGCGTGCAAAGCAGGCCTCGAAACCGCTTTGACTCCTATCGAAGCGCTTGCATGGCGCAGCCGACGAACCGGATCACGCCCTTCTGAAGGCGATCCGCTTGAACAAACCACAGTAAGCTTGATATAGACCCGCCCGGCGTTCCGGATCGCCTCGCCGCTTGGACCCTCGGCAAAGACTGCAACAGAAGGCAACAAGCCGCACGAAAGCCGCAGCGCCCCACGGAATCCCGGTTTTGTCAAAAGCGGTTTGTTCCAGGCTTGGCGATCTTTGATTGGAATTGAGGACGGACGCGTGAGTTACGCAGTCAAAGAGATGTTCAAAACCCTGCAAGGCGAAGGCGCGCAGGCCGGTCGGGCCGCCGTCTTCTGTCGCTTCGCCGGGTGTAATCTCTGGTCCGGCCGTGAAGAAGACAGAGCAAAAGCCGAATGCCGCTTCTGCGATACCGATTTTGTCGGCACGGATGGAACCGGCGGCGGGCGCTTTGACTCAGCCAGCGCCTTGGCAGCCGCGATCGAAGCCACCTGGGCCGGCGGCACTGAACGTCGCTACGTCGTCTTCACCGGCGGCGAGCCGCTGTTGCAGCTGGATACCAGCCTTCTGACCGCGGTCAAGGACCGTGGTTTCCAGACGGCGGTAGAGACCAACGGCACACTGGAAGCGCCTGCGGGCATTGACTGGGTCTGCGTCAGCCCGAAAGCGGGCACGGCGCTCAAGCAACGCAGCGGCGACGAGTTGAAACTAGTTTATCCGCAGAAAGGCATCCCGCCGGAGACAGTCGCGGATCTGGATTTCCAACACTTCTGGCTTCAGCCGATGGATGGTCCGGAGCGGGCTGGCAATACAGCGGCAGCCGTCGACTACTGCCTGAACCACCCCGCCTGGCAGCTGAGCCTGCAGACACACAAATATATCGGTATCCCCTGATGTTCGAATTGAGCAAAGAATTCCGCTTCGACGCGGCCCACACCTTGACCCGTGACGTCAACTCCGAGGCGAGCCGGCGTATCCACGGTCACTCCTACCGGGCTCGGGTGATCCTGCGCGGCCGAGCCGATCCTGAAACCGGCATGGTCATGGATCTGGGCTTGTTCGAACGGGCCCTGGAAAAAGCCCGAGACGGCCTCGACCACCGTTTCCTGGACGAAATCCCGGATCTGGGCCCGGCAACCATGGAAAATCTCTCCGCCTGGATCTGGCGCGTCCTCGAACCGCAGTGCAAGGGCCTTGCAAGAGTAACGGTCTATCGCGACAGCAGTGGCGATGTCTGCAGCTATTTCGGTCCGCACACCGGTGATATGGGCACTGGTGACATAGGCACCGATCAAGTGGCGCGTGCTTCGTGATGTCGGCTTCCGATCAAGGCGCGCTGGTGCTGTTTTCTGGCGGCCAGGATTCCGCGACCTGTCTCGCTTGGGCTTTGGGGCGCTTCGAGCGGGTCGAGACTCTCGGCTTTGACTACGGTCAGCGCCATCGGATCGAGCTGGACTGCCGGTTTAATCTTCGTAACGGCATCAGAAGCCTTAGAGACAGTTGGGATCAACGTCTCGGAGAAGATCACACACTGGCACTCGACGCATTGGGGGAGGTCTCAGAGACGGCTCTGACCCGTGAAACCGCTATCGAGATGTCGGATAGCGGATTACCCAACACCTTCGTCCCCGGCCGCAACATCGTCTTTTTGACTTTCGCGGCCGCCCTCGCCTACCGGCGCGGCCTGCGGCACATCGTCGGCGGGATGTGCGAAACCGACTATTCCGGCTATCCCGATTGCCGCGACGACAGCATCAAAGCCCTTCAGGTCGCGCTGAATCTGGGCATGGACAACAACTTTGTCCTTCATACTCCCCTGATGTGGATCGATAAGGCAGACACCTGGGGCCTCGCTGAAGGTCTCGGCGGCCCGGCCCTGGTCGATCTGATTATCGAAGAAAGCCACACCTGTTATCTCGGAGAGCGCGGCGCACGCCACGATTGGGGGCACGGCTGTGGAGACTGCCCGGCTTGCGTCTTGCGTGCAGAAGGCTTTCGGCGCTATCGACAAGGCGACGGACAGCAGCCGTGAGTCATCCTCTCCTCCATATCCGCCCTGTGCAGACGACGGAAGAGCTATCGGCTGTCATCGCGCTCTGCCATGGCTTTCGCACCTGGCTCACGGAACGTTATCCGGAGCATGACTGGGCCAACGATGCCTTCTACAGTCCCGCGCGCTGGGACAAACTCATGTCCCGGCTGGGCGAACTCCATGCACCGCCGGGCGGGACGATTCTGTTGGCGGACCTGGACGAGGCGCCCGCCGGCTGCGTCATGCTGCAAAGTCTGACGCCGCAGATCTGTGAAATGAAGCGCCTCTTCGTCCACCCTGATCGCCGCGGCTCGGGTGTCGGTGTGCAACTCTGCAAAACCTTAATCGGCAAAGCGGTTGACCTCGGCTACCGGACCATGCGCCTGGACACAGGTGTGCGGCATCACGAAGCTCAAGCGCTATACAAATCCCTCGGGTTCCGTGAGATCGAGGCCTATTACGATTGCCCGGAAGATCTGCGCGAGGTGATGCTGTTCATGGAACTCGATCTTCGCACCGGCCAGAGCTGAGTTTCCTTCCCATCCCCCCTACGGTAAGCTGAACGCCTTGGATTAGGGGCTCGGACCGCATGGGCGGAGATAGCAGCAACAGACCACTTGCCAGCATCTACGAAGCCGGCGATGAGTCCGCTCTGGAAGCGGAATACGATAGCTGGGCTGATAATTATGACGCCGACACAGCAGCCGGGGGTTATCGCCTGCCCTTCCTGGTGGCAGCTTTCGTAACGCGATACCTGCCCGCGACCGATGCCGCCATACTGGATGCGGGTGCCGGAACCGGGCTCGCGGGAGATGGCCTGAGCGTCCTCGGCTACGGCAATATCACCGCGATCGATCTCTCTCAAAAAATGCTGAAGCGCGCAGAAACCCTCAAGGTCTACACGCGCCTGGAGCGCATGACGCTTGGAGAAAAGCTCGCCTTCGACAGCGATCTCTTCGATGGCGTTATTTCAACTGGTGTCTTCACCGAGGGTCATGCGCCGCCATCGAGCTTCGACGAACTCGTCAGGATCACCAAGTCAGGCGGCTATGTCATCTTCACGGTTCGAGACGATGTCTACCTCGAGAAGGGCTTCAAAGAAAAACAGGCTTCGCTGGAGGCCAAGGGCGCGTGGAAGTTAATCGAGATGACAGAACCGATCCGCGCCTACACCGCCAGCGAAGCGCATATCCGCTGTTTCTTCTTCGTTTATCAGGTGGCGTGAGCGCTAAAGCTCCTCGATCTCGGCAAAGGCCTCCGCCTCGACCAAGTCATCCGGCCGATTTGTATTGAAGAAGGGATCGAGTTCACCCTTCGGCGTTTCGACCGGATCGAAGACCACGGTCACGAGCCGATGTCTGGCGGTCCAAAGATCCACCTTGCGAAGCTCCTCCATCACCACGGCCTGCCGCAGGTCTTCGCGCAGTTCCATCGACCAGAGGCCGAAGACCGGATGGCTGCGGTCATTAGACTGAGCGCAAACCAGACTGGCCTCCGCGTCTTCTGCAGCTTTCAGCATACGCGGCACCATATCGCGCGGAAAAAAGGGCGCGTCGCTGGCGAAGCTTGCCATCCAGGTCGCATCTGGCGCATTGGCCGCCACCCAGTCCATGCCGGTGAGTATGCCCGCCAGCGGGCCGGCGAAGCCCTCGATCACGTCCTGAGCCACGGGCAATCCATAGTTATCAAAACGCGCAGGATCGCCGTTGGCGTTCAGGACGAGAGGGCTCGCTTGCGCTTCGGCGCGAGCAATAATCCGCGAAAGGATGCTGCGGCCGCCCAAATCGCGCAGGCACTTGTCGCCGCCGCCCATGCGCCGGCTCTGCCCACCGGCGAGGATCACCCCCGCCACAGGCGTCTTCTTTTCGGAGGCGTTAAGAGACATCTTGGTCGCGGCTCGATTTACGCTGGTGACGTTTGTCTTCCTCCGGCGCGGAAGCAGCATCGAAATCATGCTCGATCCGGTCCTGGCCGGACAGCGCCAGAAAACGCTTCCCCTTGGAGCGCCCGATCAGGGTCAGACCCGCCTGTTGGGCAAGATCCACGCCCCAGGCCGTGAAGCCGGAACGCGAAACCAGAATAGGAATGCCCATCTGAACGGTCTTGATCACCATCTCGGAGGTCAAGCGTCCAGTGGTGTAGAAGATCTTGTCCGAGGGTTCGATCCCCTTGAGGAACATGTAGCCGGCAATCTTATCGACTGCGTTATGCCGTCCGACGTCTTCCATATAGAGGAGCGGCCGATCTTCGGCACAGAGAGCACAGCCGTGGATAGCCCCGGCTTCCAAATAGAGGCTCGGTACCGAGTTGATCTTGCGGTTCAGACTATGGAGCCAGGAAGTCTTGAGCACCGCATCGCCCGGCAGCTTTACATCTTCGAACTTCTCCATCAGGTCACCGAAGACGGTGCCCTGGGCACAACCGGACGTGCGGGTCTTCTTCTTAAGCTTTTCCTCGTAGTCGGTCTCGCGCTCGGTTCTCACAACGACCAGCTCAAGCTCTTCATCGTAGTCGATGCCGGTAATGACGTCGTCCGGACGCAGCATGTTCTGGTTCAAGAGATAGCCAACGGCCAAATAGTCGGGATAGTCGTTGATCGTCATCATAGTGACGATCTCCTGCCCGTTCAGAAACAGGGTGAGCGGACGCTCCACAACGACAGCCGTCTCGATCGCTTTACCATCTTGATCGATGCCCGCGATTCGCTCCGTCAATCGCGGATCTGAAGGATCAGGACGAACCAGGAATTCATCCAGCAGCGTAGGATCTTTCAGTTTTGCCCGCCCCCGAACGGCACTAGATGCCTCGTCTCTGTCCGATGTTTGATGGCCCATATAGAAGCTGTCTCCCTCACTCCCTATCTCTTCAAGAGCGCAGATGGTGTGTCAGATCACCGTGCGCAATGAGATCACAGTGATCACCTTCCGCACAAGCAAGGGATGGAACCTTGGCGTTTGTGATCGCATACCGCGAAGTTCTGTCAAAAACCGCCAAGCTTTGCCGTAAACTTGCAGTTATCGCGGTGCATGTTCATGCGATTTCGCATTACAGTAGCTGCCTGGAGAGCTAGATTAGGGAAATATTGATAGGGCGCAGGAAAAATACCGCGATGTCGGCTGTCTCGGACTCCAATCTCGACCCCAGGGTCAACTGCTTTCGCGATGATCTTGCGGCCAGCTATCTGGAAGGAAAGATCGAAGGTCGGCGATTCGTATCCGGCCGACGGGCGCAGGTCGTGAATTGCGGCGCTGCGCTGCGTCGCACCCCCGACCCCCAAAGTCCTCAGGATAGCCAGTTGCTGGCGGGCGAAACGGTCCAGATCTACGACGAATCCGACGGCTTTTCCTGGATCCAAAGCGAGTCAGATGGCTACGTCGGTTATGCGGAAAGCCGTGCTTTCGATCATGACGTAAGGGAAGTTACCCATTGCCTGAGTGTAATCCGGAGCTTCGTGTATCCAGAACCGGACATTAAGACACCGCCCTCAACGACACTGAACATGGCATCCCAAGTCGCTGTTGTGGAAGAAATTCAGCGTTTTAGCCGGATTTCGACGGGTGGTTGGGTCTATTCGGATCACCTACAGCCCATCGATAGCCACGAACAGGATTTCGTAACCACGGCCTTGAGATTTCTGGAAACACCGTATCTCTGGGGCGGCAAAGGCTATCAGGGGATCGATTGTTCCGGCCTGGTTCAAATCGCCCTCATGCGTAGCGGTCATGCCTGCCCGCGCGATACCTATATGCAGGCCAAGGCGCTGGGAATGGAAATTCCTGGCGAGAACGGCGGATTTTCCATGCGCCGCGGCGATCTCATCTACTGGCCCGGGCATGTCGCTATTGTCCTGGACCACGACCGTGTGGTGCATGCGTCAGGCCATCATATGTTCGTGACCATCGAGCCCTGGCGGGACATAGACGAGCGTGTACGCACGGAAACCCGCGCGCAAGGCAAAGAACAAGGGATCACTACCCTGCGCCGCCTGCCCTAGGGAAAGCCTTGGTTTCATGGGCGTTTATCCCGTGCTGTCCTTCAATCCTGTGTGCCCGGATTCATTTCCTAATTTGCAAGTGACCCAGCTGCGACGATACGCCTAGCCTCTAGGCATTTCCGGCCATAGACTCCTTGTAAATATCCGTTAAAATGACGACCTTAAGCGTGAAAAGCGCATTGTACGGGAGCACAACTTGTCGGCGCCACTGATCGATCCCTTTCAACGCCAGATTAACTATCTGCGCATCTCGGTAACCGATCGCTGCGATTTCCGCTGCGCTTACTGCATGTCGGAAGACATGACCTTCCTGCCCAAGTCCGAAGTCTTGAGCTTGGAAGAGCTGGAACGCCTTTGCGGCGCCTTCGTGCGAATGGGCGTGAAAAAGCTTCGGCTGACGGGCGGCGAACCGCTGGTGCGGCGGGACATCATGCATCTGTTCCGTGGCCTTTCGAAACACCTGCAGAGCGGCGCGCTCGAGGAACTGACGGTCACAACGAACGGCAGCCAGTTAAGCCGTTTCGCTGACGAGATGGCCGATCTAGGCGTCCGCCGGATCAACGTTTCCCTCGATACGCTGGATCCCTACAAATTCGCGGCCATTACACGTTGGGGCAAATTTGAAAAGGTCATGGCCGGCCTCCAGGCAGCGAAGCGCGCCGGATTGAAAGTCAAGATCAACACCGTTGCGCTGAAGGGCGTCAACGATGACGAAATCGACCGCCTGATTTCCTGGTGCGGTGACGAAGGCTTCGACCTGACCTTCATCGAGGTTATGCCCATGGGCGATATGGGCGAGGTTGAGCGTGTCGATCAGTACCTCCCCCTGACCAAGTTGCGGGCCTCGATTGAGGAGAACTGGACTCTCAACGAGAGCGGTCATCGGACCGGCGGTCCTGCCCGTTATGTCGATGTGGTTGAGACGGGACAGCGGATCGGCTTTATCACGCCACTGACCCACAATTTCTGTGAGAGCTGCAACCGGGTTCGCCTGACCTGTACCGGCACGCTGTACATGTGTCTTGGCCAGGAAGACGCCGCGGATCTCCGAGCCCCCCTGCGTGAAAGCGACGATGACGCCGTCGTAGAGGCCGCCATTCGGGAAGCCATTTCACGCAAACCCAAGGGTCATGACTTTATCATCGATCGGGATAATAAAGGTCCCGCCGTCGGCCGCCATATGAGCGTCACCGGCGGCTAACGCCGATCCAGCCTGACTTTATTGAACGGGTTCGCCGGCAGATGCGTTGGCGTCGGCCAACGCCGCCTCAAGACGCGGGATGGCCGACTTCAAACCAATGCGTTCAGCGTCATCGCACAGCTGCCGAAGGCTCTCGAGCTCATTACCGTCCCGTAAACCACGACCAAAATCCGAGAGCGCCCGGCCACGCGCCACGTAGTAGGCGCTCCAGGGTGTCGGCTCCGTGTCGTTCGAATACTGCTCGAGCGAAGCCGCATAGCGATCGGCTTCGTCCCAGTCGCCCGAATCCAAAGCTGCGTCGATCGCGTTCTGATAAAAGTGGAGATAATTGTGGCTGACGCAGCCTTCGCGCAGCAAGGCCTCGCCTTCCGTTAAGGCCCACTTCCTCAAAGCGAGATCCTTCGTCTCCACCGCCAATGCCGAGAGAATCCAAGGAGCGCCATAGGTTTTCTGAGCGCCGGCTGCAATGCGATAAGCCTTTAACAACCGTTCTTCGGCGCTTTCTAACTGTCCCATCCGCGCCAAAGCCTGAGCCTTGTGCATGAGGCTCTCTGCTTCAAAAACAGGTGAGCCCAACTGGCGTGCAAGGGTGAGACCGCGTTCGGCATGTTCATAGGCACTGGCGGGGTTGCCTGCGTAAAGCATCATCGGGCCGATGCACAGATGTGCCAGCATTTCTGCGCGATAGTTGTTTACCTTGAAGGCGATTTCGATGGCCTGCAAAGAGTCCTTCGCGGTTCGGTCGAGGTCCATCAAATAGAACGCCACCACACCGCGCATCGGTAAGTTTACGCATTGCAACTCGCGCACGTTCTCCCGCTCGCAAAGCAAAATGCACCGATCGAAGTAGTCGTAGGCCGTCTTGAAATAGCCGCGCTGGTAATAGGCATCCCCCATCCCGCTGAGCGCACGCCCCTCGTCAAGAGCGGAGCCGCTTCGTTTCGCGGCCTGAATCGCTTCTTCGTGGGCTTCCAGACATTCGTTCAAGCGGCCAAGCGGAAAGTAAACGCTACCAGTCAGAGAATAGATCCGGGCAAGGCTGCGATCGTCCTCGCAGCGAAGCGCCGCTTGCTCGGCCTGTTCGAGCACCTCGAGCGCCCGGTCGTATTCGCCGATCAGTCGTAAACCCTCGGCCACACCAGTCCAGGCTTGGCACTTTTCCGAATCTGCCTCCGCAAAGTCCAACGACTGTTCATACATCGCGACCGACTTTGCGACGCTCCCGGGCGCACGCAGCAAAAACCCGCTGAGCAGCGAAAGGTCGTAACTCAATTTCCGATCCTGGGATCGTTCCAAGCCACGTGATGCTAGCTCCAGCGCCGTGCCGAAGTGATACTTCGCCGCCGACAACCGCGCAGCTTGCAGCATGGCCTCAGCCGCTTCCGGACTCTCCGCCCGATCGAGATGATCGGCGTAGACGACGGCATTCTGATCTTTGAAGAGGGCTGCGGCGCCGACATGCATCTGATCCCGTTCCGACTTCAGAATGGCGCCGTATATCGCCTCGTGAATCAGCGCATGGCAAAAGGCATAGCTGTCCCCGTCCTCCGCGCGCAGGATGGCAAGTTCCGTAAGGTTCCCGCAATCAAGCTGTGAGTCTTCAAGCAACTCACGCAAGTCATCCAATTCGAAACGCTGCCCCAACACAGAAGCGACATTCAGCGCCCGCTTTTCCCGTGCGGAAAGAGCGTCGAGCCGCGCCAGGACAATCGACTGGATCGATCCGGGCAGCTCCTTGCTGTCGTGACCATAGCCGCGCAGAAGCTGATCCAGGAATAGAGGATTGCCCTCAGATCGGTCGATACAGGCCTTGGAGTAATTCTCGTCAACATCGAGATACTGACGCGCCAGCTCCCTACACTCTTGGTTCGACAACGGCATCAGGTCCAAAGTGGTCAGGGGGACACCCTGCGCCGCGGTTCGCCAACTGCGATCGAGCGGGTCCTCAATGACACGTGAGGTCATGACCAAAAGCGCGGCGGTGTCTCGGATAGCGGCCGCCAGACCAGCCAAAATCGAAAGCGTCCGGCTATCCGCCCAATGAATATCGTCCACCAGAACCATTACGGGCCGTTCCAGGCTGCGGCGCTCAATCAGACCTGCCAGTAGCTCGATCTTGTTGCGCACGCGCGTCTGGCTCTCCATCGACTCGTGCAATCGCTCCAACTCAGCGGGCTGTTGCTGGTCCAGAATGTCATAGAGAAAGGTCCGTGAATCTCGGGATAGACGCCCTTCCGCAACCGCTTCTTCGAACACAGCCTCGATCTGGTAGTCCTGTGCCTGTCCCGGTAGATCAAGGAGCGAAAGCGCGATGTTCTTCAACGCGCCACGGCCGCGCTCGGCACCAAAGTCCTGCAGCCGGCCTACGTGAAGTTCGTAACCTTCTTTCTTTGTAATCCGCTGGAACTCACCCAACAGGCGACTCTTGCCTATCCCCGCTTCACCACGCAGATAGATCACACGTCCTTTGCTTGCCTGTCGGCAGCTCTTCGCGATGCCGGTGAATTGTTCCAGTTCGAAATCGCGACCAACAAAGGCCGTTTCATCGCCACGATCCTTTTCGGGACGCAAATCGGTCAATCGCCAGGCCTTGGTCTCATGCGGAATACCCTGGATCGTCAGCCCCTCGAGCTTCTCCCCATGCACGGCGTGCGCGACAGCTTGGTAAAAGGTGTCGGAAACGATGATCTCCGAAGGCCCAGCGATGTCCTGCAGGCGCGCAGCCAGGTTCACGGATTCCCCGATCACCGTGTAGGCCCGATGCAGCCTGCTGCCGGTATTGCTGGCGATAACCTGGCCACTGGCGATACCGATATGGACTTCCAGTTCCTGGCCGATTTCTTCGGATAAGGCAGCGACCCTCTGGCGGATCTCCAACGCCGCCCGCATCGCACGTTCGGGATCATCGCTATGCGCGATCGGCGCCCCAAACAACGCCATGACGTTGTCACCCATATGCTTATCGATCGTGCCGCCGAACTGCGCGATCACTTCGTCGGTGACCTCGAAATAACGATTGAGCAGCTTGTGCATGTCTTCTGCCCAAAGCTCGCCTGCAAGCCGGGTGAAGTTCGAAAGATCCGCGAAGATGACAGCAACATGGCGTAACTCGGTCACCGGCGCTTCGCTCTCTGCAGCGGCGGACTGCGGCGCTTGACCGTCCTCCGCTTTTCCGGGTCCTGACTGTGTATTGGAGTCAGGTGCTTTGGCCGACGCCCTGCGCTCGCGTCCGTCCCAGGTGCTACCAGACGCTCGCCGGCGCTCGAGAATGCTGTTGTGCAGACGTTCCGTCTCCGCCGCCGGCGCAACGTCCAACTCCCGCCTCAGAGTATCCAGGCAAACCTGATACTGGCGGAGCGCCTCATTCAGTTTCCCTTGGTCCGCCAGAAGCGCAATGAGTTTGCGGTGGCCTTCTTCGTTGAGCGGATCGAATGCCACCAAACGGGACGCAGCCTCTGCCGCCCGGTCGAGCTGCGCGTCCCTGATCAGTAAATCGGTCAAACGCTCCATAGCGTTCAAAGCCATTTGACGATAGCGCCGCTGCTCCCCTGCAAGCCACTCTTCGAATTCAGGCGCGGGCAGCGTCATGTTTTGAAGCAGATCTCCGCGATAGAGCGCGGTTGCCTCGGTGAGGTTCTCTATAGTGGCGTCCTGGACAAGGCGCTGGAACTCGCAGGCATCGACCTGAAGCACATTGTCGCTGAGCGTCACGAACTCGCTGTCGGCCTTCAGCGATTCATTAAGTTCCGGCGGGAGAGTTTTGCGCAGTGTCATCAGGGCCTGACGTAGGCTCGAGCGCGCCTGTGCATCTCCGCTGTTTCCCCAAAGCAAAGATGCGAGCATATCGCGCGACACCGGCATGCCTTGCATCAAAGCGAGGTAACTCAAGAGCGCACGCGCTTTCTTCGCAGAAACGGCGACTGCGTGGCCTTCTTCCGACTCAATCCGGAATCCGCCAAATAGCTGCATCCGCATGCGTGGCATCATCTTTTCCTTACGTCCTTCTTGCCACTATCAAACACGGCGGACGCTCCGGATATTCCACCTGGAGAGAAAAAGACGTGCCGGCTAATACGACCCCCGCGGCACATTGGATAGAACCACCTTAAAAGAAGCTACCACGATACCGCTGGCACCAAGGTAATCATGACACAAACGGCCGAGTATTATACGACAGTAGACCTATAATTTCCAACGACCTGTGAGACGAAATTCGCGCGACAGGTGAAGGTCGCGAAAAGTACACGTCAAGGCTGCCATTGCCTTTCAGATGGGGCATGATAAATCGCCGCTGCGCCTCGCCGTTACTTAAGTTAGTTCAGGCGTTCGCTTTCATTCTGTGAAAAGAGATGCGGCGTGAAAGCCCCAAATGGGGTATCTGCCCCATCTGACAAAAAGCGCCGGCAGATTTTATACCTAGGCAAAGGTCAGATTGCACGGGCAATGGGCAAGTTCATCAGAAGGTTTTGCGGCTTGAGCTTTAAGACCTCGCCTTGCGACATGGCCAGGCCGAGATAGACGGGCTTCCCGGCCAGATCCGCGCGCATGTCGCCCGTTTGTTTGAACTCCAGCCGGAATAAACTCAGCAGGCGGGCGTTTCGGGCTTCATCAATCTCTTCGCCGTTATAGAGGTCGTTGAGGATTTGGTTAGCTTCGATATCGAGGCCGATATGCCAGGACCATTTGGGGTCGCTGATCTGTTGAACGGGATAGATCGAGACCTCGACCGACATGAAATGCGCCACCCAGGTCTCAAGAACACGGCACAACGCATCCAACCCCGGACGGGTGAAACTGATATCGATCACTGTGTCGAAGCTGTCGCTCCGCGGCCAGTAGATCTCCGCATTCTCGCTGCTTAGGATGTCCAACTCGACTGAGCGCATGGGCGTCGCATTGTCGGCAAGCAGCTTTCCGAGTGAGCCGAAACCGCCATCCCGCGCATACATCTCAACGATCTCTTCGTCGGCCAGCATGATACCACTGTCCTGTATACTGACCTTCTGGCTGCGAAACAGAAGCTCAGCCGAGCGCGCCCGCATGGGGTCTCCCTGCCCCTCCAGAATACCCCGCAAGATCGCATGGGCCATCTGGTCCATGAACAGTGGCGGAACGGTGACTCCAGTGCGAAAGATCTTGAGATACGCGGCTTCGAGCGTCTTTTCCTCGATCAGGAGATCGCGAAAACCCAAAACGATTTGATAGTTTTCACGCGCATCGGGATCGGCCAGTTCGCCAAGCCGCGATTCCGTGACCTTGAAGCGCGGGTCCTCCAGCAATCGCGCATGCAGCGCCCGTTCCGAATCACAGGATTCTTCCACGATCTGCATCTCGGGCCGCTTGAAGAAGGCGCGCAGATAATCGTTAGTGACATAGAGCCTGTCATCGTCACCCCGGCGCAGCAGGTGATAGCCACTCGTCAGCCAGAAGTCTTCCTGTAGGGGCGGCGCCGTCCCGGCGGTCATCTCTTGATCCTTCATCTTAATCTTTTCCGTCTTCGTCTTGGGTTTCGACGATTTCCCAGATCTTCGCATGCGACTTCGGCGCATCGGGCGTGATCACCCGAAAGGACTCGACGATGCCCCTGTCTTCGATTTCCCGCGACACGGCAAGCAGAGTGTTCACCGGATGATCGCACAGGCTCGCTGCGAAGGCAGCCTCTTCCTCGGCGATCGGACGGGCGGCCTCTACATTCGGGGCACCGTATTGGGCGACGAAATGCTGGGCGAGATCGTCGATCACATGTTGATAAGTCGTAGGATCGATTTCCGTAACGACCACCAAGGTCGAACGGCCAAAACTGTTGAGCCCCAGAAAGCCGTGCGCAAAGGCCTGACGCGTTTTGCCGCGCAAGTCATCTTCCGCCAGATCCGCAAAGGCGAAGGCGCCCGAGACCGCCCACTCGCCAGGTTCAGCAGCAGTATCGAACACGGAGGTATCCGACTGATCGAGCCGGATCGTCCGTGGAAAGCGCAGACTGTCTCCCGGCATCTTATATCGACGCCCAGCTCGGGCCTTTGAGTGCCAACAAAAGAGACTGGTTCTCAATGCCCTCACCGAAAAGACCGCCGAGGGGATCTAAGTCCCGCTTCGGACCGATAACTGCGCCCGAGGAGTCCTTTTCCTGCTTCAACCGCGCGAGCCAAGCCAGGCGCACAGGCTCAAAACCCTCGTCCTGCCAGCGATTGATCCAGGCGAGAAAATGGCGTCCGAAACTTTCGGTCAAATCGTCGACCGTCACCTCGCCGCAGCCTTCATCGTAGAGTGTCGTGTCGTTGATCCGGCGGCCCGGCGCCTCGTCACTCAGGTCCATCTGAACGGCAATGCTGAAACCGATGACAAGCCAGTCCGGCACCTCTGCCTCGCCCGCCACCTCAGCCGAGGCAACCCGAAAACCGCCGACGAAGCCTCCATTCACTTCCACCCGATCCGGCCAGCGAAAGTGGACAGCGACCACCGGCGGAGCGACAGCGCCAAGTGCATCTCCAAAGGCAACCATCGCCAGTGGCAGCATGGTCAGGGATTCCGCAAGGGATGACTCGGGCTCAAGAACCAATGCCACTTCAAGGTGATCAAGCCTTTGCGACCAGAAAAAATCGCCCGCCTCGCCTTCGCCACCGGCGGCGGATGCTTTGGCTGTTTCAAAAGGGTCCTGCCCAGGCTCCAGGGGCTTCAAACTGTAGATGGGCGGGAGCTGTGGATACTGCAAAACGGTTTCTTCCCCAAGGTTCTTCTCGTTGACGCGCGGCGGCGCGACGCGATTTTTCACAATCGGCGCGGACTTGTCCAATCTATTGGGCCACTTCACGCAGAGCACATCACAAAGCCGCCGGTTTCCGGACGCTATTCCGAGAAGCACGAACAGGATCCCCTGCTCTCGTGAGAGATGTCTATCAACCACGTAGCTCCTGTGGTTCTATAGCGACCATATTATGCACCCTGTTCAAAGTTCCTCCCGAATGATAACTAACTTCAATAATCATCGGCTACAGATTGCCTGCGATATTGCGCGTGAAGCCGGAAAACATGCCCTCAGCTATTTCTCAGACCGCGGCCGCCTGAAGATCGAAGACAAAGGCCCGCAGGACATGTTTAGTCAGGCGGATGTCGAAACCGAGCTGCTGATCAAAGAGAGACTTGCAGCCGCGTTCCCTGATGAGGGTTTTTTCGGCGAGGAAACCGAACCCTCCAAACTCGAATCGGCTGACGGCACCTGGGTGGTCGATCCGATCGACGGCACGGCCTGCTTTGTGGTGGGAATCCCGACCTGGTGTGTGTCGATTGCCTTTATCCGGGATGGCAAGATCGAAGTCGGCGTCATTTACGACCCAAACAACGATGAACTCTTTGCCGCCGCAATGGGTGAAGGAGCATTTTTGAACGGTCGCCCCATTTCGGTCGCGAGCGCGGGCGATTTTACGGGAAGCATGACCGGCTTCAGTTACTCTCACCGCGCGACACCCCGGGATATCGTCGGCGTGCTCGAACGCCTGCTGGAATCCGGCGGAATGTTCTACCGCAACGGCTCGGGAGCCCTTACCCTCGCCTACGTGGCCTGCGCGCGGCTCAATGCCTTTTTCGAACCGCACATGAATTCCTGGGATTCGAGCGCGGGCGTGCTGCTGATCCGTGAGGCCGGTGGCTGGGCCAACGACACTCTGGCCGATGACGGACTGGCGCGGGGATCAATCGTGATGGCGTCGGCGAAAGGACTCGCGCAACCTTTGCAGAAGCTCGTCGCCGATTCCCTTGGCAAGACAGCTGAAAAGGGCGCGAACGCCGTCCTCTGATCAGCTCTTGCGGTCGAAGAGCGCCACAATCCGACGCTGCTGCGTCTCGCTCAGCGTCGGCCAGATCATGTCCATGTTTTTTTTGACCTCGCGCGCACCCGCGAGATAGGCCCGGCCATACCAAATGTAAGCTAGTTCCCTCAACTCATCGGCATCGTCGGTTTCCGGATTCAAGTTGTTGGCGTACATCCAGGCGATGAGCTCCATGGCCTCATTTTCGCCCGCCTTGGCTTGTTCGATAAGCTTCGAGACGTCCTTTGGGGAGACTTTTCCCGATTTTATGCGCGTGATAACCCCTTGGCGTGCCGCGAGAATCTCCGCGGCAGCCTTAGCCGCAGCCTCACGTTCCGCCGCTGCTTTCTCACGCGCCGCGAGCTCACCTGCAATGGAATCGGGTACCTTGACCTGCCCGGGCAGCTCGCCGCACCACTCAGGCGTCTCGCCATGACTGGAGCAGATAAAGCGCTTGGTCAGAATATCGGCACCGCGCCAGTGTTCTTCCGAATAGGAGAATCCCCACGCTGGCGCTACGCCAAGGGCGGTCAAAGCTAAGGCAATGACTGTTAAACGCATGCTCAACGGCCGCTTCCTGCGATCCTGTTCATCCGTCAGGGGAAGTCCTTTCCCACGAACCCAGCATCGTCGCGCGAAAGCTTTAAGATCGGGTTTTTATAGGATTGTTTTTAAATAAAATTTTATCTTTTCGATCCTTCGCAAACTGACCGGGCGTTCCTGTCCTGGCGCAAATCCATTTATTCTATTAAGTTGGAAAATTCATTCCAATTCGGGCAGCAGGAAACGTTATGGCCCAACCGCTTCCCCCCTCAAGCTACGAAGATTTGCGCAGCATTATTTCAGCGCGTCACGAGACATTGAGCAAACGCCTGCGCCAGATCGCGGAGTTCGCGCTCGCCAATCCGAACGACATGGCACTCGAAACAGTTTCCGAGATCGCCGAACGCGCCGCCGTGCAGCCTTCCAGCCTCATTCGCTTTGCCAAGGCTCTCGGCTATGACGGCTTCAGCAGTATGCAGAGAGTCTTCCGCGCGCGCCTGGCCGAGCGCCAGCCAAGCTACAGCGAGCGGATCAAGGCCTTAAAGGCACAGAGCGGTCCACAGATGCCCGCCATTGCTGTCCTAGACCGTTTTACCGAGGCGGCAGGCCACGCTCTTCAACATCTCCGAGAGGAAACCCGGCCAGATCTTTTGGAGCAGGCCATTGAACTGCTGGCCAAGGCAGATCGGATCCAGGTGATGGGACAGCGGCGCGCTTATCCGGTCGCTTCCTATCTCACGTACATGCTGAGCCACCTGGGTTGCCGCGCGTCGCTGATCGATTCTGTCGGTGGCATGGTTCGCGAGCAGGCCCAAAGTCTCTCGCCTCAAGACCTTCTTCTAGCGATCAGTTTTCAGACCTACGCGCCGGACACGCTAGAAGTCACGAAACTGGCAAAAGACCGAGGGGCGAAGGTCATCGCGATCACGGATGGTCCGCTCAGTCCCTTCGCAGCCCTGTCGGATGTCTGTTTCGAGGTCGAGGAAGCCCAGGTCGAGTCCTTCCGCTCCCTCTCTGCCTCTATGTGCCTCTCGCTGTCGCTGGTCGTCTGCCTCGGTTACAGGCTCGATAGATCCACGGATTTCAAAGAACTCTTTGGGTGATCGCTGTCAGGCTTCCAGGAGGACCGTCCGCTGCTCACGCAGAGACTCAACCGCCGCTTCCGCCAGCCTTAGGGCCGCGTAGCCATCTGTGCCATTGGGGCTGGGCGCCTGCCCCGCGGCCACAGCCTCTATGAAGCGTTCCAGTTCAGCACGATAAGCAGCCGCGTAACGCTCTAGAAAGAAGTAGAGCGGCTTGTCCCGGGAAACGCCGGCTTCGGTCGAGGCCTCCAGCGTCGTCGGCTGTTGGTTTTCGGCACGCAGCATCCCCTTGCTGCCAAGAACTTCGATGCGTTGATCGTAGCCGTAAGCGGCGCGGCGGCTGTTGCTGATCTGGCAAAGCCGGCCACTGGCGGTGCGCAGGGTCACAAGAGCGGTATCTACGTCGCCTGCCTCTCCGATTTCGGGATCGACCAGACAGCTCGCCGTCGCCGTAACCTCGATAGGCTCCTCGTCCAGCAACCAACGCGCCACATCGAAATCGTGGATCATCATGTCGCGGAACAGGCCACCGGAGACCTTCACGTAAGCAATGGGCGGCGGCGACGGGTCGCGGCTGGTGATCGAGACCATCTCAACCTTGCCGATCTCCCCGGCTGCCACGCGAGCCTTCAAGCTCGCGAAACTCGGATCGAAGCGCCGATTGAAGGCGAGTGCCAAGGGCACACTCTCCGCTTCCACCAGCGCCAAACAGGCCTCGACCCGCGCCAGGTTCAGATCCACCGGCTTCTCGCAGAAGATCGCCTTCCCTGCCCGCGCCGAGGCCTCGATCAGATCGGCGTGGGTATCCGTCGAACTGGCGACCACCACAGCACCGACCTCCGGATCGGACAGCGCTCTTTCGGTGGTCACCGCTTCCGCGCCGTAGCTATCGGCCAACGCCTTGGCTGCAGCCTCGTTGACATCAACGACGTAGCGCAGGCTGGCGCCGGGATGAGCGGCAATATTGGCGGCGTGAATGGTGCCGATTCTTCCGGCGCCGAACTGGCAGAACGCAAGCAAGACCTTACTCCCCTTAAGTCTCTAAGCGCAGCTCTGCACTTAGTTGAACCTTCCGTACAAGCAAAATTTATATTCTGATCTTGATAGTCAAATGGAATTTTTGTTTCATACCGTGCTATCGCATTCCAATCTGGCGACCGTCATTCCGACGGCGCCGTCAAAGCCTTTTCCAGGGAGTAGAGTACCATGACCGACTGCCGTTTCGATGTCATCGGCATGGGACGCGCCGGCGTCGATCTTTACGGCGAACAGATCGGCGGGCGGCTGGAAGATATGGCGAGCTTCGCCAAGTATGTGGGCGGCAGTCCATGTAACACCTGCATCGGCGCCGCGCGGCTGGGGCTCCGCCCGGCCATGCTCTCGCGGGTCGGCGACGAGCACATGGGCCGCTTTATACGCGAAACCCTGGAGGCGGAAGGCGTCGACACGGGTCATCTGAAAACCGACAAGGAGCGGCTGACCGCTCTGGTCATTCTCGGCATTCAAGACCGGGAGACCTTTCCGCTCATTTTCTATCGCGAAAACTGCGCCGATATGGCCATCGATCCCGAGGATTTCGATCCGGCCTTTGTCGCGGACTCCAAATGTCTCTTGGTGAGCGGCACACATTTTTCGACACCGCAGGTCGACAACGCCAGCCGCACGGCCATGCGCTACGCCCGCGAAGCAGGCACCAGGGTGGCGCTGGACATCGACTACCGCCCGGTGCTCTGGGGCCTGACGGGCCGAGGACTCGGCGAAGAACGCTTTGTCGCGAGCGAAGAGGTCTCCGCCCATCTGCAATCCATTGTCCCCGACTGCGACTTGATCGTCGGCACCGAAGAAGAAATCCACATCGCCGGCGGCAGCACCGATACGCTTGCCGCGTTGCGGCGTTTGCGTGAAATCACCGACGCTGTCCTTGTGGTGAAACGTGGCCCGATGGGCTGCGTCGTCTTTCCGGACACCATTCCCGCAGACATCGAAGAGGGAATCAAAGGGCCCGGCTTCCCGATTGAGGTCTTTAACGTTCTTGGCGCCGGTGACGCCTTCATGGCCGGTTTTCTGCGCGGATGGCTGCGCGACGAGCCCTTTGAAACCTGTTGCGCCTATGCCAACGCCTGTGGCGCCTTCGCGGTCTCGCGGCACGGCTGTTCCCCCGCCTGCCCCAGTTGGGATGAGCTCACCGACTTCCTGGAGAACGGCAGCCCGCACTTCAGACTGCGCAACGACGCACGCCTGGAACAACTGCATTGGGCCAGTAACAGAACCAGAGACTGGCCCGAGGTCTGCGCCTTCGCTTTCGATCACCGCAGCCAGTTCGAAGCGATGGCAGAACGCCATAAGAAAACCGGCAAAGAGGTTCACCACTTCAAACGTCTTGCCTGGCAGGCGGCGCAGGCAACGGGCGCCACCTCCACGGCTGGTCTGGGAATCCTGTGCGACGGCAGGCTTGGTCAGGACGCACTGGACGCGGCCACCGGCAGCAACATCTGGATCGGCAGACCGATCGAACGGCCGGGCTCCCGCCCCCTAGAGTTTGAAGGTGGCGACAATGTTGCCGCCACTCTGCGCGAGTGGCCGGTCGAGCATTGCGTTAAGTGCCTCGTCTTCTATCATCCAGACGATCCCGAGGATCTGCGGTCAGCTCAGGAACAGAAGGTTCAGGTCTTGTTCGATGCCTGCCGGACCACGCGGCACGAGCTGCTGCTGGAGGTCATTCCGCCGAAGGAAAGTACCGTCGACGAGACGACCGTCCCGCGCGCTCTGCAGCGTTTTTATGATCTGGGTGTTTTTCCGGACTGGTGGAAACTACAGGCGCCGGCCTCGGACGCGGGTTGGAGCAAGCTCACCGAAGTTATCGCCGGCAACGATCCTTACTGCCGCGGTGTCCTTCTGCTTGGGTTGGGAGCACCCGAGGACGTCTTGGGCAAAGCCTTCGCAACTGCCGCACGCCACAGTATCTGCAAAGGTTTCGCCGTCGGCCGCAGTATTTTCGGTGGCCCCGCAGAGTCATGGTTTGCTGGTGATATGACGGACGAACAAGCCCTTGCCGCGATGTCAAACGCCTATAGCCGCCTGATCGAACTGTGGCAAAAACAGCGCTAGTGTCTTAATCCAAAGAAGCGCGCATACGCCATCGTACTTTCAGTCCCATCTCAACCGATTCCTCATCGACGAGGCCTCTGCATCATCAGGTACGATATTGGCGAGAATCGTTTGTTCAAAAAGAAAACACAGCCCCTACGCCTGTTTGGCGCTCAAAAATGCACCTTAATTCTGAAGAAAACGCGCACACAACTCAGAATAGACTGATTTTCATTTGAGTCCTTATTGACTTTGACCAAATCGAGGCCCAATGATCGCCCCATGGCACAACCTCCGATGAACCGCGCGTCTTCTACAGCTCTTTGGCTCGCCGAAGCTCTGCGCGATGGCATTATCATGGGCGCCTTGCCGCCGAACGAAGTGATCCATCCGAAAAAGATCGAAGAGGCTTATCAGGTTGCGGCAGACTTCGTTGAAGAAGCCTTTGCGCTCCTGGCCGGCAAAGGATGGATTTCAGCAAATGACAAAGGAGAGATGGTCGTCTCGCCTTTGACCGCAAAGGAAGCCATTGCGCTCTTTGAATCGCGTACACCTCTAGAAGTAGAAGCTGCGCGCAAGTCCTTTCCCAATCTGTCACAAGAACAGATCGCGGCCGCCGATGCCGCCCATCTGGCTTTGAAATCAGCGCCGGAGGACGACCGCGCGGAAGCTCACATCGCTTTTCATCTCGCGCTCTACGCCGCCGCCGATCCGGACTTGCTAAAACTGGTCGAAGAGAAGATCAGGGCGGTTGAGCGTTACCTCTGTTTCGAACGGGCAATCTTGCGTTCGACTGAAGGCGAATGCGCGGAGCATCTTGCTCTTCTCCATGCCGCCCGGGCACGCGATGTGGAGCGCGCCGTAAGAGTCATTGAGACCCACCTTTCTCACGGCAGCCGGCTCATCGCACAGAAGCTGTAACGCGTTCCTACCGACGAAGAGCAAGCAGGGCTTTGGGATCTGTATTCCCTGGTCTGTCGCCAATCGATAGACTAACCAGATGATCCAGATCACCCAATCCATACAACTCGACCCACGGGAAATCGAAGAAACCTTCGTGCGCGCCTCAGGACCCGGCGGCCAGAACGTCAATAAAGTCTCGACGGCTGTCCAGCTACGCTTCGACCTCCGAAACTCCCCGTCACTACCCCCCTATGTCCGTGATCGAGCGGCGCAGTTGGCAGGGAAACGGCTCACAAAGGAGGGCGTGCTCGTCATAACCGCCGCCCGCTTCCGGACCCAGGAGCGGAACCGCGAAGATGCAGTCCAGCGCCTGATCGAACTCCTCAAGCAAGCTTGTGAGCGCCCGGTATACCGCAGGCCGACGCGGCCGACCCTCGCATCTAAGAAACGGCGGTTAGACTCCAAGACAAAGCGCGCGTCGGTAAAGAAGTTACGGCGCAGCCCGCACGACGATTAGGTTTGGCGCGTCAAAGCGCCTTCGCCTGCTCCCGCAGAACGAATTTCTGAATCTTACCGGTCGAGGTCTTCGGTAGCTCGGTGAAGACAACCGTCTTTGGGCACTTGTAGTGCGCCAAGTTATCCCGGCAGAAGCTAATGATCTCAGCCTCGCTCACCACCGCCCCTGGCTGCAGGGTCACGAAGGCGCAAGGCGTTTCTCCCCACTTTTCATCGGGTCGGGCAACCACGGCCGCTTCCGTCACCGCGGGATGCTTATAGAGCACACCCTCCACCTCGATGGTCGAGATGTTTTCGCCACCGGAAATGATGATGTCCTTCGACCGGTCCTTCAATTCGATGTAGCCATCCGGATGCATGACGCCGAGGTCGCCAGTATGGAACCAGCCACCCTTAAACGCAGCCTCTGTCGATTTGGGATTCTTCAAGTAGCCCTTCATCACCACGTTGCCGCGCATGAAGACTTCACCCATGGTCTCGCCGTCCCAGGGTACGGGCTCCAGACTGTCAGCGTCGCCAACCATCAAGCCTTCGAGCACCGGATAGGTCACACCCTGACGAGACTTGAGGCGCGCCTGCTCTTCCATGTCGAGGTCGTCCCACTCCTCGTGCCAGGCACAGACCGTCACCGGCCCGTAAACTTCGGTCAGGCCGTAAACGTGGGTGATTTCGAAGCCCTGCTTCTCCATGCGTTCCAGCACCGCGGCGGGCGGCGCGGAGGCCGCCGTCATCATCTTGACTTTCCCTGGCAGCGTGCGGCGCTGTTCTTCGGTGGCAGAGATCAGCATGCCCATCACGATCGGCGCGCCGCAAAGATGGGTGACGCCATGATCCGCAATCGCATCGTACATGGCTTTGGCTTCGACCCGGCGCAGACAGACGTGCGTGCCTGCCATGGCGGTCACAGTCCAGGGGAAACACCAGCCGTTACAATGGAACATGGGTAGGGTCCAAAGGTAGACCGGATGCTGGCCCAGCGACCAGGTCAGAACATTACCCATGGCATTCAGGTAGGCACCGCGATGGTGATAGACGACTCCCTTGGGATCGCCCGTCGTGCCCGATGTATAGTTCAGCGAAATAGCCGTCCACTCGTCGCTCGGCGGCGACCAGGGGTCAGCGGGATCGCCTTCGGCCAGCAACGCCTCGTAGTCCTTTTCGCCGATAAGACTGCCGCTGGAGGCCAGTGGGTCGTCGATGTCGATCACCGCCGGTTTCTCGTCGAGCTTGGCAAGCGCCTCGGACATCACACCGGAGAACTCGCGGTCCGTAATCAGCAATTTGGTCTCGGCATGTTTAAGGGTAAAGGCGAGGGTCTCGGCATCGAGCCGCGTGTTCAGTGCATTCAGCACAGCGCCTGCCATGGGGATGCCGAAATGGGCCTCCATGATCTCCGGCACATTCGGCGCCATGATCGAAACCGTATCGCCCGCGCCGATACCCCGCCTGCGCAGTGCCGAGGCAAGGCGCAAGCAGCGGATATAGGTCTCCGCCCAGCTCCTTCGGATATCGCCATGGATGACCGCCAGGCGGTTTGGATAGACAGACGCCGTGCGTTTGAGGAAGGACAGCGGAGAAAGCGGCTCATAGTTCGCCGCGTTTTGGTCCAGGTCTCTTTCATAGATGCCGCTCTTTTCCTGAGACATTTTTTCTCCCTTCACTGCACGCTTTGGGCCCGCCGCGCACCTGTCTTTAATACCACCCGTTGATCCGATCCCAGGTATCTACGACGGCCAATCCGCCATCGACAACATAATAGCTGTTATAAGCCGCCGCCGTCATGCAGGCATGGTTTGGCAGGATCCGCACGCGCGCGCCGACCGGTAGAGCTTCGTAGGGCGGATCGCCGGCCACGGATGCGATCAAACCATGTTCCTGATGTACCGATTCCACGTAGAGGCCTTCGATCGGCCGCGTGTTCTCGAGCGGACAGACAAAGCCATAGCCGGCGTGTTCCAGAAATTCACCTGCACTGACATCCTTCGATAGAGCCAGGCCACCTGCATCTATGAGAATGCGCCGCGCCGCATGATTGTGGCCGATGACCGTCGCCGCGACACTCAGCGCAATATCCTCAATACCGCAGACACCCAGCGCCATCTGATCCAGATCGAAGAAACCATAAACGCCGGGACGCATCTCGGTGACGCCATCGAAGGACTGGGCACAGATCGCGGTTGGTGTCGAACCCGCAGACACGATCTCGCAGGGAAGTCCGACCGCCCGCAAACGTGCCGCCGCCTGCACGATCCCAGACCGCTCTGCTTCGGCCACCTCCTCGATCTCTGCGCGGTTGCGGCAGTGATAGGAATGTCCGGCGTGGGTCAGGACACCGGCCAGAGACAGGCCTGGACTGTCGTTCAGAAAACGGCCCAGCTCGATCAGTTCGTCTGACCCAGGTAAAACGCCGCCGCGGCGTCCCCCTGTATCGACTTCGATCAGGATCGAAAACTCGGATTGGAGTTCTGCAGCCTTATCCCGAGCGGCCTCAAGAGTTGGCAGGTTGTCGGCAAGCAAGTTCACGCGAACACCCTCGGACTGCAGTGCCGCGACCGCCTCCAGTTTTCCGGCGGCCAGGCCGACCGCATAGGTGACATCTGTAAATCCGCGCGCCGCAAAGTAACGTGCCTCGGCAATGGTCGACACCGTGACACCGCCGAAGTGTCCCTCGGTTGCCAGCTCGGCGACCTTCGCTGACTTCGCCGTCTTCAGATGCGGCCGCAGCCGGACACCCGCCTCCTGCATACGCAGGGCCATGCGCCGACAATTGTTTTCCAGAACACCTCTGTCCAAAACCAGGGCCGGCGTTTCCAGGTTTGTAAGATCAGGCACCGTCTTTCGCCTCCGAAACGGCATCGCTCCAAGGATGCATGACCTCGGATGCGCCCTGGTTCTCATTGCCTTTGCGCAGCACGGCCGAAGGACAGGCGTAGGCCAAGGGAAAGACATCGCGCGGCGCTTCCGCTGTCGTAAACCGGCTGCTGAGCGTATCTTTCACTGAGATCGGAAGTGCGCTGTCCATCACGACGCGCTCCACGCCGCTAACATCGATCCTGGCATGATGCATCGCTTGATCCAAGCTCATCCCGAAGTCCTTGATGTAAGACAGGATCTGAAAAACCGCCGGAAAGATCTTTCGGCCGCCCGAAGCCCCCAGCGCGACCCGCATCCCGTCGTCCTCCAGGATCGTTGGACTGTAGTTCGCAAGGCAGCGCTTCCCGGGCGCCAGGGAATTGGGATGTCCAGGCCGTGGATCGAACCACATGATCCCGTTGTTCATCAGGACACCGCTGCTCGGCAGGACCACTTTAGAGCCAAAGATCGACAACAGGGTCGTGGTCAGGGTCACCATGTTGCCTTCGGTATCCACCGCGGAAAGATGGGTCGTACAGGAATCCCCACGCGCCTCGTCAGCATCACCTAAGGTTGCCATACGTTCTTCATAGACCTTCAGCAAGGTCTCGGCGTAGGCAGCATAGGTGTTTGCCCCCGGTCCACCTTCATCGAGATCGAAGTCCGCCAGCGCGGTAAAAGCCTTCAGCATGGTCGGGCCGCCGTTGAGCTGCGGCGGCACATAGATTTTGGCGCCCCGATAGTCGCCCACCTGAGGCTCGAGTTCACGCGCCTGATATCCTGCGAGATCGGCTTCGGAGAGATAGCCGCCAGCGGCTTGCACATCCTCAGCAATCCCAGCCGCCAAAGCGCCCTCGTAAAACTCGCGCGGACCGCCGTCGGCAAGCTGTTTCAAGGTCTGGGCCAGCCCTTTCAGCTCACGGGTCGGCGACTGGCCAACCGCGTGCCAGGTCGGCGACGGCGGAAAACCCTTATCCAAGTAGACATCCGCAGATGCGGGAAAACGGCTAAGGTCGCGTGCGGAGGACGCAATCACCAAAGCGGTGAACCAATCGACCGACAAACCCGAGTCCGCCAGCTCGATCGCCGGCTGAATTGCATCGCGCCACGGGATCGTGCCGTAGGCCGCCAGCGCCTTTCCCAGTCCATCAACGGCGCCGGGCACGGCAATCGACTTGGCCCCCAAAAGGTTCCGGTCTTCAACCACCGCAGGCCAGGGAAAGAGATCCGAAGCCACACCACCGCTTAGCGGAAAGTCGGAGGGATCCAAAGCGCCTGGAGAGATCATGCCGAAGTCGATGACCCTGACCCGATCTTCTTTCGCCAGGTAGATGACCATCGAACCGCCGCCACCCAGGCCGCTCATCCAGGGCTCGGTTGCCGCCAATGCGAAAGCTGTTGTAACGGCGGCGTCGATCGCGTTGCCCCCACTTGCCATAACCGCAGCGCCTTGCGCGGCAGCAAGCCGGTTCTGGGCGGCAACGATGCCACCGTCACTGACAACGGCCGGTTTACGGACGGTCTGGCTCTGACTGCTGTAACGGCTCATGAGCGCGGCGTTCCCTCAATCGATTTCTAATTCTTCGACTCATGGGATAGCCGAGCAACGGTCGTTTGTCACCTTTTCGCAGACGACGCGTTTAGATCGCTTCGACCGTCTGTCTGGCACCCGACCGATAGAGCTGCGCGAGCGCGTCGTTCACTGCCTCGCGGAACACCTCTGACTGCGGCAGATCTGCACCGAACACCTCGTCTAGAGACAGGTAGGCCGCAGCAAGGACCTCAGCCTCTCCCTTCGCCTCGCCGCCAATCGCAGCGAGCTTTTGGGCCAGAGGGTCGCGCACATCGATAGTCCTGCCCTGCTCGTCCTCGCCCGTGACATAGCGCATCCAGGCCGCAACGGCGAGCGACGCACAGGCTATGGCGCCATGACCTTCGAGCTGTTGCCGAATGACTGACAGCAGACGCTGCGGCAGCTTTTGCGATCCGTCCATAGCGATTTGCCAGGTTCGGTGTTTCAGGGCGGGGTTCTTAAAGCGTTCGATCAACTGATCCTGATAGCGATTCAGATCGACGCCAGGCGGCAACGCCAGTGTCGGACGGGCTTCTTCGTCCATATAGCGGCGCACAAGCCTCTCGAAAGCCGGGTTGGCCATGGTCTCGGCAACCGTCTCGTAACCGGAGAGATAGCCGAGATAAGCCAGCATCGAATGGCTGCCGTTCAGCAGCCGCAGTTTCATATCCTCGAAAGGCGCGACATCCGCCACCAGTTGAGCGCCGGCCTCTTCCCACGGGGGCCGGCCGAGCGTGAAGTTGTCTTCGACCACCCATTGCCGGAAGGGTTCGCAAACTACGGCGGCGTCATCCTGAACGCCGATCTGCTTTGCCACGGTTGCAAGGTCTTCTTCCACCGTCGCCGGAACTATTCGATCGACCATGGTGCAGGGAAAGGCGACTTCTTCGCGGATCCAGGCTCCCAAGGCCGGATCGAGTTCGTCGGCATAGGCGGCGACCAGCCCCTTCAGCAGCCGACCATTGTGCGGAAGGTTGTCACAGGTCATGACGGTGAAGGGTTTCACACCAGCCAGCCGGCGCGCATTCAGTGCCGCAGCGATAAAGCCGATGGCCGTTGCCGGCTGTTCCGGATTCTTCAGATCTTGGACAATACCGGGATCTTCTAAGTTCAGACAGCCGCTGGCCGGATCGTGGCAGTAACCCTTCTCTGTCACGGTTAAAGACACGATCCGCGTCGCCGGATCGGCCAGGAGCGCGACCAGCGCTGCCGGATCATCGGGCGCGAAGAGCACATCCCGGACCGCGCCGATGACGCGGCAATGATCCCCACCGCCGTCACGCTCGACAACGCAATAGAGACCGTCCTGCGGGTCCAGTTGCTCCTGCACGTTCCGCTGCCTGAGACTGACTCCGCAGATCGCCCAGTTTCCGTCCGAGGCAGAAAGAACATCGTCCGTATAGACCGCTTGGTGGGCGCGATGGAAAGCGCCAATTCCCAGATGAACAATACCGGTTCCGCAGTTGCTCCGTTCATATCCTGGCAGCGTGACCGAAGCTGGCAGTTGCGCGAGCTTGGCTTGAGACAATCGGGTCATGAAAGAGTTACCTGGAAAGCAAATAAGAAATTCGGATCTGATGGTGCCTACAGCCGGTAAGCCTTTTTCACGAGGCGATAGGTCAAGTCATGCGCCACTTCCAGAGCCTCATCCTCGTCAAGCCGGTGATCGCAGACCAGTTCGGCCAGATAGGCGCAGTCGACACGGCGTGCAGCATCGTGGCGTGCCGGAATCGAAAGAAAGGCCCGTGTGTCGTCATTGAAGCCGACCGTGTTGTAGAAGCCGGCCGTTTCGGTCACTGAGCGACGATACCGCAGCATCCCCTCCGGGCTGTCGTAGAACCACCAGGCCGGACCCAGCTTGAGAACCGGATAGTGCCCGGCCAACGGCGCGAGCTCCCTACTGTAGCTGGTCTCGTCCAGAGTAAAGAGGATGATATCCAGCCCCTTCTCGTTGCCGAAGCGTGACAGCAGCGGCTGCAGCGCACGGACGTAATCCGTTTGGGTCGGAATGTCGGCCCCCATATCCCGGCCGAAGTCTTCCAGAAGCTGACGGTTATGATTGCGGAAGGAGCCCGGGTGGATCTGCATCACCAAACCGTCCTCGAGGCTCATACGCGCCATCTCGGTCAGCATCTGCGCGCGAAACTGCTCCGCCTCCTCAGGCGTGATCCGACCGGCCAGGGCCTGATCGAGTAGCGACTGACAGGTCACCGGATCCAGATCTGCCGTCGCGGCGGAGGGATGGCCATGATCTGTCGAGGTGGCCCCCATGCTGGCGAAGAAGCCCCGGCGCTGTTGCAACGCGGAGAGATAGGCGAACCAATCCGAGACGTTTTCCCCGCAGAGCTCGCCTAACTGAGCGACGTTTTCCGCAAAGCCTTCGAATTCAGGGTCAACGACCGGATCCGGCCGATAGGCGGTGATCATGCGCCCTTGCCAATCGCTGTCGCGGACCTTGGCGTGGGCATCGAGCGGATCAAGAGGAGATTCCGTGGTGGTCAAAACCTCGATCTTGAAGCGGTCGAAGAGCGCTCGTGGCCGAAACGCAGGTTGGTTCAGACAATCCTGCACATGGTCGTATATAGCGTCTGCGTTGTCAGCTCCGAGGCGCTCGTGAACCCCGAAAACCTCGGAAAGCGCGTGATCGAACCAGAGCCGCGAGGGCGTCCCGCGAAAGAGATAATAGTTTTCGGCCAGCAGACGCCAAACCTTGCGGGGATCCTGTTCAACCTCGCCACCATCGCGGCGTGACACCCCAAGGCTTTCCAGCGAGATGCCCTGGCTGTAGAGCATCCGAAACACGTAGTGATCCGGCGTTACGAACAGCTTCGAAGGGTTTTCGAAAGCCTCGTTCTCGGCGAACCAGCGCGGGTCCGTATGACCGTGCGGACTGACAATCGGCAGATCTTTGATCTCGGCGTAAAGTCTGCGCGCTACGGCCCGCTGAGCAGGATCGCTCGGAAAGAGACGGTCTTCGTGCAGCAAAGGTCCGGCGTCGTTCTGTTCCGCAAACATAGTCTCTTCCTTCAGGAGTATCCGTCGGTCGCTGGGGAGATCAGCGCCGATCAGCGCGCATGCCCCCATGTCGCCGTCCCGGCCATTCTCATACGAAGCTGGAGGGCGCCGGTTCGCGCGCAGGTGGTTCCTGCCCGGCGGCATCTTTCTTCAAACCCCGCAGACTGGTCAAGTCACAAGATTGCTGGTCGATTTGTTCTTTCGACGGATCCTGTCGCTCCGATCACACAGCGATGAAACCTTCCTTCTGCATTCCCTTTCCCAGGGAGTACAGGCGGGTTAAGGTCCCGCCCGCCTAGACTCCGTCTCACTTCTGTGAGGCTGTATCTTTCTCGATGACGAACCACGGACCCCCATGACCCAAAGCTCCGAATTGAAGCGCATCGCCGCAATCGGCGAATGTATGGTTGAACTGCGCGATCTCGGCGATGGCAGGATGGAGCGCGGCTTTGGTGGTGACACCTTGAACACGGCCGTCTATATGGCGCGCCAGACGCGCGGAGCCGCAAGCGTCGACTATGTAACCGCGTTGGGCGACGACCCCTTCAGCGATGAAATGCTCGAATCCTGGCAGAAGGAAGGCCTGGGCACGACGCTAATCCCTCGCCTGCCCGGCCGGCGGCCTGGTCTCTATATCATCAAGACCGATGACAGCGGCGAACGCTCCTTCTTTTATTGGCGCGGCGAAGCAGCGGCAAGAGATCTGCTAAAAGACCCGCTCGGGATTGCCGCCCTCGACCGACTGATCGGGTATGACCTGGTTTATCTGAGTGGAATCACCCTCGGGATTCTGGATCAAGACAGCCGGACGCGGCTTTACGCCTTGTTGGAACAGATCAAAGGCGAAGGCGGCCTGATTGCCTTCGACGGAAACTTCCGCCCAGCCCTCTGGCCCAACCTGGAGACCGCCCGCGCCGAGATGGAAAAGGCGCTGCGTCTGAGCGATATCGCCCTGCCAAGCTTCGATGATGAAGCCAATCTCTGCGGCGACCGCTCTCTGGAAGAGACCGTGGAACGTCTGCGCGGTCTGGGTGTGCGGGAAGCTGTGGTCAAGAACGGCGCCGACGCTGGGCTGCTGCTGTCGGACGGAAAGACAAGCCAGTTCCAACCGAACAAGGTAGAGAATGTGGTCGACACCACGGCCGCTGGCGACTCCTTCAATGGCGCTTATCTGGCGGCTCGTATGCTCGGAACCGCCCCGCTTCAAGCCGTCTCGGAAGGCCATAAACTCGCGGGCCACGTGGTGACAAGGCGCGGCGCCATCGTCGACTAAAAAAGTCGACCACTCTCACTCAAACCGATTCCCCTCTCGGTAAAACTCCGAGAGAAATGGCATTGCAACCCTTGATATTAAAAATATTTCTACACACCAACGTATTATCGAGCTGAAAATCAAACATTTTCTTGAGTCTATTCAACCACTCAAACGAAAAAATCCGAATACCAGTACAATTTCCAAAAGAAATACCTCATTTTTGACATTGAGAATCGGTCATTTGTTCTGTCCTCAGTAAGTGGAAACCCCAATATTATTTCTGGGGTTAACGCATTATCACGTTATTGAAGTGGCGCAGAAGGCGTCGCCATCGAGCGTAGGTAATATGACTGATCAGGTAGAGACCGTTTCACCCGACGCCACTGTCGCGCCTGCCTCTGGCTCAAACGAGCCAGGCGAGGTCCTTTCTACGAATTCCAGCGCGGCCGCCGTGACGGTACCCTTTGCCGCGCCCGGAGAGTCCATATCTCTGCCGGTCGAAGACAGCGCCGACATCCAGCTGGGCTTCGATGACGATTCAGTCAATATAGAGCTCGTTGGCGCTGATCTCTTCTTCACCTTTCCGGGCGGCGGGCAGGTCTTGCTTTTGGGTTTCGCCAACCAGAATGAACCACCCAATCTCGTTCTCGCCGATGGGCGCATCATCCCGGGTGTGGCCCTCGTCCAACTGGTGGAAGATGGCGCCAGCCCGATCGAGACCGTGGCCGGGCCGCCGATCCAAGGCAGTGGCGCCAACGTTTATGACGATGACACCGGCAACCTGATTGACTTGCTAAACCCGCAGCCGCCAATTCCAGGTGTGGTCTTCCAATTTTCGACCCTGACGACGGATGATGAAGAAGCGGGATTCGACCCGGCGGGCGGTAGCTTCACCATCGACTTCAGCTCGGGCCCGGACGGCGGCGCGAGTTTCCCCGGTGGCTTCGAGGACGGCAGTCCAAACGCGGGCGGCAGTGATGTCTTTCCCGTCCAGATCTCTCTGAACATCGCGCCGAGCGACAACGAGGTTGTCACCGGTCTGCAGATTTCCGGCATCCCTGCAGGTGCGAGCTTTTTCATCGGTGGCAGCGATCCGGCCAACCTGCAACCGCCTGCGGGCTCCTATGATCTGACACCGGAGCAGCTCGCGCAGGGTATCTTCATCCTGCCGCCGGCGGACAGCGATGCTGATATTCCGCTCGACTTCGACCTGACCATCCTGGACAGCGATTCCGGCGCGACTTCGGTCGTCTCCGCGCAGGGGACCCTCGTGGTGGATGCGGTCGCGGACATTCCTGAGGTCGGCGCAAGTGACGTCAGCTCCGTCGAGACCGACGCTGAGGTCCGCGTGCCCTTGAGCCTCACGGCCGCGGTCACGGACACCGACGGCAGCGAGTCGATTTCGCAGATCCTGCTCGAAGGAATCCCGGCCGAACTGACGCTCTCTGCGGGCACGCGACTGCCCGACGGCAGCTGGCAGGTCCAGGCTGCCGATCTCGCGAATCTGGAACTGATCGCGCCGCCAGACTGGAGTGGTGACTTCGAGGTACAGGTCACGGCAACCGCCACCGAATCTCCGACGGATGCCGAACTCACGACGGACAACAATCAGGCCACGGCTTCCACATCCTTCAACGTGTCGATCGGGGATGAAGGCGATATCTCCGTTTCGGCCCCTGACAACTTCGCGGCCAGCGAGACCGATGCCGCTGTCACCGTCCCCCTGACCGGCCTGCAGTTCGATATTTCAGACGCGGACGCTTCCGAATCTCTCGCCGATCTGCGCATTGCCTTTACCGGTCTTCCATCCGGCACAACGGTCAATGCGGGCAGTCTGGATGCCAACGGGAACTGGACACCGAGCAGCCTCGCCGCCGCCCAACAGGAACTCACTGACCTTCAGTTGATTCTGCCTCAGGACTGGAGCGGCGAGATCCAGGCAACGCTCTCGGCCCTTTCGGACGAGGGCGACGGGACCCAGGGCAACGGCGCGGATTCGACCGACTTCAGCATCACAGTCTCCTCGGAAGGTGATGTTGCCGTTTCCGCCCCGGACAGCTTCGCGGCGACTGAAACCGACACGGCGCTGACGATCCCCCTCCCCGGCTTGCAGTTCGATATCACCGACCTTGACGGCTCGGAATCCCTTGCCAACCTGCAAATCGCCTTTACCGGCCTGCCGACCGGGACGACTGTCAACGCGGGCAATCTCTCAGGCGCGGGCGTCTGGACGCCCAGCAGCCTGGCGAACGCGGCGCAGGAACTGGCGAACCTGCAGATCACGCTGCCAGCAGACTGGAGCGGCGATATCCAAGCAACGCTATCCGCCTTGACCGACGAGGGCGACGGCGCCCAGGGTAATGGGTTTGACAGCGCCGGCTTCAGCATCGCCGTCTCCGATGAAGGCGATGTCTCCGTTTCGGCGCCGACGTCCTTCACGGGCAGTGAAACGGATGATGCCGTCACCGTGGCGCTCAGCGGCCTGGCCTTCGACATTACGGACGCGGACGGTTCCGAATCTCTCACTGATCTGCGGATCGCCTTTTCGGACCTGCCTGCGGGCAGCAGCGTCAATGTCGGTGGTCTGGATGCTAACGGAATCTGGACCCCCAGCAGCCTCGCAAACGCCGAACAGGAGTTAGCCGCGCTTGAACTAACCCTGCCGGCGGACTGGAGCGGCGATATCCAGGCTCTGCTGACGGCAACCAGTGACGAAGGTGACGGAACGCTGGGCAACGGGCTGGCCACGGCAGCCTTCGATGTGACGATCTCGGACGAGGGCGATGTTTCGGTTTCAAGCCCCACAAGCTACGCCGGCGCGGAGACCGATGCCGCCATCACCATCGCGCTGACCGATCTGGACTTCAGTATTACGGATACGGACGGGTCGGAGGACCTTGCCGAGCTGCGCATCGCCTTCACCGGACTGCCTGCCGGTGCCGGCGTCAATGTCGGGAGCCTCTCGGCCGGGGGTGTCTGGACGCCAAGCAGCCTGGCCATGGCGCAGCAGGAACTGTCGAGCCTGGAACTCACCCTGCCTCAGGATTGGAGCGGCGAGATCCAGGCCACTCTCTCCGCCCTCACGGACGAGGGTGATGGAACCTTGGGCAACGGTCTGGCCAGCAGTGACTTTGTCATCAACGTCACGCCAGAAGGCGATCTCTTCATCGATGCCGGTGACGTGGTGGTGCGCGAGCGCGGCCGTCCCAACAACATCGATCTGGATCTCGAGGCCCGCCCGACCGATATCGACGGGTCGGAGAGCTTTTCTTCTCTCTCCGTCACCTTTGGCGATCTGCCAGCGGGCACGACGGTAAACGTCGGCAGCCTGGACGCCAACGGTGTCTGGACTCCCAGCAGCCTGGCCAACGGGGAAAGCGAACTGGCGGCCCTCCGCTTGACGGTGCCGCGCTTTTACTCCGGCGTCATCACCGGCCAGCTCGATGCAGCCACGGACGAGGGTGCCAGCGATTCCCGGGACTTCACGGTCATCGTCAATCCGCGGGCGCAGCCGCGCATCCGCCTGACCGCCATTGAGACCGATGAGCGCATTTCCAACAACCAGCACATCGTCAACGAAGACACCGACTTTGTTCTGCGGATCCGGGCCAACACGCCGGACCGAGACGGCTCCGAAGGGCTCACTCAGATCGTCTTGGATAATGTCCCGTCTGGCTGGCTCGACTATGACGGTTCGATAGGAAGCGGTCCCTTCCCCGTCACCTTTGAACCCGGAGCAAGCAGCTTCGAGAGCGCGCTCTACGACCCATCGAGCGGCCAACTGGTGATCCTCCTGGACGGCAGCCAGACAGTCTGGAACGGCAATCTGCGCGCGACGCTGAATCCGGATGACGGACGAGACGTCAGCGAGATCATGGGCGGCGATATTCGCGCCACGGTAACCGCACGCGACAACGCGCCAGGCACCGTCACCGGCACCTCGATCCGCAGCCAGTCCCGCAGCATCGACATCGATGTGGAAGAGGTGGCAGACCCGGGTCAGATCCAGCCTTTTCCCGGCATCACAGAAGCCGAGGTCGACGCCAACGGCGGCGTCCTGAACCTCAATATCGACGTGGTCGACACCGACATCGACGGCTCCGAAACGGTCACCACGGTGATCATCAGTGGCGTTCCGGAAGGCGTGATCGTACAGCTTCCGGACGGCTCAACGCCCCTGCTTCGGGGCATTGACCGGGGCCCGCCCCTGACCACGGCCTGGGTGCTCGAGAACGGCGACTGGGAAAACGCGCAGCTGCGCGGCATCGCAGAACACTTTAGCGGTACAATCGACCTGACCGTCTCGACCATCACCGAGGACACCAACGGCGATACCCTGCGCACCGATCTGCCCTATCAAGTCGAGATCACGCCATCGGTCGATGTCGCCCGCCCAGGCGCTTCGGCGTCCGGCTGCGAAGACGAACTGATCCCGGTTTCCATCAGCGCCGGACTGATCGACCAGGACGGCTCCGAAGTGTTGGTCGGCGCCAGCCTGACCGGCGTACCCGCCAACGTCGAGGTCTGGATCGGCGGGGTTCAACAGACGACCTCGGCAGACGGCACTTACGATATCCCGGCAAATCTTCTGGACAGCGTTCAGGTGCGGCCGCCACTGGACAGCAATGACAACTTCGAGCTCGGTTTGACCGTCGTCCACCAGGAAGCGGCAAGCGGAGAGACCAGCAGCAACAGCACGAGCTTTACGGTTGCGGTCCAGGGTGTCGCCGACGGCGCGCAGGCCAACGCCGCCGATACCTACGAAGGCACCTGGGACGGCTTCCCACTGGATGCTACCAGCGGCAGCATCGGGCTCTCAGGCGAGACCTTCGAAACGACCGGCGACGGCTCGGAATCCCTCTTCTTCGTTATTTCCGGCCTGCCGAGTGGGCCCGCCGACGCGGGCTGGGGCACGACTTTCAACGCTGGCTTCAACAACGGCGACGGGACCTGGACCTTCACGCCGGCCCAGTTGGCCGCTCTGCAGATCCTGCCGCCAAACGGGTTTACCGGCGATCTGGACCTGGAACTGACCGCCTTCGTGTTCGAGAACGATGCTGACTTCGCGAACCCGGACCCGATCAGCAACAAAGGCCTCGCCATCGATACCACACCTTTCACGGTCACGGTCAATCCGGGCACGCCCGGCGGTGGCGGCGGCGGAGGTGGCGGCGGGAACCCTCCCCTGGAGCCGCCCTGTATAGGCATTACGCTCGACAACGGTCCAGGCGACAACCTCGAAGACCAAGACATCCCGATCACGCTCTCGGTCCTGGACCCGGGCGCCGATAACATCGGGCTCGACAACCCGGCACTCAATCTGGTGATCAGCGATCTCGATCCCGGCGCTAAGGTTTCCTCGGACGTACCAGGAGCCGTGGTTTTCAACCCGATCAGCGGCGCCTGGACAGTAAATCTAGCCGCTTTGGCGGGCGGACAACTGTTCTACACGCCGCCGGCAGACCTTGCGGGCGATCTGGATTTCACGGTGACTTCGATCCTGAACCAGAGCAACGGCACCTTCGATACCAAGGCCAGTCCGCCACAAGTGGTCAGCGTCACAGCGGTCGCCGACGCTCCCTCCCTCACGGTTCCGGATGTCGACGGATTGGAGGATCAGGCCGCGGAACTGAGCATCTCAACCGCCGTGACCGACCGCGACGGTTCTGAGTCTCTGGATCCCCTGCTGATCTCGGTGGATCCCGCGCAAGGTCAGGTCGTGGACGGCGCTGGCAATCCCTATCCCCTGAACACCTCAGGCGCAGCCGTCGTACCGGTCGGAGCCCCCGTCTTCATTCTGCCCGCGGCCCAGAGGCACGGTCCCGTTGAGGTCGAAGTTACAGCGACCTCACGCGATTCCAATGGCGATACGGCACAGACCACCACGACATCTACGGTCGAATTCGCCGCCGTGGCCGATGCGCCCCAGCTGGATCTTCTGACGACCGAGACCTTCGACAGCCTGCCGGTCGCGCGTGGGCCAGAGGATGTCGGTGTTCTCCTCAGCGACAGCATCGATTTCACGCCTGTTGATACTGATGGTTCTGAGGTCATGTCGATCACGATCTCGAACGTCCCGGGCTTCGCGCTCCTTTCGGCCGGGATCGACAACGGCGACGGCAGCTTTACGCTCACCCCGGCGGAGTACGCAGGGCTCGTTGTTTCACTGGACACGGAACATGCGCACGCGGAAGCGGGCTCCATTCCGCCACTGACGGTCACGGCGAGTGTGTTGGAACTCAGCAACGGCGACGTCGCCGACATCAGTCAGGAGTTCCATCTGGCCATTGAGGCCGTCGCGGATGCGCCTCTCCTCACCCTCGAAGATGCTCAGGGCGATGAAGACAGTTTCATCGCTTTGGATGTACAGCTAGATCTCGTCGACCAGGACGGCTCCGAGTTTGGCTTCGTCGAAATCTCGGGGGTGCCCGATGGTGCGACCATCAGGTTCGGCGGGAGCGAATTCACGGGCGCTGCCAGCTACCAGGTTCCTGCCGCCGAACTGGCGGATCTGGCCGTCCGGCCGCCAGCGGGCAGCGCCGAAGACTTCACGCTCACCATCACCGGCAATGCCGAGGAACAAAGCAACGGCGATCTCGCATCGGTTTCCAGTAACCTGACTGTCTCTGTCGCAGCGGTTGACGACGTGCTGACCGCCTCTGACCCGGGCGGCGATAGCCTCTTCGGTGGCGCGGGGAATGACACACTCACGGGCGGACCGGGCAATGACCTGCTGCAGGGCGGCGAGGATGACGATGTGCTTCTAGGCGGTCTTGGCTCGGATAGCCTGATTGGCGGACCGGGCAACGATCTCTTCGTTCTCGATCAGGATTCCCTGGACGATGCCTCTAGCAACTTCCCTCTTCTGGATAGCATCGCCGATTTCGATGTGGGCGCTGATACTCTGGATCTCTCGGATCTCCTGAGCGGCTACGATCCAGCTTCCGAAGACCTATCCGACTACGTGCGTGTCGACAGCATGAATGGCACAGTCGAAGTCGATACCAGTGGCAGTGGCAGTAACTTCACCGCGCTCGCGACGCTTTCAGGCATCGCTGCTGGCGAAACCGTGCAAGTGGTTGTCGACGACGCCAGTTCGCTTGAAACACTGACCGTCAGTTAAAGGAAAAGCGCTAAAACGGCCGATAAATCGGGCCTTTTCTTAGCGATGCGCTTTAACACTCTGAATTAAATGAAAAATATCGGTGTAATTTTGAACGTCAGGCCTCTGGTGCTACCCTCGTCCATCCATGAAAACGATGGTGCCGAAAACGATGGGAAAGACAGCAACCGAGCGCTTAAACGAGCCAAAGACGCATAAGGTCACAATCCTCCACACCGACTTCGCCGGGATGAAGAAGGGGCAGAAGATGTTCGTCGGAACGCCCAAGATGGTCGACGACTACATCCAGAAAATCCCCTATAGCGAGACGCGAAGCATCGAACGCCTGCGAAACGAGATGGCGCGACGCAGGAAATGCGATGTCATGTGTCCCGTCTCAACCGCAATTTTCGTCCGGATATCCGCGCAAGCAGCGCTGGAGCAGCTTGAAGGCGGCGCCTCTCTCTCCGAAGTCACTCCGTTTTGGCGTCTGGTGGCGCCCGACAGCAGAATTGCGAAAAAACTGAATGTGGACAGCCGGTGGATCGCGGAACAAAGGGCCGCAGAACAGTGAGTTTGCAGTTACCATATGAAACCAGCGGCTGTTCAAACCGACAATCTGCCTATGTAGGAAAGGGCCAACTCTCTGCATACAGCTACAAAGAAAATCCCTCTAAGCTATTGTTTAAGATATAAAATATATACGTTCTGAAGGCACTCACGCCGATTCTCGGAAATGTGACAATAATCGCCCTGGTTTTGCCATATTCGGAACCTGTAATATGATGGTAGCGGTACAGGAACGGTAGAGTCGGTTTCACGTACGATGCCAAGATTTTACCGGTTCCAATTGTCTATGAAGGGGGCGAAGAATGGCTAGAGTTTCGAGTCTCGACAGAGACATACCGATTAAGACCTGGGTTGCATTGTGGTCATGCTTTGGCTTGACCGTGGGCTCCGCGGTTGGAATGTCCGCAGCTGTCGCCTGCGTACTGTCTGCAATGGACTTGGCAGCCTAACGAACGGCTGGAAACGGCTTGGCTAACGTTCCGTCAAGTCGTTGGAGAGGCTGAAGACAATCGCAACCGGCGCAATTGCGCAGAGGATGATTGCCGGCCTAAGCCACCAGCAATGTCGTTGTTTTCACGCCAGTCGTTTTCCTGAGACAGACATTTCACAACAGCATCTTTTTCAATCATTCAATAGCGCTCATCGGTCGTCTATTCGGAAGGCCCAAGGATCTTTTTCTGTAACTTCTCCGTCTTTTTTATCGTTTAATCTGAACGGAAAGCGCTACAGATAGAAACTCCTTACAGAATTTCAGCGCCCGGGATTTGACTGACATCCCCGCCTCGGCGAAACTCGGCGTTAACGACAGGACGCAAAGTATCTTTAAACGGAATGATTTATGGCTTTGACCCAAGTCGAAGCTCCAACTGCGGAACACTGCAGCTTTACGCGCGAAACGGCTGCTGGGCGGCTGGTTATCGGCATCCAGGGAATCTGGAGCATACGGACCGTCGGCAAGGTCAGCCAAGATCTCCGCAAGCTCGCGACAAAGGGAGAGACCTCCGCAGCCTTCGATCTGTCGAACCTTGAGTTGCTCGATACGGCAGGTGCCTGGGTAATCGTCCGGACTGCTGCGGAGCTCAGAGCGGCAGGTCTTGAGGTGGCTTACGAAGGCGCGTCCAAAACGACCACAACTCTGCTGCGGACCGTATCGGAAAACCACGTAGAGTGCCCACCGGAGCCCTATGCGGGCAATGCGCTGGTTCAAATCCTGGAACATTTGGGCCAGGAAACCTACGCCTTCTGCAAGGCTGGCCGCGATCTTCTGAACTTCCTCGGCTACACCGTGATCGTGCTGGTGCGGTCGATCTTTCAGCCGCGCCGCATCCGCTTCGTGGCGCTGGTCAGTCAGATGGAACAGACCGGGCTCAATGCCCTACCCATCGTTGGCCTGATTTCCTTTTTGATCGGCGTCGTCCTCGCTTACCAGGGTGCGGATCAGCTCGCCCGTTTCGGGGCGCAGATCTACACGGTAAATTTGGTTTCGGTGGGTGTGCTGCGGGAAATGGGCATTCTGCTTACAGCGATCATCGTTGCAGGGCGCTCAGGCAGCGCCTTCACCGCCCAAATCGGCATGATGAAGGTCAACGAAGAGATCGACGCTATGGAGACCATCGGCCTCGATCCCATGGATGTCCTGGTCATGCCGCGGGTGATTGGGCTGACCCTGGTGCTGCCTCTGCTCACCTTCTACGCCGACGTCATGGGCCTGCTAGGTGGTGCGGTCATGGCCACGCTAGCCCTCGATATTTCGCTGGCGCAATTCACCAGCCAGCTACTCTCCGTCGACCGGGTCGGCGACTTTTCCGTCGGCCTCATCAAAGCGCCCTTCTTCGCCATCATCATCTCAATTGTTGGCTGCTATGAAGGTCTTCGCGTGTCCCGCAGCGCAGAATCCGTCGGAAAACAAACCACCCGATCCGTCGTGGAAGCGATCTTCCTGGTCATCGTTCTCGACGCCTTCTTCTCCGTACTTTTCTCGGTCATCGGACTATGACCCTGACCCCGCAGGATGAAACGATCATCAAGGTCACCAGGCTGCGCAACAAGTTCGGCCTGCAGGTGGTCCACGACCAGCTGGACTTTTCGGTCCGGCGCGGCGAAGTCATGGGCATCGTCGGCGGATCGGGGACGGGAAAATCGGTGCTGCTGCGCACCATCATCGGTCTCAACAAACAGTCGTCCGGCACGATCGAAGTCTTCGGCCAAGACACCTCGAAACTCAGGGGAAAGGAAGCCCAGGCCTTGCAGGCGCGCTGGGGCGTTCTGTTCCAGGATGGCGCGCTCTTTTCCTCCCTGACCGTTGCGCAGAACATCGAAGCGCCGATCAAGGAACACACCCGGCTTTCCAAGGCGCTCAGGCAAGAGCTGATCGACGTAAAGGTCTCGATGGTCGGCCTGCCGGCAGACGCAGCCAACAAGTATCCCTCCGAACTCTCCGGCGGCATGCGCAAACGCGCCGGCTTGGCGCGCGCTCTGGCCTTGGATGCGGAAATCGTTTTTTTGGATGAACCGACAGCCGGACTCGACCCAATCGGCGCGGCGAAGTTCGATGAACTTATTGCAGAACTGCAGGCGACATTGGGCCTCACCGTCGTTATGGTGACCCATGACTTGGATTCACTCCATGCGATCTGTGACCGGGTTTCGGTGCTGCTGAACAAAAAAGTGAAGGTCGGGACGATCCCGGAACTGATCAGAGAACCCGACCCCTGGATCGACGAATACTTCAAAGGTCCGCGCGGGCGGGCTGCCGAGACTGCCAAACAGCGGGCTGCGGGTCTTACGGAGTCAGCGCAGGTCCGTCAGAGGCACGGCGAATGAAACATCACGAGGTGAGGCAGATCGGATAATGGAAACCCGTGCGAACTACGTCATGGTGGGCAGCTTCGTGCTGCTGCTTGTGGCCGGCCTGTTGGGTTTCGTGGTTTGGCTTGCGAAGTTCCAGGTCGACACGGATCTCAAACGCTTCGATATCTTTTTCCGCGGATCCGTAACCGGACTCGCTGTCGGTAGTCCGGTCCGCTACAGCGGCGTCAGGGTCGGCGAGGTGGTATTCATTGGGCTGGATCACGACGATCCGAACAGGGTGCGTGCGCTGGTCGAAGTCGATGCGAAGACGCCCATCAAAACCGACACCTATGCAACGCTGAATCTCGCGGGTCTAACCGGCGGGCTCTATATTCTACTCTCCGGCGGCTCGCGCGAGGCACCTCTGTTGGAAGTGTCAGATGAACAAAAGCGGCCCATTATCCCCTCCCGCTCATCGGACCTTGAAAGCGTAATCAGCTCTGCGCCTGAGCTGCTGGACGGCGCGATTCTTCTCTTGAACCGGGCGAACGATGTCCTCAACGATAAGAATCGCGCGGATATTTCGGCCACAATTGCCAACCTCAGAGAAATCACCGAAGCCTTCGTCGAAAACCGCGAAAAGGTCGAAGCCCTGATCGGCGACGCTTCCGTCACCATGAAAAATCTGAGCGACGCGACAGGGTCTCTGAAAGACACGGCTGTCGCCATAGAAGAGAACCTCGGGCGCCTGACCGATAGTGCGGATCGCACCCTCCTCGCCTTCGAAACGACGGCCGGGACAATCGATGGCTCCGTCCAGGACGTCTCTGGCGATTTGCGCGTGCTGATCCAGAATCTCAACAAAACCGCTGTCAGCATCGATGGCGCTACCAGTCAGCTTGAGGGCCTGATCTCGGAAAACCGAGAGCCCATCAACGACTTTACCACGACGGGTCTCTACGAACTCTCTAATGTTCTGATCGAAGCCCGCGAACTGATCAGCGACCTTCAACGTATTACCACCGAGGTCGGGCGCGACCCGGCACGCTTTATTTTCGGCGACCAGCAACAGGGTTACGATGCGCAGTAAGAAACACGGATCTAAGGCCTCGTTACGAGGCACGGCCGCCACCGAGGGCGAAGTCCTCCCAGGCCGGCGTCAAAGCCTCAAGGCTTTAGCCGCCCTCCCCATCATCGGGCTTTCCGCAGCCTGCACGAACATCGTTCCCGGTCAGGGACCGCCGCCGTCTCTCTACCGGCTAACGCCTAAGAGCACTTTCCGAGAGGATCTGCCGACCGTTGAGTGGCAGCTTGTGTTGGAGCCTCCGGTGGCCAACGGCAGCCTCAATACAACGCGGATCGCGCTGCAGCGTACTCCGACGCAGATGGAGTTCTATGCCAGATCGGGTTGGGTCGATCAGGCGCCACTCATGGTCCAGACCCTCATGGTGGAATCTTTCGAGAATAGCGGACGGATCGTCTCCGTCGCCCGAGAGACCGGTGGCCTGCGCGCCGACTACGTCCTCAAGACGGAATTGCGTGAGTTCCAGACCATCTATTATCGAAACGGCACGCCGGAAGCCCTGGTGGCCCTCAATGCGAAACTGATTCAGCTCCCGCAACGATCAATCATCGCGTCACGGAGCTTCGAGCACATGGCGCCGGCCAGTGCCGATCAGATCGACAACATCGTCGTCGCCTTTGACGATGCCTTGGACAAAGTGCTCCGGGGCCTGGTCGAGTGGACCCTGGAGACTGGACAGGCCGCCTACGAGCAAAACAGCCGCCGTCGTCGCCAGCCTCGGGAACCAAGGCGCCCCAGACAACCGAATAGCTAAGTCTCAACCACGACGAAGCGACAGGATCCGAACAAAAAAACGGCGGCTCAATTGAGCCGCCGTTTCGGTTTTCTGCTGCCGGGTAAGACGCCCTCAGGCGACCTTCCGGCGGCGGCGCACAATGGCACCCATGCCCACGAGGCCGAAGCCGAGCAAGGCAAGGCTGGCTGGCTCAGGAATGCGGATCTGTTCCGCCGAGATCGAGAACAGGGTCTGCAAGACGTTTGCCTGGCCTTCCTGCGTGGTGAAGCCGACACAGCCCGAAGCCTGACCGGCTTCGGCACAGGTCGCATCATCCAACGGACCGAGGCCCTGAGCACCCAATGTGATGGTGTAGATGAACTCGTCGACAATGAAGGTCTCAACCAAGACTTCTGGGTTCAACAGGATGAAGATGTCATCACAGTTGGAAACCGAGTTAAACCCGCAATCGCCATCGTTGAAGGTTTCCACGAAGTCGATGTCGAACTCCGCCATCAGCGTTTGCGTGATCGTTGGATCGTTGGAAGCCGTCAAGACAAGCTCCGTCGCCAGGCTCGCCGAAGTCAGGGTCGGCCCGCCGATCGGGTTGTTATTATGGGTAATCGAAGCACCGGTTACAGGACCACCGCCAGTGAGCAGAGTGGGCGGACTGGCCACGGTGGAATCGACCACAAGAGAACTTGGTCCATTGCCACCCGTTCCCCACTGTAGCGTCGTAGGGTTGTTTCCTAGCTCGGGGTTGGGATTCAAACCGGTGACGCCGGCGGGCGAGAACGCGGTGAATGCACTCTCGATCTGATAGTCCCATTCGGTAATAAGGTCGGCCTTTGCACCAGCAGCTCCGAAGAACGCCACAGGGAAGGACACAACCAACGCCGCCGAAATGCGTTTGAAGTTCGTCCACAGCATTATTTTTGCTCTCCAATTCAAATCAATCACTCAGGTTCACCGGTAATCGCAATGCCCCCCGCCGATAGGACTCCGCTACCTGCGATACCTGCGTGTCTTCGTAGCAACTTTGATGCCAGTGTCGTTTTTCCAGCTGTTTCAACGCGTTACAGCCCAATGTCTTAAATTTTGACCAAAGCCTGTAAAAAGCGCTGACAAAACCACTTTTACGACACAATACATTTGCCTACGTTTGACATGCTTTTATGTAAATTTTTCAATAATTTAAATAAATTAACCATTGTTAATTACTGTGTTTATTTTTGTACATGTAAAAAAAATCGACGCCAGTTTCTTATATCAAAGCAAAGGAATCTCCCGAAAACTCCTATTCAATTTAGTTAATGAGTCTTCATTCCCCATTTCGAGATAAATGCCTGTCAGGTTATTTGACACCATCGCTCTATTTGTTTGAGTACAGACTTTTTGTTAACCATTTTTGCCACAGGCTAGGATATGTATTTTAAGTTGTTTATGCCAAAAACCGCTGGTTAGAAAATTGCGAGATTTTCGCGCAAACCCGCAGAAATCCGGCAATCTCGAGCACAACCGAAGCTGTGCTCAAAAAAGGGCAGGAACGGCCATCAGCATCGCTGTGACAAATTTAGGAAAAAGAGTGACTTAGGAAGATTTGAGCAAATTCCGGCGTTAGCGGCCGAGAACAGAGAAGCGGCACATATGCAGAGCTTACAAAGAAAAACGTCCTTTAGTTGCAACACCCCACAGGCTCGACTTCACGAAGACAACCCATGCCAAAGCGCGCGTCACCCGATCTGCGGTTATCTCGCGCTCTCTAGGGGTAGAGATCTCGATAGGATTGCATATCCCCGAGCGTTTCTGCTTCGTAAACGCCACGCGCGACAGCACGAGCAAGACAGTCTGCGGCAGCCATGCCGATCCGCGCCACTCCACTTACGGGGTCTTCGAGTGGGGAACGGGCCGTGGAAAGAGCGAAAACGATGTCGCCGTCCAAAGGCGTGTGTACTGGCCGGATGGCTCTGGCCAAGCCGTCCTGCGCCATAATCGCCACCCGCTGAGCCTGCGCTTTCGTCAAAACGGCGTCTGTCGCGACCACTGCGAGGGTCGTGTTATGGCTACTCTCCGCCGGAAAGGGGTAGTCGAAGTCTCCAGACATGGCGCCAGCAGGCAGACGCTGCCCACCCAACTCGTTGTTCCGCTCGAAAGCCCAGGCCCAGAAGGTCGATGTCTTCGGCATCAGAACCGACCCCAGCGAATTGACTGCTGCAAGAGCGCCGACAGTGATACCCGAGCCAAGCACGACGGACGCACTGCCCAATCCGCCCTTCAGCGGTCCGGCCGTAGCGCCGATACCCGCGCCAACGTTCCCCAGAGCAAAGTCTTGGCCCGCTGCATTCACGGCCTGCCGGGCAAATTGCTTGTAGGGCGGCTCCGCCCCCCAATCCTTGTCACCACCATTATTGAGGTCGAAGAGGATCGCCGCGGGGACGATAGGAACCAGAGAGCCGCCAACCCGAAAACCCCTGCCCTGCGCACGCAGCCAGTCCATAACCCCGCCCGCTGCCTCGAGGCCAAAGGCTGACCCGCCACTCAGAACAATCGCATCTACCGCGTCCATCGTCGCGGCAGGATCGAGAAGCGCCGTTTCGCGCGTACCGGTTCCACCGCCACGCAGATCGACCGCTGCCACTGCTCTTTGGTCGGGAAGCAGGACTGTGGTACCGCTCCGCAGATCCGCATCTCCCGCATTACCCACTTTCAGACCGGGCACATCCGTGATCGCATTAAACGGGCCGACGCTAGTCATTCCCCCGAGTTCCCTTTCAAGTCACCAGCCGCATTTCGTCTTTCTTACCGCTGGGATCTATTATAGCAGACGCCCTTTTCTAAACTAACGCCTTCATTAGAAGCGCTTATCCCTGCTCACCCCTAAACATCACGCTGCATAAGGCAGAACGAATACTTGAGCGGAACCATCAGGAATTAACAAAATTTTTAGTAGAAGGATTTAGAACACTGCCACTCTAAGCAGTCAACTTAGGATTGATTGCGCGAAACAGGCTTCACTGGGTTGTAGATCATGAATATTACCACACGTCTTTTTAGTCTGATTGCCTTGGCGGTCGTGGGCACTTTGCTTGTTGCAGGGCTAAACCTCTATCATTCCCGGGATCAGGTTTATGCGCAGAAGCATAACGAACTGAAACACCTTGCAGAATCAGCAGCAGCCGTTCTGGCCTCCTACCACGCCCGGGCTGAAAGCGGTGAACTGTCCGAAGAAGACGCCAAAGCGCGCGCCCTGGAAGCCATTTCCGGCATGCGCTACAATGAGACCGATTATTTCTGGGTCAACGATATGGCTCAGGTCATGATCATGCATCCCATCAAACCGGAATTGAACGGCAAGGATTTGTCGGACCTTCAGGACAAATCCGGCAAGTATCTGTTCCGAGAATTCGTAAAGATCGTGAACGCCCAGGGCGGTGGCGTGGTGGGCTATCTCTGGCCCAAACCCGGCCATGAAGAGCCTGTCGCCAAGGAGTCGTACGTCCAAGGTTTCGCGCCCTGGGGCTTGATCGTCGGCACCGGCGTTTACATCGACGATCTTGAGGCTCAACTCGCGAGCGAAGCACTCTTTGCCGGTGGCATCTGCCTGGCGATCCTGGTCATCATGCTGTTCGTCTCGGTTGTCGCCGCCCGCAGCATCACAAGCCCGCTATCTGCGATCACCAACTGTATGCGCAGTCTTGCCGACGGCGATCTTGAGGTTGAAATTCCGGCACGTGGCGGTAAAGACGAAATCGCCGCCATCACCGAAACCGTCGAAGTCTTCAAAGCCAACGCGATCGAACAAAAACGAATGGAATCGGAGCAGGAAAAAGTCCGTCAGGACGCTGAAGACTCCAAACGCGCTGACATGAACCGGCTGGCGACCAGCTTCGAAGAAAGCGTTAAAAGCATTGTTGACGAGGTCTCCTCGGCCATTGGAAACATGCAGTCCAATGCGCATCAAATGTCCGCGCGGGCCAACGAAGCCAGCACGCAGGCCTCGACCGTCGTCTCGGCATCCGAGGAAACCACGAACAACGTTCAGACGGTTGCCTCCGCCTCTGAACAGCTCTCTGAATCCATTCAAGAAATCAGTAAGCAGGTTTCCGACTCCTCTAAGATCACATCGGAAGCGGTACAACAGGTCGAGACCACCAACGGTGAGGTCGAGGGCCTGTCCGAAGCCGCCAAGAAAATCGGCGATGTTATCGACCTGATTTCGGATATTGCCGAGCAAACCAACTTGCTGGCCCTCAACGCCACGATCGAGGCGGCCCGGGCGGGTGACGCCGGTAAGGGCTTCGCCGTGGTTGCCTCCGAGGTTAAGAACCTCGCCACGCAGACCGCAAAGGCAACCGAGGAGATCGGTGCGCAGATCAGTTCGATGCAAAGCGCCACCGAGACCGCCGTGACGGCGATCAAAAACATCGGGACGACTATCTCCCGGGTCGATGAAATCGCCTCTTCGATCTCAGCCGCTGTGGAAGAACAGGGCGCCGCAACCCACGAGATCTCCCGCAATGTGCAGGAGGCGGCCCGCAGCACGCAGAGCGTCTCCGGTACCATCAACAATGTGCATGCGGCCTCCAGTGAGACGGGCCAGACCGCCAAGTCGATCGAGGACGCCACGAGCGAACTCACGCGCCTGTCGGAGAACCTGCGCAATGAGGTCGGGACTTTCCTGAACGGCATTCGCGCCGCTTAAATCGAAGAGTCCAGAAAGCAAGAAAGGCCGGATGCTCCCGCATCCGGCCTTTTTTTATGCGCAGTCTGTGCGCGGCCAATGTTCAGCAGGCGCGCAGCCTTTCCTGGCGTGGGCTGATACCAAAACGTTGCCGGAATGACTTCGAGAAATGCGACAGGGTCACGAACCCTGACGCAAAAGCGATGTCGGTGACCGGTTTCTCCGTTTGCAGAAGGAGAGAGCGGGCGAAATCCAACCGCAGATCCAGATAATACTTGCCCGGCGAACAGCCCAGATGGTGCCGGAACAATCTCTCGAGCTGCCTGCGCGAGACCTGGGCTTTTTCCGACACCTCCTCCAAGGTCAGAGGTTCCTCCAGATACTGCTCCATCACCTCGATAGCCGCCGACACGCGGGCCGATTTCAGTTTCAGCAAGCGCCGGTTGGCGACACTCTGGTTGTCGCTGCTGGTGCGGATCCGACCATGCTGAAATTCGCTGGAAACGATCATGGCCAGATAGGACCCGTGATCCCGCGCGATGATGTTGAGCATAAGATCCAGCGTCGCGTCGCCACCGGAGCAGGTATAACGATTGCGGTCGATCTCTAGGATGTTTCCCGTCCAGATGACGTTCGGGAAGAGTTCGACGAAACCGGCCTGGTTTTCCCAATGGATCGTCGCCCGATACCCGTCCAGCAAACCCGCCGCCGCGACGATCAGGCTGCCGGTGGAGGTTCCGCCGATCGCCGCGCCCCGGCGCGCCCGCACGCGCAGCCAGGCCAGAATACCTTTGCTGACGTTTCTTTGGGGGTGATAGCCCGCGCAAACCAATACAATATCTGGGTAAACCTCGGCGCTGAGATCGTAATTGACGTCGACCGCGACTTCACTGCTGCAGACGACAGCTTCACCGTCGGTCGAAAACAGAGACCAGGTGTATAGCGTCCGGCCGGCCTGGGCGTTGGCCTGCCGCAAGGGGTCGATAATGGCGGCGAGCGTCATCATGGAATAGCCCGGAACCAGCAGGATACCGAAGGTGGTTGGCCGTTCGTAGCCGTTTGTGCCGTCAGCGGCCTGGTCCAGAGCCTTGCCGTCGTTCGCCATGGTCTTCCGCACGCCCTCCTGTTTGACCGATATTTTCTCCGGCTTCCCATTCCGCGATAGCCGAAATTGGCTAGTCTAGGCAAGCCGGATCTTGCCAGGGACGCTGTTGTTTTTCAAAAACCGCGATAAAACCGTAATAAATCACGAAGCTTGTCCGACGCCTAGAGACGATCGATTGAGCAAAACTTGGACAAGGCCATAAAATCCAATATAATGAACTCCAGACTTTATCTTGGACACGTAGCAGCATGCCCGAATTGGATGCCCCGCCTGCCCCGCAACTCGGCGGCACGCTTCAGGCCGCCCGCAAGCAAAGGCGACTAACGCTCGACCAACTCGCCAGCCGAAGCGGCATCTCAAAGTCCATGCTGTCTCAGATCGAACGCGGCAAGGTCAACCCAACATTCGTTGTGCTCTGGAACCTCACCCAGTCGCTCGGCATCGAGTTAAGCGAACTCTTGGGAACATCCCAAGACCAGGAGCGTCACGCTGGCGCAATCACGCACGTGAAGGCTTATTCGACACCCACGATCAAAAGCGCCGACGGCAAATGCCAGCTGCGTATTTTGGGCCCGACCCGTACGGTTCTGCCCATGGAGTGGTATGAAATCTCCTTCGAACCGGAGAGCGAATTAGATTCCCAGGCCCATGCCAAAGATACCTATGAACACCTTACCGTGTTGAGTGGGCAGCTTCGGATTCACCTGCCTGGCCAGGTTATCGAGCTGATGGAAGGTGAGACCCTGCGCTACCCTTCGGATCAGTCTCATAAGATCGAGAATCGCGAAAAATCGCCGGCACAGGCTCTCTTGGTGATGGCCCTGCCCGGCCAGTACAACGGCAAGGCCGCACAATAGGTTCGAGCCGACAGCGCCGATGTAGAACGGTAGGAACGAGCAGCGGTCGTTTTTGCCTTGACCCAATATACAGAACTCTTGTTCATTATACTGTACATACTCATGTAAAGGGCGAACCAGAACCGGTCGTCAGCAGAAACTAGACAGTGGGAAGATCAGCAGATGAGCAAAAACCTCATGGCGCACCTGGAGCAGGAGACCCAGTCGCTTGTCGACAAAGGCCTTTTCAAGGGGGAGCGCCTCATCACCTCTCCCCAAGGCGCGGTCATCAGTGTCCAAGCGCCGGCAAATGGTCGGACCACGAAAACTCAGGGCGAGATCATCAATCTCTGCGCCAACAACTATCTCGGCCTCTCCAACGACCCCGCCGTGGTCGAGGCCGCCAAGCAGGCCCTGGAAAGCTATGGTTTCGGCCTTTCGTCTGTCCGCTTTATCTGCGGCACTCAGGACATCCACAAGGAACTTGAACAGCGCCTCAGCGGGTTCCTCGGTATGGAAGACAGCATCCTCTTTTCCTCCTGTTTCGATGCCAACACCGGCTTGTTCGAAACCCTTCTCGGACCCGAAGACGCCATCATCAGCGACGCTTTGAACCATGCCAGCATCATCGATGGCGTGCGCCTCTGCAAAGCCAAGCGTCTTCGATACGCCAACAACGACATGGCTGCCTTGGAAGACTGCCTGAAACAGGCGCAGGATTGCCGCTTTCGTATGATCGCCACGGACGGCGTCTTCTCCATGGACGGTATCATCGCCAATCTGCCGGCGATCTGCGATCTGGCCGAGCGCTACGATGCTCTCGTCATGGTCGATGACTCCCACGCGGTCGGCTTCGTCGGTGAGAACGGCCGGGGCACGCCAGAGCTCTGCGGCGTGTTGGACCGGGTCGATATCCTAACGGGAACCCTGGGAAAGGCTCTGGGTGGCGCGTCAGGCGGCTATGTCGCCGCCAGCAGCGCGATCGTCGGCTGGTTGAGGCAGCGCTCCCGTCCCTACCTCTTCTCCAATTCTCTTGCGCCGATGATCGTCGCCACCTCCATTAAAGTGCTGGACCTGCTGGAAGGCGGTGCTGGCGCGCGGAAGCGCCTGATCGCCAACAGCGCCCTTTTCCGTTCGGGATTACAGGATCTCGGCTTCGAGCTGATTCCGGGCGAACACCCGATTATCCCAGTCATGCTGGGCGATGCCCGCCTCGCGGGAGATATGGCCGCGCTCCTGTACGAGGACGGGGTGTACGTCACCGGGTTTTCCTTCCCGGTTGTCCCCGAAGGCAAGGCACGGATACGTACGCAAATGTCAGCCGCCCACAGCGAGGCCCAGCTCGAGCGTGCTCTCGCCGCCTTCGCTAGGGCCGGACGGGCACTCAAGGTCATTCCGTAATCCCCGGCCTCAGGGAGGTCGTACATCCTGGTTTTGTCTGACCCACGGCAAGGAAAGAACGCAAGCATGAAAGCGCTGGTGAAAGCAAAATCCGAACCAGGCCTTTGGATGCAGGAGGTGTCCGAACCTGCCTGCGGTCCGAATGATGTGCTCATCAAGGTCCGCAAGACCGCCATCTGCGGTACCGATATGCATATCTACAATTGGGACGACTGGGCGCAGCAAACCATACCTGTGCCCATGACGGTAGGGCATGAATACGTGGGCACCATCGTTGAGGTCGGTGACAATGTCGCCGATTTCAAAGTCGGTGACCGGGTATCGGGCGAAGGCCACATCACCTGCGGCCATTGCCGGAACTGCCGCGCCGGCAAGCGCCACCTCTGCCGCAACACCAGTGGTGTCGGGGTCAATCGTCCGGGCGCCTTTGCCGAGCTGGTCGCTATTCCGGCTTCTAACGCCTATCCCCTCCCAGACGATATTTCGGACGATCTCGCGGCGATCCTGGATCCGATGGGAAACGCCGCCCATACCGCCCTCTCCTTCGACCTGGTCGGCGAAGACGTCCTGATCACCGGTGCCGGCCCCATCGGCCTCATGTCCACAGCTATCGCCCGTCAGGCCGGCGCCCGGCATGTGGTGATAACGGACGTGAATGACTATCGACTGTCGCTGGCGGGAAAATTAGGGGCCACCCGGGCGCTTAATGTCACCAAAGCGACATTAACCGACGTCATGACCGACCTGGGCATGACGGAAGGCTTCGATGTCGGACTGGAGATGTCCGGCAATCCACAGGCCTTTCGCGACATGCTCGGCGCCATGAACCACGGTGGCAAGGTCGCACTGCTCGGCATCCCGCCGCAGGACACCGCGATCAACTGGAATGACCTGATTTTCAAAGGGTTACAGGTCAAGGGGATCTACGGCCGGGAGATGTTCGAGACTTGGTACAAGATGACCGCGTTGCTGCAAAGCGGCATGGATCTGACGCCAGTGCTGACACACTGGTTCCCGGTCGATCGCTTTGAGGAAGGCTTTTCGATCATGAACAGCGGTCAATCAGGGAAGGTTATCCTCGATTGGAGTTAGGAATGGGTGAGGCGGGATTAGGCGTGACAGCGGAAAGCAACGAAGCGGGTACGGCACGGAGCGGGCGTTCTGGGCGCGGCGGCGCCCGGCGCAATCGGCGGGCCGGCCGGCAAGGAGGCTTCACGCAACCGCCCTGGAGTATTCCCGCAAATCCCTACGATCCCGTCGAACCCGTCAACACCGAACAGCTCGAGCGCATCCACGACGCCTCCCTGACTATCCTCGAAGAAGTCGGTATGGACTTTCTCCTGGACGAAGCCCGGGAGATTCTGGCCCGTGCCGGCGCGGATGTGACGCCTGGCAGCGAACGGGTGCGCTTCGACCGTGGCATGATCCTGGAAGCCATCGCCAAGGCGCCAAGCGAATTTACCCTCCACGCCCGTAATCCGGCGCATAATCTGCCCATGGGCGGGCGGCATTTCGTAACCTCCATGGTCGCGAGCGCGCCCAATTCCTCCGATTGCGATAACGGCCGCAGACCGGGCAATCAGGAAGACTTCCGGAACTTCATCCGACTGGGTCAGAAGCTTAACATCATCCATATGTTCGGCGGCTATCCGGTCGAGCCAGTGGACCTGCCGCCGGCCACCCGGCATCTCGACTGCCTCAGCGATTTCATCACCATGGGCGACAAGGTATTCCACGCCTATTCGCTGGGCCGGGAACGGAATCTCGACGCCCTGGAAATGGTCCGGATCGCGCGGGGCCTGACAGATGCCCAGTTGGACCGGGAGCCGAGCCTGCTCACCATCATCAACACCTCTTCGCCTTTGCGCCTGGACACGCCCATGCTGACGGGCATCATCGAGATGGCGCGGCGCAACCAGGTCGTAGTGATCACGCCCTTTACGCTCTCTGGCGCCATGGCACCGGTTACCCTTCCGGGCGCGATTGCCCAGCAGAATGCCGAGGCCCTGGCGGGGATTGCCTTCGCACAGCTTGTAAATCCCGGAGCACCGGTCATGTACGGCGGCTTTACGTCGAACGTCGACATGAAATCCGGCGCGCCTGCCTTCGGGACCCCGGAATACATCAAGTCGGCGCAGATCGGCGGCCAGCTGGCCCGCCGCTATGGCATCCCCTACCGCTCTTCCAACGTAAATGCCTCAAACACCGTCGACGCCCAGGCAGCCTATGAGTCGGTCTTTGCGCTTTGGGGCGCCGTCATGGGCCATACCAATCTGCTGAAGCACGGGGCCGGCTGGCTGGAAGGTGGCCTGTGTGCCTCCTTCGAAAAGGTGATTATCGACGCCGACCTGTTGCAAATGGTCGCCGCGTACCTGGAGCCACTTGAGGTGGATGACGCAACCCTCGGGTTGGACGCCGTGCGCGATGTCGGCCCCGGCGGTCATTTCTTCGGTACCGAGCACACCCAGGCGCGCTACGAGAACGCCTTCTATTCACCGATTGTGTCCGACTGGCGCAACTTCGAAAGCTGGGAAGAAGCAGGCTCTGAAACAGCGACCCAGCGCGCCAATGGGCTTTTCAAGCAGATTCTGCAAGAATACGAGGCGCCGCCTTTGGATCCGGCAATCGCCGAGGAACTCGCTGCCTTCGTCGCCAAACGCAAGGAAGAAGGCGGCGTCCCGACCGATTTTTGATCCTTCCCTCCCTCATAGAGCGGGAATTCACATTTCGAAAAATACTACTTTTACGACAACAACCACTCCCATGCCGGCACATCCTTGGTTTTGAAAATCCTGCCTGGAATGGCTCTGACGGTTCATAGCTTGTCAACCTAAGAACGTTATTGTCTCCGTTCGTTTAAAAACGTTCGCAGACACAGCATCAAGAGACAGCCGAGCCGGTTCTGGGGATTCATGGGGATCGAAACAGGTAAATCCAACGCCAGCTATGACGCAGAGCCAAGGGCCACAGCCCCTCAGCTCAATGAGCTCGTCGAGCTGGCGCGTGACAAGTCCATCCAAAGCCGCTCGCGCCTGGCGACAGTGATCGGTGACCTCTACACGGGCCAGGAGCGCCTGCTGAGTGAAGTCGACCGCCAGATCATGTGCGATATCATCCACCAATTGATTCAGGAAGTGGAACTCTCGGTCCGCAAGGCCCTGGCCGAACGCCTCGCAACCATCCCCAATGCGCATTCCAACCTGATCAACATGCTGGCAAACGACGACATAGAGGTGGCCCACCCCATTCTGGTTCAAAGCGAGGTCATGCAGGATTCGGAGCTGATCGAAATCGTGCAGTTCCGCACCATGGAACATCAGGTCGCCGTCGCGATGCGCCCTGCCCTGAGTGAACCTCTGTCCAACGCGCTCATCAAGACCGGCAACCAGCGCGTGATCACGGCCCTGCTGGAAAACGCCGGTGCCAGTATCGCCGAGGACGACCTGCATGCGTTGGCGGAAATTTCGAAAGATGTTCCAAGCTATCAGGCGCCCCTGACACAGCGTAAAGACCTTCCGGAGGGACTTGCGCGCAAGCTCTTTTGGTCCGTTTCAGCTGCGCTGCGCGAACATCTCCTGGCCCACTACGACCTGGACCCAAGCGACCTGGATGAGAACATCGTCTCGACAGTCCACGAACTGCTCGAAGATCACACTGAAGACTCAAGCCTCGAAAAGCGGAATTTCGACAACATTGCGCCGCTGGCAAGCTCCACCAACGACTTTACCATCCATCCAGATCAGGTCACCTGGCTCATGGGATTGATGAAGGAAGGTGAAGTTTCTTCCTTCCTGCTCGGACTTAGCCGTTTCAGCCAGTTGCGTGTCCATTTGCTTCGGAGAATCCTCTTCGAACCCGGCGGTCAAGGACTTGCCGTCGTCTGCCGGGCCCTGGGTTTAGACAAACCCGCCTTCGCTTCGATCCTGGTGCAGTTTCGCCATGGCCGGCTGGGCGACAAGAACATCGAAACCGACGAAGTGACGCAGGCCATGTCCTTCTTCGACAATACCACGCCTGAAAACGCTACGGCCCTGCTGCGCCGCTGGCAGCGCGATCCGGAGTATCAGAACGCCCTGCGTATCGTCAGCGACGCAAAGCCGCATCCGCTGTAGATCGCTCGGTATCCCTGCAGATCGGATACTCCACAGTCGTCCGTTGAAATGCCCTAAAACCCAAGTTCCTTCTTCCACCAGGTCGGCAAAGCGAATGCCGCGCGGTGGACATCGGCGTTGTAGTGCCTTCCCTGAAAATCCCGGAATGGCTCGGCATAGGAAAAGCCGTCCTTGCTGTAGAGAAAAAATCCGAACTCGGCACCGGGATAAAGCGGCACAATGGAGCGATAGGCACTGACATGGGGCAGATAGCGCTTCTGCTTCATCACACTGACAAGGTTCTCTTCTTTATCGCCGCAGATTTCCTGCAGGAACTGAACGCGATCCTTACCGACGAAAATGCTGTCTGAATCCAGAACCACGCCATCGGGCCGCAGGCAGTTTGCGAGATCCTGACAGAAGGCCTCCGTAAAGACGCTGGAAGATGGACCGACAGGTTCGGTGAGGTCGAGGACGATCAGATCGAAGCTATCACCCTTTTCCGCCGCTTGGCGCAGATAGTCGGCGGCATCGGCGCAGATCAGTTCGACCCTAGGATCATCATAGTCACCGTGAATACCGAGATACTGCTTGGAGAGTTCGATCACCATGCGGTCGATCTCGACCATCACGACACGCGTGACCTCATTGTGCTTCAGCACTTCGCGCAGGATGCCTCCGTCCCCACCGCCGACGATCACCACGGTCGCTTCGTCCCGATGACGGCCCAGCAAAGGCACATGGACCGCCATCTCGTGGTAGATGAACTCATCGGCCTGCGCGGCCTGGATCAAACCATCGAGCACCAGAATCCGCCCGAAGGTCTTGTGCTCGAAGATCTCGATCTTCTGAAACGGACTGACCTCCTTGTGCAGCAACTCCATCTCGAAAGCATGCGTCAGGCCAATACCGCCCGAATCCTCGTGCCACCACTTGCTGTAGTCTTCGCCGTTGCTCATCTGTGACCGGTTACCTTGATTGTTTCGACGCGCGATAGTGCCGCGGCGTTGTGTCCTAAGTTAGAGGATATCCTGCCGCCGCAGCTCCCGCCAGGAACCTTGTGTTAAATCTCCCAACGATAGCTTTCCCATGCGCTCGCGGATCAGGCGCAGGGTCGGAAAGCCCACCGCAGCAGTCATACGCCGCACCTGCCGATTTTTGCCCTCGTTCAGCGTCATCCGCACCCAGGAGGTGGGGATCGATTTGCGCTTCCGGATCGGCGGATCACGGTCCTGCACGTCAGGGTCTTGCAATAGAAGCTCTGCCTGACAGGGTTTCGTCCGATAACCTTTGATTACGACGCCAGCCGCCAGGCGTCTCAGATCTGACGCGTCCGGGACTCCCTCCACCTGTACAAGGTAGCTGCGCGCATGGCCGTGATCCGGATCCAGCAGGCGCTTGATGAAAGGCCCGTCGTCGCTCAACAGCAACAGTCCTTCGCTATCCTTGTCCAAGCGGCCTGCGGCATAGACATCCGGCGGCAGTCCGAATTCCGCCAAAGTCCGCTGGCCCGCCTCTCCAGTAAACTGACTGAGGACGCCGTAGGGCTTATGGAGCGCAATATAGCGAAAACGAGACAAGGTGCTTCGATCCATAGACAGGGGAAACGCAAGCGATATCGGAAAACTGTCCGCTGCGCCAGTGCCCACAACGATGTTCCTGGGAGCTTGAATTGCGGAGGCATTTCGATTGAAGATGCGCCGCGTTATCGCAAGGTGATCGGAGACTCGCGGATGCCCTTACAAACCACCTGTATCGGAGCCTACCCGAAGCCCGGCTATGTTCCGGTGCGCGATTGGTTTCAGGGCGAAAGTCATAACGAGTCGACGGGCGACTACGAAAGTCAGCTGGCGTCGGTTGGCAAGGACGCGGAAGCTATCTTTCGGCGCGCCGCAGGCGAAGTGATCGCGGACCAGGTTTCGGCCGGTATCGATATTCCCACCGACGGCGAAGTGCGGCGCGAAAACTACATCCACTATCACTGCCGCCATCTGGAAGGCTTCGACTTCGTCAATCGCACGCGCACCACTGCGAGAGACGGTGCCTGCGAGATCGACCTTCCGACCATCCGCGGCCCGATCAAGCCAAAGGGCAATCATTTTCTTCCGGACGATTTTAAAGCCGCGCAGGCTTTTACCGACCGCCCTCTCAAGATGACGGTTCCAGGGCCTTTGACCATCGCCGACACCTCGGCAAACGAATACTATGACGATCCGGAAAAGTTAGGCGCGGACTTGGCCGATGCCATTAACTTCGAGGTCCGGGCGCTGGCCGAGGCGGGCTGCAAGGTCATCCAGATCGACGAGCCTCTCTTTGCGAGAAAGTCGGCACAGGCCCTGGACTATGGCATTGAGCAACTCATGCGTTGCTTCCACGGCCTGCCCGAAAGCGTCACGAAAGTGATGCACATGTGCTGCGGGTATCCGAACTATCTGGATCAGGAAGACTACGCCAAGGCCGATCCCCAGTCTTACTTCGTTCTCGCGGACGCCGTCGACGCCACCGATATCGACCAGGTCTCGATCGAGGACGCCCACAGGCATAACGATCTGGCCCTGCTCGAACGCTTCACCCGCACCAAAGTCATTTTCGGCGCCGTAGCGATCGCCAAGAGCCGGATCGAAACCACCGAGGAGATCGAAGACCGTCTCAGGCAGGCCCTTGCGCATATCGACAGCGACCGCCTGGTCGCCGCTCCGGACTGCGGCCTTGGATTCCTCGACCGGGAATTGGCCTGGCAAAAGCTGCGCAATCTCTGTCTTGCGGCAAAGCGTGTCTAAATTGCTCCCACTGCTCCGGTTATAGGTTTAATCTTTGGCGTGCCAAACAACTGCTTGTACAGAAATTGGAAAGCGACGATGCGTTTGAGAGCTCTCATCTCTGCTGCTGTTTTTGCCTTCGCTGCTTCGGCATTGGCGCCGGTCGCCTTTGCTCAAGGCGGTGCGACGCCCATCTACCCCGAGATCACCTCGAACGAGGACTACATCAGCCCGCTCGACAGCTTCGCGGATCAGGATGCCTCCAGTCGAGCCGCCCTCGTCGCCGCCATCACCGACCAGCAACTCAACCGAGGCTACCCACCGCAAGCCGCTCTGGTGCTGAATGGCGTGAATTCCGAAGAACTCGCAGTTATCGCACTGCATCGAGGAACTCTGGCCACGCCCTTTCAGGCACGCGCCTACATGGTCCAAATGGCCCCGTCCTTGCGCAGTCTTCCGGTTGTTGCTGCAAGTGGCGCAAGCCGCAAACACTCAACGCTGGATCTGCTGAAGCTCTTTGGCTTCCGTCGGATTGTGGTCAGCGATGGAGAAACCTTCAGCCTCCAAATCAATATCTTTTAAACTTTGACATCGCGTCATGCTGGCGGGCTTAGCTTCTTGGCAAAGCTGTGCTAAGAATCGTCATGACAATCAAAACCGATAAGCTTCCCCTAATAAGCGACCTTAAGCCTTTCGACGACCCAGACAGCGCCTTGCAGCGGGTCGACGAGATTTATCGCGGCAATACCGCGCAGATCAGGTCTCAGTTCGAGGCATACCAACGCGGCGAGGATATCGCCGGGCGGATCCGTGCCTGCTACCCCTATGTCCAGACCAAGACGACCACGGCTGCTAAGGTCGATACGCGCTTGTCCTATGGTTTTCTCGCCGGACCCGGCGTTCATGGCACCACGCTGACCCGGCCGGACCTCTTCAAGGACTATCTGCGCGAACAGTTCCGCCTGTTGCTAAAAAACCACGAAACACCCCTGGAAGTGGGCGTCTCGGACACACCTATCCCCCTCCAGTTCTCCTTCGCGGAGGGCATACATATCGAAGGCAATCTTACGCCCGAGCGTTACAGCACCATGGGAGATGTCTTCGATCTGCCCGATCTCACGATGATCGACGACAGCATCGTCAACGGCATTTACGAAGTCGCGAATGACCGACCGCGCCCCCTCTCCCTCTTTACTGGGCCGCGGGTCGATTACAGCCTTCATCGGCTGAAGCACTACACGGCCACCTCGCCGCAGCACTTCCAAAACTTCGTGATCTTCACGAACTATCAGTTTTACGTGGAAGCCTTCGTGGCCTTCTGTCATGAACTCATGACCGGTGAGAGCGACGATCCGCGGCGCGCCCAGTACTCCGCTTTCGTAGAACCGGGCGATGTGATCACCTACAGCCGCTCTCACGGAACTTCGGTCGACCATAGCGAAGCCAACAGAAAACCGCCTCCGCGCCTGCCACAGATGCCGGCCTATCACCTAAAGTGCCCGGATAACCGGGGCATTACCCTCGTCAACATCGGCGTGGGTCCTTCGAATGCGAAAACGATCACCGATCACGTCGCCGTCCTGCGCCCGCACGCCTGGCTGATGCTCGGTCACTGCGCCGGGCTGCGGCGGGCGCAGAAACTGGGGGACTACGTCCTGGCCCACGGCTACGTGCGCGACGACCACGTGCTCGACCATGACCTGCCGATATCCGTCCCGATCCCAGCGCTGGCGGAAATGCAAAAAGCGCTGGAAGCCGCGGTGGCGGAAATCACCGACCTGCGCGACTACGATTTGAAGCAGGTGATGCGCACGGGCACGGTTGCGACCATCGACGACCGAAACTGGGAACTGCTGGAACAGACCGAAATCGTAAAACGTCTGAACCAAAGCCGGGCCATCGCGCTAGATATGGAATCCGCCACCATCGCCGCGAACGGCTTTCGTTTCCGCGTACCCTACGGCACGCTGCTCTGCGTCTCAGACAAACCGATCCACGGTGAAATCAAGCTGCCAGGAATGGCCAACAGTTTCTACCGGCGTCAGGTCGACCAGCATCTGATGATCGGGATCCGGGCCATGGAGATGCTGCGCGAGTTTCAGCCGGAGCGCCTGCATACCCGTAAACTGCGCAGCTTTGCCGAAGCGGCCTTCCGTTAGGGCTCCCTGAGGATCAGACCCCGGTTTCCGAGGCCTTTTCCTCTGCCGCCTTACCCTCGCGCTCGGCACGCTCCTGGAGTTCGGCCGCATGATGCCGGTGCGCGGCCATATGGGCCATCACCGTGGTCATGCGTGGCACGAAGACCATGGGATGGCGCAGGACCCGCATAATCGTCTTGCGCGCCGCCGCGCGGTAGATCGCAAAGGCGAAGAGCAGAACCTGAATGGCCGCGATGAAATAATAGAGGCCTTCCGCCCCTACGAGCCCCATGACCAGCGCCGCGATGAAGGGGCCTGACGCCGCCGCGCAGCCATAGACGACCATCAGACCGCCGGCCGCATTGACCCGCTGTTCGGGATCGAGAAAGTCGTTGGCATGGGCGGTGCAAACCGGATGCAGGGCAAAGGCCGCACCGCCGAACAAGGCCGTAAGGACGTAGATAGCCATGGGATCGACCCCGACGAAGAGCACCATGCCAATCGAGGTGACAGCGATGATCACCGCCAACGCCATGATGATGTGACGCCTGTCGAAATGATCCGACGCTCTGCCGAGCGGCCATTGCAGAACCAGACCGCCAAAGATCGTCACGCCCATAAAGATCGACACGCCGGTTAGGGGCAAGCCCGCATCCTTCGCGAAGACTGGCCCCATGCCATAAAACGCGGCGTTGGAGATACCCGCCGCCGCGCCGCCGGCCACGGCCAGCGGGGAAAGCTTAAAGAGATCGACCACACCGAAGGAGACCTTCGGCACTGGCGCCGGCGCCTCTGACTGGGTCAGCGAGATGGGAATGATTGCGACTGAGAAGAGAACCGAGACCAGAACGAAAAGGCTGACTTTCTGCGTATCGTCGAGATTGATCAGAAACTGCCCGCAGCCCAGCGCCAGGTAAAAAGTAATCATGTAGATCGAAAGGACCTGCCCGCGGATCTTGTTCGTCGCCCGCTCGTTGACCCAGCTTTCCGCCACCATAAAGACGCCCGAGAGGCAGAGACCGGCAATCACCCGGAAGACGACCCAGGCCCAGGGATTCACAACGAAAGCGTGGCACAGCGGCAGGATTGAAAGCAACGCGGCAAAGGCTGCAAAAGCCCGGATATGTCCCACTTTCCGAATGACTTCCCGGCACCAGAAGACACCAATCACCAGCCCCAGGAAGTAGGAGGACATGATCGCGCCGGTCGTCTCCGTGGAGCCGAACTGCAGGCTCGAGCGTACGGACAACAACGTCGAGAAGAGACCGTTGCCCAGCGCCAGATAGGCGATGGCCAGAAGCAGAGCGGCGATCGACGAGAGTGTCTTAAGCATCGCAGCCACAATGCCAGGGTTTCGGTAAATTGGAGCCTAATAACATGAGATGAAAAACCGATTTCTCAAATAACCCGACGATGTTGATCCTGGTTGGATAACATGTCCATTGCAATTACCGACGGTGCGCCCCCTCCATTCCGCAGAGCTCGAGTATCAATCGACACTTAGCCGAGACGATTCAAATCATGTTAGGTTAAAGACTGAGTTAAGAGTGCAACGGAGTCTGCTGTGATGCCTGGCGTTCTGTCCCGGACAGCAATCTTTGGCGAGATTCGACCAAAACACGGATCGATCGTTTTCTTGTTTTTCATCTCTCTGCTTTGTCTGGCCGCCGCGGGGGTCGACGCGCAGTCGCTCCCCGGCATCCCGGCCAGCGGCGGTTCTGAGACGGTCAGCGAAACCCCAGTCCTGGCGGAAGAACTAAGTCCGGAAGAACGGCGCGATCTTCTTGCCCGCCTCAGCGACGGCCAGGTCCGGCAGATCTTGATCGACTTCCTCGATCAACGGGCGGGCGGTGGTGCCGGCAGCGGCTCTGAAGATATGATCTCCGATTTCGAACTCAGGGCGCACGAGGTCCGCGAACGCCTGGCGGAAGTTCTGGCATCCGCGCCGCGTCTGCCGGATCTTTTCGTCGAGACCTTCGAACACATCGCGCCGCCAGGCAAGGGCGGCGAATTTCTCTTTATCCTGCTCATTGGCTTCGCCTTTATCTTCGGTGCCGGCGCCATCGCCGAATATGGTTTCCGGCACCTTACACAAAAGGTCAGGGCCGAGATCAATCAGGCGACCCCGGCCACAACAGCGGGGAAAGCCGGGTACCTCATTTTGCGCGTGGTCCTGGATTTGGTCGCCGTCGGTGTCTTCGCCCTTGTCGCCCTCGCCTGCTTCTTCGCGGTTTATCAGGGCCATCCGCCGGTCCGTCTCTTGGTACTGACCATGGTCAGCGCGGCGGTGGTGCTGCGGATTGTGTCATTGATTGCCCGTTTTCTCCTGGCGCCGCTCACACCCTCACTTCGCTGCTTGCCGTTCGAGTGCCCATTTGCGAAGCGCCTGAATCGTCAGTTTGTCACGCTCGGCGCCTTTTCCTTCTTCTTTATGGGCGGAAACCTCATACGTTTTTACGGTATGGATCCAATACGAACGGAGCTCTATCACATCATCGTCGGATCCGTCTTCTCGATCTTCCTGATCGCCTTCGTCTGGTCCAATCGCCGGGATGTGGCCCAATTGATTTCGACGGGAGAAACCACCTCGACTGTAGGCGCGCGCCTCCGCGGGATCTTCGGGCAGATCTGGCATCTGCTGGCGACCGGCTATGTCTTCGCCATCTTCCTGATTGCCATGACCGCCGCCCTGAGTGGACAGGATAGCGTGACCACCGCGGGAATCGGCAGCTTCGTCATCATCATCGCCGTGCCGCTCATCGACTACACACTTCGGCAGATGATCGGTGACGCCATCACTGAGGAAAGCCCGGCGCACGCCTATCTGCCGATCCTCTTTCGGGCGATCCGTCTGCTGCTGGTGATCCTAGGCGTGCTGACCTTCGCACGGCTCTGGGGTATCGACGTCTTCGCCATCTCCGCCGGTGGCTTCGGCGCAGCAGCCATCCGCGCGGTGGTCGAAATCGGTTTCACCATCCTGCTCGCCTATGTCATCTGGCAGGTGGCCCAGCACGCCATCGATCGCCGCATCAGGGCCGACGGCGGCGGCGAAGCCGTCGAAAGCGAAGGCGAAGGTGGCGGCAAGGGCGCGACAAGGCTGGCAACCCTGCTGCCTCTCCTACGCAAGTTCCTCTTCATCACCATCCTCGTCATGGCGGTCATGGTCGTGCTTTCCGCACTCGGCGTGAACGTCGGCCCGCTGCTGGCTGGCGCCGGTGTCATCGGTATCGCCATCGGTTTCGGCGCCCAGACCCTGGTCAAGGACATCGTCTCAGGCGTCTTCTTCCTGGTTGATGACGCCTTTCGGCTCGGTGAGTACGTCGATATCGGCGATGTCAAAGGCACGGTAGAGGCAATCAATGTGCGTTCCCTGGTCCTGCGCCATCACCGCGGACCGCTGCACACCGTCCCCTTCGGCGAGATCAAATACCTGACCAACTACAGCCGCGACTGGGTGATCATGAAGCTGGAGTTCCGGGTGACCTACGACACGGACATCAACAAGGTGAAGAAGATCTTCAAACGCATCGGCGCCGAACTGATGGACGACGAGCTTCTCGGCCCCGGCTTCATCGAACCGCTGAAGTCTCAGGGCGTGAAAGCCATGGAGGACTCGGCCATGATCCTGCGCGCCAAGTTCAAGGCAAAGCCCGGCGAGCAGTTCATGATCCGCAAGGAAGTTTATCGCCGGGTTCAGGAAGCGTTCCACGAAAATGGGATCGAGTTCGCGCATCGCCGGGTGCTGGTCGACATGCCCGAACACCTGAACGAAAACCCGGATATGAAAAAACGGATCGAGGACGCCGCGGCAGCCGCCATGGCGGATGGTGTTCAGCCTCAAGGCGCGTAATAACGAGCAACGGAATCCTACCTGCCAAAGTCTAGTAAATCCTAAAGGTCAAGGTATTTGAGTCGTTGAAAAGACCGGTGAAAAAGTCATATCGATTAACGCAAAGATTGCAAGATGACCTTTCTGGCGAGGCTCCTGCTGTGAAGAGGAAAACCGCGGCATGACATCAAAACTGGCGATTCCCGTCCTGATCACCCTCTCCTTCCTGCTCCAGGCTTGCGAGGAGGAAGTGCCGGAGATCATTCCACAGACCCGGGCGATCAAGACCATCACCATCACAGAGTTGGCAACCGGCCAACAGCGCCGCTTTTCCGGCCGGGTCCAGGCGACAGATTCCTCGGCGATCAGCTTCGAGGTCTCGGGGAAAGTCCAGGAGGTCAACGTCGATTTGGGCGACCGGGTGACCGCGGGTCAGGTTCTGGCCGTCCTCGACAAGGCATCCTACGAACTGAACTCCCAAGCCGCCGCCGCCGAGGTACAGAACGCACGCGCACTGCTGGAAGAAAAAAAGCTGAACTACGAACGTCAGAGAACTCTTTTCGAAAAGGACTGGGTCAGCAAGGCTGCGCTCGATCAGGCCGTAGCAAGCTATGAATCGGCCCAAAGCCAACTCAGTTTTGCCGTCTCGAAACACAATCTGGCGAAACGTGATCTGCGCCTGACCAGTCTGCAGGCCCCCTTCGATGGAACCATCGCGGAAAAGCTCATCGATCCCTTCGTGGAAGTTTCCGCCGGCCAGAAGCTCTTCGAGATCAATGCGGAGGGCGCGCTGGAAGTGGCCTTCGATATTCCCGAAAACCTGATCGCTCAAGTCACGCCCGGCATGATGGTCGACATCGACGTTTCCTCGGTTTCTTCCTGCCCTTGCAAAGGACGGCTCACCGAGATCGGCACCAAGGCCCAGACCGCCAATGCCTTTCCCGTCACGGCCGGACTCAGCGAACCACCTAACGGCATACAGCCCGGCATGACCGCGACCGTGACCCTCCGCTTTGAAAGCGAGAGCCCCGAAGACGTTTACATTGTGCCGCTTGCAGCCATCGCGGCCGCCGAAACCTCCGGCGAAACGCGCACGGGCTATGTCTTTGTCTACGATCAGGAAACCTCCACCGTGAAACGCTCACGGATCACGGTGCAGGGGGTGACCGATAACACCGTCCACATTTCCGAGGGCGTCAGCGCCGGCGACATCGTTGCCGTAGCAGGTGTCAGCTTTCTTGCCGATGGAATGAAGGTGAAATTGATGACGCCTTAGCGCTCGTCATCCCTGCGCGGCAAACCGCACGGGGTTCGATCACGTCAATCCGGTCTGGAGACTAGCGGTATCATGCCGAATATCACCAAATTCGCTCTCGACAATGCGCGTATCGCGGTCCTCTTTCTCCTGATGACTGCCGTCTCAGGCGTCTTCATTTACCTCGACTACCCGAAACAGGAAGACCCTTCGATCACGATCCGCGAAGCCGTCGTGACGGCCAGCTTCCCCGGCATGGTCACCGAACGTGTCGAAGATCTCATTACGCGTCCGCTGGAAGAAAAAGTCCGTGAGATCGGCGAAGTCGACGAGATCAAGTCCGACTCCAAGACGGGTATCTCGATCGTCCATGTCACCGTAAAAGACGAAATCACTGAGCTGGAACCGGTGTGGCAGGACCTCCGGAACAAGATGGACGACATCAAGTCCGATCTGCCTTCCGGCACCTTCGGGCCGAACGTCAACGATGAATTCGGCCTGACGGCAGTGGTGACATTGGCGCTTTGGAGCGACGGCTTTTCCCTTGCCGAGATGCGCGATGTCGCCCGCGACACCCGCGACCGGCTCTACACTGTCAAAGGCGTGCGTAAGGTCGAGCTTTACGGTGTTCAGGACGAACGGATCTTCCTCGATCTCGACGATGTCAAACTCGCACAGTTCGGCATCGATCCGGCGACCATCTTCACCACGCTGCAGGAACAAAACATCATTCTGCCGGGGGGTGAGATCAACGTCGAAGGCCAGAGCGTCATAATCGAGCCCTCAGGCAACTTCGACGACGTCGAAGCGATCGAGCAGGTCATCATACAGGTTCCTGGCACCCAACAGGTCACGCCCCTGCGCGATCTTGTCACCATCTCGCGCGGCTATGTCGATCCGCCGAACGAGCCTGTGTTCTATAACGGCAAGCCGGCTATCGTGCTCAGCGTCTCCATTCTCGAGGGCGTCAACTCGGTCGAGTTCGGCGAGCGGTTGGTGACCAAGGTCCGAGAGATCGAGCAAACGCTCCCTCTCGGCTACGCCTTCGACCTCGCCACTTATCAGCCGGACCTGGTGAGCGCCGCCGTCGAGGGCGCGGTCTCGAACCTGCTGCAGACTCTGGTCATCGTCCTCGTGGTGGTCATGGTTTTTCTCGGCATCCGAACCGGCTTGATCGTTGGCTCTTTTGTGCCCATGGCCATGCTGATGGGCCTCGTGATCATGTCCTTTTTCGAGATCGAGATGCAGCGCATGTCGATCGCCTCCATGATCATCGCGCTCGGCATGCTGGTCGACAACGGCATCGTCATCGCGGAAGACATCCGCTCACGACTTGAGCGCGGCGAGGAACGCCGGGCAGCCGTTTTGGACTCCGGTAGGACTCTCGCAATTCCACTGCTGACCTCTTCCTTGACCACGATCCTCGCCTTCATGCCTATGGTGCTGGCGATTGGCGGTACCGGCGAGTACACGCTGTCGCTGGGGCAAGTGATCATTATCGTCCTCCTCTCCTCCTGGTTCCTCGCCATGTTCATGACCCCGCTGATGTGCTTCTGGTTCATGAAGGTCGACAGCGCCAAGAATGCTTCGAAATCCGAGGACGAAGACCCCTACGCCGGTCCGATTTACCGTGGCTACAAAGGTTTGCTGATTGCCATGCTGCGCTGGCGCTTCCCAGTTTTGGCTCTGGTCTTGCTTACGCTGGTCGGTACCGGTTACGCCTTTCGCTTCGTAGTTCAGGAGTTCTTCCCAGCCAGCGACCGTAACCAGTACCTGGTTTATCTTGACCTGCCTGCCGGCTCTCACGTCGATAGCACCATCGATGCGACGCGCAACCTCACCTCCTGGCTGGGTGACGCCGACATCAATCCGGAAGTGACCAGCACCATCGCCTATGTCGGCAGCGGCGGTCCCCGCTTCTTCCTGTCTTTGGCGCCGCTCGACCCCGACCCTCACCTCGCCTTCATTGTCGTCAACACGCAAAGCAGCGACCAGGTTCCCGAGATGGTGCAACGGACGCGCCGACAGCTGCTGGAAACTTCGCCAGACGTGCGTGGCCGCGTAAAGGCTATGTGGTTGGGTGCCAGCGAAACCGGGCTTGTGGAAGTGCGTCTGTCCGGTCCGCGGTCCGACGTTTTGACCGAGCGAGCCGCGGAGCTCATGGCGGCGCTACGCGCCATACCGGGTACTGTCGACATCAAGCAGGACTGGGAAAATCGGATCCTGAAGCTGAACGTCGACGTCGATCAGGCGCGCGCGCGGCGGGCCGGGATCACATCGCAGGACGTAGCCAGTGCCTTGAACGGCTTTATCAGCGGCGCGGAACTGACAGAGTATCGCGAGGGCGACACCAGTATTCCGGTGATCCTGCGCGGCGTTTCCTCGCTGCGCGAAAACCTGGCGAACATCCGGGACATCAATATCTTTTCCAGTAGCCTCGGCGTGAGCGTTCCCCTTTCGCAGATCGCTGAGATTACCGGAGAATGGGAACTCAGCCGGATCAAACGCCGCGATCAGGAACGCACGATCACCATCGCAGCCAAGCATCAATACATGAAAGCGGGGCAGTTGCTCGCGGAGTTGCGCCCAAGCATCGACGCGCTCGATCTTCCGCCCGGCCATCGCTGGGAACTGGGCGGCGAACTCGAAAACTCTTCCGAAGCGCAGCAATATCTCTTTGCAAATATGCCGCTCTGCTTCGCCCTGATCGTGGTGCTGCTGGTCTGGCAGTTCAATTCCTTCCGCCGGCCGCTGATCATTATGCTGACCATCCCCCTGACCTTCATCGGGGCAATCGTCGGGCTTCTGGTCATGCAGGCACCCTTCGGTTTCATGGTCATCTTGGGACTGCTCAGCCTGGCGGGCATCATCATCAACAACGGCATTGTGCTGATCGACCGCATCGACAGCGAACAGGAGAAGGGCCTCGAAGCCTACGACGCCATAATCGCCGCCTCCCTCGCCCGCTTCCGGCCGATCCTCATGACCGCCATCACGACGGCGCTCGGGCTGCTGCCCCTGATCATCTCCCACGATGTGCTGTTCTACGGCATGGCCGTGGTGATCCTCTTCGGGCTAATGCTGGGAACCTTCTTTACCTTGGGTGTGGTGCCGATCCTCTATACCCTCTTCTTCCGGGTTAAGGCCGCAGAACCGCAAGCAACGACGCCTGCGGCGCCGGCTGCCCCGGCGCAGTGAAATGCGAATGGAATGCAGAAGATGATCTCAACAGAAGAACTGCCTAAAAGCTACAAAAGCGTGCTCAACAAAGAGATGGCTTATGTGGAAATCGGCGAAGGCGATCCAATTGTATTTCTGCATGGCAATCCGACCTCGTCCTACCTCTGGCGCAACGTCATGGCGCCCCTGCAGAAGCTGGGCCGCTGTATCGCGCCTGATCTCATCGGTATGGGTGACTCGCAGAAGCTCGACAATCCGGGGCCTGACTCCTACCGCTTCGTCGAGCACCGGCGCTATCTCGACGCCCTGCTGGATGAACTCGGCGTCGAAAAAAACGTAACGCTGGTCATTCACGACTGGGGCTCGGCGCTGGGCTTCGACTGGGCGCGGCGTCATCCCGATACCGTTAAAGCGATCGCCTACATGGAGGGGATCGTAAGGCCGGTGAGCTGGGACGACTGGCCGGACGTGATCAAACCGCTGTTCCAGGCTTTCCGTTCCGACGCCGGTGAAGACATGGTCTTGCAGAAGAATGTCTTCGTCGAGAAAGTCCTTCCCGGATCGGTGCTACGCGGCCTGAGCGAAGCGGAAATGGCCGTCTACCGCCGGCCCTTCGCGGAGCCAGGAGAAGACCGGCGCCCTACTCTCACCTGGCCGCGCCAGATTCCCCTTTCGGGTGAACCGGAAGACGTAGTGCAGATCGTCACCGACTATGCGAAATGGATGTCCGAGAACGATCTTCCCAAGCTCTTCATCAACGCGGAACCGGGCGCCATCCTGGTCGGGGCTCAGCGCGAGTTCTGCCGCAGTTGGACGAATCAGACCGAAGTCACGGTGGCAGGCAGCCACTTCATCCAGGAAGACTCACCAGAAGAGATCGCGCAGGCCGTTAAATCCTGGCTGCAGGATCTTTAAATCGAGCAGAAACTCAAATCGTCGGAACCCTATGAAAACGCTCTATCTCCTGCGCCATGCCAAGTCCGACTGGAACGCGCCGGCGCGCGGCGACTTCGAACGTCCGCTCGCACCGCGCGGCGAAAAGGCCGCCCCGCGCATGGGACGGGAGATGAACCGCAGGGCGTTCAAGCCAGAGATGGTGCTCTGTTCGACCGCACGGCGCGCGCAGGAAACCTACGGCCTGGTCACCGATTTCCTGCCCAAGAAGCACGGCATTCAACTTCACGACGAGCTCTACATGGCGGCGCCCGCGAAGATGCAAAAAATCCTGGCACAGCAGGACAACGCACTGAGTTCGGTCATGATGATCGGCCACAACCCCGGCATGGAAGCCTTTGCGCTGGAACTGTCAGGCCCAGAGTCTGATCAGAAACTCCTGGCCGCGATGGAGGAAAAGTACCCCACGGCGGCGCTGGCGGTTCTCACCTTCCAGATCAACAATTGGCGGGATGTTAAGCGGGGTAAGGGGCAACTTACGCAGTTTCTCAAGCCGAGAGATCTAGAATAAAAGTCTCGCCACACTGCAAGACTGAGCGGCGGTTACTTCTCCCAGAAGCAAGGTGTCGCCTCATAGTCGCGCCAGAGCGTGGCCAGCGAAGCGATGCTCTCCGTAGAGAGCGCGGAGTACCAGCCGCGCATAACACCCGAAGCAATCTTTAACTGCGCGCTGCGTGGAGATGCGGCTGTCAGTTCCGCGAGCAGGTGCTCGCAGACCGCCGCGTCGTTAACCGCGCCGAGGGCTTCCTGCAGTCCAGCCAGAGCTTTGCTACGCCGTTTGGCCTTTTTGTCCGCAAAGATGCTTTTGAAGAATTCGGCCGCATAACGCATCTTTTTCACGCGCAGACGCAGGCGGTGAACGTCCTCGATCTCCAGCTCCGCGACTCTTGAAGCAAGTTTCCGGACTCGGCGGTCGTGCTGTGAGAGAACCGCGGCGGCAAAATCTGTTACCGGCTTTCCGAGCCCTTTGCGCACTGCCTTGTCATCTTCAGCCAGAAAGCTGCCCAGTTCGAGTCCCTTGAAAAGGCGCAGCAGCAACAGCAGATAGCGTTCGCTCCTGACGAAAGCTTTCGCATCGCCCGAACAGGCGGCACGCCGTTCCGCCGCCGCCTTTGCCAGATACGACAGGCTCTGTTCCTCCGGCATTCCCGCCTGCACCTGGGTCAGGGTTTCTAAGACGAAAACATCCCAATCGCGGGCCGGCCCCAGTTCCTTTTGCGCCCAGGCCAGTTCGCTCACCACCGTCTCATAAGCCTCGCCGGCGAGGAACGGCCGATAGAGGACGAAAAGCGAGCGCAACCGGCGAATGCCGACCCTTAGTTGATGCACCCCCTCCGGGTCGTCGGACATCAGAACCGGCAACTCATTGTCGCGGATCTGGTCGATGCAATTCCAGGCGATCTGAGAAAAGATATCACGGGTATTGGACTTGGGGTTCAGACTGACGGACGCCGCCTTCGCCGGAACAGGCTCCTTGCCGGAAAAAAGCGCGTACCCACGCTTTGCTTTGCTACGCCGTTCCAAGGTAAAGGGCAGTTCCCCATGCAGTTCCAAGGCCAGATCGAGAATATCTCTCGCCTCACCGCTGCGCAGTTCGAACTCGACTTCACTGAGCGGCATGCTTTTCTCGCCGGCCAGAATGCGTCCTTCGTCGAGCGCCATCTCGATCTCGCTTTCGCCATAGCGCAGGATCGTGACCCGGCGGCGAATCTCCGTCGTGAAGAGCGCCGTTAAGCGGTCGCGGATCTTGTGTTTGGAGAACAGCTTCTGCAGCGGTTTGCTGGCGACCAACGACAGATCGGGTTCATCCTGATGGATTTCCTCTTCGTACTCGATGAGATGCTGAAAGCCGGTCGCCTTATTGGCTGGTACCTTTAAGGTCTGGATTCGCTTCGCGCCGATACGGCGCACCCGAAGCGCCACACCCATAGCCTTGAGACTGAGATCCGGCGTGTCGAAGTAGGTGCTGACAAGATTCTTATGGCTCGACCGCCCCTCGGTATAGCGGCGAACAATGGCGGCCCTGCGCCAGCGGTTCATATGCTCTGGGGCAACCGCTAGTTTGAGCTCGATTTCATGCTGCATGTACTAAAAGACAGACGACGAGAATCCTGCCCGAACCTCGCCGTCGAGCCACCCCTGTACTGTTGAACCTGCTTCCTACTTAGATTTTATGACGGCGATCATGAAGATTTGCATCTCACCGCGCAACAAGAATTCAACAAATCGTCATAAAACTGTAATATTTATGTAATATTCACAGGCTTAACGCCTCTCAATTACAAGTATAACCGCACACAAAAATCAATTCACTCTCAGGTTAAGATGCAGACTGCCGCTACCAGCTAGCATCGCAACAACGATGTGACAATTTTCTCAGTTCGGTGAAGAGAATAGCGTGATCTGGTTCTGTTCAACTATCTACGAGCAGAATGCGCCTACTTCAGGCACCAGCCAGGCGCTCTCAGCCAACATTCGTCTTCCGCGGGAAGCGCATCGCCATAATAGAAACGTGTCACCTCCTGCCAGCCGCCTTTATCCAAGGCCGCGGCCAACGCCGCCTCGGCCGCTTCGTCGCGCGCACCTTCGCAGGGGAAAATCGCGACCGGCGAAACCCATTTAGCGGAAAAGTCATTGCCGTCACGCTGAAGCCGAAAAACTGCGCCACGGCGTTCGATCGGTGTTGTGTCGTCAGCTGCGTTGAAGCCCCGCCGGGTCGTGAGTGGCAGAATCAAGCGCCCCCCGTCCCGCAAACGTGCAATCCAGTTATCGGCGGGATGCGTCGTGCCGGCGTTCACGTAGATAACATCCGCGGGTTCGAAATCTATCTTGGCTCCGTCGCCCTGCTTCACGATGACTTGCGATAAGGGATCGAGGTTAGCGCGTGCACGATTCGCGAGATCAGGATCGTACTCCACAGCAGTCACATGCCCCGATGGCCCGACCATCTCGGCAAGGATGGCCGTGTAGTAGCCGACACCCGCGCCGACATGGACCACATGCTCTCCTGGGCGCGGCCCCGCGCGGTCAGCCAAAAGCGCATGCAAAGCAGGCTGACCGTTGTTCAGATAACGCTCGCGGTCAATGGCCACCAGGTCGTTGCTGTAGAGATAGACCGGATCCGCAGAAGGTGTGGTGACGTAACCTTTACCCCAGCGCAGGATATGCCAGGGACCGGGTCCAAGATAATCCTCGCGCTTGACCGCTGTAAAAGCGTCTTCCACCGCCTGATTCTCAAATCCGGCGGCGGCCAACACCTGCATCGCATAGGCGCGCCGAACACTGGCATAGTCCATTTCGTTTCGATCCTCAACACTCTCGAATGGCGAAATATATCACCAAACGGACCTATTCAGGATAGACGATAATTATGACCTGGCTTGTCCAGGTAAGATCGAACCCGGTCAGGCAGTCGCCGGATCCAGCAAGAGCACCTGCAGATCGGCCACGTTCGTGCCGGTCGCACCCGGTTTGATGAGATCATCAGCAAGATCGAGCGCCTGGTAGGAATCATTGTTGACCAGTAAGGCTTCCGCGTCCCCCCCTGCTCCGACGATCCGCGATAGAGAGCCCGGGTCGACTAGGCCGCCAGCAGCATCGGTCGGACCGTCTCGCCCGTCCGTGCCGCCGCTCAGAAAAGCCCAACGCCCCATGAAACTTCGCGCCTTCGCCTGCATGGCAAAAGCAAGCGCCAGTTCCTGATTGCGCCCGCCCCGTCCATCGCCGCGCAGCGTGACCGTCGTTTCACCACCTGCAAGAAGCGCAAGCGGACGCTTCGCGCGCGGCTGCGCCGCTAGCGCTTCGCTCAGAAAGAACTCTGCTGCCGTCTGGGCCTCACCACAGAGCGCATCGCTGACGACCCGCGTCTCGAACCCGAGATCCTGAGCGGCTTGCTGTGCCGCAGAAAGACTCATGGCGTTGCTGCCGATCAAAGTCGAGGCAGCACGTCCAAAAATCTCATCGCCTGGTTTCGGCGTTTCGGCGATCGCACCCGCACGGCCTTGCTCGAGACGGGCGCGGACCGAAGCGGGGACACGCGCCCAAACCTGGCCCTGCTCCAGGATCGAGATGGCATCGGCGAAGCTCGTGGCATCAGGCACCGTCGGTCCACTGGCGATGGCGCTGAGATCGTCACCGATGACATCCGAGAGGATGAGCGCATGCAGATCGGCAGGCGCGGCAAAGCGCACCAGCCCGCCACCCTTCAGGTCCGAGAGATGCTTCCGCACGCAATTCATCTGTACGATGTCCGCCCCGCAGGCTAACAGCAGATCCGTGGTGGCGATTTTTTCTTCCAGGGTGATCGGCGCGGCCGGCGCGGGCAATAAGGCCGACCCGCCGCCGCTGACCAACACCAGCACCAGCTCTCCCTCGCCGGCCTGTTCCGCGATCTCCATGACCCGCCGTGCGCCGCGCAGACCGCCTTCGTCCGGCAGCGGATGTCCAGCGCCGATCAGTTCGAAGCCGGGCGTTTCGCTCTCGGCGTCCTGTGCCGCGTTCTCATGGTTCGTGACGATGACCCCATCGCCATTAAAGAGCGCCTCCGGCAGAACTTCTCCAGCCGCCCGCGCCATGGCTTTCGCTGCCTTACCGAAGGCAATCACCCGAACCGCCGACCATGCTTTGCGGCGAGCCTCTGCATCTCCAGCCGAGGGCGCTAGCGCGATCTCGAGATCATCGCCGTCTCGGCGCAACGCGCGGCGAACTGCCGCGGCCGGATCGGCGGCCGCCACGCCGTTCATGAAAATCTTCTGCGCGGCCGTCCTGAGTTCGACGCGCCGTTCGTCATCACCGCTCTGGGTCATTGTTTTCGATTGCCGCTTTGCTCGAGAGAACTGGAAAAGAAAACCGCGGCAAGAGGTAGCATATTCGCCTTCGCGCGGACAACGGAGCCTTCCGGTTTTCAAGAGGAGGTCGAATCGCAACGGGCTCTATGATAAGATCCGGACATAGTCGGGGGAAGTTCGTGCCGTCTCGGTTACGTCTCAAGGGTGTGCTGTATGAGCCTAATCTTCCGTCTGTCCTGGGTGGTTCTGCTGTCCTTCTTTCGCCGGCGCATGGGCGTTCTCGACTGGTCGAAACTGAAGCTGCGTGTCCTGCCGACCGACTTGGACATCAACTTCCATATGAACAACGGCCGCTATTTGACACTGATCGATCTCTGTCGGATGGATCTCTTCCTGCGTACCGGTCTGTATCGTCTGATGTGGAAGTACCGCTGGGCTCCGGCGGTCAGTTCGCTGACCATGGAGTTCCGTCGGCCGCTGCGGCTGTTTCAGAAGTACACCCTTCGGTCCCGGATCATTCACTGGGACAAGCGCCTGGTTTTCAGCGAACACGAGTTCGTGGTCGGGAAGCGCGTGGTGGCACGCGGCACCTCGAACACCTGCCTGGTCGCCCGCAACGGCGTAGTGGTTCCGCCTGAGCGGATTTTGAAGCTTCTGGGCTGGAAGGAAGACTCCCCAACGGCGGGTTAAGTCGCCCCCATTCTCTATCCCAAAAGCAAACCGGCCGCCCCACCCGAAGGTGGACAGCGGCCGGTCGCAAAAGCCTTAATCCAAACTTAGTTGGATTTAGCCGCGCAGGGGTTGCACGGGTTCTTGGCGGCGCAAGGATTGCACGGATTGCAAGGATTCTTGGCGGCGCAAGGATTGCAAGCCTTCTTAGCTGCACAAGGGTTGCAGGGGTTGCAGGGGTTACAGGCTTTCGCAGCGCAGGGATTGCAAGCCGCGAAAGAAGCCTGCGGCAGAGCCGTCATGCCGACGCCCACGCTGCCCAGACCAACAGCCAGGCCGAGCATGACCGGAATAATGGTGGTCGAAGACAGAAGCCGGCCCTTGTACGAAGTCTTTTTATTCATCTCTACACTCCTTGATGTTACGAACCCCAATCAGAGGTTCCGGAACGACGGACTGCCGTTCCTAGTTACACTGTGCAAATGGCGCCTTAAGTTTTACTTTCAGCCCTTTCCCACAGCGTCGTGAAACTAAGTGATCGAACGAGGCCAAACTAACCCCAAACCGATGATTTCGCGCATAAATTAGCGATCAAATAACAGTGATACGCAGTTGTTCTCGGTCATTATGCGTTAGTGTCCAGGCAAAGTTAGACCCCATAGCGGAGACAAACCATGCGTTGGATCCTTCCGATCTTTCTCGCCCTGCTTTTGAGTCCAGCATCTCTGGCCGGCGATGCTTGGGCAGCCTCCTCTCCTCACAGCGGTGTTCAGGTCATTGAGACCAAGCAGCCCTTCGACACCTTCACGAAGCGCATTACAGCCGCAATCAAGAAGAATAAGATGGGTTTGGTTGCTCAGGCCTGTGCCAATTGTGGGGCCAAGTCGATCGGCGTGACGATTCCAGGCAACCGGGTTTTCATGATTTTCCGGCCCGATTTCGCCGTTCGCATGCTCGAGGCCAGCGAAGCCGCCGGCGTCGAGGCTCCGATCAGACTTTACGTCACGGAGCAGCCCGACGGTTCCGCGCATCTCAGCTACCGCCTGCCGAGCCACACCTTCGGTGACTACAAAGTGGCGGCCCTCGACGAACTGGGTGCCGAGTTGGATGTTATCGTGGCTCAGATCGTTCAGGATTCACTCGAGTAATCAGCACGCCGGCGAAAGGATCCAATAAAGCGATGAGCGTCGCGGCCCCTCCCAGCAGCGGGACCTCTTTTGACGGACGCCCGGTCCAAATCACGGCGCTGTTGGTCGCATTGGCGGCCATCGCGCTGCTCCTGGCCGCCACCGCGACGATCAGCCTTAAACAGGCGCTGTTGTTTGGCATCGGCATCGGGCTCGGTCTGTCGCTCTACCATGCGACCTTCGGTTTTACAGGAGCCTACAGGCGGGCCCTGGCGGAGGGCGATATCTCCGGCGTTACAGCACAACTGATCATGCTCGCTGCCGCCGTTCTCCTCTTCGCGCCGATCCTCGCGCAAGGCCAAGCTTTCGGTCACGGCGTCGGCGGGGCCGTTGCGCCGGTGAGCCTTTCCATGGCCTTCGGCGCCTTTATCTTCGGTATCGGGATGCAACTCGGGGGCTCCTGCGCGTCCGGTACGCTGTTCGCCGCCGGCGGCGGCAGCCTGAGGACACTGCTCGTTCTCGTGTTCTTTTGCATCGGTGCCTTCTGGGGCAGCTTGGATCTGGCCTGGTGGTCTCAGGCGCCAGGCTTCGGCGCCGTCTCTCTCAGCCAAAAATTCGGCTGGGAGATCGCCCTGCCTCTGCAACTGGCCCTGCTCGGCTTGATCTACGTCGTCATGCGCTTGCTGGGTGGCGAACGAAAGCGCGCGCTTTGGGACACCGACGGCTTTTCCTGGAAGCAGCTGCTTCACGGCCCATGGCCGCTGTTGCTTTCGGCGCTGCTTTTAGCCCTTTTCAACTGGCTAACTCTTTTGGTTGCCGGACATCCCTGGTCGATCACCTGGGCCTTCTCGCTCTGGGCTGCAAAGGCGGCGGTTTTTGCTGGCTGGGACCCCATGACCAGCGGTTTCTGGTCCGGCGGATTTCAACAGGGCGCTCTTGAGCGCGGACTGCTGTACGACGTTACCTCGGTCATGAATTTTGGGATCGTCCTGGGTGCCTTGCTGGCGGCGGCGCTGGCCGGCCGTCTCGCCCGGCCGACCCGCATACCCTTGGGCTCCCTCTCGGCCGCCGTATTGGGCGGTTTGGTGATGGGCTATGGCGCGCGGCTATCTTACGGCTGTAACATCGGTGCTTTTTTCAGCGGCGTCGCCTCGACCAGCCTGCACGGGTGGGTCTGGATCGCCTGCGCCATACCCGGCAACTATCTCGGTGTCCGGTTGCGCCCTCTCTTCAAACTTTAAGGCGCGGCCCAAAAGGAACCGCGCCTTAAATCTCGTCGGTAAAACCGCAAAGCTGCGGGTTTTATCCCCAAGAGCTGTTCAGAAAAAGCTTCTCGGTCGGCGCGTCCGCCAGAGCCTTGTGCACAGCCTTTATCTGATCGTCCACCGAGATCTGGACGCTGGAGGTCACCTCGAGCTTCCGGTCTTCATAGACATCCTCCACCGGGTGCGCGGCCTGCCACTTGTCGATTTCGACATCGCGCTCGCGCAGCAGAACTTCCACCTGCGGCCGGAACAGCCGCAGCATGGCGCTGATCCAATTGTTCGCAGCCAAGCAGGGAAAAGTGTGATCGATCTCGAATTTGTCGAGCATCTTGATCACATCATCCGCCTTGTAAAAGGTTTCTCCGGTTACCCAGCGATTGGTCGTAAAGAGCGCAATGGGGAAACCCTGCCGGTCCATTGAAATCGCCACGATATGCGCAAGCGCATCATCGCCCATCGGCCGCGTGCCATCGCCTTCATAGGGCGCGGGCCAGATGCCAGCCGGCATGCCACCGGATCGCAGAAAGGTATGGAAGTGACCGTTTTCACCGGTCGTGCCCCGGTGGGAGTGATAGTAATACTGGCTGAAGGTCTCGCTATCGTAGACATCGCCGTTCGGGTAGTGGTCCCACTCGTAAAAGGTACCCTGATTGGCCAAGATCTGGCCGACCACATTCGCCGAGGTCTTTCTTAGAACCCGGTAGGCTTCGACGATTTCCTCGCCGGCCTTGGCCATATCTTCGAGCCGGGCTTTGCTCAGCCCTGCCATCACATCACTACCAGTCATCATTTCCCTCTTGCGTCAAACTTCGCCCGCCTCTCTCACGTAGCAGGTCTGTTGTTCATTGCGCAGACAAGGGAGGTTTATTTTTCAGCCTCTTCCTTGCTCGCGCGCCATACCCAGGGCGCCGTAAAGCGCCCCTTCCAAAGAGCACGCCCAGCGTTCTGCGCTCCCAGCATTGCCGCTTTGTAGCGGCGCGGGGCGCTTTCCGTCGCCATGGCCCAACCTGTGTGAGCCATACCTTCGGCCAGATCGTAACCCGCCGCCCGGCAGACACCAAGCGCATTGCCGTTGTGCTTTTGCGCTTCAATCTCACAGACCACTGCGGTACCTGCGGTGAGATCCATCAACGCCGCCTTGGCAATCAGGCCGCAGTTGATTTCCTTATTCGGCCAGCTGCAGGTCTGCCCCAATTCAGGTGCATCGACCCCTTGGAGATCGATCTTTTTCCCGGCAACTTCAAGCGAATCGCCATCAATGATGCGTGAAGCGCCAGTGAGCGTCTCGGCGTTAACCGTTGTCGTCGCCAGTAACAGCGCCATTGCAGCGGTCAGACCGCGTAAATTTTTCATCTTCAACACCAATCAGCTTCTAGAGAGCTAACTTAAAGCAAACTGTAAACAAAAGCGCGGCGCGGGCGTGAATCCTTTTCAGGTTATCCTTCCTGCGTCGGCCGAACCGCCCGCTCCTATACGACGGCCCCTCGAACTATTGCGAGGTTTCCTCTAGCAGGAATGCAATCAGGTCGCGACGCTGGTCGGCCTTTTTGAAACCCGCAAAGGACATTTTGGTCTTGGGCACGAACTTCTTGGGCTTGGTCAGAAATTCATCCAGGGTCGCCGCAGACCAGACAATATTGGCCGCCTTCATCGCCTTGGAGTATTTATAGCCCTCCAGAGTTCCCGAGGTGCGGCCGAAAACGCCCGTCAGGCTTGGCCCGATCCGTCCCTTGCCCGTGTTGCCAATGACATGGCAGGCAACGCATCTCTTCACGAGCTTTTTGCCCTTCGCCGGGTCGCCGGTCCATTCGACACCTTCCAGCGAAATAGGCTCGGCCTGACTAACTCCTACAGGCGCGGCAAACGCGACCGATGCAGCCAAAGCCGCAAATGCAAAAGACTTCACCGTCATTCTTACATCCAATCTTCTCGAGCCTGAATCCCGCGACGTGAGATAGCTGTCGGCGAACAATCGCAGGCAAAAAAATCGGGATGCGCCGCTACCGATGTAGCAACCCATCCCGATCAACTCATTCGAAACGCTCTCTCTTCAAGCGTTGCGCGAGACTACTTCAAGGACGCCCGCAGTTCTTCCGGCAGGAAGAACTGGAAGTCCTGATCTTCGCCGACCGCAATGTGGCAGTCTTTGCAGAAGCCGACGTTTGCGGAGCCCTTGCCACCGGTGACGCCGAAGATCTGACCGTTCGGCATCATCAGGGTGTAGCGCCAGTTGCCGCCGTCGTCGTCAAAACCGGCCGGCATCTTCTCCATTAGGAAGAAGGGGCCGGGGCTGACGCGGCCGCCCGAAGAGACAGTAAAGGTGTCCTTCGCCAGAATCGCACCAACCGGCTGCTCTCCGCCGTCCTCGAACTTACTGTACTCAGGATCGGCGATTGAGTTCGCATAGTTGTTCGCGAAACGGCCGCCGTGGGTATCCGAGGTGTAAGAGATCTTGGAATAGCGGGTCCAATCCTTGTAGGCCGTCGCACTGGGGTTACCAGACTTGGCGTAACCGGCAACCAACTCTTCCAGGATACAATCGTACACCCGCATCATCTCTGAGTCCGTCAGCTCAGCGGAACCCGCCGCTGCACAAGGATTACAGGGATTACAGGGGTTGCACGGATTGCAGGGGTTCGCTGCTGCGCAAGGATTGCACGGGTTGCAGGGATTAGCCGCCGCACAGGGATTGCATGGGTTCTTGGCTGCACAAGGGTTGCAGGGGTTGCAAGCTTTGGCCGCGCAAGGATTGCAGGGATTTTTCGCTGCACAGGGGTTACACGGATTGCACGGGTTCTTGGCCGCACAAGGGTTGCAGGGATTGCACGCCTTGGCCGCGCAGGGATTGCAAGGGTTCGCCCCACAAGGATTGCACGGGTTACAGGCGTTCGCTGCACAAGGATTCTTCGCTGCGCAAGGATTGAGCGAGGCCAACCGCGGTACGATGCAACGCGCCGAGGTTCCGCCTGCCGCGCCACCCGCACAGGGGTTACACGGATTGCAGGGGTTACAGGCATTGGCCGCGCAAGGATTGCACGGGTTGCAAGGATTAGCCGCTGCGCAGGGATTACATGGATTGCAAGGGTTGCAGGGGTTCTTGGCCGCACAAGGGTTGCAGGGATTGCAAGGATTCTTGGCTGCACAAGGATTGCAAGGATTCTTGGCCGCGCAGGGATTGCAAGGATTTGCTGCGGCACATGCGGCGACAGCAGGACCAGGCAAAGCCGAAATGCTAATCGCAACTGCGCCGGCACCAACTGCCAGACCCAATACGACCGGAATGGCCGTCGTCGTCGTCAGCAAATTGTCTTTAAGCCCGGTAATAAGTCTCCCTCGAGATAGTCCGTCGCCCATCTCCACCTCCTCAAATGGTTTTTTTGTCATCCCTTTGAGGGAAGAGGACCGGGCCGAAGCCCGGTCCCCCCGCGAGATCCTCGAGGGATGAGGACTTTGCTTTAGATCCGGCTCCCCGAGTGCTGGAAAGGAGCCGAACCACTAATCGTCGAAATTGGCATTTCACCAACCCGGCGATCAGTATATCCAACAATAGGGATTTTTATTCGCAATGGTGCAGGGTTACACAGACTTGTGAAATCACGTGATAAACTGTTCCCACTGGTCAACAGGCAATAGCTTACCGGGTTAAATACAAGCTCTATGAATACAATAGACCTCTCGCCTTTTGAGGCCGCAGCCGCACTTATCGTGCTCGCCGCAGTTCTTGGATACCTCAACTATAAACTCATTAAACTGCCGCAAACCATTGGCCTGACAATCATTGGCGCCGTCGCCTCGCTTGCTTTGCTGGGGGCGGACCGGCTCTTTCCGCAGATCGCCATGGGTGCTGCCCTGCATGAATTCGTGCGGGATCTCGATTTCCATTCGACCCTGATGAACGGGATGCTTTCGTTCCTGTTGTTCGCCGGCGCCCTTCACGTCGATCTGACCAGTCTCTCCAAACGCAAATGGACCGTGCTTGCCATGGCGACGGTGGGCGTCGCGCTTTCAACCGCGATTGTCGGCTTTGGTTTTAAGCTCCTGACCGGCCTGCTGGGTTTCGACATTCCCCTGGCCTGGTGCCTGGTGTTCGGCGCACTGATCAGTCCGACCGACCCGGTGGCAGTCATGGGCATCCTGAAATCCGCGAAGGTGCCGGCCACCCTGGAAGCAAAAGTCGCGGGTGAAAGCCTGTTCAACGACGGCGTCGGCGTGGTGATCTTCTCCATTCTGCTGGCCGCCGCGATCAGCGGCGAACCGCTCTCCCTGCTGGATGCGGGTCAGCTCTTCGTCCAGGAAGCCATTGGCGGCGCCGTTTTGGGCTTGATCGTCGGCGGCATCGCGTTTCTGGCCATGCGCTCCATCGATGAACACAATATCGAGGTCCTGATCACCCTGGCGATTGTCATGGGCGGCTATGCCCTGGCCCAGCGGCTGCATGTAGCTGGTCCGGTGGTTATGGCGGTTGCTGGTCTGCTGATCGGCAATCAGGGATCCCAGCTCGCAATGAGCGCCCGAACCCGCGAGCACCTCAATAACTTTTGGTCCCTCCTCGACGAAGTGCTGAATTCCGTGCTGTTCCTCTTGATCGGCCTCGAAATCGTCGCGATTGCGCAGGAACCTGGACAGCTGCTCCTCGGCCTTTTGGGAATTATCCTGGTCCTGTTGGGCCGTTGCGCCGGTGTCGGCGTCCCGATGCTTGCGATGTCTCGTTTCTCCGCCTTTACCCGCGGCGCCTACCCGATCCTGGTTTGGGGCGGCTTGCGTGGTGGGATCTCAATCGCCTTGGCTCTTTCCCTACCGGAAAGCCCCATCCGCGAGACGATTCTGACGGCAACCTACGTCATCGTCGTCTTTTCCGTGGTTGTGCAAGGCGCGACCGTTGGCAAGGTCGCAAAACGCTTTGTCGTACGAGACGAAGAGTAAGGTCGGAACAAATGCCTTCATTTTCTTTTTTTGTTCGTGTAATAACAATATCGGACAACTCTAACGCTGGTAGAAGCAGAGATGTGTGACTCTCCTGCTCTCTTTGGGGTAAGTCGTGCTACACTGGTTCGTATTGTAGGTTCACGCTGAGAGAATGAAGCCGTGAAGGATCAAAAGGTTAACATTCCCGGCCATGCCGAATGCAGGCAGCCTGGGAGGCCCTCGTGTCATGGCGGGCGCCTATGGGGTTCGACACTTCGTCTCCCCCTGCTCGCGGTTTTTATGGTGGTTACCGTGGTGGCAGGTTTCGCCACTGGGTTGCCGGCGCAGTCGATTAACTGGTCCGATCCGCAAAGCCCGATCCTCAAAGCCGTGGTCATGCACCAGCGTCTCGCAAGCGAGCGCGAAGTCGGCAACATTCTGGTTCTACGTGGAGGACGCCCCTTCGCCGGGGTCACCCGCATGACCCTGGTTGCTGGCGATTCTCTCGTGACGGGAGACCAGACTGCGATCATCGGCTATGCGGACCAATCCTGGGAAGCCGTGGTTCATCCCAGCACCCAGGTCGATTTCCGCGGTGGCGAGGTCAAAGTCGCCTTTGGGCGCATGTACGCCCAGATTATGCCAACAGAGCAGCAACTGCTGCCAATCGCGGTCACAAGCGCTTACGGCAGCATCACCGGCGGTGATGGCAGCTTCGAATTGGATGTCACCGAAGAGCGCGCGGTACTGACCGTGATCTCGGGCAGCATCGAGCTGACCCGCCCTTCAACAGCGCCCGTTACCTTGCAAGAGCTGGACGAGGTGGTTCTTGTCGCCGACGCGCCATTGGTGACACGCCCCATCAGCGGCGTGAAGTATCGCGAAATCGGTGATCGTATCGCCGCTCTCTCCGACCTGGGCGTGGTCGCCGCACCCGAGACGGCCCAATCCCAAGCAGTCATAGCAAAACCGGCGCCGGCCGCTGCTACCACGACGCAAATCGACGGACAGGCTCAGGCCGCCGCGCAAACCGCGCGGAACAAATCCGCACAGGCTCTTCTCAACGATCTCGGTTACGATGCCGGCCCACCCGACGGTGTGGCGGGACCGAGGACGCTGCGGGCGGTTGCTGCCTTCCGCCTGGATCGCCAGTTACCAGGCACGACAGAAATCGACGAGGCCCTGCTCGAGGCTCTTCGCAGCGCGCCGCCACGCCCTTCTCTTGCCGCGAAAACGCCTGCACCAAAGCCTGTCGAGAGGCCGTCTGTCGTCACGCCCACCACCGCTGCTCCCGCGCCCGCCCCTGCCCGCGTCGCATCCGAGACCCAGGAAGTGACAATTCCAAATCTGATCGGGCTCGAATTTGACCGGGCGCGCGTCCAGCTCGAGCAAAATCAACATCTGATCGGCCGCGTTATCTATCAAGCCAGTGCCGGCAAAACGCCCGGCACCGTGCTTCAGCAATGGCCGCTCCCCGGCGACCGCAGTCGCCGAGGCGGATCGGTCGATCTGGTCATCGTCCGGGCAGAGACGGCAAACGACAAGAATCCCGATGACGTCATGCCGGCGGAAGCCGTCGCAGCTGCCCTGGGTGCCGCGCCGCCGCCCCCGCCGCCGCCGCAATCGGCAAAGCCGGCAACATCCGGCACCACTGAGAATGGCTTTTTGGGCAGCAAAGGCTATCTGGGCAGCAGAGACGAAGTCGCCGGACTGTTCCGGCCCGAGCAAAAGCTCTCGTCCAGCGACACGAGCGGTGGCAACTTCTTAAGCCGTGACGAGCTCTCCGCCTGCCTCAGGATCGAGGATGACTACCTCGCGCAGAAACTGCGCGTCGCCGGCTCTAACCAAAAGCAGGACGCCACCGCGGACGAGATCGCTGCCCTGGACGTGAAGCTCGACGAGATCCTACCAAAAACCGATCCGAACAAGCCGGAGACTCTGGAAGCCTACAACACGCTCCTCGATCAGCGTCTGCAGCTCTTCTCGGAATACAAAGACAAGATCCTCCCTGAAGCGCGCCAGAACGAACGGCAGCTAAGAGCCATCCAACGTTCTTTCCAGGCGGACTGCGGCGGACGGCCTTACCGCGCCGAAGACCTCGAAGCGGCCCGCAAGGCAGCTTCGCTAAATTGAGAGCGAGGCGCCTGGCATCTTGGGCAGAAGATCCCAGGCACCTGCACTTGCCTGGCGCCCTAGAGTGTCTTCATGTATTCGACCAGTTCCCAACGCTCGGCTTCCGTAAGCTTCCCGGTGCCATAATCATGGCCTGCGTTGGAATTGCCGCGCTTTGAAGTGTCGAAAACAAAACCGCCGTCATAGGATTCGGTTTCGAAACCGACATTCACGGGATCGAACTCACGGCTCCCGACCGTAAAGCTTTTCACCCGTTGATCCGATGGCAGCAGGAGTTGATAGAGATTGGGAACCGAACCGTTGTGCAGGAAAGGCGCCGTCGCCCAAATCCCATTCAATGGTCGCCCCTTGTAGGCGATCAAAGGCGAGTCGACATTGAACTCCACGGTTTCGAGGGTCTCAGGGCTGTCGGCCGGCGTCAGGCTGGCAATCGCACTCTGCAGTTTCTTTTCCGACACCTTGATATTTTCTGTCGCCGTTACGGTGGGCCCTGTGACTCGCTTCACCACACGGCGAATGATTACGCCTTTCACCACATGCTTCAGAACCACACCAGCCGGTTCCTCGGCGGCCAGGCGGCTGCGGCCAACGATGACCCGTGTTTTCGCGCCCTTCAGCGGACCGGTCTTCGCCATACGCGTGACAAAGTTGGTCGCCATCAGGGGATCGGTGCCCAGTTTGGAGACCTTGGCCATCTTCGCAGTGATTTGCCGGTTAGGATCCGTTCTTTCAGCATCGCTCATGACCACGTGGCAGCCGCTGCAGTACTTGTTGTAGTGAGCTTCGCCGGCGGCTGCCTTCTGGCTGTCGATCGCGGGCAACACCTCCGGCCACTTCGGCGAATAGAGTTCTTTGACCCGGTCTTCCATATCGCGCAGGTTTCGGGTCTCGACTGAGGACGGATAACCGAAGCGGGATTTCTTGACCGTAAGATCGCCGAAGACACCCAGCACCTCACCCACGTTCCGGCCCAGCGATCCGAGCACACCATTCTTGGCAATACCGTTCCACTGCACGAAATCATGCTGCGGCGTGTCCCAAAGGAAGGGATAGCTGACCGGCGCATCCGGTGTGCGGTAGTTTTCAGGCATACCTAGCGCTGTGCCGCTGACTTCGTTCAGAATGATCCCGAAGGCATCGACCCGGCCGTTACCGTAAGCAACCGGAGAATGGCTGCGCGCCTGCCAGGCTTTCAACTCGGCGGTCATCGCCGTGAGCCGGTCCCGCAGGTTATTGCGCGCCACGTCATCCGCATCGCCGTCCAGAACCTTGCCAGCGAAGCGGCCGAACTTCGCGTCGTCGGACGCCGTCTGGGATAAGGAGGCGATCAAGTCGTCATGGAAAGCGGTGTGATCGGCGAGCACCGGCGCACCGTCGATACGCATCTGCGTGCCCTTGTAGTCGATCTGACCGGTATGGCAGGCGGCACAGGTAAAGCCGACCCAGGCTTCGCCGCTATCATCCTCGTGGCGAGTCATGCCAACCGGCAGTCCGTCCGGATTGTAATAGGAACTAGCAACATTGGTGAGGTAGCCGTAGCGATTAATGTTGGCCGCGCTTCGGAAAGCTTCTTCGCTGTCCGTGCGCTCGACTGCCAGAAACCAATCATAGGGGATGAGCTGCGACCCCTGCGTGGTGGTATAGAACCACTGCCGGTCCGCGTTGGACCAGCCTTGGTCGAGATAAACGAATCCATCGTCCGGAATGTTGTGCGCGCAGCCTGTTACTGCCACCGCTGCCGTCAGCACCGCGATGCGAAAGATACTCCGCATGATCCCCAACCCTCTTCGATCGAGCGGCTGCGCGTTCCTGCGGTCGCCGTTCGCCCCTCTACCTGACTCCCCGCACACTTGCGGACTGCCTCTTTCCTTTACAATCTTAAGTGATAACGCCTTGAAAGGATAGCGATTCCTGTTCGCATACTGACATTAAATGTCATCGATGGGACGCGCACCGAATGCGTCAGTTACGATAGCGAGTCCAAGCAATCCCGTTGGGGAAGCGCAACAGGTCGTTGCCTTCCAGTTCGATGGTGTAGCTTAGCCAGGAATCACCATAGATCTCACCGCTGCGCGGGTCATAGATCTCGCCACCGTAGATCTCCGTGATACAGCCACGATCGTCAGGCACAGGTTCGAACTTGCTCAGGATATTGGCTTCGGCCACGAGACGAGACCGTTTACTCTCGTCTGGGTGGTTTGCGTCTAGACGCGGTTTGCCGGTCTTTTCATCGAGCGGATTCGCTTCCCAAACGAATCGGCTGCAGACCTCTTCGCCGCACTGAAAGATCTCCTGGCGCGACTGTTCAGCCGATTCGAAAGGATCGTCCTCCCATGTCGACCAGACACCGTACACCGTGGGGCAGTCCGCCGCCTTTGCGGCAACCGGAATCATCACCAGGGCCGTCGCAAAGGCGAGGCATTTCGTGGAATTGCGCATGACGCGACGATAGCGCAAAGGATCGGCAGGCAGAAGCCCGCCGTCCTCACGTCACGATCAGTTTCTCGTCAGCCTCGAAATGGGCGCCGGAACCCAGCCTGGATAAAAAGGTCAGATCAGGCAGGCTCTTTTATGCAATGACGCAGTGCCGATGCCGTCGCCTCTGTCACGTAGTAGACACCATCGACAATGGTGGTTTTCTTGTCGTCCCACTTCGTGGCGTCGAAATCCCAGCCGATCAGTTGCGCCTTTTTCTCCGGATCCTCGATGATCCGGCGCAAGCGACGGGTCATGGCCTTCTGGAATTCGGAGGCAGCGCGCAGATCACTGTCCCCGGAGAGTTCCATAATGTCGCGCATCCGTACACGACCGCCCTTCTTGGCAAACAACTCCAGGCGCCGCTTATGATCTCCCGACAGCCCGTGAAGCAGCTTCATCGCCTGTTCGGGCCGCAGGTCAACTGGCTGACGCCACTTAAGGCGGCCAGCCGAAGGGCTCGGCGCTGATGTGGGGTACTTCTTACCGGCAAGGACCGACAGCAAGTCTTGCTGGGTCTCGGGTTTAAGACGGCGGAAATCTCTCTCTTCGACCACAATCTGCATGACACATCTCCTGACAACGCGCTTTTACGCCGCTTTCAGCAATAGATAATGAGGGTTACTCAACATCAACTCGTGTCTCGAATCAGGGCCAATAGCGTCACCAATTATCGCAAACGAGGCGTCCGGGGGCGCTATGGCAAGTTGTCTTAACATTAGACCAATCGGCCTGCGCAATCGATTCCAACTTTTCGCCAAGCGATCCTAAAACTGAGGTCGGTTCACCATGAGCCAGAAGATGACGATCACGGCGGTAAAAGCTGGCCAGCCAAGTGCGAACCAGATCCGGGCACAGCGGAAGTATTGGTCCGGCAAGGCCTCACCGCGCTCTACAGCCGCTGCCGCGAAATCGCGCATGCGCAGCTGCAGTTTCAAAACCACCAGCCAACAGGCACCTGCCACGACGTAGAGCACCAGCGCGAGGACAAGCCAAGACTCTCCCCAATCGTACCCGGCCATATCTATCAACACCGCGCCGCTCACGGGCTGTACGATGACCGACGGCAAGGTAAAGGCCCAATCCGCACGGACGGTGTTTCGGGTCGCGACAGCGATTGCCGGGACACTGCCGGAAAGATGAGTCAGCCAAAGATGAAGAGCCGTTCCCAAGCCAGTTCCAAAAAGGATCGTCGAACTCAGGATATGCACCCACTTCGCGGTCAGATAAGGATCAATCATCTGCTTTTCACCAAAACGGCCCAGACCGGAATCAGCGCGAGCATGGGGAGGTTCTTGACGAGGGACCCGAAGGGATCCAGCCAAAGCTCCGGTAGAGCCACCCCCAACACCAGGCTGTAAACCAGAATGACCGCAATCTGCGTGAGAGCGCAGAGGCCCGACCATCGCCGCCAGGCGACCCAAAGACCAATTGCGATATCCATCAGGCAAGCGCCCACGGCCGCGATGTTGGCAAGAGGGCCAGGGAGCCCGATGCGCCCGCCGATGGCCTGGCCGACTTCAGACACGACAATCAGGCCGATGACCCCTGAAAGGATCCAGGTCACCGCCAGCACAATCGTCAAGATCGCGGCGAAAAAGTAGAGCTGACCATGCCAGCGATCCTGAACGTCAGCCGCTTCATTCGCGAGCGCTTCGGAAAGACTCTGAGGACGAAAACCGACGGCGGTCATAAAGCCTTGGTTGTCGCCGCAGTTCCCCTGCAGGATCTGATCCAGCGACGTGCTGCGTAAAGCGCCAACGCCAAGTATATCCCCGCAACGGCAAGCCAGTTTGACCAGGGGCAAAGGTATCTTGAAGCTACGCCCATCAACGATCCCAAACCAATCGCGATAAGCCAGTAGGATTTCCTTCAGCGAGAGGGTTTCGGGTCCAGCGGGTTCCAGAACAGACTTCGCGAAGCGATCCTCCTGCAGAACCTTGACCACGGTTTTGCCGAAGTCGTTCAAATGAAGCGGCTGAAAGAGCTGGTCTCCACGCCCAGGCAAGGGCGCCGCGATCGGAAAGGCCGCAAGAGCCCGGATCAGCGAGGTTCCACCGTAGCTTCCCTTGGCGTAGAGCAAAGACGGCTTCAGGACGACCCAGTCGAGATCCAAGGACATCAGATGGGCATCGCCCCGACACTTCGTCTGCGCGTATTCAGTCGCTATGTCGTCTCGCGCACTGATCGCGGAAATCTGCACGACCCTGCGCAAACCCAGTTCCTGGCAGGCATCGAAAAGCGCCGCAGGTCCGACATGATGGATAGCTTCCGGGTCGACGCCGGGGCTGCGTTGCAGAACGCCAGCGCAGTTCACGACAGCCTCTATTCCCTGCAGGCGTTCACGCCAGACAGAACTGTCATGATCTGTCATGAAATCGCAGGCGATAGCTTCAATAGCTGGCCATTGCTTGCGAAAAGTCACCGGATCACGGACGGCGGCAACAACGCTATGGCCCGCGCCCGTCAACGCAGCCAGCAGATGGCGCCCGACGAACCCGTTGGCGCCTGTCAAGAGAACCTTCAACGCAGGAAACACCTTGAGGTTGGTTTACACCAAGGTCTATAGCAATGCTTAGGTTGGCGGGCAATCAACAGCGGCGTCTTTAAACCGCCGCTGCTTCCATATGCCGCTACGAGACGCGACCACCTCTTCCATCACGCTTCGTTTGGATGCGCCGAGCCAGGCCCGGGTCAAGCTGCTTTCAGGCTGCTCAGGAACTCGTGCACCTTAGCCTTCAGCAGGTCCGACTGTTGAGAAAGATCGTCTGCGGCCCCCAGAACCTGTCCAGCGGCATCACCGGTTTCACTGGAGGCTTTCTGAACTTCGGCCATACCGCTGGTGACCTCCCCCGTGCCCCGAGCTGCTTCCTGGACATTGCGGGAGATTTCGCGCGTTGCAGAATTCTGCTCATCGACCGCGGAGGCAATCGACTCGGCATTTTCTCCGATCTGATCGATCACTTCGCGAACGCCGCCAATCGCATCCACAGTCTCGGAGGTCGCGGTCTGAATGTTCGTGATCTGCGCAGCAATGTCGCTGGTCGCCTTGGCGGTCTGATTCGCGAGAGATTTCACTTCCGACGCGACCACCGCGAAGCCCTTACCGGCATCGCCAGCGCGCGCGGCTTCGATAGTTGCGTTGAGCGCCAGCAGATTTGTCTGCTCCGCGATCTCTTGAATAAGATTGACGACATCCCCAATTTTTTGCGCCGCTTCGGCAAGACCGGCAACGGTCCCGCTGACCCTCTCGGCCTCGGTGACAGCTTTGCCGGCGATCTCGCTCGACTGGTTAACCTGCCTCGTGATCTCCGAAATTGACGCGGAAAGTTCTTCCGTTGCCGAAGCCACCGTCTGCACGTTACCCGATGCACTCTCGGAGGCATTGGAAACCGATACGGTCTGCTCGGAAGCCCGTTCGGCTGTGCTCGCCATTGACTGCGCGGTGGTGCGCATTTCACTGGAGGCCGTCGATACGGAATCGAGCATCTCAACGGCTTCGGCATCGAACTTAGCACTCAGGCTTTCGATGTAAGCGGCCCGCTTTTCCTTGGCCGCTTGTTCTTCCGCCTGTGCCGCCGCCAATCGCGCGCTTTCGATGGCGTTATCCTTAAAAACCTGAACGGCTTTCGCCATACTCCCGATCTCGTCGTTGCGTTCGAGAGACGGAATCTCCAACGAAGTGTCACCCGAGCTTAGCGTCCGCATCGCCACACTCATTTCCGTCAGGGGCGTGGCGAGACCGCGGATCGCATACCAGGCCGCGCCAGCCACCAGCAGAACCGCCATCACGGCCAACAGGCTGTAGGAAAAGAAAGAGAGAGAATTCAAATCGCCTATGGCTTGCTTCGTATCGGCTTCAACCGCCTGCGCAAGCGACTGATCGATTGCGGCCGTCAGCTTTTCGAGATTGCCGCTGATCTTGAAGAGGCTCTCGTTCACGATTTCGAGGCGTTGCGTTTCTTCGAAGGTGAAGTTCGAAGTGGCAACAGCGAACTTGCCATCCTTAATCAAGGCCAATGTGCGATCGTTGGACTCGACAAACATCTCGAAAAGCGGCGGCAAAGTTTGGGTGACACGCTTAATAATGTTCAGCCGTTTGCGACCCTCGGCCTGCAGTTCCGTAGCGCCGTCGGAGGTTACCAAACCAGAAGTCTCCAGCGCTTCACTCAGCGCGCGAACACTCTCGCGGAAAGTATCGATTTCCTCTCCAACCATGGCACGCGCCTTAGAGGTACGATCCACCAACCCCGGGTTCTTCATAAGAAGGCTGCCCTGGTGCGCCTTCAAAAGCGCGGCCGTGCTTTGCAGCATCGAGAGCATGCCGATCGTTACGCCCTCGTTCGCGCTCAGGATTGCGGCACGGGCTTCCTCAGAGGCATTCTGACGTTCCAGAGACTCCTCGAAAACACCGAAGCTCTGTGTCGTGCTGAAGATATTCAGGGCTGCCATCAGCGCAATCGGCAACACGGCCAAGACGACAACCTTGCCGCCAACACCTGACAACAGCTCCTTTATTCCGTTCTTGGTCTGAGCTTGAGTCTGCTCGGCAGTCTCTGTGGTTTTCGCGGCATCATCGGTACTGGGCATTATGAATCCCCAAAAGACATGGAAGTTACAGAGTGGGAAGTGGCGTGGTCTGCTTCTGCCGGCAGATGGCTAGGCACCAGCCTGCAAACCCTCGAGCATCTGCAGGGCTGTTTGAAGCGCATCGAACACATCTGACGGGGTCTTACCCGCCGGGGGCGCGATCACTTCAGTCGGCTCGCTCGCCCCAACCGCAAGCTTTACAGCGACGACTTCCGCCTGCGCATTGTTCAGAATGTCGATGACATGCGCCGGCGTGATCTTGCCTTCCCGCCGGTTCGGCAGAACCACACCGCCAGGTATGGCGAAATCCTCGTTCTGAGTCAGCTCGGCAAGGCGCTCGAGCAGTTGCACGCCGAGTTCGTAGACCTGACCCGGCTTCTTACCGGTTGCTTCTTTCTTGAGCGGAATCTCTTCGGTCAGGCCCCGGGCGGAGCGAATTTTCGTAAGATCGCTGACGATGGCGAGCGCGACGCGGTAGACATCGTTTGGCACGACCTTAGGCACGCCGAGGCTGTTGACCGCAGCTGTCGCGCCAACAAGGTTTTGATAGACATCTGTCGGCGTCTTGCCATCTGTCAGCGCTGCCGGTTCGGGATCGTTCGTCACTGCGAAGGGCTCACGCAAACCTCGCAGGTCCGTCAAAATGGCTGAGACCAACCCCTTGACGTCCGCGGGCTTGATCGCCCGAACCGGAAAGGGTTGCAGCTCCGTGGCGGGCAAACCATTGATCCGGCGCAGAGTCTGCACCTTCAGAAACATTTCCCTCGCCTTTTGAATGACGTGGCGCGGCTTTCGCGCCGTCAGCGCTGGCGCGGTCTCGTCCTTTTGTGCGACCGAATCATCGGCTTCAAGCAACAAAGCGAGTTCCGCATTGATGTCGTCAACGACCTGATAGACATGAGATGGAGTGGCTTCCTGGGCCCATGACTGGCTGGGAAACGCCAGCAGGGCCGCGACCCCTAGACCACCAAAGACCGAACGCATCGAAACCATTACAGCACCCCGATAAAAAAATGGGCAGACGCCCGACAAATCAGAACGCTATGCTTTCTAGTTGAATTTTACTGAAGTTTCGTTAATACAATCGACCACTTACAGTTGCTTCAACACACCAATACTTCACATTAAAAAAACAAACACAAGAATTTACACCTAAAACCAAACATAGATACTAGAAAATACACACGCAAAAAGGCTTGTTGGATTAAGATCCAGACTATTCGAGTTAAATTTCAGTTAAGCTGGTTGATAGGTAAAAAATCAAACGATAAGGCGATTATCCCGATTCAAACGCCACTCTAGGATAACGCTCACGCATCTTTGCAGAACATTAGCAATGACAATGGCAACTTTCCGGACGTCTCGGCCGGTTCCTCAAGCCGGTCGATAACCAACCCTGCTTCGCGGATCACGTCGTGCCAGGTGGAAAGTCGCCGGAAGTACCAGGGCATGGTCGCCCAGTTCTGATTTTCAAAGCTGGCGAAGTCCTCATTTTGCCAACTATCCCGATACTCCCCACCCTGTGACAATACCCAGGGGTGGAGTGTTTGGATAATGATGGCGCCGCTATCTGAAAGCAGCCCCTTGGCGGCGGTCAAAAGCTCGACAACCTGCTCCTCGAGCAAAGCATAGTTGAATACAACCGCATCGAACGGCCCGTCGGCGGTAAACTTCCCCGCAATCAGGTCGCGATAGCTGACAACGTCGTAGCGGTTCTGCGGATCGGCCCGCCGGGCTTCTTCGACCAGCCGCGGGGTTCCATCAATTCCAACAACCTCGCAGGAGCCAAATGCTGCAATACGCCGGCATAACCAGCCCTCACCACACCCCACATCCAACATGCGCTTTGGCTGGCACGAGAGGATAGCCGCAACCACGGCGTCATCTGTGCCTGCCTTTCGGCTTGGAATGAGACCATCGCGGACGGCGCGGGTCCAGTTTTCCGCGTTGCTGTCCCAAGATGCCTCAAGCCTTTCCCTACGATCCATTTCGTATCCACACAACCTTTGCGCAGGACCGCCTCGGGAACTGACTGACCTAGTCGATGGCCCGCACCTTGACGTAGGACCCCGGAGCATCCTCGATGATCGACAGTTTACCGTCACCAGGAACCCGCGGCGCCGTCTTCTTCGTTCCCGCTTTCTTAGATAGCCAGGCATGCCAGTCGGGCCACCAGGATCCCTCGTGCCGCACAGCACCTTCCAGCCAGGCGTCCTTGTCCTTGGGCTTCTTGCTATTGGTCCAGTGGCAATACTTATTAGCAGCTGGCGGATTGACGATGCCGGCAATATGACCGGAAGCCCCCAAAACGAAACGGACCGGACCGCCCAGGTGATGAATCGCCGGATAGGACGAGCCCCAGGGCGCGATATGATCTTCCTTCGTCGCCAGGAAGTAGGTCGGAATTTTGATTTTCGAGATGTCGATCGGCACACCGTTCAGAACCATGCCGCCCGGCTCTTTCAGGAGGTTCTTCTGATACACATTGCGCAGATAGTAGGACAGCATCGACGCCGGCAAGCGTGTCGAGTCTGAATTCCAGTACAGCAGATCGAAGGGCATGGCATCCCGGCCCATCAGGTAATTGTTCACCACGAACGACCAGATCAGATCGTTTTCGCGCATCATGCTGAAAATTTGCGCCAGATGGTGAGCCTCGAGATAGCCCTTTTCCTCCATGTGCCGGTCCATCGAGGCCAACTGCTCATCGTCGATGAAGACACTGACCTCGCCGATGTCCTGCAGATCGACCATCGTGGCGAGCAGCGTGGCCGATGCCACGCGGTCATCCCCTTTTGCTGCCATGTAGGCCAGCGTGGATACGGTCAGGATTCCACCAATGCAGAAGCCCAGGATGTTGACCTTATCCTCGCCCGTCGCCTGCTGGATGGCGTCGATTGCCGCCAGCGGCCCTTCGAGCATGTAGTCGCTGAAGGACTTGTGCGCCAGTTCCTTACGAGGATTGACCCAGGATATGACAAACAGCGTGTAACCCTGATCGATCGCCCACTTGATCAAGCTGTTCTTCGGCTGCAGGTCGAGGACATAAAACTTGTTGATCCAGGGCGGCACGAAGAGCAGCGGCCTTTTGTAAACCGTCTCAGTGCTCGGCTCGTATTGGATGAGCTGCATAAGCTCGTTCTGGAAAACAACCTTGCCCGGCGTGATGGCGACGTTCTTGCCGACCTCGAACTTCGATTCGTCCGTCATGGAGATGTCCAGGCGGCCCCGCCCCTTCTCCATATCGTTCAAAAGATTCTGCAGGCCGGACATGAGGTTCTCGCCGCCGCTGTCCATGGTCTTCTTGATCACGGCAGGATTGGTCATGGCAAAATTACTGGGCGACAGCGCGCTCAGATATTGCCGAGTATAAAAGTCGACCTTTTCTTTGGACTTGGGATCGATACCGTCAACGTCGCGGACAAGCGATTGCGCCCAGCGGGACGATAGGAGGTAGGATTGCTTGATGAAGTCAAACAGCAGATCCTCGCTCCACTCCGCGGCTTTGAAGCGGCGGTCACTACGCTCAGGTTCAATGACCGGCTCCACCTCTTCGCCCATCATCCGCCGGTTGGTGCTCTGCCAGAGCGCGATGCTCTCCTGAACCAACTGGGTCTGGGCTTCCATCATCTTAGCAGGGTCGCTCCAGAGGGCCGCGGAAGCTTCCATAAAGGCTTTGCCCACAGCCACCGGATCGGTCACCTGAAAGCCTTGATCGTTCTGGCGCTCCCAAAAGGCCTGCATCACGCGCTGACTCCGGTCCGCGAGTTCGCTCCAGCGCTCCGCGGCCTCAGCCTGACCAGCCATGGCCTGGTGCAGTTGCTCAAAGCTCTCGCCGTCTTTCGCGCCGCCAGCTTTGTTGTCTGCCTGCTCACTCACGTTTTTCTCCCCGGATGATCCAATAGGCCAAGTTATAGCACCTCAGCAACTTGGCCTGCGAGCCGTTATTGCGGCCGCCTTACCACGCTTGGGCGCGACCGCCTGGCCACTGCGGATAGAATCAAAACAAAACATATAAATACGATTGCGAGTATTTTCACCGAAGCCGCAATATCTAAGTAACCGCACCAACTTATTGTGCACAGAGAATGGGCAATCAAGTCAAATTCGGAGCCCGTTAGGTTTTATTCGGCAGTAACTGTCGCACGCCAGTGGAATATGCTAGGCTCATGTTTCGGCGTAAGGGCAAAACAGCGTTCAATGGCCGGACCGCGTATACGTAATGATCCTCACATGCTTTCCATCTGAATTTCATGATAGGGGCTACTTTCATCAAGTGGACAGTCACTTGGAGATCGGGGGATTTTTGCGCATCGCCAAGCTATGCCGGGAATGAAGGCATTTCTGTCCGTGACAGGCAGTCATAAATTCCGTGCGGAGGTTTGAAGGGAAACTGAGAGTCCCTAAACTGGGGAGCGGCCTTCGCGCAGCGGATCCAAAATGAATAATGAAAGAGGGAAAGTATTATGAGTGAAGACGTCGGAGAGACTTGGGATCTCATTGTCGAGATCGTTACCACCTACGGCCTCGATGTGGTCGGCGGCATTATCATTCTCATCGTCGGTTGGATGTTCGCCGGCTGGGCGTCACGGACCGTCGACAAACTTTTAGGCAAAAGCCCTAAGATGGACGAAACGCTGCGCAAGTTCTTTGCCAGTATGGTGCGCTACGCAGTTATCATTTTCACGATACTCGCCGTCCTCAGCCAGTTCGGTGTCGAGACCACAAGCTTCATTGCAGTCTTGGGTGCCATGGGTCTGGCGGTCGGTCTGGCTCTGCAAGGTACGCTCGGTCACGTCGCCTCCGGTGTCATGCTGCTGCTGTTCCGTCCCTTTAAGATCGGTGATTTCATCGATGGTGGCGGCGTCAGCGGAACGGTGGAAGCCATTTCACTCTTCACCACCACCATGAACACGCCGGATAACGTCCATATCATTGTGCCCAATGGGCAGCTTTGGGATACGGCGATCAAGAACTTCAGCCACAACGCGACGCGCCGTGTCGATATGGTCATGGGCATTGGCTACGGTGACAGCATCGACGACGCCATGAAGGCGATCCTGGAAATCGCCAACGCCGACGAGCGGGTCCATAAAGACCCGGCGCCGATGGTAGCCGTAGGTGAACTAGCCGACAGTTCAGTCAACATTATCGTCCGGGTCTGGTGCAACGCCGGCGACTACTGGGGACTGAAGTTCGACATGACAAAGGCGATGAAGGAACGCTTCGACGCCGACGGTATCTCGATCCCCTTCCCTCAACGCGATGTTCATTTGATCAACTCAAACGACGCCGCCTAAAGGCCGGATGGATTAGAAAGAAGCCGGGTGCGATCTCCACCCGGCTTTTTTATTGGATGGACAGGTTCGACCTACTCGCGATTCCCGTCGGACCCACGCCAACCACGCTTACGCCGGTCTTCCTTCGACAGCGCGCCGTCGCCATTGCGATCATGACGCTCAACCACATTGGCGAAGGGATCCAGGAACTCTTCCGCCGTCACCTCTGAATCACCGTTCTCATCCAAATCCTGGAAGCGGTCGACCATCCGCGGACGCATCCGCTCCAGCCAAAGCGCCTCGAACTCCTGCAGGCTCAAATTGCCATCCTGGTTGCTGTCGTACTTGGCAAGCTGTTCATTCCGGCCCTGATCGATCTCCGCTTGAGTGAGGCTGCCATCAGAGTTGGCATCGAAGCGTTCCATCATTCGGCGCATCATCTTGCCCCGTTTGCCGTGATGACCGTGACCCTTCTGCATGCCGTCGCCATGCATTTCCTGGCCGTGGTATCCCCGCGGTCCGCCATCGCTCCAACGCTCGTGGGCGTTGCTGAGCCCGACGCCGGCCAAAGCTATTGTTGCTGCCAGGCCTGCGGCACCGATGGCGAATTTCGTAGTCTTTTTCATGATCATCCTCAGTGGTGAAATCTGCGATAACCTCAATCTAGGAAGCCCCTGTCGCAGAAGTTTGTCACGGACCTGGGAAAATCGTCGCAAACTGTGGCAGCGCCGGATGTTGTGACACTTTGATACAATTTTTTGCCAGAGAGACGGCAAAAGCTGGCACATAGTAGCGCGTTCTCACCGGAAGCCGGCTGAGAAGCTGGCCCTACGGGCAGAGCGTGAACATCACTGGATTTGCTTGAAACAGGACTTCATGGAAGCGACACCGCATATTCTGATCGTCGATGACCACGAAGACATCCGGAGTCTGCTTGCGAAGTACCTGCGCAAACACGGCTACCGCGCGACGACTGCCGACGGCGGAACGGCAATGAAGCGTGTGTTGCAGGACAGCGCCATCGATCTGGTTGTCCTGGACATCATGATGCCCGGCGAAGACGGTCTCTCGCTCTGCCGTGGACTCCGGGCTTCAAGCGATCTTCCGGTCATCATGCTGACCGCCATGTCGGAAGAGACGGACCGAGTCATCGGTCTTGAAATCGGCGCGGACGACTACCTCACAAAACCCTTCAATCCGCGGGAGCTGCTCGCGCGGATCAAAGCGGTCCTCAGGCGCTCTCACAGTCTGCCGCCGCAGCGCGAAACAGTAACCAGTAACCGCCTGACCTTCGACCGCTGGGAACTCAATGTCGACCAGCGGGAACTTATGGACGATTCCCAGGTGGCGACGCCGCTCAGCACGGCCGAGTTCACCTTGCTGATGGCCTTCCTGAACCACCCTAATCGAGTACTCAGCCGCGACCAGCTGCTCGATTTGACCCAAGGCCGCGAAGCCAAGGTCTTCGACCGCAGCATCGACAACCAGGTCAGCCGGCTGCGCAAGAAGATCGAACGCGATCCGAAGACTCCACGTTTGATCAAAACAGTCTGGGGCGGCGGCTACAGCTTCGCAACGGACGTCGGGAAATCATGAAGCGACTCTTGCCCAAAAGCCTTGCCGGCCAGATGATCGCCCTGCTTTTGCTGGCACTTGTCGCGTCGCACTTCGTCTCCGCCGTGATCTTCGAGGACGAGCGCCGCGCCTCGGTGCGCAGCGCCATCCGCGAAGAGGCGATCACGGCCATCGCGACGGCCAGCAAACTCTTGCTCGATACGCCGGAAGCCAACCGCAAGCGGGTCGTCCGCCAGATGAGCTCCCGCCGCTTGAGATATTGGCTCTCGGACGATAGCGCCGCGACTCTCGGCGAAGGCCTTCGCCCGGCCGTAAAGGAACGCAAGCAGCTGCTCACGCTGCTGGATAGCAATCTGCAGGAAGTCCGGGTGGTGCTCACCGAGCGGCCCAGGTTCTTTCGTTGGGCGCGTCTTCAAAAAAAGCGGCAATATAACGGCGATGAGCGCGAAGACCGGGACAAGAGCGGCGATTGGGGACATCGCCGTGAGAAACATGAGGATCACGGCCATGGCTGGCCCGGCCCGCCTGGCTTTGGATTACTTGCCTCTCTGCAATTACCGAATGGCACTTGGTTGAACGCCGCGACCGTCGTACCCGGCAACGCGCCGGCTTGGCAATGGCCAGCTTACATCTCGATGCTGGTGATGGCGTTGCTGATCGCCTTGATCGTTGTGATCATGGCCAGGCGGATTGCACGCCCTCTGACGCGCTTGGCCATAGCCGCCGACCGCTTGGGGCGCGGCGAAGACGTTGCGACCCTACCCGCCGAAGGTCCCCCGGAACTGCGTCGCACGACCGAGGCCTTCAACGCGATGCGCACGCGTTTAAAACGCTATGTGGAGGATCGAACCCGGATGCTTGCCGCGGTTTCGCATGACTTGCGCACACCGATTACCTCTATGCGCTTGCGGGCGGAGTTCGTAGAGAACGAAGACATCCGTGGCAAAATCATCGAAACACTCGATGAGATGGAGCGGATCACCGAAGCGACACTAGCCTTCGCCCGGGAGGAAGCGGTCCAGGAGGACACGCGGAAAGTCGATATAAGTGCACTGATCGAGAGCCTTTGCGACGATCTGCGGGACTTAGGTAGAGATGTCACCTGTCAGCAACTGGAACGCCTACCCTATACCTGCCGTCCAGTCGCTCTCAAACGGGCACTGCGTAACTTGATCGAAAACGCCACGGATTATGGGGAACGGGCGCGACTCGATATCGAACAGGACCGGGAAAACCTCAATATCATCATCCAGGATGACGGCCCCGGTATTCCGGAGGAAGCTTTCGAGCGGGTCTTCGCACCCTTCGAGCGCCTGGAAGAGTCCCGCAACAGGGAAACAGGCGGCATAGGCCTTGGTCTCGCCATTGCCCGATCGATCATCAGGAGCCACGGCGGCGACATCTCGCTCACCAATCGGACCGGCGGCGGACTGACCGTCACGGTGATCTTGCCGAAGACCAGCGACAATTAGCTCAAATCCTCGATTTAACGGATTTTTGGTTTCCCTCGCCGAGACTCTCAGACGAAGTGTCTCGTTCGGCAGGCCGTTGTGTAAGGTCTGCGGGGCTGCAACGCCCTACGAGCGAACCGGAGGTTCGAATGATCAAGCTGGGGTTCTGGATCGTCGCTTTGAGCTACGCGCCAACGCTGCTTGACGTTCTTTTGGGTACAGGTGAGGGCAATCCGCTTGGCTTAGGACTTTTCACGGTCCTTGGTAGTTTTCTTGGCGGCGCGCTGATCCTGTTCGGCCTGTTTCTCACTTTGGTGCGCAAACGCACGCTGTAGATTCTGCCGGAAATTGCGTTACTGCCGTGAATCGGCTGTTTCACAGGTTGAATCAGCAGGCTGAGGACAGCTTGGATCCATAGATCAGTTGCATTCACGGAACTTATGCGATAGAGGTCCGGCAAATGTTGGTTAACAGACTCCCAAGGAGTCGTTATTCGATTCAGCGGCACCTATTTCAGTTGTGCGAATTTTTTTGAATTACGCGCTAGAGGTGTTTAGCATTCCGCCTTGAATTGGCGGGTGATCGTCAAGAAATAATGACGGTGCCACATTGAAGACATGATCCCGCAGTAGCGTTGGTCGGTCTTCAAAAGGTCTTGTTCGGGCCTGGCGTCAGTCTGGAAGTTTTATGAGGAAGTCTTCGTCCATGGGCGACTACGCGTTCAATCACACGTCCCTTCTGCTCGATCTTTGCGCCGCTGTGCGTGGCAAGACGAAAGAGCATGGTGTCCAACTGTCCGACGACGGTGGGGAACTGATGCGTGTGTTGGACAACTACCTCGCATTCGCCAACGACGAAGGCTTCATCGAGAGTGCCGAGCAGGCCAAGCGCACAGCGTCCTGATGCCCTGTCCAGCCGCGACCTTCTGCTAGAAACCGCGTCGAGACTCCTCGCTTTCGACAGACCGTAGGCCTTGCTGTCGGGTTGAGCTGTGCTTCTCAAGTTACCCCGTAAAACACACATCTGCGATTTCAGCTTGGTTTGAAGCCGGCCTTTCTGTCATCCTCCAGGCAATTGCCGATCGTGGCCGCGGTCTCACCGCCCGCCACCGACTAACAGGCACGCAAACAGGAGGGGATAGGAATGTCGCTGGCGTCTGATTCGAGCGGGACAACGGTCGACGAGGAGTACCGTCCTTTGGATGGCGCCACGCTGCCGCCCTATCTGGCACAGGTCAGCTCTTGCGCGGCACATCTGGGCGGCACCGCCGGAGACTGGAAGGTCGATGAGGTTGGTGACGGCAATCTCAATCTCGTATTCATCGTCCGTGGCCCGGCGGGATCGCTGGTGGTCAAGCAAGCCCTGCCCTACGTTCGTCTGGTCGGCGAAAGCTGGCCTCTTCCTCTGAAGCGCGCATTCTTTGAGCACGAGGCCCTCATCGCCGAAATCGACTGCGTCCCTGACCTTATTCCGGCGGTCTATCACTACGATGACGCAATGGCTCTCACTGTGATGGAACACCTCACGCCGCACATTATTCTGCGCAAGGGTCTAATCGCTGGAACGCGCTATCCGAACCTCGCCGAACATGTAGCAGAGTTCATGGCGCAAACGCTGTTCAAAACCTCGGACCTTTATCTGCCGGCCGCTGAAAAAAAGAAACGCAACGCGGTTTTCTGCGACAACATCGAACTCTGCAAAATCACCGAGGATCTGGTCTTCACCGATCCCTACCGCATTGCGGAGCTCAACCGCTGGACGTCTCCTCAGCTCGATGGTGTTGCCGCCGAGTTCCGCGCGGATGCCGAACTCAAAGTCGCCGGTCAGGCGTTGAAGGAGGCCTTTATGGGGCGGGCTGAAGCACTGATCCACGGTGACCTTCACTCCGGCTCGATCATGGTCACTGAAAGCGAAACAAAGATGATCGATCCGGAGTTCGCCTTCTACGGACCACGCGGTTTTGACGTTGGCGCGGTGATCGGCAACCTCTTCCTCGCCTACTTCTCTCAGCCCGGACATGCCAGCGCCGAAGACGATCGCACTGACTACAGCGCCTGGATCCTGGAGCAGGTGGAACTGATCTGGAACGGCTTCCGCAGCAAGTTTCTAAAGCTCTGGGAAACCGAAGCAAACGGCGATTCCTATGTCGCTGAACTCTTCACGGATCAGGAGGGCGCAGCGGCTCTCTCGGAGTACCGCGAAGCCTATATGCAAAAACTCTTTCACGATTCACTGGGCTTCGGCGGGATGAAAATGGTCCGCCGGATCCTCGGACTGGCGCATGTGGAAGACCTCGAATCCATCGAAGATCCAGACCTGCGCGCTGCCTGCGAAACCAAGGCCCTGCGTCTGGGGCGAGAGCTGATCGTAAACCGCCATAGTTACGCGGACGTCTCGGCTGTTGTAAAATATGCGCAGGAAATCCAGCGAGGTGCCGAATAATGAATGTCGACGGCCAAGCCTACCGCACAATCTGGCTCGCGGAGGACGGCAAGACGGTCGAGATTATCGACCAGACCAAGTTGCCGCACCACTTCACCACGGTGCAACTGAACAACCTCGATGACGCCGCTCACGCGATCAGCGCCATGCTGGTGCGCGGCGCGCCGCTGATCGGGGCGACTGCTGCTTATGGCATGTGCTTGGCACTAGAAGGCGACGGATCGGATGCACGCCTCTCGCAAGCTTATGAGACACTTCTGGCGACGCGCCCCACTGCCGTCAATCTGCGCTGGGCTCTGGACGATCTCCGCGGCCGCTTATTGCCGTTGGCGCCGGAGGAACGGCAGGCTGCCGCCTATCGCCGGGCCGCTGAAATCTGCGACGAGGACGTGCAGATCTGCAGTTCGATTGGCGATCACGGCAAGGAACTGATCGCCGCGTGCTGGGAAGCGAAAAACCGTGAAAGCGTCGTCAACATTTTAACCCATTGCAATGCAGGCTGGCTGGCGACCGTCGACTGGGGAACAGCGATCGCCCCGATTTACAAAGCACACAATGCGGGTATTCCCGTGCATGTCTGGGTCGACGAAACTCGCCCCCGAAACCAGGGTGCCAGCCTGACTGCCTGGGAACTCAACCGGCACGGGGTCCCGCACACGGTCATTGTCGACAATGTCGGTGGTCATCTGATGCAGCATGGACTGGTCGACCTCTGTATCGTGGGCACCGACCGGACAACTGCCGCCGGTGACGTCTGTAACAAAATCGGCACCTACCTGAAAGCCTTGGCGGCCGATGCCAACGGCGTGCCCTTTTACGTTGCGCTGCCCAGCCCGACCGTTGACTGGACGATCGAGGACGGACTGCGCGATGTCCCAATCGAGCAGCGCGACGCGACAGAGGTTTCGCACATAACCGGGCGCACGGCAGACGGAGACTTGGTGACGGTCCAGTTGACGCCCGACGGCAGTCCGGCAGCGAACTTTGCGTTCGACGTGACACCGTCACGCTATGTCACAGGCCTGATCACCGAACGCGGTGTTTGCGAGGCCTCCCGCGATGGACTGCGCGAACTCTTTCCGGAACAGGACGCAGCAACCGCGTCATAATCGAACATGCCGATAGCGAACCGGCGCAAACCGGACATAAACAGAGCGGAGGATATCGATGCGTAGCGACAAGCGCGGCATTCCCTTGACCACCGACAGCGATGCCGCCGCCGCGGCCTATGACGAGACCATCGAGAACTATCTTGAGTTCAGGCTTGCCGCCACGCCATCACTTAAAAAGCTGTTGGCCGCCGATCCGGATTTCGCCATGGGGCATTGCCTTAAGGGCTTTATGCTGTCCGGATTTCACTCCACCGCCCTGCGCGACAAGATCGGTGAGAGTCTGGCAGCTGCAGAGGCAGCCTCTGCCAACGCCACCTGGCGTGAAAAAGCCAGTATCGCTGCCCTTGCGGCACTGCACCGCGGCGACACCAAAACGGCCTGCCAGATCTGGGACGAGATCCTTGTCGAACACCCGCGCGATATCCTCTCCGCGCGCCTGCATCACCACTATTCCTTCTGGCTTGGGCGGAACTACGGCATGCGCGATGCAGTCGGACGGCTACAGTCTTCCTGGGATGAGTCCGTGCCCGGATATGGCTTTCTGCTCGGCATGCAAGCCTTCGGACTCGAAGAGAGCGGCGACTATGCCGCTGCCGAGGCATCGGCCCGCCGAGCGATTGAGCTGAACGCAAACGACCTTTGGGCCGTCCACGCTCTGGGCCATGTTTTCGAGATGCAGGGTCGGCTGGACGAAGGACTGGATCTCCTGACAGTGCCGGATGAAGATTGGGCCGACCGTAACCCCATGAAGGAACACCTCTATTGGCACTTGGCCATGTTCGCCCTGGAATCGGGCGACAGCGAACGTGTTTTGGCCTTGTTCGACAAGTGGATCTATCCGGAGTCGTCGGACTTCTACCTGGATATCCAGAACGCCGTGTCGATCCTATTGCGGCTGGAGTTGCGCGGCGTAGATATCGACGGCCGTTGGGGCGAACTCGCCAATGTCTGTTCGGCGAAGATTGGCGATCACGTCCTGCCCTTTACCGATACCCATGTCATGATCGCTTTGGCGCGCCGGGGCTTCGATATGGATATCGCCCGCCTCACAACGTCCCTGTTTGAGTTCTCCTCGACCGAGGGCAATGTGGCGGCCACGACCATTCCCAACCTGACTCTCCCCCTTTGCGAGGCCATCGCCGCTTACTTCAAGGGCAACTATCGGCTCTGTATCGACCGGATGATACCGTTGCGTCTCGACTATGCACGCATCGGCGCCAGCCACGCGCAACGGGATATCTTTGCCCAGATTCTGATCGACGCCGCCATGAAAGCCGGCGAGTTGAAGCTTGCGCGGAACCTGCTCTCAGAGCGGCTGGCCCTGAGGCCCCGCAACAGCGATACTTGGGCGAAATTTGCTGAGGTTCTGACTGGCCTCGGTGAACAGGATGGCGCAGGCAATGCCAGACAACGCGCAGCCGAAGCCTTTCACTAAGCACCACAAGCGGGCTTAAGGTTAGGACACCCTGTCCAGACGTTTTGTTACACGACGGTCGGGCGGGAAAATCGTCCTGACGGTGGTCCCAAGACCCAGCGCGCTGTCGATTTCGAAGCGCCCGCCATGCAGCTTCACCAGGGCCTTGACGATCGGCAATCCGAGCCCGGTCCCCGGGTGGTTACGCGACAATGGATTTGCCACCTGTCCAAAAGGCTGCATGACGCGGGACAGATCTTCCTCGTCGATCCCGATGCCGGTATCGCGGATCGTCAGCAGGATGCCTTCGGTGCCGGCATCTTCCAGCGCAAGAACGGCAACGTCGCCCGCGTTGGAGAATTTGATTGCATTGGAAAGCAGATTCATCATGACCTGGCGCAAAGTGCGCCGATCGCCGCGCATCCAGATCTCGTCCTGCACCGTCTGTAGAGAAAGCGTGATGTTGAGTTTTTCCGATTGCGGCCCCATGAGCTTGATCACATCGGCTGCCAATTCGACCAGATCGAGATCTTCTTCATGGAGCGCAAATTCGCCCGCTTCGATTTTCGATAGATCGAGCAAATCGTCGATGATATCCAGCAGATGCTCACCGCTCGCCAGGATATCCGACGCATACTCCCGATAGCGATCGTTCCCAATGCGGCCGAAGAGTTCGCCAGCAATCACCTGACCGAAACCGATAATCGCGTTCAAAGGTGTACGCAGTTCGTGGCTCATGTTGGCGAGGAAATCCGATTTCGCCTGATTGGCCTCCTTGGCCTGGTTCAAGGCCTGGATCAAGGCCATCTCAGTGGCCTTCTGGACTGATATATCCTGGCACACCCCAAAGAGCCCGACGACCGAACCTTCCGCATGCATTTCGCAGCTGCCTTCCAGGCGCACAAAGAGTTCGCTTCCATCCTCTCTGGCGACACGGAAACCGAAATCGCAGGACGATCTGTTTTTGTAGGTTTTTTCGAAGGTGTCGACAAAGAGATCCCGATCCTGCGGGTGGACGCGCGCGACCAGCTCTTCGAACGCCAGGGCCATCCGTCTTTCTTCAAATCCGAGCATGCGCGAGAGTTCCGCGGAGCATTCGACGATCTTTGTCTCGACGCTCCAATGCCAATCCCCAAGGCGGGCGATCCGCTGCGCTTCGGACAATTGCCGTTCCCGTTCACGATGGCGCGCGGCCTCGCGTGCCATTTCCGCAAGCAGCGATTCGACCTGCAGCTTACTTTCCTCGAGCTCACCGATGTAAGTCCTCAGGTCCGCTTCACTCTTCTGCAAGGCGATTGAGACGCGCCGACGCCGCTCCACCGTCATGAGCAGGTACATCAGCAGGACCAGCGCTCCGAGCTCCGCCCACATCTCCTTGAGAGTTTCGAACAGAATGCTGCCACGCGAAACCAGAAGGACGGCTTCCCAAGGCGCCCCTGACACCTTCTGACGCAGGACCAGGAACTCTTCCGCCCGCTGTGCGTCGAGATATCCGGCCAAATCTACCGGCAGCGTCTCCAAGGACTGGACTTGGCCGAAATTCCCATCCTCTTCAGCCTCCTTAGCGGCTTGATAGGCGAGCACTGTCCCGTCTGAAGCAATCAACAACAGGCGCCCGACATCGGGTACACCTTTGCTGAGGCTTTCGCTAAGTAATCGGAGGTTCAGATCAAGACCAACGACACCGCGATACTCTCCCTTAAAGTCTACCGGAGCGCCCAGGCTGATAACTCTCTCGTCGCTGATCACGGAATTCCGCGGCGAACTCCAAAAGACCTGACGCTGCGGATTTCGCTCCGCCTCGCCCTGCGCAAACAAAGACGCCGTCTGCGCGTCGTCTCGAAAGCGATGGGTGTTCGAAGGAACCCAGGGATAGGAGTTTTCAAAGCTTCTTTTCGAGAGATAGTAGAGGCGTTCGATGTATGGGACCGAAGTCAAGGACGATGCGAAGAGAGGATTGAGCCGCAACGCCATGTCGATTTCGCGCCTGAATTGCGGGTCCGCGCTGTCGACCCTACCCAGCCCAGTCAGGTTCCCATAGGGGCGTTTATCGCCTTGCAGCGGCATCGCATCCAGGGAATAGCCATCGAAACCTGCCGACGGACGGAGATGCTCAAACAGCCTGGGATGGGCCTCAGGCTCGCCGTCCGCGTGATGATCCGCGAGCAGTTCATGCCTGGCCACATCTTGTAAAACACTGATTTTTGCGCCAGCCCGCCGGACGACCGCGCTCAGATGTGTCACCGAGGCCTCAAAGGAGCGCTTCAGTTCTTCGATGTTTGCTGATTGACGCTGGTGCGCATCGACCCCCAATAGAGCGACCGCCGCCGCTAGGACCAGCGCTGATATCGTATAGGACCTGTGCAAAGCCAACCGTCGTCGAAAACCAAAGTCTTGCACTCTTTATACGCAGACCCATGAAGAATTGGTTATGCTTAACGGTAGGCTTTTGCGCAAAAATTCAACCTCATATTGCATTACAGCTCAGTTCCATCACGAAATCGGACGCCAGACCACTGAAGAGCAGTCACGCAGCTTTCTCCGCCGCGCCGCTCCATGGCACCGCCCTGATGCATTTCTATCAAAGAACTGAGCCTCGTTCGACGACATTGTCTATCGAAGCGAAGCGAGACCCGAGGCCTGAAATCAGGATCCTGCGGCCTTCTTTGCCGCCGCCTCCGGCGCTTGGGTACCGCCCTTTTGAGAGGCCGACTGCACGGCACGGGCCGCTTTCACACTTTCCAGCCGTCGACAGTTGCCGCCGAAATTGGCCCCGGCCTCAATGGAGAGGATCTGGTGGATGACATCGCCAGTCATATGCGCGGTCTTGGAGATGTTGATGGTCGGTGCCTCGACCTGACCATTCACGGTTCCACTGATATTGATGGTATCGGCCTGAATGGAGCCCTTGATGTTAGCTCCCGGGCTAACCGTTACGGTGCGGGAACGGATATCTCCCTCGACAACGCCGTCGACCTGAATGTCGCCTGCGCTTTCCAGGTCGCCGATCACACGCAAGTCGGCGTTAATGACGGACGGCGCACCGCTGCTGGGACGCTGCGCTGCCGGCGCAGCGCTTTGCGGCGCGGCAGCCTGCTCGGTCTTGGCCGGCGCGGCCTTCTGCTCATCGCTTTTGGTCTGCTCCACTTTGGCATCCCCTGATTTATCGCTTCTGGAAAACATCTACTGGCCTCCTCCCCGTTTCTCGCAGGATATCACTTCGACAACATCGGTGTCCCGGAGCCATCCGGCTGGCAACGCCATGCCTCCTAATCCGAGAACCCAAACCTTCGTTGTTTACTCTCAACGACAATAATGACCATTTTTCGCAGGATCTGTGTCATATCTGTGAACTGCACCCTCCCCTAACAGTTGCAGTCGCCACCTGATCTCTCGGTTCGTCAAATAGCATTCTACAACTTGAAGCCTCGCGTCAGAAGTGTATCTGGCGTTGGTGCAGCTTCCTGTCACGAACTCACTAGCGTATCGGCAAACCCGAAGGCATCAACCACCGGCTCCTCCTCCAGACTTGCAGGAGTTGTCCTAATAGTACATTTCTGCGAGCCTAGAAGCTATGGATCAACCAACTAATAAGTTACCGATGCGGATTCACGGACTATGAAGCCTTCGATCAGAAGCGTCCTCGTCATGGGGATCATAGGGCTGCAGTTCATCACGGTCTCCGCGATCCTCTTTTCGTCCTATGTCACGACCGAGGCCGTGTTGCTCGGTCATGCGCGCCAAATTATGGAAAATGTGGCGTCCGACACAATAGACCGCTCGGAAGACTTCCTCTCACCAGCGCAGACGGCCGCTGACCTCACACAGCGCCTCGCAGACCATAATGTCTTGAGCAGCGACAACCCAAAGTCGATGGAGCGCTATTTCTTCGAACAGCTCCGGCTCTATCCGCAGTTCGCAGGGATCTACTTTGGCGCTACCGATGGTAGTTTTTTCTATGTCAAAAGGGACGAAGAGTTCGCCGAAGGCGGCTTCCGGACCAAGGTCATTACGCAAAAGGGCGAAGACCGCCATGTAGAGCTGTTGTGGCGAGATGCGAACTACAACGAAACCGGTCGCAACCTCGACCTCGAAGACACCTACGATCCGCGGACCCGCCCCTGGTTCAAGAAGGCTTTGTCCACCAAAGACCTGGTTTGGACCGACCCCTACATCTTTTTCACCTCCCGCCAGCCCGGCATTACCACCGCGGCGCCGGTTTATGATAGATCGGGTACGATCCGGGGCGTGGTTGGCGTGGACATTGAAATCACCGAGATTTCAACCTTCCTGAATCGCCTAAAGATCGGCGATTCCGGCTCCGCTTTCATTCTCAACCAGAACAGCGATGTTATCGCCTTTCCAGATGCGGACAAGATCAAGGTGCCAAGCTCCGACAACTCCAGGGGCTTGCGCTTTACTCGGATCGAGGAACTGGATGACGCCCTGAGCCGAGCGGCCTTCGCCTCGTTGTCACGATCCGGCAGCGCGATCGACCTGAAATCGCAGCAGTTTACGACCTTTGAGTTCACCGGCGATACCTACCACGCGATCTTCGCGCCCTTTAAGAACCCCAACTGGCCCTGGGTCATCGCCATCCACGTCCCCGAGGACGACTTTCTGGGTCAGATCAAGGACAACCAGGTCTTCAACGTCTATATGGCCATGGCCATTGCCGTCCTGGCCTGCCTGGTCGGCTTCTTGCTCTGGCGCTCCATCGCGCAACCCATGGCCGCTCTAAGGGCCAATGCTCTGGCCATCACCAGCGGCGACCTCGCGTCGACCACAGTGGTCCGCAGCCGCTATACCGAGATTCAAGAAACCGCGGACGCTTTCTCGCACATGGTCGCCGCGCTCAAACAGCACGAGATCGAGAACAGCGCACTTACGGAAGGACTGCGCACCTTCTCGCGCGCCGTTGAACAGAGCCCGGCCGCCATCATCATTACGACCGATAACGGCAACATCGAATACATCAATCCCAGTTTCACCAGCTTGACGGGCTACACAATCGGTGAAGTATCGGGTCTCCTGCCGCGGGAGTTGGTCGGCCAAGAGACGCTGAGCGAGGAATGCAAAGACCTGCTCACCGTCGTCACGTCGGGACGCATATGGCGCGGTGAACTTCGGCTCAAGACCAAGAGCGGCCGGGAAATCTGGTGCGCAATGACCGTCTCGCCAGTGCGCAACGCCGAAGGCGGCAAAGGCCACTTTATCGCCATCGCCGAAGACATAACGGAGCGCAAGGAAGCGCAGGAGGCCCTAAAGGCCGCGCGCGATGAACTGGAAATCCGTGTCGAAGAACGTACCCGTGAACTGCGCGAGGAAGTGATCGACCGTAAGCGCGCCGAAGAACGCGCCGAAACGGCCAATCGCGTCAAATCACGCTTCCTCGCGAATATGAGCCACGAACTGCGCACGCCTCTGAATGCCATCATCGGCTTCTCCGACGTCATACGGCGAGAACTCTTCGGGCCTATGTCGAGCCCGAAATACATGGATTACGCCTGCAATATCCATGAATCCGGCACGCATCTGCTGCAATTGATCAACGACACTCTGGATCTCTCCGCCATCGAGGCCGGCAAGCTTGCGCTTCATGAAGAAAAGATGGATCTGGCCGACGTCTCCGCAGCAGCGCAGCGACTGATCACGCCGCGCGCCGAAAGTGGCAAGGTGACATTGGAAAGCGCCATTGACCCGGATCTGCCCTATCTCTTTGCGGACGAACTGCGCGTCAAACAGATACTTATCAATCTGTTGTCCAACGCTGTGAAGTTCACACCCGAAGGGGGACTGGTGACGTTGTCCATCACGCTCGACGCCAAATCCGACTTCATCATCAAGATCAAAGATACCGGTATCGGCATGGATGAGGCGGGAATCTCCATTGCGATGGAGGTCTTCGGCCACGTCACGAGCGCTTTCTCCAAGGAGCACGAAGGAACCGGCCTTGGGTTACCGCTTACGCAAAAACTGGTACAGGCGCACGACGGCTCTCTGCACATTGCCAGTGCCTTGGGCGTCGGCACGACCGTAACGGTCAAATTTCCCGCGGCGCGTGCCGTACCGCGATATAGCAAAACGGCCGACGGCGGATCCGTCGTTACCCACCAGCAGCCGGCCCGACACCAGCCCGACTAAACTCCAAGCGAGTTCGACCGGACCGATCGAAAACTGTCGTTTTCTGCTCTGGATTGTACTCCACGCCTTCCGGCACCAAACAGGAATTGAGTTTTTCAGCGTCGCGCCGTAGTGGCAGCGCCTCTCGCGATAGGCGACTCACGTAGATTTTATCAATCTGCGGACAATCTGACGCACCGGGGCCGACTCCCTACCCATGGGCGCTAGTTATCTGAAACATTTTATGAAATTCGGCCAGTGCGCAAAAAAAATATCGCGAACGCGGCCGAAAGATTAACCGCTCTCTAACGACTTTGCGCGATGCTCCGAACGTGGTTTAGACCAGACCTAAACCTTAAGGATGATCTGTGGAAACAAAGAAGACCTTGCGCGGCTATAACGCGGACTATCTGGTGAACGAAATGCCACCAGAGAAGCGCGCCGAAGTCGCTAAGAAACTTGGCGGCAAGCTGGAGGCCGAACAAACCGAACTCGAGCGCGACCTGATATGGGCCGTCGCCCGCCAACTGGCGGAGGATGCGGTCGAAGTGGTCCGTGCGGCTCTCGCGATTAGTGTGCGCAACTGCAAATTCCTACCCAAAGACATTGGTTTCACGCTGGCCTATGACCTCGAGTCCGTCGCCGTACCCTTTCTCGAGGTGACCGAGATCTTCTCAGAAGATGAGCTTTGTGCCATCGCTCTGGCCGTTTCCGACACGGTGCGCGCCGCAATCGCCGGGCGCGAGGATCTCACATCGAAGGTAAGCGGGCTGTTAGCCGAAATCGGCGATGCAGAGGTCGCTCACACGATGATCGAGAACAAACCTGCCCAGATCGACGAGCCTGGCTTCGCCACGCTGACAAAACGCTTCAGCGACGATGAAACTCTCTTTGAAAAAATGGCCATGCGGAGCGACCTGCCGCCCGCAGTGGCGACGGACATCATCAAACGCGTATCGGAGTCAGCAAGGGCTCACCTCGAAAAGCAGTACAGTATGGCCCCCGACTTTGTGAATGTCCTGGCCCAGGACGCGCAAAGCAACGCCCTCCTGAAACTCGCAGATTTTGCTTCAGCGGCCGAGGCTGTCGGCTATGCCCAAGAACTCTATGCGAAGGGCGAATTGACCCACACCTTCTGTCTCATGGCCATCCGCAATGGCAACCTCGCTTTTTTCGAAGCCGCGATGGCTGTTCGTACTGGCATTTCGGTTGAGAATGTCGAACTGATCCTCCGTGACGGCGGCGTCGAGGCCACCGGCAAACTCTGCACCAAAGCGAAGATCCCGACGTTCCTTCACAGAGAGATCGCCGAGACGGTCGATCGTGAAGTCCAGGCGATGATCGGAGCTTCCACACCGGTCGCACAGGCCTAGAGGGAAACGGCTTGGCTTCACCGTGAGTGTTGGCCGGCGCGTGCAAGATCGCTCCGGGCGCGGCCCGCGGCTCACCCGAGTGTGATTCGCTTTTCGGCAGGGGCTGTCCGAAACTCTCGCATGGAGTTCTTTCGTAAAAAGACGGCATCGGCCGGCGCAGTCTCGCTGTTCATTGCTCTTGCTCTTTTGACGTGGTTCGGCTCCGATTTTCTGTCCCCGGTTTCAGCGCAGTCAGCCGAACGCTGGCGCTACGAATGGCCGAACACGGATTTTTCGCTTCACTCTATCGACTACAGTGAAATCCTGAGTGGCGGCCCACCTAAAGACGGTATTCCTTCGATCGATCGACCGAAGTTCGTTGCCGTCTCCGAGGTTGACGACCTAAGCCCAACCGAGCCGGTCGTGGGCCTGCTGGTAAACGGAGAAGCCCGCGCCTATCCGCTACGCATTCTGACATGGCACGAAATCGTCAATGACAGCATTGGCGGAAGGCCGGTGGCCGTCACTTACTGCCCCCTTTGCAACTCCGCGATCGTCTTCGATCGTGAGGTCGATGGCAAAGTCTTGGAATTCGGGACCACCGGAAAACTGCGCAACTCCGACCTGGTCATGTACGATCGTATGACCGAAAGCTGGTGGCAGCAGTTTTTGGGAGAGGCCATTGTCGGAGAACTGACCGGCACCAAGCTCAAGATGCTTCCCTCTCGACTGGAATCCTGGGAACGCTTTGCCGTGCGTCACCCCGAGGGGCAGGTTCTCATCCCAAACAACGAAGGTCTGCGATCCTACGGGCGCAATCCCTACCAAGGCTATGACACATCGTCTTATCCCTTCCTCTATCGCGGCGAAATGCCCGAAGGGATCGAGCCTATGGCGCGGGTCGTCGCTGTCGGCAAGCAGGCCTGGAGCATGAACCTGCTGCGCGCGGACGGTCGGATCGAAAGCGGTGATCTGGTCATCACCTGGGAGCCAGGACAAAACTCCGCGCTGGATCACGGCCAAATCGCCAAAGGCCGCGATGTTGGAAACGTCGTCGTGCAACGTAAGGAAAACGGCGCGCTCGTGGACATTCCCTACGACGTGACCTTTGCGTTCGTTTTCCATGCCTTCCACCCCGAAGGCCAACTTCGCATCGAGTAGAAAGCCGTCGGACGCAGGTTAATCGCGTAGCCCCGAGCTGATCTTGTTGCTAAGTTGACGGGAACGTCCCACCCCCGAAAAAACCTAAGAGCTTCTATGTTTTACGAAACTGCTGACAATAAGCATGGTTTGCCGCGCGACCCCTTCAAGAGCTGCATCGTTCCGCGTCCCATCGGTTGGATCACCACAATCAGCGTGGACGGCGTGGTCAATCTCGCGCCCTACAGCTTCTTTAACGGCGTGGCTTCCGATCCCCACATGGTCATGTTCTCATCGAACGGACAGAACAACGGCGCGGCGAAAGACAGTCTGACCAATTGCCGAGAGACCGGTGAATTCGTGGTCAACATCGCCACCTGGGATCTGAAGGATCAGATGAACATCAGCGCCGGTCATTACCCGGCTGAGACGGACGAAATGGCACTGGCCGAACTGGAGTCCGAAGCCTCCGTGCTGGTGGCGCCACCGCGTGTGAGAGCATCCCCCATTCACCTGGAATGCAAAACGCATCAAATCGTTGAGCTGCCGAGTAATAGCCCGGAAGACGGCAACGCGATGGTCATCGGTCAGGTTGTTGGCGTCCATATCGATGACGCGGTTCTAACGGACGGTTTTGTGGACATCTCGAAAGTCGTGCCAATCGCCAGAATGGGCTATATGGACTACACCAAGGTCGAGACCGTCTTTACCATGCACCGGCCGAAGTAAGCCGAAACACGCAACGAAAGAGATCGCCAAGCAGGCCAAATCTACATCGATAGGCACCGTGATTAACTTTCGAATGAAATGAGGCGGCCGCTCAGAACGCAAAGTGTTCCGAAAGGCCGCCTTTTGATTTTCTGCTGTATGTTTTCAGCAATCCGCCTGGAGGCGGTGGAGTGCTGTACTAAGCAGCTGCCCTATCCGACAGATAAAACTCCGTGGCAAGATCGGTCGCCAATGCCGTCGCGCCGCAGTGCGGACACTCCACCGACAAACCGAGACTTTCGATGAGAAAGCTGTGCATTTCGCTGCGCTCGTCGCAGAGAATGACGTAACCCTCGGTCAGTTTCGCATCAATAACCATAGTCCTTAAGCCCCCACCGCCTGGGTGTGAGGAGCACGATCCAAGGCATAAATTTCCTCGAGAACGCCAAACCACTCATTTGCCCAGCAGGCGCTGATCGCCGCATCCCGGCCCATGGTTGTGATCATACTTTGCGCTAAATCTGATTGCGCCGACACCGCTACCTGATCGTCAACTGCTTGAAGCCCCGCCAACATCATAATTACGCCTCTCTCCATACATTGAAGAATGACGAGATAATGACGGAATTTAGGCGATCATTTCAACTAAATTATTAGTTTTTATTTGAAATAATATTATATAAAATTACCAATTACAGTTAAAATCCAATTTTTTAACCAATCAAGACACTGATATGTTGAATTATTGATCAAAATTAACGCTATTTATTGACGATGAAAAAACTTCACTGATCGGCATCGAAATCAGCTGATGCCCCAGCCCAATGCAGTGGCGTTTCGAGAATGCGCTGGATCGTTAAAAAAAATTTTGGCGCGCAGGAATAAACGTCGCAAGCTAGGTGTTCTTCTATTGCCGGCTTGCGGCCGCAAGCCGGATTCGAGAGGTTGGAAAGATCAGGAGGTGGAGCAATGAACAGGTTTACAAAGATTACAAGTGCTAGCGTTCTCGCCGCCGGGGTGCTTATGGCAGGCGGTGTGTTGGCCGAAACAGAACCAGACGCCGCCATTCAGTACCGCAAGGCTTTGATGTCAACGGTCGGCGGAAATATGAAAGCCTCTGCCCTTATCATCAAAGGGGAAGTCGAGCACAAGGACGCGCTCGCCGCGCACGCACGCGGGATTGCGGCCGCTGCAACCCTTGCACCAGCTGCCTTCAAGCAAGATACCCATGGCAAAGGGGGAGAAAAGACCACTGCCAACGCAAACATCTGGAAGGACTGGGACAAGTTTGCGGCTGGTTTGAAGGCTATGGAGACAGAGGCCACCAAGCTCGCCGATCTGGCTGCAAGCGGGGACATGGCCGCAGCCGGCAAGCAACTTGGCGCACTTGGCAAGACCTGCAAGGGCTGCCACGACGCGAACCGCGACAAGTAACAGGAATTTAGTTAGTCAAACGGGGCGCGGTCTCGGACCGTGCCCCGTTTTCTTTTCAACAGACCGGTTTCACACCCAGTTCAGCAGCACCCAGACAGCGGCAGCCGCGACAGCCAGGACAGCCATAGCTGCAACAGGCCCCCGCATAAGCAGTGACGCACCTGCCTGTTCTTTTTCGGACGGCTTGCGGCCGTGAAGCATCGGCAGGATCAGGTTTTCTTTCTTCACAAACAGATAGAAGAATGCCGCGGCAACATGCAACGCGACCGCAGCCAGCAAGACATCGAACAAGGTCTTGTGAATCACCGTCAGCCAATCTGAAGTAGACTTCGTAACCAGGTGATACAGCGGCCCTTCGGTGAAGATATCGTCGTTGGAAAAGAGCCCCGTCCCCGCCTGTGACAGGACCAGAGCCAAAAGCAAAACGACCATCCACCCACCTAGCGGATTGTGACCCAAATAACGCGCGGCCCGCCCGGCGGCTAAGTCTCGCGCATATCCCAAGGCCGCGGTCGGCGACTTCACGAAGTGACCAAAGCGCGCCGTGGTACTACCGAGCACACCCCACAGTAACCGAAACAGGACAAGCGCGAGAATCGCGATGCCAGAGCGCATGTGCCATTCCATCTCGCCCATCTCTCCGGTGAGCCAGGAGGCCGCAATCAGCGCGACCAGGCACCAATGAAACAACCGCGTTGGCAGATCCCAGACGAGGATGGATTGGGAGCTTGTGTTCTCGCCTTCGGCCAACTTCGCCATGACGCGTCCTCTCGCACCGTTAACGCAAACCGGCTCCGACACTACAACGAAAAGCTATGCACCTCTATCGGTAGCTTCACAGAAATAAAGCCGCGCCCTCATTGGAGCGCGGCTTCTACATCGGGAAAGTTCCTCTAAAGGAGTAAGATCAAGCCCCGTTGATCGTCACATGAGTCGTAAGATCGTTTAGATCGGTGATCGTATTATCCAGGTCGGTGACGACGATGCTTCCGCCGGTCTGTATAGAGAGCGTGATCTCATTGCCGTTCTTGCTGAAAGCTGTCACAGCGTCGTTGATATCGATGTCTTGGTCGTTGTCTGCATCGACAACATCCTCGAAAGCGAGGATATCGCCATCGGATGTTGAGAAGTCCGTGACGCTGTCGGCACCGCTGTCCGCTGAAAGACTGAAGGAGAAAGTATCAGCGCCATCGCCGCCCGACAGCTTATCTTCTCCTTCCTTTCCAAATAGAGTGTCTGCTCCTTCTCCGCCCATCAACACGTCGTTCCCTGCGGTTCCGTCAAGCTGCTGGCCAGGTGCAGCGTAAACCCTAGCGTGGACTTCGTAGGCGCCGTCCGAGTCACTATCGGACCTCCATGTAATCACGAACCCACCTTCTGGAAGTGCCGCAATCGTTGGAATTTCCTGTTGACCCGCTGTGGTCTGATGGACCTGAAACTCGTCATCCTGGAACTGTCCAGTCGCCTTGTCGTAGCGCCGCGCATAGATCCCCCGGTCGCTGCCGTCCTGCCCCTGAGATTCCCAGGTGACCAGCACAGTGCCATCGGTCAACTCGACGAGATCCGGCCCATGCTGCCGATCGGTGGTGTATTGATTGACCCGAATCTCGTCACCAACCTGCGCTCCCGAAGAATTATAACGCTGAATAAAGATGTCGTAATCGTTACCCGAATTGTGCGCGGAGGCATAAGTCACCATGAATCCACCGTCATCGAGTGACGCAACCGAAGGCGCTTTTTGCTGATTTGCCGTTACGCCATCACTAACATGGAACTCACCGCCACTCTTCGCACCGCCGCTGTCGTAGCGTTGCCCGTAGATGCCCCAGGAATCGCCATCTTGCAGCCAAGAATGCCAGACGATGACATAGCCGCCGTCCTTTAGCGCCGTAACACTCGGGTGCCGTTGATCATGGTCGTTTACGGTATTGACCTGGACAATCGTTCCGGGGTTGTGCGTAACATCGCCAGTTTGAGAATCGACACTGATCGTGACCGGCGATGCATAGATACGTTCGTCGCCATTAGAGACCTTCTCCGCAGCCCAGGTCACCACGTAATCGGGATCGCTCGGGTTCACTTTATTCAGCGTCGTAATGCTTGGGTAACGGTTCTGCGTATTGACATGCCCGAAGACTTCAGCCGGATCGCCTTGAGGGGTCCCGTCAGAACTGTACTTCTGGGTATGAATCGCGTATCTGCTCGCCCCCCCTCCGCCACTGCCATAAGACTGCCAGGAAACGACAAAACTACCGTCCGCAAACGATGCGACATCCGGATGGCTTTGGGTGGAGTTGATAAAATCGGTGTTTACCAGGAAGGCATCGTCCTGCGGCTGCCCGTTCGCCTGGTATATTTGGGCATAAACGCCGTAATCACTGTTGTCCGCGGTGTCATTCCCGTTCGAGTGCCAGACCACGACGAACTTTCCGTTTTCGAGGTGTGCCACCAGGGGATCTGATTGATCGCCGTCGGTCTCCTGCCGATTGACTTGGATTTCCTCATTGTTCGCTACGATGTCGACGGAAATAGTCGCGGTCGTCGAACTTGTACCCCCGCTCAAGGTCGTTTCCGTGGCTATATAGGTAAAGCTATCGCTGCCGGTAAAGCCAGCATTGGGAGTGTAGGTATAGTTTCCCTGGCTGTCGAAGGTCACTGTTCCATTATCGGGCCCGCCATTTTGAGCGATGTCGTAGTTTACCTGGCTCGAGCCACCTGCCCCACCCGAAACCGAGAGCTTCCAGGTAACCGAGCTATTCACCTCGACCATGGTGCGGGCATCAAGCGCTGACAAAGCAAAGGGCATAACTTCGCCATCTGCAAACCTCAGCGTCTCGATATTCGTCAGCGTATCGATGCCGTCAACGCCGCCACCGTTGTGGGTTACAACAAGGCTTCCATCAGGCTGCTCGGTTATAGTGTAGTCATCCCGATTGCCGCTGAAGGTCGCAATGTCGTGGCCATCGCCACCATCGAGACGATCGTTGCCGTCGTTCCCAAAAAGTGTGTCCTCACCCAATCCCCCAAATATCGTATCATCGCCACGCTGACCTTTGATAATGATCCCTTCGTCGGTGCCGTGAATCGTGTTGTTGGTGTTTCCACCGTGAAGCTCTTCAATGTTCAAAAGTGTGACGCCCGTCGACGTTCTTGCATCAAGGTCTCGATGACCATTGACAGAAAGAATGTCGTAACCTGCGCCGCCATCGATAGTTTCGATTCCACTATTTCCTGTCGCGCCACCAAGTTCACGCAGGCGAATAAAGTCGTTACCGGTGCTGCCAAGGATCGTGTCTAAACCTGCGCCGCCGTTGTAATAGTTGAATAGAGAATGCGATGAATCGTCGCCGGCAGCCACTTTGAAGACATCGTCACCGTCGCCTCCGTTCAATACATCGAGGCCATCTCCGCCTTCAAGAATGTCGTTCCCGTTGCCGCCGTTCAGCGTGTCCCAATCTTGGCTGCCGACAAGTCTGTCGTTACCTTCTCCGCCGTCCAGGACATCGTTACCTTTATTGCCAATTAAAAGGTCGTTGCCCGCACCGCCAATAAGGCTTTCCTGTCCGCGTCCGCCAATCAATGTGTCATCGCCGGCGCCACCAAACAGAGTGTTTTTATTTTGGCTAAATATGTCTGTGGCAAGATCACCATAGATCGTGTCGTTGCCTTCCCCACCATAGATCGTATCGGCACCATCGCCACCAAAGATGGTGTCGTCGTGTGATAATCCGGTCAGGTTATTTGGATCAACGTTATCCCCGTAAATGATGTCGTTTCCATCCTCGCCGAAAATGTGATCGGCGCCATCACCGCCTTCGATGTAGTCGATCCCCAGGCCGCCGCGGAGTGTGTCATCACCGAGAAGTCCAAAAATGGAGTCGTCCCCACCTGCCCCGTCGAGGGAATCGCTGCCACTTGAACCCTGCATGCTATCGTTCCCAGATGTGCCGGTCTGGTTGATCATCATCGGAAAACGCGCGCGTGACAGATTATCGGACGGGGTAAAAATCATGAGGAAGCTCCTTAAAAACAGGGAAGATTGGCGAGGAACGCCTGGAAAATTTTTCTATTTATTGGCGAAATCATGAACCACTCTCCTAGGTAGAAACAATCTTGATTTTTATAAAATTTTGTGACAACCCCGAAAGACAATTAGTTGTTTACAAACGATTTTTTGCACAAACCGCCTGCGCTTCCGTGCTGATCCGCTTGAAGGAAAGACGGCGATAGCGAGCATCAACGGGAAGGAAAGAAAGAGGTCGGTTCAACCGTAAGCGTAGGTCGAGGTTTTAACCCAGCAGCAGAACCAGCACGCCACCGACCAATAAAAGAATACCGACGACTTCGGTGAGGTTCGGGCGTTCACGGAAAAAGAAGTAAGAAGCCGCAAAGGTGAACACCAGTTCGACCTGCCCCAGCGCGCGGACGTAGGCGGCATTCTGTAAGGTCATAGCGGTAAACCAGCAGGCCGACGCCAGCATGCCGCTGAGACCGACTCCCAGAGCCGTCCGCCAGGTCTTGATAACAGCAGTGATCTGTCCTGGCTCTCTCAGGCGTAGATAGACGGACATGGCAAGGGTCTGCATCACCGTGACACAGGCCAAGGTAAAGGCGGCCTGGATAATCACTCCCTCCCCGCCCAGTGACAGCGAGGCCGCCCGGTAGGAAACGGCTGAGATCCCGAAAAAAGTACCGGACGCAATGCCGATCAGGGCGGTTCTCTGGAACCAGCTGAGCAGCAGCGTCTTGAGATCGAACGCCCCCTTGGCCATGGAGAGGGCGAAGACGCCGGCCAGACTGATCAGGATGCCGGCCACGGCGGCAAGACTGAGGGGATCGCTGAGAATGACGATCCCGATCAGGGCCGTCTGCACCGTTTCGGTTTTGGAATAGGCCGTGCCGACCGCAAAGTTCCTGAAGGAGAAAAGCGAAACCAGCAAGGCCGTGGCAAAGATCTGCGCCGCTCCGCCGATCGCAGCATAGAGCCAGAACTGCGGCCCGGGTGCCGGCATCTCGAAGCCGCCAAGTTGCACCAGCCCGAGCACATAAAGGATGGCAAAAGGAAAAGCGAAACAAAAGCGCGCATAAGTCGCACCTGAAGTCGAGACCATCTCCTTCATGTGCTTTTGCAAGGCAGAGCGAAGATTCTGCAGAAACGCAGCAGCAATGGTTATCGCAACCCACGCTTCCATAAAGGACTTTCCCCACTCCGAGATTTTCGACTCTCTGCCGGCCGCGCGCAGACTGCCCGCTGGAGTCCGCCGATGCAATCGCCGGCTCTTGCACAGCTCGCAGCGCGCACTCTGCTCAGCTTGACGCGGCTCGGATCAACCAGAAGTAAATAGTAAAAGAAAACACCATTATTGCGATTAATAAAAACATCTTTTCAACCAATAAACCATTTTGCACGCGTTATAGGTGCATAATAGATTTTTCTACAGCTCAATAATAGCAAATGTTGAGCCGACACCAGACTTAGGAGAAAATCATGAAACAGATAAAGAACAACCTCCAAAAACAGATCGATTATGAGTTTGGCCCCGCACCTCTGCTCGAGCGTTTTTTTACAGTCGCGGAACAAGCGGCCGACGCTCATCAGCTCGAATTGACTATCGAGCATGATTTCGAGGCCTTGCTGGCGTTCAACAAAACTCAGACAAAGTCCTGGTATCCACTCACGCCAATGTACGATCCGCGGGTCAACGATATGAGTCCGGAGACTTCATTCTGGATTTCAGGCCGGGATCGGCAGGGGGATATCGTGGCAACGCAGTGCGCGCGGTTTTACGATTGGACCGGCACTCACTTTAAGGCTGAATTTGAATCTCTGCGCCTCGCATATGAGCACCCGGACGCCGCAATGTTTCCGGAGGAGCTGGCAATCTGCGAGGCCCCCTCGGGGACGCAGGTTACCGGCCCAGTCTGCTTCAGCGGCGCGGCCTGGTACAGGCCGGATCACCGGGGCACGGGGCTCTCCAGCCTCTTGCCGCGGATTTCCCGGATCCTGGCCTACACCCGCTGGGAAACGCTCTACACCTACAGCTTCATTGAACCCAAACTGGCGGCGAAGGGCGTCGCGGCACGTTACGGCTACACCAATGTCGAACCCGGCGTCGAGTGGCTGAACTCCTTCCGGGGCAGCTGCGCGTTTTGCCTGCTGTGGATGCACCGCAATCAGCTGCTGACGGATATGCAGTGGTGGCTGTCACGGCAACCTGGATCCAACGAGGCCCTCTTCGCCTAGGCAAGACTCCTAGCGTAACGCTGCTCGCCGACCTCATGAGCAGCAAGTGAAACCAATGATACGGCACAAGAACCGGAAAGATCTTAGTGGGAACTTCAGCGAAAACTGTGGTCCGCCGTCAGGCGAAACCCCAAGTAGGCTCCAAGTGATTTTTTCACGGCTTTACAGGTAGATCCCGGCCCCTCGCGGCGGCCTATTTTTCTCCGCGCGCAGCGGCGACGTGCATCAGCAACTGCGCGAACTCGCGCCGCAGAATAAAACGGTCATGAATACAAAAGTCGGACGGCGCTCCAGCCGTTTGATGACAAGACAATGCAAGCTTTTCAAAAGCCTCCGCTGGCGCCAAACCTTCCTCCCGAATCAGGGCGAAGAACCGCTTGCGAAACGCAGTCGTATCGGACTGGTGCACTATGACACTGTCCCAGGCGGGAATGACAAAAAGCGCCTGCTGACCCAAGCCCCAGGCCCAAAACGACCCTTCCGGCAAGCCGGTCTCCGCGGCCGGAAGCCACCAGAGAAATCCCTGCCTGTTTCTTAAGCCGCCATTCCCGGTCGCAACCGCCGCCTCTTGGATCTGTGCGATCCAGGTTTCGCTCAGGACACGCTGTCCTCCCGCCGCTCCCTTATCGAGATAGAGCTGCCCGAAGCGAGCCAGGTCGCGCGCCGACATATGGAACATCGCAGCACGATGTTGGGACAATTCAGGCGCCTCGGCGTAATCGACATCCGACGGCGCGAAGTCCTGCATCCCCAGGGGCGCAGCAATCCTCTGCTCAAACGCACGCGCAACCCCCTGCCCGGCTGTCTGCTCGAACAGGCTTGTCAGTACGTTGTAGTCCCAATTGTTATAAGCCCAGATGCTTCCTGGCGGGTTTTCGCCCGTCCCCAGCCGACGTTGCTTCTCGGCTGTCAGCCCGGCTTCCGCGGCGGCCGCGTGATTAATCCCGGAGACACTCATCAGCAGATGCCGGACCGTCGCCTGCTTTTGCAGCGGGGTTAGCGGATCGGGCGAGTCATCGATCCCAAGCTCCGCCAGCGTCGCATCGAGATCGATCTCGCCAGGCTTCGATCCGACTTGGGAACCGATCAGGGCGTTAAGGAAAGACTTACGGATCGAGTGCAGATGGAACCGCCGGGAAGGATCTCCATAGGCCATGACTGTCCGGCCATTCGTCACGATCAGCATGCTATCGCTGCTCAAACCGCCAAGGTAGGTAAGAACCTTCTCCAATCCTGCCGGATCCCACCCCAGGCTGCGGGTCTCGCCTTCGCTCAATGTGACAATTGCGGATGGTTCCGCCGCCGCACCGTTCGACAGCTTGATCCCCGCCAAAACGAGATAGGACAAAATCGAAAACAGGACGATCAGAGCGACCTTCAGAAGCAATCGGCGACAGACAGTTCCGGTCTCGAGTTTCGGCATGACGATCCCTCCCCGCTCAACGAGACGGCCGAACGCCACCTCGATCGAGTTGTTGCGAAAGCGGGATCCGGCCATGCGGCCTGCTCCCGGCCTACGAAAGGAACAAATGTTGGCTGACCTGGTCCTCGGGGCGGTTCAAGACCCGCGAGAAATTTCCTCGTCCCTGACCTTGTGGCGCGCCGGGCCCAACGCGCTACAGCCCGCGCCCGCCATCCCTCAGGTCGCGGTCCATTCGGTAACCAGGCGAGGTCACTTGCGCTTCGATCCGGCGCAAACGGAGCTCCATGGAGCGGAATTTCTTATCGAGACTGGCAAGGGTCTGCGCCGGCTCCCGATGTACAGACTGCCAAAACTTTTCCTGCTCCGGACTTTCGTAGAGATCCTCCGGTTCGCGATCGAGAACCAGTGTCAGCAGCAGGTAGCCACCGATGGTCGGCACGGCGAAGAAAATGCAGCTGACAATCGTGGCCAGACGGATCCAGAAGGGCGACACACCGAAATAGTTTGCGATACCGCCGCAGACCCCTGCGAGACGAGCCTGACCGCCGGAGGTGCGATAGAGACGCACACGGCTGTGGTCGTGACCGCGCCCATGGTCTCGGTGATGGGATTGGCGCCATCCGTGATTCATTGTCTGGACCTCCAACCCGGTGACTCCGCATCGAGGATCTGTTCAAGCGTATGAATACGATCCTCCATCTTCGCCGCGGATTCCCAGAGTTCGGACAGTGTCTGCTCGTCGTCCCTGGACAGGGTCTTCGCGGAGCGCCAACGCGTAAAGTAATGCACGACGATCCAGACCGGAGCCACGACCGCCAGGAAGATGATCAGTGGCGTGCGAAGAAGCTCGACCAACTCCATCAGTCTTATCCTTTTTTCTCAGCACCTTTTTTGGACGGCGCACTCTTCTTAGCGAGACGATTCTTCAAGGCTGCCATTTCGGCATCGATGGCATCCTCGACCTCGAGCTCGACAATCTCCTGCGCCAGGGTCTTGCGCTGACCGACATCGAAAGCTTCCACCCTTCCCTCAGCCTCGTCCAGTTTCTTTTCCAACTGCTCGAAGCGGCCCAGGGCATCGTCCACTCTCCCATCATAGAGAGTCTGCCGAACCTTTAGACGTGACGCGGCAGAATCGTGGCGCGTGGTCATACCCTTCTGCTTCGTCTTGGCTTCGGTCAGCTTGGCCTGCAGTTTCGCGATGTCTTCGTCGCCGCGTGCCAACGCCTCTTCAATGTGCTCCAGGTCTTCCTTCATCATGGCCACGGCCTCGACCAGCTTGGCCTTCTCGAGCAATGCGCCCTTGGCCAGATCTTCGCGTCCCTTCGTAAGAGCGATTTCGGCCCGACGCTCCCACTCCGCCTGCGCCTCGATCAGCTTAGCGAGTTTGCGCTCCACTTCCTTCTTGTCGGCAATGTTGCGCGCCGCATTGCTCCTGACCTCGACCAGAGTGTCTTCCATCTCCTGAATGATCAGGCGGATGATCTTGGCGGGGTCTTCGGCCCGATCCAGGATCGAGGTGATGTTGGAATTGATGATGTCGGTCAGACGGGAAAAGATGCTCATGGTTTCACTCCGGAAAATCTCGCTCGCGATACTGCGCCCTGCTGGGCTTTCAACGCGTTTGAATAGTCAGTGGGGTCTCCGTTAGCCGAGGATCAGGCCGACCAGTACACCGGCAGCAAAGATCATCCAATGGCGGCTGCTGCTCGGGGTCATGGCCTGGTTGGCCCGGCGCAAGGTCTTTCGGCACAGGCTGCGCAGATCATCTTCACGATCATAGCGCTCCTGCCCCCGCCCGTAGCGGCGGCCTGCCCGATAATCCGGCCCATTGGAATAATCCTGATACGACATTGACGATGTCCCTTTGGTTCAGTGTTTCGTGACCTCTTAACAGCAGGAACCGTGCCAACTCGCGAATTTTTACGTAAGTCATTAATATATTGGAATAAAAGCTCTTTTTCGCCGCAAAAATCTCGTTAAGTGATTTTGTAATAAATTCCATATTTTAGTTATTTTTGCTATTTTTTAGTGTTTTATGATATCATAGGATCAATGCAACGAGACCTCCCTTCGCCTATCGGCCAATCCAGAGCCTTCCTGGAGGCGATCGAACATATTTCCCGTGTCGCCCCGCTGGAGCGTCCGGTCCTGGTCGTGGGCGAACGCGGCACAGGTAAGGAACTCGCCGCCGCCCGTGTCCACTTTCTCTCAAAGCGCTGGGACGGTCCCTTTATCAAACTCAACTGTGCGGCCCTCTCTGAAACTCTGATCGAAACAGAACTGTTCGGCTATGAAGCGGGCGCCTTCACCGGCGCGCTCAAGCGGCGCATCGGCCGCTTCGAACTGGCCCATCATGGCACGCTCTTTCTCGATGAAATCGCCAACGCCAGCCTGGCGGTGCAGGAAAAGATCTTGAGGGTCATCGAATATGGGGAAATGGAGCGCGTGGGCGGCAGCGCGACTCTAGAGGTCGATGTGCGTGTGGTCGGCGCGACCAACGAGGATCTTCCGACCGCCGCGCAGGAGGGACGCTTCCGGGACGATCTGCTCGACCGCCTGGCGTTCGACGTGGTGACCTTACCGCCACTGCGGCACAGGACAGGAGACATCTCGCTGTTAAGCAGCTACTTCGGCCGTAACATGGCGCTCGAGCTTGGGTGGGAGGAGTTCCCTGGTTTCACCGAAACAGCACTCAAACAGCTCGAAGCCCACGACTGGCCTGGAAACATCCGCGAGCTGCGGAATGTCGTGGAGCGCGCCACGGCGCACGGCCAGGAGGGCGTTGGAATCTCTGATCTTCTGCTTGATCCCTTTGCCTCTCCCTTCCGCCCGAAACCGCGCAAAACGTCGACGGCACCTCCCCGCGGCGAACAACAGAACTCGACACTCGAAGCCAAAGCTGGCCCTGGCGCCGAAACAGATCCTTCCCCGCACGGCCCCTTCGATCTCAAAGACCGGGTCATGGACTACGAACGCAGGCTTCTCACCGCCGCGCTAGCCGCCAACCGCTATAACCAGAAAGCCACCGCCGCGTATCTCTCCTTGAGCTACCACCAACTCCGGAATACCTTGAAAAAGCACGGTTTGATCGAAGCCGGGCGAGAATTGAGGAACGAGGCGGTCTGATCGGCAATTTCGAATACCGAAATGGCATTGCGCCGTTGAAACACGCGCCGTTCGACGGCCAACGAAGTCTGACTTATGGACAGTAAAGCAACCCGTGCTTCGGCAAGCGATGCCGCAGGCAACCCTAACTTCCAGCGCTCCGACAACCGACGAGCCCAAGTCATAGCCGCCGCCGCGCGTCAGCTGCGCGAGAACGGTTATGCCGCCACCTCCATGCGTAAGATCGCCAGTGAAGCGGGTATCCTCGCCGGCTCGATCTATTATCATTTCCTATCCAAGGAAGACCTCATGTCGGCGGTCCACGACGAAGGTCTCAAACAGATCAACGCCTCTGTGAGGCGCGCCATGGAAAAGGAAAGCGACCCCTGGCTGCGCCTTGAAGCCGCCTGCGCCGCACACATGGGCGCAATTCTGGAAGCAGATGATTTCGCGGGCGTGGTCCTGGCCGATATCTCCCGCGTGTCCCCGGACCTGCAAAAACTGCTCAACGAACAGCGCAACAGCTACGAGGAAGTCTTCCGGCAGTTGATCGATGAGCTGGATCTGCCGGCCAGCGTCGACCGCAGCCTCTTCCGGCTCAACCTGTTAGGCGCCCTAAACTATGCGCCGCGCTGGTACAAACCGAACCGCCAGACCCCGGAAGAAATTGCGCGTACCTTTGTACGGACGCTCCGCGCCGGGGTGGAGCAGTAAGACCGCAAGACGGCCTCCGCGCTCAAACCTCGGGCGGCGGCATATCGTCAGGCACAAAGAAGTCGGGCATGAGCTGATCGTCGGGAACGTCGGCATAACCCGAGAGATCCGTGATACCGGCGGAAGCCAGTACGATGTCGTCGAGGCAGAAATTCCCGGTAAACTCCCGTGACGGCCGCGTCAAAATCACATGCGCGGCATCGGACAGGATCTCGACATTCCGGCAACGCCGCATCGCTTCGTCTCCACCCAGGATGTTTTGCACCGCCGCGGTTCGGATTGCGGTCCGAGGCCAGAGCGCGTTGAAAGCGATCCCGTCTTTCCGAAACTCCTCCGCCATACCCAGAACGCACATGGACATGCCGAACTTCGCCATGGTGTAAGCCACATGCCCGGCGAACCACTTGGGTTTCATATCTAAAGGCGGCGAAAGATTCAGCACATGCGGGTTTTCCGCTTTCTTGAGATGCGGAATGCAGGTTTTGGAAACCAGGAAGGTGCCACGGGTGTTGATGCCGTGCATCAAATCGTAGCGCTTCATGTCGGTCTCCAGCGTCGGCGTGAGCTGGATGGCGCTGGCGTTGTTTATACAGATATCGAGGCCGCCGAAGGTCTCGACAGTCTTTGCTACCGCCGCCTCGACTTGGTCCTCGAAGCGAATATCACAGAGCAGCGGCAACGCCTTGCCACCGGCCGCCTCGATCTCCTCGGCGGCCGTGTAGATCGTTCCGGGCAACTTTGGATGCGGCTCCGCGGTCTTTGCCGCGACCGCGACATTGGCCCCGTCCTGGGCGGCCCGCATCGCAATAGCCAGCCCGATACCCCGGGAAGCCCCAGAGATAAAAAGCGTCTTGCCCGATAGATCCGACATCCTGATGCACCCCTTTCAATCACCGAGCCGCCCACCCTACCCGATCGGACGAAACTCCCTGACCGCGGCGGCCAGAGCTCAACTATGGACTCGTTTCGCGAGCCTGTCGACACTATAGGTCAAGAAAGTGACGTATACGTCAACTTAATTTAGGCACCGCTGTTCCGATCATGCAGTCTCGCGTCACCAGGGCTGCGAGTGCTTCTTCGTCCAGAGCTTCCGTTCCAGCCGGACGCGCCGGTAGAACCATGTACCGCAGGTCGGCGGTGCTATCGTGCACCCGAACCTCCATCTCCGCTGGAATCGTGGTGCCGAATTCCTCGAGAACCGCTCTGGGTTCACGCACCACCCGGCTGCGGTAGGCGCGCGCCTTGTACCAGTCGGGCGGCAACCCGATCAGCAGTCGGGGATAACAGGAGCAGAGCGTACAGACGATGACGTTATGAACCTTATCGGTGTTTTCCACTGCTCGGATTGGAATACCGCCCGCGTCGATCCCCAGTTCGCTGGCGGCCGCGTTGACGTCCTCGAGCAGCCGCGCCTTGAAGTCCGAGTCAACCCAGGCCCGCGCCACCACGCGCGCACCGAACGCCGGCGACTTGGCATCGATAGACTCTAAGGTCTGACGCAATTCCTCGGCGGAGAAGACCGACTTTTCGAGCAGCAGTTCTGCCACCGCTTCGGTCATGACCTGATGATAGCTGTAGCCGCCGTCTTCCAGATCCGGCTGAAACGGATGCGGATGGTGATGACCGTGATCGCCATGATGATGATCGTGATGATTGTCAGACATGCTCAGGCTCCCCAGCGGCGGCTACGCCGCCTTGATCTTCGGCTTCGCTCAGCCAGTGTTCGAAAATATCGACAACTGTGGTGTCTTCGGCGGCACCCTTATAGTCCGGCCAAAGGTCGCGCTGATGAAAGGTAACGCGGAACAGCGTCTTTTCAGGCAGCCCGTCCCGCCCGTAGGCCAGTTCTTCGGGATTGGGGAAGACGCCGGCGATCTCGGTGATAACGCCGGTCTTGCCACGGACGAAAAAAGGCGTGCGCACGTGGCCGGGCGGAAAGGCGCGGGCGACACGAACTCTATCTCCGATCATAAGCTGCCGGGTCATTGCGCGTTCTCCGCCGCGGCAGCGTTTTTCGCCGCGCGATCCGCGTCCCAACGCGCCTCGACCTCGGCCATCTTATGCCCCAGTTCGTCGACATTCAGAACGCCCTTCTCGATCAGATTGTTGGTGACCGAGGCAATCCAGCGTTCGTAGTAACTCATCTCGTCATAGGCACCCGGCCCCAGTTCTTCGATCCCGCGCCGCAGTTCATCCACGGTGATGATACGCCGTCCCGGCGCCGACAGCAGACGCAGGATAGCGTCGACCCGCTTTTCCCACGGCGCATAGTCGTGCTCGTTCTGCTCCACCGGACCGGCCTCAAGGCCACCCATGTCGTGATGCCGTCTCATTTCCGCCCTTCTCTTCAATTGCAGTTTTAGACTGGTCGTCGCATGCCGCTTAGGCACACCCGGATCGAATGCACAGACCAGATAGGATTGAGGATAGCTTATCAGCCTGGGACAGGCAGTAAACCACAGGCGTCATCACAGTCCCGACAGATGGAGATCCGACGCCTGTCCAAGTCCAGGATGCATCCTAAACTTGACGTGTTTTTTAGGGAAATCCCGACTTTAAACTCTCGGTGAGATTCGCATGCAATGCTCTTCGCCGTGCTCAAATCTACCCCTAGTTTGAGCTCCATTGGGAAACTGCCCCGCTGGCCCGCCAGCGGGGCTTTTTCCGCTCTTAGGCTTGGCAGGTCCGCTCTTCGCAGAGGATCTAGCCGGCCGTCTGCTTCAGAAAGGCTTCAATGAGTTTGAGGTGTTCGCCAGCCCGATCGCGCGAATACACCAGGGTCATCCCGTCTTCGGTCAGTGTCCGGTCGTAGATCTGAATTTCATAACCGCCGTCCTCGGCTACGACGACCACAAAAACGGAAAAGGTATTTTCCTTGATCCGTCCCCAGATATAGGGGGCTGTACCGCGCGGATCCTTGGGCAAGCGCAGATCGGTAGGCGGCACTTCGTTCTTTGCCTGCTCGCTCTCCTCAGACGCGTCAATATCGTCCGTATCGCCACTCGATTCCGTTGCAACGAACACCGTGCCCGCGGCATCAGCGGGAACGAACACGGCACGATGAGTTTTCGATTTGAAGGTACCGTCCGAACGCTTGGTCAAAGTCGTCCATGAAACCTCTACGCCCTCGATACCGGGCATTGCGTCCGCGACAGGGCTGATGGAGACCGAGATACCGCGCTTTTTCGCACCCGTCGCCGTCAGGAAAGTCGTTTGTCCCTCGAAGACGCCAAAAAAACTGGTGATTGGTAGATCGGCCGCGCGCACCGGGGCGACAGCGAGAAAAAACACCAATCCGAAGAGCAGGCCACCCAGCCTGATCATCCGACGAAAAAACAGCATACCTGCATCTGCCTCCCTTGGCACTCCACCTCCGGCTTTACACCGGATTGCCGGTTGTTTCGGCCTCATTTTCTAATATTCGAGATCACGAGGTACCGAAATTAATGTGGGTGTTCTCATCGGGAAAAGCAATCAGCAATTCATAGGCTTGCATATGACACTTGAGAGACAGCGCGATCAGACCGTCCATCGTTTCCGCAATGCTTTCGGCAAGGGACTTCAACAGGATGCTCTGGTGACAGAAAGGAACCTTTTCTATATCTAAAGCCTGTCGAGAGCTGCGAAGACGAGTTCATCCATTCTCAAGATGAAGGCTGTAGTATCGGCGATGCCGAAAATATTGGTGAGCAATTAGGGGGTGCCCCAGTGACCTTAGAGGAATTGACCAGTCTCATTCGGAGCCGGGCAGCTGAAAACCTGCCGCTGGGCTACAGAGTGAAGTTCGACATCAACGACCTGGGCATCATCCTTTGGGACGGTACCGAAACGCCCGCTGTCTTCAGCAACGATGACGACGAAAGCGATGCAACTGTCGGCCTGAGCAGCGAAAACCTCGAGAAGCTTATGAACGGCAGTCTGGACCCGACGCTCGCCTTTATGACCGGCAAGATAAAGGTGAGCGGATCGAAGGGCGTCGTCATGAAACTCAGCAATATGCTTGAAAGCTGACAGACCGACGTATTAAGACCGATCCCCTTCTCGACCAATCCTCTTAAGTCGATTGGGCCGAACCCTCGGCAGGCGACGCGAACGCGGCATAGCGCTCGTCGATGATCTCTTCGATCTTCTGCTTCAGCTGCAGCTTCCAGCCCATTGCGAAAAACACTTCGGCCACCAGAAACATGGGGCCGATCAAGGCTTGAAAGAGGTTACTGATCAAGGCCGGACGGCGCCCTTCGTAGACATGTCCCCAAAGCTGAAGAATCCACCCACCGACAAAGAGGACGCCAAACAGGCCCCAAACCGTTCCTGAAGAGGCCGTCGTGGCCAGCCATTCGGATAACAGCCACGAAGGTACCAAAAACAACGCCATTGCAGCACCGATCGCGACATCCAGTGTGATCCAGAGTAGCAACACGGCAAGGCCGATCACGAGGGCAAGGGAGATCTCAAATCCACCAAGCGGAAAGCGGACGAGAGCGAGAACGATTAACAGCGAAAGCACGATCGCCGGGATCCCGAAGAAATGCGTCAGGCGATTGCGGGGATCCCTATGATAGGTGGTGTACATCGCCATCTGCGATTCAAACAGGCTGCTCGATGTCATGCGAAATCCTCCTCCCATGAAGATTTACATCGAATCACATAGATGGAAACCCATCTTATACCCCGCAATAGAGGGTGCCGGTTCTTCGTCTGCCACTCATGAATGAGCCGTTCAGCCTCATTCCTCTATTGCCTTCGCATGAAGAATATTACAGTTTGGCGGCGCTCTGCCCAGAACAGATCCGCGTGGTTCGGACCCGGTCCGGGCGGCGTCGCAGGTGGATTATGGCGCGAACCAAAGAATTCGATATCGACGAAGCCCTCGAGCGGGCCATGAACGCTTTCTGGAGTCATGGCTACGCGGGAACCTCGGTTCATGATCTCGTCGAGGCCATGCAGATCCAACGCGGCAGCCTTTACGGCACCTTTGGCGACAAGCGCTCTCTGTTCCGCCTGGCCTATGAGCGTTACGACGAGCGACGCCAGTGCGGGATGAAGACTGAACGGGCACCAGTCGATGCGATCTGCGGATGGTTCGCGCGGCTGGTCGAAGAAGGAAGCGCGGAGAATGGCACGCGCGGCTGTTTCATCGTGAACACCGCGCTGGAGCTTGAGATGCATGACGCCGCCATGCGCGCGACGGTCACCAAAAGCCTGAAGAGCATCGAGACATTCTTTTTCGATAACATCACCGCCGGACAGCGCGACGGCAGTATCGACGCGGCGCTTGATGCCAGAAAGACGGCACAGTCGATGCTTTCCAGCGTGATCGGGCTGCGGGTTCTCTCCCGTTCCCGCCCGGAACGCACGCTTCTGCAGAATATTGCAGACTCGGCAATCGCCCCTATTCTCTGATCCGCCACGCACAGCAGCGCCGCGCGCGCAGATGTGATCCAAGGTGAAGCTTGCCCGAACTATTATGCCTATCGATCGTTTCGGACAAACGGAGACCGATGTGACTTCTGGCTCAGCCGCACAAACGGGAATCAAGAGATGCTTGTCCGGCGCTATTGGGGCGCTACTCCTTTCTGCCTGCCAGCAAGGCCACGCAGAACCGCTCACGCCCCCCGAGACGATTACCGTCGCTGCAGGTCGGTTTATTGCTGGTTCCGACACCGCCGAGCGCGAAATCGGATATAAGCTCGACGAAGCGGCCTATGGACACAGCGTCACGCGCCAAAACGGTTGGTATGACCGCGAGCGGCCCAGGGGCGAAAAGCATCTGCCGGCTTTCGCCATCACCACGACCACCATCACCAACGCGCAATACGCACTCTTCGTGGCCGACACCGGGCATCGCGCGCCGGACGTTTCCGTCTCAACCTGGAAAGGCTACGGGCTGATCCACCCTTACGAACGCACGCGGCGCCATGCCTGGCAAGATGGCCAGCCGCCTGCAGGCCGCGAGAATCATCCTGTGGTGCTGGTCTCTCACGAAGATGCTCTCGCCTACGCAAAATGGCTGTCACGCAGGACCGGCCTTGATTGGCGTCTTCCCAGCGAACTGGAATGGGAAAAGGCTGCCCGCGGCACCGACGGCCGGATTTTTCCCTGGGGCGATGACTTCGACCCCAAGAAACTCAACAGCCACGATGCCGGCCCCTTCGATACTCTGCCCGTCGGAAGCTTTCCGCAGGGTCAGAGTCCCTTTGGGCTACAGGACGCTGCCGGACAGATTTTCGAATGGACCGCGAGCCCCGGCAATCCCGGTCGTTTCCTGGTGAAGGGTGGCTCTTGGGACGACAGCGGTTGCGGGGTCTGCCGTGCCGCCGCTCGGCACGCCCGGCCGGAAAACCTCAAGCATATCCTGATCGGCTTCCGCCTGGTCCGCGACCTGTGAGTGTGGCGCCTTAGACGGCGCGCTGCTCGACGGAATCCCCAAGAAAATAAGTCACGGAGTCACCCGAATTCCATGCCGCGTGCTTGCGCATGATCGAGGTGAACAGCGGACCGTTCTCCAGGTCTGCCAGCCAACGCCGTATCCCGCTGTAGGAGGTGGATTCGAACCACTCCATATCGACCCGCGCGAACTGGCGCACGAAAGGAAAAATCGCGATGTCCACCAGAGAGGGATCGTTGCTGAAAAGATACGAGGCGTGTCCGAGGCGCAATTCCAGTTTTTGCAGAAAGCTATCGGCAAGATCGCGGCATACCCGCGAATCATGCTCCGGATAGCGGTCCGAATACTTGTAGCGATCCAGAGTCACTTTGAAGGGACCGTCGTTCTCCTCGATCAGGCCGTAAGCCGGCGGCTTGGTCGTGGGATCCTGCAGCGGCCAGGACCAACGCCGGATGTTGGACTGCGCCATGGCCCAATGGATGATGTCCATGCTTTCCTCAAGCACCTGACCGTCCGGTAACAGCAAGACTGGCACCGTGCCCTTGGGCGAGACTTCCAGCATGGAGGCGGGCTTATCGCGCAGGACAACCTCCCGCAGTTCGCATTCGATATTCGCAACCACCAGGGCCATGCGGGCACGCATGGCATAGGGGCAACGACGAAAACTGTAGAGGATCGGTAGTTTCATGATGCCTCCGGATCGGGGGTCTTTTCGCTCGACCGGTGCTTCGAGCCGGCGAGACCTGCCCCGCTTTCAAACAGCGGCTGCGCCTGTGGTTCGGTCTTCTCGACCTTGTTCGATCTTTTGTGCGGACCGAAGTGACTTTCGTTCCGTTCCGCCGCCAGCATAACCTGCCGCTGCCGTTCGCGATTACGCGCACGTTTCTCCTCGGTCAGGTCATGATAGCAGAAGGGACAGGATATCCCGCGTTCGTACAAAGGCGAGCGGCGATCCGAGACCGACAGCGGCGCACGGCAGCTGCGGCATTCCCGATAAGTCCCCTCTTCCAGGCCGTGGGTCACAGCAACCCGGCCGTCAAAAACGAAGCACTCGCCTTGCCAGAGACTCTCCTCGGCGGGAACCGTCTCCAGATACTTCAGGATACCGCCCTCGAGATGATAGACCTCCTCGAAGCCCTCCTCGAGCATGAAGGACGAGGCCTTCTCACAGCGGATCCCGCCGGTGCAGAACATCGCGATCTTGCGGTGTTTCTTCGGGTCGAGGTTCTGCTGCACATAGTCGGGAAACTGTCGGAAGGTTTCGGTCTTAGGATCCTCTGCGCCTTCAAAGCTGCCAATCCCGACCTCATAGTCGTTGCGGGTGTCGACCACCAGAACCTCTGGATCGGAGATCAGGGCGTTCCAGTCCTCCGGACGCACATAGCGCCCGACCTTGCGATTCGGATCCACCTCGGGCAAACCCAAGGTTACGATCTCTTTCTTCAGCCGTACCTTCATGCGGTGGAACGGCATCGCGGTCGCGTGGCTTTCCTTGTGCTCGAGATTGGCCAGCCGGCTATCGGCACGCAGATAGGATAACACTGCATCGATCCCCGCGCGGGTGCCCGCAATCGTGCCATTGATGCCTTCGCGGGCCAGCAAAAGAGTCCCCATAACGCCCTTCTCCCGGCAAAGCTCGGCCAAAGGCGCCCGCAGTTCCGCAAAATCGGGCAGCGGCGCAAACTTGTAGAGCGCGGCAACGACGAGATCACTCATGGTTCATATGCAGACTTATCTTCATAAAAAGGACTGTGGTGATTACCACAACCGATAGCAGCCAACCAAAAAAATCCGGCGGTAAATCCCCCAATAGCCTCATTCCTCTCGCGCTGGTCCATTTCAGCCGAATTTACACCACCATTGCGGGCTGCATCCGCGCGACGCCTTCTAGCTATTTCTTAACCCGCGTTGCGAAATACTAAGCGTCGTCATGCCTTATCCCGTGGGAGTTTACCTTGACTGAGCAGGCCGTCCTCGCCGCCTATGTCACCTCTGTGGCCGGTTCGAAGATCTTGGCGACCATGGTGACCGCCGAAAATAGCGGATCCGCCTCCGATGCCGCACAGGTGGATCTGGCGGTGCAAATAGGCGCCCTGGTGCGGATCGACACACCCCGCTCCAGCGCCTTTGGCGTGGTCAACCGGCTTGACGCTCGCGAAGCTTCCTCCCCGCCGAAACCGGATGAAGAACGGCTGGTCGAAATCGATCTTTTCGGCGAGATGCCCTTCGAGGGCCCTGACGGCACAGCCCTCGATTTTCGCCGCGGCATATCGATCTTTCCGACTCTCGGGGCGCCGGTCTATTCAACGACCGATGCGGAACTGGGCCGGATCTACGCGCGTCCGGACGCCTCGAACGTTGTGATCGGCAGCCTATACCAGGATTCCCGCATTCCGGCCCACATCATGACCAACGAACTGCTTGGCAAGCACTTCGCCATTCTCGGCACCACCGGCTCCGGTAAATCCTGCGCGCTTTCCGTGGTGCTGCATTCCGTGCTGGATGCGCACCCGCACGGGCATGTCGTGCTTCTCGACCCGCACAATGAATACTGGCCAGCCTTCGGCGAGGAGGCCGAGGTGATCCGGCCGACAGACCTGCAGCTACCTTACTGGCTTCTCAACTTCGAGGAGATGATCGAGGTTCTGTGTAGCCCCGACGAGAACGCCCGCGACGCCGAGGCCGCGATCCTCAAGGATGCGATCCTGCACGCGAAGCGCGCTTTCGTCGCCAACGAGGAAGAGAGCCGTACGCTGACCGTCGACACGCCGGTTCCTTATCGGCTGAGCGCCTTGCTGGAGCGGATCGACGAGGCCATGGGCGATCTGGGCAAGCCGGATCAGATGGGGCCTTATCTGCGTCTAAAGCTGCGCATCAACGACCTCCGCGAAGACCGCCGGTTCGGTTTTATGTTCTCGGGCCTGACCGTGAAAGACAACATGGCCGAGGTTCTCTCCCGGATCCTGCGCATCCCGACCTCCGGCAAATCCGTCTCGATCTTCGATCTGTCGGGCGTGCCTTCCGAAATCGTCGACGTGGTCGTCTCTCTGCTCTGCCGCACCATCTTCGACTTCGCGCTCTGGAGTCCGCCGGAAGACGCCGCGCCGATCCTCATGGTCTGCGAGGAAGCTCACCGCTATATCCCGCGCGATCAGCACGACGGCTTTGGGCCGACCCGCAAGGCAATCTCCCGGATTGCCAAGGAAGGCCGGAAATACGGTGTCTCACTTGGACTTGTTACTCAGCGCCCGTCGGAGTTGGCCGAGACGATTCTCTCTCAGTGCAACACGCTCTTTGCCCTGCGCATGGGTAATCAGCAGGATCAGGATTTCGTCGAACGCGCCCTGCCGGAAAGCGCCGCAGGGATGTTGAGCTGCCTGCCCTCTCTGCGCACCCAGGAAGCGGTGGTGGTGGGCGAAGGCGTCCGGGTTCCGATCCGCATCAGATTTGCCGATCTCGCGGAACAGAAGCGTCCGCAGAGCGACACAGCGGACTTTGCAAACTCCTGGCAGGAAGACGCAACCTCACTGCAAACAATCGCGCGTTCGATCGACCGCTGGCGGCGCCAGCAGCGCTAAACCTGTCATTAAGTTATGCTGCGGCGCCCTGAGCGGCCTGATCCGGCTGCGCCGCCATCAGGGCTTCGAGCCGCCCCTGTGCTTTCAGGATGGCCATCACCTGCTCCTCGAGCCCGCCCGGTTTTACCGGCTTGGTCATAAAGGCGTTGCCGCCGGCGGCAAGGATCTCGTCCTTAACTTCGTTTTCGCCATAGCCGCTCATGACGATCACAGGTGTCTGAGCCAGGTAGGCGTCTTGCAGCGCCCGCAGCGAGCGCAGGAACTCAAGGCCGGACACGGGGGTCATATTGAGGTCGGAGATCACGATGTCCACCGGGTTGCGCTTCAGGCTTTCGAGCGCTTCATCGCCATCGGCCGCCGTGGTGACGGATCCGGCGCCCAGCGCCAAAAGGGTCATCTCCATCATCGCCCGAACGACACCCGCGTCGTCAGCGACCAGGAATGATAGATGTCCCCATCCCTCTCGAGAAAGCACCGTCATGCGCGCCATCCAAACCCGAAAATCAGCCCAAACCAGCAAACCGGAGGGTCCGGTTCACGCAGACACAAGGTCAGCGCATTACCATAACGCCCCGAATCTTAAGAATCCGTGAGATTAACGCGCTAAGACCCGACCTGGGAAAAGCCCGCTAAATATCTCTAAAATCTGAAGGAAACGCTGATTGCACCGAACTGGTCAACACTGTCCTGGGATTTAAACTCCCTGGAGCGGATGATGTGGGTATAGCCGATCCGCGCCACCGGAAAAATCAAGGCCGCGCCGAACTGCAGATCGCCCACCAGGACTTCCTTATCCACATCGCGGCTGTCTTCGAAAGTGTTACCGTCCAGGAAGATATTGCGCGCCACGACCCGGCCCTCGACCCCGGCAAAGAGATACCAGCCAAGCAGATCGACGGGATCGAAATAGCCCGATCCGGGAAGGCTGGGCCGGATCCGCGGCGGCCCGCTGCGATCGTTTTCCAGATCTTCACCGAACCGCAGGGTGGCCCCAGCCGCTCCGTAAGTCAGAACGTTGCCGACGGCGCCGCCAACATGAGGCGTCACGTCAATGCCCAAACCGGGCCAGACGCCCATCAAACCGACATTCTCTTCGTTGAATTCGAAGAGCGAGCGCCATTGGCGTTCATAGGTAAGCACAATCCCCGGCTCGTTCTTGAGCTGCGTCCCCCAGCCCAGGGGTTCCGGAGAGCCAATGAACTCATGCCAGGTCTTCTGCGTCCTCTCCGCGAGCGACGCCGGGCCGACCATACCGATGTTGAGATCCAGGGAATCGAGCTGATCTCCATACTCCGACACGATCCCGACACCCGCATAGAGCCAGCCCGCATAGGGCCGGGTATCCTCAGGTGGCGCAGGATTGCGGATATCGTCGGGCGTAAAGATATTCTGCCCGGCTGAATAGGCGATCCGCAAACTGCCGCCCTCCGGAAACATGGGGAGAAAGTCGGCGACCTCGTAGGCGAACTCCGGCGCGCCGTTGCGCGGCGACAGCCAGGAAACCTTGGATCCATGGGTGTAGTGCCGATCCCGGCTGCTGCCGAAAAGGTCGTTTTCCGCGACGAAACTCAGCGTGCCCTTCGCATCATGCGCGGCCTTTGGCTTTTCTGCTGGCGGCGAATCGGATTCGGCCTGAGCGGCAATTGGCTGCCAAAACAGGCAAAAGATAGCCGCTAGTGCTTTGTAATGTTTCAAAAAATTCACCTGTCAGATCTCGAAATCGGCGATATGTTTGCACATCAGTAACAATTTAAAAAAGGCGATTTTTGGGCCCGGCTTGTTACAGGTGGCCTGCGCGAAACAGAGCTTTACCCGCACCGTACCCAGCATTGAAACGCAAGATAGCGCTAAAGTCTTTAGAGAGTCGGAAGCCGGATCCAAGGGACTCGACAACGAACACCTGTCGGTTCACCGTTTTCGCCAAACAACATAGAGGCTGAACTCAGGCCCGAATCCTGTTAGTCAGTCCGGCAACAACTGAGGGAGACCATCATGCTTAAGCTGAACCGCCGCCAGGCGATCGCACTCATGGGCGGCGCTACCGCTGCCTCTGCACTCTCGGCCCCGGCCTTCGCTGCCCATCACGGGAAAAAAATCAAAGTCGGCGCGCTGCGCTTCACCAGTCACTCGGCCAGCTTCGTGGCCTACGAACGCGGCTATTTTAAAGACGCGGGCCTGGAAGTGGAGTTCAAGTTCTTCCAAGCCGCACAGCCGATGGCGGTCGCCATCGCTTCCGGCGATATCGACTATGCAGTCACGGCGGTCTCCGGCGGATTAATCTCGCTCGCGCAAAAGGGCGCGATCAAGGTGATCGGCGGCGCCCTCTCTGAGGAGGCAGGCATCGACGGTCAGAAGATCCTGGCCTCCAATACGGCCCATGAGGCGGGCCTCACCGCCCCCGCTCAGCTCGATGGCAAGACCTATGCTGTCACCCAGAGCGGATCCTCCTTCCACTACATGGGATCCAAGATCGCCGCGGCCGAGGGCGTAAAGGTCAAGTTCAAACCGCTGCAAAAGGTCGGCGCGATCATCGGCGCATTGAAATCCGGTCAGGTCGACGCCTGGTCGATCGTCCCGCACATCGCCAAGGGCCTTGGCGGCGCAGGCGCGGTGAAAATCATCGGCGATGTAGCCGACTACATCCCCAACTATCAGGTCACAACGGTCTTTACCTCGAGCGAAAACGCGGCGAACGAACGCAAGACGACCGAAGCCTTCATCTCGGCCTTCAGTCAGGGCGCATCGGACTTTAATGCCGCCATGGTCGATAAAAGTCAGGGCGACGCGGCACGCGACGAGATGGTGAAGCTGATCCACAACTACGTTTACGTCGACCGCCCCCTCGAAAAGGCCGCCAAGAGCATCATCAACGGCTCCATGCGGATCAATCAGGGCGCGACGCTGAACGCCACCTCCATCGCCGACCAACTGGCCTGGTTCCAGAGCGAGGGCCTCGTCGACTCCTCGATCACGCTCGATACTCTGATCGACGACAGCTACGTCGACGTCACCTGATACGGCAGGAGGCGCGGTCGTCTCGACCCGATGCCCGCGCCTCCGTCTGTCTTATGCGACTGCAGCTCAAAGCCATCGGCCATCGCTATGGCGACATGACGGTCCTGGAGGGCATCGATCTCGATATTCCCTCCGGCGAGATTGTCTGCGTCGTGGGTCCCTCCGGGTGCGGGAAGTCCACGTTGCTCAGGATGATCGGCGGACTGGAGCGTCCCGAAAGTGGCGAGATCCTCCAGGTCGGCACAGCGCCGGAGGATTGCCTCAATCCCCTGACCTACATCTTTCAGGACTTCGCCCTGCTGCCTTGGCGCAGCGTCGAGGGCAACATCAGTCTGGTTCTGGAGGATCATCCACTGCCGGCGGCACGTGTGCGATCCATTATCGACGATGTCCTGGCGCGCACCAAATTAAGCGACTTCGCAGAAGCCCTGCCGAAACAGCTTTCCGGCGGCATGAAGCAGCGCGTCGCCATCGCCCGCGCCCTGGCGGTCAACCCCGCGGTGATGCTCATGGACGAGCCTCTCTCCGCGCTGGACAGCCAGACCCGCGAACTCTTGATGGACGATCTGATCGCACTCTGGAGCCGCAGTCCCTTCACCGCCGTCTATGTCACCCACAATCTGGCCGAGGCCGTGCGTCTCGGTCACGCCATCGTGGTCTTGTCGCGGCGGCCGGGTAAGATTCGAGAGGTCGTCCGGCTCGACAAACCTCTGTCAGAGCGCGGGATCGGTGACCCGGAACTGGAAGAACAGCAAAAACACCTTTGGAACCTGATGCGCGAAGAGGCCCGCGCCGCGGACGCGGAACTGCTCGATGTCTGACGGCAGGAAAGGTCCGGCGTCCCGCCGTGTCGACTTCCGAGGCGGCGGGTTCGCACCGAAGTCCCGGCGCTGGGCGGGCGCCGTGGTTTTTCTGCTGCTTATCGCGCTGGCGGAACTCGGCACCCAGACCGGTGTGATATCCTCCCTTACGTTGCCAAAACCCTCCGATGTTTTGGAAACCTTCGGCGACCTCTATCGCTCGGGGCTACTGTGGGGGCACCTGGCGCCATCCCTTACGCGCTTAGCCGTGGGTGCGGCGCTGGGTGCGAGCATCGGCATCTCGGTCGGTGTCCTGATCGGCCTCTTCTCCTATATCCGCGCCGGTCTGGTGCCCCTGATCGCCGCCATCTTCCCGATCCCCAAGATCGCTTTATTGCCCCTCTTCGTTATCTGGTTCGGCATCGACGAAGGCTCCAAATACGCGCTGATCGCCTTCGGCACCTTCACGCCGACAGTCGTCGCGACCTATGGCGCCGTGGACAATGTCGACCGGACATTGATCCGGATGGGCCAGAGTTTCGGCCTGACCTGGTTCTCTATCGTACGCAAGATTGTCCTCCCAGGCGCCATGCCCGGTATTCTCTCCGGCCTGCGCATCAGCCTGGCGATCGCCATCATCCTGCTGGTGGCCGCCGAGATGCTGGGCGCGGAGTTCGGCATCGGCGCCTATATTCTGGAAGCCGGTTCGCTCTACGATCTGGAGCGCCTTTTCGCAGGTGTGGTCATTCTGTCCCTGCTTGGCGTGCTGGTCAGCGCCGCCATTACGCTTTTGGAGCGTCGAATTCTGAGATGGCGTGTATAAATAAATTTTTACAACATCAAAAAGTAGAATTCGGTTCTATTGCTTGATCCCGACCGGCATAAGGCGGCACAGTTGAGTATGTTTCGCGTCCAACGATATTCAATCGAACAAACCCGCGGTGCGGTTTTACCGCTCGCTGCGGCCTTCGGATTGATGCTTGCGATGCCTTTTTCGGCCTCGCCTGTTCAGGCGTCGAACGTCGTCAACTGCTTCGACGCGGACCGCGACCAGGTTCAGGTCATTCTGAAGTCCGACTGCAAAGGTCAGATTGTCAGCAACGCTGAAGCCGAAAAAATCAGACAGCGGCGCATCGAGCGCATCCGTCAGAAACTACAGAACCAGAGCAAGCCGCTCGCGCCTGGAAAACGGCTGATCAGCGTTGGCACTGGCTTCTTCGTCGCTCCCGAAGGCATGATTCTGACCAACAATCACGTCATCGCGCGCTGCCCGCAGGTTTCTGTGACCACGACCAGCGGTGAGCGCGTGGAAGCATCCATCGAAGCAACCAGCACGGCCTTCGATCTGGCATTGCTGAGGGCGGAGGTGAAAAACGAAAATCATGCGACCTTCGCGCTCAAAAACGATCAACTGACCGATCTGCCGATCATTCTGGTGGGATATCCCAACCAGGGCATCGCTCCGATCAAACCGCTCGTGACGCCCGGGCGGACGTTAAAGCGCTATCAGATCTCGCGGCTTGGGGTCATGGTCCCGATCCAGGCAGACGTGCGCAAAGGTAACAGCGGCGGCCCGGTGATCGATGAGAGCGGACGAGTCATCGGCGTTGTCACTGCCAAGATCGATACGGTTTCCACCTACCAGCAAACCGGCAAGGTGGTTCGCGATGTCGGCTTTGCCGTCAGCAACGGAGTGGTTCTGGGTTTTCTGGAAAATAACGAGGTCACGGCCACGACCGCACAGGTCGGTGAAAAGACCAGCGAAGACAAACTCTTCGCCGACGCCAAGCCCTATATCGTAAGGGTCGGCTGCTGGCAGTGACACCACCTACAACCGACCCTGCAAAGATCTAATTTCGTTTCGCTAAGCTAAGCTGGTTAGCCAACAACTTCCCAGGAACCATCTGGCTGGCGGCAGGCGCGGCCATAAGCTTCCTGCGGTTCGCCGCCCACGAAGACGGTGTGCGTGTATTCGCGGCAATAACGGCCTTGATTGTTCTGATAGGTCTGAACCGGTCGAATCGTACCGTGGTTGCCGCTATCGGGGTTGTTCCAGCTCACTTCGTTGCCCGTCGGGGTGTGCTCAAGGGCATCCTGTTCGGCGCGATAAGCATAGGCCTTATCAGCGCGATCGAGGCTCTTGCCCGCCTGGTTACCGATGAAGGCACCGATCAGGGCGCCGGCAGCCGTTGCCGCCAGCTGACCGGATCCGCTGCCGAACTGAGCACCTGCGACGGCGCCGCCGACACCGCCCAGAAGCGTGCCCACGGTTTCCTTGGTGCCATATTCGTTGCTTGCGCAGCCGGCGACTGAGAGGCCCAGAACGGCGACGAGGACGTATTTCAAAGAAGTCATTGTTTGTCTCACTCTGTTTCAGTGGTTCGGCGCAATGGTTCCCATCGGTGCCTTGTGAATATGAGAGTGACTTTAGTCTTTTCAATTCGAACCCAAGCTGAACGCGGCGTTCATCTCCCGTTCAGCTTCACGATCACGATAAAATTTATTATTTTTCAATAACTTAATCTGATTTCCTTGCGCCTGGTAAAATCAACGAGACCCGCAATCCCTTTCCCGGCGATTCGGAGAGGGCGATTTTTCCATCATAAAGGCCGGCGATATCGTCCACGATCGAAAGCCCCAGCCCCGAGCCTGGAACCGATTCGTCCAGCCGCTTTCCGCGTTGCAGAACCTCCGCGCGCCGCTCCGGCGGCAGCCCGGGCCCGTCATCGTCGACTGTCAGGCAAACCTCCCCGTCGCGCAGCATCACTTCGACCTGCACCGCCGAACCAGCCCACTTACAGGCATTGTCGAGCAGGTTGCCGAGCATTTCTTCGAGATCCTGCCGTTCACCGCGAAACAGCAAATCCCGATCGCAGGCAACTTCGATTCCAATGTCTCTTCGCGCATGAATCCGAAGCAGAGTACGCTTTAGGTCTTCGAGAACTTCCGCGATTCCGGTCCTAACGCCGAGCACGCCGCCGCTGGCCGCGGTCCGGGCGCGCACGAGATAATGATCGACATGCCGCTGCATCAGAACGGTCTGCTGGCTGACGGTGTCGGCAAGCGGCTCGGTCGAGGCCGCGGACTCGTTCAGCAGGACCGACAGCGGTGTTTTCAGGGCATGAGCCAGGTTCCCAACGTGGGTGCGCGCCCGCTCGACCACGGCGCTGTTGTGCTCCAGCAAAGCGTTCACTTCATCAGCCAAAGGCTCGATTTCACTTGGAAAAGGCCCTCTGAGCTGATCGTCCCGGCCGGAGCGGATGTCTGCCAGAGCCTCCTGGATTCGGCCCAGGGGCTGCAATCCGAACCGCACCTGCAGAAACATAGCCAGCACGAGCCCCGCCCCCAGCAGTCCCAGCGACCAGATGAGGATCGAGTTAAAGTTCTCAATGTCCGCGGCGATTTCCGCGCGATCGCCCGCAACAGCGAAATCGAGCGCCACATCGACCCCGTCCAACGTGATCTCGCGCCTGATCAGGCGCAGTGTCTGGCCATCGGGACCATCCACGTTGGCACGCCACATGGCGGCGCCCTCTACCCCGGCAGATTCCGGCAGAGCACCGTCCCAGAGTGAACGAGAGCGCAGCGGTTCCGACAAAACGTTGTCTGCGGTCCGGGGAGGCTGCGAAATCTGCCAGTACCAACCAGAGTAAGGTTGCTCAAACCGGGATTCCCCCAACACCGCGTTGATCTGCAGGCGGCCATCGGCGTCGATATCGCTGGCCGCCACCAGGCTTTCCAGCAAAACAACCAGCCGGCTGTCGAAGCTGCGCTCGACATACTCACTGAAAAGCGAGGAAAGAACGAAACCACCCCCGACCAACCCCGCCACACACCAGAGCGCCGCCCCGGCGATCAGGCGGAATGCAAGCGATCTGGAGCCGTTCTTGAACATAATCTCTACGAACGGCCTCTAAGCTTCATCTTCCGGCAGAGCCAGACAGTAACCCAGGCCGCGCACCGTCTGGATCAGATTGACTTTGAGCTTTTTCCTCAGCCGCCCAACAAAAACTTCTACCGTGTTGGAATCACGATCAAAATCCTGATCGTAGAGATGCTCGGTCAACTCGATGCGCGACACCACCCTGCCCTGGTGGTGCATCAGATAGGCCAGCAGACGATACTCCAGAGACGTCAGCTTCACCGCGGTTCCATCGACCGTAACCCGTGCGCTGCGGGTATCGATCAGAAGAGGTCCGCATTCGAGATCGCTGGTGGCATGCCCCGCCGCTCGGCGCAGCAAAGCGCGCAGCCGGGCCAGGAGTTCCTCCATGACGAAGGGCTTGGCCAAGTAGTCGTCGGCTCCGGCATCGAAACCGGCGACCTTTTCGCTCCAGCGGTCCCGCGCCGTCAGAATCAAAACCGGCATGGTGCGCCCGTCCCGCCGCCAGCGCTCCAGGACCGTCAGGCCGTCGATCTTGGGCAGGCCAAGATCCAGCACCACGCCGTCATAGGGTTCGGTGTCACCCAGGAAATGTCCGTCTTCGCCATTGTGAGCGGCATCGACCACGTATCCGGCATCCTGCAGCCCGGTCTTGAGCTGGCGGGCGAGGTCCGGATCGTCTTCAACGACCAACAACCGCATAGCACTCCTTTCCTAGAACCTGTGTAAAGTCAGGCTCCAAAGCATATCTTCGCACGAAGCCTCTTCCCTATTTGAGGATCCGCCCGCTGCGGGCATCGACGGTGACGCGCCGGACTTTTCCGTTCTTGCCCAGAATCTTGATGACATAACGGTACTTACCGCCGCTGCGGGTGAGCTTCGCATCGAGAAGACGGCCGGGATAGCGTGCGCGAACCTGCGGCAGAATGGAGTCCAGGGGCTGGGCCTGACCGCTGGAGACCGCATCGCGGGCCTTATCGTGATCATTTGCCGCGGCTGGCGCCGAAGGCAGTGCAACGCACGCCAGAACGAACACCATTGCCAGTGTCCGGAAGGTCCCCATCAAAGCTCTGCCTAGTTTGGTCATCATGGCCTCAGTCCTAGACCGCGGAACCTGAACGGAGAATGAACGAGCCGTCCAGATATGGTTCAGCGGGACTATGGCAGTCTCCCTCCCCATCGTCCATCCCACCCGGAAGCAACTTGTTAGGAGGCAGTTATGAGAAACCTTATTTTAGCTCTCGGCGCGATCGGTATGATCCTGATCGGCAGCAGTGGCGCCAAGGCAGGCGATTATCACGGTGGACACCAGAGCCGCAGTTACGATTCCGTCCCTTACTGGATCGGCGCCGTTCTCTTTGGCGGCCATGACGACTACCAGCATGGAGGTTACGACCGCCATCATAAGCGTCAAAAGGTCTATAAACATCGGCACCACAAACACGGCCACTATCACACGCATCGTCGTTATGACGATTACGGCCACTACAAAAAGCACAAGCACGGCCACAAGGGTTACAAACACGGACACAAGGGCTACAGGCATGACGTCCTGCCGATCCGGAAGATCGTCAAGAAGCTGCACCGTAGGGACTATTACGACATCTCCAAAGTCGTTCTGAAGAAGGGTCGCTACAAAGTCCGCGCCTACGACTACCGGGGCCGTCCCGTGAAGCTGGTGGTAAACGCCTACAATGGCCGCATCCTGAAAAAGCGCTATCGCTAACCCGGATGCGTGTCTTACGGCGAATTACTCTAACAAAGACCTTTGACGAAAGCGCAAAGCCGCGGCGGTACGATCACCGCCGCGGCTTTCGCCGTTCTGCGTTAAAGATCCAGGTCGCTCAGCCGATCTCCGAAAGACTCTGCTTCTGCCGGCCATCGGCATCGAAGTTATCCGGCTCGAGCCAGGCTTCCATACGCCGGCGGATCTCCGGCCAGTCCTTGTCGAGGATCGCGAACCACGCCGTATCCCGATTGCGTTCTTTATAAATCGTCGCCTGCCGGAAAATACCTTCGAACTGGAAACCCAATCGTGCCGCGGCGGCCTTGGAGCCGGCATTCAAGTCATCGCACTTCCACTCGTAACGCCGATATCCGAGTTCATCGAACACCCGGCGCATCATGAGATACATGGCTTCGGTCGCGGCAGCCGTCTTCTGCAAAGCAGGCGCAAAGTTGATATGCCCGACCTCGATCACCCCGACCGCAGGTTCGATACGCAGATAGCTCGCCACACCGACAGTCTTACCGCTGCTGCTATCGACGACCGCGTGAAACAGCGGGTCTTGGCCTAGGCAAGCCTGCGCGACCCAGTCCTTATAAGCCTGCTCTTCCTCAAAGGGGCCATAGGGCAGATAGGTCCAGATCCGGTTCTCCCGATCCGCGCGGTTAGCCTCGTGCAGATCCGCGGCGTGCTTTTCCGGATCGATCGCTTCCACGCGACAATAGCGGCCTTCCATCGTTGTCCTAGGCGGCCGCGGGCG
>CBDDBN010000016.1:5000-7961 GCA_965225735.1 Denitrobaculum sp. | reverse complement strand
GGATATCGTGCTCAACGGCGAACCATTGTTCCTGCGCGGGATTTCCGTGCACGAAGATGACGCCGAACTGGGCAAGGTGACGAACGAAGCCGACTTGCGGCGCCGGTTCGAACATGCGCGCGACCTCGGCTGCAATTATCTGCGCCTCGCGCATTACCCCCATGATGATCTGGCGGCGCGCCTCGCCGATGAACTGGGGTTTCTCCTGTGGGAGGAAATCCCGGTCTACTGGGCGATAGACTTTGCCAATCCGGCCACCTATCGGGACGCGGAGAACCAGCTTGCCGAGCTGATCAAGCGCGACCGGAACCGGGCCAGCGTGATCATCTGGTCCGTCGGCAACGAAAATCCGGATACGGATGCAAGGCTCGAATTCATGCGCGGCCTTGCCGAGACCGCCAGGAAACTCGATCCGACCCGGCTGACCTCCGCCGCCTGTCTCGTCAACCATGCCGCCAACCGGATCGAGGACAGGCTTGCGGACCACATCGATATCATCGGCCTGAATGAGTATTACGGCTGGTACGAGGAGAATTTCGACGATCTGGCCGCAATCGGCAGGAACTCCGACCCGGGCAAGCCGGTGGTCATCTCGGAGACCGGTGCCGATGGGGTCATCGGCGAAAACGGGCCGCCGCGCGGACTTTTCAGCGAAGATTACATGGCCGAGGTCTACCGCCGTCAGATCGCGGTTTTGCGGGAACTGGACTACGTGAAGGGCATGTCTCCGTGGATCCTTTATGATTTTCGCGTTGAACGCCGGCAAAACATCTTCCAGAATGGCTATAACCATAAGGGGCTGATTGCCGCGGACAAGAAAACCAAGAAAAAAGCGTTCCATATTCTGGCGGACTACTATCGTGAGATTGCCGCCGCAGAGAAGAACGCAGGGAAGGCTTCATGACCGGCGAGGGTGGAAAACGTCGCTACCAGGAAATAGCCGAGCTGCTCGCACGAAGGATCACCGATGAGGGCTATCGGCCGGGAGACAAGTTTCCGACCGAACGCCAGATTTCACTCGAGTTGGGGATCAGCAGGTCGCTCGTGCGCGAGGCCTTCATCGTGCTGGAAATCGAGGGTTACCTCGATGTCCGCAAGGGATCCGGCAGCTACGTCGCGTCCGGCGAGAAGATTTCCCTCAACGTGCACAAGCCGGATTTCGGTCCCTTTGAACTGTTGCAGGCGCGCCAGCTCCTGGAAAGCAGCATCGCGGGCTTTGCGGCGTCGACGATTACCAAGCACGACATCATAAAGCTGCGCGAAACCCTCGAGCTTGAGCGCAAGGCCATCGAGAACGGCGTCGAGGATTACTTCGCCGACAAGCAGTTTCACCTGCTCATTGCCGAAGCCACCCAGAACAGCGTCCTTGTCGATCAGGTCGCCGACTTGTGGACCAAGCGGGAAAACAGTTCCATGTGAGCGCGGCTGCACGACCGGATTTTCGACATCAGTTACCGGACCAGGTGGCTTGACGATCATGCCGTGATCCTGGAGGCGCTGCGGCACCGCAACGCCGAGCAGGCCAGAAGCGCCATGTGGCAGCATCTCGAAAATGTGCGCCTGACGCTGCTCGAGCTCTCCGATGTCGGAGACCCGGAATTCGACGGTTACCTTTATACGCCCGCAGTGGCGTCTCCTTGAGAACGATAACAAAAGAAAAGGCAAGGCGATGATCGAAAGCTGGCGTTGGTTCGGGCCGCAGGATCCGGTATCGCTGAAGGATGTCCGCCAGACAGGCGCCAGCGGAATAGTGACTGCGCTCCATGAAATTCCGAACGGCACCTTCTGGCCGGAAGAGGAGATCGCCGCGCGGCGGCAGATGATCGAGGCGGCCGGCCTGAGCTGGGTCGTCGCGGAGAGCATCCCGGTTCACGAGGACATCAAGACCGGAGCCCCCGGCTGGGAAAAGTGGGCCCTCAACTGGGCGGAGACGGCCCGCGCGCTCGCGCACCAGGGCGTGACGACCATCTGCTACAATTTCATGCCGGTTCTGGACTGGACGCGGACCGATCTGGACTTTGAACTTCCGGACGGGGCGACCGCGCTCCGGTTTGAATTCGCCGCCTACGCGGCATTCGACCTCTTCATTCTTGAAAGGGAGGGCGCCGAAGCCGACTACAGCGCAGGCGATATCGCGGCAGCGGAGGCGTTTCTGGCCGCCGCGTCGAAACAGGATCGCGGCCGGCTGACGGCCAATATCATCGCGGGATTGCCGGGCTCGGAGGAAAGCTACACGCTCGAGACGTTCCGCGAGCGGCTTGCCGCCTATCGCGATGTCGGCAGGCAGGAACTGTTTCAGAATCTCCGCAATTTCCTTGATATCGTCCTTCCGGTGGTCGAGGAAGCGGGCGCGGTCCTTGCGATCCACCCGGACGATCCGCCCCGGTCCCTGTTCGGGTTGCCGCGGATCGCGAGCACGCTGGCGGATCTGGAGCTGATCGCCTCCATGAACGCCTCCCGTGCGAACGGTTTCACGCTGTGCACCGGATCGCTCGGTGTGCATCCCGACAATGATCTGCCTGCCATTGCGCGCGCGCTCGGTGACCGTATCCACTTCGCCCATCTGCGGGCCACGCGGCGCGAGGATGATCCGCGAAGCTTTTATGAAGACGCCCATCTGGCCGGTGACATCGACATCGTGTCGATTGTCCGGGAATTGCGCCGCATGGAAACCGGCGCGGGAAAACAGATCCCGATGCGCCCCGATCACGGGCACCGCATGCTCAACGATCTGACCGATACGTCCACGCCCGGATATCCGGCCATCGGACGCCTGCGGGGTCTTTCGGAACTGCGCGGCGTGCTCAAGGCCGTCGACTATTTCGAGGACGCCTGAGCGGGCCCGCTGTTTCAGGACCGCCTCGTCTCTTGACCTCTTGCGGCTTCCGGCTACATCCATGTCCTGAAACAAAATCTGAAAAGCGAAATGTTTGATGAGCGAAACGACGGACGCTGCGCGCA
>CBDDBN010000015.1:0-8177 GCA_965225735.1 Denitrobaculum sp. | reverse complement strand
AGAGAGGTTGCGACCCCAGTACCGATGCGCTCGCCGCCACGGAGCGTCATTTTGCCGGGCTGTGGCAGGCCGCGCTCTCTGACTGGCATCAGGATGATGTTGAAGTCCCCGGCGCGCGGGCCATGTTGGATGTCCTTCGTGACCACGCTCATTGGCAGGTTGCATTGGCGACCGGTGCCTGGGGCGAGGCGGCGCGGGCGAAACTGGCGGCCGCCAATATCCTGCACGAGGCCTTTTCCCTCGGCTGCGCCAACGATGCGATGGCGCGCGAGGACATTATCTCCATCGCCTGGGACCGGGCGAGGACGGCAAGCGGTCTCGATGAGTTCGATCGGGTTGTCTACGTGGGAGACGGGGCCTGGGATGTGAAGACCTGCAGGAACTTGGATCTTCCTCTTGTCGGGATGGCCGTGACCGACGAAACCCAAAAGCGGCTCAGTTCGCTCGGCGTCAGCCATATCCTCAACGACTACACAGATGCCGGGCGGTTTTTTGAATCCCTCGAATTGGCGACGTCGCCTGGGGCCATTTAGATAGAAGCCTTTTGTAGAGGCGGGCAGGGCGGATGTCACGAGGCTGTGAGAATTGCTGCCTCCGCAGCGTCTGAGCCTTTAGAAGCCTTGCATAGCATTGGCGCAGAGGCCATCTAAGGGCGACCGGTTAGTATGACCGGAAGAGATCTTCGATCGGTTTTGAACAGGGAGCGCAGTTAACGACGCATCCCGACTTCCTTTCGATGGGTGAACGGTAAGTAGATCGCTGAATCCCAGAGAGGTTATGCCTTATCGTTTTTGATATGTGCTAACCTTTGCGTTTCAGATGGTTAAAGCGTCTTGTTGCTATGCGGCACACAATCGCATGGCGCTTGCTTCAGTCTCTTTGAGAGCTGAGCAGGAAATAGACAGCTTTTTCATTTGGGCGTAAATCTGTTTGGGTGCTGTGGGTTCTTCGTTACTCTTGTCCTGTTCAACACAGAAAACCGATGACTATTCAGTATGAAATGACAAATGCGGACCCCAACCCGGTGAAGGCGGGATTGCCGGAGATGCTCTCCAGGCTCTGGCGCTTTGCCATGGTTTTGTCGCACAACGAAGAGGCGGCTGGCGATTTGGTTCAGGCGACCTGCCTGCGCGCATTGCAGCGTTGCGAACAATTCAAGGCCGGAACCCACCTTGACCGCTGGACTTTTTCCATTATGGCCTCACTTTGGAAGAATGAATTGCGCGCGGAGCGCATTCGGCGCGGCGGCGGATTTGTCGATGCCGAAGAGGTCCTTGTGACCGATGGGGCGGAAAAAATAGAAACGAATATTTTGCTGACTGAGGTGTTGACGGAGATACAGGCCTTACCCGAAGCACAGCGGAGCACGGTTTTGTTGGTGTATGTCGAGGGGATGACCTACGCCGAAGCGGCGGAAACACTTGGAGTGCCGATCGGCACCATCATGAGCAGGCTGGCTGCGGCAAGGCTCAAACTTGCTGCCTTGAAACGAGCAGGCGATGATGGCGCGCAGCGGCGGGTGAAGACGAGACAATGACGAGCGAACTGCAAGACGGGACCATAAGCGACGAAACCCTGGTCGCCTATCTGGACGGCGAGTTACCGGATGGTGAGCGCAAAGCCGTCGAGACGGCACTCGGACGCGACGAAGAGCTGGCTGAGCGTCTGGCGCTGCTGGAGGATGGCGAGCGCCCTTGGAAGGAGGCCTTCGAGGGTTTCCTGGCGCAGGCGCCGCTGGAGAAACTAAAGGCCGATCTTGCCGACGCTGTTCGGCAGCAGGAAGAGGAAAACGCAACAAAGGCTCCGGTCGAAAAGCCAGCTGGAATCGGCGAGCCAGCGAATGACCAGATGCCGAAAAGCTGGTGGCGCCCGGCCATGGCAGCCTGCGTGGCGATCACCCTGCTTGTCGGTTTCGCGGCTGGATACGGCACCAGCGAAGTTCAGAACACTCAGGTGGCGGCTGTTCCAGCCACTGAAGCTGAGACCTGGCGGCAGGCCGTCGCCGACTATCAGGCGCTTTATACCCGCGAAACGCTCTCCATCGCCTCAAACGATCCGGCCGTTCATCGCGCGGGCCTCCAAAGGGTGTCCAAGCTGCTTGGACTGCCTCTGCCGGACGCGGTTTCCGAGGTTGACGGGCTCGACTATAAGCGCGCGCAGATTCTTAAGTTCGGCGACGAGCCCCTGGCGCAGTTGACCTACCTTTACAAGGACGAGGTTCCCATCGCCTTCTGCATTGTGAAACTGGATGAGGCTGACCGGGAAGCCAGTAGTGAAGTGCGCAGCGGCCTGAACATCGTGCATTGGGCGAAGGGCGGTTACAGCCTGATGATTGTGGGTGAGTTGCCACCTGAAGCGCTGAACGACTTTGCGCGCGCGCTTGAAGGCCGGATGATTTAGCGGTTTCCGAAGATCAGTTGGCGTTGGCGCCGTCTTTAAGTCTGCGCCAGCGCGCGATCAGCCAGACACAAAAGCCGAACAGACCCGTGACAACGGTTGCCAGAAAGGCATAGATCGGTTCAGCCTTCGCCACAACGTCTCCGACTTTGTCCATGGCGTGAACATGGACCTGGACAGGGTCGGTGTAGTTGCGGATTGCAACGGCTTCCTGCCGACCGTCCCCTTGTTCGAAAATGACGTAGATGCTGAGGGTTAAGGGCGCATCGCCCTCTTTCTGAGGTGTTATGCGCCAATCCCATCGGGTGGGAACCAGAGGCGAAAGCGTCTTTGTTTGAACCCCGGCCGGTTCGATTTCAAAGAGGGAACCGGCGATTTCTGCCGACATTCTGCGCGTCGTCTGTGTCTGGGTTTCGACCACCCGGCCTTTGAGGGCACGCATTTCCAGTTTCATATCGGCCGTGCCGCCTGGGTCGATCACCAGGGAAATCTGTTCGGGTTCGCCCCGGTACATGGTTTCCGGGCGATTGTAGGCGATGGGTGCTTTCGAGAGCTGTTTTACGAGGGCAACGAGGTCCAGACAGTCGCTAGACGCTGAAAGGACACCCTGCGTGACGCAGGAAGCGTCCGTCGCGGGTGGTTTCGTCGACGGTTGGGCTGGCGGAGTGGGGCGCGTTGGCCGCGTGGCGCTGCCGCCTTTCAGGTTTGCACCGCTTGGGCCCTTCTTGCCTGTTTGGTTCTTCTTGCCTGTCTGTACCCTCGGTCCCTTTTTTACGGTGACGTTCTTGCCGGTGGCGGTTTTGTTGCCGGGGAGTTTGATGTAACCCGTGTTTCCTATCCCTATTCCGGCGTTGCCCTCGCCGATCGTGACGCTGCCGCTGTCGATCTTGATTGATTCTTGAGCAGGCAATGCGATCTGGACCTCGGGTGGCTCATGGAATTGCCAGAGCCAGACCCACATGCCTGTGCAGAAGACAAATAGAAGACTCGATCCGAGAAGAGAGAGCGTAACAGCGCGCTCGCTTTGCGCGCCGTTCCAGTGTTTGAGAAAGCGCTGGTAGAGGTTGTCGCGTCGCAGGAAAAGGCCAAGCAGAAGCGTGGCCCAAAAAAGAGCGGCCAGCAGCGCAGCGGTTTCAAGCCATATGACGTCGATGTCCACCCTCGACGCGCCCCCATCTGTTCGGCGCCCTCTTTATGCCCATTATCGCGAACGAATCGGTGAGAGAACGACTGCTGCAGCATAGCGCATGCTTGCGTATGTTCGTGCTTATTTTTCAACGAACAAGCCGAGGGGAATAGCGTGTCGTCTGAAGAGTGGTGCCCGCTCCCGGACTCGAACCGGGACGGCCTTACGGCCTCAAGATTTTAAGTCTTGTATGTCTACCAATTCCATCAAGCGGGCGAAGGCAGCATCCAGAAAAGGATCCGACCGTAAGCGATCAGCAAGCCCTCTTGTGCCAAAGCACCGTCCTGAGCGCAACGCCCATCTGCGCTTGAGGCATCCTTTTGAGTGTTTCTGTCTAGCGGCTTAGGTTCGTCGGAGGATTCGCTGGCGCGGGTCAATAGCCCGGCGGTGTGGAAACGGCGGTTCGGAAAAATTTATCCGATTCAGCCAAGCTGTCTTCTTCGGAAACCGAATACTGCGACGGTCCGTAAGCTTGCGTTCCCGGCGTTGAAAGCCGTTCGCGCGTGTCCGCGAAGTCGATTTCCTCCTGACTGGGGGATTGGACGGCGATGTCGACCGGATCCAATCCATCCAGATGGTACCAGAGAAGCGGGGCTGCTAACGGGATGGAGAGCGTGAAGGGCAGGACAAAATATCGCATAGGCGTGCTGGCGTTCCCCCTGGGACTATGTGGAGTTGTCCCTGGCCAGGACTTTGCCGCCCGAAAATCCTTAACGGGTGTGTCAAATTACTGGCGGTGGAAACATGCAGTCCTTAGCAACACCAGTGCCGTGTGAAGCGGCGGCTTCCGATAGGCATTGAACTCTGGCGGGCACCCGGTGTAATAACCCACAAGCAGGTGCCCAGGGGCGCCTCGCCCGCCGAAAGACTCCTCACCCTGGTTCGAAACTTCCAATGTCTTCCAGACGCTTCTCTTGGATCACTTGGAGCGGGACGAGCCGGATCAGGAGAAACGGTGATGGTTGATGTTATCAAAAAGCTAAAAACCGAAGCGCGGTTGCTTCATCGCAGAGCGGCCGCCGGCGAGGAATCCGCCCTCGCGCGCATTCGAAAACTCCATGAAAGTCCAGATTTGGACAATGTGGCCTTGCGCCAGCAGGTCAAACGGCGCCATTGCCTTGGCGTGATCGCTCAGGATCTCGGCTTTCAGGGTTGGAGTCATGCCGCGCAGGTCTTGCGCGGAGACGACAATCGCGACTTCGGTAAACTGCTCTATCCGCGCGGATGCTACGCGCACAGCAATATCTGGTCGGCCAGCTACAACGAGGCTCGACAAATTCGAGATGAAACCGAAGGCTATCTCTTGGCCTATCGGCACCATTATCTGATTGTCGATCCTGATTACATCCGGACCATGGGGCTCGATCCTGACGATCCCGATTGGCAGGAGATCGGCTTCGATTGGGTCAAGCCGTGTTCGCTGGATGCCCGCGGGCGTTTGTACGCTAAGCTGATCGAAGCTTCGACGGCGCTGAGCGTTGCGTAGAAATGAATGGGCCGCCTCGATAGGGGCGGCCTTTTCTTCATGAAGCTTTCCGCTCACCCATGAGCCTTTGCAGCAGTCTGAAAAGCAAAGGCGCGCAGACAACGATAACGAAGATCCGCACTATGTGATGGGTTGCCACGAAGGCGCTGTCGAGTGACAGCGAGAGGGCGATTAGACTCATCTCCGCAAGTCCGCCAGGCGCAAAGGCCAGAAAGAGAGCGACGAATGACAGGCCGGTCAGGCTGTGTAGCACCCAGGCAAAGAGCAGTGAAATAGCGACCAGAATGACTGTGCCGCCGCTTGCCGCCGCAACACAGCGCAAGACGAAGTGCATCTGGATGTTCGAAAAGCGGCAGCCGATGGCGGCACCCACCACCACCTGTGCGATGGCAACCAGTTCGAGCGGCGGGTTTGCCTCGGTCCAGCCGACCAGATGAACCACTGCGCTCAGGATCATTGGGCCGACGATGGCGGCGGCGGGCAGGCGGATAGCTTTTGCGGCGAAATAGCCGGCGATCGCGCAGGCGGTGAGGACCGCCATATCGATCGGAGGCACCTCAAGCAACGGCAGGCCGACGTTCGGCCGCAACGCCGGGTCGTAGGACAGCCAAAGCTGGAAGAGAAAGGGCAGGGTCATGATGACCGAGAGGATGCGCCAGGCATGGGTCAGCGAAATGGCCCGGCTGTCACCGCCCATCGCGTCGCCCACTGCCACCATCTCCGAAAGGCCGCCTGGCATCGCCGAAAAGTACGCGCTGATCGGGTCGTAGCGGCAGAACCGCCGAAAATAGAAGATGCCGATCACGCCCGAGACAATGATGTAGAGTAACAGCGCCGAGAGACTCAGCGCCCATTCGCCTAGCTGGTCTAGAATCGCGGGAGAGAATCCGCTGCCCAGCATGATCCCGAGAACGACGACCATGACGCTGCGCAGGAGGTTCGGCAGCGCCAGCGGCAGACCGAGCATTGCGCCCGCGGTGACCGCCAACATGCTGCCGATCATCCAGGGCAGGGGGATGTTGGCGAGTGTGGCCAGCCAGCCCCCGGTGCCGCCAATGGCTAGGGCGAGCGCAGTGGTTTTCAGCGTTGGCTTGCGCTTTTGGGCGTCGGGACTGCTCTGCGGCAAAGAAAACCTGGTGCGTTGTTCTTAGGATTGGCGGATCGGCGTCGATCAGGACAGGAAGCTGTTCAGGTCGCGCTTCAGATTGTGTGCCGTTGTGAAATGGATGCCGTGTAGGCCAAGGTCCTGCGCTGCTTTGACGTTTTTGGGCGTGTCGTCGATGAAGGCTGCACTTTCGAGAGCGAGGTCGTAACGGTCAGCCAAAAGGCGGAAAATGCGGTGGTCGGGCTTTTTCAGGCCTTCTTCGCCGGAAACAAGAATGCCATCGAACCACTGCAAAAACTCGAAGCGTTCGCGCGCATGCGGGAAGGTTTCGGCGGAGAAGTTGGTCAGGGCGAAGAGCGGGACTTCACGCTTTTTCAGCTCCGCCAAAACTTCAACAGTTTCCTCCAGGGCGCCCCCGAGCATCTCGGTCCAGCGTTCGAAGTAGGCCGAGATAAGCGCGCGCTTCTCCGGGTGCTGTTCGCTCAAAAGCGCAATGCCGTCCGCGAAGCTTCTGCCCGCATCTTGCTGTTCATTCCAGTCGTGGGTGCAGATGTTCGTCAGGAAGTCTTCGACGTCCTGCTCGCTGTCGAGAAGTTTCCGGTAAAGATAGCGTGGGTTCCAATCGATCAGAACCCCGCCGAGATCGAAAATGACGGTCTTTTCCATAACTACAAACGACTCTTCTCTAAGAAATTACAGCTTTAGTTCGCGAATAGCGTGATGGCTCATCTGAGCGATGAGCCTATCTAGGAAAACTTCACAGGCGGCCAGTTGGTCTAGGGCAATGAACTCATCGGGCTTATGCGCCTGTGCGACCGAGCCGGGACCGCAGATAATCGTCGCGATGCCCTGACCCTGGAAGCAGCCGGCCTCGGTACTGAAGGCCACTTTGGTGGTGGCATTGGCCTGCGCGCAGTTTTTCACGAGCGTCACCAGTTCGCTGTCCTCAGCCAGCGAAAAGGCGGGGTAATAGCAGAGTTCCCGCAAGGTGAAGCCACAGCCTTCATCGATCGCCTTCATGTCAGGCTCGATCTGGGAGCGGGCGTAGGCCTCGACCTCCTGAAACAGCGTGGCGATGTCGTCTTGTGGAAGGTTGCGGAACTCGAATTCGAAACTGCAGTCCTTTGGCACAATGTTAAGCGCCGTCCCACCCTGGATCAGCCCGGCCTGGATGGTGGTGTACGGCACATCGTAGTCATGATCGAAGGGGCCATCTGTCGCCTTGCGTCGCGCCATCTCATCCAGATAGGCGATCAGGCGCGCTGCGGCCTGCACGGCATTTACGCCATGGGGCGCCAACGACGAGTGGCATTCCAAACCGCGTACATCACAGCGGTAACCGACCCCACCCTTATGACCGGTCACCACCTGCATCTCCGTGGGTTCGCCGATGATGCAGGCGCGCGGTTGGATTTCCTGTTCCTGCAGAAAGCTCATCAGGCGTTTTGCCCCGCCGCAGTCGACCTCTTCATCGAAGGAGAGGCAAATGTGGATGGGGATCTGCAAATCGGCCGCCAGGAACTTGGGCACAGAGGCCAGAACCACGCCGATGAAGCCCTTCATGTCGCAGCTTCCCCGGCCATAGAGACGCTCGTCTGCTAGCCGAACCCGCCAGGGGTCGGACGCCCAGTCCTGGCCATCCACCGGCACTACGTCACTGTGTCCGGAGAGAGCGATGCCGCCGCGATCCTTGGGACCGATCGTGGCATAGAGGTTCGCCTTATCTCCAGCGTCGTCGAAGGACAGCTGCGATTCCACGCCGTGACCGGCCAGATACCGCTGAACATCCTCGATCAAGTCGAGATTCGAATTCCGGCTCGTCGTATCGAAAGCAATCAGGCGTTCGACCATCTTGAGGCTTTCGGAGGAAACCTGTGACGGTGCGCCGCCGGAACTGGAAGGACCTTCTGGGGACAGCATGAAAGCGCGTGGGCCTCGGAAGACAGACGGGAACATAAGAGCTGCGAAGCATGTCAGAGTGCTGCGGCGAAAACCAGATGCAT
>CBDDBN010000014.1:0-109525 GCA_965225735.1 Denitrobaculum sp. | reverse complement strand
CCCAATCGATGAGATTCCCATGGTCGGTCACCCAGCTTTCCAGGATTTCAAAGGCCTTGGACAGGGCCTCGCCGCGCTCCTCCATGATCGGATCGAGCTTGTGAAACAGCGAAACCGCAAGAGCTTCGTCGACGACGGAGGCTGAGATCACCGTGTTGGTTTTTGCGATGCGCAGCCGCTCGTAGAGCTCTTTGTCGCGGCAGGTCAGCCAACCGATCCGTAGGCCCGGCGCCCCGTGGGCTTTCGAGATCGAGGCCATGGTGACAATGCGGTCCGACAGACCCGCGACGCTCGGCAGGGGTGAGCGGCCGTAGGTGGCTTCGCGGAATGTTTCGTCGACGATGACGTAGGCGCTGGGCGCCTGCGCCGCGACAAGTTCAAGTACAGCCTCGAGGCTTCCGCGCGACAGTGAGACTCCGCTCGGGTTTTGCGGCGAGGCCAGGCTGACCAATTTTGTGCGCGGAGACAGAACCTGCGATAGCGCCTGGGTGTCGAGCTGGAAGCCGCTGGCGAAGCTAAGTTCCAGAGGCCGGATCGCCGCCCCTGTTGCACGCAGCGCATCGATGGCCGGGGGATAACAGGGGGTGGCGACCACGATCTCGTCGCCGGGACCGCAGAGTTCGAAGTTGGTCAGGAACAGGGCCATGGCCGCGCCCTGGGTAATCAACACCTCTTCGTAATCGACCCCGCAGCGCGCGGCAATCGCTGCCCGCAATTCCGGATCACCGCGCGAAGTGCCGTAGCCGATGGGCATGGAGAGAAAGGCCTCCAGCTCCTCGGGGGCGAGCAGGTCGCGCAACTGGAGGTCCTGCCCGGTGCTGCCCGCCAGGTTATGGCGGCGGTGCACATCGAGCAGCGACATGATGCCGTTTTTCGGAAAGCGGCTTTCGGGTGCGGGACCGTCGGGCATGGATCTGTCCGGATCTACGTCAAGGGAGCCCGCAGACTAGTCGGCGCATCCGATCCTGTCATGTGCTGATAGTCGTCACCCCACTGCCAATCCGAAGGCCCAACCCGAAAGCATGGCGGAGAAAACGGCCATGGCGAGATAGAAGAAGAACACGGGAAGCCGGACCAGGGCGAAGACCGGGATGGCGGCCCAGGCGCTGGTGATGCCGCCGGCGATGAGGAAGGCCATGGCCGCACCCAGGTCCATGCCGCCGTCGATCAGGCCGCGGATCAAGGGCAGCGCGGCGTAGCCGTCGAGATAGATCGGCGCGCCGACCACCGCCGCGGCGGGCACTGCCCACCAGTCGCCGCTGCCGGCGAAGAGCCCGATGAAGCCGGGCGGCAGGAGCTGCTGCAGGGCATACTCGGCGCAGAAGGCGAAAGAGAGCCAGACCAGCATCAGACGTCCATTGGAGAGACAGATCTTCGTGAAAATCTGCCGCCGCTCCGGCTCACGCCAAAATTGCCAGAGAAGTTCATCTGTGGTGGCACCGCAGCCGCCGCTGGAACCGCAAGCATTGGATCCCAGATGTGCGGTCAGCGATGCCTTCGCCGGCACTTGAAACCAACCCAGGCTCATGCAGAGGGCTGTTACGCCGCCACCAAGTAACCCGACCGCGAAGGCCGCAGTGGTCTTGCCGATAGCGAAATCGAGGCCGAGAGTCCCGGCGGTCACAGCCAACATCCCCGGATCGGTGATCGGCGAAGAAAGCCAGAAGGCCATGATCGGCGCCAGGGGCACGCCCCCGGCTAGCAGACCGGCCACGAGCGGCAAGACCGACAGGCCGCAAACCGGGGTCAGCGCGCCAATCAGGGCGGCCAGAAAAATCATCCGCAGAGGGCGGCCCTGGAAGGCGGCGGCGATCAGCGCCATGGAGCCGCTGGCTTGAATTCCGGCGCTGAGCGCCAGTCCCAGAAGAATGACCGGCAGAATCAGCAGCAGATTTTCGAGCGAGAAGAGGAGGGCGGCCCAGGCATGATCCGGCCAGAACACCACGGCGGGCGCGAACAGAGGCAGTGCAAGCCATTTCATGACGGTTTTACGCGTGGGCAGTGACGGCTGTGCGTTGCTCTTCGTCGTCTGCAGGCTCATGTCGACCTCTCCGCTGCAAGTCAGGACCAGGTTTCGCTGGGCTAACATCGGCTTCTGCTAGCAATCGCACAAACGAATAGTTATGATATTAGGTATGAAAGAAAACGATGCCTTGGCAGGTGCGTTGGACAGCGATCTGCTGCGCAGCTTTATCGCAGTGGCGCGGCACGGCAGCGTGACCCATGCCGCGCGCAGCCTTCATCGGACCCAATCGGCCGTCAGCGTACAGATCAAGCAGCTGGAAACGCGCCTGCAGTCGTCGCTCTTTGCGCGGGAGGCGCGTGGCGTCAGCCTTACCGAGGCCGGAGAACGCCTGCTGCAATCTGCGGAGCCGATCGTGCGCCAACTGGATCAGGTGGCGGCGGACTTCGCCCGCGCGCCGGTCAGCGGATCGGTGCGGGTCGGCATACCGGATGAATACGGCGCGACGGTTCTGCCGGATCTGCTGGCTTCTTTTGCCCAGCGGCATCCGCAGGTGCAGGTTTCGGTACGCTGCGGTTTCAGCGTCGAGTTCGATGAGCTGGTGAAAAAGGGGCAGCTCGATCTGGCGGTGACCACCAGCGACCATATCAATGCGGTGGAGAACGCTCAGGTTCTGATGGAGGAGGAAACGCTGTGGGTTTGCCGCAAGGGTTTCCCCTTCTCGGACGAGCAGCCGGTGTCTCTGGCTTTGTTCGAACGCAGCTGCTGGTGGCGCGATGTTGCTGTCGCAAGCTTGCAGAGCATCGAACGCCCCTACAGGCTCGCCTATTCCAGCGACTCGGTCGCCGGGGTCAAGGCGGCGGTTTCATCGGGACTTGCCGTCGGCATGCTGGCGCGCAGCAGTCTGGAGTCCGGAATGCAGGTGCTGAAACCGCGCGACGGGTTTCCAGCTCTGCCGATCTCATACCTGCTGCTTTTGAAGGGGGCGGGGACCTCTTCGCCAGCGGTCGAGGCCATGGCCGAGGCCATCGTCTCGGCCTTCGATGCGCGTCTGTGAGGCCCCGCCTTAGGACGGAGCCTCACGGATCGAGCCAGATTTATCGGTTGTCCGGTCTTGCCCGAACCGCTGCGAGGCCTTTACGGCTGATGCGGTAGGGCTTGCCGTTCCTGGAGTTGATTAAGCCCTTCGACTTGAGTGACCGAAAGAGGGGCAGGGTGCAGTTATCGAGCACCCAGCCTTCGCGGGTTACGCAGTCGACGGCGATAATCTTTTTGTTGGAATCGAAATGATGACGAATGCAGCCGCCCTGCGCCAGGGCGTGCAGCACCCGCTGTTGATTACGGGAAATGTTCACTGAGGTGATGTCCGGAGGCTTGTATGAGACCCGCCGGGCCCGCGAGGCGGACGCACAACGCCATCCGCCGGCACCGGGTGCGGCGTTAGTTTCTAGCGACGAACCTTTCCGAACGGAAAGTCCGTCAGCCGGACACAAGCGTAATGGACATCAAAACTCCGGTTTCAGAGAGCTTGGAGATAACCTCATTGACGATCCGCTTCAAGACCCTTTGGAGGGACGAAGCGTCGCAGCAGGCAGCCTACCAGAGCGTCTTTTGGGCGCGGGCGCCCCAAGCCTTGTCGTATTCTTCGCCGCCGACGCGGTTTTCGGTCATCGAGGCCAGGATTTGGCCCGGCGTGGGCAGAGACTTTTTCTCCACGTGGCGTTCGGGATTCCAGAGTTCGGAGCGCACGATGGCGCGGGCGCACTGAAAGTAGAGCTCTTCGATGGTGATCACGACGACCGAGCGGGGCGCCTTTTCCTTCACTGCGAAGGACGCCAGGAGATCCGGATCGGTATCCAGGTGGGCGCGGCCGTTGATCCGGATCGTGTTGCCATGACCGGGGATCAGGAACAGCAACGCGACCCGCGGATCGCGTACGATATTGCGCAGGGAGTCGACCCGATTGTTGCCCCGCCGGTCGGGCATCATCAGGGTCTTGGAATCGTGGACCCGCACGAAACCTGCGAGGTCGCCGCGGGGTGAACAGTCCAGTCCCTCCGGACCGCTGGTCGCCAGCGCTGCAAAGGGCGAAGCCTCGATAAAGGCCTGATACTCCGGCGTAATTTCAGCGGCAACCTTGACCGTCGAAGCTTCGCCGGGTTGACCATAGAGAGCTTCGAGCTGTTCCACGGAAGTGATGATCGACATGCGGCGGCTCAGGCATTGTTTCGAGGCAGGGCGCAGCCGGCAGTCTTACATCACACGACTGTCCTCGCCAAGGCGGTGATCACCCTTTGCTCGCGGCAAAGTGAGTTCCAATCGGCCCAATCGCGCAAAACATCTGGGAAAGAGCGCGCTCTTAATCAGCGGACACAACAGCGTGTCCTGGGAAACAGGCAACCCTGCTGCGGGACGGAGGCATAGAAGCCTCGTGTCAGATCCTCGGCATAGGGCGAAAAGGAGCGAAGAAGAATCTCATGAAAGCACTATCTTTGACCATGACCGCCGCGGCGCTCGCCGCCTCGATCCTGACCACTGCTGCGCCGGGCGCGCATGCGGCCGATGGCGACAGCCCGGATGTGAAGGTCGGTCTTCTGCGCTGCGACGTGGAAGGCGGCGTCAGCTTTGTCTTCGGGTCGAGCCGGGGCATCAGCTGTTCCTTCGAGCGACAGGACGGTTCGGTCGAGCGCTACAGCGGGACCATTGAAAAGTACGGCGTCGACATTGGTTACACCGAGAGCGGTGTCATGGTTTGGGGTGTTCTGGCGGGCACGCCCGACGTGACCTCCGGCGCGCTCAAGGGCAAGTTCATCGGTGTTGGCGCGGACGCTGCGGTCGGCTACGGCGTCGGAGCCGATGTCCTGGTTCTCGGTGGCGACCATCCGAAACTGGCGTTGCAGCCCCTGAGCATCGAAGGGATCGAGGGCATTAATATCGCGGCCGGAATCTCCCAGCTGGAGCTGGTTGTCGAGGGCTAAGCCTCTTGCTCAGTCTTTACCTGCTTGGCGATGTCCTTCTGCCGGTCGAAATCAGCCCGCCGGCGTTGGATCTCTTCTTGGGAAAGCCGGTCTACGTTGTAAAAGTCCTGCTTCCAGGCGGCGTCGTCGCACCAGCGCAAGGGTGACTGAACCGTGGTGCGCGGCGCCGCCGAAGCGGCAAGAGTCTGCAGAGCGAACCTTAAAGTCGCCGCCTGAGACTCTTCGTCGTTGGGTTTCCCAGCGGCATTGCCGAGCGGAAAGTCACTGAACAGCAGACGGGGTACGCCGACATGTTCGACAATGTCCTTTGCGCAGGCCATGACCACCGTCGGAATACCGTTTTCCTCCAGGTGCCGGGCTGTTAGCGATACTGTCTGGTGACAGACCGGACAGTTTGGCACCAGAACGGCAGCGTCGGCTTGCTCTAACTTTAGCTTTTCGAGGATTTCAGGGGCGTCCCGTTCCAGCGTGGTTCTTTGACTGCGATTGGTCGGTACGCCGTAGAAGTTTTCCGTCAGACCGCCGATCTCCCCAGCGATGGCGAGTCGTTTCATCTGTGCGAGCGGAAACCAGGTATTCATGTCCTCCGCCGTGGTGTGATCGCGGTCGTAAGAGATGTGAGAAATGCGCAGGTCAGGTTTGCTATCGCTTGGCAGCGCATAAACGGAGTGGAACTTCGCAGCGCCATTGTAGGCCGCGCCTGGCCCCTGGTCGCCCTTGTCCGATTGAAAGGGGGCCGCTGTCGTGATCAACGCAAGTCGGCATTCCGAGAGAGCCTTGGTTAGCGGTGTAAAGGGCACGTCGCGATAATGCGCCCAGACGTAGGGCTTGCCATAGCCGAGAGTCTGATAGTAGCGGCGGATGCGCGCGAGGTAAGGGATGGGAACGTCGTCCAGCGTAAGCATGTCCGCGTCCACTGTGTTCTGATGAGGCTTTGAAAGTCTGGGCATCTGAAACGAAGGTGTTATTCCTGAATTCCTGTTGAAGTGATTCTCCTTGTGATCTCGCGCGAGGACAACAAAAATTGCCTCAAGAAAAAGCCGCGATTGAGCGCAGCAAACGCAATAAGGGGAGTGGCCAGTGGCGAGCATCAGCTATCTGACGCGGATTGAGTTCGATTTCGGGCTGGCGGCAAAGCTGCCCGATTTCTGTTCGGAGCTGGGGCTCAAGCGCCCATTGCTGGTGACCGACGCCGGCTTGACGTCCATAGGGCTTACCGACCGCATCGCCGCGACCTTCGACTCAAGTCCGGAAGTCTACGACGGCACGCCGGCCAATCCGACCGAGTCGGCGGTGATGGAGGCGCTATCCCTCTATCAGGAAAAGCAGTGCGACGGAGTCATTGCGATCGGTGGCGGGTCTTCGATGGATCTTGGCAAGGCGGTACGGCTGCTGGCGGTTCATGCGCCGCCGCTGGCGCAGTACGCGGCTGTCGAAGGCGGCGTTGCGAAGATCAAGGGACCGCTGCCGCCCATGATCGCCCTGCCCACCACAGCCGGGACTGGCTCCGAAGTTGGGCGTGGGTCCGTGATCGTGATGGAGCACGGCCGCAAGCTAGGCGTTGTTTCACCGCTGATGCTGCCGACGCTCGCCCTCTGCGATCCGGAGCTGACGCTGGAGCTGCCGCCGATGCTGACCGCCGCCACCGGCATGGATGCGCTGGCCCATTGCCTGGAGACCTACATGTCCCCGGCAATCAATCCGCCAGCCGATGCCATCGCACTGGAAGGCTTGGTGCGCGGTTACGGGGCGATCCGTACGGCTGTCACGGACGGTGGCGACCGGTCGGCGCGCTGGGATATGATGATGGCTTCCATGGAGGGTGCCATGGCCTTTCAGAAGGGCCTGGGCGCCGTTCATTCCTTGTCGCATCCACTCGGCGCTCTGCCGGATCTTAAGCTGCACCACGGTACTCTCAACGCGGTTCTCCTGCCGGCGGTTTTGCGTTTCAACCGTCCGTCCATCGGCGAGAAGTGGGATCTCTTGACGGCTATTCTCGGCGGCGCGCCGGATGAGATGATCGATGTTTTGAACCGGGACTTGGGTCTGCCCGCTTCCTTATCGGAAATGGGCGTGCCGGAAGGTGCTCTGCCTGCGGTGGCAAAGGATGCGCTGCTGGATCACTGCCATGGCACGAATCCCCGCATCGCAAGCGAGGAAGACTATCGGAACATCTTGCGAGAATCTTTCTGAAGGTCTCGGGCTCCGATGACCGCAGCCTGCTTGCGCGGATAGACGTTCCATGAACACCCATTTCGGAATAGTCTAGCGGTCTGGGGATTTCCTGAGCTGACGCTTGTTCGTACCTGCGCGCGATGTTTTTTCAGCGAAAGGGCGTTATCGACATGAAGATTTTCACATTCTTATTTCCCGTATTGCTGCTTCTAAGCTTACCTGCGGCTGCGCAAAGCAATTCATCGCTGTCGAAGGAAACTGTCACCATCGAGATCGATTCTGCTTTGCTGCAGCGTGCGCGCGAGCAGAATCTGGATCTCGGCGCGATACTCGAGAAGCAGCTTGAAACCGAGCTCGCCGCCGCGCCATCCGTGACCCACTACTCATTGCTTGTGTCGGCCTTCGACAATTTTGAAAGCATGATGTTTGCCCCACTGAAAGTTGACCCGACCACGCCTGTTGCCGGTATCAAGGCGGCTTGTTTGTCCGTTCAGGAGAACCTTGCCCAATTGGTGGCGCATGCCGATACGCGAAAGTCGCTTGCCTTGCCGGATAGCTTGGAGGAAGCGCAGCAGCTGAACCAGTATATCGCGCAGCGTTTCCACAAGATCCAGGCGGGCATGCGTCAGGCAGGCGGTAGGTTGAAAAGCGCGGGAAAGATCATGGAAGCGAACTGCCCGGAACTGAACGCGAATGAGACGGTCGCAAGAGACGCGATGCAAACCGCGTTGGCCCAGTACGGCCCAGAGGGTTGGTGCCGGGCCATGATGAAAAAGCCGCAGGGCGACTGGAACATGCAGGACGCAGGCACCTTCGCAAAGCTTTGCCAAGGTGTGAAACCGCAGTGACATCAATGCAGTTTAGGAAGCTGATTGCTTGCTTTTGTCTCTGTGTTAGGCGTCGCGGAGCAGAGTCTCAATTGCGTTTGCCGCGGCCTCACCGTCTGTAATACCCCAGAGGCCATCTTCGAATTCGGCGATGCGGTGTTTATCTTCGGCGTGTCCTATCGTCCTGCTGCGTAACTGCAAATCCACAGTGCCGTCGCCATTCTTGGTTCGTTGAAGTGAGCGAATATCGGACGCGTAGAGACTTTTATCGCGGAAGGTTTTGCCGGCCAAAATGATGATGACGCGTTGGCTGGTGATCGCGTAATAGGCACGGCGGGCTCGTTGGTAATCACGATAGGGCCTGGCCAAGAGGTAAAATGCAGCGATCAGAACGAACAAACCAGAGATCCAGGCAGAGCCTCCACGCTCGCTAAGAACGAGCGACCAGGAAACCGCAAAGGCGAGCAGAAAGACCCCGATGGTTACGCGGAAAAGATGGCGCGCTGGCAAAAGTTTCGCCGTTGGCCGGCCAGTCCAGTAAATCGTTTCTCCGGGCGCAAGGACTTGACGCTTTAGATACTCAAAAGCCTGCTGGTCCAAATTTTCATGCGTCATCGTTGGCCCGCTGTTTTCAATGCTGTTCTTTTGCTCACGCCAGACCGGCTATGAGCTGCACTATGACCGTCACTAAAATTTGACTGAAGCATGCTGGCTCCACTCCATATCATGAGCTACTGCATTCACGAACTCTCTTAGAGGACAACATGCTCCGAAACATCACGCTTACAGCTGCCCTAGCTGGTTTTGCCGCTTTTTCAGCCGTACCGGTACAGGCGAATGAGGCGCACGCACATATCGGTCATGTCATGACCAAGTGGAAAGACACGCCTGATCAACAAGGTTTCCTGCCTGTTGCGCTTGCCGAAGCAAAAGTAGCCGAAAACCACGCAGGCCTGGCGGCTTCGGATCTAGGCGACCTCGACAGCATGCAGTTGCACAGCCGTCATGTGCTTCATGCGCTTGACCCTTCCGTGGAAGAAAGCGGTCCTGGTGCGGGATACGGCGTTTTGAAGGCTGCTAAAGGCACTAAGAATCATATCGGTTACGCGGCTGCTTTTGTTGGCGCATCCGATGCCGTCAAGTTGCATGCAGAGCACGTTGCCGAGTCAGCGAATGCGGTCATAAAGCGCGCAGAAGATCTCAAGCAGCTGATCGCCGAGATCCTCGCGGCCTCTGACGCGGAGACTGCCGCGCCGATGGTCGAGAAGATGAAAGCAGACGCTGCGACATTGATCGAAGGCATCGATCTCAACGGTGATGGCAACATCGGCTGGGCAGACGGCGAGGGCGGTCTCGCCGTAGCCGAGACTCACATGGGCTTCATGATGGATGCCGAGGGCCTAAGGTAAGGCGCAGCTCTGCTCCACGATGGTGGCGGCTTCGGCCGCGCCGCCCTCGTGGGCCATGGCCTCGGCCATCTCCGCCGCGCGGCGTTCTATGTTCGGACTGTGTGCGGCCTCCAGCGCCTGTGCCAGCCGTTCGGCAGTGAGCTTCCTTTGCGGCACGGGCGCAGGCCCTACGCCCAGTCTTTCGACACGATAACCCCAATAGGGCTGATCGACGCCCATCGGGCAGAGAATACTGGGACGGCCCCAGCGCAGGCCTTCATGCGTGGTGCCCGCGCCGCCGTGATGGACCACCGCGGAACAGCGAGGAAACAGCCAGGCGTGCGGTGCGCGTTCGAGCACATGGATGCTTTCGTTTTGCTCGAGGTTCTTAAGGCCGCCCCAACCTGTTGCCAGGATGCCGCGCCGGCCACTGTGCTTGAGCGCTGAGATGACAGCGCGGGTCGTGCGCTCCACATCGCGCGAGGGCATGCTGCCGAAGCCGATGTAGACCGGCGGCGGTCCCGCCTCTAAGAAACGAACGAGATCTTCGGGGGCCGTCCAGTCGGGCTCGGCTTCGCTGAACCAATAGCCGGTGATGCATTCGCGCTCGCCCCAGTCGGCCGGTTTTGGTTGCAGATGGCGGCTGTAACCATGCAGGCGCGGGATCGTCCGACCGGCGGGATGGTAGCCATCGAAGAAGTTGCGCGGATAGGCCGTGTTGAGGCCGAGAGTCTCTTCGCGAAAGCGCTTCTGAAAGCCCGATTGGCTCCAGTAAGCCAACCAGTTGAAGGCGCGGTGACTCAGCCGGTTCGCGAAACCGCCAAGTTTCATTCCTGGCAGGAGAAACTGCGGAAACTCGCGGGTCTCTGCGAAGCCCGGTTGCAGGGTTGTCGCGATTGCCGGGATTTTCAGCGCCTCGGCAAAGTGCTGCGCGGCGCCGCTCTTGGGGTGGTAGACGAGCGCATCGGGGCCGACGTCGCGTGCCACCTGCCAGCTTTCGTCGAGCAGTTGCCGCATCAGGGGTTTGAATTGCCGCCAAGCGCGGATCTTTGCTGTAAAGCTGTCGAGCGCTTCCTGGACTTCTGGTGAGTCGAGTAGAGCCCGAATGTCGACGGAAAGCGGGGCCGGTGTCAGGCCCGCTGCCTCGATCAACCTGTCGAAGCCTTGCGAACAGGAGAGCGTGACCTCGTGTCCGCGAAGCGCAAGTGCCTGGCCCAGAGCGACGTAAGGCTGCACGTCGCCGCGGGAACCCATGGTAAAGATCAGGACTTTCATGCCCTTAACTTAGGGTGCCGGAGATGCGTTTTAACAGATTTCTCGTCTGGCAGCGCTCAAAGTCCCGGCGGAAAGGTCCGCGGGACTAATGCCGACTGGAACCAGAGAATGTAACTGTAGATGCTGTAGACGGGCAGGCCGGTCGCGGCACGAATATTGGCGGCGAAGGGCACCATGTTGGTGCACTCCAGGACGATGGCGCCGAGGTTCGGATTGGCTTCGGCGAGCGAGTGCGCCGCATCGATCAGGTCCAGTCGGCTGGCCTCGACATCCAGTTCCTCCTCGTCGTCCAGAATCACTCGGCTGAACTCTCGCAGACCCTCCGTCCCGACGATAGGTGTGTCCAATGGCACACGCGCGGCGCGCAGGTGATCTTCGGAGAGAGTCTCACGCGAGATCGTAAGAACGCCGCAGTGTTTTCCCGGCGGCAGCAGGCGATTAACCGCCTCGACCTGCATCAGCGAGGAGGTCGCCACCGGCACGCCGCAGGCTGCTGCCAGTTGGTCCTGGAACAGCGAGAGAAAGCCGCAGTTGGTGGTGATGCCGTCTGCGCCTTGCGCCACGAGATCCTGCGCGTCGGCAATGAAGGTCTCGAGCAGACCCTCGGCGCGGTTGCGGACCACCCGGTCCGGAGAGGCGCCGCTGACCACCTTGTAGCGCACCGGAAAGGGCCAAGTGAGCGCGTTGCACATATCGCCCTGGATGCGCGGGAATTTGGTTTCCAGCATCAGTATCCCGACGCTGGCGCCGTATACGGTCTTACCGCCTTTGACTTTCATGATGGCCTTACCGCTGTGATCGTTCTTGCCTTTGAGGAACTTCAGTCGCCCGCGCCGCTTGCTGGTGGACTTCCTGCCAAAGGACTATCTGCAAGTGGACCCTGCGCGTCCGGCAGGTAGAGCGCCGAATAGCCGGCACGGGCAAATGCGATGATCTGGTCGAGCCGCTTTTCGATATGGCCGCGCAGGATTTTCCGGCAGGCCGCGGCATCCCGCTTTGCCAGCTGTGTCATGAGCTCCCGATGTTCGCCCCGGGTGACAGAGACTCGTTGTTCCATGTCGAACCAGCGCACAAAACGGATCCGCGCATTGATGTTCTGCAGGCGCTTCACCAGTTCGCTGTTTCCCGACAGGCCGACCAGTGACTCGTGGAAATGCTCGTCGTAGGCCACCAGTTGCTTGACGCTCTTGCCTTCATAGTCCTGGCCATTGGCCATCAGGTCCGCGCGCAAGGCCTCGATGTCCGAATCGCTTGCACGTTCACAGGCCAGCGTGACGGCCGCTTCCTCGACAATCACGCGTAACTCATAAAGATCGAAGATCTGCTGCGGGTCCAGTGCCCGGCAGAAAAACCCCTTTCCTGCCTGGAATACGAGGAGGTCTTCCGCCACCAGCCGGTTTAGCGCCTCGCGGACCGGGGTTCGGCTGGCGCCGAGAGACTTTGCCAGTGAGCCTTCGTTAATGCGTTCGTCGGGCTTGATCGTATAGCTTGCGGCTAGTTCCCTGACGGCGTCATAGATACGGTCGACGTTTGCCGGATTCGCGGTTTCGCCGGGCATTTCGCTCCCTCGTACCCGCCCTCGATTGGTCGGATTGTACAGTTGTTGCCGCCGGTTTGATGCCCTGCCGTGATCTTTCAAGCAAGGCTATTCCTGCGGCTGTAAGAAAGTTATTGCACCTGCTTGACTCTCGCGCAACTTAAAACATACAGTCCTGTATACAGGTAAAAATGCAGTATCGAAGTCAAGTCGGAATGAACCGGCTCCACTTCGGCTGCTAGCGTCGTTTTTGACTGAATTTCGGGGATGTACGGCGGTCCCTTTTTGGGAGAGTGGAATGGCCGCAGGTGGAAATGAGCTAACTGGCGCCGAAGCGATGGTGCGGATGCTGCAGGCTCATGGCGTCAAACATATTTTCGGACTCTGCGGTGATACAACGCTGCCGCTTTACGACGCTCTTTATCGCCTCGATCACGGCATTGAGCACATCCTGACCCGCGATGAACGCCATGCGGCTTACATGGCCGATGCCTATGCGCGGGTTTCGGGGAAGGTGGGTGTCTGCGAGGGACCGAGCGGCGGCGGTGCGACGTACATTCTGCCCGGGCTGGTCGAAGCGAACGAGTCCTCCGTGCCGATCCTCGGGATCACTACCGATGTTTCGGTCTCCGCGCGCGGGCGCTATCCCCTGACAGAACTGGACCAGAACAGTCTCTTCAAACCCCTGACCAAGTGGAACACGGTGATCGACCAAGCCGAACGCCTGCCGGCCATGGTCCGCTCCGCCTTTCGGGCCATGACCACGGGCCGGCCAGGCTCAGCGCACATCGGCTTGCCTTTTGACGTCCAGAAAGCCCCGGTATCGGAGAGCGAGATCTGGGCGCAGCCGGAGCTGGGCAGCTATCCGGCCTGGCGGGCCGGACCCGGATTGGAGGCGGTGGAGCGCATGGTCGAGGCGCTGCTGTCCGCTAAGAACCCCATGATCATTTGCGGCGGCGGTGTGGTGATCTCCGGCGCGGAGAGCGAGCTGCAGAGCTTCGCCGAAGCGCTCAACCTGACCGTGGCCACGACCATCAGCGGACAGGGTAGCCTGGCGGACAGCCACCCGCTGTGCCTCGGCGTGGTGGGCAGCAACGGCGGCGTTCCCGAGACCCGGGAAGTGGTCGAAGAGGCCGACCTGGTGCTCTTTATCGGTTGCCGCGCCGGCTCGGTGACCACCGAGCGCTGGCGTTGCCCGAAACCGGGCCAGCGTATCCTGCATATCGACGTGGATCCCATGGTGATCTCGGCCAACTACGAGACCGAGGTGGCCCTGAACGGCGATGCTCAGTTGGCGCTGCGCATGGCGAATGAGGTGCTCGCCAAGTCCGGCGAACAACGGGATTTTGGCGGCGCCGCGCGGATCGCCAAGGCGCGAATGGTCAAGTTCGCGGATTTTGAGGAGCGCGCCGCCAGCAACGATGCGCCGATCCGGCCGGAGCGGGTGGTTGCGACTCTCGGTAAGCTCCTGGACGACGACGCGGTCGTGGTGGCCGATCCGGGTACGCCCTGTCCTTTCTTCTCGGCCTTCTATCAGAACGGCAAACCGGGCAGGCAATTCATCACCAACCGGGCGCATGGCGCGCTGGGATACTCAGCGGCTGCGGTCCTGGGCGCGCACTATGGGCGGCCCGGCGCGAAATGCGTTTCGGTCATGGGCGATGGCAGCTTCGGCTTTACCGTTGGCGAGTACGAGACGGTGATGCGCAAGAATCTGCCGGTGACCTATGTGGTCTTTTCGAACTCTGTCTATGGCTGGATCAAAGCTGGGCAGAAGAGCGGTTTCGGTGAACGCTACTACTCTGTCGATTTCTCACGCAGCGACCATGCGGGCATTGCCGCGGCCTATGGCCTGAAGACCTGGCGTGTCGAGGATCCCGCGGACCTGGAGGGCGCGATGAAGGCGGCCTTGGAAGCGGATGGACCGACCCTTGTCGATGTCATCGCACAGCCGCTGCAGGACGCCAAGGCGCCGGTCAGCGAGTGGGTCGCTTAAGCGGAGCTGCGGTTCATGGGATATGAAAAGGACAGCATCGAGCGCATGACCGTCTGGCACGTGGCCCTGCCGGTGCGCAGCCCGCGGGATCACGGCAGTGGACTTGTCGCCGGCGACGTCGACATCGTGGTTGTCCGCTTGGAGACGGCATCGGGTTGCGTCGGATTCGGTGAGGGATCTCCCTGGGCGGTCTTTACCGGAACCGCCGAAGCCAACGCGGCGGCGTTGGACCGCTATATTCGTCCGGCGGTGATCGGCGCCGATCCCGCGGATATTCCTCTGATCATGGCCAAGGCCGACAAGGCGATCGCGGGGCATACGGAGGCCAAGGCTGCGTTGGAAACGGCGTTGCTGGATTGCCGCGGCCGGGCCACGGGGCAGCCCGTCTGGGCCTTGCTCGGCGGCCGCTATCGCAGCGAGATCCCGCTCTCGATCTCTCTGGCCGATCCCGACTTCGAGGCCGATATGGCTTTGATGGCGCGGGTCTGGGAAGAGGGTCTGCGGATCATCAAGCTTAAGACCGGCGTGCGCGGTCATGCCTTCGATCTGATGCGGCTGGAGCGTTTGCGCAAAGACTACCCCGATTTGGATATCCGGATCGACTACAACCAGGGTCTGCAGCCCTTCGGCGCGTTGCGCAAACTCAGGGATGTCGAGCAATTCAATGTGACCTTCATTGAACAGCCCGTGCCGGGTCGGAACCATGAAGCCATGGCGCTTTTCACGGCCGAGCTCGATACCCCCATTCTTGCCGATGAAACGGTCTTTTCGCCAAGTGACGCCCACCGCGCCGTTAAGGGACGGCTTTGCGATGCGGTATCCGTGAAGATTATGAAAACGGGTGGACCGAGGCGCGGTATGGAGGTGGCGGCCATCGCTGAATCGGCGGGCTTGCCGGCTTACGGCGGCGATATGTTTGAAAGCGGGATCGCCCATCTGGCCGGTACCCACATGATCGCCGCAACGCCAAATATCTCGCTGGGTTGTGAGTTCTACCAGGCGCGCTGGTACCTGAAGGAAGACCTCTTAAGCGAGCCTTTTCCAAGCGATCACGGCAAGGTTGCGGTTCCCGATGCACCAGGCCTTGGATTCGAGGTGGATACGGAAAAACTTGGCCACTATGCCGTGGAGACAAGGCAGTAAGGGCTTGCGCTGTCGTCTGACCGCGTTCAATCTCAGAGATTGTGATCATGCCTTTTAGCGATGGCTGAAGAAGAAAGAGGAAAACAAAACAGGATGATGCAAGCTCCGAGGCATAATGCTGCTGCGGCCGGTAAGGTGGCCGTGATCGGAGCTGGAATCGTCGGAGTCTCGACGGCTGTTTGGTTGCAGCGAGCCGGCTGTGAGGTGATTCTGATCGACCGGCTGGGTCCGGGCGAAGGCACCTCCTACGGCAACGGCGGGATTCTCGCATCCTGTTCGGTGGTGCCCGTCACGGTGCCCGGCTTACTCGGTAAGGTGCCGGGGATGCTGTTGGACAAAAACTCGCCGCTGTTCCTCCGCTGGTCCTATCTTCCCAAGCTGCTGCCGTTTCTGCGGCCTTATCTCTCGCATTGTAAGGCGTCGGAGACGACGCGGATCGCCACGGCCCTTACAGACATCGTCGGCGACAGCCTGGAGCAGCACCAGGCTTTGGCGCAGGGCACCGGCGCCGAGAAATGGCTGGTGCCGTCCGACTACGTCTTCATCTACGGTGACCGCAGCAACTATGAAGCCGACAGCTTCGGCTGGGGCTTGCGCAAGGCCAACGGCTTTACTTGGCAGGAGCTGGAGGGCGAGGCCTTCAAGGCCTACGACCCGGTCTTCGCCGAGGATCTGAATTTCGCCGTTTGCTTGCCCGATCACGGGCGGATTGCCGACCCGGGCCGCTACGTTAAGGACCTGGCGGCGCATGTCGAGGCGAACGGCGGCCGCTCGGTGAAGGCGGATGTTTTGGATTTTCGTAAAGACGGTGGACGCTTGACCGGCGTTGCCACGGATCAGGGCGTCATCGATTGTGACGCCGCTGTGGTGACGACCGGCGCCTGGTCCGGTCCGCTGGCGGCGAAGCTCGGCATCAAAGTGCCGTTGGAAAGCGAGCGGGGCTATCACGTCGAACTGGTCGAGCCCAGCGTTATGCCGCGCTCTCCGGTTATGATCGCCTCGGGCAAATACGTCATCACACCTATGGACGGGCGTTTGCGCGTCGCCGGGCTCGTCGAATTCGGCGGCCTCGACGCGCCGCCCAGCAAACGCCCGATCGAGCTGCTGCTGGAGAACATCACCAAAGCGATACCAGGTTTGACCTGGAAGGAAACCCGGGAGTGGATGGGGCACCGCCCCGCCGTTTCGGATTCCATTCCGGTCATTGGCGAGGCCCCGGGTCTCAAGTCGGTCTTTATGGGATTTGGTCATCACCATATCGGCCTGACCGGCGGGCCAAAAACCGGGCGGATCCTGGCCGGATTGATATCCGGGGATCGGCCCAACAGTGATCTTTCGGCCTACGCGCCGGCAAGATTCGCTTGACCGCGGCTCTATTCGACGCCGCCAACGACAGGGAGAAAAAAGGAAATGAGATTGATGAAATCACTGCTCGCGACGGCCGCGGGGATCGGATTGGCCGCATCGGTGACGACCAGCGCTTCGGCGGAAACCTGGGACATGCCGATGGCTTACTCCGCGACCAACTTCCACTCGGTCACCGGTGCTGAATTCGGCAAATGCGTCACCAAGGGAACCGGAGGGTCGCTTGAGATTGTGACCCATCCGTCCGGTTCGCTCTTCAAGGGCAACGATATCAAGCGCGCCGTGCAGACCGGTCAGGCGCCGATCGGCGAACGCCTGCTGTCGGCACACCAGAATGAAAACGCGCTGTTCGGCGTCGACTCCATTCCGTTCCTGGCAAACTCCTTCGAGGCGTCCGAAAAGCTCTGGAAAGCCGCGCGACCGGAAATCGAGAAGGTCCTGGATGAACAAAATCTGAAGCTGCTCTACGCTGTTCCTTGGCCGCCGCAGGGCCTCTACTTCAAGAAGGAAGTCAATGAGGTCGCCGATATGAAGGGTGTGAAGTTCCGCTCTTACAATTCGGCTACGGCACGCTTGGCCGAACTGGCGGGTATGCTGCCGGTTCAGGTTGAAGCAGCTGAAATTTCGCAGGCTTTCGCCACCGGTGTTGCTGAGTCTATGGTTTCGTCCGGCGCGACCGGTTACGACCGGAAGGTCTGGGAGCATCTGACCCACTTCTACGAGGTCGATTCCTGGCTGCCGCGGAACTACGTCATCGTCAACAAAGACTCCTGGGATGGTCTGGACGATACCACGAAGAACGTCATGGAAGCCTGCGCCGAGATGGCCTCTTACGCAGGCTACTGGCGTTCGGTTCAGTACACCGACTTCACGCTGAATGGGCTGCGCGCCGGCGGCATGACGGTCGCACCCGCCAGCGAAAAAATGCAAGGTGAACTGGTCGGCTTCGGCGAAGTCATGACCAAAGAGTGGCTCGAAAAGGCTGGCGCTCCGGGCCAGGCAATCATCGACGCTTACAGGGCCGAGTAAGGCCCGATAACTGGAGGGGCCTACGGGCCCCTCCAGTCTGTTTTGAGCATTGGTTGGGCGCGCAGGGCCCTCGCCCCGCAGCGTAAGAGAACCAGCAACAGGTTCCACGACGGCCAAGTGCTAAAATCATGTAATGCTGGGGAAAGCAGGGGGAACTCGATGAGCGCTGTCGGATCGCTTGTCCGCAGAATATTGGACAAACTCTACTTCGGATCGGGGATCGTCGCGGCGTTGTTTCTCATCGCCATCCTGACCATCGTCGTCCTGCAGATGCTTGCGCGCTGGACCGGAAACGTTTTTCCAGGTGCGACTGACTACGCAGGATACTGCATGGCGGCGGCTTCCTTCTTTGCCTTCGCCCACGCGCTGAACCGAGGCGCCCATATTCGGGTCAGCCTGCTGTTGCAGGCGGTGGGCCGGCATCGACGCTGGCTGGAAATCTGGTGTTTCGGTATCGGGACCGCCCTGGGTTGGTATGTGGCTTACTATGCCTGGAAAGGGGCCTATTGGTCCTGGAAGCTGCACGATGTCAGCCAGGGCCAGGATGCGACTCCGATCTGGATCCCTCAGGTGTCCATGGTCGTGGGTTCAATCTTCTTCGCGATCGCCCTGACCGATCACCTCGTCAATCTGATTTTTACCGGCGAACACCGCATCGATGCGGAAACCGTCGAAGACCACGAATAGGGGGCGGTCATGGAACAGCTCGAACTGATCGCCATATTCCTCTTCATCCTTTTCCTCTTGCTGGGTACTGGTGTCTGGGTCGGCCTCGCGCTGCTGGGTGTCGCTTTCTTCGGCATGGAGCTCTTCACCACGCGGCCGGTCGGCGACGCCATGATCACCACGATCTGGAGCGCTTCTTCCTCCTGGACCCTGACCGCGCTGCCGCTCTTCATCTGGATGGGTGAGATCCTCTTTCGAACACGTTTGTCGGAAGACATGTTCAAGGGCCTGACGCCCTGGATGGCGGGCCTGCCGGGTGGTCTGGTGCACACCAATATCGTCGGCTGCACGGTTTTTGCCGCCGTTTCGGGTTCCTCGGCGGCGACGCTCACGACCGTCGGCAAGATGTCGATCCCCGAACTGCGCCGGCGAAACTATCCGGAACATATGATCATCGGGACGCTGGCCGGCGCAGCCACGCTGGGTCTGATGATCCCGCCCTCGCTGACGCTGATCGTCTACGGCGTGACCATCAACGAGTCCATTTCCAAGCTCTTCATCGCCGGCGTGGTGCCGGGGCTGGTTCTGGCCGGCATGTTCATGGGGTATGTGGCGATCTATTCGAAGGTCTCGTCGAAATACAACCCCGATGCCGAGCCCAAAACCACGATCCTGCAAAAGATCTCGAACTCGCGTTTTCTGATCCCGGTGATCTGCCTGATCCTGCTGGTGATCGGTTCCATGTATCTCGGCTGGGCCACGGCCACCGAGGCGGCGGCCTTCGGCGTCATCGGCGCACTTGTGCTGGCCGCGAGCCAGGGGTCGCTCAACTGGTCGACATTCACCGAGAGCCTGATGGGCGCGACCCGGACTTCGGCCATGATCGCCCTGATCCTCGCTGGTGCGGCATTTCTCTCGCTGGCGATGGGCTTCACCGGTTTGCCGCGGGCGCTTGCCGAATGGATCGCCTCCATGGAGTTTAGCCGCTTTGAGCTGCTGATGGCGCTGCTGGTCTTCTACATCGTGTTGGGCTGCTTCCTGGACGGTATCTCCTCGGTGGTGCTGACCATGGCGGTTGTCGAGCCGATGATCCGTCAGGCTGGGATCGATGTGATCTGGTTCGGTATCTTCATCGTGGTGGTGGTCGAGATGGCGCAGATTACGCCGCCGATCGGCTTCAATCTCTTCGTGTTGCAGGGTATGACCAAGCACGAGATGAACTATATCGCCAAGGCGGCTATTCCTATGTTCTTCATTATGGTGGTGATGGTCTTCGTGCTGATCTTCGTGCCCGAACTGGCGACTTACCTGCCGGAGAACATGCGCAGCCGCCCTGGTTAGGCTTTGCTGCAGATTATGAAAGAAAACCGCCGTCATGCGCGCCATGGCGGCGGTTTTTACTTTATGGCGTAATGCGTTTTTGTGGATCATATCTTCTTAAAATTCGCGTTTGAGATCAGCTTTCTCTGATCGAAAGGCAGAGGATTTTAAGACAGGTTAAACGTATTTTGCTTTGAGCCCCGCGCCTTGCTCCGGACGGGAGGCACTTGATAAGATCTGGCGCTAAAGAGAGACAGTGACGAAGGGCAGGAGGCGTTGTGGCGCAAGGAAGCGAAAGCAGTAAGGACGTCGGCGAGTTCGACTATATCGTCGTGGGCGCCGGCAGCGCCGGTTGCGTTCTGGCCAATCGTCTTTCCGCCGACCCGGATGTCTCGGTTCTGTTGCTCGAAGCCGGCGGCAAGGACGACTACTTCTGGATCCACGTTCCCGTTGGTTATCTCTACTGTATGGGTAATGAACGCACGGACTGGTGTTTCCAGACCGAGGAAGAACCGGGCCTGAACGGCCGCGCGCTGGCCTACCCGCGCGGCAAGGTTCTCGGGGGCTGCTCTTCGATCAACGGCATGATCTATATGCGCGGCCAGGCCCGGGATTACGACCAGTGGCGGCAGCTCGGCAATGTCGGATGGGGCTGGGACGATGTCCTGCCGGTCTTCAAGCGCTCTGAAGATCAGGCGCGCGGTGCCGATGAACTCCACGGCAGCGGCGGCGAGTGGAGGGTCGAGGAGCAGCGCCTTTCCTGGGATATTCTGGACGCCTTCCAGGAGGCGGCCGATCAGGCGGGCATTCCCAAAACGGACGACTTCAACCGCGGCGACAACGAGGGCTGCGGTTACTTCCAGGTCAACCAGCGCAGGGGCGTGCGCTGGAACACGGCGAAAGCTTTCTTGCGGCCGGCCATGGAGCGGCCCAACCTGACTGTGCTCACGCATGCTCAGGCCAAGCAGTTAGTGCTGGATGGAAAGCGCGTGAGCGGTGTCGAGTTCTGGCACAAGGATGTGTTGAGCAAGGCGCGGGCCCGAGGCGAGGTGATCCTGGCAACCGGCGCAGTCGGTTCACCGCAATTGCTGCAACTTTCCGGCATCGGACCTGGCCGGGTTCTCAGCCAGTTCGGCATCGAGGTGAAGCACGAACTGGCCGGGGTCGGCGAGAACCTGCAGGACCACCTTCAGGTCCGCACGGTCTTCAAGGTCAAGAACGTGAAGACTTTGAACGAAAGGGCCAACAGCCTGATCGGCAAGGTCGGCATGGGCCTGGAATACATGCTCTTCAAGACAGGCCCGCTGACCATGGCGCCTAGCCAGCTTGGTGCCTTCGCCAAATCCGACGAGAGCCGGGAAACGCCGAACCTGGAGTATCACGTTCAGCCGCTCAGCCTGGAGAAATTCGGCGAACCGCTGCATCCCTTTCCGGCTTTTACCGCCAGCGTTTGCAACCTGCGGCCCGAGAGCCGCGGCTCGATCCACATCAAGTCGTCGGACCCGCGTATTCAACCTGCGATCCGGCCGAACTACCTCTCGGCCCCGGCAGACCGCAAGGTGGCAGCGCAGGCCATTCTGCTGACCCGGAAGATTTGCGCTCAGCCAGCTCTGGCGCCCTTTTCGCCGGAGGAGTTCAAGCCGGGACCGCATATCGCCGACGAAGAAGCTCTAGCCATTGCGGCTGGCGACATCGCGACCACCATCTTTCACCCGGTCGGCACCTGCAAGATGGGCAGCGATCCTCTGGCGGTGGTCGACGATCGATTGCGGGTGCACGGGATGGAAGGCTTGCGCGTGGTCGACGCCTCGATCATGCCCACCATCACCAGCGGCAACACCAATTCTCCGACCATCATGATTGCGGAGAAGGCCTCCGAGATGATCCGGGAAGACCGCCGCATGGGTGCGGCGGCCTAAACTCTTCCCAGCTGTTTAAGCCAGGCCTTCAGCCTTCAAGGCTTCCTGAACCTTCCTGCGTGCGCCGACCCGTTCGAGGAAGGCGCTTATGCCGGGATAGGGCGCAAGGTCGATTTCCTTGAACCGGGCCCAGGACGTCACAACGAAGAGGTATGCGTCGGCAACCGAGAAGTTGTCACCCAGTAAGTAGGATCGTCCATCGGCGAAGAGGTTCTCGAGATAGGCGAGACGGCGGATGACATTTGTCCTCGCCACTTCCTGTTGGGCTTCGTTGGCATCAGCCGTAAAGAGAGGACCGAAGGCCTTGTGGAATTCGGACGCCACGTAGTTCAGGTGCTCCTGTAAGCGAGCTCGCTCTATGGTACCTGCTGCAGGCGCCAGACCGGCCCCGGCCTTCTGATCCGCGAGGTACTGCACGATCGCCGTGCCCTCAGTCAGAACCTGGCCATCGTCGAGCTCCAGCGCTGGAACGTAGCCCTTAGGATTGATCTTGGCGAAATCGGCGCCGCTCTCGGTTTTCTTCGTATCGGTATCGACCTGCTCAATCTCGAAGTCGAAGCCGGCTTCGCGCAGGACGATATGGGGGGAAAGGGAGCAGGCGCCGGGTTTGTAGTAGAGTTTCATCATTAAGTCTCCTGAGTGGGTGAGAGAAGGACCCCGCCTTGGCCGAAGCCGTCAGGCGATGTCCTGGATCAGAGCGTCCATCAGTTCGGCGGCGCTCCGGTAATGAAGGTTGGGAGCAATCTGGCCGCTGTAGAGCGTGATCAGGTCGCTGCGGTCGGCGGCCATGGCGGCAGCCTTGATCTTCGAGACGAACCAGCCCTGCACGGGAAAAGGCGGAAGCTGATCCGCCTTAGGCAACAACTCGTCATAGAGCCGGTTCGGAATCACGCGGGCGAGCCGCCCCGTAAAGGAACGTGACAGCGCCGTCTCCAAGATCGTCTCGCCCAGCAGAAGCGCGCGGTGTGTGTCCGTCGTCCCGGATTCCCGGCAGGCTAGAAAGGCAGTGCCGATCTGTGCCGCCTGAGCGCCAAGTGCCAGCGCGCCACGAAGGCCGTCGCCGTCAGCAATTCCACCCGCTGCGATAACAGGGGTTTTGACCCGGCGGGAAACGATCTGCGTCAGCGCCAGAGTCCCGAAGAGAGAGTCCTCTGCCCGTGCCAAAAAAGAGGGTCGGTGACCACCGGCTTCGAAACCGGTGGCGACGATTAGATCCACACCGGCAGCCTCCAGCGCCTCTGCCTCGGCGATTGTGGTGGCCGCACCTGCCGTCAGGATGTTTCGCCGTTTGCACTCGGCAAGAATTTTGGCCGAGGGGACGCCGAAGACGAAGGAAAAGACGGGCGGGCGTGCTTCCAGCAAGGCTTCGGCCTGTTCTTCAAAGCGATGGTGATAGAATTCCGGTCGCTCTGGTTTTTCCAAACCGAGTTCTTCGAAATAGGGTTCGAAGAGCGGATAATAGCGGTCGAAATCCTCCTGACTGAGATGCGCGCCGCCCGGGTCGTGGTCTGAAACCCAGAGGTTCAGTGCGAAGGGCGCGGAGGTCGCCGAGCGTAGCTTACTGCTCAGCTTTTCGATCTCTTCCGGCGCGAGGATGTGGGCGCCGTAGGAGCCCAGGCCTCCCCGGTTCGAAACTGTTGATACCAGTTCGACGGTGGAGATTCCGCCGCCGAAAGGCCCTTGAATAATGGGATAGTCTATGCCGAGACGGCGTACGGCTTCGGTCTGCAAGGACATGGTTCCGTTCCCTTGTTGGCGTCTGACGCTTATTAGGGAGTGGAAGTAGCACTTGTAAACTTAGTTACCTTTGGTTATCTGATTATGAGGTTTCCAACTGGTAACTCGATCATGGTGCTCAAAGTCAGAAAAAACAAAGCTCCGCCCACGCCGGATGGCTGTCCGCTCACCGAATGCATGTCGGTGCTGGGTGGTGCCTGGACACCCAATATCATCTGGTATCTCTGCGCTGGCCCTCGGCGCTTCAGTGAACTGCGGGTCGATATTCCGGGCGTTTCGGCCAAGGTTCTGACCGCGCGCCTGCGGTCGCTGGAATCCCGCGGTGTGATCTCCCGAGAGGTCAGACCGACCTCGCCGCCTTCGGTCGAATATGCCTTGACGGAACTGGGTGAGGAACTGATTCCCGCGATCGACGCCATTGTCCGGGTTGGGCACAAACTGAAAGCGCGTGATCTGGCCGGCTAAGAACGCAGGATTTAAAGGCGATAGAAGCGCCGCGCGTTTTCGCCGAACACCGCTTTGCGTTCCGGCTCGCTGAGCTCGCTGCAAAAACTCTGCGCCAGCTTGAACCAATCCCTATAGTTTCCGGCCAGTCTGAGTACTGGCCAGTCGCTGCCCCAAACCAAGCGTTCAGGACCGAAGCAATCAAGCAGATGCTCCACGTAGGGGCGAAGGTGGTCTGGCGTCCAATCGGGGGCCGCTTCCGTCGCCAGGCCGGATAGCTTGCAATAGACCTTGCCGCTTTCCGCGATGGCTTTCATATCCGCCGCCCAGTCGTCGATGAGACCTTCTGCAATTTTGGGCTTGGCGCCGTGATCGACGATCACCCGCAGGTCGGGATAACGCGCTAGGAGTTCGCGGAACTGCTTCAGATGATGGGTCAGGACCAGAGCATCGAATCCGATATCCTGCTCGATCACGGCGCGGAAAGCCGCATCCAGCTCGGGTTTCAGCATCCAGTCAGGATCCGGAATGTCCTGGATCATGGGCCGCACCGACTTGAGCCAGGGCGAGCGGCCAAGGGTTGCGAGATCTTCCGCTACGCTCGCGGATTCGAAATCGACCCAGCCGACGACACCCGCGATCTCTTCGTTGTCTTCGGCGATTTCCAACAGGAATTCGCTTTCCGCCAGGGTTGGGGCCGCTTGCACCAAAACCGCCTGCGCGACACCAGTGGCGGCGAGCCTTTCACGCAAATCAGCGATATCGAAGTCCCGGTAGATTGCCTCGAGGTCGGGACTCATCCAACCATAGTCGCCGCGTGCGATTTTCCAGAGATGCACGTGAGCGTCGATCATGGTCGTCCTTTCCTACGGTGTCGGAGCATCGGGGTGTAGAAGCTTTTCGCTCTTCAGGTCCGACCAAAAGGCAGATGGGATCTCCGCTTCCAGGGTGGCGATGTTGCGGTTCACTTCGTCAGGTGACATGGCACCGGGAATGACTGAAACGACCGCCGGGTGGGCGAGGGGAAACTGCAGCGCCGCACTCGCCATCGCGACTCCGTGGGCGTCGCAGACCCGGCCGATAGAGGCGACACGTTCGAGGATGTCGGGCGGGGCAGGGTGGTAGTTGTAGACTGCGCCTTCAATGGCGCCTGTTGCCAGAATACCGCTGTTATAGGGGCCGCCTAAAACAATGCCGATGTTTCGGTCCACACAGATCGGCAGGAAGCTGTCGAGGGCCTTCTGCTCCAACAGGGTGTAACGCCCGGCCAGGAGGAAACAGTCGAAATCGCCCAACTCGGTCAGTCGCTGGCAGACTTCCCACTCGTTGACCCCGGCGCCGATGGCCTGGATGGCTCCCGATGCGCGGAGCTTTTCCATCGCCTTGTAGCCGCCCGACATGACTTCCTCGATGCGGCGGTCGGAAGCTTCCTTGCTTCCGTGCGTCCAGATGTCGACGTCGTGGATATAGAGAATGTCGATGCTATCGAGCCCCATGCGTTCCAGGCTTTGCTCGTAAGAACGCATCACCCCGTCGTAGGAATAGTCGTAGACAGTACGATTGTGCGGAACATCGACGAAGATACCGGCATCCTCCTGTCCGGCTTCGCAGGGCTCCAGATAGCGGCCGATCTTTGTTGAGAGCTGATAGCTTGCTTTTGGCAGGTTCCGCAGAGCTTCGCCGAGACGCATTTCGCTGAGACCGTGACCATAGAGCGGCGCTGTATCGAAGTAGGTCACACCCGCATCGACCGCGGCGCGCAGCGTGCCCTGGGCTTCTTCCTCGCTCAAGGCCCGATGCATGTTGCCGAGTGGTGCGCCGCCGAAGCCCATCTCGGAGAGTTTGAGCGGGCTGTCTCCCGCGCATTTAAGCTCGCTGAACTGCATGGCTTGTCGCTCCTGTTTCAGGATGTGCCTGGCCGCAGACGCACGCCGCTTGCCGCATCGAAAAAGAAGACCTGCTTCTCGTCGGCGGCGATACCGACCGCCGTTCCCATCTGCGCGTCGTAGTCCTTGTCCATCTTGACCACGACCAGCGCCTCGCCGACCTGGCAGGTCACCAGGGTCTCGTTACCAGTCAATTCGATGGCGTAGATGCTGCCCGCCAGAGCGCCGTCCTCCGGTGCGACCACGCGCAGGTCTTCCGCACGCGTACCGGCAATGACGTCCGTGTGATCGCCGAAACCGGCGCAGCTTAACTGCGCGTCTTGAGAACGGAATGTACCACCGGCGATCTGCCCCTTGATGAAGTTCATGGGCGGCGAGCCGATAAAGCCGGCGACAAAGAGATTGGCCGGATCGTTGTAAATCTCGCGCGGCGGCGCGAGTTGCTGCAACTCACCGCCGTTCAGGATCGCGACCCGGTGCGCGAGGGTCATGGCTTCGATCTGATCGTGGGTGACATAGATGGTGGTGATGCCCAGTTCGTTCTGCAGGTGCTTGAGTTCCGAGCGCATATGACCGCGCAGCTTGGCGTCCAGGTTGGACAGCGGTTCGTCCATCAGAAAGAGGCTGGGGCGGCGGATCATGGCGCGGGCCAGGGCGACGCGCTGGCGCTGTCCGCCGGAAAGCTGCCGCGGATAGCGTGCCAGATAGTCGAGCAGATCCACCTTGCCGGCCACTTCGCGGATCGCCGCAGCCCGTTCTTCCTTGGGAACCTTTCGCAGATAGAGCGGGTAACCGATGTTATCCTCGACCGTCATGTGCGGATAGAGCGCGTAGCTCTGAAAGACCATGGCGATGTCACGGTATTTGGGCAGCACATCGGTGACGTCCTGCTCGCCCAGATAGATCCGGCCCGCACTCGCAGTCTCCAGCCCGGCGATCATGCGCAGCGCGGTTGTCTTACCGCAGCCCGAGGGACCGAGCAGGACCAGGAACTCACCATCGGCCACTTCGAGATCGAGGCCCTTGACCACCTCGACCGCGCCGAAGGATTTGCGGATGTCTCGGAGGGAAACCTGCATCGAAAACTATCCCTTTACCGCGCCGATCAGCAGGCCGCGGGTGATGAAACGTTGGAGGAGTCCGGTCATGGCGATGACCGGCAGGATCATGATCACGATCAGCACCGACATGTACCACCACTGCGGCCCGCGGGTTGCGTTCTGGGCCGCCACCAGAATCGGCATGGTCTGTGCGTCCGCCGTCGAGAGGAACAGCGCCAGCAGGTACTCGTTCCAGGAGAGGATCAGCACCAGTAGGAAGGTGGCGGCCAGCCCCGGCTTGGCGAGCGGCATGACGATGGTGAGGAAAATCCGGAAGCGCGAGGCGCCGTCCAGTTCCGCGCTTTCTTCCAGATCGATCGGGATTGTGGCGAAGAAGTCGCGCATCAGCCAGACCACGATCGGCAGATTGACCGCCATATAGACCACAATCAGGGCGAGGTGCGTATCGAGTAGACGGAACTGCTGGAACATCACATAGATCGGCAGCACCGCGACCACCGGCGGCAGGATGCGCTGGGAGATGATCCAGAAGAGGATGTCGTTGTTGCCCAGGGCACGCGTGAAACGCTTTGCCAGCGTGAAAAGGAACAGCAGGAAGAGGGCGGCGCCGACAGCAAGGCTGATCTGCCAGGCGATGCCCACAGCGACCGTGACGTAGACGACGGCGACCAGGATGAGGATGAAGGCGACGATCGAACCGATCTTCGGTCTGTAAGTGATTCGTGTCAGCGCGTATGCAGCCATGGAACCGAAGAGCACCGCCAGCAGAGTGCTGATAAACGCGATGATCAGCGAATTCATGTAGGGCCGGAAGGTGTCGTTCCCCAGATCGAAAAAGATGTAGCTCCAGGCGTGGGTGGAGGGTTCGAAGTCGATGAAGGGGAGGTAGACCGGGCCGTCGTTCACATGGATCGGCAGTTTGAAGGAGGTGACCAGCAGCCAGTAGAGCGGGAATAGCACCACGAAAGACCAGAAGGTCAGAATGGCATAGGTGAAGACCAGCCGTGCAGGCGACAGCGATTTGATGTCCTTCGGTTCGAAGAGTTTTTGAAACAGTGAGCGCTGGGAAGGGGTGATCTGCGTGCTCATGTTCCGGCCTCCCGTGCCTTGTCGCCGGTCTTTTGGGCGACGAAGTTAAAGAAGGAGACACAGGTCACGACCGCTACGAAGAGCAGCATGTAGCCGACCGCCGAGGAGCCGCCCAGGTCCTGGGTTCGCCAGGCGATGAAGGCGTGCAGGGTCATGGACTCTGTGGCGATACCGGGGCCGCCATTGGTGAGGATGTTGGGCAGGTCCACGATCTTGAAGGCCTCGATCAGGCGGATCAGGATCACGGTCGCGGCGACCGGCGCAATGGCCGGCCAGGAGATATCGCGGAAGATCTGCCAGCCATCGGCGCCGTCCATCTTCGCGGCTTCGACTTGTTCGCCCGGCTGGTTCTCCAGCGCCGCCAGCAGCACGATGAACATGAAGGGGATCCACTGCCAGGAGTCCCCGATCAGGACCACCCAGCGGGCGGACCAGGCATCCGCGGCCCAGGTGAAGTCCCCGTAGCCGGCCCACTGCCAGAGCGGCGCGAAGGGGCCTTTGGAGATGTCGGCGACCATGCGGAAGGCGTAGGCAATGCCGACAGGTGTCACCATCAGGGGAATGAAAAAGATCAGGCGAAAGAAGTTCCGGCCGGCGATGCGTTGCGCGCAGAGCAGGGCCAGGCCCAAACCGATCAGGAACTGGATCGACACGCCGGCGAAGACGTAAAAGAGCGTGACGATCAGGCTGCCTGGGAAGCCTTCGCCATTCAGTGTCGCGAGGCCGAGCAGAACGAGACCGCTCATGACTGTCGCGGTAATCAGGCGGCCCAGCGTGCCGAAGACGCCGGCCTTGCCGCTGCGCAGGTAGCGCCAGATCCAATAGAGAAAGGCGCCGACGACAAGGGCGAAGAGGCACCATTCGAAGAGGGTGATTTTTCCGAGGGTTCCCAGGAAGTGATACTGCTGAGACCCGAACAGCAGCTTTTTGAAATTGCGGAAGCCCACGAACTTCAGCTCATATCCGCCGCGCACCAGTTTGAAGCGAGACAGCGACAGATAGAGAGACAGGAGCAACGGATAGATCGACAGGCCGAGAATGATCAGCACGGTCGGCAGGATCAGGAGAGTCGGCGCCTGCCGGTCGCTCCACTCCGAGAACTTGGCCGAAGTCGGTAACATGAACCTCACCCGCTTGAGCTCAGGGCTGGCCGCCACTGGGACTCCGCGATTATGACTGCGATTGGAAAAAGGCACCGGGGAATCTGCGGTGGCAGTTTCCCCGGTCTGGGCCTGTCGAGAATTGAGACGTATCCCAAAGCTCAACAAGCCCTAAGTGACAGGGCTTACTGGCCGAGAGTCGCTTTGTAGAGGCGGAGCTGTTCGTCGACGCCGAGGTCTTCGTTCAGTTCGTTCCAGCCCTCTTCAATGGCAGCCATGGTGGCGGCCTTATCGATCTCGCCGGCGAGCAGGCGGGCAATTGCCGTGTCCAGAACCACTTGCTGATAGTTCTGGTTCTTCGGGATCCGCAGATCCAGCATCATGTTGGGACTGTCCAGGCTCGCGCCGATGGCGCCCAGATAGTTCTTCGCCGCCGCTTCGCTCATGCCCGCCTTCAGCCAGGTTTCCATGTCGCTGAACTGAGACAGCCGATAGGGGTTGAAGCCGGTCTTGCCGATGGTCACGTCGACGTTCGACTGGGCCGGCTGACTCATGTAGGAGAAGAAGTCATAGGCCGCGTCCTTGACCTTCTGGTCGGCAGAGGCGTTGATGCCACCGGACCAGCCGCCGAAAGCGGCGAAGGGGGCGCGATTGACGCCGTTGACCGCATGCGGGCAAAGGTCCGTGTCGCAATCGGCGAGCTTACCGGTTTCGCGGTCCAGCACCTTGCGCGAACCCGGCAGCATAACCGCGCCCACCTTGTCGACGACCTTGGAGTTTTCGGGATCGATCGCCAATGTGCCGATGTCGCCCCAGTCGATGGTCAGCGCGCAGCGGCCCGAGGTGAAGAGGCCGCGGGTGTCGCCCACATCTAGGTTGATCTCGTCCGGCGGGCCGTACTTCGTTGATTCGGTGTAGACATCCAGCGCCGCGGCGAAGCCTTCGTTGTTGACCAACGGGCTCATGTCCGTGGTGTCGAAGAAAGCGCCCTGCCGGGTGCCCTTGGACTGCAGGAATCCGCCGGCGATAGAGAGGATTGCCCAATAGGCCTGGGCGTTGCGCTTCTTGGAGATGCAGGAACCGTAGTCGCCTTCGCCGTCGCCGTTCATGTCTTTGCTGTGCAGCGTTTTGGCGATGGAGAGATAGTCGTCCCAAGTCTCGGGCGGCGACAGACCTTCGGCTTCAAGCACGTCGCTGCGATAGTAGACCATGTGAAAGTCACCATCCAAAGTCAGCATGTAGGTCTTGCCGCTGTACTGCTGGGAAAATTCGCGGAAGAAACCGGCGATGTCGTCGGACTTCAGATCCGCGTCGGCCGCGACCTTGTCGGAAAGATCTTCCAGGTAACCCGGATCGACATAGTCGACCATCCACTGCGGCGCGAAGACGGCGGCATCGATGGAGTTCGTGCCGGTCGCAAAGTCGGTCAGCAGCTTTGTGTAGAGATCGGAAAAGGGAACCGTGACCACATTGATTTCGGCACCGGTGAGCTCTTTAAATTCGGGGGCGCGCCGCTGCAGCGGTTCAGCGATCTGCGGACCGGTGAAGGTCATGATGTTGACCTTCACGCCGTCGTATTTTCCGGCGGCGAAAGCCGTCGACGCGGCCAGCGCCACGGCGCAAAGGCTTGAGGTTGCGACTGCGGTTGCACGCCGCAATCCTGAATCGGATTTTGGTAATTTCATTATCTAACCTCCCATTAAAATGACTGCCGTTATGGTTTGTCGTTGTTTCATTGGGGCCCGTATTCTGATTGAGAATGGGGCTCACTCGAAGAGTTCCGGCTTCTCCTCCATATGTCTGTGCAGTGGTGCGATGCCCGCGGCCAGATGGCGCTTCATAGCGCTGGCCGCGTCATCGGGTGAGCCTTCGCGCAACGCCTCGAAAATGGCGACGTGCTCGCCGTAAGTTTCCTGCGGCCGGTCGACCACCGTCAGCATGAGCTTGCGGACCCGGTCCAGTTGCGCCCGGGAGCTGTCGATCGCCCGGCGCACTTTGCTAAAGCCCAGGAAGTCGCAAATCGTCTGATGGAACTCGATGTCAAGACGATGGAATGCGTCCAGATCGTCCGCCTCGAGATTGGCTTTCTGATAACGCAGGCTGCGATCGAGTTCGCCGAGCATTTCCTTTGTAATTTTAGACGCCACCTCGCGCACGATTTCGACTTCCAGCGCGCGCCGCAGGAAGGCGCCTTCCACTACGTCCTCGGTCCGGATCTTGGAGACGTAGGTGCCATGTTGAGGGAAAATTTCGACCAGGCCTTCTTCCGCAAGACGGTTGATGGCTTCGCTGATCGGGGTACGGGAAATGCCGAGTTGGGCCGCGATCTCTTCTTTCTTGATCATGGCCATTGGCGGTAGGGTGAGATCGACGATGGCGCTCCGGAGAATCGCGTAAACCTGCGAAGACCGCGGTTGTCTTGGGTCGATGATCGCGCTATCCGGAAGCGGATGTTGCATACCCATATCCTGCATGCTAATTATGCTAACATGCTAGCTTGGGTCGCATTGATGTCAAGTTGAAATCAGGTTGGCAGCTTTCGACCGACAGGGATCCATAGCGATAGGCGTGGTTCTTGTTTTGCGGTGAGACGGGAGACGGCGGGCGCTGACGACGGTATTCATCCGGGTCGCAAGAAGGCTGTGAAGTGATGTCGGGTTCAGGCGGCAAAACCCGAAAGGAACAAGGTGCTCCAAGAAACTGATACCCTCACGATCCGCCTGTCGGCGGCCGATAACGTGGTTGTGGCCCGCTGCAACATTGCACCAGGGACGCCCGTCGCCGCAGAAGGTGTAACGGCGACACAGGGTTTGCCCCAAGGGCATAAGCTCGCGACAGCGGCGATCGCAGAGGGCGAGGCGATCCGCAAGTACAATCAGATTATCGGTTTCGCCACCCGCCCGATCGCGGCCGGGGATCACGTGCACGAGCACAACTGCGCAGTCCAGGAATTTGCGCGGGACTATGACTTCTGCGCGGACGCGCGGCCAGTGCCTCTGCTTGAGGGTGCGGCGCAGCGCAGCTTTGCCGGTTACCGTCGCGCCAGCGGCCGGGTCGGTACACGGAATTATATCGGCGTTCTGACCTCCGTTAACTGCTCGGCCACCGTGGCGCGCTTCATTGCTGACGCCTTTAACCGCACGGGCCTGCTGGACGATTACCCCAACATCGACGGCGTGGTTTCCTTCGTTCACGGTACCGGTTGCGGCATGGCCAGCTCCGGCGAGGGTTTCGACAATTTTCAGCGCACCCTTTGGGGCTATGCGTCGCATCCGAATTTCGCGGGCATCCTGATGATCGGTCTGGGCTGCGAGGTCTTTCAGATCCCCAGCATGATGCAAGCCTACGGTCTGACGGATACCGACTCCTTCCAGACCATGACCATTCAGGCCAATGGCGGCACACGCAAGACCATCGAAGCCGGTATCGAACGGATCAAGGCCATGCTCCCGGCCGCCAATGCCTGCGTGCGTGAAGAGGTGCCGGCGAGTGAGCTTGCGCTGGCGCTGCAGTGCGGCGGCTCGGACGGTTATTCCGGCATCACCGCAAATCCGGCCTTGGGCGCTGCGGCGGACCTTTTGGTGCGCAACGGTGGCACGGCCATCCTTTCCGAGACTCCCGAGATCTACGGCGCGGAACATCTACTGACCCGCCGGGCTGTCAATCGGGAGGTCGGCGAAAAGCTGGTCGAACGGATCCGCTGGTGGGAAGACTACACCAAGCGCAACGGCGGCGAGATGAACAACAATCCCTCGCCAGGAAACAAACTCGGCGGCTTGACCACCATCCTAGAGAAATCTCTTGGCGCCGCGGCGAAGGGTGGAACCATGCCGCTCAGCGGCGTCTTTCTCTACGGCGAACAGATCGACACCAAGGGCTTCGTCTTCATGGATAGCCCGGGCTACGATCCCTGCTCGATTACGGGGCAGGTGGCGTCCGGGGCCAATGTCGTCTGCTTCACCACGGGCCGCGGTTCGGTCTTCGGGTATAAGCCGGCGCCTTCGATCAAACTGGCGACCAATTCGCTGATGTATGAAAACATGTCGGAAGACATGGACATCAACTGCGGTCCGATCGCAGAAGGCGGTGCGAGCGTCGAGGAAAAGGGTGCCGAGATCTTCGAAAAGGTTCTTGAGGTCGCTTCGGGCGGTCGCTCGAAGAGCGAAGAACTGGGATTTGGCGATAATGAATTTGTGCCCTGGCAGATCGGCGCCGTGATGTAAGGCGTGCCGCTCCACTGCGGTCAGGGATAGAAGTACGAGGGAAGAGGGTTTATGGGAGATAGACTGCGCGGCAAAACGGCATTAGTGACCGCCGCCGCACAGGGCATTGGCCGGGCCACAGCCGAATTGTTCGAGTCGGAGGGGGCGACGGTTTGGGCCACCGATATCAACGAAGAGGCGCTTGCCGGAGCGCAGGTCAGCCATCGCCGGCGGCTCGACGTTACGGACGATGCGATGATTGCGGAGCTATCGGCGGAAGTCGGCCGTGTCGATGCGCTGTTCAACTGCGCCGGCTTCGTTCACAACGGTTCGATCCTGGAGTGCAGCGAGGCCGATTGGGAGGTTGCGATCAACCTCAACGTCAAATCCATGTACCGGACCATCCGCGCTTTCCTGCCGGCCATGTTGGAATCGGGCGGCGGATCGATCATCAACATGTCCTCCGTGGCTTCCAGCGTGAAGGGTGTGCCCAACCGCTTTGCTTACGGCATGACGAAGGCTGCGGTCATCGGTCTGACCAAATCCGTTGCCGCCGATTTCGTGCAGCGCGGGATCCGCTGCAATGCTATCTGTCCGGGCACGGTGCAATCGCCGTCGCTTGAGGAACGCCTGGCGGCGCAGGGCGACTACGAGGCGGCGCGTGCCGCCTTTATCGCCCGCCAGCCGATCGGGCGGCTCGGCAAGCCGGAGGAAATTGCCGAACTCGCGCTCTACCTGGCCAGCGACGCCGCAGGCTATACCACCGGCCAAATTCACATCATCGACGGCGGCTGGTCGAACTGACAACTCAAACCCGACTTCAATTCCGATTAAGGGGATAAGCTCATGAAGCTGCTTCGTTACGGGCCGAAAGGCGCCGAAAAGCCCGGCCTGTTGGATTCCACAGGTACAATCCGCGATCTTTCTTCGGTCATCGGCGACGTCGATGGCGCCGCGCTCTCGCCGGACAGCCTGTCGAAGTTGGCGGCTGTGGATCCGGCCAGTTTGCCGGAAGCTGACGGCGCCAGCCGGATCGGCCCGTGCGTTACGGGCGTGGGCAAGTTCATTGCCATTGGACTGAACTACTCGGACCATGCTGCGGAGTCCGGTCTTGAGGTGCCGCCGGAGCCGGTGGTCTTCATGAAGGCGACCTCCTCGATCTGCGGACCGAACGACAACGTCGAGATTCCCCGCGGGTCCGAGAAGACCGACTGGGAAGTCGAGCTGGGTGTGGTGATCGGCAGCACCGCCAAGTATGTCGAGGAAGCCGATGCGTTGAACCATGTCGCCGGTTACTGCGTCGTCAACGACGTGTCCGAGCGCGCGTTTCAGATCGAACACAGCGGTCAGTGGGTGAAGGGCAAGTCGGCGGACACCTTTGGCCCTATCGGACCCTGGCTGGTCACGCGCGATGAAGTGCCGGACCCGCAGGCGCTTTCCATGTGGCTGGATGTCAATGGCGAGCGGCAGCAGGACGGCAGCACCAGCACCATGGTCTACGGCGTGGCCTTCGTCATTTCCTATCTCAGCCGTTTCATGACCCTGCAGCCGGGCGATATCATCACCACCGGAACACCGCCGGGCGTCGGCATGGGACAGAAGCCGCCGCGTTACCTGAAGCCTGGCGACACGGTCGCGCTCGGTATCCAGGGTTTGGGCGATCAGCAGCAACACGTGATCGCCGGATGATGGATTTGATATGTCCGGTTGCCAGATAGCTTGATCTGGCAATCAGGTGTTTTCTGAAAGGGCGGCCTTCGGGCCGCTCTCTTTTTTGTCGGAAGATCTTTGCATTTTCCGGGCAATCGGACGGCTCGGACTTTGCGCAAAATCAGCTCTTTCTTGCTCGACAGGCAGTGAGCTTCGAGTCCCTAGAGACTCAAACTTCCGGAGCGGACAGGTACGTAAATTCCCGTGTTAGGGGAATCCCCAATTACTTGTGACCACTTTAGGTAATATTATACGCCTACCCTGCATTTTATTTAAATCGTCTGTAAACGAATGTTAAATACGATTTAAATCTTTCATAAATGCTGTGTATACCTTTTTTATCTAAAGTAGACACAATTATGCCACAGGGGAATCAGCATGTCGGCGTTCCTGTCACCCAGGCAGCAAGGTCCTTACATTATTAGTGGTTTTCGGCCTTCCGATGCACAGACCATCGTCGCGCTCTTTAAGGAAGCTTACGGCGACAATTACTTGAAGTCTTCGATTTACGACCCTGAGACTTTCATCTCGGGCAACCGCACTCAAAAGCTCATTTCCGTCGTTGCGCGGACGGCGTCCGGTGAGGTGGTAGGACACGTTAGTTTGTCCAAGTGCGCACCCTCGCCAAAAGTCTTGGAGATAGGGCAGGCGGTTGTGAGCCGGCACCACCGCTCGGGCGGATTGTTGGCGGCGATGATGTCCATCGCGATCGAGCATGCGCGCGTGAGCCTCGGTTGCGAACTATTGTTCGGCGCGGCCGTTTGCAATCACGCCTATTCGCAGAAAGCTTGCCTTGCGCTCGGTCTGACGGAAATCGGCTATGAGATTGATTACCTGCCGGAGCGTATGTTTATCAAAACGGACGGTCCGATCGGGCGCGTGGCGACCTTGAACTATGCGCGCAGCTTTGCGGCGGACAGCGGTCACGTCACGTTCCTTCCGGCTTGCTATGCCGACCGGGTTCGGGATGTGGTGAACCAGCTCGGCGATTCACGCAGCTACCGGGAGGCCGATCCATCGGCTGAACCCACAGGTCACAGCGAACTGACCGTAAGCGATCTGCCGGACTGTGATCTGACCGCGGTAAACCTCCTTCATGCGGGTAGCGATTTCGACATGCGACTCTTCTCGCTTGAGATGTCGGCGCTCGCGAGTGGGCGTGAAGTGATCAAGGTGGCGCTGAACCTCGGGCAGCCGGAAGTCGCTAACGTCGTCGCGCGGCTACGGGAACGCGGATATTTCTGTGGCTGTGTTCTGCCGCGTTGGTTCGACAGCGACGGTCTGTTGATGACCCGGTCTTTCGGTGAGCCGAACTTTGCTGGCCTGAAAACCGAGTCGCAGCGCTCGCACGATCTGCGCGACCTTGTCTATGCGGATTATCGTTCGGTCGCATCCGGCGACCAGGCTGTCGCTGCCGCCTAAAACCATCTAATCCCAGATGGGTTCGACGCCGTTGCGCCAGAGTCCGCGGCGTTCCGCCCGTGCGGCGGTTTCCTCTTCGAGATAACGTTCGGCGCCTGTGGCGTCCGTGAGCGCCCAGCCCTGCTCGACCAGCCAGGCATTGAGTTCGGGACCGCCGACACCGCCGAGATAGCATAGCCCGACGAAGCTGCCGTCGGCCGCGCGGCCGCGATCGAGACAGACGATCCAATGATTGCCGAGACGGTTCAGGGTGGCCCAGCGCGCATCGCGTCCGCAAGTCCAGGGAACGGCGCCTTCATTGCAGATCTGATCGTTGCGAGGCGCGCGAAGCCCCTCTAGGCGCACGCGGGTGCTGCCGACCTCAATGAAAGCCGGACTGAAGACTTCGGTCTGTTTTCCGGAAACCTCGGCGGCCGCAGCAGCTTGACCGAGCACCGGCAGAGCGCAAAGGGTAAGAAAGAACTGGAGGTATCTCATTGAGGTCATATTGGCATGGCCAGCAACGAAAGACATAGCCCGCAATCAGGGCACGAGAAACGCGCTTCTTTTACTGAACTTCTTTCAGGAGCCGCAGACCGCTCGAAGCATCGAGGCAATCTTCCGGCAACAGACCGTCGAGAATGTTCGCCACATCGCGGGGGTCTTCGGTGAACTGCAGTCCTAGAACCCCGTCTTCCTGCCAGACGACGGAGACCTCGAGATCGGTCGAACGGGCCAGCCGCAGCTTGACGACCTCTTTGCCCTCGAGGGCCTCGTCGAGGCAAACGCGCGCGCCGTTGATCGAAAGGTCGATCACCGCGCAGTCGAGCGTTTCCACCTCGTTGATCAGGCATCCGGAAAGGACGACCTTGGCGCGTTTGTAGTGGCGCTGGTCGGCTGTTTTCAGTGAATGAGCTCTGGAATCGGTCACGCTCTAAACTTCTCGCCGTAGTGAGACTGAGCCGGACGCCTGCTTTGAAACAGGCGGCAGGCCGTGTCGACAGCGAAGAGTCTGCGCCAGCATCATTAAGAAAAGATCAAAAATATCAACCTGATCGACGATTATACCTGCTGGTTAATTGGTCGTAATTTCTACCCGTTTAGGTAATTACGGATTGTCGGTTTCCAGGCCGCAATCGATGGCAGGGGTGTCCTTTGCGGAAGAGAGCGCGATCGAGGTCTGGCTCCGCACGATGCCGTCGATTGTTTTGATTTTCTCGACGATGACCTCTTCCAGTGCCGCTGCATTCCGGGCACGGATCTTGAGCAGGTAATCGTGATCTCCGGTCACGTGATGACATTCCTGCACTTCAGGCAGCATCACGATCTGGTCCAGGAATGCGCGGACCTTGGAGGGATGGGCGATTGTGATCTGCACGAAGGCGCAAATGTCCAACCCCAGGGCGGCCGGATCCAGCAACGCAACCTGGCCCTGGATCACGCCGCGCGCCTGAAGCCGTTTCAGGCGATCATGTACGGTCGAGGTCGAGAGCCCACTGCGATCCGCCAGGTCAGCGTAGGAGCGCCGGCAGTCTTCCTGCACGAGGGAGAGAAGTCGTCGATCGGATTGGTCAATTTCCATTGTAAGTCAGATTCTCCGTGATTCATCCGGAAAACAATGATATTTTCCGGAAAATATCCGAAAAAGAGAGTGAGATCAATGTTTGCGCTGTTTGTGAAGGGACTTCTCCTGGGACTGTCGGTGGCGGCGCCGGTCGGTCCCATCGGCGTCCTCTGTATCCGGCGCAGCCTCACGCAAGGCATGGGAATCGGTTTTGTGACCGGGCTTGGCGCCGCTGTTGCCGATGCCTGCTATGGCGCCGTGGCGGCTTTTGGCCTTGCGGCGGTCTCCAGCTTTCTCCTGGAGATGGAAAGCGCCCTTCGCCTGGGTGGAGGGCTCTTTCTGCTTTGGCTTGGCATAAAGACTTTTCGCGCCGTGCCGGCGGCCTTGGGCGCGGAAAGCCAGAACGGTAGCTACAGCGGCGCTTTCCTCTCTTGCTTCGTCCTGACGCTGGCGAATCCCTCGACGATCCTTTCCTTCATCGCGCTCTTCACCGGTTTGGGCTTTGCCGGCGTGGCGGCAAGCCAGGACAGCGGCTATGCGAGCGCCGTGATCCTGGTTCTCGGCGTGTTTCTGGGTTCCGCGCTCTGGTGGCTCACGCTGAGCGGCAGTGTCGGCTTGCTGCGCAAACGGATGACACCCGCAGCGCTTCAGTGGATCAACCGGCTTTCGGGAACCGTGCTCAGCGCCTTTGGGATCTACGCGCTAAGCGGGCTTGTCTGGACCGCTGGTTAAGTCAGCTTCCGCTGCGCACCCGCCGCACGGCATCCAGCCAGCCGGCATAGCGGGCATCGCGCTCGTCAGCCGACATGCGCGGCTCGAAACGGCCGGTGCTTTGCCAGGTGCCGGAGATGCCCTCAAGGCCGTTCATCACGCCGCTTTTCAAGCCAGCCAGGCAGGCCGCGCCGAGCGCGGTCGTCTCCGCCACAACCGGCCGCTCGACGGCGACGCCAAGGATGTCGGCCAGCATCTGAAGCATCCAGTTGTTGGCCACCATGCCGCCATCGACCCGCAGCGTTTCCAGGCCGGTAGCGCCGTCTGCCTCCATGGCCTTCAAGAGGTCCCGGGTCTGGTAACAGACCGCCTCCAGAGTCGCGCGGGCGATTTCGGCCGGACCGGTGGCCCTGGTCAGTCCAAAGATCGCCCCGCGGGCGTCGGCATCCCAGTAGGGGGCGCCCAGCCCGGTGAAGGCTGGCACCACATAGATGTTCTGCGCCGCGTCGGCGGATTTCGCCAGGCCCTCCGTCTCGCCGGCGGAGGAAATGATCTTCAGGCCGTCGCGCAGCCACTGCACGGCGGCGCCGGCCACGAAGATGCTGCCCTCGAGCGCGTAGTGGGTCTGCCCGTCGATCCGGTAGGCGATGGTGGTGAGCAGACGATTGGTGGAGGTGAGGGCCGTTTCGCCGGTGTTCATCAACGCGAAGCACCCGGTGCCGTAGGTCGATTTCATCATGCCGCTCTCGAAGCAGGCCTGACCGACGGTCGCGGCCTGCTGATCGCCCGCGATGCCGAGAATCGGAATGGTCGCGCCGAACAGGCTTGGATCGGTCACGCCGAACTCGGCGTTGCTGTCATAGACCTCCGGCAGCAGCGATGCGGGCACGCCGAAGAGTTCCAGCAGCTCTTCGTCCCAGACCTGGCGGTGAATGTCGAACAGCATGGTGCGGGCGGCGTTGGTCGCGTCGGTTGCGTGAACCTTGCCGCCGGTCAGGCGCCAGAGCAGGAAGCAGTCGATCGTGCCGAAAGCGAGCTCGCCCCGCTCTGCACGGGTGCGCAGGCCCTCCACGTTCTCCAGCAGCCAGGCAATCTTGGTCGCTGAGAAGTAGGAGTCAATCAGCAGGCCCGTGCGCGCCTGGACCATAGGCTCGTGGCCTTCCTGTTTCAGGCGGTCGCAGAAAGGGGCCGAGCGCCGGTCCTGCCACACGATTGCCTTGTGGACCGCTTCGCCGGTCTTACGGTCCCAGATGACGGTGGTCTCGCGCTGGTTCGTGATGCCGAGGGCGGCGATTTCTTCGACCGCGACCCGGGCGTTGGTCAGGGCGCCTTTGACCACGCCCACCGTATCCCGCCAGATGTCTTCCACGTCGTGCTCGACCCAGCCGGATTGCGGGAAATGTTGCGGCAGTTCCTGCTGCGCCTGGCCCATCGGCCGTCCGGCATCGTCGAAAACCATGGCCCGGCTGCTGGTGGTACCCTGATCGATCGCAAGCAGTGACCGCGCTGAAGACATCGTCGCTTTCCTCCCTTATCGCCGCTGCCGGGGTTGTGTTGTCCGGTCCTTGCGGCGGCAAACCTCAATCGGGATCAGACTATAGTCGCCGGCTTCGCGAAGGCGAGGAAAAAGACCAGGGAAGGACAGGTCGTCAGGACATAAGCCGCTCGTCGAAGGGACAGTTCGTGATGTTCTCGTAGCCGTCCTCGGTGATGATCACCTGTTCTTCGAGTTTTACGCCGTTCTTCCCGCCGACGGCGCCGGCATAGACTTCGACGCAAAGGGCCATACCCGGTTCCAGATGGTATTCGAAGGCTCCGTCCAGAAAGTCCTCGGGATAGTAGATCGCCGGATACTCGTCGCAGAGGCCCACACCGTGCAGCATCACGCCGTAGCGCTGAGGCCGGAGTTCTTCCGGCAGCCGGTCGCCGCGTTCTACCAGTTCCCGGAACGCGACGCCGGGCTTCAGCAGTTCCATGTTCTTTGCGACGTGGCGGTAGGCGATGTCGTGCAGGCGGCGCTGTTCGTCGCTGGCCGGCTTGTCGCCGCAATACCAGGTGCGGGAGATGTCCGAACACATGCCGTAGGGGCCGATCAGATCCGTGTCGAAACCGACCAGATCGCCTTCCTGGATCTTGCGGGGGCCGGCTTCCTGCATCCAGGGATTGGTTCGGGGGCCAGAGCTCAGGATCCGGGTTTCGATCCATTCGCCGCCGCGCTTGATGTTCTCGGCGTGCAGGATCGACCAGAGTTCGACCTCGGCGATGCCGGGCCGCAGAGCCTTGCGCATCTCCGCCACCGCGATTTCGCAGGTGGCCATGGCGCAGCGCATGGCGTTGATCTCGTCGATGCCCTTGACCACGCGTGCCTGTTCCATGACCTGCTGGCCGCTGGTCACCTCGATGCCTAGGCGGTCGAGCGCCCGGAAGCCGGCGACTTCGATCTTGTCGACGGCCAGCCGCCGGTTTCCGGCGCCGTGTTGGCGCAGCAGCTCATCGACCTGTCCTGCGAAGATTTCTGCCTGCGCTTCTTCGCGGTCGCCTGCCAGGAAATAGAAGAAACCTGCGCCGTGCCGGATCTCGTTGATCAGTTTCAGATGGTCGGAGAGATGGCCACAGCCGTGAAAGTCCCAGAGCACCATGTAGCCGTCCGCCGAGACGAAGGCGGCACGCGCCGGATTGTGGGCGATCCAGAGATGCATGTTGGAGCTGTCGGTCGCATAGCGGATGTTCAGCGGGTCGAACAATAACGCGCCGGCATAGTCGCGTTTTTGCAGTTCCGCGCAGAGCCGCCGGAGGCGGGTTTCGCGCATGCGTTCCAGGTTCGGCGCGGTCAGCCCGAGCGCGGCCCACTCGGCAAAGGCCAGGTTTGTCGGGCCAATCTCGATCCGGTCGTTTTCGTCGGGTGAACCGTCCGGTTTGCAGCCGATTGATCGCGTCGGATCGATTTTCGGCGTCTCTATGGAGAAGGCTGTATCAGTCATGTGGCGTTCCCCTTGCTTCGTTCCTGAAGCTGAATTTTGTCCGTCATTCCCCGCTATCAGAAAAATTCGAGGGTCATTGGTCCTGAAACGACGGAGATTTGTCGGCGACTGACCTCTTGTGTCTGCGCGGGGCTTGGCAATAATCGTGCTCCCTTGAGCCGCTCGTCCCCGCAGTGGCTTCGACTTCCAGATAGGAGAGACCGCGTGCCGAAGATCAATTCCGAACGTCTGCTTGCCGATTTGAGATACCTCCGCAGCATTGGGGCGGTGGAGAATGGCGTCGTGCGGCCTGCGCTGTCGGAAGCGGACATGACGGCGCGCCGCTGGCTCAAATCGCAATATGAGGCGGCCGGACTGGAGGCGACCATCGATGGCGTCGGCAACGTTCTTGGGCGCTCGACCAATCCCGGAAAGGCGCTTTTGATCGGTTCCCATTCTGACACCCAACCGACCGGTGGCTGGCTGGATGGGGCTCTCGGCGTGGTTTACGGTCTGGAAGTGGTGCGGGCACTGCGCGAAGACCCTGCAACCCAACATCTAGCCGTAGACGCTGTGTCCTTGCAGGATGAGGAATCCCGTTTCTACGGCTGCATGGGGAGCCGCTCGCTCTGTGGTTTCTTTACGCCTGAGATGGAGGCCGACGCGCAGGACAAGGACGGTGTGCGGCTTGCGGATGCGCTGGCCGCGGCGGGGTTAGCTGAGGAACCGCGCCTGAAGCTGGACCGGGACCGCTACCTCGGGTTCCTGGAGGCGCATATCGAACAGGGGCCGCATCTGGAAGAAGACGGCCTCAATATCGGTGTGGTCACGTCCATCGTTGGTCTGGGCGGCCAGCGCCTGACCTTCGAGGGTCAGCAGAACCACGCCGGCACCACCATGATGTCGATCCGCAAGGATGCGGCGGCGGCGCTCTATGCCTTGGCCAATGCGATCAACGAGGAATTCCCCAAGGTGGCGGGCGAGCGGTCGGTCTGGACCATGGGGCGCGCCGTAATCAAGCCGGGCGCGGCCTCTATCGTACCCGGTTATGCGGAACTCGATCTGCAATACCGCGACAAGTCGACGGAAGTGCTGGATGCATTCGAGGCGACGGTCGCGCGTTTGATGACGGAAATCAATGCCCGCGGCGGCGCGCAGGTGACGTCCGAGCCCGCTCGCGAACGGATCTCGCCGGCACATATGGACGAAGGCTTCCGCAAACATATCGCTGCGGCTGCCGAGCAGCACGCGCCTGGTAAATGGACCGAGATGCCCAGTGGCGCATTCCACGATGCGGGCGTGATCGCGGATTTCATGCCCTGCGCTATGCTCTTTATCCCCTCGATCGGCGGCATCAGCCATGACTTTGCCGAGGACAGCTACGATGGCGATATCGCTCTCGGCTGTCAGGTGCTGGCCGATGCGACGGCGTCGATCCTGGTGGGATAGTAAGCTCTAATGCGCGTGCCGCAGGGCCCGGCCCGGTCGCGCGCCGGTGAAGGCGCCATTGCGCCAGACTGCGCGGCCGTTCACGAAGACGCTGTCGATTCCCTTCGCCGGCGTTTTGGGGGCGTCGAAGCTGGCGAGATCTTCGATGGTGTCAGGGTCGAAGAGAACCAGGTCCGCAAAGGCGCCGGGTTGCAATACCCCGCGGTCCTTCAGGCTGAACTGCTCGGCCGTCATGCCCGTCATCTTGTGGACCGCGGTCTCCAGATCGAACAAACCTTCATCCCGGCAGTAGTGCCCAAGCACCCGTGGAAAGGTACCCCAAAGGCGCGGATGCGGATGCTCATCGCCGGGAATACCGTCGGAACCGATCATGGTGTGCGGGTAGGCCAGGATGCGCCGCACGTCCTCTTCATCCATCGAGAAAAAAATGCCCCCAGCCGGTAGCAAGGCTTCGATGGCTTCGTTGACCGAGCAGCCCATATGGGCCGCGACTTCGTTCAAGTCCCAGCCTGAGTAGTTCGGCTTTGGCACGGACCAGGTGACCAAAACCTTGGACGCTGTCATCAGGCGCCCGGCGTCCAGGGTGGTAGAGCCGGCCACATAGGGGTAGGCATCGAGCGAGAGCGGCTGCTGCGTACGCGCCTTTTCGATGGCCGCCAGCGTCTCTATCGAGCGGCCGTGGTTCTGACGGCCAACGCACTTGTGGTGGGAAATAAGAACCGGGATGCCGGCCTCTCGGCCAATGTGCGCGGTCTCTTCGATAGACTCGGCGACATGGTCGGCCTCGTCACGCATGTGGGTCGTGTGCAGTGCGCCGAAGCGGTCGAAACCTTCAAGGATTTCGACCACCTCCTCGGTGCTCGCTTCCCTCGCCGGTGGATAGAAGAGGCCTGTCGAGAAGCCGGCGGCGCCCGCCTCCATGCAACGGGTTAGGCTGTTGCGCATGGATTTGATCTCACCGGCAGTCGCTTCCCGGTCGAGCCGGTCCATGGCCGCCAGACGCAGGGTCGAATGGCCAACCTGGCAGACCGCGTTGACGGCGGCCGGGTCTCGATCCAGGGCGTCGAGGTAGCCCGCAAATGTCGGATGGAAATTGCCGGGGTCTCCGGAGAGCAGATCGATGGGCGGTGGCGGACGGCGGTCGATCTGCAAGGGTGCGATGCTGACGCCGCAGTTCCCGGTCACCACGGTGGTGACGCCTTGACTGATCTTGAAATCCATTGAGGGCGTCGCGAGCAGCGCGTGGTCGTCGTGGGTGTGAGAGTCGATGAAGCCAGGCGCGAGAACTTTACCGCCCGCGTCGATCTCTTTTGCGCTGTGTGACGCTGAGAGATCACCCACGGCTGCAATGCGATCATCGTCAACCGCGAGATCTCCCGCGAAAGCGGGCGCGCCGCTGCCGTCGACGACGCGGGCATTCCGGATAATCAGGTCGTGCTGCTTTGGATGGAGGCCGTTGGATGTTTCCGTCACCAGATTGCTCGTTTTCGTGGAACTCCTTCTCTACATAGCAGACTATCGACGCCTGGTGTGAAGCGTCTTTGGACTGAAGGAGCGGGCAATGCTGGCGAATAAGAACGACTTCATTGGCTTGGAGGGCGTTACCCACCTGGCGACCGGAGGCGAACCACCTTTGCTCAAGGCGCACCGGGCTGCTTTCGAAGATTTCGCCCGCGACAAAGCCGACGGTCAAAACGGATATCGCCGTCACTGGCTGGTGGCGGAGGAAGTCCGGTCCCAGCTGGCGCGGCTCACCAACATGACCTCGGACGATATTGCGCTCACCGGCAGCGCGTCGGACGGCATCTCTTTGGTTATCTCTTCGATCGATTGGAAAGCCGGTGATTCCATCGTTGCGCCCGCTATCGAGTTCGCGTCGGGACGCTTTAGCGCCGCGCGTTTAGAAAAGCTCGGCGTCGAGGTCAGGTTGGTGCCGTCGAGGAACGGCCGGGTCGACGTCGAAGATCTTCTAAAGGCCTGCGATGGAACGACGCGTTTGCTCATCGCCAGTCAGGTCAGCTATCTGACCGGTCAGCAGATCGACGTTGCGCAGCTATCGGAAGGTCTAAAGGGCAGGGAGACGGCACTCCTGAACGACGCCAGCCACGCGCTCGGCGTGGTGCCCGTGGACGCAAGGCTCAGTGATTTCGTGGTGAGCTGCGGTTATAAATGGTTGCTCTCCACGCACACCGGGATCCTGGTGTGGAACCGCGAACGCCGACCTGGTTTCGAACCAATGAGCGTCGCTTGGAACTCAGCGACGGGCGGCGACGGTCCGGGTAACTATCAGCTTGTCGAGAGCGCCGGACGCGCGGAGATCGGAAACCCAAACCACCTCGATGTCTATCTCATGCGCGCGTCGTTGGACTATCTCTTGTCTATTGGAATTGAGAAGATTGCCGCCAACGCCCATGCACTCGGCGGTGAACTACGCCAAGAACTGGTCAATCTCGGCGCCGAGGTCATGACGCCGGAAAATGAAGCGGAGCGGGCGGGGAACATCGCTTTCGCCCATTCGAACTTCGAGGAGATTATGCAAAGGCTGGCCGCGGAAAGGATTCTCGTCTGGGGAGATGGTGGCCGTGTTCGGCTCTCTGTGCATGCCTTCGTCGATGCCGACGATATCGCACGTTTTTTGTCGCGGATTCCGCCGCTTCTCTAACAGTCTCTGCGCTTTTAGAACTGCGCTTCGTCAAGCGCCATGACGCTATCTGCATTCTCGACTGCGCGCGCAAAGGCTGTTGCCTGGGGCAGAATGTTGTCCAGATAGAAACGAGCCGTCTTCATCTTAGCATTCAGGAACTCGGCATTTCCTTCGCCTTCGGCGAGCTTTCCGTAGGCTGTTAATGCGCTTTTGCACAGCAGCCAGGCGCCCACGACTGTGCCGAAGAGATTGAGGTAAGGCGTGGCCGCCGCGGCGGCAGTTTTGAGATCCCGCGCGCCCGTTTCCAAAAGCATTTCTGTCGTCCTGGCCAGCAGTTGGACCTCCTCGACCGCCGGTGCCGCCATGGATGAGATCTCTTCCGAGTCGCTGGCGCCGACTTCGGATAGAGTCCCCAACATCTCCTCGATCAGGCCGCGTGCGGTCTCGCCGCCATCACGCAGCAGTTTGCGCGACAGAAGGTCCAGTGCCTGGATACCCGTAGTTCCCTCATAGATCGGCAGGATCCGCGCGTCCCGATAGTGCTGCGCCGCGCCGGTTTCCTCGATAAAGCCCATGCCACCGTGGATCTGCACACCCAAGGAGGCGATCGTACAACTCAGTTCCGTCGACCAGGCCTTGGTGATGGGTGTCAGCAGACCGGCGCGGGCATCGCTCTTGGCGCGCAACTCCGCATCATGGTGACGGTGAGAGCGGTCGATTTCAGCGGCATTGAGATAGGCGATACAGCGCATGGCTTCCGTGCCGGCGCGCATGGTCATCAGCATCCGGCGCACGTCCGGGTGATGGATGATCGGCGAGCTCTTTGCATCCCGGCTGCCGATGGCACGGCTCTGAACACGATCCCGCGCGAAGGCGACTGCCTGTTGATAGGCTCGCTCCGCAATGGCGACGCCCTGGACGCCGACTGACAGGCGCGCGTTGTTCATCATGGTGAACATACAGGCCATACCGTTGTTTTCTTCGCCCACCAGATAGCCGACCGCGCCGCCGTCGTCGCCGTAGGCCATGACGCAGGTCGGTGAGCCATGTATGCCCAGCTTGTGTTCCAGCGAAACGCAGCGCAGATCGTTGCGCTGGCCCAGTGTGCCATCCGGATTTACAAGGAACTTTGGGACGATGAAAAGGCTGATCCCCTTTGTGCCGGGCGGCGCGTCGGGCAGACGGGCCAGAACCAGGTGAATGATGTTCTCGGTGCAGTCGTGCTCGCCCCAGGTGATGAAGATCTTTTGACCGGTGATCAGGTAGTGATCCCCGTTGCGTTCCGCCCTGGTCTTTAGCGCACCGACGTCCGAGCCGGCTTGCGGTTCGGTCAGGTTCATGGTGCCAGTCCATTCGCCGGAGATCAGTTTGGTCAGGTAGGTCTGCTTCTGCGCCTCCGTCGCATGGGTCTCGAGCAAATCGACGGCCCCCTGATTGAGTAGGGGGCAGAGCGCGAAGCTCATGTTCGCGGCATTCCACATCTCGGTGACTGCGGTAGAGACCGCCCAGGGCAGGCCCTGGCCGCCGTAGTTCGGATCGAAGGGCAGGGAATTCCAGCCGCTCTCCAGGTATTGCTGATAGGCTTCTTTGAAACCTGTCGGCGTGCGCACGATACCGTTGTCGAGCTGCGCGCCCTCCTGGTCGCCGCTGTGATTGAGAGGCGCCAGAACTTCGGACGCCAGCCGGCCTGCTTCCGTCAGCACGGCATCCACGAGATCGGGCGTCGCATCCGCGAAACCTGGTAGACCGGCGATATCCCGAAGGTCAGCGATTTCATCCAGGACGAAGCGCATGTCGTCCGTGGGGGCGCGATAGGTCATTTCCTGATTCCCTGAGCGGATTTTTGTTGGATCGGTCTCAGGCAGCTTGGGGAGGCGCTACCTGGCGATCTTATTTTCCTGCGTCCTCTATGTGATTTAGCAACTCCACGCGCTCAATTCCACTCTCGACCGGTATTTCTTGGTCGTGCCATTGCCTTCGTAGCTCGGAAGAGCCAGATGATTAGCCTGGCGGCGCTGGTCTGAGATGGCGCGTATTGGGGGAAGATTCGATCAAGAGAATTTTAGATGTTTTGCAACTTAAAATAGTTGTTTTCGAGCCGAATGTTAACGGTTTATTTACGACTCGTTAATACTATCGTTTGTATGGAAACGTTGTCCGTCGAGCCTTCCGGTGGTCTGGCCGGCGACTAAAGTAGAAAGGCAATGCTTCGACTGCTCGTGATACGACACATATGAAGATTTAGAGGTCGATGAAAGATGGTGGACGCCCCCGATTCGAAGCGGGCTGAAATACTGGGTTCCGACCATACTTCCGTCGACGAGGCTGCTCTGCGTCAGGACTGGAACACAGTGCTGGAGCTGCTGGCGACGGGTGCGCCGCTGCAGCTTTCGCTGGAAGCGATTATTGGCAAGGTTGAAGGTCTCCACTCGGGAATGCGTTGCGCCATCATGGCGTTGGATCCCGAGCGTTCGACCCTGCGTCATCTGGCGGCGCCCAGTGTCGCCGATTGGTACGTGGCCGAAATCGATGGGATCGAAGCGGGCGACAGCGGACATGGCTGCGCCGTTTCCGCCTATAACCGCCGACGGGTGCTTGTCGAGGACATTCAGGCTGACGAGGCTTGGTTGGCCAGCGATGCCCGCGCGCTGGAGGCGGGACTGCGTGCCTGCTGGTGCCAGCCGATTTTCTCGATGAGCGGCGATCTGCTCGGAACCTTTGCTGCCTATCACGAAAAACCGCATCTTCCAGGAAAAGGCGAACTGGAGGAGGTCATGACCGCGGCGCGTCTGACTGGCATCGCCATGGAGCGGACGCGCAACGACTTTGAACTGCGTTTGGCGAAAGAGACCGCGGAGCGTGCGAGCCGTGCCAAGTCCGAATTCCTCGCCAGTGTCAGTCATGAGCTAAGGACCCCGCTGAACGCGATCCTCGGCTTTTCGGAAATCATGAAAGATGGACTTCTGGGTCCGAAAGGCGTCGAAAAGTTTCCTGCCTATGCGAGCGACATCCACAGCTCCGCGCGGCATTTGCTCGATCTGATTAACGACGTGCTCGATCTTGCGCGGTTTGAATCGGGTCATGGCGAACTGCACCCCGAAGTGGTTCAAGTCGACGATCTGATCGAGGCCTCCATCGGCTTGGTGCGCGAACAGGCGACCCGGAGCGATGTCAGGCTGAAGTCTGAGATCGCCGAGGCTCTACCGGCTCTTTACGCCGATCCGCTGAAGATGAAGCAGGTGGTCGTCAACCTCATGACCAATGCCATCAAGTTTTCGCCGCCGGCTGCTGTGGTCTTGATCCGCGCCGAGCTGCTCGAAGAGGGAGATCTGGAGATCTCCGTCAACGACAATGGAATCGGAATGAGTCCCCAGGATATCAAAGTGGCGCTCGAGCCTTTCCGCCAAGTCGAAAGCGTCGCAACCCGCAGCCGACAGGGCGTCGGTCTGGGCCTGCCTTTGAGCAAGACCCTGGTGGAGCTCCATAAAGGAACTCTAACCATCGAGAGTCAGCCCGGCCAGGGGACGACGGTCCGCGTGCGCCTGCCCGCCGACCGCCTGACGTCGCTGTAAACTCTTACTGTCGGTACTGTGCAGCTTAAGACCTGCGGCTCTAAGGACTACAGGGCCGGCAGTGGCGGAAGTTTTTGGCCAAGCCACTTCTCGGAGAAAGAGTTGAGCTGACCGCCGAGTTTCTTGTGCAGGATAAACACATTTACCCACTGCAAGAGATCGAAGTTGCCTTTCTTAACACCGATAAAGGCGGGCGATTCCTTGATGATAAACTTTGTCTCGACATCCAGTTCCGGATTATCCGCAGCCAGTTTCGCGGCAACTGTATTGCCGGTGACAAGCACGTCGACCTGACCGGAAAGGTAGGCGGCAAGATTGGCTGCGTTGTCGCCAAAGCGAATGATTTCCATACCCTCCGGGCCGTTTTCGGTTAGCTCCAGATCTTCGAGTGTGCCGCCGGTAACGCCCACCTTTTTGCCGACGAGATCGTTCGCTGACGCGATGTCCATGCTGCTGGCCGCGAAAGCGCCGGAGAAGAAGGGCGCGTAGGCGCTTGAGAACCAGATCGATTTGGCGCGCTCTGGGTTGGCGCCCATGGACGAAATCACCAGATCGACTCGATCGGTTTCCAGAAAGGGGATGCGTTGCTTGGAAGTCACGGGGACCAGTTCGACTTCGACCCCCAGGTCTTTCCCGATCAGTTTTGCGACATCGACGTCATATCCCGCGTATTCCCCTTCTTCATTCAACGATCCGAAGGGCGGAAAATTCTCTGGCACAGCAATCTTAACGACGCCTGCTTCAAGAACATCGGAGAGATCGGCGAGAGCCGGAGCGACTGATGTGAAGCTTGCAAGCGCAAGTCCCAACGCCATTGCTTTGAGGTTTATGCTCATATCTGTTTCCTTTCCTGAGTCCATCTTCGAGTTTGTTATTCATTTGCGTGTTTAAGCGGCCGAAATGGGGTCGCGGCCGGACAGCTTTCCCAGTCGTCGCTCAAGTCGTCGGGACCAGAGCGATAGAGGAAAGCAGAGGCAGAAATAAATCAGCGCCATGAGGGGAAACACGATGAAGGGCTCGGTGCCGTTCACCGGCGCATTGGCCCAACGCTTTCCAACGCTCATGAGATCGTGAAAGCCGATGATGTAAGCGAGGGAACTGCCCTTTATGATCTGCACCATGAAGCCCACGGTCGGCGCGAGTGAGATCCGAAAGGCTTGCGGCGTTATGATCAGGACGACGATCTGAAGAAAACTCAGACCCAGTGCGCGCCCGCCTTCCCATTGACCGGAGGGTACGGCCTCAACGGCGCCGCGCCAGACATCTGACAGATAGGCGCTTGCATAGAGTGTCAGTGCAATCCCGGCTGCCAGCCATGGATTAACGTCGAGTCCCAGAATGCGGGGAACGCCCAATCCCAGAAGGAAAAGCAGCATTAACAGGGGGACCGACTGGAAGATCCAAATGTAGCCGGCGGCGGCCGTTTTATTGGCCTTCGATGGTGTCACCCGAATCAGAGTGATCAGCAGAGCGATGAGCCCGCCGCCAACAAAGGCGATCAAAGACAGATAGATTGTAAACTGAGTCGCTTCGAGCAGTTGATACAGAACGATACCGAAGGGCTTGCCTAATGCGGCGGCGAAGAGATCTTTCATGACGCGCGCAGCCAGCCGAAGAGTTGCCGATGCAACAGGTTCAGCAGAGTTTTAAAGCTGAGGGCCATTGCGATGTAGATGGCGGTCAGCGTGATAAAGACTTCGAAAGAGCGGAAGGTTCGGCTGTCGATGAATAGCCCGGCTGACGTCAGGTCGGTCACCCCGATCTCGGCCACCACGCCGGTTGTGAGAAACAAAAAAATGAACTGGCTGTTGAGCGACGGGTACATTGTCGCGACTGCTTGCGGGAAGATGATCTTTCGGAAAATCACAGCGGGACGGAGGCCAAGCGCCGTCGCCGCCTCGATCTGGCCCTGCGCGACGCTCGCGAAACCGGCCCGAAGAATCTCCGCGAAGTAAGCGGAAAAATTGAGGGTCAAGGCCAGGAGCGCATGGCCCCAAAATGGCCACTGATAGCCAAGGAGCAGTGGGAGGCCAAAGGCAACGAAAAAAAGCTGAACGATCAAAGGGGTGTTACGAATGAACTCGACGTAGGCGGCTGCCAACTGGCAGAGGCCTTTCACCTCGCTGAAGCGGCAGACCGCGAGCAAGCTCGCGAGACCTAATCCAACGATGCCGCCTCCGATGGCGAGTAAGGCGCTAAGGCCCGCGCCTTCGACCAAAAGCCACAGGTATTCGCTATTCCGGTATATCTCAAAGAATCTGAGATCCACATCTTATCCCCCGTTTGCATCCCTGCTTTTCGTGGGGATGAACAGGCAAGAAAGATGCCAAGTGCTTTGTGTGCATATTCGGTCAGCTGAGCACCCGAGCGTGCCTATCTGGCTTGCAGACGAACGTGGTCGTGCTCATTCGTTATGCAGCGGTCGAGCAAAGCCGGCGCTTTGCGAGGTGCCCCAAGGCCGAAGTATGTCGAGTATCTGGAGGCTTAGAACCCTATGACTTGGCGCAGGGTTTTCCCGTCGACAATCGATCGAAGCCGGCGTCGATTTCTTCCAGCGAGATCACGTCGCGCAGCGGAACGCCGGAGCCGAAGTCGCGGCCTTGATTTTCATGTTGTTTTTCGCCAACGCAAACAAGCGTCATCGCGGCGCCCCTGCGCATCGATGCTACACCTTCTTGAATCCCGCGCTAAATCTTCTGAAAGCCCGTTAGGATGCTGTCTGATCGCAAGCGGTCGCAGGAAACAGCCTGTTCAAAAAAGCAAGCCCACCCGCCGGACTCAATTCGGGCGCAAGACGATCTTAGCCGCGGCGGTCGCACCTTTGCTCAGATCGTCGAAGGCGGCCGCACCCTCGGAAAGCGGACGCTGCTCGGTCCAATCGAGTTTGCCCAGGGCGCCGCTATGCATGGCAGCCACCGTGGCCCGGAAATCGACCATCGTATAGGTGTAGCTGCCGATAAAAGCGACTTCCTGCAGTGTCGCCTTACGGATATCGATGCCGTCATTGCTGTCCTGCAGTCCGATGTGCACGATGACGCCGCCCGGCCGGACGGCGGCGAAGGCCGCTTCACGTGTGGGGCGAGCGCCAACCGCGTCGATGACGACATCTATAGAGTTGTCTTCCGGGCCTTCCCCGGCCAGTGGGTCGTAGACCTGGCCGATATCTTGCGATGCTGCAGTCTTCCGTCGCAGCGGATTGGTATCGCCAAGCTGAATCTGGCGGCAGCCGTGGCTGCGCAACACAAGCGCAGCGGACAGACCGACGGCTCCGCCACCCAGGACCAGTGCTTTCACTTCAGATAGCGGCCGCTCGCTGGCCCGTGCCGCCAGAACCACGCCGTGTAGAGCGGTGGCAATGGGTTCGGCGAGTGCAGCCTTGGTGGAATCCATGCCATCCGGCACGTCGATCAGGTTGCTTTCGGGAATGGTGATCATCTCCGCGAAGGCGCCCTGGCGTGGTTGCATGGAAATGATCTGGCGGTTGGGACAGAGGTTGATGCGCCCGGATAGGCAAATAGGACAGTGACCGCAGTTAACCAGCGGATTGATCACAACGCGACGGCCCGCTTCGCCGCCTTCGATCACCACACCGCTGGCTTCGTGGCCCAGGATCAGTGGGGCAGGGCGGCGCTGGTCATGTCCCTTGAAGGCATGCATGTCGGATCCGCAGATGCCCACCGCGTCGATTTTGACCAGGCATTCCCCGCCGGTCGGTTGCGGATCGGGTTCGTCACGATAGACCAGTTCTTCGGGTGCGGTGTAGACCAAAGCTTTCATGGCTTTATCCTATTTCGCTGTGTAACCGCCGTCGACAGAGATGACTTGGCCGGTGATGTAATCCGAGGCGCATGAAGCGAGGAAAACGGTCACGCCGTCCAGATCTTGCAGCTCGCCGTTCCGTCCGATCGCCGTCTGGGCTGCATTACGGGCGGCGCGCTCCGGGTCGGCGAAGACCGCCTCGGTCAGCTCGGTTGGAAAGAACCCCGGCGCGATGGCATTGGCGGTGATGCCCGACGACGACCAGGCTTCTGCCATGGCGCGCGTGAGCTGCGCGATCCCGCCCTTGGAGGCGCCGTAGGCTATGCCGTTGGGGAAGGCGCGGGTCGACTGCAGGGAGGCGATATTGATGATGCGGCCGTAGCGCTTTTCTTTCATCGCGGGAATGCAAGCGCGGGCGAGAAAAAAGGGGATGGTCAGATTGAGTTTCAGCGTGAGATTCCAGCTCTCCGGCGTGATCTCCTCCGGTGGCTGACGCAGATTGACCCCGGCGGCGTTGACCAGGATAGAGGCAGGACCGAAAGCTGCGGCAGCCTCTTCGGCCAGATCGTCACAGGTCGATATGTTGGCTAGATCCGCTGATAGCGCGGTGGCTCGGCCCTTGCCAGCTGCCTCGATTTCGGCTTTGGCTTCCTCGAGCTGCGCCTGTCTGCGGCCGACCAGGACCACATCGGCCCCGGCCTGGGAGAGCGCCCAGGCCATGCGCCGGCCGATGCCGGAGGTCGCGCCCGTGCAGAGAGCGACCTCGCCGGTCAAATCGAAAGCATTCGTTCCTGCTGCCGTCATGGCAGGTAGCATCCTGCCGTCTTGACGGAGGCGTCAAGCACTGAGCTCGAACTCCTCGTCCGGGAAGTACTTAGCCAGACGGACGTCGCCACTCCGGGCGTGACCCTCCATGCCCTCCAGGCGCGAGATTCGGGCGGTGACCGCCGCCACGTCGCGGTTCGCGTCGCGGGTTGAGCGCTGGTAGGTCACGGTCTTGATGAACTTACCGACCGAGAGGCCGCCGGTGTAGCGGGCCGCGCCCTTGGTGGGCAGGATGTGGTTGGTGCCGGAGGTTTTGTCGCCAAAGGAAACCGTTGTCTCCTCGCCCAGGAACAGCGAACCGTAGTTGCGGAGATTATCCAGCCACCAGGGCAGGTCTTCGCATTGGACCTGCAGATGCTCCGCGGCGTAGTCGTCGCTGATCTTAACGGCCTCTTCCCGGCTTGGCGTGTAGACCACTTCGCCGTAATCCCGCCAGGCGTCGCGCGCCGAAGTCCGGTTGGGCTCGGGCAGGGTTTCGATGGCGTCGGGGACCAGGCGGATGACTTCTTCCGCATGTGCCTTGGAGGTCGAGATCAGCCAGGCCGGGCTGTTGGGGCCGTGCTCTGCCTGGCTGGCCAGGTCGGTCGCGACGATCCAGGGATCGGCCGTTTCGTCTGAGATCACCAGGATCTCGGTCGGGCCCGCGAACATATCGATGCCGACACGGCCATAGAGCAGGCGCTTTGCCTCGGCCACGTACTGATTGCCGGGGCCGGCGAGCACATCGGCCTTGTGGCCGGTGAAAAGACCGAAGGCCATGGCGGCGATGCCCTGGACGCCGCCCAGCGCCAGAACCTGGTCGACGCCGGCAAGCTTCAGGGTATAGAGGATCGCGGGCGGGATACCGCCTTCACGGCTGGGGGGCGAACAGGCGATGACGTTGTCGACGCCGGCCACCTTCGCCGTGGTGACGCTCATGATCGCCGAGGCCACGTGCGAGTAGCGGCCACCCGGAATGTAGCAGCCTGCGGTTTCGACCGGGATCAGCTTCTGTCCGGCGAAAAGGCCGGGCGAGAGCTCGGTTTCGAACTCGCTCATGCTTTTGAGCTGTGCCTCGGCGAAGCCACGCACCCGGTCGTGAGCGAAACGGAGATCGTCGCGAAGCCGCTGCGGCACCTGCGCTTCGGCGGCATCGATCTGCTCTTGCGAAACCAGGATGTCGCCTTCCCACTTGTCGAACTTGCGGGTGTATTCGATGGCCTTGGCCTCGCCGCCTTCCTCAATTTCTTTCAACATGCCAGCAACGAGGTCGCGGACATCGGCCTCGCCGGTCGCGGAGGTCATCTCGGCTTTCTTGAGGTATTCGGCCTGTGGGTAGTTGGCCAAGGGGTCTTTCGCGGACACGGTTTCTTCTCCCCGATCTAGATGTCTAAGACTGGACCTGCTCGTTAATCGGGACAGGGGGTCAGCCTGAAGCCCAGAGCGAGAGGTCCGGTATAAACGCACGCATCGAACAGACCTGCAGCAGAGCGATGCAGCGATGAAAACACAGGCTTAGCATTCAAAAAATGTAAGCGCTTACATTTTTCACTACACCACCGTTGCCGTTTGAGAGTCAAGTCCATAAAGTCTTAGATTGTTCTTTCACCGGTCATTGTGAGCATCCTCGTCGAGAATGTGGATGTCGTGGGCAGTGGCGGTGTTTTCGTTCTCGACCGCTTTTAGAGAGCAAAAAGAAAGCGCTTACTGGTTTGGCAAGGAAATCCCCAACTCTGGAAGATGTCGCCCGCACCGCGGGAGTCTCGACGGCAAGCGTGTCGCGCTATCTCAATACGCCGGCATTGGTTCGGCCAAAGCGCGGCGCACAGATCGAGGCCGCGATCGCGGAGCTCGGCTATGTGCCCCACGGCGCCGCCCGTGCCTTGGCGTCCCAGCGTACGCAGACCATTGGCGCCGTGATTCCAACCCTCGACAATGCGATCTTCGCGCGGGGCGTACAGGCCTTTCAGCAGCGGCTCCACAGCGACAACTTCACGCTGCTGCTTGCAAGCTTCGATTATGATCTTGAGGAAGAGGTCCGGCAGGTGGATACGCTGCTGACCCGTGGCGTCGATGCGCTGCTTCTCGTCGGCTGCACCCATGCGCCCGCGCTGTATGAGAAGCTGGATAAAAAGGGACTGCCCTACATTCACACCTGGGCCTTCGATCGCACCGGCGCCAAGCCTTGCGTCGGGTTCGACAATCGCCTGGCGGCAAAGCGCGCCGCCAGCTACCTGATCGATATCGGACATCAGGCGATTGCCTTGGTGGCCGGTGTTACCGATGGCAACGACCGGGCCAGCGAGCGGACACGCGGTGTGCGCGAGGCGCTCGAGGAACGCGGCCTGACGCTGCTGCCGGAGTATTGCCTGGAGAAGCCCTACGACGTCGCGGAAGGTCGCAGCGCCATGCGCCAGTTGCTGGCGCAGGAGTTTCCGCCGACTGCGGTGATCTGCGGGAATGACGTTCTGGCCATGGGCGCATTGCTCGAGTGCCAGTCGCGGGGCTTATCGGTGCCGGATGAAATCTCGATCACCGGCTTCGACGACCTGCCACTCACCGCCCACCTGCAGCCTGCATTGACCACGCTTCATGTGCCGGCTGGCGAGATGGGCCGCAGAGCCGCCGAGTATCTTCTGGCCCGCTTGGGCGATGTGCCGATGCCTGGTTCGAGCGAATTGGAAGTGGGTTTACTGGTTCGAGGGACGACGGCGCCGCCGCGTCGGCGCAAATAGCCAATTAAAAACTGGCATCTTGAAAAATTCTCTCACTCTGCGACGCTAATGCCGATGGAAGCCAGAGGCTTGAGCAACGGATCCTGATGTCAGACAGCAAACCGCATATTCCGGAGGAGATGCTCGCCAAGTGGCAGCGTGTCGTCGATATCCTGGCGCGCCTGCTGACGGTTCCTGCCGGTCTCATCATGCGGCGCGCGGATCCCGAACACCTCGTGTTCGTCACTTCGGCAGGCGACGGGAATCCTTACGAGCCCGATCAGTCCTTCAGACTCAACACCGGCCTCTACTGCGACACAGTGATGGAGTCGCGCGATCTGCTGCTCGTCCGCAACGCCCGGCAGGACCCGATCTGGGACAGCAATCCCGATCTCAAACACAACATGGTGTTTTACCTGGGGCTGCCGCTGACCTGGCCGGACGGAACGCTGTTCGGCACCATCTGTGTGCTGGACAGTAAAGAGAACGAGCAGGCCATGGCCTATGCGGACCTGCTGTCTGAATTCAAGGAAGTGGTGGACAGCGATCTGAAGTTCCTGGTCGAGATGGCCGAGCGCAAACGCGCGCAGGGCGAGCTTCAGCAAGCCCGTGACGAACTGGAATCGCGTGTCGAAGCCAGAACCGAGGAACTTGCGGCGACCAACAAGGGCTTGCGCAAAGAGATCGCCAGCAGGAAGCGCGCGGAGAAGGCGCTGCGCAAGCGCGAAGCGGAACTGGAGGAGACCAATACGGCGCTCAAGGTTCTGCTGCAGCGGGTCGAAGATTCGCGCGGCGATTTCGAGGAAAAGATCCTCTGGAACATTGAGGAACTGGTTCTGCCCTATCTGGAGAAGCTGAAGCGCGGCGCGATCGGAGAGCGGGACCGCACCTATCTGACAATCCTCGAGACCAACCTCAATGCCATCACGGAACCCTTCGCCAACCGCCTGTCGTCCAAGTTCTCCCGTCTCACACCGACCGAGGTCGAGATCGCCAAGCTGATCATGCTGGGGAAGACCACCAAGGAGATTGCCGAGCTGCTGACGGTGGCGACCAGCACCGTCGACTTCCATCGCAACAACATCCGCAAAAAGGTGGGGCTAAACAGCGCCAAGGTGAACCTGCGTAGCTATCTCTCCTCGCTGCACTGAGAGTTGCGGGCATTGAGAGGTCGGGAGCCGGTCTTTCGATGAAACTATGGGGATTTCCCCCATATTCCCCCCTGGGTTTCCCAACCTGTCTCGCCCTTTCACCCCCTGATATTCTTAACGACTGAGGGGTTTTCCCCCAAAAAAGGTATCAAGCCCAGAAGGCAACAAGGAGGTAGGGGAACATGCGCGATAAACTAAAGTTTGGCGCTATTGGCGCCATCGTGCTGACCGGCGTTTCGCTCGGGGCGCTGTCCGCCGTGGGCACCGGCCTGGAAACCTGGAAGTCCGGCAAGAACCACAATCGTATCATTCAGGTCCAGAACGAGGGCGGAGTGCAGGCCGATAGCGGCAAGGTCGGCGTCGCCTTCTATAGCAACTCAGCCTTTCAGATCACCTCGCCGCGCGGCATTACGGTGATGGTGGATCCCTGGCGCAACGATCCCTCCGGCGCATGGGGACTTTGGTACCGTCTCGATTTCCCCAAGGTCGAGGTGGACATCGGCATGTCGACCCACGCCCACTTCGATCATGACGCCATCGACAAGCTGGACGCCAACATGCTGCTCGACCGCATGGCCGGCAGCTTCGAACTCGGCGACGTGAAGATCACCGGCATCGCCGACAAGCATCAGTGCGTGGCGCCGGGCATCGTCGCCTGGACCGATGCGGTCAAGCAGTTCGAGGGCCGGGAGAACGTCTGTCCGCCGACCAATGCCCGCCACTTCGACAACACGCTCTTCGTGATCGAAACCGGCGGCATGAAGTTCCTGATGTGGGGCGACAACCGCCCGAACCCGCCGCAGGAGGTCTGGGACCAGATCGGGCAGGTCGACGTGGTCTTCGTGCCCGTCGATGGTTCCAAGCACATCCTCGATTACAAGCAGGCCGACTCCGTGGTGGCCAAGGTGGGCGCGAAGATCGCCATCCCGCATCACTATCTGGTGCCGGAAACCACCTTCGTGACTTCGACCCTGCAGCCGGCGACGGAATGGACCGAGACGCATGAGCACACCATGCTGGACAGCGCCTCGATCGAAATTGCGGCGGCGGATCTGGAAGGCAAGTCGGGTCACGTCTACTATTTCGGCTCGAACAACATGGTCAAAAACTGATTTGAACTTCGAAAGTCGTGATGACTGTTGAAGACCTCAGGGTAAGAGCAGGCGGGTGGTGCTGTCGTAGCGCCGCCCGCTTTGCGTTGCTGCTCGTGCTTCTGATTGGCTTGGCCGGGACCGCTTGGGCGCACTTCAATCTCAACGTCAACATCCGGATCATTCATATCGAGGAACGCGCGGATCATCTGCGGGTCCTGATCCGGCTGCCCATGGCCTATCTGGTGGCCGACAAGCTCGGCCCGGAACAGGCGGACGGCTCGCGCACGCCGGCGCCCTATTCCATCAACGCGACTGAAGACGGCAATCTAGTGCACTACCTGGATGTGGAGGCGCTGCGACGCGATCCCGATGGTCTCGCACAGATGGTCGCCGAAGGTCATGCCTTGCGCAGTGGGGATCGCCTCTTGATGCCGGAGATCGGGCGGCTGCGTGCCTCTCCGGCCCTGAAACAACTGCCTTTTGCGACTCTCGATGAAGCCGATACGGCCCTGAAGGGTGACGTCTATCCGCCGGATGCCGAGGCAACCTACGTCGGCGACACCGTCATCGATGCCGAGCTGATTTACCCGACTGCGGGCGCATCGGGAGACTTCACCATCGCGGGGCTGCTCGACCCAGGACTGCCGGGACAGGAGGAGACCGCGAACCTTGTCCTGGTGCACGGTCCCGGCGATTCCCTGATCTTCCGGGTTCGCGGACTGATGGCCGAGCCGATGAAGATCTCCGCCTCAAGCTTCGAAGCGATTCTCACCTTCATCGAAGAGGGGGTGTGGCACATCCTGATTGGCATCGATCACGTGCTCTTCGTCTTCTGTCTTGTGCTCGGCGCCGTGGCCTTGACGGATCTGCTGTGGCGCATCACCGGCTTTACGGCCGGTCATAGCATCACCCTGGCATTGGGATTCTTCGGCTTCGTCCCGGAGGCTGGATGGTTCGTCCCTCTGGTCGAGACCGGCATCGCCCTCTCGATCGTCTACGCGGCCATCATCGCGATCGGCAAGGGCGAGCACAGGAGCACGATCGCCGTCACCACCCTGATCGGTCTGCTGCACGGCCTGGGCTTTTCCTTCGTGTTGCGCGAAATCCTGCAACTCGATGCGCCCAACATCTGGCAGAGCCTGCTGGCCTTTAATGTCGGGGTCGAGATCGGTCAGGTCGCCATCGCGCTTGTTGTCTGGCCGGCCCTTTGGGCGATGGCAAAATACCTGCCGCAGCGTGAGGTGCTGGTTCGCAACCTCATGGCCTTCGCCTGTATCGGCGTCGCCGCGCTTTGGATCGGCGAAAGATCGGTGCAGTTAATCTTCGCGCTGTAGGCGCACTCGCAGGTTCTGAAGCTGCGTTGAAACTGATGGCAAGTGCTTGACCTTAAGGGCCTGCTTTGTTGGCATTTTTGCGGTGTGGTTTAGGTGTAAATTTCTCGTTATTCTAGATTTGTTTTGATTTGCATACTATTTAAGTTGAATAGTTGCATAATTTTCTCCTCAAATTCCATGTGTTATGGTATATTTACTGGAAGTATTCTGAGTTGTTTTCCCAGCTTTATTGTTACTGTCAGCGGTAGTGCGCAAAAAATAAGATGAATGCCGTTTTGTTATTTTGTAACTGCAACCAAGGGTCGACTCTCTGAGAGTGGGAGGGCTTGCGGGAGCTTGTTTGCCTATGGGCGGTTTGAACAACGTACTTGGTGGACAAAACGAAGCGTTCATAGAGTTTTTTGTTAGGGCCTGTCGGCAAAGACGGATGAGGGCAGGTGGTTGAGGAGAGCTGGGAGAAAAGGTCGTGATCGTCAATCGTCTTCTCGTTGTCGACGATAACCGGGACTTGGCGGAACTTGTGCGCCGCGTCGGTGTCGGCGCCGGTTACGATGTATGTGTTGCCACCGAGGCGATCGAATTTATGGAAGCATTCGAGCGTTTCGATCCGACGGTCATAGTTCTCGACATGATTATGCCGGATACGGACGGCATTCAATTGGTCCAATGGCTTGTTGACCGAAGCGTCACTGCGCGTGTGGTGGTCGCGTCCGGCTTCAATCCCCTTTATGCCGAAATGGCGGCGAAGTTGGGCAGGGCGAAAGGTTTGTCTGTGACCTACCTGGCTAAGCCTTTTCGATTGCAAGAATTACGGCATGTTCTATTTCAGGAAGCCGCATAGTTTGCCATAGCGCCTGGAAACTGGACAGCCGTGGAGAGAGGGGTTTTGGAAACAATCGATGCCTCAGAAGCTCAAACGAGGTTCTTAGAGCTTTTGCGCCGGGTGTCGGATGAAGGCGAACCCCTTGTCATTTCTTACAACGGCGTAGCGAAGGTCGCGGTCCAGCCAATCGATGACGTCGACTATGTACCAGGTTTCAAAGAGCCCGGTCGGCGCAAGACAGATTTTCTATTCAAGGAAACCGAGCGGCTTGCCAGGTTGGGGCATTGGGAGTGGGACGAGGTCGCGGATCGAGGCATCTACTGTTCGGAAGAATTGGCGCGCATGCACGGAATTTCCGTGCAGGACTATCTCCTGAAAGCTTCTTGCTCCGCAGCGGAACTGGAGTGGATTGTTCCCGAAGACCAGGCAGCCTATCAGGCACTATCCGACAAGCTAAAGAAAAACGGTGAGGGCTTTGAATGCGAGTACCGTCTGCGTCAACCTGACGGCAGTGCCATTCTTGTGCGCGAAAAAGCGGAACCGGTCTTTGATAGGGACGGGAATGTCATCCGCTCGTTCGGTTTTGTGCAGGACATAACGCAGCAGAAGAAAGATGAGGAAGCGCTAAAGCAGAGCGAAGCTATGCTGCGGCAGGCAATGCGGACAGCACAGCTGGGTGCGTGGATTTGGGACGATGCGCAGGACGAGTGTGTCTACTGTTCCGAAGAACTTGCCTTGCTTTTCGGATTATCCGTAGAGGACTACCTCGCGACCCGTGCCCGGGGAGAAGGCGTAACGCAGTACATGCATCCCGAAGACCGGGACAAGTACACTGCCATTACCGACCACTCGACGATGACGAGCAGCCGCTACGCGGTCGAGTTTCGAGAGCTGACGTCCGACGGAAGCTACCGGCATTTTCGCGAGGTTGGCGAACCCGCATTCGACGAAGAGGATTCGAGAAACGTATCGATTGGGGTTCTGCAAGACGTTACGGAACTGAAAAACGCGGAGCAGGCGCTGCGGTTGAGCGAGGCTGCACTGAGCCGTGCCCAGCGCCAGGCGAAAATCGGCAGTTGGCGTTGGGATGTTCCTGGCAAGCGATTGATCTCCTGTTCTGAGGAATATGCTCGCATCCATGGCGTTCGTTTGCACGAAGCGGCGGACCTTCTCGACGCTCAGATGGAGCGTGTCATTCATCCGGATGACCGGACGCGGGTTGCCGCAGCATTTCAGCGCTACGATGAAGAGGGAATCGATTACGAGATCGAGTATCGCATCGTCAGACCGGATGGTGCCGTCAGACACGTCGTCGAGATCGGCGAAACACTGCTTGACGCCCAGGGCCGTGCCCATGAACAGGTGGGCACTGTTCAGGACATCACCGAACGCAAGGAAACGGAAGCGGAGCTCGAGCGGGCCTATGCAGAGCTGGAGCAGCGGGTCGCGGAACGCACGGCCGAGCTGCAGGCTGCTAACAGGAAGCTACGGAACGAGATTGCGGAGCGGCGACGCGCAGAAAAGACGATTCGAGAGCGCGATGCTTGGTTGAGAGGAATTCTCGAGAACTCGCCGGTTGAGATTGTCCTCAAAGATCGCGACGGGCGCTTTATGGCCGCCAGCCAAAACATTGCCGAGATCTTCGAAAAGGCATCCAAAGCTTATCTTGGACGCACAACACGTGATTTCTTGCCGGAGGAAGTTGCGCGTATCTACATGGATGCTGATCGGCAGATCGTGGAGACCGGACAGTCTCTACAACAGGAAGTTCGTGAAGAAGTCGACGGCAAGGTGCGGCATTCCTGGAACACTAAGTTCCCGCTCAAGGATCATCGCGGAACGATTGTCGGGGTCTGTTCCATCACGAGTGACATCACCGACAGGAAAGCCGCAGAAGAAAGGCTCTATCAGGCTCAAAAGATGGAGGCGGTCGGTCAGCTCACCGGCGGAGTGGCGCACGACTTCAACAATCTCCTGGCGGTGATCCAGGGTAATCTGGAGCTTTTGACTGAAGAGCTGGGCTGTGAAGGACCGCTGACAGATGCCATCTTCAGATCCACTAACTTAGGTGCAGAACTCACTCAGCGTTTGTTGGCATTCTCCCGCCAGCAGCCGCTGCGGCCACAGGCGATAGATGTTGGGACTCTGGCGAAGGAAATGCGGGCGCTCTTGGCACGGGCGCTCGGTGGGACCTGCAAGATAGAGATTAACAGCAGCAACGGACTCTGGCAGGCTCTGGCCGATGCGGGGCAGGTGCAGAATGCGCTTTTGAACCTCGCGATCAATGCGCGGGATGCCATGCCTGCTGGTGGCACTTTGACCGTTGAATGCAGCAACATTCGTCTTAATGAAGCCGACATGGCGGACGACCTCGAACTGAAGGCGGGAGACTATGTAGTCGTGGCCGTGAGCGACGAAGGTCAGGGTATGACAGAAGAGGTGCGCGCACGCGCTTTCGAGCCTTTCTTCACGACCAAGGAAACCGGGCGGGGCAGCGGCCTCGGGCTCTCGATGATTTACGGCTTCGCCAGGCAATCAGAAGGCCAGGTTACGATTTACAGCGAACAAAACCGGGGCACGACCGTAAAGCTCTATCTGCCGAGAGCCCGAACAACATCTCAGCGTGAAGAGGAAAGGGCGGAACAGAAGGTTCCGAGGGGAAAGGGTGAAGAAATCCTGGTGATCGAGGACAATGAGGATGTTCGTGTCCTCACAGTGAAGATGCTGGAGTCTCTGGATTATCAGGTGATCGGAACAGCCGATGCAGTGGAAGCCCGAGATCTTTTGAGGCAACGCCAGTCTGTCGATCTGGTGTTATCAGATGTGATTCTGCCCGGGGGCATCAGCGGCCCTGAATTTGCCCAAGAGGCGGAGAAGACCTATCCGCATCTTAAGTTCGTGTTCATGTCCGGTTATCCGGCGTCGACGGCTAGACGGAATGGTGCCTTTGGCACAGAACGGGTGCTGTTGAATAAACCGGTCCTGCGGCACCAACTTGCCACGACACTTCGGAAAGAACTGTCTCGGAAAGCACTTTAGGTGAGTTGCGGGATGCCCCAAACCCCCTGGGTTATTGACCTTTAAAGCCGTTCAGTCGACCACCTTGTGCGGGTTCATGATTCCCGCTGGGTCCAGCGCCGCCTTGATCTTCTTCATCAGGTCGATCTCGACAGACGACTTGTAGTGGGCGTTGGAAGCGACCTTCAGGCGGCCGATGCCGTGCTCGGCGCTGATCGAGCCGCCCAGTTCAACGACAATGTCGTGGACGATCTCGTTCATCTCGTCCCAGCGTGCGATGTATTCGGCCTTGTCGGCGCCCAGCGGCTGGCTGAGATTGAAGTGGATGTTGCCGTCGCCGATATGACCGAAGGGGACGGGACGAATGCCCGGGATACGCTCGCTCACGGCAGCCATGGCGCGTTCCAGGAATTCCGGCACGCTGGAGATCGGCACCGAGACATCGTGCTTGATCGAGCCGCCTTCGTGTTTCTGGGCTTCGACCATCGCCTCGCGGATGCGCCACAGTGCGGCCGCCTGGCTTTCGCTGGCCGCCACCGTGGCGTCCAGCACCAGCTCTTCCTCGAAGGCGCCTTCCAAAACGGCCATCATGGTTTCCTGCAGACTGCCATCCTCGATACCCGCGACCAGATCGACCAGGACATACCAGTCGTAGGCCTGCTCCAGCGGATCTATCACGCCGGCTACATGTTTGACCGAACTCTCAACACCGATGCGCGGGATCAGCTCGAAGCTGCTCACCGCCTCGCCGGAGATGGTCCGGCAGCGCCCCAGCAGTTCCACCGCGGCGGCAGGCGAAGGCACTGCCGCAAAGGCGGTCACCCGGTCGCGCGGCTTGGCGAAGAGCTTGAGCACGGCGGCCGTGATGATTCCGAGGGTCCCTTCGCCACCGATGAAAAGATGCTTCAGATCGTAGCCGGTGTTGTCCTTGCGCAGAGCGCGCAGGCCGTTCCAGATCTGCCCGTCCGGCAGCACCACTTCCAGGCCCAGGACGAGATCCCGCGCGTTGCCATAGCGCAGCACATTGATCCCGCCGGCATTGGTGCTGAGGTTGCCGCCGATCTGACAGGTTCCTTCCGCGCCGAGACTTAAGGGGAAAAGCCGGTCGGCCTCATCGGCGGCGGCCTGAATGTTCTGCAGGATGCAGCCGGCTTCGACCGTCATGGTGTAGTTGGTCGCGTCGATGTTCCGGATCCGGTTCATGCGTGACAGGCTAAGCACGATCGCCTTGTCCGAGGTGATCGGAATACCGCCACCGACCAGACCGGTATTGCCGCCCTGAGGAACGACGGCCATCCCATGGGCCGCGCAAATCTTGACCACGGCTGCGACTTCTTCCGTCGAGGCCGGTTTCACCACGCAGGGCGCGTCGCCCAGGTAAAGGCCGCGCATCTCCTGAAGGTGGGGGGAAAGGTCTTCGGCGGCGGTGAGGACCGCTTTCGCGCCAACGGCCTGTGTGAGCTCTGCAAAAAAGGCGCTCAGCTCGCCGTCGATCCGCTGAGGGGATGTTTGTTCGTTCATAGCGATGAATTTAATGCCTGAGCTGTCCGGGGACCAGTCTTCGTTAATCTCGTGGCGCCGCAGCCCGGCGCAGCCGGTCATTGATGGCGATTCCGAGGCCGTCTTCCGGGATCGGCATGACGGCAATAGCCTCGACCGGCTGTTCGTCTAACTCATGCAGCAGAGCAAAGAGCCGCGCCGCCGCTTCCCCAAGGTCGCCTGTGGGGCTGAGGTTGGCCGTGGCAGCCGCGCCATCGACAGGTTCCGGGCCGAAGGCGAGCAACGCCTCCTGCGCCTTTACATCCCGCGCGTTGAGGCGAATGGGCAGGGCAGGGGCGTAGTGGCTGGTCAGCATGCCGGGGGACTTGATGTCGCTGTCTGCACCCGCTTCGGTGACCGGACCCAGCAGGCTTTCTAGCTGTTCCCGTGTGATTCCGCCCGGCCGCAGGACCACCGGCTGCTCGCCGGTCAGATCCACGACCGTCGATTCCAGCCCCACCTCGCAATCGCCGCCATCCAGGATCATCGGCACCCGCTTGCCCAGGGATGCCGCCACATGGGCGGCCGAGGTCGGGCTGATCTTACCGGAGGCGTTGGCACTGGGGGCAGCCAGCGGAAGCCCCGCCGAGTGCAACAGGCTTTGCCCGATTTCGTGGCGGGGCACGCGGACCGCCAGGGTCGGAAGACCGGCGCTGCAGAGCAGTGAGATACGTGATTCGGGCTTGCGCGGCAGGACGAGCGTGAGGGGGCCGGGCCAGAAGGCTGCTGCCAGCGTCTCGGCCCAAGCGTTGATCTCAACCTCGCGGCCGGCGGCGTCCAGATCCTCGAAGTGAACGATCAGCGGGTTGAAGCTCGGCCGGCCTTTGACTTCGAAGATCCGCGCCGCCGCTCGGTCGTTGGTGGCGTCAGCGCCCAGGCCGTAGACCGTCTCGGTCGGAAAGGCCACGACCTCGCCGGCCTGCAACAGTTCTGCTGCGGCCCGGTAAGCGTCGGAGTCCGGCGTGCGGATCCGGCAGGACGAGGAGGGAAATCGCTCTTGTGACATGGCGGGGCAGTCTACTGAAAAGCATCCTGCAGTCAAAATGCACCAAATATCAGCGCACGACCAATCGCGTTTCAGTCGAGGTGCGTGACACTTTTATGCGCAAAGCTTGCTCTGCCGCCTTGACGGCGCATTTCGCACCTGCGAAATATTGTGTGACTGCGAACGGGAGAACTCAGCATGTCTGCGAAAATTCTGACTGTTGCACAGCAAAAAGGTGGGGCTGGAAAGACCACCGTCACCGCTCATCTTGCCGTTGCCTTCACGGCGGCGAAGAAATCGGTCGCTGTCGTCGACATCGACCCGCAGCAATCGCTCGCCATGTGGTACCGCCTGCGCGAAGAACGCCTCGGCGATGCCGGCGCCGGGTTGCTGGTCTCCGCGGTCAAGGGCTGGCGCTCGCGTTCCGAGGTCGAAAAGCTGGCACGGGAGCACGACATTGTCCTGATCGACTCTCCGCCGCATGCCGAGACCGAGGCCAAGATCGCGGTTCGTTCGGCGAGCCTCGTAATCGTGCCGGTACAGCCGTCACCGATGGATGTCTGGGCCACCCGGCCGACCCTCGAGCTGGCGCAGCAGGAAAAGGTGCCGGCGCTATTGGTGCTTAATCGCGTTCCACCGCGCGCGAACCTGACCGATGAGATGCTCGCTGAAATCAAGACCTATGGCGCCAAGATCGCCAAGACGCGAATCGGCAACCGGGTTGCCTTCGCCTCGGCCCTGGCGGAAGGCCGCGCTGTTGGCGAATTTCAGCCGCGCGGGCAGGCCGCAGCCGAGATCCGCGCGCTGTCTAAAGAAGTCTTACGCGCCGCGAACTAAGGCTCTCTGGCTCTACTCAATCAACCGCGCCCGATCAGCGGCATTTTGGTCGCCATGATGGTGATGAACTGGATGTTCACATCCAGAGGCAGTCCCGCCATGTGAACCACGGCGTCGGCCACGTGCTGGACGTCCATGGTGGGTTCGACCGCCATCGTACCGTTGGCCTGAGGAACCCCAACCGCCATGGCCGTGGTCATGTCCGTAGCCGCGTTGCCGATATCGATCTGGCCGCAGGCGATATTGAAGGGGCGGCCGTCCAGGGAGGTGGATTTGGTCAGGCCGGTGATGGCGTGCTTGGTTGCCGTGTAGGGGGCGGAACCCGGGCGCGGTGACTGAGCTGAGATCGAACCGTTGTTGATGATTCGCCCGCCCATGGGGTCCTGCTTCTTCATGAGGCGAAAGGCCTCGCGGCTGCAGAGGAAGGCGCCGGTCAGATTGACGTCCACCACTGTGCGCCACTGTTCCGGTGAAATCTCGTCGAGGGTGAGCGGCGGCACGTTGGTGCCTGCGTTGTTGAAGAGAACGTCCAGGCGTCCGAACTTCTGTTCGACCTTGGAAAAGAGGCCCGCCACATCGTCGGGACTTCCGACATCGCAGGAAAGCGCCAGAGCCGGTGTGCTCGGGACGCCGGCTTCCTTGATGGTATCTTCCAGCGGACGCAGCCGGCGGCCGGTCAGAACCGTCGCATAGCCGGCCTTGAGCATCGCCATGGCCGCGTATTTACCGATTCCGCTTCCCGCACCGGTCACCAGTGCAACTTTATGATCCGCGGTCATTTACCTGCCCATTTTTATCGATTTCGAAACGAGAGAGGCCGCCACAAGGACGGGCGCGCAAAGATAGCACCGCGACACCCAGCGATTCCAGACTTCGCTCCGGTCAATTGGACTTTATTGTTGTTGTCGGCCTCGAGATGGCGATCAGGTGGGGCTTCTTTGCTGCTCGTAGGCGTTCTCGCCGGCTGAAACGTAAAACGGCGGCAGACCCTGCTGGCCTGCCGCCGTCCCAACGGACTATGCCGCTCGAATTAGTTCGCCGAGCAGGGGTTCTTGGCCGCGCAGGGGTTGCACGGATTGCAGGGGTTCTTCGCTGCGCAGGGATTGCAAGGATTCTTGGCCGCGCAAGGATTGCAGGGGTTGCAAGGATTCTTCGCTGCGCAAGGATTGCACGGGTTGCAAGGGTTCTTGGCCGCGCAGGGATTGCAGGGGTTACAAGGATTGCAGGGGTTGCACGGATTCGTCGCTGCACAAGGGTTGCAGGGATTGCAAGGATTGGTCGACTTGGCACCGCTTTTTGCGCAGGCGCTCAGCAGGCCTGCAGAGGCCAGAGCGACACCGCCCATAATTACGGAACGGCGGCTCGTGGATGCAAGCATGGTGGATTTTTTAGAAGACATGGATATCGGCTCCTGAGTTTTTTTCTTGCCGATCCAAACCGGGAGCTTTCACCAACTCTCACCCTCTGGATCGGCGTTCGCCATATGGATCTAATTCGATACGGTTTTCACCGGTGTCACGGTCTCGCAACACCGACATCAATCTGATGTCTGCGACGATTCGGCGCAAATCAGCTCTCAACACAAATTCGTGACAATTAGCCTTTATCAGAAGTTAACACGCTCAAATTTCGACCGCCGGGTTGGCGGCCTTATCCAGGCTGAGCAAAGATGGTTAACAAAAGATGAAGACAGCCGGGATTACTCGGTTTTTCCGGCAAGCTCAAAGCCGGCATCCAGATGAACGCCCTCTGCAATGAAATCCGGGTTTTCGAAGCCCGGTTTTCCGTAATCCAGAGGTTCGTTGTCCAGAGTCCAGACCTCGCCGCCGGCCGCCAGCAGAACGGCATGGCCCGCGGCTGTATCCCACTCCATGGTCCGGCCGAAGCGGGGATAAAGGTCGGCCTGGCCACTCGCTACCAGACAGAACTTCAGAGAACTGCCGGCGGTGACCCGGTCGTTAATGCTGCGGCTGGAAAGAAAGGCCTCAAGCTTTTCGCCGGTGCCATGACGCCGGCTGGCCACGACCGTGGCGCCCTCCGCCGGGATCTCTCGGACCGAGATCGGCATGGCGGGGTTGTCGGTTTCGGAGAAGGTCGCGGTGCCTTCGCCCGCACCGGCCCAGGTCATGGCCAGGGCAGGGGCATGCACCACACCAGCCACTGGGACCCCGTGTTCGATCAAGGCGATGTTCACGGTGAATTCGCCGTTGCGCGAGATGAACTCCTTGGTGCCGTCGAGCGGATCCACCAACCAGAAGAAGTCGCCGTCGATTTCGGGAATCTCCCCGGCGGCGGCTGCCTCCTCTGACACAATGGGAATGTGCGGGGTCAGGGTGTTCAACGCGCCCAGGATAAAGGTCTCGGCCGCTTCGTCCGCATCGGTGACGGGCGAAGCGTCGTCCTTTTCACGCACGTCGATTTCTTCGGCGTCCACATAATACTGCAGGATCACCTTGCCCGCGCGTTCCGCGATCAGGCGCAGCGTTGCCATCAGGTCGTCGCTTTCGCTCTCCTCGGCCGCGCCGTTCGAACCGTCAGGCCCCTCGGTCATGTCACTCATCGCTATGTTTCGCTGTTCGGCCGCGTAACTATTCGGTTGCGCGCGCCTGTTACCAACGGGGCGTTTGTATCGGTTCGGCTATTCCGCCGCCACCTGATTCTGTTCGCCCGCCTGGATAATCCGCCAGATTTTCTCAGGTGTGGCCGGCATGTCGACATGTTTGACCCCATAGGGCGAAAGCGCGTCCACGATGGCGTTGATCACCGCCGGCGGTGCGCCGATGGCGCCTGCCTCACCGGCGCCCTTCATGCCCATCTCGTTGGTGGCGCAAGGCATGTCCTCGACCATAGTCAACTCGATTTCGGGAATGTCGTCCGCCCGTGGCATGCAGTAATCGAGATAGGAGCCAGAGAGCAGCTGGCCCGTATCCGGATCGTAGACCGTGTGCTCCAACAACGCCTGTCCGATGCCTTGCACGGTGCCGCCGTGGACCTGCCCGGCCGCGAGCAGCGGATTGATCACCTTCCCGAAGTCGTCATAGATCACATAGCGCAGGATCTTGGTGACGCCGGTCGCTTCGTCGATCTCCAGCTCGCAGATGTGACAGCCGTTCGGGTAGGTCATGGGCGGCGGATCGTCGAAGTTCGCGGTTTCGTCGATCCCGTCCTTGACCGCTTCCGCGGTTTCCGGCGGCAGGCCATTGCCGTCTTCGGCGGCCTTTGCCACATCGGCGAGCGAGACCCGCCGGTCGGTGCCGACGATCGAGAGCATACCCGCGTCGAACTCGATGTCCTCCGTGGCTGCTTCCAGCAGATGCCCGGCAATCTCCCGGGCGCGGGCGATGACCTTTTCCGAAGCGCCGGAGATCGCCATGCCGCCCATCAGGACCGAGCGCGATCCGCCGGTGCCGCCGCCGGAGGTCAACTCGTCGGTGTCGCCCTGGCGCAGCTCCACCTGCTCCGGCTCCACACCCAGCTTGTCGGCGATGATCTGGGCGTAGGCGGTCGCGTGGCCCTGGCCGTTGTTCTGGGTGCCGATGAAGAGCGTGATGCCGCCGTCCGGCTTTACCTTGATGCGGGCCTCTTCCTTACCCATCGCCCCGCAGGCCTCGACGTAGGAGGACATGCCGATACCGCGCAGCTTGCCCTCTTTCCGGGCTTCGGCGCGGCGGGCCTCAAAGCTGTCCCAGCCCGCGCCTGCCTGCGCGCGCTGCATCATCTCCAGGAAGTCGCCTGAATCGTAGGTGATGCCCGTGGAGGTGTCGAAGGGCATGGAGTCCAAAGGAATGAAGTTCCGCCGGCGCATCTCGTCCGGGCTGATCGCGATCTCCCGCGCCGCGTAGTCGATCAGCCGTTCGATGACATAAGCGGCCTCGGGCCGTCCGGCGCCGCGGTAGGCATCGACCGGCACGGTGTTGGTGAAGACGCACTTCACCTCCACGTAGACGGTCGGGACCGTGTAGACCCCGCAGAGCATGTGGGACCCGCAGGAGGTCGGGATGTAGGGGCCATAGTTCGAGAGATAGGCGCCCAGGTCGGCCACAGTGGAAACCTTGAGGCCGAGGATCTTGCCGTTTTCGTCCAGCCCCGCCTCGACGGTGGTCAGGTGGTCGCGGCCCTGGCTGTCGCTCATGAAGCTTTCGCCCCGGTCCCCGGTCCAGCGCACCGGGCGTTTCAGGCGTCGTGCCGCGAAGAGCACCAGGATCTGTTCCGGATAGGCGAAGATCTTCATGCCGAAGCCGCCGCCCACGTCCTGGGTCCGGACCCGTAGCTTTTCCTGGGGGATTTCGAAGATCCGGTCGGCCAGCTGACGCCGCAGGGAGAAGACGCCCTGGCTGCCGCTGACCAGCGTCAGTTGCTCCGTCTCCGGATCATAGGTGGCCAGCGCGCCACGCGGTTCCATAGCGTTGACCACGATTCGGTTGTTGACCAGTTCCAGCTTGATCACGCGATGGGCCGCTGCCAGCGCCGCGTCGGTCACGCCCCGGTCGCCCTGCTCCCAGTCCAGGCAGAGATTGTTCGGCGCCTCCTCCCAGATCTGAGGCGTGCCCGGCGACATGGCCTTTTCGGAAAGCACATTGGCCGGAAGATCCTCGTAGTCCACGAAGATCATCTCCGCCGCGTCTTTCGCCTGCTCCAGGGTCTCGGCGACAACGAAAGCCACCGGATCGCCGACATGGCGAACGCGGCCGCGCGCCAGGGCCGGGTGCGGCGGCATGACCGGCTTGGTTCCATTCTTGCCAGGGACGGGGGTCAGGCAGGGAATATCCTTCACGCCATCGGCGGTCAGGTCTTCATGACTGTAGACGCCCAAAACGCCAGGCGCGGCTTTGGCGTCCTCCAGTTCGATGGCTTTGATCTCGGCGTGGGCGTGAGGGCTGCGAAGAACGTATCCGAAGACCTCGCCGTCTTCCTTGATATCGTCCGTATAGCGGCCGTGACCCGTCAAAAGACGCACATCCTCGACGCGCCGTAATCCCTGGCCGACACCGAATTTCACCATGCTCGGACCTCTTCCCGTTATGCAAACGCTCGTTTGGTGGGGATCATAGGCAAGTCGCGCAGGACGACCAACCGCATTATTGGGCAGTGATATGGGCGTTCTTCACTGGGACGAAAAGCCCTCCGGCGACGGGAAACCGCCACCTCCGCCGGACAGCTCGCGAAGGCACCGGGAGTCATGCTGATTTTGCATGTCAGCTCTGCGAAGGTCACCCGCTTAAATTTGCGGCTGTCATGCAAATCTAACCGCTCGTTAATCTATCTCCTGCATAACGCAGAACGGACTGTAGCGGTTTGTGTTTTGTCGAGTGAGACGGCCTCGAAATGAGCGTTCGAAGTCATCGATCCGGTGATGCCGAAGCCGCGAATTTTGAGCCGAATGAAACACAGATCGCGGGTAAGCCGCACTCAACACCGGCCCTGCATGGAGATCGGAAGAAATGGATTTGATCTACGCTGGCGTTCTCTGGGGCGCAATCGGACTAGGCCTGGCCTGTATCCTGCTCTGTGCGCGTGGTGAAAAGGCGCCGCAGGTTCCGGACGCAGCCTCCTCGGATCTGCCTGAGGCCTAAGCCGTAAACCCTCGTTGCAGGGTCATTCGCCCGGTAGCCGCTCGGTTCCGGGTCGATAAAATTTTCCGAAAATCATGTCTTTTTCCACTGCGGTCCGATCACGCGCGCTTCCCTATGCGCCACGATCGCCGAGGGTTGGAAATCCCGCATAGCATTTCGAATGGTCGCCGGCGTGGTTTTGCATTCCGGGCTTGGTCAGGCAGCCCTTGGGGGCGATGAAGCTGTCGATCCGCCGTTCAGGTTCCTCATGCCACTGGATATTGAACGCGCAGAGTTTCGGAAAGAACTGCAGATGCGCGTAGGGCAGGTGGTCGTGGATCCACCAGGCGAGGCCGCGCCAGTCGGCGCCCTCCCGGTAGCGGTCGGCGAACCAGGGGATGACGATGCAGGCCGCCGCACCCATACAGCCTCGCGCGTCGCGCAGATCCCAGACGTGATAGGCGGCATTGTGCCGAACAGAGGCGCCTTGTTTCCGGGCATTGCCGAAGGCCGTCACCTCGGCGGAGCGGTAGCCTGAGCGGATGGCGATCCGCCCGAAGGTCTCCTGCAGCGGCTCGAGCAGCTCCTCGCAGAGTTTGCGCCCAGCCGCAATGGTCAGGTCCGGGTCGCTGGGGATATTGGGGAGCCCGTAAAAGCCGGCGATTTCCGAGTAGAAAAAATCGCGCAGAAAGAAGTTCTGGCTCAGGCGCGTCCGCCCGAGCTCTTCCAGACCGCGCATGGACCCCGGTGTTCTCATAGCGGACCGATCTTAACGTTTTGCCAGCAGGAAATCCCGGCCGGCGTGACCCACCACCGCGATCATGACGATGGCTCCGCCGATCAGGCTGGCCGCCGGCGGCAGCTCGGCCAGGATCAGCCAGGCAAAGAGGACCGCGAGCGGTGTTTCCGTCGAGCCCAGCAGGCCCGCTTCCGCCGCCGGGATCATGCGGGTGCCTTCGGTCAAGAGGATCGCGGCGAGGGCAAAGACTACGCCGAACAGCACCAGCAGCAAGGCGTCGCTTTGCGAGACCGCCAGAGGATCGGTGATGAACCAGCCGAGGACGAAGAGCTGCAAAGCCGAGGCCGCCGCGGCCAGGACCACCGGCGTGTCGGTAAAGACCCGGATCAGCACCATGTAAAGCGACATGCCCAGGGTCATCACCAGCGCCAGGCTGTCGCCCAGCCAGGCGCCGGTTGCGGCGCCGGCGCCGGCCATGATTGCCACGCCAAGCAGGGAAGCGCTTGCGGCAAGCAGGGTCGACGGCCGGACACCGACACCGCGCATCATCCATTCGAGCGCCGCCGCGATGAAGGGCGCGGTGGCATAGATGATCGCGACATTGGCGACGTAGGTCAGTTTGAAGGCATTGATGAAGGCGAGGGTCGAAAGGCTGCCGATCGTCGCCAGCAGCCACCCGCGCCAGCCCAGCGAAAAGCAGCCGGCAAGACGGCCTTCCTGTCCGCGTCGGCGCCAGACGACATAGAGGCCGATCAGGATCGCGCCGAAGAGCCCGCGCCAGCAGGCGATGGTCCAGGCATCGCTCTCGATCATCTTGGTCAGCACGCCGGCGAGGCTGAAGACCACCGCCGAGGCGATCACCAGCAGGACACCGATCAGGTGCCGCCGATGCAGATCTTTCGCGGCCAGCGCCGGCGCGGTGAGGTCGGTCATTGTCCCGAAGGTCCTTGAGATCGTGTCGATGCACCGATCATAAGGAACCCCCTCCTGACAATGGTCTGTCAGGAGTGATTGCCGGCGGGCGTTAGGCTGTTACGTTATTCAATATTAGGAGGCCTGTTGAAAGGCGCTGGCTTAAGTGTGGAACGTCGCACAGCCTTCACTCGATGAGCGAGAATTTCCGAATTGTAGCAGTGCTGCCCATCGTGCAAGTCCAATCCCAGTTTCCAGCCTTTCAGACCCGAATGTCCGCTTCGCGGAGATGCCGTCATTCATCTTGGTGCACCGAAAGTCCGGATATGCGCGGAGTCAGACAATGAGCGGAGCGCAGAGACGTCAAAAAGTCTCCGCCAACATGAAGTGTTAAAAACGGAATCTGATACAATCTGCCCGTGACACAGCGAGTGCAACCTCCACAACCAGGCCGTTCGGATCAGTGTTCACGCCGGTGCTGACAATGACGGGCTGACTACAGGGTATTTCCAACACCAGCGCCTCGTGATGGGTTGGCAGCCGTGCCTCGATCTGGGTGCTTGCACGGCGATACTCGCGCACTCCAAACTTGGCCAAAGCCGCGGTGACGCTGCCCGTAGTCCCGATCTCTTCAAGGATCCCCTTAAAGCGATCCATCGGAAAGTGGCCGCGCGCCAGGGCAACGGGGCGCCGATCGACCAAGCGCAGGACCTCGGACTGGTAGACCTTGGTCCCCGTCTTTATCTTCATATGATGCGCCAGGTCACGTGGTGCACCTACCGCTCTGGCCCCGATCATGCGTGACGTGTTCGTCAAACCCATGCCTGACAAACTCTTGCCCCAGCGGGGAAAGCCGTCGATGCGATAATCGATGATGTCTTCGGCCACCCGATAGCCCAGCCCCTGCCAACTCTGACTTCGGCCCTCGTCGCGTAGGCGCTCTAGGACGCGACGTGCGCCATACTGCGTGAGCCCGGTTTTCGATGCCAAACCTGCAATTGTGGGCAAGCGGCTTCCAGCGGCCAGGTCACTACGATCGATCTGATCGCGCAGGTCGCGATAGACCACGCGCCAATCCGCAGATTCCTGTCTGTTCGCAGACATCAGGAACTCCCAATACGATCATCGTGTTCGCAATCATCGCGAAGCTTCGTAACGTTCCTGTGTCAATCTGATGAATTTCGCAAACATCATGGGTTTGCGTGATGCTTTGATGACCATCCCCATACTGTAACAGAACTGCCATGCTTTCCCGGCAGCGTCGTTGGAGCTCGGACGTAGAGCAAGGCCGGTGCACTCATACGGCCGACCTTCCGGGCACGAAGTCAATCTACGCTGCCTTCGCAGAGCGCGATGGCATGGCCATTCAGGAGAGGGGAACGACCCATGAGAATGTCTCGAATTCTCGCAGCTGCATTCGTTGCAACGCTGCCGATAAGCGCCGGCGCTGCCGATATGCCGACAGGCGGCGAAAACGATCCCGTGCGGGTCATCATGGTGCCGGCCGAGATCGGCTCGCGCGATACACTCAGCGACTATCGCCCGGTGTTCAATGCGATCACCAAGGAGTACGGCATCCACTTCGACCTGAAGCTGGGCGACAGCTATGCCGCCGCCGTTCAGGGGCTCTGCAACGATCAGGCCGATATCGGCTGGTATGGCGCTGTCACGTATGGCCAGGCTCGCGAATTGTGTGGGGCCGAATTGCTGGCGGTCGACGTAAAGAACGACAATGCCGTCTACTATTCCGGCATCTACACCCGCAAGGATTCCGGATTAGAAGACCTGGCCGCACTAAAAAGCCGCAGCCTGGCCGTCGGCGACCCGAACTCGACATCTTCGTTCAACTTCCCCTTCGCCATGGTGATGGCTGCGGGCATCGACCCGGCCAAGGACCTGTCAAAAATCGTCATCGCAGGCAGCCACACGAACTCGATCGCTGCTTTACAGGAAGGCCGCGTTGACGCCGCTGCTGCTTCGTTCAACGCATGGGAAAAGGCCGTCAAAAAGGGCGTGATCGATCCGACGGTCTTCCGGGTTCTGGCGAAATCCGAAGGTATCCCGAACCCGCCGCTGGCAATGAACCCCAAGCTGAGCGATGACCTGAAGGCTCGTATCCGTCTGGCATTCTCGGAAATTCACACAAAGGTCGATCCTCAGTTCATCCGCGGTTATGGCGGCAAGACTGTTGATCGCTACGATACCGAGTACCCGCTGGAGCAGATGCTAGGTGCGCTGGACAAGCTGAAAGCCCTGACCAAGCGCGTGAAGGGTGAGATCATCGAGAAAGCTGGCGAACGATAAACGCGTCTTCGTCGCGAGACAAATGGCCCGCGCCATGGTGCGGGCCATCCCCATTTTCCGCAGGACGGTCTGATGCTTAATTTTGAGGCGATCACCCATGTCTTTCCAGACGGCACCCGCGCCGTCCATGATGTCAGCCTTTCAGTGCCCGAAGGACAGTTCTGCGTCTTACTTGGTCCGTCTGGTGCCGGGAAATCCACGCTTTTGAACACGGTCAACGGGCTGGTCATGCCTTCTGAGGGCCACGTCATTCTGGATGGTGCTCAGGTGACGGCGAAAAACCTGTCGGACATTCGCGGTCGGATCGGGGTGATCCACCAGCAATTGCACCTGGTCCCGCGACTCAGCGTTCTGCACAACGTGCTTTCAGGGCTGCTGCCGGTGACGCCGACCTGGAAGGCATTGCTGAAACTCTTCCCCGAGGACCAGCAACGACTTGCCTGCAAATTGTTGGAAGAGGTGGAGCTAGAGGAACGCCAGATCTATCGCCGGGCCTCGGAGCTTTCCGGCGGCCAGCAACAGCGCGTGGCCATCGCCCGCGCCTTTATCAATGACCCGGATGTGGTACTGGCTGACGAGCCCGTCGCCAGCCTGGACCCGACGGTCAGCCGTCACGTTCTGCGCCTGCTGCGCGATGCCTCCCGCCAGCGGAACACGACAGTGATCTGCAGCTTGCACCAGGTCGAATTTGCCATCGAGTTCGCCGACAGGATCGTCGCACTGCGTGAGGGCGAGGTGGTGTTCGACGATATGCCGGCCGCGCTGACAGCAGAGCGGTTGCACCAAATCTATGGCGGGCAGCATGGCGACTTGACGGGTGCAGATACACCGACCCGCATCACTCAGGATGGTATCATCGGCGATGGCGCGACCCTGCGCGTTGGCACAGCATAGGAACGTTCCAATGGCCTCGACAGATCAAGCCTCGCGCGTGCCGTCCGATTGCTGGGAATTGCACCGCACCATCACGTCAAAAACCATCGGGATCCTGTTGGTTCTGGCGATCCTGATGGCGTTCTCTGCCAGGAATGTCGAACTCGACAAAGCAGCGTCTGAAACTTGGGGGGCTGTGGCCTCGGTCTTCGGGTTTGGCGAATCCAAGGTGATCAACGGGGCCGCGAACTTCCTGGGGAAATCCTTCCCTCTGCAGATGTCGACGATCCAGGAAACCAATCGGATCGAGAACTTCAATCCCGATGATCTGCCCCTGTTTTCCTATGTCGAGGTCCGAACCGAGCGCGAATACAGCGTGATCGAGGAGAAGTATACCGAGATCGAAGCCGAGTTTCTGGTTAAACCCATTGGCTATCTCATCAAGGTCCTCATCAAGATGTGGGAGACGATCGAGATGGCCATCTGGGGTACGATCTTCTCGGTCTTGCTGGCGATCCCGTTGGCCTATTGCGCCGCCCAGAACTACACGCCCCACCGCGCGGTCTATCAAGTCGCCAGGGCGATATGCAGTTTCAACCGCGCGATGCCGGAACTGATCCTGGCCCTGTTCTTTGTGCTGATGTACGGGTTCGGTCCGATCGCGGGGATCTTGGCCCTGGCGTTGCACACCAGCGGGTTCCTCGGCAAGTTCTTCGCTGATGAGATCGAGAACGCTGATCCGGGGCCGCAGCGTGCGCTTCGCGGGACCGGTGCGAACAAGGTCAAGGTCCTGCGTTATGCCGTGATCCCTCAGGTGCTCCCGCAGTACTACGCCTACATCCAGTACATTCTGGAACGGAACATCCGGACGGCAACGGTCCTTGGTATCGTGGGTGCAGGAGGCATCGGGACGGAACTGAAGGGCCGTTGGGATCTCTTCGACTATGATCACGTCGCGACGATCCTGCTGGTGATCTTCCTGACCGTTGTTGCCCTGGAACTGCTGACACAGCGTCTGCGCATGCGTGCTATTTGATGGTCAGATGTGGGAAAGTCATCTTGGTATTCTGCCTGAAAGTAGATTCGCTCCTGATCTCTATGAATGTGGAAGTAAGCTACAGCTATGGGCCGAATACTGCCTAAAGTACGTTCCGACAGACCGGTTCGTTATTGCGGGCTGTTCAGTCGGCGGATAATAAGTTCGAGGGACATAATATCTAACTCTGCATTGGTGTCGGAAGTTAAATGTTGTCTCCCTTTAACATCCAACGACAGCGGGTCGCTTCAGTACTTTAATTCGTCTGCCGGGTACCGCTATTGGCCAATCCTCTTGGCGACGGGTCTCTCGTCTGCCCAATCCTGTCCTTTGACGAGTTGGAATCCAACTCGGTCACATACCTCCTTGCGGATTTCGACAGGAATATCGGCAAGAACGAACATATTGACGAGATCGAACGCCGCCGCACAGACCTCGACAGTCCGCAGCGCTGGAGGGATTTCACGCAGCGAAGCGTCTCCTGAAAGAAGTGCTTCCTTGCAGATGGCCACAGTCAACAGGTGTTCAGGCACATCGGAGATATCGCCTTGTTCGATGAGATCGGTAATCTCCGCCAACGAGAGTTCGCCAAGGGAAAGGTTCTCCGGAACATAGTTGCGAGCGTTGGCATTCTGCGCAATGGCCGCCTCGCAAAGGTCTTTGCTACGCAGACCTGGATCGACAAACTGCAGTGTTAAGCCGTCGCGTTCGACGGCTGTCCTGAAGATTTCCTCGTTGCGGTATTTTGCGGGAACATGCTGAACGGCGGGGGGATGTTCGCGCACGACATCAAGCCACTGCTTCGCAGTCCGCCGACGCCGTTTGTCTCCTTTAGCGCGTAACAGCGGTTGCCCCGCGACCACGCGGCGCACAAGCGCTTCAATTTCCGGAAGCTCGACAAGTCCGAGGTATTGATCGTCGATGTCGCGTTCCACCGGATCGTCGAACACAACCTCCTCATGAAGATATTCAGAAAGTGGCATGCCGATGAATTGTGCGTCGTGACTATTCCAGTAGGGCGACGACGTCGTGAGGTTCGTAGCGTGGTCGTCGCTAATGATCACCTGTGCCTGACACTGGCCGGATATCGTCACGCATCCATGGTTATAGTGGGCAACGACAACGCCGTTGAAGTTTGCATCTCCGCGCACAAAAAACGTTGCTCCACCGAACAACCCGTTCGTCGCTTCAAACTGGCCAAGGACAGCGACCGCCGGTCCGTAATCGCCATCAGCATTGATCAGGTCCCCTGTGACCCGCAGGTCTCCATCGACAATCAGACCAACCATATGCGCGGGCCATGGCGTCCGGTCATCCAAAGATAGGTTGCCCCCGATTGTCAGATCACCCTTGTACAGGAAGAGCTTGTCTGACGCCTTGAAGCGATCGATTCCCGGCAGCATGTCATCTGTTAGTCCACACGCCGCACCAGCCCTGTCCGCCGAGATAACTTCAGCCTGTTTCAGTGCTTCTGTCAGATCCATCGATTGCTTCCTGCTTTTGAAACGCCGCAGCGGATGAGAGTCAGATACACTCTGCAACCCTCTAAGATGATGCGATCGCTCTAACTTTCCTCGCGAGCAAATCGCTAAACGCGCGCAGCCGTGCCGGCTGATTGCGGTCGGGCGGGAGGACGATCTGGAGCGGGTAAGGCGTCGATCCGAATTCTTCGAACAGAGCGACGAGCCGCCCCTCCTTTAGGTCGTCTGCAATGTCCAGGCGTGATTTCAACGCGATGCCAACACCGTCGAGGCACCAGCGTTTGACAAGGCTACCATCGTTCGACGTCCGGAAACCTTTGACGTGGGTTGCCTTGGCCTGACCGCCTCTTTTGAGCTCCCAACGATTGTCCAGCATCTCCCCGAACCGCATCAGAAGACAGCGGTGCTGTTCCAGCTCTTCGGGAGACTCAGGCTGTCCGAAGCGACTTATGTATAAAGGCGACGCGCAAACGATGCGGGGTGCGCCTTCGAAACGAACAATGCGGAGCGCTCTGTCGGTCACATCTCCAAATCTCAGCGCGATGTCATACCCGCTACGAACCAGATCGACATAGCCGTCGCTGAGATGCAGTTCAAAGGTGACACTCGGATGTTCTGTTTGAAATTCCTCGATTGCCGGGCAAACCAGTGTTTGCCCAATGTCATTCGGTGCGCTTATCCGAATTGGACCGGACAGGGTTGCGAAGCCTTCCTTGATGGTGCGCTTTAGGCTATCCGCCTCTTCGAGAAGGCTTTCCAGACCCTTCAAGAGGGTAAGGCCTGCCTCGGTCAATTTGATTGCCCGTGTCGTTCGATTGAGCAGCGCAGCGCCATAGTAGGATTCCAAAGCGGCCAAGCGGTCTGAGGCGGTCGATGTCGACATCCCAGACTCTCGCGCGGCGGCGGCCAAGCTGCCTAACTCGCAGATACGCTGGAAAAGGCGTAGATGCTCAAAAGTCATTGTACGGAAATTCCGGATTTAGATTTTGACTGAACTACATTTATCCGAATTATCAATGGATGTATTCGTCATCGATAACGACCAGGAGAGTTATCATGACGAAACTTACCATTACCGGAAATATTCTTGTCAAAGACGGTCACCGCGATGCGGTAAAGGCCGAACTTGAAAAGCTGATCCCGATCACGCGCGCGGAAGCCGGGTGTATCCAGTACGACCTGCATCAGGACAACGAAAATCCGAACTACTTCATGTTTTACGAAAACTGGGAAAGCCGTGAACTTTGGCAAACCCACATGCAAGCGCAGCATCTTCAAGACTATATGGCCGCTACAGATGGCAAGGTCGAAAAGTTTTGGCTGCATGAACTGACTCACATCGCGTGAGGCGTCAAAAATGAAAAAACGAGCAAAGACTTTGGTGCTGTTTTTGGTCCTCAGCATTTCGACCGGGGGCATCGCCGGTGCAGAGGATGTCGAGACGGAAATTGTCGCGCAGCACGACACCCGGTTCGGTGACCCCTTCATCACGGCTGACGGCCGTACATTCCTGAGCATGTCGCCTCTCGGCGCGTCTGAGCATCGGCTCTATGAGCTTGCAGCGGATGGGACGCTCAACCCCTATCCGAACGATAAGATGAGCCGTGGATTTGGTGGTGTCATTGCTGCCCGTGTGACCGATGAGGGCATCATGTGGATCCTCGACTTGGGCAAGCGCGTCTTCACCGGTTGGGACATCAATTCCAATAGGCTGGTGCGTGAAATCCCGTTGCCAGAGGAAGTGCTCGTCGAACAGAGCTTCCTGCAAGACTACGCGTTGGATCAGTTGCGTAACCGCGCCATCATTGCCGACATGTCGCAAGCGGATCTGTCGAGCGCACCGACGCCCGCCTTCATCGTGGTCGATCTGGAAACAGGTGACGCGCAACGCGTTGCACAGGGCCATGAGGCGCTGATGCCGGAAGTCGAAGGTGGCCTCGCTCTGAACCCGATCACGATCGACCAGAACTACGCGTATGTTTACTTCGGTGCGCTGAACGGACGTACGATTTACCGCGTTCCAGCAGCCAGCTTTGACGGGAACGGCGCCGCCGTGGCGACAACGATCGAACGCCACAGTGAAAAATCCTTCTCCGACGGTATGACCATCGACAACGCCGGGAACATCTATGTCGCCGATATCGAGGCGAATGCCGTTGGTTTGTCTGCACCGGATGGTTTCCGCACGATCGCGCAGGTCCCTGAGGGCCAATCGTGGCCAGACGGGTTCGCCTTCGGCGCGGACGGGTATCTCTATTTCACCGTGAACCAACTGAACCGCGCGGCAGCGCTTAACGACGGCGAGGACAAAGGGACAGGCGTATATCTCCTGATGCGCTTGAAACCCTTGGCTCCCGGAACTGTGGGCCGCTGACCGGCCGACCATGGCAACGCCGTTCTGATACCCCCGGGGCGGCGTGAATCGCCGCCTCGGTCTCTGGCTTTCAACTCAGAATTCGTGCGGCAAAATCAGAGATCGCCGACAGCCGTGCTTCTGATGTCTTTCCAATTCTTTTCAGCTTTGGAAATTGTGCCTGACCGATCTTTGTTGAATGCGTCGAAGATGGCACGGTTCAGGAAGACATACAGCTTGTTGTCGATAACTGCATGATACTCCGGATCGCCGTCGAACTTCTTGCCGACCGACACACCATAGGTGCAGTAGCCGCCGTTTTGCGGCAGGTAAGCGGCTGGGTCTGCTTCGAAGGCTTTCATGTTCGCCTCAGTCGAGAAGTAGTACGCAACCCCGTCATGCACCGCTGTGTAGGTCGCGGAGCCCTCAACCGGGTTCGACGTAGCGATGAACTCCACGGGGTCAACGCCATGCAAACCCAGGGGGGCGCTGGCTGCCGTCAAACCCAGCGAAACGTTGTATTCGTCGGCAGCCATTGCGGTCGTTGCGCCGAGAGCGAGACCGGTCATCAAGGCTGAGGTGATTGCGAGTTTCTTGATCATGATTTTTCCTTTTCTGACAATGGGCGCCCGACCATCGTGACGCGCATCTTGTGTCGAAAAGGTATTGGAGTGGAATGCTTTATCAATACATCTGGGGATTTTATGAACTTTTAGGACATAATCTTGAACGATCTGAGATATTTTGGTTTGCGGTGTGTTGGGCGGCAATTGCCCTTGCCGCGGCCAGGCTGGATGAGGCTGTGCAGAGCCTTCGGATTTACAGACAGACGGAACTCTAACTCTGTTTGAATTTGGCCGGCGTCATGCCCGTTTCTTTTTTGAAAACGCGCGTAAACGATGAGTCTGACGCGTAACCGGCACTTTGCGCAGCTTCCGTGAGGGATGATCCCGGTTGCTGCAATACCTTCTTAGCAATTTCCATGCGCCATCTTGTGACGTATTCCATGGGTGTCATGGTCATCATTTTCTGAAACTGGACGGCAAAACTTGTCCGCGACATCCCAGCCGATTGTGCGAGCGTGTCCACCGTCCAGCTATCGGCCGGCGCCTTGTGAAAAGCATCCAAAGCACGGCTGAGGTTCTTGTCGGAGAACGCGCCAAGACCCCACTCGTTGGCGTCGTTGCTTTCTATGAAACTGCGAATGGCTTGTGCGAGTATCGCTTCCGACATTTTCAGTGCAATGAGGTCCCCGCCGATTTTTTGCCCGCCGGCTTCTTCTCCGATCATTCTGAGGGTGGCTTCCATCCATCGGCCGGCATTTTCACCATAATTCTTGAGATGAATGAAAGGAGGCAACCGCTCCATAAGGACATGCCTGGAACGCGGGTCAAAGGAGAAGTGACCACAAATCAGCTGTGTTTCGCTTCGGGGCTCTTCTCCGCCGTAAACCAGCACGCCTGAGCCATCAAAACCGGACGTCTCCAAAACGACGTCCAGTGGCATGATCGTTTTCTCGGGCTCGTGATCGCAATAAAGCGCATGAGATGCCCCATGCGGAATGATAACCAGATCGCCTTGTGCCAAATCCACGATGTCGTCGGCACCGTCCACGCGAATGAGGCAATTGCCCCGATGCGCAAAATGAAACCGGGCGACATTTTCATAGCTGGGAACGGCAACGCCCCAAGGCTTGGTGAAGGACGTGCGGAAATAGATCGTCCCACGCATGGACAGGTTGGTAAGTACGTCACTGAGCAGATCAAGCATAAGCGATATCTACTTCATACAAGGCAAATGTACAGATGTTCGAACGATCTGCACATAATAATGGACGATTGGCTGTATTAAAATACGAGAGCTAGGGGATACTCTCGCTATCCAACAGTTAGCCTCGCGGGCCATATGGCGGAAAGCCGGCGCCTTCGCATCTAAAACAAGGTCAAATTCGAAGCGCATGATACAGACCAAACGGATTTATGACATGCCGTCGGACGATGATGGCTACCGGGTGCTGGTTGATCGGATTTGGCCGCGTGGCGTCTCGAAGGATGCGGCTCAGCTCAATGCCTGGATGAAGGATGTAACGCCGAGCACCGAACTGCGCGTATGGTTTGGTCACGACCCAGAGCGGTGGGAAGAATTCAAATTCCTCTACGAGAGCGAACTACAAGGAGCCGCCCAACGCGCTTGCGTCGAAGAGCTGAGAGCTAAGGCCGGTGAAGGCACTGTGACTTTGCTTTACGCCGCGAAGGATGATCGGCGCAATCACGCGCTTGTCCTCCTGGATGTCCTGCGGCACAGCGAAGATCGATCGTGATCCATGCCCAAAGCTGGCATGAGCTGCGATACAGAGATTCGATAGATTGGACGCCGTGTTGAAGTTTTTCGCAACGACATCTTGGCGCTTCGGTCAGATTACGGTCTCAGAGCTAAACGGCGCGGCTGGAACATGAATCTGCATTGGTATCCGAAGTTCAGTATTCTGTCTCTTTAACATCCGGCAACGCTGTTCAGCCCTGCAAGAGTATGCTGGACGAAAGAATTTACTCGGACCCCATCTCTCTCACCAGAAATGGCTCGGGGCTCTCCACCTCTTCCAGCTTTTTGTCGCTGATCAGCCAGAAGCGATTGCCGACGTTGCGCAAAAAGCTGCGGTCGTGACTGACGAGCAGACAGGACACGTTGTGGGATATCAGTTCATCCTCCAGCGCTTCTTGCCCCTCGATGTCCAGGTGGTTCGTCGGCTCGTCTAAAAGGTAGAAGTTCGGACTCCTGAGCCGCAAGACCAGCATCGCCAGACGCGCCTTTTGTCCGCCGGAGAGCGCGCCGATCCTGGTTTCCTGCATCCCTATCTTCACGCCCGCGGCCGCCAGCGCACTCCGCGCGCGTTGATCACCGATATCAAACTGCCCCGTGACTAACGTCATGGGGGTGTCGCTGTCCGACAGCTGGCTCAAATGCTGATCGGAGTAAGCCGGAACAACCGAAGGCGCGCATCTGACCGCCCCGCCGGTTCCACCCCCGCCGGTTCCAGCCCCGCCGTTTCCGACCTGACCGTTTCTAGGAAGCGCCTGCTGTATCATCCTGACCAGCCGGGTTTTTCCGCTGCCGTTGGCCCCCAGAAGCACGATGCGGTCGCCTGGTAAAATCCACTTCTGTCCGGTCTTGTACAGCACCCGGTCGTCGGGCGTTTTGACCGCTGCATCGTCCAATGTGACCAGCGCTTTGGCATGGGTGCCGCTGTTCGCCAACCTGATATCGCCGGCGCTGCGTTCCCGGTGAGCAGGTTTGGCGGCCGCCTCGATCTGTGTCGCGCGCTCGTTGAGCTGTTTGGTCTTGGTGACCAAAAGGTCGGAGCCGGAATTGATACCAATGTTCTTCAGCTTCGCAGCTTGTTTGCGCAGCTGCTGTGCCTTGTTCAAATCGTTGGCAAACCGCCGTTGGTCTGCAGCGTCCGCCTCATCAAGCGCGGCCCGCGCGGCTGTAAAGGCGAGCGAAAAAACGCGTGAATGTTCCGCGCGCAGAAACAGCGTCCGGTTCGTTGCCGCATCGAGAAATGCGCGATCGTGCGACGTCACCACGACCGCCACAGACCGCGGCAAAGCCTGCAGCCAGTTTTGGAGCAATCCGATGCGTTGCAGGTCCAGATGGTTGGTCGGCTCATCCAGCAGCAGGACATCGGGCTCCTGGATCCAGGCAGCTGCCAGAAGCGCGGTTCTTTGCCATCCACCGCTTAGTTCGTTCAGCGGACGGTGCTGCAGCTCGTAGGGAACGGCAAGGTCACCCAGCACCACGTCCACACGCCAGCTTTCAAGTTCTGCCTGCTCGGCAGACAAGGCGTTCAACACCCAGTCATAGAGCGTCTTGGCGTAGGCATTTTCGGGAATGTATTGGGGCACATATCCCAACCGCAAACCGCGCGCGCGGACGATATCCCCGCGCGTGGGATCGAAGCGGCCAGCCAGACACTCCAAGAGGGTTGTTTTTCCACGTCCGTTTGCCGCGACCAGTCCAATCCGGTCGCCTCGGGAAATTGTCAGGTTCAGATCGTCAAAAAGGGGATCGCCAAGGGTTACGCTCAAAGCGCTGATATTCATAACAGTCATCGGAATTCTGCCTAGACAAGAGGGTGCCGCACGGCGGCTTTGGGCAGACCGATTGAGTTGTTATGCCTCGGGTCCGCCCTGCAAACGCATTTACAGGGCGAAACGGGGACCATGCTGAAGTCGGCGGATGATACGCATGTTCAGCTTGTGCCCTCCCGTGGTTATAGCGTAATGCGTTATTTCTGGATCACAGAGTCTCAAAATTCGCGTTTGAGATCAGCACCTTGCTGATCGAAAGGCAGAGAACTTTGAGACCGATTAAACGCATTTTGCTCTAGTGGTGAATACCAGCCTCAAGGTTAGAAAACAAAGTTCGTTTCAGCAAGTGTCTCGATAGAGGAAGCAGATCTTCGCTACGTTGAAGCGACGCAGTGGGGTGGGCGCCTTGTGGGCATTTTTTGCAACTAAAACCTGGCACTTCGATCAGGTTCTTTTCTTGTCGTCGACGATCGTCATCTGTGCCAACCCGCTGGCGCCCAGTTCGACGGCGGCAAAGGGGCCGCCGTGGCACATCTGCGCTGGATCTGTCGGATCGGCGGGCGGGGCCTCCGCTAGGATTTTCGCCGCGAAGACCTCCGCGTTGTCGCGCGGGCGGTAGCCGAGATAGCTGGCCTTGGCGTTGTCGACCGGCGCGCGGTCGTTGTTAGAGACGCCGTATACGATGGAAAAGCCCGTGGTGGGCGTGTCGACGGCCCGTTGCACCAGTTGGATCAGGTCGTCGTAGGAGAGCCAGCTGCCGAGCGCACGCGGGCTGGTGACCTGGGCGCAGGAGAGGATGCGCAGGCAGACCGCTTCCAGGCCGCGCTTGTCCCAATAGAGGCTGGCGAGATCCTCCGCGAAACACTTGGCCAGGCCGTAGAATGTATCCGGCCGGTGCGGCGCATCGATGCCGATGAAGTCCGACTTGGCGTGCATGCCCACGGCGTGGATCGAACTGGCGTAGACCACGCGGCGCAGGCCCTGCCGATGGGCGGCCTCCCAGATGTTGTAGGCGCCGATGATGTTGGGGCCGAGAATGGTCTCGAAAGGCCCTTCGTCGCCGTAAGCACCGAAATGCACAACCATCTCCGCGCCCTCCAGCAGAGCCTCCATGGCGGCGAGGTCGCTCAGGTCCGCCTGTACGAAACGCTCGCCCGGATAGAGCTTCCCGATGTCCTCGCTGATGTCGGAGGAAACCAGTTCCTCAGCGAGCTTGGTCAGCGGCTCGCGCAGGTAGGAGCCGAGACGGCCGGCCGCCCCGGTGAGTACGATTTTCTTCATGTCCGCTTCTCTCTGAATTGAGGGCGCCGCTTTTGATGCGCGCCCGGTTTAGAGCATGTTCCGACCACATGGAATCAATTGACCGGGAAGATTTTGCGTTTTGACAAGGCGCGGTTCGCAATGCGATGCGGCGCATCGGATAAGAGCCGCAACGCAGTCAGGGCGAAAAAGAAACCGGCCTTCGGTGGGCTTTGAAAGCTCATCGGCAGCGTTGCGCTTCTTGCCCGATGCGCCGCATCGCGCTTCACAGCGCGCCTTGCCGAATGAGACTTCAAAGCCCATCAAATTGATCCCGTGTGGTCGGAATATGCTCTAGATAATGGCCTTCTCGAGGAAAGGCCGGTTTTCGACGATCCGCTCATAGCCGAAGGGCGAGAGGTCCAGGCTGCGGAACGCGCCATAGGTCACCAGCTCGGACAGCCCGCGCCCCATGGCCGGCGACTGCTGAAAGCCGTGCCCCGAGAAACCGTTCACGAAGATGAAGTTCTCCACCTCTGTGTGCGGCCCGAGGATCGCGTTTTGGTCCAGCGTGTTATAGGCGTAGTGACCGGCCCAGGAATTGATCAGCTTGATGGCCTCGAACTGGGGAATGCGCTTCGCGATCGCCGGCCAGGCTTTCTCTTCCCAAATGCTGTGGTCCTCTTCGAAGTCGTCGTAGTCGACGGCCGGATCCTCGTCCGGCGGACAGCCACCCAGGTAATAGGCGCCGTCGGTGCGCATGTGGACGCCGGAGGGATCGATGGTCAGGGGCAGATCCCGATCCAGCGGAGTCTCCGCGTCGAAGATGTAGGTATAGCGCTTGCGCGGCTCGACCGGGATATCGATGCCGGCCATGCGCGAAGTCAGAACCGCCCGCGGCCCCGAAGCATTGACGACGCTGCCGCAGGCAACCGTCTCGCCCGACTTCAGGGTGACGCTCTCGACCCGGGTTCCGGCCGCGTTACGGGTCATGGCGACCACCTCGTTGGTCAGGTACTCGACGCCCTTTTCCCGCGCCGAACGCTTCCACCAGTCGAAGAGGGTATTGCCGTCGAAGTAGCCTTCGTCCACCAGGTTATGGCTGCCGGCGACGATGCCCTCCAGATTATAGAAGGGGTAGGCCTCCGCGATCTCCTCCGGCGTCATGATTTTGGTGCCGGCACCGCAGGCGGCCTGGATCTTCTGGTTTTCCCGCAGCACGCCGGCGAAGGCCTCGTTGTCCGCCAGATACATGTAACCGTAGCTTTGCAGCGGCACGTCGGGGACGCGTTCGTCGCCACCCATGAAGTCGCGAAAATTCTTCACGAACTCTGCGCCGAACTGAGAGATGCGCACGTTGATCTCATTGGAGAACTGCTGGCGGATACAGCTGTTGGTGCGGCTGGTCGAGGTGAACTCGTAGGTTGGGTCTCGCTCGACAACCAGAACCGAACCATCGAAGTCAGGATTGTTGGCCAGGAACCATGCGCTCGAAGATCCCAGCATGGCACCACCTACGATGACCACGTCGTACCTGGCATGCTTCGGCGCTTGTAAACCGCTGTTTCCGCTCATCGGACCGCTCTCCCCGGATTCTTATTGCGGCAAGTATAGAGAGGAAGACACCGTCGCCGCGAGCTTTGTGAGCAGGTGGTTTCTCATTCTCCTATCTGGCCCGCAATGTGCCGTTGGCTGCGGCACCTGACCAGTCAGAAATTGCGGCTTCAGGCTGTAGGAAATCTATCGGGTAAGGCTGGCGTCTGAGGGCGGTTCTGACACCTTGGCGCTCAGGATGTGGAGCAAGAAAGGCTCTGTTGGAACCTGACTGTCGGGGGGCTCGGTCGCGCACGAGTCTTGCCGAGTTCGTCGGGTCTTTGTCCGCTCGCCCTTACTCCGGCAGTTTCTGCAGTTCGTACATCGACCACAGCAACCGGCTCATCTTGGAGTCCTTGAACCAGAGGTCGTAGATCGGCTTGATGCCATCGTCGCCGTCGCGGTAGAGGCGGGCGAGGGTGGCGTTGGCGATCTGCAGCAGGTCTTCGCGGCCATGGCGGATGGCGATGGCGTAGGGTTCGTAGGAGAGGAAGCCGGCGGAGAGGTCGTAGTCGTCCCGGTCGTCTTCGTTCAGCAGCTTTTCGCGCAGGATCACCCGGTCGCCGACATAGAGCTCGACCTCGCCCCGGCGCAGCAGGTCGAAGGCCACGTCGTGATTGGGCACGGGATCCTTGGGAAAGACCACGGCGTAGCCCAACAGCTTTTCGACCTGAGCCTGCGTGGTGGTGCCGTCGACGACGCTGACCTTGATGCCCAGCGCGCGGGTCGACTTGCCCTTCAGGGCGCGGATGGTGGTTTGTTTTTTCTTGATGCCGCCGGCGCCGCTGACGAAGGTTAGCAGTGTGAAGTTGTGCGACTTCATGCGGCTGATGGTCACCGTGGTGGCCTCGCAGAGCATGTCGATCTCGCCGCGCTTCAAGAGATCGAAACGGTTGCCTGCTGTCACGGGTACAAAGGCCGCTTCCGCACGCCGGCCCTCCGGCAGGCTATCATCGTAGGCGGCGACGATCCGGCTGCAGAGATCGACGCTGTAGCCGACCCAGGTCCCGCGCTGTTGGAAGGAGAGGGGGGCGGCGTCCGGGCGGACCCCGAGACGGATGGTCTCGACCTCTTCCGCCGCGGAGGCTGGCGCGGACGTGAGGCCGATGACAAAGGCAACGAGGAGCGCGGCCAGACGCTGCGGTGAGATCACGATCATGCTCCTCATGGCATCGGCGCCGGCTGAGCCGTGATCATCGCTTCCGACTCGGGCTTCTGTTCCTGACCGGAGAGGGAGAACTGATGGCGGGAGAAGAGTGTCACGATGGTGCCGATCAAACCCCCTTGCAGAGCCGTGACGATACCGACGTAAATGCTAAAGGCGAGATCGGGGTTGTCGCTCAGGAACAGGGTCATGAGGAAATAGCCGGCAAGTCCGGTGGTCAGCCCGTGCAGCAAGGGCTGCATCAGCAGACGTTGTCGCGAGATCTCGCTGCGTTGGGCCACGTCGATGGTGTAGAGCACCCAGAAGCCGGTCACCATGCCGAGCACGCCGAAGATCGGGATCCAGAGTTCGTTCTGCGTCAGGATGAGGGTCTCGCCGGTAAAGAGCTGTTTGGCCCACCACCAGAACAGCAGCGCGAAGCTGCCGGCCAGATAGGTGACGAAGCAGGCGAAGCTGTATTGCAGCGCTGGCACCTCGAACTTGCCGATGTTCATGGGCCGCCAGCGCCGTGCGGTGATGCGCTTGTTTTGATAGCTCCAGGCCATCAGCGCGGCGGCGCCGTGCAGGCTGATCGCTGAACTGGCCCAGATCAAGGCATCGGCGGCGTCCTGCGGAAAGGCGGCCGAGGTGGTGATGTTCAGCATGGCCGCTATGGGCGGTGTCAGCAGTACGATCACGATCACCAGGAAAAACAGGGTGAAGATGGCGGCGATCACACCGTTGATGATGTTGTCCTTGCGGACCGAGGTGCTGGAAAGCCCCAGGGCTTTAAAGGCGGCGGTGACTTCGACCGGGTCGTTATTGCGTTGGAAGATGCTGGCCGCCAGGATCGCGTGGATGTCGTGCAGGGCTTCGTCGATCTTGCGGGTGGTGGCGATCTGCCGCTCGGTGATGTGTTGTTGGCCTTGCCCCAGATCCGCCGGCTCCAGCACCGGTTTGACCCGCTCCAGGTTCGACAGCTCCAGAGCCGCCAGCCGGATCCGGTTCAGGATGAAATCGTAGTGCTCGAAGACATGGACGTTCACGGCCGAGGAAATCAGGTGTTTCTTATTCTCGATCCGGTCGAACAGGAACTGCATGCGGATCCAGCGGCGTAGCGGATCGGCCGTGATGACATCGTCGTAGTAGGTCTCGATGTTCGGCAGGTCCTTGCCCGTGATCAGTTTGAATTTCTCCCGGATGAAGCTGCTGTCGGCGGGATCGAGCGAATCCACATCCAGCAGGGATTCCTGGATCCGCTGGGCCAGTTTCTCGATGCCGTCGGGAATGCCGATGATGCGGTGGGTGGCGCTGCGCACCGAGAGCTCGATCCGGTTGAGCCACTGATAGTTGGTCGAGATTCCGGTCAGGATCATGGCGATGGCCATGGGCATCCAGGCCGCCGCGTAGGTGGCTTCGGGGCTGGTAAAGCTGAAGGCTTCCGTCAGGCCCTCCGCGCTGCCCTCGTGTTCCGGCGTCGCGGCGAAACCGACCGAGATGTCGCCCAGTCCTGCGAACTCGACGGCCTGTAGGATGTGGGGGAAGAAGACCGACAGGAAGGAGTAGATCAGCGCCATCAGGAAGAAATAGACCAGGAAGGCCTTGAGGTAATCCTGGTTGGAGGCGAGCTGGCGCGGCGCAAGAGTCGTGACGAAGGAGTCGCCCGTTTTGACCGGCTTGTTGAAGCTGTCGTAGCAATAGAAAAATAAAAACGCCAAGCCGCCCAGGAAAGTCAGCTGATATTCTGTGTTGAAGCGTAGATTACCCAGTTCGATTTCCATGCCGTGCCCCGAATCCTGACCGAATCTTATTTACGAGGGCAGCGCCCTCATCGACATTGGATCTTCCCTGTGGAAATTTTTAGCGGTGCAGTATTCAAGCAAAACCGCTTTATATTAGAACTGTTTGTAGACTTATTATGTTGGTGTGACTTTTAAATGTCAACGCGCATTTGTTGTACTGGCGTTGTGGCATTCTTGTGTCATGAGAGTCGTTTTGAGGCCCGAAGAGAGGCGGACGCCGCCTTTGTCATGCCGTGGCAAGAGGCTCTGCCAGGTACCTCTTCAACTTGCTTTTCTTGCCTGTTATCCCCGGAGTGGCGGCAAGAAAAAAGCGGCCTTGAAACCAAGGCCGCTTTCTGGATCAGAGGGTTGGCGCCGAAATCGACGCTAACTATCTGAAATATAATATCTATTCGGGATTTAAGCGAAAGCCTCTTCCCAAGTGCCTTGGGTGGCCGCCTTGGTGTATTCGGTGGCGCGGTTCTCGAAGAAGTTGACGTGCTCGACCCCGTTCAGCATGGCGTCCAGCCAGGGCAGGGGATTTTTTTCACTGCGATATAAAGGCTGTAGCCCCAGCTGGCCCAGGCGCCGGTCGGCGATGTAGCGGATGTAAGCCTTGACCTCTTCCGCATCCAATCCCTCGATGCCGCCCATCTCGAAGGCCAGATCGATGAAGGCATCCTCATGGGTCACGATCGTCTCGCAAGCCTTGTAAAGCTCCCGCTCGAAGTCTTCGTCCCAGATCTCCGGGTTCTCTCCGATGAAGGTTTTGAAGAGGCGAATGGCCGACTGTGTGTGAAGGGTTTCGTCGCGGACCGACCAGGAGACGATCTGTCCCATGCCCTTCATCTTATTGAAGCGCGGGAAGTTTAGCAGGATCGCGAAGCTGGCGAAGAGCTGCAAACCTTCTGTGAAGGCACCGAAGACCGCCAGGGTAAGGGCGATGTCTCGCGGGGTCTCGACGCCGAACTCCTGCATATAGTCGTATTTGTCCTTCATCTCCTTGTAGTGGAGGAAGGCGGAGTATTCGGATTCCGGCATGCCGATGGTGTCGAGCAGATGCGAATAGGCGGCGATGTGCACCGTCTCCATATTGGAGAAGGCGGATAGCATCATCTGCACCTCGGTCGGCTGAAACACCTGGCTGTAGTGCTTCATATAGCAGTTGTTCACTTCCACATCAGACTGCGTGAAGAAGCGGAAGATCTGGGTCAGAAGGTTTTTCTCGCCTTCGCTCAGCTTTTGCTGCCAGTCCTTCACATCGTCAGCCAGCGGCACTTCTTCCGGCAGCCAGTGAATCCGCTGCTGCATCAGCCAGGCATCATAGGCCCAGGGGTAGCGGAATGGCTTGTAGACCGGACTGGCATCCATCAGCGACATGAAAGTCATCTCCCTTGGGGCAGACGGCGTCGGGCCCCCTGCCTTATTACGTCACGCTTCTGAGAAGCGAAGCCTCCCACGCACTACATGAACTGGTGGGAGGCCGAAAAATGTAAAGTGCGTTTCGTCTCCTGAAACGCTGAATTTCAAGGCGCCGTTAGAGGGGCGCAAAAACCAACTTCGCTTCGCCGTTCAGGGGGCGTTTTTCCGCCGACTGGCGAGGTCACGGTCTCCCGCAAAGTGGAGATCATTGGCAGGCAAGACACTCTTCGTAGTCGGTGCTTGCAGCCGCTTCACCCTTATCCTGCGCCTTGCTGCTGATCTTACCCAGATGCGGAACCGACGAAATCGGCTCGTTGCTGTTGGCGGATTCCGCCCGCTGCATGGATTTCGAACGGCAGTAGTAGAGCGATTTCACGCCCTTCTTCCAGGCCTGATAGTGGATCTGGTGCAGATCGCGCTTATGCACGTCGGCCGGAACGAAGACGTTCAGGGACTGAGCCTGACAGATGTAAGGCGTGCGATCGGCGGCATGCTCGATCAGCCAGCGCTGGTCCAACTCGAAGGCTGTCTTGAAAATGTCCTTCTCGTCGTCGCTCAGGAAATCCAGATGCTGAACCGAGCCTTCGTTGAGGGTGATGGAACTCCAGGTATCCTCGTCGTTATGGCCTTTTTCCTGAAGCAGCTCTTCCAGGTACTTGTTGCGCACGTTGAAGGAACCCGACAGCGTTTTATGCGTGTAGCTGTTGGCCGCAATCGGCTCGATCCCTGGCGAGGATCCGCCGCAGATGATCGAGATGGAGGCCGTCGGCGCGATCGCCATCTTGTTGGAGAAACGCTCCATAATGCCGAACTCTTCGGCATCGAGGCAGGCGCCGCGTTCTTCCGCCAGCAGTTTCGAGGCCGCGTCCGCCTGGCTGCGGATCTGCTCGAAGATCTTCTTGTTCCAGACCTTTGCCATGACGCCTTCCAGCGGAATGCGATGTTTCTGCAGGAAGGAATGGAAGCCCATCACGCCCAGACCGACCGAGCGCTCACGCTCCGCGGAATAGCGGGCCCGGGTCATGGAATCAGGGGCTTTCTCAATAAAGTCACTGAGGACGTTATCGAGGAAGCGCATGACGTCTTCGATGAAACCGGCCTCATCCTTCCACTCGAAGTACTTGTCCAGGTTCAGAGAGGAGAGGCAGCAGACCGCGGTCCGGTCGACCCCGTGATGATCGATGCCCGTCGGCAGCGTGATCTCGCTGCAGAGGTTCGACATCTTGACGTTCAGACCGGCCAGCTTGTGATGCTCGGGAATGGCCCGGTTGATGTGATCGCCGTAAATGATATAGGGCTCGCCGGTCTCGATCCGCGCGGTCAGGATACGGATCCAGAGATCCCGGGCCTTGACCTTGCGGATGACGGCGTTGTCCTTGGGGCTGGTCAGCGCCCACTCGTCGTCGTTCTCGACCGCGCGCATGAAGGCATCGGTCAGCAACACGCCGTGATGCAGATTGAGCGCCTTACGGTTCGGGTCGCCGCCGGTGGGCCGGCGCAGCTCGATGAACTCCTCGATCTCAGGGTGCGTCACCGGCATGTAGCAGGCGGCCGAGCCGCGGCGCAGGGAACCCTGGCTGATAGCCAGCGTCAGAGAATCCATAACGCGGATGAAGGGGATAACACCGCTGGTCTTGCCGTTGTGGCCGACCCTCTCGCCGATCGAGCGCAGGTTACCCCAGTAGCTGCCGATGCCGCCGCCGCGCGCCGCCAGCCAGACGTTTTCGTTCCAGAGATCGACGATGCCATCCAGGGAGTCGCCCGCCTCGTTCAGGAAGCAGGAGATCGGCAGACCTCGGGTCGTGCCGCCGTTGGAGAGCACCGGCGTAGAGGGCATGAACCAAAGATTGGAGATGGCGTCATAGAGGCGCTGCGCATGGTCGGTATCGTCGGCAAAGTGCGCCGCGACCCGCGCGAAGAGATCCTGAAAGCTCTCGCCGTCCATCAAATAGCGGTCGCTCAGAGTGGCCTTACCGAACTCCGTCAGCAAAGCGTCGCGCGAGCGGTCCATGACCACGCGGATACCGCGCTCGTTCTGAAAGATATCGCGAATCTCGCCGTCGCCCAGAAGCGCCTCGTCCGGATCTTCCGGTAACTGCTTCGGGGCCATCTCGAGAGCGGCAAACATCTCTGCCTGCACCGGCTGAGATTCGCCGTTTAGGGTCTCGAATCCGGCGTCAATCGACGAGTTATCCACAGACTCTTCCGAAATTGTCATGACATCTTCACGCAATAAAACCCCCGAGCCATCCATTCTAGCACTCCCCCGTTATCCACAGTAGTGGACAGTTCTGACTGTGGACCAAACACAACATGTTGCGTGACAACTTTGTGAAGATACCATAGTTGGTAGAGTTGAAAACCAGAACAAATCATGAACTTTAGACTTTATAGAGGCTGTGTCCGTGCCGCAACAACGTCACGGTGGAAAGTCTTGATTTTGCACACCACTCAGTACTCGTGACGGCGCCTTTTCCTTGCCTTCAACAAGGTGGGTGACTGGTTAACGCCGCACGCTAACGCTCAGAAATATTTAAGAGAATATCTAAAATTTGAGCCAAAAATTGCCCCATTTTTCTTAACCGGAATGAAGGGATTTGCTGGCAGCCTTTTTCCGACGCCGCCGGGTTTCGGCTCCGTCTCGGGCTTGTGTGCCCGGACGGATCGAGGGTCCGGCGACTCTCACTGTTCGGAGACGTTTTTATGATGCGACGCGGGATTTTCGCCATTTTTGTCTTGGCGTTTCTGGCCGGATGCGCGCAGCCGACTGTAAAGCACTTCCCGGAAGGCAAGCAGCTTTCACAGTATAAGGTGATGACCTGGCAGCATTGGGACCAGCTCGGCGATCGGGTGGTGAAGGATATGATTGCGTCGCTGCAGTCTGTCCCGGAGCTGGACGCCGCGAGCGGCGCGATCGAGGATGAACTCTATCAGCGCAGCCTGCTTGGCGGGCGCCCCTTCTATGTTCAGGGGCTTGCGTCCGATATGCCGTTCAGCACGGCCTTTAAAGGCATTCTTCAGCAGAACCTGCTGGACCACAACATGGCGGTCTCGTCCACGGCGGATCAGTCGATCGTGGTCAATTACCGGGTTCAGCCATTTTACTATGATGCACGCAGCCATAAGTTCCCCGCCACCTCGACTGCCCTCTGGTCTGTTGCGAGTGGCCTTGGATTGGCTGCATTCGACGCCGTTCCCTGGGAAGCAGCCGTCGCCGGTGGCTTCGTTGGCGGGCAGGTGATCGCGTCCTTGATCGATTTCGGTGCCGTGACCGACGCGGAAGTGGTCGTGACCACCAGCATCCTCTACGGCGATGCGGTTCTCTACCAGAACTCCGAGGCGGTTTATATCAAGCCCGAAGACCTGCCGCTCTACATGACCCAGCACCCGGGGCTTGCCGCGCCGCGGCCGACCGAACCGCGCATCACCGAGCGCATGCAGGTACGCGCCGTGCCGGTGGTCAGCGAATAGTTTGCGAGGAATGAAGACGATGCACCGCAAAACCAAGATCTTCTCGGCACTGTCTTTGGCCGCCCTGCTCCTGTCAGGATGTGCTCTGGACAGCAAGCGGCCCGTGACCAACGCGCAGCCGGTTGACGCCCACATCGGGACGCAGACCTACTTCGCAACCGATATGCTGGTTGACACCACGTTGCAGCCTTTGGACCGCGCCGAACCGGTTCTGGTCGCCAGCCTGGTCGATATCGACGACTTGCGCCGCTCCTCGACCCTGGGCCGCATGGTGGCCGAACAGGTTTCGGGCCGTCTGGCTCAGCTCGGCTATCACGTAACCGAAATGAAGCTGCGCGGATCCGTTGCGATCAAGCAGCAGGCCGGTGAGTTGGTTCTTTCGCGAGAGCTCAAACACCTCGGCCAGCAGCATGAGGCACAGGCTGTGGTCGCCGGGACTTATGCCGTGGGCAACAATCAGGTTCACATCAACCTGCGCCTGCTGCGCTCGGCCGACGGCCGCGTGCTCTCAGCTGTGGATTACACTCTGCCCTTGGGTCAGGACACCCGCGCACTGGTGCCCGCCAAGCATGAGAATGGCTGGTTGATCCTCCCTGAGAGCTAAGCTCCAGCAGCGGGTCGCGACCTTACCGGGTCGCAGAAACCCATAGAGATAACCTTTGCTTGAAACAGGCTCGCCGCTCTTGGCGAGCCTGTCTTCTTTGGGCTACAAGATTCGGCGCCCGATTCTCCACAGTTACTACGCCGAGGCCTTGGTTCTATGCTCGCTGTTATCTCGCCAGCCAAAAAACTCGATTTCTCAGAAGGTTGGCAAAAGCCCTTTGCAAAGGCCTTTAGCATACCGGCGTTTCAGCAGGACACTGAGGCTCTGATGGAAACGACGCGGGCGCTGAGCCGCAGCGATATCGCACGGCTCATGAGCCTCAGCGAGTCTCTGGCTTCTTTGAACTACGAGCGCTACCAGGCCTTTACTAAGACCGGCAGCCCGGAAAACGCGAAGCCTGCGGTTTTGGCCTTTCGCGGCGACACCTATGTCGGCCTGGATGCTGATAGTCTCGCGGAAGACGATGTCGCCTATGCTCAGAAGCACCTGCGTATTCTCTCGGGGCTTTATGGCCTTCTACGGCCGCTCGATCTGATTCAACCCTACCGGCTCGAAATGGGCACGCGTCTTGCCAACCCGCGCGGCGGCAATCTCTACAGCTTTTGGGGAGATCGCCTGACCGAGGCTCTAAACGAAGCTGGCCGGGACAGCGATTCACCGGCGCTCGTCAATCTGGCGTCCAGTGAGTATTTCAAGGCGGTTCGTCCCAATAAGCTGGACCGGCGCCTGATCACACCGGTTTTCAAGGAAGAGAAGGATGGCGTGGCTAAGGTCATCGGTTTTTCCGCCAAGCGGGCGCGCGGCATGATGGCGCGCTTCATGGTCACGAACCGACTGAGCAAGCCGGAAGATCTGCGGGATTTCCGCGACGCGGGATACCGCTTTCAGCCAAAGCTATCGAACGACGAGGCGCCGGTCTTCATCCGGCGCCATCAAGATGCAGCCTGATCTCCTGCGCAAGAGCAGTTTCGGGAGTATGTTACGGTGAAACGGACCGGCGCCTATTTGCTCATCGCCCTGGGGCTCGTCATATACGTGATGGTCATCATATCGATCGGAGCGGCCATTCTGCCGGACCACTGGGCGGCGCAGCTGTTGTTTTACGGTGTGACCGGCATCGTCTGGATCTTTCCAACAATGTGGCTCATCACCTTTTTCTACGAGCGCAACAAAAACTGATCGCCTCGCACCGTGTCAGGGGTGAGAGGCGATCAGGAATTCCGCAGCCATACTGTTCTAAATGACGGCTCAGCCCCCGGCTGACTTGTACTCGGCGATCTTCTTTTTCAGCTCGCGATATTCCGAACAGCCGAAGAAGCAGAGGCCGTCCAGGATATCGAGCTGTTTCTCGGCTTTTTCGAGCTGCGCGGTCTGCAGATAGAGCTCACCGAGATACTCGTTGGCGCCCAGATGTTCCGGATCGAGCTTCAACGCGGTCTGATAGTAACCCAGTGCCTCATCGAACTGGCCAAGTTTGCGGTGCGAGTAACCCAGATAGTTATAGGCGTCGGCATTCTTCGGCTCGGCCTTGGTCACTTTTAAAAGTGAGGTAATCGCGCCAGCGTAGTCACCGGCCTTGATTTTCGACTCAGCGGCGGCGAGATCGGAGTTGCTTGGGCTTGAAGAGCTGTCCCAGCCACCCGCGGCCAAGGCACTGCTGCTGACAAGAAACAGTGATAGGGTAAACGCAGATAAGAACTTGTTCATTCGTTAACGCCCTTTTAATGTTCGCCACAGCAACCACATGGGGTGGTTTCGGCACAGGTCAAATTCCGGCTCGGGCCGATCCAGGCCGTATCCGGGGGGAAGATGCCATGACAACACACGTCGGCGGTGTTTTATTCCCGAGACATCTGAATTTTTCCTTTAGCGCTGATTTTTTCGGACTTTATGCGGAATAAATTCGATAACCAGAACGTTGTCATGATCGAAGGACGCGTGTGCCCGTGACGCGCCGGTGCCATTGATGTCAGATCGCACTGACAGCTTTGAACAGGCGTTGATCGATCTTCTGCCACGGCTGAGGCGATTCGGGTGCAGTTTGACCGGTTCGCTCGACATGGCCGACGATCTGGTTCAGGCATCCTGCGAACGCGCGCTGACCCGTGTCCATCAGTGGATTCCGGGGACGCGACTGGACTCTTGGATGTATTCGATCATGCAGTCGATTTGGCATAACGAACTCAGATCCCGCAAGGTACGGCGCGGAACCGGCCTCGCAGACACGGAACATCTCGTCGATGTTTCGGCTGAAGGACAGATCGAGTCAGGTTTGCTGTTGAGCGATCTGGAAAAGGTCTTCGCGCGCTTCCCCGAACAGCAGAGATCTCTGCTGATTTTGGTGTGCGTCGAGGGGTACAGCTACAAGGAAGCATCTGAGATTTTGGAGATTCCGATCGGCACGGTGATGAGCAGACTGTCCCGCGCACGCTTGACTCTTGCGGAATACATGTCGGATTTCCTGCCTGAAGCCGCTCCCGGCGAAGAACTGACGTAGGGCCTGTGGACAGCAAATTATGAGTGCAGAAAACATCACGCGGGAAAATCTCAACGACTTCATCGTCGCCTATGTGGACGGTGAACTGTCGGCCGCCGAGATGTGCCGTGTCGATGAACTGCTTGTTGACGATCCTAAAGGGCGTTTGCTGCGAGACAGCCTGCGCAGCCAAGGGGAGTTGCTGAAGGGGCTGCACAATAACATTGTCGAGCAGCCTGTGCCCGCGCAGCTGGTTCAAGCGATCAGAAGCGGGCGTGACAAGGCGTCCGGAGCAAACCTGAGGGCGGTGCCCGAACTGGTTTCAGACGAACGGCGTCCGGCGGCGGTCGTGTCCTCGCCTGCACGCAGGTCGGGAGGCGGCATGGCGCGTTTGTGGCTGGTCGCCGCGTCGGTTGCTTTCCTGGTGGTCGGGGCGGCAGGTGGTTTTGTCGCTGGCGACCGCTATGGACTTACGCCCCCGGCTTCGCCGGACTGGCTGACCCAGGTCGCGCAGTACCATGGGATTTACGCCAAGGAAAAGCGCCATCTTGTTGAGGTCTCGGCGGACGAGACGCCGCACATCGAAGCCTGGCTGGGCAAGCGCTTGGATCGGAAGCTTGTGGTTCCGGATCTTTCTGGAGCAGGGGCCGAGTTTAAGGGCGCGCGTCTGCTTGGGATCAATGGACGGCCGGTGGCGCAGCTGATTTATCAGACTGCCGATGGCGAGCCTTTTGCGCTCTGTGTCATGCCAAGTGCAAAAGGCGATCTGCTGCCGGTTGCGGCCCAGCGGGCCGATCTCAACATGATCGAATGGCGCCAGGACGGTTATGCCTATGTGGTCGTCGGTTGGGAGCCGGAGTCTCAGCTGCGCGGCTTTGCGGACCCAGCCCGCGAGAGCCTGGACCTTTGATAGCCGCCCTCGGGGCTTCTCCCACGAAGCGATAGGCGATTGATTTTCTAATCTGTTGGCCGGCCGTTCGTCTGCTGGCTGTGTCAGCTCGCTGCCGAATGCGCGTTTGCGAGATGGTTCGACAGCTGCTTTAAGACCTCGCGAAGCTCTGCGCCCTGCGCGACCGCATGGTCGGCCTGGTCGCGAACCGAAAACGCACAATCGTCTAACGTCAGAACGAAGTCGGCGCTCTCTGGGGAGCTGTCGGCTTTCGCGCGCTGGCGGATATCGAAGACAAGTGGCGAATCTGAGGTCCGCTGGCTAAGCGAAAAGCCATTGGAGCGGCACCATTTCAACAAGGCGTCCTGATCGGAAATGCGAAGTCGGCTACGCCCCCGGTTGTGCGTTGTCATGGTTAGGATACTCTTGATTTGCATTGATTTTCTTCGGTCTCACGGCGGTTATAGCCGAGGAAGCCCGGTCGTTAAAAGCAATTCTAGGCGTCATGGCTGGTGCAAAAGCGCGAAAAGTCGTAAAATTACAATTTGAAGCTTGATCGTTCCCGGTTGGGACAATCATAGATGCGGAACAGCTCATACTTGAAGAAACTCTGATCTGGTTCGCTAAGTAAGGTGACGCAATCGGCGTGGAAGCTGCGGAGTAAGAGCGAGTGCGGCGGCGTTACGCCATCCGGTCTGATACCGGTCGCCATTTCTGGCTGGTGGCATGGATAGCGCCTGACAAAGTCCTGATGACTGAGGGAGGATAAGCAAGATCCATGAAGGTTCAAGCAATGCTCAATGCGAAGAACGGCGGCACCCAAGTGGCGACGATCCGGTCGGACATCACCATCGATGCGGCGATCGCTGTCTTGAAGGAAAAAAAGATTGGTGCCCTGGTGGTCAGCGATGACGGGCGACAGATCGCTGGCATCCTCTCCGAGCGGGACGTGGTTCGCGCTCTCGCCGATGAAGGCGGTTCTCTATTAGAGAAACCGGTTTCTTCCATCATGACCAGCGAGGTCAAGACCACCGATCCCGGTGCCAAGATCGATGACGTGATGTCGGAGATGACGCGCAGCCGGATCCGTCACCTGCCGGTGGTTCAGGATGGTGCGCTCTGCGGCCTGATCTCAATCGGCGACGTAGTGAAACACCGCCTCGAAGAACTGGAATCCGAAACCAGTGTGCTGAGGGACTTTATCGTCGGCCGTTAGAGAGAAACCGGCCGCGACGAAAACGCCTGTGGCGTGATTCGTCGCTCCAGTTGACCTATTCTACGCCTTTCGCGCCCGCGTCGCGGCTCTCTGAAAGTAAAAGACTTTCAGTTTTGTTTTCGGACCCTTCTGCGCAGGCCGGGTTTGCGGACCGCCTTCTTGATCGCGACCTTGCCCTTCGTCGCCTTTTTGCCCCGTCGTTTGTCGGTTGAAGCCACATAAACCGGCTTTCGCAGTCTGTTGATGCTGCCAAGCGGTTGGTGCTCCGCAAGGCAATGCCAAGGCGTGAAAGACATCTTCTCGCAAAGTATTTCTCGCCGGGCCGCTGCTTTGGTCTGATCCGCGCCTGGACGGTCCTGAGGTGCGGCTATGATAAGCCGCGCAACGGAAACGAACGGTGTCTTGGCTTCGTCCCAGACGGCGGTGGCATCTTCGATCTGAAGGTTCTTTTCGGTCTTTCCCCGAACCTGCACCCTAAAATCGAAACAGACGTCTTCACGTTGGCGCATGCGCTGCCTGACTGCACGGCGAAGATAATTTGGGCCAGCTTGCGCGGGAACGGTCTGGGGCGATTCTCCACCCCAGGGAACGGCCGCGAAACGCATGACATGATCTTTGCCGTAGAGGAAAGGCGCCGCGCCGAAGTAGGTGACATCCGTCGGATTCTCGACAGCTTTCGCCTGGATCATCTGGATGACGCCGGCGGTCTTTGCAGCGCGTTGTTTCTCCGAGGCCGGAGCTTGGGAATTGGGATCCAGGATCGGCTGTAGCACGGCGCCAACCGCGGCCGTCTCGTTGTCGTCCGTTTGCTCCAGCACTCTGTTCAGCAGGAGATACTGCTTGGCGTCGACGAAAGCGAAGGCCGGCGTGTTGATCATCAGGAAGTCCTGGTTCTTCCCACCATCGTCCGACAGCAGAACCCGGCCGCCGACATCCAGCACCTTGATGGCCATACCCCGGCTGCCATTTTGCTGCTGTGCGGGATCCGATGTACCCAAGTCGTGCGCGACCTTAATGGCCGCGTTGGAAAAGCGGACCCAGGCGCGAAAGCGCTTTCCGGGCGTGGCGAAGAGTCCGATCCGGAGTGACTCGGGAATATCCTGACGGATTTCGAAGACCGCTCTAAGACAGCCATGGGACTTCGGATGAACACCGCGAAGAACCTTTTTGTTCTTCTGGCTGTAGCGCTTATCGAGAAGTTTCGTGGTCAGGGCCGTGAGTTCGCGGATCTCCCGCGCCTCGGCCGCCGGATCGGCAATTTTCTCAAAGGGATTAGTGGGTGACTTAGCCATACATGTTCCCCCCATTTCAGTCGGACGCCGAAATTCACCTCACCAAGGTGCAATTCATCATTGCATGTATGCTAATAACTCGCAACTGAGGAGAATGAAGGGGAGCGGGTTGATTGTCCGTGGTCGATCCTGAGCATAAAAAAAGCAGGCAACTTGCGTTGCCTGCTTTTTGTCAGCGCGTCGTCTGCTTAAGCGCGCAAAGCGGCGTTTTCCGGATCGTAGGGAGATTCCTCGATCACGCGGGCAGGGAAGAGCTCGCCCAGGATATCGACCTTCAACTCCGTTCCGGGCTCAGCCGCTTCCGGCTTCACGTAGGCGAGCGCGAGACTCTTGCCGACGGCGTGGCCAAAAGCGCCCGCTGTCACGCGGCCGATCATTTCCTCGCCTTTGTAGAGCGGCTCGTTGCCCAGGCAGTCGGCGTCATTGACATCGACTTCCAGGGTAATGAAGCGCTGCGGAACGCCGGCTTCCTGCTGGCGAACCAGAGCTTCCCGACCGATGAACTCACCCTTGTTGAGCCGCACGAAGCGGTTGAGACCGGCCTCCAGGATCGAGTACTCCGTCGTCAGATCGCTGCCCCACATACGGTAGGATTTTTCGATGCGCATGGAGTCCATGGCGCGCATGCCCACCAGGCCGATTCCGAATTCTTCGCCTGCCTTCATCAGCGCGTCGAAGATGTGGTTCTGGAATTCGATCGGGTGGTGCAGCTCCCAGCCCAGTCCGCCGACGAAGTTGACACGCAGCGCGCGGACGTCCGAGGCCATGCCGACGGCGATGTTTTGAGCGGAGAGCCAGGGGAAAGCCTCGTTCGAGAGATCCGCATCGGTCACCTTGGCGAGCACATCTCGAGCGTGCGGGCCGGCCAGGACGAAGACGCCGCGGCTGGTGGTGATGTTGCTCAGGGTGACGCTGCCGTCGGCGGGCAGTTCTTTCATCAGCAGGTCGTGGTCGTAGCGTTCCGCCGCGCCCGAGGAAATCAGGTAGAAGCTCTCCGGTCCCATGCGGGTGATGGTGAACTCGCTGCGCACACCGCCTGAAGGGGTGAGGTTGTGGGTCAGTGCGATCCGGCCGATCTTCTTCGGTAGAGCGTTAGCGACCAGGCGGTCGAGGTAGGCTTCCGCGCCTGGACCGGAAACGTCGAACTTTGAGAAGCTGGTTAAGTCGATCAGGCCGACCTTTTCCCGCATCAGCTTGCACTCGTTGGCGACGTGTTCGAAGTAGTTGGTCCGGCGGAAACTCCAGACGTCTTCGCGCGCGACACCCTCAGGCGCGAACCAGTTCGGCCGTTCCCAACCGTAGCGCTGACCCCAGACCGCACCCGCGGCATCGAGACGGTCGTGGCAAGGGCTGGTCTTACAGGGACGCGCCGCCGGGCGCTCCTCGTCCGGATAGTGGATGGTGAAGACGTTGGCGTAGGCTTCTTCGTTCTTCGCCACCGTGTAGGCCTTGTTGGCGTAAGCGCCGAAACGGCGCGGGTCGACGTCCAGCATGTCGAGGCTGGATTCACCTTCGCAGATCCACTCGGCCAGGTACTTGCCGGCGCCGCCAGCGGCGGTGACACCGAAGCTGAAGCCCTCGGCCAGCCAGTAGTTACGCAGGCCGTAGGCCGGGCCGATCATGGGGTTGCCGTCGGGCGTGTAGGCGATAGGGCCGTTGACCACATCCTTGATGCCGACTTCGCCGAAGATCGGTACGCGGTTGATGGCCGCGTCGATGTGCGGCTCAAGGCGCTCCAGATCGCCGGGGAAAAGATCCTGGCCGAAGGTGTCGGGCACGCCGTCGACGAAGCAGGCGGGCGCGCCCTTTTCGTAGGGGCCGAGGATCAGGCCCTGGCGCTCTTCGCGCATGTAGTAGGAGGCGTCGGACTCGCGCAGCACCGCCATTTCGGGCAGACCGGCGGCCTTGCGCTCTTCGAGAGCGGGGTGGGCGTCGGTGACGATGTATTGATGCTCGACTGGAATGACCGGAATGTCGAGGCCGACCATGGCGGCCGTCTGGCGCGCGTAGTTGCCGGTCGCGGTGATCACGTGCTCGCAAGTGATCTCGCCCTTGTTGGTGGTGATCTTCCACTCGCCGCTCGGAAGCTGCGTCATGGCGGTCACTTCGGTGTTGCGGTAGATCTCCGCCCCGCCGTTGCGGGCGCCGATGGCAAGGGCATTGGTCAGATCGACCGGTGCGATGTGGCCGTCGTCCGGGTGATAGAGCGCGCCAACCAAGCCTTCGGTGTTGCACAGTGGCCAGAGTTCCTTGACCTCAGCGGGGGTGATCATCTCGAAGGGAACACCGATGGTGTTGGCTGTACCGCAGTAGTGGCGATACTCGTCCATGCGTTCCTTGTTGGTGGCCAGGCGCAGGTTGCCGGTCACATGGAAGCTGACATCCTGTCCGGTCTCTTCCTCCAGCGTTTTGTAGAGATCGACCGAATACTTGTGAATCTGGCCGACGCTGTAGCTCATGTTGAACAGCGGCAGCAGACCGGCGGCATGCCAGGTGGATCCGGCCGTCAGCTCGGTCCGCTCCAGCAGCACCACGTCGGACCAGCCCTGTTTGGTCAGATGATAAAGGATGCTGGCACCGACCACGCCGCCGCCAACGACCACCGCCCGCGCATGTGTTTTCATTCTTCGTCTCCCAAAACGCAGACGCAACCCTTGCTTGACCGGGACTTTCCAGCCAGGGCTTCGCTGCCTTGCCAACCGCCGGATGTCTGGCGGCTATCTTAATTCCAGCCGCAAGATGGCCGATAGGCTTTTTACGGTCCGAACCGTTTGCGACACCGCGCCGCCAAATTCCGACATGTGCTTGTTCTGTCCGGCTTGCCGGCTTTTTCGCCGGTTCCTGCCGCTTTTCACTGAGCGTTAAGAGACTGCAAGGCGCGTTTCCGAGGTTCAGGGTCGCGAATTCGACAGAGCCGGCGACCGACGCGGGCAAATATTCCGGCTCGAGTTCATTGGAGGATCGAGTTATGACCGATGCGGGAGCTGGCGCCGCTCGTGGCCGCCGGGGCCGTGGTGCGCGTGGTGGTGCTGGAGGCGCGGAGGCGCGCAGAGCGGCCCGAACAAGCGGTAAAGCCGAACAGCTGCGCTATATCACCCGGAAAATCCCAGTCTTCGAGACGCTGAACACCGAAGCGCTCGAGATGATCGAGTACAACGCTGACACCATTCTGGAAGAGGTCGGTATCGATTTTCGGGACGATCCAGAGGCGCTCCAGATCTGGAAAGATGCCGGTGCCGACGTCCAGGGCGAGCGGGTGCGCTTTCCCCGCGGGATGTGCCGGCAGCTGGCCCAGACCGCGCCGTCGGAATTTACGCAGTACGCCCGCAACCGGGACCGCTCGGTGCAGATCGGCGGCAACAACACGGTCTTCGCGCCGGTTTACGGCCCGCCCTTTGTGCGCGATCTGGACGGTGGCCGTCGCTATGCCACGATCGAGGATTTCCAGAACTTCGTGAAGCTGGCCTACGCCATGCCCTCGATCCACCATTCGGGCGGGACGGTCTGCGAGCCAGTCGACGTGCCGGTAAACAAGCGCCATTTGGACATGCTCTATGCCCATATGCGCCTCTCCGACAAACCCTATATGGGGTCGGTGACGGCGCCGGAGCGGGCGGAAGACTCCGTCGCCATGTCGAAACTTCTCTTCGGCGACGACTTTGTCGAAAACAACACGGTGATGATCAGCCTGATCAACGCCAACTCCCCCATGACCTTCGACGACACCATGCTGGGCGCGCTGAAGGTCTATGCCCGGACCAACCAGGCCTGCATCATCACGCCCTTCATTCTGTCCGGGGCCATGGCGCCTGTGACCCCGGCAGGTGTGCTGGCCCAGACCCTGGCCGAGGCGCTGGCCGGCATTGCCTTCAGCCAGCTCGTCAGGCCCGGCGCGCCCGTGGTCTTCGGCAGCTTCGCCAGTTCGATTTCGATGCAGTCCGGTGCGCCGACCTTCGGCACGCCCGAGCCGGCCCTGGTGCTCTACGGCGCGGCCGCGCTGGCCCGACGCCTCGGTGTGCCCTTCCGTTCCGGCGGTTCGCTCTGCGGCTCCAAGGTGCCCGATGCCCAGGCGGCCTACGAATCCGCTCAGACCCTGCTCCCGACAGCGTTGGGCGGGGTGAACTTCGTGCTGCATGCCGCCGGCTGGCTGGAGGGCGGGCTGATCTCTTCCTACGAAAAGTTCATTATGGACGCGGACCAGCTCGGTATGATGCAGACCATGCTGGGTGGCTACGATCTGACCGAGAACGGTCAGGCGATGGACGCCATCCGAGAGGTCGGGCCGGGCAGTCACTTCCTTGGTTGCGCGCATACGCAAGCAAACTTCCAGACCGCCTTTTACCGCTCGAACATTGCGGACAACAATTCCTTCGAGCAGTGGGAAGCAGAAGGCGCGCTGGATGCCTGCCAGCGGGCCAACAAGATCTACAAGCAGGTCCTGGCCGACTATCAGGCGCCGGAGATCGATCCGGCCATCGACGAGGCGCTGCAGGATTTCATTGCAAAGAAAAAGGAATCCATGCCCGACGCCTTTACCTAAGGCGTTTCACGTTTCGCCGGAAAGACGGCATCTCAAAATTTGTGCCAAACTCGGTTAGCGACATCAGCAGTTTGCTGAGCGAGAGCCAGCACTTTTGAGTCCGCTTAAATGTGAGTTGCTTCTCGGGTGTGACGCTAGGACTTAGTTGGTGTTTTACCGGGACCTCTATACCTCAAGCGTACTAGAGAAAGCGCCCACGATATAGCCCCGGTCGTGGCTGACTGCGGTCACGGGAAGCAAGATGTAGCGGTAAAACACCTCTTCGTGTTGATGCCAGAAGGAGCCTTCATCGTCGGCGGGTCTGACCCAATGCGTGACGTCCTCACAGTGCCGGCACAGGCGTTCTCTCAGATGCGTTGGAGCTACCTCGACCATCGATTTGGCAAGAGGATTGGAGTTGAACAGCGGTTTCGCGCCTTTGCCGCAGAAGATAAACACGGACCTGGGCGCTTCTAAGTCTTCTTTCAAAAGGAAGCGATTGTGCCAATCCGAGTCTCTCGGACCGATTGAGAAGCTTGAAATGCAAGGGGTCGCTGCTGAATTTGCGAGACCGGACCAGTAACGGCGCAGCTTTTCCGTCACGCGGCGTTCCCGCATTCTGTTGATGATTTGAGGCTTTCTCATAGCCCGTTGCCTCTTCCTTTGATTCCTCGATTCTGAAGTCAGAAGAGACAAGAAGCGTGCCAGCCAGGCTGTTCCATAAAGGTGCAATGTTATCAATTGCTTGGCTGTGAAGGCTTGGGCTGGCGGTTCGCGCGGGGTTTGCAAAACGCGACGGCGGTTTCGGTTTTGCAAAACCTGCACATGGCTTTCAGCTGCCCGGATTGCTGGTGGCAGGGTAGGCGCAAAGCCTAACCGCGGCGCTTATCCCCTGTCAGAGTTCCCGTTCCAGGGCGAAGACTTCCTGGGGTTGGGGGATGCCTTTCATTTCGAAATGTCCTACAGAAGTCACAGCTTCGGCGAGGTTTCCGGCGAAGCGGTCGGACATAAGGATCGGGCGCCCGACGCTCTTGGTGAGTGACTCCAGCCGGGCGGTCCGGTTGACGGTCGGACCCATGACCGTGAAGGCCAGACGGTCCGGCGCGCCGACATTGCCGTAGATGACTTTCCCCACATCGAGTCCCAAACCAAAACGGATTTCCGGCTCCGACTTTCGGCGGCGGGAGAAGTTGACTGTGGCCAGACTGTCGAAGGCGTCGATGGCGGAGTCCAGCGCCGCCTGGCAGACCTCTCGCTCACAGGCCTCGCGGTCCCCGCCGGCGCCGAAGGGGAAGATGATCAGCATGGCGTCGCCGATGAAGCTTAAGATCTCGCCGCCGCGCGCGCCCACGGCGGAGGAGACGAATTCGAA
>CBDDBN010000013.1:0-50852 GCA_965225735.1 Denitrobaculum sp. | reverse complement strand
CCCGACCGAAGCACCGCCCGAGGTGACCAGAAGATCCGCGCCTTTGGCACCGGCCGCCATGTTGGCCAGAACGTCCCTTTTGTCCGGGGCAATACCCAGATTGACGGGGTGCCCGCCGCAGGCCGTCACGAAGGCCGAAAGCGACACGCCGTTAGAGCTGACGATCTGGTTCGGCCCGAGAGGATCGCCGGGCATGACCACTTCATCGCCAGTTGCCAGGATCGCTACCCGCGGCTGCCGGCGTACGTTCAGCCAGGGCAGGTTCATGGCCGCCGCGAAGCCGATATCGCGGGCCGTCAGGCGATGTCCTGTTTGCAGGCCCGTATCGCCAGCACGAAAATCGAGACCGGCGGGTCGTACGTAATTCCCGAGAGACGCCGCCTCCTTGACCGTGACACGGTCTCCGGAAACCTCCGTATCTTCTTGAATTACAATAGAATCACTGCCGGGCGGTAGAGGTGCACCCGTGAAGATCCGAGCCGCTTGCCCAGACTGTATTTCGCCGTCGTACGCGCCGCCGGCCTGGACCCTTGCCACGACATCAAGCGTAACCGGAACGCTGGCCACGTCCTCGGCGCGTACGGCATAGCCATCCATGGCCGAAACATCATGCGGCGGTTGCGTCACCCGTGAGACTGCATCGCTGGCCAGAACCCTGCCCAAGGCGTTGGAAAGACTTACTGTCTCGGCTGGAAGGGGTTTGAATGCGGCGCGGACCCTTGCCAGCGCGTCTTCGACCGACAGCATTACATTCCCTCGTAGACGCCTGATTTTCCGCCAGACTTATGCAGCAGGCGAACTTCGGTGATGCGCATACCTCGGTCCACGGCCTTACACATGTCGTAGACCGTCAGGCAGGCGACGGAAACCGCCGTTAAGGCTTCCATTTCAACGCCCGTCTGCCCTGAGACCTTGCAGCGTGCGGTTACGTCGACGGCGGAACGGGCGGCATCCAGGCTGAGTTCGAGCTTCACCGAGGTCAGCATCAGGGGATGGCAGAGCGGGATCAGATCGGCGGTGCGTTTTGCCCCCATGATACCGGCGAGCTGAGCAACCGTCAGGACATCGCCTTTCTTGACGCTGCATTCGGCGATCGTTTCCAGTGTCTCCGGCTGCATTACCACGGAGCCTTTTGCGATGGCTATCCGCTCGGTCGTCTCCTTTTCCGAGACATCGACCATGACGGCATTTCCGTCCGCATCGAAATGCGTAAGTTCAGGCACTGTTTCCTCCGGGAATCATAGCAAAAGGCATTTTGCTCTAGTTGCTGCGGGCGTTCAGGGCTTCTGTTGTGCCGGCGGCGGGTTCCTGCTGCGCCAGTAAGGCTGCCGTCGCGGCGGTAACATCGTCCTGGCGCATCAGCGATTCGCCGATCAGGAAGGTCGTTGCACCCACGCGGGCCATGCGCGCCAAATCCGATGGCGCATAAAGGCCGCTCTCGGCCACCAGAAGCTTGCCTTCCGGGACACGCGCCGCAAGGCTTTCCGTTGTCGCCAGGTCGATCTCGAGAGTCTTGAGGTTCCGGTTGTTGATGCCCAGGAGCGGAGACCGCAACGCAAGGGCTCGCTCCAACTCCTCGGCATTGTGGACCTCAACCAGAACATCCATGCCCAGCTTAAGCGCGGTCTCTTCCAACTCGGCGGCTTCCTGGTCGCTGAGCGCGGCCATGATGAGCAGGATACAGTCAGCGCCGAGCGCGCGGGACTCTACGATCTGGTACGGCTCCAGCATGAAGTCCTTGCGCAAGACCGGTAGCGAAACGGCGGCGCGTGCGCTCTGCAGATAGGAATCGTGACCCTGAAAGTAGGGCTCGTCCGTCAGGATCGAGAGGCAAGACGCACCTCCAGCTGCATAGGCTTTGGCAAGGGCAGGGGGATCGAAATCGGCCCGGATCAATCCCTTACTGGGAGAAGCTTTCTTGATTTCACAGATCAGGCCATAGCGACCCGAGGCCGCTTTCTCGGCCAGCGCACGATGAAACCCGCGCGGGGGATCGGCCTTTGCGGCCGCGGCCTCCAGGTCACCGAGTGAGGTGCGTTGTTTGCGTTCGGCCACAAAAGCGCGCTTGTCATCGCAGATTCGTTGGAGGACGTCGCTCATGCGGCGGCACCCGAATTGGTGATCTTCACCAGATCCTCCAGGACTTTTGCGGCCGCCCCGCTGTCGATCGCCTGGGCCGCCATGGCAACGCCTTCCTTTAAGTCCGACGCCTTTCCAGCGACGATCAGGGCCCCGGCGGAGCCCAGAAGCACCGCATCCCTGAAAGGACTGGCTTCACCTGCCAGCAGCGCGCGCAGCGCGGCTGCGTTGTGCTCGGCATCGTCTCCAAGCAAACCCTCGAGTTTTCCGCGCGTTAAGCCGGCCTCTTCAGGCGTCACCTCGAAGGTCTTGATAACGCCATCGTCCAGTTCCGCCACACAGGACGGTCCCGTGGTCGACAGTTCGTCCAGGCCGTCGGCGCCATGGACTACCCAGGCCTTTTCGTGGCCGAGGCTCTTGAGCACCTTGGCGAGAGGCTCGACCCACTCCGGTGCGAAGACCCCGACAATCTGTCTTTTGATTCTCGCAGGATTGGACATGGGGCCGAGGAGATTGAAGATGGTGCGGGTCCCCAGCTCTACCCGCGTCGGGCCGACATGGCGCATGGCCGAGTGATGCCGAGGGGCCATCAGGAAACAGGTGCCGATCTCCTTCAAGGCCTTTTCCATCAGAGCCACGTCGGCCTCGATGTTGACGCCCAGGGCCATCAGCACGTCGGCCGCGCCGCTCTTGGAGGAAAGCGCGCGGTTGCCGTGCTTGGCTACCGGCACGCCGCAGGCAGCGACCACGAAGGAGGAAGCCGTTGAAATATTGAGGGTTCCCTTGGCGTCACCGCCGGTGCCACAGGTATCGATCGCGCCATCGGGTCCATCGACCGTCAGCATCTTGGCGCGCATGGCCCGCACCGCGCCTGTCAGTTCCTCGACCGTTTCGCCGCGCACGCGTAGAGCCATCAGGAAACCGCCCATCTGCGAGGGCGTGGCGTTGCCCGACATCATGATGCCGAAGGCGGTTTCCGCCTCCAGCGAGGACAGCGGGCGCCCCGTCGCCACCTGGGCGATTAAGCCCTTAAGATCGTTCATATCGCCGCTCATCGGCGCTCTCCCCGTCGTCTTTTCGCGGCGGTCATGCCGCCGCTTTCGTTATCTTCAGGAAATTCTGCAGCAAGGCGTGGCCCTCTTCCGAAGCAATGCTTTCGGGATGGAACTGGACGCCGTGCAGCGGCAGGTCCTTGTGCTGAAGGCCCATGATCACGCCGTCTTCCGTGCGCGCCGTGACCTCAAGGCAGTCCGGCATAGACTCCGGCTCCAGGGTCAGGGAGTGATAGCGCGTGGCCGTCAGGGGCGAAGGCAGGCCCGAAAAAACGCTTCCGCCATCGTGACTTACCGGGCTCAGCTTACCGTGCATGGGAGAGGGTGCGCGCACCACCTTGGCGCCGTAGGCCTGACCAATGGCCTGGTGACCGAGGCACACACCCAGGATCGGGTGCTTTCCGGCGGCTTTCTCGATTAGTTCCAGGCAGATTCCCGCCTTGTCCGGATCGCAGGGGCCCGGGGAAATGACGATCCCCTCGAACTTTAGCGCCAGCGCCTCGTCGGCGGTCATGCTGTCGTTTCGCCAGACCTCTACCGTCGCGCCGAGCTCGCCGAGGAAGTGATAGAGGTTGTAGGTGAAACTGTCGTAGTTATCGATGAGTAACAGCATGTTATTGACTTATCTGGTCTTTCCATGAGGTTTGCGTGAAGCTTTCGCGCCGTTATAGCAGGTTGATAAAGCACGTGAAAGCAAGGCTGTTCAAGCTTCTCGATCTGTCAAAAATCTCCAACTCCGGGCCTGGAATGCGCGCCTTTATGGTTAAAGGATCTGCAGCATCTGTTGTTTATTCTGGTGAAGCTGGCAGGATGCCCACCACAGACCCCCGGCGTAACTCCCCGGCATGACGATCACCTGGTTGCGGAAAGCCTGAACCTTGGCGCGGAAAGCAAAGAAAAAGGCCGAAAAACAGCCGCTTACGCGTTGGCTGAAATATCTGGCGCCTGCCTTGCTGCTGCCGATTCTGGTGGTTGGCGGACTCTATGCCGGTGCGGTTCTGCTCGGCGATTCGCCAAGCGACGCACCGGAGGACGCGCCCTCGCGGACGGCTGAAGCCTCTCAAGAGACTGAGGACGACACGGTTGAAAGCCGTCAAGAGACGGCGCCGCTGCCGCGGCCGAGCCAAGAGAGCAAACCCCTGGACCTCGAGCAGCTCCGCATCACCGATACCCTGGTGCGCGACGGAACCAACCAAGGTTCTGGCGGTTATCTGCCTGATAACAGCAGCTTACCAGTTGAAGCGCAGACCACGCCTGAGGCAGTCACTGCCGCTAAGGAGGCCACCAAGAAGGCGGAGTCGAAGCCGTCGGACGCGGCCTTGCCAACGCAGGACGTTGCCACCGCTGAGCAGGTTAAGCCTGAGGAACTGAAGGACGAGAGCCCGGAAAACAAAAGCCCGAATGAAGTCACGGAAAAGGAAGTTATCCCGCCGCTTTGGCTGAGAAATGCCACAGCGCCAAAGGCGGTGAAGGGCCAGCCCATGATCGCCGTGGTGATCGATGACATCGGCCCCAATCTGAGAAATGCCCGGCGGACGATTTCCTTACCTGCACCTTTGACGCTCGCGTTCCTGCCCTACGCGAATCATCTGGACGACTTGACCGGGAAGGCGCGCGAGGCTGGCCACGAGCTCCTGGTGCATATGCCCATGGAGCCGGAAGAACAGAGTCAGAACCCCGGTGAGAACGCGTTGCTGACGGGATTGGCGCCCGAGGAGCTGCAGCGGCGCCTGAAATGGAGTCTGGACCGCTTCTCCGGCTATGTCGGGATGAACAACCACATGGGCAGCAAGTTCACCAAGTCCGAAGCGGGTATGCGGCTGGTCATGTCGGAGCTGGCGAAGCGCGGATTGCTGTTCCTGGATTCCCGGACCATCGCCGAAAGCCGGGCCGAAGCTGCCGCGAAAGCTTTCAGGCTGCCCTTCGCCCAGCGCGACGTCTTTATCGACAACGACCATCGCAACAGGGATGCCATCCGACGGCAATTGGCTGCAGTCGAGGCGCTTGCGCGGCGTCAGGGGCATGCTGTGGCGATCGGTCATCCGCATGACGGGACACTAGAGGTGCTGGCCGAATGGCTGCCGATGGCCGTAAAACGCGGGTTTGCACTGGTGCCGATTTCGGAGATCGTCCGTCAGAACCTGCAGTTGGCGCGGGCCACACCGGCGCCCGAACCGGAAAAAGGGCGTGTCGAGAACTGATCCCGAAGCCAAGTACCGCGCGCAGCTGGAAGAGATCCTGAAGCAGGACGAACTGCTCTGGCCCAGCCTGACGCTCGTTCGAGATCTCGGGCTGCCGGACTGGTACATCGCCAGCGGCGCCATCTATCAGACGGTTTGGAACGCCCTGAGCGGCAAGCCCGCAGGCTACGGCTTGAAGGACATCGACCTGATCTACTTCGATGGCGCCGACCTCAGCTGGGAAGCCGAAGACGCCGTGATCAAGCGGGCGACCGCCGCCTTCGAAGCTGCGCCGGTTGCGACACCCGTCGAAGTCCGGAATCAGGCCCGCGTGCATCTTTGGTTCGAACAGCGCTTTGGCGCGCCCTATAGTCCCTTAGGCAATTCCGTCGAAAGCCTGACCCGCTACGCCAGCACGACCCACGCAGTCGGCGCCCGCCTGGAAGCCGATGGGACACTGACCATTGAAGCGCCCTTCGGCCTGGAGGACGTTTTCGAGATGGTCCTGCGTCCGAACCCGCACCTGGACAACAAGGGCACCTACGACGAAAAGGCCGCGCGCTGCCAGGATCTCTGGCCAGAGGTCAGGGTGATACCGTGGAATTAGGATGTTCGCAGGGGCGAGATTCTTGCAATCCTGCCGATCAAGCCACCGGAGGGGCAGCCGTTACTCCGCTGCGCTGCCGTTCACGACGCTTGTTTCCCATCCATCGTAGTTGCCGTCGAGCGATTGGGCTAAATCGAAGAGGGGCAAAGTGACGTCGTCGATGGCGTCGTAGCTGGGAACATCGATCCGTGTCACACGTACCCCATAAGGCATTGAGTCGCTCTGATCTTCCAGGTATCCACCCACGTCAAATCCGAGCTTTTGCGCCTCTTCAATGAAGGTCGTCCGATTGCTCGAGGTTTGAAAATAAATCCAGTGATCGATCTGTCTCGGAGCTGTCAGTTCATCGCCATGGCTCTCAAGATTTTGGCAGACTTCTTGATTTCCTCGACGCTGCTTCGCGCGTTTTGAGGAAGAAAAAAGACCTGACAGAAAACCAATCATAACAGCATTCCAGGTAGAATTTTGAGAGCTATGTACTACCATATCAGCAGTAGCTTAGGGGTGGGATGAAAAGTGTTCTGGCGGAAAAAGAAGCCAAGCAAAAAATGGGAAGTTGGCAGTGTTTTCCTGGTTCCACTATCGGATGGAGATTATGCCGTCGGCCAGGTCATAGGGTATGAGTACGAAGCGTTAGGCAGCGTTGTCTGTGTCTTTTCGAACTTAAAGCTAAGTGACCCAGAGCAGGAAATTGCTTTTGGCGCTGCCGACATAATCTCTGCTTTGTTCGTGACAACCGACGCCCTGGACCGGGGATCGTGGGAGGTTGCCGGAAAAACATCAGCCATTCCGGTTCAATCTTTTTTCGATATTAGAGCTTTGAAACGTAACGATTTTATCGGGGTTACAGTTCGAGGGTCCGGAATTGTCAGGCAATTCTTGAACGCGTACTTCGGTCTGGCACCCTGGGACTGCTACTATCGACCCGACTATCTGGACGAGCTTTTGCTATCACCGGAGAAGAAGCCGAGCTCTCTTCGGTACAAATCCGATTTTATCGAAGAGGAGCACTAGGCCGCAGAGAGGCGCCCGCACGCGTGCGCCTCATACAGGCTTGAGTGATCTCCCTCGGGGGACTTACAAAGCCTTATGCCCGAAAGCCCGCATGGCCTGGTCGCGGTGTTGCAGTTCGTCCTTTTTGGCGCTGACCGCTTCGGCCATCCGCAGCTTGCCCTTACGGTCCCGTTCCCGGGTGAACTGCTGGCGCGCTTTGGCCTTGGCCTTCATCTCGCCGCGTTCGCGGCCGGCCAGTCTTTGGAGATCGTCTGTCATTTCTCTGGTCCCAAGTTATTGGTCCGACTTGCCTGGGAACAGTCTACACCTCTTGCGAGGGGGCGCGTTGAGACAAATCAATCAGGCTTGTTCTGATTGCGGTTGCAGGTGATCATGACCGCTAAGCTGTTGAGGTGAAGGGCATGTCGAAGAAAGAGAAGCACAAAGGGGCACCGCGTCTTTCCAAAATCGAGATGGATAAGCGCCTGGAAAAAGAGGCCTATCACCAGCAACTTGAAGAGCTTCAAACCAAGCTGCTGAAGATCCAGCAGGCCTATCTGCATACGGGTGACAGCGCCGTCATTGCGTTTGAAGGCTGGGATGCGGCGGGGAAGGGCGGCACAATCCGGCGCATGTCGGCGGTCCTGGATCCGCGCGGCTTCAAGGTCTGGCCGATCGCCGCGCCCCGGCCGCACGATCTGGAACGGCACTATCTGGCGCGCTTTTGGGAACGCCTGCCGCCTAAAGGCGCCATCTCCGTTTTCGACCGCACCTGGTATGGCCGGGTCCTGGTGGAGCGGGTCGAGGGCTTCGCCGAACGGAAGGAATGGAAACGGGCTTACGAAGAGATCAATCAGTTTGAAAAGCTGCTGATCGACGGCGGGACGCGGCTGGTGAAGCTTTTCCTGCACGTCACCCCGGAGGTTCAGCTTCAGCGCTTTGAGGATCGGCTGCATGATCCCATGAAGCGCTGGAAGCTGAGTTACGAGGATTTTCGTAACCGCAACAGCCGAAAAGACTATGAAAAGGCGATTGACGATATGTTCGCACAGACCTCGACCGAGGCTGCGCCCTGGCATGCGATCGCGGCAAACGACAAGAAGTACGCCAGGATTTCGGCGCTTAAGGTGATTACAGACCGGCTCGCAAAGGGCGTCGATCTGAAACCACGACCTTTGGACGAAAGGGTGCGGGCCGAGGCGGAAAAGGTCTTCGACAGCACGGAGGCATGGTGATGGAACTGGATCATCTGCTTGCCTTCAATCTCGCCTTGCTGGTGGCTCTCGCCAGTCCAGGCCCTGCGTTGCTCTACGCCTTGCGCACGACCCTGAGCAGCGGCCGGAGCGCCGGTGTCATGACCGGTTGCGGGCTCGCCTTTATGGCCGCCGGCTGGACGGCCATGGCGCTACTGGGACTGGACGGGCTCTTCCGGCTCTTTCCCTGGGCTTATACGACCATCAAGATCGTTGGTGCCGCCTATCTGATCTATGTGGCCTGGATTACCTGGCGCACCGCTTACGATCCCATCGGCGATGCGGCTTCGAATGGGGCAGGGACCAGGCGCAGGGCCTTTCTGCGGGGGCTGCTGGTCAATCTGGCCAATCCGAAATCTGTGCTCTTTTCCGCCGCGGTGCTGGTTGTGATCTTTCCACCCGAGATCACCCTGGCGCAGAAAGCATTGATCGTCGGCAACCACTTCCTGATCGAGGTGATCGCCTATTCGGCCTTCGCCCTCTTGTTGAGTACGGAACCGGTGAGCCGAGGTTACCTCCGCATGAAGCCGTTGTTTGACCGTGCTTCCGCCCTGGTACTCGGCGGCTTGGGTCTGCGTCTCATACTGGATCAGGAGCGCTCCTGATACCGGCAGCAACACCAAGTATCGGTTTAAGCGTTACTGGGTCGCAATAAGATCGCGTCGGGTTGCGAGGAAGGCCGTATAATTGTCAGCCGTTGAAAAGCGGCCGGCCTTGCTCAAAGTCGCCTGATCGCCTTTCAGATGAACCTCCGCGCGTATGTTGGTTGAGCCCCAAACCTTTATACTGAAACGAAAATCAGCCGCCGGATCGGTCCTTTTGTAGAGACTTGGGGTAAACCAGTTTTCGGCCAGGTGATAGTCGACGCTCTCTATGGCGTTCAGGACACAAGCTGAGACTGCCTCAGGGAGCGGGGCGTCGTTGTCTTGCCGAATCGCGATACTAAAGATGTTGCGGTAGTAACGTTTGTCGCTGCTGGAGAAAGTGTCCGTGCGCTCGACCCTTTGTTTGACGGAAATGAGATCCATCTGCCTTTCGGTGAGTGAAAATGGATCGCAGGGCAAGAACCCTCGGGGAGCCTCGGGAATGACAGCGAGCGCAACCTCTTGCTTGGCATCTGCGATAGAGATTGCGTCTTGAGAGATCTTAGCCTCGAGCACAGTTCCAAGCCGTTCATCGATATCTTTCAGATCTGCCGACAAAGCTTCGATTTCCGCCTGCATCGAGGTCAGATTCAGGCCAGCTTGTGACGCTGCTTCGTCACGGGCACCCTGGACAATGATCTTGAGGTCTTGTTCGGTGCTCTGGACGGTATTCCAGATAACGACAATTTCTTCGTGCCGGGCTTTCATCTTCTCGATGATGACGTCGGCTTCTTCGATCTTCTTGCTGACTTCGCTGGAGGCCGATCTGAGATCTGCCTGCGCGCTCAGGAGTTTGATGTAGGCTTGATCGAACTTTTCCTGATTCCGCTCGATCGTCTTGTCGAGGCGCTGCGTGAATTTTTCGTTCACCGACTGCGTGACACTCAGCTCCAGATTATCCAGCGGCTTGATGAAGATGAAATAGGCGAGCGTCGATAAGACCGTAAAACTGCTCAAAAGAATGGTTGTCAGATATCTGAGAATGGCCAGCTTGGCCGCATTGGTGAGTTCGTTTGACATGTTTTCCGAGTCTCCTCAGATGAACTGTCGAGAGTGGAAAACATATTAACACAAATGAATATGGATCGACAGGGCGTCGATTTTAGGTGATGACGAAGCTGCTTGTGCGGCTCAGCTTGCGGGAACTGGCACCCAGACTCAGATATTCGACTTCTGAGAGGCGAAGCGGACCGCTTCCTCCGCGGCGCGCACCAGGGCGCGGGCCTTGTTGCGGCATTCCTGGTATTCGCCCTCGGGGCTGCTGTCCGCGACCACGCCGCCGCCAGCCTGGATATAGATGGTGTTGTCCTTGACCACCGCTGTGCGCAGGGCAATGCAGGTGTCCATGGTGCCGGTGGCGCCGAAGTAACCCACTGCGCCGGCGTAGATACCGCGGCGGTCGGGTTCCAGCTCGTCGATGATCTCCATGGCGCGGACCTTGGGCGCGCCGGAGACAGTGCCCGCCGGGAAGCCGGCATAGAGCGCCTTCATGGCGTCGTACTTCTCGTCCAGCTCCCCGTCCACGTTGGAGACGATGTGCATGACGTGGCTGTAGAGCTCGACCAGCATCTTTTCGGTCACGGTGACCGAGCCGACCTTGGCCACGCGGCCGACGTCGTTGCGCCCCAGATCGAGAAGCATCAGGTGCTCGGCGAGTTCCTTGGGATCGGACAGCAGATCGGCGGCCAGTTCCTTGTCTTCCTGCGGATTGGCGCCGCGTTTACGCGTGCCGGCAATGGGCCTGATCGTGACCTTTCCGTCGCGCAGACGGACCAGGATCTCCGGGCTGGAGCCGACAATCGAGAAGGCGCCGAGATTGAGATAGAAGAGGAACGGCGAGGGGTTAATCCGGCGCAGCGCGCGGTAAAAGGCGAAGGGCGGCAGCTCGAAGGGAACCGCGAAACGCTGGGATAGCACGACCTGGAAGATGTCGCCGGCCAGGATGTATTCCTTGGCCTTTTCCACCATCTCGTGGAACTGCGCCTGGGTGACATTGGAGGTCGGTTCCGGCAGCAGCGTCTCACCCATGTAGACGTCGCGTCCACGTGGGACGGGCTGTTCGAAGTCGTTGACCACCTCGGCAAGCCGTCCGTAGGCGGCTTCGTAAGCCTCTCGCGCGGAGACGTCAGCCGCAGGCCAGACCGGGGTGACCACGGTGACCTGATCCTCGACCCGGTCGAAGATGGCAATGACGGTCGGGCGGATGAACATACCGTCCGGGACCTCTAGAAAGTCCGGGTTTTGATCGGGCAGGTGCTCCATCAGACGCACGGTTTCATAGCCGAGATAGCCGATCACGGCGGAGGCCATGGGCGGCAATCCCTGGGGCAGGTCGATACGGCTCTCGGCAACCAGTGCTCTGAGGCTGTCGAGCGCACCACCTTCCAGCGGCGTGAAGCTCTCGAGGTCGAGCATGGCGTTGCGGTTGATTTCTGCCTGGTCGCCGCGACAGCGCCAGATCACGTCCGGCTTGAACCCGAGGAAGGAATAGCGGCCGATGTTCGTTCCGCCTTCGACGGATTCGAAGAGCACCGAGTTGGGCTGGCCCTCGGCAAGCTTCAGAAAAGCCGAGACGGGCGTCTCCAGATCGGCAATCAGGGTTGTCCAGACAACCTGCGACGCGCCGCTTTCGTAGACTTTCGCAAAGTCAGCGAAGTCCGGCGCGGAAGAATCCTGTGCGTTCATAGAACTAAATCTGCACCTATCGGGCTAAAACTGCTGCAGGACGATGTCCAGGTTCCGGTCGTTGATGTTGACCGCGTAACTGCCGTTCAAGGTGGACATGAACTGACTGACCAGATCGTTCTGCATGCGGCTGGCCAGGTTCTGCTGCAGCGTCGCGATTGCCGTATCGGCAGTTTCCTGAGGGGCCGCGGAAATGGTGGTCAGCTTCGCGACCATGATCCCATCGCTCGCTTCAACGACATCCGCTTTGCCTTCGTCCAGCTCAAAGAGCTTGCTTGGCAGATCGAGCGGGATGCCGGCGGTGGGCGTCGCATTGAAGCGCTGCAGCGCGGGCGTGGTGTCGACTGTCAGGCCAGCTTCCTGGGCCAGAGCCGCAAAGTCGCCACCGTTATTGAGAGCTTCAACCATGGCGCTGGCTTTTTCCGTCAAAATCCGTGCGGTCTCTGCTTCCTGCCAGTCGGCAATGACGTCTTCCCGAACGTCGGTCAGGGGACGCGTTGTGGCGGGGATACTCTCGAGAACACGAACCACGAAGTAGCTGCCGTCGGCGGCTTCGGTCAGCAGGCTTTCCTGACCGATCGGCGTTGAAAAGACGGTTGTACGGAAGGTCCGGTCATCGGGCAGGCTTTCGATGAGCTCTCCCTTATCGTCGTTGCCCGATCGATCGACCCTCGGATGGTTTTCGAGCGCGAGGCTGAGCGATGCAGCGGCTTCTTCCAGCGTCGCGCCGCCGGCCATGGTGTCGTCGAGTGCATTGGCCAGCGTGATCACCGAGTCGGTGGCAAGCCGCAGCTTGATGTCCGCGCGCAATTGATCGGCGACTTCTTCCAATGGTGTCACGCTGCCTGGCTGAATCTCGCTGACCTGTGCCAAGTGCCAGCCGAGCGGGCTCTGGACAGGATCGGAGACGCCGCCCTCGGCCACTGCGAAGGCACCCTCGGCGAGCGCCGGGAGTTGTCCGAACAACTCGGCTCGGCTGATCAAGCCCAGAGATACGGGCGTGCCGGCGCCGGTTTCTTCTGCGACCGCCGTGAAGTCGCGCCCTTCCTGAATCATGGCAAGAGCGGCTTTAGCGTCGTCTTCGTTCGGATAAAGAACCTGGGAAACCTGTCGGCGCTCGGGAACCGAGAGCGATTCCTTACGAATTTCATACTCTTCGCGCAGCTGTTCGTCTGAGACGCCGACTTCCTCGGTCAGCTTATCCGGGCGGATTTGCAGGACGGAGATATTCCGGAATTCCGGCGCCAGATAGCTGCTCGTCGCGTTGTCGTAATAGGTTTGGATTTGCTCGTCGGTCGGCTGCGGCGTTTCGGTGATGCTGTCGTTGCGGAAGAGCACCGTCTCGGCTGTACGGGTCTCGGCGCTGTAGCGGTAAAGCGCGTCCGCAAGGGTTCGAGGCGTAATCGCACCGGCCGAAATAGCGCTGGTGACCTGTTGACGCTGAATGTCGCCCGTCAAGCCATCGAGGAAGGCCTCTTCGCTGAGGCCGCTGTTGCGGAGGGCCGTTTCGTACTGGATGCGATCGAAGTTTCCGGTTTGACCCTGAAAAGCGGGCAGGATAGCGATCTGCTCGCGAAGCTGCTCTTTGGTTACGACCAGGCCCATATCATTGGCGTGCTGGGTAAAGAGCGCGCGGTTCACCAGGCGGTCCATGACCTGTTGGACGAGCCCTAGTGCGCGGGCCTGTTCGATGTCCAGCCGGCCGCCGAACTGTGGGGCCAACCGGTTCAGCTCAGCCCGAAGATTGCGGCTGAATTCCTGCTGGCTGATCTCGGTCTTGCCGACCGCCGCCACCGAGTAACTGTGGCTCGGGCCTTGAAAGATATCGCCGATGCCCCAGACACCGAAGCTAGCGATCAGGAGAGAGAACAGCGCGATCGTGACGATCTTCTTGATGGGGTTGGTCTTCTTTTCGGCCATGGCGATGGCAAGTCCCTGATTACATAGTCGGTGATATCGACGTTGTTGATATCTACAACGACGATCTGAAGCAATGTGTTCCCTGCTTCACAAGTGCGCATTCTCATTGAGAACGCCAATTTTTTCTTGAGCGTGCGGCATATTAGGTAGCCCCCGAGGCCTGGGCAATATGCAATTCGCGCCCCGGTCTTTCGCCTCAGCAGCCGTCATGTTAGGTAGACGCGCATCGAGGTTCTGCCCGGTTTTCGTGGGTGAAAGTCAAATCCTGGGATGGAGAGAGCAAGCATGGGGCGCAAGTTAATTGCCGGTAACTGGAAGATGAACGGGCTGCGCGCGGGCGGTGCCGCCTTGGCGGGCGGCCTGGCGGAGAAATGCCGCGCCGAGATGCCGCGCTGCGATTTCCTGGTTTGTCCGCCAGCTCATCTTTTGATTCCTGTGTCTGAAGCGATCGCCGGCAGCGGTATCGCACTGGGGGGGCAGGATTGCCATACGGCGGCTTCCGGTGCGCATACCGGCGATCTTAGCGCCGAGATGCTGGCGGATATCGGCTGTGGCTTTGTGATTTTGGGCCATTCCGAGCGCCGCGCCGATCATGGTGAGAGTAGCGCTCTGGTTCGCAGCAAGGCCGATGCCGCGGCGCGGGCTGACCTGAAAGCCATCGTTTGTGTTGGCGAAACCGCAGAGGAACGCAAAGCCGGTCGCGCATTGGAAATCATTGAGGCCCAAGTGCGCGAATCGCTACCGGAAGCGTCGACGGCGGATCTTGTGGTGGCTTACGAGCCGGTCTGGGCGATTGGGACGGGTCTGACGGCGACGCCGGCGGATGTGGCGGAGGCCCACGCGCATATCCGCGCCCTCCTTGTCGAGCTGTTCGGTGAAGCCACCGGAAACGGGATTCGCATCCTTTACGGCGGCTCGGTTAAGCCGGCCAACGCGGCGGAACTGATGGCGGTGGAAAACGTCGATGGCGCACTGGTAGGTGGCGCGAGTCTTAAAGTAGAGGATTTTTGGGCCATCGGAAGCAGTTGTCCCTAGCAATCAGGCGCACAAAGAGCTAAATAGCCTGCGTTCTAGACGCAGGCCTGGGATACGGGGCTTTGAAGCTCCGGATGTCAGGGCGCAGTAGAGGATGACAGATTAAAGGCAGCGTCCAGGCGGCGCAGGCTTTCTGCGGGACAACGCGAAGGATCGGCTACGACTCCGGAGCGGTGGGCCGCGAGGCCTGTGCGGCCTTTTGGCGAAAAGCTGCCGGGAAACGGCCCCGCTGGGGTCGAGATACTGAAAGATTGATTCGATGCAAGATGTTGCTTTGGTAGTCCATTTGCTGCTGGCGATCGGGATGATCGCCGTTGTGCTGTTGCAGAAGAGCGAAGGCGGTGGCCTCGGAATCGGCGGCGGCGGCGGCGGTGGTGGCGCCGGCGGTATGGGCGGTTTCTTGAGTGGCCGCGGCAGCGCCAATTTCCTGACGCGCACGACCGCGATTCTCGCCGGTCTCTTCATGCTGAGCAGCCTCGGCCTGACCATTCTGGCCAATCAGTCGATTGAGCGCGGTTCGATCGTCGACGATCTCCAGTCGGCCCCGGCTCCGCTCGATGCGCCGCTGCAGCCGCTTTCACCGCCGACACCACAGCAGAACTGACGCGACCAGGACAAGAGGCGGACGGCCAGGCAGGCGCGTGGGCCAGGAAGGCAGTTAAAGAGAACATGGTCGGCACGGGATCGGTGCCGGCGAGGGGTTAGAGTGCTGCTGTTTGGCTGAAGGCGGGCGGACAGCGTTTTTGAGCAAGGGTCGATGACGCGCTATATCTTTATTACCGGAGGGGTGACCTCCTCACTTGGAAAGGGGCTTACTTCGGCAGCCCTGGGCGCGCTTCTCCAGGCAAGGGGCTTTAAAGTCCGCCTCAGAAAACTGGACCCCTATCTCAACGTCGATCCGGGCACCATGAGCCCCTATCAGCACGGTGAAGTCTTCGTGACCGACGACGGCGCGGAGACCGATCTGGATCTGGGGCACTACGAGCGCTACACCGGCGTGTCCGCGCGGCGCAGCGACAACGTCACCACCGGCCAGATCTATTCGAAGGTTCTTCAGAAAGAGCGCCGCGGCGACTATCTGGGCGCGACCGTGCAGGTCATTCCCCATGTGACGGACGCCATCAAGGAGTTCGTGCGCGCCGATGTGACCGATGAGGACTTCATCGTTTGCGAGATCGGCGGCACGGTGGGCGATATCGAGGGACTGCCCTTTTTGGAGGCCATTCGTCAGCTCGGCAACGAACTGGGCCGCGAGCGCAGCGTTTTCGTCCATCTGACCCTGTTGCCGTATCTGGCTTCGGCCGGCGAACTCAAGACCAAGCCGACGCAGCATTCGGTCAAGGAACTGCAGTCGGTCGGTATTCAGCCGGACATTATGGTCTGCCGTTGCGAGCATGAGATTCCGGTCGATGCGCGGCGCAAGATCGCGCTCTTCTGCAACGTGCGCCAAGAGGCGGTCATTCAGGCGCTGGACGTGGACACCATCTATGCCGTGCCGCGCGCGTATCACGAAGAAGGGCTCGACGAGCAGATCTGCCGGCACTTCGATCTAAAGGACGCGCCCCAGCCCGATCTCAGCCGTTGGGACGCTGTAACGAACGTCATTCGCCAGCCGGACGGCGAGGTCACCATCGGTGTTGTGGGCAAGTACACCTCGCTGTTGGACGCCTACAAATCTCTGGCCGAGGCCCTGACCCACGGCGGCATCGCCAATAACGTACGGGTAAAGGTCAACTGGCTCGATTCCGAGATTTTCGAGCAGGATGGGGCGATCCATTCCTTGGAGAACGTACACGGTATTCTGGTACCGGGCGGATTCGGCGAGCGCGGTTCCGAAGGCAAAATCGCTGCTGCAGGCTTCGCGCGCGAGCGCAATGTGCCTTATTTCGGCATTTGCTTCGGCATGCAGATGGCTTGCATCGATGCGGCGCGCAACCTGGCGGGGATCGAGGGCGCGGGTTCGACCGAGTTCGGGCCAATCGAGGATCCGATCGTCGGTCTGCTGACCGAATGGACGCACGGCAACAAAGTCGAGCAGCGCAGCGGCGACGACGATCTGGGCGGCTCTATGCGCTTGGGCGCTTATCCCTGCACCCTTAAGGAGGGCAGCCGGGTTCAGGAGGCCTATGGCGCCGTGAACATCGAAGAACGGCACCGGCATCGCTACGAAGTCAACATCAACTACCGGGAAAAGCTGGAAGAAGCAGGACTGCTGTTCTCCGGCCTGTCCCCGGACGGCGAGCTGCCGGAGATCGTCGAGCTGCCCCAGCATCCCTGGTTTATCGGCGTGCAGTATCATCCGGAACTGAAGTCGAAGCCCTTCGATCCCCATCCGCTCTTCACCTCCTTCATCGCGGCGGCGGTCGCCCAGTCGCGCCTGATGTAGGGTAACTGGCTCTAGCTAAGGAACTCCGTCCGCATGACGCAGCATGTAGAAGTCGGCTCTCTCACGCTCGGAAACGACCTGCCTTTCGTCCTGATCGCCGGGCCCTGCGCCATGGAAAGCCGGGCGCATGCTCTGGAAATGAGCCATGCCCTGACCGAGATGGCCGGTGAACTGGGGATCGGCCTGATCTACAAAAGCTCTTTCGACAAGGCGAACCGCACCAGTCTGAAGGCCGGCCGTGGGGTCGGGCTGGATGAGGCCCTGCCGATCTTCGCGGAAATCAAGGAAACTTATGGCTGTCCGGTCCTGACCGATGTGCACACCGCCGAGCAGTGCGCGCCGGCGGGTGAGGTGCTCGATGTGCTGCAGATCCCGGCCTATCTCTGCCGCCAGACCGATCTGCTGGTCGCTGCGGCCAAGACCGGCCGGGTGATCAACGTGAAAAAAGGGCAGTTCCTGGCGCCCTGGGACATGAAGAATGTGGCCGCCAAGATCACCGAGAGCGGAAATCCCAACGTGATGGTCTGCGAGCGGGGGGCGTCCTTCGGCTACAACACCTTGATCTCCGATATGCGGTCGCTGGCGATCATGGCGACGGATATCGGTGCGCCGGTGGTTTTCGACGCAACCCATTCAGTCCAGCAGCCCGGTGGCCGTGGCGGCTCCTCCGGCGGGCAACGCGAATTCGTGCCGGTGCTGGCGCGCGCGGCCATTTCGGTCGGTGTCGCGGCGGTCTTCATGGAGACGCACCAGGACCCGGATACGGCGCCCTCTGACGGCCCGAACATGGTGCCTCTGCGGCAGTTGAAGGACTTGATCTCCACGCTGATGGCCTTTGACGCGATCGCCAAGGCGAACCCCATCGAACTGGCCGGATAAGTAATAAGAAAACCGGCTGCAAAGGCCGGATTTTCAAGATAGGGAATTCAATTTACCGCCTTTGGCCGTCAGGTCGGCGGCGGAACAGACAAGGACGGAGCAGGACATTCCATGACGGCGATTGTTGATATTCGCGGGCGTGAAATTTTGGATTCACGCGGCAACCCGACGGTTGAGGTCGACGTGACCCTCGAAAACGGTGCTTTCGGGCGCGCGGCTGTGCCTTCGGGCGCCTCCACCGGCGCACACGAAGCCGTGGAACTGCGTGACGCCGACAAGGGCCGCTATGGCGGCAAGGGCGTCCTGAATGCCGTGGAAGCGGTCAATCACGAGATCTTCGATGTGCTCTCGGGCCTGGACGCGGAAGACCAGCTCAAGATCGACCGGACCATGATCGATTTGGACGGCACGCCGAACAAGTCCCGCCTGGGCGCCAATGCCATTCTGGGTGTCAGCCTCGCCACGGCAAAAGCCGCCGCCGAGGACGCCGGCCTGCCGCTCTATCGCTATGTCGGCGGCGCTTTCGCGCGCACTCTGCCGGTCCCCATGATGAACATCATCAACGGCGGCGCCCACGCCGATAACCCGATCGACATTCAGGAATTCATGGTCATGCCGGTTGGCGGCGCCAGCGGTACCGACGCGATCCGCATGGGGGCGGAGATCTTCCAAGCGCTGAAAAAGGCCCTGCAGGACGCCGGGCACAACACGAACGTCGGCGACGAGGGCGGATTTGCGCCCAACATCGGCTCGACCGATGAGGCTCTGGATTTCATTGCCAAGGCGGTCGAAGCCGCCGGTTACGGTCTGGGCGACGACGTCATGCTGGCGCTCGACTGCGCCTCTACCGAATACTTCAAAGACGGCAAGTACGAGCTCGCGGGCGAGGGCAAGAGCCTGGATCCGGCGGCCATGGTCGACTATCTGGCGTCGCTCTGCGACCGCTATCCCATCCTCTCCATCGAGGACGGCATGGCCGAAGACGACTGGGACGGCTGGAAAATGCTGACCGAGGCGGTCGGGCACAAAGTCCAGCTGGTGGGCGACGACCTCTTTGTGACCAATCCCAAACGTTTGGCCGACGGCATTCAGCGCGGCGTGGCCAATTCCATCCTGGTCAAGGTCAACCAGATCGGCACGCTGTCCGAGACCCTGGAGGCCGTCGATATGGCCCACAAGGCCGGCTATACGGCGGTCATGTCGCACCGCTCCGGCGAGACCGAGGACTCGACCATTGCCGACCTGGCGGTCGCCACCAACTGCGGCCAGATCAAGACCGGCTCGCTCTCACGCTCCGACCGGCTGGCCAAGTACAACCAGTTGATCCGCATCGACGAAGAACTGGGCATTGCAGCCCACTACGCCGGGCGCAGCGTCCTGCGGGGATAACTCGAAGTAACGCTACGTCGGTTGGACCGATTAGCGAAAGTGTAGTAGACCCAGCTTCAAACGAGGACAAAGTGTGTTTCTGGTAATGGCATTTTGTTTGTGATATCTACTAGCTGGAAAAACAACCCAAGATCGAATATTGTGCTAGATATGCAGGCGTGAGGCTATTTGTTGACTGGGTTGGGAGGCGAGTTAGCCATGACTGATTCGACCGAGCATTCAAAAGACAAGAAAGATCGTTCTACCGATCCTGTATGGCATCGCCCTGCATGGATTACCGCTATTGTTGCTGTAATATCAACATTTCTTACAATCCCTGATAAAGTTGGCGATTATCTTGCTCAAGAGCAGATGATTGAAATAGAAAAACAAAAAGTTAAAGCTGCGGAAATTAACAATGATCATCTGAAGCAGAAGCAGGAATTCTCTATCATTCAAAATTTACTTTTGCATACTGGCGATGAGCGCGTTGCGATGCTTCGGTACTTCGCCGCAACACTTGATGATGACGATGCAAAGAAATGGGCTAAGTCGGAAGTCGAAAGACTTGATGACTTGGCGTCTCTTGAAAGTGAACAACAAACTAAGCGATCTGTTTTAGCCTTACTCGAACAGCAATTTGAGCATGGTGAGGTGGAAGGTGAGGGAGGCATTGAGATCTCTCAAGAAATTGCACGTCTTCGAGAGGAGCTTTTAGCTAAGGACTCTCAGATAAGTGAAATTCGGCAAAAGGCAGGAATTGAAAAAGAGCCGAAGACTGCCGCTTTTGGAGAATTGTCTGTCAACTTTGAATTATTACCAAAGGCTAGTGATCCTGGAAACCAATCTCAACCAATATTTCTTAGACTCGATAATAATGAAGAGTTCCAATGCACCCAGTGGGGAGGAACTTCTTGTAACATCCCCTTAGTAGTCATGCCTTCTGAGTTTCGTGTTTTTGGGCCTCTCAGTTCTGTCAAAGCAAGCGGGAAGTTGCGACTTGGTTTTACTCCAAATGGTGAGCCACTATGGAGAGATTTTGGTTATGATTGTGAATTTGATGCGAAAGAATCAGGCCGCCTGCCACAAGATACGAAAGTATATGCTTGCAAGAAGAAAAGTGAAGTTAATCGATATATCGGTGCGAAGTAGACATAACTATTTGGTTTTGAATTAGTTTTTACCAGTCGATTGTTATGCGACTGTTGCTCGCTACAGAGGGTGATGGGACGCTGCGAAATTTTTGACGACGGTTAGGAGGTTACTAATACTCCGGTGTTTAACAGAGTTCTGAACTGCATTTTGACGATACTAGAATGTTAACTCACATGATATGTTGGCTTTATGGAAGGCCGATAAATGGTTTTAAGTGAAAGATTGATAACTGCCGCTGAGGGCGATAAGGCCCTCCGGCTGGCAATGATTGCAATTTTCAGCCTGATTATGATCGCAGCGAGCGCTTTCGTGGCCTTTCCGTCGCTGGGTGCTGTTTTCATGCAGTCCTATGGACAGCAATACCAGGCCAAGGTCACCGAAGCGGCCATTTGCCGTTTCCCTTAGCTTCAAAAAAAACTACTCCGAGTTTTTTAGCGCGAGTTAACCTGGTCAAGAAAGCTTGTGGGAAAACAAAGTTTCTTTCGGATAGGGAAGGGCTAAACGCGGCATAGTATCTGCGTTGAAGTACTTTAGCGCGACGGTTTCCCGGTCGATATCCTGTCGCAGTGGCCTGAGTACGCTACAGAGATATAGGACAACTGTGTATTCGACAGCATCTCCGTTGGGGTAGACATATCGAAATTCGCTCCCGCCAAACACACCAAGCAATCTATCTGGTTTCACTTCCAGGGCGGTTTCCTCCTGGACCTCGCGCACGACGGCTTGAAGAGGTGTTTCACCTGGCTCGATGGCGCCAGCAGGTAAACTCCAGCCTTCGCCACGGGATTTCTGCTGGAGCAGTATTTCGCCTGAATCATTCGGGATGACAGCAGCAACCGCGGGACAAAGTAGAAGACTTTTGCCGATCTTCGAGCGAAGCTCCTTGATGTAATTTGATGCAGCCATATCGCTCCTCGCTGAAGGGGACTTTAAAGCAGCTCTCTAATCGCCGCGGCCATGGTCTCGGGCGTGGTGTCGTGCCGGAACACCAGCTGCAGATCCCAGTTTTCGTCCAGAAGATAGCTATAAGAGCTGTGATCGACTGGGTAGTCGACCGGATCGATATCCTTACGCAGGCTGTAGTACACGCGGAAGGCTCGCGCCACCGCGTCGATTTTCTGCTGGGGGCCGGTCAGGCCGACCATGCGCTCGTGGAAAAGAGGGACGTAGTCCGCCAGATGTTCCTGCCGGTCTCGCTCGGGATCGACGGTGATGAAGAGGAGACGAACTTTCCCGGCGTCCGGTCCCAGGGCGTCGATGGCCGTTGAGATGTCCTGCAGCGCCATGGGACAGATATCCGGACAGTGGGTGTAGCCGAAGTAGAGAAGGACCTTCTCGCCTTTGAAATCGGCTTCTGTCACTTCCTGGCCATTGTGGTCGACGAGTTGAAAGGGACCACGTGTGTCTGCTGGCACAGAGACGATGCCTTCCCCGGCGGGCGTCTTTTCCTGTGTCAGGCGTGATCCCAGGATCCAGCCGGTTGCGCCGAGCGCCAGGACAGCAATCGAGAGACCGCAGGCAAGGAGAGCGCGGTGGCTGAGCATGCCCGGTGGTTCCTAAGACGGCGCAGGCGGCAAGAGACCGCCGGCAGGTTACATCAGCATCAGCTTGTCGTTGAGGGCGAGCCAACCGGCGGGCTCGCGCATCAGCGTCGCTGTGTCGTACTTACCGAATAGCCTGGTAATACCGCGTTTGGTGAAGATTTCATACATGATTGCGCTGGCGGGCCCTTGCGGCTGGCCAGCTTTGCCGCCGAAGGCGCCTGAAAGCTGCGTTTCTACGTGCGCCCGCCAATGCACTTCCATGGCTGTCCGGGCGACCAGCTTGCCGAGGGTGAGTTTGATGCCCAGCTTGGCGATGGCTGTTGCCGCGCCCGTTGCAATGCCGAGACCGGCAACGGGGATGACCGCGCCGGCCAGGTCCGTGCCGCGCACGCCCAGTTTCGCAGCCTTGGCCTTCTGGATCGCCGAAATCCATCCGGTCACGGTCTCGCTCTTACGGAAACCAGCGCCGGCCGCATTCACGCCAATCATGTGGGCCGTGGTCGTGCCGATAGCGTTGCCATGCTGGATCGCGCTGAGCACGTCGACCTGCGTAACGGTGCTACCCAGGCCGCCTGCGATGCCGACCGCCGCGCCGCCGAGGCTCTTGAAACCACGATTGCGCAAGTAACGTGCAGTCTTCTTCGAGTTCCCCTCATGGCCGTTGACCACGAAGTAGGGGTTGGGAACGAGATCGCTGGCATAGTCTTCGTCGGCGAGCCCGGTCCCGCCAGCGGATCTGAGAAGATGTATGGTCTTGGCCACCGCGACAGCGCCTGATCCGCCCGCCTCGGCGATCAATTCGATGACGGTCCACATGAGGTCCTCGCCGTCACCCTTGGTAAGATCGTTGGTCGACATGACGCCTGGCATTTCGCTCATCTCCTCTAGCTTGCAATCGAGCCACAGAGTGAGCTCGCCGAATCCCCACAAGACCCTAGACGATCCTGCAGTGATTGCGCCAGTAGACTTTTAAGAGATTAACGCTCGATTGATGCAAGCTCGGCGGGCACGAATGCCGGCCATCGCTGGTCGATTCACGCCAATGTCATCCGAAAGCCTGGGAACTGACTTTACTGTGATCGGGCGCACAGCCGCAGGTTTGCTATGGTGATTTTTTTGAATTGATTCGCAGGGGGAAACGCATGGCTTTACAGGACAATCTCGATGCCGCGGAAGCGGCCGTGAAGTATGTCACGCAGTTTGGGCTGAAGGCGACCAATCAACGCGCGGGGCGGGCGGCGGAAGCAGGCGGTTATGAGAAACTGATCGGCACCTCGATCGGCAATGAGAACCAGGGGCCTCTGGTGGGTCAACTGAGTGCAATCAGGCAAACGAACTTTCCCTCCATGCGCTCGGCTGTGGCGCAGTTCGTCGCCGCCGGCGTTGGTAACTGCATGGAGCAAGCAAAGATTGCCATGCTGAAGATCTTTGACGACTATCCGAAGGCGCGCTCACTCGACCTCATGGCCTTCTCAAACCCGGACTATGATCACGCATGGCTCGGTATCGGCCTGGATCCCAACTGGAACAAAGCGGGTCCCGACGGCAAACAGAACCTGCGCACCTGGGGCAAGGATGCCGTCTGGTGCGATCCCTGGCAAAGCGGCGGCGTTTGGTTCGCGATCGACGATCTGGTTAAGGGGAAGGTGCGCAATCTCAGTGCCACTTACAAATGCAATACGGCGGAGCGGGTGGCCGAAGGCAAGCCTATTTCCATCTTCCGCGTAAACTGACTCTTTGTTGGCGGTAAACTGCCGAAAATGTCAGATTTCCCAGCCTATAGAATTTATTCCTAGCCACTAAGGCCCCTTGCAATGATCGTTGCAACAGGATGGGTGAGTTCAGCTCAATCGAGGTGAATGAGTCCAAAAGGAGTCCAAAAGGGGAATGGATGGGAATCAATTCGGAGAAAGTGAATCATATTGGAATCATTGCGCTTTTTCTGTTGACCGCAGGAATCGAACTGTGATTCGCTCTCCTCATGTCAATTGCTTGGGAAATACGCAGCCGCGCACGCTTCATCCTGCCAAGGGTGTTGGCGGTCTGCACCGTCGTCTACTTCGCCTACCACGCGGTGGAGGGCGACCGGGGCTTCTTGACCTGGCTGCGTCTGAAACAAGACCTGGCCAAGGTGCATGAGGCTCAGGCGGAGCTGCGCGCGGAGCGCGATGAGATGCAGGCGCGTGTCTCATTGCTGCGGCCTGATAATCTCGATCCCGATCTGCTGGAAGAGCGCGCCCGCGACGTGTTGAACTATGGCCGTGAAAACGAAGTGATAGTGATCGCGCCTAAGCGCAATAATGCGGCCGACAGGTAGCTCTCGGAAATGCAAGCGGTTGCAAGGATTTTATCATATTAATCAAAATCAAGTTAATTCGATAAATATATAACATTTTCAATAATTTAGATCGTATTGCAATTCAGTCTAAATCCCCGTATTCTTGCGCGAATAACGGGGGCTTGCCCCTTGCCGAATTATCCGCAGACAAGGGGGGAGCCCATGGCGACCAGGAAAGCCCCGGCAAAGAAGCCGGTGGCGAAACGCAAGACGGCCGCTGCCAGTACAAGCAAAGCCGCTGCTGCGAAATCTTCCGTAGCGAAAGCCTCCAAGGAAGAGCTGCTCCATTACTACAAGGAAATGCTGGCGATCCGGCGTTTCGAAGAGAAGGCCGGCCAGATGTATGGCATGGGCCTGATCGGCGGTTTCTGCCATCTCTATATCGGACAGGAAGCCGTTGTGGTTGGGATGCGCGCGGCGACCACCGAGAGCGACACGGTCGTTACCTCGTACCGCGATCATGGCCATATGCTGGCCTGCGGCATGGATCCGGACGGCGTAATGGCGGAACTGACCGGCCGGCGGGGTGGCTATTCCAAGGGCAAGGGTGGCTCCATGCACATGTTCAGCCACGACAAGAAGTTCTATGGCGGCCATGGCATCGTCGGCGCCCAGGTGCCGATTGGCACCGGCATTGCCTTCGCCCACCAGTACTTGGAAGAGCCATCGGTCTGTCTGACCTATCTGGGCGACGGCGCGCTTAACCAGGGACAGGTTTACGAGTCCTTCAATATGGCGGCCCTCTGGAAGCTTCCGGTGATCTATATCATCGAGAACAACAAGTACGGCATGGGCACCTCGATCGAGCGTTCTTCAGCCAAGAGCACCGAGCTGTTCAACCGCGGCCAGGCCTACGGGATTCCAGGACAACAGGTCGACGGCATGGATGTGCTGGCGGTCAAGGAAGCCGGAGAGAAGGCAGCGGAACACGCCCGTGGCGGCAAGGGCCCCTTCATTCTGGAAATGATGACCTACCGCTACCGCGGCCACTCCATGTCCGACCCGGCCAAGTACCGCTCCAAGGAAGAGGTGCAGAAGATGCGCCAGGAGCGCGATCCTATCGAGCGCCTGCGCGGCATGATGCTGGAGCAGGGACTGGTCGAGGAGGCCGATCTCAAGGAGCTGGACCGCCAGGTCAAGGCAACGGTCTCGGCGGCAGCTGAGTTCGCCCAGAACAGCCCCGAGCCCGATCCTTCCGAGCTCTTCACCGACATCTACGTCGAATCCTGAGCCTGCGCCCGGGCGATCGCAGCCCGGACCCTTAGCGAACGACAGACATCTATCCCGGAGAGGGACCCATGCCGATTGAGATTCTAATGCCCGCGCTCTCGCCCACCATGACCGAGGGTAAGCTGGCCAAATGGCTGAAAAACGAAGGCGACAGTGTCGCGTCCGGCGACGTCATCGCCGAAATCGAAACCGATAAGGCGACCATGGAGGTCGAAGCCGTGGACGAAGGCGTCCTGGGCAAGATCCTGGTGGCCGAAGACACCGACGGCGTCGCGGTCAACACCCCGATCGCCATGCTGCTGGAAGAGGGCGAGGACGCCTCCGCGCTGAGCGCCGCGCCCGCCGCAGCTCCTGCCGCCGCACCTGCGCCCGCCACAGAGGCTCCGGCGCCTGCGGCACCGGCTGCACCTGCTGCCGCCGCCAACGTCGCGCCACCGGCGCCCGAGGCCGAGCCCGAGTGGACCGGCGCGACCGTGACGCTCACCGTGCGCGAAGCCCTGCGCGACGCCATGGCCGAAGAAATGCGCGCCAACTCCAAGGTCTTCCTGATGGGTGAAGAGGTCGCTGAATACCAGGGCGCCTACAAGGTCAGCCAGGGACTGCTGGACGAGTTCGGACCCAAACGCGTCATCGACACGCCGATCACCGAGCACGGCTTCGCCGGCCTGGGTGTTGGCGCGGCCTTCTACGGCCTGAACCCGGTGGTCGAATTCATGACCTTCAACTTCGCCATGCAGGCCATCGACCACATCATCAACTCCGCCGCCAAGACCCGCTATATGTCCGGCGGCCAGGTCAGCAGCCCGATCGTCTTCCGCGGCCCCAACGGCGCGGCCTCGCGGGTCGCGGCTCAACACTCTCAGTGTTACGCGAGCTGGTACGCGCATTGTCCGGGCCTGAAGGTGGTCTCGCCCTATTCGGCGGCGGACGCCAAGGGTCTGCTGAAATCGGCGATCCGGGATCCCAACCCGGTGATCTTCCTGGAGAACGAGATCCTCTACGGACAGAGCTTCGATGTGCCGGACAGCGACGATTGGACCGTGCCCATCGGCAAGGCCAAGATCGTGCGGCCGGGCAGCGACGTCACCATCTGCGCCTTCTCCATCATGGTGGGCAAGGCTCTCGAAGCCGCAGACGCGCTGGCCGCCGAGGGCATTTCCGCCGAGGTCATCGACCTGCGCAGCCTGCGGCCACTGGACACCGCGACCATCGTCGCCTCGGTTCAGAAGACCAACCGGCTGGTCTCGGTCGAGGAAGGCTGGGGCTACGCCGGTATCGGCTCGGAGATCGCCATGCAGATGATGGAAAGCGCCTTCGACTGGCTCGACGCGCCGGTGAAACGGGTCTGCGGTCCGGACGTGCCCATGCCTTATGCCGCTAACCTAGAAGTGCTGGCCTTGCCGCAGGCGACCGACATCGTGACCGCGGCCAAAGAAGCCTGTTATCGCGCCTAACAGGGCGGGGGAGAAAGAACATGCCAATCAATATCTTAATGCCCGCTCTGTCGCCGACCATGACCGAGGGCACACTGGCCAAGTGGATGATGAAGGAAGGCGATCAGGTGTCGTCTGGCGACGTCATCGCGGAGATCGAAACCGACAAGGCGACCATGGAGGTCGAGGCGGTCGATGAGGGCACACTAGCCAAGATCCTGGTGCCCGATGGCACGGAAGGGGTCGCTGTCAACGCGGTGATTGCCGTGCTGTTGGAAGAGGGTGAGGACGCCTCAGCGGCAGATGACGCACCGGCAGCCGCACCTGCGCCTGCGGCGGCTCCTGTGCCGGAAGCGGCACCCGCGGCACCTGCACCTGCGGCACCTGCGCCTGCGCCAGCCGCCCCGGCGCCGGCTCCCGCCGCTGCTGCCCCTGCAACTGGTGGCCGGATCTTCGCCAGCCCACTGGCCCGCCGTATGGCTGCGCAGGCCGGATTGGACCTCGCGACCATCGCCGGAAGTGGCCCCAAGGGCCGGATCGTCAAGGCGGATATTGAGGCCGCTGTGGCCGCTGGAACCGGTAAGGCTGCTGCTCCCGCGCCTGCTGCGCCAGCGCCGGCACCTGCAGCAGCGCCTGCTGCCGCCGCTGCACCGGCTGCGTCTGGGCCTTCCGCGAAGGAAATGGCGAACCTGCTGGGTATGGCTTACGAGCTCGAGCCGCTCTCGGGGATGCGCAAGACCATCGCCAAGCGTCTGACCGAAGCGAAACAGACGGTGCCGCACTTCTACCTAACAATCGACTGTCAGGTAGACGAGCTGTTGAAGGTCCGTAAGGAGCTCAACAGCCGCTCAGACGCTTACAAGGTTTCGGTCAATGACTTCGTCATCCGCGCAGCGGCTATCGCTCTCAAGAAGGTGCCCGCGGCCAATGCCTCCTTCGACTCCGAAGGCATGATGTACTACGAACATGCGGATATCTCGGTGGCGGTCGCGACCCCCAGTGGCCTTATCACGCCGATTATCAAGGCGGCGGAAGGTAAGGGCCTTGCCACCATCTCTAACGAGATGAAGGATCTGGCCGTGCGTGCACGCGACGGCAAGCTGAAGCCGGAAGAGTACCAGGGCGGGACCTTCTCGGTCTCCAACCTGGGCATGTTCGGGGTGAAGGAATTCGCCGCCATCATCAATCCGCCGCAAGGCTGTATCCTGGCGGTCGGCGCCGGCGAGCAGCGGCCTGTCGTCAAGGATGGCGCGCTGGCCGTGGCCACTGTCATGAGCTGCACCCTGTCGGTCGATCACCGGGTGGTCGATGGTGCGGTCGGGGCCGAGTTCCTGGCGGCCTTCAAGAAGCTGATCGAAGATCCGATCACGATGTTGCTGTAGGAAGGGCTTGAACGATGGCTGATACCAACTTCGACGTCGTGGTGGTCGGCGGCGGCCCCGGCGGTTACGTCGCCGCGATCCGGGCCGCGCAGCTCAAGATGAAGGTTGCGGTGGTCGAGAAGCAGCACCTGGGCGGCATCTGCCTGAATTGGGGCTGTATTCCGACCAAGGCGCTGCTGCGCTCCGCGGAGATCTACCACTATATGAACCACGCCGATGCTTACGGGCTGTCGGCGAACGGGGTGGGCTTCGATCTGGAAAAGGTGGTCAAGCGCTCCCGCGCGGTCTCCAAACAGCTCAACGGCGGCGTCGGGCACCTGTTGAAGAAGAACAAGGTCACGGTGATCGACGGTGAGGGCAAGCTAAACGGCCCGGGCAAGCTGAAGGTGACCAAGGATGGCAAGCCGGTTGCGGATCTGACCGCCAAGCACATTATCCTGGCCACTGGCGCGCGGGCGCGGTCCCTGCCGGGCCTGGAGCCGGACGGCAAGCTGGTCTGGACCTACATGGAAGCCCTGGTCCCCGACATTATGCCGAAATCAATGCTGGTCATCGGTTCGGGCGCCATCGGTATCGAGTTCGCCAGCTTCTTCCGGACCATGGGCGCCGAAGTCACCGTGGTCGAGGTCATGCCGCAGATCCTGCCGGTCGAAGACGAGGAGATCGCCGCGCATGCCCGCAAGCGTTTCGAGAAGCAGGGCATGAAGATCATGAGCGGCGCCAAGGTCACCGGTCTGAAGAAGGCGGCCAATGCCGTCACGGTCACGGTCGAGGACGCCAAGGGTAAGACCAGCGAAATCACGGTGGACCGGGTCATCTCGGCGGTCGGTGTGGTCGGCAACATCGAGGGCATCGGCCTGGAGACCACCAAAGTCAAGACCGACCGGGGCTGTATCGTCGCTGATGAATACGCACGTACGGATGAGCCAGGCATCTACGCCATCGGCGATGTGGCTGGACCGCCCATGCTGGCCCACAAAGCCGAGCACGAGGGCGTGATCTGCGTCGAGAAGATCGCCGGACTGCCCCACGTACACCCCATGGACAAGTCCAAGATCCCGGGCTGTACCTATTGTCATCCGCAGGTCGCTTCGGTCGGCATGACCGAGAAGAAGGCCAAGGAAGCCGGGCGCGAAGTCAAGGTCGGCCGTTTCCCCTTCATTGGCAACGGCAAGGCCATCGCTCTGGGCGAGCCCGAGGGCATGATCAAGACCGTTTTCGATGCCAAGACCGGCGAACTGCTGGGGGCGCATATGGTCGGAGCCGAGGTCACGGAGCTGATCCAGGGGTTCGTGGTCGCCATGGGCCTTGAGACCACTGAAGAGGATCTGATGCATACGGTCTTCCCGCATCCGACCCTCTCCGAGATGATGCACGAGTCGGTGCTTGACGCTTACGATCGCGTCATCCACATGTAATTTCTGATATGCTGCCGTGCGGATAGACCCACGGCAGCCTTAGGAAGCAGACAAAGCATGAGCAGCGAAAGCACGACGGCGGTTAAGCCGGCTAAGTCCTCCGAGCAGCGCGTCCGGCATCCGGAAAAGGCTCACAAGCCCGACAATCCCATCCGCCGCAAGCCGGAGTGGATCCGGGTCAAGGCGCCGACCTCCAAGACCTATCAGGAGACCCGCCAAATCATGCGGGATAACAACCTCTCCACGGTCTGCGAGGAAGCGGCCTGTCCGAATATCGGCGAGTGCTGGGCCAAGAAGCATGCGACCATGATGATCATGGGCGAGATCTGCACCCGGGCCTGCAGCTTCTGCAACGTGGCGACCGGCAAGCCCAATCCGCTCGACCCCTTCGAGCCGACCAACGTGGCGGCGGCGGTCGCCAAGCTGGGCCTGCAGCACGTGGTGATCACCTCCGTCGACCGGGACGACCTGGACGACGGCGGCGCGGCCCATTTCGCCGAGGTCATCCGGGCGACCCGCGAGATGTCGCCGGGGACCACGATTGAAATCCTCACGCCCGACTTCCTGCGCAAGGAAGGCGCTCTGGAGGTCGTGGTGGCGGCCAAGCCGGACGTCTTCAACCACAATCTGGAGACCGTGCCGCGGCTCTACGGCGAGGTGCGCCCCGGCGCGCGCTACTTCCACAGTCTGCGCCTGCTGGATCAGGTCAAGCGCATCGATCCGAGCATCTTCACCAAATCGGGCATCATGGTCGGTCTGGGCGAGGGCAAGGAAGAGGTGCTGCAGGTGATGGACGATCTGCGTGCTGCTGACGTGGACTTCATGACCATCGGCCAGTATCTGCAGCCGACGCCGAAGCACCATGTCATCGACCGTTTCGTGACGCCTGACGAATTCGGCCAGTACAAGACCCAGGCCCTGGCCAAGGGTTTCCTGGTGGTATCTTCTTCACCGCTGACCCGCTCGTCCTATCACGCGGATGAGGACTTCAAACAGTTGCGGGCGGCGCGGGAACAGAAGCTGGCCGCGAACGGGTAGGCTCCCGCACATCTATCTCGGGTGGTTCTCACTCACCTGGCGTGTCAACGCTGGCGCGAAACCTAGGGGTGTGCTTGCTGTTGGGGAGAACAAGATCGCCTGAACTACTTATTTCTTCAGGCAGGCTGCGGCGGATTCCTGCCTTGTTTTCCCGCACAAGAAAAACAGATAATCCTCGTAGAATTCGGCGTGCTGCAGCGATCAGGCTGTGGTAACACCGGCGCTCATGACCTTTAGAGTATTACGATCGTATGCCGACGCACGCTGAACGGCGGGTTCTCCCCTATACGCCGGAACAACTCTATACCCTGGTCGCGGAAGTCGAGCACTATCCGCAGTTCCTGCCTTGGTGCGTCGCGGCGCGGATTCGTGAGCGCCGCGAAGGCCTGATCGTTGCTGACCTGGTCATCGGCTTCAAGATGATCCGCGAACGCTTCACCAGTAAGGTCGGCCTGGACCCTGAGGGTAAGAAGATCCACGTGACCTACGCCGAAGGGCCGTTCAAGTATCTGAACAACCATTGGAAATTCGAGGAACATCCGGAAGGCTGCGAAATCGATTTCTATGTGGACTTCGAGTTCAAGTCGAAGCTGCTGCAGAAGATGATCGAAGCTCTGTTCCATGAGGCCGTGCGCCGCATGGTCGCCGCCTTTGAGACCCGCGCCGAGGACCTCTACGGGAAACGGCCGAAGGTCGGCGGGTAGCGATTCCGACCGTTAGCAACAGCAGCCGGCCCGGTGCGGTCACTCTTCAACGAATGTTTTAAGGCGCGACAGGGTTCTATCCCACTGGGCGGCGACCTGGTCCAGGTAGCTTCTGGTTTCTTCGATGGCGTCTGGGCGGATCAAAAAGCGGCTTTCTCGCCCGACCCGCTCGCTGGAGAGGATGCCTGCCTGTTCAAGCACGCGCAGGTGCTTGCTGATGCCCTGCCGCGTCAGGTCTATCCCGTCCGAGAGTTCGGAGATGGAGCGGGGCTGACCATCGCCGAGGCGCAGCACAAGGGAAAGGCGCGTCGGATCTCCGAGCGCCGCGAAGAGCGGCGCCGCATTTGCAATTGAGAGATCCGTTTCAACTCGTGACATGTTTCTCGATGTTGTCAGCCTGGATATCCCATCCTGCTGTGTTTTCCCGGAAAACTTCCACCCGCCGTGGCTCGGGGAGGGCGGCAAAGCCCGATTCCGTGATCTGTAACCGGGTGGAGCCGCTGTCGACCGCTTCCAGGCGGAACTCTACCAAAGTGGTGGGTTGTTCAGAAACGTCTTTGTCCAGCGTCTTGTCGAAGTCGTGCCATCTGAAGGAAAACAAGCGTTCATGCTCCATTTGCTCGACATGCGCACGCCAGGGGTAATCTTCGTAGCCGGGGAAGGTCATTTTGCCGGTGACGACGGCGCCGGGCTGAAAGGGACCGCTTAACTTCACCTGGAACCACTGGCCGAACTCCTCGTGATCGGTAAGCGCCCGCCATACCCGGGAAACAGGCGCCGCCAGGACGACGGTTTTTTCGATCTTGTCCTCTGTGTTTGCCATAATGCAACTCCTTGGTTGCCTTTTTGTCTCACGGGATTTGAATTTATGCAACTACATAGTTGCATATTATTGAGCCTGTCTGTGGCTCATGCGCTGAGCCGTTATCTGTTCGCGAAGCGTCGATAGGCGGATGGGTAAGCGGCGGTGTGTCAGCGCAAAAAATAAAGGCAGGAAAAGCTTCTCAGCTTCTCCTGCCTTTTTGATCGCAGAGTTAACTGCGATCCAGGGGACTATGTGCTCTTCAGGCGACCTCTAACCGGCGTCTCGGGCATTCTTGTAGAGGAAATCCAGGATCAGTTTCTGGTCTTCACCCTCGACGCCCGCGTTGGGGAACATGCTCTCGGTGATCCCTTTCCACTGAGCCTTGGTGTGGCTCTTGGGATCCTGCGGGATGTGGCAGAGGGTGCATTTCTCGTAGAAGAGCCGCTCGCCGGGCTCCATGGCGCTCATGAAGCTGTCCGCCACATTTGCCGCCCGGTCGATGCCCAGCGTGTCCGGGTCCAGGCTTGCGACCTGATCGGAGATGAGGTCCGGCTCGACGTAGGCGCGGTTCGGGCCTTCGACGTCCTCGGCCTTTTTCAGCGTCGCGATGCAGGTGTTGGCCGCCGTCGCCTGGCTGAGCTGGCTCGAGGCCCGGCTGGAAGTCAGCACGTTGATCGAACCCGAGTTACAGCGACCCTTGCTGTCGAAGGAGAGCCAGGCACCTTCGTAGAGAGACACCACACCGGGCATGATGTTGTCCGTGACCCGGGCACCGGCGATGGTCGTGCCCCGCTCGTTGGACAGCTCCACGAGATCCCCGTCCTTGATGCCCTTGGCGGCCGCATCCTGGCTGTTGATCCGCACGAACTCGCGGTCCTGGACGTTCAGTTCGTGCCGCAGATCCGACTGTGCGAACTGGGAATGGATGCGGTTGTAGGGATGCGGGCTGACCACATGCACCTGGCCGGCCTCGGCATTGCCGAGATACTCCGCGGGCTCCAGCCACTGTGCCATGGGCGGGCAGTCCGGGATGTTCATCTCGGCGATAGCCTCGCAGTAGAGCTCCACCTTGCCCGAGCGCGTATGCAGCGGATTGGCGTCCGGATCCTTGCGGAATGCGCCGTGGCGCACCCATTCCAGTTCTTCGGACGGGATCGGTACACGGGCGACGCCGCGCTCCCAGAACTCCTCGAAATCCATGTGCTCGGAGGCCGTGGACTTCTCGTAGGAGGCCTGGATGATATCGATCCGCTCCAGCCCGTCGGTGAACTGCTGCTCCACATCGAAGATCTCGGCCATGCGGCGGAAGATCTCGAAATCGTCGAGGGATTCGCCCACCGGATCGATCACCTGACGCATGGCGTAGACCTTGTCCTTGGAATAGGTGCCGCCGGAGCTGATCTCGTCTCGTTCCACTGTGCTGGTGGCCGGCAGCACGATATCGGCGAAGCGGGCGGAGGCCACCCACCAGGGGTCGATACAGACCACCGAATGGCACTTCTGCATCGCCTGGATCAGTTCATTGGTGTTCTGGTGGTGCGAGAGGAAGTTGTTCCCCGAATTGAAGATCATCTGCACGTCGGGATAGCTGTATTCGCCACCGTTACGGATGAACTTGGCGCCCGGATTCTTGAGCATTTCGGTGATGCGCGAAGCCGGGCAGAAGCCGACGACCTGATTACGGCCTTGGGGCAGGCCACCGGGCGCACGGGCCTGCGCGAAGAGCGCGCCGCCCTGGCCCCAGTGCCAGCTGAAGCCGACGCCGCCGCCGGGCAGACCGATCTGGCCCGTCATGGCCGCGAAGGAGGTGATGGCCCAATAGGGCATCTCGCCGTGGTGGGCGCGCTGGATCGCCCAGGAACCGGCAAACTGGGTGCGTTTGACCGCGCATTCCTCAGCCAGAGCAATGATGTCCGCCTCTGGAATGCCAGTGATTTTCGACGCCCAGGCGGGTGTCTTCACCGTCCCGTCGTCCTTGCCGTTCAGATAGGCGATGAACTTGTCCGCGCCCACGGTGTAACGGTCGAGGAAATCCTGGTCGTGCATGCCCTTGGCATGGACGTGTTGGCTCATGGCCAGGAAGAGGGCGGTGTCGGTGTTGGGGATGATCTTCATCCACTCCGCCTTCAGCCACTCGTCCGTGGTGGTGTATTGCGGGTTGATGGAGAGGAACTTCACGCCGCTGTCGCGGATGACCTCCCAACGCGGATACATCGAGTGGTCGGTGGTCCGGCCTTCCGCGCGTCCATTCTTATGCGGGTCGGTGCCGATCAGCACGAAGAGCTCGGTGTTCTGCAAGATCTGCCACCAGGAGGTCTGGCGTGAGTAAACCTCCATGTCGCCGATCACGTGCGGCATGATCACCTGCCCGGCGCCGCCGGAGTAGTCGCTGACGGTCACGCTCATACCGCCGATCAGATTGAAGAAGCGGCCCTGAAGAACGTTTGGCGTCAAGACGCCGCCGTGGGCCCAGGCGCCGTAGGAGGAGGAGAAGATGCCGTCGTTGCCGTGACTGTCGATGGTGTCGAGAATGGCTTTGGCTGTGAGGTTCAGGGCGGTGTCCCAGTCGACCCGGACAAAGGGCTCCTTGCCGCGCAGCTCCGGCTTGCGGTCACCATCGAGGTTTTCCAGATAGGACTTCCGGACATAAGGGTACTTAACGCGGGTCTCGTGATAGGTCCGGCTGACCAGGCCGTCGGAGATCATTTTGGTCGGTCTGGGGTCGAATTCCGTGCGGGGAATCGCCTTGATAAATTCGCCATCCTTCTTGACTGCCCAAAAGACGCCGGCTTGGCCTGCGTGGGGGATAAAGGTGACGTTACGGCCCGCGCCGCCGGTGGCAGCGAAGACATTTGGAGCAGCCAGGAACATGGCTGTCGCGGAGGCAGATGCCAGAAATTCACGACGTGTCGAAGCCACGATTTCGTCCTTCCGATTGATTGCTTTGGCCGCGTTGCATCCGTCTAAGTTCGGTCTGCACGCAAGCGCGTCTCTATGATCGATTACAGGTTTTTTTGCGGTTAGTTTTCAGGCCGGTAACGCCATCCGGTCTGACGCCGTTGAATGCGTCCTAACTCACCGGGACAGCATAACAAAATCCTGGGTCGGGCAACTTGATTGCGATCAATCGGGGGTCGAAATTTTCGTTTTGTGTGTTGAAAAATAGGAGTCTTCTTAAACGCTCAAGATTCCGCAATATAGGGCGAACTCGACCAGGCTATGGGACAGCGCCAGGGCGTTCCGCGCAAGTGGGCTACTGCGGTAGCAGTCCATAGTAGAACGCAATGTAGAGCGCTCCGATATTGATGGAATTGAATACACCGTGCGTGATCGCCGCAGCGAGTACTGAGCCGCTTTTCTCGGTGATGAGCGCGAGCGCCAGGCCGATCAACGCGAAGATCGGAATGAGAAACAGTATTCCATGAAAGAGAGCGAAAACGGCTGAAGAAATCGCCAGAGCCATGGCGAATGACACCCGGGTTCGGAGCCAGCCGTAAAACAGGCCGCGAAAGGCGATTTCTTCAGTGATAGGAACCAGAACTCCCGTGACTAGGAGGGTCGGCAGGAGACTCTCGAGCGGAAGACCGCCGCTGACGAAAACGTCGACCTGCGGATTGTGGAAGGGTTCTTCGCGCATGTAATGCAGAATCTGGGTGAGCAGGCCGTTTATGAAGTAGATGGTGATACCGAACGCCGCAGCCTGCAGGGCCCAACTCTTGGAAATCAGAACGATCCCCAGATCGGCGAGACGTAAACCACGCCGCCAGATGATGATAATGTAGATAGCGGCCAGGAGAATCAGGCAACTGGCGGCCACAAACAGCATGAAGTCGGAGGTTTGGGGGACGGCGGGTGCCGTCGCAGCGAGATCGTCGGCTTCAGGCTGTGGAAACAGGACGAAGGGCAACAGACGGATGCTGAGCAGATAGACAATCAGTACGGCGACCAGATCGTACGCTGGGACCGCCGCCAGCGCGCCTGGATTGAACTTGCCAGAAGAGCCGCTGGGAAGAGACACCGTTCTATGACTTGGCCGCTACGCTGCGCGCCAGAGCGCTGAGTGCAGCTATGGCCTCGGCGACTGTGGCACGGCGTACATCGCTGCGGTTTCCGGCGAAGTTCAGTTTTTTGTGGGTTGGCGCTTCGCCGCGGCGGCAGAGCCCCATGTACACCAGTCCGACCGGTTTTGCCGCGCTGCCGCCGCCTGGCCCGGCCACCCCGGTGACGGACACGGCGATATCCGCGCGGGATTGCTGGAGAGCGCCGCGTGCCATGGCCTCCGCAACTTGGGGGCTGACGGCGCCATGCGCTGCCAGATCGTCTTCAGGTACCTCCAGCAGTTCCATTTTGGCTTCGTTGGTGTAGGTCACGAAACCGCGTTCAACCACATCCGAAGACCCCGCGATTTCGGTTAGGCAGCCGGCAATCAGGCCGCCGGTGCAGGATTCGGCCGTCGCGACCATAACCCCGGCTTTTCGGCAGGCCTCGAGCGTTTCTTCCGCGGCAAGGATCAGGTCATCCGGTAACAACGAAGCTTACTCCAGCATCCATTTGAGCGCCCAAAGCGCAGCGGCAGCGTAGAGGGCAGCGAGCACGTCATCCGCCATGATTCCGAAGCCGCCCTTGATTTTGCGATCGGCCCAGGAAACCGGCCAGGGTTTGAGGATATCGAACAGGCGGAAGAGGAGAAAGCCCGGCAGGTAGTATTCGAAAGCAAGCGCAACCGGCACCAGTGTCAGCCATTGACCCGCGACCTCATCCACCACGACGGAACCGGGGTCCTCCCGGCCGAGGCGGCTGGCGTAAAGCGCGCTGGCCCAGATACCGATCACAAAGATCACGACCGAGGCCGCCAGCAACAACCAGGGGCCGCCGAGCCAGGCCAGCCCCGCGGCAAAGGGCAGGGCAGCGAGAGACCCCCAGGTTCCCGGGATCTTAGGCAGCAGTCCGCTGCCGAACCAGGTGGCGATCAAGGCTGCCGGGTGGAGCGGGGGCAGAGGCGCGTCATCCGAGGATGCCGGAGGAGAACCGGTCATGTCTGACTCGCATCTAAAGGCGGCAACTGCAGGGTGGCCGTCGCCTGTGCAGCGATCCCTTCGCCGCGGCCGGTGAAGCCCAGGCGCTCTGTCGTGGTTGCCTTGACATTGATGCGTTGCGGTTCGCATCCCAGGATTTCCGCGATCCGCTCCTGCATCCTGTCTCGATGCGGGCCCACTTTCGGGGCTTCGCAGATCAGCGTGACATCGCAATGGATGAAGCGTCCGCCGCGCGCTCTGACCATCTCCGCGGCGTGGCGCAGGAAGAGCGCGGAGTCGGCGCCCTTCCACTGTGGATCGGATGGTGGAAAGTGCTGACCGATGTCGCCGGCGGAGAGTGCTCCCAGGATGGCGTCGGTCAGGGCGTGCAGTCCGACGTCGGCATCCGAGTGCCCCTGCAGGCCGGCGCTGTGGGAAATTTCGATGCCGCAGAGGGTCACGAAGTCGCCCGCACCGAAGCGGTGAACGTCGAACCCACTACCTGTCCGGGTTTCCATCGCTGCGCCAGCCAGCCAACGCTCGGCCCGCGCCAGATCTTCCGCCCTTGTCACCTTGAATGTCTCCGTTGCGCCTTCGATCAGCTTGACCTGGTGTCCGGCGGCCTGCGCCACCGCTGCATCGTCGGTCAAGGCTTCTCCGTTATCTGTTGAAACTGCTCTATGCGCGGCGAGTATCTCATGAAAGCGGAAGCCCTGAGGCGTCTGAGCACGCCAGAGGTGTTCGCGTGCGACGCCATCGCGGATGTCACCATCTTCCCCGCGTTTCAAGCTGTCCACCACGGGGAGGGCAGCAATTGCCCCAACGCTTTCGTCTAGCGCTGCGATCACGGCGGAAATCACGCCGGGCGGGACAAAGGGGCGAGCTGCGTCGTGGATCAGCACCTTTTGCGGGGCTTGTTCTGCCAGGCGTTCAAGACCCAGGCGCACCGAGTCCTGGCGCGTCGCGCCACCTGTGACCGGTTCCGGCAGATCCAAGCCGGCGAGCGCCTCATCGTAAAGCTCGCGGTCGTCCGGATGAATGACGACGAGAATCCGATTGACGGCGGGGTGATTCTGGAAACTCTCAACAGCGTGACGCAGAACCGTACGGCCGCCAAGCGTTGCGTACTGCTTCGGGAGCTCGCCGCCGAAGCGATGGCCGCGGCCGGCGGCGACAATCAGGACACCGACGTCTGTCATAAGTGACTTATCTTAAAGGTGGCGCTCACGCGGTTTTTCAACTCTGCCGTCTCGGGCTGTCGCCCTCGTTCGCCAAAGGAGATTCGATGGCGTCGGTTTAGGCGAGTCCGAGCGCAAGATCAACCTGATCAAAATCTACAGGTTCTTTTACGAAGATCTGCACTCAAGAAAGATTTCGTTGCAAGGCTGTGATTGGGTTGCCAGCATTTCATTCCCGAACAGATTTAGACCGGCGCCAATTACGGCACTTGCGATGCCTAGCCAGAAGAAAGCGTGTTCGCAGGAAACCCAGTTAGCACCGGCTAACGGCGATGCTGCCATCGCTGAACGCGATTTCTTTGTCCAGCGCTCAGCGCGTAACCATCTAGGGCCGATGGGGGCCGCCATGAAATCGCTAAACCGGCGATAATGAGGGATATTACTTGCGACAACACCCCCACACGCACCCGCCAAAACGAACAGAAGCACAGTCAGCGCGATCGAGATCTGCTGCAGAAGGTCTGGCTCGCCTGGTCCCAGCTTTATGAAGGCGATCAAAAGAGTGACAAGCGTTGTGTAGAGGCCAATGTGAAATTTTGTGTAATCGAAGAGAAGCTTCAACTGTTCGTGTTCAGTATCGCTTGCTGCATAGCCTTTTCCTGAGGCGTCAGATATAGCCATGGTCATTTCCCCTCTTTCTATCTACACGCAAAAAAGAGCTGTGCCGTTTTGTCAGACTAACCTGTTGCCGCCGCCAAGAGGTGATATATAGGGCGGCATGATCAGTAAGCTGCTCCTCAGTCTTTCCGCCCTATTGGCCTTGTTGCCTGTGGCGATTACAAGCTATCGGACCGTGGATTCGCGGCCTGGCATGCCGTTCTGGGCGTCTATGCTGGTCGCGGTTATCGGACCCAGCGTTCTGGTTGTCTTTGAGGGGCTCAACGGAGTCGGGAGTGACAGTTTCAGTACCGCTCTGGAATTGGCGATAACGATCACGTCTAGCTTTAGCCTGGCGCTTTGGACGACCATCACGGCAAGCATTTGGCTCTTCGCCTTAACGGCCCTGGTTTCGCGCGAGGCCTGGCGGATTACACCGCTTCTCATTTCCTATTTGGTTCTGTTGGGAGTCTTCGCCATCATCTGGGGCGGTTTAACCAGCCCGTCCGATGTGTATGGCAGAGTGGATTCCTGGCTGTTGCTGCACATCGCGTCCTCAGTCGCGACCTATGGGCTTTGCACCATCGCGGCGATCGCGGGTGTGGCCGTTTACCTCAAAGAGAGGGAACTGAAGCGCAAGCAGACGTCGCGGCTCGGGCGCTTGTTGCCCTCGGTTGTCGATGCCGAACAGTTACAGCTGCGGTTGCTGGCGGTCGCGGAAGGCGTCCTCTTGCTGGGTATCATCACCGGTATGGCGAGAGGGTATCTGACTGACGGTCATCTGCTCTCTTTGGATCATAAAAGCCTGCTTTCGCTGCTGGCCTTCGTTGTGATCGGTGCCTTGCTTGCGGTGCAATGGCGCAGCGGCCTTTATGCAAGACAGGCAGCCCGGGGTGCGCTGATCGCTTATCTGCTGCTTACGCTGGCCTATCTCGGCGTAAAGTTCATTCTCGAGTTTATTATTTACTAATCGCCGCAAGCAGTCCTTCACACCATTCGAAAGGAGCGTCTACTAACCGTAGCGCTTTACTTTGCTGCGTGTTCTTCAGGTTTTTCCCGTAAGCCACTTGCCGCGAAAGACCACGGGGCTAATTAGACTTTTGGAAGCTTTCTAACATTTTTTGTTTTCATATCTGCCGATCACAGGTAAAAATGGCTCAGTGATTAGGCACAAATGGATTTTGCCTAAAAAATGAGCATTTTGGTTGATAATGTTGAAATCGAGGACCCGGTGATCCTCGCGCCTATGTCGGGTGTGACTGACATGCCTTTTCGTCGCTTAGTAAAGCGGATGGGGGCTGGCCTTGTGGTTTCCGAGATGATTGCCAGCCAGGCGATGATCCGTGAAACCCGGGATTCCATGAAGATGTCGAGCAACTGCGCCGAAGAGTTTCCCATGGCAGTGCAGCTGGCTGGATGCGACCCAGAGGTCATGGCCGAGGCGGCGCGCCTGAACGAGGATCGGGGCGCGGCGATTATCGACATTAACTTCGGATGTCCGGTCAAAAAGATCGTCAATAAGTTCGCCGGCTCTGCCTTGATGCGGGAAGAGCGCCTAGCAGCCAAAATTTTGGAAGCTGTCGTGAAGGCCGTCTCGTTACCCGTGACGCTGAAAATGCGCACGGGATGGGACGAAAACAGCCGGAATGCGCCGACCTTCGCCCGGATCGCCGAAGAGAGCGGGATCCGCATGATCACGGTCCATGGCCGCACACGCTGTCAGATGTACGGCGGAAAGGCTGACTGGGCGTTTGTCCGACAGGTCAAGGAGGTGACCCGGCTGCCGCTTATCGTAAACGGCGATATCGAAAGCTATGACAGCGTGACGGAAGCGCTTGCCCAGTCCGGCGCGGACGGGGTCATGATCGGACGCGGGGCCTATGGCCGGCCGTGGTTCCTCAGCCAGGTGATCCGCTACCTTCGGACCGGGGAGCGCCTGCCGGATCCCACCGTCGCTGAGCGGCGGGATATTCTGTTGGAACACTACGATGCCTTGTTGACGCATTACGGGACTCGAACGGCGGTGCCTTTGGCGCGCAAACACATTGCCTGGTATTGCAAAGGCCTGCGCAACAGCAACGACTTTAAGGTCGAGGTGAACCGCGAAAGCGACCCCGAGCGTGTCTCGGCCATGATTCACCGCTTCTTCACCGACCAGAGCGAGCAGGCGGCTGCGTGATGAGCGGATTGGCGGAAGCGGCCGGTAGTGCGCGCAAGACGAAGAGCAGTCGAAAATCGGCGAAGGCTTTCGCGGGACCGGAAATCGCACCCGCGGCAATCCTCAATGCGCTTGCCGAACCGATTTTCGTGGTCGATGAGCAAGGTCAGGTTTGCTATGCGAACCTTGCTGCCGAGCAGTTCCTGGCAACCAGCGCCTCGAGCCTGTTGGGACGGCCGCTGAACGAAATCCTGCCCTCCGATTCGCCAGTTTTTTCGCTCATCGACCTGGTGCGCCTGGCGGGTCAGTCGGTGTCCGAGTACGGCGTGACCATCGAAACCCCGAAGATCGGGTCGCATTTCGTCTCGCTTGAGGTTTCGGCGGTAACCGATCTGCCCGGGGCAGTGGCGGTCTCGATTCAGGAACGCTCGATCGCGCGCAAGATCGATCATCAACTGGTGCACCGCAACGCGGCCCGTTCGGTAACCGCGATGGCGGCGATGCTGGCTCATGAAGTTAAGAATCCGCTTTCAGGCATTCGGGGCGCTGCACAACTGGTTGAGCAGAATGCCGGACCGGATGACCAGGAACTGACCAGACTGATCTGTGATGAGACCGACCGAATCGTTGCGTTGGTGCAGAAGATGGAAATGTTTTCCGACGAGCGGCCTTTGGAGCGCGAGGCGGTCAACATCCACGAAGTGCTCGGGCATGTCCGTCTCCTTGCGCAGAGTGGCTTTGCGCGCGGCGTTCGCTTCGTCGAAACCTACGACCCGTCCTTGCCGCCGGTCTACGGCAACCGGGATCTGTTGATCCAGGTCCTGATCAACCTGGTCAAAAACGCAGCCGAAGCCGCGCCCCAGGAGGAAGGGGAGATCGTTCTGTCGACAAGGTTTCAGCAGGGCGTGCGTTTGACCGTGCCTGGCAGCCGGGCGCGTGTCGAGTTGCCGCTGGCCGTCTCCGTCACGGACAATGGCGCGGGTATTCCCGAAGACCTAAAGGCCCATCTCTTCGATCCCTTCGTCACCGCAAAGGCGGGCGGCACCGGCCTCGGTCTTGCCCTGGTTGCCAAGATCATCGGCGATCACGGCGGGGTCATCGAGTTCCAGAGCGAACCGCGCAAAACCACCTTTCAGATCATGTTACCTCAGGCGCCCAAGGAGATCCGGGCATGATGCGAACCGGCAACATTCTGGTCGCCGATGACGACCGGGCGATTCGAACCGTCCTGTCTCAAGCCCTTGGCCGGCAGGGCCACACAGTCCAGACCACCGGCACGGCTTCCACGCTTTGGCAGTGGGTCAATGACGGCGCTGGTGATCTGGTCATCACCGATGTGGTCATGCCGGACGAAAACGGCCTCGACCTGATCCCCCGGATTAAGAAACTGCGGCCGAATCTGCGCATCATCGTGATGTCGGCCCAGAATACCCTGCTGACGGCGGTCAAGGCGACAGAGCGCGGCGCTTTCGAATATCTGCCCAAGCCCTTCGATCTGCGCGAACTGGTCAGCGTTGTGGAGCGGGCGCTGTCGGAGCCTCAAGGCAGTGCCCCAGATGCTGAGCTGGATGCGCCGATCGACGATGAACGCCTTCCCCTGATTGGCCGCTCACCTGCGATGCAGGAGATTTATCGGGTTCTGGCAAGGCTCATGGGGACCGATCTGACGGTCATGGTCTACGGTGAATCGGGAACCGGTAAAGAGCTCGTGTCCCGTGCACTGCACGACTATGGCAAGCGGCGTCACGGACCTTTCGTCGCCATTAATATGGCGGCCATCCCGCGCGAGCTGATCGAGAGCGAACTCTTTGGACACGAGAAAGGCGCCTTCACCGGGGCGGCCAACCGATATGCCGGCCGTTTCGAGCAGGCCAGCGGCGGAACTCTGTTCCTGGATGAAATCGGCGATATGCCGCTGGAAGCCCAGACCCGTCTGCTCCGGGTTCTGCAGGAGGGTGAATACACGACGGTTGGCGGCCGCACGCCGATCAAGGCCGATGTGCGGATCGTAACGGCGACGCACCGCGATCTTCGGCAGATGGTGCGCCAGGGCCTGTTTCGAGAAGACCTCTACTACCGCCTGAACGTGGTGCCGATTCGTCTGCCTCCGCTGCGTGAACGCAGCGAGGACATCCCCGAACTGGTGCGTCACTTCTTTAATCAGGCGCAGGAAGAGGGGCTGCCGGCCAAATCGTTGGACAGCGACGCCTTGGAAGATCTTAAGCGCTATCGCTGGCCCGGCAATGTCCGTGAGCTCGAGAATGTGGTCCGGCGGCTGGTGGCGCTCTACAGCCAAGAGGTCATCAGTCGTGACATCGTTCGGGCCGAGCTGAGCGACGCGCCGGCGGAAGAGACGAATGGCGCGCCGAGCGACGAATCCCTGGGGGACGCCGTTGAGCGGCACCTTCGCGAGTATTTCATGGCGCACGAGGACTCTTTGCCGGCTTCCGGTCTCTACGAGCGGGTACTCCATGAGGTGGAGCGGCCATTGATTGAATTGTCCCTCGCGGCGACCCGTGGTAACCAGATACGTGCGGCTAAGCTGTTAGGCGTTAACCGCAATACGCTGCGTAAAAAGATCCGGGATTTGGATATCCAGGTGATTCGCGGCGTTAAGTAAGCTAACCAATCCGAAACCGAGGACGACTCCCAATGGGAGACCCTGAAGGTGTGACGGGACGGCGGTTGATTTGAGCACGACCGCTTCCCAGGACGATCCCGCCGCCACAGCGCCGGCCGCCACGGGGAAACCCCCGGGAGAGACTGCCGCCGACTCGGCGGCGGCGAAAACGCCTGCGCCTGAAGCAACCCTCGGCTGGTCGCGCCGCTTCGTGCTTTGGGCGCATCGCAACAATCTGGAACGTAAGGTCGCGCTGTTTCTGCTGGTCAGCGCGATCATCTCGGGCACGGCGACCTTTGCGGCCATGACCGACAATTTGCCGGTTACCCTGGATCCGCTCTCTGTCCTGCTGCTGCTTAACCTCGACTTGGTGTTGCTGCTGGGGTTGAGCGCTCTGATTGCGCGCCGGCTGGTGATCATCTGGGTGGCGCGCCGGCGGGGACTGGCCGGAGCGCGGCTGCATTCGCGGCTGGTCGGTCTCTTCAGTCTCGTGGCGGTGATGCCGACCATCGTGGTGGCGACGCTCTCCTTTATCCTCTTCGACTTCGGTCTCCAGGGCTGGTTCAGCGACCGTGTGAGCACGGCGGTCAAGGAGTCCTTCGCGGTCGCCAACGCTTATCTGGAGGAACATCGCCAGACCATCGGCGCGGACGTGATCGCCATGGCCCAGGACATCAGCCGCGAGGGCAGCGCGGTCGCCTATAACCCGCAACGGCTGAACCAGGTTTTAAGCGCGCAGGCCGCCTTGCGGTCTCTCACCGAGGCCATGATCGTCGATTCTTCCCAGCGCGTGCTCGCCCGAGCGGGTTTCTCTCTCCTGCTGGATTTCGACCCACAGGTCCCGGAATGGGCGCTGCGCCGGGCGAGCGAAGGTGAAATCGTCATTCTGACCTCACCGACCGACGACCGGGTTCGGGGACTGGTGCGCCTGGATACCATCAGCGACACTTATCTCTATGTCGGACGTCTGATCGACCCGCGGGTGCTTGGCCATATCGACCGGACACAGGGGGCGGTGCAGCTCTACGAAGACCTGGAAGGTAAGCGTTCCGGCCTTCAACTGACCTTTACCGCGATCTTTGTGGTGGTTGCGCTCATGCTTCTGCTGGCTTCGATCTGGGTCGGCCTGGCTTTCGCCAACCAGCTGACTGTGCCGATTGGGCGGCTGATCGATGCCGCCGGGCGGGTCAGCGACGGCGATTTGAGCACGCGGGTGCCGGATCAGGATAATCGGGATGAGATCGGTAGCCTCGGGCGCGCCTTCAACCGCATGACCGGTGAGATCAAGAGCCAGCAGGACGCGTTGCTGGAAGCCAATTTGCAGCTCGACGAGCGTAGCCGTTTCATCGAGGCGGTCCTGGGCGGTGTTTCAGCTGGCGTTTTAGGTTTGGACGGAACGGGCACGGTGACGCTGGTCAACAAGACGGCAAGTCAATTGCTCGAGCGCAGTGAAAGTACGATCCGGGGCAAGCCCATCGGCGAGGTTCTGGCGGATGTGGAAGACCTGGTGGCGGCCGCAAGGCGCCGCCCGCACCGGCGTAGCGAGCGCCAGATCGCTCTGACGCTCTCGGGCGGGCGGATCAGCACCATGATGGTGCGCGTGGTGGCCGAGATCGACGACCACGGGGTGAACGGCTTCGTCGTCACCCTGGATGACATCAGCGAACTGCTCTCAGCTCAGCGCAAGGCCGCGTGGTCGGATGTGGCCCGACGGATCGCCCATGAGATTAAAAATCCGCTGACACCGATCCAGCTCTCCGCGGAACGACTCAAGCGCAAGTATCTAAAGGAGATTACCAGCGATCCGGATACCTTTGAGACCTGTACGGACACCATCGTGCGCCAGGTCGAAGACATTGGGCGCATGGTCAACGAATTCTCGTCTTTCGCCCGCATGCCGGCACCGGTGGTGGAGGATGTCGATCTGAAACAGCTGGTGGAGCAGGCCGTCTTCCTGCAGAAAACCGCACATCCCGAATTCGATTACGAAATCCTCTGCGATCAGGAGATGCCGGTTGTCTCCTGCGACCGGCAACAGGTGACCCGGGTCCTGACCAACCTGCTGCTCAACGCGGAGGAAGCCATCGAGGGACGGCAGGAGGATTTGGGGGGCAGCGATGAAAAGGTGAAGGGCCGGATCCATCTGCGCCTGGAGGACTTACCGGAAGGTTTGGTGATAGAAATCGAGGACAATGGCAAGGGGCTGCCCGAGGTGGAGCGGGACCGCTTGACGGAGCCTTACGTCACGACGCGCAAAAAAGGCACAGGCCTCGGGCTGGCGATTGTGAAAAAAATTATGGAAGATCACGGGGGCTCCTTCGGTCTGCGCGACGCAGCGGAGCAGGGAGCCGTCGCCCGTCTGGTCTTCCCGCGCGGCGAAGAGACGGCGGGGCAGGGGGCAGCAGCCGGTCGTAAAGAAGATTACCGGACTGCCGTAAAACAAAGTTAGGGTCTTATAGGGAATGGCGCGCGATATCCTGATTGTCGATGACGAGTCCGACATCCGTCTGCTCATCACCGGCATTCTTTCCGATGAAGGTTATGAAACGCGCGATGCGGCCAATAGCGACGATGCGCTGGAGGCGCTGCGGGCGCGGCGGCCGAATCTGGTGATTCTGGATATCTGGCTCGACAACAGCAAGCTGGATGGGCTTCAACTGCTGGAGGTCATCAAGGAAGAGCACCCGGGTGTTCCCGTGGTGATGATTTCCGGACACGGCACGATCGAAACCGCCGTTAAAGCCATGACGCGTGGGGCTTACGACTTCATCGAAAAGCCATTTAAATCGGATCGTCTGCTGCTGATCATCGAACGGGCGATCGAGGCGGCGCAGCTGCGTAGCGAGAACGAAGAGCTGAAGCTGCGCGCTGGCCCGCAGGCCGAACTGATCGGCGAATCCCCGGCGATCAATCAGATCCGCAGCGCCATTTCCAAGGTGGCACCGACCGGCAGCCGGGTTCTGATCACCGGACCGGCGGGCGCCGGCAAGGAAGTGGTGGCCAGGCTCATTCACGATCAGTCGCGCCGCGCCACGGCGCCCTTCGTGGCACTCAACTGCGCGGCCATGCATCCGGACCGTTTGGAAGTAGAACTGTTCGGGACCGAGGCAGATGCAGAGGCTGCGGCAGGCTTGAAGGTGGGAACCTTCGAGCAGGCCCACGGCGGCACGCTGCTGTTGGACGAGGTCGCCGATATGCCCCTGGAAACTCAGGGCAAGATCGTGCGGGTGTTGCAGGAACAGTCTTTCGAGCGCGTTGGCGGTAACCGGGTTGTTGAGGTGGACGTGCGCGTGGTGGCGGCGACCAACCGGGATCTGCCTCAGTTGATCACAGAGGGACGCTTTCGCGAGGATCTTTATTACCGCCTGAATGTTGTGCCGCTGGACGTACCGGCTCTGCGTGACCGCCGGGAGGATATTCCGGCGCTGGTGGAGTATTTTATGTCTCGTGCGGTCGGGGCCACGGGACTGCCCAGCCGAACCGTATCCGATGACGCCATGGCGGCGCTGCAGGCGCATGAGTGGCCCGGCAATGTTCGTCAGCTGCGCAACGTGATCGACTGGATCTTGATCATGGCGGTCGGCGATTCCCGTGAAATGGTGCGCGCGGATATGTTGCCGGCAGATATCAGCAAGGTGACACCCAACTCTTTCGCCACGGACAGTGAGTCCGAGATTATGGCTCTGCCGCTGCGCGATGCGCGCGAAATCTTCGAGCGCAAGTATCTGGAGGCACAGGTTACGCGCTTCGGCGGAAATATATCGCGCACGGCATCTTTTGTTGGTATGGAACGCTCCGCATTGCATCGCAAGCTGCGCTCCCTGGGTATCAGCTCTTCCGAAAGGCAATGACCTGGGAGTATCGGCCGGTAGCGGGTCTGAAGGCGGATAAATGAAGGTTTTGATCTGTGGCGCGGGCCAGGTGGGCTTTAATATCGCGCGCTATCTTTCCGGCGAAAATGCCGACATTACGGTCATCGACCAGTCCCCGGAACTGATCCGTAAGATCTCCGATTCGCTCGATGTGAAGGGGTTGGTGGGCTTTGCATCGCATCCGGACGTCCTGGAGCGCGCCGGCGCCCCCGACGCGGATATGGTGATCGCGGTCACCTACGCCGACGAAGTGAATATGGTGGCCTGCCAGATCTGCCACTCCATCTTCGAGGTGCCGACTAAGATCGCCCGTGTCCGGCATCAAAGCTACCTCGCGCCGGTGTGGTCCGACCTTTTCAGCCGGGACAATATGCCGATCGACGTAATTATCTCGCCGGAAATCGAGGTGGCGAGCGCGATCGAACGGCGACTGCAGGTGCCTGGCGCCTTCGATGTGCATCCCCTGGCGGACGGCAAGGTGAGTATGATCGGCGTGCGTTGCACGGACGAAACGCCGATCCTGAACACTCCCTTGCGGCAGTTGACGGCCCTGTTTCCGGATCTGCACATCGTGATCGTCGGGATCTGGCGCGACGGGAAGGGCTTTGTGCCGAGCCCGGACGACGACCTGCGCGACGGCGACGATGTCTACTTCGTTTTGGAGAATTCCCACCTTCTCCGGGCGATGGCCGCGTTTGGCCACGAGGAAAAAGAAGCCCGCCGCGTGGTCATCATTGGCGGCGGCAACATCGGGTTGAACCTGGCGACGGCGATGGAGAAGAACCATCCCCAGGTTTCGATGAAGCTGATCGAGGTCGACAAACGCCGCGCCGAAAAGGTGGCGCAGGGCTTGGAGCGCGCCGTGGTCATTCATGGCAGCGCACTGGACACGGAGATTCTCGAGGAAGCCAATATCATGGCGGCGGAGACCGTGGTGGCGGTCTCGAATGACGATGAGGTCAATATCTTGGCCTCGCTGCTCGCCAAACGCCACGGTTGTCAGCGGGCTGTGACGCTGATCAACACCAACTCTTACACGCCGCTGATCGGCAGCTTGGGGATCGATACCGTGGTTAGCCCCCGCGCCATTACGGTTTCGACCATTCTCCAGCATGTCCGCCGGGGCCGCATCCGCTCTGTCCACTCCATTTCCGAGGGCTTCGGCGAGATTATCGAGGCCGAGGCGCTGGAAACTTCGAGTCTGGTGGGCGTTCCAATCCGTGATGCCAATCTGCCAGACGGGGTGATCGTGGGCGCGATCGTACGCGACGAACAGGTCATTATCCCGCGTGGCGACACCGTGGTCCGGGCCAACGATCTGGTGATCATCTTCGCCGTCACCGAAGCGGTGAAGAAGATCGAAAAGCTTTTTGCGGTGAAGCTGGAATTTTTCTAATAGTAGCCGTCTGCCAAGCAGCTCAATTTGTTTCTACAGGGGAAGAGATCTTATGCCGCGCCAAGCTTACGTTAACGGTCGCTATGTTCCGCACAAAGAGGCGGCTGTGCATATCGAGGATCGCGGCTATCAGTTCGCGGACGGCGTTTATGAGGTGGTGCCGGTCTACAACGGTATCCTGGTGGATGAAGAGCCTCATCTCGACCGGCTGGAGCGCTCCTTGAAGGAACTCCAAATCGAGATGCCGATGTCCCGGGCGGCAATGAAGCTTGTATCGCGCGAACTGATGCGCCGGAATGGCCTGTCCCGAGGCTTCGTTTACATGCAGGTGACGCGCGGTGTCGCGCCCCGGGACCATAAGTTTCCTGCCCATTCGGTTCCGGCGCTGGTCATGACCACCCGTCAGATGAAGCCGCACAGTGCCGAGATGTTGGAGAAGGGCGTCAAGGTCATCACCCTGCGCGATATCCGCTGGGAACGTTGCGACATCAAATCCGTCTCGCTGCTTCCCAATGTCCTGGGCAAGCAGGCGGCGGCGGAGCAGGGGGCATACGAGGCCTGGCAGTTGGACGACGATGGCAATGTGACTGAGGGCACCTCGGCCAATGCCTGGATTGTCACCGACAGCGATACGGTGGTTACGCGCAACGCCAACTCGGCGATCCTGAACGGAATCACCCGCTTGGCGCTCCTGAATTTGATCCGTAATGAAGGTTACAAGCTGGAAGAGCGCTCTTTCAGTCTGGAGGAAGCCCACGCGGCCCGCGAAGCCTTTGTCACCTCCAGTTCCGCCTTTCTCATGCCGGTCACGCAGATCGACGATCAGCCCGTGGGCAATGGCCACCCCGGCCTGCTGACCATGAAGCTGCGCGAGAACTATATTGCCTATATGAATAGCCTCAAGGAAGCCGGGTGACGTTGAGCTCCAAGTTCGACGGATTGACGCCACCGCGGGCGATTCTGTTCGATTGGGATAACACCCTGGTCGATACCTGGGTCGTCATCCACCACGCCTTGAAAGCAACCTTCGAAGCCATGGGGCAGGAACCCTGGACCCTGGCTGAGGCTCGGCAAAGGGTGCGGGAATCTGCCCGTGACGCCTTTCCCAAGCTGTTTGGCGAGCGAGCTGAAGAGGCGCTGCGGGTTTTTTACGGCACCTACGAAGCCGATCATCTGGAAATGCTGACGCCGCTGCCCGGAGCGGAATCCATGCTGCAGGAACTTGCCGGGGCGCCGGATCTCTTTCTGGGGTTGGTCAGCAATAAGAAAGGCACCCTGCTGCGTTTGGAGGCGGAGGCGCTCGGCTGGACGCCGCATTTCAGCAGTCTGGTGGGTGCAAACGACGCCGCGCGCGATAAACCGGCCCCAGAGGCGGTTGAAATGGCATTGGCGCCAAGTGGTTTACAGTCTGGTTCCGACATCTGGTTCGTGGGCGATACCGACATCGATATGAGATGCGCGCACGCAACTGGCTGCACCGCTATTTTGCTTCGGTCCGAACCTCCCGGCGATACGGAGTTTGCAGGTTGCGAACCGAGACACTATATAAACGCTTGTGACGGCTTGATCGATTTGGTTAGGGCCGTCTAAAGCAGAGGATCCGGTGCTTTGGCGGGTGAATTTGACCTGGAGCGAGATCTCTTTTGATTGATGGATTGCAGGTGTGGCATTCAGCCTCACTTGAAATATGAGAGGATCTATTATCTCTCATCGTAATTCAAAGGACTAAGATCAGACTCTAAAGCTGTTGCGACGGCGCGGCTCAAACCCCAAGATAACGGGTAACGATAACGAGATAAGAACAATAAGAAGGGGACTCTCATGCCGG
>CBDDBN010000012.1:0-208102 GCA_965225735.1 Denitrobaculum sp. | reverse complement strand
CACTGTCTCGACTGCCGCAAGCATCATGGCGCCCTGTTTCATGCTTCGGCGGTGTTCCCGCAGGACGCGGTGACGGTTGAGGGCGAAACCAGCAGTTATGCCGACCGATTTTTCTGTCCCCGTTGCGGCTCGTCGGTCTATTCGCGCTCGGACGACGAGATAGAGATCCATCTGGGCGCCCTCGATGCGCCCGACCAACTGACACCGAGTTATGAGCTCTGGACCATCCGCCGCGAATCCTGGTTGCCGGCCTTTCCGCTCAAGAAGAGCTATCCGCGCAATCGCGAAACGCAGGCGCGTTCGGAGAGCTAGCTCGGCAGGAGAGGAGAAACAACGCGAGAACGGTTTTCCGCCAGGCCGTTTGCTGCCCGGTCTTAAGCTTTAGACGATGAACTGTTCCTTCACGATCCTCTCCTCCAGGGAGTGTTCGGGATCGAACAGCAGGTGGAGGTCGACGGTGGTGTCCTCGTAAACCGAGACCTCCTTCACGTCGCGCACCTCGGTATAGTCAGCGGTGGCGCTGACCGGACGCTTGACCGGATCCACCACCTCAAAGGAGATACGGGCGGTATTGGGCAGCAGAGCGCCGCGCCAGCGCCGGGGCCGGAAGGCGCTGATCGGTGTGACCGCCAGCAGGGCGGCACGAATGGGCACGATGGGGCCGTGGGCCGAGAGGTTGTAGGCGGTGCTGCCGGCGGGCGTCGCCACGATGATGCCGTCGCAGATCAGCTCAGCCATGCGCTCGATATCGTCGATCTTGATATTCAGCTTTGCGGCCTGGCGGCTTTCGCGCAGCAGGGAGACCTCGTTGATGGCGAGCGCCTGGTGTGTCTGTCCCTCGACCGTGCGGGCGGTCATGCGCAGCGGATGGAGGCTGGCGCGGCGGGCGTTGGTGACGCGCTCGACCAGATCATCTTCTTCGTATTGGTTCATGAGAAAGCCGACCGTGCCGCGGTTCATGCCATAGATCGGCACGCCACGGTCCATATGGGCGTGGAGGGTCTCCAGCATGAAGCCGTCGCCGCCCAGGGCGACGATGATGTCGGCCTCCTCCGGCGCCACGTGGCTATAGCGCTTCTTCAGGCTTGCGAGCGCATCGTCCGCGTGGTCGGTTCCATTGGCGACGAAGGCGAGGCGGGGATCGGTCACGGCTTTCCTTTCGTCGTTGGCTGCCCTCTTGTCATCAGCAGTCCCTCGATATGCCCAGCTTTTGATTAAAGTTCATTTGCCAAAGATCTGATGTGAATGCACTTTAACGCAAGAACAATAAATACGAACGGGAGAGGATATGTTTCGAATCTGCGCGACGGCCGCTGTTTTGATCCTGGCGTTGATCGCGGTGGCGGATGACACGACCGCCCGGGCGGAGGACCGTCATGCCGGCTATTACTATCCGGAACCCAAGTCCAGCGAAGTCTACGAAGCCCGCGCGCAGACCCTGCCCGGAGTGGGGCGCGCCCAGCGGATCGGCTTTGTCACGGGCATCACCAATGAAAAGCTGAAGAGCCCCTATCCGCCGGAAGCCGCCATCTTCGCCAAAGGCGAACAGGCGGAGAAGCTGATCATCGTGGCTCTGCAGGATGAGCGGATCGACACCCTGTTCCGGGCGCGCGCGATCTTCGCCAATATGACGGCGGTGGCCCGTGTCCTGCCGGTCTTTCAGGAGTTCGGGGTGCAGGACTGGTTTACCTTTTTCGATCTTGCCAAGATGCTTGGCTTCAAACAGATCACCATCTCCAACGGCCGCGAGTTCGCGCATCAGGTGATCATCAAGTAGGCTTGGCCGATCCGCGGCAAAGTTCCAATCCACTGTCTAAGAGTCGTTTATGAGCGCGTCCGGCTCAGAGTCCTTTCTCGATCGTCCTCTTGCCCGCCTGGCCGCGCTGGGCGTCGCGGGGATCACCATCGCGTTGCTGCTCTATATCAACCGGGCCGATCTGCTGCCCGGCGCTGAACCGGAGCTTTCGCCGGCGGAGGCAGCCTATCGGGCCTGCGTCGCGGAGCGGCACGGTCAGATCGACGGCATGATCTCGGAAGGCGTGGTGAATGAGTCCCAGGCCGCGAGCTTCAAGGCGCGGGCGGAGGCTCTTTGCCGGGCAACGGCACCGGCAAACTAACACTGCGAGGCCGGGCAACGGCACCGGCAGACGAAGGCCACGATGTCGGATGACAACACCGACAGAGGAGAAGCGGATGCCGGACGACGGTGCATTGGAGCAACCAGGTCGGAACTACGAGACGACATCATGACAGAGACCCGCCTTTCCGGAATCGAAGCTGCCGAAGTGGTCCTGCCGTGCGCGGACCTGCCGGCGACCATGGCCTTCTTCAACGACCGCTTGGGCTTCCGGCTGGACGCCATCTTTCCGGCGGACGATCCCGCGACGGCGGTGATCTCCGGTCACGGCCTGCGCATTCGTCTGGAGCGCGGCGCGGCGTCGGATCCTGGATCTGTGACCCTGCGCTGCGCCGATCCTATGGCGGCGGCGGGCGGCGAGACCGAACTGACCGCGCCCAACGGTACACGCATCGAGCTGGTCGAGGCGGACCCGCCGCTGGAGCTGCCGCCCATCGACCAGTCCTTTGTGGTGACCAGGATGGGCGACGATGCTGCTTGGGGCGTTGGGCGCGCGGGCATGAAGTACCGCGACCTGATCCCAAACCGCCAGGGCGGCCGCTTCATCGCCTCCCACATCGCCATCCCCGACGGCGGTCTGGTGCCCGACATGGTGCACTTCCACAAGGCCCGCTTTCAGATGATCTACTGCTACAAGGGTTGGGTGCACTTGCTCTACGAGGACCAGGGCCCGCAGTTCACCATGAAGGCCGGCGACTGCGTCCTCCAGCCTCCCGAGATCCGACACCGGGTCCTGGAATGCTCTCCCGGCTTCGAGGTCATCGAGATCGGCTGCCCCGCTGACCACATGACCTGCATCGATCACGACATGCCGCTGCCGAATGGTGTCGTGAACCTGGACCGGGTTTTCAATGGGCAACGCTTTGTGCGGCATGAAGCGGACAAGGCGGATTGGCAAGCGGGGCGGTTGGAAGGGGTGGAGGTTCGGGATATCGGAATCGCCGCGGCGACCGATGGCCTGGCGAGTGCACAGGTCTGGCGGTTAGGGCCGGGCGTGACCAGCGTGCCGGCGGTGAAGCACGCGGCGGAGTTTGTGTTCTATTTCGTGCTGGAGGGAGCGATGACCCTTGAGGCCGAAGGGCAGGGGACGCAGGCGTTGGGCGCGGGGGATAGCTTCGTCATTCCGGAGGGCATGCTCTTTGGGATGGAGGGTGCGTCGGAGGGCCTGGAACTGCTAGAGGTGGCCTTGCCGGCGGGTTACGCGTTCAAAGCCGGGAATGAGCGAGATTAAGTTAGATATTGTTTCCACGCAATTCCAATATTGTTACAGATTCTGACCATGCTGACACCGTGTTCGTACTATACGCGACTTGAGGATTCAGGAGGTGCGATTGAATGAGTAATTTCAAGAATTTAAGTACAGATCAACTGGTTGCAAAATAATGTTTTATGATATAATTTTGCAATTAAAACCTTACACAAAAAATAGAAAAATTATTAGAAAATGTCGACGGCGTGTAGATGTTTAATTTTTTTCTTTCATCTGAAAATTGGCCTTTTTTCGTTTGGGCATTTGCGTTAGCAACGGTTTGTTATTCGTTTGTTGTTTTTACTACTTCACATCTTACGCCTGACAAGAATGCTCATCTGTCTCTTTGGCTTCAGGGCGACTACAAAGCATCTTGGATTGAGCTGTTTTGCAATAAGTTTGATGCGTTATTTGGAAGAAATTTTTTTAGTCTACGATTTCTAATAACTTCGATCATAGCGTCTTTATTATCTGTTTTTATTTTGTGGGTTTTGTTTGATAAAGTATTGGGTCTCATCTCACTCCGCGCGAACTCCGATTTAAGTGCCGCAAGAGTCTTGGTTCTTGGTGCTGCTATCAACATTGTGCCAGATTGTATTTCCATGATTCAAACTAGACTGCTTTTGCGGATGTTTGAACGCGTCCATAACCCACTGGTTCAGGCGAGCGCATTGTTGGTGGATGTATTTATTTCAGCTGTCATTATATGGGGTAGTATATCGTTATTTGTTTATTTCTTTAAAGGCGCATTGCCGTCATTAATAGAAGTGATTGCACTTTTTTCAATCTATTCAATTTTCTTTTTTTCTACATTTTTTACTAGCTTATGGGCTTGGCTTTTTTGCCTTTCATCGTGGATTTCTAACGCGTCTAGCAAGTTGCAAAATTGGCTTGATGTTAAAAACTCGCCAGGAAAAATACTTGCCTTAGTGAGTGCAGTGATTTTTTTGATCGCTTCCTTCATTGTAAAGCCTTTCATCACATTAAATGAATATGGCGATACAGAATTTGACAGCTTTCTTTGCACGCATTTTCCTGCCTCAGCTTGTATTCATACTGCTCGTTTATCTAAAGGCGAGACACGCAAGATTATGCATCTATTGCAAGCTTGCGAAGGAGGTGTGGCATCTGTTTGTTATCAGTTGGGAAGAGAATCGGAGCGGCAGCACTTGGTTGGTGGAGACGTTCACGTTCATCTTAATGGCGAAGCCGGAGATTTGCTGGCAAAGGCGTGCCGATTAGGGGAGTTAAGGGGCTGTGGCCCAGCAGCATTTTTCAAAGGAATTGGCGCTTTTTCCGAACCGGATATCATTGAATCGTTACTCCTCCTCGATAACTTGCGATCAAGCAATGATAAAGTTCTCCAGGCGGAATCTGCATTTTTATACGCTAGCCTTGTTCGTCGATCTCCTAGCCGAACAGAGGCTAGTCTTGTAAGAGCATGTAACAATAGACTAGCGGGTGGGTGCTACCATCTCGGTCTCTATTTTAAGAATGGCATTGCAGTCAAAGCAGATCCTTTCAAATCTCACAGGGCGTTTCAAAAAGCATGTGCACTTGGTCATGTCGAGGCGTGCAAGAAATCTACTCAAAAACCAACGCATAACTTAAATTAAATTTCATTCTCGATTGTTGGTGGTGACCATGTCCCCGGAATTTTCGAGAAGACTTTGCAGTCCAGAGATCTCATGCCCTCCGACAACAGAATTCAAACCTATTCTAACGGCCTGGTCCTGAGCGCCAGCCTGGCGGCAAATGGCGCGAGTATTGCGTTGATCCCCGCGCTCCCTGGAGAGCAGCGGACCATCCTGACGCGCCTGCCCGAACCTTTCCAGTAGGCGCAAGAGAACTCTGGATCGTTTGTCACAAAGGCGTGCGGAACAATGCGCGCTTCCGCGTCGCGTTCGATGTCTTGGGCGAATAGCGCAGATGGATCAGGAGAAGCTCGCTGGGTGAGCGGCGGTCTTTTGCCGCCTGAAAACTGCCTCGCCGGCCGCGGGCTTCAAGGGAGGCCGATATCCGCGGAATTCGTTATGGCCGCGGCAAGAGAAAAGCCGCCAATCGCGACAAGGAGAGGCCAGCCGATATGCTTTCCTTTGCTGCCGATCAGATCAAAGAGTCCTGTGGTTAGGAACAGGACGCCGGCACCGTAGAAAAGGGCTGGTTGGACATACTGTGGGCCAAAGGCCGCGGTGAAGAGAATCGCCGCAAGAAGAAGCCAGATTGCCGATGTGAGATGCCAGGCGAACCTCAAAACGAAGCGGGCGAGAGCGTTCTCCAGGACTCTATTGCCACGGTGTTTGAACAGCGGACGCAGGAGATAGAATTCGCCGGCAACAGAATGGACGATGCAGGTGATGAGGAGGCTGACGATGGCCCCTGACACAAAGATCTGAAAAACACTCATTTCAACGGCTTCGAAACCTCCGGATCCTTCTCATCATTTGTGACCTGCGGCGCGCATGCTGGGGACGGAGCGGTGAGAAAACAATGAGAAAATCCGCACGAATTCTGGGGAAGTATCTCCAACTCCCTGGCTCCGGAGCTGACGATACGACGCAGAATAAGTCCGCAATTCAGCTGGACCCGCAGCTGTAACGCACCCAGATTGTATCATCGCCGGCCGTCCGGCCGTTGGCGCAATTTGGGTGAAGAGCATGACGCAATTAAAGGACTTCGGCTTCGGGACGCAGATCCGCAAATCCCCTTATTTCGATGCGACCCTGCGCTGGGGCGCCACGGGCTTTTCGGTCTACAATCACATGTACATCCCGCGCGATTTCGGCGATCCGGAACAAAATTTCTGGAACCTGGTGAACGACGCGATCTTGTGTGACGTGGCCGTGGAACGGCAGGTCGAGATCACCGGGCCGGATGCGGCCGCCTTCATGCAACTGCTGACCCCGCGCGATCTGTCGAAGATGGCGGTGGGGCAATGCAAGTATGTGCTGATCGTGAACGCGGAGGGCGGCATCCTGAACGATCCGGTCCTGCTGCGCCTGGCAGAGAACCACTTCTGGATCTCCCTGGCCGATAGCGACATCCTGCTCTGGGCGCAGGGCGTGGCCGTGAACTCCGGGTATGACGTCACCGTCTGCGAACCCGATGTCTCGCCCTTGCAACTGCAGGGCCCGAAGTCAGGCGAGGTGATGAAGGCGCTGTTTGGCGAGAGCATCATGGACCTGCGGTATTACTGGCTGCGCGAAATGGAACTGGACGGCATCCCACTCGTCGTGTCGCGCACGGGATGGTCCAGTGAGCTGGGCTACGAGCTCTACCTGCGGGATGGGTCGCGCGGCGACGAGCTGTGGGAGAAGATCATGGCGACGGGGCAGGCTTTCGGACTGAAGCCCGGCCATACCTCCTCGATCCGTCGGATTGAGGGTGGCATGCTCTCCTATCACGCGGATGCCGATATCCATACGAACCCCTTTGAACTCGGGCTTGACCGGCTCGTGAACCTCGAGATGGAAGCCGACTTCATCGGGAAAGCCGCCCTGCGCCGTATCAAGGAGGAAGGCCTGCGCCGCAAGCAGGTTGGGCTGGTGATCGAGGGCGCGCCGCTGAAGGGTCCGAACACCCGGTTCTGGAGCGTCACCAAAGCGGGTGCTGCTATCGGCAAGGTTACCTCCGCGGTCTATTCGCCCCGGCTTGAGCAGAACATCGCCCTGGCCATGCTGTCGGTCGAATGCGCGGAGATCGGAACGGAGGTCGAGGTGGAGACCGGTTCAGGCATAGCCGTTGCCAGGGTCGTTGAGCGTCCCTTCTACGACCCGAAGAAGAAGCTCGCTACGGCCTGACCCGCAAACGAGAACGAAAGCCCCGAGGTGCAGGAACCAATGCCCATAGAAACAGACTCTTACGCTTATCTGAACATCACCGGCTCAGGTTCTGTCGACCTGATTAGCGCGCAGCTGGGGTTGGAGCCGGATTCCGGCTGGAGCGAAGGTGACCCACGATCGCGTAATCGTGGCCTCTACACATTCTCAAGCTGGAAGTTTCTCAGCGGCGAGGAGAGGGGGCTTCCTCTGGATAGGCATCTACGGTCTCTTTGGAAACGGATTGAACCCTATAAGGAGCGTCTCATTCATCTCGGTCCAGAGTTCTCCCGCCAGTTGACCTGTGTGGCCTGGTTTCCGACGAAGGACTCTGAGATCACCATTTCCGCGGGGCATTTCAGTACCGCGGCCTACTACCGCCTCGACCTCAACTTCGATTTCTATTTTGAGGACGATTTCGGTCACGAAGATTTGGGCAAAGGCTATGCTTCCTGGTGAATCCCCGAAGCAGATCAGCAAGTCGCTAGGCCAAATCCCTTTTGCCGCCCTTCGCCTCTCCGCTAAACTGAAGGCCGAAACCGCGTAGGGAGGCTCAACATGGAGGTGTCGCCGCTATCTGGTGGGCTCGGCGCCGAAGTCCTTGGTGCAGACGTCAGACGTTCAGAAGACTTCGAGGTCATTCACGAGGCCTTTGTACAGCACTCGGTCATTGTGCTGCGCGACCAGGACTGTACGCCCGAGGAGCACTTGGCTTTTGCGCGACGCTTTGGGCCGGTCAATGTCAATCGCTTCTTTCAGCCGGTCGAGGGCTATCCGGAGATTGCGACGGTTCTCAAGGAGAAGGACCAGAAGCAGGCGATCGGGGAGGGTTGGCATACGGATCATTCCTATGACGAGATGCCGGCGATGGGCTCGATCCTGCGGGCGATCGAGGTGCCACCCTTTGGCGGGGACACGCTCTTCGTCTCCATGGCCGCGGCCTATGAAGCCCTTTCGCCAACTCTGCGGAGTTTCCTCGATGGGCTGACGGCGGTGCACTCATCGCGGCATGTCTTCGGGGCTTCGGTTCAGGACAGTGAAGCGTCGGTCAGCGGGCGGCTCGGCAATGCGCGGGCGGCGACGCAGGACGCACGACATCCTTTGGTCATCACCCATCCGCTGAGTGGCCGACGCGGGCTTTATGTGAACCCTGTCTTCACCACTCATATCGAGGAGCTTGCCAGTGAGGAGTCAGACGCGATCCTCGCCATGCTCTACGAACACTGCAAGCAGCCTGAGTTTCATTGCCGTCTGCGCTGGCGGGTTGGGGATATCGCGATCTGGGACAATCGTGCGACCTGGCATAAAGCGATCAACGACTATCATGGCCATCGCCGCCTGATGCACCGGGTGACCGTTGCCGGCGTGGGGCTGACGGCGGCCGCGGCGGCGTAAAGAGCGGCGCGGAAGTGCCTTTCCGGCAGCTTGGTTTTTCTCGAGGCTATCTCTCCCAGATCGGGGGATTGCCGATCTTCTCGGTCAAGAAGTCGATGAAGGCGCGCACCTTTCCGGTGAGCACATTCGATTTCGGATAGACCAGCCAGATGGCGGATTGATCGGCGATTTCGTAGTCCGGCAGGACTTGCAGCAGCGTGCCGTCCCTGAGCTCCCGATGCACGCTCCAACAGGAATTCATGGAGATGCCCGCGCCGGATAGCGTGGCAACCTTCATGTTGGTGCCGTCGTCGACGACGATGCGGTTTTCCGTTCCGGGTGGAGGAAAGCTGCCGGTGATTTCGGCGTCGCGCGAGACCAGCTTTCGGGCGGGGCCGTCCATGAACACCAGCAGGCTGTGGTTCTGCAAGTCGTCGAGCGTCCGGGGCGTTCCGTGGCGCGCCAGGTAGTCGGGGGAGGCGCAGAGGAAACGCCGGTCGTTCGCCAGCTTTCTGGCGCGCAGGCTGCTGTCCTCGATCGCATAGTTGCGCAGGGCCAGATCGTAGGCTCCGTCGATCAGATCCATCTGCGTGTCCGAGAGTTTCAACTGCAGATTTATGCCGGGGTAGCGCTCGAGAAATTCACCCACGATCGGCGCGATGAAGAGCTGTGCGAAGGAACTGGGCGCAGCGAAGCGTAGGGTTCCCCGGATCTCGTTGCTGCCGTGACCCAGGGCGGCGTAGAAAGCATCTTCCTGGGCCAGGATCTCCCGCGCGAAGGGGAGGAACTCGGCGCCCTCCAGAGAGAGGGAGACCTTGCGCGTGGTGCGGTGGAGCAGGTCGGCGCCGACCTGTTTCTCCAGCTTCGACAGACGGGCGCTTGCGACGGCCTGCGCCAATCCCAGTTGCCGTCCGGCGGCGCTGATGTTCAGCATATCGGCGGCGAGCACGAACAGCCGTACAGCTTCCGTATCCATGGTTATTCAATCTGAAAACCGTTGATAATGAGGTTAAACGATAAATTATATCTGATGCGTTCGTAAATGATTCTTTCGACCTGTCGAAGCCAAGAGCCGATGATAGTCAATGAAAATAAGTTAGTTAGCTCAATTGTTTGGATTGAATTAACCGCAAAACCCGAATTCTGATTTCCTATATTGACCCATTAAATTTTACTGTGGGTCAATATACCTCTCTCCCTGCCAGAGGGCTCGCTCAGAGCCCCAAAACCTCAAGGCAGGCCGGATCCGGAAGCATCAGGCGCCGGGCCGTCCGGTACACAAGGAGAAGGATTTTCCCGATGGACTACGACAATTTCACGACCTTCGAGGTCAAGATCGCCGACGCGATCGCCTGGGTCACATTCGATTACGGACCGATCAATATCCAGGGCCTGCCGATGCTTGCGGACCTGAACAGGCTGGCGCAAAAGCTAGAGGCGGACTCTTCCGTGAAGGTCGTGGTGTTTCAATCGGTCAACCCTGAGATCTTTGTCGCGCACGCCGACACCAACTTCCTGAAAGATATGTCCGGCAAGGCCGTTTCGCGGGAGGAAGCGAAACTGCTCGATCTGCAGGTGGTCCTCGAACGTATCAGCAAGCTGCCTCAGGCGACCATCGCCAAGATCGAAGGCTTCGCCCGCGGCGGCGGTCACGAGTTCGCACTGGCCTGCGACATGCGCTTCGCGGCGCGCGGCAAGGCCCGCTTCATGCAGATGGAAGTGGGTATGGGCATCCTGCCCTGCGGCGGCGGTGCCTCGCGCATGGCCCGCCAGACCGGGCTGGGGCGGGCGCTTGAGATCGTCCTGGGCGCGCGCGATTTCGACGCCGATCAGGCCGAGTTCTACGGCACCATCAACCGGGCGCTGGACGCCGAGGAGATCGGTCCCTTCGTTGAGGACCTCGCAAAGCGCATTGCGCTCTGGCCGTCGGAGTCGATCAATGCCACCAAGCAGGCCGTCTATGAATCGATCGACAAACCGATCGAGGAGGCGCTGCGTGCCGAGGCCTACTGGCTCTATCAGGCGACGAGCCAGACCCCCGCTCTAAAACGCTTCAAGTGGGCCGACGAGCAGGGCGCGCAGTTCGATATGGAGAACCAGCGGTCCTGGCCGGATATGCTGGTAAAGGTCCAGGATATCGGAAACTAAATACTGTTGTGACCTTGGGGCGGCCGCGCTCTGAGCGGTTGCCTTGCGCACTTTACGCCTCATGTCGCCAGTCCGCGGCATGAGGCTTTGCGGCATGAGGCCTTTTAGGCGGGAGCAGGGGGAGAGATATGACACGAGTCTTGGTTTACTACGCCCATCCCGGGCAGCGTTTCAGCCATGCCAATAAGGCCATGGCGGATGCGGCGCGGGCGGTCGAGGGGATCGCGTTCGTCGATCTTTACGCAGACTACCCGCGCCACGACATCGACGTGGAACGCGAACAGCAACGGCTCCTCGATCACGATGTGATCCTCTTTCAGTTTCCGCTCTATTGGTATTCGACGCCCAGCCTGTTGAAGGAATGGCAGGATCTGGTGCTGCAGCATGGGTTTGCTTATGGCCACGAGGGCGACAAGCTTGCCGGCAAGACCCTGATGCTGGCCGTCACGGCCGGCGGCTCGCAGGAGGCCTATACGCCGAAGGGCTATCAGCATTATCCGCTGCGGACTTTTCTAACACCGCTCGAACAGACCGCGCGGCTCTGCAAGATGTCCTTTGCCGCGCCCTACGTGCTGCATTCCGCGCTGCAGGGCGAGAGCTCGGATGAAGTTGCGCGTCATGTCGCGGGCTACGCCGAGCTGCTGCGTGCGATCCGCGACGATGCCTACGATTTCGAGGCAGCTGAGAGCCAGGAGATCGTGACCTGCGATGATCTGCCACGCCTGCAAGGGGCCTGAACCATGAGCGATTTTCTTCTTCTCGCCTTCGTCTTCCTGGTCGCCGGGGTCGTGGCCGTTCCCATCGCCACGCGGCTCGGACTGGGGTCTGTTCTGGGCTATCTGATCGCTGGCATCGTTATCAGCCCACTGCTGAATGGCTTGGGCGTTGATGTCATCGCGATCCAGCATTTCGCCGAGTTCGGCGTGGTGATGATGCTGTTCCTCGTCGGGCTGGAGCTGGAACCCAAGATGCTCTGGGCCATGCGCGCGAAGCTGTTGGGGCTGGGCGGCCTTCAGGTGACGGGCACGGCGCTCCTGGTCATGGGCATCGCCATGCTGCTGGGTCAGCTCTGGACCATCGCGCTTGCCGTCGGATTGGTGCTGGCCCTCTCCTCCACGGCCATCGTTTTGCAGACGCTGAACGAGAAGGGCCTGACCCGCTCCGACGGCGGCCAGTCGAGCTTTTCTGTGCTGCTGTTCCAGGACATCGCGGTGATTCCGATGCTGGCCTTCATTCCCTTGCTGGCGATGCCTGAACTGATGGGGGCAGGCGATGTGGTATCTGCCGGTCATGGACATGCCGGTGGCGATCACGGTGATGCCGGTCACGGCAGTAACGGTCATGGCGGCGGCCTCAGCCTCGTGGAAGGCTTGAACGCCTGGCAGACCGCTCTGGTCACCGTCGGCGCTATCGGTGCGGTGATCGTCGGCGGCGTCTATCTGACCCGGCCCCTTTTCCGTTTCATCGCCATGGCGGGTTTGCGCGAACTCTTCGTGGCGGCGGCGCTGCTCTTCGTCATCGGCATTGCGCTCTTGATGACCCTGGTCGGTCTGTCGCCGGCGCTCGGAACCTTCCTGGCGGGCGTGGTGCTGGCCAACAGCGAATACCGGCACGAGCTGGAGTCCGATGTCGATCCTTTCAGGGGTCTTTTGCTTGGGCTGTTTTTCATCACCGTCGGCGCGGGAATCGACTTCGGTCTGCTGTTCGATAACATCGGAACGGTGCTCGGGCTGACCCTCGGATTGATGCTGTTGAAAGCCGGCGTGCTGCTCGCGCTGGGCAAGCTCTTCAGGCTGAAGGGCTCCGGCCTCTGGCTCTTCGGGCTCAGTCTGGCGCAGGCCGGTGAGTTCGGCTTCGTGCTCCTGTCCTTCACTGTCGCGAACCAGGTGATCCCGCAGCCGTTGGCGGACCAGCTTCTGCTGGTGGTGGCCCTCTCGATGCTGCTGACGCCGGCGCTGTTTATCCTCTACGAAAAGGTCATCGCGCCGCGTTTCATCGAGGGACAGCAACAGGACGCCGATGAGATTGAGGAAGAGGGTGACATCATCATTGCGGGTCACGGGCGCTTCGGCGGCATCGTGAACCGGATGCTGCGGGCGGCGGGTTACTCAACGACCGTATTGGACTACAGCGCGTCGCACCTCGATCAGCTGCGCGCCTTTGGCTTCAAGGTCTTTTTCGGAGACGCGACACGCCCGGACCTTTTGCATGCCGCGGGCATCGAAAGGGCCCGTTTGCTGGTCGTGGCGATCGACGGCAGGGAAGAGATCAACGCGCTGGTGCACTATGTGCGTAAGAACTTTCCGGATCTCCACATCATCGCGCGCGCCCTGGACAGGCAGCATGTCCATGATCTCTATGCCGCCGGCTGCCACGACATCATCCGCGAGACCTTCGATTCCAGCGTGCGGGCCGGCCGCAGCGCTTACGAAGCCATGGGGCAGCATCCCTTCGACGCCGAACTGCTCGCGCGCAAGTTCTCGGAAGACGACCGCTATATCCTGCGGGAAATGGCGGAGGTCCACGACCCGGAAACTCCCAGTCACGAAAACCCCGCCTATGTAGAGAAAGCCCGTACGCTGATGGCGGAACGCGACGCGGAGATCTTCGGCAAGGGCCGGTCCTTCGCCACCCGCACGGATCAGGGCTGGCTGCCCCCTTCCTCCAAGGATGTCGAAGCGGTGCTCGCGGAACATGCCAAGGAGACCGAAGCATAGCAGGAGCGCCAGGGCCTGTGCTAAGCGCTATGTGGGTTGGCGTAAGACCGTCCCGCGCCGCCGCACAAAGCCGAGGCCCGCGAGACCGAAACCGAAGAGCGCCAGCGTGGCTGGTTCGGGCACGGCGACGATGTCAGGGATGTCGACGAAATCCGGCACTGACGGATCAATTCTGACCTGCTGTAAGGCGAGTGTCGCGTTATCGTCCAGGTCGAACAGAACGTTGTTAAAGTGGATGTCGAGAAAGCCGAGGCCGGGGGCCAATACTGCCTGTGCCTGACTGACGCCAAAACGCCAGGTCAGTATGCCGGCGTCAAGCAACAACGGCCGATCGAAGATGTTGTCAGCGAATACAGAAACGTCGGGGGCGCCGCCATCGAGGCCCGTGAACAGCAGATCGCCATCCTCCCGTGGCCAAGTTATATCCGCATTGTTGCTCGTCGTCGCGAAGGTGAGTGTGATTTCCCACGGATTTGCCGGGGGCGGAAAGCCGGGGAAGGGCGGGGGGCCAAAACCAGGATCGCCCAACACGATGCGTGGGCCGAAAAGGATATCGATATCCACCGTGGCGGTGCCATTGGCATTGAGTGGAATAACGCCTGCACCTCCATTGACGTCGATGCAGGTAGCGCTGCCGTCACAGGCAGCGACGGAAACATCGTCGGGGGTGAGAGGCAGCGCATGCGTTGCTGAGGCACCCCATAAAAGGAAGAAGCTGGAAAAGCCTAATACAAATAACCGTTTCATAATGTGAACCCTCCAATTATTCGTTTGTAGGCTATTGATGCTTGCCGGCGCCGTCATTCCTCGAAATTCGAATAGGGCTATACAGGATTTTTGCAACGCTTTGCCGTAAGCGATGGGAGCCCGCGTGAATGAGCGGGACTATTCACGGGCAGAGCTTTGTTTTCGCGTTGCGGTCGCCATTGGAATGCGCAGGCGCCGAATAAGTAGAGAACCGAACAAAGAAAACAATACTGCTCATGCCAACCTCCAGGTGAATGTCATTCGACAGTGAGTTGTAGAGGTTGCTCGACCTAGTGCCCGAGATAGCAGATCAAGTGTTTTAAAAGGATCGTTTTTGGGGTTTATTTGTTGCGCTGAAGTTGAGTCGCTTCTGGGGGGAAAGCGTCAGTTTTGGTTGGTGAAAACACAATTATCTCTGTTGAGGAGAAATCCTTCGAGGCTCTCCAATCCGAGATCCTGATTCAGGTGCGCGACTGTACCTTCTCTTGGGCGAAGGGGGGCGGCCCGGTCAGGAAACGCGATATCAATCCCGGCGATATGCCCAAATGCCTCCCGCATGTGTCTCTGATAGAACGCCTGTCAAATGGGCCAAAGAAATTTCTAATTCGTCTCGCGGGCGAAGAAATCACAAATCGCACGCTGGGCTATGTCACGGGAGGTTTCATCGAAGACGTGACTCCCGGCTTCTATCGCCAGTCGATGCTGAAGTTCTATGGTATGGCGATTGATCAGGGCAAACAGGTCGCCCAGAACATCACATGGAATTACGATTACCGCTTGCTCGGAATTGAGCGTTTTATGGTACCTGTCATCATGCCAGGGCAGCAGGATCCCAGCGCGCTGCTCGTTGCCACGGTACGCGGGCGTGAAACACTCGATTATATGGCCAAGGAACGCCGTTTCAGTCGCTTCGGTTCAGAGGAATAAATCTAGGTTTCCGCGCAGTTGGTTTCGGAAATTACGGGGTCCTGTGTGTCTGCATTGCGGTCGCTTAGGGGCGAGATCGGGCACTGTTCCTAGCGCTCTTTTCTGATCGAAACGAGAACGGCCATCAGCACCAACGTGCCACCCAAAAAAGTCGCAGTGTTGGGAACCTCCGCGAGCAAAAGGAAGGCGAAGACCGGAGCGAGTGGAGTCTCCAGGGCGCTGAACAGCGCAGTCTGGCCCGCAGGCACACGCTTCGCGCCCTCCGCCAGGGTAACGGAGGCGATGGCGAAGAGAAGACCGAAGGCGGCGAGGATGGCGATCTCGTGACTGTCCACTTCCAAGGGGGGCGCCAGGCTCGCCGCCAGGGGCAGCAGCAGGAGGGACTGCAGCACCGAGGGACCGGGTCCTGGTGTATCCGGATATTTGCGATAGATGACCATGATCGTAGCCATCACCGTGGTCATGACAAGCGCCAGCAGATCGCCGGCCAGGCTGATCTGCCCGAGAGAGCCGGACACGATGATCGCCACGCCAGCCAGCGCGGCGAAAGAGCCGGCCAGAGTGCGGGCCGATATCCGTTCGCCCATCGTCAGCCAGGCGAGGAGGGCGGCGATCAGAGGCGCAATGGCGTAGATCAGAGAAACGTTGGCGATAGAGGTAAGCTTGAAGGAGCTAATGAAGGCCGCGGTCCCCAGCGCGCCGATCACGCCGACCGCCAGCCCGCTGCGGCCCATGGCGAGAAAGTTCTGCCGCAGCGCACCGCGCTTCATCGTCCAGAGGGTTGTGAAGGCGGCGGCGAAGAAACCACGCCAGAAAATGACCTCCCAGGGACCGGCTTCGACACCTTTGGTGAAGAGACCCGCCGTGCTGAAGGTGACCGCGGAGACCACCAGCAACAGCGCGCCGACATGGTAGTCGGAAAGCACAATCCGCTTCATGCCCGCCTATGCCACGCGCCGGGTTCTTTCGCGGTTGCTTCTCGAACGGCAGAAGCGATGTCAGAACGTTCCAGGCCGATGTCTGTCAGATAGTGGTCATTCAGTGCCTGGAGTTGCTGAATGGCCGCGCGCCGTCGGCGCCAGCGGGAGATCGTCGCGATCAAGCGCCGAAGGATGGACTGCTCATCGTAGATCTGTTTTGCAGGGCAGACGACCGTTGATCTGTCGGCCTCTTCTGCAGGTAGGACGGCTTGTGCAGGTAGACCCGCTTGTGCTGGTAGACCGGCGCGCTCGTCGCGGAGTTGCCGGAAGCCGCCTGAATCGGAAAGTCCACAGATGGGATTTATGGAGTCCTTCATCAGGTTTCGGTTAGCCCTCTGTCTGGATAGTTATGAAGTATATTTAATTGGCCATTGGATTTTTGACGCGCAGGCCTGAAGGGTTTAAAGGCTCTGTTTAAAAGGAAATTAGGCCTAATTCGAAAGCTCGACAAACGAGAAGATCTCGATATATACAATAGAAAAATTACAGGTACAGGCATGACCCGACCACTTCCGCCCCTGAACGCGCTCAGGGCTTTTGAGGCAGCCGCCCGGCATCTCAGCTTCACCAAGGCGGCGGCCGAGCTAAATGTCACGCCGGCAGCCGTCGGCCACCAGGTGAAAGCGCTGGAGGCACTGCTCGGGGTGCGTTTGTTCCGTCGTCTCACGCGGGCGCTGCGCCTCACCGACGCAGGCCAGGCGGCTCTGCCCCTCCTGAGCGAAGGCTTTGATAAGCTGGTTCAAGGGGTCGATCAGATGCGCGCGCGCAGCGACGGTGGGCTGCTGACAATCAGCGTGAGCCCTTCCTTCGGCGCTAAATGGCTGGTGCCCCGGCTGGACCGTTTCCGCAGCCGACACCCGGAGATCGAGATCCGTATCGATGGCACCGACCGGCGGGTCGACTTGATGCGGGGCGAAGCCGATGTGGCGCTGCGCTACGGTCCTGGCGGTTACGATGGGCTGCAGGTCGACCGGTTGTTCGGCCAAGCGAGCACACCGGTTTGTAGTCCAGCCTTATTGAAGGGTGAGCATCCTTTGCGTGAGCTCACGGATCTTCAGCACCACACCTTGCTGCACGTCGACTGGAAGGATGCGGAGGCAAGCTGGCGTATATGGCTGATGGCGGCCGGTCTGGGCGATATCGACCCGGATCGCGGCCCGCGGTTTTCCATGGAAAGCCTGGCGCTGCAAGCGGCCATCGATGCCCAGGGCGTGGCCTTGATCGGGGCGTTGCTCGTGGCGGACGACATTGCCGCCGGGCGTCTTGTGCAGCCTTTCGATCTAAGTACGCCGCGCAGCTTTTCCTATTACCTCTTGAGCAGGAAAGAGGACGCGGCGCAGCCGAAGGTCGCGGCCTTTCGTGCGTGGCTGCTCGAAGAAGCGCAAAAAACAGACGCAGAGACCAGGGACGAGCTTCAACCACCCGGTTCTAAACGACCGAGACCTTGAGGTGTTCTTTCAGCAGAGCGATGAGGTCGTCCTTTGATTTTTCGACGACGCTGATACCATCGCGTTTCAGATACATGTCGACTTCCTTGAGTTCGATCTCCGTATCCGCCTCCATACCGATGTCGCTGCGGTTCGCCAGGCCGACGCCTCGGTTCGCGCCCCCGTTGGCGGTGTAGAGCAACTGGTTGTTCGGCTTCTTGATCGCCAGGCTGATGGAGGAAAAGCTGCCGGTGATGGCGTCGAAGTTTGCGACGACCTCCTCAAGGACCTGACCGATGGTCTTGTCTTTGTTGGCTGTGTTGAAGCCGTCCGCCCAGCCTTCGCCCGTGCCATGCGCACAGACGATGCAGCCGCCGTCGGGCAGAAACTTCAAGAATGCCCCGGCGAGCGCGCTGCTAAAACAGGTGTCGAGAAGGATGATCTTGAAGGTTCCTTTGATATTGCCGATCCAGCTGCGGGCTGAAACGATATCGGCATCGTTGAACTTCGTCGGTTTGTGATTGGCAAAGTCGCCGTGCCCGCCGGTCACGAGCAGGTAGTCGATGGCGCCAAAATCGGTCTTGTCGTTCGCCATTTGTGAGGCCGAGGTGTACTCGAACCATTTGATCGGTGAGATGCCCTTTAGCTGTTTGACCTTCGCAGCGTCACCGCTGTTGCGTTTTAAAACCACGGCTTTTTTGCTCATTGAAAAATCCTTCGCGTCGAAAAAGTGTTGTCCGCCAAATCGAACCGCAGCGGATGCAAATAGCGAGATGATACACTAAATCTTATTTGGCTTGGGGACAGATCAACTGTCAGGCTAATCCGGGCTTACAAGGACCGAAGCCGGTGTCTTGCGGTTGTCGCCAGGAGGACGCAGAAAACCCCATCGCGGACCTCCAAATTTTGGATCATCCGGCCATGCAATTTCCGCCACTCTTGGCCTATACTCAGATGACCGATCTATTGCATTGCAGGTGAGGGGCCATGACGGAGAAGGTACCGGAGCTCTTAACGGAGGCGGCGACGCGCTGCGGCTGCAGCGAGGGCGCATTGCAGCGTTTTTCTCAGGGCTTACAGTCGCTGCCCCTTTACAAGGCGGCCCGGATAAACCCCTTTTCCTTCGCCGAGGCTGCGGGGATCGAGACGGAAACGGCCCTCGATCTTTTCGTGCATGGCGCCAAGCTCGGCGTCTTCGATCTGGAGTGGGGCGCGGTCTGTCCGCTGTGCGGCGCCATCGCCAACAGTGTGGCCGACCTGGGTCAGGTGGCCGATGACGTGGTGCACTGCGCGCTGTGCGACTGTGACGCGCCATCGGTTCTGGACGATACGGTGGAGGTCACCTTCGCTTACATGCCGGGCGGCGCGGTGCTCGATTTGCACAAGGACTTCACTACCTATCAACACTATTTCACGTCGAACAGCTATCCGTATCTCGAGCCTTGGCTCGGCTATCATGAGCGGCATACGCTGGCGGATGTGAAGTTGCGTCCTGGCGAAGAGGCCGACTTGGCCTTTTCCATTGAGGCGGGCTGCACCTATCGGGTGCTGTGTCTGGACACGCATTCCGGGGCGACGATCATCGGGGGTGAGGAGGAGTCCGGTGCCGATCAAAGGAGCGGTGCGGCAATGGCTCTCTCGGAAAAGGGCTTTTCGCTGCGGAAAACGACCCTCTCACCCGGCGAGGTCTCGCTCGCGCTGGCCAACCGCACGGAACAGGCTGTTTGGATCCGCGTCCTGAAGATCGTGATCGAGGACATCCTGGAGATCCAGAAAAGCGGCCCGGCGGTTTTCGGTCCGCGCGTCACCGGTAAGCATCTGCTGAACAATCAGGCCTTCCGGGATTGCTTCGCGCTCAGCGAACTGGCGACCGATCTCAAACTGAAGTTGCGCAGTCTCACTCTGCTCTTCACCGACCTGAAGGGCTCGACCGCGCTCTACGATCAGGAAGGGGACCTGGCGGCCTATCGTCTGGTGCAGGACCACTTCGTCGCGCTGAAGCAGGTGGTGCGGAAGCACTCGGGCGCGGTGATCAAGACCATGGGCGATGCGGTGATGGCCGCCTTTCCCAACGGCAACGACGGCATAGCCGCAGCGATCGAGATGATGACCGCGATGCAGGAACTCAACGGCCATTCGCCGCATCAGAAGGTGGGGTTGAAGATCGGTCTCCACGCGGGCCCGGCGCTCGCAATCAATGCTGGCTCAAGCCTCGACTACTTCGGGCAGACGGTGAACATCGCCGCGCGCGTGCAGGGCCTTGCCGATGCGGGAGAGATCTGCATCACAGGTGCGATCAACAGCGTTCCCGAGGCATCCGATCGTCTGGCTGCCGCCGGATACAACGGTCAATCCGAGATGGCGCATCTCAAGGGCGTATCGGCCAGCGAGGAGATCATGCGTTACCGGGGTGCCGCTTAAAGCGCTTAGGGCTCAATCCGGTTCAAAACGCACTGCGCTCCCAGCGTTAACTGGGAGCGCAGGCATTTTAGTTCAGTGAGAGAATGGAGCGTAAGCAGCTCTATTCGAACCAACCGTCGACGATTGCCTGGTTGGTCTCAACCCACTTTGCAGCGAATTCCTCCGGCTTCTGTTTTTCAACAGCCAGCGCGTAGGTCATTGCGGTCAGGGTGTCTGTGCTGAGGGATACCTTGGACAGCATAGCCGCCGCTTTAGGCTGACTCTTTTCAAGCGCCGTCGCGTAGCTGACATGCAGGTGTGCGGTGTCCCAGGCCACGCCCGCGGAGGATTTCTCCAGCCAGCCCGGTGTGGGCGAGGGCGGAACGATGATCCATTGCTTCGCGTCGTAGGCAGGCTCTTTCAGAACGACCAGGTCATTGGCGGCGAACATGTGATGCGGGGTGTAGCAGAAGAAGACGATGTTCTTCCCGCCCTTGACCGCGGCATCGACTTCTTTGAGGGCCGCTTCTTCTTCCATGATCTTTAGGTTCATGGTGTCGTCGTAGCCGTAGGAGCGGGCGCGGATCTGTTCGATCGGGGTGGATCCCCAACCGTCGGCACCGATCCAGACTTCGCCCTTGCCGTCGCCGTCCGTATCGAAGTTCTTGGCCATCTCAGGCTTGTTCAGTTCCTTAAGCTCGGAGATGCCGGTTCGTTCGGCCGTGTCCTTGGTGACGCACATGGCCTGGGTGCCGGTGGCGCCGCTGGGGTGCATCTTGATGGACTTTTTGCCGGTGACGTACTGGCGTTTGAGATGATCCAGATTGGGTAACCAGGCTTCGGGATGGACATGCATGGTGCCTGCGTCCATGGCGTCGAAGACCGCTTTGTTGGAACCGTCTTTCAACTCGACGTCCAGATCGAGTTTGGTCTCGAGTGCGATTTTGAGGACATGCGCCGTCGCTTGAACCGACGGCCAGTTGGGGACACCGATGACGACGTCTGCGGCCAGTGCAGCGGAACTATATGCTGATACAGCCGCGGCGCAGCAGAGCGCCATTAGCTTGTTTGATTGCATAACCAACTCCTCCCGAGATTATTGTAACTGTATTTCTTGGTTTTCCGTTTCGCGTCTCTCTCTAATCATTCACTGCCGGTAAGTGTGTTACAGACGTGCGGGGTTTTGCACTCCGTGATTGGTTATGAACATCATAACCTCTTCTAATGAGGTACTTAGTCTGAACCTGATGGCACAATTGTCAACAGGTCCGCGTTTTCAGCAGCCAGAAAATCGACGAGATGCTTGACCAGCCCGTCCTTCGGGGCGTTTGGCGGCCAAACCGCGAAGACACCGACAGGGTCGACATGCCAGTCGGGAAAGAGGTGTTTCATTTCGCCGCTGGCGATGTCGGCTTCGGCGAGGAATTCCGGAATGATCGCCAGTCCGGCACCGGCGCGGGCCAGGCCGTAGAGGGCATTCGCGTCGTTGACGCGCACCTGCGCCTTTGGCCTGAGAACCACTTTCCGTTGACCGCTTTTTTGCAGCGCCGATCGGGTGAATTGAACAGGTGTCAGTTCGAGCCAATCCCAATCGTTCAAATCCACCGGTCTTTTCGGGCGCGGCCGAGACTTAAGGTAAGACTTGGAAGCGACGAGACGGCGTTGAACCTCGAAGAGTCTGCGCGCCATCAGCGCGCTGTCTTTGAGCCACCCCATGCGAATGGCGACATCGAAGCCGCTGCCGATCAACTCACGCCGCGCATCGGAAAAGTCGAGAGACAGCCGAACCTTCGGATAGCTGGTGACGAAGGCGGCCAAGCGGTCGACGAGTTTCGACTGCGCCAGCACCGCGGGAACGGTAACACGCAGCTCGCCGGAGGGCTGGCCCGCCTGATTGGCGACGGCCTGCAGACCGTTCTCGGCGGCATCGATCATGCTGCGCGCCGCGGAGAGCAAGCGTTCGCCGTCACGCGTGAGGGACAGTTTGCGGGTGGAGCGGTAGATCAGGGCCGTGCCGAGTTGCTGCTCGAGCTGAGTTACGTGATGGCTCACCACAGAGGGTGATAAACGCAGATCGCGCGCCGCTGCGCGAAAGGAACCGTGATCGACGGTTTTGGCGAAGATGGCGATCTGGCGAAGTTGATCCAACATTAGTCAAGAAAACCGGACAGTGAAACTCATTTAACCTATCTTATCGTTTAATTGTTCGATCGCCAAATTCTCAAAAGCGGAAGCCGCGCGGGACGCGCCTCGCGGCCGCTTGTAACCGAGAGGATGACGTTCGATGAAAACAATCAGAAATCTGGTCGCCGCCCTGGCGGTGTTGATCTTGCCGTTGGCGCAACCCGCCCTGGCGGGCGATAAGGCAGCCGCGCAGACGCTCTATGACTTTTTGAGCAACCCCGGATCCGAAACTCACGCCGAGGCCTTTAAGGCTGCGTCGTCGGAGAAGTGGGAGAGCCTGGGAGACTATTCGGGCAAGATCAAAACGCGCGATGCCTTCGTGGCTCAGGTCGCCGGCTTCGGAAAACTGATTCCTGACCTGAATTGGGTGGTCGAAGAGATGATCCAGGAAGGCAACAAGGTGGTGGTGCGCAGCCGCGCAACGGGAACGCCGGTTGGCCCCCTGTTCGGTGTCGACGGCAAGGGGAAGAGCTTCGATATCCTGGCTATCGATATCCACACCGTTGAAAACGGCAAGATCGTCCGCACCTATCATGTCGAGGATTGGGCCGGCGCTCTGCGTCAGCTCAGCGCGAATTAGAGTTGCGTTGAGGTAATCTTTCAAGGCGGCCGGGCGCATCTCCGTCCGGTTGCCTCGTCCTCGGCACATGTTTCCACTCGACTTTCAACGACTATCAGACTGGGGAAGAAAAGGGAGACAGATGGTTGCTTAGGCGAAAAATGTTTCTTTCAGAATGCGCATTGGCAGGATGCGCGCTGGCGGTTCTATCCGGCTGCGCATTCTCCTTTCCGGATTATCCCGATCAGTGGGCGACGCCCGTGACTTCGTCTGATGCCTGCGGCCAACTCACGGGCTCTTACCTGAACTTCGGAGAGTATGGCAAGCGCGACGAGTATACACCAAGCTGGACCCCCGAGTTGCGCGCCTTTGTGTTTGAGGAAGGTAGTGAGGTCGAGAAGCCGGAGCGCATAGAACTCGACTTTAGCGTCGAGCGCCGGTTGCATGTGCGGGCTGTCGGTCCCTCGGGGCAACTGGTGGAAACCTGGTTCTCGGAGGCGGAGTCTACGCTGACCTGCAGCGACGAAGGCGCCGAGATCCTGACCTATAGCGGTGTCACCGACACACCAGGTAATCCCATCGTGGGCTATGAGCATAGCTCAACGCTTCTCTTAAAGGCAGAAGACGGCTCTCTGGTCATCAAGTCGGCCAGCGGTGGTTTCGGTCTTGTCTATCTCCTCATTCCTGCTGGTGTCAGTGGCCACTATTGGTATCGATTTCCGGCCTCGGAATGATCGTTTTCCCACACTCAACTCATATATAATTGACCTTGGTTGCAACACGCCAACGTCTCATCTCTAGGGTTCTCGATAGCCTGCGTTGGCTTATGCAACTAGTCTTGGGTCGCGTTGGCTAATTCCGGTCATCGCATTCCAGGGGTCTTTGCTATGACGCAAGAGCAATTCGCGCGTGACTTTTTCGAAGCCTGTGAAACAGGCAAGGGTTGGGAGGTTTGCAAAAACTGGTGTCATGAGGCGGCGAGCTTCGCTTGTCAGGCCGATGCCCTGGCGGAGGTCACGACACTGGCGGCCTATTGCGACTGGATGAAAGGTCTGTTCGGGCCGGTTCCGGACGGGCGCTATGAAATCAAGGCCTTTGCGTGGGACGCCGAAAGAAGCTGTGCCGTTGGCGCGGGCGTGTTCCATGGCACGCAAACAGGCGAGGGTGGCCCCGGCGCGCCGACCGGCAAGACGGTCGCTTCCGACTATGTCTATGTCATGTCCTTCGAAGGTGACAAGATCAGTCACATGACCAAGATCTGGAACGACGTTCAGGCTTTGCGCGCGCTGGGTTGGGCATAACCCAGTCGCAAGCTCCCAGCGCCGAGAAGCGGGAGCTGGTTAGCTCTCGCTTTCCCGCTCCGCCTTGACCTTGGCGCGCGCCTCTTCGATTTCGCGTTCGCGCAGATAGTCGTCCGTTGTGCGCGGAATCGGCCGGTCGGCGGCCATGAAGGGGCTGTCCTTGGCCTGGAACTGCGAGACCACGCGGCAGTCTTCGCACATCTTGATCCGCTCTATGGCTTCCGGGTTCTGGAACATGGAATGATTGTTGGCGAGCTTCTCGATGATCTTCTCTATCGAGCCCTTGGAGCCGAAGGGCTTGCCGCAGCTCACGCATTCGAAGGGCTCTTCCTCCTTGACCAGATTGGCGTTGCGGGCGGCCGGCGTGAAGTTCATGCGCGGTTCCAGCGCCATCACGCTTTCCGGACAGGTTGCGACACAAAGGCCGCACTGGACGCAGGCGGCTTCCTGGAAGCTGAGTTGCGGCTTGTCGGGATTGTCGATCAGCGCGCCGGTCGGGCAGGTGCTGACGCAGGCCAAACAAAGCGTGCAGTCCTCGGCTCTGATATCGACCGCGCCGAAAGGTGCGCCTGCGGGCAGGGGCAGCACGTCGATGGGGGCAGGGGCTTTGGCATGGAGGTGCTCGACCGCCATGCGGGTGTTGGTGCGCTTGCCGCTCATCAAGAGGAAGGAGGCAGCCTCGGCCTGGTCGCGTGCGGTGAGCGCGCGCAGTTGCGAGGCCAGGGCGTCCGGGTCGGTTTCGACCAGCAGTCCGGTTCGGCCACCGCCATAACCGAGGCCTTCCATCACCGCCTCGGCCATACCGATCTGGGAGGCCACGCCGGCCAGCTCACCCTGTTGCTGCGGCGAGGCCAGGAGCAGGACCTGGCTGGCGCCGTAAGCGTAGGCGGCTGAAAGGATATCGAAGCCAACCTGGGTGATCTCACCGATGTTGAAGGGGATGACGTTAGCAGGCAGACCGGCCCCGAAGCGCGCGACCAGTCCGATCAGGGGCGCGCCATGCTTTTCATCATGCAGCAGGAGGACCGGTGTTTCGCCACCTGCCGACCGATAGGTTGTCAGTAGAACACGCAGCCGTTCCATGATGTCGGATGCACTGGGTGCGGCATAGCCCGCGGCGCCGGTCGGGCAGACGGCGCTGCAGGAACCGCAGCCGGCGCAGACGAAGGGATCGAACTCCACCACATCGCCGGCGGATGTGATGGCGCCGGTCGGGCAGACATCGAGACAGCGGTTGCAGCCGGGTTTGCGGCTTCGCGAGTGGGCGCAGAGGTCGGCGTCGTAGTTGACATAGAGCGGCTTCTCGAACTCGCCGTTCATGTCGCTGAGTTCGAAGAGCGCGCGCTGCACGGCGGCCGGGTCGCCCGGATCGGGACGGAAGTAACCGTCGCGCTTTTCATGCGCTGTAAAGAGCGGCGTGCCGCCGGTCAGGTCCAGGATAAGGTCGCACTTGGAGGAGGCGCCATTGCGCGGCGCTTCGAAGGCCATGGCGCCGCGGGCAGACACCACGCTGGGCGCATAGTCGTCGACCATGATCTCAAAGGCGCCGAAGTGACCCTTCGCGCCGGCGATGGTGCCCTTAAAGACGGGAACGTCCATCACTGCCGGCGGAACGATCTCGCCGGGATTGCTGAGCAGCACAGTGACGTCGAGCCGTCCGGCAAGCTGACGGGCGGCTTCGATCGCGGTTTCATCGCGGCCGTAAACCAAGCAGGCGCCCTCCGACTGCATCGGCAGGCCGGGGACAGGCTTGACCGGAACGGCGGCTTCGGCGAGCAGGGCGGCGATCTTCGCGGTGGCCTTGCTGGCCTGATCGGACCAGCCGGCCGTCTCGCGGATGTTCACGAAACGCGCGTCGCCCTCGAAACCCGCTTCCTCCAGGATCTCTTCGAAGAGAGGCGCTTCCTGGGTGCAGGCGATGGTGATGCTTGCGCTGTTTGCCGCCGCCTGCTGAACGGTCTCGATTTGCGCGCGGCAGAGCTGCGAATGGATCTGACCGGCGTCGTCCCGGCCGCAGGCCTTGGCCAGGGCGTCACCCTTGAGCGGCATGGTGTTTTCGCAACTGCAGACAAACAGGCGCTGCTCTTTGTTCGACGACGAACCGCCGTTTTCCATAAAAATAACTCCTCGCCTTCCTGACCCGGACGGCCGCCTTACCGGCAGCGCATCGGCCACAGACTTATCGCGCCGCAGTCTGTATTTCCGGCCCGGGTTCCGCAATTCCCGGCTGGATTTTCAGACCACAAAGCAGAACCGTCCGCCGCTTGTATCGACTAATTTGTGAGCGCCCTGTGGCGGCAGTAAAACACAGAGCCGCCGCCGCCTAAACTCAATCTTGCAGAATCTTTGCTGTTTTTGCCTTCACTTAAGCGCTACTTGTTTGTGGCGGTGCTTTTGCCCAGATTGATAAGAAGAATAGCAAGAGAGGCGCGAACGCGCCCCGGACAGGCGGGAAAAATGGAAAAAGAACTCTCGATGCCTTTGGGCGTGGTGGTCGAACGGCGGGCGATCGACAATCCCTGGCAGGACTGGAGCTGGCGGCCGGTGGCGGTGATCCCGGGCGCAGGTGAGGTCGAAGCCTGGACCGAACTCGACCGCGACGAGAATTCCGTGCGCTATCACGCCGCGACCTTGCCAGTCGTGATCCATCGTAAGGAGACAGAGGCTTACCGGCAGAATCTCTCCAACAATCCGCCGGTGGTTTATGTGGTGCTGGAGCCGGACACCCACCCGGACGCGGTCCATGAGTACAAACCGGCCTCGGTTACGGTGTCGCCTTACGAAGCCCAGGACTCACTCGATTCTGGCGAGGAAATCGTCGAAGGCGTGACCATGCCGGATGGCATGATTGCCTGGGTTCAGGCCTTTATCGACGAGCACCATGTGGACGAGCCCTTTAAGAAGCGCAAGCGCCGGCGTTACGCCACCCACGATGTCGAGTTCGGCAAGCCGCCGCCGGTGGCGAAGAAGCGTGGCGATGGAGGCACGCATTAAAATGTCGAACGACGGCGATAACGGCGAAGGCTTCCTGCGGCGCTGGTCGCGTCGGAAAGGTTCACAACCCAAGAGGGAAGCGCCTGAGCGGGATAGCGAAGCTCAGGTGACGCTGACGGAAGCTGTCGAAGAGGCGCAGATGGAGCTGCCGCCGGAGGCGCCGGTTCGCGGCCGTATGATTACCGCTGCGCCAGGTGAGACAGAGAAACCAGCTGAGCCCGAAGAAGAAATCGACGAAAAAGACCTGCCGGATATCGACAGCCTGGACGCGGACTCCGACTTTACGCCCTTCATGAAGAAAGGGGTTTCGGAGCAGCTGCAAAGACGAGCCTTGCGGAAGCTTTGGCTCAGTGACCCGGTGCTTGCCAACGTAGACGGTCTGCTGGATTACGGCGAGGATTTCACCGATGCCGCCATGGTGGTTGCCGATATGAAAACGGCCTATACCGTTGGACGCGGTATGGTGCCGCCGCCAGAGGAAGAGGTCTCGGAAGAGGATCTGCAGGAAGAAGACGAGCAAGAAGGATTGGGCGAAGCGGAAGAGGTTGTTACCGCTGATGCCGATTCGGAAGAAGGTCTTGAAGAAGACGGCAAGGCGCCCGCAGAGATTGCCGCGCAAGATGATACCGAAGTCGCAGAGCTTGGCCCGGGTGGGGAACTGGCATCCAGTCGATCCTCAGATTCGGATTCGCGTGTCGCGAGTGTCGGCCCAAATTCGGACGTTAGTGGAGAGTTGCCCCCGACCGATCGCAAGTGATCAGGTCTTTATTGGTCTGATTCCTGATCCAGTTGTTGATAACAGCTCTTAACAACATGTTTGTGTGCTGAATAATGCATGCAAAAATCTTTGCAAAGCTTTTCATAAAATCCTGTCTATTGCTGCGTTGCACATATGGCTTCCTGCCGAATATTTGTATTTTTGATGCGGCGCACAATTTTCACTGAAATTTTGTTGGCGATACGTCACAGCAAAGTGTTGAGACCGTATTCGTTAATTGTCATAATCTGAACACATCAAGAATAAGAAAGCACAGGGGCGCTCTCCGGAATGGTCCACCCATCCGCGGTGTCAAAAACAGAAACCCTCTCCGAAGAAGATCTTCTTCGGGCGCAGATGTATCGCTTCTTGGCGCGGCTTCTGGCTGCTCCGCCCGATGCCGCTACGCTGGAGGTCGTCTCGCGTCTGAAGGGCGACGATACGGATCTCGGTCAGGGCTTGAGCACCTGTGCCGTTCTCGCTGGGAAAACATCGGTTGCCGATGCGGAGCGGGAATACAATGCACTCTTTATTGGATTAGGACGCGGGGAGCTGGTGCCCTTTGGTTCTTATTATCTGGCCGGCTTTTTGAACGAAAAGCCGCTCGCCAAGCTGCGCCAGCACATGATTCAGCTTCAGATGGCCCGGGCGGACGATGTGTCTGAACCCGAGGATCATATCGCATCCCTCTGTGAGATGATGGCAGGCATGATCGACGGCCTTTATGGCGGCGAGGATAATCTGCATGGACAGCAAGCGTTTTTCGAAACGCATCTTGCGTCCTGGGCGCCGCAGTTCTTCCAGGATCTGGAAGGCGCCGAATCATCGAAGCTTTACGCCCCGATCGGTACCGTCGGGCGCGTGTTTATGGAAATCGAGTCGACTGCATTCAAGATGGTCGCCGATTGAGGTAAAATACTGATTTAACAGGGCATTTGTTTAATCAGGGTAAGAGAAGTAAACCGTCGTTCGGCCCCCCAAATTGCGGAGAGGGGATGGAACGGAAGCGAAAGAGGGGTAACCCCGTCGCCGAGGTAATGCTTCGATTGCCGAACCGTGCCGTGTGCCGGCACAAACGAGAGGTGGATCCAATGAAAGAGGAACGGGCTCAGAAGACGGCCAAGCGCCGTGATTTCCTGAAGCTAGCCGGCCTCGGTGTTGTTTCGGCGGGGACGGGTCTTGCCGTCGCGTCGAAAGATACCGAAGCGGCGGTGGCATCGGCCAAGGGCGGTGCCGACTATCGCGAGACCGAGCACGTTAAAACGTACTACGACCTCGCGCGCTTCTAAGCGATTTTCCACCAGACATTCACACAGAGCCCGGCAGGCACGCCTTCCGGGATTGAGTGGGAGAGAAATATGCTCAGGAAAAAAGTAAACGGAGCGTCGAGAAGCCCGCGCCTTTCGAAGGCCCTGTCCGGCATGACCGGCGGTGCCATCGACCGTCGTACCTTCTTGCGTCGTTCCGGTTTGACCGCAGGTGGCCTTGCCGCCGCGGGTGCAGTCGGTAGCGGCATGGTCAAAAAGGCCGAAGCCCAGTCCGCTGGCACCGCCGGTAAGATGGATATCGTCAAATCCGTCTGCACGCACTGTTCGGTCGGTTGCACGGTTCTTGCCGAAGTCTCCAACGGCGTTTGGGTCGGCCAGGAGCCCGGCTTCGACAGCCCCTTCAACCTCGGTGCGCACTGCGCCAAGGGCGCTTCGGTACGCGAGCACGCACATGGCGAGCGTCGCCTGAAGTACCCGATGAAGCTGGTCGACGGCGAGTGGAAGAAGCTCAGCTGGGAAGACGCTATCAGCGAGATCGGCGACACCATGATGTCGATCCGCAAAGAGTCGGGGCCGGATGCGGCTTACTGGCTGGGGTCGGCGAAGCACAACAACGAGCAGGCCTATCTGTTCCGTAAGTTCGCGGCCTTCTGGGGCACGAACAACGTCGACCACCAGGCGCGTATTTGTCACTCCACCACGGTCGCAGGTGTTGCCAACACCTGGGGCTACGGCGCGATGACCAACAGCTACAACGACATTCACAAGAGCCGGGCGATCTTCCTGATCGGTGGTAACCCTGCCGAAGCTCATCCAGTGTCGCTGCTGCACCTCTTGAAGGCGAAAGAAGAAAACAACGCGCCTTTGATTGTCTGCGATCCGCGCTTTACCCGTACCGCCGCGCACGCCGATGAATTCGTCCGCATGCGTCCAGGCACTGACGTCGCCCTGATCTGGGGTATCCTTTGGCATCTCTTCGACAACGAATGGGAAGACAAAGAGTTCATTCGCCAGCGTGTCTGGGGTATGGACCAGATCAAGACCGAAGTCGCCAAGTGGAACCCGGAAGAGACCGAGCGGGTCACCGGTGTTCCCGGTTCGCAGCTCAAGCGCGTTGCGCGTCTGATGGCGAACAATCGTCCGGGCACCGTGATCTGGTGCATGGGCGGTACGCAGCACACCAACGGTAACAACAACACCCGGGCATACTGCATCCTGCAGCTTGCGCTGGGTAACATGGGCACCTCTGGTGGCGGTACGAACATCTTCCGCGGCCACGACAACGTCCAGGGCGCTACCGACCTTGGCGTGCTTTGCCACACGCTGCCGGGTTACTACGGCATCAAGGCCGGTTCCTGGAAGCACTGGTCCCGTGTTTGGGATGTCGACTACGACTACATGCTCGGTCAGTTCCAGGACGAGAAACTGATGCAGACGGCCGGTATGCCGGTGTCGCGCTGGATCGACGGCGTTCTGGAAGACAAGGCCAACATGGACCAGCCGGACAACGTCCGGGCCATGGTCTTCTGGGGCCACGCACCGAACTCCCAGACGCGTATGACCGAAATGAAGACGGCGATGGAGAAACTCGACCTGTTGGTCGTGATCGATCCTTACCCGACGGTTTCGGCCATCCTGCATGACCGTAAGGACGGCGCTTATCTCTTGCCGGCCTGTACCCAGTTCGAGACCTATGGTTCCGTGACGGCTTCCAACCGTTCGATCCAGTGGCGCGACAAGGTCGTTGAGCCGCTCTTCGAATCGAAGACCGATCACGAGATCATGTATCTCCTGGCCGAGAAGTTCGGCTTTGCCGATGAGATGTTCAAGAACATCAAGATCAACGGCAAAGAGCCGCTGATCGAAGACATCACCCGCGAGTTTAACAAGGGTATGTGGACGATCGGCTACACCGGCCAGTCGCCGGAACGCCTGCGAAAGCACATGGCGAACCAGCACACCTTCGACCGCACCACGTTGCAAGCGGTCGGCGGTCCTTGCGATGGCGAGTACTACGGTCTGCCTTGGCCGTCATGGGGCACGGCGGAAATGGGCCATCCTGGCACGCCGAACCTCTACGACCCCTCCAAGCCGGTTGCCGAAGGTGGCCTCTGCTTCCGTGCACGCTTCGGCGTTGAGCGGGACGGCGACAACTTGCTCGCCGAAGGCTCCTATCCGGTCGGTTCGGAGATCAAGGACGGCTATCCCGAGTTCACCATGGCCATGCTCAAGAAGATGGGCTGGGATGGCGATCTCACGGATGATGAGCGGGCTTCGATCGAAGCCGTTGCCGGGGACAAGACCAACTGGAAGACCGACCTTTCCGGCGGTATCCAGCGGGTGGCCATCAAGCATGGTTGTGCTCCCTTCGGTAACGCGAAAGCACGGGCCGTGGTCTGGAACTTCCCGGATCCGATCCCGCTTCACCGCGAGCCGCTCTACACCCCGCGCCGCGATCTGGTCGAAGACTATCCGACCTACGAAGATCGCAAGATGTATCGTCTGCCGACCATGTATGCGTCGATCCAGAAGAAGGACTTCTCGTCCGACTTCCCGACCATCCTGACATCCGGCCGGTTGGTCGAATACGAAGGTGGCGGTGACGAGAGCCGTTCGAACCCCTGGCTTGCTGAGCTTCAGCAGGACATGTTCGTGGAGATCAATCCCTTCGACGCGAACTCGGCCGGTATCCGTGACGGTGCCATGGTCTGGGTGCACTCACCGGAAGGCTCCAAGGTCAAAGTGATGGCCATGGTGACCGAACGGGTCGGACGCGGTGTCGCCTTCATGCCCTTCCACTTCGGTGGTCACCTGGAAGGTGAGGACAGAAGGTACCGCTATCCGAAGGGCGCCGATCCCTATGTGCTCGGTGAATCTTCGAACACCGCGCAGACCTACGGGTATGACTCGGTGACCAACATGCAAGAAACCAAGGCGACGCTCTGTCGCATTGAATTGGCAGCGTAAGGAGGAGCTGAGAAATGGCTAGAATGAAGTTTCTTTGTGATGCCGAACGCTGCATTGAATGCAACGCCTGTGTCACGGCTTGTAAGAACGAGCATGAGGTTCCTTGGGGCGTAAACCGCCGCCGCGTCGTCACCATCAATGACGGTAAACCCGGCGAGCGCTCCATTTCGGTGGCCTGCATGCACTGTTCGGATGCGCCTTGCATGGCGGTCTGTCCGGTCGACTGCTTCTATCAGAGTGAAGAGGGTGTGGTTCTCCACTCCAAGGATCTCTGCATCGGTTGCGGTTACTGCTTCTACGCCTGTCCTTTCGGCGCACCGCAGTATCCGCAGGCTGGCAACTTCGGTTCCCGCGGCAAGATGGACAAATGTACCTTCTGCAACGGCGGTCCGGAGGATAACCACAGCGAGACCGAGTTCCAGAAGTACGGCCGGAACCGTCTTGCCGAAGGCAAGCTTCCGCTCTGTGCCGAGATGTGCTCCACGAAGGCCCTGCTGGCCGGCGATGGCGACACGGTCTCGGACATCTATCGCGAGCGCGTCGTCGCCCGCGGCTTCGGGTCCGGTGCCTGGGGCTGGGGTACAGCGTACCAGGCGAAGACCGGCGGTTGATACCCGCCCGGGACAGTCTGTGATTTTGGGGGGGCGGCTTTTTGCCGCCCCTCTTTATACCAAGGGTCATAAACGGCATTCCTTGGTTTAGATGCGGCTGAATCTGCCGCAGAGCTATCGGTATTTAACGGCCCCAGCGATGTAGGCGGGCCGGTGCGGACGACAGAGTGCGATCGTCCTTGGTACTGACGATCAAGGGTGAGAATCGCCCTCTAACGATTTGATTTGAGAGGGATCGAGCGTTGAAAAGGACGAAACAGTCTCGACGCGACTTTATGGCTATCGGCGGCAGCCTTCTGCTCGGCCTGTCCCTGACGGCCTGCCGTAAGGAAGAACAGGGCCGGGCTCTCCAATATGAAAAGGGCACCTATTTGGGCAAGCCGGACGAGGGCTTGTCGGAAGAGGACCTGATGGAGCTGCGTCAACGGGCGTCGCATCAGCGGCAGTGACATCAGAGGCAGTGAAGCGCTCGCCGTTGTCAGGCGGCGGCACAGCCAATCTGATCCGGTTAAGCGGTAAAGCAAAACAAGAGATCATGCAGTTCATGCATTGGAAGGGTGACCATGTCTATCTTTAGGCGGATGATGAGGGGATTGATCCCCGCGGTTCTGGTGCTTGCGGCGGTCTATGGGGCGGTGTCGGTTGGGGGGGGGCTCTGGCTGACCGATCGTCCGGCCGTGGCGCAGAATGCGCCGGAAGGCGGCCCGGCGGATCCCTCGGCCGGTAAGGTCGATGGTTTTGTGCCCGGCAATACCCTGGGTAACAACAGCGACACGGAACTCTGGCGGGCGATCCGCCGCGGTGTCGAGGGGAATGTGTCCGGCGCCGGTGGCCATAATGGTCAGCTGATCCAATCGGAAGGCGACAACTGGCGCGCCATTCGCAACGGCCCGGTCTCCAAATACGGCGTTTGGGGTATGCTGGGTGTCATCGCGCTGCTTGCCATTTTCTTTGCCATTCGCGGCCGCATCAAAATTGACGCTGGCCGTTCCAGCCAAACCATTCAGCGTTTCAACGCGGTCGAGCGTTTCAGCCACTGGCTGATGGCGGGGTCCTTTATCATTCTGGGACTGACTGGTCTGAACCTGCTTTACGGCCGTTACTTCCTGCCTGATGTGATCGGTAAGTCGGCTTTCGCGGCCCTGACCTCCTGGGGCAAGTATGCGCACAACTATCTGGCCTTCGCCTTTATGGCCGGGCTAGTGCTGAGCTTCGTGCTCTGGATCGTGCACAACGTGCCCAATAAGACCGACTTGAAGTGGCTGTTGAAGGCCGGTGGGCTCTTCTCCAAGCACAGCCATCCGCCGGCCGAGAAATTCAATGCCGGACAGAAGATTCTCTTCTGGCTGGTCATGCTGGGCGGACTTTCGATCAGCCTTTCGGGGCTCTCGCTGCTGTTCCCCATGGAACTGCCCATGTTCGCCAAGACCTTCGAGGTGCTGAACGTCTTCGGCTTCGGTCTGCCGACCGAGCTGTCGATGATGCAGGAAACGCAGCTTGCGCAGCTCTGGCATGCCGTCGTCGGCCTGGTGCTGATGATCGTGATCGTTGGTCACATCTATATCGGCTCGGTCGGCATGGAAGGCGCCTTCGATGCCATGGGCAACGGCGACGTCGATCTCAACTGGGCCAAGGAACACCATGGCCTGTGGGTCGAGAAGACTTTGGGGCGGGCACCTTCTGACGGGAATCATTGATATGATCTGGGCGTCCGTCAGAGGGGTCTCGGCCGCAGCTGTCTGCGGTCGAAGCCTCACGCGAGTGAGAATGCTGTCTGCGCTGTTTGCTGGCCTGGCAAGCCTGGCCTTGTCGGCCGAGGTCCAGGCTCAAAAACAGACTTTGGCCGATGCGGAAAGGCAGGTCGCCAATACCTTTGACGTCGAGGTGTTGCGTAGTTCGGAGATCACGCTGCCGGATGGTTCTACTGCCTATGAGCTGGTGGTGATGAACAAGGGAGGGGCCTTTAACGAGGCCTTTCAGGTCACCAGGCTGTTGGTCGATCCGGCAAGTGGAAAGCTGATCCCGCGCTTTCGTCACGGGCAGTCGGGCGCCGATATCTCCGGCGCACCGCGCTATAGCCCTGGGCGTGAAGGTGCGGATTCCATGATGCGCAGGGACAGTCTTCGGTGAGCCTTGCGGCGAAGCATTGGGGGAACCTTCCCGCTTTATGTCGCATCGGAATCCGTCGCTGGCTTCAGGACCTGCATGCTGGCGAAGGTCGCGGTTCCGTTAAACGAGATCGGCGGGGGAGTTGAGAGTTTGAAGTCCCATTGTGTCTCGGCAGTCGCCCGCCTGCTGCTTTCCATCCTGACTCTGTTTTTTGCGATGACCGCGGCCCGCGCCGATCTCTCAGGTCATGGCGGACCGGTCAATGGCCTGGCCATATCGGCAGACGGAAAATCGGTCCTGACCGCCGGCTTCGATTACAGCGTGATTCTCTGGGACTTGGAGAGTGAAGGTGAGCGTCAACGCCTGGACGGTCACGACGCCGCGGTCAACGCGGTTGCCTTCCTACCGGGTGGTAAGCGGGCCGTTTCGGCCAGCGACGACCAACTCGTGATCCTTTGGGACCTGGAAACCGGACAGGAGCTGCGCCGCTTCCAAGGTCATCAGGGGAAGGTGGTCGACCTGGCGATTTCGCCGGACGGACGTTATGCCGCATCGGCCTCCTGGGACAGAACGGTCAGGGTCTGGGATCTGACGGCGGAGGGCGAGGGGGCCGAGCGGTTCCTGCTGCAGCATCGCACGCCGGTCAACGCGGTCGCCTTCCTGGCCGATAAGGGCGAACTGGTGACCGGCGCCGGGGATGGCACGCTCCGGATCTGGGAGATGGAACGGGGTAATCTGAAACAGCAGATGCCCGAGCATGACTTTGGTGTGTCGGCAATCGCCGTGGCGGCCGATGGCCGTCATGCGGTCAGTGCCTCGGCCGACGAAACGCTGCGCTATTGGGACTTGGCGACGGGTGAGGAAATCGCCGTGCTGCGCGGGCATGAAGGCGCGGTTCTGGCGACCGCCATCTCCGATGATGGCCGCTTCGCCGCCTCGGGCGGCACGGATGGTAAGCTGCGGATCTGGCGCTTGGACAGCGAGTTCTATTCACCGCAGGACATGGCCTACAAGGGCGTGGTCTGGTCGCTGGCCTTTGCGCCCGACGCCGCTGTTCTGATCTCGGCTGGCGCCGACTCTCTGGCACGAGTCTGGCAGTTGGACGAGGAGGGGCGGCAGCGCGAGTCCACGGCGCAGGTGGCTTCTGCCGAAGCTGCGGAACCGGAGTACGACCCTGACCTGCCGGGGGCCTGGCAGTTCCGCAAATGCGCGATCTGTCACAGCCTAACCCCGGGTGACGACCACAAGGCGGGGCCGTCGCTCCACGGGCTCTTCGGGCGCCGGATCGGCACGGTAGAGGGTTACAGCTATTCGCCCGCCCTGAGCGGCGGCGATCTGGTCTGGAACGAGGAAAATGTCGATGCCTTGTTCCGTTTGGGGCCGGATGTGGTGACCCCGGGCAGCAAGATGCCGCTGCAACGTATTCCGAAGGACGAGGATCGCGCTGAGCTGATCGAGTTTCTGAAGCTGGCTGCCGGGTACCACAATGGGGCGGCGCCAGCGACGGATGAAGACAGACAGGAACAGGCAAACTGAGCGCCGTAAGGCCAGGTTTGTGGATGAAAATCAAAGCTTTGCAGTTGGAATGCTGCGAGACTAAAATAGCTCTGAAGAGGAGTGCGTAAGATGAAGGCTTTCTTGGCAAGTGTGGTGGCAGCTGTTGTGATTTCCATCGGCGCCGCGGTGGTGCTGGATATGTGGGATTTCTCGGCGGAGCGCGCCAATCAATCCCAGAATGGCTCTGTGCGCCTGTAAAGACGAACGGCGGCGGCCTCTGCGCCGCCGAGGCTTCCGTCAGCCGGTCTCCAAGGACGTGAGCAGCAGAAGGACGGCGTCTTTCGATGCTTCCGTCAACGTTTCAGCCTCTCCGAGCGGATGAAGGGCTTCGACGTTAAAATAGATCCCCATCAATCCTGCCCCTACCGCCGCAACTTGCGCAGGCTTGGCCCGCGGATGTTCCTCGGCAATCACGGCCTGTAGCTGAGTTAGAAAGTCGTCCCGCCAGGCCTGCATACGCCGCGCGAGTTCCGGGTCCTCCGAGGAGGCGGCGATAAGCGCGTTCGAGACCTGCACGACCTGAGGGTCGAAATAGTCCGGATCGAATAGCCAGTCGACCAGACTGCGCAACCGGTTCTTGCGGGGGAGATCGTCGATCAATTCCGTCATGCTGTCGTGGCTGTTCGCCAGGAAGCGCGTCACGAGCGCTTCGAGCAGCTCTTCCCGATTGCCGATATTGTGGCGGATCAGGGCGCGGGCGAGCCCCGCCTGTTCCGCGGTCTTGGCCAAGGTGGCGCCTTCGATGCCGTAGCGGGCAACGCAGACTTCGAAGGCGTCGAGAATCTGTTCGCGGCGCTCGGCTTTTACGGTTGGGCGGGACAAGTTTTTGCTCTTCGTTGATTATCAATCTTGACAAAAAACATAAAGAATGCCAGTTGATTGTCAAGATTGATAATTATGACGGTCACAATGGAAACTCTTATATCACCTATTAGCGTGGGCAGGCTGGAGTGGCTGGAAGCCTTCATCGACGACTGGTTCTTTGTGGTTGCGCTGGGCTTCCTTGCCTTGGAGTTCCTGCGCTACGGGCTGCACAAAAAGCTCAGTTGGCGTCTGCTGGGCGACAGTGCGACCAACTTCGTGACGTTGGCGTTCTTCATCGGGCTGACGATCCTCTTCTTCGGCAGTTTCTATGTGATTGCTTTCTATGGCGCCTACCAGTTCGCTGTCTTCGATATCGAGATCAATTGGGTGACGATCGGGATCTGCATCGTTTTGGCGGATCTGGCCTACTATTGGGAGCACCGCTTTATGCACCGGGTGAATTTCGCCTGGGCGACCCATACCGTGCACCATTCCTCGCCCTTCTTTAACATCTCCGTCGCCTATCGTTTCGGTCCGCTTGATGCCTTCTGGCCGGTCTTCTTTCACCTGCCGCTTCTCGTCCTGGGTTTTCATCCCGTCGTGGTGCTCTTCGCGGAGGTGATGGTTCAGCTCTATCAGACCCTCCTGCACACCGAGGCAGTCAAAAAGCTGCCGCGCCCGGTCGAATGGATCATGAATACGCCCTCCCACCACAGAGTGCATCATGGGTCCAACCCGGCTTATTTGGACAAGAATTACGCGGGTATCTTTATCATCTGGGACCGCCTGTTCGGGACCTTCGCGGAAGAGAAAGAGGAGGTCGTCTACGGGCTGGTCGAGCCGATTGATTCCATCAATCCCTTCGTCGCCTTCTTCCATGGTTTCGCCCGCTTGGGCAGGGATGTTCTAGGGACCGAGGGCTTGAGCTACAAACTCGGCGTCATCTTCGGACCGCCGGGCTGGCAACCCGCAGGCAGGCGTACGCCGCCTTCTACAAAGTGAAGCTGGAGATCGCTATGCCAAGCAACAGACAGCGTTTCTTTGCCGCGGTCGCGTCGGTCGGCATGACCTTGGGCGGGGCTTGGCTGGCCAGTCAGGTTCCGGCGTCGTTGAGCATACAAGCTGCGACGGCGGCGCCGGCTGTTGAGGTCTCGGGCAGAGCAGGTCTTTCGGTCGAGATTACAGGGCTGCAAAACAGTTTGGGACGGGTGGTCGTCCTGGTGTTCGACGAAGACGGGGCTTTTGCAGACTTCGACTACCGAAAGGCGGTCGGCTATGAAGAGGTTAACGCGGCGGGCAGGACCATAAAGGTCGTGTTTCCAGATCTGAAGTCGGGGCCTTATGCGGTAACGGCCTTCCACGATGAGAATAGCGACCGCGACCTCAATATGGAGGGTGAGATCCCAAGTGAGGGCTATGCAGTCTCGGGCGCGATTGATGCTTACGACGATCCGAGCTTCGCGCAGGCCGCTGTCGCTGCAGGGTCACTTCGGTTGAACCTGCATTATTTCAGGTGATGATTTTGGCGCTTCGCGGTCGCGCTTACGATTGAACGTGGATTTGGAATAACGCTCTTTCGCAGCTGTTTTTTTGAGCTTCTGTCTGAGCTTAAAATCAAGATAAAAATGTAGATAAATTAAATACTTGGTAAATATTTTCTAATGAAAATTAACGAATCGCTAAGGGTTTTTCACGATACTTCCGACTGTAAATAAAGCCCACGAAAGGCAACTCCTTCAGGCGCTGCCTGACCCTCGGACGAGGGGCGCGCGCGGACCGGAGCGAAACCTTTTCTGGCGCTGCGGCAGGAGGTTGCAATTTCTCAGATCCATAACGACACGACTGGCTATGCCTGTGGCTGCGCCTCCTGCTCGGGCGCAGCGCACGATCCCTTCGACGCCGGCAGCGCGTCGGGAGCTTCTGGCAGTAAGCCGACATGGGGTCTGAACCAGATCGTCGATAACCTGACCCGCTCTAACCTGGAGTGGAGCGGTAACACCATCTCCTACAGCTTCTTCAATTCCTCGCCGGCCGGCTACACCGGTGAGGGCGCCGGCTTTTCGACCTTTTCCGCCGCGCAGCGCACTGCAGCGCGCGAAGCCATGGATCTCTGGGACGACGTGGCGGCGGTCTCCTTCGTTGAGACCAATGATGCCAGCGGCGATATCCGCTTCGCCAACACCACGACCGGTCCTGGCGTCGCCTGGGCCTACTATCCCGGTGGTGGGCGCGGCGGCGATATCTGGGTTAATCCGAACTACTATCACAATGGCCAGCTGGACCCGGATGACTATGGGTTCCTGACCATGATCCATGAGGTCGGTCATGCGCTCGGGCTAGGCCATCCAGGTGACTATAATGCGGGTTCCGGCAACCCGATCACCTACAGCAATTCCGCCGAGTATGCTCAGGACACCCGCGAATTCACGGTGATGTCCTATTTCAACGCCAGCTATTCCGGCGCCGATCATGTCAACGGCGGCACGAAGTTCGGGGCCACGCCGTTGCTGCATGACATTGCGGCGATTCAGAGCATCTACGGCGCCGATATGACGACCCGGGCCGGTGACACGGTTTACGGCTTCAATTCGACCGCTGGCCGCGACGTCTTCGATTTCACCATCAATAGCACGCCGGTGGTGGCCATCTGGGATGGTGGCGGCACCGATACCCTGGATTTCTCCGGGTTCACTTCATACTACGCGATGGCGACGATCGACCTGAACGAAGGTGCGTTCAGCGATACGCCGAACATGACCAACAACATCGCCATCGCCTACGGCGCCGAGATCGAGAACGCGGTCGGCGGCGCCTGGCACGACCAGATTATCGGCAATGCCCTGAATAACGTGCTCGACGGCGGTGCCGGCGAGGACACGCTTTGGGGCAACGACGGTCACGACAGCCTGCTCGGCGGAGCGGGCAACGACACCCTGCTGGGCGGTTCGGGCGACGACTCTCTGATCGGCGGGACCGGCAACGATTCCCTGGGCGGCGGCCTGGGCACCGACCGAGCCATCTTCAGCGGCAATTCCGGTGACTATTCCTTCGTCAAGGATCAGTACGGCATTATCACCGTGGCCGATCTTAATCTCGGCGACGGCAATGACGGCACCGATGTGGTCGACGCCGGAGTGGAGTGGCTGAGCTTCCTGGACCAGCAGATTCTCACCTCCAGCATCACCGCGGCACCCTGGTCGGATCTGGTGGTGAACGGCTCGTCGGGTAGCGACAGCCTGGAGGGTAACAGCGGTAACGATACTCTGGCCGGACTGGCCGGGCATGACCAGCTCTATGGCTTGATCGGCGACGATACGCTGATCGGCGGATACGGCCACGACACGCTCGTCGGCGGCGCCGGCAACGACGTGGCGCTGTTCGAGGGTCTTCGCAAGGACTACTGGATCACTTTTGACAGTGCCAATACGGCGACCGTGAAGTATCAGGGCAAGAACTCGGCCTACTGGGGCACGGACCGGGTCGCGTCCGATGTGGAGAGTTTCGCTTTCGCGGACGGCACCTGGGCGGTCGGCAGCCTGCCGGCCAACATCGCACCGGATCTCGTACTGAAGGCGAAGTCCAGAGGCGGAAAGCTCTCTGGCGGGAATGGCGACGATACGCTGATCGGAAAGGGCGGTAATGACAAGCTGTATGGTGGCGAAGGCAACGATATCCTTAACGCAAAGTCGGGCAACAACAAAGTCTATGGCGGGGCGGGTGACGATCGCCTTTTCAGCAAGGGAGGGCGTGACAGGCTCTATGGTCAGGATGGCGACGACTACATTAATGCCGGCAGTGGTAACGACAGGGCCTACGGCGGCGCTGGTAACGATACGATCTACGGCGGTAACGGCGCTGACAGACTCGTTGGCCATGATGGCGATGACTACATCAACGGCGGCAAACACAATAACAAGATTTATGGCGGTAACGGCCATGACACGCTGATCGGCGGTCGGCATAATGACAAGATCATTGGTGGCGACGGCAACGACACGATCATCGGGGGCAAAGGTGTCGATAAGCTGGCTGGCGGCGACGGCGACGACTACATCAACGGCGGTCATCATAACAACAAGCTCTATGGAGGAGCCGGCAACGATACACTTGTTGGCGGCAAGCATGTCGACAAGATCTACGGTCATGATGGCAACGATCTGCTGATCGGTGGCGGAGGTAAGGACAGGCTTTACGGCGGCGCCGGTGACGATACCTACTTTACCGATGGCAGGGATAAGATCCGAGAGAGCCTGGGGCAGGGCGAGGATACGGTTGTCGTGGGCCGAAGCTTTGGGCTGGGCGCGAACCTCGAGAATTTGACCTTGGCCGGAGGGGCGAACATCAACGGCAACGGTAATGCGCTGGACAATGTGCTGACCGGAAATGGCGGCGCCAATCGCCTAATCGGGTTCGCGGGGGCGGATACGCTGATTGGCGGTTTGGGCGATGATCTGCTCTACGGCGGCACCGAGGCGGATGTGTTTTTCTTTAGTCTGCTTGTGGATGCCGGATCCGATCGCATTGCAGACTTCAGCCGTTCCGAAGATATCCTGCACTTTTCGGATGTCATCGACGGTCCCGGAAATGACGTGGCGGACATCGACACGCAAATCCTCTCGATCGTTAACGAAGGTGCTGGCGGCAACGTGCAGGTGAATTTCTCGAACGGTGCTGATGTGATCTTTACTGGCCTGGGCAGTGGTGTCGCCGGAAACCTCGCTTCTATCGCCGATATGGTCGACGATGCAGCGACTCAGATTTTCGCTGTATGATCCTGAACCCGATCATTCATCTAAAAGTTGTTCGTGTGCTGCTCAAATGACGTGATCGTTTTTTCCCTTTTGGTGAATTTCCCGCGTTTATATAGTCTTATAAGTTTTGTCGGAATCGTTCCAAGAAAGATGGTTTTGGACGATCGGCGCAGCCGTTCTAAAGCGTATGTATAATTGTACAGCGCGAGGGATTTTTTCTCTCTGATAGTTGCATGTTATTTAAAATTTGCCTAAATTCCCTAACAGAGTGTTAATCGGCGTCATCAGTTTAGATCTGTGAAGCGTGCAAGTAGCGCGGCTTAACAAGGCCATCGGCCTCAGCGTTCTCTCGCAAAGCTTTTCAAATCCATCGGGTGTCGGTGATTTGGTCAGGCGGTGTTCAATCGCCTGGCCAATGAGCGGCTGTGCGCGCTTTTGCACTCTTAGGGAGTGGCCATTGTTGGCTGTCCGCTGTGTGTTCGAAGGGAAGAGTGGCTGTGTTTAAACCGACCTGGACGTTGGATCAGATCGTCGACAACCTCAACCGGAACGGAGAGTTCTGGAAAGGGAGCACGATTTCCTACAGCTTCGCGCAGACGATGCCGGTGGAGTACAATGGGATCGGCATGGCTTTCTCGTCCTTTAATGCTTCGCAGCGGACCGCGGCGCGGGAGGCAATGAAACTGTGGGACGACGTTATGGCGGTTTCGCTGGTCGAGACCAGTGGACCCAATGGCGATATCCAGCTGTTTAACTCGAACCTGACCGAAGTGGCAGGCGCTTTCCTACCGAATACGGTGGTTGAGGGATTGGATGTCAGCGGCGATATTCACATCAATCCCAGCTATTACTACAACGGGCAGCTTCGGTACGATGACTATGGCTTCCTGACCATGGTCCACGAGATCGGTCACGCGTTGGGCCTAGAGCATCCCGGCGAGTACAACGCCGGACAGGGCGGTGGGCCGATCACCTACAGTAACTCTGCAGAATATCATCAGGACACGCTGCAATACACCGCAATGTCCTACTTTTCGGCCAGTCATACCCGTGCCGATCACGTTCACGGCGATGAAAAGTACGCGGCTTCGCCTTTGCTCCACGATATTGCCGCCGTGCAGGCTGTTTATGGGGCCGACATGACGACCCGGACCGGCGACACGGTCTATGGCTTCAATTCGACCGCCGGGCGGGGGTCTTTTGATTTTGCGGTGAATACCAATCCAATCGTTGCGATTTGGGATGCCGGTGGCATCGATACGCTAGACTTTTCAGGTTTCAACCTCTCAACGTCTATGGATCTGCGCGAGGGCGGATTTAGCAGCACGGGTTATCTTAGTCACAACGTTGCGATCGCGTTTGGTACACAGATTGAGAACGCAGTCGGGGGATCGGGTAACGACAGTATCATCGGCAATGATCTTGATAATCTCATCTTTGGCGGTGCTGGAAACGACTATATCCGTGGTCTGGACGGAGCGAATACTCTTCATGGTCAAGCCGGAAATGACAATCTTGTCGGCGGCTATGATGTCGATTTGCTTTGGGGTGGCTCAGGAAACGATACGCTTTCCGGAGGATGGCAAAACGATACCCTCTGGGGTGGAGAGGGGAATGATCGTCTTGAGGCAAGCTATGGCGATGATAGTCTATTCGGAGGTGTCGGAAATGACAGCCTGAATGGCGGTGCAGGCAACGATTTCTTGAAAGGGGATGGCGGCAATGATGTGCTCATCTCCGAGTTTGGTAGCAACACACTTATTGGCGACAGCGGAAATGACACTCTAACTGGCGGACTTCATGATGACTACCTTGATGGCGGTAGTGACGATGACACGCTATTTGGCGGTGCAGGCAACGATACGCTGATTAGTGGTACTGGTGATGGATGGTTAGATGGTGGCGACGGCAACAATGATGTTGTTGTCTACGACTTTGGAAATCTCTCAGATTTCACAATCACGAGGGACTTTCGGGGAACTTTCACGATAACTCATATCCCAAATTCCGAAGGTTATGGCGGGCAAGACACTGTAAAGAATGTTGAGTGGCTGCAGTTCATAGACCAGAAAGTATCAGCTGACACTTTTGCTATTCCCAATGTGCCTGATTTGACGATTTCAGGTACTGAGGCCGCTGATACCCTTGAAGGGTATACAGGAAATGACACTCTCTTTGGGCTTGGCGGAAACGATTCTCTTTTCGGTGATGATGGTGCCGATTTTATTTATGGCGGCAGCGGTAGTGACGCATTGAACGGTGGGGATGGAAACGACCTCTTATTCGGGGGGGACGGAGGAGATATTTTACGTGGTGGCGCTGGGACCGACACTTTGTCTGGTGGTGCCGGTCATGACAACATTTACGGGAACACTGGTCGAGGAGTTCTTCATGGTGATGCCGGCAATGATCTGCTGCACGGCGGTTCTGACGACGATACATTGATTGGAGGTACAGGGGACGATGTATTGCATGCCTTTGGCGGCAACGACCTGTTGGAAGGTGGAGATGGTGACGACTCGCTGACGGGGAACATCGGTGACGACACACTGTACGGAAACGCCGGCGCGGATACGCTGGTTGGAGAAGCTGAAAATGACAGTTTGTTTGGCGGACTAGGTAATGACCTACTAAACGGAGGAACGGGGAACGACTTACTCAATGGTGGCGATGGTGACGACACCCTCACGGGATACTCGGGGCTGGACACCTTCCACGGCGGAGAGGGCGACGATTGGATCGATGGCGAAGCAGCCGGTACGAACGACCTTGTTCTCTATGACGGAAATATTGCCGACTACGAAATCACGCGTGATCATCTCGGTGGCACCACGGTCGTCGACCTGAATGCGGCGAATGGGAATGAGGGTACGGACTATATCAAAGGCGTTGCCCGCCTGAAGTTCCTCGACCAGGAGATCTTTATTGGTGACCTTGCTATTCCGCCGGTTCCGAGCGTGGTGCTTGATGGGACTCAAGGGCGTGACACACTTGTCGGTGATGCCAGTGCCGATACCCTGAGTGGGCTTGGGGGGTGGGATACCCTCTATGGTCATGGCGGAAATGATAGCCTCTACGGGGGGACCGGTCCCGACAGCCTCTTAGGCGGAGATGGAGACGACCTGCTGCAAGGCGGGTACGGCGACGACAGATTGTTTGGTGGCGCGGGGCTAGATACCGCCGTCTTTGAAGGTGCGAGGAAAGAATATTGGATCACCCATCATAGTTCGGGCGCCACATTCGTAAGGTATCAGGGGCGGAATTCGGCCTACGCTGGTAGCGATCGCGTCGAGTCTGATGTTGAGCGCTTGCAGTTTTCCGACGGCACCTGGTCGGTCGGTGCGCTGCCCGAGAACATCGCGCCGCCGGTTTATCTGCGTGCGAAATCCAGAGGTGGCAAGCTTTACGGCGGCGCCGGCGACGACACACTGATTGGCCGCAACGGTAACGACAAATTCTACGGTAACGACGGCGATGATATTCTAAACGCCAAGGGTGGTAACAACCGGCTATACGGTGGCGCTGGCAATGACCGGCTGTTCGCTAAAGGCGGTAACGATCGCCTTTATGGCCAGGACGACAACGACTACCTGAACTCCGGAAGCGGTAATGACAGGGTTTACGGCCAGGATGGCAATGACACGCTGGTTGCCGGCAGTGGTAATGACAGGGCATACGGTGGCGAAGGCAATGATACCATCATCGGTGGCAGCGGTAACGACAGGCTCTACGGCCAGCAAGGCGATGACGTCATTTACGGCAGCAAGCACAACAACAAGATCTATGGCCAGGAAGGCAACGATACACTGTACGGTGGGAAGCACCATGATCGGATTTACGGTCAGCAAGGCGACGATACGATCTATGGGGCCAACGGCAACGACAAGCTCTACGGCCATTTCGGTAACGACTACATCCACGGCGGCAACAACCTCAATAAAATCTACGGCGGCGATGGCGACGATACGCTGATCGGCGGCAAGCATGTCGACAAGATCTACGGTGGAGAGGGCCACGACTTGCTGACCGGTGGCGGCGGTAAAGATACGCTGGCCGGCGGGACGGGCGACGATACCTACTTCACGGACGGTAGGGACAGGATTCGCGAAAGCTTCAACCAGGGCGAAGATACAATTGTGATTGGGCGAAGCTTTGGTCTCGGGGCCAACATTGAGAACCTGGATCTGATCGGCACCGGCAACTTCAATGGGAACGGCAACGCACTCGACAACTATCTTTGGGGCAATGAGGGCAACAATCGTCTGACTGGCTTTGCTGGCGAAGATACGTTGGAAGGTTGGCATGGGAACGACATTCTGGTGGGTGGGGATGACAGCGATGTGTTCCTCTTCACCTTCGGCGAAGACGAGGGTGATGACATCATCCTGGATTTCAACAGAGCCGAGGATGTTCTGGCCTTTGACGATGTCATCGACGGACCGGGAGACAGTTTCTCGGATATTGCAAGCCTGTTGACGATTGTAAACGAGGGCGAAGGCGGCGATGTCGTTCTGGAGTTCGACGGCAGTGACACAACGGTCCGACTAAGTGGCTTGGGAGAGGGGGCGGCCAATGATCCTCTAACCCTCTCTGATCTTGTTGATGATACATCGACACAGATTGTCTCGGCGCCCTCCATTGGTTTGATTGGCTTTATTACGGAAGAGAACCAAGACGATACGCTCAACGACCAGTTTACGATTCCATAAGCTGAGGCGAGACGCTTTGCTTGCGCATCGGCTCTATCGAGAGGTGATGTGAAGCGGCAGTGAATTTAAACAACTTAAAGGGCGCCCATCGGACCAGGCGCCCTTGTTAGCTTTGTTAACTGCGCCGTATTCAGCGGAGATGAGATGCCTTTCGATTGCCGGTGCGGCAATCGTGGTCGATGCCACGCAGCCAACAATCATGCGCTCTATGAGAAATTTTGCAGCGATGAGCGGCGCTACTTCCTTCAAGTTTCCCGCCTTGCGACCTGGCGAGAGAATCTCGCCACAGCGGCGGTGATCTGACTACGCGGCCTTCACGGCTGCGAAAAAGTCGCGCAGCTTTTCTGGGTCCAGCCTGTCGTTGCTGCGTACGGAGCTGCAGAGATCCAGGCCATATGGCTGCACCTCACGGATAGCGCGGGCGACGTTGCTGGTGCGGATTCCGCCCGCGAGAAAAACCGGACAGGTGGCCTCTTCAACGATGCGGTGGCTGAGGCTCCAGTCGTGGACACGGCCAGTGCCGCCCAGTTCCTTCACCTGCAGGGCCGGGTTGCCGGAATCCAGGAGCAACGCATCGACTTCCTTGGCTAGCGACTTGGCTTCCGCGACGCTTTCTTCGTCGGTGACGTGGATTACCTGAACGATCTTGAGGGCCGGCAGCTCCCGCCGCAGCTTTGTGTAGACATTCGCAGCGACCGCGTCGACGAGTTGCACCGTGTTGGTTCGACAGCTTCGGACATGTTCGATGATGGCCTCGGCTTCTGTGCGGCTGGTCAGAAGAAAACTGGCGATCGGTGGCGGTATCCGCGCGGCGATCTCCGCAATGAGACCGTCTTCGATCACGCCCGGTCCGCTTGGCATTTCCGCGACCAACCCCAGTGCCGAAGCGCCCGCTTCTATGGCCAGGCGTGCTTCCTCTGGCGAGGAGATGCAGCAGATCTTTACCCGCGGTGTCATGACTTGAGCTTTTCGAGCAGGCGGGCACGCGTCGGTTCGTCGAGGAAGGCGGCCTCAATTGCGGTGCGGGTTATGCCCATGAGGGCTGCGTCATCCAGACCGAAGATGGAGCCGGCGCGGTCGTACTCCCGCCCGATGGAGGTGTCGAAGTAGGGCGGGTCGTCCGAGTTCAGTGTGACGCGGCAGCCGGCGGCGCGCAGCGCCAGCAAAGGATGTTCGCTGTAGCTGTGGTAGACGCCGGTGGCGATATTGCTGCCGGGGCAAACCTCCAGGACGATGCCTCGGTCGGCCAACTCGCGAACAAGGTCCGGTTCTTCCGTCGCCCGCACGCCGTGGCCAAGGCGCTCAACGGGTAAAGCGTCCAAAGCGGCGCGCACGCTCTCCGCGCCGGCCACCTCGCCGGCGTGGACGGTGCAGGGCAGGCCGGCGGCGTGCACGATGCCGAAGGTTTCTGCAAAGTCGCGCGGCTGATGGGCGTTTTCATCGCCGCCCATGCCGAACCCGGTGACCAGATCGTGCGGATTGGCAACCACCTGGCGGGCGACTTCGACGCCGCGTTCAGGCCCGAGATGGCGCACGCAGGTGACGATGATACGGCCTTCGATGCCCGTGTCCCGATGGGCGTCTTCAATGCCCGCGACGATGCCTTCCAAGTGATCGCGGTAGCTCATGCCGACCTGTGCGGCGTGATCCGGCGAGGACATGACTTCGACATAGATCGCGCCCTCAGCGGCGCAGTCCACAAGATACTGGTAGGTGACATCCCGGTAGTCGTCCGGCGTACGGATGACCGAGCTGGCCAGGTCATAGACCTTCAGGAAATGCAGGAAATTGCTCCAGGCGAAGTTACCGTCTTCGTCGAAGGTCTCTTCGGGGAGCGCGACGGAATGGCGGGCGGCGAGTTTTCGGATGAGGTCGGGCGAGGCGGCCCCCTCCAGGTGGCAATGCAGTTCCGCCTTGGGGACCATGGTGATCATAATTCAGAAACCCCGCAGCGGCATGCCGGGGTCGCGCCGAAGCCAGTTGTCTTCGAGATAATGGCAGGCGCCGTCGATCACATGCAGGGTATAGGCCTGACGCGAGAGATTCGAACGGTTCGGGCCGCTTAGGTGCGGCAACTGGCCGTGCAAGACCACAAGCGAGCCCTTCTTGGCCTCAAGCGGCATGGCCTCTTCCGCCGTCCAGGGGTTAGGGTCCAGAACATCAGTGATCAGTGTGCCGTCCTGGTAGTGGAAGCGCTGGCGGATAGGATCCCGATGCCGGCCGGGTAGGGCCCAGAGGCAGCCGTTATCCAGGGTCGCGTCCTCCAGGGCAAACCAGAAGCCGACCACGCTCAAGGGGTCGGTGGTCAGGAAGGTGGAATCCTGATGGCAGACCACTTCGCCGCCGATCCTCGGTTGCTTGAAAATGTACATGGACTGCAATAGCAGCGGTTCGGCCAACCCGACTTCCGAGGCCAGGCGGGCCAGACCAGGGGTGCGGGAAAAATCCTCGAAGACCGGATCCAGGTCATGCATGGCATGACCCAGCTTGTTGATCGAAAGCGCCTTGTCCTGCTTGAGGGCGCCATGGCTGTCGAAGGCCTCTTCCTCGAAAAAGAAACGGATCTTATCGCCGGACTCCGCGAAGTAGCTGTCGCGGGCATGGGCGCGCGAAGTGGTCGAGAAGATGCTTGCAACCTCGTCGGGTTCGAAGTTTTCAACCAACTCTGCGGTGCGCGCCATAAGTGCGTCGCAACGGTCCGCCGAGACGAAGTCTTCGATAAGCAGATAGCCGTCTTCCAGATAGGCGGAGCGCATATCTTCCGTCAAACCGCTTTTGGCCAGAGCATCAGCAGCCAACTGAAAACGTCGGGCTTCACGCCCTGCAGTGTCGTTTGGCAGCACCATCGTCATGCGGCGAGAAAATCCTGTCCGTGATCGAGCGGGGCGAGGCCCAGGTGCCGCGCAAGCGTTTGTCCGATGTCGGCGAAGCTGTCACGCCGGCCGAGCGAGCCGGGTGTTACCTCAGGGCCGAAAGCCAGAACTGGCACGTGTTCGCGTGTGTGGTCACTGCCAGGCCAGGTCGGATCGCAGCCGTGGTCGGCTGTGATGACCGCCAGATCGCCTGGCCGCAGCAAAGCCTCGAACTCTGGCAGCCGTTTGTCGAAATCCTCTAGAGCGCTGGCGTAGCCGGCGACGTCGCGGCGGTGACCATAGAGGGTGTCGAAATCGACGAAGTTGGTAAAGATCAGCGAGCCCTGCGGCGCCGTTCTTGCAACCTCGAGCGTTTTGTCGAAGAGGGCCGCATTGCCGTTGGCCTTGATGGTCTGTGTCATGCCGCGATGGGCGAAGATGTCGGCAATCTTGCCGACGGCGATGACCTCTGCGCCTTTAGCTTTGAGAAGGTCGAGCAGGGTGTCGGATGGCGGCGGCGTGGTGAGGTCGCGCCGATTGCCGGTGCGCTGGAAAGAAGCGGCATTTTCTCCAATAAAGGGCCGCGCGATCACCCGTCCGATGTTGTAGTCGTCAACCAGCTCCTTGGCGACCCGGCAGAGCTCATAGAGCCTCTCAAGGCCGAAGTGACCTTCATGGGCGGCGACCTGGAAGACGGAATCCGCCGAGGTGTAGACGATGGGTTTGCCGCTTTGGATATGCTCCTCGCCGAGGCGTGCGATGATCTCGGTCCCGGAGGCATGGCAGTTGCCCAGCACCCCGGGTAAATCGCAGCGGGCGATCAAGGCATCGGTCAACTCGCTCGGGAAGCACGGCGTCTCCTTGGGAAAGAAACCCCAGTCATATTCGACCGGTACGCCGGCCATTTCCCAGTGACCGCTGGGGGTGTCCTTGCCGTAGCTGCGCTCGGCGGCGTGGCCGTAGGCGCCTGTGATTTGGGTTGGCTGCGGCATGCCCGCAGGTGCGTTCCCGCTGCTTTCCCGTGCCGCCAGGCTGAGCCCCAGGCGGGAGAGATTTGGCAGCTTTAAGGGACCTTCGCGTCCGCCGGGAACGTCGGCCCGGCCGTCCGCGCAAGCCTGCGCAATGTGACCGAGAGTGTTGGCCCCTGTATCGCCGAACTTATCGGCGTCCGCTGTCGCGCCAACGCCAAAGGAATCCATCACCAGAATGAAGGCGCGGGTCATGCCGGTGTCTCCGCGATCCGTTCGTAGACGGCGCCAGAAAGCTGCGGAGCTTCCTCGGCGATCTTTATGGCTGCGCGCAGAGCCTCCGCCGCTTCAGTGGCCGTGGCCTCGTCTTTGGCGTGTATGACGGCGAGAGGCCGTTCGTTGCTGATCTCTTCACCCAGTGCGGCAATGTCTGTCAGGCCAACAGCATAGTCGATCCGGTCACTTGCCCTGCGACGACCGCCGCCTAAGGTGATAACTGAGACACCAACCGCCCGCGTGTCGACCTCGCTTACGAAGCCCGGCGTTTCAGCATGAACGGCTTTGACCACGGGCGCTTTGGGCAGATAGCTGTCCGCGTTCTCCAGGAAGTCGGCTGGACCGCCCAACGCCGCGACCATCTTGCCGAAGATCTCTGCGGCGCGGCCGGAGTCCAGGCCCGCACGCAGTTTGGCCAGGGCGTCGTCCTGGCTGCTGGCCAGGTTGCCCAACATCAGCATTTCGGAACAGAGCGCCATTACCACCTCGTCCAAGCGGGTATCGCGACGCCGACCTGTAAGGTAATCCAAGGTTTCGGCGACTTCCACCGCATTTCCGGCGGTGCGGCCAAGTACCTGGTTCATGTCGGTGATGAGAGCTGTGGTTGCCATGCCCGCGCCGTTAGCCACGGCGACAATGGATTCTGCCAAAGACCGGGCCATGTTCATCGAGGCGGCGAAGGCGCCGCTGCCGGTCTTTACGTCCATCACCAGGCCGTCGAGACCGGCGGCCAGTTTCTTGGAGAGGATCGACGCCGTGATCAGCGGGATGGATTCGACGGTCGCGGTCACGTCACGAATGCCGTAGAAGCGCTTGTCGGCCGGGGCGAGATCGGCGGTCTGACCGATTACGGCGCAGCCGACCTCACCGACCACCTGCCGGAAGCGCTCGATGCTCGGGGCGGTGTCGTAGCCTGGGATGGCGTCGAATTTATCCAGAGTGCCGCCGGTATGGCCCAGCCCGCGTCCGGAGATCATGGGAACATGCCCGCCGCAGGCTGCGATCATGGGGGCCAGCATCAGGCTGACCTTATCGCCAACGCCGCCGGTGGAATGTTTGTCCAGCACGGGACCGGAAAGGCCGGCATCACTCCAATCCAAGACGCGGCCGGAGTGGGTCATACCGCGTGTGAGGGCGACACGTTCCTCCATGGTCATGCCCTGGAAAAAGACCGCCATGGCAAAGGCGGCGACCTGGCCCTCGCTGATCTTCTTGTCCGCGATGCCGCGGACCATGAAGGCGATTTCTTCTTCGCTCAGAGCCTCGCCATCGCGTTTCCTGCGAATGATCTCCTGGGGCAGCATGGCTTAGTAGCTCTCCTGTGAAGCGTGCGATTCCTTGCCATCGAGAACAGACAAGAGATCGTTCAATAAGCCGCTTGCGCCGAAGCGGAAGCTCTGAGGCGTGGCCCAGTCCGGACCGAGGATATTATCCGCCAGAGCCAGATAGGCCGCGGCATCGGCGCTTGAGCGAATGCCACCGGCCGCTTTGAATCCGACCTCACGATCGGAGTCCTTGATTGCCTTGAGCATAGCTTCGGCGGCGGGCAGGGTGGCAGAGACCTCGATTTTGCCGGTCGATGTCTTGATGAAGTCAGCGCCTGATTCGATGGCGTCCATAGAGGCCGCCCTGATGTTTTCCGTCGTCTCCAGACGGCCGGTTTCCAGGATCACCTTCAATAAGACCTGATCGTCGCAGGCGGCTTTGCAGGCGGAAATCAGTTGACGGGCAAGGGCACGGTCGCCGGCGAGCCAGGCTTCGTAAGGCATCACCACATCGACCTCGTCGCCACTGTCCCTGACGATCAAGAGGGTTTCTTCGACCGCCTTGGCAATATTGGTGCCGCCGGCCGGGAAATTCGCAACGGCAGCGACCGAGACGCCGCTGCCCGACAATTGCTTTTTTGCATGGGTGACAAACTGTGGCCAGACACAGACCGCAGCCGTATGGCCGTGTTCGCAGACTGCGCGTTCGCAGAGCGCCGTCACGTCGGCCTCCGTGTCGCCGTCGTTGAGGCTGGTCAGATCGAGCAGTGTCAGGGCACGCTGGGCGACGACTTTCACGTCTTCAGTCATTGGCCTGTCCTTCGAGGAAAGCGATCACAAGCTTCCGCAGGTCCTGCGCGCCAAGCGCGGCCTTTTCCATCGTTTGCGCGTGGCTGAGCGGCGCGTCGTCCAGGCCGGCGCCGTAGTTGGTGATGATGGAAAGGGCCGCAACCTGAAGGCCAAGATGTCGTGCCAGGATCACCTCAGGCACGGTCGACATGCCGACGGCATCGGCGCCCAGGATCTTAGCGGCGCGGATCTCTGCTGGCGTCTCGAAGTTCGGGCCTGAAAACCACATGTAGACGCCTTCGTTCAGCGTGACGCCCTGTTGCCGGGCGGCCTCCTGTAGTGCCGAGCGGTAACCCCGGTCGTAGGCGTCAATCAAATCGACAAAGCGGGTCGGCGCATCCTCGCCGATCAGAGGCGAGGTACCGGCAAAGTTGATGTGGTCGGTGATCAGCATAAGACTGCCGGGGCCCGCGCCCTTGACCAGACTGCCCGCGGCATTGGTCAGAAGCAGCGACTTGCAGCCGGCGGCCTGGAGCGAACGGATCGGGCCTTTCATCGCATCGGCCTTGCCGGCCTCGTAGTAGTGGGCACGGCCCTGCATCATCGCGATGGAAACACCGCCCAGCCGGCCCAGAACCAGTTGGCCTTCATGCCCCTGGACCGTCGGTTTCGGAAAGCCGGGCAGTTCCGCATAGGGAATGTGGATGGCGCCCTCTACGCTGTCCGCTAAAGCGCCTAAGCCAGAGCCAAGAACCAGACCGAAGGTGGGCGGGGTATCGCCCGCCGCTTCAAGAATGATTTCAGCGGCGTTTTTATCGCTCATTTCAAATTCTCCGGTCCGAAGGAGAGCGGCAGCAGCTCCTCGAGAGTGACGGTCTTGCGCAGGCCTTCCGGCCCGCAGATGTGAATTTCGGTATCGGCGGCGGCGAATTCGCGGATTTTCTGTCTGCAGCCGCCGCAGGGCGTGACCAGGGCATCGCCCTGGCCCATGACACAGACCTCTGTCACCCGGCGCGCGCCCGAAATGATCAGGGCCGAAATCGCGGAGGCTTCTGCGCAGACGCCTTCCGGATAGGCTGAGTTCTCAACGTTACATCCACTGTGGACGGCGCCGTTCTCGTCACGGACGGCGGCGCCGACGGGAAAGCTGGAATAGGGGGCGTAGGCCCGGGACATAGCCGCGCGCGCCGCTGCGATCAGGTCTTCGCTCACTACTATCTCTCTTTAACGTAAGGAATTCCGCTGGCCTTGGGTGCCACGGCTTTGCCGATAAATCCGGCCAGCAGGACCACCGTCAGGATATAGGGCAAGGCCTGGATCAACTGCACCGGAATCTCGCCGACGAGCGGCATGGGCACACCTTGGATCCTGTTCGCCACAGCATCGAGGAAGCCGAACAGAAGGCAGGCCATCATTGCGGGGACCGGTTTCCACTTGCCGAAGATCATGGCGGCGAGCGCGATGAAGCCCTGACCGGCGGTCATGTTCTTTACAAAGGCCGCGTTCTGCGCCGTCGAGAGATAGGTGCCCGCGATGCCGCAGAGCAGGCCGCAACAGATCATGGCCTGATAGCGCAGGGCCGTGACCGAGATGCCGGCGGTGTCGACGGCAGAGGGGTTCTCGCCGACGGCCCGCAGGCGCAGGCCGAAACGGGTTCGATAAACGATCCACCAGGTCAGAGGCACAGCCAGATAAGCGAGATAAACCAGCAGATTGTGGCCACTGATAATGTCAGAGTAGAGCGCGCCGATCAGGGGCACGCCCTGCAGCGCCTCGGCCCCAGGCCAGATCAGCGGCGTGAAGCGTGCATCGTTGCTGAGCGAGGGAGTCTGTCCACCTTGGGAGAACCAGGCGATACCTAGGGTTACCGTCAGGCCAGCCACTAGAATATTGATTGCGACACCGCTGACCACCTGATTGCCCTTGTGGGTGATGCAGGCAAAACCGTGCAGCAACGCGAGCGCGATCGAAGCCCCCATGCCGGCGAGCAATCCCGCCCAGGCGGAATTAGTGACGTAGGCGGCCGAGGCGGCGGCAAAGGCGGCGGCCAGCATTTTGCCTTCCAGGCCGATGTCGATGACGCCGGAACGCTCCGCGTATAGACCAGCGAGCGAAGCCAGAACCAGTGGCGTGGCAACCCGGATGGTGGCGTCCAGGGTCGAGACCAGAAGGATGAAGAACTCGGCCATGGATTAACCCCCTGCCGCTTCGCGGCGTCCGGCGGCCATGGCGGCCAGCACCACGTAGATCCGCTCGACAGTCGGCTTGATCATAAAGGCCAGCGCGCCGCTGAAGAGGATGATGAGGCCCTGGACGACCTCGACCATCTCGCGGGTGATCTTGGGCATGTCGAAGGCCAGTTCCGCGCCGCCCTGGTAAAGGGCGCCAAACAGCAGGCTGGCGAAGACAATGCCGATGGGATGATTGCGGCCCATGAGCGAAACCGCGATGCCAGCGAAGCCGTAGCCGGCGGTGAAGTTCAGCAGCAGGCGGTGATTGACCCCCAGGATCTCGTTGAGACCGACGAAGCCGGCCAGGCCGCCGGAAACGCACATGGCCAGAATGACGATCTTCTTGGGATTGATGCCGGCGTAAACAGCCGCCGTTTCATTGAAGCCGACGGTGCGGATCTCATATCCCCAGCGGGTCCGCCAGATGAAGGCCCAGACCAGCACACAACAGATCAGTGCCCAGAGGATCGAGAGGTTCAGAGGCGAGCGAGTGATTTCGATGCCGAACCAGGCCAGAGCCTCATGCATGAAGGGCAGCTGGGCATTGGCGGTAAACTCACGGCTTTCCGGTGACATCTGACCGGGCTGGATCAGCACGTTCACCAGCAGATAGACCATCAGTGCCGAGGCGATGAAGTTGAACATGATGGTCGTGATGACGATGTGGCTGCCCCGATAGGCTTGCAGATAGGCCGGCACGAAGGCCCAGGCGGCGCCAAAGGCCGCCCCAACGACTATCGAAATGGGGACGATCAGGAGCAGGGGCAGGCTGCTGTCGAACAGCAGACAGGCGAGACCCACGCCCAGACCGCCGATGTAGGCCTGGCCTTCACCGCCGATGTTGAAGAGACCAGCGTGGAAGGCGACAGCCACGGCGAGGCCGGTGAAGATGAAGTTTGTGGTGTAGTAGAGCGTATAGCCGATGCCGTAGTCGGTGCCGAAGGCGCCGTAGATCAAGAGACGGACCGCTTCGATGGGATCCTCTCCGATCAGGAGAATGATCAGGCCCGAGACGAAGAAGGCGATCAGGATGTTGATCAGTGGGATCAGGCCGACATCGACCCAGCGTGGTAGCTTTCCGGAAGATGTGCTCATACCTGCGCTCCCACGGACGCGGCCTCGGAGGCGGGCTGTTGTTGGGCCTCTGGACTGGCGTTGGCCATCATTAAACCCAGCATGCGTTCATTGGCGTCTTTCGCTGCGACTTCGCCAACGACGCGGCCTTCGAACATGACCAGAATACGGTCGCTGAGGGACATAATCTCTTCCAGTTCGACCGAGACCAGCAGCACCGCGCTGCCAGCATCGCGCATGGCGACCAGGTTCTTGTGGATGTATTCGATGGCGCCGATGTCGACGCCGCGGGTCGGCTGTCCGACCAGAAGAACATCGGGCTCCCGCGCCATCTCGCGGGCCAGAACGATCTTTTGCTGATTGCCGCCGGAAAAGTTCGCTGACTTGAGGTTCGGATGCGGCGGGCGAACGTCGAAAGCGGCCATTTTCTGTGCGCAGTCGTCCGTGATGGCCTGGCGGTTCATCAGGATTTTGCCGTTATAGGCGTCGCTGTTGTGGTAGCCGAGAATGGCGGATTCGTCCGCCGTGAAGGCGGTAACCAGGCCCATGCGATGGCGGTCTTCGGGAACATGGGCAACGCCGAGCTCGCGAAACTCGCGCGGGTCGCGCCGGTTCTCCGCAGTTACCGTCGTGCCGTTGATTTCGATCTTGCCCTTGCTGGGAGCGGTGATCCCGGAGAGGGCGGCAAGCAGTTCGCTCTGCCCATTGCCCGATACGCCGGCAATGCCGACGATTTCGCCGCGGCGGACTTCGAAGCTGACGTTGTCGACGCGCGGGACCCCGTCCGATGAGATCACGGAGAGACCCTCCACCTTCAGGGCTGTACCGTCCGGCTTTGCGTCCTCTTTATCGACTTTGAGCAGAACCTTCCGGCCAACCATCAGCTCGGCGAGTTCTTCCTTGCTGGTGTCACTGGTCTTTCGGTGCGCGACCATCTCGCCGCCGCGCATGACCGAAACACCGTCGGTAACCGCCATGATTTCTTGCAGTTTGTGCGTAATCAGAATGACCGTGACGCCCTGGTCCTTCAGAGCCTTCAGGATCCGGAAAAGCTGGTCGGTTTCCTGGGGTGTCAAAACACCGGTAGGTTCGTCCAGGATCAGAATCTCGGCGCCTCGGTATAGAGCCTTCAAGATCTCTACCCGCTGTTGCAGGCCGACAGGAAGCTCGCCGGCCAGGGTATCGACAGGCACCTCGAGTCCGTACTCGTGCTTCAAGCGTTCCAGCTCTTCGCGGGCGGCGTCAATGCCCCGGTTCAAGAGGGCGCCGCCCTCAGCCCCCAGCATGACGTTCTCCAGAACCGTAAAGGGATCGACCAGCATGAAGTGCTGATGGACCATGCCGATTCCGGCGGCGATGGCTTCGTTGGAACTCCTGATCTTGGTAATGTTTCCGTTGATCAGGACGTCGCCGCTATCGGCTTCGTAAAAGCCGTAGAGGATAGACATAAGGGTCGATTTGCCGGCGCCGTTTTCGCCGATAATGCCGTGGATCGTGCCCTTGTCGATGGAGAGCGCAACGTTCTTGTTGGCATGTACAGGGCCGAAAGACTTATTGATTCCCCGGAGTTCGATCGCGGACATAGGTAGAGCAATCCTGGGGTGCGCCGGTCGTGAGATAAAACGACGGAAGAAGGGGAGGATGGGCGGGATTTCATCTCCCGCCCATGATCCAGACAGCTTCCGAATGGTGCTTCAGAGCTGAGCGGCTACTGCGCTTAGAGGCGGAGTGCAGCCGCTGAAGATCTGGAAAGACACCCCTTAGTAGTTGCAGCTGTTGTCCGACATGTAGTCGTGAACGGTGATGCTGCCGGAAATAATGTCGGCCTTCACCTTTTCGATCATGTCTTTCATCTCGGCCGTAACGAGCTTTTCATTGTGCTCGTCCAATGCCCAGTCAATGCCGCCCTCGGCAAGGCCCAGTACCTGAATGCCGGGCTTCCAGGTGCCGTCCTGCGCGCCTTTAAAGGCGTTGTAGGCCGCGACGTCCACGCGCTTGAGCATAGAAGTCAGCATTGTGCCCGGATGCAGGTAGTTTTGGTTCGAGTCGACGCCGATGGCCAGTTTGCCGCCGTCCTTGGCCGCCTGATAGACGCCGAGGCCGGTACCGCCCGCTGCTGCATAGACGACATCCACACCACGGTCGAACTGGCTCTTGGCGAGCTCGCCGCCCTTGGAAGGATTGTTCCAGGCCGCGGGGGTCGTGCCGGTCATGTTCTGGATGACTTCGGCATCTGCGTTGGCGTGTTTGGCGCCTTGCTCGTAACCACAGGCGAAGCGGCGGATCAGCGGAATGTCCATACCGCCGACGAAACCGACCTTTCCGCTTTGAGAAGCGGCCGCGGCCAATGCGCCGACCAGGAAGGAGCCTTCCTGTTCCTTGAAGACCACCGACTGCACATTTGGAAGATCGACGACCATGTCGATGATGGTGAAGCGCGTGTCAGGGAATTCCTTGGCGACCTTTTCCATGGCCGGACCCTGGGCGAAGCCGACGCCGACAACGGGATCCGCGCCGCGCTGGGCCATGCGGCGCAGGGCCTGCTCGCGCTGGGTTTCGTTGGTGACTTCGAACTCGCGGTAGCTGATACCGGTTTCGGACTTGAACTTCTCGACGCCGTTGTAGACGCCCTCGTTGAAGGATTTGTCGAACTTTCCGCCCATGTCGAATACCACGGCGGGTTTGACGTCGGCCGCGCTTACGCTGGCAGCAGACAGAACCAATGCCGCAGATGCGGCAAGTAAAATCTGTTTCATTCGGAAGCCTCGTTCCCTGTCTTATCGAAGGTTGCAGCCCATTGTTATCGATTCAGCCGTCTTTGTCGCGGCTGTTGTGATCTCTGCTCGCTTTTCCCTGGATTTTGGGAAATTCGCAAGCGCTCTGCGAGAACTTCTGCAAATCTTGTCCAAATGGTCAAGTTTTATGTTCGTTAGCGAACCATCTCGCTTTGCCTTCGTGCTATTGGGCGTGACGACACACCATAGGGCGCGAATCGCGTTGCGTATTTTTACGTACTGGTAGTGGTTAATGAAGTATCATAAATAGCAGGTAAAGGCGCGGTCGTGCGTTTAGGCTGGCGCAGGGCCGTATTTCGTGGTGAAAAGGCCGCTGAAACAAAGGATTGTCGACCAGGGAGCAGGGCTCGACGCTCTGACCGTTGGCTCCCGGACGAGGACGGCGTAAAGGCATGTTGCGTAGCAACCTGATACCTGCGGAGGTTAAGCCGCTCAAGGTTCTTCTGGTGGAGGACAATCTGTCCCTCGCCAAGCTTTACGTCAGCTTCCTTCAGGCCGAACCAGTCGCCTTACAGCATGTTGCGACCGGACAGGACGCAAAGGAGGCGATCCGCAAGGAACGGCCTTCGATCGTGCTGCTCGACCTCCAGCTTCCCGATATGAATGGCATCGACATTCTGAACTGGCTTCAGAAGGATGCCATCGACACCGCGGTCATCGTGGTCACCGCTGACGGCTCCTTGTCCACGGCTGTGGAGGCGATGAAAGCCGGCGCGCTGGACTTTTTGGTCAAGCCGTTCAACCAGGAACGACTGGTCATTACGCTTCGCAATGCGCTTGAGCGGCAGCGTCTGACAGCCATCGTCGAAAAAGTCAAAGGCGGCGATCCGCGCGAATCCTATTACGGCTTCGTCGGCGGTTCGGTCTCGATGCAGGCGGTCTATCAGGTCATTGACTCGGCGGCCCAGAGTAAAGCGACGGTCTTCATCACCGGAGAGAGCGGTACCGGTAAGGAAGTCTGCGCGCAGGCCCTGCACGATCTTTCGCCACGCAGCAAAGAGTCCTTCGTGCCCATCAACTGCGCTGCCATTCCGAAGGAGCTGATGGAGAGCGCCATCTTCGGCCATGTCAAAGGCGCCTTTACGGGAGCCACTCAGCATCAGGACGGCGCGGCCAAGCGGGCGGACGGCGGGACGCTGTTCCTGGACGAGATCTGTGAGATGGATGCGGATCTGCAGACGAAGCTGCTACGGTTTATTCAGACGGGCAGCTTCGAGCCGGTCGGCGGTCCTAAGACCGAGGTCGTGGATGTCCGCTTTATCTGCGCCACCAACCGGGATCCCTGGGTGGAGGTGCAGGCGGGAAGGTTCCGTGAAGACCTCTATTACCGGCTTCATGTCATTCCGATACAGTTGCCGCCTTTACGGGAACGCGGTGACGATATCCTGACCCTGGTACGTCATTACGTTGGCATCTATGCGGAAGAAGAGGGGAAGGCCTTCCGGGATGTTTCCGAGGCGGCCGCCGAGGTTCTGGGTGGTTACTCCTGGCCCGGTAACATTCGCGAGCTGCAGAACGTCATCCGTAACGCGATTGTCCTCTACGATGCAGAGCTTATTGAACCGGCTATGTTGCCGGCGAAGATTGCTCAGGTCAGCGGTCTGCGGGCTGCGTCGTCACCGGTCGTGCCGATGCTGCAGATGGAGACGCCCTCTGCAACGGCATTGAACGAACAGGCCCTGTCGGATCAGATCGTCCCTCTTTGGCGCGTGGAAAAAGAGGCGACGGAAAGGGCCATCGAGCTCTGCGGCGGCAATATTGCAAAGGCGGCCGCTTATCTGGGGATATCGCCCTCGACCATCTATCGGAAGCGGGTTGCCTGGGAGGCGCAGGAATCGGGCGCCGTGGCGCGGCCGGCTTCGCGCGCCCGTTAGAACCGCTCTACGGCAAAACCTGCAAAAACACTAAATCCCTGTAAAAAGGTCCGGATTTTCGAGATTCCGGGCCTTTAGCTATTTATCTGATTTTAAACAAAATTAAGCAATTTTGCTCGCTGCGGCATGTGAATAAGTTCACGTATGCGTTAAGTTATTGACCTATGCGGGTGTTGGTCTCTATATATGTTTTAGCGAAGCCTCGTGAGACAGTGGTCGGCATTCGCTGGAATGCAGCGTCAGGTTGTTGTAATAATTGAGTCGCGCTTCACATCGATAGTGACAGGTCGAAAAGGCCATAGCGTGACGAGGAGGAGCCAGTGGATATGTCGGTGCCCCCGTTTCCGGCATTGGGATTTGTCTTAGTCCACGCATTTGGCGCGCCCGACGCCGTGACGTTTTCCGCTCTTACGAATTCATCTCTCATCTCAAGGGGGCTGTCGTGACGGTGCAGTTGGAAACGGCCATGCCCTGGTCCGCCAAGTATCCTTCCGATGTCGATTGGCACAGCGAGATTCCAGGTGAATCCATGCCTGCCATCCTGGACCGTCAGGCGGAGAAGCACGGCGAACGCAATTGCATCAATTTTCTCGGCCGTATCACCAGCTACGGCGAGGTTGCGACCTTATCGGATCGTATGGCGAAGGGCCTGCAGGAGTTGGGCGTGAGCAAGGGGGACCGGGTCGGTCTCTTCCTGCCGAATACGCCATATGCTGTGATTGCCTTTTACGGCGTCCTTAAAGCCGGCGGCATCGTTGTGAACTTCAATCCGCTCTACGCCGATGAAGAGGTGCGTAAACAGATCGACGATTCCGGCGTAAAGATCATGGTGACGCTGGATCTGAAGATGATGCTACCCAAGTTGCAGCGTATGCTGGGGCGGCCGCCCCTAGAGAAGATCGTTGTCTGCTCCATGTCGGACGCGCTGCCCTTTCCGAAGTCGCAGCTTTTTAGAGTGTTCAAGCGCAGTGAGATTGCCCGCGTTCCCAGCGGACCGGAGATCGTGGACTTCGACGCGATTACCGATAATGACGGCGCGTATGAGCGGCACCCCTTGGAGGCCCGCAAGGACATTGCCGTCCTGCAGTACACCGGCGGTACGACCGGAGTTCCGAAGGGTGCCATGCTGACCCACGCCAACATCGCGATCAACGCGCAGCAGGTCTCCCTTTGGGACGGCGTCCCGTCCGACTATCAGGAGCGCGTGCTCGGCGTTCTCCCGCTGTTTCATGTCTTCGCCATGACAGTGGTTATGAATGCAGCCATCGTTGTTGGCGCAGAGATGATTCTGCTGCCGCGCTTTGATGTGATCACGACTCTGAAGACAATTCAGAAGACAAAGCCGACACAGTTTCCTGGCGTACCGACCCTCTTCAACGCCATCGATCAGGAGCCGTCGGCTGATAAGTACGACCTGTCGTCGATCAATATTTGTATCTCCGGCGGCGCACCCTTGCCGCTGAAGGTAAAGCAGGCGTTCGAAAGCAGAACCGGCTGTAAACTGGTGGAGGGCTACGGTCTTAGCGAATGCTCGCCGGTCGCGGCCTGTAACCCTGTCGACGGGCTGAACAAGGAAGGCAGCATCGGCGTGCCGCTTCCACAGACCTTTCTGGAAATCCGGTCTCTGGACGATCCCGACAAACTGATGCCGACGGGCGAGAGCGGGGAAGTCTGCATTGTTGGGCCTCAGGTCATGACCGGCTATTGGAACCGGCCGGACGAAACCGCGCGCACGGTGCGGAACGAGCGCCTGCACACCGGTGACATCGGTTACATGGATGAGGACGGCTTTACCTTCATCATCGACCGCTTGAAGGACATGATCATCTGCAGCGGTTACAACGTTTATCCGCGCACAATCGAGGAAGCGATCTACCGGCATCCGGCTGTTGCCGAGGTTACCGTTGTCGGAGTTCCGGATGACTATCGCGGCGAAGCGCCCAAGGCTTTTATCCGGCTCAAGGACGATCAGGAGTTGGATCCCGACGCGTTGAAGGCCTTTCTGAAGGACAAGATCTCGCCCATCGAAATGCCGCAGGAAGTGGAGTTCCGGGACGAACTGCCCAAGACGATGATCGGTAAGTTGTCGAAGAAGGAACTGGTCGCCGAGGAGCACGAAAAGCGGGCGGTGACAGCGTCGTGAAGACCAAGCTTCATTCTAGAAAAGTAAAAACAAAAAAGATGTTTGTGTCATGACCAAGCTTTTGACGGTAACCGAACTGGCCCGGGAGTTGGGCGTGACGGCGCGGGCGATCCGTTTCTATGAAGACAAGGGGTTGATCGCGCCGCAACGGGTCGGAAACCGGCGGGTCTATAGCAATCGGGATCGTGGCCGTCTGGTTCTGATCCTGCGCGGTAAGCGTCTGGGCTTCTCCCTGCGTGAGATTCGGGAGTGGCTGGAACTCTACGATGCAGGCCCGGACCAGGTTGAACAGATGAAACGCCTGCTCTCGCTAACTCAGGAGCGGCTGGCGACGCTTGAAGCGCAATATGACGACCTCGAGGCCACCATCGAGGAACTGCGTGAGATCGAAACTGAAGTGGTTGAACACCTGAAGGCTAAGGATATTTCGGACGATGCCGCAGAGAAGACGGCGCCCTCCAAGAATTCCAAGAGCCCGAAACGCAAGAGGAAATGAAGATGCATAAGAATGTGGTCATCGCGGGATATGCTCGCTCGCCATTTCACTTCGCGAAAAAGGGCGATCTGAAAAGGGTCCGGCCCGACGAACTGGCGGCGCAGGTGGTCAAGGGATTGGTCGATAAGACCGGTGTCGATGCGAACGACATCGAGGATCTGATCGTTGGCTGTGCTTTCCCGGAAGCCGACCAGGGCTTCAATGTCGCGCGCCTGATCGGCTTTCTGGCAGATCTGCCGCGTTCTGTTGCCGGTACGACGGTCAACCGTTTCTGCGGATCTTCAATGCAATCGATCCACATGGCCGCCGGTGCGATCCAGATGAATGCCGGTGAAGCCTTTATCTGTGCGGGCGTAGAGTCCATGAGCCGGGTGCCGATGACCGGTTTTAACCCGATGATCCATCCGGCGCTCGCCGAGAGTTACCCGCAGGCATACATGCCGATGGGTGAAACGGCGGAGAATGTCGCCTCCAAGTATGACATTTCCCGGGAACGCCAAGAGGAACTGGCGGTGGAGAGTCATCGCAAGGCGGCGGAAGCGCAGAGCGGCGGCAAGCTCAGCGATGAGATCGTCCCGATCGTTCAGGGCAATCACACGGTGGATAGCGACGGTTGCGTCCGTCCCGACACCACCGCCGAAACCTTGGCCGGATTGAAACCTGCCTTCCGGTCGGATGGTGTGGTGACGGCGGGTACGTCGTCTCCATTAACGGACGGCGCTTCGGCCGTTCTGGTCACCTCCGAGGACTACGCCAAAGCCCATGGCTTGAAGGTCATTTCCCGGATTAAGTCCGTCGCCGTGGCCGGCTGCCTGCCGGAGATCATGGGCATCGGCCCGGTGGGTGCGACTAAGAAGGCGCTAGAGCGGGCCGGTGTTACGATCAACGACATCGACGTCATTGAACTGAACGAGGCCTTCTCCTCGCAGGCGCTGGCTTGCGTCCAGGACCTCGGCATCGATCTGGCGAAGGTCAACATCGACGGCGGTGCACTGGCGATCGGCCATCCTCTCGGCGCAACAGGCGCGCGCATCACCGGCAAAGCCGGGCAGATCATGCAGCGTGAAGGCAAATCTCTGGCGCTGGCGACCCAGTGCATCGGCGGCGGACAAGGCATCGCGACCATTCTGGAGAATGCGGCATGACCATCGAAAAGGTTGCCGTGATCGGCGCCGGTGTTATGGGCGCGGGCATTGCGGCCCACGTCGCCAACGCCGGTATCCCCGTGTTGCTGCTGGACATCGTTCCGGAGGGTGCCAAAGACCGGAATGCGATTGCAGCGGGCGCCGTCAAGAAGATGATCAAGGCGGATCCCGCGCCCTTTATGTCGAAGCGCACGGCGAAGCTGGTTACGCCCGGCAACATCGAAGACAACCTGTCGGACGTTGCAGACTGCGACTGGATCGTCGAAGCGGTGATCGAGCGCTTGGATATAAAGCACGATCTCTATGCCAAGATCCAGGCGGTGCGCAAACCAGGTTCGATCGTTACGTCCAACACCTCGACTTTGCCGCTTGGCAAGCTGATCGAGGGGATGGGCGACGACTTCGCGAAAGACTTTGCGATCACCCACTTCTTCAATCCGCCGCGCTACATGCGTCTGCTGGAAATTGTGGCGGGCGACGCCACGCGGGCCGACGCCGTGTCTGATTTGAGCAATTTCGCGGACCGACGGTTGGGCAAGGGTGTGGTGCTTTGCAACGACACGCCAGGCTTTATCGCCAACCGGATCGGGACCTTCTGGATTCAATGCGCCTTGGTCGAGGCCATGGATCGCAAGCTTCCTATTGAGGAAGTCGATGCGGTGATGGGACGTCCGATGGGCATCCCCAAAACCGGTGTCTTCGGCCTGATGGATCTGGTCGGCATCGACCTGATGCCGCATGTGGATAAAGGCCTCGGGGATAACCTGCCCGCCAGCGATGCCTATCAGGAACTGCGACGCGAACTGCCGTTGATCGAGAAGATGATTGCCGATGGCTATACCGGCCGCAAAGGCAAAGGCGGTTTCTACCGCCTCAACAAAGACGGCGGCAAGCGGGTCAAGGAAGCAATCGATCTGGCCAGCGGTGACTATGCGCCTGCGAAAAAGGCCTCCCTGGCTTCGGTTTCGGCCAGCCGCAAGGGCGGCTTCAAGGCGCTTATGTCGCACGATGACCGGGGTGGCGCTTACGCCTGGGCGGTGATGTCGAAGATCCTGGCCTACGCCGCTGCGCTGGTGCCGGAGATCGCGGACGATGTTCCTTCGGTCGATCGGGCCATGAAGCTCGGCTACAACTGGAAGTTCGGGCCCTTCGAGCTGATCGACAAGCTTGGCGCAGGCGATTTCGCGGCTCGATTGACGGAAGAGGGGCGGGAGGTGCCGTCCTTATTGCAGAAGGCGGCTGAAGCTGGCGGGTTTTACCGCGTCGAGAACGGTAAGCTGCAATTCCTCGCGGTGGACGGCAGTTACGCTGATTTGGAGCGCTCGGAAGGTGTTCTGTTGCTGGAGGATATCAAGCGGGCCAGCGAGCCGGTTGCGAAGAACGGCTCCGCCAGCCTTTGGGATATCGGCGATGGCGTGGCTTGCCTGGAGTTCCATACGAAGCTGAACACTTTCGACCCGGATATGCTGAAGATGGTCGGCAAGGCGGCCGCGCTGGTGCCGAACAAGGGTTTCAAGGCGCTGGTCATTTATAACGAAGCCAGCAACTTTTCGGCGGGCGCCAATCTCGGTCTGGCGCTCTTTGCCGCCAACACCGCCATGTGGCCCTTGGTCGAAGAGATGGTTGAGCAGGGGCAAAAGGCCTTTCTCGCACTCAAGCGCGCGGCCTTTCCTGTGGTGAGCGCACCTTCGGGTCTGGCGCTCGGGGGAGGCTGTGAGGTTCTTCTGAGCTCGGACGCGATCCAGGCCCATGCCGAAAGCTACATCGGTCTGGTGGAAGTCGGTGTGGGCATCGTTCCGGGCTGGGGCGGCTGTAAGGAGATGCTGCTGCGTCTGGCGGCGGATCCGAAACGGCCACGCGGCCCCATGCCGTCGGTTTCGGAGTCCTTCGAGACCATCGGTACCGCGAAGGTGGCCAAGTCTGCCTTCGAAGCCAAGGAGCTTGGTTTCCTGAGAGCGGGCGATGGCATCACCTTTAATCGTGAGCGGCTGCTGGCCGACGCCAAGGCTAAGGCACTTGCCCTGGCCGAAGGTTACGAGGCGCCAGAGGCGGCTGAGCTCACCCTGCCAGGGCCTTCCGGCGCAGCAGCGCTCAAACTCGCGCTGAAAGATCTGACAGCGCGGGGACTCGCCACGCCCCATGATCAGATCGTGGCCGGCGGCCTGGTCGAGGTTCTGACCGGTGGCGCGGATGCGGACATAACGGAGCCGGTTGCTGAAGACAAGGTGCTCAAGCTGGAGCGCGACGTCTTCATGAAGCTGATCAAGACAAACGGCACGTTGGCGCGCATGGAGCACATGATCGACACCGGTAAGCCGCTGCGGAACTGAGTGGCGGAACTAAGCGGGCGCGGGCCGGCTAAAGACACCGAGGAACTGAACTATGGTTACCTATACAGCACCGATCGACGACATCCGTTTCGTGATGAAGGATCTCTTCGATTATGAAGGTTCGATCCCGACCCTGCCGGGCTATGAGGACGCAACCTCTGACGTGGTCGAAGCGGTTCTGGAAGAGGGGGCGAAGTTCTGCGTCAACGAACTGCTGCCGCTGAACCTACCGGGCGATGCGGAAGGTTGCCATTACGAGAATGGCGTAGTGCGGACGCCGAAGGGCTTCAAGGAAGCTTACAAAGCCTTTTGCGAAGGCGGCTGGACCGGCTTGGCCTGCGATCCGGACTACGGCGGGCAGGGCCTGCCGAAGACGCTGCAGTTCATCATGAGCGAGATGATCGTCTCGACCAACTTGAGCTTCGGTATGTATCCTGGACTGTCCCACGGCGCTTACAACGCGCTCTCGGCCTACGGCAGCGACGAACAGAAGCAGACCTTTCTGCCGCACCTGATCGACGGTACCTGGTCCGGAACCATGTGCCTGACCGAACCGCATTGCGGGACCGACCTGGGCCTGATCCGGACCAAGGCGGAGCCGGACGGCAATGGCGCCTACAAGATCAGCGGCACGAAGATTTTCATCTCGGCCGGGGAACACGACCTAACGGACAACATCATCCATCTGGTTCTGGCGAAGCTGCCTGACGCGCCGCCGGGCAGTAAAGGCATCTCCCTGTTCATCGTCCCGAAGTTCCTGGTCAAGGAAGACGGCACGCCGGGGATGCGCAACGGTGTGACCTGCGGCTCCATCGAGCACAAGATGGGCATCAAAGCCTCTTCGACCTGTGTGATGAACTTCGAGGAAGCTGAAGGCTATCTGGTTGGGGAGCCGCATACGGGCATGGCATCTATGTTCGTGATGATGAACACCGCGCGCCTTGACGTGGGCATTCAAGGCCTGGGGCTCGCCGAGACTGCTTATCAGACCGCGGCGGCCTATGCGAAAGACCGTGGGCAGGGTCGGTCGCTCGGCGGAACGAAGGCGCCGGACAAGGCGGCGGATCCGATTATCGTGCACCCGGATGTGCGTAAGAATCTCCTGACCATGCGCGCCTATAACGAAGCGGCGCGGGCGCTGGCGATTTGGATCGGCATGGAAGTCGATATCGCGGAAAAGCACCCGGACGCGGAGCGCCGTCAGGAAGCCGACGATCTGGTGGCACTCATGACGCCGATCATAAAGGCCTTTTTCACCGACTACGGTTTCGAAGCCACGAACCTGGGCGTTCAGGTGCACGGCGGGCACGGCTACATTCATGAGTACGGTATGGAGCAGTTGGTGCGCGACGCGCGGATCGCGCAGATCTATGAGGGCGCGAATGGCATCCAGGCCCTCGACCTGGTCGGGCGCAAGATGGGGCAGAGCATGGGACGGCTGCTGCGCCGTTTCTTCCATCCGGTGGCGGCTTTCATCGAGGAGAATCAGGAGTCTGCCGAGCTGATGGAGTTTATTCTTCCGCTCGCCAAAGCCTTTGGACGTTTGCAGCAGGCGACGGGCTGGATCGCGCAGAACGGTCTGAAGGATCCGGAGGAAGCCGGGGCCGCGTCGACCGATTATCTTCGGCTCTTCGCACTGGTCGCGTTGGCTTACATCTGGGCGCGCACCGTAAAGGTCAGCCTGGAGAAAATGGACGAACGGCCGGAATTCTATCGCGCCAAGATCGCTGTGGCGCGCTTTTACATGACAAGGTTGCTGCCGCAGTCGTCGTCGCTCTTTGCGACGATCATGGCTGGCAAGGCACCCTTGATGGAATTGGAGGAGGTGGCCTTTTGAGCTGATGCAAATAACGGGACCGCACGCAACTGTCCGACGTCTGTCGGGCGCCAAATAAAAAAACGCTGCGGTTGGAATGGGATAGGACTAAACTAAACACAGAGTGACAAAGAATCGGTGCGCGAATACTTCGAAGCGGGAGTTCGAGCGCTGGGAGGACATAAGGGGGTAAGATGGTTTCCATACCCGGATTGTTGCAAAACAACCCACGACTCGGGGGCGTGTTTGCGAAAACCACCAGACTTACAGGATTGAGTGTAAGCGCCGCGACATTGTTGGCATTGCCTGCAGCAGCGATCGACTTCGACTGGAACGACGGTGCGATTTACGGCTCGTTCGATACGACGATTTCGAGCGGTGTTTCGGTTCGTACGCAGGGACACGACCACCGTCTGATCGGTGTGAACAACGGCGGTACAGCGAACTCGATCAATGGCGATAACGGCAACCTGAACTACGAAAAGGGCGACGTCACTTCGGCCAATGTTAAAGCGACGCACGAACTGTCGTTGAACGCCGGCGACTTCGGCTTTTTCGGTCGGGCGTCATACTTCTATGACACCGCGATCATGGATTCCGACACCGAGCGCACACCGCTGGGGAACGAAGCCAAGGGCAGGGCAGGCCGCGACTTCGAGCTCCTGGATGCTTATGTGTTCGGCGATTTTGACATCGGCGATGTCCCAGTCACGGTCCGGGTCGGCAACCAGGTTCTGAGCTGGGGCGAAAGCACCTTTATTCAAAACGGTATCAACACGATCAACCCGATCGATGTCACCAGGTTCCGGGTCGCCGGCGCCGAGGTCCGTGAAGGCTTGATTCCAGTGCCGATCATCGATGTGAACGTCGGCCTGACCGATAAACTCTCGATCGAGGGCTTCCTTCAGCTTGAGTGGGATAATACGGAGATTGAGCCCGAGGGCACTTTCTTCTCGACGAACGATTTCGCTTCGCCAGGTGGGGACTTCGTCTTCCTGGGCTTTGGTCAACCGCCACTGCCGACGGATGATCCGGTCTCACTTCTAGGTCCGACCGCAGTTGGCACGACGATCCCACGCGCGTCCGACGAATCTGGTTCCGACGACAATCAATGGGGCGTAGCGCTGCGCTATTTTGAGCCTGAATTGAACGACACCGAGTTCGGCCTCTACTACATTCAGTACAACAGCCGTCTGCCGGTCATCAGCGCCAGGACCGGCAACCTTGCTGGCCTGCTTGGCGGCAACTACGCAGGGTCCGCAAGGTACTTCCGTGAGTTCCCGGACGACATCAAGCTGATCGGGGCGAGCTTCAATACTGAGATCCCAGGTATCGGTGTAGCGCTTCAGGGCGAATACTCCTTCCGTAAAGATCAGCCGCTGCAAGTGGACGATGTGGAACTTCTCTTTGCGGGACTTTCGCCAACCGATCCCTTCACGGGCGCACCCTTCGGCGCGCAGGGACAGCTGGGTGCTTTCGGTTTCGACGAGGAGATCGCTGGGTTCCGGCGCAAGGACGTGAGTCAGGCGCAGGCAACGGCGTCCAAGGTTCTGGGTCCAACATTCGGTGCAGATCAGATCGTTCTGGTCGGTGAAATCGGTGGTACCTACATCCACGACATGGAGAGCAAGGAAGAGTTGCGGTATGAGGGTCCGGGCACCTTCACCAGCGGCAACAACTTATTCACTCTGGCGGGGCTGCAGCCGGCCACACAGAACGACGGTTTTGCGGATCAGTTCTCCTGGGGTTACCGACTCCTGGCGAGGGCGGATTTCAACAATGCCATCGGTCCGATCAACCTGCAGCCGGGTATTGCCTTTTCGCATGATGTCAGCGGGACGACGCCTGCGCCGCTCGCCAACTTTGTGGAAGACCGGAAAACCGTAACTCTGTCGCTGGGTGCGACCTATCTCGACTCGCTGCGGGCCAGCATCGCTTACACGAACTTTTTCGGTGGCGGGGCATTTAATCTGCTGAACGATCGTGACTTCGCATCCTTCGTGGTGAGTTATTCATTCTAGAGGCCAGCGCCGCAGGCTTTTCGTCGCTTTGGCGGAAAGCCTGCGGCGGCCTCTGCAAGACAGGGATTGAGTGCGACAGGAAGCCGTGACGCACGGGAGGAGAACTATATGAAACTGGCATCAACGCCGCTCATTTGCGGCGCCCTTGCGATGATGCTTGCCGCACCGGCGGCCTTCGCCAAGGTATCGTCGGAAGAAGCCGCCAAGCTGGGGAACGAACTGACACCCTTCGGCGCGATCAGAGCCGGCAATGCCGATGGAACAATCCCGGCCTGGGAGGGCGGGATCACAACGCCACCGGCCGGTTATCAGCCGGGTATGCATCACCCGGATCCCTTTGCCGCCGACACGCCGATCGCGACGATCACCGCGGCCAATGCCGAGCAGTTCAAAGACAAGCTGTCACCTGGCCAGCTCGCGATGTTCGCGCGCTATCCGGACACCTGGAAGATGAACATCTATCCGACCCGGCGCAGCGCGTCCTATCCGCAGCGTGTCTACGACTTTGCTATCGCCAATGCGACGACGGCGGAGTTGGCCGCGGATGGCAACGGCGTTTTGAACGCAAGGGAATCGAGTCCCTTTCCGATTCCGCAAAACGGTCTGCATGCGATCTGGAATCATTTGCTCCGCTATCGCGGTCAGACAGTTCGGCGTATCGTCGGCCAGGTTTCCCCGACCTCCGGTGGCGGCTACAACCTGGTCAAAATCGACGAGTCGATCTACCTCTCCTACGGCGCATGAGGGCGCGACCATCGAGAGCATCGACAATACGCTCGGTTACTTCCTGCAGGAAGTAACCACGCCCGCACGTCTGGCAGGTACACCATCCTGCTGGTGCACGAGACTCTCAATCAGGCGGCAGAGCCCGTAAAGCCTGGACCTATAATCCGGGGTCAGCGCCGGGTGCGTCGTGCACCGAACGTCGCCTATGACAATCCGGGCACGGCATCGGACGGCCAGCGGACCAGTGACCAGCTCGACATGTTCAATGGCGCGCCGGACCGCTACACCTGGGAGCTCAAGGGACGCCGCGAGATGTATGTGCCCTACAACTCCTACAATCTGCATAGCGATGCCCACGAATACGACGACATCATCCAGGCCGGTCATCTCAATCAGGATCTGACCCGCTACGAACTGCATCGGGTCTGGGAGGTGGATGCCACGTTGAAGGATGGCACTAGCCATATTTACGCGCGCCGGACCTTCTACTTCGACGAGGACAGCTGGCAGATCGTGGCCGCAGACCAGTATGACGGCCGTGGCGAGATCTGGCGGATTTCGGAAGCACACAACATCAACTACTACGATGTGCCGCTGCTTTGGGAAACGGTCGTGACACAGTACGACGTCCAGAACGGTCGCTATCTGGCCTTTGGTTTGAACAATCAGGACCGCATCGAGGTTTTCAATCAGGAATTGGAGCCCGAGAAGTTTACGCCGCAGGCCTTGCGCCGTAAGGGCCGCCGTTAAAGCCCTGCAGCCCGCGGGTGTTGCAGATGACAGCCGGACCAGCAGACCGCCGGGCCGGCTGTCATCATGTAGGGTCTTTCAAACCTCAAGGTGGATAGTTTTGGCCTTTGAAACTGGATAGCCGATGCCAAAAACACTCCCTATAGGCTTCGTTCGCGCTTTGCTACCGGGCGTTTTGCTTGCGGCAGTGCTTTTGCTGGCCGACGCGGGTTTTGTTTCGGCGCAGGGACAGTGGGCAGTCAGCCGCTTCACAAGATCGCTCCGAAGTCGCCGAACTCGCAGCCGCTTCTTTGCTTCTCGACGCGGCGCAAACAAACAATGGTATCGTCGTTGTCGGCGACCGCGGGCATGTATTGCTGAACGACGACCCCACCGTTGGAGCTTGGAAGCAGGTTCCGGTTCCCACCCGGGCGATGCTGACAGCCGTGGCCGGGGCGGGCGATGGCCGCCTGTGGGCCGTGGGGCATGGACGCGGTGATCCTGCACAGCGCCGATGGTGGCGAAAGCTGGCAGCTCCAGAACCGGGATCCGGAGCTGGAGGCACCTCTGCTGGATGTCTGGTTCGAGGATGAGCAACATGGGATCGCGGTCGGTGCCTATGGTCTCGCTTACGAAACGATGGACGGGGGGGCGACCTGGGAGCGTCTGAGCATCGATGAGGACGAGCCACATTTTTACGGCCTGTTTGAAGCGGCAGACGGGGCTCTTATTCTAACCGGCGAGTTCGGAACGATTTTGCGTTCGACAGATCGGGGCGCGAATTGGTCCCGGCTGAACAGCCCCTATGAAGGCAGCTTCTTCGGCGGCATCGGATTATCGGATGGCAGCCTGTTGCTGTTCGGCCTGCGTGGCAATCTCTACCGTTCCAACGATCAGGGTGAAAGCTGGGAGCAGATCGAAAGCGGCGTGACGGCGTCGCTGGTGGCCGCTAGCGAAAGTGAAGGCGGTGAGGTGGCTATTGCCGGGCTGAGCGGCACTCTGCTTCAGAGCCGTGACAGCGGAAAGAGCTTTACCCTGACCAGCGGTTTGCGACGGGAGGGACTGAGCACAGTGCTGGCGCTGCCCGACGGCGCTTTGCTGCTGACCGGTGAAAGCGGTGTGTTCGTCTTGGCGGCTGCGGGGGCGGCTCAATGAAGCCGGTGCTGGCTAAAATCGAAGATCTGGTCTTCGGCAACCGCAAGATCATCCTGGGGATCATTCTGCTGGCGACCATTTTTATGGGGTACCAGACTTCGCTTCTACGGGTCGATGCGGGCTTTGAGAAGCAGCTGCCGCTGCGCCATCCCTATATGCAGACCTTTATCGAGCATAAGGAGGAGTTCGGTGGTGCCAACCGGCTGCTGATTGCGGTACGGGCCAAGGACGGCGACATCTTTACGCCGGCCTTCTTCTCGGCCATGAAGGCGGTGACGGACGAGGTCTTCTTCCTGCCGGGTGTGAACCGCAGCACGGTGCGTTCGATCTTCACGCCGAATGTGCGCTTTATCGAGATTGTCGAGGGCGGTTTCTCCGGCGGTAATGTCATTCCTGCCGAGTTCAAGCCGACGCCAGAGTACCTGGCGGAGGTGCGCGAGAACATCCTGAAATCCGGCATCGTGGGCCGGCTGGTGGCGAACGATTTCAGCGCCGCCATGGTTTCGGCCCAGCTGGTCGAGATCGATCCAGCGACCGGAGAGCGGCTCGACTATCTGAAAGTCGCGGAGCAACTGGAAAGCAAAATCCGGGACCTCTACGCCAACGATGAAATCGACATTCATATCATCGGGTTCGCCAAGGCGGTGGGGGATATCGCCGACGGCGCGACCGGTGTGGTTCTCTTCTTCGGCATTGCCTTTCTGATCACCGCCGCGATTGTCTACCTCTTCACTCACTCGATCCGGATGACCCTACTGCCGCTGTTTTGCTCGCTGGTGGCGGTGGTTTGGAATATGGGTCTCCTGACGCTCTTCGGCTTCGGTCTGGACCCCATGTCGATCCTGGTGCCGTTTCTGGTCTTCGCCATCGGCGTGTCGCATGGCGTGCAGATGATCAATGCGGTCGGCGCGGAGGTCTTCGAGGGGGCAGATAGTCTGACAGCGTCGCGCACCGCTTTCCGGCGGCTGTTGCTGCCGGGCGGTGTAGCGCTGCTGAGCGATACCATTGGCTTTCTCACCATTCTCCTGATCGACATTCGCATCATTCAGGAACTGGCGGTGACGGCGAGCCTGGGGGTGATGGTTATCATTCTGACCAACCTCATTCTGCTTCCGGTTCTGCTGTCTTACGTGACCTTGGGCGAAAACTACCGTACGCGCCTGCGTGCGGGCGCTAAGCGGAAGGAACCGCTCTGGCGGTTGCTGTCCCGCGTCGCGGATCCGAAAGTCGCCGCCGGCAGTATCGGCTGTGCCTTGCTGCTGCTGGCCTGGGGGCTCTACGAAGCGCCGAACCTGCAGATCGGCGACATTCATGCCGGTGTGCCCGAACTGCGTCAGGACTCTCGCTATAACCGTGATACCGCAGTGATTACGGAGAAGTTCTCCATCGGTGTGGATGTGATCAGCACCATCGTGGAGACTGTGCCGGACGGCTGTATCGAACACGACATCATGGATCGGATCGACCGTTTCCAATGGCAGATGGCGAACGTGCCCGGCGTACAATCGACGATCTCTATGCCGCAGGTCGCCAAGGTCATCAACGCCGGCTGGAATGAGGGGAACCTGAAATGGCGGGTGCTGCCCCGCAATCCCCAGACCATGGTACAGGCGGTATCCTCCATCGAAACCTCGACGGGTCTCCTGAACAGAGACTGCAGCGTGATGCCGGTTCTGATCTTCACGGAAGATCATAAGGCGGAAACCATCGCCCGCGTCATCGAGGCTGTGAAGGCCTTTGCGGCAGAGAATAACGATGAGCGCCACACCTTCCGCCTGGCAACCGGCAACGTCGGTGTGATGGCGGCGACAAACGAGGTCGTGCAGGAAGCCCAGACCGAGATGCTGCTGTGGATCTATGCCGCGATCATCCTGCTTTGCATCGTGACCTTTCGCTCGTGGCGCGCAACGCTCTGCATCGTACTGCCGCTCAGTCTGGTTTCGGTTCTCGGTTACGCTGTGATGAGCGTTCTGGGTATAGGACTGAAAATCTCGACCCTCCCGGTGGCGGCGCTGGGTGTCGGTATCGGCGTAGATTATGGCATCTACATTTTCAGCCGTTTCCGGAGCCTGTTGAACGAAGGCGGGCGGAGTCTGCATGACGCCTACGAGGAAACTTTGCGGGTGACCGGCAACGCGGTTCTGGTCACCGGTCTGACTCTCGCGATCAGCGTGAGTACCTGGGCGTTCTCGGCGCTGAAGTTCCAGGCAGATATGGGTGTCCTGCTCGCTTTCATGTTCCTGGCCAACATGCTGGGGGCGCTGCTGCTACTGCCGTCGCTGGCCTTCGTGGTCTATTCCTTCCTGCGCGGCAAGCGGCAAGCCTGAGCGCGGGTTTCGCAACAACAGATCTTTATTTGATACTGAGATGAATCTGATTTTTCGCCTGATTCGCGTACTCTTTATGGGTTTTTTCGGTCGGAGACTGGGCTTCCTGGATGAATCGGTCGTTTGGTTTCGGGTCCTGCCAAACGATCTCGATTTTAATCTTCACATGAACAACGGCCGCTATCTGACGATCATGGATCTCGGACGTTTCGATCTCATGCAGCGTAGCGGTCTGGCGAAGATTGCCATCAAGAATCGTTGGATGCCGGTGGTGGCGTCGCAGGTTATTAACTACCGCCGCTCCCTCGCACCCTTTCAGCGCTATAGCCTGCACAGCCGTATTCTGGGTTGGGACGATCGCTTCGTGTATTTCCTGCAGCAGTTCCGTGTCGATGGGAAACTGGCCGCCTCCGCTCTGGTGCGGGCGGGCATTCTGGTCGGAGGGCGTAGCCTGACTATAGAGGAAATGATGCCTATGGTTGGCTATAACGGTCCCAAGCCAGTTTTATCTCCGGAAGTAACGGCCTGGCGCGATACCGAGGAATGGTTGCGATCTGGCGCAGATGGTTGAGTTCGACCAGTCAGTATTTTCCAAAAAGGCGACGATCTTGTGATAGGGTCTCAATCCTATGCTCTGAATTGAGCCGCGGTATCGAAGCCAGAGGGGGACTGCATCGTGACCATTGCGCCTGCGGACATGAGGAATGCTATCTACGTTTCACGATCCTATAGCGCAGATGGAACGACAGTGCCCGGCCCGGCGCTCAAGACAGCGGGCGGCGTAGTCGGTAACGCTGAAGACAGGGGGGAACACTTTATGGTCGATGCCGGCCGAAAGTATTCCTTCGAAGTGCGTCGCGAGGGGACGGAATACGGTGTCTACTTCAGGCCTCCGGTCGCCGGGCCCGGTGGATCCAACGCGGTTTACCTGCCATTTCTCGCCAACAATAACTCCTCGGCTGTGATCGACACGACCGATCATTCCATCAGCCACTTTTTTACCGACGGCCTATCGGGCTGCTCCATCTTTATCGACACGCTTCCGAACCAGATCATTGTGCATCACGCGAATTTTGCGGCTCAGTCGCCGACGGCCGAAGAAACTCGGGCCAATCCGGCTTACGAACGGCCCAGTGCCGTGGCGATTATGCAGGCGCTGCACGATACGTCGGTCGACAACGCCTATAATGGTGCGACGGCCAGGGCGTCGTTGTTTAAGACCCAATACAATGGGGCGGGCAGGGGATTCGTTCAGCGACAACGCGCCCTAGGCCGCAGCGATCCTGATTTTTGGGGCGGTACCAATGTGATCGGTTTTCGCGTCGGCGCCGGCTGGCAGTTCTGGTATCAGACCTTTGCCGCGACCTCGACCGGTGGCACGCGCGATATCATCGATTGTCAGCAGTTCTATTGAACTGAACTCGTTCTAGGGAATTGGCCTTTATCCGAAAGCCTGGGCGGCAATAGCGTAGTAACGCTGCTGATCGCCGGCCGTACGATCGATGCCGCGCAGCATGATCGGGGGGACGTCGTCCTCGACGAAACCCATGGCTTCCAGTGCCGGGAAGAGCTTTCGCTGGCGGGCCGGCAGATCGATGCGGAAAGGCCCGTTCGCGCACGCCATGAGTCCCGTCAGAACGGTAAGGGCGGCATCGTTATCGGCGGCAACCAGCGGCCCGAGGACCGTCAGCGGCCCTTGTCGTACGAGCAGGCCGTAAGCGACCGCGTGGCCGTCTCGTACGAGAATACGGCCGGTCTGGGCCTGCTTGAGCCTTTGTTCGAGAAAGCGTGTCCGTGTGTAGCCGAAGGCCACCCTGTCCAGCTCAACGAGACTTTGAAGATCTGCTTCGCTCGCTTCCTGCAGATGACCGGCCACTGTGTGGGCCTCATGGAGAGCTACCCTCGGACCCGCAGGTCTGACGAATTTATGCAGCATCTCGACAGTCCGAAAACCGAGCTTTTCATAAAGCGGCAAACCGACCTGCGTTGCGATCAAGCTAAGAGGAACGGCCGGTGTCCGGGCGTTAGCCCAGCCGATAGCTTCCTGCACGAGCGCCTGGCCCAGGCCGCGGCGCCGGGCGGCGGAGTCGACGATGACCATGCCCAAGGCAGCCAGATGAGGGTGTTCGGGCGGACCGTAAGGGATAACGGCCGCACTGGAGAGGATTCGGCCCGATGCGTCGCGGTGTCCGAACACTTCGCCAGAGGAGACGATCGTTTGCCAGTCTTCGAGGCTGTGCGGCCAGTCCTCGCCAAGCGAGAGTCGCCGTAAGTCGGTCAGGTCATCGAGGGAAAAGCCGACGATTGGTCCGATGTCGAGTTTTGAGTCGCCCGATCTCATTTCGCCTGATCTTCGTCGTCTTGCGTACGAACCAGTTCTTCCATCAGGCGTTTGGCGAAGGCCCCGTTGTCGCTGCGCGCGGCGAGAAACTGTTCCACGATCTTTCGCGCGGCTTTCTTGTCGTAAGGCTCTGAATCCGGGTTATCAACCTGAAACTGCACGCGTTTCAGGATTTCCGGATCAATCGTCGCGCGCAGCTCGGCCAACTGGCGCAGGAGCTCTTCGCGATCGACAGGTTCGTCTTCGGCCATGGAATAGAGTCTTTTCCAGTTAACACGCTGACCGCCGGGGTTGTCCGGAACAGACCGGCCGACAGAAGCGATCGGGAGCTTAAGCCGATTTTGACCATTTGGCTATCTTCCGTTGCAGGATCTTTGCGCAGACAGAGGGCGACGAATTCACGTCTCCGTCATGCCGTTGAGACACGCGCTTGCAGCTAGATCGAAGGGATGCTAATAATATTCTGTAAATCATAAAATATAAATTAAAAACAATGGGTTAGGGAATTTTCTGAATTCGCCGGGCCTAGCTGAATGAAAGTCAGAAAGAGTTAGCAGTCGATGTCGCTTGGGTTGCACGAACGTAGAGCGAAACGCCGTCGGAAGTTTTGGTGGGGTGTCATCAAATGGTTGGTGGCTTTTGCCATCATCGGCGCGCTGGGTGTGAAGGCCTACTATACCGGATCGGATATTGCGCAGCGAGATTTGATCGCCGAGCAGGAAAAGACGACGAAGCTAACAGGCGAATTGGCGGCGGTGAATCAGACCGTGGCCGATCTGGAAGTACAGCTTGGTAACGCGCGGAAATCGGCACGAGACTGGCAGCAGAAGTACGAAGCTGACGTGCCGACCGGGGCTCTGAAAGAGGTGCTCGATCTGGCGAGTGGTAAAATCAGCAATGGCGTTGAAATGGATCGCCTGCGCTTTCTGATCGGATCGGCTCAGAATGAACGAAGCTGCGACAACGCGCCGGTGACAAAACGTTTCTTCGTTGGCACCGATCTCTACAGCGGCGCAAACGATTCGGTTTCTTATGCGCAATCGGCCATCACTATTACCGCGAAGGGTGAATCCGCCAAGGATGCGGCTGGAAATGTTGAGGCCTGGTACGACTCGGCTCAACCGGTCAAGGTTAACTTCACGCTGATCGGCGGCAAGTCGATCGAGGAAAGCGGTAAACTGCCTTTGCATCACTCGGTGGTTGTTAACGACAGTGAATATCGGTTCAGTCTGACTGAAGGCCCGCGCGGTTTTGTCATCATCTCCGGCGACCGCTGCGATTATCCTTAATATGAGCAGCCACAAGGGGTAGAGGCGGGAAGGTCGGCCAGCCCGAATGGGATCGCATGCTCCTCGAATGGCTCCAGTATCTGCTCACGCCTTGCCCGAAGCATCTGCGCGTGATGGGCTATCCCCAGGAGGTCATTGCGACACAGGCGCGCTACCGGCGCTGCAAGGACGCGTGGCGGCCGCACCTGGAGAATACAAAGGCAGCGATCCTGGAGAGCGCTGCGGCGGCAAAGGGGCATGATTGCGCGGTGATCCTTGGGTCCGGCGTGCTGCTTGATGTGCCTTTGGCCGAGTTATCCGGCCAGTTCAAGCATGTCATCCTAGTTGATATTCTCCATTTGCCCTGGGTGAAGCGACATGCGTTGCGCTATCCCAATGTGCGCTTCCATCAAATGGATGTTACGGAGATTTGCGGGTTGCTCGTCGAGCAGGCAAAAAATAAATGTGAGGTGCCCGCTCAGTTACCCCAAGTTCTTCCGAAACCTTTGACACAGACACTGGGCCTGGCGTCCGTTGATTTTCTGGCCTCCGTGAACCTTCTCTCTCAACTTCCGATTCTGCCCTGCGCCTATCTGGAAAAGCAGTTTCCAATCTGGAGCGATTCTGAGCGCGAGATCTTTTCGCGTGCGTTGATCAGTAATCATCTGGCTTGGCTGAAGGCGAGCGGTGATCAGATTTGTCTGATCAGCGACCTCAAACGCCTGACTTGCGATTCATCGGGCAGCGTGATTGAGGAAGAGGATGCCTTGGCTGGAATTGCTCTCGGGCCGTCCGACCGCAGCTGGCACTGGGACATAGCGCCCGCGCCTGAACTGCATCCGGCGCACAGTATTAGACATGAAGTGGGCGGATACCTGCACTTAACGTGAGGTGCCCGTGTCATAGAAAAAAATTGCATGCCCTCATACAATTTTATGGAATTGGCGCTGTTCCGAAACACCGCGATGCTTGCAGAGCGTTGGGTCGGTCGCGTGGTGTGATCGGACCGGCAATCGGGTTTCAGGAGCTGTGTCATGCCAGGTCTTTACCGCGCCAATCCAAGCGCCACCGCTACCACAGGCCGTCTGGGGCGTGCCGGTCTTGCGCTTCCCTTTACGCCGACCATCGGATCTCTGAGGTTCCGGCAAGACCATAGCGATTATCTGGACTCGCCGATGGTGGAAGGTTTTTACAACAACAAATCGCCCTGGGTCGGCAATGCCTCTGACCTACCGAAAGGCGGTATCAAAACCTCCGGCATGGATAATTGTGTCGTGGTCTGTATCTCGGAACTGAATGGCGCTTTGGGGAAAGGGACGAACTGGGGCTACAGCTTTTTTGCGCATCTCCCAGGCGGAAACTGGGACATGTTCGATCTGCGTAAGAAACTGGAGCAGTATTCCTGGTGCGTCGAAAAGAGCCGATGCTATTCGCTCGTCATGGCAAACTTCGATGGGGGGCTGGTGGAGACGCTCAAAGAGCTGTTCGATTTCAAGTTTCCGGTCGAACTTATGTCCGTCTACGTTTCGAACCTGGGTGCGATTGACGTTGCCGTGGAGTTTAAAAACATCGGCGAGTTCGGCGAAATCAGCTGGTCCGATCCGCGCAAACACAATGGCCCTTACGGCGTTGTAACAACGGGTGACCCCAGGGAATACTTCAATGGAAATCTTATGTACTGAAGCCTTCCAGAAAACTCACCAGGTTGGCGCCCAGTGCCGGATTGGCATAACCGCCTTCCTGCACCAGAACGCTTGGTAGCGACAACTGCCCGATCATCCGGCCGATCTGACCGAAACCTTGTGTCGTCACCGCGAGGCCGGCAAAGGGATCGCTTTCGTGAGCGTCGAGACCCAGGGCCACAACGAGAGCACCGGGCGCAAAGTTGGCGATGCGCTGGCAAGCGGTTTCAAGGGCCTCGAGGAAAGGCGCATCGCCAGAGCCGCGGGGTAGGGGGAAGTTGAGGTTGTAACCTAGTCCTGCGTCATCCCCGCGCTCATGGGCGTAACCCCAGTAGAAGGGGTAAAAGGCTTCGGGGTCTGCGTGGATCGAGATCGTGAGCACGTCGTCTCGGCGATAGAAGATTCCTTGTGTACCGTTCCCGTGGTGTAGGTCGACATCGAGGATCACCACGCGTTGGTGGTCCTGACGCAATTCCTGCGCGGCGATGGCCGAATTATTCAGATAGCAAAAGCCGCCTGCCATATCGGCGAAAGCGTGATGGCCCGGCGGTCGGCAGAGCGCATAGGCAGCACGCGCGCCGGCCCGGACCTGGCGCGTGGCATGGACGGCGCTGTTCATGGAGGCCCGGACAGAACCCCAGGTCGCAGCGGAAATGGGGCAGGCGGTATCCGCCATATGATAACCGGCCTGTCCTACCGCCGAGGCCGGATAACTGGCAGCGGTGCCATGGGGGCGGCCGTTGGGATGCACATTGGGGATCACTTCCTCCGATGCGCCCTCGATCTCGCTCCAGCGCGCGTGAATGTTTTGCAGGAACGCCAGATACTCCGGGGTGTGGACGGCGGCCGCAGGTCCCAGGCCATAATCCTCGGGTTCGTTAATTTCAAAGCCGGCCGCGCGACCCGCGTCCAGCAACATGTCGGCGCGCGCAGGTGTTTCCGGATTGGGTTTCCGGACTCCGCTGGAAAGGAAGTTGGCGGGATCGTGGGCTGTTTGTTCAGAAGAAAAGATGATCTGCATGGCCTAGCCGGTCTAGTTAGACGTTGTTTTCTTGAGAGTAGCGGGCGACAGCTTAGAAAGGCCTCTTAAGGCTGCCAAGGTCAGATTGCCCGAACAGTAGCGCGAAGGCCTGCGCCATTTGCTGCTTCGAGCGAATCTGGGCTATGAAGGCAACGCTTGTCCCTTCCTTATTGAAAGACATCCTGCATGGCATCTCAGGGGAATTTACGCACGGGCGGCCGGATTCTGGTCGACCAGTTGCGGTTACATGGTGTGGATATGGCCTTCGGCGTGCCGGGCGAGAGTTATCTGGCGGTCCTCGATGCGCTTTACGATGTCCCCGAGGTCAAATTCCATATCTGCCGGCAAGAGGGTGGGGCGGCCATGATGGCGGATGCTTACGGTAAGCTAACCGGCCGTCCTGGAATCTGTTTCGTCACCCGCGGTCCGGGCGCGACCAGCGCCAGCGCCGGCGTACATATCGCCTATCAGGATTCCACGCCGATGATCCTGTTCATTGGTCAGGTCGGCCGCGACATGATCGAACGGGAGGCTTTCCAGGAGATCGATTATCGCCGCATGTTCGGTCAGATGGCCAAATGGGTGGCTCAGATCGACGATGCGGATCGGATCCCCGAATACCTGGCGCGTGCCTTCGCAACCGCGACCGCAGGCCGGCCTGGACCGGTAGTGCTCGCACTGCCGGAAGATATGCTCCGCGACAAGACGTCCGCTTCGGACGCTGTGCCCTACAGCAGTGTAGAGGCCCATCCAGGTGCGGCTGACATGGCGAAGCTCGCCGATCTTTTGGGGCAGGCGGAACGACCCTTGATGATTTTGGGCGGAACCTCCTGGGATACGCAGGCACGCCGTGACATTCAGAGCTTTGCAGAAGCTCAGGGATTGCCGGTCGCGGCCTCCTTCAGGCGCCAGGACTACTTCGACAATAGGCACCCAAACTATGTCGGCGACGTAGGCATTGGCATTAATCCAAAGTTGGAGGAGCGGGTCCGCAATGCCGATCTGGTTCTGGTGGTCGGTGCGCGTTTGGGCGAGATGACGACGGGTGGTTACAGCCTCTTTTCCTCGCCGGTTCCCAAGCAATCTATGGTGCACGTGCATGCCGATGCCGAGGAACTGGGGCGGGTTTACCAAGCAAAGCTTGCGATCAATTCCGGGGTCAAAGCCTTTGCGGCGGCCGCCGCGACGCTCTCGAAACCCAAGGAGCCAGACGGAGCCCGCCAAGGCCGGATCGCGACCGCGCATCAGGAATACCTTGATTACATCAAAGCGCCTCAAGTGCCGGGTGCGTTGCAGATGGGGGAGATCATGGCTTGGCTGCGTGAGCGGCTGCCCGAAGATGCAATCGTGACCAATGGGGCTGGTAACTACACGGTCTGGGTCCACAGGTTCTATCAATATCGCGGGTTCCCGACCCAGCTTGCTCCGACCTCCGGGTCCATGGGGTACGGCGTCCCGGCCGCGGTCGCAGCGAAGGCCGTTCTGCCTGAGCGTACCGTTGTTTGTTTCGCTGGCGATGGCTGTTTCCTCATGCACGGCCAGGAACTCGCGACCGCAGTTCAGTACGGCCTCAAGATCATCGTTCTTGTTGTAAACAACGGCATGTATGGCACGATCCGCATGCACCAGGAGAGGCACTATCCGGAGCGCGTGAGCGGGACAGATCTGATCAATCCTGATTTTGCAGCCTATGCCCGCGCCTTTGGCATCAACGGAGAGATTGTCGAAGAGACGGCCGACTTCGAGCCGGCCTTCGAGCGTGCGATGGCCGCGGAGGGGCCTAGCCTGATCGAACTGCGCATCGATCCCGAAGCGATCACGCCAAAGGCTACGCTAAGTGGAATCCGGCGAACCGCGAAAGCTGAATCGAGCAGACCTTATACGCCTTGTCTTTAGAAGCTTTGCAGCCGCTTTGTTCTTAGGGTCCGGTCAGCGAACTCAGATCACCCAGGCGCGGTTGCCGGTAGGCCGTTTGGAAGATCACACCTTCTGGGAGGAAGTCGCCAGTGTTCAGCATATCTTTTAGGGCGTCGAGAAAGATCGGTTCGAAGTTGTAATAAACCTCGGCAGTGATGATGTTCTCGTTGTCGCGTACGACGAAACCCGACGGCATGGAGGCTGTACTACCTACGCCGCCGATGGCACTCGGAGGTATGATCGGACCGCCGCCCGTAATCTGCCAGGTCACGGTTGGATCGTCACCGACGGGTCTGAAAACCGAGCTGACGATCACGCCACCGCGCGCACCTAGATTGAAGGGCCGGAGGATTTCGTCGGCGGCGTCCATTAGCTGGTTGATCTCGGCCGCTGAGATGTTGGACGGCCGCGAGACCAGATCCGACATGGTTGCCGCGGCGCGGTCCAACTTTTGGTTCAGCAGAATGTAGCGAGCTGTATCGTACATGCCGAGCATTACGAAAAGCACGAGGGGTACGATCACGGCGAACTCAACGATCGTCGAGCCTGCGTCGTCGCCGAAAAATCGAGCTGCTAGGGCGTGCAGCTTGCGTCTTGAATTGTTTGAGGCTGTTGTCATGTTGGCAGCTCTATCACTCTTCGCTATAGGGTTCGTTGCGCACCGCAACCGTCGCAGACATTTCGAGGTTCCCGTTCGGCCCTCCGAATATTGCGAAGATCGGCGTGATAAATTCCCATTCGTAATCGAGCTGATAGAAGACCACGTCATTGGCGTCGCCTAAGCCTGGAGTGCCGGGGCCCGTATCGTCACCTGTGAAGTCGGGATATACGGTCGTCTTGACACTTGCGTCTGAGATTTCGATCAGGCCATGCGTGTGCGCCTCGACGATTTCGAGGATCAGTTCCTGACGCCGATCTGGGTCTGGCTCCTGACCGGTGACTCCGAAACGTGCCGCTTCACGCAGTCCGCCCTCGGCGAGCGAGAGGGTGAACATCACCATGGCGATTTCCAGGGTTCCAAACAGCATCAGAAGGAATGCCGGAAGAATCAGAGCGAACTCCGCAGCGGCAATACCCTCTTTGTCGCCCGCGAACCTGCGAACGAGTCGTCTGATGGGCAGAAGGGTCAACATAACACGCGATCCTTGGTCATATTTGGACTTGTGCAAGTGATACCGCGCTTCATTTGCATTTGCTTCGCGCCGGGTCGTCATGCACCGGCGGCCGGACGGCTACATGGCGCTCAAGGCGTCCAGAGTGTTCACAATGGCCGGGCCCAGGAGAACAACGAACAGCGGCGGCAGAATGAAGAGAATCATTGGCACCGTCAGCATGGCAGGGAGGCGGGCGGCCTTTTCCTCAGCCTTAAGCAGCCGTTCGTCGCGTGATTCGTTACTCATGACCCGCAAGGACTGGGACAGCGGCGTACCGTAGCGTTCAGCTTGGATCAGCGTGTTGACCAAACTGCGAAGCATCTGGAGATCTGTGCGTTGGGCCAAGTTGTCCAAAGCGGCTTTCCGCTCTGGCAGAAAGCCAAGTTCCAGTCCCGTTAAGCTGAATTCATCGGCCAGTTCCGGTGCCGAACCGGCCATCTCCTGCGACACGCGTGTCAGGGTCGCGTCGAGGCTGAGACCAGCTTCGGAGCAGATCACCATGAGATCGAGGCCGTCAGGTAAAGACTTTCGAATTGCTTCCTGGCGTTTCTGAGCCGCGTTCTTGATCAGGATATCGGGCAGGTAGGCGCTGAATCCGATAACACCGATGCAGACCATAAGCTTTATGCCGGCTGGTAGATTCGAGAAATCCAACCCGTAGAACAAAACCAGTGCGAAACCGCCCAATGCAAAGGGCAAGGCGAGTTTGAAGAAGAGATAGCGAACGACCGCGTCCTTCGAACGCCAGCCCGCGCGCATCAGTTTGCTCGATATGTTACCGGCCTGCGCGCTCTTCATGAGCTGCAGTTTATCTACGACCTGGCGCATGAAGGACGCCGTGTTCAGTCGCTCTTTTCTGCGGCGCGGCGCGAGCATACCGCCACGCAAGGCCTCGCGCTGCTCGGCGATGAGCTTGGCACGCTTTTGCGAGGGGTCGCGATGCAACAGCGATGACCAGACAGCGATGAAGCTGATCAAAACCGTGAGCGAGGACATGACCACGATCAGGTCCTCGATTGTAACTCCGGCTGGCAGATACTGCTCGACGCTCATATCTCGAATTTCACCATCTTGTACATGGTCGTGATGCCGACCGCGAACATCATCAGGCCGCCGCCCAACATGAGGTTGCCGCGCGGGTCATATATGAGAGTCATGACGTATTCGCGATTGATGAAATAGAGCAGCATGAACATGATGAAGGGCAGGCTGCCGATGATGTATGCGCTGGCCTTGGCCTCGGATGACATAGCCTTGACCTTAAGTTTCATGGTCTTACGTTTCCGCAGAACATCCGAGAGATTGGTCAGGGTTTCCGCCAGGTTACCGCCCGTTTCCGTCTGGATCGAAAGGGCGACCGTAAAGAAGTTGAACTCAGGGATATTGATCCGGCCCGCAGTTTCCCAAAGGGCGTCTTCGATTTTCGTGCCTAGTTTGATGGCATCGAACACGCGCGTCAGTTCTTCGCCGACCGGACCCGGAATCTCCTCGCCGGCTGACTTAATGGACTCAGCGATCGGGAGCCCGGCTTTCAGGCCGCGTACCATCAGGTCGATCGCGTCTGGGAAATGAGCGATGAATTGCGCTTGGCGGCGTGATGCCTTCATGCCCAGCACGAAGTGCGGCAGTCCGATAGCACCAAAAAGACCAAGCAGCCCTGCAATAATGTTCGGCGCGCCAAAAGCGAGTTTGGACGCTGCAAAGGCGCTGACACCACTGATTGCGCAAATGAGCAAATAGCGCCCGAGTACTGGTTTTACACCGGCGCGTTCGAGGCGATGGCGTAGCAGGTCGGGGCGGGGTAGGGCCGTCTTAATCAGATTATCGACAAACGCGTACTTGCTGTCCGCTGTAGTACGGCGGACGCTGACGACTGTTTGGACGGCCTGCTCGGAAAGATCGCTATCGCCCTTCACCCGTGCAATCCGTCGTTTGAATTGACGGTTCGCGCCGTTGCCGGCAAAGGCAGCCGCTATCAGGAGGACTCCTCCGAAGATCGGCAGGCACATGAGGACCAGCGTCACCATCGGATTGCCGCCTGTGAGAAGAGCGAGGTCCATTACATAGCCTCCAACAGTCTCTGTTCGAGGCCGAAATAGGCGGCTTTCTGCGCAAAGAACGGGCGCAGGCCGGATGATTTAAAGCTGCCTTGCAAGTTGCCGTCGGGACCTTCGCCTTCGAATTCGAAGTTGTAGAGGTCTTGCGTTGTGATGATGTCGCCTTCCATACCCACGATCTCGGTGATGTGGGTGACACGCCGCATACCGTCGCGCATACGCGAAATCTGAACGATCATGTCCACCGCGTCGGCGATCTGGGTGCGCACGGCCTTGGCTGGCAGGTTGATGCCGGCCAGTCCGATCATGTTTTCAAGACGGGTCAGGCCTTCACGTGGCCTGTTGGCGTGGACGGTGCCCAGCGAGCCATCGTGACCGGTGTTCATGGCCTGAAGCATATCAACCGCCTCTGAGCCGCGAACCTCACCGAGGATGATACGGTCAGGACGCATACGCAGCGAGTTTTTTACGAGATCGCGCATGTCGATCGCGCCTTCGCCTTCCAGGTTGGCGGGCCGGGTCTCGAGGCGCACCACGTGAGGCTGCTGCAGCTGCAGTTCCGCCGCATCCTCGATGGTTACAATCCGCTCACCCGGATCGATCATCTGGGATAGGGCATTCAGCAGGGTGGTTTTACCTGAACCGGTACCGCCAGAAATCAGGATGTTGAGCCGGCTGCGTGCGGCGATCTTAAGCACCATTGCCATTTTATCGGAAATGTTGCCCTGCCGGGCCATGACATCCAGTGTGATGCCCTTTTTGGAAAACTTACGAATGGAGATCGAGGCGCCGTCGATCGCCAGTGGCGGGATGATGATGTTGACGCGGCTGCCGTCCTCGAGGCGCGCATCGACCAGCGGCGTTGTTTCATCGACGCGCCGGCCGACCTGAGCAACGATACGTCTGGAGATGTTGAGGACATGATCGTTGTCACGAAACTTGACCTCGGAGAGCTCCAGTTTACCGCCGCGCTCGACGTAGACCTGGAAGGGGCCGTTCACCATGATATCGGTGACTTTTTCGTCAGCCAGCAGCGGTTCCAGGGGGCCAAGACCGAGCATATCGGCGAGCATGAGCTCGACGACGCCCAACTGTTCGGGGCCGTTTAACCGAATCTTCTCTTCAGCCAAAACCTCGGCGACGATTTCGCCCAGCTGGCCGGAGAGTTCTTCTCTGGGAAGCTGTGAGGCCGCGGAAACGTCCAGACGTTCCATCACCTTTGAATGGATAGCGTCTTTAGCGGATTCTACCGTATCCGTGATCGGAACCCTGGGTTCCAGTTTCGGTTCTTCGACCTTGAAGGGGTCGTTCTGCGCCGCAGGCCGGGCCGGCGAAGGCGCCGCGCCTTGCGGAGGCGCCGACTGAAAATTGTCTGGCGCTTGAGCAGAAGGCGATGGGGCAGTGGCGCGCGTGGCGGCGGCATGGGGTGCCGGCGTGGCGGCGCTGCGAGGATGCTGTTGGCTGACCCAATTGATCAGTTCGGTCAACAGCGTTCTGCGCTCGAGCAAGTTCAGGTTATTTGGTTCTTTGTCGAGTTCGGCGCTCACAAGCTGACCGAGCCGAAGGCCAAGCTCCGGCCGAGAAAGCTGGGATACCTCGACGCCCTGGAGAGATTCGGCAACCTTCGGCTTCAGCCGCTCTACATAGGGTGCAAGATCCGAGCGGGACTGTGAGCGGGCCTTTCCGGGCTTTGGTTTTTGTCGCTGTGCGAAAATCGACATAGAGGTTATTTCTTCTTCAACCAGTCACGCCAGGATTTCTTCGCAGCACCCGCTTTCTTCTGTTTATCGCCGTTCAGAATGTCGACGGCCTTCGCCAGCGTTTTGCTAGCCTTACAACGGCCATCGACCTGGATAAGCGGTTTGCCGGTATTCGAAGCGAGATTAAAGGCTTTGCGATCCTCGGCGACCTGGAAATCTACCTTTCGGCCGAGGGCCTTCTGGAAGTCGGCCAGCTGCATGCCCTGGGCTGCGCCACCCGTACGATTGGCAATCACCTTAACCGGGGTACTTGGCGCGAACTCCTCGATACCCGCCAAAACCCGGATTGAGTCCCGCAGGCCGGAGAGCGTCAGTTCCGTAACAAGCACGACCTCGGTTGCTGCTTCGAACACGCCGGGACGGACACCCGCGGAAGAGCGGGGCAGGTCGACAACAATGCAGTCGTTTTCTCGACCAAGTGCATCGAACAAGGCGCTTGTCGCGGCCGGATCGAACAGGACTTCGTGGCCCATCGTCTCTTCGGTCGCCATGACCGACAGTTTCTCTGTCAGCTTTGCAGTGGCGCTGGAGATAAAAAGGCTATCGATCCGCGATGGGTTCTCAAGCGCTTCGCGTAAACCGCGCGTTGGCTCGAGATCGAGAGACAAGGCAATGGTACCGAATTCCAAGTCCAGATCGACCAGCGCGGTGCGATGTTGTTTCTGCTCGGCCATCCCCCAGGCGAGATTCAAGGCAACTGTCGAGGCGCCGCAGCCACCGCGAGTACCGACAACGACGATTTTCTGAATGGAATCGGGATCGGCGGCTGGCGCCTCTTCCTCCTCGTCGGGTTCCTCGATTTGCTGCAGTACAGCCATCAAGGCCTTTTCCGTGATCGGCTTGACCAGATAGTCTGAAATACCGGCACCGATCATTTCACGGTACAGGTTGATATCGTTCATGGAGCCGATGCCGACCAGCCGCGTGTCTTCGGTAAAGGCGGCCGTCAAGGACAGCATGGCCGTCAAAGGAGAGGGCGAGTCACCGATGTCGACGATCAGGACGCGCGGTACAGGCGCTTCCGTCAGGTACTGCATCGCCTCCGTACTCCCGCCGTCCCGTATTACGGTTTCGGCGTAGAACTGCCGCGTCACAGCGTCGATGACGTCGTGCGTCTGACCGTCGCTCACGAAAGCTGCGCATTCCGCGAGCGGTGTAAGTTCGGTGCTTTCTGAAGCGAAGAGATCTTCAGCCGTACTCATTGCTGCTCAACCTCTCTGGTTGATAGTACGTCATCCAGCGGGATGATTTCGCCTGCCCGATAACGTTGGATGCCTAAGACTGCTGCAGTGCCGTCGGCAGGGTCGGCCGGTGATCCCTGATGCAGGTCGGCCGGGTTGGCAACCATCATGCCGAGAGCCGTCTTATTGGCGCAGTCGCGAACATGTTGCGGGCGCTGGCCGCGTCCCGGCTGTGGGGCGCTGCAGTCCGGCAATGCGACCAGTGTGCGCGTGACCACCACGGCGACGCGAGGATCGTTCGGTCCATGGATCGTGATCGGTGCTTGTGCGACGTGCGCGCGAATTCCCAGATTGGCCAGCTCGAGGCGCAAGGCTTCGATGCGCTGCTCCGTTGCCGGCAAATGCTGACCGCTTTCCGATCGCAAGCCATCAAGCTGGACCCGGTCTTCTCTCCGGATGCCCTTACTGCGCAGGAACTCCATCAGACGGTCGCGTTCCGCTTCGCTGAAGGATGCGCCGCCAGGTACAAAGTTGACCGCGTGCGCTTGAACGACGGACTGCGTACGGAGCTGAGCAGAGGTTTCAATCTGTTTCCAGTTCCCGGTCAGGAACGTCTTCTCCACCAAGCCGACCGTGTTGTCGTAAACGAAGTGCGAAGCTTCTTTTTCCGAATACTGGGCCTGTCCGCTGCTGCAGGCGCTCAAAAGCAGACCTGTCGTGACTAATACAGGTGCGAGATATCGCTTTTTCGAAGGTGAATTCTGCATTTCGCCTACTCTACTCAAGGATGAAGCCCAGCGGTCGCGGCAGGTCGGAGGCCGACGATGATGTGGCGGGAAGGGTGAGACTGGACGCCGTGCCGCCGTTGGAGCCGGCGGAATTCGAGTCCTCCGCGCGGTTTTCGGTGTAGGCGTCGGTCGGCAGAGGAATGGGCTGCGATACGGGACGCACCAGATAAGGTGTCACGATGATCACAAGTTCGCTCTCTCTACGCTGATAGCGATCGCTGGTGAAAAGCTCGCCAAGGATCGGAATGTCGCCTAACCCAGGCACTTTGCTGGTGATTTGCTGAGTATCGTCCAGCAGCAGGCCAGCGATGGCGAAACTCTGTCCCGAGCCGAGTTCCACAGTGGTTTCCGCGCGCCGCGTCGTGAGGGCGGGGATGACAATATCTGCCAGGGTGATTGCGCCGGTCTCGGAAAGCGCACTGACTTCGGGGCGCACGCGCATGCTGATCAGGTTGTCGCCGACCAGGGTCGGCGTGAAGGCCAGGCTGACACCGAATTCCTTAAACTCGATCTCAATGTCGCGGCCACCATCGTCGTTCACATCCGAACCGACTGGAATGGGGAACTCGCCACCCGCCAGGAAACTAGCTGTTTCGCCCGAGAGAGCCGTCAGGTTGGGCTCTGCGAGCACCGTGACCAATTCATCGTCGGCGAGGGCATCGATAAGAATGTTGAGATCGAGCGGACCGGGCGTGCCTTGTGCCTGAAAAAAGTTGGGGGGCGAGTCAGCCAGAATGCGCGAGGTATTGGTGAATAGGCCAAAAGTGAAAGCGCCGTCTGCAATCGCGCTCCAATCGAAACCGAACTGTTCCAGCACTTCCTTGGAGACCTCAGCGATCCGGACACGCAGATTGATCTGGTTCGGGGCAGCGACTTGGATCTGATTAATGATGTTCTCAGCGTTGTTGACGAATTTCGCGGCAACACGCTGCGCGTTTGCGGCTTCGGTCGCATTGTTGGCTATACCGCTCAGGACAATCCCGCCGTCGATCGAAATCGGCGATATCTGTGCATTCGGCGCAACGGCTTCGAGCGCAGTCTGGAGCCGAGAGAGGTTATGGGTAACCCGTAGTGTAAGGTTCGCAATGACGTTGTCGTTGCTGTCGACCGCGAAGAGAGTCGTTTCGCCCGTCGCCTGACCGAAGACATAGATCAGCTGCGGCGACTTGACGTTCACGTTGGCGATTTCTGGGTTGGCGACGAAAACCGAAACCGCGGATTCTTCGAGGCGCAGCAACTGGCCCTCGTTTACCTCCAGCAGAATGGGTTCCCCCGTGGCAGGCGCGGCGTAGCCGACGATATCGGCCCTGGCGCTCGCTGGCACGATCAATGCCAGGACGAGCAGCGCCATAAACAATCTCTGCATAGTTCTCATTGAGCCCCTACCACTTCGATGTCGAGTTCTTCGACCTGACTGCCTCGTGCAATCACGACTTTGAGATCATTGGCACCCGGGCGCGGCACGAGAACGCTGACGTCGCTCTCCCAGGTATAAGTCTTGCCATGCTCTGGCTCTGGTTCGGACATGAGGTCTTCACCTTCCACCAGACGCTGCAGCTCTTCTTCGTCCTTTGCCAGACTGCGCAGGCTGAGCGACAGCTGCCCCAAGCCGCGGATAGCCGCGATCATCTCGGCCTGTTTGGGCGTGAGCTCGAGTGTCGCGGTGTCGGCCACCGTGGGTTCACTCTCGCTGCTGTTGTTGGTCACCTGATCGACCGCGAGGATTCGGACATTGGTCAGGATCGTCTCGCTCGCGCGGCGCTCACTTCTGTCCTCGAGGTCCGAGTCCTGAATCGTGTGACTGAGAATGATATCGACCCTGTCACCCGGGAACACGAAACCGCCAATACCGGAGGTTTCGTTGACTTCGATCGACACTGCGCGGAAGCCGGGCTTTAGTACAGCGGCCAGGAAGCCGCGCTCCCCGGGAGAAACGACGCGGCCCAAGACCATGGGATCGCCTGCGACGATGTTTTGACGTGTCACCGAACCAAGCAGTGTCGTCTCATCGAAGTCGTCTTGGATCAGATAGCTCTCGGAAATGCCCTCGTCCGGCCAGGCTTGCCAGTCCAGATCGGTTTCCTGAAGAAAGGTTCCGACCGGAATGTCGTTTTTGGCGATCAGAACATAGGTCAGTTCCGGCTCCGGTATTGGTGCGGCCTCAGCAACCACCGGTGCAGGAGCGCGCTGCGCATCCAGCCAGTTTTTTGCAACGAAGCCCGTACCGCCAATCATGAAGAGGGCGCCAAGGATCAAGAGTATGTTTCGTATCGACATGGCTTCAGCCTATCTCAGCAGTGTGAATGCTACGTAAACGGCGCCTACAGCAATTGCGGTGCCGTAGGGCATTGGTTTCTTTGCAAAAGTTACGGAATCGCTGCTTAAGCCCTGTGGCAAAAATGGGGCCAGCGATGACATGCGGTTCAGAAGCCAAAAGCTGATCGCAATCAAGCCTCCTGAGACGGCTGTGACGAGAATAAAATCAACCATCAGGGCAGGGCCTGCCCAGAGCGACACAGCTGCAAAGAGTTTTGCGTCGCCACCACCGCAGTACTTTAGGGCAAAGAAAATAAATCCGACGATAAGGGAGACGGCGGCTATGCCGACAGCCGGTAACCACGCAACCGGTTCGCCCGAAGCAATGACATAAGCGGGATACAAAATGACCACTGACAAGCTATAGGCGTTAGGCAGCAAAAAGCTCTTAACATCCTGATAGGCTGCCGCAGCGACAATCAGCGCGAAGATGTAAATCGTTGTATCGGTGAGAATTTCGTAAGACATGGGTGCTGATTTTTATCCCCGAGTAGAGAGGGCCGAGGGGCGGTGTCGCTCCTCGGCCCTTCTGAAGTCGATGTATCAGGCGGCCGCTACTTGTCCGCCTGATGCATGATCACGGCGTAGTCGGCTGAGCGCTATCCAGTGCGCCGGACACGTTCGTGAACATCGTCTCGAGAGAGTCACCGAGCGCGGTCAGAGCAGCGATCGCGGCAACCGAGACCAGGGCGGCAATCAGGCCGTATTCGATGGCGGTTGCGCCCGATTCGTCTGTGATGAACGCTTTAACGGTACCAATCATTTCAAAACCTCCAGTTAGCAGAAAACCTGGGGACGATATTGATCTGAAGTGATTAAGGAACAGTAAAAATATATCAGCAAAAAACCCCGTAACATATTGTAAAATAACAAGAAAAATGATCTTTATTTGCGTAAAATCAATTTAAATATTTAAGGAAATTTGCCTAAAATTTTAGTTACTTAAAATATGCGCGCTATAACGGGTATTTATATCGGTTTTTTGGTGTGAAACTGGAATCGCGAGGCGATTGGATTTGCGTGGATTTCACAGGTTGCGTCGTGCCCATGACGCCGTTTAGGGTCGCCATATAGACTGGGGTCACGTGAAAAAACGGGGAAAACGTGTCGAAACCTGCCGCTGCAATCATGTTTCAGGGCACCGGATCAGATGTAGGGAAGTCCCTTCTGGTTGCCGGTCTTGCCCGCGCCTATTCCCGCCTCGGCCTAACTGTTCGGCCTTTTAAACCCCAAAACATGTCCAACAATGCTGCGGTGACCGAGAATGGCGGCGAAATCGGGCGCGCGCAGGCACTTCAGGCCCGGGCCTGCGGCGTGTCACCCCATACAGACATGAACCCCGTCCTGTTAAAACCGCAGAGCGAGACCGGCGCACAGGTGGTGGTGCAGGGGAAAGTTGTGGGTAGTGCGAAGGCGCGCGAGTACTGGACGATGAAACCACGCTTGATGCCCGCGGTTTTGGAGAGCTTTGACCGTTTGCGGCAGGCTGCAGATCTTGTCCTCGTCGAGGGGGCAGGCAGCGCATCGGAGGTTAACCTGCGTAAAGGTGATATCGCCAATATGGGTTTTGCCGAGGCGGCAGATGTTCCGGTCATCCTGATCGGCGATATAGATAGAGGAGGCGTGATTGCCAGCCTGGTCGGCACGGCGGCGGTTTTGCCAGAGTGGGAGCGGGCGCGCATCAAAGGCTTTGTCATCAATAAATTCCGCGGCGACGCGCGCCTGTTTGATGACGGACTGGAGATCATCACCGAGCGGACCGGCTTCGAGGCGCTTGGTGTGGTGCCTTATTGCGATGCAGCACGAAGGCTGCCGGCTGAAGATTCTGTTCAACTATCCCAAACCAGACGCGCGCTGCCGGGAACGGACGATATCGTGGTGGCCGTACCGGTCCTTGCGCGAATTTCTAATTTTGACGATTTGGACCCCCTAATTGCCGAGCCCGATGTCCAGGTGGTGTTTGTTCAGCCGGGTGAAGCCTTTCCCGGAAATGCCGATCTTGTGGTGCTGCCGGGGTCCAAGGCGACAATTGGCGACTTGGCTTTTTTCCGTGAGCAGGGGTGGGACGTTGACCTCCAGGCGCATTGCCGTCGCGGTGGGCGGGTCATCGGCCTGTGTGGCGGTTATCAGATGCTGGGAGGCCGCATCAATGATCCACAAGGTATCGAAGGACGGCCGGGCGAAGTAGAAGGCCTGGGACTGCTAAATGTAGAGACCGAGCTGAACGGCGACAAAACCCTCGTTGCCACCTCAGGTGTCGACCGCGCCACTGGAGAGGCCATACAGGGGTATGAGATACACATCGGCGTGACCACCGGCCCGGGCACGGCATCGGCTATGGTGGAAATCGGCGGACAGCCACAGGGAGCGGTTTCCGCCGATGGTCGTATTGCCGGCTGCTACCTGCATGGGATCTTTTCGGCTGACGGGTATCGCTCCAGTTTGCTCTCCAGTCTGCGTGACGGCCGGCGATCGGACTTAAACTTTGAGCAAGGGGTCGAAGAAGCTCTGGACGCCTTAGCCGATCACCTGGCGGTCCATCTGGATCTGGAGCGGATCCTGGAGATCGCGCGCGCGTCTTCGTCGAGTGCGGAGAATTAAACCTCAGTCCGCGTCCTGTATGGAAATCCTGAGGGGCGTTAAGCCCTCAATCACGGCTTCCAGATGATCGCCCGGCAGCACAAAGCCGACCCCTGAAGGTGTGCCCGTAAAGACAAGGTCGCCTGGGCGCAGAACAAACATGCGCGATAACGAAGACACGATTTCGGGGACCGGCCAAATCATTTCCTTTAGATCGGCATTTTGGCGCAGTCTGTCGTTGACTGAGAGCGCGATACTGCCGCTATCCATTTTCGGGCAATCGGACCTCGGTGTGATCAGCCCGCAGGGGGCCGAACGGTCGAAGGCCTTGGCGGCCGTCCAAGGCCAACTCCGATCTTCCGCAACCTGTTGCAGATCGCGGCGTGTGAGGTCGATCCCCGCCGCGTAGCCGAAAATGTGCTCCTCGGCCTGCTCAGGTGGGATCTCATAGCCTTCTCGATCGATCGCGACCACCAGCTCAACCTCGTGATGAAGGCTTGCCGTTGCCGGCGGATAGGGCAGGGACTCGCCGTCACTGACGATGCCGTCGCTGGGTTTGTTGAAAAAGAACGGCGACTCGCGTTCCGGGTCGCGCCCGGTTTCGAGGATGTGTGAAACGTAATTGTGCCCGACACAATAGATGCGCCTGACCGGAAACCGCTCGGAGCGGCCGACGATACCGACCGAAGTGGTGGGCTCAGGCGGAAAAAGGTAGTCCATCGTGAGCTGTATGACCTTTCGGCACTCTGGGCCGAACTGACGCTTTTCTGTTTTTAGATGTGGAAACTCTCGCCGCAGCCACAGCGTCCCTTTTCATTGGGATTGCTGAACACGAAGCCGGTCTGGAACTTGTCTTCCACATAGTCCATTTCACTGCCGATCAAAAACATGACGGCGGTCGGATCGATGAAAATCTTTACGCCTTTGCTCTCTACGACATCTTCGAAACGCCGCTGTTCCTCGGCGTATTCGACCACGTAGCTCATACCCGAGCAGCCGCGCGAGTTGACGCCGACACGCAGGCCGAGCACCGGCTTTTCGCTGCGTCCGATCAGTTCCTGAACGCGCGACGCGGCGGCGTCGGTCAAGGTGATCATGGGTTTCGTCATATCGAACATGGCTGTCAGTCTACCTCAGATTTCTTAACAGTCATATGGGGATAACGCGCAATTTTAAACAGGTCCTAAAAGAGGCCGAGCGCAAGCTGTGCATCCTCGGACATCCGGTCCGGAGTCCAGGCCGGTTCCCAGACCAGGTTCACCGCGACTTCCCCGACGCCCTCAGCGCCCGCGACCGCGCGCGCCACGTCAAAGGGCATCTCGCCGGCGACGGGGCAGGCTGGGGCGGTGAGGGACATTTCAATCAGGACAGAGCCGTCTTTGGCGATGTCGATGCTGTAGATCAGTCCCAGATCGTAAAGGTTCACCGGTATTTCCGGATCGTGCACCGTTCGCAGCGCTTCGATGACGGTTTCCTCGTCGGCGACTTTAGTCCCCGCTTCCAGGGGCGTACCGGCGCGCGCCGTCAGCTCTTCACCCGGCGCCAGCTGAGCGCCCGGCATGAAGTGGGCTAGTCCCGGCCCATTGGGATCGTCGAGCGGATGTTTGAATTCAGCCATCAGCCGAGCAGCTCCTTGACCTTGTGCAACGCCGCGACCAGCGCATCGACCTCCGCGCGTGTGTTGTAGAGCCCAAAGGACGCTCTTGCCGTCGCGCTGACCCCGAAGCGGTCCATGAGCGGTTGCGCGCAATGATGCCCGGCACGGACGGCCACGCCGGCCCGGTCGATGATGGTGCCGATGTCGTGGGCATGGGCGCTGTCCATCACGAAAGAAACGATGGAGGCCTTCTCCTGTGCCTGACCGATGATCCTGACGCCCTCGATCTCCGACATGCGTTCGGTTGCATAAGCCATCAGACCATGCTCGTGGGCGGCAATGCGGTCCTGTCCCAGAGAGCGGACATAATCCACCGCCGCGCCGAAACCGATGGCCTCGATGATCGCCGGTGTGCCTGGTTCGAAACGATGCGGGGCTTCCTTGAAGGTGGTCTTCTCGAAAGTGACCCGGTCGATCATCTCGCCACCGCCATGATGGGGCGGCATGGAATTGAGCAGGTCCAGTTTGCCGTAAAGCACCCCGATCCCGGTCGGGCCGTAAACCTTGTGGCTGGAGAAGCAGTAGAAGTCTGCGTCCAGATCCCGCACGTCGATCTTCATGTGTGGGCCCGCCTGACAACCATCGACGAGAACCTTCGCACCGGCGGCATGAGCCAGGCGGATCACCTCCTTGATCGGTGCGATAGTGCCGAGTGCGTTAGAGATGTGGGTCATCGCCACAAGCTTGGTCTTGGGGCTCAGGAGTTCGCGGTATCCCTCCATCGAGAGATTGCCGTCATCGTCAATGGGAACGACCTTCAAAACGATCCCGGTCTCTTCGCGCAGCAGCTGCCAGGGGACGATGTTGGCATGATGCTCCATGGCGGAGATCAGCACTTCGTCGCCGGCCTTGAGGAAAGCCTTTCCGTAGCTCCAGGCAACTAGGTTGATGGCTTCGGTCGCGCCGCGCAGAAATACGATCTCGTCGCTGGTCTCCGCATTGATGAAGCTGGCGACCTTTTCCCGCGCTTCTTCAAAGGCATCGGTGGAAAGCTGACTGAGCCGATGCAGACCGCGGTGCACATTGGAGTAGTAAGTCTCCATCGACTCCCGCATCGCGTCGATGACCACGGCCGGTTTCTGAGCGCTGGCCGCATTATCTAGGTAAACCAAGGGTTTGCCATAGACTTCCTGAGCGAGGATTGGAAAGTCTTTCCGCACCGCTTCGACATCGTAAGACGCGATCGAGTTGTCGCCGATCGAGGTTGCTGCCGCTGCATCTTGGGGGGACAGGGTCGCGCCGCTCATGCTCTGCTCCATTGTCATGCCGCCAGCCAATCCGAGATCTTATCGAGGAAGAGCTCCTGCAGTTCCTCCACGCCGATTTCACTTACGGATTCTGCGAGAAAGGCTTGAATTAAAAGCGATTTTGCTCGGTCTTCCGACAGACCGCGGGAGCGCAGGTAGAAGAGCGCATCGTGATCGACTTCACCCGCGGTACAGCCATGGCTGCACTTCACGTCGTCGGCGTAGATTTCCAACTCGGGCTTGGCATTGATCTCTGCGTCGTCGGAGAGCAGCAGGACTTTGTTGAGCTGGTGTCCGTCTGTCTGCTGCGCGTCCGGATGGACGACGATGCGTCCCTGAAAGACGCCGCGCGAGGCATCGTCCAGTACGCCTTTGAAGACTTCCCGGCAGGCTGTGCCCGGCGCCAGATGCTCGACCACGGTGGTGGTGTCGCAATGCTGCTTGCCGCGCATGAGGTAGCCGCCGTTCAAGTGGCAGCGCGCACCCGCGGCCGTCAGCTTCACATTGGTTTCACTGCGCGACAGGGCGGCACCGATGTTCAGAGTAAAGCTTTCGTAGAAACTGTCGCCCGCAAGTTCGCCATTAAAGGTGCCGGTGTGCACCGCGCCCTTGGCTTCGGCCTGGATGCGGTACTGCCGCAGAGTTGCGCCTTCAGCCAGGGTTACGTCACTGGCGGTGTTGATGTAGTAAGCCGCGTCGTCCAGGCCGATGTGATGCTCAAGGATCGTCGCTTCTGCGCCTGCGCCGAGCGAGATGAGGTTCCGGGCATTGTGGGCGAAGACGGCGTCCTGTGCCGAGTTCAGATGAACGACCTCTAGTACACGGTCCAGCTTACTGTTGGCTGCGAGCTGCAACAGTAAACCGTCGCGCATCAAGGCCGTGTTCAAGGCGACCAAAGGCTGCTCGTCGTCGGCTTTATGCCCGGCGAGCAAGGCTTCGATACGTTCGGGCTGTGCTTCGGACAGAGCCGCGATGCTACCGATCACGACGCCTTGCGGCAGATCGGAGAGGTTCGAGAGGTCGGCGCGGAAACCGCCGTTGACGAAGACAGCCCTGTAGCTGCTGTCCTCCGGTAGGAGGTTGGGCGCACGGTCGATGCTGATGTCCCGCGGAACGAGAGACTGCTCGACGAGTTCAAGCTGTTTCAGCCCGCGCAGGTTCGTGTACTTCCAGGATTCGCGCCGCTGCGTCGGCAGGCCATTCTCCGCGAAGCGCGACATAGCCTGGTCCCGCAGGCTGCTCAGCCAGGGCAGGTCTTGCCCGGGGAGCTGCGGCTTGAGGACGTCATAGTGTTCTACGAAGGCTGTGCTCATGGCTTTATCTTGTTTGCTATCTGTCTTGGTTGCTCTACGAATTTACCGTTCAGGCGGCCTGACCTGTGAACTCTGCATAGCCTTTCTTTTCAAGCTCTTGCGCCAGGCTCTTGTCACCAGATTTCACAATTCTGCCGTTGGCCAGGACATGCACATAGTCGGGCACGATGTAGTCCAGTAGACGCTGATAGTGCGTGATAACCAGGGTCGCTTTTTCGGGGGAGCGCAAGAGATTGACGCCGTCGGCAACCGTCTTAAGCGCGTCGATATCCAGACCGCTGTCGGTTTCGTCCAGGATCGCAAGTTTCGGTTCAAGGATCGCCATCTGCAGGATGTCGTTGCGCTTCTTTTCGCCACCGGAGAAACCGACGTTCACGGCGCGTTTCAGCATGTCGTTGGAAACGCCGAGTTGCTTGGTCTTCTCGCGAATGACCTTCATGAACTGCATGGCATCCAATTCTTCTTCGCCGCGGTAGCGCAGGACTGAATTCAGCGCTTCCTTCATGAAGGTCGTGTTCGTGACGCCCGGAATCTCGACGGGATACTGAAAGGCCAGAAAGATCCCTTCGCCGGCCCGTTCTTCTGGTTCCATCTCCAGAATGTCTTTGCCCTGATAGAGGACTTCGCCGTCCGTAACCTCGTAGCCGTCGCGGCCGGTGAGGACGTGGGCGAGGGTGCTCTTACCGGAGCCGTTCGGGCCCATGATGGCATGGACTTCACCCGGCTGAATGGTCAGGTCGAGACCCTGCAGGATCGCTTTCTCTTCGACCTTGGCGTGGAGGTTTTTGATTTCGAGCATGAGGTTTGGAACCTTGGTTACGCTATTGTTCTAGCTTTAAAAATTAGAATGGCTTTAGCCGACGCTGCCCTCGAGGCTGATACCGACCAGCTTCTGGGCTTCGACGGCGAATTCCATGGGCAGTTGCTGCAGCACTTCCCGGCAGAAACCGTTCACGACCAGGGCCACTGCGTCTTCCTCACCAATGCCGCGTTGCCGGCAATAGAAAAGCTGGTCTTCGCTGATCTTCGAGGTCGTGGCTTCGTGCTCGACCTGGGCGGTCGCGTTGCGGCTTTCGATGTAAGGCACCGTATGGGCGCCGCACTTGTCGCCGATGAGCAGCGAGTCGCACTGGGTGTAGTTGCGGGCGTTTTTGGCTTTGGCGCCCATCCGCACGAGACCGCGGTAGGTGCTCTGCGATTTACCGGCGGAGATACCCTTGGCGATGATCCGCGAGGTCGTGTTCTTGCCCAGATGGATCATCTTGGTGCCGGTATCGGCCTGCTGCATGTTGTTGGTGATGGCGATGGAATAGAATTCGCCGACCGAATTGTCACCCTGCAGGATGCAGCTTGGGTACTTCCAGGTCACTGCGGAGCCAGTTTCGACCTGAGTCCAGGAAATCTTGGAGTTACGCCCACGGCAGGCGCCGCGCTTGGTGACGAAGTTGTAGATGCCGCCGACGCCGTTTTCATCGCCCGGATACCAGTTCTGCACCGTCGAATACTTGATTTCGGCGTCGTCCAGAACGATCAGCTCAACGACGGCTGCGTGCAGCTGGTTCTCATCGCGCATGGGGGCGGTGCAGCCTTCCAGGTAGCTGACGTAGGAGCCTTCGTCCGCAATGATCAGCGTGCGCTCGAACTGGCCGGTATTGGCGGCGTTGATGCGGAAATAGGTCGAGAGCTCCATTGGGCAACGCACGCCCTTGGGGATGTAAACAAAGGAGCCATCGGTGAAGACCGCCGAGTTCAGGCAAGCATGCTTGTTGTCGCTGTAGGGAACGACCGAGCCCAGATACTTCTTGACCAGTTCCGGATGGTCTTTGATCGCCTCCGAGATAGAGCAGAAGATGACGCCCTTCTCAGCGAGCTTGGCGCGGAAGGTCGTTGCGACCGAAACGCTGTCGAAAACCGCGTCGACGGCGACACCGGCCAGCATCTCCTGTTCGCGCAGCGGAATGCCAAGCTTCTCATAGGTGCGCAGGAGCTCTGGATCCACTTCGTCCAGGCTCTTCGGCGCTTCCTTCGTTTTCGGCGCTGAAAAATAATAGGCGTCTTGATAGTCGATAGCCGGAAAGTCGACCTTTGCCCATTCGGGTTCCGGCATGGTCAGCCACTGGCGATAAGCTTTCAGACGCCATTCCAGCAGCCATTCCGGTTCGCCCTTCTTGGCTGAGATGAAGCGGACCGTGCTTTCGTCCAGGCCCTTCGGCGCGGTATCCGCCTCAATGTCCGTGACAAAGCCATACTTATACTTGTCGTCCGCAAGTGCCCGGACCTGATCGACAGTTTCAACAGTGGCGGCCATCGCCAAATTCTCCTAGCTCGTCAATACCTTAACGGCGTTCTTTAAGTTTTCTCTATGCGCTGTCGCGTTGACTCTCGCGCTGCGGTTCCTCGTCTGCGGGTACGCCGAAGGTCGGGATCGACAGGCTCATATCCGCCAAAGTGACGCTCGAAAGCGCGGCGTGAATGGCGGTATTGACCCTGTTCCAGTTGCCCCGCATTGGGCAGAGCAATTCAACGTCGCAGTTGCTTTCGGCACCGTCGACACAGGCCGTCAGCGCAATCGGGCCTTCGAGCGCCTGAATGATCTCTGCCATGGTGATCTGCTCAGCCGGCCGGCTCAGGCTATAACCGCCCGATACGCCGCGCTGTGACGTCATAAGGCCCGCACGGGCGAGGGTGCCAAGGAGTTTAGAGACCGTCGGCAAGGGCACGCCCGTTTCCTCGGCGATGTCGTGCGCGCTGTTGGTTTCGTCGGGACGCAGTGCCATCTGGGACATTACGACCACCGCGTAATCTGTCAGCCTGTTCAATCTGAACATTTGCTTCTCCAGAGAGTGGCACTAATTCCGTCCTCGGACTTAGCGCCGAACGGTCAGGTCGACCGTCAGATTTTCTGACCTGCACTCTAATTAGGACTATTTTGGTCCAATTTCAATTTGCAATCTAGACCAAATCAGTACGGATTTAAATATATCAGTGAAAACAGAAGGCAAGAGCAATTTTCGGAGACATTACTGCGATTAATTCTCATTTGCGATTTTATGTTTTTTGCGCCGCTTTCTACCGTGAAGACATCGTGTTCTGGACAGGGCGCAACGGCTCTTTTATCTAGGGTTCTCTTATTTATTTTTTATCCGAAGACCTTTGGAGGAAACCCGCCGCAATCCCGTTTGTTGGACTGCGGCAGATCGGCGCAGGGTGTCGCGCAAAGGGCGTTTGGCAGGGAAGGCAAAACCATGAGCAAAAATCTCAAGATCGTCGAGCATCCGCTGGTGCAGTACAAACTCTCGCAGATGCGCTCGAAAGACACGCCATCGTCCGATTTTCGACGCTTGCTGCGCGAGATCAGCCTGCTGCTCGCCTACGAGGTGACGCGGGACCTGCCGCTCAGCGAAACCGAGATCGAAACGCCGATGGCGCGTGCCATGTTGCCAGTGTTGAAGGATCTCGAGCCTTGCTTCATTTCGATCCTGCGGGCCGGCAACGGTATCTTGGACGGAATGCTCGACCTCTTGCCCTCGGCGCGGGCCGGACATGTCGGTCTTTATCGCGATCACGAAACCCTTGAAGCCATCGAGTATTACTTCAAGGTGCCTGAGGATATGGCGGGCCGGCTGACCATCGTTTGCGACCCCATGCTGGCGACGGGACATACGGCGGTCGCGGCGATCCAACGCCTTAAGGACGCCGGCGCGCAGCAGATCAAGTTCGTCTGCCTTCTGGCCGCACCTGAAGGCGTAAAGGAGCTGACCGAAGCGCATCCCGACACGCCGATCTATACCGCGGCGCTGGACCAGAAGCTGAACGAAAAGGGCTACATCGTGCCCGGCCTCGGCGATGCCGGCGATCGGATCTACGGCACGAAGTAAATCGCGCCTGAAACTCGAGTGGCGAGCAACGGGGTCATGAAGCGCGCTGCGTGGCTTCCGCTCGCCGCCAAAACAGCAAACTACCTGCGATGACAGTAGCGGCAAGCAGAGAAGCCGCCGCGATGAGCGCAATCCCGGCCAGGCCTTGCTGCTCATAGAGCGGCCCAAAAAGGGCGGCCCCGCAAAGAACCCCGAGATAGGTCACCGCTGAGTTGATCCCGAGGATGGCCCCTCGAGCCGCGCCGGCAAACCGGCTGAGCAGCAACACCAGAATGTTCAGCCCGAAGTGGTTGAGGAATCCCCAGATGAGGCAGGCGCAAAGCAGCGGCAGCGGCTCGGCGGCTGCCTGTCCAACCGCCACATAGATTGCGCCAATAGCGAATAACGCCAGGGGGAAGAGCCGCTTTGGGTCATATCGGTCCAGAAACCCGTCGGCGAGGCTTGCTGCGCCAAAGCCGACACCGTAAGCCAGCGCAAAGAGGCCTGCGAAGGAGGTGGACGCATCGAGCGTCTGGCGAACGTGGTCGCCGATGAAGGGATAGACGCCATAAAACGCGATCATGTAGGCAAAGCAGATCACAAGCGTCAGGGCTATGCGCCAGGTCATGTTCGAGCGTAGCGACCCGATATAGTTCGTTGCCTCGGATGCGTCATTGGGCGTGTCTTCAGGAACCCGCTGTAAACCAGCAAGCGTCGCGAGGGCGAGCAGGCCCAGCACCAGAAAGCAGGCCCGCCAGCCCAAGGCATCTGCGATCAGGGCCGAAACCGGCACACCCAGGACGAGGGAGACCGACCATCCGGTTAAAACCCGGCCCAACAGGCGGGCTTCTTGTCCCTTTGGCGCCGTCTTGGTGACAAGCGCATAGGTCGCCGGCAGAACGACGCCCGCGCCCAGACCAGCCAGCGCCTGAAACAGCGCCAACAGAACCCAGTTTTCCGCCAACGCGCTCAAGCCGATCCCAAGAGTCAGCGCGATAAGGCCGCGAACCAGCATTTTCCGCGAGCCAAAGCGATCGATCATAGGCGCCAGCAAGAGGGCCGAAAGTGCTGTGGCGCCTCCATAAGCGGCGATGGCGCGCGCTGTCGTGGCCGCGGATGTTCCCAGGCCTTCGGATACGTCTGTCAGGATCGGGCTCAGGACCAGAGAATTCGATCCGACCGTTGCGACGACACCGAGAAGAACGAGTGCAATATAGCTTGAGCTTTTATTTCGATTCGGCATTTCGCTATCTTTATCGAACAAGGTTCGAAAACAATGAGAATTTGAGGCAATGCCGCGAGAATCGAATGAGCTTCGGAGCAGCGCGCGGACGAAGGCTGCTTTGGACGATAAAGACCGAATGCTGTTAAGGCTTCTAGCGGAGGACGCGACCACTTCCTACGCCGACCTCGGAGAAAGAATCCATCTTTCTCCTCCCGCCGTTCATGAACGAGTTAAACGCTTGAAGCGTGATGGCTACATTCGGGGTACTGTGGCTCTGTTGGACGGCGAGAAAATCGGCCGACCACTGCTGACTTTCATCCACGTCGATACGGCCGGATGGGGCGCCAAGTCGCCCATGCGCGCGCTTGCGGAGCTCGATGAGGTGGAGGAGATCCATACCGTCACCGGCGATACCTGCGTAATTCTGAAGGTACGCATGCCCGGTACACAGGCGCTCGAGGATTTGCTGGCGCGTATCTATAAGATCGACGGTGTGAAAGGGACGCGCAGTTATGTCGCCCTCAGTACCTATCTGGAGCGCGGACCGCGATAGGCAGTGTGCTCAATTTGCCGATTCTTCGGCGGCTCTTGGAAAGCTGAGAAGGCGGATGGCGAGCAGAATCGCGAGAGCGGCAAGCCCTGCCATGGCGTAGAAAGCAGCAGCCGGATCTTTGGCATAGAGAAAGCCGGCGAGAATTAGGGCAAGTCCCATGGCCAGTCCGCCGGAGATCGCCGAATAGAGGCTTTGCGCGGTAGCGGCGGATCCTTTGGGTGCGCGCCTGGCGATAAAGTGCATGGCGCCCAGATGCGTTGCACCAAAGGTGCCGGCGTGCAGGAGCTGAACGGCGATGAGTGCGGGCAGCCAGGTGGTTTCGCCGATGACCCACCAGCGGAGGATGCCGCAGGCGCCGCCGATCAAGAGCAGCAGGCTCGGGCGAAGACGGGTCGTGATCGCACCGCTGATGGCGAAGAGAAGAACCTCAGCGATGACGCCCTCGGCCCAGAGCAGTCCAATCGTACTTTCGCTAAGACCCGCCGCCTGCCAATGAATGGTCGAAAAGGCGTAGTAGGTCGCATGGCTGGCCTGCAACAGGCTGGCGCAAACGAGAAATGTCAGAAAGCGTGGATGAAGTAGGGGGCGCCAATCGCCGCGTTCCTGCGCTGAGGCTTTCTCGGGGCTCTGGCGCGGCAGGACCGCCGCGCTTACCAGCGTGGCGAAGAGCAGGATTAGCAGCAGCGGGAGAAAGATTTCAATGCCATGGCTTTCGACCAGAGGGCCCGCCGCTGCGGCTGCCGCGATGAACCCGAGCGAGCCCCACAGGCGCACCCGGCCATAATCCAGACCTTTGCTGTAGACCGCGGCGAGCGTTTGGCTGTCGCAAAGCGGCGGCAGTGCGTTCATGGTCGCCAAGGCGATCAGACCGGCCAGAAATATCGGCCAGAAGCCCTCGAGACCGTACAGCACCGCAAACGCGGTCATCGAAAGGAGGCAGACCGCGATCATGGTCGTTTTGGGACGGCCACTGCGATCCGAAACCTGCGCGATCCCCGGTGTTGTGGCGATTTTCAGCCAGGATGCCGCCGCCAGGAATGCCGCGATTTCGGCCGCGCTCAAGCCTTTTTCGCCCAACCAGAGCGGCCAGAAAGGGATGAAAAGGCCGATGGCGGCAAAGATCGCGGTGTAAAAAGCCGCGTAGCGAAGAGAAAGCTGCGTTTTGGACATGGATAAAAGGAGAGCGGTTCGGAGTGCGCAAAGTTACACGCCGCCGGTGCCTGGTAAAGACGCTGCTTAGAGTGCGATCTCTTTGACCTCGAGATGCACTGCTTCAGATTTTAAGGGTCGGCGTTTGTCTCAGCCGAAAGCCTTGTAGGCGACAATGGTGAAGGTGTCTTTTACGCCCGGCAGGGTCTGGACCGACTCCGTTACGAAATGACCAATGTCGTCGGTATCGCCGAGATAACACTTCAGCATGAGATCATACTGTCCGGAGGTGGAATGTACCTCGGAGACCTGCTCGATGCTCTGAACCGCCTGGTCCGCGACTTGATAGGCCTTGCCGAGTTCGCATTTGATGTTCACGAAGATGGTCTGCATAGCGCGTCGATGGCTCCCATGGGTCGCTGTTTTCGCTCGGCAACGAACGGCCGGTTCGGACCGGCGCATGATAACAGTTTCGCGGGCGAGGCCAAGCCAACCGTCGAAACAAAAACGGACCCCGCTGCGGAGCCCGTTTCATCTCTTTCGGTCCAACTGTTCCGCGAAGGTACAGCTGACTGAGTGCTTTGTCAGGCGACTTGCGCCGGACGGAGCATGAAAGCCGGCGTGTGGTCGCCAAAGGCGGAGACGGCCTCTTCTGCATCCTCGAGCTCGTCGATGCGTTCGCGCGACTTGGATTTAGAGCGGGGTTTTTCGCTAGCGCGACGCCGTGGTTTCGGTGTTTCGCTCTGGTCCGCTTCGCCGCCGTCGCGATCGCTGACCACTTTCAGTCGTGCAGAAGAACCGCGGGTTCCCTTGCTCTCGGATTTGCGGCGTGAGCTGCGGCGCTTACGGCTGCGGCCTTCGGCTTCTTCCTCAGGGGTCCAGTTTTCGACTCCCTCAAGTTCGATGACCGGAATATCGACCTTGATGGTCGAGATGACATTTGCCAATGCCCGGCCTTCTTCGGGCAACGCCAGTGTGAAGGCTTTGCCGGAGCGCCCAGCGCGGCCGGTGCGTCCGATGCGGTGTACGTAGTCTTCGGAGTTGATTGGGACATCGAAGTTGAAGACATGGGAGACGGCTGGAATGTCCAGGCCACGAGCCGCCACGTCTGAGCAGACCATGATCTCGGCCTTGCCGTTTTTGAAGTCGTCCAAAGTCTCCATGCGCACGGGCTGCGCCATGTCACCGTGCAGGGCCGCGACCGAGAATCCGTGTTTCTTGAGAGACTTGAAAACGATGTCGACGTCTTTCTTGCGGTTACAGAAGACAATACCGCTCTTGACCTCTTCGCTTTCGATCAGGCTGCGCAGCGCGGCACGCTTAGCTTTTGCGTCGCCGGACACCTTGAGCAACGCCTGTGTCACTGTTTCCGCGGCGGAGGCGGGCGGGTCGACCGAAATTTCCTTCGGGTTCATCAGGAAGGCGTCAGCGAGACGGCGGATCTCCGGTGCCATGGTGGCCGAGAAGAAGAGAGTCTGCCGGATCTTCGGCAGCAACGAGACGATACGCTCGACATCGGGGATAAAGCCCATGTCCAACATGCGGTCGGCTTCGTCGATCACAAGGATCTTCACATCCGCCAGCAGAATTTTCCCACGCTCGAAGAGATCGAGCAGGCGGCCAGGTGTCGCGATCAGCACATCGACGCCCCGGTCGAGCTTCTTTTCCTGCTCAACGAAGGACGACCCGCCGATCAGCAATGCCATGGAGAGCTTGCAGTGTTTCCCGTATTTTTCGAAGTTTTCCGAAACCTGGGCAGCCAATTCGCGCGTTGGAGCGATAATCACTGAGCGCGGCATACGCGCACGGGCGCGGCCGCTGGCCAGAATATCGATCATCGGCAAGGTGAAACTGGCGGTCTTGCCGGTACCTGTCTGGGCGCAGCCAAGAACATCGCGACCCATCAGTACGTAAGGAATGGCTTGTTCCTGAATCGGCGTCGGCGTGGTGTAACCCGACTCATTCACTGCCGTCAGGACCTCAGGACTTAGTCCAAGATCAGAAAAATTCATGTAGCTCAATCGGTTGGAGAGGTGTCTGCCTAGCTAAATCCAGCTTTACCTGCATCTAGGGATTTGCTGCGCGATCACATTGGGCGCATCATAAGAAATTCAATCTTTCTGTCAAAGAAAAAAGACGGGAAAGCCTTTGAGTTGCTGTGTTTAAAATTAGACGTATGTAAGATTTATTCACTCAATAGGACCTTTGTTAACTATAAATTACGGCTTTAAGACAGGATTGATGCTGATTCAAACAGAGAAATCGTTACTGCTGGTCATCGACATACAGACCCGACTCGCACCGGCAATTCACGACGCACCGCGCCTGATGGCCAATGTCATCAAGCTGTTGCAGGCAAGTCGCCGGCTCGAGGTCCCGTGTCTCGCGACCGAGCAGTATCCGCGTGGATTGGGACAGACGGTTCCTGAAATAGCGGAACTCTTATCCGCGGATGCCGTGGTCGAAAAGATCCATTTTTCGGCCCTTGCCGAACCAGGATTTGCAGAGCGATTGAAGTCGTCCGGCCGGAAACAGCTTGTTGTTGTTGGTATGGAGGCGCACGTTTGCGTTCTCCAGAGCGTCATGGAGTTTCTGGAAGCAGGTTACGAGGTTTTTCTCGTGGCCGATGCAACAGGTTCGCGCACGCCCGAGAACGCCGCCCTCGCAATGGAACGCATGCGCGCCGCGGGGGCCAGGATCGTGTCCAGCGAGATGGTCATCTTCGAGTGGATGCGCCGCGCCGACATCGATTGCTTTAAGGAAATCTCGGCACTAATAAAGTAAAACTTCCTTACCTAATCGCCACCGCAACAAAAAGGTCTCTTCCTGCCTTGCTGTTCGGTGCGGCCGGATACTACGACGCGCGAGCCCTCGTTATATGACTGTACCTGAGTGTTTGATTTTCCTGCCTGGGCTGATTTGCGATCATGCCCTGTGGCGCGAGCAGATGATTGCCTTTTCGCAGGACTTCGATTGCCGCGTCGCCGACCTGACGCGTGCCGAGACGGTTGCTGAGATGGCCCGATCGGTCCTCGACGATGCGCCACCGCGGTTTCATCTGACGGCGCTTTCCATGGGCGGCTATGTCGCTTTTGAGATCCTGCGACAGGCACCGGAACGGGTCACCAGGCTTGCTCTGCTCAACACGAAGGCCAGACCCGACTCCGAGGAGGAGACGAAACGCCGGAAGGATCTTTTGAGTTCCGTCGGTGTCGGCAACTTCAAGGGCGCGACAGGACGGCTTCTGCCACTGTTCATCCATGAAGACCGCTTGGCGGACGAGGACCTCACTACGGATATTGAGGCTATGGCCGAGCGGGTCGGCAAGGACGCCTTCGTGCGGCAGCAGAAGGCCATTTTGACACGGCCCGACAGTCGACCTGGCTTAGCGAAAATCTCCTGCCCGACACTGGTCATCGGAAGTCGGCAAGACCGGCTGACGCCCGTCGATTGCCATGAAGAAATGGCGGCGGGCATTCCCGGCGCCGAACTGATCATCATCGAAGACTGCGGTCATCTCTCGCCCATGGAGCATCCCGACCGGGTGACCGAGGAACTCCAGCGCTGGTTTGGCTAGAGCACGTCAAGCGCTCTAGCCACAAACACCAAGCTTCAGCGGATACGCCGCAGACGGTTACCTTCGCGCCGGTCCGGATTGTCCAACGGGAAGAGATTAAGGGTCGCTTCCTGAATCAGCTTCTGGAAGCGGGGATCGCTCGAAGACTCCGGCCGCGGACCTCGGCCCGCGATCGAGGAAAGCCGGCGGTCGTTGACGCAATAGACCGCAACGATACGCATGTCTGCGCCGCCTAACTGGGTAGCCGCTGGCCGAAAGCTATCTTCGGGATTTGCACAAAGTTTTTCCGGGCGCGCATTGGCCGGTGCGTCGAGGACCATGACGACGTGATAAGGCGAATTCTGGTCCGGTGGCACTTCGGTCTGGAACGCTAGCTTCGGCTGGAAAGTCGAACCGGTCATGGCAGCCGTCGTGACACTGTCGACCCGTGGTTTAGCCTCGTTGAAGGGATTGCCGATCACCTCGGTTTTCACCGGACCTTTGCCAGCCAGATAAAAGAGATCCTGGGGATCGTAGTTTTCCAGCTTAACCGGGCGCAGCACCGTCTGATTGGCGCAGGCAGCAGCAAACGTCAGTAAAGCGGCGGACATCGCCATCTTTACGGCCAAAGATCTCGCGGATCTGTTTTTCATCATCATCGTAACTCTTTAACAGCTATGGCTGCACTCGTACGTGATCATATGGTGGGCACGGAATCTGCTCTCCACAGCCAGTATCGCACAATCACGTGAGATTGTCGTTACACGGTCAAACCTGAATGTAACCTGAACAACGCTCAGCCACCTTCGCCCGCAGCCTCACGCCGACGTTTCAGCAGGGCGGAAACGTAGGGCATGATCATAGGTACGAAGAGAATTGCCGCCGCGATCAGGAGGATAGAGAAGGTCAGCGGGCGTTCCCAGAGAAACGACCAGGAATCGTTGTTGATGATCAGGGCGCGGCGAAGGTTTTCCTCCATCATACCGCCAAGGATGAAGCCCAAAAGCATCGGCGCCATGGGAAACTCAAGCAGGCGCAGGCCGACTGCCGCAACGGCGAATATCACCATCAACTGGATGTCGAAGGTGTTGAAGGAAACAAAATAGACCCCGATCAGCGAGAAGAACAGGATCATCGGGATCAAAACCGTCCCGGGAATGGCCAGAATGCGGGCGATGTAGGGGATCAGCGGCAGGTTCAGAATCAGCAGAACGACATTGCCGATGTACATCGAGATGATGACCGACCAGAAGACACCCGGATTGTCCACGAAAAGGCGCGGGCCTGGCTGGATGCCATATGAAATCAGCGCGCCCAGCATGATGGCCGTGGTGCCGGAACCGGGAATACCGAGCGTCAGAAGCGGCACGAAGGAGCCGGAACAAGCGGCGTTGTTGGCGGTTTCAGGCGCCGAAAGACCACGCACCGAGCCTTGTCCGAAGAGTTTGCCCTTAATGGGGCCGGCCAGGCGCTGCTCCATGCCATAAGCCAGGAAACTGGCGATAGTTGCCCCGGCGCCTGGCAGAACACCGATGATAAAGCCGAGCACCGAGGAGCGGCCAATGACCGGTACCATCTCGCGTTTGTCCTCGCCCGAGAGCTTCATGGACCCCAGATTCTTCTGAGCTTCCATTTCCCGTTTCCGGTCAGCGTCGGACTTCGGTTTGAGCACCTGCATCAGGGCTTCCGACAGCGCGAAGGTCGCCATGGCCAGCAGCAGGAAGGAAACACCGTCGGTCAAATCGATCATGCCCATGGTGAAGCGCTGCACGCCCTGGGTCTGGTCTGTGCCCACGGTCGAAATCATGAGGCCGAGCACGGTCATCATCAGGGCTTTGACGATGTTGCCTTTACCGGCAAAGGCCGCAACGGCAGTCAGGCCCAGGACCATCAGAGCGAAGTAATCGGTCGACTGGAAGGCGAGGGAAACTGTTGCCAGTGAGGGGGCTGCGACCAGCAGAAAAATCGCGGCAATGGTGCCCCCGGAGAAAGAGGAGTAAGCGGCGATGGCGAGCGCCTTGCCGGCATGACCCTGGCGTGCCAGCGGATAGCCGTCGAAGGCCGTGGCCACGGTTCCCGCCACGCCGGGCGCGTTGATCAGGATGGAAGAGGTCGAACCTCCGAAGATAGCGCCGTAATAGACCCCAGCCATGAGAATTAGACCGGTCGCCGGATCGAAGCCGTAGGTGATGGGGATCATCAGCGCGATGGCGGAGATCGGACCCAACCCTGGCAGCATGCCGATAAAGGTGCCGACGAAGCAGCCGACGGTGACCATCATCAGGTTGATGGGAGAAAGCGCCGTACCGACGCCGGTAAAGATACCTTCCAACATCGGCTCAGTCCCTCAGAAAGACGGGTAAGGGTTCGATGAAAACACCGAGCAATTGGGTCATCAAAACCCAGAAAAACACCACCACTGGAATCGATGCCAGCAGCACCAGCCACCAGCGGCGTTCGCCCAGGATCAGAATGCCGGCGATCAGGAAGAGGCTGGTCGAAATGAGAAATCCGGCAGGCCGTACGCTCAGACCGTAGACCACCATCACCAGACAGATGATCGCACCGCGCCCCCAGAGGAAACCGGCGACGTCGGGCTTTGCGTCACTGCTCGGTTTGACGATCATCGCCAGAGACAAGAGGACGCCGAGCACGGACAGAGCCTCAGGCATGGTGCGGGCGGTGAAGGCGGCGTTAGCCTGGAAAGGCAGCAAGGGAATCTCGAAGGTGAGGAAACCGTAGGCTGCCGAAAAGGCTAAAAGCAGCACGCCCCCAATGCGATCATTGGTCAGCATGGTGGTCGTTCCGGGAATTTGTTTTTAAAAGCAACCGGAGCCGAACCGGCCCTAGATCAGGTCCGGGTTAAATGGAATCACTTACAGCGATCCATTCACCCGGTGAATCTGATCTAACTCTTTAAGATAGAGCTGGCCGGCTCCGGTGAACATCAGTCTCGGCTCAGAGGAAACCGAGCTCTTTCATCAGGGCACCGATTTCGGCTTCCTGCGCTTCCAGGAAGCTGACGAAGTCAGAACCGGGATTGTAGATCTTGACCCAGCCGTTCCGTGAGCGGACTTCTTCCCACTCGGAGGTGCCGTACATCTTTTCCAGAGCTGCAGCATAAGCCGCCTGCTTCTCGGCGGAGAGGCCCGGAGGTCCGAAGAAACCACGCCAGTTCACGAACTCGGCGGGGTTGCCGGCTTCTTTACAGGTCGGCACGTCGTTGGCATCGGCCAGACGGTCTGCGGCGGTCACGCAGAGAATGCGCACCTGGCCCTGCTTGGAAAGCTCAAGCGCTTCGCCGAGGCCGGTCGAAAGGGCCTGGATTTCACCTGAGAGAAGACCCGCCATGGCCTTACCGCCCGCATCGTAGGGCACGTACTTGACCTTGGTGGCATCCGCGCCGCCGGCCTTCATCACCATGGCCGCGACCAGGTGGTCCATGCCGCCGGCGACTGAACCGCCGCCGATGGCGACTTTGGTGCTATCGGCTTTGTAGGCGGACATGAGATCGCCCATGGAACCGATCTTGGAATCCGTGTTGACGACCATGGCGGCGTAGTCACCGATCGTGCCTGCGACCGGAGTCAGGTCCCGGAAAGACTGCGGGAAGACCTTCTGCAGGGAGCGGATGACGATCGGCGTGGAGTTCACCATCAGGGTGTTCTCGGCTTTGTCCGCCGTCTCGATGATATGCGCGATTGCCTTACCGCCGCCGCCGCCGGACATGTTCTCGTAGGATGCGGATCCCACGATGCCAGCTTTGGTGAGCGCTTCGCCGGTACCGCGTGCGGTGCCGTCCCAGCCGCCGCCGGCGCCACCGGGAATCAGAAAGTGAATGGAGTCGATATCGGCGGCCGAAGCCGGAGCAGCAGCCAACAGAGCAGCCGCGGAAAGCGCAGCAATTGCGCCCTTACGCATAAGCGTCATGGAATTCCTCCCGTTATAGCGGTTTGCGTTTCTTCGAATATCAAACCTCAAGACTTGCGTTCGAGATCAGCAATTTGCTGATCGAGAGGCAGTGAGTTTTGAATCCGTCTAAACGCAAATTGCTTTTCGATATGGCAGCCGGACTTCTCCGAGTCTCGACTGTTATCGGGAGAAAAACAGATGAAGCTGTCGCGAAGCTGACATTGCAGCGCACAAACCTCTACTGCGCTCTAAGGGCCTTGTTCCAGCGGCTGATCAGGCGTTCGCGTTTCACCTGGTCCAGATAGACGACAAGGCCTGGACTGACGGGTATGGGGCGCAGACGGCCTTCCTCCTTGGCGCGTATACCGGCCAGGGTGTTTTCTCCAGTCAGGGCAGGGTGAAGAGCGGGCAGGCGGACCTGCTGGGCCAGAACCTCCTGACCTTGCCGGGAGAGTAGAAAATCCAGGAAGCCTGCGCCGAGATTTGGGGCCCGCGCTGTCCGTGGCACGAGACCGATCCTCGACATCACGACGGTATAGTCTTGTGGCAGGATAATGCCGATGTCCGGATTGCTGGCCGCCCAGGATTCCGCATAGGAGCCCAGGATGTTGTAGCCGAGAAGAAATCGGCCATCGGCGACACGTTCCAGTATGGCTGAGGAGTTGGAATAGAGCTTCACGCCGGCAAAACCCATGGCGCGCACCAGTTGCCAGATTTCGCGGTAGTGTTCCTGATCGCGCGCGAGGAAAAAGAAGCCGAGACCGGCTCGTTCAATATCGTAGGTGCCGATCCTGCCGGTGAGTTCGTTTTCTGGCTGGTAGAGATAATCGGTCAGCGCGGCGCGTGTCCGCGGTGGCCCGGCCTCTGCAAACGACGGCTTGTGGTAGACAATGACGGCGGGTTCGAAAGTTACGCCAAAGGCCGAATTGCGCCAACTTGCCCACTCAGGCAGGGCATTGGCGTTTGGCAGATTTAAGGTCGCGGCATAACCGTCGTTGGCGAGCTTGAGCTGCAGATCCATCGCCGACGAAAAAATCACATCGGCGGTTTCTCCTCTTTCGTCGCTTTCCTCGATCACGCGGGCGTAGATCTCCAGCGTCTGCAGTTCGGAATAGTCGACCGCGACTTCTGGGTTGGCGTCTTGATAGCTTTCAATCAGTGGGCGTGCGATTTCTTCATCCAGCGAACTATAGACGGTGAGCACGCCGCCTTCGGCGTCGCCGGATCGGGCCGGAAAGAGCGTGCCGCCCTGAACAGCAAAGCTTACACAGGAGAAGAGCGCCGCTATCGAAGCTGCGCAAAGTCGGCTGAATATATGCGCCGGTTTCAGCATGGGATCAGCTTGCCCGACCACTGTAGGCTTCACAAGCGGTCAGAGACCCAATAGCGTGTTTGTGACAAAAGACCGTAGAAGAATACGGTGCGGATCGGGAGGAACGGGCCTTTGCGCCTGCTGGTGGTCGAAGATAACGAAACCCTGGCCAAGGGATTGACGACGGTTCTCAAGGGGGCTGGTTACGCCGTGGATTTGGTCAACGATGGGCAGTCTGCGCAGGCGGCGCTTTCGACCACGCCTTACGATCTTGCGGTGTTGGACCTCACTCTTCCCGATATGGATGGGCTGGAAGTCTTGAAATGGCTGCGCCAGCAGCGCCGGGACTGCGCCGTTCTTGTTCTGACCGCCCGCGGCGCACTGGACGATCGTATCCGCGGCCTCGACCTTGGGGCCGATGATTACATGACCAAGCCTTTTGAGGTGCGGGAGTTGGAAGCGCGGGTGCGCGTTCTGCTGCGGCGCCGCGCGGGGTTGCGTTCTTCACAGCTTGAATACGGTGGTTTAGCGCTCGATCTTTCATCGCGCCAGGTGACACTTGAAGGTACGCGTCTCGAGCTGCCGGCGCGTGAATTGAACCTGCTTGAGACCCTGTTGCTGCGGGCAGAGCAAGTGGTTTCCAAGCAGCAGATTATCGAGTCACTCGCCGACTTCGATGACGACATCAGCGAGAATGCTGTGGAGCAATACGTTAGCCGTCTGCGAAAGCGCCTTGAACCGCGCGGGCTTAAAATCCGGACCGCCCGCGGGCTCGGCTATATCTTGGAGGCGGGTTAGCTCTTGTCTGCGACGGCTCAGACACCTGCACGCAAGCATCATTCTTTGCGCCGCCGTCTATTGGTTTTGCTGCTGGTGCCGCTATCCCTGATTGGGCTCTTGGCCCTCGTCGATGCCTATCGCGACGCCATCGATACGGCGAACGAAATTTCCGACCGCGTTCTTTCAGGATCTGCGCTGGCCATCGCCGAGCGGGTGATTGTCGGGGAGAACGGGAAACTGGAAGTCGATGTTCCTTACGTGGCGCTGGAGATGCTGACATCCGCCGCGCAGGACCGCGTCTTCTACAAAGTCGAAGGACCAGACGGACTTTTTATCACAGGCTACGAAAGACTGCCGGTTCCGCAGGGGGATTTCAGCGAAACCATTGGCAATCGTGCGCGCTTTTCAGATGCCAGTTTCCGGGGGGACGCGATCCGGCTGGCCTCGCTCGACGGCGCGGTTTCCACTGGAACACGCTCCATTTCCTATCGCGTGGTCGTGGCGGAGACGACCAATGCCCGCCAAACCCTGGCGCGTGACATCCTGATTCGCACAGCGGTACGCCAGGCGCTTTTGGTCGGCATTGCAGCCATCATTGTTTGGTTCGGCGTCACTCGTGCGCTCAAACCCCTTCAGCGCTTGGAGGAAGCGATTGGCCGTCGGTCTATGGATGACCTGCGCCCGATCGAACATGCGGTGCCGAGCGAGGTCGAGCAGCTTGTCGTCTCCATCAACGGGTTCATGGGGCGGCTGGGTGGCGCCCTTGAGGCCTTGCGGCACTTTACCGGCAATGCCAGTCATCAGCTGCGCACGCCTCTGACCGTGATCCGAACGCAACTCGAACTGACCCGGCGGGCTGAATCGGAGACAGATGCGGCATCGGCTCTTCAGGTCGCGGATGGTGCAGTCATTCATGCCGAAAGAACCCTGTCCCAGCTGCTTCTGCTCGCGCGCGTGGACGAAGCCTCCGCGGATCGTCTGGGTGAGGCGACCTTCGATCTGAACGCGGAAGCGCAGAAGATCACGGCAGCGTATCTGAACAAGGCTCGAGAAAACGATATCGATCTGGGTTTCGAAGGCGCGCAGGACGCGCTGCCAGTGCGGGGCGATGCAATGTTGCTGGGGGAACTCCTGCGGAACCTGATCGAAAACGCGATTGCCTACGCCGGCCCCGGCGCCAGCGCCACGGTGCGCATCGGGCGAGAACAAGGGAGCGGGGCTGCTTTTCTCGAACTGGAAGACGATGGGATTGGGATTGAACCAGCGAAAAGAGAGCAGGCGACCGAACGTTTCGTCCGCTTTTCACCGGACAACCAGGCAGGCGCGGGGCTTGGTCTGGCAATCGTTTCCGAGATTGCGTTGCTATTCGGGGCGCAATTGACTCTCCACACCGGGCGGGATGGGAAGGGGCTTTTGGTGCGGGTCGTATTCCGGTTGGCGGCGTGACCCAACGAGGTTTGACGCGAGTGAAATTCGGACTGGCAAAAGCCGCTTGACCCGGCCCCTGAGGCTGGCTCGATAAAGCTGGTCCCGTTGACTTCGAACAATGAGGCACGCATGCCAAAGAATGAAATCTATCTACAGCCCTCCGAAGCCGCCGCGCGGCTCGGCGTTTCCATAAAGGCCCTGCGCATTTATGAGGAGCGGGGGCTGATCACGCCGCCGCGTAGTGACGCCGGTTGGCGGGCGTACGGTCCGCGCGAAATGGCCCGAGCTTCAGAGATTGCAGCCCTTCGGTCGCTGGGCTTAAGCCTCACGCAGATCGAACGGGTGCTGAACGCAGATGTGCAAGAACTCGAACGGGCTCTTGCCTCGCATCAGACGAAGCTGGAGAGCGAAGCACTTCGCATCCACGAGGCCATCGGGAAAGTAAGGCGACTACGCGACGGTGTTGCGAAAGGCGATGTGCCCGAAGCCAGCCAGGTTTCTGAACTCTTGGCACCGCATGGAGCGCCTGTCGTTTCCTTCGATCTGCCCTGGCCCTGGGGTGGCGAGCGCTTCGAGTTGCGCGAGATCCTGCCTTTGACCTATCTCGTTGGACCGCTTTTCAGCGGCAAGACGAAGTTGGCGCAATGCCTGGCGGATACTCTGCCCAACGCGGCGTTCGTCGGTCTCGATCGTCTGGAGGATGATGGGCAAAGGATACAAACGTCGTTGGCGAAAGATCCTGCTCTCGACGCCCGCGTCACACAGGCATTGACCTGGCTGCTGGAGGATGGCGCAGATGAAAGCGATGAGCTGCTTGCGCTCCTTATCGCTTTGGAGATGGACGGCCCGGGCTACCTGGTGATCGATCTGATCGAACAGGGACTCGATGCAGCGACTCAGCGGGCCTTGATCGCCTATCTGCGCCGACGCGAAGAGGGCGCGCGTCCACTGTTCCTGATGACCCGTTCCTGCGAAATCCTGGATTTGGGGAGCGTCGGCGCGCGTGAAGCGATCATTCTCTGTCCGGCTAATCATGCGCCGCCTAGCCTGGTCGCCCCTTATCCTGGCGCGCCGGGCTACGAAGCGGTTACCACCTGTCTAGCCAGCCCCGAAGTCCGCGCCCGGACGCAAGGCGTCGTGGCTTATCGGCCGCCCGCCGCGTAGGAGCCATCGGTCAAGCCATGGTCATTTGGATGCAATGATGGAACTGTAGATGTAGGCTTTCTCTTCAAATTATGCCCACGGAGAAGAAATGGCCTTTGCTTGGTTTTCGTCCAAAGTTGAAATCTATGACAGCCGCATCCAGGGGACTGGCCTGGTCGCCCGAAAGGTGATCAAGCAGGGGGAGTTGTTGGTCGTGAAAGGCGGACATGTCTTCGATAGAACCCGACGCGATGAGCTGGCGGAAACTCTTGGGCCGTCTGAAATCCAGATCGACGACCATCTGTTTATCGGACCGGAAGATCCGGATGAGCGTGCATCCGCGATGATGTACCTCAACCATTCCTGTGAGCCGAATGTCGGGGTGATCGGCCAGATATCTTTCCACGCCATGCGGGATATTGCGGTGGGCGAGGAGCTTGCCTTCGACTATGCGACCGGCGACGACGACGATTGGACGATGGACTGTCGTTGCGGAGAAGCAAGCTGTCGCGGTGTCATAACGGGCCAGGACTGGCGGAAGCCTGAACTGCAGAAGAAGTATGCGGGCTGGTTCTCTGCTTATCTGATGCGGAAGATCCAAACCGAGGCGGATAGATAACGCGCCTGCGGCTTTACGGGGTGGTTTATGGAGCGGGAAGAGGCCGAACTCAACGCGCGGCTGTGTGAATGTCTCCGACAGAGTGAGCGCGTGATGAGCGTGCTGGAAGCGGCGCGCAGCGCCGGTCTCACCCAATGGAGACTCTTTGCGGGCGCCGTTTACCAGACCCTTTGGAACTGTATTACCAGCCGGCGACCGGATTTCGGGATCCGGGATTACGATCTTGCCTACTACGATCCGGATCTGTCAGAGACGGCGGAAATCGAGCGTCAGAAAGCGGTAATGACCTCGGTGGCATCGGAGATCCGCGACCAGGTGGAAGTGATCAATCAAGCGCGTGTGCATCTGTGGTTCGAGAAGCATTTCGGCAGACCCTATGAAGCTTTGAAGGACACGGACACAGCGCTCCGCCGTTCGCTTTTTACCGCGCATGCAGTTGGTGTCCGACTTGAAGCGGACGACAGTATCACTGTTGCCGCGCCCTACGGCCTGCGGGATGTTTTCGATCTGGTGCTGCGTCCCAATCCAGAGCTTTACGGGCACGGTCTTACGGCGCGGGCGGGGAAGGCGCGGGAAGCGCAAGAGCGCTGGCCGGAAGTGACTCTGCTTGAGAAATGAGCTGTGGGTGTTGGGCCGAGGCTTGATCTCCCGGGCAACGCATATAACTCTCGTTACCGGCGACACGTCGCGTGAGCTGAACCAGACGTTAAAAGTGCAATGGCAATGAACGGGAGTTTGACGTGAGTAAGATCCTGGCTTTTTCGGGAAGCAGCTCTTCCCGTTCGATCAATCAACAGCTGGTGCATGCGGCGGCCCGTCACCTGGACCCGGCGCAGGTCACCGTGATCGACATTCGCGATTATCCGCTGCCGATCTACTCTATTGATATCGAACAGGAAGCCATGCCCGAGAACGCGCTTCGACTGCGCGAGCTGTTCAGCCAGCATGCGGGTTTTCTGATCTCCAGCCCGGAGAACAACTCCTCGATCACGGTGATTCTGAAGAATGTGATCGACTGGATGTCGCGCATGGAAGGGAAGATTTTTCAGGAAAAACCGGTCCTCCTGATGTCGGCAACGCCTGGCAAGAACGGCGGCCGGACCAACCTGGAGCATATGGAGCGCCTGATGCCTTGGTGGGGCGGCAGCGTCGTGGGGACCTTCAGTCTCGCGCGTTTTCCCGAGACCTTCGATGTGGAAGCCGGTGATCTGCGCGACGAAGCGCAGCATGCGGAACTCAAGGCGGCTGTGAAAGCTTTGGAAGCCGCTGTTTCATAAGGGTTTTCTGTTACGGCTTTAACAAAGCCGGCATGACGTAGTCGGCGATGACCTTCGCCGGCAGTTGCCAGTCTTTGGGCTGGTTGTAGTTGCCGGCGGTAATCACGATGGCGAGCCCCAGATCCGGTATGACAACCAGGCGCTGACCACCGTTGCCGAAGGCCGCGATCCAGCGCCTGCCGCTGTTCGGCGAGGTGCCGAGCCACCATTGATAGCCATAGCTGACATCCCCAAAAGCGCTGGCGTGAGGCGTGAAGGAGTCTTCCAGCCAGGCCGCCGGTACGATCCTTTTGCCTTTCCATTGCCCCTTATCGAGGATGATTTGACCGACTTTTGCCACATCGCGCGGTCGCATGCGTAGGCCCGAGGCCGCAGCCGCTTGGCCATCCATGCCCTTGACCCATTCCACGTCGGTGATGCCTAGCGGATCGAACAGCTTTTCCTTCGCGAAGTCGAGCAGCGGCCGACCGCTGCCGCGCGCGATCAATTCGGCGAGCAGGGCGGTTGCGCCGCCGTTGTATTGCCACATCTTGCCCGGCTCCATCAGGAAGGGCCGTTCGAGAACGAAGCGGTATCGGTCGGGCGCGTACTCCATGGCGATTTCGCTGTTGTTGGGATCGGTGTAGGGCAAGCTCTCGTTCCACTGCAGACCGAGCTGCATTGTAAGAGCATGGGCGACGGTCATGCGCCTGCGTTCCGGATCGGCGACAAGATCCTTGTACTCCGGAAAGCTGTCGACGATCGGAGCCTCGAGCGGTGGTGTCAGGCCTTCGGCCAGCGCGATGCCATAGAGCAGCCCGACGACGCTCTTGGAGACCGAGCGCATATCGTGCTTGGTCTCGGCGTCGAAACGGATCTTTCCGAGAGCGCTTCCCCAACGCTCGTCATGTCCTTCGTAGTAGCGCTCGACAACCAGCTTGCCCTGACGAATGACCAGCACCGCATGCAGGCCCTCCAGCTCGCCTGCCGCGAAGGCGGTATCCAGTGTCTCAGCGACATCGGGCCGGAAGCCGGCTGCCTCTGGATCGAGCTTTTGCCAAGGTTCCGCTATGACCGGTGATGATGTGAGAAGGGCGCCGGCCAGGATCAGCGCGAGCAGGCGGGAAGTCATTTTGTCACCTCTCTGAAACGAAAAGCCGGATAGATTATAGCTGCAAACCCGAAGCGCGTTGTACCGCTCTTGCGCAGCCGCTTCAGCCTGATATGTCTTGGGAAATCGACCAAAGCTTTTATCTCCACCCAGACAGGATTCACTGACGTGCGTTACTCCCCCCGTGTCGACCGTATTGCCGGCGAAGGCGCCGCTGCCTGGAACATCCATGTTGACGCGATGCAGGCGCGCCAGCGAGGCGAGGATGTGCTGGTCATGAGTGTTGGCGATCCGGATTTTGCGACCCCGCCGGCCATTGTCAAGACCGCGGTCGAGGCCCTGCGAAGCGGCGACACGCATTACACCGGGATCGCTGGCCGCCAGGAATTGCGCAAGGCAATCGCGCAGGAAATCGTGCGCTGCGGCGGCCCCGCGATGACGGAAGACAACGTTATTGTTCTTGCCGGTGCGCAGAACGGTTTGTTCGCGACTTCCCTCTGCCTCTTTTCGCCGGGCGACGAGGTGATCGTGCTGGACCCCATGTATGTGACCTATGAAGCAACGGTCCAGGTCTCCGGTGCTACGCTGGTCCCGGTGCCCGCGTTGCCGGATAGCGGCTTTCGGCCCGATCTCACGGCGATCGAAGCGGCAGTCACCGAGCGCAGCCGCGCCATCATGTTCGCCAATCCCTGCAACCCCTCGGGCGTGGTGATGACGGAAGCGGAGCTGACCGCCATTGCCGAGATCGCCAAGCGCCACGATCTTTGGGTGATTTCGGACGAGGTCTATGCCGCGCTGACCTTCGATCGCGAGCACTGCATGATTGCCGGTCTGCCGGACATGGCGGAACGGACCGTGACCGTGGCCAGCCTGTCCAAGTCCCAGGCCATGACCGGTTGGCGCACCGGGTGGCTCGCCGGACCCAAAGAACTGGTCGACCATGCGGAACATCTTTCGCTTTGTATGCTTTACGGCTTGCCAGGCTTCATCCAGCAGGGCGCGATTACGGCCCTGCGCGAGGCGCGGGGTGAAATGGCGCGTATGCGTGACATCTACCGCTCCCGCCGCGACCGGGTCATTGCGGGGCTCGCCGGTGCCAATAAGATCGCGGTTGTGCCCTCTGAATCTGGCATGTTCCTGCTACTGGATGTGAGGGAAACCGGGATGACCTCCCTGGATTTCGCCTGGGCATTGTACCGTGAGGAACGCGTTTCGCTCTTGGATGCGGGCGCTTTCGGTCGTGCGACAGCCGGGCATGTTCGTCTGTCCTACACATTGGGAGACGATGATCTCGACGAAGGCTGCCGGCGCATCCGCAGCTTTGTGTCGCGTCTTTGACCCATGTCATCGCCCGCGGGGCTGATACAATCACGCCGCAGCGTTTCAGAAGCTTGTTCGTAGTGGCGGGGGATCGAAATCGATGATCGACAACACTCTGTTCGTCGAAGACTTTCTCGCCTACACGATTGGCATTGTCGTCTACTTCGTCGGCATGCGCCTGACCGACCAGTTCGCGTTTTTGCGGAACTTCAATATACCCGAGCCGGTGACCGGCGGTGTGCTGGCCGCACTGGTTGGATTGGGTATCTATGTGACGACTGGCATGGAGATCGAATACGACCTCGAGACCCGGGACACCTTGCTGGTCTACTTCTTTACCGCTATCGGCCTGAATGCCCGGATATCGGACCTTATGGCGGGCGGAAAACCGCTTCTGATCCTGTTGGCTCTAACGCTGGGTTACATCGTGTTGCAGGATACAATCGGCGTTCTGGCTGCGCAGGCCATTGGCCAGCCGGCGGCCGTCGGTATCCTCGCCGGTTCGGCGTCGCTGATTGGCGGGCATGGCACGGCCATCGCCTGGGCGCCCGAGATCGCGGAAAACCATGGTGTACCCAATGCCCTGGAGATCGGTGTCGCGGCGGCGACCCTGGGTCTGGTGATCGCGAGCCTGCTGGGTGGGCCGATTGCGAAGTTCCTGCTGGCGAGGCACCGCATCTCGGACGTCGAAACCAATGGCATGATCGTTGGCCTGACCCACGAGAAGGAGGGCAGCGAGCAGATCAATCACATCAGCATTATGGCGGTGATCCTGGTCATCCATATCGCCGCCATTATCGGGTTCTTCCTGAACGAGGCCCTGGAAGAGGCGGGCTTGAAGCTGCCGCTCTTCGTGGCCTGTTTGATGGTGGCGATCGTTATGTCGAACACTGTCCCTTACATTCTACCCCGTATGCATTGGCCGGCGCGAACCAAGGCGCTTGCCGTGATGTCCGACTTTTCGCTGGGGCTTTTTATCGCCATGTCGCTGATGTCCATGCAGCTCTGGGCCATTGCCGATCTCGCGGGTCCTCTGCTCCTGCTGCTCGCGCTGCAGGCGGCGGCCACGGTGCTGTTTATCCTCCTGGTTCTATTCCCAGCCATGGGCCGCGATTATCTGGCGACCGTGCTGAGCGCTGGCTTCGCTGGCTTCGCTCTCGGTGCCACACCGACCGCGGTCGCCAACATGACCGCAGTCACCAAGACCCATGGTCCCGCGCCAACGGCCTTCATCATTCTGCCGCTGGTCGGTGCCTTCTTCGTCGACATCACCAACGCCTTCGTCATTCAGTTCTTTTTGAGTTGGTAAAGATGTTGGGCAATCGCTCAAGACGCAGAACCAAAGTGCAATGATACTGGCGTCCAGTTTTGCTGACGCCGTTTCAGTCGTGTTTCCCGATCTTCATCCCCGTAGCTCACAGTCTGCGGCGCGCGGGAAAAGTCGGCGTGAGTCTCCAGAGCATTGACCACCACGAGCGCACGCGGCTCGTCATCCAAAGTGATCGCCGCGACATAGACGCCGCAGTTACGGCAGATGAGATACTCCGCTGTACGGTAGCCGAACGAGTAAGGTCCGAGAAGAGACGGTTCGGCGACGTTGATTGTCAGTCTTCCGCTCGGGTCGGCCGTCGCCCGGCTGTTATGCTTTCTGCAGAAGCTGCAAAGACAGGCCAGTGTTTGCGCCTCTTGGGGATCGAGCTCCGTCTCGAACGCCATTGAGATGTTTCCACAGTGGCAACCGCCTTTGTGTATCATCGGTCATCTCCAGCTTTTCTTCGCGACAAGCCTTTCATCCCACAAAGGATTTTACCAGCAGGCCCATGGTCAAAGGTGCTTTTCCATGCGGTAATTGTTCAGTATCACGCCGTGCCTGCTTACGCTTTGCTCTTCAATAAGAGACCAGCCTTGCCGCTCGAAAAAGGGCTTTGCGGCTTTGCTGGCGGCGACCGTCAGATGACGCGCGCCGAGTGCCTGGGCTTTCCTTTCGATAGCGTCATATAGCAATCGCCCGACACCCTGTCCGGAAGATCCCGGTGCGACGAAGGCGAGGTCCAGGTAGCCTGAGGCATCGATGGTCATGAAGCCGATGGGTTGACCGTCAGCCTCCGCGACGAAGCCGATCATATCCCGCAGCTTTTCATACCAGCCTTCAGCATCGGGCGTATCGCCGCCCCAGGCCCGTCGCTGCTCTTCGTCATAGAAGTTCCTGGTGCCTTCGTGCACAGCATCGAAGAAAACTTGAGCCAGCTGCGGCGCGTCTTCGCGGCGCAGTGGACGAATTTTTAAGTGCTTCATATGGATTGCCATGAGTGGGTGATGAGTGCATCGAGAGGGCTGATTTAAGGCCGTCGCCTGGCTATCAAAGGATCGGTGGCGAGGCGAGTGATATTCGGGCTATTGGTCTGAGTTTGGAACAGGACCCGCGATTTCTCCTTCCGGCAGTTGGTGACCGCATTCAACACAGTAGCGGGCGCGCGGTGTGCAAAAGAGTTTCGAACAGTTCGGGCAGGGGCGGCCATAATCCGAGAGCCGGACAGCGTAGAGCTGATCGGGATGTTCGAGCCGGACGCCAGTCATGAGTTCGTAGGTCTTGAGAGCCTCCTGAGCGACCAGAGCATTTTCAAGCGCCTCGCTAAGCGATGCGCCGTGCGTCTTGATGTAGTCCATTGTTGCTGCCGTGCGGTTGGTCATGGGCGTCATGACCTGCGCGTACTCTTCCTCGTTCAGGAGCGGAACCTCCTTCCCGAACTTGTAGCAATAAAGGCGGCGCGGCATGCGGCGATTCATCGTGGCACCTAGTCGTAGCAGGCGAATCGCAAGATACAACGCGATGCCGGTTGGCGACAGAGCAGAGACTTTATGGCAATCTGCTGTTTGAACACGGCTGACTATGAGGGTGCCATGCGGGTCTATAAGACAGAGGAAGCCTTTCTTACGGATGTGCAGCAGTCTATCGCTGCTGAACAGCTTCCTCTCGATGAGATTGCCGGCCCGTTGAATCTGGCGTTGCAACAGGGGGTTCAGGAGGCGGAGCGCGAAACTCTGGGCGGCGACGCGGCCGCGGACGGGCTCAATCTGCAGGTCGGGAACTGGGTGATCCGTGATAAGGACCTGCCGGTGCTGGAGGCGATCGGCATGGTGGGGGCGGCGATTACGGCGGTGATGGCCCCTGGCGCCCTGGCCGCTGGCGCCGTTGTCGCGGGTCTGACCTCCTTTGCCAAGCTGGCCTGGAGCACCTGGCGGAAGTCGGCGCGGCTTTCGCAGGGCGAGATCGCGGTGATCGCCTTTCTTCAGATGGAGGGGCCGCTAAGCCTGGAGGATTTGCTGGCGCGCGCCGCCGAGGTCTTGCCCGATTTGAGCGCAGATGAGGTTAAAAGTGCTCTGCTGTCGCTGACGGATGTCGAGCAACTGGATGGCGATATCGTGGAACTGGTGCGTAAGGATGCGTCCGGACGTTGGCGCGTTCGGGATCTATGAGCGAACAAGCCGAACAGACCATCGACCTCAATCAACTGGTCAAGCGCTTGCCGCCCGGCAAGCTGGGCCAGTTCGAGCCGGTTTCGGGTATCATCGTCCTGAACATCGATAGAGACTCATACAGCGAAATGGTTGCCCGCTGGGTCGACGGTAAATCGACAGAGGGCGACCGGCTGTACATTCGCACGATCAATCACGAGACCCATCATTTCGTGCAGACCGCGCTGACCGGTTACATGTTCGATCGGGCCAGGCGGCTCTTTGCCGCCTTCAAAGCCGAGGATCTCGCTGTAATGCAGCAACTCGACGAAATCGAACGCGATGCTCAGGCCTTCATCGAGCAGCATAAGCCGCTGGTCGAAGATGATCCGGAGTCCTTAGCGCGGCTCGTCGATATCGCGGCGGTCGCCTATCATCACAATCGAGCCGGAATCCTCGCTAAGCGTGCGAAGGAGGGAGATCATTCACTGGCCGGCGCAGTTATGCCGGAGTTTTTCGAATTCCGGCAGCAGCTCATTGCTGAAGAAACGCGTTCGAATACGGAGGGGCTGTCGATCCTCGGCCTGGTTGAGGGGGCGGCGGTTATCTATTGCGCGCTCTTTACCGGCGATGACGCGAAGGCTGTCGCCGAAATTGAAGACGAGATCGCGACTCTGCCGCTGCTCTATCACGAGTTCTGGGATTTTCTGAAGGGCCGAGCGCAAGAGCGCGCGATCGAGTTGGCGCTGTCACTCGCCGCCATCGCTCTTTGCTATGAGCGGCCGCATATGGCCTGCGGCCCGATCCTCGAACGTCTGCTCGAAAGTCCGGAGGGGCAGGGGGTGCAAAGGGCGAGCGAGGTCTTCGAGAGCCTGCCCGATATCCCCGAAGCCGGCAGGAGGCTCGGTATCGGACGGCATCTGAGGGACGCAGACGATAGCTACCGCATTTACGATACGGCCATGGAAGCCTGGGAAACCGACCCATCCGAGCCGACGCCCTTCGAGCTTTTGAGCCATCCCCTCGCGCTCAACCAGGTCAAGGCAATCCCAGCGCCGCTGACGCTCTCCGACGGTTTCGTCAGCGGACAGCTGACACCCGACGAAGCGCATGCCAGGGTCATGATCGCCTCCTTGGTCCTGCGGGTGCAATCCCGCCGCCGCGAAGAGAAAGACTTTCAGAACTTCGCCGCGCGCTGGGGACAGTCGGTCCTGCACAGAATGCTTGGGACTATGGAGTCGACATCAGACGATCGCGACGAAGAGCAGCGCGACACTGACTGAGTGATCGCACACCGGTTCTTTCTTACGCCTTCCGGATGACGCCACCGGCGCTGCAGTGACAGGCAGAGAAAGCGGGGACGTTACCGCTCGTGGGATCGCCGCCCACCCACTGGCCGACGACTGTGGGTACGCAAGGTGCAAATGTCATGACACCCTGCGCGGCAGCCGTTGCAGACGCAGTCTGGGGGTTTGCCATCGAGCGGCACATACCGAAGGTGGGAACGTTCACCAGCGGCACGGTCTCGCCCGGTTGAGCGACACCAGACGGCTGCGTCGATTGGAAAGCGCCCGGCGAAGTCCCTTGCGAGCACATCACCATATCGCCGTGGTTCAGGATGGTCGGGTCAGGCATTCTCGTCTCCCATTGGCTTTTTGTTTGCTGGTATGAAGGCCATGGCCTTGATCAGGCCAAGACTCGCCGATGCATTTGATGAAACAAACTATAGGCCTGAAATAATCCGCATACAAATAATAACGCTTTCTTATAGTTGAAATGAAAATGAGATTTATTCGCATTATTGGGGTGGAAACAGCTTCTGTGATTACTTTGCATGGAGCGGCCAACATCGGTTCTCGGCCAGTATTCGCGGGTTGCTGGTTTGAGGAGCCTGGAACGATGCGGGTGGAGGCCTGTGGGGCAGAGATCACAATTTGCCCATGACAGTGAACGCGGGACAGACCTATAACACTAAGGCAATACCACTTCTGGTCTGTCCGCCGTCGCTTTGACCGGGCAGGCCACTTAATCGAGGCACATCATGACTCTTCCACCTGCCGGTCCGGACTCGCCGGAACGTTCGCTCGACCCTGAAGACTGGAACAGCTTCCGCGAGCTTGCCCATGAGATGCTTGACCGGGCCCTTGACCACATGGAAGGCGCAACGACGCGGCCGGTCTGGACGCCGGTGCCCGATGCCGTCAAGCAAGCGCTTGTCGAACCGGTGCCCATGGAGGGATCGGGTGCGGCGAAGGTCTGTGAAGAACTCATCGAGCGCGTGCTGCCTTACGCGACCGGCAATACACATCCGCGTTTCTTCGGTTGGGTGCATGGCGCCGGCACGCCCGGCGGTGTGATCGCCGAGACCATGGCGGCGGCGATGAACTGTAATTTGGGTGGCCGTGACCACGGCGCCATCTATGTGGAGAGACAGGTTATCGACTGGTGCCGGCGCTTGTTCGACTTTCCAGAGACGGCCAGCGGTCTCGTGGTCAGCGGCACTTCACTTGCGACCCTGATCGCCCTGACGGCAGCCCGTCACAGAAAAGTCGGCTACGATGTGCGCCGCCGGGGAGTGCAGCCGAGCGAAGGAAAGCTCGTAGGATATGCCTCCGCCGAGGCGCACAGCTGCATGGCCCGGACCTTCGATCTCATGGGGCTAGGCATGGATGCGTTGCGGACCGTACCGGTGAACGACGATTACACTATGGATGTCGCCGCGCTTCGTGCGGCCATCGAAACGGACCTTGCGCTGGGTAAGATGCCTTTCTGTGTGATGGGTTCGCCGGCGACGGTGAACACCGGTGCGATCGATGATCTGGAGGCTATTGCCAACGTTTGTCAGGACTACGATCTTTGGTTCCACGTCGATGGCGCTTTTGGCGCGGTGGCCGCGCTCAGCGAGAAACTGAAACCCCGGTTTAAGGGGATTGAGCGCGCCGATTCCATCGCCTTCGATTTCCACAAGTGGATGCATGTGCAGTACGACGCAGGCTTCGTCCTGATTCGGGACGAGACGGCGCACCGAGAGGCTTTCACCCTGCGCCGGGAATATCTGACCGCGGCCCCGCGCGGACTCGCCGGCGGCAATCCCTGGTTCTGCGAATACGGTCCGGAACTCTCACGCGGCTTCCGGGCTCTGAAGGTCTGGTTCGCCCTGAAGGAACAGGGGATCAAACGCATCGCGGAAAAGGTCGAGGACAACTGCCGGCAGGCCGCATATCTCGCCGCGCTCGTCGAGGCCCATCCGGACCTGGAACTGGCCGCGCCGGTCTCGCTGAACATCTGCTGTTTCCGTTTTGTGGCGGAAGGGCGCGCGATGGACGAAGTGAACAAACTCAATTCGGAGATCGTGATGGATCTGCAGGAGTCGGGTGTTGCGGCCCCCTCGACCACCAAACTGGGAGAGGTGAACGCGATCCGGGTCAACATCACCAACCACCGCACGACCCTGGCGGATATGGATTTTCTGGTGCAGGAAGTGGTGAAATTTGGGCGGAAGGCAGTCGCGGGTTAAGCTGCGATCGTCCTCTAAGCTGGGTAAGAGATCACTATGTTAAGTCCGAGAGAAGCGGCCTTTATAGGGTGCCGGCTAATGGCGTTGTACTTTTTGTACATCTTGATTCAGGGATTGCCGCACGCCTACTCGATGCTTTCCAGCACCGTTTTTTTGGTGCTGGATGACCATGAGATCGTGGCGGATCGTGAGGTCTCTCTCTACCTGTCGATGGCACTTCATTTCGTGACAGACTTGGCCCCGATGCTTTTCTTTTGGTTTGGGGCAAACTGGTTGTCGATGCGGGTCTGGCCCACTGAAGGTGCTAGTGGCGATAAGGGACAGTGGGATCGCACGGGAGTCTTGTCGGTTGTCATCGTCGCGACCGGCGTTGTGCTCTTGCTGAGCAACTTCTCGACAGTCGTCCTATGGATATTTATTTCCGTCGTGGGGCATGAGAAGTCGTTTTGGAATCTCGATGTTCTCGAAGCATTTCCCCGGGCGCTCGTGTCCTTTCTCTTCGGGTGCTTGTTTATTTTGGGCGCTGACAAAATCGCTCGCGTTGTGGCCAAGGCAAAACGTTTATAAACGTGCAGGTTGCATTAATTCACTGTGAGCTCCATATCTGAGACGTGTGCTCAAGAGATATGGAGAAGTCTGAACGCAATGCTAAGTCCCAGAGATGTCGCGTTCATTGGTTGCCGTTTGGTGGCTCTTTACTTCCTCTTTCTCGCAGTTCCTTCGCTTGTTTCGCTGATTTTGGGTGTGTTGGAGCGGAGGTCTCAAGCCGGCGTTTTTGTGGAAGCTGCGACAATTTATCAGGACGTATATTGGTCTGCGATTCACGTCCTGGTTTTCTTTCTGCTCATTGCTCTGGTTTGGATTAAGGCTGATTGGCTGTCGCGTCGGATTTTGCCCGATGCTCGAAAAACGGCATTGGAGTGCCTCGTTGATCCCGTATGGAACCGAGAAACGGTCTTCGCCCTTGTGATTCGGATCGTAGGGCTCGCTGTTGTTGTCACCTATGCACCGCAGGTTATTGGCGGAATTTACTTCCGACATTTCGCTGACGTACCGCTCGGATTACGCTGGACACCTTACGCGCAATACGGAATGCCACTGGCATCGCTTCTCTTGGGGCTCGCACTTCTCATGGGACTGGATCGTGTTCGCGCAGTCCGAAACCGGATTAAAGCGTTCGGTGCTCTCGTTTTGGATCTCAGAAGATGGTGGTGAGCATCGGAGATAACTGAGTCAATTCTTCAGCCGGTATCCCGTCTTGAAGATCCAGCGCACCACGTAGAGGCAAAGCACCAGGAACAGGGTAATCATACCCAGGCTGGTGCCGAGGCTGACGTCGGCGATTTCGTAGAAGCTCCAGCGGAAACCGCTGATCAGGTAGACCATGGGATTGAAGAGGGTCACGGTCTGCCAGAAGGGCGGCAGCATGTTGATCGAATAGAAGCTGCCGCCAAGGAAGGCGAGGGGGGGTGATTACCAGCAGGGGGACGATCTGCAGCTTTTCGAAGCTGTCGGCCCAGATGCCGATGATGAAGCCGAGCAGGCTGAAGGTGACGGCGGTCAGGACCAGAAACAGAATCATCCAGAAGGGGTGGGCCACCTGCAGCGGCACGATGAGGCTGGCGGTGGCTAGGATGATCAAGCCAAGGATGATCGACTTGGTGGCCGCCGCGCCGACGTAACCCAGAAGAATCTCGTAATAGGTGATTGGGGCGGAGAGCACCTCGTAGATCGTGCCGGTGAAGCGCGGGATATAGATCCCGAAAGAGGCGTTGGAGACGCTCTGGGTCAGGACCGAAAGCATGATCAGGCCTGGCACGATAAAAGTGCCGTAACCGACGCCGTCGACTTCCGTGATCCGCGAGCCGATGGCGCCACCGAAGACCACAAAGTAAAGCACGGTCGAGATCACTGGGGCGACGATGCTCTGGGCGATGGTGCGCCAGGTGCGGTTCATTTCGAAGAGATAGATGGCTCGGACGGCGCGCAGGTTCATGACGGCCTCTTGACCAGGTTGACGAAAATCTCTTCGAGCGAAGACTGTGAGGTGCTGAGGTCCTTGAAGCGGATGCCGGCCTCGTCCAGATCGTTGAGCAGAGACCGGATGCCGGTGCGCTCGGCCTGGGTGTCGTAAGTATAGATCAGCTGCAGACCGTCGGATGAGAGCTCCAGGTCGTGCGCGGCTAGGGAAGAGGGGATCAAATCGAGCGGCTGTTGGAGCTCGACGGCCAGCTGCTTGGTGCCCAGCTTGCGCATCAGTTCGCTCTTGGCTTCCACCAGAACGATCTCGCCGCGATTGATCACGCCGATACGGTCCGCCATCTCCTCGGCTTCTTCGATGTAGTGGGTGGTCAGGATGATGGTCACGCCCGACTCGCGCAGGGTCTTCACGACCTCCCACATATCCTTGCGCAGCTCGACGTCCACGCCGGCGGTGGGTTCGTCCAGGAACAGGATCTCCGGTTCGTGAGACAGCGCCTTGGCGATCATCACCCGGCGCTTCATACCGCCGGACAACGACATGATGCGGCTGTCCTTCTTGTCCCAGAGCGAGAGCTGTTTCAGCAGTTTCTCGATGTGTCCCGGATCTGCCGGCTTGCCGAAGAGGCCGCGGGAAAAGGTCACCGTCGTCCAGACCGTCTCGAAGGTATCGGTGGTGAGCTCCTGGGGCACCAGCCCGATCATCGAGCGGGTCTCGAGGAAATCATCGATGATGTCATGGCCGCCGACCGTGACCTTGCCGCCCGAAGGGTTGAGCGTGCCGCAGATGATGCCGATCAGCGTGGTCTTACCCGCGCCGTTCGGTCCCAGCAGCGCAAAGATCTCGCCCTTCTGGATTTCCAGGCTGACGGACTTCAGCGCCTGAAAACCGCTGGCGTAGCTTTTCGAGAGTTCCGAGACGGAGATGATGCTTTCCATCGTTGCGTATCTAGAGCATTTTCCAACCATTTGGAAACGATTTGATGATCTCAAGAGGCTCATTCGGCTAGGCGAGCTGTGCAGCGCGATGCGGCGCATCGGGCAAGCAGCTCAACGCTGCCGATGAGCTGCTTGAGACCACCGAAGGCCGGGGTCTTTTCTGCCCTGACTGTGTTGCAATTCTTATCCGATGCGCTGCATCGCATTGCGAAATGCGCCTCGTCAGGGCAGAAAATCTTCCCGGTCAAATGGTTCAAAATGGTTGGAGAATGCTCTGCACAAATCGAAAGATAGGCAACCTGGAAGGGCTAAACCTCAATAAAACGAGCGGTTCGAAACAATCTAAACGTCGATATCGGAGACGAACTTGGCGTTTTCCTGGATGAAGTTGAAGCGCATCTCTGGCTTCTTGCCCATCAGTCTCTCGACCATATCGGCGGCGTCTTTTTGACGTTCGCCCATGTCGACTTCCTGATCCGCCGCGTCGGCGATGGTCACCCGTAGGAGCACTCGCTTTTTCGGATCCATGGTGGTCTCTTTGAGCTGCTTGGCGGGCATCTCACCCAGGCCTTTAAAGCGGCTGACTTCGATCTTGCCGCGGCCCTTGAAGTGACTGGCCATCAGCTCGTCCTTGTCCGCGTCGTCCATGGCGTAGACTGACTCGCCGCCCTGGGTCAGGCGGTAGAGCGGCGGCTGGGCCAGATATAGACACCCCGACTCGATCAGGCCGGGCATCTCCCGATAGAAGAAGGTCATGAGCAGAGACGCGATGTGGGCGCCGTCCACGTCCGCGTCGGTCATGATGATCACGCGCTCGTAGCGCAGCTTGTCCAAATCGAACTGCCCCCGCAGGCCACAGCCGAGGGCCTGGGAGATGTCGTTGATCTCCTGATTGGCCTTCAGCTTTTCCGTCGAGGCGCTAGCCACGTTCAAAATCTTGCCGCGTAGGGGCAGGACTGCCTGGGTCTCGCGGGAACGGGCCTGCTTCGCGGAGCCGCCGGCCGAATCGCCCTCGACCAGGAAGATCTCGGTGTCGCTGGAACGGTTGCGTGAGCAATCCGCCAGCTTGCCCGGCAGACGCAGTTTACGGGTCGCGCTCTTGCGGCTCTGCTCCCGATCCTGGCGCCGTTTCACCCGCTCTTCGGCACGCTCGATGATGCGCTCCAGGAGTACGCGCGCACGTTCCGGGTGGCCGGAGAGCCAGTGATCGAAGTGATCGCGGATCTGCGCTTCCACCAGTTTGGTGGCTAAGGGCGTTGCCAGCTTTTCCTTGGTTTGGCCCTGGAACTGCGGATCGCGGATGAAGACGGACAAGAGCGCGCAGGCGCCGCCCAGGACATCCTCAGCGGTGATCTGCGTGGCCTTCTTGTTGCCGATCAGATCGCCGTAGGCTTTCAGACCACGCAGCAGACCGGAACGCAGGCCCGCATCGTGGCTGCCGCCGTCCGGCGTCGGGATGGTGTTGCAGTAGGAAGAGACGAAACCGTTCTCATCCATGGGCCAGGAGATTGCCCATTCGACCCGGCCTTCGTTGTCGGCGAACTTAGCCTCGCCCACGAAGGGCTCCGGCGTGAGCATACGCCGGTTGTTCAGGCTGGCGGCTAGATAGTCCTCGAGCCCGTTCGGGAAATGGATGACCTGGCTTTGCGGGATCTCCGTGCCCTCGACCAGCGACGGGTGGCAGCTCCAGCGGATTTCGACGCCGCGGTAGAGATAGGCCTTGGAACGCGCCATACGGTGCAGTTGCGCCGGGCGGTACTGCGGACCGGTCCCGAAGATTTCGCTGTCGGGCCGGAAGACAATGGTCGTGCCGCGCCGGTTCTGGACCGAGCCCATGGGCTCGAGTTTCCCAAGCGGGACGCCGCGGCTGTATTCCTGGCGATAAAGCGTGCGGTCACGCGCTACCTCAATGGCGAGCTTGTCGGCCAGGGCGTTGACGACCGATAGGCCGACGCCGTGCAGGCCGCCGGAGGTGGCATAGGCTTTTTGCGTGAACTTCGCGCCGGAGTGCAGGGTGGTGAGGATGACCTCCAGCGCCGACTTATCTTTGAACTTCGGGTGCGGGTCGACCGGAATGCCGCGTCCGTTGTCGCGGATGGTCACCTGGTTTTCCAGGCCGAGCTCCAGCTCGATGCGCGTGGCGTGGCCCGCGACGGCTTCGTCCATGGCATTGTCGAGCACCTCGGCCACCAGATGATGCATGGCGCGCTCGTCGTTGCCGCCGATATACATACCGGGGCGATGGCGGACAGGCTCGAGCCCTTCGAGGACCTCGATATCTTTTGCGGAGTAGTCGCTCGTCTCTGTGGCGACGGACTGGAACAGATCTGACATAGTCGTCATTATATTGATGCGGGTCGGAGCCGCGCAAGCAGATGATGTAGCCTTTCTGTGGAAAACCACCAGATTTAGTAAGGATTTACGGCGATGACCGATAAAGCCGCCGAGGCGCGCGGGGAGCCCGCGCTCCGCACCCTGGCCATGCCAGCCGACGCAAACCCCAATGGCGATATTTTCGGCGGCTGGGTGCTCGCACAGATGGATTTGGCCGGCGCCGTCCCGGCAGCGCATCACGCCAAGGGGCGAATCGCGACGGTCGCCGTGGATGCCATGCGCTTTCACCGGCCGATCTTTGTCGGCGATCTGGTGAGCTGCTACGCAAAGATTGTAAAGATCGGAACGACCTCTATGTCTGTGCATGTAGAGACCTTTGCGGAGCGAAGGCTCGACGGGTCGGAGGTAAAGGTCACGGAAGGGACTTTTGTCTATGTGGCGATTGATGATGAGGGCCGGCCGCGCACCGTCGCCGAAAGCTGACCGAAGCGGGCAGGGAGTGTTCACTTGGCAGGGAGCGTTCACCTGACAGTGATTATTCACAACGCTTCGTTTGTCTTAAAACAAAGTTTCAGGGATTGAGAACTGCAGGGATCGCCTTATGGATAGAAAACACAAAGCGCGAAGCCGTGTCCTGGCGGCCCGGAAAGAACACCACCGGCTTTTCCTGGCGTTGCTGCTTGGCGCTGGGCTTATCGCGGTAGGCCTTTTTGCGCTTCTGCCTTTCGCTGCGAAGGCTGGCGGTGCCGATGTGGTTGGTGTCGAAGCGGTGCAGGATAACAGCGGCAAGTGGCGTTTTAACGTGACCGTGGCCCACGCAGACGAAGGCTGGGATCACTATGCCGACAAGTGGGATGTTGTTGCGCCGGACGGTACGGTGCTGGGCACGCGGATCCTGCACCATCCCCATGAAAACGAACAGCCCTTTACCCGTTCGCTCAGCGGCGTGGAGATTCCCGACAGCATTTCCGAAGTCACCTTGCGGGCCCATGACAGCCAGCATGGCTATGACGGTAAGCCGATGGTCGTGCAGCTTCAGCGCTGAAGACGAGCGGAAACCGATCGATGGCCGCGGTCTTTAGCTTTCGCTTTAAGACCGGTCGAAGTAGCCGGCGCGCGTCGCAGACCCGATCATGTTGAAGATGAGATTGCAGGCGGTGATGGCCGAAATCTGGTTCAGATCCCGCCGCGGCGTGATCTCGACAATGTCCATGCCGACAACACGGGTCTTGGCCGCCAGCCCCTGGATGAGTTTGCGTGCCTGGTGAAAGGTGAGGCCGCCGGGCGCGGGGCCTTCGACAGCCGGCATGATCGCTGGATCCAGACCGTCGGCGTCGATGGTCAGGTAGCTGTTTCCGCCCGCCGGTATGCGTTCCAGAATTGCGTCGATGCCCTGGTCCTGCAGCATCATATCGGTAATAAGGTGCGAGCCGTGGGCGCGGGCGGCCGCCACCTCTTCGCGCCGGGCACTGCCATGGCCGCGCAGCCCGATCTGAAACATTTCGCCGATATGCGCCATTTCGGACGCCCGGCGCATCGGACTTGAATAGCCCTCGCGGACGCCGTTCTTTTCATCCACCCAATCGAGATGGGCGTCGATCTGGACCAAGGTGATCGGCCCAAGGCTGTCGAGCGCGCGCATAACGGGGATCGGCACGCCGTGATCGCCGCCCAGAGTGATCAGCAGCGCGCCGCTTGCAATGATTTTCCGCGCGGCCTGCTCGGCGAGCCGGTAGTGGGTTCCCAGGTTCTGGGCATCACCGGGAACGTCTCCACAGTCCACGGCGCGGATCTCCCGGTCGTCGAACAGCAGACCGTCCAGATCGAAGTCCCATTGCCTCAGGCCATCGCTGGCGCGGCGTGAAGCGCGCCGAATCGCTGTCGGTGCATTGGTCTGATCGTTGGTAACTTCATCGATGGAGTAGGGATCGCCGTATGGGATCCCCAGGATCGCGATATCCGCCGACAAGTTGTCGAGATCCGTGACAATCTCGAAATCCATGAAGCTCTGAGGAGCTCTTCGCGGTGGCACGGTTAGGTGTGGCGGCATCTCAGATTTCCCTGCGCGATCGCGCCGAATTAAGTTTAAGCGGAAACGATAACCAGTGTGGCGATGATGGCAAGGCGATGATTGTCGAGCTAATGACTTGAACGGCACCATTTCTTGGATTTGGAGAATTGATCGCCTTCAGCGCCTTGGACTCGCGTAACTTGGCCTACATCTTTTTTGGAAATTACATTGAAACACTAACGATTATTTAAGGTTTACTAACTATAAGCCTTAACCGAGATGATTAACCAACGGGCAATGCGGGAGCGGTCCGGTGGCTAATCGTTTTGCCTGCATTGAGGTAGGAAAAAGCGCGGGAAACCAAGCTTGTCCGCCGTTTGTACGTTGATCGGCAAGATCGGATTCGATGGTTGCCCTGATTGAAAACTGCATAAAATGTAGGATATCGTTTAAAAGAGTTGAATATTTTTGTAACAGAGATTATGTTCCCGTTGCTGCGGCGCACAACGTCTGGAATTTGGGCGCCCGGTAGACCGAAAGCGACATATGCTCTGGTCACATCCGTCAAAGCGAGCAGAATAGCCTCAAAGCATGCTTCAGGCGTGTAGGGGCTTTTGTCTGCCTCCGCTGACTTCGGACCCGGCTGCGAATACGAGAATCCTTAAACAGGCCGTACTTCGCTCCTTCGCCGGTTGAAACTGAATTGCGATGGATGACGAGCAAATTCGTTTGCGGTTTCCGGCGTATTGGCGGGATCGAAGTCGACCGGGTTCGGTTATCTGGTTTGACTGCGCTCTTAAGTCACAGCGAGGGTCACTGTCATCGTGCGGCCTTGAGTCCTAATGTCTCTGATGGCGCGCGAAAGACGACTGCGAGTGAGTTACGAATAAAGTTCGGTTGGAGGTAAGAATGAGCGATCAGTCAAACACGAAGCCCGAGTCGGATCGCGTCTACGAGAAAAAGACGCGCGCCTGCCTCAAGTGCCGTGAGAAGTTCCTGAGCGAATGGCCGGGCGAGCGGATTTGCAAGACCTGCAAGTCTTCGACCGCTTGGCGCGAAGGCATCGCCGCCTAACGCTCGGTCCGTCGGCCCTCCGGCCGGCGCAGCAGCCTTCTGATGAGGGCTGTAAAATTGTAAAACACGAACGCCACCGCCGTCGTATGACCGCGGTGGCGTTCGTGTTTCTGGACTCCGTAATTCGGTTATCCCTCGGCTGGTAACTCTCATCCGCCTTTCTTGAGCAACGGAATCGGCCGTGCTGGCCATCCCACAGACGTGCTCACCGCCGGAAAAACGAAGAGAGAATCCAAACGGTGACCCTCAAGACCGCTGGCAGCTGCGGGGATCTGCCTTGAGTTTCTCCGTTTGCGAAAAGCATCCCGCGCGCCGTTGTTCAGACTGTTGCCTCAATGCCAAACCCCGGAAAAAATTGGTAAAGAAACAGAATTAGGCGTGTCACCCGCGCTGTTTATCGTACTAGACTGTTCAACAACTAAGAAGGGTAGCACCCGAGGAATAACTTCGGCGCTGAAGACGTCGGCGCGTCTTAATTTGGGGAAGGCAATGCAATACCTGTACTTTCTGCGTGGAGTCACGGCGGCTCTGTTCGCCCTCGTTTTGACAAGCGTGCCGCTGAAGGCAGCAACCATCGACTATTCTCAACTCTTTGTTTTCGGCGATAGTTTGTCCGATTCGGGTAACGTTTTTAATCTCTCAGGCGGAACTTTTCCGCCGTCACCACCTTATTTTCCCGGGCGCTTCTCCAATGGGCCCAACTGGGTCGATCAGTTTGCGGCGCAGCTGGGTTTGAATCCGACCTTGGGGACGGATCCGGGATTGAACCCACTGGCTCCGCCGTCCGATGGCATCAACTTCGCCTACGGCGCGGCGACGAGCGGCGCCACGACGATCGCCCATCTCGCGACGGGTAATCCGGCGCTGAGCGGTCTGCCGGGCCTGACCCAGCAGATACAGCAGTTCCAGGCCTTGTATGGGGGACCGAATCAGCCGGACCCTGATGCGCTCTTCGTCCTGTGGATTGGCGGCAATGACTACCTCTTTGGTGTGAATGATCCCGCGACCGTACTGATGAACATCGAAAATGCGATCAACGCTTTGAGCGCGCTTGGAGCCGAAAACTTCCTGATCGCGAATTTGCCCGATCTCGGCGAAACACCCTTGGCTGGGTTACAGGGCGCTGAAGCTCCACTCAACGCGGTGACCCAAGTGCACAATGACGGGCTGGAAGCGCTGTTGGGCACACTGGATGGAAACTTTTCGCTGCTGGATATCAACCAGCTCTTCAAGGATGCCTTGGCAGATCCGGCGGCCTTCGGATTCACGGATCCGGAGAATGCTTTCCTGCTGACGTGCTTCGACAATATCGGCAACTTTATCTGCCCGCCCGGCACCACTCCGGATCAGTTCGTCTATTGGGATGAAGTCCACCCAACCTCACCAGCGCACACGGTTATTGCGGCGACGGCATTCGAACTGATCGATGTGCCGGAACCCTCGACCGTGATGCTGATGTCGGTCGGGTTGCTGGCTTTTGGTTTTGCGCGCCGACGTGCAATCAGCCGGACATAGTAAAAATCAAGTAACAGTTTTTTAAAGTGAACGATCAAGCGGCCCGTCTCCTGTAGCGGGCCGCTTTCTTATTACCGCCAGAGCAAGTGACGGTCGATCTGAACCTGGCGGGCAGTATTTGTTCTGTTGCAATTCGGCTTGTAGCAGATACGGCGGAACAACTTTAGGCACGTTAATCTTGAGTCGAAAGCAAACTTTAACGCCTGATCGTGGATAGTTTGCCCGGGATCGTCCGTTTCGGGGACGGCGTCTATGGCTCTAGGGGCCAGGAGAGACTTTCGGCGGAGTGCTGTTCATGGGCCGCGATTACAGTGAATTGGAAGCGCAGATTCAGGCGAAAATGCGGGATTCCTTCATCGTTGCCGCGCGCGAGCGCCTCGACTTCACACTGGCTGCCTACAATCGCTTTACGAGCGAACGCGGTGAAGAGGCCTTAGATCAGATGTCCCGAGCGACCCATGATTTGAAGGGGATGGGCGATTCCTTTGGGTTTCCCTCCATCACCCTGATTGCGGCGCAGGTAGAGCAGGTCATTAGATCCAGGAGCTCAAATGATCCAAGTCTCATTTCGGGACTTACCCGCTACTTCGATCTGATGTCGGATATCCTGGCGGAAGGTTCGGACCCGGGCGTAGAAGCGACGACCCAACAGTTGTCCTGATCTCAATCTATCTTGAGGCTCATTTTTGAGCCATCGGTCAAAACGAAAAAAGCCGGGGAAAATCCCCGGCTTTTCGCTTTCGGTGCGATCCGTGAGGCGGATCAGACCGAGTAATACATCTCGAACTCGACCGGATGCGGCGTGTGTTCGAAGCGGTAGACCTCTTCCCACTTCAGCTCGGCATAAGCCGCGATCTGATCCTTGGAGAAGACATCGCCGGCCAGCAGGAAGTCGTGATCGGCTTCCAGAGCTTCCAGTGCTTCGCGCAGGGAGCCGCAAACCGTCGGGACGTCGGCCAGTTCCTCGGGCGGCAGATCGTAAAGGTCCTTATCCATGGCTTCGCCCGGATGGATCTTGTTCTTAATGCCGTCAAGGCCGGCCATCAGCATGGCGGAGAAGGCCAGGTAGGGGTTAGCGGTCGGGTCTGGGAAGCGGACCTCGACACGCTTGGCCGCCGGGCTTGCGCCGTAAGGAATACGGCAGGACGCCGAGCGGTTGCGGGCCGAGTAAGCCAACAGAACCGGGGCTTCGAAGCCTGGGATCAGACGCTTGTAGCTGTTGGTCGAGGGATTGGTGAAGGCGTTGATTGCCTTCGCATGCTTGATGATACCGCCGATGTAGTAGAGGCAGGTCTCGGACAGACCGGCATAGCCATCACCAGCGAACGTCGGCTTTCCTTCTTTCCAGACGGACTGGTGGGTGTGCATGCCCGAGCCGTTGTCGCCGGCGACCGGCTTCGGCATGAAGGTCGCGGTCTTGCCGTAGCTGTGCGCGACGTTGTGGACGACGTACTTGTACTTCTGAAGATCGTCGGCGGCGTGCACCAGGGTGTTGAACTTGATGCCCAGCTCATGCTGCGAGGGCGCAACTTCGTGGTGATGCTTTTCGACGCTCATGCCCATCTCGGCCATGACCGAGACCATCTCGGCGCGCAGGTCGGTGCCGGAATCCACGGGCGGAACCGGGAAGTAGCCGCCTTTGATGCCCGGACGGTGGCCCATATTGCCGCCTTCCATGGGTTCGCCGGTCATGTAAGGGCCTTCTTCCGAATCGAAGGAGAAGAAGGTCTCGTGGGATTCGGTTGAGTAGCGCACGTTGTCGAACACGAAGAACTCGGCTTCCGGACCGAAGTAGGCCGTGTCGCCGATGCCGGAGGACTGAACGTAGGCTTCCGCGCGGACGGCAGTGGAGCGCGGATCGCGGCTGTAAAGCTCGCCAGTCGAGGGTTCGACGATGTTGCAGAAGAGAATCAGCTGCGGCTGCGCGGCGAAGGGGTCCATGACTGCGGTCGAGAGGTCCGGCTTCAGGATCATGTCGGATTCGTTGATGGCCTTCCAACCAGCAATCGAAGAGCCGTCGAACATGATGCCATCGACCAGTTCGTCTTCACCGACGGCCTCATGGTACATCGCCAGGTGCTGCCACTTCCCGCGGGGATCCGTGAAGCGGTAATCGATGTATTTCACATCGTTTTCTTTGATCATTTCGAGGATTGTTTTCGGGTCAGACATGCTCACGATTCCCGTATTTGACTGTTGTAGATAAAATTCACGAGGCGGAAACGCCGTTTCCGCCGTGCTTCCCTGACTTCTCCGGAAGAACCGATCCTGGTTCCCGCCGCAGAAAACTAGATGGTAACTGCCTAGACAGCATCCGGACCACGCTCGCCGGTTCGAATGCGAATGGACTCATCAATCGTACTCACGAAGATCTTGCCATCGCCGATCCGTCCGGTCTGCGCTGCCTGTTGTATCGCTTCGACGGCCCGTTCGACTAGTCCGTCTTCGAGAACCACTTCCACCTTAACCTTGGGCAGAAAATCGACAACATACTCGGCACCCCGATAAAGCTCGGTATGGCCTTTCTGGCGCCCGAAGCCCTTGGCCTCGGTGACGGTTATTCCCTTGATGCCGACCTCGTGGAGAGCTTCCTTCACTTCGTCGAGCTTAAAGGGCTTGATGATCGCTTCGATCTTTTTCATCTCAGGTTACAGGCCTTTCGCTGATTAGCCGGATCTCTTAAGAGAGCCTTAACGCTCGCACTAGCACAGCCCGTGCCAACTTCGAATTCAGCTCTAAGGTGGGAGAATTGTGCGCTCACATAAGGGTTTGTGGCTCTATTGCAGTCTGAGAATGGCGAAATTTCATGCAGTATGATCAATAAATAGGCAAATAACAGCCTATTTTCTATGCATTTCTTGCTGCAGGAAAGATCTGCGCGTCGTTACGTGTTTTGCTCCAGCCAGGTTCCCATGCGACCGATTGCTTCCTGGATGTTCTCGGTGGAATTAGCATAGGAGAGCCTGAGGTACCCTTCGCCATACTCGCCGAAGCTGGTGCCGGCAATGGCCGCCACGCCTGCTTCTTCCAGCAGTGCGGTCTCCAACTCCTTGGCGGATTTGCCAGTGGCCTGGATGTTAGGGAAGGCGTAAAACGCGCCGCCAGGTTCGACACAAGAAACATTTGGCAGTTTGTTGAGCTCCTCGACCACGATACGGCGGCGCGCGTCAAAGGCTTCACGCATGTTGTCGACGGCGTTCTGAGGGCCTTCCAGTGCAGCGATCCCGGCATACTGCGCCGAAGCATTGACGCAGGAGTGGCTGTTGATGGCCATGCGTGTGGCGAGATCGACGAGCGATTCGGGCCAGACGGCGTAACCAAGCCGCCAACCGGTCATGGCGTAGGTCTTGCTCCAGCCGTCGAGCATGATCAGACGGTTCCGGATTTCGGGGTAGGAGAGCAAGCTGACATGCTCGCGCCCGTCATAGAGCAGCTGGCTGTAAATTTCGTCTGAAAGGATGGTGACCTGGGGATGGGCCTCCAGACCGGCGACCAGCCGGTCGATCTCTTCCTTCGGTGTAACACCGCCGGTGGGATTCGCAGGGCTGTTCAGGATGATCAATCTGGTCGCTGGCGTGATACGGGAAAGGACATCCTCAGCGGAGAAGGCGAAACCATTTTCCTCAAGCAACGGGATTGGGACCGCCTTGGCGCCAGAAAAGTTGATAGCCGACTCGTAGATCGGAAAGCCGGGATTTGGATAGAGGATCTCGCTGCTCGAGTCGCCGAACATCAAAATGGCGAAGAACATGGTGACCTTCCCGCCGGGAACCGCGACCACGTGACTGGGATCTACCTGGACCCCCAGACGTCGGTCGATGTCGGCGGCAACGGCTTCGCGCAGTTCTGGAATGCCGTTTGCCGGGGTGTAGCCATGATGTCCATCACGCAGAGCTTTGACCGCTGCTTCGACGATGTGATCGGGTGTCAGGAAATCCGGCTGTCCGATGCCCAGGTTGATCACCGACTTGCCGGCGGCCTCGAGCGCCTTGGCGCGTGCGAGAACTTCGAATGCGCTCTCGGTGCCGAGACGTTGCATGGCGGTGACGGGATTGGGGGCCGAAACAGGGCTGGACATTGACTTCTCCGAGGTAACGGGAGGGTAACGAGGCTCAGTGGGTCGATCGCAAGACTACGACCCGGGGCTAACGATCTTCAAGTCTTGGCAGACTGCGCGCCAACGTGCTTGACGGCGTCCGGGCGCAGAGTATAAACAACGCCATCCTGCGTCGAACAGGGCTCGCACAATTGTGTTCCGAGGTTAAGTTCGATCCAGGTGATGGTGGCTGTAGCTCAGTTGGTTAGAGCGCCGGTTTGTGGTACCGGAGGTCGCGGGTTCAAGTCCCGTTAGCCACCCCAACTTTCCAAAGACATTTAGACTTACACGTCAGCGGCCGTCGCCCGTTGTGCGCGAGCGCTGTGCGCCTTTCTTTATGGTAGCGCCACCGAAAGTGATGGACGTCAGATTAAACGGAAGACACACGGTAAGAGGGAAACAGCAGGGCGGCCTTCGTTCCTTTACCCTCGGCGCTGACAAGTTGCAGCCGTCCGCCGTGTAACTCGATCAACTGCTTCACAAGCGGCAAACCGATACCGACGCCTTTGACGCTCTTTCGGCCTGGCCGGACAACCTGGCTGTAGGGGCGAAGCGCGGAGGCGAGATCGTCCGCATTCATCCCGATGCCGCTATCGCTGACCGCAAGTTCCAGATTGCCTGCGCGATCGACAGAGGCGGTTAAGGTAATCTGTCCCGGCCGATGACTGTACTTGACCGCATTGGTGATGAGATTACCGAGCATTTGCGCGACCAGGATCTCGTCGGCCGACAGGAGAGCGCCACGGGTGCTGTCTTCGATTCGGATATCGATTTCGCCATGGTCTTCCATGAAACGCCAGGCCTGCTGCGCGCCTTTCAGCAACGCCGCCACGCTTGATTGCGCCTCCACCAATTCGACGTTGCCGGTTCTCAGGCGCGCAAGGTTAAGCATGCGGTCTGTCATGGTGATGACTTGATCTGCGGTTTCAGACATGGCCGCGATCAGTACGCCATACTGTTCGTCGCCGAGCGGACCGTAGACTTCGCTCTCGATGGCCGCCAGGCAACCTTTGAAGGCAGCGATCGGAGAGCGAATCTCGTGAGCGATGGCTGAAAAGGCCGCAACCCTACTATCTTCAGCGATCTGCGCCTCGTCGGCGTTCTGCTGCGCGTAGGCGAGGCGTCGGGCATTCAGGCTTTGCATCGCGGCGGTGGCGAAGTCCTGTAGAGCGGTCATATGGTCGTCTGGAAACTCGGATCTTGGCTTAAAGTCAATCACGCAAAAGGTGCCGAGCCGGAAGCCGTGCGGCGTTACAAGCGGCGCGCCGGCGTAAAAGCGAATGCCGGGTTTGTCGCAGACAAGCGTGTTATCGGCAAAACGAGGGTCGACCGTTGCGTCCAAAACGATCAGCGGATCGTTGGCCATAATGGCGTGGCCGCAAAATGCAACTTCCCGATCGGTTTCGCGAACATCCAGGCCCTGAACTGATTTGAACCATTGCCGCGCTTCGTCGACCAATGAAACCAGTGCAACGGGGGTGTCAAAGTATCGAAGGGCCAGCCGCGTCAGGCTGTCGAAAGCTTCCTCAGGTGGCGTGTCCAATACATCGTAACCGGCCAGAGCCTTCAGTCTTTTTTCTTCGTTAAAGGGGACCGGAAACATGGGCGCTTTGTCTCTACATATGTCGAAATCTTCAGCTAATTAGCTCGCAAACATTAATTCATTGTAAACCACGTCGATTAACCATGTTGGGATTCCTTTGGCACGGGTCGTCCCAGCGGATGGCGGGTGTTTGGCGTTCCGTGTCAATGTTACGCATTGCTTGCCGGAATCCGGCGCTAAGGCTATCGTCTACAGAGCCTTTTTCGCGTCTGAGCAAGGTTTGGAAAATGAATCTGGCCATCAGGCGAATTGCCTTTCTCGCATCGATCACCGCATCTCTGCTGGCTGGTTCCTGGCCGGAATCTCTTTCCGCGCAGTCCGCATCTTTCGAAGATGGTCTGGCGGCTTACAAAGCAGGCCGGGACCAGGATGCAGTTCGGATCTGGATGCCGCTGGCAGAGGGCGGCGATCCGCTAGCCCAATACAGTCTGGGCAAACTTTACGAAACAGGCCACGGAGGCACACCGGACTTCGAGACCGCGGCGCGCTGGTACGCGCTGGCGGCGCAGCAGGACATGCCTGCCGCGCAGAACAATCTGGGTCTCATGTATGCGCAAGGGCGCGGAGTGCCGCGCGATCCCGTTCGGGCCGCCCAGCTCTGGAGCCGCTCTGCCGATGCCAGCAATCCCATGGCGCAATACAATCTCGGGCTTGCCTACTTCCGTGGCGATGGCGTCGGTCAGGATCAGGTGGAGGCCGCGGTCTGGTTTCATCTGGCCGCGGATGCCGGCGTCGGCGAAGCACAGTTTGCCTTGGGTCAGATGCACCGGCTGGGGTTAGCGTTGCCGCAGGACGATCGTCGCGCGCTTCATTGGTATCAACGCGCCGCGAAAAAGGGCCATCAAGACGCCCAGGTTCAGGCGGCGCGGCTGCAGGCGCTAGGTGTTCAGGCCTCACAGCCGCTCGACGTGATTCCATCGGACCCGTTGGAACAGGCGGAGTCGGACAGGCAAATCGCTGAGGCTGATGCGGCCGCGGAGACCGGCAATCGTCAGCCCAGTCTCGTGCAAGATACTGCAGGGCAGGGGGCTGGGAAAAAGAGCGCCCCTACTGCTCCCGCGTCGGCTGAGAGTAATGCACGTCCGGCAGAACAGTCGGACCAAGGCGGGTTCCAGCTTCAGTCCAGGCTGATTACACCAGCGGCGCCACCCAAGGCGACAGGTGGGAAAAAGGGCGCGGCCTCAGCTGCGCCAACGCCGAAAGTCGATCCAGCGCCTGAGAAGGCGGCAGTCAACAAAGCCCCTAAAGCGGAGCCGTCTCAAACCGCTCGCGCCAGCGCAACTGCGTCTTCCGGCGCACCTGCGGTGAGCGAGAAGACAGGGACGTTCCTCTGGCTGCTCTCCAGTGCTGACGAGGCGCAAGCTCATGACCTCCTGAAGGAGGCCGAAAAGGACTACGCCGATGCCCTTGAGGGCCGGAACTTCAGCTTGCAGCGCGATTCCGCATCCGGCGCCCGCGCCTTTTACCGGCTCGTCGTTGCAGCGAAGTCCGAAGCCGAGGCTACGGCGACTTGCGAAAAGATCCGAAAAATCAAAGCGGAAGCCTTTTGTTCGATTCTTGTACGCTAATGGCCGCCGAGATCGTAGAGTCTCAGTCATCGCGCCGTTGAATCCTGTTCTTCCAGTGTTGCTGCGAAACTTGTGGTAACGCTCCAACCTCACAAATCTGGATTCGCGCCTGGATCCATTAATCCCCCGGAGAAAGCATGACCAGTTTGAAGGCCAATATCGAATCCTCGGCGCCCCTTTTTGGATGCTGGATCGAGCTTTTCTCGCCCTTTGCCACTGAGGTTGTGGTCCAGGCCGGTTATGAGTTCCTGATGGTCGACCTGGAACATGGCCCGGGCTCCGTATTGGACGCGGTGCCGCATCTTCAGATCGCTCAGGGCAATGCATGCCACGGAATCTGCCGCGTGCCGCAGAACGACGATGCCTGGATCAAGCGGGTGCTGGATGTGGGTTTCGAGGGGGTCATGATTCCGGCGGTCGGTAGCGTGGAGGAGGCGCGCCGGGCGGTTGCGTCCTGCCGCTATCCACCAGTCGGCCGACGCGGCATGGCCGCGGCCATCGTGCGGGCGTCGCGCTACGGCCGGGATTGCTGGGATTATGTGGAGGCCGCCAACCGGGACGTGCTGGTGATTTGCCAGATTGAAAGCGCGAAGGCGGTCGAGGCAGTAGAGGAGATCGCGCAGGTCGAGGGAGTCGACATGCTCTTCGTCGGACCATCGGATCTTTCCTCGGATATGGGATATCTGGGCGAGGTCGATCATCCGGAGGTTCTCAAGGCGACGGCACGCGTGGAACAGGCTGCGCGTGCCGCCGGTAAAATGCTGGGGGCGATCCCCACGCCTGCGCGAAGTGCCGAAGATCTCTGCGCGGCCGGATATGAACTGGTCCTGGCTGGTGCCGACACCATCTTGCTCCGGGATGCTGCGGATGCTCATGTTGCGAGTTTGAAAGCTGGTCTAAAGCGCTGATTCTTTTATAATTAGATAGGCACTCACTCTTCGGGTAGAGGTGATGAAGCGCACAGATATGCCAGATGGGGGATCGCATATGGCGGCGAATCATTCCGAAGTGATCAGCGTCTCTCAGATGTACAAAGCCGATGCCGCGGCTGTGGCGGCGGGCGTCCCTGGGACGACGCTGATGCAAAACGCCGGACAGGCGATCTTTGAGGCGATCACCGCGCGCTGGCCTGTTCAGGCCGTCCTGGTGCTTTGCGGTCCTGGCAATAATGGTGGAGACGGCTTCGTCGTCGCGCGTTTGCTCAAGGAGGCGGGCTGGCCCGTCGAACTGGCGCTGCTCGGTGATATCTCGCGGTTGACCGGCGATGCGGCGCATCATGCGAAGCTCTGGCAAGGAAAAACCCAGTCTTTCGATCCGACGTTCATCGAGGGCAAGGGCCTGATTATCGATGCCATGTTCGGTGCCGGCCTGACGCGCGCCCTGGATGGCCAAGCGGCTATGATGGTGCGCGCGGTTCGAAGAGCGGTGGATTCAGGGACCGCTGAGGTGGTTGCCGTGGATGTCCCTAGCGGGATATCGGGTGACAGCGGGGCCGTGCTCGGGGAATTGCATCTGCAGGCAAAGCTGACGGTCACCTTTTTTCGTCCGAAAACCGGGCATCTGTTGCTGCCTGGACGCGCGGCGGCAGGTGAGGTGGTTGTTGCGGATATCGGGATCCCGGACGCGGTGTTGGAGAAGCTTGGGGTAAGCTGTTTCCGCAACGGGCCGGAGATCTGGAAAGAGAGATTTCCCCTCAAAACAGCCGAACAGCATAAATACAGTGCCGGACACGCACTGGTCGCCGGCGGGGGAGAGATGACGGGAGCAGCCCGTCTGGCGGCCCGTGCCGCGTTGCGGATCGGGGCGGGGCTCGTTTCAATCGCGGCCCCGCGGCCGGCGCTTCAGACCTATGCGCTATCTTCGGCCAGTTTCATCACGCTGCCCAGCGACAGCGCCGAGGAACTGGACAACATTTTGCGGGACCCGCGCAAGAACGCCGTGCTGATCGGGCCGGGTTTTGGGGTGACAGAGCAGTTGAAATCGCTTGTGCCTGTCATTCTGCGCCGTCAGCGTGCGACCGTCCTGGATGCCGATGCTCTGAGTGTCTTCTCGCAGGAGCCGGAAAAGTTATTCAAAGCAATGACTTCGAGCGCAGTTCTGACTCCGCACGACGGGGAGTTTAAGCAGCTGTTTCCTGATATCGGTGGTGATCGGCTCGCACGCGCCCGGGCTGCTGCGGCGCGGAGCGGGGTGGTTGTGGTCTTAAAGGGCAGTGACACGGTCGTTGCCGCACCGGACGGCCGTGCTGTTATCAACGACAATGCACCGCCGCATCTGGCGACCGCCGGTTCAGGCGATGTACTGGCGGGCATGATCCTGGGACTTCTGGCACAAGGCATGACGCCTTTTGAGGCTGCGGCGGCCGCCGTCTGGATTCACGGCGCTTTGGGTACGCACCTGGGGGTCGGATTGATTTCAGAAGATCTTCCCGAAGCGCTTCCGACCGTGCTGACTTCGCTTATCGCGGGTTTCTGACAAGCAGCTTTGCCGTCAAAAAGTCGGTTAACGCTTGAGCGCATAGACAAAAAAGATCCTGAGGATAAATTGTTTTAAAACAATGCCTTGTAGGAATTTTTGTATAAATTTCTTTCTTTTCGCTCGCGGTGGAAAAGTCCGAAAAGATGATAAAAACCAAAGGGCGAGTGCTAAAAGTTGGAGTTTTAACTCAAGTTTAACAACTTTGGTGCGAAACTGATAATTGAGTTTTTCCATAAACTCGAAAACCGGACAGGTAGAACGGCAACAACGCGAATGTGATCCAGGATGGGACAGTGGTTCAAAATCGATAAGGGGCGACCGGAGGTCAAAGCGGGCGCTGTGTTCCGCTGTCGGCTTCCCAGTCACGTTGTCGAGACTGCTGAAGTCATCGAAGTCGGTCCTGACGCCATGGGCGTACCGCACGTGAAGTACAATCTGGTGGTCGCCGGCGGTACGATCTCGAGCTTCGCCGAAATGCGCACTTTGGGCCTCGAGACCTTCGCCACCCGTTACAACGAACCGGTATCCGCTTCCTAAGCGAACGGTGAGGCACTCCAGAGTGCAGGCCTGCTTCCGAACCCTTCAAAAGCCCTCTTCAAGGCCTCTTTCAGGCTAAATTTCCTCACATTTCCTTCAAATCGGGATTCCGGCGCCGTTCCACTGTCTGAGGCGGTTGCGCGCGGCGCGTCGATGTTATACACCGGCGCGTTCGCGCGTCTCGCGGGCGTGGCGGAATTGGTAGACGCACTGGTTTTAGGTACCAGCGGAGAGATCCGTGGGGGTTCAAGTCCCTCCGCCCGCACCACGCGATCGAACTAGGGAAAACAGGACAGCGGATGTCGGACCAAGCTCCGAAGTTCCACCGCGATACTGTCGTTCCCAAAGCCTTCTCACCGTAATCCTGCGGTAGGGAGATTTTCGCGGTCCGGTGCCGATTGCATGATTCCCATCTTTCGGCGGAATCGGACCCTTTGATTGAACAGTTGTTGATCCGCCCCGCGGGAATGACGCCCGAGCAGGGTTGCGGATCACGAAGAAGACGCGAGAGAGGCCGAGCCGCCAATGCAGGTTACGGAAACACAAGCCGAAGAGCTGAAGCGCGAATACACCATTGTTATTCCCGCCACCGAAATTGATGAAAAGATCGACGATCGGCTTAAGGAGCTCAGCGGACAGGTCAATCTTCCGGGCTTCCGGCCGGGCAAGGTGCCGATGTCGCTTCTCAAGCAGCGTTTCGGCAAGTCGGTACTCGGTGAGGTTCTGGAAAAGGCTGTCACCGACAGCTCCAGCCAGGCGCTGAGCGAGCGCAGCCTGCGCCCGGCAATGCAGCCGAAGATCGAGGTAACCTCCTTCGACGAGGGTAAGGATCTCGAATACACCATGTCGGTCGAGTTGCTGCCTGATGTGACGCCGATGGATTTCGGCAGTCTGGAGCTCGAGCGGGTCAAGGTCGCTGTGCCGGACGCCGAGGTCGATGAAGCGCTTGGGCGCATCGCCGAGTCCCACAAGACCTCCAAGCCGCTGGAAAAACCGCGTAAGGCGGAGCAGGGCGACGTGGTGGTTATCGACTTCAAGGGCACTGTCGACGGTGAAGCTCTGCCTGGTATGGCTGCGGATGACCACCATCTGGAGCTCGGATCGAATCAGTTTATCCCCGGCTTCGAGGATCAGTTGGTCGGTGCAGACGTGGACGAGGAGCGCGAGGTCAAGGTGACCTTCCCCGAAACCTACGGCAACGACAAACTGGCCGGCCGCGAAGCGATCTTCATGGTTAAGGTGAAGGGCATAGAGGAGAGCGTGCCCGCCGAGATCGACGACAAACTGGCCGAGAACCTCGGTGCGGAGAACCTCGAAGGTCTTAAAGGACGGATCCGCGAACAGATAGAGGGCGAATATGCCAAGGTTGCACGCTCCCGCCTGAAGCGTGAATTGCTCGACAAGCTTGCCGATAACCACGATTTTTCTGTTCCCGGCGGCATGGTCGATGTCGAGTTCGAAGGTATCTGGAAGCAGGTCGAGGAAGAGCGCAAGCAAGGCGACGTCGACGACGAAGACGCCGGCAAGGACGACGAGGAGCTGAAAACGGAATACCGCGCGATTGCGGAACGCCGCGTGCGCCTGGGTCTGTTGCTTTCCGAGGTCGGTAGCAGCAACAACATCGACGTTAGCCAGGAAGAAGTGAACCGTGCGCTCTTTACGGAAGCCCAGAACTATCCGGGCCAGGAGCAGCAGGTGCTGGAGTATTACAAGAATACGCCGGAGGCACTGGCCAATCTGCGGGCACCGATCTTTGAGGACAAGGTGATCGATTTCATCACCGACCTCTCCAAGGTGACCGAGCGCGAACTGACGCCGGACGAACTGCGCAAGGAATTCGAAGCCGAATCGGCCGAAGCCGAGGCGGAAGAGAAGGCCAAAGAGACGAAGAAACCGGCGAAGAAGAAGCCCGCCAAGAAAGCAGCGGCGAAGAGCGACGCCAAAGCCGAGGGTGATGCTGAGGCCGCGCCCAAGAAGAAAGCACCTGCCAAGAAGGCCGCTAAAAGCACTAAATCCAAGAAAACCGCTGAGGAATAGCGGAACCTTAAGGATTACTCTGTGATCCTGTCTTGGTTAATCGGTCGATCCGGCCTATATGACGGAAGCGACGACCGCAGGGGGATTCGGACGGACAGCGATTCGCGCAATTGATTGTTCCGTCCGTTTCTTTCAGTGGCCGTCTTCTCTGGACCATCGTGGCCCGGACGATTCGGCAGGCGGATGAATGAAAAGACTAGGTGGCAGGAATGAGTGACCCACGTGACATTGTAATGAATACCCTGGTTCCCATGGTGGTCGAGCAGACCAGCCGCGGCGAACGGGCTTATGACATCTACTCGCGCCTGCTTAAGGAGCGGATCATCTTTTTGACCGGCCCGATCCATGACGGTGTGGCCAGCTTGATCTGCGCGCAGCTGCTGTTCCTGGAGTCGGAGAACCCGACCAAGGACATTTCTTTCTACATCAACTCTCCAGGCGGCGTCGTGACGGCAGGTCTGGCCATGTACGATACCATGCAGTACATCCGGCCGCCGGTTTCCACCGTTTGTATCGGTCAGGCGGCATCTGCCGGGTCTCTTTTGCTGATGGCTGGCGCACCTGAAAAGCGCTATGCCCTGCCAAACTCCAAGATCATGGTTCACCAGCCATCTGGCGGTTTCCAGGGGCAGGCAACCGATATCGAGATCCACGCTCGCGAAATCATCAAGACACGCGCGCGTCTTAACGAAATCTACGCTGAGCATACCGGTCAGCCCGTCTCCGCGATTGAAGAAGCCATGGAGCGGGATAAGTTTATGAGCGCCGAGGAGGCCAAGGAATTTGGTCTAATCGACGAAGTGGTCGAGAGCCGCCCGGATTCCGGCGATTCCGGCGACGACAAGTAACGGGATGACGCATTGCTCTGGCGGCTGGCCAAAAAAGCCGCCGTCAGGCCAATGTTAAGGATATGTTGAACGCTCAGAGTTACAGTGATGTGAGCGGTCAACCGACGGTTGGTCATGTGGGAGGCAGGCTAACCCGGTAACTAAAAATGACAAATTTGTCATTGTGTGCCGGTGGGACGTCTGTCTAACATGATTTGTAATTGAATCGAGCTTCGAGGCGTAACAGCCATGACAAAGTCGAGCGGTAGCGACTCGAAAAATACCCTGTACTGCTCTTTCTGCGGAAAGAGCCAGCATGAAGTTCGAAAACTCATCGCCGGACCAACGGTCTTCATCTGCGATGAATGCGTTGAACTTTGCATGGACATCATCCGCGAGGAACACAAAACCACGCTGGTGAAATCCAGCGACGGCGTTCCGACTCCGCGCGATATTTGCACTGTGCTCGATGACTATGTCATCGGTCAGGCACATGCTAAGCGCGTACTCTCTGTCGCGGTGCATAACCACTACAAACGTCTGGCGCATGGCACCAAGTCGGCCGACGTCGAGTTGGCGAAGTCCAACATCCTTCTGGTCGGTCCGACCGGTTGCGGTAAGACCCTGCTTGCGCAGACCCTTGCCCGCATCCTGGATGTGCCCTTTACCATGGCCGATGCGACGACGCTGACTGAAGCAGGTTATGTCGGTGAGGATGTCGAGAACATCATCCTGAAATTGCTGCAGTCTGCGGACTACAATGTCGAGCGTGCGCAGCGCGGCATCGTCTACATCGACGAGGTCGATAAAATCAGCCGCAAATCCGACAACCCTTCGATCACGAGGGACGTATCGGGTGAAGGCGTACAGCAGGCCTTGCTGAAAATCATGGAAGGGACGGTAGCTTCCGTTCCGCCCCAGGGTGGCCGCAAGCATCCCCAGCAGGAATTCCTGCAGGTCGACACGACCAACATTCTGTTTATCTGCGGTGGCGCCTTTGCCGGCCTGGATAAACTGATTGCGGGGCGCGGCAAGGGCTCTTCCATCGGTTTCGGTGCGGATGTCCGGGGACCGGACGAGCGGACGACGGGCGATATTCTGAAGGAAGTCGAGCCGGAAGATCTGCTGAAATTCGGTCTGATCCCGGAATTCGTCGGTCGCTTGCCTGTGGTCGCGACTCTCGAGGATCTGGACGACGACGCTCTGGTGGAAATCCTGACCCAGCCGAAGAACGCACTGGTCAAACAGTATCAGCGGCTCTTCGAAATGGAGGATGTCAGCCTTCAATTCGCCGACGATGCGCTTAAGGCCATTGCCGCCAAGGCGATTCAGCGCAAAACCGGCGCACGCGGGCTTCGCTCCATCATGGAAGGCATCCTGCTGGAGCCGATGTTCGATCTGCCGAGCCTGGAAGGGGTCGAGGAGATGGTCATCAACGGCGAAGTTGTCGAGGGGCGTTCACAACCCCTCTATATCTACACCGATCGACGCGACGACGTAGAAAGCAGTGCATGACGCGTTTTTCCTGTGTTTTTTGCATGGATCGCGCCTAGGCAGCCGCTCTTTCAATCACGGTCCTGCCCTTGAAGATGACGCTTTTAGTTATCAGATCTTTAGGCGACAGCCGGGACAGTGCAAGGCTACCCGGAATTAGGCTCGGTAGCCCCCGGCCGTTGCAAGATTAAAGAGGAAATATGTTGGAAATCCCACGCGGCAATCTCTATCCGGTTCTCCCGCTTCGCGATATCGTCGTCTTCCCGCACATGATCGTGCCGTTGTTCGTCGGACGCGAAAAATCGGTTCGGGCGCTCGAAGACGTGATGAAGGACGACAAGCAAATCCTTCTGGTCACGCAGAAAAACGCCGCTCAAGACGATCCGACTCCCGCAGATATCTATTCCGTGGGAACGGTCGGCACTGTGCTGCAGCTCTTGAAGCTGCCCGACGGCACCGTCAAGGTTTTGGTCGAAGGTGGTCAGCGCGCGAAAATCGCGAAGTTCGCCGACACGGAAGATTTTTTCCAGGCCTATGCCGAGACGATGGACGACGACAGCGGCGACGACCGCGAGCTCGACGCATTGGCGCGTACGGTGGTGTCTCAGTTCGAGCAGTACATCAAGCTCAATAAGAAAATTCCGCCGGAAGTGCTGGTCTCGATCAACCAGATCGATGAGCCCAGCAAGCTGGCCGATACCATTGCCTCGCACCTGACGCTGAAGATCTCCGAAAAGCAGGAGCTGCTGGAGAGCGAAAGCATCAGCGACCGCCTTGAAAAGGTCTATGCTTTCATGGAAAGCGAGATCGGCGTGCTGCAGGTCGAGAAGCGCATCCGTAACCGCGTGAAGCGGCAGATGGAGAAAACCCAGCGCGAGTACTATCTGAATGAACAGCTGAAAGCGATTCAGAAAGAGCTGGGTGAGGGCGAAGACGGCCGCGACGAGCTGGCCGAGCTCGAAGAAAAGATCGCCAAGACCAAGCTGACCAAGGAAGCGCGGGAAAAGGCCGTTGCCGAGCTGAAAAAGCTGCGCAACATGAGCCCGATGTCGGCCGAAGCCACGGTGGTCCGCAATTATCTGGACTGGATCGTCTCGATCCCCTGGAAAAAGCGGACCAAGGTCAAGAAAGACATCAAGCACGCCAACGAGATTTTGGATGCCGATCACTATGGCCTTGAAAAGGTTAAGGAGCGCATCCTCGAGTATCTCGCTGTTCAGCAGCGTATGCAGAAGATCAAAGGCCCAATTCTCTGTCTTGTCGGCCCGCCGGGTGTGGGTAAAACCTCGCTGGGCAAATCGATCGCCAAGGCCACGGGCCGCAACTTTGTGCGTATGAGCCTCGGCGGCGTGCGTGACGAAGCCGAAGTTCGCGGTCATCGCCGGACCTACATCGGCTCCATGCCTGGTAAGGTCATCCAGAGCATGAAGAAGGCGAAGTCATCCAACCCGCTGTTCCTGCTCGATGAGATCGACAAGCTGGGCGCGGACTGGCGCGGCGACCCTTCGTCGGCACTGCTGGAAGTGCTCGACCCCGAGCAGAATAATAGCTTCAACGACCATTACCTGGAGGTCGACTACGACCTGTCGGATGTAATGTTCGTCACTACGGCCAACACACTGCGCATGCCGCAGCCTCTGCTGGACCGTATGGAAGTGATCCGCATCCCCGGTTACACCGAGGATGAAAAGGTTCAGATCGCGATGCGTTATCTGATCCCGAAACAGATGAAGGATCACGGCGTGAAGGACGAGGAGTGGTCGATCTCCGACGACGCTCTGCGCAGTCTGATCCGTCTCTACACCCGTGAAGCCGGTGTGCGTAACCTTGAGCGCGAAGTTGCGAACCTGATCCGCAAGGCGGTGAAGGAAATCGCGATGGGCGATGCCACGAATGTGGCGGTCGACCCAGATACGCTGGACAAGTACGCCGGTGTGCCGCGCTATCGCTACGGTGAAGCTGAGCAGGAAGACCTGGTCGGCGTTTCGACCGGCTTGGCCTGGACCGAGGTCGGCGGCGAGCTTCTCTCGATCGAGGCGGTAACCGTGCCCGGTAAAGGCAAGGTTTCCTCGACTGGTAAACTCGGCGATGTGATGAAGGAATCGATTCAGGCGGCGGAGTACTACGTAAAAAGCCGCTCCATCGATTACGGCATCAAGCCGACGATCTTTGAACGCAAGGACATTCACGTCCATGTTCCTGAAGGTGCGACTCCGAAAGACGGGCCTTCGGCCGGCATTGCGATGGTCACCGCCATCGTCTCGGTTTTGACCGAGATTCCGATTCGCCGTGATTTGGCGATGACGGGTGAGGTGACCCTGCGTGGACGGGTTCTGCCGATTGGCGGACTCAAAGAGAAACTGCTTGCCGCTTTGCGTGGGAACATAAAAACCGTCCTTATTCCAAAAGAAAACGAAAAGGATCTCGCTGAGATTCCTGACAATGTTAAGGATGGTCTTGAAATCATTCCGACTTCTACTGTAGACGAGGTCTTGGAACACGCTCTGTCACAGAAGCTGAGCCCGATTGAGTGGGTTGAACCGGCGGACGTGGACGCGGCGCGGGGTGCGGCATCCGGCGAAGGTCGGAGCGGTGTGATTACTCACTAGGCATTCGTTCGAATTGCGACTCGGGTTGAGAGGCCATTAACCCTAAAAAGCCTCTCAATCCCTAGGTTTTCTCGCGTTTCTTCGATTGACGTTAGGGGTTTTACCGGCTTACACTCCGACCTCCTCAGAGTGGTTTTTCCCATTTCTAAATCCTAAATCCCGACATTTGGAGGGGGTACTAACGTGAACAAAAACGATCTGGTCGCCGTTGTTGCTGATAACTCAGAGCTGTCCAAAGCCGATAGCACCAAAGCTGTCGACGCTGTCTTCGACGCTATCACCGACGCTTTGAAGTCGGGCGACGAAGTCCGTCTCGTTGGCTTCGGAACTTTCTCCGTCGCTCAGCGTGCAGCTTCTGAAGGCCGCAACCCGCGCACCGGCGAAAAAATCAAGATTCCTGCGTCCAAACAGCCGAAGTTCAAGGCTGGTAAAGGTCTCAAGGACGCCGTCAACTAAGCAGACTGGATTCGCGCTGAGGACGCCGGCCGCCCTGGCTAAGATCGGGGCGGCCGGCTGGCGTTTTCCCGAAAGTCGATTCTCTATGGCGTAGCGGGCGCCGCTTCCTCGGCAGCCGAATGGCGATTCCTGTATTTCTTTTTATTGTTTTGGGCCGTTTCTTCCCTTATAGAAACGCGCAGACGATCCAGCGGCAGAAAGAATTATGCCGTGGGTCTCGATACCAGATGTATCGAATGTGATGTCTCGGGGCGATTAGCTCAGTTGGTAGAGCATCTCGTTTACACCGAGAGGGTCGGCAGTTCGAGCCTGTCATCGCCCACCAGACATCCCCATTTCAAGACATGTTTTTGAACACTTCCCGGCAAGGGGCGCCGCACCTCTGCGGCTGTGACCGAATCCGAGTTTATGCTCGCCGTGGCCTAAACAGCTTGCGCAGCAGCCCATGTCTTGAGGCCCATATTTGTATTCGAGCAATAGGCGCGCGGGGCGATCAATCACCCAGGGAATGGGAGCTTGGAGCGAGCGTGGCGACGCGCGATTCAGTCTTTTGTCATGAAAACGAAAAAAGCGGTCGGGCAGCGCTTGACACCTGCCGGGGGAGGGAGTACATCACCGCAGCCCGCTACGGCGGGACCCTTCAAAGGGGGTGTAGCTCAGTTGGTTAGAGCGCCGGCCTGTCACGCCGGAGGCCGCGGGTTCGAGTCCCGTCACTCCCGCCACTTCTCCTAAGATAAAGCATACTTGGTGAGCACGGCATTGCTGTTGCGCGGCTATCTTGACCGATGGTCCGGTCGCGGCAGTCGTATGTCGGTCAAATCGATTTACGTCGAGTCGCTGTGAAAAGGCCCGGGTCTAATCGAATTTCGCGGCCGGTGGTTCTACTGTCGCGGGCAAGGCTATGCTGCAATCGCTACAACTTGTGTGTTGGCTGCTGACCGCGCGGATAATTGTCTGCACAGGTGCTGCGATTCGTAAAAAATTAACCATAAAACAATGAATTCTTGGGACATTCGCGCTCGTGCTTTGTCCTGGTATGCGGGGGGCTATCCGTGGTCGCTGCAGTCTCGGCGCGGTCGATTTTCTGCGGTGCAGCAAAATTTTTTCGCTGTCTGGCAGCGAGCTGCGTTTGATGCTTTTCCATGGCGGGTCTTGGCCGTATATTGCGACAAAATCGTGGCATTCAGGGTCGTGCCGGAGCTTTCGGCAAAGCAAGCGCGCTGAGTGGTACGGCGACAAGCCTAAAACGGGCGGCAAGTGCACTGCACCAAAGCGTCGAGAGGTTGGCGCGTTTTGTTGGAGATAAAATCGAATGGAAGGCCTGTTAGCCGAATACCTGCCGATCCTGATTTTCATTGGGATTGCGGTAGGGCTCGCCGGCGTGATGGTGACTGCCTCCTATATCGTTGGGCGCCAGCGGCCGGACTCGGAAAAGATCTCAGCCTATGAATGCGGATTCGAGGCTTTCGATGACGCGCGCAGTAAATTCGACGTGAGATTTTATCTCGTCGCCATACTTTTCATTATCTTCGATCTGGAAGTCGCATTCTTATTCCCCTGGGCGGTTGCTCTTGGGGACATCGGTCTATTTGGTTTTTGGTCGATGGTGATCTTCCTGGGCATTCTGACCATCGGATTTATCTATGAGTGGAAGAAGGGTGCCTTGGAATGGGAGTAACAGAATGAGTTCCGTCGAAGCAGGTGCACCGATTCCCGCCGGTCCTCAGCAGGATCGGATCCTTTCGGCCGTCACGGATGAAATCACGGAAAAAGGTTTCGTGGTTGCCCAGATGGACAAGCTGGCGGCCTGGGCCCAGTCCGGTTCGCTCTGGCCCATGACTTTCGGCCTGGCCTGTTGCGCGGTCGAGATGATGCATACGGCCTGTAGCCGCTACGACATGGACCGATTCGGGATCGTGTTCCGTCCCTCGCCTCGCCAGTCCGACGTTATGATTGTGGCTGGCACCTTAACGAACAAAATGGCGCCGGCGCTGCGTAAGGTTTACGATCAGATGCCCGAACCGCGCTGGGTTATCTCGATGGGGTCCTGCGCGAACGGCGGCGGTTACTATCACTACTCCTATTCGGTGGTTCGCGGCTGTGACCGGGTCGTGCCGGTCGATATCTATGTCCCCGGTTGTCCGCCCACCGCGGAAGCCTTGCTCTACGGCATCCTGCAGCTTCAGAAGAAGATCAAACGCGAAGCCGTGCTTGTCCGATAGCATCGGCCGATTCGCCATTACCTTTGGCAGATTCCTATGAATGAAGCCCTTATTGATCTCGGTGACTACATCAGCGCGGCACATCCGCAGCGCGTAGAGGAGTACCAGGTTGCCCTGGACGAATTGACTCTCCATTGCGACCGCGACTCGATCACAAAGGTCCTTACCTTTTTGCGTGACGATCAGAACTGTCAGTTCAAACAGCTGATGGATGTTACGGCGGTCGACCATCCGGCCCGCGAGTCACGCTTCGATGTGGTCTACAACCTGCTCTCGCTGAAGCTCAATCAGCGGATCAGGGTCAAGATCGTGACGGACGAGACGGGAATGGTGCCGTCGGTCTCTGAGGTCTTTTCCTCTGCGATCTGGTTCGAACGCGAAGTCTGGGACATGTACGGCATTTTCTTTGCCGACCATCCTGACCTGCGCCGCATGCTGACCGATTACGGCTTCGAAGGGCACCCCCTGCGCAAGGATTTCCCACTGACCGGTTACGTTGAGGTGCGTTACGACGAGACCCAGAAGCGGGTCGTCTATGAGCCGGTCAAACTGACTCAGGAGTTCCGCAGCTTCGATTTCATGTCGCCTTGGGAGGGCATGCTCCATCTGCCCGGGGATGAGAAAGCCGAAAGCGGTGAAGGCGAAGAGGGGGCTGCCTGATGGCTGAACAGACGATCAAGCCGCTGACGCTGAACTTCGGTCCACAGCATCCTGCCGCCCACGGCGTTCTGCGCTTGGTCCTGGAGATGGACGGCGAGATTATCGAGCGCGCGGATCCGCATATCGGCCTGTTGCACCGAGGCACCGAAAAGCTGATCGAGCATAAGACTTATTTGCAGGCCGTGCCCTATTTCGACCGCCTCGACTACGTGGCGCCGATGAATCAGGAGCATGCTTTTGCTCTGGCGACGGAAAAGCTGCTTGGGATCGAGGTGCCGAAACGCGGCCAGTACATCCGGGTGCTCTATTGTGAGATCGGCCGGATTCTCAATCATCTGCTCAACATCACGACCTTCGCCATCGACGTCGGCGCCATGACCCCGATTCTCTGGGGCTTCGAAGAGCGCGAGAAGCTGATGGAATTCTATGAGCGGGCCTGCGGCGCGCGCCTTCACGCGGCCTACTTCCGTCCGGGCGGTGTCCATCAGGATCTGCCGGCCGGCCTGCTCGACGACATCGCGGCGTTCTGCAAAACCTTCCCGCGCGTGATCGACGACATGGAAGGTCTGCTGACCAACAACCGCATCTTCCGTCAACGCACGGTCGATATTGGTAAGGTGACCCGCGAGGAGGCGAGCGACTGGGGCTTTACCGGCGTGATGCTACGCGGCTCCAACGTGCCCTGGGATCTGCGTAAGGCGCAGCCCTACGACAGCTACGATGAGTTCGAGTTCGATATTCCTGTTGGTAAGAACGGCGATTGCTTTGACCGCTATCTTTGCCGCATGGAGGAAATGCGCCAGAGCTTGCGGATCATAGAGCAGTGCATCGAGAAGATGCCTGAAGGTCCGGTTACCACGCAGGACCACAAGATCACGCCGCCGCGCCGCGGCGAAATGAAGCAGTCGATGGAAGCGCTGATCCATCACTTTAAACTCTATACCGAGGGCTACCACGTGCCGCCGGGCGAGACCTACACCGCGGTCGAGGCGCCAAAAGGCGAGTTCGCGGTGTACCTGATCGCCGACGGCAGCAACAAGCCCTACCGCTGCAAGATCCGCGCGCCCGGGTTTGCGCATCTGGCGGCCATGGACTACATGTGCCGCGGCCATATGCTGGCGGACAGCGTCGCGATTTTGGGTTCAATGGATATCGTGTTCGGCGAGGTCGACCGATGAAGGTTACGAGTTACGCGGAAGGCCAGGCAGAAGGCTTCGCTTTCACGCCGGAAAATCTGGAAATCGCCAATAAGTTCGTGGCGAAGTATCCGGAAGGCCGGCAGGCCAGCGCCGTCATTGCGCTGCTGGATTTGGCGCAGCGCCAGAATGGCGGCTGGCTGCCGGGCGAGGCCATCGCTTACGTCGCGAACTTCCTCGAGATGGCGCCGATGCGTGTCTTTGAGGTGGCCAGCTTCTATACCATGTTCAATCTGAAGCCGGTCGGGAAGCACTTCATCCAGGTCTGCCGTACCACACCTTGCTGGCTGCGCGGTTCGGATGGTCTTTCCGAAACCTGTAAGAAAAAGCTGGGCGTGAAGTTCGGCGAAGTGACGGAAGACGGTCTTTTTTCAGTGATCGAAGTCGAATGTCTGGGCGCCTGCGCGAACGCGCCGATGGTGCAGATCAACGACGACTACTACGAGGATCTGACGCCGGAGCGCATGGCCGAGATTATCGACGATCTGCGGGCAGGCAAGGAAGTGCCGGTCGGATCGCAGATCGGCCGATTGACGTCCTCACCGGAAGGCGGAGCGCAGACGCTTCAGGATCTGCCGCCGTTTGACGGTAAGGCGGTGAAGATGACGCCAAAAGCACCCGAACCTGAAACTCCGGCGCCCAGTGGGGAGGACGGCTGATGCTCAGCGATAAGGACCGCATCTTCACCAATCTTTATGGCGCGCACGACTGGGGCGTAGACGGCGCGCGCGAACGCGGCATTTGGGACGATACTAAAAGCCTGCTGGCGCTGGGCCGTGAAGAGATCGTCGAGCAGATTAAAGCCTCCGGCCTCCGGGGGCGCGGCGGGGCTGGCTTCCCGGCGGGCATCAAGTGGTCCTTCATGCCCAAGGAAAGTGATGGCCGGCCCGCCTATCTAGTGGTGAATGCCGACGAATCTGAGCCCGGCTCCTGCAAAGACCGCGAGATCATGCGCAACGATCCGCACCGGCTGCTGGAAGGCTGCCTTGTGGCCGGTTTCGCCATGGGCGCCAGCGCCTGCTACATCTATATCCGTGGCGAATATTACCTCGAGTCGCAGCGCCTGGAAGCGGCGCGCGAACAGGCCTACGCGGGTGGGTTCCTGGGCAAGAATGCCTGCGGATCCGGTTACGATTACGATCTCTACATTCACCGTGGCGCCGGTGCTTACATCTGCGGTGAGGAAACCGCACTGCTGGAAAGCCTCGAGGGGAAGAAGGGCCAGCCGCGCCTGAAACCGCCGTTCCCGGCTGCGGTCGGACTCTATGGCTGCCCGACCACGGTGACCAATGTCGAGACCGTTGCCGTTTCGCCGACCATTTTGCGGCGCGGCCCGGACTGGTTCGCCGGCTTTGGACGGCCGAACAACACCGGCACCAAGATCTACAGTATCTCGGGGCATGTGAATAAGCCCTGTAACGTCGAAGAATCGATGAGCATCCCCTTGAAGGAACTGATCGAGAAGCATGCTGGCGGCGTGCGCGGCGGCTGGGACAACCTGCTGGCGGTGATCCCGGGCGGTTCTTCCGTGCCGCTGCTGCCGAAATCGATCTGCGACACTGTGCTGATGGATTTCGACGCCCTGCGCGAGGTGAAGTCCGGTCTCGGCACGGCGGCGGTTATCGTTATGGACAAGTCGACTGATATCGTCGAGGCCATCGCGCGTCTTTCGCACTTCTACATGCATGAAAGCTGCGGCCAGTGCACGCCCTGCCGGGAAGGCACCGGCTGGATGTGGCGCGTCATGACCCGCATGGTGAAGGGCGAGGCGGATGTCGACGAGATCGATACGCTGCTGGACGTGACCTATCAGGTCGAGGGCCACACGATCTGTGCGCTCGGTGACGCGGCGGCCTGGCCGGTCCAGGGCTTGATCCGGCATTTCCGGCCCGAGCTGGAACGGCGGATCCTCGAATACAAAAAGTCCAAGCAGGCAGCGGCGGAATAGGAGACCTTTATGCCGAAGCTGACCATCGACGATCGTGAGATCGAGGTCCCCAACGGACTGACGGTTCTCCAGGCCTGCGAACTGGCCGGCGTCGAGATTCCGCGATTCTGTTACCACGAGCGCCTGTCGGTCGCCGGTAACTGCCGCATGTGCCTGGTCGAGATGGAACGGGCGCCCAAGCCGATCGCTTCCTGCGCCATGCCGGTGGGTGAGGGGATGGTGATCAAGACCGACACCCCGACCGTGCATAAGGCGCGCAAGGGCGTGATGGAATTCCTGCTGATCAATCACCCGCTGGATTGTCCGATCTGCGATCAGGGCGGCGAGTGCGACCTGCAGGACCAGGCTATGGCTTTCGGCTTCGACCGGGGCCGCTATGCGGAGAACAAGCGGGCGGTCAAAGAGAAGTTCATGGGGCCCTTGATCAAGACGATCATGACCCGTTGCATCCAGTGCACACGCTGCGTCCGCTTCGCGACCGAGATTGGTGGCGTCGAGGAGATAGGCCTGGTCAATCGCGGCGAACACGCCGAGATCACGACGTTGGAAAAGGCAATCGATTCTGAGCTGTCGGGCAATCTGGTCGATGTCTGTCCGGTCGGCGCCCTGACATCTAAACCTTATGCCTTCACGGCGCGTCCCTGGGAACTGCGCAAGACCAACTCTGTCGACGTCATGGATGCTGTGGGTTCCAACATTCGTGTCGATACCCGCGGCCGCGAAGTCATGCGCGTGCTGCCGCGTCTGCACGAGGACGTCAACGAGGAGTGGATCTCCGACAAAACCCGGCACGCCTGCGACGGTCTGCGGCGCCAGCGTATCGATCGGCCCTATATCAGGCGTGACGGCAAGCTGGTTCCGGCTTCCTGGGAAGAAGCCTTCGGTGTGATTGCCGAGAAGGCCAAAGCATCCTCCGGCGAGCGCATGGCAGCGATTGCCGGCGACCTCTGCGATGCCGAATCCATGTTCGCGCTGAAGCAAATGATGAACGGCTTGGGCTCTCAGAACCTGGATTGCCGGCAGGACGGCGCAAAGCTCGAGACCTCGACCCGTGCAGCCTACATTTTCAATTCCGGTATCGCCGGGATCGAACAGGCCGACGCGGTTCTGTTGGTCGGAACCAATCCGCGCTGGGAAGCGCCGTTGGTCAACGCGCGTCTGCGTAAGCGGTTCCTGGCGAGCGGCCTGAAGGTCGGCATGATCGGCCAGCAGGTGGATCTGACCTATCCAGTCGAGTACCTCGGCGCCGGCGGCGACACATTAAACGAGGTCGCCGAGGGCCGCAGTTCTTTCGCCGAGGTGCTAAAGAACGCCGAACGGCCGATGATCATCGTTGGGATGGGCGCTTTGGCGCGCGAAGACGGGACAGCGGTACTGGCCCTCGCGAAAAAGATCGCGGACGATTTGGGTATCGTCTCCGGAGACTGGAACGGGTTCAACGTCCTGCACACGGCGGCGGCGCGGGTTGGCGGCCTCGATCTCGGCTTCCTGCCAGGCGAGGGCGGTCGTGATATGGCCGGAATCCTGGACGGGGCAGGGAAGGGTGAAATCGATCTCGTTTACCTCTTGGGGGCGGATGAGTTCGACATGGACCTCCTGGGACCGGCCTTCGTGGTCTACCAGGGACACCACGGCGATGCCGGGGCGCACCGTGCGGATGTCGTGCTGCCGGGTGCGGCCTATACCGAAAAGAACGGCACTTACGTCAATACCGAAGGCCGGGTACAGCTTGGCCGGCTGGCTGGCTTTCCGCCGGGCGATGCGCGGGAAGACTGGACGATCCTGCGGGCGCTTTCCGCCCAGATCGGTGAGGCCTTGCCTTATGACAACCTGGGGCAGCTGCGTCAGAAACTGATTGAAGAAAACCCGCTGTTCGCGGCGATCGATCAGGTAGAGGCCGGACACTGGAACGACTTTGGCACCGCGGGGGAGATCAATGCGGCGCCTTTCATCTCGCCGGTGTCGAACTTCTACATGACCGATCCCATCAGCCGGGCGTCGGACACCATGGCAAAGTGCACCGAGGCCTTCGTGCTCGGTAAGCAAGAGGGGGCAACCGGGACCGATGGCTGAACTCTGGACCGGCTACGGACTGCCGACAGCCACCATCGTCGGCTATATCATTCTGATCATCGTGCCCCTGCTGGGCGCCGTGGCCTATCTGACCTATGCCGAACGGAAAGTGATCGGCGCGATGCAGCTGCGCAAGGGCCCGAACGTGGTCGGTCCCTTCGGTCTGTTGCAGCCCCTGGCCGACGGCGTAAAGCTGCTGTTCAAGGAAACCATTCTGCCGGCTGGCGCCAACAAGATCGTCTTTGTCATGGCGCCGATGCTGACCTTTATCCTCAGCCTGATCGCCTGGGCAGTGATTCCCTTCGACGATGGCTGGGTGCTGGCCGATATCAACGTTGGCATCCTTTATCTCTTCGCGATCTCTTCGCTCGGCGTTTACGGCGTGATCATGGCGGGTTGGGCGTCCAACTCTAAGTATCCTTTCTTGGGCGCTCTTCGCTCCGCGGCGCAGATGGTCTCTTACGAAGTCTCCATGGGCTTTGTGATCATCACGGTGCTGATTTGCGTTGGATCGCTCAACCTTTCCGACATCATCGAGGCGCAGCGCACTGTTTGGTTCGCCCTGCCGTTGCTGCCGATGTTCGTGATCTTCTTCATTTCGATCCTGGCGGAAACCAACCGTTCGCCCTTCGACCTTCCTGAGGGCGAATCGGAACTGGTGGCCGGTTTCTTCGTCGAATACTCCTCGATGACCTTCGCGCTCTTCTTCCTGGGCGAATACGCCAACATGATCCTGATGAGCGCGATGACGGTGATCCTCTTTCTAGGTGGCTGGCTGCCGCCGCATGAGAGCCTGAGCTTCATTCCAGGAATCGTCTGGTTCGCCGGTAAGACGGCTTTGATCCTCTTTGGGTTCCTTTGGGTGCGGGCAACCTTCCCGCGCTATCGCTACGACCAGTTGATGCGATTGGGCTGGAAGGTCTTCCTGCCGTTCTCGCTTTTCTGGGTGGTTCTGACGGCCGGTGTGGTCGTCGCGTTTGATCTGTTGCCGAAGTGATGGGGCGACGGATGAAGAACGCGCTTGAGATTAAGGAGTAAGGCCGATGGCTTTTCTCGATCGTACAGCCCGCAGCTTTCTACTCGGAGAGCTGCTGTCCGGTATGAGCCTGACCTTGAAGTACTTCTTCAAGCCGAAGGTGACCTTGAACTATCCCTTCGAGAAGGGGCCGATTTCGCCGCGCTTCCGGGGTGAACATGCGCTGCGCCGCTATCCGAACGGCGAGGAGCGCTGTATCGCCTGCAAGCTTTGCGAAGCGATCTGCCCGGCGCAGGCCATCACCATCGAAGCGGAACCGCGCGAAGACGGCAGCCGTCGGACCACGCGTTACGACATCGATATGACGAAGTGCATCTACTGCGGTTTCTGTCAGGAAGCCTGTCCGGTAGATGCCATCGTTGAGGGACCGAACTTCGAGTTCGCGACGGAAACCCGCGAGGAGCTTTTCTACAACAAGGAAAAGCTGCTTTCGAATGGGGACCGTTGGGAAACGGAGATCGCGCAGAACTTGGCGCAGGACGCACCTTACCGGTAAGCGAATGCGAAAGGCGGCCTGCGAGTTGGCGGGCCGGGTTGTTGGGGGAAATTCGATCTTGGGTACTTCCCGAACTACGGGGTGGCGCAAAGCCGCATCCAAATGTCAAAAGCTTCGGCATTCTGCCGCGGCCAGAGGACTTGAATCATGATCGTCCAGGCGCTTGCATTCTATCTTTTCGCCGCAGTTACGGTGGCGGCCGGCGTGATGGTCGTTTCCGCCCGCAATCCCGTACACTCCGTGCTGTTCCTGATCCTGGCCTTCTTCAACGCCGCCGGGCTTTTCGTCCTGATGGGCGCGGAGTTCCTCGCCATGATCCTGGTCGTCGTCTATGTCGGCGCGGTCGCGGTGCTCTTCCTCTTCGTCGTTATGATGCTGGACATCAACTATGCGGAAATGCGGCAGGGTTTCCTGCAGTATCTGCCCGTCGGCGGTCTGATCGGCCTGATCCTGCTGATCGAACTGGCGCTGGTTGGCTTTTCTTTCGTGGCGTCGCCGGAGATACCGAGCCCAATCCCGAATGTGCCGATCCCACCGATTGAAGACATTCACAACACCAAGGCCATTGGCCAGGTGGTCTACACCAAGTTCGCTTACCTCTTCCAGATGGCCGGTCTCGTGCTTTTGGTGGCCATGGTCGGCGCCATCGTCCTGACCCTGCGTCACCGTGAAGGTGTGCGGCGTCAGTCGATCGGCGATCAGATCGCCCGAACGCGCGAAGAGGCGGTCGAAATTAAGCAGGTACCGAGCAGGAGCGGGGTCTGATCCATGTTAGAAATTGGCCTCGCGCACTACCTGACCGTTGCCGCCATCCTCTTTACGCTGGGGATCTTCGGCATCTTTTTGAACCGCAAGAACGTGATCATCATTCTGATGTCGATCGAATTGATGCTGCTTGCGGTGAACATCAACCTGGTGGCTTTTTCGACCCATCTCGGGGATCTGGTTGGACAGATTTTCGCGATGTTCGTTCTTACCGTTGCGGCGGCCGAGGCGGCGATCGGGTTGGCGATCCTGGTGGTCTACTTCCGCAACCGCGGCTCTATCGCGGTTGAAGATATCAACATGATGAAGGGCTGAGGCACCGTTATGGACGTCGCAATTGTCTGCCTCCCACTGCTAGGGGCGATCATAGCCGGGCTCTTCGGGCGCGTGATCGGCGATGCGCTGTCGCAGATCGTGACCTGCGCTTTGATGCTGATCACCGCCGTTCTGTCGGTCATCGTGTTCTTCGATGTTGCGATCGGTGGTAACGCCCGCACGACCGAGCTCTTCACCTGGATCAACTCCGGAGATTTCGAGCTTTCCTGGGCGCTGCGGGTCGATACCCTGACCGCGGTTATGCTGGTGGTGGTCAACGGCGTTTCCTCCATGGTGCATGTCTATTCCGTCGGCTACATGTCGCACGACAAGCACCGTCCGCGCTTCTTTGCCTACCTTAGCCTTTTCACCTTCTTCATGCTGATGCTGGTGACGGCCGATAACTTCGTACAGATGTTCTTTGGCTGGGAAGGCGTCGGTCTGGCTTCTTATCTGCTGATCGGTTTCTGGTACGAAAAGCCCAGCGCTTGCGCTGCGGCCATCAAGGCCTTCCTGGTCAACCGGGTTGGCGACATCGGTTTCGCCCTGGGTATCATGGGCGCTTTCGTGCTTTTCGGTGCGGTCGGCTTCGACCAGGTTTTTGCTTCAGTCGAGAGCCAGGCGGACGCGCAGTTCAGCTTCATCGGCATCGAAGGCCATGCGCTGACCATCATCTGTATTCTGCTCTTCATCGGCGCGATGGGTAAATCGGCGCAGCTCGGTCTGCACACCTGGCTGCCGGACGCTATGGAAGGCCCGACACCGGTTTCCGCGCTGATCCATGCGGCGACCATGGTGACCGCCGGCGTTTTCATGCTGGCGCGCCTCTCGCCGATGTTCGAATACGCGCCGGCGGCGCTGGAACTTGTGACCTATGTGGGCGCTGCAACAGCCTTTTTCGCAGCGACGGTCGGCCTGACCCAGACCGACATCAAGCGGGTCATTGCCTATTCGACCTGTTCACAGCTGGGTTACATGTTCTTCGCCATTGGCGTTTCCGCCTACGGCGCGGCGATCTTTCACCTCTTCACCCACGCCTTTTTCAAGGCGCTACTGTTCCTGGGGGCCGGCTCGGTAATTCACGCGATGTCCGATGAGCAGGACATGCGCAAAATGGGGGGCATCTTCAAGCTGGTTCCCGCTACCGGCATCCTGATGTGGATCGGCTCGTTGGCACTGGCGGGATTCCCAGGTTTGTCAGGGTTCTTTTCGAAGGACATGGTGATCGAAGTCGCCTTTGTGGACAACAGTACCCATGGCACCTTCGCATTCTGGCTCGGACTGGTGGCAGCCTTCATGACCGCCTTCTATTCCTGGCGCCTGCTGTTCATGACCTTCCACGGCAAACCACGCGCCAGCAAGGAAGTCATGTCCCATGTGCATGAATCGCCGATGGTGATGATGATCCCTCTGTTGGTCTTGACTGTGGGCGCCTTGTTCGCTGGTTGGGTCTTCAAAGACTACTTCGTGGGCAACCTTCGCTCCGACTTCTGGGGCGATGCACTGCTTGTATTGCCGGCCAATGACACTATTGAGGCGGTAAAAAACATTCCTGGCTGGGTGCCCTGGGCGCCCTTCGTAATGATGGTCAGTGGTATCTTCCTTGCCTGGCTTTTCTATATCGTCAAACCGGATCTGCCGCAGGCCACCGCCAACGCACTGCGGCCGCTCTATCTCTTCTCTTTCAACAAATGGTACTTCGACGAGCTCTATGACCGGCTCTTCGTCAAGCCCTCTCTGGTATTGGGCCGTAAGCTCTGGAAGTCGGGTGATGGCGCGATTATCGACGGCTACGGACCGGACGGCGTGGCCTCGACCACACGCGGGCTCTCGCGCTGGATCTCCGGTCTGCAGACCGGCTACGTCTATCACTACGCTTTCGTCATGCTGATCGGGGTCGTCGGACTGGTGACTTGGTACTTCTTCACCCAGGTTGGAGCGTGATCTCATGACTGATCACATCCTCTCCATCATCACTTTCCTGCCGCTGGTCGGCGTCTTCTTTATCCTGGTGTTCATCCGGGGTGACGAAGAGGCGGTGGCGCGCAACAGCCGATACACGGCGCTTTGGACCTCGCTGGTGACCTTCGCAGTGTCGCTGTCGCTGTGGTTCGGCTTCGAGCGCGGGACGCCGGAGTTCCAGTTTGTCGAAGAGCAGGCTTGGATTCCCTCCCTCGGCCTGACCTACCGCATGGGCGTCGACGGAATCTCAGTTCTTTTCGTCCTGCTGTCCACGCTACTGACGCCGCTTTGTATCCTGGCGAGCTGGGAATCGGTGAAAACCCGGGTGCGCGAGTACATGGTGGCCTTTCTGGCGCTCGAGACGCTGATGGTCGGCATGTTCTGTGCTCTGGACTTCATGCTGTTCTACGTCTTCTTCGAAGGCGTCCTGATCCCGATGTTCTTGATCATCGGCGTCTGGGGTGGCGCGCGGCGGGTTTATGCAGCCTTTAAGTTCTTCCTCTACACGCTGCTCGGCTCGGTCCTGATGCTGCTCGCCATCCTGGCGATCTATTGGCAGACCGGCACGATGGATATCGCGACGCTGATTTCCAGCGCCAATATCCCGGCCGGTATTCAAATGTGGCTCTGGCTGGCCTTCTTTGCCTCCTTCGCGGTTAAGGTGCCGATGTGGCCGGTCCATACCTGGCTGCCCGATGCCCACGTTGAAGCGCCGACTGCGGGTTCGGTGATCCTGGCAGGTGTGCTGCTGAAGATGGGCGCCTATGGCTTCCTGCGCTTCTCGTTGCCCATGCTGCCGGAAGCTTCCGAGTTCTTCACGCCGCTGGTCTACACGCTCTCCATCGTGGCGGTGATCTACACCTCCCTGGTCGCACTGGCCCAGGAGGATATGAAAAAGCTGATCGCCTATTCCTCGGTGGCGCACATGGGCTTCGTGACCATCGGCATCTTCACGGTGACCCAGCAGGGGGTTGAAGGCGCGATCTTCCAGATGCTCTCGCACGGTATCGTCTCCGGCGCGCTCTTCCTTTGCGTCGGCGTGATCTACGACCGCATGCACACCCGAGAGATCGAACGCTACGGCGGACTGGTGAACCGTATGCCAGCTTACAGTGTGATCTTCATGGTCTTCATGCTGGCTTCGGTCGGATTGCCGGGCACGGGCGGCTTCGTGGGCGAGTTCCTGGTGCTGGTGGGTGCATTCCAGGCCAACACCTGGGTCGCACTGCTGGCAGCCACCGGCATGGTGCTGGGAGCGGCCTACATGCTTTATCTCTACCGGCGGATCATATTCGGACAGCTGACCAAGGAGGATCTCATGAAGATCCTCGATATGAACTGGCGCGAAAAGGCAGTCTTTGCGCCGCTGGTGGTGATCGTGCTTTGGATGGGCATCTATCCGGTGTCCTTCCTGGACGTCATGGCTGCTTCGGTGAGCAATCTGATCGAAAATTACAACGCGACCCTGGCGGCTTCGGACGGTGTGTCCCTGGCCAGCCTCTGGTCCGGCAAGTAGGGCGAGGACTGAGCTATGCTGATTGCAGATCTCATGGCGATTTTGCCGGAACTCTTCCTGGCCATCGCCGCGACCGCGCTGCTGATGCTGGGAGTCTTCCGGGGCAATGACTCCACTCAATTGGTCTCGACGCTGTCGGTTGTGACCCTGGCTGTAACCTTTGCGCTGATCCTGCTGCCGCCGCGTCCCGAAGTGTTCGTCTTCGACGGCCTGCTGACGATCGACGGTTTCGGCGACTTCATGAAGCTCTTGGTGCTGATTGGCACCGCTTTCTCGATCATCATGGCGCAGCGCTACATCCAGCGCGAGGACATGAACCGTTTCGAGTTTCCGGTTCTGATGCTGTTCGCGACGCTGGGCATGATGGCCATGATTTCGGCCAACGATCTGATCGCGCTCTACATGGGCCTCGAACTACAGAGCCTGTCGCTTTACGTCGTGGCGGCCTTCCGCCGCGATAATCTGCGCTCCAGCGAAGCCGGTCTGAAGTATTTCGTCCTGGGCGCGCTCTCCTCAGGCATGCTGCTTTACGGCAGTTCGATGATCTACGGCTTCACCGGTTCGACGGGCTTCGAGGGGATCGCGCGCGCCTTTATCACAGGCGGCGATGTCTCGATCGGCCTGATCGTTGGCCTGGTCTTCCTCTGCGCCGGCCTGGCCTTCAAGGTTTCCGCTGTGCCGTTCCACATGTGGACGCCAGACGTCTATGAGGGCGCACCGACGCCGGTGACCGCTTTCTTCGCCACCGCGCCGAAGATTGCCGCGATGGCGCTCTTCATCCGGGTGCTGATGGAGCCCTTCGGTGAGTTGGCTGGGCAGTGGCAGCAGATCGTTATCTTCGTTTCCGCCGCCTCGATGATCTGGGGCGCTTTCGCCGCGATCAATCAGACCAACATCAAACGGCTGATGGCCTACAGTTCGATTGGCCATATCGGTTACGCCCTGATTGGCCTGGCGAGCGGCACCCAGGATGGTATCAGCGGCATTGGTGTCTATCTGACCATCTATATCTTCATGAACCTTGGGACCTTCGCCTGTATCCTCTGCATGCGTCAGAAGGACCGGATGGTCGAGGGCATCGATGACCTTAAGGGCTTGAGCAAGACTCAGCCGATGATGGCGCTGGCTCTGGCGATTTTCATGTTCTCCATGGCCGGCATTCCGCCGCTGGCAGGTTTCTTCGGTAAGCTCTACATCTTCCTGGCGGCGATCAATGCCGAACTCTATACGCTGGCCGTGCTTGGTGTTCTGACGTCGGTGGTGGGCGCCTTCTATTACCTGCGGATCATCAAGCTGATGTACTTCGATGAACCCCTTGAGAACTTTGACCGGCCGATTGGTAAAGAGATGACGGGCGTGCTGGTGATCACCGGCGTCTTCACGCTGCTGTTCTTCATTCTGCCCAGTCCGGTCGTGGACAGTGCGGCTGCGGCTGCGGCCTCTCTGTTTCCGGGATGATGTTCGGATCGGGCGGGGCGACGCCGGCTCTTCCGCCAGCCTTCAGCCTGATTCCCCTCGATTCCGTCGGCAGCACAAATGATGAAGCGCGGCGGCTCGCCGATGAAGGCGCTGCCCATGGCACCGTCGTCTGGGCGGGCGAGCAGACCAAAGGGCGTGGCCGTCAGGGGCGCAACTGGACCAGTCCGCGCGGTAATCTTTATACCTCGGTAATTTTGCGCCCTGATTGTAAGCTGAGCGAAGCGGCGCAGTTGAGTTTCGTGGCCTGCGTTGCCCTTGGCGAAGCGATTACAGCCAAGGCCGGCGGCGCGGTCGAGGTGACTTACAAATGGCCCAACGACATCATGTTCAACGGCAAAAAAGGCGTCGGCCTGTTGCTGGAGTCGAAGGCGACGCCGCAGGGTGCCCTGGACTGGGTCATAATCGGCATGGGGACCAACATCGCGCACTTCCCCGATGATGCCCGCTATCCGGCGTCATCCTTGCACAGGGAAGGCGCGGATCCTGCTTTGTCGCCAGAGGTTTTGTTGGAAGAGTTGGCGCAACAGCTCGACATCTGGGTGAAGATCTGGCGCAAACGTGGATTTGGCGATATCCGGGAAGCCTGGAAGCAGCGGGTACAGGGCTTGGGACAGGCCATGGAGGTCCGGTTGCCCAGGGAGACCCTGACCGGCGTCTTCGGCGATCTGGATAGTGATGGTGCTCTGTTGTTGAAACTTGCGGATGGCCGGACCCGGACGATCACCGCCGGCGATGTTTTCCCCGGAAGTTGACCCGGCGCCGGGCGGAGCGGAGGCAAGGATGCTGCTGACAATCGATTCTGGAAACACCAATGTGGTCTTCGCGGTGTTCGACGGCGACGAGCGGCGCGGTCTTTGGCGCGCTTCAAGCGATCCGAAACGCACGGCCGATGAGTACGCCGTCTGGCTGACCCAGCTCATGGCGTTGCAGGAGCTGACGCTTAAGGACATCACCGGCGTTATCATCGCCAATGTCGTTCCGGCGGCCCGCTTCAGCCTGCGCAAGCTCTGCAATCTCTATTTCGATGTGGAGCCCTTATTCGTCGGTGCGCCAGACGTCGCTCTGGGTATTGAGAACCGCATCGACCGGCCCCAAAGCGCCGGCGCGGACCGCTTGGCCAATGCTGTCGCCGTTCGCCATCGCTACGGCGGTCCGGCAATCGTAATCGACTTCGGCACGGCCACGAATTTCGACATCGTGGACGGCGAGGGCAACTACATCGGCGGTGTGCTGGCGCCGGCGGCGCAGCACTCCGTGGAAGCGCTCTACCGCGTCGCTGCCCAGCTGCCGCGGGTTTCCATCGAGCGTCCGGCGAACGTGATCGGCAAGGACACCGTGCCGGCGTTACAGTCGGGCATCTTCTGGGGCTATGTGGGTCTGATTGAGGGCCTGACCGGTCGGATCAAAAAGGAGTTCGGCTCGGAGATGAAGGTGATCGGGACCGGCGGTCTTGCGCCGATCTATGCCGCTGAAACAGATGCGATCGACGAGGTCGATCCGGATCTGACTCTCTGGGGCCTCGTTCTGATCTACCGGCACAACATGGCCATGCAAAAATAGGCACTATGTCCGAACTAAATCCTGGCAAAGACGATCTCTTCTTCCTGCCGCTTGGCGGGGCAGGGGAGATCGGTATGAACCTCAATCTCTACGGGCACAACGGCCGGTGGCTGATGGTTGATCTCGGTATCACCTTCGCCGGGCCGGAGTTGCCCGGTGTCGATGTCCTGATGCCCGATCCCCGCTTCATCGTGGAGCGACGCGACCGTCTGGCAGGCTTGATGTTGACCCATGCCCATGAGGACCACATCGGCGCGGTCCCCTATCTTTGGTCGCAGCTGCGTTGTCCGATCTACGCAACACCCTTCACCCGCTCGATGGTCGAACGCAAGCTCAAGGAAGCCGGACTCTTCGACGAGGCACCGGTCACCGAGATCCCCATGTCCGGACAATTCTCGGTGGACCCCTTTGAAATCGAGCTGATCACCCTGACCCATTCCATTCCGGAACCCAACGCCGTGGTGATCCGCACGGCGGCGGGTAAGGTGCTCCACACGGGCGACTGGAAGCTCGACGACGACCCCCTGGTTGGCGACAGCTTCGACGAACAGCGTCTGAAGGCTCTGGCCGAGGAAGACATTCTGGCCATGGTCTGTGATTCGACCAATGCGCTCAATGCGGAGGAGACCGGCTCGGAAAGCGAGGTGCGCGAGCACCTGATGGAATTGGTCGGCGGTCTCAAGCAACGGGTTGCCATCGCCTGTTTCGCCAGCAACGTGGCGCGCTTCGAAACCATCGTTCGGGCTGCGGAAGCCCATGGCAGGCGGGTGGCACTGCTCGGGCGCTCCATGCACCGGATTCATGAGGCGGCGCGGGAAAACGGCTATCTGCCTGACCTGCCGCCATTTATCGATGAAAAGGACATCGATTATCTGCCGCGGGACGAGGTGCTGCTACTTTGCACCGGCAGTCAGGGGGAGCCGCGATCAGCGCTCTGGCGTATCGCCCATGGCGATCACCGCGATGTGCATCTGGAGGAGGGCGATGCCGTGGTCTTTTCCTCCCGGGTCATTCCTGGCAATGAAACCTCGATCTTCGCCTTGCAAAACACGCTTGTCAGGCGGGGCATTCAGGTCATCACCGACGACGATGCCTTTATCCATGTATCGGGCCATCCGGGCCGCCCCGAGCTGGCTCAGATGTATCAGTGGGTGCGGCCGCGCATCGCCGTGCCGGTTCACGGCGAACAGCGCCATCTGACTGCCCATACGGAGTTGGCCCGCGAATGTCAGGTGCCAGAACAGATCGCCGGAGAGAACGGCGCGATGATCCGCCTGGCGCCCGGGCGTGCTCAAGTGATCGATCATGTTCAGACCGGTCGCCTGGCACTGGAAGGCAGCCGCCTGCTGTCGACGGACAGCCCAATCCTGCGGGAGCGCCAGCGGATGGCGTACAATGGTGCCGTGGCGGTCACACTTGCGTTGACGGCGAAAGGCGCCCTTGCCGACAAGCCGCATTTGACCTTTCATGGGGTCTACGACGAAGACCTGGACGAAGAGCAGATCCACGATGTGCTCGACGCCATCGAACAGGCGCTCAAGGGGCTGCGGGCCGCCGAGCGCCGGGACGATGGCGCCGTCGCAGAGGCCGTGCGCATTGCGGTGCGACGATCCGTCAAGCGGGATTTGGAGAAGAAACCTGTTACGACAGTACATGTCGTGCGTTTGAATGAGGTGGAGAGTTAGATCATGATTGGCCGATTGAACCATGTGGCGATTGCCGTGCCGGATCTTGCCGCGGCAACCGCGCAGTATCGGGACATGCTGGGCGCTACAGTATCCGAACCCCAACCCGAGCCGGATCACGGTGTGACCGTGGTCTTTGTTGAGCTGCCGAACACCAAGATCGAGTTGCTGCACCCGCTCGGCGAGAACTCCCCGATTGCGGCATTCCTCGAGCGCAACGCAAACGGCGGCATTCACCATATCTGCTACGAAGTCGACGACATCTATGCGGCCCGCGACAAGCTAAAGGCCGAAGGCGCGCGCGTGCTCGGCGACGGCGAACCGAAGATCGGCGCCCATAACAAGCCTGTGCTGTTTCTGCATCCGAAGGACTTCTGCGGTTCGCTGGTCGAGCTGGAGCAGGCCTGAGGCTCGGCAAAAGGCGTAAGAAATGAACTGGTTCACCGGTATTCTGGTCTATGTGATCGTCTGGTGGGTGGTGCTGTTTATGGTGCTGCCCTGGGGTGTTCGCAGGGTCGAAAACCCCGAAGAAGGACACGAGGCCGGGGCGCCCGCAAATCCTATGTTGTGGCGCAAGGTCCTGGCTACATCGGGGATCGCGGCCCTCATATGGGCGGCTTTTTTCTTTGCGGTCGAGAACGACCTATTGCCGTTCAGTGTGAGATAACGGCAAGTCAGGTAAGGCTTTCCGGTCTGCCGGTGTTTTCAGAGTCCCGGTGAAAACCAAGTGTGGTAGGACCCTGATTGCCGACTGTTTCGGCGTCGCAAAACTGCAAAAAAATAAGGCAAGCCTTCTGAGTGGAAAGGCTTGCCATTCAATTCGGCCTATTATCTTTTTGCTACGAGTTTTTCACTCGCTTGTGCATCTCAAACTCTGGGGCCCCCTAAACTTGGACCGTACCGCGCTGGCGGTTTATCTTTTTTAGTTGCCCTCTTTTAGAACAAGATTTGTTAAGCGTCACGAAATTTTTCCGAGAAAACCGCCAATTTTTCGCTGCAGTGCAACAATTTTCACTCGAGAAGTATCGCGCGTTAAGGGTAAGTGTTAACGAAAAATGGTATAAATTTAAAACCTTTAGCAGCTTTCTCGCCTGCTCTGGATAAGCTCAAAACTGGCCCTTACAGCACGTAAAAAGATTTGCATAAGCTTTGCCCATGACCGCTGATCTTTTGGGCAGAGGGATCGATGATGGCGACCCGCCGCATTCGTTGTTCATTCCTTAACGCCCCCGGCGTTAACCTTCCAATATGACCTTGAGACTTTTTGATCGTCGCTTTGCCACGCTGATACTCGGCGTTTCGTTCTTTCTGTCAGCTACAGGATTGCCTGTAGAGGTAACGGCGGCGCAGCAGGATGGCGTGAAAACCGAAACGCAACGTGCTGCCATTCTGGAAATCACGCCCGATGAGTGCCGCTATCTGAGCCGGCATGTTGCCGATCCGGGAGTGGCTTATCAGCCTGGAGTCGATGTCCGAGGTCGCAAGGTTGCACCCGCTGATCTGTCCGGCAGTGATTACTCACCCTCGATCCGACCGCCTAAGACCATCGTAATCCCCATCGAAATCGATCTTTTCGATCGTTTCGGAATACCGGCAAATCCCGCGCTCTTCAAAGGCGACGCCGAAGTGGGCGAGGTTATCTACGATGACGGTAAACTCTACTTCAACGGCCAGCGATTGGCCGATGGCGCCTCGGATGAGATCGCACTCTATTGCCGTGACCTTCTAGAGGCGCGCGGAAACCACAAGAGATAAACCCACTGTTCCGTGGACTCTGGATCCGCAGTTTGGCGGAAGATTCTCCAACTTGTCGCGAAATAGGGCGTACAGGTGGTTGCGGCATCGTCGTGCTGCCATAGACATGCCTTATTCCATCCCATATACACAGAACCCGGTTTACTTCGTCCCGCTTTACGAGGAATAGATGCGTCTCTCCAACTACTTTATGCCCACCCTGAAGGAGACGCCGACCGAGGCGCAGATCGTGTCGCATCGGCTGATGCTGCGCGCCGGTATGGTGCGTCAGGCCAGCGCGGGTATTTACTCATGGCTGCCGCTCGGCTTTCGGGTGCTTAAGAAGATCGAACAGATTGTCCGTGAGGAACAGGATCGCGCCGGCGCACAGGAATTGCTGATGCCGACAATCCAGTCGGCAGACCTCTGGAAGCAGTCGGGTCGTTACGATGACTACGGCAAGGAGATGCTGCGCATCGTGGATCGTCACGAGCGCGAGATGCTCTATGGCCCGACAAACGAAGAACTGATCACCGAAATCTTCCGCACTTCGGTCAAGAGTTACCGGGATCTGCCACGCAATCTCTATCATATCCAGTGGAAGTTCCGAGACGAGGTGCGCCCGCGCTTCGGCGTGATGCGCGGGCGCGAGTTCCTGATGAAGGACGCCTATTCCTTCGATCTGGACTACGAAAGCGCCAAGCGCTCCTATAACAAGATGTTTGTTGCGTACCTGCGCACCTATGCACGTATGGGCCTGAAAGCGATCCCCATGGCGGCCGACACCGGCCCTATCGGCGGTGATCTGAGCCATGAGTTCATCATTTTGGCCGATACCGGCGAAAGCGCGATCTTTTGCCACAGCGACTATCTGGATGCCGACGTCTTGGCAAAGGACGTCGACTATGAGAGCGACCTGCAACCGATTGTGGACTCCTGGACGAGCGCCTACGCCGCGACCGATGAGAAGCACGATCAGGCGGCATTCGAAGCTGCGGTGCCTGAGGACAAACGGGTCGAGCGGCGCGGCATCGAGGTCGGGCACATCTTTCACTTTGGCGACAAATACTCGAAGCCCCTCGGGGCGGAGGTCGTCACCCCGGATGGCGGACAGGTGGCCGTGCAGATGGGCTCCTACGGTATCGGTGTTTCCCGGCTGGTCGGCGGGATCATCGAGGCAAGCCACGACGAGAACGGCATCATCTGGCCGGAATCGGTTGCGCCCTTCAAGGTCGGCCTGATCAATCTTCGGGCCGGCGACGCGGACTGCGTCAACGCCTGTGACGGCGCCTACGCCACTTTGAACGCGGCCGGTGTGGAGGTTCTCTACGAGGACCGTGACAGCGGGGCAGGAGCCAAATTCGCGGCCATGGATCTGATCGGTCTGCCTTGGCAACTGGTGATCGGCCCGCGTGGTCTGAAGAACGGAGTCGTCGAGCTGAAGAATCGAAAGACGGGAGAGCGGGAAGAGCTCACTCTGGATGCCGCCATCAACAAGCTCGCGGGATAAAACATGGTCTTTGACGCTTTCGAGCGCATGGTGGCGATGCGCTACCTGCGGGCCCGGCGCAAAGAGGGCTTCATTTCGGTTATTGCGGGTTTTTCCCTTGTGGGAATCGCGCTCGGGGTTGCGACCCTGATCATCGTGATGGCGGTCATGAATGGCTTTCGACAAGAGCTTTTGGGCCGAATCCTGGGCGTAAACGGCCATCTGACCTACTATGGAATCTCAACAGCAATTGCCGATTATGAGGACGTGACCGAGCGCTTGCGGAAAGTGGCCGGCGTGCAGAGTGTTAATCCTCAGGTTCAGGGCGAGGTGATGGTGACCGCGAAGGGAAGCGCCACCGGTGGCCTGGTGCGCGGTATGCTGGCGGAGGACCTGCGGGCGCGTAGCCTGATCGCCGACAACATCGTTTCCGGATCTCTCGATGACTTCGGCACGAATGACGGCGTTGCCGTCGGTAGCCGGCTGGCGCGCAAACTTGGACTGCGTGTGGGCGACAATATTACTTTGGTGTCTCCAAACGGCACGACGACGGTCATGGGAACCGTGCCGCGCCTCAAGACCTATAAGATCGCGGCTACTTTCGAAGTCGGTATGTTCGAGTACGACAGTAGCTTTATTTACGCGCCGCTGGCTGCGGCACAGCTCTTCTTCCGGCTACCGGAACAGGCAAACGCGATTGAGGTTTTTCTCAACGACCCCGACCAGATGGCCGAGCTGAGATCGGAACTGGCGCAAGCTGCGGGGCAGGGGTTGCGCGGACTCGACTGGCAAAGATCCAACGCCAGTTTCTTCAACGCGATTAAGGTCGAACGGAACGTCATGTTCCTGATCCTCTCTCTGATCGTTCTCATTGCCGCCTTTAACATCATTTCCGGTCAGATCATGCTGGTGAAGGATAAAGGGCGGGATATCGCGATCCTGCGCACCATGGGGGCAAAGCAGGGACAGATCATGCGGATCTTTTTTCTGACCGGCGCCAGCATCGGCGTGGTCGGGACGCTGATCGGTTTCGTCCTTGGTCTGGCTTTCGCAGAGAATATCGAGACCATTCGTGGCTGGGTCGAAGCCCTGAGTGGCACCCGCTTGTTCCCGGGCGAAATTTACTTCCTCTCTCAGCTCCCCGCAGAGGTAGACGCGAACGAGGTTGTGCAGGTCGTGGGCATGGCGCTCTTCTTCGCCTTCCTTGCGCCTCTCTATCCGGCCCGCAGGGCTGCGCGGCTCGATCCGGTGGAGGCCCTTCGCTATGAATGAGGCGGCACCCAGAAAAGGTGCGAAGGCCCCGAACGGCGCCCGCGGCGAAAACGGTCGGGGGCTGGATCTGGATTCGGTTTCCAGGTCTTTCTCTCAGGGTGAGAGCGCCCTTGAGGTCCTGAAGTCCGTGTCTCTTCATGTGACACCGGGTGAGATGGTGGCGCTTGTCGGGCCGTCAGGCGCTGGTAAGTCTACGTTGCTGCATATTGCCGGCCTGCTCGACTCGCCCGACAGCGGCGAAGTCTGGGTCAATGGCAGGGCTGCTGCGAAGTTGAACGACGCTGGCCGGACGGCCCTGCGCCGGACGGCGATGGGTTTCGTCTATCAGTACCACCACCTGCTGCCGGAGTTTTCGGCAAAGGAAAATATCGTTTTGCCGCAGATGCTGACCGGTGTTGCCAAGGCGCAGGCGGAAGGGCGGGCGATGGAACTCCTCGGCATGGTCAAACTGGCCGATCGGGCCGATCATCGCCCCGGGCAGCTCTCGGGCGGTGAACAGCAGCGCGTGGCCATCGCCCGCGCCCTCGCGAACCGTCCGGCGATCCTCCTGGCGGACGAACCCACCGGCAACCTGGATCCAGACACCGCCGAGTCGGTGTTCAGCATTCTCGTGCGGCTGGTACATGAGACCGGACTGGCGGCCTTGATTGCCACTCACAATCTCGAACTCGCGGCGCGCATGGACAGGACTCTCCGCTGCGAGCATGGGAAGGTTTTTTAGCCTTTTCAGGGAGATAGGCTAGGTCTCTTATGAGAGTTTCTGGCGTCTGTGGATAACTCCGCGTAAGTTGCCCGATTGTTCCTCCTGACAGCTCTGTGCGGGCATGGAATCCTTTAACCATGTCACATTCCGATTTCGTTCATCTGCGCGTCCATTCCGCCTACTCGCTGTCCGAAGGGGCGATCAAGGTCAAGGAACTGATCGAACTCTGCCGCAAGCACGAAATGCCGGCGGCGGCGATCACCGACAGCTGCAATCTCTTCGGCACGCTCGAGTTTGCCTTTTCTGCGAAAGGGACTGGCCTACAGCCGATCATCGGCTGCCAGCTTTCGATCAGCCGCAGCGATGTCGACGTCCGGACTGCGATCCGGCCAGAGCCGGACCAACTACCGGTCTTCGTGCAGAACGAAGCTGGTTACTTGAACCTGATAAAGCTGGTGTCCAAGGCCTTCTTGGAGACCGAGCCCGGCGATTCGCCACAGATCGGCGTAGAGGCCTTGGCGGCGCATTCGGAAGGGTTGCTGGCAATGAGTGGCGGTGCAGCCGGCGCGGTTGGCCGTTTGCTGAACGCGGGGCAAAACGAAAAGGCAGCGCAAGAACTCGAGCGGCTGGCGGGTATCTTCGAGGGCCGATTCTACGTCGAAATCATGCGGCATGATCTGCCGGAAGAGAACGCCATTGAAGAGCGGCTGATCGATCTCGCTTACCAGCATGATCTGCCGCTGGTGGCGACCAACGATGCGTTTTTTGCAAATGAAGGTATGTTCCGGGCGCACGATGCGCTGCTTTGCATCGCCGATGGCGCCTATGTGGCGCAGCAGGAGCGGCGGAAACTGACGGTTCAGCATCGCTTTAAGTCTGCCAAGGAGATGCGCGCGCTCTTTGAGGATCTACCCGAGGCTGTCGACAATACCCTCGTGATCGCGCGGCGCTGCGCCTACTTCCCGGAGTTCGTTGCACCGATCTTGCCGGCTTTCACCACGGAAGCCGGTCGCAGCGAGTCCGAGGAGCTGCGCGCCCAGTCGGAAGCCGGTCTGGAGGCCAGGCTTGAAAATCAGGTCTACACCGAAGACATGGACGAGGCCGCGCGGGCCGAGACTGCCGAGGCCTACCGGGAACGTCTGAAGTATGAGCTCGGTATCATCGAACAGATGGGCTTTCCGGGCTACTTCCTCATCGTTGCCGACTTTATCCAGTGGTCCAAGGCTCATGGGATCCCGGTGGGGCCTGGCCGCGGATCCGGTGCGGGCTCAGTTGTGGCCTGGGCGCTGACCATCACCGATCTGGATCCTTTGCGCTGGGGCCTGCTGTTCGAACGTTTCCTCAATCCTGAACGTGTCTCCATGCCTGACTTCGACGTCGATTTCTGTCAGGACCGGCGGGACGAGGTCATCAAGTACGTACAGGACAAGTACGGCCACGACCGGGTCGCGCAGATCATCACCTTTGGAAAGCTGCAAGCCCGTGCGGCCCTGCGTGACGTGGGCCGTGTCCTGCAGATGCCCTATCCGCAGGTCGACCGGCTTTGTAAGCTGGTGCCCAACAACCCTGCCAACCCAGTGACCCTGCAGGAAGCCATCGACGGCGAGCCGCAGCTGCGGGATATGCGGCGGGACGACGAGTCGGTGGCAGCCTTGCTAGATACGGCTCTAAAAATCGAGGGGCTGTACCGCCACGCCTCGACCCACGCTGCCGGCGTGGTGATCGGCGACCGTCCACTGGACGAACTGGTGCCGCTCTATCGCGATCCGCGATCCGACATGCCGGTGACGCAGTTCAATATGAAGTTCGTCGAGCAGGCGGGTCTGGTGAAGTTCGACTTCCTCGGTCTGAAGACCCTGACCGTCCTTCAGACCGCTTGTGACTTCATCCGGCGGAACGGCGGCGAGATCGATCTCGAGACGATCCCGCTGGATGACAAACGATCCTTCGATATGCTCAGCCGGGGCGATACCGTCGGCGTGTTCCAGCTGGAATCCTCGGGCATGCGCGACGTGCTGAAGCGCCTGCAGCCCGACCGCTTCGAGGACATCATCGCTGTTGTGGCGCTCTACCGTCCTGGGCCGATGGACAACATCCCGAGTTACATCCGGCGCAAGCACGGTCAGGAAGAGCCGGATTACCTTCATCCGACGTTGGAAGACATCCTGAAAGAGACCTACGGGATCATGATCTATCAGGAACAGGTCATGCAGATCGCACAGGTGCTCTCAGGCTACTCGCTGGGCGGCGCAGATCTGCTGCGGCGCGCCATGGGTAAAAAGATTAAGGCGGAGATGGATGCCCAGCGGGAGATCTTTAACGAAGGCGCGGTGAAGAACGGCGTCAACGCCCAAAAAGCAGATGAGATCTTCGATCAGGTCAACAAGTTCGCCGGCTACGGTTTCAACAAGAGCCACGCAGCCGCCTATGCCTTGGTCGCCTATCACACGGCCTATCTGAAAGCCAACTTCCCCGTGGAGTTCCTGGCGGCCTCCATGACCTACGATATGAACAACACGGACAAACTCAATGTTTTCCGTCAGGAATTGAGCCGCCTGAAGATCCCTCTGCTGCCGCCGGATCTCAACCGCTCCAATGCGGACTTCAATGTCGAGACCCTGGACGACGGACAAAAAGCTGTCCGCTATGCCCTGGCCGCGGTCAAAAACGTGGGCGGCGCCGCCATGGAGACGGTGGTCGAGGAGCGTGAGGCCTCAGGCGCTTTCAAGGACATCGGTGACTTCGCCAACCGGGTCGATTCAAAGTCGGTGAACAAGCGTCAGATCGAAAATCTGGCGTCGGCTGGCGGCTTCGACTCTATTCTGGCCAACCGGCACAAAGTCTATGGCGGTGCGGACGTCATCATGCGCCACGCCGCGGTCGCGGCCAGTGAGCGCGAGAGCGCGCAGGTCAGTCTCTTCGGCGATGGCGCGGACGTCGCCGTCAACGCGCTATCCTTGCCCGATATTCCGGACTGGCCTGAGATGGAGCGCTTGAAGCGCGAATTCGACGCCATTGGCTTTTATCTCTCCGCCCATCCCCTTGATGCCTACAAAAAGGTGCTGGAACGCCTGAGAACCAAGCCAGCCGTGGAGTTGATGGTCCAGGCGAAGCGCCGGGACGCCGGAATCCTGCGCATGGCGGGTATTGTGATCGGCAAGCAGGAGCGCATGTCCCAACGCGGGAACCGCTTTGCTTTCGTTCAGCTGTCGGATTCCACCGGTGTGATCGAAGTCATGCTCTTTTCAGAGATTCTTCAGGCATCGCGTGAACTTCTGGAATCCGGCGAACCTCTGTTGGTCACCCTGACCGCGGATTCCCGGGATGGTGAGGATCCGCGTTTCCTGGCGCAGGCGATACGCCTGCTCGATGACGCGGCTTCTCAGACCGATGCGGGCTTAAAGCTTTACATGAGCAACGATAAGCCATTGGAAAACCTGAAATCTGTGTTGAAGCAGCAAGCGACGCGCGGCAAAGGACGGGTTTCTCTGGTGCTGGATCTTGAAGACGGTCAGGAGCTGGAACTGGAGTTGCCGGAAGCCTATCAGATCTCGCCCGCAGTGCGGCAGGCCATCAAAGCCATTCCCGGTTTGATCGTCGAGGATGTCTGAGGCTCGGCCGGTGGGGCGTCTGCTAAGCTTTTTTTAACCTGAATTTCACTTGCAATTGGGCTTTTGCGGGGCTATCACCCCGCTCACAGCAACACACACGCGGGTTTTGCGGCGATCGGGGAGACATCCCGATCTTCGATCTGGTGTCCGGATAGTCTGGATGAACGGCCCGCGGAGGTAGAACCGGAGAAAGATTTTATGGCGCTTCCGACGTTTACGATGCGTCAGCTGCTCGAAGCTGGCGTTCACTTTGGCCACACCACCCGCCGTTGGAACCCGAAGATGGCTCCTTACATCTTCGGCGAAAGAAACGGCATTCATATCATCGACTTGGAACAGACCGTTCCCTTGCTGCATCGGGGCCTGGCCTTCGTGCGCGAGGTGGTTGCGGGCGGCGGACGCGTGCTGTTCGTCGGCACCAAGCGTCAGGCGAGCGAACGGGTGGCCGAGACCGCCAAGCGCTGCGGGCAGTACTACGTCAACCATCGTTGGCTCGGCGGCATGCTGACCAACTGGAAGACCATCTCCCAGTCGATCAAGCGTCTGCGTGATGTCGAGGGCCGTCTGGCCGAAGAGCAGACCGGTCTGACCAAGAAAGAGCTTCTGAACCTGACCCGCGAGCGCGACAAGCTGGAGCGCGCCCTGGGCGGTATTAAGGAGATGGGCGGTCTTCCCGACGTGATCGTCGTGATCGACACAAATAAGGAACACATCGCGATCGCCGAGGCCAACACCCTGAACATTCCGGTGGTCGGTATCCTCGATTCCAACTCCAGCCCGGAAAACATTACTTTCCCGGTACCGGGCAACGATGACGCAATCCGCGCGATCAGCCTCTACTGCGACCTGATGGCCGAAAGCGTGCTTGACGGTATTCAGCAGGAACTCTCCGCAAGCGGTACGGACATCGGCGCTGCTGAAGAAGCGCCGGTCGAGACCCTGCCGGAAGGTGAAGCTGCTGCTGCAGAAGCGCCTGCCGCCGAAGCAGCCGCTGCTGAGGAAGCTCCCGCAGCCGAAACGGCTCCGGAAGCTGAAGCCGCACCTGCCGCTGAGGCTGAAGAAAAGACTGAAGCGGCTCAGGCCTAAGAGCGCCGTCAGATTTTTTTCGGAACGGCGGCATCAGGCCGCCGTTCTTTTAACAACCCCCTCGTATCACTCTGATATTCGGAAAGACGATCACCATGACCCAGATTACCGCAGCGCTCGTGAAAGAACTTCGCGAGTCGTCAGGCGCCGGCATGATGGACTGCAAAAAGGCGCTGACTGAGACCTCCGGCGACCTGGACGCCGCTGTTGACTGGCTTCGCAAGAAAGGTTTGGCGGCTGCCGCCAAGAAGGCCGGCCGCGTGGCGGCTGAAGGCCTCGTCGGCGTAGCTTCGGAAGGCACCAGCGGCGCTGTGGTCGAGGTCAATGCCGAGACCGACTTTGTTGCTCGCAACGACACCTTTCAGGGTTTTGTCAGCACCTGCGCGAACATCGCGCTGGGCACCAATGGCGATCTCGATACCCTGTTGGCCGCCAGCTATCCCGAGACCGGTGCGGCGCTCTCCGATCAGCTGACCACCATGATCGCGAAGATCGGCGAGAACATGTCGATTCGTCGTACGGCTCAGTTCTCGGTCGAGAGCGGCGTCGTATCCTCCTATGTTCATAACCAGATTGCCCCTGGCCTCGGCAAGATCGGCGTTCTGGTTGCACTGGAATCCACCGGCGACGCTGCCCAGCTTGCCGCGCTCGGCAAACAGCTCGCCATGCATGTGGCGGCTGCCCACCCGCAGGCTGTCGACAAAGACGATGTCGATGCTTCCGCGCTGGACCGTGAGCGTGAAGTGCTGAGCGATCAGGCACGGGCGAGCGGTAAACCGGAAGAGATCATTGCCAAAATGGTCGAAGGGCGTCTTCGCAAGTACTACGAAGAAGTCTGCCTGCTTGAGCAGACCTACGTGATCGACGGCGAAACCAAGGTCCGCAAGGTCATCGAGAATGCCGCGAAGGACGTCGGCGCTCCGGTGAAACTGACGGGCTTTGCGCGTTTCCAGCTCGGCGAGGGCATCGAGAAGGAAGAAGCCGACTTTGCTGCCGAGGTCGCTGCGACGCTCGGTAACTGACCTGGAGAGTTTTTCAGGCTTTTGCGTTTCCGTTGCCGGGCTCATCCGAAACCTGCGGACAGAGCCCGGCAGCAGGTGCCCTCGGCGGACGTTTAAGGTATGGCTGGGCATTTGAAACTTCGGCCCAGTGCTTTGAAACGGCGAGGTTTCGCGGTACAAGCCGGTTTCGTGTACACTGCGCCGTCTTGTCGATTCGTCGCCTTACATTGGACGCATTCGCCGGTCAGTTAATGCGACCGAACCCGCAGGGTTGAGTTGTTTCTTTCTGTCCGGCGGAAGTATTGGGATGCACTGATTTTCGGGCGTCCCGGAAGAATTAGATCAACAGTGGGCAAAAGCCCCTGACCGAGTAAGGAGATCCCATGGCCGAGAGTCCGGAATACAAGCGTGTGATGCTTAAGATTTCGGGAGAGGCCCTGATGGGGTCGCGTGAATACGGGCTCGATCCGGCAACCGTGCAGCAGATCGCCGGCGATGTCCGCGACGTGAGTAAATTGGGCTTCGAGGTCTGCCTGGTGGTCGGTGGCGGCAACATCTTCCGCGGCCTGTCAGGTGCCGCGGCAGGGATGGAACGCTCGACAGCCGACTACATGGGTATGCTGGCGACGGTGATTAACTCCCTGGCGCTTCAGAATGCTCTCGAGAAGCTCGACGTCGACACGCGGGTTCTTTCCGCTATTCCCATGGCAACCGTTGCCGAACCCTATATTCGACGCCGCGCCGTCAGGCATATGGAAAAGGGCCGGGTCGTGATTTTTGGGGCCGGAACCGGCAATCCTTTCTTTACGACGGATACGGCCGCCGCCTTGCGCGCATCCGAGATGGGATGCGACATTTTGCTTAAGGGCACCAAAGTCGATGGCGTTTACGATGCCGATCCGGCGAAGGTTCCGGATGCCAAACGTTATGACTGCTTGACCTACATGCAGGTTCTCACTCAGGATTTGGGAGTAATGGATCACTCGGCCATTTCCTTGGCGCGGGAGAATTCGATTCCCATCGCGGTCTTTTCGATTTACGAGGCCGGAGCCTTTGCGGATGTTCTGCGCGGAAATGGCAGATTCACCATCGTTCAGCATGATTGTGCATAGTGAGGTATAGCCGTGTCACAGGATCCTGACCTAAGCGACATCAAACGGCGCATGGATGGTGCGCTGGACGCACTTCAAAAGGAGTTTGGCGGTTTGCGGACGGGCCGTGCCTCGGCGGGCCTGCTTGAGCCGATCATGGTCGAGGCCTACGGGTCTAACATGCCGATCAATCAGGTGGGGACGATCGGTGTGCCGGAGGCGCGCATGATCACGGTTCAGGTCTGGGACCGCTCCATGGTCGGGGCGGTTGAAAAGGCGATCCGCGAATCCGGCCTGGGCCTCAATCCATCTCCCGATGGACAGCTCGTGCGTGTTCCGATCCCGCCTCTGTCGGAAGAGCGGCGCGTGGAGCTGACCAAAATTGCGGGCAAATACGCCGAGCAAAGCCGTGTTGCGGTTCGCAACGTCCGGCGCGATGGCATGGAAATGTTGAAGAAGATGGAGAAGGACGGCGATATTTCGCAGGACGAACACCATCTTTGGAACGACGAGATCCAATCCATGACAGACCAGCACATCAAAAAGATCGACGAAGCTTTCGCCCAGAAAGAAGAAGAGATCCTGCAGGTTTAAGATTTTACTTGGATATCTCTTGAGTTAGGGGTCTCGGGCACAGCTTCATGGATACGCTGCAGTCATTTTCAGGCGAAAAGCCAAAGCATATTGCTGTCATCATGGACGGCAATGGCCGCTGGGCCAATGCGCGCGGCTTGCCGCGCACCGCCGGTCACCGTCAGGGGGCCGAGGCGGTGCGGCGCATTGTCGAGGCGACGATGAAGCTTGAGATTCCCTATCTCACGCTCTACGGCTTTTCCTCGGAAAACTGGAGCCGTCCCATGGCCGAGGTCGAAGACCTCATGGGTTTGCTTCGGCGCTACCTGCGCAGCGAGCTGGCCAAGTTTCATGAGAATGGCATCCGTTTGCGGGTCATCGGACAGCGTGAGCGTCTGCCTGGCGATATCGTGCGCCTTATCGAAGATGCCGAGGCCACAACCCGGAATAATCCGAATCTGACGCTTGTCATGGCGCTCAGCTATGGCGGGCGGCAGGATATTGCGACGGCGGCGCGCAAACTTGCCGAGGCCGTGGCAGCGGGAGAGGTCAAGGCCGAAGAGGTCGACGAGAACTGCTTCGGGTCTTATCTCTGGACCGATGGCATCCCGGATCCGGATCTGCTGATCCGCACGTCGGGAGAGCAGCGGATCAGTAACTTCCTTCTATGGCAATCGGCCTATACGGAGCTCGTATTCCTAGAGAAGCTCTGGCCCGACTTTGAAGAAGGCGATCTTGCCGACGCAATCAGAGAGTATCAACGGCGTGATCGGCGTTTCGGTGCGGCTGCTGGCTCTGGATAGTATGAGCCCCCTGGGGCAGAGAGTATTGACGGCACTGGTTCTGGCGCCGCCGGTTCTCTTCGACCTTTACTTAGGCTCGCCCTATAGCGACCTCCTGATTATCCTGGTTTCAGGCGTCTGTGCATGGGAATGGGCGCGCCTCTGCCACCACGGCAAGCTGCCTCTCGCCGGATGGGCCATGATCGCCTCTGTTGCGTCCTCGGTTACCGTCGCTTCGCTCGGGTTTCACGAAATAGCAGCCTGGATGGTTGTGGCCGGCGCCATGGCCGTAGCGGTGATCGCCGCCAAAAACCAGCACGAGGACGTGTCCTGGTGTGTCGCGGGCGTAATTTACCTTTCGTGGTCCTGCATTGCCTTCGCCTGGCTGCTGAACAGCGACCCAATCGGTCTCGTGGGCATTTTCTGGCTGCTTTTTGTGGTTTGGGGCACGGATACGGGCGCTTACTTCGCCGGCCGAACCTTCGGCGGTCCCAAGCTGGCGCCAAGGTTCAGTCCCAACAAAACCTGGTCGGGCTTGATCGGCGGGGCCGTGGTGGCAGGCGTTGTTGGGGCTATCGCTTCGCAATGGCTGCCGGCGATCCCTTTCTGGTTCCTCGTTTTGGGTAGCGCGGCCTTGGCCGCAGTTGCGCAAGCCGGCGATCTTTTCGAATCGAGCTTGAAGCGCAAGTTCGGTGCAAAGGACGCCAGCAATCTCATTCCTGGTCATGGCGGGCTTCTCGACCGTGTCGATGGCTTGCTGGCGGCCAGCCTGGCGGTTGCCGCCGTCTTGTGGCTGGGCGGCAGGCTGTCCGGGCTGTAGTATGACAGGCAATGACGTGAACAGCAGCCGAGAGCAGCAATGACTCCGTCCCGGACCAACGCCGCCGATGCTTCCCCGAGTGGGAGTGGCAAGCGCAGAGTCTCCATTCTCGGCTCCACAGGTTCAATTGGCCAGAGCACGATCGACCTGATCGATCGCAATCCCGATAGCTTCGAAGTGGTTGCCCTGACGGCAAACGGGAATGCCGAGATCCTGGCAGAACAGGCCAAACACCTCGGGGCGCAGCTCGCCGTGGTGGCCGATGAAACGGCTTACGAGCGTTTGAAGACGGCCTTAGCCGGAACCGGGATTGAAGCGGCCGCTGGGCGTCAGGCCTTGGTTCACGCGGCTGAAATGCCTGCGGATTGGATCATGGCGGCTATTGTCGGGGCGGCCGGTATGGAGCCCACGCTGGCAGCCATACGTCAGGGAGTCGCCCTTGGGCTCGCGAACAAAGAAACGCTGGTTTGCGCCGGCGAACTGATGAAAGCCGAGGTCAAGGCGAGCGGGACAACGCTCTTGCCGGTCGATTCAGAGCACAATGCAATCTTCCAAGTGTTGGAGGCGGAACGCCGGGAAACGGTCGAGCGGCTTATTCTGACTGCGTCAGGCGGACCTTTCCGGACGTTGGGCAAGGCGCAGATGGCGGCGGTGACGCCGGCGCAGGCGCTAGCCCATCCTAACTGGGACATGGGCGCAAAGATATCTATCGACTCGGCCACAATGATGAACAAGGGTCTGGAACTGATCGAGGCGGTTCATCTCTTCGACATGCCGGAATCAAGCATCGATATTTTGGTTCACCCGCAATCGGTCATCCATTCGCTGGTGGCCTACGTGGACGGATCTGTCCTTGCCCAGATGGGCATGCCGGATATGCGGACACCCATTGCTTACAGCTTGGCGTGGCCGGCGCGTATGGCGGCGCCTGTCGATCGGCTGGATTTGGCAAAGATTGCGACGCTTTCCTTTGAAGCACCGGACCCGGAGCGTTTTCCATCATTACGGCTGGCACGTGAAGCCTTGCGAATCGGTGGTGACGCCCCCACTATCTTAAATGCTGCCAATGAGATAGCGGTCGCCAGCTTCTTGAAGAATGGAATCGGGTTTCTTGAGATCGCAGAGATCGTCGAGGAGACCATGACCCGGCTGCCGAGTAGCCAAGCGGCTTCGCTGGAGGAAGTGGTTGCGGTCGATGCGGCGGCGCGGCGCTATGCGCTAGGCTTGGTCGAACAGGCCGCGTAGCTGGGACAGGCGTTGCCGCGGAGAACGCTAGGGCTTGCGGGACACGATCAGGTGATCCTGGCTGTATAAACAAGGTCGCAAGACCTAAATGTTAATCTTGGCTGGTCGCATGGGCTAAAAATCCCCGCGGCGGGGTATTTTTATTGTGAGTACGGACGGAACCCAATGGAATTTCTTAATGTTTTGACCGGAACGATTGTTCCCTTTCTGATCGTTCTGACCGTTCTGGTTTTCGTCCATGAAATGGGACACTACCTGCTGGCCAGGAAAAACGGCGTCAGGGTCGAGGTCTTTTCCATTGGATTCGGACCGGAAATCTTCGGCTGGACTGATCGCGTCAATACCAGGTGGAAGTTCAGCCTCATTCCTCTTGGCGGCTACGTTAAGATGTTCGGAGATGCGGACGCCGCAAGCCGGCCATCGGGAGAGCCCATGACCGAAGAGGAGAGGGCGGTTGCCTTCCAATCAAAACGGCTGGGACAGCGTGCCTGGATCGTCGCGGGCGGTCCGCTCGCAAACTTTATCCTCGCAATCGTTATCTTTGCCGGTTTGTTCACCTTTGTTGGCCAACCCTTTACGCCGGCGACCGTGGGTGAGGTTCTACCCGATTCGGCCGCAGCGGAGGCGGGCTTTCAGCCTGGGGATCGCATCGTGCGGGTGGACGGCAGTTCTGTGGAGCGTTTCGAGGAACTGCAGACGATCGTTCAACTGAGTGCGGGTCAACCTCTCGAAATCGATGTCTTACGCGACGGCCAGGAAGTCGCGCTCACTGCAAAGCCACGTCCGGCAACCCAGGAGAGTTTCGGCAGCGAACAGCAGGTCTGGCGTCTGGGCATTAGCCGAAGCGGCGCGGAATACAAGCGACACGATCCGCTGACCGCAGTTTGGCGAGCAACCGTCGAAACCGTCAGCGTCACAGGAAATACCCTGAAGGCGGTCGGACAGATGATCACTGGCGACCGAAGCTCCAAGGAGTTGGGCGGCCCTCTAAGAATCGCACAGATGTCGGGTCAGGTGGCTGAGTTCGGTATTCTCTCGCTTTTGACCCTGGTGGCGATCCTGTCCGTAAACCTTGGCTTGATTAATCTCTTCCCGATTCCGATGCTGGATGGCGGTCATCTCTTCTTTTACGCGATTGAAGCATTGCGTGGACGACCCTTGGGCGAGCGCGCTCAAGAATACGGTTTCCGTATTGGTCTCGCTCTGGTATTGAGCTTGATGGTCTTTGCGACGTGGAACGACCTCGATCACTTTGGGTTGTTTTGAGGTATCTGGTTACATAGATCGATCATTCACCTAAGTAAGGTGTTCGGGGGTTAAGCGACGTGAATCGTGTGCCATGTACAGCCTTTATACTAAGGCTATGGCTTTGCTGTATCTTAGGGTTTGCTGTAAGTCCGGCATATGCTCAGGAGTTGCTGTCTGGAGGCCGGATTGACGAGATCCGCGTAGAGGGCAGCCAGCGTATCGAGCCCGAGACCGTCCGCTCCTATATGCGGGTCAATCCCGGTGATAATTTTGACCCCGTCTCTCTCGATCGTTCCCTGAAGAGTATTTTTGCCACGGGATTGTTTGCCGACGTGACTCTTCGGCGCGAAGGCAATGCTCTGATCGTTAACGTGGTCGAAAACCCGATCATCAACCGAATCGCCTTCGAAGGTAACGATCGGTTGGATGATGAGACGCTTGAATCGGAGGTTGTGCTACGCCCGCGTGTGGTTTTCACGCGCACAAAGGTGCAAAAGGATGCGCAGCGTATCCTCGAACTCTATCGGCGCTCTGGCCGCTTTGCGGCCACGGTCGAGCCGAAGGTCATTCAGTTGCCGCAAAACCGCATCGACCTCGTGTTCGAGATCAGTGAAGGTGAAGTCACAGGCGTTAATGCGATCAACTTCATCGGCAACCGGGAATTCTCGGACGGGCGGCTGCGGGAAGCCATCGCGACCAGTGAGTCTGCCTTTTACAGGATCCTGTCCAATACCGACACTTACGATCCTGACCGTTTGACCTTCGACCGTGAGCTGTTGCGCCGTTTTTATCTGAGTGAAGGCTACGCCGATTTCCGGGTCAACTCGGTCGTCGCGGAGCTGGCGCCGGACCGTGAAGGCTTCATCATCACCTTCACTGTGGTGGAGGGCGAACGCTACGACTTCGGCAAGATCGACGTGCAGACAACTCTGCGCGATCTGGATCCGGAGCAGGTGCGTGATGCCTTGCTGACGGAAGAGGGCGATACCTATGACGCCAGCGCGGTGGAGGATACGGTTTCCAACCTGACCGATGCCGTCGGTAACCTTGGCTACGCCTTCGTCGACATCCGTCCGACAACCAATCGAGATCCTGAAAACCGGACCATCGATATCCTCTACGATATCCAGGAAGGGCCGAAGGTCTTCGTTGAGCGAATCGATATCGAAGGTAATACGCGGACTCTCGACAAGGTGATCCGCCGGGAATTCCGACTCGTCGAAGGAGATGCCTTTAACAGCACCAAACTCCGGCGCTCGCGGCGGCGTATTCAACGCCTGGGCTTTTTCCAGACCGTCACTGTCGACAACGAACCGGGTAGCACACCTGATAAGACGATCGTCAAAGTCGGGGTTGAAGAGCAGTCAACGGGCGATATCAGCTTCGGTGCGGGCTTCTCGACCCAGTCCGGACCCTTGGCCAGCGTTGGTATCAGAGAACGCAATCTCTTGGGGCGTGGCCAGGACCTGCGCTTTAATGTGTCGATCGCGGGTAGCGGTACGCAGGCGGATATCAGCTTCACGGAACCCTATTTCCTGGATCGCGAACTCGCGGCCGGTTTCGACGTCTTCCGGGTCACGACCGAAGACGATGCCCGCGCGTTCGACGAGGAACGCCTCGGTTTCTCCCTGCGCGGCGGTTATGCCCTGACCGAGGATATTCGGCACGTTGCGCGCTATACCCTGGAAGAAACCGACATCTCTGACGTTGACGACGATGCGGCGATCCAGATTCGCAGTGAGGAAGGCAAGTCCCTGCGCTCCAGCATCGGCAACGACTTCACCTATGACACGCGGGATTCGCAGTTTGATACGCGCGAAGGTGAGATCGTGCGCTTGAGGACGACACTGGCTGGCTTGGGCGGTGACCGCCACTTCTTCAAAGCGTCACTGGCAGCCGGTCACTTCTTCACGATCGCCGACGACTGGACTTTCAGCACGCGCGGTGAGGTCGGAAAGATTATTGGTATCGGCGAAGATACCCGGATCGCCGACCGTTTCTTTGTCGGTGGGTCACGTCCGCGCGGCTTTGAGATCGGCGGTATCAGCCCGCGCGACCAGGCCAGCGACGATGCGCTCGGCGCAAATCAGTTTTATGTTGGCACCGTAGAGATGACATTCCCGCTCGGTCTGCCGGAGGAGTTTGATATCCGCGGCCGGATCTTTACCGATGTGGGCGCGTCTTTTGGTATAGACGGCTCGGATGATGGGGTAGATGATAGCTCAAGCCCGCGTGTAACCGTCGGTACGGGCGTGTCGTGGAACTCTCCTTTTGGCCCCATTGTTGTCGATCTCGGTGTTGCGGTGGTTAAGGAAGACTTCGACGAGACGGAGATTCTTAACTTTAGCTTTGGAACGAACTTCTAATCCGATGAAGTCGCAAGTTACCGCCTTTGCCGCAGGTTCGATGCGGCTGGTTCTTCTGTTGGGGTGCCTGCTGTTGCCGTCAATCTCGGCGGCGCAGACGGAACCCGCCAAGCCAGCGCTGATCGGGATCCTTGATACCCAAAAGGTTTTGCGGGAATCCGTTGCCATGCGCGGGCTCTCGCAGCAAATGGAAGCTCGGCGCAACAGTTTTCAGGAAGAGCTAAGACAACGTGAAGATGAGTTGCGTGCAGCCGACCAGGAACTTGCGCGTCAGCGTTCGATCCTCTCTGCCGAAGCCTTCACCGAAAAACGCAGCGAGCTGGAACAGCAGGTAGCCTCCCTGCAGCGGCAGGTGCAGACGCGCCGCAAGGAACTGGATCGTGTCTACGGTCAAGCAGTGAAGCAGGTGCAGGGCGCTTTGGTCACGATTGCGCAGAAGATTGCGTCAGAGCGGCAGCTCGATTTGGTTCTGCCCAAAACGGCCGTTGTCTTAGTGCGCAATGACATGGAAATCACCGATGAGGTGGTCAAGCGCCTCAACGAGACCTTGACCGAGGTGACCATTCCCTCGCCTCAAAACTAGGTTACGCTATGGCTGATCCCCGCTTTTTTACCGTCGCGGGTCCGTTTTCCCTCAAAAAGCTGGCGGAGATCGCCAGTGCCGAGATTCCGGATACGGCGGACCCAGAACAGATCTTTACCGACGTCGCGCCGCTCGACAAAGCTGGTCAAGGCCACGTGAGCTTCCTGAACAATCGGCGCTATATCGATCAGTTCACACAGTCTTCAGCGGGCGCCTGCATTCTGGAACCGCGCTTTGCCGATAAGGCGCCCGAGGGTATGGCGCTGTTGTTGACGGACAAGCCGCACAGGGCCTATGCGCGGATCGCGCAGGCCTTCTATCCGCAACAACAGGGCCACACGGATATTCATCCTTCGGCCATTATCGATCCGAGCGCCGTCATCGCAGAAGGTTGTCAGATCTCTGCGGGGGTGGTCATCGGGGCGGGAGCCGAGATCGGTGCGCGGAGCAAGATCGAAGCAAACAGCGTGATCGAAGCGGGATCGATTATCGGTGAAGATTGCCTGATCGGAGCGAATGCGTCGCTTAGCTATTGCCTGATTGGCAACCGAGTGAAGATCCACGCGGGTGTTCGTGTGGGGACCCGTGGTTTTGGATTCGCCATGGATCCTGAGGGCTACGAGGACGTCCCGCAGCTGGGCCGCGTTTTGATCGAGGACGACGTTGAGATCGGGGCGAATTCGACCATTGATCGGGGCGCCGGGCCGGACACCGTCATTGGTGCAGGAACGAAGATTGATAATCTCGTACAAATCGGGCACAACGTGCGCCTTGGGCGCGGTTGCGTACTGGTCGCTCAAGCCGGCATGGCCGGCAGTTCGGAGTTAGAGGACTTCGTCGTGATAGCGGCAGGGTCCGGTGTGAACGGTCACACGAAAGTCGGTAAAGGGGCGCAGGTAGCAGGAAAGTCCGCGGTGATGCGGGATGTTCCACCCGGCGGTACGGTTGGGGGCATTCCAGCAATTCCGCTCAAGGACTATTTCCGCCTCGTGACGATGTGGCAGCGTCAATTAAAAGAAAAGGGCCAAAGAGGGAAGGTCGATGAGTGAGCTTGAAGTGGCCCGGCCTGCGGTCAGGTCGGCTGACATCATGCGGATTATGGAACTGATTCCGCATCGTTATCCATTCCTGCTAATTGATCGTGTGGAAGAGATCATCGTCAACGAAAGCGCCGTTGGCATAAAGAATGTGACGATCAACGAGCAGTTCTTTCAGGGACACTTCCCGCGCCAACCGGTTATGCCCGGGGTCTTGATCGTCGAGGCCATGGCCCAGACGGCTGCTGTGCTGGTTGTGGAGACGCTTGAAGGTGAAGCAGCCGGCAAGCTGGTCTACTTCATGACGATTGACTCGGCCCGTTTTCGCAAGCCCGTGACACCGGGCGCGACGATCAAAATTCACGTCACTAAGGAACGCAATCGCGGAGCCGTATGGAAGTTCCGTGGCGAAGCCCGGGTCGATGGCGCATTGATGGCCGAAGCCAAGTTTTCTGCCATGATTATGGATGATTAATGGCTGACATTCACCCATCCGCGGTTATCGCTCCCGAAGCCTCGTTGGCTGATGGCGTAAAGATCGGGCCCTTCTGCGTGGTGGGACCCCATGTAGAGCTTGGCGAAGAGGTCGTGCTTCACAGCCATGTCGTTGTCGAAGGCCGCACGCGGATCGGCGCGCGTACGCAGGTCTTTCCATTCGCATCAATCGGGCATCAACCTCAGGATCTCAAGTTCGGAGGCGAACCCTCCAAGGTTATCATCGGCACGGACAACGTCATCCGCGAGCACGTTACGATCAACCCGGGCACCAAGGGTGATCGCATGGAAACCGTGATCGGGGACGGTTGCGTTTTGATGGTGGGAGCGCATGTCGCCCACGACTGTGTTTTGGGCGATCGTGTGATTCTCGTGAACAACGCGACATTGGGCGGTCACGTCGAGATCGGCGATAATACGATCGTTGGCGGCCTCGCAGCCATTCATCAGTTCGTTCGGATCGGCCGAGACGCCATGATCGGGGGGATGTCAGGTGTCGAGAACGACGTCATTCCCTATGCAATGGTCATGGGCGAGCGGGCGAGCCTCAGCGGTTTGAACCTTATTGGCATGAAACGGCGCGGACATGAGCGCGCCGACATCGTCGCCTTACAGGACACCTACAAGAAGCTCTTCATGGAAGAAGGAAACTTCGCTGAAAGGCTGACTGAGGTCGATGCGGAGGAGCAGCACAGCCCGCCGGTTCGCGATGTCCTGACCTTCATTCAAGGCGAATCTTCTCGCGGGCTCCTCCATCCCAAGAAAAAGTAACGTAATGGCATCCAAGCTCGGCATTCTGGCTGGTTCCGGAGAGTTGCCGTACCGCCTGCGTGAACACTGTCGCATGCAGGGCCGGGAGGTGTTTGTCGTTGCGTTCAATGGCCATACGGACCCGGACGTGGTCGAGGGCGTGGAACATGTCTGGACGCGTCTGGGCGGCGCCTATTCCGTATTGCAGCAGCTGCGGGACGCAGGCGTTAGTGAACTTGTCATGGCGGGCGGTGTCCAACGACCGAGCCTCAGCGACCTGCGCCCCGACTTTCAGACCCTGAAGTTCCTGACCAAGATCGGTTCGGCCGGCCTTGGTGACGATGGAATGTTGAAGGCGATTATCGGTCGCCTGGAAAGCGAAGGCTTTCGTGTGGTCGGAATTGACGATGTGTTAGGCGATATCCTGGCGACGGACGGTATCTTTGGCACTGTCGAGCCTGACGAGGAGGCCTGGGGTGATATTGACCGCGGCGTATCCGTTGCGCGCGCGCTTGGCGCTCAGGACGTCGGGCAGTCGGTGATCGTGCAGCAGGGCTTCATTCTCGGCGTTGAAGCTGTCGAGGGGACGGACGCGCTTATCGAGCGCTGTGCAAAGCTGCGCCGAAACGGTGCTGGCGGTGTGTTGGTAAAGGTCAAGAAACCGCAACAGGAACGAAGGGCGGACCTTCCGACCATCGGTACCACAACCGTCCGCAATGCCGCGAACAGCGGCCTGCGCGGCATTGCTGTGGAAGCGGGCGGATCCCTGATCGTGGATCGCGAAGCAGTACAGGCAGCAGCAGACGAGACAGGGATCTTTGTGGTCGGGATCGAGGTCCCGCAATGACCCTGCCGGCCGAAACCCCTGCGGAAACGGACAGAGCGCCCGTCGAGCAGAAAGAAGGCGCAACACCTTTGATCTATCTCGTGGCGGGAGAACCCTCGGGCGATCTTCTTGGCGCGCGCCTGATGACGGCGTTGTCTGAGCTTACAGGCGGCAGGGTACGGTTTGCCGGCGTCGGTGGGCCGAATATGTCGGCCAAGGGCTTGAAAAGCCTCTTTCCGATCGATGAGCTCGCCGTAATGGGGATCGTCGAAATTCTGCCTCACGCTTTCAAAATCTATCGGCGGATCCGTCAAACCCGGGCGGCTATTTTGCGAGACAAGCCGGCGGTGCTCGTCACCATCGATTCGCCTAGTTTTACGTTGGAGATCACGCAGGGCCTTAAAGGTAATGGCATTCCGTTGGTGCACTATGTGGCGCCGCAGGTCTGGGCCTGGAAGGCCTGGCGCGCGAAGGAAGTTGCCAAGTATCTGGATCTTTTATTGGCGCTGCTGCCATTCGAACCTCCCTACTTCGAGAAGCACGGGCTGAGGACGCTCTTTACCGGTCACCCCGCCGTCGAGGGGCGCGGCCAGGCGCCGTCCGCTCTGCAGGACGAAGCGAGCTTTCGACAGCGCTATGGTATCGCCCCCGAGGCGCGCATGATTGCCGTCCTTCCCGGCAGTCGCAGGGGTGAAGTCTCTCGCCTGAGCAAAGTCTTCTGTGAAGGCCTTGAGAAACTGGCCGAGCAAGTTGACCGCCTGCACGTCGTCGTTCCGACCGTTGCGAATGTCGCTTCTCTGGTGCATGAAACGACGGCTTCCTGGCCCGTTCCAGTGACGGTCGTAGAAGACTTTTTCGATAAGCACGATGCCTTTCAAGAATGCGAAGCTGCGCTTGCCGCGTCCGGCACTATTGCCGTCGAACTCGCGGTTGCCGGTGTTCCCACCGTCATCGGGTACAGAACCAATCCCATTACGGCTTGGCTCGCCCCCAAGCTCCTGAAGATCAAATACGTCAGCTTGCCGAACCTGCTGCTGGACCAACCACTTCTGCCGGAGCTGTTGCAAGGTGGCCTCACAGCGGACAGCATTGCCGAGAATCTTCGATCATTGCTTGATGATCCGGTGCGTCGTCAGGAACAACTCGATGGTTGCCGCAAGGTGGTCAAGCTTCTGACGCCGGAGGGTGAAAGTCCGAGCAAGGTTGCGGCGCGGGAGATCCTGGCCCAAATAGACAAGAGTGCGAATTCCAACCAGCAAAAGATCGCCGGCTAGGGCGGTCGAGAAGGGGAGAGCTCTGTAATGTCGGAGAACTTTAAGTTTCTGCACACCATGATCCGGGTCAAAGACCTGGATAAGTCGATCGACTTCTACACCCGTCATCTGGGTATGAAGCTGATCCGTAAGAATGACTATCCCAGCGGCGAATTTACGCTCGCCTTTGTCGGCTATGGTGACGAGACAGACCACACTGTGATCGAACTGACGCACAACTGGGGACAGGAAGAAGCCTATGACCTCGGCAGCGGTTTCGGTCACTTGGCCATCGGCGTGCCGGATATCTATGGAACCTGCGAAGGCCTGGAGAAAGAGGGCGTCAACATCCCACGTCCGCCGGGACCGATGAAACACGGCGGCAGTGTGATCGCCTTTATCGAAGATCCCGACGGCTACAAAGTCGAGTTGATCGAGAAGAAGTAAAGAAAGAGGGCGCTGGAAATCTCCAGCGCCCTTTTCGTTTTGCGGCACCCCCTAATAGGGATGCTGTCTGTCGGTGTTACGAACGCTCGCTGAGCGGTACGTAATCGCGGCCGGTATTGCCAGTGTAAAGCTGGCGCGGGCGGCTGATCTTCTGGTTGGGATCCTCGATCATTTCCTTCCACTGCGCGACCCAGCCGACCGTGCGGGCCAGGGCGAAGAGCACCGTGAACATCGAGGTCGGGAAGTTCATGGCCTTGAGGATGATGCCTGAGTAGAAGTCCACGTTCGGGAAGAGTTTCTTCTCGGCGAAATAAGGATCGCTGAGAGCGACCTTTTCCAATTCCATCGCGAGTTCGAGCAGCGGATCCTCGACCCCAAGTTCGCCGAGCACTTCGTGGCAGGAAGTCCGCATGACGGCTGCGCGCGGATCATAGTTCTTGTAGACCCGGTGACCGAAGCCCATGAGGCGGAAGGGATCGTCCTTATCCTTGGCGCGCTGAATGAACTCAGGGATCCGGTCTTTATGTCCGATCTCCTGCAGCATCTTGAGGACGGCTTCGTTCGCACCGCCATGGGCAGGGCCCCAGAGCGAAGCAATACCGGCGGCGATGCAAGCAAAAGGATTGGCGCCACTCGAGCCGGCGATACGGACCGTCGAGGTCGAAGCGTTCTGTTCGTGGTCTGCATGCAGGATAAAGATGCGATCCATCGCCCGGGCGAGGACTGGGTTTACGACATAGTCTTCCGCCGGCACCGAGAAGGTCATCTGCAGGAAATTCTCGGCATAGTTCAGATTGTTGCGCGGATAGACGAAAGGCTGGCCGACGGAATACTTGTAGGCGTTTGCCGCGATCGTCGGCATTTTCGCAATCAGTCGGTGCGACGCGACCATCCGCTGGTGCGGATCGCTGATGTCCGTTGAGTCGTGGTAGAAGGCCGACATCGCGCCAACGACGCCAACCATGATCGCCATCGGGTGCGAGTCCCGGCGAAAACCACGGAAGAAATTCATCATCTGCTCGTGGAGCATCGTGTGGTAAGTGATTGACGTTTCGAAGGATTTTTTCTCGGAAACGTTCGGCAACTCACCATGGAGCAACAGATAGCAGACTTCCATGAAGTCGCTTTTTTCGGCCAGCTCCTCGATGGAGTAGCCGCGGTGCATCAGGATGCCCTTTTCGCCGTCGATATAGGTGATTTTCGATTCACAGCTGCCCGTGGAGGTGAAGCCCGGGTCGTAAGTGAAGCAGTCCGTTTGCGCGTAGAGCTTTCTGACATCGATGACGGATGGCCCTGTCGTCCCGTCCATTACAGGCAGGTCCCATGACTGGTTGCTGCTGTTGTCGGTCAGGGTGAAGCCCTTGGTGTTTGCGTTGGTCTCTGTCATCGCACCGTCCCTTCTGCGTCGCATTCCTCTGAATTCGAGGCGGAGCATAGTTTCTGAAAGCTTATCAATCAATTACCGTAGTGCTGCATCGCAAAAAATTGTGGTTAACCACCTATAATTGCTCGGTAATTCTTGCGATGCATTCGTCCTTTCCGAGGATCGCCATGACCTCGAAGATACCTGGTGAGACGTTCGATCCGGTTATCGCGGCCCTCAGCGGTTGAGCGACATTGCCGAGCTTTTCACCAGCCGATTCGGCGAAGTCGCGCACGGCCTGTTCGATGCTGCCGTCATCCCAGTTTTCAACGGCTTCCAGTTGCGGCAGAACGGCTGCCAAGCGCGCCTTTGCTTCGTCACTGAGGATCTTTGCCGCCTTCGCATTGAGGGTCAGTGGGCGTTGATTGGTGTAAACACGTGCTGAATCAATGAGTTCGACAAGGTTTTTAGCGCGCACTTTCAGACCGTCAATGCCTTTTGCCAGCCGCTCCGCGGCGGCGGGCTCAACTTGCTTTCCATCGGCCGCGGCGATCCCGTCACAGACCAGACGGGTCAAGCGTTCGCCGTCAGCTTCACGCAGATAGTGTCCGTTCAGGTTTTCGAGTTTCGCGAAGTCGAATCGGGAGGCCGACTTACCGACCCCGTCCAGGTCGAACCATTCGATGGCCTGGGCAATTGAGATGATCTCATCGTCGCCATGTCCCCAGCCGAGGCGCAGAAGGTAATTACAAAGGGCTTCAGGCAGATAGCCCATATCTCTGTAGGCCTCGACACCAAGTGCGCCATGGCGTTTTGAGAGTTTCGCGCCATCCGGACCGTGGATCAGCGGAATGTGCGCGAAGTCCGGCACGTCCCAGCCAAAGGCTTTGTAGAGCTGATACTGTCGGAAGGCGTTGGTAAGGTGGTCGTCGCCGCGAATCACGTGCGTAACGCCCATATCATGGTCGTCGACGACGACGGAAAGCATATAGGTTGGCGTACCATCGGCGCGCAGGAGCACCATGTCGTCCAACTGGTCATGCCCCACGGTGACTTCGCCCTGGACGAGGTCGGTTATGACGGTGCTACCCTCTTGCGGCATTTTCAGGCGTACGACCGGATCGACGCCAGCCGGCGCATCGGCCGGGTCGCGGTCGCGCCAACGGCCGTCGTACCGCATGGGACGGCCCTCGGCACGGGCCAGTTTGCGCATTTCGTCCAGTTCTTCCGGGCTGCAGTAGCAGTGATAGGCTTTGCCCTGCGCCAGGAGTTCACGCGCGAGTGCGGCGTGGTGCTCGGCGCCTTTGGACTGGTAGACCACCTCGTCGTTCCAATCGAGGCCAAGCCAGTCCAACCCGTCAAGGATGGCCGAGATCGCTTCCTCTGTTGAGCGCTTGCGGTCAGTATCTTCAATTCTAAGGCGATAGCTGCCGCCATGATGTTTGGCGAAAAGCCAGTTGAAGAGGGCCGTGCGGGCGCCGCCAATATGGAGAAATCCTGTGGGCGAAGGCGCAAAACGGGTTACGACCGGCGAAGCGGTTTCGGTCATCTTGTCTTTCCAAAAAAACGGTTTCGGCGTGAACGTCGAGCTTTGACGGGCTCTTTAGCACATGAAACCGGCCACGACCATGCCGGGGAGATGCGCGCTTTGCAGCCCTATCTGGTGCGGCGCTAAAGGAAAAGCTATAGCTGTGCGGAAGGTCCCGGCGTACTGGCTGTCTCTCAGGACAAGTAAATTGGCCCAAGGCTTTGGAAAGTAAGTGATTATGGCGAGGTTCTTCTGCTGTGGAGGGGCGCATCTTGACTATACAGCCCGTTGCAAAGCGGGTTTCGTCGCCGGTGCCTCCAATCCTGTGACTGTGGCCAGTTCAATCGGTGGTGCCGCTCACAATACTGCTTTGAATCTCATGCGCTTGGGTCATCAGGTTTCACTCGTTTCTGTGGTGGGTGCGGATGCCGCTGGCACACGTATTCGGCAATCTCTCCAGGCAGCGGGGTTGGAGCTCGAAGGTATCCTGCAACAGGCTGGACAAAGGACAGCGGCCTATACAGCAATACTGGATGTTGAAGGCGATCTGATTGCGGGTCTGGCCGATATGGAGATCTATGATCTGATCGCGCCTGAAGAACTCCTGAGCGCTGTCGAAAGCCTTTCCGTTCAGCCGGCATCTGCCGATTTCCTTTTCCTGGACGCAAACCTTCCGGCGGAGGTCTTGGCGGCGCTGATAAAGATCTACCGCGCTCTAGACATCACCCTCTGCGCCGCTGCGGTCTCTCCGGCAAAGGTTTCGCGTCTGGAGGCCTTCCTGCCCGATCTGGAGCTTCTCTTCTGCAATATAGCTGAAGTGGCGGCTTTGTGCGGGTTGAAGGAACCCGAAGACGATGCGCTACGGGCTGCAGCAGCGGCCTTAAGCGGCCAACATGGCTTGAAGTTGCTGGTTACGCGGGGCGCGAAAGGGCTGATGCTCTTCGACCGGGGGAAGCTGACCGAGTTTCCGGCGGGCACTGTGGAGGTCGTGGACGTCAATGGCGCCGGCGATGCCTTCGCTGGCGGCACTTTACATGCTTTGAGCCTGGGCGAAGACATCCACCAGGCAATTGCGTATGGACAGGCTGCTGCTGCACTTACCCTGGAAGTCGGGTGTTCGACGCGGGAGACCTTAAGCCCTGAAGCGCTCGAAAGTCGCCTGCGTGCTTAACTTGGCAAGACACCACTAGGATAATTTCGCCTTTCAGTTGATATTCCGCTAGTCTTTCCCAGTTCTTGGGGAATGAGAGGCTCCTGGCTTGGCTCGGTCGGCTTGGCAATTTGGCGGGCAGCGACAGAAAGGTGGTTTTCGCCTAAATCGGGTGACTTTCGCTGCTGCGGATGCCTGGGGAATATGTCGCGACTGTTTTTACGGTGAGCGAGAGCGCTGGGCGCTTTGGCTGCCGGTCATACTTGGTGTCGGAATCGGCATTTACTTCGTTCTACCGGCAGAGCCCGCGCCCTGGACGGGCGCTCTTGCTCTGATCGTTGCCAGCGTTGCGCTCATTGCCACGCGCAAGTCGCCGGCACTGGGACTTTTGAACCTTTCGGTACTGTTTCTGTTGCTTGGCTTTGGTCTTGCGCAATGGCGCAGTTTGTCGGTGCAAGCGCCTATTCTTGAGCGGAGTATCGGTCCGGTCGAGGTGAGCGGACGCCTGCTTGCTGTTGAACCACGGACACGCGGCGAACGCATCATTCTCGAGAAATTGAATATTGCCCGCCTCTCGGATGTGCAGACACCTGAGAGAATCCGCATCACGCTGGCAGGTGGTGCCGAAGGGCTTTATCCAGGAGACTGGGTCAGGGGCCGGGCGAAGTTAAACCCACCGCCTGAACCCGTTGCGCCGGGGGCCTATGATTTTGCCCGTGCCGCATATTTCGAGCGCTTAGGGGCGGTTGGCTTCGCATACGGCCGCTTTGAAAAGCTGATAGCGATCGAGGCGCCACCGGTGCAGGATGCCGTATTTGACGGTTGGACGCGTGCTTGGGAGATCTGGTGGGCCGATCTGCGGCACCGGCTTTCGGAGCGCATCGTGACGGCGTTGCCCGGATCCTCCGGAGCGATTGCGGCAGCCCTTATGACAGGCGAGCGCGGACGAATCCCGGAGCAGATTTTGGAAGCTCTGCGCGATGCGGGACTGGCGCATCTCCTGGCGATATCCGGGCTGCACATCGGGTTGATTACGGCAGGCTTGTTCTTTTCCGTGCGGGGCTTGTTGGCTCTGCTGCCCGGATTTGCACTGGACTATCCAATCAAGAAGTGGGCAGCCCTCGTGGCCTTGCCCGGAGCTTTTGCCTATCTGATGCTGGTCGGCGCCACGATTCCGGCGCAGCGGGCCTTTCTGATGACCGGACTGGTGCTTCTGGCTGTCCTGCTGGACCGCAGAGCTCTCTCCATGCGGCTGGTCGCCTGGGCCGCGCTGGCGACCCTTCTGCTCGCGCCTGAGAGCCTGTTATCGGTCAGCTTCCAGATGTCCTTCGCGGCGGTCACGGTGATGATTGCAGCCTACGAAGGACGTCACGGCTTTTTCCGGCAGTCTGGAAGCGATTTTTGGAGCCTGCGCAGTCTCGCGGGCTATCTCGCGGCCATCGTCGTTACCTCGGCGCTCGCGACCGTCGCGACGGCGCCCTTCGCTATCTTTCACTTCAATCATCTCGCGCTCTACGGCGTGATTGCCAATATGATCGCGGTGCCGGTCACGGCCTTTTGGATTATGCCTGCCGCACTACTGGCATTTCTCATGATGCCCTTGGGACTGGAGGCATTGCCGCTCTGGCTGATGGGGCAGGGGATCGAAGTGGTCGTGGCGACGGCGGAAAGCGTTTCGAGCCTGCCTTCGGCAGCACTCACGGTTTCAGCCATGCCGCTTTGGGGGCTTGTTGCGGCAGCGGTTGGCGGACTTTGGTTGTCGATCTGGGCTGGACGCTGGCGCTTTCTGGGATTGGCTCCGCTCGCCGTCTGTGGCTTGTCGATCGCTGCTTTGCCGGCGCCCGATATTCTGGTCTCAGGCGATGCACGGCTGCTCGCGGCGCAATTGGAAAGCGGCACCCTTTGGCGTTCCAGCAATCGAATAAACCGTTTCGATGCAGAGATCTGGGCACGCCGCGCCGGATGGGACAAAGAAAGCGCCTATGGACCCGGGCAGGAAGGTGAACCTCTGTGCGATAACCAGGGGTGTATCCTCATACTCAATGGCAAGAAGGTGGCCTTCGCGGCCACTAATGGCGCCGTCGCCGAGGATTGTGATTTGGTGGACGTGATGATTAGTCGCGTCCCGATCAGAAGATCCTGCACTCAGCCCTTGGCCACAATTGACCGTTTCGACCTTTGGCGCGAAGGCGCGCACGCGCTATGGATCGATCCTGGAGGCGTGAGGATCAAAACGGTTGCTGAAACAAGAGGTTCCAGACCTTGGGTGGTCCAAAGAGGTAAGGAGCAGCGCACGGGTCACGACTGACAGTTGGTTCTGTTCTGAACAAGGCCTGCCAAACCCTAGCCTGCCGGCAAGGCCTTGCTCCGCTCGAGCGCTAAGCACGGTTAGTACTGCAGTGGCCACCTTAGTGCAGCCTCAGTATCTCCGTAGCAGTCCGACCAGGCGCCCTTGAATCTTGACCCGTTCCGGCGGAAAGAGCCTGATTTCGTAGTTCTTGTTGGCCGGCTCTAGAGCAACAGCGCCAGACTTACGGCGCAGGCGTTTGAGCGTCGCCTCTTCGTTGTCCACCAGGGCGACGACAATTGCGCCGTTTTCAGCTGAGTCTGTACGCTCGATGATGACGGTGTCACCGTCGAGAATTCCGGCTTCCACCATCGAATCGCCGTCAACTTCCAGCGCGTAGTGTTCACCGTGACCCAGGATGGTCGAGGGGACGTCCACATAGGACGAGTAGTCCCGCAACGCCTCGATCGGCGTACCGGCCGCGATCCGCCCATAGAGAGGAAGCTGTAGAGACGCGCTATCGTCGTTCGCTTCCGCGCTTGGTGTCGCGGTAGCCGGAGCCACGCCTGAAAAGCGTCCTTCGATAACACTGGGCGTAAAGCCGGCGTTTTGCTGAGGTTTCTTTTCGACATCTTCGGGAAGACGCAGAATTTCGATGGCGCGTGCGCGATGGGCCAGACGCCGGATGAACCCGCGTTCCTCGAGCGCGGTAATCAGGCGGTGAATGCCCGACTTGGACTTAAGGTCCAACGCTTCTTTCATCTCGTCGAAAGACGGCGATACGCCGTGTTGAGCCAGATGATCGTGAACGAAAATGAGGAGCTGGTGCTGCTTCTTTGTCAGCATGCGGAGTGTCTCCGAGCAGGGATCTACGTGGACCCACAAGATGTAGAACAAAACAAAAACGT
>CBDDBN010000011.1:0-57775 GCA_965225735.1 Denitrobaculum sp. | reverse complement strand
AAAAATTGAATGAGCAGGTTTCGAGCTACGACTTTTTCTCCGAAACCCAAGACGACCTGGCGACCATGATTTTCGCAGACTCTCTGCAGATGCCTTTTGACAGCGAAGGCCGCATCATTCTGCCGGCTCCCTTTGTCGAGCATGCCGGCATCACAGATAAAGCAGCCTTCGTCGGCAAGGGTCAGTTCTTTCAGATCTGGCAGCCGGAGGCGCTGGAAGCCGAAAAGGCCGCCGCGCGTGATCGGGCCCGCTCCAAAAAACTGACGATCCCAATGGGCCGTAACGGAGGCACCGCACAGTGACGGAGCCCCAGACTCATAAGCAGACCGAAAAGCAAGCACAGAACCTGACCTTCGCGAAGGACGCGCCTCATCTCTCGGTCATGCTGCGGGAAGTGCTCGCCGCCCTCGCGCCGGAAGACGGCAAACGCTACACGGACGGCACCTTCGGCGCCGGCGGCTACAGCCGCGCGATCCTCGAGAGCGCCGACTGCAAAGTCATCGCCATCGACCGCGACGTTTCCGCCGTGAAGGCCGGTCGCGAGATGTCTGAAGGCTTTGGCGGGCGGCTACTGGTGATCGAAGGTCGCTTCGGTGAAATGGACCGGCTGCTACAGGAAAGCGGTATCGACCAGGTCGACGGCGTGGTGCTGGACCTGGGCGTATCCTCCATGCAGTTGGATCAGGCAGAGCGCGGTTTCTCCTTCCGCCAGGACGCCAATCTAGACATGCGCATGGAAGGAACCGGAGACAGCGAACGGCCCAGCGCCGCCGACGTGGTCAACAGCCTTTCCGAAAGCGAACTGGCCGATATAATCTTTCATCTGGGTGAGGAACGCCGGGCACGGCAGGTGGCTCGCGCCATCGTCAACGCACGCCGCGACGGCCGCATCGAGCGCACCGGCGAACTGGCCGACATCGTACGCAAGGTTGTCCGCGCGGGCAGTCGGGGCGGCAAAAAGCGCGACGAGATCGATCCGGCAACCCGGACCTTTCAGGGGCTGCGGATCTACGTGAACGATGAGTTGGGCGAACTGGACCGTGGTCTGCGCGCGGCTGAGCGCCTACTGGCGCCCGGTGGGCGCCTGGTGGTGGTGTCCTTTCACTCCCTCGAAGACCGGGCCGTAAAGCGCTTCCTGATCGAGCGTTGCGGCGCTGCGCCCCGGGGTTCCCGGCATCTGCCGGCCAATTCCGACGACAAAAGCCCAGCCGCGACCTTCGAATTGCTTTTCAAAGGCGCAAAGGGCCCGGCTGACGACGAGATCGCGATCAACCCGCGCTCCCGCTCGGCACGGCTGCGCGCGGCCAAACGCACTTCAGCGGCACCCTGGACGGAGGCAGCGGCATGACCAAAGTCGCTCTCATTGCCTGGCTGACCGCCTGCGCCGTCTCGATCTGGTTCGCCTTTCACATCAAGTACAAGGTGCAGGAACTGGAGACCGAGCTCGGCATCGCCCGCGCCGAAATGCAGCAGGATCGCGAGGCAATCCGGGTTCTGGAAGCCGAGTGGAGTTTCTTGAACCAGCCCGCGAACCTGGCTGACCTGGCAGAACGGCATTTGGATTTCTCTCCCATGCTCGCCAAGCAGGTCGTGCATTTGGATGAGCTTCCGGAGCGCGGCGCTACGGACTCCGACGCGTTGGAAGACATCATCGAAGACATTCTGCGCAATGCACCGAAGCCCTCTGGAAGCGACAAGCAAAGCGGCGCCCCGCTGATGCGCACGGGAGGCACGCAATGACCTTCCGCGTTGACAGCAGTGAGCGTATCGGCAGCTACGAAAGCCGAAGCCAAGAATCTCAGACCGATCAAAGTGACCGGCCCTGCCATCCCTATGGCGGGCTTGACCGTCATGTGGATCAGTCTTCCTTCATGGTTCTGGACGGCACGGTCAAGCAGGCCTTGGAAATGGGTCGGACGCGGCTGATTGCGACCGGCCTCGTGATGGCTGTCGCCTTCTTTGCCATTGGCGTTCGCCTCGTGGACCTGACGCTGATCGAGGGCCATAGCCGGGATGGCCGGCAGCAAACGGCCGCTCATCAGGCCGGCAGCCAGGTCCGTGCCGATATCGTCGATCGCAACGGTGTGGTGCTAGCCACCAGCCTGCCCACCGCCTCGCTCTTCGCCGACGCACGCCTGATCCCGGATCCGGAATTCGCGGCCCGCGAGCTCAATCGCATTCTGCCCGAAAAGTCGCAGGCTGAGTTGCTCGCGAAGCTGAAGTCGGAAAAGCAGTTCGTCTGGCTGAAGCGGCACCTGACCCCGCGACAGCAGATGCAGATCAACAGTCTTGGCGTGCCCGGCCTGAATTTCCGCCGCGAGCAGCGCCGCTTCTACCCGCACGGCGCCCTGACCGCCCATGCCGTTGGTTTCACCTCGATCGACAACCAGGGCCTGGCTGGCGTTGAGCAGTCGTTTGACGAACTTCTGGGCGACAGCGACGACGCGCTGCAGCTCAGCCTCGATGTGCGCATTCAGCATATCATGGCGGAGGAACTGGCCGCCGCGATGACCGAGTTTCGGGCCGTCGGCGCCGCCGGTATGGTCTATGACGTGCACAGCGGCGAAGTGGTCTCCATGGTGTCGCTGCCGAGCTACGATCCCAACGATGCCGGCAAGGCCGAAGACGACGCACGCTTCAACCGCGCTTCGCTGGGCGTCTATGAAATGGGCTCGGTCTTCAAGCTCTTCACGACGGCCATGGCCCTCGACGAAGGCGTCGTTAGCGTGAACGACGGTTACGACACCAGCGACCCGATTCGGGTCGGCCGCTTCGTCATCAACGACTACAAGCCCAAGAACCGCTGGCTCTCCGTTCCGGAAATTCTGATCTATTCCAGTAACATCGGCACGGTCCAGATGGCGTTGGAAGCCGGAACGCCAAAGCAAAAGGCCTTCCTCTCGAACATGGGCCTGACCCGTCCCGCGCAATTCGAATTGCCGGAGGTTGGCCGCCCTCGCCTGCCCTCGACCTGGCGGGAGGTCAACACCATGACCATCTCCTACGGTCACGGCATTGCGGTCAGCCCGCTGCAACTGGTTCGCGCCGCCGGTGCGCTGGTCAATGGCGGCCAGCTCAAGACGGCCAGCCTGATCAAACGGGCGGAGGGAGATACGGCTGGCGGCACCCGAGTGATCAGCAAGAAGACCTCCGAGCAAATGCGGCGGCTGATGCGGCTGGTGGTTCTGCATGGCAGCGGCCGCAAAGCCAACGCGGAAGGTTTCATGGTCGGCGGCAAGACTGGTACCGCGGAAAAACTGCGCAACGGACGCTACGTCCGGAACGCGCGCATGTCCTCCTTCCTGGGCGCCTTTCCCATGAACGACCCGCGCTATGTCGTCTTCGCCATGATCGACGAACCCAAAGGGACCAAGGAAACCCACGGCTTCGCAACCGGCGGCTGGGTCGCCGCGCCGGTGGTCAAGCGGCTGGTAGAGCGTATGGGGCCGCTGGTCGCAATCACGCCCATCGAGGACAGCATTGCGGACGAGCCGATCGAACAGCTCCTGGTTCAAGTCAGGGCACGGGCGGGAGGGCATAGCCTTGCGTCTCAGTGATTTGACCAGAGACTGGCCACAGAACGGTAGCCCCTCGGCAGCACCGCCCTTTGTCGGACCGGACGTCGAGATCAAAGGTCTCGCACTAGACAGTCGTAAGATTGAGCCAGGGTACCTCTTCGGTGCCCTGCCTGGCTTTCAGGTGGACGGTCGCAAATTCATCGGCCAGGCGGTCGAACGCGGCGCCGTCGCCGTGCTGGCCATGACCGGAACGACCCTCGAAAACAACGACATCGCACTGGTCACAAACGACGATCCGCGCCGTTCCATCGCCTTGATGGCCGCCCGCTTCTACGGCACGCAACCGGATGTCATCGCCGCCGTCACCGGCACCAACGGCAAGACATCGGTCGCCACCTTCACGCGCCAGATCTGGCAGCAGCTCGGCTACGAGGCCGCGAGCCTCGGCACGCTGGGTATCGAGCCGGAGCGCCCCAATGCGCCTGCCGCCCTAACCACGCCGGATCCGGTCGAGCTTCAACGCTGCCTGGCTGACCTGGCGCGGGACGGTTTCGATCATCTCGCCATGGAAGCCTCCAGCCACGGCCTGGATCAGTCGCGCCTGGACGGCGTCGCGGTAACCGCCGCTGCCTTTACCAATCTGTCGCGCGACCATCTGGACTATCACGGCAGCATGGAGGAATACCTCGCTGCCAAGTGCCGCCTGTTCGACACGCTGATGCAACCGGGCGGCACCGCAGTCCTCAACGCCGACATTCCGGAGTTCGGCCAGCTGATTGAGATCTGCGAAAAACGCGGTCTGCGCATCCTTTCCTTCGGCAGCGAAGGCCAGGATCTCAAGCTTCTGTCCCGGACGCCGACAGCTGCCGGTCAGCTACTGAAGCTGGAAGTTGCCGGCAAAGCCTACGACGTGACCTTCCCGGTCGCAGGCTCCTTCCAGGCCTGGAACCTGCTGGCCGCGCTCGGTCTCGTGATGGCGGGCGGCATCGAGCCGGAAACGGCCCTCGCGACGGTTCCCTCCCTCTCGGGCGTTCCGGGCCGGGTCGAATATGTCGGCGACAGCCCGAAGGGCGGCGCCATCTACGTGGACTACGCCCACACGCCCGACGCGCTGGAGACGGTTCTCACCGCGCTGCGCCCACACTGCGACGCCCGTCTTTGGGTCGCGGTCGGCTGCGGCGGCGACCGCGATCCGGGTAAACGCCCGATGATGGGCGGGGCTGCCGAACGGCTGGCCGACGTGGCCATCATCACCGACGACAACCCGCGCAGCGAAGACCCCGCGGTTATCCGCGCCGCCATGATGACGGCCGCGCCCAATGGCCGGGAGATTGGCGACCGCCGCGCGGCGATCTTTACCGCCGTGCGGGAACTGGAGGCCGGCGACCTGCTGGTGATCGCCGGCAAGGGCCACGAGAGCGGCCAGACCGTTGCCGGCGTGGTGCATCCCTTCGACGACCGCGAAGTGGCCCGCGAGGCGATCGCCGCCGCCACTCAAGAACGTGGAGGTGCGCCCGCATGAACGCACAGCCACTCTGGACCTCTGAAGAAGTCGCCGCAGCCACCGGCGGCTCCAACACGCGGGACTGGCAGGCGCAGGGTCTCTCGATCAATACGCGGACGATCGAACCGGGCGAACTCTTCATCGCGCTGCAGGGTCCGGTCTTCGATGGCCATGATTTCGTCGCCGACGCGCTTGCAAAGGGCGCCGCAGCGGCTCTGGTGCACCGCCGTCCTGAGAACCTGGACGAAGACGCGCCTTTGATCATCGTCGACGACACTCTGGGCGCACTCTGGCGGTTGGGCGCAGCGGCCCACGACCGCAGCAGTGCGCGCTTCATCGCGGTTACGGGCAGTGTTGGCAAGACCGGCTCCAAAGAAGCGCTGCGCACCTGCCTCGCGCCGCAAGCGGCGACCTTCGCCAGCGCCAAGAGCCTGAACAATCATTGGGGCGTGCCGCTGTCCCTCGCCCGCATGCCGCGCGACACGGTCTACGGCGTCTTTGAGTTGGGCATGAATCACCCGGGTGAGATCCGCGAGCTGGTCCGGCTGGTCAAACCCGACGTGGCCATCATCACCACCATCGCCGCCGCGCATCTGGAGTTCTTCGAATCTCTGGAAGCCATCGCCGACGCGAAGGCGGAGATCTTCGAATCTCTGCGCGCCGACGGCACAGCCATTCTCAATGCCGACAACGCCCTCTTCGATCATCTGGTGAAGAAGGCCGAGGCGGTCGGGGTCAAGAAGATCGTGAGTTTCGGCCGCAGCGAAAGCGCCGACAGCCGACTGCTTGAGGTTACGACCTCGGCAGAAGGCAGCGAGGTCACGGCTCTAGTCGGCGGTAAGGAATTGAACTACCGGGTCGGACAGCCGGGCGAGCACTGGGTGATGAACACCCTCGCCGTGCTGACTGCCGTCCACGCCAGCGGCGCGGACGTTGCGCAGGCGGCCGAGGCTCTCTCCGCGTTGCCGCCGCTGGCCGGGCGCGGCGAACGCCACGAGATTGAAGGACCCAACGGACGTTTCACCCTGATCGACGACGCCTACAACGCCAATCCGGCCTCTGTGCGTGCCGCCATCTCCGTCCTGGGTTCCAGTGACCCCGACAAAGGTGGCCGGCGGATCGCCGTGCTGGGCGACATGCTGGAGTTAGGTAAAAACGCTTCGCGGCTGCATGGCGAACTGGTCGAACCCCTCACGGACGCCGGCGTGGATCAGGTCTTCACCTGCGGCCCGCTGATGGAAACGCTTTTCAAGAACCTGCCCGCGAAGATGCAGGGTGCCCACGCGGAGGATTCCGCGACACTGGCGCCGCTTGCCTCCGAAGCCGCGGCAAAAGGAGACGTGATTCTGGTGAAGGGATCTCTGGGCAGCCGCATGGCGGTGATCGTCGAGGCGTTGAAGGGATTGGGGGCGACCGATGCTGTTTAACTTTCTCGCCCCACTCTCCGAAGACTTTATCATCTTCAATCTCTTCCGCTATCTCACCTTCCGCAGCGGCGGCGCTGTCCTGACGGCGCTGACCATCAGCTTCATCCTGGGCCCGAGGATCATCTCCTGGCTCAAGTCCAAACAAGGCGAGGGTCAGCCGATCCGCGAAGACGGCCCGGAAGGCCACCTGCTGACTAAAAAGGGCACGCCCACCATGGGCGGTTTCCTGATCCTGATCGCTATCACCATCTCCACCCTGCTCTGGGCAGACCTGAAGAACGGTTACGTCTGGGCGGTGCTGCTGTGGTGACCGGCGGCTTCGGCATGGTCGGTTTCGTGGATGACTACCTGAAGCTGACCAAGCGCAACACCAAGGGCCTGCCCGGCAAGGCCAAGCTGGTCGCCCAGATCCTGATCGGCGGCGCGGCCACCTTCTGGGTCATGCAGCTCGGCCCCGATGGTATGGCGACACATCTGGCGGTCCCCTTCTTTAAGAGTCTACTGATCAACTTTGGTTGGTTCTTCCTGCCCTTCGCTATCTTTGTCATGGTTGGCGCTTCGAACGCCGTCAACCTGACGGACGGTCTGGACGGGCTAGCCATCGTGCCGGTGATGATCGCCGCGGTTTGTTTCGCACTGATTGCCTATCTGGTCGGTAACGCGGTCTTCTCCGACTATCTGCAGCTCCACTTCGTACCTGGTAGCGGTGAACTAGCCGTCTTCTGCGCAGCTTTGGTGGGCGCCAGCCTCGGTTTCCTTTGGTTCAACGCCCCGCCTGCCATGGTCTTCATGGGCGACACCGGTTCACTCAGCATGGGGGGTGCCCTCGGCAGCATCGCGGTGGTGACCAAACACGAACTGGTGCTCGCGATCATCGGCGGCCTCTTCGTCCTGGAAACGGTCTCGGTTATCGTCCAGGTCGCTTCCTTCAAGCTGACCGGCAAGCGCGTATTCCGCATGGCGCCGCTGCACCATCACTTCGAGAAGAAGGGGTGGGCCGAGCCGACCATCGTCATCCGTTTCTGGATCATCGCCATGATCCTCGCACTGGTGGGTCTCGCGACCCTGAAACTGAGGTGAGGTGATGGCAGCGATCGATCTCGGATTCTTCGGCGGTTTGACAGTGGCGGTGCTGGGTCTCGGCAAGTCCGGGCTCTCGGCTGCGCGCGCGCTGCAAGCCGGTGGCGCCGAGGTCTGGGCTTGGGACGACAACGAAGCCGGCCGCGAGCGCGCCGCTAACGAAGGTCTTTCGATCATCGATCTCAACAGCTGCGACTGGACCCAGCCGATCAGCCTGATCCTTTCGCCTGGCATCCCGCACAGCTTCCCGGCGCCGCATCCGGTGACCGAGCTGGCGCGCAAACACAACTGCGAGATCATCAGCGATATTGAGTTACTGGCCCGCGCCCAGCGCGGCGTGCGCTTCGTGGGCATCACCGGAACCAACGGCAAGTCGACCACCACAGCCCTGATCGGCCATATCCTGGAACAGGCCGGGCGCCCAGTCGCGGTTGGCGGCAATCTGGGCATTCCGGCGCTCGAGCTTGAGCCCCTGACACAGGACGGCATCTACGTTCTCGAGATGTCCTCCTACCAGTTGGAAATCACTCACTCGATCACCTTCGACGTGGCCCTGCTGCTGAACATCAGCCCAGACCACCTCGACCGCCACGGCGGTTTCGACGGTTACGTCGCCGCGAAGAAACTCATCTTCCACCGTCAGACCCGGCCCTGCACAGCGGTGGTTGGCACGGATGACGAGACCAGCCAGGGGATCTTCAACGATCTGATGGCCGCGAACGAGCAGAACCTTGTGCCGGTCTCCGGCAGCAAGGCGGCAAACGGTGGGATCTATGTCTCTGCCGGCAGGCTGATCGACGACAGTGACGGCAAGGCCGAAGCCATCCTCGATCTGACGGAGCTGCCTAATCTGCCGGGTGATCACAACGCTCAGAATGCGGCCGCCGCTTATGCCGTGGCGCACGCACTCGGCGTTTCGCGCGAAGACATCCTTGCCGGTCTGCGCAGCTTCGGCGGCCTGCCCCATCGCCAGGAGACAGTCGGCGAAATTGACGGCGTCCGCTACGTCAACGACTCGAAAGCCACCAACGCCGATGCCGCTGCCCGCGCCCTTGCCTGCTACGACCCGATCTACTGGATCGCCGGCGGCCGGGCCAAGGAAGGCGGGCTCGAGGGTCTCGAGATTTTCTATCCGCGCATCGCGGAAGTGTTCCTGATTGGCGAAGCCGAAACCGCCTTCGCCTCGGTGCTGGAAGGACGGCTCCCCGTGAACCGTTGCGGCACCCTGGCGAAGGCGGTCAGCGCCGCCGCGACGGCAGCCGCCGCGAATAAAAACCCAGAAAACGCTCCCGTCGTGCTGCTATCGCCGGCCTGCGCCTCCTTCGACCAGTTTCCGAACTTCGAAGCCCGCGGCGACGCCTTCAAGGCTGCAGTCGCACAGCTCAAGGGTGCCGGTGCAGCCAACGATGACAGCGCTGGCCATTCGATTGGGGGAGACGCCGCATGAGCAGCTTCGCCCGCACCGATACGAGCATACTTGGCCGCTGGTGGTGGACCGTCGACCGCTGGACCCTGGTCGCTCTTGTGGTGCTCATGGCGCTGGGCGGCGTTCTGATCCTGGCCGCCTCTCCCGCCGCTGCCGACCGCATCGGCGTGGAGTCATTCCAGCTGGCTCAGCGTCAACTGGCGCTGCTGCCTTTCGCGCTGGCCATCGTGATCGGAACCTCCCTGTTGTCTCCGCGTGGTGTGCGCCGCTGCGCCGTGATCGGCCTTCTGGCGACGATCGTACTCCTGATGCTGACTCTTTTGGTTGGAACCGAAATCAAGGGCGCGTCGCGTTGGCTCAACATCGCTGGCTTCTCTCTGCAGCCCTCGGAGTTCGTCAAACCCTTCTTCGCGGTCTCGGTCGCCTGGGTCCTGGCCATGTCGAAGAACGACCCGCAGATCCCAGGCCTGCCGATCGCTCTTGCGGTCTGGCTGGTGATCGTCGGACTGCTCCTGATGCAGCCTGATCTGGGCCAGAGCGTGCTGATTACGGCCATCGGCGGCGTGCAGCTCTTTCTCGCGGGCTTGCCGATGCTGTGGGTCGGTCTGCTGGCAGCCCTGGGTGTCGCCGCCCTGTTCGGCGCCTATTTTGCCCTGCCGCATGTGGCCGCGCGGATCGACGGCTTTCTGGATCCGGCCGCGGGCGATCGCTATCAGATCAACCGCTCCATGGAGGCCTTCATGAACGGCGGTCTCTTCGGGCGGGGACCTGGCGAAGGAACGGTCAAGGCTTACCTCCCAGACGCCCATTCCGACTTCATCTTCGCTGTGGCCGGTGAGGAGATGGGCCTGATCGCCTGCATGGTGATCGTCAGTCTCTTCGCCTTCGTGGTGCTGCGCGGTTTCGCGCACCTGCTGCGCGAGAGCAGCCTCTTCGTCATGCTCGCCTGCAGCGGTCTGCTCGCGCAGTTCGGCCTGCAGGCTCTGATCAACATGGGCTCTGCCCTGCATCTGATTCCAACAAAAGGCATGACCTTGCCCTTCATCAGCTACGGCGGGTCCTCTCTGCTCGCCCTCGCGATGGGAATGGGCATGGTTCTTGCCCTGACGCGGCGGCGGGTTGGCATGGGGGAAGCGATATGACGTTGCAAAACCCGCGCCGCGTCATCCTCGCCGCCGGCGGCACCGGCGGACACCTGTTCCCTGCGGAAGCGCTGGCGCAAGAGCTGATGGCGCGCGACATCGAAGTCCGACTGATCACCGATCAGCGTGGCGGCGGTTTCGGCGACAAGCTGCCGGGGGTTGAGACGCTGCGCATCTCCGCGGCTGGTGTCGCCGGCGGCGGTCTTCTGCGCAAAATCAAGGGCGTGGCCCAGCTTGGCCTTGGTTATCTTCAGGCGCGCAAGATCCTGAAAGCGCAGCGCCCCGACGCCGTGGTCGGGTTCGGCGGCTATCCTTCGGTCCCGACAGTCCTCGCCGCGGCCCATCTTGGCCATGCAACGGTGCTGCACGAACAGAACGCGGTGCTGGGCCGCGCCAACCGGTTGCTGGCCGGACGGGCGACAGCGATCGCGACTTCCTTCGATAAGGTCGACGCCATCTCTAGCGGCGACCGGCACAAGATCGTCAAGACGGGCAACCCGGTCCGCGCGGCAATCGCCGAGGTGGGTTCCGTTACCTACCACTCGCCCGAAGATGGCGAGCCGATCCGGCTGCTGGTGATCGGCGGCAGCCAGGGCGCCAAGGTTTTCAACGAGCTTCTGCCCGCGGCCATCGCCTTGCTGACCGAGGAAAAACGCGCGCGCCTCTCAGTCACACAGCAAGTCCCCGGCGGCGAAATCGAAAAGGTCACTGCGAGCTACGAAGCTTGCGGCGTAAAGCATGATCTGGCTGCCTTCTTCAGCGACATGCCGGAGCGTTTGAAAGCGGCCCATCTGATGGTCTGCCGCGCCGGCGCCTCGACCGTGTGCGAACTAGCGGCGGCTGGCCGCCCTGCGATCCTGGTGCCCTACCCTTACGCGACCGACGACCATCAGACCGCTAATGCCCAGGCGCTCACTGGTGCCGGCGGCGGCTGGCTCATGCCGCAATCTTCGCTGACTGCGGAGTCTCTGGCACAACGCCTGAACTGCCTGCTCTCGACGCCGGCTTTGCTGGCGCAGGCCTCTCAAGGCGCTCTTTCCTGCGCGCAGACCAATGCCGCCGAACGTCTGGCGGATTTGGTCTGCGGCACCTTCCAGGGCACCGCCGGTAAAAATCTCAACGCGGACAGCCGTGAAGCGCAGGACGCGCAGAGCGCTGGCCGAAAGCCCAACGCCAACAGGGAGGCCACAGCATGAAGGTCCTGCCTCTCGATATCGGGATCGTCCACTTCGTCGGAATCGGCGGCATCGGCATGAGCGGCATCGCCGAAATCCTGCATAACCTGGGCTATCAGGTTCAGGGCAGCGATATCTCGGAAAGCGCGAACGTTCAGCGTCTGCGCGATATGGGCATTGCAATTCAGGTCGGCCACCGGGCGGACAACGTCGAGAACGCCAAAGTCGTCGTGGTCTCCTCGGCGATCAAGCTCGACAATCCGGAAGTCGCCACGGCGCGGGAGAAGTTCATCCCCGTCGTCCGGCGCGCCGAAATGCTTGGTGAACTGATGCGCCTGAAGTGGTCCGTGGCGGTCGGCGGCACTCACGGCAAAACCACCACCACCTCACTGGTCGCGGCCTTGCTCGACGGCGGCGATTTCGATCCGACCGTGATCAACGGCGGTATCATCAACGCCTATGGCACCAACGCGCGGCTTGGTGCGGGCGACTGGATGGTGGTCGAGGCGGACGAGAGCGACGGCACCTTTACGAAACTGCCGGCCACCATCGCCGTGGTCACCAACATCGATCCGGAGCATCTGGACTTCTACGGATCGGTCGAAGCGCTGCACGAGGCCTTCGAGACCTTCGTCAAGAACATCCCATTCTACGGTTTCGCAGTGCTCTGCATCGATCATCCGGTGGTCCAGTCCCTGATCGGACGGATCCAGGACCGCCGGCTGGTGACCTACGGCACCTCGCCGCAGGCCGACGTGCGGGCCGTCGATGTCAAGGTCGCCGGGGTCGAGACCAACTTCGACGTGGTGATAACAGACCGCAGCGGTGAAGAGAGCCGGACGATCAGCGACTGTAAACTGCCCATGGTCGGCGAGCACAATGTCCTGAACTCCCTCGCAGCCATCGCGGTCGCGGCAGAGATGGGCATGTCCGACGCGTCGATCCGTGACGCACTGGCGAGCTTCGGTGGCGTCAAGCGGCGCTTCACCAAAACCGGCGTCTCCAACGGCGTCACTGTCATCGACGACTATGGCCATCACCCGGTCGAGATCGCCGCGGTGCTGAAGGCGGCCCGCCAGGCGACCGACGGGCAGGTTGTGGCTGTGATGCAGCCGCATCGCTACACCCGGCTGCACGACCTCTTCGAGGAATTCTGCAGCTGCTTCAACGACGCCGATCAGGTCATCATCGCAGACGTTTATGAGGCAGGCGAAAAGCCGATCGAGGGCGCCAGCAAGGACGACCTGGTCGAGGGCCTGCGCGACCGCGGACACCGCCACGTCAGCGCCCTGCCCGCTCCGGATGCACTGGCTGGCATGGTGCGCGACATCGCCAACCCTGGCGACCTGGTCGTCTGTCTCGGCGCCGGCAACATCACGGCCTGGGCACATGCCCTGCCTGCCGAACTGGACAAGCTCTCCAGCGATGGAGGCGCCGGGTAATGATGGCTAAGAAGCAGTCACCCGAAATCCCCTTGATCGATCGCCTGCCTGAGGTGCGCGGACGCTACACCGCCAATGCGCCCTTGAATGGCGTCACCTGGTTCCGGGTCGGCGGTCCGGCGGAAGTGATGTTCCGTCCCGCGGACCGCGAGGACCTGCTGACCTTCCTGCGCAACAAACCCGCGGATGTGCCGGTGACCGTATTCGGTGTCGGATCGAACCTGCTGGTCCGCGACGGCGGCATTCCCGGCGTCGTCCTGCGGCTCGGCCGCGGCTTTGCCGATATTGAGGCTGACGGGCACGATATTCTCTGCGGCGCAGCGGCGCTCGATCTCAACGTCGCCACCGCGGCGAAGCTGGAATCTATTGGCGGGCTGGAGTTCCTCTGCGGTATTCCGGGCACCATCGGTGGCGCGCTGCGCATGAACGCCGGCGCCTATGGCCAGGAGACCAAAGACGTTCTCGTCTGGGCCGAAGCAGTCGATCAGCAGGGCGAGGTGCATCGCCTGCAACCCGAAGACATGGGTTTCGCCTACCGCAAATCCTCGGTCCCTGCGGACTGGATCTTCCTGGGCGCGCGTCTGCATGGCCATGCAGGTGATCCCGCGACTATCGCTAAGAAGATGAGCGAAATCCAAACCTCGCGCTCCGAGAGTCAGCCGATCCGGACACGCACTGGCGGCAGCACCTTCAAGAACCCGCCCGGTGAAAAGGCCTGGCAGCTGATCGACCGTGCCGGTTGCCGCGGCCTGAAGCGCGGCGGCGCGATGGTGTCGGAATTGCATTGCAACTTCTTGCTCAACACCGGCTCGGCGACGGCCGAAGACATCGAGCAGCTCGGCGAAGAAGTCCGCGCACGGGTTCTCGCCGAGAGCGGTATCACCTTGGAGTGGGAGATCCGCCGGATTGGCGAAGCAGTCACTCCGGATTCCCAGGGAGGGGCTTCATGACCAAGCAGGTCACCGTACTGATGGGTGGATTTTCCGCGGAGCGGGAGGTGTCCTTGACCAGCGGCCACGCCTGCGTCGAAGCACTGCGCGAAGCCGGCTATGCGGTCAAGGAAGTGGACGTCACCCGAGACATGGGTGCTCTGATCGCTGCCCTCGATCCTAAACCGGACGTGGTCTTCAACGCCCTGCACGGACGCTGGGGCGAGGATGGCTGCATCCAGGGTCTGATGGACATGATGGAGTTGCGCTACACGCACTCCGGCGTTCTGGCGTCGGCCTTGGCGATGAACAAAGATCGTACCAAGACGCTCGCCGCCGATGCCGGCATCACTGTGCCCCACGGCATCGTCGTGCCACTGCAAAGACTGGCCGGCGAGGATGTCCTGCCTCGCCCCTATGTCGCCAAGCCCTTGGATGAAGGCTCCAGCGTCGGCGTGCAGATCGTCCATGAAGGCGACAATGGCCCGGCTCTGCCGGAAGACGCCGCGACCAGCGACGATCTTTGGCTCGTCGAAGAATACATTCCGGGACGCGAACTCACGGTCAGCGTTATGGACGGTAAAGCCATCGCGGTCACCGAACTGCGGCCGAAGGAAGGCTTCTACACCTATGAAGCCAAGTACACCGAAGGCAAAACCGAGCACATCGTTCCGGCGCCGATCCCCGATGACATCTATCAAGAAGCCCTGGGGGCCGCCGCCAAGGTTCATGAGCTTCTGGGCTGCCGTGGCGTCAGCCGTTCCGACTTCCGCTATGACGACACAAAAACGGACCCAGGCAAGCTCTACTTCCTGGAGCTCAACACGCAGCCGGGGATGACGGCGCTGAGCCTCGCGCCGGAACAGGCTGCCTACAAGGGCATGTCATTTCCGGAGTTCTGCGCCTGGATCGTCGAATCCGCCTATAGCGATACCGCGCCTGCCGGAGATAAAGCATGACAGCCAAAGCTAAACCGCAGGCCCGTAAAAAAACCAGTGCAGCGCGCCGTCCCGCGCGCAAGCCACAGCCGAGGTTTCTGACTTGGCGGCGTCTGCGTATTGGCAGCGCCGTACTTGGCGTGGCCGGTGTGATCGGCGGCCTGTCCTGGCTGACCATCGACGGTTGGTTCGCCCGGCAGGCCAATGCCGCAGTCGAGGGCTTTTATGCGTTGAGCGTCGACGCCGGATTGGGTGTGAACGATGTGCTGGTGGAAGGCCGCAACCGGACCTCTGCGGAAAGGATGCTGCAAACACTCGGCGTTCGTCGCGGCTTTCCGATCCTCGCTTTCGATCCTGACGCCGCGAAGGTCGAGCTTGAAGCGCTGCCCTGGGTCAAGACCGCCGCCGTGGAGCGCCGCTTCCCGGGCGACGTCTATGTCCGGATCGTCGAGCGGCAGCCTCTGGCGCTTTGGCAGCACGACGGCAATACCGCCGTGATCGATCAAGCGGGCGACCTGATCCCAAACGTGCGGCCGGAACGCTTCCACAAACTGCCGCTGGTCGTCGGCGCAGATGCGCCCGAGCACACGGCTGCGCTTCTGGAAGTTGTCGCAAGCGAACCGCATCTTGGCGATCTCGTAACCGCCGCCGTGCGGGTTAGTGGCCGGCGTTGGAACCTCAAACTGCAGGGCGGCATCGACGTGCAACTGCCGGAGACGGATGCCGCAAGCGCCTGGGCACAGCTGGCGCAGATCGAACGCGAACAAGGGGTGCTGGAACGCGACGTGGTGGTCATCGACCTGCGCCTGCCCGACCGCCTTGTGGTCCAGACGAACTCCAAGACGAAACCCAAATTGAAACGCAGCGGTAAAGGCGAGGAAACCTGATGATCGAACGATCCCAGAGCTTCGCCCAGGCCGCGACGAACTATCTTCTGCCGAGCCACGAACGATGAACACGCGCATTGATAAAATACATAACGGACTGGTTGCCGCGCTGGACGTGGGCAGCAGCAAGATTTGCTGCTTCATCGCCCGGGTCGACGCCAACCAGCAACCGCGGATCGTCGGGATTGGTCAGCAGGAAAGCCGCGGCATCAAGGCCGGTGCAGTGGTGGATATGGAAGAGCTCGAAACTTCTATCCTCAATGCTGTCCATGCCGCCGAGCAGATGGCCGGCGAAACCATCGACCGGGTGGTCGTGAACCTCTCGGGCGGCTATCCGGCTTCCAGCTCGGTCGGCGTTGAGGTCTCGATCAACGGGCACGAAGTCGGCGATGCCGACCTGCGCCGTGCGCTCGAATATGGTCAGGAACTGCAGACCACCAATGGCCACGCCGAGCCTGGCCGGCAGCTGATCCACTCGATCCCGACCGAATACAGCATTGATGGCAGCCGCGGCATCCGCGATCCGCGCGGCATGCATGGCGAACATCTCGGCGTACACATGCACATCATCACCGCCGCCGCCGGCGCGGTTCGGAATCTGGCGACCTGTATCCGACGCTGCCATCTGGAGATCGCGGGTTTCGTGGTCTCGCCTTACGCAGCCGGTCTTTCCGCACTGGTCGAAGACGAGATGAACCTGGGCGTGACAGTCATCGATCTGGGCGGCGGCACCACCACCATCGCCGTCTTCTTCGAAGGCAACGTGATCTACACAGATGTCGCCCCGATCGGCGGCATGCATGTCACCAACGATATCGCGCGCGGTCTCTCGACACCGCTGGTCCATGCCGAGCGCATGAAGACCCTCTATGGTCATGCGCTGGCTACCGCCGCCGATGATCGGGAAGTCATCGACGTTCCGCAAGTCGGCGAGGACGAACAGAACGCGACGCAGCAGGTTCCGCGTTCCCTTCTGGTCGGCATCATCCAGCCGCGGCTGGAAGAAACCTTCGAACTGGTCCGGTCCCGTCTGGAAGCCAGCGGCTTCGACAAGATCGCCGGCCGCCGCGTCGTGCTGACCGGTGGCGGCAGCCAGCTCACTGGCATCGGCGATCTCGCCGGCCTCATTCTCGACAAGCAGGTCCGTATTGGGCGGCCGCTGCGGGTCGGCGGATTGGCGGAAGCCACCGCCGGCGCGGCCTACGCCACCTGTGCGGGACTCCTGCTCTATGCCATCGCGTCCGACATCGCGGCTCCGCGCGAAGTGACGCCACAGATCAAAGAACCAGGCAACTTCATGGGCCGCGTCGGCCACTGGTTCCGGGAGCATTTTTAGTGAGAGCGAAACGGTATCAACGGCTGTTCCGGCCGTATCGGGACGAAAAGCAGACTGCCAGAGCGGCACAGGTAAACAGTAGCAGACTCAAACTTTTGCGTGGGTAAGTGGAGACGACAATGACGCTGAATTTGAACGTACCGACATTAAAGTCAGATCTATCCCCCCGCATCACCGTTATCGGTGTCGGGGGAGCCGGCGGCAACGCCGTCAACAACATGATCCAGTCCAATCTGGAGGGCGTGGAGTTCCTGATCGCGAATACCGACGCGCAGGCGATCAACCAGTCCAACTGCGACCGGACCATCCAGCTCGGCCGGAACATCACCCAGGGTCTGGGTGCCGGTTCCCGCCCCGATATCGGGCGGGCCGCTGCCGAGGAAGCCATGGATGAAATCCTGGGCCACCTCGAAGGCTCTAACATGGTCTTCATCACCGCCGGCATGGGCGGCGGCACCGGCACCGGCGCGGCGCCGGTCATCGCGCGGGCTGCGCGGGAATCCGGTATCCTGACCGTCGGCGTCGTTACCAAGCCCTTCCACTTCGAGGGCGTGCATCGCATGCGCCTGGCGGAATCGGGCATCAACGACATGACCCAATATGTCGATACCCTGATCATCATTCCGAACCAGAACCTCTTCCGCGTCGCCAACGAAAAGACGACCTTCGCGGACGCCTTCAAGATGGCCGACGATGTTCTGAAAGCAGGCGTGAGCGGCGTCACCGACCTGATGGTCATGCCCGGCTTGATCAACCTGGATTTTGCCGACATCCGCGCGGTCATGACCGAAATGGGCAAGGCCATGATGGGTACTGGCGAGGCCGAGGGCGAAACCCGCGCAATCGACGCGGCCGAAGCGGCGATCTCGAACCCGCTGCTGGACGAAGTGTCGATGAAGGGCGCACGGGGCGTGCTGATCAACATCACCGGCGGTCCCGACCTCACCCTCTTCGAGGTGGACGAAGCCGCCAACCGGATCCGCGACGAAGTCGACCCGGATGCCAACATCATCTTCGGTTCGACCTTCGAACCGACCATGGAAGGCAAGATGCGGGTTTCGGTTGTCGCCACCGGCATCGATGTAGACGAAGCGATCTCGCCGCGTCCCGCACCGATCAGCCTGGTTTCGACCCGCGAAGACTCGGCTCCGGCTGCTGTGCCGGCCGCCGCTCCTGCCACTGCTGCTGTAGCCGCCGCTCCGGTGGCCGCCATGCCGGCAGTAACCGGCGCACCTTTTGCCTCCGCTGCCGCGACCGCTCAGGTTGCAGACTTCGAGCCGGAGATGGAGAGCCAGCTCTTCGAAGAACCCGAGCTGGACATCGAAGAACCGCTAGAGGTTCCGCAGGCGATCGAGGCCGAAGTTCCAGCCCAGCCCGCGTCCGACAGCTTCATTGCGCCGGCGCCGCTGACGCCAGAGCAAGCCGCGGCACCTCGGATGGAAGCCCCAGCCCGGGTCGCCCCGGCGCCGGAACTGCCGTCTGAGCCTTTCGAAACTCGGAGCGAACCTGCCGCCCAGAACGAAGAAGCACCGGCCCCTGCCAAGCGTCCTCGTGGCCTCTTCGCCAAAATGACTGGCGCGGCACGGGCCTTGAATGCGGGCAAACCTCTGGCACAGACCAGCAACAGCCTCTCACCGCTGTCCAGGCCTGTTCGGAGCGAAGCACCCGCTGCCGCCATGCCGCCGCAGGCAAACCCGCTGCCGCCGGTATCGCAGCCCAGCGTCCAGCCGACACCCGCCGCCGCTCCTGCGGCGCCGGCTTCGCCGATGCAGAACTCGCCAATGCAGTCCCCAACGGGCCAGCAGCCGCGCCTTTCGGGGCTGGACCCCTCCGAGCGGATCGGCACCCGTCAGACCGATGAGGATCTGCTCGATATTCCGGCATTCCTGCGGCGGCAGGCGAACTGACGCTTGTCAGACTTGAAGGTCCCAGGGTCCGCTGCTGAGTCGCTCCGGCGGCGGATCCCGGCCTCGGGAGGCGCGAACGCCGCCTCTAAGACATTGATCTAAATTACTTTAGATCGTCCCACGCAAGATCTGCCGCCGGAAGAGTTTTTCTACTTCCGGCGGCTCTTTTTTTCCGATTAGAGGTAAAATTACTTCGCAGACCGCTCATGCTGCAAAATCGCCGATCCGGGTCATTTGCCAAAGATAGGTCCAACCCCTGCTGGTATTTGCGTCGCTCATGGTGCTGCAGCGCAGCGAAAATCACGGTTACAGACCGTAACATATTGCAACAAAGAGTGATTTGAGTTGCTGCAGTGGGTCACTTACTGTGTTGTTAAGCAAGTCTGTTAAGGCGTTCGGTCCGGGGGGATTTCAGCAACACGACGCGTCATTTGGGAAGCGATACGAATAGGATCGTAGAGCTTTGTAAGGCTGGTTTGAACATAAGTTTGCCAAGCAAAAGATCGGGCAAGCGCAGGAAGCGGATAGTTAGTGAAAGTTATGACAAGTCAAAGCGGTATCTCCGGCGAGTACATTCGCCAAAAAACCCTGAAAAACTCCATCCATTGCTCGGGCGTTGGTCTTCATTCCGGAGTCAAAATCAACATGACTCTGCTGCCGGCGCCGGCCAACACGGGTGTGGTCTTCCGCCGTACGGACATTCGGGGTGGCGATAACGAGGTCAAAGGAACTTGGGAAAACGCCGTCGAAACCCCGCTTTGCACGACCCTTGTCGGTCCGAACGATATGAAGATCGGGACCATCGAACATCTGATGTCCGCTCTGTCCGGCTTTGAAATCGATAACGTCATCGTCGAACTGAATGGCCCCGAAGTCCCGGTAATGGACGGCAGCGCTGCACCCTTCGTATTCCTGATCGAGTGTGTAGGCAGCGTCGAACAGGACGCGCCGCGCCGCGCTTTGCGTATTCTCGAGCATGTTGAAACCTCCGAAAGCCACCGCTCCGCTTCCGTGGCCCCGGGCAAAGGCTTTTCCATCAATTTCGAAATCGACTTCGACAGCCGGGCCGTCGGCCACCAGGAATGGTTCGTCGAGGTTTCTCAGGCCGCCTTCAAGCGCGAAGTCGCCCGGGCACGCACCTTCGGTTTCCTGCAGGAATTCGATAAGCTGCTGGAGCTTGGACTGGCGCGCGGCGGTTCGCTGGACAACGCCGTGGTGATTTCCGGCGACACAGTCATGAACGAAGGCGGCTTGCGCTATGACGACGAGTTCGTCCGGCATAAGGTGCTGGACTCCATTGGCGATCTCTATCTGATCGGCGCGCCGGTCATCGGACACTTCCATGGTGTCCGGGCCGGACACGCCCTGACCCTGCGCCTGATCAAGACCCTCTTCGCCAAGGAAGGCGCGTGGGAGTGGGTGGACATGACCCACAGCGACATGATCACGCCGCTCGCCGCACCGGCCAGGCTTCAGCCCGCCGTCGCCGCACAAGCCTGAATTAGAGCACGGCTTTAGGCCTTCGCTAACAAAAGGCGCAGCTTCATATCAAGGTCTTGCCTCGTTCGAGTCGCGACCGGCTCTTCTTGTCGCCGGCGGGACCGAGTTCAAAGCTATCGATGCGACCAGTTATCCGGATCGTCTGAATCGTTTGGCGAGAGGCCGAGTTCGTCGCCTTCGATGTTGATGCCCAGACCTAGCACGGTCCGGTTGGCGTAGGCGAAGTAGGCGACCACCTGATTGATCTCCAGGATCTCACCGTCCTCCAGACCAGCATCTCTCAAAACAGCGATCGCGGCTGCGTCAACGCTCGTAGGATTGACCGTCAGCGCCTCCGCATAACGCGCGGCCGCGAGCTCCCGGCCAGCAAGGGCTTGTTCCGGCTGCCTCGCTTCCAAAGCGGCCCGGATCGCCTTGCCGCGGGCCTCATCACCCAAGAGGCGCTGCAATCCCTGAAAGTGGTGCTCGATGCAGTAATCGCAGCCATTGAGAAGACTGACGTAGACACCGAGGGTTTCCAGAAGAGATTTCGGAAGTGAGTTCGCGGAGTGATGGAGCACAGACTTATAGAGCGCCATATGGCCCTCCATGGAGTGCGGCCGCAGGCTGTGCGCCATCATGATATTATCGACGTTATCGTCCGGCCCTTTGACCCGGTCGTAAAGCTTGCGAAGACGGCCGGCGGAGTCCTGATAGGACAGGGTTTTAATCCAGGTCATAGAAGCTTCGCGTCTCCGCTTTCCTAATCTTCGGCTTTTTGGATCGTCCTGCTCGAACAGCGATGTTCGCCGCGCTCTCGGACATCCGCTTGCCAGGGCCTGTTAAGCGCCGGCCACCTTGTCGGAGATAGCCTGCTCGAAGTCTTTATATTTATCGTCGCTGACATTCATGGTGATGACCAGGCAGAGACTGTGGCGAATGGTACCAAGCTGTTTCGAAGAAGAAGCCGGCAGCGGTATGTTGTTGCCACGGCAGTAAGCGACCAGTGCCGACAGAACCTCATCTTCAGTCCAGTCGAGCATGATGTGATCGGCCTGACGGTCTGGCGCGATGGTGATCGTCACCTTCACCCCAGGCCGGCTGTCCTGCGTGATGCTATGGATCGTTCCGGACGGAAGTGTTTCGCCTTTTTTCTGATGTGCGGCGATCAGGGCCCGAGACAGTTCCTGAGTCGTGAAAATCACGTAGCGAACTTCCGCTACCATTGACTTCGCCCTTTCGATAACCGCTTCATCCCGTGACCTCTGTTTTTTTGTTGGTATTTTGGTTTTTTTTCAAAGCAATAATAGACACCATCGCTCCGGTACGATGATGACACCCCTTTCAAGCCGATTTTGGCAGTCACCACAAGCAAAATGAACTCTGGTGGCAGACGCCGCAAAAATAAAATTCCACCAAGGATTGAACATGCAAATCGACTACTACCTGTCACTCAATTCCCCATACAGTTACATGGGTGGTCCGCAGCTTGCCGCCCTCGCGGAGAAGCACAACGCGAAGGTCCGCGTAAAGCCGATCGACTTGTCTCAGATCTTCCCGAAAACCGGCGGCCTACCGGTGACAAAGCGCTCGCCCGAGCGGCAGGCTTATCGCCTGGTGGAACTGGAGCGCTGGCGCAAATACCTCGAGATGCCGCTGAATCTCCATCCAAGCTTTTTCCCTGCCGCAGAGGGACTGGCCGCCGGCATGGTGCTCGCGGCTGACAACGCCTCCGACGGCGGCGACAGCGCTTTGCGTCTGGCCAACGCTATAGGCCGTGCCGTCTGGGCCGAGGAGCGGGATATCGCAGATTCACAAACCCTCATAGCCGTCGCCGAAGAAATCGGTCTGGATGGTGTCAGCTTGAGAGAAGCCGCCAAAGAAACGGCGATCGAAAAGCAATACCAATCCCTCACGGAGGAAGCACTCGCAGCTGGTATCTTTGGTGTTCCAACTTACAAATTCAATGGTGAGTTGTTTTGGGGTCAGGACCGAATCGCCTTTCTAGATAGGGCCTTGGCCACCTCCTGATCGGGCGGCGATTCCTCCACGCTTTCCAACAAGGCCTTGTTTATTGCTGACAAGCACAGGGTTTTGGGTCTAAATCCCCGACTGGTTTTTTGGTATTCGAGCCTGCCTGCCGAAAGCAGCATTCAGGCCTACACATTCTTCTGAGTTTCCAGCCTACAGGACGCAAACTTCGTTAGCATATGGTCGAACTGGCTCCACATGAACCCGCGCCCGTAAAGGTCATTCGCGCCGAGGGCACTTCTCCCTTCTTTTTGGTTTGCGACCACGCCAGCAAGCAAATTCCGGAGGCTTTAGGCAAACTTGGCCTGCCGGAGCATGAGATCGACCGGCACATCGGTTGGGACATCGGCGCGGCGGCTGTGGCACATCATATCTCGGAAGCCTTCGATGCCACCCTGGTGCTACAGGGCTACTCGCGGCTGGTCGTTGACTGTAACCGGCAGCCGCATGTCGCCTCCTCAATACCGGCTGTCAGCGAAGCCACCGAAGTTCCGGGGAATGCTGGAATATCGGCCGAGGCAGCGGCGGGACGCGTCGAGCAAATCTTTGCGCCTTACCACAACAAGATCACCGAGCTGTTGGACACCCGCCGCGACCGGCAGCAACGTAGCATCCTGATCGCGGTGCACAGCTACACCCCTGTCTATCATGGCGAACAGCGGCCCTGGCACATTGGCATTCAGTACAACCGGGCGCCTGCGCTCAGCCGTTGTATGATCGAGGAACTTTCGCAGGACGCTGAGCTCTGCGTTGGCGACAACCGACCCTACTGCGTCGACGAAAAAACCGACTATACAATTCCAGTGCATGCCGAAGGTCGTGGCTTAGCGCATTTATTGATCGAAGTCCGTCACGATCTGATCGAGGACGCTGCTGGACAGCGCACTTGGGCGCAGCGGTTGATCGAGGTTCTGCCTACAGCCCTGGCGCGCTTCGATCAGGAGGCAGCGGCAAGCGCTTAGAGTTCTTTTCAATCGCAAACCGGCATCGCAAAGGTGCTGTCCCATAATTGACAGCGGGGGAGCTGAAATGAATCCGAGAAACGTGAAAACCGCCGCCGATGCGCGCGCCATCGTCGAAAAGCGGGGTCTCGAACACGTCAAGGTCGGCATCTTCGATGTCGATGGCGTTCTGCGTGGCAAGTACATGTCGAAGGAAAAGTTCTTCTCAGCTCTCGAGAACGGCTTCGGCTTCTGCGACGTGATCATCGGCTGGGACTCCAACGATCAGCTCTATGACAACGTGTCGATCACCGGCTGGGATACGGCCTACCCGGACGCGACCGTGCGCATCATTCCGGAAAGCTGCCGGGAGCTGCCCATGGAAGACGGGGCGCTGCTGTTCCTCGCCGAGTTCACCGGGCGCGCCGAAGCCGTCTGTCCGCGCGGCACCCTGCGCCGTGTGCTGGAGCGTGCCGAGGGCATGGGCTTTTCAGCGACCGCCGCCTGTGAGTTCGAGTTCTTCCTCTTCGAGGAAACGCCCGACTCCGTGCGCGAAAAGAACTACCGCGGCATGACAAACATCACGCCGGGCTTCTTCGGCTATTCCATGCTGCGCAACTCAGTACATGCAGACTTCTACGAAGATCTGCTCGCCATGTGCCGCGAAATGGACATGCCGCTCGAAGGCCTGCACACCGAAACCGGCCCCGGTGTCCTGGAAGCCGCCATCGCCCATGATGGCGCCCTCGCCGCCGCGGACAAGGCCGCACTCTTCAAGACCTACACCAAGGTTCTCGCCCAGCGCAGGGACTGGATGGCAACCTTCATGGCCAAGTGGTCGCCGGACTGGCCGGGACAATCGGGCCACATCCACATTTCCCTGAAAGGCAAGAAGGGCAAAGCTGTCTTCCACGACCCCAAGAAACCGCACAACATCAGTGACACCATGCGCCACTTCATCGGCGGACAGCAGGCATTGATGCCGGAACTGCTGTCGATGATCGCGCCGACGGTGAACAGCTTCACACGCCTGATCCCTGGTTTCTGGGCTCCGACCGACGCGGGCTGGGGTATCGAAAACCGGACCTGCGCCCTGCGCGCCATCCCGGGAAGCGCCAAGTCCCAACGCGTCGAGTACCGGCTGGCGGCCGCCGACATCAATCCCTACATCGCGGTTGCCGGCGCCATCGCCTCCGGCCTCTGGGGCATCGAAAACAAGATCGAGCCGGACGACCCCATCGCCGGCAATGCTTATGAGCATAAGTTCCCGGCCAAGCGCAAACTGCCCGCAACCCTTATGGAAGCCGCTGGGCGCCTGCAGAAATCCAAGCCGGCGCGCGAGCTCTTCGGCGATGCCTTCGTCGATCACTATGCGGCGACCCGCGAATGGGAAGAGCGGGAGTTCCGCAAGGCCATCACCGATTGGGAAATGCAGCGCTACTTCGAGATCATCTGACAGGTAACCGCACGATGGAGTTTGAGGGTAAGACCGTCGTCGTCACCGGCGCAGGTGGCGGCATGGGGCTGGCGATCACACTGAGCCTCTTGGCGGGCGGCGCCAGCGTGACGGCGATCGACGTGAAACCGCGACCTGCTGAACTGGAACAAAGCGGTCCCGCATTGCTCTACTTGAAAGGCGACTTGACCGACGACGCCTTTGTCGCGGATGCCTTGCAGCAGGCATTCGACCTGCAGGGGCGCTTGGATGGCCTGGTCAATGCTGCCGCCGTGCTCTGGTTCGGTCGTGACGTTTCAATGGTGGAGATCGATCTGGATGTCTGGGATCAGGTCTTGAAAAACGATCTCAAAACCATGGTCCATACGACGCGCCACGCGGTGCCCTTGATGAAAAGGTCGCCAGGCGGAAGCGCTATGGTTCACATCGCCAGCACGCAGGCCCTGCGCGGCGACGATAAACCGCAGGATGCCTATCAAGCCTCCAAGGCGGCGATCCTGTCTTTGTCGAAATCTCTGGCCATTCAGTTCGCACGCGACGGCATCCGCTCCAACTGCGTAGTCCCGGGCCCATGCGAATCCCCCATGCAGGCGCGCTGGGTGGAGACTCCCGCGGTTAAGCAGGCAACCGCCGACGTCATTCCCTTGGGGCGGGTCGGTCGGCCCCAGGATATGGCAGAGGCCGTGCTGTTTCTTCTTTCCGACCGCGCGAGCTACATCACCGGCACTGAACTTGTCGTCGATGGCGGTCTGACTGCGCGACCCTAGAGCTCCGCGGTTTTCCTAAAATTTATCGCTAAATCAGTTAGTTAAAGATTGATCGATTAATCGCTAATTAACGCCCAACCCGGCTTAATGGCGTGATCGTACGACTTACTGAGCGAGAATCCCCAGCATGCCCAGGCTTTCCTCGACCCGATCGGCGGAACTCGGAGCCACGACAAGCGAGAGCAAGACGAACAACAGACAGTCTGCCGCGTCCGTCCTGCGCTTAAGCGCCCTGGTTTTGGGCAGCCTGCTCGTCTGTGCCTGTGCATCGCAGCCCGAGAAGCCCATATCGCTCGACAGCAAACGCTATCAGGTAGGCACTCTGATCCAGGACTGTATCGACTGCCCCAAGATGGTGGTGGTCGCGCCGGGCAGCTTCGTGATGGGCTCGCGCCGTGGCGAAGACGACGAGAAACCCAGGCACGAAGTCACACTGCGCCACGCTTTCGCCGTCGGTATGTACGAAGTCACCTTCCAGGAGTGGGCGACCTGCGTCGAAGAAGGCGGCTGCCGTCACAGACCCGATGACGAAGACTGGGGACGGCAACAGCGCCCTCTGGTCAATGTTTCCTGGGAAGACGCCCAAGGTTACATCGCTTGGCTAAACAAAAAGACCGGCATGGACTACCGCCTGCTCAGCGAGGCGGAGTGGGAGTATGCCGCCCGCGCGCAATCCGACGCGATCGATCTGTCGGGCCAGAACGTCGGAAATTGCCGCTACTGCTACCCGGGCAGTGTGCGCAGTTGGGATATGACAGTCCCGGTCGGCCAGCATCCGGCGAATGCGTTCCAGCTTCACGACATGCTCGGCAATGTCTGGGAATGGGTCGAAGACTGCTATGTTCCCAACTATCGCGGCGCGCCGAAAGACGGCTCCGCGCGCCAAGGCTCGAACTGCCAGGCGCACAGCATTCGCGGCGGTTCCTGGAAAAGCTTCTATGGCCAAACCCGCGCGGCCAACCGCGGCCGAGCCGAACCGGATGTTCGCCGCGACGACATCGGATTTCGTATCGCCCGCACGGTCCTGTTAAAGGATCAGCAGAAAACCGCGCAGGCAGGCGCAGCGCCCAGCCTGCGGTAACAGCCGGCTTTGCTTCCGCCTGCGGCTCGGGCATTATTTTGCCTCGACCGACAAGGGAGGCGAAGACCATGTCTGAAAGCCAGCGCCGCAGCGGAGGTTGTCTCTGTAACGCCGTTCGCTTTGAAATCACCGTCCCCGAAGCCGTCTACAACATCTGCCATTGCGGCATGTGCCGGAAATGGACGGCCGGCCCACTGATGGCGGTTCACTGCCCGGGACAACCCACCTTTTCAAGTCAGGAAGGCCTGGCCTGGTACCAGGGCACCGACTGGGCGCAACGGGGCTTTTGCGCGCGCTGCGGCAGCAGTCTCTTCTGGCGCCTGGCCGAGAAGCCGGACGCTATGACCATCGTCGCCGCCGATGCTTTCGATGAGTCAGAGGATTTGAAGCTGGGTCGCCACATCTACATCGACGCCAAACCTGAACGCTACGATTTCAAAGACGACTGCCCACGCCTGACCGAGGCGGAGCTGCTGGCGGAAATGGGCATCGCGCCCGGCGGAGGTTGAGGACAGCCGATCCGAAACCGTCAGGTACTGACGGTCATATGGCACACAACTTTTCAGCGCCCTGCACTGCCGCACGACTCCCCTTGCAGCAACTCGTTTCGCACCTATAAAGTCTCAGCGCATTTTTCGGGAGTCAGAGGGATTATGGCTGAGAGTCTCAAGTGTGTTTCGCCAGTCGACGGCAGTGTTTACGTGGAGCGCTCGCTGGCGCAGTCCGGAGAAATTGCGGCGGCACTGGAAAAAGCCAGAGCGGCGCAGACGGTCTGGAGACACACGCCCCTCTCCGAACGACAAGCCCTGCTGACAAAGGCCGTTGACGCCTTCGTCGCCAAGCGCGACGAGATCGCCGAGGAAATCTCCTGGCAGATGGGCCGGCCACTATCCCAGGCACCGGGCGAAGTTGGGGGCTTTGAAGAGCGCGCCCGTCATATGATCGAGATCGGGCCAAAGGCCCTCGCCGACGTAGCTGTCGAACCCAAGGAGGGCTTTACTCGCTTTATCCGGCGGGATCCACTGGGCGTCGTCTTCATCGTGGCGCCCTGGAATTTCCCCTACCTGACAGCGGTAAACTCGGTAATCCCCGCTCTAATGGCCGGCAATGCCGTTATCCTCAAGCACTCTGCACAGACGCCGCTCTGCGCCGAACGCTTTGCCGAAGCCTTCGCTGCCGCAGGCCTTCCGGAGGGACTGTTCCAGTTTCTCCATCTCAGCCATGCGGACGCGCTGAAACTGATCGGCAGCGAGGGTATCGACTTCGTGGCCTTCACCGGATCGGTCAACGCCGGACGCGCAGTCCAGGAAGCCGGTGCCAAGCGCTTCATCGGCATGGGCCTGGAGCTGGGCGGCAAGGATCCGGGCTACGTCCGTCCGGACGTAAAGCTGGAGCAGGCAGTCGAGACCCTAGTCGACGGCGCCTTTTTCAATAGCGGCCAATCCTGCTGCGGAATCGAGCGGATCTACGTTCATACCGACGTTTACGACGACTTCGTCGAGGGCGCGGCCGAATTGGTTCGCAGCTACCGCCTTGGCAATCCGCTTGAAGGCGACACCAATCTCGGCCCGATGGTTCGAGCCGCAGCGGCAGATTTCGTACGCGGCCAGACCACCGAAGCCGTCGCAAAAGGCGCGCAGGCCCTGATCGACACCGACGCCTTTCCCATGGATCGCGAAGGCACTCCCTATCTCGCGCCCCAGGTTCTGATCGATGTGGACCATTCCATGCGGGTTATGAGCGAGGAGAGCTTTGGCCCGATCGTCGGAATCATGAAGGTTACATCCGATGAAGAGGCCATCGGCCTGATGAACGACAGCGACTTCGGACTGACCGCCTCGATCTGGACCACGGACGAAGATGCCGCACTTAGCATTGGTGATCGCATTGAAACCGGAACATGGTTCATGAACCGCTGTGACTATCTGGATCCCGCCCTCGCCTGGACCGGGGTGAAGGATTCTGGACGGGGCTGCAGCCTTTCACAGGTCGGCTACGAACAGCTGACCCGGCCCAAGTCCTTTCACCTGCGCACCGCCATCTGACAACACCAACCTGCGCCGCTGCGTCACTCAACGGCGGCGGCCTATTCAAGAGCGATCGATCTATGACCGACAGTATTTCAGACTTCAAAGCCAACTGGAGCTATCCGACCCAGATTCTCTTCGGGCCGGGCCGCATCAAAAATCTTGCCGCCGCCTGTAAAAGCCTGGGCATGAACAACCCCCTGCTGGTGACCGACCCGGGCCTGGCGGCCCTGCCCATGGTTACAAACGCCATCGCGGCCAACGAAGCCGAAGGCCTGCCCACCGGCCTCTTTAGCGACGTCAAGCCCAACCCCATCGGGCAGAATGTCGAGGACGGCGTGACAGCCTTCAAAGCCGGCGGCCATGACGGCGTCATCGCCTGGGGCGGCGGCAGCGGCCTGGATGCCGCCAAAGCCATCGCCTTCATGGCGGGCCAAACACGCTCGATCTGGGACTTCGAGGATGTCGGCGACAATTGGAAACAGGCCAACAGCGATGGCATTGCGCCGATTGTCGCGGTACCGACCACTGCGGGCACAGGCTCCGAGGTCGGCCGCGCTTCGGTTATCCTCGACGAAGCAACGCATACCAAGAAAGTCATCTTCCATCCGAAATTCCTGCCGGGTGTAGTGATCTCCGATCCTGAACTCACAGTCGGCCTGCCCCCGCATATTACAGCGGCGACCGGCATGGATGCGCTCGCCCACTGCCTGGAGGCATATTGCGCGCCCGGCTATCACCCCATGGCCGAGGGCATCGCCGTCGAGGGCATGCGCCTGGTCAAGGACTGGCTGCCAATAGCTGTCGCCGAAGGCAGCAACATCGAGGCCCGGTCTCACATGCTGAGTGCGGCCAGCATGGGCGCGACCGCGTTCCAAAAAGGCCTGGGCGCGATCCATTCGCTGAGCCATCCGATCGGGGCTCTCTACGACACGCATCACGGTCTGACCAACGCGGTCGTGATGCCCTATGTTCTGAAGTTCAATCGGCCCGCCATCGAAAACAAGATTGGGCGCCTCGCCGCCTGGTTAGAGCTGCCGGACCCGTCCTTCGACTCCTTCATGGCTTGGGTATTGAAAATGCGCAGCGATCTGAAAATTCAGCACAGTCTGTCGGAGATCGGCGTCGGTACCGACCGGATCGATGAGATTGCCGAGATGGCCGTGGTCGATCCGACCGCCCCAGGCAACCCCATTCCGCTGGAAGTACCCGCTCTGAAAGGCATGCTGGAGGTGGCAATCGCGGGCGAACTCTAAATCGCGGCGCCCCGCCGCACGCAACAATCTTTCAAAAACTGACAGGCGGTGAACGGCGTTATGACGCTTTCACCGCCTTTCTTTTTCATAAATATTCACACTCGATTTGAAAAATTTTCCAGCCGCAATACTGGAAAATACCAATTATCATGCTGCGTTGCAGCACTTACAGAACGGCAATTTATACAGAGAAACATTGTTTCATCAGAAATAGACCACGGAACATTTTCGACAAGTCATGCGGAAAGGGATTTATCCATAATAACTATCTGATCAGAGGCCTAATTTTGACATTGAATACTTATTTTTAAGACATAACACTTACTATAGCAGCACAACATCGGAGAAGATCCGGAGGCTGCGTCGGTGCCAAGCGCCGGCAAGAATCAAGCGGACGATAACAACGAACCGCAAGCGAACAGGCCACTGCTGGATTGGAAGATAATGACTCCTTTCTCTCATCCCGAATTCGACGGACACGAAGAAATCGCTTTCTGCAACGATGTGGAAAGCGGGCTAAAGGCGATCATCGCCATTCACAACACCAATCGCGGACCGGCGCTCGGCGGTTGCCGCATGTGGCCCTACGAAAGCGACGACGCCGCCCTTACGGATGCGCTGCGGCTGTCGCGTGGGATGACCTATAAATCGGCGCTCGCCGGTCTAAATCTGGGCGGTGGCAAGTCCGTCATTATCGGCGATCCCAAGACCATGAAATCCGAGGCTCTGTTCCGCGCCATGGGACGCTTCGTCGATAGCCTGGGTGGCCGCTATTCAGTCGCCGAGGACGTAGGCATCTCCGTAGCCGATGTCGAGACCATGGCCAAGGAAACCGAGTTCTTTGCCGGCACCCCCGGACGCGGCGCTGGCGATCCCTCTCCTTCGACGGCCTACGGCGTCTACATGGGGATCCGCGCCGCTGTCGCACACCGCCTCAACCGCGCCTCCGTATCCGGCCTGACTGTTGCGGTTCAGGGCCTGGGCAGCGTCGGCTGGAACCTCTGCAAATACCTGGCGGAGGATGGCGCAAAGCTGATCGTCACCGATATCGACGATGCGGCTGTCATGCGTGCGGTTGAACAATTCGGCGCTACGCCGGTTTCCACGGACGCGATCTACGGCGTCGAAGCCGATGTCTTCGCCCCCTGCGCCCTCGGTGCGATCATCAACGATGAAAGTCTGAAAGTCCTCAAGGCACCGGTGGTCGCCGGATCGTCCAACAATCAGCTCGCGGAACCGCGCCACGGAAGCGAGCTGCACAAACGCGGCGTGCTCTACGCACCGGACTACGTGATTAACGCGGGCGGTGTGATCAACATCAGCTACGAAGGCCCCAACTACAACAAAGAGGACGCCTTCGCTCACGTCGCCAAGATTCACGATACCTTGAGAGAAATCTTTCAGCGCTCGACGGCAATGGGAATTCCGACTTACGAGGCGGCCGACCGGCTCGCGGAAGAGCGTTTCCGCAAGGAGGCGCTTACCTCAAGCGCGGCATAGAGAGCCTAAACAGGACGACGAACGCGCCGTTTACCGACGCGCCGCTGCGCTTAGGCCAATTTTTCAACCTCATCAGCGCAACGCCGGCTGTGGAGCACTACGCGGTCGCGCCCACTTTCCTTCGCTTCGTAGAGCGCTTCATCGGCGCGGTTCAGAATGACGTCGGTTTTCGCTTCGCCCTGACAGACTTCGGTCAGTCCAATACTGACCGTAAAACGCAGAGGATCGGCGCCGGTATCGACCTCCGCGCTACGGATATCCGAGAGCAGGCGTTCGCAGAACACCTTACCGCCCTGCACGTTGGTTTCCGGCAGAAGAATAGCGAACTCTTCGCCGCCAAGACGCCCCACACAGTCGACATCGCGTGCCGCACCCGTCATGAGATTCGACAGGCGTTGAAGAACTCGGTCCCCAACATCGTGGCCATAGGTATCGTTCACCGATTTGAAGTGATCCGCATCAACCATCGCGACCGAAAAGGGACGACCATAGCGCTGGGATCGTGCAATTTCCTCCTGCAGCTTTTCCAGGAAGTGACGGCGGTTCGCCAGACCGGTCAAGGAATCCGTCGTGGCGAGAACAAGTAAGCGTTCGTTTGCTTCCGCAAGCTCGAGCTGCCGCGCGCGCAACTGAAGCATGTTGTTGGCTCGCGCGATCAGCTCCAAGTCATCAACGGGTTTGCGCAAGAAATCGTTGGCCCCAGCCTCAAGCGCCGAGTAGAGCGCTTCTTTTTGCTCGGCCGCCGTGATGACGACGACCGGAATGTCCCGCAAGCCCTCGATGTTGCGAAAGTGGTTCAGAAACTCCGTGCCATCCATCTCTGGCATCAGATAGTCGAGCATAACCAGATCGGGAATGTTTTCCGCGCACCAGCTCAAGGCCTCTACGGGGTCGGTGAAGGTCACAGCTTCGACGTCCTCAAGACGCCTCGCGTAGCCCTTTAGCAGAAGGGCGTTCGGCAGAACGTCGTCAACAATCGCAATCTTTCTCATGCTTTTCTACCTTGAAGGATCAATGGCCAAAGAGCTCATCCTCAGGCCGACTTTAGCTGATCGATTTCAATCTGTGTCTGGTTCAGTGTGTCTTCGAGATCCGCCAGCTTTTGCGAGACCGTCGCTATGTCCGGGCTCTCGGTTTCGATTTCGCGTGCGATGGTCTGTAGTCGCATGGCGCCGAAGTTGCTCGCCATCCCCTTAATGCTATGAGCCGCACGCTGCGCCGTTTCCAGATCGCCCGCGGCGATCGACTCTTTGATTTGGCCAAGGGATTTGGAAGCCTCGGCCGGCACGCAGGCCAGCGCTTCATGCAACCCATCGTCGCCGAGCGCTTCGCGCAGCTCGTTGAACTTGTCATGATCAAATAGTGGCAGGTCGCTTATCACGTCGTTGTCCTTTTCTTCTGAACCGCCCTGACTTGCCGGTTCCTTCGTTACTATCGTCTGATCATCAGTAGCGCTTTGTCGGACAGCGCCTGCATCGGGATCTTGCTGGTCCGTCTCAGCGTCGTTTTGGTTTGCCGGCGCAGTCCCCTCCGGCGTTGTAGCTGCCCCCACCCGGGGCCGGTCGGCAACGACCCGCAGCAGGGCTGCAAAAAGCTTCTCAGGATCGATTGGCTTGGTGACGTAGTCGTTCATCCCGGCGCGCAGATATTCTTCTCGATGTCCCGCCATGGCGTTGGCCGTCAGCGCCACGATGGGCGTCTCGCAAGCCGGCACGGCCAGCTTGCGAATTTCCTGCGTCGCGGTGGGCCCGTCCATCTCGGGCATCTGGATATCCATCAGGACGACATCGTAGGCCGTATCGCGGACCGCGGCGACAGCCTCGACACCGTTCCCGACCACATCAACCTCGTGGCCAACCTTGCTCAACATCTTCCGGGCGACGAGCTGATTGACCGCGTTATCTTCGGCGACCAGAATCTTCAAGTTGACTTGTTCATCCACAGCGGCGCCACTCGCGGCTGTGTCGGCCTCCTCGGCGGGAGCTTCGCCAAGCGCGCAGCGGATCGTAAACCAAAAGGTGCTGCCCTTACCGACCTCGCTCTGCAGGCCGACGCCACCCCCCATCAGCTGAGCTAGCTGCCGGCAGATCACCAGACCCAGACCGCTACCACCGAAGCGGCGCGTCGTTGAACTGTCCGCCTGCGAAAAGCGGGTAAAGAGCCGGCTTTGGGCTTCCTGCGAAATGCCAATGCCGGTGTCCTTGATGTTGATCCTGACTTCGATTTCACCGCTGTCGAGTTCCTTGTGGCTGGCAATGACCGTCACACCGCCCTCTTCGGTGAATTTCACCGCATTGCCAATCAGGTTGAACAGGATCTGGCGCAGCCGTGTCGGATCACCGCGCAACCATGTTGGTAGGTCTTCAGTGCCCTCGGTCTTCAGTGTCAAGCCGACATCCGATGCCTTGGACAACAACAATGAGACCACGCCGTCGATCACTTGCGCAGGATTGAAGTCCACTGTTTCCAGATCGATCCGGCCTTCCTCGAGCTTCGAATAGTCGAGGATGTCATCGATAATCGCGAGCAGGCTCTCGGCGGAATCCCGCGCCAGCGTGGTGTATTTGCGTTGCTCGTCGCTCAGCTCCGTATCAGACAGAATTCCAATCATGCCAAGCACGCCGTTCATGGGCGTGCGGATTTCATGGCTCATGGTGGCAAGAAACTGAGACTTCGCCTTGTTGGCGGCGTTGGCTTCATCGCGCGCGATGGAGAGTTCTTCAGCCAGGGCGATCTGCTTCGAGGCCTCGTCTTCGACCCGCTGACGCGCATCCTGCAAATCCGAAAGATGCGCACTCAATTCCGCCTGCGCGTCGATTAAAGCCGATTCACGCTCGCTTCTTTCGAGAAGACTACGATAAACGAAGAACGCCCAAGCCAGGCCGACAATCAGCAAGAGCCCGGTGATGCCCCAAAAAATGTTCGATCCGACCTTCCGGAATTCCGCATCCTTGGACGTCATGTCGACATAGACTTCGATCGCACCGCGGAAGACGCCGGCGGTCATAATCGGCACATAGGCCTCGCTAATAACCTCGCGCCCGTCACTGAATTCTTCACTGGCCTCGATCTTGACGAAGGGTTCACCCTTCTGAACCTGCTCCGTGAAGTAGTTCTTTGTGTTGGAAGTACCGATATCCTCGGGATGAGAAGCCACCGTGACGGTTCCATCCGGACCGAAGAACTTGTAACGGAAGACATCTCCCGCCTCGGTCGTGAAGTTCAAGACACGCACGCTCTCGTCGGTGACTTCGCCGCTCTCAAGGACCTGTTCCAGATCCTCGATGTGCTCGGCAAGAAAGGTCGCCCACTGCATGGCGGACCGCAGACCTTCTTCCTTTAGCAGATGTACGCGTGCTTGATGATTTAGAAACCAGGTCGTCGATAGCGCAGCAATTCCTATCAGCACCAGCGTAAGGAGCAGGTTTCGATCGTCTTTTCTGCCGAACGCTCTGACCATGGATTTTGCCGCGATTCAATCGCCATTAAGGATTTATCAATCGAGATACAGTCGCACCGAAACTTAGGAGGACCCTAAATTCCTACCACCACTTGCATTGACTTTTAGTAAACAGAGTTGCATTCCGCCGAACTGAATCAACGGCTGCGGACAGGACGCGCGACACCCAAGCGCAAGAAAACCTGTGACTTTGCGAGGATGTTTCGACTGACAAAGAAAGATTTAGGCTAAACCGCCGGAATTGTTTTTCGGCTTTGCGGGAGCGATTGAGCTTGCCAGCCTGGCGCCGGAGCAACGCCTACCTAACAGCGATCAGAAAGGCGGCCAAGGGAGTGCCGATCGACATAAAGGCGGCCCACTGCCGCCAGCAAAATTCACTAGGATAAAACTGTAAAATACGGTTTGGGAGAGGGCTTTAGCGAGAGCTGGATCGACGCGGCTAAAGTCCGCGCATCACATTGTGACGTGGCCGTGTCCGCCTCTCGGCTTCCTATGAAGCCGAGCCTGTGAATCCCGAGGGTTCGTCAGCAGAGGCGAAAACACGGCACACACCGAAAATCAGTCGACCGCGACCAGGTTTTCCGCGGACGATTTTCCATTCTGACCAGCGATCAGTTCGTACTCGATCTTTTGGCCTTCGCGGAGCCCGGACATTCCAGCCCGCTCCACCGCGGAAATGTGTACGAAGGCATCCTTGGAACCGTCATCGGGCTCGATGAACCCATAACCCTTTGTGGCGTTAAACCACTTAACCGTTCCTGTCGTCATATTCTGTCCTTTCAACCAAAAACGATCCCACGCGCGACGGCACGCCGCCCAGCGGGTTGAGGCATCACGATTTCTCGAGGGGTAACGCGGCTGCGCGCAAAGGCGTCGAGGAGGACACGCCAGGAGAATGTGTAACCGAATTTTGTTTCGCGCGTTTCACACAAAAGTGCAAGAAATTTCAACACTTACACCCCAGAAGGCACCTGCGGACCCCGCAAGGAGGAAACAGCACGTGCAGAAGATTTCCGGTACAGCTTTCGATCAGCACCCACTTGGAAGGCAAGCTTACACGCGCAACTCAAAATAGCAACAGCCTATCGTTCGGCGCTACCGAGATTCTATCCCCCGCCACTCGGATGGCGGCGAGGCACAGATCAGATCGACATGAGCGAGGCGTTGCCGCCGGCCGCGGTGGTGTCCGTTGTCACGGTCCGTTCCGTGGCGTAGCGGTGCAGATAGTGCGGCCCGCCTGCCTTTGGGCCGGTGCCCGACAAGCCCTCGCCGCCGAAAGGCTGCACGCCGACCACAGCACCGATGGTGTTGCGATTGACGTAGGCATTGCCGACCCTGAGCCGCTTCAGAACATGGTCCACCGTCGAATCGATCCGGCTGTGAATCCCGAAGGTCAGGCCATATCCGGACGCATTGATCTCATCGATGACGGCATCCAGCTTTTCGGCCTGGAAGCGCACGACATGAAGGATGGGCCCAAAGACCTCTCGTTCGAGTTGATCGACCGAAGCGATTTCGAAGGCCGCCGGCGCGACGAAGGTGCCCTGGGACGTCTCCGGGGTCATGGAGGAGCGATGAAGCAAGCGCGCCTCTTTGGACATGCGGGCTATATGTGCTTCAAGAACCGCTTTTGCCTCCTCATCGATAACCGGTCCGACATCGGTCGCGAGACGCGCGGGATCACCCACCACCAGTTCGTCCATGGCACCGGACAGCATGGTGATCACGCGGTCCGCGATATCCTGTTGCAGGTAAAGAACCCGCAGAGCCGAACAGCGCTGGCCGGCGCTCTGGAAGGACGACGTCAGCACGTCGTTGACCACCTGCTCTGGCAGGGCCGTGGAATCGACAATCATCGCGTTCTGTCCGCCGGTCTCGGCGATCAACGGCACAATCGGCCCCTCGCGGAGTGCCAGGGACTGATTGATCAGCCGCGCTGTCTCCGTCGAACCCGTAAAGGCGACGCCCGAGATCCGCGGGTCCTTCACAAGCTGCGCACCGACGCTTGCACCATCGCCCGGCAGCAGATGCACCACGTCACCGGGTATGCCGGCCCGATGCATCAGCTTGACCGCCTCCGTCGCAACCAGGCCGGTTTGTTCGGCCGGTTTGGCGATGACCGCGTTGCCGGCTGCCAGCGCCGCAGTGATCTGGCCGATAAAAATGGCCAGGGGGAAGTTCCAGGGAGAAATGCAGAGAAACACGCCGCGGCCATGCAGCGATATCTCGTTGGTCTCTCCGGTCGGACCGGGAAGCCGCTTCGGCAAAGCGAAGTCGTCGCAAGCTCGCGCCGCGTAGTAGCGGCAGAAATCGACCGCCTCGCGCACTTCGGCGATGGCATCTGGAATGGTTTTGCCGGCTTCGCGGACGCAAAGCGCCATGAGGTTGGCCCGGTTGCTTTCGAGCAAATCCGCCAGGCGGCGCAGGCAGTCGGCGCGCTCGGTCGCCGGTGTGGCATCCCAGTCGGGCGCCGCGCGGCTGGCGCGCGCCAGGGCCTTTTCGACGTCCTCTGGCCTGGACCAGCGCACCTCTCCAACCTTATCCCGCCGGTCGGCAGGGTTCAGAACCGGCTGCGCCTCTCCCCCGGCGTCCCGACCCGCCACCAGCGCGCCGCCACTCCAACCCGCTTCCGCCGCCCGCGCCATGGCCTGGCCCAGGGGCGCCAACTCGCGCGGTGCACTGAGATCCAGGCCCGCCGAATTCGGCCGCTCCTTACCGTAAAGCCCGACCGGCAGCGGAATCTTTGGATGCGGTACGGCATCGAGGCGGCGCGTGGATGCCAAAGGATCGGCGATGATCTCATCGATCGGCAGCTTTTCATCCTGGATGCGATTGACAAAGGAGGAGTTCGCGCCATTCTCCAGCAGCCGGCGCACCAAGTAGGCGAGCAGGTCCTCATGGCTGCCCACCGGCGCATAGATCCGCACCGGGCGGTCCATCTTGGCCGGCCCGACGATCTGCGCATAAAGCGCCTCGCCCATGCCATGGAGGCGCTGGAACTCATAATCGCCGGAGTTTCCAGCCAACTCGAGGATCGCGGCAACGCTATGGGCGTTATGAGTCGCGAACTGCGGATAAAAGGCCGATGGATTGTCGAAGAGCCGCTTGACGCAGGCCAGATAAGATACGTCGGTCGAGATCTTGCGGGTATAAACCGGATAGCCCTTCAAGCCCTCCGTCTGCGCGAACTTGATCTCCGTGTCCCAGTAGGCGCCCTTGACCAGACGCACCATGAAACGGCGGCTGTCTCGAGCGGCCACCGAGGCCAGCCAATCCAACACGTAGGGCGCGCGTTTTTGATAAGCCTGCACCGCCAGCCCGAAACCGTCCCAACCAGCCAGATCCGGATCACCGGAGAGAGCTTCGATCACGTCCAGGGAGAGATCCAACCGGTCCGCCTCCTCGGCGTCAACGGTCAGGCCGATACCGAACTTCGCGGCATCCAGCGCCAAGGCCTTAAGTCGCGGCACGACTTCGGTCATGACCCGATCACGCTGCGCGAACTGGTAACGCGGATGCAAGGCCGAGAGCTTGACCGATATACCCGGTGCATCGTGCACGCCGCGGCCCGCGGCCACTTCTCCGATCGCCGCAATCGCGTCCTTATAGGCTTCGAAGTAGCGGTCCGCGTCGGCCATGGTCCGCGCACCCTCGCCCAGCATATCGTAGGAATAGCGGTAGCCCCGGGCTTCATCTGGCTTTGCGCGGTTGACCGCCTCCTTGATGGTGCGGCCCATCACGAACTGCTGCCCCAGGATCCGCATGGCGCGGGTGATGGCGGTTCGGATCACCGGTTCGCCACTGCGATGGACCAGCCGGCGCAGAACGCCGCCAAAATCCTTGGTGTCATCATCCTCCAGCTTGACCACGCGCCCCGTGAGCATTAGCGCCCAGGTCGAGGCATTCACGAAGATCGAATCGCTGTGCCCCAGATGCGCCTGCCAGTCTGCTGTCGCGACCTTGTCCTTGATCAGCTTGTCCAGCGTATGGGCGTCGGGAACCCGCAGCAGCGCCTCGGCGAGACACATCAGCACGACCCCTTCTTTACTGGAGAGCTCGAACTCATGCATGAAGGCGTCGATGCCTCCCTGGCCGATCCGCGAACGCCGGACCTCACCCACCAGGGCGCGCGCCCGCTCGGCGATCCGATCAAGGGCGTCGTGCGGCAATTCCATCTCGCCCAGCAGACGACGCACCGCCTCGGTCTCATCCGCGCGGTAAGCTTCGTGAATGGCGCTCCGCAGGTCGGAGGTCTGGACCAGGACCGGATCGATGATCATTTTGCGTTTCCTCAAATCAAGTGATCTGTCACACCAGGATCAGGAAGCTTCTTAGATGAATTGCAGAAGAATGTGCTTCTGTTTTTCGCAATTTCCCGAGATAATGATCTGTAGAATTACCTTTTTTTAGCAGAATTCACTATGCAACAAGCTCTCGATAGACCTTTAGACCGGATTGACCGCAAGATTCTCGCCACGCTTCAGGATAATGGCAGAATCTCCAATGTCGAACTGGCCCGTGCCGTCAATCTTAGTCCCACCCCCTGCCTTGAGCGGGTGCGCCGGCTGGAGAGTACAGGATATATCGAGGGTTACAGCGCCCGCCTCTCAGCGGAAAAGCTGGGCATGGGTCTGACCGTCTTCGTCCAGCTTACCCTGGACCGTACCAAGCCCGATGTCTTCGACCGCTTCCGGGAAGACATCGCCGATATTCCCGAGATAACTGAATGTCATATGGTGGCTGGCGGCTTCGATTACCTCATCAAGATCCGCACCAGCGACATGAATGCCTACCGCAACATGTTGGGCGACAGATTGGCGGCCCTGAAATCCGTGTTGACCACCCACAGTTACGTCGTGATGGAAGAGGTCAAGAACGACCGGCGTCTGCGGGTTCTCGAGTAGTAACAGCGCGCCTGCACTGCGAAATCTCAGCACAAGATGCGAATCCTGTTCGCCGACCATAGCACTTGACTCCTTGGTACATTGTTACCAAAGTAACATCATGAGCAAAACAATTGAACGGGTTCAGACCGGCGTCAGGATCGAGAAACGCACCCTGAAAGTCCTCAAGGGACTGGCGGAGCATCTGGATCTTTCGCTTGGCGATCTGCTTGAAGGCATCGCCCTGCATGCTTTCGAGAACAAACCACCTTTCTCAAGAGAGACGCTGACGAAGATCGAGCAGTTAAAACTTGTCTACGATCTCGATCTGATGGCTTCCGACAGTCACAAACTGCGTGAGAGTGGAGGAACATCGTGACGGCACGATCCGAGGAGATGATCCGCGATTTCGAAACGCGCGAACTCGATCCCAGCAGCTTCCGCCACGGCGATCACGTCGCCGTCGCTTACGAGATGCTCCGCAAGTACGACTTCATCGAGGCAACGCTCAATTACGGCCAGAGCCTGAACGCCATCGCGATCAAAGCCGGTGCCGCGGACAAGTACAACACGACCATCACGGTCGCCTTCATGAGCCTGATCGCCGAACGCATGGCGCAGGTGGAGGACGAGAGCTATGATGCATTCATAGCGCGGAACCAGGACCTGCTGTCCAAGGATATTCTCCGACGCTGGTACTCGCCGGAACGCCTCACGTCCGACCGGGCCCGCCAGATCTTTTTGATGCCGGACAGCCTCGGAGAATCGACCCCGGCGCGCTGATGTTTAGTGCGCGCCGGGGCAAGGTTCGCGCTATCTCGTCATCAGACGCTGACCATGCGGATTATCAAAGACGATCAACCAACGGCCGTCCTCTTGTCTGCGCATCACGGCAACGGAAAGGCCGCTCTCCTTGACCGCGGTTCCGTCCGGCGCCCGCCCGGTCATGCTCCAGGGCGCGAAGTGTACGGCGATATCGCCCATGACGTAGACTTCGTGCCCACTGTATTCGAACCGAGGATTTATCGCGAAGGTGCCCTGGAACATCTGGCGGAGCACTGCGGGATCGATTATCGGAGCGCCCGGCTCGAACAGCACCATCGCCTCGGGCTCGTAAGCGGACATAACCCCCTCGATATCGCCGTCATGGAAAGCCGCAGTCATGCTTTCGACGTGGGTAAGAGCGGCTTTCTGATCTTCAGTCATTGAAGTTCCTTCCTGTGAGTAGACGGCAATGGGTGCGGTTGCCGTCAAGACGCACAGGGTCAGGACGGCGAAGACTTTCGGCATTTTTTTCTCCTTGCTTGGGTAGAGATTCGACAAAGGGGCGGAGTCTCCGCCTCGCGGCGGATGCTTCGCCCTCTGTTTTCGGGAAAGGCGTCAGTGAGGCCGGGAAAAAATCTCGGCGATTTGCCCGGCGAGGTCTTTCGGACTTGGAAAAGTCGGCGTCGCACGTTGCAGTTTCAGAACGGTCAGGGCGCCCTCAAGCGCTTTTGCCTGCGCGACGACGTCGCCATAGGGCGGCGCCTCTCCCGCGGCGAAGAAGATCCGCTCCGAGTCGACCCGGCCCAAGGCAATGGCAGCAGGGAGCCGGCGCGGACAGCTGCATTTGGCGGATGGGTTCGCCAGCCCGCAGCTTTTCGCGGTAAAGGCCACGACCTCGGAACGCGCGCGGGAAAGCCGCTTGCGGTAGTTCTCTCTGGAGATTCCCAGGACCTCCGCCGCCTCCGCATGGCCGAGTTCCAGAATGTCGCCGAGCACATAGGCGATGCGGTGCTTGAGGTCGAGGCACAGCAGCATGGCCATGGTGCAGGAAATGCGCAGCTCGTTGAGCAGCACCTGATCGTCTGCGGCAGGAGACTCCGCGAGACCGCTTTCCAGATCCTGACGAAACATCTCGAAATTCAAACCGGGATCCCGGGCTTGGATCTTTCTGGCGCTCTGCAGGTAATTGGCGGCGACCCGGTAGACCCAGGTCGTAAAGGCGCTCTCGCCCCGATAGGTCGACAGCTTCGTGACCACCAGGATCAGGATCTCCTGCGTCGCCTCGGCGGCATCCGCCGGATTCACAAGCATGCGCATGGCCAGGTGATGCACCCGGTCCTGGACCCGTCGAACCACCGCTTCCAGGGCCTTTCGCTCGCCGCGCTGCGCCGCCGCGACATCGCAATCGATTTGATCTGCCAAAGCGCGTTCCATTCTCGCTCTCCGTCCTTGTTTTACCTCTTTAGAGGGACGCAGTGCGAAAGCTGTGACAGATTTTTTTAAAAGGCGGAAAAGGACCGCCTACCTGGACAAGCACCGAAGAGAGCGGCAAGCTCGCGGCTTATGCCTAAGGACGAACCAAACTCGATCCCGGACACCGGGCGCATTCACGGTGGCTTCGCCGATCTCGTCGACTATCAACTGACTGTCTGGCGGGAAGACTATGCCGAGGTCATCCTCGACGTGCGGCCCCAGCACCTGAACCGTAGCGGCGTGCTCCATGGCGGGGCGGTTTCGACGCTCATAGATACCGCCTGCGGCTATGCCGGATGCCACTGCACGGTCGAGGGCAACTTCCGGCGCGCTCTCACACTGTCGCTCGAAACGCAGTTCGTCGGTGCGATCACGGAAGGAAAACGGGTGACGGTCAGTGCCCGTAAAACCGGTGGCGGCCGTTCGATCTTTTTCAGCACAGCCGAGGTTCGGGATCAGGAAGGCAAACTCCTCGCTCAGGGTTCCGGCACTTTCAAGTATCGCCGCGGCAGCGAAAAACCGGAAGGCGTTCCGGCCGTCGCCCCAACGCCTCTCCGAAGAGAATAGAATTCCCTCTAGCTGGCGGAGAAGTTCGGTGGCTCTTTCGCCAGAAACGCGCGAATGCCTTCGCGGTAGTCGTTGCTGTCACAGATATCGAAGGGCGCGACCCAATCCTCGTCTCGCAGATCGTGCGGCGTCACAGCCTTGCGCGAAAAGACTTTGTGCGCCCGCGCGACCAACGGCGCGCCCTCCGCAATTTTCATGGCAGTCTGCGCGACCTCGTTCTCTAGCGCATCGTCCTCGACCACCCGGGTGACCAGACCTTTCGCACGAGCTTCCTCAGCACGGTAGATCCGTCCCTCCAGCAGCATTTCCAGAACCGTCGGGCGTCCCACCGCCTCGACCAGTGCGACCATGGCGGCATAGGGCAAGGCATTGCCAATCCTGTTGATGGGAATACCAAAACGTCCCGAACGGCCCGCGATCCGGAGGTCGCATTGAATGGCGAGTTCCAGTCCACCGCCCACACAGGCGCCGCGGATCATGGCGAGGGTCGGATGCAGGCAGTCTCTAACCGCGTCTGTCGCCCGATCCATGACCTTTGCATAGGACTGCGCCTGTTCACTGGATGCGCGCACCTCGGAAAACTCTGCGATGTCCGCGCCAGCGGCAAAGGCTTTGTCTCCGGCGCCGCGCAAAATGATGCAACGCAACGTGTCATCCCGGTTCAAATCCTCCATGACGTCGCCCAGCGCCGCCCACATGGCGAGATTGAAGGCGTTACGCCGTTCCGGCCGGTTCAGGGTGATCGTGGCAATCGCGCCATCACGTTGCAGTAAAACACTATCGGACATCGGCGTTTCCCCGGTTGGTCTCAGTCACAGATCGCTGCACTTGTGGTTCGAAATAGCAAACCACGATACCGCGTCTCTATGGTTGTTCCTGTTGTTGGGACAGGGTACGATTTTGCACTGCACAAGAGCAAGGCACGACAGGCATCGTCGCGTCAGACGCCATCGGTCACATTCATTGGAAGAGAACGAGCATGGTTTCGAAACCCAGGACGACCGGAAGCAGCAAACGGACTCCCAGATCAAAAAAAGCAGCCGCCAACCCCAGCGCTGCGACCAAGCCCAGCGCCGCAACAAAGCCCAAAACGGCCGGCTCAACGAAATCTTCAGCCAGCAATTCTTCCGCGCCGCGCAAGCAGGGCGCGGAACCTGCTCCCTGCAATCCCTGCTCACCCTGGCCGCGCGGCAAAGACGTGAAGCGCATCAACGTCGCTCTGCAAGGCGGCGGCGCGCACGGCGCCCTGACTTGGGGCGTGCTCGACCGGCTGTTACAGGACGACGGTATCTCAATCGAAGGGATATCGGGCACCAGCGCCGGCGCGGTGAACGGCGCGCTCCTGGCCTATGGCATCACTGCCGGCGACCGTGCCTTCACCCGGGATCTGCTGGCGCGTTTCTGGAAGCGCATCTCGGAGATCGCCGCGACCTCGCCGTTACAGCCGACGCCGCTCGACCGCATGATCGGGCTGGGCCGCATGGATTACTCCCCCGCCTTTATGGCGCTGGATATCATGTCCCGCCTCTTCTCGCCCTACCAGTTCAATGCTCTGGCCCTTAATCCCTTGCGCGATACACTGGACGAGTTTGTCGATTTCGAGGTGGTCAGGCACTGCAAAGACGTGAAGCTTTTCGTCAGCGCCACCAGCGTCAAACGTGGCCGCGTGAAGATTTTCGACATCGATGAAATTTCTCTCGACGCGGTCATGGCCTCCGCCTGCCTGCCCTTCCTTCAGCCGGCTGTCGAGATCGATGGCGAGCCTTACTGGGACGGTGGTTATATGGGCAACCCGGCGATCTTTCCGCTGATCTACCACACCGACAGCCGGGACGTGCTGCTGGTCCAGCTTAACCCTATCAACATCCAACACACGCCCAAGACCGCCACGGAAATCCTCGACCGCCTGAACACCCTGACCTTCAACTCCAGTCTGATGCGTGAAATGCGCGCCATCAAGTTCGTGACCGACATTATCGACGATGGTTTCGACGACGACGGTCGGCTCAAACGCATGCTGATGCACGTCATCGATGCCGAGGATGTGATGGACGACCTGGGCGTTTCGAGCAAACTCAACGCCGACTGGGCCTTTCTTCAGCACCTGCATAAAGTAGGTTACGAGCGCACCGAAGCCTGGTTGGCGCAGAACCGGGACGCCCTGGGGGAGCGCTCGACGATGGATATCGAAGAGATGTACCTGTGACCTCAGCCGATGAGTTTCTCTTTCAATTCGACGCTGGGACGCAGATTGAAACGACAAAGTACGACATCGACGTACCTTGCGGATCCTTCGCGCTTACAGCCGCGATAAATGATATCCAAATAACGCAATCTATCGCGCCGAAAAGTTATCGGAACGAGTCTGGTGCCCAGGTGACCTTTTGGCAAAATGACGTCTGCCGCCTAGAACTCTTTCGATCCGGCGTCAGCGGACAACTTTATGAGGGCGCAAAGGTAGATGGTTGCGAGGCTGCTATATGGCGCTTGCAGGCTCTAAGCGACGGTATCACCCCAAGGTTTCAATGCGCCTGGGCAGCTCTGCCCGATGAAGCTGACGGTGGGCCTGACTCAGGACAAAATCTGGATGCCCTGACCTGGGACATTGGTTCGTTGTGTGTTTCGCTGGGTACGGAGGATAGCGAATGCCTTCAGGAATGGGCGAGACAGGAAAAACTGCCTGCGCGGTGGGAACAGCTAATCGCCCCAAACACTGTCAAATACAAGCCGGAAGGCCTTCAAGTGACGCTGCCCGCATTGAATACTGGCGAAGTCTGCGAAGTCACGTTCTTGGCGGCTTGGAATACGCCAACGGATGACGAGGATGCCTCGACCTGGGCATCTGTAAAAACCGGGTCACGCTACATTCTGGAAAGAGCGGGTTGTCATTGAACTCGATATGGTCACGCGTTCCTCTGCAACCGGAATAGCATTGCCCGCGCTGGGGCTAATAGATAAACAGGGCCGCAGAAATCTGAGAAAATCCGACTCCGGCCTGAGCGGAGCTTGACGAGGGAAAGCAGGAATGACGACGGAACAGACAGGCGACAGCGCTCTGGCGAAGCAAACTGCGCGCACCACTGCGCGGATTTTGATGGAGATCGAAGCGGTGCTGTTCCGGCCTGAAGATCCCTTCACCTTCACCTCGGGCCGCGTCAGTCCTGTCTACGTTGACTGCCGCAAGATTATCTCCTTTCCCCGCGCCCGCGCCCAACTGATGGATGCCGCCGTCGAGATGATTACGCGAGAGATCGGATACGAGTCCCTCGATGCCATTGCCGGCGGCGAAACGGCGGGCATTCCCTTCGCGGCCTGGATCGCCGAGCGGCTTGGCCTGCCTATGCTCTACGTGCGCAAAAAGCCAAAAGGCTTTGGCCGCGACGCGCAGATCGAAGGCGCCATGAAGGAAGGCGACCGGATCCTGCTGGTCGAGGATCTCGCAACCGATGGCGGCTCCAAACTGAACTTCGTCGAGGCCTTACGGACCGCAGGGGCGCAGGTCGCCGACACCTTCGTCGTCTTTCACTACGGCATCTTCCCCAAGGGCATTCAGGATCTTGCCGACAAGGGCGTGCGCCTCCATGCGCTCGCCACCTGGTGGGACGCCCTCGCGGTTGCCGAGGAACAAGGCTATTTGAATCCTGAAGGCCTGGAACAGGTCCGCGCTTTTCTGAACGACCCGAACGGCTGGTCGGCGGCACGGGGCGGGGTTTCGGACTGACATTGAGTTTTCAAACTCGATCAAAGCCTCTGAAACAGAAGATCGACCTAACGTCGAAACTGGAAGTCTCAAGAACGGCTTTGCAGCTGATTTAGTTAAGGGCTATGTCTCTTTTTGCTCATTTACCGAGAACAACAAACAGTCAGGGCGAAATTTCGGCCAAGCTGTCGAAATTGGACGAAGGGTGTTATTGGACGTTTCCTCGCCCGCGCAACGGATCTTAAGCTGAATCTGCGATGACCTCACCAGCCAACAGAATTCTCAACCGCTTGTGGACATCACCGCCTCGAGATCTTGTCCGTGCGATAGCGCGCCGTCTTTCCTTAAGCGCAACGAGCACAGGTTCATTTGAGGAAGTTCTGAAGTCCCCCAAGCACATGCGGGCACAGCGAAGTTATGACTTCCTCAGTCGCTACGAAGCCATCTTGGCAAAGAATCACGACTGGTCTCCTATTGATTTTTCCAGCAAGCGGGTTCTCGAGTTAGGGTCAGGCCCCGTTTTGGGCTGGGGCCCTTACGCGATCTTTAGGGGAGCACAATCCTATGTAGGCTGTGACCCATCGTCCAATCAGGACATCTTGAAAGAATCCCGTTTCGTAAAGCGCTATTGCCTTCCACTTTATCGCGACCTTTCAGCTCTCTTCGGCACATCCTTATCCTTCGCTGACTTTCTCGAAGCGATGGAAACAAACATGCAGTTCGAGTCCAGAAAAACTCTCGAAGCGGATTTAGAAGGACCGTTCGATATCGTTTTGTCGAATTCCTGCCTAGAACACATCACACCTTTGCAGAAAACAATCGATCATATCGCAAGCCTCACCGCGCCGGGCGGTCGAATGCTCCATCTCGTCGACTTCGGAAACCACAAGGCGACGGAAAACCCCTTTGAAGGTCTCTATAACCAGCCACGACAGCAATATCTGGAAACGCATGGCGAACATATAAATTTGCACCGTGCGCCCGACGTGAAGTCGTTTCTCGAGCAAGCTGGGCTCCAGGTTCTTCAATCCGAATACTACTCGGCTCCTGAGTTCTTTTCAGACGAAATACACGACTACTGGAAAGACAGGTATAGCGAGTCTGTACTCTTCCAGAGAGTTATGATCTTTGGCTGTCAAAAATCTCCTCTAGCGCAGTAAAGTCAAACCACAGCTCTCAAAGCTTGGAGACCAATTCAAGCGACCACGTGGCCTTTGTGTGCGTATTCCTGATCAACCTGTCCTTGCACTGAAAAGAGTTGATATCAGCCAAAACAAAACTTACTACGCTCCATCAAAGTTTGCGTCTAAACTCCCGTTCAGCGAAATTGTAACGGGACGCAGACTCTATGCGGCGACTCCTCTCTGCCTTCGGCGCTTTCATTCTCGGCGCCGCGGCTCTGCCCGCTCTTGCCGCCGAAACCCTCACCATCGGCATCACTCAGTACCCCACTTCCTTTCATCCGACCATTACCTCCATGCTGGCGCAGCGCTATGTGGAAGGTCTCACGCTACGGCCGATCACGGTGTACGATCATGACTGGCAACTGGTCTGCATGCTTTGCACCGAATTGCCGAGTATCGAGAACGGCGGCGCTAAACGCGAGACCTACGAGCAGGATGGCGAGACCAAGGAAGGCATCGCGGTCACTTACAGCCTGCATCCCGATGCAACCTGGGGCGACGGCACGCCGGTCACCAGCGACGACATGCTCTTTACCTGGGAAATGGGACGTGACGAACGCTCGGGAGCGGTTTCGTTAGAGGCTTTTCAGCGTATCCGTTCGATCGATGTGATCGACGAGAAGACCTTTACGCTGCATCTGGATCGGGTCACCTACAGCTACAACGCCTTCTCATTAGCCCTCTTACCGGCCCATATCGAGCGGCCGATCTTCGAAGCGAACCCCACGGAGTACCGCAACCGGACAGCCTTTGATCGGGACCCCTTCAATCCAGGACTGAGCTTCGGCCCTTATCGCCTGGCCGCGACCGAACAGGGCGCGACCATGGAGTATGTCCGTAATCCCACTTGGTGGGGCCCAGAGCCGGCCTTCGATAAGATCATCGTGCGGACGATTGAGAACACGGCTGCGCTCGAAGCTAACCTTCTGTCGGGCGCGGTCGACACAATCGCCGGCGAATTGGGACTGACGCTCGATCAGGCCCTGGCCTTCGAAAAGCGCAACAGCGACAAGTTCGATATGGTCTACAAGTCGGGCCTGATCTACGAACACATCGATCTCAACCTGGACAACCCGATCCTGGCGGACAAGCGGGTGCGCAAAGCGCTTCTCTACGCACTGGATCGGGAGACCATCAGCACGCAGCTGTTTCAAGGCCGCCAACCGGTTGCCGATGCCTCAGTCAGCCCGCTGGACTCGGTACATAGTCCGGATACGCCCAAGTATCCCTACGATCCGGCTAAGGCAAAAGCTCTGCTGGAAGAAGCGGGCTGGTCTGTGATGAAGCGCGGCGTTCGCCACAATGCCGACGGTGACAAGCTTTCATTGGAGATCATGACGACCGCGGGCAATCGCTCCCGCGAGTTGGTACAGCAGGTCTTACAGAGCCAATGGAAGCAGATCGGCATCGATATCGTGATCCGTAATCAGCCAGCGCGGGTCTTCTTTGGCGAGACGGTGAGCCGCCGGAAGTATTCGGCCATGGCCATGTTCGCCTGGATCTCTTCGCCGGAAAGCGTCCCTCTAACCACGCTTAAGTCGAATCAAATCCCCACAGAAGAAAACGGCTGGTCGGGCCAGAACTATACCGGCTTTCAAAACCCGGCCATGGACGAGTTGATCGATGCCATCGAACGGGAACTGGATTTCGAAAAACGCAAACAACTTTGGGCCGATCTGCAGGCGCTTTACGTAGAGGAATTGCCGGTGCTGCCACTTTATTGGCGCGCCAATGCCTTTCCGCTGCCGAAGTGGCTCAAGGGCGTGCGCCCGACGGGACATCAGCTCACCACGACTCTCTGGGTCGAGGACTGGCGCGTCGAAGGCCGGAACTGACCACCCGGCATGAGGATTGAGCACAGGGCATGATCAAGGTCATCTTCAGCAGGCTTGGTGAATCGGCAATTGTGCTGCTGGTGATGTCTTTCGTCATCTATGCACTGATTGGCCTCATGCCCGGCGACCCCATCGATATCATGGTCAGTTCGGACCCGAACCTGACCGCGGCCGATGCGGCCCGGCTTCGCGCACTACACGGTCTGGACCGGCCGATCTTCGACCGCTACCTCACCTGGCTGGGTTCTGCCCTGCAGGGCGATTTCGGTTACTCCCGCATCACCAACCAGCCGGTGCTGGAGGTCCTGATTCCCCGGCTCGGCAATACCGTGCTGCTCATGGGCTGCAGCTTTCTGCTGGCCCTCATCCTAGCCCTACCCGCGGGCATCCTGGCCGCTTTGGTGCCGCGCTCCATCACCGATCACGCCATCAACCTGACGGCCTTCGCCGGCATTTCAGTCCCGCCCTTCTGGCTGGCGATCCTGTTGATCATCCTCTTTTCCGTGATCCTGGGCTGGCTGCCGGCAGGCGGCATGGGCGACGCCAATGCCGATTTCGGTACCCGGCTCTCCCATCTGGTTCTCCCTGTCCTCACCTTGACCCTGGCCACGTTAGGCGGCCTGATCCGCTTCATGCGGGCCGCCATGATCGAGGCCCTACGGCAAGACTACGTGCGCACCGCGCGTGCCAAGGGATTGAGCCCAACCCGGATCGTGCTGGGGCATGCTCTGCGCAATGCCATGATTCCCGTCACCACCATCCTGGCACTCAATTTCGGCAGCCTCTTTTCAGGGGCGCTCATCACCGAGACCATGTTCGGCTACCTGGGCATGGGAAAGGCGATCTACGACGCCATTTTGGGCAACGACTACAATCTGGCCCTCATAGGCCTGCTGTTCGCAACCTTAACCACATTGCTGGCGAATCTGCTCGCCGATCTGGCGTATTCCTGGTTGGACCCTAGAGTCTCTTTTGCATAAGCGGTTAATTTTACCAAATTCGCCCATCAAATATTAACCACTTCCGGGCCATATTAGACTTCTAACGCGGCAAACCTCATGAAGAAGTCGAGCCCTCACTTATGTTCTGGAAGCCCAAAGCCACAATCCAACGCAGACGTCACCCCAGAAGCGAAGTTCCGCTTCAGATCCGCTTCGGCAACGAAGTCGTGTCGACTCTCAATTGGAGCCTGGGCGGTTTCCTGATCAAGACTCGGACCCATCGCCATAAAGGCACGCGTCATCGGATCCAGCTCGAAGTCGAGGATATCGCCAACGGCAAGGCCTGGGCCAACGCGGAATGCATCCGCAGCTATGGCGGCCGCAGCGCTTTTCGCTTCAAGGACCTGTCAAAGCCCGCCTATCAGGCTCTGCGTCAGATGATCGCTGAAAAGCGGCACGCCGCCTAAACAGCCTTACTCCGGCAGAGTCTCAGCAAAAGACGGCCGCTTCGCCACCTTTTCGAACCAGGCCGCCAGGGCCGGATAACTCCCGCGCCAGTTCCGCTCGTCGTAGCGGAAATCCAGATATCCAAGCGCACAGCCGATGGCAATCTGCGCCAGATTGAGCATCTCGGGCTCCGCTTCGCCCACAGCCTGAGGATTATTCTCGAACCAGGTCAGGGCGCCGTCGATCTTGCTCCATTGATCATCCAGCCAGACGCGCCAGCGATGCTCTTCGGGACGCAGAAAGGTCTCGTAGCGGATCAGCACCGCTGCATCGCAGATCCCGCTGGCCAAGGCATGGTCACGCAGCATTTCCCAGCGAGCTTCGCCGCCGCCCGGCAGAATCCGGCCACCGCCCGCCCGGGCATCCAGGTACTCGCAAATTACGCCGGAGTCGAAGAGCACCGTGCCGTTGCTCAGCTCCAGCGCTGGAATCTTGCGCAGCGGGTTTCCCTTGGCGGCGTAGTCGTCGTTCGCCTTTCCCGGCGCGACCGCGATCGGCAAGAGCTCGATGTCGTCGGCGAGGCCCAGTTCCATGGCCGCGATACGGACCTTACGGACGAAGGGGGACGGCAGAGCATGATAGAGTTTCATCGCAGCCTCTCGAGAAAGGGGGTTGTTCGAGAAAACGCCTTTGGACCAGGCACAGACCAGCGACGATGGCACAAGATGGCAACAAAGGTACAGCCTAATCCGTAGCGCTTGCCGCGGCCTATCTCTGCGGCTTGCACTTGGGTTATCATGTCGCTCCGGTAGCTTCAGATTCGAGTCTTTATGTCGGAACAACCGACTCCAACCTCCACAAACGCACTGGCCGCTGACGCGGCGCTGGCCGTCGGTCCCGCCCGTTCCGTGCGCGGCATTCTCTTTCGCCGCTTTCTGCAGCACCGGTTGGCGGTCTTCAGTTTGATCATCCTGGTCCTTCTTGGCCTGCTGGCCGCCGCGGCGCCAGCCGTGGAGGCCTTCCTTGGGATCGACGCCAATCAAGTCAATCTGCTGGCCCTCAAACAGCCTCCATCCCTCGCCCACCCCTTCGGTACCGACGAATTAGGCCGCGATTTGATGGTTCGGCTGCTCTACGGCGGCCAGATCTCTCTTCTTGTGGCCATCGTCACCGCCCTCTTTGCCGCGGTGATCGGAACCATCATCGGCGTGATCGCAGGGTATTACGGCGGTCCGCTGGATGCACTGCTGATGCGTCTGACCGACGGTGTCATCGCCCTGCCCCTGCTGCCGCTATTGATCGTGCTGGCCGCGGTCGATCTCTCCAAAACCGGCCTGCCCGACAGTCTGGTCGATTCAGAAAACGTCAGTCTCTACCGTATCATTATCCTGATTTCCCTGGTCGGCTGGACAACGGTCGCCCGCCTGGTACGCGGCGCGACCCTTAGTATGAAGACCCGGGAGTTCGTCCGTGCGGCGCGGGGGCTAGGCGCCAGCGCCCCCAGGATCATGCTGGTTCACATCCTGCCGAACGTGATCTCTCCGGTGATCGTCGCCACGACACTTTCAATCGGCAACATCATCCTGCTGGAATCTGTGTTGAGCTTTCTGGGTCTGGGCATTCAGCCGCCGATCCCCAGCTGGGGCAATATGCTCACCAACGCCCAGGAGTTGATCTGGGATGCTCCGCTGCTCGCCATGTGGCCCGGCCTGATGATCTTTGTCACGGTGATCGCCTTCAACTTCCTGGGCGACGGTCTGCAGGACGCGCTCGACCCGCGCGCCGTGGAACAGGACTAACGGAATCGGGCAGGTCAGAGGCCGAACATCCCCACTTGAGAGGTCATTACGGACCGCCTATAGTCCGGCGCGCCCGGGTTTACGGCGACCGGCGGAGCATCGGCGAGGCCTCTGCGGCGGGAATCAAATTCCCGGCACCTGGCCGAGTTTGGCGACGCGGCGTTTGATTTGAGGTGCGAATTGCCCTCTAATCCCCGGGAACAAGAGTGCGCTTCACCTTTTGCTTCAGGGCAAAGTTAAGACGATCAGACTCTAGGGACGCATGAAACAGGCATTTTTCAACTCGACGGCCGCATCGGTCACCACCAGCCGGACGCATCTTCTGCGCAAAGGCGCTGTCCGCCTTGTCGCAGCCCTTTCTGTCCTGGCTTTCGCCGCGGGCTGCAGCTCCGATGACGAGCCGGCCTATGTCGAACGGCCCGTGGAAGAGCTCTATAACGGCGCCACCGACGAGCTGCTGCAGTCCAACTACGACGAAGCCGCCAAGCTTTACGACGAGGTCGAGCGCCAGCATCCCTACTCGGTTTGGGCCTCCAAGGCGCAGCTGATGGCGGCATACGCCTTCTATCAGGCCAACAAATACGACGATGCGGTCAATACGCTCGACCGCTTCATTCAGCTCCATCCCGGCAACAAGGACATTGCCTACGCCTATTATCTCAAGGCGATCAGCTACTACGAGCAGATCTCCGACGTCGCCCGCGACCAGAAGATGACGCGCGACGCGCTCGATGCGCTCGACGAGGTGGCCCGGCGCTTCCCGGAAACGCAGTACGCCCGGGATGCGGAGCTGAAAATCGACTTGGCCCGCGACCACCTGGCTGGGAAACACATGGAAATCGGCCGTTATTACCTCGATCGGGGCGAGTATCTGGCCGGGATCAACCGCTTTCGCAAGGTGATCGAGGACTATCAAACCACGACTCACGTCCCTGAGGCCCTGCATCGGCTGGTCGAATGCTACATGGCGCTCGGCGTGATCACGGAGGCGCAGGCGACGGCATCGGTTCTGGGTCACAACTTCCCAGGCAGCGAATGGTATCTCGACAGCTACGCCCTGCTGACCGGCGAGGACCTGCGCCCCGAGGAAGACCAAGGCTCCTGGATCTCCCGGATGTGGAAGTCCGTCATCTAGAAAACGCGCTAGGGCTCGGGACGGATGCTTGTCAGTCTGTCGATCCGCGACATCGTTCTCATCGATCGCCTCGATCTGACCTTCCATAGCGGGCTCTGCGTCCTGACCGGCGAAACCGGCGCCGGTAAGTCCATTCTTCTCGACGCCCTTGGCTTGGCAGTCGGCAATCGCGCCGTCTCCGGTCTGGTGCGCCCGGGCGCCAAACAGGCCGCCGTCACCGCCGTCTTCGACCTGGCGGCCGGCCATCCCACCGATGCCATATTGGCGGAGCACGACATCGAACCCGAACCGGGCAGCCTGGTGCTGCGCCGGGTGGTCGCCGCGGATGGCCGCAGCCGGGCCTATGTCAACGACCAGGCAGTCTCGATCGGGCTGCTGCGCCGCCTGGGGGACTGCCTGATTGAAATTCAGGGTCAGTTCGAGCAGCGCGGTCTGCTGGACGGTGCGACCCATCGTGCCTTGCTGGATGCCTTTGCTGGGGAGACCGCAGCCGTCCGCAAGGTGTCAGATCTCTGGCAGGGCTGGCGCGATGCCCTGGCGGCCCGGGACCTGGCCAGACGGGATCTGGCCCAGGCCCGCAGTGACGAGAGCTATCTTCGCCACAGCGTCGAGGAGCTTGAAAGCCTCGATCCGCGCCCTGGCGAGGAGAGCGAACTGGCCGAACGGCGTAAGCTGCTGCTGAACCGGGAACAGCTGATCGAAGCCGTAAACGCTGCCGTGAACGATCTGTCCGGTGGCGATGACCAAAGCAGCGCCGAACGGTCTCTCATCAATGCCCGGCGCGGCCTGGAGCGGGTGGCGGTGGCCGCCGGCGAGCGGCTCGATCCGGCGATGGCCGCCTTGGACCGGGCACTGGCCGAGACCGAGGATGCTCTCGGTCACCTGCAATCCCTGGCCAGCGGCATCGATATGGACGGCACAAGTCTGTCAGAGATCGAAGACCGTTACTTCGCCCTGCGGGACATGGCGCGCAAACACGGCACCGACGTGGAGCAGCTTGCGGCATTGCGCGATTCATTGTCGGCGCGCCTGGCGACCATCGATTCCGGCGGCGAGGCCCTGGAACGCCTGGAAACGAACTGCGAGACGGCCAGATCTGCCTTTATCAAAGGAGCTGAAGCGCTCGGCAAACGCCGCCGTAAAGCGGCAAACGCGCTGGACCGAAAGATTGCCGAGGAACTCCCACCCCTTAAGCTCGACAAAGCGCGCTTTCAGACCCGGATCGAAAGCCTCGAGGAAGAGCAGTGGGGCCCGTCCGGTCTCGAGCGGGTTGATTTCGAAGTCGCCACCAATCCCGGGTCGAGCCCAGGTCCCCTCGGCCGCGTTGCGTCGGGCGGTGAACTGGCGCGTTTCCTTCTGGCGCTGAAGGTGGTGCTGGCCGGAACCAGTTCGGTCGGCGCCCTGGTCTTCGACGAAGTGGACAGTGGAGTCGGCGGCGCCACGGCGCATGCCGTCGGCGAGCGTCTGGCCCGTCTGGCCGGCGAACGGCAGATCCTGGTGGTCACCCATTCACCGCAGGTAGCGGCCCGGGCCGATTACCATTTGCAGGTCCGCAAGACCACGCTAAACAAGGGACCGAAACAGCACACGACCGCCACCGAGGTCTTCGCCCTCGATGCGCAGGATCGGCGCGAAGAACTGGCGCGCATGCTGTCCGGCGCCGAAATCACCGACGAAGCCCGGGCCGCAGCGGATCGCCTAATGGGAGCCTAGAGAGGGTTTTGAGGTGAGTGCTATGGGCGGAGCGGCAGAAGTGACGGAAACGGCGAATCTGGCGCCGGAAGAACTGGACGAAAGCCAGGCAGCGGCGGAACTCGCCTGGCTGGCCGCAACCATTCTGCATCATGACCGGCTGTACCATCAGCAGGACACACCCGAGATCTCGGACGCGGAATACGATCGCTTCAAGCGGCGTAACGATGAAATCGAAGCCCGCTTTCCCAACCTGATCCGCGAAGACAGTCCCTCGAAACGCGTCGGTGCAGAACCGGCATCGGGCTTTTCCAAGGTCAAGCACTCGGTTCCCATGCTCTCCCTCGGCAATGCCTTCGCCGATGAAGACATCACTGAGTTTCTGGCACGCATCCGCCGCTTCCTGGGTCTGGAGGAGGACACCGAGATCGCCGTGCTCGCCGAACCCAAGATCGATGGGCTTTCCTGCGCTCTGCGCTATGAAGGCGGCAAACTGGTCCAGGCCGCGACCCGCGGCGATGGTACGACCGGCGAAGATATTACGGCCAACGTTCAGACGGTGGCCGGCGTCCCCAAAACCCTCAAGGGAGACGGCTGGCCCGAGATCATGGAGATCCGCGGCGAGGTCTTTATGCGGCGCGACGATTTCGCTGCCCTGAACGCGCGTCAGGAAGCCAGGGGCGGCAAGGTCTTCGCCAATCCGCGCAATGCCGCCGCAGGGTCCCTTAGGCAGTTGGACTCCAGCATCACTGCGTCGCGCCCCCTCTCCTTCTTCGGCTACGCCTGGGGCGAGGTCTCCGCCCCTCTAGGCGCGACCATGATGGAGGTACGGGACAACCTCGCGCGTTGGGGTTTTACCATCAACGAACCTGCCCGCCTCTGCCGCAGCGTCGAAGAGATTTTGGCCTTTTATCGCGAGATCGGTGCTGGACGCGCCGAGTTGCCACACGACATTGACGGTGTGGTCTATAAGGTCGACCGGCTCGATCTACAGGAACGGCTCGGCTTCGTCAGCCGCGCACCGCGCTGGGCTGTCGCCCACAAGTTCCCAGCGGAACAGGCCGAGACCCTGCTGTGGGAGATTACGATCCAGGTTGGCCGCACCGGCGCTCTGACACCGGTTGCAAACCTGGAACCCATCACAGTGGGCGGCGTCGTGGTATCCCGTGCCACCCTCCACAATGAAGACGAAATCGCGCGCAAGGACATTCGTGAGGGCGACCGGGTGGTGATCCAGCGCGCCGGCGATGTCATTCCGCAAGTGGTTTCTGTCAAGCTCGACCAACGCCCCGCCGACAGCAAAGCCTACGTCTTCCCGGATCGCTGCCCCGAATGCGGCAGCGCCGCGATACGGGAGTCGGGAGAAGCCGTGAAGCGCTGCACCGGCGGCCTGATCTGTCCGGCGCAATCGGTCGAGCGCCTGAAGCACTTCGTCAGCCGAAACGCCTTCGATATAGAGGGCCTGGGCGACAAGCAGGTGAAGTTCTTTTTCGAGAAAGGCGACATCAGCAAACCGGGTGACATTTTCCGGCTCGCCGCGAACGACAAAGGCAGTCTGACCCCACTGCGCAACCAGCCAGGCTGGGGCACGCAATCGGCTGACAATCTCTTCAAGGCAATCGAGGATCGGCGCAGGATTTCTTTAGACCGGCTTATTTTCGCGTTGGGAATCCGCCAGATCGGCCAGACGACCGCCCGTCTGCTGGCGAAAACCTATAGCAGCCTCGATAGACTGCGTGACGCGATGGTCCTTGCGAACGACTCGGAAAATGACGCCTTTCAGGAACTGATCAATGTCGACGGCATCGGTCCGGCTATGGCAGAGGATCTGATCGCTTTCTTTGCCGAGCCGCACAATCAGGAGGTATTGGACGACCTGGCAGCCGAGTTGGAGATCGAAGACTATGTGGTCGAAGAGGTAAGCGATTCTCCGATCGCAGGGAAGACGGTTGTCTTCACCGGAAAACTCGAGACCCTGGGCAGGAGCGAGGCAAAGGCCAAGGCGGAAGCTCTCGGCGCGAAGGTGGCTGGCTCCGTCTCCAAGAAAACCGACTATGTCGTGGTTGGCGCCGACGCCGGTTCGAAGGCTCGAAAGGCGGAAGAGCTCGGATTGAAGGTCTTGAGCGAAGCGGAGTGGCTTGCCTTTATTGCGTAAAAGGACTGAGGGGTGGACAAACTAGAGTCCGCATAACGCCCCGGGGTCCGCGCCAGTTGCAGAAACAGCACAACTCTGAAGGCAAGTCGATACCTGAGAACGCACAACTCCTAACTGTAGTTGTCTTACGATTTTCCGATGATTTGACTTTCAATCTGCCCCGTAAACGATCTGTTCACTCTAAAGCATTAAAAGTTGGGTAAGTATAACGTGGCGAGAACAGCTATGCTCAAATCCGAAGACAGTCTTGAGTTCATTCTCGAGAAGGTTCAGGAACTCGGTCGTGGGGATAAGCCGCACGAGCGCGCCGCCTATCGTGCCCTGATCCATATGACTCAGCGCTGGGCGGAACCGACCGATCTCTTTATTGACGAGGATTTGCAGATGGCCGAGCGGATCGGTCAGGATCTCGCGGACATCGCCCGGCACATCAACGATATCCAACACGCCTACATGAAGGCGCTCTTTTCCGACGCCAAGTAACCTGCAT
>CBDDBN010000010.1:0-5733 GCA_965225735.1 Denitrobaculum sp. | reverse complement strand
CTCGCTCCCTGGCCTCATGAGGCACCAGGTCAACGCCCTCGCAACCCTCGGACGGTTTATCCAGGTTGAGGGTCGGCGGCACCACCTGATCACGAAGCGCAAGCATGCAGAAGATCGATTCGACAGCACCCGCGGCACCAAGCAGATGCCCGATCGCCGATTTAGTCGAAGACATGCTCAGGCCTGAAATCGCGTCACCGAACAGACGCTTGACCGCGCCCAGTTCGATTTCATCGCCCAACGGCGTCGATGTACCATGCGCGTTGATATAGTCGACATCTGATTTGCTGATGCCGGCGCGATTGAGCGCCGCTTCCATGGCGCGATAACCGCCATTGCCATCGGCAGGCGGCGCCGTGATGTGGTGTGCGTCGCCGGAGAGGCCATAACCGACCACTTCGGCGTAGATCTTAGCGCCACGCGCCTTGGCGTGTTCATAGTCTTCGAGGACCACGACACCCGCGCCTTCGCCGATCACAAAGCCATCCCGGTCAACATCCCACGGCCGCGAAGCGCGTTCCGGCGTATCGTTGAAACCGGTAGACAATGCACGGGACGCGGCGAATCCAGCCATGCCCAATCGGCAAACCGCCGCTTCGGCACCACCCGCGACCATGACATCCGCGTCGCCAAGCATAATGAGCCTGGCCGCGTCGCCGATGGCGTGAGCACCCGTCGAACAGGCAGTCACGGCGGAATGATTGGGACCGCGGAAGCCGTAACGGATCGACACCTGACCAGAGATCAGGTTGATCAGCGCCGCCGGAATAAAAAAGGGCGAGAGCTTCCGTGCGCCCCGTTCTTTCAGGGTCACAGCACCGTCTGCAATGGTCTGCAGACCGCCGATGCCAGAACCGATCATGACACCCGTGCGCAGAAGACTGTTTTCGTCCTCAGGCTGCCAACCGGCATCCTCCACGGCCTGCTGGGCCGCAGCCATGCCATAGACGATGAAGCGATCAACTTTGCGCTGATCCTTCGGCGCCATATAGTCATCGGCGTTAAAGCGGCCTTCGTTGGTCTCGCCATCCCAGACCGCACCGGCGATTTTCGAGGGGATGTCCGAAATATCGAAGCCGCTGACGGCTCGGATACCGGAATTCCCGTTGATCAGACGGTCCCAAACGTAAGTTACGCCCGACCCTAGCGGGGTAACAAGCCCGAGACCCGTGACGACGACTCGTCTCATAATTTACATTCGATAATTACAGAAAAACTGCATCTCGGCCGCGGCACCGGGAAGGCCCGGCGCCGGCGGAGCCGAATAGATCAGGCATTGTCCTGAATGAAGTCGATCGCGTCCTTAACGGTAACGATCTTCTCTGCAGCGTCATCGGGAATTTCACACCCGAACTCTTCTTCGAACGCCATAACGAGTTCGACGGTATCGAGACTGTCAGCCCCAAGATCGTCGATAAAACTCGCGGTGTCGGAAACTTTAGATTCATCAACACCCAGGTGTTCGACGACAATCTTCTTTACGCGTTCGGCAGTATCGTTGCTCATAAACCTTAGCCCTCAGATTTAGCTAGCGCTTCGTGGCGGGAAGCTGAGACCGGTTTTCGGTCGATTTGTCTCGTGCAGTGCAGCAGAGCGCCGCCTCTTATCATAGTTTTTCCGGGTTTGCCAACGCTCACGGATGAGAATATCCGAAACGCCCCCAAAACTCCCTCATATCATGGCCATTCCGCCGTTTACATGCAAGGTCTGGCCGGTCACATAGGCGGCTTCTTCGCTCGCCAGATAAACCACGGACGCCGCGATATCCTCCGGCAAACCAAGGCGTCCGGCAGGAATTCCATTCAGCAGATACTCGTGTTGCTTTTCGTCTAAAGCATCAGTCATCGCGGTCTTGATGAAACCCGGCGCAACGCAGTTGACGGTGATGCCGCGCGACGCGATCTCCTGTGCCAGGGATTTCGACATGCCGATCATTCCGGCCTTGGAGGCTGCATAGTTGGTTTGGCCGGGATTGCCGGTCACGCCAACGATCGAGGTGATGCCGACAATTCGGCCCCAGCGCCGCTTCATCATGCCCTTCAGGCAGGCCTTTGCCAGCCGGAAACCGGATGTCAGGTTGACTTCGATCACCTGATCCCAATCGTCGTCCTTCAAGCGCATGGCCAGCATGTCGCGGGTCAGGCCGGCGTTGTTGACCAGGATGTCCAGACTGCCGAGCGCCTCTTCCGCCTGTGCCGGAAGGGCAGCCACCGCGTCGCGATCCGCGAGATTACAAGGCAGTATAGCTGTACGCTCGCCCAGTTCCCCTGCCACAGCTTCAAGAGCTTCGACGCGGGTTCCGGTCAATCCAACGGCAGCCCCCCGTTCATGCAGCGCCTTCGCGATGGCACCGCCGATACCGCCCGATGCGCCGGTCACCAGCGCCGCCTTACCCGTCAGATCAAACATACCTTTATACTCCGCTCGCTCTCCATAAGGGCCGCCGTCCGACAGGCGACCGAAACCGCAGTCTCTGTTAACAGCTTGGAGAGATCAAATCCATCCCAGGCTAGCAGTCCTTCGGACTATTAAAGAGACTTCAGAATCTCTTCGATGTCTTGAGGCGCGCCAACGGCCTGGCCCGTCATATCCCGGTCGATTCGCCGGGTCAGGCCGGCGAGAACCTTGCCAGCACCAAGCTCGACCAAGCTCGAAACACCCTGGGACTTCAGATACAGCACGGATTCGCGCCAACGGACCGCGCCGGTGACCTGTTCGACAAGCAAACGGCGAATAGCCTCGGGATCGTTCACAGATCCTGCCGTCACGTTGGCCACCAAAGACATCCGTGGCGCCTCGAGACGGACATTGCCAAGGGCCTCAGCCATCTCATCCGCCGCCGGCGCCATAAGGGCGCAGTGGAAAGGCGCGCTGACCGGCAAGAGCACCGAGCGTTTGGCACCGCGCTCCTTGGCGAGTTCGATGGCGCGTTCGACCGCCGCCTTGTGACCGCTGACCACAACCTGGCCAGGAGCATTATCATTCGCGGGCGTGCAAACCTCACCTTCGGAGGCCACTTCGGCCACTTCCTTCACCACCTCCAGATCGAGACCGAGGATCGCGGCCATGGCCCCCTCGCCCACCGGAACCGCGCGTTGCATCGCCTGTCCGCGCCGTTTCAGCAACCGGGCCGCATCCGCCAGTTCGAAGGTGCCCGCGGCGGCCAACGCCGAATACTCACCCAGGGAATGGCCAGCCACAAAGGCGGCCTTATCTGCCAGATTTACACCCGCTTCGGCTTCCAGAACCCGAACCACGGCAAGGCTCACGGCCATCAAGGCTGGTTGCGCATTCTCGGTCAGGGTCAAATCCTCTATCGGGCCTTCATACATCAGGCGAGAGAGATGCTGCTCGAGTGCGTCATCGACCTCCTCGAAGACCTGTTTGGCGACCGGAAAAGCCTCGGCCAGATCCTTCCCCATTCCGACGGCTTGCGATCCTTGCCCAGGAAAGACAAACGCCCGGCTCATACCCTTCTCCAGTCCAGAATCCGTTAAGAAATCGCGCTCAGACATACTCCTGGCCGCTGCCCTGTCAAGCTTTCCGCCGACCGAGGGTTGCTTTCTTGCCGAGGAAGTGGCTAAAACCCAGCGTTTCTGCGGCCTAGAGGTCTCTTCATTCAGACCTTGCACCCCCCAGACTTTTCTGTATAGTCGCGCGCTTCGAAGTATCCGCAGTTACGACATACTCCTTGCCGGCATGCATGCGCGGAACTTGCCCCTGCCGGCTAGGGTCGATCGGCTGAGTGCGGAAGCACCAGCTCCGGCCCGCTAACAGCCGTGAGGAGTCCAAACATGGCTTTATATGAGTGCGTGTTTATCGCGCGCCAGGATATCGCGTCGACCCAGGTTGAAGGCCTGGTCGAGCAGTTCAGCAACATCCTTACCGAAAATCAGGGTTCGGTGGCCAAACAGGAATACTGGGGCCTGCGTAACCTTGCTTACCGGATCAAAAAGAATCGCAAAGGGCACTACGTGCTCCTCAACATCGACGCTCCCGCGGATGCGGTCCATGAAATGGAACGCAACATGCGCCTGAACGACGATGTGCTGCGCTATCTCACGACCCGGGTCGACGAGTTGGAAGAGGGTCCCTCCGTCGTGATGCAGAACCGCCACAGCCGCGACGAGCGCGGCGGACGTGGTGGACGCCGTCACGAAGGTGGCCGAGACGGTGGACGCCACGACGGCGGCCGCGACAGCCGTCCGCCCCGTTCCCACGACTCCGGTCCGCGATCTGGCAATGCCCCCGCGGCCAGCAGTGAAGGAGAAAGCGCATGACCATTCGCGTCGTCAGCCAAGGCGCCGGTGCGCGCCGCCCGTTCTTCCGCCGCCGCAAGAGCTGTCCTTTCTCGGGCCCCAACTCGCCCAAGATCGACCACAAGGACGTGCGTCTGCTGCAGCGGTTCATTTCCGAGCGTGGCAAGATCGTACCGAGCCGCATCACCGCGGTCTCGACCAAGAAGCAGCGTGAGCTCGCCAAAGCAATCAAGCGCGCCCGCTATCTTGCTCTTCTGCCCTACGTACTGAAGTAAGACGGAAGGACGATCATCATGGAAATCATTCTCCTCGAACGCGTCGAGAAACTCGGACAGATGGGCGAAGTCGTCTCCGTCAAGCCGGGCTTCGCACGCAACTATCTGCTGCCGCAGAAAAAGGCTCTGCGCGCCACCAAGGCCAACCTGGAGCAGTTTGAAAACCAGAAGGCCCAGCTTGAGGCCGAAAACCTCGAGCGCAAAGGTGAAGCCGAAAAAGTCGCTGAGAAGATGGAAGGCCTTTCGGTCGTCATCATCCGGCAGGCCGGCGAATCCGGGCAGCTCTATGGATCGGTCAGTGGCCGGGACATTGCCGACGCCGTCGGTGAAGCGGGCTTCACGATCGACCGCAAGCAAGTCAGTATGACGGCTGTGATCAAGTCCCTGGGCATGCACACGGTTAAAGTCGTGCTGCATCCGGAAGTCTCGGTCGATGTGACGGCAAACGTCGCACGCTCCGCCGAGGAAGCCGAGACCCAGGCCGAGACCGGGGCCGCCTTCAACGCCGCTGAGCTGCGCGATGCCGAGGACGCGGAAGTGGCTGCGGCTATCGCCGCCGAAGCCGCCGAGTCGCGAGCTGAAGCCGAAGCGGAAGAAGAAGGCCAGCCTGCTGCTTCCGACGAGGAAGAAACTCCGGCTTGAGAATTCTCAAAGCTGAGAAATGAAGCGGCGGCCCTGATCGGGCCGCCGTTTTTCTTTGCCGATCACGAGATCGACCTTGCTACAGATCGCACTTATCCCCATTACACACAGTGTTCCCCAGTGAGCTGGAGAGCCTGATCTGATAGTTTCTGTCGCCATGGAAAATACGCAGCCTTCGCCCTTCGCGCCCCTTCCCCACGAGGAAGAGGACACCGAGCTCCTCCGCAGCCCGCCGGTCAACTACGAGGCCGAACAGGCCCTTCTTGGAGCGGTTCTGGCCAACAACCGTGCCTATGAGCGGGTGTCCGACTTCCTGCAGCCCGAACACTTCGCCGACCCGGTCCATGGCCGGATCTTCGAGGCCTGCGGACGTATCATCGAGCGCGGCCAGATCGCCAATGCGGTGACGCTGAAAAACCTCTTCGAGGGCGACGAGGATCTGGCCGAAGTAGGCGGTGCCCAATACCTGGCCAAGCTGCAAAGCAGCTACGTCACCATCATCAATGCGTTGGATTACGGTAAGACGATCCATGACCTCTTCCTGCGCCGGGAACTGA
>CBDDBN010000009.1:0-44659 GCA_965225735.1 Denitrobaculum sp. | reverse complement strand
GGAGTTCCAGGCACGACGCCGCAGTGAATGTCCAGTCGGCGCGGGCGGCTTTGATCTGCGGCTCACTGTCCGAAGAAGTCTCAATCAGTTCAATATCGTAGCCTTTACTCCTGAGCACGCAGTAAGCGGGCGCCTCGGTGTTTCCGGCAGCGGACAGATGCTGGCGCGAACTCTTTGCCCCAACACTCTTCACGCCTGTCTGGCGCTCACTTACATTTTCGATAAAGACCTGAACGAGCGCCTCGGTGACACTGAATGGCGAGAGCAGGCTTAATACATAATCCCGCTTTTCACCTTCACTCCAACTGCTCCACCTCCGCTCCTCAACAGCCCGCTGAAGGGCAATCCTCCACTCTCTTCGCGGTTCCTCCAGGACAAGCCACTCCTCCCAACTTGCTCTTGCGCTTTGGTCACTCCGTTTTACAGCTGCAGCTATCAAACTCTCCAGCAGCCGCGCGTGCATCGCAGCCACTATAGGGCTGCCCGAAACATCGGCGTCGTTAGGTTCGCCGTTGAATTTGGCCTCCATAAAGACTCTGTGCAGAGCCAGAAGGTCATAGTAGTCGTCAACGACAAACGAGGGTGCGCCTTTGTTCACTTGCTCTCCGCCTTACGTCAAACCAAGCGTGGACTCATTTTCAACAGGATCTTTTCATAACACTCAAGGATACCGTCCGTTGTCCACCCGAATGCACCAGGTGTATGCGGGAACCGCCTCCTCCTCGAACGCGCGCTCGGCGTATCGGCAGTCCAAGCCGGATAAATCGACCGAAACGCTCAGGCCGAAATCCGGTTGCTTCGCAGTGCCCCCGGTTTTCATGGGATCGAGTTGCGCGGGAGACTTCGCCAGGCAGACCAGGACGGAGGGCGGGGCCGCGTTGTCTACGCCTGTCAGCCAATCGCTGTCGATGGAGAGAAAAGGTTTTGAGATGAAGAGCCAGCGGATCTCCTCCGCCGCGCCGGTCCAGTCCCTGAGGAGATCAAGACCGAGCAGGACCCCCAGATCTCGAATTGGAATCTCAAGGCCCTTGAAACGCTCGCGGTCACTGTGCAGCACGTGGCGGTCGACGTAATGGACTTGGTCCTCCGACTCTTCCAGATGTTGCACCGTATCCAGCAGCTGGTTCTGCCGCAGCAGTTTCGCTTTGATCTCTTCGTAGGTCACTGCTCTCCCCGCGCCGCTTCCATCCAAGCCTTCGCCATAATGAGGCCTTCTCCATAATGGGATGGACTAGCGTGATGGCGCGCAAGTCTCAATGCCGAATCACGCACATCACGCTGCGTGCGCAAAAACAAACCCCGCTGAAAACCAACGGGGTTTGCCTGTCGCCTGATGGCTGTCGGCGCAGGGCCTGACCTGCGCCAGCTCTATTACGCGGCCCGGACCTTGGAGAGGAAGTCGTTGACTTCGTTCTTGAGGCCCTGGGACTGGTTGAGAAGTTCCCCGGAAGCCGTCAGGACCTGCTGCGCGGCTTCGCCGGTATCCTTCGCGGAATTGGTCACGCCGTTGATATTCGACGAGACCTGCCCAGCGGCGGAGGAGGATTCCTGAACGTTGCGGGCAATCTCCTGCGTGGCCGCGCCCTGCTGTTCCACGGCGGCGGCGATGGAGCCCGAGATCTCGTTGATCTGCGCGACCGTCTCGCCGATCTTCTTGATCGCAACGGCGGAACCCGTCGTGGCCTCCTGAATGCCGGTGATCTGTGAGGAGATCTCTTCCGTCGCCTTGGCCGTCTGATTGGCCAGGGACTTGACCTCGGAGGCGACCACGGCAAAGCCCTTGCCGGCTTCGCCTGCGCGGGCCGCCTCGATGGTCGCGTTGAGCGCCAGGAGGTTGGTCTGCTCGGCGATATCCTGGATCAGATTGACCACCTCACCGATCTTCTTGGCTGCCTCGACCAGACTCTCGACCTGCGTATTGGTGGTCTGGGCGTCGTCCATGGCCTTCGCCGCGATCTCGGTAGACCGCGCCACCTGGGCGCTGATTTCCTTGATCGAAGCGGCAAGCTCCTCCGAGGAGCCCGCGACGGTCTGGACATTGCTCGAAGCATCGTCGGACGCTCTGGCTGCGGCCGTCGCCTGCTGGTTCGTCTGTTCAGCGGTTGAGGACATAGCCTGGGCCGTGGTCTCCATGGAGCTGGCGGCGGTCGAGACGCCCTCGACGATGCCCTGCACATTGACCTCGAATTCCTGGGCCAGCTTGTTCAAGGCTTCCTTCTCCTGAACCGCCCGCTCCGCCGCTGCGGCCTGGTCCTTCTGCAGGCGCTCCATCTCGATGGCGTTGTCCTTGAAGACCTGAACCGCATTGGCCATGGCGCCAATCTCGTCCTTCTGCCCCTTCGCGGGAACCTCTGCCGCGTTATCGCCTTTGGCCAGACGTTCCATGACGCTCGTCATTTCGATAATCGGGCGGGAAATCGCGCGGCCGGTGAAGAAGGCCAGCAGTATACCCAGGACAATAGCGACACCCGCAACGATCTCCACCGTCAGCACGGCGTTTTGCATATCCGCGGTGGCGCGTGGCCCGAGGATGTCCTGGGCCTTTTTATTGGCGAGCTTGATCTGCTCCATCTCGTCAGCCAGACGCGGGCCGACGACATCGAGCGTGCCGCGGATGATGTCGTTCCGCTGGAAGATGGTCTGTGTCACCTCCGCGAAGGTCGTTTTGTAATTGGCGGCAAGCTCCACGAGTTGGGTCGCAAGTTCGCGCCGCGTGGGGTTTTGCAGTTCCGCCAGCATATCGGCCGAGGTGCTCTCGAAGTCGTTCAGCTCTTGATTGGAGCGGTCGGCGCTGGCCTGCTGGTTATCGACCAGAAAGCGGTTGGAGTAGAGGCGTGCGAGCAGAAGATGCCGCAGCGAAATACCGGCCCGGTAAGCGGCCGTGGCGTCTCCATCCTCAAAGGCGCTTTTCATGATCTCTGTCAGCGCGCGCTCCGACTCAGGTCCGATCGTATTCAGCCGATCGACCAGTTCATTCCGCTTGCCAACCAACACAGTCACCTCTTCAAAGGCGCCGCGATAGGTCGAGATCTGATCGACGGCGCCAAGAATGGTTTCGAGGTGCTGGCTTTCCTGGAACAGCCCTTCTGCTTCCTTGATGATCTCTTCGGTCGCCTCCGCGCGCTGGCGCACCTTCTGGGCCGCTTCCTCGGAATTCGAAATAATGTAGTCCTTCACGCCAAGGCGCGCGGACAGAAGGTTGGCCTGGATCCGCCCCATCTGGTTCGTCTGACGTGCCAGGCTGCGGTATTCACTGAATTCCTGGTTCGCCCCCGAAAGTCCGAAGAAGGAAACGGCGCCGACAACCGCCAAAAAAGCGACCATCGCGCCGGAACCAAAGCCGACCTTTTGACCAATCTTCATGTTTGCGAAGGGGCTACGGCGCGCTTCACGGCCTTCTGTATGCTTTGCAACCGTTGCGTCATTCGAGGCATCGAGAGTCATGTGCTTCATCCACTGGTTGGGTTCGTCGCGTTCGCAAGGCGGCACCTCAAAGGATCGCTGGATCAAGAGCCATCCCTCACCGCCTGAAAGCTGCCTAAAATACGGGCAATAAAATGCGTTTTGCCCAAAAAAACAGGACATTTGTGGAGAATAAGCAATAACAGTTAAAATAAAATAAAATTACACCAAACAATTAGTTTTGTTAAATCGCAACATAGATGATTATCTCTAGTTGATCTTCATTTTTTCTATTCTTAAATCAATCTCTACACACCATAATCAACTAAAAGAACATACAATTGAGGCGGGCAATAAAGACGCAAGAGCCAACAAATATCTTGGCCAGTGTTAACACTCTTTAATTCGGAAACTGTCCAGCAGAACGACCTCGAAGGGAATGATCGGCGCGCATTCTCCTTCCGCGCAATTAAACATCAGGCACTCCTGCTCCTGAGGTAACTTTCTTCACCGCCAAGATTACCTTTCTTTCCCATTCGGTCTTTTCGCCGATCGCGTGCAAATTTGCGGTTGATTTAGGAAACGGTTCCGGCCTATACCCCCGGCCACGGCACGCAATCGTGCTGTGATCGCAGATCGCGTTTTAAAAACGCAATCCACTGTAAACCGCGCAAGAGAAAGCCCGCAGATGATACGGGAATTCATTTCACGCTCAGGCGATTGGGCAACAACAACCGGGGTCTAGACCCGCGTTCCGCGCGTGTCCTGCCCCGGCTCAAAGAGACAAGGGAGACAGGACAATGATTAAACAATCACCGACAAAATAGACGACAGGCATTCTTCGCGAGAGGATCAGGAGCCTCATTCGTTTGGTACTTTAATGCCGGCCTTTTTCCGCCGGCATGCCCGCTCCATGGTCCGGGTTCCGAATACCCGGCCGGCGCGCTCGGCGTTTGTAATATGCCCTTCGTGTATCGAGACCAGGGTACCACCGCAGGGAATATAGCTCATTTGGGAGAGCGCCGGGTAGATGATGCCCGGAGATCGCAGGTTCGATCCCTGTGTATTCCGACCACGATGTAGCTCATTAGGTAGAGCACTAGACTTATAATCTAGCTGTAGAGGGTTCGAATCCCTCCATCCCACTCAGCCTGTAAAGCTGATCTGCAACGAAGGATGCCGGAAGAGCGCCAGGCCGGTTCGATTGCGATCTCTACGGAGGTCACGGTTCGAACGGAGGCCAGGCACCGGATTGCTTTCGTGCACTTCCAACGCGCTCTCCGACGTCGCCCGCAAGGGACTTCGGCACGCCGTATCGCCGGCGCAACCCCGTCTTCAAGGGAACGTCCATTCGGATGGACCTTCGGAGCGGGTTGCATCGGGGCGGCACCCCGGAGCCCCGCCCGGGCAGCGGAGGGAGAGGGCCGGAGGTGTCCAGCGACCGGCGCCGGGGTTCTTCCGGCACTCCTGACCAAGCGCTGTTTTTTTCGCAGCGTAGTTGGAACAAATAATTAGGAACTTTCTTCGGTTCCGGTCCCTCGCGAAGGACGAAAAAAAAGAAGAGAGAAGAAAAGAAAGGACAAGTTCGATGTTTTACAAGACCGAGAAGATTGCAGACACCGAGCTCGGTCTCCTTTACCGGGACCGGGCTTTCCAGCGGGTGCTGGAGCCGGGCGTCTACCGCTTTCTGCGGGGACAGGGTGAGCTCGAGGTCATCAAGCTGGACCTGCAGGCCATGTCCGTAAAGGATCCCGCGCTGGCCGCGCTGTACTTGACCCACCGGCAGGTAGTCCAGGCGCATTTCGCCGTGGCCGATATGGGCGATGGCGAGTTGGGGCTGGTCTACGCCGACGGCAAGCTGGTGGGCCTGGTGGCACCGCGCAGTGTCGCCTTCTACGGCAAGCGGTTGCGGGAGGTAACCATCGAGCGCATCGATGCGGCCAAAGACTACGTCCTGCCCGAGCGTCTGGTCGCGCCCCTGGTGCGGCTGGGTGCACGGGAGCTGGTCGCGGTGGCCGAGGTGGTCTCCGACCATGTCGGGCTGCTCTACGTCGATGGCGTGTTCCAGCGGCAGCTGGCTCCGGGGCGCTACGCTTTTGTGAAGGCTCTGCGGCGCATCGACGTCGTGACCTTCGATCTGCGGCTGCAGACCCTGGAGGTGACCGGCCAGGAGGTCCTGACCAAGGACCGGATCGGTCTGCGGGCGAACGTCACCGCCGTGTACCGGGTCACCGATCCGGTCAAGGCGATGGCGCTGACCGCGAACCTGAAGGACTTCCTGTACAAGGAGCTTCAGTTCGCCCTGCGGCAGGTCATCGGCACCCGGACGCTCGAAGAGGTGCTTGGCGACAAGCTGGGCATCAACGCGGCGGTCGCGGAGCTGCTGCTGCCTAAGCTGGCTGACGCGGGACTGCAGGTCACCTCCGTCGGTGTGAAGGACATCATCCTGCCCGGAGACGTGCGGGAGTTGATGAACCGGGTCATCGAGGCGGAGAAGACCGCGCAGGCCAACGTCATCAAGCGGCGGGAAGAGACCGCCGCGACGCGGTCGCTCCTGAATACCGCGAAGCTGATGGAGGATAACCCCATCCTGCTGCGGCTGAAGGAGCTGGAGGCCCTGGAAAAGGTCTCCGAAAAGGTCGGCAACGTCATCGTCGGAAACGGCATGGATGGCGTGCTCGACGACCTGGTACGGATCCGGCCGCGCAAGGGGTAACAGCCTTGTGCGGACCGGAAATGCAGGAGATGCCGGCGGCCTGGATCAGGCAGATCCGGGCAACCGGCGGGGCCGGAGGCGGAAACGCTTCCGGCCTCACGCCTAGGCCTCCTTATTGAAAGTAAATAGCGTCACTGAGACTAACAGCTGAAGCCTTCCTTAGCCCAATGTCAGACGATTCAGCTGCTCAAACCCGCGCGCGACAAGACGGCCCAAAAAGTCTAGCGCACCTATTCGTCCGAAAGTCCCTGCGCCCACTGTTTTGCGCATCTCTGGCTCGAGGAAGCGGTGGCGCAAAGGTCAATGCTCCACGAATATTTGAGCCATCGAACAAATTTGTCTGCATTTAGCGCCTTATACTTTTGTTTTGCCCAAAATTTAAGCAAAACGATCGTTCAAGAAAGATTTCGGTAAGATAAAAACCAACAAAATAAACCGCACATTAATTTATTTGTGTAAGGCTAATTCTCGTATTCCTTTTATACTTCGAGTGCTGGTTGATCATGTTTGAAATTCGCAACTTTTTATTGATTCGCAAGCCTAAGCTGCGGCCGCTTGCGGTGTGCATCGGTACTTTATTGGGCTTTGCCGCAATCGCAAATGAACCAACGCAGGCAAGCACCGCGCGAGAAGATTACGCACGACCGCTGATGATTCCTTTTCCAGAGAGCGCGCCCTACTCACCATTGGTCGCGACACTTGGAAAGATGCTGTTTTTCGACCCGCGCTTGTCAGGGGCGCGGAACATGAATTGCGCCAGTTGCCACAATCCGTCCTTTGGTTATGAGGCCCCAGTCGACCTGGCGGTCGGCGCCGCGAATCAGCCACTGGGGCGACATGCGCCAACTATTCTAAATGCCGCCTGGATCGAGCCCTTCTTTTGGGACGGACGGGCGCCGGATCTCGAAGAACAGGCTGCCGGTCCTATAACGGCATCCGTTGAAATGAACGCCAAGTTCGATGAGATCGTTGCCGAACTTCTAACCATCGAAGACTACCGCGTGTCGTTCGAACAGCTCTTTCCAGGGCGCGGCATTGAAAGAGACACGATTCTGACCGCCATCGCGACCTACGAACGCACAATCGTATCTGGCTGGGCGCCCTTCGACCGCTGGGTCGAAGGAAACGAAGACGCAATCAGCGAGTCCGCGAAGAGAGGATTCGAGCTCTTCAACGGCAAGGCGGGATGCGCAGGTTGCCATGGGGGATGGAATTTTACCGATAATCTGTTTCACGACATCGGCTTGGCCAGCGATGATATTGGGCGCCTGGAATACGAGCCGGAAAATGATCTGGCTAAGCACGCCTTCAAGACGCCGGGTTTACGCAACCTGACATATCGTGCGCCCTTCATGCACGACGGCTCGGTTGCCGACCTCGAGGAAGTCATTATCCACTATGAAACAGGCTTCATCGAACGCCCCTCTTTGTCACCGTTGATGGTTCGCTTCACGCTCAGCGATGCGGAAAGAGTCGACCTTGTAGCCTTCTTAAGGTCGCTCACCGCCGAGCAGACGGAAACGTCTATGCCAACGCTGCCGAACTGACGGGGAACAGGAATATGTCGATTAGGAATAAACTTCTCTGCGTCGTGCTGGCTATTCTGGCGGTATCGGGGCTCGCAACGGCGCTCATCTCGCTACAGGCGTTGCGCAGCAGCGATATGTTTGCAGAACTCGTTGAAAGCTCGCTTGTCGCCAACGATGCCAGCCGAAACGCCCGCGAGCACTTTCAAAAGAGCCAGGCCATCGTCGACGGCGTACTGTCCATGAGCGGACTCTACGATCTTGAAAAAATCAATGGCGCGTTCCTCCAGCACACGTCACAGATTGAAGGCGAACTGGATCGTCTACAACAGGTGGCCCGGACAGCCGACATGGCCAAGGCTGTCGAAACGCTGCAAGAGGAATATGAAGCCTGGCGGCTCGACGCCGCGCTCATACTCGGGATCGAAAGCGCCAGTCAGATCCCGACAAAGGAAAAAATGATGCGTCATGTCGACGCGCTGGGAAGCCTGCTCGAAGAAAGTGTCACCCTCTCCCAGAATGAAGCTCTTTCTTCGACCGCAGAGGCAAATTCGTCGACGATGAACGAAATTTTCATGCAACTCGGCCTCTTTTGTGTCGTCTTCTTGGTATCGATTGGCTGTGCATGGCGAGTCGTCGGAAACATTTCCAAACCCATTCTCAGTCTTGTTGAGACCATGGGGCTGTTGGCCAATGGCGATACCAGCGTCAAGATAGAAGGCCTCAAACGCAAGGACGAGGTCGGACATATGGTGCGCGCCGTCCAGGTTTTTCGGGAAGGGGCGATCGAACGGCTCAAACTTGAGGAACAGCAGGAGACGGAACAGCGCGAGCGGCAAAGGCGCCAGTCGGCTATCGACAGCCTCGTCACGGATTTTCGATCCAATGCCGAAAACTTACTCTGCTCTATGTCTTCCTGCATGGACAAGATGAAGACAACGGCGGACGATATGGCCGAAGTTGCGGAGACATCGTCAAACAACGCCACGGAAGCTTCCGCGGCATCGAATGAATCCTCCGGCAACGCGCAGACGGCATCGTCCGAAACCGAAAGGCTCGCGTCGTCTATTTCCGAGATATCAGGACAGATCTCCGAGACAACCAGAATCGTCGAGAGAGCGACTCAGACGACCCGAACCGCAAGCGAAAAAGTCGACGGTCTGGCGACGGCAGCCCAAAAGATTGGAGACGTCGTCCGCCTCATTCAGGATATTGCCGAGCAGACCAATCTCCTGGCGCTCAACGCGACGATCGAAGCGGCAAGAGCCGGCGAAATGGGTAAGGGCTTCGCCGTCGTTGCTTCTGAGGTGAAAACCCTCGCCAATCAAACGGCCAAGGCCACTGAAGAGATCAGCACCCAGATCGAAGCGATCCAAGGATCGACATCAGAGGCCGTTGGAGCGATTCAAGACATCGCGGCCATTATGGAAGACGTCAACGAAGCATCCAGCGCTACCGTCACCGCTATAAGAGAGCAACACAACACGACCGGCGAAATCTCGCGCAACGTCGCCGAGGTGGCTAAGAGTGCGGAAGCGGTTGTCGCGACCATGGACTCCGTTATTTCCTCGGTGTCGCGGACAAACGACTCCGCCGACACCGTCAGAAACGCCTCGGCACACTCGGCAGAACAGGCACACGAGCTCCGAAACGCCGTCAGCACCTTTCTCGACAAGGTTGCCGCAGCCTAGCAGCGAGCGGGCAGCCATTGGCTTGCAGGTTGGGTGGCGGTCAGCGGCATAGTGCTTTCAGTTCGGCATGCCGACTGGCCGCGGATCGATGTCGGAGCAGGATGCGCTTCGGACGTGATGCCGCACATGCAGCGGCAGCGTCTCTAAAGACTTAAGTGGGATAAGACAGCTTCGATCGCCTCGACCACTTCCCGAGACGTCGCGGCACTGAGCGCATCCGGATGCGGCGATCCGAAAGCGCCGATGTCGTTGTCGAAATACTTGCCTGACGCGCCGTCGAATTCATCGGATAGCGCCAAGCGGCTGAGGATCTTGGCGCCAATGCCCAGGTCGCCGCCGGCCATACCGAAGCCTTCTTTCACCATCTTACTCCCCAACAGCGATCCGGGATTGACGGCGATCACGGCAGGGTCGTCCTGCCCGAGCGTTTGCGCCATCTGGCGCGACCACATGGTCAGCGCAAGCTTGCTCTGCGCATAGGCCTCCATATCGGACAGCTTACCGCGGCCAGCCAGCGCCTGAAGATTGACGGGCGCCTGCGCGGCCGAGGAAACGTTGATGACGCGTCCGGATCCGCCGATGATCGGCAAGAGCTTTTGCGTCAGCAGATAAGGCGCGATGCTGTTGACCGCGAAGCGAATATCGAGACCGTCCGGCGTGACCGCCGAAGGCGCCTTGAAGATGCCGGCGTTGTTGATCAGCACATCGATCCTGTCGTGGTCGTTAGCGATCGCGGCCGCAAGCGCCGCCACTTCGCTCATGCGCGAGAGATCGGCGATGTAGCTCTCGACGCCGCCGTTCTCCGGGATGACTGAAATTGCGTCGGCTGCGGCCTCGAGCTTCGCCGGATTGCGCCCGTGCAACAGCAGATGATGACCGAGGGATGCGAGCGTCTTCGCCGTCTCCAGACCGATACCGTCAGTCGCGCCGGTGATTAGAATTTTCTTTTGCATTTATCGGGTTTCCTCAGGATACAAAATCCGGCAACAGATCTTCGGCCAGACGTTTCATGGTGGTCTCGATGTCGCCTCGGTTAAAGCGCAGGTTCAGCGCGACGTGGTTCACACCGATTTCCGCGCGCTGCTTCAGATAAGCGCGCAGGTGCCGTACGCCCAGCCGATAGCCCAGATGAATCGGCATCGGTGGTGTCTCCGGATCGTCGGCCAGATCGATGTAAAGCGGTTGCATCACCGGTTTAGCGGGCTCACCAGCCTCCGCGAATCGTCGGCGCCAGTCGTCGATGATCTTCGCCTGCACAGGCGAAGGATGCGGATAGGTCATCCAACCATCGGCGTTTCGGGCAGTCCAGTCCGGATCCTGCTGGCTGCCGCCCGTTACCAACAGAGGCAGTTTCCCGGATAGCGGTTTCGGCAGCAAGTCCATGCCGCCAGCAGGCGCGCCATAGAAGTTTTTAAACTCCGGCGCATCCTCAGCCATCCGTCTGATGTAGTCGAAGCTTTCGCGAAAGCGCAGGCCGCGTTCGTCAAAGGGCAGATCGAGCGCCGGATACTCTTCGGGCCGATCCCCCGATGCGACGCCAAGTATGAGACGCCCGCCGGAGAGGACCTCGACGCTAGCGGCAGCTTTTGCAACATGCGCCGGATGTCGCAGCGGCAATACGATGCTGGCCACACCAAGCGCAATCCGGCTGGTCTGGCCAGCCAATAGACCGAGGTAAACGAAGGGATCGTAGATCTGCCCAGCGTCTCCGAAGGACGGCACATTAAAGGGCACATCCCGTAGCCAGATCGCTGGGAAGCCCAGTTCCTCGGCCAACTGGACGCGCTCGAGATGACGCACCATGTCCGGCACCGGCCCCATCGCATAGGTCTCCATCGGCGTGACCAAGCCGACAGTCAGACGACCGGGACGGAACACCTGATTGAACCCACGGTTAATACTTTGAAACTTCGGATCTCCGACTTTCATCAACATGAAATCTGCGACTCCTTCGAAGACCGGAACGCGCTCTGCGCCCCGGTCAGTGGCATCAGGCGCTAAGGACCAGCATCAGGTCCTCAGCCTCTGCGGTCCTAGCTATCAAGCACCTTCGGCCAGGTCGTCCTTACCTTCGATCAGAAAGTGAAAGCTGTTGGAACCCGCCGTGCGGGCCTTCAGATGCGGAACGTAACGTTCGTCGTTCATGAAGCCGACAGCCGCTTCCTTGGAAGGCCACTGAATAACGATACGCAAAGCGGAGGGCTGGTCGTCGCCTTCCATCTGCTCGTGACTGGCGGTGCGGGCAAGATACTTGCCGCCATATTCGGCCACCAGTGCATTGGCCGGACCGATGTAATCGGGGATCCAGTCTTCGCTGGTCGGAGTAACGGCGAGAACGGAATAGTAAGTCATGAGAATGCTCTCCTGTAGCGAGGTTCTTTTGGTGAGGAGGGATCGTTGGCGTTACCGGGCAAAGCCGCCGAAGGGTTTCAGAAGCTTCGGCGCGAGGGCGGCGTGCCGCGCGCGCAGCTCTTCAGGTAAATCACCAAGATGAACCATGCGGGTGGCCGGCGCCGCGGCGACCCAACGCTCCGCAAAGTTGTCCCAGTTGGTGATATGGATGTGCGCGGATTCAACGTTCGCGAAACGCTCGTAGACCAGGACATCGCCGTCGTCCGAGACGTAATACTGATAATTCAGCGTCCCGCCTTCCTTTCTGGTTTCGGCAACGATCTCTTCGACGATGGCCGCGAAGGCATCGCGCTGACCGTCCTTGATCTTCGCTTCGACGATCCAGCCAATATTCTCGAACATCGGTTTCTCCATGGAATTTATCAGGGTGATGGCACGCGGCCGCGGCGTCTGAGAGGAATATATTTCTCTTCATTTTTATAAAAACGCGGTATTTTGGAGTTCAGAATTCGCTTTTTGGATAAAATCGGCATGGATACGGATAGTTTGCGGCTCTTCGTCCTGGCCGCGGAAAGACTCAATATCAGCGCGGCCGGCCGCGAGCTTGGCATGGTCCCTGCCGTGGCAAGTGCCCGGCTCGCGAAGCTGGAAAAGAGCCTTTGTGCAGACCTGCTCCATCGTTCGACACGAAAGGTGTCCCTGTCGCTGGAAGGCGCTGAGTTGCTGCCTTATGCCAAGGAAATTCTCGCGCAGGAGGACGCGGCACGGGCCGTCTTAGGGTTGGGCAGTTCTAGACTGTCAGGCACACTGCGTTTCACCGCGCCCAGCAGCTTCGCGCAGCTCTACATCGCGCCGCTCTTGCCGGAATTCATAGAGCAACATCCCGGCATCAATCTGGAAATGAGGCTGTCAGACACGCAGTTCGACCTGATCGAAGGCAGTTTCGATCTGGCGCTGCGCAACTCAACACCCGAAGACAGCAGCCTGAAAGGCCGCAAGCTTGCCGATGACAAACGGATCCTCTGCGCATCGCCCACCTATCTGGCGCGCCACGGCACGCCCGAACACCCGGAGGAACTCACCGCGCACCAACTGATCGGCTTCAAGGATCTTCTGGCGCGAGATCTCATCGGGCCTGACGGCAACACCGGGCAGTTCGACCCTCTGCGCTCCCAACGCCGACTGGTCCTGGATGACGGTATGAGCCAGAAGGCGGTCACCGTCGCGGGCGCGGGTGTCTCCCTGAACTCCGTTTGGAGCGTCTATAGGGAGTTAGCAGAGGGTGCACTGGTGCAGGTTCTGCCAGATTACGAGGTCGACGACCGCTCTGTTCTCTGGCTGGTCTATCCGAAGTCGAACGTGCTGACCGCGAAGGTCAGAGTCTTCATCGACTATCTTCTCGATAAGATCGGCAAGTCGCCGGTGTGGGAGTCCTCAAGCGCGCCACGGAAGCAGACGGCTTCGTAAAGCGGCAGTCCTTTGCCGCCGTGCCCCGTCACCGTCGAGTACAGCCTCGCGTTCCTCGCCGTAAAATAAAGCAGGCTGATGCCTGTACAATCCGACGCGGTGATCGCCGCAGGACCGAACTCAAATCTTCGGTTAAAGGTCTTCAAGCTCGACCCGATACCATTCCTTTCTCGTGAAGAGGTGCAGTGTCGACCCACGGCCAACTGCGTGTCCAGTCTTCAAGGCCTGTCCATTCGGTCGGACCAGTTGGCACTTTTTCAGTCCAAAGGCAGAAGTCGAATCCAGGTTGGTGAAATAAACTGAGCGCACCGACCCGCGAAGGCCGCGAACCAACAACGCACGGTTGGAGGAAACCGCAAGGCCACAGCATTCACTTAGCCCAGCTTTCCGATAACCAGTGGCAAAGTTGCTGGCAACCGTTCCGATATCGAAATCCGACGAGAAAATGAAGTGTGTGGCGTCTGCTGTAACGTTGAGCGCGGTACAGTCATCGATGTAACGCTCATTTTGATCGTGCTGCCAGATGAGCTTACCATTTCTGTCAAAGCAGTTGAGACCTTCGCGAGCAATAAGGCCTGAACCTTCCCGAATGCCAAGACTGCCGTCCGCTCGACGACGGAGAGCGACCTGATTTATCCCCTCATCAAAATAAGAAATCCAAATACGATCTTGTCCGTCAACTCCGACTCCCTGCACAGCATCGCCTGCATAAAACCGAATTTGACGGCCGCTCGCCGGGTCGTGAATCAGGCCATTCAGATCATGCTCTTGCTTTGATTTCCAATGAGCGCGGGCGTTTACGACAACCAAAGACCCGTCACTAAGCAGGTCCACGCGAGGAAAGGCAAAGTTTAGGGGCGGAAGTTCGATTTCCTTCAAGGATTCGCCGTTCAGCATGAGTAGCTTGAAGGTCAGGATGGGGTACCCGTCGGCGTCGAGTGGCAGTTTCGGGCTGGGACTCTCTCCTCTCCTGCCAATACACGCCCTAGAACTCTTCTCGATGTAAAGAAACAGCGCCTCACCCTTTAGAGACACACCAACCGAAACGGGTTCGAAACCTTCGGGCGAAGGCGGAATCTTTGCAACACGTTGCAACGCGACCTGTTTCACCTTCGCCTACTTTCCGTCTTTCCCGCAAACGTTCTTAGCAATCCAGTCGGCATAGGCCGGTTTAGTCTTATCGACGTCGATCTGCAGCAGCGGCGGCAAGTCATAGGGATGCAGCTTGTCTACAAGAGACTCGATATCGGGGAAGCGCGCGGCAACTGTCTTCACCGTCAGGACATATTCGCCTCTCTGATGTACCGCACCCTGCCAGCGGTAGACGGACTCGATTTCCGAGATGTGTACGGCGGCTGCTAACTGGCGCTCGACCAGTGCCGAGGCAAGATCTCTGGCGACCTCCCGGTCCGGAACCGTGATCAGAACCAGCACCACTTCAGTTTCGGCTGTATCCTTCGACATCGCGCAACGGACCTCTTTCTCAGGATCTTGAGAGGGACACTCCGAACATAGTCACGAAGCGCAACCGTCTTCCAGTTCATAGGAGAAAACCTCCTCGAGCGGCCGCTCGAAGACCAGGGCGATCAGGAAGGCCAATTCCAGCGACGGCGCGTACTTCGCGTTTTCGATGGCCACGATGGTCTGACGGGTGACGCCAGCTCTATCGGCCAGTTCCTTTTGCGTCATCTCGCCAGCGTGAAAGCGCAGGCTGCGGATGTTGTTGCGGACACGGCGCTTGCCCATGCCTCACAGTCCCCGGCGGTAGAGATAGAGCTGGCCGATGGAACCAAGAGCTTCGCCCGCGCCGAGCGAGAGAATGATCAGGTTGATGACCACGAAGGCCGATTGGCCCAGCGCCAGAGCCACCATGGCAATGACGAAACCGCCGGCAAAAACGAAATGAGAAATACGCAGGCCGCGCAGCTCGATCAGCCGGTCCCGCTCATCGGAAATCACCGGATGCGCATCCCGATTGGCGATGGCTTCGAGCGCCGTCATAGCGATGCGCACGACCAGGGTGGTGACAACGACGGCCGCCATCAGCATCAGGATCGACTTCCCTAACAAACTCCCCCCACCGGCAGCAGCGAACTGGCCGCCGCGAAACATGTCGTAGAGCGCAATGCCATAGATGCCGTACATGAGAATGAGAACGCCGAGGCCAGTGGCGATTCCCTTTTCCTGGAAAGTCATGATGTTCCTTTGTGTCTGCTAACTTTGACTATAGGTAAAAACTACCAGACACAGAGTCAAATATTTTTTACTTCACGTCATGCGACTCTCTCGCCCTTGCTACTGCGGATGAGCAGAGTGCCACGGCTCTATCCGGAAGCGGACGGCTCACACCCGCCTCTCTTGCCAGGCAGCGCTGTTCTCCAGTACAACAGCGCTCCCCGGCGCTACTAAGCGCCGCAGTCGGAGCAAGGCTTTGCCATCATAAACGCCGGTCTCACCTTCAATCCTCGCGCTGCCTGACCGCGTCCTTTCAAGGATGCCGTCAGGCTTCTGACCCTGCGTTCGCCGAGGTGGCGGTTCGAGACCGGTATGGCATGCTTTGCGTTGATCTCAAGGAACGCGCGCCTGAAAGCTTGGACCTGGGTTTGTCCACGAGACTCGGCTGATCGCGCGTTCCGCCGCCAGCACATGTACATCTGAACGACCTCGTCGCCGCACCGGATCCCGTGAGCCTGTTCCGATCGACCGGAACCCTGCTCCGCTTCTCCAAACGCCAGCTCGGCGGACTTCCAACAGGAAGACCGAACCGAGATGTCCTCCCTTCTTTCCGTCCGCTGGACGATAAAACCTGTAACCGCCCCGCGGCCGCTTCTGCCCTGCAGCAACTGCGGAAGAAACGAAAGCTTCGAGAGCAGCGGTAAATTCCGGCTGAACGCGAACGGCAAGCAGGTCGATGCCTGGCTGCTGTACCGCTGCACCGTCTGCGCGACCACCTGGAAACGCCCGGTCGTCGAACGGCAGTCAGTACAGACGCTCGCGCCCGCATTCCTGCTGGCCCTGCAGTCGAACGACAGGACGCTGGCGGAGGCCTGCGCTTTTGACACAAGCGCGCTAAGCCGCTTCACCACGCGCGTAGATCTGTCTGGGGAAGCCGATGTCCAGAAGACGCGGCTTTCCGGCGATGCGGGGCTCTGTTCTCGGCTCGAGATCCATCTGCACCTGCCTTACCCGATCGCCTTGCGAACGGACCGCCTCTTAGCCCGAGAACTCGGTCTCTCGCGCGAGCGCATCAAGAAGCTGGAGAAGGCCGGCAGGCTGACGGCGAAACTGTACACTCGCCAGAAGTTACGGCGTCCCATCGCCGATAGATTGCTCGTTGCGTTCGCTCTGGCGGGAGAAAGCGACGCGCCGCGCATTAGCGCAGCGGCGCTTGGAGGTCCGGCGTAGGGGAGATCCGGCGTAGAGGCGCATGGCCAGGAGAAAACCACGGTGCCCCTACGCCGGCGTCATCAGATTACGACCTGCGCACCGATGACCAGGATGGCAGCCCATGACACCAGATAGGTGGGCGTGCGCAGGTAAGGAACGCCGAGCGTATAGACAACAGCATGCGCCAGACGGGCGACGAAGAAGATCTGCGCCCAGAGGCCCGCCACGGGACCGGCGGACTCGCCGCCGAACAGCGCCACGCCCAAGACCACGGCAACGAAGGCCGGCATGGTCTCGACCATATTGAGGTGCGCACGCTTCGCGCGCTCCGCCCAGAGCGGCGGCGCCGGCTGCTCGACCGGGAACCCGGCCGGATAGTTGTTCAGAAAGGTCGGCAGGCCCCAGACGAACACCCGCGCCAGGATATAGGGCGTCCAGAGCAGCACCGTCAGCATCCCGCTCAGGGCGAGGTAGAAATAAGCTGTTTCCATGTCTCTTGTCCTTATGGTCAGAAGCGCGTATCGGCTACTTCAAATCCGTTGATCCAGAAAACCCGAAGGAAGGATGTTCACACCTTCCATCACGGCTGCCTGACCAGTTGCGGAGCGTCGGACGGGGAATCAAGTTTCTGCCGGAGATCTGAACTTTCAGCACAGTCTTCTGTACGATCGGCATAGAATCCGACGAATTGCGGCTGTTTAAGGTCCCTTCGGGCGTTCGCTTGAGTTGCGGAAATCACTCGCTGGCACGAGCGCGGAGCAGCCAAGATTTTATGACCGCGAAGGCGTCAGGCAAACCCTCTGCTGCGAGGATCTCCTCGCCGAATCTCCAGGACGCGTTCATCATCACATGCTGGAAATCCCGATAGACGCGCAGACCCTTGTCGTCGAAGGCTGAACAGATGCCACCGGGGCAGAGGTAATCCGTGGCTTCGAAGTACGCGAGATTCTCAGTATCCGCCGCGAGCGACTTCAGCTTGGCGTTCATCTCCGCGATCTCCGGCGCCACCGGATTGCGCGGGTTCGGGCAGTCGCGAAAGGGCACACTTAAGGCCTTCTCCTCGCAGCGATGGTCATAGCCATCGATTGTTGGAATCTTGCCAAGAAGGATGACCAGCTTTCCCGCCGCCGCGAGCCGCTGTGCGGTGCTGGAAATCACCTCGTAGAACGCGACAGCTTCAGCCCCCGTGCGGGACCAGGAAGAAGCCATGATGACGACATCGTAACCCTCCACGGCCGGGCGAATGACATTCAGCGACGCGCGACAATCAGCGAGGCGATTGGCCCAGACAAAGGGCTCGGGGTCACCGTCGATGCCAGGACAGGCGCCGACAGCGACATTCCTGAAATTAAAGCCCGCCGCCTTCGCAAAACTGCCCAGCATTCCGACGTAGTGGCTCGCATTGGAATCGCCCCATAAGATGACTCGCGCCCCTTCTTCCGGCGATGGTCCTACAACGCAACGGCCGTCTTTCAGATCGAACTCTCTGATCCTTTGTTTCTGGCAGACGTAATCGAAACTATAGGCGCCCGCATTTCTTTCCAGCGTAGACGCCAGCTCTGCGCGGTAGTTCCACAGATGATTTCGCAGGCCATATCCGTCCAGGTACATGGCACCCAGGCACACAATGGCCAATGCACCCGCAGGTATGACGTATTGAAAGGCAAAAACCTTGACCGCGGAAGACCGCACTCGGCGCGCCGGCTGCTCGACATACCGGTAGGTGAGCCACGCCAAGAGGAAGGTCGAGAGAAACGCCAGGATGGCGCTGAAAAAAGTCACCTCTCCGTATCCGTAGCGTATGAACGCCAGGATCGGCCAATGCCAGAGATAGGCGGAGTAGGAAACGAGCCCGATGCCCACCATGGGCGCGAAGCTCAAGAACCGCATCAAGCGACCGGACTGGCGAAGACCGGAAAGGATGATCAGGGCCGTGCCGAGGGTCGGCGGCACCGCGGTCCAGCCTGGGAAAACATCCTGCTCCGATAGCAGGACAAGACTGCCAAACATCAAACCTGCACCCAGCCACCCTAAAGGGCTCAGCAGCGCGGGATGCAGCTTTTGCTCAATCCCCTTCGAGGCCCCAAGTGCGACGATGGCACCCAACAGCAACTCGCCCGCTCTCGTCGGGATCATGTAGTAGGCGAAAGAAGGGTCGAGATCGAACGCGTGGTCGGCGTATGCGAAGGAAAAAACCGCGGCGACACTCATCATCAGAAAGAGCGCTAGGCCGCTCGTTCTCCCGAACAGAAGCATCAGTAAAACCGGCCAGACGATGTAAAACTGTTCCTCAACCCCGAGTGACCAGAGATGTAAGAGCGGAAGCTCATTGCTGGCTTCTGCGAAATAGTTGCCGTCGATGTTGAGCCAGAAATAGACGTTCGATAGAGACAATAACGACCAAAGCGCGGAGTCTGCCGCCAGCTCCGCCTCTTCTGGCAGGAGGAAAAACTGCGCAAAGACCACGGTCGTGAAGATGACCAGCAACATGGCCGGCGCGATCCGTTTGACCCGGCGCCGGTAAAAATCGGCTATCGAGAATTCACCGCGCGCAAGTTCATCAATGATATTGCGGGTAATCAGATAGCCGGAGATAACGAAGAAAATATCGACGCCGACAAAACCGCCCGGCAAGAGCCTTGCATCGATATGAAAAAAGATAACCGACAGGACCGCGATTGCTCTCAGGCCGTCGATGTCCGGGCGATAGCGCGGCCTGGTCTCAACAAATGACGTCATACCTGTCGATAGCGCGCGCATCGTTACATAGCTTTAGCTCAGTCGATGAAGCATCTCTTAGCACACTCTACTGGCTTGGCAGAGGTGAATTGGGTTTTGCTGGGATTGATTTACTTGTCTGGCCAGCTCATGACCGGAAGCCACGGCTCGAATGCGAACCCGCGGTTCTAAACGTTGGCCTTTGCAGAAGAACCCAAAGCAACGCGAGCATGTCACAGCCTCTTTACAAAAAATAAGGAAAGAGAATTTATCGTCTTGGTTGCAGGTTTTCCTCAGTCCAGGAACGGCAGACTATGACAGATAACGGCACCAAGACGGCGCGACCGAAGCTCTCTTTTCGCCGTACCCTCCGAGAGGCTTTCTACCAGGTTTTCGGTCGGTTCAAACACCTTGCAAAACTCGCTTTTCTGCCGATGGTTCTAAGTCTCGCAATTTCAACTGTTGTATTCATCCTGACTGCTGTCGACACGAAAAGTACGAAGCAGTTACTCTACACGACGCCTTTGCATCTGTTAGGGTTGCTCCCTTTCGCAGTCTTTGGCGTAGCCTCTTGCCGCCTGATGCTCCTTGGCGAAGAAAGCAGGCTTATGCAAGGTTCATTTTTTGGGCGGCGACAGCGCACCTGGCTCGCCTATTCTATATTGACTGTTTTACTCCTCGCCTTGCCTATTCCAGCATTGCTCATCCCCGCGATCGTTTTTTTCTTTGTCGCGAACCCAGTACTTGCAGTGCTGACACTGGTAGCAATTCCTGTCAGGTTGATCATGCCCTGGGAACTTTTCATGAAAACGTTCCTTAAGAGCGACCTTCTATTCGCATTAAAATTCGCTCCACAGGCAGGTCGCTTTGGGATCTTTTTCCCGCATGCGGGAGAGATCAGTCTTATCGCTAACATCCAGTACCTCTGGTTTTGGCCTGGTTTTCTACTGCTCTTGTTACTAGCGATGCGTTTTAGTCTCGTACTACCAGGCTTGGCAGTGGATGATCGAAAGGGTGAGGTGGAAGACTACCGGCTGGGCCTGCTCGGAGCCTGGCGATTGGCAAGTGGGAGCGGGCTGAAACTCATTACAATTCTCTTCGCCCTCACAGCAATCGCATTTGCGGGCAGAGCGTTTTTTCTATTCATACTCCGAAGAATTTATTCTTTCTTGTACAACCAATCTGGTTTTCTGCCAGGCTTTGGAGATAGTCTCTACACACTTACTTAGTGCCAGCCCATATCGGCGAGTTCGCGGCTATCTATCTCTGCATTGCCATAGTCTGCGCCGCGCTTTGCTCGGCCTATGCGCAGCTTCGAGCTTGGGAGTTGCCAGGCGCTCAACCCGTACAAACAAGAAATCCCGACGCACGCCCCGGATAGGGAGCTTGCGCCGGGATCTCAATCTTACTCCGCGCTCGGGCTCAGTGAACCTTTTCAATCTTGTCGAAGTCGACCACGCGGCCTTCGGGTGAGGTGCGGATGGCCATGACGTCGCTGCGCTTGGCGTACAAAATGTAGCCGAGGCAGGCGAAGTAGAGGCCGATCACAATCGCACCGATCCACTGGATCTGCAGGAAGTCGAGCTTGAACAGCAGAGTCAGACCGAAGAGCAGCGCCACATGGAGGAAGATGTATTTCATCCGTCCCAGACGGGCCACCGTCAGCGAGAGATTGTCGGAGTAGAGCCGGGTGAGCGAGTCCAACGAGTTGATCACGAAGGTCACGCCGACGATGATCATGGCAATGCTAAAGAGACCGGCGATCTCCAGGCTATTGAGATGGTAGTAGTAAAGCACCGAGAACCAGATCGCGAGCGGGATCGAGGGGAAGACCACCAGCGCCACCAGCACCTGCCAGGTCTTCAGACCGCCAACAAAGCGCGAGGTGAACTGGCCGATCATGATGCTCCAGGCGAACCACCAGAAGAGATAGAACTCGTGATAGTCGTTGATCGGGAGAACGAACTTGTGGATGTTCGCGAAGTAACCGCCGATCAGGCCCGCACTTTCAAGCATCGCGCCACCGCCCATACCGGCCGCAATGGCCATGAGGAGGATCAGTCCGATAAAGAGCCAGGTCGAAGCGAGGCTGAGAATCTTCACATACTTGATATCGGTGCTGGAGTAGACCGAGGCCAGGATCACCACGAAAACGATCACATAGAAGGTGGCCGTAATGCTCTCGCCGTCACCGATCTGCGGCGCGTACCAGGGCAGGTTGGTCAGGAAGAGATAGGCCGTGAACGCACAGGTGCCGATAATGACGATGTTGTTCAGCACGCGCACCCAGGGAATTTCGAAAAAGCCAACCCGAGGCTCGATGACGCAGAAGTAAAAGCTGGTCAGGAAGTAAAAGCCCCAGATCATGAAGCCCCAAAACCCGAACTCAATGGCGAGCGGGTTGGTGAAAGCATACTCGGGGCTGGTGGCGGTGTCGGCATAGACCGGAAACTCGGTCAGCGGGAACATGATCAGGCCCACGTCCAGGCCCGAGGTGAAGAGGATCGCGATAAAGGTGAAGAGCGGCACCGGCGTGACACCGATGCATTCCAGATTGCCCCATTTCACGAGGCTGAAAATCACCATCCCGAGGGCAAGCAACACGCCCGCCGATAAGATCAAAGTCACGGCTTCCTCCCACCTTTTGATTATTTCCTTGTGCAGAATCGCCACGCCTGAACGCGGCTGTTTTTATCGTTATCGACTCTGCATACAAATGTGTATGCTGAATCATGCCAAAAATTGCATGGTCGTACAACTTAAAAATAGGCGCGATGGCTTGAAGCCCCTGAAGGCAGCAGCTAGATTATGAAAAGAGTCTGCCGGAAAGAGCCGACCATGGGGACCGACGCCAGGGAGGATCGATTGGGCCGCCAACGCATAAAGGACCTCCGCCGCGAAGAGTTGATCGACGCGGCCATCTCCGCCGTCGTCGAGCATGGCTTTGCTGCCGTCACGGTGAATCAGATCGCTGCCCGGGCCGGAGCTTCAGCTGGCAGCATCCACTATTATTTCGGCGGCAAGGAAGAGTTGCTGGAAGCTACCATGCGGCGTTTTCTCGCGACACTGAAACGCGAAACGCTGATGCGGCTATCCCAAGCGAAAGACCACCGCGAGCGACTCAGCGCCTTGGTTCTTGCAAATTTCGGAGAGAGTTTTTTCACCGGCCCGACCGTCAACGTCTGGATGCAGTTCTGGGCCCACGCCCCCTATAGCCGCCCGCTGGCACGGCTTCAGCGCATTAATCGGAAGCGCGTGCACAGCAATCTGAATCGCGAGCTCTCACAGCTGCTGCCCGACTCGCAGAGAGACACGGCCAGACGCGCACTGCAGGCATACATGGACGGTGCCTGGCTTAGAAAAGCGCACGACCCTGACGAGATCAGTGCCGAAACAGCGCGCCGGGAAGCAGAGCAGGTGATCAGGATGCTGATCGGATAACGGCATTCGCTAGCACCGATCGCTTTGCCAGACTGCCAATTCAGCGTTTGACAAACTTTGTAACCAATAATACATGTTACAAATGAAACGGGATTTTGAATTTACCGCCGGCACGCCGGCTCTGGACTTTGTCGATACGCTCGCGGGCCGGGAAACGCAGCCAACGGACTTACTTGCCGTCCCCGAAGACTTGGATCGCTGGACCGCGCTGGCCGGTATCGCATCGGAGCCCGCCACTGCCGCGGAGCAAGAAGACCTGCGGCGGGCGCGGCGTTTGCGTGAGTGCATCTATCGCGCTGCCAAGGCTCTGGTTGCGGGCGACGCGCCGGCGGCGAGAGACATTTCAACTCTCAACAGCTACGCCCGCAAACCCACGGCCAGCCCGCAATGGCGCGGCGGTAAGATCTCGATGGTCTCGTCCGACTTCTTCGAGGCTCTCTTTTCGCTTCTCGCCGCCGACGCCATTCTTCGTTTGAGCGAGGACACACAGCACAAGCTGCGCCAATGCCCCGACTGCAAAATGCTGTTCTTCGATAACTCCCGGCCCGGCAAACGGGTTTGGTGTTCCTCCTCCAGCGGCTGCGGCAACCGCGCGAAAGTCCGGCGCCACAGAGCAAGACAATCCAGAGGAAAGACAGGAGACCAGGCATGACCGAGCGGCGCGTCTGCTTCGACTTCGAGGTCGCCTTTTCGAATGGGGGCGGCATTCAAGGGCAGGATTTTCGCCTGGATATCCAGGGCGAGGATATCGCGGACGAAGCCTTGGCCGCCTACATCATCGAAGATCTCCGGCTGTTGATGGTCGGTGAGGTACGGATCCTCAACAAACGGATTATCGAAGAGCGGCATAAGCGCGACAACAACGAAGCACGGGAATCGGTCAGCGCACCTGAAGGCGACGACTTCATCGATCTGAGCCATAGCATCGCCGACGGCATGATCACCTACAAGGGCCTGCCGGCGCCGCTGATCTGTGACCATATGTCCTTTGCCGATTCCCACGCGCACTACGCCGAGGGTACGGAGTTTCAGATCGGCAAGATCGAGATGGTCTCCAACACCGGGACCTATATCGACACGCCCTTTCACCGCTACCGCGACGGCCATGACCTGGAAGGCTTGGCATTGGAGCGGGTATCGAACCTGCCGGGCCTGCTGGTGCGTGTGAACGGCGCCGCCGGACGCGCCATCGACTGGACGGCCTTCGCTGCAAGCGAAGTTGGCGGGCGCGCCGTGCTGGTCGAAACCGGCTGGAGCCGTCACTGGGGTACGGATCAGTATTTCGAAGACCATCCCTTCCTGACCGAGGCGGCAGCCATCTATCTGCGCGACCAGGGCGCGACGCTGGTTGGGATCGATTCCCTCAATATCGACGACATCTCCGGCGGAACCCGGCCCGTGCATTCAGTTTTACTGGCCGCCGAGATTCCCATTGTCGAGCATATGACAAACCTGTCTGCCCTCCCCACCGAAGGCTTCCGCTTCTTCGCCGTGCCGCCCAAGGTTCGCGGCATGGGCACCTTTCCGGTGCGCGCGCACGCACGGTTGGACCATGCCGCAATCTAGCCAGAGCCTTTAGCCGTAGTCCTCTACGAACGGCAGATGTGATCCGCGATAGAAGGACGTGTCATAAAAGCCCCATCCGCACCACCCTCGTCTCGAGGCAACCCTTCCTCCTGAGGCTCACCGCCGTTTGATCTCCGCCCCCAAGTCGATCTCAATCGCGGGGCGGGACAGGAATGGCGCACCGATGAGGGTCCAGGTGCCGTCCCGATAGGAGACCCGGGTTTCGAGGTAACTCTTGCGCCAGAACTTCCGCTGGTCTTCTGCTGAAGGATAGGCGCGCTCCGCGAAACGCATCACATGGGGGTCGTAGAAAAACAGGAGGTAGTCCTCGCCATCCATCAGTTGCTCCAACGAGAAAGGTTCATAGGCTCTGAGAATGACTTCGGGGCGTTTGAGGAACGACTGAACGAAGCCCTCTTGTGAACCATCGCCAAACATCTGCCTGAGGACTCTGTCATTAATGCAGTTGACCGGCCGGCAAGGCAGCGCCTTGAGATCTTCGATGCGACCTTCGATGATCGCGCTGCGCAGCCGATCTGCGAACAGCTCCACCCGGTCGGGCGAGTCCTGCGGCCAAAAGTAGGCGGACACGGCGCTGATGGCGATCAGCAGATAGAAGACAAGTTTTATGCTGGAAGCATAGCGGCGCATGCGTCGCGCATACGATTCACTCAAGAGGCTCCACCTTCCAAGACACCTGCGACGCAGGAGCATCTGCTCAAACGCATCAGACTTGCGAACTCCGCCGACAACAGGCTCAACTCATCCCTATATTACTTAGACTAATTCTCCACCGATACGAGATGATTCCGCAAAAGGACAGAGCATGCTGACAAACATCGATCACGCGCCGGGTTGGCGCATCGCAGAGCACAAGGGCCTGGTGCAGGGCAGCACCGTTCGCACCAAGCACATCGGCCGTGACATCTTCGCGAGCCTGAAGAACATCATCGGCGGCGAGCTGAAGGGCTACACCGAACTGCTGGAAGACGCCCGGCAAGAGGCTTTGCGGCGCATGATGGCGCAAGCCAAGGAGCTCGGCGCGAACGCGGTTCTGAACATCCGCTTTTCCACCTCCACCATCACCGCCGGCGCGGCGGAGATCCTCGCTTACGGCACTGCGGTCGTGGTTGAGCGAGAGGAGCCCTGAAATGGAAGTTTTTTTTGTCTTCGCCCTTCCGATCACCCTGCTGTTGGCCGGCCTGGTCATCGGCACCTTCAACGAGCGCCGGCACTACCGATCGATCCGGCAACGCGAGGCGGCGCTAGGGTCGCTGAAGATCCTGACCGGTAGATCCTTACCGCCGGGGGTCGAGGCGACGGAAATGAAGCTGGTCACGGGCGCGACGGTGGTGGCGAAAGACCGCTTCAAGGCTCTGCTGGCCTGGTTCAGAATGATCTTTGGAGGGCGCGTCGGCAGCTATGAAAACCTGCTGGAGCGAGGCCGGCGGGAAGCGGTCTTGCGCATGCAGGAAAAAGCTGCCGCCGAGGGCTTTTCCCTGATCATCAACAGCCGCTTCTCAACCGCCACAATCGGACAAGGCATGGAGGTCCTGGTCTACGGAACGGCGGCAAAACTGAAATAGGCGCGTTACGCCCTTTCTGACAGATCCCTATGGCAGATGGAAAGCCTCGCGCTGGCGCCGACGCCACTCCCGCGATGCCAGTGCGTTACGCCGCGCGAATGCGCTCCAGGAACTGCTGGACCGCATCGCGCAGGCTTTCGGATTGCCGATCGAGGCCTTGGGAGGCCTCAAGCATTTGCCCCGAAGCTTCGCCGGCCTGGCTAACCGCCTGGGTCACGCCGCTGATATTACCCGAGACCTCACGAGTGCCGGCGGCAGCCTCCTGAATGTTGGCGGAGATTTCACGTGTGGCGTCACTCTGCTGTCCGACGGCCGAGGTGATCTCGCTTGCGATGCTGCTGACCGACTCGATGGTCGTGACGATCTGCTGAATGGCTTCGGCCGAGGAGGCTGTCGCGTCCTGTATTTCGGAAACCTGCTGGGAGATTTGATCGGTTGCCTGCGCCGTCTGATTGGCCAGCGCCTTGACCTCACCCGCGACCACGGCAAAACCCTTTCCGGCCTCACCGGCGCGTGCCGCCTCGATGGTGGCGTTCAGCGCCAAGAGGTTGGTCTGCTCGGCAATATCCTGGATCAAACTGATGACTTCGCCGATTTTCTGGGCCGCTCCGCTCAAGCCCTCGACCTGCGCGTTGCTTTCCTGCGCCCGGGTCACCGCATCACTGGTAATCCTGGAGGACTCATCGACGCGCCGGCCGATTTCATCAATCGAAGAAGAAAGTTCCTCGGAGGCAGCGGCAACAGTCTGAACGTTTTCCATCGCCTGTTCGGAGGTGGTGGCGGCGGATGCGGCCTGCTCGTTGGTTTGACTGGCGACGGCGGACAAGCCCTGCGCTGTTGAGAGCACTTCGCCTGAGGCCGTGGCAACGCCCTCGACGACCCCTTTGATGCTGCTTTCGAACTGCTGCGCGAGACTTTCCAGCGCCTGCTTCCGATCCTTTCGGTTCTCCTCAAGATAGACCGAAATCGCAATGTTCATATCGAGCAAGGCCGCCTTATTGACGGCGGCCAGCGCATCTGCCCTCTGGGCTTTCGCGCCACGGCCCGACCATCCGCCGTCGAAATGATCGCTGATACAGCGCTGAAGCTCGGTGGTAATGTAGGCATAGCCGCCGATATACCAGGAAGGCTCAAGACCGATCTTGTTGTGCACGCGCCCGATCGAGCGTACGGACTCGACATAGTCCGCATCGAACTCCCCGGACAGGATCAGCAGCCAGTGTTTTACCTGCTGGGCTTTGGCGTGATCTTTGGAAGCCTGGTCCTGAAACAAGCCATTTGGCGCCGTAAAACCCGAGATGTAACTGTAGAAATCGTCAAGAATCCCGGGAAGGTTCTGCTCTAAAAGAGGCCTCAATGAACGGAGAGTGGCTCTCATTTCTTCGTCAACACGATTAAAACGAAGAAGTTCCTGATGATTTTCTGTCGTCACGGCGTCGAAACCTGTCTCGTTGCAAATATCAAAAGCGATTGCGCCAACCCCTGATAGGCGAAAAACCCTAAATATTTGTGAAATACAAGCTGCGTTTGTGGATAAGAGAACTGCCGTTGGGCTGATATCGGGCCAGGCGCTCCCGGAAAATCCATTCTCAAACGGCCCTATACTGTCTGCTAGGACCCAACGACCAAAGCTTTCGCGCTTATGCCCTGATCGCTATTCTTCCTCCATGAACATCAGCGTCAGCCATATTTTTCTGAGTGAAAACAGCGCGATCAGTCTGCAAATGCGCCTGCGTGAAACCATCTCCGCGGCGATCTGGTCGGGGCGGTTTGCGCCGGGCGACAAGCTGCCCTCGACCCGGGCGCTGGCGCAGCATCTGAAGATCGCGCGCATTACGGTCTCGGCGGCTTATCAGGAGCTGGTGGCGGACGGATATCTGGTTTCGGCGCCGCGCAGCGGATACCGCATTTCGGAAACCTCGCCCAACCTGCGTCTCGCGGCGGGCGAAAAGGCGCGCGAGGAAGCCGTCAAAGTCGAGTGGTCGCGCCATCTGCCGCCGACCTACGCCGCCATGGCCGAGCAGGTCAAGCCGGCCAACTGGCGCGCCTACCGCTATCCCTTTGTCTATGGTCAGGCGGACCAGAACCTTTTTCCCCACGACGCCTGGCGGGACTGCGCGCGGCGAGCGCTGGGCAAGCGCGACTTCGACGCCGCCGCGGGCGACTTCCGGGTCGCGGACGACTCCATGCTGGTGAAGCAGATCGTCATGCGCAGTCTGCCCGGTCGCGGCGTTGCCGCCCGCCCGGAAGAAATCCTGGTCACGCTGGGAGCGCAGAACGCGCTCTGGATCGTTGCGCATCTCCTGATGTCGCACCGGCCGGATGCCTTCGCCGCGATGGAAGAGCCCGGCTATCCGGAGTTGCGGGAGATACTTCGCCTTTCAGGTGTGCGGGTCGCACCTATCCCGCTGGATAAGGAAGGGATGCTGGTCGAGGAGATCCCCGAAGGCGTGCAGGTGGTTTTCATAACCCCGAGCCATCACGCGCCAACCGGCATCAATATGTCCCGCGCGCGGCGGCAACGGCTGTTGGAACTGGCCGAGGAACGAGACTTTATCGTGGTCGAGGACGACTATGACTACGAGATGAACTACCTCAAGCCGCCCCTGCCCGCCCTCAAGTCGATCGACAGCCAGGACCGGGTGATTTATCTGGGCAGCTTTTCCAAGACCCTCTTCCCCGGCCTGCGCCTGGGCTACATCGCGGCGGCGGAAACCCTGATCACGGAAGCCCGAGGTCTGCGCACTCTGGTGACCCGCCACCCGCCGGGCATCACACAGCGCGCGACCGCCTACTTCCTCGCGCTCGGGCACTACAACGCTCACGCCGCGCGCCAGCGTGAGGTCTTCAAGGCCCGCTGGCTTGTGCTGGAGGAAGCTCTGGCAGCGACGGATCTGAGGGTGGTCAATCGTGACACCATCGGCGGCGCCAGCGTCTGGCTGGAGTTTCCGGAAGGCATCGACAGCGACGCCCTGGCGGAGGAGCTGAAGAACGACAGCGTCCTGATCGAACCGGGCGCGCGCTTCTTCGCCTCAGCGAACCCGCCCCGCAACTTCGCGCGCCTCGCCTATTCGGTCATCCCGAAAGACCGGATCGGACAGGGCGTCAAACTGATCGCCGACGCGATTGGGCGTTGAGATAGGTAACGCTTAGCCCGGAGTTGCGGGAAAGGCTCAGTTTTCTAAAAGTTTACAAACTCAGAAAGCAGTTAAGTTTGATAAAAATGCCTGTTGCTCCAATCCAGGTTCCACTAGCAATGGCGCACAAAACCTCATAAGGTTTGCCATATCCACAATATAACGATGCATTCGGCATCGAAATATCATGTCTCCCGAAAATATGATTGATGCGATCCTCGCTGGCGAGGACGTTGACGCGTTCGAGCTCATTGGCGCGTTTTACAGAGGGTACCCGGTCAAAAACTTGTCCAGACTGCTTTGTTCAAGCAACAAAAAAGCCGTTGCGGCAGGCGCATACATCGCCAACGAGATTGGAAACATGCTCCAACCGTGTATCGATGAATTGACGGCATTGCTTGACAACGAGTCGGCCCAAATCCGATCAGATGTGATCCACGGTTTGGGAGCCTGCGCAAACGTAAAACACCGAAAAGCACTGGGAAAGCTGATCCTGGCGCTAGATGACCCAGAACCTTTCGTGCATCGGGCTGCGATACTCTCTATTGCGCGGGACCGGTATGATACGCGCCTGGCATACGGAGCGCGGGCAGCTGCGGAACTTGCGCCGGGAACTGTGTTCGAAGAGATCGCGGATGTGTTCCGTTGCTCGGAACGGGTTGATACGGAAACGCTGAGACGACTCATCGCACATCAAGATCCGGTGGCAAGGAGGTTTGCTGTCGGCGTGGCATGCAGAGCTGAGATTGTTCTGGACGCCGAGCGCCTCGAAATAGCTGAAAACTGCAATGATGAAAAGGGGCATGCAGTTCTCGACGAAATGCGTGAACGCCCCAAACCAATCGGCGCGAGAATCGGTTGGATCACGTTTGCGCCGGAACGCTTACCCGCGCGTTAGAGAAACGACAGCGATGATGCTCGGTGTTTAAAACACCGGGCATCAAGCTTCATGAGCGCGAATCACGAAGTGCTTGGTGGTGGTCTCGATGACTTCCCAGTAGCCGGTGAAGCCGTTGGGGATCAGGAAAGCGTCGCCAGCTTTGAACTCCCGTGCGAAACCCTCGTCGTCGATCAGGCGGCAATGGCCCGAGACGATGTAGCAGAACTCATCCCGGTCGGTGAAGGCGCGCCACTTGCCGGGCGTGCTGGTCCAGGTGCCGGAGTTCAGGGCGCCGTCTTCGCTTTCGAAGAAAAAGCGGGTGTGGTGCTGTGGACCGCCGGAGACGACACGCTCTGCGTCCAGGGTGCGGTGCACTTCACGCTTGGGCTCGTCGGTGAAGACTTTAATGGCGTAGGGGTTTTCAGACATGGACCTGACCTATCGGAAGGATGGTGTTGGATGTGACGAAGGCGGGATCAATCCCGCCTTCGCTTAGTTACTTATGCGCTTTGGCTTATGCGCAGTTCTCTTTAAGCCCCGGTTTGTGGGCGCATGTCGTTGGGGTCGATGCCTGCGACAGGAACCGGCTTCTTCATGGCGTCGCGCCGGAAAGGCTCGCCCAGCTCCTGGTTCAGGATCACCTCGATGAAGGTCGTCACTCCGTCCTTCTGCTCATCGCAGGAGGTCTTCAGGGCAGAGGTCAGCTCCTCCTGGGTCCGAACCGTCACACCCTTCAGGCCGCAACCCTCCGCAACCTTCGCATAGCTCAACTTCGGATCGAGCTCCGTCCCAACGAAGTTGTTGTCGAACCACAAGGTCGTGTTGCGCTTCTCAGCACCCCACTGGTAGTTCCGGAAGATCACCATGGTGATCGCCGGCCACTCGTCACGGCCAACAGAGGTCATCTCGTTCATGGAGATACCGAAAGCCCCGTCACCGGCAAAGCCCACAACAGGAATATCAGGGCAGCCGATCTTCGCACCGATGATCGCCGGGAAGCCGTAACCGCAGGGACCGAACAGACCAGGCGCAAGATACTTCCGGCCCTGCTCGAAGGTCGGATAGGCGTTGCCGATCGCGCAGTTGTTCCCGATGTCGCTCGAGATGATCGCTTCCTTCGGCAGACCCGCCTGGATCGCACGCCAGGCCTGGCGCGGCGAAAGACGGTCCGCATCCCGTGCACGGGCATCTTCGTTCCAGCTGGTGCCCGGATCGTCGTCCTCGTGGTCCATCGAGCTCAGAGCCTGCAGCCAGGCAGACTTGGTCTGATGGATGGTTGCCTTACGGGCATCCCGGTCCGTGTCACCGGCGGTCGGGGACAGCTGCTCCAGGAGCTGCTTCGCCACCTTCTTGGCGTCGCCGCAGATACCTACGGTCACCTTCTTGGTCAGGCCGATGCGGTCGGAGTTGATGTCCACCTGGATGATCTTCGCATCCTTCGGCCAGTAGTCGATGCCGTAACCCGGCAAAGTCGAGAAGGGATTGAGGCGCGTGCCCAGGGCCAGCACCACGTCCGCCTTCGCGATCAGCTCCATACCGGCCTTCGAGCCGTTGTAGCCCAGCGGGCCGGCGGCCAGCGGGTGGCTGCCCGGGAAGCTGTCGTTGTGCTGGTAGCCGCTGCACACAGGCGCGTCCAGACGCTCGGCCAGGGCCGCGCAGTCCTGGATGGCGTTGCCCAGCACCACACCGGCGCCCGAGAGGATCACCGGGAACTTGGCTTCCGACAGCAGGCGGGCGGCCTCGGCGATGGCGTCCTCGCCACCGGCCGGACGCTCGAGGCGGACGATCTGCGGCAGCTCGACGTCGATCACCTGGGTCCAGAAGTCGCGCGGGATGTTCATCTGCGCCGGGGCGGAACCGCGGATGGCTTTCTCGATCACCCGGTTGAGGACCTCGGGGATACGCGAGGCATCGCGGACTTCTTCCTGATAGCAGACCATATCCCGGAACAGGGCCATCTGCTCGACTTCCTGGAAGCCGCCCTGGCCGATGGTCTTGTTGGCCGCCTGGGGGGTGACCAGCAGCATCGGGGTGTGGTTCCAGTATGCCGTCTTGATCGGCGTCACGAAGCCGGTGATACCCGGGCCGTTCTGGGCGATGGCCATGGCCATCTTACCGGTCGCACGGGTGTAACCGTCACAGATCATGCCGGCATTGGTCTCGTGCGCGCAGTCCCAAAAGGTCACGCCGGCCTTCGGAAACAGATCCGATACAGGCATCATCGCAGAACCAATGATCCCAAAGGCATGCTCAATACCGTGCATCTGCAAAACCTTAACAAAGGCTTCTTCCGTCGTCATCTTCATCGGTTTCTTCCTCTCTTAGCGTCGTCAGGCGGAAGACGTTTCGCCTTGCTCCCCTGAAAAGGATGGCCGCTCCTTGCTCGGAGCGGCCAGGGTTGGGTTATTACTTTCGTTTCTCGTCGTTCAGGTAGTACCAGACATACATAGCGCGCTGTCCCATGCGCCGGAACGGCGTCAGGATGCCGTGACTGGGCAGCGGCGAGGTAAAGATCGGCAGGTCGAGACCCGCGCCCTTGCCTGCCACCATCTGCGCCATGCGCCGGCCGGCCTGAGCCGAATACATCACACCGTTTCCGCCATAGCCGAGCGCGTAGTAGATGCTCTGCTTCGGATCCGGCTGAAAGATGCGCGGCATCATGTCGTGACTGACATCGACCCAGCCCCACCAGGAGTAATCCAGGTCGATTCCACGCAGCGCGGGGAACTTGCGGTAGAGTCCCTCCAACAAGAGCGCGAGGTGCTTCGGGTTCTCCGCATCCGCGCCGGTAATCGCACTGCGGCTGCCGATCTGCACCCGGCCGTCGGGCATCTGGCGATAGTAATGCCGCAGGGTCCGCGTATCCGTCAGGACCATGTTGGTCTTGAAGTTGCAGGCCTCACGCTCCTCATCGGTCAGAGGCCGTGTGACGACGGAGTTCGACAGAACCGGCATCAGACGGTTCTTTGTGCGGTTATGCAGGCCCGGCGGCGTATAGCCGGCCGTCGCCAGTGCCACGGCACGCGCCCGCACGGTCCCACCGGGCGTGGTCAGGTGATGCACGCCGTCGACTGTCTTCCAGCCCATCACCGGACTGGAGGGATGAACCGTCGCGCCGAGTTTCCGCGCAAGTTTGACATAGCCGAAGGCCAGCTTGGCCGCATGAATGCCGATGCCGTCCGGCTCGTGCATAGCCGCGAGGCCTTCCTCATCCTTGACGAAGTCCCGGTGCAGCTCCTCGCGTGAAAGAATCCGCGTGCCATAGCCGAAGGCTTCGTTCAGCAACTGGGATTCCCTCTCGATCATCTGCTTCATGCGCTGGTTATGCGCAATGTAGAGATGGCCGCCGCGCTGCGGGTCGCAGTCGAACTCGCCCGAAAAGATCAGGTCGCGAAAAACGTCAAAGGCCTCGGCCACTTCCTTGTGCATGGCCTTCGCCACGTCGAGGCCCCAGCGCTTGATCCATTCGGAGCGCTTCAGCCGGCCCGACGAGATCTGCGCCTGTCCGCCGTTACGGGTGCTGCAGCCCCAGGCCGCGGTGTTGGCTTCAAGCACAACAGCCTTGATGCCGTGTTCCTTGGCCAGATGAATGGCGCAGCTCAGACCGGTATAGCCGGACCCGACAATCGCGACATCCACATCGATGTCCTGGCTGATCGGCCCGTCATCTTCCGGCGGAGCGCCGGCCGTGCCGATCCAGTAGGTCGGCGCATAGTCGCGGTTATGACCCGGCCCCGCATCGACCAGGGGGTCGTAGCGCGGATCGTAGCTGCTCTTCGGCCAGTGCTTCGGGCGCTTCGGCCCGCTTGAGGTCGGTTCGGTGGAGCCCAGCTCGCCGGAAACAGCTCCGGTCGAAACGGGTTCGGAAGCAAGTCTTTGTGCAGTCATTAGCTGTTTCCCATATGAGACATGGCTAACCACGGACAGAAAAAACTACGCCTTGAAAGCCGGACGGTTCTTGCGAAGCGCCTGTTTCACGACGATTTTGCCGTTGCGGATGGTGAAGAGATCGGCGCCCTCGGCCTCGACGCGCATACCGTCTTTGTCGGTGCCGCTGAAGGTCCATTCGGAAACCGCCCGGTCTTCGTATACGAAGTGGCTGTGATGATCCCAGTGGGCATCCGGCATGGCGGCCCAGACGCCGGAGAAAGCCGCCGCGATGGCTTCCGCGCCTTCGATCCTGCTGCCGTAAACCTCCGGCCCGCCCACGGGATAGAAGATGCAATCCTCGGCGAAGGCCTTCATCACACCATCGACGTCGTGTTTGTTGAAAGCGTCGAAAGTGGCGACGAGATCATCAACGGTGATCTGTTTCTGACCCGCGGTCATGGATGTTTTCCTCCTCATCCGAAACTATGCTGTGGAACACTTCTCGCCGAACTCTAGATGGCGCGCGCTCTTGATTACGCTTGCCCGGTTGTGCGGCTTGTCTCTGGCGCCGGAAGATGACGAGGGTCACGCTGCGGCGATAGGGCCAGTTCAATTGTTTGTTAGAGCCAGTGTGCCAAAGCAGGTGCTAAATGCCAGAAATGATCGCATCTGGATCTAGTGATTTCGAAAACTGGCTCTATTGAAACACAAACCTGCGCTGGTCCGCGCAATAGCTATCAGGCCTTTGCGAACGCCTGAAAAAGCTCGAGACGCTGAACGCGGGCCGAATCTTGCCGCAAACGGTGCGAGGAGAAGGTGTTGTCTGACGAGGGTTCCGACCTATACGAGACCGCGGCCGCAAAGCCCTCATCCTAGAGAGATCAGCTCAGCCGGAGACGGGATGTCCGTCGAATTGCTTCGCCCCGTCGCAGATATCGTACCAGGAGGGTTTTTCCGCGACGAACTCGTGAAACTGGTTCTTTACGTCAAGCGGACTGTCGATCGTATTTGCCGAGATTGGGAAACTATCTTCCTCTGAGAGTATTTCGCCCAGTGAGGTCCCGCAGACTTTGCAAAAACACCGGCTGTATTTGTAGGGCGGCGTCGGCTTGAAAATCTGGACCTGTTCTCTTCCCCGTATCCATTTCAGATCTTCTTTCCTGACGAAGAGAAGCGCACTCGCACCCAGCTTGCGGCACCTGCTGCAGTGGCAGGTTCCCATCATCGTCGGCTCTGCAGAAAGCTCGAACTTGATCGCGCCACAGCAGCAGCTTCCATCAATCGTCACACCACGCCCCCTGGAAAAACGAGATCAAAGCAAGAACATATTATGAACACCCCGATTCGACAAGTTCTTCAGCGCCCCGATCCAGCTCTAAGACCGGCTTACACGCAAAGTCACAATCATCGTCTCAGACAAAAAAGAGGCCCCTGCGTCGAGAGCGCAGAGGCCGGAGGTGGGATAGGCCGTAGAGAGGTTTTCACCGGTAAGCAGGCCCGCTGATCCGAATAAACGCTCGATCTAGTTCCTCAGCACGGGATAGGCGTAGTCGTAAACCAGATCGCTGGCCCGCGCCGGCTCATGGCAGGCAAGGCACTCAGCCTGGTAATCTTTTGTCTCGGCCTGGGTTTTGTTGTTCGCATTGAAGAACGACCAGCCCCAGCCGTCGCCCCAGTTTTTGTTTTCCGGGAACCGCCCCTCGGTGTCCTTGACCATCACAAAATAGCCGGCGACGTCGCTCGCGCTGGTCGCTTCGCCGGTCGTGAGCGCTTCCGTCTTCCCTTTGAAGAGTTCCTTCACCAGAACCGTGCCATCCGGGAAGCTGCCGGTCTTGCGGTAACCCTCGACCGCCGAGCGCTGCGCATAAACCTCATGCAGACCGACTTCACCGTCGGTGTCTACATCGCCGGCCACCGACCAGGCCCCCAGCATTATGTAGTCGGTCCGAAAATTCTCCGGCACCTGAATCGCGCCCTCAGCCGAAACCACACCTTCGGCATAGCTCTTTTGAGTCATCTGGCCATAGGCGGCGCTGCCGACCATACCGGCCAGGGTAAAGAGTGCAACGGCACCCACCGTAAGCAGTCTAGCTGACTTATCCATGAGCTTCCTTCTCCTCCAAAACTGCAACGACATATGAAGCCGGACCTTGGCTTGGTTGTTGTCGCTCGCGGTGAACCCATAAAGGAGACAGATCTGTTTCCCTAAACAAACAAGTATACAGATCTGTCTCCCCCGTCAAGCTGACTTCTTAACCATGCAGTTCAAGTCATTGTGAGCCTCTGGAGGATCTGTGTGGCTGAACGAAGCGCATCGGCTCCCATTGCTCTCTGCCTTTGGGAAGGCTATATAGATACAGATCTGTAGCTAATGGTAAGAGACGACGATGGCTTCGCCCCAGCGACGCGAACACCTCATCGATACGGCGATCGAGCTGTTCGCGGAACACGGCTATCACGCGACGGGAATCGATACGATCCTGGCGCAGTCAGGTGTGTCCAAGAAGACCCTCTACCGGCATTTCCGATCCAAGGACGAGTTAATCCTGGCCGCTCTGAAAAAGTACGACGGACTGTTTCGCAATGGCTTTATGCGGCAGGTCGAAGCACAGGCGGAGGATCCCTATGGCCGGCTGCTTGCGGTGTACGAGGTCGCGGCGCGGTGGTTCGAGCAGAACAATTTCTATGGCTGTATGTACATCAATGCGGTTGGCGAGTTTTCCGAATCGGACACGCCAATCCGCCAGGCCTGCCGGGAATTCAAGTCACTGATGCGCCGTTACGTCGAAGATCTTTGCCGCGCTGCGGGGGCTGCGGAGCCAGTGGAACTGGCCGAGGAACTCTCGCTGCTGCTGGAAGGCGCGATCGTGACCGCACAGGTGTCGGAGCAGCGCAGCCGCGCGGCCAAAGTCGCTCAGACCGCCGCGAAAGCCCTGATCGCCCGGGCATTGGATGAATCTGGCGCCGCCAGCAATACCGGATAGCGTTCCGGCTATGCGCGATCCTCTCAACTTGCCCCTGAGTGGCCGACAGGCTTTCTTCGCAGCCCTCGTCGTTGTCGGCTTTTTTGCGGCTTTGCTCGCGCCGAACCTGCTTTGGTTGGGGAACTCCACCCTCAAGATCTCAAATGGCAGCCCCTGGGAGATCACTGACATTGAAGTCGAGGTGATCGGCGGACGCGAAGGTATCGAGCGGCTGCGGCCCGGCGCGCAGGCCATGATCCTCCTGCCGCTCGTCGGTGAGTCCGATCTGAAGCTGCGCTACCGGATCGCGCGTTCAAGCAGCGCGCCACCGGAGGAAATGGGTTGCAACGCCGGTTATCTCGAATCGGGCGGCTATCATGCCATTGCCGAGATCTCGGCTAACGGCACCGCCAATTGCCGCGTCGAACTGGCCTCACTGAAACGACTGCTGATTTTTGAGACCTTCTGACTGTTCGGAAGAGTCAGGCGGCAAGAACACCGTCTGAAAGGACTCGCGCAGCCAGCGGATCGTCGCCTGAATCCGCAAGGTTTGCACGGTATCGGGATGAGCGTGAAGATGCAGGCCGCGCGTCAGTTCCGGTTTGCCATCGTTGACCCGCACAAGCTTTTCGTCCCCCTCGGCAAGGCACATCGGCAACAGCGCTTTTCCAACGCCTTCACGCACAGCCGCCAGCATGATTCCGGCATCGGTGGCGGTCAAACGCAGGTCTTCGTGGCGCCGGCGCAGGCGACGATAGGTCCGCGTAATCGCCGGTCTCTGGGCGTCTTCATCGTAAAAGGAGACCCATCCCAGCTCCGCGGGATCCTTGCCCTTCGCGCAGTAGAGCCCGTAGGGCACGTCCCCCAGCTTGATCGCGAATTCGCCATCGCGCGGCTCGACCTCGAACCAGAGAGAGAGGGAGGCTTCACCGCGCACGCGGCTGCGCGGAACGTGGGTTATAATTCTCAAGTCGAGTTTCGGATGTTCGGCGAGGAAAGGCGCCATGACCCGGCGTGCAAGGCGATCGAGGGTCCAGCCATTGCCCAGCAGACGCACGATACCGACAGGCCCCTCCTCGGACTTCGCCACCGCATCGACCAGGCTGTCGACGCGGCGCTCAACTTCGATAGCTTCGCGGATCGCGGCCTGGCCGGCATCGGTCAGCGCAAAGCCCGTTTTGGAACGCACGAAGAGAATGATCCCCAGGTCCGCTTCTAGCGCCGAAAGCCGCCGGCCTGCCGTCGACTGGTCGATGCCGAGCGTGTAAGCCGCTTGGGTCAGGGATCCCAGGCGACTGACCGCCAAGGCGACCTTCAGGTTATCCCAATCCATACCCGCTTCCGCCTTCATCGCTCGCCCCAACCCCGTCCTGGAGCCTCAGGCTTTCATGCAAAATTGCATTTTCATTGTGCCGTTTCACGGGTTCGCGCCGCCGTAAATTAAGTGTACCACAGTTGTCATAGATGACGCCGCTCCAGGTCGATACAACCTGGGGGCGACTGCTAGCAGTGTTAATTTTATAATACTTTATAGACAGTTGGATCCAGTGTGAGCGAGGCAAAAAATTAGTGATGTCCTGTTCGACCACAATGGGCGCCTTCCGTCGCTGATCCTCGGAGGGTCACAGCCATGGCTTTGAGCAACAACGAAATTCAGTTGGTCCGCAGCAGTTTCCGTGCGGTTCTCCTAGAAAGCGAGCATGTCGCAGACCTTTTTTATCGGAACCTCTTTGAAAAAGCGCCGGAGACGCGCGTCCTCTTTACGACGGATATAAGCCGCCAGGGCGATATGCTGATGAGCAAGCTGAGCGTGATCGTCCTGGAACTCCACAACATGCATACCCTGGCGCCCATGCTCGAAGGCCTGGCTTTGCGGCACGTCGCCTACGGTGTGAAACCAGAACATTACCCAGTGGCCGGAGAGATCCTCTTGCAGACCTTCGCGGAAGTGCTGGGTGACCGCTTCACCCCGGAGATACGTAGAGCTTGGGAAAAAGCCTACGGTGAGATGGCGGAACTTATGACCTCGAGCGTCTACGCCATCTGACTACCGCCCTCAGGGCCATTCGCAGAGCGCAATCGACTTAAACCCCAACCAGAAACGCAGCGCACGAGCTCTGCCGGCCAAACCGCTTGCGTTTGAAAAAAGAACGAGCATTAACAATGAACGGAAACACCAATACCCCAACCTCAAATGAGGTGCACAGAATTGCAAGACCAGACTCAGTGACCTGGGTCTGCAGGCTTGTCATTCTGCTCGCCTCGACCCTCTCCGCCTGGGTGCTTTTCGCACCGGTTCCCGCAAGCGCCGTCCCCCTGCTTTGGACCCTCGACAACGTCAGCTTTGTCGGTGGCGGTTCCGCGTCCGGAAGCTTCATCTTCGACGCGCAGACCGGCAACTACAGCGATGCTCTCGTGACCACGGAAGGCCCAGTTTCGGGCGATCTGATCTTCGACCTCGTCGGTAGTGGATCAGCCGATGGCGTCAGTCTTTTCAGAAACGCCGACGCGCCAGACTTCAGTGGTTCCCCCACACTGCGCCTGCTCTTTGTCGCGCCTCTTACCGACGCCGGTGGCATTATTGATCTGGAACTGAACAACTTCGTAGCCGGTCTAGCGGGATGCGTCGACGCAGACTGTACTTTTATCACTGCCGGCGGCGATGGTGAGTTTGCAAGCGGGACAGTGTTCAGCCAATCCATCGCCCAGGTTCCTGAACCCGGCAGTCTGGCTCTCTTCGGCGCACCGCTTCTGTCGCTTTTCTGGCTGCGCCGCCGAAAGACTCAGCAGCCCGAAAATATGCTCTAATCAATTCTCCTATCTCATTGCTTATAGGAATTTGAAAAATGCCCTTTAGAAAGCTCACAGCAGCCATTTTCGCTGCGGCGAGCCTGGCTCTTGCATCGCCAAGTCAGGCTGCGCCTGTTCTCGATCAGTCCTTCGATGCCTTTTTGGCCGGCGCGGACAGCGCCGTTAGCCTCAACGCCAACTTTGCTCATGCGCAGAGTTTCACTGCCGGTATCGCCGGCCAGCTCACGAGTGTCGACCTTCAGATTCGAAGGCTCGACTTTAACCTGCCGGCGAGCGATCTGACCTTCGACATCCTGCCAATCGCGGGCGGTTTCCCATCAGGTCCAGCCCTCGGCAGCGGCACAATCGCATTGGCCGACATCCCGGACCTGGATTTTTCGGACGGCAGCTTCGTTTCAGTCGATCTTTCGGCCTTCAACATCTTTGTCGAAGTCGGGGATGTTCTCGCGATCGCATTGGAACACCTCAACGCCGGTGCCTACGTCTGGCTCTCCATCCCCGTGGGCAATCTCTACGCCAACGGCTCGCAGTTCGTATCTCTGCCGCCGGGCCCCTTCGATTTTGAACAGGCGGGTGGCGATCTCGGCTTTCGCAGCTTCGTAGACCCGGATGCCACGCAGCCGGTGCCGGAACCCGGCACGCTGGCCAGCCTGGCATTTGGGTTGCTCCTGTTCGGCTTCGCCCGAAGGCAGAGACTGCAGAAAAGCATGCGGAGCTGATTTCGGGTTCGCTGCGACGTAAAAGAGATGTGGGGCCGGACTTTACGAAGCGGTCCCACTCTTCTATTTGGTGGGGGTTCAATCGCAAAACCGCCGCCGCACCTGCATGACCGCCGAACCGCACACCGCCTCCTATTACGCCGCGACAGCGAAGTTGTCGGCAGACTACCCGACATTGGCAGAAGACCTGAGCTGCGATGTCTGTGTCGTCGGCGGCGGCTATTGCGGCCTTTCGACGGCGCTGCACCTAGCGGAACGCGGCTACGATGTGGTCCTCCTGGAAGCCAACCGGATAGCCTGGGGCGCGTCAGGCCGCAATGGCGGCCAGGTCGGCAGCGGCCAGCGGCAGGATCAGGACGTGGTCGAGGCCATGGTCGGCAAGAACGACGCGAAGCGTCTCTGGGACCTCGCCGAAGCGTCCAAAGCCGTGGTCAAGTCGCGAGTCGAAAAGCACAACATCGACTGCGACCTCAAACCGGGCATTCTCCATGCCGCCTACAAACCCGGCGATGCAGCTGAGTTTTCGCCTTATATGGAAAAGCTGGAACGGGACTACGCTTATAAGCACCTGCGCGTCATCTCAAAGACGGAGATCGGCGAGATGCTCGGTACGGAAGCCTATCAAGGCGGACTTCTGGACAGCGATGCCGCGCACCTGCATCCGTTGAACTATGCCTTGGGGCTTGCCCGAGCCGCTGCGGAAGCCGGCGCACGGCTGTTCGAAGCTTCGCGGGTCACCGGTTACCGGGATGGTGCCGTTTGCAGACTCGACTGCAATGGCCATCAAGTGACGGCGCGGCATGTCGTGCTGGCCTGCAACGGCTATCTGGAGCACCTGGAGCCACGTCTGGCCGGAAAGATCATGCCGATCAACAACTTTATCCTGGCGACCGAGCCCTTGGACGAGAGCCTGGCGCGGGAGATCAACCGCGACGACGTGGCCGTCGCCGACACCAAATTCGTGATCGACTATTACCGGCTGAGCGCCGATAGGCGCCTGCTGTTCGGCGGCGGCGAGAACTATCGGCGCAGCTTCCCCCGGGATATGGCCGGATTTGTCCGGAAATACATGCTGCGGGTTTATCCGCAGCTCGAGAAGACGCGCATCGACTACGCCTGGGGCGGCACGCTTGCCATTACCCTGAACCGCATGCCGGATTTCGGGCGGCTCTCGCCGAACGTCTACTATGCCCAGGGCTTTTCGGGCCATGGTATCGCCATGGCCTCGCTCGCCGGCAAGGTCATCGCCGAGGCCGTCGCCGGCACGGCGGAGCGATTCGACGTCTTCGCGCGTATCCCGACCCGCAAATTTCCCGGCGGCACGCTGTTGCGCTGGCCCGGCCTGGTCGTGGGCATGCTCTACTACGCTCTGCGCGATAAGCTGTGAGGCCCCGCTAGAGGAACACTAAGTGCTAAGGCCGTTGTCAGTGATGGAGCAGGACGCGTGATAACTTTTGAAGAGGCTCGTGGTCTCGCACTCAGCTCTCTGGCCGAGATGGAAGCAGCGGCGCGAAAACGGCAAGAACTGCAGCAAGGTCTGACCGCTCAAGAGCGGCGCACGCTGGGCATCCCCACCGAGGAAACGCCTTTTGAACTCGTCCTGCTGGACAAAGAGACCATCGATCACGAATTTGGCTGGGTGTTCTTCTACCAGTCCAAGGCATACTTGGAGTCGGGCCGGCCATCAGAGGCTTTAGCGGGCAATGCTCCGATCCTGGTATCCCGAAAGGACGGCACGCTGCACGTGACCGGCACGGCACTCCCCATCGAAACCTACATCGAGAACTTTAAACGGACCGGCGACCCACACCTGTCCTAGTTCCGTTAGGGTCGAACGCCTGTCGTGCCGTCCGTCCATTTGCGCGCGGGTGGTTCGTAAGCTTCAAAGGCCTCGAGAATATCCTCGCAGGAATCGGAGAAGATCAGCATCTCGGCGTAGTCGGGCTTCATGAATCCCTCCGCGACGATCCGGCGGATCATCTCCTGAAGGGGATCGAAGTAACCCTTGATGTTCAAAAAACCGCAGGGTTTCTGATGGACGCCGAGCTGCGCCCAGGTCCACTGTTCGAAAACTTCCTCCAGCGTTCCGGCGCCGCCGGGTAGCGCAATAAAACCGTCCGCCCGGGTTGCCATCTCGGCTTTTCGTTCGTGCATGGATTCGACCACGATCAGGGACGTCAGGCCTTTGTGGGCAATCTCGCGCTCGACCAATGCCTCCGGCATAACGCCGGTGACCTGGCCACCGCCCGCAAGCGCGGCATCGGCGAGCGCCCCCATCAGACCAACGTGACCGCCGCCGTAGACGAGTTCGATATCCCGCTTGGCAAAAAAGGTGCCGATCTCCTGGGCGGCGGCTTTGTAAGCTGGATCTTCGCCGAGGCTCGAGCCGCAAAATACGCAAATTCTCATAACGGCAGGTTAGTGGAGAGACCACGCGAGGACAACGCCCCGGTCGGACGCAGATTCCACGTCAGGCCTGCTCCGCCACAAGCGCGTCGTCGATTTCCCGGGCGCGCACAGCCGCAGGCCGCGTCGACAGCCGCTGCCAGTAGTCTTCGAAACCCGGACGTTTCTCAATTGTGCCGAAGGACATGCCCCAACCGATATGCGAACCGAGATAAAGATCCGCGGCGCTGAAACGGTTGCCAACCAGGTATTCCTTGTTGGCGACAGCCTGCTCCAATGCCGTAAGCACATCCTCGTAACTACCGTACCCCACCGAGACCTTACGGTCCTCTGGGACCTCATGGCCAAGCATCTGGTTCATGGCGGCCATTTCGACCGGCCCGGCGGCGAAGAAAAGCCAGCGGTAGTAGGGGCCACGCAGAGGGTCACCGGGCGGCGGCGCCAACCCAGCCTCCGGGAAGGCATCCGCAAGATAAGCGCAAATCGCGGAGGTCTCAGTCACCACGGTGTCGCCATGGCGAATCGCCGGCACTTTACCCATGGGATTGACGGCACGGTATTCGTCGCTCTTCATGCTGGTGCCGTATTCGAGCACCTCGGTCCGATAGGGCTGTCCGACCTCCTCTAGCATCCAGCGAACGATCCGGCCGCGCGACATGGGATGGGTATAGAGAACTAAGTCATCGGACATACAGAAGGCTCCTTACAGATTACCAGCTCAGCGATCATAGCGAGGTTTTAAAGCACGAGAACACGGTCGTTTTTGTGACAATGCGTCAGCCCCGGCCGTTCCACCTTTTGTCACCGCTGACTGTGCAACGCAAGCCGTCTGTGGACGAGTTTTTCGACCTCCAGAACCACCAAGACCAGAACACCGCTGGCAACGATAAGTAGCCCCTGCAGCAACCCAAGCGGCCGGGTTTCGAACAACATCTGCATGAAGGGCGCATAGGTGAAGGCGAACTGCAGAAAGGTGACCGCGAGCACCGCAATCAAGACCGCGCGTGTGCCGAACAAACCTTGCCAGGAGAGAGAAGGCGCTGTGAGATAACGAACGGAGAAAAGATAGAAGATTTCCAGCACCACCAGCATGTTGACAGCGATCGTGCGGGCCTCCTCAAGAGTCGCACCCCTGTCCTGCGCCAGTGAAAACCCGCCGAAAATAGCGATCATGAACAGCAGCGAGACGAAGCAGGTCCGCCATATCAGGAACCGCGAGAGAATTGGCTCACCAGCCGCACGTGGCGGCCGCTTCATGACATCCGGTTCGCTGGGCTCGAAGGCCAACGCAAGCGCAAGCGTCACGGCCGTGACCATGTTGACCCAAAGAATCTGCACCGCCGTGATCGGCAGCGTCGAGCCAATCAGGATCGCCGAGATCAGCACCAGAGCCTCACCCCCATTGGTCGGCAGGATGAAGAGAATCGCCTTTTTCAGATTGTCGTAGACAGTTCGGCCCGCGCGCACAGCCTGGGCAATCGCGGCGAAATTGTCATCCGCCAGCACCATCTCAGAGGCTTCCTTGGCAGCCTCGCTGCCTTTCTGCCCCATAGCGACGCCAACATCCGCGCGTTTCAGTGCTGGCGCGTCATTCACTCCATCCCCTGTCATGGCGACGACTTCGCCCGCGGCCTGGAGCGCTTCGACCAGACGGAGTTTGTTAGCGGGAGAGGTGCGCGCGAAAACCGCTGTGTCCTGCACGCATAGCCGCAGCTGTGCATCGTCCAATCTATCGAGATCACTGCCCGTAAGAACCCCGCCCGGGTTCTCGAGACCCAGTTGGCGCGCAATAGCCGACGCGGTACCGGCGTGATCACCGGTGATCATCTTTACCCGGATGCCCGCAGCACGACAGGCGGCGACAGAAGCAATGGCTTCGTCGCGCGGTGGGTCCATAAGGCCGAAAAGCCCCAGGAAAGTAAGGCCCTGCTCGACGTCACCGAAGGTCAGCGCCTTTTGTGGATCGATGTTGTCTTTCGCAGCAACGGCAAGCACCCTCTGCCCGAGAGCAGCGATTTCTT
>CBDDBN010000008.1:0-71868 GCA_965225735.1 Denitrobaculum sp. | reverse complement strand
GGAGAATTGGTCGTTGTGGAAGGCGACCACTGCGCCTTTGGGGCCGGCGTCGACCTTGACCACGCCCGCATCCCGGCAGAGCTGTTTGATGGTCATGATGTCGAGCAGGTTCTCGACCTCTTCTGGTAGATCGCCAAAGCGGTCGATTAACTCGGCGGCGAAACCCTCGATCTCCTGGCGGCTGACTAGTTCGGACAGCCGGCGGTAGAGGCCGAGACGCACATTCAGGTCGGCGACGTATTGCTCCGGGATCAGGACTGATGTGCCAACATTGATCTGCGGGGTCCAGCCGCGCTCGCCATCCTCTTCTTCGACCCGTCCACCGCTCTTGGCCACGGCCACGGCCTCTTCCAGCATCTGCTGGTAGAGTTCGATACCGACTTCCCGGATATGGCCGGATTGCTCCTCGCCCAGCAGGTTCCCGGCGCCACGGATATCCATATCGTGACTGGCAAGGGTAAAGCCTGCGCCCAGGCTGTCGAGGGTCTGCATGACATTTAGGCGTTTCTCTGCGGCAGAGGAGAGCAAACGGCCCGGCGGCAGGGTCAGGTAGGCATAGCCGCGGGTCTTTGAACGGCCGATACGGCCCCGGATCTGGTAGAGCTGCGCCAGGCCGAACATGTCCGCGCGGTGCACGATCATGGTGTTGGCGCTGGGGATATCCAGGCCGGATTCGATGATGTTGGTCGAGAGCAGGATGTCGTACTGGTGATCGTAGAATGCCGTCATGACGGCTTCCAGCTCACTCGGTGGCAATTGACCGTGAGCCACAGCTACCTTCACTTCTGGCACCAGCTTGGCCAGGCGGTCCTTCAGTTCTTCGATATCAGCCAGACGCGGACAGACATAGAAGGTCTGACCGCCACGGTAATGCTCGCGCAGGATCGCCTCGCGCACGATCACCGGGTCGTAAGGCAGCACAAAGGTCCGGACCGCCAGACGGTCTACCGGCGGCGTGGCGATCAGGCTCATTTCCTTCACGCCTGACATAGCCAGCTGCAGCGTCCGCGGGATCGGCGTCGCGGTCAGGGTGAGAACATGAACGTCTTCGCGCAGCTGCTTGAGCCGTTCCTTCTGCTTCACGCCGAAATGCTGTTCCTCATCGACGATCAGCAGGCCCAAATCTCGGAAGCGGACGGACTTGCCCAGCAGGGCGTGGGTGCCGACCACGATCTCGACAGTCCCCTTTTCCAGGCCGGCACGGGCGTCGCTGGCATCCTTCGTGGATACGAGGCGGGAAAGCTGCACCACTCGAACCGGCAAGCCATTGAAGCGTTCGGCGAAGGTCTTGTAATGCTGGCGCGCCAAGAGGGTCGTGGGAACCACGACAGCCACTTGTTTACCGGACATCACGGCTATGAAGGCGGCTCGCAGCGCCACCTCGGTCTTTCCGAAGCCCACATCGCCGCAGACAAGGCGATCCATTGGCTTGCCGGAGCCCAGGTCTTCCAGGATGTCCTCGATGGCGCGGAGTTGATCTTCGGTCTCCGGAAAGGGGAAGCGCGCCGCGAATTCGTCGTAGATCCCTTCCGGCGGAACCATGGAGTCTGCGGTTTTCAAGGCACGGGCAGCAGCAATCTTGATCAATTCGTCGGCAATCGCCTTGATGCGCTGCTTAACCTTGGCTTTGCGCGATTGCCAACCGGCGCCACCTAACCTGTCCAGTTCAACCGACGAATCTTCCGACCCGAAACGGGAAAGGACCTCAATGTTCTCGACCGGTACGAAGAGCTTGTCGCCGCCATGATAGATCACCTTCAGGCAATCATGGGGTGCCCCACCAACCTCGATGGTCTCCAAGCCTTCGTAACGGCCGATGCCGTGATCCACGTGGACCACCAGATCCTGCGCCTGCAGGGTCGAGACCTCTGTCAGGAAATTCTCGGACCGGCGGCGTTTGCGCTGCTGTCGGCCGATACGCTCGCCCAGGATGTCCTGTTCCGTGATCAAGGTGAAGTTGGGCGTGGAAAAGCCCTGGTCGATCTCTAGGGTGATCAGGCCGACGGCTTTGGGGTCGAGTGCGCCCGCATCGGCCCAGGTCTCGGCCGTGGTCAGACCGGCCTGTCCGTGCTCGCGCAGCAAGCTGCTCAGGCGATCGCGGGCTCCGTCACTGTAGGCCGCGACCAAAACCCGGCGATCTGACGACTGCTCTTTAACGATAAACTGGCGAACGGCATCGAAAACGTTGGTGTCATCCTGTGCCCGGGCCTCGGCAAAGTTTTCGCCGGCCGCGGCACCCGCATCGAGAATCCCCGCCATATCCTCAGGGAGAGCATAGGGCGTGAAGATACCGCCGCGAAGCTGCTCTATGGCTTCGTCCCATTCCACGGCGCCCAGATAGAGCCGGGATGGCGCCAGGGGCTTATAGGGTGCTCCGCCAGCATCGCGAACGGATTCCATCGATTTCCGGGCGCCGTAAAAATCCTCGATCGCTTCCTTGCGGGCGTCGCGGGCCTCGGTCGCCTGATGGTCCAACAGGACAACCGGGTCTTCCAGATAGTCCAACAGGGTTTCCAGGCGGTCGTAGAACAGCGGCAGCCAATGTTCCATACCGGGATGGATACGGCCGTCTGAGACACTTTCGTAAAGCGGATCGTCACGGGACACGGCGCCGAAGGCTTCCCGATAACCCGAGCGAAAGCGCTCGATGGTTTCCGGTGTCAGCGTGACTTCGCCGACTGGCTTGAGCGCGACGCGTTTCAGTTTTCCTGTGGTGAGCTGGGTCAGCGGGTCAAAGCGTCGAATGCTTTCTATTTCATCGCCGAAAAAGTCCAGACGCGCCGGCAGCTCTTCGCCGGGTGGGAATATGTCGACAATACCGCCCCGAATGGCGAATTCACCCGCCTCACCGACCGTCTCTGTGCGGAAGTAACCGTTGCTCGACAGAAAAGATAGCAGCTCCGCGGTTTCAATGCGTGTGCCGGGTTTGACGATCAGGAGCCGTTTGGCGAAGGCCGCGCGCGGCGGAATGCGCTGCATCAAAGCGTTGACGGTGGTCAGAACGACCTTTGCCGTCCGGATCCCCGCGGCTATGTCCGTCAGCAGATCGATGCGGCGCGCCAGGATATCGCGATGCGGACTGACTCTGTCATAGGGCAAGCAGTCCCAGGCAGGAAAGCTACGGACTTCCATGTCCGGGGTGAAAACCTCCAGCACCGCCTGAAGCTTGGCCATGCGGGCATCGTCGCGCGCAACAAAGACGATCGGGCTCTCCGCTTTGGCGGCGAGCTGCGCAATGCTGAGCGCATCAACGCCATCCGGCGCGTTGGCGATTTGATAGCGTTGCGCGCCGGCCTGTGCGGCCGGTTCGAGAAGAGGCTCTAGAGATTTCAAGGTTTGTCAGGTGTATAGCGGAAGTTCAGAAGAAGTTCGGTGACGTCGCTCTGCAGTTCGACAGGTGGAGAAGACTCACCAGTAAACCACTGATAAACGACAGGATCGGGTTGATCCAGAATAACTTCATAGCGGTCCAACTGGGCGGCGTCCATCTCGTCCAGGTGCTGGTCGGCGAAGGTGCCAAGCAACAGATCCGCTTCTTTGGTTCCGCGATGCCAACTGCGAAATTTCAGTCGTTTGCGGCGTTTGGTCAGGTCATCGCTCATCTGAGTCACCGCTCTGCGGAAAGGTTGGGTTTCTATAGCCGCGACAAGGCTCAATTACACGAGCAAAATGCGTGCTAAGCGCGCTGCTTTCAAGGTGCGAAGCAGCTATTGATAACGTTTGACGGCCTGTTCGATTTCTTTCAGTAAAGCTTCACCAACATCGCCGCCGTGACCTACGATCTTATTGCGGAATACAGTCCTGATCGTATCGATATGCGCGCCAATCAGCTTGATTCTGTCCTTGGTAGGTGGGTGACCCGTCGGTTTGGTTGCTTTGTAAAGAGATTTGCCGACGTCCGTGATCAGCGGATAGTCGAAGATACCGCCCTGCCCGCGGAGTTCGTGGGCAACCACATTGATCCGCTTAAGGCATTCTTCGGGATTGCCCCTGCCGCTTTGCAAGGCCGCTTGGGCCTCCAGGATCTGCTTGATGTAGCGCTCCATCCAGTCACCATAGTCGCCGACCAGTGTTTGAATACGGCGTTCGGCGGCCTGAATCAGCGCCGGGTCGAAAGCGACAGGGATTTTGCGGGCATTGGGTCCGAGCTTCTCCCTCAGCCGATCGTTCAGATCGAAATGAATGGCGCGCACGTCGTCGCGCAGGGTTTTCTCATCCGACGGGCCGCGAATCAGCTGTACTTCTTGCCGCTTCGTCTTTCTGCGCTCGCGCGGAAAGTCCTGATCGACACGCCGCCGGTCGGGCCCGAAGTAGCCTTCCGCTAGAACGTAGTGGCGCGGCGAGTTGACCAACATCAACAATCGCTCGGCGATGGTTTTTGAGGAAAAGGGCTTTGCCAGAAACTCCGTTACGCCGCCGTCACGCGCTTCCTGTACCACTTCCCGATCAGCCGCGCCGGAGACCATGATGAAGGGTACGAAGCGGTCGGGTACATTGGGTCCGGTGCGAATCCAGCGCAGAAACAGGCGGCCATCGATCTGCGGCATGACACAGTCGGAGATGATAAGGTCGACCGTCCCGATTCCTGCAGTGATCGGATCCTCGAGGCTAAGTTTTAAACGTTCGATCGCAGCCGCTCCGTCGACGTCCGCCACGACCTTTCCAACGCCGAGCGTTTTGAGAACCGAGGTGAGCAGCTCTCGAATAAAGCGATTGTCATCGACAATCAAAACCGTCAGACGGTCCCAACGAAGATCTTGTTCCATACTCTTTAAACGTCCCCCGCGGCCCCGATTCGCTTTTCAGGAGACCCCATTCCTACGCCGTCACGTCGTTTCACCCGTGACCGAGCCGTTTCCTCCAGTACGATAGCGGTTGTAAGATGCGCCCGAGTCCACGGCGACTTCAGTTCCCAGCCCAGGTGCCCATTTCAGGCTTATTGACAGTTGCGACCCGAAATTCTCTTTCCGCTCTTTGCCCCGATTACCAGTATTTCCGGCATCGGTCCACGTTTCGCTGTGCTTTTCGAGCGACTTGTGGGTGTACATATTTTGGACCTTTGCTGGCATATGCCGAACGGGCTGGTCGACAGGCGATACAGTCCAAGCCTAGCAGAGGCACAGCCAGGTCGCATCGTAACCTTAGTGGTGCGAGTCCTTAAGCACCATCCGGCCCCCGCACGTGGGCGGCCCTATCGCGTTGTCGTCACGGATCAAACCAGCGACCTGAGCCTGGTTTTCTTCCATGCCCGTGCCGATTACCTAGAGAAAACCCTGCCGGTCGGCGAGACACGTGTTGTCAGTGGCAAATTGGAGGTCTTTGGCGGCGGCCTGCAGATGCCGCATCCCGACCATATCGCGCCGGAAGCCGAATTGGCTGAAATCCAAAGTGTTCAGCCGGTCTATCCGCTCACGGCGGGCCTACCGCAAAAGGTGGTGGCCAAGGCCGTCGGTACCGCCCTCACCCACTTGAGCGACCTGCCGGAATGGCTTGATCCAGCTTTCCAACGCCAAAGGGCCTGGCCCAGTTGGTTGGATGCTATCCAAAGCGTGCATAAACCGAACGAGCTCTCCGATCTGGAGGCTGAAACGCCGGCGCGAAGCCGGCTGGCTTACGACGAGCTGTTGGCCAACCAACTCGCCCTGGCGCTGATCCGCCGCAACCAGACCCGGCATCGCGGACGTTCGATCCAAGGCGACGCCAGACTCCGGTCATTGGTGCTTCAGGCCCTGCCCTTTTCTCTCACCGGCTCTCAACAGCAAGTCCTGGCCGAGATCGATGATGACATGGCGAGCGATTCGCGGATGTTACGGCTGGTTCAGGGCGACGTGGGCAGTGGTAAAACCGTCGTCGCTCTGCTTGCCATGCTGAGCGCCGTCGAGGCAGGCGCCCAGGCGGCAATCATGGCGCCCACTGAAATTTTGGCCCGTCAGCACTACAAAACCATCGCACCCTTGGCCGAAGCCGCGGGCGTTGGCGTCGAGCTGTTGACCGGGCGTGACAAAGGGAAGGCGCGCGCAGCCGTACTGGAACGCATCGCATCTGGCGAGTCTGCCATTGTGATCGGCACCCACGCCCTCTTTCAGCAGGATGTGGCTTTTAGTGACTTGGCTCTGGCCGTGATCGACGAGCAGCATCGTTTCGGCGTGCACCAACGGCTGACCCTGGCCGAAAAGGGCCGCGGAGTGGATATGCTCGTGATGACCGCCACGCCAATCCCTCGCACCTTGATGCTGACGGCCTACGGCGACATGGATGTCTCCCGCATCACAGAGAAGCCGGCCGGCCGCCAACCTATCGACACCCGAACCCTTCCGCTCGACCGCCTTTCCGAGGTGGTTGCGGGCATCGGTCGGGCCCTAAACAGCGGCACCCGCGTCTACTGGGTCTGTCCTTTGGTTGAGGATTCCGAAGTCAGCGATCTCGCGGCCGCAGAAGAGCGGCACCGGGACTTGCAGATGCACTTCGGTGAGCGCGTCGGCCTCGTACACGGCAAGATGAAGGCGAAGGAGAAGGATGCCGCCATGGCGGCATTTGTCGAAGGAGAAGTCACCTTACTGGTTGCGACAACGGTGATCGAGGTTGGCGTCGACGTGCCCGAAGCCTCGATCATGGTGATTGAGCACGCTGAGCGCTTCGGGCTCGCTCAGCTGCACCAGCTTCGCGGGCGGATCGGCCGGGGGTCGTTGAAGTCCAGCTGCCTCCTCCTCTATCAAGGCCCCCTTGGCGAGATCGCCCGGGCGCGCTTGAATATCATGCGTGAGACCGATGATGGCTTTAGAATCGCCGAAGAAGATCTGCGTCTCAGGGGCGCAGGCGAACTGCTGGGCACTCGGCAGAGCGGTTTTCCCGAGTTCCGGCTTGCGGATCTGCAAGCTCATGGCGAATTGCTGGCTGCGGCGCGCGACGACGCCGCTCTTATCCTGAACAAAGACCCGGAGCTCGATTCGGAACGCGGACAGGCCTTGAGAGTCCTTCTCTATCTCTTCGAGCGCGACGCAGCCGTGAAGTACCTGCGATCCGGCTAGGCCTTCTCAATTCCTTAGCAGGCTGGCGCACGGAAGCGTTCATGAGGGATCACGGCGATAGGCACCAATTCCACCAAAAGCTCGGGAACGACGAGCCCAGGCGTTTGTATTAGGATACTGGCCGGCGCGGTCTCCGCGGAGAGGCGTTCGGCGCGTACCTTCTGGATCGCCGGCAGGTCGGATCGTTCCAGAAAAAAGATGCTTAGGGAGACAATGTCCTCTAGCCGGCCGCCGACCGCTTCCAGAATCGCTTCGACATTGTCGAAACACTTGCGGACTTGGGCTTCACAATCGCCAACGCCGATCAAATCCCCGTCACCGTCCCAGGCCACCTGTCCCGTCATATGCAGCGTGCGGCCTTCCGGTGCGATGATCCCATGGTTGAACGCGCGCCCATTCTGCGGCCAGCCCGATGGGGGATTGAAACGCGTGGTCATGGCGTCTCCTTCAAATGCTTTGGATAGAGGCAGATAAAGAAGAAGGTCCCACGGCGATGAGCATGGGGACAGTCAGAAAAACTGAGTCACAGCGATGGCGCGCTAGCCGGCCTTTGCGACCGGTTCAACGCCTTGTGGCGGCTGTCCGGGATCCTCGGGATCGTGGTCGTTGTCCGAGCCATCGGACTGCACCGCGATCTGCGGGGCGCGCTCCTGATCGGAACGCCGGCTAGGTGGTGTGACGATGCCTCCCGAAACCACCATCTTGATGCCCTCCTCCACCGTCATATCCAGAGTTCGCGTTTTGCGCCTGGGAACGAAGAGCAAGAATCCCGAGGTCGGGTTCGGGGTGGTTGGCAGAAAGATGTTAACCGCATCGTCAGGGCCAACATCGGTGATACGGTGGTTTGCATCGCCAGTCAGAAAGCCAATTGCCCAACTTTCCTCTCGCGGGTACTGCACCAAGACGACGTCTCGAAAAGCCGCCGACTGCTGCTTGAAGACCGCTTCGAAGATCTGTTTCAGAGCGCCGTAGACCCCGCGAATCACGGGCATACGATCGAGGAGCCGCTCGCCTGTGCGCACGATGCTGCGTCCTACCAGCCCGGCGGTGAGAAATCCGATCAGGGTAAGCACCACCAGGACGACGATCACACCGAGCCCGGGGATACCGAAGGGCAGATAGGTTTCGGGATTCCATTTGGCCGGAATCAGCGGTGTCACCCAATCATCGATGAAGGTGACGATTTCAATCGCCAGCCAACAGGTGATGCCAATGGGGGCTGTGATCAGGATGCCGGTGAGAAAGTGGTTGCGGAGCCGTCCGATGAAGCCGAGTTGGTGCGAACTGTGGACTTCAGGTTTCTCTTCCTCTTTCTTCCGCTCAAGCGAACGGCCGTTTGGTGTGCCATTCTCCGGCGGTGTGACGATGCCGCTGGAAATGACCAGCTTGATCCCCTCTTCAACGGTCAGGTCCAGGTGGTGAACATCGCGTTCGGGAATGAACAGTAGAAATCCCGTGGTCGGGTTCGGTGTCGCGGGGACAAAGACGTTGACCACGGTCTCGCTGGTCAAGTCCTGCACTTCGCCTTCGGTTCGGCCAGTGATGAAGCCGACCGCCCAAGTGCCGCGATTCGGATACTCGACAAGCACCACTTCCCGGAACGCATTGGATTTCTGGGATAAAACAGTCTCGAAGACCTGTCTTGTCCAGCTGTAGACACTGCGTACGATCGGCAGCTGCGAAATGGCGCTTTCGCTGACCCGGGTGATCAAGCGGCCCAGGTATCCGGTCGTGACTGAGCCGACAATGGTCAAGGAAATCAGTACGACCAACAAACCCAGCCCCGGAATTGCAAAGGGCAGATAGCTCTCTGGGTTCCATTTAACAGGGATTAGAGGCCGAACTTTGCTATCAACGAAGGTGATGAATTGCCACGCCAGCCAAAAGGTAATGCCGATCGGCGCCGCAACGAGTAATCCGGCAAGGAAGTAGTTTCGCAAGCGGCCAGCGAAACTCAGGGCATGAACCGGCTTCGGCTTTCCTGCAGTGCGGCTACTGGCCTTTTTCCGATCTTTCTTGATCGTCATCCGGGTTCTGTCCCTCTGCCGGCTTGGCTCTCAGCAAAATGGAGCCGGCAAGCTTCGCGCACCGGCCTATAATTCTGTCAGATATGGGCATCAGCCGGCCAATCTGCCAGTGCGGACAAACAGACTTTGTTCGCAGCAGTTCACGCCGATCGACAGCCCCCAACTGACGTACAGTAGTGAAGAAGATCTCTGCGAGCTAGAGCATATTCCGACCACACGGGATCAATTTGATGGGCTTTGAAGTCTCACTCGGTAAGGCGCGGCGCGCGGCGCGATGCAGAGCATCGGGCAAGCGTCGCTACGCGGCCGATGAGCCTTCAAAGCCTACCGAAGGCCGGGTTCTTTTCCGCCCTGACCGCGTTGCGGCTTTTATCCGATGCGGCGGCATCCGATGCGGCGGCATCCGATGCGGCGGCATCCGACGCGCTGCATCGCATTGCGAACCACGCCTTGTCAGAACGGAAAATCTTCCCGGTCAAATGATCCCGTGTGGTCGGAACATGCTCTAACATGACCTTACAAGGTCGCGATCATCTTCTTGCAGAGGCCGGTTTGAAGGACAAAATGTTTGCGGAAGACCTCTAAATTCGGAGGCCGCTAGCATGAAAGACTTTGCTGGTGAGTAAGATTTGGTGCGGATGAGAGGACTTGAACCTCCACTCCCGTACGGGAACATGCACCTGAAGCATGCGCGTCTACCAATTCCGCCACATCCGCATATTCGACAATCAGGTCAGGTGCACCTTGATCGCGTTCCGTGATTTCCATGTTTATCGGGTCGGACCCCGATCTTGGTGCGGCTGAGAGGACTTGAACCTCCACCCCCTTTCGAGGACAACGACCTCAACGTTGCGCGTCTACCGATTCCGCCACAGCCGCATGCATGGAACGAGCCGTTGGCCCGTCATCACGGAGCCGGATTTATAACGTTCTATTTCGAAAGGGCAATGGAAATTTACGCCCTGTCGCATTTATTCGGCTTTTCCCTTAATTCGGGCCGGTTCGGGCATTGCGACTCTGTTCGATCAAGATGACCTCATCTCCGGTCGCATGAGATACCAGGAATCGAATTGCCGATTTCGTGTGTTTTTCTGTAACGGGCGCGCCTTCTATCTTTTGCCCCTTAAAAGTGCAGAGGATTTGTACCCTCTTCGATACCCTGGCTTTGGGCAATTTAGGACGAGGCTATACGAACTGCCATTTTTTCTGCTACGGTATGGGTTCTTGTGACTGACCGAAACGACATCGATATTCCTGCCGTGACCAAGCGCCTGCACGAACGCCGTGCCGAGCTTCAGGGGCTGACAGCCAGCAGTGAAGATCAGCGACGGCCCGTTGAACTGGACCAGACTCGAGTCGGTCGCCTGTCACGCATGGATGCGTTGCAGAACCAAGCCATGTCGCTCGAGACCGAGAGACGGCGTTCAATCGAATTGAGCCGAATCGAGGCCGCCTTAGAGCGTATTGCAGACGGAGACTACGGTTATTGCGTGCTTTGCGGTGAGGACATCGCCTTGAAACGCCTGGAATTGGATCCAACCGCAACAACCTGTATCTCTTGCGCTCGAGAAAACGAACAGAAGCACTAGAAGCCTAGACGCAAGCGAGGCTTAGCGCGCGACGAGTCCATCCTCCCTGAGATGCCTCAGAAAGTCGGCTGAGCGGTGCGTTGATGCCAAACGTAAAGTGCGATGATTGGCTTGCGCTCTCTGCGGGCCTTTCAGCGGCCTGTCAGGACTCCGGTGGGAGATCGATGTCCAGGATCGCCATGTTAAAGGCGTAGGAGGTTTCCCCTTCGTCTTCGTCTTTGTAGATCACGCCGATGAACTCACCACCGATGTTGACCTCGATCGAATCGCTTTTCTTGCTCTTCATATCCAACGTGAGCCGTTCTGTGTTGAACTTTTCGCGCAGATAACGCTGGATGCGCAGGACTTCTGATGTATCCACGTTGGAACTCCGTCTGAATGGGCTCGGCCTGAACGGGCTCGGCCTGAATAGGCTCAACGGCCAAATTTAGTGCTTTATCCGCGGGGATTCGCAAACCGAGGCCGAGCAGCCTATTAACATGTTGATCTCTCGCGCAGCTATTACAACGAAATGGCAGTTTTTCCTGCCGAATCCCCCGATAGTCGCGCCGCAAAGGGTTAGCAGGCGGCATCCTCCCCCTGCAACAGTCAATTTGCCCAACGAGCAATCGATGTTGCTTAAAAATAAAATTTGATCTTTATTTGTAAAATTAAATTTTATTCAAATTATATTAGATTTATATATTTATTGTATTTATAAAAATTCATTTTTTTCTTGAAATATTACTTATATAAGAGTATATATCCAAATTATGATTATTCAGAGTCCCATAACGCCGGCTGCGGTGCGCGATGGCGACACCTCTGCCGCTCCGTCCTTGGTTGCCAATCAGCCAAGAATCTCTCAATCGACGGCGCCCGAAACGGCCCGACCGGTCGAAGCCAGCGATCGTACAGAGATTACGCGCAATGAGGAGACCGTGCCGAAAGAAGCATCCGGTCGCGGCAGCCTAGTCGATCTTTCCGTCTGACACTGCGCTGCGGAACGCCGATAGCCTAGCGAGCGTTAGAAACTGGCGCTCGCGGGCTTTTTCGTATCGCGGATCCCCTTTCGTTTCTGATCCGCAGGCCTGCGAATAGGCCGAAGTCAGCGCGGATCGTAGGCGAACTCCACGCGCAAACCTCCAGGCTCTCTGATCATCGCGTGGATTTTGGGGCCCGCCCCCGAGGGCTCCGGTGAAAACTCGACTTTCACGCCGGGCCAGTCCTTTACCGTCTCGAACAGGCTGTTCAAGGCCTCTTCGTCCGCTACTTTTAAGGCCAAGTGATGGAGACCGACGTTTTGATGCCGGTCGAAGGCCACGCAACTCTCGGGTTCAGTCACCTGCCAGAGGGTCAGCACCGACTTGCCGTCTGAGACAAAAGCGGCGGGGTACTCAGGTTTGCCCCCTACCCGTCTCCAGCCAAGACATGAGGTGAAGAAGTCTTCGGAAGCCTCGAGGTTGCTCACGGCGAGGCCGACATGATCGACGCCGAGTGTGAGAGGGGTGTCTGGCATAGTCGTCTCCTGGTGGAAGGTGAACTAGAGAACGGTAATCAGGCGCCGCAGCACAATCGCGGCGCCGGCAGCTGTTTCATGGAGAAACTTTATGAAATCGATTCCGCTCTCCTCGCCGGCCAGATCGCTAAGCGAACGCACGATCAGCCAGTCAAGGCCGAAGCGCTCGGCGACCTGGGCGACGGCAGCGCCCTCCATCTCGACCGCCTGACCGCCAAGTTCGTTATGCAAGCGATTGCGGGTCGAAGTGCAGTTCACGAATTGATCCCCGGTCAGGATCGTGCCGAACTGTAGTTTCGGGCTTCGCCCATTGCCACCACTCGCAGCCGACGAAAGTGCCGGTAATTCAAAGCCTTGCAGCGCGGTCTCGATCTTCGCGCGCAAGGCATCGCTCATGTGATAGCCAAAGCGATCGCTGGGCGCGAAAATCGGCAGATGGCCAGGATGATAGCTTTCGGTGACCTCGTTGTTGATGATGCCATAGTCGTGCTGGATCAGATGCTGGCCGATGATCACATCCCCAATCCCCAAGGTTGGATCGAGCCCGCCGGCGACGCCGGAAAACAGCAGGCTTCCACAACCGAACTGCTGGGCCAGGATGGTCGCGACCACAGCGGCATTGACTTTGCCCATACCGGCCTCGACCAGGATGCAGCGTCTGCCTTCCATTTCGCCTTCCGCGAAGTCGAAACCGCCGAAGCTGGTCGTTTTTTCCTGCCGAAAGGCGCTGCCAAACTGTGCGATTTCATCGGGGATGGCGCAAATGATGCCGATGGCGGGTGTTTCTCGATCGGACACGGGCGACTCCTTACTTTCGGGAAGTTCCAAAGCTATACGGTTTCGACCAACCGCAGTTCAAGCCTTTCGCTTTGGGAAGGCCGCAGCTAGTCTGCGCCAAGTTTCAAAACGCTGCCCTGCAGGGGCGCAGCTATCCAGTGCTTTTCCGAGGAGGACCGGGCGTGCAGTTTCAAGGGACCGATGCTTATGTGGCGACAGAGGACCTCAAGGTCGGCGTAAATGCCGCGATAACGCTGGAACGGCCCCTGCTGGTTAAGGGAGAACCGGGCACCGGTAAGACCGTCCTTGCCGCTCAGGTTGCTGAATCCCTCGGCCGGAACCTGATCGAGTGGAACGTCAAGTCGACGACCAAGGCACAGCACGGCCTCTATGAATACGACGCCGTGGCCCGATTGCGGGACGGCCAGTTGGGCGACGATCGGGTTAACGACATCGCTAACTACATCGTCAAAGGCAAACTTTGGGAGGCCTTCGAGGCAGAGGTTGCGCCGGTTCTGCTGATCGACGAGATCGACAAGGCGGATATCGAGTTTCCGAACGACTTGCTGCAGGAACTCGACCGGATGGAATTCTACGTCCATGAGACCCAGCAACTGGTCAAGGCGCGCAACCGTCCGATCGTGATCATTACCTCGAACAACGAGAAAGAACTGCCTGACGCTTTCCTGCGCCGCTGTTTCTTTCACTACATTCGTTTTCCGGACCGCGACACCATGGAACAGATCGTTCAGGTCCATTATCCCGATGTGAAACAACAGCTTTTGCGCGACGCCCTGACGGTTTTCTACGAAGTGAGAGAAGTCACCGGGTTGCGCAAAAAACCTTCGACCTCAGAGCTTCTCGACTGGCTGAAACTGCTGATGTCGGAGGACATGCCCGAGGATGTTCTGCGAGCGCACGACCGCTCCAGTGTTATCCCGCCGCTCTATGGCGCACTCTTGAAGTCGGAACAGGATGTGCATCTTTTCGAACGTCTGGCTTTTCTAAACCGCAGAGAACGCACCTGAAGCGCGTCACCCAAAGAGGCTTGAGGACGACTGAACGATGTTCCTGAAACTCTTCTTCGAACTGCGGGACGCCGAGGTGCCGGTCACCTTGCGCGAGTATCTAGACCTGATCAACGCAGTGAAGTCGGGAGTCGCCGACTACCGGGTCGATGACTTTTACTATCTGGCGAGGACGGTCTTGGTAAAGGATGAACGCTTTCTCGATCGCTTCGATCAAGTCTTCGGCCATGTCTTCAAAGGTCTGGAAAAGGTCGAAGGCGAAGACCTCAGTGAAGAAATCCCCGAGGAATGGCTGCGAAAGCTGACCGAATTGAACCTCACCGAGGAGGAAAAGGCTAAGATCAAAGCCATGGGCGGTTGGGATGCGCTCATGGAAACCCTGAAGAAACGTCTGGAAGAACAACAGGGTCGCCACCAGGGCGGCAGCAAGTGGATCGGCACCGGCGGCACCTCTCCTTATGGTGCCTATGGCTACAATCCCGAAGGCGTACGCATCGGCCAGGACGGCAATCGCAATTTCCGTGCGGTCAAGGTCTGGGACAAGCGGGAATTCAAGGACCTGGATTCCAGCGTCGAGCTGGGGACCCGCAATATCAAGATGGCTCTGCGGCGCCTGCGCAGCTTTGCCCGGGAAGGTGCGGCAACCGAGCTCGATTTGGACGACACCATCTCTTCGACGGCGCGAAACGGCGGCTGGCTGGATGTGAAGCTGGTGCCGGAGCGGCACAACGCCGTTAAGCTGCTGTTGATGCTCGACGTCGGCGGTTCGATGGATCCGCATATCAAAACCTGCGAAGAGCTGTTCTCAGCCGCGCGCAGCGAGTTCAAGCATCTGGAGTACTACTACTTCCATAACTGTCCCTACGAAGCCCTCTGGCGCGAGAACCGCCGCCGTTGGAGCGAAACGACCGACACCTGGGAAGTGCTGCACACCTACCCTTCCGACTACAAACTTGTCTTTGTCGGCGATGCCTCCATGAGCCCCTATGAGATCACCTACCCTGGCGGCAGCGTCGAGCACATGAACAAGGAAGCGGGCGCGGTCTGGATTCAACGGCTGTTGCAAGCCTTTCCCTCGGCCGTCTGGCTGAATCCCATGAAGGAATCCTACTGGGGCTACACCACCTCCATCGGCATTATTCAGCAGCTGATGGAAGGCCGCATGTTTCCGATGACACTGGAAGGCCTGGATGCCGCGATGCGGCAACTCACATCAAGATAATATCTTCTTTTATTTCAACAAATTACGCTCTTGCGCGAGAAAAAGCCAGCGGGTTTGAAGTGTTGCAAGCGACCTCATTCAGATTTGCTGCGCCTAACTCTGATATTATAGATAGAATAATATCGATTTAAATCAATCAAAAATAGATATTTATGCTACACTTTTGTTACAACTGAAAGGCGTACTTTCGCAGGTACAGTATTCTGCAAGGGGATGGCAGGGGGAAGTCGGTTTTTATTAATGAGGTTATTCTTATGAAGAAATCGGTATTCACCATCTTAATTGCGTTACCTTTGTTTTTAATTTCGCAGCCGTCATATGCATATCTTGATCCTGGCACGGGCGCGTTTCTCCTTCAGGCCCTGCTCGGGGGTGTCGCCGGCGTGCTGGTCGTGGGTCGCATTTACTGGGCGAAGATCAAAGGCTTTTTCCGTCGTTCGCCGGATCATGGGGCCGAGGCCCTTCAGCCCAGGAGCGTAGATGAGACCTGATCCCGGATCGTTTCGCGATCCAAGCGCTCGGGTCTACCAAAACGAAGGACATATTTACCGCACGATGACGCCGGCGGCGGCTGAGCAATTCGATGCGGTTCGGGCAACAGGGCTTCTCGATGAGCTCGAGGGCGAAGGTTTGCTCGTGCAGACGCAGGAAGTCGACGCATCACAGCTCGACCTGCCCCTAGAAAACGGCGGCCGAGTGCTGGAGCATGAGCGCATTCCCTTTATCTCGTACTATTACGAGTGGTCGTTTTCGGCACTCAAGGCGGCTGCGCTCCTGCATCTGCGGACGCATCTTCGTGCGCTGTCTAAAGGCATCACCTTAAAGGACGCGACCGCATACAACGTTCAGTTTCGGGGCGCCCAACCGGTTTTTATCGACCTACTGTCCTTCACCCCCTATTCCGAGGGAGCGATCTGGGAGGGGCACAGGCAGTTCTGCGAGCAGTTCCTGAACCCACTGATTCTGCGCGCCATTCTCGGCGTGCCGCACAATGCCTGGTGCCGTGGGTCCATGGAAGGCATCGACAGCGGTGAACTGAGCCGACTTCTGCCCTTCCGGCGCAAGCTGGATCCTAAAATACTGATGCACGTGACACTCCTGTCGCGTCTTCAGGCCTTGGGGGCCGGCGACCGGGAAACGACCTTGGAGAACATGTCGAAAGCGCCGGTTCTGCCGCGCGATCGCTTCGTGCGGATGCTTGAAAAGCTCGAGGGATGGATCGAGGGCCTCAAACCGGCCGATATCGGTAAAACGGTGTGGGCGGATTATGAATGCGACAACATCTACGATTCCGACGAGCGCGCGGTTAAGCATGCGTTCATTGCCCGGGTGGCTGAACAGCACAAACCCGGGCTGCTTTGGGATATCGGCTGCAATACCGGCGAATTCAGCGAAACGGCCCTGAAGTCAGGTGCCGGCTACGCCGTTGGGTTCGACTTCGACCAAAATGCCCTGGATTCGGCCTTTGCTCGCAGCCGCGACAAATCTCTGCCGTTACTCCCGCTCTTCTTGGACGCTGCCAATCCCTCGCCAAATCAGGGCTGGAACGAACAGGAACGTGGCGGATACAGCAGCCGAATTTGCGCAGATTGCACGCTTGGCCTGGCGTTTGTGCATCATCTCGCGATTGGAAAGAACATCCCATTGAGATCGGTTGTTCAGTGGTTGATGGGGACCGCCCCTCTCGGGGTTCTGGAATTCGTGCCGAAGGAAGACTCCATGGTCCGGCAGATGCTGGCGCTGCGGGAAGACATATTCCCCGATTACACGGCTGAAAACTTTGAGTCGTACATCAAGGAAAAAGGGGAAATTGTCGAAACGCAACAGACATCGAAGTCAGGTCGCCGTCTTTATCTCTGCAAGAGGCGATGAGCAGCGCGCAGAATTCTGGATCTTCCTCGCTGCCTGTGCGAGACACAGGCAGCAGCGCACCGCTACGGTTTCTCTGTTGCTTTCTTGCCATCTCCGTTCCCTTCGTCAGCTTTCTCATCTACAACGACTATGGCGTTTTCAGGTTTGAGCTGGCCGGGATCTTCCTTTTCTTTGGCGTTCTTGCCGCTGTTTGCTGGGTTTTCACTCTTTATCCGAGTCGCATTCTGACAGCATTGATCTTCGGCCTGATCGTGGTGCTCTTTTGCGATCTTGCCTTCATCGATTTTCTCAAACGAGATTCGTTGCTGCTGTCTCTGGGCATCCTACTGTCGGTTTTCATCGTCGCGTTTCTGGTCGCCGTTTTTCTCGCAAAAGCCTGCTGGCAGGCTCTGGCTGCCTTCCTGTTTGTGTATCTCGTCAGCGCGTTTCTCTTTCCGGAGCAACGCTCGCCTGCCGCGGCGCAATCGTCACCTGCTGACACGGCGGGTCGGACGGACCTCCCGCCCGTGGTTCACCTCATCCTTGACGAACACCTGGGGCTGGATGGATTTCCAAATGAGATTGCGGAGAGCGCTGCCGTTCGCGCGGAAATTCTATCCTTCTACGAGCGTTGGGGATTCCGGCTCTATTCCCAGGCGTTCAGCGAGGAGTTTGCGACTAAGCATTCGTTGCGCCGTGTCTTTTCAGGACAGTCAGGGCCTGTGCTCCCCAACTCCGGCGAGAAGTCATCTGGGGGTGGTGCCACGCTGCTGAAGGAGCTGGAAGAGCGCGGCTACCGCTTTCTTGTTGCCGGCATCTCACACGCCGATCTGTGCAAAACAACCGGCCTTAAGCAGACGGATTGCCGCAACTACGATCTCCTCTCGATCAACAACCTCGAGGAAGCGAACCTGTCGCCTTTTCAAAAGGCTCTCCTCATCGCAGGTGGTCATCTGAAGCAAAGCACAATCTACAAGCTGGTGCTAAATGCCGAGATCCTGGCGGTGAAGCAGCTCAGGCAAATGGACATTGAAGCATCCCTCCTGGATGTCGAAGCCTATTCGCTGTCCACACTGTCCAGCGATCGCCAGTTGCAGCGTATCCGTGCGGAGGTTCCTAAGATTGAAGCCGGCCAATACCACCTTCACCATCTGATTCTGCCGCACTTTCCCTACGCACTGAAATCAAACTGTGATCTGCGCGACGTTCGCGAATGGCAGAATTACGATGACCTTGTTACCGATGATTTCAATACGCCGGCGAGCCGTAGAGACAAGTACGGTCTGTACTTCACGCAACTGCAGTGCCTCTATCTGCGCCTGGAGCACTTCATGCGCGCTCTGCATGACGAGGGCATGCTCGACGAAACCATCCTGTTGCTTCATGGCGACCACGGCTCCAGGATCTCCTTGCACCAGCCACCGGCAACGGCGAAGTCGCACCTGACCATTGCAGATCTTGTCGATAGCTATTCAACACTCTTCGCTGTTCGGGCACCCCAGGTGGCACCCGGTTTCGACCGAACGAGGATCTCAATTCAAAAGCTCTACTCGGCTCTAGCGGCTAACGGTTTCGGCCCTGGATTCGAGGCTCGGGTTGAGGCTGCCGCGCTTCGCGACGCACCTCAAATCAATCTGCGTGGTTCGCCCGAGCACCGCTGGATGGAAATGCCCGCCTTCGGGGATGTCTGGCACAGGCCCGCGGGTTCAGCGCAAAGCAAATGACCGTACTGGCCGGTCACATGAGCGACCGCGACATCAGGTGATACTTCCGACGCGCTTCGAAGCCGTGCCGTGTGTAGAAACGCTCCGCACTGTGATTTTCGTTATCCACTTCCAGGTGAAGGGCGGCGATTCCAGCATCGGAAAGCCTAGCGAACACCTGGTCCAGCACGAGACCGCCAATGCCCCTGCCCCGTGCATCTTCGGTCAGAAAAAACTCATCGATGAAGGCGTCACGGCCGGCAAATTCGATCGAGTAACCGAAGCAAAGGGCGATATAGCCCGAAAGCCGATTTTTGAAGAAAATCAGATAGATTTCGCCCAGCGCTGGGTTTTCGAGCAACTGCGCAACGGCCTTCCGGCGGTCATCCGGGGCCTGAATAATACCCTCGAAAGCGTGGTAGCGCTCCACCAGTTCGAGCGTGCTTTCCAGCGTCTTTGATGATGCTCTTTCCAAGCTGACTTGCGTCATGACTTAGCCACTCCAAGCCGACAGGATCGAAGGTCTTTATCGCAGATCCTATGTGGCTTGTCGTCCTTGGATGAGCCGGCTGGCCGATGGCGCGACCTCACCTCCCGTACGCAAGCGGGGGAAAGGAAATTGCAGGGTCGAGGAACCGCAAAAACGGATCAGAGAGCCGCCACCTGCATGTCGTTGTGCAGGATCATGCTGATCAGACGCAGCAAGTAGGTCCGGCGGTTCTCGTCATCGAGCATCTGAATCCCAATGTCTCCGTCGGTTTGCCAGGCCAGCCGACCCCGCATGGTCCCAGCGGTCGGGTGGCTAATGGCGACATCGCTGCCACGCGGCAGGTCCTCGTCGAACTGCAAACGGAAACCGCCGAGTGATATATCTACCAAGGCGATCCCGTCGTAGGGTTCCTGCCCATCGACATTCAGAGTGATGCGAGCCGGTTCCTCGAGTAAGAAGCGTTGCCAGACCCGGCGGTCTTCGAAAGCCGCGTTGTCTGGATTTTCTGCTTCGGATTCAAGCTGTTCAGATTCGAGATTACCCGACGAGAACTCGGTCGATGTCAGGTCTTCCGCCGTGTTGACCTGTGCCATGATTTTCCCCAAGAAGCCTTAGAAAGGTCCAGGGAGACCTTGGCATAATGTGGTTAATCAATGGTTAATAAGTCGCCTTTCGCGTGTAGCGACAGACGATCTCGGTTTGTTTGAGAGGCACATCGACCCACTCGATGAATAATCTAGCGCGGTGCCTCCGAGAGCAACGCTTCGAAGCTGGTCTTATCGCGCTTTAAAACGAAAGGCAGACGTCCGCTGGCGAGATCGAAACTGTCGTCAGCGCGGATTTCTACAATGGTCTCTGCGTAGTTGGACAGGAGATCACAGCTTAGCTTATCGCCACGCTCGCCAGTGATGAAATGCCGGCTGTTTGGCCCGTAACTCCAACAGATTTCGTATTTTTCCCGCCAGCGCCGGACGATCCAGTGGCCGCGCACCAAACGGCGATTGCCTGGAAACCACAGGTAACTGCGGCCATCAGAGGCAAGATACTCCACCTGAGTGCCAGGGCCGGGTCTCTCGTTACAAACTGGATAATAATACTGGCCAACCTGACCGACTGTGCAGTCGCGATAAATATCGACAAAGGTCATGACTGTTTTACCGGCAAGATGGCTACGAGCCTCCTCTACCGGCATCTTATAAATCTCATAGATCGGTGGGCCGAAAACCTTACTCTCGTAGCCGGCACAGGATGTAAGCAGGAGGCAAACGGCAGCAAGCCGAACGATCTGGCATATCATAGAATGAGGGATCCAGGCTCTATTGAGATATCTGCTGGGCGACAGCCACTTCGATGGCTTCCAGCCAGGTCGCTATCCTGGTCTGATTGGCGCCGAAGTCTTTGCGGCCGTAGACCGCGCGGCCATAGATCGCCAGGCTGGATGTCCCCTCGCCGGTCTCAAGAATCCTGATTGTAATCAGGTCAGGGAACTTCAGATGGCGGGTGGTGGCAATGTAATCCCACTGCATCGCCGGACCGCTTTGCGTATCCCCGTCAGTCGCTTCACGGGGGCGGTCGTCACGACGAAGTCCTTCGGTCGCCTCGACGATCCTGCGCGTTATCTTTGCCAATTCCTCTGATGGCAGATCGTATTGCGGTGAGACTCGATCCGGCTGCCTCTTCGTGCAAAATCCATCGGGACAGAGGAGAAAGCTGTTCGGCGTTGCGCGCGGTTCAAGTGTCGCGAAGTCGATGAGATCGACCGGCGGCGCTCCGAACAAAACGGCCCAAGTATTTTCCCGTCCGATAATTGCCATCACAATAGCCAATGCCAGCACAACTGCGAGTACGAGCCCCAGCAGCCATTTTAAGCCGGTCATGAGAATCTTAGTCATCTACGTCCCAGTGCGGCTCTACCTGCCACTCGTTTCAGCCATTATTAGGTTTACAGCAGGCTCACTCAGCTTTCGCAAGCTGGAAAGATCCTTCTTAACCCTGCTTTTTCACTGCGTGCGGAAAAACTGTTTGCAAGACAGACGCGAAAAACTTGTAAAAGGCCGTCATATCTTGCTTTTCTGATGTCACGATCACATCTGCCAAAACACCGGACAACTTGGGTTCCTCAATGACAGATCGGATGCCTCGAACGCCCGATGACCAGAAATCACCCAGAGGTGGAATCCCTGGGATTTTGATCATCCTTGTCATTCTCATCCTTGGGGCGGTGGCGCTTTATTACCTTGCACAACGCTTTCCCGACGCCTTATCGCAGCAAGGCAATCAAGTCTCTCTGGTTTACCTCTCACTACTGGGCGGTGTTCTACTATTGTCCGCGCTCAGCTTTCGGCGCCTGAGCGGCACCGCGTTGGCGCGCAATCTGCGCTATGCGGCCCTCTGGGGAGTGATCTTCGTCGTCCTTGCCGGCGGATACAGCTATCGAAACGAGGTCAAAACCATCAGCCAACGCATTATGGGCGATCTCCTGCCCGGCTATGGCGGTGTCACAGGACCGAATGAGGTGACTTACACCCGAGCAGAAGACGGTCATTTTTACATCGATGCCGAATCCGCCCAGACGCCAATCCGCTTTCTCGTCGATACGGGCGCCAGCCTGATTGTCCTTAGTCCTGGAGATGCACAGCGGCTGGGTTTCGACCTGACCCGGGTTCGCTTCGACCGCGTTTTTCAGACTGCAAACGGCATGGTGCGCGGCGCCAGTGCCGTTTTGAACGAACTTTGGCTTGGGGACCGGGTCATTCGAAACGTCCCGGTTTCGATCAATGAAGCGCCCATGTCCAACTCCCTTCTAGGCATGGCTTTTCTGGAGCAGCTTGAGAGCTTTGAGGTCCGTGGCGACCGGTTAGTCCTGCGCTGGTCAGGACAAGCTAACTGACACAATCGTCGGGCAGCAGGCGCAGGGCCGAATCGGTCTAAGTTACTGTTGGTCTGCCTCTTTGGTATTTTGAATTCAAAAAATGCGCCTCCATGGCCAAAGCCGGGCTATACTTGTCCAAAACACAGACCAGGGAGGACGCGATGTGCCACATTTTTGCGGGCCAGGATCCGGATAGCTACGCGTATCAAACGCGCTCGATGCGCCTGAATGGCCAAAGTACGAGCATCCGGTTGGAAGAAACCTTCTGGAATCTTCTTGAGGAAATCGCCGCTTCTCAAGATATGACGGTGCCAAAGTTTGTCTCGACGCTTCATGACGAAGTGCTTGAAATTCATGGTGAAGTTAGAAACTTTACCTCGCTTCTGCGCTGTGCCTGCACGGTGTATCTGGATAAAGTGAAAGATGGAAAAGCCGCGGCCGTTGAAAGTGAAGCTGCGTAGTATCCGGATAACACCTCTTCGATATCCGGGCCGGTTAATATCCCTGTAACACTCCGGCGCGGACGGAATTAACGGCGCAGTTCGATCTGCCGTCATATTAAGCGGCAAGCCGCTCCAGTCGCGCTCTGGCTGAATACCGGTATGAGAAGCCGGGTAATACAGGGATTTGCGCGATGGCAAAAGCAATCCATTCCATGATCCGCGTGCTGGAAGAGGCGCGTTCCGTCGACTTTTACAAGCGCGCCTTCGGCCTGGAAATTGCCGACCGTTATGAATTCGACGGCTTCACGCTTGTATATCTGCGCAACGCCGATGCGGATTTCGAACTAGAACTTACGGTCAATCACGACCAGGCCGAGGCCTACAGCCACGGTGACGGTTATGGGCATATCGCCTTCGCCGTCGAAGATCTGGAAGCCGAGCACGCGCGCTTTAAGACATCCGGGCTGGAACCGCGGGATATCGTCTCCTTTGAGCGCGACGGCGCGCTGATGGCCAAGTTCTTTTTTGTGCAGGACCCGGACGGCTACAAGATCGAGGTTTTGCAGCAACACGGTCGTTACCGCTAAGCCCGCATGCCGTTTCCTACACACCCTGGTGAAAGGTCAATGAAACGACGAAGCATTTGAAACAACAAACAGAAATATAAAAAGTCTTGGGAGGAAAACAGAATGAGAACAGTGGATAAACGTCAGAAGTTATCCCGCCGCGGCTTTCTGGCCGCATCGGGTGGCGCGGCGGTCGGAGCCGCTCTGGTCACTTCCGCCGGTGTCGTATCGTCACCCAACGCCGCTTGGGCAATGGAGGTTAAGGCTCTAAAGCCGGAGACCATGGCCACTCTAATCCAACTGGCACGGGATATTTACCCCCATGACCGGATCGCCGACCGTTACTATGCCAAGGCAGTAAAGAGTCATGATGAGAGCGCCGCCAACGACGGCAAGCACAAAGCTCTGATCGAAGACGGCATCGCGGACCTCGACAGCCGCGCTGTGGCAGCCGGTTCTAGCGGCGGGTATCGCGCCATGGGCTGGGAAGCGGACCGGGCTGTTCTGCTGCGTGATATTTCCTCCACCACCTTTTTCCAGACGGTCCGGGGCGGCCTGGTCGTCAGCCTCTACAACCAAAAAGAGGTTTGGCCATTGTTCGGTTACGAGGGCGCGTCCTTTGACAAGGGCGGCTACATCGAACGGGGCTTCGACGATATCGACTGGATCTAGAGCACGATCGTCTCGAAAGAACTGAAACGATCGGACTCTTCGGCGCCTGGCGCCGACAAAGAGGTGGAGAAAGACTATGACAGCGCCTTATGAACTCAACGATGACTCGGTGGTGGTGGTCATCGGTTCGGGAGCCGGCGGCGGAACGCTCGGCAATGAACTCGCCCAAAAGGGCATCGACACGGTGATTCTCGAAGCCGGCGGACGGCACGAGGCCGATGACTTTATCAATGACGAGTGGGATAGCTTCGGTCAGCTGGCTTGGCTGGACAATCGCACGACCTCCGGTTCCTGGCAGGTTTCCACGGACTTTCCCAATTTGCCGGCCTGGATCGTGAAGGCCGTCGGCGGATCGACGACCCACTGGGCCGGCGCTTCCCTGCGCTTTCAGGAGCATGAATTCAAAGTCCGGACGACCTATGGTGAGGTTGCCGGCGCAAATCTGCTCGATTGGCCTCTGACCCTCCAGGAAATGGAGCCTTATTACGATAAGGCTGAGGATAGGATGGGCGTGACCCGCACCAATGGCATTCCCGGTCTGCCTGGCAACAACAACTTCAAAATCATGAAGGCCGGTGCGGATAAACTGGGCTACAAGCAATGCCACACCGGTCGCATGGCGATTAACTCTCAACCTCGCGACGGCCGCGCGGCTTGCCAGCAGGTCGGCTTCTGCTTCCAGGGTTGCAAGTTCGCGGCGAAGTGGTCGACGCTCTATTCGGAGATTCCGAAGGGCGAAGCCACAGGCAAGCTCGAGGTTCGGCCCAATGCCCAGGTGCTGCAGATCGAGCACGATGCGAACGGCAAGGTCACAGGCGTCGTTTACGCCGATAAAGACGGCAATCAGCAACGGCAGGCGGCCCGCGCAGTCTGTGTGGCCGGGAATTCCATCGAGTCCCCGCGCCTGCTGCTGAATTCGGCGTCGGCCAAGTATCCTGACGGCTTGGCCAATTCCTCGGGACAGGTCGGCAAGAACTATATGCGGCATATGACCGGCTCCGTCTATGCGCTGTTCGACCGGCCGGTGAACATGTACCGCGGCACGACCATGGCAGGGATTATTCAGGACGAGTCGGTGCATGATCCATCGCGCGGTTTTGCCGGCGGCTACGAGTTGGAAACCCTGTCGCTCGGTCTGCCCTTCATGGCGGCGTTCCTGCAACCGGGGTCCTGGGGACGTGAGTTCACCTCAGCTCTGGATGCATACGACCATATGGCGGGTATGTGGATTGTCGGCGAGGATATGCCGCAAGAGAGCAATGCGGTCAGCCTGCACAGCGAACTGAAGGACCAGCATGGCTTGCCGGTGCCGGATGTCCGCTTCGACGACCATGAAAACGACATTGCCATGCGCAACCATGCTTATCAGCAGGGGGCAGCGGTCTATGACGCGGTGGGTGCGACGCGGACCTTCCCGACACCCCCCTACCCTTCGACCCACAATCTCGGCACGAACCGCATGAGCGCCAAGGCCGCGGACGGTGTGGTCAACAAGCATGGCCAAACCCATGACATCAAAAATCTCTTCGTTTCTGACGGCAGTCAGTTCACGACCGGTGCGGCGGAAAACCCGACCCTGACCATCGTGGCTCTGGCAATCCGGCAGGCGGATTACATCGCCGACCAGATGTCGAAGGGCGCTATTTAAACCCTGCAGGCTTCCTAGGCTGCTCACTCTGGCCGGCTCTTCTGGAGCCGGCCTTTTTCTTGTTCAACCCAGCCTTCCGCAGGAAACGGACGTTTCCGGAGAGTCTGGAAGAATGCCTCCAATCCCTGCCACAAATTGATCACTTCAAGCGGCGATATCCGGCTTGAAAAAACCAACGCTTACGATAATCATCTGCTCCAAGAAGCCTGTTGGGGATTGAGGCTAGCGGACATAAGAAAATCAATTCGGCGCATATAAACTGCTTCTTGGTAGGAAGTAATGAATTTTGCGCAACGTGCCGGACTCCTCTATCTATTTGCGCTGCTTTTTATCGGCTGGGGTGTGGCGATCGGCAAATACGAGGTGTTTCCTTACGCTGTACTCAAGAATGTTCAGGATTTTCTGGCGGGCGATCCGACAGAAGATGCAGATATACTCAGCAAGCTAAAGAACGATTTCGATATTGCGCCCGAGCGTTTGCTGCATAGCGTTACGCCTGCACCAGACCGTACCTTTCGTGAGCTGAGGATCGAGGGACTACGTCCACGGCGCGATCTTCCGAGACTCTTTCTGGCGGCCGGACAAACGCCGGGCTATCGAATCCTCTTCGGCGCCTTCGATTTCGAAGAACACTTTTGGGGCGCGATTCTGATCGATGAACAAGGCCAGGTGCGTCATCGCTGGCAGTTGAGTACCGAGAGCCTGCCCGGAAATGAAACGCCGGATGTTCTTAAGAACCTTTACGGCGTTGCGGTCCTGCCTGACGGATCGGTCATCTTCTCCATGCAGGAAAAGGCTGGCGGTCTGGTCAAGGTCGATATTTGCAGCCGCCAGGTCTGGACACTGGAAGGCCAATATCACCATACGGTCTCCCTGACCGACGAAAACAGCTTCTGGACCTTCGGCGGATCCCAAAAGGCCTTCGATCACGAACTCCATCTCGTAAGCGTGGAAGATGGCAGCATCCTCAAGACCATCGATATGAAGGATGTGCGCCACAAGAACCCAGACCTCCACATATTCGATCTTCAGGCGGAACGGGATGTTCCCGACGCGGTACATGGCAACGATATCGACGCCCTCAGCGCGGAACTCCTGCCCGCTTTTCCGGGCTTCGAAAAGGGCGATGTGCTCGTCAGTTTCCGCACGACAAACCTGGTCTTCGTGCTGGATCCCGACAGTCTGGAGATCAAATGGTGGCGGGTCGGCCCCTGGGACCGGCAACATGATCCGGACTGGAATGCGGATGGAACCATCACCGTTTTCAGCAACAACGAACGCGGTCTGGGCAAGTATTCCAATATTATTTCAATCGACCCGCAGACCTTTGCCTTCCAAAAACTCTTGGCGGGCGAGAGCTACGATTTTCGTTCGACATTCAACGGCATGCATCAGGTGACCCCGCAGGGATCTGTCCTGGTCAGCAGTGGCCTTCAGGGACGCTTGTTCGAAATCGACCGGAACGGCGAAGTCATCTTCGATTTCATCAACAGCTACGCCTGGGACGAGCAACGGGCTTTGCGCGTCGCCGAGGCACGTTTCCTGGAACCCGATTTCTTTAGCTTTGAAGGATTTCCGTCATGCGAAAAGTGACTGCGTTTCTTATTTTCGCAATCGCCCTGTCAACAGCGGGAACGGCACAAGCCTATGTCGGGCCAGGGCTCGGCTTGGGCGCGGTTGGCGCTGTACTTGGTGTTGCATTATCGATCATCTTGGCGCTGTTCGCGGTGTTCTGGTATCCGCTGAAGCGTCTGTTTAAGAAAAAGCCGGCGCCCAGAAAGGCAGAGAAGCAGGCGTGAGCTATCTGCTGGTCATCCTAGCCAGCTGTATCGCGGTGGAACTCTTTATGCGCCTGCCGGTCATTGCGCAGGCGCAGCGTCTCTTCGGCACCACCCGAAAGGCCGGTCACGTCATTGCCGCGCAGACTGTTTCCGACCATTGGAAAGAGCGCGTTATGCTGCGCTATGCGCGGGAACTCATGATGAGCAGCCTGCTGCTTATTCTGTTTATCGTGGGAGCCGTGTTCGTCGCCGTGATTCCTGCTTTCTTCGCCAAGGCTTTTGTGGATCCCACGCTCTCGATCGAACATCTGTTTTCGAGTTGGATGGCGATTGCGTTGTCCCTGCTGGCGGCGACGGCCTACTACGTCATGAGGTCCCGGCTTGTCCGCTAGCGCCTACGGCGCGACCGCGCGCGCCCTCCATCGCCTCGCTCTGGCGTCGCCGATGGTGGCGCAAGCCTCGCACGATCTTGAAACCCTTATGAATCGCCAGGCAGTGGGCGTAGAGGACGGGGCGCATGTATTCGTGGCCGGTCTCGCGCGCGCCGGCACGACGGTGGTGATGAGCAGTCTTTATCAAGAGGGCGGCTTCCGTTCCCTGACATACAGGGATATGCCTTTTGTGTTGATGCCCAAGACGTGGTCGGGGCTGTCCTCGCTTTTTCGCCGCCACAAGGAAAAGGAAGAGCGCGCCCATGGGGACCGTCTGCTGGTGGACTTCGATAGTCCTGAGGCCTTCGAAGAAGTCTTCTGGCGGTCTTTTTGCGGCAACGACTATATCTTTGCCGATGCTCTGCGACCCCATCAGCCGGACGCCGATATCCTCGATCAGTACCGCCGCTTCGTTCGCAATGTCCTGGCAAGCGAAGGGACAGCTCGGAACGAGCGGTATCTTTCCAAAAACAACAATAACCTGCTGCGTTTGACGGCAATCTCCGAAGCCTTCCCTTCGGCAACGATCGTCATTCCCTTTCGCGATCCGGTTCAACATGCGCTTTCCTTGAAACGGCAGCACGCATTGTTTTGTGCGACCCATGCGCAGGACCCCTTCGCGCTCGAATATATGAATTGGCTGGGCCATCATGAGTTCGGAGGCAATCACCGGCCCTTCCGTTTCGGAGAGTTGCCCGCGGGCGCCGAGGATTTCACGCCCGACAGCCTCGACTACTGGCTGTGCTGCTGGATCGATGCCTATCGCCATGTCCTGAAGAACCGGCCACCGAACGCCACGCTGTTTTCCTACGAGGAGCTCTGCAAATCCGATCATCGCGAAGAAGCAAGGCTCTTCGAACGCGCGGGTCTTCGGTTAGATGCTTCAGCAAAGAAGAACGCTCTGATCAAGGCGAAACCGCACAGCGCTCAGAGCCTGGACACGGACCTCATAAGGCTTGCCAACGAGCTGCATAGCGCCCTTCTCGCCGCGCGTTGAGCACCAAAGGTCGTTGAGCATATCGGTCCGAGCTCGCCAAGACCGCCTGTATCTCCCATAGATGAACAAAAATTAATGCGCGCGACAGCTTGATATCAGTGGCTTTTGGCTAATCTGCGGATAGATTGAGCAGATATGGAAAGCACCCCGATGAAATCATTACGGCGTTTGCCGATTGCCTTTGCCTTCGCGCTTCTGTCAGCCACCAGCGAAACGACCGCGGGAGACTGGGACCACGACGCCCCTTTTGCCTTGATTGAGTTACTCGAAACGCTCAATCAGGAAGCCATGACCCTTCCGCAAGCCGTTGAGTTTGCATTGGAACAGCAACCCGGCCTGGTTCAACAGGCCCGTGTCGAGTGGAGCGATGAACGCCTTCATTTTGAGATCGAGATCACGAGCGAGCGCGATGTTTACAATCTGGAAATAGATCCCCGGGAACGCAAAGTGGCCGACCGTGGCCTGGACCTGGGTGAAACCGTGGTCAATCACATGGCCTCAGGCGGTGACTTTATCTTCGGTGGGCGTTCCATGAGCGAAGCTCAGCAAAAAGAAATCGCCGCGATGCTGATGAAAGGCTTATCTCAGCTAGAGGGCAAGGCCATTGCTCTGACGCTGGAGGAAGAACGCGGGCGGATATTCTACGAGGTTCAGACCCTGGACAAGGGGCGTCTGTCGACGGCCGTGATCAGCGGTCAAAGCGGCAAAATTATCTTCTATCGCCACTATTCGAGCGGCGGATGACATGCGCGCACTTGTCATTGAAGACGACAAGCAAGTGGCTGATTTTGTTGCGAAAGGCCTTCGTGAAAATGGCTTTGCGGTCGACGCCGCGCTGGACGGCCGCGAAGGCTTGTTTCTCGCGGCGAGTGAGCCCTATGACATCATTGTTCTCGACCGGATGTTGCCGCAAGTTGATGGCCTCTCACTGCTGAAAACTCTGCGAACGACTGGGAACGTGGTCCCGGTTCTGATCCTGAGTGCCATGGGTGAGGTGAATCAGCGCATCGAAGGCCTGCGCGCTGGCAGCGACGACTATATGGCCAAACCCTTTTCCATTACCGAGCTGGTCACCCGCGTACAGGTCCTGCTAAAGCGCAACCTCGCTCACAGCAGTGAAACACAGCTTCAGGTCGGGAACCTGTCCGTAGACCTTCTGACCCGGAAAGCCTGTCGCATGGGCCAGGAAATCGATCTTAAGCCTCGGGAGTTCCAACTGCTGGAATTTCTCATGCGCCATGCCGGTCAGATCGTGACCCGGACCATGATTTTGGAGCACGTGTGGGATTACAATTTCGATCCTCAGACCAATGTGATTGATGTTCACATCAGCCGCTTACGCAACAAGATCGATAAAGGCTTTTCACCCAGCCTGCTGCACACTGTCCGCGGCGCCGGATATTCCATTCGTGGCGACTAAAGCGGATTTCCGGCGCTCGATCGCCTTTAAGTACACGGCGACTTTTGCGAGCGTCTTCGTCATTCAATCGGTGCTTTTTGCAGGCGCCATCTATTGGTTGTCGGAAACCTTCCTGGAAAAGGAAATTGATAACACGATCGAGGCCGATGCCAATGGCCTGGTCGAATACTACGAAAGCGGCGGCCTAGAACTTCTTACGGAGCTGCTCAAAACCCGGCTGAAACGCCTGACCCGCGAAGATGTGGTCTACCTGCTTACCGACCAGATGTTCGAACCGATTTTGGGTAACATTCCCGCCTGGCCGGCCGGTATGCCCAGGGACGCGGGCTGGTTCGAAATCGACCGTGGGCCGGGCTATCGCTTCGACAGGGATTTGCGGATCCTGCACCTGGCCTTGCCGGATGGTCATCATCTTCTTGTCGCACGGGATACTGTCGCCGAAGGTGAGTTGGGAGGACGGACGCTTCTCATCCTTGCAATCGTCCTTGCCGTTACGCTCACGACCTGTGCGCTCGCTGGCCTTTATCTGCACGCCAATGTTCGAAGCCGCCTGCAGCTGATCTCAGAAACTTGCGGCGAAATCGCCGAGGGCAATCTATCTCACCGCATTCCCGTGGCCGGTCTACGAGATGAAATCGATGCTATTTCTCAGACACTGAATGAGACCTTGGACCGCAACGAACAGCTCATGCAGGGCGTCCGGCAGGTCACCAACAGTATCGCCCATGACCTTAAAACCCCTTTGACACGCTTGCGGGGGCGTCTCGAAACCCTGGCTCTAGCGGAAACCGAGGAGGACAAGCGCCAGGAAATCGGCCTTTCGGTTGGCGAACTCGATCGTTTGCTCTCGACTTTCAATGCCTTACTGAGAATTTCCCGTGTGGAAGCCGGCGATAGTCTCAGCGAGTTCGCCGAGGTCGATCTTGGCACCTTGCTGCAGGACGGGGTGGACTTCTACGAACCCATTGCCGAAGAACGCGGTCAAAGGTTCGATCTGCAGGCAGAAGACGCCATCCGCCTGATTGGAGATCGCGATTTGCTGTTTCAGTCGGTTGCGAACCTGCTCGACAACGCCATCAAGTATAGCAGCGATAACGGAACCATCAGAATCGATCTCAGGCGCAATGGTCAACTCGCAGAGGTCATGGTGCAAGACCAGGGTCAGGGCATTCCCGAAGAGGATCTAGAACGGGTCTTCGAACGTTTTTACAGGGTCGAAAACAGCCGGACTCATCCAGGGAACGGTTTGGGCCTTTCCCTGGTTGCCGCGGTTGTGCGGCTGCACCGTGGCCAGGTCCGTCTCGAAAATGCCAAAGGGCTCCGCGTCACGCTCTCCTTTCCTTTGAGCTAAAGGTTCCACCAGCGAACATGACAAGAAGTTAACCTTCTGGCCATCTCCGGGTTAGCCCCTCCCAGCTAGGCTTTCGCAGATAGAAAGCCCGGTCTGCCAGCTGGGATCGAGCGGATCCGGCGACCGAGGCAAAGACCCACCTGCCGTGAGGATTTGCCGTCATGATCGACGAACTCAACCAATCGTTTTTTCTGTTTCTGAACGCGGACAAAGATGCTTCGTGGGCTTACGTCCAGACCGCCAGCTTCTTCGCGGAGGCGCCACAATTCATACTTGCCATGATACTTGTTTACGCCTGGTTGCGCGATCCTACCCGCGCTTGGCCTGTCATGGTGATGATCGCTTCCAGCATCGCAATGGCTATGGTTCTCAGCAAGATTATCGGCATCCTCCATCCCGTGGAGCGGCCCTTCGTCGTTGGCCTTGGCAATCAGTGGCTTCCTCATGACACAGACCCGTCCTTCCCCAGCGATCACGCCGCCTTGCTTTTCGCTATTTGGGGTGCTTGCGTAGGGCGTTTCGGCTGGCGGGCAATCGGCTGGAGCGCACTGATCCTCGGACTTGTAAACGGCTGGGCGCGTGTAACGGTCGGTCTCCATTATCCTCTGGATATCGTCGCTTCTCTGGCTCTTGGCCTGATTTGCGGGATGACCCTGCGATGGTCCTACAGTCTGCTCATGCGAGATGACCTTCGCCATCTCGTCCGGCAGCTATGGAGCGGTAAGCTCCAGGCTTCAAAGCTGTTCTGGGCAAGGTTTTGATGAACCGGCCCGCTTACCAGCAAGAGGATTGGTTATACGGGATCCTGATATGGCTCTTGCTGTTGTGCGCCGTCCTATTTCCAGTCTCCTTGATTATGACGACTGTATGGGACGGCCAAGATGTCGATTGGATGGGCGTTCGGCTGATCGCTGCCGGCCCGAGAAGCGAGTTGCTCCGCGATTTTTCTACACTGCTTTTCGAGACCTGCTGCGTCCTATCGGTCACTATCCTTGCTGTTCTTGCCGCGATATCTCAGTTCGCCCTTCCCCTGCTGCGCTGGAAAACGCGCGCCACCGAACTTTTCCATCAGTGGCGCGCTCGGGATCCCAGTCAATGACGCCCGCAGCAGCGCCAAATCGCGGCGCGCGAATCCATTCGCAACGCCCATGAACGATAACGGGCTCAGCTTTTACAAATGGCGGTCGATAGTGCCGAAGACAAAAAGTCTCACGAGCATCTGACGAACATTGATGGGGAAGGCAAATGGTGAGCCCGACAGGATTCGAACCTGTGACCCGCTGATTAAAAGTCAGCTGCTCTACCAACTGAGCTACGGGCCCACACTGCTCACCGATCGTGAGCGGGCGCACCATAGGGCCGAGATAGGATTCGGTCAACCTTGAGAAACATCGATTTCCTGCTTGTTTGACGTTTTTTTGACCGATGGCAGCAAACCTATAGAAAAACCCCGGAATTCCGGGGTTTTTCCTCACAATTGGGAGCAGTCGAAGATCCTCAGTGGTTTGAAGTCAGTCGCCGCAGCGTCGAGAAGACAGCAGGCTGCTTTCGTCGAGACCTGCGTTTAGCTCATGGGATCGCTGTGAAAGCGTTCCTTTAACCGGGCCGCCGTCAGCGGACTGACGAAGGTCGAGATATCGCCACCCAGCTTACCGATTTCCTTAACGAAGCGTGACGAGACAAACTGCTGATGCTCTGAGGCCATGAGGAAGACAGTGTCTACCTCTTTCTCCAGCCGCCGGTTCATCGCCGCCATCTGGAACTCGTACTCAAAATCGGATACCGCCCGAAGGCCACGGATGATAACTCCGGCGCCGGTTTCACTGGCGAAATGGACCAGCAGGTTGTCGAAAGCGCGGACCTGGATATCGAGCCCCTGACGGCGCAGCTCCGCTGTATCATCGAGAACCATTTCGACCCGTTCATCGGTCGAGAACATGGGGCCCTTCCCCGCATTGCGGGCGACCGCCACAATCAACGTGTCGACCAGGCCGGCACCGCGCGTAATTATGTCCAAGTGGCCGCTGGTGATCGGGTCAAAAGTCCCGGGATAAAGTCCGATCCGCTTCCTGCTCATCTCTCTCAACCCCTCGTGCTTCGACGAAAACGCCGAACGAATCGCGAGAATTCACTTCAAGCTATTATTGCGTCTTGTGAACTCTCGCGTCTGTGAGACCCGTTTTGCGCTATTTAGCCTGCCGGATTTTCTCAGGTTTCGGGCCCGTCGGAGGGATCATCCTCGACTTGATCGCCCGGATCAACGGAATCCTCGGATGCCGTCTCCTCACCTGTCGCGGACGGTGCCGCAGTTTCCTGATCGTCGCCGGGTTCAGCATCGTTTTCATCAGGATCCTCGCCGTCATCCGAAAGGCGGGTTACAGATACCACCTTCTCGTCCTCGGCCACATCCAGCACTTTCACCCCGCGGGTCGAACGGCCGGCGATACGGATCCCGTCGACCGGACAGCGGATCAGTTTACCGCCGTCCGTCACCATCACGAGCTGGTCCTCTGCTTCGACAGGGAAAACGGCGGCTACGGCCGTCGACTTACCCCCTGAACGCGAGAGATCCAGGTTCGCGATTCCCTGTCCGCCACGTTTGGTGATCCGGTATTCGTAGGCCGAAGAACGCTTGCCGACGCCATCCTCGGCAATCGAGAGGATGAAATCTTCCGAGGCTGCCATCTCTGCAATGCGCTCGGGCGAGAGTTTGCCCTCCTGCTGTCCGTTTTCCTCTCCGTTTCCACCGTTTTCTGCCCGGCGCTGCGCTGCCGCGTAGCGCAGGTAACTGTCGCGATCCTCGGTAGAAAACTCCGTGTGCCGCAGGATCGACATGGAAATTACCGTGTCGCCCTTCGCCAGCTGAATACCGCGGACACCGACAGATGTCCGGCCGGAGAAGACCCGAACGTCATTGACCGGGAAGCGGATGCACTTGCCGCGGGCCGTCGCCAGCAGCACATGGTCGGTCTCGAGGCAGGTTTGGACATTGACCAGGCGCGCGCCCTCTTCCTCGAAACGCATGGCGATCTTGCCGTTCGCCATCACGCGGGTGAAATCAGAGAGCTTGTTTCGGCGTACGCCACCGGTCGAGGTAGAGAACATGACGTACATGTCGCCCCAGGCGGCTTCGTCCTCCGGCAAGGGCATCATCGTCGTGATGGTCTCGCCTTCCTGCAACGGAAGCAGATTGATCAGCGCCTTGCCGCGAGACTGCGGTGAGCCGAACGGCAGGCGGTAGACCTTCATCTTGTAGACCATGCCGCGCGACGAGAAGAACAGCACCGGCGTATGGGTGTTGCAGACGAAGACCTGGCTAACGAAATCCTCATCCCGCGTGGCCATGCCCGCTCGACCCTTACCGCCGCGGCGCTGCGCGCGGTAGGTATTCAGCGGAACGCGCTTGATGTAACCGCCGTGGCTGACGGTGACGACCATATCTTCGCGCTGGATCAGGTCTTCATCGTCGTGATCGTAGCCGCCCTCGGCGATCAGTGTACGCCTCGGTGTCGCGAAGCGTTCTTTCATATCGCCGAGTTCATCTCGCATCACACCCAGCAGGCGCTCGCGTGATTCGAGGATCTCGAGGAAATTCTTGATCTCAGCAGCGATTTCACCCAGTTCGCCGGCGATCTTCTCGCGCTCCAGGCCGGTCAGGCGCTGCAGGCGCAGCTCCAGAATGGCTCTGGCCTGAACCTCGGAGAGCCGGTAGGTGCCAGCCTCTGAAACGCCCCTGCCCGGCTCGTCGATGAGCTTAATCAGCGGCTCTACGTCAGACGCGGGCCAATCGCGTGCCATCAGCTCTTCGCGTGCCACATTGGGGTCGGGTGCCGCGCGGATCAGGCGAATGATTTCGTCGATGTTGGCAACTGCGATAGCCAGGCCGGCCAAGACATGCGCCCGGTCGCGGGCTTTGCCCAATTCGTAGATCGTCCGGCGGGTGATCACCTCTTCGCGGAAGGCCACGAAAGCGGCAATGATCGTCTTCAGGTCCAGCAACTCCGGACGCCCGCCGTTCAGCGCCAGCATGTTGGCGCCAAAAGAGGTCTGAAGCGAGCTGTGACGATAAAGCTGATTGAGTACAACCTCGGCTTCAAAATCGCGTTTGATCTCAATGACCACCCGCACACCATGCCGGTCACTCTCGTCGCGCAGATCGGCGATGCCTTCGACGGTCTTTTCACGGACCAGTTCGGCAATGCGCTCCAGCATGCGCGATTTGTTTACCTGGTACGGCACCTCGGAGACGATGATCGCCTGCCGGTCCTTGCGAATCTCTTCAATGGACGTGGCTGCACGCATGGGAATAGAGCCGCGTCCGGTGTGATAGGCATCGCGGATACCCTTACGGCCAAGGATGACACCTCCAGTCGGGAAGTCGGGACCGGGAACGATCTCATTCAGCTGCTCGATGGAGATCTCAGGATTGTCCACGTAAGCTAAGCAGGCATCGATAACCTCCCCCAGATTATGGGGCGGAATATTCGTCGCCATGCCGACGGCAATACCACCGGCGCCATTGACCAACAGGTTCGGGTAACGCGCTGGCAGAACCGAAGGTTCGCGGGTCGTTTCGTCGTAGTTGTCCTGGAAATCAACCGTGTCGCGGTCGATATCTTCCAGCAAGGCGTCGCTCGCAACACGCGCCAGACGTGCTTCGGTGTAACGCATGGCCGCCGGCGGATCGCCGTCCATGGAGCCGAAGTTGCCCTGCCCGTCAATCAGCATCAGGCGCATGGAGAAGTCCTGCGCCATACGAACCATCGCATCGTAGATCGCGGAATCGCCATGCGGGTGATACTGACCCATGACGTCACCGACGACGCGGGCGGATTTACGATAAGTCCGGTTCCAGTCGTAACCGGCTTCCTTCATGGCATAGAGGATGCGCCTGTGCACCGGTTTCAGCCCGTCGCGCACATCGGGCAGCGCACGGGAGACAATGACGCTCATCGCATAGTCGAGATACGAGCGCCGCATCTCTTCTTCGATGGTTACGGGTGTGATGTCGAAGCCGGAAGGAGAGCCTGAAGACGGCGGTGTACTGGAACTCAAAAAACTGTCCTGACGAGATGCTATGAAAGGTGTTTCGAAGGGCTCGCAGTCGGCTCGCGAATCGCTGAAAACCGACTGTCAGCCAAGACAATATGTAGCAAAGTTCACCTGTCTGAACAACAAAATGCAGTACATAAAATGACTGCGAAATAGGTCTGTAAAGCATTGAATTTACGATGCAATTTTTCGCAATCCACGATCCCTTCTTCTAAAAGAGAAATCGTCGGCTGAGAGCCGGCTTCTTGCGGGTGATTTTTGTATGCCTCCAGGCCCTTCAAGCGGCATGTCCAAGCCAGGGAAGGACGACAAGAGCTATTAGGGTTTTATACACCCAAAGCGGGTATAAAACCCTCTAAACGCGACTGTTTGTCATTTTGCGGTTACACCGGTCACCGCCTCGTACAGCATGGTTAAAAAGCCTAAAAACCAAAGGATTTGACTTAAAAGTTCTTAAACTTCTCTGGACCTAGAATGAAGCACCGGAAAGCGTCGCAGAATCGAAAGTCCCATGACCAAACTTTCTCTTTCTCTTTTATTTGCCGCCGCCGCTCTGTTCGCAGGGCCGCTAACGGTGTCCGCTAACAAGCCAATCATCGTTGGCATGGATGCCGACATGTCGTCCGGAGCCGCCGTTTCAGGCGAAGCCATCAAACGTGGCGTGCAGATTGCGATCGATGAAATCAACGCGCGCGGCGGTGTCCTCGGAAGTCAGCTACAGCTGATCGTCATGGATCACCGCGGCAACCCCGCCCGCGGCAAGGACAACATCGAGGAACTCAGTGAGATCGATGGTGTCGTCGCCGTCGTCGGCGGTATTCATACACCCGTCGCATTGGCTGAACTCGATCTGCTCCACCAAAATGAGATGATTTATCTGGGCGCGTGGGCCGCTGGCACGCCGGTGGTCGACAATGGACGCGACCCGAACTTCGTATTCCGGGTTTCCGTGCGCGATCAATACGCAGGCGAATTTTTGCTTGCTGCCGCAGTGGAACGCAAACACACGGCGCCTTGTCTGCTTTTAGAGGAAACCGGCTGGGGGCGCTCCAACGAACGGGCCTTCAATGCTGCAGCAGAAAAATTCTCGACCGCTGTCGTCGATATTCAGTGGTTCAACTGGGGTGTCGCCGATCTGAGCGAACATTTGCGCCTCTTCAAGGAGCGCGGTTGCGACGTGGTTATGCTCGTCGCTAACCCGCGTGAAGGCGCAGTGGCCATACGTTCTATGCTCTCTCTCGATGAATCGCAGCGGCTGCCGATTATCTCGCACTGGGGCATTACTGGTGGTGATTTCGGTGCCTCGGTCGGTCAGGACTTTTCAGAGATCGATCTGATTTTTCTTCAGACCTACTCTTTCATCAATCCAACGCATCCGGATCGCGCGGAAAACCTTATAAAAACCTATATCGAGCGGTTTGACGGCGTGTCCTCAGCGGAGGAGATCCCCGCGCCGGTTGGAACCGCACACGCCTATGACCTGATTCACTTGTTAGCCATGGCGCTAGAACAGGCAGGCACGACCGATCGTGCCACGGTCCGCGATGCTCTGGAAAACCTGCCGGAGTACGAGGGCCTCATCCGTACCTATTCGCCGGCCTTTACCAACGAACGGCATGACGCGCTGGATGCTAGCGACTTCTCGCTCGCGCGCTTTGGTCCGAACGGCGCCATCATCCCAGTCGAATAGCGCGAGTTTCAGGGTCGTTAAGCCGATGACAGAAAAGAAAAAGTCGCAGGGCATCCTAAGCTATATCGCGCTGCGCGTCATGGTGCCGATGGTCGTCGCGCTGGGTATCGCCGCGGCCTTTACGATCCGGGAGATCGATGAAACCAACGTCACTTTCGTTGAAGAACAGCTTGCGACCCAATCGCTGCACACCTCCGAAATTCTGGCTGTCCGCCTAGAAAATCTCGTCGACGCGGTCAATGCTCTCGCCCACAACGACATTATCGTCAATGGCCTGATCGACGAAACCAATCGCCACACCTATCTGCCGACCTTCTTTGCCTCCTTGCGCCTGCCGGGAAGCCAAAAAAACAACATCATACTGGCGGACTATAAAGGACGGCCGATCGCCTCGACCAACGGCAAGGTCAGCTTTAAAGGAGCGGACTGGGTGAATACGGTCATGTCGGGCGATTCGATCCTTATGATCGATCCGCAATCGTTGATCGTCGCCGTACCGGTGCTGAACAACGGCATGCCCGAAGGGATGCTGGTGACCGCTTACGATGCTGAGGGCCTGGTCGAGACCCTCGATTTTCCGTCCTTGTCGCGCTTGAGCGCGGTCGTGGACATCAGCTCCGGGCAGGTCATCTACTCCTCTGTCGAAGAATTCGCCAAGCAAGGCGCGGCCGACCCTGGCCGCGATGTCGAAGGTTGGGTTCAGAGCCGCAGCTTTGTGAACAGCCACGGCCAGTCGCGTAACTTTGGCAGCAACCTGATCGTCGTGACCGGCGAGCTGACCCGCGAGGCTTTTGCCGTGTCTGAGGAGGTGGGCAAAGTCGTGCTCGTTGCCTTTACCGCCGCGGTACTTGCTCTACTGATTGTGACGGCGCTTGTTACATCGCTCGTACGGCAACCGCTTGTCAGTCTTCTCAAGACAGTCAAAAGCATCAGTTCGGGCGCCTCTTTGCATGAGCGCGCGAAGGTCGCCGGCGCCAAGGAATTCCGCCAGTTAAGCCGAGCCTTCAACGGCATGCTGGAACGCATTGCTGAGTCCACCGCGTCGAAGGAGCAGGCGGAACAAGCCAACAAGGCCAAATCCGAGTTCCTGGCAACCATGAGCCATGAAATCCGGACGCCGATGAACGGCGTGATCGGCATGACCGGCTTGTTGCTGGAAACCAAGCTTGAGCAGGAACAGCGCAAATACGCCGAGACGATCCGTGATTCGGGCGAAGCCCTGCTGGCGATCATTAACGACATCCTGGACTTTTCGAAGCTCGAGGCTGGTAAGGTCGAGCTGGAGTTGGTGGACTTCGCCCCGGTGTCGGTAGTGGAATCCGTGACCGACCTGGTGGCGCAACGGGCCATCGCCAATGGCAACGAGATCCAATCCTATATCGACCCTTCGGTCCCGGATGCCGTGCGCAGCGATGTCGCGCGCGTACGCCAGATTCTGCTGAACCTTGCAGGCAATGCCAGTAAATTCACCAAAGATGGTTCCATCTCGGTGTCTTGCACCTTGGATGAGACCTCGGAATCGAACGCGACGGTCCTGCGTTTCTCGGTCGCCGATACCGGCATTGGTATTTCCAAGGATGCTCAGGACAAGCTGTTTGAAAAATTCAGCCAGGCCGATGCTTCCACCACGCGTAAGTTCGGAGGAACCGGACTGGGCCTGGCGATCTGCCGACAGCTAGTTCAGCTTATGGGTGGGGATATCGGCGTCGAAAGTACGCCGGGAGAAGGCAGCACCTTTAGCTTTACGCTGCCGGTAGAACCGGCCGTTGGAAAGGTTAAAACGGGTATCTCGATTTCTCCGAAAGACGAACTGAAAGACAAGAAAGCTCTGATCGTCGACGATTCGGAAATGAACGTCCTGATCATGGAGAAGCAGCTGCAGTCCTGGGGCATGACAACCGTCTCGACCCTGGATCCGAAACAAGCGATAGGTTTGCTTCAGAAAGAGATGGACCGTGGCGCACCGGTCGACATTGCCTTTCTCGACTACATGATGCCCGATATCGACGGGGAACAGCTGGTCAAGATGATCCGAAGCAACTCCGCCTTTTCGGATTTGAAGGTGATCCTGGCCACTTCCGGTATGGCGGCCCGCAAGCTCAGTGAACTGCAGGCGATGGGTTTCGATACCCGCCTGGTCAAGCCGGTAAAGCAGTCCGATCTGTTCGATTCCATTAGTACCGCGCTGCTTGCTGATACCAAGGAGCCGGAGGTTGCACCGAAATCAGCTAAACCCAAGTCGGCTGATAGCATGACCGCGGCCATATCCGGCCGGATCCTGGTGGCTGAAGACAACGCCGTGAATCAGATCGTCGCGGTGAAGATGCTGGAGTCCATGGGCCATTCCGCCGATGTGGCCGCGAACGGTCGTGAAGCTCTGAACGCCGTTCAAAAGCTACCCTATGACCTGGTTCTGATGGACATGCAGATGCCCGAGATGGATGGCCTGCAGGCCACTCAGGCGATCCGTGCCTTGCCCGGTGAAGTTTCCAACATTCCGATCGTCGCACTGACCGCGAACGTTGTGCAAGGCGACCAGGAACGCTGCCTCGATGCCGGTATGAACGATTACATCAGTAAGCCGGTGGAAAAGCAGGCGCTCTTCAAGGTGCTCGAAAGCTATCTTTCGGGCGACACTTCGGGGGAGAACAATACCTCCGGAGACGACGAACCGGACGCATCGTCGCGCCCCTTTGTGAAAAAGGACCGGCTTCAGGCCCTTTGCGACGAAATCGGTGTCGACTCACTGGAAATCATTCTTTCGTCCTACCGAGACGACAGCCAGCGTTTGATGGACGAGATCCGCGATCTAGCCGACCTGGCTGACGTGGAAAGTCTCAAGACGAAACTGGAATCGCTTCAGGGAAGCTCTGCCAACGTGGGCCTGGAGCTTCTGTCCGAACTCTGCGATGAAGCCCTCGATACACTGCAAAGCAGCCTTTCAGCCTTTGAAACCAAGACGCTTGCGCGCTTGGACGATGTCCATGACCGTTCTTGCAGCGAGATCAAGGACTGGATCGACGAGGCCAAGCGCAAAACGGCCTGACCCTCTGGCTCCATAGAATAACAGGCTGGATTAAGGGTGCCGCATGTCGATGTGCAGGATGCCCGCATCATCATAAGGTTCACCCGGAAGCCGCTTGAATCCCAAGCTCGTATAGAAAGCTTCCTGGTCTATTTGCGCAGAAAGGCTGACCGGAACGTCGGGATAGCGCCTGCGAGCCTCCGCGAGCGCGGCTTCCATAATCACCCGCCCGAGCCCCTGGCCGCGCGCGTCTTTGTGCAAGACCACGCGCGACAGGATAATTTCGCGGCCGCCATGGTGGTCCGGTCCTCGCAGGCGGAGATAGCCTGCGAGTTTACCGTCAAACATCAAGAGAAGATGGCGTGCTTGTTGATCGAGTCCGTCGAGGTCGGAAAAGAGGGATTGCTGTTCAACGATGAAGACTTCGTTCCGCAAACGAAGTAGATCGTAGAGCTGATCCTTCTCGAGATCCTCGAAATCGGCCCAAAGAACAGTTGGAGACAACAGAATTTCCTAGAACGGAATTTCGTCGTCCAGATCGCCGCCCGACGGGCCAGGACCGGATCCGCCACCGCCAAAGCCGCCGCCCTGGGAACCACCGCCCTGGCTGCCGCCGCTGCTGAAGCCACCACCGTAGCTGCCGCCGCTCTGTCCGCCGCCAAAGTCGCCACCGCCCTCGTTGCGGCCGTCGAGCATCGTCAACTCACCGCGATAGCGCTGGAGCACGACCTCGGTCGTGTACTTTTCCATGCCCTGCTGGTCCGTCCACTTGCGGGTCTGGAGCTGGCCTTCGAGATAAACCTTAGAGCCTTTGCGGAGGAACTTCTCAACGACATCGACCAGGCGATCGTTAAAGATGACCACGCGGTGCCACTCCGTGCGCTCGCGCCGCTCACCTGAGTTTCGGTCGCGCCAGGTCTCGGAAGTCGCGACGGAGAGGTTGGCGATTTTCGTGCCGTCTTGCGTGCTGCGGATCTCCGGATCGCGCCCGAGATTACCGACGAGAATGACTTTGTTTACGCTTCCGGCCATGCCGTTCTTCCCTGTATTTTCAAAAACTGAGCGTGCAGCCCGACTGCCGTCGAGACTCGGCGCGACTTTAACGATAAGGTGCGCGGCCTGCACTGCTTTTGTTAACGCTCGACGACTTGTTCGAGATTAGCAAATTCATTGCCGTCTCTCCATATTCATGTTTTGTTCCCTCTGTCAATGCGCTTGGAGTCGGACCAACTGATATGCTTGCTATCGAGCTTGATTGCGGAAAACCATGACCAGACTGACTGATCCCGTTATTTCCGTTCGCGGCGCCCGCGAGCACAATTTGAAAAATGTCTCCGTCGATCTGCCGCGCGACCAGTTGGTGGTGATCACGGGACTTAGCGGCTCAGGTAAGTCGTCGCTGGCATTCGACACGATCTATGCGGAGGGTCAGCGCCGCTACGTCGAGTCGCTATCGGCCTATGCGCGCCAGTTCCTGGAAATGATGCAGAAGCCGGACGTCGACTCGATAGACGGCCTCTCGCCAGCGATCTCGATTGAGCAGAAAACCACGTCGAAGAATCCCCGATCTACGGTTGGCACAGTCACGGAAATCTACGACTACCTGCGCCTGCTCTTTGCACGGGTCGGCGTCCCCTACTCGCCTGCCACCGGCCTGCCAATCGAGAGCCAGACCGTGAGCCAGATGGTCGACCGGGTCATGGAAATGCCGGAAGGCACCCGGCTCTACCTGCTGGCGCCCATCGTGCGCGGCCGAAAAGGCGAATACCGGAAGGAGCTGGCCGAGCTGCAGAAGCGCGGGTTTCAGCGGGTCAAGATCGACGGCGAGCTGATGGAGATCGCCGAGACGCCGGCTTTGGATAAGAAACGCAAGCACGACATCGAGGTGGTGGTGGATCGCCTGGTGGTTCGGCCCGATATCGAGTCGCGGCTGGCCGACAGCTTCGAAACCGCCCTGGAGCTGGCGGACGGGCTGGCCTACACGGAAAATGCCGACGGCGGCGAGCGGACGACCTTCTCTGCCCGTTTTGCCTGCCCGGTTTCGGGTTTCACAATCGACGAGATCGAACCGCGGCTCTTTTCCTTTAACAATCCATTCGGCGCCTGCTCGGCCTGCGACGGTTTGGGCATCGAAATGTTCTTCGATCCGGATCTCACGATCCCCGATCAAGGTAAGTCACTCGCCGAAGGCGCCGTTGCGCCCTGGTCCTCGGCGACGGCCCAGTACTACAAGCAAACGCTAGACTCCATTGCCCGACACTACGGCGTCTCATCCCGGGTCGCGTGGCGCGATCTGCCCGAAAAGGTCCGTAATACGATCCTGAACGGCTCCGGCAAGGAGTCGATCACCATGCGTTACGACGACGGTCTGCGTGCTTACGAGACCACGAAACCGTTCGAGGGCGTGCTGCCCAACATGGCACGGCGCTGGCGTGAGACCGACAGCGACTGGGTGCGTGAGGAGCTTTCCAAATACCAGGCAACGCAGCCCTGCGATGCCTGCGGCGGACATCGCCTGAAACCCGAATCGCTCGCTGTAAAAATCGCCGGTCTTCATGTTGGTGAAGCTTCGAACTTTTCAGTCGCTGAAGCAGCCCGTTGGTTCTCAGAACTCAACGATAAGCTGACGCCTAAGCAGCAGGAAATCGCCGGGCGCATCCTTAAGGAAATCAACGAGCGCCTGCGCTTTTTGGTCGACGTCGGGCTGGAGTACCTGACGCTCAGCCGTGGATCTGCGACCCTCTCGGGTGGCGAAAGTCAACGCATCCGGCTGGCGTCCCAGATCGGGTCTGGCTTAACCGGCGTGCTATACGTGCTCGACGAGCCCTCGATCGGCCTGCATCAGCGCGATAACGCCCGCCTGCTGGAGACCCTGAAGCGGCTGCGCGACCTGGGCAACACCGTGATCGTGGTTGAGCATGACGAGGACGCGATCCGCACGGCCGATTATCTGGTCGACATGGGCCCGAAAGCCGGGACTCACGGCGGCGAGGTCGTCGCCCGGGGCCTGCCGGAAGAGGTCATGCAGGTTCAGGGAAGTTTGACCGCCGATTATCTGACTGGACGGCGACAGATAGAAGTGCCCGAAACGCGGCGCAAAGGCCGCAAACGTCAGCTTCTCACCGTGAAGTCCGCAACCGCCAACAACCTGCAGGATGTCAGCGCCAGTATACCCCTGGGGACCTTTACCTGCGTAACCGGCGTTTCCGGCAGCGGTAAATCGACTCTGATCATCGAAACCTTGTTCAAGGCAGTCGCACGCCGGCTGCACAACACCAAGGACACGCCGAGTAAACACGAAGCGATTGAGGGACTGCAGTTTCTCGACAAGGTCATCGATATCGACCAGTCGCCGATCGGACGCACGCCCCGCTCCAATCCCGCCACCTACACAGGTTGCTTCACGCCGATCCGCGAGTGGTTTGCGGGCCTGCCTGAGGCCAATGCGCGCGGTTACAAGCCGGGTCGCTTCTCCTTCAACGTTAAGGGCGGGCGCTGTGAAGCCTGCCAGGGCGACGGCGTGATCAAGATTGAGATGCACTTCCTGCCAGATGTCTACGTCCAGTGCGATGTCTGCAAGGGTAAGCGTTACAACCGCGAAACCCTGGAAATCACGTTCAAGGGCAAGAGCATTTCCGACGTTCTCGACATGACAGTCGATGAAGGCGTCGAGTTCTTCAAGGCGGTGCCGGCGATCCGGAACAAGCTGGAGACACTGGCACGGGTTGGACTCGGTTACATCCATATCGGGCAGGCGGCGACGACCCTATCCGGCGGTGAAGCCCAGCGCGTAAAGCTGGCGAAAGAGCTGTCACGCAAGGCCACCGGCCGGACGCTTTACATCCTGGACGAACCGACGACCGGTTTGCATTTCGAGGATGTGCGCAAGCTCTTGGAGGTGCTGCAGGCCCTGGTCGATCAAGGCAACACCGTGCTGGTGATCGAGCACAATCTGGAGGTCATCAAGGTGGCCGACTGGATTGTGGACCTTGGACCGGAAGGCGGCGACAAGGGCGGGCGTATCGTCGCCAGCGGTACGCCTGAAGATGTCGCGGCTGTGCCCGAGAGCTTCACAGGTCAATATCTGGCGCCCTATTTGGACGGCAGTGCGACAGAGGTACAGCAAAAGAGCGCATAAGGTCTGTCGGGCGCCGTTTCCCTGGAGTATGTTCCGGCCATGACAACGAACGAGAAGAAACCCGTCCATGTGGTGGGCGGCGGCATGGCGGGCAGCGAAGCAGCCTGGCAAGTTGCCGAAATGGGCGTGCCGGTGGTGCTGCACGAGATGCGTCCTGTGCGCAAGACCGACGCGCACGCGACCGAAGGGCTGGCGGAGCTGGTTTGCTCCAACTCTTTCCGCTCCGATGACGCGATGAACAATGCGGTCGGCCTTCTCCACGAAGAGATGCGCCGCCTGGGCTCGATCATCATGTCGGCTGGCGATGCAAATAAGCTGCCAGCCGGCGGCGCCCTGGCTGTCGATCGGGAGGCCTTCTCCGAGGAAGTCACGCGCCGCCTGGAAGCGCACCCCCTTGTCGAAATCAAACGTGAGGAAATAGCCGGTTTGCCGCCGGAAGACTGGGACTCGGTCATTCTGGCAACGGGCCCCCTCACCTCACCGGCCCTAACCGACGCCATTGGAGCGCTGACGGGAGAGGAATACCTCGCGTTTTTCGATGCGATTGCGCCGATCGTCTACAAGGATTCGATCGACTTCGACAAAGCCTGGTTCCAGTCCCGCTACGACAAAGTCGGACCTGAAGGTGACGGTGCTGACTATATCAACTGCGCCCTGACCAAAGAGGGTTACGACAGCTTTATCGAGGACCTGATCACGGGCGAGAAGACGGACTTTAAGGAGTGGGAAAGCTCGACCCCTTACTTCGAGGGTTGTCTGCCGATCGAGGTTATGGCCGAGCGCGGCCCGGAGACCCTTCGCTTCGGTCCCATGAAGCCGGTCGGTCTGCAGGATCCCCGCAGCGAGGAACGCCCCCATGCCGTGGTGCAGCTGCGCCAGGACAACGCCCTGGGCACGCTCTACAATATCGTCGGGTTTCAGACCAAACTGAAGTACGCCGAGCAGGTGCGTGTGTTCCGCAGCATTCCAGGCCTGGAAAACGCCGAGTTCGCCCGCCTGGGCGGCCTGCACCGCAATACCTTCATCAATTCGCCGCGTCTGCTGGACGGCGCCATGCGTATGAAATCAGCGCCGCGGCTGCGCTTCGCGGGCCAGATTACCGGCGTCGAGGGCTATGTGGAAAGCGCGGCCACCGGGCTCTTGGCTGGACGCTTCGCTGCCGCAGAACGATTGGGCCGGGAGGCGGTTGCGCCACCCGCCACAACGGCCCATGGCGCTTTGCTCAGTCATATAACCGGCGGCGCTGATGCAAAAACCTTTCAGCCCATGAACGTGAATTTTGGCCTGTTCCCGCCTTTGGAAAAGGTCAACGGCAAGAAAATCAAGAAGAAGGAACGCAAGCCGGCCATGGCGCAGCGTGCACTCGATGATCTCGCGGGCTGGATAGCGGGAAGTCCTGCCGCTGCGGCCTAGCGATGATCCTTGCTTGATCCGTCAGACCTTACCCCGCAGGTAAGCCAGGAATAGCGGTAAGGCCAGCCCGTGGCTCTTTCCGCGAGCTGCGGGATCCAGAGGGTTCCAGCTCACCCTTGCCAGCGATTTCAGATGTCGTTTCGCAATGGTTGCCGGCAAGACAGCCGCGAGGCTGTCGCGCCGAAAGGCTCCGCCGTGCCTCTTTGCTTCTTTAAGATGCCATTCGGAGCGTTGGGCGATTTCTTGTGTGATTGCATTCAGAGCTTCGCTTGTACGCAGTTCGAAAAGATCGCCCTGAACCAACCGGTGCTTGGCCACCAGGTCTTGTGGAAGAAAGCTCCGCTTGTGAGCCGCATGGAACGGAATGGCGCGCAGGAGGCCGATGAGCGCCCAGGCGATGCCGACATGATACGCCGACTGAAGCGACAGCTCATCGTTTACCCCCAGGACCATCGCGGCCAGGCGTGAAAGGTTGCCGGAGGTAACTGCAGCATAGCTTTCTAGTGCGCCGAGATCTTTCGGCGGATCTTCTTCCAGATCCTGTTCCCGGCCATCGATAAGCTCGTCGAACAAATTTCTTGGGAGCTGGCGCTTGGAAACAGTTTTCTCTAAGGGCTCCACGACCGCATGCTTGCGCGGTTCACCGCCATAGATACCGTCCAAGCTCTCCCGCCACCATTGCAGCCGGATATGTCCGAGCATGGCTTCGCTCACGACCTCAGCTGTCTTGGCGACCTCAAGATTGAAGGCATAGAGGGTGAAGAGGTCTTCCCGCCGCTCGCTTGGCGCAAAGAGACAGGTAAGGAATCGGTCGTGATCTTGGCTGCGAACTTCCGCGCCGCAGTAGGAGAGCGTGGTTTCCGTCATAAAGAGATTCGAAGCGCCGCGAACATGGCGGGACTATAGGGGATGCGTCAGGACACGCAATCACGCACTGGCCCTACGCAGTCTTTTAGAATTATTACCATTAATAATTGACGGCAACGGCTTGCGCGTTATGTTCCTAGCGAGTCATTTAAACGGACGGCGCGTAAGCACCTGCCAATACCCTACCAGCAACGAACGATGACAAGGAGTGCATGAGCATGGCCTTCGAGCTTCCCCCCCTTCCCTACGCCGATAGCGCACTGGAGCCCCACTACTCCGCCAACACCTTCAGCTTCCACCATGCCAAGCACCACAATGCCTATGTGGTCAATCTGAACAAGCTGATCGAAGGTTCGGACCTGGCTGACAAGTCGCTGGAAGACATCATCATGGCCAGCGCGAACGATGATTCCAAAGCCGGCATCTTCAACAACGCTGCCCAGGTCTGGAACCACACCTTCTTCTGGAACTCCATGTCTCCGAACGGCGGTGGCCGCCCCAGCGGCGATCTGGCGGCTAAGATCGACGAGGACTTCGGCAGCTTCGATGCTTTTGCGGAACAGTTCAAAGCATCCGCCACGGGCCGTTTCGGCAGTGGCTGGACCTTCCTGGTGCTGGATGGCGGCAAACTCAAGATCGTTAACACGCTTAACGCAGGTACGCCGATGACCGATGGGCAAACCGCTCTCCTGACCATCGATGTCTGGGAGCACGCTTATTACCTGGACTACCAGAACCGCCGGCCCGACTATATCCAGACATTCCTGGACAAATTGGCCAACTGGGACTTCGCCGCGGCCAACTTCGCCGCTGCATAAATCCAGCTGCATAGTTAGGAAAAAGGGGGCGTTAGCCCCCTTTTTTCATTCGGCGACTGAAACATAAGTCTTTACTTCCGACATCGGGTTCGCATAACTGAAGAGAGAGGGATAGAGGCGGGATGCGGCGGTCCGGCCTGTTCAGGGACTTAATTGAGAGGTGTTGCTGTGAAGTTCGCCGGAAAGCTTTTGATGATCGCTGCTGTCTTCAGCCTGGCCGCCTGTGCCACGGAACCTGAAACCACAGCGAGCAATGAAACCATCGAAAATCAATTCAGCGGGCCTGAGTTCCGCACCGTCGAGACCGGACAGGGCGTCGTGGTGATGTTGGCCGACCCCCTGCTTTTCAACTTCGACAGCGACGAATTGACGGAGACTTCCCGCAGTCCCATTGCATTCGTAGCGCGCGTTTTAAACAGCCCGGGCGTTCGGAGCCGCCAGGTTCAGGTCAACGGTTATGCGGATAGCGTCGGCAGCGAAGACTATAACCTTGATCTTTCGCGCCGCCGGGCGGAAGCCGTGGCCAAGGAGCTCGTTTACAATCAAGTCGACGCGGAACGGGTCGAGTTTTTCAGCTTTGGCGAAGCCAATCCGGTCGCGCCGAACGTGACCGAGAGCGGCGACGATAACCCGGCTGGCCGTGAGTTAAACCGGCGGGTGGAGATCGTAATTCTCAATCCGCAATAGGATTGTAGACATCAGATGCCAAAGCCTGTTTTAAGGCAGCAAACCGGTGGCATTTGACCTTTCGCTCTACCTGCGCTCAAACTTATGGCCCTAGTACTCCTTCCATGAAGGTATCAGACAGTAACAGGGATGGTTAACTCGATTGTCTTTTCGGTTTTCCTAGGTGGCTTAATTTATCTGATCTTGGCTGCTCAGCTCCAGAGCGGGTTTCCACCTTTCTACAATAGGCTACCAAGCTTTCTGTTCTGGGGCGTTTCCAAAGACGATGATGAAATGGAACGCGAAATCAAACGGATTTTACCGTTTGTTTTCGCGTTAATCGCCGTTCTCGCGCTGGCAGTGGCGACCGGGTGGCATGTATTTTTTGGCCTTAGCGGGGTAATCGCCTTTTCGGGCGGCATCCGAATTCGTCAGGACCTGCTGAAAACCACCGCGGGCCCGCTGCCCTGGCTCAGCAGCTACTGGACTCATCGCTGGCCGATGCTGGTCTTTGATATCTGGACGCTCGGCTTCGCCACCCTATTCGCAATCCTTACATTGATTTGATCGCAAATAATCGCCGGCTCAGTATGCTTTATTCGATCGCGATGAGGGCCGCCGCGACGGCCCGCCCCTCGGACAGCAGCACGTTATAGGTCCGACAGGCGGCCCCAGTTTCCATAGGTTCCAGCGCGATCCCCTTCGCACGCATGGCATCGCGAAGTTCTGGAGGGATCATCAGCATGCGTGGACCGCAGCCGAGCAGAAGCACTTCGACCTCACCGGAATCGATCACCGGCTGAAAGGAGTCCGGGGTCGCCTCTCCCAGCTCCTTTACGGGCCAGGCCTCACTTCGATCCGGGAAGACCAGCACTGAGCCTTGGAACTGCTGTCCACTGACCCTGAACTGCCAGTCACCGTAGCTTTCAACGACCTGCTTGTCCTTTGGGACTGCGAGCGAAATCTCCACAACAGCCGTCCTTCAGCCTGTCCGCGATCAAGAAGCCGGCGCAGTCTGCTCGACCTTGTCGTTTTCATCGCTGGCGCCGACACGAATATTCATGAAGGACAGGATCGGCACCGCCAGCGCGACCGAGGAATAGGTTCCGATCACGACGCCCCAAATCAGACCCAGGCTGAAGCCGCGAATCACTTCTCCGCCGAAGATGAAGAGTGAGAAAAGCGCCAGCAAAGTGGTAACCGAGGTCAGAAGGGTCCGCGAAAGCGTCCGATTGATCGCCATGTTCAGGACTTCGATCACGGGCAGTTTCTTGTACTTCCGCAATTCGTCCCGAACCCGGTCGAAGATCACCACGGTATCGTTGATCGAATAACCGGCGATGGTCAAAACCGCGGCCAACGTGGCCAGGTTGAATTCAACCTGCGTGATCGAAAAGAAACCTACGGTCGCAATGACGTCGTGCATCAGGGCGATGAGAGCCGCTGCAGAAAAATGCCATTCAAAGCGGAACCAGATGTAGAACCCGATTGCCGCAAGAGCGAGCACGGTCGCCAGCAGCCCGGCCTGCTTGAGTTCACCACCGACCTTCGGGCCGACAAACTCGGTCCTTCGGTACTCCTCAACATCGCTGCCCAACGCTTCTTTAACAACGGCGATGGCAGCTTCCTGTGCGCCTTGGTCACCTTCTTGACGCTGGATGTTGATAAGAACATCCGTCGGCTCGCCGAATTCCTGCAGCGTGATTTCACCAACATCGAGAGGCGACAGACGGTCGCGCAGTTCCCCAATGTCCGCCGGACCATTCATGCGAACTTCGAGCAAAATTCCGCCCCGGAAGTCGATGCCGAAGTTCAGACCGAGAGTTGCGAAGGATACCAGCGAACCAAGCATGATCAGCGCCGAAAACGCCAGAAACAGCTTGCGCTTGGACATGAAATTGAGTTTCGGCGCAACGGGAAGCGCTTTGATGAGTGCCATGGTACGCCTCCTAAAATCCGAGCGCTTGCGGCCGGCGTTGGCGCAGCCAGGTAACGATCAACAAACGGGTGAGCATGATGGCCGTGAACATGGAGGTTACCAGACCAATTGCCAGCGTCACCGCGAAGCCTTTGATGGGGCCAGAGCCGAAGTACAACAGCAAGAGAGCTGCGATCAGAGTCGTTAGGTTCGAGTCGACGATCGTGGTCAAAGCGCGCCGGTAGCCGGCATCGATCGCTGAAACCGGGCTTCGTCCATTGCTGACCTCCTCCCGAATACGCTCGAATATCAGCACATTGGCATCAACGGCCATACCGATTGTCAGCACGATGCCTGCAATACCAGGCAGGGTCAGAGTTGCTCCCAGGCTCGATAGTGCAGCCAGAATCAGAACCAGGTTCATGATAAGGGCCACATTCGCCATCAGGCCAAAGAGGCCATAAACCACGGCCATGAAGATGATGACCAGGACGAGCCCAAGAACACTGGCGAACTCGCCGGCCTGAATGGCATCTGCGCCGAGACCAGGTCCAACCGTGCGTTCTTCGAGAAAGTTAATGGAGGCCGGTAAGGCGCCTGCCCGAAGAAGCAATGCCAGCTCTTGCGTCTGCGCCAAGGTGAAGCTGCCTGAGATAATACCGCGGCCATCGAGGATCGGAGAGCGGATGACGGGTGCCGAGACGACCTCATTATCCAGAACGATCGCAAAGGGCCTGCCGACATTGTTCTGGGTCGCCTGTCCGAAGCGTTGTGCGCCGATTGAATCAAACGCAAAGCTAACCACAGGTTGCCCGTCCTGGAAGGTTGCCTGCGCATCAACCAGGTTTTCGCCGCTCACAATGATACGCTTTTTGATGACGTAACGTTGTGTGCCGCCTGAAACATCGGATTCATTGGCCTGGAGGAACTCGGCACCCGGAGGCGGGGTTGGCGCGAGGGGATTTGCGTTTTCGTCGACAAACCGGAAATTGAGCTTGGCCGTCGTTTCAATTATCCGTTTGACTTCTTCCGTGTTCTGCACCCCTGGAAGCTGGATGAGAATGCGGTCTTCGCCTTGACGCTGCGCGGAGATTTCGCCTGTGCCGGTCGGGTCCACGCGGCGGAGAATGACTTCGCGCGCCTGTTCCAAGATCTCGGCACGCCGCCGTTCTTTCACCAAATCCGTGTCTTCAATGGTAAAGGCGCCTGCGCTTTGGTTAATGAGGGATTCGGGAGCAATGTTTGTTAACAGCCGCCGCGCCTCAGCGACATTTTCGTCGTTCGGCTCAGTCAGCGTAACGGTCACCGTTTCGCCGACAACGCCCAGATTGACGTAGCCCAGGCCAGCCCGTCGGAAATCGGGTCGGATGGTTTCCAAAACGTTCTGGCGTTGTTCCTCGAACACCGACTCCAAATCGACTTCGAGCAGAAGATAGGATCCGCCGCGAAGGTCGAGCCCAAGATTAACCTGCGCCTTAGGCACCCAGTCGGGAACAGTTTCCAGCGACTGTTTTGTGAAGAGATTCGGCGAAGCGAAGAAAATGCCGGCAACCAAAATCAACAGCGTGACGATGATCTGCCAACGAGGAAAGTGAACCATTGCGCGGAAAACCCGGAATTGTTTGAGCTTTTACTGTCGCCTGTCGTGCGAATTAGTCCTTCGAGTCGGCCGAATCGGCGTCTTCTTCGGAGTCGTCGGCTTTATCCTTATTGTTCTTCTTGCCGCCTTTCGACTTGCCGCCGGAGCTTTTGTCCGCGACAGGCTCGGTCTTAGAAAGAACCTCCTGCACCATGGAGCGCACGATACGAACGCGCACGCCTTCAGCAATTTCGACCTGAACTTCACTGTCGTTCAGGACTTTCGACACGGTGCCAATCAGGCCACCGCCGGTGACAACCCGGTCGCCACGACGCAACGCTTCGACCATCGCCTTGTGTTCTTTGACTTTTTTCTGCTGCGGGCGGATCAGCAAGAAGTAAAAAACAACAAAAATAAGAACCAGGGGCAAAAGGCTCGTTAAAGCGCCAGCGCCACCGCCTGCTGCCTGTGCAAAAACCGGCATCACGTCCATAAAGAAAACTCCCCAAACTCACAGGCTCCCCTCAGGAGCCGTTACTCTCGCTCTTACACTTCGTCAGGGGAAGCTGTTCCGCCTGAACCCCTGAAAATTGGCTGCCGGACTATAGCCGTACCTTGACGAATTGCAACGTCCGACAGAGGCTTAGCCTGCGGGCCTGGGCGCTTTCTTGCAATTGACCTTCACGGCCCCGATAGCTAGGGTCGCCCGTCCTCGGGACATTCAGTGATCGTCAGCTATCGCGCGCCGAGGAACCGGTCTCGTCGCACGAGCAGCCGGCTGTCATCCCTACGCCCGGGATCCTCACCATATTGGCTTTCTTTGCGGCATTACCATGAGTGATAGCAAAATTGATGATCTTGTCCCCCTCCTGACGCGGATCGCAGCAGCGCTGGATCGCCTAGCGCCTTCAGAGAAGGTGTCCGCTTCGCTGATGGAAGCCGATGCCTTTGTCTGGCAAGCCGAACACGAGGTCCTTGAGGCGGTTGATAAAGTCAGCCGGGTCGATTTCGAGCTCTTGCAGGGCATCGACCGTCAGAGTGATATCCTGCTGGAGAACACCCGTCGCTTTGCCCAGGGCTTTCCCGCCAACAATGCATTGCTTTGGGGCGCGCGGGGCATGGGGAAGAGCTCACTGGTGAAGGCGATACATGCCACGGTCAATCGAGAGATTGCGGCCGACGACTCAGTCAACGCTGAGACCAAGGACAAAGGATTGGCCTTGGTCGAAATCCATCGGGAGGACATTCCCTCCCTACCCCGGCTTCTCCAACGCCTCCGGCAGGCCGGGCGCCCCGCGATTCTCTTTTGCGACGACCTGAGCTTCGACAGCGACGATTCCAGCTATAAGTCTTTGAAAGGCGTACTAGAAGGCGGAATCGAAGGCCGTCCCGCAAACGTCATCTTCTACGCCACCTCGAACCGGCGCCATCTGATGGCACGGGATATGATCGAAAACGAGCGCTCGACGGCGATCCACGCTTCGGAAGCCGTGGAAGAGAAAGTCAGCCTGTCAGACCGCTTCGGTCTTTGGCTCGGTTTCCACAACTGTGATCAGGATACCTACTTCGCGATGATCGAAGGCTACGCGAAGCGCTATGGCCTGGAAGTTACGCCGGAGCAACTGCGGACCGAATCAAAGGAATGGTCGATCACACGCGGCAGCCGCTCAGGTCGCGTGGCCTGGCAATACATCCAGGATCTGGCAGGACGCCTGGGCAAACGGCTGGATTAAATCACCGCTGCGCCTGTTGTTTTCCCAGCAATTTTCTGGGATCCACTGCGCGCGTGCCCTGACGGATCTCGAAGTGAAGCTGCGGTTTATTCACGTTGCCGCTGCGCCCGACCTTGGCGATGGCCTGCCCGCGTTTCACGGTATCCCCGCGGCTGACCAGCACTTCACTCAAGTGCGCGTAGGCGGTCACCCAGCCATCAGAGTGCCGGATCAGTAGCAGTCGTCCGAAACCACGAAGTTCGTTGCCCGAATAGGCGATGACGCCATTTTCAGCGGCACGCACTGTGGCGCCTGCCGGCCCTTCGATATTGATCCCATCGTTATGGACACCGCCACCTTTGCTGCCAAAGGAAGAGATGATCTTGCCCTGAAGCGGCCAGAGAAACTTGCCGCTGGAGCGTGGCGGTGGCTTAGGAACACCTGCAGGAGGTCTGCGATCCGGTACCGATGGGGCCGCCCGTGCCGTTTGGGTCGGCTGGACCGCGGCTTTAGGAGGAGAAGCGGTTGACGCCTGTGGCGCAGTCCCAGTTCCCCGTTGTGGCTTTGCCGCTGGCAAGGGTGCAGGTGGGGGCGCCTCGTTGCCTCCGCTGCTTTGTTGCACAGCGGCCGAAGGCTGGCGATCTGGCGGCGTTGCGGGCGCGGCCGGGCGACTTGGTGCGGTTTCCCGGGCGTTTGCCGCGGCAATCTGTGTCGTTGCCGCGTCGAAGGCATTGTTTGAACCCGGTAGATTGAGCACCTGGCCGACCGAAAGCCGGTAAGGCGGCGGAATTCGGTTCAACTGCACCAGGCTCCGGATATCGATGCGGTACCGCCGGGAGATGCCATAGACCGTATCGCCTCGGGTTACGATGTGGCGGGTCGGAATAGGGATTATCAACTGCTGGCCTGCCGCCAGTTTATAGGGCGGACCGAGGCGGTTAATTTCCAAAAGCGAGCGGATCGGTACATTAAGCTTCCGCGCGATGGAAAAGACATTCTCGCCTGGCGCGACGACATAGCGCTTTACGTTTGAGGCCGCGGTTTGACTTAGAGCCTGCTGACTCTGATTTGTAGCTGGTGTGCGCTCTGACACTGCGGGCGTCTGGATGACAGGTTTACGCGGTGGAACCGGCGCAGAAGCAGCTGCTTGACTCGCCTGCGGAGGTCTAGCGGCAGACCGCGCCGGCTCAAGCTGCGGCTTGCGTTTAGGCACAGGAAGCGCCGTTGCGGCGATCCGTGAGGAAGAGGAAGTCTGGACTTGCGGAGAGATCGCTGCGCGACCCGGGACAAAATCGGTTGGGACTGGAGGTTTGCGCAGCGGGATCGGCGGTGGATCCGGAGGCGTTGGCAATTGAGACACCTGCGTGCCGCCAGCACAGGCAGCGAGCGCCACCAAAACCACCGTGGCAGTCGTCAGCCATGTGAATTGGCGGGCAAGGCGCTCAAAGGGGCGCATCATCTGGCGGACTGGGCTGCTTTCTCGGGTTCCGCAGCCGCATCCGGTAACTGGCCTTCGATCAGCGGGACGAATTTAACATCTCCCAGGCTTTCTTCGAACACGCCGTCTTCTCTTCGGGTTAAACGTATCAATTCTTGCGAACGACTGGAACGGCTGATTGGGAGGATCAAAATCCCATCGACCGCCAGTTGATCCACAAGAGCACCTGGAATTTTATCCGCCGCGGCCGTAACGATCACCCGCTCAAAGGGCGCCTGCGCCGGCCAACCGAGAGAGCCGTCCCCGACATGGGTCGTGATGTTGTGTAGCCGCAACGCTGAAAAACGGCTTTCGGCGCTGCGCATCAAGCCACGGTAACGCTCGATGGTATAGAGCCGCCGGCAAAGCCGCGACAGAATCGCTGCCTGGTACCCCGATCCCGTCCCGATTTCCAATACCTTCATGCGCCGTGTGACCTGCAGGGATTGGGTCATCAGAGCCACGATCTGCGGCTGACTCAGAGTCTGGCCATGGCCGATCGGCAAAGTGCGGTTGTCGTAGGATTGATGCTGAAACGGCGGTGGGACAAAGTCTTCGCGCGGGATCCGCTCGATGGCAGACAAGACATTAGTATCCGCAATTCCGCCACGGCGCAGTTCCATAATGAGGCGGATTTTACGGGCGGCAATGGTCACGCAAAGAGGTCCGTCAGCGTTTTCAGGCTTTGGTTATGGGTGAGATCGAGATGCAGAGGCGTCACCGAAATCGCCCCTTCCTCGATGGCCGTCAGATCCGCATCGGAGTCGGAGCTTGAGTGGCTCAGGAACTGTCCGATCCAGACGTAGGGTCGGCCGCTTGGATCAACGCCGTCGACGAGATCCGTGCCTAGATCTCTCCGGCCCTGCCGGCAGACACGTACGCCCTTGACCTCCTCCGGCGGAATTCCAGGAAAATTGACGTTGATCAGCAGTTCGGGCGTCCAGGTCAGGCTCGCCAGTTGCCGGATAATACCCGGCGCGAAACGCCGTGGTACATCCCAGGAAAGCTTTTCGTCCTTGCCGCGCACCTGACTGAAGGCAATAGCCCTGGTGCCCAGCAGAGCGCCCTCCATCGCCGCGGCGACGGTCCCGGAATAGGTCACGTCCTCGCCAAGATTAGCGCCGTGATTGATACCGGATAGAACAAGATCCGCCGGCTTTTCAGCCAAAATCTTCTTTTGAGCAACCAGAACGCAGTCCGTCGGCGTGCCGTCCACGGAGTAGCGCTGGTCGCCATGCCGCCGGCTGCGCAATGGACGACGAAGCGTCAGTGAGTGACTGGTGGCCGACTGTTCGCTTTCGGGCGCAACCACCCAGACGTCGTCCGAAAGTTCTCGCGCGATGCCTTCCAAGGCCGCCAGACCGGGGGCGTGAATGCCGTCGTCATTGGTTACGAGGATCCGCGCACCCGCAAGGTCGAAGCTGCCGTTAACCATCTGCGCGCAATACCTCCATACCGCCCATGTAGGGCCGAAGTGCTTCCGGGATGGTCACCGAACCGTCCGCCTGCTGATAGTTTTCGACGACCGCGATCAGGCAGCGCCCCACAGCTACCCCCGATCCGTTGAGCGTGTGGACGAAATTCGTTCCCTTCTCTCCGCTCTTTCTGAAGCGCGCCTTCATCCGGCGGGCCTGAAAATCGCCGCAGGTCGAACAGCTCGAGATTTCCCGGTAGGCATTCTGCCCGGGCAGCCAGACCTCAATATCGTGGGTCCGGCGGGCACCGAAGCCCATATCGCCGGTCGAAAGCACCATTACCCGGTAAGGCAGTCCCAAGCGTTTCAGCACTTCCTCGGCGCAGCCCGTCATGCGTTCCAGTTCCGCGTCGGACTCCTCGGGATGAACAACAGAAACCAACTCGGTCTTTTCGAACTGGTGTTGGCGCAGCATACCGCGCGTATCCTTACCTGCGGCACCTGCTTCCGAACGGAAACAAGGTGTTAGCGCGGTCACACGGAGGGGAAGTTCCTCCGCTTCCAGGATGCTGTCGGCCACCAGGTTGGTCAGGGGAACTTCCGCGGTCGGAATCAGCCAGAGGCCATCTTCGGTGCGAAAGGAGTCCTCACCGAACTTTGGCAGCTGTCCGGTGCCGTAAAGCACATGATCCCTCACAAGAAGCGGTGGAATCACCTCGGTATAGCCATGTTCGCGGGTGTGCAGGTCGATCATGAACTGTCCGAGCGCGCGATGAAGGCGCGCCATGGCGCTGCGCATGATGACGAAGCGCGAACCCGAAAGCTTTGCGGCCGCTTCGAAATCCATCCACCCCAGGGCTTCGCCGATCTCGAAGTGCTGTTTCGGCTCGAAATCGAAATTCCTGAGTTCACCGACTGTGCGCATGCAGACGTTGGCCGCTTCATCCGGCCCGTCTGGAATGTCATCGCGAGGAATGTTCGGCAGCCCCGAAAGAATGCCATCCAGCTCTTCGCCGCCAGCTTTCTCCGCCTCTTCGAGGTCGGTCATGCGAGACTTTATCTCCGCGACCTCGGCAATCAATCCCTCGGCGGATTCACCGTTTTTCTTGGCGACCCCAATGGACTTAGAGGCTTCGTTCCGCCGCGTTTGCAGTTCCTGCAGTTGCGTTTGCGCCTCGCGGCGTTTGGCATCCAGCGCGATGATGCGTTCAGCCATCGGGGCAAGGTCCCGTCTGGCCAGACCGGCATCGAAAGCGTCCGGATGTTCGCGGATCCATCTCAGGTCGAACATTGGGTTTCTAATCGCTCGTTAAGGGTTGAAAAGATAACTATCGTCAGACTTATACGGCCTCGAATGAGTCACGTCCATGGCCTTCCGGACCAGGAGTCTGGGGAAGCGGATTTGGAGCCGTTTGGGGATCCGTTTTCCGCCTTAGGAGGCAGGAGAGTCTTCGGAATTCTCGCCTTCTTCACGTTTCTTCTCGACCATGCGCGCCAGCAGGATAGAGATTTCGTAAAGCAGGATAATCGGGATCGCCAGAAGCAGCTGACTGATGGGATCCGGGGGCGTGAAGATTGCGGCGACGATAAAGACGCCGACAATTGCGTACTTACGCTTCGCCGCCATCCCCGCCGATGTCGCAATACCTACCTTAGCCAGGAGGGTCATCAACACCGGAAGTTCGAAACAGAGGCCGAAAGCGAAGATCAGCTTCATCATTAGGGACAGATACTGATCGACCTTGGTTTCAAGTTCGATCGCGAGCGTACCCGTCGTAGCCGACTTTTCAAATCCGATGAAAAACTCGAGCGCTACTGGAAAAATCACGAAATAAACCAAGGCGCCACCGACGAAGAAAAGGATCGGCGTGGCAATCAGGAAAGGGGCGATTGCGCTCTTTTCGTTGTCGTAGAGGCCCGGCGCTACAAACAGCCAAATTTGCGTCAGGAACACCGGAACACAAAGAAAAGCAGCCGCAAAGAAAGCGACCTTAACGTAGGTAAAGAAGACCTCGGTTGGATCGGTAAAGATCAACCGGCGCTCCTGCCCCGTTGTTTCCCGCTGCAAAAGCTCATCGGCCAGCGGCTGGGTCAGGATTTCGAAAATCCACTCGGAGATAAAGAAACAGGCGACAAACGCGCCCACAAGCAAAGCCACGCAAATCAATAAGCGCTTACGAAGCTCGATCAAATGATCGAGCAACGGCATCTTACTGGCGTCTATCGAATTCTCTGCCACGCGCTATGCACTCTGTTTCGAAGTATCGCTAACCGTCTCGGCTGCGGCTGCCGGCTCAGCAGTTTCCGCCCCCGAACTCGCCGCTGGCTCTGGCGGTGGCGTGAGAGAGTGCGCGGGGGCAACCTGTGCCGGCTTTGATACCATCGTGGCTTTCGCCCCATCTTCGCTGCTCGAAGTGGCGGTGGCGCCAGCACCATCCGGTTCAGATTTCGCGGTTTTCTCGACGTCCTTCATCTCGTCCGCCACACTGCCCGTTGGATCGATCGTGTCCGATAAAATCTTGTTCGGACTGAAGTTCCGGGTCGTGTTCAACGCATTCCGGGCGTCTTCCAAGTCGGCTTCCCGCACGATATCGTCCAGGCCAGACTGGAACTCGCGCGCAAGGCCTTTCGCCTTGCCGAACCACTGCGCAGCCGTGCGCATGGTCCTTGGGAGTTCCTTGGGGCCGATAACGAGGAGAGCGATTACCGCCACGATCCCCATTTCGGCCCAGCCGATATCAAACATAGCGTTCTGCCGCGGATAGCTGTCGGATTTTGATGTGGCCTGTGCTGGCAGCTAACGCCGCGTCAGCCGTTCGCCGCTTTATCTTTTTCAGCAACGGTTGCTGCAGCCTTTTCGCCACCTTCGATGGCTTTGTCGGCCTCAGCCTCGTCGTCTTGTTTCGGTTCTTCTTTCAGGCCTTTCTTAAAAGCCTTGATGCCGGAGCCCGCGTCACCCATCAGCTTGCTCAGCTTTCCGCCGCCGCCAAAGAGGACGAGAACAACGACCAGCACGATAAGCCAATGCCAGATACTAAACGCACCCATTCGGAGCTCTCCTCAGAGATCAATACTGTTGTTGTTTCGTTGGCGGACTATCGCAAAATCATCCGCCTGCCGCAACGCTTCTTGCGCCTGCCCACTAATTGGTGATGTTTCTCGGAAAAACAAACGCTTGGCTGCGATCAAGGTAAACGTCCAAAGCTTCGCCTTCTGCGGGTAGATAGCGGCCTGGGATACGCGCATGCCAGTGTAATGGATGTCCCTGGTGCGGGACTTCTCCCGGCAAGATATTGGAATCATGGGAAGCTTCGGCGCTGTCCCCGAGCTGCAGATGAACCAGGCTGCTGCGCCCGAGCATGCGAGAAGCGAGAACGGTCGCCGTATTGTCCGCCGGATCCTTCCCGCTGCCGGGTGTTTTTAACCTTAATGCCTCCGGACGCACCAGAACACTCACCGCTGTACCGTCCGCCAAATCCTGCGTCGGTATCGATCCAAACGGTGTTTCGACCTGTCCGCCAACGCAAACCGCTTCCAGTTCGTTGGTTTCACCAAAAAAGGTCGCGACAAAGGCATTGTTCGGCGCGAAGTAGAGATCGCTCGGCCGCCCCTCTTGTTCGACACGGCCTGCGCGCATCAAAGCGATCCGGTCGGCCATGAACATGGCTTCTTCGGGGTCATGCGTGACCATCAAGGTCGCGGTACCGCTTTCCTTGAGCACGTGAAGCGTTTCATCGCGCACCTGATGGCGCAGACGGGCGTCCAGGCCGGAAAAAGGCTCGTCGAGAAGCATAATCTTAGGTTCAGGCGCAAGAGCACGGGCCAGGGCGACGCGCTGTTGCTGGCCGCCGGAAAGCATATGGGGATAGGCGTCGCGATAGCTTTCCATTCCGACCTGCGTGAGGGTCTTGGTCACGCGCTCATTTCGCAGATTGGACGAGGCTCCCGAGAGGCCGAACGCCACATTGTCTGCGATGGAGAGATGCGGAAAGAGGGCGAAATCCTGAAACACGAGACCGATCCCGCGCTGTTCTGGCGCCAGATTCCGATTGGGCTCCCCAACCGTCTTGCCGGACATCAGCACCCGCCCCTGCTGTAGCGGCTCCAGTCCCGCAGCGATTCGTAATGCCGTTGTTTTGCCACAGCCTGAAGGACCCAGCAGACAAAGCAGCTCACCGGATTTGATCGACAACTCGATGTTGTCGACCGCCTTGACCGGACCAAAGGAATGACTGACATGCTCGAACTTGAGCGCGTCCATGGACTCTCTTTCTAAGAACGCTTCGCCGGACCCAGGGTTTTGAATCGGAAGCAAAACCGGGCGCCGCGCAGAGGTAATGCCACTGCGATTAAAAATCAATCACTGAGATGACGTGGTAGCCGCTTTGGAAGGCACGGCTTTAAGGCACGGGTTCTTTGTCTTGCTCTTCCGCCGCGGCCCGGACACCATCGCCAATCTGTTCGAGGGCTTCGTCCAGAGCGTTGTCGTCCGCTTCGTCTTCAGAAGATTCGCTAGAGTTATCAGTCTCTTCCGGCAGGGTCTCAACCGCCGAGAGCGGCTCACCGAAATCTTCCGGCAGTAACTCCTCGGCTTCTTCCTCATCCTCTTCGTCATCTGGCGCCGTGTCGACCGCGTCGTCGCTTGAGGCCAGCAAAACACCACGCCCACCCAAGGCCGTGATTGCCGGCCGGCTATCCAGAAGTCCGGCTGCCTTCAATTCTTCGATACCCGGCAAAGCATCGACGTTTTCCAATCCGAAATGATCCAGGAAAGAATCCGTCGTGCCCCAGGTGACGGGCCGGCCAGGTGTCTTACGGCGGCCCTTCAGTTTGATCCAGCCGGCCTCCAGGAGTGTATCCAGGGTGCCTTTGGAGAGCGCAACGCCGCGGATCTCCTCGATCTCACCACGCGTGACGGGCTGATGGTAAGCGACGATCGCCAGGGTCTCGACCGCGGCACGGGTCAGCTTTTTTACCGCCGTGGTCTCGATCTTCATGTAGGGAGCGATATCCGCCGCCGTGCGAAAAGCCCAGCAATCCGCGATCTGAACCAGATTCACGCCGCGGTTCGCGTACAGCGTCTGAAGTTCGGCGATCAAGCCATTGATATCGGCGCCTTCCGGCAGGTGCTTCTTGAGCTGATCAGGCTTCAGAGGCTTGGCCGATCCAAAGAAAATCGCCTCCAGCAGGCGCAGTTGATCAAAACGTTCGTTCATGAGCGGTCTCGGGTATCTTCTTCGACGCCACGGAAGTAAATGGTTCCAAACATTCCGTCTTGGCGGATCTGTAGTTTGCCTTCCCGGCAGAGTTCGAGGGAAGCGACAAAGGTGGTCGCCACTGCCGAGCGCCGCACGAGCGGGTCCAGAAGGTCGTCCGGCAGGAAGGAGCTGAGGGTTTTCCAGTTGGGCGAGCTGCCAAGTAAGGAAGTCAAGCGCTGAAGCGCGTCATCGACCGTGTAAAGCTCTGTTGCTTGTATATGCAAGCTGGAGACTTCGTTGCGGACGCGGTTCTTGGCGTAGGCCCGTAAAAGCTCGAGAAGGGAAACATCGAACGTCGTAGTGGTCTCGACGCGCAGTTGCTCGGGTTCGCCGCGCGCAAAGATCCCCTGCCCCAGCCTTGGCCGCTCAACCAGCATTTTGCCGGCTTTCTGCATGGCTTCAAGGCGTTGCAGCTGAAACTTCAGAGCCGCGGCCATCTCGGCGCCACTGGGCTCCTCGTCGCCTGCAGGCTCCGGCAGCATAAGACGCGATTTGAGATAAGCCAGCCAGGCGGCCATGACGAGATAATCGGCCGCCAGTTCCAACCGGACCTTGCGGGCCTCGCGCACGAACTCAAGATACTGGTCGGCCAACGCGAGGATCGAGATACCGGTCAAATCGACCTTCTGATCCCGTGCGAGCTGCAGCAGAACGTCAATCGGCCCCTCGTAGCCGTCAAGGTCCAGAATCAGGCCGTCGCCACGTTTTGGCTGAAGCCCTGAATCTTCCTCGAAGCTGTCCTGCGCTTCCGCTGTTTCTTGTTCCGTGGACACCTCTGCCCCGCTAGATGTCGTGTGTACGCGCGATTCGCATCACAATATGCATTAAATTCCGCCAAGCGAAAAAAAGAAAGACATCAGTGCTTCGACGGGTGGCCAGATAATCCAACCGATGATGTTGAAGTCGAAGCCGAAACCGCTCGTGAGACTGGGAATCAGAATAGCCGCAATGAGGATCAAAAACCCAAAGCGTTCCACTCTCGCAAGCCGGATTGCCAGTGGATACGGCAGGAGGCCGACTGCCACCCTGCCTCCATCCAAAGGCGGCAAGGGAATCATGTTAAAAACCGCCAGCAAACAATTGACAAAAATAGAGACTCTCAATGTCGTTTCGGCCCACTCGGTTATAGTGAACGGTAAAAGATCGGCGAAATTGAGCAGTAATCCTGAGATGGTGGCGAGGAGCAGGTTGGAAGCCGGCCCGGCCGCAGCCACAAGCACCATGTCGCGTCTTGGATTCCTAAGCCGGTCGAAGCGCACTGGTACGGGTTTAGCCCACCCGAACAGGAACGGAGCGCCAGTGAAAATCAGCATAGCCGGCAGGATTACGGTGCCAAATGGATCGATATGCCTCAGAGGATTGAAATTGACCCGACCCAGGCGATAGGCGGTATCATCGCCGAGTTTCCAGGCTGCGTAGCCATGTGCCGCTTCGTGTAGGGTGATGGCTAAGAGGACTGGCAGAGCGTAAATCGAAATGCCATGCAGTATTGCCGAAAGATCCAAAACCTGTTCCTCAACGCGCCTCTGAACGGGCTAACTTTCCTAAAGCGCTGCTAAGAGCTCTTCCAAACGCTTCGCGGCTTCCTCGCGGTCGAAGTCTCCCGGTTTTCCGAGACGCTTCGCGCCAGCCGCTGCCCGTTCCCGCGCTTTATCGCTCATCCTCGGCGCATTGTCCGCGACGGCCTGCATCTCTTCGCGTTTTCCGTTGCAGTGCAAGGCGATATCGCATCCTGCCGCCATGGCGGCGGCGGCGCGCTGTCCCAAATTACCATCCAACGCCTCCATGGAGAGGTCGTCCGACAGCAACAGGCCGTCAAAGCCAATATGGTCTCGGATGATCTCTTCCACCACCTTCGGCGACTGTGTGGCGGGCCTGTCAGGATCGATAGCCGTATAGACGACGTGGGCAGTCATCCCCCAGGGACAGTTGGCCAGAGGGCGAAAAGCCGCGAAATCCGTCGCCTTGAGCTCTTCGAGAGATGCTTCAACCACTGGCAGGGAAAGATGACTGTCGACTGTCGCGCGGCCATGCCCGGGAATATGCTTGATCACAGGCATAACGCCCGCCGCCAGGCAGGTCTCCACGCAGACCTTGCCGAGCCGCGCGGCTGCTTCGGGTGCGGCGGCGAAGGCACGGTCGCCAATGACGTCGTGCGCCCCAGGGAACGCCAGATCCAGCGATGGAATGCAGTTCACATCCAACCCGACATCCCGCAGTTCGGCCGACAAGAGACCGGTGTTGAGCCTGACAGCTTCATCGGCAGCCTTGGGATCACTCTCGAGTAAAGCGCCCAGCCGCCCAGGCGCGGGCGCAGCCCGCCAGTGCGGCGGTTTCAGGCGCGTTACCCGTCCGCCTTCCTGGTCCACAAGAATCGGCGCGTCTTCACGTCCAATGGCTTCGCGCAGATCGTAGGTCAGATGGCGTAGTTGCTCGGGACTCTCGCAGTTCCGCTTGAAGAGGATGAAACCGAAGGGATTGGCGTCGGCGAAGAAATCGCGCTCCCAATCATTCAGAACCGTGCCTTCGCAGCCGAATATGATGGCGGAGGTATCGTCAGGCAGAGATTTCATAGCGATCAGCGGCGTTTAACCAGGCAGTCCTGCTTGGCGGCCTTAAGTTGCGCACAAAGATCCTGTGCCGTCGCCTTGGTCGGAAAAGGACCGGTCTGCAGGCGATAGCGCGTCCCCACCCCTTCGATATCTGCCTTTTCGACAATGGGTTTCATCTGCGAAAGCAAATTGCTGTTTTGGCGTTGAATGCGCCCCCACTCGCCGAGTGCGTCTTTTTCGCTGCGCAAAGAGGCCAGCTGCAGGACATAGCCGCTGTCCGTTGGGACCTGAGCGACTTGTGCAACCGGCTGCGCCTTGGCGACAGGCTGAGCCTTCGCGATGGGTTTGGGTTTCGCCACCGGCTTTGGCGCCACTGCGGCTTCCTTTGGTGGCGAGGGCGCCACTGCTTTGGTTTCTGAGGCTGTGTTTGGGGCGTTTGCCGCGGCGCTATTGAGAGCAGTTTCGGTCTCTTCAGCGACTTGAGAAGCTACATTTTCCGCCTCATCCGCAACATTGCTGGCGGCGGCTGCTGCATTCCCTACGGCCTCTGCGGCTTCCTCAGCGGCTGTTCCGCCTTCTTCGAGACGCGAAGAGCTGGTCTCAGTCTCATTGGTCACGATAACGGGCGGCGCGCTTTCCTCACCGACAACGCTTTCAGCGGATTGCGTTTCTTCAACCGGCGCCTTCACGGGTACGGGCGCTTCCGGCGGCGGCAACAGCCGCTCCACCTGGGGCTTTTCAGGGTCAGGGTTCAGGATCAGCTTGTCCTGATGCTGAACCTGCATGCCGCCCGGATCCTCGGGTTTTGTTTTGACCGGTTCTGGGTCCGCCTGAATGAGCTCCACAGTCTGCTGTCCGTCTGGCGAAACACTTGGCGCTGCAAAGGCAAACCAAATGGCGGCGCCGAAAGCTGACAACAAAATCAAGGCGATACCGACCGGAAGCAATCGCGAGCGGCGGCGAAGATCGCGCTCCATCTCCGCGGTGTCTTGAACAAAATCGTCCATTTCCATTCCCTGGTCTTGGCCGGTGTCCCGACCCGCTTGCACTCCCGCCGGATCTGCGGCGGCTGTTCGGCCGCCCGGACCGGCGCGCAGACCTTCCAATGCCCGCTCAAACCGTTGGTGATAGTCAGAGCGGCCGTCGGACGGCATTAACGCATTTCCTCGACCGGCGTGACGCCAAAGACCTCCAGTCCTGATGCGATCACCAAGGCGACTGATCGAGCTAACGCAAATCTAGCCTGTGTCAAATCGGCTTGGCCTGACTGGACAATGCGTAACGCCGGATTCTGTTTCCCTGCCTGCCAATATCCATGGAACGACGCAGCCAGATCATGAAGGTAAAACGCCACCCGATGCGGTTCATGCGCTTCAGCTGCGCTTTCAACAAGCCTGGGCCATTCCGTCAGCAACTTGATGACAGCAAGTTCCTTCGAGTCGGTCAACAAATTGAGATCACATCCTTCCAAAGATACATCATCTAGTGCCAGGTCCGGAAACTCTTCCTTTACCAGTTTGATCACCGAGCGCGTACGTGCATAGGCATAGTTGACGTAGAAAACTGGATTCTCGTGGCTCATTTCGACGACGCTCTCCAGATCGAAATCCAGAGGCGCATCGTTCTTACGGGTCAGCATGATGAAGCGCACGACGTCCTTACCGACCTCGTCGATCACATCTTCCAGAGTGATGAAGTTTCCGGCTCGCTTTGCCATCTTCACCACCTCACCGCCGCGCATCATCTTGACGAGCTGGCAGATCTTGACGTCCAGCACACCTTCGCCGCCGGTCAAGGCAGCTACGGCTGCCTGCATACGCTTGACGTATCCACCGTGATCTGCCCCCCAGACGTTGATCATGGTTTTGCCGCCACGTTTGTACTTATCAAGATGATAAGCGATATCGTTGGCAAAGTAGGTCAGGTTGCCGTTGGACTTCAACAGCGGCCGGTCGACATCGTCACCGAACTCGGTCGCCTTAAAAAGCGTGAGCGGCACCGGTTCCCAATCGTCAGGTTTCTTGCCTTTAGGCGGCTCCAGGACGCCAACATAGACAAGCCCGCGATCCTCAAGGGTCTTGATCGCAGCTTCAACACCACCGTTTTCGACCAGTGCACGTTCCGAAGAGAAAATATCGTGTTTGACGCCAAGCGCTGCAAGGTTAGCGCGGACCAGGTCCATCATGGCATCGATGGCGAAACGGCGGACTTCAGGCAACCAGGCATCTTCTGCCTCATCCAACCACTTTTGGCCGTCCCGCGCCGCTAGTCCCTGACCAACATCCTTAAGGTACTCACCAGGATAAAAACCCTCGGCAATTTCTCCGATATCCTCGCCCAAGGCCTCCCGATAGCGGAGATAAGCCGAACGGGCGAGAACATCCACCTGAGCCCCCGCATCATTGATGTAGTACTCACGGATGACGTCGTATCCGGCCTTTTCGATTAGCGAAGCCAGGACATCGCCCACGACGGAGCCCCGCGCATGTCCCACGGTGAGCGGACCGGTCGGGTTCGCGGAGACGAACTCCACATTGACCGTCTGGCCCTGACCGATGTCGGAATCCCCGTAGTGGGTGCCGGCCTTCAAAATGTCGCGCAGGCAGTCGCGCCAAAAATCATCCGCCAAGGACACATTGATAAAGCCCGGCCCCGCGATCTCCACATTTACAACGGAAGGGACAGCGCGCAGGCGTTCCGCCAGCTTTTCAGCAAGATCGCGCGGCTTTTGGCCCGCTTGCTTAGCCAAAACCATGGCCGCGTTGGTGGCAATATCGCCGTGACTGCGGTCGCGCGGCGGTTCGGCGGAGACCCGCGAAAAACTGAGATCGTTCGGCAGATCGCCGGTCTTCTGCATCTCTCCAAGCGCGGAGAGAACAGACTCTCTGAAGGATTTGAAAACGTTCATATTCTTGAATTTCTAACCGATCGCTATTCTGCGCCAATCAGCCGGGCGTGTTCCTGCATTGCAAATCTGTCGGTCATGCCGGCGATATAATCCGCGATCAGGCGCGCCGCGCCTTTTTCGTCGAGCCCACCCGTCTCGTTGCGCCACTCATCGGGCAAGGCGGAAGGATTGGCCTGATAATGTCGGAATAGTTCTTTGGCAACCGCTTTGACTTCACCGGTCATCCGCATCACGCGCCGATGGCGGTACATGCGCGAAAAGAGGAATGACCGGAGAACGCGCTCGTTTTCCCTCATCTCCTCGGAAAAGGCAACGACCGGATGATCGAGCGCACGGACATCGGCGGGCGACGCAGGTGCGGCTTTTTTCAGCCGGGTACGGGTTTCGGCGAGAAGATCGTTAACCATCCTGTCGATCAGCCGCCTCACCGACTCGTGGATCAAGCTGGTAGAGTCGATTCCCGGATAAGTCTCCGCGACCTTCACAAAGGTCGGTCCGACCAGGGGAATATCCTCGAGGTCTTCAACTGTGAAGAGACCGGCCCGCAATCCATCGTCGATATCATGGTTGTTATAGGCAATATCGTCGGCCAGGGCGGCGACCTGAGCCTCCGGGCCAGCGAAGGTATCAACCTCAAGATCGAATTTTTGGCAAAACTCGGTGACAAAAGGACCCGCCCCGCCCTTCTTGCGCTCCTTCTCGCTCGCGTTCGGACCCTCGAGCGGTCCATTGTGCTTCACCACACCTTCCAGGGTTTCCCAGCTCAAGTTCAAGCCGCGAAAGCGCGCATAGCGGTGTTCCAGGTCCGTCAGGATACGAAAGGTTTGGATGTTGTGATCGAAGCCACCATAAGGCGCCATCTCCTCGCCCAAAACATCTTCACCGGCATGACCGAAAGGCGTGTGTCCCAGATCATGCGCCAGAGCGATGGCTTCAGCGAGGTCTTCGTTCAAACCGAGCGCCCGGCTGATGCTTCTGGCAATCTGGGCCACTTCGATGGAATGCGTGAGACGGGTCCGGAAGTGATCGCCTTCATGATAGACGAAAACCTGGGTTTTATATTGAAGCCGCCGGAAGGCGCCCGAGTGAATGACGCGATCCCGGTCGCGCTGATAGCAGGACCGGGTCGGGCTCTCGGGCTCGTCGACCAGTCGCCCGCGGGTTTTGGCGGGATCGCAGGCATAAGGCGCCAGATTCGCGGCGGTATCCAACATGGGCGGACACTAACGGCAGGATGTGACAAAAGGCAACGTCGGAACCTCGGAAAAGTGCGATTTTCACAAGATTGCCCGACCTCTTCGTCCGTTCCGCTGAAACAGGAACCGAATTGACAGCGGGCGAGATTCACCTAAATAACGAATCAGTAGATTTTGCTGCTATTTTGGTGGTGCTATAGTGACCATCAGAATTGATGCTGCCTTGTATCGGAGGAAATGGAATGAGCGACGTCCTGGATGTCGTCAAAAGCCCTGAAGTCACGCTTTCTGCCTCGGCGGCCAAGCGGATTGCCTGGCTGATCGAGCAGGAAGAGCAGCCGAACCTGATGATGCGGGTCGCGGTCTCTGGCGGCGGATGCTCGGGCTTCCAGTATGGCTTTTCCTTTGACGATAGGGTCAATCAGGACGATCGGCGTTTTCAGCGTGACGGCGTGTCAGTCGTGATAGACGAGACTTCGCTGGAACTGTTGGGCGGGGCGGAGATCGATTTCGTCGAGGATCTGATCGGCGCTTCTTTCCGAATCACCAACCCGAATGCCACTGCCTCCTGTGGCTGCGGCTCTTCCTTTTCGATATAATTCGCCCGCAGTATCGATCCTACTCAATGCGATTGGGCGAGAGAGAATGCGGAACGGGCCGCCTGCGGGCGGCCTTTATTTTTGATGCGGGCATGTTTTGCGGGGGCATATGGTCAAGATAGCGACCTGGAACGTCAATTCGATCAATAAACGGCTGCCGAACCTGCTGGAATGGCTGGAAACAGCCAAGCCCGACGTGGCGTTGCTGCAGGAACTCAAGTGTGTCGAAGAGAAGTTCCCGCGCCTGGAGATCGAGGCGGCCGGCTACAATGTCGCCGTCACCTCCCAGAAGAGCTACAACGGCGTGGCGATGCTGTCCCGCCAACCCATTGAAGACGTTCTGATCGGCCTACCAGGGGATGACAGCGACGAGCAGGCGCGCTACGTCGAAGGCACGACCTTCGGCGTCCGGATCGCCGCCCTTTATCTTCCCAACGGCAATCCCGTCGCCAGCGAGAAATTCCCCTACAAGCTTCGTTGGATGGAACGGCTCCGTAAACATGCGGCGGAACTTCTTCAAAGCGAAACGCCAGTTGTGCTCGGCGGCGACTACAACATCATTCCCGGCGATGACGACGCGTATGACGCCATTAAGTTTCAGGACGATGCGCTTTGTCGCCCTGAATCACGGCGGGAATTCAGGGCTTTGCTGAACCTTGGCTATACCGAGGCCTGGGCCAGCCTGCACAGCGAACGTCATGTCTACAGCTATTGGGATTATTACGGTCAGGCCTTCGATCACGACAATGGTCTTCGGATCGATCATCTGCTGCTTTCGCCTCAGGCGGCAGACCGGCTGGTCCGCTGCGAAATTGATCGGGAGCCGCGGGGTAAGGAGAACCCCTCCGATCACACGCCGGTTTGGTGCGAACTCGCGGATGCCTGACCACAAGCGATCTGCGCTGCATAGTTTGCCGGGAAACGCAGGGGCACCGCGATGCCCCTGATCCTTCCCCTGGACGACCAAAATCCGCGCATTCGCTTGCCCCATCCTTGGGTTAACTGGACGATCATTGGCTTCTGTATCGTCGTTTTTGCGGTCCAGTACATCGCTACGCCGACGCTCGCCTATATTCTCATTACCTCTTTTGGGGTCACGCCCAGTTGGCTGATCGGCGCGCCGTTCGACAGTGTGAACGGAAGCGGTGTTCCGACGGTGTTGTCGATGGTCACCTATACCCTGTTGCATGGCGGCTTTATGCACCTCTTCGCCAACATGCTGGTGCTTTGGGTCTACGGCGATAATGTCGAAGACGCCATGGGGCACACCCGATATCTGTTGTTCTATGTGATATGCGGCATTCTGGCTGCGCTCAGTCAGGTCGTGATCGATCCAGGCTCGAAGTCACCGATCATTGGCGCGAGCGGTGCGATTGCCGGCGTCATGGGGGCATACTTTGTGCTCTACCCCAAAGCCAGGCTGCTGGTGCCGATCATCATCTTTCCCGTCTACCTGCCCGCCTATCTGGTTTTGTCGCTCTGGATGTTGTTTCAGATCGTTGCGGCCTTTAACTCGGATTCCGCCGTGGCCGGCGTGGCCTGGTGGGCACATATCGGCGGTTTCATCGCCGGGGCGCTACTCGTGAAAACCTTCCGGCACAAGTCTCATCTGGATATCGTGCCGCACGAAGCGCCGAAGGGCGTTGAGCTGCATTCCTATTCCCGGGATCTCAACCCCAAGCGTGCCCGCAGCCGAAACGACTGAACAAGCGTTTTGTAACAAGCTGTTAGACTATCCTTTTGGCATGCGACGTATAGTTGGGCGCAGCTTTTCAAAAGTCAGAAGGTCATTGTCGATCACGTTGGGACCGGGCGCCGCGACGATGAGGATTTCTTCCGCGATCTTTTCGAAGTCGGCTCTGAAATGAACCGAGGATTTCAGTAGTAAAATCGCCATCTCGGCAGGTTCGACACCGAGGTGCCTGAAGATCTCCTGGTCCGCAGCCTGCAGCTGACGGGATCCAACGACGATTTTGACACCGCCGACCAACAAAAGGGCCATAGGCCCAAGCTCCATGCGCGCCCCCTTGTAGAAAGGGCCCGTGCCCTCAAAGCGGCCGTCACCGAGCTTTAATACCGTCGCTGCGACCTCCAGAGGCTCTTTGTCAGGTGAGCCGTAGCGGCACCCCAGCTTGACTTCAATCTCAGCCCCCTCGCCCGCCTGATGCGCCATTTCAGCCGCCCCCGGGTCG
>CBDDBN010000007.1:0-34765 GCA_965225735.1 Denitrobaculum sp. | reverse complement strand
GTGGTCGACTATCTTCGCTGGCGCAACGAAGACGCCCATCGGAACGCGCTGAACGCGCACTGCTATTGGGCACTGAGACGCGATGGCAAATCAGCCAGAGCGGCGACAAGAGCGCTTTCTGGACTTTCGGTGGCTGAAAAGAACGAACTCTTGTTCACGGTCGCAGAAATCAATTTCAACGACCTGCCGAACTGGCAAAAACGCGGCACAGGCCTCTATTGGGAAACCTACGAAAAGGCAGCCAAGAACCCTATAACGAACCAGGCTGTGACGACCACCCGGCGGCGGATCGTTACAGATTTGGAGCTGCCCATGCGCGATGAATATAGTGCTTTCGTGCGCGCCATCGTCGCGCGGGAGCATCATGACCTGTGACGCGCCCTATGGATCTAGCGGCATCAATCGCAGGTAACCGCAAAGGCTTCTGATTTCGATTGAATCAGTGTTTTTAAAATACTTTTCAAAACTTTAACCCTCTTTCCCTTGAGCAAATAAACAGTCTTTCCCCGGCATATTTAACAAAACAGAAACCTTCTCGTCACATCGCCGTCAGGGGCTTTCGGCAGTCTGCTGTAGACACAAACGGGGAGTGGGGCATGGGACCAGCCATTGAAGTCAATGGGCTGTCGAAGACCTTTCGGAAACATCGTGCGCTGAACAATGTCACGCTGTCAGTCGACCGCGGCGAGATGGTTGCGCTCATCGGTGCGTCCGGTTCGGGTAAATCGACACTAATTCGTCTGATCTCGGGTCTTGAACGCGGTGATCGCAACGCGGCCACAAGTGCGCAAGGCAACAGTGGTCAGATTCGCGTGCTGGGCTCGATGGTCCAGGACGGCGGAAAGCTGGATGGCAACATCCGTAAGCTGCGGGCGCGCATCGGCGTGATCTTTCAGCAGTTCAATCTGGTCAATCGCCTCTCACTCCTGACCAATGTTGTGCTTGGCGTGCTTGGGCGCATCCCGTCCTGGCGTGGCACACTCGGCCTTTTCACCCGCGAGGAAAAGCTCACAGCCATGGAAGCGCTTCAGCGGGTCGGCATGGATCAATATGCGGCCCAGCGCGCTTCGACTCTTTCCGGCGGCCAGCAGCAACGCGGTGCCATTGCGCGCGCCCTGATGCAGGGTGCGGAAGTTCTTCTGGCGGACGAGCCCATCGCCTCGCTGGATCCTGAATCCGCCCGACGCGTCATGGAGAACCTGGCGCGGATCAACCGCGAAGACGGGATTACCGTCGTGGTATCGCTGCACCAGGTCGCCTACGCCATGCGCTATTGTCCGCGCACGGTGGCTCTGCGTGCCGGCGAAGTCGTTTACGACGGCCCGAGCGAAGCCCTGACACCAAACTTCCTTCGCGAACTCTACGGCGCGGACAGTGAAGAACTGGTCATGGACGAAACACTCAGCTCAGCCATTCGCGACGCCGAGGTGACACCCTTACCTGTCGCCGCCAGCGCTTAATGAGGATCGGCTTCCCACAGGGGAAGCCGGAAAGAATTCCCTGTTACCGCGAACGCTGAAACCAAAAAGCAAATACGCACAACCCAAACAATTCGGCACTACAAGGAGAAACCAATGTTTGCCAAATTCGCCGGCGCCGCTGCTATCGCAGCAACTGCCCTGACAAGCACACTTGCCTTTACGACGGCTGCCGCTGCCGAAAAGCTTGAGACGCTGAACTTCGGCATCATCTCGACCGAATCTACTCAGAATCTGAAGAGCGTCTGGGATCCGTTCCTCGCCGACATGGAAAAGAAGCTGGGCATGAAGGTCAAAGCCTTCTTCGCCCCTGACTACGCCGGTGTCATCGAAGGCATGCGCTTCGACAAAGTCGACGTCGCCTGGTTCGGCAACAAATCGGCCATGGAAGCAGTCGACCGCGCAGGCGGCGAAGTCTTCGTTCAGACCGTCGACGTCAGCGGTAACCCGGGTTACTGGTCGCTGCTGCTGACCCACAAAGACAGCAAGCTCGAAAAGCTCGAAGACGTTCTTGCCTGCAAAGGCGAACTGGCCTTCGGCAACGGCGATCCGAACTCCACCTCCGGCTTCCTGGTACCAAGCTACTACGTCTTCGCTCAGAACGACGTGGACCCCAAGAAGTGTTACAAGACCGTGCGCAGCGCCAACCACGAGACCAACGCTCTGGCCGTCGCCAACAAGCAGGTCGACTTCGCGACCAACAACACCGAGAGCCTGAAGCGGATCCAGAAAAACAACCCGAAGGCCTTCGAAAACATCAAGGTCATCTGGCAGTCCCCGCTGATCCCGTCCGATCCAATCGTTTATCGTAAGAAGCTTTCGGACGATACCAAGGCTCAACTGAAGGCTTTCTTCCTGGGCTACGGCCGTCTTGGCAGCGATGTCGAGAACGAGAAGAAGATCCTGGCCGATCTGGACTGGGCGCCGTTCCGCGACTCCTCCAACGCACAGCTATACCCGATCCGTCAGCTGCAGCTGTTCCGTGACAAGGTCAAGCTGCAAGGCGACGACCGGATGGACGCGAGCGAGAAAGACGCGAAGATCGCCGGTATCGACGAAAAACTCGAGACCCTGCAGGTTCTGGCCAACAACTAAGGCCAGCTTCCGGAAAGCGGGCGGCGGCGCTCCCCCGCGGGCGCCGCCGCTTTTCCATCCAGAGGCCTCTTCCCGAGGGGCCACAGCAAGACTTCGGATCGATCCCATGGCAGACATCACACAAAACGTCAGCGGCCTTAGTTCAGTTAAGCGGACGGCACCGCCGCTGGAACTTCCGCCGCGCGACATGAAAAGAAGCACGCTCAATCTGATCGGTTGGGGGCTGTTCGCCGCGGTTTTGATGTGGTCCTGGGAAGGCGCCGAGATGCGCCCACTCGATCTCTTTATCTACGGCGAGAACATGGGGGCTTTCGCCTCAGGGTTCTTCCCCCCCAATTTCCACGAATGGCCAACTTTTCTCGAGCAGATGATCATTACCGTGCAGATCGCGCTCTGGGGAACCGTCCTAGCTGTCATCTGCTCCGTGCCCTTTGGCGTGTTGTCCGCCGAAAACGTCGCCCCATACTGGATCTACCATCCGACGCGCCGCCTGATGGACGCCGCTCGCGCGATCAACGAGATCGTGTTCGCGATGCTGTTCGTCGTTGCCGTCGGCCTCGGGCCCTTCGCCGGTGTGCTGGCGCTCTGGGTGCACACCACAGGCGTTCTGGCCAAGCTATTCTCGGAAGCGGTCGAAGCCATCGACCCACGCCCGGTCGAAGGCATTCGCGCAACCGGCGCCGGCAAGGTACAGGAAGTGATCTTCGGCGTGATCCCGCAGGTTCTGCCGCTCTGGATTTCCTTTTCTCTCTACCGCTTTGAATCCAATGTGCGCTCCGCAACGGTAGTCGGTATCGTCGGTGCAGGCGGCATTGGCGTCGTCCTGTGGGAGTACATTCGCGGCTTCTATTATTCGGAGACCGCCGCCGTCATGATCATCATCATCGTCACCGTTGTGGTGCTCGACGTGATCTCCCAGCGCCTGCGCAAGATGGTCCTGTGACGAGACCAGTGAATTCGGACACTCCAACCACACGCGGCACAATCGTTCTGGTCGTTGGCCCGTCGGGATCCGGTAAGGACAGTATTCTCGGCGGGGCAGAAACCGCGCTTGGAAACGATGGCGCGTTTTTCTTTCCGCGCCGCGACGTGACCCGGCCCGCAACCTTAGGCGGAGAGCCCTATTGCGCCATTTCAGCCGGTGAGTTTCAGCACCGCCGGTCACATGGCGCCTACAGTCTTTCCTGGTTCGCCCACGGCCTTGGCTACGGCGTTCCGCAAAGCATTGAACAGCAGCTCTCGCAGGGCTATCACGTCGTCGTCAATGTTTCGCGTTCAGTCATCCCGGAAGTCAGACGCCGGTTGCAGCCGGCTTGCGTCGTCTCCATCGAAGTTCCGAGGGATGTTCTGCGTGGTCGGCTCGCGGGACGGAATAGAGAAACGGCGGAGGAAATCGAGGCGAGGTTAGAGCGCGCCGCAGCTTTCCAGGTAGAGGGCTCGGATGTCGTCCACCTGCAAAACGATTCCAGCCTGGACGAGTCCGTGAAGCGCTTCGTCGCGCTGCTGCGCGAAATCAGCCGAGCAGAGGAAAGCGCGCGCGCTCTGTGAAACGCGCACCGACCTCGGGCTGCTCGAACAGCGAGAGCGCTTCGATCTTCAGCGGCTTGTCAATCAAAGGCGTGATGATCGGTTTTAAGACTGAAAGCAAGCGCGACTGTCCGGTTTCGTCCAGACGCGTGCTCAGGGTCATGTGAAAGCGGAATTCTTCCATCACATAGGGGTAGCCCCAGTCCATGAGCAGCTCGTCCTGGCGTTCTGTCAAGCCAGCCCCACGGCGAACGGCGAGCTCCTCCTCACTTGGCGGCTTGCGAAAAGCATCGAGGCAACAGACCGCATCGGCAGCAAGATCGTTGAGCTGCGATGATGGATGGGAAAGGGTAAGGGCGAGAAAATCACCCAGGATCGTCAGTTCAAGCCCTGGCAACTCTATGGCGGCGCGCTCCGCGGCAAAGTCGGCCACGGCAGTTTCGAGATCGCTCAGCACCATGCCTTCCGCCAGAAAGAACGGCGGTTTCAGGGTCGCGTGAAAACCATAGATTCTGGGTGCCGAGGTGACCGAACGCCGATAGTTGGGATCGATCAAGCCGGACCAGGGAACCGCATCTCCGAAAGTGGACGCGCCTGGTTCGTCACTCAGCCAGGCAGTGGCGAAACGCGCCAGTTCGCTGTTACGTTCAGGCGCGTAGTAGATTGCATACCGCGGCGTCACTTGCTGTCAGGCCGCAGGCAGTTTTCGATGTCTGAGCGATAGGCCTCGAAGCCGGGCACATCGGCACCCACGACCTTAGCCGCATCGTCCCAACGCCGCAGATTGACGGCATCCTTGGCACCGGGCTGTTGCCGCCAGGCCGATGCTTCCTCTGAAGTAAAGGCGCCGCCTTGCAGTTCCAGGCTGCGGATCGACGCCGGCGAAAGAATATCCGCATACGCCGGTTCGGTCGCCACCAGATAGCGTTTTGCAGCGACGTGGTGGCGCACCGCATCGGTGACTTCATCCTTGAACCACCGACCCAGGAATGCTGCGCCACAGCTTTCATGCAGCTGATCTTCGCCGCGTTCAGCCGCTCCCTTCGCGTCACCGCGCAGAAGGTGGCCGATGTCGTGGAGCAAAGCCGCGACGATGAGGTGAGACGGCGCACCCGACTTACGCGCCTGCTCGGCCGACTGCAGCGCGTGATCGAGTTGAGTCACCGCTTCGGCGCCATCATAGAGCTGGCCGCCGCCATTCTCGTAGATATCCCGCATCAGCTCAAAAGGATCTTCAGCTACCACACCGCACCTCCGCTGGTTTCTTCTCCAGAGCTTAAACGACCCGCACAGCCTCGCGCCAGACGCAACGCACCACGGGCATATCCTCATGATCGCAGACCCGCACCAGGTCGGCACGAAGGCCGGGCGCGATCTCGCCCCGGTCGTCGAGTCCGACCATACGCGCGGGATTTCGGGTCACAATGGCCATAGCATCGGGCAAGGAGAGACCCACCCGCCGATGCAAGACAAACGCGCCATGCAGCAGGCTGATCGGCGCATAGTCGGAAGACAGACTATCAAGCAGCCCCTGACCCGCCAGTTCGGATGCGGAGACATTGCCGGAATGAGAGCGGCCGCGCACCACGTTCGGCGCGCCGGCGACCGTAGCCATACCACGCGCCCGTGCCGCCTTCGCCGCCTCGATGGTCGTCGGAAACTCCGAGATCGTCACACCGAGCGTATCGGCTTCCTCGACATGATCCTCTGTCGCATCGTCATGGCTGGCGAGCGGGATATCGGATTCGACACAGATTTCCGAAAGAGCCTTTCGATTTTCGTCAGCGTAGCGCAGGTGTTCTTTTTGCTGCTCTTCGATGAAGCTATCCATCTCGGCGTTGCTCATCTTGTACTTACCGCCGTAGTAAATCCTGAACTGCTCGAGGTCGACGAACTGCCGTTGGCCCGGCGTATGGTCCATCAGCGAGACGAGACGCAGCAGCGAGGCGTCCTTGATCCGATCGAAAGTCCCGAGCACGTTGGGTGTCGCCAGTTCGCAGCGCAGATGAATGTAGTGTTCCGCCCGGAGCAAGCCACTGTCTTGCGCATGTTCGATGCCCTTCATCGCCGCCGCGACGGTTTCTTCCAACGCAATATCGGAGGAACGGTCGCCAATGCGCAGCGCATCAAGGACTGTCGTGATCCCTGCGGCGGCCAGAACCGAGTCATGGGTAAAGAGCGCCGGCAACATCGGCCAGACCACACCGGGGCGCGGACAGACGTGGCCTTCGAGATTGTCGGTATGAACCTCGATCAGGCCAGGGACGAGATAGTCGCCCTCCAGGTCAACGGCTGAGGGGACCTGAATGTTGCCGGGCTCCACGGATTGGATGCAACCCTCAGCAACCGTCACCGTTCCTTCGATCACCTCGTCCGCCGTAACGATCTTGGCGTTCGTGAATATCGTCTCCATCTTCATACCGCGCGTTCCTGCCTGTCTTCGCAATTCACTGCGCCGTCGTCTTGCAACGGCGCGGGATCAGCCTGCATCGCAGCCACCTCGTAATGGGAGCTGCAAACCGCATCGCGCACTTCCGCATCATGGAAGATACCCACGATGGCCGCGCCGCGAGCACGCGCCTCCTTGATCAGATCGATCACGGTCGCTCGGTTTTCGGCATCGAGCGACGCGGTGGGTTCATCCAGCAGTAATGCCGGATAGTCGACAACCATGGTGCGCGCAATGTTGATTCTTTGCTGCTCGCCGCCGGAGAAGGTCGCCGGCGCCAGTGACCAGTGCCGTTCCGCGATGCGCAAACGCGTCAGCAAAGTGGCTGCCTTTTCGCGCGCCGTCTCGGCATCCACACCCAGCGCAATCAATGGCTCGCTGACCAGATCGAGCGCCGCGATGCGGGGAATGACCCGCAGAAACTGACTCACGTAACCCATCGTCTCTCGCCGGACCGCTATGACTTCCCGCGGCTCCGCCCCTACCAGATTGGTCATCCGGCCTCTATGCCGAATCAGCACCTCGCCCGACTGCGGCAGATAGTTTCCGTAAAGGCAGCGAAGCACCGTCGACTTCCCCGCTCCGGAAGGTCCCGTCAAGGCAACACAGTCGCCTGCGGCGACTGCGAAGTTCGTCGACGACAGAACATCGAGTCTTATGCCGCCCTGTGTATGCAGCGTGAAGCTTTTGTGAAGATTGCGCACCTGAATGACCAGATCGGCCGTATCGGCAGGATTGGTCTCGGTATTCATGGCGGACTCCGGTTTCTGGGTCACAGGATCTGCAGTTTTCGATTTCATTTCCGTCATGGCCTCAAACCGGCAGGATCGAAGAGACCAGCATTTGACTGTAGGGGTGCTGCGGGTCATCAAGCACCTGATCGGTCAAGCCAGTTTCCACGACCTCGCCCCCTTGCATCACCATGATCCGATGCGACAGCAGGCGTGCAACGGCGAGATCATGTGTCACAAGAACCGCCGACAGCTGCATCTTTGTCACCAGACCGCGCAACAGATCGAGCAGACGCGCCTGCACCGAGACGTCGAGACCGCCGGTCGGTTCATCCATAAAAACCAGGCGCGGATGGGTCACCAGATTGCGGGCAATCTGCAGACGCTGCTGCATACCTCCCGAAAAGGTATTCGGCTGATGATCCAGACGCTCGGGATCCAGTTCGACCCGATCCATCCAGCCTTCGGCGGTGCCGCGGATTTTGCCGTAGTTACGGGCGCCGACAGCGATCATCCGCTCCGCGATGTTTGCACCTGCGCTCACGCGCATACGCAAACCCTCACGGGGATTCTGGTGCACGAAACCCCAGTCCGTCCGCATCAGAAAACGCCGCTCGGCTTCGGTCAGTGCGTGCACATCCCGCATGACGCCGTCACGCATAAGGTATTCAATTCTGCCTTCGTCACTCTCCAGTTGCGCGGAGATACAGCGAAGAAGCGTCGTCTTACCTGAGCCTGACTCACCGACAACCGCAAGGATTTCTCCAGGCCAGAGATCGAAAGACACCTTCCGACAGGCAGGTAGTCCATCATAACTCTTTGCGAGATCTGTTACGCGTAGAAGAGGTTGATCGTCAGGCAACATATGATGTGGCGCGTCTTGGTTCTGAGTAAGGTCGCTGTAGATCACATCGCTGGTGTTGAGGCTGCTGTTCATTCCGCAGCCTCCTGGCTGGCTGCCTCGCGACGCCGGGCGCAGTAATCGGAGTCGGAGCAAACGAACATGCGCCCACCCTGATCGTCGGTCACCACTTCATCCAAGAAAGAATTTGTGGCCCCGCAAAGCTCGCAGCATTGATCCCATTGCTGAACCTCGAAGGGATGATCTTCGAAGTCCAGGCTGTAGACCGCGGTGTGCGGCGGAATGGCGTAGATCCGCTTCTCACGACCCGCGCCGAAAAGCTGCAATGCCGGCATGCGGTGCATCTTCGGATTATCGAACTTCGGTGTTGGCGAAGGATCCATGATGTAGTGGCTATTCACCTTAACGGGATAGGCGTAGGTCGTTGCGATATGTCCGTGGGTCGCGATGTCTTCATAGAGCTTCACGTGCATCAGGCCGTATTCGCCCAGCGCATGCATCTTGCGTGTTTCACTTTCGCGAGGCTCAAGAAAACGCAGAGGCTCGGGAATCGGCACTTGGAAGACCAGGGTCTGATCTTCACTCAAGCACTTCTCCGGAATGCGATGGCGGGTCTGGATGATTGAGGCATCTTCGGTGCGCTCAGTGGTCTCGACGGCAGCAGTTCGAACGAAAAACTGACGAATGCTCACGGCGTTGGTGGTATCGTCCGCGCCCTGATCGATCACTTTTAGGGTATCGTCCGGCCCAATGATGCTGGCGGTCACCTGCACACCACCGGTACCCCAACCGTAGGGCATCGGCATCTCGCGGCTGGCAAAGGGAACTTGGTAGCCGGGGATCGCGACCGCCTTCAGAATGGCTCGACGGATCATCCGTTTGGTTTGCTCATCCAGATAGGCGAAGTTGTAATTCGGATCCGGGCCCGTCTGCGTGCCTTTGTCAAAGCTCGCACCGTTCGTCGCTTCGGAAGCATCGTCCTGACCATCGGGGAGCGGCGAATCCTGCACAACTTGCTGGCTTGCTTCTGTCATATCCGTTGCTCCTACTCAGCCGCTTCGACGATCTCACTGTCGCCGTCCTGGTCCGCAGTCGCGGCAGACTCTCGGCGCATCTTGCGCACCAGTTCCAACTCCGACTGGAAGTCCACGTAGTGCGGCAGCTTGAGATGTTCGACGAAGCCGGTCGCTTGAATATTGTCGCTATGCTCCATCACGAACTCCTGATCCTGGGCCGGTCCTTGGACGGCTTCGCCCAAAGCGCTGCCCTTGAGAGCACGGTCAATCAGGGCCATTGCCATCACCTTGCGCTCACAGTGACCGAAGCTGAGGCCGTAGCCGCGCGTGAACTGAGGCGGCGCCTCCGCGGAGCCTTTGAACTGATTGATCATCTGGCATTCGGTCAGGGTGACCTCACCGATCTCGATCGGAAAACCGAGGTCCTCGGGCGTAAATTCCACCGCGACTTCGCCAAGCCGGATCTCGCCAGCGAAGGGATGGCTACGGCCATAGCCGCGCTGAGTCGAATAGCCGAGCGCAAGCAGAAAGCCCTCGTCGCCACGTGCCAGGTTCTGCAGGCGAATGTCTCGCTCCACAGGAAAGCTCATGGGCTCACGGGTCAGATCCCCGACCTCTTCGGCTTCTTCCCCGGGCGCCTCTTCCTCGATCAACCCCTCATGCTTCAGAAGATCGACGACACGTGGCATGGCTTCGTCGAGCAGCGCTTCGTCACCTTCTTCCCGTTCCACGCTCGCAGGCGCCTCATCCCCGGCGCCGCCTTCCGCCGCCAGCTTGAAGTCGAGCAGGCGGTGCGTGTAATCGAAGGTCGGCCCCAGGATCTGTCCGCCCGGGATGTCCTTGAAGGTCGCGGAGATGCGGCGCCGGATGCCCATGTCCGCCGTATCGACTGGCGAAGAGTATCCGAAACGCGGGAGCGTGGTGCGATAGGCGCGAATCAGGAAAATGGCCTCGATCAGATCGCCCCGCGCCTGCTTGATGGCCAGCGCGGCCAGCTTGCGATCGTAGAGCGAACCTTCGGTCATAACCCGGTCGACGGCGAGGCTGAGCTGCTCGTCGATCTGGTCCGTCGAGACCTCTGGCACCGAGGTGTCGCCGCGCCGTTCCTCCGCCAGGAGTTTGTGCGCTTCATTGATAGCGGCTTCGCCGCCTTTTACGGCCACGTACATGGATCAGACCTCCACCTGGGTGGAACGGGGCAGTGCGGCGATCCGGTCTTCCGCGCAAAAAACGAAATCCACGCCACGGGGAAAGCGAGTATGGTTCTCCTGAACCTGTTGCCAGAAACCGCCGGGCAATCCCTTTCCCTGAAGCGTTTGCTTGTTTTCGATACCGGGCCCACGCAAAACCACACCGCGGCTGTCGTCCAGGCGTTCGACCTGGATCAGCAGAGTTGCCGAGCGGTCCGGATACTCCTCGCTGCCTTGCGCGAAGACATCCAGTGGCGGCATCTGCGTCGGATCGGAAATCACTGCGAAGACCGCATTCCCGGAAGCTTCGACAATCGGACAGCCGCAGTGGAAACGGAAATAGTCGACCAGCGACTGGGCAGAGGCGGCCGCGGGATCGAGCCAGAGCGGCGTGTCGAAATCCAAGAGAGTCAGAGCCGCGGCTGCCGTCGTCGGCCAGAGTGGGGCAGGCACCTTCAAGTCGATATCGCAGGAAACGATGCGCCCGGGGCGCGCCATAGCGTTCAGGAGGTCCCGATACATCGCCTGAGACTGGAGAACGGGATTCTCGAAACCCGCATCCGAAACAGCGGCCGCACCGACATTGAGGCCGTCGGCGCCGAGCGCGTCTGGCGGCGGGACTTCGAGCGAAGTGGGATCCAGACCGTTGCCTTCCGTACCGATCATCAGTTCTCTCCTCTGACAAGAGTAAAGAAATCGACTTTTGTTGCCGCTGACTTCACCGAGGCATCGCGCCGTTTGGCTGCGAGCCGCGCCGCAAGCGGATGAATGACCTTTTGCTCGATGGATGGCCGCCGCCGCGCGTCTTGCAGCAAGGCGTCGAATAGAGCGGCCAGTTCAGCGTGACGGCGATCGCGGCCGGCGAGATAGCCCTGTCCGGTGAAGCTCGGACCGCCTTCCGGGTCTTCGGTAACAACAGCACAGCGCGTGACCGTGATCTCGCCCAGATTGAAGGCACTTCCGGTCCCTCCGGCACGCCCGCGCACCATCACCAGTCCGGTTTCAGGCCGGCGCAACCAGCGCCATTTCGGCTTCTCCGCCAGATCTTCCCAGGCCTGGACCAGATCCTCAGGCTCCGACTTCGCAAGGATCGACATCCAGGCCCCGCGCTCGTTGCCTGCGCCGCGCGAAGCTTGCTGACTTTCTTTTTCAGAAGATGATGCTATATGATTTGACATATTCATCTATTCATCCATATGATTTAGTCTAAAGTGGTCCAAAAGACGCGATCCGTAAAGGGCCAAAAGATGAAGTTTTGATGACTTCGTCACCTGCGCCCGAGGATGGCATCGGGATTGCCGAGCAATCTGCAGAGCTAAACGTTCAAGTTGTGTGGGGCAGGTTGTAGGGGGAATGAGAGTAAACCGAGGCGTTATGATCGAACGTGGCACCGGCGTGGCTTTGTGGCGCCAGATCGAACAACAGTTGGCTGAGGACGTGACCGCTGGAGTCTTTCCGGAAGGCAGCCGTCTGCCGACGGAACCTGAGCTTGCCGAGCGCTTCGGCGTCAACCGCCACACCCTGCGGCGAGCGGTATCCGGATTGGTTGAGCAAGGCCTGTTGCGCGTTGAGCAGGGGCGCGGCACCTTCGTGCAGGAAAACGTCGTCGACTACCTGATCGGTAAGCGAACCCGTTTTAGCGAGATAGTCACCCGGCAGCACCGAAATCCCGCGGGACGCCTGCTCCGCGCCTATGAGCTCGAAGCCGAGCCCAACATCGCCACGGAACTGAATTTGAAGCCCGGCACGCCCTGCATTCTTCTGGAAACCGTCAACGATGTGGATGGCCGCCCTCTGTCAACCTCCTCCAACTACTTCCCGGCCCGCCGCTTTCCCGAACTCATTCCAGTCTATTCCGAGACCCGCTCGATCACCAAAGCGCTGACCCATCACGGCGCCGGCGACTACACGCGCAAAACCACCCGCGTAACTGCCCGTCTGCCCGATGCCGAAGACGCCAAAATCCTAAAACAGCCCGCCAGTCGTCCGATCCTGGTTCTGGAAAGCGTCAACGTCGACGAGAGCGGAAAGCCCGTCCAGTTTTCAATCGCACGTTTTGTCGCCGACCGCATGCAGGTCGTCTTCGAGACCTGATGGCCAGGCTACTCACGTCCGGATATAGATCGTGATCAGAAAAGTTACATTCATCTAGATCTATATGCGCGTTCGATTGAACGGACTGCGAAGCGCTCATAGGAGTAGCGACACGCAAAATCGCTGCAAGGCCCTGCTAAAAACCCGCAACTCATTCTGGTTGAAAAATTCATACGAACACGAATCGAAATTCGCTATAGTCTTGAGCGAATCGCCGGCGGCGGGGCGGACTACTCTGCGACGATCATGAGAGGGACAGCATGGTGACGATTCCTGACGAGTATATGCGGCCGGAAATGATGGCTATTGGCGATTCGCTTTATCAGGGGGTGCGCTCCCTGACCATGAAGAACGGCATGATGCAGTTGAGCCCGCCGGCGCTCGTCGCCGAAGGCCTTGGCATACGTCACAAGTTCACCTGTCCGGATCCGCAGCGCGCGATCGTCGTCGATATGGAAAAGTGGCTGCGCATGCTGCCCGATATCAGCGGCATCAAGGAAGACATGGGCAAGAACCTCGACTACTGGTTCGCCAGGCCCGCATCGCCGTCCGGACGCCTGTTGTTCGAGAATATCTCGGTGGCCTCCGCCACGATTGCCGATCTCTATACCCAAACCTGGCAGACCTCGGACGACTTTCTGAAGAGCCTGCCGCCCGGCGCGAAGAATAAGATCAAGAAATTCGACCTGGCAGAGATCAAGCTCAGCCCGACTATTCAGTCGCTCAATGCACGCTTCACCTTGAACCCTTCGGCGAAAGCGGATTTCAAGAATCTGACCCAAGTGGGCATGGTCGCTGCGCGCAAGCCGAAACGACTGCTGGTCAATATCGGCAGCAACAATGGCCTCTGGGACATAGCCTTCGAAGCCAACCCCAAAGGCCGCATGGTCTACAAGGCGGAGCTGAAGAAGCTGGCGCAGGCACTCAACGCCCTGCCGCCGGAGATCGAGCACATCTATTTCAACAATCTCGGCCTGCCCAGCACGGTGCCGAACCTCATGCCCCTGCCAGACATGATCGAGTGGGATGAGGCCAAGAAACCGGGCAAGGGTAAATACTACGCCAACTACGAGAACCGCTTCGGTTTCGGTTATGGAAGCATGACCGGACAGGAGCTCAAAAAGCTCGATGAGCACATTGCGGAGGTCAACAAGGACTCCGAAGCAATCCTGAAGTCGGCCTTCGACAAACCGTCGCGGCTCCACTTCGTCGACATCGCGAAGCTGCTGCAGAACTACGATTCAAAGCATCAGAAGCGCACCGCGAAGAATGTGGTGAAACTGGCAAACGGCAAAACCATCACCAACGTCATGATCAACGCCAGCCTGTTCGGCAACTTCCGGCGTGGCGGTACGCAAAGCCTCGACGGCATGCACGCCACCACCGTGGGCTACGGCCTGATGGCACAGCAGGTCATCGACCGCATCACGAAGGCGGAAAGCGGCATCGGGCCTAAGAAGATCGATCTGGATTCCTGCTTCGACCGGGACAAACTCCTGAACGACATGCCAACTGTCTGGAACGCCGGCCTCTGGCTTTGGCGGGATATTCGCCGTGCGCGGGCAGACAATCGGCCCGATCCTGTCGAGGGCGCCGAAGACGAGGCGTTCCGGGATGTGATGAACATTGCGGCCGAGGCCTCCAGAGGCAAGTAAAGCCTCCAACCTTCGCGCTCGAAAAGCGATATTTGCCGTTAAGTTAACGCAGCAACGCCCGTCGTTGTGCGGGCGCTTTTCCCTGGCCGGAGCAGCCTGTTGCAATAGCGTCAGCTACACACTTGCTATATTGTTATATCAACATATCATTAGAACCTTGAAAGCGGTTAAGGTCGGTGACACAAGGCTTGGCAAACCGCACTTCAGGGATCGGCATGTCAGAAGTCGAGCAAAGACAGGAACCACGCAGGGTCGCGGCCAAGCCTTCGGTGCGGACAGCCAGCGATTCTGCGCATCTCCAGCTTCAAACCGGCGGGCAAGGGCTGAGGACGCCGCTCTATCACCAGATCTATCTGATCCTGAAGGCCCAGATCACCGACGGCATTTACGGCCCCGACGCGCGCCTCCCGAGTGAGCAAGATCTGACCGAACGCTTCGGGGTTTCGCGGATCACGGCAAAACGGGCCATGGATGAACTGGCCGCGGAAGGCCTCGTGGTGCGTGAGCGGGCGCGTGGGACCCGCGTCATCTACCAGCCACCGACGGCACCAATCTCGTCATCGGTGGAAGGGCTGCTCGAAAATCTCATCGCAATGGGCCTAGAGACCAAGGCTCGGCTTCTCGAATTCGAATACCTTCCGGCTTCCGACGCCATCGCACAGGCGCTACAGCTCGAGGCCGGCGAAGAGGTGCAGAGAGCGGTGCGGGTACGCTATATCGATGACGCGCCTTTCTCGCATTTGACCACCTATGTCCCTGCCGGAATCGGGCGGCAGTTTAACGCGGAAGAACTTTCCAGCCTGTCCCTGCTCTCACTGCTTGAGCGCTGCGGAGTCAAAGTGGAGTCGGCGGAACAGACCATTTCCGCGACCCTGGCGGATGCCGTCATCGCGCAACATCTGCAGGTCGATGTGGGCTCCGCGCTGATGAAAATCACGCGGGTCGTTCGGGATCAAACCGGCGCACCGGTGGAATTTATCACCGCGCTCTACCGGCCCGACCGATACCAGTATCGTATGGCGCTTCATCGCGTGCGCGGCGAATCGCAAAACAGATGGGCGGCCCGCGACGGAAGCGAGGCAGAAACACCGAGCGAGCAACTTTGATGGCGGACGATCCACAAATAGACAGCCCCCAGACCTTGGCGCAAAAGATCATCGCACGGGCGGCTGGCCGGACGACGGTCGCGGCCGGCGAGATCGTAACCTGCGCTGTCGATCTGGCGATGATCCACGACAGCGGCGGGCCGCGCAGGGTCAAACCCATGCTCGAGCGGCTCGGCGTCAAGGTCTGGGACCCAAGCAAGATCGTGCTGGTGTCGGACCACTATGTTCCGGCGGTGGACGCGCAAAGCGCAGCGATCCTGAAGCTGACCCGGGACTGGGCACGCGATCAGGAGATCGAAAGCTTCTACGACCAGCAGGGTATCTGCCACGTGGTCCTGCCGGAGCGCGGCCATCTCACCCCGGGTATGTTCGTGGTCGGCGGCGACAGCCATTCGCCAACCGGCGGGGCGTTCGGGGCCTATATGTTCGGCGTAGGGGCAACGGATATGGCGGGGGTTCTCGCCACCGGCGAGACCTGGATCAAGGTGCCGGAGACGATCCTGCTGCGCTGGAACGGGCAGCTGAGCGAAGGCGTCACCGCCAAGGATATGATGCTGAAGCTCTGCGCCACGCTGGGCATGGATGGCGGCGACTACCAGGCCATCGAGTATAGCGGATCCGGAGTGATGGCTCTCTCCATGCAGGAGCGCATGACCCTCAGCAACATGGCCGCGGAACTGGGCGCACAAACCGGGCTGATCGCGCCAGACATTGCAACCGCAAGGACAATCACAGCCGCGGGCGGCGAAGAAGGTGACTGGGAGCAATGGATCGGCGATAGCGATGCGCACTACCGCGCGGTCCATGAATTCGAGGCTCCAGACCTGCCGCCACAGATCGCCGCGCCGCACAGTCCCGCCAACGCCGGATCGGTGGAGGACATCGAAAAGGTCGCGGTCGATCAGTGTTACATCGGTGCCTGCACCGGCGCGAAGCTGGTCGATCTGCATGCCGCGGCGCGGATACTGGAAGGCCGCAAGGTCGCCAGCGGCACAAGACTGATGATCGCGCCGGCATCGACGCGAACCACGGCGATCGCGGCAGCCGACGGATCACTCGCGGCGCTCACCGAAGCGGGCGCCATCCTCATGCCCTCCGGCTGCGGCGCCTGCGCGGGATACGGCGCCGGCGTTCTTGCGGAAGGCGAAGTCTGCATGGCCTCGACAGCCCGCAACTTCAAAGGCCGCATGGGATCGCGCGACTCTCTCGTCTATCTGGGTTCGCCCTACAGCGTCGCGGCGAGCGCTGTCATGGGCCACATTGCCGATCCCCGGCATCTGCTGGCGGAGGACGCAGCATTATGAGCCAGGCTATCGCAACAGGCCGCGTCTGGAAGTATGGAGATGGCGTCGACACCGACCTTCTGGCACCCGGCATCTACATGAAAGGCTCCCTGGACGAGCTTGCCGGTCATTGCCTGGAAGCCATCGACCCCGCCTTCGCCGGGACGGTTCGGAAAGGCGACGTTTTGGTCGCCGGCAAAAACTTCGGCATCGGCTCCAGCCGCGAGCAGGCAGCCCAGGTCCTGCACATGCTAGGCGTGACTGCAGTGGTTGCCAAGTCCTTCGGCGGCATCTTCTACCGCAATGCCTACAACCTGGGCCTCTATGCCCTGGTCTCGGACGATGTGGACCGGATCGAGAAGGACCAGGAGATCTCGATCGATCCTCTGGCTGGCCAGATCGTCAACATCACCAGCGGGGAGACGCTGACCTGCGAGCGGGTGCCGGAACATCTCGCGGACATCGTCTCGGCCGGCGGCCTGATCCCCCATTTGGAAAAGAAACTGAGGACACCTTCATGACGCCGCAGAAACGGCTCAGACAGCAGCTTGCGGGCGGCGATATCGTGGTTGCGCCCGGCGTCTATGACGCTTTCGGAGCCATGATGGCGGAAAAGGCGGGCTTCGGAACCCTCTATCTTTCCGGCGCCTCAATCGCCTACAGCCAGCTCGGCAGCCCCGATATCGGCCTGGTCGGTATGGACGAGGTCGCGGGGGTGGTGGGGCGGATCCGGGAACGGGTCGAACTGCCGGTGATCGTGGACGCGGATGCCGGTTTCGGCAATGCCCTCAATGTTCAGCGCACCGTGAAGGTCTTCGAACGCAACGGCGCCAGCGCCATTCAGCTGGAAGATCAGCAGCTGCCCAAACGCTGCGGTCACCTGGACGGCAAGACCCTGGTTTCCCCTGGCGAGATGGCAGGAAAGATCCGAGCGGCCACCGACGCCCGAGCTCACGACGACACCATCATCATCGCGCGTACGGATGCAGTTGGCGTCGAGGGTTTCGAGGCCGCACTGGCGCGTAGTGAAGCTTACGTCGAGGCGGGCGCAGACCTGCTGTTTATCGAAGCCGTGAAGACAGAAGAAGAGATGCGGCGGACCGTCACGCAGTTCGCCGGCCGGGTACCCTTGATGGTCAACATGGTTGAGGGTGGCAAAACCCCGATCCTGCCCGCGGCCCAGCTGTCAGAGATCGGCTTCAAGCTTGTGATCTTCCCAGGCGGATTGGCGCGTGCCATCGCCAGAACCATGAGCGCCTACTTCGAGACTCTGCAGAAAGAGGGAACCACCACATCCTTCCGAGATCAGATGCTGGATTTTACACAGCTCAACGACCTGCTCGGCACCCAGGAGATCCTGGACGGCAGCAAAAAGTATGAAGGTTAAATCTATGAGCTCGATCGACGCTGTAACGCTCTCGGTCCTGAAGGGTCGCCTTGAGCAGATCGCCGATGAGATGGACGCGACTCTCTTTCGATCAGCCTTCAATCCGATCATCGCGGAAGCCCACGACGCCAGCCACGGCCTTTACGACGCCAAGAGCGGCGACACCCTGATCCAGGGTAAAAGCGGACTGCCCGTCTTCGTGGGCGCCATGTCCTTCGCCGTAAAGGCGGTCATCGACAAGGCCGCTGCTGCGGGAGAGATCCCGCAAGACGGTGATGTCTATATCTTCAACGATCCTTACGACGGCGGCACCCATCTTTCCGACTTCAAGCTGGTGCGCCCTTTCTACCGGAACGGGGAACTCTTTTGCTATCTGGCCTCAGTCGGCCACTGGCACGATGTCGGCGGGAATGTGCCTGGAAACTACAATCCCGTGGCGACCGAGTGCTTTCAGGAAGGCATGCTGATCCCGCCGGTGAAGCTCTATGATAAAGGCGAACTGCGCCAGGACATCATCACCATTCTGCAGGCCAACTCCCGCCTGCCTGGCAGTCTCTATGGCGATCTGAACGGTCAGCTCAACGCCCTGGATCTGGGTGTCCAGCGCCTCGACAAGCTGCTCGACGAATACGGTGAGGACGCCGTTTCGGAATCGCTTACGGAGCTGCGCAAGCGCGCCGCTCAGCTTATGAGCAGCTTCATCGCGGAACTTCCCGAGGGCCGTTACGCGGCAGAGGACTGGCTGGACAACGACGGCATTACCGACGAACCACTTAAGATCGCGCTCGACATGGAGATCCGGGACGGACGCATGACGCTCGACTTCTCACGCAGCTCACTGGCCTGCGCGGGACCGGTTAATATCGCGCGTTCGACGACGGTGGCCTCCTGCTATGTCGCCTTAAAACACATCTTCAGGGACGTCCCCGCGAACGCAGGGGTGCTGGATCCGATCGCTTTCGTGATCCCCGACGACAGCCTGCTGAGTGTGAAAGCGCCGAAGCCGGTCGGCGGCTACACCGAAACTATCCTGCGCGTCATTGATGTGATCTTCGTCGCTCTGTCGAAGGCAGATCCCGCCATTACCAACGGCTGCGCCTATGGCACCATCAACGCGTTGTCGCTCGCCGGTCACCGCAAGGACGGGCGCCGCTGGGTGATGTTCTCCTTCTTCGGCGGCGGCCACGGTGGTCATCCCGAAGGCGACGGCCTGAACCACGGCAATGCGCCCATTTCGACTGCGACGATCCCGCCGCTGGAAATATTGGAGGCCGCCTATCCAGTGCGCTTCACCCAGTGGGCCTTGCGACCGGACAGCGGCGGCGTGGGTGCGCACCGGGGCGGCTGCGGCGCGGTCTATGAGCTGGAACTTCTGGAAGAGAAGGCGGAGGTCTTCCTCTTCGGTGAACGCGGAAGGTACGCACCGCCGGGCGTAGCGGGCGGGTCCTCTGGCGCCTTAAACCGCTTCAGTTACCAGCAGGACGACGGCCAGCATTCTCCGCCCATGGCCTCGAAAATGGTCGGCATCAAGCTGACGAAGGGACAACGCCTGCAGCTGGAAACACCTGGTGGCGGCGGATATGGCCAGGCGGTGGAACGCGACCCGGCAGCTATCGCGGAAGACGTGCGGCTGGGCTACATCACCCGCGAGTCGGCCCGCAAAGACTATGGATGCGTGCTTGACGAAACAGGTGCGCCGGACCTCGCAGCGACAGCGACCCTGCGCCAGGAGATCGCCTCGTGAGCAGCCAGGACCGCAAAACCGTCGTCGGCGTCGATGTCGGCGGCACCTATACCGACGTCTTCTTCCTGAACGAAGCTGACGGGACCTGCGATGTCGCCAAGGTGCCCACGACACGTGGCGACCAATCGCAAGGCATTCGCAACGGCATCCAGCAGCGTCTCGACCAGCTCGGCGGCATCTCGACCATCGTGCACGGCACAACGGTCGGCACCAATGCCTTGCTGGAGCGCAAAGGCGCGCGCTGCGGCGTGATCACCACGGAAGGCTTCCGCGACGTTCTGGAAATGCGCCGCCGCGACCGGCCGCAGACCTGGGGTCTCTGGGGTAAGTTCGAGCCGATTGTTCCGCGCGACCTGCGGGTCGAGGTCAAGGAACGCGTGCTCGCAGACGGCAGCATGCTGGAACAGGTCGATCCCGATGAGGTTCGCGCAGCCGCCCGGGTGCTTCTGGAGCGGGGCGCAGACTCGGTATGTGTTTTCTTCATCAACGCCTATGCCAACGATGAGAACGAGCGCGCGGCCGTGGAAGCCGTTCGGGAGATCTGGCCCAGCGCACACGTCACCGCCTCTTCGGAGATTCTTCCCGAGGTGCGGGAGTTCGAACGGGCCTCGACCGCTTCTCTGAATGCCTACCTGCAACCGCCGGTGGGAAACTATCTGGAGCGCCTGGAAGCAGGTCTGCGCGAGGGCGGCTTCGGCGGTCAGGTCCTGATCGTGCAGTCGAACGGCGGTGTCATGGCCGTGGAGACGGCCCGGCGCTTTCCCGTCCGTACCGCGCTATCGGGTCCTGCGGCCGGTGTGATCGCGGCAGGCCATATCGCGGGCTCAGCCGGTTTTCCCAACGTCATCACCTGTGACATGGGCGGCACCAGCTTCGACGTCTCCTTGATTGCCGAAGGCAAGAGCGCCCTTTTCCCGCAGACTTCGATCGACTTCGGCATGGTGATCCGCACGCCGATGATCGAGATCACCACTATCGGCGCGGGCGGCGGCTCCATCGCCTGGGTGGACCGCGGCGGCCTGCTGCAGGTCGGGCCGGAAAGCGCCGGTTCTGATCCAGGTCCGGTCTGTTACGGGCTGGGTAACGAGCGACCGACAGTGACAGATGCCAACGTGGTCATGGGCCGGATCAATGCGGAACGCCCCATCGGCGGCAAGCTGGAGCGCCTGGACGTCGAAGCTTCCAAAGCTGCGATCCTGAAACATGTGGCGGACCCTCTCGGCCTCGACGTCATGGCAGCCGCGGAAGCCATCATCCGGGTCGCCAATGCGAAGATGGCGGGCGCGATCCGGTTGGTTTCGGTCGAACGCGGCCACGACCCCAAAAACTTCTCGGCCATGCCCTTCGGCGGCGGCGGCGCCCTGCACACCGGCGCCCTGATCAAGGAGGTCGGACTCAAATCAGCGCTGGTGCCGCGCTATCCCGGCGTGACCAGCGCCCTGGGTTGCGTGATCGCCGATATGCGCCACGACCGGGTCATGACCATCAACCGGATGCTGGACGATCTGGACGTGGCCGACCTGGACCGGCGCATGAGCGAAACGGCCAGCGCGGGACAGGCGCTGCTCGACGAAGCCGACGTCAGGTTCGAGGGCGTGGACTACGATTTCGAACTGGACATGCACTACCTTGGACAAACCCATACGGTATCGGTCCCTCTGCCCTTGTCCTTCCAAGAGGGATCGACAGGCGTTAGCCGCGAAGCTATCCGGAAGGCCTTCGAGGCGACCTACCGTCAGACCTACGGCCGGCTGCTCGAAGGCATCGCAATCCGGATCATGAACCTTCGCGTGACCGTCGTGGGCCGGCGGCCCAAATTCGACCTCTCGATCCTGGCGCCCGGGGGTAATACCGACACGACACAAAGTCCGACCGGCAGCCGCCAGGTCTGGTCCGACGGCGCCTGGCATGAGGCGGCTGTCTATGAGCGGCTTGGGCTACCGGTAGGAACCCGCATTCCGGGTCCGGCAATCCTGGAGCAGCCGGATACCACGATCTTCATCGATCCGGATCTGGAAGGCGAAGTCGACCGCTTCGGCAATCTGGTGATCACGCGCAAGGAAGAGGGCTGAAGCAATGTCGACGGCTATGGAACAAACGGCTCTATTACTGATCGACCTGCAGAATGACTTCCTGCATCCCGAAGGCGCCTATGCCCGCGGGGGCGCGACCTCGGAAGCCATCGCGGCCCTGCCCGCACGCGTAAAACCGCTGGCCGACGCCGTACGCGCCAGGGGCGGCTGGATTGTCTCCACCCACTTTACACTCGTGCCCGGCAAAGGCGGCAAGCCTTTTATCTCGCCCCACCTGAAGGAGCTGCGGCCCTTCCTGAGCAAAGGCGATTTCGCGCCGGGCAGCTTTGGTCAGGCCCTGGTCGAGGAACTGGCGCCGGCCGACATCACCGTCGAAAAGGTCGCCTACTCGGCATTCTATATGAGCCGTCTCGAGTGGGCGCTCGGGCGCGCGGGAATCAAACACCTCATCTTTGCCGGCATCGTCACCAACGGCGGCGTCACCTCCACGCTCAGGGACGCCCACGTGCGGGACTATCATACGACCGTCCTGACGGACGGCTGCGCGGCCTTCGATCCGCAGGTGCACGAAACCGCCATCGCCAGCATGAAAGGCATCGCGGATCTCAAGACCTGTGCGCAATTTCTGGCCGAGCTTGGGTGACGTTTCGTGACGATCCTTTCCGCCCACGACGTTGAGTTTCCGGTCACCGTTCCGGTGGTTATCGTCGGTGCAGGCGCCTGCGGTTTGACCGCGGCTCTGGCCGCGAGCGACGCCGGAGCCGATGTCTTGGTGCTGGAACGCGATGCCGTTCCCTCGGGCTCGACCGCGCTTTCTTCCGGACTGATACCGGCGGCCGGCACCCGTTATCAGGCCGCATTGGGAGTTGAAGATAACCCCGAGCTGATGACCGTGGATATCCAGAAAAAAGCGAAGGGTGAAGCCCACTCGGTGATCGTCGAGGCTGTTACGCACGCTTCCGCGCCCTGTCTGGAATGGCTTGCCGACCATCATGGTCTGGAGTGGGTTGTCCTCGAGGAATTTCTTTACCCAGGCCACGCTCGCCATCGCATGCATGCGGTTCCCGAAAAGACCGGAGCGGCCTTAATCGGACGGTTGCTAACGGCGGCCGAAAACGCAGGCATCGACATCCTTACGGATGCGCATGTCACGGCACTCTACGCAGACGAAACTGATGGTCGCGTGTCCGGCCTAAAGATCGAAAGACCTGACGGCACGACGGAAAAGATTGGCTGCGAGACGGTGGTCTTCGCCTGCAACGGTTATGGCGGTGACCCGGACATGGTCCGCAGATACATTCCCGAGATGGCAGACGCCGATTACTTCGGCCATGCCGGGAACCAAGGCGATGCGGTTAAGTGGGGAAGTCAACTGGGCGCAGCCACGCAGCATCTCACGGCCTGTCAGGGCCATGGGTCGGTCGCGACACCGCATGGCATCCTCATGACTTGGGCGCTGATGATGGAGGGCGGCATCCAAGTCAATCTCCACGGCGAGCGCTTTTCGAACGAGCACCAGGGTTATTCGGAGCAGGCGGTTGAGGTCTTGAAGCAGCCCGAGAGCCTGGCCTGGAACATCTTCGATGAACGCCTGCATGCGCTCGGGCGCGGCTTCGAGGACTACCGCAATGCGGAGCATCAGGGCGCCCTGCGCGTTGCATCCTCCGTCGAAGAGCTTTCACAGATCACCGGATTACCCCTAGAAGCTTTAAAGCGTTCCATAGCTGAAACCTCAAGCGAGGAAACTGACCGCTTTGGACGCGATCACGCGAAGACTCCCACGCTTTCGTCACCCTACTACGCTGTTAAGGTGACGGGCGCGCTGTTTCATACACAAGGCGGCTTGCAGATCGACAAGACTGCGAGAGTCCTACGGGAGGATAAGTCGCCGCTGCCCAATCTTTTTGCCGGAGGCGGTGCAGCCTGTGGTGTCTCAGGCTCACGTATCGACGGCTATCTCTCAGGTAACGGACTTTTGACAGCGATCACTCTGGGGAGAATTGCTGGAGACTCAGCGGCGCAGCAGGTGCTCAGGGACAGGAGCAGTAGCGGCTAGGCTCGACGCTGATCAAAATTTGCGGCAAGCTTTGGCGTTGCATCAAAGGTTGCCGCGGCCGAACCCGCAGTCAAAGGAAAGGAGTGGCCTGCTCTTGAAGCGTCGTTCCGTGTTTCTGCTATGTGCGGCTCTTTTGCCGCTGCTCACCGCGATACCGGCAGACCTGTACGCCTCCGCGCGTTACATGAACAACTACGGCAGCGGATGGGGTCTCTGGCTACGCGGCCACTACTATCTGCGGGAAACGGACAGCGACTATGTCGTCGAGGTGGAGCGCATCTCCGTAGAGCCGAACCGGGAATATCCGCAGAACTTCGACATCTCCGGCTTCAAGCTGGCTTACTACTATCAGGATCGGGAGAGCGGCGAGGCTCTCGACCGCGACCCTGTCGCCGGACCGCCCGCCCTCTTTCCCGCAACCGTTTTGGCGAGCGAGCCTCTGATCGTGGAAGGCATCACCGTCTCGATCGGAAAATGGGCACAGCTTAAGGCCGAGGAGTCTCTGATCCTGGAACTACACGTCGTCACCACTTCAGGTGCCTCGATCGGCGTGCAGGTCGGCGAGTTCTTCGGAAAGTAGCACTTATCTACCTTTCGGAAGGCAGAATAAATACTCTCTAATCGCGATCCCAATCCGGTGAAAAATCGAAGTCGCAAATGCGGTGGTTTTTAGACCGCAGCGCAGAAATCGAAGCCGTCTCCTCCGCCGAGAGCTCGAAGTCGAAGACCGCCAGGTTCTGCCGTATCCGGTCCGCATTGCTGGAACGCGGAATCGCGATCACGTCTTTCTGCTGAACATGCCACCGCAAGACCACCTGCGCCGGTGTCTTGCCGTATTTTTCCGCCGGCTCGGCAATCTCCGGCAAGACAAAGAGATCCGAACCGCGCGCCAACGGGCAGTAAGAAACCAGCGCCATACCGTGCTTTTGACACGCAGCCATCACACTATCCTGCTTGAGGAAGGGATGGTATTCGACCTGATTGCAAGCCAGCGGGTTCTTTGAGAGGCCAACGGCTTCTTCGATCAGCGAGGAGGTAAAGTTCGAGACCCCGATATTGCGCGCCCAACCCTGATCGCGCACCTCATTCAAAGCCTTGATGGAGTCCGCAAGGGGAATCGACTTGGACGGCCAGTGAATGAGCACAAGATCGAGATAGTCTGTCCCCAGACGTTTTAAACTGGCTTCCACGGAGCGCTGCAGATCGCCATCGGCGATATCCGTCGGCCAGACCTTGGTGGTCAGAAAAATCTCCTCCCGCGCCAAACTTGAGGCACGCATGCCTTCACCGACCGCCGCTTCGTTTTCGTACATCGCCGCCGTATCGATATGCCGGTAACCCGATTCGAGCGCGCTCTTCACAAGTTCGCTCGCCGTCTCGTCCTTGAGTGTCCAGGTACCGAGGCCGATGGCTGGGATATTCGCGCCGTTTGCAGATACGCTGTGCATGAGGTTTCGTTCTCTCTGCTGGAAGTTGGGAATTCTTACGGATGGATTTATAGCAAGTTGCTGGCACTTCTTCGATGCCGCTTCAAGGGTAAATTCTGTTCGCGTTTGGGCAACCTTTCATCGAGCCATTGCCGATACTGGCGGGAGGTTTCCCGATTCCTTGCAGCGAGGCCCGTTATGTTCGTTTTGCACGGTTTGTTCGAGTTGAAAGACGGCTATGGCGAGACGGACTTCCGGCACGCCTTTGACGCCTTTGCCAGCCACCTCCAGGAACAGTCGCTCTTACGGAAGTGGCGTTTCATGCGCCAGGAAGACCACGCCGGCTACAATCGCCGTCCGCCCGCGAAACCGTTCTACATCGCAATGGAGTTTACCGACAGAGCGCAGTCGGAGGCCTGCTGGGACTATGTCGAAAAAGATGAAGAACCCCTCAAATCGCTTCACCGCGCCATGAACCGTCAGGTGACGAACACGAGCTTTTTTCTTTGCGCGGATGTTTAAAGCATAATGAAAACAGAACTTCGCGCTATGCTGTAATTGCAACGCGAACGCAATAACAATCGAAGAACTAGGGAAAACCTTGAGGCCATGGCTAGTTTTACCAGTAAAATCGAAGGGTCCTTTCCAGATGGCATCAAGCTTCCGGATGAGTGCCGAATGCTCTTCGATTGGATGGAAACAAGCGGTTTCATTCGCGGTAGGAACGCGGATCAGGCAATGCTATATCCAATTGGTTCTGTTGATGACGAAGACGGGCTAATGATGTTCTTTGCGCCTGCAGAGTCGAAAGACACAGAGCGTTGGCTCGGAAACAACGACAAAGCTGTTACAGATAGATTGACTGCATTTTTTTGTACCGGCGGAGATGGTTCCTACGCGGGACTGTGGCTAGACAATCACGGAAAGCAGCACTTTGTTCATCTTGGATCTGGTTCTGGATCAACTCTATGTTGCTTAATTACTGATCAACCCATCAATTTTCTTCGACTAATTTCGATTGGTTATGAGGAACTGTGCTGGCCCGAGTATTTTGACCGCGTACCGGAGGACGTAGAAGATCGAGATGGACTGCCACCACCTGTCCAGCTTCAGAACTGGATCAAGACAACCTTCGGCGTAACCATCCCGAAGACCGCGTCAGAGATCGTCAGCCCGATTGCTGAAATGACGGACAAGCATTCTGATGACCCGTTCTGGCAATGGACGCAACACGTGAGACGATAAGGGTTAACGCAAACCCGGTCTCTTGTCGGTGTAAGCGGAGGTTAGCAGCGCTCCTGATGAAATGAGACCTGTAGCAACCGCCTCGATCTCCCGTCCCAGCGGCCGGTCTTGCGTGACCGCGGGGGAGATTTCTCTCACTTTTTCCAGCGCAGCCGCCAGACGCGGCCCGATGCGGTCCGGTTTCGCGAGCTCAACAGCTTGAACCGCGGTCAGCAATTCGATGGCGATCAGATGATCGAGCTTCTGCAACAGCCTGTGTAACTTAAGCGCCGATAGCGGTGTATGGGTTAGAATATCCTCGATAGATTCCGCCGAGGAACTGTTGGTGATCGGCACCGGATTGGAGAGTTGCTGAATGTCTCCCAACAGAGATTCAGCAGGCTTCATGAGCGGCGCGAAGCCGGCGGATTCGCTGCCGCCAAGTGTCAGAAAGCGCGGAAGGCCGCTGACCGCTGAAGATAGAAGACGCGCGATACGTGCCAGGCTGGCAGTCGCCAGGCCAGCCAAGGCGCGCGACAGCGTATCCAGCGCCAATCCCAGCAGCGGCGCCTGGAAATTCCCATTGGAGATCATCTCTCCCGCCTCTGTCAGGAGCGGGTTATCGCTGGAACCGTTGAGTTCCGCATCCAGCGGCCCCTCGAGAAAAGCGAGCGCAGCATAAACGGCGCCATGAGTCTGGGCCAGGCAGCGGATCGAGAGCGGATCCTGCAAACGGCGCGCGGCTCCAGGTTCCAGGAGGAGCCCGCCGGTCAATAGAATCTTGAGTTCTTCCCCTGCGGTTATCTGCCCCGGCTGCGGGCGAGCACGCAGGGCTTCGTCACGCAGCGGCGATGCGTTGGCGCGAAATCCCTCCATCGTCATGGCCGCAGCAACCTGCGCGGATTGCAGGGAGCGCAAGGCCGCGACCTGTCCCATGGCGGCCACGCCCGTCGAGAATGCGGAAGAACTGCAGAGCGCAAGACCGTCTTTCGGCCCTAACTCCAGAGGAGAAATCTCTGCTTTGCGCAGCGCCTCCGCTGCCGACAATCTTTCGCCCCTGAAAAACATCTCGCCTTCGCCGGTGAGTGCGAGCCCCATAACCGCCTGCACGCAGAGATCGCTGGCCCCCACAGACCCGGTCTCCGGCACCAATGGAACGGCATCGGCATTCAAGCAGGCCAGCAAAGATTCAACGACACCCGGGCTGACGCCACTTCCACCGACACAAAACCCATTGAGGCGCGCAACCATAACGGCCCGGGCAAGCGGCAGCGGCAAGGGATCACCAAGGGCCTGCGCGCGACCACGCAGGGTCTGCAGCGAAAAGGCGGTGAGCTGGTCGCGCGGCAAGGCCTCCGTCGATTTGGAACCAAGCCCAGTGGTCAAACCATAGACCGGCTCGCCAGCATCGACGTGGCGGTCGACCACCGCGCGATCTCTTTGCAGCCGCGCCAGAACCTCAGGCGCAAGCGCGACACGGCCTCGGCCATGAGCGGCATCATGAAGGTCCTGGGGCGTAAGATCTTTTCCGGTGAGCCTGTAGGTCTTTTCTGATGGCAAGGCTTCATCCCTTGTGCTGTTCACCGGCAGATTGCTCTCGAACCCGGAGCCGACGCAAGCGGCTAACGAAGCTGTCACTGTACAAAGGCGGGGCAGGCTTCGTAGTCTCGCGTCCCGACAAGGCAAATTTGCAGGAACGACATCCCCATGACGGAAAAGCTGTCCATCACCGCGTTGAAAAGCCGAGCGGTCGTCGCGCCACTTGCCCGACCGATTCGCACTGCTTCCGGCAGCCTTCCAAATGCGCCGCTGGTTCTGATCGATGTGGAAACCGACGCAGGCATTACCGGCAGCGCTTATGTCTTCGGCTACACGCCAATGACCTTGAAAGCCATCGTGGCCTTTTTGTCGGAGCTGGAAGAAAGCCTGGTCGGCCAAACCGTCGCGCCGGCGGAACTGGCGCGGTTCTACGAGGCTCGCTTCCGCCTTCTTGGGCGCCAGGGATTGGTTGGCATGGCGCTGTCCTGTCTGGACATGGCCCTGTGGGATGCCTTGGGCAAAGCCGCTGGATTACCTGTTGTCAGCCTGCTTGGCGGTGTGGCACGGCCGGTTCCGTCTTACGACAGCTACGGCCTGGTCGACCCGCGCGACGACAGAGAGAATCTGGAAAGGTCACTCGCCCAGGGTTTCCGCGCGATCAAGATCAAGATCGGCGACGGCAGCCTGGCCCAGGACATCGAGATGGTGTCCGGCGTGCGCGATATCATTGGACCGGATGTCGAACTGATGGTGGATTTTAATCAGTCGCAGAGCGTTCCTGAGGCTATCCGTAGGATCGATGCGCTGAGCGAGTTCGATCTTAGCTGGATCGAAGAACCGGTGCCCGCCGAGGACTTCAAAGGACATGCCGAGATACGCGCCGCTTCCTCCGTTTCCATTCAGACAGGTGAAAACTGGTGGTTCCCGCAGGACATGGCCAAAGCCATCGAGGCCGGCGCCTGCGATTGCGCCATGCCCGATCTGATGAAGATCGGCGGCATCACCGCCTGGATGCGCGCGGCGGGCATCGCAGAGACCAACGCCATTCCGGTCTCCAGCCACCTCTTCGTCGAAGCCAGCGCCCACGTTCTGCCGATCACGCCCACGGCCCATTATCTTGAGTTTCTGGATATGGCTGGATCGATCCTTCAGGAGCCGATGCCGGTTCAAGACGGCAAAGTGACGGCACGTGGCCCCGGCCTCGGCATGGTTTGGAACGAGGACGCAGTAGCGCGCTACGCCTTATAGAAGATGACCGTGATCGAAGACGATTGCGGAAAACTGGAGGTCGGAGAGAGAACCGTCACAAGGTAGCACCTCCGCTAACCTTGCACGATTGTTGTCGTAATGCGCCTTAGCGTCGGAGAGCAAGCCGTGACGGTTCCGAAGACCCTGGATTTTCTACACAACCTGACCTTCGAAGACCTGCCGCCTGAAGTCAGGCACCAGGCCTGGCGCTGCCTCCTCGACCTTTGTGGCGTCGCCGCAGCCGGCAGCCGCACGACGTTGTCCCGCATCATTCGCAACCACGCCGCGACGCATTTCGGTGCCGGCAGCGGGGCTTCGGCACGGATGATCTTCGATGGACGGCACGTGAGTCCGGCGGGCGCGGCTCTGGCAGGCGGTATGACCATCGACAGCGTCGATGCCCACGACGGCTACCCCGGCGCCAAGGGACACGCGGGTGCCGCGGTCCTGCCTGCGCTGTTGGCCCTGGCAGAGGACGGAAATGGACCTGCGGAGATGAATGCCGCCGAATTCACGACAAGCCTCGTGATCGGGTATGAGCTGGCCATCCGTGCCGGTCTGGCCCTGCATGGAACGGTTCCCGACTATCACACATCCGGGGCCTGGGTCGCTGTGGCCTGCGCGGGTCTGGGCGCCCGGCGTCTTGGGCTCGAAACCTCGCGCAGCCGTCATGCCCTGGGCATCGCGGAGTATCACGGGCCGCGCAGCCAGATGATGCGCTGCATCGATCATCCCACCATGCTAAAGGACGGGGCCGGCTGGGGTGCTATGGCCGGGATCTCAGCGGCCTACCTGGCCGCGGACGGCTTCACCGGAGCCCCGGCGCTGACGCTTGAGTCGGACGAAGCGTCAGGCTATTGGGCTGATCTGGGGAGCCGTTGGCTGATGCTGGAGCAATACTTCAAGCCCTATCCGGTCTGCCGCTGGGCGCAGCCCGCCATGGAAGCCGCACTGGATCTCCGTAAGGCCCATAGCCTCGACGCGACCGACATCGATCATGTCGAGGTCGTTTCTTTCCATGAGGCTGTCCGCCTGGAAACACGCGAGCCTGCCGATACAGAGGCAGCCCAGTACAGCCTGCCCTTTCCTCTGGCCGCCGCATTGGTACATGGTCAGTTGGAAACCGCCCAGATCGACGGACCCGCCCTGCGCGACCCTGAAGTCTTCCGTTTGAGCCACGGCATGATCCTGCGGGAAAACGACGACTATAACGCCCGCTTTCCCGAGGAGCGCTTCGCGCATGTTACGCTGCATCTGAGGGACGGGCGGTCGCTCACTTCGGAACCCTCAGCCGGACGCGGCAATGCGGAAAATCCTCTGAGCGATGCAGAGATTACCGCTAAGTACCAAAGTTATGCCGCCTCGGCGCTTGCAACAGAAGCCAGCCAGGAGCTGGCCGTCACTGTAAAGAGCATTACGCAGGGGCAAGGCGCCGTGACCCGTCTGGTGGATATGCTCACAACGCAAGCGAAGGCACGAAAAGACGCGACAGCTGCCTGATGCAGCGCATCAAGGTGCGGTGGTGCGGCGCGAGCGGATAAGATGCCAAAACCCAACGCCATCGAGCGAAAAGGGGCGCTCGACCGCCAGAAACAGGCCGGTTGAAACCACACAGGCCGCTCCGAAGGCAGGCAGGAACAAAAGCCAGAACCAGAGTGCGCCGGCATAGGTATCGGCGGGTAGCACAAACTGGAGCACCAAGAAGAAGAACTTCAGGCTCAAACCGTGTATCAGATAGAAAGAATAGCTGATATTCCCGAAGTAGCGCAGGTAACGCAGAGAAAAGAAACGAGACAGCCAGCCGTCTTTGCAAAAAACTGCGATACACAGCAGATAGCAGGCCGCGAATAGCAGCACCTGATTGACCCGTCCGGCGTTTTTGAAGGTCACGATGTCAAAATGGATCGAGGTCTTGAAAGCCAGAACGCCCGCAAATGCCGCGAGAGCTATCAGCGTCAGACCCGGAGATGCACGCTCTCGCTGGATCACCTGAGCCGTCTCGTAGACCATGATGCCCGCGATGAACATGGACGCGCGGAAATGCTGCGGCACCGCCAGGTAAACGACAACCCAAAGCGCGAACCAAAAGGCGACCCGGAATTTGGCCGAGACCTCGCGCAGGCGAAACAGCGGCAGGATCAACGGCATCACCAGGTAAAAGAACATCTCGTAGCTCAGCGACCAGGCCACTGTGATCATGGGGTCGATGTCGAAAATACCTGGCAGCAGGAAATAGTTGGCGAACAGATACCAGGCGGCCTCGGCTTCATCGACCGGGATCTTACTCTGGTCCGGTACGGCGAAGGACAAGACCGTATAGAGCAGCATGACCGCGAGAAAGACAGGATAAATCCGCGCCACCCGCCGCTTCGCATAGGGCAGGATCGGCCGTTCCCGGCCAATCAGCATGCCGTAGATCAGAAAACCGCTGATGGCGAAGAAAACATCGACGCCGACATTGCCGATGGAAAAGAGCGTTTCGTTTACGCCGAAAGCCAGCGAATCCTCGGGCACCCAAGGCTTCACGAGAGTCGCATAGTGCACGAGAAACACCATGAATGCGCCCAGACCGCGCAACCCCTCGATCGACTGCATCCAGCCCTTGGAATGCCCCTGAAGCTCGTAAGCCGCCCCGGCCGCACGGTCTATTGATGCCAAGATCTTCATTCAAGAAATCCGCCGCGCCCGACGAAAGCTCCAGGTGTTCCGAGATACAACCTTCCGGTGGGGAAGACCATACGCAATAGAAATCCGCCGCCAAGGTTTTTATTCAGTTAAGCTTTCATCGATTTGCGTCGGAAGCTTACTGGACGGACCTCCTCTTCTCCGGCATTCTCCCGGGCATGAGCGACGCGATTCCTTTCAACCACATCTACCTGATCGACGGCTCCGGATACATCTTCCGGGCGTTTTTCGGGATTCCTCCCATGACCCGTCCGGACGGCACGCCGGTCAACGCGGTCTTTGGCTACACCAATATGCTGATCAAGCTGTTGAACGATCACGACGCGGACGGTTTCGCGGTGATCTTCGACGCCGGACGGGAATCTTTCCGCAACGAATTCTATCCGGAATACAAGGCCCAGCGGCCGGATGCCCCGGAGGATCTGATCCCACAATTCGCTCTGATCCGCGAAGCCACCCGCGCCTTTAACCTGCCGTCGATCGAAATGAAGGGTTACGAGGCCGACGACCTGATCGCGACCTACGCGCAGCAAGCTAAAGCCGCCGGGATTCAGGTGACCATCGTCTCTTCGGATAAGGACCTGATGCAGCTGGTCGAACCCGGCATCGCACTGCTGGATCCCATGAAGAACATCCCGATCGGCGAGGAGCAGGTGCTGGCCAAGTTCGGCGTAACACCGGACAAAGTGGTCGACGTCCAGGCTCTGGCCGGCGATTCCGTCGACAACGTTCCCGGCGTCCCAGGCATCGGTGTGAAAACGGCAGCGCAACTGATCAACGACTACGGCGATCTGGAGTCTCTGCTGAACCGGGCCGAGGAAATCAAACAACCGAAGCGGCGCCAGAACCTGATCGAGCATGCGGAACTGGCGCGAATCAGCCGTCGGCTGGTGGAGCTTAAGCGAGACGTGCCGGTCGAGGCCGAACTGGCGGGATTCGACCGCAACGACCCGGATGGGGACGTCCTGCGTGCCTTTCTGGAAGAGAACGGCTTTCGCTCCATCATCGCCCGCTTGGGCGAGATGCTTGGCGGTGGCGGCACCGAAGGCGAAGCGGCGGAGGCGGAAACGCCACCCGGCGATGCCGAGTATGAACTGGTACAGACAACGGCAGCGCTCAAGCGCTGGATCGCCGAGGCCGACAGGGAAGGTATCGTCACCATCGATACGGAGACCACATCGCTGGACGCCCACAGGGCGGAACTGGTCGGCGTCAGCCTTTCCGTGAAGGCAGGTAAGGCCTGCTACATTCCGCTCGGGCATCGTTCGCCGGAAGCGGCAGCGGCCGACAGCGGCCAAGGCGGGTTGGATCTCGCGGGGCCTGAGGACTCAGCACCCGAGGCGCCTGAGCAGATCCCTCTAGAGGAGGCCGTCGCGTTACTGAAACCCCTGCTCGAAGATCCCGGTGTTCTCAAGGTCGGGCAGAACATCAAATACGACATGATCATCCTGGGTCGCTATGGCATCGAAATGGCGCCCATCGACGACACCATGTTGCTGTCTTACGTGGTTGAGGGCGGTTTGCACGGCCATGGCATGGACGATCTGGCGCAGCTTCATCTCGGCCACGACACCATCAAGTTCAAAGATGTGGCCGGCAGCGGTAAATCCCAGGTGACCTTTGACAAGGTGCCACTGGATAAAGCTTTAGACTACGCCGCCGAAGACGCGGAAATCACCGGACGCCTGCATAACCTGTTGAAGCCGCGGCTGGTCACCGACCAGATGGCAACCGTCTACGAGACCATCGAGCGGCCGCTGGTGCCAGTGCTTACCGTCATGGAACGCACCGGCATTAAGGTCGACCGGGACGTACTGCGGCGCATGTCCAACGATTTTGCCCAGCGGCTGGCGGAACTGGAAACCCAGATCCACGGTCTGGCAGGACGCCCCTTTACGATCGGTTCACCAAAGCAACTGGGCGAGATCCTGTTCGACGAGATGAGCCTTCCGGGTGGCAAAAAGGGTAAGAGCGGCGCTTACGCCACCGGCGCCGATATCCTGGAAAGCCTCGCGGCGGGCGGCCACGATCTGCCGGCCCGGGTTCTCGACTGGCGGCAACTTTCAAAGCTGAAAAGCACCTACACAGACTCCCTGCAAGAGCAGATCAATCCGGCTACCGGTCGGATTCACACTTCTTATTCCCAGGCCATCGCCTCGACAGGCCGGCTGTCCTCCAACGATCCCAACCTTCAGAACATCCCGATCCGGACCGAGGAAGGCCGTAAGATCCGCGAGGCCTTCGTCGCCGAAGAAGGCTGCAAACTCCTCTCGGTCGACTACAGTCAGATCGAACTGCGCCTGGCGGCGGAGATTGCGGGCGTGGACTCCCTGAAGCAGGCCTTTCTGGAAGGGCAGGATATTCACGCCATCACCGCCAGTCAGGTGTTCGGGGTGCCCGTGGAGGGCATGGACCCGATGGTCCGGCGGCAGGCCAAGGCCATCAACTTCGGGATCATTTACGGCATTTCGGCCTTCGGGCTCGCCAACAATCTGCGTATTCCCCAGGCCGACGCCCGCAACTACATCAAGGCCTACTTCGAACGCTATCCCGGCATCCGCGCTTACATGGACCGCGCCAAGGAGCAGTGCAAGAAGCAAGGCTTCGTGACCACACTCTTTCGGCCGGAAGATCCATATCCCAGCGATCGGCGAAAAAAATCCGGCACGCAAGAGCTTCGGGGAACGCGCCCGCGATCAATGCGCCAATCCAGGGAACCGCGGCGGACATCATCAAGCGCGCCATGATCCGGGTGCCGCGCGCGCTCAGCGATGCGGGGCTGGATGCCAAGATGCTGCTGCAGGTTCACGACGAATTGCTGTTTGAGGTTCCCGAGGCTCAGATCGAGAAGACCACGCAGGTGGTTCGGGGTGTCATGGAGACAGCCTGCGATCCGGTTCTCAAACTCTCGGTACCGCTCGTCGCCGACGCCGGAG
>CBDDBN010000006.1:0-123618 GCA_965225735.1 Denitrobaculum sp. | reverse complement strand
TACGCGTCCTTTAAATCGGTCTCGTGCGCGAGATCAAAGAGAACGGAGAGAAGACAATGCGTCACGGAATGAGCGGCCGTAAGTTGAACCGCACCAGCAGCCACCGGAAGGCGATGTTCGCCAACATGGCGGTTGCGCTGCTCAAGCACGAGCAGATCAAAACGACCTTGCCGAAGGCGAAGGATCTTCGCCGCGTGGTCGACAAGCTGATCACCCTCGGCAAGCGTGGCGACCTGCACGCCCGCCGTCAGGCCAACTCCGTTCTGCGCGATGACAAGATCACCGCAAAGCTCTTCGACGAGCTGGCCAGCCGCTACGAGAGCCGTCCCGGCGGTTATACTCGTGTCCTGAAAGCGGGTTTCCGCCACGGCGATATGGCGCCGATGGCTTTTATCGAGCTGGTGGACCGGAATGTCGATGCAAAGGGACAGGACTCCGGTCCGACTCAGGACGTCGACGAGGATGAAGACGAAGAGTAGCCCTTGAGGCCGTTGCAGCCTGAGCCCGAAAGAAGGTGCAGGCGAGCAGAGATTTTGGCAAAGGCAGTCCTTTAAGGGCTGCCTTTTGTCGTTTCTAGACCGGATCACATTTTGAGAGAAACACGTCGTGTTCGTTTTAAAGTGTGTGAATCCGGTCTAACTCAAATGGGTAGAGCAGATTCACAAGCATGGCAGACCGCTTGCAGCGGTTTCGCCTAAACTTGGTCTGCTCTAATGAGGGGTGGTTTTCCAAAAGCCTAAGGGCGCAAACTGCTATAACCTGTTTGTCTTGAGCATGGGGTTGTCCTTTGCCCCACAACAAGGTGATACGGTGTGAAGCCATCAGCGGTTAAACTGAGACAACGATTTGGAGCGATTTACCGGTGAAACCGCATAGGGTCATATCTTCTCTGTCGTGCTCTCTCGCGGCACTCGTCATTTGTGCCGGATTCATCGGAGCGCCGGTTCTGGCGCAGTCGACTGCGGAAGGCGTGCGGGTGCCAAGTTCGCAAGCGGAGTTGAACCTCTCCTTTTCGCCTGTGGTCAAGACTACCGCGCCGGCCGTGGTCAATGTCTTTTCCAAACGAACCGTGACGCAGCGCCGCCGGCCGTCGCTCTTTGAAGACCCCTTCTTCAAACGCTTTTTCGGTGACCGCTTTGGTGGATCGCAGAAACGCGAACGCATGGAGAGCTCGCTGGGCTCTGGCGTGATTGTCTCCGGTGACGGCCTGATCGTCACCAACCATCACGTCATCAACGGTGCGACAGAAATCAAGGTTGTGCTGTCGGACCGCCGTGAATTCAGTGCAGAGCTGATCGTCGATGACGAGCGCACGGATCTTGCTGTACTGCGCGTGGATACCGAGGGCGCGGTATTGCCGACAATTCCGCTGCGCGATTCTGACGACGTTGAGGTCGGCGATCTGGTCCTGGCGATCGGCAACCCTTTTGGCGTGGGGCAGACGGTGACGAGCGGGATCGTGTCGGCCCTGGCGCGCACGCAGGTGGGCATCGGAGATTTTAGTTTCTTCATCCAGACGGACGCGGCGATCAATCCAGGCAACTCGGGCGGGGCATTGGTGACCATGGACGGTCAGTTGCTGGGCATCAACACCGCGATCTACTCGCGCAGCGGCGGCTCAGTGGGCATTGGCTTCGCTATCCCCGCCAACATGGTTCGGACCGTGATCGAATCGGCCAAGAACGGCGGCGCTTTGGTGCGGGCCTGGACCGGGATCACCGGACAGACTCTGACGGCAGACCTGGCCACAGGTTTCGGTTTGGATAGGGCCGGCGGCGTAGTGGTCAGTCAGCTCTATGATGGCGGACCGGCGGATCGGGCAGGCTTGAAGCCTGGCGATGTGATCCTCTCCGTGGATGGCGTGGAAATCCAGGATTACGAGTCCCTGCGCTTTCGCGTTGCAACCCGTGATCTCGGCGATGCGGTGCCGATCCAGGTCTGGCGAGCGAGGGATAGCCTTTCGCTTAATCTGCCGATTGAGGCTGCGCCAGAATTCCCGCCGCGCGAGGTTGTGCGTTTGCGCGGACAGCATCCGCTGTCGGGCGCGCAGGTTGCTAATCTCTCTCCCGCCCTGGCCGAAGAACTCGATCTGCCTGGCGCCTGGGAGGGGGTCATCGTGACCAAAATCGCACGCGGCAGTCCTGCGCAGCGGGTCCGGATGCGTCCCGGTGATATCCTTCTTGCCGTCAACGATCGCGAGATTGCTGAGGTTGCTGACATCGATCCGGCGGTCGGAACCAGTGACAGCCGCTGGCGTATTACCTTCCGGCGGAAGGGCAAAGTCCGGTCGATCAACATCGGCCGCTAGAGAGCGGCTAACAGAAGACAGTCAAGTTAATCCCCGGGTGAGGAAACTTCGGTCATGAGGAGTGGCCATCGATGGTAATGGGGCTGTTCGAAAGCCAGGCACCACGGCCGCTTGCCGACCGTCTGCGTCCGCGCGCGCTGGACGAAGTGGTCGGGCAGGACCACTTGCTTAAACCGGAGGCGCCTCTCGGCCGCATGCTGGCAGGCCATCGTTTGGCATCTATGGTGCTCTGGGGGCCGCCGGGTTGCGGCAAGACAACCATCGCCCGGCTCTTGGCTGAGTTCACGGATCTGGAGTTCGAGCCTCTCTCGGCTGTCTTCTCGGGCGTGGCGGATTTGCGCAAGGTTTTCGAACGGGCAAAGGAACGCCGTCTGGCCGGGCGGGGGACTCTGTTGTTCATCGACGAAATTCATCGCTTCAACAGGGCGCAGCAGGACGGCTTTCTTCCTTATGTCGAGGATGGGACCGTGGTGCTGGTGGGGGCCACGACCGAGAACCCCTCTTTCGAACTCAATGCCGCCTTGCTGTCGCGCTGCCAGGTTTTCGTACTGAAGCGCCTGGACGATACCGCGATGGACGAGTTGATGCGCCGGGCCGAGCGGGATAAGGGCAAGGCGCTGCCGCTGCGTGAAGATGCACGTGCGGCGGTCGCGGCTATGGCCGATGGCGATGGCCGCTACCTCCTCAATCTCGTCGAGGAGCTTTTTGCGCTCGAGGTCGAGGATTTGCTGGATTCCGCTGCTTTGGCCGAAGTGATCCAGAAGCGTGCGCCGATCTACGATAAGGCTCAGGAAGGGCACTACAACCTCATTTCCGCGCTTCATAAGTCCCTGCGGGGCTCGGACTGTGACGCGGCGCTCTATTGGCTCGCCCGTATGCTCTCGGCTGGCGAAGATCCCAACTACATCGGCAGGCGTCTGCTGCGCTTTTCGGTCGAGGACGTCGGCTTGGCCGATCCGCAGGCGCTGACCCAGACGCTGGCCGCTTGGCAGAGCTTCGAGCGGCTGGGGAGTCCGGAAGGCGAGCTTGCGTTGGCCCAGGCGGTGATCTATCTGGCGACGGCGCCCAAATCGAATGCAGCCTATAAGGCTTATAAGGAATCCGTGCGTAGCGCCAAGGAGACGGGATCGCTTGCACCACCCATGCATATTCTGAATGCCCCTACCTCGCTCATGAAGGATCTGGGATACGGCAAGGGCTATGCCTACGACCATGATGCGGAAGACGGGTTCTCCGGCCAGAATTACTTTCCTGAGAATATGCCGCGCCGGGAGTTCTATCGGCCGGTCGAGCGTGGATTCGAGCGTGAGGTGCGAAAAAGGCTGGATTACTGGGGAAAACTGCGCGCGGAGCGGGCCAAAACCTCCTCTCGAGACTAGGACGTCCGGCGCCAATCCGGTCAGATCACGCGTTTCACTCCTCTCAACTCGAATAATTCTTCCTAGTCAGTTCGATCTCATTAGTTGGCGTTTACTCAAGCCCTGCGTTTGGCGCGAGTCTGCTATTCCACCTTTAGAATTGAATCTGACGCTGCCGGGAGTAGTTTGCGCAAACTCGATTTGCGGCAATCGGCCGCGGAACCCAACTCTCCGCACCAGAGGACAGAGGAATGCCCGACTACACGTTACCCGAAAAGCAAACGGTCGCTCTGCTGACGCTTTCCGCGCAACGTGACTTTACGCTTCCCGGGTCTCCTGTGCGTGCCGCGGGGCTGGGCCGTGCGGTGCCTGCCATGAAGCGCCTCGTCGAGGGTTTCCGCCACCAGGGTGTGCCGATTTATCACTCCGTTCGGCTTTATCGTCCCGATGGCACCAATGTGGATGTCTGCCGTCGTCAGGCGGTCGAAGAGGGTCTTCGGATCCTGATGCCCGGAAGTTTTGGATCGGAACTGATCGAAGAGGTCAAACCAAAGTCTGGTGTTCGCCTCGACCCCGATCTTCTTTTCGCCGGCCAGTTCCAGGAGGTCGACGAAAATGAATCGATCTTTTACCGGCCGCGTTGGGGCGCCTTTCACGACACTGGGCTGGAGAAGGAGCTCCGGTCGCGCGGAATCACGACGCTCGTGATTTGCGGTTTCAGCTTCGCGACGGGAACCCGCGCCACGATCTATGAAGCCAGTGCCCGGGATTTCCGCCTCGTGCTCGTGCCGGATGCGGTTTGCAACTCCACCGAAGAGGGTGTGAGCGAGCTGGGCCGGATGGGAGTCTATCTCCTGAATTCCGAAAATTGCCTGACCTGGTTGACCGGTGTGGAGCGTGCCGGCGAAGCGGCCTGAGTCCGGTCCGGCTTTTCGCTGACTTTCTTAAAACGACATCATTGAAACTGCCTTTTAACGGTCTGTGTGCGCCGACCGCGTAGAGGCAGAGTCCGGCATTCGTTGCGTCAGGCTAGATCAGATCCGGGTTACATGGAATCGCTCGTAGCGATCCATTCGCCCGGTGAATCTGATCTAACTCTTTGAATTAGAGCGGATTCACATGTTTTGTCGAAAACACGAAGTGTTTCCGTTAAAACATGATCCGCTCTAGGTGGTTTGATACCACACGCGGGCAAACAACGGACTCGTGAGCGTTCTTGACTGTGTGTGTTAAGAATCTGGGCCAATGTCCGGAAAAGGTGAAAGATGCAGATCCAGATCATCTTGGCGGTGGCGCTCGGAGGAGCAGTGGGCGCCGTGGGGCGCTATCTTGCCGTCACCCAGGTGAGCCATTGGCTAGGCAGCGGCTTTCCCTACGGTACCCTGGCGGTAAATGTGGTTGGGTCCTTCATCATGGGCGCCTTGATCGAAGTCTTTGCTGTCGCCTGGTCACCTTCTCAGGTTGTGCGCGCTTTTCTGACCGTCGGTTGCCTGGGCGCTTTCACCACCTTTTCGACCTTCTCCATGGAGACGGTTCTGCTGGTGGAACGGGGCGAGACCGGATCGGCGGCGATTTATGCTTTGGCTTCGGTTATCCTGTCTGTCTTGGGTTTCTTTGCGGGGCTGCATCTGTTCCGCACATTTTTGGTGTAGCGCACAATGGCTGTCGAAATGGTGACCGTAAGCGAAGAGGAGGCTGGCGACCGTCTGGACCGCTGGTTTCGCCGCCGCTATGCCTCTGTGACGCAAGGGCAAATCGAAAAACTGCTGCGCACCGGCCAGGTCCGGTTGGACGGTAAGCGGGCGAAGTCCTCTGCGCGTCTGGAGGCCGGTCAAGTCGTGAGGGTGCCACCGATTGCGGTTTCCACACCGCACAGCGACGTGGCTGCTCCCGTCAACAAAAAGCCTTCCGCATCGGATAAGGACATAAAGGCTTTGCAGGATGCGGTGATCTTCAAGGACGACTGGGTCCTCGCGGTCAACAAAGCCAGCGGTCTCGCCGTTCAGGGGGGCACAGGACAGAGCAAGCATCTGGATGCCATGCTCGATGGCCTGATCTTCGATCGGAAGGAACGTCCGCGCCTAGTGCACCGGCTCGACCGCGATACCAGCGGCGTGTTGCTGTTGGCCCGAACCGCCGCCGTGGCGCGCGACCTGACGAAGGCCTTTCGCGGCAAAGACGCCCGTAAGATCTATTGGGCCGTCGTGGTTGGGAAGCCGCCAAAGGCGCGTGGCGTGATCGACATGTCGCTCGGTAAAACCACCTCGGCCGGCGGTATGGAAAAGGTAGCCAGTATGGGGTCCGCCGGTAAACGGGCCTTGACCCTATACCAGACCGTCGCCGCCGGTTCGGGCAAAAGCCGAGGTTTGACCTGGCTGGCGTTGATGCCGCTGACGGGACGCACCCACCAGCTTCGGGTTCACTGCGCTGAACTTGGGATGCCCATCGTGGGTGACGGCAAGTACGGCGGCAAACAGGCCTTTCCGGCTAAGCCCGACTTTCCCAAACGCCTCATGCTGCATGCCCAGGAGATCGCGCTGCCCCATCCCGACGATGGCACGACCCTGCGCGTCTCGGCGCCTCTTCCGCCTGAGATGGAAGAAGCCTGGAAGGCCTTCCGCTTCGACCCGCGCCATGGCGACAATGTCGCCAATGATCTGGCCACCTATGCCGAGGCGCTCGATCTGGAGAAGCGCAAACCGAACTCGATGGCAAGATGAGCGTCGGCTTGGCGCTCTCTGCCTCAGTTGATAAACTTGTAACCCGCGTCCTTGTGGCGCTGTGATCCTTTATCGGACATTGCTGAAGAGACCATGTCAGAACAAAACCAAATTTCGGCAATGACTCCCCGACTTGTCGTCTTCGACTTCGACGGAACGCTGGTGGACAGCCAGCGTGTGATCATCGAATGCATGTCTGGCGCCTTCGCCGACCATGGTCTGCCGGTTCCCACACCGGACGCCATCCGCCGCAGTGTCGGCTTGGCGCTGGAGTATGCGGTTGCGTCTTTGCTCCCGGATCCGGCGGATCACGAGCAAGCGGTTGCGATCGCGGAAGGCTACAGACAGCGCGCCTTTGCGATCCGTAGTGGCGGCGACTATGACGAGCCGCTGTTCGAGGGCGCGCGCGAGACCATTACGGCGCTGGACCTTCCGGAGGTCTGGCTGGGCATTGCGACCGGTAAGAATCGCCGCGGTTTGCTGCATAGTCTCGACTATCACGGTCTGCACCAGCATTTCGCGACACTCAAAACGGCGGATGACGGGCCCAGCAAACCGCATCCGGAAATTCTGCAGCAGGCCATGTCTGAAACTGGTGTCGAGCCCAAGAACACGGTGATGATTGGCGATACCACCTATGACATGCTGCTCGCCCGGAACGCCGGTGCTCAGGCGATCGGTGTTTCCTGGGGCTATCACGCTGCGGACGAACTGCTTGCCAATGGTGCTACCCGCGTTGTGGAGAGCTTTAGCGAGCTGTTAGACCTTCTCGCCCCCGAAACCTCTGCGGTATAGGTCCCAGTTTCGAATGTCTAGCGGCAGTAACATCAAACGCTTTTACAAGAAGGCCGAAGCTGTTTCTTCGGATGAGCCCGATCGAGTGGGTTTCACTGTGGCCCTCGACGGCCGGATCCTGCGCACCCCCAACAAGGCGGCTCTGCATCTGCCGACACAGGCGCTTGCAGAGGCCATCGCCGCCGAATGGAACGCTCAAGGAGAAGCGGTCGACACCCAAACCATGCCCATGATGACCTTGGCTTGCACGGCCATCGACTGGGTGCATGAGGAAAGGGCGCATGCGGAAGATGCGACCGCGGCGTTCGCCGAGCACGATCTGGTCTGTTACTGGGCGGAGGATCCCCCGGAACTGGTCGAGCGACAGCAGGCGGCCTGGCAGCCTTTGCTCGACTGGCTGACGCTAAACCACGATGCGCCACTCGTCGTGATTAGTGGAATTCTCTCCAAGCCTCAGCCGCAGGCGGCTCTGGTGTCCTTACGGCACAGGGTGGAAAAGCTAGACGACATGACTCTGACCGCATTGCACACCGCCGTATCGGCCGGTGGTTCGTTGGTTATAGGATTGGCTCTGATGGACGGGCGTCTCAGCCCAGACGAAGCCTTCGCGACTGCTCTGTTGGATGAGTTGTTCCAGATCGAACTCTGGGGCGAGGATGCGGAAGCGGCAGCACGGCACGCCGGTTTGCGGGCGGAGTTTCACGCAGCGGCCTCGTTTCTGGCGCTTCTACGCGCATAGCCGGCGGCGCCAGAAGCGGCGCATGCGAAATATAGCTTTTTTGCAGTGCAACGGCCCTGTTAACGCTTGCTGGCTGGCGCTTTCGGGCGCTGCGTGCTATCAGCATTTCCACTTTCATCGCAGTGCAACAAACTGCGTGTGAGGGAGACGCAACAAACCGCCAGAGAATCTGGCTGGAAGATAGGGGGGCTTTTCGTGCAGGACATCATTAAACAGCTTGAAATTAAGCGAGATGCGGCGCGAAACGGCGGCGGTGAGCGCCGGATCGGTGCGCAGCATGCGAAAGGCAAGCTGACCGCCCGCGAGCGCATAGAAGTTTTGCTAGATGAAGGCTCCTTCGAAGAGTGGGACATGTTCGTCGAGCACCGCTGCGGCGATTTCGGGATGAACGAACAGCGCGTTCCGAGCGATGGTGTGGTGACCGGGCACGGCACGATCAACGGCCGCCTTGTGTTTGTCTTCAGTCAGGATTTCACGGTCTTCGGTGGGTCGCTGTCCGAATCCCATGCTGAAAAGATCTGCAAGGTCATGGACAAGGCGATGCAGGTGGGGGCGCCGGTCATAGGTCTTAATGACTCCGGTGGCGCGCGGATCCAGGAAGGTGTCGCCTCGCTGGCCGGCTATGCCGAAGTGTTCCAGCGCAACGTCCTGGCCTCTGGCGTGGTGCCGCAGATCTCGATGATCATGGGGCCCTGCGCGGGTGGCGCGGTCTATTCACCGGCCATGACCGACTACATCTTCATGGTCAAGGACAGCTCCTATATGTTCGTGACCGGTCCGGATGTTGTGAAGACCGTTACGCACGAGGCGGTGACGGCGGAAGAACTGGGCGGTGCCACCACCCACACCACCAAGTCCGGCGTTGCCGATCTGGCCTTCGAGAACGATGTCGAAGCCATGTTGGAGCTGCGCCGCTTCATGGATTTTCTGCCGGGTTCCAATCGGGAGCAACCGCCGGTTCGCCCGACGGCAGATCCGGCAGAGCGTGAAGAGTTCTCCCTCGACAGCCTGGTGCCGGCCAATCCGAACAAACCCTACGACATGAAGGAACTCATCCATAAGGTCGTGGATGAGGGTGATTTCTTCGAGATCCAGCCAGGTCATGCGGGCAATATCATTGTCGGCTTCGGCCGCATGGAGGGACGGACCATCGGCATCGTCGCCAATCAGCCGATGGTGCTGGCCGGCTGTCTCGATATTGACAGCTCACGGAAGGCGGCGCGTTTTGTGCGCTTCTGCGATTGCTTCAACATTCCGCTCGTGACCTTTGTCGATGTGCCCGGTTTTCTGCCCGGCACCTCGCAGGAATACAACGGCATCATCAAGCACGGCGCCAAGCTGCTCTATGCCTTCGCCGAGGCCACGGTGCCCAAGGTTACGGTCATTACCCGCAAGAGCTATGGCGGTGCCTACGTTGTTATGGCCTCGAAGCATCTGCGCGGCGATGTGAACTACGCCTGGCCGACTGCCGAGATCGCCGTTATGGGGCCGAAGGGCGCGGTGGAAATCATCTTCCGCGGTGACATCGGCGATGTTGAGAAGACCGAAGCGCGGACAGAGGAATACCGCCAGAAGTTCGCCAATCCCTTCGTGGCAGCGTCCCGCGGCTTCATCGATGACGTCATCATGCCGCACGGCACCCGCCGCCGGATTGCCAAAGCTCTGCGCATGCTGCGTAACAAAGAACTCGAAAATCCCTGGAAGAAGCATGACAACCTGCCGCTCTAAGGTGAGCGAAAGAGTGACATGCCGGACAGGCCGTTCAGGGGGGAAAACGAAAAGTGTTCGATAAGATACTGATTGCAAACCGGGGCGAGATCGCCTGCCGTATCATCCGCAGTGCCAAGCGCATGGGCATCAAGACCGTCGCGGTCTATTCGGAGGCCGACGCGGACGCCCTGCACGTCGAGATGGCCGACGAAGCCATTGCGATCGGTCCGGCCGCCTCCGCCGAGAGCTATCTGGTGATCGAGAAGATCGTCCAGGCTTGCAAGGACAGCGGCGCCCAGGCGGTGCATCCCGGCTTCGGCTTTCTCTCCGAGAATGCGGCTTTCGTTAAGGCTCTCGACGAGGCAGGCATTGTTTTCATCGGTCCGCCGACCGGCGCGATCGGGGCGATGGGCGACAAGATCGAATCCAAGCGCCTGGCCGCGGATGCCAAGGTCAGCACGGTGCCTGGCCATATGGATCTGATTGAGGATGCCGAGGAAGCGGTGAAGATCTCTACCGACATCGGCTACCCGGTCATGATCAAGGCTTCGGCGGGCGGCGGCGGCAAAGGCATGCGTGTCGCCTGGAACGATGAAGAGGCGAGGGACGGCTTTCGTTCCGCCCGCAACGAAGCCCGTGCGAGCTTCGGTGACGAGCGCATCTTCATCGAAAAGTTCGTCGAGGAGCCGCGCCACATCGAGATCCAGGTGCTGGCGGACAAACACGGCACCTGCCTGCATCTGGGTGAGCGCGAATGCTCGATCCAACGGCGTCACCAAAAGGTCATTGAAGAAGCGCCGTCGCCCTTCCTCGACGAGGCAACGCGGCAGGCCATGGGCGCGCAAGCCGTCGCCCTGGCCCAGGCGGTCGACTACTGCTCAGCCGGTACGGTCGAGTTCATTGTCGATAAGAACCGCAACTTCTACTTCCTCGAAATGAACACCCGTATCCAGGTCGAGCATCCGGTGACCGAAATGATCACCGGTCTGGATCTGGTCGAGTGGATGATCCGCATCGCTGCCGGCGAGAAGCTCGACTTCGCCCAGGATGACGTAAAGCTCAAGGGCTGGGCGCTGGAATCGCGGGTCTATGCTGAAGATCCTTTGCGCAACTTCCTACCCTCGATCGGCCGGCTGGTGAAGTACCGGGAACCGGAAGCCTCTGAGACGGTGCGCATCGACAGCGGTGTCGAGGAAGGTTCCGAGATCACCATGTTCTACGATCCCATGATCGCCAAGCTGGTGACCTACGGCCCGGATCGGGATGCTGCTCTGAAGGAGATGCAGACCGCGCTTGATGCCTTCCACGTTCGGGGCATCAATCACAATATGAGTTTCCTTGCCGCGGTCATGGCCAATCAGCGTTTTCGCGATGGACGCCTGACCACCAATTTCATCGCCGAGGAATTTCCCGAGGGTTTTCAGGGCGGCGAGCCCGATCAAAGCCAGAGCCGCGCCATGGCGGCAGTTGCGGCCTGCGCGCAGCACATTCTTGCCGAGCGGGAAAGCGGACTGGGTGATGGCGATCTGGGGGCGCTCGCGGAGGATTGGGTGGTCTGCATCGGCTCCGAACAGATGCCTGTTTCCGTGTCGGCCGGCATGGCCTCTTACGACGTCGAAATCGGCAATCAGCGCCTGATGCTGGAAACCGACTGGGTCCCGGGCGAAGCGCTTTTTAGCACCCTGATCGACGACGAAGCCATGACGCTTCAAATCGATCGGGTCGGACCGCGCCTGCAGCTGACCCATGGCGGTGTGACGCTCGAGGCCCTGGTTCTTCGGCCCCGGGCTGCGGAGCTGCATGCATTGATGCCAGTGAAGGCGGCGCCCGACCTTTCCAAGTATCTCCTGTCACCCATGCCGGGATTGCTGGTTTCAGTCGCCGTCGAAGTGGGGCAGGCGGTAAAGTCCGGTGAGGAACTGGCCGTGGTTGAAGCTATGAAAATGGAGAACTTGCTGCGTGCCGAGCAGGATGGTGTGGTGGCCGCCATTAAGGCCTCGCCCGGCGAAAGCCTCAGCGTCGATCAGGTGATTCTGGAGTTCGAATAAGGCTCAAGTGTTCGGCAGCTTGATGCGTTCGGTGCCCTCGTTCGAGAGCAAGAAAATCTCATCGTTGCCTTGGCGGTCGGTCACAATGCGGGTCTGTTCCCAGCGGGAGAGATAGCCGACCAGGCAGCGGTTCACCATGTCATGCGCCACCGTGCAGATAACCGGACCGTTTGGCTTTAAGGCTGGTATCAGGGAGTCTTCTGCGAAAGCGCCGACGCGTTCGAAGACCTGGCCGTAGCTTTCGGCTTCCGGATAGCAGCGGTTCCATTTGTCGGCGTCCCGCCAAGCCGGCTTTCCCGGATAGGCCTGTTCGATTTCTTCCAGCGTCATGCCTTCGCAGATTCCGAAACCGCACTCCATTAGCCGTTCTTCTGAACGGCGTTCGCGTCCGATCTCTTTAGAAATGACCTCGGCCGTCTTCCAGGCGCGCCCAAGAGGGCTGGCATAGAGCCGTTCGATCTTGGCATCGGCGAGAAATCTGGCGGCGGCTTGGGCCTGATGACGACCCAGTTCGCTCAAGGGCGAGTCCTTTTGTCCTTGGAAGCGTCTTTCGATGTTCCATTCGGTCTGGCCGTGACGAACCACGTAGAGCATTCCTGCGCCTCGCGTTAAATGTGATTTTCCGTGAAGAGATAAGACTTTGAATGATTTCATAGTTTGCCGTATGTAAAGACGCAACATGGAACAGCTCGATCTGCCAAGTGATGAGGTCTGGTCCGAGCGGCGCTTCTGGTTCGAAGACCTGGAGTCCGTTGCAGGGCAGAGCGGGGCGCCGTCGCCCAGCGAGCAGGCCTGTGCGTTGATGATCGATCTGCAGTCTGCTTATTGCGCCGGTGCTTTTTCCGCTGTCGTCGTACTGGCCGCGGCGATTGTCGAAGCGCAGATCGGCCGCCGGCCGCAGAGCGATGAAGAACGCAAAGCCCGTCGTTGGCTGCAGGATCTGCGGAATAAGCTCGTTCACGAAAATCGCGAGTCGCCCGTGATCACCGTTGAGGACCATTGGCTTAGGCGCACCGAGTGGGAAGGGGCCGCCCGGCGGTCGATACTGCTGGCTTTCGGTGCGCTTTATCCTGCGGCGAGCCTGCCTGAAAACGGAGGCCTGGCATGACCGGCCCGGCGGAAAGAGAAATCACGAAGGCATTGCGTGCGGTCATCTCAGGACGGGTTCAGGGAGTCTGGTTTCGCGGTTGGACTGAGCGGCAGGCGCGGGCGCGTGGATTGGATGGTTGGGTGCGGAATTGCCCCGACGGTACGGTAGAGGCTCTCTTTTCCGGCAAGCCTGAGGCGGTGGACGCCATGATCGAAGATTGCTGGGCCGGCCCGCCGGCTGCCAAGGTTGTCGCTATAGAAACCTTCGATGCGGCGCCGCCCGACAGTCAGGGTTTCGCTCATCTGAGACGCTAATTGCCACAAGAAACACACGGTGCAGCTGTGATTCGAATCTGATAGAATGCGGACTTCTGGAAGGAGTGCTGCATGCTGGTCAGGTTTGCTGTTGCGCTGGTCGCCGCCCTTTTTGTTTGGGCGGCTCACGGCCAGGCGCCTTTGGCCGGCGTTATCTCTGCGCGCGCACTCCTGGATGGGCAGCAAGAGGTGCCCGCTAATGCATCCTCCGCGGCAGGTTCCGCCGACTTCAGCTTTGACAGCGACAGCGGTAACTACAGCTTTGCGCTTCTGGTTTCCGGAGTCACACTGATCGATATCATCTTTCCAGATGGTGACGGTCTGGCTTTCGGGGCGGCAGGCCCGGTGCATCTACACAACGCGCCGACTGGTGCCAATGGGCCGATTGTCATGCCCTTCGCTGATCAGCTTTTCTACAGTGAAACAAGCAACGGCTTTGCGCTTCGCGCCTCCGGTCCCCTTGCGGATGTGCTGACGGGGATTTCGACGGACGCTTTTCTGAGCGAACTGACCCTCGGCAACATCTACGTCAATGTTCACAGTTTTCCTGAGTTCGCGTCTGGAGAAGTTCGCGGGCAGCTCTTTGTCATTCCTGAACCGGCGAGCCTCACTCTTTTGGGCTTTGGGTTGGGTGTTCTCTGTGTCGCAGGTGTTCTGCGCCGCCCGTCGAACCGCGTCTTCCGCGGCCATACATCTGGCCGGCATTTGTTCTCGCGCCGGTCGTCGCGGCCATAGTGCTCTGGAAACGAGAGTAACTCTGTGGGATAATATTTCGAATATTCTAGAAATATAGTTGACAAGGAAGCCGTGTTGCGTTCTAGTGGCGTCATGGAAATTCTGCAAGCAGCGCGCTGTCTCGACAAACTCGGCAATCCGACCCGGCTAGAGGTCTTTCGACTCTTGGTGAAAGCCGGCCGCGATGGCTTGCCGGTTGGGGACATTCAGGAGCACCTGGATGTTCCGGCCTCGACTTTGTCGCACCATATTTCGCATCTGGTGAATGCCGGGTTGGTGCACCAGGAGCGGGAAGGCCGGGTGCTGCGTTGTCGGCCCGATTTCGCGTTGATGGAGTCGCTCATCGGTTTCATGACCGAAGAGTGCTGCGAAGGGGTCGGGGTGGCGAAGCAGAGGCGGAGTGCGAGTTGAGCTCCCTTTTTTTATTTAGAAATTTCGATGATTCTGGAATTATCGACAAAAGCGGCAGAGGAGTAGAAGCGTGACGGTTCTGGTAAAGCGCATGATGGGGTTCGGCGGCCGGGTCTGGCGTCTGGACCGTGTGTGGCTGGTCTTCATATTGCTGTTCGCTGCGTTGGCCCTCTTTCTGCCGGCCCAGGCGGTCGAGAGTGCCGACTTTGTCATCGATGCCTTCCTTTGGATTGCGCCCTTTCTTCTGTTGTCTGTTCTTTTGGCGGCCTGGCTGAAGGCGGCGGGTGCCGACCGTCTGATCGGCGCGGTCGTCTCGCGGTCCCCGGCGATGGGGATCCTGCTTGCCTCCGCCGCCGGCGCTCTCTCGCCTTTCTGCTCCTGTGGCGTGGTGCCGCTGGTCGCGGCTCTTTTGGCCGCTGGTGTACCCCTGCCGGTCGTCGCGGCCTTCTGGCTATCTTCGCCCTTAATGGATCCGGAACAATTCATCCTGCTCGGCGCAACCATCTCCATGGAGTTTGCAATGGTCAAGCTGGTGACCGCCTTTGGCCTTGGCCTGATGGCTGGCTTCGCCACGTTGGCCCTGCAACGCGCCGGCGCCTTTGCCGACCCGCTGAAAGGCATTGCGACCTGCGGCGGCTGCGGTTCGAAATCCGTCACCTCGACCGATGGCGTGCGTTGGGCTTTCTGGCAGGAGAAGGAGCGCTGGTCCGCGTTCTCCGGTGAGGCGCGTGATGTCGGTCTGTTCCTGACCAAGTGGCTGCTGCTGGCCTTTGCCATCGAGAGCCTGATGGTGGCCTGGATGCCGCCGGAGTTTATCGCCTCCTCGTTGGGCGCCGAGCAGGGCTTGCTGGCGATCCCCCTGGCGGCGGCCATCGGTGTGCCGGCCTACCTCAACGGTTTTGCCGCGATCCCACTGGTCGGAGAACTGATGGCCATGGGGATGGCGCCGGGTGCAGCCGTGACCTTCCTGGTCGCCGGCGGTGCGACTTCCATCCCGGCAGCTATGGCGGTATATGCCTTGGTGCGCAAGACGGTCTTCGGCTGGTATCTGTTGCTGGCCTTTATCGGCAGCCTGCTATCTGGTTTCGGGTATCAGATATTGCTCTCCCTTTAACCGGAGGCGTGAATGACGCGTTAGCAAGGCCTGAGACCAAGAGAGGGAAGGCGTGCCTCGGATCGTTCTGGCGACTTGCACTGCATATCCGCAGCTCTCCGCCTCAAATGCAGCCTACGCAGAGGCGTTACGCGCGCAGGGCTGCGACACTCGGACTTTGGCCTGGAACGGCGATCCTTTGGATGCCTTTTTGGACAGCGACCTGATTGTGTTGCGGCAGACCTGGGATTATCAGGACGACCCCGGCGGGTTTGCCGCGTGGATTTCCTGGTTGTCCCGAAACAAAGCGAGACTCGCAAATCCTCCCGAACTGGTGATCTGGAACAACGACAAGCGAACGCTCACCGCCGTTGCGGAGTCAGGTGTTTCCATTCCCGCCACCTGCTGGCTGCCGAAAGATAGGCCTTCTAGAGTCTTCGCGGAACTCGGCGCTGAGAAGGTCGTGCTCAAACCCGCCTTTGGTGGCAGCGGCGTTGGTGTAGAGCTTTGCACTCGGGAAGACTTGGAGCATCAACTTGTTGTGGCGCGTCGGGCGGCGCCTGGGCGTCCCTTCCTCGCCCAGTCTTACTTGCCCGAAATTGCGGCAGGTGAGTGGAAGATGACCTGCATTGGCGGGCGTGTTGTTTTCGCCGTGCGGGCTGTGCCAAAACAGGGTGAATTCCGGATCAACAGCCGCTTCGGGCCTTCCATTGGGCTTGCCGTTCCGCCTGCGGGCGCGGCGGCCGCTGCGGAACGAATCCTGGCTTGGATTGGGCAGCCTTTGCTTTGTTGTCGGGTCGATGGCGTGATGCGTGGCGAAGACTTCATCTGCACGGAGCTGGAACTGACCGATCCGGATCTCAACCTACATCTTTTCGACGGCAGTGCAGATATACTGGCGCTCGAGAGCCTGAAACTGGTTGGGTCAGGCTAACGCCGCGGAGAATTAGCCCGCGTAGAGTTCGAAAAGCTGCACGGACAGAACTGCCAGATAGCTTAAAATCGCGAGCCAGCAGATGGGGCGGGCGATCATCGTGACACGATCGCTGGCCGGGGCTTTGACCCTGGCCAGGCGGGGGGTGGCCGCCAAGGATACCCGCTGCGTCATCGATGATCGCCGTTCCGGAAAGTCTTTGATGCCTCGATCTGCCGAAACTTCGCTATGCGCGCGCCGCGCCATAGTTGCTTGTCCAGCGCGCCGCGGCATCTTGCCGTTTACCGGAAGGCGCGGAGCTTTCGTCGAAAAAATATGTGGAGCCAGTGAGTTACCCAACATGTCGCTGATCCCTCGGTTACCACTCGGGCTGTGTGAACCCTCGTTCTGATGAAAAGGTAGCATCAAAAATTTGGATAGGAACTGGCAAATAAAGTAGATCTGCTATACGATTTTTTGCATGCTCGAGTGGGATGGATTACGGGACTTTGTGGCTGTGGCCGAGGCGGGCAGCCTTTCGGCAGGCGCTAAGCGCCTTAAAGTCAGCCAGCCAACGGTCTCACGCCGGATCGCGGCCTTGGAAGCTCATCTGAAAACCCGCCTCTTCGACCGGGTGCCGCGCGGGCTGGAGTTGACTGAGGCCGGCGAGGAGTTGCTGCAGCGCGTGCGGCGCATGGAAGTCGAGGCCCATGCCATTGAGCGCTTCGCCCTCGGCACCGATGCCATGCCGGAAGGCGCCGTGCGGATTTCGGTGATCGAACTCTTCGCCGAGTGGCTGGCTGAAGAATTTGCCGCTTTCGCCGAAAGTCACCCTAAGATTCGAATCGAGCTGATCGTCGACAATGCCTCGGCCAATCTGATTCGGCGCGAGGCGGACATCGCGGTTCGCATGTTTCGCCCGGATCAGCCGGATCTGGTCGCGCGCAAGGTCGGTGAGCATGGCCTTGGCTTTTTCGCTTCGCCGGCCTATCTGGCCAAGCATGGAACGCCGCGGCGTTTCCGGGATCTTCGCGAACATGACATCGTTGGCTTCGACGAGGCGGCGATTGTTTCTTCATCGGCGAAAGCAGTCGAACGTTTGGCGCCGCGCGAACGCTATGTCTTTCGCTCCAACGGTCTGATGGTGCATGTCGCGGCCATGAAGGCAGGGATCGGCGTCGGTGGCACCTCGGCCTTTCTCGCCGGCCGTGAAGGAGGGCTGGTTCGGGTGTTGGCGGAGAAAGCCAACATCATGCAGGAGATCTGGCTGGTTACACATGTCGACCTGCGCCGCTCGGCGCGGATCCGTGCCACGATGGATTTTCTGGCATCGGTGTTTGAAAAAAATCGTGAAGCACTAGCGGGAGATTTTTCAGGTGCTGTGCGCGAAACCGAACTTTCCCAGAAATCCAAGGGGGCTTGAGGGCGCGCCGCCGGCCTATCGCCGTTTTCGAATCGAAAGGACTCAATTTTCGTATTCGAAAAATCTGGGATAGGAGTATTCTGTTTGCTGCGTCACCGATTTCTTCCCTTTGCGTTTTGTCCTGCACAGTGAGTTCCAACCCCCAATGTTGAATTTGAGCCAGCGGCAGCAGCGCATCTTGGAAGTGGTTCGCAAAGAGGGCTTCGTTTCGATTGAGGCTTTGGCTCAGCTCTTTAACGTGACGGCGCAGACGATCCGCAGCGATGTGAACCAGCTCAGCAGCCTGTCGCTGTTGCGGCGCTATCATGGTGGCGTCGGACTGTCTTCCTCCGTGGAGAACGAATCCTACGACAGCCGGCAGATAAAGAGCCTGAATGAGAAGCAGCGGATCGCGGCGACCCTGGTGAAGCATATCCCGGCGCAAGCTTCCTTGTTTATGAACATTGGCACGACCACCGAAGAAGTTGCCAAAGCGCTCCTGAACCACCGCGATCTGCGGATCATCACCAATAACCTCAACGTCGCCCGGATCCTCTCGGCCAACCCTAGTTTCGAGGTGATCATCGCCGGTGGGGTCGTGCGTAGCCGGGATCAGGGCATCACGGGAGAGGCGACGGTCGACTTTATCGATCAGTTCAAGGTGGATTTCGGCATCATCGGGATCTCTGGCATCGATAACGACGGCACGCTGCTGGACTTCGATTATCGGGAAGTGCGGGTGGCTAAAGCGATTATTCAGAACTCGCGGGCGGTCTTTATGGCGGCCGATTGGACCAAGTTCGGCCGCAACGCCATGGTGCGCCTGGGGCATGTTTCGCAGATTGATGCGCTCTTCACCGACCGCCGGCCCGAAGAAGAAATGTGCGCTATCCTCCGGGAAGCCGATGTCACGCTGCATATTCCCGATTCGGAGTAAGTGCTTTCCGTCTCATCGAACGGTTTAGACACGGTTTTTGATCGAAATTTGAAATGACCAAGCGAAGCTGAGCCGTTTTAGCACGCGGATAACTTTCATTTGTGAAAATCTTACTCTGTGAAGGCTAGCAGGCGAAGGTAGTGCTTCTCGGCGAGCCGACACGCCGTTCGCGCCTCGCATGGCCCTCGAAACTTCATTTGAAACCATATGAAGTCGCGGTTTGTCTGCGTTTTGTGTCCGATTTTCAGGGAATAGGTTGTTTGTATCGAAAACGTTTTCATTAATTTTCGTTTTTTTCGTTTTCACGGTTAAAATTTTCGATTGTCAAAATTTCGGCCTGCGTTTAGGCTCATATCAATCAAACTTCCGACAGCCGAGTTCATCGGCGCGACAAACAAAGATTTCGGGGAGAAACGTTCGGTGGCGCAGGATAAGCCGCTCGATGTCGCCGTTATTGGCGGCGGGGTGAACGGGACCGGTATTGCACGCGACGCAGCCGGCCGCGGCCTTTCCGTTTTGCTTTGCGAAAAAAGCGACCTGGGCAGCGGAACGTCTTCCGCCAGTACTAAGCTGATCCACGGCGGCCTCCGCTATCTCGAACAGTATGAATTCCGGCTGGTTCGCGAATCCCTGATGGAACGCGAGGTGCTGCTGCGGGCGGCGCCGCACATCATCTGGCCCATGCGTTTCGTGCTGCCGCACAACAAGTCCCTGCGGCCGGCCTGGATGATCCGCCTCGGCCTTTTCCTCTACGATCACCTCGGCGGCCGCAAGCTGCTGCCGTCCTCCACGGGTGTCACACTCGCGAAGCATCCTTCCGGCGCGCCCTTGAAGGACGTCATGACCAAGGGTTTCGAGTATTCGGACTGTTGGGTACAGGACGCGCGCCTGGTCGTTCTGAATGCGCTGGATGCCCGCGAGCGCGGCGCCGAAGTCCTGACGCGCACCGAATGCCTCTCCGCGCGCCGTGTCGAGGACCTTTGGGAACTCGAACTGCGGGATCTGCTGACGGGGCAGACCTGCAAGGTGAGCGCGCGGGCTTTAGTCAACGCCGCGGGGCCCTGGGTGGCTTCGGTCTTGGAACAGCGGGTCGGCTCCAATCGCGCTGCTGGCTTACGCATGATCAAGGGCAGCCACATCGTCGTGCCTGCCATGTTCGATCACGACTATTCTTACATCTTCCAGAATCCCGACGGGCGGATCGTCTTTGCCATCCCTTACGAAGGCAAATACACCCTGATCGGGACCACCGACGTCGAATACAAGGACGACCCTGCCAAGGTTGCGATCTCCGAAGACGAGGTCAGCTACCTCTGCAATGCGGTCAACGAATACTTCAAGGCGAGCATAGCGCCCAAGGACGTGGTCTGGACCTACTCCGGTGTCCGGCCGCTCTACGACGACGATTCCCAGAGCGCTTCGACAGTCACCCGCGATTATGTGCTCGATCTTGACGAGCAGGAAGGCCGGGCCCCGCTGTTGAGCGTTTTCGGCGGCAAGATCACGACCTTCCGGAAGCTCGCAGAGCACGCCATGGAAAAGCTCTGTCCGCTGATCGACTGCCAGGTGCCGCATTGGACCAGCGACGCCGTTCTTCCCGGTGGCGATATCGGCAGCGAAAAGGGCGATGTGGATTTCGACGGCTTTGTCGAGCGTTTCACCAGGCAGCACAACTGGCTGCCGCGCGATCTTGCCTGGCGCTATGCCCGTAACTACGGCGCCCGCGCCGCGATGATTGTGGGCGACGCCAAGGATCTCAGCGGCCTCGGGCGCGAGCTGGGCGACGGCATCTACGAGGCGGAACTGAGTTATCTGGTCGAACAGGAGTGGGTCGTTGAAGCCTCTGACCTGCTTTGGCGGCGCTCCAAACTGGGCCTTCATGTCTCGAAAGAGACCGTTTCGCAGATCGACGCGTGGTTGGGACAACATGCACAGGCCGGCCGAAGAGCCGGATGATATCGGGTTAGAGAACGAACGACTGGGAACACGGTCGTCAGAACTGCAGGGTAGGAGAGGACTTGGTACGCAATGCTTGAGCTGATCGATGTCGGAAAGCGGGTCGGGGGGCAGGATCACATCCGCGATGTGAACCTGAGCTTTGACGAGGGCTCGCTCAACGTACTGCTCGGGCCGACGCTCTCCGGCAAGACGTCCCTTATGCGCCTGATGGCCGGGCTCGACCGGCCGACGTCGGGCGACGTCCGCGTGAACGGCGAGTCTGTTGTCGGATTGCCGGTCCAAAAGCGCAACGTTGCAATGGTGTATCAGCAGTTCATCAACTACCCGACGCTGACGGTCTACGAAAATATTGCATCGCCCATGCGGGTGAAGGGCGTGGACGCCGCGACCATCGACCGCAAAGTGCGCGAGGCGGCCGAACTGATGAAACTCGCCGAGTTCCTGGATCGCACACCGCTGCATCTCTCCGGCGGTCAGCAGCAGCGCACGGCGCTCGCGCGGGCGCTCGTGAAAGAGGCCGATCTGGTGCTGCTGGACGAGCCTCTGGCCAACCTGGATTACAAGCTGCGCGAGGAACTGCGGGTCGAACTGCCCAGGATCTTCGCGGAAACCGGTGCGATCTTCGTCTATGCGACGACGGAGCCTCATGAAGCCCTGTTGCTCGGCGGCAAGACGGCATCGCTCTCCGAAGGACGGGTGACGCAGTTCGGTCCGACCATCGATGTTTACAATCGGCCGGCCGATCTGATCACGGCGCAGACCTTTTCCGATCCACCCATGAATATCGTTCCCATGACGAAGTCAGGTGGCGAACTGAGCTATCAGGGTAAAGCGGTCGCAGCGCCCGCTGACGCCGAGGGATTGCCCGACGGGGATTACACGATTGGGATCCGGCCACATCACTTGATGCTGCACGCTCCGGCAGGGGCGTCGCTGGAGGTCGAGGCAGCGGTTTCCACGACAGAGATTACCGGTTCCGAAAGCTTCATCCATGTTGAGGATGCCGGCCAGCGCTGGGTGGCGCTGACCCATGGCGTTCATCGGGTCGAGGTTGGCGATCGCATCTCGGTTTATCTGGATCCGCGCAGCTTTTTCCTCTTCGACTCCCAGGACCGGCTGGTCGCGGCGCCGTCACAGGACAGCTTGCCGCACGAAGACCTGGCGACCGCTAGCGCAGGACACGGCTGAGACCATGGCACAGATTACACTCGACAAGCTGGCCCATTCCTATCTGCCCAATCCGCAGAGCGAGGCGGATTTCGCGCTCAAGGAAATCGACTACGTCTGGGAAGACGGGGGTGCCTATGCTCTGCTCGGACCGTCGGGCTGCGGCAAGACCACCCTGTTGAATATTATCTCGGGCCTGCTTGTGCCTTCGCGGGGGCGCATCGTCTTCAATGAAGAGGACGTAAGCCACTACGCCCCTGAACAACGGAACATTGCCCAGGTCTTCCAGTTTCCCGTGATCTACGACACCATGACGGTGGCCGAGAACCTGGCTTTTCCTCTGGTCAATCGAAAGGTTCCCAGGAACGAAATCGACAAGCGGGTCGCTGAAATGATCGAGGTTCTCGACCTCGGCGACAAAGCCAACCGCAAGGCGCAGGGCCTGACTGCCGACGAAAAGCAGAAGATTTCGCTCGGCCGCGGTCTTGTGCGCTACGACGTCAACGCGATCCTGTTCGACGAACCTTTGACGGTCATCGACCCGCACATGAAGTGGCAGCTGCGCACGAAGCTGAAAGAACTGCATCATAAGTTCGCCCACACCATGATCTATGTGACCCACGATCAGACCGAGGCCTTGACCTTCGCCGATAAGGTGGTGGTGATGTACGAGGGTGAGGTGGTGCAGATCGGCACACCCGAGGAGCTGTTCGACGAACCGGCCCACACCTTCGTCGGCTACTTCATCGGCTCCCCCGGCATGAACGTGTTGCCTTGCGAAATCGAAGGCAACAAGGCGCGTCTCGGCGGTCAGGAAATCGAGCTGACGCGGGGCTATCCGCAGCTCTCCGGATCCACCGAACTAGGTATTCGACCAGAGTTCGTCAGCCTTTCCGCGGATGGCAGCGGTATTCCGATCACCGTGACCGGGGTCGAGGATATCGGGCGTTTCAAGATTGTCCGCAGCCAGCTCGAAGGACGCAGCTTCGATGCGGTGCTGCCGGAAGGCGCCGAAGTTCCGGAGAACGCGACCGCGGTCATCGATCCGCGCCGCGTCAACATCTACCAAGATTCCCATCGCGTAAGCGGGGAGGCCTGAACCATGGAAAAGATTCAGAACAATAAAGCCTGGTTCATGGTGCTGCCGGTCCTGATCATCGTCGCGTTGAACGCCGTCGTGCCGTTGATGACCGTGGTCAACTATTCCGTCCAGGATACCTTCGGTAACAACGTCTTCTTCTTCGAAGGCACACGCTGGTTCAGCGAGGTTCTGGCCTCCGAACGCTTTCACGGCGCGCTGGGGCGTCAGTTCTTCCTGACCGCGACCATCCTCGCGATCGAGGTGCCGCTGGGTGTCGCCATCGCGCTCGCCATGCCGCGCTCCGGTTTCTGGGCGTCCGTTTGCCTGGTGCTGATGGCGCTGCCGCTGTTGATCCCCTGGAACGTCGTGGGCGCGATGTGGAACATCTATGCGCTGCCAGATATCGGCCTGCTTGGCTATGGCCTGAACTGGCTGGGCTTCAACTATGACTTTACCCAGCAGCCGGTGTCCGCCTGGTTCACCGTGATCCTGATGGACGTCTGGCACTGGACCTCGCTGGTGGTGTTGCTGGCCTATGCCGGTCTGCAGTCGATCGACGAGAATTACTATCGCGCGGCTCAGATCGACGGCGCTTCGCGCTGGGCGGTCTTCCGTTTCATTCAACTGCCCAAGATGAAGCATGTGCTGACCATCGCGATCCTGCTGCGCTTTATGGACAGCTTCATGATCTACACCGAACCCTTCGTCCTCACCGGCGGCGGTCCGGGGAATACGACAACAGTGCTCTCCATCGACCTGGTGAAGGCCGCGCTGGGTGAGTTCAATCTCGGAATTGCCTCGGCGATGAGCATCATCTACTTCCTGATGACGCTGCTGGTCTGCTGGCTCTTCTACACGATCACCATGCAGGGAGAGAAAAAATGACGCGTCTGCGCTGGCTGGTGCCGACCTTATACATCCTCTTCCTGATGCTGCCGATCTACTGGCTGCTGAACATGTCGTTCAAGACCACGAACGAGATCCTGGGTGGCTTCTCCTGGTTCCCGGCGGAGTTCACGGTCGAGAGTTACGTGAAGATCTTCACCGATCCGACCTGGTACAGCGGTTACATCAATTCGATCGCTTATGTCGGCTTGAACACCGTCATATCCGTTTCCTTCGCGTTGCCGGCGGCTTATGCCTTCTCTCGCTATCGCTTTCTGGGTGACAAGCACCTGTTCTTCTGGCTGCTGACCAACCGCATGGCGCCGCCGGCGGTCTTCGCGCTGCCCTTCCTGCAGCTCTATTCCTCGCTGGGACTCTTCGATACCCATCTGGCGGTCGCGCTGGCGCACTGCCTCTTCAATATCCCGCTGGCGGTTTGGATCCTGGAGGGCTTCATGTCCGGCGTGCCGAAGGAAATTGACGAGACCGCCTATCTGGACGGCTATTCTTTCCCGCGCTTTTTCACCAAGATCTTCATGCCGCTGATCGGTAGCGGCATCGGCGTGACGGCGTTCTTCTGCTTTATGTTCTCCTGGGTCGAGATGCTTCTGGCCAAGTCGCTGACCTCCGTGGAGGCCAAACCGATTGCCGCGGTTATGACCCGTACGGCCAGTACCTCCGGTTATGAACTCGGACTGCTCGCGGCGGCGGGTGTGCTGACCATCATCCCCGGGGCGATCGTGATCTATTTCGTACGGAACTACATCGCGAAGGGTTTCGCGATGGGGAGGGTTTGATTATGGGTCTCGAATGGATGGCATGGACCTGGCAGACCGCCACCTTCTTCGGGGTCATTGCGGCCTTTCTGATCGGTATGAGCCTGTGGGAAATGGCGCGGCCTGGCGGTGATCCGCGGAGCGGCGTACTCGGATTGGATACGACGCGCGGCGACCGCCTGTTCATTTCCCTGCTAACCAGCGCCTACATCCATCTTGCATGGCTGGCGCTGGCGACGGGACCGCTTTGGATTGCAACGATTATCTCGGTGGTTGTTGCCGTCGCGATATTTCGATGGGTTTAGAAGAAGATATGTTGGAATTCGCCTTCGCTCCGGGCACAGTCGTGTCGGATACGCAGAAGGGCGCTGGCGAACTTGGCCGTGAGGGAGTGGATGCTCTGATGCGGCGTACTTCGGGCCCGATAATCGGGCTGGTTAAAACCTCAAGGGAGGAGGGAAAATGAAGAAGCTAATGGCATCAGCCGCCGTGGTGGCTTTGCTGTACGGAGGCAGTCCAGCCTTCGCCGGCATGGCCGAAGCGGAGAAATGGGTTGATAACGAGTTCCAACCTTCGACGCTGTCGCGTGACGAACAGCTCGCGGAGATGGACTGGTTCATCAAGGCCGCCGAGCCTTTCAAGGGCATGGAGATCAACGTGCTGTCGGAAACGATCCCGACGCACAGCTACGAGTCCGAAACGCTGACCAAAGCTTTCGAGGAGATCACCGGTATCAAGGTGAACCATCAGCTCCTCGGTGAAGGCGAGGTTGTGCAGGCGGTTCAGACCCAGATGCAGACGCGGCGTAATCTTTACGACGCCTACATCAACGACTCGGATCTGATCGGCACGCACTCGCGGCTTCAGCTTGCTTATAACCTTTCCGATTTCATGGAAGGCGATGGCAAGGACGTCACCAATCCCGGTCTCGACCTGGACGACTTTATGGGCAAGTCCTTCACGACAGGCCCGGACGGCAAGCTTTACCAGCTTCCTGACCAGCAGTTCGCGAACCTCTACTGGTTCCGTAAGGACTGGTTCGACAAGCCGGAACTGCAGGCCAAGTTCAAGGAGATGTACGGCTATGACCTGGGCGTTCCGGTAAACTGGTCCGCCTATGAAGACATCGCCGAGTTCTTCAGCGTTCACGTCAAGGAAATCGACGGTGTCCGCGTCTATGGTCACATGGACTACGGCAAGCGCGCTCCTGATCTGGGTTGGCGTATGACCGACGCTTGGCTCTCCATGGCCGGCACCGGTAACAAAGGCACGCCGAACGGTATTCCGATCGACGAGTGGGGCATCCGCATGGAAGCTGGCTCCTGTAACCCGGCCGGCGCTAGCGTCAGCCGTGGCGGCGAAGCCAACGGTCCGGCTTCGGTCTATGCGATCCGCAAGTGGGACGAGTGGCTTCGGAAGTACGCGCCTCCAGGTTCGGCCAGCTACGACTTCTATCAGTCGCTGCCGGCGCTCAGCCAGGGCAACGTCGCTCAGCAGATCTTCTGGTACACGGCCTTCACCGCTTCCATGGTTGCGCCCAAAGCTGACGGCAACAACACCGTCGACGATGCCGGCAAGCCGCTTTGGCGGATGGCGCCGAGCCCGCATGGCCCTTATTGGGAAGAAGGCCAGAAGCTCGGTTACCAGGACGCCGGTTCCTGGACGATCCTGAAGTCCACGCCGCTGGATCGTGCGAAGGCAGCCTGGCTCTACGCTCAGTTCGTGGTCTCCAAGACCCTGGACGTGAAGAAGAGTCATGTTGGTCTGACCTTCATCCGTGACTCTACGGTCCGGCATGAAAGCTTCACCGAGCGGGCCCCGAACCTCGGCGGTCTGGTCGAGTTCTATCGTTCGCCGGACCGTGTGCTCTGGTCCCCGACCGGCGTCAACGTGCCTGACTATCCGAAGCTGGCTCAGCTCTGGTGGCAGAACATCGGTGACGTGAACTCCGGTGCCTTTACGCCGCAGGAAGCCATGGATCGTCTCGCCGGCGAGATGGACCAGGTCATGGCCCGTATGCAGGCGGCCGATGAGCAGGCCAACGTCTACGGCGGCTGCGGCCCGCGCCTAAACGAAGAGCAGGATCCTTCGGCCTGGCTCGGCAAGGAAGGCGGCCCGAAAGCCAAGCTGGAGAACGAAAAGCCGAAGGGTGAGACCATCGCTTACGAGGAAATCATCAAGCGCTGGCAGTAATCCATTGATTTAACTGCGGGTTGCCGCAGTTAAAAGAAAGAGCCGGGGTGTTCAGCACTCCGGCTCTTTTGCTTCTGTAAGCACCTGATTTCGCGGGAAAGGTCTGGGGCTCTTCGAAACGCCCCTCGACGAACTCCCGTCGCCGGATTACCCTCATTGCACAAAACCGCAGCGGTGGCTCATTTCTGGTCACTTTGGGATTAAGCTGCCTAATCTCTGGGCGCTCAGTCGCCAAGCGGGAAAACGAACGGCAGGCGTGCCAAGCCTAGGCAATGGCATAGTGATTGCAGCGGTTGAGCGCTGAGATTCGGCCAGTCAGGCCGTAACGCGCGATGTAACACGGGGAGATATCAGGGACATGTTCGAGTTCAAGTTTTTGCGCAAGAGCGCGCTGGCGGCTGCCGGTCTGATGCTTGTTGCGCCGGCGGTTTCGACGCCGGCCTGGGCTGACGTTGACATCAAGTTCACGCTGGACTGGAAGTTCCAGGGGCCAACTGCGGCGTTTCTGGTGGCGGCCGATAAGGGCTTTTACAAAGAGGAAGGCCTGGAGGTTTCCATCGACAGCGGCAATGGCTCTGCCGGTGCAGTGACCCGGGTCGCCAGCGGCGCCTATCAGATGGGTTTCGCCGATATCAACGCGCTGGTCGATTTCAATGCTCAGAATTCCGGTCAGGCGGTCAAGGCGGTGATGATGGCTTATGATGCGCCGCCGTTCTCGCTCTTTACCCTGGCCAAGAACGGCATCGGTTCGCCAGCGGATCTCGTAGGCCGCAAACTGGGTGCGCCGGTCTTCGACGCTTCCTACAAGCTTTTCCCGGCCTTTGCCCATGAAACTGGGATCGACGAAAAGGCGGTGGAACGGGTCAATATGAGCCCGGCGCTGCGTGAGACCATGTTGGTCCAGGGCGAGGTGGATTTCATCTCCGGGCACTACTTTTCTTCCATGCTGGATCTGAAGGCCAAGGGCGTGGCTGAAGAGGACATCAAGTTCTTCCTCTATGCCGACTTCGGCATGGACTTCTACGGCAATGCCGTGATCGCCTCGGGCAAGTTCATCGATGAACAGCCCGACGCCGTCTCCGGCTTTATCCGGGCGACCCTGCGCGGCTGGAAAGATGTGATTGCCGATCCGGAAGGTGCGATTGAGATCGTGGCTAAGAGCGACCCGCTGATCGACAAAAAGCTCGAACTGGAGCGGCTGCAGCTGGCGCTCGACGTGAATGTCATGACGCCGCATGTCCAGAAAGCCGGGATCGGCGATGTGGATGAAGCGCGTTTGAAGAATTCGATCGCCCAACTGGCTATCGCCTACGGCTTGTCTTCCACGCCGGAACCGGCGGATGTCTGGACTTCGAAGTTCCTGCCGCCGGCTGAAGAGCGGATGCTGTCACGCTAGCCTGTAGCAGTATTGAGTGAAGCCCGGTTTGCCGCCCTGGCGAGCCGGGCTGCCTGCCTCGTTCCGACCGCCGGAGTTTCCTTGTCATCGTGAGTACCTTTATCGAGCTTGAGCGCGTCACCATGAGTTATGGTGGTCGTAACGGCGGCGACAGTACGCCTGCCGTGGCGGACGCTTCCCTAAAAATCGGCAAGGGCGAGTTCGTCGCCATGGTCGGCCCTTCGGGCTGCGGCAAGTCCTCGCTGTTGAAAATCGTCTCCGGCCTGATGCCAGCGGACAGCGGCGTTGTCCGTGTGGCGGGCAGCGATGTGAGCGAGCCTCTTACCATGGTCGGCATGGCCTTTCAGAACGCCACGCTCCTGCCCTGGCGCACGACCCTGGAAAACGTCCTGCTGCCCCTGGAAGTCAGCCGGACCCACCGTGCGAGCTTTCGCCGCAAGAAGTCCGAGCATCTAGAGGCGGCGCGGGCGCTTCTGAAGACGGTGGGATTGGAAGGCTACGAGGACCACGCGCCTTATGAGCTCTCCGGCGGGATGCAGCAACGGGCCTCGCTTTGCCGGGCGCTGATCCACGCGCCTGATCTCCTGCTGCTGGACGAGCCCTTCGCGGCACTGGACGCCTTCACACGCGAAGAGCTCTGGGGCGTCTTGCAGGATCTCTGGATGCAAAAGAAGTTCACCGTAATCCTGGTGACCCACGATCTGCGCGAGGCGGTCTATCTGGCCGACCGGGTTTATGTCGTGAGTAAGCGCCCTGGACGAATTGTTTACGAGCGGCCGATTCCCCTGCCGCGGCCACGCACGCTGGAATCCACCTTCGATCAGGATTTTGTGGATCTGGTGCATAAGTTGCGCGATCACATCGGCGAGGTGCGTGCGTCATGATTTCGAAGACTAAACTTGCGCCCTGGCTTGCCACCATCGGACTCTTCGTCTTCTGGGAACTGGTCTGCCGGATCTTCTCAGTACCTGAGTTTATCCTGCCGGCGCCCAGCGCCTCCATTGCCGCGATGATCGAGTATTGGCCCGCGATCTGGCAGAATGCCTTCTTCACCTTCTGGGTCACCATGGTCGGCTTTGCTATGGCTGTGGTTTTCGGCCTGGCGCTGGGGTTGATTACGGGCGCCTCGGCATTGGTCTATTCGGCGGTCTATCCGCTGCTGGTCGGGTTCAACTCGATCCCCAAGGTGGCCATCGTGCCGGTGCTGGTGGTCTGGTTCGGTATCGGCACCATCCCGGCTATCCTGACCGCCTTCACCATCTCCTTCTTTCCGATCGTGGTGAACGTTGCCACCGGCCTTGCAACCCTGGAACCGGAGATCCGCGACGTCATGCGTTCGCTTGGTGCGCGTAAAATCGACATTCTGCTCAAGGTCGGGGTGCCGCGGTCCATGCCCTACTTCTTCGCCTCGCTGAAGGTCGCGATCACGCTCGCCTTTGTCGGAACGGTGATCTCCGAGACCGTGGCAGGCAACGGCGGCATGGGGCACCTGATGCTGACCGCTTCCTCCAGCTTTCGTGTGCCGCTGGTCTTCGCGGGTCTGCTGGTCATCGCCGCCATGGGCGTGGGGATGTACGCGATCTTTGCCCTGGTCGAGCGGCGCTTCGTTGGCTGGGCCTTCCGTGGTGGCGATGCAGTGTGATGATATGGCCAGACGGAAGCCGGATCGGCGATCCTGTCTGAAGATCCTACTGGGCGTTGGCCTGGTCAGCCCTATCTTGTTCGGTTCAACTGGGATGAACGCGCGTGAGAACGAGATGCTGATCGACGATTTCAGCGACCCCAATCTGCTGTCGAAATTGGGAACGACCTGGCGCGGTGTCAGCGACCAGGTCATGGGCGGGATTTCCCAGGCCTCGATCACCCGGGAGACTGTAGAGGACAGGACGGCCTTGCGGCTGAGCGGGGACGTGCGTCTCGAAAACGACGGTGGCTTCATTCAGGCCGCACTCGACCTATTGCCGGACCGCGGGACCTTCGATGCCTCCGACTTCGCGGGCCTGCGCGTGACGGCGCGTGGCAACGGCGAGCGCTACTCTTTGCACCTGCGCACGACAGACAATGTCCGGCCCTGGCAGTCCTACCGCAGCCACTTCGTTGCGGGCTCTGAGTGGGAGACGCACGAACTTCCCTTCGCTGGATTCGTGCCCTACCGGCTTGAGGCGCCGCTCGATACGACACGACTGCGCCGTGTCGGGCTCGTCGCCATCGGACGCGCTTTCACCGCCGATCTCGCGGTCAGCGAACTCGTCTTCTATCGCTAGGCCTCGTTGAGCCACCACAAGGTCGCGGTCAAGACCGTGGCGTAGGTGACCCAAAGCGCATAAGGCAGGAAGAGTAGGCCTGCGAACCTGTCGAGCCGCCAGAACTGGACCATAGTTGCGAGAATGGCGAGCAACAGGATCACGATTTCGACCAGAGCCCAGCCGATTTCCTGCAGTCCGAAAAAGATAAAGGACCAGAGGAGGTTCAGGGCAAGTTGGATGCCATAAAGTGTCAGGGCTTGACGGCGGACCTGGGATGCTTCCAGACGCCAAACCCGCCAGCCCGCGATTGCCATAAAGAGATAAAGCGTGCTCCAGACCGGCGCAAAAACCCAGTCGGGCGGGCTGAGGAAAGTCCGCTCAAGTGTTTGGTACCAGGTCCCAACGGAGGTCGTGGTAATCGCACCACCCAGGCCGGAGACCGCGAAGCAGAGCAGCAGAAACCCGCCGAGGCCAATCCAATCGCGGCGTGTCATTCCGTTTCCATCCTTCCGGCCACTGTGAAGGTGCCGTCCCGGGACCGCTTTATGATGATCATCTCCCCCGAACGCGGATAGACGCCGGTTAGTGCGGTGATATTGACCTGATGAGTGACTAAGATGAGCGGCCTGTCCAGAGGTTGACCTGCAAGCCAGTCTTTCAGCGCCTCAGTCGTGGAGGCGCGGCGTTCCGGACGACGAAAAAAGGAGTTTAGGCTCTGTAACTCTTCGATCGGCCCGAGGTTCAGTAGTTCGGCGGTTTCGACGCACCGGCACCATTGGCTTGAATAAACGCGGGCCGACGCGATTCCTGCAGTCTGAAAGCGCGCGCCGATCCGCTTTGCCTGTGCCCGGCCTTCGTTGGAGAGGTTCCGCTGCGTGCCACAGTCATCCAGATCGAAATCATCGGGATCACCCGTGCCGGGCGCCAGGGCATGGCGCATCAGCACGACGTGCTCACCTGATTTAATAGCATCCCATAGGGCGGCCTGTGTCTTTTCGCTGGCATGCGCCGGCCCCGTGAGAGTCCAGAAAAGACTAATCGCTATAAGAAGGACCTTCATCTGGCCGTCCCATAATAGCAAAGAGATCTGCCGCAGCTTACCATCCCCAGGTGCCCTGAGCGCCCTTGAAGGGACCGACGATCTTCGCGGTGATCCAGCCACCGTAAAAATCGCCATCCTGTGCCTGTACCTTTTCGTCGCCAACCCAGCAGCTCTCTACCCGCGAGGCGTAAAAGGCGTAGAAATCGCGGAGCTCTTGGAAAGAGCCCGTTGGCTCGGGATAAGACCATGCGGCCTGCGACACGCGTTTCCCGCCGGCTTCAATCGCCCAGTAACAGGCGGCACCCTTGAACTCGCAATAAGACCGGTCGCCCTCGGGAATGAGCAGGTCCTGCCGTACATCGGCGGGTGGAAGATAGTAAACCGGCGGGTGGCTGGTTTCGAGCACCCGATAGCCTGCGGAGGTTTCGGCGACAGTGATGCCGGCAAAGACGACGCGCAGCCGTTCTTTGACGGGTTCCAGCCGCGGCGGGCGGGGATAATCCCAGACCGATTCCTGCCCTGGTCTGGGCTCGATGCGCTGAGGCTTGCTGAACACGGCGGGTCTCTCTCTTTACGCGGATATCACTTAAGATACGCGCCGGGAGATCCGCCGGATCAGACCCCTGATGTCTCCGGCTTTGTCATCAAAACCGCGTCACGCCTGCGAAAAGACTTTGCCTCTTTTCGAAAAGCCGGATTTGCTTGTTGGCGACTTCAAGCGCGATTCGTCTGATCGCGGAAACACGACACACAGCAGCACGGAAACGACGCCGATGTATCATCTCTACTACTATCCCGGAAACGCCAGCATCACGCCGCATATGTTGCTGGAAGAGATTGGCGCACCCTACGAGTTACAGTTCGTAGACCGGGACAAAAATGCGCACAAAACGCCGGAGTATCTGGCGCTGCATCCCAGCGGCCTGATTCCGGTGCTGATCGACGGAGAAGGCGAGAACCGGCTGGTGCTGCATGAGACCGTGGCCATCTGTCTGCACATCCTAGATAGCCACCCGGACTCTGATTGGACGCCGGCATTAGGTTCACCAGAACGCGCGCAGCTTTATAAGTGGTTGTGCTATATGACCAATACGGTCCAGTCGACTTTTCTGAGTTACTTCTACGGTGATCGTTACACCACCGATGAGGCGGGTGTTGCCGCGGTCAAGGCCTCGGCGGAAGCGCGTTTGAACGGTAGCTTCGATATCCTGGAGGCGGCACTGGACGGAAAGGCTTATCTGCTGGGCGATGAGATCAGTGTTTGCGATCTTTATCTGATGATGCTGTCGCGCTGGGGCCGAGGCATGACCCGTCCGCCGCGCAGCCTGCCCAACATAGGCGGCCTGCTGGAGCGGGTTCTGGAACGGCCGGCTGTCCGGCGGACCCTGGAGCAGGAGGGCATTGAGCAGCCCTATGTTTAGCGCGGCAATGGATTAGGCGGAGCTTGCGAGAGTCGCGCTGGAAGACGCATTACGGTCAATAATGCGGTCCTGTGGGAAGGTGAGGGTCACCTTTGTGCCTTCGCCTGGCTGACTTTCGATCTCTAGGTTGCCGCCATGCAGCTCAACCAGAGACCTGGAGAGAGGCAGCCCGAGACCGGTGCCTTCGTATTTACGGCTGAGCGAGCTTTCGACCTGGCCGAAGGGGGTCAAAGCTTTGGCGATATCTTCCTCGGTCATTCCTATGCCGGTATCGGTGATGGAGATTCCATAGGCTCTGCGGTCGCCTTTCGCCGCAGCGATATCGTGCGACAGGGTGACCGTGATGCGGCCGCCGGCAGGAGTAAATTTCAAGGCATTGGAAAGAATGTTCAGGAAGATCTGCCGCAGCATACGCTCGTCCGCGAGCAGGTAGGGCAAGGTCTCGTCCGCCTCGACTTCGAAGGTGACATCGTCGGCGCCGGCCGTTGCCTTCAGGATGTTGAGACCGGCGGAGAGGACGTCGCGGACGTCCGTCGGGTCCTCGATCAGTTCCAGACGGCCCGCCTCGACCTTGGAAAGATCCAGGATGTTGTTGATGATGCCAAGAAGGTGCGTGGCGCTGGTTCGGATGTCGCGCGCATAATCGCCATAGCGGCTGTCGCCCATGTCGCCGAACATCTGGTTTTCCAGGATCTCGGCAAAGCCGATAACGGCGTTCAGCGGTGTGCGCAGCTCGTGACTCATGTTGGCCAGGAATTCCGACTTTGCCCGGTTGGCGGACTCTGCTTCTTCCTTTGCCTGCTGCAGGTCTTCTTCGGCCTGCTTGCGCTCGGTAACGTCGATGCCCATGGCGACGCAATAGGCAATTTTTCCAGAATCGTCGCGCAGGGCGGTGTTCGACCACTCGATCAAGCGTTTGCCGCCGTTGCGGCTGGTCCAGTGGTTTAGGTGAGTGTTGGGATAGACGCCGAAGCGCAGGCTGCGCAGCATCCCTTCGAGATCGTCGCGTTCGTCCTCGGGGATGACGAAGTCGAAAATGCTGCGGCCTTCGACCTCGGCTAAGCTATAGCCGGACATACGTTCACAGGCTTTGTTGAAGCGGACGACCCGGCCTTCCATGTCGATCACCGAGATCAGAGCATCGGCCGTGTCGAGCATGGCGACGACGAATTCCCGTTCGCGCCGCAGCTTTTCGCCCGCCCGCCGCCGTTCGGTGATGTCCATGACGGTGCCTTGGAAACCCAGCATTTCGCCGTCTTCACCCCGGATGACATGAGCGTTTTCGCTGACCCAGATAGGCTCCCCGCTGCCCAGGTTGTAGACCTCTGAGACGAAGTTCTCGACCCGGCCTGTCTGGTTGAGCCGCTGTAAAAATTCGTCACGGCGGTTGGGGTCGACATACCAACTGATTGCGTTGGCGTTGATGGCCTTCAAAAGCTCGGATTCCTTCTCGAAACCGTTCAGCTTGAGGAGGGCCGGGTTGCAGCTGACACAGGTTCCGTCCGGCAGGCTGCGGTAGATGCCTTCGGTGGCGTTCTCAAAGAGCCCGCTGTAGCTTTCCTCCGCGGCCCAGAGGGCCTCCTGACGCAGGGCGATCAGGCGCAGCAGATAAGCCAGCCCAACGGACAAAAGAAGGCCGCACACCAGGATGAATTTGTCCGCATTCATCGACTGGGCTGCAACGGAGGCAGGACCGGGGGTCAGGGACAGAATCCAGGTCCGATCGAGGAGTTGGATCGGTTCGCTCGTGGTGACGCCTTGGTCCGTATAAGCCATGCCACGGCTATAGATCGATTGATCGCCGTCGCTGATGACGATCTGATAATCGCTCCGCATGACCTGGGCGAGCGCCTCTTCCAGCAGAGGCTCGACCCGGAAAACACCATTGAGATAGCCTTCCAACCGGCCGTTGCGCATAAGCGGGTAGTAGGTGGCGAAACCCTTGCCGCCTTGCAGCAGCATGATTGGGCGGGTGGCCAGATCCCGGTTGCTTTGGAGAGCCTGTTCCATCAATTGCCGGGCAAGCGGATGTTCGGCCAGATTAGCACCGAGAGCAGGGCCGTTGCCTGCTTCAGGTGCGACCCATTTGATGATGCCGTTGGGATCGATCCAATTGATCGCCTGAAAACCCGTGAATTGTAAGTGGAGAGATTCGACCGTCTCTACATAGGCATCATGATTGTTGATCTGACGCCGCATCCATAGGTCACGCAGATGCTCGATGACGCTCAGGTGATTGGTGATGTGATTCTTGACTTGCCCGGCGGTCTGCTGACCGATCAGTTTCACTTCATTCCGGATGGCCGATGTATGATGATGGGACAGAAACCAGGAAATGCCGATAACAGCCGAGGCCAGGCAGAGGAAAATGGCCAGAGGAAAATAAAGGGATAGGATTTTTGGGCGCGATATCTTCATAGGTTTCGAACCGGCCGCTTTCTCTCTAATCGACTGTTTTAAAGATCTTTTTGCCTAAATTTACCAACCGGTCCCTGATCAGCGCTGGCGGTCAGCCGCCTGCCGGCAGATTCCAGTTCTCTTTATAAGCGACAAACTCTTTCCCGATTCATAACGGCAAACTCATAGTGAGAAGCTGGAATTCAATTAATGGTTGCTTGTTGAGGCATCGAATGCGCTTCTTTTGTCTCATTCTTGATTGGGCGTGCTCCAATTTCCGTTCTCCCCGCTATCAGTTTTTCCAATCCAGGGTTTATTGACTCTTTGGTCGAGAAATATGTAGAACAAAACAAGAACAATCGAAATGGCAAAAGCTCGGCGACGAAATGTTTCTTCCGAAACAGCTACGGAAAATCCCCGATGTCTCCTCTGCTGGCGAAACAGCAGCCAGGCTGGCGGCTCTGCGGGAGGAACTTCGTAAGATTGAGCGACGTGGTTGGAATGGGAAAACCGGCGAGGCGATCGCCTTGGGGCTACCGGAAATCGACAGCCTGCTGGCCGGAGAAAATCTCTTTGACGACAAAGCTTTGGTGCAAAGGAAAAAGGCGAAAGCTTTACCGTTAAATCACGGGAATCCGCCGGAATCTGGGATATCGCCCGACCCTGGGAGCGGCGGCTTGCAGCGAGGCTGTCTGCATGAGTTTGCTGGCGAAGGGGCGGAGGCTTTTGCGGCCATCCTCTCCGGGCGTCTGAAAGGGCCGGTGCTCTGGTGTGCCGATATGTTGGACGGGAGTACGCTTTATCCGCCGGGACTTGCGGCCTTTGGATTGGATCACAGACGCCTGATCCTCGTGCGCTGCCGAAAACCCAGGGAGATCCTTGCCGCCATGGAAGACGGCCTGCGGTGCCGCGCCCTGGCGGCGGTAATAGGCGAGGTTTCCAGCGGGGTCGATCTGACGGCCAGCCGCAGACTGCAGCTTGCCGCGGAGAACAGCGGTGTGACCGGATTTCTGCTCAAGTCCGCCTGGCGGGATAAGGTTTCCAAGAGCCCGCCGCCCGGAACGAAACGCGCTATCAAAGCCCGGATGAAGGTTAGCGGCCAGGCCAGGAACCGTGTCGGCGAAGGATCCGGTGCTGCTCTCTCGGGAGTCTCGGAAAGAGAGACCAGTGCGGCCTTTTCGCGCTGGTCGGTTAACTCCGCCAGGAGCAATGGTGCCAACGGCTATGCCGCGGACGCGCTGATCTGGCGGCTATCACTGCTGCGCTGCCGGAACGGCGGCTGCGGTGTTTGGACGGTGAAGTGGGATGCAAAGGCGTATCGTTTCTCTTTGGCTGCCGAGGTTGCCGACGGACAGGTTGATCCGTCGCCAGAGCAATCATCAGGGCAGCGCATGGTGGGATAAGGCGCTGGCGGTAACGGTCGAGACCGGCAACCGCATCGTCATTTCTGCCGTAACGCAGACCGCGGAGACGGCCGGGGTCGCGCCAGGGATGACTCTGGCCAATGCTCGCGCTGTGCTGCCTGACCTTGTCACTCTGCCATCGGACGCCCGGGCCGATGCGGCCATGATGGAGCGTCTGGCGCGTTGGTGCGGAGCCTATACGCCCTGGGTCTCTCTGGAGGGGGGCGACGGTCTATGGCTCGATGTGACCGGTTGTGCGCATCTGCGGGGCGGAGAACAGGCCTTGCTGGATGATCTGCTGGAGCGTTTGACCGGTTATGGCTTTGCCGTGCGCGGCGCGCTGGCTGACACGCCCGGGGCGGCCTGGGCGCTTGCCCGCTGCGGGGAAGATCGGGCGGTGGTGCCGCCGGGCAAGACGCGGGAGGCGCTTGCGCCCTTGCCGGTCGCGGCCCTGCGGCTGGATCCGGAGGCCCTTTCCAAGCTGTCCCGCCTGGGCTTGCGGCGGATCGGCGATCTCTATGTCCTGCCGCGCATCTCCCTGGCCAATCGCTTCAGGCTGGAGGTGGTGCAGCGCCTGGACCAGGCCTTGGGCCGGGCGGCGGAGCCGATCACCCCGCGCGCCCATGAACGGCCTTATCGTGAAAGGATCGCCTTTCCCGAGCCGCTGGTTCAGGCTTCGGATATTGCCGAGGCGCTGAAACTGCTCCTGCAACGGCTGTGTATCCGCTTGCGGCAGTCGCGCTATGGCTGCCGGCGCCTGGAGTTTCAGTGCCACCGGGTGGATGGCGATACCCAACGGCTCGAGATCGGTACGGCCCGTCCGATGCGCGACCCGAAGCAATTGGCACGGCTCTTCGCGGAGCACCTGGGTGGGCTGGATCCGGCTTTCGGTTTCGAGGCACTGATTCTGACGGCGAGTGCCGTGGAGCCCTTGGGCGCCGTCCAGGAAAGGATTGCTGTTGGCGAGACAGAAGGCGACGACCTGTCAGGCGATGACGGTACGGCGCATCTGATCGACCGTCTGGGCAATCGTCTGGGTTTCGAACGGGTGCTGAAACTGGAATCGGTCGCCAGCTATCTGCCCGAACGGGCCTATCGCGCGCTGCCCGCATCGGATGCCGCGACATCCAAGGCGGTCGCATCGGAAGAAACGTCCGCGCAGGAGGATGAAGCTGAGGCGGTGGCCAAAAACCGGCCCCCGCGCCCGATCCGTCTTTTGCAGCGGCCGGAGCAGGTCGAAACGCTTTCCCTGCTGCCGCCGGGTGAACCCGGCATGCCGCCGGCCGTCTTCCTCTGGCGGCGGGTCCGCCATCGGGTCCGGGCGGCCGAGGGACCGGAACGTCTGACCCCTGAGTGGTGGCGAGGGGATCCGGGTTGGCGCGGCGGCGCCCGCGATTACTGGCGAGTCGAGGACGAGGCTGGTTGCCGTTTCTGGCTCTATCGGGAAGGGCCGTTGCGGTCCGACGTGCCGGTGACCTGGTTCCTGCACGGGTTTTTCGCATGATGGTGCAAGCAGACGTATCTTGTCCTGGCTATGCCGAGCTGGACCTGCTCTCGAATTTCTCCTTTCTGGAGGGTGCGTCCCATCCGGACGAGTACGTGCTGCAGGCGTCGGCTTTGGGCCTGAAGGCTGTGGGCATCGCTGACGTCAATAGTCTGGCGGGCGTTGTCCGGGCGCATGTCGCGGCTAAGGGGGCCGGGCTGCGTCTGGTAGTCGGTGCCCGCTTGCGTTTTCAGGATGCCGCGGACTTACTGGCTTTTCCGATGGACCGGACCGCTTACGGTCGGCTCTGCCGCCTGCTGACTCTGGGGCGCCGCCGGGCGGAAAAGGGCGACTGTATCCTCTATCGTGACGACCTGGCCGATTGGCAGGAAGGGATGCTGTTCGTTGCCATTCCTCCGGAAGATCTCGAGTTGCAGGATCACGAGACAAACCAGGTTTTCCCACGCTACCGCGCCGAACTGGAGGCCTGGAAGGCGCTTGTGCCCGACCGGCTCTATCTTGCCGCGCGCTACCGCTATCGGGGTGACGATGCGCGTCGTTTGCGCCGTCTCTCCGGTCTGGCGGAAGCTCTCGGTATTCCGATGCTGGCGACCAACGGCGTCATGATGCACGCGCCCAGCCGCCGGCCACTGGCGGACGTGCTGACCTGTATTCGCGAGAAGTGTAGCATCGATACCGCTGGCTATCGGGTGCTCGATAATGCCGAACGCCATCTGAAATCGGCGGCGGAGATGACGCGGCTGTTTCAGGATTATCCCGAGGCGCTCGCACACAGTCTTGAGGTCGTCGAGCGTTGTTCTTTTAATCTGGATGAATTGCGCTACGACTATCCGGACGAGATCACCAGCGAGGGCCGGAGCCCGCAGGAGGAATTGGAGCATTTGACCTGGAAAGGCGCTCGGCGGCGCTATCCGGGCCGTATCCCAGAGAAAATCCGCAAACAGCTGGAACATGAACTGGTTCTGATCGGCGAGCTTTCCTATGCGCCTTACTTTCTGACCGTCTACGATCTGGTCCGCTTTGCCGAGGGGCAGGGGATCCTCTGCCAGGGGCGCGGCTCGGCGGCCAATTCGGCGGTTTGCTATTGCCTGGGTGTCACGGCGGTGGATCCGGATCGGACCGATCTGCTGTTCGAGCGTTTTATCAGCAGCGAGCGGAACGAACCGCCGGACATCGATGTGGACTTCGAGCACGAACGCCGTGAAGAGGTCATCCAGTATATCTATGAGAAATACGGCCGTGCCCATGCGGGTATGACGGCGACGGTGATTCATTACCGCACGCGCGGAGCGATCCGGGATGTCGGCAAGGCCATGGGGCTCAGCGCGGATTCCATCGCGGCCCTGGCGACCCAGGCCTCTGGCTGGTCGCGTGACGGCCTGGCCGATGATCGCGTGCGGGAGATCGGCCTGAACCCGGAGGACCCGCGTCTGCGCCTGACGCTGGATCTGGCCGCCGAGATCACCGGCTTCCCCCGGCATCTCTCTCAGCATGTCGGTGGTTTCGTCATGACCCGGGGGCGGTTGGACGAGCTGGTGCCGGTCGAGAACGCGGCCATGGAAGACCGCACCGTGATCCAGTGGGACAAAGACGATCTGGATGCCTTGGGGATTTTGAAGGTCGACGTGCTGTCGCTCGGCATGCTGACCTGCTTGCGTAAGGGGCTGGATCTGATCCATCGGCACCACGGCAGGATTTTCGAACTCCGTTCCGTGCCCGGGGGCGACGAGAAAGTCTACGACATGCTCTGCCGGGCCGATGCCATCGGGGTGTTCCAGGTCGAGAGCCGGGCGCAGATGAATTTCCTGCCGCGCATGAAGCCGCGTAACTTCTATGACCTGGTGATCGAGATTGCCATCGTCCGGCCTGGGCCGATCCAGGGCGACATGGTGCATCCCTATCTGCGCCGCCGAAACGGCGAGGAGCAAGTGGATTACCCTTCCGCGGAGCTGCGCCGGGTGCTGGAGAAAACTCTAGGCGTGCCGCTGTTCCAGGAACAGGCCATGTCCATCGCCATGGTTGCCGCCGGCTTTACCGCCAGCGAAGCCGATAAGCTGCGCCGGGCCATGGCGACTTTCCGCAACAGCGGCACGATCCACACCTTCCGGGAAAAGATGATCGAGGGCATGGTCGGGCGCGGCTACGAACGAGACTTTGCCGAACGCTGTTTCCGGCAGATCGAAGGCTTCGGCGAATATGGCTTTCCGGAGAGTCACGCCGCGAGCTTCGCGTTGCTGGCCTATGTCTCCGCCTGGATGAAGTGCCGCTATCCGGCGGTCTTTGCCTGCGCCCTGCTGAACAGCCAGCCCATGGGGTTTTATGCGCCGGCGCAGATCATCCGGGATGCGCGCGAACACGGCGTGGAGGTGCGCCCGACCGACGTCAATCACTCGGATTGGGATTCTACTCTGGAGACCGGTGGTACGACCGATAGCGCCGGATTGAACATGGCCCTGCGGATCGGCTTGCGCCAGATCAAGGGGTTGTCTCAAGAGGATGGCGACTGGCTGGTGGCGGCGCGCGGCAACGGCTATGCGGACCCGCTTGCGATCTGGCGGCGGGCTGGCTTGTCGCCGCGGGCGTTGGATGTGCTGGCGCGCGCCGATGCCTTCTCCTCCATGGCGTTGGATCGTCGCCAGGCGCTCTGGCAGATCAAGGGGCTGGGGGAGGCGCCGCTGCCGCTCTTCGCTGCTGCCGGAGAAGAGGACCGCGGACCGGAGCCGGCCATTACTCTGCCATCGCCTTCGCTTGGCGAGGAGGTGGTCGAGGATTACGCCTCGCTGCGGCTGTCCCTTAAGGCGCACCCCTTGGCTTTATTGCGCGAACAGCATCCTGACTTTGGCGCGCTTACGCCCTCCGACCGTCTGTTGGAAATTCCAGTCGATGCGCGCATTACGGTCTGCGGCCTGGTTCTGGTTCGCCAGCGACCTGGCAGTGCCTCGGGTGTGATCTTCATCACCCTGGAGGATGAGACCGGGGTCTGTAACGTCGTAGTCTGGCCGAAAAGCTTCGAACGTTTCCGCCGGGCCGTGGTGACGGCCCGGCTGATGCGCGTCACCGGTCGCCTGCAGCGCGAGGGGATTGTGGTGCACTTGATTGCCGAGCGGATCGAGGACCTGTCGCCCTTGTTAGATCAACTGGGTGACGGCACGGAGTTTAAGTCGGAACTTTCCCACGCCGATGAAGTCAAGAATCCGGTCTTGCCGCGCCTGAAGCACAACGGTCTCGCACAGCGCGGCAAGACGAAGCCCGTGCCCCGGCCCCGGCACCCACGCGACCAGGCCAAGGTGCTCTTCCCCTCACGGGATTTTCACTGAGGTTTATCCAGGAGGAACGCGGGCCGGTGCGGACTACTCAACAACCTCAAAAAAAACCAACTACTTCCAGGATCCCATTGATGTCCGCACGATTTTAATGAAAGACTTCACGGCCTCGGAAGCTTCAGTTTTGCGGCAGGCGAGCATAATAGGGGCGAGCAGGGGTGGATCACTATCGACCGGCCGGTAGGCGACCCCATCGGCGTGAGAAACGCAGAGCGACTGCGGCACGAAGCTGATTCCCAAACCGGCCGCGACTAGATTGAGCGCTGAACCGACACGCGGTGCTTCCTGGACGATCTGTGGTGTAAGGCCTGAACTGGCATAGGCCGCGATGATGCGGTCGTAAAGCCCGGGACCCGAATGACGGCGGTAGAGCACCAAAGGCTGATCCGCGAGCGCCGTCAAGGCAATCGCTTTCGAAGGATTGCCGATCGCAAGAGGGTGCTCCGCGGGGAGCGCCAGATACATTGGCTCCTCCAGCATCTTGTGAATCTGGATTCCTTCGACGTGAGAGCTGTTAGACCTTACGAAGGCGGCATCCAGTTTGTTGTGGGCAATGTTGTTGGTCAGCTCGGTGGAGGAGTCCTCCTCCAGGGAGACCGTGACTTCCGGAAAGGCCGAACGATAGGAGCGAATGGCGTTCTTGGTGGCGGCGTGGAAGATCACCGAACTGGTGAAGCCGATCGCGATCTTGCCCTGTTCGCCGCGCGCGACCCGCTTGGTCTTTGCGATCGCTTCCTCCAGGCTCGCGAGCAGTTCGGAAACCTCGGCGTAGAAGGCGCTGCCGGCTTCGGTCAGCTCGACGCCCCGGGAGCGACGGTGAAACAGCTTTACTCCTAATTCCTCCTCCAAGGCTTTGATCTGAAGGCTCAAAGGAGGTTGCTGCATCGAAAGACGTTCCGCCGCGCGCGTGATATGGCCTTCTTCGGCGACGGCTGTGAAGTATCTAAGATGGCGTAGTTCCATGATATATTTTTTCAGTATGAAAAATCACTCTTTCATACAATAGATAGAATGTTTGCCAAGGTCTAGACTCTCGGCCTGAAGCTGGAAAGTAGTGGGTGCCATAGTCATGATCGGAATCATTCGTGCCTTAGACGAGCGGCTGCGCAACTACCGCGCCATGATCCGGGCTGGGCAAGACATTGTTCGGCAGCTGGAAGCAACAGGGCCGCGCGCCGAAGACCAAAGTGCACTGCTCTGGCGAGCTTATGATAAATTCGGTGTTGTGCTGCAGACGACTGCCAGTTCTCCGGAGCAGGAGATGGAAAGGAAAAAAGCCATGGTCACAACGGTCGAGGAGTGTGTGACGCTGGCGCGCGCGGAGTTGCGCGTGGCGAGAGCGAAGCTGCTGAAGGAAATTCGGAACTATCCGACGCCCATCGCCGGCTGCGATGCGCAGTTCAACCATCTGCTGTCGGAACGAACCAGGGTTTCCGCGGCGCTGCGGGCGCTGGACCCAGAGCGTTGTGTACCCGCTCCGAAAGCACTTTAGGCTCTTCGCCAGGCTCTCAAGCGGCGACGACGAGAGAACTCACCGGATGCCCCGCTACTGAACGCGGGCGCGCAGCCGATCCGTCACATACTCCATGGCAAGCACGATCAGGAAGATCAGAAGAATGATCGTCGAAGCGTTCTGGTATTGAAAAAGATCGAAGGCGACCTTTAGTTCCTGGCCGATACCGCCGGCGCCCACCAGTCCGAGCACGACCGAAGAACGCACCGCCTTTTCCAGGGCGAAGAGCGAGGCGTTGATCATCGAAGGCGCGGCGTCGGGTAAGATTGCGCCGGCCAGGATTGACAGCGGGCCGGCGCCAATCGCTGAAAGCGCCTCTTGCGGCTCTTCTTCCGAATCTTCGATGGCCTCGGCGAAGAAGCGGCCGCAGAAACCGATTGTATCGACGATGATGGTCAGAGTACCTGCCACTGGGCCGAGCCCGACGGTGGCGACGAACAGCAGCGCCCAGACCAAATCCGGTATCGTCCGCAGGAGCGAGACGAAGGCCTTGAAGAGGTAGCTCAAACCGCCGACGGGCGAAACACCGCGGGCCGCCAGCCAGGCGATTGGCAGGCTGAGCGCGATGCCGATGACGGCGCCTGCGAGAGCGATCTGAAAGGTTTCGAGCAGGCGGAAACCGACACGCTGCAGGAAGGGGCCATCGGTGTTGGGCGGCAGCATACGGTCCAGCAGCGAGAGCATGCCTGGCAGTCCCTCGGCCAGTTGCGTGAAAGAGGGCGCGACGTCGCCGATGGAGACGAGCACGATCGCGCCGAAGGTCACCCAGACCGCAAAGGAAAGTGGCGATATCCTTGAGAGACGGGGCGCGGACTGTCTAGTGATCTGCGCCATTGAAGGTCTTTTCCAGGTCCCGTTGAGTCACCAGCGCACTCGGCTTGTCGAAAAACACGTGACCGGCCTTCACGGCGATAACCCGCTCGGCAAACTCGAGCGTATGTTCCATGTCGTGAGAGGTGAAAAGCAATGTGATACCGTGCTCGCGGCAGAGGCGCGTGAAGAGCTCCATCACGTCCCGTCCCGAGGCCGGATCGAGGCTGGCCGCCGGTTCGTCCGCGATCAAAAGCTTGGGTCGGCGTGTGAGTGCGCGGGCGATGGCTACCCGTTGCTGTTGACCGCCGGACAGGGCATCTGCGCGGCTCATTGCTTTGTCCAGCAGGTTCACTTCTTCGAGCGATTCCAGGGCGCGTTCGCGCCACGCGGCGGGCGCCAGGCTATGGGTAAAGGCGCGCCAGGATCCTGGCGCACCGAGCATCCCGTGGACGACATTGGAGAGGACGCTGCGACGCCGGACCAGGCAGTGCTTTTGGAACACGAAGCCGGTTTGCCGCCGCAGTCTGTTACGCTGTGCCGAGTTGGGGGCGCTGGTGAATTTTTCGCCCAGGGTTTCCACCGCGCCGCCGGAAATTGGGTGCAGACCGATGATGCACTTGAGCAGTGTCGATTTACCCGAGCCGTTGGAACCGATAATGGCAACCCGCTCGCCCTGAAAGATGCTGGCGTCGATGCCCTTCAGAATGTGGTGGCCGCCGTCATAGGATTTATCGAGCGCCGTCACGGTTACTGCGCGTTCGCGGGGGGCGGTTTGACGGCAGGCGAAACTGCTGGCGCTGTTTACAAAGCTTTCCGGGGCAGGTTGAAGCACTCTCGATCTCCGCTGCTCCTAAAGGAGCGGCCGGAAGGGCATCGGCGCCCTTCCGGCTTTTTTCGATCACTTAAATTCAGATCAGTCGCCGACGAAGGCTTTGGTGTCGACACCGATCGTTTTGTACATGCTGCGGACGTAGTCGTAGTCGCTGTCGTTCACCGAAGTGATGAAGAAGCCGCCGGTGTACTTCTGATTGTCTTCGCCTTTCAGGACAGCGGCCATGAGCGAGTCGCTGTCATTCAGGAAGGCGTCGCGCACTTTCGCCACTACGTCTTTGTCCAGGCCGGCGCGGGCAACGAGAATGTCGTTCGGCAGGTCCCGGCCGCGGGCGACCACGGTGAAAGACTTGTCGGGGAAGGCCTTACGGATACGGCGCAGATGGCTTTCATTCATGCCGACGGCCTGCACGTCGCCACGGATGAGGGCCTCGACGGCGACATTCCGCGAGATGATCTGAGGATTGTAGTCGACACCGTACATCAGACCGAAGTCTGCGAGCACCTGAGACGGGCCCAGGTGCTGGGAAGTCGAACCGACCGAACCGAAGGTGACCGTCTTGCCCTTGAGGTCGTCGACGCTGGCGATCGGTCCGCCTGTCATGGTGACGATCTGCGCGAAGTAGTTCGGACGCTGCCAGGCAACGACGATGTCGGACTTGGTCAGTTCCTTGATGACCACGTACTCTGCCGGGCCAGTCAGGATCAGATCTATCTTGCCCTGGTTGGTGGCCTCAACGGCTGCCGTGCGGGAGCTCACAGGAAAGAGTTCGATCTCCAGACCGGTCGATTTTTCCAGTGCTTCCTCGAAGGCACCGAACTCTTGCTGGAGTGCCTCCAGCCCTTCGATGTCGGTAACGGCGAGCTTGATGGGGTCGGCCCAGGCGGGGGTCGCGAAGGCGAAAAGCGCCGCCGCCAAGATTGAACGCAACATGCGAGTCTCCAAATTTTGTTGTTTATGCAGCGTTGTTGTAATGCCCTGTATATACAGGGTCTCCATGACGCCGGTGTGACACTGAGGTGGACGAATCGATGAAATTATGGCTTTTGCAGAATCAGCGAAGCGCGCGCTGGATGGTGGCGTCTGGCTCGCTCCATTCTTTAGGAGACCCTTGATGGCCGAAGCCGTCGATCATCAGGAGCTTGCCGGTCTTCACGGCAGTCACCCCTGGGTGCGGGATGCAACTCTCGCAAGGTTCGAGCCGCGCGGTGACCGCTCGATCTGGATGCAGATTTATGACCGGCTGCGTCAACTGATCGCGCAGGGGACGATTGCGCCCGGCGAGCGCCTGCCAGGCGAAAACCAGCTGTCCGAGGCCTTCGGTGTGACCCGGGTGACTCTGCGGCGGGCGCTGACCAAGCTACAGCGCGAAGGTTTCCTGGAAGTCCGAAAAGGCGTGGGTGCTTTTGTCCGGGTGGCGCCCGCCTCCTACACAATCTCGAGCAACAAACGTTTCATCGATGCTCTCGAGTCGGACGCCGATGCCGTCGCCACCAAGACGCTTGAGTTGAAGCGTGATCTGCCGATGGCGGCAGCGGCGCGCGCCCTGGAAATGGAAGAAACAGATGATGCCATCTTGCTAACCCGGGTTCGTCTTTTGGACGGACAACCGGTCTATTTGACTTCCAAAACCTTTTCGGCGGCGCGCCTGCCGGGCTTTGAGAGCGTCTACGGCGTCGGTCAATCGGTTGCGGCGGTTTTCCGCGAGCATGGTATTGCCGAATTCCAGCGCGTGGAGACGCGCGTCAGCGGCGGATTTGCCACCCGGGAAGAGGCTGTCGCCTTACGTTTGACTCCCGAGACTCCCGTTATGCGGACGACCTCGCTCAACAGCGACCCGGCTGGCCGGCCAATCGAGTTCAGCCGGGGCTGCTGGCCCTTATCGATGGTGGAACTGGTCTTCCACGAACCGGAAATTTCCGGGCGCTTGATGGCGCAGGGTCAAGACTAGCCGCAAGCTTTAGAGCAAATCGATGTCAGGACCAATCAGGGGCTAAGACAGGCGTCCGGTGAGAGCGGTCGCTCCACACACGGGTTTTGTGAAGTTTTTACGACAGGCTGGGATTCACAATCTCTTTGTCGTAGCTGTATACACAGGACATGCCCGTTCCGAATCACGTTCTTTTTGTTCAAATCAAACACCAAACGTCATCGGAAGCCTCTAACTTATCTGAGTGTCGAATTTGGCTTGGGCAAGTTTCGACCATGATCCAGTGACAAAGATCCGCGTAACGACCGATAGAGAATACGAGCAATGAAAGAGCAAGCGGCGGAGGCCTGGATCCTGGAGGGGGGACAGGCATTAATTGAAGACGAAGTGGTTCGCGCCGATGTCTGTATTTCCAATGGGATCCTGACGGAAACGCCGCCACCGGATGCGCGCCGCCTGGACGCCTCCGGCCTACTGCTTCTGCCGGGCATCGTCGATATCCATGGCGACGCTTTCGAACACAATATCATGCCGCGGCCGGGCGTCAGCTTTCCACTCGACGTGGCCTTGCGGGAAAGTGACCGGCAGATACTGGCGAACGGCATCACCACAGCCTACTTCGGCCTGACGATCTCCTGGGAGCCAGGCCTTCGAAGTCTTGAGAACGCCCGCAAGTTCGTGACGGCGATGGAACGCTTGCAACCCAGCCTGGCCTGCGATGCGCGCCTACATCTGCGCTGGGAGGTCTTCGCCCTCGATGCCGAGGCGGCGGTCGCCGAATGGCTGTCGCAGACACCGGCGCCACTGCTTGCTTTTAACGATCACACCAGCGATTTGTTCGCGGAAGGCAAATTGCTGAGCAAGTTACCCAGAATGACGGCGCGTTCCGGTTTGTCCGCAACCGAGTATCGCGCCCGTATTGCTGAATTGATGACCCGCGAGCCAGAGGTGGCGGCGGCAACCGACCGTCTGGCGGCGAAGGCGCGGGAAAAGGGGGCTGCCCTTTTAGCGCACGATGAGACAACACCCGAGATGCGCCGCCGCTTTCGCTCGATCGGTGTATCGACCTCCGAGTTTCCCATGAACCGGCCCACGGCCGAAGAGGCCCTCACGGCTGAGGAACACATCGTGCTGGGGGCGCCCAACGTGCTGCGCGGTGGCAGCCACAACGGCGCATTGAACGCGGCCGAGGCGGTGGCCGGGGGATATTGTAATGTCCTGGCGTCCGACTATTACTATCCCGCGCCGCTCATGGCGGCCTTCAAGCTTATCGAGCAGGGCATCTGCGACCTGCCTGCCGCCTGGAAGCTGATTTCAGAGAACCCGGCAAAGGCTGCGGGACTGCATGACCGGGGACGCATTGCGTCAGGCCAGCGTGCGGATATCATTCTGATCGATCCAACGAACCGCTTGGAACCGCAGGTTAAGGCTGTGTTCGTGGCCGGCCGGCAGCGGCTTGCGCGTACCTGATCCCGGCTTGCTGTCAGAATTATGACCGTGACCGGCCCCAGGTCGCCAGCTTCTCATGCAGCGCTTTCGGGTCGATCGGTTTGGCCAGATAGTCGTCCATTCCAGCGTCCAGACACAGCTTTTGATCGCTTGCGAGGGCGTTCGCTGTCATGGCGATGATCGGCGTACGGGCGCGTTCGTCGGGAAGCTCGCGGATCACGCGGGTTGCCTCCAGCCCGTCCATTTCCGGCATCTGCATGTCCATCAGCACGATGTCGAAGGCCTGATTGCGAAGCGCTTCGACACCTTCCTTGCCGTTTGTCGCGATTTCGACTTCATGTCCTGCCTTGCGTAGCAGCGTTAGAGCCAAAAGCTGGTTGATCTTGTTGTCTTCGACCACCAGAAGATTCAGGGCACGCTTGCCATCGCTGTCGTTTTCAGGATCTGTCGGCTGTTCTTCCGACGATGTCGGTTTATCATGCCCGGAAAGCTGTGTGGTGATGAAACCGCGCAGCGCGCTGCAGTGCAGCGGCTTGAAAAAGGTTTCGTCGACCCGGTCGTGCGTCGACGCCAGAACCTTGCCAACGGCGGCCTTTGGCAGCACCAGAAGCATCTTGATGCCCTTGCAATCCGGGCAGGTTTCGATCTCTTCGCTCAGGGTGCCGACGCTCTCGTCCTTTGGCAGGTTCCCGATCAAGGCGAGCCAGAACGGCTGCTCCGAACCCGCTGCGGACAAACGATCGAGGGCGCTTTGCCGATCCCCTGTTAACTCGACGGACAGTCCCAGGGATTCGAGCTGTTTTCGGTAGTTGGCGCCAGCAACCGGATTGTTTTCGATGACCAGAACCCGTCGCGCGCCGCTATCGAAGGTCTGGTCCTGCGGGGGTGCAGCCGTCTCCGACTCGCTGACGTCGAACGAGAGGGTGATCGTGAAGATGCTCCCCTTACTCTCGGCGCTTTCCAGTTCGATCTCGCCATCCATCAAGTTGACGATCTGACGACAGATCGCAAGGCCGAGGCCTGTGCCGCCATAGCGTCGCGTCGTGGAAGCATCGGCCTGGGTAAAACGGTCGAAGAGTTTTTCATGCAGTTCCTGAGGAATGCCGATGCCCGAGTCTTCCACGAAGAACTTCAGCGCAACGCGTCTGCTGTCTTCAGCGCCTTGCGTAACCGGCGCGTCGCATTCGACACCGATGCTGACGCCGCCCTCTTCTGTGAACTTCAGGGCATTGCTCAACAGATTAAGCAAAACCTGGCGGAGACGCCCGGCGTCACCGATCAGCTTTTTGGGAACGCCGCCACCGATCCAGGCCGCCAGGTCGATGTTCTTGGAGTCCGCCCGGGCGTACATCAGATCGACGATGCTTTCGACCAGGCTATGCAGGTCGAACTCAAGTCTCTCGATTTCCAGCTTGCCGGCTTCGATCTTGGAGAAATCCAGAATGTCGTTGACGATTTCCAGCAAGGCGTCCCCGGATTTCTGAATGGTCTCGGCGTAAAGCCTTTGTTCGCTGCTTAGTGCCGTATCCAGCAGGAGGTTCGCCATGCCCAGAACGCCGTTCATCGGGGTGCGAATCTCGTGGCTCATTGTGGCCAGGAATTCCGATTTGGCGCGGTTAGCGGCTTCGGCCTGGTCGCGCGCAATCGATAGCTCTTTGGCCAGGTCGGCCAGTTCGGTGGCCTGAAGCTCCAATTGGGCCTGGGTGTGTTTTTGCGTTTCGATCAGATCGCGCTGTTTGAAATCTTTTTTCCGGAGCTCGCGTTCCTGCTGTCGGATTTTGGTGATGTCGGTACCGATACTGACAATGCCGCCGTCCGAGGTCCTGACCTCCGTAATAAGAAAGCAGCGGCCATCGGCCAGGGACAGCTCCATCTTACCGTTCGCCTCGCGATGGACGCGCAGGCGTTCCTGAATCCAATCTTCCTGGCTGATGTTGCCGGGGTCGATCTGTTGCGCACCCACATTCGCGCGCAGGATTGTCTCGAAGGGCATGCCGGGTTTCACCACGTCCGGCGCCCGGGCGATGATCTCGACGTACTTGCTATTGCAGAGAACCAACCGGTCCTCTGCGTCCCAAAGCACGAATATCTCGTGCATGCTTTCGATGGCGTCCAACAGACGCTGCTCGGCTTGTTTGAGCTTGGTAACGTCGGTTCGGATTCCCACCCGCCCGCCGTCGCGAGTGGCCCGCTCATCGATCCGCAGCCAGCGTCCGTCGGACAGCTTTTGCTCGATGCTGCCCCGTGTCGAGCGATGAAACTCCATACGTTCGGCGATCCAGAGCTCGCAGGCCAGATCATCCGCGGGGTCGACGGCATACTCGCCCTGCGCGACCCCGTAGCGAATGATCTCTTCGAACTGCCGGCCGCGCGTCATCATCGAGGCGGACTTGGGATAGATACGCCGATAGTTCTCGTTGCAGACCACAAGACGGTCGTCGCTATCGTAGAGAACAAAGCCTTCGTTAATGGCTTCGATGGCTTCGCTGAGTTGGGATTCGACTCTCTGTGAATCGATCGCTGCCTGATCGGAGGCGGTGTGGTCCCAGCCCACGCCACGGAATCCCTGAAAACTGCCATCCGCCGCGATCACGGCTTGCGCGGATTCGCAGAAACTTCTTTGGCGGCCACTCAAATCCTGAAAGATGAAGCGCGAACTTCTGAAACTCTGACGCTTGGCCAGCCTGAGTATATGTTCGGCCAAGGTATCGTTGATCTCGATTCCGGCCTCGTCGAAGACTTCCTGCAGGCTACGGCCGAGGTTGTCGCCAGTCTGAAGTCCGAAAAATTCATGCCAGCTGTCGGAGAGAAAGGTCAGGCGCAGGTCCGCGTCGCACTCCCAGACCCAGTCCGAGATCGCGCTTGCGAAATCGAGGACAGTCGGCTCGAGTTCGCCGCTTTTCACATTTGCCTCGCTCATGAGCGCATAGGCCGGGGTTGCTTGGCCACAGGACCAAGGTGCGTTTCTATCTCAAAACCCCCGACAAAAAAGGAGACTATGTTGTCCTCCTCACAACCAAATGGTTTGTTAGCTCTTCAACGAGACCCGCTATAGTGTTGTCCGCTATCCTGTCAGCTTATATATGCCGCGTGATGGTAAACGACTACTGAATAGCAGGCGACTCCCGTAATATTCTTGAGCCCTGAGCGTTTGTCCAACGCGCCTTTTTAGAAGATGGATTCAGGGGCGAAACCTCTTGATCGTCGCGGCGATGAATTTCGAGGAGACAGAGTGAATGGGTCGGTTAGACGGGAAGGTCGCGCTTGTAACGGGCGCCGCGTCGGGGCTCGGCGCAGCCGCGGCAAGAATGCTGGCGGCGGAAGGCGCGCGAATTGTGGCGGGGGACCTGGATGCCGATAAAACGCGGGAAAGCTTGAAGGCGCTGGGCGAAAAGGTCCACCCGATCCGCCAGGACGTGACCCTGGAGCGGGATTGGGCCCTGGCCGTCGATGCCGTGGCTGGACACTTCGGTGGTTTGGACATTCTCGTCAACGCCGCGGGTATCCTGCTGTTGCAGGACATTGAGGCGACCAGCCTGGAAGACTGGCGGCGGGTTCACGCGGTGAACCTCGATGGCTGCTTTCTCGGTTGCAAGTATGCTGTCGGGGCCATGAAAGAGAAGGGTGGATCGATCATCAATCTCTCGTCGGTCTCGGGTCTGGTCGGGGGGCACAACCTCGCCGCCTACAATTCCAGCAAGGGCGGCGTGCGTCTGCTGACGAAATCGGTGGCCTTGCATTGTGCGCGCAAGGGTTACGGCATCCGTTGCAACTCCGTCCATCCGACCTTCATAGAAACTCCCATGCTGGACGGCCTGCTGGAAACTGCGAAGGACCCGGAGGCTGTACGCGCGTCCCTGACCCGGCAGATCCCGCTGGGACGCCTTGGTTCCACGCAAGACGTTGGCCACATGATCGTCTATCTTGCCTCTGACGAATCGGCTTTTGTTACGGGAACGGAAATGGTGATCGACGGCGGCGCCACCGCATGACGGAGAGGGACGCGCCTGCAAATACGATAGAGATCGATCCGGAGCTGCGCGAGACCCGTGCGGACGAGCGTCTGCCGCTTGAACGTCTGGAGCCTTATCTCCGCGCACAGCTGCCGCAGGTTCAGGGCGAGATGCAGGTCCTGCAGTTTGGCGGCGGTCACGCTAATTTGACCTACATGATTTCTTTCGCTGCGGACGAATGGGTCCTGCGCCGGCCGCCGCTTGGACCGGTCGCACCAGGCGCTCACGATATGAAGCGGGAGCACCGGGTGCTGTCACGTCTTTACGAGGCCTTTCCTCTGGCGCCCCGCTCGTTTCTGCTCTGTGAGGATCACGACGTTATCGGTTCTGATTTTCAGATCATGGAACGCCGGAGGGGTATGGCGATCCGGGCGGAGATGCCGGCCGGCTACGAGGCGCAGACCGATCTGCGGCAGCGCATTGGCGAGATGCTCGTCGACACCCTGGTCGCGTTGCACCGGGTCGATCCCCCAGCCGTCGGACTGGAGGGCCTTGGGCACCCCGAGGGCTTTCTGCAGCGGCAACTCGACGGTTGGAGCAAGCGCTGGCAGGCAGCGAGGGACCGGGATCTGGACAGCATGGATCGGCTGATTAAACAGCTGCAACGCGACCTGCCGGGCAGTCAGGCCGCGAGCTTGATTCACAACGATTACAAGCTGGACAACATGCTGCTCGATCCTGCCGATCCGGCGAAGCCGACGGCGCTCCTGGATTGGGATATGTGCACCCGCGGCGATCCGCTGGGTGATCTGGGTCTTCTGTTGAACTATTGGGCTGAACCTGGCGACGACCCTGCGGCGCACAGTGTTTCGGCCATGCCGACCTGGAGCGGCGGTTTCCCGACTCGAGAAGAGGCGGTGGAACGCTATGCACGTCTCAGCGGGCTCGATCTCTCCCATTGGCGCTGGTACCACGCCTTCGGAATTTTCAAGATGGTGGTGGTGATTCAACAGATCTACATCCGCTACCTGCGTGGCCAGACCAGTGATCCGCGCTTTGCATCCTTTGGCGACAAGGTGGCGGCAATGTCCGCGCATGGGCTGGCCGTCGTCGAGGGTTGAGTCCGCCGGATTCATTCGACCATGGTACTAGGGCAGCAGGGTGATTGCTTGTTGCGGAAATGCCTTGAATTTGTGAGCATTTTCTCCCGGCCAAGGGGGTGTCGCCGCGGCTTTATCTCTTCAACAGGGGCCGGATGGTAAAAGGTCTGGCTCGGTTCCAGCGTACCGCTCAAGGTCTCGCCAGTTGGGCCATCCAACAGTGATCTGGAAACACCGATAGGAAGCCTGCATGCAAGATACGGCGTTCGAGATTGAACAAAAGCCCGTTCCGGACTCAGCGGCTGATCCCGACGTTGATGCTGGCCAAAAGATCGCAGCTTTATCCCGTCATCTCACAAGTGGTTTGATCGGTCGCTCCCCGCTCGTCGAACGCCTTTTGATCGGTCTCCTTGCTGGCGGCCATCTCCTGATCGAGGGCGCGCCCGGATTGGCGAAGACCCGTTCCGTAAAGCTACTGTCGCAAGGGGTCGATGCCTCCTTCGCCCGTATTCAATGCACGCCCGATCTTATGCCGGCGGACTTGACCGGCACGCCGGTATTCCGGCCTGACCGTGGTGAATTCGAGTTCGTCCGCGGGCCGGTCTTTCATTCGCTGGTCCTGGTGGATGAAATCAATCGGGCGCCGCCGAAAGTCCAGTCGGCCTTGCTGGAGGCCATGGCGGAACATCAGGTCACGGCGGGCGGCGAAACCTATTCTCTTCCCGATCCCTTTATGGTGGTGGCCACCCAGAACCCGATTGAGCACGAGGGGACCTTTCCTTTACCCGAGGCGCAGCTCGATCGTTTCCTCCTTCATGTCATGCTCGATCTCCCGGATGCGGAAGCCGAACGCCAGATTCTAGATCTGGTAGAGCAGGAAACCACGGCAGAGCCGGCGCCGGAACCGGAGTCGCTCGACATCGAGCTCCTGCGGCAGGCGCGCGCGCAGGCGATGTCCGTGCATCTTTCGCCGGCGCTCAAGGACTACATCGTCCGTCTGGTTACGTCGACGCGGGAGGGGGAGACTGCGCCCAGCGTTCGCGACGCTATCGAACATCCGATCTCGCCACGCGGCACGCTTGCCCTGGCTGCCGCGGCCAAAGCGCATGCTTATCTCGCGGGCCGGGACTATGCCGTGCCGGAAGATGTTGCGGAGCTCGCGACAGATGCCCTCTCGCACCGCATTGTTATGACCTGGCGCGCGGCTGCCGATGGCGAAACGCCCCGCAACCTGGTGCGCCAATTGATCGAACAGGTTCGGCCTTTGTGACATGGTCGTGCCGCCGCAGCCCCTAAAATCTCGGCGTTCAGGTTCTCCGGCGCCGGGACTCGGTCGACAGCGATCCGATCCTCTGACGGCGCCTGGTGTTGCGGCGGATACCGAGGCTTTGCTGCGGCTACGGCATCTGGTGCGCAATATTCCCGAGCACCGACTGGCGCCGACGGGTATGCCGGGCGGCTTCGTAACCCGTCGGCGTGGCCGGGGATTGGAGACCGCCGACATCCGTGTGTTCTCCTATGGCGACGATATCCGCCACGTGGATCACAACACGACGGCCCGCACCGGTGTGACCCACGTGCGGACCTTTCATGACGAGCGAGAACGCACGGCCCTGCTGCTCGCGGACTTTCGGCCCTCCATGCTCTGGGGAACGCGGCGGGCTCTGCGTTCCGTGGCCGCCGCTGAGGCGCTGGCATTGGCAGGCTGGCGCGTTAGTGAAGCTGGTGGCCGCGCCGGATTGATCGCTTTCGGTTGCGCGGAGCCGGTTTTCGTCGCAGCCCGTGGCCGAGAAAAGGGCATGATTGCAGTCGTCGGAGGTTTGGCGTCTGCGCACCGCGAGGCGCTGACGGCGGTGTCCGAAAGCAAGGATCTTCTGGACCCTCCACTGGAAACCGCCCTTGAAATGGCGGCTGAGCTTGTGCCCGCCGGCGGGTCTGTTTTTCTGGCCACAGGACTCGATACGCCCGGCAAGGATTTCGATGCCTTGGCCGTGGCGCTCAATCGCCGCGCGGCGTTGACGGTTTTCTTAATCACCGATGCCTTCGAGCATCGCGCGCCGGCCGGTTCCTATCCCTTTCTTTCCGGTGAAGGCGGGATCCGCTGGGCCTTGATCGGCGGCAAGCCAAAGGAAACCCAGAGGGATCGACGGATCGCCCACCTGCAGCGCCTGGGGATTGCCGTCATTCCGATCGATGCGAGCAGCGAACCTGAGGTCATGGCGGAGGATCTCGCCAGAGGTCTGGAGTAATCGGATGGCCGAACCCTCGAAGGAAGAGATCGCGGAGACCCTTGGCAAACTCAGGGATATTCACCTGCCGGAACTGACCGATGCTGCGATCCTGGCTGACTGGGCGGCTGCCGCGTCACTCGGTCTTTTCGCGGCCTTGCTTTTGATCCTGCTCGCCAGCGCTTTCGTCAGGAGATCCGTTTCAGACCGCAAAGACCTGCTTGCAGCGCTGACAGCAAGCCGGGGTCTGGCGCCTGCCGAACGGCTTCTGGCGCAAGCCAAAATCCTGCAGGAGCTCGCCGCGCGTGAAGCAAGAAAGGGTAATGCGGAAGTGGAGGAGGTGGATTGGCGCGAGACACTGGGCGGACTGTCTCGCAGCGAGTTCTTTGTGACCGGTCCTGGTGCGGCGCTGCGGGAGGATCTCTATCGCCCGAACCCCGCTAGCGATCCAGAGGCCTTTGATCGGGAGCTTGTTGCGCTGCTCAAGCGTGCCGGAGGATAAAGCGATGTTCTCTTTCGCATCGCCGCTGGCTTTCCTTCTTCTGCCGCTACCTTTTCTCGCCATTCGCCTGCTGCCGCCGCTGTCCGGCGCCAGCGGCGCAATTGCGGTGCCCGGGAGTATCGCCGTCGAGCTCGGCCAGGGCGGCCGCTCCGGTGTCGCGGTGGCCAGCCGTAAACTGCTTCCTGTTGCTTTGTGGCTGGCGCTTGTGACTGCGATCGCTGGCCCACGTCTCGTTGTACCGAGTCCGGTCCTGCCGGCCTCCGACCGTGACATCGTGCTGGCGCTGGACCTTTCCGGCAGCATGGAGCGCGAGGATTTCGAACTGGATGGTGCGCCGGCCCGGCGGCTCGACGCGGTGAAGCGGGTCGCGACGGCGTTCGTCCGCGGACGCACCGGGGACCGGGTGGGGCTGGTGATCTTCGCTGAGACGGCTTTTTTCGCCACGCCTCTGACCTACGACGTCGAGGCGGTCGCACGCAGTATCGAAGACGCCACCATCGGCATCGCCGGGCGCTCGACCGCGATCAGTGACGGCCTGGGGTTGGCTTTGAAGCGCATGTCGGCTTCGGACTCGCAGTCACGGGTCGTGATCTTGCTGTCCGACGGCCAGAACACCGCCGGCACTGTCGAGCCTAAAGATGCGGCGGGACTGGCAAAGGAACTCGCTATCCGGGTTCACACCATCGCGATGGGGCCGCGCGAGACGACCGACGAGGGCGATACACGGGATGCCGTCGATGCCGTCACCCTGCGTGCGGTCGCGCAGCTCAGCGGCGGGACGAGTTTTCGAGTCCGGACCACCGGTGATCTGGAAGCGGTGAGCCGGACCATCGATGAGATGGAATCGAACCGCAATGCGGCCCCCGCGCGGCAGATCTACCGAGACTTCTGGATCTATCCCGGGACCTTGGCGTTCCTGCTTGCGCTCGTTCTCATTCTGACCCATCGGCGGCCGCTATGATCGAGATCTTCGAGTTTGTGTTGCTGCGGCCGCTCTGGCTATTGGCATTGCCGCTGGTTGTTGCGATCAGCTTGTACTTTATGCCTCGAGTCACCGCTTTGGCCGGTTGGGACCGCGCCATAGATCCTGCTCTGTTGTCGGCGCTCGCGCGGCTCGGGCGGGTGGTGCCGGGTTCTGGCGGACGCAACTGGTTCCCAGCGATGGCGGCTTTGCTGATTGCTTTGGCGCTCATCGGCCCGGCCAGTGAAGAGCAGGAAGGTGCAAGCTTCCGTAATCTCGACGGTCTTGTCCTCGTGATGGACCTCTCTGAATCGGTAACGCGGAGCGAACGCTGGGAAGAAGCGCTGACGGCCGCCCGTCAGGTGGTCGGACAGGTGGGCACCCGGCCCGTTGCGCTCGTCGCTTACGGCGGCGATGCCTATCTGGTCTCGGCCTTCTCCAGCGATCATCGTGTCTTGGGAACGACCATCGCAATCCTCAATGCCGAAACGCTTCCGGAACTGGGCAGTCGGCCGGAACGCGGCCTCGCGCTTGCCCGCCGCTCCCTTTCGGATGCTGACATCATTGCGGGAGACGTTGTGCTCGTGACCGATGGTGGCGGCATAGACGAAGAAGCACACCGCGAGGCCCGCGCAATCGCGAGCCTTGGCAGCCGGGTCTCGACTCTCTTTGTGCCTTCGGGGGATGGGGCGAAGAGACCGCCTGCCGACCGCAGCCAGATCGAAGCCCTCGCCAAAAGCGGTGGCGGCCTCGTCGCTGACGTGCGCGATCCGGCTTCAATTGCGGCACTTGGCGGGGAAAGCTTCGCTGCGCGTCTTGCGGATGGCGATTTCGCGACCCTGGTCTGGCAGGACCATGGCCGGCTTCTTCTTTTTCTGGCGCTGATCCCAGCCCTTGCTTTGTTCCGGCGGGGAGCCTGATATGCGGCGGCTATTGATCCTGTTGCTGCTCATCTTCCTGACAGGCTCTGGCGCCTTTCTGCTGGACGGTCCGGCGCCCTTTGGCCGCCTCGCATTATCGCTGGGCTATCCGGGCCTTGCCGCCGAGCTATTGGACGATCCCTTCTGGAAAGGCGTCGCTCGTTTTAGAGAGGGCCGCTACGACGAAGCCGTCGCCTCCCTGCGCGCGGCCGGTCCCGACGGTTACTATGACCGGGGCAACGCGCTTGCCCATGCAGGCCGCTTCAACGAAGCGATCGAGATTTACGACGCGCATATCTTTCGCAAACCGCACGACGAGGATGCGCAGGTCAATCGCGACTTGATTGTCGATCTGGCCGGTGTTGTTGGGGAATGGCGGCTCGCCGACGCGGGCGCGAGCGATGCCCTCATAGCGGGTGACGAATCGTCCGAAACCAAAGAGGTCGATGTCATGACCGAAGCCTGGAACCGTTGGCGAGAGAACGGCCGCAGGACCTTCTCCGACCAATCGATCATCGCCAGCCGCCAGTGGCTGACGACCCTGCCCGACGAACCCGGCCTCTATCTTAAACTACGACTAGCGGCGGAGTATAAGCAGCGCCTTGAGCGCGGCACAGCCGTGGCGCCGGAGAGCGATCCATGGTGAAGACTATCACCGCTATGCTGAGCCTGTTGCTCTGGAGCATTGTGACAAGTGGCTTGTCCTGGGCACAAACGTCTCGTGATCAAGAGGCGGAAGCTTTCGGTGGCTTTGCTGAAGTCATCGTCGAATCCGGACAGGAGGCGCCCTACGAGCAGGAGATGGTGCTGCTGAAGATCCGGGGTTACTACAGCCACAAGCCGGCCCGCCACAAACTCGAGCAGCCGATCATTCTCAATGCCGGCTGGATGCAGTTGGGCAGCGACACCTGGACCGACGTGATGCGTGACGGCAAATCGGTGACGGCGTACGAGCGCGTCATGGCGATCTTTCCGCAGCGCTCCGGGCCGATCGAGATCGCGCCCTTTGAGCACCGCATGACCTTCCACAGTGTCACCGGCCGCTGGATCGATGTGGTGCTCAAGTCCGAGCCGGTCGTGATCGAAGCGCAGCCCAAGCCCGCTGGCGCCACCTGGTGGCTGCCGCTGCGCGGTCTTACGGTAACCGACAGTTGGGACCGTCCGCCGGATCAACTTGGTCACGCGGAATTGGCGCACCGCGTTGTGACGATTGAAGCAAGGGGGATTGGGCCTGAAGGCTTGCCCCCTCAACCGGAATTGCGCTCGCCGGGCATTATGGCGTTCAGCGATCCGGAAGAGCGGACGCACGAACTTACACCCGAAGGACCGGTGTCACGGGTGACCTGGCGTTGGACCGTGCGCACCATTACTTCGACGCCCGCGATCATCGAAGCCGTCCCCATACCCTGGTTCGACACGGAAACACGCGAGTTTCAGGAAGCGCTGATCGCCGAACAGCTTGTCGGTCTTGCCGGATCCGAAGCTCTGACGGTTGCGCCGGACAGTCTGGTGAAACGTTCCTCGGGTTATGCTCTTCCGGTCGGCTTGATGCTCGGTGCAGTGCTCGGTTGCGCCGTCTTGAGCCGCAGCCTGCGGCTCAGATCCCGTGACGAGATTGACGGCTTGCTGCGCCGCCTGTTGCCGGATCCGCGGGTGCGCGCCTTACGTGATGCGGCACGCAAAGGGGATGCCGCCGCCGTGCGCTTTGCCGCGCAGCGTCTGCGGCAGCAAGACCAGGCAGAGGGCAGGGAATGGCGTATCGATGCGGCTCTTCGCAATGGTCTGGACCGCTTGGACAGGTCTCTCTTCGCCGCAACGACAGCGGCATCGGAAGCGATGTCTTCTTCAGACCTGCGGGCGCTCGTCCGCGCTCTGCTGCGCAGCCGTCCATCGCGTCGGTGGTTCGTCACATAAGCTTGCTATAGGGTAGAGTTCTAAATCACTATTGCGCAGGGGCTGCTTCTGCCCTTGATCGCTTCGATCCGGGGCGATTGCGCGACAGGCTTCTTTCTTTTTCAGGATATCTGGTATGGCATTGAAACGAGTGGCGGTCGAGTTCGGCCTCGGCACCGATTTGCACGGCGAGGACTATACGAAGGCGGCGGTGCGCGCCCTAAAGGATGCGCTCTGGCACAATTCCCTGAATATGGCCGACGCCCTGGGTTTTCCCCGCGACGCCATGATTGTCGATGTGATGATCGGCGTGGCCGAACCGGAGCAGGTCGACAAGGATGCCGTGGCTGCGGTGCTGCCCTACGGCTCCGCAAGCGTGAAGGTGGAGAAGGGCGGTCTCGACGTGACCCGGGCCGGCGGCGACGGCCGCACGGTCATGGCCAACGCGGCGGCCATTGTTTACTTCGACATCGCGGAAGGAGCCTAAATCATGGCCATGAAACGTCTGATTCTTGAAATGGGCACCGGCAACGACCTCTACGGTGAGGATTACACCAAGGCGGCTGTGCGCGCCGTGCAGGACGCTCTGCATCACTCCTCCCTCACCATCTTTCGCTCCTTGAAGCTGAAGCACGACGACATGCAGGTGACCGTCAACATCGGTGTGCAGAAACCCGAGCAGGTGGATGTGGAGACAATCAAACAGCAGATCCCCTTCGGCACCGTCACCGTCAAGGCTGTGAAGGGTGGATTGAACGTGCCTGACCCAGAGAACGATCTCCTCACCGTTGTCGCGACGGCGGGCGTGGAAGCCTTTCTGGACATCGCTGAGGGACAATTCAAACTGGCGCAGTCTTAAGACGCCAACCAGGTAGTGGGAGCGATCTATGCAGAAACGTGAACTCGGAAAGGGTGGGCCGAAGGTCAGCGCCATCGCGGTGGGCTGTTGGAGTTTCGCCGGTGCTTACGGCCCCACGGATACGGCGGAAAGCCATGCCACGCTCGCCAAGGCGCTGGATCTGGGCATCGACTTCCTGGACACGGCAAATGTCTATGGCAACGGAGTTTCGGAGCAGGCAATTGGATCCTTCATCAAGGATCATCCCGGACGCTTCAGGATCGCGACCAAGGCAGGTATCAAGCGCGATCCGGAAACCAAGGTACGGAGCTTCGACAATTCGCCTGAGCACCTGCGCACAATGTTGGAGCGCTCGCTCGGTTACCTTGGCATCGACCATGTTGATCTCTTCTACATTCATCGGCGTGAAGCGGACCGGCCGATTGAGGAGGTCATGGAGACCCTGGTGCGCTTCAAGGAGGAAGGCAAGATCGGCGGCATCGGTTTCTCCGAGATCTCACCTGCGTCCCTTCGGCGCGCCCATGCAGTGCATCCGGTCATGGCCGTTCAGAACGAATACTCCCTCTGGTCGCGCATGCCCGAGATGGGCCTGATCCAGGCCTGCAAGGAACTAGGTGTGGCCTTTGTGCCCTTCTCGCCCTTAGGCCGGGGCGTCTTCGCGGCACAGTCTCCCGATCCTTCGACCTTCCCCGATGGCGATTTCCGCAAGCCCGGCCCGCGTTTCCAGGAGCCGAACTACAGCGCCAACCTGAAGTATATTGAGCGTTTTAAAGACTACGCCGCCGACCGCGGCGAAAGTTCGATCGCCTTGGCCTTGGCCTGGACGCTCCATCAGGGCAACCACCTGATTTCGATTCCGGGAACCCGTTCGCCCAGCCATCTGGAAGAGTTGGCCGCCGCTGCTTCCATCGTTCTGACAGCGGACGCTCTCGCCGAGATCGAACGTATCCTCCCGCGCGGCTTCGCGCACGGCGACCGCTATTCCGAAGCGCAGATGATCGGTGTTGAACGTTACTGTTGAAAAGGTCAATCGTCCTATGTGGAGTTACGCGAACACGATGAAGATCCGCTTCGGCGCCAGCGTCTTCGAGACGATCTGGATGGACGTCGCCGGTCGGCGCTGTGCGGCCGCCAAATCCATTGGTGTGGTTTGATCCACAGATGAAAACGCTGGAAATTGCCCGGGACTTCGAAGCGGTATTCTTCATAACGGAAGAAACCAGGATTGGCGATATACACCACGTAGAAAGACACTCCAGCGGTGGTTCTTTAAATACGCCGATTGCCAGGTTCTTTGTCCATCGCCCAGGCTATATCGAAGGTGTGAATCCTCATTGGCGGATCGATTGTTTTGTCAAAAACCACAGCTTTTCGGCTACGCCGGAGATGCTTGGGCGGTCCTTGGCATCCGCATTGATCAAGGCTGACTACTGTCCGCCCCCCGTATGGGTGTCCTGGCACGAGAGCGCTGAATTGGCAGGTGAAGCAATTGGCGATCTTTTTGAGGTCGACCAGTAACCCAAAGTCACCGCTGCACATGGCCGTTGTCGGCGACCTGTTCGCGGCAGATTAAGCTGCCGCGAACACCAACTGCCGTTCTACTATCCTCTCGCTACTCCGAACGCCTGCCAAAGGAAACAGCATAGGCCGGGCTGCGGATGGCCAGGATCGGGTCTTCCGTCGCTGCGATGCCGCTAGGCAGGTTGTTGGGGTCGTAGACGAAGCCGGTGCAGTCATCATCCGCGCCCGGTTCGATCAGCCGGTCGATCACCAGGCGGCCGACGTTGACCCGGCGCCGGGTGTTGGGCCAGGGGGCTGTTGGGTCGTTGAGAGGGTCGCCCGCCTCGGCGACCTGCAGATAGATCTCCCACTGCGCTGGGCCGCGTTCCAGGCGCTTCCGCAGTTCGCCTTGCAGGAAGTCGTCGGGGAAGCTGGACTCCTGCTCCTCGCTCAAACCCTTGAAGCCGCCCACCGGCTCGACGCTCCAGCGTGCAGCCTGTTCCTTGCCGTTCGGGGTTTCGAACAGAAAAGCGTGGGTCGAGTGGTAGGGTGTGGTCGCATAGCTCGCCGGCGGCGGGCTTTGGGAAACATGATTGAGATGCGGCATCACGTTGGGATTCGCCTCGTTGAAGGCTTTGATCTTCGCCGGGTCTTTCTTCCCAGTCGCGGGATCCGCCGTGCGGACCTTCAGGAACTCGACGAACTGCTCAGGGGTGGCGGCGAAGAAGGTTGGCGCCGTGATCATCACCAGGTCCAGTTCCTCTTCGTTCGGCAGATGAAAGCGTGCGCCGAGACCGCGTACGGATCTGCTTTTGTCCGAAGCCTTCGGGTTGCCGCCGCCGGTTGAGAAGCGGGCGGTCACCGGCATCGCGGGCCCCTTGAACAGCGGACTGCTCGAAAAACTGCTGCCCTCCGCCGAAGGAATGAACTGACCGGCGGCGCAGAAGCCTTTGGCGTGCGATGTCCGTTCTCCCGCGTGCCGGCCGAAGACGCCGTTGAGGGCATTGATCGTGTCTTCCGGCGTGGTCTGGGCCACAGCCGGGGATAGCGGGTTCGTCGCGAGGGTCATGGCGAAAAGTCCTGCTGCAATGGGTCCGTAAAAGATCGAGAAACGCGGTGCCTTGATGGCCCGCAGGTCGCGTGAATTCCGCATGGTTGCTCCTAGACGGGTTCTCTCTTGTGGGGGACGCTATCATATATAATAACATTATCAACAATAAATATTGTTATAATTAGTTTTTCCCGTTGAACTTTTCGAGACTCAGCTATAAATCTTTGGGAGATAAGAAAAAAATGGGTGAAACAATGTCCACGAAGGACGAAATCCTCTCGCTGCTGCGGCGCGATGCGCTGACGGTGACGGAGCTGTCTGCGCGGCTCGATGTCACTCGGAATGCGGTGATTGTGCCTCTGCGCCAGCTGGAAGCAGACGGTTTAGTCGAGGGTAGCGAACGGCGCGCCAGGCGGGTCGGAAAGCCGGCGGTTGAATATGCCGCCGTGGCGGGACGCGAGGACGTGGCTTCCCGTGCTTATCCGCCCTTTGCCGAACTGCTTCTGCAAGCCCTGCCGGAGCAACTCTCCCGAGAACAGATCCAGCACTTGATGCTGCAGGTGGGTCAGAAGATGGCAGGTCATCTGGAATTGGAGGAGCGACAGGCTTTCTCCGACCGCCTGAAAGCCGCGACTGATTTCGCCGACAGCGTGGGGGCAGAGACGGTGGTCGAGACCACCGAGGAGGGTGCCGTTGTGCGTAGCTATAGCTGCCCGCTTGGTCGCGCCGTCCGGCAGGAACCCTGCGTCTGCTCGGTGATGGAGGCTTTCTTCGCGAAGGTAACGGGTGCCGAGGTGGACGAACAGTGCGAGCGCGGCGACAAGCTTTTGTGCAAGTTCGTGATCAAAGCTTAGCGGGGGAGGGCGCCTTGTCTCAGAACTGGGTTCTGCATCAGGTGGATGCCTTCACCGACCGGGTCTTCGCGGGCAATCCGGCCGCGGTTCTGGTGCTGGAGGAGTGGCCCGCGGCCTGGCCTGAGGACGATCTGCTTTGCCGGATCGCCGGGGAAAACAATCTGGCTGAGACCGCCTTCGTCCGACGCCATGGAGAGAGCTGGGACCTGCGCTGGTTCACACCGGTGCATGAGGCGGCCTTTTGCGGGCACGCGACCCTGGCGACAGCCCATACCCTGGCTGCGGAACTTGGAATTGCGGGCGATTTTATCTTTGAAACGCAGGTCGGGACGATCCGCGTGTGTCGGGACGGTGAGGGGCGCTACCGTCTCGATGTGCCTTGCTTCCCGCCGGAGCCGCTGGATCCTCTGCCAGAAGTTTTTTCCGGGATCTTCACGGAAGGATTCCGCGCTGCCGCCCGCAACTTTGAGAATCTCTTCGTTGAGCTTTCCGACGAAGCGGCCGTGCGCAGTTTCCAGCCCAATATGATGCTGATCGAAACCTTGCATCCGTTGGGGCTTGTGATCACAGCACGCGCCGATGCCGGGCAGTCTTATGATTTCCTGTCGCGCTACTTCGCGCCAGGCGCGGGCATTCCGGAAGATCCGGTGACGGGCTCCACTCATGCAACCCTGGTGCCTTATTGGGCGGAAAAGCTGAACAAGACTGAGCTGCACGCCTTTCAGGCTTCAGCACGCGGCGGTCACCTGGCCTGCGAGTTAAAGGGCGAGCGCGTTTTTCTGACCGGACAGGCGGTGACCTTCATGAGGGCGGAACTGCTGATTTAAAGCTGCTCTAGAGATGGGGCGCTCTAGAGTTCGTACGGCTCGATCTTGTCCGCCGTCAGCACGTAGCCGATCTCGGCGATTTCCGTGTCGGTTGCGGCGGTCTCGAAAAGGCCGGTCACGGTCACAGGTTCGAACAGCCCCTTGCTTTCGTAGGGCTCTTCCGTGGTCACGAAAACCAGCTGATTGGCTGGCGGCGGCGGGACGTGCACGCAGGCACCCACATAGGGCACCAGAACGAAAGCTTTCACGGCTGTGCCGGAAAAGGCGATGGGTACGATGAAGCCGGGCAGCCGGACTCTTTTGCCGTTGTACTCCGTGGTGACGCCAGAGGCTTCCTGCTGTGTGAAGCCGGTCGAGAGCTGACCGTGCTGCACAATGCCGATGCCGCGCAGGGTTTCCATGGCGAGGCCTTCGCCTTCAGGTACGAGGTCGCCCCATTCGATCTCCACGACATCCGTTGCAGCAAAGGCTGCGCGCGGCGCCAACGCAAGGGCGACGCCGCCGGCCAGCGACGCCAGTACTTCTCTGCGCCCCAGCCGGGGGATTCCTCTATGAAAACGAAGCGAAGAAGTCATAAATTCTGCCCCTTGTCCGGCACCCGTTTCCTGTCAGTTCCGTACGGTCATACCGTCTGCGAGCGAGAGCCTGTAGGCGCGCAAAGCCGGAAAAAGGCTCGTAACGGCCCCGGCGGCCACCACGGCCAGTACGACCAAAGCCTCGCGCAACGACAGGCCTTCGATGGGTAAATATAACCCGAAGGCGGCGTCCACGTAAGGCCGTGCGACCCACAATCCCGTGAACAGCAGCCCTATCCCCAGCGCCGCGCCCAGAGCGGCCATCAGCGTCGCTTCAGCCATTAACAGTTGTAGAATCGTGATGGGACGCGCGCCAACGGCGCGCAGGATCGCCATTTCGCGCCGCCTTTCGTTCAGGCCTGAAAAGATCATGGCCGCCATACCCAGCAGGGCCGTGACGACCACCATGGCCGAAACACCGATCAACGCCGTTTCGGCGACACCGACGATCTCCCAGAGCTCCTGCAAGGCCACGCCGGGAAGCACGGCCAGCAGCGGTTCCTGCGGGTATTCGTTGATGGCCCGCTGCAGTTGGAAGACCTTGAGCCGGGACTTCACCCCAAGCATGGCGGCGGTCACCGCTTTGGGTGTCAGATCCATCTGCCGGATGACCTCGACCGGTGTGGTCCGGCCCGGCACCTTGGCGCCGCCCTGCCAGTCCACGTGGATCGCCTCGATGGCCTCCAGGCTGACGATCACCGTGCGGTCCACCGGCGTGCCCGTCTTTTCCAGGATGCCGGAGATGCGAAAGGGTTGGTCCTCGTGTTTGGAGAAGGAGGCGAGGCCGTGGGCCACCACGATGGGGTCGTCCATGCGGTAACCCAGGGTCGCGGCAACATCGGCGCCGATCACCGCGTCGAAGAGGTCGGTAAAGGCCGTCCCCTCTTCGAAGGCAAGGGCGCGCCCACCCCGGTACTTGTATCGTTCGAAGTACTCCGCGGTGGTGCCCATGACCCGGAACTGCCGGTGGCTGTCGCCCAGGGAGATGGGAACGATCCAGTCCACCTCGGGCCGCCCCGCCAGGTCCTGGTAGCTCTCCCAGGTCATGTTGTTGGTGGCATTGCCGATGCGGAACACTGAATAGAGCAGCAACTGCACAGAGCCGGAGCGCGCGCCGACGATCAGATCGGTGTTCGAGATGGTGTCCGCGAAGCTGGCCCGCGCGCCCGTGCGGACCTTCTCCACGCCCAGAAAAAGCGCAACCGACAGCGCGATCGCGAAGATCGTCAACGTGACAGTCAGGGCGCGGCTGGTGAGCGATCGCGCAGCGAGCCGGAAAAGGATCATGCCGCTTCCCCGCGCTCGACGCTGGCGATCTCTTCGAGCCTCAGACACTTGTCGAAGCGTTCCGACAGGCGCTCGTCATGGCTGACCATCAGCAAACTGGATCCGGCTTCGGCGCAGCGCGCGAACAGAAGGTCCAAAAAGGCGTTCTGCGTTGCCGCATCGAGCGCCGAGGTCGGCTCGTCGGCCACGATCAGGGAGGGTTGCCCGATCAGGGCGCGGGCGACCGCGACCCGCTGTTGCTGACCGACGCTGAGTGCGCCCGCGGTTCCTTCCGTCATCAGTGCTGCAGGCAGGCCCATGGCGTCGGCCAGACGCAGCGCTTCTTCCTTTGCGTTTCCGGCCCGTTGCCGCCGCGCTGGCGCGAAGTGCAGCGGCAGCAGGATGTTGTCCAGGGCTGTTGCGTAAGGCAGCAGATTGAACTGCTGGAAGATGACGCCGATATGCTCGGCGCGAAAGCGGTCGCGGGCGCCGCTCGACAGGCTGCAAAGATCCTGACCGTCGATGGCGATGCGGCCTTGTTGGGCCGCGACGATGCCGCAGATCAGGCTAAGCAGCGTGGACTTGCCCGATCCGCTCTCGCCCAGCAACAAAAGGCGGCTACCACGTTCCAAGGCGAAGGAATGCACGGAAAGCCGAAAGGACGCGGGTCCTGGCCAGCGGAAGCCGACCTCGGTCAGTTCGACCGCCAGAGACTTTTCCACGCTTTCCTGCAAGTGGCGATGGCCGCTCAGATCATGTCTTTCAGATCATACCGGTCAGATCGAGGCGAGGCGCGCTGCGCTCGACCTCGAAGCCCTTCGTTCCGCGATCCGAAATCATCTGGACCTCAAGCTCCCGGGCGTTTTCGAAATGCTCGAAGTAGATGAACTCAATGCTGTCGATGGCCTCCGGTTCGGCGCAGGTCAAAAGGTACTCGGCATGAAACTCCGTATGCTCGCGTTCTTCCTCGGCGTGGTGTTCATGCTCTGCGTGATCCTTGTGCTCCGCATGGTCCTCATGCTTGCCGTGGTCGTCGTGATCCGCGTGCTCGTCATGTTTTTCATGATCGTGATCATGGTCATGTTCGTCGTGGTCTTCGTGGTCCTCTTCGCCCTCGAGCGCGACGCGCGCTTCCGTGACCTTACACTTAGCTTCGGCTGGCAGAACGAAGAGATCGAGCGGCTTGGCCAGCAAGGCGATGGCGTCGTCGATTTTCGCCCGGTCTTCGCTGCTTTCCGCGTGGTACTCGAAACCGACGATATCGGCGCCGGGTGCTTCCAGCTCCATGGCCACCTGGCGTCCCTCGAAAGCGATGTTGAGCGCCCCGACCCCGTGCTCATGCGCCCCGAGTTCGCGTTTTTCCTCCGCTTGCGCCGGTGCAGCAAGTGCGAGAAGAAGAGCCGTGCTCAGAAGCTTGTTCATATCGGAACCTTTCGAGAAAAGCCGCGGGAAGATCGGACGAGACCCTAGTATATCGCAGGAATCTAAAGTCGGAAGGGTAGCCTCTCGCAACCCGCGGTGATTTGATCGGTCAATCCGGCCGGTAAATGATCGCCCGGACCGGGGTCGGGCCAGATCCCGTTGCCGGGTTGAGCGCTTCCGGGCAGTTGGAGAGCACCGCGAGGATATCCATCTCAGCACGCAGGTCGACATAGTCTCCGGCCTTCGAAATGCCATCGACGATGCTGGCGCTGCCGTCCGGGGCGACCGGAACCCGCATGAAGAAATTCACGTTCGGCACCACGTCGCGCGGGCCCAGACCGTGGCGGCCCAGTTCTTCTTCGAAGTTTTGCTGACAGCAGCGTGCGTTGGTTTGGCCGTAGCGCACCTCGTCTAAGGCGAAGGAGCAGCAGCCGAAGATGGTGTCATGCCCGCCGCAGGTATCTTCCACGATGGTCATCATTGGGCGCGCCAGAACAGAGCGCAGGATGGAGCCTTTGCCGAGATAGATCTGCCCCGGAATCTTGATGCTGTTGGGCGCGTGGTAGCGCTCGCTGGGATCGTCGGCGTTGTAGCAGAGGAAATCGATCGCCTGCTGGCCCTCCAGGTCGATGAGACGAAGATAATCGCCCTTTGTGATCCGGCCGCTCCAGGGGTGACCGGCCGCGACGACCGTATCTTCGATGATTTCTCCGGCAGGAGTCATAGCGGGCATCAGTAGTCCGGAAGCTCCGAGGAAGACCGCTTCATGGCATCGAATTTTTCTAGCGTGAAGTCGATTCTTTTACCGCTGTCCCAATCGAACAGTCCCCGGTCCAGTTGCATCAGGGGACCCATGTAGATGTGTAACGCCAGTGACGGCTGATCGCCGTCCGCAGTCACTGCATGGATGCAATCCTCGCCAAGAGTCAGCACTTCACCGGTCCTGACGATCTTTGTGGCTTGATGCCGAAGTCGGCCGTCCCGGCGATGGAAAAGGATATTCTTTTCGCCTCCCGCATATGTCGCGATATGGGCATCAAGTTGGTGTTCGTGCGGAGGCATCACGACATGGGGCCGAAACAGACAGCGCCATATGGAGACTGTCTCATCTTCGAACAGCAGGACTTCATCCTGACTGTCGTCCGGTGTCGCGCGAATAATGGCGTCCGGGTCGGCTATGTATTGGCGCAGGACATCGCGCACGGCCAGATTGGCGTCGGCCTCGGACGCAGCAGCACGGGCGGCGTCGACAAATCCATCGAACGAAAAGCTCATGGGGCGGCTCGCTTTTTATCCTAAGAACGCATTCCGAACGTCAGCATCATGCCAACGCCGGACGCGAGGAACGCGTCCTATCTTAGCGACTCAGCCGCCTGCCCACTACAGGCACGCGCGCGAGACCCGGATTTGGCGATCGCCTCCGTCTCTTTTAGAAGGGCCAGGAGATCAGTTCGAGGGCTGTGACGACGTGAAACTCAGGAGCCCGCGTGCTTGGTAACGCCGCGATAGGCTTCGTCGCCCCAGAGCTCTTCGACCCGCTGGTTGCGGCCGCAGCGGTAGCGGTAGAACTGGTACTGCAGTGGATTTTTGGTGTGATAGTCCTGGTGATAGTCCTCAGCCAGATAGAAGGGCTGGACCGGCAGGATAGGGGTCACGATCTTGGATGGCAGCTTCTGCGATTTGTCGATCGTCGCCTTCGAGGCTTCCGCCTGCTGCATCTCTTCCAAGCTGCCGGCGTAGACGGCCGTAGTGTAGCTGTGGCCGCGGTCGCAGAACTGGCCGCCGCCATCCAGGGGATCCACCGTGCGCCAGAAAATCTCCAACAGCTCCGCGTAGCTGATCACTTCTGGATCGTAGGTGATCTGCACAGCTTCGCGGTGTCTGGCCGCGGTATGATTCTTATAGGTCGGGTTATCGGTCTTGCCGCCGGTGTAGCCGGACACGACGTCCTTCACGCCTTCGACCTTCTCGAAGTCGCTTTCGATGCACCAGAAACAGCCGCCTGCGAAAATCGCGGTGCCGTCCTCCGCCTGCGCCGACAGAGGGGCCAGGGAGAGGGAAAAGAAAGCCGCCGTGACGGCGCGTGCCAGAATCTTTTTCATCGTGACCTGTTTCATCGTGCCTGTGCTCCGATCCCGAGAGGCCTTAAAGCTGAGCTGCATGTGGCGATAAAGACCCTGAGCGCCAGTATGGCACAACAAAACTTCTGTCACGAGGGCGTGAGGCGGCTGTTGATCCGCGTCCCACACCCTCGTGATCTTCTTCAGAATGCGTAATCTCCCGAGGCCTGCTCCGCCTCAGGCAGCCAGGTTTCATGCACATGCAGCCACTTGAAAGGCGCGCCACGGCCCAGCAATGCGGTCGTAACGCGTCCGTTATCGCTTCTCGCCGAGGCGCGGGCGCCGCGTTGCCACTCGCAGTATGTAATCAGCAGCGTATCGCCGAGATCGCGCAGAAGCCTGACGTCGCGCACGTCGATCCGGAATTCGGGATTGCTGCCGTGCGCGTCTCCGAACATGGAGACGAGGCTGTCCCGCTCCAGGCGATGGCCGTCCGGCGAGACGAAAAAGGTCTCATCGTCCATCCGTGGCAGGAAGATCTCCTCCAGTTCCGATGGCTTCGCCGTGCCGTTAAACCAGCGAACGAAGAAGCGGTGCAACAGCTCCACCTCTTCCCGCAGATCCTGTTCCAAGCTGCTCATCTTCTCCGCGTCTCCCATATCTTTCTCAGCCGTCTTCTAGGCATTGTTGTCCATATCGAACAGCATTTTCCAGCTGCCGTCAGCGTGGCGTACGTAGTTGAGTGCGAGACGCCCTTGCGCGCTGCGCGTTTCGCCGGTCGCATTATCCGTGGCGTCGACTCGAAATTGGCCGACGGCCAGGGCGAAGTCGCCACGGACCAGGATATGCTCGGCCTCAAAGCTCGACCGGGTCTTGGCAGCGGCGATCCCTGGTCCATACTTCTCCCGGATCGCCTCGATCCCTAAGGTCGTTGGCTGGCGTTCATTGGCGACCACCGCTTCCGGGTCGCAGGTCTCCAGCATACCTTCGAGATCGCCTGCATCCAGACAGGTCATCCAGCGGTCGATCACCGCGCGGACAGCTTCGGCATCGCTCATGCCGCTTCTCCTTTGGGTTTATGTTCGATGAAATACTGCCCGACCACGATCTCCTCGATTTCCTCCAGAAAGGCCTTGGTCGCTTCTCGTTCGGAGAAGAGAGGCGTGATCTTGCGTGCGACTTCCAGGTCCGGGAAGGTGAAGATCTCGGAGTAAAGAGTCGGTTTGTCGGGGTGAATGGTGACATAGGTCTTCCAGGACTCGACGCCCTCGATGCTCAGGAAGTCCGTCCGTGCCCGTTCGCGGATCGCATCGGCCCGCTCGGGGTCCTTCATCTTCAGGACGAATATCTCAGTCATTGCGACCATCCGCGTTCCTTTCGGCAAAGTGGTTCCTTCGGTTTCGGCGAAGCCCTTCGCCATTTCCATTGAAGACAAAGGTAGGGTGCGTTATTTGTTAGATAAATAGAGGTTATTTAGAACAGATTGATCGATAAATAAAACAATGCAACGCACCCAGCTAAGCGATATGACCGTCTTCGTCGAGGTTGCCCGCTGCGGCGGCTTTCGGGCGGCGGCCGAGCGCCTCAAGCTGGGGCCAGGTTCGGTCAGCGAGGCGGTGCAGCGCTTCGAAGACCGTCTAGGCGTCCGCTTGTTCGAGCGCACGACCCGCCGTATCGCGCTGACCTCGGCGGGCGAGAAGCTCTACCGGCGCAGTCTTCCGGCGATCACTGATCTTGAGAGCGCGGTGCGCGAGCTGGATGACGAGCGGGATGCGGTGTCCGGCACCTTGAAGCTTTCGGCGCCACGCAGCAGCGGCGCGCTCTTCCTCGACGATGTGATCGCACGCTATGCGCGGCGCTATCCGCAGGTGCGGGTTGAAGTGCACTACGAGGACCGGAAGTCGGACCTGGTGTCGTCGGGGATCGATGCGGCCATCCGGTCCAGCACCCTGCTGGAGCAGGATACCCATGCAGTCGCTATCGGACCGGTCCTTCAGATGGCGGTCGTTGCGGCACCTGGCTATCTGGAGGAAAGAGGGGTGCCGGAAACGCCGGGCGATCTCACTGCGCACGACGGGATCTGTTTCGCTTTCGCCGATGGAGCGCAACTGGCGCCCTGGAACTTCGAGGGTCCGGACGGTCCTTACGCGGTTATGCCCCGGCCGCGTATGGTGGTGAACGAAGTCGCAGCCCTGCTGTCCTTTGCGGCAGCCGGTCTGGGCTTGACCTACCTCTATGCTCAGGCGGCCGCCCCACTGCTGGCCGAGGGGCGTCTTATCCCCGTTCTGAAGGGGATGGCGTCCCCGCTGCAACGCTATAGCATCAACTATCTCAGCAAACGCCATATGCCCGCGCGTCTGCGGGCCTTCATCGACCTGGCCAAGCAGGACGTTCATAAAGCGGCATAACTTATCCTTGAGTCGCCGCCGGTAATGTGAGACACCACCGGCCCTTTTCAATCCACAAACCCGATCCTGCTGTGCCGCGCACCACGCAGCGCCCGCCAGAGGCATGACGCCGGCTGCGACGTTTCGCATGCGGTGATGCCTTTGCGGTCTGCTGCCTATGGTTTGCGCTGTTCGAGAGGCGGGTTTCCTGTAGGGAGAGAAGCAGTATGGCGTCCAGTCTCGGTCTCGATTTCGGCACCACCAACAGCGTCGTTGCATTGCCCGAAAGCGCCGGTCGCGCCGCGCCCCTGGTTTTCGACCACAGGGCAGGGCCGATCTCGGCCTTTCGGACGGTTCTCTGCTTCTGGAGCGATGAAAGCGGGCCCCATAGTCCCCTTGAGTCGGATGCCGGGCCCTGGGCCATCGATTATTTCATCGAGAACCCCGGTGAATGCCGCTTCCTGCAGTCGCTAAAATCCTTCGCGGCCAGTCCCCTGTTCAACGATACCCGCATCTATGGCAAGCGTCTGACCTTCGAAGACCTGATGGCCAACTTCCTGCGGTTGCTCCGTGCGCGCGCCGACGGTCAGATCGCGGATGTTCCAGAGCGGCTGGTGGTGGGGCGGCCGGTGGCCTTCGCCGGTGCCAATCCGGACCCGGCGCTGGCGCTCGCACGCTACCGCGCGGCGCTGAAGCGCTTCGGGACGGTCGATATCCGCTTTGTTTATGAGCCGGTGGCTGCCGCCTTCTTCTTTGCCCAGCGTCTGGACCAGGACGCCACGGTCCTGGTTGCCGACTTCGGCGGCGGCACCAGCGACTTTTCCATCATGCGGTTCGAGCGGGAAGCGGGCCGGCTGGCTACGCAAGCGCTGGCCTCCTCCGGTGTTGGCGTTGCGGGCGATACCTTCGACTTTCACATCATCGACAAGCTGGTCTCGCCCCAGCTCGGCAAAGGCACCACCTATCGCTCCACCAGCCAGGAACTCCTGATGCCGAACCGCTTCTTCTCGACCTTCGCGCGCTGGAGCGAACTCTCCGTCATGAAGACCTCGCGGGATTTTCGGGAATTCAAGAAGCTCCAGGCCGCCAGCACCGCGCCAGAACGTCTGCAGGCCTTCATCGATCTGGTGGAGGGCGATCTGGGGTATGCGCTCTATAAGGCGGTGTCCGAAGCCAAGGCCCGCTTGTCGGACAGCGAGGAAACGGAGTTCCGTTTCGCGAGCGAAAGCTTCGACCTGCAGAGTGATCTTCGCCGCGCCGATTTCGAAGCCTGGATCGCAGAGGACCTGAAGAAGATGGAGAGCGCCGTCGAAGACGCTTTGCGCCAGGCGAATCTGAAGGCCGGCGAAGTCGACAAGGTCTTTCTGACCGGCGGCAGTTCTTTCGTGCCCGCCGTGCGCCGTATGTTCGAAGAAAGTTTCGGCGCGGAGAAGATCGAGACTGGTGACGAACTGGTCTCCATCGCACATGGCCTTGCCCTGATCGGCGAGAGCGACGATATCGACCAGTGGTGCGCGCCGGAGCCGGTTTAGGCCCCGATTGGTTCTTTGCTGGAGCACTGATATCTTTCACGCCGTGCTCTAATCACGCCTTGGAAAAGGAAACCCGGGCCTTATGACGGACTCATCCGACAGTAGCGCTGCCCCGGACTGGAACCTGCAGGGCATCACGGACTGGCTGTTAGAGGAGGGGCGTTTCCTCCCCGACCTCGAACAGCTTACGGCGGTGCTCGGCAATCGGCTCGCCGCGGCGGGGGCCGATCTCTGGCGGTTGCGGATTTCCATGCGCACGCTGCATCCTCTGGTCGCGGGCCTGACCGCTATCTGGGAGCGTGACGGCGGGACGCCAATTGGGATGACGGTGGCACACGGGCTCGAGGGGCGATCCGGCTACATCGGCAGTCCCCTGGCCGTCATCGCCGAGACGGGCGCGCCTTTCCGCAAGGACCTGCGGCAGGCTCTGACGGGGGAAGACCATTCCATCCTCCACGATTTGGTGGCGCGTGGCGCGACGGATTATTTCGGGATTCCGATGCGTCAGGCCAGCGGCCGCTCCGCCGTCCTTGTTCTCGTCAGCGATGCCACGGACGGCTTTTCCGACGGTGACATCACAGGCTATCTGAAGCTCGCGGCCTTGCTCGCACCCATCATCGAAGTCTTTGCCAACCGCGACGTGGGGCTTGCCGTTGCCGAAGCTTATCTGGGTCCCAGAACCGGCCGGCGGGTGCTGGAAGGCCAGATCACCCGCGGCAACATCGAGAAGATCGACGCCGCCATTCTGATCAGCGATATTCGCGGCTGGACCGTTCTGAACAACCGTCTGCCGGCCGGAGCAGCGCTGGCGCTTGCCAATCGTTACTTCGAGATCGTTGTCACAGCCGTCGAGGCTAATGGCGGCGAGGTCTTGAAATTCCTGGGCGACGGTTTGCTGGCCATCTTTCCGATCGGTGATGACGGGGATGCGGCGCAGGCCTGCGGCAACGCCCTGGCGGCGGCACGGCAGGCCCTGCAGAACGCGGCAGAAGCCGAACCTGAATTGGGTGCCGACTTCGGTCTCGGCCTGCATTTCGGTGAGGTGCTGTATGGCAACATCGGTTCTGAAACCAGGATCGACTTCACCGTCCTTGGACAGGCCGTGAACCTCGCCGCGCGGATCGAAGGACTCTGCAGTCAGTTGGGAGAGACGCTTCTCTATTCCGGTGATTTCGCCCGCTATCTCGCGTTGCCCTCAAGGCAGGTCGGTCGGGAAGAACTGAAAGGCTTCGATGGAGTCGTCGATGTTTTCACGGCTGCCCTGTCGGACAGTGTGTGATCCTCATTCCTCTCTATGGTGACAGGCACCGGGGCTGTTATAGGCAGTCGGGTTCCTGTGGACGTCAAAGTCGCCGCATCGCGTCATAGGCCACACCCAGACCTAAGCCGGCGAAGACGAATCCGAAGGCGGCTGTGATGATCCGCCGGGCGCGCAGAAAACTGCGGACGACGATCTCGGTCGAAAAGACCGTGGCCGTGATGGAATGGCAAATCACCGCGAGCGCGCCGCAGAGCACAACGATCCCGCCGAGCAGGCTAGGAGAGGCATTGGCTGGCACGAAGGCGGTCAGAATCGAGCCGAAGAAAAAGGCGGCCTTCGGGTTGGTCAGGCTGACGAGAAGTCCCGTCAGATAAGCTTGCCGTAACCCGTAGCAGCTTTGTGCCGCAGGGGATGCGGCTGCATTGAAATCCGCTTGTTTCATCCTGTCGTCGCTGCCCATATCCCAGGCGCTACGCAAAGCCTTTACGCCCAGCCAGATCAGGTAGGCGCCGCCGGCCATGCGCAGCCAGAACACGAAGGCCGGGAAAAGCTCGAACAGCGTCGCGACACCCAGAACCGCAAGCAGAGTCCAAATCACCGCGCCGGTGGAGAGGCCGAGCCCTGTCATCACACCGCTGCGCCGGCCACCCAAGAGGGACGCGCTGATCACCGCAAACATGTTCGGTCCTGGCGTAATCCAGCCTGCGAGATTGACGAAGATTATGAGCGACAGCGTGGTGAGCAAATCCATGGACATCCTTAGTGTGAAGGTACCGATTTATCTTCGTGATCCGACTGATCGGTTTAATAAATTTCGTGTTTCGAATTCCAAATACCGCATAGGAAATTTAGAAACTATAACGGTAGAACCATGAAGTTTATTTGATCAGATTCACATAATTTCTATTAAAAACATGATTCTAAATATCTTCGATAACCTAATTTCTCAGAAATCGCTTTCCGGTAAATCGATCAGGCTTCCCGGTTCGCTGAGCGCATTGCGGATGTAATCGGGGATCGGGATGGCCTTCAGATTTCCGTCTTCCTGGATCTGCGCATGGATCCGCACGGCCCGGCCTTCGGTGATGACAGCGCCGTCGGAAGCCTGCACCGCCTTGCAATCCCAGTGCAGGGAGGAGGTGCCCATCTTGGCCAGCCGGATCATGGTGCGCACCTTGTCGCCGTATGCCGCCGGCCCCACGAAGCGGAAGTGCACGTCGCCCATCACGAAGGCCGTCCGGTCCTCTTTGATCAGCTTGTTGGTCGGGAAGCCCAGGGCGCGCAGCAGCTCGTGTTCGGTCTCGTTGAACCAGGTGAACATCATGGGATAGTAGACCAGCCCAAAGGGATCCGACTCCCCCCAGGCCACCGTCAGCTCCCGTGAATACATGATCATGCGGCGCACTCCCCCGTCTGTAACTTTGCTGCTTTAGGGTCGCCATCCCGCCGCGTTTGTCCAGCCGAATGTTGACGGGCGGTGAGGGAAAACACTGCCGTTCGAAATCGCCAGCGCGATTCCGAATCCTTTCCATCACAATGGTCCCATGAGGAATCCGATCTGCGTCGATATCCAAGTGCTTTGCGATGCTTGGTGGGAATCACTGACCTCTGCTAAGTTGGGCTGGATGCTGTAGCAAATGCCATGAGGGCACGCCCGTGCCCTGCATTACTTACCTTGCCGTCTTGTTAATAGGGTTCTCCGCGAAATGACCTACGAGGAATTCAACGCCTTTTGCGCTTCCCTGCCCGCAACCACCCACGTGGTGCAGTGGGGCGGGGCGCAGGTTTGGAAGGTGGGTGGTAAGGTCTTTGCCATCGGCGGTTGGGGCGACGACCAGCCGGGCTTCACCTTCAAGACCAGCGAGCTTTCCTACGAGATCCTGAAGGACCAGCCGGGTCTGCGCCCTGCGCCCTATCTGGCCTCGCGCGGTATGAAATGGATCCAGGATTACGCCCCGCCGGGCCTTTCTGATGACGACCTCAAAGACTATCTGCGACAGTCGCACAAGATCGTCTCCCAAGGGCTGTCGAAAAATAAGCAGCGGGAACTGGGGTTGATTGAGGGGTAGGGAGCTTATGTCTTTCTCATATCCCGGCGGTGAGCCTTCGTCGAAAGCATCCCTCCGGATCGTCAGATACTGCCTGAGTGAACCAGATTTCCTGAATTTAGAGATTTTTGCCAGCAATGGGCAGCAGTCCGGGGCGCACGAGTTCTATTGCAATGTCGATCACCTCCGGCGAGCGGCTAAGGCGCTGGCTGTCTTTCCTAGTGACCGCAATGATGAGTTCCTATGGACTCTTGGTTCTGACTATCAGGCCGATCTTGGAGATGGCTTTTCTTCATTTCGAGTTTTCGTTTCTGACAGTCTTGGCCACTGTGCCATCCAGCTCCGCTTCAATAACAATCTCGAGCTCCCAGATCGCGCGGTGACCGATTTTTGCATCAAGACGGAGGCCGCCAAAGTCAATCTGCTTGGGGAGCTCTTCTCCGATTTCGCGCGATTGAAGCATGGCGAGCTCTGGTGGAACGCCGAAGCCGGTGGCCTCGATGATGAACAAGCGCGCGAATGGGCCTCTTTTCGGAAGCCGCGTTAATATTATGTCGGCTTGATCGCCAATCGTTCTGACGCACAGCGCTGTTTGTTCGGCAGACCCAAAAGAAAATCCAGCGTCAACCCTCGACTCAAGCACGCTCTTGACGTTCTTAGGACATTATTTTACTAATTAGTAAAATAACTGAATGGTAAAATTAAATGGCGACCAACCCTATGGGATCGAACCAACTCGACCTGACACTCTCCGCCCTGGCGGATCCTACGCGGCGCGCGATTCTGGCGCAGCTGGCTTCGGGCGAACGGACCGTCACCGAACTGGCGTCGCCCTTCGACATGACCATGCCGGCCATCACGAAACACCTCAAGGTGCTGGAGAAAGCCGGCCTTGTGGAGCGCAGCCGGGAGGCGCAGCGGCGGCCCTGCCGGCTGCAGGCGGCGCCGCTCAAGGCGGTCTCGGACTGGCTCGAGGATTACCGCAAGGACTGGGAGGAAAGCCTGGACCGCCTGGACGGCTATCTGCATGCGCTACAGTCGCAGGAAGGGGAGCGGGGCCGTGGCCGCAAGACAAAGCGCCGCAAATGACCAAGGCGATACTCTCATCTTCACGCGCCGCTACGACGCGCCCCGCGAGCTCGTCTTCGCGGTCTGGACCGACCCGCGGCATGTCGGTCACTGGTGGGGGCCGGAAGGTTTCACCACCACGACCCGCGTCATGGAGATCAAGGTGGGCGGCCTCTGGGACTATGTCATGCATGGGCCGGACGGCATGGATTATCCGGGTCGGGGCGTCTACCGCGAAGTCCTCGCCCCTGAGCGCCTGATATTTTCCCATGTCGGCGGCAAGGCCGACGACCCGCATCTGACTTGTGAATTCTCCGTCACCTTTGAGGAAGCGGAGGGTGGAACGGTGCTCACCCTGCGCATGATTTTTCCCACGATTGCGGCGGCGGAGCACGCGCGGGAATTGGGCGCAGGCGAAGGCGGTGTGCAAAGCCTGGAACGCTTGGCGCGCGCTCTGAGCCAAGCAGAAACGTGAATCCTGCTGCCAGTTCGTGCCGGCCATCTATCAACGTCAACAAGGGAGAGCAGGTGATGAAACGGGAACTCGCGATCCTGACCTTTCAAACGCTCGATGGCGTCATGCAGGCGCCCAAGATGCCGGAGGAAGACACCTCGGGCGGCTTCGCCCGGGGCGGCTGGGCGGACCCCTACTGGGAAGAGGTGATGGCGCAGGTTCAGAAGGAGGCTATGGCCGAACCCTATGACCTGCTGCTCGGCCGCAAAACCTATCAGCTCTTCGCGCCGCATTTCGCGCCCGCCGGCGATGCGAACCCCATGAACGCCGCACGGAAGTATGTGGCGACCTCGAGTTTGCCCGCTCTTGACTGGAACAATTCGGTGGCCCTGCGCGGAAGCCTTGTCGAGGAGGTTGCGGCCCTCAAGCAGCAGGAAGGACCCCTGCTGCAGGTTCACGGCAGCTGGCAACTGATTCAGACGCTTCTCGCCAAGGATCTGATCGACGAGTTCCGCCTTTGGACCTTTCCGGTTCTGGTTGGCGCGGGAAAACGCTTGTTCGGGGAAGGCGCGCAGCCTGGCGGACTGACCCTTATCAAAGCGGACAGAACGGCAAATGGCGTGACGATGGGATTCTATCGTCGGAAATCACGCGCGTCGGACCGGTGATTGGAGCCGGCGCGAATACACCCCATCGTCCAGCGAAAAACGAACGCCTCTGAACCGACAAAATTCCCCACCCGATTCGAATCCGGGTGAGCGTTGTTTTCGCTTGCGAAATTCCACGTGCTCGAAGGTGTGAAGACATCTTCTGTAACAAATCCGTAAAGCTGTTCTTGCGCCGGACCGCTCATTTCGGTGCTTGGATGTTGCTCTTAAGTCGGCTGTCTCAGGTCTAGCGGATAGTGGTTTGCCGACCTGCTCGGAATACCCAGGTATTCGGCACTGCCGCAGGCTTTCTTGATTGAATTTCCCTATTAAGTCAGTCAGGCGGAGAGGGTATTCCGCAACTCTCGAGTCTTCAGAGGCTGCTTTCGACAACAAACGTGCTAGATTGTCATCATACTGCAACAAAGATTGCGTAGAGCGTGACGGAGAATAGAGCCGGGGAGTCGACGAGGCGAAAAACGACAGCGTTGGGTTCCCGGTCGAGGTGTAGGTCAGCTCACAACCAACTAGATTTCAGTAAGAAGGAAGGTGGCATGAAAAATAGTGACAAGGAACTCTCGTTCGACGAGTTCGATGAAATCAACAGCCCGCGTCCGGAGGAATGCGACTTCGACCGGGTTGTCGAGGCCGCCATCAGCCGTCGCGGCATGCTCGGCGGGATCTTGGCCTTCGGCAGCTTTGCCGCGCTCGGAAGCACCCTTGCCGCCTCTGATGCCAAAGCCGCAGCCAATCGCTTCTCTTTCGATGCGATCTCGACCTCGACGGAGGACGGCATCTCGGTGCCGGCCGGCTACAAGGCCGACATCCTTGTGCGTTGGGGTGACCCGCTGTGGTCCTCTGCGCCGGAGTTCGACCATGCCACGCGTGGCACCTCCGCCAGTCAGGAAATGGCATTCGGCGACAACAACGACGGCATGGACGTCTTCATCGTCGACGGTAAGCTGCTGCTGGTGGTCAACAACGAGTACACCAACCGCAACGTCCTGTCGGTGAGCGGTGAAAAAGTTCTGACCGACGAAGACGAAATCGCAAAGGGCATGGCGGCCCACGGCATTTCCATCGTGGAGATCGCCCAGGTCGACGGCAAATGGCAGATCGTCAAAGACAGCCCCTACAACCGCCGCATCACTCCGAAAACCGAAATGGCTCTGACCGGTCCGGCTGCTGGCCATGATCTGCTGAAGACCGCTGCTGACCCGAGCGGTACGAAGTCCCTGGGCACCTGGAACAACTGCGGTAACGGCATGACCCCCTGGGGCACATACCTGACCTGCGAGGAAAACTTCAACGGCTATTACTCGGCGGCTGACGAGGCCCACGAAACTTCGGCCGAACTGAAGCGCTACGGCGTTTCCTCCAAGGACTGGGGCTACAGCTGGGCCAAGATCGACGACCGTTTCGACGTTTCCAAAAATCCGAACGAGCCGAACCGGAATGGCTACATCGTCGAGATCGATCCGAGCGATCCGAACTCGACGCCGCGTAAGCTGACCGCTCTGGGCCGCTTCAAGCACGAAAACGCCGAAGCCGTAGTCAACAACGACGGCCGTGTCGTGGTCTATATGGGCGACGACGAGCGTGGCGAGTTCATGTACCGCTTCGTATCCGAGGGCGTCTATGCGCCTGGGGCGGACACCGATCATCTACTCGAAAAGGGCACGCTGTCGGTCGCCAAGTTCAACGACGACGGCTCCGGCCAGTGGATCGACCTGACCCCGGAAACCACCGGCATGGCGTCGGCTGCGGAAATCTGCATCCATTCGCGTCAGGCTGGCTCGGCGGTCGGTGCGACCACTATGGACCGCCCGGAGTGGATTGCCGCGAACCCGAATGCGGCGGAAGTCTACTGCGCGCTGACCAACAACAAAAACCGTGGTGTCAAGCCGAACAAGGGCGGTGACGAAACCCCGGTTGGTGGTCCGAACCCGCGTGAAGCCAACAAGTACGGCCAGATCGTGCGCTGGTGGCCTGACAACGCCGATCACACCGCGGCAGGTTTCCGTTGGGACCTCTATGTCCTCGCCGGTAACCCGACCGTGCACCAGGACGCCAAGGGCGGTTCCAAGAACGTGAACGACGGCAACATGTTCAACTCGCCCGACGGTCTCAAGTTCGACAGCAACGGCATCGTCTGGATCCAGACCGATGGCAACTACTCGAACAAGGACGACTTTGCCGGTCAGGGCAACAACCAGATGCTGGCGGGCGATCCGGTCACCGGTGAAATCCGTCGCTTCCTGGTCGGCCCGAACGAGTGCGAAGTGACCGGCCTTACCTGGTCGCCGGACCGCCGCACGATGTTCGTCGGTATCCAGCACCCGGGCGAAAAGGGCAATAGCCACTGGCCCGAGGGCGGCGACAGCGTTCCGCGCTCCGCGGTCATCGCCGTCACCCGCGACGACGGCGGTCTGGTCGGCTGATTCACTGCAAGAATTTGATCTGGCGCCCGGCTTCGTCCGGGCGCCCTTTTTTTGGATGCCCTCGAAAGGCACGCGCAGTGATTAGCCAGTTCTGCCAGGCTGAGCACCTGTTGCCCCGTCTGTGATCTGCGAGTGGAAGTTTCACGCAGTAAAAAACTGCGATGAATAACGCGACTACTCAATCTCTACGTCGCTCGCGCCTTTCACGTGCCTTGCGGTCAATTTCGTCAATTGCCGCAAGATAGTTCTCGTTTCCTATTCCTATTTGCCCCCAAACAGGAAAGCGTTCGTCAAAGCTGTCGTACTGTTCGTCGGCGTCCCAAAGTGTGATGATTTGATTGCGAAAGAGATGGGTGACATCAGAGTATTCGAAATCACATTCAGGTTCGTTTTCTTTTATTAGATCGAATACTTCATGCGATGGAAGATGCAAGATATCGCGACCGCGGTAGATCAATTCAATTCCGCTATCCGTCGATATCCCAATGAAGCTGGCGAGGCCATCTTCGTCAAATTCGATTTGAACGCAGTTTCGGACGTAACGGTCGCTTTGGCCATGCCTCGCTGAGATCTTGTGACCTAGACCCTCCATTGTCTCGCCGATACCGCGCCGACTGGATCCTAACAGAAGCGGCAAAGCACCTTTTCCAGGTACCAGTTCGAAACAAAGTTTGGACACGCTTCCTTACCCCTCGCCCCGAATGCCAAGCTCTTCTCTAAGCTCCACCATTTCCTCGTGAAAGTCCCCAAAACTATAGCCCGAGAAGCTAAACCCGATACCGAGTTCCGTGGCACGCCGTTGGAAGTCGAAGGGCAATTCGAGTCCGAAACTCTGGTACACGTAGGCCACGCAGGAGATTTTTATGCTGTATCGTGTGCCTATATCCAACAATTCGCTCCGGTGAGGTTCGAGTTTTTTCAGAAGCGCTTCGATGTGATCTTCAAACGGATAAGTGTCGTTGAAACCACTGTCGAGGAGCCACATCGAACTTCGACGTTTGAAGCTGCGACCTCTGCGTTCATACTTGTCACCGACTTTCCAGCTTTCGGTCGGTTCGATACCCAATAGTTGCGTGATCTCCGCAGGATCAGCCATCCCGAGGGCTATAAATTGCGCGTACTGGCGATCAGTTTCTGGAGGTGACGTCATCCCTCCTTATATGCCGTCGTCATTCAAAGACAAACCGGTTTCAAACTCCTAACACCACATCTCGCCCATCCTTCACCGCCGTCACCAGCGGATTGAACCCAATCCTGTAAGCCAGCTCCGCGGGCGATTCAATGTTCCACACACACAGATCCGCCACCTTGCCGGTTTCCAAGGTCCCCCGGCTGTCCTGCAGGCCCAGCGCTTTGGCTCCATGGCGGGTCACGCCCAGCAATGCTTCCTCAGGCGTCATGCGGAAGAGGGTGCAGGCCATGTTGAGCATCAGCAGCAGCGAGGTGGCGGGGGAGGAGCCGGGGTTGCAATCGGTCGCGATGGCGATGGGCACACCGGCGGCGCGGAAGGCCTCCATGGGCGGCAGCTTGGTCTCGCGCAGAAAGTAGAAGGCGCCAGGCAGCAGGACCGCGACCGTGCCGGCCGCCGCCATGGCCTGGGCGCCGGCCTCTGAGGTGTATTCCAGATGATCGGCGGACAGAGCGCCGAAGTCGGCCGCCAGCTTCGCGCCCTCCAGATCGGAGAGCTGATCCGCGTGCAGCTTGACCGGCAGGCCGTTGTCGCGCGCCGCCTGGAACACCCGGGCCGTCTGCGCGTGGGAAAAACCGATGTTCTCGCAGAAGGCGTCGACCACATCCGCGAGACCCGAGGCCGCCACCTCCGGCATCATGGCGCAGACCGCGTCGATATAGCCGTCGCTGTCGCCCTCGAACTCCGGCGGCAGAGCATGGGCGCCAAGGAAGGTCGTGGAGACCGTCACCGGATGATCGGCGCCGAGCCGCCGCGCGACCCGCAGCTGCTTCAGTTCCGTCTCCAAGTTCAGGCCGTAACCCGATTTGATCTCGAGGGTGGTCACCCCCTCGGCCAGCAGACTCTTCAAGCGGGGCAGGGCGCCTTCATAAAGTTCGTCTTCGTTGGCGGCGCGAGTCGCCTTCACTGTATTGCGGATACCGCCGCCGGCCCGGGCGATCTCTTCGTAACTCGCGCCCTCCAGCCGCAGCTCGAACTCCCGCGCGCGGTTACCGCCGTAGACCAGGTGCGTGTGACAGTCGATCAGTCCCGGCGTGATCCAACGACCTGCCAGGTCGATGACTTCACCGCCCAGTGTTTCCGGACTCCCCGGCAGTTCCGCTTGCGGCCCAACCCAGACGATCTTGCCGTCCTGGCAGGCGATGGCGCCCTCCGGGATGGCGCCATAGGCGGAGCCGCCGGCTGCCATGGTGGCCAGATGCGCGTTGATCCAGAGTCGATCCCACATGCCTTTTGTCCTTATCGTCCTACCTGAGCCGTCACGCTCAAGGAATTTCAGTTGTATATACAACTTTGCGGTCGCGGTGTCTTGAGGATTGTGGCATCTTTCGCAGGTATCCGCTTTCTTCATCATGCAGCCGGTTTCTTCATGTCCTCAGCCCCGCTTTCCGATCATCGCTCCGTTTATGCGCCTGCTGCGCTCCTGCCGGATGGCTGGGGCATCCATGTCCTCTTTGACCTTTCCGCCGAAGGCGATATCGACGGCGTGCACCGCGGGACGATGGAGTCCGAGATCCCGGCGGGGGCCTATCGCTGCCAGGGGCCGGTCGTGCCCGGCATGCCCAACCTGCACAGCCACGCTTTTCAGCGGGCCATGGCCGGACTGGCGGAGCGTAGCGGACCGAGCGACGATTCCTTCTGGACCTGGCGCCAGGTGATGTATGACTTCGTCGGACGTCTCACACCGGAACAAGCCGAAGCCATCGCCGCGCAGCTCTATGTCGAGATGCTGAAAGCCGGCTACACGGCGGTGGGCGAGTTCCACTACCTGCACCACGGCCCCGACGGCCAGCCCTACGCAGATCTGGCGGAGATGTCGCGCCGGGTCATGGCGGCAGCCAGACGAACGGGCCTGGGCATCACCCATCTGCCGGTGCTCTATGGCTTCGGCGGGTTCGGCGGCCAGGCGGCGGGCGAGGGGCAGCGCCGTTTCCTCAACGATCCGGAGCGCTTCCTGAAGCTCCTGGAAATCCTCTTCAAGGATGCGGCGGAGGACCCCCAGGCGCGCATTGGCATTGCGCCCCATTCCCTGCGCGCCGTCACGCCGGAAACCCTGAATACCGCGATCGAAGGTGTCCGCCGCTTCGATAGCCGCGCCCCGGTCCATATCCACATCGCCGAGCAGGTGAAAGAGGTGGAGGACTGCGTGGCCTGGTCGGACCGGCGGCCGGTGGATTGGCTCTACGACAATATGCCGGTCGACTGCCACTGGTGTCTGATCCATGCCACCCATATGACGGCCGAGGAAACCGCCCGGCTCGCGGATTCCGGCGCCGTGGCCGGCCTCTGTCCCACCACCGAGGCCAATCTGGGCGACGGTCTCTTTCCTGCGGGTGATTTCATCGACCAGGACGGCGCCTGGGGCGTCGGTTCCGACAGCCATATCTCCGTCAGTCCGGTCGAGGAACTGCGCTGGCTCGAATACGGTCAGCGCCTGATCCACCGCGGCCGCAATCTTCTGGGGCCGGCGGGCGAAGGCCACTCCGTCGGCGCGGCGCTCTACCGCCAGGCGCTCGAGGGCGGCGCCCAGGCCCTGGGCCGAAAGATCGGCCGGCTGGAGGCGGGTTCCCGCGCCGATCTGGTGGTGCTGGATCCGGAGCTTCCTTGCCTGCTGGGCAAGTCCGAGGATCTGCTGCTGGATGCGGCGGTTTTCGCCGGCAATCTCAACCCGGTCCGCGATGTCATGGTCGGCGGTCAGTGGGTGGTGCAGGAGAGGCGTCACCGGGAGGAAGAGGCGGTTTTGCAGGCTTTCAAGGCCGCTTTGGCCCTGTGATTGAGCTTCCTTCAGTGATCATCGCTAAGACTGCGACATGACAGCCCATCTCCGCTATCTACTTGAAGTGATGGCATAAAGTGCTACATAATAGCCGACAGATGGACGAAAAAGCGCTGATATGCTATAAACACGTAACCTTTGGGAACTATCCTGCTGTTTCAGGCAGTTCCAGGCAGAGCCGGAGGACAACGATGTTGAGTGGACCGCAGCCCTGGGGCGTTTAAGACCGAACCTCTAAGAGGTTTGGCTTCAATAGCCTTTTGCTTTCTCTGCAAACACAAACTCTTCACAATTTGCAGTTTTTGTAAGTCCACCGCCTGATTTCTCGGCGGATGGGCTTTATTTTTGATCGTTCTTGCGCAGATGTGTGAAGTGGGCTTCGAACTGACTGCGGGCGACACCGGCAAGCGCGGTTGCCTCCAGCATCTTGTCGATCAGATTTTCCATGGTGGCGCGTTTGCCGCCGGGCGTCATAGTTTTGAAGCTCTCGCGTTCGAAACCGTCCATTTGGGCATAAACCGATTCCAGACAGTTATAGAACTTCACCGTATGTCCCAGCAGGGCCGATGGCAGTACATGAAGCTCGCTCTTTAGGTCCTCGAAGAATCGCATGTTGCGGGCGTAGACCATGTGGACCGTCCGGCGATCGTCTTCCTCCAACGCCCGCATCAGGGCCGCCGTGGAGGGCGACTTCTCGACGGCTTTGATCAGTTCTTCCTTGTTGTGGCCGATCTCGGTGTAGATCGCGTTGATCAGGCGCCGCTTGCTGTCGCGTTTGACCTTCGCGGTCACCCAGACGTCGTGGACCTTGCTGGCGGCAAAAACGACGAGGGTCGCGGCCCCAGCCACGACGGCCCCCAGAACACGGGGATCGGAGGTCAGAAGAGAAAGTTCACTGCTTGGGTCAGCCATGGAGCTCCGCAATGCGGTTGGAGTCGAAATCGATGAAATAGGCCGTCAGTGTAACGGCGTTCGCGCGACGGAACGACCGTTAATCTGATCCGATGCCGAAGGCCGCAGATGCCTGATTCGTTCGCGTGGCTTCCCGCCGCGTTCAGCGCTGGCCTGTCTGCAACTGCTTGCGCCAAGCGCCTTTACTTGCAATTCCAAGTGCTCGGTCTTAGCGTCGCCGCATTACGTGAGAGATGGACGATGCTCACCAAGGTTTCCGGCAAATTTGTGAAGATCGCGCTCAGTGAGGTCGACCTCGACATACACCTGGCGCGTGGGCGGAATGACCGTCCTCCCGCACGCTTCAACCGAGGTGGGCAGGACGCGCTCTATCTCAGTCCGAATGAAGAAAGCGCCCGGGTGGCGATTGGGCAGTACGTGATTGAAGGCGGTCCGCCGAGGGTGCTGCTTACCTTTGAGATAGACTGCTGTGAACTGTTCGATCTGCGAAGTCCGAAAGCCGCGTCAGTCTACGAAGATGCGCGTCAACCTTGGCAAAGTGCATTGGAGGCCGAACGTACCCCGAGGTCATGGAGCGCCGCCGACGATCTGAGAAACGCCGGTCACCTCGGATTGATCGATCCTTCCCGTCGCCGTCCGGGGCTTTGGCACATCACACTGTTTCGCTGGAACGAAGCGGGCGCACCAACTGTGCGAATGATCGATGATCCGAGACCGATAGAAGTCGTTCCGAACTACCGGTAACGGGCATCTGACTGTAAGCTTCACGACTGGCCTGCTGCGATACGACCCTCCATCTCGCGAGATCTCGAGAGACTCTATGCTATCTCGTTCACCACCGACCTGGCGGGCCGTGGCGCGGCGCATCTCAGTATCTTCGGTGCACCCGTTTACCGCTAACCACACTTCGGTTCTTTTGTCGTTCGCGCAGGAAAACGAAAAGCCCTGACCCCAGGATCAGCGCGATACCTGCCAAGACCGCCAGATCCGGCAGTTCGCCCCAGATGACCCAGCCCCAGAATATCGCGAGCGGCAGCCCGACATATTCAAAGGGAGCCACGGTGGCGGCATCGGCCATCCTATAGGCCTGTCCAAGACAATAACCGATGATCGCCGAGTTGAGTCCCAGCCCGGCAAACAGCCACAGATCGGTGCCCTCGGGTCGAGTCCAGGCGCGCAACAGGAAAATCAGGCTTTCATTTTCAAGTCCCTGCGCGAAATGGCCGTCGCCAGCCACGAGCCAGAACAGAAAACTCACAGCAATGAAGGTGCCTTGAATGTAGACCGCCATTGCCGATGCTTTGGACTTCACGCCAAGCATTCGGGTTAGCACGTTGTTAAGGGCGTAGGTGAAGGCGGCCACCACAGGCAGGGCGTATATCAAAAGGCTAATCTCGCGCTCACCGCCGCTCGCCCAGGGGCGTGTCATAATGATTACGCCGGCAAAGCCCACGATCACCGCGCCGATCCGCAGCGGTCCGACCTTTTCCCCAAGCAGGGGGATACTCAGCAAGGTGATCATCAGGGGGGCCACAAAGAACACCGCCGTGGCTTCGGCAAGCGGCATCACCGCCAACGCAGTGAAAAAGGTCAGATTGGCGGCGACAATCAGTAAGCCACGCAAGAGATGAAGGCCTGGCTGATCCGTCTTCAAAATACGCCAACCGCCTTCGACCTGCACCAGCGCAAGACTGAATCCAATACCGATCAAGGAGCGGGTGAAAACCATTTGATGCAGCGGGTAACCGCCGGACAGAAACTTGATCAGCATATCGTTGATCGAGATTGCCAGGATGCCGATCAGTATGAAGGCAATGCCGGCGGTGGGGTTCTGCAGTTTCTGTTGCGCTGCCATTTCGTGCCCTTCAGTCGGCTTCAAACACAGACCAAGGCTAAGGTCACTCCTGTTTCCAGCGAGCGACACAAGGTGCTCCTAGGTTTGGCCCATGTTGACTGGTTTGTTCAGAGATTACGCCATGGAAAATACAAATCGAAAGAATCTGAATTTGCATAGCTTGTCGGGAGAGCGCTTCAAGCTGCCAGACGCTCCACAATTGATTATCTTCTGGCGATGATTAGGACTAGCCTGCAGGCGCGCCATCGAAAGCCGATGCCGGTGGTTCAGACTCCTTAAAGCTTCACGACTATGCCCGTTTCCATAAGACCCTACGCACGGCAAGATCTCGACGCTCTCTACGCTATATCGCTGGCCACTGGCCTGGCGGGTGAGGACGCATCGCATCTCTACGACGATCCCAAGCTGATCGGCGAAATCTATTCCGCGCCATACGCGAACCTGGAACCGGATCTGGTGCTGGTCGCCGCAGATGATGAAGGCGTCGCCGGCTACGTGCTCGGGGTTCCCGACACACGCGCCTGGGCGCAGCGGCTGGAGCGTGACTGGTGGCCGGCGCTGCGCGCGCGCCATCCCGATCCCTCCGCGATGTCACCGGAGGCGCGCAGCCCGGATCAAAAGCGGGCCTACATGATCCATCATCCTGAACAGCCGCCGCGCGCCCTGACCGATCGTTTCCCCGCGCACATCCATATGAACCTTCTGCCCCGGTTGCAGGGCCAGGGCATAGGACCGCGTTTGCTGGCGGCCTGGATCGACAAAGCGCGCGCGGCAGGCGTGACCGCAGCCCATATCGGCACCAACCGTGCCAACGAACGTGCCTCCGGCTTTTGGAAGTCGCAAGGCTTTCAGGAACTGGGTTTGCCGGAAGAGCCGCCGACGCGAACCCTCTGGCTTGGGCAAAGACTCTAGCGAAAATGCCACTGCGGCCTGCGCTCAGTCTACACATGCCGAGGATTGTTCCTAACTGTGATCCAAGGCCCCCGCTATTTGCCGGGCGCTTCCGCAATGCTTCGGATTGCTCTAGGCTCCGCGCATGGACAAGGAATCGATCTGGCGCCTGAGCGCCATGGAACTGGTAGCGCAAACGCGTGCCGGGAACATCAGCGCCGAAGCGGCCACCGAAGCGGCGATCGGGCGCATGGAGGCGGTCAATCCTGGCCTCAATGCCATTGTCGAGGAGTTGAGCGAGGCGGCACGGGAGCGGGCGCGCGCGCTGGATCAGGCACGGGCCGCGGGGGAAGAGCCCGGCCCCCTGCACGGCCTTCCGGTCACTATCAAGGTCAATGTGGATCAGGCGGGCCAAGCGACGACCAACGGCGTTCCGGCCTTCAAAGATTTTGTCGCGGAAGAAGATGCGCCGCTCGTGGCCAACCTGCTAAAGGCGGGTGCAGTGGTGATCGGGCGCACCAACACGCCGGAATTCTCCTTCCGGGCCGATACCGACAATCCGCTCTATGGCCGCACGCACAACCCTTGGGGCCGACACGTTTCGGCGGGCGGCTCCTCTGGTGGCGCGGGCTCGGCTGTGATGGCTGGGATCGGCGCGCTGGCGCACGGCAACGACATCGGTGGTTCGCTCCGCTTCCCGGCGGCGGCCAACGGCGCGGTCACGGTCAAGCCAGGAATGGGCCGCGTACCCGCCTGGAATCCCAGCCAGAAGGCGGAACGTGGGATGCTTGCGCAGGCCATGTCGGTTCAAGGACTGATCGCCCGCTCTGCCGCCGACCTCCACCTGGGCATGCCGCCGCTCATCCAGGCCGATGTTCGCGATCCTTTTCATGCGCCGCTGCCCTGGCGCGGTGCGCCGCTTGCCGCGCCAATCCGCGTTGCATTCACAAAAAACACTTTCGAGTTCGATCTGCACCCCGAGGTGTCGGCGGCCCTCGATACTGCCCGTGATGCCCTGGAAGACGCGGGTTACAGCGTCGAGGAAATCGAGCCGCCGCTGCTGCGCGACTGCGCGTTGGATGGTTACCGCGCGCTGATGTCGGAAGTATCGGTGTTGATGGAGCCGGACATCCGCGCCCATGGCTCGCCCGTGATCAAGGCCATCTTCGATGAATATTACCGGCAGTTTCCGCCCTTCGAGAGCGATGACTTCCTGGCGGTGTTGGCACGCCGAACTTACTATACCCGCGAATGGATGCGCTTTATGGAGCGCTATCCGCTGGTACTCACCCCCTTCCTGCCGCAGCCCTTTTTCAGCCCGGACCGCGACAGCGAGGGGGCCGATGGTGTGCGCGAAGCCCTGGGTTCGGCCCTCTATTCCTATTCAATGAACTTCATGGGTCTGCCAGCGGGTAACGTCCCGGCCCGGCTTTCCGAGCTGCCGCAAGGTCCGCAGCCGATTGGCGTGCAGATTGTCGGCCAGCGCTGGCGTGAGGACACAGTCGTCGATGCCATGATCGCCGTGGAACAGCGCGTCGGTCGCATGTGCGACCCGCTGTGGCAGCGGATGGGTTAGCCATAGGGAACCAGTCGTGCCGCGGCAAAGACCTTAGCGGATGAACTGGTCCACGAAGTCCTCACCCAGGCCGACCTCCGCGTAGTGTTTGCGGCAGAGCTCGATCTTGGTGAAGACGTCTTCGTAGCCCAATTGTTTGCCGTAGGGATCGACGTAACACATGACACCATTGACCTGGAAATAGGTGATCATCTCCTCGACATCGTCCGGCACCACCAGTGTATGGGTCTCCCCTGGCGGCTCGTAGACGTAACCGCCTTCCTCCGCGACCCAATCGTGCTCTAGATAATACCAACGGCCCTTGAGTACGAAGCCGTGCACACCTTGTGGATGGCGGTGGCGGGAGAGGACACCGGCCTTGCGCACCCGCAACAGGTTCATCCAATAACCCTGTGAGCGATTAAGACAGAGCGGACGGAAGTCCACGTTCTCGGCCTGCGGCACCCAGAGGCGTTCGTCCTCGGGGATCGCCTTCGGCACCACGATTTCCGCCTGCGCATCCTTGGGGAAGGGCAGTTGGTAGGGTGTCATGGGGTCGTTATCGGCTGCGTTCAGCGGCATATTGGGGCCTCGTCTAGGTCACATCGTTTACAATCACATCGCGGCGTAGCCGCCGTCCACCGGCATCACACTGCCGGTCACGAAACTCGCCTCGGATGATAAGAGCCAGGCGGCGAGGGCTCCAACCTCTTTCGGCGCGCCCCAGCGGCCCATGGGCGTACGCGACAGGATCGCGTCGCTGCGTTCCGGGTTGCCGCGCAGCGGCGCGGTCATCTCGGTCTCGATCCAACCCGGCGCAATGGCGTTGACGCGGATGCCTTCCTCGGCCCAGGCGGCGGCGAGCGCTTTGGTCAACTGCGCGACCCCGCCCTTGGAGGCCGAGTAGGCCGGGACCAGCGGGCCGCCGAAGAAACTCAGCATGGAGGCGGTGTTGACGATGGCGCCCTTGGCGGTGCTCAGGAGAGGGCGAGCAGCCAGGCAGCAGCGCATGGTGCCAGTCAGGTTGACGTCGATGACCTGTTGAAAGACCTCGATGTCGTACTCCTCGCCGCGCCGCAAAATTCCGGCGCAGTTCACCAGGCCGTCTAGTTGCGGCAGCCCGGCGAAGAACGCCTTTACGGCCGTATCCTTCGTGACGTCGAGCGGCTCAGCAGAGACCGACGGGCGCGCGCCGTCGCGCGACTCAAGAAAGTGGTCAACTTCCTGCTGCGTGACCCCGGTCGTTACGACCGACCAGCCCGTGTCCGCTAGCACCTCGCAGATTCCGGCACCGATGCCGCTGGTGCCGCCGATCACAACTGCCTTCTTCATCTCGCCGCCTGTTCCGTTCCAAAGACTGCCTCGCGCCTAGTGTGTGGCGGCTGGTGCTATCTGACCAGCAGAGAATCCCGTCTGATGTTCGCTTCTGGGTGCAGATCTGCATAGCGCCGTACTGATCGCAGCTGACTGAAAAAGGCCGTAGCCAGTGACGCCCCGAAGGCGAGCGCTACGAAGACGACCCCCGCGTGCGGTGACGCAGCGCCCACGATTGCGCCGCCGAGCAGGGCGCCGAGCGGGCGCACGCCGTAGATCGCGGTCTGGATCACGGCGTTGACACGGCCCAGCATCCGCGGCGGCGTCACCATCTGCCGGATGGAGTTTTGCGCGATCAGCCACATGGCCGGCCCGAAGCCCAGCAAGAAGAAACAGGAATAGATCGCTTCGACGGGGCCTGACGCCGGGATGGCGAGCAAAGCGAGGATCGCCAGCACCGAACTGCCTGGCCCGAACAGCAAGATGACGTTCGGCGAGATCCGCCGGGAGAAGCGGCCCGACAGCCAGGATCCGGCAATGGCCGCGCCGCCGAAGGCGGAAAGGGCGACCCCGAAGATACCGGCGTCGGTCCGGTAGAATTCCAGCAATAGAGGAACCATCACGACCAGCAGGGCCGCGAAGGCCAGATTCCAGAAGATGGCGCAGGCGGCAATGGGGCGCAGCAGCGGATGCCGGAGCACCATCTCGCCGCCCTCCAGGATTTCCGTCACCAGCGGTGCTTGCCGTCTCGGCGATGCGGGCAGAGTCGGCAGGCGAAGGATGGCGAGGAAAGCGCCCAACGCGCAGAGCGTCGCAAAGAGGAAAATCAGCGTTGCAGAGTCCGCGTCCAAGAGGACGCCGACGGCGAGCGGCACGGCGAAGGACGCGGCCGCGCGCGGGATTTCGATCCGGGCGTTGGCCGGGGCAAGTGCGCGGGTTTCCACCACCATCGGGATGATGGAGAGGATGGCCAGGACAAAGAGAACGATGCCACAGCCGCCCAGCAACACCGTGGCGGCAAAGAGCGGCAGGTGGACGATGTATAGGCTGAGCGTAACGCCGAGAAACCCAATCACTGAAAGGATCGTTGCGCCCAGTGTGACCCCGCGCAGCGGAAAGCGATCCACCAGAATGCCCGAGGGAATAGAGATTACCAGATGCGCCATAGCCTGACAGGCCACCAAAAACCCGATGGTCTCCGGCGCGGCCTCGAAGACCAGTGCGGCGACCAGCGGAACCGCGACCAGCGCGACCTGGTCGGCGATATGCATGCCATAGGCAGCCAGCGTCAAACGGCCGACCACAGTCATAGGGGCGCTCCTCCAACCTTGTGCGTCAGAGGCAGAGGCTACGCGGCAGCTCGCGCCGCCCGCCATCCGATTGTTGCGGTCGAATTGAAGAAAGGCCGTTGGCGCCCTTAAGTGTTTTCAGGCGTTCGACACTGCCTGGTCGGTGGCAGAGCCGGGCGGGAAGCGGCAGTTTGCCACGCTCACTCAGGCTCCCCGGAACCTGAAATCGGGACCGTCTTCTCTGGGGACCATCTCAGCCAGACAGGACCGCTTTCGGGAATGTCGGTCCATTCCTGATCCCGCGCCACGACCTTCAGAGCTTGGCCTTGCCAATCCAAGACACAGGTCGCCATGGCGCCCGCGAAAATCCGTTGGCGCAGGACCGCCTGAATCTGGTTCTGGCCAGGGGCGGTATCTTTTGCAGTCGTGATTGAAATGTTTTCCGGACGGACGGCAACGGTGCCGGTTCGGGCTGTGGCTGCGGGCAAGGCGAGCATAGTCCCGTCTTTCAGGCGCAGACCGGCGCTGTCCGGCGCGCCGTCGAAAATGTTGGCTTCGCCCAGAAACCGCGCGGTGAAGGCGTCACCCGGGTTGTTGTAAACCTCCCGCGGAGCGCCAGCGCGGATCATCCGGCCGTTTTTCAGGATACCGATCTCGTCGCTCAGGGTCAGGGCTTCTTCCTGATCGTGGGTGACAAAGATCGTGGTGATGCCGATTTCCCGCTGAATGCGTTTCAGTTCGATCTGCATGTCGATGCGCAGGGCTTTGTCGAGCGCGCTGAGCGGTTCGTCGAGCAGCAGAACCCGCGGGTTGGTTACGATGGCGCGGGCCAGGGCGACACGCTGACGCTGACCGCCGGAGAGTTCATGCGGCCGTCTGTGCCCCAGGTGTCCCAATTGGACCAGTTCGAGGGCTTCACCAACTTTCCGTTTTTCCTCGGTCGAGGGCTGTTTCCGGACCCGCAGGCCGAAGCCGATGTTGTCCGCCACCGTCATGTTGGGGAACAGCGCATAGTTCTGAAACATCATCCCGATCTCGCGCTTCTCCACGGGGATCTGCTCCACAGAGGTATCGCCGATCCGGATGCTGCCGCTATCGGGAAACACGAAGCCGGCGATGGAGCGCAAAAGGGTCGTCTTGCCGCTGCCCGAAGGCCCGAGCAGCCCGAAGAAGCCGCCGTCGGCAAAGGAAATCGTGACGTCGTCCAGCGCTTTCAGAGGACCGTAGGATTTCGTGATGTTCCGGATTTCTACTTTGGCCACTATCTTTCGCCTCCGAATCGTGAGTACTTGGCTGCGATCAGCATAAGAAGCATCGACACCGTGATGATGATCGTCGAGATCGCGTTGATCTCCGGCGTGAAGCCTTTACGGATGGCCGTGTAAATAATTACCGGCAAAGTCGAGTCCCCCGGCTCGGCCAGGAAGTAGGACACGACGAACTGGTCGAAAGAGACGGCGAAGGCGAAGAGCGCGCCGGCAATGATGCCCGAGGCAATCCAGGGCAGCGTCACGTAGCGTGTGACCTCCCAACTGTTCGCGCCCAACGACCGGGCCGCCTCTTCCAGCGTCGGGTCAAAGGTTTTCAGGCGCGCAGTAACAACGACAATGACGTAAGGCAGGGCGAGGGCGACGTGGCCGATGATCACTGAAACCGAACCTCTGCCCAGACCCACACTGAAAAAGAAAATCAGCATCGCCGTCCCGGTGATCAGCCAGGGAATGGCGATCGGTGGAAACAGCATAACCTGCAGGAATTTCTTGCCCGGAAAGTTATAGCGGAAGAGCGCGATGGAGGCCGCCGTGCCCAGGGCCGTCGCGATCACGGTCGTCGTGATGGCTATCCAGACCGAGCGCCAGGCGGAATCCAGAATTTCCTGATTGGTCCAGAGCTGCTCGTACCAGGTCGTCGAGAACTCGAAGGGCAGCCGGTAAAACTCGCTGGCGTTAAAGGACATCGCCGCCATGACCAGAATGGGGGCGTAGAGGAAGAACAGCACCAGCCCGAGGTAGAACCGGCCGAAGCCGTTCAGCATCCTGATCTGAAACTGGGTCATGTTTCGGCCCTCTTCAGGATCGGGCTGGCGCTGGCCAGAATAACCAGCACGACGGCAAGCAATATGAAGGAGAGCGCTGCACCGAGGGGCCAGTTGAAGACGGCGGTGAACTGGTCTTCTATGACGGTGCCGTAAAAGGTGCCCTTGCGCCCACCCAGGATGCGCGGCTCCATGAACGAGCCGACGACCGGCACGAAGATCAGCACCGCGCCGGCAAACAGTCCCGGCGCCGAGAGCGGCAGTATGATCCGCCAGAGGATCGTGCGCAGGGGCGCGCCAAGGGATCGGGCGGCTTCGATCAGGTTGTCGTCAATCGCCTGGAGCGCCAGATAGGAGGTCAGAATAACATACGGCAGGTAGGAATGAACCAGGCCGATGACGATGGCCGGATAGCTGAACATCAGGTTGATCGAGACATCGAAAGGCAGGACCGCGTTGGCCGTCGCATCGAGCACGCCGTTACCGCGCAGAACGATCGCCCAGGAGAAGATCCGGACCAGAGAGTTGCTCCAGAAAGGCAGGATGACCAGAAGGAACAAAGCCTCGCGAGAGCGTCCCTTGATCGTCTTTGCCAGAACATAGGCGCAGGGAAAGCCGATCAGAACACAGAAGAAGGTCACCGTCAGACCCAGCTTCAGGGACTTCCAAAGCAGGGTTGGATAGAGCGATTTTTGAAAAAAATCTGCGTAGTTCTGAAGCGTGAAGTGCCACTGGCGATCCCCGAAGGGTGCCTCGCTCAAAAAGCTGAAGTACAGCATGGCTGACAGCGGCAGAAAAACGGCCACCGTCAGCCAAAGATAGGCGGGCGAAATCAGCAGGGAAATCTGCCGAATGTCATTCCCTTTCCGCTGGTTGCTCATATCGCCCGCTCTCTTCGCAAGGATTTCAGACTATTGAGCCGCTTTGAGCTCCTGCCACAATTCCAAATAGGTTTTGCGGTTTTCCTCCGACACCGGGCGCATAAACTGAACCCTAGCAACAACCTCTGGATCGCCCAGGACTTTGCGATTGAAGCTGTCTTCCGGTAGTGCGGCAGCCGCCGCGGCGTTGGCCGATGCGGGCGCACCTTCCGACGCCCATTTCACGTAGAACGCCGGGTCGATCATCCAGTTGATGAATGCCGCTGCTGCGTCTTTATGTTTGGAGGTTGCGGGGATCGAAAGCCCGTCGAGCCACCCGATCGCACCTTCTTCCGGCACCACGAAGGCGACTGGCAGACCTTTGGAGATCGAGCGCGACGCCGAACCGGACCAGAAGGGGGCCGCGACAAAATCGCCTGCCGCCATGAACTGGTTCCAGTCGCCTTCCGAACCCCAGAAAGTGTTGATCTGCGGCAGCAGCTTCTCCAGGCGCTCCTTGATGACATCGAGGTCTTTGATGTCGTTGATATCCTGCCCCGTCGCGAGGGCGCCGAACTGCACCGATTCCAGGGGATCGTCACGCCAGCCGATCTTGCCCTTGTACTCTGCATTCCAGAACACATCCAACGAGGTGGGGATGTCCGAAAAAACATCCGTGCTGACTGCGAAGGAGGTCAGTCCCCAGGTCCAGGCCACGCCGTAAACCGCTCCACCCGGCACCAGATCCTCGTTGGTCGCCATGTTCGGCGCGACATCGGCAAAGTTAGCAATTTTCGAGGTATCGATTTCGCCGATCAGGCCCTCTTCCTTCGCCTGCGCCGTGTAGGCCGCGTTGATCAGAACCACATCGTACGCACCGGGATTGGTGCGCATCTTGGTCAGCATTTCCTGCTCTGAATTGAAATAGTCATGCACAACCGTATGGCCGGTGGCCTCGGTGAAGGCGGCGACCGCCCAATCGGCATCGGTGCCATAACCTTTCCAGTTCAAGACGCGTATTTCGTCGGCCTGGGCGGCAGCGCTTAGCGTCAGGCTTGTCAGCGCGGCGCCGAGTGCGAGTCTTTTCAAGCGTTTCATATTATTTCCTCCTTGTTGAGCCCTTGTTCCTTGATTTCAGGCCGTCAGCCGGGCGTGCAACAGCGCCTCGACCTCCGATCTTTCAGGTGTTGTCGAGGGACCGCGGCGCGTCGTTGAAAGCGCAGCGGCTGCGTTGGCATAGGCTGCGGCGTCGCTGGGGGCGTTGCCCTCAGACATGAGGGAAATGAAGCTGCCCACATGGGCATCGCCCGCCCCATTGGTATCAACCGATTGCACTGGAATACCCGGAATGTGAATGGCGGGCGTGTCGCGTTGCGCGAGGTAACATCCGGCCGCGCCGTCCCGTACAATGGCGCCGCCGTCGGCGGGGAGGGCGGATGCCAGATGCCGGGCCGCCTCAAGGGGGACGGATTGGCCCGTCAGGATCGCCGCTTCCTTGGCGTTTGCGCTGACCCAGTGGGCGGCCGCCAAGGCTGTGCCCAGGACCTCAGGCTGCAGCTGCGCGACCACGGGCGACGGGTCGAAGAGCAAACGTTCCTGCCCGGAAAAGCGCTTTAACCAGGCAGTCAACGGCGCCTGGCTGCGGGGATAGTTCAGCGAATAACCTGACAAGAGGCACCAGTCGTAGTCCGCCGCACAGATATGATCGAGGTTTTCCGAAAAGGCGGTTCCTTCGGCGCCATCGCTCGTAATGAATGTGCGCTCGCCGGTGTTATCGATCAGCACCGTGCAACAGCCCTGATCCAATGCGGAGTTTCGTGCGCCCAGGAACGGGATCTCATTTTCATTCAGGGCCTGCAGAACGAGATCGGCAAAGGGCCCGGTTCCGATCGGGCCGCCATAGCTCACGTCGATGCCACTCCGCTTGGCGGCAATCATCGCGTTGAAGCCGCCGCCGGGTGCCATGCTAAAACCGGTAACCTTGGCTTCTTCGCCGGCCAAGGGGACTGTTTCGACCTGATACATCAGATCGACGACGACGCCGGACATCTGCAACAAACAGGCTTTGCTCATTCGGCCCTCTCAATCGCGCCGGAGCGCGCAACGGCCTCGTCGCGTAGCTTCAGCAGTGATAAAACCAGCGGCGCGATATCCAGGCCGTTCGCCTCTATCACCAGGGCTACCTTGTCGGAAGGAAGCTGTTTCGCACCGGCGCAGGCCCCCGCCATGGCAGTCGCGATTGCGCCGATCGTGTCGGTATCGTCTCCGATGTTGGCGGCCAGGCAGGCTGTGCGCCAAGGGTCGCCTCGCGCGATCCGGACAAGGCCGAAGGCTGCGGGAACCGAGTGATGGGATGCCACGGAATTGCCGGTCCGGTCCGCGAAATCCGCCAGACCGGGCGATTGATCCGCGGCGTTAAGCGCTGCTTGAATCTTCGACGCAATATCTGTTTCGCCCTTGGCGAAGCCGCGGGTCGCACCTTCTTCCGCGGCCAGGATGGCGTGCAACACGGCTTCTTCGAAGGAAGCGCCCGACACTCCGCAGCTGATCACGCAGGCAACCGCGGCTGCTGCCGCAATGGCCTCGCCGGTGTTGTGCGTCACGCGGCAGGTCTCCTCGACCTTATCGACAAGCTTCGCAATGGGGGCCGGCGGGACCGACAGGCCAACAGGCGCAATCCGCATCGCGGCGCCGTTTGTTGTGCCGTTCTTGCCGGATTCATCGGCCGGGACACCGGCGGTTAAAGATGTGAGGGCTTCCTTGGAAGAGGGGCCCAGCAGGTCGTGCAGTCCGCGCTCTTGCACATCCGCTTCCCAGGCCAGAAGATCCTCGGCCCAGGCGTGGTGATCGAAACGATCCGGCGAGGCGACGAGGCGGGCCGCCAGGCGTAGCGACTGTTCGGTGTCATCGGTTATCTGCCCAGCCGAGAGACCATGCGACACAGGGTGCCCCTCGAATGGAGGAACCAGGTCGGAGATGACATGGTAATGAGTCCGGATTTCTTCTCGCGTGAGCGTTTGAGAGGGCATCCCCATAGCGTCGCCTAGGGCCAGACCCAGCAAGGCGCCGCTGGCCCGATCTATTCGCTGCTCAGGGGTGAATTCGCTCAAGTTCAAAATTCCATGTGCAGGCCGAAGTGTTTCGGCGCCAGAAGAGACTCGACAAATTCGATGATACTTCCGTCCGCCGAACGGGTTAGCCGCCGGAGGCGCAGCATCGCTTCGCCTTCTTCACGCCCCATGATCTGAGCGTCTTCACGGGAGAGGCTGGGGTGAACATGCGCCCATTCCTCGCCCGATGCCGTATGGATCGACAAGTCGGACAGGGTCTTGCTCAGCGACCCGTCGACCAGGCCATTCTCCGGAATACCCGCGAATTCGGGCCTCCAGGGCAGTCTGCTGCGCTCAAGCGACAGCCCCCGGCCCGTACCCGTGCGAAACCGCAGGCGGTCCACGCAGAGGCACTCCGTATCCGCGGGCATGGTGCCGCCGGTGTCGCCGCAAGCTCCACGCGAGATGCCAAGGACACGCGTGCCGATGTTATCGGATACGCCGGACAGGGCTAAGGTCCAGCCGGCGTCGTTGTTTATGGTATTTCCGGCGTAGGTAACGAACGATCCGATGCCGGTTTTTTTGGTAATCAGTCCGCGGCGAGACAAGGTTTCCAGGCTTCGCCGAACCGTATTGCGGCTCACCGAGAACCTGCGTACCAGCTCGTTTTCACTGTCGAGCCGCGCACCTTGAGGAACAGCCCCGGCCTTGATCTCCCCCTCAAGCATGTTCGCGATCTGATCAGATTTCGAAGCTCCGATTTCCAACTTCCTGGCCATTTGCCGCCTCAAATTTAAACCTGTACTTACCTGTATGGTACAAGATAGAACAGGTATCGTCAAACCAAGGCGCGTCGAGCTTGCTTCACAGGGGTGTTCTTCACAGAGATTTCGGGCTGTTTTTGCGGGTCGATCGTTGACTTTTTGACAACTGGAACCGCATGGGTCGCAAGTCACATCCTAGCTGACCAACAACTTGGGTTTTCGATATTCGTAGCTGCGCCAAAGGGCAGCTTGGTCGGCACAATCTTCATTCAGATCGGTTGCCGTAAACAGCCGTTTTGAGCTCATAACGGACTAGGCAACGCCCAAAAGCGATACTGGCTGGCTGTCAGTTGCGGAGGATGAAAGACCATCCTCGTTCCGCATCAATGGCGTATCGGAAGAAGACTGCCCAATCCGTTAAAGAGGATGTGGAGGCCCAACAGGGCACCGCCCCAGATCGAGAAGAGAGCGAGGAATGAGGGGAGGGCCAAGGTTGATACCCCTGTCAAACCCTGTCCGATGGAACAGCCCATCGCCAGGACACCGCCGACCCCCATAAGACAGGCGCCCAGGAGATGGCGGCGCATCTCGCGCGTATCGTCGAAACCTTCCAGACGCAGTTCCCGCTTGCGCCACGCGGCCAGGAAGCCACCTCCAAAGACGCCGAGGAAAAGACCGACATTGAAGTCCATAGTGTCGCCGGTAAAGGTCATCAGATACATGATCGTCTCGCTGCTGGCCGCAACGAAGGTCGCCGAACCGACAGGCTGCGGATCGAAATCATCGCTTCCTATGAAACCTGTGACAAACCAACCTGCCGCGACCGAAAGACCAACCGCCAAAGCCCCGAGCAGCGCCTTTTGGTGAATGCGATAATCCCGGTCCTTCAGGCACCAAACGAACATGGCAGCGATGGCAAGGACGGAAACCATCAGCGACAGGGATCCGCTGTGATCGCCTGTGACAAGGGATGTCAGATCCCCAATGCTGGATGACGTTCCGCCGGCGAGTGGAATTGACGCGGGTTCGACCAGCGTCATGCGGACGGGCGCCAGAAGCCCCCGGATCGTCACATAGCCAGTCAGCCCCACAATTATCGCCACGACAAGACCGCGCAAATCGCCGCCAGCACCACGTAGGATGGCGCCGAAGCTGCAGGTGCCGACCGCCGCCATTCCCAGTCCGAACATCAAGCCACCCAGGATCGGTCCCAGGATGGCGATACGGGACTGCATATGTACGGACTCGCTGAGATCGATCCAGCCAAAGGAACGCATCGCCAGAACGCAGGAAGCCGCAATCGCAATCGCAAACACCCACATCCGCAGCTGGATGAAGTTGCCGCCATAGGCCGCGGTCTCGATCGCACTGAGGGTGCAGAAGCGGGTGCTGCGTGCCACGAATCCAAGCGTAAGTCCGACACCGCCTCCCAGAAGTGCCATCAGTGTCGGAAGGGGCAAGGCATCCATTGACGGTCAGCGTTTCTCGGGAACACAGCCACCGGCGGGCGCGCAATAGAGGCTATACAAAGTCTGTATGATCACCAGGACCGCCGGATCCGCGATCGAATAATAGATTGCCTTGCCATCCCGCCGGGTCTGAACGAGGCGGTCCGCCCGCAACCTGGTCAGCAATTGCGAGACGGCGGGTTGCTTGAGGGAGAGAAGCTCTTCCAGTTCTGTGACCGCTTTCTCGCCATCGGCCAAGAGGCACATGATCAGCAAACGATGTTCGTGCCCAAGTGCTTTCATGGTATCCGCTGCGAGGCGGGCCTTCGCCATCATCTCGTCCGGAAATTCGAGGATCTCGGCTTCACAGGGGAGTGACATTTTAGGGATCTTACCTTTGACAGGGGTTAGTTGCTTGAGGGCGCGCTTATGCCTGCGTCGTTCAGTATTTTACCGAGCAGGCCCCAAAAGAAATCATCGCCGGGATATCCGCGGATTCTTCCTCTTTCTTCGCCGTTGACCATGACAACAAAGATCGGTGATGCCCGCTCTACCACGAGGTTGTCGAGATCATCGGGCAGAGGTTGGAGGATATCGACCCGCCGCAAAGGCGCTGCTTTTCCTTCCCAGGTTTTCGCATATACGCGACCGACGTCCCGGTGCCAGGCGATGCACCAGGGGCAGCCGTCATGTTCGAACATGATCAGCTCGGCCTTTTTTCCGCTCGCTTCTGCGCTGGGCGTCACAGCAATCCAGAACAGCGCGAAAGCCAAAAAGAGTCGTGCGTAGATCGGTTTCATGCGTGCATTATATATAGAGTTATAGCGATATGTTAAATTGTTTTTTGCCGGGTAACAGGCAAGTCGGTTTCGGAAAGGCAATTAGAAACAAATAGTTGTGCGATAGTGGAGGCGATGGCGAGGCGTTCTCCAAGGCGCACAAGCATCACAACAAATAGAAAAATATATATATGTCTATTGAATAATGTGTCTTGTTCAGTTTACCATGAGGTCAACAAACAGGTCAGAACACGAATGCATGTCGCTCAGGCGGCGCATGGCTGACCTAAGAACAAAAGTTTCTCGCCTGCCCGGACAATAAGGGCGGCGCGGTGGAGGAAACGGGTCATTCGAAATGGGTGTGTCGCCAGTCTTGTATGGTGCTCAATTCGCCCAAGTACGGTCCGCGCTTTTAAGCGTCGGACAGGATCGCCGGAAGCCGAGTGCTTCCGCAGGCAAGCGGTGACAAACGCAAAGGACATCCGTGATGCGAACAACGAAACGTGAGTTCCTGATACTCGCAACAGGTGCCGCGGCGGCTGCGATTTCCTCTCTGCCCTTCGCGCCGCAAGCCACGGCGGCTGTCGCCGAAGAGATGGCGAAGTTTCTCGGCGGCGCACAAGCGGCGGATGGCGGCATCTCGCTTGATATGCCGGAAATAGCGGAAAACGGAAACGTCGTCCCTTTGACGGTGACGGTTGACGGAGAGCCGGGTAACGGCCTCTACGCCGAGAGCGTAGGGATTTTTGCCGACGGCAACCCTTTGCCCCAGGCGGCGACCTTTCACTTCACGCCTCTCAGCGGACGGATGGAAGCCTCCACCCGTATGCGGCTGGCGCAAACCCAGAATGTCACGGTCCTGGCGAAGATGAGTGACGGGACGTTCCGCAAAGCGGAAACGGTTGTGAAGGTCACGATCGGCGGCTGCGGCGGATAAGCCGGCGCGTAGAGAAGGAGAACGAGACCATGTCGAAACCCCGCGTACGCGTTCCGAAAAAGGCCGCCGCCGGCGACGTTGTCGAAATCAAGACACTGGTGAACCACGTGATGGAATCAGGTCAGCGCAAGGATGATCAGGGCAACACAATTCCACGCATGATCATCAACAAGTTCACTTGCACCTTTAACGGCCAGCCTGTGTTCTCCTGTGACCTGGAGCCGTCCATTTCGGCAAATCCATATTTCCAATTTTCAGCCAAAGTCGAAGAGTCCGGCGTCTTCGAGTTCGAATGGGTCGACGATGCCGGTCAGACATACGCGACAAAAAGGAAGATCGCGGTGTCTTAATCGATCAGCAAACTGGGGAGGAGTCAGAGCCTATGAAGGTGAGCATATAGACGTTCAGCCTGAGTGCTGAGTGCCTGATTTCCAAAAGTAGAAAGGGCTTAAAGTGCGGATGCCGGTGGTTTCCGCAAACGGGAACACTATGCTTTCAAGACGCGAATTCATGCAGGTAAGCGCCGCCACTCTGGCGGCCTTTGGAAGCGGAATGACGCCTTGGCAGGCGGCCGCCAAGCAAGCTGTGCGTCAAGCCGACCTCTTGTCGTTTGAGCCCTTGGGCAATGTCACCCTCCTGCATGTGACCGATATCCACGCGCAACTGGTTCCGATCTATTTTCGTGAACCCTCCGTCAATCTCGGGGTCGGCGAAGTGTCGGGCCTGCCGCCGCACATCACGGGACAGGCCTTCCTATCGCGGTTCAATCTCGATGCGGACAGCTATAACGCCTATGCCTTGTCGAGTGAGGATTTTCGCGCCCTCGCCGCGACCTACGGCCGGGTTGGTGGGCTCGATCGTCTGGCAACACTGGTCAAGGCCATTCGTGCCGAGCGGGCGGACAACACACTTTTCCTCGATGGCGGCGATACCTGGCAGGGCAGCTACACATCCCTGAAGACCGGCGGCATGGACATGGTCAAGGCCATGAACCTGCTGAAGACGGATGCCATGACCGCCCATTGGGAATTCACCTATGGCACCGAGCGGGTGGAAGAACTGGTGGGTGAACTTGATTTTGCTTTTCTCGCCGGGAATGTCCGCGATACGGACTGGGAAGAACCGGTCTTCGATGCGATCTCCTACTTCGAGCGGGGCGGCGCCAAGATCGCGGTAATCGGACAGGCATTCCCCTATACACCCATCGCCAACCCACGATACATGATCCCGACATGGAGTTTCGGCATCCGGGAAGACGCTGTGCGCGAGAGCGTCGAAGAAGCCCGCGCAGAGGGCGCCGATCTCGTGGTTCTGTTGTCCCATAACGGCTTCGATGTGGACCGCAAGCTGGCGTCCCGCGTGGAGGGCATCGATGTCATCCTCACCGGTCATACTCACGACGCGATTCCTGAAGCGATCACGGTTGGCAAGACGCTCCTCATCGCGTCAGGCAGTCACGGTAAGTTTCTGTCCCGTCTGGACCTTGACGTTCGGGACGGTGAGATACGCGACTTCCGATACAAGCTGATCCCCGTTCTGTCGGACGTGATCGACCCCGATCCTGAGATGGCGGCGCTGATCGAAGAGATACGGGCGCCGCATCAGGGCGAGCTGTCCCGCGTGCTGGGGACAACGGACCAGCTTCTCTACCGCCGTGGCAATTTCAACGGCACCTTCGATGATCTTATCTGCCAGGCCCTGATGGCGGAACGCGATGCGGAGATCGCGTTTTCCCCCGGGTTCCGTTGGGGGGCGACCCTGCTGCCGGGGCAGGAAATCACCGTCGACGATGTCTACAACATGACGGCAATCACCTACCCAAATGCCTATCGCACGGCCATGACCGGGACGATGCTGAAAGAGATCCTGGAAGATGTCGCGGACAACCTCTTCAACCCCGATCCCTACTACCAGCAGGGCGGCGACATGGTGAGGGTCGGGGGTATGGGATACCGGATCAATCCGACAGCCGAGATCGGATCCCGGATTTCCGACATGACACACCTGGCCAGCGGAGCCCCTATCGATCCTGGCAAGGAATACATGGTCAGTGGCTGGGCCAGCGTGAACGAGGGGACCGAAGGCCCGCCCGTTTACGACCTGGTCAGCCGGTACATCGAACAGCAAGGCAACGTCTCGATAACGCCCAATGACGCCGTGCGGATTGTCGGGATCTGAACGCGCGAGAATGGAGAGGAAACCTATGTCCAAGAAACTGCCCAGCGATCGTGCGACGACGCGCCGTGGGTTCCTCGGCGGCGGCTTGGCGGCCGCCAGTGGCCTTGCCCTTGCTGCGGGCACGGCACGGGCCGGCCAACCGGATCCTTTGATCACGGAAGTGCAGGACTGGAACCGGTATCTGGGCGATGGTGTGGACGTGGCGCCTTACGGTGCGCCCTCGGAGTTCGAAGCCAATGTCGTGCGCCGCAATGTGCCGTGGCTGACAGCGGACGCAACCGCGTCGGTCAATTTTACCCCGCTGCATGAGTTGGACGGTATCATCACGCCCAACGGCTTGTGTTTCGAACGTCATCACGGCGGTGTTGCTGTCATCGACCCCACCCAGCATCGTCTGATGGTGCATGGCTTGGTGCAGACGCCGCTGGTGTTCACGATGGAAGACCTGATGCGCTTCCCGCGCGAGAACCATGTCTATTTTCTGGAATGCGCCGCCAACTCGGGCATGGAATGGCGCGGGTCTCAGCTGAACGGCTGCCAGTTCACCCATGGCATGGTCCACAACGTGGTTTATACCGGCGTCCGCCTGCGTCATTTGCTGGAAGAGGCGGGTGTTAAGACCAGCGGCAAGTGGCTTCTGGCGGAAGGCGCGGATGCCGCGGCAATGTCGCGGTCGATCCCGCTGGAAAAGGCGCTGGATGACTGCCTCGTGGCCTTCAAGATGAACGGTGAAGCCTTGCGGCCGGAGCAGGGATATCCGGTCCGCCTCGTGGTGCCGGGATGGGAAGGCAATATGTGGGTGAAGTGGCTGCGTCGCCTTGAGATCGGCGATCAACCCTGGCACCACCGCGAGGAAACTTCGAAATACACCGACTTGCTGGATGACGGGAAAGCGCGCCGCTTCACCTGGACCATGGACGTCAAATCCGTGATCACCAGTCCGAGCCCACAGAAGCCGATCACCCATGGGAAGGGGAGCACCGTCATCTCGGGTCTCGCCTGGTCCGGCCATGGCACCATCAAACGCGTCGACGTCTCTCTCGACGGCGGCCGCAACTGGCAGACGGCGCGCATTGATGGACCAAGTCTGTCGAAATCGCTGCACCGCTTCTACTACGACTTCGACTGGGACGGCTCCGAACTGCTTCTACAGTCACGCGCCATGGACGAAAACGGCATGGTCCAGCCCACCAAGGACGAGCTGCGCGCGGCCCGTGGTTTCAATTCGATCTATCACAACAACAGTATCCAGACCTGGTACGTCCAATCGAACGGGGTGACGGAAAATGTCGAAGTTTCTTAAAGGAGCCACCACAGGCATTTTCGTGGTTCTGATGGGGACCGCTGCGACGCTGGTGGAAAGGGACCCCGCCAGGGCGGAAGCCTCGACGGCGCAATCCGCGGGTCAAACGGCTGCTGCGACAAGCACCGGGAACAGCAAAGGTCCCCGGGGTCTTGGGCGCATTGCAATGCCCGAGGAAGTGGTCGCCTGGGATATTGACGTGCGGCCCGATGGCCTGGGTCTCCCCAAGGGACGCGGCAATGTCCTGGATGGAGAGGAAGTCTTCGTCGAGCAGTGTGCGTCCTGCCATGGCGACTTTGGCGAAGGGCGGGATCGATGGCCCGTTCTGGCCGGGGGATTGGACACCCTGACCGATGACCGGCCCGTCAAAACCATCGGGTCCTATTGGCCCTATCTCTCCACGGTCTACGATTACATTCGGCGTGCCATGCCTTTTGGGGATGCCCGGTCGCTTTCGGACGATGAAGTCTACGCGATCACCGCTTACCTGCTCTACATGAACGATATCGTCACGGACGATGAGTTCGAGCTGTCCCACGAGAACTTTGCGCAGACGCGCCTTCCCAATGAAGCGAACTTCATTTCTGACGACCGGATGGAAGAAAGTCACTGGGCGACCAACGCCGAGCCCTGTATGTCCGATTGCAAGCCCGGTCCTGCTGTCATCACCATGAGGGCGCGCATTCTGGATGTAACGCCGGAAAGCGGTGATGACGACAGCGGCATCGGTCAGATCGATTAGCCAGTCGGGATGGGGCGGAAAGCTATGAATGTCGCAAGAAACACGATCAGAGGATATCGCGCGCTGCTGCTGGGCGTGGTCGGGCTCGTTGCCTCCATTTCGATTGCGGGCGCGGCCGAAATTGGTGACACGGAGAAAGGCCGCAAGATCTTCGCCAAGTGCAAGAACTGCCATATGGTCGGCGAGAATGCGCGCAATCGGATCGGTCCGCATCTGAATGAAATTTTTGGCCGCTCCGCCGCGGGTATTGAGGGGTACAAGTACTCCAAGGCCATGCTGCGCGCGGGGGCGGACGGGCTGATCTGGTCCCCGGATAAGCTCGACATCTACATCGAGAATCCGAAGTCGCTGGTCACAGGCACGCGGATGAATTTCCGGGGGATCAAAAGCAAGGAAGACCGTCAGGACCTTCTCGCCTACTTGCGTGGGTTTTCGGCAAGCCCGAGGGACATCCCTGAGAGTGCGCCGACCGCGACCCGCAGCGATCCGGAACTTGATTCCGCGATCCTGGCCATCGAGGGCGATCCCGACTACGGCGCTTACCTTTCTTCAGAATGCACGACCTGCCATCAGGCAAGCGGGTCCGATGAGGGCATTCCGTCAATCACGGGATGGCCAAACGAAGATTTTGTCATAGCCATGCATGCCTATAAGAGCAAAGCACGTGTTCATCCGGTCATGCGGATGATTGCGGGCCGACTTTCCAATGACGAGATCGCAAGCCTGGCGGTGTACTTCAACAGCCTGGGGCAATAAGGCCAGGCGAAGTGAGGGAGGATAACAATGAGTCATAAATTTACACGTAGAAGCTTTTTGGGTGGCGCCGCGACCGCGGCGGCTGTTTTGTCCGCTCCGACGATCATGGCGGCGGGTAAACCCCGGGTCGTTGTCATTGGCGGAGGAGCCGGCGGGGCGACCGCTGCACGCTACATCGCAAAGGATTCAAAAGGGGCGATTGACGTCACGCTGATCGAACCGACGCGGCGTTACTACACCTGTTTCTTCTCCAATCTCTATCTTGGTGGCTTCCGGGAGTTCGAGAGCATCGGACACAGTTATGGCGGGCTCGCCGCGAACTTTGGCGTGAACGTCGTGCACGATTGGGCCGTCGATGTTGACCGGAACGCGAAAACCGTATCTCTCGCGGGCGGCGGGTCGGTCGGCTACGATCGCCTGGTCCTCTCGCCGGGCATTGATTTTGTCGATGGGTCGGTCCCCGGGTGGGATGTCACATCTCAAAACAAGATGCCCCATGCCTACAAGGCTGGCAGTCAGAGCCAGCTTTTGAAAGCGCAGCTCGATGGAATGCGCGAAGGCGGTACGATTGTCGTTCTTCCGCCGCCGAATCCCTACCGCTGCCCGCCCGGACCTTACGAGCGCATCTCCATGATGGCCCATAACATGAAGGCGAATAACCCGACCGCCAAAATCATGGTGTTCGATCCGAAGGAGAAGTTCTCCAAGATGGGCCTCTTCCAGGAGGCTTGGGGTAAGCACTACGCCGGCATGATCGAATGGGTCGGTGGGGACTTCGGCCAAATCTCCGAAGTGCGTCCCGATGCCATGGAAGTGATCCTGGATGGCGAGACAATCAAGGCCGACGTCTGCAATGTCATTCCCGCGATGAAGGCGGGCCTGATCGCGCAGAAGGCCGGTCTCACGAACGACGCAGGCTGGTGTGACATTGTCCCGGCAACCATGCAAAGCCGGGTCGATGAAAACATCCACGTCCTCGGAGATGCCACCAACAACGGCGACATGCCGAAGTCCGGCTACTCGGCCAACAGTCAGGCCAAGGCCGCGGCCATGGCTATTCGGGCGGCGCTCACCGGCTCGAAGGCATTCGCGCCGAAGTTCTCCAACACCTGCTGGTCGCTCGTCGCCACCGATGACGGGATCAAGGTCGGCGCGTCTTATGAGGCAACCGACGAGAAGATCGCAAAGGTGGATGGCTTCATCAGTCAAACCGGTGAAAATGCCGATCTGCGCAAGCAGACCTATGAAGAGAGCGTCGGCTGGTACGCCGGTATCACCGCCGACATGTTTGGATAGAGACTATAATACCAGGTCGGCACCGCCGGCCTGGTACACTTCCGCCGTTCTGCAGAACGCTTGAGTTCGAACGGTGCTTCCTCGCTGTCTTGGTTTCTCATAGCTTGTTTTGGGGGGGGCTAAGCGGACAAGGGCTGGATCAAAAAGAAAGTCCGCTCCGCCCCGCACAGCAGACCTTTAGCCTCCGCTCGACATTGCTGTCGTAGTGAACGACGGCTGTTGGGAACGCAAGCGCGAAATCCGAGGATTGAAGCGAACGGCAAGAATGGGCCGAAGCATCCAGTTGCTGCGGCCGTACTGGAAAGAGGGTGACGCGGGCGGTCGATCGCCTGGAGCCCACTCGTTCTTCATACTGCCCAACACAGCCGTTCCTGATTCCGCGGTCCGCTAAGCTCCGTTTCGGACCGTGGCGCTGACAGCACATTATGCCGCCGTCGCGCGCCAATCGTCTTGTCGTCTTCAGTTTGAGGCTTGCCGGTCAGCATCAATATAGTATAGTCCCCTATATTATAAACCGGGAACAATCAGTGTCGCACCTCAGTCGAAACAAACCGAAGCTGGTCACGCGCCTGCGCCGGATGAAAGGTCAGCTGGAAGGCGTCGAACGCGCGCTTGAGGCCGAAGCAGACTGTAGTGAGGTGCTGAGGCAGCTTGCGTCGATACGCGGCGCCCTGGTGGGCCTCACCGGCGAGCTAATGGAAGAGCATCTGCGCAATCATGTTGTCGGTGCCTCTACGGCGGCCGAACGCGAACAGGGCGCGGACGAGATGACCCAGATTCTGAAATCCTACATGAAGTGATATGCGTTCGCTGTGCCGAAAGGGATGGTCTTGAGCACCGAGGATTTATCTGCGCTTAGGCATCAGCATGTCTTCCTTGGCGCGAACCAGGATCGCAACGAGCGCAAGGTCTGGCTGGTCATCGCACTGACCGCCACGATGATGATCGTTGAGATCACGGCCGGGCATTGGTTCGGTTCCATGGCATTGATCGCCGATGGCTGGCATATGTCCACGCACGCCGGTGCCATGCTGATCGCCGTTTTGGCCTATCGCTATGCCAGACGAAACGCGACCAATCCCAGTTTCAGTTTCGGGACCGGCAAAGTCGGCGATCTGGCCGGCTTCGCGAGTGCAGTGGTCTTGGCGCTTGTCGCATTGCTTATCGGCTGGGAGAGCCTGCTCCGTCTGGTCGAGCCTGTGCCGATCAGCTTCGAACAGGCCATCATGGTCGCCGTTGTCGGCCTGCTTGTGAACCTGCTCAGCGCCTGGCTGCTGCGGGACGATCACCATCATCACCATGGTCATGATCACGATCATCACCATGGCCACGGCCATGACAACAATCTGCGCGCGGCTTATCTGCACGTTTTAGCCGATGCTCTGACCTCGATCCTTGCGATTGTCGCGCTGCTATTGGGACGCGTTTATGGATGGTCCTGGGCCGACCCGGTTATGGGCGTCGTCGGTGCGATCGTTATCTCGCGCTGGTCGTGGGGACTGATTCGAGATACCTCCAGCGTTCTGCTCGATCGCGTACCGCGCGGTGGGCGCATTGAAGAGCAGGTTCGCGAAGCGATCGAGAGCGAAAACGATAGCATCACAGACCTGCACCTTTGGCAGATCGGTCCCGGCCATCATTCCGTGATCGTTTCCATTGCTTCCGCCAGACCCAAAAGCGCGTCGGACTACAGGGCGGCTCTGCAGAAAATCGATCACGTGGCGCATACCACGGTGGAAGTACACAAAATCGATCCGACGCCATAAAGCTCTATCGCCTCTGGTATCGGCGCACGCGGACAAGCGTCGATTCAACCCGCCAGCCCGAAGAGTTCCTGCGGTTCGCGAACGCCTCGAAGGGAGTGAGCGCCGAGGGCCTCCAGTTCAACTTCGCCGCCAGCTGCCTCTTTGAAGCTGTTGGAAATCAGAATGGAGCGCGCCAGAGGCCGGCATAGGGATTGGATCCGGCTCGCCTCATTGACCGCAGGTCCGATCACCGTGAAGTCGAGACGCTCGCTGGCGCCGATATTGCCGTAGAAGACTTCGCCCATGTGCAGCGCCAGGCCGAAGTCCATGACCGGTTTGCCGGCAGCCTTGCGGGTCTCGTTGAAGTTTGGGAATGCGCTCTGCAATGCCGCCGCTGCCGCCAGGGCCTCGCGGCAGACCGTCGTCTGATCGCGGTCGGTCAGATCGAACGTCGCCAACAGACCGTCCCCCATGATCTTGAGGATCTGACCGTTGTTGGCATGGACCGGTTCCGCCATCGCTTCGAGATAGTCGTTCAGCGTTTCGACCAGAACGTCGCGCGGCAGGCTATCTGTGAGCCGGGTAAAGCCGCGTAAATCGGAGAACCAGATGATGGCGGGTATAGCCTTTGCCGAGCCACGCTCAATCGCGCCAGAAAGCACCCGATGGCCGGCATCGTCACCGAGGTAAGTCCCGAGCACAGTCCTGGCGACGTCGTAGGTCAGGCGGGATTTCACCGATAGCGCCAAATAGGGGAGCGCTTGAAAGACCCGACTGAGTTCGGCGTCGTCAAAGCCTTCCGGCCGGTCGGTGGCGCAGGAGAAAAAGATCCCGTCCACGCCTTGACCCGGAGCCCTTTCTTCTGCCGAACCGTCCGGGTTGTTAGCCAGGGCTTCCGCCTGCCGAGGATCGAAGGGCACGATCTGCGCGGCGTAGTCGACAAATCCCTCAGACCTCAACTGTCCGAACAGAGGGAATTCATCGGTTCCGTCTCCGTCAATACGCCGTCGCAGCGACAAAAGCCCCTGGCTGCGCATGCGGTGGACCGGACTCTTCAGGTAGATGTCTTCATGAACTTGGTCGCGCTCATACTCTGTATGCTCAACCTCATGTATGCCCGCGCGCCAAAGAAAGGTGTGCGAGCCGTACTTTGGATGAAGCGTGGTCATACCCACCTGCGCCCGCTTTATTGGGAAACCGCTCTCGAAAAGTTTTTGGCAAAACCCGGCGATTTGCTCACTCAGCGGCAAACCCAGCATGCCGCGCTCCACGAGCCAGAGAGGAAGTCCATCTAGATCAAGCGGTGGGTGTTGCGAGGATTCCTGGCTCATGTCTATCCATGTGAGATTTTAAGAGGAGCGGACCATGTTGAGGCTTCACACCATATCAAAAACGGGATCATGAAAAAATGTGGCACGAGAGATGTCCTGGTTGAGTCTGGACTCTTCGCGACCGTTTCTGAGGCGGGCTTCTTCTTTGGCAAGAGTGATCGCCTGAACCTCGTGATCGGTAACCTTGCTTGCATCTCCGGCTTGCAAACATCCCTCGATAGATATCCGAGTGAAACCCGAACACTGGCATGGATTGACCGATTTTGGCGGATGCGGCTTTGTCTCAGGGCCGATCTTTAGGCGCTGTCGCTCTGCCTCAGGGATAGGCGCTGTTCAGAGTGTTTTGCGCTCGCCTTACGACTTCTGCGTCGGAAAGCGCGGCCAGGACTTTTGCAGGTTCCGCACCGTTAAAGGCCACAATGATAGGCTCACCGATGTAGGGATAGAGGTTGAGCCACTGATTGAATTGCCCGGGTGGCAAGCCATTTTCCGGTGTTGCGATCCAGGTCTTATCGGAGTCCCAAAAGACCTCTTCGTATTTGAGATACAGCTTATCGAGGACGCCCATTCCAAGCCGTCGGATGGCATTGTTCTTCTCGGTCGGAAGAGGCGGACTGAATTCGATCGATCCCTGTTTCAAAACGCCCAGCGGCACCGTCACGATGACCGCGTCCGACATCGTTTTCTCTGATCGCGTATCCGTCACTTCGACGCCTTTCTGGGTCAGGCGAACAAGTTGCACATTTCGGTTCAGATGAATGTCGATCTTGTCGGAGACAGCCTTGAAAATCTCGGCATAGCCATTGGGCAGAAGAAGATCCTCGCCGCTGTAATCTGTGTCGCGTCGGTAGGCGCGCATATTGATGCGTTCGAGTCCAGCGCCCCAGTCATGCTGAACCGAGAGGACTTCTTCCAGCCAGTCCGGTTCCTCGTCCGGTGAGACTTCTCTGCCGTCACCGCCTCGCGCGATGTAGCTGTCTCGCGTGACTGTTGTTTCAAGATCTAGTTCCGCCGCAAGCTCGGCCAGCGGGTTGCCGTCGTCGCCATGAATCCAGCTTGCGCCCAGGTCGAGTGGCACACCCAGGCCTTTGTCCGTCCAAATTCGCCCGCCGATACGATCCCGCGCCTCCCAGATCGTGACGTCATAGCCTTGCCGTGCCAGTTGACTTGCCGCCGTCAGGCCGCTCATGCCGCCGCCGACAACAACGATCGAACGGGCGTCCGTGCGGGCGACGGCGTCGGCGGCCATCAACCCGGATTCATAGGCGGCGTGGACGGTGCTGTTGTAGGACGGATGTGTTGCTTCGCCGGCGAAAAACAGCCGCGCGTCGATCGGGCGTCCCAGAATGGCGTGGTGCTCTCTTTCCGCGCCCTTAGCGGTGAAGGAGTAGGAGCCAAAACTGTAGGGATCGCGGCTCCAATTTGTGCGGATGTAACCGCTGGCCGCGCGCCCGGGTCCGGCTAAGCCGTCGAGCGGATGGAACGCCGTTGCTGCCGTCGCGACGGCTGTGAGCAGGAATTGTCTGCGATACACTTTCCGGACCTTTTTCTGATGGACGCTTACTCGGAGCCACGAGCACAAAGACGATGGTCTTGTGCCGCTCAACAGACTTTATAGGAAGTCTTCCAGAAAGCGGTCGTCCAACAGGTTTTTTTGTTTAGCTAACCTACGCCCGTTTCAGGGTTGCGGATTTATCTTGACCTCGCGTTGCTCCAGGCGGCTATGGCGCAAGAATCAAGACCTTTGCAGCCGGAAGGACGCAGAATGAAGTTCGCCTTTCTGATCGAACCGCCCTTCAACTATAGAGAGGGGTCGGGTGGAGTGGTTGGGCATGATGTTGAGATTGCCCGGCATATCTTTCAGGTGTTGGGCGAGAGCTTCGAGCCAATCGAAACTGAGTTTGCGCAGCTGCTGCCGGGGCTCGCGCGCGGCGATTGGCAAATGACGACGGGTCTCTTCGCGACGGAGGAACGGCGACGCTCGGCGGCCTTCACACACCCCATCTGGGTTCTGCCCGACGGCCTGCTCGTACAACGAGGCAACCCCAGTCACTTCACCGGGTATCACTCGGTCGCCCAGCATGACACGGCGCTCCTTGCCGTGGTCCGCGACCAGTTCCAGCACCGTTCGGCTGTCGAGTTCGGGGTCCCGGAACAGCGCCTGCGCATTTTCGAAACCTACCGCGAAGCCGCGGCGGCTCTCCACGCGGGTCAGGTCGATGCCTATGCCAGCGTCGGACGGGCCCATGTTGGCTTCATCGCGCAAAACCCCTCCTGGGACCTGGATTGCATCGAGGTTCCCTACGATGAAAAACCGCCCGCCTTCGGCGCGTTCGCTGTTTCGCCGCACGATTCACAGCTCCTGGAGCGCATCAATGACATCCTCGCAGGCTACCTGGGGTGCCCAAGCCATCGGCGCATGGCCGGGGAATACGGCTTCTCCAACGCCGAGGTCGACCTCGTTGCGTCGGGCTGAAACCGTGATGCTGCAGCTTGATCCGCTATCCCGCAAAAAGCGGTCGTCGCCGTCGGCATTTTATGTCTACATGGCTTGATATCCTTTCAGGATGCGGATTGAGAGAAGAACGAGGAAGGCTATGTCTTTGGAAAGCGTGGACTGGAGCGCCCTGCCGGAACCGGAAAACGATGGCGCGGCGGATCATCTGAAAGGCCTGCGCCTTCCGGATGTCACCCTCGCCGCGACCGACGGATCCGATGTGCGCTTGACGTCCCTCTCCGGGATCACCGTCATCTACGCCTATCCCATGACCGGGCGGCCGGATGTCGCCTTGCCGGACGGCTGGGACATGATCCCGGGCGCGCGGGGCTGCACGCCGCAAAGCTGCGCTTTCCGCGACCACTTTCAGGAACTCAAAGACCTGGGCGCGACACATCTCTTCGGTCTCTCGACCCAGACCAGCGATTATCAGAAGGAAGCGTCGGAGCGACTGCATCTGCCTTTCCCGCTGCTCTCCGATCACGGCCATCTCCTGGCCGATGCCTTGCGGTTGCCGACAATGGAGGTGGATGGCATGCGCCTTCTGAAACGCCTGACCATGATCCTGCGCGACGACGAGATCCTGCAGGTGAACTATCCGGTCTTTCCGCCGGACCGGGACGCGCCCGATGTGATGGCCTGGTTACAGAAAAATACCGCTCAATAAGACGGGCTTTTGAGGGCTGAAATCAGCTTCAAATGAAACCGTCCGTAACCGCGCTGAGTCACCTTGAGGTGCGGCCGGGTCAGGGCGTGGAAATCGGCGAGCTTGTGAAAGGGCACCGCCGGGAACGCGTGGTGCTCCGCGTGGTAGGGCATGTTCCAGGCCAGGAAGCGCACTAGGCCGTTGGTGAAGGTGGTGCGGCTGTTGGCCAGCATGTTTGGGATCTGGGGACAACCGGCGTGTTCTGCCAGGAGGTAGGCGCGCAGGAAAGGCTGGCCGATCAGCACGGGCAGCAGCCAGATCCAAAAGATCGCCGTTGACTGGAATGCCATCGAGAGGGCGGCGATGGCGGCGTAGAGCGCCAGGAACAGCCGGGCCTCCGACTTGACCTTCGCCGCGCCCTTAGGAGGGACGAAGTCGTCGCTGTTCCGGCCCGCGGCGTTTATCAGCAGGGTACGGAAGTGCGAAACCCAGACCGGCAGGCCCGAGAGATACCAAAGATAGGCCCCGAAGCTCTCTGGCTTGGGCCTCGCCAGTTCCGGGTCGCGCGCCGGGTCGTTGGTGTGGCGGTGATGCGCGAAGTGGAAGTAGCGGAACCAGTCTGGCGGCAGGGCGATCAGAAAGCCGCTGACGAAGGCCATCATCTTATTCAGAGCCGGGGTCTTGAAGGCGGTCTTGTGGATCGTCTCATGCAAGGCCGTAAAGAGGAAGACGATCAGAACGCCCTGGATCAGGATCAGCAACGGCTGCAGGGGCGCTTCGAAAAGTATCAGCGCGCTGATCACCAGGATGGCGCCCAGATGCGCGGCGGCCTGACGCAGACCGGGGCCGTCGGCGCGCGCGATCAGCGCCTCGCGCTGTTCTTCGCTCAGTCCGGCGATGAGCGTTCGGTGGTCCAGCTGTTCCATCGCAGTTGTCTATACCAATTTAAGAGCGGCTTTCACAGCTAAGGGCGCCTCTGGAGGGAATTTGTCCCCAGGGCGCCGGATCGCTGTGGCAATTGTAGGTCAAAATGTAACCGGAAGCCTAGCATAGGACGTCGGCACAGGCATGCGATCTTATCTGGCTTCACCGGAGAAAATCTCGGCTGAAGAGGCTGCCGAGCGGCGGCACTTTAGCCCGTCGCGGCCTCGGCGGCGACCAGTGCGCCCTCGAGATATCCCCCGAAGCTCTCCGCGGCCTCGGTACCGCAGAACAGCAGTCCGCCGTTTCCGAAGTCGGCCAAGAGCCCGCGCGCTGCCCTTGGAATTCCATAGGCAGGATGCGCATAGAGCGGCGCGAGATCGTCCTCGGTCGCGGTCAGGGGATCGCTGGCCCAATCCTTGAGAAACAGTGCCTTTGGCGTTGCAGCTTCGGGGCCGAAGAGGCGTCCGAACTGCTCAACGGCGGCGGCTTTCAGGGTCTCGGGGTCGATCTCGCGGCGCCGGTTCCGCGGGGATGCCCAGGAAACCGAAGAGGGCCGCAGGGCCATCGGGTTGCGAGGCGTCGTGAATTTCCATTGCTGGGCCGATATGACTGAAGGCATGGCCCGAGAGCTTGTGGTCGTGCCAGAAGGGCCGCTCGTAGACCGCGATCACCTTGGCATGGCCCGCCATCCAGGTCGGGATCGCCGTCAGCGCATGCGTTAGTTCCGCCGGCAGCTCTGGCGTAAAAACAATGCTTCTGGCCGCCAGGCGCGGCGGAAGCGCCAGAAGGACCCGCTGTGTCTTAAGTTGCGCTTCTTCTCCGGCCCCATTTTCGAAGGTGATCTGAAAGTCCCCGTCGTCCTTGGCGATCGCGGTGACTTTCTTAGAGAGCAGAATCCGGTCGGCGGGCATCTGTTCGGCAAGGCCGTCGATCATGCGCGCCAGACCGCCCGTGACCCGGAAGCTGGGCGGCATCATCGCGGGATTGCGGAAGCTCTCGACACCGCGCTGCGGATCTTCGTAGCGCGAGGCACCCTGCGTAGCCTGTTGAAAAGACTCGATATTCAGTTCCCTGAGCAAGCGGGCCATGCGCGGCTGATCGGGCCAGTACCAGGCCGGACCGAGGTCGAAAACCGACCGCTCTCTTGCCGGCATCTTCCGTGGCGAGCGTCTCGGAGAGGATCCGTCCGCCGAGACGGTCACGGCCCTCCAACAGGAGAAAGTCGCGGCCCTGCTGCGCGAGACGATAGGCGGCGTAAAGGCCGCTCAAACCGCCGCCGACAATCAAGGTCTCCGTCTTCATTGGCTCCCGCCCGCGACAAAGGAAAAGGCATCACGGCTGAGGAGCCGTGACGTTCGAAAGAGATATCTATCTACTGATCGATAGATTTTCAAGGAAAATTGAAAGCCGGTAACAAGCTGATGCCGATCTTGCCGCGCGTTGCGTTACGGGTTCGGAATTGAGCAGAAGCTTCTTAGGTCGATGCCGTGGTCGCGTGCCCGGCCAGACTCATTTACCGATATCCGCCAGGCAGGCCAGGGTTCGCTCGATCTCGGCTGCGGTGTTGTAGTGGGCGATGCCGATGCGCACCATGCCTTCGTCTTCCGGAATGCCGAGTTGCCGCACGACTTCCAAGGCATAGTTGTGTCCGTTCCAGACGAAGATGTTCTGGTCGGCTAAGGCCTTGGCCACGAAGGCAGGTTTATACCCGTTGTAGCTAAAGGAAACGGTGGGGACGCGCTGATCGATCCGGTTCAGGTTCGTGATGCCATGGATCGTGACATCGGACAGCTCGGTCAGGCCTTCAATCAGTTGGCTTGCGAGCGGGCGCTCATAAGCGTGGGCTGCGTCGAAAGCCGAGAGGATTTTCGCGCGCCGTGAACCTCTTTCCCCCATCTCGCCCCCGAGCCAGGCGTAGTAGTCGACGGTCGCCGTCAGGCCAGCCAAGAGTTCGATCTGCGGCGTGCCGGTCTCGAACTTGCCCATCAGTTCGTCGCCGACGCAGCGGCACTTATAGGCGGGCAATGCGCGCAAGACCTCCGCGCGGCCCCAGACAATGCCGAGATGCGGACCGAAGAACTTGTAGGAGGAACAGGCCAGGAAGTCGCAACCCAGATCCTGCACGTCGATGGCCCGGTGCGGCGCCAGCTGGACCGCATCGATGAAAACCAGCGCGCCGGCGGCCTTGGCCATCGCGGTTAAGGCTTTGACGTCATTGATAGAACCGGTGAGGTTGCTGGCATAGTTGAGGGCAAGTAGCCGGGTGCGGTCGCTGAGCGCCGCCTGCAGCGCGTCCGGCTCGACCTGCCAGGTCTCGGTATCGAAGGGCAGCCATTTGACCACAAGGCCGAGATCCTCGGCGATGGTCAGCCAGGGCGCAACGTTGCCTTCGTGGTCCATCCGCGTGAGAAGAATTTCATCGCCTGGTTTGAAGTCGCGGCAGATACTGCGCGCCAGATGGAAGGTGAGGGTGGTCATACTAGCGCCGAGGATGATCTCATCCGCCGAGGCCGCGCCCAGGAAATCGGCCATGGCTTGGTGCGCCTCGTCCACCACCTCGCCGGCGGCGCGGCTGGTCGCAAAGAAACCGCCGAGATTGGCGTTGCTGCGAATAAGGCAATCGGCGACAGCATCTGCGACACGTTGCGGTACCTGGGTTCCCGCCGGATTGTCGAGATAGGCTCTTTGGCTCCCAGCGTCAGTGATGGCCAAGGCGGGAAAAGCCTGCCGCACGCGCTCGATTGGAAAAGTCATAAACAATAAATCCTGTTTCGCACCCAACTGATTTTGCGCAGTATCCCTGTTTGGCGCGCCCTTTGGTAGTATGACATAAATAAGCAACAACCGTCACCGAAGAACATCATCCTAAAGGATGAGCGGATCGGATGCCTTTCTGGCCCTGCGCCCAGAGCTGTTCTTCCTGTTCTGACGATTTTCCTGCATCAGGCTGACCGAAAACTGCTTTAGTCTCCCGGTCGGAATCGAAGGAGCACTTGGCATGCCATCACGTCCCGTCCTGGAACCGAAGTACCGCGATCCTCATGTCTATCCGGATGGAGTCGCCTTTCAGGACAGTCAGTATCTGCCGGTCTCCGAAGCCAAGATTTCGGTACTCGACTGGGGGTTCCTGCATTCTGATGCCACCTACGACACCGTCCATGTCTGGCGCGGCGCCTTCTTTCGTCTGGATCGCCACCTGGATCGTTTCTGGGGAAATCTGGATCGCTTGCGGATGTCTATCCCCTACGATCGGGTTCAGGTAACGGAGATATTGCACAACTGCGTCGCCTTGTCGGGGCATCGGGATGCCTATGTGGAAATGCTCTGCACCCGCGGCACTTCACCCACCTTCAGCCGCGATCCGCGCGATGCCGTAAACCGTTTTATGGCCTTCGCCGTGCCTTTCGGGTCGGTTGCGAACCAGGAACAGTTGGTGCGGGGCCTGCACGTAACGGTCAGCGACATTGTCCGGATTTCTCCGGCTTCACTGGATCCGTCGATCAAGAACTACCACTGGCTGGATCTCGTTCGCGGTCTCTTCGATGCCTACGACCGCGGCGGCGAGACGGCTTTGCTGGTGGATAGCGATGGCCACATCGCCGAAGGCCCCGGCTTCAACGTTTTCCTGGTCGCAGGCGGTGCGCTTGCCACGCCGGCCAGCGGCGTTTTACCAGGCATTACCCGCCAAAGCGTTTTCGACCTGAGCGAAGAATTGGAACTCTCCTGCCAAGCTCGGGAGATCTCGCGGTCCGAGTTGATGGCCGCTGACGAGGTTTTCATAACTTCGACGGCCGGGGGCATCATGCCGGTCACACGCATCGACGACAGGGCAGTCGCTTCAGGGCAAGTCGGTCCGATTACCCGTCAGATCAAAGACCTGTACTGGCGCAAACACGACGATCCCGCCTGGTCCAGCAGAGTGGAGTACCCATGACCGAAATCACGATCCGCTTGGCCGCGGCGGGCGATGAAGCGCCGCTTGCCGCGATGATCGATGCGATGGACGACTACTATCAGGATGCACCGAAACCTGCTGGCCAGACGCAGGCGGCAGCGCGGAGCTGGCTGAATGACGGAAAGACCGACACCCGTTTCCTGCTGGCCTTTGCGGGAGAAGACGCGGTTGGCTTTGCCTGTTTTGCGGTGCTGCATCCTGGGAATGCTTTGGAAGGCCTGATCTTTCTCAAGGACATCTTCGTGGCCGATGCCTGGCGCAGCGCGGGAGTCGGCCGGCGTATCATGGGTTTCCTGGCGGGCATCTGCCGGGAAGAGGGAATCGGCCGCATCGACTGGTCGGTGGAAAACGATCGTGCGCAGCGCTTTTATGAAAGCCTGGGCGCCGAGCTTTTGACGCAGAAGCGCTTCATGCGTCTGGATGGGGAGGCCCTGGCATCGCTTGGCGCGACGACGAGCCATGACTGACGTCTTACCGTGAAGAGGAGCGAGAGATGAGCGTGCGGATTGAAAAGAGCGACGGAGTCTGGACCGTGATCCATTCGCGGCCGGAGGCACGCAACGCGGTCGACCCGGACAGTGCCGCCGCGCTCTACGAAGCCTTCCTGGAATTCGACCGGGATGAAACGGCCGTGGTTGCCGTGTTCTGGGGTGAGGGCGGCGCTTTCTGCGCCGGTTGGGACCTTAAGTTTGCCGCCGCGCTGGCGGACGAAGACCCATTGGCGGAGCTGAACTTTCCCGAGGGCGGTCCCTCTGCAGGCAATGGCGGCGAGATCCCGCAGGGGCCCATGGGGCCGAGCCGTCTGGAACTGGACAAGCCCGTGATCGGCGCGCTTGCCGGCCCTGCGGTGGCCGGAGGCATGGAGCTGGCCCTCTGGTGCGACTTCCGGGTGATGGAGCGTAGCGCTTACATGGGAGTCTACTGCCGGCGCTGGGGAATTCCCCTGATCGACGGGGGCACCGTACGCTTGCCGCGTTTGGTGGGCGAGGGGCGCGCGATGGAGATCATCCTGACGGGACGCAAGGTGACGGCGGAGGAATGCTCCCGTATCGGGCTCTGCGAATATCTGGTCGACGACGGCACGAGCCGCGAAAAGGCCGAGGAACTGGCCCGGGAAATCGCCCGTTTCCCGCAACACTGCCTGCGCAGCGACCGCCGCTCGGCCCGCCGCCAGCATGGCTTAACAATGCGCGAGGCGCTGAAGCAGGAGTGGGAAAACAGCCGGTCTGCGCTGGCTGCCGGTGGTCTGAAGGGCGCCGCGCGCTTTCGGGATGGCGCAGGACGACACGGCGATTTCAAAAAGATCTGAAGCTTGGTTCAGGTCGCGATCCGCGCGACTTCCGCGCCGTCCTGAACTGCCAGAGCGGTCCCTTCGGGCAAGCCTTCCCATCCGTAGGAGTCCAGCGGCACGCTGGCGAGCAGCAGGGTCGATTGGTCGCCAAGACCCAGGTGCAGGCCATCGCAAGCCCATTCCGGACCCTGTTGGCAGGCAACGCAGTTGCGCAGGCTCAGACCTGGCGATCGCGGTTCACTGAATTCTCCACCCTCTTCGTAGATGCGACGGTCTGCGTGCGCGAAGAGAACCTCGCCGTCCGAATAGAGGAAGTTCGAGGTGCCGAAACCACGCATCTCCGACGCGAAGTCAGCGAAGACACGTAAACGTTCTTTCGGGGTGGGTGGCCGCTCGCCGTCCAGCCAGGGCGCACGCAGGCGCTCTAGCAACAGGCAAAAAGCGAGCTCTGAGTCGGTTTCTCCGATCGGATGATAGTGAGCATTCTGGGCTGCAGACGTTTCGTGCAGACCCTTCAGCGTGCCGTTGTGGGCGAAGACATGAACGCGCCCGGCAAGGGCACGGCGGAAAGGATGTGTGTTGCGCAGCATCGGTTTGCCGACCGTGGCCAGACGCACGTGAGCAATGACGCAGTTGCTTTTGAGTTCCTGCTCGGCGATGAATTTTACCCAGGGGCTGTCCGCGGCGGGCTCTGGCTCCTTTACCAGGAAAGCTTCGCGTTCCTCGAAATAGGCAATGCCCCAGCCCGAGTTGTTGCCATGGGTAAGACCACCGTGCTTGGAGAACTCGTTGAGGGAATAGGTCAGCGCGGAGGCCTGTCTCGACGACATCGCAAAGAGCTCACACACGGCAACCACCTCAAACAGTTCAGACTTAGTTGGAGATCGGGAGGAAAACGCGGCGAGTCAATATCCGTCGGTTCCGCTCAACGAAAACTTGATGCCACGCGATCTGATGAGACGGCGCATTTATTCGTATGCATCTAAATAAATATTCGAGCCGTAGTTCTGGGCAAGACGGGTGGCTCATTCGGGAGCCATCCTCGGTTTCACGAAAGGAGAATGCAATGCCCCAGGACACTTCAAATTTCGTCAAATCCCGCTTTGCAGGGAGCAACCTGCCCTTCGGCGGACGATTTGGAGACGGCGAACCTGACGGAAACGACAATGCGCCGAACAGCGAAGACGAGGGACTATCTACCCTTGAAACCCTGGGCTTTATCTTCGCTATTCCGGTCGGCGGGCCTCTTGGCTTCACGCTGTTCGAAGGCCTGATCGCGAACCAGTTTTCGTCACGCAGTATCGTCGCGGTCAATACGATGCAGCGCATGTTTGTGAACCAGGAGTTCGAGGTAAAGTTCCAAGTTCTCGACGGGCCGCCGATTGCGGGCCGTCAGAGACCCGCAGCCAATGTACCGGTGACCTTCGTCCTGGGTTTGCGGCAGGGCGCGGGACTGGCGGAGAAAAGTGGCGATCCAGCCGTCAAGGACCGGGTCAGGGTGAACACCGATGCCAACGGCGTCGCAACCGCCTTCGTGGTTGGGGGCGTCGCGGAAAGCGTCAAGCTCAAGGGCCAGACACCCGGAAAG
>CBDDBN010000005.1:0-138766 GCA_965225735.1 Denitrobaculum sp. | reverse complement strand
GCCGACAGAATTTGGCCCATGATGGCTTCATCGACATCTTCCGGGGCCACCGAAGCCCGGCTCATGGCCTCCTTGATGGCGACCGTTCCGAGGTCCGACGCCGAGACTTTGGACAGTCCACCGTTGAACGAACCGACAGGCGTCCGTGCGGCGCCCGCAATTACCACATCAGTCATAAGTGAGATCCTCCCTTGTAGCTGCCCAAATGCGCATCACCCTGAGTTCAGGGCACTCGAACCGGGCCACCGATCCAACGCCAAGCCGTCCGCGCGCGAGCGGTTTAGCTGCAGTGCAAAATAGATTTTAAGATATAACGACGCTCCCGCCCTCGGTGCAAGCAATGCTTGAGCGCAGGTGCAATAAAGAAAGGCGAGAGAGCTTTACTTGGGCCCTATTCGCGAAATCCAGGACGCGAGCGGCCGCCAAAGATCCTCGACGGCGTCCTGACCGACCACCATACCGATGTGCCCGGAAGCCGGTGTGAGTACCTCGACGGAGCGCAATTTCCGGCACAGCGCCATAGCGGAAGCCGGCGGAACGATCTTGTCCTGCGTCGGCACGACACCGAGACAGGGAAGCTCCAGCTCAGCGGGAAGAATCTCCTTTCCGGCGACGCACCACGCATCCTTGACCGTTTGGTTCTGCAGGTACCAGCCGTCGAGACAGGTTTTGGCGACCGGTGCGGGAAGAGGCACACCGTCATTGATCCAGTCCTCGACGGCAACGAAATCCGCGGCGGCACCGGCTTTCGGATCCAACTCAGCAAACTTTATGAACTTTGTGGCCACGGCCATAGGGTCCTGCAAAGCGAAGAGACTCTGAAGCGCATCGACGGGCAGACAGCCATTTTGCTCAGCGAGCGTCAAGTAGGATGCAACCGTCAGAGAACGTTGCGAAAGAGCAGAGCTGCTTTGATCGGCATGAAAATCCCAAGGTGTCGCCAGCAGAGCAAGCCCAGCGATGTCCGGCCGACGGCGTTGGGCAAGCGCGAGCGTCAGCAGCCCTCCCATGCAATAGCCCAGCAAGACCGGTGGCTGCCCGCCGGTCTCCGCGAGTACGGCGTTTAAGGCGCGCTCTAGGTAGCCGGCTATATAGTCGGTGAGCGAAAAGCGCAGTTCGTTTTCATCCGGCGTGCCCCAGTCCAGCAGGTAGGGTTGAAAACCTTGCTGCGAGAGCCATCGCATCAAGCTGCGTTGCTTTGTAAGATCCAGGATGTAAGAGCGGTTGATCAAGGAGGGAACGACGAGAATAGCCTGGCCGCGTCGCCTTCTTTTCAGGAGCTTACCCGATTTCGCACTGATCGCACCGAAATCGAGCAGGCGCGCAGAGCCCTCGTTCCAGCAGCTTGGCGGTTCCTCAAGACGACGACGATAGGAATGCGCGCGGTAGGTCTCGATACCCGTTATCAAGGCCGAGACACGACGACGAACTTCCTCGGAAAGCGATTGGTTGAACTGAGCGACGTCCTGACCTTCGATCTCTCGCAGCAGGCCGGCGAGCTCTTCAGCGCCGTCATTCTTCTTGCGCTGCGCATCTGGCTTCCAGTTCGGCGAGCCGCCTTTCCATAGCGTCAAGCCGGCGGAGGAGCTGGTCCAGGTCATATAGGCCGTCGCCAGATGAAGCTGCAGCGGCCGGGGACCCAACCGCCGGGGTGTGACTGCTGCCGTCATCGTCGTTCTGTTTCCTTCTGGCGGCTTCCATCGCCTCTACGGCGGCCCCCATCATTGCAGGCCAGGCGGCCATCCAACTGGAGATCGGATCCGCTGGAGCGTTATCGGAGTCCGCCACACGACTTCCGTCTTCAAAGGCTTTCGAAACCCCGGTTTGCTGCCACAAATCCATGGCCATGGCCTGTGCCTGATCCTGCCAGAGATCCAGAAAGCGGCGCGCCAATTCGTCGGATTCCGTTTGTTTTGTCATCGCGCGGCAATATAGAGCGGCTGATCCGGCTGCGCCACCCTATGCCGGGTCCGAGGTTAGCTCATCACAAGCCCAGCTTATAACCGCGTTGACTTCATCTGTTGGCGTTCTTTCCGCGCAAACGTAACCGCCGCCCAGGTGGCCGGATTATGGTTAAACTTACTAGACATTGACAGACCTCCTCGCTGCGCAGCAATATCGCACTAGCGAAGTCGTTAATACTCAGGTGTTTCACCGCTTGAGCGGGTTGTGTCCGCTTAAGTCGAAACGAAAGGCAAGTAAGCGTGTCGGCGAAAACAACAAACGGCGATAACGGGCCGATCACCATTAAGAAGTATGCCAATCGCCGTCTCTACAATACGGCGACCAGCAGCTATGTAACACTGGATCATCTCTGTCAGATGGTTCAGGAGGACATCGATTTTGTTGTCTATGACGCAAAGACCGGCGACGACATCACGCGTGCTGTCCTGACCCAGATCATCGTCGAGGAGGAAGCCAAGGGACAGAACCTGCTGCCGATCAACTTCCTGCGGCAGCTTATCGGCTTTTACGGCGATAACATGCAATGGATGGTGCCGCGCTACCTGGAACATATGATGGAAGGCTTCGCAACCAATCAGGAAAAGCTGCGCCAGTCGATGCAGGAAACCTTTGGCGGCATGTTCCCCTTCGGTAATCTGGAGGAGATGGGTAAGCAGAACATGGCAATGTTCGAAAACGCCATGAAGATGTGGACGCCCCTCGGACCGGACAGCGGAACTGAAAACGGCAAGGCCCCGGAAAAAAGCGACGAGAAACCTGAGGCGGACGTCTCCGCTGCCGAATCGCTGGACGATCTGAAGACCAAGGTCGAAGAGCTTCAGAAACAGCTCGACGTCATCAGCAAATCGGACAGCAAAGACAAATAGATCTGAGTTCGTTTCGACCTGATGCGCTTGTTAGCCTGCGGCTTCTAGCTGCTTTTGCCGATCGGCAATCAGGCAAATCATCTCGAACATCACGGCATTCGCGACCATTGAGGTAATACGGTTGGGATTGTCGCGCGTCGGCATCAGGCAGGCCACATCCCCACCGATCACATTCAGACCGCGCACCGCGTGCATGAGCTTAACAGCCTGCGCGACGGTGAAACCCGTAGAGCCAGCTTCTATGTTCGCCACGCCCGGCGCCACCGTGGGATCCAGGCAATCCAGATCGAAGGTAATATAGACTGGCCGGTCGCCAATCCGATTCCGGATGATCTCGATGCAGTTGTCCGGCCCCAGTTCCTCGTATCGGTCCATGGTGATGACCTCGTAGCCGAGATCGTAACTCGGCTTTAGCCAGTTCAGCGTCCGAGGATTGCCGCGAATGCCGACCTGAACGCTTCGGCTGGCATCTACGTGACCGTCGCGCACCAGATAGGCGGCCCAGTGCGCCGCGGATTTGCGCGCGCCCAGAAAGTGGTCCATGTGCTGGAAAGTGTCCGTGTGGGCGTCGAAGTGTAGGATCGAGACCTTTTCGCCGCCAGTCAGCTTGGACTGCGCTCCGCCCAACGCCTGTAGAATCCCACCGGTGATCGAGTGGTCGCCGCCAATCGAAACCGGTCGCGCGCCAGCCGCGTCGATGTTGCGATAAAAGGCCGTAATATCCTCGATCGACCGTTCGTTGTTATTGCCTTCCGGCAGCGGCACATCCCCGAGGTCGTGAATGCGGCAGGTCTGCCAGGGGTCGACCTGAAACTTCATATGCACGCGCCGGCCTAAAGCCGATATGTCGCGTACGGCGCGCGGCCCCAGATGCTGATCCCGCTCGGTCGTGCCATTCCCTGTGCTGTGCGGAACGCCGACCAACACGATGTCGCTGTCATCGGGTGTCTCAGCGATCGGACAGCGGAAGAGCGTCGGGATACCCCACCAGTAGAGGCCTTCCATAAAGACCTTGTGGTTGCGCGAAACGTCACGGTCTCTCGGTTCAGCACTCATGTTCATGGCCCTTCGCTAGACTGAGTAAAAATCAGCATGACTGCCCTCGAGTCAATTAAGTCTGTTGCGTCTACTGGAGACCAGCGATTTAATCTGAAGCTAAGACTGAGAAAAACTCATAGCAGACTCAGATGTACCGACACCTGCCATCGCTGAATGCCCTGCGCGCCTTCGAGGCCGCCGCGCGTCACGGAAACTTGACTAGGGCCGCCGAAGAGCTTTGCGTAACGCAGGGCGCGGTCAGCCGACAGGTCAGGAACCTTGAGGATCACTTCGGCAGCAAACTTTTTTCCCGCAGCGCAAACGCGCTCTCACTTACGGAAAATGGGCGCTCTTTGGCGCCAGCCGTGACGGATGCTCTGACCCAGTTAGATCACGCGGCCGAGAAACTTCTGCGCGCTTCCGACGTTTTACGGCTTCAGGTCATGCCGACCTTCGCTGTGCGCTGGCTGATGCCGCGCCTCCCCGAATTTGCGGCTCTACACCCGCGCATCGATGTGCGCATCACCATTACGCTGCATCCTGCCGAACTGGACAGCGACAGTTTCGATGCCGCGATCCTCTATGGCGATGGCAGCTGGCCCGCCTGTCAGGCCGACTGCCTTGCGCGTGAGTGCCTAGCCCCTGTCACCGCCGCTGACCGGCCAGGAGATACGGCAACATCAACACATCATGGCTTTTGGCCTGAAACGACCCTCTTGCATACGACAACCGATCGGCGCGACTGGCCTTGGTGGCTCTCGGAAGTCGGACTGGATTTTCCTGCAGGCGATCAGGGACCGGCCTTTGAGACACTCGACATGGCGGTACGCGCCGCCGAAGCCGGTCATGGTGTCGCTTTGGGCGATCTGTCACTGATCTCAGAGGATCTGCATGAGGGCCGATTGCGAATCGTCATACCGGAGCCGCGCTACACCGGGCGAGGTGTATACTTCGTTCGTCCGGCACACAGCCGGCCCAATCAGGCGCTCGCTATGTTCGGCGATTGGCTGACGCAAACGGCGCCTATTCAAACAAGCCCCGAACAGGCATTTTTGAAAGCGCCGCGGACGAAGGCGTGATGGTTATTGAGACTGTCCGACCGCCGGAAGTGGAACCAGCAGCATCGACTGGGTGTCTTGCGCGTCGGCTTCGCTGTTCAATCCGGTCTCACCATTTGCGAAGTCGGGATTGAGTTTAGCGCCGCCCGCGATCAGCTTCCGGTCGATCGTTTGCCATTCGGGTTGAAGTTCGGGTTTGCCGAAGAAGTAACCCTGCAGAAGATCGACACCTTCAGACTTCAAAAAGTCCGAATCTTCCTGGGTTTCGACACATTCCGCGACGGTCTTGAGGTCTAACGCTTTCGCCAGCGAGAGAAGGTTGCGCACGAAAAGCTGGTTGTCGGGTGAAGACTGAATATCCCGCACGAAAGAGCCATCGATCTTGACGATGTCGACCGGCAGGGTCTTGAGATGATGAAAGGTCGTGTACCCCGCGCCAAAGTCATCGATCGCCACCTGGCAGCCCAGGGCACGGACGGCTTCGACGAAGCGTGCCGACTCATCGTTGTCGTAAAGCGCTGCCGTTTCCGTGATCTCGAGGATGATACGTTCTGCGACCTGGCGCTTGTCTCTCAAGCGGCCCTGCAGGCTGCGCAACCAGGAGCGGTCGGCAACCGTTAGGCCAGAGATGTTAAAGGCCAGCATAACCTCCGGATGCCGTTCCAGATCCTGTAATACAAGATCCAGCACCAAGCGGTCGACGGCACGCATCAGACCCAGCTTTTCGACCACCGGAATAAAGCGTCCGGCAGGCACCAGGCTGCCGTCCGGCGCATACATACGCAGCAGGCATTCATAACAGGTGGTTTTCCCTGAACTGGCTTCGACCAGAGGCTGGTAAGCGAGAACCAGACGGTTTTCCTTGATTGCTTCACGCACCTCCGCGCCGATACCGACAGAGGTTCGATACTCGCTGCGCTGCTCTTCGGTTACTTCATAGGCATGGACGCAATCTCGCCCCTTGGCCTTGGCATCCAACAGCGCACTCTCTGCCCGGGTGATGATGTCCAGACTATTCTGGCCGGCAGAAGGGAAGCTCGCAATACCCGCCGAGGCGGAAACGTGAAGACGGCCCGCATCGATATCAACGAAGAGACTGCGGATTGCGCTGAGAACGCGATCGGCGACAACGTCTGCATCTCGTTCGTCCCGGCCCTCGAGCACGATCCCAAAGCGATCGCCACCCAAACGGCCGACCGTATCGCTGACACGCAGACAATCGTCCAGGCAACGCGCGACGTCCACAAGGATCGCATCGCCGGATTCGCACCCGTAGGCGGCATTGATCATTCCGAGCTTGTCGACACCGACAACGACGAAAGCACCCGGCTTTCCGGCACGCTCGGACCGTGCCATCGACTGCTCTAGGGCCTCCCGCAGCCTCAGCTTATTGAAATGCCCGGTCAGTTCGTCATAGTTCACCAGGTACTCGAGCCGCGCTTCGGTCTGCTTGCGCCGATCGATACAGCGCAGGGTCCCCTTCATACGCTCCGGTACGCCGGAAGCGGAAAGTTCCACGGACCCGCGGTCATGGACCCAGCGAAGGCTGCCATCGTCCGCCCGGATCCGGTACTCGACATCGTATTCCGCTATACCGGCAAAGTGCTCGGTCAAGGCGCGTGCGCGTTGCGGCAGATCCTCGGGACTGAGCTTTCCGCTCCAACCGTCACCAGATACGGGCAGAGAGTCGCCCGCCGCACCGAAGATATCCGAGGCACGGCCGGTCCAGCAGATAGTATCCGCCGCTAGATCCCAGTCGTAGAGGATGTCTCCCGACGCGTCGATGGCCGCGCGCAAGCGCCCGATCTCATCCAAAAGATGCCGTGTAGATTCCGACCGTGTCACGGTCCCGCTCTCCTACCTGAAGCGCCCACCTTCCTACTTGGAAAGGGGTTTATCCACCCTTACCGCCTTCTTTCATAGAACGCTGCCTGTCCACCGCTCGCAAAAAGAAGATACCGGCATAGCTTTCGAGGGATATCGCAGGCACCTTAAAGAACAGTGAACAATGATTGACTTATCACAGGCAAAAATTTTCCGTCATTTTGATAAATACGTGTAAATAATTGACTATTTCCCAGATTACAGCGATTTTTATTATTAACAAAGATGGTTAATTTTATAAATCACGATTTCTTTATTTAATTTGCGTAAAATTAGATATATATTGTAGTCATCAGAGCTCCCGATACTGCGGGGGCTTCGTCGTTACAGATGCCAGAAACGGAATGACTGAGCTTAGCAAAATCAACCCCGGACCCGTGAAGGTGACCGTCGCCAGGCCTATAGGCCGCGCCGCGTCGCAGGGCGGCGGCCGGGCGATTGAAGCGGTCCCTCCGGTCGTTCTGGACAATGAGACGGCGCTAGGTTTCTTGCGTGACAAAGCGCGCCAGGAAGGATCTGAACGCAGTCGTTCCAGCGACCATGATGATACCCCCTTCGCTGAAAAGCGGCTGTCGCGAGGTGATCGCGGTCCCGCAGGCCACAGTTTAGAGCGTATTGAGCTCGATGAGCGCGGCAGGCACAGCGGCTACGGCTTTCAACGCATTTCACCCGAGCAAACTCTGCGGCAAGCGCCAGCGAGCAGCGGCTTCGCAACGCATCTGATGGCGCAGAACGGTGAAGCCGAGGCTGCTAGTCCAGAATTTCTCAGCCGACAACGGGCACAGCGTCACAGCCAGTCTAGCGAAGCCTATCGCCGCGCAGGCGCAGAACCCCTGCTTTACGGGCAAGCATCGCAGGTTGTCAGCGTCGCGATCTGACCAAATAGCCCACAAACGGCCGGCGTCGCCTGACAGCTACTCCACCTAAAGATTCTGGCTCTTAAAGAATCCACGCAGTGTCACGCGTATAAGCGCCGATGCAGGGTCACAAGATCCCGCATGGCGAAACCTTTGCGCGCAACCCCAAAAGACTTCATACCGCTGGCCAGTTCGACAAGGGCCTTACGCCTATCCTCCGTATCGGGGAAAACCAAACGGCACCGGCCCAGACATTCTGAGAGATCTGTGCGCCAAATTCGCCAATTGCGCGCCAAAGAGGGCGAACTTCTATACATCTTCAGTTTCTGCGGAGCGTTTCTGCCACAGCAAATAAGTGACCAGACGCAACCCTCGACACCCGCAGCAGACTGTTGACAGTTTTCTCGTAATAGATTCGCAACACTTGAATAACGGCTCCTTGGTGGCATTTATTTTCATGCAGGTCATGCCAACCCGCAGAACCGGATTACTTCGTTGATTAAAAAGATAAATTTTTCCACTCTCGTTATGAGAAACCTAAATTTATCCGATGATAGCCTCGGTGAAACGCTTCCGCTTTTTGGAAATTTTTGTTGTTTTTGCGTTCATACGATGGCACTATGTCACAATCATAAGTAACATAATCAAGATGACACTCAACCACATTACCCGTAGAGGTGAAACAGAGTGAGCAAATTTTCCCCCCAAACGAGAAAAATCGAAGTGCATGTCGGACAGAGAATCCGCGCACGGCGCACAATGTTGGGGCTGACCCAGCAGCATCTTGCGAATCTGATTGGTGTCACTTATCAGCAAGCCCACAAGTACGAGCGCGGGACAAATCGGGTGTCCGCCGGCCGTCTCTATGAAATCGCCGAAGTCCTTGGTGTGGACGTCAGCTATTTCTACGATGGAATGGACGAGACCGAATCGACGATCCCAGCTCGTCAGCGTGTCTGCCTGGATCTGGCGCGTAACTTTACGCGGATCACCAATGAGCGTCACCAGAACGCCGTGAGCCAGCTCTGCCGCACCTTGGCTGAAGAAGCCTAAGGAACCGGATCGAGCACGACGAGAACCGCCTACGCCTTCGCAGCGCGGGCGGTTCGATCGATACATGTCGTTCTTCCAATCTTGCGCCTTCGCAAAAGCTAATATGTACAATTACGTTTTTGCCTAGGTGAACCGCACTTTTTCATGCCAAACTCGACCGCAAGATCGATGACTCGCGGCGTTTTTTCGTGCCTGTTTGATAGAAGTGCCTTCGACGGCCCTTTGAAATTTCGTTTATCCGGTTCATACGAACCGAGACGCCGCCAAGTCCCGCCACTTTGCTGGAGTTGGTAGATGTATGCCTTCGCAAAAAAAGTTCTGAACGGCTTACGCGGAAAAGAAGCACCAGCGCCTGTGCCACCTCTTGCCAGGAAGATCAAGGATCGCAACCTCACCTACTTGTCGGATGACAAATTCAGGTCGCTCGAACGGGAATTGCAGCGCATCGAACAGGCGGAGATCGCAGGCGACTTTGCCGAGTTCGGAATCGCACTGGGCGGATCGGCCATCTACCTCGCCAATCGCGGAACCGGACGCAGATTTCTAGGGTACGACGTCTTCGATATGATCCCGCCGCCCTCGGAGCGCGATGGCAAAGACACCCATGAACGTTACGAAGTGATCAAGAACGGTCAGTCCCAAGGGATAGGCGGCGATCGCTACTATGGCTATGAAGAGAACCTCTACGACAAAGTCGTGCAGAGCTTTCAAGACTTCGGCCTGGACGTCGACGGTCAGAAAATCATCCTAGAGAAAGGCCTGTTCGAAGACACTGTCAGCTTTGCACCGACCGACAGGCTGAGCCTCGCGCACATCGACTGTGACTGGTACGACCCTGTCCGCTTTTGCATGGAAACGGTCTCGCCTGTGCTCAGCAAAGGCGGCGTCATCATCCTCGACGACTACAACGACTACGGTGGTTGCCGGGACGCCGCCACGGACGTTCTGGCCGCGGATAAGACGCTCCGGATCCTTCGGTCAGAACCGCATGCGGTGATCGAAAAGATATAGCGGCAGGGTCGCGGTTCCGCGTTCCGTTACCGTGAGGGATCTGCGACCTTCACCACCAGTTTGCCGAAATTCTTCCCCTGCAGGAGTCCCATGAAAGCGCTCGGTGCGTTTTCAAGCCCCTCAGCCATATCCTCGCGGTAGGAGACGGAACCGTCTTTCAACCAGCCTGTCATATCCTTGAAAAAGGCCGGAAAATCCGCGTAGTGGTCAAAGACAATAAAGCCACGGATGGTGATGCGTTTGGTTAGCAGGCTGCGCATCAAAAGCGGCGTCTTGTCCGGACCCTCAGGTAAAGCCGTCGCATTGTAAAATGCGATCATCCCGCAAAGCGGAATCCTGGCCCAGTTGTTGAGCAAAGGCACCACTGCCTCGAAGACCTTGCCGCCGACATTCTCATAATAAATGTCGATGCCGTCGGGACAGGCCTTGGCCAACTGGTCAGTAAAATCTGTATCCTTGTAGTTGAGGCAGAGATCAAAGCCGAGATCGTCGCAAACGTAAGCGCATTTTTCCAGCGACCCGGCCACACCGACAACGCGGCAACCCTTCAGCTTCGCGATCTGTCCGACCACGGAGCCGACCGCGCCCGACGCCGCCGAGACAACGACAGTTTCACCGGGCTTCGGTTGGCCGATCTGCAGCAAGCCGATGTAGGCGGTAAAGCCGGGCATTCCCAATACGCCCAAAGCATAAGACAAGGGCCCTGCGTCCGGATCGAGCTTCCGCACCGCCTCACCGTCGGAGATCGCATAGTCTTGCCAGCCGCTGCCAGCGAGAACAATATCGCCTGCGGCATAGTCATCCAGTCGGGATTCGACAACTTCACAGACCGTGCCTGCGGTCATGACACCGCCGATAGCGACCGGCGGGGCATAGGAAGGCGCATCGTTCATCCGCCCACGCATGTAAGGGTCCAGCGAAAGGTAGAGGGTCTTAAGCAGCATCTGTCCGTCGCCCACCGCCGGCACTTCGGTTTCCAGAAGCTGAAAGTTCTCGGCAGTCGGTGGGCCGCTCGGACGAGAGGCAAGGGTGATCTGCCGGTTCTTCGCTTGGCTCATAGACTTCTTGGCTCCAATTTACACGCAGGAATGAGGCTGCAGTCAGGCCTTCAGATCCTCGGTCAGAAAGATATCGATGACGTCATCAATCGAATTGTCGGTCACGAAACCGAGGGCGGTCGCCTCCGGCGTATCGATGGCGATCGGCCAGCTGTCCACGATCTTCTGGATGGCCGGATCCAGCTCCCAGGAGATCAGGTCGGCATCGCCACCTTTGCGAACCAGCGCCGCCACCATTTCCTCCAGGCTGACCGTCAAACCCGGCAGATTGAGCGTCCGCCAAGTTCCCAGTTTCGCCAGATCGAGATCGGCGCCGTGGACGAAGGCCTGAACGATCGAGCGCGGCGAGGTCAGCCAGACCGAGACGTCGCGGCGTACAGGGCAAACCATCTTCTGCCCGGACAAGGGCTCTCTCAAGATCGAGCTGGCGAAGGAGGACGCCGCCCGGTTCGGACGTCCGGGGCGAACCACGACCGTCGGCAAGCGAAAACCGATGCCTTGAATAAAGCCCTTACGGGCGTAGTCGTTAAGCAGTAGTTCGGCGACTGCCTTCTGCGTTCCGTAAGAAGTCTGAGGCCGGTTCGGCGTGTCGCTCAGAATGCGCTCGCCTTCGGGACCGAAAGCGGCGACGGAACTGGCAAAGAGCACCTTGGGGCAGGTCTCCAAACTCCGGCAGCGTTCCAGCAAAAGACCTGTGGCATCGAGATTGACCCGCATGCCGATGTCGAAGTTTTCCTCCGCCTCGCCGCTCACAACGGCTGCAAGATGAAAGACCACGCCGGTGTCCCCATCGATCACATTGTCGATGACAGAGGGATCGGCGACATCACCGACGACGGCCCGACAGCGCTCCGGCACAATCGGCGGCTCGACGTGGTCCAGCAAAACGATCTCATCGATCGAAACCTGCTGGCCTGTTCGATCCGCCAGGCTTCCCTTCGCACTCACCGCTGCCGCCAGCTTATTGCCGAGGAAACCTGCCCCCCCGGTGATCAGAACTTTCATCTTCGACTCTTCCTCCCCTGCCAGGCACTGCCGTTCGCCCGTCTCTTGCTGTTTGTTGGGCGCTTACCAACACTGGAGCCACGCTACAAAAGGAGCGTGGTCTTGTCACGCCGACGTTGTCATGCGGTCCCGTCGCCTTAGCAGGATAGCGGCCACCTGTGGCACCAACAAAAAAACGCGGCCAACAAACTTGGCCGCGCAGCAAAAGCATGACGGGTTGTTTTCGGTTTAGTCCTTCTTCGCAGCCCCACTTGCTGTCTTTGTGGTACTGGCCGCGGCGCCATTGCCCGAGCCGTTTGTCGCCTTGAAGACTTCTTCGGCCTGCTCTTCTATCGGTGTCCAGGTCTCTTGCGTAATCTCCGCGGCAATCCCGCTTAAGGTCCTGGCCTCCTCGAAGTACTCCCGCATTGTTGTCTGCATGAAACTGGAGTAGAGACCGAAGGCCTCGACCGGCGAACGGCACGACATGAGAGATTTCTGCGCTTCGATGTCTTCTCCCAAGCGCATGCTGGCGAAGCGGCTCAATTCTTCGTTAATGGTGGCCGCGCCACGCATCATGACATCGCTCATTCTGGTCAGGGTTTTCATATTGGCGCTGTTCATCTCCATGAAGACATCGGAGTTGAAGGGGATGAAAGCCGGCTCCTCTACCGGGGCCGTCGAAGCTTTGGTCTGCGCTGCGCACATAGAGAGTCTCCTTAGGTCCTGAGATTTTTGATCGCCGCAGCTACGCTTCCGGTCACGATCCCCCGGGTCGTATCCAAAGGCACCAAGGCTGCGGTTTCCTGTCAACAGTAACGAGAATCCAAGCATCGTCCATGACATGAATCAATCGCCGGTAAGCTTTTGTCACAGAAAGAAAATTAACACTTAGGCGCAACTCAACGAAAAGGTTATTCAGGCACGATTCCGACTGCATCAAACGATCAGGCGCGTGGAGGCGACGCGAACCCGATCTTACGCCCGGCCGCTGGCTTGACGGCCACTTCCTGTTCCAGCAATTGCTGAATCTGCTGCGCCCGGGCCGGTCTGTTGAGGTCATCGCCAGCCAAGAACTTCAGCTTCTTAGCGACCACGGCAAAGTCGCCGGGCGTCAAGGCCCCGACCCTGCCCAACATCGCGGGCGCGTCACAGCCGAAGAAACGCTTGAAGGCGATCTGTGCCTGACCAGGCGTCATGGAATCGAACTTGATCTTGAAGGTAAAACGCCGCAGCGCGGCTGGATCGATCTGCGCTATCTGGTTGGTCGTACATGCGAAGGGCTGATCATGCACCTCCATAACCTGAAGCAGCTCATTGACCATGGAGACTTCCCAGGACCGCTCCGCCCCGCCGCGGCCCCACAGCAAGGAGTCTGCCTCATCGATAATCAGAAAGCGTTCGTCCTCCCGCGCTTCGGCAAAAGCTTCCGCGATCAGCGCCTCGGTCCCACCGACCCACTTCGACAGAAGATCGGAACCGCGTTTCTCCAGCACGTCCATCCCCATCTCCGCCGCCAGGCTTCGCACGAAGGCACTCTTGCCCGTGCCGGGCGGACCATAGCAACAGAGCGAAAAATCCCGCGGCCGCCCCGCTGGTGACAGCGCCGAAGTTAAAGCCGCAAGATCCATGTCGGCGTTTGCCAGTTCGGCGTCGAAGACCGATGCCTTTGCCGCGTCGGCCCGGTGACGCCCGCTATCGCCAAGCAGTCTGTTCATGGCGCCAACGACGAAATCGATTTCGCTCCAGCCGCCGCCGGCGGTGGCGACCGAGCGCGCGGCGGTATTGATCGTGCCGGGGGCCGCTCTATGCCGCCGTGACAGGTAACTAATGTCCTCTTCGCGGACGTCGAGGTCCTGCGCTTTCAAAGCCTGTTCCCAGAGCCGCCGACGCGCTCCCGATGGGGGAACCTTCACTTCAGCAATGAATGACATTCGGCGAAGAAAGGCCGGATCAAACTCTTGCAGACTATTCGCCGTCCAGAATACCGGCACGTCGTTCTCTTCCAGAACGCGGTTCAGGAAGACCTTCGAGCCCGCGCGCCTCAGACGGCGCCCCTCGTAAGTGGTTCGAACGTCGTTCTGAAGAATGTCTTCCATCTCATCGAACAACAGCGCTGCCTCGCCCCGCCGCTGGGTCAGACGTTCGGCAAGCCGCAGATCGGCGAGACGGTCATAGCGGTCCGGTTCGTCCCCGTCTTCATCACCCTCCCCGATTGCGAAGAGCGAAAGGCCGGCACTTGCCGCCAGGACCTTGCACAGCTCGGTCTTCCCGGTACCTGGCGGACCGTAGACGAGGATGTTGATCCCGCGTCGTTGCTTGGCGGCGGCGCCCGCCAAAAGATCCGCCATGAAATCGCGTTGCAATGCGAGGTGATCGAAATCCGACCAAAGCAAATCGGATCGAAGGGGCGTTCCGAGCAGCGATCGCTCGATCGCATCGATACCGTCGTTCGGAGGCAAAAGTGCCCGGCGTATGGGATAGGGAACGTAAAAGCAGAACCGCGAGGTACCTGTACCGAAGCCGTCAATCAGCCCAAGCCGTCGCAGAGAACCTCCGCTCAAGCAACGCCAGACCTCCGTTTGACTCTTACCGAGTGAGGCTGCAATCAAGCCGATACTGTCGATCATCCGGGTCGCGACCAGACGATCGCACAGCATGTCGAAGACGGCTTCACGTCCGCACTGAAAGACAAAGGCGAGAATCTCCCGCTCTAAGGGCTCCAAAGACATCGCATCCGCCAAAGCCTGTAGATTCGATGCGGGGATTCGGATCGAATCCGTCTCATCCCGCTCGGCCTCTGCGAGCGCGGTCCGTAGCTGCTGCCAGGCCTTGGAGGACAAGGGTTTGTCTTCTGACTTGGCTTTGCGGCATTTCCCTGATGCCGTCTTGACCGTTGTCACCTTCACGAAGTCGATGCCCGTGAGTCCAGAACGATGGCGCAGCCACTGCGCAAGGACCAGACCGAGTTGCGAGCTGGGCTCGAACGTTGTCATAAGCTGCGACAGATAGTCGGTCAGCTGACCAGAGGACTTATAACTTTCCATTTTCATTCAATCCGATCTTCGCGATCGGCTTCAGGCAGCCGGAACGGCGCGCAGGCGCACGGGGTCTCCGGTCTGGCAAAGCAGACGCAGTATTCGATTCCAACGGCAAGCGCAGGCACAAAGAAGCTTCACAGCATCGGCGCGCGGCTTGACCGTCTGGTGAGATTTATTGGTATGTCGATAAAGGCCGGTCTCAATTCACCAGCCATGTAGCGCTGCTAGCGCGAGAGGCGGGCGAACCAATCGAGATCCGGCGCGATATCAATATCGCAGAACATTTTCATGTCGGGTCTCTTTCGCTCAAAAAACAAGAACTGTCGTTCAATGGAGGCGGTGGATAACAAATGACGCACAAAAGATCAAGCGTCAATGCCGCCAGAAGTTGAAACAACAAGGGAAATTTGTTCTTTCACTTGATTTCGTTCGTAGCCGCATGAAACTTTCTTTACCTAGGGAAATCCCATAAACTGCACGCAACAGGGTTTTAGAGGGGGCTCAACCCAGTGAACAGGTCGGATCAGAAACAGAAGTTCTTTGTGGAGTTGATCAAACCGTCGCACTACGACGATGACGGTTATGTCATTCAGTGGCTGAAAGCCTGGATCCCCTCGAATACGCTTTCCAGTATCTATGGCATCTCCATGGATTTGATTGAGCGCCGCGCCCTGGGCGATGACGTCGAGGTAGAGCTCAATGCCTACGACGAAACCAACACCATTATCCCGATCAAAGACATCACCCGCCGCCTGACGCAACAGGATGCGAAGGGCGTTGTCTGCCTGGTCGGCGTGCAGTCGAACCAATTCCCCCGCGCCATGGATATCGCGCGGCAATTCCGCGCCAAGGGTATCCAGGTCGCAATCGGCGGGTTCCACCCCAGCGGCTGTCTGTCGATGCTGCCGGAACTGCCGCCAGATTTGCAGGAAGCATTGGATCTCGGTATCTCGCTCTACGCCGGCGAGTCGGAAGGCCGGCTTCAGGACTTCTATCTCGACGCCCTGAACGGCGAGATGAAGCCGATCTACAACTACATGAACGACCTGCCGGGCATCGACGACGAGCCGACGCCTTTCCTGCCGGAAAAGATGGTCCGCAAGTACGGCGCCTCCATCGCCTGCTTCGATGCTGGCCGGGGCTGCCCGTTCCAGTGCAGCTTCTGCACCATCATCAACGTGCAGGGCCGCAAGTCGCGCTTCCGCGAGGCTGACGATGTGGAGCGGCTGGTGCGCGCCAACATGAAGCAAGGCATCTACCGCTACTTCATCACCGACGACAACTTTGCCCGCAACAAGAACTGGGAAGAGATCTTCGACCGGCTGGGCGATCTGAAGGAAGAACTGGGCCTACCCTTCTCGATCACGATCCAGGTCGACACCCTCTGCCACAAGATCAAGAACTTCATTCCCAAGGCCAAACGCGCCGGCGTCTCGCGCGTCTTCATCGGCATGGAGAACATCAATCCGGATAACCTGATGCACGCCAAGAAGCGTCAGAATCGGATTACAGAATACCGCACCATGCTGCAGGAATGGCGCAACCACCAGATCATCACCTTCGCCGGTTACATTCTGGGTTTTCCGGCTGACACGCCGGAGAAGATCGCCAACGACATTGAGATCATCAAGCGCGAGCTACCGGTCGATATCCTGGAGTTCTTCTGCCTGACGCCCCTGCCCGGTTCGGAGGATCACCAGAACCTCTACAAACAGGGCATCCCCATGGATCCCGACATGAACATCTACGACCTGGAGCATGTCTGCACCGGGCACGCGATCATGTCGAAGGACGAATGGCAGGGGATCTACAACAAGGCCTGGGAGCTCTATTACTCGGACGATCACGTCGAGACCATGATGAAGCGCATGGTGGTCAGCGGGAACAAGCCGGAACGCATCTGGATGCACACACTGCAGTTCGCCGGCTGTATCCGCTTTGAGAAAGTCCATCCGCTGCAAGGCGGCTACTTCCGCCGCAAGGTTCGGACACAGCGCCGCTCGGGTCTGCCGATCGAGAACCCGCTGTCGTTCTATCCCAAGCGCCTTTGGGACGTCCTCTCCACCTACGGCCCCTTCGCGGCCTACACTATAAAGCTCTACTTGATGGCGAAGCGTATCAAACGGGATCCGGCGACGCAGTCCTACATGGACATCGCCCTCACGCCGGTCGAGGACCACGGCGAGGACGAGAGCCTCGAGATGTTTGAGCTGAGCGAGTCCGCCAAGGCCGCCGTGGCCAAGGCGCACCGCGAGACCGAAGCCCGCGAGAACCGTCAGCAGGCCAAGCAGGTCACGGCCGCGGAGTAACCGCTACAGAACCTTCGAATTTGTAAACCGCTTGCGACACGCTCGCGGACGGTTTGCCAATTCTGGCGTGATTGATTCCTATCTCGTATAGCCATTCCGTATGGGGCCGCTGAAGCTCCGTCCTGTTTCGTGCAAATCCAAAAATCGCCACGGTTCCGCTTCTTAAACGACGCTATCTGCTGGCTTAACAAGTCTGCCCTTCCCGAGCATCCGGCGCACTCGGGAACTCCGCAACTAATAAGATTCCCAGACCGGGTCCAGGTCGCTTGTTATCGCTCGATGCTATCCATCGATCCGAGGTGCCTGATCAAAGCCGTCGAGACGGAGCCAGAAAATGAACATGAAATTTTGGCGCGACTGGCTGCTGCTGTGGGCATTGGTGCCGCTGTTCTGTTCCTTTTTCCTCATGGCGGTGAACAAAGAAATCAACGCCAGCGATCCCAATGCAGCTTGGCATCAACTAGGGTCGATCTTTGTCGCCATCGCAGCGCTCATCGCGATTCCGGTGGTTCCCTATTTCCTGCTACGGGCTCATTTACCGCGCTACGGCGCAGGAGAGCACTTTGCTGTCGTATTGCTCATCATGGTGGGCTGGATAGCCATCATTTTGCTCGCCATAACGGACTGGCCCTTCGCGATCAGCAGCGACTTTTTTCAATGGGACAGAGACTTTTCCATAGCGTCTCGGCGCTTGGCATCTGATGCACCCATAGCACTCATTGATGTTCTTTCTCTTCCCTGGTGGAAGGTGCTTCTTCCAGAGTTCGCAATGGGTATGGCGATCTACGCTCTCCCGGCTTTATTCATTTGCACCGTAGCCGATCGCCCGAAGAATTTTCTGGCCATCGGCTTATTCATGGCGCTCGCCGGATGTGCAGCCACCCTATCCGATGAACTTTTTCAAATCAGCAAAATCCGAGAGCTCGAGCTCGGCGCGCTGAACGGACGCCGATGGCTGGAGCGGCTTGGCGCCATCGGCACCTGGTCAGCGTCATCGGTTATTGGTGCCAGCATCAGTGCCGTTGGAATCAACAACTTCCTATGTTTGGCAAGTGGTCAAAAGACTGCGCCTCGTATGCTGCGAAGCTATGCCCTCCTGCCTCTCGTCATTACCGGCCTTTGGGGCGCAGCTTTTCTCGTCGACTACAGCTTTGGACCAAAGGGCATTCGCTCAGGCTTCGCCGAAGTGCGCAGAGTGTTATCCAGCGCGCCCGACAAAGATCAATCGGTCGGCCAGAGCATTTTACAGTTCTCGCATGAACTGGAAGCCAACACTTACAGGACGCGGCAACCGCAGCATGCCCGAATCGAATTGGCACCCGACGGCAGTTCTCTTCTCGTTCGTGAAGCGCATGGCAAGAATGGTAGCAGGTGGGCCGCATTTGAGCTCGAGTCCGGCGCCAGAATAGCCTCGCTTGGCCAGCCTCTTGCCAAATATGAAGCTTCGGCTGAACTTTGGGTCAGAAACGGAAAGTACCTCATCATCCGTCGCCGAGGCAGCACCCGAAAAGAAACTAAACGTTACTCCACCCGGTACAATTCGAAACTCGAGCTATATACGCTTCCAGACTACAAGCTGGTCACGACTTGGGAACTGCCTTCGGACATATGCTTTCACGAAACATCTTCGCGCGCGGGCATGGTGGAAGAGAAGAGCGGGAGCTTGGGCCTCTTGTGTCACCCACCTTATCCATTGGAACAAGGCAGCGTATTGGCGGTTCGTCTTACAATCCCCGAACTATCCCCTCTCCAGATCAGGCGAGTCAGAGCAGAAGAAACGAACGGCTACGCCTTTCGACTTATTGAGGTCGGTCAGTCTCTTTATGCATTGGTACAGCCGGTGACAGATTCTGATGTCTTCAGGCTCACCAATATCTCTTCTCCTGAGTGGAATGTAGAACTCGATAATCCGAGAAGGCTGAATCGCGGTGGCGGTCTGACTTTTCAGAACTCTCGCACTTCTGCATTGGGTGAAGAAACCATAGGTCTCCTGTTCTGCGGCGCCGCAGAAAGAGTCGATAATCCGCCAACCATTCTGAGCCATGCGCCCTGGGGGCCGTCGTTTTGCCGAATACTCAAATACGACATTACGGATGGATCTTACTTAGGGGCAGATGAGCTGCCTGAGACAAGATTCGCGACAAACGTAAAGGCTACCGAGACAGTTTCGATACAGAACGAGAGGTGGAAATTTACGGGCATCATCGATCGCGCACACAAGAAAGGCGAGTTGATCGTGCGCGATCTTTCGAACGGCCAGATCGCACAGACGCTTCATACAAAAGCAAAAGTGCCGATTTTGGTGACGGCAGATGGGAAACGACTGATCACCTACAACAGGGATGATGGAAGAGTTTCAGTATACGACATTCGACCTCAGGATTGAGCTCTAGCCGTTTTAACCCGTGGGAGACCGAGCTAGTGCGGGGCGCCGAGAACCATCAACCGAGCGTTCCGTCAGGCAAGGTGTTAGAACCGCCCGCGACAACCTCGCAGGCGATTTCCTGTCCAGGCGCCACTGTTTCCAGCTCCTGAACGCGTTGCGCACAGCGCGCTTCCGCCAGCGGGCAGCGTGTCCGGAAGGCACAGCCCGAGGGCGGATCCAGCGGCGAGGGCGGATCGCCGCGCAGCACGATGCGCTGACGCGCCCGCGCCGCCTTGGGATCAGGCACCGGTGCCGCGGATAGAAGCGCCCGGGTGTAGGGATGCTTGGGGTCTGCAAAAAGCGTCGCCTTCTCCGCCAGTTCCACCACACGCCCCAGATAGAGCACCATGATGCGGTCGGAGATCAGCCGCATGACCGAGAGGTCGTGGCTGATGAAAATCATGGTCAGGCCGAACTTACGCTTCAGCTCCTGCAGCAGATTGATGATCTGTGCCTGGATCGAAACATCGAGCGCAGAGACCGGTTCGTCGCAGACCAGCAGCTTGGGGCGGGTCACGATGGCGCGGGCAATACCGATGCGCTGCGCCTGGCCGCCTGAGAACTCATGGGGGTAACGGTTGAGCATGTCCCCCGACAAGCCGACGGTATCCATCACCTCCAAAACGCGATGGCGGCGCTCGTCTTTCGACAGCGCGCGCTCGAAGACCGTCAGCGGCTCGGCGATGATGTCGCCGATGGTCATACGCGGATCCAGCGAGGCGATGGGATCCTGAAAAATCATCTGCATGTCGCGGCGCTTCCGGCGCATTTCTTCCGCAGACAGACCGGCAATATCGCTGCCCTGCCAAACGATCTGCCCGGCCGTGGGCTCAATGAGACGCAGGAGACTGCGCCCCAGCGTGGATTTGCCGCAGCCGGATTCACCGACGACCCCGAGGGTCTCGCCTTCCTTCAGCGAAAAACTGACGCCCGCAACCGCCCGCAGAGAACGCTTCGGCTGAAAGAGACCTGCACCGGAAACCTGGAACTCGGTTTCGATGTTTCTGGCTTCAAGTAAGGGCGTGCTCATGCCGGTTCCTTCTCCTCCGCTTTCACCAGGAGGCAGGCGCAGGTCCTTTGCATGGCTATGGCCGTCAGTGGCGGCCGGGTCTCGCGACATTGCGGTTCGGCGAAGCCGCAGCGCGCAGCAAAGGCACAGCCCTTCGGCAAACGCTGAAGATTAGGCGGTCGGCCGGGGATCGACTCCAGACTTTCCAAATCCGTATCGATCCGTGGCGTCGATGCCAGCAAGGCCTTGGTATAGGGATGTTTCGGATCCTCAAAGAGTTCGTCTACGAATGCCTCTTCCACCACGCGCCCCGCATACATCACGAAGACCCGGTCGGCGAGCCCCGCAACCACACCCAGGTCGTGGGAGATCAGCACCAGCGCTGTGTTCAGCCGCGCCTTGAGTTCGGCGAAAAGCTCCAAGATCTGAGCTTGGATCGTAACGTCGAGAGCGGTGGTCGGCTCGTCAGCGACCAGCAGCTTCGGTTCGCACAGCAGGGCCATGGCGATCATGACCCGCTGGCGCATCCCACCGGAGAGTTCATGAGGATACATTTTGAAACGCCGTTTCGGATCGGGGATGCCAACGGACTCCAGCATGGCAATCGCCCGTTCGTCCGCTTCCCGACGCGTACAGCCCTGGTGCACCTCCAGGGTTTCGGTGAGTTGCCGGGAGATTTTCAGCGAGGGATTCAGCCCGGTCATGGGGTCCTGAAACACCATGGAAATATCCCGGCCCCGATAGATATCCAATTCACGCTGGCTCATGGCCAAGAGATCGCGATCCTCCAGCACCGCTTTGCCGTTAACCCGGCCATTCTTTGCCAGCAGCCCCATGACCGAGAGGAAGGTCTGGCTCTTGCCGGAACCCGACTCCCCGACGATGGCCACGGTCTCGCCCGCCGCGATTTCCAGATTCAGCCCGCTCACCGCCTGGACCTCGCCGTCGGGCGTGTCGAAGCGCACGGTGAGCTCTTCGGTTCTGAAGATGGCTTTCGTCATGGCTTAGACATCCTTCGGGTCGAAGGCATCGCGCAAGCCGTCGCCGATGAAACTCAGGCTCAGCAGCATGGTCACCAGAAAGGCCGCCGGGAAACCCAACAGCCAGGGCATGACTTCCATCACGTCGGCGCCCTCGGCGATCAGAGTGCCGAGCGAGGTCAGCGGCTCCTGCACGCCGAAGCCCAGATAGGAGAGGAAACTCTCCGTCACGATGATCTCCGGCACAGTCAGCGTCGAGAAGATCACCACCGGCCCGATGAGGTTGGGCGCGATATGGCGGCGGATGATCTGGAAAGGTTTCAGGCCGGCCGCCCGCGCCGCCTCGATGAACTCCCGCTCGCGCAGGGACAGGGTCTGGCCGCGCACGATCCGCGCCATGGTCAGCCATTCGACTGCGCCAATGCCGATAAACAGCAGGACCACGTTGCGGCCGAAGATCACCATCAGCAGGATCACGAAAAGGATGTAGGGCAACGCGTACATGATGTCGACGAAGCGCATCATGATCGCATCCGTCCGCCCGCCGAGATAGCCGGCGATGGAACCGTATGTCACCCCGATCACGATGGAGACCAGCGTCGCCACCAGCGCCACCATCAGAGACACCCGGGTCCCGTAGAGCGTGCGCGCCAGCATGTCCCGGCCGTTCTGATCGGTGCCGAAGTAATGCCCGCTGGCGAAATCGGGCGGCAGGCGAAAGGCGGCCCAATCCGGATCCTCATAACCGTAAGGAATGAAGAAGGGTCCAAGGAGCGCAGCAAGGACCAGCGCGGCCAGAACGAAGACCGAAGCCAACGCCGCCTTGTTGCGGCGAAAGCGGCGCATGGCGTCCTGAGTCAGGCTGCGGCCCTTCGGTGCGAAACCCTCTTCGGCCTGCGGCTCGAGCGCCTCGACCAGCGCGTCGCGCTTTTCCGAGCCCAGCACTAGTGCGCCCTCACTTTAGGATCGAGCAGCGCATAGACCAGATCGACGACCAGGTTCAACAGGATGATGAGCACCATGTAGAAGATGACCGTCCCCAGCACCATGCCGTAATCCCGGTTCAGCGCCGCATTGATGAAGTACTGTCCGATGCCCGGCAGGCCGAAGATCGATTCCACCACCAGAGAGCCGGTCAGCAGATAGCCTGCGGCCGGCCCCAGGTAGGAGACGACCGGCAGCAGCGCGGGCTTGATGGCATGGCGCGTGACCATCAAGCGCTCGCCGATCCCCTTGGCCCGGGCAGTGCGGATATAGTTCGCGCCCAGCACTTCGATCATGGAACCGCGCATCAAACGCGAGATACGCGCCACGTGGGGAAGCGCCAGGATCACCACGGGCAGCACGAGATGGGAAAGCTGGCCCTCTCCCCAGCCGCCCACCGGCAGCCAGCCCAGCGTCACACCGAAGACCAGTTGCAGAATGGGCGCCATCAGGAAGTTGGGCACGATCAGGCCGATCATGACCACCAGCGCCAAAACGTAGTCGCCCGATCTGTTCTGATACAGCGCGCCGATCACGCCCGCGAAGACGCCAAGCAGGATCGCCAGCAGAAAGGCGAGACCGCCGACGATAAAGGTGTAAGGCAGCCCGATCGCGATCAGATCGACCACGGTAAAGTCGTCCGTGATGTAGGACGGCCCCAGGTCGCCCATCAGCACACCGGAAACATAATCCCAGTATTGGACGAGCAGCGGTTGATCCAGATTGTAGTGAGCCCTCAGGTTAGCGAGGATCCGCTCCGGCAGTTGCCGTTCGGCGTCGAAGGGTCCGCCCGGCGCCAGCCGCAGGACGAAAAAACACAGGGTCAAGGCGATCCAAAGCACCGGGATCGTCGTGAGTAGCCTGCGCAGCGCAAAGCCCAGCATCGTTTAGAACATCCACCCCGCTTGAAGGACCGCCCATCTGCCAAGCGCAGTGGACGGTCCTTGCCTACTATTTGAGATCATTCCCGACATAAGGTCGAGTCAGATCGCGCTCACTCTTCCTTGGAGAGCCAGCGGGTCCGGTGGATATCGAAGGCGTTGTCTTTAAAGCCTTTGATCTTCGGCGAAACCACGTTTTCCGACAGGTAGAAGTAGATCGGCGCCGCCGCGTTGTCGTCCATGGCGATCCGTTCGGCTTGCGACAGCAGTTCGGCCCGCTTGTCCAGGTCGGTCTCCAGGGAGGCCTGATCTAGCAGCTTGTCGAACTCCGGACTGCTGTAGGCGCCATAGTTATTGCCGGTGCCGCCTTTCAGCAGATCCAGGAAATTGACCGGATCGTTGTAGTCGGCCAGCCAGCCCGCGCGCGCTACCTCGAACTCGCCCTTACGGATCTCCGCGTAGTGCACCTTCACCTCGGAGTTAAAGAGCTTGGCCTCGACACCCAGGGCCTTCCACATGGCGACAATGGCCACAGCGACGCGTTTGTGGTTGTCGTTGGTGTTGTAGCGCAGCGTAACCTGCAGGGGGTTATCGGGACCGTAACCGGCTTCGGTGATCAGCGCCTTGGCCTCTTCGACCCGTTCGGGATAACTCATCTCCGCCCAAGCAACCTCAGAGGACTCTCCGGAGTTCGCCATCCCCGGCGGCACCCAGGAATAGGCCGGCAGCTCGCCGGTGCCCAGGATCTGTGGGCCGATCACTTGGCGGTTGATGGCCATGGAGAGGGCCTTGCGCACCCGGGCGTCGTCGAACGGCGGCTTACGGTGATTGAAAACGTAGTAATAGAGGCCTGCGAAGGGAGCGACCCGAGCCTCGCCCGGATGGTTCTTCTGCAGCCAGTCGTACTGGTCCTTGGGGAAGTCGGTCAGAATATCGAACTCGCCCGCGCGGTAGCGCTTCAGGGCCGCGGACTGATCCTCCAGCACGTAAAACTTCACACCGTCGATCTTCAGATTGGCGACGTCGTAGTACTTCTCGTTCTTGGTGGTGACCACATGGGCGCCGGGAATCCACTCCGTCGGCTTGTAAGGGCCATTGACCACGATGTTCTCGATCTTGACCCAGTCCGAACCCTTGTCCTCGACCACATGCTTGGGCACCGGATAGGCCGTGTAGTGGGTCAAGGCACCCAGGAAGAATGGCGTCGGCTGCTCCAGCGTGATTTCGAGCGTCTTATCGTCGATCGCCTTGACTCCGAGTTGCCCCAGATCGGCGATATCGCCGGAATTGATCGCTTCCGCGTTTTTGATGGGGAACTGCAGATAAGCATATTCCGCGGCCGTCTCCGGGTTCATGATCCGCTGAAAGGCGAAGACGAAATCGTGCGAGGTGACCGGCGTGCCGTCCGACCAGTTGGCGTCATCGCGCAGCTTGAAGGTATAGACCAGACCGTCGTCGGAAATGCTCCAGCTTTCCGCCTGCCCGGCGATGGGCTTGGCGCCAATGTCCTCGGTCATCAGGCCTTCGAAGATATCGCCGACGATCCGGTTCTCCCAGTCGCCGGAGACTTTGTGCGGATCTAGCGACGAGGGGTCGCCGCCGTTGTGGAGGTTGAGCATGGCCGCGTAGGCCGGCAGGGCGAGGAAAATCGCCGCGAAAGTGCTGAGGAAAAACGATCCCAGACGGTTTTTTGGCATCTTATGCGCTCCCTTTCTGGTTGTGGGTTGCACCCACCATACGACAGGGCCCGCCGCCGTTTCAGGCCTTTTTCGAAGCATAGCAGAAAAAAACACAGATGCTGCCCAGCCAGCCTCAGAGACGAAAGACTTGGTCACGCGCGAACGCAAGGCGGACCGATCGTTTCGCGCGGTCGAAGCTCCAAGGGGTTGTACTTGTCCCTTCGCTCGCAAGAACTTGAACGAAACAAGCCGCAATCTGACTCGGCGCGCGCTGCTTTTGCGATAAGCTGCAGCATGATCTGGAAACGCAGCCTTGCGGCCGGTACCCTTCTCTTCGGCCTATCAGCCCCCTCCTTCGGAGAGAGCTCCGCGACCTTCGACGGAACCCGGATCAAGGGATCTTATTGGGGAATAGCGGAGGCGGACTCGACCGCCGTCGCGGTCGGCACCGGCGGCGCGCTGATCCACAAAACCGGGTCGCAGGCTTGGACTCTTTCCCAGCGACCGGGCAAGCCCTTACTGCTCGCCGTCGATGATGCAGAGAATGGCAGTTTCATCGCCGTCGGCGGCACTGGATTCACCTCAGGCAAAGGTGTGATTCTCCGCTCTCTCGATGGCGGGAAAAGTTTCATCTCGGTGGCAAGTCCCGCCGCGCCGCTCTATGAGGTCAAGTTTCACAGGCCCGGTGCCGGCGTCGCGGCTGGCGTTGACGGCCTAGTCCTCAAGAGCACCGACGGCGGCGCAAGCTGGCAGCGTCTGGAAACCAACAGCAAAACCAAATTCTGGGGCCTGCATTTCTTTTCCGACAACGTCGGTCTGGTCGGTGGTGGGGAAACGCCCTGGCAGAACGACGATCGCTCGTCCGGTGAAATTCTGCGCACGGAAGACGGCGGCGCTTCCTGGACTCGGGTCTACGAAGGCCCGAGACGCATCAGCGACTTTTCCTTTCTATCGGATAACCTTGGTTATGCAGCTGGTGTCGGCGGCCTGCTGCTGAAGACCACGGACGGCGGGCGCAGTTGGCGCGAAGCTGGGCAAACACCGCTCAAGGCCATCGTCAACGCCCTGGCATTCGTCTCGGAAAGCTGCGGTCTGATCGTCGGGGCCGGCGGCACAGCGCATATCACGACCGACGGCGGCAAGAGCTGGAAACAGTCCTTGCAGGTCACAAAGGGCTCTTTTCTCGAAGACCTCGCAAGCGACAGCCAAAGCGATAAGGCCTATTGGGTTTCTGGCGGCGACGGCAGCCTCGGACGTGTCGATCTTGGCAACACCTGCGGCAGCTAATCGTCAATCGGCGTAACGTAGAAGAAGCAAACTCTAGGGAGACCAGCCATGAGGATTTTCACCAGATTGATCCTGCTTGCCGTCCTGATTGCAATCGGCGGTACCGCAGCCAAGGCGCAGAGTGGCGACGCCAAGCGCGCGATTACCCAGATCGCCGGCGACCTCTACCGCTTTCAAAACAATTTCCACTACTCAGTTTTCCTGGTCACACCGGAGGGCGTGATCGTCACCGACCCCATCAACGCCGATGCAGCCGCCTGGCTGAGAGACGAAATCAAGAACCGCTTCGACAAGCCGATCAAGTACTTGGTCTACAGTCACGACCACAGCGATCACAGCGCCGGCGGCGAGGTTTTCGCGGAAGCGGGGGCTACCGTTGTCGCCCACGAGAACGCCAAGCGGGTGATCATCGGCGAAAAGCGCCCCACCGCCGTACCTGACCTGACCTTTACCGACCGCATGACCCTGGAACTGGGCGGGAAGAAGGTCGAGCTGATCTATCTGGGTAAGAGCCACTCCGACAATCTGATCGTCATGTATTTCCCGGAGGAGCGCACTCTCTTCACGGTGGACTTCATCACAGTGAAGCGCCTGCCTTACCAAACGCTATCGGACTCCTACATCCCGGAATGGATCGACGCCATCCACAAGGTTGACGACATCGACTTCGATATTCTGGCCCCCGGACATGGCGCGCTCGGGACCAAACAAGATGCCGCCGATCACGCGGACTACTTTCAGGCTCTCTACGACCAGGTTCTTGCCGCCGCCCGTGCCGGAAAGACGCTGGAAGAAATGATCGCCACGATCAAGATGGAGGACTACGCGGAATGGGGGCAACACCCCGCCTGGCTTCCCCTCAACATCCAAGGCATGTATCGTCAGGTGAGCCTGCACCGCCGGGGGAACTAAAGCCACGGACAGACGGCGCGCAGGTGTAATGCAATCACAGCGCGGAGTGTTTCCATGGCCCCCTACAGCAACGACGAGGAACTCTTCGCGCTCCTGCGCAACGATCTCTTTACCGCAGTGGTTGGCGATATCCTCGACCGGCTTGGGTTCCACCGGCAGTTTCTACCGCCGGAGATCAAACCCCTGCAGAAAAGCATAAAGCTTGCCGGCCGCGCCATGCCGGTGCTGGAGGCCGATATCTATGATCTTACCGGAGGGGGCAAGGGACCACTCAGCGCCAAGCCTTTCGGTCTGATGCTTGAGGCCCTGGACGACCTGAAACCCGGCGAGATCTACGTCGCCACCGGTGCGTCAGAGCGCTATGCCCTTTGGGGTGAACTAATGTCGACCCGGGCCCAACACCTGCAGGCCAACGGCGCCGTTGTCGACGGTTATCTGCGCGACGCGGACGCGATCGAAGCGCTCGGTTTTCCGGCCTTTTGCCACGGTGTCTATGCTCAGGACCAAGGGCCGCGCGGCAAGGTGATCGATTATCGCTGTAAGGTCGAGATCGGCGGTGTCGACATTGAGCCGGGCGCCCTTCTGTTCGGCGACCGGGAAGGTGTCCTCACCATCCCTCGAGCGGCCGAAGAGGAAGTGATCCGGCTCTCGCTCGAGAAGGCCGCTGCTGAAAACAAGGTCGGTGAAGCCATCCGAGGCGGTATGGGAGCCGTGGAAGCCTTCGAAACCTTTGGCGTGATGTGAGATCCGCCATCGGCAGAGGCAATGCCGGGCAGTGATATTTCCGAAGCCGCTTGCGTGATCGCTGCTCCCCGCGGGAAAGTCACTTCACGACGGATAAGAAAGGCGGAACCTCATGCTGACCGAAGAGATGAAACGCGTCGTGGCCGAACAGAAGCTGGGATTCGTGGCCAGCATCTGCGCGGACGGCACACCCAACCTCTCGCCCAAAGGCACCTTTCTCGTCCGCGATGACGCACAACTGATGTTCGCGGAAATCCGTTCGCCGAATACACGCAGGAACATCGCCGCCAATCCGAATGTCGAAATCAACTTTGTCGATGTCTTCGCTCGCAAGGGTTTCCGCTTCAAAGGGAAGGCACGCTTCATCGATAAAGGCACACAGGAGTATGAAGATCTTCTTCCGGCTTTCATTGACGGATGGGGCGAGGAGTTTGCCGCTATTTTCAACGGGATCGTGACGGTGGCGGTGGAGTCGGCGGCTCCGCTCAGCACCCCGGCCTACGATATCGGCGCTGAAGAAACCGCGCTCCGCAAGCAGTGGCTGACCTATTTCACCGGGCTTCAACCGTCCTGATTGACATCGCGGTGCATCGAGCACAGTCGACTGCAGCCTTCCCTGGCCGCAAAATCCGTGATTATTTGGCCGTCCCGTGGCAAATTCTGGGAAAAGTCGGCGTTTGAGACCAAGGAAGCTTGGTTTGGGAGCCAGGATAGGCCGAAAAACACCGGAAAGAACGGTGAGGGACGGAAATGCAGGGACAGGCAGCCTCTGGCGGACAACAGCAGGTCGAGACGGAATTTGGGCCGGGGCTTTCCCAGGCTTCTATTCTGGTGGTCGATGACGAACCGGGAATGCGCAATTTCCTGGTGAAAACCCTCAGCCCACGCTGCAAGCGGGTGGTTGAGGCCGCTGACGTCGAGGAAGCCTCACGCCATCTCGACAGCAACCACTTCGACGTCGTCATCCTGGACAACGTCATGCCGGGAAAAACCGGCGTCGACTGGCTCAACGAGCAACGCCACATCGGCTTTTTCGCGGATGCGATCCTGATCACCGCCTTCGCGGACCTGGAGACCGCGATCCGCGCCTTGCAGGCCGGCGCGGTCGATTTTGTCCTTAAGCCTTTCCGATCCAACCAGATCCTCAATGCCGTTGCCCGCTGTCTCGATCGCCTGCGCCTGCAGCGCGAAAACTTCTTGTTGCGCCACGAACTGCGTGCTGACGCTCAGGAAGCCGGAGGAAGGAACCGTTTAGTCGGTCAGTCCGACTCACTGAAACAGGTCCGCGAAACACTGGCACGGGTCGCGCCTCTGCCGACTTCTGTTTTGATCACCGGTGAATCCGGCACCGGCAAGGAGGTCTCGGCCCGAACGCTACATGCGCTGTCGGACCGGGCCGACAAACCCTTCGTTCCCGTCAACTGCGCGGCTATCCCTGCCGAGATGATCGAAAGCGAGCTCTTTGGACACCTGAAAGGCGCCTTCACCGGCGCGGAAGGGCGACGCGACGGGCTGTTCCTGCATGCCCATCGGGGCACGCTCTTCCTGGATGAAATCGGCGAACTGCCGCTGGCGATGCAGACCAAGCTCCTGCGGGTGATCGAAGACAAGCGGATCCGGCCCGTGGGTTCGGAGCGCGAGGTCCCGGTCGATGTGCGCTTCGTCTTTGCGACCAATGCCGATTTGCCAAAAGCCGTGGAAAGCGGTCAGTTCCGGGCCGATCTGTTTTATCGGATCAACGTCCTGCACATCCATATGCCGCCACTTCGGGAGCGCAAAGGCGACATAGAGGAGCTGGCAGAACTCTTTATGCGCAAAATCTCGCGTGAGTTGGGCGTGCCGGCCATTACCCTGACACCCTCCGTCTTGGCGGGGCTTAGCAATTACAGCTGGCCAGGCAATGTCCGCGAGCTGCGGAATCTCGTCGAGCGCTCCCTGATTTTGGGTGAGTTTCCTCCAGAATTCGAGGGCGCCGAAGCTCAGGATGCCGCAGAGTCGCCAGAGTCACTGGAGGCCGTTGAGCGTCAGCATATACTCGCGGTCCTCGACGCTGTCGGCGGAAATCGGGCTGAGGCCGCCCGCAGATTAGGGGTTTCGCGAAAAACCGTCGATCGCAAATGCGCGCAGTGGGATGTCTAACTGAACATGACGGACCTGGCCAAAACCACGCCTGAAAGGGTTTCGACCGACAGGGTGGAAACCAGTTGGTTCCGGCCCTTCCGCGGCCGGTCCGTCCGATTTCGCCTGCTTGCCATCGCGCTTCTGCCGATGCTGGTCGTCATGCCATTACTGCTCGGCGTGGCAGGCCTGCGCTGGTCCGAGAAATTCGACAAACTGTTAATCTCCAAGGTCAACGGCGATCTCACCATCGCGCACCAGTATCTTACCCGGATCCTTGAAAACAGCCGCGACAAGGTTCAAGCCCTTGGCGCCTCGGCGGATTTCGCGCGCATCGCTGCTTCGACGACAGATGCCGAACTGAAGGCATACCTCGAAGCCAGCCGGCTGGAGCTGGGTTTCGACTTTCTGCAGCTCGTCGATACCGGTGACAGTGTCATCGCCGCCTCACCGGCAACGTCCGGCAAGACGACCCTAGCCGGTTGGCCGGTCGTGCATGAGGCCGTTGCCGGACGCGCTTCCTCCGTGATCGATGTCTTCGATTCGGAACAACTCGCGCGGCGTTCTTCAGAGCTGGCGGCTCAAGCTCGCCTGGACCTGGTTCCGACAGTGGCTGCAGTCCCTACAGATCGAAAGGTCGAGAGCCGCGGGATGGTGATTCACACAGCCGCGCCGGTCACAATTGGCGGTCAGCGGGCTGCTCTCGTGGGCGGCATCTTGCTTAACCGCAACCTCGCTTTCATCGATACGATCAACGATCTCGTTTATCAACAAGCCAGCCTGCCGGAAGGCAGTCAGGGGACGGCGACACTGTTTCTGGAAGATGTCCGGGTCAGTACCAATGTGCGTTTGTTCGAAAACGTGCGGGCTTTGGGAACAAGAGTTTCGGCCGAAGTCCGCGCCGCCGTACTGGACGAAGGCCGGGTTTGGCTAGACCGCGCCTTCGTGGTGAACGATTGGTACATCTCCGCCTACGAACCCATTGTCGACAGTCATGGCAATCGCATCGGCGTGCTCTATGTCGGCTTCCTCGAAAGACCCTTCCAAAGCGTTAAGTACACGACGCTTGCGGTTATCGGCGCGGCCTTTCTTCTCGTCACCGCGATCTCGGTGCCCATTCTCCTGCGCTGGGCAAGGAGTATCTTCAAGCCACTCGAAAGCGTCACCTCAACCATTGGCCGGGTCGAGCATGGCGATTTGAGCGCAAGAACCGGGCCGGTGGGCAGTGGCGACGAAATCGGCAAGGTCGCCGAACACTTGGACACTCTGCTCGAACAGCTACAGGAGCGCGACCGCAAACTCAGGGATTGGGCGACGGAGCTCAACACGCGGGTCGAAGAACGAACCCGGGAACTGAAGGACGCAAATCAGCGGCTTGAGGATACGACACAGCAATTGGTTATGTCTGAGAAGCTGGCGGCGATCGGTGAAATCACCGCCGGCGTCGCACACGAGATCAACAACCCGGTGGCCGTGATCCAGGGCAACCTGGACGTCATTCGCGACAGTTTCGGATCTGAGGCGGAAGCCGTAAAGACCGAGTTCCGTCTGATCGACGAGCAGATCCATTCCATCAATCTGATCGTGACCAAACTGCTGCAATTCGCCCGGCCCGAGGAGTATGCAGGGTATATGGATCGTCAGGCGCCCGATGAGGTGGTCACCGACTGCCTGCTCTTGGTCCAACACCTCATGAACAAGGTCGAGATCGAGGTGCGGCGCGAACAGAACAGCAGCGGCCTGGTGATGATGAACCGCACCGAGCTGCAGCAGGTGATCATCAATCTGATCGTCAATGCGATCCACGCTATGCCGAAAGGCGGTATTCTGACGCTACGCAGCTATGACCATGACCAGGATGGCGCTGCGGGACTTATGATCGAAGTCGCCGACACCGGCAAAGGCATGCCAGCAGATGTCTTGAAAAAGGCCTTCGATCCCTTTTTCACGACCAAGCGCCGAGAGGGCACAGGTCTAGGGCTCTCGATCAGCCAAACACTGATTACCCGCTGCGGCGGTCACATCTCTGCGCGAAGCGTGGAGGGCGAAGGCACCACCTTTTCGATCTGGCTCCCTTCATCCGCATAGCTGACGACGACAGGCTGTCCACTCGCTCGGACATTTTGTCCGCCTCTCGCTGAAGGTGGCCTGGACAATTTGTCCAAATCGGCAAACCCAGATTCCCCAAAGCCTTCACATCCCATGCCTTTTGTTTTTGGCACATAAGTTGCTTCTTCTAATTACAGAATAACGATGGTGATAGGACTGCCTATCATCACTGCTTGGGAGGAGTGAGAGAAAAAGGCCAAAGTTCGCGTCCGGGCGGCAAGCACCCGGTTCTGCTGAACTTGGCGGACGATCTTGCCCGACATGCCCAAAGCAGGCGCAGCGAACCAACTTGCCTCAGAGACGGCCGCAACCGTCTTTGCGGCAACGCTTGGTGCCCGGTTTCGTCAATTTCGTAGCTGATTTCGGCGAAGGTGACAGCGGAACAGGGTACTTCTGTAAAGGGAGGTTGAGAGACGGCCCTGTGCTCTCAGCCTCCCTCCTTTTTCCCCAGGTTTGCAGTTTGCTTCAAATAGGGAAGTTAATCCCAATCGGGGGGCATCTGGGTCGATATACCCGTATCCGGGAGGGTGCCGGTATTACAGTCGTTGAGTTTCGCGCCGAACATCACCGCTGTGCTGAAATCAGCACCCCGCAGGTCGCAACCTTCAAAGACCGCATCCCGCAGGTTGGCATGTTGGAAACTGCACGCCGCCAGAACCATATTTGAAAACCGCGCGGCAGAGAGGTTTGCATAGTCGAAGCAGACCGTCGCCAGATTTCGGTCCTTCATCTCCTGTCCGGACAGATTCTGTTCTTCGAAGGAGACTCGCTCGCCCTTTTTGCCATCGGAAGCAACCCAAACCTCATGCATGCGGATCACCCCCTTCAGGACAGGGGCCTGCATGGGTTCGATCGCCGTCATATTGGCCAGGACCAGTGCGCCTTCGCCGAAATCGACGTTGTCGAAAGAGGCCGAACGAAAGTCGACGTCCTGAACCAGCGCGCGGGAAATATCGACGTTCTTAAGTTCCGCCCCGTTGAACCGCGAGCCGCGCAGATCGGCCCCGGACAGCTTGACATCGTCGAGCCGCGCCCCGGTGAAATTCACTTTACGTAAGGAAGCCTGCTCGAAATTCGTGCCCTGTAGCTCCGCGGCGCGAAACGAGGTTTCGATCTCGCGGTAGACAGCCGTACCGTCCCGCTCCTGCCCCTGAATCAGAGTCCCCTTGCGGATATCGGCCTTTATCAGCCGGGTTTCGAACAGCATCGCCTTATCGAAGGTGGCAGCCTGTAAGTTGGCGCCCTCAAAGTTCGTCCTAGTCAGGTCCGCGCGGCCAAAATTCGATCCGAACAGGGTTGTGTCGCTGAAATCAGCGCCGGTAAGGCTGGCGCGAGAGAAGTTACACGCAATGAAGTGGGCGCCGGAGAAGGAGGAAGAGGAAAAATCAAGATTGGCCAGATCGCATGCCTTCAGGATCAAGCGGCCAGCATTTCTTTGGCGCTGTTCAAAACGGCGCTGCGCCACCAGAAGTTTCTCGAGAGCCTCGGCGGTAATGCGGCGGTCAGTAATGACAATATTGTTGCTCTCAGCGAGCATAGCATCCTGTTCTTCTGGCTTGAGCCCCGCGAAGGGCGCACAGCGTGACTTGCTTTACCGTGGGTTCCTGGGCTTCAAAATCGCATCAATGCGGCTATAGGGCGCCACACCAAAACAGTCATAGCCGGAATTCACTCAGAATTCGTGAAGAGGAATTCGCGGGGATTTGAAGTAATAGCCAACAAATGACCGCGCTTCGGTTGTGGTCGCTCCACAATCGGACCCATCCTCGAGCGAAAGGAGCTGGTGTTTAAGTTCTTTTTAACCGAATGAACGCGCACACGACCGACCGCCGGCCTCGGGAACGAGACCGGAGACGACCGGCAGGAAATCTGCGCCAGTTCACGCGAGAAAAAGTCTCGCGCTCACCACATCATCAAGACGCCTTCGCCCTGCTGCTGCGCGTGATACAGCCGGACGCGCACAATATAGCGGCGTCCCTTGAAGAGCCGCATGCGGATCTTGGCGTTCAGCGAGGACCCGCTGTCGTCGTCGCCTTCCAGATACCGCGGCGTCCCATCGATCTCTTCAAAGAGCACCATTACGGTGTCCATGGCGCCAAAAGTCTGGATCGTATACTTGCGGCTACGCTCCGGCTCGATCACGTAGTTGACCTGTTCGCCAGCGCCGACACGAATACGCTGCGAACGGAAGGGCTTGAGTTCCGGCACGCGATTGATCGGCGGATAGAACTTGCGCACCCGATCGATATCAACCGGCGAAAGGCCTGGTGCAGGGATCAAATTCCGGGTCCGGAACTCCGCCGGTTGTTTGATCAGCCCGGCGCGGAACTGGTAGTGCATGATCGAGTCTTTATCCCAGCTCGAGCCCTCCACCAAGGCTGGATCGATCTTGCGCATGATGTTGTGGCGGATCTGGCCTTCGCTCCAGTTGTTGGGTGGCCCCGAGAAGTAATCGATGACCGCCTGTTCGTTCCAGACGATCCCCGCATTGGGGTTCTGATGCTCATGAGGATAACCGCAGGCATGGCCGATTTCATGGAGGGCCGTGTCGCGGCCATAAGGCGTGGTCACGTCCCAGCCGAAATTCATGGTCCGCACCGCGGGGTCCGAGGCGTGATCGATGGCATCGCGTCCGACATAGGACCAGGCGCCTGCGCCGCGCTCGAAACCGATCCGGATCTCAGCATCATCGGCGTCGCCGACCTCCCGGAACTCTAATCCGATGCCGTGGCTTTTCCATTCCGCAAAGGCGGCGCGCACAGCGTCTTTCTGAGCATCCGAGCCCCGCCAGCGGCTCGGGCTGTCGAAGAAATAATAGCTCAGCACCGTGCCATTGACCCATTTCTTCTCGATCGAGCGAATGAGCGAAAGCCGGAAAGGATCTACACTGGCGTCGATGGGGCGCAGCGGTGCCTCCGGCACGGCGCAAGCCTCGACTTCGGAAGAGTAGTCGGCTTCCTGTTCCAGCGCTTCCCGCTCATAGTCTGGGACCGCTTTTAGAGAATCACCGTCGTCGGACTTCGCCTTGTAGCGTTTGGATTTGCCGCTCGGCCGGCGCTTGGACAGACTCTTTTTACGCTCTGAAGATTTTGCTTTGCGTTCCATGGTGTCCCTCGAGTGCCTTATTTATTTGTATGCTTATGATAATATTAACCATAAAGCTTTTCCACAGCTAATTTCTGTTCCGACGACCGGGCGGTCTACGGGAATCTCTGTGGCCAGCTTCGCAGTCGAGTCAAAGCACGCCTATTCAGTCGGCCCTACCAAGGTTATGCTCGCTATGGGCTTATCAGCTTGTCGGCCTGAGATTCGCGAACCCGGGCATCAGGAGAAAGGAACAGACGCTATGGACGGAACGACTGCACCCGCGGAACAGACGGCGCCGCCTGAAGGCTTCTCTGTCAGCCATAGCAAAAGTACGCCTTTTGTCTCCGATGGACTGCGCGCCTTTTTCGAGTATCGCGACCTGGGCATTAAAGATGCCACTAAGGGCCGCTTCGGCGCCCATGTCATCCGCGCCCGCCCCGGCACAAAGGCTGCGCCGCAATGGCACACCCACAGCCTCGAGTTCCAGATGGTCTATGTCACGAAGGGCTGGGTCGAGTTCGAATACGAAGGCGTCGGAAAGGTCCGGCTGGAGGTTGGCTCCTGCGTTCACCAGCCCCCGGGTATCCGCCACCGCGAACTGGCGCACAGCGACGATCTGGAGCTGATCGAAATCACCCTGCCAGCCGAGTTCGGCACGACACCGGCAGAGTGACCTTCCGAGCATTTCAACAAAATAGTCGTTAAAGGCCCGTCCATCGCTCGAAAAGCAAAAAGGGGGAAGACCGATGACGTCACATCTGGAAGTTTGGCAGACCTGGTGCCGTCGTGTTTGGAAAGAGCAGGATACATCCGCCATCGATGAGATGTTTATCCCCGAGGGAACCGCGCGCGGGCTTGGTCCACATCTGAAGCTCGCCGACGAGAGTTTTCAAGAGCATGAAATTATTGGCCCGGAAGGTTTCAAGGCATTTCACAAATGCATTGTGGACATGATGGACGACATCGAGATCCGGACAACGCACAGCATGGAAGAGGGTGACTGGATCGCCGCGCTCTGTGTGTTCCGCGCGACGAAAAAAGGCTCTGACGCGACGGTCAAAATGACCGGTACAGTCTTCCTGAAGATTGCGGAAGGAAAGATCGTGGAAGCCTACAATCACTGGGATTTTCTGAGCTTGTTCGAACAGCTGGATTTGGTCCCAGGCTCCTCATTCGAGAAGTGTCTGGCAGGTCAGAAGATCACCTGACGCAAACTGCCTTCACGGAAACTGTTACACTGCGCTCCAGCTTCCGACCCGGCGATTCGGAGATCTGGCACTCCCGCTGCTTTCATTGACATCCCTGTGCATGCGCAGTAGTCAGTCCCGCATTATGACTGTCTGAACCTGCAAGGGGGCTTGCCGAGACCAATAGCGCAAGCGCCCGCCTCTCACCCTTAATTGAGAAAACGGCAATCCGACTCTGGCCGGGCGCGAAGGCGCCTGCCCAGCTCTTGCCGCGCAGGTCAAGGACGTCATCTATGAAACGTTACCCCTCGATCCCGACCGAGTTTCGGTCAGGGACTGCCTATCATGTCTTCGATAAACTGGACGGTTCCCATATTCGCGCCGAATGGTGCGCCAAATCGGGATTTACGCGTTTTGCGTCGAAAAATCAGATGCTCGACGACAGCGCCCCGCTCGCACCTTCAGGCCCTTTGTTCCTGAAAAAGTATGGAGCCGATCTGGAGCGTGTTTTCCGACAGCAAGGCTACGAAAAAGCCGTCTCTTTTTGCGAGTACTTCGGTCCGAACAGCTTTGCGGGAGAGCACTCAGACCCTCCGGAAACGATGGACGTGATCCTGTTCGATGTTAATCCCCATCGCCGCGGCATCCTGGATCCGGCAGCGTTCCTTAAGCTGTTCGGACACCTGCATATTCCAAATTACCTCGGCGAGCGGTGCCTCGACTCCCACTTTGTCGAAGCGGTTCGGGACGGACAGCTCGACGGTGTCGGCCAGGAAGGTGTCGTCTGCAAGGCGGTGCTGAAAAATCAGCTCAAGATGACCAAGGTCAAGAGCCGCACCTGGCTAGTGCGCTTACGCGCCGACTGTCGTGACGACCTGGAATTCCGTCGACGGGCCTAAGAGCAGACCTCGGTCGGCCGCTACTGGCGGCCGGCCGCGGTCTTCCTTTCTGAAGGGCGCCGCATCGAAGACTAAACCGCGCGGGTGATCCCGCCATCGACCCGGATGTTCTGCCCGGTGATGTAGCCGCCGCCTTCCGAGGCGAGAAAAGCGACAGTCGCGGCGATCTCCTCCGTTTTGCCGTAACGCTCCATGGGGATCCGCGCCTTGAACTCGGGTTTTTCCGGCAGGCTGTCGATAAAACCCGGCAGGACATTGTTCATCCGGATGTTATCGGCGGCGTATTTGTCGGAAAAGAGCTTGGCGAAAGCCGCCAGCCCGGCCCGGAAAACACCGGAGGTCGGGAAGACAGGATCGGGCTCGAAGGCTGCGAAGGTGGAGATATTGATGATCGCGCCGGACTTCTGCTTCTGCATAACTGGCGTTACCAGACGCGTCGGACGCACGGCGTTGAGCAGATAGACCTCCATGCCCATGTGCCAATCATCATCGGTGAGGTCCAGAACCGGAGCACGCGGGCCGTGACCGGCGCTATTCACCAGAACGTCTACCCGTCCCCACTTATCCAAAGTTAAATCGACAAGGCGTTCCAGGTCATCGTTCGACTGGTTGGAGCCCGTAACGCCAACTCCGCCCAGCTCCTGCGCCAAAGCTTCCCCCTTGCCTGATGAAGAGAGAATGGCGACCCGGAACCCATCGGCCGCTAACCGACGTGCGGCGCCAGCGCCCATGCCGCTGCCGCCAGCAGTGATGATCGCAACCTTTTCTTCTGTCATGACCGAACTCCTGCAAGTTTCCCGCCTCTGCGGCGGCTTCTTCGCCTCAAACTGGCGCGGCGGGCGGCATTTGACTAATCAGATTTCACCGCGTATGGCTGTAGAAAATCTACTGTCTATGAGGTGCACGTGCCCACTTCACTACCTTCTCTCAAGGCCCTGCGGGCTTTTGAAGCTTCCGGGCGTCACCTCAACTTCCGCCTGGCGGCTGAGGAGATCGGCGTGACCCAGGGCGCGGTGGCCCAGCAGGTACGCGGTCTGGAAGCGACGCTACAGGTCACACTCTTCAAGCGTCTTCCCCGCGGTCTTGCCTTGACTGAAGAGGGCCGCAGATATCTCGCCCCACTGCAACGCGCCTTTCAGCTCATCGCCGAGGCGACCGACGACCTGCGGCCACAGCAGGCGGTGCTGACCGTCAGTGTGACCCCCACTTTCGCCAGCAAATGGCTCGTACCCCGTCTGGGTTTGTTTCTCAGTGCCAATCCGGCACTCGACGTTCGGGTGGTCGCGGGCGAGGGCCTCGCCAACTTTCAAAGTGACGGGGTGGACATCTCCGTTCGTCAAGGCAAGCCACCCTTCGGACCCGGGCTTACCTGGGAGCTGCTGTTTCCCTTTGAGGTCTATCCGGTCTGCGCCCCGGAAATTCAATCGGGCCCCGATCCGATCGAGAAGCCCGAAGATCTTGTGCGACATGTTTTGCTCCATGATGCGCACGGGTTTTGGCCTTTGTTTCTGGAACGAACCTGCCGCGGTAAAAGCCCCGCCATCCAGCGCAGTCTGCAGTTCAGTCAAACTTCGCTCGCGCTGGATGCGGCACTCGCGGGACAGGGCGTGGCGCTCGCGAGCGATGCATTGGTCGCAGACGACCTCGCCGCTGGCCGTCTATGCCGCCCGCTCGAAGTCACCGTCGAAAGTGACATCGGGTTTTACATAGTTGCGCCCCGGAAGCCCCGTCACGCGGCCTTGGTTACAGCAATGCGCGACTGGCTGTTGGCGCAGGGCGGAACCGCCAGCTAGTCATTCAGCGGCCGGTCATAGCCGGCGAATTGTTTCAGGCTGTCTTCGATCTCGTAGTAGTCGGCTTTGTCATCCACGTAGATATGCTTTGTGAGCTTCAGGCCGGTCGGCTGGTCCAAACTGCCGGCATTGATGCTGATCTCATCGCCGCCATCGTCCCAGAAGAGCGCCGATCCGCAGTCGGCACAGAAGCCGCGCTGGGCGAAGGAGGACGAGCGAAACCACTTAAGCGCGCCCTCGGACGTGAGTTTGAAATCGTCCCGCTGCGCGCCGGTGGCCGCAACGAAATGGCCGCTTTGACGGCGGCACTGGCCACAATGACAGGCATGGCAGTCGCTCAGCGGCCCCCGCACTTCGTAGCGCACACCACCGCACAAGCAACCGCCTTTATAGATCCTGGTCTCTGGCATCGCCGCCTCACTCTTCACCCTATCCGCACCTGACGTAGGCCGCCGCGGCCACGATACCAAGCGCTTTCATCAAGCAGGCATGAGAAAGTATAGGCGTCGCTAGCGCGGCCGATGCTGTGTGCCCTGACCGGCGGTGATGAAGAGCGCCGTCGCCTCTCCCTGCACGTCAGCCGTATGCCACACGCCCGGCGGATTCACGGCGTACTCGCCAGGTCCTAGTATTACGGTCGTTACGCTGCCGTCAGCCGCTTCCTGGTGGAGCGTCAGGCTGCCGCTAACGCCAACGACAACCTCGGCACCGTTCGGATGCATCTCCCACATATCCCAGGGTGCTGTAAAGCTGTGCATGCTGACCAGACGACCTTCGGCGCCATCGGCCGCATGACGCGCGCCATAGGCTTCGTACCACGACAGGGCCCCGGTAAATTCCGGCTGAACCACAGCTGTCGCGCCGAGGCCAAGATGAAGGGGATGCTGTTGTAAAACCTTCGGTTCCATGGCTCACTCCTCCAGACCTGTATGGATATGTAAAGCTGCGGCAAGATAACCGCTACCGCCTTTTAACGCTTGCCCATTCTAGTCTGAAAGCTTGCAAAAAACCGCCGTCGTCGCCAGATCTGCTATCCTTTGGTGCGAAACCCGGCTCGGAGCATGCCGGCCTGGGTGGTACACCACCGGTCAGTTGGAACCTCTGCGTTGTCCGCATAGCTGCAATTGCCGCTTAACGGTCATGCAAGGCTTCCGTTGCCTTCGCTTTTGGCTATTGTAGGCGACAAAGTTAATTGGGCTGCCGCCCCGATAAGCGGCAAAAAAGGATGAGAGACCATGCCGATCAAGGTTCCGGACAATCTGCCTGCACAGGCTGCATTGGAAACCGAGGGGATTCTCACGATTCCCGAGCGGACAGCCCTGCGGCAGGACGTGCGGCCGCTTGAGATCGCCCTGCTCAACCTAATGCCGGAAAAAATCAAGACGGAGATGCAGATTTCGCGTCTGCTCGGCGCCACGCCCTTGCAGATCGAGCTCACCCTTGTCACGACGTCGAGCTATGCGCCGAAAAACACCTCCGCCGAACATATGCTGGCCTTCTACCAGCCCTGGGAAGCTGTACAGAATCGCAAGTTCGACGGCCTGATCATTACCGGAGCGCCGATTGAGACTCTTCCCTTCCAGGACGTGATCTATTGGCGCGAACTAACCCAGATCTTCGACTGGTCTCAGAGCCAGGTTCAGGAAACTTATAACATCTGCTGGGCCGCCCAAGCTGCGCTCCAGCACTTTTACGGCGTCCCGAAGTATGAGCTGCCGCAGAAGATGTTCGGGGTTTACCCTCACCAGGTGCTGGCCGGGCGCGACGGACTCCTGCGGGGTTTCGACGATGAAATTGTTGTGCCTGTGAGCCGCCACACCGAGGTGCGCCGTGAAGACCTGCCGAGCGATGCGGGACTGACGGTCCTGTTGGAGTCCGAAGAGGCAGGCCTCTGTCTTCTGCGCGACGAAAACCGGCGCCAGACCTACATTTTCAATCATCTGGAATACGATACGGAAACCCTGGCCAACGAATATCATCGGGATGTGGACGCTGGCGCTGAAATTCAGCTGCCCGCCAATTACTTCCCGGACGATGATCCCAGCAAGCCGCCACGCAACCGATGGCGCGCCCATGGCGGGTTGCTGATCCGGAACTGGGTCAACGATCTCTACCAGTCGACCTCTTTCGATCTCGCCGATATCCCCGAACGTCGGCGCTCACGCTAACGTTCAGATCGGATCGAATTTTAATAGGATCGCTCTAGGCAATCTGTCAGGCCTACGCGGCTGATCTATTTTTGAGCTAAGAGGGTGTCACACCTTCTAGCGACAATATGTTGTGTTCTCATTGAAGGTGATTCGGTCTAGCGCAGAAAACGACGGCTCAGGTCACTCACTCCGCGCGCCAAGCGGCGTCTCTGCAACGGCTGTGTCGATTGTCAGATGCCGGCATAGAAGATTGCCAAGTTCCTGCGCATCTGCCGGCTCGACCATTAGCTCGAGATTGTCGAATCCCCGAGCCTCAGCCAGTTCCCGGGCAAAATCAAGAAGGAAGCTCGCGCGCGCCGACGTCAGCAGCAGATGTGCATCTGACCGCCGCTCTCGCAGCCAGTTCATCAGTTCGATCCCGTCCATGCTGGCCGAAAAGAAGTCAAAGATGATGACCGTGGGCGCAAAATCTTCGTAAAGCGCGACAAAGTCGCCCGCTCGAGAAGAGCTGCAAACTTGATAGTCCAGGGCCTTGCCGACTTCACCGGCACATTGCAAAAAGTCACGATCTGAGTTGATCACAAGGAGCCGTCGGGCCGCTGCGCCTTTGGCAAGCGCGAAGCCTGTGCCGGCCACGCCTGCAGGATCAGGATGGACACGCATGGTCGTTCACTTTGTTGATAATTGCTATTAGCAACAAATATCCAAACCCCTCACGCTCGTCAAGAAAAATATTGCTACTAGCAAAGATATTAACTAACCAGTGAGCGAGAACGATCGCTTATGCGACCTCAAAAGGGCCATGGTCGAACGAAAGTTGGCAACGATACGAGAAGCAAAGGCCCCGATTACGGAAGCACCCGAGGTCAGGATCAGAACGCCATGCCATTTATCTTCAAGCACTGCGTTACGCTACACTGAGGTGTTTAATTGAGATCACGAACAAAGTGTTCCCAATCAAACACGCACCGATCTAGGACAAGTGAAGTCTTGAGCAGATTATGTTTAGACAGGATCGCGAAAGGCGAGTTACCGGGCTTGTGAACCTGCTCTACTCATTCGACCTAGACTGGATTCACATCTGCAAACGAAAACACGTCGCGCTTTCGTCATAAGATGCTTCAGCCTCAGGTAGGAATTCCAATGGACCTCAAACGGTCTGCGTTTTATCCAGTGCCCGGATCAGACCATAGATGCTCCGCCGCACCTCGCTTGAGGCGATAGCCTCGAACTGGCGGCTGAGACGCGATACCTCGAGTGAGCGGTTTGTCTCCGCAGGCAGCTTCGCCGGCGACGACGACTCTGCTTCGAAACCGGCAAAGAAGGCTTCGATACCAGTCTCCAACACAGTGGCGAGCTGATAAAGCCGACCCGCACTGATGCGGTTCTTACCATGTTCGTACTTCTGAAGCTGCTGGAACGAAACCCCCAACAGTCGGGCAACTTCCTGCTGCGTAAGCCCCATTTCGATGCGGCGGCTACGGATTCTCTGTGCGACATGCGCGTTGATCGCGGCTTGCATTTTAGACGGCATTTTGGTTCCACCTGGAGTCTGACCGCACACCTCTCCATAACTGAGAGGCCCACGGATCATCTCTCTCTTGAGTTAATCTCTCTAGGCGAATTCCTTCGCCCTAATGCCAAACGGTCCGCATGAGCTTAGCGCTCTTGTTTTGGCGGCTCCGATCAAGGCATAGACTCGGCAGCACGAACCCATGGAAAGCTTTATTCAGCACACGCCGTTAGCGACAAACAACGTGTGTACATGCAATCGTATTCATTGAATACAAACAAATCATTAAAATTTCACGCTAATTTGTTGGGTTTTATACTTTTAATGACATTACTAGATTGTGGTTTAAACTAGTCAAAATGTTTAAACGCTCAATTATTACTAAGCTTGTTTAGAATCATATATTTAAAAAAGACAAGACGGCTCTATCGTGAGCCAACTGCGATGCGCATTCAGCCGATCACTTCAAACCAAGTCTTCATTCCAGCCGCCTGGTGTTCCAACATGTGACAGTGCAGGAGCCATTTACCCGGGTTATCCGCCACAAACGCGACAGAAACCGCTTCTCTCGGCCCAAGCAGTTCTGTGTCGCGCCAAGGGCCGTACGCTCCAGTTTGAAGTGCCTTTCCATCACGGACGAGCGCACGGAAATGGTGACCGTGGATGTGCATCGCGTGCGGCCAGGCCGTCTCGTTGATAAAGTTCAGGACGACGCTACGCCCGACTGGGATGCGCGCGAGAGGCTGATCCGGCATGCCTGCAACGCCGTTTAAAGCCCAGGCTTGGCCCTCGGCAACAAGTTCGCGTATGGAAAGCGACGCGCCATTGTGAAGCGCGGAGCTTAGGCCACCCATGGCGCCACCGGCCATAACCAAATCCAGCTCCAAAGGATCCGACAAATCAGGTTCCGGCAACCCGTTTGTTGGCAGAGCCTGCAGTGCGGTTCCCGCCAACCCATCCGTAATGACACTTTGAGCAACGAAGCGGCCGATCAGCACGCCTTCGCTCTGAGACGCCTCGATGAGTTCCCCGGTTTCACCAGGCCCCAATGTCACGTCCAATAGCAGATCTGCGCGTTGCGCCGGGGCCAGGGTCAGAGTGCCGTCAGCCTCGAGTATCTCCGGCTGCGCCAATGGCTGGCCATCCAGCGCGATCACCCGGGGCATCAACCCACCGAAATTTAGGCTCACGATACGCGCGTTAGCACAGTTGATCAGCCTAAGGCGAAGCCTTTCGTTACGCTTGACCTCGATTGCGGGACTTGACTGGCCGTTGATGGTCAGCCAATTCCCCAGCCGTCCGGCATGACTCCAATCGCGCATATGGCCGAGAGACGCTGTATGAATCTGCCCATCCTCTCCGAGGCGCCAGTCATCGATAACCAGGACCATCTCCCTGTCAACCGGCAGAGGCACTTCTTCCTCAACGATGAGCGGGCCATAGAGTCCGCGCGCCAATTGCTCCCAGCTTTTGTTGTGAGTGTGGTACCAGTAGGTCCCGGCGTCCGGCACGACAAAACGATAATCGAACGAATCACCCGGCTGCACCAGATCCTGGGTCAATCCGGGCACCCCATCCATAGCGTTGAGGATTCGTATACCGTGCCAGTGGGTTGAGGTAGGCTGGGGCAGATTGTTGTGCAGACGCACGCGGAGTGTTTCGCCCTGACGCGCCCGGATGACCGGCCCAGGCGAACTTTCGCCATAACTCCAAAGCGCTGTCGCCGGTCCTTCGTTCCCCAACAGTGGTACGGTGGTGGGCGCGGCAACCAGATCCAGAACGCCTTCTTCCGTGGCGCGGACAACTTTTGGCAAGGCAGCGGCGAACGCCGAAGACATTGTTGCCGACAGAAATTTTCTGCGGTTAAGCATCACTTCTCTCCGTCTCCGCTCAAGAGATAATTCGCGATAGCGGTGATGTCCGCGTCGTCCAGATAGCTTGTCCCCTGTTCCACAACCTCGCCCATCGAGCCGTCGAAGGTATCGCCATCGGGCATCAGGCCCGTTTGTAAGGCGAAGATCAGATCTTCTGTCGCCCAGGGCTGCTCCGGATGGTCGTAAAGGGCGTCGATCGCCGGCACCGCTGTGCCATCCGGCCCTTGGCGATTGCCTGCTAGGGCCGGACCGGACAATCCGCCGATCAAGTTACGCTGCGTGTGACACTCCGCGCAATGACCTGGTCCCTGGACCAAATAGGCCCCGCGGTTCCAAACCGCGCTGCGCTCTGGATCGGGCCGGAATTCACCCGCCTGAAAGTTGATCAGCTTCCAAAGCCCTAGGAAACGCCGGTCGGAAAAGGGCCAGGTGAGATCGTGTTCCCGGTTTTGTCTGGGGACCGGCGTCAGACTGTCGAGATAGGCCTTCAGGTCGGCCACGTCCTGCGCTGTCATTTTGGTGTAGGAGGTATAAGGGAAGGCCGGAAAGTAGTGCTCACCGTCCGGGGACTGGCCTTCAGCCAGGGCGCGGGAAAACTCCGAGAGATTCCAGCCGCCAATGCCATAGGTCGCATCTGGCGTAATATTAGGAGCATAGAAGCTGCCAAAACTTGTTTTCAGTGCGGCTCCGCCAGCCAGCAGTGCGCCGCCCGTCGCCGCATCTGTATGACAGCCGACGCAACCGGCGGCCCGCAACACATAGGCGCCGCGGTCCGCGTCGCCGGAGATTCCCGTAAAATCTCTTTTTGCGCCTGCCTGCCCGAGCGCCGGCAGCACAAAGGCGTAAATGAGCGCCGCGATTGCAAATAGAACAAAGACAATCCCGGCGAACCAGCGCAGCGAGATCACGATGCGTTAGTCCTTCGGCTTACGGAAGGCCGTGTGACAGGCCGAACAAACTTTGGCCGTTTTGGTAAACTGCAAACGCACGCGCCGCTGTTCTTCATTGGCGGCAAGCGCACCCAGCATCTTAGCTTCTCGGAGCATATCCTCAGCGAAGCCGTCGAACTTCTCCTTCTGATCCCAAATCACTGGCAGCGCCTCGGTCACCTTGCCATGGCGGCTTTCGTGGCTGTCGGGAAACAGCATTGGAATGTCGCGCGCGTGCTGGGCAATCTCTTCGGCGCCCGCTTCGACCGCAGCCGGATCGTAAGCAACCTGCCCCTTAAACATGGCGCCAAGAGTTTTCATAACCTTCCCCATGACCTCCATAGCGTCCATCCGCTGTTTGACGATGCCGGTCGCGCCGCCATGAGCGTAGACCGCAAGACCTGCGGCCATGACAACAGCGGCCACTCCGCCGGCGGCCGCGATCTGAAGACTTTTGCGCTTGCTCCGTGCCATAAAATCTACCCCCCAGCCCCTGTTTAGGCGCTTCTCCTGTCTTGCTGGTTCACTGCTGCTGCGTTGCCTGACGATTGATCCTCGCGTTGGCTTCCTTCACCTGACCGCTCCAGGTGCTTTTGATGTAGGAGAGTACAGCCGCTATCTCGTCGTCGGAAAGCACCTCAGCGAAGGCGGGCATATCGCTTTGGTGATCCGGATCGCCCAGATAGCCCGCGGTGCCCAGCTTGGTAATCTGGAACAGCATTTCATCGGGATGATGCCAGGTGTGGCCTGTGTCGTCGTGCGGTGGCGCCGCCAGCCGACCGTCCGGCTTACGCTGCCGCCAATCGGGCCAGCCGGGTTCGCCGCTCAAATCGGCGCCATGGCAAGACGCGCAGTTCTCCGCGTAGACCCCACTGCCCTGCGCCACGACCACAGGATCGTCCGGCCGCAAACGGGATATCATTTCATCTTCGGAAAACTGCATCCAGGCGAAGCCGCCAGCAGCAACGACAGAAAGTAAAACGACGGCGGCAGAAACAACAGGGAACGCAGAAACAAGACGAAACATCGAAGGCCCTAAGCATCTTCCAACCTACGGCGTCGCGTAGGCCAATTCCGTGCAGGCTAGGGCTTCCAGTCAGGGGAAGGTCAACCGGCTTCCATGGCCATCGGAAAGACAGCTAAACCAAGCGTCGCCCGATACCACCGACCGGACGACGCTGAGTTTTATCAGGCTCAAGCCCACTGCTTGGGCTGCTACGTTAGCTAAGGGCCAGCTCCTGGGTTACGTCACCCACGCGCCCGACGCCGTGCGGCAAAACCGAGACCGCCCAAACCCAGCGCCAGCATGGCTATGCTGGAAGGTTCCGGAATGCTGCGCGCGGCACCGAAAAGTTCCGGGCCTTCAGACGATGTCTCGATTGGCCCGAACGAGGCGCCGAACCCGTCCGTGGGAACACAGCACTGATGGATGAGGAGGAAATCGAGCGGCCCGAACACAGCGGTTAGAGCTGGATCGACGGCGAAGGACGTCGAAACGAACTGCACACCGTCCAAGGCTTCATCCAATCCGTTGTAAAAGGACGTCAGATCACCGGATAGAACAATCGTATCGGCGCCGATGCCAAGGCTCACGCTGCTGCCGACCAGCGAGAAAGAACCGCCGGAAAAGACCCCCGCGTCATCGATCGTTGCCTGTAACGAGAAGCTTCCGACAAAGTCGTTGGCGGTTGGGTTGCCCGGTGCATCCGCGAGGGATTCGAAAAAGGAATAAGGCGATTCGGCACCGCCAAGTGTCTGCTCGATCATAAAGCTATCGCTGTTGCCGTCGTAGGTCACGATCGAGGGATTGAGCGGCGTCACCGCGACGAAGGTGGCGTCGGTATCGCTTGGGCTGATAAAAGCCGCCAGGGCCGTACGATGTAAAAAGACCGTCGATATCAAACATAAAAAGATCAGAAGTTTCGGCTTCATAATGCTTGCCTTTCAAAATTCGCATTGATGTCAGGTCCGCGTGTGGGACCGCGATCGTGAGCACAGGGAAGTCCGCGCGCAGAAATTCCACGCGTCCTCATCCTCGTCCGCCTATTTTGAAAAACCGCCTGCTTGAAAACCGGCATCAATAGGTTGGGCGTAAAATCTTGCGATATCTCAAGACTTTGCTCACTTCATTAGTAAGCATACATTCGAATTGATACAACTTGAAGCCGAACGCCTGCACGCCGCCGATGCAAATTTGCAAAGCACTTAGAACTGCCTTCGTTTCTCTGACGCAGACATCGCAACATACGCAAGAGGCCCCGCACGATGCGCGGGGCCTCCCGTCTTCGACCGGTCCATACCTGTGACGCGGCCGAAGAACGCCTGAGCCGGTGGGAGCTCGGCGAAGGGTAATCGGCGGTTACCAGGCGCCCTCGGCGATGCCTTCCGCCTGCCGGACAAGCTGCAGAAACTCCCCGCGCCGGCCGTAAGGGTCGCTGCTGCGGCCGCTCTGAGCCAGATCCAGCACATCATCGTAATTGAAGCTGCGGCTATCGATCTCACCGCGCAGAAGCTGACCGAAGGCAGCGACGGCAAGCGCGAAACGGACATCTTCCGGCGCGTCTTCCAGAACCTCCACCTCTTCGAACCTGGAGACGGGTTGACCCAACTCGTGACTGCGCCTTGTGCCGGGTTCTTTGTAGCGCAGCTTGACGTAGGCGTATTCGTCCTCAGCCTCAATCATCTGCTTCAGATCCGGGTCGCGGGAAGCCAGCTGATAGCGATAGCCCATGCGGGCGCGGGCCAGATGCGGCACCAGGGTGATTTCGTAGAGCGCCGTCACGCTGTGACCGCTGCCCACATCCCCGGCATCGACCCGGTCATTGGCGAAATCCCGCCGGTTCAATGCCCGGGTCTCGTAACCGATGAGACGGTAGGCACCCACGATTTCCGGATTGAACTCGACCTGAATCTTCACATCCTCGGCGATCGGGATCAGGTTCGAAGTCACCTCGTCGTCCAGCACCTTGCGCGCCTCCATCAGGCTGTCCAGGTGCGCGGCCTGCCCGTTTCCGGCCTGCGCCAGTGCCTGAGCAATATGGTCGTTCACATTGCCGCCCCCGACAGTCAGAACCGTCAGATAGACACCGCTTTTGCGCTTACGGGTAATCAGCTTGCGCATGGCGGCGGGATCGCGCGCGCCGACATTGAAGTCGCCGTCGCTGATCAGGATCACACGGTTCACCGCATCCGAACTGAAGATATGATCCGCCACGGAATAGGCATGCTCCAGGCCCTTCTCACCGCCGGTACCGCCGCCAGCCTCCAGGCGGTCGATGGCCTGCGCGATGCGGTCCCGCTCCTTCACAGCGGTCGGATCGAGCACCGTGCGCGAGCCATTGCTGAAGGTTACGATCGCGATCTTGTCGTCGTTCTTGAGACCGCGAGTCAGCCCTTTTAATGACCGTTTCGCCAGGCCCAGGCGATCCTCGCCGGACATGGAGCCAGAGACGTCGATCAGAAAAACCAGATTGACCGGCGGCCGCTCTCGCCTTGGAACGGTGTAACCCTGCAAGCCGACATGCAGCAGCTGGGTTTCGCTGTTCCAAGGGTTAGGCAGCATCGTCGCGGTGATGGCGAAAGGATCTTCCTTGCCGCGCGGCCGGGGATAGTCGTAGTCGAAGTAGTTCACCATCTCTTCGATCCGCACCGCATCGCGCGGTGGCATCTGCCGGCTTTTCAGGATCCGGCGCACATGGGCGTAGGCCGCCGTATCGACATCGACACTAAAGGTGGAGAGAGGTTCCTGCTCGACGAGCCGATGTCCCTGATGCCCCAGGCTGGGATAACGCTCGCGGCCATAGGTGACGGAATACTCGCTGGTGCCCTTGTAGCGCACAACGCCGGTCGACGGGCTGCCACCAGCGTCGCTACTTACCGAGGTTTCATAAGCTGTGCAGCCAGCCAGCACCGCCGTCAGTGTCATCGCGGCCAGCAGGCCGCCGAGAGGTCTTGTGTTGATCATCGCCGTTCCCCCAAGGATTGAATGTCCGCAGCCTGATACGACCAAAAGGCGGAAAGGCGGAGAAGCTGTGACCAAACTAAGGCGGAAAACGACGATTTTACGGCTGGCATCGAGAGTCCAAGAAAAGGACCGCATTTCTTCCCATCTTGTGTTAGAACCCTCGCCGCCGGGCAAAGGCCATCGGCACAAACACAACTGGAGACGACAACATGAGACGAAGACAGCGGCCACGCGGGCCGAAGTCCGCCACGCGCGTCCCCACCGCGCAGGCGCTTTCCGATCCGAAGTTCCGACAGAGAGTCGTAAAGGCCAAGAAAGGCAAAGGCTCTTACAGCAGAAAAGGGCGTCAGGTTTATCCCGGCGCCCTTTCTTTTTGTCTCACAGTTCAACAGCGTTACGCGCCGATCAGTTCGATCAAGGAAGCCCGGGTCACAGTCGCGCGGTTCTGACCGAAGGATCGCAGCGCATTGCTCTCGATCAGGCTGTCGACTTCCTGCTCGGTGATGCCGAGGAAATCCTGCACATCCTTGGTCGGCACCATCAGGCGAATGGAATCCACCGAGGTAAAGTTTGTCAGCGCCGGAGTTTTAGGAACCGGCGGATGGAAGACAGGAATATCGATCGACTGGACTTCGAAGAGATTCGGGAGCGCCGCCTTACGCCAGTCCGTAGCCAGTTCCATCTCCGCCCTCAGCGTCACCACGTCGCGCCGAAGCTGCAGAAAAGCCGACCCGAAGTGCGTGCCATCCGCAAGCAGCACTTCATTCTGCTCAGGCCGAAGGTTGTCGGCGGCCAGCGAGCGCAGATACCAGGCAAATTCCGTCCGGGAGGCGATCGTGGACTTTTCGACGATCGGCAGACGGACTTTCGGCTTATCGTCTTCTCCCAGACCGAAATCAAGACCTAGCTTGGGACCGACGCTGCCCAGCAACGAGGCCGCGTTTCCCACGATCTCGCCGGCAACGGGAAAGCCAAGCGCGCCGCCGGCCGCTTTCGCCAGGGTCGAGGCCACGCCTGCCAGTTCCGGCACCAGACTGTTGCCGCCTGCGGCTTCCGCAGAGACCACGCTGCCGTCTTCGGTCTCGACGACCTTGATCGCTTTGGTCTTAAAGGGATCGATCCCGAGCACGCGCACCGGCGCGACCTCATCGATGCCCTGAACAAGCTCCTGACCATCTTTGCCAATCGGAACGATCTTGACGCGCATCTCCATCTCGTCGAGGCGGATATCGTCCTTCAGGTTCTTACGGTTCCGCTCCCTCAGACGCCCGGCCGCCGAGAAGACGATGTTCAGGGTCGGGAAGGTCACGGCGCTGAGCAACGCGGAGACCGCGGAGGAAACTTTTTCGTTGTTATTCAGCAAAGCAAAATCGTTTTGGGGAAAAACCTTGCCAAACACACCGAGGTTGGCATCGACAAAGAGATCAACGAATTCTTCCGGGTTGTTAGTGATGTTAGACACGTTCACGTCTCCTTCTTTCGCTGTCCAAGGCACAGTTCTCCCGTTCACCCAAAGCGAGCTTTGAGCGTCGAAGAGACCGTCCTGGTGGATTGAGGCAACCAACCTGTCAACTGGTTGGCAGTGTCATTGTCCTGACGTGGTGACAACACCTATGGAGGAAATAAATTCCCCGCCACCCGCAAAAAATTTCCATGCGATAAAAAGTCTTGGCTTTTTCCGCGTGTTATCTAGCGCCCGCTGACGTAGCGTTTTTCCAATCGGACTGCGCGTCGCCCCTCTTTTCCGGGCAGGAAAAAGGGCTTCGCCATAAACAGCGCGGCAACCGACAGCGAGGCCATCGCGACATGGACCAGCTCCGCCGCAAAACTCGGAGCGACCAGTGCCTCGTGGAAGGGCGAACCGATCCAGAAAGGCGCGTAGTAGCCAGCCATGATCACAAGGCCGATCACCCAACTTTCAGCCGTGCGAAACCCCCGCGGACCGAAGAACAGGAACAGCAGCACAACCATAGCCGCCAAGTCTCCGGCCGCCTCGCGAAACACATGGTAACGCGCATGCGACGCACCGCTTTCGAAATCGGAAATGAGCAGAAAGGCTGGGTCGATAATGTGTTGCAGGGTGAATCCCCAGCTGACCAACCCGACCAGCAGCCCCATGGCCAGAAGAATGCGCGCGATCATCAAACGTCTCATGGTCCGTCTCCCCGATTGACAATAGGATGGCTGGAATGAATTCACGGGCGTATCCACAAGCATTCACCAGCGATAGCTGACGCCCAGATAGCTGCTGAACTGATTGGCGCTGCCCTCTCTATCGACCAGCGGGCTGTCCGCTGCGTCGCCCAAGAGGCGGCTGTACTGCGCGCCACCGAAGGCCGTGATGTTCTCGGTGATCTGGTATCCCAGGTTCAGACTGAGACCGGCGTCCTTCAGGCCCGCACCCGCGTTGTGCTGCGCGAGGCCGCGCACGGAAGCGGCCGACTGCGCGGCGGAGATCCCGAAGGTATTGTCCATGTAATCTTCGCTCGCCCAGGTCACATTGGGTGCGACACCCAGGTGCAACCGGTCCTCCAACAGCGTAACGCCGTAGGTGAGTTCGGCGGTCACCGCCGTGCCGTCCCGATCACCGGTGAGGTCCCGGGCCACTTCAAGCCCAGCCTCCAGCGGGCCGAATTCATAGCTCAGCCGTCCGACGGCGACCGCGCCCACATCCAGATCCCCCAGACCGCGCAGGGCGTCGTTATCGTCCTGATCCCGGCCGGCTTCATAGCGGACACCAAGTTCAACCGAAAAGTCCTCGTATCTGTAGGGTGTCGCGAAGATCCCGGGACCATCCTTCGTGGTCAGCCGAAGCCTGTCTTTGTAGGCGATCTCGACAACCGGTACCGGCGCGATGTCATAGTCGTCCGAACCCTCGTAGTCCGGCCCTACCATGGCGCCGGCTCCGAGTTCGAAAGTCAGATCATCGGCAATGTCGCGCGCAAGCCCTTCGATATTGCGAAACCCGCCCTCCTCCTCGGCCATCCCGGCCTGTGTATTGGACAGAAAAATGACGACAGGCGCAGCGAGCCAAAGAAGCCGCATGAAAGATCCTTTCCTGAAAACTGCTGTGAGGCGGGCGGAACCCGAAGCCACCTGGCCCCAGCGCCTTGAGGCTCAGCGCCGAGACAGGCCGCAGGATCCGCCCGCCCCCTTTCTAGGGAGCGGCGGCTTTCAGCAAGCTGTCCGCTTCGTGAACAAAAATTCAGGAACGGCTAGAGAGTGGCGAAGGTTGTCGGATCTGAAGGCCGCCAGGTCGACCTGCCGCAACGGACCTTACAAATGAGAGAATTTTAGACTTTCGAACGCCTTAAGGTCCGAAGTTTACCCCTGGTTAACAGCCGCAAGGATAATTTCCCGCATAGGAACATCGCCACGGAATCCAAGGATATGACAGGCAAATCCCTGGAAACGCGACTGGAAGACGGGAAACTTCGATGCTGAACAAGCTTTCGCTGAGCGCCAAACTGACCATTGGCAGCGCCCTGATCGTGCTGCTTTGTCTCACGGTAAGCATTGCGCTGATGAGCTGGACGGTCCAAGACAGCGTACGGGACCTGACGCTCAATCAGGCGCGCGCCATCGGCGGAGTCGAGGCCGGCAAGGTCAAAAGTCAGCTCGACGAAGCCATGACCGTCGCCCACACCATCGATCAGGCCTTCAAGGCGCTGAAAGCCTCCGGTGTGGCGGACCGGCAGGTCTACCACAACGTCCTGAAGGAAACGCTAGAGGCCAACCCCGGTCTCGCGGGCACCTGGGCCGGCTTCGAGCCGAATGCCCTGGATGGCAACGATGAAGCCTATAAAAACGCCGGCGATGGGCATCACGATGAAACCGGCCGTTACATCGCCTACTTCTACAACTTCGGCAAAGGCGTCGAGCCTTACTTCCTGACCGGTTACACCGACCCGGGCGAAGGCGGTGAATACTACAACAAGCCGAAACGGACGAAGGCCGCCTCCATCGTCGATCCGGTCTTTTACGACATCGACGGAAACCAGGTGTTGTTGGTGTCTTTCGTTTATCCGGTGCTGGATGAAAATGGTGCCTTCCTGGGTGTCATCGGCGTCGACATGAGCCTGAACGAGATGTCCGCCGCCTTCAATGAACTCAAACCCTTCGGCGACGAAAGTTCGGTCAATCTGATTTCCAACAACGGCAAATGGGTCGCCCACGCTCAGGCCGACCTGCACGCCAAGGAACTCGATCCGCAGAACCCGGTCCTCAAGGAAGCTGTCGAAGGCATCCGCAGCGGCCAGGCGCTCGAGGCTGAAGACGGCGGCCTCTTCCGCCTCTTTATCCCGGTCGAGATCCGGGACTCCGATGCGCCCTGGTCGGTCGTCGTCAACGTGCCGACCGCCAAACTGACGGAACAGGCGGACGTGGTGCGGAACTACACCGTTATCGGCGGCATCGTCCTGCTGCTCGTTTTGATCGGCGCCCTGCTCTGCATCTGCCAGATTATGATCCGCAACCCGCTGCAGCGCTCCATTGCGGTGATCAGCCGCCTGATGGAAGGTGACTACAAGATCGAGGTTCCCGGCCAGGATCGCGGCGATGAAATCGGCGACATCAACCGCGCTCTCGAACAATTCAAAGACAACGCCGAACGTGTACAGCGTATGGAAGAGGAGAAACTGGAGGCGGAGAAGCGGGCCTCGGTCGAGCGTCAGGAAGCGCGCATGAGCATGGCCAACGACTTTGAATCCTCGGTCGGTCAAATCATTTCCTCGGTCTCTTCCTCCGCCGACGGCATGCGCACGACGGCGCAGAACATGGCGGCGACCGCAAACCAGTCTTCCAGCCAAGCCTCCGTGGTGACCACTGCGGCCGAGGAAGCTTCGGCGAATGTGCAGTCCGTCGCGGCTGCGACCGAGGAGCTCTCGGCTTCGATCAACGAGATTAGCGCCCAGGTGCAGCGTTCTGCGGATATCGCCAGCGGCGCCGTAGAAGAGACCTCGAAAACCAACGACAAGGTCGAAGGCCTTGCCGCAGCCGCCGATAAAATCGGCGAAGTGGTCAAGCTGATCAACGACATTGCCGAACAGACCAATTTGCTGGCTTTGAACGCGACCATCGAAGCGGCCCGTGCCGGGGAAGCCGGCAAGGGCTTTGCCGTGGTGGCCTCGGAGGTCAAATCCCTGGCCAATCAGACCGCAAGCGCCACCGAAGAGATTTCCGGGCAGATTACTGCCATCCAGGGGGAAACGCGGGACGCGGTCGATGCCATTCGCGGCATCTCAACAACCATCAACTCGATCCACGAGGTCGCCACCGCGATCGCCTCCGCCGTGGAGGAACAGGGTGCCGCAACCGCGGAAATCACCAAATCGGTTCAGCAGGCTTCGAATGGCACGGACCAGGTCACTTCGAACATCGCCGAGGTCCGCGAAGCGGCCAACACGACCGGCTCCGCGGCCGGCGAGGTCGAAAGTTCCGCCTCCGAACTGGCACAGGAGGCCCGGCAGTTGGAAGAAAAGGTCCACGAATTTATCGGGCACCTGCGCTCAGTCACGTCTTAACCGGAGCTGATACCGGAACGAACCGAAAGCCGCAGGAAACAGATCGCGCCCACAGCCAGAGGCGGTACGGTCGTTAGAAACTGGTAGAGCAGAGAGGCCGCAACCGCGGCTTCCTGCGCGACGCCGAAAGGCACCATTCCAAGCACAAAGGCGGCTTGCAGAGTCCCGACGAAACCCGGCGAGGTCGGAAGCGCCAGGCCGACCGCCGCCAGGGTCATGACAAAAATTGCAACAGCCAGAGGCGCCTGAAGACCGACAGCCTCTAGACTCAGGTGCAGCGCCGCCAGCATCACCGCCCAGGTAAAGAGGCTCGTCATAACCACCTTCACCAACAGACCGGCTTTGCGCGAAGCGGCCAGGCCGGCCATCGCATCGTCAAACAAGGGCCTCAAACGAGAGGCAATGGCCCGCGGGCAAAGATCTAAAATCAATTCGACCAGCGCGCCGGTGGCTGCGGGATTTATCAGCAGTCCGGTGAGCACGAACCCGACCAACATCAAGGCGATGATCAGCCCCACTGTCACCTGGACAGCTAACGGCGAGACCACATCCAGGCCGGTCAGCGCCCAGAGCATCAGAATCAGGAGGGCAAAAAAGTCGAAGAATTTTTCCAGCGCGATTCCCGAGAGCGTCGAGGCCGTCTTGATCCCCTGGTGCTTTGACAGCAAGTAACCGCGTCCTGCCTCGCCGGCCTGAAAGGGCAACAGCACATTTCCCGCATAACCGGTCAGCACATAGGGCAGAAGTTTCTGCGGCGGGACTTCAACGATGGGCGCCAGAAGATAATGCCAGCGCAGCGCCTTGCCGTAGAAAAACAGGCCATAGACAAGCAGCGCCGTGATCGCGAGCGGGTAATCGAGATCGTCCCGCAGGATCTGCCAGACGGCGGCCAAGTCCGTATTGACCAACACCAGCCAGGCCGCAATGCCCCCGACGGCAAGACCCAGAAAGAGCAGCCGCCAGCTTTTCGCCGAGAAGGTCTTACGCTTCAAAACCTTGCTCCGGTGTTCATCAATTGATCGGCGGTGGCGGACCTTCAGGAGGTCCCTCAGGATCGCTATGCTGTTTCCGCGGCGGCATGACGTAGGTCGCGCCGACCTCAGGGCCATCGTAAACCTTTTGGAGTTGCCGTTGGAACTCCTCGACAAGGCCGAACTCGGGCCACTGTTCCGTTTTCACACCTTCGGGCAGCTGGAAGAAACCCTCCAGAAAGATCAGCCGCCCGCCCGTACGCCAGGTTTCCGAAATTGCGTCGCGCAGTGGCTGGTCGCCAAAGTCCCGGCCCTTTGTCCGGGTCGTCAGGGCACCGAGATCGCGGGCAAGAAGGGCGGCCGAAATCCTCGGTTCCTGATAGACGCCGATCAGTGCCACTTTAGCCGGTGAAAGATAGCGCAGGCTTTCCCCCAGACCCGCATTGCCGTTGACGATGACCAGATCTTCCGCCTTTGCCTCGTCAATGACCCAGGCACCGACGACCCGGTCATACTCGTTTGCCGGGCTCCAGACCAAGGCCATACCGCCGATGGCGTTGTGCAGGAACAAAACGGCAGTAAACGCGGCGATCAGCTTGCCGCGCCCGGCATTTACGCAAGGCTCGATCACGAACGCCGCGAGTAGCAAGACCAGGGGCGGAAAAACCATGATCCAGGCTTCCAAACCTGCTGGATTGAGTCGGCCGATGATCGCACCGTTCACCGCGGTCCAGATAAGAATCACGAGAAGGGGGCGCTGACGAAGTAAGGCGACGACTGGCCAACCCGTGGCGAACAAGATCCGCAACGCAAGCAGACCAAGCGCGATCACCGTGATAATGGGGAGATACACCACCGCCCCTGCCCGGCGCGCCAAAAAGATCTCTTCGGTGATCACGTTGTAGGAGAAAGCCTGCTGGATAAGCTTCGTCACCGGGTCGAAGGCGAAGATCCAGTTGACAGAAGCCAGGTCGTGGCTGAGCGAAAAGACGGAGCGGATCATCGAAACGACGACGGTCTTCAAAGAGAAGGCCGGGACGATGAATTCGCCAGAGCGCTGCGATAAGAAAGCTTTGAAGCTTGCCAGGCTCAGGGGGTCGGGCCAGTAGGCGAGAAACCCAAGCAGATAGCCGGCGATCACCACGCCGGCGCCAACCGATCCATAAAGCCCTAGCTGCAGGATCCGGTTCCGGTACAGCAGCAGAATAGGGAAAGCGAAAAACAGGGGAATGACGCTCGGCTGATAAAGTAACACTGTCAGGCCGGCCAAGGTTCCCAAACCCGCGAAAGCCAGCAGCCCGGAAAAGGTCCCTTCCGTCTTCCTCAAGCCTTTCGATAAGCCATGGAAGACGAGAAGAATGAGAAAGATCGCCGGAACATAAACTTCTGCTTCCGCCGCATAACGCCAGAAGCCGTAGCTGATACCAAGAACCACGGTCGCTAGCAGACCTGTCTCTCGCGCCAGCTTGAGATCCGCCACAAGAATCCGAAAGAGCAGCAAGAGGGAAGCCGCCGCACAGAGTGCGGAAAAGCAGCGCATCAGCATGAGCGCGGAGAACCCAAGCCCGAGGCTTTCACTCGCCAGAAAGAGCAGCCGCATCGCCATGTGATAGAGCATGAGGCGCGGATCGGAGATATAGCTCAGCGCGAAGTTTTCGGCCCGGTAGGCGAAAGCGTAGACATCGTCTGTCTCGCCCGCATTGCCGGCAGCCGTCAGCAGAAAAAAAGCCACCAGAAGCACAAAAGCGGCGGAACCGCTACGCCAGCCGCCATCCGCGAGCCGGCCGGCTACCAGGGCGAGTCGGCTGCTCTCGCGGCTCGGATCTGCTGCAGAAGGATCGCTCATTCGCTAAAGACGGGTTCCAACTGAGGCAAAGGCCTCTGGGTTTTCAACGCCTCGACGAAGGCGCCAATCGGTTGAACCTGAAAAGCCTCGCGATAGCGGGAAAGCACCTCTGTCATGAAAGTGGTCTTCGCTTCAGCGCTGCGCTTCATACCCGGCATGTAGCTCAGCTCAGGCGCATCGTCACAGCCGAGAAAATCGGTAGCATGCAGCAGAAACGACGGCGGAACCGCACGCATCCGGCAGATACTAAGCGCCGCGGCGAAATAGCCGCGCGCCAGGCCCGGCGCAAAGTCGGCGAGATAGTTCAAGTAGGTGCCATGGAACGGCAGACGCAAAAACGGCAAGGTTGTCACCGGCACCTCTACGACCGCGCCGCGACTCAAGGACCAGCTGTATGGCTGCAGAGGCTGCCGCGAGTCCCGGAGGCTGCCGTAGAGGCTACTCAAAACGCGATCGTCACTGCCGACCTTTGAGGCTTTGCTCCGATGCCAGAGCCGCGCCACAAGCCCGAGAGAGTTTGGACAGGTGGAGGCATCATAGGCATAACTCAGCTCCGCCAGGACTTCGAGCAGATCGGGCGAGAGGCCGAACGCCGGTCCTCGGAAACCCTTGGGACGCTGTCCGCTTGCCTCCTCGATGGCATCCTGCGCGCGCTGGATCTCCGACTTGATGCTTTCTCGAGACTGGCCGTGCAGTGTCAGTTCGTGATCGTAGGAATGATTGCCGACTTCGTGACCGCGTCCGACGATGTTTCCCAACAGGGGATGATTCCGGTAATCGGACGCATCCCGGCCGATGATGAAAAAAGTAACTTTCAGATCGAGACGATCCAGGAAATCCAGAATCCGTGGCAGGGCAAGATCCAGAAAGGAGGGATAGTCCCGCCAGCTTTCCAGGCCGAAACTACGTTGGTAACACCAGAGGTTATCGAGATCGAGCGACAGGGTCGCCGCGGGTTTGCCGGAAAGCCCTTCTGACTGCGCTGCGCTCATCCCTTCCCCTCGCCCATCACAAGGGGTTCGGCTGCCATCAAAGAAGCCGCCGCTTCATTGGCAAGATTGACGCTTTCATCCACCGAGAGAGAACCGTTCACGATTTGCGCTGAGTTGACGATATACAAGCCGGGCAGCGATGTCGCCATCGGCGGCAGCTTCGCGGAATAGTCCAGCGTCGAGACGGCCAGTACATGACGCGTGCGCGTCACCTTAAAGGCCTTGATCTCATCGCGCGAGAGATCCGGGAACATCCGCAGCAGCGCCGGCAGGAAAGCTTCTTCGACTTCCGCGTCACTGGCCTCCAGCAAAGGATCGTCGAGCGGCAGGTACTTAGGCAGATAGATGAGATGGCGGCCGCCGATCTCGGTTTTGTCGATCAGGCTCGACATCTCGATCACGGTGGTAAAGGGAATGCTCTCGTCGGTAATGTAGGTCAGATAAGCGCCGCCCAGCGGGCGCTCCAGCAGAAGGGAGGCACAGACGATGCCCTGATAAAGAATGGCATTGTGCTTCTGTCTTTCGCCCTCGCTCAAGCCGCCGCAAACCCGCGTCGCGATGGGCGCGGCGCAACTGTTGATCACCCGGTCGAAACGCCGCGTCTCGCCGCCGGCCGTGACCTGAAAGCCTGCGCCGTCGGCTTCCACTGCGGTCACGGGCACCCCGGTCTCTAAGGCAACGCCCAGCGCTTTAAGTTTATCCGAGAGGCTTGCCAGAATGCGGCGGTAGCCGCCAGGCACGTAGCCGAACATCTCGGTCTTCAGACCGCCGCGGCGGGCGGCATAAAAGCGCCGGATGACCGACCAGATATAGGCGGCCGAAGCCTTACGGTAGTTGCTGCCCAGCTTCGAGCGCAGCAAAGGCCGCCAGAGGTTCTGATAGGTGGTCCGCCCAGACCAGCGCGTCAGCCAGGTTTCCGCGCTGATTTTCTCCAGGGGACGACCGTTTTCGATGCGCGATCCGAAGATGATCGTACCCGCCAGCCGCGCCTTATCTATCAGACCCAGGACCGGCAGGCGCACATAGTCGATCGAGTTGTTCAGCGGATACATGGCGCTGCCGGTGAAGAAGTTGGTTTTCGTGATGCTCCAGCGGATCTCTTCTTCGAGGCCCAACTCACTCAGCAGCGACCGCAGGCGCGCGTCCGACAGCATGATAACGTGGTAGTAACGATCCCAGACCACGTCGCCAACCTGCCAGGCGGACGCCAGACCGCCCAGCGAAGGCGCCGCCTCCAGCACCGTGACGCGCTGACCTGCCTGCCGCAGCCGATAGGCCAGCGTCAGACCTAGCATGCCACCACCGACGATTGCCCAATGCGGTGCTTCTTGGCCGGCTTCCGACGGCTGTGACTTAGCGTCCATCACGGCTTTCGGCATAGGAGGTCTGGAGTTGTGGGGTTTCCGGTTCCGGCATGGGGCGGCCGAGCCAGCGCCGGCAAGCCAGACGGAAGGCCAGACGAAGATGGCCCGCAATAGTACGGAAGATCTTGATCTTCGACTGCCCCAGCAGGCGCGTCTCCAGGACCGCGGGATACTCGACGATGGTTTTCCCCGCCAGATCCATCCGCCCCAGAATTTCGGTCACCCCGCAGAAACCGGGATCGTAGACCGTCACATCCTTAATGGCGTCGCGTCGGTACAGCCGGAAGCAGCTGGTATAGCTCGTGAGTTTGTGGCGCAGCACACAGCGGTACATGAAGGCGGAGCCCCGGGACAGAGCCGAGCGCCAGGCCGGTACGGCCAGCATTGCCCCCTGTTCATGCGCGGGAGAGGCCGCAACCACATCCACCTCTTCTTCCATCAGCGCCATCATCTCGAAGAGCTGATCCGGCGCGAAGGTGCAGTCGGCGTCCAGTGCGGCCAGATACTCCGTGCGCACCTGGCCGAAACCGGTGACCAGGGCGGCGGCGATACCTTTGTTCACCTCATGCTGCACCAGCCGAAAACGCTCATTACCGCCAAAATACTCCTGCAGCAGCTTCCAGGTCTCGTCCTGACTGCCATCGTCGACCAGGACATAATGCAGATCGAACAAGCCTTCGCCCTTCTTGGCAAAGCGGGCCAGGGTCTTTTCCAGGTACGGCAGAGTCTCCGACTCGTTGTAACAGGGAATCACTAGGGTCAGAGGAATTTTGCCGCCTTCGCTGCGGATCTCCGGAATCAGGTCTTCCGCTTCGGCGGGCACTTCGTCACGCGGCCGCGGCGTTGCGGCTTCGAGCTTCAGGTCCAGGTGGTCCGCGATGGAGGTGAAATCGTAGCGCTCCAGATAATAGCGGACTTTCTCCGGCATGGTCTCCAGATTGCGATAGTGCCGCAAGCGTTGCAGGAAACTGGCCGCCGCGATTTTCGGCTGGTCCGATTCCAATTCCCAGCTATGGAAATAGAGCACGAGGGGATCGCTATGGGCATCGACCCAGCTTTCGATTCCCGGACGCAGCATCCAGTCCGGGAACTGGCGCATGTAGTTGCCGCCGCTCATCAGGAGCGGCTGACCGAACAGATTGATCCGCGATGCGGGCACCTCGATGACACTGCCATGAGGGCCGCGATGCTTGTGCACGACGCCTTGGGCATCGGCGGGCGCGCGCAAGCTGGAATCATAAGAGAAACCGGCTTCGGCCAGGGCATCCAGCGCCCAGAGCTCCTGCGGGCCGATCCAGCCGCGTCCGATGCGAAAGCCTTCGACCGCCTGGCCAGTCGCATCCTCAACGGCGGCACGGGAACGGCGCACGTCCTTCGCGAAGTCCTGGGGCGAGAGCTCCGTAATCCGATGATGGAAGTAGTTCTGACAGGCGACCTCGTGCCCGGCTTCGACAATCTGGCGCAGGATCTGCGGATGGTTGTCGGCGATCCAGCCACAGGAGAAAAAAGTCGCCTGGCTGCCGGTCTCCTCCAGCAGCGCCAGGGTGCGTTCCGTGTTGCGCTTCAGATTGGTTTCGAAGCGGCCCCAATAGCCACTGGGGATCAGATGACTGAAAGCACCTACCTGAAAGTAATCCTCGACCACGACGGTCAGGATCTGCTTTCGCCCTGGCTGCTGGTTCCCGCTCACAGCGCCGCCCTCTTTTGATGCGGCACAGACTCTGTGGGGTCAGCCTCAGTCTCAACGGCCAGAAAGTCGGTCAGGGCCCCCGCAACCCGCTTCGCGCTGCTATGATCGCCGAAGGGATTGGCGCTCGGTTCGATAGAGTCGATCCAGCTGCGCAGCCCCTCACAGTCGTTCAACAGTTCTTCCAATTGACCGGGCCATTCGCCCGCCAGCTTGGCCACGCCGAGTTCAATGGCTTCCGGGCGCTCCGTGACCTTGCGCAGAACCAGCAGCGGCTTACCCAAAGTCGCCACTTCCTCCTGCACGCCGCCTGAATCCGAAACGATCAGCCAGGCCGCCTGCAGCAGCTTCAGGAAAGATCCATAGTCCAAAGGTTCGATGAGGAAGACTCGATCGCTGTCCGACAGAATCCGCTCGACGTTTTCCTTCACCGCCGGATTGGGATGAACCGGCACCACCAATGCCGTATCCGGGTGCGTTGCCACAAAGGCGCGAAGCGTTTTTAGATTGCGCTCCAGGGTCGCGCCGAAACTCTCGCGCCGATGGGTCGTCAACACCACCGGCTTGAAGCCTTCGAGCTTTTCGAGCAGGCCTTCCAATTGCGCGGAAGCCTGTGACAATTGTATGGCATTTCGCAGCGAAGTGACCACGGGATTGCCGGTCACGACGATATTCTGTGACGGAATCCCTTCATGCAGCAGCTGCTCCCGATTACGCTCCGTCGGCGCGCAATGCAGCGCGGCGATATGCGAAATCAGCCGCCGGTTGTTTTCTTCCGGGAAAGGGTTCTCTGGATCCCCGGTACGTAGGCCCGCTTCGATATGAGCGACCGGCACCGAACGCATTCGTGCTGCCAAAGCTCCCGCCAAGGCGCTGGTCGTATCGCCCTGGACCACGACCAAGTCCGGCTGAACTTCCTCAATGATGGGGTCTAATGCCGCTACAGTCTTGGAAAGCAAAGCATTCAGCGATTGACCGGCAGACATCACATCCAGGCGATAGTCGACACTGCTGTCCAAAAGCCCAAGGAAAGCCGGCAAGAGATCGGCCTGCTGCGCCGTGGACACCATAACCGCACGCAGGCGCTCGCCCCGCCCGAGTTCGCTCAGGACCGGTGCGACCTTGATCAGCTCAGGTCGGGTTCCGGCGATAAACATGACGCAGTCGCCGCGCGCTGGGAAAGCCTTCGACATTAACTCAATTAATCAAATAGTTGACACCGGCTCGAAGCGGATCCGGCTCGACTGTGCCTTAAATTTGCCACAGCAAGAAGGATCTTAAGTGATTACCCGGCCTATTCATACGTGAGATTGATTAAAAAACTCTCCGCAGACCTCGGCAAAGGATCCATAAGATCTTAATAAGCAAGTCAGAATAGACTTTGCTTCCACCAACTGCGCCAAAGTTCGCCGCCTGTACCGCGCCAAAGCGAAATCGGACAAGAACTCCTGCCTCATTTGGGGCAAGACAGGTTGCGGCAAGCGCGACTACCATCAGTCATCAAACAAAATCTGATTTATGACCGCTCCCAAAATGGTGGAGCGCTGGCAGCGTTATTTTCCCGAGGCGAGAGGAAATGCAGAAAACATGTATTGAAATCAACAGCCTGACCGCTATCGATCGTGCACGCGCACTTGTCAGAGATCTGCATAAAGAGATACAGATGCTTCACGTTCAAGAGCTTGACCGCGCTTTTTTTGCGACCGCGAAAGGCATGACCTACCGGACACGCCAGCGTCTCGCATCGGAGACTGGGGTCGAGCTCTAGACCGGTAGCTCGGCGCGCTCACGAATCGGAAAACAAACTAAATTAATTCAAATACTTAACCATCTTCAAATTGATTACAGGCTTCGCGTTCTGATGCATTGTCACGGGAATAGCCTTATGACAATGCATCAGTTCGTTACGCGAAGGGCTTAAGCGACCTTCTTCTCTCCGCCCTCCGCAAACCGCAGATGGCCGGTCTTGATCCAGACCTGGGCACCCTCAGGCCCCGTTTTCGCCGTGATCTTCTCGCCGACGGGAACACGCAGCCAGGAGTTTTTGCGAAGACTATCGCTTCCCTCGTCAAATCTGCCTTTTAGAACAAGCAGTTCCGCGCCTCCAGCAGCATCGATCTCTATGACGGAGTTGGCATTCCAATACTCCATCCTGACATTCTCCCGCTCGTCGGCGTAGAGAGGCGTCACCGCAACCCCGGGCCGGTCGGCGGCGGCCTCCGGCTTTTGCTGATCGAAGCGAATGCGCACATGCTCGCGGTCCTCGGGATCGAACTGCCAGAGCTTGACGAAGATGACACAACCATCATCGGAGCCAGGCGTATGGCTGGACTGAGGCGGATTTCGAATATAGGAACCCGCCGGGAAGTCCCCATGTTCGTCCTGAAAGACCCCATCCAGCACGATAAACTCTTCACCGCCTTCATGAACATGCGCGGAGAACTTGCTTCCGGGATCGTAGCTGACGATGGTCGTCGCGTGGCCGCTTTCCGCGCCGATGCGATCGAGCATCCGGCGTTTAACGCCCTTCATGCGCGTTTCGGCCCACTCGATCTGATCGGCGTGCAGAACGACACGTTTGGAAAAATCGTCATTGATTCTCATGGCTTAGGCTACCTTCTCAAGGGGGTTATCTCTGTAAGTCTGATAGACTTGATATAGGCCACCCGCCATTATTCTTGAAATTTATATTCAGTATATTCATTATCATCTTAATGAATATATATGGCATGGACCTGAACCTCCTCCTGGTCTTCGACGCGATCATGTCGGAGCGAAATGTGACACGCGCGGGCCAGAAAATCGGGATGTCGCAACCGGCCGTCAGCAACGCGCTCAACCGTTTGCGGCATCACCTCAAAGACGAGCTTTTCGTTCGGGGGGTCAAAGGCATGCAGCCTTCCCCGAGAGCGATGGAACTCGCCGCGCCCGTGCGAAACGCCCTGGAGAATCTGGAAGACGCCCTGGCTCCAGCGAGCTTCAATCCGCAGACGACGGACCGGACCTTCTGCATCGGCACCAATGACTACACGGTCTCGACTTTGATGCCGGCCGTCGCCGCCCGCTTGCAAATAGAAGCTCCCGGCATTGGCGTGCGGCTCGTGTCCTCTGCGGGGAACACATTCGCCATGCTGGATGCCGGCGAAATTGATTTCGGCATCAGCGCCTTTAAGACCATCCCGGAACGCTTCCATTCGACGCTGCTGCTCGAAGACATCTACGTCCTCGTCATGAGACGCGGACACCCGTTGGCTCAAAAGGACTTTTCTCTGGAACGCTACGCAGCCAGCCGGCACCTCATGGTATCTCCGCGCGGAGAAGACCACAGCTTCGTCGACCTGGCTCTTGCCGAACGAGGCCTTTCCAGACGGGTGCAATTTACGGTGAATAACTTCGCCTCGGCGCCCAGCTTGCTGCAAAACACCGACCTGATACTGACCACGCCACGGCGTATCGCCGAGACCTTTGCGGGCCGTTACGACTTAGTGGTTCAGCCCGCGCCCTTCACCGGTCCGCCGGAATATTCCTCCGCCACCCTTGTCTGGCACAACCGGTCTGGTTCGCATCCTGCGCATGTCTGGTTTCGTCAGTTTTTAGAAGAGGTGGCAGACACCTTGGGATAGCGCCAACGCCCCCTGCCCCTCCAAGACCGTCCGTCATGGCCTAGCTGGGCCTAACTCCGGAAAAGGTCGTGCGATAGAGCAAACGCCGCGCGCCGTCGTAGTCATTGGTCGCGTAGTGCAATGTCATGCGATTGTCCCAGACAGCCACGTCCCCCGATTGCCATTTCAGGCGGCAGGAAAAATCAGGCCGGGTCGCATGCTTGTAGAGCGCCTCGAGGTAGGGTGCGCTCTCTTCTTCCGTCATGTCCGCGAAGCGCGTGACGTAAATTGGATTGACGAACAAGGCGCGGCGGCCGGTTTCGGGGTCTGTGATCACGGCCGGATGCAGGGTTTCGCGATCCGCCTCCGGATCTCCTCGAGTCATCTTGATAGAGCTATTGGCCCGCTCGCGTTCCGGCGGCGCATGCTGCACGCCATAGGGTTTTCCGATGTGAACCGCCATGCGGCCATCGACGAAGCTCTTTAAATCGGGGGGCAGGCTCTCAAAGGCGGCTGTTTGCGCGGACCAGACGGTGTCACCGCCGACGTCCGGAATCTCGACCGCATTCAACACCGATCCCGCAGGCGGCTCGGCGAGGAAACTGAAATCGGTGTGCCACTCTCCGCCGAAAACGCCGGTGTTACGCTCATCCGCTTCCTTCAAGACCGCGACCACCTGGGGATCATCGGGCAAGGGTTCGACATAGGGTAACTGCATCGGCGCGCCGAAGACCTCCGTCAGGCGCTTTTGCGCGGCCAAGTCCAGATGCTGCCCGCGCAAAACGATCATGTGATGAGCCCCAAGCGCATCTCGAAGTGCCTTCGCGATCTCGGCCGGGATTTCGTCCTCCAGAGCCAACTCGGTGACTTCCGCCCCCATGTAGCCTGTCAGCTTGGTGACCTTCATGGTGTCATCCTTTTCCTCGTCCGGATTTTGCTATCACCGCATGAGGCAGCCTCAAAGCAGATTCTTCAGATCCGAAGAGAAGGTCGGGAAAGCCATCGGCGTTGCCTTGATGTCGCTGGCAGAAATGCCATGCCGCATGGCCATGGAGAGGAGATGAATCAAGTCTTCGCCATGGTGTCCCACAAGGTGCGCGCCGAGGATCTGGTCCGTCTTCCTGTCGACCAGAACCTTCGACCAGGCAACTGTTTCCGCATAGCTTTTCGCTGAAAACCATCCGGTCATGTCGTTGGTCGTGACCGCGACATCGTACCCTTGATCTTGCGCTTCTTTCTCGGTCAGCCCGACGCTGCTTAATGCAGGTACAGTGTATACGGCACTGGGGGTTGCGTTGTAGTCCGGCTGCTTCGCCGGCCCATCGATAATGTTTTCGGCCACGAGACGTCCCTCATAGGTGGCCAAAGGTGACAGCTGCGCCGAATTGACCAGAGCGTCACCGGCCACCCACACCGCAGGATTCGATGTCGATCTCAGGTATTCGTCGACCTCGATACGGATGCCGTCGTGTTTGATCCCCGCAGCCTCGAGATCGAGCGTATCGACATTAGCGACGCGCCCGGCTCCATTCACCACACGATCCGCCTCGGCCTCATGCTCCGCGCCCTCATGGAGGTATGAAACCTTCAGCTTTTCTCCTGACTGCTCAATGGCCTTCACCGTGACTCCGGTCTTTACCGCAACGCCAAGGCGCTCGGTCTCCGCCCTGATCGCCGCAACCGCATCTTCATCCAGACGCGGCAGCAATTGGGGCATGACCTCGAGGATAGTTACTTTTGTGCCAGCGCGGGCATAGACATGGCTGAATTCCATGGCGATCACGCCGCCGCCAATGAAGATTACTTCGCCGGGTTGCTCCCTCTCAGATAAGACTTCGTCCGAGGTGATCATGAGATCGGCACCCGGCAGATCGAGCGGGCGCGGCTTCGAACCCGTGGCAATCACAATGCTTTCGCCTTCGATTGTCGTTCCATCCACTTCGACCGTGTTCGGGCCGACGAACCGGGCGTGGCCCCGAAAGACCTTCCCCCGCTTCTCGGCAACACCGGTCATGGCGCCGGGGATAAATCCGATCATGTCGTCTTTCCGATCTATGAGCTTCGCCCAGTCGAGCTTCGGCTTTCCGACATCGATCCCATGTTCGGCAGCCAGTTCGATTTCATGCAAAGCATGCGCGGCCGCCACGAGAACTTTTTTCGGCGTACAGCCGCGATTGGGACAGGTCCCGCCAAAGTCAGCTTCCTCGACGAACGCGATCGATTTGCCGGCTTCGCTGGCAACAGCGGATACGCCGAAGCCCGCATTGCCGCCGCCAATAATAACGATGTCGAATTTGTTGCTCATGTTCGGTCTCACTTCTGGAGGAAATATCTATCTATCGATAGAGAGATGGGGAATGCTTCCGCGACTTCAATACCAAAGCCATCAGGCAATGGAAGCCGTCACTAAACGGACGATCTTTAGCCAAACTCCGCTCGTGCCGCGTTCGGCCCCATAACGTCGAGCCGCAGAACATCGGCGCGCGAATAGTGTCCGCTCGGATCCAGCAACTGGCGGGCAGTGACCACCTCCTTGGCGGTCAGATCGGCTGCGACGATGCCTTCCTCGTTCATCAAGGGTCCGGCCACGATTTCACCATCCGGCCCGATGATCCGCGATCCACCGTCCTGCCAAGTCTCTTTGAAGGCCATCATGGCCTCGCGAATGGGGAAGACATCCTCGCTCAAGTGGGCCATGTCGGATGAACGCAACAAACCGCAGGCGGCGACAGACCAGGATTTGCCCTCAAGCGCGATGAAGCGGGTGATATCCTTGACCAGCATATCGCTGCCGGGCCAGACACCGATGTGAACGAACTCCTCCTGCTGATGCAAAGCGGCGCGGGCGAGCGGCAACCAGTTTTCCCAACAGTTCAGCGCTCCAATCCTGCCGATCTTGGTCTCGTGGGTGCGCAAACCCAGTCCGTCCCCATCGGCCCAGACCAGGCGCTCCTTCCAGGTCGGTTTGAGTTTGCGGTGGCGCGCCAGCAGCTCACCATCCGCACCGATGGTCAGAACACAGGCAAAGGTCGAACCGCTCTCACGCTCGGCCACGCCGCCGACGATCATCACTTTGTGCTTTTTCGCGAAGGCCTTGATGTCCGCAACCAGCGGACCGTCGAGCGTCAGAGCCTGATCCCAATAGAGGGCATAGACCGGCTCCTGGTTCTCCGAAGTATCCAGGCTCGGCCAGTTCGGGTAGCCGGGGATCAAACTCTCGCCCCAAACGATCACCTCGGCCCCATCCTTGACGGCTTTCAGGGCCATTGATTTGGTCTTCTCCCACGTCGCCCAGGCATCGAGAAATACCGGCGCGACTTGCAGGACAGCGAGGCGCAACGCGCCAGCCGAGAGCGGAGAGGGATGTGTTTTCATGACTTTTAATCCAGTGACTAAGTCTGTGTGGGATCTCAGAGGTTGGAGCTAAGCGTCCTGAAGTGAGACCAGGTCGCCCAAAGTCATCTCGCCATCGGAGATGACCTCCGCGTAGACACCCATGTGTAAATGATCATAGGTACGACGCAGCAAGGCGGGCACTTTCATATCGCGTTCGGCAGTCCCGGGATTCACCTCGGTCGCGGCACAGCGCTTGGTGCGCGTAAGAATCTTAAGGCTCACCTCGCCCAGCCTTATCGTTCTGCCGATCAGATCGAACTCCGCAAAGGGCGGCCAACCGTCGAAAAGGATGTTCGCGCGAAAACGCCGCGGGTCTACGGTCTCGCCGATCCGGGTTCCAAAGTCGCGCACCGATGCCAGATTGATAAGCGAAACCGCATTCATCATGGTCTCGGAATCGACAGAGACATCCGTGAAGCGGTGCGGCGCGGAGCTGGCGAAAAACGGGTTCTCCTCCTCCTTCAGCTGCAGGTACAGCGCAAAGAAGCCGGCAGCAGCAGACTTCCCTTCCTCGCTTCCAAGGTCCGCGTTCAAGAGCGTCCGGCCGGCCTGAGCAACGGTGAAGGTAAGGGTTTCGGGATCCAGAGAGGTCTGCAGCCCGGCTAGCTTCGCGTGCTGCATCAGAACAAGAAAACGGTTCTTCGGCAGAGGTTTCGGGTTGGCCGGATCGAAACCGCTGTTTCCTTTGGCAAAACCGAACAGCCGATCACCCGGGAAACCTTCGCCGGCACGCAAAGTGATCGTGTCATGCGAGACAGGGGACAGGCCTTTAATCGGGTAGGTACAAAGAGCCTCGAGCCGTCCATTTTTGCCAAGTTGCATGTTCGTTCCTCGATGTAAGGGGTTTCAGCGCCCCAGCCGGTGGCCGGCCAGGGCGCCTCTTGCGTGCGTTACTTGATGTTCCGCTTGCTCATGAAGGCGCGAATCTTCTCCGCAACCAGTGCACCATCTTCCTCAAGGGCAAAGTGGCCGGTGTTAAGGATGTTGTAGTCCACATCCTTCAGATCGCGCTTGTAGCCTTCCGCGCCCGGAACCGGGAAATAGGCATCGTTCTTGGCCCAGACAATCAGTGCAGGCGGCTGATGCTCACGCAGATAGGCCTGCCATTCCGGATATAGCTTCACGTTGTTCCGGTAATCATAGAACAGCGTCAGATGCATTTCATGCTGGCCCGGACGTGCAAAAGCCTGGACATCGAGCAGCCAGTTGTCTGGCAGGATGGCATCGGGGTTGCGCGTGCCGTGGGTGTATTGCCAGCGCAGGCCTTCTTCGCTGAAAGCGCGCGCGGCAATCTGCTTTTCAATCTCCGGATCGCGGCCGTCTTGCCATATTTTCATCAACGGCGCCCAGGCCTCTTTGTTAAGGCCTTCCTCATAGGCGTTGCCATTCTGGACGATCAGAGACTGCACGCGCTCCGGATGCTTGGTGGCGATACGAAGCCCGATTGGCGCGCCGTAATCCTGAATGAAAAGGGAATACTTGGACACGCCGCGCTGTTCGAGGAAGCTGTTGATGGTCTCGGCGATGTTGTCGAAGGAATAGGTGTAATCCTCCTGTGACGGAAAATCGCTTGCGCCAAAACCCGGATAGTCGGGCGCAATCAGGTGGTATTCGTCCGCGAGATCCTTAATCAGATTGCGGTACTGGTGCGACGAACTCGGGAAGCCGTGCAGAAGCACAATGCTCGGCTTGGAGGGGTCGCCTGCTTCGCGGAAAAAGATCTTGTGACCATCCACGGTCTCGTAGCCGTAGCTGGTTGAGGCGGCAGCCGCGGGCAGCGGCGCGAGCAATGCGACGCTCACCAACGCGGCGGCGAAGTGTTTCATCATCGGTCAATCTCCTGTCTAGGTGGAACGCGGGAATCTGGTTAAAATCGAATAACCGTTTAAAACGATTTGTCTGGTTATACGTGGGGATATTGAATAACCTGTCAAGAGGCATTATTATGGTTATATGAGCACAGGGTTTCTTTTCCTCGCCAACGACCTTTCGCTGGATTTCGTCAACACCCGCATCCGAAATCGCGGCAAAGAGATTGATTTGGTGGATACGGCAGAGCGGATGGCTGCATGGTTCGAGGTAGCCGGCTTCTCGACCGAGGCGTCGCAATGGGCTGCTTCCGACCTCGCGGCTGCAGCCAGCCTTCGGACCGCCATTCATTCCGTGATGTTGTCGGTGCTCGAAGGATCGCCGCCACAAGAAAACGCAGTTGAACGGATCAATCGCCACCTTTCGCAGTACGACCCCAACAAGCAGGTCGTACGCGATGACAACACCTTTCGCCTGGTCGATCGGGAGCAGGTGTTATCGCCATCGAAGGCACTCGGCTTGCTCGCCGAGCGCGCTTCTCGTCTCATAACCTCGGAGGACCGCGCCCGTATCCGGGCCTGTTCTCACCCCGAGTGCATCCTGCTGTTCAAGGACACCTCGAAAAGCGGTAAGCGGCGCTGGTGCAGCATGCAGACCTGCGGCAACCGATCGAAGGCCACGACATTCCGCGCGAATGCTGAGCGGACCGATGTTCCCTCATGAGACTGAGTATTGTCGGTTCATCTCCCTACAGAGGTGAGAGGTCCGGAGATACTTCGTTGAAAGCAAACTGGACGGCTTCGCCATGATCCCCTTTTGCGGCGACGGCGAGCCGGTGCCGGGAAGTGGGCTTCATACGCTTGAAGTGCCAGTCGTTCGGGCTTTCTTCGGACGCGAAGAGAAGACGGCCTGTCTCTAAGTCGAATCCAAAGCTATCCAGGCTCAGTGAAAGGCCAAAGCCGAGCGCTTTGATGTAAGACTCCTTTAGGGTCCAGAAATTGAAGAAAGTATCTTGGCGTTCCGAGATATCTACTGACTTCAACTGGTCAACTTCCTGAGGCGCAAAGAAAGATTCCGCCACCTTGAGGTCGGCAGCAATCCTGTCTAGGGACTCAACATCGACCCCAACACTGCGCGATGTGCTCACAGCGCAAGCCACCAAACCATCCGTATGGGACAGATTGAATTGCAATCGCCGTCCTGAGATCGGTTGATCTATCTCCGGTTTCCCGTAGCTATTTTGCTTAAAGCGCCAATCCTGAGGGTTCACTTGCTCAAAACGAGATAGGCTTGCGCGAACTAACGCGCGAGCCGCTGTGTAAGCCCGGCGATCTTTCTCAAAGTGAAAGCGGTCTGCTCTTTCGCGTTCTCCATCTGTTAAGCAGGCACGGTACTGCGTCCAGAACTCTTCCTGAACTTTACTTAGAACCAAGTACCAAACGCTCACATCAGACTCGATACTCATGCACTTGACCTCGTCGGCACGTTGATCGGGTTTGACGTCCGCCGCCTTCCCAACAAAGGGCCACGTCTTTTCCTACGTTGACGGGCTCGAACCGCCTTATTACTCTATTTTTAAATGATAACAAATGGTTGCAATCTTCACGCGGCGAAGTCGTGACTGAAAGAGACGGGTCGGTTCACGACCGCATCATCGAAGCAATTCATACGGAGAAACTTGGCGAAGTCGCCGAGCAGCTTTCGGCTTCATCTTCTGCATTGACCGCAGAGGAAGCCCAACTTGTGGAATCGGGGCTGCGCGCGTGTTCCCGAATTCGAAAACAGATCATTGATGAGGCGACGTCTCTCGTATCACAACTCGACGGAAGGTCACTCCCCTGCCTATTTGATGCTGACGATCCTCAACTTCGGGCACCGCAGTATCATCGCTTTGCCCTCTCTCTTGAGGCCGATAACCCCACAAGGGCCGTCGAACTCTTGGAGGAGAACGGATATCGGCAGCCGCGCTCGACTAAAAGCCTCTACTGGGAGTCATTCCGCAGGAAGCACAGCGAAATGCCGCTCATACGCATTGACGATGCTTCGACCCGGCTTGATCTGTCTTGGCCTGACCGACCACCAACAGCATCTTGGCGGCTTGCTGCAGAGCTTTTGTTGCAGCACCCCCACAAATTCGTCCAAGCCGTCCTTCGCCGTGTTAGCAAACAGGCGCAACAGTCCACCGGGTTCGAAAGCCAGACCGAGTTCTATGGCGAATTTCTGAGCACACCCCGTTCTTTGCTCTCACTCCTCGTGGAGTTCGCAGAGCTAACGAGCGACGACGTCATCATCGACGTCGGATGCGGCGATGGACGCGTCTTGGTCGAAGCCGTACGCAAGACAGGCTGTCGCGGAATCGGCATCGACAATCAGATCGATCTCTGTGAAACAGCCAAAAAAGTGATCACAACGGAAGGCCTGCAAGACCGAATCACGATCTATCACGGCGAGGCGGAAACGGCACCGCTTGACGAGGCGACGGTCGTATTCCTCTTTATCCCAGTGCGGGCTTTGTGCGCCTATCTTCCAAAATTGCTCAGTCGATTGAAGGTGGGAACGCGCGTGGTGGCCCACGAACAGGTCGCGCTAGAAGGCGCTCCCGCTTCCGATCACAGTTCTCCCTTGATCAGTGACGACGCCTTGAGCGTCGCCCATCTCTGGCGGGTTCGCTGACACGCTTGTGTCGCAGGCGTTCTTAGCCTTTGCCGCTTCCATCGGCCACTTTGAGCTGTTGCGCGATAGTGGCCAGGCTTGCGGCATCAAGTTTCGCCAGGGCGAAAGGTTTGTTTGGGCTCGCCTTTTCTGCGTTCCCAGGCTTCTGCGCTTGGGGTTGCACGGCATTTGCCAGCTTGGCTTGCTCAGCCACGGTTGGACGGGCGAAGAAGTCCACCGGGTTAATTTCATATCCGAGGCGGTGAGCACGCGCGAGGATGCGAATACTGAGGAGTGAGTCCCCGCCAATCTCGAAGAAGTTATCGTGGATACCCACGCGCTCGATTCCCAAGACGCTCTGCCAGATATCAACCAGCGCCTCCTCGACCTCGCTGCTCGGCAATGCGTACTCAGTTGAACCGTCTTGCCAGACGGACTGTTGACGCAAGACGTTAAGATCGACCTTGCCGCCAGCCAACCGCGGTAGCGCTTCGAGTGTGACGAAACCATTGGGCACCATGTGATCCGGCAACAAGGCGCGTAGATGCTCTCGCAACTGAGCTGCCGTCGTGGGTTCGTCTTTGACGCCAACGTAAGCAACGAGCCGTGCAGGTGACAGCTCGCCCGGCGAGTCTTCGGATGCTTTACCCTGAGCTGAAACAAGGGCCGCAACGGCTTCATGAACCGCCGGATGTTGCAAAAGCGCCAGCTCGATCTCTTCGGGTTCGACCCTAAGGCCTCTCACTTTAAACTGATTATCGATACGCCCAAGAAACGTGAGCTGACCGTTCTCCAAAAACCTCACCCGGTCCCCTGTCCGATAAAGCCGGTTTGAGTCTTCGGTCTCAAACTGATCGGGCACAAACCGCTGATCCGTCATTTCCAGCTGCGCGAGATAGCCACGCGCGACGCCACGCCCGCCGATGTAAAGCTCACCTGGCAACCCTTGCGGCCGGGGCCTGCCGTCTTGTCCCAAAACGTAGGCTCGCCATCCTTCGATAGGGCGACCAATTGGTATGCTGTGTTTGTCTATCAGATCAGGGCCCAAGGGTGCGTGAGTCGACCAAACGGTCGCTTCGGACGGGCCGTATTCGTTGTAAAGAATTGTATCCGGCAGTGTTTGATGATGCTGTCCAACCACTGCGCTGTGACAGGCTTCCCCGGCAACGATTGCACAGCGCAGCGACTGAAAGTCTCGCTCGCCCGCTTGATCGAGAAGCATCGTATAGATCGATGGCAAGCACAGAAGATGGGTTACGTCTGTGTTCCGGACGATGTCGGCAATTTCTGAGATCGATTGTTCCTGGCGGGTTCGGGGAAGAACAAGCGTACCGCCCGTACAAAGCGTCCAGAATATGCCGGCGATTGCACTGTCGCTCGCAACCGAAGACAGCAGCAGAAAGCGTTCCGGCGATTCTGGATAGTGGGCGCTCCTGGCACCCGTTGAGTCGAGCAGATTGCGGTGCGAAACCATGACGCCTTTGGGACGGCCGCTCGATCCCGAGGTATATATCACGTAGGCCAAGTCTTCAGGCGCCGTGTTTGCTGAGATTGACGGGGCCTGGCTCCACACCCGATCCGCCTCGCCGGTCACGATCACTGGTAAGGGCTGGCTCGGTAGTCGCTCCGTCAGTCCGTTATTGGTGATGACCAGCGAGCCGCCGTCTTTTTGCCGGCTTGCGCCGGCCAGTTCTTCGAGCACAGCCTGCACGCGCACAGGCGGATAAGCCGGGTCGAGAGGAACGTAAGCGGCACCCGTCTTCAGGACAGCCAGCATAGCGACGATGGCCTCAGGCGACCGCTCCAGGAAGACCGCCCCAAAACCACCCGCGCCCAAACCTCTCTTCTGCATGGAAACGGCAAGTCGATCGGCGCGGCCGAGCAGCTCCGCGTAAGAAAGCTGTTCGTCGTCCTGCCGCAGAGCAATAACGTCCGGATGTTTCCGGCCGACATCATCGATTAATGCGTGGACCTGATGAAACTGGAACGCCGCCGCGGATCCGTTGCCTTCGAAGCTCGCATCTACTGATGCGCCGCTCCATTCCTTCAAAAGCCTGTGGCGTTCATTTTTCGGCAGCAGATCTATGTCTTCGAGCGCGGCATCGGGGTGTTCAATGAAGGTCTTTAGAAGCTGTTCGACATGGCCCAACACGCGCTTCACGGCTTCAGCGCCTATCCGGTTGACATCGTAGACTGCGGTCAACATGAAGGACTTATCCGGCCGCACGAGGAGAACGAATGGATAGTTTCCGTATTCATGAACCGATTCCGCGGACACACGCCAGGGCTGCTGCGTTTCCGCAGCGTCTGGAACGCCTTGATAAACAACGAGCGTTTCGAACAGCCTTTGTCCCGCAGGAACACCGCTCACGCGCTCGGCCAGAGCGAGCGGCGTCAGTTCGTATTCGCGCGCTGCAAGTTGCTCTTTCTGCAGCCCCCTCAGCCAGTCTGAAAGCCTTGCTCCGGGCTCAAGCTTTGCGCGAACGGGAACGGTATTGATGAAGAGTCCGACGGTTTGCTGCGCTGCGGGCAGTTCCGCCGACCGACCCGCATGTGTGGTGCCGAAGACGACATCGTTCGTTTCCGCGTAACGTGAAAGTAGAAGTGACCAGGCACCGAGAATAGTCGTCCCGGTGGTCAGACGCTGCGCACGGGAAAACTCTGTCAAACCTTGAGCTGTTTCGGATGCAAGCTCGCGGGTTATGGCTTGGAAGCCAATGCCGCTCTCTGTGTTGCGCGACTCAGGACCAGGCAGGTCGAGCGGCGTCGGTGTGTGGAATCCCTCGAGTGTTTGCTTCCAGTAGGCCTCCGCTTTGCGCAAGTCGCGGGACTCGAGCCAACCCACGTGATCCTGGAAACGACCGGGTTCATTCAGTTCATGGGGTTCTTGATTTCGTTCGGACGCGTAAATTCTGGCAACGTCATCAAGCAGAAGACGAAGTGACCAGCCATCAAACAGAATGTGATGAAAGCAGAACAGAAACCGGTACTCGTCATGTGCCAACTTGAACAGCGAAAGCCTGACAAGAGGGGCTTTGTCGAGCACAAAGCCCTGCATCCGCTGTTCCTTGTAAAAGGCCTGCCATCGATCGTTTTGGACTTCCCGGCCTAACGGCGTCCAATCCTCAAAGTGCCAGGGGAGTTCGATCTGTTCGCGCACCACCTGCAAAGGCCGCTCTGCCTGGCGTCGCCAGGCAAAGAGGGTTCGCAGGGGTGCATGTCGCATTGCCACCTGGACCCAGGCTTTGTGCAAAAGCTCGGGGGTGATAGGGCCTTGCAGCGTTACGGAATACTGGCTGAGGTAGACGCCGGGGTCCGCGCTTCGCAAGCTGTGGTACAGGATGCCCTCCTGTAGAGGAGTCAATCCGTAGACAGCTTCGATGTTTTTACCCGACGCCATTACCGATCCCCGGCCCTTCGCTTTAGATGAACAGCCCGAGCAATCGCTGAGCATATTCTCCCGCCGGTAAGTCGACGTTAAAGGCGCGCTCAATGAACCAATAACTCGCCACTAAGATCAGACAGGATGCCGTCGCCTGCATACCGAAGCTGAGGTAGGCGCGACGGGACCGGACGAAGTACAGGATGGGGAAAATGACGAGCGCGATTGCGACCTGACCGATTTCGACACCCAGATTGAAGCCCAGAAGGGTCAAAAACAGATAGTCGGAATGGATGTTCATCTCGAGCAGGATCCCCGCGAACCCGGCGCCGTGGAACAGACCGAACACGAAGACGATGAGCAAAAACCAGGAGCGGAAGATTGGAAAGAAGACCTCAAGCGCCGCAATGACAATGGACGCGGCGATGATGGATTCAACGATACGTCCCTCAATGGCCAGGGTTCCAAGCACCGTTAGACTCAAGGTAATCGAGTGAGCCACTGTAAAGGCGGTGACGAGCTTCAGCAGGTTCAATCCTGCCGAACGTGCGTTCTCCACGCCCTGCCAGCGTCCGTTTTCACGCCTGACGACAGAAACGAGCAGGAGGCTCATCAGAAACAGGACGTGGTCGATACCTTCGATAATATGCTCGGCACCCAGATGAAGCATCGCCAGGAAACCGCTCCACAGGGTCGACTCAGTCAGGTCCAGACGCGCCTTGCGATCATCCGCGGAGAAGGTCAGTGAGATATTGGCTTCATTGTCGAAAGTACCTGTCCGCCAGTTGTTTTCGACCAGCAAAAAGCCCTTGTGATCCGGAATAGCATCGAACAGGACGTTGTATTCGACATTTACGAACTGAGGCGATTCCGCAGGTAAGGAGATCTGAAACTCGGTGAGCACGTACTGTGCGACGGAAGTGTCGCGCAGTATTGTCGAATGGTATGTCAACTCTACAGGTGCATCATCTAAAGCAAGTTTGACTCTGTCCCGAAGGTAGCTCGCGATCTTCTCCTCATTAACCGCTAACTGCTCGACCTCGAGGGTTCCATCGGTCGGAAGCTGCAACCCAAGCGCCGTATTCAAATCGCCCGCCGTTACCTCGAAACGGGCACTGAACACGGATTCGTAAAGGCTCATGTAGAGATAGCTCTGTCCCGGAGAGTGCGCGTTGGCTGTGCCCGTCAGGAACATGCTGGCCAAAACGGCCCAGAGAAACCGGCCTCTAAGGCCTTGATTTATGGCTGAAAGAAACTTGGGCAGAGCACTGAACCGGACGAATCTGGACCGAGGCTTATGCTTTGAGCTACGCAAAGCGTTGAGAATTGACATTGTAAAAGTACTCCTCGCTAATCAAAGACCCGGCTGCATCTCGTAGACCGCATAGCTGTGCCGAGCTGTCTTTTCGAAACCAATAAACACGCACGCAATTTGGGGCCGCCGACTTTTAAACTTCCTGACTCTGGTTCAGTCGCTTTCCGCTTCGTTCTACCTAAAACCCATTATTCGACCCGCGCGGCGACGTAAGAGCTGATCTGCCGCAAAGAACTGAAGTTGTCTGTCGTCACATCCTCTGGAGGGATCGTCACGCCCTGAAGATCTTCAATGTAGGCGGCTACGCGCATCACGCTGTGAGAGTCGAGAATGCCTGCGAGCAAAAGATCGGTGTCGTCCTCAATGCCGATCGTCTCGTCGTCCAGCAACTCGATCTGTATGAAACGGCGAATGTCATCGATGTTCATGGTTAGATCTTCCTGGGCTGGAACTTAAGCTTCGCCAGCTCGACGGCCTGCCAGCTGCTGGCGATCGATTTTTCCACTGCTGGTTCGTGGAAAACTGGTGACGATTTCGACCTCTCGCGGAAGCGCATAAGACGGCACCTTCGTGCGCGCGTGCCGCAGCAGGTCTGCCCCATCCGCCTTGCATTGGTCTTTCAGGGTAATGGCCGCGTGAATCTCCTTACTGCCTTGGCAATCGGGTAAGACGAAGGCAGCTGCTTCGGAGACTGCCGGGTGACTGGCAAAGGCCGCTTCTACCTCGTCGAGTTCTACGCGATGCCCGCGGGTCTTAACCATCCGGTCTTTCCGCCCGAGGAACCGAAGCAAGCCATCGTCGTGTCGGCAGACGACATCTCCGGTGCGGTAGTACACATGCGGAAAAGGACCGTAGGATTCCACCGTGAAAAACGCCCGCGCATTGAGATCAGGCCTATTCCAATATCCCCTCGTCAACGTCGAACTGCGGATGCAGAGTTCACCGGACTCACCAATCGCGCATTCGCGATCCTCCTCGTCGAGGATGATATCCTCTGAGTTCAGCGACACGGTTCCGATCGGAATGGGCTCTTCGTCATCTTCCGCTAAGGGTGCGACGTCATAACAAACACAGGACGGCGCCTCGGCGGGCCCATAGACATTGGTAAAGCGTGTTTCGGGTAGAGCCTGCATCAGCGCCCGCAAGTGCTTGGGCGGATAGGCCTCTCCTCCGAAAAGAATCCAACGCAGCGAAGACAGATCGCGCTGTTCCATAACACCGCGTTGCTGCATTTCGATCAGCGTGAAGGGAACGGTAAAAACGACACTGATGCCTTCGCTCTCGACATAGCTCGTCCAACTGGCAGGTAGTTTCGTCACAGGCTCCGGAACCAGAATCACGGTGCCGCCGACTTGCGCTGTTGAGAAAAAGTCGAAAATACTCAAATCGAAGTGGAGCGGGGCGTGACTGGCAACCCGATCTGCCGCCTTCAAACCAACATGAAGCGCCCCCCAGCGCGCATAGCTTACGCTGCCATGATGTGTATGCATCATGCCTTTTGGACTGCCCGTGGACCCAGACGTGTACATGATGTACCCAAGATCCTGGTCGATCAGCCAGATTTCTGGGGCGCTGTCCGGATGCGAGTGGATGTCATCCCAAGGGACTTGCGCAAAGGGGATCTCGGCACCGACGCCGTACACCTTTAGAGGATGGTCGACAGAGAGTGTGCGAAGCTGTGGCGCCAGTTGGTCTCCACTCACAAGATGCTCAATCTCGCAATCTGAAAGAATGAACGCTAAGCGCTCGACCGGGGTAAAGGGATCGAGCGGAACAAAGACTCCACCTGCCTTTAGGATGCCATAGATCGCCACGCCAAGGTCGAGCCCCTTGTACATAAAGATCCCAACGCGGTCTTGTTTCTTAAGTCCGTTTTGAATCAGAGCCTGCGCAAGTTGATTACTTGCGGCATCCAGGGCGGCGTAGTTCATCGCGCGCCCCTTGAAGCTCAAAGCGGGATGATCAGGGGTCTCACTTGCATAGTAAGAGACCGGCGAATGAATTAAAAAATCGAGCATGGACTAACGTGATCTCCCTAACGACTTAGAAGCAGAAGCCGGCAGTATTTTTGCGATTTATACTGCTCTCTCAGAACATCTAGATCAGTTGACTGCGTGTTCTTTGGCCTCTGTTGCTGCTAAGCTGCTGACAAACTTACGTTACCCGTTTCGGCCTTTATCTTGCGCATCACCTTTATCTTTACGTAGAGAGGTTTTTTCGCGCATGTAAGACTTGATGGTATAACACCCGTGAAGTCAGGTTTATTCAGAAAAATTTTGATCTATCGCATAAATACAGACCTGTAGTGGCTTCAATATAGAAAAAATTACAACTATGAGGATTGACACTTAAGTATTTTAAGCATGGTCGATTTAGAAAATTTTAGAGCGGAAACACTTGATTCCACTGGCTTTGGAAAACAGAACGCAATTGCTCAAGCGTTGCACTCGCAACAGACAACAAGACTGCTCTGCTCCCCAGGAACTCAATTTATCCTGCCAGGCTTCGCGTGAGAGTTACCTGGACCAACTTGTCGGCAGATTGAGAAAACTCGAACTCTTTTTTGTGTCAGCTCTTAGAAGCCGAATTGGCCGTGCACCGAGTGAGTGTTAAGCGGAAGCAGTCGCCGATTTTTTTCATACTCGAAGTACGCCCGTCAGGCTCGTGGCATCGCGCCAAAGCCGCGTTACGTCTTCTTGCGCTTTCGGCGCGCCATAGACCGATCGTAGAAATTCACGTCTAACCAGCCCCGCAAATGGAGTGCGGGGATTGGTTAATGCAAATCTGTATTACTCAGCATTTTGCGTAGCTTCTCCGTGTAGAGGGCGCCGAAAATTCAGAAATTTAAACACCCAAATTGCCTTGAATATTTACTTAACTGCAGCTCCGAACCGCTGCTAGATTTCCAGAAAGCTTTGAGTTGGAACGATAATTTATTTTTTTGAATAAACCGAGTACTGCGAGTGTTAACTCGATATACATTATTACCTGCAGGTAAGCGTGCAGCCTCAATCTCTGACGTAGCCTGCAACAAGGAATTCGCCCTTTGAGGGGGAGGAATAGTGATCGGCGAACCAAAAGCGACGGAGCAATCTGAGCTAAGGCTCGGCTTCGCTCGTCTCACGGGCTTCGTTCGACCAATCCAGCAGCTGCGTGTCGTCCTGACACGAGAGGATTGGCGACAGCTCTTGCTGCTGCTCGCCGCCATGGTTTTGGTCACTGCGTTTCAGGTCACAGGCGTCGCGTCGATTTTACCGTTCATGCATTTGGTGTCGCAGCCGGGTGTTGTTACGCACAACGAATGGATGCGCTGGGCCTACGAACTCATCGGCTTCGAATCCGAACGACGTATGCTGTTCTGGACAGCGGTCCTGGTTTTCTGCCTCTTCACCACATCCGTCGCAATGACCGCGTTGATCGGCTGGCATATGCAACGCGCGATCTGGGCCACCACGCATCGACTCTGTCTTCGATTGCTGCGCACTTACATGCAGCTTCCTTACGAGTTTTTTCTCGAAAACAGTTCTTCGGTGCTTTTGAGGCGTATCGTTGCCGACGTTAACCGCTTTCTGACCGACGTGCTGCTTGCGGGCAGTCAGTTGCTCGCTCAGACCATACTTGCGGCAGGCCTTATAGGCCTGATGTTCTATCTGCATGCTGGGATCACATTGATGGCGATGGCCGTTTTAGGCGGCACCTACACAGTCATCCAGATCATGCGGCACACTTATCTGGAGCGCCTTGGCCAGGAACGGATCGACGTCGATGACCAGCGCTACACCTCGTTCATCGATGCCATTACCGGCATAAAATCGATCCGCGCGGATGGCGCAACGGAGTTCTTTTTCAAGAGATTTGGGGACGCCAGCGCACACTATGCCCGGCTTTATCCCCGTCTTGATCTCCTCATCAATGTCCCCCGGCATCTCATGGAGATCGTCGCCTTTGGCGGCATTTTGCTGCTGGTCGTTATCTTTGTCGGTTCTGAACGCGCCTTCACCGAGCTTGTTCCAACACTCAGCTTGTTTGCCTTAGCGACCTATCGGCTCATGCCCGCGCTTCACACGATCTTCGACAACGCGGCGCGCTTGAGCACGAGCCTGCCGGTCATCGAGTCCTTGGCCAAGGATCTGGAGCCTTCATCGCAAACGCTGCGCGGAAGTCTACCTCTGGCCGAAGAGACCAAGACGATGGTTTCAAATGGCCTGTCCTTTGAGCGTGAGATTCACCTTCAGGACTTAAATTTCCGCTACACAGGCGCACGCCTCTCTACGCTTGAAAACGTCAACATTCGAATTCGGAAGGGATCGCGAGTCGCCTTCGTTGGCGCCACGGGCTCCGGTAAAACGACATTGATCGATCTGGCCGTAGGTCTGCTCACGCCCTCCTCGGGCGCGCTCTTGGTCGACGGCCAGGTCGTTAGACCCGAGAACGTCACGCAGTGGCGGCAATGTATCGCCTACGTTCCTCAAGACGTCTTTCTGTTCGACGACACGATTGCAAACAACATCACCTTTGGAGACCGAACCGATGACCGGCAAAGGTTGCAAGATGCAACTCGCATCGCGCAGCTGGACGAATTCGTCGAGAACGAACTGGACGATGGATATGAAACGGCGGTCGGCGAAAGAGGTGTTCGTCTAAGCGGCGGCGAGCGTCAACGGATTGGCATTGCCCGCGCTCTTTATCGCCGGCCCGGTGTGCTTCTGCTGGATGAGGCAACCAGCGCCCTCGATAACAAGACAGAAGCCGGTGTCATGTCGGCGCTTGAGCAAAATCAGCCCGATATCACCGTCATTTCGATTGCGCACCGCTTATCGACGGTCCGCAACTACGACCGGATTTTCTTTCTCGAACATGGAAAGGTCATAGACGAGGGGACCTACAGCGAACTCTACGCGCGGAACGCAACGTTCAGATCGATGGTAGATGCCAGTAGCGGCGATAACGCAATCCCGTCGGCAGAATTGCTTCCTACGAACGAAAACGAACTGCAGAAGGGAGCGGCATCGAATGACGTCCTTGGATGATATGCAGTCGAAGACCGACGAAGGGAGATGTACAAAGCCGCAAACCCGCGCCGTGTCGAATTGGCGTGCCGATCTCGCACGTCGCTCCGAACATCTGGCCTGGCCGGCCGAAGCTCTGCTGCGGTTAAGCGTGCTCGTGCGTCAGGCGGTGCCAATAGGGTTGCTGCGCAGCCATGAAATCGAACACATGGTCCGCGCGGCCTATAGCGAATATCCGGATTTCTACGATCCGGACCAGTATCACCTGCGATACGAGTCCGAGTTGCTGCCCCTGCTGGAGCGCCACGCAAAGGGGAAGCGTCTGCTGGATCTTTACTGCGGCCATGGGCGGGAAGCGGGGATCTTCGCTGAGGCCGGTTTTCAAGTCCTCGGGATCGATGCGGACGCCGGGTCTGTTGAGCGCGCACGCGTCTACCTTGAGCGCTCAGGGTTGGATGCCGAATTCGATGCAGCCGACATCAACAATTGGCATCCAGCGCGCTTCGACTGGAACGTGATCTACAGCTCTTTGTGGATGTACACCTGCATCCCGGATCGAACCGCGCGGACAACCTGGCTGAAGCGCGTGTCCCAATGGCTGGACCGGGATGGCCTGCTGATCATCTCAGTGATGCCGCGGCCGTCACAGCGTGCAGCAAAGTTCCGCCACCTGGTCGCCCGGAGCATCGCGTTGCTTTCCTTGAACGAACGACGGCCAGAATTTGGTGACAGGTTCCATACGCGATTGTTTTGGCACGATTTTTCGAGTGACGAGGTTGTCGACGAGCTTGCTGAGAGTGGACTAAAGGTGCTCGAAACACTGGAAATCGGCGGTTCCACACCCTGCAATTTTTTTGTCGCGGCGAAAGATGCCGATGGACGTCGAGCTCACAGGCCCGAAGACGCGGAGCGATTGCGCGATGCCTGAGACCAGTTCGGACCTAACGGGCAGCCAATTGTCTGTCTGGCTCGGCCAGCAACAATCACCGCGCGCCCCACTCTACAACATGGTGATCACCTTCGAGATCCATGGTGTGGTTCATGTTGACCTTTTCAAACAGGCGTTCCAGGTTTTCCTCGACAACTGCGATACGCTTCGCACGGTTTTCGAAGAGTGTTCGGGACAACCTGCCCGCCGCGTCCTCCCCCAAATGGCATGTGATATGGATCTCCTCGACTTTAGCCGGGAAGATGATCCAGATGCGCACTTTCTGCGGTGGCGTGAAGAGCGGCAGGAACTGATTTTCGAGCTCAGCAAATGCGCTTTCGACACGGCGTTGGTACGGCTCGCACCGGACCGCTTCATCTGGTATCTCAACCAGCACCACATCATTACGGACGGCGCGTCGATCTCACTGATCTTTGAAGCGACAGCGGCGCGGTATCGTGCCCTATGCGGCGACGTGCTGGACAACTTAAGCGACCTGCCTTCTTTCGAAGCCTATGCCAATCACGAGCATCGCTTGAAAGCCACAGGCCGGATCGAGCGCGCCAAAGACTATTGGCAGGCTTCTAGTCGCCGCGCGCGATCCATGAATCCATTGAGTTTTTACGGTCACGCACAGGGGCAACCGACAACTAGTAGCGATCGCAAAACTGTCGTCCTTGGAGTTGAGCGCAGCGAGGCATTGAAGGCACTCTCGAGGCGCAAAGACTTCGGTGCTCTCACACCTGACGTGGCACTGTTCGAAATTCTTCTGACTGTGTTGGTTGCCTACTTGTATCGCACGAGCGGTGAACCAGCACTGGCCATTGGTACGCCGAGCGCCAACCGCAGCAGCGTGAAGCAACGCGCCACGATCGGCCTTCTCATGCAGGTGTTCGCGCTCTGCTTCGAGATCGATGACGAGGAGACTTTCGAGACGCTTCACCGCAAGGTGCGGGCGGAGGGTCAAAATTTTCTGCGTCATGCGACACCTGGATCGGCGGGACCGACCCTGGCGCGCGACTTCAACGTCATGTTCAACTACGCCAAAGTGAAGGCTCTGCGTCTTGGCGACAGCGTTGTCCAGCAGCGATTTCACCATGTCGGGCATAGCGAAGCGCATCACTATTTGCGACTGCATGTTCAGGAACTCGAGGACACGGGCGAGCTGCTTCTGGAACTCGATCTTAACCACGGCGCTTTCGGCGCTACCTTTCTGAATTCAGCCGCCAAACACTTCATCGAGACGTTAGACGCCTTTCTCGATGACTCGACGACGCGCCTTAAGGATTACGAACTGCTGCCGGAGTCTGAGCGGGAGAAAATCCTCGTCGAACTGAACGATACGTCTGCGCCCTATCGGCGAGAGCGTCCCTTGAACCGTCTCTTCGAAGAGGCTGTAGCGAACCATCCCGCACGTATCGCTGTCACTTCCGGTTCTCATTCGCTCAGCTATCTCGAGCTGGATGATCAGGCAAACAAACTTGCCGCAGCCCTCTCTCAGTCAGGTGCCGGCGATGGCGATGTCGTGGGACTGCTCCTCGATCGCAGTGTCGAGATGATCGTCGCGATGCTGGCTGTGCTGAAAACCGGCGCTGCCTATATGCCGGTTGGCGGAGACGTCCCCTCGTCACGCCGAAGCGCCATGCTCGAGATCGGGAATGTCGCGGTCGTCATTTACGATGATGCGTACGAGGCCGAGGCTTCCGCAAGCGGCAGGATCTCTCTGCATGTCGACAGTAACGGCAGAGCCGTTGTAAGTGCGCCGACACCTCCGGAGATAGCCAGCACTCGCTTCGACGCACCGGCCTACGTTCTCTTTACCTCCGGTTCCACCGGCGAGCCGAAAGGTGTGGTTTGCAAACACCGCAGCGTCATGAACCTGCTAGAAGACTTTGAGCAGCGGCGCCCTTTACTGGATGGCGCCAATTGCGCCTGGTGGACAAGCGAGTTGTTCGATGTCTCGGTTTACGAGATATACTCCGCGCTCGCTTTTGGACGCACCCTTCATATCGTACCGAAACAGGTACGTGGTGACGGGCGTCGCTATCTCTCATGGCTCACCGAGAATCGCATTCAGAGCGCTTATGCCCCTCCCTTCATGCTGGAAGAAGCTGCCGAACAGCTCGAGAGTGAGGGAGAAGGACCGCCCCTCGAACGTCTGCTGGTTGGAGTCGAGCCGATCCTTGAAGAAACACTCGCACGTATTTCGGCGCAGCTGCCTCAACTCCAAATCATAAACGGTTACGGCCCGACCGAGGCCACCGTATGCACAACTCTATACTCACTTGGCCAGAACGCCCCTCGGCGAAACACGCCGATTGGCCGGCCGGTCAGAAATACAGGCCTTTATCTGCTGGATGAGTCTCTTCGACCGGTTCCAGTCGGGGCGGTGGGCGAGATTTACGTCGGTGGAGATGGACTCGCGTGCGGTTATCTGAACCGCCCTGACCTGACTGCGGAGCGTTTCGTCACCAATCCATTTGTGCCGGATCCTCAGGCCCGCTTGTATCGAACCGGAGATCTGGCTCGCTATCTGCCGGATGGCAATCTGATGTTCGTTGGACGGGCCGACGACCAGCTAAAAATTCGCGGGCAAAGATTGGAGCCTCGGGAGGTCGAACTTGCGCTGCTCGCGCACCCGGCGGTCCGGGAAGCTCTCGTTATTTCGCGGGAGCAAGATGGCGAGGTGCGCCTCGTCGCCTATCTCGTCGCGAATCAGCACCCAACTCTGACCGCGCAGGATTGGTATCGCTGGCTCAGCGGCCGTTTGCCGAGCTTTATGATACCCAGCGCCTATATGGTTCTCGATGCTTTCCCGCTGACGGTAAGTGGGAAAGTCGATCGTCAAGCGCTGCCTCCGCCTCCCAAGAGGGCCGATTGCAACACAGAAACGGCGCGGGCAGCTGTCACACCTCTCGAACATGCGCTTTCCGAGATCTTCGCAGACATCCTGGAGCTGAGTTCGGTAGATGTGGAGGCGGATTTTTTGGAATTGGGCGGCGATTCCATCGATGCCCTCCGGATCGCGGTCAAGGCGAGTGAAGCTGGATTGCAGCTCACGCCGCGACAGATTTTCGAAGCTTCAACGATCTCTTCTCTCGCTCGGCTCGTAGAGACTGCACCAGAGGCAGTTCAGGCAAGGCCCGCAAAGAGCGGGAATCAAGTCAGTCCCAGCGAAATGGCCGATGTGCTCGCGGAATTCGGTGAGGATCTCGATGAATACCAGTCAAATTGAAGCTTGTATCGGGAGGTTGCAGGTGAACCGCAGATCCGCAGCAGTCCAGCAAACTGCGAGACACGGCAATAGCGTTTCCAGTTTTTAGGGCCCATAGGTAATGCAGCTCGAGAACGTCAAGGACATATATCCGCTCAGCCCGATGCAGCATCTGATGTTGATGCAGTCCTTGCAGTCGGCTGAGCCCTCGACGCTGGTCAATCAGTTTCGTTTTCACTTGCGCGGGCCGCTCGATCAAACACGCTTCACCTCCGCCTGGGAGAAAGTCTTCAAGCGCCACGACGCCCTGCGAACGGCGTTCCTGTGGCAAGACATACCCGAGCCTCTGCAGGTGGTTCGGGCAGAGGTTGAGCTTCCGCTGAAGTTCGTAGATTTACGCGGCGAAACCGAAACGGCGCGTTCCAACCGGATCGAGACGTTGCTCCGTGAAGACCGCGATCGGAATTTCGATCTGCGTCAGGCTCCTTTGCTTCGATTGCTGGTGGTTCACCTGGCAGACGACGAGCATCTCCTGATCCTCAGTCGGCATCACCTCATACTGGATCTCTGGTCAGCAGAAATCATATTCAATGAGGTTCACAGGGCCTACGAGGCACCTGAGGAGCTGATAGACTCCGCAGTTGGCAATTTCAGGACCTATCTCGAATGGCTGCTGCAGCAAGACAGCGCCAGCGCCGAAACCTATTGGCGTAAATACCTAGAATCCACTGAAGCGCCAACGCTGCTATTCAAATCTCATATTCAGCGCGCCCGGCGCGATCACTTCGGTCAGCCCAGCGTGGTTCGAAGCATCGATGCCGAGGTTGCCAGCAAGGTCGCAGCCATAGCACGGCAAGCAGGCGTGACGCCGGGATCACTGCTCCAAGGTCTCATTGCCCTCGTGGTATCGGAACTTACAGGTAAACGCGACGTTATCTTCGGGTTAACGGTTTCGACCCGGACACAGCAGGTCGAGAACATCGAGCAGATCGTTGGGTCCTTCACAAACAACGTCCCAGCCCGCTTTCAAATCAGCGACGAACAGCCTCTGCGGCAATGGCTCGAGTCGATCAATCTAGACCAAAGTCAGCGCGCTGCTTTCTCGCATGTTTCACCTGTCGATCTGCATCGTTGGAGCGGTGCTACAGCCAATACCGTACTGTTCGATTTGCTGGTCCTCATTCAGCCACCTTCGCAAGGTAGGAGGAATTTCGGTCTTTTGACGATTGAGCCCATGGCCGGACCCGTCGATACGGCGTTACCGATGACCCTCGCCTTCGAAGTTGGACCAGAGGGTTACAGACTCACGGGCGTGTACGAACCTGCAATTGTGTCTGAAGACGAGGCTGAAGCGATCTTGGAAACGCTTTCTGCCGCGATCTTCTTAGCGGCGGAGGGTTTGCCGGAACAGGTCGGACAACTCAGACTGTCCATCGCCGAGAGCATATCGAACCGGCCGTGCCTGACGGCTCTGAAAGACCGGCCAAACATAGCAAATGTAACTGTTCCAGCGGATTGCGGCGCCACCCCGTCAGCCCCCGGCGCAAAGATGCTCGATATATTCAGGAGGGCCTTGGGCAATCCGGATGTCGGACTGGATGACGATTTCTTCGCGCTCGGCGGAACATCGATACAGGCAGCCATCGCCTTTAGTGAGATCGAGCGCCTCTTCGACCGAACCCTACCGCTCTCGACGCTGTTTTCAGCTGGTAGCGCGCGCGGCGTTTTGGAACATCTCGATCTGCCGCCCGCGCCCAGTTCATCGCTGGTGAGCATTCAGGGATCCGGCAAGCGTCCCCCAATTGTAACGGTGTCAGGGATAGGCGGCGAGGTCATTGGTCTTTCGGACATTGCGCGCGTGCTAGGAGAAGAGCAGCCCTTGTTCGGTCTGCAGCCGAAGGTGCTGGAAAGCGGTGAAATCCCGGCGGACAGTATTGAAGCGATAGCGAAAGACTATGTAGAGGAATGCGAAGAGGTTTTGCGCGGGCCTTTCGTTCTGTTCGGTATTTGCTTTGGCGCAAATGTCGTGATCGAGATGGCACAGCAGCTCGCCGAGCGAAACAAAGCGCCGGCTCTGGTGGTCGTGCTCGACCCCTCCGTCGACGACAGCGGCGAGAACACGGGTGAGGTTGCCGCGAAAGCCTTCACTACTTTTGGCTTCGTTGCAGAACGAGCTCGCTTGATGTTCGACACCTATCGCTCGATGCAAGGCGAGGAACGGCGTCACTGGCTTCGTAACAAGCGCGATGTCCTGATACGTAAAATTCGTCACCGCGACCTGCTCCATGGCAATCACCTCGAGTTTCGACAGCGCCGCCTGGAAGCCGCAAATATTGCCGCGGCTCAGCGCTACTGCCCGAGATTCTACGGTGGTGAGATCCGTGCGATGATTACCCGCGACCGACCGATCGATGCCGGAGCCGATCCCAGAACGGCATGGCTGAAGCTCATGGAGCGCGAAACCAGCCTTGTTGACATTCCGGGCCGCGACACCGGGGATGCCGTCAACAACCACTCGCCGGCGATTGCCGAACTGCTTAAGGAATGGGTCGATGAACTCATCTCAGAGCGAGGGTTGGATAGCCACTAAGGCGGTTGCAGCTCGACGAAGAAAGATTTTAACAAGAGGATCAGGTAGTCATTTCAGCTGCACGACAGAGCTTTCTTGTGCCCCCTGTAAGAGCTGTCTGCTTTTCGGAAAATACTGATCTCGGCACTGGTTTAAGTCCTCAAGAGCTAATTCCACTTTCATCTGATCTCTATTAGAGAAATGCACAGCCATCAGCTCGTATGAGCTAAACAAAATCAAAAAAACGCGTCTCACAGCCCAATCTGCCAGTTGAAAATCCCAATCACCAATAGCTGACCCAGCAGCTCTATCGAGGGCTCGGTAATGAACGATAAAATACCGAATGTGGGACTTTAGCCCATAGCCCACAGGTTGATCGTTTAACTTTGATAGTTACCGCGTTACAGTTTCTGTATGGAGTTTGCCAACTTACAGAACTCGTTTCTGCGCAGCTTCGCAGACCCCGCATGGTTTGGCCCAAACGAGATCACCCCTGCGGGCACAGCTCAAAAACGCCTCAGTTTGCAGTTCGAGAGAGCGCAGCGATCAAAATGAATCGAGTTCCCATAGGAGACTCTGACAGAAAACAGATCCTGGACTTAGCCGGGAGTAAATAAGCGGTTACGATAGAGCAAAAGTTGGCGCGCCTTCGAATGCACACGCCAACGCAAAAAATGTCCAACACGGAGGAAAGAAACGTGAAGATGAGAAATCTGACCAAAATTCTGGCCGTATCGGTCGCGGGCGCACTTGCAGCATCTGCCGCGGTCGCCGAGGAATTGTCCTTAAAGGGCAAAACAATCGGCGTCACGGTCGTCGGCACCAGTCACCATTGGGATCTCCAGGCCTACAAGGGACAGGTGGAAGAGCTCGAGCGCCTGGGTGCGGAAGTTATCGCGCTGGACGCCGAGCGCAACGACCAGACGCAGGTCAATCAGATCCAGACACTCATCGCCCAGCAGCCGGATGCGATCATTCAGCAGCTTGGCAACATCAAGGTCCTCGACCCCTGGCTGAAGCGTATTCGCGACGCCGGCATTCCGCTTTTCACGGTCGACACCATCACCGAGCATTCCGTCAACAACACAACATCGAACAACTATGGCATCGGCTCGGATCTCGCGCTCCAGATCGCCGAGGATATGGGCGGTCAGGGTAAAGTCCTGGTCTTCAACGGCTTCTACTCCGTCCCGGTCTGCAAAATTCGCTATGATCAGTTGAAGTACGTCATGGGCAACTTCGCCGGCATCGAGATGATCGAGCCGGAATTGAAAGATGTGGCGCCGAACACCGTTCAGCAGGCTTTTGCCGACGTCACAGACATGCTGACAAAATTCGATAAAGACTCCGGCCTTAAGGCTGTTTGGGCTTGCTGGGACCGCCCAAGCGTCGGGGCAACGCAAGCGATTGAGAAGGCAGGCAGGACCGAGGTCAAAGTCTACGGTATCGATGGCTCTCCCGACTTCGTCGAGATGATCCTGGATCCCAACTCCCCCGCCATGGCCGTGGCTGCGCAACAGCCGTACAAAATCGGTCAAGGCGCAGCACAGAACGTCGCGCGCTATCTGAACGGACAGGATGTCGCGCCGGTGACCTTCGTGCCCGCCATGATGATCACCAAGGCCAATGCTGCAGAGACCGCAGCAGACTTCTTGCCGAAAAAGTAAGCCAGATTGAGTGCGAGTTCCCGCCCCGGACGGGGCGGGAACATGCTCGCGAGGTAGGGGAGGTCTGCATGTCAGACGTCGCGGTCGATATGCGCGGCATATCGAAGGCGTTTGGCCCGGTACAGGCATTGGAAGAGGTCGATCTTCTTGTGCGCAAAGGCTCTATTCATGGGCTGGTTGGGGCAAATGGCGCTGGAAAATCAACCATCATCAAGGTCCTGGCCGGCATCTACAAACACGACAAAGGCAGCGTTTCGGTCGACGGTAAATCGCTTGAGGGCATCACACCTGCCTCCATCGAGAAAGAAGGCGTGCACTTTATCCACCAGGATAGATTGCTGGTTCCGAATGCAACGGTCGCCGAGGCCGTTTTCCTGAACAATGAACCCAAAGCCGGAATTTTTTTGGGTTTTCGGACGATGAAGCGTCAGGCCGCAGCGCTTATACGCCAATACTTCGACTTAGAGCTCGATCCAAACACGCTTGTGCGCGATCTGTCAGCCGCCAAGCAGAAGATTGTTCAGATCACGCGCGCGTTGGCAAATGACGCCAAGGTGCTCGTGCTCGACGAACCCACGGCCGCCCTCGTCTCAGCTGAAGCTACCAGCCTTTTCAAAGTTTTGCGCGATCTGCGCGACCAGGGCATCGCGATCATCTTCATCTCCCACTACATGCAGGAAATCATGGATGTCTGCGACGACGTCACGATCCTGCGGAACGGCCAGAACGCGGGCTCTCTCGAAACCTCCAAGACCAGCATCGATGAGATCGTCTCCCTGATGGTCGACCGGGATGCATCCGAAATGTATCCCAAACGGGACGTCAAAATTGGCGAGCCGGTTCTCGAGATCGAGAAGCTGACACGCGAGGGACACTTTCAGAACGTCAACATGTCGCTGCATGCCGGCGAGGTCATCGGTTTGATCGGATTGCTCGGTTCAGGCGACAAACAACTGCTCAAGTGCATCTTCGGCCTGGACCGGGCCGATAGCGGCACCATCAAGCTGAACGGCGCGCCGCGCAACTTCGGTGCCCCGTCGCAGGCTGTCGAAGCGGGGATTGCTATGATCCCCGAAGACCGGCGGGCACACGGCGTGGCCGTCGACCTGACGGTCTTCGAGAACATCTCGGTCGCCTCGATAAACCAGCACGCCAAAAATGGTTTCGTCGATTTCAAAAGCGAGGCGCAAAAGGTCGACGCCCTGATCGACGAACTCGGCGTCAAAACGCCGGATAGATTTCTGCCGGTCAAAAATCTCTCCGGCGGTAATCAGCAAAAGGTCGTGGTCGCGAAATGGCTGAGCTGCGACAGCTCGGTCTATCTGCTCGACGACCCCACGGTGGCGGTCGATGTGGGCGCGAAGGTTGAGATCTACAATCTGATCAATCGCCTCGCCGGCGAGGGCAAGGGACTGATTTTCGTCTCCTCGGATCTGGAGGAAGCTGTCGAGATGTGTGACCGCATTCTGGTCATCTACAAGGGAGAGATCGTGGGGCAGTACAAACGGGGCGAGATCGACAGCAATACACTCCTGGCAGTGGCCTCCGGCGCGTCTGTCGATCAACAGAAAGCGTCCTGATGTCATCGTCCAACGACAGCTCTTCAATTGAGCGATCCGTCGGCCGGCGTGCACTGGCCTCGCTCTTCGTCCGCCTCGGCGCCTATGCGGCCCTCGCTGCTATTCTGCTCTACTTTGCGCTAAACGCCCGGGGCTTTACCTCAGCCTTCAACCTGCAAAACGTGGTTGAACAGTCCGCCATCCTGACGATGCTCGCCTATGGCATGACCTTCGTTTTTATCGGTACAGGGACGGACATTCAAAAGGGCGGCGTGGACCTTTCCGTCGCCGCCAACGCGGGCCTCTGCGGCGCAGTGCTTGTCACGGTTCTTAACCTGGGCTATCCGGAGATCGTGGCGATCCCAGTCGCCCTGCTGACAGGCGTGGTCATGGGCATGCTGAACGGCCTTGCCGTGGTCAATTTCCGGATCATGCCGCTCCTGGCCACACTTGCCGTTATGAACATAGCGGCAGGACTGGAACTGGTGATCACCGAAAACTCGGTCGTGGGTGCGGATTCCGAGTTTCTGACCGCCATGCAGTTCGAGCGTTTCCTGGGCATCTCCGCCCTCGCCTGGATCTTGATCGTCTTTACCATCTTCGTTGCCATCCTGGCGCACTTTACGCCCTTCGGCGTACGGCTCTATGCGGTCGGCGGATTTCCAGAAGCCGCGCGCGCGGCCGGATTAAACGTCGGTTTTCATGTTTATTTCAGCTACATGTTTTCCGGACTCTGCGCGGGGATCGCTGCGGTCTTGATCGTCTCAAGGCTGTCCGCCGCCTCCCTGGGTACCGGCCTTCTTCTGCTCCCGGTTCTGGCCGCCGCCTTACTTGGAACCGTCTTTTCGCGACGTTTCATCCCCACTATTGGGGGAACACTCATCGCGTCCCTCTTCATTGGCTTTTTGGCCAACGGCTTCCAGCTCTTGGGGATTTCATCCTTCTGGGTCAGTGGTGTGCAGGGCGCGCTTATCCTGCTCGTGGTCGCGCTCACATCCTTCGCCAAACCTGCGGAGGGTTCCTGATCATGGAAACCGCGAAGAAACCGCAGATCACTCTGGACAGGCTGTCCAACTACATCCTGCCCATCGCCTTCGCGGCCATCGTCGTGATTTTCTCGATTGCGTCCGAAAGCTTCCTGTCGTTCGAGAACTTCTACAACATCGTTGCCAACAAAGTCGTGCTGCTTGCCATCGTCTCGCTCGGTATGACGATCGTCATCGCTGCAGGCGGGATCGATCTCTCGGTCGGGGTATCGGTCGACATGTCCGCCCTCGTTTTCTTTACCCTTCTTGCCGCAGGCTACAGCGCCGTGTTTGGCGTGGCGGGAGGCCTGGTTGCCGCGCTTTGCGTCGGATCGCTTAATGCCTTTCTGATCAACAAGCTGAAGGTCAATGCTTTCCTCGCGACGCTTGGCGTTCTCTTTATCGGAAACTCGGTGCAACGGCTTTCCACGAACGGCGGCACACCCATTACACTCACCACCGAAGAGTATGCGCCGATCTTTCACGCCATCTCGGACACAGAAATTCTGGGATTGGCACTGCCGATCTGGATTTTCATTTGCTGCTCGGTCGTGGTTTACATCCTGCTGCATAAGATGGTTTTTGGCCGCTATGTGGCAATGCTGGGCGCCAAGCCCGGCGTTGCGCTCTATTCCGGTGTACGGGTCCCCCGGGAACTCTCGAAAGTCTTCATCTATTGCAGCTTGCTCTGCGGCATCGCAGGCATTCTTTTGTCGTCGCAGGTCAAGTCCTACATTCCCCTTTCGGGCGACGCCTTTCTGCTCGACGCCATCGGCGCAACCTTCATCGGAACGGCTCTGACCTCTGACCGGCGGCCATCCGTCGTCGGCACTCTGATGGGCGTCTTCCTGCTGGCGATTATGCGCAACGGCCTCCTTTTGATCGGCTGGAATTTTTTCTGGCAGCAGGTCGGCATCGGCGTGTTGATCTTCGTGGTCCTCGCCCTATCCTTCGGCCTGCAAAAACGCGGAGAGTAATCGGTGACTTCTTACGATCTTTCGGCTGTCGGTTTCCTGGTCTTGGACACACTTTGCGCCCATGCCGACGCCATGCCGCCCAAAGGTGGCGCGACCTTTGTCGAGCAGATGACCATGACCGTTGCGGGCACTGCCGGTGCCACTGCTCTGGACTGCGCCATGTTGGGCCTCGAGGTCCAGATCGCGGCCGAGGTTGGTCATGACCCGATGGGCGACTGGCTGCTGTCTGAAATGGTTGCGAAAGGCATGAACGTCGAGCTGGTATCACGGTCCAAGAGCCAACAGACCTCTATGTCTATGCTGCCAATCGGTTCAGATGGCGCGCGGGCTGCCTTCTTCGTGCCTGGCGCATCGAAGACTTTCTCGCCATCCGAAGCGGTTATGGAAAAGCTATTGGATGCCAGCATTCTCCACCTGGGCGGCACCGGTCTTTTACCAAGCTTCGACGGCGAGCCGTCACGACATCTTCTGGCACGCGCTAAAGAGCTTGGCCGGACGACCGTCTTTGACCTGATCCTCGCGAACGAAGAAACGATCCGCCTTGTCGAACCGCTGCTGCCCCATATCGATTATTTCGTTCCCTCAATTGACGAAGCCAGCGCCATGGCAGGCGCAACCTCACCGGCCGAAGTCGCTGCCTGGTTCCGCGCACGCGGCGTAAAGAACGTTGTTTTGACTCTGGAAGGCGACGGCGTCTTCGTCCTTCCGGAAAATGAAGACGCCTTCCAACTGCCTGCTCATCAGATCGAAGTCCTGGACACCACGGGATGCGGCGACAGCTTTACCGCCGGTATCATTACCGGCCTCGCAAAGGGTTGGTCCTTGCGTGAAAGCGCCCGCTTCGCAAACACGGTCGCCGCGCACGTCGCCTGTGGGCTCGGCAGCCAGGGCATCCTCACAGACTTCGATGCGACCCTAAAGGCCATGACGACATGGCCGCTTAAGGAGCTGACGACATGATCCTCGAAAACAAAACCGCGCTGATCACCGGTGCATCCCGCGGGATTGGCGCTGCGCTTGCTCAAGGCTTAGCCGACGCCGGCGCCAACATCGTGATCGCCGACCTGCAGGGTCAGGACGACGCAAAAGCGCGCGTCAAAGCCGGGGTGGAAGCCGCCGGCCGGCAATGCGCACTGGTCGAACTCGATGTGACGGACAAGGCCAAAGTCGAGGCGGGGATCGCCGAGGCAACCGCGGCGATGGGCCAGATCGACATTCTGGTCAACAATGCCGGTATTCTGATGGCCTCCCACCTGGAAGATCTCGATGAAAAATCTTGGGATGCGCACTTCGATGTAAACGCGAAAGGCGTTCTGCTCTGCACGAACGCCATCCTGCCGCAGATGCGCGCGCGGAAGAGCGGGCGGATCATTAACATCGCATCACTCGCGGCCCGTCAAGGTATCCCGACGGAAGGTCACTATGCAGCGACCAAAGCCACAGTGGTCACCCTAACCCGTGTGTACGCGCAGGAGGTCGGCACCGATGGCATCACGGTCAACGCGATTTGCCCAGGCATCATCCTGACCGAAATGGCGATGAACAAACTGGGCAGCCAGGAGGAGATCGACAAGTGGTCTCAATCGACATCGCTCAAGCGCCTCGGCGACCCCAAGGACGTGGTCGGTCCCGCCGTTTTCTTCGCCTCCGATCTGTCGGCTTACGTAACGGGTCAAGCGCTCAACGTATGTGGCGGTATGTATTTCCACTAGAGCAAAATGCGTTCAATTGGACTCAAAATTCGATTCGATAAAACCGCATTTCGCTATAACCGCATGGGTGAACAGGTCAGGCCTTGGGGGACAACAGAATGGCAAAACAAAACAGACGAGAATTTGTTGGCACCAGCCTGGCCACCCTGACCCTTGGAACCGCTGCCTGGAGCCACAGCACGGCCGCACAAGGTGCCAAGCCGCATGTGGTTGTTATCGGCGGCGGCGCGGGAGGCGCCTCGGCGGCCAGGCACATCGTTGCCCGGTCCGAGGGTAAGATCGACGTCACACTCGTTGAAGCGAACAAAAACTATCAGTGCTGCTTCTTTTCGAACCACTACTTGGGCGGTTTTCGCCCGTTCGACACGCTAACCCACAGCTACAGCCGCCTGGCTTCAGAAGGCATCAAGGTCATTTACGATCGGGCACTGGGCGTCGATAGGGACGCCAGGGAAGTCAAACTCTCCGACGGATCTCTTAAGTATGACGCGCTTATCCTTGCGCCTGGAATCGACTTCGTCGAAGGATCGGTTCAGGGTTGGACAATCGACGATCAGGAGAGAATGCCTCACGCCTATCAAGGAGGCGATGCCGTCGCGTTGCTGCGCAAACAGATCGACGCTATGCCGCCCGGTGGCGTCTTTGCCATCGTCCCGCCTCAGGGTAGTTATCGCTGCCCTCCCGGACCTTACGAACGTGTCACCACAGTCGCGCATCTTTTGAAGCAAACCAATCCCACGGCAAAGATCATTATCGCCGATCCGAAACCGCTCTTTTCGAAGATGTCTTTGTTCCGCCAGGCCTGGCGCAGATACTACAAGGGCATGATCGATATGAATTCGGACGTCGACCTCTCCACCTTCGAGGTCGACCCCAAGGGCATGACGATCAAACTCGACGGCGAAACCGTCAAGGTGGACGCATGTAACGTCATTCCCGCGCAAAGAGCCGGCAAGATCGCACATCTGGCTGGGATAACCGTCGATGGCTGGGCGCCGGTGCACGCCTATGACCTGCGCTCGAAACTCGACGAGAATGTCTATGTCCTGGGCGATGCGGCGGCGCAGGGAGACATGCCCAAGTCAGCCTTCTCAGCGCATTCCCAAGCCCTGGTCTGCGTCGATGCGATCGTGGAGCGCTTCACCGGGAAGAAGGCCCCTACCCCGGCCTTTTTCAACACCTGCTGGTCTCTTCTGGCAACGGACGACAGCGTGAAAATCGGCGCGGAATACGAGGCAACACCCGAAGGCATAAAGCGGATCGAAGGCTTTGTTTCTCAGCGCAAGGAAAGCCCCGAGATTCGCAAGGACACCTTTGAAGAATCGCTCGCTTGGTACGATGCCATCACATCTGATATGTTCGGTTAGAGGAGAATGGAAATGCGGCTCTGCGCTCCAGCAGCCCTGATCGGGATCCTTCTAGCCAGTCCCGCCCTGGCGAAAGACGAAAAATTCGTTGGCGTCTGGGAAGGTGAGTTCGAGACTCCGATCTATACCAAACTTGTCCTGAAAGCGGATAAGACGCTGACCTACTGCGAGGTGTCCCACTGCCGCCAGGTCAATTGTATGGACATGAACTACACCGGCTCCCTCGATAGTAAGTTCGAATACGAGGACAGCCTTGGGAAGTGGGAATTTGTCCGAATTTCCGAAGAGGAATTCGAAGGCACCTACACCCATGTGCTCGGCGATGTCTCTACCGCTTACTACGAACCGGAGTAGAGCTGCCAAGCCTGCGCATAGCAGCTGTTCACGCTCCTCATCCACGCCGACAAAGCGACGCAGAACGTGAAACTCGCCGTAGCGCTCATGCGAACCGCCTTTAAAGCGCGAAGAAGCTCACCAATGGCAGCCGATCTTATTCGAAGATCTCAGGAACAAGGGAAATAGTCATGGAGCTCAAAGAAAAGCTGGCAGATCGAACGCGCTTGTTGTCCGCCGAGTTCTGTATCATTCCCTCGCCGACTCTGGCGCAGGCCGTGGCCTCGACCGGTGTCGATATCGTCATCATCGATCGCGAGCATGCCGCCACAAATAATGAAACACTGCATGCGATGATCGCAGCAACTCAGGGCTTCCCTTGCGCGCCAATGGTTCGCGTTGTCGATCACAATCCGGCCAACGTGAAAATCGCACTCGACATGGGGGCAGAGGGTATTCTTTTCCCGCTGGTCAAAACGGTCGCTGACGCCGAAGCCTGCGTCGCCTCACTGCGCTATCCGCCAAGGGGCAATCGGGGCTGGGGTCCGTTTGTCGCCCATTCGCGCTGGGATGTCGCGCCTTTCGAGTATTTGCCGAAATTTGGCGACAAAACTGTCTGTTGTCTGTTGATCGAAACCGCCGAAGCTGTCGAATGTGTCGAGGAGATCTTTGCGGTTGACGGCGTGGACATGGCAATCCTCGCACCCTTCGACCTTTCAACATCGCTCGGTGTCTCCGGCCAGTTCGACCACCCCGATTTCCTTGCTGCCGTCGAGAAAATCGAAGAGGCAGCCAGGCAAGCAGGTATCCCGCTTGGCGGCGGCGCCCTTGCGGACTCTGAAGAAAGCATCGGGCGACTGCGCGAACGTGGCTACCGAATCTTCGCTGACTTTGATGTGCTGCAATTGAAGCGCGTTGTGCAGAAATTAGTGGGCTATGTGAAGGCGGCGAATGCCGAGGATTGAGCGCACCGTTTTCTGCTAAAAACCTTGAAGCCGCGTTCTATAGAAAATTTTGACGCGTCAGGGCAATGCGACCATACGGCAGTAGCGCTGGAGCATGAGCATGGCATCGAGGCTTTCCCAGCTTGTCGTCGGTTTCTCAATGTAGCCGGCGATGTTGTAGGAATATGCCGCTTGAATGCTTTCCTCCGACTTTGAATCCGATAAAACGAAGACAACTGTTTTTGAGAGTGTCGGATCGTTCCGAAGCTGTTTGAGGAACTCAATACCACCCATCTGTGGCATATTCAGATCGAGCAGTACGATGGTCGGTTTTGGGACACTGCCGCGTCCGCCTTCACCACGCAGCTTATCGAGTGCTTCACGACCTTCCTTGGCGACATGAATCTGAGCCGGAACACCAGCGGTCTGGATCGAACGGATCAGGGTGTGGATATCGACTTGATCGTCGTCTACCAGCAGAACGCTGATTTCCTGCTGAGCCAGCACCGCACTCATGTTTCTGGTCCTCGCAGTCAGGCTTGGTCATCAAAACTTCAACAACCTCTAAAAACACATTAATTTCATGTATTTTTAGAGGGCAGTCAAGGAGAACACTGCGGCCATAAACGCCTGACAATGAGAAACGTCGCTCATCCGAACCAAGTTCGTCGTGAGATTTTAGTTGAAATCTGGTCATTTCGAGAGAAATGGCGCGCCCGTAGGGATTCGAACCCCAAACCTCCTGATTCGTAGTCAGGTGCTCTATCCAGTTGAGCTACGGGCACGCCGGGCAACCGAGGTTGCAGCTTCTTGGTGAAGCGGGGCGGACACTACTTTAAGCCTGCCGCCTGTGCAAGCCCCTGAATGACAGAAAATTTACGCTGCCGGTCTGGGGCTGTGCGGGCCAGCAATTCCGCCAAAATTGGCCGGTCAATAGGCCCATTTTCGGCGTTTCCGACCATCTTGAACGAAGTCCGCCCGCTGGCGATTTCAAGACTTCCGGCTCTTGGCAACAAGACAAAACCTACAACCCTGGCCACCGACTCCTCGGCGCCGCATATCGGCCATAGCGATTTTAGTGAACGAAAATACTAATGCTGTCGTCGAGGGGGGCTTTCCCGGTTAATCTCTGTGATCGCCGCTCTTGCGCAATGGCCTGCCAAGAGCCTCCAAAAGAACAAAAGAAACAGCGATCGGATGCCGAAGGCGGCGGCATCTCCGGGATCTGCCTCCCGAAAACCGGTTGCTGGAAGCATGCGTGTTCAGCATGCCTGAAATCGGGATGTGGTGAAGATGGGCAATTATTCGGTTTTCTCCCTGGTCAAAAACGCCATGACCGGCCATCAGGGCTGGCAGCGCGCCTGGCGCTCGCCCGATCCGAAGCCGGAATACGATGTCATCATCGTCGGCGGCGGCGGCCATGGCCTGGCAACCGCCTATTACCTGGCCAAGGAGCATGGCATCACCAATGTGGCCGTGATCGAAAAAGGCTGGCTGGGCGGCGGCAATGTGGGTCGCAATACCACCATCGTGCGCTCCAACTATATGCTGCCCTCCAACACGCGCTTTTACGAATGGAGCATGAAACTCTGGGAAGGCCTGTCACAAGACCTGAATTACAACGTCATGTTCTCCTCGCGGGGCGTTCTCAATCTGGCGCATTCACCGGCCCAGATCGACGCTTTCTCTCGCCGGGGCAACTCCATGCGTCTGCAGGGTGTCGACGCCGAGTTGTTGAGCCGAGATGAAGTGGCGCGCTTCGTGCCCGGACTGGACGTTTCGGCCAACGCCCGCTTTCCGATCATGGGCGGCCTGCTGCAACCACGCGGTGGAACGGCCCGGCATGATGCCGTGGCCTGGGGCTATGCCCGCGGCGCAAGCGATCGGGGCGTCGATATCATCGAGCAGTGCGAAACCACCGGATTCCTTTTCGACGACAAAGGCCGGGTCACCGGCGTCAAAACCACAAAAGGCGATATCCGCGCCAAGAAGGTCGGGGTTGCCGTTGCCGGCAACACCAGCGCGGTCATGCGCAGCGCCGGGGTCGAAACCCTGCCGATCGAGAGCCATGTCCTGCAGGCCTTCGTCTCCGAGCCGCTGAAGCCTCTGATCGACACGGTGGTGACTTTCGGCGCCGGGCACCTTTACATCTCTCAGTCGGATAAAGGCGGCCTCGTCTTTGGTGGCGATATCGACGGCTATAACTCTTACGCCCAGCGCGGCAATCTGCCCATCATCGAGCATGTCGCAGCGGAAGCCTTAGCCATGTTCCCCGCGCTCAGCCGCCTGCGGCTGCTGCGTCACTGGGGCGGCATCATGGATATGTCCATGGACGGCAGCCCGATTATCACGACCGGGCCTTTGGACGGGCTCTATCTCAATGCCGGCTGGTGTTATGGCGGCTTCAAAGCAACGCCGGCCTCGGGTTGGTGCTTCGCCTGGACCATTGCGAAAGACGAGCCCCACGCCTTCAACGTGGACTTCACCCTGGAGCGTTTCCATCAGGGCCGGGTGATCGACGAGCGCGGCGCGGGCCCCACCCCGCGCCTGCACTAAACAAGTCTCTTTGAACTGAGGATTCCTCTATGCGTATTCCCTGTCCCATCTGTGGCGAACGCGACCTGGGTGAATTCACCTACGGCGGCGACGCGACCATCACGCGCCCGGCCATGGACGAGACCGATCTCCAGGTTTGGAACCACTTCGTCTACAACCGGGAAAATCCGCGCGGACCACACCTCGAGTATTGGCAACACACCGGCGGTTGCCGCGCCTGGATCAAGCTGCGGCGCAACGTGGTGACCCACGAAGTCGAAAGCGCGGGATTGGTGGGGCCTTGGGCTAAGGTTTCGCAAGGCGATGCTGCCGGAAAAGAGGAGGTTGCGGAATGAGCGGCTATCGCCTCAAAGACGGCGGTCTTCTCGACCGCTCCAAGCGCCTGAACTTCACCTTTGACGGCAAAAGCTACAGCGGCTTCCAGGGCGACACTCTGGCCTCAGCACTGCTCGCCAACGGCGTTTCTCTCTTCGGACGCAGCTTCAAGTACCACCGTCCGCGCGGCGTCTATTCGGCCGGCCCCGAGGAACCCAACGCTCTTGTCACCCTTCGAACAGGCGGAAGGGCGGAACCGAACACCAAGGCAACGGTGATCGAGCTCTACGACGGCCTCGAAGCGCAGAGCCAGAACCGCTGGCCAAGCCTGCAGCACGACCTTTTGAGCATCAATCAGCTCGCCGGCCCGATGCTGGTCGCCGGCTTTTACTACAAGACCTTTATGGGACCGACCCGTAAGGCCTGGATGCTGTACGAGCACTTCATCCGCAAAGCCGCAGGTCTCGGCGAGGCCGCAAAGGAACCCGATCCCGACCGCTACGAAAAATCCAATCTCTTCTGCGACGTCTTGGTGGTCGGCGCCGGACCGGCAGGTCTCTCCGCGGCACTCACGGCAGCACGATCCGGCGCGCGCGTGGTCCTCGCCGACGAAAACCCTGCAGCGGGTGGCACCCTTGTGGGCGAGACGGAAGAGAGCATCGACGGCGAGCCTGCGCAGGCCTGGGTCTCGAAAATCCTCGCTGAGCTGACCGCGCTTCCCAACGTCACTTTCATGCCGCGCACCACCGTCTACGGCTACTATGACCACAATATCCTGGGCGCAGTCGAGCGGGTGTCGGATCATCTCGCCACGCCCGAAAAGCATAAGCCGCGCCAGAAACATTGGACCATCCGCGCCGCCTCCGTCGTGCTCGCGACCGGCGCCATCGAGCGGCCCTTTGTGTTCGACGGCAATGACATCCCCGGAGTCATGCTGGCCGACGCCGCCCGCAGCTTTGCGAAACGCCAGGGCGTCGCGGTCGGCCGAAAGATCGCGGTTTTCACGAACAACGATTCCGCCTATCGCACCGCCCTGGAACTCAAGGCAGCTGGGGTTGAGATCGTCGCCATTGTCGATCCAAGGGATGCACTTTCGGACGCCCTGACCGGGGCCGCTCAAGCCCAGGGCATCCGCTTGCTGACTGGCCACGTGGTCACGGGCGCCCGTGGCGGCAAGAAACTCACGACCGTCGAAATTGCCCCTTTCGACCCGGCCAGCCAGACGGTCGGAGAATCGCTTGAGTGGATCGAGGCCGACTGCCTGGCAGTGTCGGCCGGCTGGACGCCGACGATCCATCTGGCCAGCCAGGCTGGCGACAAACCGGTCTTCGATCCCGAGATCGCCTCCTTCGTCCCAGGCAAAGCGCTACAGGACTGGCGCGCCGCCGGCGCTTGCAATGGCAACTTCTCGCTGGCGGATTGTCTTTCGGCAGGCCTTGCCTCCGGCGCGGCGGCGGCCAGCGACGCAGGCTTCGCGACGACCGCGCCCGAAGCACCTGCTGTCTCACTTCCCGCCCACCTGGAAGCAGACGGATCGCTCTATCCTCTCTGGGAGATCAAAAGGCCGAACGGCCGGAAGGGCAAAAAGTTCGTCGACCTTCAGCATGACGTGACGGCGGAGGATGTCCGGCTGGCCCAACGCGAAGGCTTCGAATCGGTCGAACATCTGAAGCGTTACACCACGCTCGGTATGGCTGCCGACCAAGGCAAGACCTCCAACGTCAACGGTCTTGCACTGATGGCCGCCGCGCTCGAACGCTCGATCCCCGAAGTCGGCACCACCCGCTTCCGCCCACCCTATACACCGGTCGCCATCGGTGCGCTGGGTGGACGGGAAACGGGCGCGCACCTGGCACCTGTTCGGCGCACGCCGATGCACGAGTTACATGTCAAAGCGGGTGCCGACATGTTGACCGCGGGTCAGTGGATGCGGCCACAGGTTTACCGCGAATCCGGCGAGGACGTCTTCGCCGCCTATGTCCGCGAAGCCAAGGCCGTGCGGGAAGGCGTTGGCATGGTCGACGTTTCGACCTTGGGCAAAATCGATGTCCAGGGCCCGGACGCCCAGGAGTTTCTGAACCGGGTCTACAGCAACGGCTTCAAGACCCTGGCCGTCGGCAAGGCGCGCTACGGTCTTATGCTGCGCGAAGACGGCATCGTCTATGACGACGGCACGACGTGGCGCCTCGGCGAGACCCAGTACCTGATGACCACCACGACGGCGAACGCAGCCGGTGTTCTGGCGCATCTGGAGTTTCTCCTGGCCACGGTCTGGCCTGAGATGCGGGTCCAGGTGACTTCGGTCACAGAGCAGTGGGCCGGTGTCGCGGTCGCCGGACCCAAGAGCCGGGCGCTGCTCCAGAGCGTGATTAAGGATCTGGATCTCTCGGACGACGGACTGCCCTTCATGGGTGTGCAGCCGGGCACGCTCGAGGGCATTCCGGTCCTGGTCGCACGCCTGTCCTTCTCAGGTGAATTAGCATTCGAGGTCTACACCGGGGCAAACTACGGCGCGGGTCTCTGGGAAAAACTGACGGCCGCCGGCAAGGCCTTTGACCTTGTCCCCTACGGCACGGAAGCTCTGGGGACCCTGAGGATCGAAAAAGGCCACGTGGCGGGACCGGAACTGGATGGCCGCACAACGGCAAAAGACCTCGGGCTCGGCGGCATGGCGTCCCGCAAGAAACACTATATCGGTCGGGTACTAATGGAGCGCGAAGCGCTGAACGAGGACACTCGTCTCGGCCTCGTCGGCGTAGTCTCGCGCAACGGCACGCCTCTGCGGGCCGGTTCGCACCTGGTTGAGGGTCAAAACGCTGAGCAGCCGGGACGCAGCCTTGGGCACGTTTCATCGACCACCTACAGCCCGGCGATCGACAAGTTTGTTGCGCTCGCCCTTTTGGAAGGGGGCTTCGAGCCTAACGCGGACCGCGAACTCTTTGCCGCCGATCCGCTTAGGGGCGGCCACGATCCGGTTCAGATCGTTCACCCCTGCTTCTTCGACAAAGACGGGAGCCGTATGCATGTCTGATCTCGTTTATGCCCTTGCCGGCGTCGCACAACCGGGAACCTTCGGGGCCTTTGCGGAGGGCGGTCCCGGGGTCACAATCGCGGAACTCCGTCCCGATACGGCACTGCAAATCGGCGCCTGGCCTGACACCCGAGAGGCAATTGAAGCTATTCTTGCCTCGTCGCTGCAACTCACCATTCCAGCACGCCCCGGACAAGCGGCGGTTTCTGGCGATAGCTCCCTGATGGTCGTTGCTCCTGGTCGCTATCTCTTGATCAGCAATAGCCCCGGGATTGCGAAACGCCTTGGCAAAGAAATCGACGCCGAACATGGAGTCATCACCGACCTCAGCCATGCCAGGGCTGGCTTGCGTCTTTCCGGTCCCAACGCGGTGGATGTCTTGAACAAAGGCTTCGCCATCGATCTGGACATTCGGAAGTTTCCTGTGAACTCAGTTGCACAGACGACTTTTCACCACGTCGGCCTGACCCTACACCGCACGGCGGAGGATAGTTTCGAGCTCTTCGTTTTCCGCGGTTTCGCGGTTTCCTTCTGGGAAGCCCTAACCGATGCGGCTCTGGAGTACGGCTACCAGGTCGTCGCCTAAGTATAAGAAACAGGGCAGGAATAAAGAGGAGTCGTAGACATCACTTGAGATGCTCTTTAATCGCTGCCAGCACCTTCGTGCTGGCCTTGTATAGAAGAATCTTAAGTTCGTTGATTTCCGCAATACCACAGACTTCTTTCATGAAGAGCCCTCGGCCGATCTTGGTCCAGGGCAGCACTTCGGTGAACTTGCAGGATAAGCGTGTTTTTCCGCTTTCCATATGAACGAGACGCGCAGCAACAGTGACTTTTGGTCGCCAAAAAACAGGCAATAACTGCCAATCCGATGGCACGCAGAAAGCGCCGCCTTGCCGGTAATCCGGCACCATAAGTTCAAGCATGAGATCATCCGCACGTGAGCCGTCACGCGATAGTGCAGGTGGAAAGGCGAAGAGTTCTTCCAGCGCAGTCCGCATATGATCGTCGAGATTCTGCGGATGACCCCAGACGGCGCTTTCAAAGAATTCCAGCAAACGTGTGCGGGGGACGACCGAAATAGTCCCTAGGTAAATACGAGGCCTTTCTTTTCGAAAGAAACCTCTCAGTTTTCCGAAAAATGAAGCCGTCAAAGATCTGGACCGATATCTAGGTCCGCGTCGCCGCCGCCCTCGGCCGCAGCACCTGGGTTCGGACCTAGACCGGTTATACTGTCAGCAGCGGAAAACACGCCAACGCCGGCAACCGCCGCAACCCACGTGGCGGCAAGCGCCAGTGCGACACTCTGGTCCCCATGCTCTCCTGCAGTGCTCATTTTCGCCTTTTGCTTAGTCTTGTAGGTAAGCCACAAAGCTAAGAATCTGATCCCAAACCAGAGATTCAAGCAGACGAGAATCGCTGTACCAACAGCAAACGGCGTATCACTGTCGTTGAGCCAACCCGTCACAAATAGCCAGCCGCCGAATGCCTGACCCACGATGAAGTAAATAATCCGGCAATACCCGCAACCGCGCCTTGCGCGACACATGGCAATGCAAAAAATGAACCCAAACCCAGTAATCGTGGCAAGCAGAGTTAAAAGCCAAGTCGGCATAAAAGCCATATCTCAATCGTTTTCCGCGTAGGCGGTGTTAGCGCGTAATTATCGCTTCGAGCTACCTCGCGAAATTCTCTGCGCCTCTGTTCATGTATGGTCTGCGAGACTTATATGAAGATGACAAAAGCTGCCATCGGCAACAAACGCGTCAAAAATCCAGGCCTATATCCAAATCCGCGTCCGCATCGCCGCCTTCGATCGCTGACTGACTCTCTTGATCAGGTCCGGTTTTCCGGTCGTCAGCTGATAGGCTTCCGACCGCAGCGCCCGCAGCAATGGCGGTAGCAGCAACGGTCACACCTGCGCCTTCCTGCGCTTTTTCGCGCTTTATGTTTTCTCTCTGAGCCTTCTTCTTGTCGAGCCATGAGGAGAAACATCTGGCGCAGAACCAAAGGTTTGCAACAACCAAGAGGATTGTACCGAAGGTCACCCGTTGATTGTTGTCTTCAGTCAGACCAGTGAAAAGCAGCCAACAGCCCGCGACCTCCCCTACAACAAAGAAAGCAATCCGGCAGTTGCGGCAGTCGCGGTTCGCGTTCCAGAGCGCGAGACAATAGGCAATGCCGACGACGACACAGGTAACAAACAAGAAAATAAGCCATGTCGGCATGAACGCGTATTCTCACATAATTAGGCGGTAATACAGCAATGTTAGCGGGAAAGTTCTCATGCTGTCCACCACAGTAGGTAGTCGGACAACTCAGCGACTTGCAGCTAGCCAGGCTCACGTGTTCAAGCCTAGTATGTCCGCTGGCACAAAACTCGGGGGAAGTCGAAATGTCAGCACAAGAAGAGTTTGTCAGCGACCCGGTTGAGTTTATGAACAACAACATCCTGCGCTGCCAATTTTTCGATGGTGGCTTCCGGATTTCGGAAAGCCGGCCCGCGGTGCTGACGATCAAGGAAATGCGCGGAAGCCCGAAGATCGTCAATCGGCCAGGCGGCAAGGTCTACTATCTCACCGATAAGGTCGATGGCTGCAGCCGCGCCGAAAAAGCTCTGGTCTACTTTGTCGGTTATCAGGACAACGCCACGGTGTCAGGCACCCTGAACAAGAACTCTCGGATGGCCTTTACCGCAAACATGGACGGCTGCACCTTGGGCGTTGGCTCACAGGGCGGCGACGGCACCTGTTATGTAACGCACGCAAATAAGAAATCCGCCGGCAGAGCGAATCAAGCTGCGGAACAGCACGAACAGCTTGCGGAGGTTTATGGCGGTCAGGATTTTTGGTCCATCCGTCCTTCGACCTACATGGATGCCATGGGCAGCGTGCACCAGTTCAAAGGTACGAACTTCGGCGTGAACATAGACGACTGGTGGTTCTTTTATACGCACCGTTGGATGCAGATGAGCAGCAGTGGCCTTGGAAGCTATATCCATGGCGGTTGTGATGAGGCCAATTTCCTGGGCTGAGTATTCTCCCGGCTGATAAGGCAAAAAAATGGAGTTCCCTGCCGGCTTCGATCTGAAGTCAATTCGGACCTTCACCTTCGTGGTGGAACTGGGTGGTATGACCCAGGCCGCTCAGCGCTTGGAGATGACTCAATCCAGCGTTTCCCAAACCATTGGCAACCTGGAAGAAGCACTTGGCGCCGCCTTGTTCGACCGGACCGTCCGGCCAATCGCGCTGACCCCAACAGGCGTCACTCTTTACGATCACGGGCGCACGATCCTCTCGGCGGCCTCCGATACGCTGCAAGCACTGCGGGAACAGCAGGGCCGCCGTCTGGCCAGCCTGACGCTCGGCATGCCTGAGAGCTTTGCCAATACCGTCGGACCCTTGCTGGCGGACAGTCTCGACAGCTACGCCGGCCGCTGGCGGATCTGGTCCGGCATCTCGCCAGAAAACCACGACGCTCTGATGAACCATGCGGTGGATATCATCGTGACCACCAGCGATGAACTGGATTCGGTGGCGGGATTGGAAATCCACCCCCTGCTGGAAGAACCTTTCATCCTGGTCTTCCCGGCGAGCTTCGAAGCCACGGTCACGGGCCTGGAATCGCATGCGAACCTGCGTTTCATCCGTTACTCCCTGCGTTCCGCGATCGGCCGGCAAGTGGAACGCCAGATCAACCGCCTGCGCCTTAACCTGCCAGTGACTGCGGAGTTCGACACAGCCGCCGGACAATTGGCCGCCGTCGCCGCCGGCACGGGCTGGAGCATCACAACTCCGTTGTGCCTGCTGCAGGAGTTTTCCAAAGTTGGCGACCGTGTCCGGGTGGAGCCTATCAAGCGCGGCCGTTTTTCCCGGGTCCTGAAGCTGGTGGCGCGGAAAGATGTGCTCGGGGAGGTACCACGCCAGATCGCCAGCGAGTCGCGCAACATTCTTCGCAACAAGGGATTGGACCCGCTCTACGCCCAACATCCCTGGATCAAGGAGCTGCTGGTCTGGCCAGATCAGGAGTCGCTTTAAAACCAGCCTGGAGAGATCTTGTGAGTCAATGTTTGTTTCTATGCGCACAATAACCCGGGCGGACGGAGTTATCGTTAATCGTGTGTTAACATGCAACCACTTAAAATAGCGAAGAAAAGACCGGTTGCATGGGGCCGAATCCCCAGGGAAATGCCACTTGTCCCCTTATGGCCCTTCAAGTAGTATCGGCCAACGGTGAGGGGGGTCGGGCTGCACTTTTCTAGTCTCGATTCGGCTGGTGCTGCCCCCAGGATAGTTGACGGATTATTCAATGGCAGTAAGAGACGCGATTCTCGCGCGCAGAGCCGCTTTCGTATTTAGTGCTTGCTTGATTTTAGGGGGATGTTCCTTTTCAGAGGACACCCTATGGCCATCGCTCTCGCCAGACGATTCGGAAGCGAACGCAACGCAGGCCGCAAATGACGCCGCAAGCGATGCGCAGGCTGCCGCCGCCGAAGCTGGCGAATCCATAGCGACAGCCAACAACGCAGCCTCCGGCGCACCGCCTATTCTCGGCACCACGGTTTTCGAAGCACCCGGCGTGACCCCAGGTGAACCGACGGGAACCCATGTCGGTCAGAAGATCCAAGAACTACGCGGCGACCTCTCCCGCCTGCAGACACGTGTTACGTCTCACAACAACTCGCTGCAGAGCGAACGTGCGCGGGCACGCGCCAGTGCCGGTGCCTATCATGGACTGGTCGGCGCTATGAACACGCGCCTTCAGGTCGGCACCACACCCGGCAACCCGATCATGGTCAATCAGTGGAACCAGGCGCAGCGGGAGTTGGAAAAGGTCGGAGACTCCATCGCGACTCTGAATAGCCTTTCCAACGAAGCCTCTTCCACCTCGGCTCTGGCCGCCTTCATGCTGGAATCGACCCGCGCGACCTTCGAATTGCGTGGCGCCCTGGAAGAAGACCATCGGCAGCTCGCCGTTCTGGAAGACGAAGTCAACCAGACCGTGGTGATTATCGATCGCCTGCTGAACGAGCTGACAGATGACGTTGCCCGCTCGCAGAACTATTTCTCCGGCGAGCGCGCCAACCTGACCGCCATGCAAGTCGCCATCGACAATGGCGAATACATCGGCGGCAGCCTCGCGAGCCGCGCCTTCGGCGTGCCGGCCCCGCCGCCGCAGGGTGGCGCTGCGGCCCTCGTCGGCCAGCGCCAACCTTTGGTGATCATCCGCTTCGACCGCCCGGACGTCGCTTATGAGCAGGCGCTCTTCACAGCGGTCAGCCGGGCGCTGGAGCGGCGTCCGAACTCCGGCTTCGATCTGGTGTCGGTTGCGCCCGGTACGGGCAATCCGGCGCAGGTCGCACTGGCGACCAACGCCTCTCGGCGTAACGCGGAAGGCGTGCTGCGCTCTCTGACCAACATGGGCCTGTCGGCTGACCGTGTCAGCCTCTCGGCCACGAGCAGCCCGGCGGCTCGCGTCTCCGAGGTCCACGTCTACGTTCGCTGACGGCCAGAAACGACCCTAAAGTCTGTTTCAGAATTCAAGGAACCGCCGGCACAAAAGGGCCGGCGGTTTTTTTGGTCAATCGATACCGTGTGAGAGGGATCGGAAATGGAACGCATTGAGATCCACCCACTCGAAGCTTACCCCGAACACCTCGAAACCTGCGCCCGTTGGAACTTCGAAGAATGGGGCCGAGCAAACGCTCGGTCACTTGACGGGATCTCCGAAGGTCTACGCAAGATCGTAGAACCCGAAAGCGGCGAAGAAGCTCGGGTCGCCTTGATTGATGGTCAAGTCGCAGGTTTTGTCCTGCTGATCGATTGCGATCTCTCTTCGCACGCTCACCTGAAACCCTGGCTGGCCAGTCTCTATGTGGCACCTGCGCATAGGAACAAGGCCGTCGGCCATGCCTTGGTGGCAAGCATCGAAGAAGTCGCACGAGAACGGGGTGATAGCGAGATCTTTCTCTACACGCCGATACCAGCCTATTATCGCCCGCTTGGCTGGCGCTTTTTCGAGGCCCTTGAAAAGGACGGGCAGTCCTTCGAAATCATGTCAAAACAGTTCGATTTGAAAACGTAAACGGCAAAGGCGAACCAATGGGTACAGGCTTCGACATAACCGGCATCGATCACGTCGTCCTGCGGACCCCGCAGCTGGAGGTCACGCAGGCCTTTTATGAGCAGGTCTTAGGCTGCAAAGTCGAAAAAGTTCAGGAAAAGTTCGGTCTGACGCAACTGCGCGCAGGACGCTCGCTGATCGATCTGATTACCATCGACGGCGTTCTCGGACAAAGAGGCGGTGCAGCCCCCGGCGATGAGGGCCGCAACGTAGATCATCTCTGTCTGGCAATCGTGCCCTTCGAGGAAGAAAAGCTGCGCGCCCATCTGACCGCGCACGGTGTCGAGGTCATCGAAGAGGGTTTGCGCTACGGTGCCGAAGGCGAAGGCCCCTCTTTTTACATCCGTGATCCCGACGGCAATGTCGTGGAACTGAAGGGGCCGCCCGCTTCTTAATTATCCGCCATCACCGCGTATTGCTGGTGCCGACCACCTGAGTCAGCGCCTTTTCCAGGCTGGCGACGGAACGGTCGACGTTGTGCAGCTTATCCAATCCGAAGAGGCCGAGCCGGAAGGTCCGGAAATCGGCGGGTTCGTCGCACTGGAGTGGCACGCCGGCCGCGATCTGCATACCCTGGGCGGCAAACTTTTTGCCATTCTGGATGTCGGCATCATCTGTGTAGCAGACCACGACGCCTGGCGCCTCGTAGCCGGGCGCAGCGACAGACTTGAAGCCCTTCTCTGCGAGTAGAGCCCGCACACGGTCGCCGAGTTCCTGCTGCTCCGCCCGCACCTTATCGAAACCATAGTCCTCGGTTTCTTTCATGGCGTCCCGAAAGGCAGCAAGGGCGTCCGTCGGCATCGTCGCGTGATAGGCGTGACCGCCATTCAGGTAAGCCTCCATGATCTGCAGCCATTTCTTCAGATCGCAGGCGAAGCTCGAACTCGCGGTTTCATCGATCCGCTCGCGGGCCAGTTCGCTCAGCATGACCAGACCACTGCAAGGCGATGCGCTCCAGCCCTTCTGAGGGGCGGAGATCAAAACATCGACGCCCACGGACTGCATGTCGACCCAGATAGCGCCGGAGGCGATGCAGTCCAAAACGAAGAGACCGCCGACGGCATGCACGGCATCGCTGACCGCGCGAATGTAATCGTCTGGCAGAATCATGCCCGACGAGGTCTCGACGTGAGGCGCGAACACCATATCAGGCTTCTCCGCCTGAATCGCGGCCACAACCTCTTCCACAGGCGCGGGAGCGAAGGGAGCCTGACTGCCCTCTTCGATCTGGCGCGCCTTCAGAACGGTGGTTGCAGCGGGAATATTGCCCGCCTCGAAAATCTGGCTCCAGCGGTAGCTGAACCAGCCATTGCGGACGACCAGACACTTTTTCCCGCTGGCAAACTGCCGCGCAACGGCCTCCATACCGTAAGTTCCCCCGCCAGGGACCACGACCACAGCATGGGCGTTGTAGACCTGTTTGAGAGTGCTGGAGATGTCGTTCATCACTCCCTGAAAGGACTGCGACATGTGATTAAGCGAGCGATCCGTGAAAACCACGGAGTACTCCAGAAGCCCGTCAGGGTCGACGTTTGGCAGCAGGCCGGTCATGGGTTCCTCCAGGGATGAAAGTCTTTTGTATAAGCATGACTATTGGATATTGCGTCAAGGAACAAGAGGGACTTTGAGGTTACAGGAGAAGTCCCAAAAGCCTGCGATAAGTCCCACTTCACGCAAAACACCCAGAAGCGGCACAAAACTGAAATTCAGGAACTTAAATCCGGGGTAAACTAAAAACACCAACCAAGCGTAAAATGAATAGCAACCCGGGTCGCTCTCAGATTTTGACACCATCTTTTCGATACAGGGGCGAGGCAAATGCGGGTGCGAGCGTGGGTTTAATCAGGAACTTGGGGCGGAGGCTTTCACAGATGTTGAAAAGATTCATTCTTGTTTTCGCGATCTTCTTGTGGCCGTCGATAACTGCGGTACAGGCGCAAGATGCTAGCAGCACGAAGGAAGCCCAATCGGCGATCAGAGGCGTCATCGAATCGCAATTGGCCGCCTTTAAGCGTGACGACGGACAAACGGCCTTTTCCTTCGCCTCACCCACCATCAAGCAGATTTTCGGCACCCCAGAGCGTTTTATGGCCATGGTGCGGCAGGGTTATCCGGCCGTTTACCGGCCGCAAGCCGTTGAGTTCCTGAAGCTGCATCAGGACGGGACGTCACTGATACAGGAAATCCGCTTCATCGGGCCGGACGGCAAAGCGGTGATCGCGCTGTACAGCCTGATACAAACCGCGGACGGAAACTGGCTGATCGACGGCGTCGTTATGGTTCCGGCCCCCGAACAGGCGGTTTAGTACGCAAGTCTTAAGAAATTTCTCCCGAAATCGGTCTCAACGCCATTGTCGTCACCGGTCGCTTTCGCTTTAATCCGCCGATCCGAAATCCGAGGTCGCAAGGCGGACCAATTGAAGGCCGCATCAGACGATCAGACGACCGAGACCAGGGAGAAAGCGCGTGTCCTCCGACCAGCCTCAAAAAACCTTTCCCGTATCCTGGGAACAGCTTCATCGTGACGCCAAGGCTCTCGCCTGGCGGCTGGTTGCGGAAGGGCCCTGGCAAGGGCTAGCGGCGATCACCCGTGGTGGCCTGGTGCCTGCGGCGGTTGTCGCACGCGAACTGGACCTCCGGCTCATCGATACCCTCTGCATCGCCAGCTACGACGACCGTTCTCAGGGCGAATTGAGGGTCATGAAGGATGTACCTGGCGACGGCGAAGGCTGGCTGATCATCGATGATCTGGTCGACACCGGAAAAACCGCCAAAGCCGTCCGCGAGCTGCTGCCGAAAGCCCACTTTGCGACTGTTTATGCCAAACCAGCCGGCCGGCCACTGGTCGACAGTTTTATCACCGAGGTCAGTCAGGACACCTGGATTCTCTTCCCTTGGGATATGGAGTTGCAGTCCGTGCCGCCGATCGTCCACACGGGCCGCTAACGGACAGCGCGATGTCTTCGGGTCATTGCTTCTCTATCGCGGCAGCCTGACCGGCAGATTGTCGATTATTCGGGTGCTTCCGAGCCAAGCGGCGGCAAAGAGCCGCAAAGGCTTCCCGGGTTCGACGGCGTCATAGAGAGACAACGCCGCCTCATCCCTGATCTCGAAATAGTCGACGGCGGTAAAGCCGTTCTCTGTCAGGGCAAGGAGAGATGCTTCGAGGGTCGCGGCAACATCCTGCCCAGCTTCGATAGCCTTAACCGCTGAGCGCATCTCCTGAGAGAGCAATACGGCGCGGCCACGTTCTTCCGCATTCAGCAGACGATTCCGGGAGGAGAGGGCGAGGCCATCGGCTTCGCGGACGGTCGCCCCGCCCCTGATCGTTACGGGGATGTTCAAATCCAGCACCATCCGGCGGATGATCTGCAGCTGCTGGAAATCTTTTTCACCAAAGATGGCGACATCCGGCAGGGCCTGCAGCAGCAGCTTGCTCACAACCGTGCTCACGCCGTCGAAATGCCCGGGACGATGCGCGCCACAAAGGCAGTCGGAGAGACTGGGAAGAGAGACAGTCGTCGCAAAGCCCTCCGGATAGATTTCCTCGACCTCGGGCATATAGAGCAAGTCGACGCCCGCGCTGGCCAGCTTCGCGATATCCTGCTCGCTGTCGCGCGGATAGCTCTCCAGGTCCTCGGCACGATTGAACTGCTTGGGATTGACGAAGATCGTAGCGACGACTCGCTCGCAAAGCTCTCTGCCCTCACGCATGAGCGAGAGATGTCCCTCGTGCAGCGCCCCCATGGTCGGTACAAGAGCGATACGCTCCCCGGCCTCGCGCCAGGCGGCTACCTGCGCGCGCAACTCGGTCACCCGACGAACAATAGGCAAAGTCGCAGCCTGATCTTCAGAACTTGGGCTGGCCGCCTTCCCTTCAGGCAACATCACTGCTCTCCGCGGGCGTCGCTTTAGGCTTCGTCGTTGATGCCGCCCCAAAACAATGTTCCGTTCCGGGAAACTGACGATCCCGGACCTCTTGAGCATAGGCCGCGGCAGCCGATGAGACCTGTGGGGCCAACTCGGCGTAGCGCTTTACGAACTTGGGCGTGAAGTCAGAAAAGAGCCCGAGCAGATCGTCCGTCACGAGAATCTGACCGTCGCAGGCCGCTGAGGCACCGATCCCAATGGTCGGCACGGAGACCGCTTTCGTGATCTCTGCAGCCAAGGGTTCGACGACACCTTCCACAACAATTGAGAAAGCCCCGGCATCAGCAACTGCCTTGGCGTCAGCCAGAATACGAGCTGCTTCTTCATCGCTGCGACCTTGGGTCCGAAAGCCCCCCTGGCTATTGAAAGACTGCGGCAGCAGGCCGACATGCCCCATCACGGGCACGCCCCGCGCCGTCAGGAACGCGATAGTCGTGGCCATCTCCTGCCCGCCCTCCAGCTTCACTGCGGCGCAGCCGCTTTCCACCAGGATCCGCGCCGCATTGCGATAAGCCAGCTCCGGAGACTCCTGGTAACTTCCGAAAGGCATATCGACCACGACACAGGCCGTAGCCGCACCGCGCGTTACGGCTTTACCGTGCGCGCACATCATATCGAGCGTTACGCCCAGTGTCGTATCCATCCCATACACCACCATGCCCAGGGAATCTCCCACCAAGAGCAGATCCACATGGGGATCGAGCAAACGGGCCATCGGGGCAGTGTAAGCTGTCAGCGCGACGATCGGCGCCTTGTTCTTCCGCGCCCGGATCTCATGAATACTCGCCGCCTTGACTGGTTTTTGTGTGCTCATGGCGTATCCTCCCGGTCGATGGCTCAACTGGCGCTCCTCAGCCCCAAAGAGAAATTCGACCTTATTCAGCGTACATTAGGCTTTGTTTTGCTGCACCGCAAACAATATCAAGACATCTCAAGTCCGAAAATCCCCCTCACATTTTAGTGTTTTTCGACCTGCTGCCTGCTCAATCTGTTGCAACGCAACATAACCCTTTTTGATTTGCGCGACCCGAAGTCGGCGGGTTAGACCCAGAGGTGTCACATCGACCGATGAGGGAGAACTTGCCCTCAGCCTATAGAGAGACGAGATTCGACGAGTCTAGTCCCGCCCGAAAACCGCCACCACAAGAATGTCCTATGCCCGCTTACCCTGAAATCCGTCTCAAGCCCCGCGCCCACAAGCGCGTTCTGCAAGGTTCGCCGTGGATCTACTCCAACGAAATCGAAATGGATGCCGCGGCCCGCGACCTGGAGCGGGGAGAAATCGTTAAGCTCTTGGGAGCGGATGGCCACGCGCTAGGCATCGCCATGTTCAACCGGCACCCTTTGATCGCGGCGAGATTGCTGACACGGAACCCAAAGGCACAGATCGATGGGGATTTCCTGACAGGGCTTCTTCGCCGGGCGCTGGCAATCAGAGAGCGGCTGTTCGACAGCCCTTACTACCGGCTGATCCATGCTGAGGCAGATGGCCTTCCAGGTGTGATCATCGATCGCTTCGGCGACACCCTCGTTGCGCAGATCAATACAGCCGGCGCCGAACGCCTGACTAGCCTGCTGCTGGATGCGCTCAAAGAAACGCTCTCGCCAACAACGATTGTCTTGCGGAACGACACGCCTGCCCGACAGATGGAGGGCCTGGACGCCAACTTCGCGGTACCGGTCGGAAGCCTGAACGGTCTGATCGAAGTGCTGGAAAATGGCGCGCGTTATTACGCCGATCTCGAGGGCGGCCAAAAGACCGGATGGTTCTACGACCAGCGCGTCAATCGCCGCTGGGCCGCCAAGTTCGCCAGCCAGAATCGCGTCCTCGACTGCTATTCCTTTTCCGGCGGCTTTACCGTTCAGGCGGCGCTGGCCGGCGCCAGAGAAGTGGTGACTCTGGATCGCTCACAAACGGCATTGGATCTGGCGGCAAAGGCTGCGGAAGCCAACGGCGTCGCTGAAAACTGCCGCTTTGTCAAAGGCGAGGCCTTTACGACCCTGGCGGAACTCGCCAAGGCAAAAGAGCGCTTCGAACTGGTCATTGCCGACCCGCCGGCCTTCATCAAGAGCAAGAAAGACATGGCGCAGGGGCTAAAGGGTTACCGCAAAGTGGCGCGGCTCGCCGCTTCGCTTGTCGCACCGGAAGGATCGCTTTTTATCGCGTCCTGCTCGCACCACGCCGACCCCGTCAGTTTCGCCGAGCAGGTCAAGCGCGGCCTGGTCGACGCAGGGCGGCAAGGGAGGATCCTGTACAGCGGCGGCGCGGGCCCCGATCACCCGGTGCACCCATCGCTACCCGAAACAGCGTACCTCAAGGCCATGCTGCTGGCGCTCGACTGAGTATCAAATCACCAGAGCTGGCTTACCTAAGCGGCAGCTCTTCCCGTTGCCGTCAGCTTGGGCCGGGTTTGCGTCATGGGCAGGACGAGACAAAAGCGGGTGCCGTCGGCATTTGATTCTTCCAGTTCGATATCGCCGCCGTGAGCCCGCATCAAATCACGCGCGATTGCGAGACCGAGACCCGTCCCGTCGGCCCTGGCCGAACCTTCGAAAGGCTGGAACAGTTTTTCCCGGGCACGCGGCGGCAAGCCCGGTCCGTTGTCCTGGATAACGATGACGAAACGATCGCCCATACGACGGGCCGATACGGCCACTTCGGTGGCGCCGGCTTGGATGGCGTTATGTCCGAGATTGGAAAGCACGCGGAAGAGCTGATCCCGGTCAGCTTCCACATCGGTACCGACCTCCAGACGATTCAACCAGGCCTCTTGCCCGCTTGCCGGCACCGGCAAACCCTCGCCGACATCCTGTACCAGATCGAAGAGGTCGAAATGGCTGAGATCCAGAACCGGCGGGCCTTCCCGGGTAAAGTTCAGAGTCTGTGCGCAAAGATTGACCGCACGATCGATCGCCCGCATCAGGGTCGGGGTCACCCGTCGCACCTCTGGATCGTCACTGACGGTAAGACGGTCAGAAACCAGAGCCGCCGTGGCCAGAATATTGCGGAGATCGTGGTTAATCTTGTTGACGGCCGTGCCTAACGCCGCGAGACGCGTCTTTTGCTGCAGAGAGGACCGCAAGCCCTCCTGCATCGTGGTCAGTTCCCGCTGGGCGATGCCGATTTCATCGCCGCGTTCGGAATGCGGCAAGCTTGTCGTGACGTCTTCGGGATGCGCCCGGAAAGAAATCATGGAACTGGTGATACGGCGCATGGGCCGCACCATCAGCCAGTGAAGGCTCAAAAACACCAGAGCGGCGGTAAAGATCGCGATTCCGAATGAGAGCGCCAGGATCCGCTTGGAATAATCCAGCATCGCCATACGCATAGGTGCTTCATCCAGCACAATGTCGACGAGGGTACTGGGGTCTTTCGGCGAGGTTCCAACAACCCGCAACAAACGGTTCTCGCTATGCCAGAGTGTCATGAAGGCATCGCCGATCAAGCCGAAGAAGGTCCCTCGCCTCAGGTCGTAGTCGCCTTCGATGTCGCCGGGTTTCTCGACCATCAGCATGAGCGCCCGGCTTTCCTCGGGTTTGCGTAAAGCGACCGAATAGGCGTCGACATGCTCGAGCAGTTCCCGCTCCAGATCCTCGGTGACCATTTTATCGTCGGTCGCGTCAAGCGCGAGAATCGCCAGGTGGCCGGCGGCAAGACGCCCTTCCAGGAAAGTCACGCGGAATCGGCCGATTGACGGGGCGTAGATGAGGACTTCAGACAGCATCACAAAAGCGATGGTCAAGAGCAGAAGTCTTGCCGAAAGACTTCTCACCAGTGGCGGTAACTTAAGTCTGTGTCCTGTCATAACCTGCGTTTAACACCTGACCATAGGCGACTCGATCCGCGCAAACAGAACGGATTCAACAAATAATCACCCGAATCACCGTGTCAACTCAACGCTGATTACGGCGCTTTGCGTTTTTCTCAAGTCGCTGGTTTTCAAAATTTACGTTCAAGATCAGCATTTTGCCGATCGAGAAGCCGTATTTGAACCAGTTAAAACGCAAAATGCTCTAATCGCTGGCCTCCTTGCGGGCCTTCATTTTCTTATACACGACCGGCACCAGCGAAAGCACGATCAAACCAATAATCGGCAATAAAATCTGCGGTTTGAAGATGATTCCAAGATCTGGCGTCTCACCGGCATCGAAGATCGCGCCCAGACCGTTTCCAACGCTCGTGTAGACGAAGGTTCCCGGTATGATCCCGAAAAAAGTCCCGATCACATAGTTTCGCAGAGAGACACCGAGAAAGGCGGGAACCAGATTGACGAGCCAGAAAGGAAAAAGCGGGATAAACCTCAGCACCAGAAGATAGTTGAGCTCGTTTTCTCGGAAACCGGCTTCCATCTTCTGAACTGCCGGACCCGCTTTAGCCCGCAACATGTCCCCCAAGGCTGTTCGGGCCGCCAGGAACAGGATCGTCGCCCCTAGGGTAGCTCCCACCAACACATAAGTGCCGCCGAGAAAGGTACCGAACAGAAATCCGCCGCCGATTGTGAGAAACAGGCCCCCAGGTATTGAGAAAGCCGCCGCCACCGTATAAGCGCCGATAAAGGCCAGCGCTGTCAGCAGCCCTTGAGATTCAACCTGCCCCAACAACCACTCACGGTTGTCTCGCAAAGTCTCGTAACTCAAGTATTTGTGCCAGCCCTGTGATAGGGCGAGCCCAAGACCCGCGACGATAACAATGGCCGGAAGCACGCGTACGAAGGAGAAACCGCCGGAAGCGGCCTGCTTTTCAGGTTCGGTCATGCTGGTCATTCTCTGCGAGTCGGCGGATCAATAGCAAGCGCGGGCGATAGGGTCCCACGAAGTTTTGAAAGCCTGTGACTCTCCCCAAAACACTTAAAGACTGGGCGGTTGTAAGACCACGTGTGGCTTACACATTTGTTTAACACTGCTTTGCCAAGGATGCGTTAACGGCGGCACCCCGGTTTTCCGCCCGAAATTCCTGGCAAAACGGCTTTTGCGTCACTTAATGAAATAATGCTCGAGCGGGCCGTTGACAGACGTAGAAGGCACGCTTATACAGCCTCGTCATTTTCCAACCATCCGTACAACGGAGAGTATTGCAGTGAAGCGCACATTTCAGCCCAGCGTGCTGGTCCGCAAGCGCCGCCATGGGTTTCGCGCCCGCAAAGCGACCGTCGGCGGACGTAAAGTCCTGGTAGCCCGTCGAGCCAAAGGCCGCAAGCGGCTGTCCGCCTAATCCGATGACGCCGACCATCGGGCGCCTGAAAACGCGTCCCGAATTCCTCAGGGTGGCGGCGGCGCGTTGCAAGTGGGTGGCTCCCGGCCTGATTCTGCAGGTTCTGCAGCATAGGTCGAACGGCCAATCGCCTGATCATACCGCGCAAAGCGGCGAAGATCTGCGTGTAGGCTTTACCGTCAGTCGAAAAGTCGGCAATGCGGTAAAGCGTAATCGCGCACGTCGTCGTTTGCGTGCAGCGGTGGAAGCGGTCATGCCCGAATTCGGGCAGCCCGGTCACGACTACGTTGTGATCGGTCGCGGGTCGACCTTGACACGCGACTTCGAAGACCTGAAATCGGATTTGCGTGTATCTATTTCACGCGCATCGACGACCAGGGGCTTCAAGGGTAAAAGGGGTCCGAAGAGCCGGCAAGGTAACAGCCTGAGTCGGAAAACGGAGCCCAGGGCCGGGCAGGCGTCCGAAGGGAGCGAAGCATGAAACTGATAAGCGGTGGCCTCGTCGGCCTGGTACGGCTCTATCAGTATACGATTTCCCCGCTCATGCCCCCGCGCTGCCGGTTTTATCCGAGCTGCTCGCATTACGCCTGCGACGCGTTGCAGGAGCATGGGGCCCTGCGCGGCAGCTGGCTGACGATCCGGCGACTGCTGCGCTGCCACCCCTGGGGCGGCGAAGGTTATGATCCGGTGCCGCCGAAGGGCCGGCATGCAAGCGATCACGAGTTGGGTCTGCCCCAACCTCATCATTGTCACGAACGTCACTGAGCAAACGGCACCATGGGACAACAGGACCAAAAAAACCTCTTTCTCGCGATCGTTCTGTCGCTCGCCATTCTGCTGGGCTTTCAGTTTGTCTTTCCGCCCGAGCCGCCGCTCGAAGTGCCGCAGAGCACGGAACAAACCGCCGGTCAGCCCACGGGTCAGACAGGAACGGCACCGACCGCCGCTCCCGGTACCAGTACCGACTCCATCATACCCACAATCCCGGGCGCGCCCGTTATTCCAGGCGTAACCGCGGCGCAGTCGCGCGACGAACTGCTCTCCGCCACGCCGCGCGTCTCGATCGAGACGCCGAGACTCAGGGGATCGATTTCCCTGGCCGGCGGCCGGTTGGACGATCTCGTGCTAACCGAGTTGCGCGAAACTCTGGATGAAAACAGCCCCAACATCGTTCTTCTGTCGCCGTTCGGGACGGCCACGCCCTATTACGCCGAATTTGGCTGGTCCGGCGGCACGGCATCGACCGCCAAGCCCGATTCCACCACGGTCTGGAGCGCCGATCAGACGAGCCTGACACCAGATCAGCCCGTAACGTTGAGCTGGGACAACGGCGAGGGTCTGCGCTTCGAAAAGATCTTCGAAGTGGACGAAAATTATATGTTCACGGTGCGGCAGCGGGTCGTGAACAACAGCGAGCAGGCCGTTAGCTTCTTGCCCTACGGCCTCATTAACCGCACCGGCACACCAGAAACCCTCGGCTTCTATATCCTGCACGAGGGCCTGGTCGGCGTTTTGAACGAAAGCCTCCAGGAAATCGACTATGACGAGGTGGTGGAGGCCGAAAAGGGCGTCATCGCCGAGAGTTCGACAGGTGGTTGGCTCGGCATCACCGACAAGTACTGGGGCACAGCGCTGATCCCCGACCAGTCAGTCGCCATCGATACCCGCTTTTCAGGTCAGTCGGCAGGCGGTGTCGACCGCTATCAAACGGACTATCTTTACAAAGAAGGCGTCGTGGCGGCGCCGGGCAGCGCGGTGGAAACCACCAGTTCGCTGTTTGCAGGCGCCAAGGTGGTCACCCAGATCGATGCCTATGAGACGAACCTGAACGTCACGCACTTCGATAAGATCGTCGACTTCGGCTGGTTTTACTACATCACCAAACCGCTGTTCTACGCCATCCACTGGCTGAACGAAGCCCTCGGCAATTTCGGCGTCGCAATTCTGGTTCTGACGGTCTTCATCAAGCTGGCCTTTTTCCCGCTCGCCAACAAGTCCTACAAGGCCATGGCGAAGATGCGCAAACTGCAGCCGGAAATGCTCGATCTGCGTGAACGCTTCGGGGAAGACAAGCAACGCCTGAATCAGGAGATGATGGCCCTCTACAAGCGCGAAGGTGCCAATCCGATGTCCGGCTGTCTGCCCATTCTCGTGCAGATCCCCGTCTTCTTTGCGCTGTATAAGGTCATGTTCGTGACCATCGAAATGCGTCAGGCTCCCTTCTTCGGCTGGATCAAGGACCTGTCCGCACCGGACCCGACCTCGATCCTCAACGGCTTCGGTCTGCTGCCCTGGGGAGTTCCGGAGCTCGGCCTGCTCAATGTTCTCAATCTGGGCGTCTGGCCGATTATCATGGGCGTGACCATGTTCCTGCAGCAGAAGCTGAACCCGCAGCCGCCAGACCCGGTGCAGGCTAAAATCTTCCTCTTCATGCCGATCATGTTTACGTTCCTTTTGGCCACCTTCCCGGCTGGCCTGGTGATCTACTGGGCCTGGAACAACACCCTGTCGATCATCCAGCAGGCGATCATCATGAAGAAGGCCGGCGTTCCCATCGGCAATACGCCCGCCAAAAGCTGACGACCGTCGATGGCAGAGAATCCCGAGCTTAGCCCGTCCGCCGGCGGCGAGGCCGAGCGGCAGGCCGCGCTGGAAGCTGGCCGTCTGCTCTTTGCCAAAGAATGCGGTTTTTTGACTGCGGCGGCGCAGAACGGTCAGTTGCCCGACCTCGGTTTGCCGGAAATCGCGTTTGCCGGCCGTTCCAACGTCGGCAAGTCGAGTCTGGTCAATGCCCTGACGGGACGTAAAACGCTGGCGCGCACGTCCCACACACCGGGCCGCACACAGCAACTCAACTTCTTTGGCCTGGGCGGACGGCTGGTGCTGGTGGACCTGCCCGGCTATGGCTTCGCACGCGCCTCGAAGACTGACGTCAAACGCTGGACCAGTTTGACCCGAAACTACCTGAAAGGCCGAAGCGAACTGCGCCGTGTTTGCCTGCTCATCGATTCCCGGCACGGACTGAAAGACAACGACCGCGAGATCATGAAGGAGCTCGATGTCGCTGCCGTGTCCTATCAGGTGGTTCTGACCAAGGCGGACAAGCTCAAACCGACGGCGCTCGCGACCGTTCTGAAGTCCGTCGAGGCAGAACTGCTGAAACGACCGGCCGCGCATCCCGAAGTCGCGGTCACGTCATCACACAAGAGCCAAGGCATTGCCGAATTGCGGGCTGCGCTCACGACCCTGGCAGAGCCCGCGGCATAACGTTAGACTTCCTTTATGAGCAACAAGAGCTTCAGCGATACCAAGCACTGGCTTCGGACGGCCCGGACCATCACCGAGGCCCTGCCTTTCATGCGCCGCTACACCGGCAAGACCTTCGTCATCAAATACGGTGGTCACGCCATGGGCAACAAGGAACTGGCGGATCTCTTCGCCAGTGACATCGTCCTGCTCAAGCAGATCGGCATCAATCCGATCGTGGTGCACGGCGGCGGTCCCCAGATCGGCCAGATGCTGGACCGGCTGAAGGTTCAAAGCGAATTCATCGATGGATTGCGCGTCACCGATGCAGCAACCGTCGAGATTGTCGAGATGGTGCTGTCCGGTGCGATCAATAAGCAGATCGTCAGTTCGATAAATTCCGCGGGCGGCACGGCCATCGGCCTCTCCGGCAAGGATGGCGACCTGATCCAGGCAACCAAGCTGCGCCGCACCAAGCGCGATGAAGAATCGAATATCGAAAAAATTCTCGATCTGGGTTTCGTCGGCGAACCGCACCGAGTCAATCCGCAGATTCTGACATCGCTGGAGCGCTCCGGCATGATCCCCGTGATCGCGCCGATTGGTCTGGGCGTGGATGGCGAGACCTACAACATCAATGCGGATACCGTGGCCGGCGCTGTGGCCGCCGCGGTCGGCGCCTCTCGCCTGCTGCTACTCACGGATGTCGCCGGGGTTCTGGACAAGGACGGCAAACTCTTGACCGACCTTACCACTGAGAAGGTCCGGGAGCTTCGCGCCGACGGCACGATCTATGGCGGCATGATTCCGAAACTCGAGACCTGCGTGAATGCGGTCGAGAACGGTGTCGACGCCTCGGTCATCATCGATGGCCGCTTGCCGCATTCGATGTTGCTGGAGATTTTTACCGACGGCGGTATTGGAACGCTGATCGGCCGCAGCTAAATCCGCTTCAGCACTACGCTGGCTGGAACAGTTCAAGCTGCAACAGCATTTCGTCGTCCCCCATAGGATACTCGCTGTCGTTAACTGCATGCAGCAGCTGTTGCGGTGGGATCCCGCCGAGCTGCTGTTGAATTTGCATGGCAAAACGCATTGAGCAACCAGCCTTCCAGGCTAGAGCCGTTACGCCCTTGGCAGAACGTGAGGTCAGGATTTCTCCAACCTGATCCCGTGGCAGCTGAGCGCGGACGGCCAGGCCGCTTCGCACCAGCCCGCGGTCACCGGAGATCAGTGCTTCGGACAGGGTTTCATCGTCCAGCTTGCCTGACGCATGAAGCTGTTCAGCCCGTTTCAAAGAATCGTCTTCACCCGCCTCCTCGGCTTCCAGGCGCCGATTCATTTCCGCCTCGAGCATCTTAGCGGTCTCTTCATCCAAACCGGCGCGCCGTTCGAGCGACCTCAGGAGTGTCTTGGCGACGAAGGTCGCGAGTTTCCGGGTTGCCTTGGGCGACAGCTGCGGACGCTCCACCAATGGCTTGTGCCAGGCCTCGACCGTCGGCGCCTGCTCGACCAGCTTGTCGAGCATTTCTTCGCGAATCTGCGCGGATTTGTTTTCCAGCAGAGCCGTAACAGCCTCGCGATCCTCGGTCGTTACGATGGCATCGGTGACAGCCTCTCCCAGCCCTTGCCTGCGGGAGATGGCGCAAAGCCGCCCGCTGGCGCAGCCGCCATCGATGATCTCGATCAGATCTTCGTCGCTGAGCAGCGGCGAGAATTGCAAAATCGGACTAGCGACAACGTCCTCGACATCCTTGGCGAGCCGTTTGATGACAGCGGAAGGCGCGTGGGTCACATCCTTTAGCGTGTCGGCCAGCACCTGGCGTACGCGGGTGGCCTGGTCCTGCGCCAGAATGTCCAGCACCTCTTCGATGTAGCGCTCGGCCTTTTCCCGCTGATCATTGTCGAGTTCTGGCCTTAGCGCCGAAATCTTCGACGCCAGATCGACCCGAACCTCGTCGTCCTGGTCGCGCGCGAGGAGCAGATCTGCCTGCACCGGCGTCTGGTTGTTACTGGCGATCTGCCGGCGAACTTCAGTAGAGGGATCTGCCGCGAGGTAATAGAGGATCTCAGGACGGATATCATCCCGCTGCGCCAGTTCCAGACGCACGGATACATCAGAGTTCCTGGCGAGTTCTTTCGACTCTTCATAGGATATCGATGTCTGATCGGACACGGCCTCTGCTTCCCCCATCTTTCTTTACGGCTTTGAATCGAGCGCAGGCGGTGCGACTTCGAAGCCGCCCTTGCCGCGCCGCTTAGCGGCATACATCGCGGTGTCTGCGCGCTGCGCCAGCGAATCTAGATCTTCTCCTGACGCCGGATCCCAAGCCGCTATTCCCAACGAGAAGCCCAAGGGGCGATCCGGGTCACCTGAGTATTTTTCGAGCTGCTTCGACGCGGCGAGCAGCTCTTCGGCTTTGCGCTGAACCGCATCCGGCAGCATATCGTCAAAGAACAGGGCGAATTCGTCGCCCCCCAGTCGCGCCGCGACATCGCGGCTGCGGGTTTCGCCCCGCAGGATCTCGGTGACCTTCAAGAGAGCATCGTCTCCCGCTTGGTGACCGAAGCGGTCGTTCACCAGCTTGAAGTTGTCTAAATCGATATAGAACAAGGCAGCCGAGCTTCCACGCTTACTCGCCCAATCGAAGCGCGCTGCGAGAGCTTCGCCAAAACTGCGCCGGTTGAGTAAACCAGTCAGCGGATCGGTGGCCGAGAGGCGCTCAAGTTCTTCCTGTCGCAGAAGCTGACGGTTCGCCAGCCCCAGTTGCGTGACAACCTCACGCAGGACGAAAATATCCTCCGATTGCCAGCCTCTTGTGCCCTCACCTCTCCACACCGTCGCAACACCGTTGATCTCGCCTTCGTACTGTGTCGCCAGAGACAGCACGACTGCGGTTTCATCACCCGTTTCGACCTCGAACGCGCCCTTCTGAATTTCATCGATCTGCGCGGAAAGCATGGCTGCGGGGATTGCCTCACCAGCCTCAGCAGCAGCCACCATGCTGCCGTCTTCGCTCTTACGGTGGATCACTGCACCGGTCGCCGGTAGTGCCGGCAGCAAAGAACTCGCAGCCGCCGCAAGCATGCGGTCGGGTTCGATCTCGTCACGAACCATGCGCAGAATATAGCCAAGTAAGCGTTCGCGGTTCTGCGCGCCAGCGCGGGCAACCTCTTGACTGCGCAGATCGGTCACGTCTCGGCAGAGGCCGCGCGCGCCGCCCCAGGCTCCCTGGGCCGTTGTCAGAGGTAACGCAGTCACCAGCAGACAGACGTTCGCCCCATTCGCATCACGCACCCAGCATTCCTGCTCGCTGATCGGCATAGTGACGCTAAAGGGAGAGGGTGACTGCCTGTCGACCAACAGAGAGCCGGCCTCAATCCCCGCGAGCTCCGAAGCAGCAAATCCGAGGGCGCCGCGCGGAGAAACGAAGGTAAAATCCCCTTCTGAGTCTGTTTCCCATGCGAAATCGGCGGAAATCTCGACCAAATCCTTGTAGCGCTGCCGGGACTCCACCAGCGCGGCACGCAAACTACGCTCCAACGTGACATCACGCCCCAGGATCAGGGCCGCCGCCCCTTCCACCCAGGGAAGCACGGCCACATCGAAGGCTTGTTCAACGGGTGCTTCCTGACTTGCAAAGTCCTTCTGCGATGTCTCGGGAGCTGTCGCACCCAGGCCACCGGCAGCCTCCAGTTCTTCAAGGCTGGAAACCTGCGGCCTGGAGCGAATAAGGAGCGGATTGACCTGCGCCGCCTTGCCGGCAAGCGCTGCTTCGATCGCAGCCATAAGTTCGCTGGAAGGGGTCCCGCGCAGCAGATTCGCCAGCGGCGCGGCATCGGCATTGGAGCCCAAGACAATCCCATTCCGGCCCACGACCATGGCTGCGCCAGGATAACTTTCGAAAGGCCCACCCGGCGCAAAAAGCGCAAGATCGGCAAAGCTGCCGGGCGCGCGCTGTTCCTGCGCACCGCCGACCGACTGCTGTGGAGCCTCTAAAGGCTGTGTCTTCGCCATAATCGAACGCTCGTCCTGAGATACAAACTGTGCGCTTTAAGTCACGTCAGGGCCGGATACCTTCCGCCCGCGCTCGAAAGACTGCCGCAATCCCGTTAACAGCGGCTTAAATCCCGTAAAATGTCCGGCGGTTTCTCGACCAAAAAACAATAGATTTATGTAAAAATTTCTTTATTTTAATCAATGCATTAACCAAACATCGCCAGCTATTTTCAGCTCAATTGAAAGCCGTGGCGTGCGGTCGCATGAGCCTTTAGGGGTTTTCCACCTAATGTTGTGTTCTCGTTGGATTTTCGATCACGGATTCAATTGGGTGATCGACAAGCACACAAGTTCCGGCCCTTCATTTTCAACGCCTCTTTCTTTATAGCCTAGAGACCGTTTCAACACTTCCATCCGACTCCTGGACTTCCGAATGTCGCGCAGCAAAGCGCCTAAGTCTCAGCTATGGCCTTACGGCCGACGCACTGCTTCGGGTTATCGCGAACCCGAACTTCAGGCTTTGCGTGCGCCGCCCTCCCCCCTTCCGCCAATCGGCCACAATAATGGCCCGCCTCTATATGAAGCGAAGGGCTGGGCGACACACTGTTGGAAGAAAGCAAAGCAAGAGGCCTGGAAGTCCCCACCCATCGAGGTGGTCCGCATGCGCATGAAACGGGCGAAAGAACTAGGAATGAGTTACAAAGAATACACCTTGGAAATTCTGGAGCGCGGGCGCTATCTCTAGTTCCGTCTGTTGAAGTCCGGCCAACAAAGGGAAGCGCCTATGCCGTCTGATAATCGAAAAGCTGACTCTGCGAACCTCATTTCGCTCCCCAACATCGACACCTGGATATTCGATCTAGACAACACGCTCTACCCAGAGTCTTGCAGCCTCTTCGATCAAGTCGACCAGCGTATGGGGCTCTACGTTCAGAGATTGCTCGGCCTCGAACTCGGCCCCGCCCGGACATTGCAGAAACAATACTTCCGGGAACACGGCACGACTCTGCGCGGTCTGATGACCATCCACGGGATCGACCCAAAACACTATCTCGATTTCGTGCATGACATCGACGTCTCTGGCATCAACTACACGCCCGAACTGGACACGGCCCTGAGCCGCCTGCCAGGTCGCAAAATCATCTTCACCAACGCCTCCGTCCGGCACGCAGAGAACGTCACAAACCGTCTTGGCATTACCGCCCACTTCGACGGAATCTACGACATTGCCTGCGCGGATTACCTACCGAAGCCGGCCACGCCGACTTATGAGGACTTTATCTCGGTTCATGAGATAGACCCGGAGCGTGCGATTTTCTTCGAGGATACGGCCCGAAACCTTGAACCTGCCTCGGCCATGGGAATGACCACGGTCTGGATCGAAACCTACAGCAATGGCAGCGCTCAGGGTTCGGAAAAGGAATACGTGCATCACCGCACAGACGACCTTGCCGCCTGGCTCTCGTCGATCGCCTTTGGACCAGCTGCGGGAAGCATTGACAGGACCTAAGCCCTCACGCATCTTCCCACGGCTCGCGATTGGTGCTGACGGCAGCGCCAGGAACCAGCTGTTTCAACGAATTCATGTGACGGACTTGATATGAACGCCTCTGCCCTGCAAACCACCATCGACACTGCCTGGGAAAACCGGGACCAAGTCTCTCCCGCAACCAGTGGCGAAATCCGTGAGGCCGTCACCGAAGCCCTGAACGGTCTGGATGCGGGCAGCTTCCGGGTCGCCGAAAAAACCGGCGCTGGCTGGCAGGTAAATCAATGGCTGAAGAAGGCAGTGCTGCTGTCGTTCCGGCTGAACGACATGAAGACTATTCCCGGCGGCGCGGGCGAGAACACCAACTGGTGGGACAAAGTGCCCTCTAAGTTCGAAGGTTGGGGTGACAATCGCTTCCGAGATGCCGGCTTCCGGGCCGTCCCGAACTGCACGGTCCGACATTCGGCTTACATTGCACCAGGCGTGGTGCTCATGCCCAGCTTCGTCAATCTCGGCGCCTACGTAGACAGCGGCACCATGGTCGACACCTGGGCCACAGTCGGTTCCTGCGCGCAGATCGGCAAGAACGTACATCTTTCCGGCGGCGCTGGCATCGGCGGCGTACTGGAACCGCTGCAGGCCGGGCCGGTCATCATCGAGGATAACTGCTTCATCGGCGCCCGCTCTGAAGTGGTCGAAGGCGTGGTGGTCGAGGAAGGCTCGGTCCTCTCCATGGGTGTCTTTATCGGCGCCTCGACCAAGATCATCGACCGCAACAGCGGTGAGGTCTACATGGGCCGCGTCCCCGCTTATTCCGTTGTCGTACCCGGCAGCCTGCCGGGCAAACCGCTGCCCGATGGCACGCCTGGTCCGAGCCTCTACTGCGCCGTGATCATTAAGCAGGTCGACGAAAGAACCCGCTCCAAGACCTCGATCAACGATCTGCTGCGCGACTGATCACAGGCCCCTATAGATCCAGGACAGATCGCGACAGATGACATCTTTTCCCAGCGCCGTCGAGCTCAGCCAGCAACTGATCCGTTGCCCCTCTGTCACGCCGATTGAGGGCGGAGCGCTAGACCTGTTGGAAAGCCTGCTTTCTGGCCTGGGCTTCACCTGCCATCGCATGACCTTCTCCGACGAAGGAATCCCCGATGTCGAGAACCTCTATGCCCGGCTAGGATCCAGCGGCCCAAACTTCTGCTACGCGGGCCACACGGATGTGGTGCCGGTCGGAGACGCCGCGGCCTGGAATGTCGATCCTTTCGGCGGCGAGATCATCGACGGCATGCTCTACGGCCGCGGGGCGGTCGATATGAAGGGTTCCATTGCCTGCTTCGTCTCTGCACTGTCCGGCTTTCTAGAAAAACGCGGCTCCGATTTCGATGGATCGATCAGCCTTCTGATTACCGGCGACGAAGAAGACATCTGCATCAACGGCACGCGTAAAGTTTTGCAATGGATGGCGGCGCAGGGCGAGACCATCGATTCTTGCCTGGTCGGCGAACCGACCAGTAATGAGCGGCTCGGTGACATGATCAAGATCGGCCGGCGCGGCAGTATGAACGCCCGCCTGACGGTCCATGGCGTTCAAGGTCACACAGCCTACCCGCAATTGGCGGACAACCCGAACCATAGCCTGGTGCGGATGCTGCATGCCCTAACCGACGAGCCCTTGGACAGCGGCAGTGAACACTTCCCGCCTTCCAGCCTGCAGATCACGTCCGTCGACGTTGGAAACCCAGCCACCAATGTGATCCCTGCCGACGCCAAAGCCATGTTCAATGTGCGCTTCAACGACTTATATACGAGTAAGGGCGTGTTCGATTGGGTACGGGAGCGTCTTGATCGCGCAGGCGGACGCTACGATCTCGACTTTAAGGTATCCGGGGAATCTTTTCTCTCGGCGCCAGGACCGTTCAGCGATCTGGTCTCCGCCGCGGTCACTCAGGTTGTACAGCAAACCCCGGAGCTGGGTACGACCGGCGGAACCTCCGACGCGCGCTTTATAAAAGACTTCTGCCCGGTTGCGGAGCTAGGCCTGCTCAACGACACGGCGCATAAAGTCGACGAAAGGGTGCCGCTTTCCGACCTGCAGCAATTGGAAGCAATCTACGGCGGAATACTGGAAGGCTACTTCAAGGAATGAGGCCCTCTTTAGGAGAGGTTTCCGTCGCGCTCTACGGCGCCTGGCGACTCATGCGTTTCGATCCGGACGGGATCAACTATTTCCAGACAAGCCGGGATGCTTTTTGGAAATCCTTCTACGCCGCAGTCATCTGCCTGCCCGGTTTCGTGATCGTCGTTCTCGCAGCGAACACCGGCTCAGCTGCCCCCTTAGGCGCAATCCTCCGTTACTGTCTGTCTTTCGTTGCCGGTCTGCTCATAATGGCAGTCATCGTACAGGCTGTTTGTGAGGCTATCGACCGTCAGAAACACTTCATACGCTGCATTGTGGCGATCAACTGGTCCAGCGTTCTTCAGATTTATTTGATCTCCCCTATTTTTCTATTCGGAGCTGCTGCACCGGAGTTGGGCATCAGCCAATTTCTGCTGTTCTGCATGACGATTTTTCTTATGGTCTATGAAGGCTACATTTTTCACCGAAGCCTGGAGATCGCGCCTCTTGCCGCAGCGGGATTTGTGGTGCTGAAGTTTACGGTCTCTCTATTCCTTCAATCGCTTATTAGCGCTTCCTGATCACACTGCGTTTCGCCGGATCCGCCAAGTCTCGTAGATGACCGGCCCTGCAATTCCGCAGGCCGCGACAGTGATAGCCATCGGATAGGCCGTGCCGTCGTAGAAGCTATTGATCGAGGCCGCACCTAAAGCACCGCCCCCCATCTCGATGGCGCTCAAGAGCGCCGATGCCAGGCCGCCCCCCGTACCAGCGGCCGCCATGGCCCTGACCGGGGCCGTGACGAAGATGAACGCGAGACCCAACGCAAAGAGCGACATCGCGCCGGCAAGAGCCAGCGGTGTTTCCAGATCGGCCAGAAGTAACAGCGGCAGCAAGCCGCCGCCCGCAGCCATAAGGAAGAGGCTGCTGCGCAGCAGCCATTCGCTCGGCACTCTTTCGATAATGCGGGACGCAATGAGATTGCCGATAAAGTAAAAGCCGACAACCAGCGCCTGGTAGTAGCCATAATCCTGCGGCCGCACGCCAAGCCGATCGATCAGAACGAACGGCGCACCGGCCACAAAGGCGAAGAGCCCGCCTAAAGAAAGCGCCAAAAGCACGACATAGATCATGTAGTCGGGTTTCAGCAGCAGTCCCAAATATCCGAGCAAAAGACGCCGGGGATGCAGCGCGGCGCGGTCAGGAGTTGTCGTTTCGGAGAGATAGCGCCAGATCAACAGCGTGATGATCGCAATGACAAGGGACAAGAGAAGAAAGTTCGCTCGCCAGCCGAACCACACGAAGATGTAGCCGCCCAGCAAGGGACCCATCGCCGGCGCTACCGAGATGGACATGCCGTAGATACCAAGCATCTTGGCGGCCTTGGTATCGTCGTAGAGATCCCGGATAACGGCCAGGATCAACACAGCCTCGGCGCTGGCCGCGGCGCCCTGCAAGGTCCGGGCAACAACAAGCTGTCCGATCGACTGGGCCGCCGCGCAGCCAAGGGTCGCCAATAGAAAACCGATCATGCCAATCAGCAGGATCGGACGCCGTCCGAAGCGGTCCGAGAGCGGACCGTGGATCAGTTGTGCCAGGGCGAAGCCCGCCAGATTGAGGCTCATCGTCAACTGCACACTCTTGGTGTCAGTCGCGAAATACTCCGGCAGATACGGCAGGCTTGGCAGATAGAGATCGGTCGAGAGGACGCTCGCGAAGCTGGCCGAGATTAAAACCGTCGGCACCATGATCGCGCTGAAGCGATCGAACTGCGGCGCGCCGGTCTTAAAACCGCTCATAGAGCGCGGCTCGTCATTCGAAGGTTACCCCAACGAAGTAAAGGCCATCGGCTGGTGCAGTCGGGCCAGCAGCGCATCGGTCCCGCGCCTCCAGGGCTGCCTTGAAGTCAGCGGTGGTCCACTTGCCTTCGCCAACCAGCTTCAAGGTGCCGACGATGTTGCGAACCTGATGATGCAGAAAGGACTTGGCCGCGACTTGGATACGGATCTCCTCGCCTTCCCGTGTCACCGAGATCTCGCTCAAACTCTTGATTGGAGATTTGGCCTGACAATGGCTCGCGCGAAACGACGAAAAGTCGTGGGTGCCGACAAGACATTGCGCAGCATCATGCATGGCCTCGGCATTCAGGGGCACCGGCACGAACCAGGCCCGCCCCTTCTCCAGCGCCAGCGGTGCGCGCCGGTTAATGATGCGATAGAGATAACTCCGACCGGTTGCGGAAAAGCGGGCATGGAAATCGTCGTCGACCGCTTCGGCCGAAAGCACCGCGACCCGCACTTCTCGAAGGTGCGCGTTCAGAGCCTTGCGCACGGTCTCAGCCGTGGTCTCCTTGGCAATGTCCAGCGTCACCACCTGTCCGAGCGCATGCACGCCAGCGTCCGTGCGGCCAGCCGCCGAAGCGGTCACCGCCTCGCCGCAAAAGCCCTTCACGGCCTGTTCGATCGCCCCTTGGACACTGGCGCCGTTGTCTTGCCGCTGCCAGCCGACGAAGTCCCCGCCGAAATACTCGACCAGCAGCTTGAAACGGGTCATGACGCCTCGCCGCGCAACGATTTGCCGCGCGACGCCTCGCCGGGCGACATCTCGACGAGCGGCAATTCGCTGCCCGCAGGAAGGGCGAAGCCGTTGAGAAAGTCTTTCGCCGCCATCGCGCCCTTGCCCGGCCGCTGTAGTCTCTGCAAACGCAGTGCCCCTTCACCGCAGGCCACGCTCAAGGTCTCATCGAGGACCAGTCCTGGGGTTCCCGAGCCTGCCACAGCCTCGGCTTCCAACACCTTGATACGTTCCTTACCAAAGGAAAAGACCGCCCCGGGCCAGGGCGTAAAGGCCCGCACCTGACGCGCCAGTTCGGCAGCCGAGCGGCGCCAATCCATCAAACTTTCGGCTTTGTTGAGCTTTGCCGCGTAGGTCACGCCCTCTGAAGGCTGGGGAACGGCTGAGAGCCGCCCGTCTTCCACCCCGGTGAGCGCCTCGACGATCAAGCGCCCTCCGAGAGCCGCAAGCGCATCATGCAGCGAAGAGGCTGTGGTTTGTCCGGTAATGGGGACGCTCTCACCAAGGATCATACCGCCGGTATCCAAGCCTTCATCCATCTGCATGATCGTCACACCGGTCTCGGCATCGCCGGCAAGGATCGCCCGCTGGATCGGAGCTGCGCCGCGCCAGCGTGGCAGGAGAGAGGCATGCACATTGAGGCAACCCAGGCGCGGCGCTTCTAGGATCTCCCTAGGCAAAAGCAGGCCGTAGGCCGCAACCACCGCCACATCCAGATTCAAGGACTCGAAAGCGGCTTGCTCCTCCGTGCTCTTCAGGCTCTTGGGAGTCCGCACCTCCCACCCCTGCTCGGCGGCGAATGCATGAACTGGCGAAGGCCGCTCCTTATGCCCGCGGCCTGCTGGGCGCGGCGGCTGGGAATAGACAGCCACAATCTCGTGGCCGGCAGCGGCCAGAGCGCGCAGGCTCGAGACCGCAAAGTCCGGGGTTCCCATAAAGGCCAATCGGAGCCGCGACATCAATGTTCCCATCAGAATAGAAGTTTCTGCCTCACCAAATGCGCGAAGCAGACTGACCGTGTGCCCGAAAGGCATCAGGCGATCACGGGTCCTTCTTTATCAGGGAGTGAGGATGCGAAGCAACGCCGAGCCCGTCTCAATCTAGGCGGATGCCCGAAAGGCCCACCAGGTGAGACCGGTCAGGCCCGCTCCAGCTCGGCGCTCTTCGTCTTGCGCGCTTTGAGCAGCTTACGCAGGATCATGTTGCGCTTCAGCGCCGAGATATGATCGACGAACAAAATACCGTCGAGATGGTCGATTTCATGCTGAATACAGGTTGCGAGCAGACCGTCAGCGGCCAACTCCTGCTTCTTGCCGTCCTCGTCCAGATACTCGACCTTGATCTCCGCCGGCCGAACCACCTCGGCATAGTGCTCAGGAAGCGAGAGGCAGCCTTCATCATAGCTGGCGTCGTGGTCGGAAACCCAGGTGAGCTCGGGATTAACCAATTTCAGTGGGGTACGCTCTTCATCGTCTCGGGACACATCGACCACGATCACCCGTTTCAGCACACCCACCTGCGGCGCTGCCAGGCCGATTCCAGGCGCTTCGTACATGGTCTCAAGCATATCCTCGAGCAGCTGGCGGATTTCGTCATCCACCTGTTCAACAGAGGGACAGACCTGCTTCAGGCGGGGGTCCGGGGCGGTAATGATAGGCAAAAGAGCCATGGTCGAGCGTCACATCATGTCGTTTGAGTACAGAGTAGTCTCTTAGGTATTGCCGCGAAGTGAAGGCGTCAAGCCGCTTAACACCCCGAATTCCTCTTTCGGAAGCGCCTTTCGCTGTTCCAAGGCAGGCAGCGACACCTACATGCAAGCCTGCCACGCGGCGGCTTGAAATGTTAATCTATGCGCATTCCGATTCGCTGAGCGGCTCCAACGAAGAATCTTCTGCTTAGCTGAATTGGCCTTTGAAACCTTCAGACGGCGCATTGGCCGTCCCTTGGAACGGACATGGATCTTACCACCGTCGCCCTCGTGATCGCTGCCGTCGCCGTTACGGCACTCTGTTTCTGCGTTTTTATCCTCATCTCGATGCGCAAAAGCGAGGAACAGGATAGCCGCGAGGCCACGGAAATTGCCGGTCGGGTCAGTCAGTTAACGGAAACCCTGGCCTCGGCCCAGGCGCAAACGGCCGATCGCTTTCAGTCCCAGGAACGCGCGATCGGCAAGTTGCTGGAAGAGCGCCTTGGCGATCTCTCCAAACGGGTGGGCGACCGGCTGCAGGATCACGCCACGCGCAATCAGACGGCCTTGGGTGCGCTGGGCGAACGTCTAGCCGTTATCGATCAGGCACAAAAGAACATTACAGAACTCTCGTCTCAAGTCGTGGGCCTGCAGGATATTCTGGCGAACAAACAAGCGCGTGGCGCCTTTGGCGAGGTACAACTGGCCGATATCGTGAAATCGATCCTGCCGCCCAGTGCCTACAGCTTCCAGACCACCATCGGCGAGAACCGGCGGGTGGACTGCCTGCTTCATCTGCCTAACCCGCCGGGATCCATCGCGATCGATTCGAAATTTCCGCTGGAGAGTTACCAGGCCTTACGCGACGCCGCTGACGACGCCGCATCTCTGCAAGCGCGCAGGGCCTTTGTGGCGGATGTGCGCAAGCATGTAAAAGATATCGCGGAACGTTACATCGTGGCGGGGGAAACGGCGGAATCAGCCCTCATGTTCCTGCCTAGCGAGGCGGTCTATGCCGAACTCCACGCGAACTTCCGCAATGTCGTTGAAGAGTCTTACCGCGCCAGGGTCTGGATCGTCTCCCCAACAACCCTGATGGCAACCCTAAACACCGTGCGGGCTGTCCTCAAAGACGTGCGCATGCGCGAGCAGGCAGGGGTTATTCAGACGGAAGTGCAGAAAATGCTGCAGGATGCCGGGCGCCTGGACGAGCGGGTCGACAAACTGCAACGGCACTTTCAACAAGCAGAGAAAGATATCCGAGACATCCGCACCTCAGCCGATAAGATTACCAAACGCGGTGAGCGGATCGAGGAAATGCAGTTGGAAGACCAGGATGAAGATCCGACAGAACTGACCGCGCCCGCGAAACCGCGGCTGGTTGCAGAGTAAGAGCTAAGCTGGCAGTTCGACACCGAAGGTCTCGGAAAGCCCGCTCCGCCCGGCATCCGTTACAGTCACGCTGCGGCTGCCCTTCTTGGTTTTGAGCCAGCCTTGCGCTTCGCAGCGGGCCAGGAACGCCGCACCCAGTGCGCCGCCAATGTGGGCGCGCCGCTCGCTCCAGTCCAGGCAGCGGCGGGCAAAGGCCCGGCGCTTACCCTGCAAACCACTGATATCGATACCGAATTCCTGCAGAGCAGCAGCACCCTGGTCATTGATCAGGAAGTCTTCCTCGCCTTCGGTCAGGTACCCTAGCTCCAGGAAACGCTCCACCACAGTGACGGCCACCTGTCCAGCCAGATGATCGTAGCAGGTCCGGGCAAAACGCATGGCCTCGTCCCGCGGCCCCGTCGGCCGGTGGCGCGGCGCGCCCTGTTGGGCGACAACCGAGATAGCCTCGATGGCCTGCGCGATTTCAGGACCGGCCAAACGGAAATAGCGGTGCCGGCCTTGGCGCTCGACCACAAGCATATTGGCCTGCTTGAGCTTCGCGAGGTGGCCGCTAGCGGTCTGCGGCGTAATCCCGGCCACATGGGCCAGTTCCGTGGCGGTGAGCGCCTTACCATCCATCAGCGCGGAGAGCATATTGGCGCGGGCGGGGTCGCCGATCAGAGATGCCGCCTCCGCGATGTAGGGACCTTCAATCATACTACGATCTTAGCCGAAGTGTTATTGATCGACAAGCGCGCCTCGGATTGCGAAGCTTGCCGTAGGACGAACGAACGACGGGAGCGCTCATATGACTTTGGCGGAATGGCTTACCTTTGTGGCGATCTGGACCGTTCTTTCCCTGCCGCTAGGGCCCAATGCCATCGGCTGCATGACTGCCGCCGTCGCCAACGGAGCGCGCCATGCGCACTGGAATGTGCTGGGCATCGCCATTGCCGGTCTCACACACATGACCATCGCGGTCCTGGGATTCGGCGCACTGCTGCTGACCTATGCAGAACTCTATCTGGCTCTGAAGTGGCTGGGTATCGTCTATTTGCTCTGGCTGGGCCTGTCGCTTTGGCGGAAACCGGCAGCAGCGGCAGAGATGGGGAAGCAGAAGCAGCAATCCGCGTCGGCTCTGATCCGGCGCGGCTTCGCGATCTCAATGAGCAATCCGAAAGCCATCCTGAGCTATATGGCCGCCTTCCCGCAATTTATTGACGCGGGTGCGCCTCTCGCACCGCAATTGACGATCATTGTCCCGACCGCCATCACAATCGTGATCCTGGTTTACAGCGGCTATACGCTTGCGGGCGGCGGATTGGCGAAGCTGCTGACCACAGCGGCGCGCCAACGGCTGTTCAATCGAGCAGCCGGCGCCTTTTATCTCTTCATCGCCGGCCTGCTCGCTTTTTCCGATGCCCGCCGGGCTTAGATCGGGTCATCTTTTATCAGAAGCACTATGTGGTTCCGATAAAAGATGTGAATCCGATCTAACTCAAAATGATTAGAGCAGATTCACAAGTACGACAGATCGCCTAAGGCGATGCCGTCTAAACTTGATCTGCTCTAGCGGCTGACCCGCACCCGGTAGGTCAATGTGGTGGAGCCGCCTGCAGGAAC
>CBDDBN010000004.1:0-76801 GCA_965225735.1 Denitrobaculum sp. | reverse complement strand
GGCGTGGGTGTTAACGAGATCTGCAAACAGGCTGGCGTGACCAAAGGCGCTTTCTATCATCACTTCGAGACCAAGGCCGATCTCTATGTCGCGGCGTCACGTCACTATTGGGACGGTATGAAGCAGGACCTGGACGCCATCTACTCACCTTCCTTCACGCCTCTCGAGCAGCTGGAAAACGTCATTCAGCTGATTATCGAAAAACAGGAAACAGAGCGTTTCTCCAAAGATTTAGAGGTTGCCGGCTGCCCCTTCTTTACCTCCGGCGGCCAGGCTGGTGTCGATGAGGTCAAAATCCGGCAGGCCGCCCGGGAAATGGAAGAGCAGATGCAACGCTACAGCGTCGCTTTGGTGCGCAATCTGAAGGCGGAGGGTTATCTGAACGGTGACCCTGATGTGGAACAGCTTGCCCGCTTCCTGCACCACTTCGTCCAGGGCCTGATGGACTACGGCCGGCTGCTGAACAGCCTGGATGCGGTCCGGGAAGACCTGCGCGAAGGTCTGTACCGCCTGCTGGACCTCAAGGCGGAGTACCGGGTCGAAGGGCCCGAATTGGTTGTGTCCAAGCCTGCCGATGCCGCGTGATTCTCGGTCTTTTGCCCGTTTTTGGTGTTCCCATGCCGGAAACGCATAGCTACCACCCATAAAAAAACACGCGTTGCTGTTGACAACATACCGATCGGTTTCTACCTCTATCACACGGAATTACACTGACCGGTTTACCGGTCTGACAAGTCAACTAGGGGAAGATCGAGATGACCGCCGGATCCAAAGCTAAAACCGTGACGTTCACCGTTGCCCTGGCCGGCGCCCTTGCCGCCGGTGGTTATTTCCTAAAGCCATATCTGGTTGAAACCGTTGGTGTCGGTCCGGCTGTCGCCGTGCAGGCGCCCCAGGCCATGCCCGTAAAGGTGCAGCAGGTCGCGACCAAGCCTGTGCGGCTTTGGAGTGAATTCTCCGGCCGGCTCTCTGCGATCGATCAGGTCGAGCTGCGCCCTCAGGTCAGTGGCACCATTGAGGAAATCCGCTTTGAGGACGGCCAGATGGTCGAGGCTGGCGACATCCTGCTGGTCATCGATCCGCGGCCCTATGCAGCGGCAGTGGCCGAAGCCAAGGCGGATCTGAACGCCGCACGCCACACGCTGCGGCTCGCCAAGAAACAGCGCAGCCGTGCCGAGCAGCTGGTGAAGAAAGGGCATGTCTCCAAGTCGGTTCTGGATGAGCGGGTCAGCGATCACACGGTCGCGGTCAGCCGCATGAACAGCGCCAAGGCGCAGCTGGAGCAAGCCGAGATCGATCTCAACCACGCCTACGTCAAGGCACCGATCAGCGGCCGCTTGAGTCGCGCCGAAATCACTGAAGGCAATCTGGTTGAGGCCGGGCCCAATGCGCCCATCCTGACCTCCATCGTGGCGACCGACGGCATCTACGCCGACTTCGACGTCGACGAGCGGGCTTATCTGCGCTACGTGCACGAACTGGCTAAGTCCGGTGATGCGGTCACGAAGCTGCCCGTCGAACTGATGATCGATGCCGGTGAGCTACGCAGTTACAGCGGCCACATCCACAGCTTCGATAATCAGATCGATCCGGCCACGGGCACGATCCGCGCCCGCGCCATCTTCTCCAACGAAGACGGCAGCCTGCTGCCCGGTATGTTCGCCGAGGTGAAGCTGGGCGGTCCCGCGGTTAAAGAAGTCGTGCTCCTGAATCCGGGCGATATCGGCACGGATCAGGACCGCAAGTTCGTTTATCTGATCGGTGAAGACGGCACCGTTGCCTATCGCGAAGTGACTCTCGGCGCGTCGGTCGAAGGCAAGCGGGTCATCACCAGCGGGCTGGAAAACGGCGAACAGGTAATCCTCGGCGGCCTCATGAAGGTACGGCCGGGTGTCCCGGTAACGCCGATCCTGCCCGAACCCGCCACGCAAATCTCGGAGAGCGCTGGCGGCACTGAGGCTGGCCTCGCCAACTGAATATTGATCTGCGCGGCGGTTCCTATGGAGGCGACTTTATGTCTCTCGATATGAACCGCCGTAGTTCCTTAAAACTGAAATCCTCTGAACTGAAAGTCGCGTAAACTGGGCGCGCGTGAAGCGCGAAGCCCATCGCGATGCCGTTCGTCTGTTTGCTAGAGACGATCGGGCGGACTGATAGCAGAGGCTTCCCAGGAGAGACTGTCGTCATGTCCTTCCCCCGCTTTTTCATCGACCGGCCGATCTTCGCCGGTGTGCTCTCCATCCTGATCCTGATCGGCGGCCTGGTGGCGATGTTCAATCTGCCGATCTCGGAATACCCCGAGGTCGCGCCGCCTTCCGTGGTGGTGCAGGCGCAGTTCCCGGGCGCGAACCCCTCCGTGATCGCGGAAACGGTGGCGACGCCGCTGGAAGAGCAGATCAACGGCATCGAGGGCATGCTCTACATGAACTCGCTGGCCACCACCGACGGCAATCTCTCCCTGACGGTTACCTTCGAGATCGGGACCGATCCGGACCTGGCGCAGCAAAAGGTGCAGAACCGGGTGTCCCAGGCGCTGCCGCGTCTGCCCGACGTGGTGCGGCAGCTCGGCGTAACGGTCATCAAGAGCTCGCCGGACCTCACAATGGTGGTCCATCTGCGCTCCCCCAACGAGCGCTACGACATGCTTTACCTGCGTAACTACGCCACCCTGAACGTGCGTGACGCCCTGGCGCGGGTGCGCGGCGTGGGCCAGGTGCGGCTGTTCGGTTCGGGCGACTATGCCATGCGGATCTGGCTCAATCCCGACCAGATCGCTGAACGCAGCATGACGGCGTCCGAGGTCCTGGATCAGATCCGGCGCCAGAACATTCAGGTTGCGGCCGGCCAGATCGGCGGCCCGCCCTATGACGACGGGATCCAGGTGCAGCTGCCCATCAACGTGAAGGGCCGCCTGCAGTCCGTCGAAGAATTCTCTCAGATCATCGTGAAACGCGATGACGACGGAACGGTGGTACGGCTGGGCGACATCGCCCGGCTGGAAATGGATTCCCAGCAGTACTCGCTGCGCTCCCTGCTGGACAACAAACCCGCCGTCGCGATTCCGATTTTCGCCTCGCCGGGCGCCAACGCGCTGGATATCTCCAGCGGCGTGCGTGCGACCATGGCGGAACTCTCCGAGACTTTCCCCGAGGGCGTGGACTACAGCATCGTCTACGACCCGACCGTCTTCGTGCAGGAATCCATCAATGCGGTGGTCAAGACCCTGCTCGAGGCCCTGGCGCTGGTGGTCCTGGTGGTGATCGTCTTCCTGCAGACCTGGCGCGCCTCGATCATTCCGCTGCTGGCCGTACCGGTCTCCATCGTCGGCACCTTCGGGCTGATGCTGGCGATGGGCTTTTCCATCAACGTGCTGTCGCTCTTCGGCTTGATCCTCGCCATCGGCATCGTGGTGGACGACGCCATCGTGGTGGTCGAGAACGTGGAGCGCAATATCGCCAACGGCCTGAAGCCGCGCGAGGCGACCATCGCCGCCATGAAGGAGGTGACCGGTCCGATCATCGCGACTTCGCTGGTGATCACCGGCGTCTTCGTGCCCATCGCCTTCCTCAGCGGGCTCACCGGGCAGTTCTATAAGCAGTTCGCCCTGACGATCGCCATCGCCACTATCATCTCCACCATCAACTCCCTGACCCTGAGCCCGGCGCTTTCCGCCATCCTGCTCAAGGGCAAGGACGCGCCCAAGGACATCCTGACCCGTCTCATGGATTTCCTCTTCGGCTGGTTCTTCCGGCTGTTCAACCGCGTCTTCGGTGCCGCTACAGCGATCTATGCCAAGAGCGTCGGCGGTTTCATCGGGCGCAAGGGCATCATGATGGCGCTCTACGCGCTGCTGCTGGGCGCGACCTATCAGGGCTTCCAGATGGTGCCTCCGGGCTTCATTCCCCTCCAGGACAAGCAGTACCTGGTGAGCTTCGCACAGCTGCCCCAGGGCGCAACGCTGGAGCGTACGGAAGAGGTCATGCGCGCCATGTCCGAAGCCGCGCTGGAGGAACCGGGCGTGACCGGCGCCGTGGCCTTCCCCGGTCTCTCGATCAACGGCTTCGTCAACAGCTCCAGCGCCGGCATCGTCTTCGTCACCCTCGACGACTTCAACAAGCGTACCGATCCCTCGCTCTCCGGCGGCGCGATTGCCCAGAAGCTACAGCAGAAGTTCGCCGGCATCGAAGACGCCTTCGTCGCGATTTTCCCGCCGCCGCCCGTGCAGGGCCTGGGGACTATCGGCGGCTTCAAGCTGCAGGTCCAGGACCGTCGGGACCAGGGCTATCAGGCGCTGGACGATGTGATGAAGCAGGTCCTGGGCAAGGCCTGGGGCGCACCCGAGCTGACCGGCGTCTTCTCCAGCTACAACATCAACATGCCGCAGCTCTTCGCTGACGTGGACCGGACCAAGGCCGAGCGCCTGGGCATTCCCGTGGACGAGATCTTCCGCACCATGCAGATCTATCTCGGCTCGCTCTACGTGAACGACTTCAACCGTTTTGGCCGCACCTATCAGGTCATCGCCCAGGCCGACAAGCCCTTCCGCTCGACCCCTGAGAGCATTGCCCAGCTGCAGACCCGCAATGCGGCAGGACAGATGGTGCCCCTGGGATCGGTGGTGACGGTCTCCGAGACTTTCGGGCCGGACACCACCATGCGCTACAACGCCTTCCGCTCGGCGGATCTCAACGGCAACGCCGCGCCCGGCTTCTCCAGCGGCGAGGCCCAGGCGGCCATCACCAAGATCCTGGAAGAAACCCTGCCGCCCGGCATGGAGTTCGAATGGACCGAGCTGACTTACCAGCAGATCCTGGCAGGCAACACGGCGGTCTTCATCTTCCCGCTCTGTATCCTGCTGGTGTTCCTGGTTCTCGCCGCCCAGTACGAGAGCCTGACCCTGCCGCTCGCGGTCATCCTCATCGTGCCCATGTCGATCCTCTCGGCGCTGATCGGCGTCTATCTGACCGGAGGCGACAACAACATCTTCACCCAGATCAGCCTCTTCGTCTTGGCGGGACTGGCCTCGAAGAACGCAATCCTGATCGTCGAGTTCGCCCGCGAGCTGGAACGCGAAGGGCGGGGCCTGGTCGAAGCGGCCATCGAAGCCAGCCGTCTGCGCCTGCGGCCGATCCTCATGACCTCCTTCGCCTTCATCATGGGCGTGGTGCCGCTGGTGCTCTCCAGCGGCGCGGGCTCCGAGATGCGCCAGTCCATCGGCATCGCGGTCTTCTCGGGCATGCTGGGCGTGACCTTCTTCGGGATTATCCTGACGCCGGTCTTCTACGTCCTGGTGCGTAAGCTGGAAGGCCGACGCGATAGCGCCAAGGTTGCCGAGACGGCCTCTTAAGGCGATGCCGCGTCTCGTTTGAGATAGGCGGGCGCAGCCGGGAGCTTTTTCCTGTGCTGCGCCTGTCCGTTGTTGGAACGCCAGGTTTCGCCTTGCGGCGGCATTTGCCGCTTAAGAACAGGACCTTGTCTTTACACGAGGCTTTCCTCGAGCTCCGCCTGCTGCCAAGATCGGCCTGTCCTGCCTTTCTTGCGAACCGGCTTCAGTCCTCTTGGAACAAGATCTTATCTTTCTGGCGATTGCCTTTTTCAGCGCGTCGATGCTTCAGGCCGCGACCGGTATCGGCTTTGGCATCATCGCCGGGCCGGTGCTGTTGCTGGTGCTCGATTCTCCGGCGGCCATCCAGATCAGTGTCCTGCAAAGCTGGCTGATCTGCGCGGTTCTGGTGCCGGGATTGCGGAGTTCCGTTCAAACCGATCTGATCAAGGTCTTCGGTAAGGGCAGCGTCATTGGCATCCCGCTCGGCGGGGTCGTCTATTTCCTGGTTTCGATCGGCCTGCTCAAATTCCTCGCCGGTTTGGCCGTACTCGGGACCCTGTTCTTCGTGCTTCACAGCAGCGGCTCTGGCAAACGCCGACAGGCCGCCACCCAGGCGGGACCGCCGCCGGTTTCCGGCGTTTGGCCGCTCTCCATGGGTCTTGTATCTGGCGCCATGAACTCTGCCCTCGCCATGCCGGGGCCGGTGCCTGCCGCCTGGATGTCCGGTGCGGGCCATGCCAAGGATGTGGTGCGTGCCACGACCCTGGCCCTGCTGCTTTTCACCTATCCCGCGGCCTTCGTTCTCCAGTGGTTCCTGGTCGGTCTGACAGCGGAGACACTCTGGCTTTGCGTGGGACTGGCGCCGGCGACGCTCGCGGGTATCATGGTTGGACGGCTGCTGGTGCGGCGCGTGACCGAGGTGGTCTTTCGCTGGTTCCTCGTATTGGTGCTGCTCTCCACCGTGGCCGGCCTGTTCTACGATTCTCTCAAACCCCTGGTGACCTCATGACGGAAACCGCAAAGACCAAGCCACAACTCGGACGGATCGAAGATCTGCCTCGCGCCCGGCTCTTTCAGGGGCCGACCCACCTGGAAGCCATGACCAATCTGGCCGCAGCGCTCGAGACCTCGCGGCCGCTGCTGATCAAACGCGATGATCTGACCGATATGGCTTTCGGCGGCAACAAGGTCCGCCAGCTCGAGTTTTACCTGGGCGAAGCGCAGGCGCAGGGCGCCGACACCGTCCTGATCACCGGGGCGGTGCAGTCCAACTTCGCGCGCCTGGCGGCGGCGGGAGCGCGCAAGCTTGGCATGGACTGCCACATCCAGCTGGAAGAGCGGGTCGCCAAGAACGATCCGCGCTACCGCAACTCCGGCAATGTGCTGATCGAGCGGATGTTGGGGGCAACGCTCCATTCCTACCCGGAAGGCGAAGACGAGGCCGGTGCCGATCGGAAGCTCGGCGAGATTGCCGAGAGTCTACGGCAAGAAGGGCGTAAGCCCTATATCATCCCGCTCGCACCGGGCCACGCGCCTCTCGGCGCTCTTGGTTACGTGGTCGCGGCGCAGGAGATCCTGCAGCAGATTGAAGAGGCGGATTTGAAGGTCGATTCCTTCTTCGTGCCTTCGGGAAGCGGTGCCACACATGGCGGCTTTCTCTTCGGCCTGCGTGCTTTAGGGTGCTCGACACCGGTCATCGGCATCTGCGTGCGTAGGGATGCAGGACAGCAAAAACCTCGGATCGAAAACCGCTGCCAGGAAATAGCCGATCTGCTGGAGATTGGGAACCCCGTCTCAAAGGATGACGTCGTGGTCACCGACGCCTTCCTCGCGCCCGGCTACGGCCGCGCCAGCGAAGAAGTGCTGGAAGCCATCCGTCAGGCCGCCCGGACCGAGGCCCTGATCCTCGACCCGGTTTATTCCGGCAAGACAATGGCCGGTTTCATCGATGCGGTGAAGCACAGGGAAGGCGACGGCGCGCTGATCGTCCTGCACACCGGCGGCACCCCCGCGATCTTCGCCTACGAAGGCGATTTGACGGCTTGATCTCGTGGCTTGCCGCTAGCTAATCGTCGAGCCTGCTTCGGCTTTGAGCAATTCGCTCTCTCGCGCTTTCGCCCGATGGACGACGTTCTCGATACCCGGAATGGCCAGCAGCGTCGGTTTGACGATCTGTTCCATTGAGAGCAGTGAGTAAGGGCAGTTCGCGCAGCTTCCGACAAAGCGGACCTGCATTTCGCCACTGGGCTCGTCGATCCCCAGGATATCCAGACGGCCGCCGTCATTGGCCAGCACCGGCGCTATGATGCTCTCCACGACTCTGTCGACCCGCTCGGTCAGGGTGCCGGCATAAAGCTGATCCTCGTCGAAGACCACGGGCGTGCCGTTCTCCGTTTGGCAGCCGTTGCGGATCGATGCGAGAGCCTCGGCATCCGCCTCCGCATTGAGAATACCCAGACCCAGCAGCGACTCTGCGAGACCGGGCGATACTTCTTGCTCGATCAGGTGCTGGACGAAACGGTTGCGGCTGGGCGGCGCGAAGGAGAGTTTCGCATGGTATTCCTCCCAGTCGAGCGGTGCCGGGCCCGCGAACTTGAAGTTTCCATCCCCGCGCCGGACATAGTCGACGATCAGTTCACCCAGCCGGTCGAAGAACCGGCGGTGCTCGCGCCCGCTTGCCGCGCGCTTGCGGTTGATCACCTGTCCGCGCAGCTTGGTCAATTCCCGATCGTTGGGCAGCACGCCGGTCACCACGTCCACATGCACCGCGCGCCCGTTCTTGCGGTCGACGATGATCAGCGCGCTGTTGCCGATGGCGCGTGAGTGAACCAAGAGAGCCGAACCCAGATCCGCCGGCGAGATTCCCAGGAAGTGCGCGGGCACGTCTCCGGCGCAGGGGATGGCAACGCCGCTGACGAAGGCCAGGTCGCCGCGCGAGATTTTTTCGCCGGGCTCGTAGAGGAGTTCCAGCCCGCGTTTGACCGCGATGAACAGCTGGATCGCGACGATCTCTTCCTTGAACTCCAGCACCGCGCTTTTGTGGGCCGACAGCAGATTCAACTCGGTGGCTGCGCCGTCTTCGCCAAGAACCGAGACGCTGCCGACGAAGTCCGCGAGGATCAGATGCAGGACGGACTGATAATCCAGCCGCCGTACGAGAGGCAGGAAAACGCGCAGGAACCGGTCCCGGGCCTCGGGTCGCAGTGTTCGCAGCATCCTGCCGGCTTCGGCCCGATAGGTTTCATCCGTGCTGTAGCGCTGGAAGAAAGTGGTCAGGGCGCCTGCCGCCTCGTTCAACTGCTGCGTCGCCTCGTCCGCTGGGTTCTGCATCTGCTCCGGCGGCAACCAGATCAACGCATCCGGTGTTTCACGCTGGGTTTTCAGCCAGTCTTCATCGGTCGGGAACATGGCGCGCCAGTCGGCGAACAGGATCGCCGTGGCGCTGTTCAGCGCTCCGCTATTTGGCGTTTCCCAAAGAGCGGCTTCCAGCGGCCGCAAGGCCTGGAGCCTGACAGGCGTGCGCTTGATCAGGCTCTGGTGCGTGAACTGATCGGCCTCCACATAGTCGGTTAGACGATTGACTTCTCCAGGAACGAAATCGATGAACGCGGTCCCCAAGGCGATGCGATCGTTGTGAGCGACCTCCGCCACCACCGCACCATGAGTGCTGACCATCCGCACGGGCTGATCTTCGGCTAAGTCGAGTTCCGCCGCGGTGTCCGGATGAATTTCGACATGGTGACTGTCCGGGTCCAGGCCATAGATCGGCAGGGTCTTGATGCCGGAGTTATAGCGCCCCCGGCCATGCAGCGCCCGTCGGCCCGGCCGCCCGCGTCCGCTGATGAGCGACAGGGTGCCTTCGGGCAGTGGCGCTTCGAGGCGGGCTATAAGCTCGTCGGGCGGACAGACCAGTTTCGCCAGCTCCAGCTTTTTGCGTTTCAGACGCGGAAAAACGGCACCTTCCTTCTGGCGGTCCGCGTAGCGCCCATTGCCGCCCCATTGCACGCCCTTTCCGGCGTTTCTCCGCAGCAGATCGTGGCTGACCGGCGTTCCGTCGGTATCTTCCAGCCGGCAGTACATATCCAGTTCCCGGCTGACGTCGACCAGATGATCGAAGATGCGGCCCGGCATGGCGTTCCCGTCGTTATCGAGATAAAGGGCAAAGGTGCGGTGAACGACGTCCGGGTCCAAATCGTTCAAGGATGCGGTGTCCGGGTCACGTAAGCGCTCGGCGATCTTAAGCGCCAGACGCGCCAGGATTTGCGAATCCGACCAGGCCTTTTCCGGCGGTGGGCTCAATTGCTGCTGAAGCTGTAGGGTGCGGTCGCCGCGTTGAATGACGCCGGTGCGCTCCACATAAGTCAGTGACGGCAAGAGGACGTCCGCATGCTCCAGAACACCCTCACCCAGAAAGCTGTCGATGACGATGTTGAAGGAACGGCCCATGCGCCGTGACCAATAGCCGACGCGTGGCATGTTCTTGGTCATCTGAGTCCCGACGAAGAGAAAGCAGTAGATCCGGTCGTCTTCGGCCATGCGGGCGACCGGCGTCCCTTTGTCTATCGGGATATTCTCTTCAGGCAGATCGAGCACTCGGGCCAGGGCCGCGCGATGCTCGGGATTGGCCGGATCATGGTTGAACACAAGCCGTCGGCCGTTGAAGCCCATCATCAGTTCGCTGGTGGCGTTGGACTGACCCGCGATGCGCATGGAGCCTGCGCCGGATCGTCCGACATTGCCGGTGAGCAGCAACAGGTTGAGGTTGGTCGAAAATCCAAAGCTGCCGGTCGACTGATTGATTCCCATGCTCGACACGACCGCCATTTTCGGGCGATAGCCGTCGCGCGGTTTGGCGATCAGCTGCGCATAACGGTGAATCGTCGCGGCCAGTTCCGCCGGATCCTGACCTGGCAACGCGATGCGCTTTGCGGCTTCCTCGGGCCAGCAACGGTCTTCGGCGCAGAGGTTGCGAAAGGCGTTGGCGCTGTCAGTATCGACCCGGCGTTCCAAGCCCTCTTTGTCTTCCCAGCCCTGGTCCAGAATCGTCCGGGCGACCGCCAGATTGAACAGCACATCTCCGCCTTGCCGGAAACGAATATGAAGCGTACGCGGATCGCTTTCTTCCAGATCGCTGACCGTGTCGCTGCGGGTCGGGTCGATGACGACCTTCACCGCCTTTTCGTTTCGTTTGAGCTTTTCGTAGGCTTGCGGAAAGGTTACGAAGGCGTTGGTGCCATGCAGCACCGCCACGTCGCAGTCGAGCAGTTCGTCGAATTGCTGCCAGGTGAAACTTGCTTCGTTGCCGAAGTTGAGCTCGTGCGCCGCGCCCGCGCTGGTCAGACAATGCTCCGAGTTCGCGCCTATAGTGGGCAGCTTGAAGACCAGTTTGTAGAGGCTGGCCATCCAAATGGCTTCCAGTGTTTTCTGACCGTTGCCATAGATCGCGACTGCGTCCGGTCCGACCCATTCGCGCGCGTGCAGGAACAGCCAGGCCGCGCGGTCCAGCGCTTCATCCCAGGAGACCTCTCGCATCTTGCCGTCGTGTCCACGGACCATGGGCACACGGATCCGGTCGTCTTCCAGGCCGCGGTTGGCGAGGCGTTTGACCCGTTCCTGGTCGCCGCCGGTCATCAGCGAGGTCTTGCCTTTGACGCAGAGACCCAAATCCGAGAGGGGGTGGATGCGGGCCTTGCCGCCTGTGTCCCTTTCGACGGTGTAGGGGCAACCGACCCCGCAGTAGCTGCAGACACTGGATTGCGCCAAAAGCGCTTCGTGCCGCGCGCGGATTTGCGGATGATCGCGCAGGCCTTTGTCCGCCACTACCGCCGCGATGAAGTCTTGCGGTGTTGCCGACAGCAGCTCGTTAATTTGCGGAGGTCTTTCAGGGGCGGAGTCTAACGAAGAACGCGCCTTTGCCGCCCCTGGTGGCGGCGCAGAGTCATCGAGACTTTCAGGCTTTTGGTACGAGACTTTCCCCGGCGGTTCTGCGCGCACACGCTCAGGACCGCGAAGATCGATGGCTCGATCTCGCCGCATTTCCCCACCTCCGCGTTTTCGCCAACCGCGCTGCTTGGATGGTGGTCACCTCTGCCCACCAGCGACGCCCGCTGACGTTGTATTCCTATGAATACTACGAATAGGCGCGTCGCGGTTGGGATTTTTGGGAAATCCGGTCCAGAAATTCTGCTTTAAGCTGCTTTCGGCCTGTCGGCAGGCTCACCCTGGCTTAAATTCGTGGGATTTGCGTCTGCGGCCCATTATCAATCCAACCAGTCCGAAGCCGAACAGCAGCATGGTTTCCGGTTCCGAAACCTGTGGCGTATCCGGCAGGTCCTCGGGGATGAACATGAAGCCTGAAATGCTGACGGCCGAGGCCAGATCAGGCGGGAAACCGCTGTTGGCGACGTTGAAGTTTACGAGATCGGTGAAGCTGTCGAAGCTGAAGATGTTTATGTTGTTCAGCCCGCCTGGGTCCGACTCGGTGATGATGTGGTACTGGTCACCATCGAAGGTCAGCCCGGAGATACTGACGGCCGGGGCCAGATCGGGCGGAAAGTTGCTGCCTGAGACATTGAGATTTTTAAGGTCGGTCAGGGTGTCGAAACTGAAGATATTTATGTTGTTCAGCCCGCCCGGATCCGACTCGGTGATAATGCGGTACTTGTCGCCATCGTAGGTCAGTCCCGAGATACTGACCGCCGGAGCCAGACTGGGCAGGGGTGCGCTGCTGGCGACATTGAAGTTTACGAGATCCGTAAAGGTGTCGAAGCTGAAGAGGTTTATGTTGTTCAGCCCGCCCGGGTCCGACTCGGTGATGAAATGGAACTGATTGCCGTCGTAGGTCAGGCCCGACATGCTTACGGCCGGGGCCAGTCCGGGCAGGAAGTTGCTGCTCGAAGTGTTGAAATTGACCAGATCGGTATAGGTGTCAAAGCCGAAAAGGTTCATGTTGTTCAGACCGCCTGGGTCTGATTCGGTGACGAAGTGGAACGTCGGCGTTGCGAAGACCGGCAGCGGAAAAACAAGCAAGCCGGCGATCAGAAACAGCACTCTTTTCATGATTTCAGCCCCCTCAAATCACTGTTTGAACTACCTGTCCGGCGTGATCTGCTAATAAGTGCAGAGGGCAGCTAAGCCGCCAAATCGATCCGGACGCCATCCGATGCGAGTCTAAGAATTTCAATCCCTTAAATTAGGGCGTCTCGCAGCGGTCTAAATTATTTGTATGCATAGTACCACGATTTGGCTCGCCGGTAAATTGAGACCGCCGGTCGTTGGTTTCGCCTTAGAGCAGATTAGAGGTAGCTGGAGATCCTCAGGTTTGCATCTCTCGCCCAGGCTTCCACGATCGACCACTCGTCCGACTTTGGATCGCGATTGCCCAATCCGCGGCATTGAACGATCATTCGATTCTCGACTTCAATGGTTTGAGATCGTTGAAAGCTCTTGCCGTCGCTGCTAACGGAGAGGCTCCAGATCGTGCAGTCCCCGCGTGCGCAGGACCAGTGATAGCTGGCCACGCAGTGCCGCAATTCCTCGCCTTCGAACTGCAGGTCCTTGGCGCTGCGGAGCTGCCGGATGGCCCAGTGCAGCGTCTTGTTGCCCGCTTTCCGCTCGACGGCGATCCCATCGAATTCGGCCTTAGCGTAGAGATCGCCCGAGAGGTGACTCAAGCGTCCGAGGCTGTCGTGCCATTCCATGACCTGTCGCATCAGCGTGTCGACTGTTCGGCCATTCATTGAGAGACCGGGTTGCGGGGGCGGCTCCTGGCGCCACTGCCCGGGCGCAACCTCGACCTCCAGCGGCTCGAAGCGTTGATTCTGAAGGTAGTCGATCACCGGGCCGATCTGCCGTGGATCCAGCATGGGATTTTCGGCGATGAAGCGTAGGACCGTGAACCAGAACTCTTCGTTTTCGAAGGAGCGGGCCAAGCGTGTGGCGACAGTCGCGTGAATGGCGTTTTCATCCGCGCCCAGGGCCTTCATCTGGCCCCAACGGATTGCCTGCTCGACGCTGTAGTTGTTAGGCGCGCGCAAGAAGTTATGCGCCATCTTTTTCGTTAGTGGGACAGGCGACTTCGCCGTCCTGAGATTGTGGCCGCGACCCAGGTGGACATACCAGTCTCGGTAACGCCAGCTCGGCCGGTCGCTGCGCAGCCACACGCCTTCCATAAAGCGCGGAACGTCGCCGTATTTGTCGAAGAGATGATGGGTCAGTTCGCCGAAACGCCGTTCTCGGTTCTTGCTTTTGGGCTTCCAGTCTTCCAGCGGCCGCAGCCAAAGCGCCTTGCGGTCATGCAATTTGATCAGGCCGCAGATGAATGGGGTTTCCTCTTGGCCGGCAACCGAATGAAAGGCCATGTCATCGAGCTTCGTGAGCGCAAGCAGCATCTGAAGAAGCGACTGACGCATCTCCGACGACTCATTGCTTGCTTCGATCTCCACCGCGGTCCGTTTGAAATTCGGGCGATCGATCTCGTCCGACGTCAGCTTGCCGAGGCAGACGGCTTCAAGAAAGGCCTTAGGATGTTTGTGCAGGCGGGTCTGCTTCTCGCGCTCTTTCGCCAGCACTTCAAAGGCGTCGCGTTCCTCTTGAAGATCGCTCCGCGACTTATCGAGCGTTCCGTCGAACCCATTGGCCCAGCACCAGTCGAAATAGCTGCGGCTGTTCATAAAACCCAGATCCAGCATATGCCTTTCCAAAGTTTTGGGGACTGGATCTCTAACTTGCAGATATCGGGGACGCCGCGCCATTCCGGAAGCCTATCAACTTACGGTGGTTTTGAAAGCTCTTTTATCCTCTCTCTTGTCGATTGCCGTAGACGGTATGGGCGCCTGAGGAATTTGTTAGGACGCGCCTGCTGCGTTCTGAACGAAAATCGCGTCCTGGATGAGACGGCAGCCGTTCGGGCCGGGCGTGCCATCGGACTTGGCGCTCGCGGGGAAGGGAGGTGGCAGGCTTTCGTCGGAACAGCCGCCCCGGTAGCTCGTCAGCATGGAAGGGGCCAGTTCGGTCAGCAGCGGCCCGTGATCGTTGAGCACCAGATGGATTTCCGCGGAGGTCGGGTTGTCGAAAGGCGCCGGATACCAGCCTTGAGTGACCGGGCCGGCCGGTAGAATGGAGCGGAAATCCGCCTTACCGTCGGGATCGACCACCACACCATCAGCATAAGTAATCTGCGTGCCCACCTTTTCGGCCTCACCGATAACGTCGCCCGGCGAACAGGGCGTCGCGCTGCAGGCTTCAGGTTTGGTGATAACCACCCACCAGGCGGTCACCACATGCCCCGGCGGCAGCTCCGCCGTCTGCATCGTCATGGCTGCGCCCCAGCCGGCGGTTTTCAGCATCGCTTCGGTGCCTTCGATCGGCCGCGCTGGCTGCGTTTCTCCCGCCATATGCTCAACGTGACTGCGATAGGTGAAGGTTTCCTGCTGTGCTTGCGGGTGCATGCAGGCCGCAGCGAAAAGCAGAGGCGCAAAGCAGGCTGTGTTTGCAAAGCTCTTTCGCGGGTCTTTAAGCGGCTTTAGCCCTGCCCTGATCTTCAGCATGATGGATCCCTTCGTCGATTCCGTTGAACGGGTGTTTACGAGCGAAGCCTATGCCGATCGGGTAGCGGCAAAATACTAAGGTCTTTGGAGTAACTTCAGATGCTGGAGTTCCGGCGGAGAACTAATCGTCCCCCAAGGGCATCAAAAAACTGTAGCCGTGCCGTTCGAAGCCAACCGACTCATAAAACTTGTGCGCGGCGTCGCGTTTCAGATTGGCTGACAGCATCAGTTTGTAACAGCCTTGCTCGCGCGCATGTCTCATTGCGGCGGCGACCATGGCCTTTCCCACCCCCTGCCTGTGCAGGGTCGGATCCACGACGACGTCCTCCATCACGGCGGAGGGCGCCCCCAGGTGGCCGAGGTTGTCCATGATCAGCAGGGCGAAGGAGCCGGCTATTCTTCCTTCCGGCAGTAAGGCCACGTACATCTTGTAGTTCGGATAGGCGGCAAAGCGCGACAGGAAAGCCTTCGCGGCCTCCAGGTCGAGCACTTCGCCGTCGTCGATGTCCGGCTGCGCGTAAAGTCGAAGGACCGCCGTTAGATCCTCTTCCGAGGCCTGCCGGACGACGACAGCATCCGACACAGACTAAGCCTTCAACAGTGCCTTGAGTGTATCCGCAACCTGCTTGACCTGCTTATCGTCATCCGTGATGCGCTTCATCAGCATGGCGCCCTCGATTGCGCTGAAGGACAGCTTGGCCATGCGCGCCGGACTACCTTCGAACTGGAAAGCGCCAGCCTTACGGCCTTTCTTCAGCAATTGGGTCAACCAGGCCAGCTGCTCCTCGAAGAAGAGTTCGATCTGCGTCTGCATTTCCTGCGGCAGGCCAGGGTACTCGCCACTGAGAATGCCGCAAAGGCAGGCGTGAACCGGATTGCGTGCGAGCTCGAGAATCGGTTTCAGGTAACTGTCCAGCGCTTTCCAGTAATCGACGTCGCCCTTGCTGTCGAGGTCGCGCATCGCCTCCAGCATACCGTTGCGGTAACGTTCGATAATCGCTTCGCCCAAGGCCGCTTTGGCCGGGAAGTGATAGTAAATGCTGGCTTTCTTGATGCCGACGCGGTCAGCCACGTCCTGAAAGCTGAATGCGTGGAAGCCGTTTGCTTGTATCAGCTCTTCGGCGGTATCGAGAATCAGAGTTGCTGTTTCAGCCATGCCGGGTTTCGATCAGTCCAGGTTAGTGTATTTGATTATGTCCAAATGTGATCCGGACTCTCTCTATATAACGGTTGTGTGCCGCCGCGTCAGAATTTTTCGGAGAAAGGCCGCAGATCGAGCTCCTGCGACCAGGCCGAACGGTCCTGCTGGATCAGTTGGAGGTAACTTTCGGCGATGGCGTCCGGCTCTAAGCAGGCTTCGCGCGCCGGATTGAAGCGTTCCACGGTCTGCTCGCTCCAGATCAGTCCGTCGACCACCACATGGGCGACGTGAATGCCGTCGGCGCCGTGCTCGCGGGCCAGGGCCTGGGCCAGCCCGCGCAGGGCGAACTTGGCCGAGGCAAAGGCCGCAAACTTAGCGCCGCCCCGCAGCGCCGCCGTAGCGCCGGTAAAGAGAATCGTCCCGCCGCCGTTATCTTTCATGGAGGGCACCACCGCCTTGGCCGCGGTCATGCCGCCCAGGCAGGTGACCCGCCAAACGGACTCGAACTCCTTGGCCGTGATCTCGACGAAAGGCTTGATCAGGATCTGGCTGGCATTGTGGATCAGGACACTTGGCGGGCCCCAGAGGTTTTCGATATCGCCGATGGTCTCCCGGACGGCGGTCGGCTCCGCCAGATCGCAACAGAAGTGCCGGAAAGCGGCCGAGCCTTCGCCTGGGGGTGTTGTGCCCAGCTCAGCTTCGAGCTCACGTCCAAAGGCCTCCGAGCGCGCGAGCCCGGCCACGCGATAGCCTGCCCGGTGCAGGCGCCTGCAAAGGGCCGCGCCCAGGCCCGGACCGACGCCGGTGACGATCGCAAGTTTTTCGCTCATAGGGTTCCTCGCTGCGGGAATGGAAAGGGGCGCACTCTGGATGGGGAGGCAATCACAGCGCGTGCTGGTCGAGCCACTTTCTTACATAAGCCCGAATAGGCGCAGCGCAAGAACCAACTGCACGAGGAATCCGACGGTAAAGCAGACGGTTCGCAGTCCCGGAATTCCGGCTGTATAGACCGCGAAGTGTCCGAGGCGGGCAAAGAAGTAAATCATACAGGCTGTGCCGGTGAGCGCGTCGCCCGTGCCCGATACGACCACTGCCAGGGCGAGCGCTGCAAAGATCACCAGATTCTCGATCGCGTTCCTGTGGGCTTGGATGCTGCGTTCGGCCCAGTCGGCGTGGGGCGCATCGCCGGCTTCCGGGTTACCCAGGGTGCGCGCCAGGCCTCGGCTTGCCATACGGTTCAGTACGTAGGGGATCCAGAACAGGGCGGTCATCAGGGCGGTGGCGGCGAGCCAGAGAATCTCTTGCGGCATAATACGCACCTTTCGCGTTAGGGGTCGATATTGATGTGCGTAAATTCTACCTGTCGAAAGGTAGAAATGTCAACGACAACCGGTCGCCGCGACCTCTTGTCGCGAATTTGTGATCGTGCCGACCTGGATTCTTGCCTCCGCTGCGCGACGAATTTTGAGTCAACAAAACGCCAATTTGCTGTAGTCTCGATGAATGTGAGCCTTGTATCTGGATGCGACGGGGAGACGAGCACGATGGCCACCAGAATTCCCAAGCCCAAAGTCGGTCGCCTGACTTTCGATGCGGAAGGGCAGGAGGGCGGTCTTTTTCACAGCCGTCACTTTCATGTGCCGAGCGGCAGTTCAGGCCTCACCATCGGGCGTGGTTACGACATGAAGATGCGTTCACGATCCGATGTGCGCGACGATCTTGTTTCGTCCGGTGTGGAATCGGTTCAGGCCGCCTTGATCTCCCAGGCCGCGGGCTTGAAGGGTGAGACAGCAGAGGAATTCCTCGAGGAGAACGAGCTCGAGGATTTCGAGATCACGCCGCGGACGCAACTGAAACTCTTCGATATCGAGTATCAGCGCCAGGCTGCCGATACCCGCCGCCTTGCGACCAAGGCGGATGTTACGCGGGCTTACGGCAAGACCGACTGGGACAAGCTGCATCCGGTTATTCGCGAGGTGCTGGTGGATCTGCGCTTTCGCGGGGACTACACCCCGGCTTGCCGAAAATTCCTGCAAAGGCACGTGGCCAAGAACGACCTCGCGGCCTTCGCCAAGGAAGTCACCGATCCGGATCGCTGGCCCAACGTGCCGCCGGACCGTTTCAAGAGGCGCAAGGCTGTTTGCGAGGCAGCCGTTTCCGCCGCTTAGAGAAGCGCTCGGCCGGTCTGCCACAGAGGCAAACCGGCCGATCATTCGAAACCGCCAGGGGCGGCTATTCTCTCGTGGAAGCCGCGGTCTGGGCGGATGTCATCTTACGCGGCTGAGAAATCCAAGATCCGCCAGGGGGAGTAGCAGCGTTAAGACGATTGCGCTCAAGATCGCCAAGATAACCGTGAATTTGGCGTCGCGGCTTCTGCGGTCGCGCCTATGCGCGGCGACAGCGATGGCGGTGGCGAGCAAGGCGAGGACCAGGCCCGCCGCGTTGGCGATGGGCACGGCCAGCGCTGTGCTGTAGCTCGGGTTGATCTGGTTCTGGGCAACGGCGCCCAGCATCAGGAGGGTCGATCCGGCCAACATTACTTGGGCCAGTATTGCAGGAAGCATGCGTCAAGCCTCTGATTGTTAAGTTGAAGAAAAGAATGCGTTCTGATCGTACGTGATCAAAACGATCAGAACGCACCAAGTTTTACCCCACCCGCAAAGACTGGGCATGTCATGCGATCCGGTTGGTGGGGAGTGTCCGATGAGGTCGTCACAAAACCTCATCGGACGGAGGCAGCGGGGCTGCTTCGGGTTAGTTTACGATCGGGCTGTCGACGAAGGACACCGTGTTGCGGCCGCCCGGACCATCCTTGCTTTCCACACCGTTGCGGATGCTGCCGACCAGCTTGTCCTTGCCGTCGTTCAGCTGCAGGTGCACAAGGCCACCATCCTGCGTGATCTTACCCGCATGCAGCGCGGCGACACAGACGGTGCTATTGAAAGCGTAGGAGTCGGTGCCATAGATTTGGCGCAGCTTCTTGCCTTTCGGCGCAACCGGGCAGTTAAAGGTGAAGCGCTGGCCGGCCAAGCGCTTGTAGGCGAAGCCCGTGCGGGTGAACTTGGTGTCCCACTTCAGCCGCGGAATGTAAGGCTCCTGTGCTGCATCGACGGCGGTCGTGTCCGTCTCATCGACAAAGACGATTGAACGCGGGGTGCCCGGCAGGCTCGCTGAGTTGACTTCATTCTGGCTGCTGCCGGTGTAGGACTCCGCGCCGGGGTTTAACTGTACGGTCACCTGACCGCCATCCTTGGTGATCCGGCCCGCATGCAAGGCCGCGACACAGATCGGGTTGCTGCTGGGATAGATGCCGGTGCCGTAGATGGCGTCGTCTTCATCCCGGATAGAGCGGGGCGGACAGACCGCGGAAAAGCGTTGGCCGATGAACTTGTCGTGGTCGAACTGGAACTTTTTGAGTGTGGTGTTCCACTCCAGTTCTGGAAGAGCCGGCGCCTCGTCAGCGATGGCGATGCCTGCGTTGGTGACGCTAGCGACGGAGAGGCTCAGGGAAAGACCGGCGATGGCGGCTTTGAAATGATGCTTTTTCATAATGGGGTCTCCTGGTTTTGAATTTTGTTCACTGCAGAAATCGATTGGCGGGCACAAAGATCTGTCGCCCTTGGTCCCCGTCCGGCCCATCCTTTGGCCAGACTCCTCCCTGCGCCGCAGCGAGACGCGAACGAGGTGGGGTGAAATTGACCGATCTATCTGATCGGGGTTTTGTGAGGACGCGGCGACAGTGCCGCGTCCTCAATCGGGCGATCAGGCGGGGGACATCTGATCACCCGGAAGCTTGGCCGTTTTGCGGCGGCCGTAAGCAAGGCCTGCGAGGCCGGCGAGCAGCAGCAGTGCCGTTCCCGGCTCGGGGACCTGCGTCGGTGCAGCTTCAAAGCTGCGGATCAGAAAGCTGCCGACCGTCGGCGCGCCTTCGTTAAATGCAAAGCCATTGTCGTCAAGCGTCGCCCGCGTCGCGGCGGCGTCGCCGAAGGGAATCAGTGGTTCCAGACTGCCTAAGCCGGCGTTTAACGCTGGACCTTCCAGCAGGTAGTGTCCAAAGGAAACAAAAAAGAACGGTTCGGTGATACCAAGCAGATTCGCCAGCTCCCAAACGGGAAGCTCCGGCGGCCATTGGAAGCCCGGGGTGATTCCCGCAGAGGTAAAGAATAGGGTCTCGACATCGCTTCGGGTCGCATAGGTAAAGCCTTCGTAGAGGCCGCCCGCTCCGAGTTCCGCCTGAACCTGATTGACCGATAGTCCGGTGCTTTGCGTCAGGTCCAGCCATTCGAGGCCGGTGTCGGTATCGCGCGTGACGCTGTCGGCGCCAAAACTGGAGTCCATCGAAATGAACGCCGCTTCTGCGTTCGGGGCGCTGAGAGTGAGGAACAGCGCGGCTGCTGCCGTGGAAAGTCCCGTCATGATCTTAGTCTTATCGAACATAAGAAACGCCTTTTTTGAAATCTGGGTCGGATAAAAGTTCGTCCGACTAACTATTTGAACTGATTATAAAGTTATGATGTGTGAATGTTGCTTTGAAGCCGTATCGCCGCATAAGCGAAATGTATTTTTGCCGGATCGGATTTAGCCTTTTTCAGAGCTGTTCGAGCCGTCGGTCAGAGTGGCGTGCAGCCTTATCTGACAGCGTCTGTGCTGCTTTATCTGAGGCCAGTCCCGGTCCCGGCAAGTGAGCGGTGTCTGCCATGCGAATCACATGGTTGCCAGCCATGCTTGGCGTGATCCGGGCCTGGTTGACCGAGAGCCTGGGGCTCTCGGTCGGATCCAGCCACTCCAGACCGCTATCGGTATTCCGGGTGGCGGTGTCCACCCAAAAACTGGAGTCCTTTGAAATCGAGGCTGCTTCGGTGTCATGGGCGTTGAGGCCCAGGAACAGCGTCGCCGCCGTTGCGGAAAAAACCGCGAAAAATTTGTTCTTATCGAACATCTGAAAGGGCTTTCTAGAAAATAGAACCATTTTAATTTTGTTCGTCTACGAATGTCTTGATGATCGTTAGTTAAGGCTTTCGAGACCGATGGTGAACCCGCATCTTTGCATGAGCAGAATGTTTTTTTGCAGGATGCGGCAATTGCCTGCTGCGTTCGGTCTCAGGCCTTGCTGTTGGCAGAGGCCGCCGTGTCCTGGCGCCGACGTCGGGCGATGCCGAGACCGGCAAGTCCCAGACCGAACAACGCGAAGCTTGCCGGTTCAGAGACGGGCGTCGCGTCGGTTACGCCAAAGGCCAGATTGTCGATGATCTCCGCCCCTGAAGCGTTGTTGGCGGTCAGTGTAATAGCGCCGATCATGTTCATGTCGTCGATCACCCCAAAGAAGCCGCCCATGTTATCGGCCTGGGCTTCCGTAGTGGTAATCAGTAGATCGTCGAGGTCGAACAGGCTGACGACAATGCCTTCCGCGGCGCCAATGAACTGAAAGAGATCGAAACCGACGGCATTGACACCCGGCAGGAAGGTGATGATCAGATCTTGACCAAAGGAGTTCGGGCCGATCGCGGCACCGTCCAAATTGGGCGAGAAGTCATTGTCCAGAGCAACCAGGTTTCCCGCGCTGCTGGCGAAGGAAATGCCTTCGACAATATCGCCCGGATCGAAAACCGAGTCGTCACTATTGCTGTTCCAGGGACCGGGTTCGCTCATGGCGCCAGGCCCTGTGAAGGCGTTCTCGAAATCCTCGAAGCCTGAAAGCGGGCCGGCTGCGTTGTCAAAAGCTGTCCGGTCGTCAAAGAAGACCGGTGCCGCCGTTACGCTGCCGCTCGCCAGGCTTAAAGCGATCGATAGCCCGACCGCAGGAGCGAAAAGCTTTGTTCTGTTAGTGCCTAACATGAGGGTGACCTTCCTGGAGATGGGGTAGATTATTGTTTTGTTGGTTTGCGAATGTTTCTTGTGACCCTTTATTAAAGGCCAGTTATGCAGCGGTGAAGCCGCACCGCTGCATAAGGCGAATGTATTTTTGCAGGATGAAGGTTCGGGCCTGGTTTCAGCTGCGTCGCCGCCGGTAGAGCGCGAGGCCGGCAAGCCCAAGTCCGAACAGTGCAAAGGAACCGGGTTCCGAGACCGCGACGTGATCCACCAGGATGTCGAAGTCCTGCATCAGGGTGATTTCTTCGGGGAAGAAGATGCTGCCTGAGAGAGAGAAGAGGCCCCACTCGAAGGTAATGGAGTTTGCGGTAAAGTCGATAACATCAAAATAGTCCGTGTTGCCATCGGCATGCAGCACATCGAGGATTTCACCTGGACCGTCGAGCCAGGTGATGTCACTCAGGGTGACCGTCACCGTCGGAAAGACGAGGGTGTCGAGCCCACTTATATTGATCGCCTGGGCCGTCAGCCGCAGGCTGTCGTCGTCGAGCGCCTCGACCGTGAAGTTAAAACCATCCTCGCTGATGCCGGCGTTGAATTCGTTCGTTGTCGAGCCGCTGAAGAGGGACGCGGTTCCGCAGGCATCGAAGCCTGGCGACTCGAAAGTCGGCGTGACGGTCTGATTCTCGCGCGGGAATTCCTGCCAGTCGGTCGTGATGCTCGTGCCGCAAAGACCGGCCTGCGACGCGCCAGCCGTCAGGAAGAGGAGGCCACCCAGAATGAGTCCGGGCAAAGAACGAACAAGGAAGTGAGATGTCATAACCTACGCCTTTCGAAGTCTGCGTTGACGGAAGAAAAAGGCCCCGAGGCCCGCTGCGAAGAGCGCGAGGCTCGCCGGTTCCGGCACATCGACCTGGCGCGTCATCAGTTCGATGGAAGCCAATGCGCCATTTTCGATTGGGTCTCCGTCGAGGACGGAAAAGGTGACGCTGTCGGCGGTAAAGGCGACACTGCCGATCCCTTGAAAGGCGTTCAGCACCACGCCGGCGATGATGCTGTTGCCGCCCATCCAATCCAGATCACTGAGCAGGAAATCGAAGTTGCCGACGAAACTGCCTGTTCCGGCGTCGATCACGGCAAAGTCGATGACCGAGGCTCCGATATCGATCGTCACCTCATCGAAGAGGTTGTATTCGACGCCAGCACCGACGGTTTCGGTCAAGGGTCCAAATACGCCGCCGCCGACTTCGATTACATGCAGATCGACCGAGTCTCCGATAAGGGTCGCATGCGCCGTCGCCGCGCCTGACAGGGCGGCCGTCCCGATGCTTAGGCAAAGAGCGAGGCTGTGTTTGAAAGTCATCTTATGGATTGTCCTTTGAATGGCGTCGCGCGGTTGAATGCCGGTGCCGCAAAAAGCCGAACCCCGCTAGGCCGGCACTGAAGAGCGCGAGGCTCATGGGTTCGGGGATTGCGGGACGGGCCGCGGTCACGGCGAACTCTGTGTCGACCGTTATCTGTTCGGGCGACAAGGGGTGATCGCCGGTCGCGGAGAGGTTCCAATGGATGCTGAGCGCAGAGTCAGACAGCAGGACGATTTCCCCGTACAATTCAAAGGGAACCGCGATGGCGGAGAAAATTTCGAGCGGTCCTTCCGGCGTGACGAAGTTAGTGAGCGTAACTGTTACGTCGGGAAAGTGATGGGTGCCGCCGATGGCAGGGACGTCATTGATCGACTGGCCGCGCAGCCGAAGATGACTGTCGTCCAGGGCTTCGAGATAGAAGTTGAAAAAATCGCTTTCGGGCGGGTCGCCGGGCCAATCCGTCTCCACCAACCCACTGAACTGAGCCACGCTCTCACAACCGACGAAGCTCGTACTGACCACGCTCGGCGTGACGACTTGGCTGCCGAAGTCTGGCGGCGTGACCGACCAGGCTGTGTCGATCGTCGCACCGCAGAGGCCCGCCTGCGCAGAGCTGGCGGAAGCCAAAAGAAAAAGGCCGGCGGCGGCAATCAAGGTAACAGGTCGCGTCATGCTTTTCGGTCTTTCGTCGTGGGAAGGGACAGCCACAAGACTTTAGGTCTTGGCTCGCTTGCTCCGGCGCGCCCAGGCAAGGCCGAGCAAACCGGCGCTCAGGAGGCCCAACGTGCCGGGTTCCGGTACCGCCGTCGGATTGCTGATGCCGAACACGACATTATCGATCGCCTCGGTGCCTCCCGCGGCCTGCGCGCTTACGCTGAACTCACTGAAGATGGTCGAGTCATCGACCACGCCAAAAAAGCTCCCGGAGGAATTGAGAGTGATGTCTAGCGAGAAGGCGAGCTGATCAAAAATACTGCGGGCATCGATGGAGAAGATCTGATCACCGTCGCCGAGCAGGAAGAGGTCGAGGCCGAAGGCATTCACCGGCGTATTGAAATCCACAAGCATGTCCCCGCCGACATCTTCGGGCCCGATCGCCACGCCGGTCGATGCGGGTGAGAAACTGCCGTCGAGCGCCATGAGATCGCCGGGGAAGCTGTCGTACTCGATGCCTGCGGTAAGATCGCCCGGGCTGAAGATCCCGTTGTCACTGCTGCTGTCCCAGCCGCCGGATGCGCTGGCACTGGGGCCGGGATTGATGGTGGCGGCTTCGAAGTCCTCGAAACCGGATAGGGCGCCGACGGCTTCCATGAAAGCTTGCCGGTCACCGAAGAAAACCGGCGCCGCCGCGGCGTCCAGTGAAAAGAACAAAGGAGCGGCCGCCAGACAAAAGGCACCGATCCTGGTTTTCGTTTTAACGCTCATCCTGTCGTCCCTTCTTTTAGTCCAAAAGTCATCGGATCGGTTTGGCGTCTCGCGGCTGCCCGCAGCCATTCGATCGTTCGTTTGCGAACACTGACACCCGCAGATTGATACCGCTGAGCCTGCGTCCGGTGAACCCGCACGGCCGCAAAAGGACTTTGCAAAGATGCCGCTGCGGTAACGCGAACTGATGGCGGCTGTGATTGGGTCTTTGCGACCGCAAGCACAGTGGCTCATGACGCGCAGGCAATTGCTTCGACTTCGACCAGCCAATGCGGCGAGACCAGCCCGGCGACAAAGACTGTTGTGATGGCCGATCCTATGCCGAAGAGGAGCTCCCGGCGGACCTCCACAAGACCGGCAATGTCGTGGCGGCGCACGAGAAAGAAGGTCAGCTTGACTACGTCGTCCAATCCCATATCGCCCTCGACCAACACGCTTTGCAGATTGATCAGCGACTGACGGCACTGTTCCTTAAAGTCAGGAGATAGCTCGCCCAAGGGCGTAACCCCGGCCTGGCCGGAGACGTGTATGATCCGAGCGCCGGGGCGGATTTCGACCCCGTGGGCATAACTGCCGCGACGAAGCCTCTGAACGGGGCCGGGACGTTCCTCTGTGCAGGTCAGCATAGCGGTTCCTGTCGGGCTGTTTTTCTCGATCGTCTCGTCGCTGTTGCGCTTGGGCGGCTCCCACTCAAGCCGCACAGGCAACCGCCTCGACCTCCACCAGCCAGTCCGGGGAAACCAGGCCTGCGACGAAGACGGTCGTGATGGCGGGACGCACCCCATCCAGCAGGTCTTTTCGCACCTCGACCAGGCCTGCCATATCTTCACGCCGGACCAGGAAAAAGCTCATCTTGACAATGTCCTGAAGCTCCATTTCCGCCTGCCGCAGGACCTTCTCTAGGTTTGCAATCGCCTGGCGGCATTGTCCGTCGAAGTCGGCGGAAAGTTCACCCTCTGGCGAGACTCCGACCTGGCCGGAGACATGCAGTATTCGCGCGCCGCCGCGGGTTTCCACACCATGGGCATAGATACCGTGAAAGGGCTCACGGACGGGGAAGGGGTCGTGTCGTGTCGAGCTTGTCATGGCACCGTTCCTGTATCTCTGTTGCACGCTGTTCGCGGTGAGTTTCTGTTCCTAGAGAAAGCTGGCACGTCGCCTGCGCTCGCGGGAGCGAGGATTCGGAAAAGGGCCTGTGAGAATTTAGCGATTGTTTGAAGCGGGTGGCCGGTTCGAAATAGGAACCGGCCATAGGAGGCAGGCGCGTTATGCGCTCTTGTTGACTTCGCTCCGCAGCCAGGAAATGGCATTGCGCAGGATCGGTTGGCGTTCCGCATTCGGCAGGTAGGCCAGGTAAAAGCTGTGATGCCACTCGATGGCATCGGAGAATTGTTCGAGGCTTCCCTCGGCGAGTTTTCCGCGGGCGATGATGTCTGGCAGCAGGGCCACGCCCTGGCCGGCGATGACTGCTTCCAGCGCGACCAGGAAATGCTCCATCACGAAAGGTCGTGCATCGTGCGGTAATTCCGTCCCGGTGGCTTCCGCCCAGTTCCGCCATTCGTTGTTGGGAAAGATCTGGATCATTCGGGTTGAGGTCAAGACCGCCGCAAGATCCGTCTCAGAAGAAGAGGTGCCCGAACCTGCTGTCAGATGGCCCGGCGCACAAACCGGGATCAGCTTTCCAGGTAACAGCTCGCTGGAGATCAGGCCGTCCCACTCGCCGGCGCCGAAGCGGACACTCAGGTCGATTTCCTCTTTGGCCAGATCTGTCACACGGTCCGAGGTCAGGATCTCGAGTTCGACATCGGGCATCTGCGTTTCGAAGGCGTTCAGGCGCGGCACCAGGAACTGTGACGCGAAGGACGCAACGGTCGCCAGCCGCAACACGCTGGAGCGCGGTGGACGGCGGGAAAACCGTTGAAAGGCGCCGCCCAGCATCTCGAAGGCCGGCGTCGCGGACTCCTGGAGTTCGCGTCCTTCCAAAGTGAGCGCGAGGCCGTCGGGCAGACGCTCGAACAGTCGGGCGCCGATAAAGTCCTCGAGGCTCAAAACCTGTTTGCTGACCGCACCCGGCGTCACGCCCAGTTCCTCGGCGGCGCGCGACAAATTGAGATGCCGTGCCGCAGCCTCGAAAGCGCGCACGGCGTTCAGCGGTGGAAGCGGTCTGACCATCGAAAAGCTATAGCACCGCACCGCGAAGATGGTAAGGGGCCGGCATACAACAGCCGTTGCACACCGGCCTTTCGCAAATTTGCAATACTAACTGGCCAGACCCGTCTCTTCTCGCGGCCCCAGTGAGTACCGCGTCTTTGCGGGCTTGCTCTTTCGAAAGCGGAGTAAGCCGAAGGTGGCGAGTCCCAAGCCTAGCATCGCCATACTTCCTGGTTCCGGAACCTGCGCAAAGACAACCCTGAACTCGTCGCTCAGAAAGAGTGGTGCTGTCTGCTCTTCAAAGACGATGCCGACGGTGTTTCCAGTAAAGTTGAAGGTAATGGAGTTGGCTGTGAAATCCACAAGCTCAACGAGGAACCCTCCGCTCATCTGAACGACATCAACAATGCCGCCTTGGCCTTCGAGAAAGTCAATATCTGTCAAAGACAGGGTTGCGCCTGGGTAGACGAAGAGGTCGCTTTCGTCGAGATTATTTATAAGCGCGGTCAGCAGAAGCGTCTCGTCGTCCGTCGCACTGACGTCGAACGCAAATCCGTCCGTCTCGGTCTCGCCATTGCCTAGCAACGTTTCCGTGGTGCCTGTGAAGGCCGACTCGGTGACGCAACCGGTAAAACCCGAGGAGGTGAAACCGGGAAAAACCGTCTGCTGTTCCAGCGGGTTCGCGGTCCAGTTGGTCGAAAACTCGGCGCCGCAGAGACCGGCCCAGGCGGAACCGCTAAAGAAAAACAGGAAGGCGCAGGCCGAAAATAAGGCCCGACAGGTCTTTCTAAATCGATAAATCATATGACTTGCTCCTTGCAATGAAATGTCTTTCCTGGACTTGGAAGTTGGAGGCTTGGCGGGAGTCCTCCTGTTTTCCCAGACGCGACCGCGCGTCTCTCAAATTGTTCGTCTGCGGACGTTTATTTGCGAAGGAGTCTTAGCGGCCGCCGTTACCGCCGTGAAGCCGTATGGCCGCAAAGGCGGCATGCAGATTTGCGGCATGACCAGGGGTCGCGCCGTGAAAGCAACGTCGTTTGGTGGCGTCATATCGGCGCGGAAAACATCAGGCCGGTGCGATGCGACTGCGCCTGGGGAGAGGCTCGCACAGGGCTTGCGGCTGCGCGAGCGACTATTTCTCGCAGGCCCTTTGAGAAAAGGACGATGGCTCGCCCGCGGGCTTGCGTCGCCGCCGGTATCTGCCGGTTTGAGCAAGAATATAGACAGTTGCGGCCTCGATCCTGCAAATTTGCATGAACCGCGTGCGGCGATGCGGGTTCATCCCATGCTGGGGACGCGGTAATTCAACGCTGCGTAGAAGCTCGCTACAGTTCTCGGCTGTATCGCGTTGCTACAGTTGGCTGCATGGCCAGGATGTGGGGAGCCAGAGTCCATGCCAAGCAAGGAATGAAGCGAATGAGCAAGACCTTGGACTTTCCCACGCGCCGGCGAAGCAGTGAGACAATTGTCGCGCTGCACTGTTCCGGCTGGAGTGCAAAGCAATGGCGTCCGCTGCGCGCGGCGCTTGGCTCGCGGTTCGAATTCTTGACCCCAGAGAACTACGGCTGCGAAAGCCGCGGCGACTGGCACGGCCGACATGCTTTCAGCCTGTCTGATGACGCCAGCATTGCAATCGACATGATCGACCGTTGTCAGAGCCCGGTGCACTTGATCGGTCATTCCTACGGCGGCGCGTTGGCGCTTCACATCGCGCTCGCCCGGCCGGATAAAGTGGCCAGTATGGTGCTCTACGAGCCTTGCGCCTACTACCTGCTGCGTCAGATCGGTATGGCGGGGGAGCAGGGGTTCTCGGAGATTATGGAGTTGAACGGCTTCGTCCGCGATCAGGTGGCGGTGGGCGATTTCCTCGCCGCCATGTCGAGTTTCGTGGACTATTGGAACGGCTATGACGCCTGGGACGAGCTGAAACCTGAGCTTCAGGCACTCATGCTGCGCTGGGCGCCCAAAGCGCCACTGGAGTTCCACGCTCTCATGGAAGAACCCGTTTTGTTGAGCACCTATGCCGAACTCCAGGTGCCGGTTCTGCTGATGCGCGGCGAACACACGCCGGCCCCGACCGGCGCGATCGCCCAGGCTTTGATGGAACGCATGCCGAACTGCCGCATGATCGATGTCTCTGGGGCCGGACACATGGGGCATGTCACCCATGCCGATGATGTTCATGCCGCCATCTTCGAACACCTGGCCGACTACGCTTCTCAGTCCGCGCCTAGTCATGGCGGAGATGCGCCTCTCGTCGAGGACAGCGACAATGATGTTCCGGCTTCTCATGACCCGCTCGACACCGCTTCTGCGACTGCGCCGCAGCTCGCGAAGTAACGCCGCAGCCGTAAAATGGACTGGAACAATCTGAAAGTTGCCCTGGCGATCAGTCAGACGGGATCGCTGACTCAGGCGGCCCAGGTCTTGGGGGTCGATACCTCGACGGCCGGCCGGCGCGTGGCGGCATTGGAAGCCGACCTGGGTGTCATGCTCTTTGTCCGGACCAAGGCGGGTTTCGCCCTGACCGATGCGGGCGAGGCTTTGATCAACCGTGCGATCGACGTGCAAAGCCGCATCGAACTCTTGGTGGATGAGGCCACAGAGTCCGATGCCGGTCCCAGCGGAACCATAAGGCTGTCGGGCAATATTTGGATTCTGAACCGCCTGACGCAGACCACTCTGTCGTCGTTCCTTGCCGCTCATCCGCAGATCGACCTCAGGACCACGGCCCGTGTCCCCGAAAGCCGGCTGCGCGGCGGTGTGTCGCTGTCCCTATGGTTCGAACTGGAACCGAAGGACGGTGCCTTCAAGATCGCTTTGGGTAAGGTTCCTCATGCGGTGTACCGCGCGAAAACGGCAAAAGACGATCAGTCTGGTTGGGTGGCGTTCTATGACGAAGCCACAGCCTCGCCTTTGATCGAGCGCGCCAACCGGCGGCTCATGGGAAAGGACGAACCTCTGCGCTTCACCGCAACCGATGCCGGCGTCCTGCAGAATGCGATTGCCGCCGGACTTGGACGCGGAATTCTCCCCATGTGCCTCGCCGAAGCGGATGAGCGGCTCGCGCGGATCAGTGGCGAGACACCGGCCTTGGAGCGTGTGCTCTATCTGCATGCGCATCACGACACGGTCCAGACGCAACGGGTACAGTCCACCATCAAGTGGCTGCGTGATTGCTTCGAGGAGGTCTTCGGCATTCCACTGCGTCGGGTGCGCCAGTCGGGAATGTCGCAAATTGCTCTGCCCCCGGTCGGGGCGCAGTAGGACGGCGTTATGGCCCCGACCACGAGCCTGATCGGCTTTCTTCTCTTCCTGTTCTTTCTGACGGTACTGGTGGTGTACTTTCTGCCGCTCGCCTTTACCGACAATCGGCGGTTTTTCATTATCTGGGCCGCGGTCGGCCTGGCGATCGCCTATTTCACCTATGCGCACCTTGCGCCGCCGTCGGTCCTGGCGGACGGCAGCTACGATGCCGGCGATTCGCGTGTCCGGAATTTTCTGATCATCCAGTGGCTTTTTGCAGCCCTGGTGCAACTCGGAGAGCGCTTTGCAAGACGCCGCGGAATCCAACGCCGGCTGTTGTTTGTCTTCGCGGGTTGGAGTCTGTCTCTCTGCACGACGCTTGCCATGGTCTGGCTGGTGAACCTCTACGCCGTATAGACCAACGCATCGTCTTCGAAAAGGTCGTTGGCGCAGGAGGTCTTATGCGGTCGGAAGCGAAGAAAGCAGTGCGAGCAGGGCAGCGGTCAGGAGCAATGCCAGGGTAACGGATCTGTTGGGATTATTGGTCGCTTGCGGGGGCGCGTTGTCCGATTCTGGGGAAGATGTCTTAGATAATGTTGGTTCGGAAACGGTCGTTTCGGACACGGCGGGATCCTCTGGGCGGCAGCCTGATTCGATCAGCCGGGCTGCTGTGACAATTGTAGGGCATTTTGCACGAAAAAGATGAATCCGGCCTTTACGTCTGTGACTTTTCGCAGGCAAATCTGTCGGGCGTGTGCGTCAAAAGGATTTCCATCTCGGCGGTGATCTACTAGCCTGCCGCAGCGCAAAAAAATCGAGTCGCATATGGGCCGGGCTGAGCCGGACGATCGGGGTAAAAGTCTCCGAGGCACAGGAAATCTGCAGGGATGACAACGGCATGCTGAGTATACTAGGGCTGGGTTTTGTGGTCGGCATGCAACATGCCCTGGAAGCGGATCATGTGGCTGCTGTCTCCAGCATCGCGGCACGTCGCAGCGGATTGCGCGACATCGTCAAGCACGGTGTGACCTGGGGCCTGGGTCACAGCATCACACTGTTTCTCTTTGCCGGCGCCGCCCTTGTTCTCGGCGCGACCATCAGCGACGATCTCGAGCGATGGCTCGAGGGTGCCGTTGGCATAATGCTGATTTTATTGGGTTTTTATGTTCTCTGGCGGTTGCTGCGCGACCGGGTTCACTTTCATGTTCACCGTCATGCCGATGGCGTGCGGCACATTCATGCGCACAGCCATCGCGGTGACAGCGGCCCCCACAGCCCGGTCCGGCACGATCACGATCATCCGAACAAGGTGGAGTCCGGTTTCGCCTGGCGAACTCTCCTCGTGGGACTGATGCACGGCATGGCTGGCTCCGCTGCGCTGCTGGTTCTAGTTGTTTCGGCTGCTGAATCGGCCTGGGTTGGGATTGGTTATGTGCTGCTTTTCGGTCTTGGTTCGATTGTTGGCATGGGATTGCTCTCGGTCGTTATTGCAGTGCCGTTGGCCTGGTCGGCGCGCGCCATGACTCTGACCAATCGGTTGCTGCAGGGAGCGATCGGCTGCGCGACCATTCTGATCGGCTCGGTGACTGTCTACGGCACGGTCACCGGCCTTTAACCCTCGATGCTCGCCGCTGGTAAAGCGCTGTCCTGCGGCGCGTCTCGGCGATTGTAAGGCAGGAGCGCCAGGAGCCTCGCAAGGGCGCAAGTATTTGTGACGCCGGCAAAAACCAACCCCAGCCCAACGAATCCGCTGATGAGTGCAAACCAGGGCGATAAGAGCCAGGCAAGCAACAGGCCTGCGACCACCATACTTCCGGCGGTAATCTGAACCTGTCGCTGCAGGCTGATCGGCGCCTGCCGATTCACTTTGGTGTTGAAGCCCGCGCCTTTCCAGCCAGCTAACCCGCCCTTCATGGCGTAGACCTCGCGGAAGCCGCATCGCGTGATCGCGGCAGCCGCCGCACGGGTTCGCTGTCCGCTGTTGCAATAAAAGACGGCTATTTCGCTATCATCGTTGCGGTGGGTATCGCCAGTCCGGCTATCGAAGCGCGCCTGCGGAACTAACGCTGCTGCCTCAATATGTTCCCGGAAAAACTCATCGGCTTCGCGAATATCGAATAGCTGTGCCCGACCTTCTGAAACCCAGGCCTGCACAGTAATGGCATCGACTTCCTGTAGCTTGTCTGACAATTGGTCTCTCCATCTCTGTCACTTCAAACTGAAGATATACACATTCTGTTTTTTATATATGTTATGTCGCGAGATGGGCAATGCACGAAATGTCGCAGAACCGCTTGCGCAGCTCATGCTGAATCGGGTGGGGCCAGAAAACTTATGCCGAAGCGCGGAATAGCGAAAAACTGAGCCTTATTTGGCTAATATTTTAAATAAAAGAATTTTTTACTTCTTTAATTCTATTATTTATATTTGATTTTTTCAGAATAATTCTATAAAAAAGCGACGCGCGGGTAAATTTATTCGTAAGTGATAATTTTGTGACAAGAAGTAAGTCAAAAAACCTGTGTTAAATATGAGATTTTACTTCATTAATCTTGTTTTTCGACAGCTTCAAACGATAATTTTACCTTCTCTTTTTGCTGGCAAGTCTTTTGTTGATGCCATCTGAGGATGAAGTCTGCCGCGATTTAGCGAGAGGGTGCTTTGTCAATAAGTGTTGTAATCGCATCGCGAAATCGCGCGGCGCAGCTGGCTAACTGTATCGACAGGTTTCACAGGCTCGATACCAGTTCGCTCGCGGCGTGGGAAATCGTTGTTGTAGACAACGGGTCGAGCGATGGGACCGCGGAGGTCGTCGCCGCGCTGCAAAACGAATCGGACCTACCTCTTCGCTACATATACGAAGCGTCGCCGGGCGTATCGGCGGCGCGGAATGCCGGAATTCAGGCTGCACGCTATCCCATCCTGGCCTTCACCGATGATGATTGTCTCGTGGACCCTTCCTGGCTTTGCGCCATTCAGCGCTGTTTTGCCGAGGATCCGGCAATTGTTATGGTCGGCGGCCGGGTCGATCTTTTCGACCCCGCAGACGGCGAGGTTTCCATCCGGCGATTCAATGACCGCGTCGAGATTCTGGGGATTGATGACATCTTTACCCGGTTGATCGGCTGCAACATCGCTATTTCAGCTGCTGCGCTTCGCGAAGCGGGCGCGTTTGATACGGCCATGGGCCCTGGAACAAACTTCAAGGCCGGTGAAGATCATGAACTCTTCTACCGGATCCTGAAAAGCGGCGCCAAGGTGGTTTACGAGCCGGACGTACGGATCGAGCATGCGCATGGGCGCCGCAGAAATGACGAAATCCGCGCTTTGAAGGCCAACTACGTGAAGGGACGGGCGACAATCCTTGGAAAACACATCCGAGCGGGCGACCGGGCTCTGATCAAGAGGGCTTATTGGGAATTGCGGGCCTACCTCTCGGCGCGCCGACGCCCAGACGGCTCCGCGAGCCGGCCCGAGCCGAGATCCGCCAGTATTTACCTCTCCAGTCTCGTCAGAAGCTTCCTGTTTCTGCATTAGATTCTTGTATCTTCTCGGAGTGACGCGGAAGCGTTATGACTCGCGCTTCCCTCGATTTTCGGTCTTCTGACGCCGCCGGTTCCGCGGCGGGGACCCCAATCCCGGCAGATTTTATGCTATCTTAATGGCCTGTGGCTGCTGTCCAGGCTCGTTGCAGAGTTCCTTTTGCAAACGATCGTCTGCGCAGCGGACTGGCGTAGCGTGAATTTATCTAATATTTATAGATTGTTGTTACGCATAAAGTATCGACGGCGAGATATGAATGCAGAGATGGCTTGGGGTTCGGCAGAGTTTTTGATCGGCGTTTCTTTGTTTGACCTGTAACCGGGTCGGATCTTTAAGCGCCAAGTGCCGATAGGCGCGAGGCCTCTACCAGCAAACTATCGACATCATTCAAGCTCACCGCGAAATCGCCCAGCCAGGGCGTTTACTAGGTTTTTGCTTGGGTCGCGTTGGATATGCCTCAACTGAGCTTTGAAGTTGCATCAGGGTTTCGTACCGCAGCAGGGGAGAGCTGAAGATGATCTCTGTTGTCATTGCAACGCGAAATCGCGCGCCGCAGCTCGAAAAGTGTCTGCGGCGGTTCGAGGAACTCGACCTGACGGGAATCGCCGCCTGGGAATTGATTGTCGTTGATAATGGCTCGACCGATCAGACGGCTCAAACGGTGAAGGCCCTAAAGGACGAGGGAAATCTGCCGCTGCAGTACATTCTGGAGCCGACCCCAGGTGTGTCTCCGGCGCGAAATGCGGGCATCCATGCCGCGCAGTATGAGGTTCTCGCCTTCACCGACGACGATTGCATGGTCGATCCCGGCTGGCTTCGCGCCATTCATCGGGCTTTTCAAGAGGAACCGGAACTGGCGCTCGTCGGCGGGCGCGTCGAACTCTATGATCCCAAGGATTTTGAAATTTCGGTGCGACGTTTCGACGATGCCTACAATGTGCGCACGCTTGACGATCTTTTCAGTCGCCTGATCGGCTGCAATATGGCGATCTCCGCCAAGGCGATCCGTCAGGTCGGTTATTTCGATACGAAGATGGGCGCCGGTGCCAGGTTCCGGGCTGGCGAAGACCATGAATACTTCTACCGTATCTTGAAAAGCGGCGGGAAAGTTCTCTACGACCCGGAAATCCGGATCGAGCACGCGCATGGGCGGCGCGCAGAAGAAGAAATCGAAAAACTCAAATCCTGTTATGTCGAGGGCCGGGCGGCGCTGTTCGCAAAGCACATTCGCGCCGGTGATCGTGGCTTGATCAAGCAGGCCTATTGGGAACTTAGGTCGTTACTGACGACCAGAAAGCGGGACGATGGGTCCGAGGTTGCGCCGGACTATCGCTTTTTCCGCATTTACACCTTCCACCTGTTACGGGGGCTGCTGTTTCTGCGGTAGCTGACGAAAGCTGTCGGGGAAATCTTCGCCAGGAAGGTAGAAGGCTGTCTAAAAATCGGGTTGGTAAGGTGATTGGTTATGGGAAAACGTGCGAAGGTTGCCTTTATCGGCATCTGTTCGGGGGATAAGGATCTCATCGCGAAATGGGCGGCATCCGGCGACATGCCGCATGTCAAAGGCCTGCTGGACGGCGGCCTGGTTGGTGAAACAACCGGACTCCCCGGCGTTTACGTCGGGGCCCATTGGCCATCCTTCATCACCGGCTGCACCCCAGGCAGCAATCGGGTGCATTCCTGGGAGCAGTTGCAGCCAGGCAGCTACGATTCCTATCGCTGCAAAGCCGGCGATCACATGCAGAAGCCCCAGTTTTGGGAAACCCTGAGCGCCGCCGGCGTGCGCTCCTGCGTTTTGGATATCCCGCATAGCCGGATTTCTCCCGACATCAATGGCCTGCAAACCGTCGAATGGGGCGCTCATGATGCTGCCTACGGTTTCCACGCCTCAAGCGAAGCCTTGCGTCAGGAAATCGTCTCCCGTTTCGGCCTGCATCCGGTCAGTGGCAACAGCGATGCGGACCGCCCCATCGCGGAACTCGATCTCTTCGCAGACGAACTGGTCCGCGGCGCGGAAATGAAGGGCGATCTCTCCGAAGACTTCGTGCAGCGCGAAAGTTGGGACTTCTTTGCCCAGGTCTTCACGGAGGCGCATTGCGGCGGCCATCTGCTCTGGCATCTGCATGACCCCAACCATGTGCGTCATCAGGAGGCTGTCGAAGCGGGGGTTGGCGACCGCCTAAAGGACGTTTATGTCGCGATCGATCATGGGATTGGCCAGATTCTCGAAAAAATCGATGACGACACAATGATCGTCTTCTTGGCTAACCATGGTATCGGCCCAAAATACAACGCCGACTTTCTCCTGCCGGAGATTCTGATCGCGCTAGGTGTCGCCGCGCCCGCGGAAATTCCGGTGGAGGAGCCGGGTACCATCGATCATGTCGATGCCTTCGTCACCAAAGCTTGGCAGCAGCTGCCGCAGTCTTTCCGCGATTCGATGCAGCCGCTGCGCAATCGAATCCGCGGCGCGATCCACACGGAAAAGACACCGCCACCCAAAATCATTCCCTCAGAGAGCAAGTGCTTTTTCGTACGCAACAACACTGCGCATGCCGGCATCCGCGTCAATCTGGTTGGCCGTGAGCCAAATGGACAGATTCAGCCCGGCGCAGAATATGAGGCCTTCCTCGATGACCTGACCCGCGACTTGATGGGGATCATTAATCGGGATACCGGCAAGGCGGTCGTCCGCGCGGTTCATCGTTGCGACCAACTCTATGACGGTCCGGAACGGGCCCACTTGCCAGATCTTTTCGTCGACTGGACGAATGATGCGCCGATCGAAAATATCTGCTCCAATAGGATAGGTCACATTTCGGGGAACTACAGCTATTGCCGTACCGGCGAGCATCGCGCGGACGGTGTCTTTGCAGTACGCGGTCCCGGCATCCGGCCCGGTAAGATCGACCGCAAGGTGTCCTGTATCGAGTTCGCTCCGACCATTGCCGCAATTCTGGGTGTGGAGCTTCCGGAAATCGATGGGCAGCCTATTGAGGAACTTTTGGCCCAATTCGATCTTCCGGAATCTGTAAGGGCCGGGTGACGGCAGGTTCCATCGGACGATGAGAACCAGCGAAGCGCCAGGGAGCTGAAGTGTCAGCCGAGATCAAAAAGCGTATAGCGATCGGCGCTGGCTGGATGGTTTTCATGCGGCTCGGCGACCGGCTGATCGGCTTGGTCAGCATGGCTGTCCTGGCGCGCCTGCTGTTGCCCGCCGATTTTGGCTTGGTCGGCTACGCCATGGTCCTCTTGGCGATTCTCGAAATCTTCGCGCAGCTCGGCGTTGAGAACGCCTTGATTCAGGATCAGAAGGCGCCGCGGGAAAGCTACGACACTGCCTGGACCATGAATATCTGTAAGGGCCTGGCGCTTTCGCTCGCTCTTTTACTGGCTGCGCAGCCGGCGGCACTCTTTTTCGATGCTCCGGAAGTAGAGCCGGTTATCTACACGCTCGCATTTCTGCCCTTTGTTGCCGGACTCGAGAACATCGGGACTGTCGATTTCCGTAAGGAACTGGCGTTTCATAAAGACTTCGTCTTCAACTTTCTCACCCGTTTTTGTGGGGCCGTCCTCACTATTACGCTCGCTTTTGTCCTGAAGGACCATTGGGCGCTGGTCTTCGGCATGATTTTGCGTGCCTTTTTGCGGGTCGTGCTCAGCTACCGCATGAGCGATTTTCGGCCACGGCTAAGCCTTTCTCGTTTTTCCCAGATCTTCAATTTCTCGAAGTGGATCATGCTGCAAAACCTGCTGCATGGATTCAACGAACGGCTGCCGGCGCTGGTCATCGGCCGTATGAGTGGTCCGCAGGCGTTGGCTTTCTATAATATCGCCTTCGAGATTTCGAACTTGGCCTCAACAGAGCTCGCGGCCCCCATACGACGCGCGCTTTTTCCCGGCTTCGCAAAGATGAGCGAGAACCGTGAAGAGCTTGCGGATTCTTTTCGCTGGGCCTTGTCTATCATTGTCACGATCGGATTGCCGATTCCGATGGGCATCGCCGTAACGGCAGAATATCTGGTGCCTGCGCTTTTGGGCTGGAACTGGCTCGAGACGGTCCCGGTTATCCAGGTTCTCTGTCTGCAGGGCGCCATTATCATCATGGGCACCAATAGCCATCTGATCTATCTCGCACTGGGGCGGCCGTCGATTACCGCCTGGTTGTCGGGACTGCGCCTGGCGGTTCTGGTGCCCGCTTGTATCTACGGGGTCAGCGAGTTTGGCGCCGTCGGTGCCGGTCTCGCACTGGTCGCGTCCGCTCTCGCAGTCCGTTTCATGGACTACGCGATCGTGTTGCCGATGTTGTCCATGCGGGTAACGGATTTTGTCGCGCAGATCTGGCGTCCTCTAACCGCGGTCCTCGCTATGAACTTCGCGGTCAGATTGCTGCAAGACTGGCTTGAACAGTCTTTCATGCAGCCTTATCTGCTGCCGAAACTGATCGCATCGGTCGTTGTTGGCGGGCTGGTCTATGTGAGCGTTCTCCTCCTACTTTGGGTCCTGACTGGCGCCAGAAAAGGTGCAGAGTCCTACATCATCGGTGTTGTGAAGCAGTTTCTTGTTTCCCGCCGGCTTTTGCCAAGCCGAAACTCAGTCTAGACTCTCTTGCGTTATGCGTTTGGAAGAGTTTTCTCAGCCTGCTGAAGCTGGAAGCCTTCGTCGATCCAGCCTGTGATGCCACCGATCATTTCCTTGACGGGCCGGCCAAGGTGGGCCAGTCGGATGGCGGCACGATTGGCGCCGTTGCAATGGGGCCCGGCGCAATAGACGACAAAGAGCGTATCATCTGCAAACTCTCCCATGCGTTCGGCGGTAATGGTGGCGTGAGGAATGTTGCGGGCACCGGGAACATGTCCTCTGGCAAAGGCGTTGGGGCCACGCACATCCAGTAGCACAAAGTCTGGCCGCGCCCCGGTCAGGGAGGCATGGACGTCTGCGCAATCGGTTTCGAGCCTCAGGCGTCGCTCAAAGTGTTCGAGCGCTTCTTGGGGTTCGGCTGCTGCGATTTGGGCGACGGGACTGGTCATGAAGTTTTCCTCCGGTAAAAACAGGGTTTCGAGGATGAGGTTTTGCCGGTTGTTGCCTCATCTCACAATTGGCTGGAAAGACAATATGCGTTAAGATCAAGCCATGTCCTCGAGATCACCTCTTTCTGTCGCCGTATTGGCCTACGACGGACTTTGCAGCTTCGAATTCGGTATCGCTGTCGAGCTTTTTGGTCTGCCGCGTCCTGAGTTGTCTGTCTGGTACGACTTCTCGGTCTGTGCATTGGATCCTGGGCCTTTGTCGACCACGGGCGGTTTGAAAATGTTGCCTGAAAAGGGGCTAGAAGGCCTTTTGTCAGCCGATCGGATCGTCATCCCCGGGTGGCGCGATCTGGCGGAGCCACCGCCTCAGGCATTGACGGATCTTCTGCGGGAATCCCATGGACGGGGCGCAAAGCTGCTGTCTTTTTGCTCCGGCGCCTTTTTGCTGGCGGCCACGGGTCTGCTGGACGGCCGGCGGGCGACGACACATTGGCGCTATGGAGATAGCTTCATGGCGCTGTTTCCGGAAGTGACTTTCGTCCCGGATGTGCTCTACATCGATGAAGGCGGACTGGCGACGGCGGCTGGGAGCGCCTCTGCGATCGATCTGAGTCTTCACGTGATCCGCCGCGACTATGGTCCAGCGGTTGCCAATTCGGTCGCGCGCCGGCTCGTGGTGCCGCCGCATCGGGATGGGGGACAAGCGCAGTTCATCGAGCAGCCGGTCCGCGAAGAGGAAAGCCGGCTAGCCTTCGTGCTGGACTGGGCGCGTGGCCGTTTGCACCAGGACATCGGAATCGATGAACTGGCGGAGGAGGCTGCCATGAGCCGCCGAACCTTCGATCGTCAGTTCAGACAGACGACAGGTGTTAGCCCGAAGCAATGGCTTATCAACGAACGCGTGGTCCTCAGCAAAGAACTGCTGGAGACCACGCGCTTTTCCGTCGAAGAGATTGCGACGCGGGTAGGATTTGGAACCGCGATGACCTTACGCCATCACTTTCGCAGCCAAGTCGGGATTTCACCGACCCTTTACCGGCAGCGCTTCACACAGAGGGAAACGGCCTAACGCCAATAGGCTCTAGTCTCTCAGCTTGATGCCGCCGATGCCGCCCACGAAATCGCAAAGCGTTGGGACGTAGTCTTCTCCGTGTCCATTCGCTTTGGCCAGGGACAGAAGGTGGTAGGTCGCTGGCGCGATGAACGAAGGCATATCGGCGGCCTCCGCCATACGCATGTAGTAACCTACATCCTTGCGGGCGTTGGCGACTGAGAACTGCAGATTGGAAGGGTCTCCCTTGCGCGCGTTGGTCATGCAGAAATCGAACATGCCGCTCTTTAAGGGACCGGCGGCCATCACCTCGTAGAGGCTCTCGAGGTTGACGCCGGTTTTCACGGCCATCGCAGCTGCCTCGGAAATGGCTGAAGCGGTGGTCATCGCAAAGAAGTTGTTGATCAGTTTCAGCTTGTGACCGCTGCCCAGCGGTCCGACGTGGAAAATGTTCTCGGCCATGTCTTCCAGAAGCGGCCAGACCTGCTTTACCTCGGTCTCGCCGCCGCCGACCATCATGTTCAGCAGGCCCTGCTCGGCGTGAAGCGGCGTGCGTCCAAGCGGCGCGTCGATCAGGTGCGCACCCTTGGCGGCAATCGCCTCGCCCATGCGTGCGGTTGAGGTCGGGTCGGATGTGCCGCAGTCAACAACCAGAGTCCCCGGTTTGATGCCTGCCAGCAACCCGTTCTCACCGGTGATCACGGCCTCGACGGCGTCCGAAGTGGTGACGCAGATGAAAACCACGTCGGCCTCCGCTACCAGTGCGGCGGCGTTTGCGGCTTCGTTCGCGCCTTTGCCGACCAGTTCATCGATTGGCGCGCGATTCCTGTGCGCCATGATGGTCAGAGGATAATCCTTGTCCAGAAGGTTTAGGCACATCGCCCGCCCCATGAGACCGATCCCGACAAAGCCGATGCGTTGCTTACTCATTTTGATTATCCCCGATGTTGCTGTGGCGATTGCGCGCGTTGACCCTCAAAGAAAGGGAAACTGCGGCGTGAAGAATAGAGGCAGTCTAGCCGAGCGTCGGGAACGGCGCCACGTGTGTCCCGACCTGGGCGATTGCGGAAATGCGCAATTCTTGGTGCAGACATGAAAAAAGCGCCCCGCAATGACGGGACGCTTTTTTGTTCGGCTTAGCCTTGTCTCTTTCGAGGGGAGGCTAGCGGAGCTCCAAGCCTCGAGCGATTAGCTGACGCGCAGGTTCGCCGCAGCCGCACGACCCTGCCGGTCGCTTTCGAGATCGAACTCGATCTTCTGGCCTTCCTGAGGGTGGTCGATGCCCGAGCGCTCCACAGCGGAGATGTGTACGAACACGTCCTTGCCGCCATCGTCAGGTTGAATGAAGCCGAAGCCCTTCTGGGCGTTAAACCACTTTACGGTACCAGTAGCCATAATCGTTCCTAGTCTTCTCAGTGAATGCGATCCCTAGGGATCGCGGGGTGGAATAGGTCACGCCCCGAACGGAGGCGCGTTTTGCTTTTTATTGGATTTTCTTGATCGAATTCCTTGTTACGCAGCCTTTTGAGCTGTGCCGCGACGTGGGCGCCGGCGTTTGTTCCGGGGCTTAGCGGTATCGGCAGGTTGAGCGCTGCCTTTGGCTGCCGCCCGCGCCGTTTTGTGCTTTGGTTTCGCAGCCTGACTGTCTGTTTGAGACTTGCCGGTGGCGGTATTGCGCTTGCGGCCACGGTTGCGTGGACGCTTCGGGCCATTGCGGCGGCGCTGTTCCCTACCTTCGTCGTTATTTGCCGGTTGATCGGCGTTCTGGCCGAAAGCTTCAGGCGTATCGATAACCGTCAAGGCCTTTCTGGTCAGGCGCTCGATGCCGCGCAGATAGCTGCGCTCCTGAGCATCGCAAAAGGAGAGGGCGACACCGGTCGCGCCGGCGCGGGCCGTCCGGCCAATCCGATGCACATAGCTCTCGGGCTCGTTCGGAAGCTCGAAGTTGACCACATGCGTCACCTCGTCAACGTCGATGCCGCGGGCGGCGATATCGGTCGCTACCAGAACCCGGACCGATCCCTCCTTGAATTCGGACAAAGCGCGTTGGCGCGCCGACTGCGACTTGTTGCCGTGGATGGCTCGAGCCGTAATGCCGGCTTTTTCGAGATGATCCGCAACACGGTTCGCGCCGTGTTTGGTGCGGGTGAACACGATCACACGGGCAAAGCTGTCATCCGCCAGCAGGTCGGCGAGCAGAGCGCGTTTTTGCTTACTGCCTACGAAGTAGACCTGCTGCTCGATGCGCTCGACCGTGGTTGCTGCCGGTGTAATCTCTACTCGCTCCGGGTCGTTCAACAGATCGGCGGCCAGATGCGCGACATCCTTCGGCATAGTGGCCGAAAACAGCAGAGAATGACGCTGCTTCGGAACGGCGGCGACGATTTTCCTCACGTCCCGGATGAAGCCCATATCGAGCATGCGATCGGCTTCGTCCAGGATCAGAGTTTCGACAGCATCGAGGCGCAGATGACCTTGATTCATCAGGTCCAGAAGGCGTCCCGGCGTCGCGACCAATACATCGACACCCTTGGAGAGGGCACGAACCTGCGGATTCTGGCCGACGCCCCCGAAGATCACGCTGTGGCGCAGGCGCAGATGCCTGCCGTAAGTTGCGATGCCTTCCCCAATCTGGATGGCAAGCTCGCGTGTCGGGGCTAGGATCAGGGCCTTAGCCGCGCGCGCAGGCGCGCGTTTGTTGGATTCCGACAGACGCTGGAGTACCGGCAGCGCGAAGGCAGCCGTCTTTCCGGTTCCGGTCTGCGCGATCCCGAGCAAATCCCTGCCTTGCAGCAGGAGCGGGATGGCTTGTCTCTGAATGTCAGTGGGCTTGGTGTAGTTTTCTGCGTGCAGCGCACGCTGTATGGGCTCGACAATGCCGAGCTCGGCAAAAGTGCTAAGAATCAAGAAGTGTCTTTCTGCGCTGTGTACCCAAAAATCGCCACTTAGTCTCGATTTCCGGTGTGACGCTCTCACTGCGTCCCATGCGCGATGGGGGACGAAAACGATGAAACAATACGGTCTCGCGGTATCACGTAGCGGTCAATTCCACAACGTATCGCGCTAGCGCGAGACGATGATGCACTGCACAAATGTGCCATCTCGCCTCGGAAGTCAAGGTGAATTTATTCCGAGGCTGCGGTTAACTCCCCGTCATGCTTGGTATTTCCAGGCTCGGCCGCAGAGCCGTTACTGCGGATCCTGCCCGGCGCTCGTCAGCCGGGTGCCGGCGCAAACCCCGATCAGGGGATGCCCGGCAAGGCTGGGGTCGCCGTCGGCTCCCAGATGTTTGGCCGGATTGTAGTCGATCAGCGAACCATCCTTCGGCGCGGAGAAATTCAGCTTTAGTAGGCAGCCGCGGCTGTCGTACCAAAGGTTGAGATCGATATCTCCCGAGACCTTGAAGGCCTGGGCGGTTTGAGGTCCCCAAGGCATGGGCACATAGCTCTCGTCGTTGTCCGGCGTGACATTGATTTCCGCGAGCACGCCGGTCTGCGTGTTCAGCAGGGTTTTCGCCTTGCGGGTATCCGGATGCCAATAGCTGCTGGGCAAGACATCTGATGGCAGGATTGCTTCGCCGCCATCCGACGTAACCTCAAAACCCTTCTTGCCGGCCCGTCCGCTAATCCAATGCTCCGTGCCGTTGTTATCGGTCCGGGTGTCGATCGAGATCAAGCGCTTGCCGCGCCAGACTTCGCGATTACTGTGCTCGTAACGAAAGAGGGTGATGAAGGCGAACTTGAGCTCGAGGTCGATATCGATATCGACGATCAGATCCTCACCGCGGCGGGTGAAGTCGATGGAGTGACTGCCGATAACATCGCCTTTGCGCAGAACACTGAAGGCGAGGCTGCTGGGATCGTCGCTCGGGCGCGCATCGCCCCCATCTGAGCTGGCATCGACCGGAAGGGCCGCAAAGCCCAGGAGCGCGGCGGCACACAACGCCGCCGTGGCGGCAGTCGAAACCTGCAACGGGATCGAAGGGCGGCTGGAAATCCGTCTGGCCATGATGCGTTGTTCCCTTAATCGAAGCGATTGAAGCTGGGGTCTAAAAGCGTCCGCTGTTAGCCGCTGTCTTGATATCCATGAGATGTGGCCCGGCCGCGAAATCGTCTTCCGCCGTTTCCTCGGGTCGGCGATCCAAACTGTCACTCTGCTGAGCGGGTTCCTTGTGGAAGAAGATCAGCGCCTCGCCGACCTTCAGGCCGAACTTCGAGACATAGGCCCGGTTGATCATGACCCGCTCGTCCTGAAGCCACAGCCAGTCATCGAATTTGACGCGCAGAGTGCTGTCGCCAACTGGGAGGTCGAAGAGATAGGTCCAGTTCAGCGCGTTGCCGACAACCTTGCCTTTCGCCACGCCGACGACACCCGGCGCTGTGCCTTCCCACTCGTCCGGACCTGTTTTGCGCAGAGTCCAAATGCGCTGTTCGGTTTCGCCGTCGTTGTAGACGAAGTCTTCTTTCAGGGTCAGCGTTTCGCCATCCCAGGTGCCTTCGATGTCCACGGTAAAGCGGCGCCGGACCTTATCGAAGCGATCCTGGAACTGACCCCAGGCCTTCATACGGCCGACGAAGTAGTCTTCGAGCTTCAGCTCGGGTTCGGTATTTTCGAAGTCTTGCAATTTAAGCCCACCACAAGATGCGACCGACAAGGCGGCCAGAAGAAATACGATCCCCCGAGTTGTTCGTGCCCAGCAGCTGCGCACCCCAAGCTTGCACGCACGTGTCATTCAGTCGGTCTCCCGTCTGTTGTCTTTGCTGTCTCGTCATCAGCGTTGCCCTGTCGCTTCGAGGTTCTCGCCGGCTGACCTTGGTGTGAGTTCCGTTCTTTCGCTGATTTCCGGAACTTCCAGATTCCGCTGTGCCAATCGCATTCTGATTGCGTCGTGAAGCTCACGCGTGACTGGGTAGTTGCCCATCAGCATCACGGCAGAGAGCTTGAGCGCGACAGGAAGGCCGCCATAGAGCAGGGAAAGCACCAGGAGTTCACCTGGGCCGTTCTCTCCCTTTGCCGAGAACCCGACGAGGTCCAAAAGCGGAAAAGCAAGCCCGATAGCAATCGCGAAGGTAAGCTTTGAGGCCGTGCCCCAGACGGCGAAAAAGATACCTGCGCGCCGGAAGCCGGTTTTATCCTCATCCCAGTCGACAAGATCCGCTTGCAGCGCGGCGGGCAGAACCAGATCGGCGCCGGCAGCAATACCCGTGGCGATGACAATAAGAAGAAAGGCTGTCGTATCGCCTGCCCCCAGGAAAGGAACCCAAACGAAGACCAGGCAAGCGACGGTCATGGCGCCACGCCAGGCCGCGTGCTTGCTCCAGCGTTTCGAGGCCATGACCCAAAAGGGAACCGATAGCGCGCAGACACCGAAGTAAAGCAGCAACAGAAGGCCGGCCTGGTCCGCTGCGCCGAGTACATGCGTGGCGAAAAGGAGAAAGAGCGTTGCCGGCAGGGCGTTCGCGATGCCGTTCAACAGGTAACTCACCATAAGCTGGCGGATCGGCTTGGCCTGAGCTAGCAGGGAAAAGCTGGCGAATGGCGAACCCTTGGGCAGCTTCGAACGTGCGTTGTCGGGAACGAAGAGGCAGCAGACAACAACGGCGAGCATCAGACTGCCGATGATCATGATGCTATTGCCCTGCAAGCCGCCACCCAGGCTGTCTTCGGTCCCGGTAGCGCTTGCGCCCTGGCTGAGAATCTCCGGCAGGCTCAGGGCGGCCAGGCTGCCCAGCAGACCGAAGAGCACGCGCACGCCGCTAATCCGGCTGCGCTCCTGGTAGTCGGGGGAAAGATCCGCACCCCAGGCGTAGGTAGGCACCACGACGGCCGTTCCGGCAAGATAGATCACGATCGCCCAGCCCAGGAGGTAGAACGCACTTGGGTTTTCGGGAGGCTGAAAGAGTGCCCAGACCGACAGCGCGATCAAAGGGCTGCCGAGAAGTACCCAGAAACGGCGGCGCCCAAAGCGCGCGGGCGTCTTTTCCGAGAGATAGCCGATGATCGGATCGGTGACGGTGTCCCACAGCCGCGCAATGAGCAAAACACCGCCAATCACGGTGAGGCTGAGACCGGTCGCTTGCGCATAATAAGTCGGCAGGAACACCTGAAGGCTGAGAACCGCTGCCGCGAGTGGAAAGGCGAGAAAGCCGTAGCTGGTCAGCGTAGCAAAGGAGAGTGCCGGCACGTCGGCTGGCGCCGTACCCGGATTTCCTTTGTTTGCTGAAGCTGTCTGCATCGATCTCGCTGCCTGTCCAAGCTAGGTCGCAGCTTCCTGCGGCCCGGCGTTCAACGCCTCTTATTGAAAACCGGTCTCTATACGCAGCGGGTAGCTGTTTGGATGCCTTGAGGTCTGGTGAAAGAGACGCGCGCGACAGCGCACGCCTTGTTTCGTCGCGAAAATCAGGCGCGGGCGGTGTTTTTGTCAGATTTTCTTTCTGAAACAGGCTTTTGCGCGCAAATCGCTTAGCTGTCAGGCCATGCGCTCTTTGTTGTGTCCCACCAGCTTTGCCAGGCTGCGAAATCGAAACCGAAGCGCTGTCCTGTGAGATCGGTGAGGGCGCCGACGGCGTCTCCCTTTAACCAGAGCGGGTCCGATGGGCGGTCGAGCCGCGACATAAGGGCTTCAATTGTGGCGTGATCCTTCTGTCCGGCGCGCGCGGCGGCCCAGATAGCATAGAAGTGAGGATCGAAATACTTGGCCGCGCCGTTCTCAGGCTTCGTCCAATCGGCAGCGATCATTTCAGGGGGAATCGGTCCTTGTTCGGCAATGCCCATGGCCCAGAGCAAAATGGACGCCCCGATGTCGCCCTGTGGATCGATGATCACATCGCGGAAGGGATTAAGCCTGCCTTCGGGCCGCGGCACGCTGAGACGCTGAGCGAAAAAGCCGGGCGGCGGCGACGAGGTTGCCGCATCGAAAGCGAGCGCTCGTAAGGGGCGGCCAAAGTTGTCATAGGTTTCGGGCGCGGCGAGGGCGCGGTCGAGCGCATCCGCCCGTGCGTTCCAGTCGGTCACACGCCTCTGGGGCTCCGGCAGTAGATCGGGCAGAGCGCGGCTCGGGGTCGTTTCGGGTTCGGCGGGTTTGTGGATCAAGGCCCAGAGGCTTGCCCGGTTTTCGCTGTCACTGCCGCCGACATAGACGGCTTGATTGTCCGCAATCACGTCGAAGGGCTCGCCGCCCGTGACTGTACCGGCAAGCCTCCAGTTCCGACCATCGCGGCTGCGCCACAGGCGGCCGCCTTCCGCGGAGTCACCAATCGCCCAAAGGTCTGTCCCGTCGGAGGTCAGATCGAAAGGGCGCCAACCGGTTCTAACCCTGCTCACGGCCTCTGAAGACCTTCCGTCGCTGCGCCAGACGACAGCACCTTCTTCTCCCTGCACCAGACCGTAGACAAAGTCCCCGTGCCTGACGACCTCAGACATCGCATGGTTCTTGGGCCAGCCCGGCACATCGCTCAATTCGCTGCCGTCGAAACGCACAAGCTTGCGGCCCTCTGGGGCCCTCAACTGACCGACAAGGAAGCCACCGACTTCGAGCAGATCGACAATCCGGGAGACGCGCCGGTCGGGCGTTGGATGATCGTAGGCTTCGCGCCAGGTCTTGCCACGGTCGTCGGAGACCTGAAGTCCGGCGCGCCAGGCGGAGGTGGCGGCGTATAGCCGTCCGTTCAGTTCTCCCATGGCAAAGACGTGAAACATGCGGGCCGTGGTGATTTGTCCGGTCGCCCAATCCTCACCATTGGTTACCTGAAAATCGCCCCAGCCTGGCGAGATGCGCGGATCTTCCGAGGGCCAGTAGAGCAGGCCGCCGGAGACGAGCGGGTTGCCTGCATCCTGACTCCAGAGGTGGCGCTCATATCGTGTCGCGTTTGTGACCGGATCGAAGCTGTAAACTTCCGCCGAATTGTGGTCGACGCCTTTAACGCTGTTGGTGAACCAGAGGCGTCCGCGAAACAGCGCCATTTGGCTGACAACGGGCCAGGGATCGACTTGCGTCAGGAGTGAAAGTTCGCGCGGTACATTCTCCGCTGCAGCGGTCGTGGGTCCACTAAGACCGCTGGCCAGGACCAGACCTGCTAAAAACTCGAAAGCCCTCATCATTTCCAGGAAGCGCGACATGAACAGAGTTTTCCCCGCGGCTTATGCATAAGGCTGCTCTCCCGATTCTGCCGCGCAATCCGGCTGGCTCAACTTCACAAACCTGTGAGTTGGATCACAATCTGTCTGGCGGAGCGGGTTTGCCTCGTCTCAATAGGCGGACTGGTAGACAATCTCCGCTTGTCCGTGACGCAGTGCTGGCTGCTCGGCAAACATTAACGAGGGTTCGACTATGCGCAAATTTGACGAGATCTTTTCCATTGCGGCTGGGCGCAAGGGAGGTGCTGAGGCTCTTGAAGACTTGCTGAGTAAACCGAAATCGGCGGCGGTCCTCACCAAGCTTGGCGATGATCGCTGGTTGGCGGGTATGACCCGCTGCGTGTTTCAGGCGGGCTTCAACTGGAAGGTCATTGAAAACAAATGGCCGGGTTTCGAGGAAGCCTTCGACGGCTTTAATCCGGGGCGCTGGTCACTGATGTCGGATGAGGACCTGGATCGCCTGGTTAAAGATACGCGCATTGTCCGTAACGCGGTTAAGATCCTATCAGTACGCGACAACGCAATCTTTCTGAACGATCTCGCGCGTGAGCACGGCACTGCGGCGCGTTGCCTGGGCGCCTGGCCATCCGAGGACTACATCGGTCTGCTGGAGCTGCTCAAGAAACGCGGCGGACGTCTGGGTGGGACGACAGCGCAGTACTTTTTGCGTCAGATTGGCAAGGACAGCTTTGTTCTTTCCAAAGATGTTACCGCTGCGTTGATCCGCGAAGGCGTTGTGGACAAGGCGCCTGGCTCGAAATCCTCCATGCATGCTGTGCAGACAGCCTTTAACGACTGGTCCGCGGAAAGCGGGCGTTCGCTGACTGAAATCAGCCGCGTCCTCGCGATGTCGGTCGGTCCGTAAGCCTTACAGGATGAGGTTAGCCTTCTTGAAGTTGCCGCCGCCGCGCGGCCGATGGCGGCTGGCCGAAGTGCCGCACGTAAGCGTGAGATAGCGTTGCGGCGGAGCTAAAACCGCTGCGGGCGGCCACTTCGCCAAGGCCCTTGCGGGTTTCCAGCAAGAGACTGCGCGCGACGCTTAGCCGAAGATGCAGGTAATAGCGGTGCGGTGTGGTCTGGAGCTGACGTTTGAAGAGCCGCTGCAGTTCGCGTTGGGATAACCCGACCTTTAAGGCCAGAGTGGCGAGCGGTAGGGGGACTTCGATGTTGTCCTGCATCACCGCGATGCTATCGACAAGTTTGGGGGGCAGACGGCCAGTGCCGCGCAGCGCCAGACCTGCCTGCGGATCCTGCGCGTGTTGGTGCTGGTCGTAGATCAGAACACCCGCGACGTCGAGTGCTTGAGCCTCGCCATAGTCTCTGGAGATGATCTGCAGCATGAGATCCAGAGTGGTCGTCGCGCCGCCTGCGGTGATTCTGTTGCGGTCGAGGACGAAGCGGTCCGGAACGACCTCGACTTCCAGGAACTCTTCGGCAAAGGACTCAAGTTCCTGCCAGTGGATGGTTGCCCGAAAGCCATTCAGAAGGCCCGCCGCCGCCATAAGATAGCTGCCGGTGTCTAGCCCCGCGATGAGGCAGCCGGCGCGCGCAAAACGACGTAGCTCCGCGTTCAGTTCCCGGGATACCATGCGACGGTAATCGTAGCCGGCGACCACGAAGAGAATATCCAGGCGTTCCACCTCATTCAGCGCCGAATCGGCTGCAACGGTCAGACCGCTGGAGGTCGTGATGGCTTGGCCGTCCGGGGAAAGCAGCGACCAGTCGTAAAGCCTCGAGACCGCGAAGTGATTGGCCGCCCGGAGCGGCTCCACCGCGTTGGCCAGGCAAAGGTTGCTGAATTCCGGGAGCAGCAGAAAACCGTAGTGCAGAGGCGCCTTATCCATGATTCGTCGAAATTAGTACGATTCTGGGTGAATTTCATACGGGTTTTTTCCGAAGGCAAGGCTAGAGTGCGTCGATAGCAGGAGAAAGCCGATGAACTGGGAAGTCTTTGTCACCTGTGCCGTTACCGGGGCCGCCGAATCCGCGGACAAGAGCGAGCATGTGCCGGTTACGCCGAAGGAAATCGCCGATGCCGCCATTGAGGCCGCGAAGGCCGGCGCCGCCATTGCCCACATCCATGTGCGCGATCCTGAGACCGGCTTAGGCGCACGCGATCCGGAACTCTTCAAGGAAGTGGTCGATCGGATCCGTGAGGCTGACACCGACGTGGTGATTAACCTGACGGCGGGCATGGGCGGCGACGTCATCTTCGGGTCCGGCGAATCTCCTCTGCCACTCAATCCGGAAGGCACGGACATGGTCGGGCCGCTGGAGCGTCTGGCACATGTCGAACAGCTTCTGCCGGAAATCTGCACGCTGGATTGCGGCACGATGAATTTCCTGGCCGGCGATTATGTCATGACCAACACACCTTCCATGCTGCGCACCATGGCAAAGCGCGTGCAGGAGCTTGGTGTAAGGCCGGAACTCGAAGTCTTCGACAGCGGCCATCTGGTCTTCGTAAAGCATCTCATTTCCGAGGGGCTGCTCGACGACCCGATCATGATTCAGCTCTGCATGGGTATTCCTTACGGTGCACCCGATGATCCCATGACCTTCCAGGCTCTGGTCAACGCCTTGCCGAAGGATTCGATCTTTTCGGCCTTTTCCATCGGACGCATGCAGTTGCCTTTCGTCGCCCAGGCGGCGCTCTGCGGCGGCAATGTGCGGGTCGGGCTTGAGGACAATCTCTATCTTTCCCGTGGCGTCAAAGCGACCAACGGTTCGCTGGTGGAGCGCGCCGTGACCATCCTCGAGGCGATGAACGTCAAGGTGCTGGGACCCGAAGAGGTGCGGCAGAAGCTCAAGCTGGTTAAACGCAGCTGACGCTTTCAAGGAAGATTTTTGATATGCGCGAAATTCGGAAGGTCGGCCTGGTTGGCGGCGGCGTGATCGGCGGCGGCTGGGCCGCGCGTTTTCTTCTCAACGGGATCGATGTCACCGTCGCGGATCCGGATCCGGAAGCCGAACGGAAGATCGGCGAAGTACTCGCCAATGCGCGGCGGGCGCAAAAAAAGCTGACCTACACCTCGAACTTGAAAGAGGGCAGTCTGCGCATCGTCACCGATATCGAAGAAGCGGTGCGGGACGCGGATTTCGTGCAGGAAAGTCTGCCGGAACGTGAAGAACTTAAGATCGAGGTGCTGAGCAGAATCAGCAAGGCGATTGGCCCCGACGTGATTGTGGGATCTTCGACCTCGGGCCTGCTGCCCAGCCGTTTGCAGGCTGAAATGCGCAACCCGGAGCGTCTGGTGGTCGGTCACCCCTTCAACCCGGTTTATCTCTTGCCGCTTGTCGAGGTCTGTGGCGGCAATCAGACCAGTGATCAGGTTAAACAAGAGGCAGCTAAGATCTACGAGTCCGTCGGCATGAAGGCGCTGGTTCTGCGTAAGGAAATCGACGGGTTTCTTGCCGATCGCCTGCTGGAAGCCATCTGGCGCGAGTCACTTTGGCTGGTCAACGATGGCATCGCGACGGTGGAGGAGATCGATGATTCCTTCCGCTATGGAGCTGGCTTGCGTTTCGCCTTCATGGGATCGTTCCTGACCTATCGTCTGGCAGGTGGCGAAGCGGGGATGCGCCATTTCATGGAGCAGTTCGGCCCGGCGCTGAAGCTCCCCTGGACCAAACTGGAGGCGCCGGAGCTGACTGATGGCCTTATCGACAAGGTGGTCAATCAGTCTGAGGCTCAAGCAGCGGGCATCTCTATCCGCGACTACGAGCGCAAGCGTGATGACTGCCTGGTTTCGATTCTTCAGGGACTGCGAAAGAACGACTTCGCCGCCGGTGCGGTTCTTAAGAATTTCGAAGCGAAGCTTTTCGGACAGTCCCAGGGGCAGGTGATGTCGGAGGGCGACGACCTCACGCAGCCTCTGACGCTTCTAAAAACGGCGGTCGACCCGGAATGGGTTGATTACAATGGGCACATGACCGAAAGCCGATACCTGCAGGTCTTTGGTGAAGCTTCCGACGCCTTCTATGGCTATATCGGGGTCGACGCCGATTACCTCGCCGGCGGCCACAGCTACTACACGGTCGAGACGCACATTATGCACCTGCGTGAGGTGCATGCTGAGGAACCGATTGAAGTCAGCACACTGCTTTTGGGCCAAGACCCAAAACGGCTGCGCCTGTTCCATGTTATGACGCATGCTAAGGACCGCACCCGGCTCGCGACAGCAGAACAGATGATGCTGCATGTCGATACCAAGGCGCAGCGGGCCTGCCCGGCCTTGCCGGAGGTTCTGGTCCGAGTCGAAGCAATTGCCGCCGCCCATGCGGAGCTGGAGCAACCCTCAGAAGGCGGGCGTCGGATCGCCGAAATTTAGACTTGTCGCGTTTGCCCGTCGTTGCGCGTGTAATGGTCTGCCACCCAGGCATGGAAGGCGTGCGTGGCGCTGTCCATAACCGGGGATAAGACGCCGCCATCGAAAGCGGGTGCATGGCGCCCTCGCTGCATCCCTTCGACCACGCCGATGTCCTCGATGAAAACCTCTTTCCACATCTCGCTGTTGCGCTGGCGCAGGTCCTGCAAATCCTCACCGGTCATTTCGGGCGAGGTGTAATAGATCTCTACCCGTTCGACTGTTTTGTCATGCGCCAGCGGTTCCAGAAGGATTGCAAAGAAGTGGTCCTTGTGGATCCCGACCAGGACGTTGGGATAGATGGCAATGTATTCCGCGCAGGTAGACCATTTCTCCGGCAGGTTGGCGAAGTAGTTGAAGCTGCGCCCACTGTCATCCAGGCTGGGATTGTAGACAGTCGTGCCTTGGCCCGAAAAGCTGCCCAACTCGATGATGTTGTAGTGGTCTTCCAGTTTCGAGTAGCTGTTCAGGCCTGGGTGCACCCACGGCAGGTGGTAGCTTTCGCAATAGTTTTCGACGGCCAGCTTCCAGTTGCTGTTTAAGGTCAGGCTGAAGGAAGAATCCGCGCCACCGTGGTAGACTTCTTGACCGCCGAATTCCGACCAACGGCTGGTCAGAGGGGCGATCGCGGCGTCGAACGCCGGCGCGTCGCCTGAAAGATTGACGAAGACCAGGTCCATCCAGACGGCCGAACGCACTTCGAAAAGGCCGAGTTCGCTCTTTTTGACCGCCGGGTGATCGTTCTGGCCGGGGCCGCCCAAGTGAGGTGTGGTTTTGATCGCCCCGTCGAGACTGTAACACCAGGAATGATAGGGGCAGCGAATGACGCCCCGGAAGTTGGTCGGTTCGTCCACCAGGATCATGCCGCGGTGGCGGCAGACGTTCTGAAACACTCTGATTTTGCCGCTTTTGTCCCTCAGGAGCAGCAAGGGGACACCGAGGAAGTTCACGGGCTTGGCGTCGCCGTTGTTAGGGATGTCCTTCCCGAATCCGATGCAAGACCAGTTCGGCGCGAAAACCCGTTTCTTTTCCTCTTCGAAGACCTTGGCCTCGGTATAGAAGGGGTTGGGGAGACAGGCGCCGTCCTGCACGGCAGATAAGTCTTGCGCCAGGCTCGGCACGGCCGGCGACACTACCTCCGGGGTGACGATTTCTGCCAGTTTCATGGAAGCCTCCCGTGATTTCGCGCTCTGCGCGCGCTCCCAGCAGAAAACGTAGAAAGAGGCGTTGGATCAATAGCCCAAAAGCTCATCTATCAGGTGATTTTAAGTCAATAGAGGTTACTTGAAGTCAATTCATGAGGCCGTCGGCAAGAGGGCGTTTCTGTGTCGTTGCGCTGGCGCTCATTTGTTCTGCTGTCTCGATCAGCCAGTCCAGGAGAGCCTGTCCGTGCTTGGTCAGGTTCTTGTTGCTGTTGGTGGTCACATAGAAGGAACCCGGTGCGGCGATCTCCAGATCTGTCAGACGAACGAGTTTTCCGGCGTCGATCAGGGGCGCGACCATGGAGTCCCAACCCAGTGCGACGCCCTGATTATCCTGTGCCGCTTGCAGTGCGATGAAGTAGTTGTTGAAACGCCGGACATCCAAGCTCGAAGGTGTCTGGCCGAGACGCTGGAACCATTCGCTCCAGTGGGTCCACTCCGGGTCAACGGCGTCGAGAACCAGCAGCGGCATTTCCGCAATCGACTTGAGGTCGGCATCCGGGCGAGACGTGGCAAAGTCGCGACCGCAAACCGGGTAGATCCGGTCATCGAAAAGCTTGATGGCTTCTTCGTCCGGCCAGACCCCTTTGCCATAGCGCACGCGCAGGTCGACTTCTGACAGGCGCAGTTCATGCGCGCGATCCGCGATGACATGGTTGAGCGTGATCTCAGGGTGTGCTCTGGAAAACTGTCCCAGACGCGGCATCAGCCAAAGCGAGGCGAAGGCCGTGGTTGCGCCGATGGTGATAGAGGCGCGCCGCTCCCTGTTTCGGATATCCTGATAGGTCTGCGCGATCTGGCTAAAGCCCTGAGCGAGCGTTCTATAAAGCTTGGTGCCGTCGTCGGTCAGAACCACGCCACGGTGGATCCGTTGAAATAAGGGTAGGCCGATATCGGCTTCCAGCGCCTTGATCTGCCGGCTGATGGCGCCCGGCGTGACGTTGAGCTCGTGAGCTGCCCGCTTAAAGCTGAGATGTCGCGCGGAGGCCTCGAACGCCGCAAGACTGGTAAGGGATGGCAGTTCGTAGTAGCGCCGAGGCATCTTAAGCGGCCTTTCCGGTCTCTTTCGGTTCTTCTTTCCGGTCATTGGAGGCAGGATTGGCGTTGCGGTCAATAGCGGTGCTGCTGGCAAAGCGCCAAGGCTGCTTTTTCCATGCGGTTCAAAAAATTTTTCCGACCTGCATCCGGTTGCCGCGTGCGGCGCGTAGTGTCTGCAGAGATGCGCGCTTCTCCCGTGTTTTACTCAGGAGAGAAAATCAATGTTTGATACTGTAAATGTCGGCCGCCGGATGTTTCTCGGCGGCACAGGTAAGTCTGTGCTTTCCGCCACGGCCGTTGCTTTGCTGGCAGGTTGCGAATCCATGGCCAAGAACGCCTCTACAGGCGGCGCCGGCGGAGACGCCGCACAGGATGTCGCAATCCTGAATACGGCGCTCGGCCTCGAACATGAGGCCATCGCCGCCTATCAGCTTGGCGCGGAAAGTGGACTGCTGGCCAAGCCCGTGCTTCAGACCGCCGTTTTGTTTCAGAGCCAGCATAAAGAACACCGCGATGCGCTGGCCTCTACGATCCGTTCGCTTGGCGGTATGCCGGTTGAATCCGACAGCCTCAACGAATACGCGGCCGCGCTTGGGGCGGGTGGATTGAAGACCCAGACCGATGTTCTGCGCCTTGCCGCCAAGCTGGAGAAGGGCGCCGCCAACGCTTACCTCGGTGTGATCCCGGCGTTTTTGGACTCGGATCTCGCACAGGTATCCGGCCGTCTGGCCGCCGACGAAACCATGCACTGGACGGTGCTAGCTTCCGCGTTGGGGGACAGCCTGCCGACCAAGGCTCTCAGCTTCGGAGCGTAAGCGGCAAGGTCGTACATCTGAACCTGGACTAACGAGGGGATGCCCCCCGAACCCCCTCGGTTTGAAACGAAGGTTTTGCGCGATCTCTGGCGCAGGCCTTCGTTTCTCTTTTTTTGAGGAATTTGAGATGAAGTTAAAATCCGCGTTGCAAGGTTTGCTGATCCTGAGCCAACTGCTTGTCATCCCCATCCGGGTCAATGCAGCCGGCGGCGATGCTGACCGTGGAGCAGAGCTTTACAACAGCCGTTGTGGGGCTTGCCATTCGATTGAGAGGAACCGCGTTGGCCCTCGCCATCAAGAGCTGTTTGGCCGCTCCGCGGGAACGCAGCCGGGTTATGCCTATTCAAAAGCTCTGGCGGATTCGAACATCGTTTGGAACGAGCAGACCCTGGACAAATGGCTCACCAATCCACAGGCCCTGATCCCAGGTCAAAAGATGGGCTTTCGGGTTCGCAAAGCGGGTGACCGCTCCGACATCATTGCGTTTTTGCGCTCGCTCAAAGGCATTGAAGGGGGCTCGGTAGAGTGATGCTGTATCTTCGATCGGATCGATTAGGGCTTATGCTGAAAACTCCAGGTGCCGCGTCTTCGGCCAGTGAGTGCCAGATCAGATCCGGCGTCCAAAGTAATCCATGTGTCTGGCGGGCACGTACCAAATTTAATGGCGCAGATTTCGCGCCCTCAAACCAATCGAATTTTGACATAGGTACAATCGCGAGGAGTGTTGCGGAGGTGGGTTCAGACACCGTGACTCCGGAAAGAGACGGCGAGGCCGGCGACCTGCATGTGCCGGCTGCGACCGGTGCCGCAGGTGAAGCTCTGGTCGGTAGCGACGAGCGCTTGGAAGATCTCATCGGGCGCGTATCGGCGGGCGATCGTGCCGCGTTTCGCAAACTCTACGATCAGACTGCGCGCCTGGTGTTCGGCGTCGTTCTGCGAATCGTTCGAAACCGCGAAATAGCAGAGGAAGTGGCGCAGGAGTGTTACGTATTGCTGTGGCAAAGGGCAGACCGCTACCAGGCTGCGCGCGGCAGTGCTTTGGCCTGGATTGCCTCGATCGCGCGTTACCGGGCCATAGATCGGATCCGCGCCGATCGGGCGCGCGGCCGCGACTGTGATGTCTCAGCAGATCTCGAAGATCCCGAGATGATCGATCGGGCACTTCAGTCAGACCAGCCTTGTTCCCTGCAGCTTTCTGATAGTGATCGCCCGATTGTAGACTCCATGTCCCTTCGCTCCGCCCTATCGCGCTTGAAGCCCGATCATCAGCGGGCGATAGTCCTTTCCTATCGCTATGGTTATACGCATGAGGAGTTGGCTGGCGCCATGAATGTGCCACTGGGTACGGCGAAGAGCTGGGTCCGGCGTGGATTGAAGGCTCTTAAAGAGGGGCTCGAATCGTGACCGGGAAGGACTTAGTCTCTGATGATACCCTGGACCAGCTGGTCTCCGAGTATGTTCTTGGAACGCTCGACGGCAAGGCGCGGATGGAGTTCGTCAAGCGATTGGAGAACGATCCCGGACTTGGCGCGCTGGTTGGAGCCTGGGAGGAGAGGCTTTCTGGGCTGAATGCGGGCGCCGGATTAGCCGAGCCACCCGAAGGGCTTTGGCAAAAGATTGAGAGTAAGATCGATGCCTCCGAACCTGCCGGAACGCTCACATTGCGTGCGGATGCCGGTCGCTGGAGGACGATTGGGCCGGGTGTGGAGTGCAAAATCCTCTACTCGGACAAGAGTAGCGGCGCGCGCTCAATGATGATGCGTCTGGCGCCTGGCGCTATCTATCCGGCGCACGATCACAGCAGCCTTGAGGAGTGCGTCATCGTCGAGGGCGACATGATTATCGGCGATCTTCAGCTCCATGCCGGCGACTATCATGTCGTGCAGGCGGGAACGCGGCACAGTGAAGTGACCAGCCAGAACGGCGGTGTCGTTTTCCTGCGCTATGCCGCTTAGCGCTTAAGAAACTATCCGAGCTTCGAAAAATCCGGGCGGGATCCGCCAAGGGCGGTGGTGATGTCATCAGCCGCCTTGACGACAAGTCTTCCTAAGAGCGGCACGCGCTCATCGGTTATGCGGGCGGTTGGGCCTGACAGCGACAGTCCTGCGAGAGGATGGCCGTATTCATCATAGATGACCGCCGCCACGCAGCGCAGGCCAATGGCGTTTTCCTCGTCGTCGAAGGCGAAGCCCTGCTGCCGCGCGAGACTTAAGGCCTGGCGGAGCTTCGCCGGGGTATCGATCGTCTTTTCTGTGTAGCGGCCCAAACCGCGTCGCTGGACGATTTTGTTGACCTCAAGATCGGGCAGCCCTGAGAGCAACGCTTTACCTACTCCGGAACAATGTAGGGCGACACGTCCGCCCGGCTTGGCGATGGCCCGCATCATCTGGCGGCATTCCACCTGCCCCAAATAGATGGCTTCACCCTGATCCTCGACCGCGAGATTGACCGTCTCGCCGCTGTCTTCCATCAGATTACGCATATGCGGTCGCGACATGGCGATAAGATCGCGTGATCGGATAAAGGCATTCCCAACAACAAAGGCCTGGACCCCCACAAGCCATACATTGCGCTCGAGATCGAAGCGAACGAAGCGTTCTTCCTGAAGCGTGGTGAGAAGACGGTGCGTTGTCGAGGGGGCAAGGCCGACCTTCTGCGCCAGATCGCTAAGGCTTAATCCGTAATCTTCGTCGGTCAGGGCATTGAGCAGCGAGATCGCCCGGGCGAGTGACTGAACCTGCCCGCTTCTGCGGCCCTCGGTGCGATTTGCTGTTGCCGAGGCTTTTTGTTTGCGCCGTTTTTGAGAACCGAGAGCTGTCGACATCCGTTGTTCCTACTGCATCCGTTCACAGTTATTCCAGGCCTCCTGGAACGATGACCGGGTTGGACGGGCTGTTGACAGCGGTATCTCATGACTGCCGCGAATGCCAGCGATGATTTCGGCCTGATTGCCGCCATTTGAGATAGATCTTGTAATTACAAGATCATAGAGCTTTACAGAGCGATTTTTGCAGCTCAACCGTGAAGTAGAAACTCAGACAAGCGTATGTTTTCTACCTCCAATTAACGCCGATTTAAGAAAATACAGCGAAATTTACGCAAATATCTATTGGTCAATGCAACTTAAGGAAATCATTAACTTATTAAAATCTGAACCCGTGGTTATCGGTGCACAGTCAATAATGATTTCAACTTAAGAAAACGACCTTTTGTTTAGAGAGCAACCAAAAATAGAAATGCTTCCTGATTTCAAAATAGAAATGGCTGGTGAAGTGCAGGGCAATGCACAAGCCAACTCGCACGGAGGTTCTTACCCGCGTCACTTGGCATGCATCCACCTTAAGCGGGGGTGTGCCGAAAAATGGAGAGAGTCTATGAAGAAAATTCTGTTACCTCTTGCGGCAGCCGGTCTGATTGCCGGCGCGAATGCAGCCTCGGCAGCAGCGCCGGGCGTCTCTGATGACCGCATCGTTCTTGGTCAGTCGGCGGCTTTTGGTGGTCCTGCTGCTGCTCTGGGCACTGGCATGCATCAAGGCCTGATGGCGGCTTTCAAGGAAGTCAACGATGCTGGCGGTGTTCACGGCCGTAAGGTTGAGATCAAGCAGATGGACGACGGTTACGAGCCGGATCGTTCGATCGCCAACACCCGTCAGCTGATCGAGCAGGACAATGTCTTCGCTCTGATCGGTGCTGTCGGTACCCCGACTTCCAAGGCGACCCAGCCGATTGCTACCGAAGCCGGCGTTCCCTTCATCGGTCCTTTCACCGGTGCGGGCTTCCTGCGCGATCCGAACAACAGCAACGTCATCAACGTTCGGGCGACCTACGACCAGGAAACTGAAACCTGGATCAAGCATCTGACCGAAGATCTTGGCATCAAGAAGATCGCTATCCTTTACCAAGATGACGGTTTTGGCCGTGTCGGTCTGTCCGGTGTGAAGAAGGCGCTGGAATCCCGTGGTATGTCGCTGGTTGCCGAAGGCACCTACAAGCGTAACACGGTTGCGGTGAAGTCTGCTCTGCTCGAGATCCGTAAGGCCGAGCCCGAGGCTGTCGTCATGGTTGGCGCTTACAAGCCCCTGGCTGAGTTCGTAAAGCTGTCCAAGAAACTGAAGCTTGACCCGGTCTTCGTGACCATCTCCTTCGTCGGTTCCAACGCTCTGGCGCAGGAACTGGGTGACCAGGGCGATGGCGTTGTCATCAGCCAGGTCGTGCCTTTCCCGCAGGATTCCTCGATCCCGCTGGTTGCCGACTATCAGAAGGCTCTGAAGGCTTACGATCCTTCCCTGCAGCCTGGTTTCGTGTCGCTCGAAGGTTACATGGTCGGTCGTCTGACGATCATGGCGCTTGAGAAGGCCGGCAAGGAACTGTCTCGCGAAAACTTCCTGAGCTCGGTGTATGGCACCGGCGCTTTTGATCTGGGTGGCGCTACGCTGAACTATGGCAATGGCGACAACCAGGGCATGGACAACGTCTTCCTGACGGTGATCCAGCCGGACGGGAGCTTCAAGGCTGTTGATACCTTGACCCGTTAAAAAAGTACCGAAGCTTTGTCCGGGCGGCTGTCACGTCGCCCGGACGAGCTTTCCCGCGAGGTGGAGCTTCAGGATGACTGTGAAGATTTTTGAGTCCGTAAAAGACGGTTTGAGCCGGGGACTGAGCAAGGTCAAATCAAAGGCGGACAATGAAGGCGTCGGCGCTGGCGCGCCCGAAAGCGAAAACGCGGCGAACATGCCTTCGAATAAGGCCGGAACCGGCAAGAAGTTCGGTATCGGGCAAAAACTCTATCTTGCACTTGGCGCGATTACATTGATTACCTTGGTCGCGGCCTCGATGACGTTGCTGACATTTGAGCGGGTGCGCACGACGCTTGACGCTCTGACACAGACTTCTGTTACCGGAATCATGAATTCCATGGGCATGTCCGCCGAGAGCGCTGCTTTGGCTGCGACCGCGCCTGCCCTTTTGAACGCGCGAACCGAAGAGGAGCGCGCCGCGGTGAACCGCGTGATCGAGGAGCGACTGACGGCACTGGAAGAACGCCGCCAGGGTATCCTTGACGAAGACCGCCGCGCCGAATTGAAGGGACTGGTGGAGAACCTCCGTTCTTCGCTTGAGAACCTTAACCTGCGCGTCGAAGAGCGCGAAGCTTTTCAGACAAGCGCTGATCAGATCAACCGCGACCTGCAGGTTGCGCACGAGAACTTCCTCAATTTTGTTGTGCCAGTTGTTGACGACAAGAACTTTCTGCTTGCTGTTTCCAGTGAAGAAACAACGGCGCGTGCTGGCGCAGTTATCGATCAACTGGTGGGCCAGGAGGTTCAGTTTCTGAAGTCCGCGCTCAGCCTGAAGGCTGCGGGACACCAATTGATCGGCCTTGTGGTTCAGATTGGCGCTGCGGAAAGCACAGACGATCTTGTCCCACTGCGTGAACGTTTTACGGCGATCAAGTCCTTCATCGATGGCGCCGTGGCCAATCTGCCTGAAAGCGACGAAGCCGCCAATGTCATCAAGATCGCCGAGCAGCTTTTGGCTCTGGGAGATGGTGAAAAATCAGCCTTCGAGCTGCGCCGTAGTTGGATCGAGCGAAAGAGCCTGTCCTTTCTTGAACTGCAGCAGTTGAATCAGGACCGCAAGGAGTTCCAGACAACTCTGCATGAGGTCAGCCTTACCTTCGAAAAGGCGCTTGAACCCGTTGTCGACGACGCCGAGTTCAATCTTGAGATCGGCAAAGACGACCTGACCGGCGAATTGACCTCATCGATTTCGAACTTCGTGAACAAGGATGTGGCCGAGCTGCGGGCATTGATTGAGTTGCGTGCCGACGTGAACCTTGCGGCAGGACTTCTCAGCGCTGCGGTCGGTGCGCCCGATGTGGCCTCTTTGAGCGCCATTCAGGAGCGCTACACTTCGGCGAAGAACACCATCATGACGGCTCTTGAAGCCTTCATGGGAACGGAGTTGGAGGAACAGGCGAAGACAACCATCATGGCGATTGAAGCTATCGGGTCGGGTGATCAAAGCATCTTTGCCGTGCGGGACGCTTTGTTGCGCGCCCAGACTGCCGCGACAGCGTCGCTTTCTGAAGCTCGCAACCTTTCCGAAGCCGTGAAGGTTGCGGTCGATAAGGTGGTTGCCGATTCCAGTGCGGAAGCCTCGACCGGCAGCGAAACCGCTCGCGAAGCCATGGAAAGCAGCCGTTTCGTGTTGATCGTAATGATGGTCCTCAACGTTGCCTGTAGCATCCTCGTAGGCTGGTTCCTCATCTCGCGCCAGGTTGTCCGCCGTCTGGTCGGCCTTGCTGGCGGCATGGGTGAAGTCGCCAACGGTAATCTCAAAGTCGAGATCGATGCCAAGGGTCGCGACGAGATCACCGACATGGCGAACGCGCTTGTCGTCTTCCGCGACAATGCGGCCGAAATGGAACGCATGCGGAGCGAGCAGGAGGAGATGGAGAAGCGGGCTGTCGAGGAGCGCCGCCAGGCCATGAACCAAATGGCGGACCGCTTCGAAGAGTCCGTCCAGGGGATCGTCGATCAGTTGCTCGCGTCCGCGCGGAGCATGGAAGACAATTCTGGCTCGATGAGTGGCGCGGCCGACAAGACCAAGGAAGAGTCGGGTACGGGTCGCACGACTGCCGAGGAAACCTCGGCAAGCGTTCAGACCGTCGCCACGGCGGCAGATCAGCTGACGTCCGCTATTCGGGAAATCAGCGCTTCCATTAATCAGACCACGGATAAGGCGCGTACGGCTTCCGATAAAGCGCGTGTGACCAACGATGCGGTCGTTTCGCTCAGCGATGCCTCTGAAAAGATCAGCTCGGTGATCGAACTGATCCAGGGGATTGCGGAACAAACCAATCTACTGGCGCTCAATGCGACCATCGAGGCCGCTCGGGCAGGCGACGCGGGTAAGGGCTTTGCTGTTGTTGCCGGCGAGGTCAAAAACCTTGCGAGCCAGACCGCCAAGGCCACCGAGGAGATCACGCAGCAGATCGCCGAGGTGCAGAACGGTACGACGGAAGCTGTGAACTCGGTCAAGGAGATCAACGATCTGATTGTCGAGATGACCGAGACCATGGTGACGGTGACCGCAGCTGTCGAAGAGCAGGAAGCCTCAACCAGTGAGATCGCCCGCTCGACTCAGACGGCCGCCAACGGCACAGGCGAAGTGACCCAGACGATGGTCCGCGTTGCGGAAGTCGCTGATGAAACCGGTCAGCTTGCTTCGCAGGTTCTCAACTCCGCGCAGGAACTCTCCGGTCAGGCGCAAACCCTGAACGAGGAAGTCGGCGGCTTCCTGAAGACGGTGCGCAGCGGGACCTGATTTTTCCGGTGAGGCTCTTCGAGCCGCCGCAAATTCGGGGTTGCTGGTTCCTGTTTCAGGATATTCGTAACGCTTCAGCATGAATGGTTGAACCGGGTTCACTTGAAGGAGTGAACCCGGTTTCTTTTTATGCCTATTTCAATGCCGGTCGGCCGGCGTTGGGATCCCATCGCCAGGCCGCGGCGGTACCCGCAACCTCAACGCCCCCAACCCAGCGCGGCAGAGCGCCGATCGCTTGAAAGTCGGCGCGCCCTTGCAGAAGATCTTCACCAACCCCAGTGAGTGACAGTTGGCGTTTTGGCCAAGCCTGTTGTCTGGTCTCTTCAGAGATACGGATTGGAGGATGCTGCGCATTGCTTAAGTCGCGCAGAAACGACCAGTACATCAGATCTCCGAGGTATGGCAACGGCTCGGCATTCAGGTGAAGCTTATGGAAAAGTGCCGCGCCGGTTGCCGGAGCCGGGGAAAGCAGCTGTAAAGTCAATCGTTCGGTCAAGCCTAAGCCGTCGTCTAAACCCGGCAGCTCCTGAAGGTGGCGCAGCAACGCCGCCGACATCTCAGGTACGGCTGGTGTTCCCTGCGAAGCGATCTTGAAGAGCGGCTCCGGGGAGACTTCACGGAGCGCCCTCCATACCGTTTCGCCGAGTGTGAGCATTGAGCGCGTGACCGGCTGGCGCTGCGACCAGAGCATGCGCAGTGCGGCTGGAGACAGCTGTCCAAGTCCGTTGAACTTGGTGATAGCAGGAAAGCGGTCAATGCAGATCAGTTCGACCCTTTGCGGCTTCCCATTTTGGGTTCTTTGATCGGCGAAGTACGCCAGTAGCCGTGCCAGGATTAGCTGGTCGTAGCTGTCGTGTTCGAACCAGAGAACAATTCGTGCGGAGGAACAGGCGTTGAGCAAGTCGGCGTTAGCTTGTGACTGGCGGGCACGTACCTGTTCGACCGGGATTCCGTAGCTACGGGAAATGAAATCGGCCCGCACAGAATCCAGGTCTCTATCTTTGGGCACAGGTCCGTGACAGTAGGGGTCCGAGAACTCGACAAACTTCCCGATGAAGCCGGCTGCCTTGAGGCCTTCGCGTATATCTGACCCGCAGCGAATGTGGACTGTGGGGCAATCCGCGTCGGGAGCTTCCGCACCATCAGCGATGTCATGTCTTGCTTTCGTTAGTCGATCGATATGTTGGTGCAGCTTAGGCCAGCTGTCGACGCCCAGTTCACGCGCAACGATCAACTGCGCATCACTGAGCTTTGTGAGGGTGCGGGCAATCTCATTTAGGGAAAGTTTGCTTGCCTTTGGATGGTATTGTTCGGCGCGCTGTAGCGCTTCCGCTTTGCCGGCGGCTAAAGCGCGCTGCAGTTCTTTGGCGCGTTTCTTTTGCTGATCGAGGTTGAGACGAAGCTGATCGTCCGAAAACACCGGTTCTGACCGGTCTGAGTCATTGGGCATGATAACCCCCTTCGCTGTTACCTGCGTCCGCAATGTCAGGCCAAAGGGGACAATCCCGATATGTCATGAATGGTTGTGGGCGCTGCCCTTCCCGCGGACGGGGGTGCGTCAACCTCGCGTCTGCGAGGATGCTTCAAGACAGACGCTGACGCAAGTGCCCACGCGTGACTGTAGTGATTCGCCTGTCAGAAGGTCAGGCAGAGCCTCAGGGAATCGTATATCGCCGCATGGATATTGCGGCTGGAGACGGCGTCGCCGACCCGGAACAATTGATATTGACCGCCTGGATTTGAGTCGAGTGTTTGAGGCCTTCCGCCAATCAGCGCATCGTAATCGACCGCACCCCGGTTGCTGGAACCTTCTTTCAAGTCGAAGTAAAGATCGTCGAGCGGCAGTGTGCCATGTTCGATCACGACCTGATCGACCAGGCGCTCCTGCGATGTCTTGCTGTATTCGTTCTCCAGCACAGCGGCCAGCCGGTTGCCTTCGCGCCGCACGGATGTCAGACGCTCGGTCAGTGTGATTTGTACATTACACTCCGAAAAAGCCCTCAGGTAGACAGGCGAGTTGGTGCCGCCGATATCGGGCGCTACATAGCGCTCAGGTGTGACGTATTCGAGTTTTGCGCCGGCGCGGGCGAGAGCCTCCGCGGCCATCATGCCTGGATGCGCGCCGTTGTCGTCGAACAGCAAGATCTCCTGTGCCGGTTTGCTATCGCCGGCGAGGACGTCCCACGAGGTGACCACGAGATCTTCGCCGCTGTCCAGAAAACCTGTGTTGGGCAGGCCACCGGTCGCGATGATGACGATGTCCGGTGCCTCCCCCAGCACGTCTTCCTTTTGGGCGTAGCTGTTGGTGCGGAGGGTGACGCCGAGATCCGCGCAGCGCTCGGCGCGCCAGTCGACGATCCCGATAATCTCGCGCCGCCGCTGAAGTTGGGCTGCGAGACGAACCTGGCCGCCGGGATCGCTGGCGGCTTCGAAAAGGACGACTTCAAGCCCCCTGGCCGCCGAGACCCGCGCCGCTTCCAGACCGGCGGGACCACCGCCGACCACCACGACCTTCTTTGCAGGGCCGTTGCCGCGGGGAACCTCCTGCGGGATCGTCGCCTCGCGGCCGGTCGCCGGATTGTGAATGCAGTAGGCGGATCGTCCTTCGTATATGCGGTCGATGCAATAGCCGGCACCGACGCAGGGACGGATTTCCTGCTCCCGCCCTTCGATGACCTTGCGGATAATGTGTGGGTCCGCAAGATGAGCCCGCGTCATACCGACCATGTCAAGCAGGCCTTCCGCAACGGCATGACGCGCTGTGGCGACATCGTTGATCCGCGCCGCATGGAACACCGGGAATTTGGTTGCGGTCCTGACCTCGCCGGCAAAGTCCAGGTGCGGCGATGCAGGGGTGCCCATGTTCGGAATCACATGAGACAGGGCTTCGTCCGATTCGATATGGCCACGGATGACGTTTAGGAAATCGACCTTGCCGCTGGCCACCAGGCGTTTGCAGATCTCGAGTCCTTCTTCCTTACTGAGACCCTTGTCCCAGTCTTCGTCAGCGACCAGCCGCAGACCCAGTATGTAGTCGTCGCCGACTTCTGCCCGGATGGCATCTATCACGGCGAAGGTAAAGCGCAGGCGGTTGTCCAGTGAGCCGCCATAGTTGTCGTCGCGAAAGTTTGAGGCCGGCGACCAGAATTGGTCCATGAAGTGGCCGTAGGATTCGATCTCTACGCCATCCAGTCCGCCTGCTTTGCAACGTGCGGCGGCGGAAGCGTAATCCTGGGCAATGCGCGCAAGATCCCAATCTTCAGCTTCTTTCGGGAAGGCCCGGTGCGCCGGTTCGCGGACCGGCGAGGGGGCCAGGACCGGCAGCCAGTCCGCCTTGCTCCAGGAGGTGCGGCGGCCCAGATGCGTGATCTGGCACATAACCGCGGTATCCTCTTCATGACAGGCATCCGACAGTTCCCTGAACCAGGGTACGATCTCATCCTTGTAGACATGAAGATTGCCGAAGGCTTCCGGGCTGTCGGGCGAGACGATCGAGGAGCCGCCGATCATGGTCATGGCCATGCCGCCCTTGGCCTTTTCCTGATGGTAAAGGCGATAGCGTTCTTTCGGCATGCCGTCTTCGGAATAGGCCGGTTCGTGCGCCGTCGACATGATGCGGTTGCGCAACGTCAGATGCTTCAGCCGGTAGGGCTGAAGCAACGGATCCTGAGATGCCATCCTCGTTCCACCTCGGTTAGAAGACCGGTGCTTTGCCAGATCCTAACCGTAGTGACCAATCTGCGTCAGCGAAAACTGCGCCTTAGTGATTGTTTCTTAGTGATTGTTTCTGGGCGTGGTCTCCACCACGTTGTGATACTTGGTCGCCGGTTCCAGGCACATACCGGTTGAGAGGTCGCCGACCATGGAACGATAGATCTCCTGCCAACCGGTCTGGTGTGGCGGGATCGACTGTTGCCAGGCGGCTTTGCGGCTCGCGATCTCCTCGTCTGAGATCAGCATGTCGACCCGGCCTTTGCGCAGATCCACGCGCAGGATGTCGCCGGTCTTCACGATGGCCATGCCTCCACCTAATGCTGACTCAGGTGAGACATTCAGGATCGAGGGACTGCCTGAGGTGCCGGACTGTCGGCCGTCGCCGATGGTCGGCAGGGCCGTGATGCCGGCTTTGATCAGATCGTCCGGCGGCTGCATGTTGACCACCTCCGCGGCCCCCGGATAGCCGATCGGTCCAGCGCCCCGGATCAGCAGGGTACAGTGCTCGTCGATCTCTAGTTCAGGATCGTTGATCCGGTCATGATAGTCTTCGGGGCCTTCGAAGACGATCACGCGGGATTCGAAAGCTTCCGGATCGTCTGGGTTCGAGAGGAAGCGTTCCCGGAAGTCCGGGCTGATGACGCTGGTCTTCATGATTCCGGAATCGAAGAGATTTCCTGTCAGGACCCGGAACCCGGCCTGCTGTTTCAAGGGATTATCCAGGGGGCGGATAACCTCTTCGTTGTAGACCTTGGCGTCTGCATAAGCTTCCGCCATGGTCTGGCCGCTTACAGAGAGGGCGTTCCCGTGCAACCGGCCCAGTTCCTTCAGGCGCGCGAAGACCGCAGGCACGCCGCCAGCACGATGGTAGCTTTCAGCCAGATATTCCCCAGCGGGTTGGCAGTTGACCAGTAGGGGCAGATCGAACCCGACCTTCTCCCAGTCCTGTACGTTCAACTCGACGCCCATGTGGCGGGCGACGGCGACCAGATGGATTGGCGCGTTGGTAGATCCACCGATCAAGGTGTTGATGGCGATGGCATTCTCGAAAGCCTCGCGGGTCATGATCTTGTCGGGTGTTAGCTCTTCATGAACCATCTCGACGATCCGCCGTCCCGTGCGGTAGGCCATCTGTGCCCGGTCGCGGTAGGGCGCAGGAATCGAGGCGCAGCCCGGCAGGCTCATGCCCAGGGCTTCGGCGAGGGAGTTCATGGTCGAGGCCGTGCCCATGGTGTTGCAGTGTCCGAGACTCGGGGCGGCGTCGCCGACCAATTTGATGAATTCTTCGCCGGTGATGTCGCCGGCGGAAAAGCGCTGGCGGCATTCCCAGGCGATGGCGCCGGAGCCGAAGCCCGGTTTGCCTTCGCGGAAACTGTCGAGCATTGGCCCACCCGAGAGCACGATGGAGGGCAGGTTAGCGGTGGCGGCCGCCATCAGCAGGGCGGGTGTGGTCTTGTCGCAGCCGGTGGTCAGGATCACACCGTCCAGGGGATAACCGTGCATGACCTCGACCGCGCCCAGGTAGGCGAGATTCCGGTCCAGGGAGGCCGTGGGGCGCCGCCCGGTTTCCTGGATCGGATGCACCGGAAAAACCAGCGGCACGCCGCCTGCGTCGCGGATACCATCCCGCAGACGCGCTTCCAGATCGACGTGGATACGGTTGCAGGGCGAAAGGTCGCTGCCAGTCTGCGCGATGCCGATGATCGGACGCCCGGATTGCAGCTCCTCCGGAGTCAGGCCGAAGTTGAAGTAACGCTCCAGATAGAGCGCGGTCATCCCCGGATCGCCGGCAATGTTGAACCATTTTTCGCTGCGCAGCGCTTTGCGTTCCGATCGGTTTTCGGGCTTCTTCGACATGGCTTCCCGTTCCTGCTGGTCGAGAACCTGCGACTGCCGCGGGAAGCGGCTATCGACAGGATCTTGTCGTTGTCGTAAAAAGTATTACTAATAGAAATAGGCCAAGGCGACGGCAAAGTCACGCGCTGCTTCAGCCTTCCGGCGAAGCCGCCGTGTAAGGCTGCTGTGCATGCGCTTTTCGTGGAGCAACAGGGGGCATTTCGGGCTCGTGACAGAGAAAACTCTACAGGCGGAACTGCTTCTGGATTGCAGAAACCAGCTCGGTGAAGGCATTCGCTGGAACAGCGAGCAGCAAAAAATCTACTGGGTCGATATTCAACGGGCGCAACTCTGGGCCCTCAAGCTTGAAGATAAGAGCACCGAGACCTGGGAGCTGCCCGAGCGGATCGGGTCTTTTGCGTTCAAGCAGAACGGCGATCTGCTGGTCGCGCTGGAGAGTGGACTGCACGATTTCAATCTACAGAGCGGTCAGGTGACGCGACTGACCAGTTTTGAAACGGACTTGCCTACGACCCGGATGAATGACGGCGTTTGCGACCGGCAAGGGCGTTTCGTGGTTGGCGGTCTGGATGAGCAGGGTTTGCGCCCGCTGTCTTCGGTGATTTCCTATGACGGGGAAGGCTCCCAGTCGACTTTGATCTCGGATGTCGGTTGTACGAACTCATTGGCGTTCAGTTACGACGGCCAATCCATGTATTTCGCCGATACCTCGAACCGCTATATCTACCGCTACGCTTACGATCCGGGGACTGGCCGGCTTGGCGACAGGAACCTTTTTGCCACGCTGCCGCTGGATGGCGGACGTCCGGACGGGTCCACCGTCGACGCACAGGACCATCTCTGGAATGCCGAATGGGGCGGGTCACGCGTGACCTGTTATGATGCGAGCGGGACGATCGTTGCGCGGGTCGAACTGCCGGTCAGCAACATCACCTGCTGCAGCTTCGGTGGTCCGGATCTGAAAACACTATTCATTACGTCCGCGCGGGAGGGCCTGGATGAAGCGCAGCTCGCCAGCCAACCTCACGCCGGCAGTCTCTTCGCCTGTGATTTTGCCTCCGCCGGGTTTGGTTTTAGCGGCTTGGCAGATGTTCTCTACGCCGGATAACGGCACCTTCAAGAAAGTCCAAAACTCATGATGTCAAACATCGACGCTTCAAGTCTGTTGCCGGACGATAGCCAATCCGCCTTACTGGTCGGACGTGTCTGGGAACCAGCCCTTGCTGGCCCGACGCTGTGTCTTCTGCGGGATGGGGCGTTGTTTGATTTGTCCCCGCTGGCGGCGACCATGAGTGCGCTATTGGAACTGGATGATCTGCCGGTGAAACTTGCGGCTGCGCAGGATCTCCGGTTGATCGCCTCTCTGGACGATGCCGTTGCAGGCAGCCAGGAAGAAACGCCCGCCGACGCTCGCCTGCACCTGCTTGCGCCCTGCGATCTGCAGGCTGTGAAAGCGGCCGGTGTCACCTTCGTGGCCTCTATGCTGGAGCGGGTGATCGAAGAGCAGGCGCGCGGCGATGCGGGCAAGGCTGAAGTCATCCGGAAGGAGATCACCGCCATCATCGGCGACGATCTCTCGAAGATTGAGCCCGGTTCCGAAGGCGCGGCGCAGATCAAGTCGGTACTGCTGGAGAAGGGGGCCTGGTCTCAGTATCTGGAGGTGGGAATAGGCCCGGACGCCGAGGTCTTCACGAAGAGTCAGCCCATGTCCTCCATGGGTTTTGGCGCCCAGGTCGGCCTGCACCCGGGTTCGACCTGGAACAATCCAGAACCGGAGGTGGTGCTTGCGGTGAACAGCCGAGGCGAGATCGTCGGGGCGACTTTGGGCAATGACGTCAATCTGCGTGATTTCGAGGGTCGCTCGGCGCTTTTGCTGGGTAAGGCGAAAGACAACAACGCCTCCTGTTCCATCGGGCCGTTCTTACGGCTCTTTGATGCTGGCTTCAGCCTCGACGACGTAAAGGCCGCCGACCTCTCCATGACCATCGAGGGAACGGATAATTACCGGCTCGAGGCGGTCAGCTCCATGAGTAAGATCAGCCGGGATCCGGCCAGTATCGTCACGCAGACCATCGGCGCTCATCATCAGTATCCTGACGGTTTCGTCCTGTTCCTGGGCACCATGTTCGCGCCCACTGACGATCGCGATAAACCTGGTGAAGGCTTCACGCACAAAACCGGCGACCGGGTGACGATTGCGACCCCGAAACTCGGGGCGCTTATCAATCATGTCAATCGGTCGGACCAGCTTCCACCCTGGAAGTTCGGAACCGGCGCCTTGATGCGAAACCTCGCGCAGCGCGGCCTGCTTGCCTAGGTTCTGATCGCCTGCTCGTCGCTGCCGAAGAAGTGAAGGCGGCTTTGGTCGAAACGCAGGCCCAGGGTTTGCCCGGGATGCACGTCGATATCTCCGACGTGGCGGACGGTTAAAACGCCCAGTTCGCCGCAGTTGACGTAGAGCATAACGTCGGCCCCGAGATACTCGGTGACCTCGATCTCTCCACTGCAGTGACCCTCGACCGGGGCCACGACCTCGATGTGTTCCGGGCGGATGCCGAGTTGGACCGGAGTTTGACCGGCAGCCGCGTATGGGAAAGTGCCTTCGCCCTGACCCGGGAGCCTGAAGCGGTCGCCTTCGGTCGAGCAGGGGACGACGTTCATTTTGGGACTGCCGATGAACTGCGCCACGAAGAGGTTGTCGGGCCGTTCGTACAACTCCCGGGGTGAGCCGACCTGTTCGATCTTGCCGGCCTGCAGCACCACAATCTTATCGGCCAGGGTCATGGCTTCGACCTGGTCATGGGTCACGTAGATCATGGTGGCTTTCAGGCTCTGGTGCAGTTTCGCGATCTCAAAGCGCATATCTACGCGCAGGGCGGCGTCGAGATTGGAAAGCGGTTCGTCGAACAGGAAGGCGCTGGGTTCGCGCACGATGGAGCGGCCAATGGCGACGCGCTGTCGCTGGCCGCCCGAGAGGGCCTTAGGCCGCCGGTCGAGGTATTCGTCGAGTTTGAGAACCTTTGAGGCCGCTTCGACCTTTTCGTTGATCTCCGCCTTGGGAGCGCCGGCGGTCTTGAGGCCGAAACCCATGTTGTCACGCACGCTCATGTGCGGATAGAGCGCATAGGACTGAAACACCATGGCCAGACCTCGGCCGGACGGGGGCTCTCCGGTCACGTCCCGCTCGTCGATCTTGATGGCGCCGCGGCTGGTTTCCTCCAGGCCTGACACGAGACGCAGCAAGGTGGATTTTCCGCAACCTGAAGGGCCGACAAAGATAACGAACTCTCCGTCTTCAATCTGCAGGTCGACACCTTTGATCACCTGCAGGTCGCCGAACCATTTTTCGACTTTTTCCAGTCGGATCGCACCCATGACTTTGATCCCTCTGTTTGCCTATTCGTTTGCCGCGAAGTGTTTGGGGGACGCCCAGGCCAGCCAAGTCGCGGCAGTCCAGGTGAAGTCACCGCCGCCGGCGCCCCGGCCGGTGAGCGGGCAGAAGTACTCGTAGAAGCCGGCGCTTTCGATCAGTGCAGCGGTGTCGCCCCGGACCCGTTGCGCGAGCTTGCTGTAGCCGCGCTCCGCAAGCCCGCGGCCAATCAACTCGTTGACGACGCACCAGGCAGGCCCGCGCCAGTAGCGTAGGGAGTCGAACTTCGGATGCTCCGGGTCGAAACTTGGCACGGCGTAGCGGCAGGCGTCCGCGATGCGTTCCAGGCTGGCGATGTTTGCCGCCTCCTGCTCCGGCGCTTCGAGACCGGCGTAGAGGCTCAGGAAGGAGACGCTGGAAACGCCGTCTGACTGTTCGCCGCTGCGCAGGTCGCGGGCGCAGTAAGCGCCGGACTTTGCATTCCATAACAAGGACGCGCCTGCCTCTGCGCGCGCGATCCAGCCTTCGATTTCTGGAATGCTGTCTCTTTCCGCCAGAGATACCGCCAAGGCCAGGAGATCCCTGTCGGCGCGCAGGAGTACGAAGGTCAGGCCTGGGTCCGCGGCAAAGAGTGGGCCGTTTTTCGCAATTTCTTCCGGGTCCCAGCCGCAGTTGCGGCCAAACTGAATCAGGGCGACATAGCGGTCGTAGTCGTGCTTTGTCGGACGCATTTCGGCGTGGATCTGGTCCGTATCGCGCCGTTCGTAAGGCTCGACCTCGCTGGTGTCGACTTTCTCCATGGCCGCATCCCAGTCCGGGGAGTTGTCCCGGCCCGACTCCCAGGGATGTGCGATGGCGATGACGCCCAGACTCTCAGGGTCGCGATAGCGGTGGAACCAGCGGTGCCAGGCCAGCAGCTTGGGGAAGACGGCCCGAGCGCGGGGCTCGGCGGCTTCCTTCGGGCCGGCGTCGTAGAGGTCACGGGCGACGGTGGCCGCGACCGGAGGCTGTGAGTAACCGGAACTGGGCGGTGTGGTTCCGGATTGCCAGATACGTGGGCCCGGAAAGTAATCCGGATCGTCACGCCGGAAGATGATGTGCGGCACCATCCCGTCGGCCCACTGCGCTTCCAGCAGGGTGTCCAGTTCGGTCCAGGCACGGTCTTTGTCGATCTCCCCGAACCCGCGTGCCGCGAAGGCGGAATCCCAATTCCATTGGTAAGGATAGAGCCGCGCGGTCGGGACAGTGAAACCGCCCCGGTCGTTGACCCGCAAGATCTCTTTGGCTTGCGCGTCCAGTTCCGCTGCACGGCGTGCATCGATCATCATATTCATCCCTTGACGGATCCCGCTGTCAGACCTTGGACCATAAAACGTTCGAACCAGAGGAAGATGCCGAGGACCGGTATGGTCGCGATGACCGCTCCCGCCATGAGGTGTTGGCGTGGCACTTCCGAGGAGTTGAGTGAGACGACGCCGCGCGACAGCGTGAAGATGCCCGGGTCGTCAAGAAACATGAATGCGAAGAGGAATTCGTTCCACGCGATCATGAAGACATAAAGGGAAACCGACGCCAGAGCCGGCAGGGAAAGCGGCAGGGTGATCTTGATGATCACGCCCAGGCGCGAGAGCCCGTCCATCAAGCCGGCTTCTTCCAGTTCTGCTGGCAGGCCTTGGAAGTAACCCTGCAGCATATAAAGCGCCACCGGGATGGTGGTTGCCGGATAGATGATCAGCAGACCGGCCACGGTGTTGCGCAGGCCAAGCTGCGAAAAGACGGCATAAAGAGGAATGACCAGAACGATCGCCGGCACCATGTAGATCAGCAGGATCGAACGTGACAACACCGCCCGGCCGGGGAAGCGAAGGCGCGAAACGGCGTAGGCGCCCGGGACACTGAAGAGCAATGTCAGGACGACCGTGGCCACCGACACAATGGAGGAGATCAGCAGATAGCGTCCGAAGTTGAAGAGTTCGAAAAGTTCGACATAGGAACGGAACAGGCCGCTAAAACCGCCGGAGAAATCGATGGAGAAGTCCAAGGGATTGGCCAGCAGCGACTGCTGGCTCTTCAGGCTGGTCATGACCAGAACGTAAAAGGGCAGGGCCACAATCACCGTGAAGATCACGAAACCCAAGCCTTTGAAGATGCGGATCAGGACCTTCTCGAAGTCGTAGCGCCGCATGACGCCACGGAGTGAATCGTGAAGACAGGCCCAGTTGGTGAAGCTCACCGCGCCGACGATCAACAGCACCGCGAGGATTTGCCAGAAGGGGGCGACATCCAGCGGCAGCCCGAAGGGATGCGCGAAGCTTGCGGCGAAGAGGACGACGAGCACCACGGCGGCTGAGACCGCGCGGACGGCCGGCGTGCGCTGGCCGGGTTCCCGCGCCATCAGGACGAGCGCCCCCAGGAGTCCCGCCAGGGCGGCGGCATTCACGGCAGGTTGCGCGGGTGCGCCGGAGACCAGCGCGAAGGTGACACCAATCACGATCATGGCAATGGCGCCCCAGAGCGCGCCGGAGACGACTGCCAGCAGCAGTCCGTTACGAAGAACAGCCATCATCCTTCGTCCTTTGGCGAGAAGCGGAAGTAGATAATCGAGAAGGTGAAGAGGACCACGAAGACAACGACGGCGACCGCCGCGCCCGCGCCCAGATTGGCGAGAGCGAAGCCCTGCTCATAGACATCCACGGTCAGGGTGCGCGTTCCCGCGCCGCCCCCGGTCAGCAGGAAGATGTCGTCGAACTTGTTGAAGGTCCAGATGAAGCGCAAGAGGAACAAGACGGAAAGGATCCCCGCGAGCTGCGGCAATGACAGATACCAGAACTGTTGCAGGGGCGTGGCGCCATCCATCTCGGCGGCCTCGTACATGTCACCGCTGATCGACTGCATGCGGGCCAGGATGAAGAGGAAGGAGAGCGGAAAGTAGCGCCAGGCCTCGAATGCGATCACCGTGGTCAGGGCCAGGGGGAAGGTGAATTCGATGCCCAGGATAAAGAAGCTCGCTTCACGCTGGCCGAAGAAATTGATTGCGCCGTCGGTCGCGCCCATCTGCTTCAGGATTGCGTTCAGAGCACCCGAAAAGGGATCGAGCAGAACCACCCAAGTGAAAGCCACTGCGATTACAGGCGCCACATAGGGAAAGAGGAACAGACCGCGAAGGATCGCGCGGCCGCGGAAGGCTTGGTTCATCAGCAAAGCGGCGAAGAGACCAAGCACAAGCGCTCCGCCGGTGCCGAACACCGTGTAATAGATGGTCACCTTCATGACGCTCCAGAACTCGGAGGCGTTGAAGACCTTGCGGAAGTTGCCCAGGGTAAGTTCCGCATTGGTGAGGATGTTTTCCGAATCCCCGGTTATGACCGGTTTGCTGTCTTTCGGGTTGGTCTTTGCCGCGAGATAGGCTTCACCAACGGTGACCTCCATTCGGAGGCGTTCTCGGAAACCGCCTTCGAAATCTCCCAGATCACAGCGCAGAGTCCGATTGTCGATGCTGCAGCGCGGGTCGAGTTCGACCGGTGTCAGCCCCTCCGGCCAATGATCGGTCATCACCACGCCCGCGATGGCGCGGTCCCGGGAGGAGTTGCGCAGGCGATAGTCGACCCGGATCCGATCGCCGACGGCTTCGGCCTCGCCCCGGACCCGCTCGCTTGCAACCGGAGTGGGCGGACGCAGGTCGCCCAGCTGGACCGGTTTGAAGCTGATCCAGAAGTTCGCAACCAGCGGGATCAGGACGATCGTCGCGACGATCAGAAAAGTTGGGGCCAGCATGGCATAGGCCAGGCGCGCTTCACGCCGTTGCATCGGGCCTACGCCCTTCGGCGGTACGGCTGTCGGTTCTACGCTGCTCATGCTTCTCTCCGAAACGAAAAGATGCGTTGGAGAACGAGGTTCTTCCCGCATGCCGCGGTCAGCGGACGCTTCTGCGACAAGCAGGGAAAAGGGCGGTGGGTGGATCAGATCTCCACCCACCAAGTGCGGTTTGCGTTTCCTCGGAATTACAAACCGCTTTAGTCCACGCGGAGGATTATTCGATGCGGGCCAGTTCTTCGTTCATCTTGGCAACCGTTGCCGCGGCGTCACGCTCGCCTTCGATGTACTCGCGGACGGCCCGGTTGATGACCTGCGAGTTGATCATCTTTGACGCCAGCGACAGCTGCTTGTCGGCGACGCCCCAGCGATTGGCCGTCTCCAGCCCCGCCACAATCGTTTCAACGACCTCTGCAGGATAAAGCTCACTCAAGGGAGCCTTGCGATCCACACCGACCGGCAGGGTCGACCAGGCCTTGACGAACTTGGTCGGGTCGCTGTCATCGCCGCGTCGGATCGGGAACTTGCCTTCGGGCGCGAGTGAAAGCGTGCCGGTATAGCCCTCGTCCATGGAGAATTTGACAAACTCAATGGCCGGATCCGTATCCGCGTCGGCGGTAATTCCGAGATAGCGGATGTCCGCCCAGGCTGCGCCGTTGGGATTGGAGGGACCGGCGAAGGTGGTCACGACCGCTGTCTTTCCAGCCAACTCGCGGGAGGTCGGATCATCGTTGATTGTGGGCGGTGCGCTGTCGCGCAGACCGGCCAGTTCATCGAGGATAAAGGGTGACCAGATGATCATCGCCGCTTTGCCGGCGAAATAGATTTCGCGCGACTGTTTCCAGTAAAGCTCACCCGGAGGCGAAGCCTTGGCGATGGTCTTGTAGAAGTCCAGCACCTCGATGGTCGCCGCTTCGTCCAGAGGTTCGAAGCCCTTTTCGCCGACCGGCGAAACGCCGTTCGCCAGGAAGACATGCTCGAGCACCTGGCTCATGAAGTTCTCGTCGACCTTGGTCGCCGCCACGAAACCGAACATTTCAGGCGGGTTATGCAGGGCATCGATGGCCTTGGAGATATTTTCGTAGGTGGTCGGTGCGGCGAGACCCTTCGCTTCGAACAGGTCTTTGCGGTAGACGATCATCTGTGTCCAGCCGTCGACCGGGACAGCGGCAAAGCCTTCGTCGACAGCGGCCATCTGCAGGGCGCCCGGCGCGAAGGTCCCCGCACCCAGATCCTCTACGACATCGGAAGCAGCATCACCATCCAGAATTCCAGCTTCCGTCCAGGGCAGGACATACTGCAATGTGTGATAAATGACGTCGGGCAGATCGCCGGCGGCGAAGGCCGCCGTTGCGCGGGTGCCCAGATCTTTCTCCGTCACCGGAATGACCTGCACTTCAATACCCGTTTTGGCCTCGAAATCGGTCGCGATCTGTTCCTGACGGGCCAGTCGTTCCGGCTGTTCCTCGGTCGTCCAGAAGCGCAGCGTCTCAGCCACCGCGGCCTGGCTGCCAAGACTGAGCGCAA
>CBDDBN010000003.1:0-45098 GCA_965225735.1 Denitrobaculum sp. | reverse complement strand
AAGCTGCCTTCCGGCAAAGAGGTTATTCTGTCGGACACGGTTGGCTTCATTTCCGATCTGCCCACCGATCTGGTTGCCGCCTTCCGGGCGACGCTGGAAGAGGTGACTGAAGCGGATGTGATCGTGCATGTGCGCGATATCGCCCACGAGGATACGGCGGCTCAGCGCGACGATGTGCTCGCCATCCTGCATGACCTGGATCTGGAAGAGACCCTGGAAAGCAGCTCGATCGAGGCCTGGAATAAAGTCGATCTGCTGGATGCGGAACAACGCGATGAGCTTGAGGGTATCTGCGGGCCGACGGTTCGCAACCGCGTGATCTGCGCGGCGGTGACGGGCGAAGGCTGCGATACCCTGCTCGAGGCCATCGATCAGAAGCTGGCCGAACGGCGGAGCCACATCCGCACCCGTGTCGCGCTCAGCGACGGCGCGACCCTGGCCTGGCTTTACCGCCATGGCGATATCCGTCAGCGGCGGGACGAGGGCGAGTTCGCTTTTCTCGAAGTCGGCCTGGAGCCGGCGGATGCCGCCCGCTTTGAAAGACGCATGGCGGAGATTCGCGGTTAACGGCCTTTTGTGAGCCCAGCGGTTGTCTGCTAACTGGCTCAGTTTTCATCAAAAAGACTTGTTCCCAGCGGTTGACAGTCATCACGCCTGGGGCTATATCGCCCTTGTTAGCACTCAATACAGGTGAGTGCTAACAGCCGATCGCCAAGGGGCGGCGGCGATATCTCAACACAATTCATCGATGAAGATGGAGAGACGTTTCATGAAATTCAAACCTCTGCACGACCGCGTCGTGGTCGAGCCGCTTGAGCAGGAAGAAAAGTCCGTCGGCGGCATCATCATCCCCGACACGGCAAAAGAAAAGCCGATGCAGGGTAAAGTCATCGCAGTCGGCTCCGGCAGCCGCGGCGACGACGGCAAGGTCGTGGCTCTTGATGTCAAGAAGAACGACACGGTGCTCTACGGCAAGTGGTCCGGCACCGAAGTAAAGATCGACGGCAAAACGCTTCTGATCATGCGTGAGTCCGACATCATGGGAATCCTTCAGTAAGGAGCTGAAAGCAGATGGCTGCTAAAGACGTAAAATTCAGTAGCGATGCGCGCAACAAGATGCTGCGCGGCGTCGACATCCTCGCCGACGCTGTCAAAGTGACCCTGGGCCCGAAAGGCCGCAACGTCATCATCGACAAGTCCTTCGGCGCACCGCGCACCACCAAGGACGGCGTAACCGTCGCCAAGGAAATCGAGCTTTCCGATAAGTTCGAGAACATGGGCGCTCAGATGGTTCGCGAAGTTGCCAGCAAGACCAACGATCTTGCCGGTGACGGCACCACCACTGCCACGGTTCTGACCCAGGCGATCGTTCGCGAAGGCTGCAAAGCCGTTGCCGCCGGCATGAACCCGATGGATCTGAAGCGCGGTATCGATCTGGCCGTTGAGACGGTCATCGCGGACCTCAAGAAGAAGTCCAAGAAGATCTCCACCACCGCTGAAGTTGCCCAGGTCGGCACCATCTCCGCCAACGGCGAAGCCGAAATCGGCTCGATGATCGCCGAGGCCATGGAGCGGGTCGGCAAAGAAGGCGTCATCACGGTCGAGGAAGCCAAGTCCCTCGCCACCGAGCTGGACGTCGTCGAAGGCATGCAGTTCGACCGCGGTTATCTCTCCCCGTACTTCATCACGAACTCGGAGAAGATGATCTGCGAAATGGAGAATCCCTACATTCTCCTCCACGAGAAAAAGCTGACTGGCCTGCAGCCCATGCTGCCGCTGCTCGAAGCCGTCGTTCAGTCCGGCCGTCCGCTGCTGATCATCGCCGAAGACGTCGAGGGCGAAGCCCTGGCGACCCTGGTGGTCAACAAGCTGCGTGGTGGTCTGAAGGTCGCTGCCGTTAAGGCTCCGGGCTTCGGCGATCGCCGTAAGGCTATGCTTGAGGACATCGCGATCCTCACCGGCGGCCAGGTCGTTTCCGAAGACCTCGGCATCAAGCTGGAAGGCGTGACCCTGGACATGCTCGGCACCGCCAAGCGCGTCAGCATCACCAAGGAAGAGAGCACCATCGTTGACGGTGCCGGTAAGAAAAAGGCCATCGAAGCCCGCTGCGGTCAGATCCGTGCGCAGGCCGAAGAGACCACGTCCGACTACGACCGTGAGAAGCTCCAGGAGCGTCTCGCCAAGCTGGCCGGCGGTGTTGCCGTCCTGCGCGTCGGCGGTGCGACCGAAGTCGAGGTGAAGGAGCGTAAGGATCGTGTCGAAGACGCGATGAACGCGACCCGCGCCGCGGTTGAGGAAGGCACGGTCATCGGTGGCGGTGCAGCTCTGCTGAACTCCGTCAAGTCGATCGCCAAGCTGAACCCGGACAACGACGACCAGAAGGTCGGCGTGGACATCATCCGCCGGGCTCTGCAGGCTCCGATCCGCCAGATCGCCGAAAACGCCGGCGTTGAAGGCTCGATCGTGGTCGGCAAGGTCACCGAAGCCAAAGCCGGCATCGCGTACGATGCTCAGAACGGCAACTACGTTGACATGTTCAAGGCCGGTATCATCGACCCGACCAAGGTCGTGCGTACAGCTCTTCAGGACGCTGCTTCGATCGCTGGTCTGATGATCACGACCGAGGCCATGGTCTCCGAGATGCCTGAGAAGAAAGACGCAGCTCCTGCAATGCCCGACATGGGTGGCATGGGCGGCATGGGTGGCATGGGCTTCTAAGCTCGCGCGACCTACTGCGCGGCGCTCCGGCGCCGTGGCTCAGCGAAGAAATCGGGGGTTGCCTTCTTGGCGGCCCCCTTTTTCATGCTTTCCCGTAACTTTCCCTATAGAGTGCGGCCCTAACAGACGGCTACCTACATCATTCCTGTCGGCAGTGGTGCCGGCACTCTCAGATATTGAAAGGTGTTCTCTCCGTAATGATCGACGTCGACCGCATCAGACAAATCATCAAGGACACGGCCGACGAAGAGGTTTTGCCCCGCTTTCAAAAGCTGAACGAAGGCGAGGTGAGCGAAAAGGCCCATGGCGAGGTGGTCACGATCGCAGATACGGAAACCGAGCGGGTTCTGACGGAACGCCTTTCTGACGCACTCCCAGGCTCTCACGTCGTGGGAGAGGAGGCCGTCTCAGCGGATCCGGCAGTCATGGACCTGCTAGAAGGGACAGAGCCGGTCTGGATCATCGATCCTATCGATGGCACCAGCAACTTCGCAGGCGGGAAGCCGGTTTTCGCCGTTATGGTGGCTCTTGCCGTCGGTGGAGAAACCCGCCATGCCTGGATTCACGATCCCATCGGTGCACGGACCCTGACCGCATCCAAGGGGGAGGGCGCCTGGATCGGCGATCAACGCCTCTCCGTACGCAACGGTGTCGCTGCAACGCAGATGTCGGGGACGCTGCATGCCAGCCAATACGCCATGCCTGAGACAGCGGCGAAGATCAAGGAGCGCCGGGGCAGGGTGCAGGCCATTCCGACTTTGCGCTGCGCGGGACATGAATATCTTCGCCTGGCCACGGCCGAGATACATTTCTCGCTCTTTACGCGCCTGATGCCCTGGGATCATGCCGCCGGTTGCCTGATCCAGGAAGAGGCGGGCGGTGTCGCCCTTTGTTTCGACGGAACGCCTTACTCAGCTTTGCGCCATCGGGAGAAAGGGCTGCTCCTGGCGCCTTCGCGGGAATCCTGGCAGGATCTTTACCGGACCCTGTTGTCGGATTAACAGCCGAAGGAATGTTCCAGTTTGAGCGATGAGAGCAAACAGTCGTCGTTTACAAGCGATCTCGCCGAGGTGGTCACAACCACTTTCCGTGTGCTCTTCTTCCGCCCCGCGATTCCCGATCTCAACAGGCTCGGCGGGCTCTATCTGGCCTTTGGTCTTTTTTGCACCTGGCTGGCCGGGATCGGCCGCTATTGGGACAACACGCGCGCTGAGCTCTGGCAATACGCCGGTTTGGGATCTGTCGCCTACGTTTTCGTCATGGCGGCGGTGATCTGGCTGTTGCTCTATCCCTTGAATCCTCGCAACTGGCATTACCGCAACGTTCTGATCTTTGTCTCCATGACCGCGTCGCCGGCCTTGCTCTACGCCATTCCTGTTGAACGCTTTATGCCTCTGGATGTGGCGCAACAGGTCAATGTCTGGTTCCTGGCGGTTGTCGCAGCCTGGAGAGTTGCGCTTTTCTGGCGTTTCCTGAAGGGCAGCGCCGGGCTCACTGGTGGCGAATTGATTGTTGGTTGCCTTTTGCCGATCACGCTGATTGTCGTTGCCCTGACGGCCCTAAACCTGGAACACGTGGTTTTCAATATCATGAGCGGGATCCGGCCTGAAGATCAGACCGGGAATGACTCGTCATACTTCGTGCTGGTTTTTATTACCGGTGGCTCGATTTTCGCTGCGCCGCTTCTGATTAGCGGGTACCTCGTTCTGGTTTGGCTCGTTCAAACAGGCCGTAAACTCAGATGAGACTTGGCTTGATCGCCATGAGCGGCGTTCGTGCCCAGAATGCGGAGCTCAATCGGCTCGGTTTGACCTTGCCAGGCTTCGTTGAGCGTAACCGGGTCATCGCGTCCTTGCCGAGCCTTTCGCTGCTGACCCTGGCGGGCATGACGCCGGCGGACATTGAGGTCTCCTACCATGAGATCCCGGATCTCAGTGCGCTCGAAGACTTGCCCGGAACCTTCGATGCCGTCGCGATCGCGAGCTATAGCGCCCAGATCAGGGACGCGTATTGTCTCGCAGAGCGATACCGTAAGGCCGGGAGCAAGGTCATCCTCGGCGGTTTGCATGTGACCGCACGGCCCGAAGAGGCCAAGCGCTACGCCGACTGTATTGTGCTCGGTGAGGCTGAACCGGTCTGGCCGAGGCTACTGAGGGATTTGGTGGCCGGGGACCTGCAACCGCTCTACGACGCCCGTGGCACCCAGTTCGACCTGCGCGAAGCGCCCATGCCGCGTTTCGAGCTTCTGGACCCGGCGCGCTACAACCGGATCACTGTCCAAACCCAACGCGGTTGCCCGCTTTCCTGCGAGTTCTGCGCCTCCTCGATCCGTATCGCGCCAAAATTCAAGACCAAGCCGGTGGAGAAGGTGATCGCGGAAATCCGCCGGATCAAATCACTCTGGCCCAAGCCCTTCATCGAGTTCGCGGACGACAATACTTTCGCGAACCGTGCCCATGGTAAGCGCTTGATGACGGCGCTCGCCGGTGAGGATATCCGCTGGTTTACTGAAACCGATGTCTCAGTGGCCGACGACGACGAACTCCTGCGCATGATCGCGGACGCCGGCTGCGCGCAGTTGCTGATCGGACTGGAAGCGCCCGATTCACAAGCTCTAGACGGGCTCGAAACCAAGAGCAACTGGAAGGCCGGGCGCGCGGACCGCTATCTCGAGGCCATCGAGAAGATTCAGCGCCACGGCATCACGGTCAATGGCTGTTTTATCCTGGGCCTGGACGGGCAGGGGCCGGAGGCTTTTGACGCGGTCAGAGACTTCGTGCGTCAGTCCGCGCTCTACGAGGTTCAGGTGACGCTTCAGACGCCTTTTCCAGGGACACCGCTCTACGAGCGCCTGCGCCGCGAAGGCCGTTTGCTGGTGGAGGACGATTGGGACAGCTGCACGCTCTTCGATCTGATGTTCGAACCTTCTGGTATGTCGGCTTGCGAATTGGAGAAGGGTTTCCAAGGGCTTGTGGAGGATCTTTATGCCGAAGACTTCACCAAATGGCGGCGCGGCCAGTTTCGGCGCAACAGGCTGCTACCGCGCGAATCCGCCGTTTTTTAAGCTTAACTTGAAAAATTAAATAACAAAACTACTCTGGGTCGCCGTGAAATTACGACCCTGTTGAATCCCCTAAAGTAGCGATACAGGCAAACGCGGATGCAGGAGACATTCGCGCGCTTTGCGCCAGTACACGGAGTTGATCAGTTTGGAAGCTGCGAAATCACTAACCCCAAAGGAACTCTCGGAGTTCCTCCTGAATGTTGCACCGATCCGCCCGGTTTTCATCTGGGGACCACCAGGCATCGGTAAATCCGCGCTGGTGGAAGATTTTGCCAACTCGGTCGGAATGGACTGCGTCTCCATGCTGGGTTCGCAACTTGCGCCCGAAGATATTATCGGTGTGCCGCGGATCGAAGATGGGGTGTCGCGGTTTTCGCCGCCGGCTCAGATCGCACGCAAGCAGCCCTACTGTCTGTTCCTGGATGAACTGAACGCCTGTTCCCATGAGGTGCAGAAAGCCTTTTATTCACTCATCAATGACGGCCGGGTCGGTGAATACGAACTGCCGGAGGGCTCTGTCGTCATCGGAGCCGGCAACCGAAGCCAGGATGCAGCGATCGTCAAACCCATGTCGTCGGCCTTGATAAATCGCATGGCGCACGTACAGCTGCGCGCTAACGCACAAAACTGGCTGGATTGGGCAGGCACCGCGGACATTCATCCTCTGGTTCTCGACTACATCCGGCTGCGATCAGATCATCTCTGGTCGAAACCGCCAAAGCATGAGGAACCCTTCTCCACGCCGAGGACTTGGCATATCCTTTCCGACGCCCTGAAATCCTATGGCACTGCAGGTTTGAACGAGCAGGTTGTCGACACCCTCGCGTCAGGCCTCATAACGCCGCCTCATGCGCGCCAATTTACGGCGTACTACCGTCAGCAACTTCGGGCCTTCGACCTTAAAGCGATCCTGAAAGGAGAAATAGGTTGGCCGGAAGCGCCTGAAGAACGGGACATTCTCTACTTCCTGGTACAGTCGTTCCGTGCGCAGTTGATCAAAGAGCTTCCGGATGATGCCAAGAAGGCCGGCCGGGAAGCCAAGGCGCTGGCGCTATCCGCGAAAGATCGACTGGTGCAGCTCTCGCGAATCTCTCTGGAGATGGCGCAGCTTGTCATCGCTGAGGACGAGGATGGTACCGCTCTGCCGGACTGGTTCATGGTTGAGGTTGCGCGCGATCTGCCCAGGCTGGTCGCGGCTCGAAGCGGGTGATTCCGTGGCCGGTAAGGGGAAGTACGGCGAAAACCGCAAAGCGATAATGGCCGGCGTGTCTTTGGCCAGCAATCATCCTTTGATCGCTCCGCTACCTGAATTCGAGATTGCTTATGACGGTGTCGCACTGGAGCTGCCGGCGCAGAGCTGGGTTTCCCTGCGAGTTGGCCCGCTGGAGGGAGTCTACAGGCTTTGGACTGTACAACAGCCGCAAGAAGCGGAGCCGACGCTGAAAGTATGGCCAAACCTTCGACGGCGGGCGTCGCCGGAAGAATGGGCCTACGTCTTTGCGCGCTTGCGGCTCCATGCGGTGCTAGATCATCTCGATCCCGAACAAACCGATTTAAGCTGGCATATGGCGGCGTGGTGCCGCGCTGAAGAGCTTCTCGTGGTTGCCGGTGTCGGTCGCCGACCGGCCGATTTCATGCCGGTTCCGGAGGGACTGCCACGCGGAACTGATAAAGCCCTGGCGCAACATCTTGATGAAGGGCCGGATCGGCCGGACGTTGCGAGCCTGTCGCTTGGAGAGCGCGGCCAAAGATTTTGGCATTTCTCGGAAAAGTTTGAGATATCCGAAAAACTGCGGACGCAGCATGCAAGGGTTTTGGCGCAAGGTATTCGCCGTGCCGCATCGATGGCCGTAGAGGTTGCGGGCGGTGTCCGCCCGGCGCTCGGATCCGAAGCCAAATCCAAATCAAAGGTCCGGCAGGCACGTGACTGGATTGTCTCGGAATACCCGCTTCTCGCAGCTTTGGCATCCTCCTTCAAGCTGATCGAGGATGAGAAGCTGTGCGATCAGATGGCCGTGCAAGTTGCCGCCATTTGTGATGAGACGCAGGAAATCTACGTCAATCCTCGGGTGGCGCTATCCGAGGAGGAGGCTCGTTTCGTCCTGGCGCACGAGTTTCTGCACTCGGGCTTACGGCACATACTGCGCCGACAGGGCCGCGATCCTTGGCTGTGGAACGTGGCCTGCGATTTCGTCATCAATGCTTGGCTGCTGGAGATGCAGGTTGGCGCTCCGCCGGAGCGGGTCGGGTATTTATATGACGCCGATCTCGCAGGTTGTTCCGCGGAAGAGGTCTACGACCGCATCGTGCGGGACCTGCGCTGGATGCGCAAACTGCGCAAGGCGCGTACGCTAAACGGCGAGAACTGCGATATGCTGGAGGGTCAGCATAAAAGCGGCTGGTGGCATGGTGGCGGTGCGGATCTCGACAGTTTCTATCGTCGGGCCTTGTCGGAAGGATTGGAGTTGCATTACGGCCGCGGGCGAGGGCTCTTGCCTGCCGGACTGATTGAGGAAATCCGCGCTCTTCATCAACCGCCCATTCCCTGGGACGTGGAACTCGCCCATTGGCTCGACCAGTTCTTTCCGCCTTTGGAGAGGCACAGAAGTTACGCGCGCGTGCATCGCCGTCAGTCGGCAACACCGGATATCCCCCGGCCTGCGTGGATTACCCCTCAGGAGAAGCGATCCAACCGTGTTTTTGGCGCGATCATCGATACTTCAGGTTCGATGAGCAGGGCGGATCTGGGAAAAGCGGTCGGTGCCGTCGCCAGCTATGCCATGAGCCGCGAGGTCAGCTTCGTGCGCTTGATCCAATGTGACGCCACCGCGCATGATTCCGGATACATCGAGCCGGAATCCTTGCTTGAAAGAGTAGCGATAAAAGGGCGCGGGGGGACTGTGCTCATGCCCGGAGTCCGATACCTTGAGGAAGCGACCGACTTTCCGAAAAACGGACCGATCCTCTTGATTACCGATGGGGCGTGCGACCGGCTGACCATTCGTCGAGAGCACGCATTCCTGCTGGCAGGCGGCGGTCGTCTGCCTTTTGCGCCGCGCGGTCCCGTTTTCCGCTTTTCCTGACACCGTTGGGACCAAAAATGGAAGGTCGCTGACAGGCTGCGAGACGATAACCGGGCCAGCAAAAAAGTTCGCTATGCCCTAGCCTAAGGCAAAGTCCATCGCCGCGCGGGCGTGGATTTCGGTCGTATCGAAGCTGGGGATGTCGAAATCCTCCGCCTTGACCAGCAGTCCCACTTCCGTGCAACCGAAGATCACGCTGTCGGCGCCGGCTTGTCGTTCCTGCTCCACGACTTTCAGATAGGCGCTCTTGGACTCCGAAGAGATGACGCCCTGGCAGAGCTCGTTGTAGATGACGTCGTGCACGATTGTCCGGCCAGCCGCGTCAGGGACCCGCGCCGTGATGCCATGTTTTTCGGCGAGGTGGCCTTTGTAGAAATCCTGCTCCATGGTGTAGCGGGTCGCAAGCAGGAGCGGGGAGTGAACAGCGGCCTGTTTCAAAGCGGCGGCCGTAGCATCCGCGATGTGAATCAATGGGATATCCACCGCGTTTTGAACTTCCGTCGCCATCTTGTGCATGGTGTTGGTGCAGATCACCACACAGGCGGCGCCACCGCGTTCGAGCGCCCGGGCGGCGTCGACCATGCGGGCGGTCGCCTGATCCCAGTCGCCTTTTGCCTGCAAGGCTTCGATCTCACCGAAGTCAAAGGACCACATGAGGATCTGGGCTGAATGCAGGCCGCCCAGCTCTTCACGGGCCATGCGGTTGAGCAACTGGTAATAGACCACCGTGCTTTCCCAGCTCATACCGCCAATCAGGCCGATTGTTTTCATTGCTCGCTCGTTATCTAGGGTGCACAGGGTAGATGGGGTGGCACCGGACTGCGGTTAGCGCCGTTCCAGCTCTTTTGCGGCCTGCCAGTGGGCTTCCATCTGCTCCAGCGAGGCCTCGGCGGTCTCGACACCTTCCTCGGCCAGCCGCTGCTCAACCATGCGGAAGCGCCGCTCGAACTTCGCGTTGGTGCCGCGCAGGGCCGCTTCCGGATCGATCTTGAGATGCCGGGCGAGATTGGCCATGGCGAAGAGCGTATCACCGAACTCATCGCTCAAGCGTTCCTGCCGGGCGGCATCGCTTTGCTTGCCTTGATCCGCAAGACTGTCCATCTCGGCGCGAAGCTCTTCAATCTCCTCCGAGATCTTATCCAGGACCTGTCGGGCCTCCGGCCAGTCGAAGCCGACCCGCGCAGCCCGTTTTTGCAGTTTGAGCGCGCGGGTCAGGCCTGGCAGGCCCACCGTGACGCCTTCCAGCGCTGAGATCGCAGCGCCATTGGCTTTAGCTGAACGCTCTTCGGCCTTTTGCTTCTCCCAGGAATAGGTCTGGGTGGCCGCGTCCCGCTCGCTCTCTGCCCCGAAGACATGGGGATGGCGCCGGACCATTTTGTCACTGATGGCCTCCACCACGTCGTCGAAGTCAAAGGCCTGCTGCTCCTGCGCCATGCGCGCATGAAAGACGACCTGCAGCAGGAGGTCGCCAAGTTCGTCCTTTAGGCTCTCGAGATCGCCTTGCTGAATGGCTTCGGCCACTTCGTAGGCTTCTTCGATCGTATAGGGCGCAATGCTTGCGAACGTCTGCTCGACATCCCAGGGACAGCCGCCGTCCGGGTTTCGCAGGCGGGCCATGATTTCAAGCAGGCGGGAGATTTTCGGAGCTGGGGGCGTGTCGTGGCTCATGATGGCCGCGAGCATAGCCTAACCGAGATCAAGGGCAAGAGCGCTGCTGTGCAGTCAGCAACAAAAGGGAAGGGAGCGTGAGTTTTAAACCGCCGTCGGATCCAGAACTACGTACGACAGATCCGTTCTAACGCGTCGTACCGGGGCTGACGCAGCCCCGGTACTTTCGGAAACAAAGAGACCTTCCTCCGAGCGGATCCGGGCAGGTTATGCCGTCTCCGTCGTTCCCAGCGCGCGGATCAGCCCTGAAATGCTGCGCCTGATGCTATCGGAAGGAATGGCGTTGAACTGACGGACCAAGCGAACCGACTCCATGGAGCTGGTATAGTCGTTTGCCGACTTTGCTTCCTGCGAGCTGTCTTGCTCGTAACCCGCGAAAAAGTAAGTGATGCTCGTGTCGAGAACATCGGCAAGCTGGTACAAACGTCCTGCGCTGATGCGGTTCGTGCCATGTTCGTATTTCTGCAGCTGCTGAAACGAGATTCCAATCATGCGGGCGACTTGCTGCTGCGTTAATCCAACCTCGATACGCCGTGCATGTATCCTTCGTGCCACATGTGCATTGATCGACTTCTGTACGTCTGGTGACATTTTTTCCACCTGTTCTGTGTGCCTATGAAACCGTGATTTCTTTTTTCTTGTCTTGCGGCTTTGGTGACGGCATCCACTCCTGATTTTGATGAGATGGCACGAACCTATGAGTTGTTTTATTTTTAAAGAGTGTCAAACTCGCACCCGCCAGCAAATTAGGAAATATACTTACGCATAATCATATCAACCGCAATGCGTATACTTTATTTATGACACTGGTTTTTCGGTCTTTTCCTCAATATTGTGCTCAAAACTTAACCACTATCAGTGTTGTAAATTCTCACATCAATTTACTTAATAGTGTCACCGGTCGAAGCGACACTTGCGACTCCGGTTGCAACCTTTGCGGTCTCTTCTGCCGGCAAGTCATCGTGATAGCCTTCGAAGAAATAGGTGACCGGAACATCGACGACCTGGGCGGCCTCATAGAGACTGAGCGCGCCGATGGATTCGGTTCCGGATTCGATGCTCTCGAGCATCTGCACGGGAAGGGAGAGGGCGGTTGCCAATTCCTCCGCCGAGATGTTTTTCAATTCCCTCTGTTGCCGAAGACGCTGTCCGACAAACTGGTCGACTGCGTGGCTTGATCTGCGGGTTTTCATTGGGGCCTTGCTCCAGATGCAAGAAATTTGTTCGTTATTGCTTGGGCGATTTCTTGCGCCTCTAACAACACGCCGGGCTTCTTGTCGGCCGGTATTGATGTCTATTTCACCTTCTGCAGTGGCATCGGCGACGCTAGACGACAGATTTCCCCAAAAACGTGTAGACAGCAATTTGGGGATTCTACGTATGTACGCGTGTGAGTTGTTGCGTCGGTTTCCGGAAAAGACCAAGAAACGCGGGCTTGTGGGGGCCGCCCGGCCCAATTTGTGTGGGTGCGTGGCGCTCAACTTAAGTAGAATGCGATCCGTTCTGCTGCGCCAGAGGTGATTCGCGGCTTCGCATTGATCTGGATCATAGTCGTGAGCGAACGGCCCTGTTTATCTGCAAAGCTATGAAGGGCGCGGCAGCAGTTCTGGTTTGAACGATGTCAGGATGCTTGCCAGGCCGAAAAGGTGGGCCAGGTTTCGCGACTGCAAATCATTCTTGACAACTGTAACTCTACCATCGTTACTACCGCCAATAAATTTGCCTGCGGGTGCCTGCGCTGCCTCTTGCTTTAGCCATTTAAGGATGATCTCGGATCATGTGTCTTTGCCGAACCGCTACCACCAAAGCCTACGACGAACTGCGCAAGCTCGGCGAAAGCGACGGTGACGCCTATGATGCTGCCGTGCGCGTCTATCGCCACCACCATCCAGAACATCTCCGGATCGACGCCTATCAGATTGTCGCCGACTGGCTTGAACAGCATGAAGCCGATAAAGGGCGCGCGGCCGGGTAACGTTCGCACAGCGGCCGATCCCAAAGCCCGACGCCGACTTTCCGCTTCCATGGTCTTGTACAGACGTCGCCCGGTCGGCGAAGCTGAATGAGTGGAGACGGTGCTGAGATGCCCGTCAGGGGCAGGGCGCTCTTCTCTGGCTTTCAGAACTTTCCCAATCATAAAGCGCGCCGCGTGAGACGCACAGTTTCCACTCAGCAACGCGTAAGCAAACCCATTAGCAGCTAGTATCTGAATGACGCCGATGAGCATCGCATCACCGGATCAGATCTCCGTGCGATCGTTCGTCCCGCGAGATTTTCTTCAAACAGCGCCAAGCGCCTTTGTTTGCCTAAGCCCAGGGGAGACAGGCATCAGCGCCTCGTCGGCGGCGAGCTAGTAGATCTATAATACGCATAATGTATATTATGGAAAATATAGAATACAGCTGATCGGTGCGGCCCCAATGGCATAGAGCGCCTTAAGCCCTGCTGTTTCAATCTTCTTCACTGTGGTATTCACGCTCTCGTCCAGTTTCGCTCAGCGATTCCTGAAAGACCACGGAGACCGATCCCTATGGACACGCTCTTCCTCCTCAAACCTGGTTTCGAGGATCCGGCCTATCCCGGTCAGACTTTTTACTGCTGGCACTGCGCGCTGATCGAGGGCGTGTTAGCGTCCTTTCCTCATCTTGCGGATAATCTCAAAGTTCGGCGCATAGACTGGCCGCGGCCGCGACGCGCTGTCGTCGAGTTGCTCGGCGAAACGAATCAGTCTCTGCCGGTTCTGGTTCTCGCAAGCGATGCAACGTCAGCACACGCAAGCGGATCGCACGGCGGTCGTACCTTTATCGACGATAAGGACGCCATTCTCGCTGCGCTGAGCGAACGGCACGGATTTCCGGATCCGCATCCCTGAATACTGATACTGAAGAGCTGTTACGGAGCCAGGCACCCTGCCCCTGCTCGGTCTTGGTCCGTGATGACGCTGGGTTCTGTTGCCAGACGGATCTTCAGTTTGTTTGGCGTATGTTGGCGGTCATCTTTCCGGCGCCATGTTGGAGGCCTGGATGCATAATTGCGGAGCACCAGGTCCTATCAACTACTGCCTCAACGCAGGCGAATGCCTCAGGGCTTTCTGAATGTTGGGTTAAAATTCGAAGACGCAGTGCAATTTTCGGCGACATGCCATGGAATGTATGGCGTAACCCGTGTAGCCTTCACTCAACAAAAAGATTTAGCAGGGTTGGCTATATATGTTGCTTGTTAAGGCACTTGGGCTTCGTTCCGGTCGGGCGAAGGTGAAGAAGCGCTGCTCCTTTGCGCTTGCCGTCACGACGTTTCTTTCCGCCGCCTTTGCGGCCGGCCCGCTACCCGTTGCTGCGCAAGCCGCGGAGACGGTGGTCGAAGTTCTCTCCCTGCCCGAGGTCAAAGCTGTCCGCGGTCTTCAGGAATCCGCTTATCTCAGCGAGAAGGTCGAGGCAGGTAAACTGCCGCCCGTGACGCAACGCTTACCATCCGCGCCGCAAATCGTACCGCGGGGCAGCGCCCAGACCGTCGGCAAGTCAGGCGGCAGCGTAAAGACGCTTATTACGCGGGAAAAGGACGTCCGCCTGTTGGTGGTGTACGGTTATGCCCGATTGGTTGGCTACAATGAAAAGCTGGAGATCGTTCCCGATATTCTGGAAAAGGTGGAAATCGAGGACGGTCGCGCCTTCACTTTTTACCTTAGAAAGGGCCACAAGTGGTCTGACGGTCATCCCTTTACGACCGAGGATTTCCGTTACTACTGGGAAGATGTCGCGAACAACGACAAGCTGACGCCGACCGGACCGACGACCGCTCTGTCCGTCGATGGCGAGTTTCCGGAGCTAGAGATCGTCGATGAGACGACCATTAAATACACCTGGCCGAAACCGAACCCCTTCTTTTTGACGCAGCTCGCGGGAGCGCGCCCGCTCTACATCTTCCAGCCTTCGCACTATATGAAACAGTTTCATGCAAAGTACGCCGACCCGGATACGCTCGCGAAAAAGGTCGAAGATTCGAACGCAAGAGACTGGGCGCAAATGCACAATCGCAAGGGCCGGCAATACCGCTTCACCAATCCGAAGCTGCCGACCCTTCAGCCCTGGGTGAACACGGTGAAGCCGCCTTCGACTCGCTTCGTGGCGAAGCGGAACCCCTTCTATCACCGGGTCGATGAGTTCGGTCAGCAGTTGCCTTATCTGGACGAGGTCATCCTGAGCGTCGTTTCGGGTTCGCTGGTACCGGCAAAAGTCGGCGCCGGAGAATCTGACCTCCAGTCCCGCGGCCTGAACTTCAGCGATTATACCTTCCTGAAGGAAAACGACGAACGCAGCGCCTATGACGTACGGCTTTGGAAGACCGTACGCGGCTCGCAGCTGGCACTCTATCCGAACCTCAACACCAACGATCCGGAGTGGCGGAAGCTGTTCCGGGATGTACGTTTCAGGCGCGCGCTGTCCCTGGCGACCAATCGGCATGAGATCAATCAGGTCATCTATTACGGACTCTGTATTGAGGGCAATAACACCGTCCTGCCAGCCAGCCCGCTGTATCGTCAGGAGTACCGCGACGCCTGGGCCAAGTTCGACCTCGAGGCGGCGAATACGCTGCTCGACGAAATCGGGCTGACGGAGCGCAACGAAGATGGCATTCGCCTGCTGCCCGATGGCCGCCAGATGGAGATTATCGTCGAGACCGCCGGTGAAAATACCGAAGAGTCTGACGTCTTGGAGCTGATCCATGACACCTGGCTCGAAGCGGGCATCAAGCTCTTCACCAAACCCTCCCAGCGTGAGGTGCTGCGCAAACGCATCTTTGCCGGCGAGACGGTCATGACCATGTGGTTCGGCTACGAAAACGGCGTGCCGACGGCGGACATGAGCCCAGACGAGTTCGTCCCGATCCATCAGCAGAGCTATCAGTGGCCCAAGTGGGGGCAGTATCACGAGACCAGTGGCAAGTCCGGCGAGCCGGTCGATATGCCCATGCCCTCTGAGCTGCTCGAGCTTCATATCGACTGGACCACCGCGCGCTCACGAGAGGAGCGTGAGAAGATCTGGCACCGGATCCTCGAAATCCATGCGGATCAGGTCTTCACCATCGGTATTGTCGCTCAGGTGCCTCAGCCGATAGTCGTCGCGAATGCCCTGAAGAACGTGCCAGTCGAAGGCATCTACAACTGGGAGCCCGGCGCGCAGTTCGGGATCTACCGGCCGGATCGCTTTTGGCTGGATCGATAGTTATAACCAGGACTGTGAGAGACTCACACGTCGCTTCGCATTAAAGGCTTATCTATCTTTCTTGGTACGTATCAGTTTTGCAATGCTTCGGGTTGCTGCTCGCAGTCGGGGATACTGTCCTGCGTGATATTCTTTCATGAAGCTTCGAAACTCTGCTTTCAGCCGGTGAAAAAAGTACACAAACATCGCGAACTGCAGAGCAGTGAAGACAATGCTTATGCTTCCAGAAATAATTATTCCTTCTGTGATACTCGACTGCCCTGGTGAGGCAGCGGAATAAAACGCGGCGGTTTGTAATGGCGCGCAAACCAAAAAGCCGAGCAATAGGAGTTTAAACTGCTCCGGAAATCGGAAGTATACCGAGTAAGAGATAATCCAGGCGATCGAGAGATAGATATAGAGAATTGCGAACGCAAAAAATCCGAAGACTGCGTTACCACGCTCCTGCGTGTTCTCGCTTTCGATAGGGTGTGGCGCCGGGTGATTGGGTAAATCCGAAAGCCATATTGATATTACGGCCGTCCCCACAAAGAAGAATGTTATTACAGTTGTCAGACTAAAGAAGCGGAGCAGCAATCTTTTTTCCTGAGCCTGTTCAGTTACGTTTTAAGGTGGAATTTTCCGATATCGATACACCCAACATACGCCGCGTTTCAAGGTCGAGACGTCTTCGTCAGTTCAATGATAAAGCTATTTGTTGTTTAAGTGATTGAAGTAATTAAACTTCCACCCATAAACCATCATATCCCGGCTCTACGCCTTTCGGGCAGCGGGACTTGAGCTCTTCGTAGTCGATCTGATGATTGAGGTGGGTCAGGATCGCCCGCTCGGGTTTGACCCGTTCGATCCAGGCGAGGGTCTGCGCGGTGTGAGAATGGGTTGGGTGAGGTTCGTCGCGCAGGCAGTCGACAATCCAGACTTTTACACCCTCCAGAGCTTCGAACGCGGCTTCGTCCAGACCCGAGGCATCGGTGGAGTAAGCGATATCGCCGAAGCGGAAGCCCAGGCTGGTGGTTTTGCCGTGCTGCTGTACGAATGGCAGCACCGTGACCGGTCCGATTTCGAAAGGGCCCTCGATCAGGCGGTCGTTGAGCATCGGCCGGTAAGGGTTTGATGGATCGCAGCTCGAAGTGAAGATGTAGTCGAAGCGCCGGGTCAGGGAGTCGCGGGTCTGCGCATCCATAAAGGCATCGATCGGACCCTTGTTGACGTAGGAGAGATAGCGCAGTTCATCGACGCCGTGGCTGTGATCCGCGTGATCGTGCGTGTAGAGCACCGCGTCAAGCGAGGTCACTTCGTTGTCAATTAACTGAAGGCGGAGATCCGGCGAGGTATCGACCAGAAGCCGTGTCCCCTGCTCTTCTACCAGGATCGAGACGCGCCGGCGCCGGTTCTTGGGATTGTTCGGGTCGCAGACGCCCCAGGATCCGCCGGGCTCAGCGCCGGCTAAGGGAACGCCGCCAGACCCACCGCAACCGAGCAGCGTGACCTTCATTGGGCGGCGTTGTCCTGTTGCAGGGCTTCACCGGCGCGGGAAAAGAGGGTTTTGAAGTTCGCGGTCGTGGACTCGATCAGAAGATCGTTCGACACCGCTTTGATTTCGGCTAGTTTTTCCGCCGTGTGTACAACAAAAGCCGGTTCGTTGGTCTTGCCCCGCTTCGGCACCGGTGCGAGATAGGGCGCGTCCGTCTCGACCAGCAGACGCTCGAGCGGAACCTGGCGCACGGTCTCGCGCAGGCTCTCGGCGTTCTTGAAGGTCACGACCCCTGCCAGGGAGATGTAGAAGCCCATCTCCAAGGCGGCTTCGGCCAGCGCCGGCCCGGCCGTAAAGCAATGTATGACAGCGGGATAAGCGCCTTTCCTGTGTTCTTCCCGAAGAATATCGACTGTGTCTTCGTCGGCATCGCGCGCATGAACGATCAGCGGCAGGCCGGTTTCCCGCGCCGCTGCGATATGAGCACGGAAGCTGACCTTCTGGCGGTCCCGGGGCGAATGTTCGTAGTAGTAATCCAGCCCGGTCTCGCCAATGCCGACCACCTTCGGGTGCTGCGCCAGCTCGATCAGGCGGTCCGGGCTTTCCTGTCCCTCTTTGCCGGCTTCATGCGGATGCACACCGACGGAACAAAAGACGTTGGAGTAGCGCTCGGCGATCTCCAGCACCAGCGGAAACTCGCTGAGTTTGGTGCAGATGGTCACCATTGCGCCAACACCGGCGCGCCCTGCCCGCGCGACGACTTCGTCGATGTCGCCGTCGCGCTGCAGATAATCGAGATGACAGTGAGAATCGATCAGCATGTCTTTGATTTCCATGACTTTATCAGTCTTCGGCCTTGTCCTCGACAAAGCGCGGGAAGACACCTTGCGGCTTCGGCACCGGCGATCCCGCGGCAAGCGGCGTCGCGAGCGCCTCGAAACCGCGCGCGTCCTCGGCGACCGAGAGCTGATCCAGCATCTTGGCCATGGCGTGCGGCATGACCGGTTGGGTCAGGATCGCCAAGCGGCGCACCGTCTCCGCAAGCACGTAAAGCACCGTCCCCATACGCTCCGGATCGGTCTTCTTCAGTGCCCAGGGGGCCTGGTCGTCCACATAGCGGTTGGCCGCGGCAATGATGTCCCAGGTCGCCTCGAGTGCCTTATGAAAGGCTTGGACGCCGTACTCCTGCCGCAGACGCGCCGGAAGAGCGTCGCTCAAGGCCAATAGAGCCTCATCCGCGGGCTGAAAGTCCGCCGGCTGCGGCATAGCGTTGGCGCAGTTTTTCGCGATCATGGAGAGCACCCGCTGGGACAGGTTGCCGAAGTCGTTGGCCAGGTCGCCGTTCATCCGCGAGACGATGGCGCGTTTCGAGAGATCGCCGTCATTCCCAAACGGCACCTCGCGCAGCAAGAAGTAGCGCACCTGGTCCAGGCCGTAGGTCTCCACCAGCTGCAGCGGGTCGATGACATTGCCCAAAGACTTGGAGATTTTCTGCCCTTCGTTGGTCCACCAGCCGTGCGCGAAAACCCGCTTGGGCGTCGGCAAGCCTGCGGCCATCAGGAAGGCTGGCCAGTAGACCGCATGAAAGCGCAAGATATCCTTGCCCACCATGTGAAGATCGGCGGGCCAGTACTTTGAATAGCTTTCGCTTTCCACGTCGGGATACCCGGCTGCCGTCATGTAGTTCGTCAGGGCATCGAGCCAGACGTACATGATGTGTTCCGGATCGTCAGGCACGGCCACACCCCAGGAAAAGGTCGTCCGGCTGATCGAAAGGTCCTTGAGGCCCCCTTTCACGAAGCTGATCACTTCGTTCCGCCGGGTTTCCGGCAGGATGAAGTCGGGGTTGGCGTTGTAGAACTCAAGCAGGCGATCCTGCCAGGCCGATAGCCGGAAGAAGTAGGAAGGCTCCTCCACCCATTCCACCTCGGCGCCGCTCGCCGTTGCGATACGCTTGCCGTCTGGCTGCTTCGTCAGTTCGCTTTCGGTATAGAAGGCTTCGTCGCGCACGGCGTACCAGCCGGAATAGCTGCCAAGATAGATTTCGCCGTTTTCCAGCAGCTTCTTCCAAAGCGCCTGACAAGCGATCTTATGCCGCTCCTCAGTGGTGCGGATAAAGTCGTCATTGCTGAAGTTCAGAGCCGGGGAAAGGTTGCGGAAGTTCTGCGAAACCCGATCGGTGAAGGCCTGCGGGTCTACCCCAGCAGTCTGAGCCGATTTTTCGACCTTCTGGCCGTGTTCGTCGGTGCCGGTCAAAAACTTTACATCCCGCCCGTCCAACCGCATGAAGCGCGCCAGGACATCGCATGCCAAGGTCGTATAGGCATGACCGATGTGCGGTACGTCGTTCACGTAGTAGATCGGCGTCGTGATGTAATAAGGCGTTTTCTGCCCGGACATTCTATTCTCCTGGCGGATATGACCGGGTGCTTTTGCCGGCCGGTCCGCGCCTGTCACTTTCATCTCGGCTTTTCCACAAGAGAAGCCGTTGGATCTTTAAGAGGTTCCGGTACCTTAGGAGGTAAGGGCCTCGATCTCGGAAAAGACACTGATCACAACATGTTTGCGGTCGAGGTTCGCACGATCCGCAGAGTTGTACAGAGCCGAGGTCTTGTCCCACAGCGTAAGCCACTGTGCAAGAGGGCGGCGCGCCAAAAGGCGTTCCATGATGCCGGTCTCATTCTCGGTCACTGGCGGCGGCAGGGCGCCGCCTGCGCCCCCTTTGATCATCCGGGCCAGCCACCAGAGAAGAAGCTCCATGCCGGTCCGGAAAGTATCGCCGCCGCTATCCTGAGCCAGTTTATCTCCGAAGGCCTGAACCTTCACGATGTCCATGGATGGTGTCTGACCGATGATTTCCATCAAAATCTTGTAGAGATCGAGCCCGCCGATTGCTTCGAGCTGCAACGCGCGGCCGATGCTGCCCTCGGAAAGCCGCGCCAGGGCACGCGCCTCGTCGAGTGCCAGTTCGGGGCGGTGCTGCTGCAGCAGCTCCAGCACCAGATCTTCTTCCAGAGCGGTCAGGGCAAGATGGCAGCAACGCGAATGGATCGTCGGCAAGAGGCGCGCGGACTGATGGCTGATCAGTAACAGCAGTACGTCCTTCGGCGGCTCCTCCAGAATCTTCAGTAAGGCATTGGTTGCATTGACATTCATATCATCGATCGGGTCGACGACAACAATGCGCCAGCCCCCCTCCGTCGCCGTCCTGCGCAGGAAGGAGACAACGTTTCGGGCATCCTCCACCGGGATGACCGAGCGGACCTTGCCTTTGGGATCGACACCGCGCTCGACCGTCATCAGATCGGCATGTCCACCCGATGCGACGCGCCGGAAGACCTCGTTCGAAGGTTCGAGTGCCAGGCCGTCGGGCGACGTTCCAAAGAGACCGGGGGCCGCGGAGCCGCCGTTGAGAACAAAACGTGCAAAGCGGTAGGCCAGCGTCGCCTTACCGATCCCCCTGGGCCCGTGGATTAACCAGGCATGAGGCAAACGTTCCGATTCATAGCCACTTAGCAGTCGTTGCTCAGCGGCTCCATGACCTAAGAGTTCCGCGTTTTCACGCGGGGCGACAACTGAACTCTCATCCTTGTTTGTTTTTGCCATCAAGCGGCATCCAGTTGCAGGCGTTCGGTGACCAAGCGGCGAACTTCTGTCTCGATGTCCGTTTGAGGACGACTGGCATCGATAACGGCGCAGCGGCCTGGCGCCTTAGCCGCGATATCGAGAAAACCGGCGCGCAGCCGTTCATGGAATGCCAAAACCATGGATTCATAGCGATCTTCGCCACCGGCCCGCGTGGCGGCACGGGCGAGCCCAACTTTGGGATCAATGTCGAAGATGAAGGTCAGGTCGGGCAGATTATCCGCAATAACAATCTCTTGGAGCTGTTCGATAATGTCCCTGCCCAGCTCGTGTCCATAACCCTGATAGGCCATAGTCGAGTCCACGAAGCGATCGCAGAGGACCCAGTGTCCAGCCTCTAAGGCTGGCTTGATCGTTTTTTCAAGATGATCACGCCGCGCGGCAAAATGGAGCAACACCTCGGTGGTGGCAGACCAACGGTCGACGGCCCCCTCGACCAGCAGCTTGCGGATTTCTTCGGCGCCTGGGCTGCCGCCTGGCTCTCGGGTCCGGGTAACCTTCTGACCGGAGGACGTTAGCCACTCGGCCAGTCGGAGGATCTGGGTGGTCTTACCAGCCCCTTCCCCGCCTTCGAAGGTAATAAATTTGCCCCGCATCATCGAAAGACTCTGTTGTCCGCCCTTGCCAACGTCAAGCTCGACCGGTCGTGCGAATCCTTCCGGCTCTGCCGGGACTATCTCACCTGAGCTTTAGCGCTTTTGGAAGTGTAATCAGGGGGACCCGAAAATGAGATGCTTTACTCCGGCAGCAATCTTACCGAAACCGCCCAGCTGACCGACTGCGGCGCCCGTGACCAGCGGAATTTCAAAGGTCTCGATATCCGGGGCCTCGACCCGCAGGGTGGCCAACTGTGCACCCTCTTCGATCGGCGCCGGAATAGGACCCTCGTAATGAACCGAAACTTTCATTTTATCCCGGGACTTACGCGGAATGGTTACCACGATGTCTTCACGGGATACGAGCGGCACAGTGACCTCTTCGCCTAGCCAGACGGAGGCATTATCGACGGTTTCTCCGGCGGAAAAGAGTTTATAGTTGTCGAACTCCCGGAAGCCCCATTGGATGAGACGGGCCGACTCTTCACTGCGCGCGCGCACACTCGACAGTCCGTTGACCACCAGGACCAGGCGCCGGCCGTCCCGAACCGCCGACGAGGTCAGCCCGTAACCGGCTTCTTCCGTGTGCCCTGTCTTGAGGCCATCAGCGCCGATATTCATATAAAGCAAAGGGTTACGATTGCTTTGTTTGATATCGGACCAGGTAAATTCGGTCTGGGAATAGTAGTGATAATACTCCGGATACTCCGTAATCACGTATTGTGCGAGCGTTGCGAGATCCTTGGCGGTCATACGATGGCTTGGATCGGGCCAACCCGTGGCATTGGCGAAGGTGCTGCCGGTCATACCGATTTCCCGCGCTTTTTCGGTCATGACCTCGGCGAAGGCTTCCTCGCTGCCTGCCAGGCCTTCCGCCAAAACGATACAGGCATCGTTCCCGGACTGGACGATCACGCCCTGGAGCAGGTTTTCGATGCTGATCTGATCGCCGACGCGCACGAACATCTTGGACCCACCCTTCTTCCAGGCCTTTTCACTGACCGGAAGTTTCTCTTCGAGGGAGAGGCGTCCATCCTTCAAGCGTTCGAAGACCACGACCGCGGTCATGATTTTACTCATGGACGCGGGCGGCATGGATTGATCCGCATTCTTTTCCAAAAGCACCGCGCCAGTCGTCATATCGACCATGTAGGCTTCGCGCGCCTGGGTCTCGAGCGCCCGCGCCTGGTTTTCGAATAAGCTGGAGAAAACCAGGCCACTGGTCAGAGCCAGGCCGAGAGCGAGGTTTTGGAGAGATCTCTGTCGCATTCGAGATTCAGGTCCTTTGCTGTGGTCCAAGCGTACGAATTCAGCTTGCCGGAGCTTTCTTCAGAAAGCGTTAACCAAACTTAGCCGCTCCGGAAAAAAAGCGCCAGCGAGCTATCTCTGCACAGTGATGAAATGTGAGAGAGAAATTTGTGAAGATTGAGGCGGCTGTCAGATCTACCCCATCTAGGGGACGATACCGCCTAACTGCCCAGATCTTGTTATTCGACGATAACGCGCGCGTCTCGGAAGCCATTGCCGTGTAAGGTGGCCAGCAGACGGTCGGCTTCGGTCACCGAGACCATCGGACCAAGCCGAACCCGGAAGTACTGCGCATCGCCCACCTGGGCGGTTGCAATACGTGTCTGGCCCAGCGACGACAGGCGTGCACGCAGGCGTTCGGCATTGGCGATCCGAACAAACGAACCGGCCTGGACGAAGATATTCGAGGCTGGCACGGAGCTTTGCGTGACAACACCGTCCGGTTCAGGCGCAGCAACGATGGTGCGGCGTGCCGGCAGAGGCGCTTTTCCTGTTGGAGCGGGCGTAGCTTTGGCGGCGGCGACCCCTTTCGGCGCATCAAGAGATTCACCGGAAACCACCACGGTCGGCGCGGCCTTTACGGGCGCCGCTGTTGGCGAAGTGGCCACCGACCCCAAGGGGGCTGTGGAGCCGGCGGCCTGCGCCGTTGCCACGCCGCCGCTGCCGCCACGCTGCGCAAGCGCTGCCAACTGACGGCTTTCTTCCTCCAAAATCTCGACCTTGACCTTTGCAGTGCCTTGTACGCGGAAGCCCAAAAGCTCCGCGGAATGGCGCGACAGGTCGATAATCCGATTATTGGCAAAGGGGCCTCGATCATTCAGGCGCACCTTTATCGAACGGCCGTTGCCGAGGTTCGTGACCCTTACCATGCTCGGCAAAGGCAGTGTCCTGTGCGCGGCTGTCAGGGCGTATTGATCGTAGATTTCGCCATTTGCGGTCTTGCGGCCGTGGAAACCCGGGCCGTACCAGGAGGCAATGCCGGTTTCACTGTAGTTATAGTCCACCTTCGGATAATACCAGATGCCACGAATCTCATAGGGCTTGCCCACCTTGTAGTTGCCCGATGATTTGGGTGTGCTGGTAACAGGGGCCTTAACCTGCTTCGCCGTGTGGGAAGCCAGTTCCAGTTCGGCGCAGGAGGAGATGAGGATGCCCGCTGTCGCTAAGGCCATCCAGGCCGTGACACGCCGATTCAGCATTATCTAGTGCACCTGAACGAAGTTAACTATAGATTTGGTAGTCTACTTACTCTGAGCCTGCACGGCAACGTCCGGCTTTCTCGCCAGGCCGCCTCAGAGGATTCGGTTGAAATTCCTCTGCCGGACGCACTCCAGGAGAGAGTTCAGCCGCCTGCCGCTTCGCGCCTCAAACGCTGAAGCAGCGTGACGTCTGGATAACCGTCCGCAGGCATCGCGAAGCGTCGTTGAAAGGCCTTAATGCCAGCTCTGGTTTGACGGCCGGCGACGCCATCGGGTTTGCCAACGTCGTGACCCAGCTGATTGAGCAGCTTTTGGATCTCCTCGATCTCGCTGCGTCTGAGCGGGGTGTCGTTGGCCGGCGCCTCGGTCAGCAGTTTCCCTTTACCGGCGATCCGGTCTGCCAGATGCCCGACGGCGATGGCGTAAAGGATGGAGTTATTCCATTTGAGCGTGGCTCGAAAGTTGCCATAGACCAGGAATGCCGGCCCCTTATGACCGGCCGGCAAGACAATGGAGCCCTCGATCGTGGCGCGCGGCAAATCCCGTCCGTCAGCGCGCCGTACGCCAAGGGCCTGCCAATCTCCGATCGGCTTTTTGGTTCCGAAACCCACCAGTTCCAAGTCGAAACCTGCCGGCAGCTTCACTTCGCGGCCCCAGGTTTCGCTGTCGTCCCAACCTAGGTTGCTCAGGAAGTTGGCCGCCGAATTGAAAACATCCGGAAGGCTGTTCCAAAGGTCGCGCCGCCCGTCCCCGTCTGCGTCAACTGCATGGCCAAGAAAGGTTGAGGGAATGAACTGCACCTGCCCCATGGCGCCGGCCCAGGAGCCACTCATCTGCTCCGGCGCGATATCGCCGTTATCGATGATGGTCAAGGCGTCGAGCAGTTGACCGCGGAAGAAGTCGTTTCGTCTGGGATCGTGAGCAAGCGTGGCCAAAGCGTCGATGACGGAGAAACCACCCGTATTGGAGCCAAAATTGCTCTCCAGCCCCCAAAAGGACACCAAAAATCGTGCCTGCACCCCATATTTGCGCTCAGCTTCCCGCAGGACGCCAGCGTGCTTGGCCATGAGCTCCCGGGCTTTTTGGACCCGTTTCTCGTTCACAGCGCGATTGAGGTAGGTCCAAAACGTCAAAGAGAATTCCGGTTGCCGCCGATCTAGCTCGATGACTCTGGCAACAGGCTGCACGCCGGCAAAACTGCTATCCAGCACCGACTGCGAGATACCCTTGGCGCGGGCCTCGCGCTTGAAGTCCTCAAGCCATGCCGAAAAGCTGTCGCTTGCCGTTTGAGACTGGTTGCCGGCTTGAGTCTGTCCGGCGTTTCCGGACTGCGCGGCCGTCGTCCCCGGTGCCAGGAGGCAAAAACCTGAGAAAACCGCAGCCATCAGCGCCCGCGACGCGCCACCGCGCAGCGAAGCCATTGAATGCCAGCTAATTCCGATACCGCTTTTCATGGAGAATCCTTTGATCGGGTGCGCGCCCACTTCTTCTGCCATAGGGCGGTGAGTCGCGCAATCTGGCACTTGCCCGCAAGAGCTCCCGCTCAATTCCCGAGCGGCTGCAGGACGTCACCTTGATGATAAACGCGGCAACGCGACGTCCCTTGACCGCGAAAAACATATACGGTTCCGGGCGCTGCAACCCCGCGCCGATCGTAGAGAGTGGCCTTTGACGCCGTTGCCGCGCCATAAATGCGTCCGTTCAGCACGGCCACATAGCGCCGGTCGCGCTGTTGCCTGAATTGTCCTTCGCGGCAGTATTCACTGAGCACGCGGTCAAGGTTCCAGTTGCCGGCACCCAAGGCTTCATCGCTGCGCATGAGCACGCGCGGGCGCGTTGCCGGCAATCTCGTTCGCCCATGGGGAACGGCAGCCGGCTGGGTGGTTACCCTTTTGGGCGGATTCGCGTAGTGTTGGGGATGTGTAACGGTGATTTCTGCAGTGACCTCGCTGGCGAGAAGCGCCACAAGCAAGGAAGCAACCATCGAAGGTAGAAAAGTGCGCAAGATCACCTATGCGTTTCAGTTCGTGTCCAACAATTCGGCACATTAGAGCGCTTTTTATAATACGCGGTTAACGAAAATTTTGCCGTCCACGCCAAAGAATTCGAGTACTGGTTCGTGATGAAAGCTCTCGAAGCTACATCCGGCCGCGAGAAGCGCCTCTCATCCCGAGAGCGGAATCAGGAAACGGAACATGTCCGCGGACGCACCGTCACCTCTTGATGATATTGACGCAGAACCGCCTGTTGAAGACGGCGCAGACTCTAGTGAGTCCACAGAGGACGTTTCCTCGGATGCCGAGGGGGCTGAGGGTGGTGCAGCCGATGCCCAGCAGCGGCGCCGGGAGTTGCGCGAATTCGAGGTCAACGGCAGCGTGACGGTCAATGGCAGTTCTTTCCCGCTTCAAAACTGGAGTTCAAGCGGTTTTGGTGTGAGCGACTGTGACCAGGCCTTCGAAGAGAATGAGCGGATCGATATCGATTTCTCCATCACGCTAGACACCGGCCCCCTATCCTTTTCCTGCAAAGCGATTGTCGTTCGTTCGGATGTGGAAGGCGGCAATATGGCCGGTGCTTTCGTGGAAATGCGTCGCGAAGACCGGATCTTGGTGACCAAATATTTCGACGCCATGGAAAACGGTGACCCCTCGGGATAATTTTCGTCCCAGTTCTTGGGCGCCAGAACCTCGCACCTCTTTATGACTGGCCAAACGCGCCGTGTTGGGCGTTTTTGCCTATGGTTAATGAATCTTTAGACTTTACCGTTCTTTAATGCGCCTAACGGAAAGCGGCAGAGACGTATTTTGAGCGATATCGTCACGATTTGCTGCTTGCCCTTGATGAAAAACGATCGGGATCAGGAGTAGGTTATGGCGGACGAAGACGACGTCGTACCGGAAGAGGAGACGTCGGCTGCCGAAGAGGGCGACGAGGAAATCGATGACGATGCCGTCGCAGCCGAATGGGCCGCCGCCATGGAAGAGGATGGCGCTGTTCCTTCAGACGATGAGGATGACAGTATCGCCGACGACGGCGCACCTGTGCCGGAAGTGCCGGCAATCCACGGCGTTTCTCTTGAAGCCTCCGCTATCCTCGGAACCGCTCTGATGCCCGTGAGCCAGCTCCTGAAAATGGGCCGTGGTGCCGTGGTGGAGCTCGATAAGTCGATTGGCGACACAATCGATATCAGCATCAACGACCAGATGGTGGCTCGCGGAGAAGTGATGATCAAAGAAGACCGGCTTTGCGTCGAGATCACAGAGATGGTCAAGCGCATCAGCAGTTGATGCCGGTGTGCGCCAGATGACGCGCCAATCCTCCCCCGTTCTGCGAAAACCTAGGTGAAACCACGCCCTTTTTGGCGGCAGGCTTGGTCTTTTGGCTTCCTGACCGCGCAAAGGATCCGTCCTTTAACGGAGCCCCATTCACATCCTCTTCCACAAGATATCGTGACCGCCGCCGCGCTTGCGGAACCGCCGAACGCCTACACTTACATCAACGCCGGTCCATATGACCGAATAAGGTAGCAGGCTTAGGTGTTGACCTATCATGACCGATATCCCTCGTTTGCAGTCGCTCGCGACCGCTGTTCCACCCTTTGTCCTTAAACAAACCGAAGTGGCCGCGCAGGCCCGTGAGCTCTTCGCCCACAGAGCCCGCGATATCGATCGCCTGATGCCGGTCTTTGGCAATGCCGGGATTGAGACCCGACATTCCTGCGTCCCGCTGGAATGGTATCTGGATGCGGCAGACTGGAAGCATCGCAATAGCATCTATGTCGAGAGCGCGGTGGATCTGCTGGCGCAGGCCAGTGTGGATTGCCTTAAGCAGGCCGGTACGGACATCGAGGAGGTCGATGCCATCATTACGGTCTCGACCACGGGCATCGCGACCCCCAGCCTTGATGCGCTGCTGATGGAACGCCTTGGTTTCCGCCGCGATGTCATGCGCCTTCCTGTGTTTGGGCTAGGTTGTGCGGGCGGCGTTCTGGGTTTGTCCCGCGCCGGGGCGTTTGCGGCGGCCATGCCAGGGAAAAAGGTCCTGCTATTGGTCGTTGAGCTCTGCGCCCTCACCTTTCGTCCGGGGGATCTGTCGAAAAGCAACGTGATCGCGGCGGCGTTGTTCGGTGACGGCGCCGCTGCTGCTCTGGTCAGCACCGACGCGGTGTCCGGGACCCCTCACCTGCAGCCTGCCTTGAGCGCTTCTGGCGAATACACCTGGCCGGACTCCCTCGATGTCATGGGTTGGCATATCGAGAATGACGGCTTCGGCGTGCTGTTTTCTAAGGATATCCCGGGCATTATCGGCGAGCGTTTCGGTCCGGCACTGGACGGCTTTCTGCGCCGCAACAGTCTGATCAGAGACGACCTTACTGAATACGTCTGTCATCCCGGCGGAACGAAGGTCCTCGCGGCTCTGGAGGCTGTGCTGGGCCTCCAGGAAGGCGCTATGCGGGATGCGCGGGAGGTCCTGCGTGACTACGGGAATATGTCGGCGGCAACAGTCATGTTCGTGCTGGAACGCGCTCTGCGCAGGCGCGATGGCGGGCGCATCCTTACCTCTTCGCTTGGACCCGGTTTTTCCGCGGCTTTCCAGGTTCTGGAAGGCTGATGACCCTTTTTACCGTCATTCTGGGCGCTGTTGTCGCGGCCCGTCTGCTGGAGTTGGTCTATGCCCGGCGGAATACAGCCCGACTGCTGGCGGAAGGCGCACAGGAAGTCGGCGCAGGCCATTACCCTTTTGTTGTGGCGCTCCACGCGGCCTGGCTTATCAGTCTCGCATGGTTCGTTCCGACGAACGCAGCCGCTGAGCCGCTTCTGCTGCTGCTGTTTCTCTTGACGCAAGGCCTGCGCGTTTGGGTTTTGGTCAGCCTGGGACGCTATTGGACCACAAGAATCATCACCCTACCCGGTGTACCCCTGGTTCAGCGGGGCCCCTACCGTTTTCTACGCCATCCGAACTATCTGGTGGTGGTCCTTGAGATCGCGCTGCTGCCGCTTTGCTTCGGAGCCTGGGAGATTGCTCTGATCTTCTCGCTGCTCAATGCCTGTTTGCTGTTCTGGCGCATTCGCACAGAAAACGCCGCGCTGTCAGAGCGGCGCCGCCTCGAAGCGGACTTGACCCACGGCGATGACCAGCCAACGGCCCGTAAGATGTAGCCCTCCCATACGCGCCACATAGCGATATTGGCCGCAAACGGCTTTGGTGATCATCTCCCCTGGACGTGGGCTGGGCAAAAGCGTTAGAAGGTGCCGGGCCGCGTCAGAACAATTGGCGTTCGCGATCGCGCGGCAAGCACCGGACAGCGGTGTGCGATGGATGGGTGGCCGAGCGGTTGAAGGCACCGGTCTTGAAAACCGGCAGGCGTGCGAGCGTCTCGTGGGTTCGAATCCCACCCCATCCGCCAAAAGCGTTTTACAGCGAGCAATGCCTGCATGATCAGGAGCAGGCCGCCAGTCGTATCGCATCAATGACGAAAGCCCATTCGACCCGATGTCGGTCGCCCATCCCTGCTTTCCCGATTCGCGTAGCGGGTCCCACAGACTCATATGATTCAAGCGGGTTTGCCTGATTTGATATATTTTTTTGTTAGAAACTCTCTCTATAATACTGATTTATAATAAAAATATCATTCAATTTAGATTCTGAATGCTTGACAGGATTTGTGCAAAGTAATGAATCAATTCTTAATGTTAAGCTGTTATTTACGCTGTTTTATCTAGATCTATGTTGATTTCGTCCGACTCCCCCAAAATATTGATGATTCAAATTGTTTCACGTGAAATATTAAGGGGTTATAACCATTCTTTAAATTTTCATACAACGGAGACACGGCTTGTGTCTCGGGTCTCGCCGGATTATGGCTTTGCTTTGCATCGAATCATGAGAGAGCCATGACCGTGGAAGCCCGGATCGAATCAAAAACCCTCTCCGAGTTGCAAACTCATCTCGAGCAGGTGAGCCAGGAAATGATCGCGCTGATTCGCAGTTACGATCTCGATGCGACCTCACCCTTCGAGGTCATCGAGGTGGCCAAGCGGAAGATCACGAAGCAGGAAGACTACGTCCGCTTTCTGGAGCTCTCGCTTGAGGGCAGGATTTATGGCGAAGCCGCTTCCGCGCTGATGAACGCGGAGCCGTCTTCTTAATCCGGTAAGCCTGGGTTGACTGGCGCATTGTCCTGCACTCAAGATTTTCTGAATATAGTATATTTTTCAATATTTTACTACGTCACCTTCTCTTCGAGCGCGATGTCTCGTGTTGGCGATTGCCACGGCTTGTCTGCCTTCTGTCTTGTCGGATCGTTCAGGTTGCTCTCAGTGGCCGTCCAAGCATCGATACAGTCGAAAGTTAAAAAGCGATCCAGTAAGCCCGCATTAATGAAGCAGGTCCATAATTGCCCCCACTTTCATAAACTTAGAGGTTGGCAGAGGCGATCATCATGGGCCCACGACTTCCGATCACGACCGCGTCCAAAGTATTCTTTGCGGGGGCTGCCCTGCTATTGCTCGGTGCCTGCGCATCCGTCCCTGTTGAGCCGGAGACCGGCGGACCGGGGCAAAAGGCCAGTTCCGCGCAGGTCCTGTCAATCTGCGAAAAACTGGCGCGATCCAGGGATACGCGCCTGGCGATCGGTCTTTGCGAAAAGGCCCACTTGGAGGACCAGCAGAATCCGGTCCCGCTTCTCCTGCTCGGCGATATGCTGCAGCAGCAGGGCGCGCTGGCGCAGGCGGGCCGCGCCTACGGCATGGCGATCGATCTGGATCCAGAAAATGTTGAGGCCCACTACGGCCTGGGCAAGGTCTTCCTGGCGCGCAATCAATTCGATCTTGCCATCGAGCAGTTTGAAGTCGCCCGTGAACTGAACACACGTGATCACCGCCTCTACAATGCCCTCGGCGTCGTGCTGGACAACCTCGGCGACCATGTGGCGGCCCAAGCCCATTATAAGATCGGCCTGGAACTCGCTCCCGATAATCACGCGCTGAAAAAGAATCTCATGTTGTCGCGCCGGCTCGACAGTTCCGTGACGACGCCGGCCATTGGCCCGCGGCACAAGGTTGTGCCGCGCCCGGTCGCGCCGCAGTCGGCGCCTGAGGCGGTCCCAAGTAAACCGGCGCCGAACTCTCCCGGACGTCTCGGGCATGAGCCCTTGGCGAAAGCCCCTGTCGAGCTGCCGGTACAAGAAAGCTTTGAGGCGTCAGCCGTGAGCCCCGTCGAAACTCCTGCCCCTGCTCCTACGTCGATGCGGGAGCCGGCCGTGTCAAAGGCAGTCGTTTCAGAAAAAGGTGGAATGCCGGCCGCGAGCGGAACGTCCCAAGACCAGGTGGTGGATCTGTCTGAAGAGGTGCCCGCGCAGGTGGCTGGTTTGAATTCGCAGACCCGTTTTATTCCCCTTCCGCCAAAAGCAAAGCCAGCAGTGCCGGCGCAGTTTGCGTCGCGCATGACGATGCGTGAGAAGACGGACAGCAAGCCTGCGGCCGCAGCTCCGACCGAGAGCGCCACCGCAGCCCCCGCCACGATCCTGTCGAGCGCCTATGACGAGATCCCTCTGCGGAGCGTCCCCTCGCTGCCCGAGCGCCGCTTGAGCCGCGCAGCGGAACAGGGGCCCGTCATTCTTGCCAGCGGCTTCAACAGCGAGCCGATCGCAGCCGAAGCGCTGCCGGCTCTCAAGTCCGCACCCGAGGTTATTCAGATAGCCGAGACCACCCCGATGATGCTCGAAGGCGCTGAACCCAACACGAAGCCCATGGTAGGCGAAGTCACGGTGGCCGAAGTTGCGATCCTGGCGGCTGATAAGACCGAAGACACCGACACCGCCCCTGCCGCCGGCAGCACGCAGCCAAAAGATGAAATCACGGTCGGCGTTTCTGTTCTGCCTGCCGCGGCTGCGGATGCAGAACCTGCGATCGTTGCCGTTGCTCCCGAGCAGCCTTTGCTCTCCGCCAGTCTCGCAACAGACAGCATGACCTCCAACGCAGGCGAAGATCATTTCGAAGGCGAAACGGTAAGCGGTCGCCTATCGGCCGACGCGGACCCGCGTCCGGCATCAGCGGCAGACACATTGCCGCGTGGGACCCCTACAACCGTTGAGGCGATGCCGGTTCCTGATCCGGCCGCAGCATACGACGTCGCCGCTGACTTCCCGGCAGCGACCTCTTCGGTGAGCCGTGAGCAGACCCCTGCCCCGTTAGCGCTCGTCTCGCATTCTTTGCTGCAGACGGCGAGCTTGACCAGCGGAGATGCGGAGATCGCTAATGGCTTGGGAGAAGCGGAGCCAGAGCTAGCGGCGGCAATTTCGGTTCGAGAGCTGCGGCGGGTTAACACGCCGCGCCGGCGCTTCGGCCGGGAACATGAAGAAGATCACGAGACCCGGCATTTCGAGGGTGAGATCTGGGACCTGGTCGATGTGGTGAATCCCATGCAGCATATTCCGGTGGTCGCGACCATTTACCGGGATGTGACAGACGACGAAATCAAACCGGCTGCCAAGATTGCCGGCGGCACGCTCTTCGGTGGGGTGCTTGGCTTTGCGTCGTCTCTTGTGGACTCAATGATCGAAGAGGCGTCTGGTCAGGACATCGGCGAGACGGCGATGGCCGCGATTTCCAGGCCGCGGGGCGCGCCCGAGAATGACGATCTTGTTGCGCTTAACGAGCGCCATGAGGAGCTGCGGCTGGCGCACGCGCGCGGCCGATAACGCTCGGCGCGAAGCTTCGTGCATAAAGCTACTCCTGCCCCTGCCTGATCGATTCAGCCACATAGTTCGCAAAGGCCGCGGTGCCCATGCTTCCACCGAGATCGGCAGTGCGTGTCTCTGGCTGTGACAGTGCTCTATCCAGCGCCTGTTCTATCGCCCGCGCGGCTTGGGCAAATCCAAGATGCTCCAACAGCATTGCCGCCGAGGCGATAAGGGAAGAAGGGTTGGCCCGATCCTGCCCTGCCAGATCCGGTGCTGAGCCATGTTGCGCCTGGGCTGCGGCGTGGTTCATACCGGCATTGAGTGAGGCAGCGAGACCAAGTCCGCCCGCAAGCTCCGAAGCCAGATCCGACAGAATGTCCCCAAACATATTTGTGGTCACGATGACATCGAAGCGAGCGGGATCCCTGACCAGCAGGGCGGCTGCTGCGTCCACCAGAACTTCTTCGTAAGCAATGTCGGGATATCGCTTTGCGACGGTCCGGACTTCCCGCAGGAACAGGCCGTCGGAGACTCGCATTACGTTCGCCTTATGAACGGCGGTGACCCGCTTAGCGCCGCGCCCGGCGGCAAGAAAGAAGGCGCGTTCTGCAATGCGCCTGGAGGCGCCAGCGGTGATTTTACGAAAAGCTAGGGCCGTGTCGGGTGTCGGCATGAATTCGCCGGGCCCCTGATGCATATTCCGATCAGCGTAAAAACCCTCCAAGTTCTCGCGCACGATCACCAGATCGACTGAGGGAGCGATGGGTGCGGGAACACCTTGCCGGCTACGTGCCGGGCGGATGTTCGCGAAGAGTTCCAAGGCGCTCCGGAGAACGCCTGAAGGATTGAGCCCCCCTTCGCTCTGCGGTGGGTAGTCGTTGTGGGAGACTGGCCCCAGAATCACCCCATGGGCCTCTCTGGCCGCATCGATCACTTCCTGGGGTATTGTGGAGCCCTGTGCCGCAAGCGCGGCAAATCCGATGTCCCGATGCTTCAAGGTCAGGCTTAGGCCGTAGGTGTCGCTGGCAGCTTCAAGCACCCGGCAGCTTGCCTGACAGATCTCGGGGCCAATGCCGTCGCCAGGAAGGACGAGAAGAGACTTTGTAGTCATGAAAAGGCTTTCACCTGCGTCTTGGATGCAAACTCCTAGGCTGCCTTCCCCGCTGCCGTTCATAGGGCACGAACGCTATGGCATAGGGGAGCACGAGTTTGCAGAGTGATCGCCCTGTTCGCCAAGCCCGAGGGGGCCGAACCACTCACGTCTAAAGGGAATGTTCCTGGATCGGAAGTCTTAGACCACAGAACTTTGCACGGGCAGTAGCGGGATATCCACATTCGGCGTGATCAGCGAATTGGTCATAAGGATCGGATGGTTGTTGCTGTCGCGCCAGAAGGTTCGCAAGCATTTGTAACGGCTGCGCCGCTGTTCGCCATTGGGCCGCCGGATACGGGCATCGACATGCTCGTACTGAGGATGGCCTGTCTCTCGTATGACCGCGAGCGCTTTCGCGACCCAAACGCCATAGCCGCTGTCGAACTGCTGGTCGACCGGCATGCCGATCCCTTCCTCGGGCCAGTTGGCGCCGTACACCGTAAAATCCTGCCCGATAAAGGTGAATTTGCCGGCGTGGCCCTGCCCTGTGGGTTCGATCAGCAGTGTCCGGGAAAGCAGCCCAAATTCCTTGAGAAGAGGAACGGTGTTCTCGTTGAAGATTCCCATCGACTCGCGCCAGACTTTCAGCAGTGCGCCCAGCCTGCGCGCGTCGGTTTCCTCTCTTTTAAACAGAAGATTTGGGTCCTTGGCGGAGGCGAAAAACTCATATTGAAGTCGGAGCTCTTCAGCGGATTTAGCGATTTCCATCAGCCGCATACTCGCCGCGGAGCCGTTGGACAGGCATTCGCTTTTCGTGCCGATAAAATCGTACTTCAGAATGACCCTATTGAGACTGGGAATCAGTAAAAGTGCGCAAACAGCCGTTACGGCTTGCTCCGCCATTTCCATGGCCCGAAACGTCAGCAAGATTTCCTGGCGATCCCGATCAAACTCAACGCCGATCCAGCCGGTCTTGCGGACCGTCTGTTCAATCACATCGCATCCCGTTCCTGCGTCGTCACTCAAAACGCGATCACTCAGCCCCGCCGCCGGGCAGATCTTACCGTCGTGGGTAATCAGGAAGGTCTCTATATTCATCGCCGATTTACCGACCGCCAGATTGAAGGCGAAGTATAGAAACTTTGATCGGTGGTTGCTAGGCTCTATTTATATCAACCACAGTACTACTGAATACCGGAGTCCGTAACAACCGTAAGGGGAATTGAATTCTTAATTCACAAAGAGAGGTCACTACTTTTAGATTTCGACCATTCCTGTAGGTTTTAGTCTCAATCTCGAGAGTTTTACTGGTTGTGAAGATCTATAACTTAGATGTTTAAGGTTGCAGATTGTTATCTGGCCAACCGGCGTATCCTATTTGCGGTTGTTTTCTAAAGCTGGCATCAAGCGTCAGCAGGCTATCTCCCGAATTCGTTGCTCATCTGTACGCTATCAAAAACGAAAAAGGGGAACGCGAAACAACGTTCCCCACACGACGGAGCCTACAAAGATCTTGGGCCGGTCTTGTTTTCTCACATTTTAAAAATGCGACTGCCCGCCCTAGCTCACCTCATTCAGCGCCTGCAAGGCCGTTTATCGGGCCATGACTTCGAAAGCCGTTAGCCAGCCGAATGTCAGTACGAAGAGAAAGAAGCAGAAGCTACCAATCGCGGCGATACTGCTGAGAAGCATATCAAGGTTCTTCGAGCGTTCCTGAATCATCATTGTGAGTCCTCCGTCTGCGTTGTTGTCAGGAGGATAGGCGTGTCGGTTCGATGAATCAAGAACAAAAAAAGAACAAAAAGACTTCAAAGAAAGAACATGAAGCTTTGACCGCATAGGAAACCCCGAAAGGGGCAACCTCGCAGCAAGGTGTTAAACCCGGCGCGGTTTCGACAAGACGGAATTGTTTGGGAGGTTAGACCCTGATGTCGACGGGCTCAATCTGCTCGTACGGCACCGATGCCGGCTCGCCGGTCAATTGATTGACGGCCGTCTGTTGGGCTGGCGCACCCTGCACGCCGCGCCCGCTTTGCTCGATACGCAGCAGAATGTCGAGGCGGAAGCTCTGGATCACTTCCTTGGCTGCGGCAAGCGGGTCGTCTTCCGGGGTCGATATTAAAACGAGAGGTTCGGCATCGTCGTCGTCATCGGACGCCTCATCGATATCGTCAGCGTCTTTGAGTCCACCAACCTCATTGATGTCGTCGTCATCCGCATCATCCACCGCTGGACGAGCGGCCGCCTGCTGCTGCTCGCCGGCGGCGAGTTGCAGGCCATTGAAGAAGGAGCCACCAAGCAGTTTATCGAGATCGATCTCCGCCCCGGCGTTGTTCAGTAGAGTGCCGGCGCCAACATCGTTCACGAAATCGCCCGTACCGACCTCAACGGAAATCGAGACCCGGACCACGCTGGCCTGGAAGACACCGGTCTCCGAATTGTAGGAAATCTCCAACTGTTCGGCGACAAGGGAGGCGCCATAGTAGAAATCGCCGTCGCTCTGCTGCGCACGGGTTTCCTGCGCGGTGATCTGACTGAGCTGAAGTTGAAAGGACTGGCTCTGGGTCGCCCCGGTGATGGCGTCCCGGGCCGCGTTCGCGGCTCCGATGGCCTTGTCCGGATCGAGACCGAGAGAAGAGAAGGCTTGTTCGAGCTGATCGCGTAATTGCTGAATGGCGCCCGAGACCGCCTGGCCAAGATTGTCGAGACCTTGGGCGGCATTGTTCTGACCGGTCGCGGCGGCGTCGCGATCCTGGCCAAAGGCCTGCAGTCGCGCCCGCGCCGAAAGGCGAAGAGTTGTGGCATCGCGGTCAAAGCGGTCGAAGGCGCCCCCCTCGGCGTCGGCTTTTTCAAGCGCGGGGACAGCGCTCGCGGGGTTCTTCGCGCCGGATGCAGAGTCGGAAGATGCTGGGAGGCCAAGGGCATTGGCGTTCAGGCGATCCTTGGTCTGCTGCAGCAGATCGGTGGCCTGGTTCATCAAAGCGGAAAGCATACCTTGCGTCTCCTCATCGCAATGCGCAGCGGCTCTCCATCATGGACGTGGCCGCTTGGATTTATCTAAAAAACAATCCTGCGATCGAGACTATAGGTATGCGGTCTTGAAGAAGCGTTAATTGAGGCGAAGAATCCGGACGTTTTTGATAGAAAACGGGCCGGCGACGATCCTGCCTTAAGCAAATGTTTGGGCTTTAAGAGCTTGATTATCAGCGGGTCTGTGTCATGAAAGTTGACGGACTCAAGCTTCCTCCGCGAACCGCTTCAAAGCCCCCTTCTCGCTTTTGGCCGACGCCGTTTTCCTCCGGACCGCCCGTTTTATGAGCTATCTGTCCTTTATTCTCGCCAATCCGCGGTTTTTGGCTTTCGGTCTTTTCCTGACCTTTGCCTCCAGTTTCGGTCAGACTTTCTTCATTTCCCTCTTCAGCATCGAATTGCGTGAGGAATTCGGACTTAGCCATGGCGCGTTCGGCAGCCTCTATTCGGTGGCAACCCTTTGCAGCGGCTTTCTGCTGATCTGGGTTGGACGGGCGATCGACCGGATCGCATTGCACCTCTTTACGGCCTTGGTGGTGCTGGGATTGGCGGCCGCCAGCCTGACCATGGCAAACGCAAGCTCGGTCGTTATGTTGGGTGTCGCGATTTTTGGCCTGCGCCTCTTCGGCCAGGGATTGCTGGGACATATCGCCATGGTCTCCATGGCGCGCTATTTCGAGCGGGCGCGCGGCAAGGCCGTGAGTTTGGTGACCCTTGGTTATCCATTGGGTGAGGCCGTGCTGCCTTTCATCGCAATCGCAGTGTTGGCGGCTTTCGGATGGCGCTCGTCGTGGAGTTACTTTGCCGCGACCATCGTCGTTGTCGCCTTGCCCCTATCCATGCTGTTGCTGAGCAGGACGCCGCAAAGCAGCGTGAATGAGCCCGAAGCTTTACCGGGACAACCTGAACGCAAGCGCGCCAGCCGCGAAGCCTCTTTACGGGAGGTGCTGCGAGACAGCCGTTTCTACCTTGTTCTTCCGGCTGTATTGGCCCCCTCTTTCATCTCGACCGGTATGTTTTTCCACCAGCGGCACCTCGCTGAAGTTAAGGGTTGGAGCCTCGAACTCTTGGCAACCGCCTTCGTGGTTTTTGCCTTTAGTCAGAGTCTGACGGCACTTTGCGCCGGTCAAGCGATCGACCGCTTTGGTGCGAGGCGGCTGTTGCCGGTCTTCTTGCTTCCCATGGGGGCGGCAATGTTGCTGCTTTCTTTCTCATCGGCGACTGTATCGGCGCAGCTTTACATGTTGGCTATCGGTGCCACGGCTGGCGCGGGATCGGCGCTCTTCGGCGCGCTCTGGGCAGAGCTCTACGGCGTCACTCACCTGGGCGCGATCCGCTCCTTCGTAACGTCCTTAATGGTCTTTTCCACCGCCCTCTCTCCGCCGTTTATGGGCCTTTTGTTCGATGCCGGCGCCGCATTCGAAGCTCTGACATTCGGCTACTTCATCTATTGCGTTCTGATATCCGGACTGCTGTCACTTGTGGTTCGGAGAAAGGCCTGGTCGGGGGTATGAACCGCGGCCGCGATTGACGGCTTAGATATGCGGAGAGCTATTGCGCTGCTCAACAGAGAAACGCGCAAGAGAATCGAAAGCTTTTGCAATTACATAGGCTTCGTTTACCATGCCGCGATTCTCCGGGGGACTCCGAAACAAACATGATGCGTGTTGCCATTTCCTACCTTCTGTGGCCGCTGCTGCTCGTCACCTGCATCGGCCTGACGCAACTTGGCATGGCGAGCGGCCATGGCGTATTGGTCTTCAATCTGGTCTATCTCAGTCTCGCCGTGACGCTGTTCTTTCTCGAACGCGCGATGCCTCACGAGCGAAACTGGCTGCACAACGATGGTCAGATCCTGCCGGACCTTGCCCATACGCTTCTGAACAAGGGGCTGGTCCAGATTTTGGTGGTTACCGCAACGGCTATGGGCGCCGCCGAGGCGCTGGCGCCTGAAAGCGGTGGTATCTGGCCCAAAGAATGGCCTCTGGCGGCACAGGTGCTCGCCGGGTTGGTCGTGGCCGAGTTCGGCCTCTATTGGGCACATCGTCTGGCCCACGAAGTTCCTTTCCTGTGGCGGTTCCATGCGGTGCACCACAGTGTGACGCGCCTGTGGTTCTTCAACACGGGGCGTTTTCATTTCATGGATACGGCGCTCAGTATTGTCTTGAGCCAGCCGCTGTTGTTCCTGGCCGGCGCGCCGAAGGAAGTCTTCATCTGGGTCAGCGGGATTACCGCTTTCATCGGTATCCTGACTCACTGCAATGTCGAGATGCGGTTCGGTTTCTTGAATTACATCTTCAACACGCCCGGTCTGCATCGCTGGCACCATTCCATGGACCTGCGTGAAGGCAACAAGAACTACGGCGAGAACCTGATGCTCTGGGACTTGCTGTTCGGCACACACTTCAATGAACCGCGCCGCCCCCCGGCTGTGATTGGCATCCAAGACCATATGCCGGTGAGTTTCACAGGCCAGCTTATTCAGCCCTTTAGCCCCCGGAAGCCATCCGATGACTCAAAGGCGCAAACGGCAATGAAGGTTTCGGAGATCCCCTGACTTTCGACGAAAGCAGTTGTACAGGGATGCTTCTGGCTTAACCGGCTAGGGCTGTGCCGTCATCCTGTTTGCCTGGGCGGATCTCAAATAAAGACAAGGTCTGAATGACATCCGGCTCGGTCAACCAGATGGGTTTGGCGGCAACGGCAGACTTGTCACGTACTTGGCCGACCAAAAGCATAGATGCGCCGTCGCCATAATCGTTGAGGGGCAAGAAGATACGATTGACCCTTTTGGGGCCCTCGTCACCGGAGTAGCCGTAGGCAAAGGCACTGTAGAGGCCTTCCGCGCAGGTGGCTCCCAGACGGTAAAGCTCACAAAGGTGCGTCAGATAGGCAGTACGCGGTCCGCGCTCATGCAGGTAACGGCCTGTGAGGTCCGAACCAGGAGCGAAGGCGATATCCGAACCCGTAAGACGGAATTTGATTTTGTGTCCCGCTTCTGCGCAGTCGGCTAGGAGGATGTAAGGCAGCAAGTGCGGGACGTCCAACGGGTCCAAGTCGCCGCGTTGGGGAATTGCTCCGTCTCGGCGCAGGCCGGACCAGTACTCGTAGAGATCTAGGAGTAGTGGATCGTCGATCAAGTCGGCCGCCGCTGTTTGCGGCTGATAGACAGATTGTGCGCACATTCGGTCAGCATAACGTGAAAAGGTTTAGACAAACTTGCCGATGATACGGGTGAAAACCGGCATATTCTTAGCGCCTGGGCAAGTTACTCACTTATTTCTTGCGCGATTGCCTGTAAAAGCGCCAAGTGTGTGGGCGCCTGACCGTCTTTGCTGCCGTCTCTAATGTCGTTCGCCGATCTATTTTGTTGAGATTTCTTGCTCAGTCTTTCGTCCTGCAGGGTAGGTTCCAAGTCTGCAAGGACGCTTGTCAACGCCTCCTCAAGCATACGGGCGTTTTCCATCTGCGCCGCGGGCAATGCCGGTCGCAGTTCCGTACGATAGAGGGCGGTGGCACTCGCCAGCAGCTTTCGGGTCGCATCTAAGTCGGTCATGTCATAGCCTCTTCCTGGCTGGGAAACGGGGCCTTCAGCCTCTGTTCTCTCTTGTCCCCGGTTTTGCCAATTCTCGGGCGCTGTCATCTCCAGTAACTGCCTTTGGACCTGCGCGGGTCTCAGGCGGCCGGTCAAAGCGAGGTCGAGGCTCTCTTCGCCGCCTGTAAAGAAACGCAGGCCCTGCTGCACCGCGATGATTGCCCAGCGGATATGCGCCAGAACTTCCCAAAAATACACCGTTGTTGGGTTGGGGCGATGACCAGAAGCCGCTTCATAGGCCTGGTAGAAAGCTGCGCGCGGCGCAATACCGCCGGCTTCGAGGTCCGGACGGTCGAAGCGCCAGCAGGCTGCGCAGAACCACCCCAGGTCACTCATGGGATCTCCCCAGGATGCGAACTCCCAGTCCAAAATGCCGGTAAGCTCTCCGCTTTCCAGGTCGACCAGGTAGTTGCCGCTGCGAAAGTCGCCATGAACCAGACAAGGCTGCGCGGGGGCTGGAGGAAGATGATTTTCACACCAGCGTAGTCCCCATTCGAGCGCCGGCCAATCACCTGGCAATTCGATGAGTTCCCGCCGCCACCGGGCGATTTCGGCGACAGCCGGCGGCAGGTTATCTCCCGACAAAAACACAAGATCCTGAGGTAAGCTCTTGATCTCATGGATTTTCGCGAGCTGCTGCGCGAGAGCTGTCACGAGCGCGGGATTGCCGCCATCGGGCTGATTAAGCGCCGTGATCGCCCTGCCCTGCGCTGTTCCAGAAAGTTCGCGCATGATCAAAAAGGGAGCGCCGATGACACTTTCATCGGAGCAGAACCAGAGCGGTTCAGGCACCAGAATACCGGCGTTGAAGGCGACCTTTAAGAGCGCAAATTCTTCCGATTTTGGCCGGCTGTCGGGTAGAGAACTTCGGGCGTCGGTGCGTAAGACAAAGGCCTGTCGGACTTCCTGCCCTTCGTGACCGCTCGCGAACTCGAGGCGCCAGTTTTCCTGCACGGCGCCGCCGTCAAGACGCCGGCAAGAGCGAAGGCGCAGGTCATCCCGCTCCATCTGTTTGGCAAAGAATGCCGTTAGCGCGTCGGCTGGACTTGCTTTTCCCATCCCGAGGGCATCGGCTTTCTCTAGGGATGCCAGGACCAAAAATCCGAACCTTCTTTCATATAGTTCCGCGCCAAGACCATCTTGTGCACCTCGGACGCGCCATCGACCAGTCTGGCTTGGCGGGCGTAGCGGTACATCCACTCCAGGGGCGTATCCTTGGAATAGCCCCGCGCACCGCAAAGCTGGATCGCCGTATCAATGGCTTTATGCAGGGTTTCGGAGACCTGGACTTTGGCCATGGAGACTTCTTTGCGCGCAAAATCGCCGCTATCGAGGGTGGCGGCCGCTTTCATCGTCAGCAAGCGGCCAATCTCGATCTCCATAGCCGCTTCACCCAGCATCCATTGCACGCCCTCGTGCTCCGCAAGTTTGCTGCCGAAACTGTCGCGTTCGCGGACGTAAGGCGCAGCGATTTCCAAAGCGCGTTTGGCCATACCCAGCCAGCGCATACAGTGGGTCAGGCGCGCAGTACCCAGGCGGATCTGAGTAAGTTTGAGGCCGTCGCCCTCCTCCATCAGGCGGTTTTCGTCTGGAATTTCGAGGTTTTCAAGATGGACCTCGCAATGCCCGCCGTGCTCTTCGGGGCCCATGATGGGGATGCGGCGGCCGACGCGAAAGCCTGGCTGGTCCCGGTCGACCAGGAAAGCGGTCAACCCCCGCCGCGGATCGTCGGAGGATTTGGCGAGCAGGATGAAATGTTGCGCCTCGCCCGCGCCGGTGATGAACCACTTGTGGCCGTTCACAATCCAACGGTCGTTGCGGCGCTCGGCCCGGGTTAGCATGACGGTCGGGTCGGAGCCCGACCCAGGGGCCGGTTCAGTCATGGCAAAAGCGGACCGAACCTTGCCGTCAATGATGGGCTGCAACCAGCGTTCTTTCTGTGCGTCCGTGGCAACCCGGTTGAGGACGAACATGTTGCCATCGTCCGGCGCCGCCGAGTTGAAAACCACGGGCCCGAAGATGGAGCGCGCCATTTCCTCGTAGCAAGCGGCCATGCCGACGGTATTCAAGCCACCGCCGCCGCGCTCTTTCGGCATCTGCAGCGACCAGAGGCCTTCGGATTTTGCTTTGGCACGCAGGGTTTGTAAGACATCGAGGCGGATGTTCTCGTGCTCGTCGAAACTCGCCGGGTCGCTCTCAAGCGGCAGGATTTCCGCGGCAACGAAGTTTCGGATGCGCCCGCAAAGATCGGCGGTTTCGGAATCTAACGAAAAATCCATGGGTTAGGTCTCTGACTTGAGTTGGGAGATCAAACGGAACGATCCGGTTAAACGCAGGCAGACTGGCCGCCATCGACGGTCAGAATGCTGCCGGTCATATAGCGCGAGGCTTCGGAAGCCAGCAGCAGGAGAACACCGTCCAGATCACTCTCATGACCGAACCTGCGCTGCGGGATTTTCTTTTTCAAGCCCTCGCCCGCCGGGCTGTTAAGAAAGTCACGGTTGATCTCGGTTTCGATATAACCCGGGGCTAAAGCATTGACCCGAATGTCATAACGGGCCAGCTCGATGGCGAGGGCGCGGGTCAAGTTCTCGACCGCAGCCTTGGTTGCGCAATAGCCGGCCAAATGACCGGTCGCACGGTGGCCCAAGACCGAAGCGATATTGATGATCGAGCCGCCGTGGCCCAGCCGGGTCATATGCTGCGCCACCTGCTGTGCCATATGCCAGACGCCGTTCAGATTGGTGTTCACCACCTGATCCCATTCGTCGCGGCTAAGCTCCAGGGCGGATTTAGAGATGGCGATGCCTGCGTTGTTGACCAGGATTGTAACCGGGCCGAGCTCTGTCTCAGCCGTTTCCACGCAGGCGGCGATCGAGTCCGGATCCGTCACATCGAGGCGGATTGGAATGGCGCGGCCGTCCTCGGCGCTGATCTTACGCGCCAGATCGCCGAGGGACTCCGTCCGGCGCGCGGCGATGGCCACCTTTGCACCAGCGGATGCAAGCGTTTGCGCGAAGTGACGGCCCAAACCGCTGGAGGCACCCGTGACGATCGCCACCTGGCCTTCAAGATTGAAGAGAGATTTCATGCTTTTCCATCCCTTAACGCTTGCGCCTGCTCCCGCAGCAGGAATTTCTGGATCTTACCGGTCGAGGTCTTGGGCAGTTCGCCGAAAATCACGGTTTTGGGTATCTTGAAGCCCGCCATGTTGTCACGGCAATAGGCGATGATCTCTTCTGCACTGGCGTTTTCGCCGGTCTTCAGAGTGATAAAGGCGCATGGCGTCTCTCCCCAGGTCTCATCCGGACGGGCAACGACGGCTGCTTCCAGGACCTGGGGGTGACGGTACAAGGTGTCTTCGATCTCCAGGCTGGAGATATTTTCACCGCCGGAAATGATGACGTCCTTGGAACGGTCCTTGACCTCGACGTAGCCGTCCCGGGTGGCGGACAGCCAGGTCACCACTGTGGAACCAGCCGCCGGAAAAATGCGGCGTCGGTTGCTGTCGGGTTCTTGAGATACCCTTTCATAACGCTGTTGCCGCGCAGCATCAGTTCACCCAGGCTTTCGCCGTCCCAGGGGCATTCCTCGAGGGTTTCAGGGTCGGCGACCATGATGTCTTCCAGGGTGACCAACTTGACGCCCTGTCGCGCCATCATGGAGGCCCTGCCCTGCAGATCCAGTTCGTCCCAGTCGTCCTGCCAGGCGCAGAGCGTGGCGGGGCCATAGGATTCGGTCAGGGCCATAGAGATGCAGGACGCGAAAGCCATTGTCTTCCATGGCTTCGATGATCGCGCTTGGGGGCGCGGCTCCGCCCGTGGCGATCTCGACCGGATGGTCGAAGCCGACTTTCACGCTCTCAGGTGCTTGCGCCAGCATGTTGAGCACGATCGGCGCCCCGCACATCTGGGTGACTCGGTGTTCCTTGACCATAGGATAGATCAGCGCGGGATCGACCTTGCGTAGGCAGACATGCGTGCCGCAGGCAGCTGTCACAGCCCAGGTGAAGGTCCAACCGTTGCAGTGGAACATCGGCAGGCTCCAGAGATAGACCGTCTGAGGCGAAAGACCGAAGGTGATGAGGTTGCCGAGCGCATTCAAATAGGCGCCGCGGTGATGGTAGACCACACCCTTCGGATTACCGGTGGTGCCGGAGGTGTAGAGCAGGCATATCGCTTGCCATTCATTTTCCGGCTGGCCAGGAGGAAAAGAAGGGTCGCCCTCCTCGAGAAAGGCTTCGTAGTTCAGCTCGCCCAGCAAATCTCCCGATTCCGCGAGGGGATCGTCGATATCGATGACGAGGATCTTTTTGTCCAGGATCTCAAGCGCCTTAGAGACCACCGGTGAAAATTCCCTGTCGGTGATCAGGACCTTGGCTTCTCCATGCTGGAGTATGAAAGCGATTGTAGCCGCGTCCAGTCGGGTGTTGAGTGCGTTGAGGACCGCGCCAAGCATTGGGACGCCGTAGTGAGCTTCAAGGAGCGCGGGCACGTTTGGCGCCATGACGGCAACGGTATCGCCGGACCTGATTCCGCGCTTTGCCAAAGCCGACGCAAGGCGGCAGCTTCGCTGATAAAAGTCCCGGTACGTCAGGCGTAAATCGCCGTGAATAACGGGCTGTTTTACCGGGATAAACATAGGCGGCGCGGCGTAGAAAACTGACCGGTGAGAGAGGTTCATAGTTAGCCGGATTCGCGGTGAGGCCCTGCTCGAAGAT
>CBDDBN010000002.1:0-40054 GCA_965225735.1 Denitrobaculum sp. | reverse complement strand
GCCGATCACTTCGTAGGTCGAAAAGGTAGAGGCATTCTCGCGTTTAACCGAGATCCAGGTGTGGACGGCAAAGGCTCCGCGCCAGCCATAGGCTCGCGCGCCGTACACCTGAACCACAGGTTCGCGCACCACAGCGGGATCTGGAGCGATTCCGGCGCTCTCACGACTTGCGTCCCGCCAACTCCTAGAGACGTCGACCTGGCCGCTGACCGCCGCCATCAGGGGGCCCGCCAGCAGCAGGACGACTGCGAGTAGCAGGCGCCGCACAATACGGACAACACGTGAAAAGATACTCCGTTCCATGGGCAGACGCTTGCATGCATGTGTGATCGAAGGAAGGCAATTTTAAGTGATCAATAGGGCAGGAGGGGTTAAACAAACATAACGTTGACAATTTATCGATAAATTATCTATAAAACGAAAATTCACTTACTTCAGTCGAAAGCAGCAGGCATGTCGGACAAGGCACTTACGGATCAGGTCGAGCAAGACGGCGAATGGCAATTTTGGATCGACCGTGGCGGCACCTTCACCGATCTGGTGGCCCGCAAACCCGATGGGTCTCTTGTGACTCACAAGCTGCTGTCCGAAAATCCGGAGCAATACCCGGACGCCGCGATCCAGGGGATCCGCGACCTGCTGGGCGTTGCGGCGGGCGAGACCATTCCGACCGAGGCGGTCGAGGCCGTGAAGATGGGCACGACCGTGGCCACCAACGCACTGCTGGAGCGCAAAGGTGAGCGCACCCTGCTGGTCATTACCGAGGGCTTCCGGGATGCGCTGCTGATCGCCTATCAGCACCGTCCGCAGCTTTTCGCCCGCCAGATCAAACGCCCCGAGCAGCTCTACGAGCAGGTCGTAGAGATCGAGGAACGCATGAGCGCCGAGGGCGAGGTGCTGACGCCCCTCAATCTTGAAAAATCCCGTGAACAGCTGCAGGCGGCTTTCGATGCCGGATTCCGCTCCGTCGCCGTGGTGCTGATGCATGGCTACCGCTACCACGATCATGAGCGTCAGCTGGGAGAACTGGCGGCTGAAATCGGCTTTCCGCAGATCTCTGTCAGCTATCAGGTCTCGCCGCTGATGAAACTGGTCTCCCGTGGCGACACCACGGTGGTCGACGCCTATCTCTCCCCAATTCTGCGGCGCTACGTGGATCAGGTGGCCGGTCAGCTCGGCGATGCGCGGCTGATGTTCATGCAGTCCAACGGCGGCCTCACCGACGCGAAGCTGTTCCAGGGCAAAGATTCGATCCTCTCAGGACCGGCCGGCGGCATCGTCGGTGCCGTTCAGACCGCGGCCATGGGCGGGCTGGATAAAATCATCACCTTCGATATGGGCGGCACCTCGACCGACGTCGCTCACTACAATGGTGAGTACGAGCGGGCCTTCGAGACGCAGGTCGCCGGGATCCGCATGCGCGCACCCATGATGCAGATCCACACCGTGGCCGCGGGTGGCGGGTCGATTTTGCATTTCGACGGTTCACGTTACCGGGTCGGCCCGGACTCCGCGGGTGCCAATCCGGGGCCGGCTTGCTACCGGCGCGGCGGCCCTCTGTCGGTCACCGACAGCAACGTCATGCTAGGCCGCGTGGTGCCGGAGTTCTTCCCCAAGGTCTTCGGGCCGGACGCCGATCAGCCTTTGGACGGCGAAGTGGTGCGCGAGAAGTTCACCGCTATGGCGGCGGAGATCAAGGCGGCCACCTGGGACGAACGCAGCCCGGAAGACGTGGCTGAAGGCTTCCGGCGCATTGCCGTGGAGAATATGGCCAACGCCATTAAAGAGATCTCGACCCAGCGCGGCTACGATGTCACCGAATACACCCTCTGCAGCTTTGGTGGCGCCGGGGGACAGCACGCCTGCGAGATCGCCGATACACTGGGCATGACCAAGATCTTTTTGCACCCCTTCGCGGGTGTGCTCTCCGCCTACGGCATGGGCCTGGCGGACCTGCGGGCCCTTCGCGAGCAAGCTGTTGAAGGCGGGCTCAACGATCAGGTGGTTGGTGAAATTGGCAAGGTCCTTGGTGAACTCGCGGTCGATGCGGCCGAAGAGTTGCGTGCTCAAGGCATCGGCGACGAACGTATCGAGGTTTTGCGCAAGGTACACCTGCGCTACGCAGGCACCGACTCTTCTCTGATCGTCGACTTCGGCGACCGGGCGAAGATCATCGAGGGCTTCGAACAGGCTCACCGTCAGCGCTATGGCTTCATCACCGACAAGGATCACATTGTCGAAGCGGTCTCGGTGGAAGCTGTCGGCAAGACCGACAGCATCGAAGATAAGAAACTGACAGCAGGGACACGCAGTGGGGCGCCGGAAGCTGCGGCCCAGACCCGGATCTATGCGGGTGGTGCTTGGCATGACGCGCCGGTCTATGAACGCGCCGCCTTGCAGGCTGGCGATCTGGTGAATGGCCCGGCCATCGTGATCGAACCGACCTCGACGACGGTCGTGGAACCGGGCTGGCAGGCGGCGCTGAGCGAGCGCGATCATCTGGTCCTCGACCGGGTCGTACCCCTCGAGCGGGAAGTCGCGGTCGGCACCGAAGTCGATCCGGTCATGCTGGAGATCTTCAACAATCTCTTCATGTCGATTGCTGAACAGATGGGCTCGACCCTGGAAAACACCTCTTACTCGGTGAACATCAAGGAGCGTCTGGACTTCTCCTGCGCCATCTTCGATCCCGAGGGCAACCTGGTGGCCAATGCGCCGCATATGCCGGTGCATCTGGGCTCTATGAGCGAATCCATCCGCACTGTCATCCGCGAGCGGACCGGTTCCATGTCGCCGGGTGATGTCTATGTGCTGAACGCGCCCTATAACGGCGGCACGCACTTGCCGGACATTACTGTCATTACCCCGGTCTTCGATCAGGCGGGTAAGGACATTCTCTTTTTCGTGGCCAGCCGGGGACACCATGCGGATATCGGCGGGATCTCGCCCGGCTCCATGCCGCCCAACAGCCGCAACGTGGAAGAAGAAGGCGTCTTGATCGACAACTTCATGATGGTCGAGCAGGGCCGCTTCCTCGAGGAGGAAACCCGGGCGCTGTTGGCCTCCGGCAAATACCCGGCGCGCAATCCGGAGCAGAACATCGCCGACCTCAAGGCCCAGATCGCGGCCAACGAAAAAGGCGTGCAGGAGCTGCGCCGCATGGTTACTCATTTCAGCCTGGAAGTCGTCCACGCCTATATGGGCCATGTGCAGGACAATGCCGAGGAACAGGTGCGGCGGGTGCTGGACGTGCTCGCGGATGGCAGCTTCACCTACGACATGGACAACGGCGCGCAGGTTTCGGTCTCCATCAAGATCGACAAAGCGGCGCGCCGGGCGGTGATCGACTTCGCGGGCACCTCTGCGCAGTTGGACAGCAATTTCAACGCGCCGTCTTCGGTTTGCCGGGCCGCGGTGCTTTACGTCTTCCGGACCCTGGTGGACGACGAGATCCCCATGAACGAGGGTTGCCTGAAGCCCCTGGATGTTCGCATCCCGGACGGGTCGATGCTGAACCCGCAGTATCCGGCCGCCGTGGTCGCGGGCAATGTGGAAACCAGCCAGGTGATCACCGACACCCTCTATGGCGCGCTCGGAATCATGGCCTCCGCTCAGGGGACCATGAACAACTTCACCTTCGGCAATGGCGAGCACCAGTACTACGAGACCATCTGCGGCGGATCCGGCGCGGGGGCGAGTTACGACGGCACCGATGCGATCCATACCCATATGACCAACTCCCGTCTGACCGATCCTGAAATCCTCGAGTGGCGCTTTCCGGTGCTGCTGGAGCGCTTTCAGGTACGGCCAAACTCCGGCGGGGCCGGTAAGCATCGGGGCGGTGACGGCGCGCGGCGCGAGATCGTCTTCCGCGAGGCCATGACGGCCGCCATGCTCTCCAATCACCGCAAGGTGCCGCCTTTCGGCCTGGCGGGCGGCGGAAGCGGTGCGCTGGGCAAGAATTGGGTCGAACGGACGGACGGGACGACGGTTTCCCTGACCGCGACGGACTCGGTTGAGATGGCGCCGGGCGATCGTTTCGTGATCGAGACGCCCGGTGGCGGCGGCTACGGCGCCGTCGGTAGCTGAGGTGTACGCGGTTCAAGGTGACGGGAGGATGTTATGACCGATGAGGGCAAAACCCGGCGGAGTATCGTCTCTTCAGCTCATCTGGTGTCCGACCAGGCTTCGGAACTCAGCGAGTTCGAGTTCGGCCTGATCATCGCTTCCAACGCCTTTAACCGCTGGATTGTCCGCTGTATGAGCGCCGCCGGCTACGGCGAGCTCAACGGTCTGGACATCGAGGTGCTGCACTCGGTCAACCACCGGACCCGGCAGAAAAAACTCGCCGATCTCTGCTTCATCCTGAATGTGGAGGACACGCACACAGTTTCTTACGCTCTGAAGAAACTGGTTCGGCTCGGTCTGGTGGCCAGCGAGAAAAACGGCAAGGAAATGTCCTACAGCACGACGGCGGAAGGACGTGAGGCCTGCGAACGCTACCGTCAGATCCGCGAGGACTGTCTGGTAAAGTCCATGGGGGCTTTCGTGAAAGGCACCGATGCAGAGTTCAATCAGCAGGTCGGGCAGCTTGCGGATGTACTGCGGGCGCTTTCGGGCCTCTACGACCAGGCCGCACGCTCGGCGGCGTCTTTGTAACGTACTAAACCGCGTCGAGAGTAAAGGGCGAAGCCCTTACGCTGCGATCTCCGCTAAGCCTTTCGAACCAATCTGTTAACCATAAGATTCTATGTTGTCGCCCTTGTGTCGTAGGCCGGCAGGCGCACGTGTGCCTGCGGCGATTGCAGGCGTGCCCTTGGTTCACTATATCTTGCGTCTGGCAGCCGAAGATAATTGGCGTTTGTGGCGTTGCGGTGGGACGAGACTCTGTCCCGAGGTAAAGGACCAGTTTTGAAGAAAATCCTGATAGGCATTGTCATATTGCTCGCAGCCGCGGTTGCCGCGGTTTTGGTCGGGCCGGGCTTTGTCGACTGGAACAGCTATAAAGGCCAGATCGCGCAGCAGGCGATGACGCTTACCGGCCGTGCCGTGCAGATCGATGGCGACGTCAGCCTGCGGATTGTGCCCGCGCCGGAACTCTCCGCAGCCCAGGTGCGCGTCGCCAACGCGCCCCAGGGCGCAGAAGCCGATATGGCGACTCTCGAGCAATTGCAGGTTCGTGTTGCCTTCTGGCCATTGCTAAAGGGACAGGTTCAGGTCGAGAGCGTTTCCCTGATCGAGCCGACGGTCGTCCTCGAGGTCTATCCGGACGGCAGCAATAACTGGACTTTCGGCGCGCAGGCCGAAGCGGGCAATCAGGCGCCGGCCGAACCTGCAGATCCCCGTCCTTCCCAAAGAGAAACGGCAGGATCTCGCCCGTCTGCTGATGCCAACGACACTCTTCGGATCGACCGCTTGGCGCTGCGCAATGCCACGATCCTCTATCGCGACGCGACGACGGGCGTGGAAGAGCGTCTGGACGCCTTGGATGCCGATGTTGCCGCAGAGTCTCTATCCGGCCCCTTTTCACTGCGCGGACAGGTCCGGTTTCGCGGACATGATGTAGAGTTCGAGACGGCGAGCGGGCGCTGGGTCGAAGAGGGCGCAACTCAAGTCAGCACGACGCTGTTTCTGCCGCGCCTGGGGACGAGAGGACAGTTTTCCGGAACGGTCTCGCGGCACGTTGAGGGCGTCTCATTAAGGGGTAAGGCTAAGCTTTCCGGAGACAACCTCGCGGCAAGCTTGACTGGATTTGCTCTGACGTCGGATCAGGTTGCAGAGCTGGCGAAGCCTTTCAGCCTGGCAACCGAGGTCTCCGCAGACGAGGAACGGGTCGCGGCGAAGGATGTCGTCATCACGTTGGGTGAGTCCGAGATCGCCGGTGAGTTTGAGATGGCGCAGGGCGCGCCGCGTCGGGCGCGGGTAGTCCTCAAGGCCTCGCGCTTGGATCTTGATTCCCTGTTGGCGACGACCGCCGCGGTGTCCGGTGACGCGCCGCTCGTGGCTGCTGGAACGCAGGACGCCACGCAGTCTGCGTCAAACGCCGGTGCCACAGGCAATGGTAATCCGACCGCAAGCCAGGAACCTGTCCCAGCGTCCGATGGCTTTCTGATTCCCACGGATCTTGAGGCCTCTATCCAGTTGGCGGTCGATGCGGCCATCTATCGCCAGCAGGTTCTGCGCCAGATGCTTTTCAATGCAGAAATCACCGATGGCCGCCTGGTGATTGGCGAGTTGGCGGCTCTTCTGCCGGGGGGATCGGACATTGCCGTTTCGGGCATTCTTTCGACCCCGGCTGCCGTTCCGACCTTCGACGGGCGCGTGGATGGTGCCGCGGACAATCTGCGCGGTGTTTTGACCTGGCTGGGCGCGGACATTGGCGATATCCCGGCAGACCGGTTGCGCAAGACAGTCTTAAGCAGCCGGGTCACCGCAACCCCTCAACTGGTGACCATTAGCGATATCGATTTGCTGATGGATGTGACCCGCATCAACGGCGGCGTCAGCATCGCGGTGCGCGAACGCCCGGGATTGGGCATCGGCCTTGCTGTCGACCGTTTGGACCTGGATGCCTATCTGCCCCAGGCCAAAGCTGACGCGCAGCCGACCGGGGAAGGGGAGCGTCAAGCTGCGACAAAGCCAAGTGACGGCGGCACGGCCCAAGCAAATGCTTCCCCCAACAATGCTGTTACGGTCGAGGAGACGGGACCCGATCTCTCTTTCCTCGATCGCTTCGATGCCAATCTGGATCTCAGGGTTGGAAGTCTCAGCTATCAGGGCGTTGCGTCGCGCGACATACACCTGGACGGCACCCTGCAAGCGGCGTCTCTGGCTCTACGCAGCTTTGAAATCGCAGACCTGTCCGGCGCCGCTGTCGAGGCCAGCGGCCAAATCGATCAACTTGTTGGCGTTCCGACCGTGAATGGCCGCCTGTCCTTGCAGGTCGCCGATCCCAAACGACTGGAAGCGTTGATCGGAAAGACGGCCCGCGATCTTGAATCCTTGGGCGCCTTTTCCGTGAATACGGCTTTACAGGGCAGCCTCGAGGCGCTCGCGTTGGATGCTCGTCTCTCTGCGCAAGGTGGGGAAGCCACCGCGGCCGGAGAGCTGAAGGCTGTGCTCTCGGATCCAACCTTCAATTTCGCTGTCACGGCAAAGCACCCCGACTTCAACGGCCTGCTCCGTGCGCTGACTGAGGACAAGGGCATTCGCGGTGGACAGGGTAGCTTTGCGCTGGCTGGGCAGTTAACCGGGACCACTCAAGCGCTAAGCCTTGGCGACCTCACTCTGCGAGCTGGTAAACTGACGGTTGAGGGCCAGTTGGCGGCTGACTTTTCCGCCGAAGTACCTCAGGTCAACGTCGATCTGACCACAGGCGAGATTCACACAGAAGACCTAAAGGCGGAGAAACGAGCCCAGTCGTCGCGCAATGGTAACGCGTCGCGACCGGCACGCCGCAACACCGCAGCGTCTGGGAATGCCGCCGCTCCGAGCGGCGCAGGCCGGACGGACGTGAATCTGAACGGCGTGCATCCCCGTTGGTCTCGCGACCCGCTCGATCTCTCGGGATTGGCTGAAGTCGACGGAGAGGTTGTCTTGCGATCCAAAGCGATCGTGATCAATGATCTGCGCCTGGAGCGGACCCGCATGGAAGCCAGCCTGAACGGCGGTCTGCTTTCGATCCGCAATTTCGAGGCCGGTGTTTATGGCGGGCGCCTCGAGGCAGCCGGGACTCTCGATGGCCGGGGAACCCCGAGTTTGGACCTCACAGTCAACGCAGCCGGCCTGAACGCCGGTCGGCTGACCCGGGATCTGGCTGACACCGATCGCATTTCCGGAAACCTGGACGTGACCGCTTCGCTCCGCAGCAGCGGCACAAGCGAAGCCGCCCTTGTGCGTTCTCTTGCGGGGCAGGGACAACTTGGCGGGTCCGTGACCGCCAAGGTTAAGGCCGAAGAGCAGATCGGCAGCGTGGTTCTTGGAATCCTCGGCGAAAAGGTCAAGGAAATCCGCGGTGTCAGCGATGCTACCACCGCGCTGTTCAGTGCCTTTGCCGGCGCACCGGCAAAGGTGAGCGGCACCTTCAATATCGATCAGGGTGTGGTCGAGACAGTCGATACGCGGGTCGACGGACGTAACGCCTCGATCTTCACCGCGGGCACGGCCAACCTGCCGAGCTGGCTGCTGGCGTCGCGCAGCGACCTCTTCCGCAGCCAGGATGCGGATCAGGTCAATCCCTATGTGATTGCCGAGGTCAATGGGCCGCTGGACGAACCGAACGTCAAGGTCGGTGGTCAGGCTTTTCAGCGAAAGAAATCCGGCGGCGCGAAACCCTCGTCGAGTTCGGGTTCCTCCTCTTCTTCGAAGAAGGTTAAGCCCGAAGATGTCCTGAGAGGTTTATTGAAAGATCTCGCGCGCTAGTCTTCGAGATCAGGCGCGGGCGCTTCCGAATCAGAGGGCTCGGGCGGCCGCTTTAGCGCCTGCTCGAGCACGAAGGTTCTGACTGCGCTGGAGAGATTGCCGCTCCTGTTTTCGTCGATTTCTTCGATCAACGCGTTGATTGAAATCTGACGCTCGGCAGCCAAGACTTTGAGAACGCGCCAGAAGGCGTCTTCCAGGCTCAGGCTGGTGCGATGCCCGGCAATCACGACAGAACGTTTTTTCAGCGCCACGGACATGGATCAGGCTCTCGGTTTCGGTCCGATCATCTCCTCAGGCTTGACCAGACGATCAAACTCTTCGGGGGTCAGGAGGTCCAGCGCGGCGGCGGCCTCACGCAAGGTCGAGTTGTCGGCATAGGCCTTCTTCGCGACCTTGGCGGCGTTGTCGTAACCGACGTGCGGGTTGAGGGCCGTCACCAGCATCAAAGACTGCTGCATCAGATCGGCGATCCTCTCCTCGTTTGCCTGCAGGCCTTCGACGCAATTGCGCGTGAAGGAGTCGCAGGCATCCCCGATCAGCTTTGCCGATTGGAGCAGGTTATAGATCAGAACCGGTTTGAAAACGTTGAGTTCGAAATGGCCGTTGGAGCCAGCGACAGTGATGGTGACGTGGTTGCCCATGACTTGTGCGCAGACCATGGTCATGGCTTCGGCCTGTGTCGGATTGACCTTGCCGGGCATGATCGAGGAACCTGGTTCATTGGCTGGCAGACGTAGCTCTCCAAGGCCGCAGCGCGGTCCAGAGCCGAGCATCCGAATGTCCTGTGCGATCTTCATGAGGGATGCCGCGAGGACGTTCAGGGCGCCTGAAGTTTCGACGATCGCGTCATGGGCGGCCAGAGCCTCGAATTTGTTCTCGGCGCTGGTAAAGGGCAGGCCGGTGATGATGGCGACATGCTTGGCGAAGGCCGCGGAGAAACCTTCAACGGAGTTAAGCCCGGTTCCGACGGCGGTCCCGCCCTGCGCCAGTTGTGCCAGACGAGGCAGTGTGGCTTTAACTCGGTCGATCCCATATTCGATCTGCTTGGCATAGCCCGAAAAGACCTGGCCCAAGGTCACTGGCGTGGCATCCATCAGATGCGTTCGGCCGATCTTTATAATCTGCTCGAAAGCGTTGGACTTATCGGTTAGTACTTTGTGAAGTCCTTCCAGGGCAGGAAGCGTCTCGCTGGTGATTTGCGTCAGGCCCGCGATCGACATAGCGGTCGGAAAGCTATCGTTCGACGACTGTCCCATATTGCAGTGATCGTTTGGGTGTACCGGCGATTTCCCGCCGCGCTGGCCCGCTAGGATCTCGTTGGCCCGCCCGGCGATCACCTCGTTGGCGTTCATGTTGCTTTGTGTTCCGGAACCGGTCTGCCAGACCACTAGGGGGAAGTGATCGATCAGCGCACCGGCGGAGACTTCTTCTGCGGCGCGGCAGATGGCTTCGCCCAAACCCTTGTCCAGGAGGCCTAGCTCCATATTGGTCTTGGCTGCCGCCAGCTTCTGAATGCCGAGGGCCTTGACGACCCCTGGCGGCATCTTTTCGCCGCCGATCTTGAAGTTTTGCAGGGATCTTTGGGTTTGCGCGCCCCAATATCGGTCGGCGGGAACGGCGATCTCGCCCATTGAATCGCTCTCGCGCCGCGTATCGAGTTCGGGAGTGGTCATGGCGGGCCTCAATCCGTTTTGTCTTGAAAGACCCGGAGAGAGCGCGAGCGGAAATCCCGGCGATAGAGCACCAGGACCACCCAACTGCAGGTGACGACAAAGACGGCCGAGTGCACCAGCCAGCCCAGGGTCGCGAGGCCGAAGAAATAGGCCCGCATTCCGCGCTGAAAATGATGGCTGGCCAGGTCGATGATTTGACCAGCTTTCTCGGCTGTCGCCCGCCGCTCTGGGTCCTCCGCCGCGTCAGGGTCGTTCTTCGTCGTTATAGGTGTGGCGCCGATCAGGATAGAGCAATAGTTAAACAGCCGGACCGACCAGGCGAACTTGAAAAAGCCGTAAACGAAGATCGTCACGAGGACCAAGAGCTTGGCTTCCCAGACCCAGCGCGTGGTTCCGACCTCCACAGGCAGTTCTGCTAACAATGCCGTGACCTGTTCGGTGGCACCCAGCACGGCGATCAGGCCGCCAACCACGAAGATTGAAGTTGAAGCGAAAAAGACCGCGGCGTTAAGCAAGTTGCCCATCAGCGTCGAATCGAGAATCCGGTTCTCGCGCTTGAGCATCTCGATCATCCAGCGGCGCCGGTATTTGCTCAGGGCATGATACATACCCTTTTCTCTCTGCGGGCCGTGCTCGACATAGTAGGCATAGCCGAACCAGCAGAGCAGGAACCATAGAAAAGAAAGATAATCGAGAACCGATACTTCGTTCACACGGCCGGTCCGGTACTACGCTGTCGGCAGTGGGATTGTCGGTCGCGTCGAAGCCCGGCTTTCGAAAACAGGCTTTGCGAAGCTGTCGGTTTCGAATGCAGGCTTCAAAGGCTCATCGCCACGGATATTGGCCAGAAGCTGGTAGTGGTCGGGCATGGTCCGGAGCAGTTCGGCCTTGCGTTCTTCCAATCTGCGGCCGAAAGCCTGCCAGTGCTCCTGCCGTACCGATCCCTCCAAGGGGAAATGAAGGTCGCGGAAAAAGCCTTTGGGATGGAGCGCAAAGATAAAGTTCCAGAAATTGAACAGCTTGTAGTCCTGCGTGTCGAAGTGCTCGGGAAAGCGGGTTTTCCAGAGCGCGAACTTTTCCCGCAGAGAGTCGGGAAGGCGGCAGTCTTCCCGCGCCGAGAGCCAGAAGGGATCCGGGCGGTTGGAGGTATAGTAGTGGGTCAGGATGAATTCCCGGACCTCCTCGTACAAGCCGGTCATCATCGTGTTGTAGCGGTTTGCCAGGGCCGGACTGCTGTCCTTGTCCGGGAAGTGTCCGACCAGCCAGCGGGCGGCCATTTCGACCGTGTAGATCGCCGTTGCCTCGAGTGGCTCCACGAAACCGTTGGAAAGACCGATGGCGACGCAGTTTTTCACCCAAAAGCGGCGCGTATGCCCCACGCGCATTTTGATCACGCGGACATCGGGATCGGGGGCGTCCATCGGCAGGTCACCGACGGCCCGCAGATGTTGAAAAAACTCATCGCGCGCCTCGTCGTCACTTCTGAAGGCGCTGGAGAAGACATATCCTGTACCGACGCGGCTATAGAGCGGTACGCGCCAGACCCAGCCTGCGCCCAGCGCTGTGGAGCGGGTGCAGGGTTCGATCTTAGTGGGATCACGATGCGGCAACTGGACGGGGATCGCGCGGTCGTTCAGTAGGTAATCGCCGTAAGGAATGAAAGGCTCCTTGAGAACCTCCTTCATGATCAGGCTTTTGAAGCCTGTGCAGTCGATCACGAACTCCACCGGCCGGTGACCGCCTTTCTCCAGCTGCAGACCCGAGATCGCGCCGTTTTCATCCTGGAAGACTTCGATGACATCGTCGCGAATGTGTTCGACGCCGCGCGAAAGAGCGACATCGCGCATGAATTCGCCGAAGAGGCCTGCATCAAGATGATAGGCGTAACCGATTGATTTTTGGTAATTCTCGCCATTGAGCGCGCGCGGGCCCTTGCGGGCGTGGATTAACGCCGCATTGGCGGTCATGTTGTCGGTAATGGCGGGCTCGGCGCCATAGGGCCCGAACTTGTTGAAGTGGTAGGCCGGCGGGTATCCGCCTACCGGGTTGGGGAAGTTGAAGGGGTGATAGAAAGCGAAAGGCTTGCCGTGATCGTCGACGGCCCAGTCGCCGAAGCGGACGCTGATCTTGAACGAGGCGTTACAGCGGCGGAAAAGCTCGGCTTCGTCGATACCAAGCTGTTGCATCAGTTGCGGCATGCCCGCAACCGTGGCCTCTCCGACCCCAACCGTGGGAATTTTCGGGGACTCGATGAGCGTTACCTTAACCGCCGGACCTTCGCGGAAGGTATTGACAAAGGTGCTGATAATCATGGCGGTCAGCCAGCCGGCGGTGCCACCACCTACAATCGTTACCTGTTCAACTCGCTCGCCCATCATCCCCTCCGGCTCGGGGGCGCCGCATCTGCGCGAACACGCATGCGGATGAGTCGCCCCAACTCACTGCAATAAAACAACAGCCCTCCGCTCGATCTTTTCTGCCAAGCGGGGTCTGTCAGAACGCCACGCATCTTCAGCGATTGTCAGCTGTCAGTGCGGCTTCATCTGGGCGCGCCCGAATCCCCCAAGCGCAACCGCTGCTAGACTACACGTAAACGAACCGGCGATGCCAGTGTCAGAGCGGAAGCGGGCTTCGTCACCTTGTAACAGGTTTCTCTCTGCTCAGTTGAATGGAAGGCCGACCGTCGGACGCAGCGCGGCTTTCCGCTGGAATACCGGGCGCGAGTCGGTGTCGCTCGGTTTCGGTGGCATTGGCGTCTCTCGTTCGCCGCGGATACCCGCCAACAGTTCGTAGTGACCGGGCAGCTTCTGAAGCAGTTCCCTCTTTTGCGCTTCCAGGCGTTGTCCGAAATGTTGCCAGTGTGCGCGATGAACCGATCCCTCCAGCGGGAAGTCGACGTTATCGAAATAACGCTTCGCCCAAAGGATATAAATGTAGTTCCAGTGATCAAACAGCTTGAAGCTCTGGGAATCGAAGTTGTCGGGAAAGCGGTAGCGCCAGAGTTCCAGCTTTTCGCGGAGCGAGTCCGTGAGGCGGGATTCCTTGCGAGCTTCCTGCCAAAAAGGCTCCGGACGGTTTGAGGTGTGGTAGTGGGTTAGGATAAGGTCGCGGACTTCATCGAACAGACCGGTCATTAACTCGTTGTAGCGTTTGGCGAGCACCGGACTACAGCTTTTGTCAGGCAAGTTCGTCACCAGGAAGCGCGCCGCCATTTCAACACTGTAGATGGCGGTTGCCTCGAGAGGTTCGACAAAACCGCTGGCCAGGCCCATGGCAACGCAATTTTTAACCCAGAAGCGTCGGCTCCGGCCGACCCGCATTTTGATCACCCGAGGATCGGGATCCGGCGCGTCGGCGGGAAGGTCGCCGGTCGCGCGCAGGTGCGCGAAGAATTCACTCTTGGCTTCTTCCTCGCTTCTGAACTTGCTGGAATAGACATAGCCTGTGCCGACACGGCTGTAGAGCGGAACCCGCCAAACCCAACCAGCACCCAACGCGGTCGCCCGTGTGCCTGGCTCGATCTTGGTCGGGTCACGGTGCGGGAGCTGGACTGGAATGGCGCGGTCGTTCAGCAGGTTGTCTTCGTAGGACTCGAAAGGCTCCCCCAGAGTCTGTTTGAGAATCAGGCCGCGGAAGCCGGTACAGTCGACGACAAACTCGATGGGATAGTGACCGCGTTCTTCCAGCTTTAGGGCTGAGATGGCGCCGGATTCATCCTGGATTATCTCAACGACATCGTCGGGAATGAACTCCACGCCCCGTTGCAGGGCGAGATCGCGCATGAATTCTCCGAACAGGCCGGCATCAAGATGATAGGCATAACCCACAGCCTTATCGAAATTGCCGTCACTGACCTGACGCGGCCCTTTCAGCGCATGGACGAGCGTGCAGTTGGCCACCATGTTCTCGGCGATTGTTGCGTCCGTAGAGTGCGGGCCAAAGGCTTTGAAGTGATAGGCGGGAACGAATCCACCGAGGTTCGCGGGGTACTGTAAGGGGTGATTGAAGGTTTCCGGTTCGCCTTTGGCGTCGACCCGCCATCCTCCAAAGCGCACATTCAGTTTGAAGGAGGCATTGCAACGCCGGATCAGTTCCGCCTCGTCGATGCCGAGCTGTTGCATCAGAAACGGCATGCCGGCGACTGTCGATTCGCCGACGCCGACCGTCGGAATCTTAGGTGACTCGATCAGACTGACCTTGAGCGGATGGCCGTCCCGAAACTTATTCGCGTAGGTCGCGATGACCATAGCAGCTAACCAGCCCGCTGTGCCTCCGCCTACGATTGTGATCCTTTCGACCCGATTCGTCATTTTCACCCCTCTTGACGATGGCTTTGCCGCGGCTGTTGCGCTGATTGATAACGCAGAGCTTAAGCGGTGCTGCTCTCCATCACATACCCTTGCGTGTCATTATATGTTTGTGGGCTGACGAATCCAGTCATGATGAAAGCAAAGGTGTGGACAATGTCAGTCGCGCGCTAAAACCTGAAACAAAAAGTTGAAATGCTTGGCTAACGAAGTCTTAACCCGGGACATGCAAAGCTTTCGCGTTACTCAATTCGATTTCAAGGCAGCCAAAGGCCGGCGCGATGGACGACGATCTGAAACAACGCGATCTTTCCAGTAAGCCCGATTCGCAACTGACCGCGGACGAACGCAAGGAATTGAAACGGCGTTTCGATGAGTTCGTTGGCATCATGCGATCCCAGGGCATGGTGCCCGACAAGCCGGCTGAAAAACCCAAAAATGTCAAAAAATGGAACCCGGCAACGCACGGCCGCCGTCGTTAGAGCCCTCTTGCCCAATCTCCTGGGGCGCTCCCGCAGCAACCAATAGACAGCATTCCAGGTGATTTCACTGCGCCGGGGTTTGCGGCGCCATAATGCGCACACCTCGGTTTGGCGATACTTCCGGTCCGGCTATTTCTTCCGGAACGTATCGAGCGTGACGACATTGTCGGAACCGTCTTCGGCTTCCGCCTTTTCGTCACTATCGTCGCTGGGGCTTAAAGCGCCGCTTTCATCATCGCTTTCTTTGGCGTGAACGTCTTTCTCGCCTGGATCTTGAGCAGGCATGAGATCTTTGTCGATCACGTCGTTATCTTCCGAAGACGCCTCTTCCTCCCCATTGTCGCCGACATCAAACTGCAAGCCAAAGCGCACCGACGGGTCCGCAAAGGCCGCCACGGCGTCAAAGGGAATGGTCAGCTTTTCGGGGACATCGGAAAAGCTGAGAGTGACACTGAAACTGTCGTCCCGGACTTCCAGGTCCCAGAACTGGTACTGCAGGATAATGGTCATCTCGCCGGGATAACGTTCGCGCAGGTGATCTGGAATCTGCACGCCCGGATGATCCGTACGGAAGGTTATGTAGAAATGATGCTCGCCAGGCAGGCCGTTTTCGGCCGCATAGCTCAGCGAACGATGGACGACAGACAGCAAGGCGTCTTCCACCATGCGGTCATATCGCAACGCGTTATCCGAGCGATCCGTATCGTCCGCCATGCCTCGTCTGTCCTATTCCCCCTCTGCCCGGGTCGCTTTCTCGGGCAGCCGTTTCCAGTATCCCTGATCTTGCCTCCGCCGGTATGGTCCGGATTATGGCAAGCGGTGGGGCGCTTCTGTTGCCAGGTGCGCCCCGAACCCCGCCTCGACGTGTGAAGGCCGAGGGCTTAAATTGGCTACCAGCCGCTATTAAGCGGCGAGGCGAGCCTCACTGTAGTTGTCATTGGCAACTATAGTCTTGGCCCGATAACGGCGGTACCATGCCGGGCACCAAACACATCTTTACCACGCACGTCGATCCTGTTTCGCCCCCTCGATCCCGGCTGCCCTCTCTATCCGCAAACTTGCAGAAAGTCGGGGATTCAGGCCGGTTTTGGTGGAGGCGCCGGGTACTGCCCCCGGGTCCGTAACGCTTATTCCACATGCCTGTGTAGCGCCATAGTCGGTTTCCCGACAACTTCAATATAAGGCCTTTCTTTCCGGGTTGAAAGCCTTGGTGACTGGAAAGCTGTTTGTCGTCTCTCGGGCATTTTAGCTATCTCAATATCCGGTGGTGCCCCCGGTCAACGGGCGCTAAACTTTGAGGGTTTCCGGCAGACACTCGGGATTCGGGTCGAAAATTTCTCCATTTTTCGTTCCTGGACCGGTCTTGCTGATCTAGGGCTGAAAAGTGTCGATATTTCAATAGAGTAAAAGCAATCAATCATGAGCATCACGAGCATATGAGACAGTATCTCGACTTGCTGCATCACGTGCGGCACAACGGTACAGACAAAGCGGATCGGACGGGAACCGGAACCCGCAGCGTCTTCGGCTATCAGATGCGCTTCGATCTTGCGCAAGGCTTCCCTCTGGTCACAACCAAGAAGCTTCATGTCAAATCGATCATTCATGAGCTGCTTTGGTTTCTGAAGGGCGATACCAACATCGGTTACCTCAAGGCCAATGGCGTACGCATTTGGGACGAATGGGCCGATGAGAATGGTGATCTCGGTCCTGTGTATGGCGCGCAGTGGCGCTCCTGGCCGGGCCCTGACGGCCAGAGCTACGATCAGATCGAGACCCTGATATCGCAGATCCGCAATAATCCGGATTCGCGCCGACTTATTGTCAGTGCCTGGAATGTCGCCAACGTTGAATCGATGGCGTTGCCTCCTTGTCACTGTCTCTTTCAGTTTTACGTGGCGGACGGCAAACTTTCCTGCCAGCTCTATCAGAGAAGTGCCGATATCTTCCTTGGGGTGCCCTTCAATATTGCCTCATACGCTTTGCTGACTCTTATGATTGCACAGGTCACCGGCCTGAAACCCGGCGACTTTGTCCATACGCTGGGCGATGCTCATCTCTACAGCAACCACTTCGAGCAGGCGGATTTACAGTTGCTGCGCGAACCGCTGCCTTTGCCCAGGATGCTCTTCAAACGTGACGTGCAGGATATCTTCGATTTTGCCTATGAGGATTTCGAGCTAAGGGGTTATGAAGCGCATCCGCACATTGCCGCAGCTGTCGCCGTTTGAGCTGCGATTGAAATGAAGAAGCAAGTACGCGTAGCCCTAATCTGGGCGATGAGCGAAAACCGCGTGATCGGCAAGGACAACGACTTACCTTGGCGCCTGTCCGCCGATTTGAAGCATTTCAAAGCGGTAACCCTGGGTAAGCCGGTGATTATGGGCCGGAAGACCTTCGACTCGATAGGTAAGCCACTGCCGGGACGAACCAATATTGTCATCACCCGGCGGACGGACTATCAGCCGGACGGCGCTATTGTGGTGCGTGATCTGGAGGCAGCGCTTGAGGCCGGACGCCAGGCCGCCGAGAAGAGCGATGTGCCCGAAGTTATGGTCATCGGCGGTGCCCAGATCTATGCCCTGACGCTGGAGCAGGCGGATCGTCTTTACGTCACGGAGATCCATGGCGAATTCGAGGGCGATGCATACTTTCCGTCCTTTGACGCCAGCGGATGGATCGAGGCGAGCCGGGAATTCCATGCGGAGTCGGAGGATGGACAACCGGCGCACAGCTTCGTTGTTCTCGACTCGACGAAGGCGCCGTCTCTGGGTGCCGCTTGAGGGTCCATTTTATGTAAATTCAGTCGTTCGCCATTCGACTTGCCTTGAATGGCTAGGGTGATTAGTACTCTTTGCGCAGCGCCGTCACTTCGCAGAACTGTCAGTCCAAGGCGGCGTTTTTCCCGGCTGCGGCGCAATTCATGATTTCGGCTCGTTAATGAACATACTCTACGTCGGCAGCTGCCAGGGGTTTCGGGAAGCCGGAAAGTCCTATTACATACCCAAAAAACTGGTGAACGGTTTCACCCGCAATGGGCACAATGTCTACACCTTCAACGACCGCGATTTTGCGCGCTTCTCGAACATCTTCAGATCGCGCAAATGGGGTATCGCGTCGCTCAATAAAAAGCTGATCGAGATTTGTGAAGAGTTCATGCCGGAGCTGATTGTGCTCGGGCATTGCGAAATGGTTTGGAACAAGACACTTGAAACGATCCGCGGCGTTTGTCCGGGCGTCAAAATTGTCTACCGCAATGTCGATCCGCTTATTCACCCTCAGAACGTAAAGGACATAAAACGCCGGGTCGGTATCGTCGACGGCATCTTCGTTACAACAGCCGGTGAGAGCCTGAGACAGTTCGCTGGCGACCGGGGTTTTGTGACTTTCATGCCCAATCCTGTCGACAGCGCCGTGGATACAGGCCGCAGCTTTGCTAACGACTGTTCCTTTGATCTGTTCTTTGCTGGCGGTCCCTTGGGTGACACCGACGCACGCCGCGATCTTGTTGCGGGCCTACTGTCCGAACGATCAGATTTGCGGTTTTCGGTGCATGGCTGCGGACTAAATGACGACTACCTTTTCGGCCGGGCCTACATGGACCGGCTCTCTGAGAGCAAGATGGGTCTCTGTCTCAATCGGACGTACGACTATCACTGGTATTCATCTGACCGCATGTCTCAGTACATGGGCAACGGGCTGGTCACGTTCCTTCAGCGAGGGACCGGTTTCGAAGAGTTCTTTGGTGAAGACGATCTTGCGTACTACGGCGATCAAAGTGAGCTGTTGCGTAAAATCGATGACTTTGTTGGCGACGATGCCCGACGTCGTGAGGTTGGTGAGAACGGCTGGCGCAAAATTCATGAGGCTTTTTCTGCGGAAAAAGTTACGCAGTTCATCCTCGATATGACCTTCGGGGAAAGCCCGTCCTTCGATTGCGTCTGGCCTTCAGTACGTTATTGAGAGCGCCTCGAGCTATCCTACCGCTAGGAACTGCCCGATCCGCCGGCTGACTTTGAAGCGCCGGCCAGTTTTGCCTGCTCTTCCTGGATGAAGAGTGCCTTGTAGTAGGAAAAGAGCTGGTAGAGCGCTGCCATGACAGCGAGAAGAAATCCCATCTTTCCCTCGCGATAGCCTTTTCGTCCCCAGAGCGCTTTCAGGAATCGATGGCACGCGCGCCGAAGCACGGTCCGAAAGGGCGGCAGGGGTTGTTGCGCCATGTCGATCGCGCGCATATCCGTATACCAGCAGAGGCGCTTAATCATGTCGTTCAGGTCGCGGTCGACCAAGTGCGTGATGTGCCCTTTAAGTTCGCGCACCGGATTCTTCAGTTCCAGGCTTGGGTGAATGCGCTGCAGCCCCCAGGTCTTGCAACCCTTGGCGAACAGCCGATCGCCAGCTGAAGCGCCGAAAGATCCGGCCCAGCCGTAACGGATCAGGCGGTTTCCGACGTAGTTATCGAAGCGAATTTTATAGCAACCTTCGATTCCTTCCTCGACCACTTGGCGGATCTCCAGCGCGGTCTCGGGCAAAACCCGTTCGTCGGCGTCGAGTTCCAGGATAAAGGGGCCATTGCAGGCTTCGATGCCATAGTTCCGGCGCGCACCCTCAATGTCCCAAGAGCCTTCGAGGATGCGCGAGGTGTACCTCTCAGCAATCTGCCGCGTGCCGTCCGTGCACTTGTCGAGGACAACGACGATCTCGTCGCAAAAGGACAGCGACTTCAAGGCCTCCTCGATCATCTCTTCTTCGTTGTGCGCGACGATCAGTCCTGACAGCTTGTTGCCTTGTCCCATCTAAATTCCGTTCGCCTGGCAGAGGTCACAACGCGCGCGGACTTGGTTTGTCCCCGCCGCGTCCGAAGTTTGCGAGATTTATAGCCATTCACTCTACGCCGTACAGATTTTTCGGCTCCCGGGCCGGTCCATCGCTGGTTCGCGCCTGTTGTTTTGATCAAACAATGGGCGGAATCCGCCGATCTCGCTGGACAATGTCCGGTCCAGTTGGATAGATACGGCCACGGAGCTTCTTATAAGACGTCGTGGCACGCGGCTGATTCCTGGGGACAAGAACAGCGAGCCGCAGCTTTTACTGCGTCCCGAGGTCTAGTGTCGGCACAGATCGGGTGATATTTGGAGCGTTTGGTCGGTTTTTTACGCACAGTTTGAGTGTTGTTGATGTGATGGCTTCCGTTGGCGTTGGAAATATCGCTCTTCCAGAGAGACTTGATCGAGTTCGGGATGCGCTTGAAAAGCACGATGTTTTTCAATGGCTCTACCTGGGATTGATTTGTTCCTTTTTTCTTTTCGATACTAACTTTCATCGTCTGTATTTTTATTTGGGAATTTTGATCCCGTTTCTGCTTTTTGCGCGCTGGGGCGACGTGTTGAAAAGCGTGAAGCTGCCGCTATGGCGTTTCGCGGCAGTGTACCTTTTCTATCTCTGGATGACCCTGTTCTGGAGCGCGGATCTGAGCTGGGCGAACGCCGCCAATCAGACCAGATTGCTGTTTTTAACGCTGTTTTTCCTAACCATGACATTGCATCTGCTTACCGAGGATCCAGGGTTCGCCGACCGAATCCTTCAGTACTTCGGCTGGGCGGGCGCAATCGGCGCGGCGGGAGCTGTCGCCTACCATCTCGCGATGGTTGGTGATTTAGGCGCCCGCATGGAGGGGCCGGGTCGGGCCGAACACCCAATCATCGGTGCGACACTATATGGCGTCGCGGCGTTGTGTCTGTTGTGCAGCGTTATCCCCAAGCTGTCGCAGATGCCGTTAAAGCTCTTGGGATGGGCGGCATTTGCCGTTTTGATCCTGGCCATGGTTTTGACGCAGAGCAGGGGGCCCGTCCTGGTCATGGCCGGCGTGATCTTCCTGTATCTGCTAGCGACAGGCCGATGGAAGCTCGCGCTGCTGTTGCCTTTACCGGCCGTGGTTTACGGATTGTTGTTGCTGGCTGGTGGGATTGAGCCAGGTAAATGGATCACGCGCGGGTCGACCCACCGCCTCGATATCTGGCTGCAATCGTGGCTTTTGGTCCTGGAAAACACGAAGAGTTTCCTGATTGGGCAGGGGATTGTGACCGACTACGTCTTTGATCTGGCAAGCGGTACGTCCGTGAAATCGCCGCACAATCTCTTCCTGGCCAACCAGCTCTATGGCGGGCTCATTGCAACCGTTCTGTTTCTGGGTCTGATTTGCGCGACGGCGAAGTCGGCATTTCTCGGCTTTCGGCGCAGCGGGAACTTCGCGGTCTGCGCTCTGTTCCTCTTTGGGCTCGGGGTCGGTTTGTTCGACTACCGGACCGTCTTGATCAACCTGAGCCAGGAGTGGATGTCCTTCTGGCTGCCCTTCCTGCTGGTCGCCGCCGGGTGGCCGCGGGCGCAGTCGGATCGGACGCCATCCGCTCAAACGGCTTAGCGGCTGCCTTTTTCGCCGCGTTAGCTCTACTGCATGACGATGGTCGGTGACTTTCGAGTTTCCGCGCCGCCGCCGGACAGCCGATCCCAGATTCGCTTTGCGATATCGAGATAGCGTTTTGCGTGCTCGCTCTCTGGTTCCGAGACAACAATCGGGCGGCCTTCGTCGGAGGTCACGCGGATGTCGATGTGCAGCGGCATTTCGCCCAGGAAGTCCATGCCCAGGGTTTCCGCCTCGCGCCTTGCGCCGCCATGGCTGAAAATATGCGATTCATGGCCGCAGTTCGGGCAGATGAACACACTCATGTTTTCGATGATGCCGAGCACGGGCACATCCACCTTACGGAACATGTTGAGGCCCTTTTTGGCGTCCAGCAGGGCAATGTCCTGCGGCGTGGAGACAATAACGGCGCCGCTCAATGGCACCTGTTGCGCCATCGTGAGCTGGGCGTCGCCGGTGCCCGGCGGCATGTCGACGATCAGGATATCCAGCTCTCCCCAGTCCACATCGCGCAGCATCTGTTGCAGCGCCGACTGCACCATGGGGCCGCGCCAAATCATGGGCGTGTCTTCGGCCACCAGGAAGCCCATGGACATGCACTTCACGCCGAAGTTCTCCATCGGCTTGAGGATCTTGCCGTCCGGAGACGACGGCCGGCCTGCGATTCCCAGCATACGCGGTTGAGACGGACCGTAGATGTCCGCATCCAGCAGTCCGACTTTCAGGCCTTGACGCGAAAGCGCAAGCGAGAGGTTAACGGCAGTGGTCGATTTTCCCACACCGCCTTTGCCGCTGGCCACGGCAACGATGGCGCCGACACCGGGCACGAGCTGCCGCTGGGCGCCTGCTGCGCCTGGCGCTGCGGCACCCGGGGCGGCCTGACGGGGCGGCTGGCCGGCTGCCGCCTGCGGCCCGCTCTGGCGGGCAGACGGCGCCGAACCGGCGGCTGAATGGGCCGTCAGGACGACCGAGACCGACAGCACGCCGGGCAGGGCGTGAACCACTTCCTCGGCCGATTTGCGCAGGGGTTCCATCCTTGGGCCGCGTTCAGGCTCGACCTCAATGGCGAACCCGACGTTGCCATCTTTGATGACCAGCCCGGATACCATCTTCAGTTCGACGATGTTTCCGCCGTTTTCCGGGTCCTTTACGCTCTTAAGCGCTTCGAGAATCTGCTGTTCGGTGACCTGGCTCATCCTTGAAACGACCGCCCTTTTGCCAATATTCCGTCTACGGCGATAGACATGCGATAAATGTCCGTAGGATGCAAATAAATCCGAAGCTGAGCCATATTGCGGCAATCCGCCCGTGATATTGAGGCGAAATAGGTCTATATGAACAGCGGCACGCGAAAAATCGCGTTTCGATTGTCGATAAAGTTAACGGGAAAAGCTTGAATGCCCTGGGAAAATAAAGGTGGCGGCGGTCCGTGGGGCGGCGGCTCTGGCGGTGGTGGAAATAACGGCGGCCCCTGGGGACGCGGCGGCGGTGGCGGCGGCCCTTCGGGCCCGAAGCCGCCTGACATCGAGGATTTGATCCGCAAGAGCCAGGATAAGGTTAAGGACATGCTGCCCGGCAGCGGTGGCGTCAACAGCGGAATCATTGCGGTGATCCTGGTGTTGCTCGTTGCGGCCTGGGTTGTTGTTGGCGGTCTGTACCGGGTCGAAAGTAACCAGGAAGGCATCGAACTGGTTTTTGGCCGCTATGCCAGCAAGACTGAACCCGGCTTGAACTGGAACTGGCCCTATCCCATTGGCACGGTCTTTACGCCTACAGTGACCACGATTGAGCAGACGGATATCGGTTTCACCACCGGTGGACGCGGCGCAACGGGCGCGAAGCGAGACGTGCAGCGCGAAAGCCTGATGCTGACGGGTGACCAGAACATCATCGATATCGATATGACCGTGCAGTGGAAGATTTCCGATGCGCAGGATTATCTTTTTAATGTCCGCAACCCGGAGCAGACGGTCAAGATCGCTGCGGAAAGCGCCTTGCGCGAGATTATCGGTCAGACCGATATTCAGCCCGCCCTAACCGAGGCCCGTCAAGACGTCGAGTTGCAAACCCGGACTCTTTTGCAGGAACTGCTGAACGACTATCGGGCCGGAATCGAGATCACGCTGGTTCAGCTCCAGGAAGTGCAGGCCCCCAGCGCAGTGACGGATGCCTTCGATGACGTGGCCCGTGCCCTGCAGGATCTCAACCGGCTCAGGAACGAAGCTGACCGCTACCGCAACGACGTTCTGCCAAAGGCGCGCGGTGAGGCTCAAAGGATGGTCCAGGAGGCACAGGCCTACAAGGAGCGTCTGGAGAATGAGGCCGAGGGTGAAGCGCAGCGTTTTCTGTCGGTCTACGAGGCTTATAAACAGAACCCTGAGGTCACCAAGCGCCGCATGTTCCTGGAGACCATCCAGAACGTGATGAGCAACACGGACAAGGTGATTCTGGACAATAACTCCGGATCCGGCACCGTGCCTTATCTTCCGCTCAACGAACTGCGCGGCAACCGCGCGCCGGCCAATTAAGAAGGGGCGTTAGAGATGTCACAAACGAAAGTCTTTATCGCGGCCATCGTCGTGATCCTGCTTGGGGTCGTGGTTTCTTCGACCCTCTTCACTGTGGACGAGAAGCAGCAAGTCATCGTTATGCAGTTCGGTAACCCAGTGGATGTGATCCAGGAACCCGGGCTGAAAGTTAAAGTGCCCTTCATCCAGAATGCGCAGTACTACGAAAAGCGGGTGTTGAATCTGGACCCGCCTTCGGAAAGCATGCTTCTGTCCGATCAGAAGCGTGTTTTGGTCGACACCTTCGCGCGTTATCGCATCGACGATCCTCTGCGTTTCTTCCAGACGGTGCGCTCGATTCCTAACGCTAACTTACGCCTCTCTGCGATCGTCAACGCCAGTACCCGTGGCGCGCTGGGTAACGCAACCCTGGCTTCGGTCCTCTCCAAAGATCGGACGCCGATCCTGCAGGAGATCGAGAAGCAGGTGAACGATGAGGCAGCGAAGTTCGGAATCGCAATTCTCGATGTCCGTCTGCGCCGCGCGGACCTGCCAGACGAGACGGTTCAGTCGGTCTATGCTCGTATGCGCTCCGAGCGTGAGCGGGAAGCCGCCGAGTTCCGGGCCCAGGGTCAGGAGTTGGCGCAACGCATCAAGGCGGCAGCCGATCGTGAAACCACGGTTATCATCGCGGAAGCTACGCGTGAGTCAGAGATCCTGCGCGGTCAGGGCGAAGGGGCTCGGACCCAAATCCTGAATGATGCCTACGGCCAGGATGCTGAGTTCTTCAGCTTCTATCGCTCGATGCAGGCTTATGAGGCTTCTTTGGCGAACGACAGCACCTATCTGGTCTTGTCGCCGGATAGCGAGTTCTTCGACTTCTTCAAGTCGGTCGAATCGGGTGTTACCGGTACAGCGCCTGGCAATTGACGCCGGGTTGGAAAATGTCAGGCGGCGAGGGAAATGTTCGATCCCTTGCCGCCGGCAAACTCATGATATTTAGCTGATCCTGACATGACGGACTTTTTAACCGGTCTGGCTTTGGTTCTGGTTATCGAGGGCCTGTTTCTGGCTCTGTTTCCCACGCGGCTGCGTGAAATACTCACATTGCTCGAGCGATCGCCGACCGAAGCCCTGCGTATTGGCGGGTTGACTGCTGCGGCGCTCGGTGTTTTGGGCGTGTGGCTCTTGCGGGGGTGATCTGGTGGTCTGTCTGCCGTGACTGCAAACGTGCGCATATGCTGCGAAGGGGCCATGGTCGCTGGGCCTCTTTTCGGATCGGTAAACTAAATTTTAGCCATAATCGTTAGATAATTTGAAACGATTGACGACGATTCGAGGCCAACGCACTTTGCGATTGCGGGTCAGGTATCAGATTCCGCTCTTTTTTTCTCACAGCTTCTTGATGAAGTGTTCCTGCGCGCTTAAAGGGCTTTCCCTTGATCGTTCGGAAGAGAATAATAGATAGCAAATACTATGATGGGCGCGCGAACGTCGCTCTGGACTCTAAAGATGAGGTGATGCCGGTGACGCTCAGACATCGATCCCGATCCCGCAGTCTCGCAAAGGCCGAAGTGGCCACGCGGGATATCTACCAGAAGGCCGTTGCGGCCATCATCGTCACGGCCATGGCCGCGGTGATGCTTTGGTCCTACAAGGCCGATGCCCGCAGCGCGCCCGAAAGCTTCGCCGATCTCGCTGAAAAGCTTCTGCCTTCGGTGGTGAATATTTCCGCCAGCCAGCGCGTGGTCAGCAATGGCGACGCGGAGGAAGAAGGTCCGGCGCCGGGTCAGGACTTCGAAGAGTTCTTCAAAGATTTCTTCGAGCGCCGTGGCCGGCCGCCTGAGCGGCGCCGCGGCGGATCGCAGGGCTCTGGCTTCATTATCTCTGAAGAGGGCTTTATCGTCACAAACCATCATGTGATTGAAGGTGCCGACGAGGTTTCCGTTCGGCTGCACGATGGTGTGACTCTGAAGGCTGAGGTCGTCGGCAGCGACGAAAAGACCGATCTGGCTCTGCTGAAAGTCAAATCCCAGGACGACCTGGTGGCCGTCGATTGGGGTAACTCGGACGACACCCGCATCGGTGACTGGGTGGTTGCGATCGGCAACCCCTTCGGTCTCGGCGGCACCGTGACGGCAGGCATTGTCTCCGCACGTCAGCGTGACATCAATGCCGGTCCCTACGATGATTTCATTCAGACCGACGCCGCGATCAACCGCGGGAACTCCGGTGGTCCGATGTTTAACCTGGATGGTGACGTCATCGGCGTGAATACGGCGATCTTCTCGCCGTCCGGCGGCTCGGTGGGTATTGGCTTCGCCATCCCCTCGACGCTGGCACGCAACATCGTCAACCAACTGCGTGAATTCGGTGAAGTTAAGCGCGGCTGGCTGGGCGTTCATATTCAGACCGTGACAGATGAGCTGGCAGAAGGCCTGAGGCTCAAAGACTCGAAGGGTGCCCTCGTGGCCTCGGTGACTGAGGGTGGTCCAGCGGAACAGGCGGGCATTCTGCAGGGCGACGTGATCCTGAAGTTTGACGGCCGTGTAGTACCGGATATGCGTAAACTGCCGCGCATGGTTGCCGAGACGCCGATCGGAGAGTCTGTTGACGTCGTTGTCTGGCGGCGTGGCGAGGAGAAGGTCATCCAGGTCGATCTTGGCCGCTTGGAGGATGGGCCGCAGGTTGCGGCTGTTCCAGAGCGCCAGACCCCAGCCGATGTGACCGGTGAGGTTGAAGACCTGGGATTGATGCTGGGCCAGATCACGCCGGAGCTGCGCGGCCAGTTTGAACTGGGCGATAAAACGAACGGCGTGGTTATCACGGATGTCGAGCAGAATGGCACGGCTGCCGAGAAGGGCCTGCGCGCCGGCGATGTCATCGTCGAAGTCGATCAGGAAGAGGTCGAAACGCCGGCAGAAGTCCGGCAGCGCGTTGAGAAAGCCAAGGAGGAAGGCTATCGCGTGGTCACATTGCTGGTCTATCGCCAAGGCGACTTCCAGTGGGTGGCTGTCCGACTGAAGAAGGACGGATAACTCGCGCCCATATAGCCTTCAGAGGTTTTTCGCAGACGTTTTCTGCGGGTATTAAAAGCGGTGGCTTAGACTGGCCACCGCTTTTTCTGTTTTAAAATACTGAAAATGCTGTTTTTTCTGATTTATATATAAAATAACAGATAAATTTATTTAAATAAAAAACAAATAAAATCCAAAATAAACTCCATATTTTATTGTACAACATAAAAATTACATAAAATTTTATCGAAAAAATTTAAATAAAAATACAAAACTCATACATAAAGCTATGGGTTTTGAAATCTCGTTCGTTGAATTTTTAATCTCATTTGACGAGACTGCCGCCACAAGTTTGACACAGGTAGTGCCGCGCCAGGAAGGGGCGGTTCAAGTCGAGGAGACGCCCGAGATGACCGAAGATCTTTCCCAAGGCTTTGTCGACAGCAGCAGTGACGCCGAAGATACTTCGTCGGAGGACACCACCTTTGCTTCCGAGTCCGCCGAGCTGGTGGGTCAGGCTGCGCCAGCGGGTATCGTCGTTCAGCGACCGGCACCCGGGACGACACAGGAATACAGCAACCTGGCGGTTGAGAGCTTCCTTCTCGATTTCGATCCAGCCAGCGCCCAGTTTCTGGTCGAAGGCAATAACGTCGTGCTTGGCTTCGATGACGACGGAGATAATGTCGTCGACAGCCGGATCGTCTTTCTGGACCTGGTAGACGCGGCTCAGGACGAAGGTGCTCCCGCTTTTCTGATCGGTCAGGCGGAAATTCCCGTGGCGCAACTCCTGGCACAGGCGGACGAGCTTTCCGGGAATGGGCTTCCTGTTGACACCGCAGCTGGGCCGGAAGCGGTCAGCGGCGGTGGCTCTACCTATGGCGATAACCTGGGCGACATTCTGAACCTTCTTTTGGCGCAAGGGGTGATCGACGGTACGGCGTTGGCCTTTGGTGTGCCGGACCCGGATGCCGATCTGGACCCGATCGACTTTGTCGAAGGCACCATCTCGATCGACTTTGTGTCGGTGGTAACGGAAGTCGCGGAGGGGGATGTCGTTGGCGCCTTCGACGGTGGCTTTGAAGACTGGCAGGCCAATCAGCACCTGGGCGATGGTACACAGAGCCCGATGCGCATGAATGTCACCTTCAATCAGCCTGAAGGCGACGACGAAGTCCTGAACTTCATCACCATCACGGACATTCCCGAAGGTGTCACGATCTTCGTCGGCGACCCGACCAATCCCGCCAATGCGCAAAACGGTCCGAGCGTGCAGGTCGATGGCTCGGATATCGACGAAATCTACATCTTGCCGCCTGAGCACAGCGACGCCGATATTCCGCTCACGGTGACGGCAAACATCACCGATCCCACCGATGGCATTACGGTTACGACGCCTCCGCTGACAGTTGTTGGTATCGTCGACGCCGCCGCGGACAAGCCGATCCTGTCGGTGTTGACCTCGGCTCCTGACACGATGGAGCGGAGCGAAAACCCGCAGGAACTGCGAGATATTCGCGAGTATGAAGGCGACGACTACGAGTACGTAGACGACGACTATCCGGAAGAGGAGGTTTGCCGTCCCGAGGAAGCGCTGGTCAGCCTGTCTGTCGCCGCGACCTTCCCAGATTTCGAAGACGGTTCGGAAAGCCACAGCATCGTCATTCGCGGTGTTCCGTCCGACTGGACTTTGAACAACAGCGAAGCCTTCCCGGAGGGCTCGGTAACGCACATTGTCGGTGAGGACGGTCTGGATACCTACGTCTTCGCAGTGACGGACGGATCCTTCGTGGAGACCGTTGTCTTCGACCCGCATGACTGGTCCTCGGAACGCCTGAGCGACGGTTCGCCCAATCCGCTCGGCGATGCGGGCATCACCGTCGAGGCAGTGGCCGAAGAGGTGGATCTCTCCGGCGGGGAACTGACAGAGCTGAACAACGTTGCCGTCACACGGGCCGATGTTCACGTCTGCATCGAGGAAGACGTTCCAGAGGCCCAGAACGCCGCAGTGGTTTACGACGAGACCCCGGGTGTGGATGACGACGCGAACGACGTTGCCGAACTTGACGAAGGTGTTGCCGAGGATTTGGGTGCTGCTTTTGGTGAGAGTTTCGAAGGCACACTGCCGAAAGCCTGCGGGCAGGCCTTTACGACGGTCAATTGGGAGATCTTCACCGACGGCACGGTGGACGCCGAAACGGCGGAGCCCTCCCAATACGGTATTGCCTTCAATTACGACGGCGAGTCCTCCGGTCTCTTCACTGGGGGCAGTGAAAATCCGGAAGAGGTCTTCCTCTTCAGCGACGCCAATGACCCGACCATCGTCTGGGGTATGACCGAAGGCGGAGATCTGGTCTTCGCCGGTCATCTGGATCCCGATTTGGCAGGCGAAACCGCCGGCTTCACCTTCGTACAGTTCCAGCAGATCAACCATCCCGAGGCAGGGATTGCCGAGGATGGCGACCACGATGAGAATGCGGTTCCAAACCTCGAACTCACCTACACGGTGACCGATGACGAGGGCGATCAGGACACTGCCCAGATCACGGTCACCATTCAGGACGACGGTCCAAGCGCGGAAGCTTCCAGCGCCAGTCTCGACGAGTCCGACGGTTTCGAAGGTGAGATTCCCTTCGAACTTCCGGAAGACGCGCCCGAACCCTGCGGTGTCGCGAATGGCGCCGTATCCTTCAGCATCGGCAAGGACATTGTCGGCTCCGGGATTGCTCTGGCGGAAGCCATGTCGGCATCCTACGTCAACCCCGAAACCGAAGAGGTCGAGTCGCTTGATGTGACCTCCGCGGGCGAAGCGGTCATCGCTACGCTGAGCGACGATGGTTCCGAGATCCGGGGTGAGACGGCAGAGGGCGACCTGGTCTATCTGCTGCGCTTGGATCAGGAAACCGGCGACTACAGCTTCATCCAGTTCCGACAGATCGATCATCCGGTCGGTGGTGACAGCGAGGATGCGCAGGACGACACCCTTAACCTGCAGTTCAGCTACAAGGTCACGGATGGCGATGGCGACTTCGTCGTCAATGAGATCACCATTGCTCTGGATGATGACGGTCCCTCCGCGGAGACGGCCTCCATCGTCTATGACGAGACGCCCGGAATCGGTGTGGTGGACGGCGATCCGCAGGGTGCCGACGAAACCGATGCAGGCCTTCCAGAGGATCTCGAGCTGCCCGAGGGTGCGGAGATCTGCGGTGTGGCGCAGACCACGCTGAGCTTCGATTTCGGCAAGGACGAATTGGGCGGGTTGGTTCAACTCACCGACAGTGAGGGTGAGCTACACGACGGTACTGATAGCGGCCTCGCCGATACGGCTAGCGGCGAGAGCATTTATCTCTATGGCGACGGCACGACCGTCCAAGGCCGCATCGGCGGCGAGGAAGGGGACGTCGCCTTTACCATCCACCTGGACGGTGAAACGCTCTGGTTCGTTCAGCACACGGCCATCGAGCATCCTGACAACGGCTCCTTCGACGAATCTGTCTTCCTGCAGAACCTCGCTTATACCGTCACCGACGGGGACAAGGACTCCGTAACCAAGACGATCACCATTGAGATTCAGGACGATGGCCCGACCGCGAGCGATACGGTCGAGGACACGACTTTGTCCGAGCAGCGGCTGACCGACGGGAATCCTCTCAACGACTCGGCCAGTGGGACACTCAACTTCGATGGCGGCAAGGATGGCGCCAGCGTCACGGACATCAGTTTTGCCAGCGCAAGCGATCCAGGCGCGGACTCCGACTTTGACGGCAGCCTGACGTCCGGTGGCGCGCCCGTGGTTTTTGCCGCGGCAGTGGACACTGGGACCCACCTCTATCTGACCGGCTCGGCCGACGGGAACGACGTGATCGAGATCCGGGTCGAAAAGGCGACTGGCAATTATGTCGCCACGCTGATGGGGCCCATCGACCATCCGGATATCGACGAGACCGGTTCGCTCGACAACCTGGATCTTTCTTTCAACTACACGGTAACCGATGGTGACGGCGACAAAGACTCGGCGCTGCTGACGGTTCGCGTCAGCGACGACGGTCCGGACGCGCGTTGGACCCTGGCACGCAGCCTGAAGGAGTCCGATCTGGACAACAACGGCCAGGAATCCGTCAGCGGCAATCTGCGTTACGACTTCGGCGCTGATGGCGCCGGCCAGGTGAACGTCACCGATCTGGCTTGGGCCTACGACGTCGGGCAGGACGGCGACTTCGACGGTGTCTTGCGCGCCGGTGGCGAAGAGGTCGTCTTCGGTGCGGCCGCTGAGGACGGCCTGGGCAACATCGTCCTGACCGGCACGGCGCCGATCGGCGAGGGTGGGGCATCGGTCGACGTCATCTCTGTGACCGTCAACAAAACGACTGGCGCCTATACCATCGATCTGGAGCATGCACTGGATCATCCAGATGCGGGCGAGACCGGTTTCCTGGATCAGCTGCTGCTGGCCTTCAACTACACCGTGACCGATGCGGATGGCGACAGTGATTCCAACTTGTTGAAGGTCTTCGTCCGCGATGACGGCCCGGATGCGCGTTGGACCGCTGCTGAGCAGCCGCTCAAGGAGAGCGATCTCGACGATAACGGTTACGAGAAACTCGAAGGTCAGCTCAACATCGACTTCGGTGCCGACGGTCCCGGTTCCGCCTCGGTGGACGATCTGCGCTTTGTCGCTGACCGTGAAGGCGGTTTCCGCTTCCTGAACCTGACCTCGGGTGGATATGAGGTCGCATTCGGTGATGCGGTTGACGATGGTGAAGGCAACATCGTGCTGACCGGTACAGCACCGGTCGGCGAAGGCGGAGCGACCGTCACGGTGATCAGCATCACCGTCGAGAAGACCACTGGCGCCTACACGGTTGAGTTGGAACAGCCGGTGGATCATCCCGATGTCAATGAGACCGGCAGCAAGGATCCGATCCGTCTGTGGTTCGAATACAGCGTCAGCGATTTCGATGGCGACAGTGACACCAGCTGGCTTCAGATCGACATTTGGGACGATGGACCCCGCGCCGGCAGCACCATTGCCGATGCTCCGTTGAGCGAGGCCGAATTCCATGACGACGGAAGCGAGTCGGTGCATGGCACGCTGAACTTCGACTTCGGGGCTGACGGTCCCGGCAGTATCTCAAGCATCGGATTTGCCGGTGCGGAGGATTCAGAGACCGATGCCGATGTGGCTTTGACCTCTGGCGGTGCGCCGGTTGTCTTCGGTGCCGCTGTCGTGGTTGACGGCATGCTGGTCCTGAAAGGCGCTGCGTCCGGCGAGGATGTGATCGAAATAAAGGTCGATCAGCAGACCGGTGAGTATTGGGTAACGCTGCTTGGCCCGGTCGATCATCCTGACGCGGGTGAGAGCGGTGCGGCTGATCCGCTGGAGCTGACCTTCGACTTCGTTGTCCAGGACAGCGATAGCCCGGACTCCGCGAAGGGCAGCCTGACCGTGACCATTGAGGACGATGCGCCGGTTCTGGTCGATCCCTGCGTGCACGGCAACCTCATCGTCAACGGCAGCTTCGAGGAAGGCCATGGTCTGGGTAACCGTAACTGGAACACCTATGGGGAAGGCCGGATCCCCGGCTGGAACCCGGACCTGGAGGCGTCCAATGCCCCGATCGAGATCCAGAACGGCCGTCTCGGCGGCATCCGGGCGCAGGATGGCACAGCCAAGCTGGAGCTGGATTCCCACGCCCGTGGTCCCTTCACAGAGTCCAATGCTCACGTCTATCAGGACGTGGACACCAACCCGGGCGAGACCTACGAGCTGAGTTTCCACTACGCCCCGCGCCCGCGCGACGGTGGCAGCGGCAGCAGCGACGCGGAGGTCTGGTGGAACGGGGAAAAGGTTGCGACCCTGACCGACGAGACCCGCGGCTGGCGAGAGATCACGCTGAACGTCAAGGGCGGCGACGGCGATACGACTCGGCTTGAGTTCCGCGCGGTAGGCAAGGAAAACACGCTGGGCGGCTACATCGACAATGTCTCGCTCTGCCCCTGTGCGTCGGTGGACGAGGACGATCTGCCAGACGGTACGGATGGTTCGAACCCGACCTCCATTACGGCGGTGCTCGGCGTCGACTTCGGTGCCGATGGCGCCGGTTCGGTCATCGCGGCGGACGGCCCGGCTGGCCTGACCTCCAACGGCGAGCCTGTCACCTACAGTTACGACGCCGAAACTCAGACCCTGACCGCCATGGCGGACGGCGAGGTTGTCTTCACCGTGGTCTTCGATGCCGCAGGCGGTGAGTTCGGCGAGTTCACCTTCACCCTGGAGGGACAGCTCGATCATCCGGTCAGCGGCGAAGACATTCTGGATCTGGGGATCAGCTTTACCGCGACCGACGGCGACGGCGATTACGTCGAGGGCACCGCCAACGTCAAGGTGGTCGACGACGTTCCAATGGCCGAGGACAATGTCGATACGGTCGAAGAAAACGGTGTCGCGACCGGCAATCTCATCACCGATGCCGGCCCCGACGGTGTGGATGCGGTCGGCGCCGACCAGAGCGGTGTGATCAGCAAGATCGTCCACGACGGCGTGACCTACGAGCTCAATGAGGACGGCACGGCGCTGAGCGTAACGGGCGGCGCGCCGGCTCCGGTCGAGAATGTTGACTACAGCTTCGACGGTACGACTCTGGTCATCAACGAGACCGAGCTGGGCGGCGCGCTTTCCGTCGTGCTTACGGGGCCGGATGCCGGTGATTACAGCTACCAGTCCGTTGAGGCCGATCACGAGATCACCACGGCGACGGCCGGCTTCGATCTGGCTGAAAGCCTGAACAAGTCGCCTGCCGAATGGGTCGCGGCCTTTGAGGACAACGGTTTCACCCTGACGGCGTCGCGCTGGAACCCGGACACGCAGGATTACGACTCAGGCGTGCCGCTCAACAGCAAGAATGTCCTGATCGAGGGCAGCGACCTTTACGGCGGTGTCGGTACGGCCGGCGATGGCAATAACGGCGACTTCGCCGAAACGTCGTACCGCGATGTTGCGGGTCTGCCGGACGATGCACCTTATGAGTACATCGACATCGGTCTGCCTGGCGCGACGGATTCGGCCAGCGTCACCATCGGCGCCTTTTTCAACGGCGTGCTCTACGACCATGGCAATGTTGAGCAGCTCACCGTCGAGGTTTCCAGCGACGGCGAAACCTGGACGACGGCGACGCTCGACCCGGTTCGTGGCGATTACGACGGTGTCGTCACTATCAACGTGACCAGCGACGAGCCCTTCAGTCAGATCCGGGTCACACCGGTTCAGAGTGACAGCGGTTCGGGTCATACCAACAGCGACTTCCTGATCCTGGGTGTCACCGCCCATGACTGCGTATCGCCGGTCGAAGAGAGCTTCGATTACACTCTGCGTGACGCCGATGGCGACACTTCTGACGCGACCCTGACGATCGGGGTCGAACCGGGCGTGGCCGAGCCGACAGTCGAGATCCAGGTCGATGCTGAAACCGGTGCGATCTGCATCAAGGAAGACACCACCGGTACGGTGAATTTCACGGCCACTGCCGAGGGTGACGACGTGATCACCGAGATCGAGATCTCGGGCCTGGATCCAAGCTCGACCTACGACTTCAGCCAGATCGAGCTGGACAACCCCGGCGCCTCGGTTGTGGTTTCCGAGGACGGCACTTCGGCCAAGGTAACTGGGCTGAACAGCGCATCGGTCGAAACCAGTTTCGAGGTCACGGCACCGGCCGACAGCGATGTGGATCTGGGCACGTTGACGGTCACCGCAACGGCCCGCGACGAGGGTTACTGCCATACCGGCATCTCCGCCATGGCCAGCGACTCGGCGGATGTCATCGTCGATGCGGTTGCCGATCCGATCACCATCACCAGCTTCACGGTGAGCGACTCCGAAGGCGATGAAGACATGACCTTCGGCGCCGGTGAGCTGGGTAGCCTGCGCATAGCCGCCGTTTGGGGTGATGACGCGGATGGCTCGGAAGAGCACAGCGTGACCATCGAGCTGCCCGAAGGCTTCGTCTTCACCGAGCTCGCTGTCGGTGAATCCAGTCTCACGTTGGAAGATGTTTCTCTGCCGTTCGACATAACGATCGGCATCCAGGCCAGCGAAGACATTGCCGACGCCGAAAACCTGGCCTTCAAGGCTACGATCGACGGCCGGGAACTGGCCACGCTGGAAGGCGACAACGGCGCCAGCGGTATCGAGAAGGATCTTTCGGACAACACGGAAAGCGCAGAGGCAACGACCTACGCTTCTGTGCAGGTCACGGTGCCCGATCCCGATCTTGTGGTCGGCAGCAACGACAACGATGAAAGCCCGAACGATACGCCACACCATGTGCCGGCTGAAAATCCACCGGCTGAAGGCGACATCCTCGGTGGCGACGGTGACGATATTCTGATCGGCGACGTGGGCGGAACCGGTTCGACTGAAGCTTCTGTGAACGTTTCCTATGTCATCGATGTATCGGACTCCATGAGCTTTGTCCGCGCCAGTATTCCCGATTACCAGACTTCGGGTCCCGATGCGGATGCCTACCTGCTCGAAGGTTTGCCGCCGGGCGCGCGTGTTCAATACGGTGACGATTTCAGCGACTCGGTCTTCGTCAACAGCTCGGGTAGGGCCGTTCTGAGTGATGATCAGATGGGAGATCTGATTATCCGTCTACCGGATGGCTCCCTCGATCTCAACGAGCCGAGCTTCAATCTGTCGGTCCAGCCGCTCGTCTTCACCGATGACGGTGCTCAGCGTGCGGGTGATCAGCGGGTCGAGAACATCGATCCCACGGAAGCCGGCCTGGTTGAGGCGAAGGAAGCCTTTACCGCGTTGCACGACTCCCTGCGCAATCAGCTGGCCAATAACAATCTGACCACTTTCCAGCTGGTCGCGTTCAACAGCGGCATCGCGGTCAATCAGGTCTTCACCTTCGATCCGGTCGACGACCGTTTTGAGAATGACTCGGGCGAGTCTCTCGAGAGCGTCATCGCGAATCTGGGTGCTTCCGGCGGCACACAGTTCGAGGGGCCCATTCAGGCGGTCGAAGACTTCCTCAATGAGGATGACCGGCATGAGGGCGCCATCAACAAGGTCTATTTCCTCAGCGATGGCGAGGACAATGACGGTTACGATGCTTCGGTCAATTTCGAAGGTATCGATGTCGCCGTCCATGTCTTCGGCATTGGGACGGAGATTGTGCCCGAGCAGTTGGCGCAGGTGGCGGACGAAGGGAACGACGACTCCACCACGGTCATCGTCGAAGATCCGGGCGACCTGTCGGCCTTGCTCGGCGAGCAGACCCTTACGATCCTCACGGAAGTTGGTGAAGATGAGATCATCGGCGGTAAGGGGAACGATCTGATCTTCGGTGACGTCATCAATACGGATTGGATGCTCGACCCGGTCGAAGAGGGCGGGCTCGGTGCGACCGGCGAAGTCGGTGGCGGCTACCAGACGCTCGTCGATCATTTGACCGCGACCCTGGGCCATGCGCCGAGCAAACTCGAGGTCATGACCTTTATCCAAGACAATCAGGAGCGCTTCATCGAAGAGGCTGCTCATGATACCCGAGGTGAAGCCGATTTGATCGACGGCGGCGCCGGTGACGATATCCTGCTCGGTCAGGGCGGTGCCGACATTCTGATCGCAGGCGAGGGGGATGACACGCTCTTCGGCGGCGCTGACGGCGATACCTTCGTCTTCAACCTCGGCGCGGACGAGGGCACCAACACCATCTTTGACTTCTCTGCCGATAGCGGTGACCGTCTGTCCTTCGAGGACGTGGTCGATGGCGGCGATGCCGGCGAGGACATCAGCATCGAAGACGCGGTTGCTTCCTTCAGCAAGACCGACAGCACGGTCACGCTGGAGCTGCAGAGCGGCACGACGGTGGTATTCCAGGATCTGGACAATGCGATCAACAGCCTGGAAGATCTCGACACCAATGCTCTGATCAACGGAGTGTAATGAAACAGGGGGCCTCAGCGCCCCTTGCTTCAAGACAAAGAAAAACCGGTCGGGAATCACTCGGCCGGTTTTTTTCTTTTGTGCAGGTGTTGGTGTTAATCGAGCTGCAATACCAGTTCGCCGAGCAGCGAAACACTGGGCTTGGCCGGGCCCGTCAGGTTTGCGTCCTTGAGGAAAGCCTGAATGGCATTCCGCCGGCTGGATCTGGAAAAGCGTTTGTTCTTGCCGCGCAGGTAACCGAGTTCCTGCAGCAGCAGATCGATGGTTTTGATCGGTGCTTTTTCGGCCTTGCGGTTGACGCGCGGCGGCTTGCTCGTGCGCCAGATATTGCCCGCCGGGCGTAGAATGCGTGCAGCCCGGGCCGAGCCTACGTCGGGATGAAATACGGAAACCGAGAGCGCACCCGCGATCTCGCGTTTGCCGTCGGATGCCCCGATAACATGGACGCCCGTTGCAAAGATTTCGCCGTCGGTGAAGACCAGAAGCGGGGATCCGGAGTCACCCTGCATAATGCTGCAGCGGTGCGCTATACCGACACCGTTCTTGAAGTAACCGGCGATCTCGCATCCGAAACCAGCCTTCAGGGTATGCGGTGCGTCGCCCCGGTAGCCGGCGTGCAGAAGGGTGGCGTCACCCTCCGCCAGTTCCTTCAGCAGCGCGTTGTCCAAGCGCCTGAGCGCCAGCCAGCCGGCTTCCTTGCCCAGCGGCTTGGCCAGTTCAAGCAACGCCCAATCGGTCACCGTGTTCTTGACCGAGGCATCCGAAGTTTTCTGGTATTTTTGGGACTGTTTGTACTTCTTGACCGGTGAGGTGATCTTCCGCTGACGGTTTTGGTATCCGGCAGTGAAGCGGACCTCCGACGTCTTAACCCATCGATTGCGTGCCTTGTCGTAGAGACAATGAGCGGCGGTGAGCACGTGTTTCTGGCTTATTAAAAAGCCCGAGCAATGCCCGATCGAAGTCTCGATCTTGCCGATCGCGCTCCAGGGATACTCCATGGCGTTGACCGTGACCCGGTCGGGAATGGCCCAGGCGGATGAGGCCAGGCCAGCCGCCAACAGCGCGGTCGAGGTCGCAAGCCCCGCAGTGAAGCGCTTTCGGCGGCTCTTTGGTGCGCCAGGCCTTGCGCCTACAAGGGAAGCAGGTCGTTTTGTCATGGGGGAAGGGTAGGATGAAAACTTGAGCCAAGCTTTAACGCCCAAGGTTAACGAAAGAAATTGCCGGTGAGGGATGGTTAATTTTTGGTTTGTTTCTGGGCCTGGTTAACACGCAACAGCCGCTCCAGCAGTTGGAGCGATGCCTTTCCGTCACGCGTTACTTTCTGCTCGCCTTGAAAGGCCTTGATGGCGGTTTCGCGTTGTCCGTTATCGAGGGCGGCCGGAGCGGGGAGTAAGCCCGACTGGTGCAGCAGGCTGTCGATGGCTTTGAGTGGCAGGCTGGCTACGCGCGTCTCCACCGATCCCCCGTTGTCGCGATCTTCCGGTCGCCGTCCGGGACCCCAATGACCTTTCAGGGCTTCGGCCGCATCCCGGGTGGCTGGGCTCGTTGCTTCCGGGTCAAAGCTGTCAAGGGACAGCACGCCGGCGATTGGTTTGTTCTCCAGCCGTAACTGAAAAACATGGATGCCGACCGCCGAAATTCGTCCCCGATCCAGCACCAAAAGGGGAGAGCCTGAGTCGCCTTTGTCGACAGGACAGCCATGAGCGATACCGGCATTCTTAGCGAAACGCCCCAGCAGATCGCAGCTAAAGGTCGCCGTGATCACATGTGCGCGCCGGCGCTGATAGCCAGCCTGCAGCATGACGGCTTTTCCCTCGCCGATCCGTCGAGTGAGTTCCTCGTCGAGGCGACGCAAGCCGTACCAGCCCGTACGCTGGCCCAGCGACTCCTTGAGCGTAACGATCGCCCAGTCGCTGGCTGCGTTTTCCGGCACCGCGGCCTGTTTCGGCTGAAATTCCTCCGAGATCTGATAGCTCTCGACAGGTGAATGAAGGCTGTAGTTCTCCCGCTGATAGGCCCCGACGAAGTGCAGCTCTCCAGCGCCGCGCCACCGCCCGGTTACAGAGTCGTACAGGCAGTGTGCGGCGGTTAGCAGTTTGTCTTCGCCGATCATGAAGCCGGTGCAGTGCCCCCGTCCGCCCGCATTCAGACGGCCGATTGGGCTCCAGGGGTAAGCGCGGGCATTCACCTCGAGCCGGGATCCGTTGCCATCGTCAGGAGGGTTCTGAGCGAGAGCCAAGTCACCGGACAGGGCAAGGAGTGCGACGAGAGTGCTCACACAGAGGGTCTGGACAGAAACCACTCCGTCTACTCTTCGTTGGCCGGAAGGCCGGCCAAAAGCTTTTCGCCTGCGACGCTGCCAACAACTTCTCGCAAAGCTGCGACGACCTTCGTGGCGTAGCGCTGATGATTTTCAGTCAGGATTTCCAGGGCTTCCTCGTTGGAAAGACCCGCGCGGTAGGAACGCGGTTCCACCCTGGCAGCGAAGACGTCACAAGCGCCGAGAACTTGGGCCGTGCGGAGAATGTCATCGCCCTTCAGTCCGGCGGGATAGCCGCCGCCGTCCAGGCGTTCATGCATCTGGTAGATCGTCGGCAAAACCGGGAGTTCGAAATCGATATCGCGCAGCATCTTGGCTGCGTGATCGAGATGTTTCCGGATCTCGGCGATCTCGGCGTCGTCGAGGCGTCCTGGCTTGTTGAGCAGCGTTCGCGGGATCGCCAATTTGCCCAGCTGGGACAGGTTGGCGGCGATCTCCAGGGTCGAAACCTCTTCTGTGGGAAGCTGAAGGCGTTTGGCGACTGCGACGGCCAGGTTTGCGACCCGGCGGGAGTGGCCGGCCAGATAGGGATCGCGTAGTTCGATGGCGCGGACCAGTGCTGTGACCATCTGACGGACAGCGCGATCGCGCTTTGCCTGCTCTTCGACCAGTTCGGTGACATCGCGCACCACGGATATGACGCCCTGGGACTGCTCTTGCTCGTCGAAGAAGGGCAGCTTTGAGAATTGCAGATGTCGACGTTGGCCGTCCAGGTACACCTCTTCGTTAAAGGTCGCTGATCCACCAGTTTCAAGCACACGCCGGTCGGAGAGGGCGAGACGCTCCGCGGTCCCCTGACCGAAGAGGGCCGTGTCATCCAGTCCGATGATTTCCGCACGCTCCCGTCCGACGGCCTTCGCGAAGGCGTCGTTGGCGTAGCGATAGTTCCCATCGGGCGATTTAAGGCCGATGTGCTCCGCTATGCTGCCGTTGATACTGTCGAGAAAGCGCTTCTGG
>CBDDBN010000001.1:0-142096 GCA_965225735.1 Denitrobaculum sp. | reverse complement strand
GCACAATCCGGCTGATCGATCCGCTGAGAGATCATCTCGATCATCAGATCGTCCGGCATCAGCTTGCCGGCATCCATGATCTCTTTCGCCTGCTGCCCCAGTTCGCTTCCTGAGTTTTTCAGCTCCCGCAGCATATCGCCGGTCGAAAGCTGGACCAGTCCGTGTTTTTCCTGCAGCCGCTTGGCTTGTGTGCCCTTACCTGCCCCCGGCGGACCCAAAAGAATTATGTTCACCCCCGACGTCCCTTCAGTTTGGACTTCTTGATGAGTCCTTCATATTGATGCGCCAGCAGGTGAGAGTGAATCTGACCTACCGTGTCCATAGTGACCGACACGATAATCAAGAGTGACGTGCCACCAAAATAGAAAGTCAAAGCCTGGAACTGGCCACTCATAAGCTCAGGCAGCAGACAGACCAGCGCCAGGTAAGACGCGCCAACAACGGTCAGGCGGGTCAAGACGAACTGAAGGTAATTCGCCGTGTTTTTACCCGGCCGGATACCTGGAATAAAGCCGCCGTGCTTCTTCAGATTGTCCGCCGTGTCTTCCGGATTGAAGACAATGCTCGTGTAGAAGAACGCGAAGAAGATGATCAGCGACCCAAAGAGAAGCAGATAGGCGGGCGAACCGCGACCGAGGTTCGCTGTCACCCAGCTGAGCCACTCCGGTCCAGCACCGCCGGAGAAACCGGCTGCTGTCAATGGCATGAGCAGGAGGGACGAGGCGAAAATCGGCGGAATAACACCGGCCACATTCAACTTCATCGGCAGATGCGAGGCTTCGCCGCCAAACATCTTGTTGCCGACCTGTCGCTTCGGATACTGCACGACGATACGACGATGAGCCCGCTCGACGAAGACGATGAAAGCGATGATCGCAACGGCGATAATCGGCACAAAAATCGCCAGGGCATCGGTCTGTCCGAGAGAAAAGACCTGCGCCAGGGCCAAAGGCAGGTTTGCCACGATGCCCGAGAAAATGATCAGGGAGATACCGTTACCGACACCACGCTGGGTGATTTGCTCACCAAGCCACATCAGGAAGATGGTACCGCCAGTCAGGGTAATAACGGTCGAAAACTGGAAGAACAATCCGGGATCGATCACCGCCGAGCCCGTAGGTCCTTGGGTCGCTTCCAATCCCTTGGCAATCCCGAAGGCCTGAACCGCGGCCAGTGCCACCGTGCCATAGCGGGTGTACTGATTGATCTTCTTCCGGCCAGCCTCGCCTTCTTTCTTCAGAGCCTCAATCTGAGGAGACACAGCCGTTAGCAGCTGCATGATAATCGACGCAGAAATGTAGGGCATGATGTTGAGCGCGAAAATCGTCATGCGCTCCAGTGCACCGCCCGAAAAGGCATTGAAGATGTCGAGTACGCCGCCCTGGGCCTGGCTTTGATAGATCTGCGCAAACACTTCTGTGTCGATGCCCGGGATGGGAATGTAGGTTCCGAGCCGGTAGATCACCAATGCACCAAGCGTGAACCAAATGCGCTTCTTGAGTTCGGTCGCTTTGGCAAGCGCCCCGAAGTTCATATTTGCAGCAAGTTGTTCGGCGGCTGAGGCCATATACTTTATCCCAGTTTTTGCCGCAGTTGGCTCAAAAATGCCAATTCAGCCGCCTGCTGCCCGGCTTTCCGGACAGCAAGATGACTGATCTGCGGATCGACGCGCAGGCTTGCGATCACCCTTCTCCGGGATCGCAGCAAACCCGCAGTCGTCCTTAGCTTTCGGCCGCTGCCGGCTCGGCCGCAGCGACAGTGACAGAGCCGCCAGCCTTTTCGACCGCGGCAATGGCGGCCTTGGAAGCACCGGCGACCGCAATGTTTACTTTGGTCTTCAGTTCGCCGGATGCAAGCAAACGAATGCCATCCCGCGGATTCGTGACCACTCCGGAAGCCTTAAGCGTGTCGGCATTGATCTCGGCGCCGGCGTCCAGCTTGCCGGCGTCGATCGCTGCCTGCAGGCGGCCGATGTTCACAGGAACGTAGTTCTTGCGGAAAATATTGTTGAACCCGCGCTTCGGAAGACGACGATGCAGAGGCATCTGACCGCCTTCAAAGCCCTTGATCGCAACGCCGCTGCGGGCCTTTTGGCCCTTGTGGCCCGAACCGGAAGTTTTACCGGTGCCAGAACCGATGCCGCGGCCAACGCGTTTGCGGACCTTACGTGCGCCTTCGTTGTCGGACAGCTGATTGAGCTTCATGTCTCTTTATCCTGCTTCAGTCACGGAGCGAGCGGCGCCTAGGCGTCGCTTTCGACCCGTACGAGGTGACTGACCTTGTTGATCATGCCGCGCACCGACGGCGTATCCTCGAGCTCGCGGCTCCGGTTGATCTTGTTCAGACCGAGCCCAACGAGCGTCGCACGCTGATCTTTTGTCCGCCCGATCGGGCTCGCGATCTGTACGACCTTAAGAGTTTTCTTCTTAGCGGCCATCGTTGTTTACTCCCGTGCCTCGGCAGCACCGGCCGAGCGGTTACCGAGAATATCGGAGACCTTTTTGCCGCGGCGCTGGGCAACCATACGCGGGCTGGCACAACGCGACAGGGCTTCGAAGGTCGCCTTGATCATGTTGTGCGGGTTCGAGGTGCCGACCGACTTGGCGACAACGTCCTGAACGCCCAGGGCCTCGAAAATCGCACGCATCGGACCGCCGGCGATGATACCCGTACCGGCCGGAGCCGCCCGCAGAGCGACCTTACCGGCGCCGAAGTGGCCCTTGATATCGTGATGTAGCGTACGACCTTCGCGCAGCGGAACGCGGATCATGGCGCGCTTCGCGGACTCGGTCGCCTTGCGGATCGCCTCGGGAACCTCGCGGGCTTTGCCGTGACCGTGACCGACGCGGCCACGACCGTCACCGACAACGACCAGTGCGGCGAAGCCGAAGCGCCGGCCGCCTTTTACGACCTTCGCAACGCGGTTGATACCGACCAGCTTTTCGATGAGTTCCGGCTCCTCGCGGTCGCGCGGCCGACGGTCATCTCTCTGGGATCGTGATTCTCTTGGGGCTCGTGCCATCGATCTGCTTTCCTAGAATGCCAGGCCGTTTTCGCGTGCCGCGTCAGCCAGGGCCTTAACCCGTCCGTGATAGATGTATCCACCACGGTCGAAGACCACTTCCTTGACGCCGGCTGCAACTGCGCGCTCGGCAATAAGTTTACCCACCTCGGTAGCCGCGGCCTTGTCGGCGCTCTTGGCAATTTTCGACTTGAGGTCTTTATCGACGGTCGAGGCAGAGGCGAGCGTTACGCCCTGCACGTCATCGATAACTTGGGCATAGATGTGTTTGCTCGACCGGAACACCGACAGGCGGGGCCGGTTGGAGCTCTTGCGCTTGATCTGCGCGCGCACCCGGCGCGTGCGACGATCGCGAAGTTGTTTGCTGGTCAGCATGGCCTTACTTCTTCTTGCCTTCTTTGCGCAGGATCGTCTCTTCCTCGTACTTCACGCCCTTGCCTTTGTAAGGCTCCGGCGGACGGAAGCTACGAATTTCAGACGCAACCTGACCGACCTTCTGCTTATCGGCGCCCGAGATCGAGATCGCGGTCGGCTTGGAGCAGGTGATCGAGATCCCCTCGGGGATCGGGAAGTTGATGTCGTGGCTGTAACCGAGCTGCAGATTCAAGGTCTTGCCCTGAACTGCCGCACGATAACCGACGCCGTTGATCTCGAGGTTCCGAGTGAAACCCTCGGACACGCCGGTCACCATGTTCTGGACCCGCGAACGCGCGGTGCCCCACATGGCACGGGCGGCTTTCGACTGGTTCACGGGGGTCACCGTGACCTTGCCGTCAGCCAGTTCGATCTTCACGTCGTCCGTTGCCTCGAACTCAAGCTGGCCCAGCTTGCCCTTCGCCGAAACCATACGGCCATTGACCGCAATATCGACGCCACTGGGCACCTCGACCGGATTTTTGCCTACGCGCGACATTGATCCAATTCCCTAAAATACCCGGCAGAGGACTTCGCCGCCGACGTTGGCAGCGCGTGCCTCCTGATCCGACATCACACCACGTGGCGTCGACAGGATGGTAATCCCCAAACCGTTGTAATAACGCGGCAGCTCCTTGATCTTGGAGTACACACGACGGCCCGGCGTCGAAACGCGCGCGATTTCGTTAATCACGGGCTGGCCTTCGTTATACTTCAACTCAATTTCGAGCTCGTTGATACCCGGAGACTGTTCCTGTGTACGGAAGTCCCGGATAAAACCTTCACGCTTCAACACATCAAGTACGTTCGAACGCAGGCGGGATGCCGGCGCCGTAACCTTTGACTTTCCAACCCGCTGTCCGTTCCGGATGCGGGTCAGCATATCCCCTAGAGGATCGCTCATCGCCATCGCGCGGACCCTTTCCTACCAGCTCGACTTGACCATGCCAGGGATCTGGCCGATCGATGCGAGGTCGCGCAAAGCAATACGCGACAGCTTGAATTTCCGATAGACGCCGCGCGGACGTCCGCTCAGTTCGCAACGGTTACGGATGCGAATCTTTGCTCCGTTGCGTGGCAGCTCAGCCAATTTCAGATGAGCCTGGAAGCGCTCTTCCGGAGAGAGAGACCGGTCGTTGGCGACAGCCTTCAGGGCCGCACGCTTCGCAGCCTGCTGTGCAACAAGCTTCCGACGCTTCTGGTTCTTTTTGATGGCGCTAACCTTAGCCATTCTTTTCGATCCCTTCCGCCGTTATTTCTGGAACGGCATGTCGAAGCCAGCGAGGAGAGCCTTGGCTTCCTCATTCGTCTTCGCGGTGGTGCAGATCACGATGTCCATGCCCCGGATCTCGTCGACGGCGTCGTAGTCGATCTCGGGAAAGACGATCTGTTCCTTCAGGCCCATGGCATAGTTGCCGCGGCCATCGAAGCTCTTGTCCGACACGCCGCGGAAGTCGCGGACGCGGGGCAGAGCCACGGTCACCAGGCGATCCAGAAACTCGTACATCCGGTCCTTCCGCAAGGTGACCTTGCAGCCGAGCGGCATGCCTTCGCGCAGTTTGAAACCCGCGATCGACTTCTTCGCCTTCGTGATCACCGGCTTCTGACCGGCAATCAGACCCATCTCATTGGCGGCGGCAGCAACCTTTTTCTGGTCCTGCACGGCACCGTTCACGCCGATGTTCAGCACGATCTTTTCGATCTTCGGTGCAGACATCTCGTTCTTGTATCCGAACTGCTTCACCATGTTCGGCTTAACAGTCGTCTCGTAGTGCTCTTTCAAGCGCGGCTTCATGGTCCTGCCCGCCTCAGATGTCAATGACTTCGCCGGAGCGCTTAGCAACGCGCACCTTGCGACCGCCCTCTTCCACCCGGAAACCGACGCGCGTGGGCTGATCGGATTTCGGATCGATATGGGCAACGTTCGAAATATGGATGGGCGCCTCTTTCTCGACGATACCACCCGGTGTCGAGGCCGTCGGACGCTGGTGCCGCTTGACGATGTTCACGCCCTGAACGACCACACGGTCGTCCTCGCGCACAACACGCAGCACTTCGCCTTTCTTGCCTTTGTCGCGACCGGTGATCACGGTCACCTTGTCGCCTTTTTTGATTTTGAACTTCTTGGTCATCACAGCACCTCAGGCGCCAGAGAAATGATCTTCATGTACTGACGGGCACGCAGTTCGCGGGTGACCGGGCCGAAGATACGAGTCCCGATCGGCTCGCCCTGCTTATTGATCAGCACAGCAGCGTTATTGTCGAAACGGATCGAGCTGCCATCCGGACGGCGAATTTCCTTCGCGGTGCGAACGATAACGGCACGATGAACGTCGCCCTTCTTCACACGACCGCGCGGAATCGCTTCCTTGACCGAGACCACGATGACGTCGCCGACACCAGCAGTCTTGCGCTTCGATCCACCCAGCACCTTGATGCACTGGACCCGACGGGCACCGGAGTTGTCGGCCACATCGAGTTGGGATTGCATTTGAATCATGGCGAGCCCCTAACCCTCAGTGCCGGCCGCTGCTTCGTCGAAGACTTCCCAGCTCTTGGTCTTGGAAATCGGACGGCACTCGCGGATCCGAACCGTATCGCCAGACTTGACCGAATTGGTCTCGTCATGAGCGTGGTACTTCTTCGAACGCTTAATGAACTTCTTGTAGATGGGGTGCATGACGCGCCGCTCGACCAAGACGGTTACCGTCTTATCGGTCTTGTCACTGACCACCACACCCTGCAACACACGACGCGGCATTGATACTCTCCTAAGAAACGCCCTGCATTTGGTGCAGGATGGTTTTGATGCGCGCGATGTCACGACGAACCTGGCGTGCGCGCGTCGTATTCTCGAGCTGTCCGCTTGCCTTCTGGAAGCGCAGGTTGAACTGCTCTTTGTGCAGTCCCATCAGCTCGTCTTTCAACTCGTCCTGGGTCTTAACCCGCAGATCACTCGCTTTCATGACCTAGCCCTCCTCGCCAGCACGGGCGATGAACTTGGTTTGAACCGGCAGCTTGGCCGAAGCCAGCTTAAAGGCCTCGCGTGCGAGCTCCATGGGAACGCCATCGAGTTCGAACATGATACGGCCGGGTTTAACCCGCGCCGCCCACCATTCCGGGTTACCCTTACCCTTACCCTGACGGACTTCGGCAGGTTTGCTCGAGACCGGCACGTCCGGGAAGACACGGATCCACAGCTTACCGACACGCTTCATGTGACGGGTGATGGTCCGGCGGGCAGCTTCGATCTGACGCGCCGATACGCGGCCCGGCGTTACCGCCTTCATGCCGTAGGCGCCAAAGTTAAGAGCGGTACCGCCCTTCGCCTTCCCGTGGATCCGGCCCTTATGGGCTTTGCGGAATTTTGTCCGCTTTGGTTGCAACATTGCTCTGTTTCCTCAAGCCTGGCCGCTTAACGCGCAGCCTGCAAATCCTGAGACCGCTTGTCCTGAGCCATCGGGTCATGGGCCAGGATTTCTCCCTTGAAGACCCAGACCTTCACGCCGCAGGCGCCGTAGGTCGTCTGTGCCGTGGCCTCGCCGTAATCGACATCGGCGCGCAGCGTGTGCAGCGGCACGCGGCCTTCGCGGTACCACTCGGTCCGTGCGATTTCCGCACCGCCCAGCCGGCCGGCGCAGTTGATCCGGATCCCGCCGGCGCCCAGGCGCATGGCGGACTGAACCGAACGCTTCATCGCACGACGGAAAGCCACGCGGCGTTCCAACTGGCTGGCGATGTTCTCGGCGACCAGCTTGGCGTCGATCTCCGGCTTGCGGACTTCAACGATGTTCAAGTGAACTTCGCTGCTGGTGCGCTTCTGCAGTTCGGCGCGCAGCTTCTCGATGTCCGCGCCCTTCTTGCCGATGACCACACCCGGACGGGCCGTGTGAATGGTCACGCGGGCTTTCTTTGCCGGGCGCTCGATCACGATACGCGAGACGCCGGCCTGCTGCAGGCGCTTACGCAGGAACTTGCGCAGCTCGAGATCCTCGAGCAGCAGGTCCGCGTAGTTGCCGTCGGCGAACCAGCGGGAGTCCCAGGTCCGGTTGATACCGACGCGCAGGCCGATAGGATTTACTTTATGACCCATTACGCGGTCTCCTCACGCTCGCGCACCACCACGGTCAGGCGGCTCCAAGGTTTTACGATCCGACCGACGCGGCCGCGGGCACGAGCCCGAAAGCGCTTCATCGTGAAGCTCTTGCCGACCGAGGCTTCAGCCACATAAAGACGGTCGACGTCGAGCTGGTGGTTGTTTTCCGCATTGGCGATCGCCGACTGCAGAACCTTCTTCACTTCGCCGGCAATGCGGCGCTTGGAAAAGGTCAGCTCCGCAAGGGCTTTCTCGGCCGATTTGCCACGAATGCTGGCAGCAACCAGGTTCAGCTTCTGAGCACTGGTCCGCATGTTCAGGGCAATCGCTTTGGCCTCGTTCTCGGCCAGTGCGCGCGGGGTTTTCGACTTACTCATCGACCTTAGCCCCTCTTGGATTTCTTATCCGCGGCGTGACCGTAGTAGGTCCGCGTCGGAGAAAACTCACCGAACTTGTGACCGACCATGTTTTCGGTCACCAGAACCGGTAGGAACTTCTGGCCGTTGTAGACACCGAAGGTCAGGCCGACAAACTGCGGCATGATCGTCGAGCGGCGCGACCAGGTCTTGATGATTTCATTACGTCCGGAACCTCTGACTGTATCCGCCTTCTTAAGCAGATAACCGTCGACGAACGGACCTTTCCATACGGAGCGAGCCATGTGCCGGCCTTCCCCTTAACGTTTCTTGTGACGGCGGCGTACGATGAGGCCGTCCGTCTTCTTGTTATGGCGCGTCTTGGCGCCCTTCGTCGGCTTGCCCCAGGGGGTCACCGGATGGCGACCGCCGGAGGTGCGGCCTTCGCCGCCGCCGTGCGGATGGTCGATCGGGTTCATGGCGACACCGCGGACTGCCGGGCGTTTGCCCATCCAGCGCTTACGGCCGGCCTTACCCAATTTCTGGTTCGACTCGTCTGGGTTCGAGACGGCGCCGATGGTGGCCATGCACTCGGCACGGACCATGCGGACCTCGCCCGATCCAAGACGCAGTAGAGCGTAACCGGCGTCGCGGCCAACGATCTGGACGTAGGTCCCTGCAGAGCGGGCGATCTGACCGCCCTTGCCAGCCTTCATCTCGACGTTGTGCACGATCGTACCGACAGGGATCGAAGCCAGCGGCATCGCATTGCCCGGCTTGATGTCGGCCTTTTCGCCGGCAATGACCTTATCGCCAACCGCAAGACGCTGCGGGGCCAGGATATAGGCCAGCTCACCGTCGGCATATTCGATCAGCGCGATGAAAGCAGTGCGGTTGGGATCGTACTCGATCCGCTGGACCGTTCCGGCCACATCGAACTTGCGACGTTTGAAGTCAACGATGCGGTAGTTGCGTTTGTGACCACCGCCCTGACGGCGGGCCGTAATCCGGCCGGTGTTGTTGCGTCCGCCCTTCTTGGTCAGGCCCTCGGTCAGCTTCTTGACCGGCTTGCCCTTCCAGAGCTCCGAGCGGTCGATCAACACCAGGTTACGGCGTGACGGCGTCGTCGGACTGTAAGTTTTTAGCGCCATAGGATCAGATTCCCGTGGTCACGTCGATGCTGTGACCCTCTTCTAACGTGACGTATGCTTTCTTGACGTCGACCCGACGGCCCGGGCGGCCCTTGAACCGCTTGGACTTGCCGTCCTGGCGAAGGGTATTGACTGCCTTCACCTTGACGTTGAACAGGCCTTCGACCGCCAAAACGATCTCAGGCTTGGTGGCATCCATGGCCACCTTGAAGGCAACCTGGTTGTGTTCCGAACCCAGCGTCGATTTTTCGGTAACGACCGGCTGACGAATGACTTCGTACATCCGCTCCTTGGAGATCGTCACCGGCGGCTTATTGCGCGCGCGCCCCTTACTCATTTCAGTCGCGCCTCCAGCGCTTCCACAGCATCCTTGGTCAACACCAGAGTGTCGCGCCGCAGGATGTCGTATACGTTGGCGCCCTGCTGCGGCAGAACGTCGACACCGGGAATGTTCCGGGCGGCACGGGCAAAGTTCTCATTGACTGCAGCGCCGTCGATCACCAGGACCGAGCCCCAGCCCAACGAGCCGAGCTGCTTGGAAAGAGCCGAAGTCTTGGCATCCTTGACGTCCGCATTTTCCAGAACCACCAGCTTGCCGTCGGCGGCTTTGGACGACAGAGCCGTCTTCAGAGCCAGCTTCCGAACCTTCTTCGGCAGGTCGATGTTGTGATCGCGGACGACCGGACCGTGCACGATGCCACCACCACGGAAGATCGGTGCGCGGATGCTGCCGTGACGGGCACCGCCGCCGCCCTTCTGGCGGGTGATCTTCCGGGTCGAACCGGAAACTTCGCTGCGTCCCTTGACCTTGTGATTACCGGCACGCCGCTTCGCGAGCTGCCAGTTCACCATCCGGCCGAGAAGATCCGCCCGGACCGGAAGTCCGAAAACCGAGTCGTTTAGCTCGATTTCGCCAGCGGATTTGTTTTCGAGGGTCGTGACCGAACATTTCATGGTCATTGATCCTTATCTTCGCTAGCGGCTTCGGGAGCCTCTGCCGGTGCGGCTTCCGCTTCGGCTGCGGCTTCTTCAGCCGGTGCTTCTTCGGGAGCCTCAGCAGGCGCTTCCTCAACGGCAGCTTCAACGATACCGGCGGGGAACGGCACACCTTCAGGCAGCGCACGCTTGACCGCATCGCTGATCCGCACCCAACCGCCTTCGGCGCCCGGAACCGCACCCTTTACCAAGATCAGGCCGCGCTCCTCGTCGGTCGAGACGATCTTGAGGTTCTGCGTCGTCACTCGGGCATCACCCATGTGACCGGCCATCTTCTTACCTTTGAAGACCTTGCCTGGATCCTGGCTGTTACCCGTGGAACCGTGGCTACGATGCGAAATCGATACGCCGTGGGAGGCCCGCAAACCGCCGAAGTTGTGCCGCTTCATGGCGCCGGCAAAACCCTTACCGATCGAGGTGCCCGTCACATCGACGAACTGACCGGCGATGAAGTGGTTGACCGAAAGCTCCTGACCGACTTCCAGCAGAGCATCGTCGGACACCCGGAACTCACCCAGTTTCCGCTTCGGCTCGACCTTCGCCTTAGCGTAATGGCCACGCATCGGCTTGGTCACGCGTTTGACCTTCGCCTTACCGTTACCCAACTGAACGGCCGTATAGCCGTCCGTTTCTTTCGTGCGCACTGCAACGACTTGACACTTGTCGACCTTCAGAACGGTGACAGGAACGTGCTGACCTTCATCGGTGAACACGCGCGTCATGCCGAGCTTCTGCGCAATCATACCCGTGCGCATTTCCTCAGCCCTTCAGCTTGATCTCGACGTCCACACCAGCGGCCAGGTCGAGCTTCATCAGCGCGTCAACCGTCTGCGGAGTGGGGTCGACAATGTCCAGAAGACGCTTGTGAGTCCGGATCTCGAACTGCTCGCGGCTCTTCTTGTCGATGTGAGGTCCACGCAGAACCGTGAACTTCTCGATGCGGGTCGGCAGCGGGATCGGACCGCGCACCTGCGCGCCCGTCCGCTTGGCAGTGCCGACGATTTCCGAGGTCGAAGAATCGAGCACTCGGTGATCGAAGGCTTTAAGCCGTATTCTAATGTTCTGGCTGTCCATTTTCAGCCCCATATGGCAGCCGGCGATCAAGTTTGCTTCGGGCTCGATGAGCCACGCACCTGATACCGGCGCCCCTTTCGCGTGCTATAACTGTTTGAATCCGGCCGATGTCCGGCCGCGAATTACCCTTGGGTAATTCTGGATTACTTAATGATTCCAGCGACGACGCCAGCCCCGACGGTACGGCCGCCTTCGCGGATCGCAAAGCGCAGGCCTTCGTCCATCGCGATCGGAGCGATCAGCTCAACTTCCATCGCAATGTTGTCGCCAGGCATAACCATCTCCGTGCCCTCAGGAAGCGTCACAACACCCGTGACGTCCGTCGTACGGAAGTAAAACTGAGGACGATAGTTCGTAAAGAACGGCGTGTGACGGCCACCCTCTTCCTTCGTGAGGATGTAAGCCTCAGCCTTGAAGTTCGTGTGCGGCGTGATCGAACCCGGCTTCGCAAGAACCTGGCCACGCTCAACGTCTTCACGGCCGACACCACGCAGCAGAGCACCGATGTTGTCGCCAGCCTCGCCCGAATCAAGCAGCTTGCGGAACATCTCAACGCCCGTGCAGGTCGTCTTCTTCGTCTCCTTAAGACCGACAATCTCGATCTCGTCGCCAACCTTGACGATACCGCTCTCAACACGACCCGTAACAACCGTACCACGGCCCGAAATCGAGAAAACGTCTTCGATCGGCATCAGGAACGCACGGTCCTTCGGACGATCAGGCTGCGGGATGTAGGCGTCGACTTCGCGCATCAGCTCGAGGATCGCATCACGGCCAATGGTCGCGTCGCTGTCCTCAAGAGCAGCAAGAGCAGAACCCTTAACGATCGGAATATCGTCACCAGGGAAGTCGTAGGAAGACAGAAGCTCGCGGATCTCAAGCTCAACAAGCTCAAGAAGCTCTTCGTCGTCGACCTGGTCGACCTTGTTCATGAACACAACGATGGCAGGAACACCGACCTGGCGCGCCAGAAGGATGTGCTCGCGCGTCTGAGGCATCGGGCCGTCCGCAGCCGAAACAACCAGGATCGCGCCGTCCATCTGCGCCGCACCCGTGATCATGTTCTTCACGTAGTCAGCGTGACCAGGACAGTCAACGTGCGCGTAGTGGCGGCCTTCCGTCTCGTACTCAACGTGAGCCGTCGAAATCGTGATACCGCGGGCCTTCTCTTCAGGCGCCTTGTCAATCTGGTCGTACGCAGAAAAAGTAGCGCCGCCACTCTCTGCCAAAACCTTCGTAATCGCTGCCGTCAACGTCGTCTTGCCATGGTCAACGTGACCAATCGTGCCGACGTTACAGTGCGGCTTATTACGCTCAAACTTTTCCTTTGCCATCTTTCCTATACTCCGTCCATAGGATGATCAAAACCTCGCCTGGGGCGGGTTAGGCCATCTTGGCAACCACCTCGTCAGCGACTGCCTGCGGCACCCGCTCATAGTGGTCAAAATGCATCGTGTATTGTGCCCGGCCCTGGCTCATGGAGCGCAGGTTGTTGACGTAACCGAACATGTTCGCAAGGGGGACCATCGCGTTGATCACCTGTGCGTTGCCGCGGTTGTCCATACCGGACACGTTGCCGCGGCGGCTGTTAAGGTCGCCGATGATGTCGCCCATGTACTCTTCAGGGGTCACAACCTCGACCTTCATAACTGGCTCAAGAAGCGCAGCCCCGGCCTTCTGCACACCTTCGCGGAAGGCGGCACGGGCAGCAATTTCGAATGCGAGCACCGAGGAGTCGACGTCATGGCTCGCGCCATCAGTCAAGGTCACCTTGAAGTCGATCACTGGGAAGCCAGCCAGAACACCCGTGGCCTGAGCCGCCAGAAGTCCCTTTTCGACACCCGGAATGAATTCCTTCGGAACCGCACCACCGGTGATCGAGTTATCAAAGGCATAACCTTCGCCCGGCTGCACCGGCTCAAACACCAGCTTGATACGCGCGAATTGCCCCGAACCACCGGACTGCTTCTTGTGAGTATAGTCCACTTCGGCCGTCCGCGAGATCGTCTCACGATAGGCCACCTGCGGCGCGCCGACGTTGGCGTCAACCTTAAACTCACGCTTCATGCGGTCGACAATGATGTCGAGATGAAGCTCGCCCATTCCCTTGATGACCGTCTGACCGCTCTCGACGTCGGTGGAGACGCGGAAGGAAGGATCTTCCTGAGCCAGACGGCCCAGAGCAACACCCATCTTTTCCTGGTCAGCCTTGGTTTTAGGCTCGACAGCAACCTCGATAACCGGATCCGGGAACTCCATGCGCTCCAGAACGATCGGCTTCAGCGGATCACAAAGGGTTTCACCGGTTGTCGTACCCTTCAGACCGGCGATGGCAACAATGTCACCCGCACGGGCTTCCTTGATGTCTTCCCGGTGGTTGGAGTGCATCTGAAGCATACGGCCGACGCGCTCGCGATTGCCTTTAACCGAGTTCAGGATCTGCGTGCCCGTGGTGAAAACACCCGAATAAACACGCACGAAGGTCAGGGAGCCGACAAAGGGGTCGGTCATAATCTTGAAGGCCAGCGCAGAAGCGGGCTCATCGTCGGAAGTCTTCCGGACCAGCTCTTCGTCGCTGTCCGGCTTCACACCGGTAACCGAATCGACGTCAATCGGCGACGGAAGATAGTCGACGACAGCATCAAGGAGCGGCTGAACGCCTTTATTCTTAAAGGCCGTACCGCAGAGGACCGGCACGAAGGAAGAGGAACAGGTGCCCTTGCGGATACAGCGGGCCAGCGTCTCGGCGTCCGGCTCGTTGCCCTCCAGGTAGGCTTCCATTGCGTCGTCGTCCTGCTCGACGGCGAGCTCGATAAGCTTCTCGCGGTATTCCGCTGCCTTGTCGGCGAGATCGGCGGGGATGTCTTCCTCGACATACTCAGCGCCCATGGTCTCGTCCTTCCAGACGATCGCCTTCATCTTGAAGAGATCGACGACACCCAGGAAATCGCTCTCAGAACCGATCGGCAGCTGCATGACCAACGGCTGAGCACCGAGGCGATCGACGATCATGTCGACGCAGCGGTAAAAATCGGCGCCGATGCGGTCCATTTTGTTGACGAAGCAGATCCGCGGCACGTTGTACTTGTCAGCCTGGCGCCAGACGGTCTCGGACTGCGGCTCAACACCGGCAACCGAGTCGAACACAGCGACCGCACCATCGAGAACACGCAGGGAACGCTCGACCTCAATCGTGAAGTCAACGTGGCCCGGGGTGTCGATGATGTTGATCCGGTGGTCCTTCCAGAAACAGGTCGTTGCCGCCGAGGTAATGGTGATACCCCGCTCCTGCTCCTGCTCCATCCAGTCCATGGTGGCGTTACCATCGTGGACCTCACCGATTTTGTGAGAAACACCGGTGTAGTAAAGGACACGCTCTGTCGTGGTCGTCTTACCGGCATCGATGTGGGCCATGATGCCGATGTTGCGATAGCGCTCAAGCGGAGTGGTGCGAGACATGACGCGGCTCTCTTGCTTCGGTTACCAGCGGTAATGGGAGAAGGCTTTGTTGGCCTCTGCCATCCGGTGAGTGTCTTCACGCTTCTTGACCGCGGCACCGCGGTTGTTCGAAGCATCCATAAGTTCGTTCGCCAGACGGTCGGTCATGGTGAACTCGGAACGGGCGCGCGAGGCGTTGATCAGCCAGCGGATTGCCAGAGCCTGAGCGCGATCGTGACGCACCTCGACCGGAACCTGGTAGGTGGCGCCACCAACACGGCGCGAACGCACTTCCAGGTGCGGCTTAACGTTGCCGAGTGCCTCATGGAACACCCGAACCGGATCGGCGCTGCCGCGCTCGGTAATCCGGTCGAAGGCGCCATAGACGATCCCTTCGGCAACCGACTTCTTACCGTCGTACATCAAGCAGTTCATGAACTTGCTGACGACCATATCGCCGAATTTCGGATCCGGCAGAACTTCGCGCTTTTCGGCGCTGTGGCGGCGAGACATCTTTAATACCCTGCCTTATTTCGGACGCTTAGCGCCGTATTTCGAACGACGCTGGCGACGGTCCTTGACACCCTGTGTGTCCAAGGTACCGCGAATGATGTGATAGCGAACACCGGGCAAGTCCTTGACACGCCCGCCGCGCAGCATGACCACCGAGTGTTCCTGAAGGTTATGACCTTCACCCGGAATGTAGCTCGTGACTTCGAAGCCATTGGTCAGGCGAACACGCGCAACTTTACGCAGCGCCGAGTTCGGCTTCTTCGGAGTGGTGGTATAGACGCGCGTGCAAACCCCCCGCTTTTGCGGGCAGGCTTCCAGCGCCGGTACTTTGTTCCGCGTAACAGGCGCTTTGCGCGGCTTGCGGATCAACTGGTTAATCGTCGGCATTCAGGTTACTTCCTTAAACCTAGCTCTCGAAGCAAAGCACCGCGGCGGGGCAATAGCCTTACCCCCGCGGAGCCTTAAGCGCCGTCTAAAACAGCAATTAAATTTTTCATCCCGTGTACCGTCGAGGCTGCGTCTAAACCGCACTGGGCCTACCACCAGCCCCCGAAAGGTTGGCGCATACTATTGATGCGCCCCTACCGCGTCAAGCCTTAGGAAACCCTTTTTTTCCGGGTCAAAAACAAGACGCCGCCGCCGGAATTTTTGAAATAAACGATCCCAGCGACGGCGTTTTAACGCAACGAACGGTCAGAATGACTCTTTAGGCGACCGAAGTCTCCTCTTCGGCACCACCCGACTCGGCCTCTTCGACCGCTCCGGCAATGGATGCCTGTGCCTTTTCCTGCTCGTCCAACAGTTCCTTGTCCCGCTCGGAAGCGACTCGCTTCAAACGGTTCATGACTGCGCCGGTACCAGCCGGAATCAGGCGTCCGACAATGACATTCTCCTTGAGACCAATGAGGCTGTCGTGCTTGCCGTGGGTGGCCGCTTCCGTGAGAACCCGGGTGGTTTCTTGGAACGAAGCCGCCGAGATGAAGGAACGGGTCTGCAGGCTCGCCTTGGTGATGCCCTGCAGGACCGGCCGGGCCTGGGCGGCGCGTCCGCCTTCGGCAATAGCCTTGTCATTCACTTCCGCGAACTCCTCACGATCCACCTGCTCACCGATCAAGAAGGTAGTGTCGCCACCATCGGAGATCTCGACCTTCTGCAGCATCTGGCGAACGATCACCTCGATGTGCTTGTCGTTGATCTTCACGCCCTGCAGGCGGTAAACGCTCTGGATTTCATACGCAAGGTACTCGGCCAGGGCTTCGACACCGAGGACATCCAGAATGTCATGCGGTACCGGGTTACCGTCCATCAGCAGATCGCCGACCTGAACGTAGTCGCCTTCCTGCACGGAGATGTGCTTGCCCTTCGGAATGAGGTATTCGCGCGGCTCGCCGGCGTCCTCGCCCTCGGGCCGAACCACGATCCGGCGCTTGGTCTTGTAGTCCTTACCGAATTCAACGCGACCTTCAATCTCACTGATGATCGCGTAGTCCTTCGGCTTCCGGGCTTCGAACAGCTCGGCCACGCGCGGCAGACCACCCGTAATATCGCGGGTTTTCGAAGATTCCCGCGGGATACGAGCCAGAACGTCACCGGCCTTGACCGCCGCACCATTCTCGACCGACAGGATAGCGTCCACCGACATGAAATAACGAGCTTCCATGCCGTTGGCCAAGGTTACGACCTCGCCGTTGTCGTCACGCAGCGTGACCCGCGGCTTCAGCTCGTTACCCTTCGGCTGCTGCTTCCAGTCGACCACGACCCGGTTGGAGATACCGGTGGTCTCGTCCATGACTTCGCGCATGGAGATACCCTCGACCAGGTCGACATAGTTCGCGTGACCTTCCTTTTCCGTGATGATCGGAATGGTGTAGGGGTCCCATTCGGCCAGTTTTTGACCTTTGGTTACGGAAGCGCCCTCGTCCACAAGCAGCTTGGCGCCGTAAGGCACGCGGAAGCGCGCCCGCTCGCGGTTGGTTTCGTCGCGCAGGACGATTTCGAGGTTGCGGCCCATAACCACCGGAACGCCCTCGGAATTCAGAACCACGTTGCGGTTCTTGATCGAAACCGTGGCATCCACCGTCGCCTCGACGTTCGACTGCTCGGCACCACGCTGAGCCGCGCCGCCGATGTGGAAGGTCCGCATGGTCAGCTGAGTACCTGGTTCACCGATCGACTGAGCGGCGATCACACCGACCGCCTCGCCGACATTGACCTCGGTTCCACGGGCCAGATCACGGCCGTAACAGGCCGCACAGACACCGCCCTTGGATTCGCAGGTCAGGGTCGAACGGATCTTCACGCTATCGATGCCGGCGCGCTCGATCTCGTCCGTCTTGCTCTCATCGACAATCTGGCCAGCCGGCACGATCACATCGCCGGTCAGCGGATTGACGACATCCTCAAGGGTCGTGCGACCCAGCAGACGTTCGCCCAACGGCGAGATAACCTCACCACCTTCGACAACTGCCGAGCAGCTCAAGCCTTTGGTCGTACCACAATCGTATTCGATGATGATGGCATCCTGCGCCACGTCCACCAGACGACGGGTCAGGTAACCCGAGTTCGCGGTCTTCAGAGCGGTATCGGCCAGACCCTTACGGGCGCCGTGGGTGGAGTTGAAGTACTCCAGCACGGTTAGGCCTTCTTTAAAGTTCGAGATGATCGGCGTCTCGATGATCTCGCCCGAAGGCTTGGCCATCAGGCCACGCATACCGGCCAGCTGCTTGATCTGCGCCGCGGAACCACGAGCACCCGAGTGGGCCATCATATAGACCGAGTTGACGTCGCGGCCGGTGAAGCCGGAAATCACCTGCATCATCTCGTCGGCGACCCGGTCGGTACATTGCGACCAGACGTCGACCACCTTGTTGTACTTCTCACCGCTGGTGATCAGGCCGTCGAGATACTGCTGCTCGAATTCCTTGACCTCGTTCTGCGCGGCCTCGACCAGGGATGCCTTGGCATCGGGGATCTGCAGATCGTCCTTACCGAAGGAAATACCCGCCTTACAGGCATAGCTGAAACCAAGCTTCATAATCCGGTCGCAGAAGATGACCGTGTCCTTCTGGCCGCAGTGGCGATAAACCACGTCGATCAGGTCGGTCACTTCCTTCTTGGTCAGCAGACGGTTGATCATCGAGAACTTGACCGCAGGGTTACGCGGCAGGATCTCGGACAGGATCATCCGGCCCGGCGTGGTTTCCACGATGGTCGTGATCGGCTGATTGTCGTCGTCGACCGTGTGGTAGCGCGCCTTGATCTTAGCGTGCAGTGTCACGGCGCCGCTGGACAGCGCGTGCTCCAGTTCACCCATGTCGGCAAACGCCATGCCTTCGCCAGGCTCGCCATCGGCTTCGGTCGAAAGGTAGTAGATACCCAGAACGATATCCTGCGACGGCACGATGATCGGCTTACCGTTGGCGGGCGAGAGGATGTTGTTGGTCGACATCATGAGAACACGAGCTTCCAACTGAGCTTCCAGCGACAGCGGCACGTGAACCGCCATCTGGTCGCCGTCGAAGTCTGCGTTGAACGCCGTACAGACCAACGGATGCAGCTGGATCGCTTTACCCTCGATCAGCACCGGTTCGAAAGCCTGGATGCCGAGGCGGTGCAGGGTCGGCGCCCGGTTCAGCATGACCGGATGCTCGCGGATGACTTCTTCCAGAATATCCCAGACCTCGGGACGTTCCTTCTCGACCATCCGCTTGGCGGCCTTGATGGTCGAGGCCATGCCGTAAAGCTCAAGCTTTGAGTAGATAAAGGGCTTGAAGAGTTCGAGCGCCATCTTCTTGGGCAAGCCGCACTGGTGAAGCTTGAGCTCCGGACCGACAACGATCACCGAACGGCCCGAGTAGTCGACGCGCTTACCGAGCAGGTTCTGACGGAAGCGACCCTGCTTGCCTTTCAGCATGTCGGACATGGACTTCAGCGGACGCTTGTTGGCGCCTGTGATCACCCGGCCGCGACGGCCGTTATCGAACAGGGCGTCAACCGACTCCTGCAGCATCCGCTTTTCGTTGCGCACGATGATGTCGGGCGCACGCAGTTCGATCAGACGCTTCAGGCGATTGTTCCGGTTGATGACCCGGCGATAGAGATCGTTCAGGTCCGAGGTCGCGAAGCGGCCGCCATCGAGCGGCACCAGCGGACGCAGCTCAGGCGGAATGACCGGCACGACATCCAGGATCATCCACTCCGGACGGGCGCCGGACTCCATGAAGGCTTCGATCAGCTTCAGACGCTTCACGAACTTCTTACGCTTGGCTTCCGAGTTGGTCTCGCGAAGATCGAGGCGCAGGCTGTCGCGCTCTTCCTCGAGATCGAGGCTGGAGAGCATATCTTTCAGCGCTTCAGCGCCGATCTTCGCGGTGAAGGCGTCCTCGCCGTATTCTTCCTGGGCGTCGAGGAATTCCTCTTCGCTCAGCAGCTGATTGACCTTCAGCGGCGTCAGGCCCGGCTCGATGACCACGAAGTTTTCGAAGTAGAGAACCCGCTCCAAATCCTTGAGAGTCATATCGACCAGCAGGCCGATACGGCTCGGCAGGGACTTCAGGAACCAGATGTGCGCGACGGGGCTAGCCAGCTCGATATGGCCCATGCGCTCGCGACGCACCTTGGACAGCGTGACTTCCACACCGCACTTCTCGCAGATAATGCCGCGATACTTCATGCGCTTGTATTTGCCGCAAAGGCACTCGTAGTCCTTGATCGGACCGAAAATACGCGCGCAGAACAGGCCGTCCCGCTCCGGTTTGAAGGTACGGTAGTTGATGGTTTCCGGCTTTTTGATCTCACCGAACGACCAGGAACGGATGCGTTCCGGGCTGGCGATCGAGATTCGAATCTGATCGAAGCTTTGCAAGCCCGCGGGCTGGCCGAAGATGTTCATCAACTCGTTGTTCATCGGTATCTCCCGATTACGAAAACTATTTTACTGGCGAGGAACGCCGGTCCGAGCAACGCACTCGAACCGGCAGAAATCATCTCGCCTTAATACTGGCTCTGCTTCAGCTCGACGTTCAGTCCCAGGGACCGCAGTTCCTTGACCAGAACGTTGAAGGACTCAGGAATGCCAGCTTCGAAGTTATCATCGCCTTTGACGATCGCTTCATAGACCTTAGTCCGGCCAGACACGTCATCCGACTTGACCGTCAGCATTTCCTGCAGGGTATAGGCGGCGCCGTAAGCCTCCAAAGCCCAGACCTCCATCTCACCGAAACGCTGTCCACCGAACTGCGCCTTACCGCCCAGCGGCTGCTGGGTGACCAGGCTGTAGGGACCGATGGAACGCGCGTGGATCTTATCGTCGACCAGGTGATGGAGCTTCAACATATAGATGTAGCCCACTGTCACCGAGCGCTCGAAGACCTCACCGGTCCGTCCATCAACCAGGCGGACCTGACCTGACGTGTCCAACCCGGCCTGCGTCAGCATCTTCACGATGTCATCTTCACGCGCACCATCGAACACAGGCGTCGCGATCGGAACACCATCGGTCAGATTTTCACCCAGCTCGATCAACGCCTCGCCTTCCATATCGGCGATATCATCGGCGTAGACCTTATCGCCGTAGACATCCTTCAGGCGCGCCTTCACCGGCTCGTAATCGCCGCTGCGCTTGGAGGAGGCCATAAGATCGCCGATCTGACGGCCAAGACCACTACAAGCCCAGCCCAGGTGCGTCTCAAGGATCTGACCGACGTTCATGCGGCTGGGCACGCCCAGCGGGTTCAACACGATATCGACGGGCGTACCGTCTTCGGTGTAGGGCATATCCTCGATCGGCACGATGCGAGAGATCACACCCTTGTTGCCGTGACGACCGGCCATCTTGTCACCCGGCTGCAGCTTGCGCTTCACTGCAACGAAGACCTTGACCATCTTCATCACGCCCGGGGGCAACTCGTCGCCGCGCTGCAGTTTGTCGACCTTATTGTCGAAACGCTTGGTCAGCTCTTCGATCGAACCCTCGAACTGCTTGTTCAGCGCTTCGATGTCGGTCTGACGTGCATCGTCGGTCACCGCGAACTGACGCCACTGTCCCGGCGTGAAGTCGGACAACACCGTCTCGGTGATCTTGGTGTCGGCCTTCAGACCCTTCGGCCCGCTGACCGCAACCTCGCCCAACAGCAAGTCTTTCAGACGGCTGTAGAAGCTGCGCTCCAGAATGGCTTTTTCGTCGTCCCGGTCCTTGGCGAGGCGTTCGATTTCCGCCCGCTCGATGGCCAGTGCGCGCTCGTCCTTGTCGACGCCGCGGCGGGAGAAGACCCGCACTTCGACGACGGTACCGCCAACGCCCGGGGGCACCCGCAGGGAAGTGTCGCGCACATCCGAAGCCTTTTCGCCGAAGATCGCCCGCAGGAGCTTTTCTTCCGGGGTCATGGGGGATTCGCCCTTCGGCGTCACCTTACCGACCAGGATATCACCCGGCAGGACCTCGGCCCCGATGTAGACCATACCCGCCTCGTCGAGGTTGCGCAGGGCATCCTCACCGACATTGGGGATGTCGCGGGTGATTTCTTCCTGACCCAGCTTGGTGTCCCGGGCCATGATCTCGAACTCTTCGATGTGGATCGACGTAAAAACGTCATCCCGTACAATGCGCTCGGAAATCAGGATCGAATCTTCGAAGTTGTAGCCATTCCAAGGCATGAAGGCGACCAGCACGTTACGGCCAAGCGCCAGTTCGCCCAGGTTGGTCGAGGGTCCATCGGCGATGATATCGCCGCGCGAAACCGTGTCGCCCATCTTCACCAGCGGACGCTGCGTGATACAGGTGTTCTGGTTGGAACGCTGGAACTTCAACAGGTTGTAGATATCGACTGCCTGCTCACCGCTCGAAGTCTCCTCACTGACCCGAATGACGATACGGGTCGCGTCCACCTGGTCAACGATACCGCTGCGTCGGGCGGAGATCGCGACACCGGAGTCCCGGGCAACGGTCGATTCCATGCCGGTCCCGACCAGCGGCGCTTCCGATTTCAGCAGCGGCACGGCCTGCCGCTGCATGTTCGAACCCATCAGCGCGCGGTTGGCGTCATCGTTCTCGAGGAAGGGAATCAAAGCCGCAGCGACCGAAACCAGCTGTTTCGGCGAGACGTCGATCAGATCGATATCCTCGTGGCGGGACATGATGTAGTCGCCGCTGCGTCGGCAGGAAACCAAGTCGTCGACGAAACCGCCTTCGGCGTTCAGTTCGGCGTTAGCCTGTGCAACGGTGTAGCGGCCCTCTTCCATAGCGGAAAGATAGCGCACCTCATCGGTGACCTTGCCGTCCTTCACGGTCCGGTACGGGCTTTCGATAAAGCCGTACTTGTTGACGCGCGCATAGGTGGCCAGCGAGTTGATCAGACCGATGTTCGGGCCTTCAGGCGTCTCAATCGGGCAGATCCGGCCGTAGTGGGTCGGATGCACGTCACGCACCTCGAAGCCGGCACGCTCACGGGTCAGACCGCCCGGACCAAGCGCCGAGAGCCGGCGTTTGTGGGTGATCTCGGAGAGCGGGTTGGTCTGGTCCATGAACTGGGAGAGCTGCGAGGAGCCGAAGAACTCACGTACGGCAGCAGCGGCCGGCTTGGCGTTGATCAGATCGTGCGGCATGACCGAATCGATTTCGACCGAGCTCATACGCTCCTTGATCGCCCGCTCCATACGCAGCAGACCGACCCGATACTGATTCTCCATCAGCTCACCGACCGAACGAACGCGGCGGTTGCCCAGGTGGTCGATGTCGTCGATCTCACCACGACCGTCCTTCAGGTCCATCAGGATCTTCAGGATCTCCAGGATGTCTGTCTTGCGCAGGGTCCGAACCTGATCATCGGTCTCAAAGCCCAGGCGCGCATTCATCTTCACACGACCGACAGCCGAGAGATCGTAGCGCTCTGCATCGAAGAAGAGGCCGTTGAACATGGCTTCCGCCGTCTCGAGAGTCGGCGGCTCACCCGGACGCATAACGCGATAGATATCGATCAGCGCCTCTTCGCGAGAGGTGTTTTTGTCGATCGCCAGGGTATTGCGCATGTAAGCGCCAACATTGACGTGGTCGATCGCAAGCACCGAAAGTTCTTTGGTGCCGGCTTCGACCAGCTCGGAGATAAGGGTCTCGGTCAGCTCATCACCAGCCTCGCAAAGAACCTCACCGGTTTCCTCGTTGATGTAATCCTGCGCGACATAGTTGCCGATCAGTTCGTCGCTCTGAACGAACTGGTTCTCCAGACCGCCTTCGATCAGCTTCTTGGCCAGACGCGGCGTCATCTTGGTGCCGACCTCAGCCAGCACGTCGCCCGTTTTGGCGTCGATCAGGTCGCGGGTCAGCTTGGAACCTTTGAGGCGATCCGCATCGAAGGCCGTCTGCCATCCGTCTTTGGAACGTTTGTAGGCAACCGCGCCATAGAAGAAGTTGAGAATATCTTCAGGCGTCAGACCAGTCGCCTCGTGGGGCTCAAGCTCAAGACCCGCTGCGGTGCGCTCCTCGCGCAGCGTTTCGGTCGCGTCCGAATCCAGCGCCAGCAACAGCGTCGAGGCCGGCAGCTTACGACGGCGGTCGATACGGACATAGGCCAGGTCCTTGGCATCGAACTCGAAGTCGAGCCAGGAACCACGGTAGGGAATGACCCGTGCTGCGAAGAGATACTTACCGGAGGAATGCGTCTTGCCGCGGTCGTGGTCGAAGAACACGCCCGGGCTACGGTGCATCTGCGAGACGATCACGCGCTCAGTGCCGTTGATCACGAAGGTACCGTGACGAGTCATGAGCGGCATGTCGCCCATGTAGACGTCCTGTTCCTTGATGTCGCGGATCGACCGGGAACCCGTGTCTTCGTCGATATCCCAAACAACCAGACGCAGGGTGACCTTCAGCGGTGCGGCGAAGGTGATGCCGCGCTGCTGGCACTCCTCTACGTCATACTTCGGCTCTTCCAGCTCGTAGCGCAGGAACTGAAGCTCTGCCCGCTCGGAAAAATCCTTGATCGGAAAAACCGACGCAAAAACCTCCTGAAGACCGGTCTGCGTACGGTCCGCCATCGGCACGCCAATCTGCAGAAACTGATCGTAAGAGGTTTTCTGGACCTCGATCAGGTTCGGCATCGAACTCACTTCGGCAATGCGTCCGAAATCCTTACGAATACGTTTGCGGCCCGTAAACGATCTCGCCATGTCTGTCATGTCCTCGTTTCATCAGGTTCTGGCGCAAACACGCCAACATTCTTTGTCTTACACAGAACCCGTTGGTTCCGTCGTAGTGTCTTGAGTCTTAACTTCGCGCCTTCGAATTTAAGACTCAAGACACTAACCTATTGTTTTCAATGCAGTCCCTTGGGCATCTGGGCAATCGCCAGCGACATCAGATCCGCACCGGGAAGCTGGTTTTAGGCCTCAGTTTCCACCCGGCCGGCCCGCAAATCGCGGACCTAAATCAAAATACGCAGAAGGCCGACACGGCGTACGTGGCTCACCACGCACGCCGGCCGGACCTTGCGTAACGTACAGTCGGCTCGGATTACTTGAGCTCGACCGTCGCGCCAACATCCTCGAGCTTCTTCTTAAGCTCTTCGGCTTCTTCCTTGCTGGCACCTTCCTTAACAGGCTTCGGTGCGGACTCAACCAGCTCCTTGGCTTCTTTGAGGCCAAGACCGGTGATCGCACGAACTTCCTTAATCACGTTGATCTTCTTTTCGCCAGCAGCGGCAAGAACAACGTCGAACTCGGTCTGCTCTTCAGCAGCACCGCCGGCATCGCCACCAGCAGCAACGGCAGCAACAGCAACCGGCGCAGCGGCAGAAACGCCCCAGGACTCTTCCAACTTGGAAGCGAGCTCAGCCGCTTCGATAACAGTGAGCTTCGAGAGCTCTTCAACCAATTTGTCCAGATCAGCCATTTTAATCTCCTAGGCTTGAACTTTATTTCCTCGAGAGGCTTACGCCGCCTCACCTTGAGAGCCGTAGGCGCTGAACACCCGGGCCAGCTTGCCGGCCGGGGCCTGTACAACACCAGCAACCTTGGTTGCCGGCGCCTGCAGGACGCCAATAAGTTTTCCGCGCAGTTCATCGAGCGAGGGCAATTTGGCAAGGGCATTGATCCCGGCAGGATCAAGAACCGTGTCACCCATTGCACCGCCGATGATGGTCAGCTTCTCGTTCTTCTTGGCGAACTCGACGCAGACCTTAGCCGCCGCCACGGGGTCTTCCGACGTCGCAATCGCGGTCGGTCCCGTAAACATTGACTCAAGCGCCTTGTACTTCGTGCCCTCAAGCGCAAGACGCGTGAGCCGATTCTTAGTCACCTTGTAGCTGGCACCGGCTTCTCTCATCTGGGTACGAAGACCCGAAACCTCTGACACAGTGAGCCCGGATTGCTGGGTCACCACGACGAGGGCCGCGTTTTCGAACGTCTGATTGAGAGCCGAGACCAACTCTGCTTTCTGTGATCGGTCCACGGATCGCTCCGCTCTTTTTAACCGATGCCCGCAACGCGGCGGCCATCGGCCGGTTTGCACGAGGATTCCCGGAACAGCTCCCGGAAATCCGGTTCGCCTGTCCTGGAAGTTCAAGCCCGATCGGTTCTCAGCTGAGAACCAGTCAAACTCGCTTCCCGTCTATGCAGGCCCTTGCGGCTTAGACCCCTCAACGCTTCCCTCGCGATGGGAAACCCTTTAGGGCACCTACAGTCTCGGACAGGTTGGACCGGCGGATCGCTCCGCCGCTCCGTTTATCGGCCTAGTCCTCTCGAACCAGACCGAAACTCTTAGCCTTAAGGCCCGGCTTACGCCGAGGCCGACAGGCTGGAAACTTCTACCTTCACACCAGGGCCCATGGTCGACGACAGGGCAACACGCTTCACGTAAGTGCCCTTCGCGCCACTCGGCTTGGCCTTCTGGATTGCTTCGACAAAGGCCCGGACGTTTTCGACCAGCGCCTCTTCACCAAAGCTTGCCTTACCCACACCGGCGTGAACGATCCCGGCCTTTTCGACCCGGAATTCCACCTGACCGCCCTTGACGGCCTTGATCGCGCCCGCAACATCCGGCGTCACCGTACCCAGCTTGGGGTTCGGCATCAGGCCGCGCGGGCCGAGGATCTTACCGAGCCGGCCGACAACGGCCATCATATCCGGCGTTGCAATGACACGATCGAAATCGAACTTGCCGGACTGGATTTCTGCCGCCAGATCATCCGCGCCAACGATGTCGGCGCCGGCTTCGCGAGCCTCATCTGCCTTCGCATCTTTCGCAAAGACCGCCACGCGGACCGTCTTACCGGTGCCGTGCGGCAAAGAGACAACGCCGCGCACGTTCTGATCGGCGTGACGCGGATCGACACCCAGGTTCATCGCGATCTCGATAGTCTCATCGAACTTCGCACTGGTGCCGCCCTTAACCAGGCTTACTGCCTCGGGAAGGGCATAGTTCGCGTTGCGATCAATCCCTTCGTACGACTTGGACAGCCGCTTGCCTTTATTCACAGCCATGGCCTTACCCCTTCACCTCGAGACCCATCGAGCGTGCCGAACCCATGATGATCTTGGCAGCAGCATCGATATCGTTGGCGTTCAGATCGACCATCTTGGCCTGCGCAATTTCACGGACCTGGTCCATGGTCACGCTGCCCGCAACGGCCTTACTCGGTGTAGAGCCACCCTTCTGCAGGCCAGCGGCCTTCTTCAGGTAGTAGCTCGCCGGCGGCGTTTTGGTTTCGAAGGAAAAAGACCGGTCCGAATAAGCGGTGATGATCACCGGTGTCGGCGTGCCCTGATCCATGCTCTGCGTGGCTGCATTAAAAGCCTTACAGAATTCCATAATGTTCAAACCGCGTTGACCCAACGCGGGTCCGACGGGCGGCGAGGGATTCGCCTGACCAGCCGGAATCTCAAGCTTGATATAGCCTGCGATCTTTTTTGCCATCAATTAACCCTTTCGGTTCTTGGGTCGCGCGGTCCGGTTATGGCCAACCTCCCGCACTTTTAAACCGTCCGGCTGTTCCGGACGGAAAACTCACTACGGCCTACTGCTTCTCGACCTGGGCGTATTCCAACTCCACAGGGGTCGAACGGCCAAAGATGGAAACCGCCACTTTAAGGCGGGCACGCTCCTCATCGACTTCTTCCACCAGGCCGTTAAACGAAGTGAAGGGCCCGTCGCTGACGCGCACCGTCTCTCCGATTTCGAAAGTGATCGAGGGCTTCGGCCGCTCGACGCCTTCCTGAACCTGGGTCTGGATCCGCTCGGCCTCTTTCTGAGAAATCGGCAGCGGACGCCCTTTGTTTCCGAGGAAACCCGTCACCTTCGGCGTATTCTTCACCAGGTGCCAGGATTCGTCAGTCAGATCCATCTTGATCAGAACGTAGCCAGGGAAGAACTTGCGCTCGGAATTGACCTTCTGGCCTCGGCGCATTTCCACAACCTCTTCCGTGGGAACGAGAACCTCTTCGAAGAACTCCTCCATTCCCTTCTGAACCGCCTGATCCTGGATCGATTCGGCAACTTTTTTCTCAAAGCCCGAATAGACGTGCAGGACATACCATCGCATCGCCATGGCTTAACCCCCCAGGCCGAGAATCTCACCAACGCCCCAGCTCAGGACCTGGTCAATGAGAAAGAAGAACAACGCAGCAAGAAACACCATGATGAACACCATAACGGTGGAAACCATGGTTTCTTTGCGCGTCGGCCAGGTTACCTTAGAGGTCTCCTGCCGCACTTCCCGAATGAATTGACCCGGACTGGTCTTGGCCATTCTCCGCCTTCGTCCTTTTTCACAGCGCTCCTGCTTAAGACAGCAAAAGCTTCAAAATCACATAGTCGCAGCAACCACTGCGACGCTGGTACCGGCCGAACAGCCGGACCTTAAAGTGGCAGGAGAGGAGGGACTCGAACCCACAACCCCCGGTTTTGGAGACCGGTGCTCTGCCAATTGAGCTACTCTCCTAGCGACTCGTCAAAACCGTTATAAAACTGCGGGTTTTGACTTTTCCGACCCCATACATAAGGCCGGTCCTTGTAAAACGCCAGAGCCGCCTGCGGTCTAAACCGCACGCGGCTGTGGAGCTGATCCAGGGACGCAGCCTTCTTTCGGAAGGCGCGCCCTGAATGGTCCAGGCTTTACTTAATGATTCCAGCGACGACGCCAGCCCCGACGGTACGGCCGCCTTCGCGGATCGCAAAGCGCAGGCCTTCGTCCATCGCGATCGGAGCGATCAGCTCCACTTCCATCGCAATGTTGTCGCCAGGCATAACCATCTCCGTGCCCTCAGGAAGCGTCACAACACCCGTGACGTCCGTCGTACGGAAGTAAAACTGAGGACGATAGTTCGTAAAGAACGGCGTGTGACGGCCACCCTCTTCCTTCGTGAGGATGTAAGCCTCAGCCTTGAAGTTCGTGTGCGGCGTGATCGAACCCGGCTTCGCAAGAACCTGGCCACGCTCAACGTCTTCACGGCCGACACCACGCAGCAGAGCACCGATGTTGTCGCCAGCCTCGCCCGAATCAAGCAGCTTGCGGAACATCTCAACGCCCGTGCAGGTCGTCTTCTTCGTCTCCTTAAGACCGACAATCTCGATCTCGTCGCCAACCTTGACGATACCGCTCTCAACACGACCCGTAACAACCGTACCACGGCCCGAAATCGAGAAAACGTCTTCGATCGGCATCAGGAACGCACGGTCCTTCGGACGATCAGGCTGCGGGATGTAGGCATCGACTTCGCGCATCAGCTCGAGGATCGCGTCACGGCCAATGGTCGCGTCGCTGTCCTCAAGAGCAGCAAGAGCAGAACCCTTAACGATCGGAATATCGTCGCCAGGGAAGTCGTAGGAAGACAGAAGCTCGCGGATCTCAAGCTCAACAAGCTCAAGAAGCTCTTCGTCGTCGACCTGGTCGACCTTGTTCATGAACACAACGATGGCAGGAACGCCGACCTGGCGCGCCAGAAGGATGTGCTCGCGCGTCTGAGGCATCGGGCCGTCCGCGGCCGAAACAACCAGGATAGCGCCGTCCATCTGCGCCGCACCCGTGATCATGTTCTTCACATAGTCAGCGTGACCAGGACAGTCAACGTGCGCGTAGTGGCGGTTCTCCGTCTCATACTCAACGTGAGCCGTCGAAATCGTGATACCGCGGGCCTTCTCTTCAGGCGCCTTGTCAATCTGGTCGTACGCAGAAAAAGTAGCGCCGCCACTCTCTGCCAAAACCTTCGTAATCGCTGCCGTCAACGTCGTCTTGCCATGGTCAACGTGACCAATCGTGCCGACGTTACAGTGCGGCTTATTACGCTCAAACTTTTCCTTTGCCATCTTTCTGTTCCCGTGCCCGCGTCAGCGCACCTAATTAGAGTATATCCAAACGTCCACGGATCGCTTCGACCCACGGAACTCCCGGTTTTGGAGCGGGTGGAGGGAATCGAACCCTCGTAACCAGCTTGGAAGGCTGGGGCTCTACCATTGAGCTACACCCGCAATCTCATTCGCCCCGCTGCGGCCTCAATCGCGCCAAAATGCAGGCTCACGGCCCGATTCCGGCATTCGACTAAAGCACCTTAAGCGGCAAGCATGGTGGAGGGGGTTGGATTCGAACCAACGTAGGCATAGCCAACGGGTTTACAGCCCGTCCCCTTTAGCCACTCGGGCACCCCTCCCAGGATCCCGCTCGACGGCGCAACGAAGATGCGAAATATGTTGATTTAATTCGGCCTGTCAACTTCAAACATACAGACAGCGCCCCTCGCAGCCAAAAGATTAATTTGGCTGAAGGCAACGCTTGCAGAACCCAAGGCTCTTGATGTCATAGTACGCGCCATCATGACCCAAAGCAAGCGCCCCAAAAACCGCCAAAAATCTGGCCGCAAATCCACCCCGCCGCGCCCTGATCGCGCAGCAAGGAACAAACCCGCCAGCGCAACCGGGGCACCGAGCTCCGACCGACGGCAAACTCCGGCCGGCCGGAGCAAATCTCCTGCACAGGGTGGACAGAAAGGCGCATCGGTCCACTGGCTCTATGGCGTTCATGCGGTTTTAGCCGCTCTGGCCAACCCGAATCGCCGTAAGGAACAGCTCCTGGTCAGCCGCGAATCGGCGCAAAGGCATGGCGCCGCACTTGATCGGCTTTTGGCGCTGCCCGGCGCACCACAGGCCCTTCAGGCGGGCAGGGAAGATTTCCAGGGCGTATTACCCGAGTCGGCAGTTCACCAGGGCCTTGCTCTTCAATGCGCCCCCCTGCCGCAGCCCGCTCTGGAAGATCTAATGGATACAGAGCCAAATTCGGGGATTGCAGACCGGCGGCGCGTCGTCCTGGTGCTGGACCAGGTAACCGACCCTCAAAATGTCGGGGCAATTCTGCGCTCCGCCGCGGCTTTTGGGGCTCTCGCCGTTGTCACCACCGGCCGCAACGCAGCACAGGAAAGCGGCGTGCTGGTTAAGACGGCCTCCGGCGCTTTCGACCATATCCCATATATTTCGGTCACGAATCTGGCGCGCGCGCTCGAGAGCCTGAAGGCGGGCGGCTTCTGGTCACTGGGCCTTGCCGGCGAAGGCCAGCGCTGTCTGGCGGAAGCCAAAAGCGACGGCCCTGTCGCCCTGGTCCTCGGCGCAGAGGGCAGCGGTCTGCGCCGCCTGACCCGCGAAACCTGCGACGAACTGGTCCGGCTCCCAACTCTCGAACCGATCTCCGCCTTAAATGTCTCCAATGCCGCCGCCGTCGGGCTATACGAATTGCTGGTGTAGCCGTCGGTTCTAAAAGCTCGGTGGCGTGCAGGCCGTTATGACCTCGACTTCTTCTTCGCCGATATTCCGGAACCGATGGGGAATACGGCTGTCGAAGTAGAAGGCATCACCCGGCCCCAACACCCGGCGCTGCTTGCCCACGGTCACCTCAAAGCGGCCGCGTATGATCACTCCTGACTCCTCGCCCTCGTGCCGCAGCATTGTGTCGCCAGTGTCCGCACCCGGCTGGTAGCGTTCTCGAAGGATCTGGAGAGCCTTGCCGGTCAGATCACGACCGACCTGGCGAAAAGAGATCTTCCCGCCAGCGATTTCCGTTAACTCCTCGGAATTGAAAAAGACCTTTTCGCGCGGCGCCACGTCGAGCGCAAAGAAGTCGTTCATCGACATAGGGATTCCACCCAGAACCTTCTTCAACATGCCCACCGAGGGACTGGTGCGATTCTGCTCGATCAGCGAAATCACCGCATTCGACACCCCCGCTCGCTTGGCCAACTCCCGTTGCGACAGGTTATGGAGTTCACGAAGCGAACGCAGACGCTGGCCCAGGTCAAAATCGTCGTCCTCCACCCCTTCCCCATTGATCTTATTTGAAATTTTTTCTGGTCGAGTGGTTTCAGGCATCGCTTACTCGTTTATTATATTTAACACTTAGACATGAAAATATCGGTCATTTTGCCCAATAACAAGGCAGTTGTTTATTTTTTTAATCACTGATAGGTTCGCAGCCAATCAAGACCGTGAGAGATCAATAGCCGCGAACATGACGGCATGGCTGGGCCAATTTCCTTGGGGGAGTTGGTGAGTTCCCGGCCCTTCCCCACGATGGGATTCTCGAAGCCCAACACTGAGGCGCAGAGAAGTAAGCAAACAAAATCGAAGACGTCCGTAGGGTCGCGCAAAAACAGAAAACCAGGATCCGGCCGTCGGGGTAAAAACCTCGATCAAGTCAGTTCCATCCACAGTTCAACATGTCGAGTTTCAAGGAGACTTCTCGTGCTCATTGGTGTGCCGAAAGAGGTAAAGAACCACGAATATCGTGTCGGCCTCATCCCCAGTTCTGTCCGCGAGCTTAAGCATCATGGTCATGACATTCTGATCGAGACCGCCGCTGGCAGCGGCGTAGGCTTTAGCGACGATGATTACCGCAATGCCGGCGCCCGAGTCGTCGACAGCGCGGCGGAAATCTTCGAAAGCGCCGAGATGGTGGTGAAGGTCAAAGAGCCGCAGCCTGGCGAATACACCCAGCTGCGCGAAGGCCAGCTTCTCTTCACCTACCTCCATCTGGCCCCCGATGAAGCGCAAACCAAAGGCCTCGTTGAATCGGGCTGCGTCGCGGTCGCATACGAGACCGTGACTTCTCCACGCGGCGGTTTGCCGCTGCTCACCCCCATGAGTGAAGTCGCCGGACGGATGTCGGTCCAGGTTGGCGCGCATTGCCTGGAAAAGGAACAGGGCGGTTCGGGCATGCTCCTTGGCGGCGTCCCGGGCGTGGCAGCAGCAAAGGTCGTGATCATCGGCGGCGGGGTTTCCGGCACCAACGCAGCCCGCATGGCCATGGGTATGGAAGCCCACGTCACCGTCATCGACCGCTCACTGCAGCGCCTGAACGAACTCGATATGCAGTTCGGCCCGACCCTGAACACCATCTATTCGACCGTCGATGCTATCGAGAGCCATGTCGCTGGCGCCGATCTCGTCATCGGTGCGGTCCTGGTGCCAGGCGCCGCTGCGCCCAAGCTCGTGACCCGGGACATGCTGAAGAATATGCGCCCCGGATCGGTGGTCGTCGATATCGCCATCGATCAGGGCGGCTGTTTCGAGACCTCGCGCGGCACAACCCATGACAACCCGACTTATGTCGAGGAGGATGTGGTGCACTATTGCGTGACCAACATGCCTGGTGCCGTTGCGCGGACCTCAACCTTTGCACTGAACAACGCCACACTGCCTTTCACGCTTGCGCTGGCCGACAAGGGCTACCAACGGGCCCTGGCTGAGGACCCGCATCTCATGGAAGGCCTCAACGTCGCCATGGGGCAGGTCACTTACAAAGCGGTTGCAGAAGCCCACGGGATGGATTTCGTTGCGCCGCAGCAGGCTCTAGGCCTTTAAGCGAACTTCGTTCAATGGGGCGCCGGGCTTAAAGCCTGGCGCCCTTTTTCTTTGCCCGCCTTCTGCGCTATACAGCCTCTGCGTTAGTACTTTGTTATCCATAAAGACGCAGATTGGCCGGGACTTCCGCAGTGCCAGTGTAGAATCGCGCCCCGCCTAAGCTGTGCAACAGATAAGAACGACAAGCCTGAGAGTTTCCTCATGGAATCCATCGAAGCCTTCCTGAAAGAGCACAAGATCGACGAGGTCGAATGCCTGGTGCCGGACATGGCGGGCATTGCGCGCGGCAAAATTCTGCCTGCGGCAAAATTTGTCCAGGGCATGCGCAGCAACGGTCTGCGGATTCCGGAAGGCGTCTTTGTACAAACCGTCAACGGCCGTTATCCCGACGATGAATCCTCGGTGATCAGTCCGGCAGTCCAGGATGTCTATCTGCTGCCGGATCCCGACACGATCCGCATTGTGCCCTGGTACAGCGAGCCGACAGCCCAGGTGATTTGCGACGCCTTCTTTCTGGAGGGCGGGCCGGTCGATATCTCCTCGCGCCATCTGCTCCGGCGCATCCTCGCGCTCTACGAAGAAAAGGGCTGGCACCCGGTCATCGCGCCGGAACTGGAGTTCTTCCTGGTCGACGTCAACACAGATCCAGACTATCCGCTCGAGCCGCCCATCGGACGCTCCGGACGCCGCGAAACCTCGCGTCAGGCATTCGGTGTAGACGCGGTCAATGAGTTCGACCCTCTGTTCGAGGACGTCTACGACTATTGCGAAGCGCAGAACCTGGATGTGGACACCCTGACCCACGAAGCCGGCGCAGCGCAGATGGAAATGAACTTCAATCACGGCGAACCGCTTGCACTGGCGGACCAGGCCTTCCTATTCAAACGCACGGTACGCGAGGCCGGACTGCGCCATTCGGTCTACGCCACCTTTATGGCAAAGCCCATGCAGGACGAACCTGGCAGTTCCATGCATATCCATCAGAGTCTGCTGAACTCCGAAACCGGCAAGAATCTTTTCGCCCAAAAGAACGGCAAGGAGACCAAGCTGTTCCATCAGCACATCGCGGGTCTGCAGAAGTACCTGCCGAACATGATGCCGCTGCTGGCGCCCAATGTGAACAGCTACCGACGCCTCATCCCTGACTCGGATGCGCCGATCAACACCCACTGGGGCCTGGACAACCGAACGGTCGGCCTGCGCGTACCCCACTCCGATCCGGCGGGCCGCCGCGTTGAAAACCGTCTTGCCGGGGCCGACGCCAATCCCTATCTGGCGATCGCCGCCTCCCTGGCCTGCGGCTATCTGGGCATGACGCAAAAACTTAAGCCCCGCTCGCCGGTCGAGGGCAGCGCCTACCGCCTCGCCCATACTCTGCCGCGCACGCTCTATGACGCCTTGACCCGCTTCAACGGTTCACGCGCCATCAAGCCCATCCTGGGCGACAAGTTCATCAGCGCGGTCACCCTCGTTAAGGAAACGGAGCTGCTGGCCTACCAGAAGGTCATTTCCTCCTGGGAGCGGGAACACCTTCTGCTGAATGTTTAGCGGGTCCGAGCTTTTGGCTGTCCACGGTATTGGGTATATGTCAGCCTATGGAAGAGTCAGGCCTTTAGATCATTCCAACTTTTGCCTGCCGCAACCGCATTTGTTATCTTTCCTTTAGAAACCGGCACGAAATCGAGAATCGAAAGCTGACATGCAATCGGTCAGAGATACCAAAATCGTACGCCCGTACCCTTCGGACGCCACCCTGCCGTCGCGCCTGTCCGAATTGCTGATCCTTTGCGCGCGGATCGGCTTCAATCCCTGAAAGACTCATCTGCTCTGCCCCAATAACGCCTTTTCGCGTTTTGGGCGCTCTTTCTTAGCGCCGCTGCGATGGCGCGATCAGAGATTGATCTTTCGAGGATTTTGAAAATGACCGAACAACTTGCCCGCAACGAAACCGCCTGGTGGCGCGAAGCCGACGCCGCCCATCATCTGCATCCCTTTACCGACACCAAGGCGCTCGCAACCGAGGGCGGCAGCCGCATTATCACGAAGGCGGAGGGCGTCTGGCTGACGGACTCCGACGGCAATCGGATCCTGGACGGTATGGCCGGTCTCTGGTGCGTAAATCTGGGCTACGGCCGAAAAGAGCTTGCCCAGGCGGCCTATGATCAGATGCTCGAGCTGCCCTACTACAACACCTTTTTCAAAACCGCGACGCCGGCCTCAGTCGAGCTCTCGGAGAAGCTTGCTAAGATCACACCTGAAGGTTTGGACCACGTTTTTTACGGTTCCTCGGGCTCCGACGCCAACGATACGATCGTGCGTATGGTTCGGCACTTTTGGAACCTGGCCGGAAAACCCAGCAAGAAAATTTTCATCAGCCGGCAGAACGCCTATCACGGCAGTACAATGGCGGCCGCAAGCTTGGGCGGGATGGCTGCCATGCATGGCCAGGCCGACCTGCCCCTCCCCGGCTTCGAACATGTGATGCAACCTTACTGGTACGATCTGGGAGGCGATCTCACCCCCGACGAACTCGGACTGAAAGCCGCAGAAGCGCTGGAAAACCGAATTCTTGTCCTGGGCGCGCAGAATGTCGCCGCCTTTATCGGCGAGCCAGTACAAGGTGCTGGCGGAGTCATCATCCCGCCAGAGAGCTATTGGCCCAAAGTGCAGGAAATCTGCCGAAAGTACGACATCCTGCTCATTGCGGACGAGGTGATCTGCGGGTTCGGACGGACGGGCAATTGGTTCGGCTGCGAGACCTTCGATATTCAACCCGACATCATGCCGCTCGCAAAAGGTATATCGTCCGGGTACCTGCCGCTCTCCGCCGTGATGGTGGGAGCGCGCGTTGCCGGCACTCTGATCGAAGACGGTGGCGAGTTCTTCCACGGTTTCACCTATTCCGGCCATCCGGTCTGTTGCGCCGTCGCCCTGGAGAATATCCGGCTGATGGAAGAGGAAAAGATCGTCGATCAGGTGCGCAACGACACCGGACCCTACCTGCAGGCGCAACTCCAGACTCTGGCCGACCATCCCTTAGTCGGTGAGGTACGTGGCGTCGGGTTTCTCGGCGCCATAGAGCTGGTAAAGGACAAAGCGAAACGGGAACGCTTCTCGGATCTTGGCACAACCGGCGCTCTTTGCCGTGATTACGCCATGGGCAACGGCCTGGTCATGCGCGCCGTCGGGGACACACTGGTGACCTCGCCTCCTTTGATCATGACACGCGACGAGATTGACGAACTGGTCAAACGCGCGCGTCAGACATTGGACCTTACCGCGAAGGACCTTGGCATCCTCTAGCCCGCTTGCCCAGTAGGAAGGAATCGAAGTGCGGAAGGCCACCGTTGCGGCAACCCAGATGGCCTGCAGCTGGGATCTGAACGACAATCTGAAGTTGGCTGAGAGCCTCGTCCGGGAAGCAGCTGGACGTGGCGCTCAGATCATCCTTCTTCAGGAACTCTTCGAAACGCCCTACTTCTGCGCAGACCAGAAGCAAGCTCATTTCGCTCTGGCACGTCCGCTCGAGGATCATCCTGTCTTGCGGCGTTTCTCGGATCTTGCAGCAGAACTCGAAGTCGTGCTGCCGGTGAGCTTCTTCGAGCGTGCCAATACGACCTTCTTCAATTCGCTCTGCGTGCTTGATGCCGATGGCCGCAATCTCGGTGTCTACCGCAAGAGCCATATTCCGGATGGACCGGGGTATCAGGAAAAGTTCTACTTCAGTCCGGGCAATAGCGGCTTCAAGCTATGGCGCTGCCGCTATGGTGATATCGGTCTTGGGATCTGCTGGGATCAATGGTTTCCCGAGGCGGCTCGCGCCATGGCGCTGATGGGAGCCGAGTTACTCTTTTATCCGACGGCCATCGGCAATGAACCCCAGGACCCCAGTCTTGATAGCCTGGACCACTGGCGGCGCGTCATGCAGGGGCATGCAGCCGCCAACCTGATACCGGTCATAGCTGCCAACCGGATCGGTAAAGAACAGGCCGAGAGCTGCGAGATGACCTTCTACGGCTCGTCCTTTATCACGGAGGAAACGGGCGCCATTCTCGCGGAAGCTGATCGCGACAGTCAGCAAATCATTACGGCCAGTTTCGATCTGGATTCTTTGCGCGCCGTCCGGGCATCCTGGGGCCTGTTCCGCGACCGGCGCCCCGATCTCTACGCGCCCCTTCTGACTCTGGATGGTGAAACAGACTCAACCGGTGAAGATAGGGCCTGACTAAGCTCCACTACAGCTCAGCACGGTCCTTGACAGGTTGCCGCCATTCGCCGGGAACGTTGCCGATCAGAACGCGGTTCACCCGCCGGTCCTCGTCGACCAGCGGCAGCATAAGTCGATGCCAGCGCTTAACGCCAATCTGCGCCGGCGGTTCATGCTCGGTATAAAGGGGTTCGGGACGGATCAAGACAGCTCGATAGACTGCGTAAAAAAATTCCATCACCGTGCCTTGCATAGGCGCCTCGGACATGAGTTTTCCCGTCATGTCGAACTCCGCCGACTGGGCAATGGCCGAACCATAGACGCGAAACCTGAAGTCCTCGCCGCCATTGACGACATCCAACAGCATGATGAAGCCGAGGGCCGGCCACATATCTAAAGGATCGATTTTACTTGCCGCGACCCTACCGTCGCTGGCCAACCCGTTCCAATAGCCCAATAAGAACTGAAGCTGTTCCTGCTCAAGCTGCGGATGTTGCGGTCGCCAAACCAACAACGGCGGCGTGACGCCACAGCTCACATAAAGGCGATTAAGGGTGGAAAAATTTCCCTTGGCTATCTGTTCGGCAAGATCCCAGGACGCAGAATCAGAAATGGCTTCCCCCTGATACACCTTCGAACCCAACTACTGTCTCTAAAATGCAGAAACAGTGTGCATAGACAAATAAAAATAACATGAACGGACAGATATCTGCCGCAAACACGCATAACCGGGAAGTGGTATTTCACACAGACTTGAATTAATTGCTAATATTTACTGACGATTTAACACTAATATACAGGAAATCAAATCTAGTTAAGCAAAGCCTTGTCTGCTCAACACAGAAGGCAGGTAAACAACATCGAAACAACGAATCATCGCATTTGGCGAAAGCCTGACGCCAAAGGCTTCAGGTCCCACACATCAGGCGGGTCGTAGAGCAAAATTCAGCGCCGAAAGGCAACATGCGAAGAACACGCAGAGTTCTCTGCTCAGCCTTTAGTAGGCTTGGCCGTAAGGCATCTCAATCTTGGGATCCTTTACGATGAAAATCGGCTCCATGCGCTCCGGATCACAATCGAGAACATCCAGCAGAGTTAGCGAAGAACGTTCGGATTCGTCGGGCAGCATCAGGCGCGAGCTGGTCGAAATGTCGTATCCCCGATCGATCTGTCCCATTGCGATTTCCTCCGCGGAAAGCTGGTTCATACGCTTGAGCAGAAGACTAGAGCGGGGCCGCGTTAACCTGTTGCGTCAAACCGGGGGCAAGTTAGGTGCAAATTTGTGGCATAAATCCCAAAAGGTTAACGCTTTCCCCATCGCTCTCCGCCTTTCATGGTCGGGCTACTCTACGCCATTCGGAACCAGCACCGAATTGACCGGTTGCCCTGCGGGACGGAAAGCATTATTTTCCGCCCGATCTACCGCGCACCGCCGATCTGGCACGTCGCATCGAGCGCCCCATTAGCTCAACTGGTAGAGCACCTGATTTGTAATCAGGGGGTTGGCAGTTCGAGTCTGTCATGGGGCACCATTACCGAAAACTCCACCTTCTCAAAGTCTTGGCGAGCGGATCCTGCCTGCCGCCGTTTCCTTCGCAAAATCGCCAGGCAATCAAGCGGTTGATCTGCGCCGAAGCAATAAGTCTGTATCGATACAATAGAGTGCTTCCAATAGGCTCCCCGATGTCCCTAGGGTGACGGGTGCTGAGAAGAGGAGTGCCCCATGCCGAGCAAAGATCTGGAAGAGATTATCGCTTGCCGCCGCTCGCAACGGAGCTTCGACAAGCGTCAGATCGGGCGCGCTTTGTTAGAGCGGCTTCTGTGGTCGGCACAGGGTATCACCAACGACGAAGGTAAGCGTTCCGCGCCTTCGGCCCATGCCCTCTATCCGCTGCGCCTTCGGGTGGTTGCCGCAAACGTCGAAGCTCTCGAGAGCGGCATCTATGCCGTGGCCGGAGACGGTATCGGGTTGACGCCCCTTGTACAGCGCGACGTGCGCCCCGCGCTTCAAGCCGCGGCGCTGGAGGACCAGCCCTGGATCGGCAGCGCCGCAGCCATCGTTACAATCTGCGCAGACTTCGCTCAGGCCTGCGAAGCTTTTGCCAACCAGCCTCCCTACGGCACGCGCGGAGTGCGATACCTCTACATCGAGGCGGGCGCCGCAGCGCAGAACCTGCAGCTCATGGCTTCGGCGGAGGGACTGGGCTGCGTGCTGGTTGCCGGCTTCGCGGATGAAGCGACCTCCTCGGCCCTTGAACTCTCGCCTCCCGTCGCGCCGATCCTGCACCTTTGCCTTGGCTGGCCGGCCCAAACGTGAAGAGCGATGATCATATAGCCGCTTTCATCAGCGAAACCGTTCATTAGATCCCGAGCCCAGCAGAGGCGCTGACTTCAACTGGCATCTGCCTCCGCATCCAGTGCGACCTTCCCTAACAGTTCTCAAAACCCGCGACATAGTCTTCAAAGGACTTACCGGCTTCTGTCTCAAAGCGCTCTCGCAGGCATTCGAAACCTTCAATCCGGTCCACACGAAAGTCGCGGAAATCGCTTCTGACCTCGCACCAGGCCGTCAAGAGCCAGACGGCTCCAAAGTTTGTCAGGCCAAGCGGACGAACGATCCGTTCGCTCCGCTTTTCGAGCAGACTTCGATACTCTATGGCCAGCTTTCTGCGCTGCGAAATCGCACGCCGGATCGACCCGATTGCAGGCGGCGGCACGGGCTGAGCCGCGCCCCGAATTGCCCAAAGCGGCGCCGACCTTAAGCGCTCTGCATGCGACGGCGGGATCGAGCTTTCTATCTTCGCCAGGGCTTCGCGGGCTGCGCGGCCCAAGTCTTCACCGGCGAGGACCTCCACCGCGCGCGCACCAAACGCCAACGCCTCCAATTGCTCGAAGCTGAAAGTCAGTGGCGGGGCATCGAACGCCTCTCTCAGGAGATAGCCCACCCCGCGCTCGCCGTCGATCGGCGCGCCCGAGGCCATAAGATGTCCCAAGTCCCGGTACACGGTCCGCTGAGAAACTTCCAGCTGTGCCGCGATTTCGGCCGCCGTCATAACGCGTCCGCTCGCGCGCATGATCTGAATGATCCTGAAGAGGCGTTCCGCTGGTCTCATAATAGAAAGCTAACATATCTCAATGGCCATAAGGCTGTCAGTAGGACTGTGCTTTAAGGAGGGCGTTCAAACAAAAGGAGCGCCGTAGTGAGCAAAACCACCTACGAAATCATCGTCTATGAAGTCACCGACCGAACCCAGGCAATCGAGGCCCGCCGCAACGCCATGGAGGCTGCAATGACCTATCCGGGCTTTCTCAGCTATCGGGCGCTCAATGGCATCGAACCGGCAACACTGCTCGCCGATTTGATTGTCTGGGAAGACCACGCCGCCGCCAAAGCGGCCGGTGAAAAAGTCAAGTCCGACCCGGCCTTTGCGGGGATCTTCGGCATTATTTCCGACGTCAAGGTCGTCGCGCATTTCACCTCGGACACGATCTTGTCTGCTGAGGTCTGAGCAAAGGAAATGCCGGAGCCTTTCAAAAACTTCATCAGCGCCGAACTGGTCGAGGAGATGGCCGATCACCTCACAGCCGCCTGGTCAGACTTTCCACGCGAAGACTTCGTCGCCGCGGCTCAACAGGGCCTCGCGGCGTTGGAGCTGAAACAGCGCGCCACCCACATCGCCAGGGTTTTGCAGAGATCCTTGCCCGAGGATTTCGAAGCCGCGGCCACGATCCTGCGAAAAAGCTTACCTGCCCATGGTAAGGCGGGCATTTCTGGCTGGGCGATCTTGTCGCTGAACGACTACATCGCACGCACCGGTCTATCGCATTTCGACCTCGCCATGAATCTTTTGCGGGAGGCGACCCAGCACTTTACCTCGGAGTTCGGCGTGCGCGCATTTCTGATCGCGGATCAGGAGCGCGCCCTAAGATATATGACGGAATGGAGCAGAAGCGAAAATCATCATGTCCGCCGCCTGGCTTCTGAGGGCTGCCGCCCCCGCCTGCCCTGGGCGATGCAATTGCCAAAGCTGATCGAAGATCCCGGCCCAATCCTGCCGATCCTCGCAAGGCTGCGGGACGATCCAGAAGACTATGTGCGCCGGTCAGTTGCCAACAATTTGAACGACATCGCCAAAGATCACCCCGATCTGGTGGTCGCAGTCGCCGAGGACTGGCTAAAAGACGCCTGCCAGGACCGAAAGCGCCTGATCCGGCATGCCTGCCGCACGCTCCTCAAGCAAGGAAACAAAGATGCGCTCCGCCTTTTCGGCTTCATCGCGCCGGAGGCGATTTCTGCTGGCCTCAAACTCCAAAGGGGTCGGATTAAAATGGGCGAGAAACTGCAATTCGAATTGACCTTGAAATCAACCGCGCCTCATCAGCAACCGCTGATGATCGACTATGCCATCCATCATCGGAAAGCGAACGGCCATCTTTCGCCGAAGGTCTTTAAATGGAAAAAATTGGAGCTGGCCGCTGGAGCGCACCTCTCCTTTGCCAAGGAGCACGCAATCCGGCCGATCACGACCCGAAAGTACTATGCCGGCGGCCATCGTCTTGAGATCATCATAAACGGCATCAGCTTTGTCACCGCAGACTTCATCCTCGCAGTTTGACCGCCTTACCGGACCTTTACTCCGCCAGCAGATCTTTCACTGCGTTATCGTAGACGTCATAGTCCCTCAGGCTGCTCGCCAGGATCATCGCGCCCTGAAGCGTCGAAACGATATGCGCGGCTTTCCTCTTTCGTGCAGTCGGGGAAAGGCTTTTTGGCAAGGTGCCGGCCACCCAATCTATGTTCGCCTTTAAGAATGCGCCTGCGGCCTCTGACAAAGCGGGGGGCAGACCGCAGCTTTCGGCACCCAGCATCCCGCAAAGGCAGATCCGGTCCGAGCCCGTCAAGGCTTCCCTATAAACCGCCGCGAATGCGCGAATCTTGGCTTCCGGCGTGTCGCTCTTCGCAACCCTATCCTCCAGAGCCTCGAAAAAACGCGCTGCATAGCGCTCTACCAAAGCAAGCCCAAGATCTTCTTTTTGCCTGAAATAATAGTGAACACTGGAGCTCTTAATCCCGAGTTCCTCGGCAAGATCTCGAAAACTCACCGCATGATAGCCCCGCAGCCGGACGCTGTTTTCGGCGGCATCCATCAGTTTTTCGACTGTATCACTCATCATTGTCACCAATTCTTCAATCAATCTATCACTAGATAGGCTTGACATTTAGGAAAACGCAAGCTAGTTACATCTATCTATCGATAGATAGAGAAATTTCAATCCCTGGAGACGATCATGAAGATTTACGATTTCGAAGGCTTCCCGAACCCGGCCCGCGTCCGAATCGCCCTGGCAGAAAAAGGACTCACCGACAAAGTTGAGTTCATCACCGTCGACGTCCCTGGCGGCGAGCACAAGAAAGAAGACTTTCTGAAGAAGAATCCTTCCGGTGCCGTTCCGGTCCTGGAGTTGGACGACGGCACCACCATCGCGGAATGCACCGCCATCACCGAGTATCTGGACAACCTCAATGGCGAGACCTCCCTCACCGGCCGCTCGGCGAAGGAAAGGGCCGTCATTCACATGATGCAGCGGCGGGCGGAAGCCGGTCTTCTGGATGCCGTCGGCGCCTACTTTCATCACGCCACCCCTGGTCTGGGTCCGGACATCGAGGGCTATCAGTGCGCGGAATGGGGCAACCATCAGCGCGAGCGCGCGATTGCGGGCATGCGGTATCTGGATGGCAAACTGGGTGAACAGCCTTATCTGGCAGGAGACGATTTCTCGATGGCAGACATCACCGCTTTCGCGGGACTAGCCTTTGCCGACTTCGCGAAAATCGATATACCGGAGGACTGCGCTAATCTGAAATCCTGGCGCCAGCGCGTCGCAGAACGCCCGAGCATTGCCGGATAACCCGAGGACAGCCCCATGGAACTGAATGCCGATTTCTCCCAGCGCGTGGCAGTTCATGCCGCGAAGGTCCCCTGGAAGAACTCTCCCATGCCTGGCGTGGATCGCCGCATGCTCGATCGTATCGGCGATGAAGTGGCGCGCGCCACCACCATCGTCCGCTACGCCCCAGAAAGCAGCTTTTCTCCACACGTCCATACGGGCGGTGAAGAATTCTTCGTCCTCGAGGGCGTATTCCAGGACGAACATGGGGATTTTCCGGCGGGCAGTTACATCCGCAATCCTCCGGAATCGCGTCACACACCCGGATCAGCACCGGGCTGCACGATCTTCGTGAAACTCTGGCAGTTCGATCTGGCCGACCGTACGCATGTCCGGATCGACACCAACAAGATGGCTTTCGTCGGCGATTCCGGCCGGGCCGGTGTCGAGGTTATGCCTCTCTTCAAGGATCCCCGCGAAGAGGTTTGGTTGGAGCGTTGGCAGCCAGGCGCAGAGGTCGAGATCGATGCCCCCAACGGTATCGAAGTCTTCGTTCTCGAGGGCGGTTTCGAGGAAGCCGGTGAAAGCTTCGAGCCGCAATCCTGGCTGCGTTTGCCGAAAGGCAGCCGCACTCAAGCGAAAGCAGGCGCGCAAGGGGCGCGCGTCTGGATTAAGCGGGAGCACCTAGCCGAAGCGCCGAGCGCACCGGCAACGGCGTAACGCGTATATCGCATAGATGCGCGGGATCGAGACTAACCTAATTCTCTTGGGAAAAGGGTCTCGGTCCCGCCATCGACCGCGATGACCTGTCCGGTGATCCTGCGTCCGCGGTCCGAACAGAGGTAGACGACCATATCGGCGATTTCTTCCGCCGTCACAAAACTCGCCATTGAGACACCCTGGGTGTACATGGCGCGGACATGCTCCTCGGAAAGATCCTCAGCAGCCGCATGCGCGGCAATCACCCGCTCCATACGGTCCCCGGCGATAGAACCAGGCGCGATGGCGTTGACCCGGATGTTATCCCGCCCCAGCTCCATGGCCAGGGATTTGGTCAGCCCGACGATGGCGAACTTCGCAGCCACATAAGCGGAGCGCAGAGGCAACCCCATCAAGCCTGCAGTTGAGGAGATATTGACGATTGCGCCAGCCTCTTGGCGCTTCATCGCCGGCACCACGGCCCGCACACAGTAGAATTGGCTGTCCAAATCGACAGACAGACAACGCCGCCAGTCTTCGGTCGTTATGTCTTCGACGGCTGCCGTCGGTCCGGCAATGCCCGCGTTATTAACCAGGATATCCAGGCCATCCGCTACGATCGGTCCGAGCCAGGCAGTTACCGCTGCGGGATCGGAGACATCCACTTCGGTGCCGACCAGGCCTGACGGCAATACAGCCAGTGCAGATGGGTCTACATCACAGACAAAGACTTCTGCGCCAGCCACCTTCAGGGCCTGCGCGATCACGAGACCGGCACCGCCCGCTCCAGCCGTAACAACGGCCCGCTTGTGCGCCAGTTCGCCGGTCATGAAACCGATACTCTCGGATAGGTGAGGGCTTTCGTGCCGCGGTAATACCGGTTGGCTATTTCCGCACCCACTTGTTCTGCTCGTTCAGAAACCAAGTTCCTGCCGGTGCCTTTTTCATAATCTGTTCTGCGTAGATCTTGCCAACTGCCGTCACATTTGCGCCAGTCTTCTTCGACTCTCGCTGATAGATCGCACTGCGTTTGGCGTTCACATCCTTTACGACCTTCTTCGCGCTAGCGTCGCGCGCCACAGCGAGACCGTCGAAACGCTCTCCTACGGCGCCTTGTCTACGCAAATCATCGAGAGAGGCGGCCAAAACCGGCTGAACCGTGCCGCTAATACCCAACACAGCAAAAGCGGCAAGGGAAACAAGAGCGGCTCTACGGCCTATCTGCAGCGAATTGTTCATATCGTCTCGATCGGTTGTTCTGGAACTTACGTCGACCACCGCCCGAACGGATGCATCAGAACGGCATTGCGTTCTAGGCAGCTTAATATCATTCGAATGAGACATCAGAAAATATCCGGATTGGCCTCAACCTCTTCGCGCGCCTGCTCTTCCAGCTTGAGCCGCACTTCAGCGTCGAGCTTTACATTGAGGTTGATGGTTATGGGTTCTTTCGGCGCTTCGACCCGAACTGTCGGCTGACAGCCGGCAAGCGCACCCAGAGCCGCGGTTATGGCAATGGGTTTAAATCCCCAATGCGAAAGGCTGTGGTCGCGCGTTGGCCCGTTTAGAGCCGCGTCCTCGCGAGCAAAACCAAAAGACTGTGCCTGAATCAAAGAACTATCACCTTTCACCGACAAAAAGCGCTTGTGAAGTCTACCCACAGGTCTGCAGCACCTCCAAGCCGATAAAGCATATAGAACGATCAATCTGAACAGGGGCTGAACAATAGCCCTCTGTTCACTGCAGGGAATAACGGCCGGACAACAGGTCTTTCGAGATCTCCAGGCCTTCGCCCAGCGTGTCCAGGATCTGCCCGATGTTGCTCTCGAGGTTCAGGTTGATCTGGAAAGGTTGGCCTTGCAGCACCGCCGGATTCTTTCCAAGGATCGACAGCAGCAATGTCAGGTCATCCTCCGCAGTTTTCTCGAGCGTCAGGGAGAGATCCTCATAGTGAAAGTCTTCCAGCGCGCGCAACATGGAGTTCACCTCATCGCCATAACCGGTCAGAAGCGAGCTGATTTCTTCCGATTGCACGCGCAGAACACCGGGTTCGGTGGCCGCCAGTTTACTTGGCCGGACGGTGACCGCGCCATCGCTGAAGGAAATCGGCAAGTCGCCGGTCAGACGTCCAGACACTTCCACATCCGCTAAGTCCGCCTGCTTGAGGATTTCGGCAAGATCCAAGCCGGTAATACGTATCGGCAGGTCAGCGGTTCCTTCAAGTAAAGCAAGTCGCCCGCCTTGCAGCGAGATCTGGGTCCCCAACAGGGTTAAGGCAGCGTCTTGCAAATCCAGTGTGAAGGGCGCGGCGTCTTGAAGTTCCGCCTCTATATGCAGATTGCTGATCGGCAGCCCCGGATTGACGTTCGCTAAGTCGATCCGGATCGGTGCCGATGTCCGCGGCGGCCAGAGACTGTCGAGGTCAGCTGTCATCGAGAGGTTCGAGAAAGGAAACCCCACAAGCTTGCCCGACAGTCCGTTACTCTCGATTTGGGCATAGCCTTTCGGACCCCCGGGCGTCATTTCCAGGCGGAGCTCGCCCGCCAGACGGCCCCGAACGATTTCAGCCTCGGACAACCAGGAAAGGTTCTTAATTGTAAGTGCTTTGGACGCAAAATCATGCTCCGGCACAACAACATCGACAAACGTACTTTGCTTCGGGTCTGAACGACCATCGAAGGTGAAGGCGAGCGCTTCCTGAAAACTATGACCCTGCCCTTCAAAACCGATCCGGCCGGCCTCGTTCCCGCGAAAACTGCTGCTGATCTGAACATCTTCGAAACGACGAAACGCGGCAAGGTCTTCAAGTCTTAAACTCTCCACCTTTCCCGAGAAAATCCCCGTGACCGGATCCGCCGATGTTTGAACTGCAATATCAGCGGCACGCAGTTGAACGCCGGGCACAGAGACAGCCTCTGTTTCGGCGCGGATCGCAAAGTTGTTGTTCTCCGTCGGATGGGGAGAGATCGTCAGATCCAGTGTCGCACTCTCCAGATCGACATGATCCGGCTTCTCACCCAGCACAAACTCCGCCGGCGCCAACGCGGCTGCCACCTTTGGTCGGACCGCGCCATCCTCCAAATCCGTTTCGATCTCCGCCGAAAGAATCTGCAGACTCAATGGCGTCGTACTTTTTGCGGCCGAAGTGGTCAGTGACTGCAGGTCGATGTGACCCGGCTTTATGGCCGTCACGTGAAGAACCTGCTCAGACAGATCGGCGCGCAAGGCCAGATCTGCGGTTACCCCGTTCAGGCGGAGGTCTTCCTTTCGAAGCGTCTTGGCGAAGGCATTTAAGTCACCTTCAAAGCTTGTGCCGGCCTCCGTGGAGGCATAACGACCGGACAGTTTGAGATTGGAGCGGCCGGCGATGCCACTGAGGCTGCGCAACGGCAAAGCCCGAAGCTCGGCCTTGAGCGGTCCTTCGAGCGACCACGATTCTTGAAAGGGCGTTAACTGCCCGGAAAGTCGGGATGCGATCTCCAAAGCGTCCCCCGCAACATCGAGCTTACCGTTGAGAACGTATGGCCCGGTCGCAACATCAGAACGTGCCGCTTGCAACAACGGCACATCAGCTTCGTATGCGGATAGCCTTGCCACCAGAGGTGCCGCGAGCCAGTTCCGCAAATCCTGATTTGGCGCGAAGCGATTCAGTAGCTGCGCGGACAAAGATGCGATCTGCAGCGACGCCGGCGCGTTCAGAGCAATCACAAATGCATCTCCATCAAGAGTAATAACTCCCTTCGCATCAGCAGAAAGCCCTTCCAGGAAAGCCGGATGAGAAAACCCTTCGGCTTGGAGAGAGTATTCGGCATCCAAAGACCTGACCACTTCGACCAGCTCTTCCGGACGCGCGGGCAAACCAACGGCCAGCAGCTCAGCGAGCAGAGGTAGCTCAAGCTCTGCATCGAGCATCGTGGTCACGCGGCCGGATTGCGGCAAGGGTGTAGAGATGCCTGTCAGAAAAGGGATACTGGCTGCGGCTTCGGCGCGGCTGGCAAAGGACAGATGCGAGTTACTTTCCTGCGGCTCAAAACGGCCCGAGATCGCGATCAGAAAGTCTTCGCTTAGCGATCCGGCGCCCGATATGTCAGTGGAAAAGGCCAGATCCCGCCCTTCAAGCCGACTCTCAAAGGTAAGCTCGACCGGCTCAAGCCGGATCTCGGGCGACAACACGCCGCTGATTTCCGTAGCGGCAAAATCACTTTGCAGATTCTCGAGGATCTGGGTCTTGCCATTGAAGGCCGCGGACAGGCTCCCAGCGAAACCTCGAATCTTAAGTCCCCCGACATCCAGGCTCCCCTCCTCGATGACGAGATCGGCCAAGAGACTTCGGTCCGCGGTAACAGTGACACCTAAAACGGCGGTGCTTTCGCCTTGCTCAGCCTTTGCGGCGAGGCTGACGGAAGCAATCATGGCGGCGGTCGGATCCCGCCAGAGCGACCCTTCGATGCCCAGCTCGAACCAACCAACCGGCGTCAGCAGACGAAGCTCTGCATCCTCGAGCGCAACGTCGGGAATGGGCGGAAGTCCCTCCGTTTCCTCAGCCGATCCGCCAGGTTGTTCGGTCATGCGCGCCTGTAGCCAGGGCGAGGCCGGATCCACTTGGAGGTCGAGCCCCGCAAGACTAACCTCGGGCAACACGCCTGCCGCCAATCCAGCCAAGCTGTACTCGAGATCAGCCGAATCGAGGTCCAGTGCAACGCCCGGCACCGCAGCGGAGAAACGCCTAAGCTTTGCGGATGCCCACCCGAGCTCTACCACCTCAAGCGATGCAACTGCGACCTGCTCTTCCTGCAACGCTCTGGTAATCGCCCAGGCAGCAAGCTCCTTGCGCCAGGCAAGGAGCACGATCAAGGGCAGCAAAACTAAGAGAAGCAGGACGAGCCAGAAGCGGCCGCGGGCGGCTTTACCAAGCATAGATCAGCGCCGGTCCCTCCCTGCGGCAAAAACTATGCGAAAAGCTTAGCCCGTATTTTCTGCCGGCGCGAGGTTCGCAAGCACCAATCCTGTGTTACGCCTCCAGAACGACGCTGAAACCCTCGAACTGCGGATGCCCCAGGTACAGGCCCTTGTTATCGCCGGCATTACGATGCGCCATGCGGAAATGCTCGGATTTGGTCCAGTTGACGAAGTCCTCTTCCGACGACCAAATAGTGTGCGACGCAAACAAGGTATGATCCTCTTCCGCCGGCCCCTTCAGCAAGCGGAACTCCACAAAACCCGGCACCTGATCGAGATGCCGATCCCGGCTTCTCCAGACTTCTTCGAAGGCATCTTCCTGGCCCGAGGCCACCTTGAAGCGGTTCATGGCAATGAACATAGGGTCTTTTCCTTGTCGTGCTTGGAACAGATGGGCGCTCGCCTCAATTCATAATGCGAAGCAGTCGCAATTAAACTACCGCTTCCGTTTGGCGCTTTCAACGACGGATACGATGCCTGTTGAATTTATGTTGTGTCTTCAGCAGGCGCCGCGCCTGCAATCCAGGTCTGAACAACCCGCCAGTCATCGTCCAGCAACACAAAGTCTGCGCGATAGCCCGGACGGATCGCGCCAAGGCGATCATCGAGCCCAAGGAATTGGGCCGGGTATAGCGACGCCATCCTGAGCGCTTCCCCAGGCTCGAGACCAAGCGTTTCGATTGTGAAGCGAAGGGCCTGCGCCATAGTCAGATCCGAACCCGCGAGGGTTCCGTCTTCCAGCGTGACCCTGCCATCCCGGCGTAGAACCCTACGTCCGTTCAAGACAAAGCGATCGTCCGCGCAGCCAGCCGTCGGCATGGCATCGGTCACCAGAAATAATCTGCCAGGTCCCGCCTTCGCCCGAAGAGCCAAACGCAAGGCAGCCGGGTGCACATGGTGCCCGTCCGCGATAATACCGCACCAGAGCTGTCCGCTGTCCAGAGCCGCGCCGACCATGCCGGGCGCCCGATGCGTCAGGGGGCTCATGGCATTGAAAAGATGTGTTACACCGCGGGCGCCAGCCTCTATGGCCGCGCAAACGATTTCATAGCTGGCATCCGAATGCCCCAAGCTGACGATCACCCCACCATCGACCAATTTCCGGATCAAGCGTGGCGCCACCTGGTCCGGCGCGATAGTCAGCAGCAGGGTTTCAATCCCCAAGCCCGCAAGCTCCTCGACGTCTGCCTCTGACATTTCACGGATCAGGCTCCCGTCATGCGCACCCTTTCTGCTTGGGGCGAGGAACGGTCCCTCGAGGTGGAGACCAACCACACCTGGGACGGCGTTGTCGGCAATTGCCGAGCGGGCCGCCGCAACAGCGCGCGCCGTGATATCCGGCGTGTCGGTGATCAGGGTCGGCAAGAAAGCCGTCGAGCCGAAACGACGGTGAGTCTGGGCGATGGTTCGCGCCCCTTCCACAGTGGGCTGCTCATTAAAGAGAACACCGCCGCCACCGTTCACCTGCGCATCGATAAATCCAGGCGCCAGCAGCCCCCCGCTCAGCATCTGCCTTTCGATACTCGGATCGAGTTGCGCCACCGGCGTAAAAGCGACGATACGACCGTCTTCGATGACCACTGCCTGGTCATCGTGGAAAGCCTCGCCGTCGAACAACTTCGCGCAACACAACGCGCTTGTTTTCGCCGGGGCGGAATCGGCCATCAAACGGTCTCCGTCACTTTCTTCAGGTTCAAGGGGTTATCGGGATCCTGTCCACGCCGTCGCGCCAGTTCTTCTATCAGCCGATAAGCCGGGAGGCACATGGAAATTGGATCTGTTAGCAAGTGACCACTCGCCGCCATCGGCAGCGCGCCAGCTTGGCAATTTTCCGTTGCGGCGCTTTGCACGGAAAAGACTTCGGCACCGGTTTGCCGCAAGCGCTCAAGCACCTCCGCCATCGCCGCGTGGGAGGCATCGGGCGGATGATAGGCAAAAATATGGAACCCTTCCCGCACCAGGGACAACGGACCATGCATGACTTCGGCCGCGCTAAAGGCTTCGGCATGCAGTGACATGGTCTCCTTGAACTTCAAGGCGGTTTCAAGTGCGATCGGAAAGCTTGGCCCTCGTCCGAGCACGTAGAGCGAGTTGGCTGCGGTCAGAGAGGGGACAGCCATGTGCCAGTCTAGAGAGAGCGCTTCAGACAGCCGGTCTGGCAAGGCTTCGAGCGCCCTCTGGAGGTCGCGGTCTTCGGACCAGGCCGCGACAATCGCGGCGGCGGCTACGGTCGAGGCTATGAAAGTCTTGGTCGCCGCCACGCTCAGTTCCGGCCCGGCATGCAGGGGAAGAACAATGTCCGCTTCATCTGCGAGTGGAGACTCGGTCACGTTGACAACAGCAAGGGTCAAGGCCCCTGCCCGCTTTGCCGCCGCCTGGAGCGCGACGATATCGGGACTGCGGCCTGACTGAGAAATCGAAATCTGCAGCGCCCCTTTCAACCGCAACGGCGCATGGTAGAGGGACGCAACCGATGGCCCCATGGAGGCCACGGGAACACCGAGCAGAATCTCCAGGCCGTACTTGAAAAAAGCGGCTGCATGATCGGAAGACCCGCGCGCACAGGTCACCACAACTGGTGGGTCGAGATCCCGGAGCCGCCGCCCGAGCCTGGCGAATCTGTCGCGTTCACCATCGAGCAGGCTGGCGACAGCGGCAGGCGCCTCCGCGATTTCTCGTGCCATCGCTGTCTTATGCGCGACCGCAGATTCTCCCATCACATCGACCTGTCGTTAGATTGGTTCCTGGGGTCCACTCCACCTACGAAACTGATCCCTCGCTGCCTGTCGTCATCGCGAGTTCGGCAACAAAGTCATAAGCATCACTGCGATAGAAGGAGCGCGTGAACTCCACGACACTGCCATCCTCCAGATAGGAAATGCGCTCTATCCGCAAGGCTGCCGTCCCTGGTTCAACCCCCAGACGCTCTGCATCGAGCTGCTCCAAATTGACCGCGCTGAAGCGTTGCAATGCGCGTGTCGGCAATAAGTTTGCCGCATCGAGCACCTTATAGAGGGACCGCTCGACAACTGCGGGATTTGGCAGAAGGCGCGCCGGCACCGCGGCCAACTCGATCGCCATCGGTACACCATCCGCAAGGCGCAGACGATGCAGACGCGTGACCTTTTCGCCTGTCGAAAGACCGAAGACCATTACTTCTTCTGTCGTAGGGTGCCCGGTCGTGCGCTCAAGCCAGACGAAACTGGGCGTGAGCCCGCGCGCAACCATATCCTCGCTGAAGGACGTCAGGCGCGAGAGACGCTGTTCCACATGATGCGGCGGTTTGGAGACGAAGGTTCCTGAACCCCGTTTTTGCGTGAGGATTCCATCATCGACCAAGCCGCTGATCGCTTTCCGCACAGTGACGCGCGACACGCCGAGCGTTGTGGCGATTTCGCGTTCCGCCGGCAGCGCTTGCTGAGGTTTCAGCAGGCCTTCTGTAACAGCATCCTGAATCATCGACTGGAGGCGCAGATAAAGCGGCGTCGGATCGTCGCCGCTAAGACGACCCTGATCGAAGATTTCGCTGATCGCAGTCATCTCAAAGCCTTGCCGCGCCAGTGGCGCTGAACTCTTCGGCGGCAAGTCGCGCCATGATAATGGCACCACCCATGGCGTCACTGCGCGGCGGCACGATCAGGCCGCGGCAGTTTTCCGAAAGCAGTGGCAGATAGGGCTCGGACAAACCGCCGAGCAGACAAATCCGGGCGCTGCCAAGGTCCGCCAAGGCTTTCAAAAGCTCCTCAACTTCACTCACGGACCTGCCGAGAATATCCTGAGCAACGTGATCGCCCTCTTTCGCGGCACCGATGACCATCGGCGCAAAAGCGGCAAAGTCCCTCGGCAATGCCGTTTCGGACCAGGACACAATGGCCTGCGGGTCCGCGCCAAAGCGCGCCATGACGCGCTCAGTCAAAGGCGACCCCTGGCGGATATTCTCGTGGCAAAGTAAAGCCCTGCGCACCAGCCGCAGCCCCATGGTCGCGCCGCTACCGCTATCGGAGACAGCGAAGCCCCAACCTCCGACCGTTTTTTTGCGATTGCCGATCTTGGCGAAGCCAGCGGAACCAGTGCCGACAATCAGGATAGCGCCATCGTCAGGATAGTGCGCTCCGAGCCAAGCTGTATAAGCATCCGATTCGATACTTGTGTTTCGGAAGGGAAAGGGCATGGCCGCCAGCGCCGTCTGATGGTCTTTCAGATTGGCGCCGGCAATGCCGCAACCAGCAAAGCAGTCTGCGTAGATACTCTCATCCAAACCTGCATTGCGCACAGCGATATCAACAGACGCCATGATCGCACGATAGGAGTTCTCAACGCCGGCGGTTACGTTGGCTGTGTCGGACCGCCCTTCGCCCAGGACAACCCCCTCATCAGTTTCGAGCCTCGCCCGGCACTGCGTCCCGCCTCCATCAACGCCCAAAAAATACATTTCAGCCGAACCTTCGTGAAATCTGCCTCTTTATAATACCAAAACAAGTCCACTTGCAATCCTCTAACTCTCCTTTAGCTGCATTATCAAGGCACTCAAAGCAAACAAAGATCTATTTATGTACGGAATACCAGTAAGTTAGAGAGAAACTGAGCTTCGATGACAGCCAACAGCCAAAGACGAGTTTTTGTGACTAGACAAATGGTATTATTTTGGTATTGTTTTTGGTAACAGTTTTTTAACCAAGGCCGGCAATCAGACTCGGGGGAACAAATGTCGTCGCGGCGCACCGAACATGTCAGCGACAGCTACCGGGGTCTCGACACCTGGCCGGCCGAGAGCGTTCTTGCCGCCATGATTCGGGGACAGGCAAGTGCGATCGCGGCCGTCGAACGGGCGCTCCCCGCGATAGCAACTGCAGCCGAGGCCCTCGCGGCACGCTTCGAAGCAGGAGGGCGCCTCATCTATGTTGGCGCGGGCAGTTCCGGGGTAATAGCGCGGCTTGACGCTCTCGAACTTCCGGGCACTTACGGCCTACCCAAAGAACGTATCGTCACCCTGCTTGCCGGTGGCGAGGACTCTCTGCGTGACCTTAACGGCGGTGCAGAGGATGACGAGGCAGAAGCCCGAAGCGCGTTCGCAAGCCATGCTGTTGACGAGCTGGATTCGGTGATCGGCATCTCTGCAAGCGGCACCACGCCTTATCTATTGGCCGCAATGGAGACAGCACGGTCTGTGTCCGCCCTCACGATCGGCATCGCCTGTAATCCGGACACCCCTTTGCTAATGCGGTCGGACCACGCAATTTTGCTGGACAGCGATCCGGAGGTGATCGCGGGATCGACCCGTATGAATGCGGGCACTGCGCAGAAATGTGCGCTCAATCTGCTTTCAAGTCTAATCTGTGTCCGTTTGGGACATGTCTACGATGGCATGATGGTGAACCTGCAGGCGGAAAACGCCAAGCTGAGAACCCGTGCCACCGAGATCGTTGCCCGTATCGGGGGTGTGGAGCAATCGGCGGCGGAAAAACTGTTGGAGCGAACGAATGGCGCGGTCAAACCGGCAGTCCTGATGGCGGCCGGTATCGACGATGTTCAGGCGGCAACTTCTCTGTTGGTGCGCTTTAATGGGAACCTGCGCAGTGCGCTTGAACAAGTGGCAGCATCTTCTGTCGAAGCCGAGAATCTGGGAACGGAAACGCTCAAACACTGAACGGCCAAACATCCAGTTTAGCGATAAAGTTTAGGGAGAAAGGGAAGCAACCATGGAACAGAAAACACCTCGAAATGTCCTGCGCTTCGGCGCTGCTCTGACCGCAACCAGCTATGGCGCCCTCTTTGCTTTCGGCGCCGCAACGGCAAGCGCGGACGAGGTCACACTGACCATCGAGAGCTGGCGCAACGACGATCTGGAAATCTGGAACTCCAAGATCATTCCGGCCTTCGAAGCTCAGCATCCGGATATCAAGGTTGTCTTCGCGCCAACCGCACCAGCGGAGTACAACGCGGCGCTCAATACTAAACTGGAGGCTGGGACCGCCGGCGACCTGATCACTTGCCGCCCCTTCGACGCTTCCTTGCAGCTCTTTGAGAAGGGCCGTCTTGCCAGCGTCAACGATGTCGCCGGCATGGAGAATTTCGGTTCGGTTGCAAAGTCGGGCTGGAGCACGGACGACGGTTCGACCACCTATTGCGTGCCGATGGCCTCGGTCATCCACGGCTTCATCTATAACAAAGACGCCTTCAAAGAGTTGGGGATCGAAGCGCCTCAAACCGAGTCCGATTTCTTCGCCGCGCTCGATAAGATCAAGGAAGACGGCAGCTACGTTCCCATGTCGATGGGCACGGCGGACCAATGGGAAGCCGCCACCATGGGCTATCAGAACATCGGTCCCAACTACTGGAAGGGCGAGGAAGGCCGCCTGGCGCTCATTGCCGGCAAACAGAAGCTGACCGACGAGGCCTGGGTCGAGCCCTACCGCGTGCTGGCGAAGTGGAAAGACTATCTGGGTGACGGCTTCGAGGCGCAGTCCTATCCGGATAGTCAAAACCTCTTTACCCTGGGCCGCGCCGCGGTCTATCCCGCCGGCTCCTGGGAAATCACGGGCTTCAACGCTCAGGCAGATTTCGAACTTGGCGCTTTCATTCCACCCGTCAAAACCGCCGGCGATACCTGTTACATCTCCGACCACGTCGATATCGCGCTGGGCATGAACGCCAAGACCAAGAACCCCGAAGCGGCCAAGACCTTCCTGTCCTGGGTTGCATCTGCGGAATTTGCCGAGATCTACGCAAACTCCCTGCCCGGGTTCTTCTCGCTGTCCAACCATCAAGTAGAGTTACAGGATCCACTGGCACAGGAATTCGTTTCCTGGCGTGGTAAATGCGAATCTACGATCCGTTCGACCTATCAGATCCTCTCCCGGGGAACGCCTAACCTGGAGAACGATACCTGGGTCGCCTCTGCCAACGTGATCAAAGGCAGCGAGTCACCGGCCGACGCCGCCAAGCGCCTGCAGAACGGTCTGGAGAGCTGGTACAAGCCGTAACCGCGGTCTGCCGGGCCGTACGCACCTGCAGCGGCCCGGCAACCGATTTCTCAAGTCAAAACACCTTCTCGTTTCAGGGGACGCGCTGTGGAGAAGCAAGAGGTCGCGCGCCGGCCGTTTCGCTGGCACATCCTGGTGTTCCTATTGCCGGCAGCAACGGTCTACACGCTGGTCATGATCTATCCGCTGGCGGAGACCCTGCGCCTATCTCTCTTCCGCGAGGTCGATAACGTCACTCATTTCGTCGGTCTGGCAAACTTCGCCGATCTCTTTTTCGATGCACGCTGGTCCGACCAGTTCTGGAACGCGCTCTGGAACAACATCTACTTCTTCATCATCAACATGCTGGTGCAGAATCCTATCGGCATTGCGCTCGCGGCCTTGCTCTCGATTCCGCGCCTGCGCGGCCGGGCTTTTTACCGGACGGCCATCTTCATGCCGACGCTGTTGTCCTTCGTGATCGTCGGGTTCGGTTGGAAACTGATCCTCAGTCCACTCTGGGGCGTTGCCCCGACCCTGCTCGATGCGGTGGGTTTGAAATTCCTTTTCGCGCCCTGGCTGGGTAAAGAGGCATACGCGCTGACCACCGTCGCGCTGGTGTCGGTTTGGCAGTTCATCGGACTGCCCATGATCCTGATCTACGCCGCCCTACTGTCGATCCCTGAGGAACTGATGGAGGCCGCCGAATGCGACGGAGTCACCGGCGCGGCGCAGTTCTGGAAGATCAAACTGCCGCTGATCTTGCCGACCATCGGAATCATCTCGATCCTGACCTTCGTCGGCAATTTCAACGCCTTTGATCTGATCTACACCATGCAGGGCGCGCTCGCCGGTCCGAATTTTTCGACCGACATCCTGGGCACGCTGCTCTACCGCACCTTCTTCGGGCATCAACTGCAGCTGGGCGATCCGCATATGGGTGCGACCGTCGCCACCATGATGTTCCTGATCATCCTGACAGGGGTGGCGATTTACCTCTTCATCATCCAGCGGCGCATCACGCGCTACCAGTTGTAGGAGGGACGAGGCATGCGCATCGCCAACCGCTCTCTCACCCGCTCCACGCTGGTCCATCTGATTCTCGGCGGCTACACGATCATCGCCCTCTTCCCGGTGATTCTGATCGCGATCAATTCCTTCAAGACGCGTAAGGCGATTTTCCGCTCCCCCTTGTCGCTGCCCGACAGCGAGACCTTCAGCCTGATCGGCTACCAGACTGTTCTCAAGCAAGGCGACTTCTTCGGCTACTTTCTCAACAGCCTGACCGTGACCGTCGTCTCGCTGTTTTTCGTGCTGCTCTTCGGCGCCATGGCCGCCTTCGCCCTTTCCGAGTACCGCTTCCGCGGCAACACACTCACCGGCCTCTACCTGGCGCTAGGGATTATGATTCCGATCCGCCTGGGCACCGTTGCAATTCTGCAGATGATGGCCAGCTTGGAACTGGTCAACACCCTTTGGTCGCTGATCCTGGTCTATACGGCCCAGGGCTTGCCGCTGGCTATCTTCATCCTTTCGGAGTTCATGCGCCAGATCTCCGACGATCTGAAAAACGCCGGGCGGATCGATGGACTCAGCGAGTACGTCATCTTCTACCGCCTGGTTCTGCCGCTGATCCGTCCAGCCATGGCGACGGTCGCGGTGTTCACCATGATCCCGATCTGGAACGATCTCTGGTTTCCCCTGATCCTGGCACCGGCTGAGGCCACCAAGACCATCACCCTCGGCGCCCAGGTCTTCATCGGACAGTTCGTCACCAACTGGAATGCAGTGCTGGCGGCGCTCTCACTCGCGATCCTGCCGGTGCTGGTTCTTTACGTCATCTTTTCCCGGCAGCTCATTGCCGGCATCACTTCGGGAGCGGTCAAGTGAGCGCAGCGGAAAAAGTCAGGGTCCTGGCCGTCGGGTTGGGCAACATGGGCCTCAGTCACGCCGATGCCTATCACCGCAATCCGGGCTTCGAAATCGTCGGCCTCGTCAACCGCTCGCCGGTCGCCCTCGCGGATCACTTCAACGCCTATCCCTTCTTCAGCGATTTCGAAACTGCCTTGGCCAAGACCAAACCGGATCTGGTGTCTGTCAACACCTACACGGACAGCCATGTCGACTATGCCATTCAGGCCATGGAAGCCGGTGCCCATGTCTTTGTCGAGAAGCCTCTGGCTGCGACAGTCGAAGAGGCTCAAAAAGTTGTCGACACCGCGCTGCGTCTGGGTCGCAAGCTGGTGGTCGGGTACATCCTGCGCCACCACCCTTCCTGGATCGAATTCATCGCACAGGCCCGGCGGCTTGGACCGCCCTACGTCATGCGCATGAACCTGAACCAGCAATCCAGCGGCGAAACCTGGGCAACGCATAAGAGGTTGATGGAAAGCACCTCGCCAATCGTCGATTGCGGCGTTCACTACGTCGATGTCATGTGCCAGATCACCGATGCCAAGCCGACCCAGGTTCGCGGGATGGGTCTGCGCCTAAGCGAGGAAATAGCGCCCGACATGTACAACTACGGCCACCTTCAGGTCCTGTTCGACGACGGTTCCAACGGCTGGTACGAAGCGGCCTGGGGTCCGATGATTTCCGAAACCGCCTTTTTCGTGAAGGACGTGATGTCCCCAGGTGGTTGCGTCTCAATCATCATGGATGACGACGCCAAATCCGATGACATCGACACCCATACCAAAACCGCAAAGATCAAGGTCCATTCCGCAGCTCTCAACGACACTGGGCGCTTCGTGGCGCCGGACGAAATGCTCTCCATGGCCGATGAGCCCGGACATCAGGAACTCTGCGACCGGGAACAAGCCTTCGTTCTGAAAGCCATTCAGGAAGACGTAGATCTGGAGCGCCACATGCGCGACGCAGTGCAATCCTTACGGATCGTCCTGGCTGCGGACCGAAGTGTTCGCGAAGGGCGTGCGGTTGACCTTTAAGCCACAACGAAGGAAGAAAGGTTGATCAGGTGGGCTCGCTAAAACTCCAAGGTATCAAGAAATCCTTTGGCCAGGTCGAAGTCCTCAAGGACATCAACCTTGAAGTCGAGAGCGGCGAATTCGTGGTCTTCGTCGGCCCGTCCGGCTGTGGCAAGTCGACCCTGCTTCGCATCATCGCCGGCTTGGAAGATCAAAGCGCGGGACAGGTCCTGATCGAAGGCCAGGCCGTCGACCGGCAGCCGCCCTCCAAGCGCGGCATCGCCATGGTTTTCCAAACCTATGCGCTCTACCCGCACCTCACGGCCCGGGGGAATATGAGTCTCGGCCTCAAGCAAGCCGGTGCCGGTAAAGATGCCATTGCGAAGCAGGTCGAGTTGGCTGCGGATATGCTTTCGCTGGATGAGCTGCTGGAGCGAAAGCCGGCGGAGCTCTCCGGCGGTCAGCGCCAGCGAGTCGCAATCGGCCGCGCGATCGTGCGCGAACCAAAGCTCTTTCTCTTCGACGAACCACTTTCGAATCTGGATGCGGCCCTGCGCGTAAACACTAGGATCGAGATTGCCAGACTGCATCGCACCTTGAACTCGACCATGGTCTACGTCACTCACGATCAGACCGAAGCCATGACCCTCGCCGACAAGATCGTTGTCTTAAATGACGGCCACATCGAACAGATCGGCAAACCTTTGGACCTATACCGTAATCCGGCCAACCGCTTCGTTGCCGGATTCATTGGATCGCCGAAGATGAATTTCCTCTCCGGCGAAGCCGCATCAGCCTTCAGCGCACAGGAGATTGGCATCCGCCCAGAACACCTTTCCCTTTCATCGGAAGGCGGCAGTTGGGAGGGGATCGTCAGTCATGCCGAACACCTGGGATCAGACACCTTCATCTATATTGAGATGGAAGGAGCTGGTCTTCTTACCGTTCGCACGCCAGGAGAAACAACCTGCCTACCGGGAGATAGACTTTTCGTGACACCGGATGCTTCAAACATCCATCGGTTCGAGCAGGAAGGCACCACAATCAGCGTCTAAGCAAGAGCAGCGATCGAGTTTCGGAACAGAGAGACACGTTACGTAAGATTGCGTATAGATTTCTGCAGGTTTAGTGTCCGATATTACATAGCAGCACGTGGACCTTGTTGACGGCCACGATCCCGGCTTTTGCCTAGAAAAGGGAGTACGACCAACCTGGGCAGTTGCCTTATTTGCATAGTAAGGGTCGAGACAAAGCAGCTCCAGACACGACACAAATCTCAATATCGGGTTCGACCGGACCACCCATGTATGATGACTCTTCAAAGCATCCGGCATCCTTCCGGAGCATCATCTCGCACCCGCTCCTCCGCGAGCTTTATGATCTTTGGCTCGCGCGCCGCGGCGCATCTGGTGCGATGCTGCGCAAAGATCTCGATCCAACCGAAGTACCTCATCTTCTCAAAAGTCTCATTCTTACCGATGTTGGGAAGGGTGGTCACGACATCCGCTATCGCTTGGTCGGTACAGAGATCGTGGCCGCGCATGGCATCGACTACACGGGCAAGACCATCGAAGAACTCACCAGCGGTTCAACACTAGAGTTCACCCGCCAACTCTATGGAACTGTCGTTCAACAGGTCGTAGCAGTTTTTTCACAAGGCCACTTTCGATGGGCAGGAAAAGAACACTGCTGGACCAAACGTCTGCACCTCCCTCTCTCAAGAACAGGCGAAGTCGTCGACATGGTTCTTGTCGGGCAGGTTTACGAGTCCAAGGCTCCCGGCAATCATGAGGAGCTGCGTCCGGCCCTACCGGAAGAGTTGGAAGCCGACCGAATCAGTGCGCGTCGCGGCGTATAGACCAAGTTTCATTGCTCGCCCCAGCTCAGCTTAGTTTTCGGAAGACTCAAACTGCGCCACTCACGGCCAGGTAAATAGCATAGAGCGACGAACTTGCGGTAATGAACAGGCGGTTATTCTTAGGGCCGCCGAAGGTAACGTTCGCTACCGCTTCATCGATTAGAATTTCTCCGAGCAGCTCGCCAGCAGCCGAAAAACACTGCACGCCGCCGCCGGTACTGGTCCAGATGTTACCGACGCGATCCAGTCGAAAGCCATCCGACACCCCCTTTTCGATCTCGACGAACACGCGGCCCTTGGTGAGCTTGTGGCCGGCTTCCACGTCAAAAACCCGAATGTGCCGAGGCCCGTCCGCTTGATGGGAGAGGCCAGTATCCGACACATAGAGCAGGGACTCGTCTGGCGAAAAAGCCAGACCATTGGGCTTTACGAAGTCCTCTGCAACCACCTCCAACGCGCCGCTCGCAGCATCCAGCCGGAAGACGAAACAACCTGTTTGCTCTTGCTCCGCTTTCTTACCCTCGTAGTCGCTGAGAATACCGTAGGGCGGATCCGTAAACCAAATCGAGCCATCCGATTTCACGACCACGTCATTGGGTGAGTTCAGCCGCTTACCATCATAGCTGTCGGCCAACACCGTGATGCTTCCGTCGTGTTCGCGGCGTGTGACCCGCCGGGTCAAATGCTCGCAGGTAACGAGCCGCCCTTCTCTATCTCTGGTGTTGCCGTTCGCATTGTTGGACTGGTAGCAAAAGATCCGCGTTCCGAAGCCCTCCGCCCACTGCAAGATTCGATTGTTGGGGATGTCGCTCCAAAGCAGGTAATCGCCCTGAGGAAAATAAACCGGCCCTTCAGCCCAGAGCATACCGCTATGCAGCTTCATGAGGCTTGCGGCAGGATTGACCAAAAACTGAAAGCGCTCGTCATGAACGATAACTTCGCCGGTCATGATCCTCTCCCCCGAAAAAACGCTACGTCCGATCTACATAAGGAATCTAGGTCTACCCGGTCGGGGCGTCTGCCCGGATTGACGGAATGCCGGCGCTGCTTTCGTCGTATGAAACTGCGGATTCCCGCAGAACCGCAGGCGGAGATCAACGCTCCCTGGGCAACGAGACATCTGGCTGCGAGCAATAGGTCATGCTAGTTTTTGGGTGAGGAAAGCACGGCAAGCATGACAAAACCGCCTGAAACACTGCAAGCCCGGTCCCTTCTGGACCGTTACATGGCGATTTCGCGCGCGGTCGCCGGTCAATTGGATTTTCAGCAGGTTCTTCAAAGAGTAGCCGGCGAGATCCAAGCGCTGATCGCCTACGATCATATGGATATCTCGATCATCTTCGCGGACACGCGCGACTGCTGCGTCGCCTACGAAGTGGGTGTAACAACTGGTTGGGGCGAAGAAAAAGAACCTAAGCCAATCGAACACAGCCCCATCCGGCTGCTTTTGCGTGGCGAGGTTGACTATATTCTGACCGATGACGCCTGGCAGGATGATCGTTTCCACTTCGCCGGCGCTTTCGATGCGCCGATCTACGAGGCCCGCTTGCACAGCCGCTTGCATGTCCCCTTTCGCGTGCACGGTATAATCCACGGCGCGCTGAATATCTCCAACCACAAAAAAAACCAATACAGCCAACAGGATGTCGCGACCGCGCAGGAGATCGCCGACCTATTAGCCCCCTATGTTTACGCAGTAATCCGCAGCGAGGAAGCCAAGAAGCTTGCTCTCTCAGAAGGCGCCGCCAGAGGCCGCGAAGAGGCCTTGCGCCTCGGCGCGCTGCGCTTGACCGAGGGCATGGAAAACGAGCGCAAACGTCTTGGCATGGATCTTCACGACCAGACCCTGGCCGATCTCGCGCGCGTCTCGCGCCAGCTGTCGCATCTGCACCGCCAGCCCAGCCTCCGACCATCAGACTTGGCCGCGCTCGATCACGAAGTCACCACCTGCATCACTGAACTGCGCCGCATCATCGAAGACACGAAGCCAGGTATTCTGGAACTCTTCGGCTTCAGTCAGGCGGTGGAGGCGCAACTCGAACGCTCTGTCGCAAGCGTGCAACCTCCTATCAGGACAACGGTTACCGACAACACGGCATCGCTGCTCGACAGCGGACCGGAACCTCTGCGCCAGACCCTCTTTCGGATTGTGCAGGAAGCCATCAACAACGCGGTCAAGCATAGCCGCGCGCGCAAAATCAGAGTCTCCATAGACACGAACGAAAGTCACCTGACCATCTGCGTCGAAGACAACGGCATTGGACCTGCGGACCAATGGGATCGCTCAACCGGCGGCGTCGATAACATGCGGGTACGCGCCCGCTTGATTTCCGCCACAATCGACTTCGTCCGAGCCGCAAGTGACGATGTCACGAGAGTAATCGTCAGCCTTCCCTTGTCTCAACTGAATGAAAACAGGGAAGATAGCCCAGAAAACCTCACAGATGAGGGCGAAGACGCGACCAACACTGAAACGCCTCTCTCCGAACGCGGTCACGCGGCAGAGTAGAAGCAAGCTAGAGAACAGGCATGAATATTCTGGTCACCGAAGACGACCCTTTCCACCGCGCTTACCTCAAGGAGGCAGTGACACGCGCGCTTCCCGAATGCGATGAAGTCTTCGAAGCGGACAATGGAAAGTCCGCGATCGAAATCGTTGACCGATCCGATATTCACGGCGTGATCATGGATCTGCAGATGCCGCAAACCAATGGCGTGACAGCGGCTAAGCAGATCTGGCGCAAGAATCCCTCGATGCGCATTCTCTTCTGGTCAAACTATGCAGACGAAGCCTACGTGCGCGGAGTCTCGCGTATCGTGCCGCAAGTCGCGGCCTACGGTTACCTTCTGAAATCAGCCAGCGAGGATCGCCTGGTGCTCGCTCTGCGGGGCGTCCTGCGCGAAGACCAGTGCATCATCGACCGAGAGGTCAGGGGAGTTCAGCAGCGCGCGGAAAACGTGCTCGAAGGCCTCACCGATTCGGAGTTTGAAGTCCTGATGGATATTTCGCTCGGCATGACCGACAAGGCGATTGCGGCGCGCCGCAACATGTCGACGCGTGGGGTTCAGAGCCGCCTGAAACATCTTTACGAAAAGCTCGGGGTCGACGAGCGCGAGGCCGATGCTGAATTCGGCCCGGTTTTCAACTCTCGCACGCGCGCGGTCGCCGTTGCCATGGATCGTGGCTTGCTGAACGTTGACGGCCTTGCGGCACTCGAGGACGACCTTGACCGCTGGCTTTCGATCCGCGCGGCAAGCCCGCGGGGCCGGGCCTGACCGCTTATCCGATAGACTGCGGGAACCCGCAGTCTGCGCAGTGAATTGACGTATCAACATTGCCGCAAGCGCCGCATACGAAAGACGGCGCAGCTTTTAGCCTCACATTAAATGCCGAAGAGCATGCAACTAGGAAACATTGGGGAGGTTCGACTGCGGTTACAGGGTGCAATTCAGCATCCTCGCGAGTGGGTGACTCCGGCCGCCGACACATCTCCATAGACAACCCGATCACGACGGGCTTCTGAGCGGCCGCGCCACTGGTGTTTTTGCCGCCAATCAGAAATTTCCGCCCGGGTTCGCAGAGAGTTGATCAAGGAGGAAATCATGACCCATTCTAAGATGAAGTTATTGTCGCTCGGTGTTGCGCTCGGCCTCGCGGTCCTCTCCCAGCCTGCCGCAGCCGACACTTCGGACAAACGTATTGCGCTTTCGAATAACTACGCGGGCAACTCCTGGCGACAGGCCATGCTGACGAGTTGGGATAAAATCACCTCGCAGGCGGTCAAAGACGGAATCGTGGCATCTGCCGATGCTTTCACGACCGCTGAGAATCAAGTCACCGAGCAGGCAGCTCAGATTCAGAATATGATCCTTCAGGGCTACGACGCGATTGTCATCAACGCCGCCTCCCCCGACGCTCTCAATGGCGCCGTGGAAGAGGCCTGCAGCGCCGGGATCAAGGTGATTTCCTTTGACGGTATCGTAACGGCGCCTTGCGCTTGGCGCATCGCAATTGACTTCAAACAGATGGGCAAAGAACAGCTCATTTATCTTGCGAAAAAGATGCCGAAAGGTGGCAATCTGCTGGAAATTCGCGGCCTGGCCGGTGTCTTCGTCGATGATGAAATCAGCGCCGGCATTCACGAAGGCGTTGCCGAGAACCCACAGTTCAAGATCGTCGGTTCGGTTCACGGCGACTGGGCTCAGGATGTCGCGCAAAAGGCGGTCGCCGGCATTCTGCCTTCGCTGCCGGAGGTCGTCGGCGTGGTAACCCAGGGCGGTGACGGCTATGGGGCTGCGCAGGCATTCAAGGCCGCCGACCGGCCAACACCGCTGATTATCATGGGCAACCGCCAGGATGAACTGAAATGGTGGAAAGAGCAGAAAGATTCGAACGGCTACGAGACCATGTCGGTTTCGATCGCACCAGGCGTCTCGACCTTAGCCTTCTGGGTTGCTCAGCAAATTCTGGACGGCGCCGAGGTGCCGAAGGAGCTCACTGTTCCCTTCCTGCGCGTCGACCAGGGCGACCTGGAAGAGAAGCTGGCCGGCACGGAAGTGGGCAGCGTTGCGAATGTTGAATATTCGCTGGAAGACGCCAAAAAGGTTATTGCAGGCGAGTAATCCCTCTCGCACGCAGACTATCGTGCTCCAACAACGGCAGATTTGAGGGAGCGGTGTGCTCGAATCTGGTGAAGGCCTGATCAAAGCGGACGGCGTCGGAAAAAGCTTCGGCGCCGTCCAGGCTTTGAACAATGTCAGTCTCGAAATCCTCTCCGGGCAGGCTCTGGGCCTTGTCGGTCACAACGGGGCCGGCAAGTCGACTCTGATCTCAATTCTCGCAGGAACCCAACAGCCCTCGAGCGGATCTCTGTCTTTCGCCTCGCAACCTGAGGCCCTGCCTGGTTACAGCGTCGTCCAGGCGCAATCCAACGGCGTCCGCTGTGTCTTTCAGGAATTGTCTCTCTGCCCTAACCTGACAGTAGCCGAAAACACCCGTATTCTTCATTCAGCGATCCAGGGTCTGGGTTGGCGAAAAGAGGCCCGACGGCTCATAGCCGAAAAACTCGAGGAGATTTTCCCCGGCCACGGCATCGATCCCGACGAACTGGTAGGTGATCTCTCTATTGCCCGGCGGCAGATGGTCGAGATCGCGCGAGCCTTTACAGAAGTCGACACAGCCGTCAGCCTCGTGATCCTGGACGAACCCACGTCATCCCTGGACGCTGTCATCGCGCAGCAGCTGCTTGATCATGTCCGCCGCTTCGTCGACCGTGGCGGTGCTTGCATCCTGATTTCCCATCTCCTGGAGGAGGTACTGCAGACCAGCGACAGGATCGTCGTTATGCGTGATGGCGGTGTCGTGGCCGACCGCGCGGCAGCGGATTTCTCCCGCGAGAGTCTGGTCACAGCGATGGGCAGTGTCGCGAAAGAACGCTATGCCGAACGTGCACCTTCCAAGGTCAGGGAAGCCAGTACTCAAGCCTTGATAACCTTGCGGCCAGCGCCGCAAAGGGATGACAAGCGCTTACAGGCCTTTCCTGGAGAGATCGTCGGCCTGGCCGGTCTCAGCGGTCACGGACAAACCGAAGCTCTGATCGAAGTCTATCGCGGAAAGGCAGATCAGGATGTAACCGGCAAGAAGACCTCGGGGGCAGAGACAGCCATGGCGCTGGTCGCGGGCGACCGGCAGGTAGATGGCATCTTTCCACTCTGGTCGATTGCTATGAACATCATAATCGGCTCCATGCGCCAGCTCACGCGCGGCGGCCTCATCGATCCGGACGCGGAGGCCCGCCTCTCATCGGAATGGCAGCGCAAGATCGCCATCCGAACCCCCGATATGAACAACAACATTCTCTCGTTGTCCGGCGGCAACCAGCAAAAGGCGCTCTTCGCCCGGGCCCTGGCTTCTGACGCCGAAATCATACTGATGGACGATCCCATGCGTGGTGTAGACATCGGCACAAAACAGGAAGTCTATGAAATGATCCGCGGTGAGGTCGAAGCAGGGCGAACCTTTATCTGGTACACCACCGAGATGGACGAGTTGGCGCACTGCGATCATGTTTACGTGTTTCGCAACGGCGCCATCGTTGCGGATCTCGCTGGCGGGGAAGTGACCGAGCAAAAAGTACTCCACGCCTCTTTCGAAGACATGACAGCTGGAGATGACACAAGGACGGGAGACCGTCCGCAGTGAACGCCTTCCTGCCCTCCGCCCGTCTTCTGCGCAGCCTGCTGCCAGCCTTTTCCCTGACGGTACTTCTCATTGCGATCTTCTATCTGCAGCCGCGCGCGATGAGTTACCTGGGGCTCAATCTGCTTCTGAACTTGGCACTTCCGATCGCCTTCGCGACGCTCGCGCAGATGTGCGTTATCACGGTTAACGACCTCGATCTGGGGATCGGTGCCTTCGTTGGCTTCGTCGCCTGCGTCGGTGCGACATGGCTGAATGAATCGCCACTGCTGGGCATCACCATTCTCTTGCTCTGCATCGCCGGCTACGCCGCGGTTGGAGCACTGATCCACCTGCGTAACCTGCCGTCGATTGTCGTGACATTAGGCATGTCGTTCTTCTGGCTCGGTCTTGCGCTTCTGGTGCTGCCGACGCCAGGCGGCAAAGCACCCGAATGGGTCCGTGCCATCATGACCTTCAAAACACCTGGCCTGCCGGCGACCATTTACGCCGCGGCGCTGGTGGCTCTGCTGGTCCATCTGTTTCTCATGCGCTCCTCCTATGGCACGGTGTTGCGCGGAGTCGGCGGCAACCCACGCTCCGTGGAACGGGCGGGCTGGTCGATTCTGCGCGCCAAGATGACCATGTATGCTTTGGCCGGTTTTTTCGGCGTCCTCAGCGGCATTTCGCTGATCGGCCTGACCACCTCCGCGGATGCGAACATCGCCTTGCGCTATACGCTGCTCTCTATTGCCGGCGTGATCCTGGGGGGCGGCGAGTTCGTCGGGGGCCGCATTTCACCAGTCGGCGCCGTCCTCGGCGCCATGACGCTGACGCTTGCCAGTTCCTTCCTGTCTTTTCTGCGAATCTCACCGGACTGGCAGATCGGCGCGCAGGGCGCCATTCTGATCATCGTTCTGGCACTGCGGGTTCTCATCAACCGGGCAGGCAGCAAATGACGGCTCTTCTGGCGAAACGGGTGCAATCCCTGACCGCAAAGCCTTGGGTCTGGGCTTTCCTCGGCGCCTTTGTGGTTTGGGTCTCGACCATCCTCTTCACTGGCGGCACCGGCGCGGGCGAAATCCTTTCGGCGGCCCTCGCCTTCGCAACCTTTTCGGTGATCGTCGGTATCGGCCAGATGTATGTCATCACGCTTGGCCCCGGCAATGTCGACCTCTCGATCCCAGCCACCATGACCTTCGCCGGCGCGGTCTCAATGAAGATCATGGACAGCCAGGACCTGCTGCTCGTTCCGGGTTTGCTGATCGCCCTGCTGTGCGGGCTGGTTGTCGGCCTCTTCAATTACGCGCTGATCCGCCTGCTCCGCATTCCGCCGATCATCGCCACACTCTCTTCCAGCTTCCTGGTGCAATCCTGCGCCATCGCTTACGGGCGCGGTCTCAAGATTAAGCCGCCCCCTCTCCTCGCCGAATTCACGACCGCAAAGATCGCGGGGGTTCCGATTCTGGCGCTCTGCGTCATTGCCCTGGCGGCCGTCATGAGCATCGTCCTACACCGCACGGTCTTCGGGCGCTCGGTCCTTGCCATCGGTCAGAATGCCCGCGCTGCGGAGCTGGCTGGCGTCAAGGTAGATTTCATTCGCCTCGCGACCTATGTGCAGTGCGCGGTCCTGGCTGGCCTTTGCGGCTATCTGCTCGCGGGCTTCTCAGGGGGCGCTTCCCTGAACATGGGGGCCGAGTATCTCTTGGCGTCGATCGCCGTCGTGGTCATCGGCGGCACTTCGGTCGCCGGGGGTTTCGCCAACCTGCCGGGCATCTGGGGCGCGGCGCTTTTCATGTTCTTATTGGTCACGATGCTCAACACCTTTGGCCTCAGCGCCGGGATTCGTCTGCTCCTGACTGGTGTCATCATCGTCGGCGTCATCACTCTGGCCGGCGGCCGCCGGAACTGATTTTCCGCAGCCGAATCCTCACGGTTCGCAGGGAAACGAGAGAGACAAAACGTAGGCGACGAGACCGTCTGCCTTAAGGTCTCCAAGCTGAGGGTTTTCCTTCAGAAAAGTCAGCACCTTATCAACAAGCTCGTCCGTGGTTTCACCCCCGGGCAGGCAAGCATGAATGCCATCCACCTTCGCGCCCGGTCCACCGAGCACATCCGCCACCCCGAGAATGTAACCGATACAGAGGCCCCGTTCCGCCGGCTTCTCGCTGGAACAGGCTGTGGCCAATTGTTCCCCGCTCATATAGGGCGGCCAGGTTTCGCCGCCGAGCGGCAGGTTTGCCAGCACGACCGCAACCGCTGCAAATGCATGGACGCCGAATGCCATCGCCACCTCCGCCGCAAGCTACAAGGCGGAGAGCTTACACCACATGGCTCAGCGGCAAAGAATTTCGAATGGAGATAAGGCCCAAGCAGACGCAAGCTCAAGCGGCAGTGGGTTCAAGCGGTCATGGCCGAACCGATTCGCCGCCAGGCCTTGACCGCCAAGTGACGGGCCAGCATGAACGGCGGCATGCGCAACCAATGTGAGCGAACGTAGAGCAGTTCACCGGCCAGATTCGCCATGGGCTCTTTCTCAAAGAGATAGCCCGGCGTCAGCGCGCGCGGCACCAGCGTATCCATGAGCAGCCGGACCGGTAAGGAAGGCGCAAATCGTTTCGAGGCTTCCAGGGCAGTTGCAGGCACCGGCGCATCCAAAAGATGGGCCGCATAGCGCAGACAATAGTAGAGCGGCCGCCCCAATCCGAGATGCTCGGCGCGCGCTATCAGGCGCTCCCAAAAGTCGGGACGCTCGGCAAAATGCGCAATCATATCCCGCTGATCCACCAGGTCTCTCAATCCGCCCCGAATTTCACCGTCCTGGAAGAGATGCACGACGGAATGCAACAGCATGTCCGTATCGCAGAGAACGAAATAGCCCTTACGCCCAAACCGCACGGACTCGACTGGCTCAGCAAGCTCAAGGAGTTCACTCCCTTCTGCCGTAACCCGGCCGGTCGGCGGCAGGATCGTATGGTGGACATCGACGACGGTTCCACGCGCCGGGTTGATCAGCGGCGGTAACTCATGCATCCAGTTGCGGTAGTACTGATCGTCGTAGTCGTCTTCGCTGTCCTGGTACTCTTTGGCCGAGACCCATCCTGCGTCCTTCAATGCCGCTTCCACGCCTGCCAATTCATCCTTGGCCACCAGGATGTCGATGTCGGAGCTCATGCGCCCGCGCGTGCAGGGAATCCCGGCGGCCAGATAGGCGGCGCCCTTCAACAGAACGATCTTGATATCCCGGTCCCAGAATACCCGCTTAATCCGGTTCATTTCCCAAGACAGGCGCAACTGACTTCGTTCGCCGTTCCGTTCCGCGGAGAGCAAAGCACCCTCCAAGCCGGTCAGTTCGCCGGAACGCATCCCCTTGGCGGCGAGATCGACGCTGATCCGGCTCAAGAGTCCGGCCGAATGCGCCTGATATGCCGCTTTGGACCAACGCTCGGCAGACCAGTCACGCGCCTCCTCCGGCGCGATCATCAGGGTCTTCAGGTCGGCGGGCAGTTTCCTCACGTGCCCTCCTCCATCAGTTCCTCGACCATCTCCATCGCCATCTCGAGTGTGTCATATTGCAGATGATAGAACCTGCAGCGCTCGGTCAGCGTAGCAATCGCATCGAAGGCAGCTCGTCCCAACCGATCGCTGTTAACACTTGCGCTGCGCAACATGGCAAAGGCTTCCGAACCCTCAAAGGCCGTCATCTGAGCCTTCACGCCCGGGGTGTACTCAGGAAAGACAATCAAATCCAACCGCGCTGGGCGTTGACCCTTTTGCAGGCTGTCGGGCGGCGCTTTCAGATAGCGAATCGTGCCCTTTGGCGTGTCCAGAAAAGGACGGCTGAAAACCTCTGCCCCCAGTTTATCCACCATAACGTCGATAGACTGGTTCTTGAGGGAGATCGGCCGCGGATAGGGGTAAAGCTGCAGATCGTTCGTATCCAAAAGGGCGAACTCGTCGGAGAAAAGCCGCCAGCCATGATAGGCGAGACCGGCTGTCAGCGTACTTTTTCCCGCACCAGACTGGCCGGCCATCAGAACCGCGCGGCTCTGCTTTTCATCGCCGGTTTCTGAAGGTGCGTAGTCTCTCGCCACGACACCGGCATGAAAAATCAGGAATTGATCGGATTTGGTCCCGACTTGCCAGTTCAAGCCCATTTCCAGAGCCAGGATCCCAAGATCACCGGGTAGAGGAACAAAGGGCGAGACAACATAACCGCCATCCGCGATGACCTTTGGCCGAAACCAGCGCCGCGCCAGAGAAACTGGGCCAACCTTTAGGTTAAAATGCACAAAGTCGTCTGCACCGGCCAGCGGATAGCCTTCGTAGATATCCAAAAAGTCGTTCTGCAACAGGGGATAGTCAGTCCCGATCCGCGCCACAAAGGGGCCAACCTTGAACTTCAACGCGCCACGCGCAAGCGCGCGCCTGACTTGCGCGCTATTCGCCGGCGAAATGATGCTGTCCGTTTTCGTCACGGCGCTCTTATAACACTGTAGGGATTAAGAAAAATACGTAGGAGTGATCAATCCGGCAGAATCAAGCGAGGTAAGTGCCTCATGAACCGCAGCCTCAAGCGCAACGGGGTCTTGCCCTTCCGCTAAGACGGCTATTTCTCGGACAAGAGAGGTCTCGTCATGCGGCGTTTCGAGCAGCAGGTCCAAGATCTCACGGGAAATCGGGTCCAGTACGTGCGTATCGCCCGATTGCGGGTTGTAGAGAAGGGAATAGGAGTCAAAGGACCGCCAGACCAGGCCGTCCGGTTCAGGGAGGTGCCAAACTGTCGATGCGTCAAACATCCAAAAAAATAACGGGCGCGGTCGAATATCGACCGACGCCCGCTCCCCAAACCTTCAAATTCTGCGGGCTCGAGATCAACCTACGCCCCGAGCCCTGAAAAAACCCTTAGGACGCCGTGATAGAACTCAAGCACGACAAGCCCATGTTGTCGTTGTACACCAGCGCGCGAAGACGGCTGTGGCTGATATTGTCAGCCGTGACCGGATCACCAGCGGATTTGCTGACGTAAATCTTTCTGTAGCGGCGATTGGCGTAGGGACCCTGGTCTTCCCGGTACCAACGGCCATAGGCGCGATACCACCACTGGCCATAGTACTCATAGTACTGAACGCCACTGTTGTAATTGATGACGGGCTGGAAGTACCGGTTCACTTTCGTGATTTCACCGGGAATTTGCTTGTCACCCCCATGCAAGATACAGCCGCCGGAATTCGCCCAGGCTGAACTTGGCCGGAAAGTGAGAACAAGCGGCGCGGTCGCAGCACCAAGCTTAAGCAGACGACGCCGGGCTTTCCTGGCCTCGTCCATCTGCCCTCCATCTTCAGACCCGGCAGTCTTCTTGCCATGCAAAGTCGGATCCATAAATGACACACTCCTTAAAACCGGCTTGTTATGCCGAACTATCCGAATTTCGCCACAGGATTACCCTAAAGGGTGCCTCTGCCGCAAATGGTTTAATCTCAATTTCATGTTAGAGAAAGCAACATCCATGCCAGGCACCTTATTTCATATTTTTCAATAACTTAAACTTTTACTGCAAGTGTACGTGTAAAAAATCCCAACACATTTTCCGCAGGCAATCGCGGGCGTAATCGACATAATCTCGATAAGAGATTGAAAAACATATAAAACACAGATTTGCCACACCGTAAAAAATATCGACAATCTGTTAACTTTTTCGATTCCATCTAAGTTGAAGCCGCCAAGGGGATTTTACACCTTACAGGTGTCTTTCATACCCAATCTGGCCGTTCGGAGGACATCCCAACCAGTAAGAAACAGCGGCCATGATTTCGGGCAGGAGGCCGTGATTCCCAAAGCTTATGTGGTTAATTTCGCGGAGTCTGAACGTGATAGGATCGTGGTAACGTCGGATTTCAGCAATAGACTGTAAAGATCTGGAATCCCGAGCTATCGCCCACTTAAACAGACTTTCGCAGACAGCTGGAAACAGCCTGGCATCGTCGCTCCAGCTATCGGCTTCGCTTGAAATATGCCGAAAACCTCGCCATCCATTCCGGACGCGCCATCACGGCTCACACGCTGACCGCATGCCGCGCAACAGGAGCCAGCGACGGCCCTTCTTCAAGACTTTCCAGTGACACAAACTCGTACTTTTGCTCTTGCTGGGCCACGTCACTTGAAAGATCTACCGACTCCCCCCGGACAGTGACGCCAATCAAGCCGTCCGCCGCCTTCCCGTCGCTCGATAAGGGCAAGACCAGTCGCTCACCCAGCGTCATACGATCCGTGCAGCGATAGACCGGTCCTTCCGCATGCATGGCCGTACGCTCGGATATGACCCGCAGAAAGAGTTGATTGACGTTCGCAAATCTCTGACCCTTCACGATCTCGGACAGCAGCTTTCCGGTGATCCTGGAACCGAAAACGGCGTTGACTTCTTCTCCCGCGAGCCGATAGCGGAAGGTTCCATGGTCAGCTTCGTAATCGCTCAGCCAGATATAGGGCAGCACAGGCCCCAGGCTCAGAGGGTCGATATCCCGGCGACTTGGCATTGCGCGTCCAGCCCGCACTTTCAAATAGTGCTCAAGAAAGATCTTCAATCTACGGTCCGATAATCTCGTGAAGGTCATGTTGATCCCATGAGTTGACGGCGAACGCCCTGTCCAGTGTAGACTTTAATCTGACTTAGCAGATAAATCTCTTCCCATTCCCGCAAAACCATAAAGTACAAAGCAAACACATTACTTCAACGCTTGCTGGATACAGCGCCTATCTTAGCAATATACGCAGTTAAGGTCACCCTAATAGCTTGATTCTAGCGAAAGTTTTAGGGTCTTCGAGGTTATGTTTTGCAAATGGGACGGCGGACAGCGCGCCTTGCCCCTATCACTGGTCGTGCAAGCCTGCTGTCACTTCGCCGAACAGCGCATAGCTGACGCGCAAATCCATACGTATCGAACGGCCGCGAATTCCTGTATGGCTGACGGATACTTGCCTCGATACGGTCGAAAAGACAGAACGTTCCATGACAGACACGCAAGCGCGGACCGGCCCGCTCTCCGGTTCGAGCAAAGGGATACTTTGGATGCTGTTAACCATGCTGCTTTTTGTCAGCATGGACACAACCGCTAAACATCTGAGCCAGTCCTATCCGGTGCTGCAGGTCGTCTGGGCGCGCTATCTGTTTCACGCCCTGCTTCTCGCGCTCTATCTCAATCACAGAATTCCAGGGCTCATGCGAACGAAACGGCTGGGCATTCAGCTTTTCCGCTCGCTGCTACTCCTGGTCACAACGGTTCTGTTCTTTACCGGGATCAGTCTGATTCCCTTGGCCGATGCAAACGCCATCATGTTTGTCGCACCGATCATCGTCACGGCCCTGTCTATGCCTTTGCTCAAAGAACGGGTCGGTCCACGGCGCTGGGCAGGCATCATTGTCGGCTTTATCGGTGCTCTGATCATCATACGGCCTGGCGGGGACGCGCTACAGACGGCAGCACTCCTCCCATTCGGGGCGGCCTGCTGTTATGCGGTCTATCAGATCATCACACGGTCATTGAGCCACAGCGATCAGCCTCTGACCACTTTGGCCTACACCGCGCTCGTCGGCGCGGTTGTCATGTGCTTCGTCGTCCCATTCAACTGGACAACGCCGGACACCACCGGCTGGCTTTTGATGGTCCTGGTTGGATTTCTAGGTGGCGTGAGCCAGTTTACCCTTATCAAGGCCTTTCAATCGGCACCCGCCGTGACCGTAACGCCCTTCAGCTACTCCAGCCTGATCTGGGCCACCCTCTTCGGGTTCCTGGTGTTTGGCGACCTGCCTGACCACTGGACAATTGTTGGTGCCCTGATCATCGCGGCGAGCGGCCTCTATATCTTTCACCGTGAGAATCTCCGCAAACAGCAGCCCAGCGACACTTGAGCATGCAGGCGGTCACGTCACCGAACTCGATGCTTACACAGAAAGGTCGCTTTTTGCCGGGAAAGAATTTCCCAACCGGCTTATCGATCTGAATCCTTTGGGGCAGAAAGCCAGAAATCCCCGCATTTCTGGGATTTTGCCCTGCGCTTTGGCTGGTCCGCGACTTGCATTGAGACTTTCTGCAGGAAGATTCAGCAGCAAAGAGGAATTGCCATGTCTCTCGTCGAACCAGCCGATCTCAACGATCAGCTTCGCTCTGCCCGCTCCTGGATGAAAGTGAGCGCTGCGGGTAACGCCGATAACAACGATGCGGTCGAGAGCCTGCAAACCAGTGAACAGAACGATCCAGCGTCTCAGAAAAAGGCCCAGTCCCCCAGCGGCTCTTTGTCGGCGCCCTTGAGTCAGAATCCGCCGCCAAAAGTCGTCGCCATGCCGACGGGAACGGCATCCGTTGCCGCAGGCCAGTATGACCGGATGATCGAGGATATGATCCGCACCGAAACGCAGGCGGAAATTGTGCAGCATGTGATCAAGGTCGAACGCGTAGAAGTGTCCTCGCTGGTCAAACAGGTCGCGCGCGCCAAAGGCCGCTATCTCGCCACCTTGCTGGAATCTTCAAAAGGTAAATCCGTATCCAGTAGCAGGATCGAGGATCTGAAGCAGCTCCGCGATACGCATGAAGAGCTTCTCCAAGGTCTGAACGACCTGCGACGTCACATCCTCGACGGCACCGTCATGGTCGAAGGTGTCCGAAACTGAGCACCGCTGCCAACTGAAAGGTCAGTTCACGACCAACCTGCGAATTCCTTCTACATCAGGCCTAAGCGCAAAACTGCGCCATGTCGGCGCTTAAGCTTCCGGCAAGACCACCGCCCCGGACTTTCTGCATCTTCATCACCATCAAAAAAAGCGGGGCCCCGAAGGACCCCGCTTTCTTGTTCTAGCGAGAACTGTTGAACCAGGCTTTTACCGGCTCACAGCGCCATTCGACCAAACGTAACGGAAGGGTTTGACCGAAACCGGACGCTTGATCGCAGGCTTGGAAGCAACCGGCCGTTTCGTGACCGCCTTGCGGACGACAGGTTTCTTCGCAACAGCTGCCTTCGCGACAGGTTTCTTCGCAACGACCTTACGAACTGCGGGCTTCTTAGCAGCAGTCTTCTTGGCAACCGGCTTCTTGGCAGCAGCCGTCTTACGAGCTACAGGCTTCTTAGCAGCGGTCTTCTTGGCGACCGGCTTCTTAGCAGCAGCCGTCTTGCGAGCTACAGGCTTCTTAGCAGCGGTCTTCTTGGCGACCGGCTTCTTAGCAGCAGCCGTCTTGCGAGCTACAGGCTTCTTAGCAGCAGCCGTCTTACGAGCCACAGGCTTCTTAGCAGCTGCGGTCTTACGAGCCACAGGCTTCTTAGCAGCTGCGGTCTTACGAGCCACAGGCTTCTTAGCAGCAGCCGTCTTACGAGCTACAGGCTTCTTAGCAGCAGCCGTCTTACGGGCCACAGGCTTCTTAGCAGCAGCCGTCTTACGGGCCACAGGCTTCTTAGCAGCAGTGGTCTTACGAGCTACAGGCTTCTTAGCAGCAGTGGTCTTACGGGCCACAGGCTTCTTAGCAGCAGCCGTCTTACGAGCTACAGGCTTCTTAGCAGCAGTGGTCTTACGAGCGACCGGCTTCTTAGCAGCAGCCGTCTTACGAGCTACAGGCTTCTTAGCAGCAGTGGTCTTACGAGCGACAGGCTTCTTAGCAGCAGTGGTCTTACGAGCCACAGGCTTCTTAGCAGCAGCCGTCTTACGAGCGACCGGCTTCTTAGCAGCAGCCGTCTTACGAGCTACAGGCTTCTTAGCAGCAGTGGTCTTACGAGCGACCGGCTTCTTAGCAGCAGTGGTCTTACGAGCCACAGGCTTCTTAGCAGCAGCCGTCTTACGAGCTACAGGCTTCTTAGCAGCAGCCGTCTTACGAGCGACAGGCTTCTTAGCAGCAGCCGTCTTACGAGCGACCGGCTTCTTAGCAGCAGTGGTCTTACGAGCGACCGGCTTCTTAGCAGCAGTGGTCTTACGAGCCACAGGCTTCTTAGCAGCAGCCGTCTTACGAGCTACAGGCTTCTTAGCAGCAGTGGTCTTACGAGCCGCAGGCTTCTTGGCAGCAACGGTTTTACGAGCCACGGGCTTCTTGGCAGCAGTCGCCTTCCGAGCCGCAGGCTTCTTAGCAGCAACGGTCTTCTTGGCGACCGGCTTCTTGGCAGCAGCTACCTTTTTCGCAGCCGGCTTCTTCGCCGCTACAGTCTTTTTGGCAGCCGGCTTCGCAGCAGCCTTTGTCACTTTTGCCGGTTTGGCCTTGGCAGTAGCCCGAGGCGTCGCCGTCCGTTTTTTCGCAACCATTCTAATTCCTCAAAACAATGAAGTAAGGTTCGGCGATTCACGCCTTGGTGGCGTATCGTTTAAACTCACTTGGTAAATATTCTGTTACCTTCCTCAGTCCTTCATTCACCAAATTGTTTTTCACTTTGTCAGCACTAATAGCTTGGCGCGGGTTATTACCCCCTTAAGCCTCGGCTGCTGAGTTATGTGGATGCTATTACTACAGGGCCCAGGAAGACTGCGCCGTTAAGACCGCCAGGTGCCGAATACCACACAAAGCCCATGGAGCTGGCAGACCTTTGAATTTCAAAGCATTCGCGAGCTGCCATGGTTGTCAACGTTAACCAAATAACTAGGGCACAAGATCTTATTGCCCTGTTTTTATTGAGCTTTTCTCACCCAAATAATAGCAAACAAACTCTGTGTTCAGTGGAAAATAAAATGGCTATCGGACTCGCAAGGAACGGCCTCCGGCCAATTATCAATGTAGCCGCCCTAGTCAAAAGGCTTCGGTCCAAAATCAGGGCGCGGAAACAAAACAAAACTGATTTTTTAAGGGTATCATGGCTGCAAGTTGCAGGGTCTTGCACCGCGGAATCCAACATGTGGATAAATTTGTTGAGAAATTTACACGCATTCAATGTGCAGGACAGCGGCTCATACCATGTGGGGTTCGACGCACAAGCTTAATCGGTGCCCTAAAAAATTGTTTTTGTTATGTTTTTCAGAGTCTCCGAAAGCGTAGTGCTGCAAATAGCTTTTCCCCATAGCCTGATAGGGCTCAGCTGCGAGCTTGTGCATAATTCGCACACACTCGAGTTTCCAAGCCAACTTCAGCTAAGTGTCAGACTGTGATCTAGCCTGCTGGCGTTGCGCGGCCCGGCTTTCACCCTCTTGAAACCCAGCATTTCATCCTCATCTACAATCTATCACACCCCGATTTGAGTCGCTGATTTCCACCCTGTCACTCCGACTCATATACCTTGCCCCGGCGGATTCGCCGGGGTTTTATTTTTTCGCACCTTTAGCGGTTCAATTGATCGGCAAAGGCCCGGACGGTGCGATTGCCTCGCCCCGAAACGCTGAAGCCAGAAAAACAAAAAAAGGGCGCCCCAACCTGGACGCCCTCTCTTGAGCCAGCGGCTTGTTCGGCACCGAACAAGCCCGTCGATGGAGGTCTATTCGGCCGCTTGCGCCTGATGATCGATCACCTCACCACGCGCCGGATAGTTCTTAGCGATCACGAAATCCAGCGCCTTGAGAATGTCACCGAAGGCCGGACGTGCGAAAGGCATGGTCTGGACGGAACCGAAATAAAGTGTCCCATCAGGGCGCACCAGGAAGATACCGGGTTCGCTGAACATAGCCGGCTCCTCAACACCGATCGAGGTCTTACCAATTCCGGCAGAGACATAGAGGCCCCATTCACGCGCCTTTTCCAAGCTCAGGCCGTAACCAAGAGTCAGCTTGTCGAGTTTCCACTTATCCTTGGCCTCAGCGGCCCGATCAGCATCGTCGCTGGACGCGACAAACACGGACACGCCGCGCTCGGCAAACTGTTCCAGCTTCTGATTGAGATCGCCGAGATACATAGAACAGATCGGGCAATGCAATCCGCGATACACGACGATCATGGTGAAGTTTTCGGGTTTTTGGTCAGCGAGCGACCAAGTGCCGCCACCGACAGTCGGCAGTTCGAGAGAAGGTACGGCTTGGCGGGGAAACAGAGGGGTGATGGCGCTCATCTCAAATTCCTTTCGGTAAAAGATGGCGCATATCTGGAACGATCGTTCAATTATGTCAAGTCACTTGTCCTCGATCCTTGCGAAAACCCGCTGGAATCGACATCGCCGTTAACACCTTTCTAAGCCTCTCACCCGTATGGTTAACGAAATCCGGCGCTCCGACTCCTTGGTTCCGCCCTGCGTCATAACAGCGCGGCGGTACTGGCCGTGAAGAGTGTCTGGACAGTGAATTCTGAACCGATCTGTTTGAGCGAGGGGAGCTCCTGATGGCTAAAAAGACATTCGTTTACCGCCTGACATTCGATCAGGCCGAAGGATCCGAAACCGGTGAGATCATTGCCGCCAGCGAGGCCGATGCCAAACGCCAGCTTCGGGTCAAATACGTCAGCACGCGGCTTCCTGACGATACCCTATTGATCGAAAAGCCCGCCGAACCCAAAGCAGGCAAAGCCCGTGACACCAGCCCCATGAAATCTGCTAAAGCACGGCAATTGCTGCATATTATGGCCGATCACCACGTCTGGCTAAAGAACGGCAAGGATGGAAATCGGGCCAATCTTACCCGCCTTAATCTCGCTGGACTGAAGATCCCGAATGCCGCGCTGCCACATGCGGACATCTCGGAAGCCGACCTGTCCTTTGCGGATCTCGGCAAAGCAAATCTTCAGAACGCAAACCTCGTGCGGGCCAATCTGCAGGGTGCCAATCTGCAGGGCGCGGACTTGAGCGGCGCCGATTTAAGCGACGCCGATCTGCGTGACGCGGTCCTGACCGGCGCAAAATTGAAGGGCACGGACTTTTGGCGTGCCAATCTTATCGGGTGCAAAATTTCTCCGAAGGCATTACATACCGCACTATCATGCAGGTCATCGTAATTCCTTTGGAAAGTTAAACGTCCGAATGGCATACACAGCTTCCGCAACCAAACGCCCCATCTTCCTTTCCCTGCTCCGCGGCCTTCGGCGCCGCTGCCCCAATTGCGGGGTGGGAAAGTCTTTCAAAGGCTATGTAAAGGTTGCGGACAGCTGTTCCCATTGCGGTGAACCGCTCGGGCATATCCGTGCCGACGATATTCCGCCTTACTTTACGATTCTGATCGTCGGACACTTGGTCGTACCGTCGATTCTCTATCTCGAGCAGACAGCACCGCCGGCCTTCTGGGTCCATTTGGCGATCTGGCCGGCGCTGACATTGCTGCTTACCCTGGCGTTTCTGCCGCGAGTCAAAGGCGTGGTCGTGAACCTGCTCTGGGCTCTGCGGATCCGCGGCGACGAGACCTGATGTTTCTGAAGTGAGGTGTCGGTGCAGCCGTCACCGCGCTTCGCGCTCTACCCCGGAAGTCTCTACCTTTCTGATTGAGAGCCTCCTCCGCTGCTAGTCAGTGCGAATCGCGCACTGCTTCTTCAGTTGTTCACAGAACGCAACTCATGACATCTCAGCCCGGAGATGCAAAGCGCACCTCCTTTGCCAGCCTTCCCAAAATACTTTTGAATAGCGGCACTTAGGTAAGAATACTTACCTCTAAACCTTCGATTTTTTACAATTTTCACTAGTAAACAAATTCTAAAATTAACGATGCGCCACAACCAATTCTTAAGACTTCAGCCCTAAAACTAAGCAAATAGATAAAAAGCAATATGCTTTTTATAGAAGTTGGTTGAGAAGCCGCAGGATTAACGGCTGCAGTTCTTCGGGGATCGGCGGTTCTCTGCTTTGCGGACGTCCAGGAACGAGTCTTTCTCGTAATCCCAGACGCACGCCCGCAGCAAGCCTCCAACGTCTTGAATGTGAAGAAGGTAGTGTTTCATGACCAAGAGGTTTCTTCTTTCGCTCGCGATTGCAGCCGTTGGCTGGATCTTCGGCCCCATCAGCAGCGCCGCCGGCCCGCTGACATTTACCAGCCCGATCGGGTATGTAAATACGCTTGGCGGCGCAGTCGATATCGGCGTCACCTTCGATGACTTTGCATCGGACGCCTTTTTCCAAAACACCTCTCTCGACGTTGGCCCGTTGACGATCTCCGCCAGCGGTCCGGCACACAACAGGCTGAACAAAGTTGAGGTCTTTCCGAGCACGTTCGAAATCATCGCACCGGGTCCCACAACCTACGCCGCACTTTACCTCAGGAACGCGGCAAGCGGTTCGACCACCGTTACGCTTACCTTTGACAATCCGATCGATGCCTTCGCGGGGACTTTTCGAGAGATGGACCGAAACACGGTTATCTCTTACACCACCCAAATGGGCAGCCAAATGGTTACGCCCGGCATCGCAAACGGCTTCTTCGGCTTTATCCTGGAGTCGGGTCAGTTCATCTCCAGCCTGGTCTTTTCGACGCCCGTTGAAGACGGCTTCGGCCTCGACAGTCTCTTGATCTCCAGTGCCGCGGCAGCTATCGAACCGTCGCCCGTTACCGAACCGGGCACCCTGTCATTGCTGGGACTAGCTCTCTTGCTCCTTGGCTTCCTGGTTCGGAACCGCCAGCGGCCCTAACAAGGCCTATTCAAAAGCAGCCAGCATGAACGAAGATCAGGCGACTTCGGCGTAACCCAGCGCGATCGCCTGATTTTCGATTTCGAGAATTCGGTCATAGGCACGTTCGGGTAGAACCTCGCACCCCTCCATCAGCAGCGCCTCGCGGGCCGCGGCCAAGTCAGAGCGCTCCATCGCCTGAAACAGGGCAGTGCGAAGCCGTTTCAGTCGCTCGTCGCCGCTCGCGCAGACAGTTATGTAAGGCAGGCTCGGCGCTTCGGGGCTATATGCCAAAACCCGCAAGCCCTCAGTCAAGACCGGTCGGTATCTGGCGGCAAGCGCATAGGTCACAGCGTCCACAGCGCAAACATCCGCCCTTTGTTCTCTGACCCATTGCAAACTGGCAGCGTGCGCACCACTCACACCTACCTTCGAAAAGAAGCGCCCCTGTACCGCAAAGGGTGCCACTACGCTCCGTAAAGCCGAAAACCCCGACTGAGAATCCGCGGCGTTTATGACTGCCGCACGCCCGCGCAAATCCGGCAGGCACATGGCAGGGTCATCGCCGCGCACCAGAATGAGGCTGCTGTAGTTCGTGCCGCTGCATCCTTCACAGCGATAACCGGGAGTCGCAACAACCGCGACTTTCCCTGCAAGCGCATGGGTCAGCGGATAGCCGCAGGTCTGACTGAAAAGAAGATCCGGGCTGGTCCAGTGCGCATAGAGATCCGCCACGCTGTCGAGTTCTTCGGGCACGTCGGTTAAGCCTTCCGAACGCATCGCCCGCGCAAGGCCCTGCCACCAATCCCTCTTAGCAGCGCCAAACTCCGGCATGTGGTACATCGCCAGACTTGCACGCCCAAGACCAAGGGTCATTCGGACGTTCCCGATCGCAGGTCCGACATATCGGCCGGTGCCTGTCCTCCTGCTGCAATCCCGCTGGTCACATTCTCTTCCTCACTCAGTCCGCCGTGTAGAGTGACCTTGGTTCCCGCCGCCAGTTCATAAAAATCTCCTTTGTCGGAAACAAAGATGTCCTGCGTGGTTTTCAGGCCGCTCGGTTGATCGAGACAGCCGGCGGCGATCGATATCGTTTGCCCGTCGGTGCGCTCCCAAAACAAGGACGCCCCACAATGCCGGCAGAAGCCTCGCCGCGCGCGGTCGGATGAGTTGAACCAGCGCAGGCCCTGACGTTCGTCAAAGGTAAAAGCGGCTCGTTTTACCCTTGTGTAAGCCGCGAAGTTGCCGTGGCTTCGTCGGCATTGTCCGCAGTGACAGTTGACGATATCTCGCAACGGACCGAACAAGCGAAACCTCACCGCGCCACAAAGGCAGCCACCGGTCGCACTCGGCTTTTCCTCGTCCCTCTCCTCGAGACCTTGCATCTCTTCTCGCATTGACTTGCTCTCCGTCCCTTCGGCATGCGTGTAGGTGACCGAAACAGCTTACTTCACCTCCGACAACAGCCGCTCTAAAAAACCGATGATATCCGTCGGCTGAATAACGGCTGATCGGATCAATTCGTCAAAATGCCGGTTCAGCACGCGAATGTGCTCCGTCGAATTGAACACAAAGTACATGTTGCCGAAGTAAGCCGCGGCCCTTTGCCTGCCGAAGAGAGTCACGGGCACCGAATAGCGCTGCAGTCCATCGAAGAGAAACCAGCGGAAGGCTGGATAAAGCTCATCGACCAGCGACATCATCGCGAGCAGCTGCTCATGCCGCGATTCGGCGGGAAGATCGCTCCAGATCCCATGCCCGCGCGCAAAGTCCTGCACCGACTGGAACGAACAGCAAGCCTCAAGGTCCGTCTCCGGGCGGCGACTGTACTCAAGCCGGTGAGACGCCTGCTCAAGCCCGCGTTCGGGCGAGATCGGCGCATAGTCCCGGAACTCGTAGCGGGTCACCTCTTCGGTTTTCAAAAGATCCGGCAGCGTCGAGGGCACGTAACGAATCTTGTAGCCTTCCGCCTCCGCATGCCAGCGCATCAAGCGTTCATCGACCGGCGAGCCAGCGCCGGATTCGATTTCCAGCGGCTGGCCCATGATATTGATGCCTTCCTGATCGATCTGGCTAAGCCCCAGCAACCAGTCGATACTGACCTGTTGGGATGTCGCAATCGCGGCAATGGTCTCAGCCCTGGGTAGGCGGTCATTGTTTGCCGATAACAACTGGGAAAGCGTCGAGCGGTCCAATCCGGCCAAGCTTGCAAAGGCCGATCTGCTCAAGCCCGACCGATCGATCACATCGGTCAGCCGTTCACGAAACACCTCGACGGTTTCTCGCCGATCCACTTTTGTTCCTCCGACTTCGCATCATTTGTTTACAATTATCACCATTTGGAGCACTTGCATACCACTATCAACGTATTGTGCGCTGAATCGCATTGTTGTCATGAAAATTTCAACCCTACAATGGAACCCATATTCGGGATCGCTGTTGAGGAGTTTTGGGGAAGCGGTCGCAGCCATCGGACAAAATCTCGCTCCGGCGCCCCGCCCAAGTCGGTTTCAGGCCGAAAGTCAGATCCGCAGTGCAGTTCCCTGGGGTTTGAAAAGAAAAGCCCGACAAAGGGCTCTTATGTGGTGAAAAGGATTTTTATGCTCGGCGCAACGACAACCCAAAGAGAAGCCCAAAAGCAGGAGCAGGACTCCTCGCGCAAATCTCCGAAAATCAGACGCAACAGCGAGATCGAATGGCCTACTGTCTGCCTGGCTCTCATGATTTATGGCGGGTTCGGCCTGGTGACCTGGTTCTACAGCGCCCTGCCCTGGGCGCTTGCGGCCGCCGTCGGCATTTACCTGATTGCCTGGCATGGCTCGCTTCAGCATGAAGTCGTGCATGGACATCCGACGCCCTGGCGCCGGCTCAATGAAGCGCTGATCTTTCCCAGCCTCTGGCTGTGGATTCCCTACGGCCTCTATCGCGATGCCCATTTACGCCATCACCGTAACGCCAACCTCACCGACCCACTTGAAGATCCGGAGTCTTATTACGTTACCCCGGAACGCTGGGCCGCCCTCAGCCCCAGCGCCCGCTTTTTCTACTACGCGCACAACAGCTTCTTGGGCCGCATGCTGATCGGCCCTGCCCTTTGCCTCTGGCGGCTCAGCAGCGGCGAACTCCGCCGAATGGCCAAAGGAGATTTTCGGAATCTGCCCGCATGGAGCCTGCACGCGGTCTCTTGTGCAGCCGTGCTCTACTGGGTGGTCGGGATCTGCGAGATTCCGCCTCTGACTTATCTCGCGCTCTTCGTCTATCCGGCAATGTCTCTATCGCTGGTCCGCTCCTTCGCTGAGCACCGCGCTCATCCAGGGGTCGACGAGCGCACCGTGATTGTGGAGGCGCGCGGGCCCATGGCGCTTCTGTTTCTCAACAACAATCTGCACGCCCTCCATCACGCGGAACCCGGTCTTGCCTGGTATCGCCTGCCGGCGTGTTTCCGGTCGCGGCGCGGTGAGTTGCTGAGAGCGAACGGCGGCTACCGCTTCAACGGCTATTGGGAAATCCTCCTGCGGTACTTTCTCTGGCCAAAGGAGCATGTCCGCCATCCCTTGGGGCGCGCCGTTGGCGATCGGCAGGCGGCAGCCGATCATTCGAACCTGGACCGACAAAAACAGACAGACGGCGTTAGTCTGGAGCCTGTGAAGGTTGCCTACTAAGCCGCGCTGTCAGAACGGCCAGACCACCAGGATCACAGGCACGGCGACGGCTACGATCAGGATTTCCAGTGGAAGCCCCATGCGCCAATAATCCCCAAAGGCGTAACCGCCCGGCCCCATAACCAGTGTGTTGTTCTTGTGCCCGATCGGCGTGAGAAAAGCGCAACTGGCCGCAACCGCCACCGCCATAAGGAAGGGATCCGCGCTCACCCCCAAACGGCCTGCGATATCGATGGCAATCGGCGCGGCGATTACCGTCGTCGCCGTGTTGTTGAGCACATCGGACAGAGTCATGGTGACGATCATCAGAATGGTCAGAACCACAGCCGGCGACCATCCGGTGGAGATCGCGACAATCCCTTCGGCAATCAGGCCAGTCCCGCCACTGGTTTCCAGTGCCTGGCCGATAGGAATCAAACAGGCCAACAGAACGATCACCGGCCACTCCACGAAGTCGTAGATCTGGCGCAAAGGCATGATCTTCAAGAGCACGTAGGCAATCACGACTCCCGCCAGCGCGATGGGCAGGTAAACGACGCCCAGACTTGCCAAGATGATGGCCAGAGCGAAAAAACCTGCCGCCAGCGCGGCCTTATCCCGCTGGATCACCTCCAGGCCGCGTTCCGCCAGAGGCAGCGTGCCGAGCCAGTTGGCCACTTCAGGAAGCCGTTCCGCAGGCCCGAGCAAAAGCAGGATATCGCCGGCTGAAATGACCAGCTTGCGCACGCGGTCCCGAAAGCGCTGTCCGCTGCGCGAAACGCCCAGGAGGGTGACGCCGTGGCGGTAGAGTAGACTGACGTCTAGCGCAGAGCGGCCGTCGATCCGAGCATGACGCGGCACCACAACTTCCATAAGGCTCTGGCCGCCCTCGTCCGCCTTGGCATGTTGTTCGCTGCCGACGTACTCCAGCTTGAGGCTGCCCACCAGCTTGTCGATGGCTTCCGGTCCCGCCTCGACCACCAGGATATCGCCAGCCGCGATTTCCTCGCGCCGCGCCATGCCGGGCAAGCGCTTGCCCCGGCGCACCAGCCCCACGATCTGCGCATCGCAGTCATCCGCCTCTTTGTCGAGCTCCAACACCTTACGTCCGACCGTCGGAGACTCTTCCGGCACCTTGATCTCGGCAACATAGCCCTGCAGGTCGAGAAGCTCCTGTCCGCTGTCGCGCTCACCACGTTCGCTGGGGATAAGCCGCCATCCGACGAGGGCCACAAAGGCAACACCCGCGACGGCGCAGGCCAATCCGACGGGCGCGAAATCGAACATGGAATAGCTTTCGCCCAGGGACTTCTCGCGGAAGGCCGCAATGATGATATTCGGCGGAGTCCCGATAAGGGTTACCAGGCCACCCAGGATCGTCGCGAAAGACAGAGGCATGAGAGTCAGAGCCGGCGAGCGCTTCGCCTTTGCGCTGGCCTGCAGGTCCACGGGCATTAAAAGCGCCAGGGCGCCGACGTTGTTCATAAAGGCAGAGAAGAACGCGCCCAGACCGCTCATAACCGCTATATGGCCGGAGAGCTTGCGGCCGCCGTCCACCAGATAGCGTGTAATCAGATCAATGGCGCCAGAGAGCACCAGGCCCCGGCTGACGATCAACACCAGTGCAATGATCACCACCGCCGGATGGCCAAATCCGGAAAAAGCATCGGCGGTCGGAACGGTCCCGGTCACCACGGCGACCACCAATGCCCCGAAGGCCACCAGGTCATAGCGATACCGCCCCCAAAGCAGCAGACCGAAGACCGCAAACAACAAGGCAAACAAAATGATTTGATCCGTCGTCATAACCTTCCCCCGCAGCCTTGCGTGCAAAAGCCGCTGCTTAAGCCTGTGCCAAACGGAGACCGATTCGGCACCGCACGGTCATCTCTCTACAATCCCTGCTTTCATCCAAGCAAGCTAGGGAAACTGCGCATCCACAGTGTAACGCGCGCTTAGCTTTATATTTTACGAAGAGCCCTCGTCATTTTCTTGGTTTGACCTCGACGCGGGAGCTGTGAAAAATCCACGGTGAGCTTAGGGCTCCCGAACAAGGACCCAGTCGCGAAGGAGGTCCGCGCTTGCATCCGCCACTCAATGCCTTGCGCGCTTTTGAGGCGATCGCACGACACAAGAGCTTCCAGAAGGCAGCCGAAGAGCTCAGCGTGACGACCTCCGCCGTCAGCCACCAGTTGCGTAATCTCGAGGACTTTATGAGTGCGGAGCTTTTGCTGCGCGACGGCAAGAGTTTTGCGCTGACTCCGGAAGGCCAGGTTCTCTTCGATTATCTGTCTCAAGCCTTTAGCCTCATCCGGCAGGGTGCCGCCGAAGTTGCGGCGCGGACCACCGCCACGCCCCTCGGCGTTTCGCTCAGGCCCCATTTCGCCGCACGCTGGCTGGGACCGCGCATGAGCCGGCTCTGGCGCAAACTGCCAGGAATGGACCTGCGTTTCTTTCATCACAACGACGCCGCAGACTTCTCCAATCCCAGCATTCATGTTGCCATCGAATGGCTCCACAAGAGTGAGGTACCGGCACAAGCCCGTCTGCTCTGGCCAGGCGACCTGACACCGGCCTGCAGTCCGGCCATCCTCGAAGACATGGGCGCCGTACAGACGGTGAGCGATCTGGCCCGGCACAAGCTGCTGCATGAAAACGACGAGCGAAGCTGGCGGGAATGGTTGAACGCTGCTGGCGCACCGGACCTCTGGGCCGGAGGCAAGCTCTTCTTCGAAGATTCCAACGTCCGGCACAGCGCCGCCGTCGCTGGCGAGGGCTTCGCGCTGGTCTGTCCCTCGCTCATCGCAGACGACCTGGAAAGCGGCCGTTTGATCTGCCCCTTCGACATAAAACTCGACAGCTACGCCTACTATCTGATCGCCCCGGCCAACCGCCTGAAAATCCCGGCCGTTAGAAAGTTCGTCGACTGGCTCCTTGTAGAAGCTGGCCAGAAGCGCTGAAACCGCGAGGTTTCGCGCCCGAGACAGCCGCAGATCTATCCACTCAAAAAATCTCAACGACCTTGAAAAAGACGCGTTCGCCATCGATCGCCACCCGCGCTAAAGCTTGCTCTCGACAATCGGCCGAAGGCCCAAGCAGAAGGAGGCGGACAGATGCAATCTTGGCAATTGGGTTCCCCACAGTTACCTCCAGCGGGTGCTCCCAGCCTGACCGCTGCGGCCCAGGGCCTGCCCGGTTCCGCCTATACCAGTGAAGCCTTCTGGCAACTTGAGGCGTCGAGGCTTTTCCCCAGCGGATGGATTTTCGTTGGCTTCGCACATGAATTTGCGCGGGCCGGCGATGCCCGGCCCATCACGGTCGCAGGCCAACCGGTCCTGCTCTTGCGTAATCGCGAAGATGAGATCCGCGGCTTTCACAACATCTGTCGCCATCGCTGCCTGAAACTCATCGATAACCCTCACAATGTGGGCTCAATGCTGAAATGTCCCTACCACGCCTGGGCTTACAATCTGAATGGCGAACTGAAGGCGACACCTTATTTCGGCGGCAGAGACAGTCACCGAGCCGAGGGTTTCGACAGAACTTCGAACGGTCTGATCCCGGTGCGCACCGCGATCTGGCATGACTGGGTTTTTGTGAACCTCGACGGCAAGGCCGAAAGCTTCGACGACTTCATCGCTCCGCTCGCAAGAAATCTGCAGGCCCTCGATCTCGCACAGGCCAAGCTGGTGGGCGTCATCGACCTGGGCATCATCAAGGCGAACTGGAAGGCCCTGATGGAGAATTTCATCGAGCCCTACCACGTCCAGTTCGTCCACAAAAAGACCACCGAGCAACCGCTCCGGGACCACTATACGGTGATCGATGGCGCTTGTTTGGGCAGCGCGGTCGATGTTTCGGATGGCAACGGTTCTTTATCCAGTGGGAACAATACCCTGGCCGTTTCCTCCCGCTATCTTACGCTCTTTCCGAACTTCGTCTTTGGCCGCTATTTCCCGGATCAGATCGGTGTGCATCTGAACACACCTTTAGGCCCAGGCCAGACTCAACAGCGGCGGGCCATCTATGTGACAGACGGCAGCACCCCCGATGCACAGAAAGCCGAGGCCCTCATGCGACTCTGGACCGAAGTTCATAGGGAAGATCACGAGATCTGCGAACGCCTGCAGGCCGGACGACATTCAATGGCGGCCGAATCCGGCGGTTTTCTATCCCCTCAGTGGGAAGACAGCGTTGGCCGCTTTCAGGAGTTCGTGAAGGCCGCGATTGCCTGACAACAGCAACAAGGAGAGAACAAATGGCGGATCCACAAGCCAACGGCTACCGGCTGGCGCACACCATGATGCGGGTTAGCGATATGGATAAGTCGCTCGCCTTCTACATCGACATCCTCGGCATGCAGGTGCTGCGCCGGCGTGATTACCCGGATGGCAAGTTTACCAACACCTTCATCGGCTACGGCCCTGAGGCGGCGTTTCCAGCATTGGAGCTCACCCACAACTGGGACCAGAGCGAGGCCTATGAGAAAGGCAATGCCTGGGGTCACATCTGTATTGAGGTGCCAGATGTCTACACGACCTGTGATCAACTTGCCGCCAAGGGCGTCACCATCACCCGTCCCGCCGGCCCGATGAAGCACGGCACCCGCGTCATCGCCTTCGTCGAGGACCCCGACGGCTACAAGGTCGAACTCAACGAGTCCATTCTCAACACGCCCGACGCCTAAGCACAGAAATCACGGAAAAAACCATGGCCAAGCCACAGCTCTTCAAATTCACCGACATTCAGCACCGCCTGGAAACGCTGGAGCCGGGACAGACCTATATTAAGCCCTTTGTGACCAGCGCCATCAGCGACACCATGTGCGGCGGCCTAAACTTCCTGAACGATGTCTCCGTGCCCTGGGATCTGACCTGCGACGAGATCGTTTACTGCATGGAAGGCACCTTTCGTCTGGTCTGCGGCGACGAAGCCTACGTCTGCAAGCCCGGGGACGTGCTCTATATCCCCAAGGATAATCACATCAAATACGAAGCGGATGAGAAATGCGTCATCTTCTATGCCGCTTATCCGCACAACTGGAAACAGCTGGCCGGTATCACCTATGTTCCCGGCATAGATCCCGAGGACATGCCGAAATCGGCCTGACACCGTCCCGGCGCTTCACGCAAGTCCGTAACATTGTCAGGGGTTCTACTGAATCCGGCCCGCTTCTTTTGCTTGCAGTGTTTGGTGAAACCGCTGCAGGGTTCCGGTCGGAAACACCTGTTTCCTGCGGTCAGTGAACTTCACGAACTTGGAAAGCTGATCGCCATAGCCGAGCTCCACGAAGGAGGAAATCTCCAGCTCAAAGAGAGAATGCAGAGACTTTTCCCATTGAACAGCTTTATGAACATGCTCGAAAAGCGAAGCTCTGATTTCGCTGGGATCTGACAACGAGAGCCCGCAGACATTGTCGACAAAGACGCAGTCCGACGTCCTAAGATCCAGGCTCTCGAGAGATGATCGGATTGCTTCCGCGGCCGGCAGCATGAAGTGACTGTGCCAACCGCCGGCGACCGGCAAGACAAGCGACCGGACCGCATCCGCCTTTGTGAAACGATCCACAAGAGCCTCGGCATCATGCCTATGGCAGGCCACAGAATAGTTATTGGGGCAATTGTAATTGGAGATCTCAGCGCCTTCGAATTCCGCCACGATTTCCTCGACCTTCGAGAGAGGAACACCCAGCGCAGCCACCATGCCCGAAGCCTGGTTCTTTGCCGCGCTATCGAGAGCTTCTTGGCGTTCCATCAGGATGGCCAACATGGAGTCGAGAGATAGCATGCCAGCCGCGTACAAGGCGGCATACTGGCCAACGCTGTATCCGGCGCAAGCGTCCGCCGTAAGGCCGTTTTCTCTCGCGAGGTGGTACAGCGCCACCGACGAGGCCACAACAACGAGCCCGGAAAGCCTGCCATCATTCAATTGGGTTTCGTCAGCCGACGTGCAGAGCGCCGCAACGTCCACCGAAGTCGCGTCCGATATCCTCTCGAGACTTTGGCGGACGACCGCCTCGTTCTCGATGAAGTCTGTCATCATCCCGGGCTGCTGCGCAGCCTGGCCCGGAAACAGAAACGCGGACGCCACTTAGTTTCTCCACATGCAGTCGTAAAAAACCTTCACCCTGGGGCCTGTCGGCGCCCCCCTTCTCAGCTCGCCTTTTTCTCGGATACGAATTGAGCGATGTTGTCGACACAATTGAAGTGGCTACCCGTGATCTCTTCGCTGTCGATCACGATGCCAAAGGTCGTCTCCAACTGGCTGATAAGATCGACAAAGCCAAACGAATCGAGAATCTGGGTCTCGATGATGTTATCGCTGTCCGAAATGTTGTCCGCATCCAAGGTCACATTTATCGACGCGATCAAACCCTTTATTTCCTGCCGTATTTCACTCAATGTCTTTAACCCTAGTGGATGTATGTCCGCTTGATATCCCAGACGCCCGATGGTGCCTTCGGCTGCGGCGCACTCTGTATGAAGTTTTCATGGAAAATCTGCGTTGACAATATGCAATTGAATGCAAAGTTGTCGCCGAAACTAAATTGATTCGTTTCGTTTGCTGCTTCCAGCTTATCGCATAGCTTCCCGACCCTGAGCGGGTCAAATACGCCAGTCGCGGCGATCGCATCGGCGCTCAGGAAACGTTCCCGCATATCCCCGGAAAGGGTCGCCAGCGACTCCGGCGCCCGATAAGGCTGCTTCTTTCGCTCGGCAATGCTTGCAGGGAGCATATCTCGGAAGGCCTCTTTCAAAATGTGCTTTTCGTCCAGTCCATTGAGCTTCACATCGTCCGGCATGGCGGCGAACAACGAGATCACGTTGCGATCGAGAAAGGGATAGCGGGCCTCGACCGAGTGTGCCATCGACATCCGATCGCCTTGGGACGACAACAGATATCCGGCCAGCAATGTCTTCATTTCCAGATATTGAGTCTTCTGCATACTTGAACAGTCGTCAAACTCTGTCGGCAATTTCGCCTTCAAGACAGTCTCGCTGTTCGTTTCCGCCATCAATGACTGCATATCCGGATTCATGAACCTGATCGCCGCAGCGCCATTTTGAACTCTCACGAGGTGGCTAAACAGAGGGTCTTCGGGCCGACTGCTCTGCTTGCGGTAAAACTCCATCATCATCCGGCTATAGCGCGGATCGAACTGCCGCAGATAAGGATAAATCTGCATAAGTTCATGCTGCCACACCGCATCGTCGACCCCGTCAGCAATCTGTCGCCGAATGGCGGTTTCCTTAAAGATGTTGTAGCCGCCGGCAATTTCGTCAGCACCCTCGCCGGACAGCACGACCTTAAAGCCGCTCTCGTGCACCATTTCAGATAGATAATGCAGGGGAACAGGCGCTGTCCGATAAACCGGCTGTTCCGCCTGAACGATCATCTCTTCGTAGCGGGCGGCGATCATTTCCGGAGTGATGGATATCGTACGGCTGCTAAGGGCGTGATGCTCAATCAGGCTTTTCTGATGGTCACTCTCATCATAATCCTTCTCCGAAAAGGCGATGGAGAAGGTGGACAGGGCCTGCGGCTGCGCCTCGGCAGCCAGCGCCGCTAGAATCGAGGAGTCGAGCCCGCCGGAGAGGTAGGATCCAACGGGAACATCTGCACGTAACCTGAGTTTTACGGCCCGCGAGATAGCTTCCCGTGTCGCCTCAGCCCACTCAGGCTTGGAACGCACTTCCGGGGCTGGCGGAAAAGTCAAATCCCAGTAGGTGCGTTTCGAGATCCCGCTGGCATCCAGCGTAAGACATTCACCCGGATCGAGCTGGTAAATGTCCTTAAAAAAGGTCTCACCGCCGATCGGCACCCAGAACAGGCATAGTGACTTCAACGCGGCGTGGTTCAGTTGAGCCGCCATTGCCGGATGGTGCAGCAGCGCTTTGATGCTGGAACCAAAAAACAACGTACCGTCCCGTTGGGCATAGAACAGCGGCAAGATTCCGGCATGGTCGCGAGCGAGAAAAACCCGGTTTTTCTTCTGATCCCAAATGCAGAACGCAAACTGCCCGTTCAGGCTATCCACCACGGCTTCGCCGTCGCGCCGATAAAGCTGCAGCAGCACTTCTGTATCGCTGCTTGTTTTAAACTCAAACCCTTGTTCAACCAGCTCTTTTCGTAGTTCGACATAATTAAAAATCTCGCCATTGAAGACGATGTGGATACCGTCGTCTTCCAGGCTCATCGGCTGTTGACCCTGGCTTATGTCGATAATTGAAAGCCGTGTGTGTCCGAGCCAAATCTTGTCGTGATAAAGAGCCCCCGCTTCGTCAGGCCCCCGATGATCAAGTGCAGCCACCATCGAATCGAACGCGGCCTCGTCTCGAAGCTCACGCGACAGACCCGAAGGGTTGAACATGCCCACGATGCCGCACATAGCGAACTCCTATTGATCCGCTAAGCGTTTTTTCGTTTCAACAAACTGATCGGCAGGACGAATATCAGCAAGTTTGTCTAGGGCCTCTTCCTTCGTCAGGCTTCCACGTCGCACCTGGGCGCAGATCTCGGCCTCATAGGGGTGGAACCCGTAGCGCTCATGATGCACAGAGATTGCGTAATCGTTGAGCAGGCAATTGCTCGAAGACTTGCCCGTATCCTTGGGTTTTGACCATCCGTACTTGGAGATCGTCTCAACGATTTCAGTCTCGCTATAGTTCATTCCCAAGAGCGGATTGATAAAGATCGGATGATCACTTCCGGCCTGCGGACTGGCGATGTCCAGATAGCTGTCAAAACGCGGATCGATCTCGTCGGACAGCTTTTTCCGGTTTTTGTCGCGGAAGGAATGGATCATCGGATTGTCCATCTTCACCACGCCGGAGTGGTTCGGGATCTGGCCCTCGATATAGCCACCGGCGATGATGGGAACCTTACGGCGAACTGCTTCATCCAGCACAAAATTGTTGATGAGATTGATGCAAGACAGACAGGCTGCATTTGCTCGCGAAAGCTGGGACATGTCGTAGAGATCGCCTTCCAGCGACGTCGTGTACATCTTGTTCATGAAACGAGAATTGGGCTTAAAGGTCACCAGGTCCACACCCAACTTCCCGGTGAAGACGTCGGCATTCCTTTTGGCCTGGTCAGATACGAAATTGTTGTCGACCAGAAAAGCGAGCACCTTTAAATCGTATGTCTCTTGCAGGTACAGCAGTGAAAAGGAACTGTCCTTTCCACCACTATAAGCCACGATAACATCGTACTTGCCCTTGCCACGCCGCTCAGCGATGGCCTTCTCAATGTTCGCCTGGTTCCGCCGAATCTGTGCATCGGGATCATTCTGAAGCTTGAATTGCCGGCAATCACGGCACACCGAGTCGGCGTCGAGTTGTGCCCCCGGAAAATTCTCGGATATGCAGCAGATTTTGCAGCGTCGGCGTTGAGTCATTTCGTGTCTGCCATGAGATAGATGTTGTTGCGTAACAGCGAATGGGCCAGCTTGTTTCCCGCTTTCTCATGGTACCTGTTCGGGTTTTCATCGTATTTCGCGACCTGAGCGATAACAGGCGTCAATCCCTGCTGTTGTAACTGCACGACAGCATACTGCATGATTCGCACGGCCGATACACGGCCGGCGAGGTCGTCAATATCGCCCACCCAGGTAAATAGCTCCGTGCGCGCCTGCAGCTTTTCCAGCAATCCGGGAACAACGAATTTGTTCTCGAAGAGATCGACGAAATCCGCCGGCTTCCACAAGGACTGAAAGAGCAGCGCCAGGTACTTTCTGGCGGTGAAGGTCGCAAACAGGCGTCGGCGCGTGGCGCGAAGATCCCGGGTTATGGTGATGAACGATAGCATGCGGCCATGTCGATCGATATCTGCGTATCCAAAGACATCGGGGTCGTTAAGCAGGGTCTTATAGAGTTGGTTCACATGCTCGTACCCAAGCCGCGCATTGATCGACCAATGCAGAATTCTGTAGTGCAGCTCAACCATCTGCCTTAAATGTTGCGCGTCAATTTCGACCACTTCGACTACCTAGTGCAAGCTGCAAACCTATACAGAACCTATCCTGAAACAAGCAGCATTTGACGGCTGAATCCCTGACGGAACCAAAGCATGGTGGCTGTTTGCGAGGCCTTTTGCAGCCCCTGTCAAAAGCCGCCGCCTGTCACTGCCGTCTGAATTTAAGGAAATCCCGCCAGAACCAAAAGGACACAACGACGGCAAGTAGTGCTACAGGTGCCAGAAGGCAAGCCTGGACAAGCAGAGCCCCCAGGAACGCGCTCTCCGCGGAATGACCCAGAATTGCAAAGACGAATACGAACGCCGCCTGATAGGTGCCGAGATGTACAGGCGCGCTTGGAACCAGACTGATGAAGCTGTAGGCGCCGGTCAGAAGCATCAATTCCAGAACCTTCAAATCAATCTGAATGGAATAGAGGATCAGCCACAAGGTCGCGAGATCGGCGACCCATATTCCGAGAGTCAGTATCAGGTTTCGCGAGATTCCTGTCGTGACCGCACCCGATATCCCGGCGACAAAGCTATCGATGAGCTTCACAATACCGCTGCTCTTAGCGCGCCGAAGCAAGCGGGGATAAAAGAAAAACACGACAAACAAGCCCAATGCGGCGGCAGACAGCAAGGCGCTCGCGATGACCAAAACCTTGGTCAAGAGTGCCGGATCGGTGGTTTTGTTCGCGACAACATAGATTCCGGAGGCAAAAAATCCGAGCAGCACCAGCATGTCCTGGCACTTTTCAATGAAGATACCACCCGCCAAGCGCAGTCTGCTGATCGTCAGCCAGCGCGACGAAACCTGGATACGAAACAACTCGCCGATCTTGGCAGGAATCAAAGTATTGAAGCCCGCACCAATCACGAAAGCCGAGAAAAGCGGCAGCACGCGCACTTCCGGTGCCTTTCCAATCAGCACCTTCCAGCGGCAAGCCCTCAAAAACAACGAACTCCAATAGACTGCGACCGCTAGAACAATCACACTGACCTGGATGTTTCCGGCGAGCCCCAGCAGTTGCTGCATGTCAATCCGCTGGGAAAGAAAGTAAATCACACCAACAGATAAGGCCGACCCGAGGGCCAACTTCGGAAGCAGGCGCCTGACACTGTAGCGCTTGTCTTCGCTGTCGGTTTCGCTGGAGGCTGTCTGCATAGTGACAGCCATTACTCTGCAGGGCTCGGTTCTTCGCCGAGGCGCGGCGTTAAGGTCATGAAAAGGAGTGTATTGTGGCCCTTTTCGTCCGAAACCTGACACCAAGGCTTGGCAAGACCGAACAACAGCGGCGCCACTAGCTTTCGCCACGCAGGCACCAAAACCCAGTAGTTCAAGGTTTTCTTGACGATCATTGATGGCAGGGCGAGAGGCGCCATGAAATCGTTGAATGTCGCCGTATTCTTCGGGCAATAGAGAACCTGCGACTTCACCTCGAAGCCGTTTCGCTCGAACATCTTCGCCCATTCCGCCTCGTTCGGGGCATGGAAATGACGCCAGAACTTATTGTATTTTTTCCGGAATGACAGCGCCAAAGAGTTCATACCGACGGCCTGCAACAGGCGGGCAATCAGAGAGCCCTGCTCAAACTGGTCGGTTGGAACCGTCACGATCATTTCGCCATCGTCCGTGATGAGGCGGCGCGCCTCCCGGATAACAGGTTCCAGGTCCTCGATATGTTCAAGGACGCTGTTTGAGATGATGGTCGCGAAAGATTTGTCTGCCTTTGGAATGTCATTTCCGTAGCAACAGATCAGTTCCTTGTAGACGTCGAGTTTGGACGAAGCCTCTATTTCAATCTCAGAAGGATCAATTCCGACATCTATTTTGTGATCAAAGCAATTGAGCGCGAAAAGGCCATCACCGCTGCCGATATCCAGGATCGGGTGCCGGAGTTCCTTCGTCGAAAACAGCGAACACTCGAGCGAGCGCTCTAGCGCGAGCGCCGTCGGCGCTTGCAGGATATAGGGATGCAAAAACGCTTCGGGAGCCTTCATTAGGATTCACTCACCTTACTTAGAACTTCGATGAAGCTCTCACAAACGCAGCTGATCTGGTCGTTCGTCAGATCAGTATAAGTCGGCAACGAAATGACAGACGCCGACAAGAGGCTCGACACCGGCTGGACCGGCGCGTCATAGGGCGGCAAACTGCTAATCGCATAGAAACCCGGACGTGTTTCAATCCCCTTGGCCATCAAGCCCTGGATACAACGGTCTCTAATTTCCTGGAGTTCGTTCAACCCAATCTGATCCACCTGGATACGGCCGGCAAAAGCCCACAAAACCGGGGAAACATCTGCGTTATAAGTCTGCGGCACAAACTGCGCGCAGGCCTTCAAACCCTCCAGATATCCTCGATGAATCCTGCGGCGGTCTTCGAATATCGCTTCGATGCTATCCATCTGGGCGCAGCCAAGGGCGGCCTGTAGATTCGTCAGTCGGAAATTGTACCCTACCACGTCATGCCAATAGCGACGGTCTTTGCGCATACCATGATCGCGCAGCAGGATCATGTTCTCTTTGAGATCATCGGAATTGGTCAAAACCATACCGCCTTCCCCGGTCGTTATGGTTTTTGTAGCCTGAAAACTAAGGGTCGATAGATGCCCAACGGAGCCGGCCATTTGACCAGCCGCGACAGTCCCAAAAGATTCCGCATTATCTTCAAGCAACACGATGCCTCGAGCGTCCGCGAGCTTTCTTAAGGCTTGGAGTTCCCCAACGTTGCCATAGAGATTGACGACGCAAATGACCCGCGTCCGGTCAGTAAGTGCTTTTTCGACCTCGGTCGCATTGAGGCACCAAGTCGCCGGATCGACGTCAACGTAAACAGGTGTCGCCCCGACAGCCAGAGCCATATTGGCGACCGCGACGAAGGTGAATCCCGGCACGATCACTTCATCACCAGGCTTCAGGTCCAGGCTCAACAGCGCGAGATGTATCGCTACCGTTCCGTTGGCGACAGCGATCGCATGACGAACGCCACAGAAACTGGCAATGCGTTCCTCAAGTTCCTTGACGAAAGGTCCGTGGGAGATCCAGTTCGAATCCAGTGCATCGATGACGCGCTGACGCGCGTTCTCCGCGAGCTTCGGCTGGGCCCAGGGTACTTTGACGCCTTGCAGTGCAGCTTGATCCCGGACCGGCAATCCCAAACTCGATGACGGCGCTTCTCTCGGCCTTTCCGATTCTTTCATAATCATCCTATGCCTAGATAATTCCGCATAGACTTGGAACCGCCCTATGGTCGGAGTGTGCCGACTGCGCCACTCTCATCGGCGTTAACCCGGTTAGGGCAGAATCTCGACCTCGGGCAGCGGGAATATGAACTTGCCGCCTCTTCTAACAAATTCCGCTTCGCGCGCCACAAATTCTTCCTTGAAATGCCAGGGAAGCACCAAAAAGTAGTCAGGCTCCATAGCGCGAGATACGGCTTCCAGGACAATCGGAATATTGGTCTTGGGCGTACGTTTCCCAGCTTTCTCCTTATTCCGGTCGGCGGCGCAGGCGATCAGGGATCCATCAATACCAGCGTATTGCAGCGTGATATTGCCTTTGGTCGAGGCACCGTAAATGTGAACCTTTTTGCCGTCCTCTTTCAGCGAAACCAATAGATCCTTGAGCTTCTCAGCCTGTTCCCTGCAGCGACGCTCGAACGCGCGATAGACCTCGCCAGTCTCGAACTGCTTTTCGCGTTCTAGAGACCGAAGCGCTGAAAGGGCCGTTTCGTTTTCTTTATAGGACGCAGACTCGTGGCAAAGATAAAGGCGGAAACTGCCTCCGTTTATCTTGTTGCGGGTGACATCGAAGACCCGCAAGCCGTTTTGCTGAGCCAGATACTCGATCTGGCGCAAGGCATAGTACTCAAGATGTTCGTGACAAACGGTATCGAAGGAATTTGCCTCAAGCATATCCACGATATAACTCTGCTCCATCACCCAGATACCATCTTCGGCGAGGATCGACCTTACGTCCTTCGCAAAAGCATCCGGATGCTCGAGATCGTAGAACATCGAAATGGAGGTGACAATCCTGGCTTTGTCGTCACCGACGAGCGAGCGATAGCTTTCGGCGTTAAAGAAACCGGCATGAACCAAAAAATCGGATGGATACTCGTCAACGAACTTATCTGCGACGGCGTCGATCCCAATCTTTCGGACCTCCGCAGGATAGGCCTTCAAAAGCGTACCGTCGTTGCAGCCGATATCCAGAACGCAATCGTCGTCCTTTAAGTCCGCCCTGGCAGCCACATCTTCGGCAATCGAACGTAGATGATCGCGCATTGTCTGATTGATGCCGGAGCGATAACCGTAGCCCGAGGTGTACATTTCGTCAGGCGTAACGCTGTGTTTTAGCTGAACCAGCCCGCAGTTCCCGCAGGCAACGAGCTGCAAGGGCGCCTCTGGCGGATCCGCCTCCCCTTCGCCTGGAAACCGGCCGCTCAGGCTCTGAACTCCCATGTCCATGACGTCTGTCAGATGATCGCTGCCGCAAATCCGGCAAGCTGTCAGCGTTGTATAGAGTGCCTCAGAAGCCATTTCGAGTTACCACTTTTTGGTAATTTTTTTCACGGTGATATCCAGAGCCGCGAGCGTGTACTTCGCAAAAACCGCAAAAAATCTGGTTTTCGAATCTCCGGAGAGTCGGTCCCCATAGGTAATCGGCACCTGGACATGCCGCAGGTTCGCCTTTTGCGTCCTTAGCAAGAGCCGAAAGAAATAGTCCCCGTAACCCCAAAAGATCTTACTACCGTCGAGGCGGTCCATGGCCACCTTCTTGATTGCGAAGAACCCACTGAGGTTTTCGTGAACACGGGTCCCAATCAGCGCCCAGAGCATCATGTTGTACCAGAAGCTAAGCCAATAGCGGATCCGGTTCGGCATGCCGCCACCGAAAATAAACCGAGACCCGACAACAACATCGACGTGCTGGCAGACATTAAAGAGCGTAACGGCGTCCTCAGGCTTGTGATTGAAGTCGGTATCCATCACCACGAGAATATCGCCGCTCGCCTTTTGCAGGCCTTCTTCGATCGAGAACGCCAGCCCCGGATTAGACGGCCGGACGATACTCTTGACGCGGTCGTCTTGTCCGAATAGTTGCCTGACAACCTCGGCTGTCCCATCCGGACTTTGATCGTCGACAACGAGGATCTCAAAATCCAGACCATCGAACGCCTCCACAAGTGACGAAATCAGAGGCCCGATGTTGTCCTTCTCGTTGTAAGTCGGAAGGATGATCGATGCGGTGAACTTCGGCATCCTCTCACCCAAACTCTACGCATTGATGCCGACACAAGCGGCTGGCAGCGCTTTCCGGCTTCGCAGCGCTTCGCCCGGCCTTGGTCATCAAAGCGCCACTGATTCGGCTGTGGCGGCTTCGGCTTTAAGCGCCTTTCGATCTTCCCTGACCATCTCCTTGACCAGATCGCGAAACCTGATCTTCGGTTCCCAGCCTAAGACCGCCTTCGCCTTTGACGCGTCTCCAAGAAGATGATGCACCTCCAAGGGCCGGAAATACTCAGCCAGCACCTTCACCAGGACACTGCCCGAGCGACGGTCGCGACCAGTCTCCTCGACTCCCTCGCCTTCCCACTCGATCTCCCTGTCAACTTCGGCGAATGCCAGTTCGATGAACTCTCGCACCGAATGGGCTTCACCGGTCGCGAGGACATAATCGTCGGGTTTTTCCTGCTGCAGCATGAGGCGCATGCCCTCAACGTAATCGCGCGCATGTCCCCAGTCGCGTTTGGAATTGAGGTTTCCGACGTAGAGGCAGTCCTGCAATCCAGCTTCGATCGCCGCCACGGCCCTTGTAATCTTCCGGGTTACAAAGGTTTCACCGCGAATTGGACTCTCGTGGTTGAAGAGAATGCCGTTCGACGCATGCAGCCCCTCCGACTCGCGGTAGTTGCGCGTGCACCAATAGGCAAAGAGTTTTGCCGCCGCGTAGGGGCTGCGCGGCGCAAGGGGTGTTTCTTCGTTTTGCGGACTTTGATCGGAGTTCCCATACATCTCGGACGTTGACGCCTGATAGAACTTGGTTCTATCGGTAATCTTCAGGATCCGAATGGCCTCCAGAAGACGGAGGGTCCCCATGGCGTCCGCGTTAGCTGTATAGTCCGGCGTCTCGAAACTCACATGAACGTGCGATTGCGCCGCTAAGTTGTAGATTTCGGTCGGCTGAATATCGCTCAACAGGCGCATGATGCTCATGGGATCGACCATGTCGCCGTAATGCAGGAAGAGGCGCGTGCCCGGGACATGCCTGTCGCGGTAGAGGTGTTCGATACGGCCTGTGTTAAAGGACGAAGACCGACGCTTCAGACCATGGACAATATAGCCGTTTTTGAGCAGGTTCTCAGCGAGGTAAGCACCATCCTGACCTGTAATACCCGTAATAAATGCAATCTTATCCATACAGGATGCTATCCAAATACCCGTGTCGTCAGCCGCGACCTTTGCGCCGACTCTGCGACGAAGGCGTCGATCTATGAAGAGCGCGTAGGCTCTTTATCGGAACAACTGCGCGCGTTGTTAGTCACAGCCCTTCAGGATGTCAAGGCAGCCTGAAAAACACCGACTTGTAGATGACACCTCCGACCATTGCAATGTCCAACCGGCAGGCGTTCGACGGCGGTGTAACAACACCTCGGGAGCGACAAAAGTGTCTACCCGACCACATCACAGAACCCGTCAGCGTGATACACAATCCATTCTATTGCGTCCGCCCCGCACAGGCGAAGATACGGTACTGCGCGTTCTTGAATGACTCAGGACAGGCACGCCAAGCAGGATTGGCCGTTTTTTCAATATCTGAATTGTGGAGGAGGTAAAAAACCTGGCCGTTGAATGCCGGATTGTCCTGTTCCAGTGGCAGTTCTCGATAGAGCGTCAAAACGCGATCCAGGAAGGCTTCCGAGACGACCGACGCACTCTCGAGTTTTGCCGTCCCCAAACCATCCGGGAACCATTTCGGGCGCATCATCGCACTGTATATCCAGGCTGCATCGAAGATTTCGGGACTGTCCCGAAAGCTCAAAGGGTGCTCCGCCGCACCGCGCTCACGGCGATACCGCAGATAGTCTTCGCGGTAAGACTGGTAAGCACCTGCCGACTGCCGGAAAAGTTCGACGACGTCAGTCGAGGAGAACCCAAGCGCTTTGAGCGAAGCCACATAGTCGCGGATCTCGTCATCTGGGTGTCTTCCGCTGTTCATGATGGTGGCAAATGATGTCGGCTTGCCACTGAAAATGCGAACATAGTGCAAGTCGAGCCAGTCCGCGGTGACAATCTTGTCCGTGTCAGACGCAGCTTCATCGAGCCAACGGATCGCTTCCCATTGCGCGTTAGGTATAGAGTAGCTGTCCGCCACATCCTTTTGAGATGCGAAGTTCCAGAACGAGGCTGCAGGAAACACGATCGCCGCAGAGGCGACGGATACACCCGCAATCCGAACAGACTGGCGCGTCAAGCGAGAGGACAGCTTATCGGTCGAGAGGGTCCAGCCGTGCCAGAGGCTAACCCCCAAAGTCAGCATCCAGATCGGATCGATGCCACGCCGTTCTAATCGACGGCCGTAGGTCGCCGGAAGAATTTCGAACAGCGCACTGGCTTTCACGAACAGGCAAACGAACAGTGTCGTCAGCACAAAGTATCTCAGAGTGCGGTGGCGCCAAACGATCGCAAGACAGAAAAGCGCGCTGATGCTGTAGCGGTTAAACAAAACCTGCCAAACGCCGCTGAGTGAAATACTCGGCACGACGTTTCCAGCGGCGTCCCCGATCAGATGCGCGACGACGGCATGGGACTGCATATCGGCCACCACGCCTTCACGGTACCCGCTGATCAGAAGGTACGACAGCATGGCGAGGCCAAGGATCATGTACAGAGCTGATAATTTGAAGTCTCTATGGATGAGACAAACGCAGAACACCGCCATAACGGAAAAGCAGGCGATGACGAGAACCGGCTGATAGCTGAACAAGATCCAGTAACCGGCGGATGCTAACAGCAGCACGCGCAGCACTGTCGTCTTGGGAACCAAAGCGATCAGGCAAAAGAAAAACAGAGACAATTGCAGAAACGCTATCCCTGGAAAGGGAAAGCGAAGTGTCTGCGTGACGTACTCGGGCTTTCGAAGCTCGGCAATGAAATAGAAAACCTGGCCGGCCCGATCGGTGAATTCAGCCAGCCATCGCAAGAACCAGCCATTTGCGAGCCAGGGATCGAGGTTGGACAGAAGCGACCAGATATTTGGCCAGATATAAAACAAGATGGCAGGAAAGAGTCCCGACAGCGGATTGCCGGTTAAGAGCCAGAAGCCCAATACCGGTATCAGAAAGTAAGCTATCCCCGTTACGACCAGGCTAGACAAAAGCGCGTACCGGATTTCGTCCATAAGGAATGAAAAAGCCGCTGCGGTCGAGAGCGTGGAGAATCGCTTTCTTTCCCACTGCGGCAGTATTTCCGCCGCCTGGCTCTCGGTGACCGGTATCTCTCCCGCATGAATGATGGAGGCAACAATCTCCATCGCGTAATACTCGTCACTCGGATAAGCATCCAGGCCAACGATAGGGATCCAAGTTCGGGAATCGTCGCCGAGGAACGCCTGATACAGCGGGGCGCCAGCCGCAACAAACACAAACAGCAACAGTCCAGCAAGCAGTACAGCCGCAGTGTAAAAAGAGGAAGAATGTTTGAACTTATGTCTTTCCACGAGCGCCAGTTCGACAAAACTTCGCTGTCACGACAGCAAAAAAAGAGATGAAAACTCGAACCGCCACCATCATCTGCGGGGCCGCCCGCTCCTTGTCATCGGCGGCATATCGCCGGATGCTGCGAGAGCAGTTATATCAAAAAAGGCATTCAGGGTTCCTCCGATAACTGCAATCACTCAATCAAGTTCGGTGGATCTCGTGCAAGTTTTCCACCATTTCTCCGAGGGTAGCGCCGGAATGCGTCACGAAAACAGCAGCTCGTCCCACTGTGCAGCAACCTTCTCAACCGAGTAATCTTCCACTCTCCGGCGCGCTTCAGCGCCCAAGCGGTGACGAAGGTCCTCTCGCTCCATCAGCATTGCGAGACATTCGGCTAAATGTGCCGCATCGCCAGATCGAAACACAAGGCCGGATACATCGTGTTCGACGTACTCCAGCGCACCGGGCAAGGAATCGGAAACAATACAGGACAGTCCGTGCGACATTGCTTCAAGCAATACGTTTGGAGTCCCTTCATAGGCAGAACTCAAAACAAATATGCCCGCGGCTTTATAGTGCGCATCGGGATCTGACACCGAACCGGGCATCGCAACCCTCTCCTCCAAGCCATCGGCCCGGGCTTGTTCGGTCAATCCGGTCCGCAAGGGGCCTTCACCCAGAATCTCCAAACGCCAATCAAGTGCCGTTTCGCCCAGCAGCTTCAGCGCGGAGATAATCAAGCCCTGGTTCTTCTGGGGCACAAGCCGACCGACATTCAGAACAGTTGGCGAGCGGGTTGAGTTATCCGCAGAATCAGGGATTACAACCGGATTATGAACCACTCTCAGCTTTTTTCGCGGGACGTATCCTGTCATGGCTTCAACGGCATGGGCCGTATTTGCCGTAACCACGTCCGCAAAGCGGTACAATAACCGTCTCAAAGTCCCCCATATGAGCCCGGCGTTCTGCCTTGTCGGGTCGTTTCGTTCCGAGATAATGAGCCTGCGACCCAATCCGGCTGCGGCCAAAATAACGAAGATGTTCGTGACCGTAATGAAAGAGACGACGGCCTTCGGCGAGTTGGCGCGCAGCTCTTGCCGAATTCTGCCGATGGCCTTTAAATTGAAGACATGCGCAGCCAACCGCCCGGCGTTCAGTGGTTTCGGGCCGATGACTGTACGTCGCACCCCAGCCGGCAGCTCGAAAAAATCTGTGTCTTCCGCTAACCATGTGATCAGTTGAACGCGCTTACCCTGATCTATCCAAACCCGCATCAGGTTCAGAGCAACGCGCTGAGCCCCCCCACCCCTCATATCATGAATGATGAAGGTGATATCGGCCTCGCTCTTCCCACCAGGCTGCTTCTCGAACAAATTGCTGTAGCACCTCTGGACCGTTTTAGTGTGCTGCTGCGGCGAGTGAAGCTCAATAGCGGGTTGTTGCGCAGTCTCGGCGATTCCTGCAGCTACCTTCGGGTTGTCCAGCAACTCGATTGCCGCATCGGCGAACGCAGAAGGATTGTCGGGGGCCACCAGGTACCCATTGACGCCGTCCTCGATAATTTCCTTGTGGCCCGCATCATTGCTGGCAACAACGGGCGTCCCCACAATCATCGCCTCGATCAGGACACGCCCGTAACCTTCATTGACCGCTGGCGTCATAATCAGATCACAGCCTGCGAGCCAGGGTTCAACCGGAAATCGGCTGCCCATAAAAAGGCAAATGTCCTCCAGGCCCAGTTCAGCAATCAACTCACGCAATTGCGCAGCTGTCGGCATGCGCTCTTCACCGAACAGCAGGCACTTTACTCTGGCGCCGTAATGGTCTCTGAGCGCGGCCGCAGCCCGGATAAAGATCTCTGGCCGTTTCTGATCCCTTAAATTCCCTACGAACCCGACAATTTTCACCGCCGCGGGCGCACCGATCTCATGACGAATTTGCTCGCGGGCGCACTGTTTCTCGACAGGCGCACTCTTAACGGAAACGGGGTTGCGCAGCTTCTGAGCCTTGCGGTTAAGAATTCCTGCATATCCATTGCGACAATAGTCTGAGATGACAAACAGAACGTTGGCCAAGAGCCCGAAGTAAGCTGCCCTGCCCAGCGCAACACGCGTACGCTGATGCCAAACGAATTTTGCCCCCGCCAAACGGGCGGACAGCCCCCAGGTCAAGTGCATCCGCACGTCGTTCGTATGCACAATGCCGATGCCTTCGCGCCTCAGAAACGGCACCAGTTTCCGGGCACAACACAGCATGACCCAGAACCGCTTGTACATCGGTCCTTTGGTTGCATAGTCGACCTTGGGTGCAAGAAGGTAGCGTATGTTGCGCGCCGACAGATATTCTGCAAAAGGCCCCTCTTGGTGCAGCGCAATAACAGGATCGAATTCACTGCGGTCCAATGCATCGATTAACAGCAAAGCTGAGAGATGACTGCCGCCAATGGTATCACCCACAAAAGGGAAGCAGACTCGTTTCGGCTTAATGCTTGTCACAGCACACAGTCCGCATCTTGGATGATGACGCCGCGGGATCCGCGTATCCGCGGTCTAACACCACAGACCTTACTCAGGGGCATGATCGCCAGGTCTCCAACTTCACTGATCGAAGTTGGCCATGCCCGAAACTCGCGAAATCCACTTGCCCTGACCTGGCCTCGAGGGGCTTGCGAACAGATCACCGACAAGGACTCAAGCTGCATGCTCTTGCAGAGCGTCATCATAGATCGTCTCTAGAAGATCCAGTACTGCGTTAGGCGCATAGGTCGCGAGGCATTTCTCTCGAATCGCGTCTCTGTTAAAATCTGAAATACGATCAATCATCGATCGCATACCTCGCGCCAATGCTTCTACATTTTCAGGCTCGACCCACAATCCATTGGTTTCGTCGATCAGTTTTTCATGTACGCCGCATCTAGTTGCCAAGACCGGCAATCCGGAGGCATGCGCCTCGACAACGGGTACGCCGAAGGTTTCGTGTCGACTGGCCAACACATAGGCATCAGCACGCCGCAACTCCTCTCCGACCTGTTCTCGGCTAAGAGAGCCCAGGAACTCCACCTGCTTTTCAAGTCCCAAATTCGCGGAAAGCGTTTTAAGCTCTCGCTCCTCCTGGCCGGCGCCCCCAATCCGAAGCAGAACGTTTTGTCCTTTAAATTGCGCCGCAAATGACTCGAGCAGAATATCGAATCCCTTGATTCGATCAAACCTGCCAGCAGAAACGAATACAAACGGCCTTTGCTCCAGAGGCTCCCGTTCGGCGTGACGGGAAAACAATGTATCGTCGACCATATTGGGAACTACTTGCCAGGGACAGAAATCCGCCCCGAACGTGCGCTCCAACAACTGCCCAGTGCTCTCGCCAATCGGCATTCGCATTCTCGCAGACGCGAACACATCACGCATCAAGGGCATATTCTTAGGATCGACCATTCCCGAGGCATATCGAGTCATATGCTCGGTCACGACATATGGGATTCCGAGCCGCTCATGAGCGACCTTTGCCGCAATGCCACCCCAGTGAGAACCATGCGCGTGCACGAGATCCGGCCGTCCGTGAAGCTTGACATAGCGTTGCAAGGTGCGAAACCCAAGCTGCTTTGCGGCATCCGCTTCCGAGCGCCAAAACAGCGACCGAATTGGAAGCGCCCAATAGGCGCAGTTCCTTATGACGGGCGCCCCATAAGCTTCCTCTTCCAGAATCAACCCACCCCTGCTCAAACATTTCAGAAGGCTTATGTCACGTTGCATGAAGGCAACCAGCCCAACCTTCAAGCCGCGGTCTTTATAGGCCTTCAAATGTAGCCGGAATTTCGCACCGCGCCTTGGATCCTTCTCTGTCACATAGGTATTCACGAGAAGAAGTACGTGACGTGACATAAAACCAAGCTCCAACCCACATAAGACTGCAAGCTAGCTCATAATCCTCAGGCTTGCAGATATCTAGAAATTTCTGAGGTCACCGGCCACGAGAGGCAGGGGATCGCCCCAGCTACAATCCAACAATGAACCCAGCATGGCCGCCCAACGTCCAATAAGCAGCCAATCTCCGCTACTCGCGATACAACAGATTGAATTTATTGAAATCTCTGGAATTGAGAATTTTGTAGAGCTGATTGTTGTATCGACTGATGAAGGGCATCATCACATAGGGCCGCACCCACTCTGATCGCGCCAACCACCTGAAATCATACCGAATGTCCTTAGGCCTACCTATCTTGTTCCTCATGCGATTGCCGGATAGGACATGGCTATTGAAAGCCCCTTCCAAGTCGATGTAGCTGTCACCCAGATATGCATTGATATCATCCACGGTTGTCTTGGTCATGAAGACCAACTCTTCATATACAACCCGGAAATAATTGTAATCGTTGGAAGCTTGAAGATGCCGATAGATCTTTTGGTTGTGCCTGTACCAGTTTAGAAACAGTCTTTCCGGCTCAAGCACAGGAGCCTTTCCGTTCCGTTTTATAGCTTTATCGATCATTGACACGGAGAAAGAGCGGACATCCTTTATGATTTGGATCGGAACAATCTCAAAATCTGCAAATGATTCGATCTTTTGCAGATTCCCAATCAGCTTTGAAGAATCAACGATACTCGTATCAGGACCGTAGAGTTCATCGACCCGCTCGATGAGAACTTTGTACTTCTCCCGCAGGCTTATCGGCACGCTGGACCCGACCGTCTTTGAAAGCACCGGTCCCCATAGATCGCAGTTTTCCCCTGTTTGGCCACAGGAACACTGTGCCCGCATCATCTCATCGTCGTTCCGATCCAAGACGGACATAGTTTGCCCAAGACTTACCGCTTTCCCTCCTGTGCTTAGAAGCATATCCAACAGCGTCGAGCCACTATGGCCTTCTCCTGCAATGAAGATCATTCGATCCATCGAAACGCCCTTTTTGCTTCTGTTCCGCGGAGGACAAGGCCATACGCGAAAGCCTCTAAACGAGAGGCTCTCACTTGAATAGATGCCGAGAGATTTGAGGCTTGGTTTCAGACACACCGATCACTTGCGGTTACTCGGCCTGCATGGTCGCGGGATATTGCCAATCCGCAATTTGTAACGCAAGGAATCTGTCGGTTTCCAGATCAATGGCTTATTGACCGCCATAGACAAAAAAGGTGGCCGAAGAGCCCAATGGCTAAGCTCGTGATATCGAAAGACACACGTTATACTGGGTTACGCGTCAGACGCAGGTTCCTCAGGGAAAGAATAGCGTGGAAGCTTTCCAGTCAGATAGCTTTTATCTGACGCCACCTTAACTTCAACACCTAAGTTGTCCCTGCAGAAATCGGCAAAAACCACAAGATAATCAAGTGGAGACAGACCGGTATTCTCTACGACAGTATGTGGATGCTCAGTAATCTTATAGGAATCGGCGATCGCCTGCAGTTCCGGGAAAACAGACATATAGCTCTCGTGATCGAAGAAATGAGCGCGATCCCGACCGTCCACACCACAGAGTACGATTTCCTTGTAACCCATCTGCACAGCCAGAACGACCAGCAATCCTACGGTCGAGCGTATCTGAGGCACCGGCGGACAGACACCTGCACCAAACTTCATCAAGTCAAAGCGCCTTAAACTGTCGAGGAGCGTATAAGCGTCCTGGCTGATATCTTTCGGCACCAACAGCGTTGGCATGATTGAAATTGATGCCACGCCCGCTTCAACAAGCTGTTGGTAGGCCTGGGAGCTCGTCAAATCGTGCCCGTGAAAGAGGTCTCCTCCCTTTAAGACAATGTCAGTCTTCCCATACCTATCCGCGACCTTTCGAAAGCAACGATCCCATGCCTTCATGATCTCGACATTTCGGTTACGGGCTATTCCGACTTGCGCGAAATAGGTGCGAGGCACGAACTCATGCACAAACCAAAAATTGAAGCCCCAAGAATCTCTTTTTGACATATACTCAAAGTCATGCTGGGAGATATCGTTGATACTCGGTCCACTCCCCAAAATAAATACGCTATCGCTCGTACGCTTCATACAATCTTCAATTCTAGAAATCCGACCTTTCTTCTCTTGATCACGAGACAGATTAATTTGCTTCAAAGAACTCATTACATTTCCTGCATAAACAATTCTGTCATTTCTCCCTAAATATTTATAGAAATTTAGCAATTTTCTCTCATCTTCGCCAACCATTCCTAGTTTTGCAATAGAAGACAAAATATTAAGCAAAAAAAACTGTTTATAGTTTTTCTGAAATTTCAAAAAATTACTCATACAATACAAATCTCATCGCAAGTGATTTCACTGGCGGCAGCACACCGAAACAAACGAAACGGAGAAATCACCCGCATTCAGTGAACAGTTGCTTCCACTTCAAGAGTATCCTTGGTCAGTCCACGATGGCACGCAAGCGCAGCCATCGTTGCCAATCGTTCCTGCGCAAGTCAGGTTTCCAGCATCGCCAGGCTCGGAAATCCGGCTCTATCCGGACTCACGGTCGTTATATGGCAACACTACGGCTTGCGAAGGATTCCCTGAAATCTATTGCCTTCTCTGGCTAATTCTATGCTGTCCCGAACAATGATGGGGGTCACACCTACCTTTTCGGAAAACACACGGAATGCAGGATTGTCACTTATATCGTCCGATATCAAGACACCACCCGGCCGCAATGCGTCCCAGAGCAGATCGTAACCCCAGAGCCTGCCTTCAAAGGACTTGTCTGAATCATAGTGCGCAAGATCGATGGTTCCAGCTGCCTTGACGGCACGAGGCAACCCATCTCGGTCCGCGCAGTGGTATAGCTTCCAAAACGAGCGAAGATCGCCAGAAACGGCGCACCCAACCCACTTATCACTGCGCAGCTTGAAATAGGGCAGATCAACACTGAACAGACGGCCGCCTCGATCCTTTAACGAAAGCAGGAACGCAAGGCTTGACCATCCGTAAGCCACGCCCGTTTCAATCATGGTTTCAGCCGCGAGCCCCTGGGCAACCGAATACATCAGCTTTAAGTTGCCCGCCGCCCCCATGGCAACGGGACAGGAGTCGATTCTCCGATATGCATGCCCAAACTCATCGGGAAAAATGCTCTCCGGATCAATAAGCTGAAACCCCAAGGCTTCAACCGCCTCGCTGGTCGATACCGCACGCCCATCGCACCACTCCGATCCATCCGGATAGGTCTTGCGCGGGATTTGCTTGCCACGGTACTTCAATATCCTTGGACGGACTTCTCTGCGCCAGATCTCCGGCCAGACGGCAGGCCTGACAAAGTAGGGATGATAAATCTGTAGCAATGAGATTGCAGACCGAAAATATCTCATAGATTCCAACGACGGTCATCGCACCTTTGTACCGGACAGAAGCGCAGATTTCTTAGAAAGCCCGCCAACCTAATGAGCCCCTAAACCAAATGCAAGGGAAGGTCCCGACGCACAGATTTGTCTTGCTCGCGCGTAACGCGCCCCCCTATAAATTCGGTGAAAATTGATCTGTGGCAATGTCAGCTTTTTCACTGAGGCCTATAGGAGAACGCAGCAAGCTTCCCCGGTCGCATGCTCCACTTTCAGGCTTCATACCTTTGGAAAGCGCATAAATGTCTGCAAACGAAATGACGTTTCTCTCTTCTATTTTGCGAAACCGCCTTGCTCCAAACACCTGGCAAAAGCAAATGGATGACGCTCTGGAATCCACAATACTCGGCTCGAGCGGACAACCTTCGCCGTCGGGCGCGTCAACTGATAGCTCGTCGATTTCACGCAATGCCGACAAGCTTGCTGACAGGGTCAAAGCTGAGGGGGCGGTTCTTTTCCCATCTGCCATTTCAGGACAGCTTCTCGACATAATGCGGGCGGAGTTCGATCAGATGATCGAAACGTCTGACCGTTGCTCCTACGTTGTCGACAAGCACGACGGCGCGGTTTGCATTCGCGTCGATCCCCGCTCCAGCCTGGACAAAAAAGCATATCCCATAACTGCGGCCTTTTTTGACTCACACGTATTCCGCAAAATCGCCCGAAGCTTCTATCGCGATGAATCGGAGGGCTTTCATTTCAACAACACTTTTTTTGTCCATGAAACGCCGGAAACGACCAGTCCGCTGAGTGGCAAGCTGCACTGGGACCGAACGCAAGCACTCAAGTTCTGGGTCTACGTTGACGATATTCCTGTCGAAGCCGGCCCGATGAGGATACACCCCGGCAGCACGGCGAGAAATAAGGCTGAGCGTATCAAGAGACGACAAAACAGCGAACAGTTGGAGGGCGGAAAGGACAACGTTGTATCAGCTGAACCTGACGAAATGATATACCTCGCCGGTCCCGCAGGCAGCGTTTTAGTTCACGACTCTGATTGCTCTCACGGCGCAAGCCCCGTGTCGAACGGCTATGTACGGCGAATAATGCGTGGCCACTGCAGGGCGGTCCGCCTTTCCAAAACAAATGCGCTCAAGCAAGTCATGCTAAACCCGCAGGATTTTCATCGCTGTTGAGACTGCCCGGGCTTCGCTGACTCGTGAAAACAAGTCAGCAGTGTCAGGTCAGGTATTTGATGCTCGCAGAAGCGTGACCCGCGCTGGCGCCCTCAGAAACATTTGTGTCGAGGATCCGCTCTACTTCAAAGGATTAGATCGGATTCACCGTGCAAACGGATCGCTACAAGCGATTCCATGTAACCTGGATCTTATCTAGCGGCGCTGTTGTCGCCATGTGTGGCGGAAACGCGCGATTGAGTTCAATCGCTTGTGATTCGCCCATAGAAATCCATTCGCCGGCCAAGATATCGAGACCCTTCTCGCGACAGATGTCCGGCGTCTCTGTACAGAAAGACGCCATTCTCCTCGCCGATGCACTTTTCGCCTCGGCAAAGATAGTCTTTCATCCTGACCACGGGATAGGACTTCTCGACCTCATCTAAGAAGGCGAGACCAGTCTCTGTCCGGGACCGATAGTCTGAGAGCGCTACGTTGCATTGACTGCGATCGCCCCCGAACCAGGCATTTCGCGCCAAACATAAACCAATGTTCTGCCCACCGCGCGGCGGCGCTTCGAAGATAACCGGTCTGATATCATTCTGGACCAGCCAGTCCAGCGTGTGCGCGAAACGCTCGACAACGAAATCAAAGTTCGGCTGGATGGTTTTACCATCATAGTAAATCTGCGCGCTCTTGCCGAGATACTGTGTGAAGGGCGAAGACAAGGCTGCAAACCGGATGGAGTCGTTCCGCTCAAGGTAATGCTGAACTTGCTTGTTAAAGCGCAGACATTCGTTGGCCTTTCGTTCAGTGAAGCTTGGGAGCGTAACCGGCGCGATGTCGAAGAACGGTCCGCAATGGCTGCTCGTCATCTGAACGATGGCCGCATCCGGGTTCGAACTCAGTATCCCATCGACAATATGCATCGCATAGGAATCTCCCCAAACGATGATCTCCGGCGACTCTCCGGTCATACATTCGCGAGGTGGATCGATCGAGTTGTTGCAAGCTTTACCCAGGCCGCGATTGGCCCTCAGACCCTCCCGCAGCTTCTGCGCGAGCCCCTCGTCTTCGTGGCGCGAAGGGAAGCCGGCATTTAGGTGACCGACGAGGCCAAAGGCAACGAGCAAAACCGAAGTGGCGAAGGCTCCCGAAAAAACGACTCTCGAGGTAAAAAAGCTACGCTTCCGGAAGGGCTGCTCGACAAAGCGCCAGGAAAGATATGCCAAGCCCAGCGACAAAAGAGACAGGCAGATATAGGTCAGGTCCGAGACCTCGTCCCACTGCCGAATACGGGCAAAGGCAAACAGAGGTTGGTGCCAGAGGTATGCGCTGTAACTGACGAGCCCCACTCCGACGAGAGGTTTCCAGCCAAGAACTCGGCCCACAAGTGTCGTCGATCCTGCGGAAAGAATAATGAGAGCAGTTCCGGCAACCGGCAGCAGGCTCCAAACGCCGGGAACCGGGAAAGAGCGGTCAAAATACATGACAGCGAACGCAATCATGAAGAGCCCCAGCGCGGCACTGAGCTCCGCTGTGACGCTCCCGGCAGGCGTTCGTTCCTTCATAACGACCGCGAGGATCGCGCCCAGGCCAAGTTCCCACCAGCGGAATGGGAGGAGATAGAAGTTCGCCAGCGGATATGTTCGCGTTCCCCACTCTGCAAGGAGGAAACTCGCCAGAGCGAGCACGGTGAGCAAAAGCACAAGAGCTTTTTGCTTCAGGCCTTTGGCAGCCAACAACACCAGAGGAAACACAAGATAGAACTGTTCCTCAACGGCCAACGACCAGGTGTGCAAGAGAGGCTTTAGCTCAGCGGCAGAAGAGAAATAGCCGCTCTCACGCAGGAACAGGAAGTTCGATGAAAAGAGGTTGACCGCCACCAGACTGTGGGCAAACCGCCTGAACTCATCTGGCATCATCCAAAGCCATGCGAAGGGCACGCAAGCTAGACTAACAAGAAAGAGCGCCGGCAGAATTCTGCGAACACGGCGTTCGTAAAATCGGACGAGAGAAAAGTTTCCGTCCTGAATCTCGCCGTAGATTATGCTTGTGATCAGATAACCGCTGATAACGAAAAAGACATCGACACCAACATAGCCGCCTGAAAACGCCGAGAAACCGGCGTGAAACAGTATAACCGGGACAACAGCAACAGCTCTCAGACCATCGATTTCTGGACGATACTGCATCATCAAACGGCGATCGACGGCTGTAGTCGATAAAAGGACGCGAACAACAACTCGCAATGATTGGTTTGAAAGAGCAAGCCTAACTCCCCGAACTCACGCCTCCATAGCCTTTCAAACCAAGGAACTCATCACAAAGACGCAATGCCTTCGGAGACGTTTCGCTTTTCCTCTTTGGGCTTAGCTGACTCCGCCCAGGCACGTGTTACTGAAAATCGTCCCAGTTCAGGATCGTCTCTTTCGGGATATCGCGTGCCGCGCGCCGACCGCAGACATCATCGACAAGTCTTGCAGAAATTCCGGTTCCCGGGCGACGTGCTTCTAGGTGCTCATCGGACAAGACCTCACCCGCGCGGATATCCACCTTGCTGTAGAGACTCTTGAAATAGCGTTTGGTCTGCTCGAGATCAGTCTTAGTCGGCAGGACATTCGCCATGCCCAGAGAAGCCTCCAGTTGACGCACTCTTCCGAGCCAGTCCTTGAACTCGTCGGGTTCCAAAGCCTTGATGTGACCGTTCTTCGGAATCGAGCGGTCTAGGGTGATTCTCTTTTCGAGTATCGACGCGCCCAGGCCAATCGCCATGAAGTCCATATCCAGGTCGCGGCCTTGTGGCGTATAGCCTACCGGGGCGGCATAGGTTCGCTTCATGTAAGGGATTGCGCGGAAGTTCATTTCGTCGCGCTCGGCGGTGTGAAAGTCATGGAGAATCACGACACCACGGCCGCCGGCAGCCCCATGCCAAGCAAAGAGCTCGCTCAGTTCAGCGGCCGTTGAGGCCCCCGTATCCAGCATCAACGGCTTACCCGTTTTACCGATTTCCTGGACCAATCGCTTATGAGTCACGCTCCAGGTGCAGATTTTATGGATATTCACTCCGACGCGTTCCAGAATCGGAACCGCGCCAAGGTAGTGAGCGGTGCAGATGAATTCCAGATTCTTTTGCCGCGCATAGTTTGCGATGGTGCTCCACTGCTCCTCGGTATAGCTCAAGCCTTTGAACATTTCGTACATGTTCTCGGTAATGGATCCGTCCTTGAGCGTCGGATAGGTGTATTCGACCGACTTGTCTCCGAGAAGTGTCTCCGGGCCGATCATCTGGAACTTAATCGCGTCCACGCCCAACTCGGCCACGCAGTCGATCAACTTCATGGCCCGGTCCAGGTCGCCACCGTTTGTAAGTCCCACATCCGCCATGATGTAGATCGGATGGCCGTCGCCGATGACTTTGTTGCCGACCGCTACTGTATCGCCAGACAGGTGGATATTCATCAGAAGAGCCCTTCGTCGATTGGCAAAGCCGCGTTGTCCCATAGCAGCTTCGCCATAAGAAATTCATGCTGCGTATCGATATCGATCGACCGCTCGTTCGGCATCACGAACGGCAGCGGCGGCGAGCGATAGTAGGTCCTGTGTTCGCGCAAAGCCGCGACGTTCGCAACAATAATCGCGCCGTTGCTTCGGTAGGCAACGGGACACTCCGTCGATTTGACGTGTTTGTAGGGAGACTCTGCAAAACAGGGCTCCAGCCTTCCTTGATCCCCGTCCTCCTTGATCAACCAAGCATTAAATGGCGGGAATTCGGTCGGCGTGACGCTAAGAAGCGCCTCGGCGTCCGAGGCGCCGAATGCCCTCAGCGCCTGACGGATGTCTTCCAATAGGACGAACGGCGTGGTCGGCAAGAGAATACAGAGCCGCTCAAAGACTTTCCCCTGCGTTGCGTAGTGATCGAGACTATGCAGCACCACATCCACGATCGTGGCCGGATCCCGGGACAGGTTTTCGGGTCGAAGGAAAGGGACCTCAGCGCCGTATTTCCTAGCAACCTCAGCCAACTCGGCATCCTCTGTCGAGACGCAAACCGTTTCGAAAGCGTCTGCGACAATCGCCTTGCGAATACTGTGCGCAACAAGAGGATGCCCGCCCAAAGGCAAGAGATTCTTCCTCGGCAAGCGGGTTGAAGCCCCCTTGGCAGGGATTAAACAAAGAGTTGCAGCTGTCACCGTTCAGTCAATCAGTGTCCAGTCGAGCGCCGTGCCGCGCGCGATGTTTTGGCTGGCTTTGCCGCCCATAACAGCGTCGATGTGTTTTGGGGCCAAGCCATGTCCGGGCCGAATTGATCGCACGTTCTCGGAGGTAAATTTTTCCCCAGCCTGCATATCGCGCACAACGTACAGAGATCTCCGAAACACAATACTCTTCGACTCGCTGGCCGCCCGATTTTCAGATCCGTTGCCCATTGCGGCATGGGCGTCCCTTGCAGACTCGACGAGTTGAGCCAATTCATCCATTTCGAGCGAAAAGGCCGCGTCAGGTCCGCCGTCGTCACGGCTCAAGGTCACGTGCTTTTCAATCAGGGTCGCGCCTTTCGCCACCGCCGCAGTGGGCACAACGACACCCATGGTGTGATCGGACAAGCCGACTTGGACCCCGAAACGCTCCCGCAGATAGCCAATTTTGTTCAAATTGGCTTCGGAGATTGCGGTCGGATAGGCGCTGATGCAATGAAGCAGAAGAATTTCCGTACAGCCCCCGCCCTTCGCTGCCTCAACGGCGTCCGCAATCTCATCGAACGATGCCAGTCCAGTCGACATGATCATCGGTTTGCCAGTGCGTGCAATCGCGTCGATCAGCTTGAGATCAACCAGTTCGAAAGACGCGACCTTGTGGGCGGGCACGTCAAAACCTTCGAGGAAATCAACGGCCTGATTATCAAAGGGTGTGCTGAAAGCAATCAGCCCCTCATCTTTCGCGACAGAAAACAGCTCTTCGTGCCACTCCCAGGGGGTCGAGGCTTCCTGATAGAGATCATAGAGTTTTCGGCCAGCCCATAAGCCCTTCTCGATCAGGAAATCAGGCCTTTCGCAGTCAATCGTCAGCGTGTCGGCGGTGTAGGTTTGGAACTTAATGGCCTCTGCACCGGCCGCCGCGATCTGCCGCACCAACTCGACAGCACGCGCCCGATCGCCGTTGTGGTTACCCGACAGCTCGGCCACGACCAACGGCGGATGCGACGGTCCGACTAAGCGTCCCCCAATGTCGATGCTATCTCGAACAGCTTCCATAAAGTCAGGTTTCCTCGGCATCAGATATTCGTTCAATCGTCAACTTGTAGGTCGCACCCTTCATGTGAAAATACGCCGGATAGTGGTCATTATCCACCGTTCGAAGGAGATCGAACTGGCTTTTCAAAGATGCCTCGACATCAAGTTCGCTGTCCTTCGGCGTCCGGCGCGGATAGTAGCTGGCATCGCCGTTTTGAGGGGCGCCAGGGGTCGGTCCAGGCTCTGCGAGAAATCGCAGGCACAGCTCGATCGTCATTTCGCCAATCAGACGCCGCAGATCCGAAACAAGTTCGGTTCCGGAAAGCTCTATCTCGGAACGATAAACAACGGCGCCAGCATCCACTTCTTCCGCCGCATCTATCAGACAAACGGGCAGTTGGGTCGCCCCTTCCAAAACACGCCATGTCCAGGGCGAAAAACCTCTCCCCCTCGGCAAATCGCTGGCATGCACCACCAGATTCCGATGGTTTTGCGCTAGTACGCCGGGCTTTACGATGTTGAGACAACCCAGGAAAAACGCGATGCCGCCGGACCCGAGCTCAGACTGATGCCTGCAAAGGCAGGCCGTTTCCCCGGCTGAGTTAAGTTCCGATACCAGCCGCTCCGCGAAGGGTAGAATCCAGCTTTCGTTGTCTACTAACACCGAAACCTTGCGCGGATGCTGCCACCATGTCTCTGTCATGATAAATTCGCAGCTTCGTTCCGACGAATAAGCATCCCTTGCACCTCCGAGGTAACGCGCGACACCCCCTCGCCGTCCGCCATGCTTGAGGCCATTTCAGCCATCTGACTACGACGATCGTGGTCAGAAGACAAGGTTTCAAGCGCTTTTATCAATTCCCCGCCGTTCATCGAGGCGGCGTCCCCCATGACCCAGGCGGCATCATGCTGCGAGAGCGCCTCTGCGATCCGTGCTTGGTTATCGGCAACCCGGTAAACGATCGCAGGTAAACCGAGACAGCAGCGTTCCCAGGTGGTTGCACCTGCCGCGCCGATGCTCAAATCGGCTTTCGCCATCAGTTCGGGCATTTGCGCCGTGTCGAAGTGCAATTCGATATCTCCCCCTAAGCGCGAAGCCAAAGCGCGCAACAGGTCGGCATTGGGGGAAGACTGCGAGACGGCAATGTCGATACGACACTGAAGACTGCTTTCCAGAACGGCTTCGACGGCACGGCCGCAATAGTTCTTTGGATCGGACGCCCCAAAACAGACCAACAGACGCTCCACCGGCGAGCCTTTTCTGCGGCGCGCCAAAGCGTCAGGACGGTACGCGCTGTACTCCGGCCCGAGGAGGGCGAATTGGCGACCTAGCAGCAAACGCTCGACAGCCCTCTGACTTGCGCTGTCTCCACGCGCCCCCTCATTCTGATTCAACAGAATATCGCAGCTGTGAATTCGATCAGGCAGATCATCGATCGCCATCACAATAGTGAAGGTCTCGCGGGCGGCCGATTCAAAGGCGCTCCCCAATTCATAATGGTCGACAACCAGCAGATCGGCGCGACAATCGGTGACAGGAGTGAGCGACAAAAGCTCGTCGTTTCTCAACGTACCGACATCGTGTTCAGATCGAGCAAGCCGCGGGAAGACCTGAGTGGCTTCGGGATTTACCAGAAACTTGCAGCGCCAGCCGAGCTGCGCGAGCCCGTTGGCCAGTGTCAGGCAGCGGGCCAGATGACCGGCACCAATCCGAATGCCGCCATCACACCTGAAAACTGCGCGCAACCTATTCCCGTCAAGCATCTGGCTTTGAGAAAATCCACCACGTTATATTATCGAGCCCGGTAACTGGTTTCCACGCGAAGCCATAATCGAGCAGCTTTAGCGACGGAAACTGCTCCAACCAAAAGGCCCCAAAGTCTCGCTTGAACAGTTTGTCGCTGTGGCCACGATAGGTGATTGTCTCGGGATTGGCGCTAAAATACTCGGCGCATACAATCGTTTTGCGGCTCACGCGATGAATTTCGGCACAAACCTGCGCAAGAGTGTCAGGGTTGACGTGAATCAGCACCCCAGCCGTAAAAGCCATATCCACGGCGTTATCTTCGAGTCCGATCACTTCTCCGGTCGTCGCAAGCGCGTTGCCTTCGGGCACCACGCTGTCGCGAATCAGGATTTCGCGCGCTTGGTCATTCGGTTCCACAGCGAAGAGTTCAGCGTCGCTTAGGTTTTTAAGCGCCCTCAGGTTGATACCGACATTCGCGCCAATTTCAAGAATCGAGTTCGGCTTCAGACCCTGCACCGCCAAGGTGTCGAACAGCTTTGCCCAGAACCGGGTCTGATTCGCAACTCGCTTGGGCGTCGGCGCATTTCGAACCAAATACTCATCGCCGAACTCGCCGCGCCACAGCTTCACCTGCTCGTTCTCAAACATAACCGTACCATTTCATCACTATTTGAGCGTCAGGCCGTAAATCCGGCGTTCGCGCTTCAGGGCTTAACCAACACAAACAGATTGCAACGGCAAGAGATTCGTACCGCAGAGGGCACACACACGCCAGGACCGCACAATCCTGGACATTTAGACTATCGCCGCCTCAGCAAACTTGACCGATTGATTTCCGGACCAACTCGATACTACGCGATGTCGTTTCCGAGTCCATCGCAGGGTAAAGTGGTAGAGAGATTGCGCCGCTGTAGTATTTCTCCGCCTCGGGGAACATTCCCGGCTCAAAACCGAGTTTCCGGTAGTAAGGCTGAAGATGAACGGGAATATAGTGTAGCTGGACACCGACGCCATTCTCTCTCAGTTTTTCGAAAAGCGGGCGATGCTGTTGAGGATTTTTTGTCGCAACAACAAAAAGATGCCAACTCGACAGCACACCGCTGCATTCGACAGGCAGCGCAAGAACATCCTCAAGACCGGACAGACCGGCACGGTAGGCAGATACGATCTCACGTCTTTTCTCGATGTAGGTATCGATTCGCGCCAACTGACTGAGACCAAGGGCTGCCTGAACATCCGTCATTCTGTAGTTGAAGCCGAGATCGATTTGTTGGTAGTACCACGGCCCCTCTGAGTCGTGTGTCATCTCTTCTGAATCGCGCGTAATCCCATGGCTACGCAGCCGCGCTAGTCTGCGCGCCAAATCCGGGTCATTCGTCATCGCCATGCCGCCTTCGGCAGTCGTGATGATCTTCACTGGATGAAAGCTGAATACGGTTATGTCACTGTATTCGCAACTTCCCACTGCTTGCTTGCCGTATTTGCCGCCGATCGCGTGCGAAGCGTCTTCGACGATGTAAAAACCAAACCGCTTGGCGAGAGCCCCAATGGCCTGCATGTCGCAAGACTGGCCGCAAAGATGAACGGGAACAACAATCTTGGGGAGTCTGCCCGCCTTCTCTGCCTCTATCAGCTTGGCCTCAAGTGCCTTTGGACAAAGGTTGTAGGTAACAGGATCGATATCCACAAAATCGACGTCAGCCCCACAATAGCGAGCGCAGTTCGCGGAGGCGACAAACGTGATCGGGCTGGTCCAGAGCAGATCCCCGGGGCCGAGGCCGAGCGCAAGGCAGGCGATATGCAGCGCCGCGGTCGCGTTACTCACCGCCACCCCGTGCCTCGCACCGCAGAGGTCCTCCACAGCGGCCTCAAATCTGGGAACGGCGGGTCCCTGGGTCAGAAAGTCGGATTTCAGGACCTGAACAACGGCCTGCACATCATCTTCAGTTACATCCTGACGGCCGTAGGGGATCATAATTCAACCGAATCATTCATCGCACGCAGTTCCTCGACCGTGAGAAAATGCGGATTGTTGCTTGAATTGTATGCGAATCCCTCTTCCACCGGCGCGCCTGCCTCATCCAGACGGTTTGTCGTGAAGTCGTTGCCCCGGTTGTGAAACCGGATCGCAGGACGAATCACATAGTGATCATCGAATCGCAGTGTGAGATGAGAGTCATCCGCCGGACACATGGTCTCGTGCAGTTTCTCCCCGGGACGAATGCCTATGTTTCGGTGTGGCAATCCAGGCGCCATTGCTTCTGCCAGATCGGTAATTCGGATAGAAGGGATCTTCGGCACGAAAATCTCGCCGCCACGCATACGTTGGAAGCTTCTGACGACGAACTCCACTCCTTCGTCGAGCGTTATCCAGAAACGCGTCATCCGCGGGTCGGTGATTGGAATTTCCTCCGCACCCTCACGCAGAAGCTTCTGAAAATAAGGCACGACCGAACCTCGAGATCCGACGACATTGCCGTAACGAACGACCGAGAACACCGTCCGGTGGCCGCCGGCTATATTGTTGGCTGCGATGAAGAGCTTGTCGGAAGCCAGCTTGGTCGCGCCGTAGAGATTGATGGGATTGGCAGCCTTGTCGGTCGAGAGGGCGATCACCTGTTCCACCTCGTTGGCCAAGGCGGCATTGATCACGTTCTCCGCGCCGTGAATGTTGGTCTTTATACACTCCAGAGGATTGTACTCCGCCGCGGGCACCTGTTTGAGCGCAGCAGCATGGACCACGACATCGACGGACCGCATGGCCTGAACCAGCCGCTCCCTATCCCGTACATCTCCCAGAAAATAACGGAGCCGGGAATCATCGCCGATGGATTGCTGCAGATCGAACTGCTTCAGTTCATCGCGTGAAAATACAATAACTTTTTTCGGTGCATAGCGCTTGAGCAGGGTCCGGATGAACCGACGGCCGAAAGAGCCGGTGCCGCCTGTGATTAAAATACTGCGCTCATCAAACATAACTTCTATTCGTCCAAAAATCAGGCACTGGTTGCCCGAACGAGCTTCTTAAAGTGCGCACTCGATTCCAACAAACCTCCATAGGTGCCATCAGCAAGGAGTTCACCATCCTTCAACAGAAAGATGTGGTCGCACTGTTCAATCGTCGAAAAACGATGCGCGATAATGATGACAGTCTTGGCGCCGCGCAACGCCTCGATTGCTTCCATCACAACCGCTTCGGTCGCATTGTCCAACGCGCTGGTCGCCTCATCGAACACCACAACCTCCGGGTCGTGATACAGCGCACGCGCTATGGCAAGTCGTTGTCTCTGCCCGCCCGACAGTCGAATTCCGCGCTCTCCGACAATCGTGTCATAGCCGTCCGCAAGATCTGCGACAACAAATTCATGAATCTGTGCTGCCCGCGCAGCACGCTCGACGGCTGATTTGTCGATCTTTTTGTAGGGAATCCCAAAGGCTATGTTTGCAGCAACGGAATCATCGGCCAGATAGGTGGCTTGGGGCACATACCCGATATTCATTTGCCAATTACGAAGGCTGGCACCCCGCAATTGCTGATCATCCACAACGATCTGGCCTTGAGTCGGCTGAAGCAACCCGAGGATCAAGTCAACGACGGTGCTCTTTCCCGCCCCGGTACTCCCGACAAACGCCACACTTGTACCGCGTGAAATCTCCAGGTTCAGGTCCCGAACAGCGGAACGCTCCATCCCAGGATATTGATAGGTAACCCCGTTCAGGCGAATTGTTCCATTCAGTCGCTGTGACACATCTCGCTGCTCTCCATCGAGCAGCGCCTGATCTTCTTTATCAGTAAGGTCGTTGTGCAACAGCTCTAGCGTAGGGAGGGCGAACCGAATCCTCGTCAGATTATTGAAAACAACCTGGAACGCGGGCATCAGTCGATATCCAGCCAGCGCGTAGAGAGAGATATAGGGAAGTGCCTCGTCAAGCCCACCGCGTTGTGCGGTCAAGAAAAGGACGGAGAACAGCGCTCCCCCGAACACGATTGCCTGGATGCCGAATTGCGGGAGTTCGCCAATGGTTTTGCTGGTTGCCTGATGCCGGGCGTAACGCTCGGACGGGCGCCAGAATCTCGCCAAATAAGCATCCACACGCCCCATCAGGCGAAGTTCTTTGACGCCATTCAACGCTTCGTTGGCAAGCACAAACCGCAGTTCATTCGCTTTCACACGTTCCTTGCCAATGACATGCAGCAGGCGGCGTGTTGACAGATATACGATCGCGAATGCCCCACCCAGAACAACGGCAACGGCCAAGGAGAGAAAAGGTTCGATCCATACGAGCATGAAGAGAATGGTAATAGCGACAACCATACCCGAAAGAACCCTGAGCATCGGCAAAAGGACGCCATTCGTGACGCGACCGACTTCTGACAAAACAGTCTTACCGAGATCAGCCGTATTTCTCCCGAGAAAGAAGGCGTAAGGTTGGCGAAGATACGCCGCCAAAAGACGGCAAGTAAGACTATGAGTCCTCATGTTGGTATAGCGCAGCGACGCATAAACCGTCGCGGCTTTGAGGACTAACCCGGTGAGGAAGACACTAAGCGTGCCAAGCCCAAGGAAAATCAAAAAGATGTCGGGATTCGTGAATCCAAAATAATTATAAACAGCTGATAAGTAGTAATTTTTTGTAACAATTTCCGCGTTCGCCAGGACCGCAACAAACGGCATAATTGAAACAATTCCGAGCGCCTCAACCAAAGCCATCAATAGCATCAGCACGAATACCTGAATGGCCCGACGCCGCTCATGCGCAGTCAGCAGAGCGTTCATCATCCGAACTGTACGTATCATTAAGAACTGGCCTTTTTCAGGATACCGATCGTCAGTGAGTAAGACGACACTAACGGAATCTTACGGTCTTTCGACGAATCTACGGCGAACGACTTTTGACGATTGAATAAACGCGCCGCCAAGAAAAGGTCAAGGAATCACTCGCCTCCTGAGCTTTTCCAGAAAGACCACCAGGGAAAATGCTATACCGCCGTTCGAGCGATCTCGATTACATGCCGGTCTGCAAAAAATCCTGACACATACACAAACTTCTTTTTAGCTCTGGTTGAATCCAATTCTCATTCTCGTTCTCTACACGAGCTCTTATATTTAAGATCAAAAGTAATAAAATTTCAAAATACAAATAAATTATACATAAATATTGCACTGATATTCACCAAATATTTATTTTTACTAGTTGTTCATTTTTCATTGAAAATCTTACGGTTCTTTCGAAGAACTGTGGACACAATACGATGCTTAAATCGAAAGCTTGGCTGGGTCTGCGACAGACCCTTGTCGAGTTCGAGAGGAGCCGAAACGGCGCGGTTTCGGTCCTTTTCGGCTTGTCTGTCGTGGCGGTCGTCGGTTTTCTGGGCTTGGCGACAGATGCGGGCCGCGGCTACATCGCAAAGGCCCGGTTAGGCCAGGCCTTGGACGCAGCTGCATTGGCTGGCGGCAAAGTGATTCACTTGCCCTATCGTGATGCCGAGATTCAGAAGTATTTTGAGGCAAACTTCCCGGGCGACTACATGGGTTCGGTCTTAGTAGACTTCGACATCGATGTGGGAGAAGGCAACGAGCAATTGACCATCTCAGCGACAGCTAAGGTTCCAACGACTTTTCTGCGCGTCCTACATATCGACGACATGAAGATCTCGGCCCGTTCAGTGGTCAAGCGCTCGGTCCGCGGACTTGAGCTTGCTTTGATTATGGACAACACCGGTTCCATGCGCGGCGGCAACAAAATAAGCACCATGAAGGCGGCGGCCACCGACTTGGTCAACATCCTTTACGGCGAAAAGGAACAGATCAATAACTTCTGGATCGGCTTGGTTCCCTTTGTTGCCACGGTCAACGTAGGTCCGCAACATGACGACTGGGTCGAAGAGGATCTACACGATCCGACCACAACCGAGCTTCGGGTCCCGGCTGTTGGCGGCACGCCGATCGGTAACATGACAGGTTCCAAAGGCCTGGCAGCTGGTTTCGACGGCAACGATCATCAGTCGGCTGCCGGTGGCGCGTACGTAAGGTTAAAAAACAGGAAACATCTTGCTGCCATCGGCAAAGACTGGGGTGAAGGAAACGAACAAACGATCGTCGGCTATCGACTCACGAGCTCAAGCAACCGTGGTTTCGTACGAATCACCAGCAGAGCTAGAGTGAAGGTCGATTTTTGGCTTCAAGGCTCCAACGACGGAATCAACTGGACAACCTTGCATTATCATCGATCAAAGTTTCGAAAAAAACGCCAAAAACGAAAATACGTACTCGATGTGCCACAAGGCCGTCTATTTGAAGAAACGCCTTTTCGCTACCACCGAGTCCGGATTCGCAACAGAAAAGAGAACAGGCCAAGATTCTATGTGGCCGAGTTAGAACTATACGTTGAAGCCAAAATCCCAGCGGAGACGGCTTGGAAAGGCTGCGTTGAGGCTCGCCCCTCTCCTCGAGATGAATCAGATGATCCACCATCTGAAGAAAAGTTCGCCATGCACTATTGGCGCTCGACGATCGACGACTACGGGGACGAGTTTGGCGACAACGACTGGCCGGAAATCGATGAAAGCAATGAAGCGCAAAACGATGGCACTGGTCCGAATCTGGGATGCGGTCCGGCAATTACATCACTGACAGCAGAGAAGTCGAAGGTGCTTGCGGCGATCGACGAAATGCAGCCCTGGCACCGTGGCGGCACGCACGCAAACCTCGGTTTGGCCTGGGGTTGGCGGGTGATATCTCCGCGTTGGCGCGGATTGTGGGGTGGCGACACACCAGAAAGCCTGCCTATGGACTACGACGCTCCTCTAATGGACAAGGTTGCAATCGTGTTAACTGACGGTGAGAACGTATACTACGACTGGCCAGGCGGCCTGCCAGGCAGCCCTCAGTCCGGAACCTATCCCGATACGGACTACTCGGCTTACGGTCGTCTAAGCGAAGGACGCCTTGGAACGACCAACAAAGCTGCGGCGGTGGTCGAAATCAATAACCGGATGTCGCGGCTTTGCCAGAACATGAAGGATGAAGGCATTATCATTTACGCGATTACGTTCCAGCTTAATGATGAGCCGACCAAAAATCTGTTCCGCAACTGCGCGTCGGATCCTGCCAAATACTACGATTCGCCTTCGAACGATCAGTTGCGAGCGACTTTCGTAGCAATCGGAAACGAACTGACCAACTTGCGTATCGCGGAATAACGCAAGCCACTTGCAAAGCCGCCTGAGTCATGCACTGTGATTCAGGCGGCTTTTTGCTGCCCCAATACACAACATCCATACGCCACTCAGGATCTGCTCGCACGTCTGAAAGACCCGGCATTGCTATGCCCCAAGCGGCTAAGGCCTGAGGTCCGATAAGGAGTCTCCAACAAAGAGAGATTTAGTCATTACCAGAGAAATCCTGGCTGTGCTAAAGGTAATGGATCGTCAGCTATCCCTATGTCGATTGTCGTCAGCTTCTCCACACAGCGGCTTTCTGGTTTAATTACGTGGCGTTGAAAGTCCTATACGTAACAATGCAGTTCCCGGTCCCTTCGGAGACTTTCGCCGCTGTCGAAATCCGGGCACTGCAGGCGCACCAGGTTCAGGTCTCAGTCGCAACCTTCAAGCCTAAACCGCAGAATTGCGATGACACGCTGAGCGAGCGCCGGCTTGATGACATCGACATCGACCACAATTCCCTGATTAGCAATCTGCGAGGCCTCTGGGTTGGAGTGAGAAAGCCATCGCTGCCGCTTAGGCTACTAAAAAGCCTTTCGCAAAATGGCACGACCATAGTGTCACTTCTTAAGAGCCTCCTCCTCATTCCCAGGGCGCTCGACCTTTTCAACAGAATCCAGCGGTCGCCGCCCGATGTCGTTCACCTTTACTGGGGTCATTATCCCAGCCTCTTGGGGCTTCTCATTCATTATCTGCTTAGAAACATTCCGGTTTCACTGTCCTTGAGCGCTTACGACCTGCACCACCGTTACGGACCCAGCATCGAGCTCGGAAAGGCTGCACCTCTCATCTTAACCCTCGCCAAGGCAAATGTAGTGGAGCTCAGACGCCTCGGCTTCGATGATAGGCGGGTTCGCGTCATCTACCACGGTGTGGATATCGACAAGCAGGCGATCCCAAAGACCATCAAGCACTCTGTCGAAGTCATCGTCGCCGAACGACTTATCCCCTTGAAGCGGACAGCTGACAGCTTACGGGTGTTTCGCAAGGTCCTAGACGAAAGGCCCGATGCGACACTAACGCTGATGGGCGACGGCCCGGACAAGGACCAGCTTGTAGCGCTCGTCGAAGAACTCAAACTCGGGGCGGCCGTTCGTTTAACGGGGCATGTCGGACACGAGCAAGTCTTCAAAGGCTTTGACTCGGCAAAGGTGATGTTAAGCATGTCGACTTCGGAACGCCTGCCAAACACCGTGAAAGAAGCCATGCTCCGAGATTGTATTCCCGTGGTCGCCCGTACAGTGGGTATCGAAGAGTTAATTGACCACGGCGCGACCGGCTTCATTGTTGAACAGGGAGAAATCGACTCCGCAGCTCGGGCTGTTCTCACCTGTTTGAATGAATGGGACAGTCTGGAGGGTCTGCGGACATCCGCCAGAGAGCACATAACGTCCAATTTCGACAGCTTGGTGCTTGCAGACCGCCGCATCCAGCTATGGCGTGAAACGCTCGATGCGCGCAACGACAGCTTGATGCAACAGTCAAAAGATGCAACGGCAGCTCAGTAGCACGCGGTTATCTCAAACGACACCTTCCAGGCAATTCCCAAACTGCTTTACGACATACTTGTCCTGGAATCTCAGCGGAACCAAGTTCGGACGCAGCTCGAGGCCGGAAGTCTCCCGTACTAGATTCATCGCTGCAGCAAGTTCTTGTTCGCTAGAAATCAGTGTTAGGAGGTTCTCTGGAAGTTCACGGGCCAATTCGCGAACACCTCCAGCTGAGGATGACGAAATAACCACCGTCCCACATGCCAGCGCTTCGAGCACTATGTTGGGGAAACCCTCCCAGCGAGAGGGAGCGACCAAAGCATCTGCGCCAGCGAGAGCTGCTGCCAGGTGTTTCTCGAAACCCGCAAACCGAACCCTGTGCTGAAGACCAAGGCTTCTGCAAAGGGCTTGTAACGAGTCTTCTTCTGGGCCATCGCCATAAATCGTGAGGAAAACATCCTCGTCTGTGTGCTTTAGCGCGCGCAGAAGACTATCAAAACCCTTGGCCCGCGTCAGGCGACCGGCGGCAACCAGGCGACGACCAGCGCCGTCACGACATGGTTCACCGACCGAGTCGCGAAGGAAACTCACCGCTACGGGATTTGGAAGAAGCACCAAGCGCGACGGGTTAACGCGGAATCGTGTCGCAAGATCCTGCTTAGCCTCTTCGTTGAGACAGATAACTCGGTCGGCACGCCGAAAAAAGACGTGATAGCCGAGATTCAAGAGCCAGCCGTAATTCGTATCAGGAAGGCTTTTGGAAGGGGTACTTGGCTCGCGGACGACAATCTTTGTGGTGTTTGGGAGCACAAGTCGACTTGCCAACAGAGCAAGGTTCACATAGCTGTGGGACGAAAAGACAAGATCGGGCCGTCGTGTCCGGATCAGTTTTACCAAGGGCCAAATAACCGACCGCATTCGTTTGGCTCCAAGAATGTGCATTGGCACATCGGCGGGACGCAAATCGGCGAAGACACCTTCATCCTGAAAGACAATCAGCTCCGGGGCAAAGCGGTCTCTGTCAAGTTCGGACAAAAAGCTAAGGACAACCCGTTCCGCGCCACCAGCACGGAAGTTAGGCAGCACAAAGAAACATGAGATTGGCTTTCGGTCCCTCACCAAGGTCATCGAATGTCTGCCCCATCAGAAGCGCTATTACAGGGTTGGGCTCGTTAAACCTTCTCGCGGCAAGATGCAAGCAGATCAATAACTAGGCAAGAGCTCCCCTTCTGCTGGCAGGTGTTTTCAGGCATCAATGGTGTGATCCATAGTGCTGGTCAGGAAGTGCGCCAGACTTGATCAGACATCTGCGGACAGATACAACCTCGACAAAACGCTTGTTCTGGGACACCTAAATGGTCATCGCAGGTGAGTCAGCAGCACGTTCATCGCTATAAGTATTAGTTAGTTAGTTTGCCTGCGTGTCCTGTCAGCCCGCATGGTGAGGTTTGAACCGACGTGCCCCTCGTTTCCGTCATTACCCCTGCTTACGACGCCGCCCGATTTATCGGCGAAACCATGGCGTCCGTGCAGGCCCAGACACTGACTGACTGGGAGATGATCGTCGCGGACGACTGCTCGAAGGACGATACCTGCCAGATCGTCACCGAGGCTTCGGCACAGGATCCAAGGATCGTCCTCGTTCGGCAGGAGAAGAATGCCGGTCCGGCCGCTACGCGAAATGCAGCGCTGGAACGCGCAAGCGGGCGCTTTGTCGCCTTCCTGGACAGCGACGACCTTTGGTTGCCAGAAAAGCTCGCACGCCAGACCGATTTCATGATCCGCGAGGATTGCGCGGTCTCCTACACCTGGTATCGGCGCATCTCCGAGGACAGCGCCACCACTGGCCGCGTGATTGAGTCACCGGCCAGTCTCACCTACCGTCAGGTCTTAAAGAATGCGGCCATCGCCAACCTGACCTCAATGGTCGACACGGCGAAGACCGGCCCGATCCGCATAAACGAGGCGGGCTACCGCGCCCACGATTACATCCTCTGGCTCTCCCTCCTGCGTCAGGGCCATCGTGCGCTTTGCCTTCAGGAGGATCTGGCGCGCTACCGCTCCGTCATCGGTTCCATCTCCAGCCCACCGGCGCGCTCCGCCTATTGGGTCTGGCGGATTTACCGGGATATCGAAAAGCTCTCGCTGCCCTACGCGGCCTGGTGCCTGGCGCACTATGCCAGCCATGCGCTTTTGAAGCGCCGGGTGTTCTGATCGTCATGCCCGGGCGCGCAACATTAGAGTCCCGATCGGTTCTGGTTACCGGGGCCAATGGCTTCGTCGGTCGGAATCTCTGCAGAGTCCTGGCAGCAGAAGGTTGGCATCTTCGCGGCAGCCTGCGCTCAAAGGGAACGCTGGCCGGGACCGAAACAGTGGTGACCGGCGATATTGACGCCGACACCGACTGGGAAGCGGCCCTCCAGGATGTTGAAGTGGTGGTCCACTGTGCCGCGCGGGTCCACGTGCTGGAAGAAACGGCCGCCGATCCCTTGGCAGCCTTTCGTAGAGTGAATGTCGCTGGCAGCGAAAACCTTGCCCGGCAGGCCGTCAGTGCAGGCGTAAAGCACTTTGTCTTTCTAAGCTCTATTGGCGCCAGGATTGCGGAGGGCAGCGCCGACGCCACGCCCTACCAGATCAGTAAGCTGGAAGCCGAGCAGGCCCTGATCGCGGCGACCAAGGACAGCGGCATGGCCCTCACCATATTGCGCCCACCCCTGATTTACGGCGCGGAAGCGCCGGGCAACTTTGCGCTTCTGGTAAAAGTGATCGAACGAGGGCTCCCCTTGCCTTTGGCGTCGATCCGCAACGCCCGGGCCTTCTTATACGTCGGTAATCTCTGTGATGCTGTGCAGCGTTGCATTGAGAGCCCGGCGCAAGGGACGCGCTGTTACGAAATCGCCGACGGACCCGGCATCTCTACCCCAGATCTGGTCCGCGCGCTGGCCGAGGTGCGCGGGCAGGCAGCGCGCCTCTTCCCCTGCCCGCAATGGCTACTCCGCCTGGCCGGGCGCTTGACCGGTCGCAGTGCTATGATCGAGCGCTTGAGTGACTCTCTGGACATCGACATGTCGCCTTTGATGCGAGAGCTTAACTGGTCACCCCCTTACGACCTGCGTGCCGGACTGGCCGCCAGTTATGAGTCGCGAGGGGAGCTCGGATCATGAGCGCTTCCCCAACTGCCGCGATGGCCTTCGGCCTCTACCGCGCCTTCGGCCTGATGGCAGCGCCCCTGATCGGGCGGCACATGAAAAAGCGCCGCAACCAGGGAAAAGAGCATCCGGAGCGCTTCGGCGAGCGCTTCGGCTTCAGCGATCTTCCTCGACCCGATGGGCCTTTGCTTTGGATCCACGCTTCGAGCGTGGGAGAGTCGGTCTCCGCGCTGCCGCTGATCGAGCGCCTGCGCGCGGAAAGGCCCGGCATCCGAATTCTGGTGACGACCGGCACGGTGACATCGGCCCAGACAATGGCCAATCGTTTACCGGAAGACGTGATCCATCAGTTCGTCCCAATCGACACGCCCTCCGCCGTCCGCCGTTTCTTTGAGCACTGGCAGCCCCAACTTGGCCTGATCATCGAGTCGGAATTTTGGCCGAACCTTTTGCTGGAAGCTAAGGCGCGTGGGATCCCACTTCACCTGATCAACGGCCGCATGTCGCCAAAGTCGTTCCGGGGTTGGAGGCGCTCAGGCCCGATCTTCCGCGCCCTGCTAGACTGCTTCGAAGCGATCCAGGCGCAGTCGCCGGAGGATCAGGAGAACTACCGGGCTCTCGGTTTCGAAGACAGCAGTTTGCCGGGCAACCTAAAGTTCGCCGCCCCACCGCTGACAGCCGACCCTACCCTCCTGGCTCAGTTCGAGGAAGAGCTGGGTGACCGCCCCCGCTGGTTGCTCTATTCCAGTCACCCGGGCGAAGAACTGCGCATCGCAGAGACTCATCGCCAGATCGCCTGGAAACATCCCAGGCTCCTCACCATGATCGTCCCGCGCCATCCCGAACGAGGTCCCGCTCTGGCCGAGCGGATCCGCGAACTGGATCTGAATGTCGCCCAACGCAGCCGCGGCCATGCGCTCAAAGAGGAGACCGAGGTTTACCTCGCAGACACCCTCGGTGAACTGGGCCTCTGGTTCCGACTCAATAGCATCGCCATGATGGGCGGCACCCTGATCGCAAAGGGCGGTCAGAACCCAATAGAGGCCGCGCGGCTCGGCTGTGCAATCGTCTGCGGTCAGCACACCGAGAACTTCGTCCGCATTGTCGATGATATGATTGCCGCCGGGGCGATCCGGCGCATCAGTCAACGTCCTGGCGATCTTGCCTTCGCCGTTAGCAGGCTGCTGCAGGAACCTGAAAAGGTCGCGCAGATGAGCGCCGCCGCCGTCACCTATGCGGAGTCCCAGAACGGCGTCCTGGACCGGACCTTGAAGTTGCTGGAACCCGCGCTCGACCGGCTTGGCTCTGACGAAACCTGAGCAGGCTCAGGCCGCATCGCACCTTTCCTCGCGCGGAGACTTTCCGAATTCGTTGCGGTAGCTCTTTGTCATATGCGAGTGAGAGACGAAGCCCGTCGCAGCGGCCACCTGCACGATGGCCAGGTTGGTGTGGCGCAGCAATGCGCGTGCCTTGCGCAGCCGCAACGCGCGATAATAGAGACAGGGCGATTGCCCGACATGCTGAACAAACAACCGCTCAAGCTGTCGGCGTGAAACGCCGATTTCCTGCGCGATCTCGTCGAGGGACAGCACGTCCTCGATATTGCTCTCCATCAGTTTGACCGCCTGCGCCACCTTCGCGTTGGCCGTCGCGAAGCGTTGCTCGACGAAGGGCCGCTGCTCGTCAAAGCGGCTCCGGACACGCTCATACTGAAACTGATCGCAGATCTTGGAAGTTAGTTGCCGCCCGAAACGCTCCTCGATCATGTTCAGCATCAGGTCGAAAGTCGCCAGCCCGCCGGAACAGCTGTAGCGATTTCGGTCCATCTCGATCAGATTGCCGGTCCACTCGACATTCGGAAAGCGTTCCACCGCGGCGATAGCGTCTTCCCAGTGGCGGGTGGCGCGATAGCCGTTCAAGAGCCCTGCGGCCGCCAGAACATCGGCGCCCGTACCGAGCCCCGCCAGCGTTACGCCGCTGACATTCAATTGCCGCAAGAGAGGAAAGACTCGCGTGTCGACCCTGAGCGGGTCGAAGCCGGCGCAAACGAAAAAGGCATCGTCGCGTGTAAAACGCGTCTGCACGCCTTCGGTCAAAAGCTCGGTCCCGGCGCAGGATACGACCGGGCCGCCGTCAATGGAGAAGAGGCGCCAGCTATAGAGCTCCATTCCGCTCTGACGGTTGGCTTCCCTCAAGGCTTCCACGGCAGAGGACCAGGTCAGCATAGAGAAGCCGGGAACCAGGAAAAAGCCGATGCGATAAGTCTTCATCGGTTTGATCTGGACGCGTGCATTCATGATCGCCTCCCCTTTCGGTTCCTTTACTTTTGTCGTCACAATTCAAGCCCCGCCTTCATCTCACCCCAACGGATCACCGCGTTGGCGCCGAGCCAGGCCAAGGGTTCGGGCGGCAAGGCCTGCGGCGGCACCTCGGCGAGCAGGTCGTCGAGAAGATCGGAGCCGGTCCCCGTAGCCAGTTCCGCCGCCAGCATCCCGGCAAGCGTGCCTTTCGCCGTGCCCAGTCCGTTCTGGCAGCAGGCGGCGTAGAGCCCGGTCTCAATCTCGCCGAAGGCGGGCACGCCGTTGCGGCTCAGACAGAGCCGGCCGCCCCAGCGATACTCCATCTCCACGCCTGCCAACATGGGGAAGCGCTGGGCAAAGGCGCGGTCGTGATCGCGCCCCACGGCCGCAATCCGACTGTCGCTGACTTCCATGGCAGGGTCATAGGTGAAGCGGTTGCGGATCACGATGCGGTCGCCGCCGGTCCCTGAGATGCGGCGCACCGTGGTGCCCAGAGGATCGGCCGGCGTGCAGCTCCAGACCGCCGCGCCGCCGAGTATCTTCACCTCATCCGACGTCAGCGCCCGGGTCATGGAGGCATAGGTAAAGACATGCATCAGCCGCCGCTTGAAGTAGCCGAAACTCTCCGCGTGGCCGTTGACTGCCAGAATGACCTTCGGTGCGGAGACGCTGCCCTTGGGCGTGGTGGCGATCCAGCAACCGTCTTTCCGCTCAAGAGCGGTGACAGGCGATTGCTCATGGATCGAGACCAGGTTGGAAACCACGCCGCGCGCGACGCCGCGCACGAAGAGCGCCGGCTGAATCATCGCCGCGCCCGGTGTGCGCAAGCCACCCTTATAGTAATCGCTCCCTGTCAGAGCCTTCATCTCGGCCGCGTCCAGCAGATCGTGCGCCTCGCCCATCTTGGCCAGGTGCGCGGCGTAGTCGCTGTTGTGCTTCAACCCCTTTTCCGTCGCCGCGGCGTTGATCTTGCCGCTGCGGATAAAGGCTTCAGCACAAAGGCCATAGTCCTCGGCCGCCTGCTGCGCGAAGTCGATACCGGCCCGGTTCAACCGTGTCTGCTTGCGGTCACGCTCGAGATCCCCGCCGTAGTCATCCGAGGAAAGATCGTGCGGCAGGTCGATCATGAAGCCTGAGTTGCGGCCAGCTGGGCCTTCGGCGACCCGCCGTGCCTCCAACAGGACGATGCGATCACCCGGGCAGAGCTGTTTCAGCCGCCGGGTCGCGGCCAGCCCGGCGAAGCCAGCGCCAATGACAAGCCAGTCGGCGCTCGTCCGTTCGTCCAGTTCAGGATAAGCGGCATCTGCTGGAAGGATTGCGTTCCAGGCGGCGGGACCCGGGTCGCGGGGTAGTTTCCTGACGCGCATCGACTATCTCCGGCCGCTCAATGCTCGTTGTTCAGCGCGTCGACCGCCGGTATTTCCCGCTCGCGCCGGGCGATGTAGTCGAGCAGCGCCTCGTCGATCGCCGGATCGAGCTTCGGCTCCTCGTATGCCTTCAAGGAGGCCTTTGCGGCCTCAAGCGCACGCTCGGTGATCTCCTTGGAGCCGTCCGCCATCCACTGCTCGACCGAGTTGTTGTCGAAGAGCTTCGGCATGAAGAAGGCGTCCTGGAACTTGGCCAGGGTGTGGGCGTGACCCAGATAGTGCCCGCCCGGGCCGATGTCGCTGACCGCCGAAATGGCCTCGTCGAAGTCGTCCCACTTGATGCCCTCGGCCATGCGGTAGCCCATGGCACACTGTTCCGCGTCCACCATGAATTTGGCGATGGAGCAGTGCATGCCAGCCTCGTTCCAGCCCGCCGAGTGCCAGATGTAGTTCGCGCCCGCCATGAGGACCGCCATCAGGGTGCTGGCGCTCTCGTAACCGGCCTGGGCGTCGAAGGTCTTGGCACCGCCCAGGGTGTTCGAGGTCCGCCAGGGCACGCCGTAGTAACGCGCCATCTGCCCGATCATGAAGTTCATCAGGCTGATCTCCGGCGTGCCGGCCATGGGCGCGCCACTGGCCATGGAGACCGTCGAGAGGTAGTGGCCATAGATCGCCGGGCAGCCCTTGCGGATCACCTGGGTGTAAGCAAGGGCCGAGAGCGCCTCTGCATTGAGCTGCGCCACCGCCGCCGCCGTCGAGGCCGGGGTGTTGGCGCCGCCCAGCACGAAGGGCGAGCAGAGCACCGGCTGATTGCGCCGGTTGAAAGCGCGCATGGCCCCCAACATGGTCTCGTCCCAGACCAGCGGCGAGTTGCCGTTGCAGTTCCCGGTGACCACCGGGTGGCTCTCCATAAATTCCGCGCCAAAGAGAATCTCGCACATGTCGAGCACATCCTCGGCGTTCTTCGGCGAGGTGGTCATGCCCATGAAGGTCTTGTCGGAATACTTCATGGAGGAATAGGTGATGCGCAGATGCCGATGCGCGACCACATGGTCCATGGGCTCGACGATATGGTGCGCCGAGGAATGCAGCGCGGGCGCCATGTGGGCGAGCTTGTGAAAAGTCGCCAGATCGTCGAGCGTCGGTCCCCGGCGCTTGTCCTCCAGGTCCCGCATGTAGGGCGCGCCGGTCATGGGTACGAAGATCGAACGCGGCCCGCCGAGCGGCAGGTTCTTCTTGGGATCGCGCGCGTGATAGGTGAAGTCGCTGGGGATGGTCTTAATCAGCTCCCGGACCAGGCCCCGGTCCAGGTGAACCCGGTCTTCGTCCCGCACCTCGGCGCCAGCCTTTTTCCAGTCCTCGATGGCCACCGGGTCCCGGAAGACCACGCCGACGTTCTCCAGGATGTCCATGGAGGCCTTGTCGATCTTTTCGATCTGCTCCTGCGACATGGGCTCGACCAGCGGCAGGTTGCGCTTGAGGCCCGGCAGCATGGACTCGCGGACGTCGCTGCGCACGCTACGGCGGGCATCGCGGCCGCCGCGGCGGGAGCTTCTTACTTCGGCCTGCGCGTTCATCCTACGCTCTCCTCGGGCGCGGAATCGGACAGATCGATCCAGATGGTCTTCAGCTCAGTGTATTGGTCGTGAGCATGGAGGCCGTTGTCGCGGCCGCCGAAGCCGGACTGCTTGTAGCCACCGAAAGGTGTCGAGATATCGCCTTCACCGTAGCAGTTCACGGTCACCGTGCCGGCCCGGATCGCTCGCGCGGCGCGGATGGCCTTCTTGGCATTCGCCGTGAAGACGGAGGCGGCCAGACCATAGTCGGTATCGTTGGCGATCTCGATCGCTTCCTCGAAGGAGGCGACGGTAATCACCGAAAGCACCGGGCCGAAAATCTCCTCCTTGGCCAGCTTGTCGCCCGGCTTCACGCCGTCGTAGATGGTCGGCTCCACGAAGCTACCTTTGCTCTTGCCGCCCGTGACAGCCTTGGCGCTCTTACTGCCTGTCTTCAGGTAGGCACTCACCTTCTTGCAGTGCTCTGCATCGATGAGCGCGCCCAGGTGGTTCGCCGGATCCAGCGGATCGCCGGTCTTCCAGTCCCGGGTCCGCGCCAGGATGCGCTCCATCAACGGTTTCTTGACGGACTTGTGGACAATCAGCCGGGAGTTGGCAGAGCAGTTCTCACCCATGTTCCAGAAGGCCGCGTTGACCACATGGCCCGCAACCAGATCCAGATCCTCGGCGTCCTCCAGCACGATCGCCGGGTTCTTGCCGCCGCACTCCAGCACCACCTTCTTGAGGTTGCTGTCCGCCGCATAGCGCAGGAAGCGCCGGCCGGTTTCGGTCGAGCCGGTGAAGCTGACCATATCCACGTCCGGATGCAGCCCCAGCGGCTCGCCCACCGAGGGACCGTCGCCCGGCAGGACCTGCAGCACGCCGCTCGGGATACCAGCTTCCATGGCCAGTTCGGCGAGCCTGAGCGCCGTCAGTGAGGTCTGCTCCGCCGGCTTCACGATCACCGAATTGCCCGCCGCCAGAGCCGGCCCGATCTTCCAGGCCAGCATCAGCAGCGGAAAGTTCCAGGGCAGGACGGCCGCCACTACGCCGATGGGTTCGCGCACGATGATGGCCAGGGCCTCCTCCCCGCTAGGGGCGGTCTGGTCGTAGATCTTGTCGATCGCCTCGGCGTGCCACTTGATCGTATGAATGGTCTCCGGGATATCGATTTCTTCGCAGTCCCGGATCGGCTTGCCGCTGTCCAGGCTCTCCATCACCGCCAGCTCCCGCCGGTTCCGAGTGATGAGCTTGCAGAGCCGGATCAGCACGTCCTTGCGCGCCGAAGGATGCTGTTTCGCCCAGTGGCCCTGCTCGAAGGCCTCGCGCGCCTTCTTGACCGCAAGGTCCACGTCCTTGGCGTTGCAGGCAGCGATTTCACAGAGAGTCTCGCCGGTCGCCGGGTTCACGGTCGTGAGCTTGCCACCCCGCCCGGCCCGGAACTTTCCGTCGATGAAGGCGGCGCGGGGAAAGTCGAGCCCCGCGGCGATGGCAGCATATTCTTCGCGAGTCAGCAGATCGGTCATCTCACGATTCCTTTTCGATCATCTCGATCGACGCGTTCATGGTGCGGATCACCTCCGCCAGTTCGCGTTTGTCGTCTTTGTTCAGAGGCTGCAGAGGTTTGCGCGGCGGGCCCGCATCGATGCCGCGCAGGGTCAGGCCGTGCTTGATACACTGGACGAACTTACCGCCCTGCTCCAGCACCCGCATGAGCGGTAGCATGGCCGACATAATCCGCCGGCCCTTGTTGAAGTCGCCTTCCAGCGCGCAGGCCTTGTAGAGCGCGCTATGGGCTTCCGGCGCGAAGTTGGAGCCGGCGCAGACCCAGGAGCACGCGCCCCAGGCGAAGAACTCCAGCGCCTGATCGTCCATGCCGCAGGAGAGCTGGATGTGCGGATAGTCCCGCGCCAGCATATGCAGGCGGTTCGGGTCGCCGGAGCTTTCCTTGATGGCGCAGAAGTTGGGGCTGCGGCCGAGCCGGTCGAGGGTCGCCTCGTCCATGTTCACGCACATGCGGCCCGGATAGTTGTAGAGCATGACCGGCAGGTTCGCGGCCCGGTCGACGGCAAGGGCATGCAGCGCAATCTCCCGGCCGGTCGGATAGGCGTAGGGCGGCGTCGCCACCAGCAGCGCATCCGCGCCCACCGCTTTGGCGGCTTCCGCGAAACCGACGCTGTCCTCGGTCCGGATCGCGCCGGTGCCGATGATCAGCGGCAGCCGGCCTTTGATGAGCTCCTTGGAAAGCTTCATCATCGTCACCCGTTCCTCGGCGGTCTGGGCGTAATACTCGCCGGTCGTGCCCGCGACGATTATGCCCTGGATACCCGCGGCGATCAGATGTTCGATTGTCTCCGCGAAGCCGTCCCGGTTGATCGTGAAGTCCGCATGATGCGGCGTCACGACGGGTGTGTAGATGCCTTCAAACTGCATTTCCGGTCTCGAGATTGAGGTCGTGGGGGAGCGGATCGGGCTGCACGAAACGCTCGATCCGATCGCGTGAGAGATTCCAATGATCGAGGGTCAGTTCGACCGCGCGCGAGGGTTCGTGCTTCTCAATCGCCTCGATGATTTCGTCGTGCTGGCTGCAGGCGTCTTCCACCAGCACCCGCTCCTTCGGCGTCTTCGGACGGTAGAACAGCTGGCTCATGCGCGTGTGGTCGATCAGCAACCGGTTGAGGCTGGGCGAGAGATAAGGATTGTCCGCCATCTTGCCGATCAGCTCGTGAAAGCGGTGATTGAACATCGCCATGTCGGCTGCCGCCTCGGCCTTAACCGCCCTGCGGAAGCTCCGCTGGACCTCCTTCAGCTGCGTCACCTGTGCAGGCCGCGCCTGCTCGGCGGCCAGCCGGGTGACGGCGGCGTAGACCATGGGCGCGGTCTGAAAGAACATCCGCATCACCGAGAGATCCATGGAACAGACGCTGGCGCCGCGGTTCGCCTCCAGGCTCAGATAGCCCTCACCGGAGAGACGCTGAAAGATTTCCCGCAGGGGCGTGCGTGACAGCCCGAACTGTTCCGAGAGCTCGGTTTCGTCGAGAACCGTCCCCGGGGCAATATCCAGCGTCAGGATCCGCATCTTCAACTGCGCCAGGCAGTCGTCCTTTTTGTTGGCAGCCATGAAACACCTTTAAAATACATTATGTATACAATTCGCATTCATGGCGCACGAAGGCAAGCAGAATCTGCGGGGGCGAATCCCACAGCAGAAATTGCAGAAACTTGCCGATTTGAGTGAGCTCAGCCTGAAAGGACTTGACCGCATAGAAGCGATCCTGCGCAAATCAGATCACCATGCAGCAGGTAGCAGATGGAGCGGCGAGACAGATGTATTTCCTGGTAATGACGGTCAGCGATTTCTACCAGCGCGCCGCTAGGTGGATCCTGAGAAAGCACCGTGAGCGGCCCGTCGTGAATACGGGCCTCATGATCTGTGCCCTCTGCTGGTACGCTATCGGCATTCCCCTGCTACTCCGGCCCCACTTCGACTTCATGGCGACCTTCATCGTCCTGATGCTCCCGCTCGGGCCCTTGTTCAATGTCCTGCAGGGCCGGCCAATGATCAGCTTTTTTGTGAATAAGTCACCGGGTCTACAGCAGCAGGAAGAAGAGGCGGCGAAGAAAGCCGAGCTTCGCCGGATACTGAGAGACTCACCTGAATGGGAAAAAGAAGAGGTCGAAAGCGAGAGTAACCGAGAGCCGAAAACTTAGAACGAGGCTCTCAGGCGCAGGTCCCGCCGTTGAGCACGGCCCGAGCATCCGACCCAAAGGAGCCCTTCTGCACCGAGGCGACGCCGTCCTGATCTACGAAGCTTGCGATGACAACCGCGCCCTCGATCTCCGCACCGCTGATCATAGTCTGGCCGTATTCGGACAGCGGCAGGCGGTCGTCCAGATCGATCGTGAAATCGAAATTCTTGCCAGACCAAAAGGCGTCGAACTCTAGGTCCATGGCCCGGTCCCCGTCGCGCACCACCGGTATGCCGCGCAAGCTGACGTCGGCCGCGCCGCTTCGCACTTCAAAGGGTTGGTAAACCGAGAGGCCTTCGCCGCCGGGCGCCGTATCGAAAACCAGATCGCCCTTTGAGCCCGCGAGTTGGATCGACAGCGAGGTGAGGCCCCAGGCGCCGTTGCTGACGTTGCGGATCTCGAAGCGGTCCTTGGGCGCGCCCTCGGTGAATTCGATTTCCACGGCCGGGCCGCAGGCTTGGGCAACGGCAGGTGCGATCATCATCACAAGAGACAGAAGAATACTCCGCCGCATCTGCGGCTCTGTGGATTCACTTTTTTCCATGACACTCCCCTCCGCCCGTTTTGTAAATCTATACGCGGCGCAGACACCGTTGGACTACCTGACCAGATGTTCAAGCTTATCACAGCCAGGAGCCCGGTTAGATATTCTTCGCCTCTGACCAGGTCTTGAGTTCTTCCAGAACGCCAAGAGCAGAGCGCCCGAAGTCCGTGATCTCGTAAGTTACCGCGACCGGCCGCGTGCTGATCACATCGCGTTTGAGCAGACCGCTTTCCTCCATTTCCCTCAGGCGCTGGGTCACCATCTTTTTGCTGGCGCCGCCCAGCATGCGGGACAGATCGTTGAAGCGGACCGGACCGTCCTTGAGATGCCAGAGGATGGAGCCTTTCCACTTGCCGCCGATGATCCGCATGCCCCGTTCAATGGGACAGGGCTCCAGACAGGCTTCCAATACCCGCTTCCGGCCGTCTTCGGTTTCTGTGACGCGCGCCCTCATAAAAATCTCCTAGGTTACAAAAAGTATACTAATTGACTTTTGTTCCCTCGTCGAACAGCTACTACAGCGTAAGAGCCGATAGACCTCCAAAGGGAGCAGAGACATGGCGCCGCCCGATATCCACCTCTATACCGCCAACACCATGAACGGCTGGAAACCGCTGATCTTCCTGCATGAAGCCGAGGTCGACTACGAGATGACAGCGATCAGCTTCGCGAAAAAGGAACAGAAGGCGCCGGATTACCTGAAGCTCAACCCCAACGGCCGCATCCCGACCATTGTCGACCGGGGCAACGACAACTTCGCCGTTTTCGAGTCGGGCGCCATCCTTTGGTACCTGGCGGAGAAGTACGACCGCTTTCTTTCCCACGACCCCAAGATCCGTTCCGAAACGCTGCAATGGCTGATGTTTCAAATGGGTGGTATCGGTCCCATGATGGGTCAGGCCATGTTCTTTCAGCGCATCGCCAAACCAAACGGCGACGATGTCCCCTACGCCATCAAGCGCTACGTGGATGAAAGCCGCCGCCTGCTCGAGGTGCTCAACAAACGGCTGGCAGGGCGGGAGTATCTGACAGGTCACGATTATTCTATCGCCGATATGGCAAACTACCCTTGGGCGCGCTCCTACTTCTGGGCTACGGTCTCGATCGAGGGCCTGGAGCACCTGCAGGCCTGGTTCGACCGGATCGACGCCCGGCCCAAGACACAAGAAGCCCTGCAACTGCCCGAGCCGCGCCCCTCGGCCTTCGGCAAAGGCGACATCGAGGCGGCGGCCAAGGAAAATGCTGCCCGCTTCAAAGATCCGGAGTGAGCCCCGCCGGCAAGTCAGAAGAGGAAACGCCGATGACGGAAGAAAAAGCGACTGCCGATCTGCGCCTGGACATTATCTCCGACGTGGTCTGCCCCTGGTGTCTCATCGGCTTCAAACAATTCGAACAGGCCATGGCCGTCACCGGTGTCTCGGCGCAGGTCTTCTGGCATCCCTTCGAACTCAATCCCGATATGCCGCCGGAGGGCGAGAACCTGCGCGAGCACATCGCCCGCAAATACGGCACGTCACCCGAAGACAGTGTGAAAGCCCGTGCGCGCCTCACTCAACTGGGTGCCGATCTGGGCTTCACCTTCAACTACGCCGACGACATGCGCATGTACAATACCTTCAAGGCGCATCAACTCCTGCACTGGGCCGGCACCCAGGGACGGCAGCACGACCTCAAGATGGCGCTCTTCAGCAGCTTCTTCACCCATCGCCGCAATGTCGACGATCCCGAGGTGCTCGCGGATGCCGCCGCGGAAATCGGGCTGGCGCGGGAAGAAGCACTCACCGTGCTCGCCGACGGCCGCTATGCGGAGAAGATCCGCCAGGAAGAGCAGTTCTGGACGTCCCGCGGGATCCAGGGCGTGCCGGCGATGGTCTTCAATCAGCAGCATCTGCTGGTCGGCGCCCAAGGCGTTGAGAACTACATTTCAGTGCAGCGGCAGCTCACCGGTGGCCAA